>OY843751.1:0-4557500 GCA_963693055.1 bacterium
ATTTTGGGAAATTATTCCCTTACCTTGGGCGCATTATTGATTTCCGTTTTTGTTGCATATAAATGGGGTGTCAAGTCGGTTTTTGGTGAGGTTGAAAAGGAAAACAACCATTTTTATTTTAAATCTGCGTGGTCATTTTTAATTCGCTTCATTTGCCCGGTTGCAATACTCATGATTTTTGTTTATATTTTAGCAACGCGAGATTATTTTTAAAATGTCACGTTATTTAGCAATATTTCTGCTTTTTGTTGTCTCGGCGGCGTATTGCGAAACATATACAACTCCCGATTCTTTGCAAACCACGATTCAGGATCGATGGTTCGCTCCAGATAAAGCCCACCATTTTATTACCAGTGCCTATCTGGCGGCTTTGGGAAATTATGTTGCAAAAGAAGAGTTTTCATTTTCCAGCCATTCCTCTAAAAGAGTGGCAGTAGGATTCTCATTTTCATTAGGACTTTTTAAAGAAATATATGACGGTACAATCAGAAAACGATATTTTAGTTACAAAGATTTAGTTGCAGATTGTGCCGGTATCACAATTGGCCTTATTATATTAAATAATGTAGAGTAAAACCATATGAATCAACAGAGAGAACTAGACAAGCCAGAATCCAACTGCGGTATTGTTGGAGTTTTTGGAGATAAAAACGCGGCCCATTACAGCTATCTGGGATTATATGCATTACAGCACAGGGGACAAGAGAGCTCGGGTATTGTAAGCAGTGACGGTGAACAAGTAAGACGTCATGTGGCCCAGGGATTGGTTTCTGATGTGTATTCTGATCCGAAAATATTTGATTACCTTCAAGGGCATATTGCTATTGGGCACAATCGATATTCTACAACAGGTTCAACCCATTTGATTAATGCTCAACCCTTGCTTCTGACTGGCAAAGATGGTCCTTTGGCTATAAGTCATAATGGCAATTTTACAAATTCCGGTGGTTTGAGAGAAAGCCTTGAACAAGAAGGGTCTATTTTTCAGACCACTACAGATACCGAAGTTGTTGCACACCTGATTGCACGATCAAAAAAAAGAAAGTTTTCTGCCAAGGTTATTGACGCATTGAACCAGATCCATGGAGCATTTTCATTGATCATGTTGACCAAAGATCGTATCTTTGCTACCCGTGACCCTCATGGTGTTAGGCCTTTGTGTATTGGTAAAAAGGGTAATGCCTGGTTTGTTGTTTCAGAAACTTGTGCCCTGGATATTGTGAGAGCAGAATATGTTCGTGATGTTGAGCCGGGTGAATTGATTGAAATTAGTGCCGAAGGCTTGGTGTCTCATAAAGTTAATATGGGCAAGAAAAAGCATTCATGTATATTCGAATTTATATATTTTTCGAGACCCGATAGTATGATCTTTAATGAAAATGTGGACAAGGTCCGTAGAAAACTCGGTAAAAATTTGGCTTTAGAGCTGCCAACAGAAGCAGATATTGTAATCTCTGTTCCGGACTCGAGCAACACCGCTGCTGTTGGATTTTCTCGCAGATCAAATATAAAATTCGAGCTGGGCCTCATCCGTAATCATTATATAGGCAGGACCTTTATCCATCCCAAACAAAATATGCGGGATTTCAGCGTACGTATAAAATTCAATGCAGTTCGCGGTATTTTAAAAGGCAGACGCGTTGTTGTGGTTGAAGACTCTATTGTTCGTGGAACAACACTACGTCAGTTGGTGAAATTGATCCGTCAGGCAGGTGCCAAGGAAGTGCATATACGAGTCAGTTCTCCCCCTATAACTTCACCCTGTTTTTATGGTATGGATTTTCCAAGTAAAGAAGAGTTGATTGCTAACAACAGATCTGTTCAGGAAATTGGTGAATACCTGGGATGCGACAGTATTCACTACCTGTCAAAAGAAGGTCTGATGAGTTCAGTTTCTTCTGAAAATGGATTTTGTACCGCTTGTTTTACGGGAGATTATCCCATTCCTATTGAGGAAAAAATAGGCAAGTTTCAACATGAATCTGTAAAACAATCAAAAAATTCCTGATAACAGTATCTTTACATAAATGCGGGGGCCCCCGTACTGGTGGTTTTTTATGAATAAGGGTTTGAAATTTCTGGACTATATTTTTGTATTACGTCCAACATTGTTTTTTCCGGTTTGGACAATTGCGCTTGCCGGAGTATGGGCACAGAATCGTTTTGATTTATTATCTGCATCACAACCGGCCAGGCTGGTTGTGATTGCGGGTTATGATCTTTCCGTTTTTATCTATTTGGGTTTATTTACGCTTTTGATGGGAGCGGTTTTTCTTGTAAACCAGATTGAAGATGTTGAAACTGACCGTTTAAATAAAAAGCTATTTCTCATTGCAAATGGTGATATTAAACTGGTCAACGCTTATATTGAAACTATTTTGTTGACTGTTTTGCCAATTGGCATTTTGGCATTTGTTTACTGGCCTTTGGCGGTTGTAATGATATTGGCCTATATTGTAATGGGTTGGATGTATAGCTGTAAACCATTGGTTATGAAAAACAAACCCATTGGTGGTTTTTTGCCCAATTTTTTTGGTGGATTTATTGTATTTTCTTTTGGATGGATGATACAAGGTCAGCCACAATGGAATATGATATATTATGGTGCTCCCTATATCCTGGGCATGATGGCAGTTTATTTTTACACCACCATACCCGATATAGAGGGTGACAAAGCCTCTGAAAAAATAACCGTAGCGGTAAAATATGGTGCCAGATCTGCAATATGGGGTGGTTTGATTTCAGATGTTATTGCCATTGTATTTGGAATATTAACTCGTGATATTATTGTGTTGATTCCTACGCTGTTGATTTTGCCGTTTTTTATATTTACAACCCTGAACCAGTCAGTCAAAAATATACTTACAACTAATAAATTTGCAGCGTTGTTTCTCTCATTGGTTATATGTTATCGGTTTCCAATGTATCTGGTATTAATAGTAATTGTATTCTATTTTTCAAAATGGTATTATAAAAAGAGATTTAATATTGTTTACCCAAGTTTGAGCATGAAATAAGGGATAACTTATGAAAAAAATTATTTATAATCGTGATTTGTGCGATTTTTGTGGCACCTGTGTAGGTGTTTGTCCTCATGATGCAATTGAATTGTCAGAAAATGATCTGAAAATTACTGATAAATGTACGGTATGTATGAATTGTGTATACATCTGTCCTATACGCGCATTGGAGGCCCAAGATGAAGAATAAATATGATGTCATAGTCGTTGGTGCGGGTCCTGCAGGTTCTTCGGCAGCTCGTTTTGCAGCCCAATCGGGAGCGTCTGTATTGATGCTTGAAAAAGACCGTGAAGTGGGTGTTCCTGTGCGATGCGCGGAAGGTGTTGGTGAAAAAGGTGTATTGACAGTTTTAGACAAGCTGGAGCCAGAGTGGATTGAGCAAAAAATAACCGGTGTAATGCTGTACTCGCCGTCAGGTTTGGAAGTAAAAGTTGATTCAAAAGAAGTTGGATATGTGTTGAATCGCAAAAGGTTTGATCAGGGACTGGCAGAGCTTGCAGCCAAAGAGGGTGCAGAGATAATAACAAAAGCTTATGTTTATGATCTCATCCTTAAAGATGGCAAAGTTGCGGGCGTCAAGGTAAAACATCTTGGCAACGAATATGAAATATTGGCTGATATTGTAATTGGTGCGGATGGTGTAGAGTCTCGCGTTGGTCGTTGGGCCGGTTTAAAAACCCGTGTTCCCATGAAAGATATGGAAACCTGCGCACAGTATACTGCGCAAAATATTGATCTGGATGAGAACTATTGTCATTTTTATTTTTCAAGCAGCATCGCCCCCAAAGGCTATTTGTGGGTGTTCCCTAAGGGGGAAGGGTTGGCAAATGTAGGATTGGGTATTTCAGGTGAGGCTTCAAAAGACAAGAGTGTTTACCAGTACCTTGACGAATTTATGAAAGAATATTTCCCTAACGCTGCAATAATAACAACTGTAGTTGGAGGCGATCCTTGCAGTTTGGAACAGGACAAAATTTATGCTGATGGATTAATGCTGGTTGGCGATGCCGCAAGACAGGTGAACCCGGTTTCGGGTGGTGGTATTGTAAATGGTATGGTGGCCGGTAAATTTGCGGGTATGGTTGCCGGCAAAGCAGTACAGGAAAAGAATTTTACAGCAAAGCGACTCAGCGAATATCAAAAATCATGGCATAATTCTGAAGGGAAAAAGAATAAAATATTTTATAAATTAAAAGAATTTGTGTATAATATGAGTGACAAAGATCTTGATGATACGGCCAAAGTAATTCTTGATTTGCCAATGGAAAAAAGAAGTATTTTAGGTCTGTTCAAATCAGCAATGGTCAAAAAACCATCATTAATTCTCGAGGCAATCAAAGTCTTTACCTAAGAGGGTTTTATGAAATCCAGTATTAGGGAACTATTAGCAGAAGACAAGAATGTTTTTGGGCTACCGAATATTTTAACTTTGAGCCGATTGGGTTTTTTACCCTTTGTTTTGTATTTTTTATGGATGGGCACCGCAACAGGAGATCGGCTGGCTTTGTTGTTTATGCTGCTGGCCAGTTTTACCGATTTTCTGGATGGATTATTTGCCCGAAAATTGAACATGACGTCACAATTGGGTCGATTGCTTGACCCATTGATTGACAAGCTGAGTGTAGCTTCGGTTATGCTACTTCTTGCCATGAAAAAGGGATTACCTGCCTGGTTTGTTGCCATTGTTATTGGCCGTGATCTTTTTATCCTTTTAGGCAGTATGCTGGTTATCAAGCGTAAAAGAACCATTATGGAATCCAACATGCCGGGAAAATTTACAGCAGCATCTCTGGTGTTGGTCATCATCTTGTATACACTTCAGGTACCCATAGTTAAAGAAATAGCTTTATGGATATCCATCATTCTGATACCTTTTTCATTATTAATCTACTTTTTTAATCATATGGACACCATTATCAGAAAATCTGTCAAGCTGAAAGAGAAAATTGAGAGTTTATATAATAGCAAGTAAGGAAAATAAAATTGGGTTTAGCAGATAAATTAAAAAAAGGCCTTGCCAAGACAAAGGCCGGTTTTGTAGACAATATTCAAAATGTTGTAACACTGGGCAAAAAGATTGATCGGGATGTGCTGGAAGAACTAGAAGAGCTGTTGATCTTGAGCGATGTAGGTGTTGAAACATCGGAAAAGATTATTGAAAATCTTGAAGAAAAGAGCAAACGGGAGCCGATAAAATCATCAGATGATGTGACCAATCTCTTGAAAAGAGAGCTAGCGCAGGTATTCAAAGAACTTCCGGAACAATCTATTGATTTTGATCAACGTCCGCATGTGATCAGTGTGATTGGAGTAAATGGTACCGGGAAAACAACAACGATCGGTAAACTTGCAAATATTCTTAAGCAACAAAACAAAAAAGTAATGCTGGCTGCCGCAGATACATTTAGAGCGGCTGCAATAGAGCAGTTGGGTGTTTGGGCAGAGCGTACAGGTTCTGACGTTATTCAACCCCAAACCGGGGCTGACCCGGCTTCTGTTGCGTATGATGCATACAATTCTGCTGTTGCCAAAGATATGGATGTGTTGATTATTGATACCGCAGGCAGACTTCATACCAAAGTGAATCTGATGGCTGAGCTGGATAAAATTCATCGGGTTGTTCAGCGGCAAAATCCAAACACCCCTCATGAGGTTCTGATGGTTATGGATGCTACCACCGGACAGAATGGATTGGTGCAGGCAAAGAAATTTGCAGAATCTGTAAATATTACAGGTATAGTTTTAACCAAACTGGACGGTACCGCCAAAGGCGGGATCGTTTTTTCTATAGTTAAAGAACTGGGCATACCGGTCCGTTATATTGGTTTAGGTGAGCAGATAGATGATTTGCAGGAATTTGATGCTGACCTTTTTGTAGAGGCATTGTTTCAGTGAAACTATCATACATAAGTTTAGGGTGCCCCAAGAATGAGATCGATCTGGAGTTTATTCTGGGAGGAATTGGTGATGGGGTGGAGATTGTCGATCTGGTTGAGCAGGCAGATGCTGTAATTATCAATACCTGTGCATTTATTGATGATGCCAAGCAGGAATCTATTGATAAAATTCTGGAGGCTGTTGAACAAAAAAAAGACAATCCCCAATTCAAAGTGTTTGTCTCAGGATGCTTACCTCAGAGATACAAAGACGAACTACGTAAAGAAATTCCCCAGGTTGATGAATATTTTGATACAACCGAGATAACCACAACACTCAGAAATTTCAATAAAAGGCTGAACCTGCCCTATGTTGAGCAGTTGGATAGATTTCGTATAACGCCCTCTCATTTTGCGTATTTAAAGATAGCCGAAGGTTGTAATAATCGCTGCAGTTATTGTGCAATTCCTCTGATTAAAGGCGGTTTTGTGAGCAGACCGTACAATAGTATTATAAATGAAGCGCAAAATCTGGTTTCGGCGGGAGTTCGTGAGATTATGCTGGTTGCGCAAGACACAACTATGTATGGCAGAGATCTCAAGCAATCAAACGGATTAGATACATTGCTCAGGGACCTGAATGATCTTGACGGTCTTGAATGGATCCGGTTGTTGTATACGCATCCCGCGCACTGGCAGGATTCATTTATACAAACTATAGCAGAACTTGATAAAGTGGTAAAATATATCGATTTGCCTGTTCAGCATATATCGGACTCCATTTTAAAAGCTATGGGCCGGAACGTAACACGTAAACAAATAGAGTCTCTGGTTCGTCAAATGCGTAAAGAGATACCTGAACTAATGCTGCGTACTACGGTAATTACCGGGTATCCTGGTGAAACGGAAGATAATTATCTGGAATTACTTGATTTTGTGCAGGAATTTAGATTTGAACGGCTTGGTGCATTTACATATTCACATGAAGAAGGTACACGTGCATATAAATTGTCGGATGATGTACCCGCGGATGTAAAAGAACAGCGCAAAAATGAAATAATGGAACTTCAAGCAGAGATAACGTATTTAAAGAATAAGGAGCTGATTGGTAAAAAGATTCCGGTAATTATTGATGAGATTGATACAGAGATTCATGCAGCGATTGGCAGAACACAATGGGATGCACCTGAAATAGACAACTCTGTATTAATACCTTTGCCCGTATCAGCAAAAATTGGTGATATTGTGAATGTACAAATCACTAATGCGGATATTTATGATTTGCATGCCAAGTTGTCGGAATGAACACTTGAATGTGAATTGTTTTAATAGTATAATAGAGTATGGTTTTGTTGGTAAAAAGGTAATATTATGAAAGTTATGAAAATAATATCTCTTATTGTGTTATTCTCTCTATCTGGAATATTTGCTCAGCCCAATATGACACGTACAACTGCCAGGGTAGAAATGCCTTATAATGTGGATGTTGTGAATGTTCAGGTGCCTGATAGTCCCGAATTGAGCAGGATAAACGTATACGTAGAAGTCAAGTATGATGATTTGCAATTTATCAAAAAAGACAGCGGTTTTGAAGCTAAATATGAAGTGACAATGGTCATTTATGATGATGACGAGTTCCAGGTTGACGGAAAAATTTGGAAAGAAGATTTGCTGGTTGAGCGATTTGATGAGACCAATTCACTGAATATGTACAGCTCTACGCATGCCCAGTTTGATCTGGAACCCGATGAATATATGGCTGCGGTTTCAGTTCAGGATCTTGAATCAGAAAAGACCCATGCGGTAAAATTTAAACTTGAATTGAGAGATTTTACAAAAGATAAAGTTATGTTGTCTGACATTGCGTATCTCAAAGATTTAGATGTTGATTCCGCGGGCATAAAAAGCATCTCTCCAACGGTTACAAATGTAGCCAAAGGTTTAAATTCCCCTGCTTTTGCATATTTTGAGATTTATAATCAGACCGATGCTGCCACCGCTGAAATTAAATACGAGATTGATGCAATAAATGCCAAGTTGGAATTAAAAGACGAGTATTCTATTGATTTGACAGGCAGCCGTACACTTGCTTCAATAGAATTGCCTATAGATTCTTTACCCCCGGATGGATATGAATTCAGGCTTGAAGTAAAAGCCGACGGTAAAAAAGCAAAGGAAGAGAAAAACTTTTTTATCCGGATGGAAGGATTACCCGGAACCGCTCAAAACCTGGAAATGGCAATTCGTCAGATAGAGTATATTGCAACTCCGGGAGAGTGGAAGTTGTTGAAAAAAGCCCCGGATGATCAAAAAATGGATGAGTTTAAAAAGTTTTGGAAGCGTCATGATCCAACTCCGGGAACAGAAGTGAATGAGGCAATGGATGCGCATTATGGGCGTATTGAATTTGCGAACCGTTATTTTTCCGTAATGCAACGGGAAGGCTGGCGAACAGACCGGGGTATGCTATATGTGCTGCTGGGTCCACCGGATGATATTACACGTGATCCGTATCCCAGTGATATGCGTCCCTGGGAGATCTGGAATTATTACAGATTGAACCGCAGATTTGAATTTGTAGACAAGACCGGCTTTGGCGATTACCGTTTTTATTATCCTCAATCCATGTATGAATTACAGATGTATTTAAGATAAAATTAACAAGGCCCGAAAATACCCTTTCGGGCCTGTCCATCCTTGAGAGACCGTTTGTGAAAATCAGAAAACCTGCTGCTTTAAAGCCCGGCGACAGCATTGGTGTTATTTCTCCTGCAAGTCCCTTGTTTGGGGAGAAATATGATGCATTTTTAGAGGGTGTTGAATATTTAAAAAGCAGGGGGTATGAAATTGTTAAAGGCAGCAGTATTGCAGACAAGAATGGCTATCTGGCCGGCAGCGATCAGCAGCGCGCACACGATATTAACCGAATGTTCAGCGACCCGCAAATCAAAGTTATTTTAGCCTCCCGTGGTGGATATGGAACACCCCGAATTCTGAATGCAATAGACTATAAAATTATACGTAAACAACCCAAGTGGCTGGTGGGATATAGTGATATAACCGCTCTTCAGTTGGCTTTGTTTAAAAAAGCTGGTTTGGTTTCTTTATCCGGGCCGATGGTAGCTGTGGATTTGAAAACCGGCATGGACACACTTTCTGAAAAATCTTTTTGGCATCAGCTGTCCGGCAGTTTGAATCCGGAACTTTTTTTTTCAGATATAGGCGGGCCTGTCAAAGTATACCGGCAAGGTGTTGCCAGGGGACGCCTGATTGGCGGCTGCATGACTGTTTTGACGGGCTTGTTGGGCACAGCGTTTATGCCGAATTTTAAAAACAGTATTTTGTTTCTTGAAGATGTTGGTGAAGATCTGTATAAAATTGATCGATTGTTTGCGCAGTTGAAAAATTCGGGGGTATTGTACAAGATTAAGGGTTTAATTTTGGGACAGTTTAAGGATTGTGTTGATAAAATGTCTGACAATCCCGTAGATTTGGATGATATTATTGAACATTATATAGCAGACCTGACTATTCCGGTAATAGGTAATGTTTTTTACGGTCATGCGGATATCAAGATTTCGCTGCCTTTGGGCATAGAATCTTTACTTGACACAAATCAGGAAAAATTAACATATATGGAGTCTTTAGTAAATGGCAGATAAAACCAATGCTCCTTTAAGAATTGCTGCTTTTGCTTCCGGCAGGGGATCAAATATAGCATCCATATTGAAGCACATTGAAGCTGGTGAGATAAACGCCAAAGTGGTTACGATTATTTGCAACAAATCAAAAGCGGGTGCAATGGAGCTGGCAAAGCAGCACAATATTCCGTCTCATCATATTTCCCATACACACTTTGAAGATTTTAAAGCATTTTCTGACCACATGTTAAGTGTGCTGGAACAATATGAAACCGATCTGGTTGTGCTGGCGGGTTATATGCGCAAAGTACCAATAGAGGTAGTCCGTGCATACAAGGGTAGAATGCTGAATATTCACCCGGCGTTATTACCATCCTTTGGCGGGCAAGGCTTGTATGGTAAAAATGTGCATCAGGCCGTTCTGGATTATGGCGCCAAAGTATCCGGTGCTACCGTGCATATAGTAGATGAAGAGTACGATACCGGTCCCCCGGTTTGCCAGAAATGTGTACCGGTAAAATGTGATGATACGGTAGAAACCCTGCATCAGCGTGTTCTCAAGATAGAGCATGAAATCTATCCGCAAGCCATCAAATATTTCGCTGACAGGTGCATCACAATAGACGGCAGGAAAGTCGTCATTAAAGACGACTGAGCAATGTGCGTTATTGCATAAAGATGTATTTTTTACTATATTGGTAATTATTTAATACTGAAAATTATAAATAAAGGAGTTTCAGGTGTCAGCAGACGTTAATATAAAACGGGCATTAATTAGTGTTTATGACAAGACCGGACTGGTTGATTTTGCAAAAAAACTTGAAGAAATGGGTGTGGAAATTTTATCGACAGGTGGAACAGCAAAACATTTAACTGAAAACGGCATAGCCGTTACCTCTGTATCAGATGTTACCGGATTCCCTGAAATACTGGGAGGACGCGTAAAAACCCTTCATCCCCGTGTGCATGGCGGCATTCTTGCCAAGCGTAGTAAACCCGAGCAGATGGAAGAAATTAAAGCGCATGACATTACCCCTATTGATATGGTAGTTGTAAACCTGTATCCTTTTGAAAAAACAGTAGCCCAGCCCGATGTTACCATTGATACAGCTCTCGAGAATATTGATATAGGCGGTCCCTGTATGATCCGTGCGGCAGCCAAGAATTTTCCGGGCGTTGCTGTATTGACCGATGCTTCACAATATGAAACGGTTATAAATGAACTGGAAGCGGGAAATGGCAGTCTTGCTCTGGAAACCCGCAAAGCCTTGTCACTCGCAGCTTTTCAACGCACATCTGAATATGATACAGCGATTTCGGCATATCTTGCCAAAGGTACAGAAGAAGCAGAAATGCCTGAAACAATAAATTTAAAATTGAAAAAAGTCCAGGGATTGAGATACGGTGAAAATCCCCATCAGAAAGCTGCATATTATGCTGATGCAACGCTTGAACCTTATGGTATTGTTGCTGCCAACAAGCTTCATGGCAAAGAACTCAGCTTTAATAATATTTTGGATCTGAATGCTGCAATTGGATTGTCGCAAGAATTTGATCGTCCCGGTGTTGTAATATTAAAGCATAATAATCCCTGTGGCGCGGCAATGGATGAAGATATTGCCAAAGCATATGAAATGGCAAATGAGACAGATCCGGTTTCCGCGTATGGTGGTATTGTTGCGGCTAACCGTGAAATTAATGAAGAGATGGCAGAAAAAATGTCAAAAGTCTTTTTGGAAGTAATTGTAGCCCCCTCTTTTTCTGAAAAAGCATTTGAAATATTGACTAAAAAGAAAAACATTCGTTTGATTGAATGGCCCCAGGATAATCCTGTATTCAAGGGAAATGATTTGAGAGCGGTTTCCGGTGGTTACCTGATGCAGAACCTGGATCTGGGATTTGATGACAAATCTCAATTCAAGGTGGCTACAAAACGTCAACCTACCGACTCTGAATGGCTGGCTATGGAGTTTGGCTGGAAAGTTTGTAAATGGGTCAAGAGTAATGCTGTGATTTTTGTCAATGAATCCAGAGTACTGGGTATAGGCGCCGGACAAATGTCACGCGTTGATTCATCAAAATTTGCAGTTCAAAAAGCCCAAGACGCTGGTCTTTCGCTTGACAATTCGGTACTGATCTCTGATGCGTTCTTTCCGTTCCGTGATGGTGTAGATGCTGCGGCAGAAGCTGGCGCAGTAGCGGTAATTCAGCCCGGTGGATCGGTTCGTGATGAAGAGGTTGTTGCCGCGGCAGATGAACACAATATGGCAATGGTAATGACCGGTACACGGCATTTCCGTCATTAATTTAGATAATAACCAAGAGTATTAGATATGAAACTATCTTCCCTGTTTTCTAACGATCTTGCAATTGATCTGGGTACTGCAAATACGCTGGTATTTGCAAAGAACCGGGATATTGTATTAAATGAGCCCTCTGTGGTCGCAATACGAAAACGCACACAAGAGATATTGGCTTTTGGTTTTGAAGCAAAAGAGATGGTAGGACGAACACCCGGAGAAATTATTACTGTTCGTCCCTTAAAAGATGGTGTGATTGCAGACTTTGATCTTGCGGAGCAGATGATCCGTTATTTCATAAAAAAATCATCTCCTTCGTTAATTCCCCGTCCCCGTATTGCCATATGTATACCCTCCGGAATTACCGAAGTTGAAAAACGCGCAGTGCGGGATGCTGCGGAACATGCCGGGGCAAAAGAAGTGCATCTCATTGAAGAGCCAATGGCTGCGGCTATTGGTTTGGGGCTGCCTATTGATCAACCTGTGGGAAGTATGGTGATTGATATAGGTGGCGGTACCACAGAGATTGCAGTGATTTCTATGTATGGTATTGTGAACGCAACCTCGGTGCGCATTGGTGGTGATGAAATGAACGAAGCCATTATTCAGTATTTTAAAAAAGAGTTCAATCTGCTGATAGGAGAAAATACAGCGGAATTGTTGAAATGTGAATATGGCAGTGCAGCGCCGGTCAAGCCGGATGGCAGAACTGCTGTTAAGGGTCGTGATTTAATTGAAGGTATACCCAAAACCGTTGATATAACGGCTATGCAAATTCAGGATGCATTGACAGAAACTGTGGACTCTATTGTGAGTGCGGTAAAGCAATGTCTGGAATCTACTCCTCCCGAACTTTCTGCAGATATCCTGGATAGAGGCATTTTGATGTCCGGTGGGGCTTCATTGCTGAACGGACTTGATCTTCGTTTGCGAGAAGAAACCAAACTGCCCGTTATTGTGTCTGAAGAGCCCAAGCTGGCGGTTGTGCGGGGCACCGGTATGGTTTTAGAAAATCTGAATTTGTACAGGAAAATCCTGACCCAGATCAAACAATATTAACAGGACAATGAACTGAAAAGAAATGAAAAGAAGAAAAAATAATCAACCTAAAAAAGTAAAAACAGTTTTAAGAAAATTTATCAACAGGTTTTTATATTTGGTATTGGGTATTGTTTTACTGGGTGTTGCATTTATTTTCATCTTTACCCGAAACCTTCCCGATTCAGAAAGGCTTGAAAATATTTCTCCCAATCTACCTTCCCAGGTCTATTCGGCAGATGGGGTTTTATTAAAAGAGTTTTTAACAGATCAACGAATTTACAAGCCTTTATCAGAATTTGCTCCACTTGTTGTTAATTCAATCCTTGCAACAGAAGACCATCATTTTGAAAAACACTGGGGTATTTATCCGCCCCGTTTTGTCAAAGTAACACTGAGCTTTCTGTTGACTGGAAGTAAGGAAGAGGGCGCAAGTACCATTACCCAGCAGCTTGCCCGTACTTTGTATTTAACGCTTGATAAAAACGTTACCCGCAAGATCAATGAGGTGTTTACAGCAATTCAACTTGAACGGCGTTATACCAAAGACGAACTGATAGAGATGTATTTAAATCATGTTCAGTTTGCTTTTGGAACTTATGGCTACGAAGCCGCCGCTCAAAAATATTTTGGCAAAACCAATACGGAACTGGGTGTTGAAGAATGCGCAGTTTTGACCGGTATGCTGCAGGCACCGGGAAGATTGAATCCTTCTTTGTATGCAAAAAGTGAACGTATTCAAAATTATGTCAAAACCCGACGTGATCTTGTGCTTCGGCGAATGTTGAGACACGAGTTTATTACTGCCCAAGAGTATGATGAAGCGGTCCAAAAAGATATTGTTTTTGCAAGTCAGGATAGTACCGTAAATGTAGATATTGCTCCCTATTTTACCGAAGAAGTACGTAGAAAAATGTACGCCAAAGACAGTACCGAGATCTATACCAGCGGTATGCAGATTTTTACAACGATTGACAGTCGAGTGCAAGCCTGTGCAGAAAGTGCGGTGAAAAACCATTTACCGGAATTGCAAAAGGTAGTAAACCGTAATATGCACAAAAGGAAAAATTTTGTAAAACTGGTTCCACCCAGCATGTTTGAAAAGCGGTCACTGGAAGCTATTATGGCGGATACCGCATATGTAGATTCATTGATTGCGGAAAAATGCAAAGTTCAGGTGGCGTTGGTAGCCCTTGATCCCCGAACCGGTAATATTCTTGCGATGATTGGCGGCCGTAATTTTAAAGAGAGTGAATTTAACAGGGCTGTTCAGGCAGTTCGTCAGCCGGGCTCGGTTTTTAAACCGTTTGTTTACACGGCTGCAGTTGATAATGGTATTATGCCTTTTTATGAAAAGCTGAACCAGCCTATTGTTGTGCATATGGTAGACGGTACACGTTGGACTCCGCATAATTATGACGGATCTTTGGGCGGTTTGACAACCATGCGTGAAGCACTGCGGCGGTCTTTGAATCTGGTTACCGCAAGGCTGGTACAGGAAGATGTACCCCCGGAAGAAGTGATCCGTTATGCCCGCTATCTGGGTATTACTACTCCATTGCAGGCGGTAGACGCAATTGCCCTGGGTGCTATTGGAGTTCATCCTATTGAAATTATATCTGCTTTTGGCGCTTTTGCCAACAAGGGTGTTTTGGTAGAGCCGCACTATGTCAGCAGAGTAGAAGATAAATATGGTAATGTTATAGACCGCGCCAACCCGCAAAGTAAAGGGGTTTTGCGGGAAGAAACCGCATATATTATAGCGGATTTATTGAAAACGGTTGCTTCACGAGGAACAGGTATTGCGTCCAGATCACGGTATAATTTTTATCGCCCGGCGGGCGGTAAAACAGGAACCACCAATGACTTTACCGATGCCTGGTATGTAACTTTTACGCCGCAGATTGTATCCGGCGTCTGGGTGGGGCTTGATGATCCGTCCATGTCGTTAGGTGAAAGACAATCCGGCGCCAGAGCGGCACTGCCCATTAATGCGCCGTTTATCAAGGCCGCACACGACACGCTGCAGTTGCCGGTAATGGATTTTGAAAAGCCGGAAAATGTGGTACAGGTTGAAGTGTGTCGGGAGACCAAGCAGTTGGCAACGGATTATTGCCCGGATGTTCTTAGCGAAATCTGTGACGTACGTTTTCTGCCGCAGACCAAATGTGAAAAACACACCGGTGAGCGCGAGAGCCGCTCGTCAAACAACCGTCGTTTGGGTTTATAAACCCGACATTCAAACCGGAAATAACATTCAATGAACAATCGTTTTAATAGCGTATTTTTCTTGAATATTTGATATTAAATATTTAGATTACTTTTCTAATTAATAAAGAGAGGCGTGAGCGATGAAAGACGCTAAAGATTTTAAATTAAAAGTAGGCCTGGCAGAAATGCTCAAAGGCGGAGTCATTATGGATGTGACGACTCCTGAACAGGCTAAAATTGCCGAAAGTGCCGGCGCTGTAGCCGTTATGGCGCTTGAACGCATTCCGGCAGATATAAGGGCACATGGCGGTGTTGCACGCATGTCTGATCCCACGGTTATTAAAGCGATACAGCAAGTTGTTTCTATACCGGTTATGGCTAAATGTCGTATTGGCCATTTTGCTGAAGCCCAGGTACTTGAGGCTTTGGGTGTAGATTTTATTGATGAAAGTGAAGTTCTGACTCCTGCAGATGAAGAGTTTCATGTAGATAAATGGAAATTCAAGGTGCCGTTTGTATGTGGCTGCCGTAATTTGGGCGAAGCACTTCGTCGTATCTCAGAAGGCGCTGCAATGATCCGGACCAAAGGTGAAGCCGGAAGCGGAAATATTGTAGAAGCGGTTCGTCATATGCGTACCGTGCAAAGCGGGCTCAAACGGATCACTGTGCTGGGTGAAGAAGAACTGGTAACCGAAGCCAAGAATCTTGGTGCGCCGGTTGAACTGCTGCATCAGATCAAAGAAACCGGAAAACTGCCTGTACCTAACTTTTCAGCAGGTGGTGTTGCTACTCCTGCGGATGCGTCTTTAATGATGCAGTTGGGTGCTGAAACCGTGTTTGTTGGCAGTGGTATTTTTAAATCTGATGACCCCGAAGCCCGTGCAAAAGCAATTGTTTCTGCTACAACTCATTATATGGATTTTGATTTGATTGCCCGTGTTTCAGAAGGACTGGGCGACGCCATGCCGGGTCTTGAAATGTCATCGATCCCAAAAGAGGAGCGGATGGCTGACCGTGGTTGGTAAGCGGGCCGGCATTTTCGGATTGTGTATATGAAAACAGTCGGTATTTTAGCGCTTCAGGGTGATTTTGATAAACATCAGAAAATGCTGGATTCTCTGGGCGTCAACGTTCTTTTGGTAAAAACGGTTACTGAACTAAATAAATGTGGTGGTCTCATTATTCCGGGTGGCGAGTCTACCACCCTGTCATTGCTGTTGAAAAAGCATGACATGTGGAAACCGGTGATCGAGTTTGCTCAAGATCACCCGGTTTTTGGGACCTGTGCCGGATTGATCATGTTGTCAAAGACCATTACCCGTGAACCGGTCGATACGTTGGGTTTGATCGATATTGAAACCGCACGGAACGCTTATGGTCGTCAGGTGGATTCATTTATTGATGATGTTCGTCTGGAATTAAACGGCAATAATGAAAAGTATGAAGGTGTCTTTATAAGAGCACCCAGAATTATATCCTGCGGTAATGGAGTAAAACCTTTGGGCTGGCACAATGATAATGTTGTGCTTGCCGAACAAGGTAATATTCTGGTGGCATCTTTTCACCCGGAATTGTCTGATGATCCTATGGTTCATCAGTACTTTTTGGATAAAATTAACTAGATATTTTAACAAATTTTAAAGCTTATGTTTTCATATGATGTTCGCGGCGTAAAATTAAAACATACCCCTTTTTGGATTGATGCACATCGAAAAACTCCCTTTTCTTTTATTTCACACGGACATAGTGATCATTTAAAAAATCATGACAAGGTGCTGGGCACACCAGCCACTCTGCGTTTTCATGATATGCGCGCCAAACAAAAAGAGACTATCTCTCTTGACTATGGCGAACTTTTTGAGCTCGACAACTCTAAAATCACCTTGTACTCTGCGGGCCATGTGCTTGGCTCTGCCATGATCAAGGTTGAATATCAGGGTCAATCACTATTGTATTCCGGTGATTTTAAAGTACAGGAGAATGAGACCTGTGAGCCTATCCAGATACCTCAGGCAGATATTTTGATTATGGAATCCACTTTTGGCAGACCGGAATATGTGAACCCCCATTCCCGTGAAAAGCTGGTAGATGATATTATGGACTTTATTGATGATTGCCTGCTCAAAGGTATTACGCCGGTGGTGATGGGGTATGGTCTGGGTAAAGCCCAGGAAGCCATGAAGATTATAGGTGATCTGGGATACCAGGTTAAAGTGCATCATTACGCATGGCGTTTTTCCAAAGTGTATTATGATTTTGGGGTACGCTTTAAAAATTGTTCTCCCTGGTATGAAAAAGAAATGGTCAAGGGGGAAGTGTTGATTATTCCACCCCATTTGATGATGTCTCGTCGTATTAAAAATATGCCAAACCGATACAAGACTGTATTTTTATCCGGATGGGCTAATAGTAATAATGGATTCAGGTTCCACAGTCACCATTCAATTGCCTTGAGCGATCATGCAGATTTTCAGGAGCTTTTGGATTTTATAAAAACGGTTGATCCTGCTATGGTATATACCACTCATGGCGATAAAGATTTTCCAAATTATATCAGAGACATTGGCTACAAAGCTGAATATCTGGAACCCACCAAAGAAGTGCTTCCTTCCTGAGGCATGCGTTGAATATAGAAAAATATATATCCCCTGAGGCGATCGAAACCATGCGGCAAGCTATTGCCGAAGCCAGTGGCAACGAAGTCTTTTTTGTAGGATATACCGAAGAAGATTTGATTGTTCACAAGGTCGATGCTGTTGCACGGGGAAATGAATCTGCTGTACCGGCTATATTAAAAATTGCGCGGGAGGCAGATGTTGTCATTCACAATCATCCTTCAGGTTTTCTCAAACCCTCATCTCCAGATTTGAATATTGCTTCGGGCCTCGATTCTTTCAGCGTTGCTTTTTATATCGTAAATAATGATGTAGACGATGTATACGTAGTGGTTGAACCTTTTGCCAAGCGCGACAAAGTCTTTCTTGATCTGCAAGAGATGGAAGCGCTGTTACAAAAAGAAGGTCCTATTGCCCGGCATATAAATGGTTTTGAAGAGCGCCAACAGCAAATTGATATGCTGAGCTCCATTTGTGCGGGGTATAACGAGAAAAAAATCGCATTGATAGAAGCGGGCACCGGCACCGGAAAAACCATGGCCTATCTTGTACCTGCCATTTACTGGGCCGTGCGAAACAAGACGCGGGTTGTGGTGTCTACCAATACGATTAATTTACAGGAACAATTGATCAATAAAGATATTCCATTACTGCAAAAGGCTTTGGACCCTGAATTTGAGGCTGTGCTGGTTAAAGGACGTTCCAATTATGTCTGTCTGCGCAAAGCGGATGATGTGGAATCTGATTTTGCCGCACTTGCAGAAGAGCACGAGATTGAAGAACTACAGGAGCTGATTCATTGGGCAAGGCAATCTCAAGACGGCAGTAAAGCAGACCTTTCGGTCATTCCTTCCGCAACAGTTTGGGAGAAAATTGCCGCGGAAAGTGACACCTGTACGCACAGCAGGTGTAAATATTTTCGTGAATGTTTTGTGAACAAGGCCCGTCGTAAAGCCGCACGCGCGCATATTCTGGTTGTGAACCATCATCTGTTATTTGCAGACCTTGCGGTACGCCGGCAAACCGGCAGCTTTGCGGACGCTGCTATATTACCGCCATACCAGGCTATTGTGTTTGACGAAGCGCATCATCTGGAGCATGTTGCAACCCACTATTTTGGCAGCCGGGTTACCCGTGCGGGGTTGGTGCGTATAATGAACCGTTTGCACCGTCGTAAAAAAGCAATTTACAAGGGGCATCTACATACATTAAAACATCGTTTATTGTCAAAAAAGGCCATGGTGCCGGATGAGATTGTTCAGCGAATAATCATGACCATTGATGGAGAGCTGGTTGATCTGATTGAGCAGATCACAGCTATGAATGACGAGCTTATGGACTCGCTCTACCAGGTGTTGCAGAACCGTGAGCAAAAAATCGGTGTTATGGAAGAAAAAGAAATCAAGCTGCGCCTGCTTCCTCATATTGTTGATCAGGTGATCTATGATACGGGATTAGATACGCATTTTAAAGAATTTATTCAACAGTTGAAAATTTTGTCATCAGTGCTGTTGCGGTTAACGGAAACTGTCAAACGCGGTGTTCGTTCAGACGGCGAAGAGATGTTGAACAACCTCATTGAAGTTGAAGCCAATGCCGAACGTATTGAAGCTGCGGCAGATATTTTAACCGAGGTGCTTTTCAACTCGGGCGAAGAAGATATTCGATGGATTGAAGCAAAGCCTGCCTATCGTAACCGGTCAATTTTGCATTTTCAGGTATCACCTCTTCATATCGATCAGGTAATGAAAGAAGCGGTTTTTGATACTTTTGAAACCATTATTATGACATCCGCAACTCTGACCAGTGACAAAAAGTTTGATTTCATTCGTGAACGACTGGGTTTAACCCTGGTAGAAGAAAAACGTAACATTTGCGCGCAATTGCCTGCTCCGTTTAATTACAAAGAACAGGTTATTATGGCTGTTCCTAAGGATATGCCGGACCCGCGAAGTCAGAATTTTGCGTCTGAACTGTCCAAGTCTGTTTTAGATGCGCTGTTGGTCTCTGAGGGACGGGCGTTTGTGCTTTTTACTTCATTCGGGCTGCTGAATATGATATTCCGGCAGCTTGAAGGGCCTTTATCTGAGCATGGCATTCGTGTATTAAAGCAGGGTAGTATGAACAGGCACGATTTGTTAAACCAGTTCAAGCGGGAAAAAACATCGGTATTGTTTGGTACAGACAGTTTTTGGGAAGGTGTTGATGTAGAGGGAGATGCGCTGGAATCGGTTATCATAACCAAGCTGCCGTTCCAGGTGCCCAGTGAACCTATTATTGAAGCAAGATACGAGGCCATTGAAAAAGATGGCGGGAATCCGTTTATGGAATACGCAGTACCACTTGCGGTGTTGAAATTCAAACAAGGATTCGGACGTCTGATCAGACGAAAAACAGACAGGGGTTGTGTTATTATATTTGACAATCGTGTTATTAATAAAAGTTATGGTAAACGTTTTCTCAGATCACTACCAGAGTGTAAAAACGTTTTTGCATCGCGAGAACAGATATTATCAGAGTTGAATACCTTTTTCCATCAATAGACAGATGTACCTACAGGTACACCCAATTGTACGTAATAGTGCGTTTTAAGCATGATAGACATCAGAACACTTTAATAGATTTTACTCAACGTGTTGTTTTTAATTGGCTTGCGTTTTATCAAGTGTTTTAAGTATGATCTGGCATATCTGTTGCTGATATAATAAAAAAAAGTAAATATGATGAAAAGAATAATATATACAATTTTAGTCTTGATGATTTTGGTGTCTGCTGTTAACGCGCAAAACGCGAGAAACGGTTTGGATATGCTAAATTCCAGAATCAATGCTGCGCAGGAGCTGTTAAAGCTGTTTCCTGATAGTCAGGCGGAACAATGGATTGACAGTGCGATTCGACAACGGGATGAAGCGGTATCCTTTTTTAATCGTGGGCGAAACAATCTGGCTGCCGCAAAGATAAAAGCGGCTTTGGTTCTGATAAATCAGGCTATTGATCGTATTTCAGCAGTTCCTGTTGACAGGATACAGGAGCAGATAGATGAATTGATAAGGAATGCTGAGCAGCTCGTTCCGGGGATGAATAATCGCGAAGCAGAGCGAATGTTGAGCCAGGCCAAAGAGAACCGACAGGCCGGAATACGTGCATTACGTAATAAACAGACACGAAAGGCTATGGAACATTTTCGGGTTGCCAAGTTTTACGCTGAGAGATCAATCGGGCTTGTTCGCACATCAGGCTTGACTGTGAATCCGGAAACCCTTGAAGAAGAAAAAGAAAAGTATCTGGAACTTGTCAATCGTGCAGAAGAACTGGTTGGCAGTTGTAATGATGAGCAGGCCATAAAACTGATCAATCAGGCAAAGGAACAATATCACAATATTTTGCAGGCTGTACAATCCGGAAATTATAAAGTAGCTATTGGTTTGTATTACAGTAATACCCGGCTGTTACTGCGTGCTATAGATCTCTGCCAGGGACAGGGTTTTTCCATTCGGGAACAGGCTGTAGAAGAGGTGGAAATGCTTGGCGAATTGTTAAATACGGCAAAAAATGAAACCCATGTTAAATCCGGTTCACAGGCTGGTTTTGTTTTGGACCGAGTTGAGCGGATTTATGATCAGGCCAATACAGCATTGAACGGAGAACGATACGAGATTGCTATTAGACGGGCAGTTTTGGGTAGAAATGTGCTGAACCGTCTTTGGAGCAATACGCCAACTCAGATGAATGAACGGGTAGAGCAAGAGCTTGAAAGATTGCGGGATGAAATAGACCGGCAAGAGGATAATAGCGCAGCCGGAACCCGAAATGAATTGCTCAAAGCCGCACAGTCGAGTGCTGATGACGCGCAGAGATATCTGGGTGAAGGGCGTACCCGGTTGGCACTTGAAATGATATACGCGGGAAATCGTTTTGTTAATGCGGCTTCTTCACCGGCTGCAGATGCAAATCAGGATGACGTACGGGCAAGAGCAGACCAGCTTGAGCAAGAGATCCATAAATATGAATCGCGTGAGAATACAGAAACAAATGTAGATTTTGTAACGGAAGCGAAAAAAATGCTGCAGCGAGCTGAACAGGCTTTGGCAAGCAATCAGGCAATAGCTGCGAATGAATATATAAAATTGGGATTTAATTTTTTAGACAAAATTCACTAAAGGAGGTGGTGATCTGTGCTTAGATTGTTAAGAGAAGGATAGACCCCGCTCAGGTTGATGTTTCAAATATGGTTGGGATGCCAAAGAAACGACCCAAACGGAGCCTTTTCCCCAAGTTAGTTTATTACCCATTTAAAATCAATATCATTTTAAGGAGAATGTCATGTTACCACATAAATTTTCAACAGGATTGGTGTGTCTACTGGTCATTTTTTTGACGGGGACCCTGTTTTCTCAAACAATTGTATTGCATCCTCAGCGTCAATGGATTAATTATGGTGAAGGTTTACAATATGAAGCCCAGGCCTTTTCGGATTTGGGTATGCCGCTGGTAGTTGATGAATATGAATGGAGTGTTTCACCAGAAACTGCCGGTACAATCTCAAACGAGGGTTATTTTGTAGCAGGAGACGAGTTTGTTAAAGCAAGCATTACCGCAACCGCAAGGATCAAAGGAGAGCGTGTATCTGGTGATGCGCTTGTTATTGTAGGAGAATCGCCAGATCCCGAAATTAGTATTGTTGTTGAACCAGAACAAGCTATTGTAGAACCCATGGGAACGTTAACATTTGCGGCAATTGCCAAGGGTCCCAATGGTATTTCATTACGCATTGATGGTGTTCGCTGGTTGGTATCTCCACGGAGTATTGGAATGATATCTGATGAAGGTGTTTTTACCGCCGGACCGCGGTTTGCCGAAGGAACGGTAACTGCAGTTGTTGATATTGAAGGTGTACAATTTAAAGGCGAAGCGGAAGTACTGGTGAGTTCTGAACCTACGGGTTCTATTTTCGGTACAGTAACCGATGAAAGCGGTAGTGTAATTGACGGGGCTCAAGTTGCGGTCATTCGTTTGGGAATTCCGGTACAGCGGAAAATTATGGATGTCTCGGAGGATGGTAGTTATATGTTTGATAATCTTGTGCCGGGTAATTTTGTTGTTGTTGCAGAAGCTGATGGATATATACGAGAGTTTTATAACAATGTGACAGATTTTGATCAAACAACTCCGGTTAGTGTGGGTGTGGAGGAAGATGTGACTGAAATTAATTTTGAATTGGGCACCGGTGGCAGCATTACCGGCGTGATCACCGATGAAGCCACTGGTGATCCGATTGAAGGTGTTAGCCTCACAGCTGTACTTACAGTGAACCCTACCCGTCGTTATCACGCATTGAGTGATGTAAATGGAGAATATGCAATTACCGGTATGAAAACAGGCTCATACGCCGTGTTTGCCAACAAATCAGGATATGTTGCAGAATATTATGATAATGTTCGTTTGCCTGAAGATGTTACTCCTGTCAGTGTTACTGCTCCTGATGAAACATCGGGTATTGATATGGCGTTGACAGTGACCAATGCCTTGACAGGTATTGTGACCAGTGATGCAGATGGATCGCCCATCGAAGGTGCTATTGTAGCCGTACGTGAATTGGTATCTGAAAGCCCGCAGACGGGTGAAGGTTTTTTGAATCAGTTCAGACATGTTGCCCGTACAGATGAAAACGGAGCATTCTCTTTACAGTTGAATCCCGGATTTTACCTGGTTTACACCCGTGCTTCCGATTTTGTACCTGAATGGTTTGATGGGGTAGATGAGGCAGAAACCGCAACGCCTGTGCAGATTTTTGAAGACCAGCATACTGAAATAGAAGTAGGTTTGGCCCCGTTTGGCAGTATCTCCGGAACGGTTACAGATGAAAACACAGGTTTATCTATGCAGGGTGTACGTGTTGCCGCGTTTTATGAAGGCAATTTGTACGGATATGGACGAAAATTCAGTGCAATTACAGATGAAAATGGTGACTATATAATTCCTTCTGTACCAACAGGTGAGTTTTTTGTAGCAGCGAATGCTGACAGTTATCTGGTTGAATTTTGGCAGGAAGCTGACTCGCTTGCAAATGCTGCAAAAGTTACAGTTGAAAGTGGTGTGCCGGTACAGGATATTGATTTTACATTGTCTGCCGGTGGAATTCTTGGCGGTCAGGTTGTTGATTCCGAGTCTGCAACACCGCTCGAAAATGCTATTGTCAGAGTAGAACGTGTCGACGGCAAGTTGAGGAAAACTGCAAAAACAGACGCTGATGGATTTTGGACCATTAAGGGATTGCCTGCTGGTAGCTATCTTGCAATCGCGGTAAAACGTGGATATGAACGTGAATGGTATCTTGATGAGGCAAGCAGGGAAGATGCAGATGAGATCGAACTTTTAGACTCCGGCTCTAATGTGAATATTAATTTTACCCTTGCAGAGCTCGCATTGAGCGGTAGTGGAATCTCTGGTGTTGTTATGGATGAGAGTGGTGAAATTCCGGTAGAAGGCGCAATAGTAACCATGATGCCTTTGGATTTTGCAAAACCCCGCAGAGGCGTAACCGGCCCTGATGGCTCTTATGAAATTCTGGGTGTAACTCCTGGTGATTATATTATCAGTTGCCGTGCCCTGAATTATGTTGGTGAATTTTATGACAATGTATATTCATGGCTGGACGCTGATGCAGTAACTGTTGAAACCGATATCGTTACACCGGATATAAATTTCAATTTGGCAGCGCAGGAAGAAGGCGCTTATACCATTAAAGGTATGATTGTAGATAAAAAAGGTAATGCCAAAGAAGGTGCACTTGTGGTTGCAAAGCAGGCTGGAGAGGTTATAGCAGCCGAGATCACCGAGGCTGATGGTAGTTTTCTGCTGCATGGCGTACCCGCTGGCAAGTATTCTCTTATGGCATCACAAACCGGTTATGATGAAAGTTATTTGGATGGAACATCTGAAGAAAATTCAAAAGATCTGAGTGTTGGTGATGGCCTGCAAGTATATGACACGGTTATTGTTTTGGGTGATGTAACAACTGCTATTGAAACGGAAACAATGGTTCCTGTTGCGTATCAACTTGAGCAAAATTATCCCAATCCATTTAATCCGTCAACAACCATTCGGTTTGTATTGCCCAATACCGCGCAAGTAAAATTACAGATTTTTAATTTGCTTGGTAAAAATGTGCGTACTATATTTGAAGGCTCAAGACAAGCTGGTGCGTATTCATTGTCGTGGGATGGAACCGATAATAACGGTGTTGTGCTGGCATCCGGTATGTATATTTATCGGTTGGAAGCGCAGTCCGAATCCGGGCGGTTTGTTGATCAAAAACGAATGATATTTATTAAATAAAATTGACTGTCATGGCCCCGTTTCCGGGGCCATGACTGATCAGTAATCGTTGGGAGTTGTACAAGATCACTGCATTACTGAAAAATAGTATTCTGGGGTTGGTTTTATTTGTCTGTACGCTTTCCTTTGCAGTAGAACCCACTATTGATTCAGCACAGGATGAAACCGCATCTGCGGAATATACACTTTACCAGATAAAAATGTCTCATATTGAGCGAATGCTCAAGCAAAATCCAAATGTAAAAGCAGATATTTTAGCCGAAGTCAGATCGCTAATGCAGGATGCAGTCCTTTTAGCTGATGAACGCATGTACGATATTGCTGCAGAATATCTGGAAAATGTAATTAGCTTGTTGGAACAGCCTATGGTCCAGACGCTGGCAATATCTGGTGTTCAATACAAAAAACCGTCTTCGTCCCTGAAATGGGATTTTATTGCGTTTACGGGTTCAGAATACTGGCAGCAAAAGTTTGGTCTTGTTTTTAATGAAAAAGACAGTACCATTACGGATGAACAGACCAATCCTCATGGCGGATTAAGGGTTTACCTTGATTTTGAAAAGGGAGAAGCGATACAAAGCCAGATGCAGATCGAGTTGAAATCGAGTCAGGAATACAACTCGGCCAGTATTTATCTGGAACATTATCAAAAATTCACAAATAAATTTCGCGGCGTCTTTAAAAACGCCTCTGAAAAAACATCATATAAGCAGAATACAGAGCTTAGCTTTTTTGATAACAGTTTTGAAGCGGGGTTCTATTATCAACCCATAGAAAAGCTTGTTTTTTCACTTGATGATGAATTTGAACTGCGCAAGTATAACATCGAGTCAGAGTATTTTTCAAATTACAAACAAAATCGTCTGCAATTATCAGCAGAAACCCGCATACCTGACTTTGGCCGTCTCAAAGTAGGGGGCGAGAGACGTTTCCGTAAATACGGGCTGGATGCTTTACGTGATTATGATGAGCCCTCTTTAAATGCGCAATTGTGGCCAGACTTGTATACCCGTTTTTCTTTGACAGATATGTTCAGATACAGAACCCGGCAATATGTACATGGGTATATTGATTCATTGTACACTAATAATTTCAGTGATATTTACAACCTGGCTGATTTGCGTTATACTCTGTTTGGAGATACGCGCTTTATGTTAGAGTTTGAAGTTGAATCCCGCGCGTATGAGACCATAACATCATCAATCCCGGATTATTTGGACTATAATGTTGAACCAGGGTTTGAAACAGGTTTGGGGGATTATTTTACACTGCAATTGGGGTACAGGTTTAGAAATAAATTGCATGATATAGGCGGAGAAACAGATGAATCGGTGCAGATTGAAGATTTTTATTCGCATGGCCCGGTGTTTACTCTGGATATTATGATGATGAATGGCTTTCTTGCCAGTATTTCCAATTCTTATCAGGCACAGCGATACCCCAATTACACCAGTTATGATTATTCAGGCTTATCCCTTTATTCTAACCGCAATATCAATTCTTTTTTTTTCTATCTCTCCTGGGACCTAACCTCAAGCATTGAGATCAATGGGATGGGTATGATTGATTATGATACCGATCAGGAGCTTGAAGGAGCCAACACTATCAGCAATCTTTTAAATTTTGAACTTTTATACAAATTTTAAATTGCTTACCTTGTATTTTACAGTGTAATTTATTTAAGGTGGGAGACATGAACGATAAAAAACGAGGTTTGTATCTCGGAGCCGCAATTGTGGTTTTTGGCTTTATCCTTTTAATGAACAACATTGGTATTCTGGATAATGCAGATGATTTTTTAGGTGGTGTTTTCTTTTTATTATTGTCTTTTTTGTTTTTTCATGTATATCGTCAAAAAAACGGGAACTGGTGGGCTATCATCCCTTCGCTTTTTCTATTTATTATCGGGATTTCCATGCTGTTTAAGGACTTTGGTTTTTTTCCCGAAGAGATTATTGGAGTCGCGTTTTTATGGGGAGGAGCTTTGATCTTTGGTATGGTATATTACCGGAACCATGATCATTGGTGGGCTATCATTCCTGCTGGTGCAATGCTTACAGTGGGTACCATTGTATTGGTAGAAGAATTTAATCTCATGCCCAATGGAGATATTGGCGAGGTTGTTTTTTTTCTGGGTGTTGGATTAACCTTTTTTTATTTATATACACTGGCTTCAGAACAGTATCGTTTAAAATGGGCCATCTTTCCTGCTGCAGGATGCTTATTACTGGCAATTGTTGTATATGCCGAGTCCGTTTCCTGGTTACGAGCGGATATGATTATTCCTATTCTGTTGATAGGTATTGGAGCATTTATAGTTATTAGGGCAGGTAAATCCAAATCATGAAATTTTTTCGTTCAAGACAAGAACCTTTGCCCGCATCGTCGCAGGAACCCATGCAGGTAGATCGCGTAGCAGTACTATCTGCCGGTCATTTTGTGAATGACGTATACCCCGGTTTTGTACCACCATTGTTACCGCTGTTAATGGAAAAGATTGGTTTTGGTCTGCCTCTGGCTGGTGCGTTGATCTCATTCATGTCTGTTTTCAACTCGCTCGCGCAACCGGTTTTCGGGCATATTGCGGACAAGACAAAACATCCGTATCTGGTTGTGTTTGGTCCATTGGTTACCGCCATTTTTCTGGGCTGTATTGGCGTTTTGAACAGTTATGGAATGCTGGTTTTATTTGTCATTATATCCGGTTTGGGTACAGCAGCTTTTCATCCCCAATCTGCGGTATATACCACCCGCGCCAGTGGTCGACGGGCGGGACTGGGTATGTCTATCTTTGTCACTGGCGGCAGCGCTGGTCATGCTTTGGGCCCCATAATCATAATTCCTATTGTGACCTATCTGGGTTTACAATACAGTCTTGTTACCATGATTTTTGGTATATTGATTTCAGGATTTATGTTTCTAACGTTGCCTTCTTTTGAGCATGTACCGGTTAGACAAAAAAGTGCCAGTTTACCAAAACTGGATTTTAAAAAGCATTCCTCTCTGGTGTTTTTGTGGGTCATTGTTTCTGTCAGGGCGTTTATCATTGTTGGATTTATTACCTATCTGCCGATTTATCTGCATAATAAATCATTTTCACTGTTTATTTCAGGCTCTGCCATAACATTGTTTGAATTGTCAGGTGCGGCAGGCTCAATGATAGGCGGCAGTTTATCTGATTATTTGGGAAAAAAACGGATTATTGTATTAACATTGTTTCTTTCATTACCATGCCTGTACCTTTTTCTTCAGCTTCAAGGAGTACTCGCCTTTTTAATGTTGGCGCTTGCCGGTGTGTTTATATATGGATCCATACCGGTAGTAATTATCATGGCCCAGGAGTTATATCCTTCCCGGGTAAATACGGTGTCTTCACTGATGATGGGAGTATCTTGGGGCGTGGGAGGATTGCTGGTAACTCCTCTGGGCTGGTATGCTGATAAATTTGGAATGAAATCCGCATTTATGGTTTTAATTATACTCGGCGTTATGGCTGCAATTGCTGCCATGTTTTTGCCGGATACCCGTAAACATTTGGTTCATGTATGAGCAAACAAGATATTTTAAAACAATTACCTTCTGTCGATTCCCTACTGGGTGAGAGTACTTTTGAAGCACTATTGAAAGAATATTCAAGAGATATAATCAAATCCCAGTGCCAGCGAGTATTGGAAACTTTGAGAGCAGATATTCTTAATGAAAAGGGAAATTACAAAGCAGATAAAGACGCGTTTACAAGTTTAATTTTTAAGCAAGTTGGACAGATTATGTCCAATGAATTTAAACCGGCACTCAAGCCGGTTATCAATGCAACAGGCATTATTCTCCATACGGGATTGGGCAGGGCACCTTTTTCGTCCTCTGCTCAAGCGCATGTTAATAATGTTATGCAGGGATATACCAATCTGGAACTGGATATGGAGAGTGGCAAGAGAGGTGTTCGGCATGAACATGTTGGTAAAATGTTGTGTCATCTGACAGGTGCAGAGGCTGCTGTGGTAGTTAATAATAATGCAGCTGCTGTTTTTATTGCTCTGAACACACTTGCATTTAATCGCGAGGCAATTGTCTCACGTGGACAATTGGTAGAGATTGGCGGCTCTTTTCGCATTCCGGATGTGATGGAGAAAAGCGGTGCGAAAATGGTTGAAGTGGGTACAACCAATAAAACCAAACTTGACGATTATGAAAAAGCTATTTCAGATGAAACTGGCGCTATTATGGTAGCACATACTTCTAATTTCAGGGTGTTGGGGTTTACCCACGAGGTGAGTATCGACGAGCTGTCTCAATTGGTTAAAAATAAAAATGTACCGGTTATACATGATCTGGGTGGCGGTGTGCTTTTAAATCTGGAACAATATGGATTGCCATATGAGCCCCTGGTTCAGGATAGTATTCGCAGTGGCGCCGATGTGGTTACCTTTAGCGGTGACAAGGTGTTGGGCGGTCCGCAATGTGGTATTATTGTGGGGAAAAAGAAGTGGATTGAAAAAATAGAAAAGAATCCCATCATGCGTGCAGTGCGGTGTGACAAGCTGATATATGCTGCACTGGAAGCAACGTTGGAGCTGTTTTTTCATCAAGACCCAATATCCGGAGGACACCGGGTGTTGAGCATGTTTACAGAGTCATCTGAAAAGGTGTATCAACGGGCGGAAAAAATATACAATGCAATAAAGAATAGTGGCATTACAGATTATAAAGTCGAGTTGAAAGAAAGTTTTGCCCAGGCCGGCAGCGGTGCTCTGCCCCTTGAAAAAATCAAGAGTGCGGCGTTAGTAGTTACATCTCAAAAACACTCTATTGAAAAACTCGGAAAAATATTTAGAACTTTTAAACAACCTGTAATGGGATATGTTAAAAATGATGCATTGTATCTGGACATTCGTACGGTTTCAGATAAAGAAGCAGAAATGTTGGAAACAATTCTAGTTGAGGTATTGGGTGGCTAATTGCTTTCAATGATAACATTTTTCATTTCACCCTCTACTTTTGCGTGTTTGGCAATTTTTACAATAACCTCTATATCATTTTCTTTGTTGATGATATCACCTTTGACACGGCAATTTTTACCAATAATGATATAAAGGGGTTTTTCCCTGTTTGAATCGCTTTTGTTGTCTTTAACAATAATATCGTTTTTTACAGTTGAACCTTTACGCAGTGATATATTACCATTATAAGTGGTGATATTTTCATTTACGGTTGTGCCATAAAGGGTAATGGAGCCGTTAACTGTTTCAATATTATCTTCAATTTTGGTTCCAAATTTACAATTTATGGAACCGTTAACAGAGGATATGCTGCCGCGTACATGGGTATCTTCGGCAATTTTTATAGATCCATTAACGGATTGCAAACTGCGGATTTGGCCGTTTTTCCCGATGCGTATGGATCCGTTGACTGACCGACAAGTGCCGGATATTTTACAATCATTACCAACATGAATGCTGCCATTTACGGTAGAACAGCTGCCGCTATTGTCACCATCATCGATATAGATAGACTTGTTCACCGAAATATTCATGGCAGATAATTGAACAGAAAGAATGACAAATATTGCTGTAGAAAGCAGCTTTTTCATAAAAAAACTCCGGTTTATTTCACTATTGGTTACGAAAAATTTGGATTTTTGTTTCATATTTCATAAATTTCTAATTGTATTTTTGATTGACTGATAAGAGTTGATTTTTGTTTGACTTTTATGTGTAAAAATTTGTATATTGTCTGTCTTTTCGTTTTTTGTTATTAATCGTTTGGAGGTTCTACATCTATGCAAAGAGGCCATCTGTTTCGACTGATACTCATAGTGACATTTATTGTTTTATCGATATTATCACTATATCCAACATTTCAACTGGGTGATCTTCAGGATAAAGAGGCCGCGCTGGTTGGACAAATTAATGAATTAACCGGCCTTGAAGTTGCCGAAATTGAATCCGGCGTTACACAGGGTGATCTTGAAACCCTGGTGCGCGATGCCGTAGGCGGTGATACGCTTGATCAAACTCTGAAAGTAACCAATGAGTTGATTAAATTAAACACCAAGATTGTCAAAGTTGAAGGCAATGCAATAAGACAGGGACTTGACCTTCAGGGTGGTACCTATTTGGTGTATGAAGTAGACTTGCCTCAGTTAATGAGAGAAAAAGCCAAAATCAAAGATGATCGTCTTGAAGATGTGATTACGGCAACTCAAAAGCAGGTTGAAGAAGAAAACAAAGAGTTTTTTGATATATTGACGGACAACTTTAAAAGCCGCAATATTCAATTGAATCGTTATTTTGGTCGTAAAGGGCAAAGTGATGATGAGATTGTTGAAGACCTGAAAAAAGAAGCCGAAGATTCAATTGATCGTACTTTGGAAAATATTCGTAACCGTGTTGACCAGTTTGGTGTTTCTGAGCCATCCATTCAAAAAGAAGGAACACGCCGAATTGTTATTGAACTTGCGGGTATCCAAAATATTCAACGCGCCAAAGAAGTTATTGGTAAAACAGCGTTGCTTGAATTCAAGCTTGTTAAAGATACCGACATTGTAGTATCTACGATTAATGATATTGATCGTGTTGTTAGAAAGTTACGTCTTGGTGAAGAATTTGATGTGAGTGAACTGGACCAGTCTAAGGTGGATTCATCCGAAGTTGGAGAAGCTGCAGAAGACAAAAATATGTCCATTAATGAATTGTTTGGTGACGATGAAGAAGTAGCAACGGAAAGCAAAGATGAAAATGGTGACATTGTTGTTGATGAAAAAACCTTTGCAGACAAACCCTTTTCTTCTTTGATGCGTCGTTTGCCAAATCGTAGTGAAATTTTCGTTCCTGTTCAGAATGAACGTGCAGTACAGCGTATTTTACAAATGCCTGAAGTTCAGGATGTAGTGCCCGCGGATGCAGAGTTTTTGTGGGGTATGGAAAATACAGTGCTGAATGAACAGGAATATTTGGAATTGCATCTTATTAAAAAAGAAGCAGAATTGTTGGGTTCTACACTTACTGATGCTCAGGTGCAGGTAGGTGGCGGCGGACAAAACAGTTTTAATGCTGGTGAAGCCGAAGTTCATATGGAACTGAACAATGAAGGAACCAAAACTTTTGCACGTGTTACCGGTATGAATGTTGGCAAATTCCTGGCAATTGTATTGGATAACAAGGTTGCATCAGCTCCCAGAATTAAGGAAAAAATTCCTTCAGGAAGTGCTAGAATTGAAGTTGGTAATATGGATGAAGCTAAAGATTTAGCATTGACCTTGCGTGCCGGTGCTTTACCTGCTCCTATTCATGTTATTACAGAAAATACAGTAGGGCCTTCTTTGGGACATGATTCCATTAAAAAAGGTCAGAATTCTGCATTAATCGGAATATTGCTGGTAATTCTTTTTATGATTTTTTATTATCGGGCCTCTGGAATTATTGCGGATTTTGCACTTTTATTAAATATTGTATTTGTTATGGCAGTTATTGCAAGTTTTCATGCTACGTTGACCCTGCCGGGTATTGCCGGAATTATTTTGACAGTAGGTATGGCGGTTGACGCAAATGTGTTGATTTTTGAAAGAATTAGAGAAGAAATCAAGACCGGTAAAACCATAAGGGCTTCTATAGATAGTGGTTATAGCCGTGCATTTTCTACCATTTTAGATGCCAATATTACAACATTGATCACCGCGGTTGCGTTGTATAGCTTTGGTACCGGTCCCATTAAGGGATTTGCATTGACGTTGTCTATCGGTATTTTGGCAAGTATGTTTACCGCCATTGTTGTTACCCGGTTGATTTTTGATTTAATTACGTCACGTTATGCTGTTAAAAAGTTGAGTATTTAATAATTCTGAGGAGATGGAAGCAGAATGCAATTTTTTAAAGAATTACAAAACCTGAAAATTATTCCCAATAGAAAATATGCTTATATTTTCTCTGGGGTATTGATCCTGATCAGCTTCTTTTCATTGTTTTTACATAAAGGCCCCCAGTATGGTATCGACTTTACGGGTGGTACATCATTACAGTTGAAATTTGAAAAAACAGTTGCCCCCGGTGAACTCCGAGAATCGTTAAGCGGCATCGGGTTTGGCAGAGCGGAAATTAAGCGGATTGGTTTACCCAAAGATAACGAGTTTATCATTCGTGTTGAACAGTTGGAAGAAGGCGCAGAAGCCGCTACTGTTATGGAGACTAAATTGACCCAAGATTTTCCTGATAATGCATATGACATCCGTGCAGTGACGGAGATTGGCCCCAAAATTGGTAGCGAGTTGCGTACTGCAGCCATTTTGGCGATTTTGTTTTCACTGGCCGGTATTCTGGTTTATATCAGTTTCCGTTTCGAATTCAAATACGCGGTTGCCGCGGTTGCCGCACTTTTCCATGATGTGTTTATCACACTTGGAATCTTTTCACTGTTGAATTTTGAAATATCACTTGCTGTTGTTGCGGCGTTTTTAACAATTGTGGGTTATTCATTGAATGATACCATTGTTGTTTTTGACAGAATCCGTGAGAATTTGAAAATTCTGCGTCGTGAAAATTTTGATAATCTGGTAAATATCAGTTTGAACCAAACGTTGAGCCGTACTATCATTACTTCATTAACAACCTTGATTGTAGTATTAGTACTCTATATTTTGGGTGGTGAAGTAATACACAGTTTTGCCTTTGCATTAATTATTGGTGTGCTCATTGGTACGTATTCTTCTCTGTTTGTGGCAAGTCCTATTGTTGTGGAATGGCAAAATCGTACTGCTGACAAAAAGAGAAAGTAAGAACCTTCCATGCAGTATTAACGGATTGGGAGATTATTATGGAAATTATTGAACATTTAGAAAACGATATTATTATTTTAGATTTGTCTGGCAAGATAATGGGTGGTCCGGATGCGGCAGCTTTGAACGACAAGCTTCACGAGTTGATTGAAGCCGGTAAAACAAGAGTTGTTGCTGATTTGTCTGAAGTGAATTGGATGAACAGCAGCGGTCTAGGGATTTTAATCAGCGCTTTGACGACAATCCGAAATGCAGGTGGCGACTTGAAGCTTGCTTCTGTTACGGAGCGGGTTAAAAGTCTGCTCAAGATAACAAAACTCTTGTCCGTGTTTAATGTTTATGAAAATACAGGCGAGGCCATCGCCAGCTTTAATAATTAGCAAGATTTAAATGTTAACAAAAAGCTCCGGTTTTTTGTTAACCGGAGCTTTTTTTATTTAAATATATAGGTAAGCATATGTCTGTTACAGTTATTGTTGGTGCTCAGTGGGGGGATGAAGGTAAAGGAAAAATAGTTGATCTATTGAGTGAAAAGGTTGATGTTGTGGCTCGTTTTCAAGGCGGCCCCAATGCCGGCCACACGGTTGTGTTTGATAATCAAGAGATCATTCTGCATCAAATACCCTCCGGTATCCTTCGTCCGCAGACCACATGTGTAATTGGCAATGGTGTTGTTATTGATCCTTCAGTGCTGGTTGAAGAGATAGAATTTGTCAAGAAAAATGGAATTACAGTTGATAACCGGCTACTGATCAGTGAACGCGCGCATATTATTACATCTTATCATCGTTTGCTTGACCAGTCAAAGGAAAAGGCTATAGGTGAAGATAAAAAAATTGGTACAACAGGACGGGGTATTGGTCCGGCATATGTTGACAAATATGACCGGATTGGAGTTCGTTTTATTGATCTATTAAGTCGTGACAGTCTGAAACATCGACTTGATCAGAGCATTCAGGATAATAATATGATCCTGCAAACCAAATATAATGCGGGCCCGGTTGATGCTGAGCAAGTTCTGGAAGAATTGTATGCTTTGGGTAAAGTTTTTGAACCTTATCTTGCAGAGACATCACTTTACCTGAACAATGCGATCAAAGCAGGAAAAAATGTACTGGTTGAAGGTGCACAAGGCGCATTGCTGGATATAGATTTTGGTACTTATCCGTATGTTACTTCATCTAATCCTACAGCGGGTGGAGCTTGTACCGGTTTGGGTATTGGTCCTAAAACCATTGACCGCGTGCTGGGTATTGTAAAAGCTTATACAACCCGTGTGGGTAAAGGTCCTTTTCCCACCGAATTTGATGAAGACTTTAGCGAAAAGGTGCGTCAGCTTGGTGGAGAGTTTGGAGCAACCACCGGCAGACCACGTCGTTGTGGATGGTTTGATGCCGTATTGGTAAATCATTCGGCACGTGTAAATGGTTTGACCCATTTTGCTGTTACAAAGTTGGATGTGCTGGATACATTGGAAGAAATTAAAATTTGTACAGGCTACAAGCTGGATGGTAAAGAAATTGAATACTTTCCTGCTGATGTAAGCATGTTGGATAGAATTGAACCCGTTTATGAATCTCATCCGGGGTGGCAAACTAAAACCAGTGGCATTCAGAACTATAAAGATTTACCGGAAAATGCAATAAAATATCTGGACAGATTGAAAGAATTGACTCAGGTACCTATTGAAATTGTATCTGTGGGTCCTGATAGAAATCAGACAATGATGGTTTAGGAAACGATTTCGTCACCTAACAATTTTTTGACAGTATCGATAAAATTGTACATATCCAGTGGTTTGGGTACACATAGATCAGCACCCATTTTTTTAGCCATATCGAGATACACATTTGATTCAATGTGACCGCCACCGGAAATTGCAATTATTTTAAGATTGGGATTATTTTTCTTTAATTCTTGAATGGTTTGAATACCTTCTTTACCGGGCATCAAGATATCTGTAATAATGAGATCATAATGGTTCGTGTTGAATTTGTTGATAGCCTCTTCTCCATCTGAGGCTTGGTCAACTGTTGAACCTGAACGTTTGAGCAGATCACTTAGCATTAGCCTGATTTGTTCATCATCATCAACGATCAGTATTTTTGCCATATTATTTCCCCTCTACAGTTTCATGATCTAACAATTTACGAATTACAAACGCAATTTCTTTCATAAAGATTGGTTTCATAATAAACTCATGAATGCCAATTTTTTTTGCTTTTTCTTCGGAAATTACTTCACTAAACCCTGTACATAATACAATAGGAATTTCTGGTCTGATTTCCAATATTTTTTTTGCAAGTTCGGCGCCGGTTAATGAGGGCATGGTTTGGTCTGTGATGATTAGATCAAAATCATAGGGGTGTTGTTCAAACAATTCCAGCGCTTCGGTACTATTTGACTTGGCAATCACGTTGTAACCCAATTGTTCAAGCATTTCCTGGCCAATCTCAACAAGCGTTACTTCATCGTCAACAAATAAAATATTTTCTGAACCATGGGGAAGGATAGAATCCTGTTCTTCTTTTTCTTCAGAGGCCTCTTCAATTCTAGGAAGGAATATATTAAACGTTGTACCTTTACCTATTTCACTGTAAACGGAAATATCTCCATTATGACTTTTTACAATACCATGAACCACTGATAATCCCATACCGGTACCTTCGCCGGGTTTTTTTGTTGTAAAATAGGGCTCAAAAATTCTTTCAGAGATTTCCGGCGCCATGCCATGTCCACTATCTGTGACCGATAGCTTGATAAAGGGACCAGCGGAAAGACCGTGATAATGATTTGCATCTCTGGGGGTGATTTCTATTTCAGACATGCTGACTTCAAGAATTCCCCCGCTGTGGCGCATTGCGTGGGCTGCATTGGTACATAAATTCATGATCAATTGATGGATCTGTGTGGGATCTGCAAATACCAGGCTTTTATGTGATCTGATGTTTTGACGTATCTCTATAGTTGTGGGGAGTGAAGCACGTAACAGCTTTAATACTTCTTTAATGATCAGGCTGATCTGTAAGGGTTTAACTTCCTGCTGGCCCTGACGGCTGAATGCCAAAATTTGTTTGATCAGGTCTTTTGCTCGATAGCCGGCTTGCAAGACCTGCTGCAAGTGTTTATAAAGCTTAGAGTCTTCCTGGAGATCTCTTTGTGACAATTCGGTATAGCCAAGAATAGCCGCAAGAATATTGTTAAAGTCGTGAGCAATTCCACCGGCCAGGGTACCAATGGCTTCCATTTTTTGGGCCTGGCGTAGTTGTTTTTCCATTTTTACTTCATTGGTAACATCACGTTTTACCGCCACGTAATTGGTAATGGAGCCCCTGGTGTTTCTGATTGGAGATATGGTTACCTCATCTTCGTAAACCGTACCATCTTTTTTCTGGTTAAAGATGTGACCGTTCCAAATATCACCGCTGAGTATGGTTTTCCACATGTCTGTGAAAAAGGATTTATCATGTTTTTGGCTGTTAAAAATTCTGCAATTTTGGTTTAAAAGCTCTTTTCTTGAAAAACCGGTTATACGCTCAACAACGGGATTAACATATTGTATATTGGCATTGGTATCTGTTATTACAATACATTCTGCAACCTGTTCAAAGGCTGTTGCTAGGCGAATCAGTTCATTTTCAGCTTTGGTCCTTTCGGTAACGTCTAGCAGAAATCCTATAACACCCGTAATTTTTTTGGTTTCGTTTCTAAGGGGTGACAACGTAATATCCAGCCAAAATTCACCTTTGGGTAGCTTTATCAAAAAAGTATCATTAATTGTTTCACCGGTATCAAATACATTGTGGATCTGGGTGATTCTGTTGATTGCATCTTTGGGTGAGTAATAAGAAGACAGAGATTTGCCAACCAGCATATCGGCACTGATTCCGTAATGCTCATATATTTGTGGACTAACCCATGCTTGTGTATAAACGCCATCGTAATCATAAACGACTATCATTGCGTTTTGCATGGAACTTAAAATGCTTTCAAATTGTTGAATATACTTTTTGTATACTGTTTGTTCGTGTTCTTTGTGGGAAAGAGTGTTTTTGTGGATCAATGCATTACGTACAATTCGGGGCATGCGGGCAAGATTGTCTTTTAAAACATAATCCCAGGCACCGTTTTGAATGCATTGGATTGCTGTTTGCTCGTCCAGATCGCCTGTTACAATAATTAATGGAATTGTAGGTTTTAGCGATTGGACCAAGTCAATTGCATCCAGGCCAGTTAAATTCGGCAAGTTAAAATCAGACAAAACCAGGTCGGGTCTGTATTCTTTTAACGCATTAACAAAGTCAATTTTATTATCAACCGCAAAAGAGGTAAACGGTATTTCGTCTTTGTTCAGCTCTCGGATAATCAATTCAGTGTCGGTTTCGGAATCGTCCAGTATCAGTATGCGGACCGGTTCTGTCATCTACTCCTCAAAATTTTTCGCTCCAGAAATGCAACCTTTTGCAATAGTGCTGGAATGTTTATATTGAAAATATTATATTCTTTCAGATCAAGTACATAAAGTAATGAAAAGTATGTGTACAAATCAAGTGATTTTCTTGAAAAGTGAAATCAATTTCAGCGAATTTTGTGTTTTATTTATTAAATTTAACATAAGGAAGAAAAGTTATGGCAAAACTGATTCCATTTAAAGGATTAAGACCTGCTCAGCAGATTGCTGCAAAAGTGGCCTCACTACCTTATGATGTATTGGATTCGAATGAAGCACGGATTATGGCTCAAGATAATCCGAAAAGTTTTTTACATGTAATTAAACCGGAAATAGATCTGGATCCCGGTATTTCTCAGTATGACCAGCAAGTTTATGACAAGGGTAAAAGTAACCTCACCGCATTTATAAATGACGGTACCCTGATTCAGGATGAAAAGCCTTGTTATTATATATATAAACAAATTATGGGTGACCACGAACAAACCGGACTTGTAGCCTGTGCGTCTGTAGAAGAGTATATGAACAATATTGTGAAAAAGCACGAGCATACACGTCCTGATAAAGTGAACGATCGTGTGAATTTAATGTTGGCATTGGAAGCGCAGACGGGCCCCATTTTTTTAGCATATAAACAAAATGACAAAGTCAGATCATTGATCCAGGCAGCAATGGAAACCGAACCAGTTTATGACTTTACAAGCCATTTTGATATTCGACATATCTTTTATCTGGTTAATGATGAAAAACAGGTCAGTGAAATCAAAGCTGCGTTTGATAATATACCTGTATTGTATATTGCGGATGGTCACCATCGTTCCGAAGGTGCTGCCGAGTATTGTAAACGCATGCGAGCAGAGAATCCCGATTTTACAGGAAATGAAGAATTTAATTTTTTTCTCACGGTGAGTTTTCCTGAGGATGAATTGTTGATATTGCCCTATAACCGGGTTGTTAAAGATCTGAATGGTAATACTGCAGCTGAATTGTTGGAGAAAATTAAATCCGCTGGTTTTGTTTTTGAACCTTTCAGCGGAGATTTTAAAGGTCCTGAAAGCAAAAACAGTTTTGGTGTTTACCTTGAAGGCAAATGGCATTTGATTTCCGCAAACGAGTCCATGATGACCGGCAGAGATGAAGTAGGCCGTTTGGATGTGGCGTTGCTGCAGGATCTGGTTTTGAATCCCATGTTGAACATTCAGGACCCCCGTACCGATACCCGTATTAAATTTGTGGGTGGACTGGACTGTATTCAGACGCTTGAAAAACTGGTCAACAGTGGAGATTTTGCAGTAGCTTTTGCATTGTATCCTACCCAGATGGGACAGGTGATGGATGTTGCGGACGCAGGCATGGTAATGCCACCCAAGTCCACCTGGTTTGAACCCAAACTGCTGAGTGGAATGGTTACACACATGTTGGGTGAATAATGGTCTCGGTAATTCCCCTGGCAATGAAAATGCCCAACTTTGGCGGCCGTAAAGTCAATATGTGGCTGATGGCCGCTGTTATCAAATCCCCGGATGCGACCATTCTGGTGGATACCGGATATGTGGGGCATGATGATATTTTCAAACAACTGGATTCGGTGGGGCTTGGGGTTGAGGATATAGATATTGTTCTCAATACCCATGTGCACCCGGACCATGCGGGCAACAATCCGGCATTCAAAAACGCGCGCATAGTGCTTAGCAAAACCGATTATGATTTTACGCGCGAGTTTTCTGCAGCAATTTTAGAGACGAACGATCCGTTGTCCGTATTTTTAAAATATTTCCCCGAGTATACCTCCAAACAGGCGGAACGCCATGCAGTTTCAGCCCAGCGCACAGCCGAACGGTTCTGGAACATTCAGGGGATTGGTCCTGCTGACAAGATCGAATGGATTGAAGACGATCCTGATTTGCCAGAGTATTTAGAGTTCTGGTCCACACCCGGTCACACACCGGGGCACTATTCTGTGCTGATAAAAGGGGAAACCCGAAATATGCTGCTGGCAGGGGATGCCATGCCGAGCAGGTTGTTCTGGAAGCGAAATCTGCGCGAGACCGTACCGCGTTACAACTCGGATTCGTATGTGACCAGCAAAGCCCGCATTGAAGACTTTGAAGGGATCATTATGGGTGGGCATGATCTGCCTTTTGATACGGCAACTAAAAAGTATGTTGAGGATGGGAAAGTTGTGTTATAGCTGTGATTGATAAAGGATAAATATTAACCACAAATGAATCCGCCAGCAAGCGGACAAGCACAGCGGAACACAAATTTAAACATTATTTATTTTCATTGAGAAGTACGGGTGGTTCATATTTAACAAAGGGGAGAACCCTGAAAAAAATCCAGATTTTTTTACTATTATTTCTAGCTGTTTCTCAATGTGCGTTTGGCAATACGCGCTGGGGGTTGACTGCCGGTGTGAATGTTTCACGATTTTATGATATACATACTGAAATGGAACCGGGATTTCATTTGGGATTCATACGAGAGAATTGTTTGGATACAGGAGCATTTACCAGTTATGGATTGATCTTTTCCAGCAAGCGAGCATTTGTATCCAACAAGTCAGTGGGAGGCTGGGCGAATTCTATTTATTTATGGGACATTGATGTTCAACTGCTTTATCTGCAAGTACCCATTTTGTATAATTATCAGTTTTCTATGAATCAGCATCCTGTATTTGTTTCTGTGGGACCTGTTTTATCTTTGTGTTTAGCTGATTTTAGTGAAAAGGCCAAAAAAGAACTGTTCTTTTCTTCCGCACCTCCAAACTATAAATATGATTATTATGATACATATGGTGAACAATTGTTTTATCCTCAAAAGAGTTCATCTTTTGGCTTTGAACTGGGGATTGGCGCAAAAGTTGAAAACTTGACATATAAATTATTTTCTCATATTGATTTTACCAATGTCAATGAGATTAAAGGAATCAAGATCAATCAGCCCTTTATTAGTTTTGGTTTCCTGGTTATGTGGTTTTATTGATTTAATCAATGGATTTGATTTACAGGTGCAAGCAATTTCTTTAAAGAGAGATCTGGAATGTTGAGTAATGAATAGATTTTTATGAGAAATGTACCTTGTTCTAAATTCCCAGCAGGGGTAGATGCTTGACGCGGTGATATTCCAATGCTTTGCTGACGCACAATTTGATCTCGTTTTTCGGAATGTCATCATTCATATGAAATACTATTGCACGTTTGCCTTCATATGTGAACAGGTTCGGGAACAAGGTGCGAAACGTTTCAACCAGTTTTGTTTGGCAATGAAAATAGAGACAATAATAATCCGGATTGGTTTCTTTCCATCCCATTCTTACAGTACTGCCGATTTTTGTTAAATAGCTTGGCTCACCCCATTTCAGGTCCTCAATCAATTGTTCAACGCCCTCCAATGCTTCGGATGCTTCAATGATGAGCTGGCGGAGTTCCATTATTCTTTGTTGAATTTCAGGTGGGTATTTTTCAATTGTATGCAAGACGTTTGGATTGCTATTAAACTGCAAAAGGACCTCCGGATTGTTTTAATGCAAGATTGTTAAAACAATGGACCAGACTAAATTAATCCCGGGAGAGTGGAAGAAAAAATGCTGAAAAGATATAGGAAGGAAACACTGGTCAGCCCTTGCAGAAAACTTGATCGCGATTGATATTCATGTATAGCGAGCTGGATATTAGATTGGGACGTTCGTCCCATAGCAGGTGCTCAGCAATGGTGGTTTCTTTTGAATTGCAGCCTTGGCCTTTTTAAAATATTTTGGAATAGGTTACAAGGCAGAGCCTTGTAACCAGTAGGGAATAGTTTTTTACATGATTTCAGAATTCTATTGACATATACTGTTTGTTTTCGTAATATCCAAAAGGGAAGCAAGTCTTTTTATTATTAAAAGTAAAAATTTTAATTATCGGGGCGACTCTCGGGGAAACGGCGCTGTTTCGGGTGAGACCAAAACTGATATTTTAGCAATTAGAATAAATATATAGAGGGGCATATGCAAAGGAATCTGTACTTGATTGTTTTAATTGTATTTGCGGTATCAATACTATGTAAACGAATACCCACATTGCCGGAAACAGAGCCGGAACCCGGCAGCAGAAATTATATATGGGAACTGGATACTCTGAACTCACCCATGAATTATATAAGTGCTGTTTGGGGAGCCACACCAAACGATGTATGGGCAGTTGGCGGTGGAGGAACGTATCAAGACAGGTTATGGCATTATGATGGTGTTGAATGGTCTATTTATAACAAAGAAGCGATTAATGTAGGGGGTATGACCCTTTGGGGCACAGGTCCGAACAATGTTTGGATGGGCGGACAAGGCGGTTGGGGAGTAGAGGGGGCTGCGATTTGGCATTTTAATGGCAAAGAATGGAGCCAGTTCTATAATTATAAAGTTGATGGCGCTTATATAATTTCTATTGAAAAAATTTGGGGAACATCTGCTAACGATGTTTATGCTTGTGGAATAATTGATTTTAAAAAAGAGACTATTGATAACTGGCGTGGCTTTGTATTGCATTTTGATGGTAAAAAGTGGAAAGAAATTGTACGAGCAACCTTTAATTCTCAATTTTTAAAAATAAGGAAAAATGATAATAAAGTCATTGTACAATCTTATGCAATGGATTATAAAAGCAGCGCTCAAGATATAATAGCATTTTATCAAATAAGTGATAATAAACTTGATGAAATTTATTCAACAACGCTTAAAGATGTTTATTGGGCCAGTCTTCATGTTATTGATGGAATAACCTATTTTGTTGTTGGTGAGGAGGTATATTCATATCAAGGAGCAAAGATGATTGAGCAATTTACAGTACCAAATTCTGAATTTAATTGTCAAATTTATGGCAGGAACAATCTTGATCTTTTTCTTAGTATGAAAGATGGTATCGCCCATTATAATGGAACAGATGTTGAATATATATATACTTATCCCAATGAAAGCATGGGCAACATAAATGATCCCATAATATTTAAAAATGAAATATTTTTTTGTGTGTTGAATCTTAATAGTACACCGGAAAATAGTAATTTAATTTTACATGGCAAGATTTTAAAATAAGGAGAATACTGCTAAACCATAAGAATAATTAATCGGAGACAGCGATTGCGGCGCTGTCTCCTGAATTTAGAACAGCACACAGGTTGGCGCCCTAATACTTTATCGCGATTGATATTCATGTATAGCGAGCGGGATATTAGATTGGGACGTTCGTCCCATAGCAGATGATCAGCAATGGTGGTTTCTTTTGAATTGCAGCCTTGGGCTTTCCTGCACCATAACAGCAAGTATACTACTCTTTTTCCATCGATAATAATCCCCCAACATCTCATTGTGAAAAGGGCCCTCTTCTGAATGAACTGTTTTCCAGTCCGACCATTTGTTTGAAGCTTGTGTACCCATGATGACGAGTTTTCCATCTTTTTCAAAGATCAGGTATGCGTTGTCAGCCTTGTCCATAAACAGTTTAGGACGGTTCCCCGCAATTCCGGGAAGCTCTGTTTGTTTCCACGTTCCATCTGCCATGCGCCAGTAATGAAAGTAGCGACGAGCTTCCGGTTTTCCCCATATGTGCTCACCCGGCTCGCTATCAGCAGCTTTTAGAGAGGCTTTAGTACAATGCCACATTACTGTATGAATACGTCCTTGTGAATCAACTGCCTGGCCATGGGTATTCATCAGTGCATATCTACGGTCAATTTTGAATACGGTTATACCCGGGGAATCAACTCTGGGAGGACCGTTAATGGCTTGGCCGGCATTGTTTAACCATGTGTTACCCCGATCTTTACTATAGACATAGATAAGGTCATGGTTTGCACCCTGGCTGCTTTCCCGCCAGACCCAGGTCGCATGCAAATATCCCTTTGGGCCATAGGTGTAGCCGTTTGGGTAGGAACAACGGGAATCGCTGGAACCCAGTGCATCTGTAAAAGTCCCTTTTGAAGAATCAATTTGATGTGTATTCTCCCACAACCCGGTTTGGGGATTATAATCCACCAACATTCGATCACCATTGCCCGACCCTCGTAGCCGATAACAGAATTGCAAATCACCATCGGGCGTTTGCCAGAATTGGGGATAGGTTATTTTAATTTTTTTGTTCTTTTCCAGTTCTGGCAGGATCGGACTAAAAAGAGAGGACTCCCATTAGGTTGTTTCAGGATTGTTGGCAATCCCCTTTTGGGAAATCCGGTAGTGCAGTAAATCTCCATGGTGGTCAAAAGCCATGTGAATCGTTCCGTCATTTGGGCAAATGCCAATAGAGATCGTATTGTGGGCGTCATTGCTCTTGAATTGATAATCATTGAAACGTATGGTCTCCCAGGGACCACCCGGCAGTTTACGTCTGGCGATACAGACCTGCCGATAGCCATCATAGTAGCCTATATACTGGTAATCTTTGTGCGAAATAATTGCATCCTGCTGAAAAGAGCACCCGTTAATCGCATTTCCATACCTTGCCTCTCCGAACTTTTTGTCGCCAAGGTTCAGTGCATTTGCATCAACAAGCGAATTGTCTGCCTTTATGACAAGAGATTCCGCCATTGCTGGTATTGACATCAAAGTGATTAGTATAGTCAAGTAGAAAAGGTTTCTAATTGTCATTCAATTCTCCATAGATAACGATCAAGCGGCCTGTCAAAATTTGACAATAGTGCTTTTACCTGTTGTGAGGTCCAATTGTTCAATTTTATTGCCGTATCTCACTATACAGGGTTTGCCTGCAAGTGAGTGAATGACCGCTTTCAAGAGCTTACCATCTCTCCATTCAATATCCACAACAAAGCCATCGCGCGCTTTTAATCCTTGAACTGACCCTGTTGCCCATTCCTGTGGTAATGCCGGCAGCAGATGTATTTCGTTTGCGTGGCTTTGGAGAAGCATCTCGGCTATTCCTGCCGAGCCGCCGAAATTGCCATCAATCTGAAATACCCTGCCCGGCCAGCACGCATCCATCAGGTTTGGAAATCCATTGCGGCTGATCAGTCTATTGATATAGAAATGTGCCTGTTCCGGATCGCCAAGTCGCGCAAAGAAGCTTGTCTTCCATGCATTGCTCCAGCCGACATCTCCCCCAAATCCACGGCGGTCCAGTGTTTTGCGAGCAGCGGCAAACAGCTTTTCCTGTTTTGGTTGGATAGTAGAGAACGGATATAATCCCAGCAGGTGCGAGACATGCCGGTGCTTTGGATCTTGTTCTTGATAGTCTTTTATCCATTCCTGGATGGTGCCGTCCGCACTGATCATCATCGGCGGCAGTTTTTTCAAAGCAGTTTCCAGTTCACTCCTGAATGTTTGGTCAGTATTTAGGATTGTTGATCCACTGATTACAGCATCGAACACCACCTTGACCAGAGTCATATGGTACGTTGATCCTCGTGTAATCCTTACAGGCTTTTTCGTCTCCGGGTGGATGTACTCGTTCTCTGGTGAAGTTGAAGGCACAATTACAAGATATCCGTCTTTATCTGTTCGCATATAATCTAAAAGGAACCTGGCCGCCCCTTTGAGGATTGGATAGGCCTTTTGTTTCAGGAATACCTCGTCCTGTGTAAATTCGTAATGACGCCACAACGTCATTGCCATCCATGCACCTGCAAGAGGATCCAGAAAACCATTTTGAAACTGTGAACCCGGATTTGATCCACTTCCCGTAGTTCTCCCAAAAGGATTTGTCGCTGTATATGATATCCAGCCATCCGAGCCATACAATGTTTTTGCCGAAACCTTTCCTTTCTCTGTCAAGAGTTCAAACCAGTCCACTAGTGGATCGATCGTTTCGGAAAGATTACAGAGATCAACCGGCCAATAATTCATTTGAAGATTGATGTTGAGATGATAGTCTGATTCCCATGGGGCCCACATTTCTTCGTTCCAGAGCCCCTGTAGATTTAGAGGCAGCCGGCCCGGTCGGCGTGATCCGCTCATCAGCAGGTAACGACCGTACTGAAAGTACAATGTCACCAAGCCGGGATCATTCGTTCCTTCTTTTAACGCTGCGAGCCGTTTGTCCGTAGAAAGTTTGTTGTTTGCTGATGTCCCGAGATCAAGTTGTACCCGTTCCATAATCGGACGATGTTCTTTTTCGTGATCGGTTTTAACTTCTTTCCACGTTTTTTTTGCAGCTTTTTTTAGAATAGTGTCTGCTGTTTTGCCAGGGTCTATTGATCGGTCGAAATTCATTTTTTTGAGGTTATAATCCGTTGTCCCGGTAAACAACAATAGCGCTTCATCTGCTTTATCTATAATCAGCCTGTCGTTCTCTGCTCTGACAGTACCCCCCGTTGCTTTTACAATCAACCGGCCGGCGAATTTCATGTGTGGTCCACCCGGTCCTGATCCGCCCGCATTGTCATCAAATGCCTCAGGTGCTTCAATATCTATTATCTGGCCGTCCATCTTTAATATATTGTTTTCTGTACTCAACTGCATATCCTTCTTTCGTGTCAACGTCACCGACGTACTGACAGCTCCGGTTTTGTCTGCAGAGAGTCTTATCGCAATCACATCATCAACAGCAGATATCAGAATGTCACGTTTATAGGAAATGCCACCGGCCTTGTACTGAACAGTGGCAATACCGCTGATCAGATCCAGCTCGCGTTTATATTCTGTGATTTCCGGGGCGTGATGAAATTCCAGTTGCAGGTCGGCAAGCGGTTCATATGATCTGAACGATGTCGGTTTTTTAACCATCGTTTTGTGACCAAAGGCGCTGGCCTCTGCAATTTTTCCTTCAAGGACCATATCCTGTAATTGTACAAGGTTCTCTTTGAAATTATCGGGATATGTGTCGAACGGCTCTCCAGCCCAAAGGCTTTCTTCGTTTAACTGAAGGCGCTCATTTAATACACCGCCAAAAACCATCGCTCCCATTCGCCCATTACCTAGAGGCAGGGCTTTTGCCCACTGGTTTGCCGGTTGTTCATACCATAGGATTGTTTCTGATCCGTAGGCAGAAATTAATGCAGCAAAGAGGATGGATATTAGAATATAGCGTTTCACGGTATTGTCCTTTCAGTGTTTTTTTGCCAGGCATCATAAGGTGCATGGCAAATATCAAGTAGAAATGTTTTTTATTCCTTTACATCAACTATCACCCGCTGATAGCGAGTTAACCTCGGGGTGCCATGATCAGTGACAGCCAGGATGATATGCATAGTACCGGTGCCCGGCGGCATGACCCTGCTTGCAGGCACGGTAAACGATGCCTGCGGTTGGTCAAAATTTTGGATTGCTATCGGCTGTCCGGTACGCGCGCTTGATGCCGGAAAGGTGCCCGCTTCGTTATAGTAAAACCAGTTGTACGACAGCGCGTCACCGTCAGGGTCGCTGCAGTTTGTTGCAGCGAGTTTTATGACATCACCCTTTTTTGCGATCATTTGCGCGGGGTGGTCCAGTTTTACGATTGGGGGATGATTGGCCTCAGCATAAGGCTTGATGGTCCAGTCCATTCTTGCCGCAAAATCATTCTGATACGCTTCACGCCAGCGCCAGATGGTAGCGTGATTGTCGGTGTGCCAGCGGTTATCAATGCCCAAAACTTCGTCATCCGCATCGGTCCAAAAGGGACGCGTTTCGGGATAGAGAAACCATTTTTGAATGCGTGGTGTGTAAAGCTCATAGCGACCGCCCCAGCCGCCCCAGTTGGGATGCTCGGCATCGCTCAGGCCATTGTTGACAAGATTGAGAAATGACGGCGTATCACCTTCCATCAGGAATTCCCATAAAGGATACTCGGCGCCCAGGGGGCCTTTGCGCCGGATGTTGCGGTCCAGCCATTCGTTGGTCACCAGCATAAAGTCCGCACCTGAGAATCGACCGTGAAAATAGTCGCCGCTGATCCCGCTCCAGGTTGCGTGATGGTACGCACCGCCGGCGTTGAATCCGGGACTCGCAATATAGAACAGATTGGGGAATTCCTTGCGCAGCCAGGGACCGCTATTATCCTGATCGGATATGGTATATACTCTTAATTTAGCAACAAATTTGTCCAGTTCTTTTGCGGAGCGGGTTTCCCGCACTTTCCACAATGCCTGTGCGAGCACATTGGGTCCGCCCCAGACCGTCACCCAGAGAGGACGCGGATCGTCACGGTCCACGGCTTTGATCAGCATTTCAGAACCGGGCGAGTCTTTGCCCTTGCCCACAGCATCAATGCCGTATTCCGGCAGTCCTTCGCTAACCACGGACAAGAGCTGTTCATCCGTAGGGTAACCGGGCTCGTGCAGTTCCAGGTTGTCACGGACCTTGCCATATGCTTCAACAATCCTGCGGATGCGCTGCGGCGCGGTACGGTTTTGCTGGTGAATGGATGTAGTAGCAATCAACCCTTCGATATCGAATTGATTGGCATAGGTGAGAAACCGCACCATGGACATGGCATCATCGGGTTCGTTTTCAATATCGGTCAAAACAAATACCCGAGGTTTTTCTGCGGCGGTTGCAAGAGTGCTGAAAAAAATGAAAATAAAAGTGAAAAATATTGTTCTCTTTTTGAAAATTAAATCAATCATAAGTATATCCTCCATTTACTACAGGTGATTGGGATATTTTTGTATAATGAATATAATATGTTGATGGGTGGACACATGGGCCCGCCCTTGCAATACATTTTCGACAAAATGATTTATCAATCCATTGCAATGGGTTTGGGGCTGACTACAATGCCGGCGTGACGGACCTGTTCGCCGGGGCGGTCCTTGTCGCCCAAATCACGCCTGGCCCTTTCAGCAATGTCTAATAGTATTTCAACAACATCGGGATGCTGTTCTGCGATGTTGTTGCTTTCGGCAATATCTTCTTCCAGATTATAAAGTTCCAGTTCCGACGGGACGGTATCAAGAAGGTGCACTGCTTTGTATTTATTTTCAAGGGGCAGGTGCAGTTTCCAGGGACCGGAGCGCAGGGCCTGAAGCTGGTCTTTTTGATAATAGTAAAATACCTGGTGCGGAGTTCTTGCTCCCGGATTGCCAAAGATGAGGGAATGGATGTCTTTACCATCGATGATCCTGTCCTGCGGTGGTGTAGTGCCCGATAGTGTGCATAGAGTTGGAAGCAGGTCCATGGTAGAGGTTAATTCATTACACTCGCGGTTTTGCGGGATTTTACCTGTCCATTTCATAATACAGGGAACGCGCATGCCTCCCTCCAGGGTACTGCCTTTCCAGCCTTTTAGTGGCAGATTATTACCGCCATAACTGGGAGACGCACCATTATCCGAAGTAAAGAAAACCAGGGTGTTTTCATCCAAACCCAATTCTTTCAAGGTGTTTAGGATCTGTCCGGTTGACCAGTCGATCTCTTCAACGGCGTCACCGTATCCATTGTTGGCGGATTTCCCCTGAAAGGCTTTACTGGCATGTACGGGATTATGCGGCATGGCGTGCGGCAGGTACAGGAAAAAAGGATTGTCTTTGTTTTTGTTAATAAATTCTATGGCCTTTTCCGTATAACGTTTGGTGATGGTATTCTGGTCCACCGGTGCCTCTATTACCTTTTCATTCAGCATGAGGGGGAGTGGCGGATTGATATTAAACTGTTGCGAACCCATGTCGTTACTGTAGGGAATACCATAATAAAGATCGAATCCCTGTTTTGTTGGCAGGAATTCGGGCTGGTCTCCCAGATGCCACTTGCCGATGCAGGCAGTGGCGTATCCCTTGGGTTTAAGCAGCTCGGCAATGGTGATCTCGTTGGGATTGAGTCCCTTTTTGGCAACCGGGAACAGGACCTGGCGCATTTTGTTTTTCCCAACCGGTTCGGCGTTCATGTTCATATCCACGCGCTGTGAATAGCAACCGGTCATTAAACTGGAGCGGGAGGGAGAACACACACCGCTGGAGACATAAAAACTGGTGAATTTGGTACCGGCCTTTGCCATGGCATCGAGATTGGGGGTACGATGCAGTTTAGAGCCAAAGCAGCCCACGTCCCCGTAACCCAGATCATCGCAAAAGATTATGATGAAATTCGGCAGTTTGGGTGATTGGGTTATACAATGAGCAGATAATAGAGACCCACCAATACATCCGGCACTTAGGGATTTGAGAAATGACCTGCGGGAAGTGATTGCATTTGGCATGGGAAAATCCTTATATTATTGTATCCATTTGGATATATTAACATATTGTTTCAGAACCTAAAATGCAATGAAATAGTGAAAAAAGGAGCCTGATTTGAAATCGCGTCCATATATACTCAAAGAAGTGCAGTACAAGACTGTAAAAGCAACGGATTACAATGTTGCTATTTTACCATGGGGTGCCACCGAGGCGCACAATCTCCATTTACCCTATGGTACCGATGTGATTGAAAGCGAGTACATTTGCGCCGAAGCCGCACGCATAGCCTGGGATGCCGGAGCCAAAGTGATGGTGTTACCGGCTGTGCCCTTTGGTGTGAATACCGGTCAACTGGATATCCCCTTTGATATCAACATGAATCCTTCAACGCAAATGGCAGTGCTATATGATATTCTCGTATCGCTGGCGAATCAACAAATCCCCAAGGTGGTGATTGTAAACAGTCATGGCGGTAATGATTTTAAACAGATAATACGAGAGCTGCAGCCGCGTCTGCCAGAAATGTTTATTACCATGCTGAGCTGGTACAAGATTCTGGATCTTGAAGATTATTTTGACGATACCGGCGACCACGGTTCAGAACTGGAGACCAGCATCATGATGCAGATGGCGCCGGATCTGATTTTGCCATTGGAAGAGGCCGGAGACGGCAATGCCAAACAGTTCAAGTTCAAAGCAATGCAAGAGGGCTGGGCCTGGGCACAACGGGAGTGGTCAGAAGTGACCGAGGACACGGGTATCGGCAATCCGAAAAAAGCCACGCTTGAAAAAGGCCAGCGCTACCTGAACGACCTGCTGCCCAAGATCGCTGAATATTTCATCGAGCTGGATGCATGCAAGTTTGACGAATGGTATGAGTGATTTTTGTCTGAATCAAGATGGATGAGATTAAGATAGTGATTTGCCCGGCACCTCCAAGGTGCCGGGCAAATGTATCGAAAGACAGGAATGTGTTTATTTATCCGCGTTTATCTGCGTGCATCGAGCAAAGCGGGCGGTTAATTTTTTGCTTTACGCCATCAAATTCAGTTTAACAATATGCAACTGCCGGGTACCGTCGCTGGCAATACCGTCAAAGCAGATCTGGTTGCCGCTGCGGTTCCAGCGGGGGTGTAGATCGCAGCGCAGGTCTCCTCTGAAAAAGAGACGCTCACGCATGTTGATGCGCCCCATTTCAATAAACTCGCGGGTTTCGAGATTGTAGAGATTAATGGATTTCTCCAGAGTTTCATCCAGATTGCGGTCGGTCACCATCCAGTTTTTATCGGGACCAAAGGAGCAGTGCCCATCAAAGTCCAGCATACCACCACCAAGGTGTTCAAAATGGTTATCCCCGTCTGTTAAGAGAAAATGCGCCCTTCCCGGAGTATTGTGAATAAACGTGGCCACAATTTCGGTATCATTGCGCCAGTCAAAATGGGAAACGCTAGAGCCATAAGGCACCACCTCGGTGAGGTTGCCGCCGTCCGTATCCGCGGCAAACATGCCGGTTTCGAGTCTGCCATTGTCTTGTCGGATGCGCGCCAGAAAAAAGAAGCGGGTGTCTGAGGGATTAAAAACCACATGATTGAACCACAAGTGTTTTTCTTTCAGCTCCGGATGTTTAGGCACCAGCATCTCGTACACCTGTTTAATGGAAACGATCAGCTTTGTTTTACCGGTTTCAAGGTCCATCAGAAAAACACCGTCATTGTCCGGATGCGGATCGTTGGGATTCGGATCTATTGTTCCCGCGTAACCCACCACTTTGCGCAAACGGCCCATTCGTCCATAAGTGAGGCAAAGGGCGTGTTTGCCCTGGTGTCCCATTGCGTTAACAGGGCGGGGTAAAACCTGGCGTTTTGATGTGTGCAGATCATAGAATACAGAGACCAGTTCGCCCTTTTCTCGGTCGTTGAACAGGATTTTTGAATTGAGATGTGCGGGATGCCAGTACATCATTGCACCCTGTTGAAAGTTCCATGCGTGGGTTTGCGTGACAGGAGAAAACGCGCCGGTTTTGGCATCTACCAAACCTATAACGGCGGCATCTTGAGGCTCTGGCATATGGTCCTGAAAGGAACTCTGTAATGACAGTATTTGTGACTCTTTGCCGTTCCAGGGACAGATGCCATAATACCCGAAAAAATGGTTCTGTGGACCCGAGGTGAGTGTAGATATGGAATACCTGGGTCCTGTTTCAGTTTCAGGTGATGTACAACGCATAACTCCTCCCGACAATGCAGCCATAGCTGCAGTTTGGATGAACTGGCGTCTTTTCATGTCTGGCTCCGTTTTAGTAATTTTTTTTCAGCAAGGGTCCCACAATACTGTTCCAAAGTTCATACCCCTTTTCATTCAGGTGCAGTCCGTCATCCATAAACAGGTCCTGCATGGGTTTACCGTCTTTGCCAAACATGGGAGTAGCAATATCAACATAATACAGTGATTTAGACTCGTCCGAATAGTCTTTAATCATTTTGTTGGTGGTTTCCATTGTTGGCCACATGTCCCATCGGGCGATACTGGGTTTAATGGGAACGTAAACGATCTTGGTTTTGGGGAACTTTTTGTGCACGGTTTCTACAAAGGTTTTGTAATCGCTCAGTACCTGTTCAGGTGATTTTTTACCGGCAATATCATTGTCTCCGCAATAAAACACAATGATTTTAGGACTGTATTTCATTACGACATCGTAGATGAAAAAGTTGACATCTGAAATATGCGCGCCTCCAAATCCACGATTAATGATGGGCAAGTCGGGAAATGCATCGTGACTCATCCACATACGGATGCTGGAACTGCCCGCGAACAAGATGGGGTCCTCGGGGAATGCGTTTTTTTGATCGTATTTGATAAAGGATTGAATGGCATCATCAAACCGATGGGGATCGGGATTTTCGACGGGAGTAAAGGCAAAAGATTGAAATGCCAGAAAGATAACGAGTAAAAGAGTAAAGAGCTTGAGCTTTTTCATTGTGTGCTCCATTTTGATTCAATTTTATAAAAAAAGATAATAATTAAATCAATTGGATGAAACAGAAAAATATTTAATCTGTTTATGCTTATTGTTTAAAGCTGATTTTTGAGTATCAGGATCAGCGGGAAAGGTGATAACCCACAGTTGCACAGGTTTGAGGTATGATCAACATTGGAATAATATTTTCAGTAGTTACACTTGCTTGTACTCCGACAGCAGTACCAATAATAGAAGAAAGAATTGTAACGGCGAGAGAGCCATCCAGTCCATTGCGTTGGCCGATTTTATATACTCCGGCAGTCATTCCTGTTATGTACCCCAATCCACCGCCAAAAACCAGGCTTGCCAGACCAGGAAATTCATTTTGTTTGCTTCGGCTTTCAATGATCAGTCCCACACCTGTTCCTACACATCCGCACAAGAAACCGATGATGGGGCTGGAAATAACCTGTTTGGAAAAAGTTTCGTCAATATTTTTATTTTGTTCAGATATCGCCGTTGTTGTATTTTCAATCGAAACAGATTATACATAGGAAAGATTGTTATCCGGATTAACAAAAACCAGATTGTTTGATCGGTTTAGAACAGAGCTGTTAACCTGTGCTGTTAAAAATGCAGGAAATGATAAAAATATTAATACGGGCAATGCGCTAAAAAGAGTTCGGTTCATATTCTCTCTTTGATTGTTTGTTTGGGAAAGCGTAATAATATAAACGATTGACAGGTAATATACAAAGTAAAAAAGCCCTTACGAGAACTCGCAAGGGCTTGAAAATTTCTATGTCTTTGGTGATTAGTCTGAGGAAAGTTTGAATACGTTACCGTCTTTCCATTTTATTGAGATTAGATGGCGAAACTTGTAGGCGAATACAGCCGCAGGAATAATAGTAATCGCTTTATAAAATATCCTTTATTGTAATTTCCTGATTCGGATGTCAATATTCTGGTCGTCTTTGAACAATTTCAGCAATTGGTTTGTATCGGTTTCGCCAAAATGATAGGGATACAGTACCGCAGGTTTAATTTTGTGGGCCGCATCAGCTGCCATTTCCGGTGTCATGGTGTAGGGCAGATTCATGGGTACAAATGCAATGTCGATTTTGCCGAGGTTAGTCATTTCGGGTATGTTTTCCGTATCTCCTGCGACATATACGTGTTTATCACCAAAGGTGATGACATAGCCGTTACCATTGCCTTTGGGGTGATAGGGATTGCCTTCACCGCGCATATTGACAATGTTGTAGGCTGGTACTGCCTTAATGGTTAGTCCTGATACGTTTTTTGTATCTCCATTGTTCATGACCGTGCCTTTGCCAAGTTTGTCAAAGCAAATTTGCGTGAGCAGAATCTTTGTGCTTTCTTTGCTGGTCTGCTTAATGGCGTTGGCGTCGAGATGGTCACCATGCTCATGAGTGATCAGAATAATGTCAGCTTTGGGCAGGGTGTTATAATCTGCCAGACGTGTCCATGGATCGATTTGGACCACTTTGCCATCAAATTTCATCATCAACGTGCCGTGACCAATGAATGTGATTTTCAAGTCGCCTTTTGATGTGGAAAAAGTATCGGATTCGAAATCGTTTGCTGCAAAAATCATAGATGAGAGCACTAAAATTATTATGAATATTTGTTTCATTGTGTCCTCCTTGTTGGCAATAGTATAATAGATTCGTGCTTATAATGCAATAAAAAAACCGCAAGCTGTATTGAATAGCTTACGGTTAATAAAACAGTACGAGTTTAAGTTTTAATTCAATAGATATTGTTCAAGCAATACATTTTCATCGGCAAGCTGCATCCAGATTTTCAGGTATCCGGTTTCGGTACCTGAAATGATTTGACCAATCTGCACATTGTTTTCCAAAAGACTTCCCTGGACGATCCAATAAGAATCCAGCTCTGAGGGTTTAGAGTTGAAAAAGGCCTTGCGGATAACCACATCCTTGAGCGCGTATGTGGTATTGTTTTGTACCCAGGTGCTGTTGGAACGACGCTCTACATTTTCAACAAAGTTGTCTACATAAATGCTTTGATAATGATAATATTCATTCATTGTCATGGAAAAGTCAGTACTGGAAAGAGTTCCTGATATCTGTTCTTCATTCTCATATGAACTGCCAGAGCCCACATCAAAGCTGTAGGTACCTTGCAAGTCAATGTCGACCTGCCAGGTTTTGTTTTTATAAACCACAGAACCTTTCAATGTCCCAAGTTTTTGACCGTTATTCTGATATGAATAGATCTCAATGTCTGTTCCATCACTGATCTGCATGGTAATCTGAAATTCGTGCGGCTGCTGTAAAAAGTTTTCACTGTTACTGTTAAAATCGCCATCCATTTTGCTGATCAGAAAATCGACTGTTGTACCGTTTGAAAATTTTACCACCAGTTTGTCATTGGGTGAGGCAGAGTAGGTGAAATTGTCGCTGTTGACAGCAGTTTGCGTCAAGGTTCCTGTTGTGATCAGGGTTTGGCCGCCATTGATCAAGCTGGCCTGCCAAACCGCCTCGGCTCCCAGTGCGAGCGCTTCTTCTCCTGTGGATTTCATATATTGCGGGGTGTTATATCCGTCTTGAGCAATTGTTGATAATTCAACCGGAGGTTTAGAAATCGTTACAGTCGAAACCCCTTCTTTAGTTGCGTCTGCATTTGAAATAACCTTGACTATGGCTGTTACGGATTGGCCGGAAATAATTGAAGGTGCTGTGTATAAACCATTCTGGGTTATGGTACCAATGTCATTTTCAACAATCCAGGTAACTGCAGTGTCTTCAGTACCGGAAATGGTAACTGAAAATTGCTGTGTGCCACCCGGTTCAAGTGTAACGGTGAAAGGGCTGATTGATACGGTTATCTCAGCAGCAGGTGCTGTAGGGTTGTTTGAAGAATCTCCACCACAGTTGATGATCAGCAGAATACTGATTGTCATAACTGTAAAAATAAGCGAAATATGTTTAATTGTACTGTTCATAAATCACCATATATATATTCTTTACAATTAATTTCAAATAAATATTTTTCATAAAATTTATCCGGGAGGTGTGAGCCTCCCGGATATTGTATATTACTTAAAGTTTAGTGCATATGACCATAGGAATCATTGTTTTAATAAAAACAGAAATAAGGAGATTCTTATGGCAGATGTTAAAAATAATTATGGTTTAAAAAGACTCGAATCCAAGACAGCTAAAAACGCTATTGTCCAAAAACTGTCTCAGGATTTCAATTTGACTCCTATTATTGCCGAAGCTTACTATCAACAATTTGACCAATACTTTCAGGAACATTCCAACATTTCATTATCAGGAGGTGAAGTCGCTTATGAAGCTGTTGCCGCTGAAGAACCAGCCGGCAAACATATCAGATTAACCCGAAAGCTTACGGTCCGTCTCAAACTAATTGACTTTAATACAGATCTGCAAGCCCTGGCTAATTATGGCCTTGCCGGACTTAGACGACACCGGATCGCCCGTCTGACTCGACAAGCCTATGATCAGGGTGCTTTACTCAGCTATGAAGACCTGGCAATGCTTTTAACCACCAGTCCGGCCACTGTTAAACGTGACATTTATCATCTCCGTCATCACGGTATGTTTATCATGACACGAGGTATGAAACATGACATGGGTCCCGGACTGTCTCATAAAACCATCATTATTGATCTGTATCTTAAAGGTTATACCTTTTCAGAAATAGAACAAAAAACCAATCATTCTGAAACCAGCATCAAACGTTACCTCGCTGACTTTATGCAGATCGCCCTTTTATACAAGGAAAATTTCTCTCCGAACCAGATTCGACTCATTGCAAAGAAATCCGACCGCCTGGTGCGCGAGTATATCCAACTCTACCAAACCTATCTTCAACAAAACAATACGCGATTAAACGATCTGTTATCTCCTGCGGAACCTGGTGGCGACGCGAAAAAAAAATCCATTCCTCAACATCTATCAGGAGGCAAAGAAAATGAGTAAACCTTTGACTAAAGAACAAATTCAACTCAAAAAAATGAGACGACTTAAAGATAAAGATCTCAAGCAGTTACTACTGTACAACTTTTTGAATAGCTATGGCTATGACAAAGGAGCCATCACTGCCAATGCCATCATTGATGATATCCTTAAAATCATTGATGACTATTTCCTTGTCTCCTCTATTGATGATGACTTGCACCATATTCACTATGGGCAACTCGTCTGGATGGCTGTTCCTGTCGATGAATACCCCAAACGCGGAAAAAGTATTGCCGCTACCCGAATGAAACCCGTTGTCCTCTCTTTCATTACTGATCAGGATACTTCTCATATCGCGCATGGTTTTGATTCCAAAACTTTAAGGAAAAGACGCCTCAAACGTTGGGTTGATGAAGCTTTTGATCAAGGTGCTCTGCTTACTCAACTTGACCTGGCTATGTTACTCGGTGTCTGTGATGCCGTTGTCAGTAAATATGTAAATGAAATCCAAAAAGAAGGGCATCTCTTACCAACGCGTGGCAACATCCATGATCTTTCCGGCGCTATTACTCATAAACGCGAAATTATCACTCTGTATCTTGAGGGATATCTCACTCCCGAAATCGCTTTGAAAACCAAACACAGCAACGAAGCGGTTGACAGGTATATCAAAGATTACCATCGTGTTGAATTACTTTGGAAGCATGACATTAAAAACCTTGATCAAATCAGCCAGCTGGCAAGACTTTCCAAACGTGTCATACAACAATATGTTGATCTTTTGCCTGATAAAATTAAAAATCAAAGGAGTCAGTTGAATCTTTCAAAGAACAATTAGTTGCTTTTATATTTCCCTTTTATTACTTTCAGAATGACAGATCACCAAATTTATTAATGATCTGACGCTCCGTTGTATTTTTAGGGGGTTTTATAAATTTCTTTTTCTCCTCTGGTCATATGATACTATTTTAATAATAACATTTTTTGTGTTTCAGTACCCATTGGAGTTGTTAAGCGATAGTAATAAATGCCGCTTGGTAAATCCTGACCGTTAAATTTGATTTGATGCGATCCCGCGGTATAAAATCCATCTGCCACCGACATGACATTTCTACCCAGAACATTATAAACATCCAAACGCACATTCATGTTCTCAGGCAGATCAAAACGTATGGTTGTTTCCGGATTAAAGGGATTGGGATAATTCTGATGCAATGTTAATGCGGTAGGTATTTTAATATCATTCTCTTCTACTGCAGTTTCGGGACGAGTACCTCGTGTTACCCATAATGGATAAATTGCACCGGTCAAAAACTGAAAATCATCACCTGCACCGGTTATACCATCAGTAAGCAAGCTGGCTACAAATACACCATAATTATTTCCATCGGTATATTCGTAAATTACTGCCGAGTCATCTGAAGAAAAATCAGGTCTAGAGATCGCGTAACCATTTCTTGTGATCACACCAACATCACCCGTCTCCAGGTTGGCGCCATAAGCGGTAACCTCTCCGTTTGCGTCTACAAAATCAAATGCCATAATATAATCATTGTTGGATGCCAGAACGGGATTGCCCAGGTTCACACCAATATCCTGTGGAGGAAAAGCACGGATTACTGTGCCGTCTGCAATACGTAAAAAGTTGATATCCCAATAATCCAGGGTGTCACCGGTTGCGGTAGCCGCTATATTATATGCATCATAAACCAGATACTGACTGTCAAGGGTCCAGTCCATTGCATCGGCATACAATACCGTAGAGGATTGTGCGCCTTCGGTATAGGTTTGCGCGTAAAGCGGATACTGGTAAACATTGTCTGTATTGACCATGTCAAACAGATAGATCAGGCCATCCGCAACGTTTGAAGTTGCTGCAATATAGTTACCATTGGGTGAGTATGCCAGGTTCCAAAAGGTTCCTGAATCGTCCAACTGCTGTTCCGCACTGCCATCAATAGCTACGATTCTGGGATTGTAATCATAATCCACAAACAATACAAATTCACCATCGTCTGTTATTGAAGGTTTGTTCAGCACGGGAGAAGCAGAAATCATTTCAATGGTTTCCGCGTCTAGACTAATGCGATAGAGTGCACGGGTCCCGGAATCTACAGCCAGGATCCAATCAATGCCTTGTACCTGAGGTTCAATATCGGGTAATGTAGAGCCTTCACCATCCAAAATCCCTACAGTATCAAACGCATTTTGAACCGCCTGATATTCTGTTGAATTTTCTCCATAGAGATCGGAAGCTGATTTTAAAATTGCAATTCTGGCGTCAATGAATTGTGAACTGCGAGTCAGGTAAACTGAAAGTGCACGGTAATAAATTTTTTCTGCTTTTTCAATGCCGATATTCAGGGCAACTTGATAAAAAGCCCTGTTGGGTATACCACTGTTCACGTGAACACCACCATTGTCGCCATCTTCAGTATTGGGGAGATTTTGATATTGATTCATATGTCCTGGCTGTTGGCCTCCGCCTACATTGGGGCCATCCGGTTGGATCATATCGCGAAGTGCGTCATTGGCAATAGAGGGGGTTGTTACATCTTCGCCCACCAACCAGTCGCCGTTTGCGCCTTCATGGTAAAATTCTGCTGCAACGCCAAAAACATCGGCAAAGGATTCATTCAAAGCACCTGACTGTTCTTCATAGATCAGGTTTGCTGTATGTTCAATAACACCGTGGCTCATTTCATGAGCGGTTACATCCAACGCACCGGCAAGATCGCTGAATTGTTGACTGTCGCCATTGCCAAACACCATAAACTGGCCATTCCAGAAAGCATTGTTGTAATTATTATCAAAGTTGACCACAATGTACATGGTGCCGCCTTTACCGTCAATGCTGTTACGGTTGTGGATATTGCGATAATAATCATAAACCACACCGCCATTTGCAATTGCACTGATAGCATTGGGCACGCTCCATGAATTTGCATTGGTTGATGTGTTGTAATACAGTTGGCTGCCATCTCCGTTTTGAGCGTCAAGCACAACAATACCGCCTTCCACGTTGTCTGGGAGTTGAGATTGCCCTGCGTTGTACATGGGCTTGGAGGTATCGATCAAATAGTGATCACTACCGATTTGATATGCGCCAAAATTTCGGGTATTACCTTGCAGATCCATACCACTTGCGTTTACTGCGCCATCATAACAGATGCGGTTAATTTTCTTTAATACATTTCCAGAATGGGCGTCAATTACAATATCCCAGTTTTCGGCCAGTGTTGGTTTAACGTTTACAATATAAGTCAGGGGGAATTCGTCCTGCATGGGATAAATTACCAGTCTGCTTTGTACCGGAACAGAGTCAGTATCTTTTAATCCCAGGTATTGTATTGCCTGGATCTCTGCATTACGAGCAGTAACGGAAGGTTGAATATCAAGAGATTTGGGCAAGGGTGTTGTGCGTCCGTTTATACCTACCAGTTTGTTATCTTTATCAAAATGGTAATAAAGGTCACGACCATATACCGGTACATTTGCAAAAGATTGATGCATACGTACATGGGTCATGCCCAGCGCGTCGGTTTGTTGTTTGACAAAAACCAGCTTGTCGTCCTGGTTTTCAAGACCCAGCAATCGTTTTGCCCTGGGAGCAAAAGCGTTAAGAGATTGGTTGATGGTGTTACCTGACATTTCATCAGATAACAGATTTTCCGCTTCGATAAATATGGGACTGCTGCCGTCCTGTGACCATTCAATCTGAATGTTACGGTTCGGGTCTCTTATGAGTTCAATCAATGCCTGTTTTTGGGCAGCGGGTAATTGATAATTGATTGTGTTTTTTTGACGTTTAGCCGTTTTGGGGGCGTTTCTAAACTGACTGATTTTTTCGCTGATTGTTTTTAGTTTTGCCTGTTCGATACCGATTGTTTTGTCGTTAGCAACCGGACGGGTGTTTTTTTTATCCGTTAATGCATTTGTGGATGAAAATGCCGTCCCTGAGAGAAACGCGCATAAAAGTAATATAGCCGTAACATGTTTCATGTTTAACTCCTGAGATGATTGTATTTGCCAACTGCGAAACTTTTTAAAGATCTGAGCAATACTCGTAAATATCCTGATACAGCGATGTTAACACCAGTGGTATTTCCTGCGAGTTGAGTGTAGCCGGAAATCTCCATTGCCGTGTTGTATCCTGCTGTTGTATTGTCAGTAATCTTGACATATTGGAAGATTGGTCGATATTGATATCGGTGAGTGATGATTCGATGGTTTTTTTGAATTTATAGATTTTTTTTGAATTACCGGATTTTTCCCATTCAATTTGTTCGTCTTTACCCGGCATTTGAGTCCATTTTTGTACGAGCCCTGTATCATCCATGTGAAATCCAAGGCGTTGACCTGTAATACCACCGCCTTCAGAAATTGTGATCCGATACGGTCCGGATTTACCGGATTTGCTGCCCGCGCATGAAAACAGCATTAATACGGATAACATAATAACTGTGACCCTCATACTTTTTATCCTTCCCTTTAACTATAGTTTATAGGTTGAATAACAAGTAAATTATACGGTTATATTCCGTAAATGAATGTAATTCGGGTCACATTTTGTAAAGGTTAGATTTTTTTATATTCTCCAGGCATAACCCATTTTGGCAAAGAATACACGGTCTGTTCGGGTTAATGGATCTACATGATCACCCCAGTAATTGTCTGAATAGCCCAGAAACAGTACTGTTTGGGGATTGATTTTGTATGAAAACAGGAATTGGTTGAAAAATGTCTTTTCTTTGGGATCAACGTCATCGTCTTTGTAAAGCGAGACATTGCAGTCGTATACCATTTTTTGTAATATTGCCCGCACAAAGATACGTTTTGAAAATTGATATATGACTTTGAATTTACTCGAATTGGCGGTATATAATCTTCCCGGAGCTACATCCAGTTTTTCCCAGGTGTGCCCCATTTCCAGGTTCAAATGTTTGCCGGGACGTACTTCAATATTGGTCTCAATCACCAAAGCGTCTTGCCAATAGGGCTCATCCAGTACTGCGTCTATTTTTATATCAGAGTTGATTCTGGGTACTTGCAAGGGCGTTCGGGTGGTATCATTTGTATTAAACAGGGCAAAGGTACAGGAGAAAGGGACCAGTAAAAACAGAATGGTCCGTATAACCGGTCTGATCAAATGCATGAAATTCTCCGTATATTAAGATATGGTAATAATTGTAGACAATTCGGTGTGAAAATGGTTTGCAAGGGAACCAGTACAAGCGCATTGTCTTTTATACAAACCATGATCCCGATAAAAGGTTACAATGTCAGAAAGGTTGTTGATTTATTTTATATACGGTGAAAAAAGAAGACGGATTTCAAAATAATGAATAATATTCAATGTTAGCGAAGCAAAGTACATTTTTTAATTAAAGTATTACTGTTTGTTGCGAGGCGTATAAAATAGATACCGGAGGGATGGGCTGCGGCTTGCCATATCAATTCATAATTGCCTGCGGTTTGGGTGCCACTAAACAAATGATCAATCCGTTGACCCGTAATATTATAGATTTCAATGTTGACACGGGAAGGTTTTTCGAGTTGATAGGCTATTGTGGTATTATTATTAAAAGGATTGGGGTAATTCTGAACCAAACGGGTAGTTTTGGGTGTTTTCCCGGTTTTAATACCTGATATGGTTTGCGGCATGGCCTTTAACGTGTTGAATATTTGCAGTTTTCCACTACCCCAGGCATTGTTAGGTGTTGAGCCGGTGAGTTCATCCTGCAAGGCGCCTTGTGCCAGCAGAGATCTGATTTGGACGACAGAGAGTGTCGAATCGATTTGCAGCATTAGTGCAATAGCTCCTGCTGCATGCGGACCGGAAAAACTGGTGCCTTCAACGCTTCTGTAGCCTCCGCTGAATTGTGGATAGCGGGTGTTGACGTCGGGAGTAAAGATCAGCTTGCCCGGGGCGGTAATATCTACACATTCCATACCATCGATTCTTGGCCCAATACCACTAAAGGTTGACAACTCGCCGGCAGGCTGATTGGTGGTCCGGATGTTAAAAGAGCCAACAGTCACCGCGCTGTCTGCTGTGGCAGGTAGTGTGACTGTGGCATTTTTTGTTGCATATGCATTGAAAAAAGCGCCATGTTCCCAGCCAAAGCGGGGATCATAAGCATAACCATCCAAATGTCTTGTGGTGTTGGAAGGATTTTTTATGGTTATAGTCCAGTCACTTCCCACACGGTTGAGTCTGTACAGGACAATATCGTATCGGCCTGTACCGCGCTCAGACTGCTGATGGGTGGTCCATATGTTAAAGAGCATGGAAGGAGTGATCTCTGAGGTCGCATCGAGTTTGAAATACTGTCCATCAGGAGACAGTAAACTGAAATCAAACAGGGAATCCTGATCTGTGAACAGAAATGACAAGAAAAATGGCGTACCGTTATTGTCCTGAATGATGGGCCAGGTTACACTAAAGGATATGGAATTGTTTGGCGGGATGTCCGCTTCCATGTGAACATCTGCCAGGTTCATATTGCCGGAGGGTATTACCGGAATGACACCCCTGGCCGCAAGCGAATCCATCATGATCTCTTCATGAGATGACCCGTCCAGATATTCCTGCGAGTACCAGCCTTGTTCATACGTAACCAGATTTACATCTGCTTCCGCCAGATACTCGAGGGTGCCGTAAACCAGGTCTGCATCGGGTGCTATGCCGGTTAGCGCGTTTACACCCGGCCAGCCTCCGGCAAGAATACCGCCAACGGCAGTACCATGTGAATTGATGGTGTTTAGCTCTATCAGGTCCACACCGCGTTCAAGTATTCTGTAAACAGGATTAAAGTTTTCGTCCAAGCCCATATATTCACGGATGGCCTTGATTTTTGAAGAGCTTAATTGTACCAGCGGTTCATCACTGTTTAATCGATTGTTTTTGTTAGAGTCAATACATATAAACAAGGGTTCACCATAGGCCGGATCGGTTTCTGTAAATCCTGCGGATGTACCGTAATCCCGTATCCCATTGCTGTTGCTGTCAATAAACAGCCAGTCATATTGAGGTTCGTACGCGTCTTGTGTTTTTTCAAACAGTTCCCAGTAATCCAGAACGGGAGCATTGATGTAATGCAGTATTTCATCCGCATCAATTGTTCCGTTGTCATCCAGATCAATGCCGTCGGTACCACCGTCAAATTGTCCGTTTTGATTGACATCGGTCCAATCCAGGGTGTCGCCATCTGCGCGAAAAAACAGGGGATGGAATATATCCGGGGGATCATCTGCAACGCCAATGGTAATACCTTTACCGGTGATTGGGTTTAAATTGCTATCGTATTGTACCCAGCACTGGTCCGCCTGTATGAGAGCCGCGCTTTTATTTAGACATTTATGACGGTCCTCTTGCCCTGCATACTCGATGGAGAGGATGTTTTCATCCTTTTGTAAAGCAGCAAGCAGATCAACAGGAGTATAAGCTTTATAGATACCACCCAAATGCAGGGGGGACTGGTTTATCTTTTCAAAAAATACACCCCGGCTTTCCCATTGCTGCACAAAATCGGCAGGTACATTGGAGCGCGTGCGGATGGAAATGGCGATTTTGTCCTGGTCCACTTTTTGAAGAGATGCTTGGGTATTGTCAGATGCCCATAACAGATACTGCAGCCGGGTGTCCAGCTTTTGCGTACCTGCAAAAAGTGAATGAGAAAAGATGAGAAATATGTATAAATATAATTTATTAATTTTAATTTCCTTTATGGGTACAACAAATTTAAGAATTATTGATGAACCGTTGCCTGGGATAATACTGCTCCGAATGTGAGATTATTTATGTTGGCCTGTTTCCCATGAAATTAAATATAACAATACGATCATTGTACAGAAATCGCAGATATTTAGGAAAACAGGAGTTGGACAGCAGATCTCCAAAAACAAGTTTTGCTGAAAAATTCGGGTTCAATATACGTAAAAACATTGTTTATTGCAAAACGGGAATTGAGAAAATGGGATTGTTTGGGGGTAAAGAACGTTTTAAAATTGGAAATCCTGCCGCCAAAGTGATATGTAACGGCAGGATTTCCAAATCAGTCGCTGTTATTCAAATTTTTTAACATAATCTAAAAAAGCCTTGGCGGTTTTGTCGAGGTTTTCCATAGAACCGCCGCCATCCAATACTTCGCACATTTCATAAACAATATAGCCCTGGTAACCGATTTCTTTCAAAGTACCAATAAAGTTCTCATAATCGATAACGCCGGTGCCCATGGGGACCGCGCGCATAACCGGTTTTTCGGCAATATAATTGGTGAGGTGGTTTTCGTAATGGTAGCGGGGCATGGTGATATAATCCGCGGCTATAGTATTGACAATAAACGGTTTCATTTTTAAAATGGATTCGCGGATTTCTTCTTTGCTCAAGCCTTCCAGTGTGGGGGACCAGGCATCCCAGCCGGACATGACGTTGGGCATATTGACTTCTTTGAGCAGCCAGTACATGGCATCGTGATGCAGGGCAATATCGTGATGGTTTTGCACCACCAGGGTTACACCGTACTCTGCCGCGCGTTTGCCCGATTCTCTTAATCCTTCTAAAACCATGGCGTATTGCTTGTCGTAAGGGATACCGGGTCTTTCGTAACCGGTAAAGATGCGGACCATATTGGTGCCCAGATCTTTGGCCAGTTTAGCCAGTTCACCAACATATGCGGCCTGGATCTCGGTATGGGGAATGCCGGGCTTGTCGATACCGGCGGTGTAATCGGTATAACCGGCAAGGGCAACCAGCTCGAGTCCCAGTTCTTCTATGCGGGCTTTGAGCTTTTTGCGGGCCGCTTGATCATAATCAATGATGGAAACATGGGGGCGTTTGGCCACCAGCATAACGCCGTCGTAACCCAGTTCTTTGGCCTTGACCAGGAACTCGTCAACGGTCAACTGTGTCTGGCCGCGCCACACTCCGGCATAGCTGACCGAGTGCAGACAGGTTTTGACTTTGAAATCTTTGGGATTGCCCGTGGGTGTTTTCTGCGCGTATCCCATTACTGTGAAAAATAACAACAATACAACAAGCATACGTTTCATGATTGACCTCTGTTTTGTGGGAATTTGCAAATTTTTAATACTTAGACATTTTTTAACAAATAATCAAGGGAAAAAGACGGGTGGCAGAATGATATGAAAAAGAAAGAGTAGGATTAGCAAGTTTCCTGGGTGATTGGAATGGGAGAATAGCCCGGCACCTTTGATGTGATGAGCTATTACATGTAATTTACAAATTTTAAATACTTTTTATTTTTTGACAAATAATCAAGGGAAAAAGACGGGAGGAATGTAGAACGAGATTTAATTCATTTGTCCGCTGCAAGCGGACAACTTTCCCGTCTTACCCGTAACCGGGGCTCGAGTTCGATTGCATTCGCCAATAGAGAATGCAATCGGGTATAAAAGGCCCGGTATCAATCTTGTTTTTTTCTATGATTGTGACGCAGATTTTTGCAACGTGGAATTTATATTGAGACTCTTGGCTGGTTTTATTTTAAATATGGGTTAGGGACCGGTCTGAGACCGGTCCCTACATTGCGATTATTAAGAAATATAGTAATGCAGATTTCAGCATTGCGGAATATCGCATGGGGACATTCGTACCGAAATTGCTTTGTATGCAGCCAGGTCAAATGTCCTGATATATATTCCGCCCGGAACTTCCGATGTGCCGGGCTATTAAATACCTCAACATTTTGGAAGAGAAAGAAAAAAATCTATTTATTATGGTTCCTCTTGATCAAATCTGAAATTTTACTTATTATAAAAAAACTAGAGTGCTGGATTTATAAATTTAACGAGTGATGAGGGAGCTCACTTGTAATTCAGCGCTTCACGGGGTCGTACTACACGTGAATGCTGTAATCTAATTCGCAAAGAGATGCTCATGTACTGTGGGGTACAATATGAAAGCAAGGGGAGACGCCTTCAGGCCGCCGTAGATGTATACTAAATTCAAAATTAAATTAAAACAAGGAGTTTAGCATGAAAAATGTAATTAAATTTACTATTTTTGTATTATTTTTTTTCAGCTCAATTGCATCTGCTGTTTCAATAGTAAGCGGCCCAACATTCTCAAAGATTGTAATGGATGATTCGTATTATGATATGCATTATTCAGTGGGTTTGCGATTTGAAAAAAAATTAAGTCAAAAGATATCTCTGATTCATGAATACCTGTTAACAACCAAAGGTGGCTTTTTAAATAATAAAACAATTTTTTTAAATAATTTTAGTGAATCTTATATCAGCGATATTTATTGTAAGATCCGCTGTATTGAAATCCCATTACTGCTCAAATATCATATTCATTCTGGCTTTAATATGTTAGGTGGTTTGGGTTTCAATCTTGGGGTTTCGGACGCATCCGAAATAAATGAGATTGGTGAAATGAGCATTTTATATCAAGACTCGGAAAGTTTGGAATATGACTTTGGTACCAATTTTGACACAGAATTTTACTCAACAGACAACTCTAGTATAGATTTAGATATCGGAGTTTCTTTTGAAAATGAATTCTGTGGTTGTGAATTTCTTGCAATATATAATCTTTTAGGACGTTTGGAGACAATCAGTGGTTTAAACATTGCCGAAAAGGTATTGTGCTTTAAAATCAATTTCATTCTAAAAAGATAGAAACGGAGACGATATGAAACGACTATTATTAACAACCATATTAAGTGTATTCATTCTATCTGCTAATGTGTTTGCATTATTAATTCCAAGTTCTAATCGGGTTGATTGGTCATCAGCGGGTCTGTATTCTAATGGGCCTGCTTGCGTAGATACTGTTTTACAAATAAATTTAATGCCAGGTGCTGATGACGATGCAAGGATAAGTAATGCATTAACCACTATTCGGGATATGAGAAGCAATGATAATTATGAAGGTTGGATAATTATTTATACTCGTTCCCAAACTCCTGTTTGGGAACGCTATGGCTGGATAAACTCTGTTTATCCAGTATGTTAAGGGGCGTTTTTTGCTTTAGATGTGGTCCACCTGGCGGTGGACAATCCCATTAAAATGGGATCTACAAGTTGAATGAAAATTGTTTTGTTTGTGTAGTATTTATTCTTTTATTTAATATATAAAAGCACAAACCATTAAATGTGTTGCATTACGGACTTGAGTTACCAGCAATCCCACTTAAAAAAGGATTATCTGTTCTCCTTTATGTTCTTGACTTTGGTTGAATTTATTATAATCTTGATAAACGGTATAGATTAAAACCGGGGAAGATTTTTACACGATTTACTATCACTTTCAAGATTAAAATGAGCCAAGGGGTGGAATTATGTATTCTAAAAAATTACTCTTGTTATATGTCATACTCATTTCAAGCGTTTTGTCTTGCTCGTATTGTTATAATATTTCTAACGATTCTTGCCAGACTCTTGAAGATAAAGAGGACATTCGGCTCGAGATTCATACGCTTGATGGTGATGTTTATGTTACACGAAATTTTCATGTTGGTAATGATACTTTGTATCTTGAGGATTATACACGGTCAGTGGGTAAAAAAGGAATGAAAATTCATATAAAATCAATTCGTTATGTTAAAGCATGCGAGTATAACACAACAAAAGGGAAAAAGGGCGGGTTGAAATTCGGTTTAGGCGTTATTTCCTTTTTTGTAATATTCCCTTTATTGTTATTGATACTGTACCCGCCGGCGGATTTATGAGAATACAATGATAAATTTGTTTGACAGCGTACGGCCCTTTAATACGTCCCGTCAGAAGACGGGAAACCTGCCGTTCTGGTTTCTTCTGTCCACCTGCCGGTGGACAATCCCATTAAAATAGGATTTACAAGTAGAACGAAATTTATTTCGTTTGGCAGCTGCAAGCGGACTTGGTCAACTATGCATACTTGGAACTTTTCAGTTTGCTCTTGTCCGTATGCTGGTGAATTCATGGCATGTTAAGTGTCGTTTTTTCCTCCTTGTCGTAAACTGCCAATGATCGAACAATTTCAAAATGAATTTTCCGAAAATACTTGCTTTGATTACAGGTCTTGTATATATTATTAATAGTATCTCTATGGATTCTGTGGATGATAACGAGTAGGGAACACCTGGGAACGAAACCAATTACCAAATAAAAAAATATTACCCGGAAAGCAGTAAATTTAATAATAAATGGAGTTTTCAAATGGGTGATCTAAAACAAACGTCCGGTATGTCACGCCGTAATTTCATTAAAGGATTAGGCGGTGGTGTAGCCGGAGCAACCGTTATCACTGCAACTGCGGTAGAAGCGGCACCGGAAGGTCCGCATGGCGCCAAAGTTGTGGGCCCCGGAGCTGTCAAGATCGCATTCACTGTAAACGGAAAAAAACATGAACTCGAGATCGATCCGCGCATCACACTGCTGGATGCGCTGCGAAATGATCTGGATTACACCGGTACCAAGCGGGTCTGTAATCGTGGACAGTGCGGTGCCTGTACTATCATTATGGACGGGAAAACCGTATTGGCGTGCAGTATACTCGCTTTGGATGCCGATGGCGCGTCACTCGAGACCGTGGAAGGCCTTGCCGATGGCGACAAACTGCATCCCGTTCAGGAAGCCTTTGTAAAGCATGATGCCCTGCAATGCGGATTTTGTACACCCGGATTTATCATGTCTTGTGTCTCCTTGTTACGCGAAAACGACCAGCCTACATTGGAAGAGATCAAAACCGGCGTTTCAGGCAACTTGTGCCGGTGTGGAACGTATCCCAATATTTTCAAAGCCGTTGCTGATGCGGCTGACACGATCAAGAAGGGAGGTTGATTATGGCCGGATGGAAAAAACCTGAAGAAATGACCATTGTGGGTAAATCCTACTCCCGTATTGATGGCCCGGATAAAGTTACCGGACGCGCAAAATATACCTATGACCTAAAATTCCCCGGTATGCTTTACGGACGCATACTGCGCAGTCCTCACCCGCATGCAAAAATTGTATCCATTGATGCATCAGACGTATTGAAAATGCCTGGTGTAAAAACCGTGATTACCGATATCAAAGATGAAGTGTTTTTTGTTGGCGATGATGTAGCCGCAGTGGCAGCAGTAAGTGAAGAATGTGCCGCAGAAGCGCTATTGAAATTCAAAGTCAAATACGAGGTGCTTCCCTTTACCGTACGTGAGCAGGAAGCGTTAAAAGGCGATATCAAAGTATTCAGCAACAAAGAAGATAATATAGGCCGTGTGCAAAATCGGGAAGAAGGAGATGTAGAAAAAGGATTTGCAGAAGCTGATGCCGTTGTAGAGCATACCTATCATATGAATGTGCAGATCCACACTCCCCTTGAAACTCACGGCTGTATTGTGAATTGGGAAGGAGACGACCTCTATATGTGGAGTTCTACCCAGGCTGTTCATAGTGAACGTGCCGGCATGGCAAGGCATTTCGAGATCCCCGAAAACAAGGTGCATGTTGTGGCCCATCATATGGGTGGTGGCTTTGGCAGCAAACTGGGCATTAAAAGCTTTCATCCCATTTGTGCCAGACTCGCGAAAAAAGCCAACGCTCCGGTAAAAATGATGCTGGACCGTGAAGAGCAATTGCTGGCAGTGGGTAACCGTCCCTCTTCATTCCAGAAAATCAAGATTGGCGCTAAAAAAGACGGTACCTTTATCGCGTTTCAACTGGAATCCTATGGGTCGGCTGGCGTAGGAACAGGCGCCGGTGTACCTCAACCATATGTTTATGAATTTCCCAATTATAAAATAGACCACCAGGATGTGCATATCAATGCGGGTGGCAGCGCACCCATGCGCGCACCGGGGCATCCCCAGGCCAACTTTGCCATGGAATCGGCAATTGATGAACTGGCGGACAAGCTGGGCATGGATGCGTTAGAGATGCGCAAGAAAAATGATCCCAATACTACTCGTCAAAAAGAATACGAGATTGGCGCGGAACAGTTTGGCTGGAAGAACCGGCCCAAAACCGGTAGTCAAAGAGGACGAGTTGTAAAAGGAATGGGTGTGGGCTCTGGCCGATGGGGCGGTGGTGGCAACAAGAATACCAAAGCCATTATCAATATTTATCCCGACAGCTCGGTGGATATCAAGATCGGTACTCAGGATATTGGAACCGGAACGAGAACAATCATACAGGCGGTTGTGGCAGAAGAACTGGAATTGAAACCGGAAATGGTACAGCCCTTTATTGGTAAATCCGACTATCCCTGGGCGCCGGGCAGCGGTGGAAGTGTGACCGCTCCTTCTGTGACGACAACGGTCAAGCTGGCCGCAACTCAAGCGATGGAAACCTTGAAAACCCATGTTGCGGAAGAATGGGGTATTCCTGTTGAGCAGGTGAAATACCAAAAGATGAAATTCAACGGCAATGACAGTTCACAGTCCCTTTCATGGAAAGGAGCTTGTGCGCTTTTAGACGGGCAGCCTGTGTCTGAGCAGGTCCAATGGCAGGAAGGATTGTCTGACAGTGGTACAGCGGGTTGTCAGTTTGCTGAAGTAGAGGTAGATACCGAAACCGGTCAGATCAAGATCACCCGCATGCTGGGTGTGCAGGATTGCGGGCTGGTAGTAAATATGCTGACAGCTGTTAACCAGGTACAGGGTGCAATGATTGGAGAGATTGGGTACGTTACTCTGGAAAACCGTCTGCTTGATTATGAAACCGGTGTAATGCCAAACGCGGATATGGAAAATTATAAAATACCGGGCGCTAAAGAAATGCCTGATTTTAGCGTAACCATGTATGATGAATCTGAGCGGGGTGTCATCGGATTGGGTGAACCACCGGCTATACCCGGTGTGGGTGCAATTGCAAATGCAATTGCCAACGCCATTGGAACCCGGATTTATGAACTGCCGATAACGCCTGATAAAGTCCTCATGGCGCTGCAAGGAAAGGAGGACAACTGATGAAAGCTTTTGAATATATATACCCCAAGGATGTAAAATCTGTGCCTGCTGTACTGGGCGAATATGAGGGTAAGGCCTTGTTATATGCTGGCGGGACCGATGCCCTGGCCCGCATGAAAGAAGGCGTTGATCGTCCTGAACATGTGGTGAATTTAAAAGGACTGGATGAGCTGAGCTCTATTTGGGATGATAAAGACGGATTACAAATTGGCGCAGGAACATTGCTATCTACCATTGCGAACAGCGATGTGGTTAAACAATATGGAGGACTGGCAAAAGCGGTAGAAACCGTAGCTACCATCCAGTTGCGGAATATGGGCACCCTGGGCGGCAATTTGTGTCAGCGTCCGCGCTGCTGGTATTATCGCAGTCGCCATTTCGATTGTGTACGCAAAGGTGGTGATGTTTGTTTTGCCATCAGTGGTGACAATAAATACCATGCCATATTGGGTGGATTCCCCTGTTATATCGTCTATCCTTCGGATGTTGCACCCATGCTTATAACGCTTGGCGCCGAGATAGAGATTCTTGGACCTCAAGGCACCAAAAGAGTACCGCTGGAAGATTTTTACATCTTGCCTGATGAAAACTCTACCCGTGAGAATATATTAAAATTCGATGAAATTGTCACCAAAGTGATTGTTCCGAAAAAGGCAAAGCAGCTCAAGAGTCATTATCTGAAATTTAAGGAACGTGATTCATTCGATTTTGCTATGGTGAGTGTTGCGGTTTCGGGCAAGGTTTCCGGAAACAAGATATCTGATCTGAAAATCGCCATGGGAGGAGTAGCACCTAAACCCTGGCGTGCATTCAAAGCGGAAAAAGTACTGGACGGCAAAACCATTACCGATGACTTGCTAAAACAGGCAGGTGAAGCGGAATTAAAAGATGCCGAACCGCTGGAACAGAATGAATATAAAATCACGTTGACGAAAAACCTGCTCAAGCGGGCAGTTGGTGAATTGTTAGCCGAATAAAAAAGGGTAGGTGTTATTATGAGTGAAAAAAAACGCGTATGTACCATGTTGATGCGTGTCGGTCCGAGTTATCCCGGTTTTTCAGACGAGTCCGAAGGTGAAGATAAAATGCTGACTTCGCAATTCTCCTGTTTAAAGACCGCAACTCCTGTGGGGCCCGATAATAATATTGCCGTCCCGCACGAGTGCACATCAGAACGACTCTGTTATAAAGAAACTTGAGTTGAAAATAAAAAAGGGACGATCATTGATTGTCCCTTTTTTGTTTTAATAGATTGTAATTCTCTGAAATTAATACAACGCCCACGGATACATGACCAGATCTGTTTTTCTACCTTTGGTAAGAGATTGCCCCTTGTTTAACAATACATATCCTTCTGCTTTACCAATGGATGTCAATTTATAAGGATCCTCATTTGAATAAAGGATAGCAACCGGTTTTCCTCCTGCTGTTGAAATTTGCAGTCGTAAAAATAAAGAGAGGTCCTCGGTGTTTTTTATAGAACTTCCCATAATTACAGAACGGGTTTGATGAGTTTGTGGTTTTCCCTGTATTTGCTGCAATACCGGATGAATGTAATACGCATAACAGTTTAATGCCAAAACCAGATTTTCCGGTAACCCGAACAACAGGGTTTGGTCCTTTTTAGCAAGATAGAATGATTGTCCCGGTTTTTGTTTTACACCCCAAAACAGATTTACAAATCCTGCTTCTCTGGCGGCTTCTTTGACTATATCCTGAGGACTGTCAGAGATACCTCCGCTAACAATAATGATGTTTGCAGATTCAGCGGCTTTATTAATAGCTTGTCTTACCGCATTGATATTATCACCGGTTCGGGTATGAAAGGCCAGATCTGCACCCGAAGAAAAGACGGCTGTTTTTAGCATGCTCGAGTTTGCATCGCGCATTTGGCCGGGTTCTGGTTTTAGGTCAAAGGGTACCAGTTCACTGCCTGTAACTACTATTGAGACCTTTGGTGAAGCAATAACATCGATCTCGGTATATCCCTGAGATGCCAGCAAACCAATGCAGCCGGGAGTCAAAAAAGTCCCTGCTTTACAAAGGATTTCACCGCGTTTAAAATCTGAACCTGCTGTTCGAATACAATCGCCTTTAACATTTTTCTGTTTGATGAGCAACTCGTGATCATTCACAAGCGTGTTTTCAATGGGTACAACAGTATCCGTACCTTTGGGCAGCAGAGCACCTGTATCAACGCGTACTGCGGTCCCTTTTTCGACAGGTCCGTTAAAAGGTGCCCCGGCTTCACTCTTGCCGCAGATGTCAAGCATAACAGACGAACTTTCATTTACTTTTGCTATATCTGTCCATTTAACGGCAAAACCATTTACCGTACTGTGGTTGAAAGCGGGGTGTGCTTCACGAGCGGTTGCATTTTTTACCAGCACTTTACCGGATGCGTCTTCAAGCGATAGTAGCTCTATATCTTGTGGAGGAATATGCTGTTGAATGATTTGAACAGCATCGTTCAAAGAGATCAAATTCATGTTAAAAATCTTGTTTTATAATACCCTTGCCGTTAAATACGAAATGGGCATTGATGCTTTTGGGAAAATGCGACTGGATATTTTCCAGCACACAATTATTTTTCTTCCCAAAGGATTTAAGAGAATATATTATTAATATAAAGCACAATTTGATTAAATGCAAATGTGTACATGTACTCGTTGTAAACCGGAATTACAATGCTATTATTAGTAAACATCAAGAAAATGCTGCTAAAAGTTGTGATGCCCCTTTTACTTTTCAAAATGTTGATATTACTGGCCTTTAAATGTATTTATTGACTCCATGGACAGGTAGCATTAGCAAAGTCTTTTTCGCCCTTTACGAGATGGTATAGATAAGATCCCAAACAAAATTTTAAAAATAATAGTGCGGAAAAAGCTATTACCAGAAAACCTTCAAAAATATATGCTGCAATATTCCATGACATGATAATGCTTATAGCCGCTCCCAATGAAAATACAGCCGCCATTCCCTGCGCAAAACGCCGGGGCCCAGGAGCGGCTTCAATTCTGGGCTTGTCTTTTTCGCGAATGAGAAAACGGTTGAAAAAGTTTTCAAACGGATTTGCTTTGGGTATTAGCACATTTATCCACAACACTACCGAAATGACAAGAAACAATTGCCAACTCTGGAAAATGGTTGCAATAAATACCAATGAACCTACAATTGTAGGTTGAAATTGCAAAGAAAGGACTCGATAGTTTGCATCATTTTCTGAAAATCTGCTGAATCCCTGTTGTTGTAAAAATTTATAGTCAGTAGATCTCAATATGTTCTCCATAAAATATTCTATCTGATTACAAAAACAGAGGAAAATTTGGCAATATTCCTAAATAGATTCTGGGTAGGAATGAGATGCTTTGTTTTACAAAATATGGGTTTGTTACATAAAGCGGGATTGGATATCTTTTAATTCTGTGGGGGTGTCTGCGTCAAAAAGAATACCATCTGATTGGATAGGAATTTTGTACACAGAATCTTGAAATGTTTTTCCCAAATCTCTGGCGGTTTGATTGGGTGACATGTTGGGTATTTCTTTTAATACCTGACAGGAATAAAATACAGGATGACCTCCCTGTCCATTAAATTCAGGGATAATAATGTCTTTATCGGTATTATTGTGAGCAGTTATTAGTTCATTGATCCAAGCCGCACGGATTTGGGGCTGATCACCAAGGCAGACAATGGCACCCTTGCACTTTTCGGGCAGTGCTAATACCCCGGTTTGCAGGGAAGAAAATTGTCCGCGTTTGTAATGTGTATTGATGATAAAATTGGCATGCACACCGCATTGGCTTTTGATCTCTTCCGGCTTGAAGCCCAGTACAACGATCACTGGCCCAATTCCGGCTTCACTCAGTTGTCCATGGATATGCTGTAAAAAGGTCTTTTCACCAATTTTGAGGATGGGTTTCAGTTGCCCCATTCTGCGGGACTCACCCGCGGCCAGTATGATTCCGGCAATCATGTTTATTTCCATGTTTGGGTGTCAATGTTGTTTTTCACTGCAATCATTTCTGCTGCTATCGAGATAGCGATTTCAGCCGGAGAATCTCCACCAATCGGCAACCCAATGGGACTGTGAATTTGGTCAATCCGTTCAGCGGCAATGCCGTTGTCTATCAACGTCTTGCGTGTCTGCCCAACTTTGCGTTTACTGCCAATCATTCCCAGATAGGCAAAAGGCTGTTGTACGCAATATTCAAGAATTTCCTGATCATGCAAATGTCCGTGTGTAACAATCACGATAAAAGTATGATCCGTAAATGTCAGTTCTGATAATGCCTGATCATAAGGCTTACAAATAACAGAGCGGGCATCAGGGAGCCGTTCAGGTGATGCAAATTCAGGACGATTGTCTATGACCGTCATGGTAAATCCGGCGTCTTTGATGACACTGCTCAGTGCTTTGCAGACATGTCCCCCACCGAACACATAGAGGGGAGAAGGGGGATTTAGCGGCTCGAAAAACAGGGTCATGTTACCGCCGCATAGCATATGCGTATCTGTTTCCAGAGAATATTCTTTTAACAAGGGCTCTTTGCTGTTCATTAAATCCATTGCCTGCCGGATCGCTTCTTTTTCAATGGCACCACCGCCAACAGTGCCGTGAGTATTACCATTGGAATAGACGATCATACGGGAACCGGATTTTTGTGGAGCACTGCCTTTGGACTCGACCACTGTCACGATCACCGCCGGAATGGAACGTTTTTCAATCTCTGCAATTTCAGAATATAATGATTTTTGAACAGTAGGCATTTGATTTTCCAATAATATTTAATATAATATAAGATACTCGTATTTTTAAAAAAAGAAAATTCTGAACTACCTTTAATAAAAAAATGGAAATTGAGGTGAAAATGAAAAAAGCGTTGTGGTTGTGTCTGCTTTTATTTGTGAGTAGTAATATGCTTTTTTCTGCAGAAACAAATCTGCCTGAAAAACAAAATTTTCATATTTTCTTACTGGCCGGTCAATCGAACATGGCCGGGCGCGGCAATGTTGATTCATTGAGCAAACAAATCCATCCGCGGGTGTTAATGTTGACAAAAGACAACAAGTGGGTGCCTGCGGTAGACCCCATACATTATGATAAAAGTGCAGCGGGAGTAGGCCCCGGCAAGTCATTTGCTCTGGCACTGGTTGAGCAGGACACATCGATTGTCATAGGACTGGTCCCCGCGGCTTGTGGTGGTTCACCTATAGATACCTGGCAGCCGGGCGGATACCACGATCAAACCAAAAGCAATCCCTATGATGATGCTATTAAACGCGCACGCTTTGCCATGCTGGATGGGTACCTTGAGGGAATTCTCTGGCACCAGGGGGAAAGCGATTGTGAACCGTTTCTTGCCGGTTCATACAAGACAAAGCTAATCAGTTTGATCTCACGCTTTAGAACGGATCTGGGGTACCCTGAACTGCCATTTCTTATTGGGCAAATGGGCCAGTTTGAGAGCAATCCCTGGGATGATTATAAAAAGACCGTGAACCAGGCGCATATCGATGTTGCGAAAACGGTAGAGAATGCAGCGTTTGTAAAATCGGATGGACTTTCCTGTAGATCCGATAATGTACATTTCAACACTCAATCCGCTCGTGAGTTGGGGAAACGATACGCAAAGGCGTATTTGAATCTGAAAAAATAAAAATTAAATATCTATTACTTAAAAAGGGGTGATCCATCCGGTGGGAAAAACCGCCTGGTCCCTGACATTTGGGAGGAATATCGTGAGATTCAAGGTAATGGTTTTGTTATGGTTTGCATTTTCCATGATTGCACATGCATACTCTAGTGTTGAAGAAATCTATATTGAAACCGAGTTTTATGGTGTGTTGAACAAGACCCGTGCAGAGTTTATTATTAATAATCAAGGGGACCGCGATGATGAAGCAACGATTACCTTACAATTGAACAAATCAGCTATTGTGACGGATATGTGGCTGGAAATTGACGGCAAACTGGAAAAAGCTGAAACAATGGACCGTGATACGGGAGAACAAATCTATGAGCGTATTGTGGAGAGACAAATTGATCCGGCTTTGATGATTAAGCGTGAAAATGGATTGTACGAATTGAATGTCTTTCCAGTAGAGGCCCGTAAAAGCAGAAAAGTGGTCATAGAGTATATTTGCGTTGTTGAAAGTGCTGACAAAGGCTACCCGGTTTGGACTTTTGGTACTCGTGCTCAACATGTTTGTCTGAACATAAAAGAAAAGTATCCTCAAAATATGAATATACATGTTTCACCGCTGCGTTATCAGCTTTACGGTAAATTGATTGATCAAAAAGAAAATTATTTCGAGTTTGAGAATCCCAATCGTATAGATCTCCTTCTGTTTTTTAATAACAATTCCCTCAATTTCTTTAAATCAAATTCGAACATGTTATTTGAAAAGCAGGACCTGTCTTTGAACAGGTATGATTTTGACAGAGATGAATTGGACCAACTCGTAGAATTACTGTTTTATTTAAAAGGGGACCAGCGGTATTTGGTTACCTATAGAAAGGATGACAGATTTTTAAAGGCATTTTTTAGCTATTTATCCCGTACGGGTAAAATAAAATATGATTATCATACCGAAGCAAAAAACTGGATTGTCAATCAGCAAAATTATGAATACCTGGATGATACTTATCGATTGCGGTCTGATTTTAAAGAGAAAAGCAATGTTGAAAAGTGTTATTGCCCTTTTTTAGATGTATATGAAGACTATCTTTTTAGTTTAAAGGAACCTGTAACTGTACAGCGCCTGAAAGGATATTTGACCAAAAGATTCTCCAAAATTGTCATTGAAAAAGATAAACGCGCTCAACGGATCCGGCAGGAAGAGCTGCAATATCAAGATCGACGCGATGCAAACACCTCGGGGGATTTTCAAACAAAAGCCAATTCGTCACTTGATCAGGATATGAGAGTGTCATATTCAATGTCTGCATTGAGATCGGACAATTATGTGCCTGCCAGACCGGTTGGTGGAGATGCTAAAATTCAGGAAAAATTATACTATCCCTCTTTTTTACAAAAACTCGGATTGGGAGGGACTGTTCGGGTTAGTTGTGGCGTTGATAGATTCGGAAATATAACCCAAACCGACATCGCAACATCACTACATCCGCTCTTGGACCAGGAAGCAATCAGGGCCGTTAATAGTGTTGAATGGGAACCGACAAATAGTGATGGTAAAGACATTAACGGGGGGGGGACAGTCGTTGTTGAATTTAATAACAATACGAAAATTGTAGAGATGGATGAGATTGAGCACTCTGTTTTTGAACAATTGGGAAGAACGCTCGAGTTGTGGACCGCGAATCCGCGTAATGTGTTTGAACAGGGATTTGACGCGGACTCGGCTATAGAACTGGAACTGGAATCTGATGCCTTTTTCAAATTCCTGATGGGGCATCCGGAATGCATAAAACTGGTATACCGGTTTTTTTACAGGTTTAAAGCAAATCAATTAGGAGTTGTTGAGAACGACCAGTCTGTGTTGATTTTTAGAAAGTGATTTGGGATTTGCCTGGTGCTTGTCAAGTATCAGATAAATAGATTTCTGGTCCCCAATTATTATTTGGTATAATTTTTAGAGGTGAATTTGAAAAGAGTATTGTTTTTGTTATTATTAACCATTTCCACTATTGCTTATGCTAACGTCTATGTAGACGAGATCAGCATCGAGACCGAATTTTATGGCGTGCTGAACAAAACCCGGGCCGAGTTTATTTTGCGGAATGACAGTGAATGGGACAATCGGCAGGGATTTATTCACTTGTATATCAACAAGACCGCAATTGTTACGGACATGTGGTTAGAGATTGACGGCAGACTGGAGCGGGCCGAGACCCTTGCCCGGCAAACCGGTGAACAAATCTATGACCGCATAACCCGCCGCAATATAGATCCCGCAGTATTGACAAAGTCGGGTAATGGCATCTATGAATTACGTGTTTTTCCGGTCAATGCCCACAGCAGCAGGCGGGTGGTGATCGAGTATGTGTGTATTGTTGAAAGCAGTGGTAAGAGTTTTGACTTTGTTTGGCTGTTTAACGCGGAAGCAAAAACTAAAACTATCGATGTGATTAAGAAATACCCTTCGGACATTGATATTTGTGCTTCATCTGTTTTAAAAGAGGATGTTGAAACGTCTGGGGATTTTTTCAGGGTTAAAGATAATCGTAAATTCGGACTAATTTTGGATGTGCCTTTCTCTGAATTTGCGTTTTACAATAATAAAAGTTATATGGTTTTGAAAAACCACGAGATTGTTGTCAATCCCAAATATTACAATTGTTACAATGCCGTTCAACTTGAAACATTGATTTGGGATATTGATCATTTCCCCAAATACCTGGTAAAATATGTTTACGGGGGCAATCCCTTTATTCAATCCTTTCTGGAATACCTGGAACGGAAAAAATTGATCGAGCTAGAATATCACCAGGAAGCGCCCGGCTGGTTACAGAGAGACAAAATGTGGACGTATTACGATCCGGCTTTTACATTGACATTACAACCGCTGGCACGAAATGCCATAGACGAGTACTATTGTCCGTTTCTTGATGTATATCAGGATTATTTAGCTATTTTAAAAACAACACTCGCCGAGCAAAAGGATAAAGGCTTTCTGGTAGAACGGCTTTCAAAACTGGTGATTGAGGATGACAGGCGCGCACAGCGGATCAGGCGGCAGGAGCTTGAGAATGAGGATTGGGAGTCGTTGGAGGAGTCAATTGAACCTGCTCCTGATGAATATGAGCAAAAGCCCTCCGACAATATGGATAATGATGGTGTATCTGCAGAAGCATTTATTGCATATGATGAACCACCTTCGCCTATTGGTGGATTTTCTGCAATCCATAAAAAATTAAATTTCCCCAGATTCTTATTGTATAGATATGAAGGTAAGGTCATTGTGACCTGTCTAATTGGTGAAGATGGAAAAGTATTAGAAACCCGAATATTAAAATCTCTTCATCCCCTGCTTGACCAGGCGGCAATCGATGCGATCAGAGCTACTGAGTGGAAACCTGCGAAACAACGTATCAAGCCGGTCAAGGTTTGGATTTCTATTCCACTGGTTTTCAGGCAAGGAGGGAAAAAAGATGTTATTGAGTTGTCTGACAGCTTTGTATTTAAAGATCGAGAGTTTTATTGTGAATCCGATGAAAAGTACATTTGTTGTGAATCTGGATTTAATGAAAAGCAATGCATAGGTTTTGCAGCCGGTACAGAAGACTTTTTTAAATATCTGATTGAGAATCCGGATATTATTGCGTTTGTGGATTTAATTTACAACAATACGAGGGAATGGCAATTGGGCTTGGTTGTTGAAGGTCAATCTGTGATGTTTGTGAAGGAGTGATTTAAATCCTATAGTCTTTGAATCCTATTTGACATAATTCAGACAGAACGGCCCTTCGATGCATCCGCCAACAGCTGATACTCGGGGACCGTTCTTCCTTTTTTATAATCTTCCCCGTAAGCCCAGGGTAAAGGCGCGCATGGGCATGAGGTTGCTTTCGCGTGGGGCATAGTTGTAATTCATCATATTGGTCACACCAAGCTGAAAAGTCAGCATTCTCCAGTCCACATCAATACGCGCGTCTACAAAATGCATGGGTACACGTTCGTTAATGGGATAGATTTTGACTTCGGCAATCTCGCTGGCATAGCGGTAATCCAGTTGAAAATTGTACCTACCGGATCGGAGTGTGGTTTTGGCTGTGGCCAGCCAGTCCGGACGATAGGTGAGGGGCTCGTCATATTTGAGGTTCCGATGGTGCATATAGGTGACACTACCCTCGATGCCGGGGGTCATGCGGATGCCGAACAGTCGCACCGGAGTGCTGAATTTGGTCAGGAATTCCACGCCTTGAATGCGCGCACGTGGTATATTGCGGAACTGGATTTGTCCACGGATCAGGTCCAGATGCGCTTCAATCAGCTCCCAATAATCGTTGCGGAACAGGGATATGTCAAAATTCCAATCCTTGTTGATATACTGTCGCCATCCCAGATCATAGGCCCAGGAGCTTTCGGATTTGAGCTCGGGATTAGCTTTGATTTTGAAATTCATGACGGTCATTTCCAGGAAACGCTCGGTAATGGTTGCGGCCCGGAAACCGCTGCCCACAGACAGACGAAAGCTGGTGGGTTCCCATGGCTGCCAGTTGACACCAAAACGGGGACTAATCAAATCTTCCTTATCACCACCAACGAGTTTATAACGATCGTAACGGAATCCTGTGGTGAGGCGCAGGTTTTCGCGTACTTTCCATTCGTCCTGAATATAGGGCCCGACAAAGTAACCGCTGTGCTTTCCAAAGTATTTGGTGCTGCCGGAATCGTCCTGGTACTGGGTTCCGACAGTGACCACATGGCCGAAAACCGGAATCCAGTTGGCCTGGATCTCGCCACCCTGCCCAATTGCAGGATCAAATTCCGCATCTTTGCCGAACTGGTTGCCAAGCAAAGAACGGTTCATGGATGCACGCATATCGATTGAAAATCGCGCGTTGAACGGCACCGAGAGTTTGGTATACAAGCTGAGTTGGTTAACCTCTGATCGATTGTCGAGATTGGACGGGTCGACCTGGTATGGATCGTTGGGGCCTTTCCACTGTACAAAAAAGCCCTTGTTGATTTTGCTGTATGCAGCGTAACCGGTCCATTTGATACCGTTTTTAAAACGGTAATCCACTTTACTGGTCAGATTTTGTTTACGGAAATCACCCAGTTCGGTATAACCGGTAGACATGAAACGCCCTGCAGAAACGCGCACACCCAATTGTCCATAACGCTTGCTATAGCTGACGTCTTCGCGGGTATAGTGCAATCGATTGGGATCGGTCCATTCCCACTCGCTGTACGCAGGCTTGTCGTATTTACCGGCAGAATACGAAAAGAGTAGTGCTCCTTCCGGGGACGGATCTTTGGTGATAATGTTTACCACACCGCCCAATGCAGAAGAACCCCAAAGGGTAGAACCCGCACCTTTGAGCACTTCAATCTGTTCAATGTCAAGCGGCGGCAGCATATCCCAGTTGAACGCGCCGGTATCGCTTGCGTAAACAGGTACGCCATCCAGTAACAGCAGGGTCTTGTTGCCCGCTCCGAATGTGAATCCCGTAGAACCACGTATATTGATCTGGTCACCAATAAAGTTAATGCCGGGGGCGGTTTCCAACGCTTCGATGATGCTGGTGGGATTACGGCGTTCAATCTCCTTGGACGAGACCACGGACATGGATACGCTGGCCTGGTCCAGTCGCATTTCGGTTTTACCGGCCAGCACCACAATGGGGTCGAATTCAAGTGTGGTCTGCTCGAGAATAAAATTTACATTGACTGTACGATTGGCCTGCACGGTGACTTTTTGATGGGAATCCGTACGGTAACCAATCATGGATGCCCGCAGCTTGTAGGTACCCGGCGGCAGGTTCGCGATGGTAAAGTTGCCGTCCATATCCGTACTGGCACCGCGTACAGTTCCGTCTACAATTACATTAACGGCTTGTAAAACATCGCCGGTTTCCTCGTCCTTGACTGTACCGGTGATTGTGCCGGTAATCGCCGCAAAGGAGATGTTGGATGCAAATAAAAGAATTGCTATATATACTAATCTTTTCATCATTGGATTTCCGTGCTTAATCATTGATATTGTCCCAGTCGGCGTGGATGTCAATATCTGTAGCTGTCTGGTCTTGTCGTAAACGGAGTGTGCCAGGTGATGTCGAGTCTACCGGATCAACATAATAGCCAACGGTTTTGAAATCATCCAGACCTGAGCGATCAGAGAGCCAGAGTACTACCACATATTTAATAATTGCAGGACCTTTGATTGGCAGTTTGTAGTGAAAAGGATTTTCGTCTACACTGAAATCCATGGATTTCAGATAGATGAGATGTTCAAGATCGTTTGTCGGTCTCTGCGAATAAGCTGCAACTGCAGTGAGCAGGGTTGAATCCGGAAACGCACGGTCAAAATAGATTGTACCTTCTATGCTGGCATCTCTGTCGACCCGTTCCAGATTGGCCCACAGATCTGTCTGATGTACCGGTGCATTTTCTGTGATGTCAAACTCGTAGGGCAGCAGCTCATTGTTGAACTTTAATGTGAAAAGATCGGCAAGGTTGGAGACGGTGTTTTTATTATACCACCACAGTCCAATTGCCTGATAATGTCCATAAGGTAATTCCATAGACGTGATAACCGTATCCTCACCCAATGGCAGACTGTTGGGACTGAGAAACATTTCATTAATAGCGTGGGGAGGAAATTGGGGCGCTACAAATAAATAAACACCCTCTGTATTTTCGGGTATATCCTCAGTGGAAAAATAAATATTCAAGTCCAACCTGCCGGGCAGGGGTTCAATGCCATGATTGTCACCGCACGACAAAAATATGGATGATATGAATAAAGTTAATAAAAGATAAACGTATTTCATGTTCTTTCCTGATCCGTTTTGGATGTTTGGTTTAACGTACCATTATCAATTTTCGGGTTGAAACGAAATTTTCTGTTGTTAACTTGTAAAAATATACACCCGTGGGTACAATGTCTCCGTTCATATTGGTACCGTTCCAGTACACATTGTGCTTCCCTTTTGACAAATAGCTGTTAGCAAGCGTTGTGACCAATTGTCCCTGTGTATTGAATATTTCAAGCTTGGCATGTCCGTTTGCAGCCAGATTATATGTGATCCGTGTTGAGTGATTAAACGGATTGGGATAATTTTGAAATAGCTGATGGGTTGATATATGTTTAGAGTAATTGCTTTCTTTGACAGATACTTTGATTGAGCTTTTTACTGCCAAGGTATCCAAAACATTATGATATAAAATATCGCCTTCAGACTGTGTCATGTTTGTTTGAGGAAGGAAAAATGCGGTATAGCCGAGATACAATGATATCGTATCACCTATCATTGATTTAAAATTGACGCCAAAATCTCCATAGGATTTGTTGTCACCGGTATCCGGAATCGGGTCCTGACCTTGCGGGCCATCAGAGTTGTCATAATAGTAAAGGTGTGCTTCATCCCAATCTTTTTCTTCGTATTTTCCACAAATAAATACAGTACCCCAAGTTCCGGTCAACATACCCCATGTTGTTAAAGGGAGTTGGGGATTCCCAGGCATGTCAAGCGCATTGTTTACAATGTCCGGTTGTCCGTCAACCAGAATTTCATTATTATGAGGATTGACGAATTTCATGCCTGTAACATTTTCATTAAAATCCCAGGAAAAACGCAGGCTGTCCGGATAAAAAGCAGCATCTGAAAAGGGAAAGAGTTCGCCAAAATCTTTTTTGTCCAGTTTTGCGCCACCCCAGATTGATGCACTGTACGGCGTCATTTTGGTTTTGACCCAGAAATAAAATTCATCAAAAATCAAGTTGTTGATTTGCAAGGTGTGTTTGGTTTGACGGATAACCCTGACCCGAGGATTTTTTGTATAATAGAATTCAGGGGCCGTATACAAGTATTGCTCGGTAGCATTAATGGGAAAGAATCCAATGCTTGCATCCAGTCTGCCATAAAAGCGTAATTTTAGAATATCAAACAAATCCGTACTGCTTTCAATACCATTTTTGTGAATAAAAATATCATCCACCACACCATTGGGGCTGAATCCCAAAGTATATTTTGATGTTTTAACAGCGTCAGATTCGGTTAGATATTCCATATTGTATGGTGAGGGGATATCATTTTGATCAAGTGTATTAGATCTGTATAAATACAAGTAGGCAAGTTGGTCTGTATTTACCGGATTATAAACTTTTACTTCTAACCTTTTATTGTTTTTAGAATCCGGGTCATCTATCCAGGAACTGTCGGGGGCCTGATCTCCGAGATCGTTGACCATAAAAACCAGTTCGTCGTGATCATCAAATATTTTGTTATGGTCTAAAATTCCCGCATCATGCAATTCCGGGTAAATAAAATATGTCCATCGATCCAAACCATTTATGGGATCAGCTGCCCAGGTTTGTTCGTCAATTTGAAATGGCACCAAGGTCCATGTGTCATTTTCAGCATTATATGAATAAGCATAAATTTCATTTATTGGAGTCTCTAACAGATCTGGAAAATAGTATGCATGATAAGCAACTGTTGAATACTGAAAATCCTCTTGCAGAGTCCCTGCGTATAAACCTGCTGTTAATAGCATATATAGGGTTATGTAGAATATGTTTTTCATGATAGGTCCTTTTGATTATTTAACAATTCTAAACAATCGAAGCAAGTTATATGTTCCTGGCGATACTATTTAATTCATGATCAGCAGTTTGCCTGACAACTGTTGATTGGTACCGGTTACGCGGTAAAAATAGATACCCTGACTGACCGGCTGTCCGTTTAGACCCTTACCATCCCAGGAAAGTGCCTGAGAGGATTCGGGAATGAGGCTGATATTGTTGAATTGCATGACCTTTTGCCCCAGTATATTGTATATACTCAATTGAACATTCTTTTGCAAGTTAATATTCTGAAAAGAAAAGGTAACATTTCCATTGCCAACTTGATATGGATTCGGGTATGCCGCATTGAGCTCAAAATCCAATGGTTGTATTGTGTTGTCAGCGATATTTGTGGATACATATTCCTGTTCTGCTACAGATAAGGTGAGTGGATTCAGGTGCTGTTCTGTAAGCAGATCACCCAGTTCTGCGGCATGCTGGCGCATATCCTGATTGATAAAATAGAGCGAATAGCGAAAAAAGACCTGGCTGATTTTAAGGCCGTCGCTGGTTGTCTTGCTCCACATTCCCATATCTCCATAGGATTTCTGGTCGCCGGTATCGTCTGATCCGTCTTTGGAGCCGCCGTTTTTGTCGTCATAGTAAAACAGGGTGGTGTTGCCGCGTTCCACCTCGGGCATTTGCAGCATTAAAATGACCGTACCCTTTTCGCCGGTTGCCATCATCCAGTTTAACGCAAAAGGTTCGTCTACAATTGCTTCGGGAGTATCCGGTTCACCATCAATGGCAAATCCATTACGGTTTTTGTTGCTGTAATAGGTCATGCGAGAGGCATTGGGAGACATGTCCAGTGACAAACGTATAAAATTAACACGAACCTGGCCCAGAAACGCACCGCCAATGTTCAGATCTACCTCTCCCTGGATCGAATAGGGGAAATATTGCAGTTTGGGGTCCAAATCCAGATCAAGACTCAGAACGGACAGATCCACCTTGAACTTGTCGCGAATATCTCTGAACAACCGGACCTCTCCCGGAAACGCGGATACCGGAGAGCCCTCGGCGGTATCGGTTTTGGGCGTAATGCTGTTCTCGTTGATCTTGATGTCTGTGGGTATTAACGTAGAGGTTGCATCAAAACGCATTTTCAGGCGGTCAAGCAGGTCAAGATCGGAATTGTTGTCAAAAGTCAGATAATTGAAAAAACCATTGTTTTGATGTGCCAGTTTGTAATAACGGCTGAAAACCGTGTCTGCTGCTGAAACAGAAGGATTTGGCGGGGGAGTGTAATCAAAATAGCCGTTATGCAATGCTATTTCAACTACATTTTTGTAAAGATATACCCATCCCTGTTTTGAAGCGTCAAGGGGATCGGTAAATTCCAGTTCCAGGCGTGTATCTGTTTCAGGATCTGCGTCAACAAGCCATTCTGAAGCAGGGGCTTTATCGCCCAGATCACCCGGCATGAACACCAATTCGTCTTCTGCTCCGATGATGGGATTGATAGAGGCTACAGTGTGTTCGTAACCGCCATTTGATTTGATGTCGTCGATCTGAAAGGGTACGCTTTTCCACGAGCTAGTGGATTGGTCATAAACCCAGGCGCTCCAAACCGCACGTTCGCTGCCGGCAATGGGTGCCTCCAGATCGCTAAGGACGATAGGTGTATACTGGCGATCAAGTGTTTTTGTTTGTGAAAAGGCTGTTCCCAAAAACAAAAAAACAGAAAATAGTATTAATATCATTCGTTTCATATCAGACTCCTTAAAAGTCTCCGCTTACCGAGAACATGAAATTACGGATCTCTCCCAGCACACGTTCGGAAACCGTATAGTTGTAATTTAATGCGTTCTTTATCTGTATTTGAAATGTCAATGCATTCCAGCGGTAATTCAATCGAATGTCCCAGATTTTTGTAGGTACTTTTTCATCAAGGGGATACACGGCCACTTTTTTGATTTCACTCATGTAGCGGTAATCTGCTTCAAGCGCAAAGGGACCGTAATAGAGGCCCGGTGAAATATATCCTAAAAATTTTGCACGATAAATCAGTGGCTCGTCTGTTTCAAGATCTTTGGGGTCCATATAGGTGGCAGAAGCCTGCAATTTTATATGGTCTTGCCACAGGTCCCAGCGCATTTCAGCTTCTACGCCCGTAATTCTGGCCCGGGGATAGTTGAGAAATTGTGCAGTCAAGTCAGATTTTAATGTAGGTTCTATGAGATGTTTGTATGTGCTATTGAAAAAAGTAACTTCTGCATAGGCTTTTTTACCAATATTTTGCCGTACACCTATATCAAACAGTTTTGACCTTTCCGGCATCAAATCCGGATTCGGCAGCGCTTTAAAATCGCTTGATCCCGCAGAGATAAATCGCTCAACAACCGTTGCGGCACGGAATCCCATGCCCCATGAAGCATGTAGAACCGTTCCCAGCAGAGGTTGATAGCTTGCACCGATCTTGGGAGATGCTTGCCATTCGGTTGAATCTCCAACCAGCGTATAGGTATCCAATCGCACTCCGGTATTGATCTGCAGCAGGTTGGTGATCTGCCAGATTTCCTGCAAATATGGTGAAATGCCATTGGCGTAGCGTTGGCCGTAATATTGGGATTCTACCTCATCATATTTGTAATCCACACCCATGGACAAGCTATGGTCCGGATGGGGCTTCCAGTTGACTTGAGCTTCACCGCTTAATCCCAGCGCCGGCGTAAAAGCACTGGTTATATTAAAGGGTACACCTACAAGCTGCTGATTATAAGATAACCGGGCTTTGGTGGATAGTGTGGGGGAGAATAGTTTGTTAAATACCGCATAGCCAACAAAGCCGTCAATGGTGTATCGGTTGCCCAACTCGGTTGGCGGGACCTTGAGTGCCTGGTCCTGTTCCAGCCATTGTAGAAACAGTTCGCGATCATCAATACTGTAAGTGGAGAACAGGGTTAATGTGGATTGCCCCGGAAGCTGGATATGGGACTTGCCGGTAAAGTACCAGCGTTCAAAAAATCCATTTTGCCTGTCACCGGTGGATTTGTGATGAGAAACCGCCAGGCGCAGTCCAACCGGGCCATAGCTGTCTGACAAGCTGACATCCGTTCTCTGGTAATACAGGGACTCGTTGGTCCATTTCCATTCGGGAACAGATGGCTCGTCATAAATACCGGCGCTTTGCCGGAAGGATACACTCAGGTCGTTAGACGGCATCTTTGTGAAAATATTGATCACACCGCTAAGCGCACCTGATCCGTATAAGGAAGATGCCGCACCTTTGAGTACTTCCATGTGCTCAATTTCTGTAACGGGCAGAATGTTCCAGTTGGCCGTACCCAGATCACTGGTTAAGATGGGCACGCCATCTAATAGCACCAGTGAACGGCTGCCGCCTAAACGATTGTAACCAGAACCACCCCGAATATTTACGTTTTCACCGACAATAGTTACTCCCGGAACACTGAGCAAGGCATCATCGATACGAAATGCGTTGCGCCGTTTAATATCCCGCTGCCCCAGAATATTGATGCTGGAAGCCGCCGAGGCAAGTGTTTCCGGCTGTCTTGAGCCGGTAACCACAATCTGTTCGGTCTGTAGTGTGGTGGGTGCCAGAATAAAATCATGTATTACCGTCTGGTTGGCACGTACTGTGATGTTTGCTGTTTGTGTGCCATAGCCCATGAAACTGGCTTTGATAGTGTACGACCCGGGTTGAATACGAATTGTGTAATTGCCTTTTTCGTCCGTTCCGGAACCAATAAAGGTGTTTTCGATAAACACATTGGCTCCTGGTAGAAAACCTTTTGTATCAACCGCACGCAAGGTTCCTTTGATAGTACCGGTAACAGCTGCAGACAGGCTGCAGGTGGTTATAGTAATGATTGTTAGTGCAATATAAATTTTGTTCCGCATCATTTACTCCTCATCCGGTAAAAGTGACCAGTCGCAAATAATGTCGATTCCCGTGGCAACGGGATGGTGTTTGGACAGGGTGATAGTCGTTTCCTTACTTTCCCAGGTAACGGGATCAAAACCATAATATCCCAGCCATTTTAAATAATCCCATTCTTTACCCTTGACCTTGTACACGGCAACAATCAAGTGGTAGGTGCCAAGAGGAGCAGGAATATAATAATCCGGTTCGGTTTTGCTCAAATTGACCGAACGATTGGTGAAAACCACATCGCCCAGGGATTCGGGCGGAAAGTTCACCACACCCACAATACGTACAGATTCTACATAATCCGGTTTTTGGTCGGGATTCAACAGGATGATTTTACCCGAGATGCGGGAATCCATTGTGCCCAATCCTTGATCGATTTCGCACGATAGCCAGAGCAAGGGTGATAAAAGTAAAAATAATCGGAATATTGTCAAAAGACGCATATAAATCCTGTTTTATGAGTATTGAACTGCTCATTTAACGAATTTTTGGAAAAACAAATTCCGATCTGGATCACAAAATGGTTAATTTTATAATAAATAAAAGATTTTATTTATTTAAGCAAAGATACTGTAAATATTGGGGAAAAGGGTTGTTAGGAGGTCAATGTATTGAAAGAGTGAGAAAATCCGGGTGAATTTCACCCGGATTTATTATTTTTGAGTTTGTGGAAAAGAAAGCTGAATCTTGCTGGGTTCATATGCTTTACCCTCGTCCGGTGTAGACAAACCGAATGGGCGCATATCTTTGGTCAATTTCCTCAATTGGTTGCTGAAATCAATATAGCCCAAGTAATTGATATCGATCATGAGTAATTTTTTAATTTTTTCTTTGAATGCAGCCGCTTCTGTAGCTTCCTCTTCGCTATAAACCATATTGGTTACCATTTTGGGTTTAAAACTTTGAATGGTAGCCATAAAAAATGACGCAGCGCGAGGGTCGAAATTTTGTATTTTTTCAAATACAGAGTAGAGTGAGTTTTCGTATTTTTGCCAATCCCAATGTTCAAATTCTTTGATCTTGGCAGTAGAAAATTCACAGAAATCAAGCGCTTTAAGTAATTTGCGAATTATACTGACCCGTATAAAGTTGAACGCATCCATAAAAGATGTAGGATCCGGGATGGTCACAATGATACCATTGTCACACGCCAGAAATAAATCAATCGTCTGATAAGAAACACCAGGACTCATGTCAACCAGAACAAAATCCGCTTCAAGCTGATGTAAGTGTCTGTGGAATTTGCTTCTGCTAAAGAAATTGGGATTCGAGTGTGCAATGTTTGCAATCTCTCCACCAATCAGTTGTACATTGGGATAAGGGGTTTCAACCAGCAATTGTTGAAGTTTTACACCTTTGTATTGAAAAAAGGTGTTTAACGTGATGGGGGGCCTGCTAACACCTACCCATTCATGCAGATCGGGGCCACCAAGATCAGCATCCACAATGATCACTTTTTTGCCAAGGGCTCCCAGTTCTATTGCCATTGAAGCGGTTATTGCAGTTTTTCCTACACCGCCTTTGCCGCTGGCAAACGCGTAAACCTTGGACCTCCCGGTTTTCTTTTTCATTTTGTCGAAATAAGGTTTAAATTGCTCAATCTTGCCAATGGGTGTCCATTCATTTGTTTTAGGAGTCCAGACAAGATCCCGGTCGGTGGAGAGACCTTCTTCTATAAACCAGGGGGCATCAGTAGTTTTTAGTGGGCCGTATCGATACTGCGGTGTTTTAATGTATAAAGCATCCATTTCCATTTTTTCTCTTTATTTTACAAGTACGAAAATGTAATACAATAATTATACCACGTATTTGACGACATTTTGTAACAATTGTTCCCCAAAAGCAACACTGACTTTTAAGAGCCAAACTGTTGTTTTGTAATGATTAAGGTGTGATCAGTGTGTAAATCCCCGCATCACATCTGTGTGTATAATATACAAAAAAATGGACACAGATGCCACACTTTTATTTGCATATGGACATGTTAAAAAAGGTTGACAAAAACATAAAAAGTTCTTATATTTTCTAGCTAACAGTTGGCGCATTCGTCTAGGGGTTTAGGACGCTGGCCTCTCACGCCGGTAACACGGGTTCGAATCCCGTATGCGCTGCGAAAGTATAAAATATACGCGCCCATAGCTCAATTGGATAGAGTGTCTGGCTACGGACCAGAAGGTTAGGGGTTCGACTCCCTTTGGGCGCGCTTAAAAAAACGACGGCACCCGATATGAATGATCATTCAAGTTGGATGCGATTTGCACTGGCTGAAGCTCAAGAAGCTTATGCCAAAGATGAAGTGCCGATAGGTGCAGTCATTGTGTGCAATGGGGAGATCATTGGCAACGGACATAACCTGGTAGAGACACGCCAGGATCCCACCGCACATGCTGAAATGCTGGCAATTCAGGCGGCATCACAGGCAAAGCATTCATGGCGATTAGAAGACTGTATTTTGTATACCACACTTGAGCCCTGTGTTATGTGTGCGGGAGCCATTTTGCTTTCCAGGATCCAGGCAGTGGTGTTTGGAGCATACGATCCCCGATATGGTGCTTGCGGTTCTGCTTTGCAGATAGCCGACAATGATCGTTTGGATGTCAGGGTCCCCTGTACAGGCGGTGTACTGGAAAAAGAGTGTAGCACTATAATTAAAACTTTTTTTGCCGAGATCCGTAAACGGTAACATGAACGCACCAACTGGAGAGATGCGAGAGTGGTTGAATCGGGCGGTCTCGAAAACCGTTGTGCCTTCGGGTACCCAGGGTTCGAATCCCTGTCTCTCCGCACATTAAAAATTTATCTTTACCCGGAGAGGTGTCCGAGTGGCTTAAGGAGCACGCTTGGAAAGCGTGTGTAGGCAACCCCTACCGCGGGTTCGAATCCCGCCCTCTCCGCTTTCAACTTGTCATTATTTGACAAGTTCTTTTTTTATATGGCTATTGCAAAGCCATAATTGAAAAATTTATTTGAAATGTAAGCCAGGCCCTGCGCAACGGAGGCGTGCTAAACCCCGTCAGGACCGGAAGGTAGCAGCGGTAGGTACACAATCTGTGTGCCGCAGGATCACCTGGCTATTAATTTGAACAAGCAAGCGGTATCGATATGTCTTATTTGGTTTTGGCCAGAAAATACCGACCCATGTTTTTTGATGATGTAGTGGGCCAGCAGCACGTTACCCGTACGCTGCAAAATGCCATTGAGCAGAACCGTCTTGCTAATGCCTATCTTTTTTCCGGTCCGCGTGGTGTAGGTAAGACCACGGTTGCCAGAATTCTATCCAAAGCTTTAAACTGCGAAAACGGTCCTACTATCAGTCCATGTAATACCTGTTCATTCTGTCGGGAAATTAACGAAAGTCGAAGTCTGGATGTTTTCGAGATTGATGGTGCGTCTAACCGTGGTATTGATGAAGTTAGAAATCTGCGTGAGAGTTTGCGCTATTCTCCCAATCCCGGAAAGCATCGTATCTATATCATTGATGAAGTTCACATGCTCACCAATGAAGCGTTTAACGCTTTATTAAAGACACTTGAAGAACCCCCAAAAAATGTCTTGTTTGTCTTTGCCACGACCGAGGCCCACAAGCTTCCGGCAACTATTTTGTCCCGTTGTCAGCGTTTTGATTTTAAGCGTATTACCAACAAGGGATTAATTGAGCAGCTAAAGAACCTTTGTGAACAGGAAAATATCGAGATTGAAGATGAGGCTTTGCGACATATTGCTAACAAGGGTGATGGCAGTATGCGTGACTCGCAAAGTATTCTTGATCAAATTATTGCCTATGCTGGTAAAACCATTACCGGTGCGGATGTAGAAAATCTGCTGGGAATTATCAATCAGGAACTGTTCTTTCAGGTGAGCGATCTGATCCTGCAGGGAGATGTTGAAGGTGGTGTTCAGCTGGCTGCCAAGATTTTTATTGAGGGATATGATTTCAGCGAGTTCCTGATGGGTTTGTCTGAACATTTGAGAAATATTCTGGTTGCCAAGGCTACACAATCTACAGAAGAACTGGATGTTTCCGAAGAGTATGCGCAACGTTACCTTGCTGTTGTTGATGCGTTTGAAGTTGAAGATTTGCTGAGGCTGGTGAAAATTGCCAGCGAGACAGAAACACTGATAAGGCGCAGCTCTAATGCGCGCCTGCATCTTGAAGTGGCGCTTGTTAAAATGATAAAGCTGAGCAAAAGCGTTACAGTGAATCAGTTGTTTCAAAAACTTGATGACGTAAAAAAAAAAGCTGATTTCGTAACAAAAACGGATACAGTTCAACCCCAGGCCCAATCCAAACCGGCACCTGCCAGAAAATTCTCCATCGATCTTATAAAAAAGCCAGAAGCAACCCAGGTGAAAAGTGAATCAAAAACGGATGATGCGGATTCTTCCGAAACGGATACAACACTAACTCTTGAAGATATTGAAGCCGTATGGGAAAAAGTGCTGAATCAGGTGAGAGACCAACGTATTAATGTGGGTTCCTGTTTGACCGAGGGCTGGCCAACGCGGGTAAATGGTCCGATTTTGGAAATCTCCTTTAATCCTCAAAATGGTTTTCAAATGAGTACGGTTGAGCGAAACAAGTCGATCATTCAGGAAGCCATACAAAACCACACCGGTCAGTCATTGCGTATAAATTGTGTTCCGGATAAAAAAGGCGTATTGGAAGAAGTGAGAAAGATTGCGCCACCACCGGATAAAAAAGAAGAGTTTGAAAAGCTGGTTAAAGAAAATAAATCAATGCAAAACATTGTTGATACTTTTGATGCTGAATTTGTAGAATAACCAAGGAGCGTTTATGAATAAAGCAGCTATGGGCAATCTGATGAAACAGGCCCAAAAAATGCAAAGAGACATGGAAAAAGCACAGGAAAACCTGGCAAGCATAGAGGTAGAAGGTACCGCAGGTGGCGGAATGGTAAATGTAAAAGCAACTGCCGCTCAGCAGATCCTTGAGATTAAAATTAATCCCGAAGTAGTTGATCCTGATGACGTAGAAATGCTTGAAGACCTGGTGCTTGCTGCTGTAAATCAGGCGATGGAAAACGCCAAAGCGCGCGGAGAACAGGAAATGGCCAAAGTTACTCCGAATATGGGCAACATGAAGATCCCGGGCTTTTAATAAAAAGCGAATAGATTATGAAGTACTCATCCGAAGCTGTTGAACGTGCAATACACGAACTCAGCAAATTGCCGGGGATTGGCCGAAAGTCTGCCCAACGGCATGTTTTTTATTTGTTAAAAGTGCCGGCAGAAGAAGTGCAGGGACTGGCAAAAGCGTTGACCGATTTGAAAGAAAAGGTTAAGCACTGTACAATTTGTTTCAATATTACAGAAGATGATCCTTGTGATATCTGCCGTAGTGAACGACGCGATAAAAAGACCCTGTGCGTTGTTGAAGAAGCCAATGATATTATTGCCTTTGAAAAAACAGGTGAATACAAGGGATTGTACCATGTGTTGGGTGGAGTTTTGTCTCCATTGGATGGGGTAGGACCTGATGATTTGCGAATCAAAGAATTGCTTGCGCGCTTGAAAGATGATATTCAAGAGATCATTATTGCTACCAATCCCAACACCGAGGGTGAAGCCACAGCGATATATCTTGCCAAGTTGATAAAACCCATGGGGATTAAATTGTCTCGCATTGCCCGGGGAATACCGGTAGGTGCGGACCTGGAATATGCGGACGAGCTGACATTAGCCAGAGCACTTGAAGGACGCATGGATTTTTAACCTGTTTTCATCTTGCCTTTGATAAAGAGTTTTTTTATTATACATATTAAAAAAGATTGGGATATTTTATGAAAAAATATACTGCGCTTTGTATCGCAACTACATTCTTTTCCGGTTTGTTTCCCATAGCGCCCGGTACCGTTGGTGCGTTTATCGCTGTTGTTGTTTTATGGTTTTTGCCGCCCTTGTCATGGCTGACTTTGGTGATTGCCTCTGCAATCTTTTTTGTCATTGGTGTTTGGGCGTCTGATATTGCTGAAGCTGAATGGGGTAAAGATCCTGGCAAAGTCAACTGGGATGAAGTTGTTGGTATGATGATTTCGGTTATTGCATTGCCCGCAAAGCACTGGATCATCTATGTGGCCGCGTTTTTTGCATTCAGGATATTTGATATCATCAAGCCTTTTCCTGTAAACAGAATGGAAAATATCAAAGGCGGTATGGGTATTATGGCAGATGACGTAATGGCCGGAATTTATAGTAATCTGGTGTTACAGATCATTTTCCGGTTTATTTATCATGTTTCTTGATTTGGTAAAGTGATTTTATGAATATAGAAATAATTTCCATCGGCGATGAGCTGTTAATCGGCCAAACCGTAAATACAAATGCAAGCTGGATGGGAGATCAGCTTTTAAATATTGGAATTCAGGTAAAATGGGTCACAACTATTGGTGATGATCGATCACATTTGATAGATGCACTCAAAACCGCTGAATCTCGCGCGGATTCTATACTGGTAACAGGCGGTTTGGGACCAACACATGATGATATAACCAAAATGGTTATGACCGAATATTTTAACGATGAATTGATTTTGAGCGAAAAGCTCCTTGAGCAGGTCAAAGAACGGTTCAGAATACGTAATGTACCCATGGTCAAGGTGAACGAAGAGCAAGCTTTGGTGCCAAAATCCGCTGAAATAATAGAGAACAAATTGGGTACTGCTGCCGGTATGGTGTTCACCCGCAATGAAAAGCGTTTTTATGTACTTCCCGGTGTTCCGCGTGAAATGAAAGGCATGATGCATAGCTATATTCTGGATGATATCCGCAAGCGCACATCCGGATCGTTCAAAGTAAGAAAAACTCTGGCTACAACCGGTATCCCTGAAAGCACCTTGTTTGAAAAGATAGGCAATGTTGACGAGATTGAAAACCTTGCCAAAATTGCGTTTTTACCCAATCTTTCCGGAGTAAAGATTCGCATGATTTCGGAAGCGGAAACAGAATCTAAAGCAATGGAACTTTTGCAGCAGGCTGAAATTATGCTGCGTAAAAATATTGAAGCATTTATATATGCTGAAGACGATATGCCGCTTGAGGATGCCCTGGCGCAATTGCTGATAGAAAAAAAACAGACCCTTGCCATTGCGGAATCCTGCACGGGCGGATTAATCGCAAACAAGTTTACCAATTTATCAGGTAGTTCCGCGTTTTTGTTAGGAGGTGTTGTCAGCTACAGCAATCAGGCCAAGATGGATATTTTGGGAGTACCTCCTGAATTGATTGAAATGCATGGTGCTGTTAGCGCAGAGGTGGCGCAGGCAATGGCAAAAGGTGCCCGCGAACGTTTTGGTGCTGATTACGCCGTATCCACAACCGGTATTGCCGGGCCCACTGGTGGAACGGATGAAAAACCGGTAGGACTGGTGTATGTGGGTTATGCTGATGCCAACGGAACCAACTTCAAAAAAAGAACTTTTTTTAATGATCGCCTTGGCAATAAAGAGCGATTTTCGCAGGTTGCATTAGACCTGCTGCGCAAAAAAATATTGGGTATGGAGCCATAATATGGCATATATCCGTACATTTATTTGTTTTGAAATACCTTCAGGCATACGAAATGAAATTCGTGAATTGCAGGCGCAATTGAAACCATTGGGACGCGGTGTGCGCTGGGTGAACCCCGATGGTATTCACCTGACTTTGAAATTTTTGGGCAAAGTTCAGGAAAACAATCTGGATGATATAGCAAGCGCTGTTCAACAAGCAGTAACCTCTTGTCGTCCTGCGGAAGTTACAGTTAAAGGAGCAGGAGCATTTCCCAATTTTAGAAATCCCCGGGTATACTGGGTAGGTGTGAATGAACCCGCGGGAGAAATGGTGCGTTGTCAGCAAGCTATAGAAACGGAATTGGAAAAACTGGGTTACGACAAAGAAAATCGCCGGTTTTCTCCGCACTTGACGATTGGCAGAATTAAAGATTCTGATGGTATTGACAGCGTATCTAATGAATTACAAACTATTGTTAAAGAATTCGGAGCATTTACAGCAGATAAAGTTATTGTAATGAAAAGTGAGTTAAAACCTTCCGGTGCTGTGTATACTCCGTTATATCATATCAACATTTAATAAGACAGGATCAAGTTATGGCTGAACAGAAAAATGAACGCAAAAGTGTATTAGATTCGGCAATGAGTCAAATAGAGCGCCAGTATGGTAAAGGATCTATCATGTGGCTGGGTGAGAATAAAAAAATTGCAATTGACAGTATTCCCACTGGCTCCATTTCTCTTGATGCCGCACTTGGTATTGGCGGTATCCCCAGAGGCAGAATTATTGAAATTTATGGCCCTGAATCATCAGGTAAAACTACACTGGCATTACATATTGTTGCAGAAGCTCAAAAACTTGGCGGTCTGGCAGGCTTTATCGATGCAGAGCACGCGATGGATGCCGGCTATGCAAAAAAATTGGGTGTAGATACAGACAACCTGTTAATTTCTCAACCAGATACCGGTGAACAGGCCCTTGAAATTACCGAGACTCTGGTCCGCAGTAACGCACTGGATGTTATTGTTGTAGACTCTGTTGCGGCATTGGTTCCCCGTGCTGAAATTGAAGGTGACATGGGCGACGCGCAGATGGGTTTGCAGGCCAGATTAATGTCTCAGGCTATGCGTAAATTGACCGCGGCAATCAGCAAATCAAAATGTTCGGTTATCTTTATTAACCAGATCCGTGAAAAGATCGGTGTAATGTTTGGAAGTCCTGAAACGACTACCGGTGGTCGGGCGCTTAAATTTTATTCATCCGTCCGGTTGGATATTCGCCGTGTTGCGTCCATCAAAGATGGTGAAAATGTAATTGGTAACCGCACCAAAGTCAAAGTTGTTAAAAACAAGGTAGCACCGCCATTCCGTGAAACCCAGTTTGATATTATTTACGGTGTAGGTATATCCAAAACCGGTGATCTGCTTGATCTGGCAGTTGATAAGGAAATTATAGAAAAATCAGGTGCCTGGTTCTCTTATGGAGAAGAAAGGCTGGGCCAGGGACGTGAAAATGTAAAGCGTTACTTGTCTGAAAATCCTGCAATGATTGAAGAAATTGAAGTCAAAGTGAGAAAAGCTTTGGATTTGATTCCGTCTGATGAGGAACCTGAAAAAGAAGCAGTAAAAGAAAAAACAGAAAAAGAAGAAACGACTGACGATAAATAATGTCTGAAATTCGGCGAATCACCGACATACAGATCCAGCAGAAACGAAAGAGCCGGGTTTCTGTTTTTTTAGACGGAGAGTTTGCCTTTGGTCTGGATCAGGATGTTCTGATCAAATCCGGAATTGCTCAAGGCGATGAGCTGGATGAAAAGCAGATAGCCGAGATCATTCGCCTTGAAGAATTGAAGCAGGCAAAAGAAAAGGGTGTCCGTTTGTTGGCAGTACGGGCGCGCAGTAAAAAAGAGTTGAGTGATCGTTTTCGGCAGAGTAAAATATCGGCAAAAGTGATTGAAGAGGTGCTTGCCGAGTTTGAACGATTAAATTTACTGAATGATACAGAATTTGCAATCATGTTTGCCCGAAATCGTATGATAACCAAGCCGGTAGGTAACAGGATGCTCAGAAATGAGTTGAGGACCAAAGGTCTGAATGAGCAGGATATTGAAAAAGGTGTCCAGGCAGCATACGATGAAACCAGCGAGTATGAATTTGCGTACCAGGTAGCGTTGAAAGCAAAAAAAAGATACAGGTCACATGAAGACGACAAGGCGAAAAAGAAATCAACGGATTTTTTATTGCGCCGCGGTTTTACATGGGATATTGTGAGTGATATAATGGAAAATTGGGAACAATTGGATATTGAATAATAAAGAATTAAAAAAATTAAAACATGGTACACGGATGATCCATGCGGCAGCGCAGCCGGAACAGCCGGTACGTTCGCATGTTCCTCCTATTTACCAGACTGTGAATTTTGAATATGAAACCGCCCAGGATGGGTTGGATATATTTGAAGGCAAAAAAGAAGGGTATATTTACACCCGCGATGGCAATCCTACCACGGATTTGCTGGCCAATATGGTGGCGTTGCTTGAAAATGCAGAAGCCGGATTAGCGGCTGCCTCGGGTATGGCTGCTATCAGCAGTGCTGTAATGACGTTTGTAAGACCCGGAGATCATATTGTATCATCCGCTGCTATTTATGGCGGTACCCGTACCTGGTTTAAAAAGCACCTTGAACCGTTTCTGATCAATACTTCTTTTGTTGATATTACGGATCCGGAGGCAGTCAAAGCAGCCATAACAGACAAGACTAAAATTCTGTATACTGAAGTTGTTGGGAACCCACATTTGGTGGTTTCAGATATTCGCAAATTGGCTGAAATCGCCAAAGCGCATAATATCCGTCTGGTTGTAGACAATACTTTTACACCACCGCCCATCTGTTCTCCATTGGATCTGGGAGCAGATATTGTTGTGCACAGCGCAACAAAATACATTGGTGGTCATGGTGATATTATCGGCGGAATGATAGTCAGCGATCTGGAAACCATACGTGAGATTATACCCACCATGAGCAAGTTTGGCGGTGTCATGAGTCCGTTCAACGCATGGCTTGCCATTCGCGGTCTCAAAACTTTGAATTTGCGCCTTGAACGACATTGTGAAAATGCCATGCGCATTGCAGAGTATTTATTAGCTCATGAACAGGTGAATAAGGTCTTTTATCCCGGATTGGCGGAACACCATTGCCATGACATTGCCGCATCTCAAATGCAGGGTTTTGGTGGTATGATGGCCTTTGAAGTCAAAGGCGGCTTTGATGCCGGTAAAACCGTAATGAACAGCGTTAAGGTTTGCAGCTTTACAGTCAGTTTGGGTGAGATCGATACCCTCATCATGCATCCGGCATCCACATCGCATGTGGGGCTGACGCGTGAAGAGCGGGAAGCTATTGGTATTACCGATGGTATGCTGCGGTTGTCCATTGGCATTGAAGATGTGGACGAGCTGATTGCTGATTTAGAGCAGGCTTTGGCGCAGATTAAATAGGGTTTCACTACAGAACTATGTGGTTTATGTTTTTTCATGTCTTGAAAAACATGAAACTCTGTGCTAAAAAGTTGTTTTTGAGTTTGTTTTTTATTAGATTTATAGAGATATTTTTTTTATCTTTTGAGATTATAGTTATTCTTTGATTTGTAAACAGGATTCTTATATGACATCGAGTGAGATTCGCCAATCATTTTTAGATTTTTTTAAAAGCAAGCAGCACCACATTGTTAACAGCGCTCCGGTAGTACCGCAAGACGATCCTACCTTGTTGTTTACCAATGCCGGTATGAACCAGTTTAAAGATATTTTTCTTGGCAGTCGACAAATTACCCACAGTCGTATTGCAGATTCACAAAAATGTATTCGTGTGTCAGGAAAGCATAATGACCTTGAAGAAGTGGGTCGTGATACCTACCATCACACCTTTTTTGAAATGCTGGGAAACTGGTCTTTTGGTGATTATTTTAAAGCGGAAGCTATAGAATGGGCCTGGGAACTCATAACCGATGTTTGGGGATTACCCAAAGATAAACTTTATGCTACGGTTTTCAGCGGTGATGATAAAGATGGTGTGGAAGCAGATATAGAAGCTGAAAATGAATGGAAAAAACGTACCGATATTGACCATTCTCATATTATGAGATTTGATAAAAAAGACAATTTCTGGGAAATGGGCGAAACCGGTCCCTGTGGCCCCTGTTCAGAGCTTCATATTGACCGGGGAGAAGGGTTTTGTGACAGCAAAGATCCCAATCATGTCTGTGAGGTAAACAGCGGTTGTGCACGCTATATTGAATTGTGGAACCTGGTTTTTATACAATATAATCGTGATGATGAAGGGAAACTCCATCTGTTGCCATCCAAGCATGTGGATACAGGTGCAGGTTTTGAACGTCTTGTTGCAGTCATGCAAAACAAGAATTCCAATTATGATTCCGATGTCTTTACGCCTATTTTAGATGTTATTGCAAAAATAACAGGCGTTCCCTATAGTGACGGTGAAGAAGGTGTGGCGTTTCGTGTGCTTGCCGACCATATCCGTGCGCTTTCCTTTGCTATTGCTGATGGAGCTATACCCAGCAATGACGGCCGGGGTTATGTTTTAAGAAGAATTTTAAGACGTGGTGCGCGTTTTGGCCGTGTGCTCAATATGCGCGAACCGTTTATTTATAAATTGTTGGACCCACTGATAGAGGTAATGGGTTCTGCGTATCCGGAAATTGCGGAAAGAAAAGATTATATCGCCCGGGTGATCAAAGCAGAAGAAGAAAGCTTTGGCCGTACCCTTGATCGTGGAATTGAGCTGTTTGAGCAAAAAGCTGGTGCAGCCCAGTCTGCGGGCACAACAGTGTTCTCTGGTAAAGATGCGTTTTTACTGCATGATACCTATGGGTTCCCCCTTGATCTGACCGAGTTGATGGCAGAAGAAAAAGGATTGTCGGTAGATACCGAAGCGTTCAACAGTGAAATGGAACAACAGCGTGAACGTTCCGGCAAAGACCGCAAGCTGGTTTATGATACGATTCAGGTGGATGCCGGTGAAGAAAAATCCGAATTTGTAGGCTATATAAAGGACGAAACCGAAACTGAAATTTTGCATTATGAACAGGGCCGTATTGTACTGCGTCACAGTCCGTTTTATGCGGAATCCGGTGGTCAGGTAGGCGATACAGGGCATATTTTTAATGATCATTTCAAATTCAGGGTAGAGAATACCAAGAATATGGGTGAACATATCGTTCATATTGGAGAATTGGAAAGCGGTACACCGCCCAAGGCGGGTGATTCTGTATATGCCGAGATCAATATTGAAAAACGTCGTGCAACCGAGCGCAACCATACTGTAACCCATTTGCTGCACAAAGCGCTTCGTACCGTTTTAGGTGATCATGTTCATCAGGCAGGTTCGTTGGTACATCCGGATTATATGCGTTTTGACTTTACGCATTTTGAAAAAGTCAGTGATGAAGATATTAGAGAAATTGAATCCATTGTTAATCATAATATATTGGCAAACCGTGCTACAACCTGGCAGGTTATGAATATAGATAAAGCCAAAGAAATGGGCGCTATGGCTCTTTTTGGTGAAAAATATGGCGACGAGGTTCGTATGGTAGAGATTGACGGTTATTCCCGTGAATTGTGTGGGGGTACCCATGTCAGAGCTACTGGAGAGATTGGTGAGTTTGTAATTACCACTGAAAGTGCGGTTGCCGCAGGTACACGCCGAATTGAATCTTTGACAGGTTTTAAGGCATTCGAGTATCAGCGCCATAATCGCGAGTTGCTGAATGCAAGTGCGAGCACGCTTGGCTGTCCTCCGGACGAAACGCAGACGAGAATTCAGTCTCTGTTGGAAGAACGTAAAGCTATGGAGCAGGAATTAAAGTCACTGCGTGAGAAAGGTTCCAAAAACAGTATAGAAGACCTGTTGGCATCTGTTAAAGAGATAGAGGGTGTTAAAGTTGCGGTTGGTAAGTTGAATGTGAGCAGCGTAGACGAGCTGCGTGCAGCCGGCGACATCCTAAGAAACAGCCTGGGCTCGGGAGTAGGTGTGCTGGGCTCTGTAATAAATGACAAAGTAAACTTTTTGTGTATAGTTACCAAAGATGTGATTAATGCTCACCAGTTAAAAGCCGGTGATATTGTTAAAGAAGTTGCGGCTATTGCAGGTGGCAGCGGTGGTGGTAGTCCGCACATGGCTTTGGCCGGAGCCAAAGATGTAGAAAAATTGCAGGATGCTTTGCTTGAAACCGAAAGCATCGTTCGACGTAAATTATCCTAAGAAACGCCGAAAGGACCAGATAAGAATTGAAGGTCATTGAAAAGCTCCTTCAGGTAAAAGAGCAAAGAGGCGGCGGCTATTTTGTTCTCATAGATCCTGACAAGCAGGAAATCAGTGAAGCAGTAGCACTGGCCCAAAAATGTGAATCCGCCGGTGTTGATGCCCTGTTGGTTGGGGGCAGTCTGTTATTTAAAAATTGTTTTGATGAGCTGATACAGGCAATTAAAGCAGAATGTAATTTGCCGCTTATAATTTTCCCTGGCAGTACACGCCAATTGTCTCCATACGCGGATGCAGTTTTGTTTTTGTCTCTGGTTAGCGGCAGAAATCCGCATCGCCTGATAGGTGAGCAGGTTATGGCAGCACCTATCATCAAATCCATGGATCTGGAAACAATTTCTACAGCATACATGTTTGTAGAATCCGGGAATATGACAACCGCGCAATTTATCAGTGACACGCGTCCATTACCGCGTGAAAAACCGGATATAGCCATAGCGCATGTGCTGGCTTCTGAATTTTTAGGAATGCGTTTGGCATACCTGGAAGCTGGCAGTGGTGCAAAATATTCGGTACCCGAAGAAATGATCAAGATTATTGGTAAATATAGTAATATGCCATTAATTGTTGGCGGGGGAATTCGAAAACCGGAAGATGCCCGGAATAAAATACTTGCTGGTGCCAGTTTTATTGTAACAGGCAATGTTCTGGAAAATAACCAGGACCCGGAATTAATAAAAGCTTTTGCTGACGCCATACATTATAAAGAAAATTAAAGTATAGAAAAATATTTTGATAGATACACACTCACACGTGATTGCCCATTGGGATGACGGTGCGCCAAACTGGGAAGTATCTCTGGATATGCTGCGACAGGCGCAAAAAGATGGTATTACCGAGATCGTTTGTACTCCGCATTTTTTATCACAAGCCGATCTGGATCGGGAAGAAGAAATTTGGGCCTTGTATGAAGAACTGGTAGAACACGCCAGATCTGAAAATATCCCCATTACCATTCATATGGGTGGTGAATTATATTTACAGCCTGAATTGAAACTGGATCAAAAGGTTAGTACCTTTGCGCAAAATGGCAGGTATTTTTTGGTCGAGTTTCCCATGGCCTTGATACCGGATCATGCTCCGCAGATGTTTTTCAATTATTTGATGGATGGTAATACACCTGTGTTGGCACATCCGGAACGAAATGGTGGATTTATAGAGTCTCCCGACAAGGCTTATGATTTTGTAGAGCGAGGAACATTACTGCAGGTTACGGCTGGTAGTCTGCTGGGCAATTTCGGATCTCAAGTTAAAAATCTGGCATTTAAATTATTGGATGCCAATCTGGTTCATGTTGTAGCAACTGACGCACACAATCTTACATCCCGACCTTTGTTATTAAAAAGTGCTTACAATCTGGTAGCCGAAACCTGGGGAACTGATCGTGCTGAATTGTTGTTTAATATAAATCCTAAAAAGCTGATACAGGGCCAGGATATTTCCATTGGAGATGCAAAACCGGTAGCAGAAGAGGCCAACAAAGGATTCAGTAGTAAATTACGATCATTGTTCTCCAAATAGCAACATTCGGGTACCTGTTATTTTGATTTAAATTATGTAGGTAAAATTGAACTTTATAAATCCCGGTATATTAATTGGTTTAATAGCCGCTTCCATTCCACTACTTATTCATTTTTTAAACCGCTCCCGTTCAAGGAACATACCGTTCAGTACGCTGAGTTTTCTCAAAGAGTTGCAGCAACAAAAGATCAAAAGGTTAAAGATCAAGCAATTGCTGCTTTTGATTATTCGTACTTTGATCATCTTGTTGCTTGTGCTGGCATTTGCCAGACCCACATTACAGGGCACTTTGTCGGGTGTGCTTGAAAGTAATGCCAAGTCGAGTTTGGCTGTTATACTGGATAATTCATACAGCATGAACGCAGTTGCAGAAACCCAGTCTTTGCTGGATCGTGCAAAAATTAAAGCAGAAGCATTGGTTGCGTCCATTCAGCAGGGAGACAATGCCTATTTTGTTTCTGTAACGGATACATCTCAGGCATTAGAAGGAGGCAAGCGACCGGGAGAATTTATATCGGAAAAGATTGAATCCCTGCAGCCGGGATACAAGACCGGTAATTTATCTGCTGCAATACAAAAAGCGCACAGTTTGCTGCAACAATCGCGTGACGTGAATAAAGAAATTTATATTTTTTCAGACCTGCAAAGCTTTACAATTGCACAAGACACTGTATCTATTCATGATGCGTCTGTAAATGCTTTCGCAATACCCGTTCGCTCCAGCTCTATCCATAACATTGGCATTAAAAATTTAAATATAATTTCAACAATGCTTGAAAAAGAAAAGCTGGTAGAATTGCAGGTCGAGTTTTTTAATTCCGGCAAGCATGCAACAGAGAATACATTGGCTGAGCTGTTTGTCAATGATGAAAAAGCCGCGCAAACTCTATTGCAATTACAGCCAAATGTTTCTGCGGTTGAAACATTCAAGTTTGTGTTGAACAAGGCGGGATTTATCAATGGTTGTGTCAAACTTGAAGATGATGATCTCGCTATGGATAACAACCGATATTTTTCAATCTATGTGCCGGAACAGATAAAAGCAGGTCTGGTTTATACAAATCCCAAAGATGCTGATCTGCTAACAATGGCCTTGAATCCCAGATATGTTGAAATGAACAGATTTGCTTTGGATATGATCAATAGCAGTGATTTCTCAACAAGCCGAATTTCCGGTTACGATGTGTTGGTGCTGGTAGATATCATGACTGTACCCAACAATATGGTTGATAAGATTTATACATTTGTTCAGAATGGTGGTGGTTTGGTTTTGGTGTTGGGTCCCCATACTGATATTCAGGCTTTTAATCGATTTTTAGCACAATTGCGGTTACCCAATATTAAATCAAGTATAGGAAACAGTATTTCTACAGAGTATACTAGCTTTTCTTTGGGTGCAATGGATTTTTCTCATCCCCTGTTTTATGGTATGTTTGAGAATGTTAATACAGATTTTGATAAACCGCGTTTTGGATACGCGAATGTGATGGATGTAAACCAATCATTTGAACGTATATTTGATTTCAGTACAGGTGATCCCTATTTGTTTAAAAAAACTTTGGGTGAGGGGACAATTTTGGTATTGACCAGCGGGTTGCAGCCAGATATAACAGATTTATCACGACGAACACTGTTTGCTCCATTAATGAACCGTATTGTTCAATATGCAGGGTCAAAATATAAAACAGATTCGCTTTCAACAATGGTGGGTGGGGTCTTGCGTACTTTGCTTGCGGTTGAACATGTTCAGGAAAAGTTGGAAATAAAACGCCCGGATGGCAGCTTTGACCGTATAGAACCGGTTGTTCATGCATCGGGACCCCGCGTAGAGTATACAGAGACAAATGAACCGGGTATATATGAGCTCTTGGCAAACAATCAAACATTGTGGAATTGGGCGGTTAATACGGATTCCCGCGAATCAGATCTTGAGCCAGTAGATGAAAAAGAGATGGAAAGCCGTTTCGGTGTAAAGTTTGTGGATGAAAATGCTGATATTTCAACGTTTATGTATCAGAACCGTTATGGTGTGGAATTGTGGTTTTATTTTGTTCTGGCAGCCTTGGTGCTTATTGTTATAGAAATGCTGTTGTTTAAAAGTCGATCAAGTCTGGAAGAATAACAAATTGATTGATCGCTGAAATTTATGTAATAATGAGGTTTTATTGCAAAATACAATGATATTTAATCGGGAGCGGGCCATAGTAGTTGGGCTGGTTCGTTATGGACAGCGTCGCTCTCAGGTGGATGATTATCTGGATGAACTCGAGTTGCTGGCAGATACTGCAGGTGCTGAAGTTCTTGAAAGGGTAGTGCAGGAGCGCACCAAAATGGACCCTGCATATATGCTGGGACGTGGTAAAATTGAAGAAGTGGCAAATATTGCCAAATATATCAATGCGGATATTATCATCTTTGATGATGACCTGTCACCCGCACAGGTAAAAAATATTGAAAACATGACCAAGCTGAAAATATTAGATAGAAGCGGTCTTATTCTGGATATTTTTGCCAAACATGCGCGTACACGTGAAGCGCGTACACAGGTGGAACTGGCCCAGTTGAATTATTTTCTTCCCCGATTAACACGACAATGGACGCACTTGTCCAGACAGGTGGGTGGTATTGGTGTAAGAGGCCCTGGTGAAACCCAGCTTGAAGTGGACCGTCGATTGATCCGCAAGCGTATCAGTGTGCTTGAGGAAGAGCTGGAACGTATTAAAAAACAACGTGACAATCGTCGTAAAAAGCGAAACGAGCTGTTCAAAGCTGCGTTGGTTGGCTATACCAATGCCGGTAAATCTACCATGATGAATGCTTTGACTGGTGCGGGCACACTAGTGCGAGACCAGTTGTTTGCAACGCTGGACTCTACCATCCGTAATCTTGACATCTCGGAACACAGAAACATGCTGCTGATTGATACAGTGGGATTTATTAGAAAATTACCCCATCATTTGGTGGCCTCTTTTAAAAGCACCCTTGAAGAAGTTTCCGAAGCCGATCTGTTGCTGCATGTGATTGATATTTCTTCTCCTGATTTTATGGACCAGATTACTGTAGTAGAGAAAGTTCTGGAGGAAATGGGAGTTAAGGGTAAACCTGTTCTCAAAGTCTTTAATAAAATTGACCTGCTGGACGATTCCGCTATCATTGATAAATTGAAATTGACCGAAGAGCCTTGTGTGTTTGTCTCAGCAGAGCGGGGCATCTATTTGCATGAGCTTGAGGCCAAAGTTTTAGAATTTGCAGAGAAAAATACCAGGGCTATGGAGCTGGTTCTGGATTCGCACCAAACACGACTGATTTCGCAATTGCATGAATTGGGAGATGTCTCTGATATTGAATATACTGAGGACAATAAAGCAATTGTGAAATTAATAGCGTCTCCTGCCAATGCCAGTCGAATAGACAGGCTGGTAGAGCAGGACGGACAAGAACCAGGTGTTATGCAATGAACATTCTAGTAGCTGATGACGAGAAAAACATATGTGAATCGTTAAAATGGCTGCTTGGCCGTGAGGGCCATCAGGTTGAAACCTGTAACTCGGGAGAAGAAGCGGTAGAGATTGCCCGAACCCGAAATTTTGACATTGCATTTCTGGATGTGATGATGGGTGAGATGAGCGGTATTGAAGCGTTAAAAGAAATATTGGGGATACAACCCGCATTGATTGTTTTCATGATCTCCGGCAATGCGGATATTGCCACAGCGGTGCAGGCTACCAAGTTGGGTGCATATGATTTTATGGAAAAACCGCTGAATCCTGATAAAGTTATTTTAGAACTGAAAAAGATCAAAGAGCAATCGGTCATCCGTGACCGCATGAAAGAGCTTGAAAAGCTGGTAGATCTGGACCATCAAATGCTTGGCGAGACGCTTGTAATGCGTGAATTGCGCAAAACCATTGAACAGGCCGCGCCCAGCGATGGAAGGATTTTAATTTATGGTGAAAACGGCAGCGGTAAAGAACTGGTTGCCCGTGAGATCCATTATAAAAGTTTGCGTAAAAAAGGTCCGTTTGTGCAATTGAATTGCGCAGCATTCCCCAAAGATTTGATAGAAAGTGAGCTGTTTGGTTATGAAAAGGGCGCATTTACAGGCGCTGCACGCCAAAAGATTGGATTAATTGAATCTGCTGAAGGCGGAACGCTGCTATTGGATGAAGTGGGTGACATGCCTCTTGAAACCCAGGTAAAACTGCTTCGGGTTTTGCAGGAAAATGAGTTTTTTAGGCTGGGTGGAACAAGGCCCATTAAGTTCAATGTGCGCATTATTTCCGCAACCAATAAGGATCTTTTGAAAGAGATTGAACAGGAACGATTTCGGGAAGATTTGTACTTTCGTCTGAATGTGGTGCCCATCACCGTGCCTCCATTAAAAGACAGGGTGCAGGATATACCTATTTTGGCAAAGCATTTTATGCGGATCTATTCGGTCAGGAATGGTAAAAAAGATAAAGAGATCAGTCCATCTGCTATTGCAGAATTGATGTTATATCCCTGGCCGGGCAATATACGGGAACTCAGGAATACCATTGAGCGTTTAGCAATCATGAATCCGTCGGATATTATTGAAGCAGCCGATATTCAAACAGCCCTGGGAGACATATCCGTTCGGGAAAAAGAGATTGAAATCAAAAATGTTTCATTAAAGCTTTCATTAAAGCAGCAAATGATGGATTTTGAAAAACGTGTACTGATGGACGCTCATTCAAAATACAAGGGAAATGTGAGCAAGATTGCCAAGGTTTTGGATACTGATCGGGCCAATTTACACAAAAAGTTGAAAAAGTATGGAATCAAAGATTAGGGGTAGGGAATGAAATTGCATAGGCTGCAAAAATTACTGATTTTGTGTTTGTTGTTCATGATGAGTATTTCATCTGTAGCATTTGCTTCGTATCGAATACGTGAGACCAATCGACATTACGAGGAGGGTGATTGGATTACCTATTCTTCAACACGGTTTGTTCGTCATGTGTCTGTAGGTGAGCAGTATGTTTATTTTTCAACAACCGGGGGCATAACCCGTTATAATTATTTCAGCGAAAAGTGGGAAACTCCCTATACCATCAGCAATGGATTGGCTGATCAGAATATATTTATAACCGCATTGGATCTTTCAACGGGTTTTTTATGGTGTGTAAGAGAAACCGGAATCAGCTACATGGAACCGGCAACGCATCGCTGGTTTAATACTTTTTATGATGAAATGCCGGTCGATTTTGATCAAAAAGCAATAGCTTTGGGTTTTGGCAATCACAATGTATATATTATGACCCCAGACCGCAATATTTATGTAACCAACAATACCATGCTGGCGTTTTTTAAAGAATCCGATAATGTGCAAAATTTTGACAACTTTACAAACCAAAATAATATAGAGTGGCAATGGCTGCATGAAAACAAACGCACCAAACTGAATTACATGTTTATGGATAATGGCTACTTTTTTAATGAAAAAGATTTGTTGATCAAAGATTTGCAGTTTAGAGAGTACCCCATAACGGCCTGGGCGTTTGACCGTTGGAATAAAGTCTGGCTGGGTACCTGGGGTCTTGGTGCCGGTAAAGGAGATGTTTTAACACAGCGCCTTGAAATGCTGAATTATGGACTTTGGGATCAGAATGTTGATGCCATCTATCGGGATCAGGATTCGTTTTGGTTGGGCGGCATTCAGGAAGAACGAAATGCTGTTACCCGTTTTGACCCGAAAGCGCAGGAATCTACATTTTATGAAGAATATTTGTTTACCGGTTTTGATAATGCGCAAGTGACTTCTATTGCCAGTGATAGGGATTTTGTCTGGTTTGGTACCGAAAACGGGCTCATTCGTCATAATCGGGATCGTGATAATTGGCGTACGTTAAATTCGTCTGACAATCTGGTAGATAATTACGTTCATGATGTTATTACCGATGAAGACCATGTCTGGGTGGCAACTGATGAGGGTGTGTCTTACTTGAGCCGGAACAGTTCCGGGTATTATAACGACAAGCTAACCCATCTTAATTATCCCGCATTGCGCAACTTGGTCATTTATGATATTGAGCAGCAATATAATCTCTTGTGGCTTGCCACAGAGTTTGGAATATATGTACATGATACTATATCTGACTCAGGCGGATTTTATTCGGGAGCGGTAGGACCGGCAGATCGGGCAACATACGCGGTATCTGTTTTTGAAAACCAGGTCTGGTTCGGTACGGACGAAGGTATTTCAGCATTTGATGTAGATAAAAATGACTGGCTTGATCCTCCGGCCCGGTTGTATCAGACACGTGGAAACATCAACCGCATTGCTGCCGATAAAAAAGCGGTTTGGGTGGCAACTGATGAGGGTGTGTTAAAATTTGACCGTGAACGTCAATATTGGGTACAATATACTATGGAAGATGGGCTGCCCTCTGATCTGGTTCTGTCTCTATACCTGGATGGTGATTATATCTGGTTTGGTACCGATAACGGCTTAACGCGATTTTATTGGAATTCACCATACCGGGTGGATTGAGAGGCAAATGGACATCGATTATCAGCAGGCATTACAATATATGCAGGATCTGCAAAGCTCTGGCTGGCAGCTGGGCCTTGAGCGGATTGAGAATTTGTTAGAGCTGCTGAATAATCCACACAAAAAAACAACATTTGTTCATATAGCAGGTACAAATGGTAAAAGTACCACTGCATCCATGTACGAGTCTGTTTTGCGACAGGCGGGTTATAAAACCGGACTTTTTACCTCGCCGCATTTAATAGATGTGCGGGAAACGATACGAATCAATGGCGAAATGATATCCTGTGATGATTTTTTATCTCTGGTTAACGCCATGCGTCCCCACATAGAGGCGGCTGGAACCACGTTTTTTGAATCTTTGACAGCGTTGGCTTTTATGTATTTTGCTCAAAGCCAGGTCGATGTGGTTGTATTGGAAACAGGCCTGGGCGGCAGAGATGATGCAACAAATGTTGTGACGCCATTGTTGTCAGTTATTACCAGCATTGATTTAGAGCATACTGTTTTTTTAGGAAACAGCGTTGAGGAAATTGCAGAGGTAAAAGCAGGCATCATTAAAAAGAATGTTCCTTGCATCATTGGAGAGTTGCCCCGCAAAGCTGAACAGGTTATTCAAGCGATTTGTAAGCAGAAAAACAGCAAAATGTACCGCGCAAATAAAGTTTATTCAATAGAATCTGTTGTGGTTGCAGAAAATGGAACAAAGTTTGCAATACGAAATACTGAAAATAAAGCGATTCATTTGCAAATACCATTTCCTGGACCCCAATTTGCGCGCAATGCAGGTATTGTAGCCGCTTCATTTCAAATCTGTGAATTCTTTGTTAAAATTACCGACATTCAGCTTGTATCCGGTCTGCAAACAGCAGGCTGGAGCGGCCGATTTCAATTGCTCAGAAAAGATCCTCCGGTAATTCTTGATGTGGCCCATAATACAAGCGCGTTTTTTGAATTGGTTCAGGTTGTGAATGAGGTGTATTCACAATTGACCAAAGTGTTTGTAATGGGTTTGTTGGCAGACAAGGATGTTGATGGAATTTGCAAGACACTGGTGGGAACAGCGGATCAGGTTTATATTGTTCCGCCAGATTCGAAAAGAGCGATAAAAAGTGAAATGATTGTTGAAAAACTGATGTTATATAAAATACCTGTGGAGGTTTTATCTATCGAAAAAGCATTGCAGCTAATATTCTCTGACCATAATGCGGAAAGGATGTATTGCATAACCGGATCGCATTATGTAGCAGGAAAAGTATTAAAATTAATAAATAACTTGACAAGCTGAAAAAAATTTTATAATTTTAGCTGTAATCTTCATTACCTCATGGATATTAACACTCCAGATAATTCTCCTTTTTGCTACATGGTTAAGTTAATTGACATTTTGCTGAATATTGATATTGAAAAAAAAAGAGTGAAATTAGGGGTCATTAAGAATAGCCTGAATTAGATTGGTATTTTGATTATAACGAACTCAAAGAATGCATGTGGAACAAACAGGTTTGTCAATTAGAGTGACGCTGTTTACAAGATATTAAATATTTTGAAATTACATAACCAAAAAAATAATTCTACTCTGGTAGTACAATTAATAAAAATAAAAAGCATCCTGATTTTTTACAGGGAATGTATCGGCATATAAACAGGGGACAACTGTTTGTCTGATCTGATAAAAAACTTGCCATTATATAAATTCAAATCAGGAATAATTGAAATTAATGTTTAGAACCAAATAAATTAAGAGGAGATTCATGGACATTGCTGAACTCAAAGTGTTAAAGATTGCTGAATTGACACAAATGGCCCAGGAGCTTGGTGTATCAGGCATTACTGGTTTGAAAAAGGCCGAGCTGATCTTTAAAATTTTGGAAGAACAAACCAAAAAAGAAGGTTTGATTTTTGGCGAAGGTGTGTTAGAAGTTTTACCTGATGGATACGGCTTTTTGCGTTCTCCGGGATTCAATTATCTGCCCGGTCCGGATGATATATATGTATCACCGTCTCAGATCAAACGTTTTGGAATGAGAACCGGTGACACAATTTCCGGACAAATACGGCCCCCAAAAGAAAACGAGCGATTTTTTGCTTTGCTCAAAGTTGAAGCTATCAACTTTGAGAATCCTGAAGAGGCTAAATCAAAGATCCTGTTCGACAATCTTACACCACTGTATCCGGAAGAGCGGATTGATCTTGAATCCACTCCCCGCGAGTATTCAATGCGTATCATGAATCTGCTTACGCCAATTGGTAAGGGACAGCGTGGTCTTATTGTAGCTCAGCCCAAAACCGGTAAAACCATCCTTTTGCAGAAAATTGCCAACGCCATTTCAAAAAATCATCCCGAAGTTAAACTGATTGTATTGCTGATTGATGAACGTCCTGAAGAAGTAACCGACATGGAACGTTCAGTAAACGCTGAGGTGGTCAGTTCAACATTTGATGAGCCAGCTGAACGACATGTTCAGGTTGCAGACATGGTGCTTGAAAAATCAAAACGTCTCATTGAATATGGTCAGGATGTTGTTATTCTGCTTGACAGTATTACCCGTTTGGCCCGTGCGCACAATGCGGTTGTACCTCATAGTGGTAAGATCCTTTCAGGTGGTGTTGACGCCAACGCACTGCATAGACCGAAACGCTTCTTTGGTGCTGCACGTAACATTGAAGAAGGTGGAAGTTTGACCATTATTGCTACAGCATTGATCGATACTGGTAGCCGTATGGATGAAGTGATCTTTGAAGAATTTAAAGGTACCGGTAACATGGAACTTGTACTGGATCGTCGTTTGTCTGATCGTCGTATCTTCCCGGCAATTGATGTGAACCGTTCAAGTACACGTAAAGAAGAATTGTTGCTGCCTGATAAAGAACTGAACCGTGTTTGGATCCTTCGTAAATTACTGGCTGAATTGACACCGGTGGAGGCGATGGAATTTATGCTGGGTAAAATGCAGGGAACAAAAGCGAATAAAATTTTCCTTGATTCAATGAGTATGTAAGATTTTTCCTTGCTTTTTTGATTTTTTTTACATAAATTTATCTTCTGTAAAAAGAATTTTAGCGTTTTGTTGACCAGGAGGTTAGTTTTGAAACCAGAAATACATCCCGAATACGAAATATGTACGGTCTCTTGTGCATGTGGAAATAAATTTCAAACTCGTTCTACCGTAGGTGATATACAGGTGGAAATTTGTTCCGAGTGTCATCCATTTTTTACTGGCAAGCAAAAATTGGTTGATACCGCAGGACGAGTTGATAAATTCCGTAAAAAATATGGAAATTACAACAAGCAGCAAGCGGCCAAGTAAATATATTCACTTGAAAAAAACGGAATATTATACCTGTTTTGCACGGGTATTATTCCGTTTTTTTTTTTTTTTGGTTTAATTATATGGAATAATATGTGTTAGACAAATTAGAAAATCTTGTAGACCGGTATTCCGAGTTGGAACAAAGAATGGGTGACCCGGAGGTTGCCAGTAACCCCAATATTTACCGCAAAGTGGCAAAGGAAGAAAGTGACCTTGCTCCCATTGTCCGAGAATACAAAAATTACAAAAAAATAATTGAAGATATAGACGGTGCCAAAGAACTGCTGCAAGAATCTGATGATGAAATGCGGGAACTTGCAGAAGCTGAATTGGCAGATCTGGAAGAATCAAAGACTGCGCTTGAAGAACAGCTCCGTATTATGCTCATTCCCAAAGACCCACAGGATGCCCGTAATGCCGTGATTGAAATCAGGGCGGGTACCGGTGGAGATGAGGCGGGTCTTTTTGCTGGTGATCTGTACAGAATGTACCAGAAATACGCTGAGCGGAGTAAATGGAAGATTGACATCATGAACTCGAATCCACAAGGTATTGGTGGTTTTCGTGAAATCATTTTTTCTCTCAGCGGACAGGATGTTTACGGCTTTATGAAATATGAAGCGGGTGTGCATCGGGTTCAGCGTGTGCCGGATACCGAAACCAGTGGGCGTATTCATACGTCTGCCGCAACAGTTGCCGTGTTGCCTGAAGCTGAGGAAATAGATGTTCAAATTGCTGCCAATGATTTGCGTATTGATGTTTACAGATCTTCTGGTCCTGGCGGCCAAAGTGTAAATACAACGGATTCTGCTGTTCGAATTACACATATACCCACCGGTATGGTTGTGACCTGTCAGGATGAAAAGTCTCAGCATAAGAACCGCGCCAAAGCTCTCAAGGTTTTGCGTTCAAGATTGTATGAAAAAGCCTTGCAGGAAGAACAGGATAAACTCAGCCAGGAACGTCGTTCCATGGTAAGTACCGGTGACCGCAGCGCAAAGATCAGAACTTATAATTTTCCTCAAGGACGGGTTACAGACCACCGTATTGGCTTGACATTGTATCGTCTTGAAGAAATTCTGCAGGGTGATTTGAGTGAAGTGATTGAGCAGTTGAAAATTGCTGAACGAACCGAGAAATTAAAACATCTGGATTGATTCCGTGTCCACAACTGACCCGAAAAAAAAACGTTGGACTGTTCTCGAGTTGTTAAACTGGACTACCCAGTATCTTGAAGAAAAAAAGTTTGAGAATAGTCGTCTGAATGTGGAAATGATGCTGGCCCATGTGCTGGGTTTTAAGCGGGTTGATCTGTATTTGAACTTTGACCGTCCCTTAACGCCTGAAGAACTGGCGAATTTCAAAATACTATTAAAAAGACGAACGGCCCATGAGCCGCTGCAATATGTTCTGGGGGAAACCGAGTTTATGGGGCTGCCTTTCAAAGTGGGGCCCGGTGTGTTGGTTCCCCGACCTGAAACTGAATTACTTGTAGATAAAGTGCTTGAATTAACAGGGCAGTATGATTCTCCCTGTTCAGTATTGGATGTGGGGACCGGTTCCGGTAATATCCCTTTGTCTTTGGCAAGTATGGCACCGGATTTAACAATTGTAACGACTGATATTTCTCAGGACGCTATTGCAATTGCCAAAGAAAACGCGGAATTGCTGGATGTTGCAGACAGGGTTACGTTTTTACATCACGATGCTTTAAAGACCTGGCCTGTGGAATATAATCTGTATTTTGATGTTATAGTTTCAAATCCGCCATATGTGTCTCGCACCGAATTTGATACTTTGCCACCTGAAATTAAGCATTTTGAGCCGGAAATTGCTCTGATAGCCGGTGAGGAAGGGCTTGATTTTTACAAACAATTTTTAGAAATTTCAAAAAGCCTGTTAAAAGAAAAGGGCACACTCTTTTTTGAGATCGGAGAGACACAAGCTAAAATTTTAGTCGATTTGTATGGCTCTCATGGATTTTCAGAGTGCCATGTACATAAAGATTTGGCTGATAAAGACCGAATCATTGAATTGATAAAATAAAGGAGATCATTTTCATGAACGTCAGTATTTTTCGGCAATATGATATTCGAGGTATTGTTGAAACCCATCTGCCTGATGATGTGGTATTAAATCTAGGAAAAGGCTATGGTACATTAATGAGTAGACGTGGTCTCAAGACAGTGAATGTGGGTTATGATCTGCGCGTTTCTTCTCCGCATTTAGCAGATCTGTATATTCAGGGTGTTACCTCAACCGGACTGGATGTTGTTGAAATTGGACAGGTAACAACGCCTACACTTTACTTTTCTATCGTACATTTGAATAGTGATGGTGGTGTAATGATTACCGGAAGCCATAATCCTATTGCTTATAATGGTTTTAAAATGTGTGAAGGGATTGGAAGTGTTTTTGGTGAGGATATTCAGGAAATAAAACGTATAATTCTTGAAGAGGATTTTGTAACTGCAGAACCCGGCAATATTTCTCAGGTAGATGTGATGCCGGATTATCTAAAGATGCTAAAATCTAAATTTAATTTTAAAAAGTCACTCAAGATTGTTATCGATGCTGGTAATGCAACTGCCGGACCTATTGCACCGGATTTATGGAAAGACCTGGGTATGGAAGTGATTCCTCTGTATTGTGAACCTGATGGCAATTTCCCCAATCACTTGCCTGATCCTGCTGTGCCCAAATATATGAAAGATCTTTGTGATTTGGTAGTTAAGGAAGGTGCAGATGTAGGTCTGGCCTATGATGGTGATTCTGACCGGGTTGGCGCTGTTGATGAAAAAGGAAATTTGATTTATGCTGATACACTTTTAACATTGTTCAGCATTGATGTATTAAAACGCAAACCCAATTCACAAATAATTTTTGATGTGAAATGTTCTCAAGCTGTTCCTGAAATGATAAAAAAACATGGCGGCAAACCCCTCATGTGGCAAACCGGGCATTCCATCATGAAAGCAAAAATGAAAGAAACCAAAGCACCTTTTGCGGGTGAATTGTCTGGTCATATATTTTTTGCTGATGATTTTTATGGGTTTGATGATGGTATTTATGCCTCAGGCCGGTTGTTGGAGATTCTTACAAACTCTGATAAAACATTTTCTGAACTTGTTGCAGAAATTCCGTCTTTTGAATCAACTCCTGAAATTCGTGTAGAATGTTCGGATGAAGCCAAGTTTGATGTTGTTAAAGGCCTTGTTAAGGAGTTCAGTAAAGCGTATGAAACCATCGACATTGATGGCGCGCGTGTTGAATTTGGTGATGGCTGGGGACTGGTTCGGGCATCGAATACTGAGCCTACACTGGTTCTGCGCTTTGAAGCCAAAACAAAACAGAGATTAACAGAAATTATGAATTTATTTAAAGAAAAATTGTCAAATTATTCTGCAGTTGAATTTACTGACAGTGATTTTGAATTTTAATTCAGGGAGTGAAAAATGAAAAGAGTAACGCTTTTACTGGTTATTGCGGCCATGATGCTGGGTCTGGGTTGCGCCTCTACTTTGGGGGTATTCAAAGAACCTACTTCTGAAAATACCATGCTGGTTATTGGTCAAATTATCGTTGAAGATGATTACTATTCTGACGAAACAGGTGTCACATACGGTGGTTTGGAAGTGGCAATTGTGGGCAAGACAAATGATGGTAAAGAACTGGGTATCTGGACCAAATCTGATGAAAAAGGATACTTTGCTCTTGCAGATGTACCCATGGGTGAGTATGCAATCAAGGGTGTTCGTGGTATTATTGGTCGCCCCAGTCGCGCTATTACTGTTACCAATCGTCTGCGTTTATCAACAGATCCATACCGTGTTGAAAATGCCGAGTCTCCCGTTCAGTTTACTGCACAATATTTTCCTTTTGAACCCAAAGGCAGAATTCAATCATTGCAGCATACTGTATTTAAATTAGATAAAATGAGTGGCAGTACAGGTCAAACAAAATATGTCGTTAAACCAGCATTTACAGATTACAAGCTGGTTGATGGAACAGTTTTGAACGAAGGACCTGTTGAAGAATATTTTATTGAAAAATATCCTGAATCTGCCTGGACTAAATACCTTGAAGAAGTAAAAACAAATACTCGCTTCAGGAGATAAGCAGGTTATATTGCAAAAAAACATTCTAGATTTTTTTAAATCTAATCCCTCGGGTATGTACAAAACCAAAGATATTTCAAGAAAATTAAACATACCCAAACATAAATACATGCAGTTACGCGATGCTTTGCGTCAGCTGGTTCGCGACGGTCAACTGATCAAGCTTAAAAAGAACAAGTTTGCTCTGGCATCGACCAATGCGGAAATAGTTGGAAAACTACATGTAAATTCTCAGGGATATGGTTTTGTAAGCCGCGAAGATGGTGAAGATATTTTTATAAGCCAAAAGAATATGAGCCTGGCGCTGCACAATGATGTTGTGCAGGTCAGGCTTTTTGCTACATCGCGGGGTAAAAGTCCGGAAGGAATGATACTCAAAGTTGTAGAACGTGTACATAATAAAATTGTGGGTACGTTTATACAGGGCAAGTACTACAGCTATGTTGTTCCCGATGATCTGAAATTTAACCGTGATATTGTTATTGCCCATGGTGAGGAACAAGGCGCCAATGATGGTGAAAAAGTGGTGGTCACAATAGCCGATTGGGAACATCACCAACTTAATCCTGCCGGTAAAATTGTAGAAATTTTGGGACCACCGGACAAGGCTGGCGTTGATATTTTATCGCTGGTTCATCATTACAATCTTTCCGAAACCTTTCCGGACAAGATTATGGCAGATGCTGAGAAAATACCGGATGATATTCCAGCCAAAGAACTGGAACGCCGCCTGGATCTGCGTAATGAAATCGTGTTTACCATTGATCCGGAAGATGCCAAAGATTTTGATGATGCAATTTCTTTGAAACGTCTTGATAACGGTAATATGCTCCTGGGTGTGCATATTGCTGATGTAAGCTATTATGTGCATTCTAATAGCGATCTGGATCGTGAAGCTTTGGAACGGGGTACGTCGGTATACCTGGTAGACCGTGTTATACCCATGCTGCCAGAGCGAATCTCGAATCATCTTTGCAGCCTTGTAGAGGGTAAAGATCGTCTGTGTTACAGTGTTATGATGGAGCTTCGGCCCAATGCCGATATGGTTTCCTTTGAGATCAAAGAATCTGTTATTCACAGTCACAAGCGTCTAACTTATCAGCAGGCTCAGCATATTATGGATGGCAAGCTGGAAAGTGACCTGGCACCGGTATTGAAAGATATGCATGCTGTCTATAAAAAGCTGCTTGTAAAACGTGATAAACGTGGCGGAGTTGATTTTGACAGCCTGGAAATCTATATTGATTTGGATGAGCAGGGTCACCCTACTAGTATTCGTCGTCGTGAACGATTGGACGCACACCGTTTAATTGAAGAGTTTATGCTGCTTGCCAATGAAACCGTTGCAAGCTTTGTAGGTGATAAGGTCAAGCAGGAAACTGGGAATGCGCTTCCATTTGTTTACAGAATTCATGACGTTCCCAGCGAAGAAAAGATAACAGAATTGATCAATTTGATCAAAGCTTTTGGATACAATACAAAACCTCCTAAAAAAATTACACCACAGTTTTTTCAAAAACTGTCAGAGATGTTTAAAAAGAACCAGTCCGCAGTGATTTTGCAGGACAGTCTGATCCGATCCATGATGAAAGCGCAATATAGCACCAAGAATGTAGGTCATTTTGGTCTTGCATATTCTTTTTATACGCATTTCACATCACCCATTCGAAGATATCCGGACTTGTTGGTGCATCGCCTTTTGAAACGCTACACGGTCAGACAGGAGCCGTTTATCAATCAAAAAGAATTACAGCGATTATGTGTAATGTGTTCTGATAGAGAGGTTCAGGCAGTTGAGGCAGAACGGGCTTCTGTCAAACTCAAGCAAACCGAGTTTATGGAGCGGCATTTGGGTTCCGAGTTTTCCGGTTTTATTACACGCTTGTTGCCTTTTGGCTTTTTTGTTGAAATTCCGGAACTGTTGGTTGATGGATTGGTACATGTTAAAACCATGGACGATTATTACGTTCTGGATGAGAAAAAATATAAATTTGTTGGCAGGGCCTCTGGCAAGTCATACAAGCTGGGTGACAAGGTCACAATCCGTGTTAGCCATGTTGAAAGGAATGAGCGAATTATTGATTTTGTTTTGGTTTAAATTTTTTTGAGAATATTATGAACAGCTATGCTACATCTTTGATTTCTACTACAATGATTGCTGAAAATACTATAGAATTGAATTTCAAGCGTCCAGAATCATTTGATTTTCAGGCGGGTCAGCATATTAATATAAAATTACCGCAATTGATGTATGATGATAAAAAAGGGCCGCGCAGGACCTTTACCATTGTGTCGTCACCTGCGGATTCGGTTCTTCGTATTGCTACCCGTTTGAGTGATAGCGGATTCAAAAAAACTATTATAGATCTCTCTCCGGATACCGAACTTGAATTTATGGGTCCTATGGGAAATATGGTATATAATACTGATAAACCCTCTGTATTTATTGCAGGGGGAATTGGTATAACACCATTCAAGAGCATGATTACAGAATTATTGGAAAATAATGCGTTTGACAAGCCAATCAGACTGATTTATTCTAATAAAAAACAGAATACGGCAGCGTTTCATTCGTTTTTCAACGATATTGAAAACAGTGCGTTTATATATAATTCAATTATGACAAATGATGATACATGGGATGGCGAAAAAGTAAAAGTTGATTATGATTATTTGAAAAAAATGATTGATAGCATCAATGATAACGTCTTTTATCTGTGTGGTCCTCCACAAATGGTTCAGGAATTGACCGGAACTCTGAACAACCTGGGTGTGGAAAAAGAGAATATTCTTTCCGAATCCTTTTTTGGATATTGATCTGATTTAGGTTACAATTATTAACAAATGCTGCGGTAATTCTTCTTGATAGATTCAAGATTGTTTATTAATTTGTTTACTATTTAAATAAAATAAATGATCGATATGGAAGAAATGAAAATACGAGCAGGATTAGATATTGGCGCCATCAGCGCAAAATTGGTTGTGTTGGCGCCCAAAGGAGAAGAGCATGCTTTTTCTGAAAATTTTCAAAAACATACAAATTCAATAGTTTTAAATGATATACCTCATGGAATATGGTTTGCTGACCCCATCCGTACATATGGAGATGTTGTTAAATCTGCCAGGCAGGCATTGTCTGCATTATCATTTTTTAAAGACTTTTCTTTAGAGCTAAGTATTACCGGCTCTCAGGGAAAACTGGTATCAGATATATTAAAAGCTCCCTATGTGAACGAATTTAAATGTATTGGCAAAGGCACATCTTTTTTCGAACCTAATGTAAGCACAATTATTGAAATTGGTGGCGACAAGTCCCGCTACCTGCGCGTTGTTTGTGATAAAGATACTGATAAAGTGACAATTTTGGATTATGAGCGTAATGGAGATTGTGCCGCCGGTACGGGATCGTTTATTGATCAGCAGGCAGAACGTTTGGGTATTCCCATAACCGAGATTGGCGATCTGGTAATGACAGCAGACGCAACTGCCAATATTGCGGGAAGATGCTCTGTGTTTGCCAAGTCAGACATGATACATGCGCAGCAAAGGGGTTTTTCGCCCGCGGCTATATTTAAGGGCTTGTGTGAGGCGGTTGTTCGAAATTATAAAGGCACGGTAATGCGTGGTAAAGCCCTTGAGCCGGGTGTGGTGTTTGTTGGCGGACTTGCCGCAAACCGGGGTGTTGTGCAGGCAATGCATGATATTTTTAAACTGGATGAACTGGTTGTGCCCGATTTTCCCATGCATGTTGCCGCACTGGGCTGCGCATTGCTTGAGCAATCCACAGAGATTAAAAGCGATCAAATAGATTCACTTTTTGGATCGTATATCAACCTCAATTTGCTGCCCCGAACCCGAAAGCTTGATTCAGCAATGGTTAACATAAACCATGATGCAGGTTTTACCAGCGAAGAGAACAGCCAGTCCATTGCCGCTTATTTGGGTTTGGATATTGGGTCTGTCAGTACAAACTTAGTATTGTTGGATAAAGACAGCCAGGTATTGGATTCCGTTTATACCCGAACCGAGGGAAAACCCATTGAGGTGGTCTTGCGGGAATTGGCGCTTTGGGATAAAAAATGGGGCAAACGTGTTGAGATTTTGGGTGTGGGAACTACCGGGTCAGGACGTGAGCTGATTGGAGAGTTGACCGGTGCAGACGCAGTTAATGATGAAATTACAGCACATAAAACCGGAGCCGTGACCATTGCGAAAATTCTGGGTCAGGAAAAAGTAGATACTATTTTTGAGATTGGCGGCCAGGATTCCAAGTTTATCTCCATTCAGGATGATATTGTTGTAGATTTTACCATGAATGAAGCATGCGCTGCGGGTACAGGTTCCTTTCTGGAGGAACAAGCTTCTAAAATGGGTATTTCCATTAAAGAAGAGTTTGCGGATCTTGCCATGAGCTCGGAATCTCCGATTAAAATGGGAGAGCGCTGTACTGTTTTTATGGAAAAAGATGTAACCGCGTTTCTACAGCAGGGAATTCCTAAAAATGATATTTGTGCGGGGCTTTCTTTTGCGGTGGTATATAATTATTTGAATCGGGTGGTAAGAGACCGAAAAATTGGTGATCATATTTTCTTTCAAGGCGGTACCGCATACAACAAGGCGGTTTCTGCAGCTTTTGCTACGGTTTTGGATAAAAAGATTACCATACCTCCCTTTAATGGTGTTGTGGGTGCGGTAGGTGCCGCGCTTTTGGCAAAAGAAAAAATGCAATCTCAACCAGGCCCTTCCCGGTTCAGAGGATTTGATCTTTCAAAAGTAGATTTCAAGGTGCGCAACATCCGCTGTAAAGCATGCTCAAACCAGTGCGATGTGCAGGAATGTACCGTTGAAGGCGAAAAAACCTACTGGGGAGACAAGTGCTCTGATCGATTTAGAAAAAAAGTAAAGTTTGAACAAAAACCGGTTATTCCGGATTTGATAAAAACATATAATGATTTGCTGCTGCAAGACATGCCGGGCCCGGATGGTTTGGGTGTACGAATAGGCGTGCCCCGGACCATGTATTATTACGATCAGTTTCCTTTTTGGCGTACCTATTTTGCTTATCTGGGAGCTGAACTTGTGTTGTCTGACATTACTCACAAAAGTATTGTCAAGCAAGGGCGGGAACTTGCTATTGCTGATCCCTGTTTTCCTATCATTGCCGCGCATGGGCATTTTATGGATCTGCTGGATAAAGATGTGGATTATATCCTGTCTCCCAATATTGTGAATGCTCAAACAGAGTTCCCGGAAAAAGAATCCTGGTATTGCCCGTGGGAACAAACCGTTCCCTATGTGATAAAGTCTACGATTTATGACCAGAGAATAATAGACAAAATGCTCATACCGGTTATTCGATATCGAAAAGGGATGGATTATATAAAAAGGACCATGCACCCATTTGCTAAAAAACTGGGTGCATCGGTTAAAAACAGCGACAAGGCGGTTGATCTTGCATTTGCTGCCCAATCCAGCTTTGAAAAACAGATAAAGCAGATCGGGCGTTCTGTTTTATCCTCATTGCAAGGCCACAAAGCCGTAGTGCTATTGGGCCGTCCTTATAATTTATTTGATTCAGGAATCAACTTGAATGTACCGGACAAATTGCGTGATCAGTATGGGATGAACATTATTCCCATGGAGTTTTTGCCCTTTGAAAATATAGATATACACGAGTACCATGAAAACATGTTTTGGAATTATGGTCGCAAGATCATGCAGGCAGCCACGTTTACTGGTCAGCAAGCAGGCTTTTCTGCTATTTATATTACCAATTTTAAATGTGGCCCCGATTCTTATATTAAACATTTTGTGGGTGACAGTTTAGGAGCACCCTATTTGACATTACAGTTTGATGATCACAGTAACGATGCCGGAATTATGACACGTTGCGAAGCCTTTTTGACCAGCAAAGGGTTGTTATCTCATCCAAATGCATCTATCAAGAATACGTTAGAGTCCCGGAAAGTTTAAAATATGTCGAAATCTTTAAAAGACCGTACATTATATATACCACAAATGTCATATGTTGGTTCGCGTTGTATGGCGGCCGCATTCAAGTCGCTGGGAGTAGATGCAAAGCCTTCTCCTGAAAGCGATATGCATACATTGGAACTTGCACGCCAATATTTGTCTGGCGACGAGTGCCTTCCCGAAGCTATTACATTGGGAAATTTCCTCAAAGTAACGCAATTACCAGAATATGATCCAGACAAAACCGCTTTTTTACTGCCAACGTCGAACGGACCCTGCCGTTATGGGCATTACCTGCCTTTGGCACGTAGGGTGTTCAAAGAGCGCGCTGAAGATGTTTTGATCTTTGCCCCAACCAGTTACAGCGGTTATAACGATATTCAAACCGGAAGTGCCGGATTTTTGCGAACCGCGTGGATGGCTGTTGTTTGTTCTGATATTTTGCGCAAACTCCAGTTAAAAACACGTCCTTATGAATTAGAACCCGGAACAACAGACAAGGTGTTTGATGAATCACTTGATCGTGTCTGTAATGCCGTAGCTCTGCAGGATGTCAGTCTGCGGGTTCGTGCAAATGCCATTCTGGATGCTTTGAAACAAAGCCGGGACCAGTTTAGAAAGATCAAGGTTGATAAATCTCAAAAAAAAGTTTTAATAGGTATTGTCGGCGAGATCTTTTGTCGTTTGAATGATTTTAGTAATGATTATATTATAAAAAAAATAGAATCCCTTGGTGGTGAAGCCTGGATGTCTGATGTTTCGGAATGGGTATGGTACACCAATGACGAAGAGCGTGTCCGCTTGGAGAGACAAGGCAAGCGTTTTTCCATGGACATGCTGAAATGCCGCCTGCGCCAGCAGGTTATGCATTGGGATGAGAATCCGTTGCTGAAACTGGTAAAAAAGGATTTTGTGGGATATGAAGAACCCCACCATGTTTTGGAATTGTTGAACCGTAGTGAGCCCTATTTGCCTCGTGATGGGTCACATGGAGAGATGGTGATGAGTGTGGGGAGGACTATCTGGTATCATGAAAAAGGTGCTGCCGGAGTTATTGATATTAGTCCGTTTACCTGTATGAATGGTATCATTACCGAAAGTGTGTACCCAAAACTTGGCAGAAATTTGGATGATTATCCCATCAGGGTGTTTTATTTTGATGGCACTCAAAACAATCTGGATAGTGATCTAGAGATATTTATGGAACTTGCAGATGCATATCAGAAACGTAAAGAATAAATTTTGGAGTTAGAAATGGCCCCCGTTGAAAAGTTTACCAGTGAAATGGCTTTTGATAAAGCATCGGGTTGGGATGTTGTATTTTTAGAGCATGTTGTTAAATACCCTGAATTGTGCAAAAGTGTTGGCATTGTGCCCAAAGCGGGTTCAAATTTGTTTTCCTTTAAGCTGGGTGACCACGAAGCATTGTTTCAAGCACCCGAGATGAAAGAACTCAAGAGTCGTAATTTTGGAACACCGGTATTGTATCCTTCACCGGGACGAATGAAAGACAGCCAGTTTACGTTTAATAACGAGATTTTTAAATTTACTCCCAACTGGAATGAACATTTTATACATGGATTTGTTCATAATATTCAATGGTATTTCAAAAAACCCAAGTCATCACATCGGGGTGCGGAGTTAGAAACTTATCTGGATTTTGAACCGGGTGAAGCTTTGTATTTCCTCTGGCCGTTTCATCACCGTATTTCACAAAAATACCTGTTGAATGCATCAGGACTTTTCATAACCATTAGTGTTGAAAATTTTGATAAGCGTCCCATGCCTTTTGGTTTTGCTCTGCATCCGTTTTTCAATATCCCGGGAACCAAGGAAAACACTTTTCTGAGTGCTCCCGCTCAAAAGCATATGTTGTTAGATGGATTAATGCCCACAGGCGAAATGGAAAGTATGGACCAGTTTTCGCCAGATATCCGTTCAGAACAGCCTTTAAACATCCTGCCACTGGATGATGTGTTTTGGGGATTTGGCGAGGGTGATGTATGCTGGTGGGAAGCCCGTGATGCCGGCATCCGTTTTACCATGGAAGCGTCTGACGAGTTTACGCATATGGTTATTTATTCACAGCCGCCGGATTGTTTTTGTATGGAAAACCAAACCTGTTCACCAGACGCGCACAATCTGTATGCAAATGGATATAAAAAAGAATCAAACTTGTTAATCGTGGAACCGGGTGAGAAAAAACAAATGTGGATTAAATACGATCTAAACTATTTATAAACTAAAAAGCCCTGGCAATTGCCAGGGCCAAATTTTTCGATATCAAATTTTTTTTATTGTGCCACCGTTACGTTAGCCGCTTGAGGTCCCTTGTCTGTAGTCTCAATTTCGAATTCTACAGAATCCCCTTCTTGTAAAGAACGAAAACCATCACCATTAATACCTGAATAGTGAACAAAAATGTCTTCACCAGATTCTTTTGTTATGAATCCGAAACCCTTTGAGGAATTAAACCATTTTACCTTACCTCTTTCCATGTGGAGATCCTTTCAAAATGTGTACAACGCTCGTACACCCGTTATACCCTGCTAACACATAAATGTTGGTGTACGTTTTAAAAAATTATGTGCTTTGTGTATTGCTTTGACGGAATACAAGGTGTCCATACAGCAAAACGTAACAAGGAGATTTGGTGCACATTACTAATTCGATAAAAATTACATCATTTTTTCAATTTAGTCAAGTATTTTTATTGATTTTAGGTCACTTTTTCCGGGCGCAGATCCATTAAAAATTTTCTTTATTCGTAGACCTTGAAAAAGATAGAGTGATTTTAAAATGAGTAATTTTTTTAGTTACTATTAGTTAAAAATAAAAAAATTGACTTTGAGGCTTGGGGAGACTATATTATACTGCTCAACAGAAATCTGAAAAAAAGTTTGAAACAAAATCTATTGATAGAAATATAACCTATTGACGAAATGTTGAAAAAAATAGATTGGGTGGAAGTGATTAAAAAAACACAATATCATAGATGTTCCAATTTTTTGAAAACAAAGTACTTGAAAATTCAAACAACAGCTACTATATTATTTGACTTGCCACATTTTAATAGAATAAATTTTTCAATAATCATATAACATTATCAAGGAGGAAAAATGATAGAGGGTAAAGAAAGCTCAGCCGCTGTCCGTAAGCTTCGTATGGGAATGGTTGGCGGTGGCCCCGGTGCCTTTATTGGCGAAGTCCATCGTAAAGCTGCACGTATTGACGGCCGCAATGAATTGGTTGCCGGTGCGTTTGATATTGATCCTGCAAAATCCAAAGAAACTGGTGTTGAGCAGAATATTGATCCTAGTCGTGCTTATGGTAACTATGAAGATATGATCAAAAGCGAGCTGGCATTGCCGGAAAGTGAACGTATTGATTTTGTATCCGTTACTACTCCTAATAACTGGCATTTTCCCATTGCCAAAGCATTTTTAGAAGCTGGTTTTCATGTGGTTTGTGAAAAACCCATGACAATGGATGTTGCAGAAGCCAAAGAGTTAAAAGCCGTTGTTGAAAAGACTGGCAAAGTTTTTTCTTTGCAGCACAACTATACCGGCTACCCCATGGTAAAGCAAGCAAAATATATGGTTGACAGCGGTCAACTGGGCGAAATCCAGAAAATCGTTGTAGAGTATCCGCAAGACTGGCTGCTGACCAAAGTAGAAGAAGCCGGTTCAAAACAAGCCGAATGGAGAACAGACCCTAAACAGGCTGGTGCCGGTGGTTGTTTGGGTGATATTGCTACACATGCTGAAAATCTGGCGGCTTATATCTCCGGTCTGAAAATTGAAGAACTCTGCGCGGATCTGACTTCTTTTGTTAAAGGACGTGTTTTGGATGATGATGTTAACATTTTACTGCGTTATAACAACGGCGCCAAAGGTGTGTTGCACTCTTCACAGATCAGTACAGGTATGGAAAATGATTTAAACATCCGCGTTTTTGGTACCAAAGGCGGCATTCGCTGGTACCAGGAAAATCCCAATTATCTGTATTTTTACCAGCAGGGACAACCGGTTCAGATCTTACGTCGTGGTAACGATTATCTCTGCGATGCTGCAAAACGGGCCAGCAGAATTCCCGCGGGACACCCGGAAGCGTTTATTGAAGCGTTTTCGAATCTCTATCTCAACTGTACCGATACCATGCGAGCACAAATGGAAGGCCGCAAGCCAACCGCACTGGAACTGGATTTCCCCAATGTTGATGACGGTCTGGAAGGTATGTGTTTTATTGAAACTGTTGTGAACAGCAGCAACAGTGATCAAAAATGGGTAAAAATGGTTAAATAATTGACAGCAATCTACAAGGGAGTGAAAATATGAACAATCCTATTACTTTATGTACCGGTCAATGGGCAGACTTGCCGTTTGAAACTGTCTGTCAAAAAGCTAAAGAATTTGGTTATGAAGGTTTGGAATTAGCCTGCTGGGGTGACCATTTTGATGTATTCAAAGGTGCTGAAGATAAAGCCTACTGTGATGAAAAACGCGCGACTTTGAAAAAATATGGACTCAATGTTTGGGCAATCAGTAACCATTTGGCAGGTCAGTTGATTTGTGATCTCAATAATGACAGCCGTTCAGATGGCTTTGCACCTGCCGATTGCGCGGGCGACGCTGAAAAGAAACGTCAGTTTGGCGTAGATTCTATGAAAGCTGCTGCCAAGGCTGCAAAGAACCTGGGTGTTGACGTTGTTAACGGTTTTACCGGTTCTTCTATCTGGCATCTGTTGTATTCATTTCCGCCTAACGATTGGGCAGATGTTGAAAAAGGTTATGAATTTTTTGCAAAAATGTTTAATCCGATTTTGGATGTGTTTGAAGAAAACGGTGTAAATTTTGCTCTTGAAGTACACCCCACCGAAATTGCTTATGATATTGTAACCACACATAAAGCGTTGGAAGCGATTAACCATCGTAAATCATTTGGATTCAACTTTGATCCCAGTCATTTGGTATGGCAGGGAATTGACCCCGTTGTCTTTTTGGAAGAATTCAAAGACCGCATTTATCACTGCCACATGAAAGACTGTGTTGTAAATCTTGATGGCAGAAATGGTATTTTGGGCTCTCATTTGAATTTTGGTCAACCCGGACGCGGATGGGAATTTGTTTCTGTAGGTCGCGGCGATGTTGATTTTGAAGCCCTTACCCGCAAGCTGAACCAGATTGGCTATGCTGGTCCTTATTCTGTTGAATGGGAAGATGCCGGCATGGATCGTGAATTTGGCGCCAAAGATGCCTGCGAATATATGAAAAACTTTATATATTCCGTTCCTTCAGGCGTATTTGACGAAGCATTCTCAAGAAAAGACTGATAGAATTTAATATTTTTTACAGCCCGTCTGCCGGTTGGTGGACGGGCTTTTTTTGTTTATAGGTAGTGGTGAGCTTGTACCCGGCACTTGAGGTCGGCTTATTATTAATAACACTGAGGTGCAAAGGATTGTGGAGGGGGGAGACCTGTTGAATTCCAGGGGAATAATTCATGTTGCAGACAAGATCAATTTTTTTCTATTTGTTCAATCTCTTTGATTGGGAACTTACTCAGTAAATTATCTATTTTGTTAATCATGCTTTGAATTTCCGTTTGGTCAAATTCTATTCTAAACTTTAATTCATGTCCGTAACCAGGTTTGTCAACAGCAATACAATCGGCTGTAAAGTGACCTAATCCATCACCTTTGATTTTTATTTGCAAATATTCCTCAATACAACTAAATTTTGCGGTTCCATCAAGTTGAGTATATAATTTTTCCAAATCATTTTTAAAATAAAAGAAATCCACATTGCTTAGCAGTGCTTCGTAATCGGCAGTAAAACCACCAACTTTAATCTTGATTCTTGTATTTAACCAGTTGCCATCTGAAATATCAGTGGAATTGGGATAGGTAAAATTATATACAAGAATCTGCAGATATTCAGATGACTCTTTGCCTAAAATGAATCTTGATTTCTCAATATCTATCATTATTGCCCCGAGTTTTTGCCGTGATTTGGTATTATTCGTAATTATTGCACAGGCAACCGGCTACAATTTAAATTCGCTATTATTTTTTCAATTGTTTTTGCAAGCGGTGGAATGTGTTTGTCGCAAACCCAGAAAATTTCTTCTGCATCGATATCAAAGTAATGATGCGATATTATATCTCTCAGCCCTTTGGCGCTTTTCCAATCAATTTCAGGAAATTGTTTTAATAGCGTTTCGTCTGTTATTTTATCAATGTTTTTTAAACTTTCACCAATCGCTATTAGTAACATGCAAATTGAATCCAGTTTTTCCATACCCATAGAAGAGTCTGTAAAATCAGATACTGTTTTTATTGGCTCGAAACGTTGACTCACTTTTTAAGTAGCATCAAATATTTGATTCAGAATATCACAGACTAGCGTTTTATCATACATACTGGCCATCTTTATCTATTCTTTTTTTCAAATAGGGATTCATATTTTCTCTGATTCGTACAATATCCACAGATTTGTTAAATAATGTTTCCAGTTCTTCTTTGATATGGACCAATTGATACATGTCGGGTTCCCGGGTTTCAATCATTATATCGATATCACTTTTATTATCTGCTAAATTTCTGGCATAAGAACCAAAAAGCCCTAGATTGTTAATTCCATACTTTTTTGAATTATCTTTTTTATATTTTTTTAAAATTTTGAGAATTTCAGAGCGGGTCATATTTCTATACTCCCATTATATTCAAAATAAATGTATTAAAAAACCTTTTTAAATCAAATATAATTATGTGAATTTTTGAATCATTACAACAGACTCACTCCATCGGATACTTTAACCCGATATCATTACGGATGGTATCCATCAGTTCCATGATCTCGAGTGTATCCTTGTGCGGTACAATTTCGCTTTCGATTTTCCCTTTAAGCAGGCATTGCTGCGCCGCTTCTGCTTCGAACTGATAGCCCTCGCTTTGAAAGGGGAATTCAAATTTTTCTTCATGCTGCTCGTTCATGCACAGATAAAGTGTATCCGGCTGCCAAAAGGGATCCGGAATACGTATGTACCCCTTGGTACCATTGATGGCCGCGTGGTTCACCAGGTTGGTGCGAAATGACGATTGCAGCACAGAGGTGCCTCCGTTTTGGTGCTGCAGAATAACGGCCAGATTTTCATCCACACCAGTGCTGCTCAGGTCAGCCTGTGCCAGAATGCTTTTGACGGAACCCAATACATGTAAAGCCAGTGCAAGGGTGTAAATGCCCACATCCAAAAGCGAGCCGCCGCCCAGCTCGGGATCATATAACCGGCTATCAGCTTTATAATCCGCGTAAAATCCAAAATTGGCGGACAACATTTCCACATTCCCGATAGTACCGGCTTTTAACCAATCCTGCATTTGTTTATACGCGGGAAAGAATCGTGACCACAAGGCTTCCATCAAGAAAAGATTCTTGTCCCTTGCAAGTTGTACCAGTTCTTTGGCTTGTTCAAGATTAATGGTAAAAGGTTTTTCGCACAGTACCGCTTTACCGGCGTTCAAACAGGTTTTGGTATTTTCGTAATGCAGGTTGTTGGGTGTGGATATGTAAATGATATCGATTTCCGGATCGTCTATGAGCTGCTGATATGTGGAATAACTCCGGGGAATATCATATTCATTGGCAAAACCATCAGCCGATTGCTGTGACCTGGAACCTACACCCAGCAAGACTGCACCATTGGCATGTTGTAGTCCTTTAGCAAACTGATGAGCAATATTTCCGGTACCAATGATACCCCAATTTACATTTCGCATAAAACCTCCGGATAAAAGAGTTTTTGATTTTGTAATTGATAAACAGCGCTTATCATCTCCCAGAGGTCCAGGACCTCCGGGAGATTTTTCTGTACCTATTCCATCGGATATGTCAATCCGATTTTTCCACGTATAGTATCTAACAGTTCCATGAGTGCTAATGTTTCATCGTTGGGCATAATGTCGCTTTCTAATTTACCCGCAAGCATACAGTCTTGTGCTGCCTGTGCTTCAAACTGGAAGCCATGCGAATCAATCTGCATGTTGAATTCCTGTTCTTCTTCGCTGTTCAGGCAAAGATAGACTTTTCTGGGGCGCCAGTATGCGGGGGCAATGCGGATGTATCCTTTGGATCCCATAATGATTGCCTGGTTGATCATATTTGTGCGGAATGACGATTGCAGAACAGAGATGCCGCCATTCTCGTGGTGAAGAATGGTAGCAAGAAGCTCATCCACACCGGATGGGCCAATGTCTGCTTTGGCCTGAACCGATTTTACAGGCCCCAATACCATTGACGCAAGCGAGTGGGTATAGATACCCACATCTAATAGGGCGCCGCCGCCATATTCAGGATTAAACAACCGGCTGTTGGGGTTAAAATCTCCTCTAAATCCGTGCGACACGGTAAGCATTTCTACCTCTCCAATGGTGCCTTTTTGCAGCCATTCACGTACCTGTACATAAACGGGAAAATATCTGGACCATAAACCCTGCATCAAAAAGATGTTTTTTGATCTGGCAAGCGCAATCAATTCTTTAGCTTCCCGCGCGTTGATGGTAAAAGGCTTTTCACACAATACGGCTTTACCAGCATTCAGGCAGGCGAGGGTGTTCTCATAGTGCAGGTGGTTAAGTGTAGAAATATAGATGATTTGAACATCCGGATCGTCAATCAATGCCTGGTAGCTGGAATACCGTTTGGGTATGTTGAGATCATTCATAAAATTGTCTGCGGATTCCTGGAACCGTGAGCCTACACCCCATAATTCTGCGTTATCTACATATTTCATGCATTCCGCGAATTTTTTTGCAATATTGCCAGTCCCTAAAATTCCCCATTTCACTTTTTGCATAATACCTCCCGGAATTGTATCTGTTTGAAATGTATGAAAAAATAAAATTCTACTTGCATTTAAGTAAAAAGATACGCAATTTTTTAGTTTATATAAAGAACGTAATTACAAAGGAAAATACATGAATACTGCCCCGCAATTTCTTGATGTTCAAAATGGAGAGTACCACACACCCGAGGGGAAAACCGGATGGTTTGCTAAATTGTTTCCCACATTTGTGTTTTATGTGAAAATTGTAAATGTTGTTTTCAAAGCCAGTTCAATTGCTAAAAAAGGCAAATACACGGTTGAGGAATGGGCAAAATCCAGTTATTCAACAATACAAGCATTGGAAAGTGTGGGGTGTAAATTACATATAACGGGGTTGGACCATATTAAAGGCCTGTCTACTCCCTGTGTCTTTACCGCAAATCATATGAGTGTGTTAGAAACCTTTGCGTTATCATCTATCATTACTCCCTATCGAAACATGAGTTTTGTAATCAAAAAGAGTCTGGCTACTTATCCGGTTTTCAGACATGTTATGATGAGTGTGAATCCCGTAGTTGTGGGCAGAGAGAATCCCCGCGAAGATTTGTCAATTGTAATGAATGATGGGCAGGCAAGACTGGATAGTGGATCATCTGTATTTATCTTTCCACAGCGTACACGTACCAAATCTTTTGATCCCGAAACCTTTAATACTATTGGTTTAAAGCTTGCCAAACGTGCCGGTGTACCGGTTATTCCAGTAGCGTTAAAAACAGATGCCTGGGGTCAGGGTAAAAAGTTGAAAGATTTTGGTGGAATTTATCCTGAAAAAGAGATATATATTGAATTCGGTGAGCCCATGAGCATTGAAGGCAATGGCAAAGAGCAACATGCCAAAACTATCGAGTTTATTGAAAATCGTTTTGAATCCTGGAAAAACGGGGATGCGTAATGGATATTGTATTGATCATATTGGGTCTATTGATCTCTATCATTGGTTTGGCAGGATGTATTCTGCCAATCGTGCCGGGGCCGCCACTTAGTTACGCGGCACTATTGTTGATCTCTTTTGTAAATGATTGGCAGATTTACAGTCCCAAATTTTTAATTTTTTGGGCAATTGTCACTGTATTTGTTTCTGTGTTTGACAATATAGCCCCGGTTTGGGGAGCAAAAAAATATGGAGCTTCAAAACTGGGTTTGTGGTTATCAATAATCGGTTTGTTGGTGGGACTAATATTTTTCCCACCCTGGGGTATGATTTTGGGTACCTTTATTGGCGCATTTACCGGCGAATTATTATCCGGAAAAGAGAGCGACCATGCATTAAAAGCGGGTTTTGGTGTTTTTGTGGGTACCATTCTGGGGATTGGATTGAAAATTGCAGCATCTGGTATGATGTTATATTATTATATAGTTAAAATGTTTTAAACTGATGAAATAAACTACCCATGTTTTGGTGTTGGAAAAGTTGAAAATAGTAATGATTGCTAATATTGAATAGGAGATTTATTAAATGGGTAAACCAATTGAAGTAACTGATGATTCTTTTGAACAGGAAGTGATCTCTTCGGATGTTCCTGTATTGGTCGATTTTTGGGCAGTTTGGTGCGGCCCTTGTAAAATGATTGCCCCGGTTGTAGAAGAACTTGCAGGTGAATATGAAGGACAGTTAAAAGTTGCCAAAATGGATGTGGACACACATAAACAAGTGGCAATGAAATATGGAATCCGTAGTATACCCACTTTGTTATTGTTCAAAGATGGAGAAGTAGTAGAACAAGTAATTGGTGCTGTAGCTAAAAATCAACTGGTAGATAAAGTGTCTCCGCACCTCGCTTAGGCAGTATATATTATCGATTACCGATATCAAATAATCAAGATTGAAACGATGTTAAACCTGTTATAAATATGTTTAACATCGTTTTTTTTTGATATTTTCTGAAATATTATTCAAATATTGGTATGCAGAATATATTATTCTTTTATTTATTATTTTTTCTTTTATATTAATACTTGGAACGTGAAAGAGCGAATTATGGAAGATACTAAGGTTTTAGTGATGGCCGGCGGTGCCGGCACCCGGTTTTGGCCCAAAAGTAGAAGGTTGTTTCCAAAACAGTTTCTCAGTCTGTTTGGCGACCAGTCAATGCTGCAAATGACAGCCAACCGATTTTTAAAATGTGTGGACGCTGATGATGTGATGGTAGTATCTACTGATTTTCAAACTCCTCTCATCCGCGAGCAACTTCCCTGGATAAATCAGGAAAATTTAATCAGAGAACCGGTTGGTAGAAATACCGCTCCCTGTATTGCCTTGTCTGCGCTGCATATCAGAAAGAAAAATCCGAACGCCATTATGGTAGTTACTCCCGCAGATCATCTGATAACGGAGACAGATCGTTTTTCAGAGATTATTGCCAAGGGTGTAAAGATTGTTCGTGAAAATCCTTTGTCTTTGGTTACATTGGGAATTGAGCCCCGGTATCCGGCAACCAGTTACGGGTATATACAAAAGGGTGACACATTCAACAGTACCGGTGGGGCCTATCATGTACGCACTTTTGCGGAAAAACCGGACAGAGAGACAGCCGATAAATTCTATGAAACAAAAGAGTTCTTGTGGAACAGTGGTATTTTTATCTGGAATGTAAATACCATTCTGGATGCATTTGAAGAATTTATGCCCGATTTATGGCAGGCACTTGAGCGGATCAATGCAAACCTGGGCAATCCACAGGAAGAAAAAGTTACAAATGAAGAGTACAGCAAGCTGCTGGGGCAATCCATCGATTATGGAGTGCTGGAACATGCCAGCCAGGTGGTTGTTCTGGAAGCTGACTTTGGCTGGAGCGATGTAGGCAGTTGGGAAGAGGTTTATAATATTTCTGATAAAGATGAGAACGGCAATGTGGTTAAAGGAGAAGCGGTTCTCAAAGATGTGAGTAATACATTAATAGAATCAACAGGCCGTCAGGTGAGTGTTATTGGCGTTAAGGATTTGATTATTGTGGATTCTGATGATGCCTTGTTGATATGTAATAGAGAACGATCACAGGATGTCAAATGGGTAACCGAACACTTAAGGCAAAACGGAAGCGAAAAGTATCTGTAATAAAGGGCATGTCAAATGAAGATGTGCTGAAAGCTCTGGAAACGCTTGCCGGAGATTTGGGCATAGAAATTCGAAATGAAAAAGGTGATTTTAAAAGCGGCTCTTGCCTGTTTTATGATCAGAATTTAATTATTTTGAAAAAAGATGATCAGCCCAACCAAAAAATTGAAATCATTGCAGAAATGCTTTTGCAATTTGACATAAAAGAAGATTCTATAAAACCTGAAATTCTTCAATATATTAATCAAATAAAGCAAGACAAAGAGTCTAAAAAAGACTCTGAGGAGGAATAGATGTTACAATCAGAATTTGCACAACTGTTTAACGAGAATTTGTTTATACCCGATATGAAAGCAGAAACCAAGGAAGATGCTCTTGCCGAATTGCTCGAATTGTTTGTGCAGGAAAAAATAGTTAAAAATAAACAAATTGTTATGGAAATGCTTCGTCAACGGGAGACTCTTGGCAGTACTGGCATTGGTAACGGTGTTGCAATACCCCATGGCAGAACAACAGCAGCAACAGATGTATTTATTGCCTTTGGTAAAGTACAAAAAGGCATGGATTTTGATGCAATAGATAAAAAACCGGTGAGTTTGTTCTTTATGATTATTGCACCACCTTTGGACGAGGAAAACAAATATTTGCCCGCACTGGGATCGCTGGTTACCTTGTTAAAAGATGATGCAAACCGTAAAAAGTTTGCCGGTGTTGAATCTTTTACCGATTTTATTTCTATAATCAGTGGAGAATAAGAAACATGAACAAAGAATTAGAAGCCTTGATAACCCTGCAAGATATTGATTTGATGATTGAAGAAGCCAATGAAGTTGAAAAACTCGGCTTTTCCATTACCGGCAATACTGAACTTGCCAAAGCCCGCGAAGAAATGGCATCCAAGATTAAAAAGCCCTTGTTATTCAGATACGAAAGATTACGCGCTAAATTGAAACGCGCCATCGTTCCGGTAAAAAATGATATCTGCCTGGGTTGTTTCCTCAGACAACCTACATCTATAGGCGCAAAAGGTAGAGAAGAGAGCGATCTGTTTACCTGTGAAAATTGCGGCCGAATGCTTTATTGGCTGGACTGATTGATACTGATAATCAAAAAAGGCTGCTTGAAAAAGCAGCCTTTTTTTAGATAATGCCTAATTTCTTTCCCACGATTCCAAAGATTTCAAGGACCTGGTCCAATTCTTCCTCAGAGTGGGTTGCCATGTAACTGGTACGCAGTAAAGACATTCCGGGTGGTACTGCAGGACTTATCACCGGATTTACAAAAACGCCCGCTTCAAACAACATTTTCCAGAACATAAAAGTTTTGTCATCTTTTCCAATAATAATGGGTATGATAGGAGTTTCTGTGTTTCCGGTATTGAAACCTAGATCCTCATAGCCTTTTTTCATTTTACGATAATTGTTCCAAAGCTTGTCAATGCGTTCCGGTTCCTGTTGCATGATTTCGAGACATTTAAGTACAGTTGCAACTGCTGCAGGCGGTGGGCTGGCGGAAAATATTAGTGCACGTGAATTGTGTTTGATGAAATGGATTACATCTTCCGCACCTGCTATGAATCCACCAATGCTTGCAAAAGTTTTGCTGAATGTTCCCATTACCAGATCTACTTCTTTTTCCAATCCGAAATGAGATGCGGTACCGCGGCCATTGTTTCCCAGTATACCAATAGAGTGGGCATCATCCACCATTATACGTGCATTATGTTTTTGTGCAATTTTAACCAATTCAGGCAGGTTCACAATATCCCCACCCATGCTAAAAACACCATCCGTTACAACGAGTGTGCCGTGATCGTTATTGTTATTGAGTGTTAAGACACGATCCAGATCTTCCATATCGTTATGGCGGTAATGCAATGCCTTGCCGAATGAGAGACGCGTACCATCAACGATGCTGGCGTGGTTTTCATTGTCGCCAACTATCAGATCTTTTCGTCCCACAATTGTAGAAATGGTGCCCTGGTTGGTTTGAAATCCGGTTGAAAACAGCAGCGAGGCTTCCATATTCATAAATTCAGCCAGTTTGTCTTCAAGCTCTTCATGAATATCGAGCGTACCGTTCAAGAATCGAGAACCGGTACAACCTGAGCCATATTTGTCAATAGCGTCTTTTGCTGCCTGTTTTACCCGCTCATCCTGGGTGAGACCCAAGTAATTGTTGGAGCCAATCATGATCATTTTTTGTCCGTTGATACGGACTTCTGTGTCGGCCCCGGTTTCTATTGCTTTGAAATAGGGATACCAGCCATCCTGCAATGCCTGTCGCGCTCTTGCCGCAACTCCTCCTGAACACTTGCTAAACAGGTCTGCCAATCTTATTCTCCTTACCGTTCTATCTATATTAAATTTGATTACAAAAACAAGTGTTGATAATGTTGTACATTCAGATAGGTGATCTTTGCTAATATAGGAATTCGCCTACATTTTGTCAAGAAATTACTCTGAATTTGAAATCAGGAGAATTAAATGTTCTTGAGAAAAATTTGTTGAATGCTTACCTTAATTTATAAATTCAAGGAGGAAGTTTTGATAGCGCTGGTAACCGGAAGCAATGGATTTATTGGCTCATTTCTGGTAGAACATTTAATTCAGCAGGGGCATACTGTCAGGTGCCTGGTGCGTAAAACCAGTAATCTGAAATGGCTGAATGGTCTTGATGTAGAATATGTTTACGGAGAGTTGAATGATCCTGCCAGCCTGAATTTGGCTGTTAAAGATGTGGATTGGGTATTTCATCTTGCAGGTGTGACCAAAGCCCGGGATGAAGCGGGCTACATTAAAGCCAACACAACCGGTACCCGAAACCTGTTGAATGCTTGTCGGGATCATTCGAACATTAATAAATTTGTTTTTGTCTCCAGTCAGGCTGCGGGAGGGCCAGCTGTCAATGGTAAGGCACGGACTGAGTTTGACGAGCCTGCACCGGTATCCGCTTATGGGCGCTCTAAATTACTTGCGGAAAATGCCGTTCTGGATTACAAGGATGCATTTCCGGTCACCATCATCCGGCCGCCATCGGTCTATGGTCCCCGTGATGTGGATGTGTACCAGATATTTCAGCAGGTCAACCGGGGGTTGCTGCCGGTTTTGGGTTTCGGTAATGGACGCGCAAGTATGGTTTATATCGATGATCTGTTGGACGGGATGCTGCTTGCCGCGCAGGACCCAAAAGCGGACGGAAAGATTTTTTACATCTCGGGCGATGGCGAGCCCACATGGAAAGCCATTGGCAGATTGTTGGGACATGCACTGAGGAAAAAGCCGGTTACGTTGTTTGTACCCCCGTTTGTGTTGGATCTGCTATCGTTTTATGGATTGGCAGTCACTCGTATAACCGGTAAAACTCCGCTGTTGAATCCCGACAAGATCCGTGAGATGAAGCAAAAACACTGGCTGTGCTCAAATCAGCGCGCCAAAAAAGAACTGGGCTACGCACCGAAAATCCCCTTGGCAGAGGGATTTGTACGCACCGCAGAATGGTATAAAAACGAGGGATGGTTGTAATCCTTTTCAATCCACCAGCACCGGCATGTCCCCGTTCCAGGTGACGCGTTTTTTAGACAGATACCAGGTTTTGCCGTTATCATTGTTTCCCTGGAAGAACAGATAAATCTGTCCGTCCTGGTCCACAAACACCCCGGGATGCCCGGACTCGCTGGCGTTCCATTCCCCCGGATTCCCATTGGGCAGTATGGGACTTTGCGACAGTCGTTTCCATTGGATTCCGTCCCGGCTCACTGCACAACCGATCTGCTGTGGCTGGTTGTTATAGGCCCCGGCGTAAAACATGTACAATTTTTCATTATGCTCAAACACGGTTGCCGCTTCAATACAGGTTTTTTCCCAGTCCAGTTCGGGTACCAAAATGGGATAATCGGTGAGCTGTTTCCAGGTATCCCTGCCATAATCCGAGTTAAGCGGGGCCGCTGCCACGCCCTGTATCTGATAGGTGTACGAGGTGTCGCGTGTGGCAAAATAGAGCAGCAGCTTATCTTGCCAGGCAAAAGCATCCGCATCAATGGCGCGGCCAATGGTCCATTCCCCATGCGGAGCGAATATGGGATTGCTCTCATTGCGGGTAAAATGGATACCGTCAACAGACCATGCGTGACAAATGGCATCTTTTTCACGATTGCCATAGGTCTGGTAAAACAGGTGCAGGGTGTCGTTCAGCACAATGGCACCGGGTGCGCATATACCCTTGCTCTCATAATCATGCGCGGGCGGGAGCTCTGCAATCTTTTGCCAGTGGGTCAGGTCTTTGCTTTCGGCAATGCCAATACCATAACCGTCGTTTTCGCGTCCGTCTCTGAATGGGCGCATGGTATAGTACAGCAAATACCGTCCTTTGTACCAGGCCACATCCGGGTCTTTGGCAAAGGGCTCACCTCGTGAAGAATCCGCAAACATCATGGCGGGTTTAGCGCCTGTTTGCGGCACGGTTTCCGATTGGCTGCAGAATACCAGTAATGCTGCCAAAAAGAGTGTGCTCAACACCAGCTTTTTCATCTAGTCTACCTTTTCCCTGAAATTCTCGATGCGATGAAAGGTTATATAGTTTGCATCGTGACAACCGGGGGGTGTTTCTTTACCGTCATCCCAGGCTGTGCGGGATACAAAGATGATATCGTCACCCTCAAAATGCCAGTCGGTGTACTGGAACCCGGTGATCTTGAAATTGGGATTCTCTAAAATAACCGCACGGATTTCCCAGTTTTTCAGGTCTTTGGAGCGGATGAGTGCCTGGGTGTTGCGGGTACGTTCAGGGTTCGGATTGCGGTATTTTTCCTGTATCCAGTTGGATAAGGACCAGTAATATCCGGATTCGGGGTCAAACCGTATGGAGAATTTCTTGCATCCACCGGGGAATTCGATAATGTCGTCAGGGGGATTAAATTCGGATTTCCCGTCCGGTTGAATGTGGATGACCGCAGCCGTGCCGCCGGTTTCGGTATCGTGACGCAGAATGTTAACCAGCTCGCCGTCAGGGGTGAATATAGCATTACCTTCCAAAAATCCGCCGCCGGGCCATTCCGTGTTCCAGGGAATACGTTCCGATTCGGTCCAGGATGATGCGTCCAACAGGTCTGCGTCTACCGGTGCGGACATGGTAAACGAGATAAAACATTCACCCCATTTTTTAGACTTGTCGGTTTCTTCGAAAGAGCGGTACAATCTGCCGTTATGTTCGGTAACAGGCATAGGAGCGCAGTGATAATGACCGTCATTGTGCAGCAGACCGGATTTCTCATCAACAGGTTCGGTCCAGGTAGCACCGCCATCGTCCGAACGCCGGATGATCATTTGTCCATGCTGATTATTGGTGCCCAGAATATAAAGCGCCCCCTTGTGCACAAACAAATTAGACCAGAACTGTTTTTCAAGTGTGGCAATCAGTTTCCAGGTTTTACCCTTGTCCGTTGATCTGAAAATGCGGCTCTTTGAGTCATCCGCTTCCTTGGAATTGGGGCCAAAAAAATCATGCGAGGCCACATAGCTGCCATCCGGCAGAATCGCCAAACTGGGAGAGCCCATATATAATCCTGATGACGGGGCAGAATAGGTCACAACCACTCCGGGGGGAGGCGTGTAAACATCTTTGGAAGCGCATCCGGTTATTATAAATATTGAACAGAGAACAATGGATACCCATGCTACAATTCTTGGTTTTGACATGGAGCGTGATTCCTTTTATGGTGTATGTTTTGTTGTTTATTCTTGGTTTATTAATCCATTTTTGTTCTAAAGTTTTTGATACGGTGAAAAGTTATATAATTGGCATCATGGCAATTGGTGGGTGTGCCCCTGCCGTCATCCCAGGCCGTGCGCGACAGGAATATGATGTCGTTTCCCTCGAATTGCCAATCCACATACTGGAAACCGGTAATTTTGACATCCGGGTGTTCTAGAATGATAGAGCGGATTTCCCAGTTCAGCAGGTCTTTTGAACGAATAAGCGTTTGCGTATTGCGTACCATAGAAGGGGTTGGGGTTCGATATTTTTCCTGGATCCAGTTGGATAATGACCAGTAATATCCGGATTCCGGATCAAAACGAATGACGAATTTTTTACTGCCGCCGGGAAAGGAAATTATATTTTTAGCAGGATCGAATTGGGAAGAGCCATCCGGGTTAATGTGGATGACTGTAGCAGAGCCGCCATTTTTTGAATCATGACGAAGGATGTTTAACAGGTTTCCCTCAGGTGTGAATACGGCATTGCCTTCAAGATAACCGTTGCCGGGCCATTCAGGATTAAAGGGAATGCGCTCTGTACTGGTCCAGGATGCGGCATTAAGCAGATCGGCATCTACCGGCGCGGATATAACAAAAGCGAGAAAGCTTTCACCCCAACCGTTGAGGTCTCTGCGCTCTTCAAATGCACGATACAGTCTGCCGTTATGTTCGATTACCGGCATGGGCGCGCAATGATATTTACTATCACTGTACAAAAGACCGGATTTGTCGTCAACCGGCTCTGTCCATGTTACACCACCATCATCAGAACGTCGGATTGACATAAAACCCGTTTGATTGCGGGTACCCAGAATATAGAGGGCGCCCTTGTGCACAAACAGATTGGACCAGTACTGATATTTAATAGTAGAAATCTGTTTCCAGGTTTCACCCTTGTCTGTTGATTTGAAGATTCTTGTAATAGCTTCAGTATGTTCAGTTGAATTGGGTCCATACTCGTCGTGCGAGGCCAGATAACTGCCGTCCGGCAGAATTGCCAGGCTGGGAGAACCGGTATAAATCCCGGAAGATGGTGGAGAATAGGTCACTACCACACCGGGTGGCGGGCTAATTTCTGATTTGGGGGAACAGCCGGTTAATGCAAGAATACAAAGAGTGATAATGCCGAATAAAAAAAACCTGGATTTCATGAATAGCTCCGTTTCAAGTTAGAATTTTTAACAATAATATTTTTAAGATTTTGACAAAACCGTGCCCCTTTTGGTTTGTGATGTATTGTATTGCTATTATTTTATCTCCCGAATGGCCCGAATGCGTTCCATCACCGGTGGGTGAGAATAGTTGAAAAACACATAAACCGGATGCGGACGCAGGTTGCCAAGATTGTGCACCACCAGCTTTTTCAAAGCTTCGATAAAGGTCTCACCCTCTTTGGTGGTCTCTACCGCGAACCGGTCCGCTTCGTACTCGTGTTTGCGTGAGGATATCTGCATGAAAATAGACAAGATCATTTCAATGGGGGAGTAGAGCATCCCAAAGAATAACAGTCCGGCATATACGGATATATTCTGCATATAAAACGCGTCAAACAATCCTTTTTGTGAAATAAACAGCGACAGCAGAAAAAACATTACACCCGAGTGTGCAATACTGATAATCATACCTTTGAGGATGTGTTTCTTTTTATAATGCCCGATCTCGTGCGCAAGCACACCCACCAGCTCGCCAACGGTATGTCGTTCTACCAGGGTGTCGAACAAGGCGATGCGTTTGTTCTTGCCGAATCCGGTGAAAAACGCATTGGATTTGCTGGAGCGTTTAGAGCCGTCCATAATCATTACTTCTTTGAGCGGGAACTTTACCTCTTTTGCCATTTGCATGATACTGCTTTTGAGCTCGCCGTCTTCAATGGGCTTGAATTTGTTAAACAGGGGCATGATCCATGTGGGGGCAATGTACTGGATGATGAGTGTGAAAATAGTTACCACAATCCAGCAATACAGCCAGGCCAGACTGCCGGCGTACTGGAAAAATGCCAAAACGCCTGCCAGCAGTGGCCCCCCAATGAGGATGCCAAGAAAGATACCTTTGATGATATCCAGAATAAACGTTTTTACCGTGGTTTGATTGAATCCGAATTTTTCTTCAATCACAAATGTGGAATAGATGCTGAACGGCAGCCCGATGATCATACGCGCCGCTACAAGAATGCCCATATAGGCCAGACCGGTCAAGATCTCGTGCAGGTTCCAGGCGCGCACAATGGAATCCAGATACTGGAATCCACCCGCGAACCAAAATACCAGGGTGACAACCAGCCCGAAGGTAGCGGTTATGAAACCAAAACGGGTATTGACACGGGTATAATCCTGTGATTTACGGTACTTTTCCGCGTCGTAATAGCCCTCAAATTCCTGCGGCAGCTCACCGCTAAGAGATTTCAGGTTGAGCAGGTCTGTTATCAGATCAATTACATAATCCAGAATAATTGTAGCGAGTATAATAATAGCATATATGTTCATTGGGCATTCCTGTTATTGATTCATGGGTACGGTTGCTTTATAGAGCAGTGCGGGTGACTCTGTTTTTACGGAATAGGGCATATCAGCGGGAACGAAAAACGCCTCGCCCCGTTTGCGGTTGATCACATTGGTTTTGCCGCAAACGTCTACTGATCCCTCTAAAACGATCCATATATCGGCGCCGTGTTGTTCCTGGCTTTTATATCGATTATCACGATCAATACAAACACGGGACAGTTCAAAATCAGGTGCCGGGGTAGAGTAGACAGATTCAACTTTGGAAATATTTTCTCCCCTGATGATATCGGGGTGTTGGCCTTTAAAATTCAGGGTTTTTAGCAGTTCCGGTACATCCACATGTTTGGGGGTTAATCCCCCGCGCAGCACATTGTCCGAGTTTGCCATCAATTCCATATTGGTGCCCTGCAGATAGGCGTGCGGTGCTCCGGCTGCCTGAAAAGTGGCTTCCCCGGGTTTGAGGTGGATCAAATTAAACAGATAAAGAGAAAATATCCCCCGATCGCGATGACCGCCTTCAATTGGGAATTTTATTGATGCCTGTACTGCCCAGTAATCGGGGTTCTCTTTGTTCAATTCACGATTGTAATATTTGGGTGTCAAGCGGCTCAGCATGGGATTCAGGATTGAATCCACTTCTGTTTGGGGCAGCTGCATGATATGACTATACAGTGCCTCAATGCCACCCTCTTTAAAAACGGGCAACAGTGATGCAAACTCTTCGGTCTTTTCTAAAAGATGATCAATCTCCTGGGCTTCGCGAAAGCTGTGCAGCATCCAAAAATCGGTCAGGGCTACATGCACTTCCGGCTTGTGGTTGTCGTCTTTGTAATTGCGGTTTGGTGCATTCAGCGCAATGCCTGCCTTGTTTTCACGTTCAAAGCCAGCTTCTGCCTGTTCCTTTGAGGGGTGCACCTGAATAGAGAGCATGTCTCTTGCGTCCAATACTTTGAACAGATACGGCAAACTTGGGCCAAACCGATCAAGGGTTTCTTTGCCAAGCAGCATGTCCGGCGATTTGTTGATCAGTTCATTCAATAACGCCTGATCGTCATGAACGCAGGCCGTTGAAGGGGCCTTGTCGTGCGCGCCTAGCCAGTATTCGGCAAAAGATTTTTGGTCATTGTTTTCAATGTTAATCAAATTGGGGATATAGCGGGTGCCGCCCCAACTGTAATGCTGTACAACACCTGTTAATTCAAAAATATATGGTTTTTTTAACGGTTCTGATAAGCTCATAGAATCTCCGGTTTTCTTATAAAATACTAATTTATAAACATTATTGAAACAGTAAAATTGGACCGTTCTGTTCATTGCTTTGCTTGTCAGGTAAAAAGAAATAGTCCGTAGCCAGAGCCTGTGGCCCGGGTTTCATACATTTAAAAAAATCCCGGGAGAATTGTCTGAATTAAGATTTTTAAGATTCAAGGATGAAAGGATAAAAAATAGGCCCGATTAGCTGTAGAACGGATTTTTTTTCGTTTACCCACCTCAGGTGGGTTATAAATAACCGCAGATTAAAATGTTTTCTTTGTGGCTTAATGCCTTTGTGAGATTTTTTTATGGGTCACACAAAGGCGCCAAGGCACCAAGAAAAACAGCCATACTATGATTCGTGGGCAATTTGCCGATCATGACGGAGAAAAGTGCAGCGTTCTGCCTCACGCTTAAAAGCCGGTTGCTGAATGCGAGTCTGTTAAAGCGGACGAGCGTATCGAAGCATTGGCGATTCATTCTCGTGTACGGGCTCGACCTGGTTTCGCATCGTCTGAATTAAGATTAATAGGATGAAAAGATTATAGGACTAAAAACAAACCAAAGTGACACAAACAATGTAGAACGAAATGTATTTCGTTTGTCCGCTGAAAGCGGACTGCCTCCCTTTATTATCAATAACCGGTGCCTGAGTTTGAATCCATTCGCCAAGGGTGAATGGATTCAAGTATCGAAGGCCTGGTATGAATCTTGTTTTTTTCTATGATTGCGACATAGATTTTTTGCATCGCGGCATGTTGACTCGGGACGTAACAAAGAACAAGGGCCGTTTACTCTTTCTCCTCCTGGTCCCAATCCCCTCGGTTAGTGATAACCGATAACAAAAAATTGCTCAAGAACACAATTCCTCTTGACAAGATCGAAAAATTTATCTATCCTAAAAAGGAAAAGTGCTGGATTTATAAATTATAACGAGTGACGAGGGAACTCGTTTGTAATTCAGCGCTTCACGGGGTCGTACTACACGTGAATACTGTAATCTAATTCGCAAAGAGATGCTCATGTACTGTGGGGTACAATATGAAAGCAAGGGGAGACGCCTTCAGGCCGCCGTAGAGGTATGCTAAATTCAAGATCAATTTATAAAAGGAGTTAATAATGAAACGTCTTTGTATTGTTTTAATTTTATTCTCTTTATCATCCATATATGCTGATAGTAATTATGGAATCAAAATAGGAACTAATTTTTCAAAGTTCAGATCGATTGAAACAAAAGCAAAACCGGGAACAACACTATGTTTTTATAAAAATAATCCGGTAAATACATATTTTTCAATTAATTTAGAATTGATGTATTCTGCTAAAAAAGGAGAAATGAATGATGTTATTTTAGGTGGAACATATACTGGGGCTATTTTTTCACATAATATAAATTATTCCATAGGAGTAATAGAATTCCCATTATTATTAAAAAACCATTATCAAATAAATAAAAAAATAGGATTTAACCTTTATGCCGGCCCGTCTTTTTCTACAAGAATATTTTACATGTCAAAAACTAATAGACAGGAATTCCTTTTTGAAATTCACGATATGGATGATTGGTCGTATGTGAAATATGATTATGATTATATTCTGGAAATGGGAAATCCGGCATTTGAGCATGGTTTGAGCATTCATGGCGGATTCTCAATATCAGTACATCACTTTTTGTTAGATTTTCGATATATGTATGATTTCTATGAAATTCAAACAGTGGGAAAAGCTGATATTGATGATGAAGAGATGCATTCATATTTAATTTTATTGGGGTATGAGTTTTAATTTTTGGAGGGAAAATGAACTGATCGCGATGCAGATTTCTGCATCGCGGATTATCAAATAGGGACATTCGTCCCGTAATTGCTTTGTATGCAACCAGGACAAATGCCCTGATATATTTCCAACCCGGAACTTCCGATGTGCCGGGCTATTAAAAACTTTAATATTTTGGAATATAGTAAAAAAATTTTCTATTTATCATAATTTATCTTGACAAAGATAAAATTTTTATTTATTGTAAAAAAGAAGAGTGCTGGATACGAAAATTTTAACGAGTGAGGAGGGAACTCACTTGTAATTCAGCGCTTCACGGGGTCGTACTACACGTGAATACTATAATCTAATACGCAAAGAGATGCTCATGTACTGTGGGGTACAATATGAAAGCAAGGGGAGACGCCTTCAGGCCGCCGTAGATGTATGCTAAATTCAAGATCAATTTATAAAGGGAGTTGATAATGAAGCGACTTTGTTTTGTTATTTTATTATTGCTTGTATCTTCTGTTTATGCTAAAAATAACTTTGGAATTAAATTTGGAAAAAATTTTTCATCCTTCAGATCAATGGATTCAAAGGCAAAAGCAGGAAATATGTATGGTGCTTTTAAAGATTTGTCAATATATAAGAATTTTAATATTAGATTTGAATTAATATGTTCCTATAAAAAGGGAGAAATTTATGATTTGATTTTAGGTGGTACCTATACAGGAAGAATTTTCTCGAATAACATTTATTATTCTTTATGTATTTTCGAATTTCCAATTTTGTTGAAAAATAGTCATCCTTTATTTAGTAAAAAGATAAATTTTTATTATTTTACTGGTCCCTCTTTTTCAACCAGATTTGCCGATGGTTCAAAAACAGAAAGACAAGAATATCTTTTTAATGTTAACAAAATGGAAGATTGGGCAAATGTCGAATATGATTATGATTATATTTTAGAGGGTGGCCCATCATTTGAACATGGTTGGAGTTTGCATTCAGGATTTGGATTGTCAGTTTTTCATATTTCGTTAGAATTTCGGTATATATATGATTTCTATGAAATTCAAACAGTGGGAAAAGCTGATATTGATGATGAAGAGATGCATTCATATTTAATTTTATTGGGGTATGAGTTTTAATTTTTGGAGGGAAAATGAACTGATCGCGATGCAGATTTCTGCATCGTGGATTATCATATAGGGACATTCGTCCCGTAAAAATCCCACCCGGCATTAGCCAACTGGCGGGTAGCCGAGTGATCAACTATTTATACTGAATCAGGATTTTATTTTAAATACAAACCCGCTTGATGTCATATATTTACCGCCTTGCGATGTTGTAAACAGATAATCGGGTTTACCGTCTTTGAGAAGTAGTTGTGGTCGTTCCAGTCGTCCGTACCGGTTCAGGTGTTTGGGTTTGGGAGGCTGCTCAAAATAGTGGTCCGTACCAAAAAAAGCAATCTCTGGTTCCGGCCATTTCAGACCATCATCCGATTCAAAATACAATCCCGCAAAATGGTCAAAAAATCCCATATCCCGCGCAATGAGTTTAATCTTTTTATCTTCCACCCACACATAAGCGTCTTCAAGCTGTTGGTTTTCGCCCAGGTAAGAGAAATCGATTACCGGGTTCTTGTCGTATTTGATATAGGGGCCGTATATATTGTCCGCAATGGCCAGACCATATTGACGGTTGCCGCGTATGCGTTTGCCTTTTGCCGCCTCATAATCGGCAGTGTTCCACGATTTGTAATAAAGCCAGTATTGTCCATTGGGATGTTTGATAAAAGCCGGATTGGTCGTACAGTGATCATCCCAGCTCCCGGGTTTGCCCGCTTCAAGCAGAGGTTTGTCCGGGCGTTCCCATGGACCGTAGGGGCTGTCGGCTGTTGCCAGTCCAATGCGTTTGGTGTTGGTCTTGCCGTTTGAATTGCCCATGTAGAACAAGCAATATTTGCCATCAATATGCTGGATGTGAGGATTATGACAGGTCGTTGCATCCCAATAACCCGGACGGGGAGCGAGAACGGTACTCACATATTCATAGGGACCTTCCGGTTTATCCGCAACCGCGTGCGCAATCTCGCATTTGTGGATCCAGCCGCCCATGCCGTATTCCTCTTTCCATCGGGAAAGATAGACATGCACCTTGTTATCCGGACCGTATATGGGAGTATTGCACCAAACATAATAGCCTTCCATTTCTAATATCCGGTTCATGGGCACAAGGCTTTTGCAGAAATCGGATATCCGGTCGTATTCGCCTTTGACAGTTTGCGGATCAACCTCTTTTTTCGAGCATGCCGCAAAGGGGGCAGTACAGACCGCGGCAGTTACGGTTTTTATAAAGTCACGTCTGTTTTTCATAATCATACATCCTCTTGTTGGGTTTGATCAAAATAGTAAATGCATAGTTTTATTTCAAGAATAAAATCGGGTAGCATTTGGAAAAAAGATGCTGCAACTGAATTTTAATTCAATGTGCATTTCTCTTGCATGGTATTCAGATTTTCTATACACTATACAAGTTAAATGAGGGGAAGAAAAATGAAAAAAAGTAATCCCGGTATTTTTTCTGCTTTTGTTGTTCTGTGAAACTACAAAATCTCCATTTCAACCCGACGAGTTTGTCATCTCGTTCAATCACCCCATTGATTCCACGTATGTAGTAAAGTCTGAAGATATGTTACTGAGATCGGCTTATACAAGTCAATCCCAACACCAGTTGAATTCCTTTTGTGATACCTGGAACAAAGTTTATGCGCAAGAAGCAGTTCATCCAAATTATAATTCAGATTGGGACAAGGAAATATATCAACTGTTTTATGATTTCTACAAGCCATCAGAAGGGTATCTTGAATCTGAATACCTGGTGTTGCAGAACGAGATTGTTTATATTGTGGTGAATTCCAGCAATTACGGGGTTGGTGCGGCAGTTGAATATTCAGCATTGGACTTGACGAAATAACTCCGTTCTGCCCACAGGTTCGGGATACCGGTCAGCAAGTCCTTTATTTAACGGATCGTTATTCCGAGGTACTTAATTTTTACATTTCCGAGTATTCCGGTTCAGAGAGCTTTTACAACTCTGAATGGCAGCCTTGGGAGTATGTGCGGGATAAGGTTGGTTTCCTTGATCGTAAATTCGCGCTCTATCACAACCACTGGGTACCGTCTTTTCATTATTATTCTTTTCCATATGTTTCAATGGTGATCATGAATGAGGATGAGCCCAAGGCCATTTTGTTGTACCGCGATTCCTGGTGCACGTGAGGTGCTGCGGAATATGAAAAGGCAGGAACAGCGTGGAAACATATCCAAACGTTTTATAACTGGATCGAATAAGAATTCTTTCTCATTGCAAGAGAATCATCTTTTTTGTAAGCGTTTGGTTGCTGCCATAAAGTCGGTAAAAATAGACCCCACTGGCCAAATGTTTTGCATCAAATGTGTAATTGTATACCCCCGGATTTTGAAATTCATCAACAAGTTGTTGTATTTCCCGTCCCTGAATATCATATACGGTGAGTTTGACCTGCCCCGGTGTATTCAGTTTATAAGAAATTTGTGTGGAAGGATTAAAGGGGTTGGGATAATTTTGTAGCAGCTTGAAGGATGATGGGATTTGTTCCGCATTCTTGACGCTGGTGTTATTGTCAGTGTATTTATCCCGAATGATTTCCAGGTAATCCAATCCGTAACCTGTATAACTGAAATTCTGAGTATAATCGTTATTTTCACTGTCATCTGTTTGGGTGGATGCAGTGATTAGGGTCGGTTCTATCTGCGTATCCTCATGCCATTCGTTAAACGAGGTGATGCATATCATATTCAAATCAGGATCAATCAGGTGTTCAACTGCATCAGCATAATGCTCAAAGGTACTGGTATGGCTGGAATCGGGATGCACCTGACTGGGGATAATGTAATGGTCTACATCTAAACGTACACCCCTGTCATTAAAGCCCGGCATGATCTTGGGGATAAATTTGGCACCCCCACCTAAAACTTGAGCGGCATTTCTGTAATATTCATATTTTTCTGCAACATCCTCAATAAATCCAGTATCCTGAGGATAGCCCGCGTATTCATGCGGACCGTGCATGTTGTAAGCGGTAATAGCATCCAGAGTGGAAATCCGCTCATAATTCGCGTCTCCCCAATATACCTCATCACCGACAAGATAGACATTGTAACCCAGGGTGTTCATGTCGTCACGGACCTGCTGCAATGCGTTTTTATAATCACCTGTAAAGGTGCGGGTCAAATAGATATATACTACCGGCCTGCCATCTATTTTTTTATAATAGGGACTATTGAAATGGTTCTTGGCCATGTAATCGAAATGATTACGTAATGTTTCTGTTCGATCGTTGTCAAATTCAATAGCATCGTTAGCGAGGTTTAAAAGTCCAGCCGCTTCATACAGTAAACAATAGGTTGTCTGATGGTTTTCCATTTGAGGGACAATATGGTCCAGAATGGTTACATCTTCCCAGCTGTCGGGTCCCCACCAGCTGCATACCCAATTGTCTATACCATAGGTATCGGACCACTCTAAATGTTGTTCAATGATCTCACTGTCACGATTGGAATATTCGCCAAGCATGGGTAATTGCTGAGGAACGAGATGGTCTCTGAGATAGCCTTCACCCCAGTGACGTGTAATATCATACCAGGGATAATAATAGACATTTACAATGCGGTCAGCAGCAAAAACAATAGTTGTTAATGAAAAAAATATAATTAACAATTGAGAAAACTTTTTCATCCATAACTCCGTAGCAATGCGTGAATAGCTAATGAACACTCTGGTTAGATAGAATCATAGACCGCCTGCCTGTTTTCCGGCGGCAGTTTAACCTCATTAAAAAAAGACATACCTTTAAAACGTGGATTTTGTTTCTGGTAGGTCTGAGCCCAGGCAATAATGTTGTGAATATAGTCCGGTCCCTTGGGCGGCAGTTTGTAATTGTGCGGCGGGTCCCTGCGGATGGTTGTATGCACATAGCAGGGTAGAGGATCAAGGTATTCAATTACTTTTTGGATCTCGCGGGTTTCATTTTCAACATGACGGCCTTCGCAATAAGGCATCACAAAATCAACCCCTGCCTGTTTTAGCGTTTCAATGCCATGTCCCCGGTTCAACTGATATCCTTTGACATCTCCATCATTGGGTGAAAATCCGGTGTAAAAGCCAAATTGAAATTTCGGATTGATGGATTTAACAAGGATTTTCAGATCGATCAGCGTATCCCGAATGCGGAGGCATTTCCATTCTTGGAATTCTGTTTTTGATAAGGATTCAATTTCTTTGCCGGTGTCCTGTTGTAGACGATTGCGCGTGTCCTGGCAATAGCAGGTTCTGCCGGAATAGGAGGGATGTTCCAGCACAATGCCGTCCAGATTTTTATACCGGGTAAGTACATCTGTAATTTTGTCTCGCATATATTGGTGCGATTGTGCGTTGTCACAACAGATTTGCAGTGTTTCAATCGCTTTGCGCTCATATTCACTGGCCTCAGGCCGGATAGTAAAAACATAATCGCCGTTTTGTTTTTTCTTTGTCCCCCAACCGGGGTAACCCTCATCCATGCCGATCATACCCAGATATTTGATCTCAATGAATACCTTTATATTAAGCTTGTGGGCCTTTTCAATGATTTGGGAAAAGAATTCGGTTTCAGGATTTGCATTTACCGTATTTGTATCAATCTGCGGTAAAAGTTTGGGGTTTTGAGCCGGCCATGCCAGCCCATGGTTCAAAGGATCGTAATAGCCGTGACTGGCCATCATCACCAGCAAGTGGTCCATGCCGTGTTGGGCCATTTCATTCAATACATTGCTGAAATACTTGAACCCCAATTGACGGTTACCGGTTTCATAGGTCAGGCATGTGGTCCAACCATAAGAAAAAGGGTGTGCCTTGACAGCCTTTGGGGATGAGCAGGCAATGTATGGTGAAATTATAACAGGTGTGGATTTTAGAAACGACCGACGGGTGATTTTTCTATACATTTTCACCGTTATCCATCCAGGGTGGCAAGAAACGACTCTAACTGTGAATAAAATTGGTCCGCATTGTCGGCATATACCATATGGTCAGAATTTTCAATTTCAATATATGTACAGTTTTTGATTTGCGACCACATTTTGCTGGCTGCCTGTTCCGTCAGGCACCAACTGTCTTTGGCGCGTACAAACAAAACAGGGCACTCGATGCTATGCAGCAGGGAGTAGAAATCCTGATATTCGTTTTCAATGGATTTCATCGCTTTTCTGGAAAAAAGATAATCATACCCATCTGATGTTTCATGCAGGCTGTCTAAAAAATATTGAATATTGGTCTGCCGGCTGAACAGATTGTTGAGGTGCTCAATGGCATGCTGATAGGTTGGGTATGGTGTAGGCCAGTTTGTAGTCAAGCCGTCATCCAGAGGATCTTTATTTTTGGGTTTAACATCATTCAAGCTGCTGCCACTGCCATCCGCATTTTCATCTATAATGACCAAGGCTTTTACTGCTTCAGGAAAATGGGCGCTAAGATATGCCGCAATTCTGGCTCCCATCGAATGTCCAATTATTACCGCTGGCATGCAATTCAACTGTTTGAGCAGTTCGTAAGCGTCTCTGGCCATATCTTTCGCCGTGTAACCGGAATCCGGTTTCTCGGTCAATCCATGACCCCGCTGATCAGGCGCAATGATTCTATACTCTTTTTTATATCGGGTTATGAGATCAATCCATGTCTCACCACGTCCCCATCTGCCATGAAGACACAATATGGGGGCTTTATTACCCTGTGTATCACGATAAAAGAGATTAATGTTGTTAACCTTGACAGTTTCCCGATGTAAAAACGGATTCTTTATAAACATTCTTGTACCAGTTTTATATCTGCACAATTATTGTCCTACTCCATAAAAGTATAAAGTTTTTAGATATAAATGTCAACCCTTCAATGTTTTATTTTTAATAAGAAAATAAATTAACTTTTCTCAATGTTTTATTAAACGTTTAGATTGGCAATAGGTTTCAGGAAGCAAGTGATGTTTTTCGAAAAGCAAGAGAATGCAAATATGCTACTTTATTTCAAGAAGCGTTTTTTCTTTGATGAATTGATTGTACAATATTGCAGGCATGGGTGCGGGTTTTTGTGCTTCCATGTTGAAATAATATCCGGTTTGTTTGCCTGTGCAATGGATGCGATCAGCGGTAGATATTTCAAATCCCATTTCCCATCGGGACCTTTTCATATTGATAATCCAGGTTGTACCAATGGGTTTCTCTTGAATAGTAAGGGGATATTTGTATTCTATCTCTGTTTTTGCTAAAATGGGCGAGCTGTTTTCAAGCAGCATGTTTTCAAGCGGGAAATAGGTATCAAGAAATGCGGAACGAAGATGCTCAAACCATCTTACATATACTAGATTACTGACTATGCCCATGAGGTCAATATCGTATGCATATATCTTTATTGGCATTTCTACCAGCATGATTCGGGGGCTGTTTTTCATGAATTTTGTCCTGTGACTGAATGAATATTCATAAAGTAATACATTTTGTTATATTTTTCAATTGAAAAAGCATTTGAAATATTTATTTTTTATAAAATGTTTAAGAAACATCTATGGGACATTGACACCTTTGGTATTATTTCTATTCTTTCGGTACTCCTCGTGTAATAAATCGTTCATTAATTCGAAACAACGTTTAACAAATGGGAGGAGAATGCCATGTTAAACAAAGTGATTTGGATGCTGACAGTGTTTTTATTGGTGTTTGTGTATTGTACGCAAATACCAACAGAAATGCCTGTCACCACATCTTCAAAGCAAGCATTAACGCATTACTTTGTGGCCCAATCGTTGGGCGATAATCTGAAATTTGAAAATGCTATTCCGGAATATGAAAAGGCAATTGAAATCGATAAAAATTTTGCGCTGGCACACCTGAACCTGGGATTTTGTTACTTTCAAACCGGTAACACTATGGTTGGTTTTAAGCATTTCAATAAAGCCATGTCTTTGCGTGATAAAGTAACAGAAGGTGAACGACTCTATCTTGATAATATTCAGGCAGGATTCGATGGCGATACTCAAAAAGAAAAGAAACTTGCCGCTCAATTGGTAAGCATGTTTCCACAGGATAAACGGTTGCATTTCAACAGAGGTGCTATTTATGCGAATCAACAGGATTGGGATGTAGCGATAAGTGAACTCCAAAAGACCATTGTTATTGATCCTCGTTTTGCACCCGCTTATAATTTGCTGGCGTATTCATATCTTTACAATGAGAAATTCGATCAAGCAGAAGAGATGATAAAAAAATACACAGATTTGATACCCGATGAAGCAAATCCCTGGGACTCGTATGCAGAGATTTTGCTGAAACAGGGCAAGTTTAAAAAGTCTGTTGAAGCGTATCAAAAATCAATTGATATGGATCCCGATTTTTTAATATCCTATAACGGGATAGGTACAAACTATATTTTGATGCAGCAACCTGAAAAGGCAATGGAAACTTTTGATACATGGTATCAAAAAGCCCCGGATGAGGGACAAAAACGTCTGGCTGATTTTGCAAAAATCAGGTGTTGTATTGACAATCAGGATCTGGATAAAGCAATAGAACTTGCTGAAATTCGACTGACCAAATCCAGGGCTGGTGATAATGATCTGGATATTGCTGCAGATTTGAACGTTCTGGGTGATCTTTATTTTGAAAAGGCCATGTATACCGATGCATTGGGAAAATATTATGAAGCTAATGAGCTCGTGCAGCATTCCGAATTGATCGGCCAGAACCAAAAGGGAAATCTGGTTCAGGGATACCTTTTTAATGAAATACGTGTGGATATTATGAAAGGGTATTATGAACAGGCCAAAGAAAAAATTGTTCAATATGCAGAGACAGCTAAAATGAAAAACAACAGCAATCAGCTCATGAACCAGCATCAGTTATTGGGATTGCTTGCAATGCAGGAAAACCGGCTGGAAGATGCAATAACAGAGCTTGAACAGGCAAATTTGAGGAATCCCCGTAATTTGTGCTGTCTTGCCCAGGTATATCGTGCCAACGGGGAGCCGGATAAAGCCAAAGAGTATTGTAGTCAAGCTGTTAATTTCAATGAAAACAATTACAACTGGGCCTATGTTCGTAAACAGGCAACGGACTTGCTTGCATCCTTGTAAAGTGTAAAATATCAGCAGTGTTTATTTGTGCACTGCTGATATTTATTCTGTTTATGAAACCTTTTATGGAATTTACCGTATATAAATAAAATTTTGAAAAATATACTTGAAGAGAGAATATTTTTTTAGTATATTTTCGACCAGAGAACGGTTTTAGTCGAAAATATTAAGGTCGAGATGGCAGAAGATAAAAAAGAAAACATAATATCCATTGCACAAAAAAGATTTGCACATTATGGAATTCAAAAAACCACAATGGATGAAATAGCCAAAGAAGCCAGAATGGGCAAGGCTTCTCTTTATTATTATTTTAAAAGTAAAGAAGATATTTTTGTTGCTGTTATACATAAAGAAGCTGCGGTGCTGCGCCAAAAAACCAGGCAAGCAATTCTGACTGTAGACTCGCCGAAGGAAAAGCTGTATAAATACATCTTGACCCGTATGACTCATTTAAGAGAACTGGGTAATTATTATACGACTATTAAAGACGAGTTTTTTACGCATTATGAATTTATAAATCAGATACGTAAAGAATTCATCGAGAATGAAATGGAGACCATTAAAGACATTCTTGATGATGGTATTAAATGTAATATATTTGAAGTTATTGATACAACAATGGTAGCACGTATAATGACAATAGCGCTTAAAGGTTTCGAGTATCCCCTTATTGTAGAGAATGTAGACGTTACCTTGAGTCGTGATATTAAAACAATGCTTGACATTTTGTATAAAGGTTTAGAAAAGAGATAATGGCGTAACGGATTCGACTGGTTTTTTCAGTATTTTCAACTAGAAAAACCGTTTTGGTCTAAAAATTAACAGCTTACTTGAATTTTGAGGTATGACATGTCTGAATCACCCAATGGGATATTGCCCAATGTGTTTGAGCACTGGTTTTGTGATCAAATGCAGCATGTTTCAACATTGTTGTCACGTCTTGGAATAAAGCCCAATACAATTACCCTAATCAGTTTGGTTTTTGGATTGCTTGCGGGTGTATTTGTGTCTATAAACCGGTTTGGTTTGGCAGTTACTGCTTTTATTCTTATGGGACTGTTTGATATTTTTGATGGCCAGGTGGCAAAATATACAAATCAAACCAGTTCTTTTGGAGCTATTCTCGATTCTACCGTAGACAGATTTAACGATGCATTTATTATGACCGGCCTGGCTGTTTATTTTTATCGTATAGGAGAACCCGTGTGGGGATTGTGGCTCGCATTTGCGCTTACCGGTTCTTTTATTGTGAGTTATGTTAAAGCTCGTGCAGACGGGGTAGGTGCATCTTGTGCTACCGGGTTATTGCAACGAGCAGAGCGTTTGGTATTAATATCTTTGGGACTGGTTTTTCAGGGATTGGTTTTAAGATCTGTAATTATAGTTCTTGCAATCCTGACAAATGTGACAGTTTTGCAAAGACTTTTATATGTAAAAAAAAGACTCGACCAGGAAACATGATTTCATGCTGCCTGGTTGAGTAATAGAAATTTATTATAATTTATAATCAGTAATAATTGCTGAAAGGGATTAACATGTTGAAAAAAATTATACCGTTTCTGATTCTATTATCAACGGTTGTATTTATGAACAGTTGCAAAAATGGCAAAGCAGCAACACAAAATCAGAATGCCGTTAATGTTAATGTACAAACGGTTGAGGCGTTAAGCATTCATGAAGCCATTGCATACAGCGGCTCTATTGTAGAGTCGGAATCTGTGCCGCTAAGTTTTATGGTTACCGGTCGGGTAGAGCGTGTATTGGTTTCTGAAGGAGATTATGTAAAAAAAGGTCAATTGCTAGCTGAACTTGGCAAAGAAACGCTGAGCAATGCATATGAAATGGCTCTTGCTACTTATAATCAGGCAAAAGATGCCTATACCCGGTTAAAGCCCATGTACGATAATGGCAATTTACCTGAAATCAAGTTTATTGATGTGGAAACCAAGCTGCAGCAAGCAAAGTCAGCCAGTGCAATATCTAAAAAGAATCTGGATGATTGTGCCTTGTATGCCCCATCTAATGGATATATTGGCAGCCGTGCTATTGAACCGGGTATGACCATTGTACCGGGTATAACAGCAATCAACATTATTAAAATCAACAAGGTTTATGCTTCCATTTCTGTTCCAGAAAATGAAATTGTAAATATATCCAGAAATCAGAAATGTCTGGTAAACGTGGCTGCCCTTGGAAAACAGACTTTTGAAGGCGTTGTAGAGCAAGTAGGCGTTGTAGCGAATCCATTATCACGTGCTTACAAGGTCAAGATTTCCATTGCCAATCAAAATAACGTACTAAAACCGGGTATGATTTGTGATGTCACACTTGAAACATCAGACAATTCTTCAAGTGTGGTTGTTCCCAATTATTCAGTATTGGTAGACGAAGACGGCAAGACCTTTGTTTATACTGTTGAGCAAAACAATACAATTGCCAAACGGAAATGGGTAACAACCCGAAATTTAACACGAAAGGGTGTAGAGATTGTCGATGGATTAACGACAGGTGAAATACTAGTGGTTGCAGGACACCAAAAGTTGATGGATGGCGCCAGAGTAGTTGTTGTTAACTGATGAACAGGAATTAGATAAAATGAAAAATAAAAAAACATTAATGGATATTATACTGGACTATAAGCAATTGTTAATTATTATTACCTTTTTGTCTGTTGTTTTTGGTGTAGTTGCTTTGTTTAATATGCCAAGGGACGAATTCCCGGAATTCAGTGTACGAAAGGGATTGGTCATTGGTATTTATCCCGGTGCAACTTCTCACCAGGTAGAAGAACAGTTGACTAAAAAAGTTGAGAATTATCTGTTCCAGTATGAAGAGATTGACAAAGAAAAGACCTTTTCCATCTCTAAAGAGAATGTTATGGTTATATATGTTGAAGTTCAGCGTAAATTAAAACAACCCAAGCTTTTCTGGGCAAAACTCCGTAATGGATTGGATGATTTTAAGAGCCAGTTGCCTTCCGGGGTAATGTCATTATCCGCAAATGAAGATTTTGGTAACACATCAGCCATTCTGTTGGCTGTTGAATCTGAAACCAAAACATACAAAGAACTGGAAAAATATATAGAAACGTTTGAAGACGATGTCCGCGCAATACCGGCAACATCTCGGGTTAAGCATTTTGGCCTGCAGGAAGAAGAGATCAATGTCTATATTGATGATGCCAAACTGGCCTATTATGGAGTAAAACCCCTGACAGTTCTTGCCGCTCTAAGACCTGAGGGAATGGTGAATTACGCTGGTGAAATTGATGATGGAGAATATATCCGTCCTATTCACATCCCTTCAGGATATAATACAGAAAGTGATATTGCCAATCAGATTGTTTATTCAGATCCAACGGGTCAGGTTGTGCGGGTTAAGGATATTGCCAAGGTTGTTCGTGAATATAAAGAACCGGATTCCTTTATCCGGTTTAACGGCAAGAAATGTCTAATCATCTCGCTTGAAATGCAGCCCGGCAATAATATCGTTCATTATGGTGCCAAGGTTAATAAAGTAATTGATGAATTCAAAAGCCAGGTACCCGCGGATGTAAATGTTGGCCTTATATCTGATATGCCGCATTTTGTGTCTGAATCTATTTTGCACTTTTTAAAAGAATTTGCCCTTGCCATAATTGCGGTCATATTGGTAACTGTATTACTGTTGCCAAAACGGGTTGCTTTTGTTGCGGCGTCGGCAATTCCCATATCAGTTTTAATGACCGTGGGGATGTTGTGGATGTTTGGTATCAGCTTGCAAACCGTTTCGTTAGCGGGACTGATTATTGTGCTGGGTATGGTTGTTGATAATGCCATTGTGATTATTGATAATTATGTGGAAAAATTGGACCAGGGAGTATCTCCACACGACGCTGCTTCAAAAAGTGTGGGTGATCTGTTTGGGTCCGTGTTCTTTGCAACACTGATTATTGTGGTATGTTTTTTGCCCATGACTCAGTTGATGACTGGCCTAGCCGGGGATTTTGTAAAGTCGTTACCGGTAACCATTGCAATTGCACTTTTTTTATCTTTGATTGTTTCGGTTTTACTTGTGCCGTTGATGAGCTATGTTTTTATAAAACATGGAATTAAGGCCAATAATGATTCGAATAAGCGTTCCTTTTTGGACAGATTGCAGGCATTTTATGATAATCTTTTGGAAAGGTCCTTTCGGAATGAAAAGGTTATTGTTTTAATTGGTATTCTGTCATTTGTGCTTGGTTTGGTAATGCTGCTAATTACACCTCAAAAGCCGTTTCCCGCTTTTCAGCGCAATCAGTTTGCGGTTGAAGTTTATTTACCTGTTGGCAGTTCACTTCAGCAAACAGACAGTGTAATTCAGCAAGTTGAAGCATTGTTGTTAAAAGACAGTCGGGTTGAAAATGTTGCAGCTTTTGTTGGAAGCAGTTCACCACGATTTAACACACTTTATGCTCCCCAGTTTCCGGCCAAGCATTATGGACAATTGCTTGTCATTACCAAGTCTAACAAAGCAACAGAAGATATTCTGAATGAATATTCGGTAAAATATAGAAATTACTTTCCCAATGCGCATGTGAAATGGAAACAACTGGAAATGGTAACATCTGATGCTGCCATTGAAGTAAGGTTGACCGGTCATGATATTACCGGGTTGAAAAAAGCCGGCAATGCTTTGATAGAACAAATACGTTCACTGGATGGTGTACAATGGGCGCGCACTAATTATAAAGAACCGTTGCAATCCGTTCAATTGAATTTGAAAGCAGACCAGGCCAGCCGAATGGGATATTCCAAAACATATTTGGACTATTCTCTGCTTATTGGCACCAAGGGTTTCCCGGTATCTACAATCTGGGAAGATGATTACCCTGTTGATGTCAACCTCCGGATAGATAAAAAAGTTAAATCCGATATTAATGACATAATGGATATGTATGTAACATCCATGTTTGTGGCAACTGCGGTGCCGGTACGGCAATTGGCAGATGCAGAACAAACCTGGAGCGAGGGAGAGATTGTTCATCGGAATGGCGTAAGGACCTTGACCGTGTCTGTTGATCCTATGAGGGGGTATTATGCATCTGATCTTTTGGCCCAAATAGAGCCCATGATTGAAAAACTCAATCTGCCAGATGATATATCTGTACATTATGGCGGTGAACATGAGATGCAGGTAGAAGAAATGACCCCGCTGTATTATTCACTCGCTGTTAGCGTTGCCATTATCTTTTTAATCCTGTTGTTTCAGTTCAAGAGTATCAAAAAAACTGTGCTAATTATGGTTACCATGCCCTTGAGCCTTTTTGGTGCGGCATTGGGTGTTCTGGTTAACGGATATCCTTTTAGCGTTACGGCATTTATCGGATTAATTGGTTTATTCGGCATTGTGGTGCGTAATGGTATAATATATCTTTCGTATGCGGATGAACTGAGGTTTGAGCATGGTATGGAGGTAGAGCAGGCCGCAATATCAGCCGCAAAGCGTCGTATGCGCCCCATCTTTTTGACTGCCGCGGCTGCAGCAGTAGGTGTTGTTCCTATGGTAATCAGTCGTTCGCCTTTGTGGGGCCCCCTGGGATCTGTGATATGTTTTGGGCTGCTTTTTGCGCTTGTATTGTCCCTGTTGGTGCTTCCGGTGTTGTATTCTCTTGCACACCGTAATGAATTAAAAGTTATGGAGAGTTGATCGGTATGAAGAATATGAAATTATATATAGCATTAACTTTGCTCTTGTGTGCATTTCAGGGTTTTTCTCAAGGCATATTAACACTTGATCAAAGCATTGAACTTGCATTGCAAAACAATACTGAAATACGAAATAGCGCACTCGAGATCAAAGCCGCCAGGCAGGTCAAAAAAGCCGCATTTACGCATTATTTTCCCCAGATTGATGCCGGCGGATTAATGTTTGAGATGGATAAAAATGTGATCGAAACCAGTATCGATGCAGTGAACCTGCCGGTGTGGGATGGGAATCCTGCAACCCTGATGAATCCTTCCCAGTTTGCCTATTTCCCGGGAATGGATCTGGCATTGTTGAAAAAGGGTACTGTGGGTTTTGTGAATGCTTTACAGCCTGTATTTGCCGGTGGAAGGATCTATAACGGCAACAAGCTTGCATCGGTAGGTGTAGATGCTTCCAGGTACAAGCATGATCTGAAAAAAGATGAAATTGTACTGAAAACCGAGGAACAATACTGGCAAATTGTATCGCTCGATGAAAAGACCAAAACCATTGATAAATATTTGGAAATGTTGAACAGTTTGCAAGACCAGGTTAACGATGCCTATGAGGCAGGTATTGTAATGAAAAATGATGTGCTCAAAGTCAAGCTTGAACTCAACAAGGTGCTATTGCAACAGTCAAAATTGTTGAACGGAAAGAAACTGGCAAATATGGCTTTTTGTCAGAACCTTGGCATTTCTTTAGATACCACCCTGGTGTTGAGAGATGAGCTGGTGGTCAAGGATACTCCGGAAACGTTTTATGTGGACAAGAACAGCGCCCTGGTAAAACGGGACGAGTATCAATTGCTACAGTTATCTGTTAAAGCTGAAAAGCTGCAAACCCGAATGTCTGTGGGCAAGCATCTTCCACAGGCAGGTGTGGGCATAAACGGTTTATATGTCAAAGTAGACGAGTTTGATAAACACACCAACAGCATGGTATATGGAACGGTTGCTGTTCCCATCTCGGGATGGTGGGGAGGCACTCATGAATTGCAGGAACACAAGGTTAAAGAAAATATTGCTAAAAACAATCTGGCCAATACGTCCGAGTTGTTGCTGCTGCAAATTCAAAAAACCTGGCAGGACTTTACAGATGCTTACAAGCAGTATCAATTGAGTTTGGAAGCCAAAGCCCAGGCAGATGAGAATTTAAAGGTCAATCAGGACAGTTATGATAACGGACTGATTGCAGTTTCGGATCTTTTGGAGGCACAGGCTTTGTTACAGCAGACAGAAGATCAGTTGATTGATGCCAAATCGCAGTATCTGGTTAACAAAACCCGGTATCTGCAGGTTACGGGTCGCTGAGACCCTGATTAATGACCTTAATTTAAGGATTACCTTGATTAGATCTGGTTGTTGATTCGTTTTGAATAATGATAATTCGCCAGGCACTTTTAGTGTCTGGCTTTTTTTTGTCCAAAACCATCTTTTAACTGGTCCGCCATTAGTTGGGGACAAAAGTATCTTTTAGATCGTGACGGAGATAAGCAGAGCGTTCTCCGTCATGTTACTTTTCAGCTCTGACACCCAGCCCGGAACATCTTATTTATTGTAATGAGGATTTTCAAAATGTGTGTACAATCCAAGTACCGGTAATGAGTGCATAATAGGATTTTAAATAAACAAATGCACATTACAATACTTTAAAAAAATATGATTGAATTTAATGCTTGATGGAAATTTTGTGGTATTGGGTTTTGTTTTTAAAGCATCGCTAGTGAATTCCATTCAGCTATTCTTTTCTACCTCTCACACTTTTGCTTTCGGTAAATAACTCTCTTGACATATAATATATTTTTCGGAGGTTTTTATGAAGATTCCAAAGACAGTCTTTATTTTGTTTGTTGCGGTATTGTTCATTTCCTGCTCAATGAGCACTAAAGAATTACCCATTACTACCTCTTCAAAAGATGCGTTGGCGCTTTATCATCAGGCTCAGGCATTTGCCGATAATTTGAAAAGGCAAAACGCAAAAGAACTGTTTGAAAAGGCACTTGCTTTGGATCCTGAATTTGCCATGGCGCATTTACAATTGGCCTTTGCCGAGTTTGGTGGCGGAGATGCCGATAAAGCGTTTGATCATTACAGCAAGGCCCTTTCTTTAAAAGATAAAGTCTCTGACGGAGAAAAGATCTTTCTAGATGCTACTGAAGCCGGTTTTACCGGAGATCGTCAAACCCAGATAGAGAAATTGATGCAGTTGGTTGAAATGTACCCCAATGATAAACGAATATATATGAATTTGGGTATTTTCTACTCTGGTCAGCAGGATTGGAATAATGCTATTGGCTCATTGGAAAAAGCCATTCAGGTTGAACCCGCATTTGCACCTGCTTATAATCAGTTGGCATATATCTATTTATATAGCAATCAATATGACAAGGCCGAGAAAACAATCAAAAAATATACGGAATTGATACCCGACCAGGCCAATCCCTGGGATTCCTATGCGGAAATCTTGATGAAACAAGGCAAGTTTGATGAATCTATTACTGCTTACAAAAAAGCATTGGATCTGGATCCCGAATTTTATGTCTCTTATCTGGGAATTGGTACCAATTATATGTTGATGGACCAGCACTTGCATTCACTGGATGTCTTTCAAACCTATTATGACAAAGTGCCGGATTATGGCAACAAGCGTAACGCACAGTTTGGAATGCTACGCTGCCGCATTGACAACCAGGATTATGAAAAGGCGATGGAGCTTTTAAATACAATGTATGAAGAAGCAAAATCCAATAATAATTATGTGGACATGTCAAACGATGTCAATGTAATGGGTGATGTCTTGTTTGCTCAAAAAGACTTTCAGGGTGCTCTGGCCAAATATGATATGTCTCAAGCGTTATTTGAAAGCTCTGAGATGGTGAATCAGGACCAAAAAGAAGCGGCAAAGCAGGGGCTGCTGTTTAATCAGATTCGTGTTGATATTAAAGAAGCCCGGTACGAGCAAGCTGCGGAAAAGATTTCAAAATATACACAAATTGCCAAGCGTAAAAACAACTCGGGGCAATTGCGTGCCTCTCACTTGTTGAAAGGGATGCTGGCAATGCAGCAGGAAAACTGGCAGGATGCGGCAACCGAGCTTGAACAGGCTAATATGAGGAATCCCAGAGTGTTGTATTACCTGGCCAAAGTGTATTTAAACCTGGGCGATAAGGAAAAGGCCAAAGCCTATTGTGAAAAGGCCGCGAATTTTAATGAACAGGCATATGTCTATGCCTATGTACGTAAACCCGCCAAAGAGATGTTGACGGGGATGTGAAATTATTGTTAAAAGAGTTGTTAGTTGAAATGGATTTGCCTGGCACCAACAAGGTGCCAGGCAAATATTTTAAAAATTATAGCCTTCTTGAGAGATTTATATCTTACACATGGTTCCTGAGCATCAGCTCCGTTGGGTGGGGATTGAGATAGTGCTGGCATTTGAGATAAGAATCGTCAAATTTACGAACAAAGTGGTTCAGTAGGGTTACAGGGACGATAAGAGGAACGAGTCCGTTGTGATAATTGGAGATGATCTGTTTTAATTCCTGTTTTTCATCTGCTGAAAGTTCTTTTTTGAAATACCCCATAATGTGGTCCAGCACATTGGTGTTTTTCTTGACTGTGGCTTTGAGCTTCAGCGTCTCCATGAGCAGATCGTAATATTGTACCAGCATCTGTTCACGCGGCATGGATTTGGGATTCGAGACAATACGTCCCAGTTCATAGAGCTTTTCCGTATGGTGTGCCATGATTAGCAGTTTGTGATGGGTGTGAAAATCTACCAGTCCTTTTGCTGAACCGTCATTGCGCAGGAATTCTTTCCAACGGTGCACCACAAAAATACGCTCAATAAAGTTTTCCCGTAAACCAGGATCGTTCAAACGGCCTTCATCTTCTACCGGTATACCGGGAAAACGCTCCATAAATGCTTTTGCCCAAAGTCCAACGCTTTTGGCGTGTTTGATATTGCCGTTTTCGTGATAGAGTTTTATGTCACGCATGCCCGAGCTGGGGGATTTGGTTTTAAATATATAGCCGCAAAGTTCTTCATTTTCCAGTTCGTTCAGGCGTTTTTCGGCCCAGGTCATCATTTTTTCAGTATGGTCAATGCCCGATTTGATGGTCATCAGTCGCGGTCCCTGGGGAGAATCTTCAAGATGCATGGCTTCTCGCGGAATGGGCAGGCCGCAATCGGCTTCCGGACATACCGGTACCCAGTTCACAAAGGGCCCCAGTGTATCGTACAAATAGCGGTCCAGTTTGTGGCCGCCATCATACCTTACTTTTTCTCCCAACAGACAGGTGCTGATCCCCAATACAATTTTATCCTGCATATAACAACCTAGATTAAAAATGAAACAGTTAATACGGTAACCATCATCAGAATGAATCCCGGAAGTATGGCCTTGCGCAGTTCTTTGCTGCCTCCGGCCAGTACAATAATACCTTTGGTAAACGTATTGGACACGGAAGCAAAAACAATAGCGCGAACTGCAGTCTCGTGTGCCACACCGCCATCACTCAGACTCAGCCGTGCAACGGAAAGGGCAATGGCATCAACATCGGCAATACCTGAAACCAGACTTGCCAGATAGATACCCGTGTCTCCGAAATAAATCTGTGCGGCTTTGGCAACAAACAGAATGATAACAAAGATCAATCCGAATTTAATGGCAGGCCCCAGCTCAAAGGGATTCGAAAAGCTTGGCTGTTCCTGCTCGGATTCATAATGCTGTGAGCGATACAGGTACAGGCAGTATAAAAGTCCCGCTGCAATAGACGCGGTTATAGGTATCCAAAGAAAGGTAACCAGCGCACTGTTAACAGCCGCAACTTCAATCAAAACCCGGGCAAACATGACAGTCCATGCAATCAGAATAGCCAGGGCAAAGGGCTTTGCCAGAACAAGATTCTCTTTGCTTTTTTGTGTAAAACTAAGCGTAACCGCCGTACTGGATGCGAGTCCACCCAGTAGTCCGGTAAGGCTTATGCCCTTGCGCGGACCAATCATTTTGATGAGTATATAACCCACAAAGCTGATACCCGAGATAAATACCACCAATAACCAGATTTTATATGGATTAAATACATTAAATGGCTCCGGTCCATAAGACGAGTTGGGCAGTACCGGCAAAATGATCAGAGAAATGAACGCAAATTTGAGCGTAGAGAAAATATCTGCCTGGGTCAGGTGTCTTGCAAAAGTATGCAGCTCTAATTTAAAGGATAGAAGGATGGTTGTTGCTACCCCAATTGCAACCGCTATGGCAATATATCCCCAAAATGACAGGGCACCGGCGATGAGGGTAACCAGTGCTGCGGCCTCGGTTGTAAGACCTGAAACACCCCGCCACGCCTGAATAAAGTGATTTACAGCCAATAATAAACCAACAATAACCAGGATGATCACCAAAGGCAAAGGAGAGTCCAATATGTCGGTCATCATTGCCGAGGTTGCACCAATCATGGCAAAAAGTGCAAAGGTACGAACGCCCGCAGCCAATTCTCCACGTTTGTCGCTAAAGGCATATTCCCGCTGTAATCCTATTAATATGCCAATGGCAAGTGCGGCTGCAAAGCGCATCAGAGTACGGGTTGGGTCCATCTTTGCCTCTTAATCCTTAATTTGAATATCGGCAGTTTTTTTGACTGTATCTACCCAAGCTGCAATATGATCGTCTTTGAGATCCGTAGCGAGCCTGTCAAGTATATCATCACGACAGTCTTTTAAGGGTTTTTCACTGGCCGGAAATTTTTCATAAACTTTGGCAATGTGGTATCCAAACTGGGTCAAAAAGATGGGAGAAACTTCACCCTCGTTCATGGAAAAAACAACGGTATCAAATTCTTCTACCATTTGACCGGGAGCAAAGGTACCCAGATCACCGCCATTGTCGTCGCAGGAAGAATGCTGATCAGCAATATCAGAGAATTCCGCGCCGTTCAGCAGTTTGGTACGGATTTCAAGCATTTCTTTGTACAATTCGCGGGCATTTCTGGGATCAACCGGTCGAACAATATGAGCAGCATGGATCTGTTCAGGATTTGTAAATTCTTCAGTGTGTTCGTTATAATAGGCTTCTATGGCTTTGTCATCCGGTTCCTGTACATCCTTGGTCAGGTCCGTTAAAAATTGGGTTACTTTGATGTTGGTCTCGAGATCTGTTTTGACCTTGTTATCATCCTTGGGGGTTATGTTGAAACTCGAGTAAAATTGTTCATCGCCACCATGGCTGGCTTTGAGCTCCTGAAGCGCCTTGTCTATTTCAGCAGGGGGAACGTGTTTTATCGTTTTTGTGGCCTGCTGCCGGATGATGGTCCAGTCTATAATATTTTGAGAAGCGATCTCTTTGATTTGATCGTCCGGCAGTTCGCGATTGCTGCGCCATACATTCTGTACTTCCTGATTGCATATCTCTTTGGCTATGATTTCGCCATTTACAATAATTTCCATTCTCTGCTCCGTAAATTCTGATTGCGGAATAGTATCAATGTGTTATCAATATTCCTGACAGGGTAAATAGATCTTAATCTTCAACTTCAATGACTTTGGTATTGGCAAGCTGGTCACCCCAGCGAGATCCATCCGGGCGGGTGACGATAAAAACAATTTCTACAACAAACGCTCCAATTACCAAAAGGATAACAAGCGGAATAAGCGCTATACCCACAATGGATACAATCAAAAGCAGTGTAACAACAGAACTGAGCAAGATTGCCGCGGCAAAGATCCAGTTACGTCTGATAGATTTGTTTAAATCCATCTCTGTATCATCTGTTGTAACAACACGGAGTTTCATCAATTTCTTGCCTATTGAACGTTTATCCATAAATTCAAAATCTAATCCGTCTCTTAGCAGCATATAAGCAGCGCCCAAAAATCCGCCAATTAACGGAATGAGACAGGCTGCATACGCAATAAGCGAGTCAATTATTGCTGCAATAAAGCGTTTTCCCAGGTCAGCTTTAACGCTTTCAGGTTCTTTCGCAGTGGTTTTGGCTGGCATGTATTTTCTCCTGTATTAAAATTAACAAATTAATTGCGACATTGCGACATAGAGAATGTCTCGAAAATGTGAAAAACTTGATTTTTGCTAAATAATTGCGACATAAATTATCACTTATGTCGCATTGTATTCATAAAATGTGCTTGGACCATTGCCTTTACGAGTTATTAATCCAAGACTTACCATGTGAGACAAATGCCTTTCAGCTTTTTTTCTGTCATATTTAAAAAAAGTTTCATAATCATTTCTTTTTAATCTACCTTTTAACTTTATAAAATCTAATCCAATAATTTCTTCATCGTTTAGTTCTTTAAATTGTTTATTTTCAGAAACGATTCTTGCACTTTTTTTATTTCTTGGGAAATGAAAAATTAAATATGGATCTTGGAAACTAGTTATTGGTAATGGCAAGTTATACTTGAGGGGTAAATCTTTAATAGTTTGAAAACCCAAGCCTCTTTGTTCAACAAGATCAAGTTGATCGAATGCATACATGATCTTTGGATTTCGACTTAGTGAGGGAGCGTTAAATTGTTTAAATTGTTCAAGATTTAATGGTGGAACAGGATGCCCAGGGCTTTTAATGATGATGGAATTATCATTAATCTCAAAGTATATTGGTGCGCCTTCGATATCATAGTCTCTATGTACAATTGCATTTATTATCGTTTCACGAAGTACGCTTTCCGGGTAATCATAAATAAATTTTCTCTCGGGTTTTGATCGGTCAATTTGTTTTGCAATTTTATCTTTATACCAGTCAAAAATTTTATGAACTTGATTTACAAGAGATCCTTCTATAGTAGTGATGTCTTCACTACGACCTTTAGTTTTAAAAGTTGCTCTTATGAGAGCGTTGTTATAGAGTAATTGTGGTCTTTTACCGAATAACAATAGTCCTATTCCGGTCGGAATATTAACTCCTTTTTTATTTTCGATAAATCCCATTTGCGAAAAAATTTCAATGAATTCATCGGATTGGGGAGATACATCAAGTTTTGCTTTATAAATAAAATGATCAATTTCAGACGGTGAAAAGTTTTCCATATTAGAGTTCTTGACTGCTAATTCCTTGTTGCTAAGAACTTTTTTGGAGGGCTTTGATTTTATTTTTTTAGCTCTTTCTTCCGCTTCTTTTATAAAATGTTTATTTGATTTGCGGATTTTTTCTTGTAAATCAAGATCAAACATTTCTACCTGGATTCCATTTTCAAGTAGATAATTTATCCCTTTTCTATCTACAGTAGGATCAGGGTCTTCAATGCCAATCCAAACTTTTTTTATACGTGCATTAACAATTCTTTCTGCGCAGCTCAATTTGGGGTGATTTCTTGCTCCAGGAGCACATGGTTCCAGTGTTACAAATAAAAGTGAACCATCTAATTTATTTGCTCTATTCTTCCTTTCGAGTAAGGTAAATTCAGCGTGATCACCCTCTCGCAATTCTCCCCGATAAGCTTTTTCTATGTCTCCATTTGGTTTTACTAATACAGCCCCTACTTGTGGACATGTTTTATCGTCTCTTGGTTCGTGAATAGATAAATCCATTGTTTGAGTGGCCATTTCCATATAATCTCTTGGTGAATAAGTATTATTTTTACTTTGCAATATTCTACCTTAATTTGAAATGTTCCCTGATCATACTTTTCTAACCAAATTGTTTGTTTTTGTTATATATTTCACTACTATTAGTACGTAAATGTTGGAATGTTCCGTATTTACAAGGTGTTCTGTACTTACAATACAAAAAAAAATACTTTTTCGCAAAGCGAATTTTCAGGAGGTTACATGAAAAAAAGAATCTGGATCCTGGCGGTTGTTATAGCCGCGGGACTACTGGCAAGTTGTGCCGCATTGCAGGAAATGGTGCAAGCTCCCACCGTTCGGGTTGGCAATGTTGCTATGAATGATTTTACATTCCAGGATGTAACGCTCGATTTTGGCCTGGATGTGAATAATCCCAATGTCTTTGGTGTAGAGTTGTTAGGGTTTGATTATCAATTTGTTATTGAAGATAACGAGTTCTTGAAAGGCACCGAAGACAAAACCCTGAGCATTACTCCGCAATCCAAGAGCACGGTTAATATACCCATCAAGATCAATTTTAAGGAATTGTATTCTCTCCTGACCAAGGTCAAAGATTTGGATTCGCTTTCTTATCACCTGACCGGGAATTTTAAACCCGGTGGTTTACTTGCGGGGGTAAATATTCCTTTTAATAAAAAAGGAACCTTGCCCAATGTACGTGTGCCCAAGATCAGCCTAAAAGGTGTGAAAATTGATAAAATGGGTTTTTCAGGGGTAGATCTTGCCGTAAATCTGGGGATTGAAAATATCAACTCTTTTGCGTTCAACCTGGGCAAACTGGATTATAACATCAGCCTGGGCGGCAATTCAGTAGCAACCGGCATGACAGACAAACTGGCAGAAATACCAGCAAAACAGAGTGGACAAGTCAGCATTCCCTTGTCACTTAACCTGTCAGGGCTTTCATCATTATATTCATTGCTAACAGGCAAGTCTGTAGATTGTGGAATTGTGGGAAGCGCGCAATTGAACAGCCCCCTGGGAGCATTTACATTGCCTATTGATGCATCGCAGAATGTGAAAATTTTTAAATAATATCAAAAAAGTGTTCACAAACAGAATCGTATAACAACAGTCCCTGGCGGGTCAATGCCAGGGATTTTTTATTTAGAGTCAATAATTTGCCAGTGGGAGATTGTACAAAGGGTTTGGTATCGCTGTCTATCCCTCCAAGGCGGGTAATCACATCCGCAGCTTTTGTTTGCAATTCATAACCGGCAAGATTTTGCCAGGCTTTCATGGATATGCCAGTCGTTCTACGCAAACCCAGCAGTATCATTTCTTCCAGACGCTGTTCGTGGGTAAGGATTTCATTATTCTCTATAACAGATATGCTTTTTTGCAGGCTGGCATTGTATTGATGAAAATTGGCAATGTTCCACCAACGGGCATTGCCGTCAAAGGAATGGGCAGATGGTCCCAATCCATAATAAGTCGATCCATCCCAATATTTTTGATTATGTCTGGATTCCATACCCGGTTTTGCCAGGTTTGAAATCTCGTACAAGTGGTATCCATGTTTTTCCAGAATATCTGTTCCCAGAATGTACATGTCCCGCTCAAGTTCTTCGTCGCATTTGTATAATGTACGGTTTCGGATAGCTTTGTCGAGCGGTGTTCCTTGTTCAACAGTAAGACCATACATGGAGATGTGATCAGGTGCCAGTTCTACTGCCTTTAATATATTGTTTTCCCAACTGGAACGACTCTGGTCGGGTATGCCAAAAATGAGATCAATGCCAATGTTTTTGAATCCCGCATTTCTCGCCTTTTGGATTGCAGAGACAGCCTGTTCGCTGTTGTGTATGCGGCTCAGGATTTTCAATTCATCATCCTGAAAGGATTGTGTACCTATGGTTATGCGATTGAATCCGGCATTTAAAAAATCTACCAGATTTGCATCCAACAGTGTGCCGGGATTGGCTTCAAAAGAGATTTCACAATCCAGAGTTGTATTGGTTTGGCTCTTGATACGTTCAAGTATGGATTTATAGATTGACGGACCAATCAGAGAAGGTGTACCGCCTCCAAAATAAATAGTAGAGACTGAATGATCTTTGATATTGTCAAGAACCTGTTCCAACTCAATGTTTAAGGATTTTATGAATGTGGCTGTATTACCCAGACTCGTGATAGAGTAAAAGTCACAATAAATGCATTTGTGCTTGCAAAAGGGGATGTGAAAATATAGAGAAACACTGCTCATCAGGCTATCGGATGACGTCAAAAATGCGGTTCCAGCGAATTTTTGATGTAATTTTCCAAAGCGGTTCGTGCATATTCCAGGACCAATAGATAACCAGTGCCTCGCCCACAATATTTTCCTTGGGCATAAATCCCCAGATCCGGCTGTCTGCACTATTGTCCCGATTATCTCCCATCATAAAGTATTGGCCTTCAGGGACAACTATGGGGCCATAATATCTGCTACTGGGCGTTATACCGGCGTATTTACGGATTGTATATTCTTTACCCAATACGGTTTTGATTTTAAAATAATTGATGTAAATTCCTTCTTCGGCATCAAATTCTTTGTGTGTGAATTCCTGTTTCTCATAAGGCTTGTGATTAAGGAAAACAATGCCGTCCATAACCTGAACAGTATCTCCTTCTAGGGCCACGCACCTTTTGATATAATCCAGAGATTCATCTTTAGGGTATTTGAATACAATAATATCTCCCCGTTTGGGTTTTTTCAAGGCGGGAAAGCGAAAAGATGGGAGTTTAATATCGGTCATCATGATGTGTTCAGGAGTCTGTGCACCATAAACAAATTTATTAACAAGGAGAAAATCGCCAATAAGGAGAGTATCTTTCATAGAACCGGTTGGAATTCGAAATGCCTGAATGACAAAAGCCCGAAGAACAAGCGCTGCTACAATGGCAAACACAAAAGCTTCAATATATTCCCGAATGACATTTTTCTTGCTCATTTGACCTCGTTTTTAAAACCATAAATAAATCAAATTTTGTCTAAAAAACAAGCGATAAAAAAAAGGGCGACAATTGCTTGCCGCCCTTTAAGCTTATTTAAAAATTTATCAACGGATCACGTCAAAAATACGTTCCCATCGTACTTTGGAAACAATCTTCCACAGAGGCGGAAACTTGTCCCAGGACCAGTAGATAATCAGCGCCTCGCCCACAATGTTTTCCATGGGCATAAATCCCCATACACGGCTGTCTGCACTGTTGTCGCGGTTGTCTCCCATCATGAATAAATGATTTTCAGGAACGACTACCGGTCCAAAATCAGCAAGCCTGGATTTGTATTTAGCATAGCGGCGAATGGTATATTCTTTACCCAATGACGTCTTGACCGAGTAATAGTTGACTTCAAAACGGTCTTCGGGATCATATTCTTTTTTCTGAAATTCTGCCGTTTCGTAAGGTTTGTTGTTTAGAAACACGATATTATTTTTGACTTCTATGGTGTCTCCGGCAAGGGCTACACAGCGTTTGATGTAATTCAATTTTTTGTCGCGTGGATATTGAAAAACAACAATATCACCACGTTTGGGTTGTTTAACAGCGGGAAATCGAAAAGAGGGAAGCTGTATATCGGTAAGTATGATACGGTCCGGAGTTTTGGCCCCGTAAACAAATTTGTTTACCAGCAAAAAGTCACCCACCAAAAGTGTATCTTTCATGGAGCCTGTAGGGATTCTATAAGATTGGATAATGACTGCCCGGATCAGTAATGCAACAATCAATGCAAACGCAAAAGACTCTACATAATCTCGAATAACATTTTTCTTTTTCATCATTCCTCTAAAAACATTCTTTTATTTTAACAATTTGTTTTTTTGCAATTGTTGATGTAGCTAAAAATGTAACAATAGACAAGATAATCATAATTATTAAAGCAAACCAGGTGTTTATTGCAGTCAAAACAACACCGGTTAATACCAAAATACCGGTATACAACAAGATGGATACATTCAACAAAACGCCACCGGTTTCACCCAGCATAGCCCGTGGATTGTCCCATTTTAATTGCGAGTATTTTACACCTATCAATAATCCAATTCCGGTAATGGCAGCAATATGAAATAACAGAAAAACAGTAATTTGTGCAATAATAATCAGCGAGGGTCTGCTAATAATAGAAATTGTAAGCAACCCGATGGATACTGCTAAAAAAGTCAATATTGCGGGTAAAACTTTTTTTGATTGCAGCAGAAAAGAAAACGGCAGCGGGCAAATCAAATTGTTGTAAAACGCTTTTTTCTCAATTGCAATGGATCGTGATGCAAGTCCGCCAGCCATAATTGTTGCTGCAAGTATCAGTAATGTAAACGGTTGGTAGTGGCTAATAGTTTCATTTGTAATGGGCAGGGTTGTGTTCAGTGCCGTGGAAAACACAATCACCAATGCAACAAAAAAGAACAGTTGCGTTACAAAACGGCTATCACGGATGTTGAGTTTCCAGTCCCGTTCTATCAATGCGGTAAAGACCTTGTGGCTTTTACTGTGGGATATATCTCTGGTTCTCTTTACCGATTGATGTGGAAACATTGCAGTTTCTGAAAAAATAAATTTTTCGTTTTCATGCGCATATTGTAGCAACCAGGAGGATATATAGCCCAGCAGAATACATGTCATAGTCAGCAAGCCTGCAAAAAGGATGAAATGAGTAATTGAACCTAATAACAGAGCTTTTAACGATAAAACCAGCCAGACAGAAGGCATCCAGCTCATTTGCCGGATTGAATTGTTACCTAAAAAGTGCTCAAAAATGTCTCGATCAAACTCGCCCGAAAATGGATCAATGCGGTCAAAATTATAAAACTGGATCAGGGTCCAAATTCCAATAATTATGAATCCCAATACGATTGAAGATACCTGGCGGCTTTTTTTTACCGGAAGGATAAAAGCAATTAACGCTGACAACAGGGAAGAGATGCCGGAAGGGATAACCAGGAAAACAGCAATCAATATCAGAATAGGTATCAGATAAACCAGATTATAGTTTAAAACATAAAACAGTGCTAAAAGTATTGGCAATCCAATCAAGGCGAACGCAGTGCTATTGGCAAGAGTCTGTTCAAATAGTTTGTATTGAAACAAGGTTGTTTTTTTGACAGGCAATGAAAACAACAGCGGTAGATCTTTGGCCAAAAAGTGATAATGCAGAGCCAATGGTATTCCGCTAAAGATCATGAGAAAAAACAAGCCGGTAATACTGAGAAGCGTATAGTTGTAAATGATATCAATTTTAAATCCGGGTAGCATCGTCCAGCTGGAAAAGAGTTCAACAGTAGATTGATATACCCACCAGGGAATGAATAACAGCAAGAGCGAGCGAAGAACACGACTGCGATAGTTGGGAGCATTTTTTTTACGAAGAAAAGCGGTTAGCAGCAATAATCTGTTTTTTATCAGAACAAACAGCATTTTATAGCTCGCTGTTCAGAAATGAATGTACACTGTCACTACCTGCTGAATCTGTAAGGTCCAGAAACAGATCTTCAAGAGTACCGTTGTTAGAATATTGGTTGCGCAATTCCGCGGGTGTGCCCAGGGCAACAAGTTCGCCTTTGTTAATAATACCAATTCTGTCACACATGGATTCAGCAATTTCTAAAATATGCGTAGACATGAAAACGGTCCGGCCTTTTTCAACCCACCCCTTTAACAAGTCTTTCAGGTTTCTGACGGCCTTGGGGTCCAGTCCGGATGTGGGTTCATCTAAAATCAATACCTGGGGATCGTGAATCAGCGCGGCAACAATGGCAATTTTTTGCTTCATGCCGTGCGAATAGTCTTCTATAAAGTCACCCACTCGCTCCTGAATGTTGAAAATGTCGAACAACTGCTGCATACGGATTTCAATAAGGGAGTGAGGGACTTTATGCAGGGTTGCAATAAACCGAATATACTCAATGCCAGTGAGCTTTTCATAGAGGAACGGTTCTTCCGGCACCAAGCCAAACTTGGCCTTGGCAGTTTCCGGATATTGAAGCATATCAATGCCACCGATCTCGATAGCCCCCTGTGAAGGCTGGATAAGACCTGTCATCATTTTTATGGTAGTGGTTTTGCCTGCCCCATTGGGACCCAAAAATACAAAAAGCTCATTGTTGATTTCCAGGTCCAGATTGTTTACCGCGGCAACTTTACCATATGATTTATATAAATTTGACAGTTTAATCATTAGCTTAGTCAGTTTTCAATATGGCAAGAAAAGCTTCCTGTGGTACCTGTACGGTACCCAGTTGCTTCATTCGCTTTTTACCCTCTTTTTGTTTCTCTAAAAGTTTACGTTTACGACTAATATCGCCACCGTAACATTTTGCTGTTACGTTTTTACGTAATGCGTTTATGGTTTCGCGCGAAATTACCTTGCTGCCAATAGAAGCCTGTATGGCAATTTTAAACATTTGTCTGGGAATCAGCTCTTTGAGTTTTTCACAAACTCTGCGGCCCCAGTCATATGCCTTGTCTTCATGTACAATTACAGACAAGGCGTCTACTTTATCACCATTGAGCAGGATATCGAGACGAACAACTCTGCTGGGCTTGTATTCCTTGAATTCATAATCAAATGATGCATAACCGCGAGTTATGGATTTCAGTTTATCGTAAAAGTCAAAAATAACTTCAGCCAGGGGGAATTCATAATGCAGGTTGGCGCGTGTTTTGTCTATATATTCTGTGTTTAAATATGTTCCGCGTCTTTCCTGTGCCAATGCCATAATGTTGCCAACAAATTCAGAAGGTGTCAATATGCTTGAACGGATAATAGGCTCTTCAACACGATTGATATCTCCCGCGGATGGAAGGTTGGCAGGATTATCTACAATCAGTTTTTCACCGCTGTTGGTATAACAGTGAAACTCTACGTTGGGAACCGTTGTTACCAGGTCGAGCAGGTATTCACGTTCAAGACGTTCCTGAATAATTTCCATGTGCAATAAACCCAGGAATCCGCATCTGAAACCAAATCCCAGGGCAACCGAAGTTTCCGGCTCGTAAAAGAGTGCCGAATCGTTCAGCTTTAATTTTTCAAGCGCCGCCCGCAAGTCTTCGTAATCATCCGTATCGGAAGGAAATAATCCACTGAAAACCATAGGTTTAATTTCACGGTATCCGGAAAGAGGTTCAGGGGCAGGATTATCCATTGTTGTAATTGTATCACCCACCTTGGTATCCTTGACTTCTTTGGCGCCGGCAATAATATAGCCAACTTCACCTGCAGAGAGCCTGTCCCGTTTGACTTGCTGCATACGGAAAATGCCCACTTCCTGGGCTTCATAGACCTTGCCTGTGGAAAAGAATTTTATATCCTGACCTTTGCTGATATATCCGTCTTTGATACGAATGTATGCAACGGCCCCACGATACGAGTTGAACATGGAATCAAAAATCAACGCACGGGTGGGTGCATCAGGATCGCCGCTTGGCGGAGGAACTGATTTAACGATGGCTTCTAAAATGTCATTTATACCCTGGCCGGTTTTTGCACTTGTCAGTACAATCTCTTCATCTTTACAGCCAATAAGATCAATAATTTGCTGTTTTACATCTTCAATTTGTGCACTAGGCAGGTCAATTTTGTTAATGACTGGTATGATTTCCAGATCGTTTTCTATTGCCATGTACAAATTGCTGACGGTTTGGGCTTCAACACCCTGAGCTGCGTCTACAATGAGCAACGCGCCTTCGCATGCGGCAAGGCTACGCGATACTTCATAAGTAAAATCCACATGTCCCGGAGTATCAATCAAATTAAGGATATATTTTTGATTGTCTTTACTCTTGTACTCCATAGTAATTGCGTGCATTTTGATGGTAATGCCGCGCTCACGTTCCAGATCCATACTGTCAAGCACCTGGTTCTGCATTTCCATTTTACTGAGCGTGCCGGTTTCTTCTAGCAACCGGTCAGCCAATGTTGATTTGCCATGATCAATATGGGCAATTATACAAAAATTTCTTATATGTTCCTGATTCATATACTCTTCTTTTATTGAACAAACATGCTATAAAAACATTTAATTTACGAAATTACTTTCAAGAAATCAAGTGCAAGTGTTGAACATTTACCTTGATATTTTAAAAAAAATGGAATAACGTTTCCTGTAAACGGGGTTTACATTTGCATAAATATGGAGTGATTATGAAAATTGCAATGGTATGTTATCCCACTCATGGCGGCAGTGGCGTTGTGGCAACAGAGCTGGGATTAAATTTAGCAAAATTAGGACACGAAGTCCATTTTATCAGTTACAGTTCCCCGTTTCGTCTTCGCGGATTTCAACAAAATGTATTCTATCATGAAGTCAATGTCTCGGCGTATCCTTTGTTTAAATATCCGCCTTATGATCTAAGCCTGGCTACAAAGATCATAGAGATAGCCCGCGAGTATTTGCTGGATGTAGTCCATGCGCATTATGCTATACCGCATGCGGTTAGCGCCTATCTTGCACGGCAGATTATGAATGGTACCGGACCCCGCATTATTACAACATTACATGGTACGGATATTACTCTGGTAGGTAAAGACGCAACATTCTTTGAAGCTGTTCGATTCAGCATAGAACAATCTGATGGTGTAACGGCAGTGTCTAATTATTTGACCGAGCGTACAAAAAAAGAGTTCTCAATTCAGAACAATATAAAAACATTGTATAATTTTGTAGATACCAATCGTTTTACCGGTGAAATAAAAAATTGTGATGCAAAGCCCTTCAAACCCAATAATGAAAAGCTCATTCTGCATGCTTCAAATTTTCGCAAAGTTAAGAGATTGCCGGATATTATCCGTGCTTTTGCCAAAGTCCATACGAAAATTCCCAGCCGGTTGCTGCTGGTAGGTGAGGGGCCGGAGCGACAGGCTTCTCAGGAGCTGGCTAAAGAATTGGGCGTAATTGAAGATGTATTGTATTTGGGCACCCAGGATTATATTGAAAACCTGCTGGGATGTGCGGATCTGTTCCTGTTGCCCAGCAGTGAGGAGAGTTTCGGGCTTGCGGCGCTTGAAGCCATGAGCTGTGAAACACCAGTTGTAGGCTCTAACGCCGGGGGTATACCCGAAGTGGTTGATCATGGAGTCAATGGGTACTTGCATGATGTGGGTGATATTGATGCAATGGCAAACAGTATGATCGATTTGTTAAGCGATGATGTAAAGCTGCTAAAGTTTAAGCAAGAAGCAAGAGCAAAGGCTGTCGATGTTTTTGATACACAAAAAATAATACCACAATATGAAGCCTATTATCAGGAAATTATTGCAGGTAAAGGTAAGGTATAAATGAATGTTTTGTTAACAGGTGCAACCGGTTTTGTTGGCTCCAGCGTATTAAATGAGCTGCTGGACAACGGATATAATGTTGGATGTTTAGTCCGGAATTCCAATATCCGGCTCGAAGGTTTACCTGTTCAGCAATTAATTGCAGATGTGACTGATCCTGCAAGCTATCGTGAGTATCTTGCTGATTTTGATGCCATTGTTCATCTGGTTGCCATTATTGAGGAAATACCCGGTAGAGGCATCACGTTTAAGCGGATGAATACGCAGGCCACCGAAAAACTTGTAAAGCTTGCATCCGAAAATGGAGTTAAACGATTCATTCATATGAGTGCTTTGGGAGCTAGTGAAAAAGGGATTACTCCTTATTTTACAAGCAAGGGACTGGCTGAAAAAGCCGTTTGTGAAAGTGGTTTGGATTATACCATCTTTCGACCATCCTTTATTTATGGCCCTGATGATGCCGTGTATTCCATGATTGCAGAGATAATACGAAATAGTCCTTTGGGGCTGTATCCTGTGTTTGGCAATGGAAAATACAAGCATCAGCCGGTATCCGTAACTGATGTTGCCAGAGCAGTAATTCGATCTCTGGAAAATGAAAAAAGTTTCAACAAAACATATGATATTGGTGGCCCTGAAGCTTTATCTTTTAATAAGCAGCTGGAACTGTTAGGAAAGGCCATCCGTAAACAATGCAGGCCGCTGCATATTCCTCTGGCATTATCTCGTTTTTTGGTCAGCATTGCACAACTGTTGCCTTTTTCCCCAATCGATCGTGATCGGTTAAATATGCTGGTCAGAGATAATGTGTGCGATAACTCTTTGATATTGGCTGACCTGGATTTAGAATTAACAGAATTTAGTAATGGAATTGAATATTTGAATTGGAGGCATAATGAGTGATGTGAAACAATTGGAAAAAGGTGATGTAGCACCTGATTTTACTTTGCCCTCTAGTACGGGTGAAACCATTTCTTTGCAGGATTATTTGGGTAAAAAGCGAGTTGTCTTATATTTTTATCCCAAAGACAATACGTCCGGTTGTACCAAAGAGGCGTGTTCTTTTAGAGATCATTTGCCGGCAATAGAGGATAAAGATACTGTTGTTTTGGGTGTAAGCCCCGATAGTTTAAAATCTCATGATAAATTTATTGAAAAACACGAGCTGAATTTTCCGCTTTTGTCCGATGAAGATCATAAAGTCGCCGAGTCTTATGGCGCCTGGGGCGAAAAAAAGATGTATGGAAAAACCTATTTTGGCATTATTCGTAAGACATTTGTTATTGACAAAGAGGGCAAAATTGAACAGGCTTTTCATAAAGTAAAAGCGGCTGAACATGGTGAAGAGATTTTAAACTTGCTTGATTAATGGGATTTTGCTAATTTGTCTTTGATTAAAAAAGGACAAATTGTGAAGTTAAAATACGGCAAGAAATATTTAGATTTTACTCCATTTGAAAATGTTGACTGGTCTGTATTGGAACCCACAGCTACGTCAGCATTTTCAAATGAAATGGATTTGATTCACCATGGTGTTGATGCGCTTGTTGAGCAGCTCGAAAGATCTGTAAAATCCGGTGAGTCGGTGTTGTGCGTAATACCAGATCACACCAGAAAGTGTAGATTGCCCCTTGTTCTTCCTGAATTGATCAATGCTTTTAAATCTCGTCTTGATGTAGAGCCCGAATTTTTGGTTGCTAATGGTAGCCATGTATTGCAACCGGAATCCATTGTCCGCGAGCTGGTGGGTGACTCGTTATATGACTCTATTAAGATAAGCCAGCATGACGCTAAAGATGATACCGCTTTATCATATGTGGGAGACACTACGAATGGAACGCGAATATATCTCAATACAAAAGTGGTAAACGCTGATCATCTCGTAACGATTGGGGGAATCCTTTTTCATTATTTTGCAGGTTTTGGCGGTGGCCCCAAAATGCTGCTACCCGGAGTGGCGGGTTACGAGACTATACGGCAAAACCACAGTCGCACAATTGATCCTGAAACAGGTACTTATCATAAAGACTGTACCGAAGGTAATATTGACACAAATCCCGTTTATCTTGATTTAAAGCAAGCCCTTGACTTTTTTGACAATATAATATCACTGCAATTCGCATTGGACACTGACGGTAAAATTGTAATGGCCAAAGTCGGCCCTGTGCTTGAAGCCCAGCGAGTTGTTTGCGCCAAGGTTCGTGAATTGTATACCGTGTATTATTATGGAAAAGCAGACGTTGTGGTTGCCGGCGCGGGAGGGTTTCCCTCTGATGTTAATTTGGTTCAATCGCATAAAGCAATTTTTCACGCATATCAGGCTGTCAAGTCGGGTGGAGTTATTATAGCTGTCGCAGCATGTGAAGAAGGCGCAGGTTCTGCTACATTTATGCCTTATTTCGAGCAAGAAAATGCATCTGCAATCGGTCAAAAACTGTTAACAGATTACAAAATAAACGGGCATACAGCGCTTTCTTTGAAAAGTAAGGCTGAAGATGTGACAATAATTCTTGTATCTGGGCTGGATGAAGAATTGGTAAAAAAGACCGGTATGGTTCCTGCAAAATCTATAGGTGAAGCAGTTCGTTTGGCCAAAGCACTTTTGATTGGCGATAATATAAAGGGTTATGTGTTGTCGCAGGCCAACTTGTATGTTCCAGAGCAGAGAGACTAGTTATCTTTAATGTCCTCGATTAACATTTTTGTCCAGGATTCAATAAATTCCCAATCTCTTGTGTCAATATTGTCTTCAGAGGGCAGGCCTTTGCGTTTTAAAACAGTTTTTGTGATTTCCTGCATTACCGGGTTCATTTTGGCAAAATCAATTTTCCCACCAAACGCCTCTGATTGCAGCAAATGGATTTCGGGATATTTTTCAAACAATGGATTGATAAATTCTCTTTTTATCTCTTCTCTTCCATCAATGCAGGTAGCTGCAAGACAAACGGCAAAAAAGGCAACTTTTTTCTGAGGTAAGATATGTCGTTCTCTTGCTAAAAAGTCCCTAACATTTGCCAATGGCAGGTCAGCCCTGACAGAGCTGCCAATAATTATTGCATCATAATTATCAATGTTTGAAATTTGATCAATTGAATTTGTGGTGATGTTAAAAGTCTCTTCTTGTGACAATACTTTTGCTACTTTTTCCGCAACCTCTTTGGTTGACCCATATCCGCTACTATAAGTGACAAGGATTTCCATTATTACTTCCTGTTAGTGACAAGTTGAAAAAAGTAAAATATTGATCTTGCAGATAAAATGCCAGAAAAAAATTTCCAATTTTCCCAATTTAAAGTATTTGTTTTAATTGGGATGCCCAAATTTTAATATTATCCCAGTTGCGTGTATCAACGCTACCGTTAGAGCTTACCCCGGTTTTTTTGAAAACCTGTAAAATTAAGCTTTGCATAACAGGATTAAGGCGTTGAAAATCAATTTTGCCACCAAAGGCAGCAATGCTTTTAAAATCTAAATCGGGATAATGATCTTTTAGTTGCTGAGTGTAGGTGGTTATTATCTTTTCCTGCCCCTCAAGAGAGTTTGCGGTCAGACAAAGAATAAACATGGCAAGTTTTTTATCTTTTAATAGTGATTTATTTGCAGAAATAAAATCTCGAGTATTGGCTAATAAATTATCAGCTCTTATTGAAGTGCCTATAATGATTGTATCAAAGGAATCAAGGTTTTGTGGCGAGTCAATCAATTGCAATTCAACGGATGTTGAATTGTTTTCTGATATTAACTTTCCAATTGTCTCGGCAACTTCTTTGGTTGTACCGTAACCGCTGCTATAAATTATAAGTGTTTTTTGTGCCATAGGTTCTTGTAATTTTTTTTATTGACGAACATAATAACACATGATTGTAAAAAAAAATTCACAAAAATCTGAAAAAACTGAAATTTATTGTATAATTTTACTCTTTTTCAGCAATCAACAAGCCACGTATGTCCTGTTCAATGCCAAAAAAGAATTGACTTTACTTGTAAATATTTATATATTTAACATCTGTATGCGAGAGTGGCGAAACTGGCAGACGCGCTAGACTTAGGATCTAGTGCCCCATGGGCTTGGGGGTTCGACTCCCCCCTCTCGCACCAAGCGTAGAGAATGAACGGTCGGCGAACAGATGGAATTTCTGCGTTCGTCGATTTTTTTTATTAAATAAATTTAAATACAAGAGGTTCACGAATTGGATTATAATATTACAAATGGGAAAAACTGGCACACTGTTATTGATGTTACTATTCCGCCGGATTCAATTAAACCTAAATTGGATGAGAATTTTAAAGCGTATCAGGCTAATGCAAAAATAGGTGGATTCCGAAAAGGTAAAGTGCCTATGCAGCTCGTTAAAAAGATGTTCGGTGCTGAAATAGAACAAGACACTTTTCGTCCTTATATTACAGAAGCTTGGCAAACCATCTTTAAAGATAATCCTTTTGAGAATGCAATTGATGAACCCTATATCACAGATTTGAAATTTGATAATGATAAAGGTTTGACCTTTAATATCGAATTCGACGTCCGTCCTGAATTCGAAGTGAAAGGATATGGGGATGTCAAAGTTGAGAAAATTGCTTACGATATCAAAAAAGATGATGTTGAAAATGCCCTTGAAGAGATTCGAGAACGTCAGGCAATGATCCATACGGTTGAAGGTGAAGCCAAAGAAGGCAATTTTCTGCTGGCTGATTTACAGGAGCTCGACGAAGGTGGTGTTCCCGTGGTTGGAAGCAGATACCCTGATCAACAAGTGTGGTTGAGCAAGGAAAATGTTGAGCTTACGTCTCAGTTGTTAGGAGTTAAGGCAGGTGAAGACCGCAAGATCACTTTGACGTTGCCATCTCAGGAAGAAGGTAAAGAGGGTGAAGAAAAGAAACAAGATTTTATGCTGGCTGTAAAAGAGATTAAGGAACGGCGTGTTCCAGATCTGGATGACGAGTTTGCCAAGGATGTAGGTCCTTATAAAAACTTGAAAGAATTAAAAGATCTTTTGAAAAAGAATATTACAGCTCAGGCAGAAATGGAAGCCCGTGTAAAGTTTGAATCTGACCTTGTTGACGGAATGGTTAAAAAGGTAGAAATTGAAGCTCCGCCATCAATGGTTAATAATTACCTGGGTGCTTTGATTAGTGACTTTAAAAAACGCAACAAAGAGCAAAAAGTAACTGACGAGCAATTGATTGAATATTACAAATCTACAGCAGAAAAAACCATTCAATGGATGCTGTTAAGAGAAAAGATCATAGAACAGGAAAGCATTTCGGTGTCTGAAGAGGAGCTTGAAGCAAAGATCAAAGAGCTGGAAGCTTCTGAAAATGAGCATGACAAACAGCGTGCCCAGGAATGCCGTGATGATGAACATGCAAAACGTAATCTTGAAGATCGTTTGTTGGAAGAAAAGGTCTATGCCTTCCTTGAAAGTAAAGTTAAAGTCAGTAAGGTGAAAAAAGGATGGCGTGAAGTTGAAGAACCACAGGAAACTGAGCAAGAAGCTGCTCAGGAAGAGCCTGCTGAAGAACCTGCAGACGATAAAAAAAGTGAATAATTCAGTAATAGATTTGTTATCTATTACTGAAAAAAATATACGAATTTAAACGGAGTTACATATGGCACTTGTACCTATGGTAGTCGAGCAAACAGGCCGTGGAGAACGGGCTTATGATATTTTTTCTCGCTTATTAAAGGAAAGAATCATATTTTTAGGTACTGCAATTGATGATACCGTTGCCAGTCTGGCAATTGCGCAATTATTGTTTCTCGAAGCTGATGATCCTGATAAGGATGTTTATTTGTATATAAACTCTCCCGGTGGATATGTTTCTGCGGGATTGGCGATATATGATACTATGCAATACATCAAGCCCGACGTGGCAACTATTTGTATGGGGCAGGCATCCAGTATGGGTGCATTTTTGTTGGCTGCGGGTACCCCCGGAAAGCGATCTGCCCTGCCACATGCACGTGTTATGATTCACCAGCCTTTAGGCGGTGCGCAGGGGCAGGCAAGTGATATAGAAATACAGGCTAAAGAGATTCTGCATTTGCGTGAAGAGTTGAATCAGGTCCTGGCAAATCATACCGGTCAGCCTTTGGATAAAATTGAAAAAGATACTGATCGTAATTACTTTATGAGTGCTCAGGAAGCCAAAGATTATGGCATTATTGATGAAATTATGATACGTAAAAATACCGAAGTGACAAAAGAATAAGTAGGTTTTAAAAGGATAATTGTATGGACCAGAATAACAAGGGTGATAACAGATTTGCCATCTGTTCGTTTTGTGGGAAAAATTCCAACCAGGTGGAAACCATTGTCACAGGTCCGGATGTAAGTATTTGCAATGAGTGTGTGGCAATTGCTAATAAAGTGATCTCTCGTGAAAAGTCGAAAAAACCTTTTACTTTGCAGGGTAAAATACCGACTCCTGAAGAGATTAAAAATGAACTGGACAAGTTTGTTATTGGCCAGGAATACGCAAAGAAAAATATTGCAGTTGCAGTTTATAATCATTATAAGCGTATTGAAGAAAAATCTGCTTCCGAAGAAGATGTTGTTCTTGAGAAAAGCAATGTGCTGTTGATTGGCCCTACGGGCACGGGAAAAACGTTGATGGCCCAGACTTTGGCCAAGTTTTTAAAAGTACCGTTTACCATTGCTGATGCAACTACTTTGACAGAAGCAGGGTACGTTGGTGAAGATGTAGAGAATATACTTGTAAGGCTTTTACAGGCTGCCGAATATAACGTGCAGCGAGCGGAAAGAGGTATTGTTTATATTGATGAGCTTGATAAGATCTCCAGAAAAGGGGGGAACCCCTCAATTACGCGTGATGTTTCGGGTGAAGGAGTGCAGCAGGCTTTGTTAAAAATGTTAGAAGGTACAATCGCCGCAGTTCCACCAAAAGGTGGCCGTAAGCACCCTGAAATGGATTTTATCAATCTCAATACCAAAAATATATTGTTTATTTGTGGTGGTGCGTTTGAGGGGCTTGATAAAGTTGTTTCAACCCGCATCGGGAAAAAGTCGGTTGGTTTTGGCGCAGATGTTGACAAGAACCAGCTTAAAGAAGAATATGTTTTGCGTCATGTAGAACCCGAAGACTTGTTGCAATATGGTTTGATTCCCGAGTTGATAGGACGTTTGCCGGTAATAACAACATTATCAGATCTTGATGATGATGCGCTTTTCAGGATTTTGACCGAGCCGAAAAACGCATTGATAAAACAGTTCAAGCATTTGTTTAAACTGGATAATGTAGAGTTGGTTGTTGAAGATGATGCATTATTTGAAATTATAAAAATAGCAAAAAGCCGCAAGACGGGTGCGAGGGGATTGCGCTCGGTAATGGAGGGTGTGATGCTTGATATTATGTATCATCTGCCTTCACAAAATAATATTAAAGCCTGTAAGATCACAAAGCATGTTGTGATCGAGAAAGCAGAGCCTGAATATGCTTTTAGAGCAGATTTTATTGAAGACCATTCGAATTTGGACGATGCTGCGTGAAATCTTTGTTTTCAGTTGAGGTTTTATGAAAATAACCATGGCAGAATATGTCAAGAGTATTAACACTCTTGAACAGCTGCCAAACGAAAACATTCCTCATATTGCGTTTGCCGGTAGATCAAATGTTGGCAAATCAAGCTTGATGAACACCTTGCTAAATAGAAAAAAATTAGTAAAGGTGAGTTCTACACCGGGGAAAACCCGTTCGATCAATTTTTTTTTAATAAACCAGGCGTTTTATTTTGTTGATTTACCAGGTTATGGTTATGCCAAGGTCTCTAAGACTATGTATAGAGACTGGCAAAAGTTGATGGAGAGTTATTTGTCGTCTGTTGGACAGTTAAAAGCGGTTGTTCATCTGTTTGACTTGAGGCATCCCATTACACAAATGGATAAAGAGTTCTTGGCTTGGTTGAATTATTATGATATTGACAGCATTTTGGTAGGAACAAAAGCTGACAAGTTGTCAAAGAATAAATTGGCAGCACAAATAGATTCAAATCTACGAGTGTTGGATGATGAGTTTGGCAGCAATACTTCAGTAATTGCATTTTCTTCAGTTACAGGTAAAGGCAAAGACGAGCTTTGGTCTTTGATTTTGGAGCATTTAAAGACTACAAAAAAGTAGTTTTTCAGTGTTTTGTGACATTTTTGAAGCATTGACGATATTTAAAGCAAGGCAATTTTGTATAATAGTGCAGTATTTTGCTTGATTATAGTAAAGTTGGAGCCCAAAAGTTAGTGCTGGAAAGAATTTGTTTCAGTTTTATACAATTTTGTAGGATTGTTTTTTTAGGCCGACATTGTTGTGGGAAATTGAGGGCCATGGGGGTAAAATGGAGAAGAAGTAAGTTGTTGGCAAGTTGTTGTATTTGTTGGGATTGTGGTCACTTTGAAAAGTAGAGAAAAAGTAGCTTAATATGGCATAATTGTTGTCATGGCTTGAGCGTTTGGTCGTACAACGGTTTAAAAGAAGTGTGGTGGAATTTATGCAAATTGTTAGTTTTTATTTGCTTAATAGAATTAAAAAAATCTTGACAATATTTCAAAAAACAATTATATTTCTTAACAAGAAATTTGGTGACTTGTTTGAAACAGTATGGAATACAGATTTTTTACATTTGGTTAATATATTCGAAAAGGGCGCATTGAAATCGCCCTTTTTTATTTCCATATAAAATGAATAGTATTCATTTTTTCAAAAGGAGTTGTGTGATGTTAAAAAAACAAGTGATTGTTTGGTTTCTCTTGTTGTTACTTCCGGCAGTAATGTTTGCCGGTACAACAGGGAAAATTGTCGGTAAAGTGATTGATAAGGATACAAAAGATCCTTTGCCGGCAGTGAATGTCCTGATTGAAGGCACAAAGATGGGTGCAGCAACGAATTTGAATGGTGAGTTTTTCATCATAAATATTCCTGCGGGCTCTTATTCTTTACGTGCTGAAATGATTGGTTATTCGCCAATGCTCATTACTGATGTCAGAGTTAAGGCTGACTTGACTGCAAAGATAACTTTTAATCTTGAACCTACGATTCTTGAAGCCGGGGAAACCGTTACGGTCACCGCTGAGCGTCCCCTGATTCAGATGGATCAAACTTCAAGCCGTACAGTTACCAGCAGTGAAGAAGTTGAGCATATGTCGATTGACTCTTTCGAGGATGTAGTTGCAACATCTGCGGGTATAGTTGTTGATGATAATGGTAATATGCACGCTCGTGGTGGTAGAACGAGTGAGGTTACCTATTTACTCGACAACTCGACCAATATTATGGATCCGCTTTCCGGTCAGTTTGATACAGACCTTCCGGAACTTGCTATTGAAGAAACAGCAGTTATGACCGGTGGATTTAGTGCAGAGTATGGTAATGCACAATCCGGTATCATTAACGTTGTTACCAAAGATGGTGGTCCGGTTCTTTCAGGTACCGTTCGTTACAGTACCAGTGCTCTTGACGGATGGGGTTCAACCGTTCGTGAAGATGAGGTGGTTGAAAATCGTCATAATCCCGAGTTCTCTATTGGTGGCCCTGTTCCATTCACCAAAGCAATTGGAGTTCCCGGTGAATTGCGTTATTTTCTCACGGGATGGTATGAAAAATCTGATGGTCGTTTTGTAAATCAGGAAAGTGAATCAGGGACCTATCAGGGTAAAGTAACTTATAAAATTTCTCCAAGTCACACTTTGAGAATTAAAGGCCTTTACCATAAAAAAGATTGGGATTATTTTTCATCAAACAGTGGCTACGGTGCGGAATGGAAAGTTCCTACTGTTGAAGATTTGAGTGAAAAATATAAACCGTTTGGTGATCTGAATAATGACGGTGTTGATGATAATTCCGGTTATATCCCGGGATGGTACAACAATGGCATGCTTGACACAGAAGATATTAATGGTAACAACTATTTGGATCCTGGTGAAGATTTGAACGGCAATGAGATTCTAGACCGTGAAGATCTTAACTATAATGGTAAGCTTGATGTGTTCAATATGCTTGATCATCTTGCACAGTTGCAAGAAGAAAGCAATCAGCTTGCAATTACCTGGACTCATCAATTAAGTTCAAAAACTTTTTACGAATTACATATTGATAGATATTATACACGTTTTTTCCAGAATGCTAATGAACAAATCAATGAAGATCGTGACGGCGATGGAAAATTGGACGCTGTAAGCGAAAATGTTGATTTGAATGGTGACGGCACTATTGACAAATGGGAATGGAAAGATTTTGATGGTGATGGATATTTTGATAATGTTGCTGAAGATTTGAATGGTAATGGTAAACTTGATGCTTATGGCACTGATCTGTTTACCGACTTTAACTCTGATGGTTATGTAGATGCTTCTCAAGATGCCTATCCAAATGATCCTAGTAAATGGATGAGCTGTTCTGATATCCCCTACAAAGGTGAGAAAAATACTGATGGTTATTATGCTTATGGTTCAGGTTTGACCTGGGACCGTACATATTGGTCAGAAAACAAATCTACAAACTATGGTGTAAAGTTTGATATTGAAAGCCAGGTTAACGCCAACCATAATGTTCGTACGGGTGTTGATCTTAAATATCGTGAAATTTTCAATTATGATGCAACCGACCGTTATGGATATGGTGAAAATTTTACTGTATTTCCAAATAGTGGTGCGTTCTATGTTCAGGATAAAATGGAATATCAGGGTATGATTCTGAATGTTGGTGTTCGTTACGATTATTTTGATGCCAACTGGAATGATTATCCTAACAACCTTTATGATCCTACCTGGACTTATGATGATGATGGTCATGAAGATCTGAATGGAAACGGAACACTGGATACAGGTGAAGATGCCAATGGTAATGGTTATCTTGACCAGGCTTGGGACCCAGATATTTACAATTACGAAGGTGCTCCCAAGGTTAATGATATCAAAGATCCACAGTCCATCCAATTTAAAGACTATTGGAGCCCCCGTTTTGGTATTGCTTTCCCAATTACTGAACGTGATGTAATGCACTTTAGTTATGGAAAATATTTCCAGGAACCCCTTGGAAATTACTTGTTCCGTAACCTCGAGTTCGATCTGGGTGGTGGTTTCCCTGTAATTGGTAACCCAAATCTTGAACCTGAAAGTACTACTGCTTATGAAGTAGGTTTGAACCACCAGATTTCTAACTCTATGAAAATCAAAGTTACCGGTTTTTATAAAGATATTTCAAACCTGACAGACAGTAAACCGATTTATTATACGGTACGTGACTGGTATGGTTTCTATTATAACGCGGATTATGGAAATGTTCGTGGTTTTGAATTTGAATTTTTAAGACGTCCTGAGCGTATTGCATTTTTGTACCTGAGTGGTCGTTTTAACTATACTTATCAAGTTGCTAAAAACAAAAGTTCCACGGTTGGTCAAGGTTATTCAACCGAATGGGCTGGAAATGTTTTACCGCGATTTGAATCCTATACTGATTGGGATCAGCGTCATACTGTTAATGCTAACCTTGATCTTAGAATACCGAGAGATCAGAATTTGTTTGGCACTCCAATACTTAATGATTTGGGTGTAAACTTTTTGTGGTACTATGGCAGCGGAACCCGCTGGACACCTCCAAAAGGCCAGGACAAAGCTGCTCCGGATAATACAGAGACATTGCCGTACAACATGACCCTTGATATGCGTATTACCAAACGCTTCCATGTTGGTCGCCTTGTACCTCAGATCTTTGTTGATGTCCGTAACCTGCTGGATCGTCAAAACATCATCGCTATTGATGATGAAGAGTGGTATTATGCTAAGGGTGATCCTGAAGGTAAATATGGCAACCCAACTGTTTATGACAGAGGTCGTTTGACCCGTATCGGTTTCAGGGTTGATTTCTAACATTGGCATATGATTATTGATTGCTATTTAAATTAATTGGAGGTGGCTTTGTTGCTAAAAAAATACAAGCTGGAGATAGTTCTGGTCCTTTTAATGGTTTTCTCTTTTTCCGTTGCGCATGCTGAAAGGCATCCGGAAAAAACAGACCAGCGTCGCGATTTTAAATTGCGCAAAACAAACAACCGCCCTGCACAGGAATTCAAGGCACATACTATTGGTACCATGTGGAATGTTATAACCAACTATGGTAGTTTTGGTGATCCTAACTTTGATTCCTCAGGTCGTCCTTCTGTTGAATGGCCGGGTGCATCGAACAACAGTTATTTGTATGATGCAGCTATTTGGGTTTCAACAGTATTGAATGGTGAAAAATTATGTTCAAGTTATTTTTATACATTTGAAGAATGGGAACCCTCTGATGGTTCCCAGTTTTTAATGGGTAATGAAGAAGTGGTTGCTGTAGCAACTCCTAAATCTATCAATGACAGTTACTGTGTATTTGATGATCTTGAACCAAAGACTGAGCATGTGCCCCTGGGTATCCAGGTTGTTGAACGTGGACTCTCCTGGAGCATGCCGGAATATGATGACTTTATTGCATATGAATTTGATATTATTAATACCGGTACAAACGGTTTTCTCAAAGAAGTATATGTAAGCTGGTGGTATGATGTAGACGTTTCTTCTATCGACGTTACCGATAAACATATCGATGACCTTGTAGACTGGGACGGATACGATGGTTCAGATACCAACACTGACAAAGTCGATATAGTTGACCCCCTTGATCTTGATCAGGATGGCATTTCCGGTTATGATGATTATGGTATCCCTTATGGTCTCCCCATGGGCGGATTTAATGACAACTATGATCTTGAACAGGTTGAAGGTGATGGTGTTTTTGATGAATATACTCTTATTGAAGATGAACGTGGTGATGCTATAACAGCAGATGTTGCCGTTACTATTGGTGATTATGAAATTGCTGCCGGTGATCCACTTGTAAAAGCTGACGGAACTCCATTGATCGGTTGGAAAGTGTCACGTAATATGTCTTACATTTATGATGGCGATAACCCCAGTTCTTCTGAGAACGATTTTGGTGAACGTACTCTGAGTCCTGATTGTTCAGGTTTCATGGGTGGGCGTGTACTGTATGCAGATGCTGCATCTCCAGACTATGTGTTTGACGTACAAGATTCTTCACATTCCCGTATAACCCGCGCTTTTTCACACCAGTGGTGGAACTGGGAAAGTGATCCTGACACTGATATCGAGCAATATGACTATCAAAAAGGTCAGCACGAATTTAGTAAAGGTTATCACTTTTTGCCAAACCCATTGGATGTAGGTGCACCTACATTTGACTATCGTTTTTTAATTACCGTAGGGCCGTATGATATGGAAGCCAATGACACCGTACGTGTGGTTTGGGCAGAAGTTGTCGGTCAAGGTCTTGAAGGTATGCGCGCAAATGCTGATAAAGCTTTGGAAGCGTATTATACTGGTAGTGAGTTCAGCAGTCCATATAATCCTACTCCGCCACATCAGGATACACACTGGCTGTTGCCTGCACCTCCTCCTACACCAAACCTGCGTTACAGTCCGAATGATCGTTCTGTGAATTTGGTATGGGATAATATTGCAGAAATTACACCCGATACAAAAACCAAAGAAATCGATTTTGTCGGTTATAAAATTTATCGTGCACAATATACTCCAAGCAACTGGACACTCATTGCTGCATTTGATAATGTTGATGGACCCGTCAAAGTTGTAAATACAGAACGCGATTCTTTGGGTTATGTTGATCTGGATGATATTGCAAATGAATTTGTTGACGTTGGTGGTACTACACCATGGGGCACAACGATAGAAGCGCCTATTAATGGTATTCCTTATTTCTATACAGTTGTTGCTTATGATACCGGTGATGAAACTATAAATTTACCGCCATCTGAAAGCAGTAAATCCAATTACAGCAAAACCGAAGCAGGTGCACCACTTGCTGTAATACCGAAACGTATGTATGAAACTGAAGAAGTAGTTGATTTACAGAAAGTTAAAGTTGTTCCCAATCCATACAAGGCAACAGATGTTTTTGAAGACATTTATGAAAACGCAATACTTTTTACAAACTTGCCTCCTGTATGTAAAATTACTGTTTTTACTCTTGCTGGTGATATGGTTATTTCCCTTGATCATACAGATGGCAGTAGTGTGGAAACCTGGGATTTAATATCCAGGAACACTCAGTCAGTAGTAAGTGGATTGTATGTGTATGTGGTTGAAACGGAAAATGACAAGTTTGTCGGCAAGTTTGTAATTATGATGTAACGTATTGCTGCCTTTGTTTTTCTATTGTAGAATGCAAATCATAATAAAGAGGTTATTACTAATGAAGAAAAAATTTACTGCTTTATTGTGCATCACCTTAATGTTTGGATTGGTTCATGTTTTACCCGCCCAACAATTTGCCAAGGTTGGTACAGCTGGTTCTCAGTTTCTGAAAATTGGCGCCGGCGCGAGAAATGTTGGGCTTGGAAATGCATGTGTCGCCGTTGTTGATGATGCGTCTTCCATGTTTTGGAATCCTGGCGGTTTAGCCATGGTTAAAAATTATAATGTGTTGATTTCTAATGTTCAATGGTTCGCTGATATTCAAATGAATGTAGTGGGTATTGCAAAAACTTTTCCTTCTCTGGGCTCTTTTGGTTTGAGTGCCATGGTGCTTGGTTCCGGAGATATGGATATTACTACATATAAATTTCAGGATGGTACCGGCGAACAATTTTCTAAAAATGATATGATGGTTGGTTTGAGTTATGCAAGATATCTGACTGACAAATTTTCATTTGGTGGTACTATAAAATATATTCGTGAAGATTATGGCTCTGTAAATGATTATACCGGTGAAGATGAAATTGCTTCCGCATGGTCTTTTGATTTAGGTGCTATTTATCAAACAGGTTTCAAGTCTTTGCGTTTAGGTATTGCTATTATGAACTTTGGTCCTGAAATGCAGATTCCTGGTCAATATGCTGATATTGTTGGTTTCGATTCTGATACTCAACAATATATTACTGAGCCATATGATGATTATCGCCCCTATCATTTGCCTTTGATCTTTAGAGCAGGTTTTGCTTATGACCTGTTTGATTCTCCTCTGAACAAGTTTACTGTTTCCGGTGACCTGGTTCACCCCAATGACAATGTGGAACAGATAAATCTGGGAGGTGAATATTGGTTTAAAAATAGTATAGCCTTCCGTGGCGGTTATATCGGAAATCATGATTCTGCCAACTTTTCAGTTGGTGGTAGTTTGCGTTTGAGTTTGAGTGGACTGGGTGCTGCAAGCATCGATTACAGTTATACCGATTTTGGTGTGCTGGATTTGGTCCACCAGATGGCTTTTTCTTTGGAATTCTAATTTAGTTGATAATGATTATTTCCTGATCTCTTGAAAGACCTTTACCGGAGGGATATATGTTTAAAAAATTATCTGTAATTTTCCTTATGCTTTTATTTATGGGAAATGCATTATATGCCCAAACAGTTGGCGAGTCCAGATTGTTGTGGGTACATAATTATCAGTTTTTCCAGTATGATTACAAAATTGGTGCAACTTTGGCCGCAACTGGTGAAAATTGTGATGTTTGGGTAGAAAACAACCTGATCACTGCTATCACAGTTGATGAAACCAATGGTGTTGTTTATGCGGGCACCAAACGAACGGGTATTTTTTCAAAAGGATTGAACGAAACAACCTGGACCAGCCTGAGCGATGGCCATCCAAACAGTTCAAGAACTTTTGGGAAAAGCCCGGTTAATACAATGTTTGTCACATCTGACGGTACTGTTTTGGCTGGTCTGGACGATGGTATTTATCGTTGGGATGTTGAAGGCGCTCGCTGGAGACGTGCTACTGTTCGTACTCCTGTCTTTTGTTTCGCTGAAGCAAATGGCATTGTTTATGCCGGTCTTGGCGGTTATGTTTGGGCAGATGATGGCGATGAAGATAGTGACATCGATATTGATGCTGGTGTTTATGCCAGTGACAATGGCGGTACTTCATGGGACCGTATGTCAAACGGTTTACCCAAAGATGGCGATGACGAGTATTTACCAGTAAACGCACTTTCAGTTGTAGATGGTTCTGTAATGGCTGCTACTGAAGCCGGTGTATTTTTGACAAAAAATCAAGGCGCTTACTGGCAGGGTGTTGAACGTAAAATTACAGCAACCAAAGCGAATACGGTTGTAAATGTTTTCGAATCTACTCTTGATGAAGCCAAACTTGCTGAACTGGGCCGCGCGTTGTGGGACCCCAATACAGGTGAAATTTACGATAACTGGTTTGCGGTAGATGGCATTAGCCGCGAAGACAAAGTTGTTCTCGTTGAATATGACAGTTTGGATCAACCCTATAGAAAATTTATTTGTCCACCCAATGATATTGAAACCACAAATTGGTTGTATGAACAAAGAAATACTGAAGGTATTGTGGGTGATGAAGGTTTGTGGAATATTAAAATTAATGATAATACACAAGACTTTACAACATACACTGGTTATGGCCCTTTTCCTGGTATTGATGTAAATGATTTCAAATTTCATGGCGAATCGGCAAAAGCTACAATAATTGATCCTCTTGCTGAGATATTGATTGTTGTTTCTTATCCTGAAGATCCCAATTTTGAAGTGGGTGGTAAATTTATCAATGTTAAATATACTGATGGAACCAACACCTGGGTTTGGACCGCAAAATCTACTTCTTTACGCGGTTTGAACAATGAGAAAAAGGGTATTATAATTAATAATGATAACCTGGTTTCTGGTGAAGAAATTGAAAATTATGATGAATTCAATACCACTGAAATAATTGGCCAGATGGAACTTTATACCTCCAGTGGCCTGGTGTTTAATAAAATGGCATATGCCGGTAATGACCAGGTTGTTTATGCCGGTAATGAAAACGGTGTTTATAAAACATCGGATATGGGACTTTCCTGGGACCTCGTTGGTTCTGTAACTGAAGGTCTTGAGAATATTGACATTCAAAGTTTGACAGCATTAGCAGACGGTTCTCTCTATGCCGGTACAATGGATAATGTTTTCAAAAGCACAACAGGCGGAACCTCCTGGGAAGCGCTGGGAACCATTGATGCTGAAACAGAAGTGTTTAGTGTTAATGTTATCAATAACACCTTGTATGCAGGAACACCTTATGGTTTTTATGAAACTGCAGACAATGGTGCAACATGGACAGGTTCAAACTTTGGAATGCCTGCTTATGTAAATGAAGAAAATATCCAAACTTTGATTAATTATTTTGACAATTCTACTCCTGCAAATCCTTCAATGGGTGTTTATGATGTAATTGCGCAGCAGTTTGGTGAAGAAAACATCCCTGACATGGACAAGAATAACAAAATAAGCATCCTTTTGCATAATATTGAAGATATAGGTTACGAAGAAAATCTGACATCTAACGGTTTGAGCGGAACAACCAATATTGCCGGTTATTTCCGTCCTGAAGATCAGAACCTGATTGGAAATACCAATAAAGGCGAGTTCCTTTATATTGATTCCCGTCAGGCAACAGATGCTCAACGTGCTGCGGCTTTGGGACATCAATTGCTTCGACTGATGCACTGGAACAATGATTATGATGAGCAAAGATGGGTAACCGAAGGTATTGGTTTTATGGCAGAACGCCTTTGTGGATTTCCCTTACCATCATCAATGCCCGATTTTCAGACTTTGACAGGTGCAGCCAATGTTTACAGTCTTGTTGCGGGTACTGCATTGAGTCCATGGTCTGTAAGTCCTGATGATGGTGACATGAATAACCGTTTCACCCAGGTTTCCATGTTCTTTACATATCTTTTTGAAAACTTTGGCGGATTTGACCTTTTCAATAAAATTATTGCTGATGAAGACAATGGCTGGGAAGGTATTCAAAATGTATTGCAAGCCGAATATGGCAAGAATTTCGATGATGTTTATGCTGCCTGGGTAATTGCAAACTGTATCAATGATGTAAATCAATCTGACCCCATATCTGGTGCTAAATATGGATATCAGGATTCTTTATATTCTGCAGTTTTGAACAATTATATGGATGAAAAAGGTCTGGGTATGAATTATGGTAACCTTTTTGGTCATAATAGTTCAATGTCTGAATATAAAGAATATAAAGTTTTACAGGAATATGGACAAGGACTGAATAACTGGGCATATACTGTTCGCTATTTGTTCCCTGATCCCAGTATCTTTGCAGACAATCCTGTACAATCCGTAATAAATTATTGGGACAAAGATCTCAAAACCGGTGAACCCATTAATATGAAAATCAATGCCAGTGATTATGCAAATCTGCGGGTGCACCTGATCAAAGTTAAACCAGATGGCTCCAAAGATGTAGAAAATATTACTTCTTTGTTTAATGAGGAAAAAGAGTTATCTTTTAACGTCTTGGATAAATATGAACCCAACGCAGACAAGACATCTTTAAAGTACCATGAAATGTATGTAGTTGTCAGTAACCAGGATTCTTTGGGACGTGGTGTTAAATATTTGCAACTCAAAGATGTAACACCACCAGAAGTTGATTATCAGATTGTTCATAACCCATTGTATCCTGAATTTGTTGATATTTTAATATCAGCCAATGAACATACTTTTTCAGACATTGGTACTGAATTTGAAAACCCAACAGTAGAAATGGTTTATTTCACTGATACAACAGCAGTAGATATTTCATTGTTTGACAACATTGATCCAAAATCAAGTGGAAGTGGTGCAGATATACAAAGTGAATACTTTGTTTACAAAGGCCGCTATCATTTAACTGAAGAAGGTCAGGTAAGCCTGGTTATTCGTAAACTTCAGGATTGTGCGGGTAATGATAATGATGAAATTGTAGCACCATTATCAGTTTCAAAAGCATTACCCAAATTTTCAACAACCCTGGTAACAGATGATGAAAATGCTTCTATGGTTATTCCTGCGAATACATTTTTGTCTGAAACATATTTGACACTGTTTACAAACAAACCCGATACAAGGGTTGGATTGCAAAAGTCAGATGCCGATGATTATGAATTTGTAAGCGATCTTTATCAATTCGGACCTGTTAATAAAAGTTTGAATAATAATGCGGCTTTAAGCATCAAATATTCAAAAGATGCTGTGTCAAATGACTTTGGCTTGTATCGTCTGCAAAATGATGAATGGATATCAGTGCCAGCTATGATTAACGAGAAACAAGGTACAATTTCTGCCAGTGTAAATGAACTGGGTGTATTTGCTGTAATTTCTGGTAATGTTGCTAATCAGAGCATTGAAACAGAACAAGTACCAACAACCTATGCCGTTTATCAGAACTACCCTAATCCGTTTAATCCCACCACTGAAATTAAATATCAGGTGCCTCAACAGGAACGTGTTGTTATTCGTATTTACAACATGAATGGTCAATTGGTAAATACTCTGGTTGATCAGAATATGAGTGCCGGTTATTACACTGCAAAGTGGAATGGATTGAATGCAAGAGGTGCCAGAGTAAGTAGTGGCGTTTACGTATATGAAATGCGTGCTGGCAGCTATGTAGAAACACGGAAAATGGTTCTGATAAAATAATGTTGTTTATTTAATTTGCTATAGATTTAAGGAGGCATTGATGATTCAGATTACTCGAAACAAAGACCTGGCGGCAAGATCGGTTTTTGTTCTCATTGCAATCGTTACTTTGATGGTCTTGTTTGGTTGTTCTGACAAATCAGATAATATACCTACAACCGCACAGTCTGTTGAAGGTTTAATAGTAGAAGGCTGGACAGCCTACCAAAATGGTGATTATGAAGCTGCTGTGGCAAACTTTGAAGCTACTTTACAAAGAAACGTTTCACCTGAACTTTCTATTGATGCATATAGAGGTTTAGGCTGGACCTATAGCAGACTTGAAAAATATGCTCAGGCAATAACAAACTTTAGTTTTGTTATTAGTCTTGAATCTGTTAGCAGCAGCCGGTTTCCGGTTGTTGCTAAAGAAGGAGTTGAAGCTTATGCCGTGCCAGATACTCAATATGTAGATGTGAACGGTGAGCTGCAGCTTATGACAGATGAATATATTGTATCAATTGACGATATTGACAGTTATAGTGCACGTGTTACCCAAAAAATGGGAGCTTCACCTGCTTTTGAACTTGACCCGGGAACGCGTGTGATCAATTTACCCAAATCAGAGCTCAGTAATGCATCTTCAACAGCACTGGGTAATGCATTGGATAATTCTCTGAGTTTTAATCCTGCAACATTTACTACTGCTGTAGCTTCTGAAGAAGAGTTGACTGCTTTGGATCAATATTACATTGATACACAAACGGGAGTTCTTTCTATTGTACCGCGTGTAGAAACCCTTAAGGAAATTGAAGCTATTTTTACGTATCATGAAAAAGGCTATCTTATTGACAGATATACCAATCGTTTTATTGTTTTAAATGAAGAACTTGAAGATTTAAGTGATGCTCCTAAAGATGAACCAGGTGATATCTATTATATCAAGGGTGATTTTTACAATAAATACGATGCCAATAATCCTCAGAGTGGTGGTACATATATGCAAGCCGATGCTTATGCAGGCATGTCTGCAGCTTATCTTGCACAAGGTGATTATGCTTCGGCACTTGAAGCAAGCCGGGCTTTGATGTACATCAACCAGGATTTAAAAGCCCTGGATAGTGGTAATTATCCATATCAACGTAATCTGTTCGACGGTGATACAGACTATAATATGTGGGATTTTTACAAAGTAATGGCTATTTGTTATTATAATATTAATGATTATTTAAGTGCTGAAGAATGTTTAGAGGTTTATCTGGGTCAGGGAGATGTAGTTGATAATACCAGAACTGATTTCTCATTCAACTTGATTTCTTTGATTAATGGCCTGAGTGATACTCCTCCAGCGGATTGGAGTCCTAAAGATATTTTTTAATATAAATTTAGCAGGCATTCAATGAAGCATTTAAAAAAAGATCAGGAAAAGGAGGTGAGCGAGCAAAAATTTTGTTGTAATACTTAAACTTGTTGGTAAGAGTTAATTCACTGATTTTTTAAATTGGGAGGAATTATGAAAAAGGTAAATTCCTTATTGTTACTGTTTGTTGTATTTTCTTTAATTATGGCTTCCGGAGCAAGTGCTCAGTTAAAATTAGCAAAAATTGCTGATCCTGATCCTGTATCCGAAGTTAGTGTAACTGCTTTTACAAAACCCGGTGGTATTGATGTAGGTGATGCTATGCCGCGTGCATTCCACTATGGTGGTCGTCACTCTGCTCGTACTTCTGATGGTCTGCTCCACACTACATGGGAAGATCCTGGTTACGATTTCCCATACTATGCACATTCAACAGATGAATTGGGCCTGGAATGGACTGAACCTATGAACATCCCTGACGCCATTGGTTATACCGGATGGAGCCGTAGTTTAATGGCTAAATTGTCTATTGATCCGACCAATGACGATATCTATCTGTTGCCTGCTATTCAGATTACAGGTGGTGTATGGCGTACCCAGTTGACCCGTTCTACTGATGGCGGTGCAACATGGACACCTTTTATGGACCTGGGTAACAAAATCAATGTTCCTACTGCTGAAGTATCTTGGGCAACTATGACAATTGGTTCAGACCGTGTTGTTCATATTACTTATGCTAAACAAAATCAGGACATGTTCTATACCAAAGCTGATCTGTCTGCTGCAGATGGTGCTGCTGATTTGGAAAATCTTGTATTTACCAAATCTGACGGTTCTATTGGTGCAGAAGCTATCAGTTTTGTTCCCAGTGGTGTTGTATTCCAGGGAACTGTTTTACTTGATCGCAACAACGATCCCCACATCATCTTTTCTGGTGACGGTGGTTCTGATACATTTGGTGATAAAACTCCTTATCACATTTATTACAAATCAGCAGCCCAGGCATGGGGCCCCATTCCTCCAACCCGCTTGAGAGCAGAATTGGAAGACTGCTGGGGTATGCCTGAAATGGTTTTTGATAAAAATAACCGTGGTTACTATTTCATGGATGGTTATGAAGCAGAAACCGTATGGTTTGGTACCTGGGAACCCCCAACGGATGCTACAAGTGCAACCGATTTTGGTTCATTGAACAATGGCGAAGGTTACGAAGGTGCTGTTCAGTTTAATTCTGACAACTATGCCAACATTCCAGTTGTTAACGATGATCATCTGTATCTGCCAAACGCAGATGTTGATGATGTAAACGACATTGTTTATGTTGTAATGAATACCAACTGGTACGAAAACTTTGTTGGTGGTGGTGGCGATATTGTTGCATTGAAACTTGTTGATGCTACCAGCTATGCTGGTTCTGGACCTGCTGATATGGATTGGGAATTGCATCGTTGGATTACCCAGGATGGTAACTCTCCTTTGGGTGATCAGGGTTGTGATGTTGTTTACGATCCTTCAAGAACTACTCTTGATGTTTTCTGGTCTGCTGCAGGTGCTCCTTTCAATAAAGCACAGTTTATTGATGCTACAGCAGTTATTCCTGAAATTGATGCAAAACCACAAACTCTTGATTTTGGTTTGACTGTCAACAACCCAATTAACAAAGGCGAAACTATTGTAATGACCGGTACGGTTAAAAACAATGGTACCAGTTCTTTGGGCCCTGTACCTGTATCATTGGTTATTACCAATGAATCTGGTGATACTTTGTACACCAAATCTGATCAAACTCCTCCATTGTTGGCAGGCGCGGAAAGCCGTCAGTTAACATTGGGTGAATTTACCGTTCCTACTGAAAAAGAATTCTATAACATTTATTTTACTTCTCTTTACAATGGTGACGGTGCTGCTTATAACGATGTTGTAAGCTCTGGCTTTTACGCCTATCCTTCATTGGATGAAGTAACTGTTTTTGAAACTTTCCAGGAATTTCTGAATCCTGATGAAGATGGTGATCATAACTGGTTCCCATTCCCAACCTGGTCTGAAAAAGCAACTTATAGTGATGACCTGGATCTTGGCGGTTGGACTGCAGTTGACAGTGCAAACGGCGAAGAGTTTGACTGGTTAAACACCTGGTTTGTAAATGACGAAGATGAACCCAATAACATTGGTGGTTACATCCGTCATATGTCTGGTATTCGTAATGATAGCTTGTATGGTGACATGCCTACTGGTACCATTCCACAACCACAAAACGAATTGTTGTACAGCCCGGTTTATGATCTCGATACTCCTGATGGTTACGGCACTTTTCTGGAATTTACCAGTAAAATTGGTGGAACCGATGGTGATGACAATTACCCAATTCATGCTTGGGTAGATGTGTCTGTAGACGGTGGTGAAACTTGGCAAGAAGTAATTCATAGAGACAAAACTGTTGGCGGTGCTACTGAAGCTATTTCCCACAGTATTGAATATACATCTTATGATATTACAAATGCTGTTGGTAATGCATCTTCTGCACAGTTCCGTTTCTGGTGGAAAAACCTCAACAATGACGGTGGCTTTGCTACCTGGTTTGTTGATAACGTAACTGTTATTGCTCGTCCAGTTGATGGCATTATTAGCTCTGATAATGATGCTGTTATTGATGGTTACAAACTGTCACAGAACTATCCGAATCCATTCAACCCAACTACTGACATTCAATTCACCATGCCGGCTAGTGGTAAAGCAAAACTGACCATTTACAATGTAACCGGTCAGCAAGTTGCTAAATTGATCGATGGTACTGTAGCTCAAGGTACTCATACCGTTCGTTTTGACGCTCAAAATCTGCCTACTGGTGTTTATTTCTATAAATTCCAGACAGAAAATTTTGAATCCGTTAAAAAGATGGCTTTGATGAAATAAATTATTCATGGGGCGATACAAGACATGTATCGCCCTGTTTTCTCTCCTTTAAAAAAAACTGAACAAATTGTATTCACAAGGAGAACAATATGACAAAAAATAAATTGGTTGTGCTGTTTTTATCTTTGGTATTGTTGTTAACGTTTACAACAATGTCATTTGCAAAAAATACTGGTCCAAAAAAAGTTGTAGAAAAAAATACTGTTAGAGACGGGAATTTTAAAGTTTTTTCAGTGCAAGCTGACACTCCTGAACAATCCCGTTATTTATCAAAAAAAGCTGCTAAAGAAAGTCGTCTTTCCAAACAATATGTAATCAATAGTAATCTGGAAAGAAGTTACCTTAATTCTACTGAAAAATTATCCATCCCTCTTCTTAATGAAGTCCCTGGTGGCGGTGCTATTCATTCTGTATGGAATGTTTCATTTGATTATGAAGATGATTTTAATACCTTTACACCTGTTGACTTGAGTGAAAATGGCGCTGGTAATGATTGGTTCTGGTTGGATTACGTTGGTATGTTTGGATGGCCAGAAAGTGACCGCGGTTCAAACTCTGCATTCGCTCCAGAACCCGGTGGTGATATTGGCGGTGATGTTGTTTCCAAAGATGAAGCAATCGACATCAAAGTTGGTATCCCTAAAATGAGTAGTGAAGGTGAAGCTTATCGAGTTTCTAATTTAATGTTAGAACTTTATATCGGTGAACCTGATCCTGATGACTTTTTGAGTGTTGAAATTCTTGAAGCACCAAAATGGCATGTTACTGATGATGCTGTTTGGACAATGAATTCTGATCAGGTTTATGCGGAAGAAGGCGCAGCTGGTTATGACAATGCGTTTGTTGAAAATTTGGTTTCAACACCCATTTCTGTACCTGCAGGTGCTACCTTGTCATTTCAACATATGATTAATTCAGAAGGTGAGTGGGATGGAGCCAATGTTAAAGTTTCAGCTGACAATGGCGAAACCTGGGAAGTAATTACACCCGCTGAAGGTTATGATATTGATAATCTTTACTCATTTTCATACCATGGTGGCATTGCAAATGGTGTAGATGCTGATCCTGATGTTGCATATGATTGGGATGAACCTGGTTTTACTGGTCATTATGACTGGACACCTGTGAGCTTTGATCTTTCTGCCTACGAAGGCCAGACAATCATTATCAAATGGCAGTTTACTTCTGACGGTATGACTGTTGAAGATGATGGTGGTTGGTGGATTGATGACATTGTTGTTACTGACGGCACAACTGCTGTTTTTGAAAACGATGGTGTTGATGATGGTTCATTAATTGCTGAAAGACAAGGTCCCGGATATATTGGCGAACCTTGGGTTACTTTGAGTAAATGGTCTGCTATTGGTGGTGGTTCTAATGGCGTTGTTTCTGCAAACCTGAATCTTACTTCTAATATCATCGGTGCACCTGGCGATTCTGCAACTTTTCGTTTCCGTGCTTATTTCGATGATAATGATGAAGGTGATGGTGCTGACCCGAACTGGGGTTTTGAAGTTTCTGATGCCATTCTTGAAGTTTATACCCGTTACTCTGTTGATTTGGGTGTATCTTTTGTTGACCTAGATTCTACTTTTTCTAAAAATGAATTTATCACTGTTGGTGAAACACTTGATCCTCAACTCGTTGTTTCTAATTATGGACTAAGTGATGTAACTATTTATAATACGTTTGTAAAAATTGTAAACAATTTTGGTAGCACAGTTTATGAACGTTACCTTTATACATATGCTCCTGCACAGGGTGATACATTGGATCTTTATCCTGGAACTCAGGAATTTGGCGAAGGTATGGGATTTTATGATTTCCCGGATTGGACACCGGAATATCAGGGTGATTATACTTTGATCGCTTATACCGAGATTTTTGGTGGTGATGATGAACCTGCTGATGATTCATTAGTAGTCGATTTTCATGTTTACGGTGAAGATCCTGCAATTGCAGAGAATTTCAATACCATGACAAGCGATGAACTTTATGCTAACTGGGAATTTGAAGGTGCTCTTGATCAAGCTAATTCATGGTATATTGGCGATTCCTTTGGCAAAGGTGATAATGAACTCTGGATCCTCAAATATGGTGATGACCTGTCTTTTGATGAACAGATCGTTACACCTGTAATGGACTGCTCAGAAATGACAGATGTTGCATTAAAATTGGAACATCATATTAGTGGTAGTGTTACTGATCCTTTTGAAGCTAAAATTATTATATCTACCGATGGTGGTGCTACTTTTCAAGACTTTAAGGTCTTTACAGAAGCGACACCTGTTGCTGAAAGAAGAGGCATTTTTACATATGATGTCTCCAGTATTGTAGATGGTAAAGCCGCTGTACAAATTGGTTTTACATACAAGACTGATGCCAAACTTGCTGCTGCTGGTGGATATTTGTATTTCACCGTTGATGATCTTTCTGTTTATCCAAGCGCTAGTTTAGACATAACAGATCCTGGTACTCCTGTTAATTTCGCAGGCGTAGCTGGTGATATGCAAGTTGATTTGACCTGGTCTGGTCTTGAAACTGCTTCTTATTACTCTATTTTGGCTGCCGACACCAATGATGTTGCTGTAGCTGAAGTTGTAGCTGAAGTATCTGATTCTATGGCTACTATTGATGGTTTGACCAATGGTGAAACCATGTATTTTTGGGTTACCAGTACAGATTTTAATGACAATGAATCTGCTCCATCAGAATCTGTTGAATTGACCCCTGCAGACGTTACTGCTCCTACTCAGATCACAGATTTGCATGCTGCTGACGTTGATGGCGAAACTGCAAAACTGTTGACCTGGACTGCTCCGGTTGAAACTGCTCCAGCAGAAGGTACTGTTTACGAGATCCGTTATGCTTATATGCCCATTACCCCTGCAACATGGGATGATGCAATGGCTCTCGATGAAGTTCCAGAAGTTGCTGCTGCCGGCACAGAACAGTCTTTGACTGTACCTGTAGATCGTTTGCAAGATTACTATTTTGACGTATACTTTGCAATTAAAACTACTGATGAAGTTGGTAATGTTTCTGAAATGTCTAATCCTGCACATGCTGATGATATTCTTCCTGGAAACGTTGTTGACCTTACTGTAGTTGATGTTACTGAAGAAGATGTTACTCTGTCCTGGACAGCTCCTGGTGATGATGGTGTTGTCGCTGGTGGTCCTGTTTGGGGATATCAGGTTCGCGTTGCTTATGATTCTTTAGGTGACGAGTTTACTGGTTGGGAATCTGCTCAGATTTTGACTGACGTTCCTGCTCCTTCAGCTCCTGGTGAAACAGAGTATTATACCGCTGTAGAATTTGTTTATACTGATTACGGCCAGACTTTTGGTATCGTTGCAATTGACTGGAATGGTAATGTTTCTGAAGTTATTGGAATGGCTTATGCTCCTTCATGGGACAATTTCAATCCACAAGCTGTTGAAGAAAACACAATTCCTGAAACTTTTGCTTTGAACCAGAACTATCCTAACCCGTTCAACCCAACTACTTCTATCTCTTACCAATTGCCCAATACTACCCACGTTAAACTGGAAGTATTTGGAACAAATGGTCAAAAGATCAGAACTTTGGTTAACGGTACAATGTCCGCTGGAAATCACAATGTACAGTGGGATGCAATGGATGCACGTGGCATGAAAGTAGCCAGTGGTATCTATTTCTATCGCCTTGAAACCAGTGCTTTCACAAGCGTTAAAAAGATGACCTTGATGAAATAAGTACTGATTTGATTATAAAAAAAAGGGCGCTGGTTTTAAACCGGCGCCCTTTTTTTTGCTTTTACTAAATTCTGGATTATTGAACAATCACCCACAAGCTTCCATAACCGTCAAATGACATGTCATATATTTTTTCTATATTATCTTGTGTGTGTTCCAAAACAATGTTATAGCTTTTCTCTGGATTGATATTTTCATCATATTCTCGTAAAATATATGACTCGTTATCAAAAGCATACAATTTTCTGTAATAAGCAAGTGACCTGAGATTGGTAAAATTTGTATCAAATTCATTTAAAATTTGTGTGGGATCTATTAAATCATGTTCATGTATTTTATCTTCAAAACAGGTGAACAATGTTTTTCTGCCAATATGAAGCGAAACTCCTTTCATTGTGGTACCCACTTTGATTTTATTAGAAAAAGTACCATCCTTCAGATTTATAACATATAATGAATCTCTGTTAACGCAAGCATAAATGCCATCACGACCAAACGCCATTCCACTTATAGCTAAATGTGACAATGTCTTGAATATCCTTTCGTCTTCAACCCACTTTTCTTTCATTGCAAGTGTATATACATGAAAAAGATCTTGAAATACTTTAGTTCCATCCGGGAGAAATCCTTTAAACATCCAATTAATAGACCAACATTCAGTACCAACGATTGCAATGGCTTGATTGGTAGCACTAGATTTTGGAAAAATTTTGGCAATAAACACATGAGGTATTTCTAATGTGAGCGTAGTATCGCTATGGGGATATGAAATTTAACTTTTTTTAATAAAGTAACCATCTCGCTCCATGCTTAAATAGTAATCACCGGGATATACTGAATCAAATTTAAAATAAACCGTACTGTCCGCGGTAATAATTTATGTGCCAAATTTCACTTCGTATAGAATATTAATTTCATCCAGTTTGATCTGTGCGTTTGGCATGGGCTCAAACGTATCCATGTCGACAGCTTGGCCATCGAAAACTTAAGTAGGAATCAATGGACGAGTAATATCATGTTCCTGCTTGTTCCAGCAGTGAACAAGCAAAGAGCATGAGAGGACTAGTAGAATCATCCGTACTTTACACATTCAGTCACCCCTTTTTTAATTTCCCCTCAATATTGGAAATTATTTTATCATGTATAAACCTTATCTCGTAAACAGCAGATTCCCATATCCGTCAAAACTCATGTCAAACAAGTCTGTGATTTGTACACCTGAATCAGTCATTAATGCATAATGGTTTATTGTGTTGGTATCAGAGTCGAATTTTTCAAGAATAGCCTTGTCATTATCAAAAGCGTAAAGATTTTTGTAATATGCCAGGGCAATATAATTATTTTGACCGGGTGAATAAACCGCATCTGTAATTGTAAAATCATCTGCATTATGCTTGTATAGCTTGCCACCTGAACAAGTATAAATGCATTTATTAATAATATGAAAAGCGACGCCACGTGCAATATGATCAATTTTGAATTGACCCGCTTTTGTACCATCCCAGCGATTCATCTGGTACAATGTATCCGTGTTCATACAAATTATTAATCCATCCCGAATATAGGTCATTGACGATAACAAACGAGGATTATAGGGAGAAGCGAACTTGCTTTCGTTGAACCAACTCCTGTTTTCATATTTATATTCCGCAAACATGTCTGAATTGATAAACGGCGGTGTGTCGCCAGCACGCCAATAAATGTTTACTAACGCTGTTGAGCCGCTACAAGAAAACGCTGGACTTTTTGAATAACTGTGTAAAAATTCCTGAACAAAATAGAGTTGCGGTACTTCGAGTGCTGTGCTGGTATCGGCATGTTCTACCTGAAATTTGGTTTCATTAATGAAATAGCCATCTCTTTCAACGCTCAACAGGTATTTACCGGGATATACAGAATCGAACTGAAACATGCCGGTACTATCTGCAGTGACGATCTGTGTGCCGAATTCAACCTCATAAAGCATTTCATTTTCTACCAGTTTAACCTGAGTCCCTGGCAATATTTCATAGGTATCCATATCTAACACCTGGCCATTAAAAGTATAGAATGGAATTACCGGTTTTGTAATCTCGTTGTCCTGAGGACTCCAGCAGTTTAATAGAAAAAATAATGATACAAGAATGAGAATTGTTAATTTTGATTTCATTGGGTTAACCACAAATTATTATATGAATCGAAATGAATATCATATACATCCGTAATATGATAGTTGTTTAATTTATGAACAATAGCAAATGTTTCCTGAATTTTAAAATTAGGAAGCATTTTGTGATAAAGGTGGGTTGAAGAATCATAAATATAAAACATTTCTTTATGAAAAGTTAACGCACCACATGATTTAATCGGCATATCAGTTAATTTGTGTATTTCGAATGATTCTGTATTAATCTGAAATAGCACTGAATCATTACATGCCAGTAAAGAGTTACTGTATGGTTCAAATATAATATCCTCAAGATTAAAATCAAAAGGTATTGATTGTTTTAGATAAAATTGCCATTTATCAATTACCAGCAAGGTGTCAGGTTTTTTTAATGCGTATATGTTTTTGTTATCAACTGTTAATTGATAAATATCATCCAGATTTGCAGAACTCGGTTGAGCTGAATAAAAGGTAGTGTTATTATTATCAAGAGAGGTTTTGCAAAAATAATAACCAACGCTTGATGCTCCGAATGATTCGAATTTGTTGGATGCAAATGTACCTGAATTTCCTGATATATAAAATGCAGGAGATTTTGAATTTACCATAACAAAACGAGAAGAGCTTGTATGCTTGCCGGTTGGATCAAAATCATCATATACAACATTTGGATGAATATTGCCGAATATGATGTGAGGGACCCTCACATCCATAACTCTATCTTCATGTTCTATGCTTAGGCGTTCGCTTTCTAACCATATATTATTGGAATTTACAGAGAACTGATAGCTGCCGGGTATCAAGCCAGATACAGTAAAGAGACCGTTGCTGTCAGATTCGACGGTTTTGGAATTAAACTCTGCATCATAAAGCAATTCTACTGCTGTGACCTTGATTTGTGTCTTGGGTAAAACATCATTGGTGTTATACTCTATGGTTTGACCCGACAAGGTATATTGGGGAACATTCGGTCCATTAACATCATTGTCTTGTTTGTTCCAACAGTTTGTCAGAAATAACAGGACAGTGATCAGGATGTATTTATAATATTTGACTATGATTTTCAAGCTCCAAAAAATTTAAAAGATTTAAAACAGATTCATATTAATACCGACTCTGTATCTGAACCGCATATCATATGCACCCGGATCACCATAAATACCACCAGCCAGTCCATTCGAGTCGTACCACAGGGTATTTTCTCTATCCAATAAATTTAAAAATTCACCAAACGCAGAACAGGGTATACCCAGCAAATTAAACTCTTTGTTCATTCGCAGATCAAGGGTTATATTTTCATCCATTCGGGAATTGTTGGGTTCTGTTGCAGCACCCTCGTTTTTGGTGTATGGCAGGGGACTGTTCCAACGCCAGAGGATATTAATACCCCAATTGTTTGGTTTGCGAATATCGATGTTGGTGACCAGCGTGTGGCGTTGGTCCCAACTCAGATAGTATTCGTTTATTGGCACAAGCGTTTGCCGGGTGATCCAACTAAATTTTTGAGTGGTTTCTGAACCGGTACCTTTTGCTGTCATAAAGGTATAGCTGATTTTACCGGATAAAAATTGACTCACATCTCGTTTTAAAAAGACTTCACTACCCCAAACATTCACATTTTCAAGGTTCACGTATTGGGTGTAGCCGGAGCCGGATAATGAATTGTCTGATTCGTTCAAATAGGTGTTATTGTCTACGAGGTTACTGATTTCTTTGTTGAAAACGGTAAAGTCGAACAGTGTTTTGTTTCCAATCTGATTTTTATAACTAATCTCGTAAGAAATAGTTTTTGCGGGTTCAAGATCAGGATCGCCCAGGGGTGAGAAACCTTCAGACAAATTCAGGTTTGCGTTTGTATACAAATAGTCAAACAATGGCATTTGAAAGAACCATCCATAGTTTACATGCAATTCCTGCTTGGGGCCCATGGGAATGGCGAGTCCAACTCTGGGGCTAACCTGATGTTTAATATCAGCGTCAACTGTCTGGTCGTGATTTACAATCCACTCGTGTCGTTTGCCATATATTTTTTCTTCAATAGCAGGACGTGAAGCTTTGGGGTCCAAAAAGTCGTAACGAATACCAACATTAACAACCATGCCTTCATAATCGATCTTGTCCTGAATATAAGCTGCGCCACGTGTTGGAAAGTATCTGTAATCTGTGTCATATGAAATGTATTGAGGAAATTCAGGATCATAGGTCAAAATCTCGAGACGTTGAACGTTCTTTTTATACAGATCATAATAGACGTATTCGATACCGGTTTTTAATTGGTGATGGTGTGTAACCTGGGATGTGAAATCAAATTTACCGGTTGTATGTACTTCCTGATGGTCAAGCCACCAGGGGTAATCGCCGGCAACAATCCAATGGCCTGTTTCGTCAAATTCAGGGTTATACAGTTCTATGGATGATGCGCCATAAATTGATTTTAATACGTTGTACTGACTAATACGTAATTCCCAAAATGTTTTGGGACTAATTGTATGCACTGCTGTTGCACTAAAACGATAACTTTTTTTTGAACGGTCTGGCAAACCTTCGAGGTTCATTTTCCAGTTGTGGACATATTCATTCCAGTCCCAAAGAGACAAGAGTCCCTGAAATTTTAGTTTAAAAGAATTCGTAATGTAATAAGAAAGCTTGGCATTAAAGTTCATATTGTTACTGGATTCACTATTGTAAATGCTCAGTTTTTGACCAAATTCTTCACGTTTCCAACGGGTGTTGGGAGTTCTAAAGTCTGCTGCCACGTAGAATTTTAATTTTTGTGTAAAGAGCGGTCCACCCATAAACATTTCAGTGATATAATCTATATCCGGACTTTTGTCAATATAGGGATTACTAAATGACGCGTAATTCAGTCCTGAAAACTCTAGAACAGAATTCATATCATCTCCACCATCCTGAGTTAAAATATTTACTACACCAGACATGGCATTACCATATTCTGCATTAAAACCACCGGTTTGAACGGTCATGTCGATGATTGAATTCATGGGCAGTTCGTTACCAACTTTACCTTCAATAACATCCTGAATTGGGAACCCGTCAACAAGATAAAGTACTTCTTCCTGACGACCACCGCGGATGTGCCCTGCGGCAACACCGGGTTGAATGTCAACCACTTCGGTAAAGGATTGTACCGGCAGGTGGGTTATTTCCTGTCGGTTGATAAAATGGGTTGTAGCTGTTACGTCTTTTTTGATCATGGAAGCATCCGCAGTAACTGTAACTTCCTGCCCCTCCAACACTTTGGGTTCCAACTCTATAGTCAATGAGGTTCGAAGGTCCATCAGGATGGTAACTTTTTCAATAATCAGTGTATTGTAACCCATCATTGTGGCCTTGACTGTAAATGTACCTGCCGGAATATTGTTAACCAGGAACTGTCCTTTTTCGTTTGAAGCAGAGCCAAAGTGACTGTTCACGATGATCACATTGGCGCCTGGTAACGGTTGCCCTGTACTTTTGTCAAGAACTTTACCTGCAAGTGTTCCTGAAATTCCTGCAAAGACATAATTTGCTGTAAATAAAAAACAATAGACCAAAATGGTTATTGACCCTTTTTTCATGAGGTTTTCCTGAATTTTATGTTATGATATGGAAATAAAGTGAGTTAATGCGCCTGTTAATCTAGAATAATTATAATTTTAATAAATGTCAATTAAAATCTTAAAATATTGTTTGTTTTGATTGAAAATTTTTGTATTAATAAAATGGAAAGAATTTATTGAACTGATTATGAAATATTTAATAAAAATTTTATTATTCTTTGCATTGCCAGTTTTTGCTATCGTTCCTCCTCAAGATCCGTTAGCAACTTTTCCGCTGGATATACAGCAAGTGCTGAGTGAGAATCCGGTTTTATTTTCAAGTCCCAAACATCCCTTGTCTGCTCACAAAACCTTAATATCTGACATTCAATCTAACCGGACACAAGATGTTAGCAATCCCACCAACTTGTACATTCCCGTCTTGTGTGCGCAATATTCGGATGTTTATGAAAAAGAATGGGAACCCTGGCAATTACAACAAAAGTTTTTTGGCGAGTGGGAAACCGGATCTCTAAAAGATTATTATCTTGAAAATTCTTATGGGCAATTGAATATTGAGGGTCAGGTTTATGGATGGAGCCAGGTGTCTCATCCTGGCCCATATTATGACAGAGAAAATTCCAACATGGGTGAGCTGTTGACTGAATTGTTTACCATGATGGATGATTCTGTTGATTTTGGTATGTATGATAATGACGGACCAGATAATTTACCCAATTCTGGCGACGATGATGGGTTTGTTGATATAGTTATTGTTGTGCATTCCGGAAAAGGAGCAGAGCAAACCGGGGGACCTGAAATATGGTCTCATTTTTTAAATTACAGCTTTTATACCGGAGAACCTTTTGAAACAAGGGATACCGGTGCTAATAGTAAGCCGATTTTTATTGATGATTATTTGATCATTCCTGCGGTGCAGAGTGATGATATGGTAGAGATAGGTGTTGTGGCGCATGAATTGGGACATGCTTTTATGCTTCCGGATCTTTACGATCTGGATTACAGCTCAATGGGTGTAGGTATTTGGTGTTTAATGGGTAGTGGTTCATGGGGTGGTGACAGGCGGTCTCCTGAGCATCCGGTACACTTGAGCGCATGGTGCAAAGAACGTTTGGGTTGGCTTGAGCCGGTAGTACTGGTGGAAAATGTTTATGATCAGACTATACCTCCCATTGAAGAATATCCTGTCGCTTACAAGTTGATGAACAATGGCGAGTTGGAAAACTTTGTTTATGAAAATCATCTGGGCTATTATGAAAATGTGGATAAAGAATATTTTTTAATCGAAAACCGACAGCAAATAGGATTTGATAGCGGTTTACCGGAAAACGGATTGCTTGTTTGGCATATTGATCATACCGTTTCCGATTATTATGGAAATGCCAATGATGAACATCGGCTGGTCGATCTTGAAGAGGCTGATGGTTTAGACCAGCTTGACAATAAAGATAGTGACGGTGATGGGGGAGATCCCTTTCCCGGAAACCGGGGAGTAAATTCTTTTACCCGCTATACATATCCCAATAGCTTATTGTATGATGGTAATACCAGCCGTACAGCGATCTATAATGTTTCTAAAGATGGAAAAGATGTTGTAGCGGATTTGCACACACTAACTCCTGATCTGACATTTGATCATTATGATTTATCCGAAAAGTCGGATTTGGATAATATATTACTTCCGGGCGATGAAAATGTCGGTTTAATTGTATACCTTCAAAATAACGGTATGACAGTAGAATGGGTTGCCGCAACTCTTTCTACAAACGATCCCTATGCAACCGTGCATGACGAAACAGGTCGTTATACCCGTATTTTAAAAGATGATGTTTTAGGTAACAAACTGAATTATTTTACTGTTTCGGTAGCCAAAGATTCTCCTGTGCATCCAATTCAGTTTATCCTGGATTTTGAAACCAGTGACGGCTATACATCGCAGTTGAGTTTTACTGTCAATATGGAAAAGAGACGCATTTTCCTGGTTGATGACAGTAGCGACGAGATAGATGTCGAAGGTAATCGGATACTCGATTATTATACGGAAGCGTTGGATCAGATGGGTGATGTTGAATATGATGTTTGGAGTGTACTGGAGCTAATGAATCCTACTCGCATGGTGATGTGGGAATATGATATTGTCATCTGGTTTACCGGCACAAAGGGATTTACGCTGACATCTTATGAAATGGCTAATTTTAGAAACGTTATGTATTTGGGTGGAAAAGTATTCCTTTCCGGGGAGAATTATGGTACGCATCTTTTGTCAGAGCTTGATCCATTGGCAACCCAATTTTTCACTGACTGGATGCATGCATCTCTGGTGAGTGAATCGGTCCCTGATACGACAGGGTTGCGAATTGAAGGCATTCCCGGAAATTCTATTTCGGGGGATTTTCCATATCTAAATCTTGCTTCCAATAATCTGGAATCTCCCAGTATTGTTCGGCCGGATTCATTGGCAAAACCTTTGTTTTATTACAATAATCCATCTTTTCCTGAGGGGTGCTCGGCAATTGCCTATGACGGACAGTACCGTTTGGTGTATCTTGCTTTTGGATTTGAAGCAGTTGGAGTTGGAAATAATGCAGCAGAACATAGAGCGCAATTGATGAAAAATATTGTTGATTGGCTAAAAAGTGGAGATGAACCAAAAACTGATACGCATGTGACAAACAATGAAACCATTAAAAGATTCAAGTTGTATAATAATTATCCAAATCCTTTTAATGGGGGAACACAAATTCGCTATCAAATAAGCAATACCAGTTTAATAAATTTATCAATTTATGATGTGACAGGAAAAAAGGTCCGCACTCTTGTTCAAACCCGTCAACCCCCCGGGGAGTATTCAATTCAGTGGAATGGTCGAAATGATCAGAACAAAGTTTTGCCAACGGGAGTGTACTTGAGTGTTTTAAACATAAACGGGGAAAGGATAATAAAAAAGATGACATTGGTTAAATAAATTATTATATTATAAATTCCGTAGAATTGTCTGATTATGTCAATATAAAGGTAACGAACGAATGAAAAAATTAACTGTACTTTTTTTAGCCATGTTTACAGTGGCTGCTTGGGCAATTGCTCCACCTAAAAAAGGTGTTCAGATTCCTGCAGATATGTTGAGTAATATCAAGAGCAACCCATCATATTATATGCCATCCAAAGGCTTTGTTCCACAAGTTGAAAGATTTAAAAAACAAAAAGAACTGGCAAAAACGCAACGGACGGACGATTACACTGCTCCATTTTTGCATGCCAGTATTCCGGTTTTATGTGGTCAATATTCTGACGCAACGCTCGAATGGGATGCTGCTGACATGCAGAACCAGTTGTTTGGCGAGTGGGATACCGGTTCAATGCGAGACTATTATAACGAGATTTCTTATGGTCAGTTTGATCTGACCGGACAGGTTTATGGTTGGTACCAGGTTAGCGGGACCTTTAGTTATTATGAAAGAGATAATAATCACACTGGCGAGTTTTTGCTCGAATTGTTCCAGGCGTCTGATGATTCCGTTGATTATGGCCAGTTTGACAATGATGGTCCGGATGGCATTCCCAATTCAGGTGATGATGATGGCTATGTAGATACCATTGCTATCATCCATTCCGGAGCTGGTGGAGAAGCCGGCGGCCCGGGAATCTGGTCACACTCCTGGTCTTATCAATACTATGGAAATGGTCCCTTTGTGACTAACGATGCTTCTGCAAATGGCGGCTCTATTCGCATTAATGATTATATCATTCAACCCGCGGTTTCGAGCGGTAATATGATAGAGATTGGTGTTTTTTGCCACGAGTTTGGTCACGCATTGGGATTGCCTGACTTGTATGACCGCGATGAAGAACCCGCGGAAACCTCTGAAGGTGTTGGTAACTGGTGTTTAATGGCTGGTGGATCATATGGTGGCGATGGGAGTTCTTCTTACTCTCCCGCACATATGTGTGCCTGGTGTAAAGAGGTGATGGGTTGGATTGAACCCATCATGATTGAAGAAAATGAGTATAATAAATTGATCCCTGCGGTTGAAGATACCGATGTTGTATATAAACTCTGGACCAAAGGTGAGGTTGAGCCTTATGTCTATTCTTCTGCTCAGGGTGGCGGGGGAAATATTGGTAAAGAATACTTTTTAATTGAAAATCGCCAGCAAAAAGGTTTTGATGGTACATTAGAAGGTTCTGGTATTCTGGTTTGGCATGTAGATAATACTGTATTCGGCCAAAATGATGATGAATTTCACAAGCTGGTTGATCTTGAATCTGCTGATGGTTTATTTGATTTGGATTATGGCAGAAACCGGGGTGATGCCGGTGATATTTATCCCGGAACATCTAACAACCGTACATTTAACCGTACAAGTGATCCGAACAGTCTGGATTATGATGAAGCCATTACCAAAGTAGCTGTTTCGAATATTAGCGATCCCGGTGATTCAATGTATGCTGACCTGGAAGTTAACGCCCGGGATATTGCTTACATTACCTATACTTTGGATGATGCCACCGGTGACGGAAACGGATTTCTTGATCCGGGTGAAACCGGTTCTTTGACTTTTAAACTTGAAAACTATGGTGAAACTGCAAATAATGTAACCATTGTTTTGAGTACAGATGATCCTGATATTACTATATCTGATTCAACTGCAATATATCCGTTGATTCTGGAAGATGATGCCATTGAAAGCACAAATGACATGATGACAATATCTGCATCTGAGGATGCAAGAGTTCATCCTGTGAAATGTAGATTGAGTCTGACAGCTGACAATGGATATACAAATCAGTTCGACATTGTGATCATGATGGAGAATATTTATATATTGCTGGTTGATGATTCAAGAGGTGAAATGGATGAAAATTTAGTTCGTATTAATGAATATTATAAAAATGCGCTTGATGCACTTGATATCAACTATTATGATACCTGGCAGGTATATACCTCCGGTGTGCCTGGCCAAGAGGTGCTGGCAGAGTATGGCACTGTTATCTGGCTTACCGGTAGTCAGGCAAATACGTTAAATGCCGAAGAGCAACAGGCACTGGCCTCTTTTATGGATATTGGTGGCGATGTTTTTCTGGTCAGTCAAAATGCCGGTTTTGATTTGGTGGAAGCCGGAACAGAAGACTCTAAAACTTTTTATGAAACATATTTGCATGCCAATTATGTTCAGGATGTTGCAACTGATGCACCTCAAAAATTGATGCGAGGTGTGAGTGATGAATTTATTTCACAGGATTTTACACCCTACTTTTTTGCATCGGAAGGAGATGGTGCAAATAATAATACTTCTCCGGATATCATTGCACCCATTGATCCGGCAAGTAATGTTTTTGAATATTTTGGTACCGGTCTAATGGGCAAGTCTGCCGGTATTAAATATGAAGGTGATTACAAGCTGGTTTATTTGTCATTCAGTTTTGAGGCGATAAACGAGTTTGGTACAGATAATGTTACCCGTAAAGAAGTCATGGGAAATGTTATCGACTGGCTGCAGGGAGCTGTAAGTAACGTACCGGTCAGTGTTGCGGATAATGATGCAAAAATAGTTTCCAATTACAAATTAATGCAGAATTACCCCAACCCGTTCAACCCGGAAACGACTATTACTTTTGAATTGGCTAAACCTGGCAAAGCGACTATCAAGATTTATAATATTCTGGGTCATGAGGTTGCTACATTAACCGATACAGAATTGCAGGCAGGCCAACACCAAACAATATGGGATGGTCGTGACCAATATGGCAATAATGCAGCATCCGGTGTATACTTTTACAAGTTGCAATCGGGTTCATTTAATGAATTGAGAAAAATGATACTAGTTCGATAAGGCGTATGAAAAATTTAATTCTGGTTTTATTTTTGACGGTAACACCGTTGCTGGTTTGGGCTGCAAACAGTGCTGGTTTGACTAGCTCACAAGAGCAGCCCCTCTATGCACCTGGTAAAATTGTAGTGAAATTCAAAAGCGGGAGCAGTGAGTTTAATTATGATCCTGCGAAATCTGTCAGGAGTAAAACTGAATTTGCTTCAATAAACGCAAAATTGTATAAATGGGATGTTCAGCAGGCAGATAAAACCTTTGCGAAGGCTAAACGTCCCTTTGATACATCAAAAACTGATTTGTCCTGTGTTTACGAGTTGTCATTTGCTGCTGATGTTGATGTTGCGGCGATTGCGGCAGATATTGCAGCATGTGAGAATGTAGAGTATGCAGAGCCTGTGTATTTGTACAAACAGTTTGAAATCCCCTATGATCCCAATTTTGGTTACCAAAATTATTTACAAACAGTAATGCTTGATAAAGCCTGGGATGTAGGCAAAGGTTCCAAAGATATAATTGTTGCTGTTATAGATGACGGTGTAGACTGGCACCATGAAGACCTGGCTGAGAATATCTGGAATAATTTGGGCGAAGATGTTAATGGTGATGGCCAGATTACAGATGCAGATGTGAACAATTTTGATGATGATGGTAACGGCTATATAGATGATTTCAGGGGATGGGATTTTATCCATGTGCCCGATGACTGGTCAACTTATTTGCAGCCCTTGGACGATTCGGATGGCAAGATACCAGATAATGATCCTTATGGGATGGGCGGTCACGGAACACATGTTGCAGGTATCGCGGGAGCTGTCAGTGATAACGGGATAGGTATCGCCGGGGCAAGTTGGGGCTGCTCCATTATGCCATTGAAATGTGGTTGGGTAGCACAGGGATATTTGGAATCCTTTATTTACGAAGGTTATAAAGCTATTTTTTACGCCGTAGACAATGGCGCAAATATAATTAACATGAGTTGGGGCGGTGAAGGTTATAGCAAGTTACACCAGGACCTGGTGAATTATGCCTGGGAACATGGTGTTTTTGTCATTGCTTCCGCGGGGAACTATGCATCAGATACCCCGATTTACCCCGGTGCTTATAACCATGTGTTTAATGTTGCAGGGACAGGCAATGATAACGATCAGGTTTATTCTTTTACAAACTATGGTGACTGGATTGATATTAGTGCACCAGGTGTAACTATTTACAGTACCTTGAATGACAATAACTATGGTTACAAATCCGGAACTTCCATGGCGGCACCTCTTGTTGCCGGTATAGCAGGTTTACTATGGTCACAGTATCCGGATTGGAGTCTTGACCAAATAACGGACCAACTGATCGCAACAGCAGACAATATAGATGATGTGAACCCGGATTATAGGGGCTTGTTGGGTGCCGGACGAGTGAATGCTTTTCGTGCGTTAACGGAATCGCCTTCTTTGATAAAAATTGAATCTTTAACCATTGATGATTCAAAAGGGAATGCAAATGGTGTGTTTGATGCCGGGGAAACAGTAGAATTGTTTGTGGCCCTGAAAAGTATTTATAAAGATGTTGAGAATGTTCTGGTTAGCATCACCACGCAGGATATTTATGTTTCTATTGATGTTTCAGATATAAACTTTGGCAATCTCGACAGAAACGTATCTGTATCCAATTTGATGACCCCATTTGTTTTGACAGCCTCACAGGATACTCCGGAGGATTATCCTGTTTTATTAGAGGTGCAGATTTTAGGCAATGATGGAGCATATGTAAGAACAGAGAGCCGAAAAATTACAATTAATCCTCTGTATAAAACGCATAATATAAATAATATCAAATTTTCAATTTCAGGTTTTGGTATTTACGGTTACTATGATGGTACCAATACACATACGCAGCAGGGTGAAGGATTCCAATATCCCAAGGGAAGCATGAATGCATTGCGATCGGGTTCCTTTTGGGCGGGTACGAGTTCTGAAAATGTTGCCGACTGTTCCAGTTCAGGCAGTTCTTATGACTGGATTACTGTTGATGGCGGTGAATTAGAGTTTAATGAAACCAACTTTTCTGATCAGGATGGAAATGCGCTTTTTAATGATTCAGGTAATAGTTCTTCAATGGGGTTGATAGTATTACAACAAAGTTTTGCCTGGAATGATCCTGCTGATGAAGATTATATTATTTTAGAATATACCCTTGTCAATACCAGTGATGAAGAGTTGTCTGACCTTTATGCGGGTCTCTATATGGATTGGGATATTATGACAAAAGCCGGAAATTTTAATTCCGTGAATTACGACTATGAATCCGGCTTTGGATATATGACTGCTGAAGGTGCAAATAATTACGGAACTTGTGTTTTGTATCCTGAAACCGCAGGATTCAGAGCAATTGATCTTGGTCAAGACCAATATACTGTGCTGCAAGATGAAAAGAAATATCAATATTTATCACAGGGCTTTAGTATCGTATCAAGTAATGAAGCACATGATTGGGCAAATGTGATTTCTGCCGGGCCGTTTACATTGGCTCCGGGAAAAGTTCAAAAAGTGGCTTTTGCGGTATTGGGAGGTAATGATTTAAGTGATATAAAAGCAAATGTTGCCGCTGCCAGGCAAAAGCATTTCTCTGGCTGGTTAAATGATATAATGATTGATTTTTCACCCTTGCCTGATACCGAGAATATTGATAATCCCTATCCTGTTCAGGCAGACATCTCTAGTGTTACGGAAAATATTACTGCTGCAGCGTTGTATTGGAGAGTTGAAGGAGAAACACAATTTGAAACGCTGCCCATGGAGTTGAAAATCGGAAAAACATGGTATGCAGAAATTCCTGCTCAAAACGATAAAGAAATCGAATATTTTTTCAGTATTAACAATGATAATGAACAATCGGCTTTTTCACCTGCAACAGCTCCGGCACTACCCTATCACTTTTATGCTGGAGCGGATACCATACGGCCAGTTATTAATGAAATGACACAGTTGGAAAATACCCTGTTTAAAGGACCTTTTGTTATAGAGTCAAATATATCTGATAATTTTGGTGTTGATACTACCAATGTTCAATTGATTTACTACCTGAATGATGAGGGTCCGTTTACTAAAAAAATGAATAAAGCGGCAAATGATATTTTTTCTGCTGAATTAGCTTTTGACAGGGCTTTGGAAATTGGAGATCGGATCAGTTATTATATCTCTGCTTTTGATATATCAAATGCTGCCAATAATGCATTGAGCGATATCATTACTTTTGATATTGTTGATTTTTTACTGGTAGATGACTTTGAAGATGATCGGGATATATGGGATTATGATAATGGATATGTTTGGGATTATAGTTATACTGCGTATGAAGGCTATTATTCCTATGCTTATACATATGCATATGCCTTGATGTCCAATTATACTGAAGATGCTGCTTTGACGGCTGGGTATGATTTTTCGCAAAATATGGATCTTGCATTACAATATTATGTTAAATCTGGTCTTGAAGATGGCGATTCATGCCTGCTTCAGGTTACCCGTGACGGTATAGAATGGCAAACTTTTAAATCTTATACTGGCCAGGGTGGCGATGAATGGATCAAAGAGTCCTTTTCTATGACAGAATATACCGGTCCGGGAAATGATAATGTTCGTTTCCGGTTCAGGCTTGTACTGGATGATGATGATGTTTCGGATGATGGAATTTATATTGATTATATTGGTTTTAAAGTAAATTCAACGTCCGGGATAGATGATATTGATAAAGATCGCATTCCAACAGTATTTCGCCTGGAACAAAATTATCCGAATCCCTTTAATCCGGAAACGGTTATATCTTTTGATTTACCCCAGCCAGAATATACGGAATTGACTGTATTTAATGTATTGGGTCATAAAGTAGCAACACTGTTAAAAACTCCCATGAATGCGGGCTCGCATCAAATTGTCTGGAATGGCAAAGATGCCAATGGAAACCAGGCTGCATCCGGAGTGTATTTTTACCAATTAAAATCAGGAACCTTTAACAAAATAAAGAAAATGATATTATTAAGATAAACAACTAAACTCTAACCTAATACAGGGGAACTGTATGATGAAAAAAACAAGACTATTATTAGTAGCTGTTCTTGCATTACTGGTAGTTGGTGTTTTGCCGCTGTCAGCCGCAAAGAATATGAAACTGAACAATCGTAATTACACACAACCAGTGTGGGAAGTGAATACGACACCCCAGGATGTTGAATACATGCCGGGTAAATTGATGATTAAATTCAAGTCAGATGTGAGTTCTGCTTTGTATCGTCAGGGAGTTAGCGGTCCATCTGTGGGCATTCCAACAATTGATGCCAAAATGAATAAATGGAATGTCCAAAAAATTGACAAGGCATTCCCCAATAAAACTGCTCCTGTTGATGCAAGTCATACAGACTTGTCTCGTATCTATGAAATTCAATTTTCTGCCGATCGCAATGTTGTTGACCTCGCTCAGGATTTTTCATCTGATCCTGCCGTTGAATACGCGGAACCGGTTTTCATTCGTTATACCCAGGTGGAACCGAATGATCCCAATTATTCTCAACAATTTCATTGGGATATTGTGAAAATGGAAGAAGCCTGGGACCTTAGCCAGGGTTCGAGTGATATTGTTATTGGCATTATTGATACCGGTGTTGACTGGAACCATGAAGACCTTGCTGATCACATCTGGGAAAATATGGGCGAAGATGCCAATGGTGATGGTATGATCACCGCTGCCGATATAAACAATGTTGATGATGATAACAATGGTTATATTGATGATTTCCGCGGATGGGACTTTGTTGATGTACCCGCAAATTATGATGAAGATAATCAACCCGCAGATGGTGAAGATGGTACCGTTCCAGATAATGATCCTACAGATTTTGATGGTCACGGCAGCCATGTTGCAGGTATCTCTTCTGCGGTTACCAATAATGAGATTGGTGTTGCAGGTGCCGGTTGGGGCTGCTCTATTATGGCCCTTAAAGCGGGTTACCAGAATCAGGGTGGTAACGGTTCAATCGGTTGGGGATACCCAGCTATAGTTTATGCTGTTGATAATGGCGCTAATATCTTGAACCTGAGCTGGGGTGGCGGCGGTTACAGCCAGTTTGAACAGGATGTAATGGATTACGCCTGGCAGCATGATGTACTTGTTATCACTTCGGCGGGTAATGATGATACAGATCAATTACCTTATCCCAGTGGTTATGACCATGTAGTAAATGTTGCTGCTACTATTCATGATATTGATATTAAATCCAGTTTTTCCAATTATGGTGAATGGGTAGACATTTGTGCTCCCGGAACTACTATTTACAGTACTTTACCGGGCGACCGTTATGGTTACTTGTCTGGTACATCTCAGGCATGTCCTGTTGTTGTAGGTATTGCCGGTTTGGTTTGGGCAAATAATCCCGGGTGGAGCAGTGATCGCGTTGCTTTGCAGCTGTTAGAAACTGCTGATCCGGTAGATGACCGTAATCCTGATTTTCAGGGACTGTTGGGTTCGGGACGTGTTAATGCTTACCGTGCATTGACAGAATCTCCTTCTTCTGTACAGGTAGAGTCTTATTCTTTTACAGATCCTACTGGCAACAATGATGGTATACTTGACATTGGTGAGACTATCAATATTTTTGTTGAATTGAAAAGTTATCTTGACAACGTTTCAAATGTAAGCATAAGCATGAGTACCGAAAATGAATATGTGACGTTGAGTAATTCAACGGTTTCTTATGGTTCAATAATGAAAGATCAAATTGTTACCAATACTTCAAGTCCATTTGTAATGACTGCAAGTTCTGATGCTCCCATTGGTGAATATGTATCACTCAAACTGGATATTACCGGTAATGATGGAGCATACAAAAAAACAAAGTTTATTAATGTGACAATTCAACCCTTGTATAATAATCATAATATAAATAATGTAGATTTTACAGTAACCAGTTTTGGTATTTTCGGTTATAACGATTATGCAGAGACCGGCCAGCAATTTGGGACTGGTTTTCAGTATCCCAAAGGCACTGAAAGTGCATTATATATGGGTGCATTTTGTGTGGCTGCTGCACCTGATCAGGTATCGGACTGTGCATATGGTAACGCGACTTATGATCATTATGACTGGATAACCAGTGATGGGGGAAATCTAAGAATGGGCAGCGCCGATGTTTCTGATCAGGATGGTGTGGCCATGTTTAACGATTCCCGCGCTGAAAATCCCATTGGTCTGGATGTTGTCCAAAAAAGTTATGCATGGAACAATCCTACTGATGAAGATTATGTTATTGTTGAATACACCTTGATGAACAATACCAGTGAGACCATGGAAGATCTGTACGCAGGTTTGTTTATGGACTGGGACATTGATATTGCAGTGGATAATTTGAACACTGTAGGTTATGATGCTGAAACCAGCTTGGGATACATGACATCTTCTGGTGCAAATTATTATGGCATAAGTGTATTATACCCCGAGATAGCAAGTTATAGAGCCATTGATCATAGTCAGTATTTATATGACAATGCTTTGACAGATGCATTAAAATATCAGTTTATGACCGAAGGCATGGTTGTTACTGCAAGTGATTATGCGTTTGACTGGTCAAACTTGATCTCTGCCGGGCCTTTTACTTTAGAACCGGGAGAACTGCAGGTTGTTTCTTTTGCGGTACTGGGTGGCGATGATCTTGCTGACATTAAAGCCAATGCGCAGGCAGCACATACAAAATACAATGTTTTGGCACCATCTTCTATTGTGATAAATCACTCTCCTTTAAAAGATACAGAAGATGTAGCTAATCCTTATGTTGTTACTGCAGATCTTACCAATAGCGAAGGTCAGGTTGTTTCTGCCGATCTGTATTGGAAGACTGAAGGCGATGAAGAATTTAGTGTTGTTAGCATGTCTGCTGCTATTGAAGATGCATGGACTGCCAATATCCCCGCACAATCTGAAAAACAGGTTCAATACTATATTAAAGCAACGGATGAAGTGGGCCGTTCAAGCCTGTCTCCCAATACGGCTCCGGTTCAATCATACGGCTTTTATGCCGGTGCAGATGATGAAGCACCCGTTATTTCCGAGATGACTGAAATTCTGGATACGTTTAACGCAGAAGGCCCGTTTACTGTAACCGCAACCATTACAGATAACCTGGGTGTTGATGATGCCACTGTTGTTGTTGATTACCAGCTGAATGAAGAAGAACCTCAGCAAGTTGCCATGACCGCTAATGGTGATGAAACCTATACAGCAGATATGTCTTTTAGCCGTGATTTAACCAGTGGTGATCAGATAAGTTATACTGTAACTGCCAAAGACCTTTCTGCATCTGCAAATAGTGTTACCAGTGAACCGGTAGCATTTTCTATTGTCAGTACTTTACTTGTTGATGATTTTGAATCAGAACTCACAAAATGGGACCTTGGTTCAGTTTGGGAAACCAATTTCTTTTCTCATCAGGGTAACAATTCACTAACTGACAGTCCTTTGGGATTTTATGAACCCAATAGCCAGTCTGTTTTGACACTGGCAGATGGTTATGATTTCTCTGCAAGAAGCGAAATTACGGTTTCTTTTTACATGATATACATCCTGAGTGATGGCGATGCTCTGTATTTTGAAGCGTCCCGTGACGGCACCAACTGGCAAACATTGAAAACCTACACAGGTGAATCTGGCTACTCTTGGATTGAAGAACAGGTTTCGTTGAATGATTATGTTGGTGCAGGAAATGAAAACGTACAGTTCCGTTTTAATCTGGTAGCGGATGGAGATAATAATGTTGGTGACGGTGTTTATCTTGACGACATTTATATTCTCGCTGATGGTGTAAACGCTATTGATTCTCAAGAAGAATCTGTTCCTACAGAATACAGTTTAATGCAAAACTATCCGAATCCTTTTAATCCTGTAACGACTGTTGCTTATGAACTTCCTAAAGCAGGTCAGGTAAGTATTGAAATTTACAGTATTTTGGGTGAACGCATTGCAACACTTGTTGATCGCGAACATCAGGCTGGACGATACAAAGTAGTCTGGAACGCGTTGAACGATAATGGCGTTAAAGTATCATCCGGTGTTTATTTTTACAAAATTAAAACCGAATCATTTGTAAATGTGAAAAAGATGATATTGATAAAGTGAGAAACGTTTTATTCTACATATTTTTGCTAGTATTTATTGGAAAACCCGGCGATGTTTTTGCTCGCTGGGTTTCCCATTTAAAGACTGGTACAGAACAGACATCTTTTGATTTTCAGAAGAATGGTACTGTTTTTAATGCAAGTATGTCCGGCTTTGAAATAACGGACCAACGTGCTCAAGATGTAGACTGGTATAAAGTAGCGATCCCTGGTACGGATTTGAGTAAACAGCCTGGATTTCCCCAGTTGCCAGTTATGTATCGTTTATTAGAGGTACCGTTTGACGGAGATGTGCATATTGAGATACATCCCGGATCAATGGAGCTGGTGGATCTTGAAAAGAGCGGGTTTACTCGTCCCATCATTCCGGTTGCATCCTATAACACAACAGATGCGTCACAGCCCCCTGTTTTTGATAAAGGGGATGTGTACCAAAACAATGAATTCTTTCCTGCTGAACCGGTTGTTGTGGGTGGTTTTGCCCGAATCCGGGGCAAACGTTATGTGAGGATTGATTATTATCCATTGCAGTACAATCCTTTTACCGGGCAGGTTCGCTATTATCAGGATTTATCATTCGAGGTGCAGCATGGTTCTGCTCCTGTAATCAATAAATACCCTGTTTCAGGTTTTGATTCCGTATTGGATGCTTTTGTTTCCAGTGCCGAATCAACATTTGAAAAGGTCCAAGCTCCACCTGTGTTGCTGATCATTACCCCCGAATCTTTTGTAAATGCAATAACTCCGTTGGTGACATGGAAGCGGCAAAAAGGGTTTGATGTTTCAATTGCTACACTTGCAGAAACCGGCAGCGATACCACATCCATTCGTCAATATATTCAAAATGCTTATAATTTATGGGAGCATCCTCCACAGTATGTTTTGCTTGCAGGAGGGACCGAGGTGATACCTGCATTTGACGGTGGGCATACGCTGAACCCATATGTTACGCATACCACAGATCTGTATTATGGCGAGATGGATGGTGACGGAGATGTGTTTACCGATCTGTTTGTTGGGCGTTTCCCCGCATCCTCAGCGTCCGAGTTGGCTATTATGGTCACCAAAAGCCTCTCGTATGAGCAGTTGAATGCCCCAGACCAGAGCTGGCTGGAGTATGCTACATTTATAGCAACACAAGATGAAAATTTTTATAATTTTGTTCAAGACGGGCATCGTAAAAGCATTTCAAGATATTTTAAGCCCAATAATGTATCAAGCGATTCTATCTGGACGTTTGATTCGCCCGACAAAGCCCCACTGAACCAGGCTTTTGAGCGCGGTACTGCCAATGTGGTATATTCCGGTCATGGTAATATTGGGAGCTGGAGTGACTTGGGCACTGCTGTTGAACCATTCAATTTGGTGGATGTTTATTATTTTAATAATATTGATCGGTATCCCCTGGTGTTCAGTTTTGGTTGTAATGCCGGTGATTATGCACAGGTTGAATGTTTGGGCGAAAGCTGGTTAAAATATGAAAATACAGGTGCTGCTCTGTTTTTGGGTTCTTCAGATCTTTCCATGTGGTATCAGGACTATTATTTGCAGGACCGTTTGTTCAATGCCATCGAAAATGGTGGGTTTTCGACTATATCCGAGAGTGTTATGGCTGCAAGGTTTGACCTGTTTGCACGCGGATATGCCTATTACGATATTTATCAGGAAATTTATAATATATTGGGTGATCCCACCCTTCCGGTTTGGATTGGCCAACCCGCAATGCTTACTGTATCCGCACCCGATACTTTACCGGCAAATATTGACAGGGTTACGGTATCTGTTTCATCGGGCTCCACCAGCAACGCTTTGGCTGCTATCAGTGCGCAGGGAGAATTTCTGGGAAGCGCATATACCCAACAGGGTGTTGCAGAAATAGCCATTGATGGTGATTTGGCATTATATGATAATGTGCTTTTGACTGTTAGCCAGCCCGGCAATGAAACTGTGATAAAATCCATATATATTGATCCCGATATAACCATTACTACAAATCCCCAATACCTGACAGCAAATGCAAGTCAACAGATAGAATTTCATGTTGAACAGGCTGGCATAGGTCCCGTATCGGATCTTGAGCTCCATGTTTCTGGTGTTGGAGTATCAGGTACTCTAAATTGTATTACCGACGAAAATGGTAACACAAGCCTGGGATTACTTTCATTGTACGGACAGGATCTGATAATAAACGGCAACAGAGTCGGAGATGATAATCTTTTGTATTCCGGTGTGCTCCCCGTACAATCCGGTTCAGCATTCACAGAATTTGCAGTAACCGCAGGCCCTGCTATTGCGCTTGACAATATTTCGTTTCTTCCCGGAGTGCTTACAAGCGTTGTAGTTACAGCAATTCCCGAGGCTGATTCGTTTTATGTATCGGGTTGTGGTTTAGATACGGTGTGCGCAAATGCTGATTTTTCTGTTATCCCCCAATCTGATGGCGAATTGACAATCATAGCCGCCAAGGCCGGTTATGAGATCCAGTCCCAATCCTTTGCCGTAGACTCGGAATTTGCCGGGATTTCCGGCAAGGTTACACAGGGAGAGGGAGCTGTCCCGAATCCTCTTGTAGAACTGAATGCACTGTGGACAGAGTATGCACTGTCTGTTGCAGGCGATGAAAACGGATTGTTTGAAATTCTCGATCTACCCTTTGGAAAATATATTGTGCAGGTGAGCGCAAACGGATATGGCGTACAGATGGATACTGTTACAATCAATGCAGAGGAGCTGGTATTCGACTATGATCTTGAACTTGTGGACCCCGTTTCTGTACAGGGCCATGTCTTTGATGATTCAGGCGCACCTCTGCAGGATGCAGTAATTATTCTTGTAGATCAAAATCAAAAAACGTTTTCGGGGAATGATGGCGTTTTTCAGTCGAGTTCGGTTCTGCCGGGCAAAGTCAGGTTTTATGTGAATGCCCCGTCATTGAGTTTTCTGGATACCCTGGTTGCTATACCGAAAGCGGGCAATAGTGATTTGAATTTCACCTTAACATCCGGAACCGATGGTTTTTTTGCAGATTTTGAATCTTGCCCTGGCTTGCTGCAAACGGATGGTTTGTGGCAATGGGGCGAGCCCGGCCCCGGTTTACAGTTCAGAGGCCCTGAAACTGCATTTTCCGGTTTGAATTGCTGGGGAACCGTGCTGGACGGAGACTATACCGCAAATGCTGATAATTCAATAACAACTCTGCCTGTGGATCTTTATGGTATGGCTGAACCTTTTCTCGAGTTTCGGCAATATTATCAAATGGATTATCTCAATAGTGGCTTTGATGGCGGCAATATCAAGATCTCTATTGATGATGGTGAAACCTGGACGGTATTACAGCCACAAGCGGGTTATGATAGTGAAAGCTTGACAGCATTGCCTAACGAGCCTGCATTTAGCGGGGCTGTTTCTACATGGCAGCTTGCGACTTTTGACCTGACAGATTATATCGACAAAACCGTACTCTTCCGTATCCATTTTGTCAGCACGACCCAAACAGAAGACGCGGGTTGGTATATTGATGATTTTAAATTGTACGATAAATCAACTTCTGATATTGAAAACAACGTCTCCACACCTCTTGACTGGAATTTAAGCAACAACTATCCCAATCCGTTTAATGCAGGTACATCACTGGAATATACTGTGCCGAATAGTGTCATTGTAAATATTGCCGTGTATAATGTACTGGGTCAAAAAATCAGAACGCTTGCGCACGGGTTGGCTCAGCCCGGTGTGCATCGGGTCCACTGGGATGGACGCACAGACGCTCTTGATGAAGCAGGTTCCGGTATGTATTTGATCAAAATACAATCAGATGATTTCTCACGGGTTACCAAAGTTTTACTGCTGCGGTGAGATTTTACCTGCTTTTTATTTGAATTTATTCTATATTAATATAAACGATGACATAATCCCGGAGTATTGAGTGGCACGCAACAAGAACAGACGCGAAAAAGAGTCGATTCAAACAGAAAAAAGAACACAACTGGTTCCCTTATTTTGGAATTATAAAATACAAATCCTCGTACTTTTTCTATTTCTATTTTCAGGCATCAGCGGGCTGGTTTACCAGGTTGTATGGATGCGCATGCTTAAACTGATTTTTGGAGTTACCGCATTTGCGGCAAGTACAGTTGTTTCCGCGTACATGGCAGGATTGTCGGTTGGCAGTTGGTATTTTGGTAAAAGGGCAGACCATTCCAGCTCTCCCTTGCGTTTATATGGGTATCTGGAAGTGGGCGTAGGGCTATACGCGCTTGCTTCTCTGTTTATCTTCAAACTGCTCGATCAGCTATATACCCTTATCTATGTGGCTTTTTCTCCCAACTTTGCCGTCTTTTCGATTATCAGGTTTGTGGTTGCGTTTATTATAATCTTGATACCTACCGTGTTAATGGGTGGAACGCTGCCCATTTTGATCAAATTCTTTGTGAACAAAAAAGGACACGTGGGTAGACTTGCCGGTTATTTGTATTCTTTTAATACGTTAGGCGCGGTGATTGGTGCGTTTGTGACCGGTTTCTTTTTGATTAAATTGTTTGGTGTACAAAATACTATTTTTATTGCAGCTGCTATTAATATACTGGCTGGCGCGGGTGCTATTCTGATTGGTCAGTTTATGCTCAAAAGTGCCAAACCGGTTCCCGAGAGTGAAATTGTTGAAGAACAGAAAATTACAGACAAGAGTGAAAAGCGGGTTTTTCGTCTGCTGCTGTGGGGTTTTGGCTTTTCCGGATTGGCCTCACTTGCTTATGAAATTTTGTGGACGCGTTCACTGCTTTACTTTCTTGGGCTTACAACCTATACTTTTACCACAATTCTAACAACATTCCTGGTAGGTATTGCACTGGGTAGTTTTTTTACCTCACGGTTTGTGGACAAGGTCAAAGACCATTTAAAATTGTTTGCAGTTATAGAGGTTTTGATTGGTTTGTCTGCGCTGGCGGTGATTCCGTTGATTGGTAACATGTATGATATTAGCAACAACCTGCGAATGAGTCTGGGCTACAATGACTGGTGGTCTAATGTGGGTGTTAAATTTTTATTGTCTTTCCTGGTTATGCTTGTCCCTACATTGTTAATGGGTGCTACCTTTCCTATAGTTGTCAAGAGTTATAACAAAAGCATAAAGGGTATTGGTGAAAATGTAGGTAAAATTTATGCCGCTAATACAATCGGTTCTATTGCGGGATCGTTCGCTGCGGGATTTATATTGATACCTTTTGCCGGACTCCGGTTAAGTATTGCAATTGTGGTCATGATCAACCTGCTTGTGGGTTTGACCGTTTTTCTTAATCATCCGGATATTAAACGTAACAGTCGTTATGTCTGGTCTGCTATTGCTATACTGGCTATGGTGCTGGTTGCTTTTAATGCCAAAAGAGATCCCATCGTTCTCTCTAGTGTAGAGTTTGAAGGTTCAATGAAGCGTTATGATCTTTTGCACTATAAAGAGGGTATTGATGCTTCAATAGCAGTACTTGAGGACCGTATAACCGGTGAACGGGAATTGAATATCAATGGAGAATCTACTGCTTTTACTATATATCAGGATATGCAGGTTCACAAACTGCTGGGCCATTTGCCGCTGCTGATTCATCCCGATCCTCAGGATGTTTTGGTTGTGGGTTTTGGGTTTGGAAGTACTTCATGGGCGTCTGTATTGTATCCTGATGTTCAGGTGGACTGTGTGGAACTGGTTAAAGATGAGATTGATACCGCACCCTTTTTTGAAAAGCAGAACCATAATGTTATTGATCATCCCAATTACAATCTGATTATTGCAGATGGGCGGGAATATATAAAGGGTACGAACAAAAAATATGATGTGATTTCTTTTAACGCTATTCATCCTAAAATCAGTCCCAATCTGTATACACTTGAATTTTATGAGATGTGTAAAGAAATTTTGACAGATGATGGCATTATTATCGCCTGGCTGCCACCCAATGCTATTACCGAACTGGAATACCAGTCTTTGATTAATACCTTTTGCCATGTATATCCCCATAGCTCCCTGTGGTATGTAAACCCCTCTCACATGTTGTTAATGGCTACCATGCAGCCCTTTGAAATTGATTACGAAAGGTTGCTGGCGCGGTTATCTATACCGGAAGTCAATAAAGATCTGCGTGAAGTCAATATGGAAGATCCGTACGAATTGTTGAGTTGTTTTTTAATTGCTGATGAAAACTTGTACGAGTATGGTGAACCTGCGCCCATCAATTCAGATGATTTGCCGTTCATCGAGTTTTCACGGGAAATGAGTGTGTCTGTAAATACAGAAGTGATGACAAGTTTAGGATACCTTAAAGGCTCCGCTTGGCCGTATTTATACAATGTGGCTAATCCGGATACCGTGCAGGAAAACCTGAAACGTATGGATGAAACCAAATCGCTGGTTTCAAAAGGACAGGTGATGGCCTGGATGGGTGAGTATGACAAAGCGCACGAGTTTTACAATCAGGCGCTTGAAAAAAGTCCCGGAAACCGGAACACCTTATATCTGGATGGGCTGATTGATCGCCGCAAAAGCGAGCTGGAAAAAATGGTCCAGTTGAATCCGCGTAATGCACGAGCGCACCAGGCACTGGGTGAGATTTATATGGATGAGCGGAATGTACAAGCGGCATTTCAGATGTTTAACAAGGCAGTACAGCTTGATCCGCAATACGCTCAGCCGCACCATCATTTGGGTGTGATCTATTATATGCAAAATCGCCCGGATATTGCCTTGCGGGAATTGGAACAGGCCCAGCAGCTTGACCCTGGTTATGGTGCTTCATATTTTTATGCCGGAATGTGTTACTGGAAAATGGGCAAACTTGATCCGGCATTTCGAAATTTCAAAAAAGCAACAGAAGTAGATTTTGACTTTGTACCCGCACATTTTTATCTGGCCCAGGCTTATGAAATGAAGGGGATGATTAAAGAAGCTGTTACTGAACTGGACCGTGCATTGTTACTGGATCCCGATTATGAACCTGCCAGGAAAAAACGAGACCAGTTGAGCGGTCGTTAATGGATGGAACCCTGATGGAATATTTGCGTATTTATTTATAAACATGCAGGTGTTATTTGAAAAAATATATAATTCTAGTATTGATATTATGTACCCAGTTATGGGCGGGAATTGAAAAACTTGGACCCCAATTGGGTTTACTGACACTTTATCCACAGCGGGCTGAAGGTTTGCAGGAGCAGGGTTTGAAAAAGACCGCGTCAGGCTGGCAGGTTGAAGCCATTGTAGCGTTTGATGGCAATGTTGCGGAACTGGCCAAACTGGGCCATGTTCGCTGTGTTCATCAACAGTGGGCTATACTCGAACTATCTGTGGACCGGTTGAATGATCTGGCATCGCTGGACAATGTTCAGTATGTGCAAATGTCTGTTGCAGACAAGCCCTTGCTGGATAAAAGCACTGCATACATTGGTGCGGTAAACGCACGTGAGCAGTTGGGTTATACCGGTAAAGGTGTTTTGATTGGTATTATTGATTCCGGTATTGACTGGACACATCAGGATTTTATTGACGCAGAGCAGAATACCCGTATCAAATATCTATTGGATTTCAGCAAAAATGGCCCTGTATATGGAGGTACATTCTATACCGAAGATGATATCAATAATGCGCTAAAAGGGGCGGGCACAGTTGCGCAGCGGGATTATTCAGGCCATGGAACGCATGTGGCGGGTATCGCTGCCGGTGATGGAAGCGATGGTGTGGGATTTGGTAAATATTGTGGTGTAGCGCCAGAGGCCGATCTGGTCATTGTTAAAGCTACCCGTGATCAATTGAGCAGCGAGTTTTTAACTGCCGATCAAATAGTGGCCCTGCATTTTATTGACAGTCTGGCAACCTATTTGGATATGCCTTATGTTGTGAATATGAGCTTGGGTGGTCATTGGGGTGCTCATAATGGAACTTCCAGCGTTGAGCGTGTAATAGATGGTTTGGTTGGTCCGGGCAAGCCAGGCAAAGCGGTTGTAAATGTTGCCGGTAATGATAGGGATATGAACATTCACGGACAAGCTGTATTTAGCGCTGGTACTACCAGTAAAGAAATTACATTTAATATCTCTCCATACTCGGCAAATCTGGGTAATGCCAATGATTTTGTGGGTCTGGATATTTGGTATGATGGTGATCAGGATGTGTCAGTAACGGTTGTTACACCAGGGGGAAGAGCAATTGGTCCAATTCGTAAAGGCGATGTTATGGAAGACCAGACGGATGACGGCACTGTATATGTTTGGAATGGTTTCTATGAACAGCAAGGTGGTTATGTGATGGGTGCTTCGCCTATTATTGGCAGTTACGAGATCTATGTAGAAGTAAGCGACGAGAACATGACCCAGCCTCCTGCCGAGGGTGAATGGAAACTCCGTTTCAGCGGAACAGAGGGCACATTAGATGCCTGGATTGCAAATGCAACCATGTCTGTCGAATTTTTAACAGGAGCGGTAGATGATGGCAAAATATCTGTACCCGGTACTTCTAAAAATGCAATAACCGTTGGCGCCTATGTGAGTAAGAAAAACTGGACAGATCTGGATGGGAATTATTTAACATTTGATACCACTGGCCTGGTTAAGCTTGAGGATATTGCCTACTTTTCCAGTCCGGGGCCAACCCGCGATGGTCGTGTTAAACCCGATTTAACAGCTCCGGGGCACATTATTGAGAGCAGTTATTCAATAGATGCGCCGCCCACCAACTATTCCAGTATTTTTTATGGATCAGATGTTGAACTGCCTAATGCATTAGTGTCGGAATCGGGTGTACAGGCTCTTTCCAGTGGTACCAGCATGGCTGCTCCGCATGTTACCGGTGCGGTTGCGCTAATTTTCGAGAAATATAAAGATTCTACCAATGTATCTGCAACAGCAACTGTAATTAGAGATCTTTTAACCAATTCAGCAACCGGCAGTAATTTAACCGGTAGTCTGCCCAATGCTGACTGGGGTTTTGGCAAACTCAATATTTTTACAGCACTGCAAGGTTCGTTGGGAGAGGAAGAGGATTATGATTATGTTTTAGAAACGTATCCGAATCCTTTTAAAGAAAGCGTGAATATATTATTCGAGCTTCCTGTTAAAACCAATACCCAGCACGTAGAAATGGCGATATATAATATTCTGGGTCAACGGGTGCGAAATATTCTAGAGGCACCCAGAACCGCTGGTCCGCACCAATATGTTTGGGATGGACGAGACGATCTGGGTTATCGGCTTGCTAGTGGTGTCTATTTTCTTAAATTTAAATCCGGTGATTTTGAGAAATATCATAAAATGTTATTATTAAATTAATATTTGGGGAAATCAATAAAAAGGAGAGCGTTATGGGAACTTTGTTTGAAGATATTCGTGATGGTATTCGTGACGGTATTGAACTTGTTGTGGACAAAACAGAAGAATATGGCAAGATTGGCAAACTGCAACTAGATATTCTAACAATTAAACGTAATATAGAAAAATTATTTTCAGAGCTTGGCGGTCATACTTATGAATTGCTGAGCAGCGATGAGAATGCAAACCTGGCTGAAGATGCTGAAGAAAAACGGCTTGTTGCAGAATTAAAAGAGCTTGAACAAAAACTGGATGATAAAAAGAATGAGATAAAAACGGTCAAAGAAGAAAAAGAAAAAGAGAGAAAAGACCGTGGAGAAAATCGTAAAAAAGATGCTGAAACGGAAAAAGTCTCTGTTGAAGATGATAATCTGAGTTCAGGAATCGGCAATGATGACATTGAAGACGCAAATATTGTAGAAGACGATAATAAATAAACTAGAACCTGGCCGTAGCAATACGGCCTTTTTTTTCGTTTTGGGGGTTACATGAAAATTACCGAACCGGCAAGGGAAGCCTTTCTATATCGTATCTGGCAGAAGAAAGATATTGAATCACAAACAATACATACAATTAACGGTCAGGAAATTATAATACGGGAAAAGGGTGTCCGTAATTTTGATTCCGGGCCTGATTTTTTAAATGCATTAATAGAATATCAAGGTGAAATAAAGCGGGGAGATGTGGAAATTCATCCCATAGCGGGAGACTGGTATGCGCATGGACATCATCGGGATCCGCGTTATGATCAGGTTATTTTACATATAGTTACCATGGATTGCCCTGCAGATTTTAGAACCAAAAGTTTAAATGGAACGCATATACCTACCATAAATCTGGACTCATTGCTGGAAACAAAAGCAGAAGACCTTGAGAAACAGCACAATTTTGATCAGGATAGTATTTCAGGGGAATGTGCACTGTCTTTATGCAGCAGTTTGCAAATTCAAAGTGTTTTAGAAAAGGCAGGCATTGCCCGATTTTTAGTTCATGCTCAACAATTTTCAGAACAAAGCATGTCAAACAGTTGGGACCAGATTTGCTATCGGTCGTTACTTGAAGCACTGGGGTATGCTAAAAATCAGGTGGCTTTCAGGAATCTTGCAGACCATTTGCATGTTGAAATACTGTGGAAACATATTTGGCAAGATGTTCCCTCATTGGCGGTTTTGAAATGTGAGGCGTATTTAATGGGAACCGCAGGTCTGTTGCCCTCGCAATCGGTAGTGCCGGTCAATATATTTGACGCGGAAATATTGGAATATACCAGAAAGCTTGAAACAACTTGGCAGGAATTTCCGTATCGTAAAAAGCTGTTTGTTTTAAAAGCAGAGATGTGGAAGTTTTTTAGATTACGACCACAGAATTTTCCTACAAGAAGAATTGGTGCCGCCGCCCGGCTTGTTGTCCGGTTTCTTGAGGATGGTTTTGTTGACTCTTTTTTCAAAGTGTTGCAAAGGAATGAAAATCAATTGAAAGCGGTATATAAAGAACTTGAAGAACTCTTTGATGTTAAAGAACAAGGATTCTGGGCTGAACATTATCTGTTTGAGCCAGTTAAAAAGTCAAATGCCCATGCATTGCTGGGTAAAGACAGAATCCGTGATATTTTGGTAAATGTCATTTTCCCTGTTATGTATGCATATGCTAAAGAAGTAGATGATCATAAATCTCAAAATTTAATTTTAGAATTGTATAAAAATTACCCATGTCTTGCTGAAAACCATTTAATTCGTAACGTTAAAAAGCGTGTGTTAAAAATGCAAACCCAGCACAAATTGGTCAACAATGCATGTGTTCAACAGGGAATTATTCATCTGGGAAAGATATTTTGTGAACCACAAGCGTGCAGACAATGCCTGGATGGAGGCGTCTCTTACCAACAATCGGCTGGAAATTGAATGTATGCTTTTTGTTGACTTTTTGAACATTTTTTTGTAAAATGATGGTTTGAAAATACAAGAGTTATATGGTTTTTGTTAGAGGAGTAGATTTACGGACAATTCGGAAGCGGGTATAAAACCCGGAACATTATATCTCGTCAGTACGCCCATTGGAAATTTGCGTGATATAACACTACGCGCACTTGATACTTTGAAATATGTGGATGTAATAGCTGCGGAAGATACCAGACAAAGTTCCGTTCTGTTAAACCATTATAACATTCAAACTCCCCTGACACGTTACCATGATTTTAATAAAGAAAAAGTTACACCTGTTTTGATCGAAAGGTTAACAGCCGATGAAACAGTAGCTGTAATCAGCGATGCCGGAACACCAGGTATTTCCGATCCGGCTTTTTATCTGGTGAGAGAAGCAATAAAGCGGGATATACACATAGAGTCTGTTCCCGGAGCAACTGCTCTGATTTCGTCGTTGGTGATATCAGGATTACCAACAGACAGATTCGTTTTTGAAGGTTTTCTTCCTGTGAAAAAAGGCAGGCAAACGCGATTATTGGAGCTTAGTACCGAACCCCGAACGATATGCATATACGAATCGCCAAATAGAATCCAGCGAACCATTGCCGACCTTTACGAAGCCTTGGGAGATCGTAAAGCCGTCTTAGCGAGGGAATTGACTAAAAAGTTTGAAGAATTGATTCGCGGCAGCTTGTCTGATCTTTTGCAGCAAATGGACCAGTTAACCCTGAAAGGAGAATTTGTGATTCTTGTGGAAGGGTTTACACGGGAACATCGGCGTAACGCAAAATATAAAGGGACAAAATATGAAGTTTGAGGTGATCTCTGACAATGTAAAGGAAAGATCAAGAAGCATCTTGCAGCCATTGATCGACATGCTGGTTAAGTTTAATATCAGCCCTAATGTTTATACCACTCTTTCGTTGGTTTTTTGTGGTATTTCTGGTATTTACTTTAGCAAAGGATATTTTAAAACCGGTGCATTAATCATGTTGTTGGGTGGATTGTTTGATATTTTTGATGGACAAATTGCACGTACCAGCAACCGCGTTACAAAATTTGGGGCATTATTTGATTCAACACTTGACCGTTATGCCGAGTTTTTAATTTTTCTGGGTATTGGTGTTTATTTTGTTCACAGCTTTGTGGATGGAAACCCAATGGGCTTGCTGGTTGCTTTGACTGTTTTTGTTGCTATATTTGGTTCTCTTATGGTCAGTTATGTACGGGCAAGGGCCGAAGGATTAGGATTTGATTGCAAAGTTGGATTGCTGCAACGTCCGGAGCGAATTATTCTTGTGGGCCTGGGTGGTCTGATTTCAGAAGTAACCCTGATTCTTGCAATGATCATAATTGCTGTTTTTGCCAATATAACCGCCATTCAAAGAGTCTATCATATCTGGTATATTGAAAACTCTCCCAAATGGAAAACCCCGGCGGCAGATGTTGAACACGATGAATTTGCATAATTAAGGTTCTGAAATTGGTGATTTGATGCAGAGAATAATGTGCAAAGCGAAAATTCATCGGGCAAGGGTGACAGATGCCGATCTCAACTATGAAGGCAGTATTACAATTGATCCGGTTCTGCTGGAAGCAGCAGACATGTTGGAATACGAAAAGGTCCAGGTTTTAAATATAAATAATGGATCAAGAGCCGAGACGTATATTATTAAAGGCGTGCGTGGCAGTGGTGAAATATGTATAAACGGTGCATTGGCACGATGGACCCATAAAGACGATCTGGTAATTATTATTACATACGCACAACTAGAAGACGCTGAACTGGAAAATTTCAGTCCAACAATTGTGCTTGTGGATGAAAATAATAGTATAAAAAAAATCATTAACCACTAAGGTTAAATCACTAAAAGGTATACTGTAACACAGTAGAAAGGAGTTTACAGTGATTGAAAAGGGTGTAGATATTAAAGCTCCCCAAGGAAAATTAGGCATTCTGCTACCCGGTTTGGGCGCTGTTGGTACAACAGTGATCGCAGGTACGGAATTGGTCCGTAAAGGCCTGGCAAAACCTATTGGTTCTTTAACACAAATAGGAACCATTCGTATTGGTAAACGTACCGATGATAACACACCAATGATCAAAGATTTTGTACCTTTGACCGATCTGAATGATATTGTATTTGGCGGATGGGATATTTTCCCAGATAATGCTTATGAATCTGCGGTAAATGCCAACGTTTTATCCAAAGAAGATTTGGAAAAGGTAAGACCGGAACTGGAAGCGATCAAGCCCATGAAAGCTGTATTTGATCCCAAGTATGTAAAACGTCTTGATGGACCAAATAAAAAATCCGGTGCCAACAAAATGGAACTGGCTGAACAATTGATGGATGATATGAAAAATTTCATCAAAGACAATAACCTTGACCGTTTGGTAATTGTTTGGACCGGAAGTACAGAAACATATTTGGAATATGATCCTATTTGGGAAACTATTGAAAGTTTTGAAAAAGGTCTTGTAGAAAACCACGATGCAATCTCTTCCAGCATGATTTATGCGTATGCAGCTATTAAAATGGGAGTTCCTTATTTTAATGGTGCACCACACATGTCTCATGATATTCCTGCATTGGATGCATTGGCGAAACAGAACAAAGTGCCAATAGCTGGTAAAGATTTTAAAACTGGTCAAACTTTTATGAAAACCATTCTTGCCCCGGGAATCAAAGCCCGTATGTTGGGTGTTAAAGGCTGGTTCTCTACCAATATTTTGGGTAACCGTGATGGTGAAGTTTTGGATGAACCTCTTTCTTTCCGTTCAAAAGAAATCACCAAAAGCTCAGCGTTGGATTATATTTTTCAACCTGAAAAATACCCTGATCTGTATAAAGACCTGTATCACAAAGTCCGTATCAACTATTATCCACCAATTGGTGATAATAAAGAAGGTTGGGACAATGTTGATCTGGTTGGCTGGTTAGGTTACCCCATGCAGATTAAGATCAATTTCTTGTGCCGTGACAGTATTCTTGCTGCACCGGTTGTTCTTGATCTTGCACTGTTTATGGACCTTGCAAGTCGGGCTGGTATGTACGGCATTCAGGAATGGTTATCATTCTATTGCAAGAGCCCCATGGTTGCAAAAGATCTCTATCCCGAACATGATACATTCATTCAATTGATGAAATTAAAGAACACCCTTCGTCATATGAAAGGTGAAGATTTGATTACTCATTTGGGACTTGATTATTACGACTGATAATTCTAAAATTTGTTAATGTGCCGCTGAATAAAAAGTTGATAGGATACTCTTGAAAACTTCACCAATTAAAACCCTGTTAAAGACATCGTTGCCTGCTGTAATTGATCTTGCATCGCAAACCCTTATGTGGACCATTGAAGCTATCTTTATTGGTAAACTGAGTGCTGCAGCGCTTGCAGGACACAGTATGGCTATTCAGGTGATTTTGGTGTTTTTTGCGGTCATGTTAACCTTTGTTGTTGGCGCCAGTTTGATCATTAATCGTCATCTTGGCGCCAAAGATTATTATCAGGCAAACCATATTTTTGGCCAGGCCATGATGATGGGTGTCATCATGGCCTTTGCTTTTGCATTAATATGGTATTTTGGTGCTATACATATATTTAAATTTATTAAAGAGACAGGAACGTTCTCAGCTCAAGAGGCGGGTATTACATATTTACGTACAGTATCTTATTTTGCCCCTCTTTTTGTAACTCAATTTGTAGCAATTGGAATTATTCGAGCTGTAGGAGATACCCACTATTCCATGATGGTCAATTTGAGTGTGAATGGTTTTAATCTTGTATTGTCTCCTATTCTTATCTTTGGATTGTTTGGTTTTCCGCGACTTGAAGTTCAGGGTGCTGCACTGGCTGTAGGAATTTCGCACAGTCTGGGCTTTATTGCCACTTTTATTTTATTACGAACGCGCAAGTGTCAACTGTTTTTATCATTTAGGGAAATGACAACGCCCAACTGGGAGAGTTTTAAACAGCTCTTCAAGGTGGGGTTGCCAACTACTATTGAACAAATGACCTGGGCATTGGGTCAACTTGTTGTTACCAGTTACGCCGGTAGTATTTATGTTACCGTTTTAACTACACACGCTATTTTTATGCGTATCCAATCTATTCTCTCTATGGTTTATATGGGTTTTTCTCTTGCTGCCATGAGCATGATGGGTAAAAATTTAGGTGCATCTGATAATGCGCTTGCTGAAAAAATGGCAAAAACTGCACATTGGGTGATGGCAATTTTTGTTGTTTTTATCGGTTTGGTAATGGTCTCTTTCTCCAAGCATATGATTCTCATTTTTACAACTGATCCGGCTACTGTAGCTTTGGGACAAAAAGCGATGATTGTTTTTGCGCTGGCCCAACTTCCCAAGGCAATGAATAATGTTTTGGCAGGAAATATGCGGGGTATTGGTGAATTGCAGTGGTTAATGTGGACCACATTAATATTTGTAATCGTTTTTGAAATTGGTATCAATTACTGGGTAGCATTTGGTTTAGGTTGGAGTATTTATGGGCTTTGGGGTGTCCAATTTACAGATGAAACTATTCGGTTTTGTATGAGTTATATACGTTTTCATCGGGGTAGCTGGAGGGTCAAGGCATCTTGATGAAAGTTGATTATACAGGCAAGCTTATTACTTTTGAAGGTATCGATTATTCCGGTAAATCGGTACAGGCAAAGCAGCTATTTGAAAAATTGAAATTGCAGAATATTCCGTGTACGGCGTTTAGGGATCCTGGTGCAACCCGCATATCTGAAAAGATACGCGGCATACTTTTAGATAATGATCATGATGAAATGACAAAGTGGACGGAATTGTTATTATATGAAGCAGCGCGTGCGCAAATGGTTGAAGAGTCTATAATACCTGCCCTAAAAAAAGGTGAAATTGTAGTATGTGACAGGTTTTATGATTCTACCAGTGCGTATCAGGGCTTTGGCAGAGAGCTTGATTTGGAAATGGTTAACCGGGCCAATAGTATTGGTTCTGTTGGCTTGGTTCCTGATTTGACATTTTTGATTGATATTGATGTAAAATCGGCTCTTGAGAGACGTTTACGAGTGAACGAAAAAGCGGACCGTTTGGAAGCGCAGGGAGATGCGTTTCAGGAGCGGGTACGTAAAGGCTATCTGGCAATTGCGGAACAGGAAGCTGATCGGTTCCGGGTTATTAACGGAAATGATACGATAGAAAATATTGCCAGGGATATTTTTAAAGAGTTTATGCGTATAATGTAATGTTGGTAACAATCTGAGGTATGTAAATATGGGAACAAGAAAAAGACTTTTAGTATTATCATTGATTACTGTTTTATTGCTGACAGTAGGTGTATTTACCCAGTTGTATAGTGACAGCAATAAAGACATGTACTACTCTGTGCTTCGCTCAACAGATATATTTGGTCAGATCTATAAAGAAGTATTAAATAATTATGTACAGGAAGTGGATCCCGAAAAGTTTATTGAAGCGGGCATTCAGGGAATGCTGGACGAGTTGGATCCTTATACCGTTTATCTTGAAGATGAAGGAAAAGATGAACTGGAAATTATGACCCGCGGAAAATATTATGGTGTGGGTATGCGGATATCCAACCGGAATGGGTGGCCTACTGTTGCTGAGCAGCCTTTCCCCAATAGTCCTGCCGCACGTGCTGATATCCGCGAAGGTGACCAGGTCATTGAAATTGATGGTGTGGAGACCAAAGGTGACAACCTTTCCAAAACCGCAGCTCGTTTACGTGGTACGCAAAAGGGCAGTGAAGTTCGTATCAAGATCAGACGTGTTGGTGTTGAACAACCCATTGAACTGACATTGATACGTGACGAGATTGTTGTTTCTGAAATTGAATTTGCCGGATTTGTAGAACCAGGTGTAGGTTTGATCCGTTTGACACGTTTTAATCGTGGTGCGGGCAAGCAGGTAAAACAGGCAATTGAACAGCTGCGTGATCAGGGAATGGAGTCTTTGATTTTTGATTTACGCGGTAATCCTGGTGGTCTGCTAGATGTTGCCGTATCTGTGCTTGAAAGTTTTGTACCCAAGGGTGAATTGGTTGTTTATACACAAGGCCGTAACGAAGAACAACGTCAGGATTTTCGAACACGTCATGAACCGGTTTTGGGCGACCTTCCTTTGGTGCTGTTGGTAGATGAATTCAGCGCTTCTGCTTCGGAAATTGTTGCCGGAGCCGTGCAAGATCTTGACCGCGGAGTAATAGTAGGTGCCGAGACTTTTGGCAAAGGGCTGGTGCAGACTGTAGTAAATCTGGATAACAAAGGTGAAGCAAAATTAAAAATCACAACGGCCCAATATTTTATGCCAAGCGGTCGTTTGATTCAACGTCCTAAGGTTTTTAATCGTAAACGTGGTTCCGTTTTGTTGGACACAGAAGACGAAGATGAATCTAAAGAAGTAAAAGAAGAAATACCTGAACAGTTTTACACACGTAACGGACGTAGTGTGTATGGTGGCGGTGGAATTCGCCCCGAAATAGAGTTGGAAAATGACCATACTACAAAATATGTTGCAGAGTTGCGACGCAATTCCATGTTTTTTAACTATAGTTTAAATTACGCAATTGATCATCAGAATCTATCAGAAGACTTTGATGTGACAGATGATATGGTATCCGATTTTTTCAAGTTTACTGAAGAGAAAGACTTTGATTATGAGCCTGATGGTTTGTCTGAGCTTGAAGGCCTGGAAGAAATTGCCCGCGAAGAAGGCTATTACGATCAAATGAAAGCCCATTTTGATGCAATGCGTAAAGAGTTTGAGCAGGTCAAAGTTGCAGAGCGGGAAAAATCTTTAGGTGATATCAAATTCTTGATAAAACGCGAACTTGCCGGAAAGAAATTTGGAAATGATGCTGCATATAAAGCAGGCTTTGAACGCGACAAGGTATTATTAAAGGCTGTTGAAATATTAAATGCACCTGAAGAATATAAAAAGATATTGGATGTGAATCTGGCCTCGAAAAATTGATTGTTGTAATTATAAAATTAATTGTTTAAATTACTTACTGTTTAATTCATAACATTTACTGTTATAATATACTGATCGGAAGTATCGGTCAATTAAATAACCAAAGGAGATAGTATGTCTGACAAGTATGTTTATCAATTCGGTGGCGGAAAAGCGGAAGGCCGCTCCGATATGAAAAACCTGTTGGGTGGTAAAGGAGCCAACCTGGCAGAAATGAACCTGATTGGTGTTCCTGTACCTGCAGGTTTTACCATTTCTACCGAAGCATGTATATTTTATAATCAAAAAGGTCGCGAAGCCAGTATTGAATTGTTGAAAAAAGAAGTTGAAGCAGGAATTGCTTCTATAGAAGAAATGATGGGTGCGAAATTTGGTGACAAAGAAAATCCATTACTGGTTTCAGTTCGTTCAGGTGCACGCGTTTCTATGCCTGGTATGATGGATACTGTATTGAATCTGGGTATGAATGATGACGCTGTTGCAGGTTTGACTGAAAAATCTGGTAACGAACGTTTTGCATGGGACTCTTATCGTCGTTTTGTTCAGATGTATGGCGATGTTGTTATGGGAATGAAACCTGAAAGCAAAGAAGATATTGATCCTTTTGAAGAAATTATTGAAAAAGCTAAAGACGCTAAAGGTGTTGAAAACGATACCGATTTAGATACAGCAGATTTGAAAAAACTGGTAGGCGATTTTAAAGCTGCGGTTAAACGCGTTACCGGTAAAGATTTTCCGGCAGATCCCTGGGAACAACTCTGGGGCGCGGTTATGGCTGTTTTTGACAGCTGGATGAATGAACGCGCTATTGTATACCGTCGTTTGAACAAGATTCCTGAAGAATGGGGAACAGCTGTAAACGTTCAGGCTATGGTTTTTGGAAACATGGGTGAAAATTCAGCAACGGGTGTTGCTTTTACCCGTGATGCAGGTACTGGAGAAGATATTTTCAACGGTGAATACCTGATCAACGCACAGGGTGAAGATGTGGTTGCCGGTGTTCGTACACCACAGCAGATTACAGTAGAAGGTTCAAAACGCTGGGCTGAATTGGCAGGTGTTTCTGAGGAAGACCGTAAAGCAAAATTCCCATCTCTTGAAGAAGCTATGCCAGTAGTTTACAAAGAATTGGCTGAAACTGAAACCAAACTTGAAAATTATTTTAAAGATATGCAGGACCTCGAGTTCACCATTCAGGATGGTCGCTTGTGGCTGCTGCAAACCCGTAACGGTAAACGTACCGGTGCCGCAATGGTCCGTATTGCAATTGAAATGTTGCAACAGGGTATGATTGATGAAAAAACCGCAATCAATCGCGTTGAAGCAGAAAAACTGGACGAACTGTTACACCCTGTATTTGATGGCGATGCTATCAAATCTGCCAAAGTACTTGCCAAAGGTTTGCCTGCATCTCCGGGTGCTGCAACCGGACGTATTGTATTTTTTGCTGATGAAGCAGTAGAATGGAGAGCCAGAAAAGAAGAAGTGATTCTTGTACGTATTGAAACTTCTCCTGAAGATTTGGCTGGTATGGATGCAGCAAATGGTATTCTCACCGCTCGCGGTGGTATGACCTCTCACGCAGCTGTTGTTGCCCGCGGTATGGGTAAATGCTGTGTTTCTGGTGCCGGTTCTTGTAAGATTGATTATAAAAAACGTATTATGGTTATTGACGGTGTAGAACTCAAAGAAGGTGATTGGATCTCTTTGAATGGCTCTACCGGTGAAGTTTACAATGACAAAATCTCTACCAAAGATCCTGAATTGTCAGGTAACTTTGGAGAATTGATGGACCTTTGTGAAAAACACACCAAGGTATTGGTTCGTACCAATGCAGACACTCCACACGATGCTAAAGTTGCACGTGATTTCGGCGCACAGGGTATTGGCCTTTGCCGTACCGAGCACATGTTCTTTGAAGGCGAACGTATCAAAGCTGTTCGTGAAATGATTCTGAGCAAAGACGAAGCTGGCCGTCGTGCTGCTTTGGTTAAATTGTTGCCCATGCAACGTGGTGACTTTGAAGGTATCTTTGAAGCTATGAACGGATTGCCAGTAACTATTCGTCTTTTGGATCCACCATTGCATGAATTTGTTCCACACGAAGAAGAAAACCAGAAGGAAATGGCCGATGAAATGGGAATTACTGTAGAAGATGTTAAAGCTACAGTTGAAGACTTGGCTGAATTCAACCCAATGTTGGGTCACCGTGGTTGTCGTTTGGGTAATACCTATCCGGAAATTACTGAAATGCAGGCACGCGCTATTATTGAAGCTGCTTTGAATTGTAAAGCCAAAGGTATTGATGCAAAACCAGAAATTATGGTTCCATTGATTGGTACAATTGAAGAATTCAAACTGCAGGAAACCATCATCCGTGCAACTGCTGATAAAGTATTTGAAGAAAAAGGCGCAAAATGTGAATACATGGTAGGAACCATGATTGAAATTCCACGCGCGGCTTTGACTGCAGATCAGGTTGCTGAAGCTGCTGAATTTTTCTCATTCGGTACTAATGACTTGACCCAGATGACTTTTGGTTACTCTCGTGACGATGCTGGCAAATTCCTGCCTGTTTACCTTGAAAAAGGTATCCTCAAAGTAGATCCTTTCCAGGTTCTGGATCAGACTGGTGTTGGTCAATTGGTTGAAATGGGTACTCAAAAAGGTCGCAGCGCTCGTCCAAACCTCAAAGTTGGTATCTGTGGTGAGCACGGTGGTGAACCCAGTTCTGTTAAATTCTGCTGTAAAGTTGGTATGAATTACGTATCCTGTTCTCCGTTCCGCGTACCTATCGCACGCGTAGCTGCAGCACAGGCTGCTATTGAAGGATAGTTCCTGTACCAAATACATACATACCTGGGCACCCGTTTACCCGACGGGTGCCCTTTTTTTTAGTATCTGAAACGGTAAAGTAAAAAGGTGATATGAAAAAGCTGAGAATATTTTGTGATTTTGATGGTACCATTGCTCAGAACGATGTGGGCAATGTTTTGATAACAACATTTGGCGACGCAGACCATTGGTGGGACTTGGTAGATAAATGGAAACGTGAGGAACTGGATGGCCGGGACCTTTGGCGGAAACAATTTGCTATTACCCCCATTACCCCAACTCAAATGGATGAATTTGCCGCTACTCAGAAAATTGACCCAAATTTTCCCGTTTTTGTACAATTTTGCCGTGATAATCACATCCCTGTCTATGTAGTGAGTGACGGCATGGATGCTTATATTAAAAGAATATTAAAAAACAATGGGTTAGGTGATCTTGAGGTACGCGCCAATCACCTTGAAATGCACGATGATGGTACGCTTTTTGTAGAATATCCTTGGTATAAAGAGGGTTGCTGTAATTGCGGCAACTGCAAGGGTACCCATGTGCGTCAGGAAACAAAAGACGATGAATTGTCCGTTTATATTGGTGACGGTCATTCGGATGTTTGCGGTATGCGAGAAGCAGATATAACCTTTGCCAAAGATGCTCTGGCTGAACTATGTGAGCAAACTGGCAAACCATACCGGCCATTTAAAAATTTTGCTGATGTTTTAGAGGGTATCCGCGAGCTATTATAAAATATGTGAGCGGTGCTATGAAACGGATTTACCCCATTTTATTAGTGTTTATGATGGTATGTGCAGTTTGGGAAACAGCGTATGCCCAGTCTTTACGGGACGTTTTTAAAAAATGGACCTATGAAACAACCTTGAACGATTTTAACAGCCTGCAATGTGATATTCACTGTACTTATCTTTCTCCTGAATTATTACAAGCCTGGCAGCAGTCAGAAACAAACCAGGATGTTGTGAACCGTGTCAATACCCTGATAACCACCATACAACAGCAAAATGTTGCAATTTATATTCTGGATGTGGACCCCGGGCAGTCGGGACTCTATTCACTCGATTTCAAGAAAATTCATAAAAAGTCAAAACTGTTTATTACAGATAAAAAATCCAAGGGATATAAACCCAAACGTGTTACGTCGAACCTGAAACAGAAACTGGTTGCGCGCCAGCCCTATTTAGGTGCAATGGCTTTTCAGGTTGAATCTGCCAACCCCATGTTTCAGACCCTGAAAATGGAAACCAAATTCGAGTACTTTGAAAAGTTTGATATACCCGACGAGGAAGAAGAAAAGAAATTCGAGCTGCAATTCCATTTTCATGCAAGCGGGGCTCCGCAGAACGAGCAGTTACAATCTGTGCCCGGCACCCAGGAAATTTTGGGACGCTTAAAAGTGGCGTTCTCTCTGGTGAATTTGGTGACCAATCAGAATATTTAGCCATGAAGGTTAGAATTGTAATTTTAGTATTGTTTCTCTGTGCTGGCGTATTCGCGGCAGAAGAGGTCATTACCGGACGGTATTGCTACCAGTATGGCGATAACGAAACCCTGTTGGAAGCACGGCAACTCACGCGTACGCTTGCTTTGCGTAATGCAATTGAATCTTATCATGTTTTTGTTGAAGCTGCGGCAATTGTAGATAACTTTCAGATTACCAATGATATTGTACAAAGCCTGACCGGTACCTATATCAAGAATATACAAATTGCTGAACAAACCGAAACCGATCACAAGGTGTGCATGACGGTCATTGGCAGCATTGATCCTGCGGTGTTTGATACCATATTAAAGAACCAGGTTCGCAGGCGGATTCAACTGGTCCAGCAAATGGGCATCGATAACAATGGCGCGCTCAAGGTGCTGAGTGTATCACCCATCAAATTCAATGACAAGGGGCAAAAGGTTATTGAAACGGTGGTCAAGGTGCTGGAGCATACGGGGCGCCTAGATAGTGTGCAGTTTCGCAACAGCAAACCCGAGTTCAAAGTATGTATTACCTATTTTGATCGTTCCGGTACCGAGATGAGTGGGGACTCGCAGTTTATCCATACTCAGGCAGACGGACTGGCATCTGGCGAGATCCGAACAGTTGCGTTCAAAGATCCGCCTATTGGTGCGGTGACCTGGCGGGTGTGGCTGATAAAGTGAGTATTTTTTAGTATTCATTATTTCTCTTTCCTATTGTGCAATTTTTAGCATTTTAAAAATGTTTTAATTATATTCTAATTCAATTATACGTGCCGGGGTGTTTACCGTCTACTATTTTTCATGTTTTTAATAGGGGTTGAAATGAGAAAAACACTGGTAGTTTTTGCAGTAGCAGTTTTGTTGGTTTTCAACTTGATGCGGTGTGAAACAGACAAATCCATTTTGTCACCAGCGGGAGAGCTTGAATTCAACAGCAGTGCAACACCAAACAGTATTGCATCTTTTGATGCTTACAGCAACGAGTCTGTGGTTAAACTGTATTGGACCGCGGGAGCGTCTATCCTCGATCCGGGGCCAATGCCCCCCAAAGTTGGAATCGTGAGGCTGTATGTCTCGGATGATGGTCCGGAAGACGGATTTGTACAGATTTTTGAAACACATAATGTGGGTGTGGATTCCACAACAATTGGTTCTCTGGCTTCCAATACCAACTATTATTTCCGTCTTGGAGTATTTACACCGGGAGATACGCTGATAGGTGTATCTGCTCCTTTAATGATTTCGCTAGGCAAGAATAAAGTAGAGCATTATTCCATTCCTGTACCGGACAATGACAGTCCCGGTGATTTTTCAAAAATGTCATGGTCACCGGATGGTGATAAACTGGCAATAGTAATGGTGAATGGAGCATTGGTACAGAATATTTATCTGTTGGATGTACATTCACAGACGCAACAACCGTTGACCTCTTTTAATGACAGTGAGGGCAGAATGGGGAGTTTGGCTTTTTCTCCCAATGGTAATCAGATCGCTTTTACCTATTCACCCTCCAGAACGATATATAAAATTAATTACCAAATCTGGACGATGGCGGTGGATGCTACGGATCCTGCACCCGCATCCTCAGGAAGAGTAGACGACAACCCTGGATGGTTTTCTGAGGAGAAAGTGGTTTTCTGCAAAGGAACTTTTGATCCCCCAAACATTCCTGAACTTTATAGCCTGGATTTAAATACCGGGATAGAAACTGCTCTCACACAAGATCAGACCATTTACAAATATACGCCATCTGTTTCTTTAGAGAATAGTCAGATTGTATATTCAGGCAGAATGTCTAATAAAAAAGAATTGCTTTACCTCATATCCCTGACCGGAGAAAACAATACACCGCTGACAACCGGTAAATACTGGAGGGATATTCAACCGGCATGGTCAGGTGACGGGCAATGGATCTATTTTTCATCTGACCGGAGCGGGCATTATGAAATTTGGGCAATTGATGCAGGCTCTGGTGCATGTCGTCAAATTACATTCGGGCTTGAACGAGGAGTAGATCGTTTGGAACCCAAACCCAACCCGGTGAACGGATTGGTTGCAATAAAGGAACAATTGCCACCTGATCCCCCACGGTTGATTATGCTGCCCATGTAATTGATTCTGTTCATCATTTTGGCCTCAAAATAGGAATAAAAGAGGCAATATTGAGCAGGCAACCACGGATATAGGCATGTGCTGTTATAGCGTTTGATTGTAAGGATTGAACACTGCGGTCTCTTTTATGGGGGCCGCTAATTAAAGAATTGAAAAGCCGTCCGTTTGGATTTTTATTTAACCATGTTCCATGGTTCCAGCTTTAATTTTTGTACAATTTTTTTATTCTTGCAATAGTCCCTAATTATACATTTATTAATAAATACATATAATTTTAGGGGAATTAAGGGAAGCTAATTAAAAGCCTGATAATTTTTGCAATTCTCAAATACTGTTAATTTGTTCAAATTTTACAAGAATTCTAATTTGGTAGGGAATTTAGTGTTTTGAGGGAGATTCTCATGTTATCAAAGAAAAAGAAAAGTTTAAAAGAACTTGAAAGCCAATGGGGCAAACCTGTTTCAAGAACCCGGAATATGGATTTTATCTCTATTTATTATGATAATATGAGACCCCAAAATGAAAACGATTTTGTAGATGATAAAACCTGGTCCGATTTAGAGTTTGATGCTGTTTTTACAAAAATGGACAGGTGTGTGTCTGGTCCTGGTCAACAATATTTATATTATCTGCTGCACAAGTATGAAAGCAAAGAGGCAGTCTTAAAAGACAGGTTTGGTTTAATTCACTATTTCATCAAAAATAAAACTTTTCGATTCTCGACCCAAGTATTGTTGAAAAAATTATCAACTTTTAAGGCGTATTTTATACCCAGCTTGATAGTACACAACATTCCACCTCGCTCCAATTTGTATTATTTGTTGATTTTTTTATCAGTGTTATCAATGGTCTCAGTCTCACTGATTTATTTTTATCCCATTTGTTTATATAGTACAGTGGGGTTGTTGCTATTGAATATTTTTATAAATAAGAAATTAAGCGCTAAAGTGTACGCGTATTTTGCAGGATTCTCGAGTTTAAATACATTATTGATAATTGCAGGTCAAATGTGCAAACTTGAAACTGACTATAATATCCCACAATTAGATAATCTAAGAAAACAAAAAGATGAAATTAAAAAGCTGAAAAAGAAAATTGGCAGATTTGTGATGGAAAAAGAAGGCTTGAATGATTTGCTCTTGTACCTCATAGAATACTTTAATCTTTTTTTCCTGTTTGACCTGATAGCATATTATGGATCTGTAAATGAATTAAACAAGTATCAGGCCAGAGTTTGTGACATTTTTGAAAACGTTGCCAGTCTTGATGCGCATATCTCTGTTGCTTCTTATCTAGCTGATACGGAGAGGTATTCGAGTCCGACATTTAATGATGAAAAGAAAATCAGTTTTACGAATCTCTATCATCCCCTGTTGGAAAAACCTGTTGCCAACAGTCTTGAGCCGATAAATAAATCCATGCTGATCACGGGTTCCAATATGTCGGGCAAGACAACATTTATTAAAAGTGTAGGTATAAATGCAATATTGGCCCAAACCTTTTATTTTTGTCATGCAGAAAATTTTGCATTGCCAAAATACCAGGTTAAAACCGCGATTAATAGAGAAGAAGATTTGGAACATTCCAAAAGCTATTTTTTTGTAGAGGTTGAGGGGTTGAAAAAATTTATTCAAATTGCAAACGAGCAAGAAAATACTATATTCCTGATTGATGAGATCTTTCGGGGGACCAATACGGTTGAGCGATTGGCAATTTCAACTTCGGTTTTGGAGCATTTGGGACAAAACGGACAGGTCTTTGTTACAACGCATGATATTGAATTGCAAAGTCTGTTAAAAGATAGCTATGAAATGTATCACTTTGGGGATAATATAAAAAATAATGAGTTTTACTTTAGCTATAAAATTCAAAAAGGTCCCTGTTTTACTGGCAACGCAATAAAATTGCTTGAAATTCAAGGGTATCCTGAAGCTATTATCACAAAAGCACAAAAAATAAAGGACCAGGAATCCTTCTAGTCGTTTGATTTATGCAGGTCTTGTTCTTCTTGGGGCGCAAATGTTCAGGCTTTTGGGCTATCTTTACACACGTTTACAATCTGGAAGAAGAAAATGTCTCGTTTGGTGAGAAAACTCGCTTGGTTAAAGGATTGATTGTATTGTTGATTTTTATTAAGTTCAAGTTAGCTTTACAAAAGTAATTTACCATCCGTTTATTTCCTTGAAAAATGTTTAGTACATTTATAACACCGGAGAAATTGGATATGAAAAAATTTAAAAATATACTCCTTTTAGCTTTAATCTGGCAAATTTTTACCGTGAATTTGAAAGCACAGGTTCCTCAGCAAATTATAAATGTGTCATCAGATAAACAGCTTTTCATTGATGACAAGTGTATAGAAACGAGCAGCGGAATAACTCGAACAATGAACACGCCTCATCAATATAACGAGATATTGTTGACCAATGACCAGCCCTGGGAAAAGAGTGCGACAAAATATATACCCGTTTATTGTAGTGTGTTAAAAGATGAGGGGAAAATTAAGCTGTGGTATGATTTATATGACAGCGAAAATGGAAACAGGTATGTCGCTTTTGCTGAATCTGACGATGGCATTCATTTTGAAAAACGGATTTTAAATAAAGTTGAGGTTGAGGGTTCAATGCAAAATAATTGCGTTTTGCCTGCAACAATTGGAGGCTGTGCTGTTTGGATTGATCCCAAAGCACCTGCAAATGAGCGGTACAAGACACAGGCAAAAGCGTATCCCAGCGGTGAGCTCTATATGCACAGCTCACCGGATGGCATTGACTGGAAGCTGTTTGCCAAGCCAGAAATTGGCGACAAGGACACTCAGAATATAATATTTTGGGATACAACCATATCTCGCTATGTTATGTATACACGGGAATGGTTTCGGTTTGAGGATAAAAACGAGAATTATAGAACTGTACGTAGACTTGAATCCGACGATTTGATAAACTGGGACAATGAGCTAATCGTTTTTGAACCCGATTCTATTGACAGGGCATTATATGATACACCTACCAAGCAGCCTCCAGTGGATTATTATGGCGCTACGGTTTTCAAATATCCTGATGAAAATGGAATGTATATCATGCTTGCGCAGGCATTTTGGCATTGGTTTGCTCGTGACAAAAGTGAAAAGCTGGGGCCGAATTCATTTGATGTGAGATTTGCTTCCAGTCGGGATGGAAAGACGTTTACCCGGCATGAGCGTAAACCGTTCCTTCATCTGGGTCCTGAAAACAGTTTTTATTCAAGTATGATTTGGGCACTGCCAAACCCAATCCGGATGGGAGATGAATTGTGGTTTTATTTTGCTGGTTCAAATCAGGACCATTCGGGTCAATTGGCATATGGAGCTGAAAAGCTAAAGTCTGGAATTGGTCGGGCGGTAATGCGTTTGGATGGATTTGTTTCTCTGGATACAGATTATAAAGGGGGTGAAATTGTCACGCCGCTGATAAAATTTAAAGGGAAATCTCTCGAATTAAATTTACAGACCAGCGGCGGGGGTTCTGCTTATGTGGAAATTCTTGACCAAAACAACCAGCCATTAAAGGATTATACCCAAGCCGATGCCTTGCCACTCAACGGCAATTCAGTCAGGATGCCGGTCAAATGGAAAAATACCAGCGATGTAAGTGAGCTGTCAGGAGAAGCTGTAAAACTACGGATTGTCATGCAAGACTGTAAATTGTTTGCATTTCAGTTTGTAGAATAGGTTTTGATATGTGATGTGTTTTCTCCCTGCTACAACGATCAGAAGTGGTGGCAGCTTGGGAGAGGGGTTGGCTTGCTGAATATATAATTGATATAAATCTGCAAGTTTACTCCGTCCTAAATTATCTATGGGACAAAAATTAGATTTTAATTTAAAACATCATTCTTTTCTCCAACGCTTAATCACGTCTTCAAATGTTACATCAAGCCATTTTTTATTCCATTCAGTTAGTACTTTGACACTTTGACTTTTTGGTTCAGGATTTGGTAATTCCATTTTTACTATAGAAGGGATAGTTATACAATCTCCAACAACAATACATTCACCTTGGGCAAGATTAGGCAAAATATCAGTTATAGTATTTGAATTATCTGGTAATAAGTTTTTAATATAATTTTGGTCGTTATAATTAGTAAGACGAAGTGATATAAAATTATTACATTGAGCAAAAATTGTTTCTGATACTTCAGAAGGTCTTTGGCTTACTACCATTAAATTTAATCCATATTTTCTTCCTTCTTTTGCAATCCTTTCGATTGATTTTCTAGATGCTTTATAAATTGCACTTTCATCACGGGGAACATAGTTGTGTGCTTCTTCACATACAATCATAACTGGTATATCATTTATTTTATTTTCATCATGCTTAATTTTTGAATAATGGAAGCAAAAATCAAATATCAATCTTGAAATTAAACTAACTGTTATACTTAAAACTTCGAAGGGAACACCACTTAGATCTACAATAGTAATGTTTGATTGGTTTAAATAGCCAAGAAATTGTTTCATAATTTCTTCAAAATCAGAAGTTTTATATGGAGTCCCATCTTTTTTCTTTGGATCTAATAGAAATTTTAATCTTTTATCTGATAATTTATTTTCCAATCTTGAAACAAATCTATTGAATTCGCCATAGAATGGACCATTTGTTGCTTTTTCGGCTTTAGCTGTTGAATTTTGTACAAAAGTGAATTTTTGATTAAAATAGTCATTACGATTTTTTATTAATGTCCCGTCAGCTTTTTTGGGCAAGTTTTCCCCTTCAAGCCTACCAATAACTTCATTGTTCATGTTATCAATATATTTAAATACTTCATCAATCGAAAAATAAACAGGATTATCATATGTCATTTCAGAAATGTTAGAATTGTGTTTTTCCTTGTTAAGAATAACAGCTTGTTTAAATTGTGAAACTTGATTATGGGAATTTTGTTCACGACTTTCAATAAACAAGTCTTCTAATTCTTCAGAATTCATTAACCAATAAGGAAGTTTTAATTCATCTACATTTAATGTGTTAAGAGTAAAGTGCTCGTGGTTCTCTAAATCAAAAGCATTTTTATATTCGGAATGAATGTCGAATATCACAATATGTGAATTGTTTTGATGGCTTTTATTAGTATTTTTTGCATCCATAATACCAACAACTTCTTGAATGATTTTTGCAACAGTACATGATTTCCCGGAGCCTGAAGAACCAACGATTGCAATATGTTGACCAAAAAATTTATCCCCATGAAGTTTTATTTTTATATCTTTATTTAGAACCAAGCTTCCTAGTTGGAAATTATAATTGTGATCAGCTAAAAATATTTTGTCTAACTCATTTTCCAGTGTAATGTAAACTGGTTCAGTTGGAACTGGTAGATATGTGCTTGATTTTTCGAATGTTTTATCGTCAATTAGGCTACCAATTGCTTGACACTCAATGAGAAATGACCATTCAATCTCCTTGACTTCATTATAAGTATTATTACTTTTAATGTTTTTAATAACTGCAATGACATAATCATTGTTTCCCTGTGCAATCTTTAAAAAGCGACCAATTTGTAATGCGTTTTTATTATTTTCAAATGTTTCTAAATCTAGTATATCAACAAGAATTGATGAAGGTGAGCTTGATATAACTTTCCCAATTTTATTCATAGACATTTGATAACCCCATTATAAATTTTAATTCTAGCAGCTTGTTTACTGCAATTTGTTCTATTGAAATATCTTTTGTATCCAATTCTGGGAAATTTTTAGACGAGATTATGAATAAATCATCACAATGTATATTATTTAAAATATTTTTTTGGGAGTTGTATAACATTAGACGAATAGAAAATTCACGTTGTATATTATTTTTTGCAATATCTTTTATTATTGGTTTTGCAAAGAAATGTTTTTCATCAAAATATTTAGAAGTAATAAAACCATCTCTAAAGATTATACCTTTTTTAAATAAACGGACTTTGATATCATCGAATTTGGTTTTGTCACAGTCTAATGCAAATAAAGGTGTGTGAATGTGTGCAGGCTTTGAGTGAAATTTATCTAAATATTCTGAGATAAATGTTACTATGTGTTCATCAAAATCGTTTTCATCCAAAGAATTATCTGAAATTATAAAATACCGTAATCTTGAATTTTTGTCGAGATTTGGTTTTAATTGTTTTTTTCGAGCAGATAAAATATTTTTTTTATCATTAAGCGCTAATGTCCATTTTGTGATTGCAGTTTTTTTGATATCTTTCAGTAGTTTTATGAACGCTTTTTTTGTTATCATTCTGTCTTTAGCTTCATGTTTTATACTAAAATTTGCAATTTCATTTATTGCATTGGGATAGATTAAAATGTCAAAATCATTTTCATCTTCCATGTTTTCAAGTAATTGTCTTTTTGATTGTTCAACAATATTTTCAAACGATTCACCTACTTCAATTTTAAAGTATTTAAGGAAGCTATTAAAATCAAATGTCTTTCTATCTATTGATTTGATGTATTTATTAAGTTTTTTATCTTTTGATGAAAGAATTTCTTCAAGATTTTCTTTTGATAATTGATTGATTTCTGTTGGTTGATTTATGTATATATATATAATATAATTTATGTTGCAAGGTCCATTTTTATTGAAATGATTCATCATTTGTAGAATTGGTTTATATATAGTGCTCAGTGTGAATTGATCCACCATCTCATGATATTTACATTGAACTGCTTCTATTTTCCCATTATCAACAATATCAATGTCTTCGATGATACCTTCAATAGTTATCTCAGCATCATCACCAGATTTTAATATCTTTAATAAAGTTAAATTAAATTGATATAGAAAACCTTTAATTGTATAATTTGCTGCTCTTGACATAAAAATTGAGTCTTATTTTTATACCGAAATTTTATTTAATACTTTTTTACCCCTTTTTACCATTAATTAATTAAATAGTGATTTTCAATATCTTATGCAAGAAAAAAATATGATTATAGTCAATTGATGAGTAATTAAAAAATTTTCTAAAAAGCAGAAATAGCTTGCCTTGTGCTTCTATTGAAGATACAAATTATCCTCCATTTCCAATTTTGGGGAAGTGATAAGATGAGAAATAAGGATAATTTACTGTCATTTTAATGGAGGCTTTGGAAAAAATTTTTAAGACTAATTATTTTCCTCTTTACCCTCCACCATGATTTTAGTATATTCCAATAAATCCTTATAATCAAAAGCAGGGCAATGATTATGAAATCCATCCGTTTTCTTTTCTGTTTTTTCTTTATTCTCTCTATCATTATCCTTTCCAGTTGTGGTAATAATAATAATACAATGAATCTGGCCGGCGAGTGGCAGTTCAAGCTCGATCCCGATGGCAAGGGTGTGGACGAGCAATGGTACACCACAGAGCTTGAGGGTACGATCCATTTGCCCGGCTCTTTGCAGGAGCAGGGATACGGCGAGGTGCCGAATCCTGATACGAAATGGATTGGGCGCATTCGTACGCCGGATTGGTTAGAGCAGGAGCCCTGGAAGCATATTGTGGATGTGGAATCGGATTATAAAGTACCGTTCTGGCTCACTCCGGACAGGTATTACCGGGGCAAAGCCTGGTATCAGCGAAAAATACAAATCCCGGCAGGTTGGCAGGGAAAGTCCCTGGAACTGGTGTTTGAACGGGCGCACTGGCAGACAACGGTGTGGATGGATTCTGAACGCATTGGCTCGTGTAACAGTCTGGCTGCACCGCACCGTTATGCGATTAAGGATTTGGCACCCGGTGAGCATACGATTTCGGTATGTGTGGACAATGAGTATTTGCTCAATGTGGGTATCGATGCGCACAGTGTCAGCGATCATACCCAATCCAATTGGAACGGACTGGTAGGAGCACTGTCTCTGCGCGCCTTGCCGGATGTGAGAATTGCGGATGTGCAGGTGTATCCCGATTATCAGAAAAAGCAGGCGCGGGTCAAGATCATGGTGGAAAATACCACCAACGCCACAATCAACGCTCAGCTTGAACTGAATGCGGCTACAACGGCAAATAGTCCGGATCAGCACATGGCTGACCTAAAATCAAGTGAAATCGAGTTGTTACCCGGTGAATCCATTCACGGGCTCACATTGCATTTGGGAGAGGACGCGGTAATGTGGAACGAGTTCAAGCCCAATCTCTACAATTTGGCAATTGATTTGAAATCCGGATCTGAAAAGGATCATAAAGAAACTGTATTCGGGCTGCGCAATATTGCAACCCAGGGAACGCAAATTACAATAAACGGCCAAAAGACCTTTTTACGGGGCACTTTAGAGTGCTGTATCTTTCCGCTTACGGGGTATCCCGATACATCGGTTGAGGGCTGGCGTAAAATCTTTCGTCAGATCAAGGCGTATGGACTCAACCATATGCGGTTTCATTCGTACACACCGCCGGAAGCTGCCTTTAGCGCGGCGGACATGGAGGGCGTGTATCTGCAAACCGAGATTCCGGTATGGACGAATCCCGTAGGCGATACAATAATCAGCGCTTTTATGACTGATGAAGCCAAACGTATTTTACGCGAGTATGGCAATCATCCCTCGTTTACTATGCTGTGCGCGGGAAATGAGCTGGGTCCGAACCGGGATGAGCCAAAGCGCGACGCGTATTTGAGCAGCCTGATCGAATCCTGGCGGTCTGCTGATGATCGGCATTTGTATGCCAGCGGATCGGGATGGCCGTCTATTGCCGCAGCGGATTACCAGATTCGCAGTGAGCCGCGCGTGTTCAATTGGCTGAACCGTTATACCAGTCGCATTGACGCGGCCCCGCTGGAGATGACCGTGGATTATACGGAACAGGATGCCATGTTTAAAGGTCCGGTTGTGAGTCACGAGATTGGGCAATGGTGCGTTTATCCCAATCTGGATGAAACTAAAAAATATACCGGTGTGTTGAAAGCAAAGAATTTTGACCTGGCAAGGACCTTGCTGGAAGAAAAGGGGATGGGAAGCCAGGCGCAGGAATTTCTCATGGCGTCCGGCAAGTTTCAAACCATTCTGTACAAAGAAGAGGTAGAAGCGGCCCTGCGCACACCCAACCATGCGGGATTCCAACTGCTGGATCTGCACGACTTTCCCGGACAGGGATCGGCAATTGTAGGCGTGCTTGATGCGTTCTGGGAAGAAAAAGGCTATGTGAGTGCCGCGGAATTCAGCCGCTTTTGTAACGCAACCGTGCCTCTGGCACGGATAAAAAAACTGACCTGGACAACTAATGAGCAGTTTGCCGCAGATATTGAGGTGTCGCATTTTGGCGCAGAGATTTTGCGGGATGTAGAACCGGTATGGGAGATCCGGGATTTGTATGGTCGTACCCTTGCACAGGGCTCGTTGGAGAAAACGAATATTCAAATTGGCAATGCGCAAATGCTGGGAAAGGTTACCTTTGATCTAAACGCCATTGATGCAGCTATGGAATTGAAACTGGTTGTGAAACTGGGTGAAACCGGATTTGAGAACGACTGGTTGTTCTGGGTATATCCTGTAAAAGTTGAAATGAATGCCGGTGATGTGCGGATTGTCAATCAACTGGATGACAAAATAATAGATTTTCTGGAGAATGGGGGGGATGTGCTGCTGACCCGAGCTCCGGACGATATCCCTCAGGACAAGGCATTTGGCTTTGCAAGCATATTCTGGAACAAGCTCTGGTTCCCCGGGCAGCCTGCATACGCGCTGGGATTGGTGAACCGGGTCGAACATCCGGCGTTAGAAGCGTTTCCTACAGAATTTCACAGCAACTGGCAATGGTGGGATTTGACCCTGCACAGCCGGGATCTGGTGCTTGACGATTTGCCAGACGATTTGCGTCCTATTGTGCAGGTCATTGACGACTGGAACACTGCCCGGAAACTGGGACTGCTGTTCGAAGCCGATTATGGCAAAGGCCGGATAATGGTCTGCGGTTCTGACATTGTCAGTAACCTAAATGAACGTCCCGTTGCCAGACAGTTCCGCAAAAGTATATTGGATTATATGAACTCAAGCATGTTCAAACCACCGGTGGAATTGAGCAATCCGGATCTTGAGGTTATTGCCGGGCAGTTTGGGGAGATGGCGTTCTAAAACAGTTGCATTTATTTAATGAAATAGTTATTGTTCTATGGGGAGTGAAAGGCGGATTCACTCCCTCAGATATTTCTTGTTTACATATGAGGTGGGGATATGCGAAAAATTTTCTATTTTATACTATTACCTTGTTTACTATTAGCTGGAGAGTGGGAGCCTGTTGGTATGCAGGGGACAATGGTCAGTTTTATCAAAACTGATCCTGCAGATAGTAGTATACTTTTGGCCGGATGTGTTACTGATGAAAATTATGGAGGACTTTACAAGAGCTCAGATGGGGGGAACACATGGGATTCCATACTTGAAAATTATGCTGTAGTTGATATGGTTTTTCATCCAACGAATCCGGATACACTGTATGTAGCCTGTTACAACCATTTATACAAATCAACTGACCACGGAAAATCCTGGGTAGCATCTGATTCGGGAATCGTATTAAATAGCTGGAATAATGATCTTGAGCTAGTCCGCATCGATCCGCTTCATCCACAGGTATTATTAGCTGCCAAGTATTATGACTGGCTTCTTCCCAAGTCGGCTCTGTACAAAAGTTTTGATGGTGGATTATCATGGACCAAGCTGGATTCCACAATGAGGATACGAGTACTTGAAACCGGACCTGACCAAAGGGCTTTATATGCTGCGGACTCGAGGTCGGATATGATCTACAAAAGTCTGGATTTTGGTGAAACCTGGGAACCCTGGCAGCAACCGTTAGCCAATACGATACGAGATCTGAAATTTATTAAAACAGATTCATCTTTTACTTGTATTATTTGTTTTCAACTGGAAGGATTCTTAATCTCCCGAGATGGGGGGATAACCTGGGAACAGGAAAACACAGGTTTGCCTGAAAAAGCTTCTGTTTCCAGCGTCTTTACAACAGATTCTTTGTTGTATATAAGTAAGCACATGTTCCCTGCTACAGAGATTAATGTATACAAGAGGCAAATGAATAAAGTTGGCTGGAATCAAGTTGGTGGAAATAATGACGCTTTTGAAGGTGGTTTTAGAAATTTGCCCCTATTGTATTCAAAATATTATCAAAAACTCTTTTTAGGCACGGGTAATGGATTGTTTTGTTATAATCCTGTAACAGAAATAACGGAACCAGATATCAAACAACCAGAAATTTTCAAGTTAAAACAAAACTATCCCAATCCTTTTAACAGCAGTACGGTTATTGAATACGCGCTACAAGGGCAGGCACATGTAAAATTGAGTGTATATGATGTGAATGGCAAGCTGGTTAAGCAGTTGGTCAATGAGAAAAAAACCCCCGGTAATTATCAAATAACTTTATCATCAGACCAACTTGCTTCCGGAGTTTATTTTTACCGGTTGAGGGCTGGAGGATTTAACGAAACCCGAAAATTGGTGTTGATGCGGTAGATTGAGCATGTTATATTATAACTGATTTTCGTTGTGGTTAAATGCCAACTTTTTGAAATGGAAAAAAGGTTTTAAAAATGAAGCAATATATGTATTGAATAAAAACTGATTTTATTTAATGTTTTGATATTACAATATGTTTTTACAAAAACATAAATTTGGGGGTACTTGGTGTTATTGTATTCTCTTGAATTTCTTTTGACGTTTATAAATTGGTGGCAATTATTAATTTATGTTCAATTATATTATTAAAGGAGATGAATTGAAAGTTAAAAATTTAACAATTGTTTTTTTAATTATAATTTCTTGTTCTGGGTCGAGACAGCTTGCCCATTACTCTCGGGACAATGTGGAACAAGGCGCTATCAGTAGTTTGTATGAAAATATCCCTGTTATGTCAGAGCCAGAAGATATTAAACGTTTTATTGTAAAGATGGATCTATCTCAAGAAATGAATGTTGAAATTCCGTATGTAGATAAATGTTTTTATCAGCCATTAATTGATATGGAAGGGAAAATAGAAGCTGTATTTATCAGCGGGTCTGTGAATACTCTGGTTGATAGCATCATGATCGAAAATATTAAAAATTCAACATTCAAAACATACAAATCAGTTATGAATGAGGATAGTAAGTATTCCTTATTACTGCCTTTTCAAATATTTCAAGGAAAAGCGGTACCTTTGTTTGATGATGAAATTGGATCATTGTCTATACCTGATGATCGTAAGCCACCTGCCCCGATAGGTGGTTTTGAAGCAGTTCAGCGTAATATAAAATATCCAAAAGCAGCAAGAGTATCTTCTACCGAAGGCAAAGTTGTTGTCAATATTAAAATTGATATAAATGGTAATGTCGCTGAAACCGTTATTCTTAAAAGTGCTGGCATTGCCTTAGATCAGGCGGCAATTGATGCTGTGAAATCTGTAAAGTGGAGTCCGGCGGTTAAGGATAATCTATATATCGAGTCATGGATAGGTGTCCCTATTTTATTTAGATTGAACGGTTCAAAAGTGTTGATAAAAGATTATCCAATAAATGACAATAAACATTAAATTTTAATATAGCAATTCAGTTGACAGCCCAATTTCCTTTGCTTGCATATAGTTCACCTGAAGAGAGAGTTTTAGCTTTAAGCATGCTCCCCAATTACTAAAGGATAAATAAATGCAAAAAGAAATGTCATATATTATTTTAGTTCGTTTTTTAAGTAGATATTATTTCAAAACAATTCCAGAAATTCTATCATGAATCCAGAGAGCGCACTTATGAAAATCCATTTTCTTTTTCCAATACTGTTATCTCTATTGATTTTTTTCTGTTCATCTACCGATTCTACCGTCAACAAGGCCGGGCAGTCTGTGTACCAGGATGTACCTTATTTGCAGGATTATGCGGTGAAATATCCTGCGGAACTTGAGGGCCTTCACAAAGTGGGTGCTGACCGCAATGGCGTGATCCAGGTGCTGGCCGCGGACGGCCTCTATAATCCCTACAACGGGCATCTTCAAATCCCCGGTTCGCTTGAGCAGGACCGGCGTTATCGTCCCATGAAAGACAAGAATGTAAAGGACATGATTGTATATGAAAACCAGTTTGTCTATCTGGATGACGAGGCCATTTTCAGCAATGCCTGGGCGGGCAAGCTGTTCTCACGACATCAAATGCCAACCGCAAAATTGTTTTGCGGTGGTCCAGATTTTACATTCATGATCTCGGATGGACAATCTCTTGCGCTGATCCATGATTCCATGAAACTCTGGTTCGACACCGTACGGGACGATCATATACAGGATTTGAAATATGATGCCTTGAACCAAAAATACTGGGTGTTAACGCAAAAGACCCTGTTTGTATATTCCAGCCAGGAAAAGAAACTAAAATCCGTTTTTCAGGACAGCAAGGGTTCATTAACGAGTTTTGATGTTTCTCAAACCAGCAGCAAGGTGTATTTGGGAACGGATGCCGGGTATTACGTGCTGGATACGTCCGGAACGCTTTTAGAAGACCTGAACGAAAAACTGCCATGGACAGAGCTGACTGCAATCCGGGAAGTTAATGGGCAGATATGGTTTGGATCCACAAAAGGCGCGTTTATGCTGCGAAATGACGGCAAGTTCAATTATTATTATGGTCGTCGCTGGCTCCCCGGAGATGTGGTTACCCATATTGCCCCGGAACCGGAAGGATCTGTGCTTATTTTAACAGATATGGGATTGGGACAGATCTGTTTTAAAGAGATGACCCTGGAAGACAAGGCCATGGTTTATGAAAAACAGGTACGTCAGCGTCACATCCGGTTTGGTGTGAATGTAAATGTATCCAGATTGCAGGACCATAATTTATCCACTGCCGAGAACTGGGTGGCAGACAGCGACAACCTGTGGACCAGCATGTACCTGGGCAGTCAGATCTTTCGTTACCTGTCAACGGGCTCTGAAGAAGCAAAGCAGAATGCCTATGAAGCCTTTGAAGCGCTTGAGCGCTTTCACACCATCAATAACATCAAGGGATTGTTTGGCCGATCCTTTGAGCGCCGGGGCTATCAGGATTTCCATAAAGAATATCGTGATTATGTGAACCATTACTGGTATGACGAATATCAGGGCACCATTAGCTGGCGCCATGCTGACGATCCCGAGTGGGACTGGCGCGCTTCCGCAAGCAGCGATCAGACCATTGGGCAGATATTTGCCATGACCCTTATTGCAGAGTATATTGAGGATGCAGAATGGCGGGACCGCGCTGTAAAAATTCTGGATGATCTGATGGGCTATATTGTTGCCAATGATATGTGTTTGATCGATTACAACGGTCTGCCTTCCCTGTGGGGACGTTGGAACCCGGAATATGTCAACCGGTTTGATACCATGATTGGCGACCGCAAGATCTGTTCGTCTAATATTGTTGCGTTTTTGCAAACCGCTTATCACTTTACCGGTAAAGTGATTTATAAAGACAAGGCATTCGAGTTGATGAATGAATACGGATATCTGGAAAACCTAAAACGTCCGTTCTCAGAGATTGGTCCGGCACCGGAAGACGCGGATGGCTGGAGCAAGCTCTTGTCGGAAGAATGGAACCACTCGGATGATGAAATGTATTTTTTGGGGTATTGGGGACTGTATCCCTATGCGTTTAACGATACATTAAAAGCTCAATATTTTGACGCTATTAAAGACCATTGGCAGATGGAACGCCCTGAGAAAAACCCGTTGTGGAATTTCTGTTACGCCATAACCGGAGCAAAGGAATTTGATCTGGATGAATCTGTATGGACTTTGAAAGAATTCCCCCTGGATTTGATCCAGTTTGCCAATATCAACAGTCACCGCAAAGACATTGAATTTGTTGAAAAGAATTTCTGGGGACAAACAACCACCGAGGTGCTGCCCCCGGATGAGCGTCCCTCACTCAAGCACAACCGCAGTTGGTTTACGCTGGATGCCGGTGATCGGCATCACGAGCTTTCTGCCGGCGATACCTTTTTATTGCCCTATTGGATGGGGCGCTATTTAGGTGTAATCAGCGCCCCGGTAAGTGACTGAGCTTAGCGTTTGATTACCCACACATCCGAGATGTGAGAATATTTACGCCAGTTTAAATGAGATTCTTCGGGACGGTCGAATGTGACACGCATTTTACCGTCCCGTGTAATATGTTTGGGGACCACAAATTCTTTAAATCCTTCAAGTTCTTTATCATACATAACCGGTTCCAGACGTTCACCATCCACACGGATGAGCGCGTCTCCCTGGCCTGCAACACGGATGATGTATCTTCCGTTAAAATCCAGATTTTCATATTCCAGCACCGGATCGGTTTGGAAGAGTTGGGATGACAGCCGCTTGCGGCTGAACCCATTGTCCCACCAGGCCACATCACAGGCATCAAAAGAGGTGGTGAGCACACGAGGTCCGGTTTCAATGTTGGATATATTGTCATAATAGCTTTCTGGACCCGGATCTTCCCAGGTACGGATGATCTCCAGCCGTGCGAGTTTTTCTGCTTCGGAATCCATTTCACGGATTTTGTCAAACTGGTCCTGCAGCCACCATCTGTTATTGAGGGGATGGTTTACAAAGTCGAGAATACTGCCGCGCTGTGCCCCGGATGCCTGGTATTTTTCCACACTGGTTTGCAATCCGATCGAGTGAAACAAATCATCGCAATATTGTACAATCTTTACATACAGGTCCTGCGCTACCGGTTCGGTATCGGCCTTGTTGACGATCTCTAACGCTTTGTCCATTGCCTTGTCTGCTCCCAGGGTTTTGGCTTGTGCTAGGACTGCGTTGGCCTCGGTTTCCAGACCCTGTTCATAGATCTTGCGGCGACGCTGATAGGTATCGTAATAAGAACGAAGTACCAATAGCTGCCATCTCCAATTGTCTGCCAATTGTGTATTGTCATGCTCCAGATTTTGCCAGAACGCAAAGGTAGTCTCTATACCACCATTCTCAACGATAGGTCCTTTCCAATTCTGCTCAAGAGCAAATATGCCGTCTGCTGCTTTTTCTGTGAGTTGCGGGCCGAAAAAGAAGCGGCTGTAATCCTGAATAATTTCTCGCACCGGGGTATTGATGTTCCAGCCGCGCATACTCCAAACCACCTTGTTGACGTCATCGTGACAACCGTCGGAATAGGTCACGAATCCATCTGTAAACGGTGCATAGGTAGCATGTATTTTGGCGTAATAATTGGGCAGGGGGTTTGTGCCTTCACGCCCAATGGTAAGCGCAAACGCCTGGTCCCAGTTGAGTGTGGGAAACTCGCAGCGCACATTGTGGGTAATATCGGGATACTGCCGGTGCTTGTATTTCGGATCAAGGCGGTGGCGGGTATCTGCAATGGGGGGGCTGCTGGGGCCCGAAACCACACCGCGGAGCCAGGTCGGTTTGTTTTCTTCAAGATAAGTGTAAAAGTAATCCACCTGCTCGGCACTGAATCCCTGTAACGAGATCCAGATACCTGCCTGGGGATGATATTTGATCAAGCGTTCGTGCAGGTCTTTTAAAAAGGGCAATACCAGACTGGGGTGATTGTGGCCCGGATCGCCGCCGGGAAAGAAAATCTGATCCAGTCGGGGTGTTTCTTTGTAAAATTGTTCATGCGTTTCCAGCATAGCCGCGCGTTTTTCAAGATCGTTCAGATCAAATTCAGCGGGAGTCCACACCCAATAGTCCATGTCGTAAGCATCGCAAAGCTTGCTCATCTCAATGTTCATCTGCTCACGCGAGATGGGCATGTGCGGACTGTCATTGTCTTTACCGAAAGGAATGTTTTCAATGGCATTGGTGCCGAATATTGCCAGATCGCGGATATACTGTTCGAATTGCTGTACATTCCAGGCGTCCCACGAGTTGGCTGTGTTGCGGTAACCGAGTTGATGTCCTCGAATGGGCTGCATGGGCGCGGTAGCAACATCAAGGGGATCAAGGATGAATTGTCCATCCATCATGATAGCGGTACGCAAAAGCTTGCCAACACCAAATAAAGCGCCGCCTGCATCCGCACCAATAATCCACACAAGAGGTGCGCCCTCAAAGTCCGTTGTAAAAATGCGATAGCCTTCAGGCTTGTTCTCTGCCTGCGATGGATCTCTTTGGGGCACGGTAATTTCACCCAGTTTTTTATCGCTAGTCAGTGCAATGGCAATCACGGATCCTGTTGCGTCTTTGATCTTGTCCGTTTGTTGGAGCTCGAGATCGGTGCGTTTGCCCACTTCTTCTTTCAGCATCCGAACCAGTGTCTTGTTCACTGGCTTTCTGATGTTTTTCGATACCAGAATGGACGCATGAGACAGATCAATTTGCTGTGAAAAGACCCGTCCGCTGAACGCCAGACAGAGTATAATGAAAAGGAGTATTATTTTCTTCATGTCTATTCCTATTTTTTGATTAACCAGACTTCGGAAGCAATGGTGCCCCAGCCACCTGAATTGCGCCACTGTTCTACGGTCACCCGGTCGCCGCGGGCAATGTTGGGTGCGCGTTCCAGACGGATGGTCAGTTCACCATCCTGTATAACGGATTGCGGTATATTGTAAGTGAAAAAATCGCTCATTTGTAAAGGGATTTCTATATTCTCTGCAAGGAGTTGATCATCCGCGTAAATGCTCTGGCTTTTTTGCACCATACGAAAGGCATAGCGCTCCTGGTACCAGGGACGCACAAAGGTAAAGCGGATCTTGTACGATGCCTTGGGATCAAGATCGCGGTATTGCAGGGTTACGCCCTGGTCCTCGTCCTGAGTAAAATGCATGGAGCGCTGAGAGGGACGGTTGCCCTCGGACAGCATTTGCGGGACGTAGGGTTGTCCATGATCGTACGGATACCCGAATATAACATTGGGTGCGGGATTCGCAGTACCGAGATTGTCGTATTGACCGCCTTTGCCCGGATTTTCATAATCTGTGATCATGCTAAGCAGTTCGGATTTCTCTACACCTTTGGCAGTTTTTGCGCGCTCAAGCTGACGTTTGTACCATCCCAGCCCGATAAAATCGTGTTCAAGATTAAAATATCCGTCATTGCGCACACCAAACAGGGCATTGCTCTCTTCACCCAGACGGCCCGCTTCTGTCCGTAGCGCTGCCATTTCAGCTGTCTCTGGCATATCACCAAACCAGGTCAGCATTTTTTCGATTTCCGTGTTGCTTTGTATGTTGTTGAGTGCGGATTGGGTATGTTGTTCGATTTTTGCCTGTAAATCTATTTGCTGTTGTACCGCCAGCTTGACGTATTTGTCCAGAGCCGCTTTTTGCATGAATTGGCGCCACAACCAGTTGTTTTGCATCAATGCGTCAGGCATGAGCTCTCCGGCCTGTTTTGTCCATGCATAGCAGGAATCGATACCCGTTTTTTCCGTTATGGGCATACCCGGAATTTTTTCCAGATTCTGTTCAAGCTGCAAGATAGCCTTTGCCATGAGCGGTGCCGCCTCGTGACCGAACCAGGTGGTGCAGTATTCGTTAACTACCTCCCCAACGGTCATGCGGGGATTCCACAGCAGTCGCTGCCACATCCATTGATTGTAATGGTCATGGTGACCACTGGAGTGGGTGATATCGCCAACGCCATAGGGCATCAGATCGTTAAAGACACGGTGATAAAAGCGCGGCCAGGCGTAAAAGGTGAGGCGGTTATAGACCATGGTGAGAAACGGATCGGGCTGGCGCTCGTAAATCTCGTGGCTCCAGTGCGGCGGCAGATCACCGTTCTTGTCCGCCCGCGGATACATCTGGATGTAGGCATGTTGTGCGTACTTCCAGTGTGTGATTTCGTTGTAGTACATCAGCACATGACGTTTGGGGAGCTGGTGTAAAATCTCTTTGGGGTACAGTCCGTACGGCCCAAAACCGGGATAGCGAAACAGGTCCATACGGTGCGTTTGCCGGTGGCCCGGCTGCCAGCTTGTGGCGTCTGATCCGGGACCGTAACCCCAGGCCCAGAGCCATTCGCGCGGCTCTTCCTGCAGGTAGGCGAATATGGCATTATCATCGGCATTGTCGAATTTCTGGTTGGTGAAATAGACGAGGGTCGTGGGATGATATTTGTGAATGATGGCCGCCATCTCTTCCACGGTTTTGATAAAGACACGGCCGTAGGGATCGCATTTGTCGCATTCACAACCACCGCCGTCTCCACCGTGGAATTTAATCAGGTCAAAAGTGGGACTGGTTTTAAAATAGTCCTCACATTTTTTCAGCATAAACTCGCGCGCTTCCGGCACCGAGAGACAGACATAGCCGAGGCGTCCAATGGACTCGGAAGCGTTCCACTCGGGGGGTATATCCCGTCCCGAAGTATTTGCGCCAAAACCACCCTGCGTCATGAGCCCGTAGGATTTGATAAAGTCGAACATGGGTCCGGGACCCGTACTGAAAATATTGGCGCCGGCCAGGGCGTAATCGAGAATGATGCGTTGGGTCTCGGCATCGGTCCAGTCCCGTACATGCGCCAGGCGTTTGGCTACACCGCTCTGGCCATACTGGGTACCGCGGATCTCGAATGCCGGGGCTGTGCGGATATGCAGGTTTTCCGGCAAAGCCATTGATCCATTACGGATGGTGATCTGGCGAAGGATTTCGCCCACGGCGTACAAACATCCGCGCTCGTCCACGCCCGCGGCAATCAGGGCAGCATGTTTCGATATATATTGTAATAGAAATCCTTCGGATCCGGGTGCCAAATCGGACAGGGGCCGGATACGCAGATCGTCCATGTATTTACGTATCGCTACATGACGCTGCGGCGTACCCAACAGGATGACCAACTCACCGGATTGCGGTGCGGTCTGCTCCGGGGTGATGTTAACGTCCGCAATGCCGGCCTCGGTCAGACGGTCCTTTAGCAGACGGGTTATGTTTTTCTCGATTTCGCTTGCGGAACTGCCCGATTGGATAGTTATGCGGGTATAGGTTTCTGAATAGAGCAATGTGATTGATGTAAAGAGAAAAAGAATGATACTGTTTAAAATACCGGAACGCATGCCTTGCCCTCAAATTCATGCAGATTTTTTAGTACATAACGTAATCAATTGCCGTGTGATTGTCAAGTAATCTAGGTACAGAGTTCGCGGCAATGCATTAAATAGTTTGTAGGATGCGGCTTGCCGCATCATTTTAAATAAAACAATGTATGATAAAGATGCGCCGAGGCGCATCCTACTATCTGCTATCCGGAGCCACAAAATTAACCACAGATGAAGGCGGATAAACGCAGATTAAATCCATACACCACTGGTCGTGTCGGAGAAAAGCGAAGCGGTCTCCGTCATGGGCAATATACCACGGAAAACGCGGAATGACACGGAAATAAGAACGAAACTCATTCCATTTCTGGTTCCAGTGGCTCTGCCCTGGAACCCAAAAATTAACCACAGATACACACAGATGAACACAGATAAAATCCATACCCTCTGATCGTGAGGAAGAAAAAGGTCGGTTCCTGCCCTTCGATAAACTCAGGACAAGCTCAGGAACCGTGTGATCCGTCGTTTTGTGACGGATCGTATCGAAGGGCAAAGCCAGGAAGCATTAAACCACAAAGACACGGAGAACACAAAGAAAAGCAGCCCACGAAGCACACTAAATGACACGAAAAGGTGAACGTAATTCATTCTATTTCTGGTTCCAGTGGCTCTGCCCTGGAACTCAAAAAAATTTGACCAGACACGCGCCTATGAACACAGATAAATCCTATACCCCCTGATCGTGACGGAGATAAGCGAAGCGGTCTCCGTCACGGGAAGTTTGATTTAATGACCACCACGAAGAAAAACAAAATTCAAAAAAGGTATTTTGTTCTTGCATGTTGTAAAATTATTTTGGTTATTATAATATTCATGAGGTAAAATTTTGGTGACTAGTAGTGGGTGTTAAGGATATTATATTTTTAGTATTTCTGATTTGATTTAAATATTTGTTATAAGTAATTTTTTGTTGTACGAGTTGATACAAGTATATGTACTATATCTTGATTTTTAAATAAAGATTGAATTTGAGTGAATTGTAAAATGGCAGAAAAAATAATTGTAAATTTTGATATACTAAAATGGGCAAGATTAAATTGTGGAAAAACAATTGAGGAAGTAGCTCGCCAAATGGGGAAATCAACTGAAATTATAGAAAATTGGGAAAATGGAACAGAAAAGTTAACTTATGCTCAATTAGAAAAATTGGCTTACCAAGTCTATAAGCGCCCATCAGCAATATTTTTCTTCCCAAGCCCACCTGAAGAAGTTGATCTTATTAAAGAATTTAGAACTTTACCTGAATATGAACAAAATAATTTACAATTTGATACTAGATTTGCTATTCGAAAAGCAAAAGTTTTACAAATTTCATTGTCAGAGTTGAATGATGGAAAGAATCCTTTCAGTAAATGTATTTTTAAAGAATTTGATTTTTCAAATAATTATTATGAATTAGCAAAAAATATTCGTCATTATTTAGAAATCGATATTAATGAGCAAAAGTCATTAATTAATCCTGAAGCTGCATTTAAGTATTGGCGTAACGCTATTGAAAATGTAGGCATATATATTTTTAAACGTGCTTTTAAACAAAGGGATATATGTGGTTTCTCGTTGATTGATGAGGAATTCCCAATAATTTATGTAAATAACAAAAATACATTTACTAGACAAATATTTACTTTGTTCCATGAATTAGCACACATTTTATATAAAGTACCTGGAGTTACTAAATCTAGTAATAAATATATAAAAAATTTAGACTCTGTTCATAAAGATATTGAAAGTTGCTGTAATAGTTTTGCTGCTGAATTTCTTGTGCCTGACGAGGATTTTAATAAAATTTTTGATGGTAATATTGCAGATGATTCAATATCAAATTTATCAGACATATATAAAGTAAGTAGAGAAGTTATTTTAAGAAAAATTTTGGATATTGGTCTTATCAGTTATCAGTATTATGAAATGAAAGCTGAGGAGTGGTCAAGTCAAAAAAGAAAAGTAACAGGTAAAGGGGGTAATTATTATTTAACACAAATTGCTTACTTGGGTGAGAACTATTTAAATTTAGCATTTAGTAATTATTATAAAGGGAAATGTTCATTAGACCAATTAGCTGAATATTTTAGTATGAAGGTTACTAGCATAACAAAACTTGAAGATTATTTGAGTTATTGTCAATAGTTGTGGATCAAAAAGCGTATCCATTTCATAAAAGTTAAGCTGCCAACTTAAACAATTCCTGATTTTCCGGTTCACCATTCACAAATTTTTCTCCTTTAATCACAAATGGTATCCACTTGTACCCTCTCAAACGCCGCCACCGTTTTTCCGCTTCTTTAGCCAGTTTAAAAACCATAGTCAAAGTCGCCTGACTTGAACCGCAGCCCTTTGTTCTCCGCGTCCTGAGTCTCACTGTAGCAAAGGTAGATTCAATGGGATTCGTGGTCCGGATATGCTGCCAATGTGAATCCGGGAAATCATAAAAAGTAAAAAGTTGATCATAATCTTTTACCAGACAATTAACAACTTTGGGATACTTGTCTTCATAAATTTTGATAAATCTATGATAAGCGATTAACGCATTTTCTTTGGTCTCAGCCATATACATTTCATGAATAAGCGATTTGGCATTTGTCTGCGCACTTTTCGGTAGCTTATCCAATATGTTGGCTGTCTTGTGGACCCAGCAGCGCTGTTCACGAGACTCGGGATAAACTTGTGGCAAAGCTTTCCAAAAACCGAGGGCACCGTCTGCGATTGCCAGTTTCGGTCCCATCTCAAGTCCCTGGTCCTTTAACTCCAACAGCAGTTCTTTCCAGCTCAATTCGCTTTCTCGAAAGCCTTCTTTGACCGCCAAAAGCTCTTTTCGCCCATATTCGTCCGCTCCAATAATCACTAAAATACAAGGATTTACGCCTTTCAATCGAACATTGAAATAGACACCATCGGCCCAGATGTATACATAGTGTTTGCCGGACAGATCACGCCTGGCCCATTGCTTGTACTCTGACTCCCATTCTTCTTTCAAGCGCACAACCGTGTTGGCTGAAAGTCCTTTGACTTTATCTCCAAGTATAGCCGACAATGCAGCCGGGAAGTCCTGTGTCGAAATGCCCTTCAAATAAAGGGCAGGTATCAGGTTATTCAGGCTGGGTGTCCGTCTCAGGTATTTGGGTAGTATCTCACTTGTAAAGCCTTCTACGCCATGTTCCTGCCGTAATTTCCTGTCATCCACTCGCGGCTGCCGGATCGTTATTGGACCTGAACTGGACAATATTGTGCGCTCCGGCATGGAACCATTGCGTACGGCCAGGCGGTGACCTTGTTCATCTCTGTGATTTTTATAGCGATCAAGGTATTCCTGAACTTCGTTTTCTATGGCTGCTGCCAATATTTGTTGCGCTCCATTTCGAATAATTTCATCCAAACTTTTATTGAATGTTGTGGTTTCTGCTTGCAGTTCTGACTTTGTTGTATTACCTTTTTTCATAGCGTGTCCTTTTTGGTTTTATCTTTTTTCTTGGTCGAAAAAAAATACTTAAAAACTATAGGATACGCTTTTTTATTTATTTTTTCAAGTCATCCACAACATTAGAATATAACTCAGATTATTTCTATTTAGGGGATAAAAGATAGATGATATATTTGTTTGATACTGTTGTATTTAGAATGTTTGGAAATTATTTTCCAGATAGATTTCCCTCATTTTGGGATAATTTGGAAAAATCAGTTAATAATATGGAAATTATTTCTGTAAAGGAAGTAATGAATGAAATTGATATTCAAGCAACGAAGCAATTTGTAAAGAGATGGGTTAGTGAACATAAAAAAATATTTTTTTCACCCACCAATGAGGAAATAAGTTTTATAAGGGAACTTTTTAATATTAGTCATTTTCGGCAAATAGTTGGTATAAAACAACGATTGCAAGGTTTCCCTGTAGCTGATCCATATTTGATAGCAAGCGCAAAAATTAAAGGTGGGTGTATTGTTACTGAAGAAAAAGAAAAAAAGAATGCCGCTAAAATACCAAATCTTTGTAAACATTATTCAGTTGATTGTATAGATTTGGAAGAATTTATGAAAAGAAATAACTGGAAATTCTAGATATTACGTCTTTAATTAAATTAGTTTTTTAAAATATTTACTTGAATTTTATGTACGGAAGAACTTGACAATAATATGATATGTCAAACTGAATCTCATAAAAGGATAAAAAAAGAACAACAAGAAATATGGGATTTTGCCATATTAATATGTCAATCAGTTCCAACATTAAAAAAAACTATAAAAGGTTTTGAAGAATCTATACCAAATTATAGTATTCCTAAACCTGATTATTTTATTGAATCAATAGATAAAGATAGACTGAAAAGTATTTCTAATAATTACAAGAGCAATCTAGGGAAATATATTATTCTTAGTTTGTTTAGTTTTTTTGAATCATATTTTAAATCCGTAATGATTGAATTGATTGACTTTCATGGTGGGAAAGATAAGCTAATTGAAAATTTAAAAAAGAAAAATAGTAATTATCTTAATCAAGATGAGTGCAAAATTAAATTTAAAAGGAAATTACAAGAACCTATTAAAGATCAAAAATTTGAAAAATACAAAAAATATTCAAATTTGTTAATCAAAGAACCATATTTCCGCTTTCCAAGTGAACTCTTTGCATTTTATGGATTGCAACGATTTATAGATGATATAATGAGTGATAACTATAGAAGTCAAATGATTCCACATATATTACAAAATGTTTTTTTAATGAATTTGAGTCCCCGAATAAATGATTTTAAGGAAATTGAATCTATGGATTTAGCACAAACCTTCGATAGTGTTAGAAAAATACGAAATAAAATTGCACATGGTGACAAAATTAATATTTCAATTAAAAAAGTATCAGCTTATTCAGATTTTTTACGAGAGTTTGCAATTCGAATAGATAACCATTTATTAGAGCATTTTTTTATTATAGAAAAATATATGTAGTCCATTTGGTCTAACGGTTAAGACGCCCGTTACCCTAAAAATATTAATAATTGTATTTTTGGGAAAACGGGAGATGGGGTTCGAATCCTCAATGGACTACATATCGTTATAAATTTTTAATTTGGGCAATAGTTCGTAGGATACAGCTTGCCGCATCAAAAATAATTAAAAGATGCGCCGAGGCGCATCCTACTAACTGCTATCTGGAGCCACAAAATTAACCACAGATAAATCCAACAGTGGGCGAATACGCACTGATGAACACAAAGCCCACACTCCCAGATCGTGACGGTGAAAGTGTCGGTCCCTGAGTGTTCGCCGAAGGCGAACGTATCGAAGGGCCGACTGAGAGAGATATGTACAAAAAGTACAACAAAAATCTTTTCGCTTCTGGTTCCAGTGGCTCTGCCCTGGAACCCAAAATTAACCAGACATGCGCAGATAAACGCAGATAAAAAACAAAAGATCGTGACGGAGATAAGCGAAGCGGTCTCCGTAACGGGAGGAATGAATTGTCCTGTCAGGGACAAGATATTTTTAGCACAAACAAAAAAACAGATTACCATCCCGTAGGGATGGGATAGAATAATAGAACTATGATATCGCATCCCTACGGGATGCAGATTGTTGTTTGGGTGTTAACTACAAATATTTCATCCCTAGCGGGATGAATTCTCGTTATTTTAAACATTCCTGGATTATAATCTTACTTCGTGCCCTTCTTTTCTTCGTGGTTCATTTTTTTAATCTTGTCAGCGACTTATCCCTATAATACCAAAGCAAAGCTTTTTACCAAATTCCCCACCCAAATGAAATTTGGGCGGGAGTGGATTCATGATCTTATAATCATATCTGCAAAATAGATATCTGCGTTCATTTGTGGTTAATTTATCGCTCGACCCTTCGATACGTTCGCCTTCGGCGAACACTCAGGGACCGACTTTTTCTCCGTCACGGTCAGGGGGTATGGATTTGATCTGCGTTAATCTGCGCTTATCTGTGGTTCATTATACCTTTGTGAGCTTTGTGGCTTTGTGGTAAATCTTTCATACTACCTTGCTTTCAACGTGACGGAGACCGCTTCGCTTAATTCCGTCACGATCAGGTGCTATGGATTTAATCTGCATTCATCTGTGCGTGTTCGCCCACTGGTGAATGTATCTGTGGTAAATAATTCTAACCAACATTTTCTGCTTGCATCTCAACCGTGAAATCAGGTTATTATAACCAGAAATTTATCCAACCCAACGGGAGCAAGCATGTTTAAGCAAAAAGAGATTTTCTTCATCCTGATCACAGTATTGATTTACGGCATCGCCCACAGCCAGACCAGCACCATCTATCATCTGGACCGGACCATCGGATTTGAATCCGAGTTTCCGCAATCCGAATGGGACGTTAAACGCCAATCCGGCAGGATCATTGGCGCTGAACCGGCCCTGTTTCTGGATGATACCTTTATCATGGGCAGCCGAAATGTGAAACGCACATTGCATGCAGTGAACAAATACTCTGAACCGATGATTTTACCCGTTTCCGAAAAGCTGATGAAATCCCCTACAATCTTTTCCATTGTTCCCGATGCGGATGACAAGGGCTATATTGCCTATTGTGGGGGCGCATTTGAAAAGAAAACCTTGTACTCGGTTTTTCATACCACAGACGGCAAGTCATTTACGCCCATCATAACCGACCAGCTCCCGTCCGAAGAGATTTGGGATGGACTCGATAAAGGGGACATTCCTGAGCATAATAATATTTTAAATTTAAACAAATTCAACGGCGAGGCATTTACTTCGTATTACTCGGCGTTTTTCAAAGTACAGGAAGAAACCAGGTATCCCTATCGGGCCATCATCATTCGTTCCAAACCGCGTCCCCGGCAGGTTATGATCATCCAGTCCCAAGATGGATTAAACTGGCAGGCCATGCCCAACCAGACACAGCGGGATATACTGGGTGAAGCCAATCAACCCGCGTACGATCCCTTTCACGACCGCTATCTCTGCTACCTGCGCCTGTGGGATCCGCCCTCCAAGATCGTTTCGAGTTGGCGAAAGGTGCTGTTTAGTGAAGCTTCCTTTGGTCCGGACGGAGCGACATGGTCTGATGATGAGCTGGTACTGGAAGCTGGCCCCCAGGACGGTCCGTCAACGGACATTTATTTCATGCAGGTGACCGGTTACGCGGGCGGATATATTGGGATCCCGGTCATGTATCATCGTCCTTCTTCACTGGACCCTGAAATGGCGGGAAAGTTTCATTGCGAACTCGCTTTTAGCCATGACGGCCGCAATTGGGACCGGGTTTGTCAGGGTGAACCGTTCCTGTCAACCGGCCCCAAAAACAGTTGGGATGCGGGACTGGTCTGGATGAATTGTCCGCCAATCGTCAAAAACGACAGTCTCTATTTTTACTACACCGGTAGAAAATACGATCATGATGAGATCAAACCGCGGGACCACAAAGTACAAGCCGGGTTGGCAACCCTTCGAGCGGACGGATTTGTCTCTATGGACGCGGGAGAGGAAACCGGAACCCTGCTGACGACCCTGTTCTGGCCGGAGGGTAAACATTTGTATATTAACGCGGATGCCAGCGGAGGAGAAATCCGCGTAGAGGTATTGCAGGACTATCATTATGTGGAATTGAAAAAAGTGGAAAAGTATTCTGAGGATATTCAAGGACTGTTTCGTGCGGAGAATTGTATTCCTTTTACCAGTAATGCTATTAATCACAAGGTAGCCTGGAAACATGATGAGAATTTTGTGGAAAATTTCCCTCAAAACTGGTTGGATTTGGAGGATTCTGATAAATACAGTAAAAAGAAAAAGCCCTTTGAAAAAAGGGCCATTGCATTAAAGTTTTATCTGAAAAATGCAAAACTGTACAGTTTCTGGTTTGCTGATGATGATACCGAACCGCTGGAAAACGGACGGTTGGTACCGGTATCGAAATGAGAGTAGCTTTTAATCCAAGTATATTAAACATAATATTTTACTTTATTTTACGCATTTTTTCTTGATTTCTGATCTCTGAGCAGTTATATTCAAGAGTTCGGAAAAAGAAAAATATTTGCCCATCAATATCCGGCAATATCAAGGATTGTAACCTCTTCATTATTCTACAGGAGTCACTCATGCCTCAATTTGGTTTTGTAGACATTGCTGTACTTGTCGTTTATTTTCTTGGCACAATAGGATTGGGATTCTATTTTCACAAACGAAGCACCTCCACCGAGGGTTTTACCGCGGGTGACCGTTCATTACCCGGTATTCTTTGTGGATTGTCCATGTTTGCCACATACTTGAGCAGTCTCAGTTTTATTGGTATTCCTGCCATGTCCTTTTCAGACAAGAATTGGGGTTTTTTCACATTCAGCCTGTCACTACCCATCACTACTATTATAGCAATTAAATATTTTATGCCCTATTACCGTGCCAGTCAATCCATTTCTGCTTATGCAAATCTTGAAGACCGGTTTGGTACCTGGGCGCGTGTGTATGCAAGCGTTTGTTATCTGCTGACCCAGATTGCGCGTATGGGTGCGGTTATGTACTTGACCGCGTTACCGTTATCTCTGCTGTTGGGATGGAACATTGAACTTATTATTATTGTAGTGGGTATTTCTGTTACATTGTACACCTTTGTGGGTGGTATTGTTGCAGTGATTTGGACCGATGCAATTCAAAGTGTGGTACTCATAGGTGGTGCTTTGATTTGTACCGTTGCCATGTTGTTTGGCCTGCCTGATGGCCCAGGACAAGTGTTCAGTTATGGAATGGCCCATGGTAAATTTAGTCTGGGTGATTTTGGGCCCTCGTTAACCAGCGAAACATTCTGGATTGTTCTGTTTTTTGGTATTGTAATGAATTTGCAGAATTTTGGGATTGATCAGAATTTTATTCAGCGTTACAAATCCGCAAAATCTGATAAAGAAGCCTTCAAGAGTTTGATTGTTGGTGGATTGCTGTACATTCCGGTTTCAGCCCTGTTCTTTTTCATTGGTACTACCTTGTATGTATATTACCAGACCGGCGGCGGATCACTTCCCCCAGAATACGCAGCCAAACCCGACTATGTATTTCCGTTTTACATTATTCAAAATCTTCCGGTAGGATTAAAAGGGCTCTTGATTGCTGCAATTTTTGCCGCTGCCATGAGTACTGTTTCTACCAGTTTAAACTCTTCTGCTACTTTGCTGATGAACGATTATTATAAACGTTTTTTTAATAAAGATGCATCTGAAAAACAATTGATGAAAGCATTATACACCGCAACCATAGTCTGGGGTATATTGGGTACAATTATTGGATTATTAATGATTGCAGCCAGCAATGCGTTTCAGGTATGGCAGGTGCTGGCGGGTATTTTAAGCGGTGGTATGCTGGGTATTCTGTTGTTGGGTATGATCTCTAAAAAAGCTTCCAACTCTGCAGCAATTCCGGGAGCGATTTTAGGCGTACTGATTATTTTATGGATGACCATTTCCAACCAATCACCCGGTTTCTTTGGGGCAATGACCAGTCCTTTCCACAATTACCTGATCCCCATATTCGGTACATTGACCATTTTGGTTGTGGGATTACTGATCAGCAATTTAAAGAAAAAAGTTAGTTAAGATTTGTGATAGAAAATTATTTTATTGGGATTGAATTCAACGCTCCCACTCGTTTCATTCGGGTGGGAGTGTTTTTTATTTCAATTATTCTTTATCTGCCCAGTTGCGTAGTTCGCGTTTGATCTTTTCCTCAACTTTTTTACCAATCTCTTCCCATTCGGATTTTTCTTCATCATTTTCGTCTACCCATTTTTTGATGCCGGAACGGACTTTTTCTTCCACTTTGACGCTAATTTCTTCCCATTCTTTTACCTTGTTGCTTTTGGGCTTCTTTTTACAGCACATTTTCCCTTGTCCGCCTAGGGCGATCATTGCACCCAGTACAAACCCGAAATTGTACCAGTTGCCTGTATTATTCAGTTCGTAAACGGTAACACTGTCCGTGAACAGACTGATGATAAAAGAGATAACTATGATAAATCCGTGCCACAAGCCTGCCCAAAATCCTGCAGGTTTTTCCAGATACATGGTGTTGTTTGCCGCACAACCCGACAGGAACGCAATGGCAATAAAAAGCGCGCCAATCATTATCATTTTATGTCTTGATTTCATATAAATTCTCCTGGGTTTATCATTAAAACACAATATTGCATGTTTAATTCATCCTAATAGACGTAATGGGGCCGTTCTTGTTTCATCTGAATGCTATATGATAATTGTTTACTTGCATATTACGGGTGGTATTGTTATTCTATCATGTTTATGAAAACATATATAAAAGCTAGATCTTGGTGTTTTTATATAAATCACAAAGGATCTCAAATGGGGCAGTGATTTTCTTTGCTGCTTTACGATTAAACAGTTATTAAATACACGAATTTAAAAATAGGGATGGAAAATTGAAAAAAACAGTATTGGTAGTATTTATTCTTTTGGTATTCGGTTTTAACGCAATGGCGCAGGTTGACATGCCGCTGCTTGAAAATCCCATGTCGGTCAAGTACCTGAAAAAGCATTTAGAGAAAAACCGTCCTCGCCTGGTCTTGAATCCAAAAAATGAAAAGATTCTAAAAAAGAAATTAAAATCTGATCCGGTTGTGCAGAATGTATACAAGGGCATAAAGTATAGCGCTGATAATATTTATGATCAGCCTTTGCTCGAACGGGTCATGACGGGTAAGCGACTCTTGTCAGTGTCGCGGCGATTTTTAAATCGTATGAACATGCTGGGTATGGTGTATTATGTTGAAAAAGATAAAAAGGCACTAGATCGCATTGATCAGGAATTGCAGGCGGTTTGCAGTTTTACGGATTGGAATCCTTCTCACTTTTTGGATGTCTCCGAGATGGCTTTGGGTGTTGCTCTTGCACTGGACTGGACGGATGGAGACCTGCCGCAGGCAACTATTGATTCAGCGCATGTGGCGCTCATTAAAAAGGGATTAATGCCCAGTTTTGAACCCGGAGTAACCTGGATCTATGGTATCAACAACTGGAACCAGGTTTGCCATTGCGGAATGGTGGCTGCTGCTATTGAAATTGCCGAGATTGATCCCGAGCTGGCTTCTAACACCATCTCCCGCGCGCTCGACAACATGCCGCATGCATTAAAAGAATACGGTGCCGATGGTGTTTATCCCGAAGGTGCAACCTATTGGGGATACGGTACCGGATTTACAGTTATGACTGCTGCTATGCTGCAAAGCGCGTTGGGTACAGATTTTGGCCTTGCCGACTATCGAGGACTAAAAGAAAGCGCCATGTTCAAAGTGGTTATGGAAGCGCCATCCGGTCAGTATTTCAACTATGGTGATTGTGGCGATTATAGCAGCAAAAACGGAGATATTTTTTTGGCCTGGTTTGCTGTACAAACGGGTAATGGTGCGTTTTATCAAAGAGACCGGTTTTTGCGTCCCGCAAAAGAGATGGGTGGAATTTCCCGGTTAGGCGGTGCAGGTCTGGTTTGGTTATCTCAATTTAATGAAAAAAGCGAAACTCAGATCCCCAATGTATTTGCAGATTCGGGAAGGACCCCGGTTGTGGTTTTTCAGGGAGGAAAAGAAGATCCGCGTCAATTCTATCTGGCCACCAAAGGGGGCCGTGCCGGAGATAACCATGGCAATATGGATATCGGTTCTTTTGTCTTTGAACTGGATGGTGAACGCTGGGTGGTTGATCCCGGCAACCAGGATTACTATGATCTGGAAAAAACAGGATTTGATTTGTGGAGTCACAAACAAGGATCACAACGATGGACGCTACTGACCAAAGGCAACCACGGCCACAGTACCATAACAGTGAACGATCTTCCGCACCAGGTAGACGGACGCTGTAACCTGCTCGACTTAAAAACCGGTGATACTCCCGCAGCAACCCTGGATATGCAGCCCACATTGGGAGCCTATGTGAAAAGTGCAGAGCGTACGTTTATTCAAGATACTCCTGCGTCTTTGACCATTAAAGACCAGATTGCACTGACAGACTCGACCGAGAGCATTGTATGGCAGCTCATCACCAAAGCCGATGTAGAGATTGTTGATGGGGGTGCAGTATTGACGCAGAACGGAAAATCATTGAAACTGGAGACCTTGTCGCATCCTGAATTAATGGTATCCGTGATCTCACTGTATCCAGCTCCCATGGAGCTTGATAAGCAAATTGAGGGACTGAAACGGATCGAGATCCGTATACCCGCGTATACAGTAAAAGATGATAATCTTGAACTGGTAACCCGGTTGAGTGGAATATAATAAACGTAAATTTTATCCCTGGATTTCTAGAGTCAGATAAATTATTGCCTGTTGTGTAGTGTATTAAACACAACAGGCAATGAAAATGGAACAATCATACAGTCAACTCATTAAAGGTTTTATCTTGTAAAACTAAATTAGGGAGGCTGCTATGATTAAAGATTCTTTAACTATCTTTGCATGTGTACTGTTATTTTCTGCAACGGCTATGCCCAGTATTAGTTCAATTTATTCTCCATACGATTATGGGAATGATCATTTTTCTGAAAATGTGATTGTTAGTGTGCAAATTACTGATAAAGGTTTGTATAATCTTGTCGTATCGATTCAAACATTAGAAAAACCGTCTTCATATAAATATTCTAATACATATAGAGAAATGATGCGTCGGTTTATGGTTGACGCGCGAGGAATTACTACCCAAAAGATATTGAATCGTAATGAACTGTCTGTAAGTGATTTTGCTGCCTTACGGGAAGAGATTGATGCGGAACTGTCCAAGCTTGCGGATGTTTTAGTATATAAATATTTTCCAAACAGGCATATGAATCTGGTATATTCTATATCTGATTTTTTTCTTCTCAAACCAGGGGATTATTAGTCTTTTGTAGTATCTGGTGGGTATAACAAGGGAATTTCCAAGTAGTGAATGTTTAATTAATTAAAAAAAGGGGAAGTATGATGAGAAAAATCATAAAAAACTTTTATTGCAATAGAAAAAATATAAGCAGATTGTTCTCACATAAAGTTGTAATTGTTATCCTGATTTGTTCTTTATCATGGATTGGATGTTTTTCCGGTAAAGGTGTAAGAATTGATTCTTCAGACGTCTGTGTGGAAATGGAGAATTATACTCTTGATTTAACTAAAGCCGATGCAAGTGGGTTTCTTGAAGGCTGGTTTTTGAATGTGATTGGAGGAGATTATCAGGTTGTAAGTATTAATAAAGAACATATCAATAATACATTTGAAATGTCATTTCAAATCCAGCCCCTGGAAGTATCATTGGTTAAAGATATACCCATCGGTCAGCTTGCCCGGGAATATGCACAGCATGAAATCGATGGGATGATTGAATATGGTGTTAATACCGGAATGTATAGCTTGTCAAAAGAAATGTCATTTGATTCTTTAAATGTTGAGGGAAAGGATTTTTATCGGTTAAGCTATATTACAATGGGTGCCGGTAGAAATAATTATGCGTATTTGTATTTACATTTTCCGGGAAATAGAAAAGATTATATTTTTATTTCACTCTATGCTGAAGTAAAAGACTCTGTTGGTTATAATAAAAGCTCAAAAATACTATATAAAGAAGAATTTGAAAAAATACTACCCAAAATAATATTTCATCATTCAAACACGAATACCATTTAATTTCATTAAGCAAAATAAATTCTATTATTTGCCAATTGTGTCTAAAATGAAGAGTTAAAAAGGCACAATTGGTAATTATTATGGGAACCCGTTAAATTTATTTATGTTTAAAATTAAACAACACTCGAGTATTAATGATTAAAGAATTTGAATGCTGGTTAAAAGTAATTTTCCTGTGTTTGTTTGATTCAGGTAAATCACCTTGTTGCTTTTAAAAGACAATTTTTACAATGTTTGCGGGAGGTCCATTTGAAAAAAGTTGTGCTTAATTTAGCCTTGTTGGTTTTGATTCTTTCTCAATTGGCTTTGTCGAGATCTTTTGATACAGAGACTTTATTTTCTATAAATAAATCTCAATATCTGCCAATGGAACCGGTTATTTTTAATTACAGGTTATATAATTATAGCAAATATGGACCACGTCTGAATGATTTAATGGTTACTCAATTTCTTGTTTTGGACAATGTTACATTAAATAAAGATTACAGTTCGAATTTACGTATTTCTGCTGATTGGAGCAAAGTTGAGCCCATGAGAAAAGGGGACAGCCTGGCTGTTATTGATTTGAATCTGCTTAAAGACTTTGGAGAAGATGATTGGTTTAAAGATTTTTACATGTTGTATTTACCTCCCGGAACATATAAAGTAAACATTAAGGGGCCGATTCAAAAGTTTGAAAAGGACAATCTTTCATTTACAGTTGTTGAGCCCGAAGGTGATGACAAAGAAGCCTTTGAATTGTTGAAAATGGGTTACACTGCTAAAAAGAATAACAATTATCAAAAATATATAGACTGTCTGGATAGTTTGACTAATACGTTTCCTAATAGTGTCTACTCGGAGATCGCTTCTTACAGCAAGGTATTTACGTTGCTGCTGGATAAAACCAATACAGATACTGAATTGATTAAAAATTATGTGTCAGATTTTATCAATACATATCCGGATAGTTACTATATTAAAGATTTACTAAACTGGACACATTATGCCTTTGAAAGACTGAATAAGAAAGACCAAGGAAAGGCTTTTCTTGCCAGTATCTGCACAAAATAAGGAGATATTGTAAAATAACTTTAATTTTTCTTGTGGTTTTTCAATTATGTGAGAAATAAATGATAAATTGCTTGATTGTTTCTGAAAAAAATCCCTTATTTGAATATACCAGTCCTTAGGATGCAAGCTGAAGCATCACAAAGGAGTATTTAACGAGATGCGCTTAAGCGCATCCTGCAATCGTGCTGACTCTGGCAGGGGGAGGCACATCATTAATTTTCAAGGAGGGCTGAATGAATAAAGCTGAACTTGTTACCAAGGTTGCTGAAATTACGGGGACTAAAAAATCAGCAAAAGAAGCTGTTGACAAAGTTCTCTCCACCATTACCGAGGCATTAAAAGCTGGTGAATCTGTGCCATTAATTGGATTTGGAACCTTTAAAGTTGTAGACAAACCCGCAAGACAGGGACGTAACCCCCTAACCGGTCAAACCATTCAAATTGCAGCCAAAACAGTACCGAAATTCGTACCCGGAAAAGCACTCAAAGATGCTGTAAATAAATAATCTTAAAAAATGCCGGAGGACATCCGGCATTTTTTATTTTTATTTCATGGGCTTTCGTTTTGATTATATTCAAATAACACCAGTTTATCCTGTTATAGAATAATTCGTTCTTGAAAAATAATGTTACTTGTTATCAAAAGTCACATAATAAATATTGAATGCATGGATTGGAACCAGATATGAAAACATTATTATTAAAATTATGGGATGCTTTTGGTCATTTTATAGGCAGGTTGACCGGCAAATATTATTGGGAAGATTATATACGGGTTTATCCGGATGGACTCTGCATTAACCGGCGAGGTTTAAAACGGGCCCCTACTCAAAATGATATTAATAATTATTTGAATCATCGCAAATTCTATAATTTTGTTTCTCAATTTGTAAAAGAAAAAACTGTTGCCGATATCGGTTGCGGCAGCGGCTATGGTTCGGATATCATGCGGCAGGCTGGTGCCAAAGCGGTCTTTGGCGCGGATGTGTCCAAACATGCTGTCCGATTTGCTAAAAACAGATACCGTGATATCCATTTCAGCCTGCAAAGTATTACCGATTTGAAACACTATGCTGATAATCAATTTGATGTAATAATTTGCAGTGAAGTATTGGAACACATTAAAGAGTATAACAAGGAACAGGATGCCATAAAAGAGCTGGCAAGAGTGACCAAAAAAAGCGGACTGATTATTTTGGGTACGCCTAACAGCGAGCTGTTGGGAGATCATGGTTTCACTTTTCAAGAAATGGATGCGTTGATGCAATCCCATTTTAATCAATTTGTTATATTTGAAAACGCACTGGTGCCTGCGGGTCAGTTTCGTGACAACTGGCAGCAGCGTCTGGACAAGGGGCAGACCGGCATTATTGTGTCTGAAAAGATTAATCTTGCCGAGACAGTAAAACTGGAGGATGAATCTCTGGAAGTAAAAGCAGGTATTGAACCGGGGATGTTTCAATTGGGTGATCTGGAAATTAATACAACCTTGTTACACAATACACATTCCTGGGTGGTTATTGCGATAAATAATAAATAGCCGGAATGATTCAACTCTGAATAAAGAAAGGAAATTGTTTTGACATATAAAGAGCTATTAACAGCACGACGTTCCATACGGAAATATGAGGAAAAATCCGTACCTTTGGAAACCATCAAAGAATTGATTGCCGAGAGTACTTTTGCTCCGAACGCGGGGAATGAACAGCCGTGGAAAATTATTGTTGTTCAGGATAAAGCATTAATGAAACGCATGTCTGACGATAGCAAGAAGAACATCCTGGAACGTATCCGTGCGAATCCTGATAATTATGCAAAGAAATATGATACCATGCTTAGCAATCCTGCATATAATGTGTATTATAATGCGCCTTGCCTGGTTCTGGTTTTGGGGCTTTCACATTTGAAAAATGTACAGATTGATTGTACTTTGGCTGCTAGCTATTTTATGATGGGTGCGGCAGACAGGGGATTAGGCACTTGCTGGGTGAATCTGGGCGGTGTTATCAAAGATACTGATCTGGTAAAAGTGTTGGGTATTCCGGAGGATTGTCAAATTGTTGCCCCTATTATTATAGGTTATCCCGATCAAAATGCCCATGTACCCAAACGCAAAGATCCTGAAATTCTCACTATACTCAACGAATAAGCAGGTCAAGGGGGGCTTAAAATGAAACCGGGAATTTTGATCATGTTATTATTTATACCAGGCTCACAATCATCTGCAACGGACAAGGATTTTTTAGACTATCAATTGCAGTTTGAGCGTGTACATAAAGCCCAATCCACTAAACTATTGGTTTTGGAAAAATCCTTTCAATCGGCGGGCCTGGAATTCCCTCCAAAAGAGATGTTTATCCGGATTTTCAAAAAAGAAGGAACCGTTGAATTGTGGGCCAGATCCTCTGAAACCGAAGCCTTTTGTTTTATTAAATCGTGGCCGTTTTGCAAAAACTCGGGCAAGCTGGGGCCAAAACGCCGTGAGGGAGATTTGCAAATACCTGAAGGATTTTATCATATTGTCAATTTTAATCCAACCAGTAAATTTTATTTATCTTTACGGATCAACTATCCCAATGCTTCGGATAAAATTTTGGGTGACCCGGAAAAGCCCGGAGGAGATATTTATATTCATGGCGGTTGTCAGACCCAGGGGTGCATTCCCATTTGGGATGACGAGATTCAGGAATTGTATTTAGCTGCGGTATATGCAAAATCACAGGGGCAGGAAAAAATACCCGTACATATTTTTCCAATTCATTTCACAGATACGCATATGCGGGTGTTTGAAAAGATCAGCAACAAAAAGGATATAAGATTTTGGAAAAATCTTGAAAAAGGATACAAATATTTTGAAAAATATCGCATATTACCGGAAATTTCTGTAGATTTAAATACAGGAGATTATATTATCCAATAAAGAGGGGAGAAACAATGGGCGTAACCATTCATTTCGAAGGACGATTAAAGGGAGAGCAGGCTTACGAACGCGTTATTGCTTCTGCAAAGGTTGTAGCCAGGGATATGGGGTGGTCTGTCAAAGAGATTTCAGAAACGCATACCACGCTGAAACGTGTAAAAAATCAAGAGACTTGGGACTATACAGGGCCTTCTAAAGGGGTGCAGTTTTTTCCGCACGAGTATTGTGAGCCCTTGCGGTTGGAATTTGACAGGGATTATTACATCCAGGAACACGTAAAAACCCAGTTTGCTCCAATAGAGATCCATGTGCTGGTTTGTGAATTTTTACATGCCATTGAACACGAGTTTGAACAATTGATTGTGGATGATGAGGGTGAATATTATAAAACAGCTAATGTGAATCGGCTTGCGCAACATATCGATAAAATTTTTGATATGTTAAAAGAATATCTGGAAAAGGATGATAAATATTATGGTCCCATTCGTCTGGATAATGGACGAATTATAGACGTTATGGGCAAAGATTCGGAAGAATAGGGGTGCCCAATACAGGGGAATAGATTATGTATACAGTAACTCGAATTGTAATGATAGTCATGTTGCTGCTCATCGGGGTTTTTCAAGCGCAGGGACAACAGCTATATTTTGCATCAGCTGAAAAAGCGCGGCAGATCTTGACATGTAAAGATGAGTATGTAAAGTGCCTGAGCCCGTTCGACATGTCGGCTCGTATGAAAACCGACCAGACTGTAACTTTGGAACAGTTTCTGGAACATTCCGGCAATGCGGCCATGGAATGGCAGGCGGATGAACAGAAAATAGTAGAAAATGTATTTGAAAACATAAAGCCGGCGTTGGCCCCATTTGTGGCTTTGCTGCCGGATTCTATCATGATGATCAGAACTAACGGCCAGATTGAAGGAGGCTCTCCTTATACCCGCAGCAATGCAGTGGTATTTACACCCCAGGTCTTTACCCTGTCAGACAGCATTATGCAGGAGGTTCTGGCGCATGAATTGTTTCATGTCATTACCCGTGCTCATCCACAGCTCAAGAGACAATTGTATAAAAGCATTGGATTTCACTATTGTGGAGAAATAAAATTTCCCGAGATGTTAAAGGCCCGTAAAATGACGAATCCCGATGCTCCTTTTAATGACCATTGTATTCAGGTGAGTATTGCGGATGAACAGAAATGGGTAGTGCCTATACTCTATTCACGTACCGACAAATATAATACACAAACAGGTGGTGATATTTTCAGGTACATGTTTGTGGCGTTCCTGATGGTTGATTATACTCCGGGTGATAACGGGACGGGCGAGTTGTATGATCCTCAAAATCTAAAGTTGGCAACATTTGATCAGCTTGAGGGATTTTATGAGCAGGTTGGGCATAATACGGAATATATCATCCATCCGGAAGAGACCCTTGCTGATAATTTTTCATTAATGATATTGGGTGTTGAATCTTTGCCGTCTCCCGGGATTATTGAAAAAATACGACAGGTACTGATTAATTTCAAGATGTAAAATAGAATCCATTGTCGTTCAGATGTTTGATAATGGGATTCTGAATGTTAAAATGTTTTAATCCGTTGTTTGGAGGCGTTATGTACAACGTTCAAATCGATAAAACCTTGTGTATTGCTTGCGGTATATGCGGACAAATTTGTCCCCGTCATATAGCGGAAATTGTAAAACAAGAAGATGAGAAATATACCCAAATTTCACCGGAACGTATACATTTGTGTATGGAATGCGGACATTGTGTTGCCGTTTGTCCAAATAACGCTATTTCAATGGATGGATTCTCGATGGATGAATATGGCCCCCTGCAAGCCATGAAAGTGGACAGTAATTCATTGCTCACGTTGATGAAGCAAAGACGTTCGGTGCGAAAGTACAAAGACAAACGGGTGCCGCGCGAGATTATTAACAAACTGGTAGATGCTGCGCAAACCTCTCCTACCGGCTCAGGGCACACGGCTACGGGTGTGATCATAATCGATGATCCTGAAAAGCTTGTCCGGCTCTCTGAATTGAGTTATGATATGTATGAAGGATTGATCAAAGCGTTTAAAAATCCTGTTGCCCGGTTTTTTATAAAACAAAAAGTTGGTATTGAAAAATACAGTACGTTAAAAGATTTTGTGCTGCCGGGCATGCACTGGTATATCAAATGGTACCGGGAGGGCAAAAGCAACGAGATCTTGCGTGACAGTCCGGCAATCATGCTGTTCCACGCACCCAAACATGAACCGGTTGGCGCAGAGAACTGTCTTGTTACGGCTTTTCATGTCATCATGATGGCGCTGACTTTGGGCATAGGCACTTGCTTTAACGATCTGGTCCCTCCGGCCTGTAACCGCATGCCGGAGATCCGGCAACTGCTGGGACTCGCATCGGACCGGAATGTCTATGCCAGTGTAACGCTGGGATACCCCAAATATTCATTCCATAAAGTACCCCCGCGCAAGCTGGCGGATGTTCGGTATTTGGATTGAGATTTTTATAGATACTGGTATCATGTTTGCAACCTTGATTAACCTCATAAAAACATAATGTTAATATCAAGGACAGAGACATGAACATGAAACTGCAATCCACAGCATTATTCATTCTGCTCCTGTTTTCCATTACTTTTGGTCAGAATATTTTTGGTACCTGGGTCAGTCCGCAAATTAACGCGACCATGACACTGAACCAGGACGGAACTTTTATTTTTGATGGTCCCAACGGTCATTACACCGGCGCCTGGGGTGTGCAGGGGCAGTCGCTTGTCATGCAGGATCAGTTGGGGCAAATGTATCAATATGCGGTTACACAATTTAGCGATACGGTATTGCACCTGATGGATGGATATGGAAATGCAATCGCTTATGAACGTCCCGTGCAAACCCGGCAGCAAACCACAATTTTAGCAGAATCGAACGGATTACAGCTCAACAGTGGTCATGTGCAAACCGGTATTGATATTGTCCAGTTTATTATCGGTCAGGAGATCAAATCCAACGAGGTTGAGGAGCTGACTCAATCGTCTATTGAAGAATTTCAAACCTATCCTCAGGAATTTATCCGGCAAATCACCAGCTTGCAACAGTCATTGATAACAATCAAGTCCTTGCAGGACCCGTTACAGATCGGGACCTTGCGTCAGATGCTCATTGCAGAGTTTCATAAAGCGACCCTCCCCATGAAAGAAGTGGATAAACCCCTGCTCATCCGGGTGATGAACCGCTATGTAAAGGTCCTGGCTTTTGATGAGGCAAACAATCTGGTTTTAACCAACAAAGATGTAACGGCCATGATCGATTATATCGTGTTTTCCAATCAGTTGTCCGGCATAATTCAAACCGTATCGAATTCGGATCGGGAACAGTTTACAAAAGAATTGGTACAGCAGTTTACTACACTGCCCCTTGAACAAAAGCAGTTTCTATGTTCGGCAAGTCTGGCCTGGGACCTGGTGCAAAAGAACTGGCAAAATATGGCACAGAACCAGCGCGTACAGGTACAGCAGAATTACGCGGGTTCAGTAGGCGCGCAAAACCAACAGGTATATAATGGAGGAACACCTTCACAGCAGGAAATGGCACAGATGCAGCGGGATTTCAACGCTCAGCAAAACATGATGACCATGATGAACAACATGTCCCTGCAAAACCATGCTACCATGCTGAATACCATCGAGAATTTTGGCGGCACCGGTAATTACTGGGAAGTCACGGATATGGGATATTGATCCGCATTGTTTAATTCTCTTGCATATTTCCCCCGAATCCTTTAATTAATAAATAACCCTGCCAGTCATGGCAGGGTTTTAAAAAATTCCCCTTGAAGTAAAAATTAGAGTTATATCTGACAAGCTGTAATGTCTACGGGCAGGAATTGCTGGTTTGATTAACGTAGGATAGTAAAAGATTAATTTATAAAGGAAGACAAGATGAACAAGGTTTGGGTATCTGTGGCAGTGGTTTTGATGTTTATATGCGTTAATGTAATGATAATGGCGGCTGAACCTGTTCCTGATCTTCCTCCGGTTATTGGGCCATATCTGCAAAATCCGGGTGAAAGCAGTATGACAGTCTGCCTGGCGACAAAAGATGCGGGATCGGTACTGGTGTCGTTAAATAAGGCCGGTTCTGAGGAAGAACGTATATTTACTGCGGAACCAGATCGCATTCCGGATACAGAATGGACTGTCTGGAAAGCCAGGCTCGAAAATCTACAAAATGTCGAGTATGAATATACCGTCCGGTATGAGCGGTTAAATGAAAGCCAATCCACAAAAAACTGCCGGTTTTGTTTACCCATAGCGGATGAAAAATCGGTCAATGCAGCCATATTTAATGATATTCACGGCAGGGTAGCAACGCTCGAGGCGCTTATGCAGTATTGCAGTCCTGATGATTATGATTTTAGTGTGTTGCTGGGCGACTGCTGGAATGATCCGAAAAGTGTTGACTATGCCTTGTATTTGCTGGACCGATATATCCATCTGCTCAACGCGGGTGAAAAGCCCATGTTGTTTGTGCGTGGAAATCATGAATACCGCGGTGCATTTGCACACGATCTGGCATATTTGTTTGATCTACCTAATCTTGATGCATCGCAACCGACAGGTAAGCAGTATTTTAATTTTACGCTTACCACCGGGCCCGTCTGGTTTCTGGTTATGGATTGTGGTGAAGATTTTGAAAAAATGAACGATGTCATGATGCCGTATCGTCAATATCAGGCGCAATGGCTGGAGACACTGTTGAAAAATAAAGCGGGAGAGAATGCCGCCTGGCGGGTATTTATCAGCCATATTCCGCTTTACAATAAAAATATCTGGAATTCCGAACCGTCTCGTCAGACATGGGAGCCGCTGCTGGTGAATGCGGATATGGATCTGGCACTGGCTGCTCATGATCATAGTTTTAAAACGCTGCAAGCAGGGCAAACCTTCAAAGTCACCCATGATCCGAAATATACTGAAAATCGCGGCGAATGGGAAATGACTCCGCCTTTTCCGGTTATTATCGGCGGTGGACCGGAGCTTGAGCGGGGCACGGTAAGGCTGTTGAATGCGGACCCGGACGAGATCCGGGTGCGCACAATCATGGCAAATGATGGTTCGGTGGGTCAGGAATTTACTTTATCTGCAAAATAAGTTTTAAAAGTTGAATCAACTTGACATATGGAGGAAACTAATGGAAAATGCAAGTGTTGATCGCAGGAATTTTATCAAAGGGCTTGCTGCGGCAGGTCTGATTAGCAGTCTGGGTGCGGGAAAGATTTTTGCAGAGCAAGAGGCAACGCGTGGAAATATCTGGGCATGCCTGCTTCATCTCAGTTTTAACATGTGGGAAGATAATATTTCTTCTTACAAACCGTTTCGGGGATATCGCCCCGAGTTGGAATTAAGTGAAGCCTTGTGGGCCGATTCTTTACGAAAAATGGCAGACAGTGGATTGAATATGGTACTGATCGACCTGGGTGACGCGGTCAGATATGACAGCCATCCTGAAATTGCCGTCAAGAACGCCTGGACCCCAAATCGTTTATATGATGAATTGGACAAAATTCGCAAATTGGGTTTGGAACCCATCCCCAAATTAAACTTTTCAACCACCCACGATGCCTGGCTGGGACCGTACGAAAGAATGGTTTCTACTCCGGAATATTACAAGGTATGCAGTGACCTGATTGCCGAAGTGACAGAACTGTTTGATAATCCACGTTTCTTTCATCTGGGAATGGATGAAGAAAAGGCCAAGTATCAGGATCATTATCGATACGTGTCTTTGCGCCAGGGTGACCTCTGGTGGGGAGATTTTTATTATCTGCTGGGTGAAGTGGAGAAAAATGGATCGAGGGCCTGGATCTGGTCTGATTACATGTGGGACCATCCGGAAGTGTTTTTCAAAAAGATGCCAAAATCCGTAGTGCAGAGTAACTGGTACTATAGTGAAGAGATTGATACCTCAAACAGAGGTGTAAAAGCGTATGAGCAGTTGGAAGAAAAGGGTTATGATCAGATACCCACCGGCAGTTATCATACAAACAATCCCAAGAGCATTGAAAACACGGTAAAGTATTGCAGTGAGAAAATAAAATCAGAAAAATTGATGGGATTTTTACAAACCATTTGGATGCCCACCATTGAAGAGCATCGGCAGCGTTATTTAGATGGAATTGAATTTACAGGAAATGCAAAGAAATGGTTTGAAAAGAATCAATAGGTTGTTATTTGAAAAGACGGTTTGCCCTATGCATCGTTATTTTTAAGAAATTCTATGGCTTGTTCCATATCTGTAAAGAGTTGACCATTTAAACCACTATTTTGTATTAATATTTTCATAAAATCATGCGAGCGATCTCCCGGTTTTAATACGGTAGCAACTAGTGCCGATTGATCAATTTCCGGGATATCCCGCATTAATGTATATGCAAATTGATAATTTTTAAAAACAGAGTCTATATTTTTAGCTTCTGTAAAGTCGAGAAGGTATTTATTGATTCCCAATTCTTTACCTTTTTTGTGCGATTCAATATTATATTCAATAGATTTTTCACTGGTAAGCTTACCTGTTACTTTTTGTATGATGTAATTGCCGTCTTTTGATACTGTGATTGAACAACTCATAGCACCTCTTTTTTCCTGAATATTGGCTAGTAAAACATTGTTCTAACAAATGATTTTTTTTATTCTTGTTATATCAAATAAATTACAATACTACTATATATAATTATTTCGGATGTCAGTTTTATTCCTGCTGATCTTTTAACAAGTAACGAATTGCTTCATCCCGGTCCCGGAATATTTTTACATTTAAACCGCTGTTTTGAGATACCGTTTCAATAAAATCGTGCGAGTGGTCGTCCGGACTCACAAGTGTAGCGATGCGTGCATTTCTAACGTCTTTCGGCATTTTTTTCATGTCTTTATATGCAAACTGGTAATTGTTGACGGCTGTATCCGTATTGCGTGCCTGGGTCATATCAACCAGGAATTTATTGATACTTTTTTCTTTTCCCAATGCATGGGTTTCCTGGTTGAATTGCATAGCTTTTGCCCGGTTTATTTCACCAGAAACTTTTTGGATAATGTATTTTCTGTCAGGGGAGAGGGTTATAGTGCATTCCATGGAACCTCCTTATTGTGAAGGTTTTTTATAAATATCCTCATAATAGTATACAATGCCTGAAATATATTTGCAAGTAAAATCTGAATTGAAACGTGTTTTATAACCCAAATGGTGTTATAAACGGTTGAATGTCAGGTTTATTATTTGTAATATTTAATAAATTCAAGCAAATACGAGGACTTGGAGAGTTTATGGAAAATAGTAAAAGAGTTTTTCAAAATCTATTAAATTGGACAGAAAAAGCAGGGAACGCACTGCCGCACCCGGCGACCTTGTTTGCTCTTTTTGCTATATTGGTACTTTTATTTTCTGCCTTGGGCCATATGCTGGGTTGGCAGGCTGTTCATCCCGGCACACAAGAAATAGTAAAGCCTGTGAATCTGCTTTCCCATGACGGTATCCATCGTATACTGCTTGATATGGTAGATAATTTTACTTCATTTGCGCCGCTTGGAATTGTTCTTGTGGCTATGCTGGGTATTGGAATTGCGGAACAGAGTGGTTTTATTAATGCAGTTATTCGAATGCTGGTTCTCAATTCGCCACGCCATTTATTGACATTTGTGATTGTGTTCACTGGTGTTTTGTCTAATGTTGCTTCGGATGTGGGATATGTGTTGTTGATACCCCTTGCGGGTGTAATATTTATTGCCGTTGGTAGGCATCCCATTGCGGGGATGGCTGCGGCTTTTGCAGGTGTTTCCGGTGGTTTTAGCGCCAATCTTGTTTTAGGAACGGTTGACCCATTGCTGGCGGGTTTATCGCAGGAAGCTGCTCGGATTTTAGTGCCCGGTTACGAAGTGAATCCCACTGCAAATTATTATTTTATGTTTGTGTCTACCTTTTTTGTTGCTTTGGCGGGCACATTGGTTACCGAAAAAATTGTAGAGCCCAGACTCGGGAGTTATAGCGGCAAGCTTGATGAAAAATCCTTTGAAGCATTATCTGGAATTGAGAAAAAAGGATTGTTGATGGCGTTTTTGGCTTTTCTTGTCATTTTCATCATTACCCTTTTGGGTATCATTCCCGCAAATGGTTTTTTCAGAGGCAGTGATGGGGGGTTGCTTAGCTCGCCTTTAATCAAAGGTGTTGTTGCCATGCTGTTTATAACCGCGGGTTCTATGGGAATTGCCTATGGTGTAACAACCAGGGTTTATAAAAACGATACCGATGTTTTAAAAGGAATGGCAGATTCCATGAAAACGCTGTCTACTTATATTGTATTGGTGTTTTTTGCAGCTCAATTTGTGGCATATTTCAAGTGGAGTAATTTAGGCGTGATACTGGCTGTTAAAGGTGCAAATCTTCTCATGTCTCTTGAAATAGGTTTAATTCCATTGATGATTTTGTTTATTTTATTATCCGCTGCTATCAATATGCTGATGGGGAGTGCATCCGCAAAATGGGCCATTCTCGCACCGGTTTTTATTCCCATGTTTATGATTATGGGCTATACACCAGAACTCTCTCAGGTGGTTTATCGCATTGGTGACAGTGTTACCAATGTAATATCACCAATGATGAGCTTTTTCGCGCTAATTATTGCCTATGTACAAAAATATGATCCCAAAGCGGGTATTGGGACAATTATCGCTACAATGGTTCCCTATACGCTTGTGTTCCTTGTTGTCTGGATATTGTTGCTGGTAATTTGGTTGACTTTGGGCATTCCCCTGGGACCCGGCGCTGAAATCCATTATTCATTGCCTGGTTAACTCGATGAATTTTAGATATATTTTATTTTGTCTCTTATTCCTTGCAGGCTGCTCGAATGATGGTTGGAGATATCTTGGGCAGCCCCAGCCCGGACAAACGCCTCAATTATTCGCCCCTGAATATATTAACCATCATGCGCATAGTGCTCCTACATTTAGTGTTGATGGAAAAGAGATGTATTGGTCTGTTACCAGTGAACCCGGTGAGTTTAGAAAGATTCTTTTTACGCAATATGATCAAAACCACTGGACAGAGCCCTCGGTCGTTCCCTTTGCGGGTGATTTTCATGATGATCAGCCATTTGTATCGGCTGATGGAAAGTATATGTATTTTGCTTCAAAACGTCCTAAATTGATTAATGATACTCTGAACACTAATCTGGCGATATGGCGCACAGAACGACTGAAAGAGTGTTGGAGTGAACCTAAGGCTTTTGACAGCCAGCACGGGTTTTGGACACCCTCGCAAGCGCGGGATAGTACATTATATTTTCTTGGAAGAGTAAATGGCAAAGTGGGCATTTATCGGTCAAAGCAGGTTGAGGGCACTTTTCAGCCTGCCGAGTTTTTACCTGAACCTGTTAATCTTGAAGGATATCGGAGTGTTTGTCCGTTTATATCGCCGGATGAATCTTTTCTGCTTTTTTCATCCAATCGCCCGGGGGTAGCAAAGATAAATATGGAGATTTGTATGTCTGTTTTCGTGATGAAAGAGACAACTGGAGCAAAGTCATAGATTTGGGCAATGCCATCAATTCAGATAAACAGGAGCGGTTTCCTGGTATATCTCCGGATGGGAGATATTTTTTCTTTACGCGCTGGCATAGCGCGCCTCATCACCATGATCTTTATTGGATGGATGCAGGATTTATAAGTAAATTAAGAGAGCACCTCTAATTCTCAAGACTAAAATATATTTACAAGAAAGAAAATTTTGGCGAACAAACAATTCTTGCAAGTTTTTAATAAATTCTTTATAATTCATTGATTGTATGCAATTCCGATTTTTGTACCTATTGTATTGGATGTAAATTATGTCCATGTCTGAATCTGTAATTTAATATCAAATTACTATCTAGTATTGCGTATGAAAACCTTGTCCCGTTTAATATTACTTTTACTGATGTTTGTATTAGTAAATGATGCATTCAGCAAAGGTACCTTTACTCCCGATCGTGCTAATCCCTTTACCGAACCCTGGAGATGGCAGCATTATTCCAATCTTGGTGGAAAAAGCTGTCGTTGTATGGCAGAGGATTCTACCGGTGTATTGTGGTTTGGAGTAACAGGGGGAGTGATGAGCTATGATGGAATTGACTGGGACTTTTATCCATTGAATGGAGATTCCAGCCAGGTGCCGGTTATTTCGCTCTGTGCAACCAGTATGGGATTACTCTATGTAGGAACGCCAGAGGGTATTAGCTTGTTTGCAGAGGGAGAATGGACACCTTTGAATATAGGCCTGGGATTTGGAGATTCTTTTGATTTTCCCAATAACAAATTTCCCATTCTTGAAGCTCCCGATAAAAGCATTTGGATTGGTACACAACAAGGTGCTCTGCGTATCAAAAATGATGTTATGACGCTGTACAGAGAGTTTCATATCTTTCCTGATTATCACAAGCCGGAAATTGATTTTACCGAACAGTACGAACTGGATAAATTTGATGTCTTTTCAATCTATATTGAATCGGATAGTGTGCTCTGGATGGGGCTGCGTGATGGAAGAATTTACAAATGTATTTTAGAACCGGATGATTTGCAATCCATGCCAACCTGGGTGAGAATTGATCAGCAAGAAGGTTACATACTCTCAAGGTTTCCACTGGTAATGAAAAATGTGGATGGGTTGATTTTTGTTGTTAGTGGAGAAATTGGCAAGGGTATCAATGTTTTTGATGGAGAGAAATGGTACCAGGAATCCATGAAAGAAAAGTTTCAGGTTGATGATATTCATGCAGATATTGTAGAGTCTCGGGATGGATCGCTATGGATTGGCAGCTTTGGAAAAATATTTGAGTATAGTGAAGGTAAATGGTACATGTATGTAGGTCCTGGATTGCCGTTACCTTCGAACCGTTGGAATTTATTCAAGACCAAAGACGGCAGCTTGTGGATTGTTGGATTGGGAAACCAGGTGTGGCGGGTAGATCTGCTAACCGAAAGATGGACAACCTTTCAGGGAATTCATTTCCAGGCAATAGAAAAAGATGGCTGTAAATGGTTTTTATCTTATGACGGCCAGGTAATTAAAACCGATCCTCTGATGAAGAACTGGACAAGTTTTGATAAAAGTGATGGGGTGCTGGATGAACCTGTTGTCTTGTATATTACCAGCAAGGGCCAGGTGTGGATAGCCGGCAGTCATAATGAAGTGGCTGCAACCGCCTATCTGGATAATGAAAAATGGCACATACAAACCCACCCCCGTTTAGCCTGGTGTATTGGGCACCGTGCTGTTTTAGAAGATGAGCAAGGCAATCTCTGGTTTGGTTCAGGTAAAGATTATCTTGAAGATAAAGGCCAGGTTGGGGGATTGATCAAATATAGTTTTGGCCGCTCTTTGACCGAGTTTGATTGTGAGTATTATTATTTTAATGATCGATTTCATCTGTCTGCTATATATGGAATAGGACAAAGTGGAGATGGAAAGCTCTGGTGCGGACAGTTGGGCTTTTTCTGTTTTGAACCCGCAATAAATGAATGGACCAAGATTACTGAACCCATAGGCCTGGATGAAAGTTTCAATGATTGTATATCTACATCTGATCAAGGCAATTTATGGGTGGGAACAAGGACCTGTGGTGTTATTCGTTATGATTATAAAACTCAAAATTGGTCACAGTATACCATTAGTGAAGGTCTTTCAAGCAATACAATTATAAGCATGTATGCACTTACTGACAGCAATGTGTGGGTAGCAACAGACCAGAATATTTGCCATTTTGACGGAAGAAGCTGGACACAGGATATCTTTCCGCATTTTATAAAGATTAATAAAGATGGCATAACCTTGCGTGCGTTAAAAGATGGTACGCTATGGTTTAATAATATACCTCAGCAATGGCTGGTTCGGGCCATAAACAAGGAAACCAGTCCCCTAAAGTCTGAAAGAGAATTTTTTTCAATTCAATACAAGCCAGACAAACTGCCTCCCGAGACATTTATTACATTTTCTCAGGACAAAATATCGCAGCCGGGTAATGTGATTTTATCGTGGATGGGCCATGATCCCTGGAAAGCAACGCCGGATGAAAATTTACTCTATTCTTACAAACTGGATGATGAAGAATGGACACCTTTTAATGATAGTGTTAATCAGGTTTTTTTAAATTTAAAGGATGGAAATCATACCTTTTTAGTCAAAGCGCGTGACCGGGATATGAATGTTGACCCCTCGCCAGACAAGGTCCAATTCTATATTATTCCCTATGTTTGGAAACAACCCTGGTTTATAGGATTAATTGCTTTCTTTTTTATTACAATTGCTTTTTTCATGTTTCATCTCGTCCATCGTAACAAGATCATTAAAGAACTTTCTGAAGCCAAGGTGAGATTGTTTACAAATATCTCTCATGAATTGAGAACACCATTGACATTGATTTTGGGGCCGTTGAATAATTTACGTAAAAAAATTGATGGAAATTCAGATATAACCTTTCAATTGGAAATGATGAACCGTAACTGTAACCGGTTAATGCGGCTTGTAAATCAGATACTTGATTTTCAAAAAGTGGAATCCGGCCAAATTGAATTTGATTTGGTAAAAGGAGATGTTGTTGTATTTATAAGTGATGTAACAAATTCTTTTCAATCACTTGCCGGGGAGAAACAACTGGTGTTAGCGTTTAAAGCGCAACCAGTGCATTTGGAAATGTTTTTTGATTTTGATAAACTGGAAAAAGTTTTGTTGAATCTGTTATCAAATTCATTGAAATTTACACATTCGCGGGGATCAGTACAGGTGATTGTTTCAATCATACCCGGCGATAAAGAAATACGTAAAGTGTTGCCAAACCATGGAACTATAAAATATACTGATCGGTTACAGGTTATTGTTAAAGATACGGGTATTGGTATTCCCAGAGAAAAATTGAATAAAATATTTAAACGGTTTTATCAGGTTCAGGAAGGTACAGATCATCATGCCGGGGGCACAGGAATCGGTTTGGCTTTAACCAAAGAGTTGGTTGAAATACAGCAGGGTATACTTTTCGTGGAAAGTGAAAAAGGTGTAGGTACAACCTTTACTGTAGAGATCCCTGCAATTTATTCATTTGATCATGCTAAGGATAATAAAGAGACCAAAGTTATTGTGCCGGAAGTATGTCGGGCCGGTGAACTGATTAATCTTGAAAATGACTCGGTACGTTTAGTAGAAAATCCGGATGTCAAAATATTGCTGGTTGAAGACAATTCCGATATGCGGAATTTTATCCGTAATGAACTGCAAAACCAATATACTATTGCTGAGGCAATAGATGGATTTGATGGGTTAGAGAAAACAATTAAACAGCTTCCTGATATTATAATAACAGATATTATGATGCCTCGTATGGGTGGTATTGAATTTTGCAAGAAAATAAAAACAGATCCCCGTACAAGCCATATACCGGTAATCATGATCACTGCCAGATCATCACATCAGCATGTAATTGAAGGCCTGGAGACCGGGGCAGATGATTATCTTGCAAAACCTTTTGACAGTAAAGAACTCTCGTTACGTATTCATAATATTCTTGAAACACGTAAACAGTTGTGGAACCGTTTTCAACAGGATATTCGTGTAGAGCCCAAAGAAATTAATATCAATTCAGTGGACCAACAATTCCTTGCAAAGGCAATTGATCTTGTTGAACAGCATATGGATGATCCGGATTTTGATTCTAACGCATTCAGCTCCAAAATGGGAACAAGCCGTGCCGGGCTTTATAATAAGATCCGTGTGTTGACTGGTCATTCCGTTAGAGATTTTATAAATGCCATCCGTTTAAAACGTTCTGCTCAGTTGTTAAAAGAATCTGGCTTGACAATTACAGAAATTACTTATGAGGTGGGTTTTAGAGATCCCTCTTATTTTTCCAAAGCATTTAAAAAATATTTCGGCAAGCTTCCTACCGAATATGCCAAAGAGTTCCAAAAATAACCTGCAAAATATATAATCCACAATTATACCCTCTAAATTAGACACTGATACCAGATATTTAGACATCAGTACCTGCAAAATGTCATGAATTGTAATAATTTGGTACTGTACAAGATAGTATGTTCTGTTTAGAATTTACTTGCAATTCAATATAGCCTACAGTGTAATCGTAATACTAGATATTTATAATCTGCATATTCAAATATTCTGTAACAGATGAAAATGATTAAAATAGGTTTACAGGTTTTATATCCATTAAGGAGGCTGTATGAAACAATTTGGTATTCAAAAAACAGTTCTATTGATCGTCCTGATGATCTTTTGTGCGCACTCGGTTTACAGTGCTACGATTTCAGGACAAGTAACTGATGCCGCAACCGGAGAGCCATTACCCGGAGCAAATGTATTAATTCAGGGCACCAGTATAGGGGCAGCGACAAATGTAGAGGGTGAATATTCAATTCCCAGGGTACCACCGGGTAATTTTACCTTGTTGGTCAAATATATAGGATATCAAGACAAAAGTGAAACTGTTAATATAATTTCCGGAAGAAATCTTTTAAAAGATTTTTCATTGGAATTTGTAACCATTGAAGGTGAAATGGTAGAGATTACCGCGCAGGCCGAAGGTCAGATTGCGGCTATCAATCAGCAACTATCTGCAAGAACCATTACCAATGTGGTTGCTTCCGACCGAATCAAAGAAATACCCGATGATAATGCAGCCGAGTCTGTAGGACGACTTCCCGGTATATCCATTATCCGCAGCGGTGGTGAAGGTGCCAAAGTGGTTATCCGTGGTTTATCACCCAAATACAATGTGATGATGGTAAACGGTGTGCGCATGCAATCAACCGACCGTAATGACCGCAGCGTTGACCTCAATATGATCTCTCCGAATATGCTTTCAGGTATTGAAGTAACCAAGGCTTTAACTGCGGATATGGATGCTGACGCAGTTGGTGGTGTTGTAAACCTGAGAATTGATAAAGCAAAAGAAGGCTTGCACGTTGATGTTACCAGTCAAGGTGGTTATGGTTCCATGGTCGATGAGTTCAAGAATTTTCGGTTTTACGGAGGCATTAGCAATCGTTTTTATAATAACAAACTGGGTGTGCAATTAACCGCATCGATTGATGAATTTGACCGAAGTTCTGATGCTTTAAAGGCCGGCTATACCACAAATGAAGAGACCACAACCATAGAAGGTCTTGCTGAAATTGATCTGGCTTCTGTAACCATTACGGATGTTGCCTCTAGCCGTAAAAGAAAAGGTGCAGGACTGGTAATGGACTATCAGTTTGACAATGGTTCTCTTTTGTTCAGCAATTTTATTAGTGATCTCAACAGCAAAGCTGTAACAATGCAGAACGATCTTGAACTTGATGGCAACCAGTTTGATTCTTATACCACAGAAAGCGAAGGAACCACTACTGTTTATAATAATACGTTACAGGGTGACTATACATTATGGGATCTGGATATTGATTTCTCTATTGCCAATTCAGTCTCAAAAATGAATGTTCCCGGTGATTTGAAAATGCGGGTTATTCCGGAACAGGACCAGGCAGGCTTTACAACGGATTTGGGCGCCAAGGCTATAGATGCTACACCCAGTGAATTTTTAAACAGTGTGAATTTTATTGCTGATGATCTGCGGACCAAAAGATTAGAATCAAATGAGCGCAATGTAACGGTTTCTGAGCAAAATGCCATGATGAATGTCAGCTTGCCATATCGCTTTACCAATTATTTGTCAGGCAAGATCAAGTTTGGTGCTAAATACAGAGTCAGTAAACGTGAGAATGATGAAACGCTATATTTCATTAACCCTGACCGTCATACACCCAGTCAGGCTTTTACCCGTATGATGATTGATTCGTTGTGGACCGATTTAGGTTTGAATGCAATTGATACGGGTAACGGTATTCGCGCTTTTTTGTTTGAAAACCCCAATTATGATGTGGGTAATTTCCTTGCGGGTAAAGAAAATATAGAGAACGACAAGTTTTATTACACCGGCAGCCTTTTGAGAATGAACCAGTATGAAGGTTTAGCCCGCAAATGGAACCATTTTTTCAAAGAATCGCGTGAATCGAACCAGTATGACTATACCTATGATGATGATGTTACCGCGTTTTATTTAATGACAGAAATGGATATAGGTAGATATGTAACATTTATTCCGGGTATTCGCTATGAAAGCATGAACATTAAATATGATGCCTGGGGTACCACTTATGTAGGCCCGGAATTCTATGATTTCTATAATGAAAAAATCAAATTAAACAAGACTGAGGAAAACTGGTTTCCGCAAATACATTTGCGCATCAAACCGTTTGACTGGCTGGATGTACGCCTGGCAAGCACAAAATCCATTATTTATCCGGATTACCGGGCAATGTCACCCTATTACTATTTTTCTTCAGGGTCTCCAAGTATATCTATGGGAAATCCAACACTTAGCCCGGCTATTGCACAGAACTATGATATATACACATCAATTTACGATAACTATATCGGTCTGTTTACTTTGGGATTCTTTCAAAAAGATATGGAAGATCTGATCACCACATCCAGATTTTACACAATGGATGCGGAAAGGATCTTTAATACGGTTACAATACCTCAAAACAAGAATACAACTGTTGATACCTGGATAAATCTTGAAGACAAGTCCACAGTGAAAGGATTTGAAGTTGATTGGCAAACCAATTTCTGGTACCTACCGGGAATATTACGCAGTATTGTTTTCAGTATCAATTATTCACATATGGATTCAGAGACCCGCTTTCCTTACCAGTTTGTAAGAAAAGAAGGCACCGGTATTTTTGCCAAATCCGTATTTGTTGATTCAACCCGCAGCGGTCGTATGCCGAACCAGTCTAATGATATTTTGAATTCAACCGTTGGTTTTGATTACCGCGGATTTTCCATGCGCTTGTCTTTTCTCTACCAGGGAAATACTTTGAACAGTGCATCGGGACGTGAAGAGCTGGATCCATATACCGATGATTACTATCGTTGGGATTTGATTATTAATCAGAAACTGCCATGGCATGGACTTGAATTGTACAGCAATATCAAGAATTTAACAAATCGTCCTGACAGATACTTTGTAAGTAAATTTGAGTTGTTATCTTCGGCAGTCTATACAGGCAGGACAGCTGATGTAGGATTACGATTTAGATTCTAAATATTAGCCTAAAGATATTTAGGCAAGATAGTAGAGCAAGGTAGGCATTATTAACTGAGAAATTTAATCTAACTAGCAATTTTTTTAAAAAGGAGGTGATGTCGGCATATTCATCAGGAAACAAAGGTACCAAATGTAATAGGATTGGTACATTGACACTAAATGTATGGAGGTTGTAAAACAGAGTGTCATTTAAGCTTATTGGGTAAAGAAATTAATTAATAGGGAGAAACTATGAAAAACTTTACTATTTTATTTGTTTTGTTTGCAATGATTGCAATTCCGGTATTCGCTCAGGATGCTGATACACTGGTTATTGATCCTAACAATTATGTCAACTTGCAGATAATGGCCGACACCCTTGCTGATGGTTCCCAGGCTCACGATGTTTATAAACTTGAACGTTCAACATTCTATGCCTTTGATGGTACAATGACTGTTGACTTCAAGTGTGAAATTGTTGGCCCTTTTGTTGAATACATGGTTCAGGATAATGGTGATGATTTTCCACCGGTATTGGTAAATACACCTGACGAATCATCCGGCGCTGGAAGACGGTTTTTTACTGTTATTGAAGGTGGTGAGCTGATTTTAAAGAATTTTATTATGAGCGGAATGGTCAGCACTGGTCAAATTGGCGGCACGATGATCAGGAGTACCTATGGCATCAGATTTGTAATGGATAATATAGCTTTCTCTGATTATGACAGAATTTTCCAAAATGATAGCGAGAATATCGAAGTCAGTATTACAAACTGTGTGTTCCAAAATGCCGGTAGTGCGGATTATAGCTTGTTCGATGGAATGACTACTCGTTTTAATACAAGCGGTGGTGATGTAGTTATTGAAAACAACACCATTATCAACAACGGTAGATTGTTGTGTAATGCAGGCCCATTCCCCAAAATGAAATCAGTTATTACCCATAATTCTATTATTAACAATACAAAAAATGCCATGGAATTACGTCAGTATGAATGTGTTTGTGCTAATAATTTCTGGGTAAACTGGGAATTTATGGGTTATGGTCCTAATCAACTCAGAACTGATGACTGGTATCAGATGAATTTTACGACCTATAACTGGTTGTATGAAGTTAGTGATATGCTTGATTCTGTTTCTACTTATTTCGCTTATAATGGTTTTTACACAGAAGAAGCGATCAATGAATGGTTTGAAAACAGAGCTGCTACAGCACCATTGGACAGCATTCATCAATCCGGTCTTTTCCCGGTTACCACAGATACATTTGTAGTTGCTGATGCTGATTACAAAATTGGTCCCAATTACATGGATTTTAATCCTGGCTTTACTGTTCCGCCGACTGATGTTGCTGATCTTATTGCCTTTTTGGAAGCCTATTGGGGTGACCAACCCGTAGATGTACCTACTTATGATGTACCAGCACTTGTGACATTTGGAGGAGATGGTATGCCGGTTTGTAACTGGCCTATTGAGTATGATCTCACTTATGCCAATACAACCTGGCAAACCGGTGGTACTGACGGATTACCTCTTGGTGATCTCAACTGGTGGCCAGATAAAAAGGCAGACTGGGTAGCAAATCGTGAACAGTATGTTGCTGCAATGAGAGATTCTGTTGACAATGCTAAACTTATTTATACAGGTGATGGAAATCTGCCATTAATTACTCCTGCATCTACTGACATTAATGATGATACCAAAGCACCAGCTGCATTCAAATTGGGACAGAATTATCCAAACCCATTCAATCCAACTACTTCAATCAATTACTCATTGAATAAAGCAGATCATGTAAGCCTGGTTGTTTACAATACAATTGGACAAAAAGTGAGAACACTTGTTGATGCAAAACAAGCTGCAGGTGTACATTCAGTTAACTGGACCGGTGTTGATGAAGCTGGAACAGCAATGGCTGGAGGCGTTTATTTCTACAGATTGACTGTTGGTAATCAAACAGAATGTAAGAAAATGGTCTTTATCAAGTAATTAACAGTTAGTTCCTTTGACCAAAGGTCCCCGGTACGGATCAAGTATTTACCGTACCGGGGAAAATTATTAACACGATTTTGTATGAGGCCTTTTTATTATGTACTTGAAAAAAGCCTGTACTAAGCATCTGATTTGGATGTGTACCCTGATGTTGTTTTTTTGCGGGTTTTCTAAAACAGCTAGCGCTGGTAAGGTAATGGTAGAATCTTTAACGGACCTGCAAAAAGCTGTGCAAAAAGCGGATCCTGGAGATGTAATTATTCTCAAAGATGGCAAATATCAGGATAGCACTTGCGTTTTAAAGGGCAAGGGTAGCAGGCAATTACCAATTATTATTCGTTCCAGAGGCATTGGTCTTGTTGAACTCTATTCCGGGATTTCAATAGAAGGCGATTTTATTACGCTTGAAGGCTTTTTGTTCAAATCAATGAGCAATATACAATTGTCGGGTACCGGTTTGCGCGTTACCAATTGTATTATGACTGATGTTATGACTAAAAAGTGGATTTGGGCAGATTATTCTTGTAAACAATTGGAAATTGATCATTGTTTGTTTGAAAACAAGAGTAATAACCGACTTTATGAACGGGATTGCCAGTTGATCAAAATCAATGTTACCAATTCTAACGAGTGTCATCATATTCATCATAACCATTTTAGAGATGTGTTACCGGGTAAGGGTACAAATGGATTTGAAACAATCCAAATTATTACCAAAGGAAATCCGCGCGATCCTGAAATTGGGGACTGTGGAACTTTGATTGAAAGAAATCTGTTTGAACGTTGCAGTGGTGAGCCGGAGATTATTTCTATTAAATCCAATGGCAATCAGGTCAGTGGAAATACATTCAGGGCTTGTGCGGGAGCGTTGGTTTTCAGGCATGGGGATGGAAACGTTGCGTCACAAAATATATTTTTAGGCGATGGTGAACCTAATTCCGCGGGTGTAAGAATTCAGGGTACAGACCATCTGGTTGTTAATAATTATTTCAGTAATCTTGGCAACTGTGGTTTGTTTATTCATTATGGAGTGGATGACAAATCATACGTCAAGGTTGAGCGGGCAGTAATTGCTTTTAATACATTTTATAACTGTCGTTATGCAGTATTGTACGGATTTAATGGGGTCCCACCCTCCAAGTGTACGGTGGCTAACAATGTGTTTTATCTGGAACGGGGCCCCAAAAAATATCAAAAGCCTGTTGAACAGTTTCAATTGTTCAAATTTGTTAAAGAGCAAGATCTGGACTGGAACTGGGAAAACAATATTGCCTGGGGAACATTGGGCATGAAACCGGTAAGTGGAATAACCCGCCAGGACCCGCAATTGGAAGCTATTGGTGATGGCATGACATTGCCGGCTCTGAACAGTCCTGTTGTTTCCCGTGCTGATGCCAGTTTCCCTGGTGTGAATAACGATGTGTTTGGACATGTACGGGGGCAATTGCGTAGTATAGGTGCCATAGAGTACTCTGTATGGCTCAAGAATGATGGACCGCTTGATGAGACACGCGTAGGGCCACGATACTAATTGTTCAGATGTTTAGGCTTGATTTTATTCAAGTATTATGATAGATTGTGCTCTTGTTCATATATTTATTAACTTTTTATTATGGGTGTCATTGTTATTTCTTTCACATTAATATATAGCGTTTGCAATATTTTGTTCCCCTCACTTGACAGCTTAATTATTTGAAATAATTTGTTTCATTTTCAATATTTTCGATATTGTTATTAGTAATGTTTTAATTGTTGTTTGTTAAAGTTAAAATATTATAATTGATATATACCAAGCAATACATTACAGGGGATAGTATGGTTGTAATGATTCCTGCATATTATACAAGATTGTGGTTTGGCACTTTTTTTAAATCATCAATATAGTTAGGAGTTGTGTATGAAAAAAGTACTTGCACTGTCAGGAAGCCCAAGAAAAGGGGATAGCTATAAAATTGTAAAACTGTTAATTGAACGCATGCAGGAACTGGGTGAAGTAGAGTTGGAGTTTATAACCCTTCGCAAGTTGAATATAGAATACTGTCGTGGATGCCTGGCGTGTATGCGCAAAGGAGAAGACCATTGTCCTTTAAAAGATGATGTGCCAATGGTCAGGGAAAAGATGTGCAGTGCAGATGCGGTTTTGTTTGTATCTCCGGTGTACGTGCATTCAGTTACGGCGCCAATCAAAAATTTGTTCGACCGCATGGCCTATTATCTTCATCGCCCATGTTTTCATAATAAACAAGCTTTGTTGATCAGCACTACCGAGTTGAGTGGGTTAAAGGAAGCTCTGCGCCATCTCAAATTTCCAGTAAAGACGATGGGTTTTAATCTGGTTGATGAAATTGGTGTAATTGCACCAGCTTTTCATGAGCCCGGACCGTATCGAGAAAAGATAATGGCCAAGATCCATAACGCTGCTGAAAAATTATTTCGTCAGATGTCTGTAAAACAAACGGTTAAACCTTCTTTGGCAGATGTTGTCTTTTTTAATAAAATCCGTACAAAGATACAAATGCATAAAGATAGGTTCCCGGCAGACTATCAATACTGGCATAAAAAGGGCTGGTTTGGAACGGATTATTTTGTGCCCGTAAAAATTAATTTGATTTACAAGGCGATTGGAAAGCTGCCGGTCAGGATGATCAAGATAGTATTGCGACGTAAACTTGGTCCGCAAGTGTATTCAAAATTTGTAGGTATGGAACAAGGCTAGAGCAAAGATACCTGTTGTTCAAATTATGAGAATTAAGTTTCTGTCAAGTTCTTACGAAATTGTTGTTTTTTATAAGTGACATGCAAAATTGTGGGATGTTTAATAATTTTAGGGTTGTAAAAGAACAGGGTGAGATTGTTTTTTAAGGGGTTATGTCGCCTGTCGGCGCGCGGGTGGTGGCATGGATTCTGCATTCTGATGTTTAGTGTAATCTAAATATAAATATGTGGTATGCTAGTGGAACTCTTGAATGCGCATCTGATCAGGCATGAAAAAGAACTCGATGCACTGTATGCGGTTGCCAATATTCTTGCAACCGAGACATCGCAGCGCAAGATTTTTAGGAATATTTTACAAACGCTTGAAGCAGACTTGTATATGATACGCGGAACAATTATGCTGTTAACCATTGATGGTAAAGAGCTGATTGTTGAAGCAACAGGTGGGGACCTGGATGTTGAGCAGCCCAGAATTATCTATAAAAAGGGGGAAGGTATTACCGGCAAGGTTGTAGAAGCTGGTAAATCTGCTATAGTACCCAATATTGCTGAAGAACCGGATTTTAAGGACCGTATTCACAGGCGGTTTGACGGACAGGTGAGAAATGTTAGCTTTGTTTGTGTGCCTATCATGCTGGTAAATAAAGTTGTAGGAACACTGTCAGTCGATCTGGAAAGTACAGACGATGAAATACTGCGTGACGGTGAGCGGGTATTGCGGATTGTTGCAGGCATGATAGCAAACGATGTAAAATCGCGGCGTATTATGCGACAGGAAAAAGAAGCCCTGGAGGCCGAAAATATCCGGTTACGGCACGAGCTTGAGCAGCGCTACCGTCCTGAAAATATAATAGGCAATTCACACGCCATGAAGGGTGTGTATACCCGCATCTACCAGGTGTCGGGCAGTGAAACCACCACAGTATTGATTCGTGGCGAATCGGGTACAGGTAAAGAGCTGGTTGCATCTGCTATTCACTATGCCGGATCGCGGTTTAACCGGCCGTTTGTCAAAGTGAATTGTGCCGCGTTAAATGAAAATGTGCTGGAAAGTGAATTGTTTGGTCATGAAAAAGGTGCATTTACCGGGGCCTTGTATTCAAGAAAGGGGCGGATTGAAGAAGCCGAGGGTGGAACGCTGTTTTTAGATGAAATAGGCGACTTTCCTCCATCTATTCAGACAAAGCTGCTGCGGGTTTTGCAAGAGCGAGAATTTGAGCGTGTGGGTAGTAATAAAACCATAAAAGCAAATGTTCGAATTATTGCTGCAACCAACAGAGATCTTGAAAAGGCCCTCAAAGAAGCCACATTTCGTGAAGATCTCTATTATCGCATCAATGTTTTTCCTATTTTTCTGCCGCCATTGCGGGAGAGACGGTCCGATATTCTGCTACTTGCGGACTATTTTGTGGAAAAATACGCAAAAAAATTAAGCAAAAAAGTACATCGAATTAGCACACCTGCGATAAATATGCTGTTGGCTTATCATTGGCCGGGGAACGTGCGTGAACTTGAGAACTGTATTGAACATGCGGTGTTGTTGAGTAGTGACAGCGCCATACATGGATATAACCTGCCGCCTACATTGCAGGTGCCTGAAGAGCTGGATGTTGTTAATGGCAGTAATGACAAGGGGACTTTGAAGGCACGCATCCAATTGATTGAAAAAGACATTATTGTAGATGCTTTAAAACGATCCCACGGAAATGTAGCTTCTGCGGCACGTGAATTGGGTTATACTCCCCGAATGGTAAGATATAAAATAAAAAATTTGGGAATTTTAATAGATTAAGATACTAAGATTTTCAACAAACTGACAATTATTTCCGTTTTGCTAAATAGGCGGAAATAATTGTCACATCACCTAAACCTCTGTTTTTTTGATGGCTTGATCCAAAATATCAGATTTCTCATCATAAACACCTCTGACTAACGTTACAATTATTTCCCTTTTCATTTTGAGATGTTTTACAAATGATAGATTTTTTCTGTGCAAACGCTTTAAAATCAATTGGTTGTGCGTGTCGATTTTTAGGTGTTTATCTGTGGCACAACCGTTGCCTGTAACTGGGTAAGCAATTAAACATTATGCCCTGGTTATATTATATTGAGAAAGGAAACACTGATGAGAAAGATCGCAATTTACGGAAAAGGTGGTATCGGAAAATCCACAACAACACAAAATACAGTAGCCGGTTTGGCTGAAATGGGCAAAAAAGTAATGGTTGTGGGATGCGATCCCAAAGCTGATTCAACCCGTTTGTTACTGGGGGGCCTGGCCCAAAAAACAGTTTTGGATACACTTCGTGAAGAAGGTGAAGATATTGAGCTTGATGATGTATTAAAAGAAGGATTCAGCAATACCAGTTGTGTGGAATCCGGCGGTCCTGAACCCGGTGTGGGCTGCGCGGGACGCGGAATTATTACTTCTATCAATCTGCTTGAACAACTCGGTGCTTATGAGGATGACAAAAACCTGGATTATGCATTTTACGATGTTTTGGGCGATGTTGTTTGTGGTGGATTTGCCATGCCGATACGTGATGGAAAGGCAAAGGAAATTTATATTGTGGTTTCAGGTGAAATGATGGCCATGTATGCTGCCAATAATATCTGTAAAGGTATTGTAAAATTTGCTGATGCCGGTGGTGTTCGCCTGGGTGGTTTAATCTGTAACAGCCGTAATGTTGACAATGAATCTGCAATGATTGAAGAACTGGCCAAACGTTTGGGAACACAGATGATCCACTTTGTACCACGTGACAATATGGTGCAACGCGCTGAAATTAATCGTAAAACCGTGATTGATTATGAGCCAACACATAATCAGGCAGATGAATACAGAGCGCTTGCAAAAAAGATAGATGAAAATGAGATGTTTGTTATTCCAAAACCGTTAGAGATTGAAGAGCTTGAAAAATTATTGATCGATTTTGGAATTGCTAATTAAGAGTTTTTGACAAGGAGTGATACTATGATAATGATAAGGGCGATTGTAAGGCCTGATAAAGTAGATGCCGTTTTACAGGGTTTGACCGACGCGGGGTATCCCGCGGTTACCAAGCTGCCGGTTGCCGGACGTGGAAAGCAAAAAGGCCTAAAGGTGGGCGAAGTGATTTATGATGAACTGCCCAAAGAAATGTTGATTATGGTAATACCCGAAACAGAAAAAGATTTTTTAGTAAAGACCATCATGGACCATGCAAAAACCGGAAAATCGGGTGCTTATGGAGACGGTAAAATCTTTATTTCACCGGTTGATGAAGTGTACACGATCAGTTCAGGATTTAAAGAAGCGTGAGGGATAACAAATGAAAGAAGTGATGGCAATTATACGAATTAATAAAATCAACCAGACCAAACGCGCACTGGCTGACGCCGGAGTGCCTTCCTTTACGGCAACCGGCAAAGTATTGGGACGTGGTAAAGGTTTGGTAGATTACCGCATTCTTCATGCAGTTGAAGAAGGCCGAGATGAAGCAATCTCTTTATTAGGACAGGGACCCCTTTTGGTCTCCAAGCGGTTGTTGTCGATTGTGGTGCCCGATGATAAAGTTAAAGTGACAGTGGATACGATTATTAAAGCCAACCAGACAGGTAATGCCGGAGATGGAAAAATATTTGTGCTGCCGGTTATGGATTCTGTTCGGGTCCGTACCGGTCAGTCCGGCGATGCAGTGTTGGATTAATATAAAGGAGTTCATGATGAAAAAGACATTACCTGCGCCGGAAGCGTTTAAGGAAAAAGTCCTTAAAAAATATCCAACCAAAGTTGCAAAAAAACGAAGCAAGGCCATGGTGGTCAACGAGCAGGAGCCCGGTCAGGAAATACAGGCCAATGTGCGGACCATTCCCGGAATTATTACCCAGCGCGGATGTACCTATGCGGGTTGTAAGGGCGTGGTACTGGGGCCCACACGTGATATTGTAAATATAACCCATGGCCCCATTGGTTGTGGATTTTACAGTTGGTTGACCCGACGCAACCAGACCAAACCAGATGGTCCGGAAGATGAAAATTATATGACCTATTGTTTTTCAACAGACATGCAGGATGAAAATATTGTATTTGGTGGTGAGAATAAATTAAAGCAAGCAATTCAGGAAGCTTATGACCTGTTTCATCCCAAAGCCATTGGTATTTTCGCAACTTGTCCTGTGGGTTTGATAGGTGATGATATACACGCAGTTGCCAAAGAGATGAAAGAAAAATTTGGAGATTGTAATGTTTTTGGTTTTAGCTGTGAAGGATACAAGGGTGTTTCGCAAAGTGCGGGTCACCATATTGCCAATAACCAATTGTTCAAGCATCTGGTAGGCCTGGATGATGAGATTAAAGGCGAAAAAAAGTTCAGAGTCAATTTACTGGGTGAATACAATATTGGCGGTGATGCCTTTGTAATTGAACGTTTATTTGAAGAATGTGGAATTGAACTGGTTGCAACCCTGAGTGGAAACTCTACAGTGAACCAGTTTGAAAACGCGCATACGGTAGATCTGAACATGATCATGTGTCACCGCTCTATCAATTATGTAGCTGAAATGATGGAAAAAAAATACGGAATTCCCTGGATCAAGATCAATTTCATTGGTGCCGAGGAAACGGCAAAATCGCTTAGAAAAATTGCAGATTTCTTTGAAGATGAAGAATTAAAAGCACGTGTTGAAACTATCATTGAACGGGAAATGGCAGCAGTTAAAAAAGCGCAGGAAGAGATAACACCCAAAACCGAAGGCAAGCTGGCCATGTTGTTTGTGGGTGGTTCACGCGCGCATCATTATCAGCATCTGTTCAGTGAAATAGGTATGAGAACCATAGCCGCGGGATACGAATTTGCACACCGAGATGATTATGAAGGCCGCAGGGTTTTACCCAATATAAAAGTAGATGCCGACAGTCGTAATATTGAAGAATTGACGGTTTCAGCGGACCCGGAAAAATTCAATCCGCGTGTGAATGAAACCAAAAAAGACCGTCTGGAGAAGAAGGGACTCGTCTTTGCGGATTATGAAGGCATGATGTTCGAAATGGACAAGCAATCTTTGGTTATTGACGATATCAGCCATTATGAGATGGAGAAACTCATTGAATATTATAATCCTGCTGTTTTTTGTGCGGGTATTAAAGAAAAATATGCAGTGCAAAAGATGGGTGTGCCACTGAAACAGTTGCACAGTTATGATTACGGCGGTCCTTATGCTGCATTTAGCGGTGCTATCAACTTTTATCATGAAATTGACCGGATGGTGAATTCACGTATCTGGAGTTTGATTACACCACCCTGGCAAAAAGGCCCGAAAATAAACGCGCAATTTGCCAGAGCCGCAAGCTGATAGAGAATATAGAGTGATAAATATAGATTGACGAGGATAACCATGTTGTTACGACATACACCAAAGGAAATTACAGAGCGTAAAGCTTTGACAATAAATCCGGCAAAAACCTGTCAGCCGGTCGGCGCCATGTATGCTGCGCTGGGCATTCACAAGTGTATGCCCCATAGTCATGGATCTCAGGGATGCTGCGCGTATCATCGCAGTGCGTTGACCCGGCATTACAAGGAACCGGTTATGGCCGCTACCAGCTCCTTTACGGAAGGCTCTTCCGTTTTTGGCGGACAAGCGAACCTGGTACAAGCCATTGATAATATATTTACAATTTATGAACCTGACATTATCGCTGTTCATACCACCTGTTTATCAGAAACCATTGGTGATGATGTACAGCAGATATCGAAAAAAGCCATGGATGATGGCAAAGTACCGGAAGGAAAATTTGTAATCCATGCCAGTACACCGAGTTATGTGGGCTCGCATGTAACCGGTTATGCCAACATGACCAAAAGCATGGTAGATTATTTTTCTGAAAACGGCCAGCATTTTGACCAGATCAATATTGTGGCCGGTTGGATGGAGCCCAGTGATATGCGCGAGATCAAAAGGATTGCCAAAGACATGGGAGTGAAAATTGTCATGTTTCCGGATACATCGAACGTGATGGATGCCCCCATGACCGGTAAGCACGAGTTTTATCCGCGCGGCGGGGTTACCATCCCCGAATTGAAAAGCACGGGCTGCAGCAAGCATACGCTGGCTTTGGGTTATTTTTCATCCGAGTCTGCTGCAAGATCATTACGTAACAAATGCTCGGTACCCTTTGACGTGCTTGATCTGCCAATTGGTATTTCCGCAACAGACCGTTTTGTTGAAGCCATGAGCCTGACTGCCGAAGTTGACGTTCCTGAAGAAATGGCTGACGAGCGCGGTCGGCTGGTAGATATAATCTCGGATATGCACCAATACCTGTATGGCAAAAAGGTGGCGCTGTTTGGTGATCCTGATCATCTGATACCCTTGACCGAGTTTCTGCTCGATCTGGATATGCAGCCGGTCCACATTGTCAGTGGTACTCCCGGCAAGTATTTCGCCAACCGTATGAACGAGTTGCTGGAAGACCGGGTAGATCATTATAATCTGTTGAATGGTAAAGGTGCCGATATGTTTTTGCTGCACCAGTGGATCAAGAACGAACCGGTTGATCTGTTGATTGGCAATACCTATGGCAAGTACATCGCACACGATGAAGATATCCCCTTTATGCGGTATGGGTTCCCTATTCTTGATCGGGTTGGGCACAGTTATTTACCGAATGTAGGTTATGCCGGTGCTACCCAGTTTTTAATCAAGATGTTGGGTGTGCTAATGGACCGTCAGGACCGTGAGGCTACCGAAGTTGACATTGAACTGGTAATGTAGGTGATTCTAAAACGCTGGAGAGAAAATGCAAAAACCTGAATATCATATATTTGTTTGTAACAGCTTTCGTATCAGCGGTGAACCGCAGGGTATTTGTAATAAAAAAGACGCGGCAAGTCTGCTGCAATTTATAGAGAATGAAATCCTGGATAGAGGTCTTGATGCCATGGTATCGAGCACGGGCTGTTTAAAAGTCTGTGAAAAAGGCCCAATCATGATTGTGTATCCTCAGGGCTGGTGGTATGGCGGCATAGATGAGGATAAAGTAGATGAAATACTAGATTCACTGGAAGAGGGTAAAGCGTGCAGTGAATATTTATTGGATTGATTGCTGTAGTAACTTTCAGAAAGGACATGATATGAGAACGCGACTGTATATTATATTGATTTTTATTTTAATGCTGGCATTTTCATGCTCAAAAGATGACTCTGTTACTGAACCGGATATTCAAGGAGATTTTTCCTTAAAAACCTATGCCTTGGAACGCAGTCCTAAAATCAACCGTACAGGTGCGGGATTGGATTTTGTCCATGATGGCGAATATGCAGATACTACCTATTTTGGAGACAGCACACCGGAAGCGTTTGTTGCTGATGCTGTCTTTTATAATCTTATGGTCTATTTTGAGGATGAAAAAGGTGATACCCAGAGTGAAGGATCGCCCGCTATTCTACTTGCAGAAGAAGCACGGGCAATGCTGGCTGGAACAGGAATTGATTATTTCAATTCTTTTACCGAGATCACGTCTGCAATGCTTGACAGCCTGGCTTTTGATATTACTATTGATTTTAATTCATGCATCAATGACAGCGGATTTTATGACAAATCTCTGATCCTGGCGGCGTATGATGGATGTGTGATAGGCAACAAATTCCGCACACGTTTGCTAACCATTCCCACAGATCAGAGTGAAGAGGATTTACAACCTGTGTTTCTGGTACAAACCGTAGAGGGAAGCCTCGTCAAGTTTATGGTAAAACAATTCAAAGGTTCCGGAGAAAATAAGCAGAAAACCACGGTAATGTGGCAGTTGCTGGAATTATAATACTGAATTGGCAGATGAATGTAACAGGTTGTGTTGAAAATGATACGCAAATGTTTAATGTGGATATGGATTTTAGCATGGATTCCGGGCAGTTTGTTTGCCCGGTATATCCTGACCGGTAGGGTGTGCAAGAGCAGTACCGGTAAGGGTATTGAAAATGTACAGGTACTTTTTGACAGCACAGGTGTTGTTACCGATTCGTCCGGATATTTTAATCTGGATTGTAAAACAGCCCTGTATCCTGTGGAATTGTGGATAAGGCATATTCAGTACAAACCTACTACGGTTATGGTGAATGGTCCGGATGCAGAGACATACATTGAACTGGAGCCTGCGGTATTACAGACGGATGATATAACTGTAATCGCCGAACAACCCATCCGTTTCAGCAGTACGGTTTCCGCAAGATCCATCAGCAAAAAAGAAATTGAGGCTATTGTGCCTTCCACCACATCAGAGGTGCTGATTCGGACGCCGGGGATTGTGGTAAAAGATCCGTACCAGTCTCCCATTGTGCTGCGAGGATTAAGCGGACAACGATTGTTGATTCTGCGCAACGGCAACCGTCGCTTTAGCAGCTATCCCGCCGGATTTATGTCTCATGTTGTCAATATATATGATCTTGAAAAAGTAGATGTGGAAAAAGGTCCCGCTTCGGTGACTTTGGGCGCCGGGGCCATTGCCGGTGTGATAAATTTGATTGATAAATCTCCGTTCAAACAAAAGGGTTTGAACGCGCGCGTAACCACTGGTTATGCATCGAACAATAATGAAAAAAATACACTGTATTGCGGGGGATGGAGTAACGGAACCTTTGCGCTAAAAGGCGCGTACCGGGACCGGAATGCCGGCGTGTATCACGATGCTGACGGCAGCAGGGCCGTGAACAGTTTTTACGGCGATAAAGACGTGTTCACGGCCGCGGGTCTGCATACAAACAGACAAGAGTTGCGTCTGTATGTCGAACTGCATCGTGGCGGCCCATGGGGAAAACCGGTGGGTTTCAGCGGTACCCGCTACCTGCATGTCAAAACCCTGGCGGAAAACAGTGATAATTATAGCATGCATTACGATTATTCTCCAGGTGGCGTATTGGAAAAACTCGCTTTTTCAGCGTATTACGCCAGAGAGAACAGAGACCAGCAAAAACTATATCTGAATGCCGGTACCAAAGCTCCCTCGTATCAGGAACTGACCCTATATTCTGATTCCTGGTATGGTGCCAAGGTTGCTCCCTTGTTCAGGCTGAATAAAGATATGACCCTGCAATATGGCGCCGAGTTTTACCGGTTCAGTATTTCATCTCCTGTGAATATAACGGATTATTATAACGGATATTATTTTGAAAACCAGGTGAGCCGTAACGCACGTTCTTTAACATCAGGCAGTTTTGCGGAATTGAAATACAGGGCAGGAAGCCATTTGTCTTTGCAGGGAGGTGTTCGTTATGATCATACGGCTGTTTATGAAGGTGATGTATTCAGCTTGGAACAGGAGCTGGAACGCCGCACACAAACCGGCGCATTGAGTGGAGCTTTTGCAGCGCAATACTTACTGGGCACTTTTAGCCGAATAAAGATCAATTTGGCAAAAGCGTTTCGTATGCCTACACCGCAGGAAATGTTTAGCGATACCTATACCGCAAACGGCATTCTTTATGGCAATCCCGAATTGATGCCGGAATACAGCCGTAATATTGATCTGGTTTATCTGTTCAGCCACCCTGCGTTTCGGTTCGAGGTCAGTCCGTTTTACTGGCTGCTGGACGATATGATAAGCAAGGAAATCGTGTACGATATGCCCGGTCTCAATTATGAATATGTCAACATTGGCAGGGCCGAGATCTATGGCGGCGAGGTTGAAATCAGAATCCAACTTGATGATGCCTTTTGGAACACAGACGATCTGCACTTTTCACTTGGAGCTGCTTACACACACGGAACGGAAATTACAGAATATGACTCGGGCACACTGTATGAACCACTGGATTATATTCCGCCGTTTCATGTCAAGGCTGAACTGGGATATGGATTTTCAATCTCGAAACGACTCACTGTGAACTCTATGCTGTCTGTGCAGCAGTACAGCCGGCAGGCCCGTTTACCGGATGATGCTTATGTAACACCCGAGTATGCATTGTTTTCGCTCATGCTTGGAGTGAAATATCGTCATCGTTATGGCAATTCGGTTGTGCGGCTGGTAGTGAATAATTTTATGAACACCCAATATTACGCGTTTCAGTCTTTTGTGCCCGGTAAAGGCCGGGATGTGAGACTGTATTGCTCGCTGGCTATTTAATATGGAAACGAATATGAAAGATACGGCATTACAATATACGGAAATGGTGCGGCGTCAGTACCGGATTGCTTGGGTCATGGCCTTGCTGCTTGCGGCAGGTATCTTGCTTGCCCTGCATGTGGGACCGGTAAAATTATCGATTTTGTCTTTATTTATAAACTCTGATACGAGCGCCTGGCGGGTGCTCGTGTCAATCAGAATGCCGCGTATTATGGCAGCGGTTTTGGCCGGCGCCGGATTATCCATAAGCGGTCTGTCAATGCAGAACGTGCTTCGAAATCCGCTGGCTTCTCCCTTTACGTTGGGTATATCCGGCGCGGCTGCTTTTGGTGCGGCCTTTTCGGTTATGACTTCCGGGATGCTGGGCAGTCTTGTTGCCTGGGACCCGGGTTCTTATAAATTTATTACGCCTCTGCTTTCAGGCTTTTCAGCATTTGTGTGCAGCATGATTTCCGTATTGATCATTATCACGGTGATGAAGCATCGCGGCAGTCGTCCTTCTATTATTGTATTGGCGGGTATTATGACCAGCAGCCTGTTCAGTGCATTGACCTCGGCTTTGCAGTATTTTGCAAATGACCGTCAACTGGCTGAAATCATATTCTGGACATTTGGCGATCCGGGGCGGGCCACGTATCCCATGCTGGTGGTACAGGCATTGATCATTCTGCCGATTCTGATCTGGATGGTGCGGCACACCTGGGATTTTACCCTGCTGCAATCCGGTGATGATTCCGCCAAAGCTGGTGGATTGGAGCCTGCACGGTTTCGTCTGCGTGTTTTGCTGTTAGCGTCGCTTATGACGTCCATGATCGTTTCCGGATATGGCATTATCAGTTTTGTTGGGCTTTTGGCCCCTCACTTTTGCCGTTACTTTTTTAAAAGCCAGACCATGCTGGTTACGGCATGTGCGGTGTTTGGCGGATTGTTTCTGTTATTGTCCGATACCTTGGCGCGTTTTGTTTTACAGCCGGTAATATTGCCAGTCGGCATTGTGACCGCGTTTTTTGGCGCTCCGTTTTTTATCATTATGCTCATCAGGAACAAAGGACTATAGATATGATACACGTGAGCAAACTCGATTTTGGATATACCGAAAATCCGGTATTGCAGGATATTTCGTTTAGAGTAGCTGCCGGAAATCTGTGTGGTATTTTGGGCGCAAACGGATCTGGCAAGACCACGCTGTTAAAGTGTATGCACGGTATTTTGCCGGTAATATCCGGTAATGTTCAGATCTGCGGCAAGACAATGCATAAAATGGGTGCGCGGAAACGGGCTGCCATTGCCGCCTATGTTCCGCAGGACACCAAACAGTTTGGCACCGGCACCGTGTTTGAGACCGTATTGCTGGGCCGTAAACCCCATTTTGGATCGAATCCTTCTTGTAAGGATATCGACATAGTTTCTCAGGTACTTGCTGAACTGGAACTTGAAGATATGGCCATGCGTCCGGTACAGACGCTGAGCGGCGGACAACGGCAGCGTGTCTGTATTGCCAAAGCGCTGAGTCAGCAAACCCCGGTGATTATTATGGACGAACCCACTGCCAATCTGGATTTGAAATACAAGATAGAGGTAATGAATATTCTCAGCCGCCTTGCTGAAAAAGGAAAAACCATTGTCATCAGTGTGCACGACATTTCCATCGCCTATGCCTATTGTACCGAGCTGGTACTGTTGAAATCGGGTAAAATGATAGACAAGGGCGGCAAAGAGGTACTGAGTATTTCCAATATTGAAAAGCTCTATGATGTAGACTATAACGACGTTTTACCGCTGGTAGAGACCATGCCCGGTGTTGCAAATTTTTCAGAAATTGTGTGTAATTGAGTATGAATCGATTAATAAAATATACTGCTTTTAAAATGCTTGCTGTTCTCCTGCTATTGGGGAGCAGTGCATACTCTGCGGAATCTGTCATAACAGATATGCGTGGTCGTACAGTTACTGTCCCGGAGAAGGTGGACCGTATTGCCTGTATTGGCAGAGGGGCGTTACGCATGGTTTGTTATATGCATGTAGCGGAAAAGGTAGTGGGTGTGGAATTCCCGGAGCGTAAAAAGACCGAGCATGCGCGTCCCTATTTGCTGGCGTATCCGTATTTGAAACAACTGCCATCCATTGGTATGGGCGCCAAGGGGGATCCCGAGTTATTGCTACAGGCCGCGCCACAGGTTATTTTTTTCGCGGATGGGAGTCCCCAGGCTGTTAACACCTTGCAGGACAAGACCGGTATTCCGGTCATCAATATTACTTGCGGGGATCTGTATGATCGTCGTCAGGATTTTGACGATTGTTTGCGTCTGATAGCAGATATCCTCGACCGGCAGGACCGGTGCGACAGCCTCATTCAATTTGTAGATGATCAGATTGCCGAATTGGCTGCAATTGCGGAGCAAAATCAGTTAAAGGATGTATCCGCTTACATTGGCGGATTGATATTCAAGGGCCGGCAGGGCATTACCTCCACACAAGCCGCTTTTACGCCGTTTCAATTGCTGGGCATTGAAAATGTTGCGAGCGGCTTGCAGGCAAAATCCACCAATCCCGTCAACATCAATATCGAACAGTTGGCATTATGGTCCCCGGATGTGATATGTATTGACAAGGCCTGCAAAGCTCAGGTGCAAAAGGACTTGAAAGTCTATAGTTTTTTGGGTGGATTTGAAAATATGTATGAACTGTATCCCACACGGCTGTATGGAGAAAATTACGAGACGGTTCTGGTGAACGCGTTTTATCTTGCTTATGCTTTTACTGACCGGTCTATTGTCGAGTTTGAGGCCAAAACGGAAATCCTTTATGAGCGATTTTTGACACCCGGTGTAATGGATAAAGTACGGTCAGTCTATGGCCTGCCGGGACCCTTCAGCGCGGGGGAGTAGAGCAGCTAGTCATTTCCGAGATTTTTATTGATTCCTAAATACAAATTGTTAATTTGAGAATACCGTATAGGTGTTTTCTGTTTATTCTGGTATGAACGGTTCAAGAACAGTTAATAACTGGCAATTTGTAGTAATCCAAAATCGGGAGTGAATTTTGATGAAAAAGACAATAGCCAATCTTTGCTTGATTTTATCAATCCTGTTCGTCCTTGTTTCCTGCCAATCCTCTCCAAACGCAAAATCGGAACATGTTTCCCTGGTGCAAAATGAATCTCAGAACAAGCTGGATATTTTCATCGACGGAAAATATTTTACTTCCTACATGTATGCGGACACGATATTGAAAAAGCCGGTTCTGTTTCCGCTGCTGACCGCGAGCGGAATACGCATAACCCGTGGGTATCCTTTGGCAACCAATCCCGGTGAGCGCATGGACCATCCCCATCATTACGGATTGTGGTTCAATCATGGTGATGTGAACGGTGTGGATTTTTGGAACAGCGGGGTCATACCCAAAAAGCCCGGTGCGCTATACGGCAAGATCCATCATGTGAAATTTTTAACGATAGAATCCGGAGATGCCGGAACACTGGAGGTGACAAAGAAATGGATCAGTGACGCGGGAGAGCATTTTATTGATGAGCAAACACGTTATACGTTCAATGGAGATGAAAACACGCGCATCATAACGCATTTGACCACCCTTACCGCTCCCAATGGCGATGTGCTGTTTCAGGATTCCAAACAGGGCACCTTTGCCATGCGGGTAAGACGCGAGTTAGAGATCCCCTCTAATAGTCCCACACTTCTTTTTGACAAGAACCTGCAGCCGGCGGATAGCGCGGTCGTGGATAAAAAAGGCGTGACCGGACAGTATTTGAACAGCAATGGATTGCAGGGGTATCCGGAGGTTTGGGGCAAACGCGCCAAGTGGATGCGGCTTTCTGGTTATGTAGAGAATGACAGTATATCCATCTGTATCTTTGCTCATCCCAACAATATCAACTATCCCCCGCATTGGATGGCCCGGGATTATGGATTGTATGGTGTGAATCCCATGGGCAGCAACATTTATACAAATGGCGCTGAGCAATTTAATTTTGTTCTTGAAAAAGGCAAATCCGTTACATTCAAGAACCAGGTTGTAATTTTTAATAGCACCTTGCCAACACCGGCTCGCATTGACGCATTGTACAAGAAATTTATAACCAGCAATTAGATTATGAAAAGGCATTATGTTTAATCCTTGTTCCAAGGCTCCGGCCCTGTAGTAAAAGAATTTATTTTTTACTCGAGGTCAAAAATCTAAAATCTTGTTCATAATCCCAGATTGCGTCCCTATGGGACGCGAAAGGTTTGGAGACCGGATGCTACAAATATTTGGCCCCTGACGGGGCCTATAAATGCTAAATCGGCACTCACAAATTCGTAAATAGGTCGTATTGCAATTATCCCGTTAGGGATAAAATATTTGTAGAAAATTAAAAAAAAATGTATTCGCATGCCGTCAGGTATGCAATATTTTTATCATGAAAGAGATGCTCACCGTCACAATCCGTAAAGTGGTTTAATCTGCGTTCATCTGTGGTTCATTTTATTATTACGATATTTAAATCTTGTTCCATATTTGTACTTTTTACACTGCGTCGGCCCTTCGATACATCCCGATCCGCTAACTGGCGGACGGGACACTCAGGGACCGACTTTACGCTTGGCGGTTTGAACCCTCGTTCCAGGGCTCCGGCCTTGGAACGATAATATGTATAAAATTGAACCACGAAGAAAAGAAGGACACGAAGGGATAAAAATTCGTCTGCGACGGACAAACGAAATAAATTTCGTTCTACTGGCTCGCTAAAACTCGGGGACTGATCCGATAAATGGTTATATTTGCGTTCATCTGTGGTTCATTTCAAGTATGCGCCAATCCACATCTTGCCAAGCCTGAAAGATATTGCGCTTGCTTTATTGCCATCAATTTGCTATTCTTGTATAACATAACCTGATCGGGAGGAGATGGAAATGAAGTATCTGCACATTTTATTAATTTTCACACTGGTATTTGCTTTTTCATGCAGTAAAAGCTATGATTTTGAAACGGCCCGCCAATCTTCCGAGATTGCCGGTTACTCGCTCAGCAAGGTACATCGCTGGCTGCGCGAGGTGGCGCTGGAACGCATCGATCCAGGCACCGGCCTCTATATAGCCGATGGCAAATGGAACTATCGCGATACCGCCGCGGACTGTTATCCCTTTTTGACCTGGGCGGCGTATATTGTGGACCAGGACGCTCTTAACGGTCCGGTGCGGGATATCCTCCATGCGGAACAAAAGCTGTGTAACGAGCTGGACCGTATACCTGTTCCCTATGATTATGAGAAAAAAACGAAAATTGAATTAGATTATGACGAGATGATGTTCCAGGCCTCGGAATATGTCAAAGACGGACTGATTGCTATTGTAGAGATCACCGGCAAGGACGAGTGGTTTGATCGTATGCGCGACATTGAGGATGATATTTGGAAATACGCCAAATACGATACCGATTATGGCAAGATTCCTTCAAAAAACATTGAAGTCAATGGAGAGCAGATTCAGGCGCTGGCAAGACTCTATACCATGACCGGTGAGGAAAAGTATTTGGAATGGGCAGAGCGGCTGGCAGACTATTATCTGCTGCCCGGCGATTTTGTACCCAATCGCTTGCGTGACCACGGCTGCGAGATTATTGGCGGACTCGGATTGCTGCTGGGCGTGGAATCAGTCCATAATCCGGATAAAGCCCGCGTGTACCAACCATTGATCAAAAAAATGCTGGATACCATTTTGGAAAGCGGCATTAATGAAGACGGTATCATGTACAATACCTTTGATCAAAAAGACAATGCACACCTGAGCGACGGCTGGGGATACAATTATATAGGCTATTTGTGTTATGACATGGTGGCCAAACAACCGGTGTATCGCGCGCATATGGAACAGACATTGAAAAATCTGGCCAAACCTTTTTATACCAATTATCCCTGGGAAGGGGAGAGCATAGACGGATTTGCAGACTCTATTGAGGGTGCCATTTACATGCTCAACCGGCTTCCGGTGCCAGAGGGATTTGCCTGGGTAGACCAGGAGATGGCGGCCAATGTGGTTTATTCAAATGAACCGTTACAAACCGCAAAACTCTGGGGTACCATGAAATTGCAATCCAATGGTGTGCGAACCACCCTGATGCATGCGCTTATGCATACCCGCGGCGTTATTGCACGTCCCTGGCGGCAGGGCCTGAAACTCGGTGCCAGTGAAACCGAGGACGGCCTGGCCATTGTTGTAAAAGCGGAAAAGGACTGGTCCGGCACGTTGGTTTTTGATATCCCCCGTTACCGTGAGTATATGGATTTTGTATACGACTGGCCTCGCATGAACACCCTGCCCGAGTGGTTCACGGTAGAATCTGACACGGACTATGTGGTTAAAGACGTCTCGAATAAATCCAAAACAACCACTACCGGCAAGGCATTGCGTGAGGGGCTGCCTGTTAAACTCTCCGCCGGTGAAGAAAAACTACTGCTGGTAAAGTAATAGATTTTGGGAACTCCCCCCACCCGGAGCTCCAGACCTCCGGGTGGGGAAAAATGTATTGTTAAGACCGGATAAAAAGCTTGAAATAATGCTAATGAAATATAAAGAGAACCATGAGCTGGGAGATGATTTAATCTGGGATTATACCATAATAACAATTATTTTGTTTATTATTTCTCTTTCTACGCTAAAAAAGTACGGGATTTAAAATTTGGGTATTACGTTAAAAGTATACGGGTGACAAATAAAAGGTAGCCCTATAAGGATTCGAGGGGGTTAAGGTCATGAATATTAATTATAAAAGAGTTTCGAGATATCTTTTAATCATATCACTTTTCATTTTTCTTGTTTATTTTGGTGCAAACGTAGCGAGTCTTTCCTTAATTGGTAAACCTGTAGTAAAAAAAATTAAGTTATATTCTCAATATTATAATGAAAAGATATATATAAAAAAGAAAAGTTGGGGTATAACTGGAAGTGGGCAGGTTATTGTTATATCAAAATCCCCTGATAAAGATTTTCAACCTGATGAAACTCAAGAGTATGTATTTAATGGATTACAACCATTCTGTTATAAATTTGAAAATGATGCACTTTTTATCTTTGTAAGAAAAAAAACAACAATACCTGTAAAAATGTCAACAAAGATTGAAATAAAACAGATCATTTTGGATAATACTGAAATGATGACGTTATTTGATGATATTCGTGAAGGAAAAGAAAAGACTATACATAATATAGATTGGGAGTGATTATTGGCCCGAGAGTACCCACCTCCCGGAGGTCCCAGGACCTCCGGGAGGTGAAATTTACTGTTCAATAAATAAAATCAAACTTTAATTAGAGTGTTTGTTATTCAAGTTTTGGAGTAGTTTCAAATGAAACCACCTATTTTTGTATATGAACCTTTTGACCTTATGATTTTTGAAACAAAAGAGCTGGCTGAAAAGTATCTTGAAGCAGATATTGTTAAAGATTATGATTATTATGCCTGGGATAGTAATGGTACTACATTGGATTTTATATTTGATGGAAATCGAGTCGAGATCATTCAATTTGAAAACTCTAAAATAGAACGAAATAAACTAAAAGAGATAATCATTCAAACGTTTATAAATATTGGTATTGATCCCCAATGGTGTGAAAATGCTACATGGGAAGAATTAATACAAAAGAGTCTTGATTATACGATCGAATGATTTAATATAATCTCAAAAAATATAACAATCAGCAACAGTAATGTCAGATCAGTAACAATTTGTCTGGATTTGTCTTGAACAGAATTTTTAAATTCAAGGTGAATTACCTGCAAATCCACCTCTCAGAGACTGTTGGGAAATGTCATAAATTTTAAAAATCATCAATTCTCCGTCCCATCCGTCAGCTGACGGATGGGACGGAACTGTGGCTCGAAGCTCTGCTTCGCAAAAATTTTAAAATTAACAATTCGTGTTTTGCTTGACTCTCTCCAAGTACAGCTTGGAGCCAATTCTCCTTACCAAATAAAATTTGGTAAGGAGAGTGTTTTTTAACAGGCACCCGGAGGTCAGGACTTTAATTGAATTATTGAAAAAATTTTATGTGATTTTATTGATTCTTCTTGCAATAAAATTTCTTTTTCGTATATTAAATTAATTCCAATTCAAAATATTGCCTATGTTTGGGGACATGTTTTCCGGGGAATATTAAAGCAATTACACAATATGTAGGGTATTGTTATTAGGGTGAAAAGGGTAGTTTTTGTAGTATTATTCTCGTTATTTGCGTTTGTTTCAGTTTTGTGGGGAAAGGGAAACAATTCAATTGCTGTTACTGATACTTTTTGTCAACAGGTGTCTGTATATTATGCATGGATTTGTAATTCCATCTTATTTACATTTCTTTTCAACATAATAATTAATCAACAAATAATAGTCAACGGATGTAAATATTTTCATACCACTTTGCTGGGAATGCAAATTGAAGGGACCAGTATGATAGGTATGTTCACTACAATTCAAGCCGTTAGCATTGAATGTTCAACACTCATAATAAATAATTAATAAACTGTAATGTTATTAAGGGAGGTAAGTATGAAAAAGGCAACATTGATCCTTGCAACATTAGCACTATTAATTTCTCTATCCTGTACTCAGGAAAGTCCTGTTGATGTTTCAAAGTCTATCGAGTTAAACTCGATTAAATCGACAAGTGAAAATGTTACAGTAATCTTTGGCCCTCAAGTTTATACACGTGAAAGGGGAAAGCCTAAGACTGAGGAGATAATGATAGAATCTCCTGGTTCTCCAAACAACTATTTTTTGATTATAGAAAATGGTGGAGATGAAAAGAACAGTCAGGTTACCAGTTGTTTTGTGGTATTGGATGATGATACGTTGATTTGTCCAATCGATATTACCAAAGATACAGATTTGATAGAAAAAGAAATAGAATTAACAGGAGAAAATTTGCTTTCTATTCGATTAGATGGCAAGCCGGGAAGTTATATAACAGTCTCTATTATTATGGAAGAACCTCCCTGCCCGTGTTGTACAGTAACTGACATTGATGGAAATACGTACAATGCTGTTCAAATCGGTACTCAGTGTTGGATGGTCGAAAATTTAAAGGTTACACATTATCGTAATGGAGATTCAATACCCAACTTGGTCTCTAATTCTGATTGGATTAGTACAAGTAATGGTGCTTATTGTATTTATGAAAACAATATTGATAATATCGCTATTTATGGTTTGTTATATAACTGGTATGTGGTCACTGACAATCGTGAAATTGCTCCTGAGGGATGGCATATTCCTACAGATGATGATTGGAAACAATTGGAAATGTTTCTTGGGATGAGTCAAAACGAAGCTGACGCAACAGGCTATAGAGGGACAGATGTTGGTGGGAAATTAAAAGAAACGGGTACAGAATTTTGGACAAGTCCAAATAAAGGTGCTACAAATGAAAGTGGATTTACATCACTGGGTTCAGCATCTCGCAATTATACAGATGGTGAGTTTAGTACACTTTATAATAATGCATTGTATTGGACAAGTTCTGAATCAGCAAGTGATACTGCTTGGTATCGCAGGTTGAGTTATCTGTTTAGTACAGTATATCGGGAAGATTATGCTCACAAAAAATATGGATTTTCCATTCGTTGTGTAAAAGACAATTAATTTGAGTAAATATTTCCCCACCCGGAGGTCAGGACCTCCGGGTGGGGAAAAAGTAGCAAACCAGGGGGATAGTATTCCTATTGTACATATTATCCAATGAAATTGATAACAATCATTACGAATGATGAATATAAAATACTATTGGTTTGTTAAATTAAATAGACTGCTATATAAAACGCTAGAATCCTCTTGTAATCCTCGTGGTTTAGTAAACACTCTATCCTCATGCAACCAGGAATGCTATTCCTTTCAGTCTTAATAAGAAAAATTTTAATGTAACATATATTTGATTATTCATAAAAATTTTAAGGGATAGCAAAATGAATGGTCTGTTAAAGCGTTACAGAGATAAATCCCTGATGGATTTACCGTTGGAGATAAGTTGAGGTTTTGCGTATGGTCCAAATCTGACAATCAGGAGTTTATAGCCAATGTTGTTTTTGAGGAAGGCTCACCAAACGTATACATGGTGAATGGACTTTCCATTGTTGATGAAATGATAACCCGGATTGATACAGATATTACATCTAATCTGAGAAAAGAGTTGCCTGAAAAGTTTGCATTGTTGCCGAATTATCCAAATCCCTTTAATCCTGAAACCTATATTATATTTGATTTACCCAAAGCATGTCATGTGAAAATATCAGTGTATAATATTGCCGGCCAGTTAATGGAGGAGTTGGCTGAAGAATTGATGATAACTGGCCGACACAGGATTGTATGGAATGCTTCGCAATACTCTACCGGAAATATTTCCTAAACGTAAATAAATAAAAGCCCCTGTCATTATCAGGGGCTTTTGAAACACTAGTCTGTAAAATACAGACCCGGCTATTGTGTGTCTCAAATATATATGCTTGGCAAATTGTTACTATTTGTTTGAGATTTTTACCGGTCTAATGAGTTTAGGCAAAGTTAATCCAACAGCTCAGAGAGCAATTCTGCTATATCTCTGCGGATGTTTATAATTTCCTTCCATTTTGCATCATCATCGTATCCATCAATAATAATATTATTTTTATGTTTTTTATAAAAATCCGCAATGACCGCAGCTTTATCAATATATACGTGACGGGCTTTTTCAATCAACTCTTTGGGAGCATTTTTTTGTTCTGCGGACTCTGTTGCCATTCTGAGCGCATATAATAGTGAATAATCTTCTACACCATCACGAACAGCTTCCCAGCGTTTACTGGTAACAACGCCTTTGCCATCATAAACCATATCGTATTCAAAACCTGCTTCCGGTTGAAACCAGGTCTTGGGTGTGGAAAAATAGGTCCAAAATCCAATACCGGTATGTCCAAATTTCCAACACATCCAGGCTTGTCCGCGATAATAATTCAACGGGGATAATTTTTTACCATTGTCTGAACAATTATAATTCCAGAATTGTTTGTTGGTAGAGTGAATAAAATCCAATTGTTCTTTTGGGAACGTCATTGTTGATAAAGGTGCCCAGATATCAACATATGGAGCAATTTCTTTGATTTGTTCCATGGTAATATGCTGAACAGGATTGGCATAAATCAGGATGTTTTTGTCAATACTACGGACCAGTTTTGCCCATTTTAAAAAGTTGGCAACATTTTTACCATGCTCAAGTCCCGGTTCGTCCTGGGGATAAAAGACAATTTTATCATAACCATAACCCAAGCCTTTTAAATGTTCAATCCATTGGGGAATAAAGCTTTTATACGCTTTTAGCCATGGATCAGAAAAAGCAGGGGATGGACCATTCAGTTTTACAAAGCTGTGAAAAAGAGTTATACCATGTGGCGCATGTTTGGCCATGAATTTATCATGTTCAGTATAATCAATATTTGTAATTTCTCCCGACTCGTCAAATGTTGCTGTTGCAGGAACCGTTCGTGGAAAAAGGTCAACACCATGTGCCAGCTGGTCTTCAAAAGTGCCTTTCGGGTACTCGGTTCTACTCCAGTTACACAAATGCAAAGGTTTTTCTTTGGGCAGGGGAGCATCCCAAATTTTGATGTTCAATTCAACTGTGGTTTCAACAAATTGAACGTCAAGGCTTTTCAGATGTATTTTAGCTTTCCAGGTACCGGGTGTGAGTTTTGCTGTATTGACGGTGATCCAAAGCTGTCTTGCATCCCAGGCGGGAACCACAAGCAGGTTACCCGTGTTCAACTCGGGAAGCGGGTCAGCAGAAAGGTCAGAATCCTGTGTGGGTACGCTAACAACTTCCCGCAATGTAAATACATCGTCAGTTGAAACGGCATCTGATCCTGCAGGCGCAGAAAATTCATCAAACATGACACGAAGTGTACGCGCGCTACCGCTGAAATTAAACAAATTTACTGCGGCTGATTCAAATTCTCCCTGGAACGCTTCAACAGACAGGGGTGATTTTGCTGTTTGGCCTTTAGCAAGTTCATCCATTCCAACAAAGGGTGTCCATGGATTAGCTGTATAGGCACCCAGAATTTCATTTTTTTCGGCAACAAGATTTATTATTGTTAACTGATTTTCAAATTCTCTAGTCCAGTCAGATAAATTATCTCTCAATTCACGTCTTTTGATTGGTTCCAGCTTGGAAACATTTTTGACCAATTTTTTAGATTTTTCAATAGCCGCACTCAAGTAATATACGCGTTCTGTTATTCCCCGGCTATCAGGCAATTTGGGTAATAGTTGATTTATTTCATCCTCTATTTTTAAAAGATGTGATAAATCATCTGCAAATTTTTGTTTTTCAGTATCTGTCATTTTTACAGGACGAGCTTTTTTACTGTTTTTACGTGTATTCTGGCAAAATTCTCCTGCGGATCTGGATGCCCATGCACGATATTCCGCCCAAAGTACCTGAGGATCACTAATAACCGGCTCCCATCGATACGCTACAAGATTACCATTAATTACCGGAACCACAATACATAATCCGCCGTCTCCCCAAAGGTCTGCAACCACAGCAGCGGCATTTGTACCACCTTTTAATAAAAGCTCATTTTCCGGTTCACCGGAGCAACTATAGATATTCATTTTACTGCCATAGCCGGCAACAATGACTTCAATACTTCCATCACCGTCAATGTCTGCAATTGCCGGTGAGCGCCGGGCCCGACGTTCCAGTTTATCTGACCATTTTAATTTACCATCTTGGGTTACGCATATAAAGTTTCCGGATAAATCACCCGCGTAAATTTCGATATCTCCGTCTTTGTCGGCATCAGCAACAGATATTGAACTGTCTATTCTGTTTTTCATAGGATATGACCATAAAAGCTTGCCTTTGTTATTTACAGCAGCAAGATTATATCCCATTCCTGTAAGGATTTCTGCCTTCTTGTCTCCGTCAATGTCCCATATAACGGGTGCTGATACTTCGCTTTTTCGGCCAGAATTGAGGATATCTCCTTCAGGTTTAAATCGCCATATTACGTTTCCCTTATAGTCAAGGCAGATTAGGGGGGTATCTTCTGAAGCAATAATAATCTCGGCCTTTCCATCACTATCGATATCGCCAACTGCGGGAGCAGCTCCAATACCTTCCGATTCAACATACTTCCAAATTACTTGACCGTTGCCGTCAAGACATAAAAGTGTTCCTTTTTCGTCAGCGGTTATGATTTCTATTTTACCATCCTGATCCAGATCTGACGCGACCACAGTCATGCATGCCCATTTAATTGTACTAAGCATATTGTTTTCCCAAACCAGTTCACCGGTCAGGCTGTTCAGGCAGCAGAGTCTGCCTTCATGGGTTAATACCAGCACTTCCAGGCCTGTATCACCCGTAACGTCCACTAGGGTAGGTGCAATGGTGATTCTTTTACCCATAACGGTTTTCCAGATTTCGCGTCCATAGCCGTCAAGAGCTATTACATCTCCGGTCAAGCTTGCTACGACTATATCCAAATTACCATCACGGTCAACATCTCCAATAGCCGCAGACGCATCAAAATTAATATCTGGTGATTTATATGTCCATATACAATCAACATTACCGGCAAATATTTTTATAGTAAAAAGGAATGAAACCAGAAATAGCATTATAATCGTTTTGAGGATTTTTCGGTTCATCATGTAGATATGGCTCCTTTGTCTTGAATTATTGTATTTAACAGTTACTTGTTTGTTATATAAATACTTTTTGTTATTTATCGTTATTGCAATTCATACACATGTACATCAAAAGGTTTATAATCATCCAACAGTATGCCCTCATTAATCGACAGAGAACGTCCTTCTTTTAAGACGATTGCATTGTTATACTCTTTTAATCCTGCAAGGCTCACCCGGACGGGTTTTCTATGCGAGTTGACAGTCAGTAAATAGGTTTTATTATTGACTTTTTTGGCAAGAATTTCAACACCTGTATCTACCGAATAGCCAATTTCATGATACTCTTTTTTGATATCAAGCTCAAATGAACGGGCTGACAGAATGTTTTGCATTTCTGCAAGTTCTTGTGTAAGGTTGTCAAGAGCCTCCATAAAGGGAGAAGGCTCGGGGGTATAATGGGTTCCCCAATAGTTGATACCAACCGCTCCGTGAATTATAGCATTATATGCCATAAAGCGTGATTCTTCAAAGGTTGGATATTGTATCATGGCGGAATTTCGTTCAGGTTCTTTTTTCAACATTTCCCAGGCAAAACCCTGTAATACCATAAAAAGCGGTTTGTTCTGATTTGTGACCTGTAGCATTTTATCTACATATTCGCCAACCTGGCTGATATAAGGATTTAATAAATCTCCTTGCAAACCATCCGGAAATAGGGCATAAGTAGGTGTGATTCCATGTGGAATAACCGGATAAATGTCGCAGGCAACAACATCTGTTGCATCATTGTATTTTTGCATGGTTGATACCAAATTTGTAGGGGCATGATTTGTATATATCAAATGTTCAGGATCATTTTGTTTGATGAATTGATAGGTTTCTATCATTAAATCTGCTTCTATTCTAGGTTCAGCAGAATTCCAGGTCCAGGCCGGCTCATCAGCAATTTCCCAGCATAACAGTGCAGGATGTGTTTTATATTTATTAACCAATTCTGCAATTCGGTTTTGATCATCTTCACGATGCTCATTACGAATACAACCGGTAGAGAGCCATGTTTTCAGATTATTATCTTTGGCAGCGTCAAGGGCTTCCTGAGAAGCATTAGCGCGTACATAATTATAACCTTTTTTTGCGATTTTACCATATGGATCGTCGCCTTTGGGAAGATGATAAGAACCGATAATAAAGGTACGCTTTCCGTCAATCACAAGCATGCCGTCATCATCCCAATGAAATTTCTTGTCAATCTCTGGTCTGTTTTGTGAACAGCCGGTCAAAATGATTATACTTGAAAATAATATCATTTTTTTAAGCATTGAAAGAGTTGTCTTTATTAATCCTGTTTTGTTTTGCTGAGCATTTACGAGTATCAAATTTTGGAGCAGTTTCATAATTTCCCTTTTTTTTTAGATCCACATCGAAAATATGCTGTTAACTATATTAATTTAAAATGTCATATTTTTTTGAATAAAGCTTTGTTTTAACAGGGCGTTGGTTTTTTATGTTTTACGTATAATCACGCTCTTGTAAGTTAAGCAAATAGTTATCAATATCAACCAGAACTCTAAATTGAATTCAAGGTTAAATCAAGACCAGGATTTAAGTGAATCTTTCAATTTGTCCTGATCTTGATATATACCATCCCACAAAACTTGATAATATATTATTTACAATATTCATTAATAGCAGATTGTGCATATTTATAACCAAGATCCAGAGCAGTTTGTAAATCTGAACAACCTTCCTTGTTATTTCCAATTTTGAAATGAACAAGCCCTCTTTTGTAAAATGCCGCTGCAAATTTAGGATTTAATTCAAGAACAATATTATAATTTTTGAGTGATTCTATATACTGTTCCATCTGATATTTTGCCTCAGCCCGATTATAGTATGCCTCAATATCTTTGGGATTAAGCTGAATGCATTTATCGAAATCTGTTACTGCGTTAGTATAGTCTTGAATATTCATTTTCGAAACGCCTCTTGCCAGATAGATATCAATATTTTTCGGGTTTAGCATCAGGCTTTGATCGTAATCATTAATGGCCAGTTGATAGTTTTCTGATCTCAGATAAGCGTCGCCTCGCATATGGTAAAGAACAGCGTTACCTGGTTTGGCGTCAATTGCCCGGGTATATGCTTTGGCTGCATCGGCGAATTTGCCGGTCTGCATATTAATATCACCCAGGTGCTGGTTGGCGAGTAAGAATTTGGGATTCAGTTGCAGCGCTTTGTTCAAATCACCCACTGCAGCGTCAAGTTTTCCTAGATATCTTTTAGATATCGCACGATTTGTCCAATATGCTGCACTATCTGGTTCAAACTTTATTGCTTTATCAAAGTATTCTATCGAGGTTTCATATTGTTTACGCATGGCATAGCTGACACCAATTGCAGACCAGATATATGAATTTTTAGGGTCAATTTTTAATGCTTTATTAAAATACTCTTCAGCGCCTTTAAAGTTTTTCATTTGTATATAGATTTCTGCCAAATCTTTATAGACATCTGTAAATTCGGGATTCAATTTTAATGTTTTATTTAAATCATCAATGGCATCAAGCATTTTTCCAGCTCTTTTATAAGCAACTGACCTGGAATACCAATTGCCGTAATCTTGAGGATTTTGGTTTATTGCATCGGTATATGATTTGATCGCTTCGTCATATTTGCCATAATAAAGAGCAACGTGTCCAACACGTAAGGGATAATTACTGCTATCAGAAAAAATATCTACCATTTTGTCCCAGGATTCACTTTTTCTATTAACAAATTCTGGTATATTGATAGCACGATTTTCTAAAATTAAATTTTCCAATAGTACCGCAGGTGTGTCATTGCCGTTTTCATCTATATGAGTAAGATAGAGTTGGGTGTAAGGGCCTCTTTCTTTGGAAGCAAATACTAACCATTTACCATTTGGTGACCAAGAGTGCCAGGAATTCATGGTTGTATTATTACAAATCATCTCTCTGGGTTCTCCGCCTTTAGCCGGCATTATCATTAATTTACTGTCTGGTTGAAGCAGCATAAAGTTTTCCGCTTGCGAAAATACAATCCATTTTCCGTTGGGAGAAGGTTTAGCAAAAAAATTACTCTTGTTATTGTTTGAGGCACCTTTAATAGGTATTGCTTTGCCACCTTTTCCATTATTGAATGGGATTTTATAAAGATCAAATTTAAACTCTTTTTCTCCGCTTATAAATTCTTCAGCAGCTTCTGTTGGTATTACAGCTGTTTTGTACTGTTCAATTTTTTCTGAACGATATGCTTTTGCCCGTGCAAAAATAAGGTGCTTGCCATCAGGAGACCAGACAGGATTTGACTGACAATACTGTGGATTACTGGCACCGGGCAGAGGGAAATATTTTTGTGTTTGTCGATCATATATTACAATTCTTCCTTTGATTGGGAAAAACAGTTGTGAAAATGCCAGATCATCTTTGGCTACAAAAATGGAACGGTCTTTAACGGTACTAGCTACATAACGCCCATCTGGAGAAATTTGTGATAATAATCCAAAAGTTGTTTCTCCGTCATCTCGTTTGTAATCACTCCAGGTAATTATTTTATCTAACGTTAATGGAGTTACTTTTTCAATCTCGGATATAACATAAGATCCCTTGTCATTGGCATAATCCACATCCATAGCCATTGTCTCTCCATCACGTGTAAAAGAGTGACAATTACCGCAAATTGGCAGATTTTCTAACAGTACTTTAGATTCGCCATCTTGAGAGATATCGCCCAGCCGGTATCTGATGGAATTCAGATTTTTGAGCGCATGTTTAAAAGGTAATGGCACGTCACGATAAAATATTGCCGCATTTACAGAATCTTTTGATGTGCTGATGACAACACTGGAACCGGATACGATGGATGATCCATTTATTCCTAGAATGGCTACCTGAAGATTCTGCTCAATTGATTGGGATTTGATCTGTTCCCACTGTACTGAGTCTGGCCGCCATTGCTGCTGCTCTGTAAATATATTGATTGATTGTTCATTCAAGTTTATTGAAACCAGCCATTTATCTGCTTGCTCTATCTCATCTTTCCACAGAAAGGTAGGTGCTACAATTTCAGGAGGAAATACAGTGTTATTTGCAGGATAGGAAATATAAAGATTACCCTTTAAATTTTTATTTTTCTGCCAATTTTCTATAACCTTATTATTGCTGTTTTGACAGTAAAATAATTGAGACATGAATAAAATAGTGCATGTAAATATACATAAAATGATCTTTTTGGATTTAGTTAACTTCAAAACTCAATACCTCCAAGTTTAAAATTGACTGTGTACTTGTTAAAAATCTGCTATTCCTTCAATTTCTACAGTCAAATTATTACGGCAAATATCAGATACAAGAAACAATGCAGGGATTTCTTTATAATATTTGTTACATATATTTTTTACTAAAGGAATATCACTCTTGTTTTTAACATAAACCCTTAAATATGAGGGTCCTTTTAAACTATCGCGAATTGAAACACCGTGTGCTTTTAGATTATCAATTGAAATCAGTTTGTTTATATTTTGCAAAGTAGCAATTGTTTGATCAGAAACAGTGTTTTCTTGGATTGTATATTGACCTATTATTGCTGCTGTACCTGAAATGAAAATTTGATTTACAGACTCGTTAGACACTACTTTTGCACGTTCAAATTTTGGACGGGTTTTATTTGCAGCATTTTTACCTACCAGAACGTTTTCTGAATACTGGTGCGCGTCTATCTGGTTTGGATTTTTTATAGGATGGATTGAAATGTTTTTTGCAAAAGAGATTGCAATAAAATCGAGGATAACTCCACCAACATTCATACCTATTCCGGTTGCTGCAGGATACCCGTTATTAAAAGAGCTTTTAGCATAAAAAGTAGATCTGACGTTATTAAATATTTGATAATTTTGTTCTATTTTCTGGTCGCTGGTTTTAACATCTAGAATTTTTTCTATGTAATTCCATTGGCGAACAATGTTGCTAAAATCCAATCCCTCGTTTTGTAAAATTAATTCCATTTTATTAAACGCGTTTTGGGATTGCTCTGAAATTCCACTGTTCAGATCAGACATTGTCAGTCCGGTTGCATAAACTTCTTTCATGTCAGTATTCTGGACGACCACATACTTTATATTTTTAACTTTTTTTTGCAGGATCTGATAGCCATCAGCTTTTTCAGCAACAATAATTTCTAATGCTAAATGTTTATTTTCTTCTGGCGGTTGACCTACAAAACTGGTCGGGGGTGTGGAAGAATTGAAATTTGTGTCTAAAATTTTTGCCAGTTGTTTTTTTATTTCAAGATAACTGGTATTATTTTCTGCATTAACGAATATCGTTTGTTTGAGAATGTCGCTATTATCTAAATATAACGATTTTAAAGTTTTTTCTAATTGTAACAGGCAGTTCTTGAATTGTTCATCTACCGTTTCGCCTTTAGTTGGGATAAATCCAAAACACTTTTTCTTAATCATCTCCGTAACCTCTTACTACTTGATATGCCATTCAGTCGAATATTCATGTAAGCGTTGCGATGCAATGCTTTTAATTTTATATTAAGCAGCTTGTTTCATTCATATTATACAAGAATCAGTGGCTCTTTATTAGGGCCAGAAAATAGTTTGACACTTTTTTTACTTTTCAAAACATCCTTTTATAAAACGCAAAAGATAATAATTAAAGAAACAACATTGGAGTTCGTCCTTTTATCCATTCATGTTGTTTTTTCAAGTATCATCCTTTGTATTAAAACCTAATGACTGGAACATGTGACTCATTAGGTTTTGATTTTTAATATTTAAACGAGGAGCAATTTTTTGCTCCTCGTTTATTGTAAAGCTTAATTTAACAATGAATTTATTTAATCAAAGTAACCTTTTGTACTGAATTAAAATGGCTTGCTTGCATTTTGACAAAATAAATTCCGGAGGAAATGTTGTTACCAGCATCGTTAAGACCATCCCATACCATATCATAGGTACCGGCTGTTTTATATTCATTAACCAGCGTACGGATTTTTTGACCCATAACATTATAAATATCAACAGATACCATGTTAGATACCGGGATTGTGTAGCGAATTGTGGTGCTGGGATTAAATGGATTTGGATATGCATTATAAAGCGTATAAGAAGCAGGAATTCTTTCTTTATCCAAATCTTCAATACCGGTTGTAAAGCCTTCACGTGGTTTGAAACCGGATGTGAAATATACTGCATCAATTTCCCATGTAGCCCGTTCAGGATTGATCCCATAAGGACCCCACAGGTTGTCAGCAGATTCCCAATATTGATCTTTGAGGGATTCACTTGCAGGTTTGGTGAACCATTTAAGGGTACGAACCTCAGAAGTTCTGAAAGCCACATCTTCACGACTATCAGCAGATGAGCCTTCCCATGCTAAACTCCATGGCAGGATTGCATCAACAGCAGCAGAGTCTGACATTGTCAGGAATTTCCATGGCAAACTAACATATTGCCATTCGCCGGTAAAGTGTCTGTCTCTTACGACTGCCAATTCACCTAATTCATTAATATCAATTACGGTTTCACCATCGATAAACGCATTAACAGTTTCCTGTTTGTCGCCAGAGTAGGTGGTACCATCATAATCTGGTTGAAAACCCTGTACCAGGAACCACAGTGGAGCTGTACCTGGTTCAGCTTTGATCCAGAAACTTACCCGATCAGTTTCACTGGCGTCAAAAGGAACGTTGTAACCCGCTACAGGAGCATCTTCGCGGCGTAAATCCAACCAGCAATTGTCAGACGGAATGCGTTCTCCACCAATACTAATGGTCATGGAATAAGGACCACTTGCAGGATTGTCAGAGTTGATTAACATCCAGTCTTCTGCATTTTGAACACACCAGCGAACAATCGTTTCACAGCCGGGTTCAGTTTTGGTTCCGTAACGAACCGGATTACCATTGTTGGTATTGAGTTTTTCCGGATCAGGATCCATCATTGCGTTGTCCCATACCGCAATTTCTGCAGGATATGATTCACAAGAATTAGATTTTTGGAATTTAATTTCATCAAGTTCCCATGTAGCCCGTTCAGGATTGATCCCATAAGGACCCCACAGGTTGTCAGCAGATTCCCAATATTGATCTTTGAGGGATTCACTTGCAGGTTTGGTGAACCATTTAACGGTACGTACCTGATCAACTCTAAAAGCAACATCATCGCGAGAATCTGCAGATGAGCCTTCCCATGCCAAACTCCAGGGCAGCAATTCAGCAACAGCAGCCGAATCGCTCATGGTTAAGAATTCCCATGGCAAACTAACAAATTGCCATTCACCGTTAAAATGATTGTCACGCAATACTTTTAAACCACCATTACCATCTTTAACGATTATGGTTTCACCATCGATAAACGCATTAACAGTTTCCTGTTTGTCGCCAGAGTAGGTGGTGCCATCATAATCTGGTTGAAAACCCTGTATCAGGAACCACAGTGGAGCTGTGCCGGGTTCAGCTTTGATCCAAAAAGTAACCCGGTCAGTATTACTGGCATCAAACGGTACATTATATCCCGCAACAGGAGCATCTTCGCGGCGTAAATCAAGCCAGCAATTGTCAGACGGAATGCGTTCTCCACCAATACTAATGGTCATGGAATAAGGACCACTTGCAGGATCGTCAGAGTTGATCAACATCCAGTCTTCTGCATTTTGAACGCACCAGCGAACAATATTTTCAGAACCGGGTTCAGTTTTGGTTCCGTAACGAACCGGATTGCCATTGTTGGTATTGAGCTTTTCCGGATCAGGATCCATCATTTCATTTGCCCATACATCAACTTCAGGTGTCAAGCAGTCATCAATTTCATCAGTATTAAAAGTGTCAAACATAATTTCATCAATTTCCCATGTAGCCCGTTCAGGATTGATCCCATAAGGGCCCCACAGGTTGTCAGCAGATTCCCAATATTGATCTTTGAGGAATTCACTTGCAGGTTTGGTGAACCATTTAACGGTACGTACTTGATCAACTCTAAAAGCAACATCATCGCGAGAATCTGCAGATGAGCCTTCCCATGCCAAACTCCAGGGCAGCAATTCAGCAACAGCAGCCGAATCGCTCATGGTTAAGAATTCCCATGGCAAACTAACAAATTGCCATTCACCGTTAAAATGATTGTCACGCAATACTTTTAAACCACCATTACCATCTTTAACGATTATGGTTTCACCATCGATAAACGCATTAACAGTTTCCTGTTTGTCGCCAGAGTAGGTGGTACCATCATAATCTGGTTGAAAACCCTGTATCAGGAACCACAGTGGAGCTGTGCCGGGTTCAGCTTTGATCCAAAAAGTAACCCGGTCTGTACCACTGGCATCAAACGGTACATTATATCCCGCAACAGGAGCATCTTCGCGGCGTAAATCAAGCCAGCAATTGTCAGACGGAATGCGTTCTCCACCAATACTAATGGTCATGGAATAAGGACCACTTGCAGGATCGTCAGAGTTGATCAACATCCAGTCTTCTGCATTTTGAACGCACCAGCGAACAATATTTTCAGAACCGGGTTCAGTTTTGGTTCCGTAACGAACCGGATTACCATTATTGGTATTGAGCTTTTCCGGATCAGGATCCATCATTTCATTTGCCCATACTTTGACAGCATCGACAGTGTTTGTGGTAGTTTTTGATTCTTTGGCGGACAATGATCCAAACATAAAGAATGTAAAGACGAGTCCACAAAGTACTAGTAGTTTTGTTTTAAACATGTTTTCATTTCTCCTAACGTAGCAAATGAGTAGTAATTATGAATTGATCTGCGTTTCTTTCGAATTATTCGATTTTATCACATTTCAAAACAAAAGATACTTTTTCTTGATCTATATCCGGTTTTGAATTTTCCGAATTGATCAATCGCTTTTCTTATCACCTCCTTTTAATATTATTATGTAAAGATGAGTGGTCTCTTGTATCACCTCCTTTGTATTTTTAATGAATTTTATCTATGTATTCTATCAAATGGTCGTTAGTGATTATTGGAAAAAATGGTACAACATATTTATAGGGTTGGTCTTGGTGCATTACCAATAAATCTATAGAAGAAAGAGAGATATCTTCAAATGTCTTGAAATCTAGTTTGACCTTTTGGTAATATTTTTCCTGTAGTTTGTTGATGTATGGATTCAAGGTTTCGTTCAATATTTCATGATAATTTTTTGCAAAATCTCTGTTCTCTTGAACAGAATCTAAAAATTGGTGTTTTTTATTTAATGCAAAAAAAGTATCCTTCCACATGTTGACATTTCTCTCAACAATATTGACTTTGTCATAACCTGCTTTATAAGCTTGTTGGGTTATGAAATGATCTCGAACAAGATCTGCAATAGCGAGACGTAACTGTTTTGGGAATTCATTGGGATTTACTTTATTGGTTCGGAAAACAAGTGGGTGAAACATGAGTGCATTTCGAAAATCATCAACTGTCCACACGTTGCCATCAATTGTGAAAAAGACCTCTTGTAAAAATGCCTCATTGGACATTTCTTGTAAAGATTTTGGATTCTGTTCATCTTCCTGTTGCCATAATTGATTTATGGCAATGTCCTTTTTTTCTTCTGATGTTGGGAAATATGAAGCATATAATATATCTGCCATTCTATTGAAAACGTCTTTATTAAAATCCATACGTTTACCACGCATAATTTCAGAAACACGATTTTCCCAAATGACACTTGCTTTAATCTCTGTTAGTTTTTCGGTTATCTGATCTAGTCTTTCTCTCTGCTGTTTTTCTGTAATGACTTTGGTATCAGTCCAGCCAAGTATTTTGATAAAAAGATAACCGTTTTCATCAAATTTGATTGGAGACAGCACTTGATCTTTGGTAAGGTTTTGTGAAAATAAAGTTTGATGCAGTTTTATGTGTTCATCACTGTTCCATTGAACTTTACGAGTTGGTGCATTTTTTTCGCCCGTCATTTGAAAATAAAATTCATCAAATTTTTGAGGATTTTGTACCAATTCATCATGTGCTTTTTCTGCAACGGTACTGTCAGTAATTGTGAAATAAGCAACATCATATTCCCGACCTGCAAATTTATATGCATTTGTTAGTTCAGTATTGTCTAAAACAACTTTATCTGTAGCTTCAACATGATGCATATACTGACGCATTGCCTGTTCTTTATGTCCTTTGATATAGTTTTGAAACTCTATGTTTTCCAGCAAGGGGGAATCACTTTCAGCTTCAATTGCCAGTATTTTTTCCGCAATGAGTGAGTTTAATATGATTTTTTTGTGAATATATGTATTGGCTTTGCAATAGTCTGGTCTTGGTACATATTCGGCGCGCCGAATAAATTCGTTAACACTAATAGTTGCCTTGCCGTCAATGTCTACGAGGATTTTTTCCTGAGGCTCTTTTGGTGTTTTGGTGCTGCAAGAAAAAAGTAAAAATATCAATATTAAAATTTTATACTTCATGGTAATTAACCAACATTTTAATAATTGTAATGATTGATTTAAATGTCCGATCTAAAAAAGATCGGACATTTATTTAGTTTAATTTATTTGAGTAGCGGTGCATTTATTCAAGTTCCAAAAAGTAGTTATACCGGTCAGCAACCGCATAGTTGTTCCAAAGACCGCCTTCGGTTGTTAACATTGCGAAAAAGTATCTTGCATTAAAACCATCAACACCGTCTTTATTTTCAAAATATTCAAAGGTTAATCCATCTCCATTTATCCAGTTAAGAAGAGTAAAACCTCCATCACCTGTAGGTTCATAACGGATACCGATCCATGTTTCACCCATATCCAGCTCCATCATTGCATTAAAGAGAAAAGAGTGCTCTTCCTGAGTAGCAATGCAAGGTAAATATCCGCCGGCAAGATCACAGTTGTAATTAGCCTCTGGCCAGGTAATTTTTGAACGAGAGATGTAGTAACAGTGACCGCCGAACCTTCCAAGTAATATGAATATATCGGGATCCGCCCAAAATTTGGTTACTACAACCTGCATTTCTTTTTCTGCCTCATTAATGTTGTCTTTTAATGTAAAGCTTGTTGTTGTTCCGCTGTCAGATTTGGCAACAGCATAAAACGAGTTTGGATCATCAGCAATGGGGAGTATCTCGAAAACACTATTATCTTCAATTGTCCACTGATATTCAGGGTCTTCCAATAGTCGGGTAGTAAGTTTAAGCAACAATGTATCGCCTTCATTAATATACAGAGAGTCAACTCCATGAGGCTTATCATCCGATTGGTTGATATATATTTCATCTCCTAAAATTTTTGCCTTGTTGTAATTCAATTCTGGCTCAGTATGGCTATTAAAATCACACGCAACGATTCCAAAGCTAACTATCGCCACAAACAGAATTAAAAACCTATATTTCATTGTGCCTCCTATATCTATTATTAACTCTTGTTACAAGAGTAATCAATTATTGGATGGTTATTAAAATTGCACACCAAAACTGCTGCAATGAATGTTGCCCAAAACTCCAAGCGTACGATAGGCATAATCAATATTGATTGACAGATTTGGAGAAAGATGATAATTTAAACCAGCTCCAAAAGTGGGCCCATAGTTAGATTTTTCTAAAAACAGGGCTTTGTAGCCTGCCCGTAGAGAGAAATCTCCATATCCCGGGGCAAAAAATTTGTATTCTGCACCAGCATTAATGGATTCACCCATGTTGTTTGGATGCAGGGCGTCAGCCTCCAGGACTAATTTTTGGTTTCCCAAAGAGATAGGAGTAACGGCAATACCAACCCGGAAAATGAGTGGTAATTCCCATTCAGACATTTTATATTTTCCCTGAAGATTTTGATAATTACCGTTAGCATCTACGTCAATGTCTACCGGAATCAGCAAATCATCACCATCGTATTCCATCTTTGAGCCATAATTTGATATGCTCATACCAATACGAAGACCATCTTTATTCTTGCTGTTAGGTGAAAAGAACGGGGTTTGCACAAGAACGCCCAAATCAGCAGCAATAGCGTGACTGTTTGTATGCCAAATTTTTGAGTTGATGTATTTAAACGTAGCACCAAAGGAAAACCATTGAGCAATACTTTGGGCATATGATAAACTAAAGTTGTAATCTAGTGCTGTATATTTTTCACCAGTACCATTCTGGTATTCAAGCGTTGTCACATCGATATCACCATAATTAAGGCTAAATACTCCTACTGCTATAGTGCCGAGTCCCTGCAATGGCATAGCGAATCCTGAAAACATTGAATTTATATCAACCACCCATGGTTGATACATAAACAGCGCTTCGTTAGATTTCAAAAAGGCTAGACCAGCAGGGTTCCAATAAATGGATGACATGTCTCCGGTAGATGCAACATATGCATCTCCCATGGCATTGCCAGCAGCGCCAATCCCTATTTCCAAAAAACTAGCGGATGTTGTACCAACCCTATAGGGTTGCTGGGCTAGTCCCTGAATGCTTATCAGTAAAAAAAATGTCAAAATTGAAACTCTAAGGTGTCCTCTTAACATTACTTTATCCTTTCAATCTTAAAAAAATTTGTGAACTTATTTAATGACACCAAATTTGCCGACTTTTTCTTCACCGGTCTCATCATCTTTAACATGATATAAATACATACCGGCAGCTATTTCCAATCCTTCCCAGGAAAGCATATCCCAGTGTAGAGTACCGGTATTATTGTCGCCAAAGCCTGAAAAGGTTGTCAAGCAGTCTCCCGGGCTATTTAATTCCCGTACAAGCATACCACTCACTGTAAAGATTTTGATAGTACATTTGGCAGGTAGATTTGTAAATAACAATCTTCTACGCTGGTTCAGATATTTATTGACCACAGAGGGTTCCATCATATTTGTAGCAACATAAGGATTGGGAACTACACGTATGGAATCCATTAATGATTTCGCATTATTCGTATTGATCAATTTTTCGGCAGAAACTGTGAATGTCAATGAATCGGTTTTATACCAGGGTTTTAGGTGGCGAATGGCATAAACATCGTTTGCTTTGGGTAAGTCACTTTCGTCATCGCAGCGTTGGAAATCAATGATGAATAAAACCCCATCCCATAATTTATTTGCATTATATGGGCCAGCCAAAATACGATCTTCCAGAATATCAAACTGGCCGTTAGCATTCATGTCCTGAACCAGCATATCTAAAACACGAGGTGCTCCGGTAGAATCGGCAAAATCCAGACATTCAATTCTAAAGTTAAACTCTTCTTCAACCAGCAATTCATCTTTATTTAATCTGTTTCCATTTTCATCGTCAAGATAACCGGCATATCGCTGGGTAATCTGTGTTTTATGCAGGGGCTGATCGGAAAAGACAATGTTATAATCCCAGCTATAGCATTCCATGGCCAGGTTATCAATATAACGGATGTTCATGGGAGATTCACCAGGCATCCATCCTGTGTTGGCCACATCGAGTTCTGCCAGGTCTGCATCCATTTGAACGCCCAGTTGTATTCCATCAAAAATATCTGTCCACAAGAGTTCAGATGATGCCAGGTGGTAATGGTCGTCCTTTTCAATAATGGAAGTCATGTTAGCAGGGCCGCCACTTCCTAATACATCTGCAAGAACCAGTCTGTTATCTTCTGTTACATCATAGACCTTTAATCCATTAGCAGTGTATTTATATCCATAACCTGCATGGTATCTATAAGCAGAATCAATCTGATCATAAGAGAATTTTATTTTATAGACGTGGTCATCTTTTAATGAATTGATATCAATAACTTGAGGAACAATTTTACCACCACCAATAGAACCATTATCATCAACCTGAAAATCAACAGTCACTTCCTCTCCCGCAGCATCAGAACCGGGGGTAACAATTGCTACATTAGCACCAATGAATTCTATATTTTCAGAATCATCTTTTCTGATAATGGCATTGTTTTCGGATGGAGAAATTCCGGCATTTTCATCCTGAGATATGAGGGAGGTTCCCTTGAGTCTGTCAGGTTCTATACCATAGTCGTAAGCTACCAGGGCATAATAATAGGTACGTCCATTTTGAACGGTTTCATCTTTGAATGAATACGCTACACCAGAGTTGTCACCCAGATAATAAGCCGTTCCATTCAAAAATCCCCAGGTGGCAAAACCTTCATACTCGTTTTTAAGGTCGCATTGAAAAATGGGTTTTGAAAAAGCTGCAGATCCATAACCATCTGTTATTACCATGGGATCAAGCATATCCGGATCTGTGGAACGATATACTTTATAGCCTTCAAAATCATTCTCTCCATTAAGAAATGATTCTTTTGTCAATCGGTCTGAACGATCGTCCCACATGAGTTGAACAAAACCGTCTCCGGCAACAGCCGTGAGCTTGGGCATTTCGGGTGGTTGAGCAAAACGATAGTCTTTTTCATAAATAAGCTGAACTACATTTTTTAATGTAAAAAGGGCGGGAGCTGAATGATCAGCAGAAGTCAAACCTGCAAGGTCATCAAAAGTATGCAGCTCGGAAATTGAGATAAATTCAGTTTGACCACGGTAAAGCGGAAAGATAGCCGTAGAAAATAGCTGAAACAGGTTGTCGATGTGTGTGGCACCGGCTTCCAGAATTCCACTGGTCATATTTCTATATACGGACTCGTCATTTCTGAACCAGTTTACATAAGGCGCTGTATGTATAGGCGCTTCGTAAAATAACAATGTTGTTAAACCCAACATATCAGTTTCAGTTACATCAGTCCAGCCAAAATTTGGTTCAGCGTAACCTTCTCCAATGTCCGGTTTGTGATTACATTCAGTGCCGTCAGCATCGGGACCGGTATAATTTAATTCACTGGGAGAAACACCGTCGAGACCAATATCATCACCGGCATATTCGTCTGCCTGATAAATTCCGTCATTATTGGTGTCTTCACCATCAGACCAATCCTGATCTTCGTCACCTGACCAATGCTCTACCAAATCTTCTTCAGTTTTGCCATAAAAGGATAGAAAATCATCTAAATTGGTTATACCGTCATACTTGCCGACAAACATACCAGCGTCATTGTCACGCTCTTCATCGACCAAACCATCCTGATCATTATCTATAAAGTCATTAAAAATACCAGGACTTTCAAGATAGGCATAACCCGCGGTTCCGGTTTTATATCCACCAGAACCAACTCCGTCAGTATCCCAGCAATATGACAAGTTCATAACTTTATTAAAATTGCCATCTTCACCCGTGTTTTCGCCACCAATATTATTGTCTAGCCAGTAACCAAATGCCATATTGGGTAGATCATAATCTGAAATATTTGCAACAGTATATTCCCAAAAGATACAATCCTGTGCCATGGGATTGTTCCACTGAAAACCTCTCTGTTTGACTCTGATTCCCAGGCCACCCCAGGGTTCTCCTTTTTGTACAGTCACACTGCCATCAATATCACCAATTTTAACATCTTTGCGTGGATAATATTTTACCTTGTCGTCTTCTCCAAGGTATTCGAGGTCTTGGGCATCATTGGCAACAAAATAGGCTTCTAAATCTGCTTTAATTTGGCCACGACCAAAACGGCCATCCCATTCGCCCGCCCAATGCGTTTGGCGTCCTGTATAAAGCCAGCCGTGTGTTGGCCATGAATCCGGGTCATTGCTTAATGCCGGGGTTTCGCTGGCATTGTTCATATAGCCTGGAACCGGATGAAAGCCCCATTCCACCTGACCGGTAGGGTCTCGATCCATTTCTTCTCTATAATTGGTTTGGCAATAAAACAGAGTGTCAATCAGACCCTGAGCTTCCAGTGCTTTAATTTCATCAGGATCAGTGACTGGAATTGAATCTTGGGTAATGCAGACAGCCGAGCTTATTAACAGGCCCATATTGTCATGCATCTTGTTTCCACCAACACCTTTTGGCCACCAAGCAGTTGTAGCAACGGGATAACCACCCAATTCCGTATTGTTTTTAAAATTCAATTGAACACGGTTTCCTGACATTACACCTTCGCGCTCCAGATATGGATCGCCTGCGCTGTCTTGAGGACCGTCATAATTTTTCCCCTGAGCATAGAGGTCGGTTATGCTTAGAAATAGTAATCCAAAACAAAGAATAAAAAGTTTTATCCTCATAGTTAAAAATCCTTTCGAAATTCTTCCTCTCATTAGATTCACACCTTTAATTCAAAAGTTGTTAAAACGATATACCAAGGCCCAATTTAACTAATCGTGGTGCAGACCAGTTTGCGGGGCTGTAAATACTTTCTTCATAAGTACTAAAGTCACTCCAAAAACCTAACAAGTCACTGGGTTTGATAATCGCCTGGTTGGTGCGTCCTGTATTCGAGTTTACATTATTTTCGTTCAAGTGATCAAAAAGATTATATACCCGTAAGGTTGCAATAAATTTGGCTCCCATAATGGTAGCAATGTCATAATGTGCTTTTAAATCAAATTTATAGTGAGCCGGTTTGCTTGCTCCATTTGGATACAAGTTAATTCGGTTTAATGGATTTTCGCTGATTGGGCTCCATGTGTATGCAGAACCTGATCCAGCCCAACCCATTACTGTTACACCCCATTTGCTCAAGTTGTAACCTATAGACATGTTAAGAGTATGACGCTGGTCCCAACTCATTGGTATTAATGTGGGAACAGGATCCTGGCTGCTGCCAGCACGACTAAAGGTGAAAATTGGATTATCTGCATTACCCCGTGTGTATTGTAGGGTATAGTTAACTTCGGCAAAAAAGTTTGCAACATGTGCGTTGTATTTGAGTTCGAGTCCTCTTGCGTTTCCATAGTCTTTATTGCCATAGAGTCCATAACGAACAGAATTGTAGGTTGTAACAATATTAACTGTGGATAGGTTATAAATATCTCTGTACCAAAGGGCGACCTCAAGATCCATATATTCGTTAAGCGCCTGCCACAAGCCTATCTCATAGCTAACAGTCATTTCAGGATCAACATTGGGATTACCCAATGTGGTTTCGTAATCTGCTGGTGAGATTACATAAGAGCTGTTGAGATACATGGTGCTATGTGGGGGATATTGATAAAAGTGGCCATAGCTAAAACGCAGCAATGCTGTTTCACCCAGTTTATAAGATAAGCCTAAACGTGGGGCTATATTCATTTTAGCTTTTGCTTTTGGATATGTACTAACCCAATCTTCTGTACCTTCTTTTTGAAGCAAGTTACTGGGGTTTCTATAGTTGGAAGGGTAGGTTGTATTTGGATCAAAGTATTCACCTCTGACACCCAAATCAATAACCATGTTGTTATATTCCATTTTGTCTGAAATCCAACCAGCAAATTGATAGGGTTTCTTTTGGTAACTGTCGGTGTATACTGTTGAATCGGATGGTAACTCTGGTGCGTAAAGGAAATCTGACGCTGATGTGTTTCTATAATAATTTAATATGGAACCGTTTAAATAATCATAATCAAATTGTTCACCCTGAAAACCCGCTTCAATATTATGATTATAGTTAGCCTGCCAGGTTATGTCAAAACGACCGAGCAATTTTTTACTTGTTGTTTTGGAATAGCCTTTATCTTGACCACCTGTAACAAATCCAGTATATGATGAATTTGTTGAAAAAGAGTCATGAATGTAGCGACTATCTTGTGGATCTTCATATAGATAACTGCCCCCCATATCTTTTGAATATGAAACTTTGATTTCATAAAACAATTCCGGGTTTAAAATATGGTTCAACTGGTAGGTCAGCATCTGACTTTTATTGTGGCTTCTACTACGACCATCGGGTTTATATTTTCTGGAATGGTTGTAAGATTGTCCTTCACTTTGGTTGCGTAAATACATTAATGACATTTTCAAGTTTTGCATCTTGTATGTCAGCTTGCCGTTGAAATTTATAGATTCGGACCAGCTCATGGGAACATATTCATTGTCACCGGTATTTTCGTTATAAAGGTAAGCGCCGGTTTCAGGATCATATGAAGTACTGTCTTGATATAAGCTATAATCTGGTTGATCCGTTACGTTGAACCTTCTGACTCCATTTAAATAACCATCATTATCCTGGACTCTGGCACTTGTAAAAAATGTCAGTTTGTCGCCAAATACAGGGCCGTGTAACATTACTTTATAATCTTCATTTCGGTCCATTTGAGAAGGTTTAAGGCCCATATAAACATCATCATGGGTGGTAAAATAGTTACCTAAATACCCTTCAATTTTACCATGAAAATCTTTACCGCCTTCTTTTGTAACTGCATTAACAATACCGCTCATCGCCTGTCCGTATTTGGCGCTGAACGTACCCGTAATGACTTCAACTTCCTGGACCGCATCCGGATCGATCTCTATCATTTGTCCTCTGTTGAGTCCATTATTGACAGACATACCATCGATCAAGTAGCTTGTCTCATTACTGCGACCACCGCGAAAGTGGCCCTGAACAACACCTGGTTGCATAGCGACAACACTTCCAGTGCTTTCAACAGGAAGAACATTAATATCTTCTGATGATACATTTCGAATTGAACTCGTTTGGTCTTTTTTGATAGCAACGCGGTCTGCGGAAACGATAATTTCTTCACCAAGATCCAAAGCTTCCTGGCTCAGAGTCGTTGATAAAGTTAAGGTACGGTTAACAGATACTTGCACATCTGTAATAAGTTTTGTTGCATACCCAATGCACATAAACTTGATTGTATACTTGCCCGGAGGAACATTCAAAATAAAGTAGTTTCCCTCGATATTTGAAGCTCCACCTAAATAGGTGCCATCGACCATAACGTTAACACCTACAAGAGGCTCCCCTGTTTCAACATCTTTAATGGATCCGGCGATTTTACCGGTTGTCTGTGAAAATATATTTCCAGACAAACATAAAAGAAGGAGAAAACCAATGGTGAATCTTTTCATAAACCAATCCTTTCCTTATTCTTTTTTTTATTCTATATTCTTTATTGATTTTCATTTTACTCCTCGAAAAATATTGATATATACGATGCATCATTAAATATTTATGATAAACAAGGTGCTATTAAATAATTTTAAAAGCTAAAACGTTTTAGCAAAACAGTTAAAAAAAATATTACAACAAAATCAAATTTTTATTTATAGAAACTGTATTGCTCATGGTGATTTTTACATATTGAAAAGTTTATGTTAAAAGCAGTTAATAAAATCACTTTGTTAATTCTTAAACCTTGCTTCAATGCGGTAAATTTTGTGATTAAGATAATATTTTTTAAATAAATCAAATAGAATAGATGTATCAATTACTGCAAGAAATGTATCAATTTAGAAAAATGTGGTTATGAATATAAATTGAATCGTTTTTATATTAATCCACTAAACTTTTTTCAAAAATTTTGTTATTTGATGGATTAATAATCACAGCAGAAAAAGTATGAGGATGGAAATGGTTTGTTGTATATATAGTTGCAATACATATATCAGGTTATACATATTGTTCTGTGGGAATTGAGTTTATGATAAGCTAAAATTAATTGTTGAAATTTTTTTGATAATCTGAAGGTTTTACTTTAAATGCATTTTTAAAACACTTTGTAAAATAAGAAGGGGTTTCAAAACCGACTTTGAAGGCGATTTCAGAAATGGTCAAGTCTGAATTTTTCAAGAGGTCTGATGCTTTGTGCAATTGTATGGTTTTTATAAATTCACTTGGAGCAAGACCGGTAATTGTTTTGATTTTCCGATAAAAAGTTAGCCGGTTCATACCAAATGTTTTACCTAAATTTTCAACAGATAAATTTGAATCCAAAATATGAATTTCCGCCTGTGCAATAACTTTTTGAAGAAATTCTTTGTCAAGATCTTTGATGCGGGGTTCATTTTTAAAGAACAAAATATCTTTGGAAAAATGTTCTTTAATCTTCTCTCTGTTTTTTATAATATTTTTTAATTTTAATTCAAGGATTTTGAAATTGAAAGGCTTTGTAATATAATAATCAGCACCGCATTCAAGACCTTCTATTTTATTTTCTTCAGTTGTTCTGGCAGAGAGTAAAATTATAGGAATGTGACTTGTATCTATGTCTGATTTTAATAATCTTGTCATCTCATTGCCATCCATTATGGGCATCATTATATCGCTAATAATAATATTGGGTTTATATTTTTTTGCTAATGCGAGACCCTCTTTACCATTGTATGCTGCAATGATCACAAAATCTTTGACAAAATTATCTTTCAACATCTGGACAACATCTTTATTATCTTCGACAACGAGTAATACTTCTGCATTATCATCAATAACATTTATTTGATTGACGGTTTGCTCCGGTAAATATTCAAATTCCTCAGAAACAAGGTGCTCAAAGGAATTTAAAGCTGTCAGGTCATTTCTAATTTCATTGTTTTTATATGCAGCAGCATTCGTAGGCAGTTGAATGGTAAATGTGCTGCCTTTATTGACCTCACTTTTTACACTTATATTTCCATGATGCAGTGTCACAATTCTCTTGCTAAAGGCCAATCCTATACCTGTACTTGCTATTGAAGAATATCCATTTTGGTCAAAATTATGAAACTGCTCAAATACAAGTTCAAGTTCATTCTCAGGTATTCCAATGCCAGTATCTTTAACACTAATTTCGATGCATTTACTATTATCTTTAACGCAATCACTATATATTACACTTAGAGTAATCTCTCCATTGTCTGGGGTAAATTTGAATGCGTTTGAAAGAAGATTGAAAACAACTTTTTCAAATTTTATAGCATCAATAAAAACATTCATTTGCTCATGTTGAGCATAAAAGTTTAAATTAATATTTTTTATTTCTGCCGAGCTTTCAAAATAATTAAATATATCTTTTAAAAAACTTACAATATCATGTTCATCAATATTTAGAGAAACTTTCTGAGCTTCAATTTTTCGAAAATCCATTAATTCGTTAATGAGTTTTAATAATCTTTCAGCGTTTTTATTTAAAATGTTTAACTGTTTGGTAATATAATTGTCCTTGATATTTAAATTTTTTAATTGATCAAGGGTCCCTAAAATAAGAGTAAGAGGAGTACGGAATTCATGAGAAATGTTTGTAAAAAATTGAATTTTAAATTCATTCGCTTTTTTTACAGTTTCTTGCATCTGATATAACTCGTCACGCTGCTTTTCAAGTTCAATTAAATGTTCTTCAATTGCCAGATTTTTTTCATTTAATTTACGATTCATCATTTTATTGATCTGTAAAGAACGGAACAGTAAAAAAAGAAAAGCAGCCAGCAAAAAAATGGCTGTAACAAGTGTAAAAATAAAATTTCGCTGCGAATTGTATTGAATGAATAAGCTGTTCAAGATTTGATTTTGAGTTTCAATTTTGGATCGGATATTATGTATTTGATCTGATTTTATTTGCAACAATTTTGCATTTGTTGAATCAACAAGAATAGATTCCAGGCTAATATTTTTATCAACTGTATCTCCAATTAATATTTTAAATGCTGTTTGAATAGCTACATCACCACCTGTGGGATAAAGTATAGAGGCATCTAATTTGTTATCCATTACCATTTGAATGCCACCACCATCACCAGGTAAAGCATCAATGCCGATAAATTTAATGTTTTGAGATAATTTCAATTCATTTAGAATGTTATATGCATGAATTGCAATTGCATCGTTGTGAGCAAATACCAGGTCAATGTCTGGGTGTTTTTTTATAGCATTTGAAATAAGTGTATTGAATTTTTCTTGATCAATAACAGCCCAATTATTATGTTTGCAGTTTATTAATTCTAAATTGTCACCTGTTCTTATGGCATCAGCAAACCCGGCTTTTCTTTCACGAGCCGGAGAAGATCCTGACAGTCCACAAATTTCAAGTATTTTTCCATTTGGCTTTATGAGATTTAATGCGTACGAACCTGCAAGATAACCAATTTTATAATTATCTGCACCAATATAGGTATTGTATGAATCGCTATTTATTTTCCGATCCAGCAAAATTACCGGAATTCCACTTTTGTAAGCTTTTTCCACAATAGGCGTTAGAGGCTCAGCTTCATTTGGTGAAACTATTAACAAATCAACTTGCTGATCAATCAAATAAGATATGTCATTGATTTGTTTTTGATTGTTAGATTGTCCATCTAGTATTAAAAGTTTAATTTCGGGGTGTAATGATGCTTCAAGCTTCATCTCATAATTCATTGACTGACGCCATAAATCATTGCTTACGCATTGTGAAAAACCCACAAAATATTTTTTGTTTTTTTCAGGAGAAAATTCTTTTGAACAGCCCCCCAAAAGAATTATTAAAACAAATAATAAACAATTTTTTTTCAATATTACCATTACGTATTACTCAAATATTAATTCAATAATTGCAATAGCATATCAGTCATTACATCCATAGAATATAAACAGTATCATGTTAATATTCAGGGTGAAAAAACATAGTGAAATTCGCTCAAAAAAACAAGTATAGTTTAATCCACTGGATTTATTCCGGAAAATTGAAAAATCGATATTCGGAGAGGAAAAGGTTAGATTCCCGATAAAGATTAAGTGATTTTACAGGCAGATGGTCAAAAAAAGAAATCAAGAGCTGGGTAGTATTATTTACATGAAGCCCTGAAAATAAAATCTACTTCCAGTTCAATATTTTCTATTATATCTCCATTGTACTTGTTTTCAATTGTATTCATTAATATTCGAACCGCATCTTTACTCATTTGCTCAATGGGCTGTACTATAGCGCTGATAGGTGTATACGATACCTTGAATGCAATTGGATCATCGTAACTGATAACTGACATTTTGTTGGAAATATCTACATTCAATTCTTTCAGACATTCAACACCCATTAGCCCCAGTTTATTGGTGGTAAATAGAATTGCATCGGCTTGTTTTTGAATAACGTCTTTGATTGCTTCCATTAAAACATCTTTTTGATGGCTGAAATCAAGATGTTTGATGATTGAGTGATTTACATTAATGCCATTGTCTTTTAAAGCATCAAGAAAACCTTCTTCTCTTTGCCTCATATGAATCAATTCAGGGATTATATTAATAAGCGCAATATTTTTTCTGTTATTGGCTAAAAGTCGTTCTGTAGCTTTATAACTTGATTTATGATTATCGATCATTACCGAATGTGTATTGGGTATGTTAAAGATTCTGTCTACAATAACAAAAGGGATGTTTTGTTCTTGTAATTCAATTATTTCCTTTTCACTTCCATGAGGCGGTGTAATAATAAATCCATCGACCTGGCCATTTTTTAAAACTTTTAATTGGTTGGAAAATTTTGACAAGTTTTCATCCGAGTTTCCCAAAATGACATGATAGTTGTATTTAGAGGCTTCAATTTCGACATGTCGGGTCATGGTTGCAAAAAAAGGATTTGATATGTCAGCTACTATGAGTCCTAACGTTCTTGATTTGCCATGTCTTAAACTTTTTGCAAGATAATTTGGGGTGTAATTCATTTTTTTAGCAACTTTTAAGACTTTGGCTGTCATTTCATCGCTAATTCTTTTTTCTTTACTTTTACCATTGAGTACAAATGATACAAGTGAGGTTGAAACCCCAAGTTGTTTTGCAATATCTTTAATTGTGCTTTTGGTTTGCATAATAAAATTTATTCACCAATTGATTGCCAGTAAAGTATAAATATCTATTTAAAAGAATCGGGATTAATAAATTTTTCTAGTTGCTCATTTACTTTTTGTGTTTTTTTAAATCAATGTCTGTTCCAAAAAATGTTACGTGTTAACGTTTATAAAAAATTATAAATGTGCAGAATGTTATTAATGATTTTTCAATTTTTCTTGATACAATATTTATTAACAAATGTTAGGATAATATAAATAAAAGCTGGAGAAAGCCCGCAAAAAAAAATACAATTAAAACTATTTTGCAACCATTGTGCAAATAAATATATTTTATTTAAAAATTAAACTCTAAATGTCATACAAATTAGAATATAATAATATTTTTATAATAAAGATTTAATTAACAATTAATAAAGAAGAAAAGCAAGAAAAAATAATTTTAAATTTAAATTGCTTTAGCAATATTGCTTTAAATTAAATCTTTTTTGTTTAGAATTGGGATTATTTTCTTTTGGGGACAAGGCCCTTTTTTTAAAGGGCCTTGTTATAATGAATTTAATTGGTTCAATTTCTCACATCTCTAAAAAACAGAAGCTACAAGGGATTTTGCTTCATTCTGAATTTTTTCTAAATGCGCTTTACCCTTGAAACTTTCGGCATAAATTTTATAAATTTCTTCAGTGCCGGAAGGACGAGCTGCAAACCAGCCATTTTCGGTGACGACTTTTAAGCCGCCAATTGCAGCGTTATTACCGGGTGCATGAGTTAATTTTTGCAGAATAGGTTCACCCGCAAACTCGCTGGCTTTTAACTGGTCTGGAGTCAGGTTCTTTAAAATTTCTTTTTGTGCTTTGGTTGCCGGCGCGTCAATGCGTTCATAAACCGGTGACCCGAATTTGTCTTCCAGAGATTGATAGATTTTGCCGGGATCCCGCTCGGTTTTGGCCAGTATTTCGGCAGCCAACAGGTCCATAATAATACCGTCTTTATCTGTTGTCCAGGTTGTTCCATTCTTACGTAGAAAAGAAGCCCCAGCGCTTTCTTCACCACCAAAGCCATAAGAACTATCGATTAGTCCATCAACAAACCATTTGAATCCGACCGGCACTTCGGATATTTTCCGCTTGAGATGAGCTGCCACACGGTCAAGCATTGAGCTGGAAACCAGGGTCTTACCAATTGCAGCATCTTGCCGCCATTCCGGACGATTTTGGAACAAGTACCAAACGGCAACCGCAAGATAGTGATTGGGGTTCATCAAACCGCTGCTTTGGGTTACAATTCCGTGTCTGTCATAATCCGGGTCATTACCAAAAGCGATGTCGAATTTTTCTTTCAGTTTTATCAGGCCTGCCATTGCAAAAGGCGATGAACAATCCATTCGGATTTTTCCATCTTTGTCTAATGTCATAAAAGAAAATGTTGGATCAACATATGGATTTACGACCTCGATATTTAGCTTGTATTTTTCAGCAATCGGTTCCCAATAGGCAATGCCGGCACCACCCATGGGATCAACCCCAATTTTTAATCCGGCAGACTGAATGGCATCCATGTCAACGATGTTTGCCAGATCATTTACATAGGGTTGAACGAGATCAAGATGTTGCACATTTTCTGCTTTTAGTGCTTTTTCGTAGAGCATGCGTTTAACATCTTTTAAATCATTTTTCAGGATTTCATTGGCGCGTTTCTGAATTACACTAGTAGTAGCCGTGTCTGCAGGACCGCCATGAGGGGGATTGTATTTGAATCCTCCATCTTCTGGTGGATTGTGCGATGGTGTAATAACAACCCCATCTGCCAGACCTGAGGTTTTTCCCTTGTTGAAATTTAGAATTGCATGAGAGATGACGGGGGTGGGTGTAAAGCCAAGACCTTTTTGAATGATTACTTGCAGGTCATTTGCCGCAAAAACCTGAAGCGCTGTTGCAAACGCTGCCTCAGACAGTGCGTGGGTATCCTTTCCGATGAAAATGGGACCCTTTATGTCATTTTGATTTCTGTATTCACAAATGGCTTGTGAAACAGCAAGGATATGCGATTCTGTAAAGGTTTTTTTTAATGAAGAACCACGGTGTCCCGATGTGCCAAAGGAGACCAGGTTTGTGGGATTTTCAATGTCGGGTTCATATGTATAATAAGCAGAAACAAGTCCGGGAATATTAACCAGTAATTCCCGTGGAGCGGGTTTGCCGGCAAGTTTATTTTGACTCAATTGTAACTCCTTATTTTTTAAATTTTATATATTCAACTGTACTTTGAAAGTTCAGATTCAGGTTATTTAAAAATAAGGGATACATCTTGAAAAAACAATTGATAATTGAAATTTCTTGATGAATTGAGCATACCTGGTCTATATTGGGTAAGAGTATATGAGAAGAATTTTGCTCGAGTGCTGGTTTTCCGCAATCCAAACGATTCCCGGAGCTTTTTTGTCTGAATTAAAATTCGTAGGATTAAGGGATTATAGGATTGAAAAGCACCCGTTACAGAGATAGTCTCCGTCACGAGTTAAATGTTTGCTTTTTTGCGTTATTTTGGTTATGATCCAATACAGTGCTGTGTTTGTCAAAAGTCGGACCTGCGGTTTTGGCGCGCGCTACCACGATCCGGTCGACGGGCGGTTTATCAGTATTGATCCCATGGCAATGAAATACCCTGGATTGACACCTTTTCACTATTGTTCAAATAATCCGGTAAATCGAATTGATCCAAGTGGCGAAAATGATAAATCTGCTATGTTAGAAGCCGGTATAAAGACAGTAGGAGGTGGTTTAACTTATGCTGCTGGATGGGCTCTACAAATTAAAGGAGTTGGAGTAACAATCGTTTCTGTAGATGGATTTTCAGCTCTTGGTGTTGGCTTGGTAGTTGGCGGTGAAGCATTGAAAGTCGCTGGAGGTTTTTCAGCAGCCACTGGAATTGCAGATTTTAGATTGGCAGCTAGCGTTCCTGATGGTATTGATGCAAATGCAATCGGAAATCTCTCCTATGAAGTAGCTCAAGGAGCAGGCATTGAGGGTACTAAGCTGGAAATCATTGGACTTACGGAAGATATTTTAACAGGTGGTAAAAATATTGGTAAGTTGGCTGTAGATGGTAGATCTTAAAAATTAATTGAAGCTCTTATTAATACTGCACAAATTACAGAGGATCTTCGAAACTATATTATTGAAAGGGGAAAGCAAATTCAAGAAATAAAAGAAAAAAATGAACAAAGCGAACAATTGGAAGAAGATGACGAAGAAGAAAACTAAGATATAAATTATTCGGCAAACAATGGAGTTACTTATGATCATTAAAAGAGTATTGTCTATACTTTTTGATTTTTTTAGTTCTTTTTTGCCTGCTATTGCAGTTAATTATGCAGGTGGTAATTTGGTTTTTTCATTTCTATTCTTTTTTATTATAACTCAAATTGGAGAATTATTTTTAGAAACCTCTGAAATATTATTAGAATCAAAGGTAATAATTTACTAATTTGCTGTATGATAAAAAAAACTGGAGTTTTACATGGGTCGCAATAGAATAAACAATGAAGACTTGTTTACCACAGCAGCAAATGAAAATTTCAAAAAGCATATAAAAACCCAAAGCAAACAAGCTCTGGAAATTATCAAAGAAAAAATTGATTGGCAAAATTTACTTGAACCCATTGAAGAACGTATTGAACAATCAAAAACCAGAAAATCAAATGCAGGCAAGCCGTCATTTGATTTGTTAGTTATTGTTCGTTGTTTTTTATTACAACGTATCTATGGTTTATCCGATCCTCGCCTGGAAGAAGAGATTGCGGATCGACGTAGTTTTCAATTGTTTCTGGAACTGACCAGTGCGGATGCAATCCCTGACGAAACCACTATCTGCCGATATCGTGAACTATTTGCCCGTCTTGGTCTTGATAAAATACTGTTCCGGCAATTCAACAAACAGCTTGAAAAAATGGGTCTGATCGTTGGCAAAGGAACACTTGTTGATGCAACTATAAAACAAGCACAAGCGAAACCAGGAAGCAAGCGTGATCGTGATGCAGATTTCACAAAGAAACGTGGCAAAACGCATTATGGCTACAAAGGCCATATTGGTACAGATTTGGACAGTGATATTATTCATTCTGTAGAGTTTACCAGCGCAAGTATTCACGACACAAATCTTTTTCCGGATCTGATAACAGAAAAAGAAAATGCGGTGTTCGCAGATAAAGGTTACACGAACAAAGCCCGCAAGTGCAACCTGCGAGGCAAAGGAGTCTATTGCGGCATTCTTGATAAAGGATATAGAAACCGAAATTTGACATCAAAGCAGGTAAAAAGAAATAAGCAATTATCTAAAGTTCGGAATGCAGTTGAAAGACCGTTTGCCTTTATGAAGCAAGTATTAGATTATGATCGGTGCAGTTATTATGATATGGGCCGAAATCGTTTTGAATTTGTGATTGCAGCATGGGTTTATAATATCAGGCGTATGGTTACATTAACCACTTGAGCCATTTCGTAGGTATATAACCTATGTATTAGAGTAATGATAGTAAATTTTGTCAAAGAACAATTTTAAATGTTATAGATTTTATAAATATTTCATTCTCTTTGGAAAATTGAACTCAATTTATTAGTTCAATATGAAAAAATCCAATATTTCAGATGTTTCTTTTAATTAAAATCGTAATGGTCATTGGGATTCCTATAAATAGAATTGCCAATAGTATCCGGACCAGGAAAAACGGTTGTTTTGCAGAGTTGATTTCAGCATTCATTTTTAACATCCTTCTGGTTGGTTAATTTTCTTTTATATCATATTGTTTTCTCCTCAGGAAACCTATAGGACTTTTTTCTCATTCATGCTCTTTGAACTAGGCCTTTTGTCTTATATTCAGAATGAAAAGCTTAATTGGTGCTTGAATTAAAGAGAACATTTGTATATTTTCTTTTTATATGAACAAAAGGAAGAGGAATGGCAGACCATTACAAGATTTTTATAGCCCTGGTTAACCTGATGGCGGGTTCTGCAATTTTTATATATACCCACAATGTGCAAAAAACATTTTCTTTTTCATACATCAGGCATGTAAAGCATTATATTGTTTATTATAATATTCTGATATTTTTATTGCTGGTTACAAAGTATTATGATGTGAATGTATCACTGGAGGCATTGTCTGGTTATATACCAGTGATGGTCAAGTTTGTTGAGCTGATCTTTTCTTTGACTTTTATTGGGATGGCTTTTGCAGTTTTCAGTTTTTATAATGGCATTCGGGGAAGGAAAGTTAATCATAAAATTATAAAGTTTATCAGGGTTTTTTTGATATTAACTGTTTTCGGTTATATTGTTTACATATTTATAAATCCGCAAACAGCTGCGTATAAATGGATTTCTATTGTTCTTGAATCGATTGGTGATCTGTTTTTTATTCTTCAGGTAGTTATTTTGACCGCAATGTTTTTGTATTCGAAACGGATTGAGAATCCGCTTGAGGCAAAGATGGTGCGTTTTTATCCTGTTTTGTATTTTATTGGATTTGTTTCGTTTTTCATTCTTTACCTGCTGCCGGCAGGATTCCGTTTGTATCTTTTATTCCCTTTGTTATTCTATTGCAATATTATTCCTGTGATCTGGTTGCGATTCTATTTTTTGAGGTTTGCCCAAGATAGTTTGGTTATCGTGTTTGATAACGATTTGAGAGATACTATATTTAAAAAATATAATATTTCAAAGCGGGAGCAGGAAATTATTGAATTGCTGTTAGAGGGTAACAGCAACAAAGAAATTACACAAAAGCTGTTTATTTCATTACATACGGTTAAAAACCATATCTATAATATCTATCAAAAAATGGGGATTAAAAGCCGTTATCAGTTATTAAATATGTTTATACAAAAATAAATTTTAAATATGCTGGGCTCAATATCCCAATTGAGTCTGGGTTGGCCAGTTTACATACAATAATGCAACAAGTACTGCTAAATTGATAACAATATTGCCAATTTTATGGGGAAATAGCAGTATGAACGCATTCCAGTAAAGAAATATCGCCCACAATGAAATAACAGCCGAAATGATTAAAATCCTTCTCCAAAGATCTATTGGAATGAGTAAACCATTCATTGAAAAGGTACCACAAATAAATCCCGTAAAAGCAGCTACAAATAAAATTGCTGCAATGATTCTGGAGACAGATGAACCCAGTAAATCTGTCAAGAGCCATGAATTCGCGGACCAGTTTTTAGCCCAATCGGGTCCTTTGGCACTGCCTACACCAAATAACCCCAAGGCCGGGATAGCGCCCATGAGTTGTCCCACACCATGAAATACCAATATTGCAGTAATGGTCAATCGTAAAACTATCGGTGACATGTATTACCCCTTTTCCTGATGATTTGAATATTTAAAAATAAATGAATTTGGGCAATTCTGCAAGGGATTTTAATATTTGTTGTAATATGCATCAATATGATAAATTAAAAGTCGTTTCCGAAATAACCTGAACCTCATTCATGTTGTAACATTTTATCAGGTAAAGGAGAGGAGAATGTATGAGACGTTCAATCATATGGGGATTGGGGTTATTACTGATATTTACCATGCAGGGATTGACAACCAATGTGGTATCTGAAGGTGTCTTAGCAAGATACTATTATGTGGATGAACCGAATGAAATACAGTTTGTTGCCAGTAATGACAGCAATTTTACCGCTGATAAATATACGGCAACGGTAACGGTTAAGGACAAACAGGGTAATGTTGTCTTTGATGATGAGGTGGAAGGTACAGACCTGAAACCGTATACCAAAGATACACTATCTACCCAAATTAAATGGACGCCCACACTGACCGGTTATTATGATCTTTCCGTAAAACTGGATTTTGAATGGGAAGTTTATCCGGAAGATAATGAGAAAACGGTCGAGGTGCCGGTCATTATAAGCCGGTCAACTGCCGCATCTGTGTTAAACAGTTATCTGCCATCGTTATTCACTGACCTTGAAAAGGTGTGGGCATTTATGCCGCAGGAACCTTTACAGCCGGGTGATAAACTGGAATCTTTTGATACTCGCGAGTTTTCAGTATCGCTCGATTCGTGGAAATATTTGGGCTGGGTAGACTGGGGCAAGGATTTTAACTTTGCTCATCCGGGATATTATGTAACCATTGACGCTTTTGATTCTTCAAAAGTGGATACGAATTATATCAACTGGTACCCTAAAATCAATGGATTGACATATCTGGGAGATTATGACGAACGAATCAATAGCGATGACCGGGTGTATGGTACGGATCCTGAACAGACTGTGGAAACGGATACGGAAACCATAACCGATCAGTCATCTACCTCTGCTACGGGTGATTCAATTTGTGTACTGCTGGTAACCGGTAGTGAAGATTCAGACAGAGAACGGGAAGCCCGGCAGTTTAATATTGATGTTATTCGAAATAATTTGATGAATGAAAGTCTGGGAGTAAACCTCCCGGAATCCAGTTTTGAAACGTTACGGAATCCCACGAGACAGCAGATTATTGATAAAATTCGTTCAATGAAGGACAAATGCAAAGCGGTTTATTTTTATTATACAGGCCATGGCTGGGATGGCGGCATGTGCACCAGCGATACCGCAAATGCCTGGATTGGATATTGGGACCTTGCCAATGAGCTATACGATACCAATGCACAAGATATTAATGTAATACTGGATACCTGCCACTCGGGATCCGCAATAGAGTGGTTTGATAGCTATCGAAAGCGGGACCGTAATGTTACGGTTTTGACATCGTGCACCGCGGATACATTGTCCTGGCGGTATGTGATACAGAATGACGGAAACGGCGATGCTATCTGGGGCAGCTTTTTTACCTGGGCCTGGGTGAAATGTTATGGCGATCCTGCTGCTGATGCAAACAATGATGGTATGGTTTCGTTGGTAGAGGCGTTTGACTGTGTTCGGGCCGCGAATCCCGAGCTGGATGGGGATCATATCAACACACTGATGAATCCGCAGCGATTTACACATCGGGCGGTGGTACCTCCAGCCGAGCCGGAGCAGCCGGTTACGGTGCCGGACTCTGATTTGCGAATTACGGCAAACGATTACAACGAATATGATCTGGATATGGGCGTAACAGTCAAGACTTATGGTTATGATGATGAATTTTATGTGGAACCCTATGGCGGCGGTATTACCGGACTGGGCACGTACAAGTATTACAATACGGAATATTATTTTACTCCCGCTGATGTGGAGGATTATACCAAATATACCCTCGAGTTCAAGTACACACTGGGACTCGATGTCTATACCTTGAATGCTAAACTGGGGCTGGTGTATCGTGACAGTTCCGATTCAAAATGGAATGTTTGGGAGAAATCAGAAATCGATACCAGCAAGCAGACGGTATATGGCTATGATATCAACAAGGACGGATACTGGGCGCTGGGCACCATAACGCTGGAGACCGCTGTTGATGGCAGTGAACAAATCGTTGCGGCACCCCTGGGGTACCGGTTGGAACAGAATTATCCCAATCCTTTTAACCCTGCTACAAAGATCATGTACAGTATTCCATCAAGACAGCATGTCAAACTGGCGGTATATGATATAACAGGTCGTACCGTTGCGTTGTTATTTGAAGGGGTTCAGGATGCGGGCATACATCAACTGGGATTTGACGCATCTGCTTTGTCATCCGGAACATATTTTGTGCGCATTGAAAGCGGGGATTACACCGCGATTCGAAAGATGGTATATGTGAGATGAAAATAAAAAAGGGCGGTCAAGGGTCGCCCTTTTTTGTTTCAATCCATTTTTATCACCAATTTCCCCCGAATCCTTTCACCCTTTTCCATTGTGGTAATGGATTCCACGGCGCTATTCAATGGGACGGTTTTACCAATGACGGGTTTCAGAATGCCTTGTTCCGCCAACTCTGCAAGCTTGAGTAGACGTTCACGCTTGCCTAGGGTGTTGAATACGGTATAGGATTTGTTGGAAATCAAGGATGTCAACAAGGCCAATGGTAATCCGGAAGTGGGGATAATATGTATAAATGTTCCTCCCGGTTTGAGGATCTTCAGGCATTTGCTGAAAGAGAGTGTTCCCGGTGTATCGAAAATGATATCAAAAGGGTGGGATAAATTATATGCGGATTTGCTCCGGTAATCATAAACCTCGTCGCAGCCCAATTGTTTTGCATCTTCCATGTCGTAACTGCCGCAGAATCCGGTCACTTTTGCACCGGATCCTTTCGCAATCTGTACGGCCATGTGTCCCACGCCACCCATACAACCGTTCACCAGTACATCCATACCTGACGCAAGGTGGGCTTTGTCGAAAAAGGCCTTGAGTACCGTACTGCCGGCTACACCAAAACAGGCGGTTTGTTCAAAGGAGACACTGTCCGGGATGGGTACAGTCAATTCCGCATCCACAGCCACATACTCGGCAAAAGTGCCGCTGTTGCGGTAATCGGCCCAGCCGAACATCCGGTCTCCCGGATTCAGACCGGTTACATTGCTGCCGGTTTGTTCAACGATACCGCTAAAGTCTATACCCATCTGCCGGGGGAATCTGCTGCGGGTCACAAACCGCACGAGTCCGGACCTCAATTTGAGGTCCACCGGATTTACGGACGCGGCCTTGACGCGTACCAGCACCTGGTTACTTTTTGGAATCGGAGTGGGGACTTCACCGAGGTGCATGACCTCGGGGCCGCCGTATCGATTATAGAGAATGGATTTCATAGAATAATACGCTTTCAATTGTTTTAATGGGAAAACAAAATTGTTCAGGGGTTATTCCATTTCATTACTTGAAAAAACAGAGGATTGTGGATTGTAAACAATTATCATATTTTAATATTCGGATATCAAATATTTTGGAATATTAAAATAAAATTTTATATTATTGTCTCTCTTTACGTCAAATCAAAAAAAAATTGAGGAAAAATTATGGGTAAATCGTTTTTCAGTTTCCTGATCATTGCATTGACCAGCACATTCTGCCTGGCCGGTGGTGGTCAAAAATCTGCTGTAGATTATGTCGATCCTTTTATTGGTACTGACTTTTTTGCACATACCTACCCCGGGGCAGTTGTTCCGTTCAGTATGGTGCAATTGAGTCCTGATACCTATAACCAGGGTTGGACCTATTGTTCCGGTTATCAGTCCAAGGATTTTTCACTGATGGGATTCAGCCATACCCATCTTTCCGGAACCGGCGGCGCGGAAATGGGTGATATTCTGATCATGCCTACTACCGGACAAAAACTTTTTGTTGTACCCGGTACGCGTGAAAATCCTGATGAAGGGTACCGTTCCCGTTTCAGCCATGATCGTGAATGGGCAACTCCCGGTTATTACGCGGTTGATTTGCTGGATTACGGCATAAAAGCAGAGCTGACTGCAACAAAACGTGTGGGAGTTCACCGCTATACTTTTCCCAAAAGTGAAAATGCCCATATCATTATGGATCTGACCCATGTGATTGGTGGTGCTCCTGAAGCTCCATCTCATGTAGAGTTTGTAAATAATTACAAAATGCAGGGTTGGAAGCAAGGTTCAACTGTTAAAGTGTATTTTGTTGCCGAGTTCAGCAAACCTTTTGCAGCTTTTGGCACTTGGGACACCTCTTACGATATGCCGGAATCCGATGAAGATCTGTATCCTTATCACACGCACGAAACCGGTAATGCAATTGGTGCATTTGTCAATTATGTGACAACCGAAGGTGAACAGGTTGTTGTCAAAGTTGCAATTTCTTATGTAAGTGTAGAAGGCGCACAGAAAAATTTGGATGCCGAAGTTCCCCATTGGGATTTTGAACAGGTCCGTTATGAGGCCCGTGAAACCTGGGCAAAAGCATTGTCTGCCATTGATATTCAAGGCGGAACTGAAGATCAGAAACAGATCTTTTATACCGGATTGTATCATTCATTACTACCCCAGTACATCAGTTCGGATGTAGATGGTAAATATGTAGGTATGGATGGCAGTATTCAGACCGCAAAAGATTTCGAGTTTTTCCCCACATTTCTGGCCTGGGATACGTTTCGTTCAGAACATCCATTGATTACCCTGGTAGCTCCCGAATATGTGGATGATATTGTAAAATCCATTGAATCCAAAGTCAGAACATATGGCTGGCTGCCGGCACAGCATACACGTAACCAGTTCCAACAGGGCATGGTGGGTGACCACCTGGTGCCTATTGTGGTAGATGCCTATATGAAGGGTTTTCGTGATTTTGATGTAGAGTTTTTGTACAATGCCATGAAAGCCAAGGCGACTACAGAGGCGCCATCCAAATATCCCAGCGATCACAGTCGCTCCGGTATCGATTATACCAACAAGTTGGGGTATGCTCCGTGCGATCGTATTACAGAATCGGTTTCCAATACTCTTGAATTTGCCTATAACGACTGGTGTCTGGCGCAGATGGCCAAAGAGATGGGCAAGATGGATGATTATGAAATGTTTATGAAAAAAGCCGGAAATTATAAAAATGTGTGGGATTCAGAAACACGTTTTATGCGTCCGCGCAAAGTGAATGGTGATTTTCTTGAATTAAAAACTGATAAACAGGAAATTAAACATTACAAAGACCATTCTTATTTTGGCTATTTTGATCCATTTTTGATTGGCCGCAGACCCAATCGCCACTATTCAGAATCTGATGCATGGGATTATCTCTGGTTTGTTCCGCATGATCCCAAAGGACTTGTTAATTTGTTTGGCAGTCAAGATGCTTTTATTGCCAAGCTGGATAGCCACTTTACCATAAGTCCTGAAGTTTCTTTTCCGAAATATGTCGGTGTTGTGGGTACCTATGGTCAATATGTTCATGGTAACCAGCCTGCTCATCATGTGGCCTATATGTATGATTACGCGGGCCAGCCCTGGAAAACCCAAATGCGTACCCGTCACATCATGGACTTTTTGTATCGCACCGGTCGTGCCGGTATCTGCGGTAATGATGATATGGGTTCATTATCATCATGGTATGTGTTGAGCGCAATGGGATTTTACCCTGTTAGTCCCGGCTCTAACGAATATGCTATCGGTTCACCCTTGTTTGATAAAGCAACAATCAATCTTGGTGCACCATACAGTGGTAAGGAATTTACAGTCAAGGCTGTAAATGTTTCTGCAGAGAATAAATACATCCAGTCCGCAAAACTGAATGGCAGAGACCTGAATAAAGCAATTCTTTCTCAGGAAGCCATTGCGAATGGCGGTACCCTGGAATTGATTATGGGACCCGATCCCAATAAATCATGGGGTTTGGGAAAATAGAGTTTTAATGGATTTCTTAAAGTAGGGAACGGTCTTAGACCGTTCCCTACAATTTATAAAGTATATGGGGTCTTTATGAACAGGGGTAGCAAATTTTTTTTATTCATTCTTTTTCTCTCTAGTGCTTGTATTAGTGATGAATTGGATGAAAGGATATCTTATATTTCGGATATGCCTTATTGTCCTGAATATTCCGGTGATTCATTATATTGGGATATTGTTAAAGATGGCTTAGTGATAGTCCCTCAGTTGATCGATAAACTAAATGATAGCACAACCACAGAGCTAATTGTACCACTTTGGGGTGGTTATTATACTGTTGCAGATATATCACATCTATTAATTTGGAATATCATACAGGATGTACCTATTCTCGATCTTGTCGGTTCCACACAAGAAGAAAGGGATCAAGATGGATATGGATGTTACTGGGCGTTTGTGAGGAAAGATTATCAGAATCGTATAATTCTTCAAAGTAGGATCAGACATTGGTTTGAGAAGAATAAGGACAATTTGGTATGGAAAAAAGAATTACGTGTTGTTGAACCAAACGATCGTATGTATCCTGTGAATCATCCGGCAGGAGGATATTTTATTTTAAAAGAAAAATGAAAATTTGCAAGTAGGGAACGGTCTCAGACCGTTCCCTACAATTGTGAATTTTAATGGGGGTGTTTTGAATTATAGAGATAGGAAATTACAACGTCTTCCCGGATATGACTATACTCAAGATGGCAAATATTTTGTAACCTTTTGTGTTAAAGATAAACGATGTATCTTGGGCCAAGTGAAAAATGGATTTATGGAGTTGAATAAATTTGGAATGATTGTATATGACTGTTACCTTGATTTATTAAATCATTATGAAAATTGTTTACCCCAAGATTATATAATAATGCCTAATCATGTGCACTGTGTCATAAAAATTGATAATTCAAAAATTAAGATTCCGGATAATGCGAATGATCCTTTTTGCAGATATGGTTTGTCTGAAATGGTCAGAGCTTGGAAGTCTTTTTCATCAAAACGGATAAATGAAAATTATGAGGACTATTTTAAATGGCAAAAGTCTTTTTATGATCATATTATTCGTAATGAAAAAGAATTATATGCCATAAAAAAATATATAAAGAACAATCCTGGGAAATGGGATGAAGATAGATTCTTTTATGAATAGAAAAAAGTAGTAGGGAACGGTCTCAGACCGTTCCCTACTCGAATTTAGCTTATTTTTATTCCTCAATACAAATTTCTTTTCTGCCAATGGCTTTAAATGTTTTGATCAATAATATTGCAATGATCAGGATCAAAACAACCAAAGCTGCCAAAGCAATAACTTTAAATATTATATAATGCGTTACATGAGACATGAGTATAGATGCCAGAACAAATGCCGCAAGTGGAAAGGTATAGGCCCACCATGACAGGAAAAAATTGATCTTTATAAAGTTTTTACCCTGCATAAATATAAAGAAAAAGAGAAATAAAGCTGAATAATAGAGTATACGCGCGAACACATCAAATTCACCGGTGAGCTTGTTGTAAGCAATAAAGCCAATGGCTGGCGCCGCAAAGAGAATAAATAGCGTTGGCAGCAGCTTGTCTGGCAATGGATCATGAAAAATCAAACGGTAAAAGATGATGGTGGTCAGCATGATCATCCAGATGGTTCCGATGGTGAAAAAGAACCAGGATATTTCGGGATGTGCGTGTTGTACACCGGCAATGGGAACAATGATATTGCCCACAACCGGGATGAACCATGCAGGACTCAGATGGTGGATCTTGAAATGTTTATGCGTGACCCAGGCGTTTATAATACTGAAACCAAAAATCAGTGTAAGCACAACACCGGCAATCCACAATCCTTTGGATACACTCATGTTGAGCTGTAAAAACGCTACACTCAATACCAGAGGGACTTTGGCTATAAGCGGGAAAAAATTGATCTTGATGGGATGATGATACTCTTCAATCACATCTTGTCTGAACATGATGAGTTTAAATCCGTAAAACACAAGCATGGTAATATATAATAGTATGGTAAATCCAATAAATCCTAAACTCACTGTATGGGGTAAAAAGGGTACCAGTGATTCTGTTTTGAGAAGAGCCAGAGAAAATCCGGCAAATCCCAATACGGGTGCAAAGAATGAAATGGGAAAGTGTTTTAATCTCAACTGGTGTGTCATGTGTGTGTCCTTTATTTTACATTGCTGCCTGAAATAATACAGTTAAAAGATTGCCGGTGTTTTGATCATCAATGATTTCGTAATTAATCATCAGCCGGTTCAACGGATTAAAATAATACCCCGCGCTTAGGGTTGAACGGGATTTTTCACTGCCCTGGTCGTCGTTATACTTGTCGAATCTGAATCCTGCTTCTATATTTTGGGGAAACATGTAGGTTGCATAGAGGTAATACCCTTCAGGATTGATGGTATCGAGGCTTGTATAATTGTCATATTTGGCACGGATATATTCTGATTGGATGGTCAGTGATTGTTTTTGATACCGGAGCAAAAAGCCCAATGCTGACTCGTCCAGCTCTTGTTCGTTCCAGGGACGGGTGCCGCTATAAATGGAAACTCCTGCAAGAAAGTATTTTTGTATATCTGCTCCAACAAAGACAGCCAGATCTTTTTTGTTATTATTGTCATTTGTATTGGCGCCTGTGCCGTTGAAAACCATGGCTTTAACATGCAATTTGAATGAGTCGCTAAATGGAAACAGGGTTTCGGCGGCCAAGCCGGTGTCTCGGTAAAATGCGCCTTCTGCACCCAGCTTTTTAACAATATTGGTTGTGATAAAAGAAGGGGATACAAACTTCCATTTTACCAGAGGGCCATAGGCTTCGTATCCAAAGGGGTATTTAAATTGTCCTGCACGCAGGGACAAATATTTATCCACCTGATATTTAACCCATGCTTGCATTAATACCTGACTTTTTACATTGCCCATGGCATGAAAGCTCCATTTTTCAGCAGTTTTACCGTTTACCAGCAGCATGGCTGTGTTGAGCTGGAACGTGTTGTCCGGATTTGCATTGTCGGATTCGTTCTGGATATAACTACTTTGGATCCAGACACCCCAGTCAGGTTCTATGGATTGCTTTTCCTGTGCAAAGAGCATACTGGTTGCAAAAATAAAAAGTAGTAGCGATGTAAAAGATTTCATAATGATTTCCAAAATTTTAGTAAAACAAGGGATAAATGATTATTAAATAAGATGAAAGCCAGGGGTGAAAGATTCAAAGTTTTGTTAAGAATTAATCAGGTAAGCTTTTTTATTACCTTTGATAATAAAGATTTAGAACTGTGAAGTTTGAAAGGGATTGCTTAAATCTTGAATTTTTCTGGTTTTCATGTGTATAATATAGAAATGTGAGAAACTATTTGGAGTTATTATGAAAAAGATAAAACCTTTTGAGAACATGGATGCTGCTATTGAATCTCTGGATAACGGTGGTCATTTTTATAATATTTTAACCAAAGCGGATGATGGTGTTATCAGCCGATCTGAATTGGGAAAAGTCGGAGGGATTTTTAGTGATAAACAGCAAATAGTGCTTTTTCTCGAGATGTCTCTGTTAGCATTCAGGCAAGCGGATAAAGAGTTGGTTCTTTCAAAGCTTGACAAGTCGTTGTCAGCGAGTTATCTGAAATTCAAGTCGCAGGTGCTGCTGCCTTCAGAAGCTAAAAAAGATGGGATTGTCTCCTCAAATGCAATTATAACCGGAATACCCAAGCTTGTGGATTCGCAATCAGATTTTGTGGGATTTATCATGTTCCCTATTATGAGTGGGGATGTGCCCACAATGATGATGGTTCCCATGACTGACGAGTATGATGTATATGAGCTACGGGATGATGAATCGTCAGATACATTTTTAATTGCGCATACCAAAGATGAAAAGAAACTGCCGAATGAAAAAATAATATTGGGCGGAGTTATTAAAGAACTGCAAGCTGAAAAAGAAGCTGGCAGCCCGGCAGGTAAATTTCTTGAGGTTATTTATTACTGTGAGTTTTAATTTAGCAGATACCAATTTAATAAATTAAATTGGTATCTTTTTATTTAAAAATAAAACCTGAATCCTATATTAAAATTGAAATGATTGCCGCTGGTTTCTTCTTCAATATCTATTGTATTGTTTTCAAACGATGTATCATTAAAGTTTCCCCGAATCAAAATGATTGTGCCACCAATACTCATGTTCCGGGTTAATAGATAGTCTGCAGCAATTTCGGCATAACTGCCAAGGGTACTGCTTTCCAAAGTCAAATGCTCACCAAAGATGTTGCCTTTGTCGGTATAATCGAGCTTTCCGAATCCCAGAGCACCTGAGAAATAAAATTTTTCTTTCAATCGTTGATACGCGCAAAATACAGCTCCAGCAAATGTAAAGGTGAGGTCATCACTAATGTCACCATGGGCAAGCACTTCCATTGTGTCTTGATCATAGATATAGATATCATTGATCGAGCCATATGAATGAAATCTTGAATATCGTAGACCTATACCGTATTCGTGGGTAATAAACATCGTTGCTTCAATATTGATATTGGTTCCGCCTTTGATCTCATCGTAATAATCATCCATGATTTCAGTGCTGTTGGATGGGATTTCTGCCAGATACCTGCTATAACCATATCCTAAACCCACATGGAATTTGTGCAGCATTTCTCTTTTCTTTGGATGGAATTGGGTATGGTTGTCAACAGGCGTGTTTTGATATCCGGGCAAGCCGAGTTTGCCAGTATAGGCAGTATTTTCTGCCGTCTTTTCCGGTATGTTAATTGTGTTTTGCGATTGTCCGGTTTGCGCAAGGGCTTTTTGAAAAGTAACGGGATCACAGCTCTCAAACTTGGGATATATTTCAAGGTAAATCAATGAATCCTGTTTTATTGTTTTGGTTTTAAAATAGTTTGTTCCCAGTGTGTCGATTAGGATATCTCCCTGAGGGCCCAGGTATAGCAAAATATTATCATAATAATAATCTTTTACATAACCGGGGATGCTTCCTGATTTTGATTTGAATTTTAGTCCATTTTCATCCTGACTTGTCAATTCACCGGTGATTACGGTATTTTTATTATCTTTTGTAATCAATAACGGACACCGTTTAAGAATTTCTGCTTTGATTGTTTGAAATGGTGGAGTATATGTAATGACAGGTTTTGCAACATTGTCAATTTTGTATCGGCCGTCTGGTCCGGTCAATAGCAATATGTCTTCCATGGCATAGAATTTTGTTTTTGGATCGTAAAACATGCTGACCCGGTTTTGATCGAACAGGATCCCATTGTACAATTCCGCGACAAGTTTTCCTTTGAGCTTTTCACCGCTTTTCAATTTGAGCTCATAGATAAGGGACTTGTTCTGTATTTCTTTGCGGGATTTGGATCCTGAGGGATTGAGTTTTTCGTACACAGACTCGTAAACATCCATGCCATCATAAGGGGATTGCGATTCCCAGTAGCTGTAACCGTTTGGTGCAATCAGCACTTTGCCGGATTGATTTAATAGTATTGAAATTTGTTGAAAAGAATAATAATTTGATTGTAAGCCTTGCTTTGATGTGTAATATACACCATTTTGATCAAGCGAATCTATTTTGCCGAAAATAACGCTTCCGGGTTGAGATTTTAATATTAATATGGGGCAGTGTTGTGATACAATTTTTTTCTTTTCTTTGGATTGAATACTGTTATCTGCAAAGGTTGAAATAGTATTTATAACTAGAAAAATGAAAACAATTACTGCAAAGAATCCCGATTTCTGCTTCATAATTACACCCCTGTTTCTTAAAGTGTTTTGAACCCCTGAGAGTTGTTAAAAAGATAATAGAACAAATGATTAGATTCAAGTAAAAATATGTTGATTTGCCTGGTATAATTACTTGCTTGACACCTCCGAGGTGCCGGGCAAATGTTGGAGGCTGAGGAAAAAGTGAACCAAAATCAACCTTTGCAATTGTGGCATCTTGTTTGTATATTAAAGGTTTATAATTCATTTGTCCTGGCTTAGGGCCTATAATTTACCTTACAAGGAGCATGTTATGCGAAGAAACATTGTTCATGAAGGGTCAGGGCAGCTAACTTACGAGATACGTGAGATTGTCGAAGTCGGTATGCAGTTGAAGCAGAAGGGACTGGATATCGTCTGGGAGAACATTGGTGATCCCATTCAAAAAGGCGAAAAGCTGCCGGACTGGATCAAAGAAATCATTGGAGATTTGGTTGCGCAAGAGCGCACCTATGGTTATGTACATACCAAAGGTGTTCCCGAAGCGCGAGCGTTTTTGGCGGAAAAGGTCAATGAACGCGGCGGCTGCCAGGTAACCATAGATGATATCGTATTCTTTAACGGTCTTGGCGACGCAGTTGCCAAAGTGTTCGGTTTCCTGAAACGCGAGGCGCGGGTGATTGGCCCATCCCCGGCATATTCCACGCATTCTTCTGCGGAAGCGGCGCACTCTGGTTATGAACATTTGACCTACGAGCTGGACCCGATGATGAACTGGATGCCGGATCTGGACGATCTGGAGAACAAGGTTAAATATAATGATTCTATTGCCGGCATGTTGATTATCAATCCTGATAATCCCACCGGTTCAGTATATCCCAAAGAATTTTTAGCGCGTATGGTAGATATTGCCCGTCGTTACCGCTTGTTTGTGGTTTGCGATGAAATCTATGCGCATATTATATATAACGGTGCCAAATCCGCGCATCTCAGCGAAGTGATTGGTGATGTGCCCGGTATAGCGTTACGCGGTATTTCCAAAGAATACCCCTGGCCCGGATCACGCTGCGGCTGGATTGAGGTGTTTAACCAGCACAAGTATCCGGATTTCGAAATGTATGTAAACAGTCTGGTAAGTGCCAAGATGCTTGAAGTGTGCTCTACCAGTCTGCCGCAATACTCGATACCCAAGGTGATGGGCGATCCCCGGTATTTGGATCATCTTGAAAACCGCAAAAAAATGTTTGAAAAACGTGTGAATGAAGCATTTGAGATCTTTTCTGAAGTAGATGGCGTTTATGTAACACGTCCCCAGGGTGCGTTCTATATGACCGTATTGTTTGACAATGGCAGTCTGAATGACAAGCAATGCCTGCCCATTAAAGACGCAGAGATCCGCAGTTTTATTGAGGAAAAAGTGGATGGTGTGGCACCGGACAAGCGGTTTGTCTATTATCTGCTCGCATCCAAAGGAATCTGTGTGGTACCGTTAACCGGATTTTGCTGCACACGTCATGGTTTCCGTATTACCATGCTGGAATGCGACGATGAAAAACGCCGCAATACTTGGCTGACCATTGCGGAAAGTATTAAAGAATATATCGCTTCGGCGTAAATAATATTGTTTTATGGAATTTCGGCCCGCTCTCTGATTTCAGGGAGCGGGCTTTTTTTTAGAATCCCCATCGGAATCCTACTGTGGGCAGGATTGATATTTTATAAGGTTCTCTTTCTATTCGGGCATTAATTATTTTGCCGTCCTCAAAATCCGCGTCAAACTCTACTTTTTTATAAAAGATTGGATTCGCGCGATTATAGACATTGCGTATGGAAAAGTAGGGCGCAAAGGTGAATTTGCTGCGTTTAATCAGCTTGATTACCGTAATATCCAACCGATGATAATAAGGATACCGGACCCTGCCTCTTGGCACATCCATTTCTGTTTGTTGATACCAGACTGTGCCATTGTCCCATTTTTTTTGTGGATAGGGTAAATGTAGTTCCGGAATCATAGCCAGGTAATTTACAGGATCGTACGGCTGGCCGGTATGAAATTCCCAATAGGCTGAAAGGGAGGTGTTGTGTTTCATGTCCATTTGTGTGAATGCCTGGATTTTGTGGCGCTGATCGAAATTGGTGTCGTATGACAGTCCGTTATACGTGCGGTCACTGTGTGACCAGACATAGCTGCACCAACCGGTCATGTTAAACAGTTTTCCTCCAGCTTCAAATTCTATGCCTTTGGCCTTTCCCGGGGTTTGGGCGAAACGCGGTGTGCCATCTGTTGCTTTGAGCAGTCCGTCAAAAGATTTGTAATAACCGGTAATTCTGAGTTTTGTGTTTTTCGAAAGCGTATAACCAAGTGTACCGATATAGTGGTCCGCGGTTTCTACCGAACTTGTCTGGTCCATGGGAAAATAGAGCTCCAAAAAGCCGATTATCCCTTCTTCCAGCGCGGTAGTTACGCCCTGGGAATAGCGACCGTAAGCAAGATCAAACTGCAATTTGTCTGTGAACCGGTATTGCAGGTTTATTCTCGGTTCGAGATAAAGTTTGGATGCGTTACCCCATTTGGTTAACCGCAGTCCCTGGCGGGATGACAATTTGTCCGTATATCGGATATCCGATTCCAGGAAACCCGCACGAGAAGAATAGGTCTGTTCATAGTTAAAAGAATCCGCGGGGGCATGATCAAAGAATAATTGAAACTGTTCTTCTAAAAAGGTGTATTCTCCCTCCCAGAAATAGTCGGATTTATATTTAGAGTGCTGCATACCCCCGCGCAGGTTTACACGCTCATTCAGTTCATGATTTAAATTAATTTTAGTGGTTGCATCTGTAAATCGATTTTTTATTTCAGCGCCCTGTTCGGCATTGTGTTTGACGATCTGGTTATCAATCCATTGTTTGTTCTCCTGAAATTTAACATCCATGTGGTCAGGGAATTCAGCGGATTGTTCATTGAATGCGGCATTTATGTATTGACTGTTAAAGTGATGGGCGGTCAGGGTTGTTCGGTTGTTAATAAAATACTGCCATTTAATAGAGTATAGTTTGTTATTCCAGTTGAGCTGGTCCTGGTCTTTGAACTTGTATTTCAATGTGGTAGTATCTATGGACGACTGCAATTGCCCTTCAAATTCATCGTCAATGTTCATGTCATCTTTGCTGTGTAGTGTTAAGAACTGGACATTATGCTTTTCCCCGGGAGTAAATTCCAGTTTCAGGGTTTGATCATAATAGTCATAAGGGAGATCATAAAATTCAAAGGAATTGGGTATCTTGATATAACTGCTTCTGCCTGAATAGAGCCAGCCGAAATATTTACCCAATTTGCCACCGGTTGTGACATCACTACCAATGATATTCAGGTTGATGCGATGCGGGAAATTGTTGACCGGTGTTTTGGTTTGGATAGCCAACACAGAGGAGAGCTTGTCGCCATATTGTGCCGAGAAACCACCAGGGGAAAAGATCAGATTGTCTACCATATCATTATTAAAGAATGAGGTAATACCAAATATGTGATAGGGATAATAAATGACTGCGCCATCAATTGTTACCAGGTTTTGATCGGGATTGCCGCCGCGCACGCAGAGTTGGTTTGAGGCTTCGCTGTTGGAGGTAACGCCAGGCGTCTGCTGGATGGTCCTGAACAGGTCTGGCAAACCCACGGAGGGCATGATCTGTATCTGATCTGATTGTATACGGCGGATTGAGGGATCCATGCTGAACGTCGGTTCGACATATTTAGCTGCGGTTATGCTGACCTCGGGCAGGTCAATAGATTGTTCGGCAAGCTCGATAATCAGTTTGCGACTGAAATCGATTTGGGAATTGATAGGTATCTTGACAGACTGATATCCCATATAAGATATTTCTAATGTGTCAGAAGTGAATATGAGGCCGTAAAAATGGAACTCACCCCGGTTGTCTGTCGCGGTACCGGTATTAGATTGTAAAAAGACAAGGTTGGCAAAGGGCAGAACCTCGCCGGTGGATTTGTCTTTAACAATACCTTGTAACGATCGCTCACGTGCCGAGAGATGGCTAACAAAGATCAGAATGACCAGGAATGTCAAGAGTTGTTTCTTTGCGTTCATTAAAAAAACTCCCCTGACTTTTTCATGCTATCCGGATAAGTGACATGCAGTGGGAATTTAACCGTGCAAGAATTGGTGGCGTTAAATACTCCTTTGGCGCCATTGAGGTTGTTGTTTTTTGTATTATAGGTATAATGATCATCTTGTAAATAAAATGAATAAAGCTCTTCCAGTTTCCTAAATTCCGGAGACATGGATTCAAGATCTCCATAATTCGGGATAAAGCGAAAGGTCGAGTCCACAGCAACAATGGTTAGCGGGACTGTTATTGTAGTATCTGAGCAAACCTCATTGTCAGCACGGTCCATACTGTGATAAAATTCGGGTACATATGTAGAAGTAAAGAATGTTGAATAAAATGAACCCTGGTATAATTCATGTGGAAGTTTCAAGTCTATATTATAGTACAATGCCCTTGCAGAGGGCTGCCATTTGAATTTGGGCCTGCCCGTTGTATCAATGGGCCACGAGTGGGGATATTCTATTGTAATGGTATCATCCGGCTGTGGGTAGATAATTTCAAAGGGGCCGGGCATCTGTACTGCGCCGCTGGCTACCATTTGACTGTCTATAAACATTTCAAGCCTGCATGTATCATTGGGATTTACTGTAAATTTGTTGATGCTGTTTTTGTATACTCCGTCATGGGTGTGAGACAAGAGGATGGTCTGGTCTCTGCAAGAAAGAGTGATTTTAGCATTGGTGACCGCTTCGGGCATGCTTTCGGGTATGGCTTTTCCTGCCAGTACGATTTGTTCTGTGTAACTTGGATCAATACAACAGAATAGATAATATTCTGACAGCGTATCCGGATCAATAACCACGGGATCAAGAGAACAGCTAAGATATAACAGAGATGTAATAATAATTAGATTTCTCAAATAGCCCCTCGATAATTAAAAAATTTTTTTATGTTATTTGGAATAATTCATATACTAAGTTTTTGCTTTTTAGTTCCCAGGAAATTATGTTTTGGCTTTTAGATGGAATCCTTATATTACTAAAAATTTATGGATTGTAAGCGTATGAAAAAAAGTGTATTTATAATAGTTGTTATGTTTACAAGTAGTGTTCTTTCTGGGGATAATCAGTTTTTATCTTTGGATTCCTCAGCCTTCTGGCAGCCCGTCGATTATCATGGGCATGGGATTGTGACTGTGAATGACGGTACCCTTGTGCTGGGCAAAGGCGAGACAGTAACCGGGGTAAAATGGACTGGCGGGGAGCTGCCCACATTCCAATACGAGATTAGTTTTGAAGCCAAGCGCACCAGCGGAAATGATTTTTTCTGTGCACTGACCTTTCCGGTGGATTCCAGTTTTGCCACACTGGTATTGGGTGGCTGGCAGGGCAATGTTACGGGACTGAGCTGTATTAACGGCATGGATGCCGCGCGCAATTTTACCTGTACGTTTATGAAATATGAAAACCAGCAGTGGTACGCGGTCAGGTTAGAGGTAACGGATGATGCTGTAAGGGCCTGGGTAGATGACAAGCGAGTGGTGGAGGTCTTTCGCGCGGATGGCGCGTTCTCTTTGCGGGACGAGATGGAGATATGTAAGCCCCTGGGGTTCGCAAGCTGGAAAAGCAGCGGCGAGATTCGGAATATCCGGTTAAAAGTGCTAAAAGATAGTGAGTAATTTTTACTACAAACCGCAAAGTACGCCAAGAATGCTCCGAGAACGCAGAGGAAAAAATATCCAAAATGATCGTGACAGAGACCCTCTCTGTCACGATCTTGGGTTGTGCTTTTATCCGTGTTTATCTGCGTTCATCTGTGGTTCATTTCAACAGAATGAAATCAAGAGTATTAAAAATCCACTCGCAGAGTACAAAACCATTGGGCAAAAGTAGATTTTTATTCTTTACGCCCATTGCGTTGCCTCCGCGATCTCTGCGTTTTGTCATTTCTTTTCCTTTTGCTTGATTTTTTGTGTTGAAACTGCTAATATATAATCTGAACAAGTAGTTGGAGGTTGTAATGAAGCGTATTCTATTCCTGATTCTGGTCCCCATATTGTTATTTGCGCAAAACAGTGTTATACTGTTTCATGATGATTTTAGCGAACTGCCACGCGGTCCTTTTTCTGTTGTTGTGGGTGCCCACACCGAGTACCATTATTTGCATGAAGCTGCCCCCAAAGGCAACTGGGCGGTGAGCACCTTTCGTTTCAGTCCCGAAAACATGCGCGCGTGGCAGGTGCGTGATGTGGACGACGACCGCATGATGTTCCAAACCTTTACCAACAAAGATACCCATACGCATCCCATGATTGTGGCGGGTGACAGTCTGTGGAAGGATTATACCGTTAAAGTCAAATTCTCGCCAGAGAATAAGAATGGGCAAAGCGGGATGATCTTTCGATATCACAATGATCGCTGTAATTATTTTTTTGGTGTGAATGGAGACAAGGCAATCCTGAAAAAAGTCAATCATGGCATTGCGTTCCGCACAGCAAACGAAACCATTCTGGCCGAATCACCCTGTTCCTGGAGTGCCGGTCAATGGCTGACCGCAACCGTGACTGTTAACGGCAGTTCCATAACTGCAGAGCTGGATAATGGCGTAAAACTTGAGGTTGAGGATGGCACCTTTCCTCAGGGCAGAATTGCGCTAATGGCAGACATTCCCACTCGATACACTGAGGTTGTGGTTACCTCTACAATATCTGAAAGGCAACGTGTTGAAAAATTGAGCGGCAAATATGCCAAAATTGAGGCGGACCTGCAGGCTGCTAATCCCAAGCCGGTTGTCTGGAAAAAGATCAATACCACCGGGTTTGGCGTGGGACGTTGTGTGCGTTTTGGTGATTTGAACAATGATGGGCAGATCGATGTGTTGATAGGGCAGGTTTTGAATCATGGCCACAAGGACAGAAACAGCGAGCTGAGCTGTATGACTGCCATGACTTTTGACGGTGAACGCCTCTGGCAAATCGGTGAGCAGGACCTGTGGAAAGACAATCTTACCAGCGATGTTGGCTTTCAGATCCATGATATTAATAACGATGGCAAGACCGAGGTTGTTTATACCCGCAATTTTGAAATTATTGTAGCTGATGGCGCAACCGGCAAAACGCTGTACATAGCGCCTACACCGGATGTACCCAACGGGATGTCTCCTTCCGGGGAAAATAAATTTGAAAAGATATTAGGAGACTGTATCTATTTTTGTGATCTGCGCGGCAGGGGATATGATTCGGACATTATTCTCAAAGACCGGTATAAAGATCTGTGGGCCTATACCGACAAGCTGGAGCTGATGTGGCACGCATCGTGCAAAACCGGGCATTATCCCTTTGCTTATGATATGGATAATGACGGCAAGGATGAATTGGCAATTGGATATTCTCTAATTGATGATGACGGCTCCTTCATCTGGAACAAGGATGATGTGATTAGCGACCATGCGGATGGAGTGGCTATTCTACAGATGGAAGAAGGAACGAGTCCCATATTGTTCAACTCGGCAAGCGATGAAGGAATGATCTTTATGGATCTTGATGGTAACATCCTTAAGCATCATTTTCTGGGACATGTTCAAAATCCTGCTGCTGCCAATTTCAGAGATGATCTGCCGGGATTAGAGTTGGTATCTATCAATTTCTGGGGAAACCAGGGTATAATCCACTATTATAATTCTGATGGAGAGGTTTATCAGGATATTGAACCCAATCAATATGGCAGCATGTGTTTGCCCATAAACTGGACAGGCAAGTCAGAAGAGTTTTTTGTTCATAATCCCAATGTGGATGAAGGCGGAATGTTTGACGGCTGGGGCCGCAAGGTCGTTGTATTCCCGGATGACGGACACCCGGACATGTGTAACGCGGTATTGGATATTACCGGCGATTGCCGGGACGAAGTTGTGGTATGGGACCAATATGAAATGTGGGTCTATACCCAGGATGATAATCCCAAATCCGGCAAGCTATACAAACCCAAACGCAATCATTTGTACAATATATCAAACTATCAGGCAACGGTATCGTTACCCGGATGGTCGAAATAATTTTTAAAAAGCCTTTCCTTGAATAAATAGAGGAAAGGCTTTTTGGTTTATAAGATTGTGTGTTGTTTAAGCGGGGGAATATGTGATTTGTACCTGGTCTCCACTAGATATATAAAAAAACTGTATCACTCGAAAATATTTGTAAATCCCGTAATTGGCAAAGAATCCATATAGGCTTTGGTAGTGTATTGATATTTTTGTTCAATTATAAATGAATAAATTAATAGAGCATGGGCACACTAGTATGGTTTTATGATTGAAAGAATGTTGGATAAAGGTCAAGTTTTGCAAAAGGTTGTCTGGTTGGATAATATAATAGGGTTTGAGAAATAAAAAAAAGTTCTTTTTATTGAAACAATTTATAATTATATTAGTATACGATATATATAATTTTTTACAAAAAATGTAAGGTTTGAGGTTTTTCGTAAATGGAATTTAATTTCAACAATATTGAAGGAAGTAAAAAGTATAAACAGCTCTTGAACACAGCCAAAGATTTATTTTTTAAATATGGATTAAATCGTGTGTCTGTTGAAGAGGTTTGTGAAAAAGCCAATGTCAGTAAAATGACGTTTTATAAATATTTTGATAACAAGCTGGCTCTGATGATCTTTATCCTGCAATCTTTTTACGATTGGGGCGCTCAAGTATTTTTAGAGATTTGGGAGTCTGATACCAATTTTGGAGAAAAAATCAAGCAAGCAGTACGATTTAAAATGCAACTCACCCGTGAGTTGGGTGATGATATGGTGCTGGAATTAATGAACTCGTCTTATCCGGAAATTAAAGAATTTTTGAAAAAACAGCAGGATTTTTGGATCCAAAAACTATTAACATTTTTTGTAGAAGCGCAAATCAATGGCGAGATACGCGAGGATGTTAAACCCGAGTTTATTTTATTTGTGCTTACCCAGGTGGCATCGTGGGCCGAGAATGAGCATTTGTTGGCATTGTATGACGATCCACGTGATCTGATCCGTGAAGTGCTCAATTTTTATATTAACGGATTGATTATTAAAGAACAAATAGTAAGTGATTAATTTTAAAAAATTAAAAACAAACCGCAATGGTCGCAACGAAAACGCAAAGATCGCAATGGAAACTTGAATTTGTGTAATAGATATCATGGCTCTAGAGATCAATGATCAAAGTTGTAATTTCCTTTGCGTACTCTGCAAATCCATTACGACCTTGGCAGTTTGTCTTTAATGAATGAATTGAAATGAAAATACTATTGAAATACAAAATTTTATTTTTTATCGGTGTATCTCTAGTTTCTACTGCTTTTGCACAAAATTTGGAATGGAGCGGGCAGATATCCGGTTGGGGGATGGTAAACCGTACGGATGAAACTGAATATCAATTAGGTGTACGGTATTTGCCAGAGGTTTATACCTCTATTTATCAGGGCAATACTATCTCGGTCGACGCGGAATTTTCTGCAAATCTATTCGGCTATCGTGATTTTGATGCCGGTAATACGGACCATGATGAAAAGTTGTATCGTGCCTGGCTGCGTTTCAGCACATCTACATTTGAGGCGCGGATCGGATTGCAAAAAATTAATTTTGGTCCTGCATTTGTGCTGAGATCGTTAATGTGGTTCGATTCACTGGATCCCCGTGATCCCCAGCAGCTTACAGACGGTGTATATGGTGTGCTGATGCGATATTATTTCCTCAACAATGCCAATATCTGGCTGTGGGGACTGCTCCGGAATGATGAACTAAAGGGAACCGAGTTTATTTACAGCGACAAGCACACACCTGAATGGGGCGGCAGGATTCAGCATCCGCTGGGCCAGGGAGAGGTTGCAATTACGGTACATTATCGGGAAACCGATATCAATAAAACCATTGACAGCTATATACAGTTGCCATTTGCATTGGATATACCCAATATCACAGAGCAGCGATATGCCCTGGACGGAAAATGGGACTATGAACTGGGATTCTGGTTCGAAGCGGTATCCAGTCATTTTGAATTAAAAGATTTGGCTGATCATCCCCTGTTACAGTTTACGTCCATGATGAATAACAGTGCATTCGATTTTTTGAATACAGAGTATTTGAACCAGTTTACCCTGGGTTCTGATTATACCTTTGGATGGGGTAATGGATTGCATGTTTTGGGTGAGTATATGTTTTTAAATATGGGTGAATTCGTCTCTTTTGAACAAGACTATACTTTTTCTGCGGTTTTACTCGATTATCCTTTGAATATGTTTGATCAGCTTATGGGGCTCATGTACTATGATCATGAAAACAAAAACGCTTACTGGTACGCAAACTGGCAGCGGACCTACGACCATTGGTCGATGAACCTGATGGCCTTTCATTATCCTGAAACGCCGGGCATGGCATTTATGGGAAGAAATCAGGCCAGCCTGGGAAAGGGAATGCAGGTACTATTGATTTACAATCATTAGCAGACAAAATCAGTTGAATAAAGGAAGTGGTTATGAACAATTCCATTTTAATTGAAATGAAAGACATTGTTAAAGCGTATCCCATGGGCGGGCAAAAATTGATAGCGCTTGACCATGTCAATCTCGAGTTTAAAAGCGGTGAATTTACCGGTATTGTGGGGCCCAGTGGATCGGGTAAAACCACATTGTTAAATATTATTGGTACACTTGACAATCCCACGGCAGGTACTGCAAAAGTACTTGAGAAAAATGTTGAAACATTATCACATAAACAGGCTGCAGAGTTGAGGAATTTGTATCTGGGTTTTATTTTTCAAACCTACAACTTGTTACCGGTCTATACGGTTTATGAGAATGTGGAATTTCCACTCTTGCTACAGGGAATGACTGCATCGGAACGGAAGGAAAAGGTGATGCAGGCATTGGAATGGGTAGGTTTGGCTGATCGTCATAAATCGAAACCGACCCAACTTTCTGGCGGACAAAGCCAGCGTGTATCCATTGCAAGAGCGATTGTTAAAAATCCCAGAATAGTGCTGGCAGACGAGCCTACCGCCAACCTGGATGCAGAAAACTCGCATAATATACTTCAAGTTATGAAAGAATTAAACCAGGACCTGGGCATTACGTTTTTGTTCTCAACCCATGATGATAAAGTCGTACAATACCTTGACCGTAAAATAACATTGGATGACGGTAAGGTTGTACTGGATGAAAAAGCAGTAAAGGGGTGAATGTTATGTTGATTCCTAATCTTGCTATAAAGAATTTACTGGGTGCGGGACTTCGTACCTGGTTGAATGTATTTGTGCTTTCATTGTCCTTTGTTGCAATAATCGGAATGCAGGGGTTGTATGAGGGCATGAACCGTCAGGCCAGTACCGCTTTGATGCAGAGTGAATATGGCGGCGGGCAGTATTGGCAAAAAGATTATGATCCATATGATCCATTAACATTCGAAGACAGTCATGGCGAATTACCCGCTGCACTAGCTGATCAGGTAACAGCGGGTAATGCTCTACCCGTGCTTGTGACTCAGGCAACCGCTTACCCCAATGGCAGATTGTTGACGGTTATGATTAAAGGCGTATTGCCTGAGCAAGATGTTCTGGATTTTCCTACAAAAGCATTACTGGGTTCTGACTCGGACCTTCCGGTTATGATTGGCTCGAGGATGGCTAAAAACGCCAAGCTTGCAATAGGTGACCTGGTTACCGTACGCTGGCGTGATGCCAATGGTGTTTTTGATGCGGTTGACGCTGAAATTGTGCATATATTTAAAACGACTGTTTCAAGTATAGATGTCGGACAAATGTGGGTGCCGCTTGATGTGTTGCAGCAGAATATGCAAATGCCCGGACATGCTACATTGGTAGTAGTTAAGCCCGGTTTAGAATTGAATGATAATTACAATAACTGGAGTTTTAAAAGTCTGGATTTTTTACTCGCGGATATTAAAGCCCTGGTAAAATCCAAATCTGCGGGCGCTTCTTTTCTGTATGCCATGCTCATGTTTCTGGCCATGCTGGCTATTTTTGACACGCAGGTGTTATCCATAGTGAGAAGGAGAAAAGAGATCGGGATGTTGATTGCAATGGGAATGACCCGTAACCGGGTGATCCGTTTGTTTACAGTAGAGGGAGCCATGCATGGAGTTTTTGCGGCTCTTTTCGCATTGTTGTATGGCGGTCCCTTGTTGACCTGGTTTTCCAGGGTTGGCTGGAAACTGCCTGATTATTCCGATGATTTTGGTATAGCCATCAGCGAACGACTGTTTCCGGTCTATACCATTGGTTTGGTGGCTGGAACTGTGTTGATTGTTTTGATAACAACCACCATTATCAGTTTTTTGCCAACACGTCGTATCTCTAAAATGAAACCTACGGATGCATTAAGAGGAAAAAGAATATGATCCGATTTTTAATAAAAGGTTTATTGCGGGAGCGCTCACGGAGCCTGTTCCCCATATTGATTGTAGCCGCAGGGGTAACCTTGTGTGTACTGGTCAATACCTGGATGCAAGGTGTGCAGAATGATGCTTTATGGTCAAATGCGGTGTTTGTGAATGGCCATGAACGCGTTACCACACAAGCCTATCTGGATGAAATTGACCAGATGCCCATTGATCTGGCTTTGCTGGATGTGACAATGCTTTTGGATACATTAAATTCACAATATCCGCAAATGTACTGGTCCCCCCGGATCCGTTTTGGCGGATTGCTTGATATTCCGGACGAAAAGGGAGAAACCCGTTCACAGTCGCCTGTTTTGGGTATGGCGCTTGATCTTATAGGCAAAGAAACGCAGGATATTGATCTGATGAATTTTAATGATTCGTTGATCAGAGGCAGGCTGCCAGAACAACCGGGAGAGATCTTGATCAGTGATTTGCTTGCGCATCGGCTCGATGTAGAGCCGGGTGAGACTGCAACCATTATCACTACATCCATGTATGGCAGTATGGTCATGTATAATTTTAAAATCGCCGGTACCATAAAATTTGGTATAACCGCACTAGACCGCAGCTTGATTGTAACGGATATTACGGATGCACAGAGAGCATTGGATATGCCGGATGCTGCTAGTGAGATATTGGGATTTTCTATGGACCGGGTATTTCATCCTGAAAAATGTGAGACGATTAAAAACAGTTTTAATAATCAGTTTACTCTGGCAGATGAATTTACCCCGATTATGCAGAAATTGACAGATGATCAATCCATGGGTGAAATGTTTAAAATATTCGGTTCTGTCATCTGGTTTGCATTTGTTTTCTTTGTATTTGTTATGTCTATTGTTTTGTGGAATGCGGGCTTGATGGCGAGCATTCGCCGTTATGGTGAGATTGGTGTTCGTTTGGCTATTGGTGAAGAAAAAGGACATGTGTATCGTTCCATGTTGTTGGAATCCATAGCAATTGGAGTTGCAGGTACAATATTGGGTACGGGTTTAGGGCTGGCAATATCATATTATTTACAGATTGTTGGTGTAGATATTTCATCCATGATGAACGATGCAACTGCACTCATGTCTGACGTAATGCGGGCAAGAGTAACTCCCGAAAGTTATGTTGTAGGATTTATACCGGGTGTTGTAGCTCCATTTATTGGGACCATGATCTCCGGCATGGGTATCTATAAAAGGCAAACGTATCAATTGTTCAAGGAGCTTGAAGTATGAAAGCATGGATGGTTTTTAGTATATGGCTGGGTGTTGCAGCATCGGTTTTTGCAATCACCGGTAATGAGATACTGGATAAGGTTGATGATAATATAACCTCTGATAATAAAATTGCAACATCAAAAATGATTATACATGGCAGGCGAAATGACAGGACTGTCGAGTCGCGTTCGTGGGTGCAGGGGACCTCGCAATCTTTTACAGAATACCTGGCCCCGGCTAGAGAAAAGGGTACCAAGATGCTCAAGCTCAAAGATGAATTGTGGACCTATTCACCCCAAACGGACCGTACCATTCGTATTGCCGGGCACATGCTGCGTCAATCCGTGATGGGTTCGGATCTTTCGTATGAAGATTTTATGGAAGATCCCCGGTTGTTGAATTTGTATGATGCAGATATTGATAGTGAGGTGGTTTACAATGACAGGGCCTGCTGGATTTTAAAACTCACGGCTAAGTCTGATGATGTTTCGTATTACACAAGAAGGGTCTGGGTGGACAAGGAGCGGTTTATACTGTTAAAGGAAAACCGTTACGCCAAAAGCGGCAAGCTGCTTAAAACAACAGAGGTTAAGTCTGTAAAATGGATGGACAACCGCTGGGTACCGGTTCATGTTGTTTTCAAAGATGCTCTGCAAAAGGGCAAGGGAACCGAGTTTATTATTGAGACCATCCAATTCAACCAGGTCATACCGGATCATGTATTTTCTAAAGCATCGTTAAGGAGATAGCATCAAAAAAATGCTGCTTTTTTTTAAAATAATTGAAACATGAAGGAGAACAATCCGTATTGTATCTACCGAACGGTAGGTAAAATAAAAAAAGCAGTATTACAATGCCCAACCCAGAGAATATCGAGAGTGCAAAGAAAAAGATTTTTTTAGCGGCCGCAAAACTTTTTGCGGACAAGGGTTTTAACGCGGCTTCCATGCGCGAAATTTCAGAAATGTCCGGTTTTTCAAAACCAACAATTTACTATTATTTTGGCAGCAAAGAAGGAATTTATTCCGAGCTGGTTTCAACCAGCATCCATCAAATTCTTTCAGTTGTCGAACAAGTAAATAATCTAGAGCTACCGATTATTGAAAAGTTGAGAGTGTTTGCCAAATTGTATTTTAAACATACAATAGAACACCCTGAATTTGCCCGGTTTACAATCAACTTGAGTTTATCTGCAGAGAATCGGGGTTGCAATGTGCAGGAAATAAGTAATGTTACAAACGATCAGGATGTGGTAACAGTTTTATTCAAAGAAGGAATAGAAAAAGGTGAGTTGAAAAGTAATATAGACCCGGAAGTCGCGGCCATGACCTATGGCGGCGCAATTATGCATTATACATTTTACTATCTTGCCGGTGATAGTGTAAAGCTGGATGATGATCTGGCTGATTCAATTGTAGATATGATAGTTACCGGTATCGGAGTGTAATACTATATTGGAGGAAACAATGTCTTTTAATTTTAAACGAGCTGTTTCGATTTTTCAGGTTGTTTTGTTACTATCAACCTTGCTCTATGCTCAAGGGGAAAGGGTATTGACCCTGGAAGAGAGCTTGAAGGAAGCGTTCGATAACAATCCTGATCTGCGTGTGGCAGAAAAAGAATTGGCCAAAACAGAAGCCGGTGTGTGGGAGGCATATTCAGTGCTGTTACCGCAGGTAAATGGTACTGCCAGTGTTCAGCATGCCTGGGATATCCAGACCAACACCATCCCCAACTTTATAAAGTTGATGATGCCCCCGGATATTGGTAATATTCTACCTTCATTTGCAGATATGCCTGATTATATCGATATTGCATTTGGATTGGAGAATACATTTTACTATGGTGCATCCTTACAGCAGCCCCTGTTTTTGGGCGGTGCGGGTGTTGCCGGTGTAAAAATGGCTAATGCTGCCAAACGTGCTGCTCAGCAGAATTTGAAATCTGTTAAACAGAACCTGATCTATAATACTGCAGATGCTTTTTATACCTGCTTGCTGGCCAGGGAGTTGGTAAGCGTGCAGGAAGAAGCGCTGCAACAATCAGAAGCTAATTTTAATGTTGTATCAAAAAAATATGATGTGGGTTCTGCTTCAGGGTTCGACAAGATGCGTGCCGAGGTTGAAGTGGCTAACCTGAAACCCCAGGTCATTACAGCAAGAAACCAGTACAAAACCGCGTTAACACGTTTACGCACGGTACTGGGTCTGCCGAGAGATGCAAAGATTTCTGTGGATGGCGAGCTGAATTTTGTTCAGGATGAGTTTGGTAAAGACCTTGAAGATGTACAGCAGATGGCTTTGCAATACCGTCCCGAGTTGCGTGCAATTCAGGAACAGGAATATATCACAAAAAAAGGTGTAACTGTTGCACGTAGTAATTTTATGCCCAGAGTTGTATTTCAGAGTGATTATTCATATATGGCCTATAGAAATGACTGGAATGTGGGAGACGCGGATTTCAGTAAAGGTTTTACATCCAGCATTAGTTTGCAGATCCCATTGTTTACGGGATTTAAAAACAGCAAGTCGTATCAAAAAGCCAAACTGGATCATCGTATAATGATAGATACGGAAAAGCAGGTTACAGATGGCATTATGGCAGAAGTTGAAGTTGCTTATAATACTTTTGGTGAAGCGTTTGAGAAATACACAGCTGCCAGCCAGTCTGTAGATCTTGCTCAGGAAGCTTTACGACTGGCAAACATGATGTACGATGAAGGCGCCAACACACAACTCGATGTTCTGAATTCACAACTGGCGCTGACCCAGTCTAAATTGAATTATGTAACATCCATATACGATTATCAAATGTCACGTTACCGTTTGCACAAGGTAACAGGTACTTTACAAGGATTATTAAATTAATTGATATATAGGAGAGAGGCAATGAAACAAAAAGCAATATTAATTGTGGTTTTATCCATGTTTCTGTTAATGGGGTGTGCTTCTAAAAAACAGGAAACAACTGTAGAAACAGCTACCCCCGTTCGTGTTGCATCAATTGCTAAAGGCGAACTGGTCCAGAGTATAGAATTTAATGGCGATATAGCAGCAGAAGTTGAAGTCAAAGTCTTTTCAAAGATCCCCAACAACCGCATTGAAAAATTTCATGTGGAAGAAGGCGATTATATTGAAAAAGGTCAATCCATAGCAACAATCAAGGCGCCGGCTGTAACACATGGTCTGGAGCAGGCAAGAGCCTCTTTAGCTGCTGTTAAGGCCCAACTGGAAAACGTCAAGATGGAATACGAACGTGCAGAACGTCTTTACAATGAAAACGCAATGAGTAAACAACAGTATGACCAGGTAAAAACCCAGTACGAATCTACACAGGCCCAGCTTGAGCAAATCCAGGCCGCAGTGCGAACAGCAGAAAGCAGTTATGAAGATGCTTCTGTTGAAGCACCTATCTCGGGAATTATTGGTGTGCGTTATTATGAAGCCGGCGATATGATCAATATGACACAACCGCTGGTGAGCATTGTGCAGATGAAAAAAGTCAAGATCACGTTTGACGCCACTGAAGAAGATCTGGGTAAATTGTCTGTAGGACAAAAAGCTGAAATTACCGTCAAAAGTTATCCCGATACTACATTTGTTGGTAAAGTTGTCAAGATCAGCCCAGTACTTGACCCACTGACCCGTATGGCAGACGTGGAAGTATTGATAAATAATCCCGATTATTTACTCAAACCCGGTATGTTTGGACGTCTCAAAGTTATTACTGGTATTTTGTCTGATGTTATAGTTGTTCCCAGATATGCCACTATAGAAAATACAACATTGGAACGCAAAGAAGGTAAAGATGTTGTTGTGAAAAATTATTATGTTTTTGTCGCAGCCGATTCAGTTGCCCAGCAACGCAAACTCGATATAGAGTATGTGAACCATGTGAATATTGCCGTTAAAGGTGGTGTGCAAGTTGGCGAAGGACTGATTGTGCAGGGACAAAAGAATTTAAAGAATGGTGCTAAAATCACTTACGGTAAGGAAGGTGGTGATTTATGAAAATAACCGAGATGTCGGTCAAGCGCGGAGTAACATTCGCAATGATCTATCTCATTGCGGTGTTTTTCGGTTTGTTTTCGCTTGCTCGTTTGAAACTTGATTTATATCCAAAGATGGAATTTCCGATAATTGCGATTATCACTCAATATACCGGTGTAGGTCCTTTTGACCTTGAAACCGTAGTTACACGCCCAATCGAAGAAACGGTTGCATCTGTTGAAAACGTTGAAAGTGTTACCTCAACCACTTCACAGGGTTTGTCAGTCATTAATATTGAGTTTGACTGGGGAACCGATATGGACCAGGCAGAGATTGATGTTCGCAACAGTATGGAATGGGTTGATGATATGTTGCCGGATGATGTGACAGATCCGTTGATATTTTCATTTGATCCTTCAACGCAACCTGTATTATATCTTACTGTTAATTCAGACCTCCATGGTATGGCGGAATTGCGTAAGATTTCCGAGCATGAAATAGAACCCCGGATAGAGCGTATACCGGGTGTTGCATCCGCATTTACCAATGGCGGTATGGAACGGGAGATTAAAATTCAGGTTGATCCTGCTCGTCTTCGGGCACACAATATGGCGATTGAGCAAGTGTCAAATGCTTTACGAGCCAATAACCTGCAGGTTGCTTCCGGTTGGATCGAAAACGATAAACAGGAATTTTCCATTGAAACAGCAGGTGAGTACAAGAGTATAGATGAAATAGAAAATACAAATATTATGACCATTGACAATACGGTGATCAGGGTGCGAGATGTTGCAACCGTTGTTGATGGGTTCAAAGAACAACGTCAGCGCATTTGGAATGATGGACATCCTGCGGTTATGTTGATGGTACAAAAACAATCAGACGCGAACACAGTAACAACGGCCAAAGAGGTTTTAGCTCAACTGGATAACATTGAAAAAGAATTACCGGAAGGTGTGCAGATTGGTATCATGATGGATTTGTCCAGTTTTATTGTGCGGTCCATGTCAAATTTAGGTTGGACAGCTATTCAGGCAATTGTTCTGGCCTTTCTGGTCTTGTTGCTCTTTTTGCGCAACTTTGCCAGTTCGCTGGTGGTCGCGATTTCAATACCGGTTTCAATGGTTGTAACCTTTGCGGTTATGGACCAGGCTGACTTGACGTTGAATGTGATCTCTATGGCGGGTCTTGCTTTGGCGGTCGGGTTGCTTGTGGACAACTCTATTGTTGTGTTGGAAAGCATATTCCGATACCGGGAGCAGGGTATGGAGCCGCGTGAGGCTGCGATCAAGGGTGCGCAGGAAGTGGCAATGGCGATTACAGCTTCTACATTGACAACACTCTCTGTATTTGTACCGGTACTTTTTGTACCCGGCCTTGCGGGAGAATTGTTCAATGAGATGGTAATTACTATATGTTTTTCTCTTGCAGTATCATTGGTTGTAGCGTTAACATTGATCCCGCTAATGTCATCACGTTTGCTGAAATTGGTCAAATTCCAAAAAAACAATAATGCGGGAGCAGTTGAAAAAAATAGTAAATTTTTAAAGATAATTGATTATTACAAGTCCCGTCTGAATTGGTCAATACATCATAGGAAAATTGTACTATGGAGTACATTTATAATATTTGTTCTGTTTATTGTGTTGTTGTCTACCCGAGGTGGTGAATTTCTACCCGAAGGTGACGATGGTTTTATGACAATCACTGTGGACCGGTCACCGGGTACAAGTCTGGATGATATGGAAAATACAATGCGCCAGGTTACAGCTATACTCGAGAGTGAAATACCGGAAGCGGAAATGATTTATAGCAACTTTGGCCAGGGTGAAGGTATTATGGCCCTTTTCTCTTCACAGACATCTGCCGAAGGTGATATTACAATACGTTTGCCGAAAATAACAGACCGTGACCGTTCGGTCTTTGATATCCAGGAAGCTCTACGCGATACTTTGAAATCAATTCCTGATGCGGATGTTTCTTTTGCTGACCGAGGTGAAGCAGCTATGTTTGGTAATGCTGCGGATATTGTGGTTAAAGTCATAGGGCACGATTTAGATGTTGCAGAAGCACTTGCCAATGATATTATTGCCGAGGTCAAAGATATTGAAGGTATTGTTGATGTTGAATCCAGTGTGCGTGAAGCTAAACCCGAGTTAAAGGTAAATCTGGACCGTCAGCGTATAGCCGATCTGGGCCTAAGTACCGCTCAAGTCGGCAGTGCAGTGAGCACCAGTATTTTGGGCACTGTGGTGACCCAGTACCGTGAACAAGGTGATGAGTATGATGTGAGAGTGCAGTTTGATAAAGAGCATCGTGCTGAAAAGCAGGATATAGAAAATATCCTGATCATGACCCCATTTGGACGTCAGGTACCACTCCGTTCCATTGCGGATATTGAATACGATACAGCTCCGCAGGATATAACCCGTGAAGATCAGGAGCGTTATATTAGTGTAAACATTGATGTAGCTAACCGAGATTTACGTACCGTAACCAAAGATGTTCAGGTAGCTGTTGATAAAGTACCGGTGCCTAATGATTTCAGGCTTGAACTGGGTGGTACAGCCGAAGATATGCAGGAATCATTCATGTATCTGGGTTTGGCAATGTTGGTGGCGATCTTGTTAACTTATATGGTAATGGCGTCGCAGTTTGAAAGTTTTGTGGACCCGTTCATTATCATGTTCACCATCCCCTTGTCGCTTATTGGTGTGTCTTTGGGTTTGATTGTGACCAACACAACCCTGAGTGTTATGGCGCTGATTGGTGTCATTATGCTGGTAGGTATTGTTGTGAATAACGGTATTGTGCTTGTGGATTATATAAACCAACTTCGTGATCGTGGTATGGAATTGTATGGTGCTATTCTTGAAGCTGGTTCAGTTCGTATGCGTCCGGTGTTAATGACCGCATTGACCACAATCCTGGCAATGCTGCCTATGGCATTGGGACTTGGTGAGAGTGGTGAATCCTGGGCGCCTATGGCACGTTCAGTAATGGGCGGTATGGCTGTGGCAACATTATTAACGCTGGTTATTGTACCGGTTATATATGCATCGGTTGAAGAGTCAAACGCAAAGCGAAAGGCCAAACGCAAAGCTCGAAAAGAGGCCAAATTATATATGCCCAAAGCGTAATTTTCAAGCCCTGGAATTTTCCAGGGCTTTTTTTTGCCTGTAACCTTTTTGGCAATTTTTCGTAAACCCAAAAAAGGAGGTGCAGGTTATGCGTATAAAATTTTGGATTGTTTTTATGAGTTTAGCGCTGGCAGTGCAGGGATTTGCCGCCAGTGTTGAACGAGAGTTTGAACGGGAATATGATTTTAACCAAGATGGTATCGTAAATGTGAAAAATGTAAATGGCGAGCTTGTAGTAAAATCCTGGAACGATGACAAGGTCAGGATCTATGCCGAGATCAAGGTGAAAAGCGGCAGCCATAGAAAAGCAGAAGACTTTATGGACAAGGTCAAGATTGAGGTTAAACGACATGGGGACGAAATATCCATTGAACCGGATTATCCCAAACGTGATGATGGTGGATTTATGGATATGTTGTTCGGCAATAAAAAGCCGTCTGTAACCGTGGACTTTACCATCTCTGTACCTCGTGAAGCTACAGTCAATGCACGTTCTGTGAATGGTGCTGTCAAAGTTACAGATATTGGCGGACTAGCAGAACTCAAAACGGTGAATGGCGGCATTACGGCCAAAGGTATGGGCAATTCAGTTAGTGCGAATACTACAAACGGCGGGATCAGTGTAGAGATTGACGAGTCTTTAATTCGTCAGGAAATGGATTTTCATACGGTGAATGGCAGTATCAAACTTTATCTCAGAGATGATATAGACGCATATTTTAATTTATCTACTGTTAACGGCAGTATACGGACTGATTTCCCCATCAGGATGTCAGGGGATATTGATACCAAGCAGATACAAGGCAAGATAAATAACGGCGGTCCCGAGATCAAAATGAAAACCGTAAACGGCAGTATCTCTATTCGGGAATTGTAAAAGATTTTTTTGTGAATATATTTGGGTAATTGATAGATAAAACGGTGCTTCGATAAGTCCTGGTTCCTCTAGGGGCCCAGGACTACTCAGCAACCGGTTTTTTATTGAGGCAGCATACTCTTTTTGGGATTTGGGTCCCATAATTTATGTCTCCCAAAATAGTTATAGTTACATAAATTATGAGGCAACGTCTATATTCCCATTCTCTCATGGTTACTTTTTTGATGAGTCAATGCGATATAATAAGGAAAAAAGTCTTTGCTTGAATTTTGTATTCGCATATTGTATATTCGAACATATAGAAATGCATTTTAAAATCCGGAGGACTTATGGCTGTTATTACCGATTTTGAACCCAAACTCGTATGGAAATACTTTGATGAAATACGTCAAGTTCCCAGAGCATCTGGTGATGAAAAACGTATTTCCGATTATCTGGTTTCTGTTGCAAAGAAATTAGGCCTGGAATATGAGCAAGACAAAGAGCTCAACGTACTTATCCGTAAAGGTGCTTCAGCTGGTTACGAATCTGCACCAACCGTTGTATTGCAATCACATATGGACATGGTTTGCGAAAAAAATTCAGATACGGAATTTGATTTTGATAATGATCCTATCAAATTAAAGATAGATGGTGAGTGGCTCAAAGCAGATGGTACCACACTGGGAGCTGATAATGGCATTGGTATGGCAACTGCATTGGCAATCCTTGAGGATGAGAGCGTAAAACACGGTCCGTTGGAAGCTATTTTTACTGTAGATGAAGAACGCGGACTGGTTGGTGCCATGACCATAAATACCAGCTGGTTAAAAGGCAAAATTATGCTGAACCTTGACAGTGAAGATCTGGGTCTGTTCTCCATTGGTTGTGCCGGTGGCAGGGACTCGCATATGACCTTACCACTGAAAAGAGTTGGCGCCAAAGGCGATCAGCTTGTAGAGATCAAACTGTTTGGGCTGCGTGGAGGCCACTCTGGTGTAGATATCCATGAGGGTCGCGGAAACGCACTCAAGATCATTAATCGTTTGCTATTCCAGTTGAACAAAGTGGTACCCCTTGAATTTGTCTGCTATGAAGGTGGAGACAAACATAATGCAATCCCCCGTGAAGCATTTGCACGGGTTGTGATTAAAAAATCAGAACTTGATAATGTAAAAAAATGGATGGAGACAGCAGTAGACTGTATCCGTAACGAATTTGGTCCGGTTGAGAAAAATATCCAGTATTCTGTAACCGCATTAGACTCTATTCCTGATGTTATGGATGCCGCTAGTCAGAAAACATTGCTCTCTCTTCTTTTTGCATTGCCACACGGACCTCTTGCTTATAGCAGAGATATTGCTGGTCTGGTGGAAACATCGAATAATGTAGCATCAATTAAATGTTTCGATAAAGAGGCAAAAATTCACCTTAGCAGCCGCAGTTCCAATGACTGTGCTTTACAGGCCACTACAGACAAATTGGTTGCAATAGCCGATCTGGCAGGTGCTTCTATTGAACAGCCACAGGGGTATCCGGGTTGGCAGCCCAATTTGGATTCACCATTGTTAAAGATCACGCTGGACGCATATAAAGAAGTGACCGGTGAAGACGCCAGGTATGAAGTGATACATGCCGGTTTGGAATGCGGTTTGATTGGAGAAAAATTCCCGGGTATGGACATGATCTCTATTGGTCCTGATCTCAAACATCCGCATTCACCTGATGAATGTGTTCATATTGGAACGGTAGATACCTATTATAAACATACATTGAAAATTCTTGAGAAATTGACCGCATAAAAAATCCGCCTTTTGGCGGATTTTTTTTCGGGGGACCTTAATAATTATACTGATTTACATTTTTAACGGAATAAATAATACATTCAAGTGTCTTAATAATAGCAAGCTTTACATGCATTTCGGAATGTTTTTAATGATTTCTTGGGAAAACTGAAACTTTTTTTTCTATTGAACGTCTTTCATGTTAGCCTGCAACAACAATCTTTTTATGGAGGAAGGAACCATGTCAGAACAACATCCAGTTATTGATGATACTCCTGTTGCAAAGGAAATGGGTTTTTTGGGGCGTCTTGTAGGTGTGTTTACATCACCAGGAACAGCATTTCAATCTATTGCACAAAAACCGGGGTGGGTAATTCCTTTGCTGGTTTTAATTGTCTTGAATCTGGGTTACATGTTTGTTGTACAGCCGGTGTTAGTTAAAGAACAACAGCAAAAAACCATTCAAAGTCTTGAAGAAAAAAATGTAGACAGTGAACAGCAGGACGCTATATTGGCCCAATCCACCAAGTGGATGAAAGTTATGATGTATCCCAGTGCGATTATTGGTTCGTTTATTGTAGTACTGATTGCAGCCGGTATCTGGTTGTTTTTCAGCAACATAATGCTGGGTGGTGACGCAAATTACAAGCAAATGTTAAGTGTGGTTACCTATACCAGTTATATTGGATTTGTGGGGCAGTTGATAAAATTACCAATTAATTTAACGCAGGAAACCATGAATGTACATTTCAGCCTGGCTACATTCATGTCTGATGATTTGGTAAAAACCTTTTTATACAAGTTTCTAGCGAGTATTGAATTGTTCAATATCTGGACGGTAATTACGATCAGCATTGGTATTGCAACTGTAGCAAAATTGAATATAAAAAAAGTATGGCCGGTTGTTGCAATTGTGTACCTGGTGTTTTTTGTGGGTTCTGCAGCGCTTGGCAGTAAATTTGGTTAAAATTGAATTAACATAGAAACAGTAGAAACTCTGAAACAATCATAACAGGATGGTGTGCTCATGATCAAACGAAACGCAACTATGTTAGCGGTGTTTGTCCTTTTTCTTACCAGTGCATTATTTGCACAAGAAACCAAACCCCTGACACTTGAAGAATGTATTGAAATCGCAATACAAAACAACTCGTCTCTAAAAATCTCAGGATACCAGGTAGAATCCGCAGAGACTTCTGTAACTTCCGCTCGCGCTAACTTTTTACCCAGAATTAACTCCTCTTTCAGTTCCGGAAAATATATTCAAGGGGCCAGAGTTACCAAAATGGATGTTCCTACTGGTGAAGTTGATTCTGAAACCGGTGGTGTGATCTATGAAGAAAAATCTGTATTGCAAGACCGTACCGAACGTAACTCGCACAGTGCGTCAGTATCATTATCCCAGAATATTTTTGACTTTGGTAAGAGTATTAACAACCTGAAAAGCAATAAAGCCGGCAAGGCTTCTATGGAACATTCGCTCAAAAATACCCGCAATGATGTCATTGCCGGTGTTAAACAGGCCTTTTATGAATTGTTGAAACAATACAGGCTCAAAGAAGTGTATGAAGAAGCTGTACAAGTTTCAAATGACGAGGTTAACCGCGTTCAAACCATGATGGAAATTGGTCTTGCATCGCAGGCCGAAGTGTATCAGGCACGGGTGACTTTGAATAACAGTAAAACAACCCTGTTGAACCAGGTCAATAATATTGAATTGGCGAAAGCGGATTTGAACAATGCGTTAGGTAGATTTCCCAGTACCCCCCTTGAGATTGTGCCAGAAAATGCGGATGCAATTTTCCCTGAATACAGTTTTGAAAAAGCCTCGGATCTTGCCATTGAAAACAATGCATATCTAAAAGCATTGGAGCAGGAAGTAAGTGCAAATTCATACAATATTAAATATGCCAAAAGTGCCTATTTCCCAAGCATTGGTGGAAGTGCATCTTACTCTCGCAGTAATAGCGATTATTCTCGCGTTTATTCAAGTAAACTTGATCAGGACTTTTCTATTACTTTTGGCGTAGGAGTTGACCTAAACATCTTTAATGGTTTTGCTGACAAGGCATCTGTACAGCGCAATACCATTCAGTATAATATTGCTGTTGAAAACCTTGAAGAAGCCAAGCGTACATTGTTATCCAGTGTAAAACAATATTATTTACAACTGAATGCTTATAAAGACATCATTGAGATGAACAAGATGAACATTGAAGCATACGAAGAAAACCTGCGCTTGCAGCAGGAAAAACGTCGTGTGGGTTCCGGTACCGAATTGGAAGTTACCCAGGCACAGTACGACCTGACCAGCGCGCGGTCTGATTTGATCTCTGCTGAATTTGAGGCCAAGACCGTTATTGCACAGCTTGAAGCAGCTTTGGGAATTATAGAATAATTATTAAATTATAGTAAGGCCGTTATCCTCCTGCAGCACCATCCTTAATGGCTTTACATTGTGTGATGGATCCATTTGGCAGCAGTTATCTAGTACATTTGCTGTAACCGGGTTCTCATTTTTGAAATATTTTACTATTACGTATAGATCTGTTTTTTTCAAGTTTTCCCTCTTGGAATTGAGTGGGACTATCCTGTTGATTGCAGAGTAAGAGGAATTAACCAAAATTTGGGAGTCGTTCATGTCAAAGAAATGGAAAATCGTTCTGGCAATCCTTCTTTTAGTGCTAGTTGGATTTATGATGTTTTTCATATTGAATAAAAAGCGGGGGAAATCATTAGATGTAACCACAGTCACCGTTCAGCGTGGCGATATTACCAAAACTGTATCTGGTTCCGGATTTATTCAGCCGGAGGTGGATGTGCAAATTTCAGCGCGTATTTCCGCTGAAATTATAAGAATTCATGTAGAAGAAGGTGACACGGTAAGAAAAGGACAGTTGCTGGTTGAACTTGATCGTGAACGATATCTTGCCCAGGTTGAACAGGCAGAATCCGGAGTTTTATCTGCAAAAGCCTCTCTAAAAAAAACAGAGGCAGATTATAACCGAATTAAAGATTTGTATGACCAAAAGCTGACTTCCAAGTCTGAACTCGATGCTGCTGAAGCCAGTATGCTGTTGGCCCAAAGTGATGTAAAAATTAGTTCAGCCTCATTAAAACAATCTCAAGATTATCTTGCCAAAACCAGTTTGCTGGCTCCCATGAATGGTGTTGTAACCAAGCTCTATAAAGAAGAAGGTGAAATTGCGGTAGGTTCAGAGTTTAATGCTGACCCGGTAATTACAGTTTCGGACTTGAGCAAGATGGAAGTGTTGGCGGAAATTGATGAAAATGATGTGGTAATGTTGGAATTGCATGATGAAACGAAAATTGAAATTGATGCAATTCCCGATACTCTGTTTAAAGGTAAAGTGTCTGAAATTGCTCATGAAGCTACCACAAGAGGGCGCGGAACTCAGGAACAGGTAACAAACTTTGAAGTAAAGATTGCGGTTACAGATCAGGTTGATAAACTCAGACCCGGTATGACAGCAACTGTTGATATAAGCACCGATACGCATAAAGATGTGTTATTTATCCCCATTCAGTGTGTTACAATGAAAAATGTGCCCAATGATACAACAAAATCTGATGAAAATGGTTCTGGAGATAAAAAGAAAATAGACAAAGACGATGGCGAAATGCAGGAAGCTGTTTTTGTTGTTAAAGATGATAAAGTTGAAATCGTCGGTGTGGAAACCGGAATCAGTGATGATACCTATATCGAGATCCTGTCCGGCCTTGATGAAGGTTTGACTGTGGTTTCTGGCAGTTATAAAGCTATTTCGCAAGAGCTTAAAGATGGCAGTTTGGTTAACACAAAACCTGACAAAAGCTTTAAAGTCGAAGAAAAATCAGAATAAGAAAGGAAGGGCAGGATGTTAATCAGTCTCGATAAAATTGAAAAAACCTATGAAATTGGTGGAATGGTTCGAGTGCCGGCTCTCAAGAGTGTTAATTTAGCAATTGCTCAGAATGAATATGTAGCCATTATGGGCCCTTCCGGTTCTGGGAAATCCACCTTGATGAATATTTTAGGATGTTTAGACACTCCCACAAGTGGTGATTATATTTTGAATAACAGCAATGTTAGCGAAATGACAGATGACGAACTAGCAGAGATCCGAAACAGGGAGATTGGGTTTGTTTTCCAGACCTTTAATCTGCTGCCCCGTGCAAACGCTTTACATAATGTTGAACTACCTCTTATTTATAATGGGACCCCCGCAGCACAGCGTAAAAAATTGGCAGAGCAGGCATTGTCAAAAGTGGGGCTTGAAGATCGTATGCATCACAAGCCCAACGAGTTGTCTGGTGGACAACGTCAGCGTGTTGCTATTGCCAGAGCATTGGTGAACAATCCATCAATCATACTTGCGGATGAGCCAACAGGTAACCTTGACAGCCGTACAGGTGAAGAAATTATGGAAATTTTTGAAGACCTGCACGATGCCGGTAATACCATTGTGCTTGTAACGCATGAAGAATACATTGCAGAGCATTCTGACCGTATTATCCGCTTGCGTGACGGATTAATTGAACGTGATGAAGCTGTAAATTAATAGGCAGATTATGAAAAGATTTTTCCTATACATAGGTGAAGGAGTGAAAATTGCTTTTGAAGCTTTGCGCTCCTATAAACTGCGTTCTGTTCTAACAACTATTGGTATCGTTATTGGGGTAACTACAGTTGTTTCTATTGTTGCCTTGATTGAAGGTTTGAATAATTCTTTTGAAGAGCAAATTTCTGCCATTGGTACGGATACTCTTTTTGTTGCCAAGTATCCCTGGGTCATTCAAAGTAATGCAGAATGGTGGACCTTTCGTAATCGTCCCAATATTCCTGTAGATTTTGCCAATAGAGTTAAAGAATTGGCAAGCCTTGCCAAGGCAGTGGCTCCAACATTATATACACGACGCACTGTCAAGTTCAAAGATCGTGAAAGTGAAAATGTTCTCATAATTGGTACCAATCAAGATTACATGTACACTTCTAATGTTTATCCTGAAATTGGCAGGTTCATGTCCGAAACAGATATAAGCCACCGGCGCAAGGTTTGTGTTTTAGGTTGGGATGTGTATGAAGCTCTGTTCCCCAAAGAATCTCCCATCGGGAAACGGATCAATATAGGGGGGAGAAAATACAAGGTTATTGGTGTGGCTGAGAAAAAAGGTTCATTCTTTGGCGATAGTATGGATTCGAATGTATTGATACCTGTAGAGAATTTTACATCAGCATTTGGGATGCGCTGGCGATCAACGGGGATTGAAGTCAAGGTAAAATCACCGGAATTGATGGCAGAAGCTGAAACCGAATTGATTGGTATTATGCGACGTTTGCGTGGATTAAAAGCAAATGAAGACAATAATTTTGACATCAATACACAAAGCATGTTGATGGATACCTATAATAATATCACACGAGTATTGAAAATTGTTGCAGTGGGTGTTGGGTCTATCTCTTTACTTGTGGGTGGTATTGGTATTATGAATATTCTACTGGTATCGGTAACTGAACGGACCCGTGAAATTGGCATTCGAAAAGCACTTGGTGCAAAAAGATTTGATATATTGCTGCAATTTTTGATTGAGTCTATGATGATTTGTGCCCTGGGTGTGCTTATTGGGATTGGCATTGCTGTTGGGGTTGCCAAAATAGTATCGGCAGCCACACCATTATCGGCTGCAATTACAATTACAGTTGCTTTTTTGGGTGTAGGCTTTGTCTTTTTTATTGGATTGTTTTTTGGGATTTACCCCGCATTCAAAGCTTCAAAGTTGAATCCTATTGAAGCATTGCGTTATGAATAACAAATGGATCGTATTATGCATTTTGGTGAAAGTTTAAATATATCTGTTACCGCAATCATGACCAACAAGCTGAGATCGGCATTGACTCTGTTGGGTGTAATTATAGGTGTAATGACCATCATTGCTATGCAGTCTATGATTACAGGATTGCGTAACAGTGTCAAGAATCAGGCTACCGTATTAAGCTCTGATGTATTCCAGGTCCAAAAATTCCCACAAGTTGGTGGGGGTGATTGGCACAAATACCGTAACCGAAAAGATTTAACTCTTGAAGAAGTTGAGGCCCTTCGTGAGCGCATGACAGCTGCATTGAATATTGGCGCTGAAGTATGGACCTTTGGTCAGGAAATACGATATAAAGATAAAAAGACCCTGCCCATGATGCCGGTAGCCGGTGCTACTCCCGAGTTTCTTGAGCATAACAGCTATAATATTGAAGAAGGCAGATTTATAACCGGTCAGGATGTTGAACGAATCCGAAGAGTCGCTATCATCGGTCAGGATATTAAAGAGCGTCTGTTTCCGTTTCAATATCCCATTGGTCAGGATATCAAGATACAGGGAGAGCGGTTTGAGGTCATTGGCCTTTTGGAAAAAACAGGAAGTATTTTTGGCGAGACACGAGACAACCGCGTTATTATTCCCATTACCCGGTTTCAAAAAGTCTTTGGGAAGGAGCGGTCTTTAAATTTCACTGTTAAAGCCAAAGGCCCTGAAATGTATCAGACAGCAATGGACCAGGCAATTGGCATATTACGTACTGTACGCAAAGTCCCACCGGGTGAAGAGAATGATTTTGAGATTCGTACCAACGAACAATTTATGGAATTTTTTGACCAGTTGACCGGTAGTGTAAAGATAGTTGCTATTGCTATTGCATCTATTTCACTGCTTGTGGCGGGTGTGGGCATTATGAATATTATGTTGGTTTCTGTGACCGAGCGTACCAAAGAAATTGGAATACGAAAATCACTGGGCGCAAAAAAACGGGATGTATTGTGGCAGTTTTTAATTGAAGCAGTCATTCTAACAGAGATTGGCGGCATAGTCGGAGTACTGGTAGGACTGGGAATAGGCATGATAGTGAGGCTTGCTACGCAAATTCCCGCTGCCGTGCCTGTTTGGACAGTTATCGTAGGATTGGGCTTTTGTTCAATAGTTGGAATCATTTTTGGGGTGTACCCGGCAACCAAAGCCGCGCGTATGGACCCAATTACAGCTTTAAGATATGAATGATCTTATTAAATGTGGAGGCATTTATGAATATCGAAACCCGAATGGAGAAGGATGTCCTTGTCCTCGAGTTGGCAGGAGACCTGATGGCCGGTCATGAGTCTGAGCAACTCCGCAAGGTTGTTGATCAGTCTTTAAAAGATGAAAAGGTGAACGTTGTTGCAGACATGGGCAAAGTAACCTGGATGAACAGTTCAGGGCTGGGCATGTTGATCAGTGCGTTAACAAGCCTCCGGGGCAGCGGTGGAGATTTGAGGTTGGCAAATCTTTCAGAGAAAATTAAACGTCCCATTAAAATAACCAAGCTGGACAAAGTGTTTCTGGATTTTGAATCGGTAGACCAGGCTATAAATAGTTATTCAGAATAATCGCAACCCTTATTTTATTCACCAAAGACTGATTTAGTCAAGGAGAATTGTATGTCTCAATATGATAGAAATACAGTACTGCAGAAGCTCAATAATGGTGAATCCCTGAGTGGTTCTGATTTGTCTGGTGTGGATTTATCATACGAAACATTAAAAGGGGTGGATCTGTCGCAATGTAATTTAGAAAAAGCACATTTGCAAAATGCCAATCTTGAAGGCGCAAATCTGAGCGGTTCAACATTAAATGAAGCGTTTATGTTTGGTTGCAATTTGTTTAAAGCAAATCTGGATGGTGCGGTTTTGGATGAATCCAATATGCAGGACAGTAACCTGGATTCGGTTAGCGCCAAGGGAGCCAGTTTTTATCATGTTGCATTACTTGGCTCTAGTATTGAAAACGCGGATTTTAGCAATGCAAGTTTGTCGAAATCCCGTATGAAACGGGCCAGTTTGAAAAATAGCAAGTTTAACAATGCTAATCTTGAACAGGCTCAGCTTGTGAGGAGCGACTTGTCTGGTGCAACTTTTGTGAATGCTGTTTTAAAAGATGTTACTATGACCAACGCAATTGTTGAAAATACGGATTTTACCGGGGCAGATACCAGCGGGGCTTCTGGAATTTAATTTTAAAATTATATAGATTTTCAAAAGGGCCGTTTATTTAAATGGCCCTTTTTTTTATTAATAGAAATATATTGATTCTGTCACCACTTCTTTGTATTTTTGTTTTGATTTATATTTTGCAGGAGAGAAAATTGCCGGAACAATCTCGTTTTGATCAGTTAAAGACAAGAGTGGTTGAACATTTACAAACATTTCTTGATAAAAAAGAACCCGTGTTATTATATGAGCCTATTACCTATACCATGTCTGCAGGTGGTAAACGGTTACGTCCGGTAATGACTTGTATTGCATGTGAGGCTGTAGGTGGAACCGTTGATGACGCTCTTGATGCAGCGGTAGCCCTCGAGTTTTTGCATAATTTTACACTTATCCATGATGATATTATGGACGATGATGATATGCGCAGGGGGCGTGAGACAGTTCATAAGAAATGGGATGAAAATGTTGCCATTCTATCGGGTGATGCTTTGCTGGTTATTGCGTATCAGGCAATTTCACAATGTGCTCCTGAAAAGCTACCTGTTGTGATCGATTATTTTTCAAACGGTATACTCAAGGTATGTGAAGGACAAACCTATGATAAAGAGTTTGAAACACGTGAATCGGTTACGTTGAACGAATATTTTGACATGATTGATAAAAAGACAGCAGAGCTTTTTGCCGTTTCATGCGCTATAGGTGCAACACTGGGTAATGGTTCTGATGAGCAGGTTGCGGCTTTGAGGTTATATGGTATGAAGCTGGGGCGTGCTTTTCAGATACAGGATGATCTGTTGGATGTAACCGCAGATCAGGATGTGTTGGGTAAAGATATTGGCAGTGATATTGAAGAAAATAAAAAGACGTTTCTGGTTTCACATGCCCTGGAACATGCGGTGCATAAAGATAAAGAGAAATTGAAACTATTGTTGCAAAAAGGTAAAATTACCAGCCAGGATGTATCTGATGTGATTGATGTTTTTGAACATGCGGGTACAATTCAAGCGGCCCGGAACATAATTTCCGAATGTATTAAAGATGCCCGAACCGCTTTACAATCGTTTAACGAGAGTGATGCAAAAAATCAGTTGTTGCTTTTACTTGAAATGATTGAAAAACGCAATTCCTGATTTTTAGTTTATTCAGCTTTATTATAGACAAGCGTTTGTTCCCGATCACCTCGGGGTGTTGTAGATTTTGCTTCAATAGTAAGTACTTTACCGTCTTTATCAAGTGACCATTTTTCTTCGCTATTGAGTTCAAAGTCGTTTCCGTTAAAATTCATAGCGATTATGGAAGTAATAATAAGCGTGTTTTTATCTGAAGAAAAGGTTACAGTTGATTCCTTGTCGCCTCTGAACCATACATTTGTGCATTTTTTGCCATCCAGGGTCAGGGTTTCGGTCATTTTTCTTTCTTCACCATCCCTGCCTGTAGAAACGCGTTCAATTTCCAGCTTTGCACCGTGATCAACGGTTAGTGTTGTTGCGGCCATTCCGCCTCTTCGTCCTTCACCCAAATCACTCTTGTCCTTGTCCAGAGTCCAGGTGCCGGTAAAGTTGGGTTGTGCAAAAACAGATACAGTCAATGCAACTGTAAAAACCAAAATAGCTTTTAATGTGTTGTTCATTGTTATCTCCTTTTGAATGATATATGAATAACGTCTTGATTTTGGATTTGTTCTAAAATTTTATGTTTTAGTTAATGACGAGTTAATTTTGTATATTTAAATTTTGGGAAAATATGAAGCATATAATTATTTATATATACCCGCTTTTTATGAACCTGATTGTTGGTGTATTAATGTTTGTTGGACCTATGCGGGCATCAGAACAAGGTGCCAGTCTTACGGCTATATCATTAATGTTGACCAATTATGGTGTGGGTTATATTATCTTCTCTTTGCTCATGGGTCGTGTTGTTAAAGATCATTTGGCAAAGATTCAGGTAATGGTTTCCGCATTTGCTGTGGCAGCCATGTGTTATATACTGGGGTTTGTTGATCAGGTTGTTTGGGTAATAGTGGTTTATACGTTCATTCCTTTATGGACTTCTCTTTTTTTTAACGCTTTCCAGTCTTATATGAAGCATGTACAGATCCAAAATGAAAAGCCCTTGGCATCTTCTATATCTTCATATGTTGCAGCATTGGCAATTGGTTTTGCTACCGGTTCCATGTTGAGTGGTACCATTCGGGAGTATATGTCATGGAATGCAGCATATTTTGCCGCCGGTGTAATTGCGTTAGCTATATCTGGAATGGTGTTGTTCATACGTCCGGAAAACACCGGAAATACTGTACAATCGAATTCTACAGTTGTGCCCAATAGACCAATTTTAACCTTTGCAGGATGGAGCAGCTCGTTTACCGGTATTGTGATTGTGTCTCTTTTCCTGACTATATTTCCCAAGCAATCAGAGTTGCTACAATTCTCGTCCTTTGAAAAAGGGCTTGTTATTTTTATTTATAATATCATGCAGGCTATAGCTGTACAGTTTTTGGCTAAAAGATATACCTGGCTATATGATTATAAAAAAGCACCCCTGGCTGGTTTGTTGGGTATTTTCTGCCTTTTACTTTTTTATTCCGCAAACAATATTTACACAATGTGTTTGGGAGCAGTGATTTTGGGCCTTTTTGCAACCTTTGCCTTTTTTACGGCAATATTGCACAGTATGGCTGACCATGAGCATTCTGTCCGAAATATTGCCATCAACGAAACTGCTGTAGGTATTGGTTTTCTTGTAGGTCCCCAGTTTATATATTTTACATTGGGTTTTGGCGATTTTAGGGCTGCATTCCTTAGTGTTGCTCTGGGTATTGTTGTTTTGATGGTTTTTCAATATGTTTATATACGTAATAAAACACTAAAATTTAATGGTTGATTGCTTATGCGTCGTATTTTATTTTTTGCTTTTTTAGTTATGCTCGCTTATTTTATTTTTTCGAAATTATGGGGACTTTTAATCTCCGGCAAGATCTTTGATGAAGGGGCACTCAAGGAGGCTTTTCGGGAATCGGGGCAAACCGTATGGTGGTTTATGAAAACGTTTGTTGTTGTATGGCTGCTATATCTTGTCTTTGTATATTTCGCGAGGAACCATTAGATTTATAATTGATTGTGTAAAGAAAAACCGCAAGTTATAAACAGCTTAATCCAGGTTCCCGATTTTGTCACCAGTTAGTTGATATGTATAAGGATTGGGACAACTTTTAAAAATTCTTGTAAAGATTAGGGTCCGTTAACTACCGAATATCATTCCACCTTGTTGTGCATAAATTCCTGTTCTATTATACTGCGCAGACGGTTTTCAGCCAGCTCTAAATATAGAGATGATGAATCACTGTTTTTACACATATCAATATAATCCCGATAATATTGTTTTGCCAATGCTTTATCATCCGATTTTTCATCATATACTACTGCCATATTGTAATACGAGATACTGTGCCTGGGATTCAGGCTGATAATGCGTTGATACAAATCAATCGCTTTATCATATTCATGCAAGGCCCGATGATTGGTTGCCTTGTAGGAGTACAATGAAATCAGGTAGGCCTGGTCGCTGCACTGGATGGCAATATGATATTCTTCATTAGCAGCTTTATGTTTACCCAGAGAAGCCAATGCCATTCCCCGATACATATGTCCGTACATGTCCTCATTGTTTAGTGCAATCAGTTGTTGAGCAGATTGTTCACAAAGTTTATATTTTTCTGCAATATAACTGAAACGAACCAGACTTTTTAAAGACGCATACAGATAATTTCCCTCAAGCTCGACACATCTTTGATGATTTTTTATGGCGGCATCGAGAGTTTCCATTTTATACAGCGCTTCTCCCATGTAATAATAGAGTGCGTCTGAATCTGCATTCTGGGCCATTGCAGAAATAAACGTGCTTACTGCGTCAACAAAATTTTCTTGGTTGTATTGTGTAATGCCCATATATAGACGACTTTTGAAATGTTTGGGGTCTAGGTTGGATGCAAGTTCCAGATATTTTAGAGCTTGTTCAAAATTTCCTTGCCGATAAAATGCATAACCCAGTCTATAGGTGTCATTGACCAGGGTAGAATCCAATTTATATATGTTCAGCAGGGGGGCGATGGAAAGCGAAAATCGTCCCTGTTTTTGGTAAAGCAATGCAAGCTTGCGCAAAGCCTGAACATGGGTTGTGTCTAGTGCCAGTGCATGTTGATAGGAAATAGCAGCATCTGATTCATTGCCCCGAGACTCATAACATCCGCCAATTAGCACATGAATATCTGCACTATCAATATCAGTTGCACCGAGGCTTTTTATAAAGGCATCCATTGCTTCAGAGTCCCGGTCTAATGATTTGAGGGCCTGCCCCAGATAATAGTTTAAATTCGGATCATTAGGATGGGTTTGCAAACGGACATGCAGGGTGTCTATTGCCAAGTCGTATTCCTGATTGATAAACATTTGTAGAATATCATTAGTATTTGCGGCACCAATAGGAAATGATAAAGTCAGGAGTAATAAAAAAAGTTTCTGCATGATTTCTCCAAAAGCAAGACAACACCAGGAAAATTTTAAATCCTCCCGGTGTTGTTTTTAGGGTAAAGGACTGTTCTATTCTTTTTCATCAAGTTTAAAAACTATCGGAATACCAATCCAAACTTTTACCGGTTTGTCTCTTTGGGTAGCGGGTTTCCAGCTAACTGATTTTATGGCGGCAATTGCCGCTTGATCACAGCCGTTGTTGCCTGAGCCTATGCCTTGTAAGATTTTTGTGTCTACAACCTGGCCGTTTTCATCAATCAGGCAGTTGATAACAACACGTCCTTCAATACCGGCCTTGCGAGCCAATTCCGGATATATCAGATTTTTCTGGATGACCGTGAATCCACCAATGGGCTGGGGTGGGACATCATATGTTGCAAAATTTTTTTCTAATTTCTTTGTATCTGTTGTATTTTCATTATCGAGTTTGAAAACAACGGGAATGCCGATCCAGACTTTGACTGGTTTACCTTTTTGGGTAGCGGGTTTCCAGTCTATAGCTTTTATTGCTTTAATAGCAGCTTCATCGCAGCCGTTATTACCCAAAGACATGAGGACATTGGTATCAACAACAGAACCTTTTTCATCGATTAAACAATTGATAATTACACGGCCTTCTATTCCTGCCTTGAGGGCAATTTCCGGATAAATCAGGTTTTTCTGGATCGCTGTAAAACCACCAATAGGTTCGGGTGGTTTGTCGAAAGGGGTAAATATATCTGCTTCTTTACTTGGAATATCCTGTGCTGTAACTTTCGGTGCTTGAGGTATTTTGTTCTCCTGACTGCAATACCATGACAAGGGAAGAATGAGCAGCGCCAGGATGAGCAGCGCTGCCCGGGTTTTGAATGTAGAACGTTTTTGCATTGATTCCTCCTGTAATTGGTATGTTACACGATTTAATAATTTATGTTTTTGCTTGATCAAGGCCGATGCGGAAATGTAGCTCCATTGCGGATCTGTGATCTTTTCCGCAATGTCTATTAAATAGCGTGAATAATCACCTGGTGAAATACTGGATTTTTCAATTGCATAATCATCACAGGCCATTTCACGGTACTCGTTAATACGTTCATTTAACAACCAGACAAAAGGATGAAAAAAGTAGAGCGCTTGTACAACCGTTTGCAGAAATTGTACAAAACCGTCTTTGCGTTCAATGTGTGCCAGTTCGTGCTGTAATAATACTTTGCGTCCCTTTTCTGTTATTGCATTCCAGTAATCAGGTACATAAATACGATTAGGGAACATGCCCATACTGAGAGGAGAAAAGATATTTTTACTGACATATAAATCTATTAAAGAATCACGAGTTGGCAGTTTTTTGGCGGATTCGAGCGAGAGTCTTAATAAAAAGGATGAAAGCGAAGAAATAATCAAATAAAGTGCTGCTGAGCCAACCCAGATCATGAAAAGAATAGCGGTTGCAGAGGGTCTGGTCATTGATATTTCCTGAACAACAGTTTCTATGGATACAAGTCTTTCAACCGTTACAGATTGTGCTACAGGTTCTGTTATTGAAAACAATGAGAAATGTCCCGGGATAAAGGGAGGCAGCAGCAATTTAATGATACCAAGAACACCAATCATATATTTAATGCGGGCATCTGCTTTTCGCAATAGATGTAAAACAAAATATACCAGAACCAGGAATATTGTATTTTGCAAAATGGCCATGCCAAAATAAGATGCCCAGGCTTCCGCAATTTGATTAAAGAATATCATTTATCATCCTTTAGGTTTTTTTCTTTTTCTCTTAAAAGGGCTTTGATTTTCTGGATCTCATCCATGCTTAACTCCTGCGAGTCTATGAGATAGTTCGCCATGGCGGGTACAGATCCTTTAAAGATACGAGAGGCAACGGAAGAGATTTCTGATTTTACCATATCTTTGCGTGACTCGACGGGTTTGTAAAAATTGACCAAACCGATTTTTTCTGTATCCAGCATACCTTTTTTTACCAGGGTATTCATAATTGTTTGAACAGTGGTATATGCCTTTTCTCCATTGGGGTAAAGTTTTTCTAATACATCTCTTACCGAGGGAGGATTCTGCATATTCCAAACTGCTTCCATGATTTCCCATTCAACCGGAGTCAGTTTATTGTTGGGTGCCATCGTTTCTCCTATGATTGTAATTTATTTACTATAACTATAGTAATGATACTAAATTTATAATAACTTGTCAAGTATTTTTTTTAAGACTGTATTTTTTTACTTATTAGGGAATTCTTTACCTAGGTATTTTTTATGAAAAGCTTTAGTTACATAATTGTAATTAGGGTTTTTGTGTTTTTAATGCAAGTTCAAAAAAAACAATGTATGGAGTTGTGAGGATTTATAAATTATGTAAAATTTTGATTACATTTTTGGCATTATATTTGAAAAGAAAAATGACGGAAAAAGTATAGCAACATTCTAGTATGGACCTTTCCAATGATGATTGTTGCTCCAACATAAAATTTGCCATTCATCTGATGATGTGAAACAGGAAGTATATGGGAGTTTTCAATTGATGTGTTTAATGCGGCAACCTATTATAAAATCAAATAATCTTTTATTCATTAAAAACAAAACTAACAAACACTAATATCTTTATAAAATATACGCATTAATGGTTTAACTAAATGCAATGGATATTAGTGCACTTGGATGTAAAAGTAATTTGTAAATCAACAACTAACCGAGGAGGGTTCTGTGAACCAAAACAGAAAACGTTACAACTATTTAAATCTTTGGACATTTTTTCTGATTCTTTTCATGGTCAGTGGATTTGTTCAAACACCTGCTATTGCACAGGATAATGTAGATGGTGACGGCGGATTTGTTCCGTCCGGAAGCATCGAGTTTATGGGCTCGTCTGTTTCCACCAAAGATTACCGAATGACCCCTGCTGATAATGGGCTGCCAAAAACCGAAGGTGCAACCTATATGCAGGATACGGACAATGAGAATAACAGTCTCACCGGTACAGCTGATGGCGATATGGATAATTACTTGTATCGAGCAAATTCACCAATTGAATTTAATATCTTTATGACCGGCGCGCTTCCTACTGAAAATGCAGTTTTAACTATTTATGCGTACGATGTTGATGAAGAAGCCGGAGAAATAAACCAGGTGTATTTTAATGGTCATTTTCTTGGTAATATGACAGGAGCAAATGATGTCTGGAATACTACAGTTTTTGTACTGGATAAATCATGGGTCAAAAGCGGTAAAAACCTTGTTCAATATAATGTCGATGTAAATAATGCGGGATGGGCGACTGCAGTTGACTGGGGCCAGTTGGTTATAGACGGCGGTTCCAGGGGACAAGCTGATGTAGCTCAAATCGATTATGTTGATGAAACCATTGGCAGCAGTACTGTTGATGTCAATGTTAACGTTCCGGTAGAGATTATTGTACCCGGGAATTTCAAGATTGAGCTTAATTTTAAAGACCCCAGTGGTAATGTGATCACTTCTACTGCCAGAAATTTTACCGGAAGTAGTGTTGGCCAGATTGTAAACCAGGCCTATGCGCTTTCATACCCCAAAAATAGTTCCTCAGGAACATATACGGTAGAAGCCATTGTGTTTGAAACCGAAGGCAATACCTTGCAGGTTTTTAAGACTTTGGGTTTTGAGCATACCTCGGGCTCCGGTCCGGTCAGCGCACCTGAAATCACCGTAAAAGGCCAGGGTGTTGAAATTGCAGACGGAAGCAGTTCAATTTCTACAGGCAACAATACCGATTTTGGTACAGTTGATACAGGCTCAAACAATGCACTTGTGTTTGCCATTGAAAATGAAGGTTCTGCGGATCTGGACCTGACCGGTTCTCCGCTTGTAACTATTGGTGGTGCGAATGCTTCTGATTTTACCGTAACTTCAGCGCCTACAACACCCATTGCGTCAGGCGGAGGCAAAGTCTATTTTGAGATCACATTTGCGCCGACTGCCAGCGGTTCACGAACGGCAACAGTCAGTATTGCAAATAATGATGATGATGAAAATCCCTATAATTTTACAATCGGTGGTGCCGGCAACCAAACGACCATGCCGGAAATTGATATCCGGGGTAATGGAGTATCTATTACATCTGGTGATACCAGTCCCGATGCTGGTGATAACACTTTGTTTGGTAGTACCGATATTCAGGGCGGTACAATTAGCAAAACATTTGTTGTTCACAATACCGGTGATGCTTCATTGACAGTCAATAGTGTTTCTTTATCAGGAGTTAATGCCGGTGATTTCAGTATCACTACAGACCCGTCCGGTAGTATTGAAACGGGTAGTTCAGCCAATCTTGAAGTCAAGTTTGATCCTTCTACTGTAGGCAACAAGACCGCACAAATCACGGTTAATAATAACGATGGTGATGAGAACAGTTATATTTTTACTATACAGGGCAACGGTGTTACCAATCCCGAAATCGCGGTTACCGGTAATAGTAACGCAATTGCAGATGGTTCTAATACACCAGCAAGCGAAAATAATACCTTGTTTGGTACTTTGGACATTCAGGGCGGCAACGAAAGCAAAACCTATGTAATTAATAACAGTGGATCAGGCACCTTGACCATCAGCAGTGTTACCCTGGGTGGTACAAATGCCGGTGATTTTAGTATTACCACAAATCCCACCGGAACCGTAACATCAGGTGGAAATGCGAACCTGGTAATCAAGTTTGATCCTTCAGCAGCAGGCACCCGTAATGCAACCGTTTCGATTGCAAGTGATGATGCTGATGAAAATCCCTATACCTTTGCTATTCGCGGAACTGGTGAAGTGAATCCCGAAATTGCGGTTACCGGTAATAGTAACGCAATTGCAGATGGTTCTAATACACCAGCAAGCGAAAATAATACCTTGTTTGGCTCTTTGGACATTCAGGGCGGCAACGAAAGCAAAACCTATGTAATTAATAACAGTGGATCAGGCACCTTGACCATCAGCAGTGTTACCTTGGGTGGTACAAATGCCGGTGATTTTAGTATTACCACAAATCCCACCGGAACAGTAACATCAGGTGGAAATGCGAACCTGGTAATCAAGTTTGATCCTTCAGCAGCAGGCACCCGTAATGCAACCGTTTCGATTGCAAGTGATGATGCTGATGAAAATCCCTATACCTTTGCTATTCGCGGAACTGGTGAAGTGAATCCCGAAATTGCGGTTACCGGTAATAGTAACGCAATTGCAGATGGTTCTAATACACCAGCAAGCGAAAATAATACCTTGTTTGGCTCTTTGGACATTCAGGGCGGCAACGAAAGCAAAACCTATGTAATTAATAACAGTGGATCAGGCACCTTGACCATCAGCAGTGTTACCTTGGGTGGTACAAATGCCGGTGATTTTAGTATTACCACAAATCCCACCGGAACCGTAACATCAGGTGGAAATGCGAACCTGGTAATCAAGTTTGATCCTTCAGCAGCAGGCACCCGTAATGCAACCGTTTCGATTGCAAGTGATGATGCTGATGAAAATCCCTATACCTTTGCTATTCGCGGAACTGGTGAAGTGAATCCCGAAATTGCGGTTACCGGTAATAGTAACGCAATTGCAGATGGTTCTAATACACCAGCAAGCGAAAATAATACCTTGTTTGGCTCTTTGGACATTCAGGGCGGCAACGAAAGCAAAACCTATGTAATCAATAATAGTGGATCAGGCACCTTGACCATCAGCAGTGTTACCCTGGGTGGCACAAATGCCGGTGATTTTAGTATTACCACAAATCCCACCGGAACCGTAACATCAGGTGGAAATGCGAACCTGGTAATCAAGTTTGATCCTTCAGCAGCAGGCACCCGTAATGCAACCGTTTCGATTGCAAGTGATGATGCTGATGAAAATCCCTATACCTTTGCTATTCGCGGAACTGGTGAAACCAATCCGGAAATTGACATGACCGGTGATGGAAATCCCATCGTAAGTGGAGATACTACTCCCTCAAGTGTAGATGGGACCTTGTTCCCCACCATTGATGTGGATGACAGTACTTCAACAAGTACCTTTGTTATTAATAATCCCGGTTCTGGTGTTTTGAATATTACAAACATTCAAATTACCGGTGATAATGCCGGTGATTTTAGTGTAACCGTTGATCCTACAGGTACAGTTGCTGCAGGTTCAACAGCGGATTTGGGACTTACATTCGATCCCTCTGCCGCAGGCGAACGCAACGCTACCGTAACCATTACTACCGATGACGCGAATGAGGGTACATATACTTTTGCAATTCGTGGAAACGGTTATGTTACTTCTCTTGATTTTACAATGACAACCAATTACCAGGATTCCCCAAGTGCACCGGGAGAGTCATTGGCATTGGGTGCTTCTGTAAATTGGACATATATCTTGACCAATACCGGTTCAGTAACCCTGACCAATATTGCTGTGACAGATGATACAAATGGTGTTGTTGGTACGATAGCTTCGCTGGCAGCAGGTGCCACCGATTCTTTGACCGCTTCCGGTAATGCAATCAGTGGTTTATATGCAGGCGGTGCTTCTTTTACTACTATCTATAATGGTAAAGAGGTTACCGGTTCTGATGCTTCTTACTATACTGGTATTGTTTCCACAATTTCCGGTCTGGTCTGGCATGATAAAAATCGTGACGGTATTCAGGATGCAGGTGAAACCGGTATCGAGAATGTTAGTGTAAATATCTATGATGACGGCAGCAGTCTTGTCACTTCAGATACCACAGACGCTGATGGTAACTTTACCCTGACCGAGCTTGAACCTGGTGATTATACGGTTGAATTTTCCGACTTGACTGCGCACTTTGTTTTCAGTCCCAAAGATCAGGGCGGCGACGATAGCGCAGACAGTGATGTTAATATAGCAACCGGTATTACCGATGTGGTAACCCTTGCCATGGGTGAGGTCCAAACCACCACAGACGCAGGTATTTATTATCCCGCAACCAAGGTAGCCGGATTTGTCTGGAACGATTTGAACCGTGACGGCAAACAACAGCACGAAGAACCGGGTGTTAAGGATATTGTTGTGACTCTGTATGACTCGTTGAATGTCGTTGTGGGTACCTATATACTTAGCGACGCAGATGGAAAATATGAATTTAACACACTGGATTTTGGAACGTATTCGGTAGGGTTTGCAGATATTCCTGCCAACTTTGCCTTTACCACCAAAGACCTGGGTGAAGATGATCTGATCGATAGTGACGCAGACCACTTTACCGGCATTACGGATCCCTTTTTCATGCTGCCGGGCGACAGCTCGATGCATGTAGACGCGGGTTTGATCGAGATGACCGGCGTAGTTAGCGGCACTGTATTTATGGATAAAAATGGTAATGGTGAACAAGATGAAGAAGAAAGTGCTCTGGCTGGAAGCAAAGTGCTATTGTTGGGCGCAAGCTCTGACAGTACACTCAGTAATGAGCAAGGCGGATACAAGTTTGCCGGTGTACCCGCGGGCAGCTATAAAGTAACTGTGAAAAACGATTCACTTGCTACATTCTATACCACAACCACGGGCGGCGATACGCTGGCTGTAGTGGTAGAAGAAGGTGGAAGTGTTAGTAATTTAAACTTTGGTTATGAAAAAATATCAGGCTCTATTCAGGTTGTATTGTTTAATGATGACAACCGTGATGGCTTGTTAAGCGACGGCGAAGTGTTGCTGCCAGATGTACAAGTCGTACTGGGAGATGTTACTGGTGCTGAATTGAACAGCCTGTCCACAGACGCAGACGGCAGTGTGGTATTCCCGGATCTGGATTCAGGTGTATACCTGGTATCAGTCAATACCAAAGACTCTGATCTTCCGGAAGCCTACTGGCCAACCGTAGCCGACAATCCATTTTATGTAACGCTGACCCTTGATGATCCTCAGGTGAACACCCAGGTTGGGCTGAACACCATGAGCTCTGACGGTGGAATTATAGGTGACTTTGTATGGCACGATTCCAACTGGAACCGCGTGCCTGAAGGTGACGAAGAAAAACTTCCGTACGTTATGATCTATCTGTACAGACTGATCAATCCATCAAATGCGCGTGTGGGTCTTGACGGAAATATCATTCAGGAAAAAGTACTGGTAGACAGTGTCCGCACCAACTATTTTGGTAATTATTACTTTACGGATGTAGAATCCGGCGAGTATTTTGTAAAAGCCCATGAACTCCAGTATTCTCAGGACAAAGAATGGATGATCACATCCCGTGACTCTATGTATGTAGAGATCGGCGGAACTGATGTTAAACTGGACGCGGATTTTGGTTTTGCCGAAGAAAGCGAAGCGGAAACCGGAACCATTAAAGGCTTTGTATTTAACGATCTGGATTCAGACAGAGAATACACAGATGGCGAACCGGGCCTTGCCGGAATCAGCGTGGAATTGTACAAAAAGAAAACACTGGTGGAAAGTGCGGTAACTGACGGTGACGGAAACGTAACCTTTAATGACGTGTTCCCTGGTGATTATAAATTAAGTGTAGACGGAGAATCTCTGCCATTGAATTACGCGGTAACCACCAATAACGATCCTGAAGCGCTGTTCCTTGCAGGCTCTAGCGAATATGTTGGTCAGGGTTTTGGCGTGGCAGAAGAAGCTGACTGGGGCAAAACCCCGAACCGTATCATTGCGGCATACCAGAGCGGATATGACGCGGATGGCCGTTACTGGTCACAAGACAATCTTGGCGGCACAGCTGACACCAGTCTGGTAGGCCAGTACAGCAGTGACGATGTAGATGTCATGGACTATCACATCCTTCAAGCCTGGGCCAGCGGTATTGACGGCTTTGCAGTGAACTGGTACGGCTGGTACTCGTGGGAAAACCAGGGAGTTAAATCTCTGCTTGACCGCGCGGAACTGTTGAACGAACACTATGGCGACAAGGGATTCCATTTTGAGATCGCTGCCGCCATGAATGAAAACGCAAACGGTACACTGGACTCTAACCTGACCTATATCGCAGATTCTCTGCTGGCTCACAAAGCCTACTGGGGAACTGAACGCCAGGTAAAACGTCCGGTATTCATCAACAACCAGGAAGAAGCTTTACTGCTTCCGCAGACAATCAAGGCCTGCGCGGATACCACCATGCCAATGGACATTATGCTGGTATTCAACGGTGCTTATGATGATTCCGTAGAATATATGGATGTTATGTATCCGTCGTTGCAAACAGACCGTTATCCCTGGATGACCGGTGCACAGTTTGACGAAGCCTTTTTGGATACAGTTTATACCCGCCTGGGTCAGATGGAACAGGCAGACCGCTCCGCTTTTACCGTGGGTGGTGTATGGCCGGGTTACGATGATCGTAACTGGGTAGAAGGACAGAACCAGTATGTAGACGCTGCAGATACCACGGTATTTGGTGCAAGCTGGCGCAAGATCCTTGAATATGAAGAACAATACTCGATCCCATGGACCATGGTACAGTCATGGAACGATTACAATCGCGGCACCGCCATTGAACCGGGATTCGGATACAATTACAACTATAATGTATTGACTCGTGATTACGCGCGTCTTTACAAAGATCCATTGGTACCTGTAGATTCTGTAGGTGTTGCAGACATGGGTATGTTGGTACCGAGATACATTTACATGGCCAGACTGGCAGCCAAGGTACATCCTGAAAACGCTTCAGCTATAGAGGCACAGGTAGACCAGGCATATAGTCAGTTCTTTGACCGTGATTATGAAACCGCCATAACCACCGCTAACAAGGCCGCGGGCCTGGTACCGCCTGCAATTATTGACGCTGTTGTAGAAAATACCAGCATCACAGTAAGCTGGGAAGCGGTAGCAACTGCAAATACCTATTATGTACATGTCAGCAAAGACAGCGCAAGTTATATTCCCTGTGCATTTGAAACCGCAGACATGATCAACGCGGGTAATGTAACCAGCTTTACGTTGAGTGAACTTGAATCCAACACCAAGTACTATATTGCGGTAACATCAGGCGATAGTACTTTGGGTCGGTTCATGGACAGCTGGTACCAGCATGCAGGCGGCAATGCCAGCATAACCTCTGCGACAACCGGTGAAGAAGTGGTGACCGGAATTGCGGATGGTGAAAACGCATTACCAAAATCATTTGCACTGGACCAGAATTATCCCAATCCGTTCAACCCGAGAACGACCATCCAGTACGCTTTGCCCAAGAAACAGCATGTTTCCATCAAGCTGTATAACACATTGGGTCAGCAGGTGATGACACTGGTGGATAATGAACACAGTGCGGGATATTACAACGTACAACTTGACGGTTCCAGTTTGGGAAGCGGCATCTATTTCTATCGCATCATCAGCGATGACTTTACTGCCACCCGCAAGCTGTTACTTGTAAAATAGAGACCCATTTACCACCTCATATAATAAAGCCCTTGTCTGGATATCCAGGTAAGGGCTTTTTTTGTATTATTCGAGAATTAAAAATTTACCGGTTTCTATTTGAGAGTTGTAATGGATTTTGTAAAGATAAATTCCATTGACAAGGGGAGGATTTTCATCTTTATTTATTTCCCATTGAATTTGATGCAAGCCTGTTGATATTGATTTGTTAATAGAGTGAATGTGTTGTCCCAATATGTTATAAATATCAATTTGGATTGACGCGGCTTTATTTAATTGAATCTTAAACGTACAGCCCTTTCCGTTTGATTGTCTGACCGGATTGGGATAACTGCCCAGCAATTTAAAATCCTCTATGATGGCAACATTGTCGTTGGTTATATTGCTTTGAATATCAGGGGTTCCAAAAATCAGGTGCAGTGGTTGTTTTACCGTTTGCCCATTCGTTTCGAATAGCAAGTCTAAGCGGATTGGGATTATTGTGCTGGTGGAGTAACCGGGTTTAAGCATGACAGGAATTTGTAATTCAGAGCCTTCATTTGGCTGTAAAATAGGTATGGATTTTTCCTGCATGATCTGTAAAAAACCTGAATCTGAACTGCTGATGTAGATATTAGTCGCTTTAACTTTACCGATATTTTTCAATAAAAGTGTCAGATTGTCTATGGTACCCGAGGGTAACAGAGTATTGTTGTTTATTGTTTTATAGTCAGAAAGGTATAATGATGTTGTGGGCTCAGGAACCCAGTCCCGTGGTGCATGATAGAAAGCCGGTGATGCGGTAAAAACAGTCCCCAGGATGTCATAGTCCAAGATCTTGAGGCATAAATCATAGTGACCAAAGGGCAGGTTTTCTGGAATAACTGCCTGGAAATGGCTGTCTGATATTTTTTTAATTTAAAGGTCAAGAGTAGTATCGGAATTTGTTATTTGCAGGCTTTGATTTGTGTGTGTTGATTCATATAACAAATAAAAGTTAATTATATTTGATTGACCGGGTATAACATGAGGAGTTATATGATTGTTTGAACGGATATCTATATGATAAAGAAATGGGAGTTCCCTGGAGGCACTGTTTCCATAAAAGTGTAGTTGTGAGTGGCCATATTTGTTTTTTATATGATATGGACTAGAGTTTAATATGCATGTAAAGCTGGTGTTTTGAGAGGCATAAAAATTATACTTGTAAATATCTTCCGGATAGCCAATTATTTTTTGATTGTCTACTTGATAGTTGTCAGTAAATACTCTTACATCCGTTATGCGGGTTTTGTTACTGGATAAATAATTATATACAAAATGCCCATTGGCACATTCAAGTCCTGCTGATGCGTCTCCATAATAATATACTCTGTAGAACGTAGAACTACTTTTCTCGCAAGTAAAAGCGGGAAAAAGAATGTTTGATGGATTGTTTTCAAGCAACAGTGAGTCATTTTCCTGCAAAGTGTTGAGGTTCACCTTGTTTGTTAATAATTCTGTGTTCTCATTGTAATACCATGGATTTAAATGTTTAAATTCTATCATACTGCCATCTATATGTATTTGTCTACCTGGTAGCCAGGTAAGAACAGGGTCGTTAGTCAGGCTGTCCGAACCCCCTACAATTATATTGTAAGCAGTGAGAATGTTTTTTTTATTTTCAGTATTATATTCTGATTCTGATAGTTCAATTGTACCTGTAAAAGGCAAATTATCTTGGCTTTTAAAGCCAAGATTTTGTTTCTTGCAAGACAACCATTTTGAAAAGTCATGGTAAACGGTTCCACCGAACATTAAATATTTATTCAAAGTATTGTAGAGGTTTTGTTTTATATTATAAGAATGCAGATGTTCAGGGCCATCTTTGAGATAGAGGTCGTGCTCTGATTTTATGGTATGTTGATAATGTTGCAAATAGGTAATCAGGCTTTGAGTTTTGTCGTAAAACATTTTGATATGTAATATGGAAAAATCGTCATCAAGCATGTTGGAGTAAAAATTAAACTGCGGGTCATTAATCTGAAAGTTCATTGTCAGAGGTAAAAGCTGTCCATCATAGAGATGCGCCCAATATAGATTTAATTTGTTTCTGTATATTGTTGTTGCATCTATGGGGTGTCCGTTTTGATGGTAATGTGTTTGTGGCGCTTGAAGATTTGCTGTTTGATGATTGATGTGAATTTCCGTCGAGTCCGTTAGGTTGTTATTTGTTTGCAAAATGCAATAATAGCTGGGGATTTTTCCAAGAGTGTCTTGTAATATGCAAAACAGGTGATACTGCCCATATTCGTTGTAATCGATTAAAGTGTAGCCAACATTATTGTACAATCTGCCTGTTGGAACATCATCTCGCCAGATGAAAAGGTCTCTTACCTGTTTGTCAAAATGTATGACGAGCGTTCCGGTTTCTGTATTTGTTTTATGTTTTTTTTGTACTGTTTTGTTTGGATGGTTTGTTAGATTGAATGTTGAATCAGGTAATTCAAAATTTTCATCAATAAGAATCGGTCGTTTAGCATTGTTATTGAACGATTTTAAATCGATTGTGATCTCTTTATAGTCAGCGCTATAGGCAGTAAGCGATAATAGAAAAAAGACGAATCCTAAATATAATTTCCCCATATTTTCCCCTTGGGATGTGTATTACGCAAAATCAAATAATTTGTTCTAAATAGTTTACCTCTTGTTATTCAACGGTTTGATAGCGTTCAGATACCCGTCTAAATAGCGACTGTCAGAATTTACATCGGCCCAGAGCACAGCTACTTCATTTGCCAATGATTTGTTTTGTGTCGAAAGCGAGTAATTTCCCCATTGCCCCAATAGTTGTTCAATCTTTTGGTAATCCTCATCTTCCAGAATATCCAGCATCATGATCTCCTGGGTCAGACGATCCACGTCTTGCCAGATTTTTTTGCTGAATTGCAGTCCCATAAAGTTAAAATAGGATGCTTTGGTATTTTGTATAAATTCTTTATATGAAGGATATCGATACGCGGCATCGGCAAACACACCAAAAGCCTGATCAAAATTTTTGTCTTCAAAAAGTTTTATACCCCATTTCTGGTACAAATTGATCTCGAAATTAATGTTTGAGCGAGAGTCCTGGTTGAAATACTGGGCAAGTACCACAAAATCATAAGCCTGACTGTAATTCTTGTGCTGCATTGCCATATACGCGCGGTTATAGGCCAGCAGTCCCAAAAGCTCGGTATTGTTGATGGGGCGTCCTTTGGAATTTTCATAAGCATAGAGCCTGTCCAGACCGATCTGGTAGGTACGGTCGTCGGGATAAAACTGGCGCAGATATTGGGTATACTCGCGCAGGTTTGCCATAATATTGAATCCCATTCCGGATGTGTTTTCAACGGTCAACTGCCGGTCAAAATTTTTAAATATGGTATATGTATGTGTGGGGGTTTCGAACGCTTCGGTATAGAGTCCCATATCTTCACAAATCAGATTGAACAGAATTGTTCCGGCAACGCAATTAAAGCGCTTTTCGCGTACCACATCCAGCAGGGTGGTAGCCATTTCCTTGTATTCCAGCAGCCAATTTTGGTGTAGATAGGCAAAGATACTGGCGGCTTTTTGTTCCCGCTCAACGGGATTGAAATTGTAACTTTTGAGCGCGTCTATCAGGTTGTTGTACCATTGTGTATATTTTTCCAGCGAATCGGGCTGATTAGCACCTGAAAGAATAAACGCAGCTTGTACCTTGTTGAACGAGTTGAGCTCTCCGTCTTCAATATCTTTGGTGAGTTTGAATTCAAGATAAGATTCCGCAAAAAGCGGGGTGGTGAAAAGCAAAAGGAGCAAAAAACTGATTAAAGGTCTCATAATCTTTCTTGTTTATTGTTTTCAATTCGTATATATTACTATATATTCAAGTCTTATTCAACGAAAAAGTTTCACCATCAGGGAAAATCGGATGAAAAAGAATGCAATTGCAGTTTTGTTATTGATGATTATTTACAGCACAGGGGCTATTTCTGCAGATTATATCGGATTTCAGCATGAATATTTTCTGGAACAACATCCCAGTGCCAAGGCCAATGCAATGGGACACGGAATGACAGCGCTTTCGGATGGGGCATTTAGTGCATATTATAATCCTGCCGGTATCATTGCCAACGCGGGATTCTCTGCGGCTTATTCAGAGATCAGTCCGTATTATTTTATTGACGATGCCAGGTACAGTTATTTTGGTCTTACACAAGAGTGGGGTAACTGGGGCACCATAGGATTGAGTCAATATAAATTTGACGCCAAGGCTGGTGGCTATACAGATGAAAGTGGCTCTCCTCAAACAATGACCTTGTCCATGAATACGCTCACCCTAAGTCAGAATGTTTTCTGGGATCTTGCCCTGGGTTTGAATTTTAATCTGTATTATTATAAAGATTTTTACGCTCAGGACCATTTTTCTTTTCCGGTTGATGTAGGGTTGTTAAAAAGCTTTTTGATCAAAAGCGAGACCTCTCCACAGAAATTTACCCTGGGTATGGTTGTGAAAAATGTATTGGCATCCACGATTGATGATGCCGGATTGGGTGATGTCGCTGTATTGCCCGTCACATTTAGAGCAGGTGCCGGTTGGGAAACCATACTGATGAACCAGGAGGTCATTACGGGATTGCTGCTTTTGGGGATGGAAACAAACATCGAGTATGAAAATATTCTTAATACCAGTAATCATTCTGCTTACAAGGCAGGTACGCAGCTGTCTTTGCTGGAATTGTTTTTTGTGCGGTTGGGATATTACAGCTATAGTTTTGATCCTGAACTGGGCGGCAAAGATTCTTTTAGTGATTTTACTTGGGGACTGGGTGTGCAGGTCTACCTGGATGATTTTGTAGAAAGACATTTTCCGCTTTATCTGCGGCTCGATTATGCTCAATTGACGCCTCCTACATACAAAACCGGCCTGGAAGACAAGACCAATATGACCCTGGGCGTGCAACTACAGTGGATGTTTGATGATGAATGAGATTTTAATAATCCAAAAATTTGGGGATATTGAAAATAGAGAATTATCGTTAGCGTCAATTAATCTGCTGACAGGACCGGATATATATGGCAAGCAGGTGTATACCCGTACTTTATACTTTTTCAAACAGTTTACCAGTGAAATGATGACCTGTATTGAAAAAGAACTGACGCTGGAAGAATTTGAACAGTATTTGGTCAATGGATTTGAGAGCCTCTTTTCTCAAGCCATGATTGATAATGTGGAACTGGATCTGCATTATGAACTGGATGGTTTCTATGTGAAAGTGAGCAGACCCAATACCATTGAAAAGCCGATGATACACTACAGCGATGTATTTAGATCATTGTATGATACCGGACAGTCGCTGTTTCGGGGTAAAGTTAAAAGTTTTCCCACCCAGTTGGATCTGTATATGCAAGAGATCCAAAAGCTGTTTGAAAAAGAATTTGGTGAGATATTAAGCAGGGAATTGTCATCCGGTTGGATCAACCATCAATTATATATCCCTGCTGAACGGGCAATATATGCCAATGTGCCCCGCGCCGCGCTCAATCTGCTCTGGCAGGACAAGGATATGGATCCCATTCTGATAGCCTTTGGTGAGATTTATGAAAAATTCAAGCTGCTGCATTTCTATTTGACCAAAAAAAGTGTGGATTTAAAGCGATCACCTATAGATATGCAGGATGTTCTTGGCGGCAGCTATGTACGCGAACAGGAATCGGATTATATTATTCGGGATGGTGGTAAAAAGACCAATATTATGCGAGCCTTACCGGAAGACAAGGCTTTATTGCCGCTGCTGGTTATTCTCTGCAATTTGCCGGCGCATCAATACGGCAATGAAGGCAAGACGGTTTATATTGATAGTCCCGAAGTGTTTCTATCTCCAGATAAGCAGGTTGAACTGGTTGATCTGGTTGTACGACTGCGGCAAATACGTCCGGATTTACAGTTTGTGATCACAACTGAAAGCCCAAGTATGTTGAATGCATTTAAAACATTAACGGAGTCGGAGACTACCGCACAGGTTAATAAACAAGAGATTGTGATAACAGAATTTAAAAATTAGAAAAAATGCCCGCCGTTAAGCGGGCAATTTTTACAGGAGATGTGTTTGTCTAGCAACTATATCTATCAAAAAAATGTAACACCCTCATCTTTTCATATATTTCCATTATTCATCTGTTTTAAACTGAAAAAGCACGTTCTTTTCATGATAAAGCCACAGTGTGTTCAGGTGCGTTTTATATGTGGTAGTCGTCCGCAATAATTTTAAAACCGTTTGGTCCCAGGGTTCTTTGCCGCAATAGATCTCGGTGCTTGCAATACTGTAAATGATCAAACTGTCTGGTTTTTCAAGTTTATATTCTGCAAACCAGGAGTTGCAATCGATTTGTCCATGACAGGTGCTGTCGGCTATGAATTGGATGGTATATTGTTGATTATTGGGGGGAGATGTGTATTACCCATCAATATTGAATAATTCCAATGTCCAAACAGTATTTAATAAAGGACGGGTTTGCATATCAATATCAGTTGATGTATTACAGCCTAAAACAAACATGCATACGAGTAATGCATAAACTTTCGAGTCCATAATTTGCCCCTTAATAAATGTTACTCCTGTTCAAACGCATCCGCATAACGTATAAGCGTTTTCATGTTTTTAGTCTCGAGTTTGCTGTAAATATTTTTTCGATGTGTTTTGACCGTCAGTGGAGAGATGAACAGGCGTTCTGCAATTTCTTTGGTTGTCATGCCGTGTGCTACCCATCTTAGAATCTCACGTTCACGTTTTGAGAGCTGATTGTATTTTTCAATGTTTTTTAGGTAAAATTCATTACTTGAGGATATATGTTCAACTTTCATGTTGCCTACAAGTGTAATAGGAAATCCATACTCATCTTTGACTACGCCACACTGATGTTTTAGAATCTGGTATTCACCACGTTTATCTTTGAATCGAAAAGAGATTTTGAATGAATCCTCAATTGTTTTTTGATTAAATTTGACCAGTATCTGAGTTATTTTATTAATGTCTTTATTATGTATCCGATTGGCAAACTGTTCAAAAGTGAATAATGCCAGTTCTTTTGCTGTGTAGCCCAGTTTTTTCTGAATACAGGTGGAGATGAATTTAAATTCATTCAATCTGAGATCAAATCTGTAATAGAGTTCATCCGAGCTGTCTAGCAATATATTCAACATTGTGGCATTTTCAGAATTCCGGAGTTCGGAAACCTCTTTAATATTTGCTAGTAAATATTTTATATCTTTATTGGGTTCTTGAATGGGTACCAGAGTGGCATCATTATAGAAAATGCCATTTGGACACAAGATTAATCCTTCGTCACTGATCGTTTCGCCATAATCAATAACCCGGTGAATGATGTGCATGCGTTCTTCAAGAATGGATGGTGGTGCGCTAAAAGCAATGTTTTTACCTTGCAGACCTTCCATTTCAAGTCCATAGGCATGATCAAGACGTTTATCACTCCAAATCCTATGATAATTTCCGTCATAATCCAGAATTAAAACATAAGCCCCATTTATTGTACTCAAAACTGCCTGTAGCAGATGCTCATTGTCAACCATAATAGTACTACCTTTTTTTGTACGGTCAATTTATAAAACAATTCAGTACCGTATGCATGCATTTATCCCCTGTAAATTACACATATTGATCGGCGCAGAACCATTTTGCATATTTTTTGAGTGGAGTAGAATTTTATTATAAGGATGATTTGTGGAAATGTAAAGGAGAAAATAATAAAAAAGCCCGGTATTTATGAAAATACCAGGCTTTCGAGATAGTACATTATATTTCTGTAGTCCAGTAGAATTTTTCTTTAAATTCAGCTTCGCTCATTTTTCCAATTTCAGCAAGTTTTTTTAGCTGGTCTGCATTCTCAAAATCTTTTTTCTGTAGGCGAACCATATAACTGCGGGAAACTTTATAGCTGTCACTTTCGATTTCAACCATACGAACCTGAGTTTTGTTGGTTTTAGAATCGATCATGTCTTCAAAATAAAGCGGCGTCAGCTTGCCATTTTGTACACAGATCATTGCGTTTTCCTGGTGTGCTGGATCTTCACTCATCAGATATTGTACCGCATTGTAACCCAGTTCACGAGTATATTCCTGATCAAAGGGGATAGGTGGATTACAGCGTAATACATAGCCGAGGTTTGATTCAACGATTGTTAGTTTGTCACCCCGTTCTTCAAAACGACGGGCCAACTCATTTTTAACGATTTTACCAAGGTCAACTTCCGCAAGGCGTAAATGTCCGTAGCCATCGTATTCTACTTTAACACCCGGAATGGATTCCAATTCTTCGGGATGGAATTTTTCAGCAACACCTTCTGAAATGATTAAAACACCATGATTACTGCCAGATGCTTTACGTTTCAGAATGGTACCTTCAAAAATGTCACAAACTTTGCTCAGTTCAATATGTTTTACATCACCAAATTCTTCAGAGATAACGCAATTGGTTGCACCTGCTGATTTTGCAATACCCAGGCCCAAATGACCGGCATGACGACCCATAGCAACAGCCAGGTACCAGCGTTGGGTGGTTTTGGCATCTTCCATCAGGTTTTTGATCAGCATAGAGCCAACATGACGCGCGGTTTGATAACCAAATGTGGGAAGATGGTTCGGCAATGGCAAATCATTGTCAATCGTTTTGGGAACATGCGCAAATTTGATTTTCCCTTCTGCGCCTTTGGCAATTTCGCTGGCACCATAAGAGGTGTCATCGCCACCAATGGTAACCATATATTTAATATTGAGTTTGTTGAGGTTGTTAACGCTGTTTTTTACGCCATTTTCAACTTTTGCAGGGTTTGTACGAGAGGTTCTGAGAATAGAACCACCTTCAAAGTGAATGCGTGAAACATCTTTAATGTGTAGGGGTACTGCATGGTCTAAAAAATCTTGTTCATTATCCTGTACCAGCCATTTATATCCATCATATATACCATAAACATCCAGTCCCTGTTGACGTGCGGCAATAGTTACCGCAGAGATCACGCCATTCAAACCGGGAGCAGGACCACCGCCTACCAGAATCCCCAAACTACCTTTAGGATTACTCATTCTGTTGACTCCTTTACTTTGATTTATTTTTATTGTTTTCTTGAGAATAGCCCGAAGGATATGATCCCAGGACCTTTAAAAGATTAGTAATTTCTTCAAGATGCCTTATAGCATTTTGACAACGTTCTTCAACCATATCTCCTGCAAAATCCAGATAAAAGATATAAGCCCAGGGTTTACCGCGTAAAGGACGGGACTCGATCTTAACCAGATCTATATCTCGCAGGGAAAAAACACTCAAAGCCTTGAATAACGCACCGGGAATGTTTTTCATGGAAAAAACAACCGAAGTTTTATCTGGTGTGTCAAATTTTTGAGGCTCTTGGGAAAGAACGTAAAAACGGGTAAAGTTTTCAGGAATGTCTTCTATCTCTTCTTTAAGGATTTGCATTCCATAGGTATCTGCGGCAAGTTTACTTGCTATTGCAGCTGCATTTAGCATCTTTTTATCGCGGATCATTGCCACGCTACCCGCGGTATCATAACTGGCTACCGGCTCTACATTTTCAAGCGATGTCAGGAAAAGCCGACATTGTTCAAGCGCCTGGGGATGTGAGTAAATGGTATCAATATCCTTTATTTGTGTGCCGGGATTAGCGATCAAATGCTGCTCTACTCGCAAAAAGACTTCACCCACAATTTTCAGATCATGTTCAAGTAAAAGATCAAAATTTCGATGAATACTACCGGTTAGCGAGTTTTCCATTGGAACAACACCAAAAGCGGCTTTGCCGGCTTCAACGGTTTGAAAAACATCCTCAAAGGCTTTGCAAGGCACGCATTCAATATCCTCACCAAAAAATTGTTTTGAGGCCATCTCGCTGAATGCGTAGCGAGCCCCTTGAAACGCGATACGTTTTGACATATTTTCCATTCTTTTTAAATAGATAAAATATATGAATCTATAATGTAAAAAATAATTTTAAAAAAATCAAGTATGATAAGAATAGAGGGTGTTAATCGCTCTGTACAAAAGGGGTTATTTTGTGTTGCTTTTGAAAGCCTAAACAGTTATATTTATAGGATATATTCATAATTCTGTGCATTTGAATAAATTTGTGCGAATGAAAATGAAACTTCAAATATCACTATATATATTGTTCTTTGCAGTGGGATGCTTGTTTCCACAATCGGGTATGCAATCGATCCAACAGCGGGAAGAATTGAAAAAAATCCGCAATCAGATTGAGCAGTATGAAAAAGAGATCAATGAAAAAAAATCTGTTGAAGCTAATGCGATTGAATTGATTTCTGACTTGGATAGGGAAATTACGGTTACAAAATCATTTATCAAAAATCTGCGTACAGATATTAGTAAACGCGAACGTCAGGTTGGTCAACGGCAAAAAGAGATAAATGAAATAAATCAAAAGATTGAAAAATTGCGGGAACAGGCAAAAAAACGGATTGTAGCATTTTATAAACACGGAAAACGGCAGCAATTTGAATTATTGTTGGCCAGTGATAGCTTTTCTCAGGTAAAAACCTGGTTGAAATATCAAAAGCTTATTTCGCATAATGATCAACGATTGTATCAATCTTTGATTGAGAGTGTTGATCAATTGCAGCGTGGTAAACAATATCTTCAGGCCGAGATTTATGAAAAAGAACGCAATATAAGCGAGAGACACAAAGAAGAGGCTCAGTTGCACCAGAGTCGACAAAAACGCAACGAGTTGTTGACCAAAGTGCAAAATGATACACGGTTGCTTGAAAAACATTTGAACGAGCTGCGTGAATCTCAACGGCAGGTCCGAAATTTTATTTCGCAAAATGAAGAGAGGCGTTTAACCCGGCAGGCACGGAAAATTGAGCCAACACGTGAACAAACACCGGTTTTAAAACGTGACGGTACGTTTGCAAGTTTAAAGGGAAATCTGCCTTGGCCTGCCAAAGGTAGAATAACCAGTAAATTTGGTCGTCATAAACACCCGATTTACAAGACCGTAACAGAGAATCTGGGAATAGAGATTCAGGCTCCAATGGGAACACCTGTTGTTTCTGTAGATCAGGGGCAGGTGCAAACCATAACCTGGCAGCGTGGATTGGGAAATATTGTTATAATTAGTCACGATGACGGTTATTATACTGTTTATGCGCATCTTGACGAGATTCAAGTCAGCCCAATGCAACAGGTAACCCAGGGTGAAGTGATTGGCACCGTGGGAGATACAGGTTCCATGAGTGGACCGATTTTACAGTTCCAAATATGGAAAAATACAGACAGTATGAATCCGGAAGACTGGATTGGTTAATATAGAGCTATTTTTTTATTATGTTTGAACGAATAATTGGGCAAAGCCGCCCCAAAGATATAATACAGCGGGCATTAAAAAATGACCGTATTCCACATGCATATTTGTTCAGCGGCCCTGAAGGTGTAGGTAAAGAGGCTATGGCCATTGAACTGGCCAAAGCATTGTATTGTACCGATACTGAAAATCGTCCCTGCAATAGCTGCTCAAATTGTCAACGGATTGGTGCTTTTGAGCATCCGGATATTCATTTCCTGTTTCCGGCACCCAAAAGTGCGACAATTGATGATGAACGACAAATTCTGGACAGCTTGGGCGAAAATCCATATGCACGCAAAAAGCCTTGGGCTAATCCCAATATCAGCATTGATAAAATTCGGGAAATACGCCGGGTTAGCGCCATGAAACCCATGGAAGGTTTGCGTGTGGTAATCATTTCGGATGCGGATACCATGAATGTGCAGGCAGCAAATGCGTTGCTCAAGATTTTAGAGGAACCGCCCCCAGCCATGCATTTGATATTGATCACTTCGCGGGTCAATGCGTTGTTACAGACAATTATATCTAGATGTCAGGAAATTCGTTTCTCGGCACTCTCTGATACAGAGATTGCTGAATCTCTTGTGGCTTTTGAACAGTTAGAGCCAGACAAGGCTGATATTATTTCGCGAATCAGTCAGGGAAGTTATGGTCGTGCACTTGAATGGCTTGATGAATCCTTTGAACTGCGCCGTGAAATGGCTATCCAGCTTTTACGTGCCAGCTTGAAAAGACCATCGAACCAGTTTGAAATAATTGCGGATTTGTTGGATAATTTTGATAAAAAGATGATCAGAGATATTTTGGGGCTGATTTTGATCTGGTTTCGTGATTCCTTGATCTATATTAACAGTCATGATACTGCACAGCAACATCTGGTAAATCTTGATAAAATAGATATTCTTGATAAATTTGTAAATACTTTTGAGTATATTGACATACAGAAAATAATTCAGCGAATTGAATATTCAATTCAACTTGTAGACCGTAATGCACAATTGAACCTGGTGCTATATGTTTTATTAACATACATCCAGGACAATTTTAGAATAAAAAGGTAATATAGATGATTGAAGTGGTTTTCAAAGGGGAACGGAAGGATATATATCACAACCCGCAGGAATTTCCATTCAAGGTGGGTGATTTTGTTATAGTAGAAGCAGAAAAAGGTGAAGATTTGGGCCTGATTAACCAGATTGGGTCTCGCCTTGAACGCAAAAAAGCAGATAAAGTGATTCGTAATATTATCCGCAAGCCTATGAAAAAAGACATGGAGCGGTATTACAATAATTTCCGTAAAGAAAAAGACGCCTACAAGGTTTGTCGTAAAAAGATATCTGAACACGGTTTGGATATGAAATTGGTTGGTGTTGAATACCAGTTTGACGGACAAAAGATTACATTCTATTTTACAGCAGATCAGCGTGTGGATTTTAGAGAACTGGTAAAGGAACTTGCCAGCATCTACAAAGTAAGAATAGAGCTTCGGCAGATCGGTGTGCGTGATGAAGCCAAGCGTATTGGCGGCCATGGAACGTGCGGAAGAAAATTATGTTGTACCACTTTTTTAAAAGAGTTTGAACCCATTACAACCCAGTGTGCCAAAGAGCAGAACCTGCCCTTGAATCCGCAAAAGCTGTCAGGTTTGTGTGGTCGCTTGCTGTGTTGTTTAATGTATGAGCGCGAGTTCTATCGTGAGCAGAACGAAAAGCTTCCACCAATAGGAACCCGTTATAAAATGAAAAATGGTAATGCGCTTGTTATAGAGTTGGATGTTTTTAAAGAGCAGGTTACACTGCACTTGCCAGATGATAAACGGGAAAAATTTGACGTCAAAGATCTTGAGCAATACGAGTGTATTCCTGTTGAACCTGAAGAAGAGCAGGTTACAGAAGAAAATGAAAAAAACGCATAATATCTGGAAAGATTGATTTACATGAAAGAGTATAAACGAATACTGGTTACCAGTGCTTTGCCTTATGCCAATGGTCCCATTCACCTGGGGCACCTTGCAGGTGCATATTTACCTGCCGATGTTTACGTGAGATATCAACGACTCAAAAAACAGGATGTGATCTATATCTGTGGATCCGATGAGCATGGTGTACCAATTACTATTGCTGCTGAAAAGAAAAATGTTTCTCCTCAACAGATTGTGGATGAATTCCATTTTCGCAATAAAAAAGCCTTTGAGGGCTTTGGTATGTCATTTGATTATTATGGCCGTACCAGTTCTAAAATGCACCACGAAACTTCGCAGGAAATTTTTAAAAAGCTGCATGATAAGGGCATATTCAAGTTAAAAAAAGAGAAACAGCTTTACGATCCCAAAGCTGATATGTTTTTGGCTGACCGGTATGTAAAAGGTACGTGCCCGCATTGCTCTTATGCGGAAGCATATGGGGATCAGTGTGAAAAATGCGGTACATCTTTGTCGCCATCCGAATTGATTGATCCCAAAAGTGCGTTGAGCGGAGAAACCCCGGAAATGCGTGAAACCGAACACTGGTACATTCCTCTTGGTGATTTTCAAAAAGAGGTGGAAGACTGGATCAATACAAAGTCAAACTGGAAAACCAATGTGCTGGGCCAGGTAAAAAGCTGGTTGAATGATGGTTTGGCAGACCGTGCGGTAACCCGTGACCTACGTTGGGGCGTGGACGTTCCTTTGGAAAATGCTCAGGGTAAGGTTTTGTATGTATGGTTTGACGCGCCTATTGGGTATATTTCTGCTACTAAAGAATGGTCTCTTGAAAAAGGTGATGCTGATTCATGGAAAACCTATTGGCAGGATGATGAAACCAAGCTGGTCCATTTTATTGGCAAAGATAATATTGTATTTCACTGTATCATGTTCCCGGCAACTCTGATGGAGCTGGGTGACTATGTTTTACCGGATAATGTGCCTGCGAATGAGTTTTTGAATCTTGAAGGAAACAAGCTGTCTACCAGCAAGAATTACGCGGTATGGCTTGAAGATTATCTGGAAACTTTTGAGGTTGATCCGCTGCGCTATTATCTGGCTGTAAATGCTCCCGAAACCAAAGATGCTGATTTTACCTGGCAGGAATTTCAACAGCGAAATAACAGCGAACTGGCTGATATACTTGGCAATTTTATCAACCGTACACTAACTTTTGCGGGCAAGCAATTTGATGGTAAAGTACCTGCACGTGGAGAGCTGGATGAGAATGATAAACAGATGATTGCTGTGTTGCAGGAAGCCCCTGAAAAAGTTGGTGGTTTTTTGGAAAATTACGAGTTGCGCAAGGCTATTTATGCGTTCATGGATGTAGGTCGTGCAGCTAACAAGTATTTTAATGACCAGGAGCCCTGGGTTACTGCCAAGTCGAACCGTGAGAAATGTGCTACGACTTTGAATATATGTATACATGCTGTCAAGACACTTGCTGTTTTAATGGCACCATTTTTACCTTTCTCTGCTAAAAAAGCATGGGAAATATTGGCATTAGATTCTGATATTGAAAAGTATAACTGGGATTCTGCCGGTGATCTGGATTTGCCGGATGGACATGCTTATGGTAAAGTATCTATTCTGTTTAGAAAAATAGAGGACAGTGAAATAGAACCCCAGGTAGAGCGTTTGAAAAAAATTCAGTCTGCATTGAACGGTAAAGTGCAGGAAGAAAAACCCGAAAAGCCCAAAATAGCTTATGACGATTTTGCTAAAGTAGAGTTAAAAGTCGCGCGTGTTTTGGCTGCTGAAAAAGTGAAAAAAGCTGACAAGTTGTTAAAATTACAGATAGAGATTGGCGGTCATGAACGGCAAATCATTGCCGGTATTGCTCAAAAATATACTCCTGAAGAAATGGTTGGGAAAAAGATCATAGTGGTTGCTAATCTGGAACCGGCTAAAATTCGCGGTGAAGTATCGAACGGAATGCTGCTGGCGGCAACAGATGATGATGGAAATTTCAGCTTGCTGGGACTAGACCGTGACGTGGAAAGCGGAGCGGGCATCAAGTGACAAAAGTTATTGATACGCATACACACCTTGATTTTCATCAGTTTGATGCAGACCGTGATGATGTGATCTGTCGTGCAAAAGAAGCTGATGTTGCAGCAATGATTACCATTGGCATTGATCGCCAGACTAGTGAAAAATCGGTGCAAATTGCTACAGAGAATGTAAATGTGTTCGCTGCTGTGGGAGTTCATCCGCATGATGCGGGGGCGATAAAAGAAGGCGATCTGGAGGCTTTGCGAGAGCTTGCAGAACACCCCAAAACAGTAGCCATTGGTGAGATTGGTCTTGATTATTATCGTAATCTCACACCACCGGAAACACAACGCAAAGTGTTGAAAACGTTCCTTGAAATGGCAAAAGACCTGGACAAGCCGGTCATTATACATACCCGTGAAGCGGATGATGATATTATCTCTATTCTCAAAGAGTATGGAAGGCAAAGCTGGCGTGGTGTGTTTCATTGTTTTTCCGGTGATGTGGAAATGGCTAAAAAGGTGATCGATATGGGTTTCCTGGTTTCGTTTACCGGAAACATAACTTTTAAAAAGTCCACTTCAGCCTTAGTTGCAGCAAAGCTTCCATTGGAAAAATTGATGGTTGAAACCGATTGTCCCTTTATGGCGCCTGTGCCGAATCGCGGCAAACGCAACGAACCTGCTTTTGTTCAATATGTTGCACAAAAGCTTGCGGAATTGCAAAACAAGCGTTATGATGATGTAGCACGCATTACTACAGAAAATGCAATAAATCTTTTTGGTTTAACGTTAGAGGTTGAAAGGGAATGATTCCCCGATCCGAAAAGAAACCAAAACAGAGTTTGGGCCAGAATTTTCTGGTAGATGCCAATGTTGCAAACAATATTGTAGATGCATTTAATTTGAGCAATACGGATACTGCATTAGAGATTGGTCCGGGGCCGGGAGTGTTAACCCAACGAATCTTGACGCGTATAAAAAAATTAATTGCTGTAGAAATAGATGGTCCCCTGGCAGAGAGTTTAAATCTGCGTTTTGGAGATTTGAGTAGTTTTGTACTTCACCATTGTGATTTTTTGAAATTTGATATGGGCCTGGTCCCTGAATCTGATATACGGGTAATTGGTAATATTCCGTACAATATAACAAGCCCGATTTTTTTCAAGGTGTTGGAAGCGCGCAATAAAGTACGGGATCTGACCATGCTGATCCAAAAAGAAGTGGCTATTCGTATTGTATCTAAACCCAATACCAAAGAATATGGTATTATGGCTGTCATGAGCCAGGCATATGCGGATGTAGAAATTTTGATGCACGTCCCCAAAACTGTTTTTCGTCCGCGGCCTAAAATTGATTCGTCACTTGTAAGATGGACGTTTCACGACAAATTTGCAAAGGATATTGAGAATCCGGTATTGTTTAATGCTCTTGTGCGTCAGGCATTTGGTCAGCGCCGGAAGATGATGCGAAACACTTTGAAAGAATATTATGAGCAAGATCCCGAATTGTGGGATTTTACCAAAAGACCGGAGCAGCTTTCTGTAATCGACTGGATTGAACTGTCCAACCGGATACATTCTATGCAGACTCCACCTTGATAAAATATTAACCCCTAAAGAGGGCTGTGATATGGAATTGCAAGATCGTATTGAAATCGTCGAGAATGTTCGTTACCTGCTGGAAGTGCAGGATGAACCGAAAATTATGAATTTCATCATAGATACCCACCCCGCTGATCTCGCCGACATAATGCGTGAAATGGACGATGAAGAACGATTGCAATTATTCAAGTTTTTGGAAACAGAAACGGCCTCTGAAGTTCTCCTCGAATTTGATGATGTGACCCGCGAACAAATTGTAAACAGACTTGAAACATCCCGACTGTCTGAGATTGTGGATGAAATGGACTCGGACGATGCTACTGACGTTGTGGCATCTTTGCCTGATGATGTTGCTGAATCAGTATTGACCAGCATTGGTGGTCAGGACCGGTTTGAAGTTGAAAAACTGTTGGTGCACGAAGAAGATACCGCCGGTGGTATTATGGCGTTGGAGTTTATTGCGGTGTATGATGACGAGACCGTTGATGACGCCATTCAGGAAATTCGGCAGAAATCCAAAGAAGTTGAAGACGTTTATTATGTATATGCTATTGATCGCGGCGGTAGACTTGTTGGAATTGTGCCACTGAAAAATCTGATCTTGCGTAATCCGAAACGGCTGATCAAAGAAGTAATGGAAACCGATTTTATTTCGGTAACGGTAGAGCGCGACCAGGAAGACGTTGCCAATCTGGTACGTAAATATGATATGTTATCTGTTCCGGTTGTGGATGCTTATAACCGGTTGGTGGGGCGCATCACCATTGACGATGTAATGGACGTTGTGCAGGAAGAAGCTAATGAAGATATGCAGCGCATGGCGGGTATCTCGGATGAAGAAGTTTTACAGGAAACCTCAACTTTGAGGATTTCCCGTAACCGTCTGCCCTGGTTGTTTATTGCCTTTCTGGGAGAGATGGTTTCCGCTTTTATTATGCGAAGTTTTGGTGCTTCTCTGGAAAAAATAGTTTGGTTGTCCTTTTTCGTTCCGGTAATCATGGCAATGGGCGGAAATACCGGCATTCAATCTTCTACTATTATCATTCGCAGTATTTCTCTTGGTGAAGGCGGCGCAACCAAATTGTGGAAGCGGCTTTGGCGTGAATTGCGGGTTGGTTTTTTGATCGGACTTATTTTTGCCGCTTTGATTTATCTTGTTGTATTTATCTGGATGGGTGAACCTATCTTTGGATTGGTATTGGCCCTGGCCTTGTTATGTGTATTGCTGAATGCATCATTATTTGGAACAATAATCCCCATTACTTTGCACAAGTTGAAATATGATCCTGCTATTGCTACGGGACCTTTCATTACCACATCGAATGATATTTTGGGTTTGCTGATTTATTTCAGTTTGGCTACGGCCTTTTTTAAATTGTTTGCGAACTAGATTATGGCCATTAGTAAGACAGATGCGGTTATTATCCACAGCCGCAAACAGGGGGAAACCAGCAAAATCCTTACAGTTTACAGTGAGCAATTTGGAAAAATGCGATTGGTGGCAAAGGGGTCTCGTGGTGTTAAATCCAAATATCTCGGTATATTGGAAACGCTGAACCATGTTACCCTCATTTTTTACCGCAAAGAAAATCGGGATATTCAATACCTCAGCCAGGCGGATGTGGTTGATCGGTTTTCATCTATACATGAACAGTTGGGCAAAATTGCATTGGCGGCTATTCCCTGCGAGATTATTGATCGGGCCGAGACCACTGAACATCAAAACCAGCCCTTGTTTCATTTACTTTTAGATACCCTGCACGCACTTGAACAAGCCAAAACCGGATTGAAAAATATTGTACGGTCTTTTTATCTATATTATATTAAAATATCGGGCTTTGAACCGGAGATATCCTCATGCGCGCACTGTGGCGCCGATACCTATGATAGAAATTATTTTTTTGAATTGCAGAATGGAAACATTGCATGTGAGGATTGTGCCCTGGTAACAGAAAACAGTGTTCGGCTTTCGGGAAAAGCATTGGAAACACTGCAATGGTTGAACCGTGTAGACATGTCCCAGGTGTATGATAAAACTTTACCAGCGCAGATTGGGGTAGAATTGGATGATTTGTTGGTTCCGTATCTTCGGTTCCATGTAGAGGGAATTCTCAATTTACGCTCATTGGATCACTTGCACCAGTTACAGAGTCATCTTGAAAAATAAACTTGAATATGTCGTAATTTATTCGTAAATATATATTTTTAAATCCTTTGGATAATTTGAAAAGCTGTAAAAATAGATAAGGGTAAAAATAATGGCTAAAACCGAATCCGTTATGGATAAGCTGGTGTCTTTGTGTAAAAGACGTGGATTTATATTTCAATCGAGTGATATTTACGGCGGATTGTCTGCTGTGTATGATTATGGTCCATTGGGCGTAGAGCTGAAAAACAATATCAAAAAATTCTGGTGGAAATGGATGGTACAAACCCGCGATAATATCGTTGGGTTGGATGCGGCAATTTTGATGGCTGCACGTGTTTGGGAAGCTTCGGGCCACGTTGAAGGCTTTACTGATCCGTTAGTGGATTGTAAAAAATGTAAGCACCGTTTCCGTGAAGATTTGCTTGAAGATGCTTCCGTATGTCCCGATTGTGGCGGAGAGCTGACCGAATCACGCCAGTTTAACCTCATGTTCAAAACCAATATTGGTCCCGTTGAAGAAAGTTCCAGCGCAATCTTTTTGCGACCCGAGACCGCGCAGGGTATTTATGTAAACTTTCCCAATGTTGCGGATTCTACCCGTGTAAAAATTCCCTTTGGTATTGCACAAATCGGTAAAGCATTCCGTAACGAAATTACAACTGAAAATTTCATTTTCCGTACCCGTGAATTTGAACAGATGGAAATGCAGTTTTTTGTTCGCCCCGGTACCGATAAAGAGCATTTTGAAAACTGGAAACAAGACCGTATCCGTTATTATGGTGAACTGGGTATCAATCCTGATAAAGTACGCTTTCATCAGCATGGCCCCAATGAACTTGCGCATTATGCAAAAGACGCGTTTGACATTGAATACGAATTTCCCTTTGGATGGAAAGAGCTGGAAGGTATCCACAACAGAACCGATTTTGACTTGAAACGTCACTCTGAATATACCGGTAAACCCCTGCTCTATACGGATGAAGAGATTAAAGAAAAATACATCCCCTATATTGTGGAAACTTCTGCCGGAGCGGACCGTACCGTGATGGCTGTTCTCTCTGATGCTTATGAAGAACAACAATTGGAAAAAGATACCCGTACCGTGATGCATTTTGCTCCCGAGATTGCGCCTATCAAAGCTGGTATTTTCCCATTGGTGAAAAAAGAAGGTTTGCCCGAGATCGCTCGCAAGATCCAGAATATGCTGAAACCGCATTACAATGTGTTCTATGATGAAGGTGGTGCAGTGGGCCGTCGGTATCGCCGTCAGGACGAGATCGGTACACCTTATTGTATTACAGTGGATTTTGATACCAAAGAAGATGAAGCTGTAACGATCCGTGAGCGCGACAGTATGGAACAGAGCCGCGTAAAAATCGATGAACTGCGTAACTGGATGTTTGAGCGCATTGACAATCGCGTAAAATACGAATAATTTGTTAATTATATAGGACAGAGAAATTTGTCCTTGAAAATATTGCCCACCCAAAGGTTTTATGCTTTGGGTGGGTTTTTTATTGTTTGAATTAAGATTTTTAGGATTAAAGGATTGTAGGATTTTGAAAAGGGGAAAGGTTGATTCGCCAACTTGTTAGGCATATAATGTCGAATATAATATTTTCATAACAATGCCGAGTATGGGGACGAGATCAAAGTCGCATAAATTGTGTTAATGCCAGTCAATTGTGTGAATCCACCTTTTAGTGAATTTAAATCAGTCTGCATTAGTAGAGCAATTATGAGAGATTTTCTCTTGTGGTACAACAATTCCCTTGGGGAATTTCAAAAAAACTCGAACTATTAAATGTGTTTTTATGATTTTGTTTTCAAAGGCTTTTATGGAAAATTCGAAAAACACGAAAAATAATAATTTTTATGTTAATTTTAAGTTAAAAATAAAAAAATATTAACGTTTTTTAAAGATAGACTTGACATTTGTAAGGTAAAAGATTAAATTAAAGATAGATTTTTGTATGTTATATTTGGTGGGCGGAATTAATCAATATTATCGGGGATCATATCTTTATTATCATTTTTGATGTTATTTTGGATTTTTTGCTGGAAGTTATATCTGTGTTTTTATTTTAATATTAAAAGGAGGTGATAACTGCTTTATTGTAGTAGGAGTGTTTTAGTATGATTTATTAATTACTTTGAAACCTCTGAAATATTATTAGAATCAAAGGTAATAATTTACTAATTTGCTGTATGATAAAAAAAACTGGAGTTTTACATGGGTCGCAATAGAATACACAATGAAGACTTGTTTACCACAGCAGCAAATGAAAATTTCAAAAAGCATATAAAAACCCAAAGCAAACAAGCTCTGAAAATTATCAAAGAAAAAATTGATTGGCAAAATTTACTTGAACCCATTGAAGAACGTATTGAACAATCAAAAACCAGAAAATCAAATGCAGGCAAGCCGTCATTTGATTTGTTAGTTATTGTTCGTTGTTTTTTATTACAACGTATCTATGGTTTATCCGATCCTCGCCTGGAAGAAGAGATTGCGGATCGACGTAGTTTTCAATTGTTTCTGGAACTGACCAGTGCGGATGCAATCCCTGACGAGACCACTATCTGTCGCTATCGTGAACAATTTTCTCGCCTTGGTCTTGATAAAATACTGTTCCGGCAATTCAACAAACAGCTTGAAAAAATGGGTCTGATCGTTGGCAAAGGAACACTTGTTGATGCAACTATAAAACAAGCACAAGCGAAACCAGGAAGCAAGCGTGATCGTGATGCAGATTTCACAAAGAAACGTGGCAAAACGCATTATGGCTACAAAGGCCATATTGGTACAGATTTGGACAGTGATATTATTCATTCTGTAGAGTTTACCAGCGCAAGTATTCACGACACAAATCTTTTTCCGGATCTGATAACAGAAAAAGAAAATGCGGTGTTCGCAGATAAAGGTTACACGAACAAAGCCCGCAAGTGCAACCTGCGAGGCAAAGGAGTCTATTGCGGCATTCTTGATAAAGGATATAGAAACCGAAATTTGACATCAAAGCAGGTAAAAAGAAATAAGCAATTATCTAAAGTTCGGAATGCAGTTGAAAGACCGTTTGCCTTTATGAAGCAAGTATTAGATTATGATCGGTGCAGTTATTATGATATGGGCCGAAATCGTTTTGAATTTGTGATTGCAGCATGGGTTTATAATATCAGGCGTATGGTTACATTAACCACTTGAGCCATTTCGTAGGTATATAACCTATGTATTAGAGTAATGATAGTAAATTTTGTCAAAGAACAATTTTAAATGTTATAGATTTTATAAATATTTCATTCTCTTTGGAAAATTGAACTCAATTTATTAGTTCAATATGAAAAAATCCAATATTTCAGATGTTTCTACTTTATAACTTATTTAGGAGGGACTTATGAATTGGTCAAAAATATCTTTTATTACATTGATTTTATTATTTTGTGTAAATCTCGTTTTTGCTGAGTGGGTGCAATCTGAATTTGTATTAAGCGGGATTGGACTCGGTGTTAATACACAACCGGATATGGCTTATTATAATGACCAAGATGATGCAGGTTTTAACTGTTTGATAAATTGGGATAAAGCTACTCTTACACAAGCTAATAATTTTATAAATGATGTTGCTTCAAGTGATTTAACTAATAGTATTGTTGTATATCATTGGCAAAGTACGGAATATGGTGCTACTGATCGAATTACCCATAATTCAATTGTTTCTGGAAATGCGATTGTACAAGGGCAAGTTGCATCTCAACTAGACAATTTGTATGATTCTTCAATTCTTGGCTGGTTAGTCTGGGATGAACCTCTTGACAATGATGATTTCAATGATATAGAAGTAATGACTTCTTTAATTCAAAATCATTCAACTAGTGGAATTACAAATACTTTACCATATACAAGTTTATTTCCTATTTATTCTACTCAAGTGGAAAGTAATTATACTGGTAGTACATATGTTGATAAATATAAAAAGTACATTGATAATTATCTATCTCGAATAAATGAGAATATAGTATTAAGTTCAGATATTTATCCTATAAAGACTATTGGTGGTTCACATGTTTTTCGGGATGATTATTATCTTAATCTTGAAATTTTAAGAGATAAGGCTAACCAATATAGTACAAGTAATTACCAAATACCTGTATGGGTTATTATTCAACTCTCTAATCAGGTGCCAGCTGGTTATCCAGTGCCTGCTGCTACGGTAAAGGAAGTGAGTTTACAAATGTATTCTTCGTTGGCTTATGGTGCTAAAGGAATACTATATTATACTTCGCTGGATTGTATGTATCATCAGGATGGTATTTATTTGAATAGTACATCGACAGATGTAAATAGTATGCGTAATGGTAGCAGGTGGACTGCTGTTGCAGCAATTAATAATGAAGTTAAATGTTTAGGTGATACTTTAATGCAATTAATACCTCTGGCCACATATCATAATGATAGCCAACCTGACGATCAAGCTGAATTAACATTGTTTGGTGAAACGAATCAGGCATTTAATATTGTAAAAGATATTGATGGTGGTAGTGCAATGATGGGATATTTTAGACACAAGGATACAGGTAAACATTATGCTATGATAGTTAACAAAAGTTTGACTAGTACTACAACTTTTAATGTTTATTATAATAAAGCCTTACGATATGGAACTAATACGCCAAGAGTATATAAAATCAACAAGACTAATCCCGGTAGTTACACTGAAATAAATAGTAATAGTTTTCATTCGGATGGAAATAGATATTATTTCACAATAAGCATTGAAGCTGCAAAAGGTGAATTGTTGAGAATTGAACCTGCTGCAGGTAGTAATAATGTTATTGAATTTATTAATAATATCAATGATATTGAAAATGATGTTAATGTTAGTGTTTCTGATGATAGGTTATATATTGCTCATGATAATGGTGTGTTTTTAAAATATGAAAAAGGAACGGGTGGATATTTTTTCAAGTATTTTGACAATTGGGGTGAAACTAAACCCGTTGTCGATATAGAGCTTGATGAAATAGATTCATCAAATAAGCGAGTATATATCTGTCATGATAATGGAACAACAGGCAATATGGTGACTATGGATTGGGATTTAAAGGATTGTTTGAATGTTTTTAATGATGGAGGTGCTAACACGCGTGTGACCAGTGTAGCATTTTCGAATTATACATATACTGATAATAGCACACCTCCCAGAACAACAGTGCCATCTATATATATTGGACAAAGATCAGCTTCAAGTGGTAATGTAGTGGTGATTAATAGAAGTAGTTTTTCTTATATTGATACCTGGGCATCGGGTTATAAAGTGAATGATGTTGAGTACCAGGGAAACGGGCATAAAAGTATCGCAATCGCTCATGATGCCGGAATAATACGAGTAAGTACTGGTAGTTATTGGTTTGCGTTAGGAGATCCTTCAGCAACAGAGTATTCTACATCAGTACCGGTAAAGGAAATAGAAGCAGATGTTGATGCAGTTTATGCCGTTTTAAATGATGGCACTTTGGCTATTCGTAGTCCTGGTTTAGGTACTGCAATCTTGACAACATGCTTTAATGAAACTTGTGATATCTCTTTGGTTGATGAAACCAGATTTACGATTAGTACTAATTCAAGCTCAGGTAATGCACAATATAAATCATATGATACCAATAATTATAGCACCTATGATCAAAACGAGTATGCAAATGCTGTAGCAAGAACCGCTTTGGATACTGGTAATAAATTATATGCTGCGACGACTGAGGCATTATATGTAGAAACAATTAATCTAACAAAACCTATCAATGATAATCAATATAATGTTAAGACAGTTTATAGTTTTAAATTAAACGAAAACTATCCCAACCCCTTTAATCCTACGACTAATATTGCTTTTGAAATACCGGAAACCGGCAATGTTGAACTAAAAGTCTATAATATACAGGGACGAGAAATTGCTTCCTTAGTAAATGGAGACCTTGAAGCAGGTGAACATAATGCTATATGGAATGCAACAGATAATTATGGCAAAACGGTTGCTTCCGGTGTATATTTTTACAAGCTGAAATGTAAAGATCATGTTGCAATAAAAAAAATGGTTCTAGTTAAATAGGTAAATACATAAAGCCCGGTGATATCACTGGGCTTTTATATTCATCTAGAATGAGAATAATAGAATTAACCGATTTATCGAATTTAAAAGTTTCAGAGTAACATGATGTATCTCTGTTTTGCATCATTCCTGATTCTCTAATAACGCTCGGATTTCATCAAATTTGATTTTTGTCTCTTCGCTTACCTGCGGATATCGGATGCCCATGTTTTTGAGTGTATTGACAATAATCTCTGCAACGGTTACGCGCATAAAGGGTTTGTCATCAGCAGGGATAGCATACCACGGTGCCCAGGGACGCGATGTTTCGTTCAGTGCATCCTGATAGGACTGCATATAATCCTGCCAGTATCCCCGTTCTTTAACATCTCCTGTTGAGAATTTCCAGTTTTTATCCGGTTCATTGAGTCGGTCAAGAAACCGCTGCCTTTGTTCCTCCTGAGAAACATTGAGCCAGAATTTTAGTATGACGGTTCCGTTTTCAGCCAAATGTTTTTCATGGCTCCGAATGGATTCGAACCGTTTTGGCCAGAGCTTGTCCGTGTCAATGGGGTAAGGGAGTTTCTGACCTTTCAGGTATTCGGGATGTACCCGTACCACCAATACCTCTTCATAATAACTGCGATTAAAGATCCCGATTCGCCCACGTTCCGGCAGACGTTTGGAGGTGCGCCACAAGAAATCATGGTCCAGTTCTTCTTTTGATGGCTGCTTGAATGAAAACACCTGGCACCCGGCGGGATTCACGCCGCTCATAACTGTACGGATTGTGCTGTCTTTACCGGCGGCGTCCATTGCCTGAAAGACCAACAAAAGCGCAAATTGGTCGTGCGCGTACAGGGTGCGCTGTAACTCGTAAAGTTCTTTGACAAGGGTTTTCAATCGTTTTTTGTTGGCTTTTTTATTGTGATGCTCTTTTGTGGGATAGGTTGGTGCCTGTTCTATTGTAAATGTGTTATCAAAAGGGACAAGAAACGGGTGTTCTGTTATATGAAACATGTGAGTATCCGTGTTTTTGTTAAACAATTATGGGTTTTTATGAATTAAATGTATTTCGATAAAAAAGCAAAGGATTTATTTAACCTTGATTCAAGTAAACCCTGATTTAAGGATTATTGGATTACCCTGATGTATAGTGCCCGACTAGAGACCTGCTCGTGTCCAAACTTTTGTTTGGATATACGGAAAAGTGATGAAACTAAAAATGATCGTGACAGAGATTATCTCTGTTATGATTAGTATTGAAAACCATGATTGGAGGATTAAAGGATTACCCAGATGTACGGTGTCTGATTATTACCCTACACGCTCTTCAAAAGGAGTTGGAACACGGTAAATAAATGGAATTAAAAAACGATCGTGGCAGAGATTATCTCTGCCGCGATCAGGATTGGAATTTTATCCGGTACGATGTTGTATAAATTTATTTCACCGTCACGACTATACGCTGGTAGCGAGTGAGTTCGGGAGTACCATTGTCTGTTACTTCACAGATAATGTGGATGGTTTGTCCGGTTTTCGCGTCGCCAGGTACAGATATTTCTGTGCTCCACGCATCGGCGTGGGGTATGCTCATCTCTCCCGGGTATGTACCGGGATCCCGATACTGCCACCAGTTGCAAGTCAATTCGTCATTGTCCGGATCGGTTGCGGATGCGCTCAACTTGAGGGCATCTCCCGGAGCGGCGGGCAAATCCGCATTGTGTTCCAATTTAACAACCGGGGGATGGTTGGCCTCGGCATAGCTTTTTACACACCAGTCCGCGCGCGCGGCCCAGTCGTTTTGATACGCTTTAGACCAACGCCAGATGGGTTTGTAGAGATCACCATCGTCTTTGGCGCCCTGCCATACATCATGTGTGCCTGGTTCCTTTTCAAATCGGCCGCCCCAGCCGCCATATGTAGGATCTTCCATGCTGCGCAGTCCTGTTTCAATACTGTACATGAATGATGGTGAATCACCCTCGGAGCGGAAAACATCCATGCCCAGGTTGTGCTTGTTCCAGGTGCCGTCATAGGCCTCGTATCGGGCGCACAAGGGGCCATTACCATCGAGGATATTGGTTTTTATCCATTCTTCGCGGTAATAATATTGTATGTCCTCCGGGAATTTTTGATACCAACGATAAGCCAATGCTTCATATTGTTTAAAACTGCCCAAAACTTTGAGGTGGGGCCAGTTAGGTTGAATATAGTCACGGAAGGTGCGGTCCTGATCTAATATTATATAAAGGATTGCCTTTTTAGATACCTTTTCCATTTGATCGGGGTGCTCGTGTTGTATTTTCCACAGGGCGCGGGCAATAGTGTTGGTGCCACCCCAGGCCTGCAGATAGACCGGTCTTGGATCATCATCCAGCAATACTTTGACAATGTGGTCAGAGCCGGGGGTGTCATGTTCCATGGCGCCTACCGAGTCGATATTGCCAATATAGATTTTGCTTCTCAGGTGTTTAGGCGTTGGAAAATCAGGCGAGTTTTGTTTCAGGCTTTCATAACATTGTGCGTACAGGTCGATATAGTGATACAGCCAGGTTTCTCCGGCCCATCTGTATCCTTTCCAATGGAATTTAGAGCTGGAATAGATGATGCCTTCAATATCCCACTGGTCCGCATATAACAGAAATCGCACCATGGAACAGCGGTCATCCACTTCACCGTCGGTGGTTGCTATAACTCGGGGTCTTGCTGTATTGTTTGACTTGGATTCTTTTGTCATATTACAAAAATACAAGGGGAGTGATAATAATATTATAATCATGAACAATGCTTTTTTCATTTTTGCCTCAACGACTATTAAAACCAGACTTGGATTTTTTTAAGAATACTGTGATCAAGTATATCAATATTCGTTGGGAATTGCAATATTTTTCTGGCATCTTTTAACTTAAACGTTTACATTGGATCGAGGAGGAAAAGCGATATGAAAAGATTGTATATGGTTCTATTGTTTGTTCTGTCTTGTGTAATTAATTTACCAGCACAGGAAAATTTGAATGTACTACAAGGTCATGAAGAGGAATTGGGGATCTCGGAATACATGATCTATGATTTTTTCATTCGTCAGGCGGATGATTACCGTGAAGCATCCCTGCAAAAAAAATCCACATATCGCACCCCTGAACAATGGCGTGAATATCAAAACTATGTGCGGGAAAATTTTACAAAGGCCATTGGCGAGTTTCCTGAAAAAACACCGCTGAATGTTAAAAATGTGGGTACCCTTGAACGGAATGGCTATCGCATCGAAAAGATCATTTTTGAAAGCCGACCACAATTTTATGTCACTACAAATGTATATGTACCCACCATGCTTGCTGGCATCTTGCCTGCGATTGTGTCGGTTGATGGTCACGGCGCAGCCGGTAAAGTCGGTGGCGGTCAGGAGAAATTTGTCAATCTGGTAAAAAAGGGATTTATTGTACTGGCTTATGATCCGGTAGGGCAGGGAGAGCGAAGTGAATATGTGGATCCTGAAACCGGCCAAGATCTCTATCGTCGGGGAACACAGCAGCATTGCCAGGCGGGAAATGTGTGTTTTTTAACCGGTACCAATCTGGCCCAATACCGGGCATGGGATGGTATCCGGGCTATTGATTATTTGCTAACCCGGTCGGATGTTGACCCGGAACGTATTGGGATTACCGGATGTTCCGGCGGCGGCACTATTACCACATTTATAACCACGCTGGATGACAGATTAAAAGCATCGGTCCCTGCATGTTATATTACCCGATTACGTGACCGCATGTGCCGCGATGGTGAGATCAGCCATGACGCGGAACAGAGTCCCGCAGGTATTCTCAAACAAGGGATCGACATTGCGGATTTGTTGATGCCCATGGCACCGAGGCCCATGATGATCTGCGCAACCCAACAAGATTTTTTCCCTTTCAGGGGCGCGCTTGCAAACTATAATGAATTACAGCTCATGTATGCGGATTTTAACAGTATTGAGAAATTTACCCTGGCCCAGGCAGATGCCGGGCATGGTTATGCTCCGCATGGACTGCGTGCATTGTACGCGTTTATGGGCCGCTGGCTGGACGGCAATGATACAGACTGGCGTGAGGTTAAGGTTGACCGGGAACCGGATTCGCTGCTCTATTGTACTCAAACCGGTGCAGTGGCAACCAGCCTGGGCGGAGAAACCGTATGGTCTATTAATCAGAAACTGGCGCAGGAAATCAAGTATTCTCCCGCAGTTCCGAAAAATAAATCCGGATTTGAAGCGTATCGTGACAACCTGATTCAGGATATTCAAAGTATTCTGGCATTACCGGAAATTCCAACATCACCTGTTGTTAAGAGTTTTGGAGAGTTTACCGAAAAGGGTATAGATGTTGAAAAAGTAGCCGTGCAAATTGAAAGAGATATTTGGGTACCGGGATTGTTTTACAAGAAACAGGGTATTACCCAGGGTGATGCGTTAATGATGGTGCACGAGTACGGCAAAACCCAACTGCATGATTGGGCAATGGAAAAAGCTGCAGGGGGCAAGATTGTTTTTACCATCGATCCCCGTGGTGTTGGCGAAACCATGGATACCTATTGGGAACGCGGTATAGATACCGGCTATTATGAATGGTCACGCGATGAAACCAGCTTTACCTACAGCTCGTTTCTGTTGGGACGACCAATGCTGGGACTGCGAGTTCTGGATGTGTTGACCGCTGCAAATTATCTAAATTCCCGCCCTGAAGTCAAGAACGATATTACCTTGTATGGAAAAGGTCATGCCGGTTTGGTTGCATTGTTTGCAGGTGCTTTGGATAAACGGTTTACAAAGGTTGTTTGCGAGAATGCATTGATCTCGTATGACTCTATTATTAACGACAAACATTATGCTGTGCATTTGAATAATTTTTTGCCGGATGTGATCAAACATTTTGATCTGCCGGATGTGGCGGCAATTACTGCTCCGCGTGAATTGTACCTGATAAATCCGGTTGATTCGCAATTAAAGGTAATAAGCAAAAAGGATGCGGAAAAATGTTGTAAAACAAGTGCATCCGTTTACAAGCTGACCGGTAATAAAAAGAATTTTAAAATTGATAATAATGAACAAATCCAAAAAATATTATAGAGGTTGTACTATGAAGTTGAAAACTGTTTTCGTTCTATTTTTGTTGGCTGTAGTATCTTTGCCTTTAGTAGCAGAACCCTGGGTAGCCGATTTGGGAGACGGCACCTATAAAAATCCGGTATTGTTTGCGGATTATTCGGATCCGGATGTGATCCGTGTGGGAGATGATTTTTATATGGTAGCATCCAGCTTTACCTGTATTCCCGGAGTACCTGTACTGCATTCAAAGGATCTGGTCAACTGGACTATCATTGGTCATGTGTACGATAGACTGCCCCTGGAAAAGTACAATGAACCGGTGCATGGTGAAGGCTCATGGGCGCCGTCTATACGATATCATGACGGTATGTTTTATGTCTATTTCTGTACCCCGCATGATGGATTATTTATGGCACAGACCAAAGATCCTGCCGGCAAGTGGGAACTGCATCATGTTGTGGATGTGGAAATGTGGGAAGATCCTTGTCCATTATGGGATGATGATGGAAACGCCTACCTTGTGCGCAGTAAACTCCGTGCTGATATTTTATATCTGCATAAAATGAGCCGGGATGGAAAACAGATCCTGGATAACGGTGAAATTATCTATTACAATGTGGACAAGCACCCGACCATTGAAGGACCAAAGTTTTTGAAAAAAGACGGGTATTACTATATTCTGGCACCTGCAGGTGGCGTAGGCCAGGGATGGCAGACTGCTTTGAGATCAAGGAATATTTATGGTCCTTATGAAGATCAGATTGTTTTACACACCGGCAGTACGGATATTAACGGCCCGCACCAAGGTGGGCTGGTAGAGTTGAAATCCGGCGAGTGGTGGTTCATGCATTTTCAGGAACGTCAACCCTGGGGACGTATTGTGCATCTGCAACCCGTACATTGGGAAAACGGCTGGCCCATGATGGGTAAAGACATTGATAATGACGGAATTGGTGAACCGGTAGCATCATGGAAAAAACCGGATGTTGGTAAAACCTGGCCGGTTGAAATTCCACAGACTACAGACGAGTTTAATGAGAAAGATCTGGGAATGCAATGGCAGTGGCAGGCAAATCCCCAGGATGCATGGTATTCTTTGACTGCGAATTCCGGCAACATGCGCTTGTATTCTACCCGGAACTTGACCCAGTTTGGTAATTTGCTCTTTGTGCCCAATCTGTTATTACAAAAAATAGCTTCACCCGAGTTTACTGCAACGACCAGGCTCGTTTTTAATCCCGAATTACCAGATGAAAAAGCAGGGCTGGTAATGATGGGTAACGAGTGGGCGCATATTGTAATGAACAATGATAAAGACGGTTTGGAAATTGCCATGTATGTGGGCAAATATGACCGTGAAAATGATGCTACTCAGAAAATTGAGGCCGTTAAAGTTAAAGACAATACCTGTTATTTGCAGTTAACGTTTAAAGAAAATGGCGAGTGTTCATTCTATTACAGTCTGGATGGTAAGGATTTTCAATCCCTGGGCACAACCTTTGATGTTATTGAAGGGCATTGGATTGGCGCCAAAGTGGGTATATTTTGCAGCAGTCCCAACATGCAGCTCTCCAAAGGCTATGCTGATTTTGACTGGTTTAGAATGGAATGAGTGGCCCACTAAATACACTGAAATGAACTTGATTTGTCCACCCAAAGGCTTGGGATTTTTGGATGGATTAAATTCCTCTATGCTTTTTTTACCCACAGATGACACGAATTTTGCTATGATTAGCCCGGCACCTCTGAGGTGCGGGGCTATTTTTATAAAAGCTTGCCCACGAATGATACGAATTAACACTATTCATACTAATCAAGTTTCACACCTTGGCGTTTTACCTCGTAAACTGCCGATAAAAGAAATCCATTATATCTTTTTCCAGAGCATCGTTTAAAAACACTTCAAACGCCAGCCAGTAATGCCCGTTTTGAATTTGTCCACCAACATCACCGGTACCACCATCTTTCATGAGCCAGTCAAATAGATACGAAGAATACGAGCTGGGCAGTACACGCAGATTAATGTTTGCGAGTTTTGCCCATTTGCGGAATTCATGCTCTGGTACGGATTTATCATTGACTGCAAGTATAGCGCGGATGCGTTCCGGATTTTTGATTTGAGCGGCAGTATTTAACGGTTTGAGCGGCAGTGTGCGCCAATGGCTGAAATAGGCGCTGGTATCTACATCAAACTCTTTGAACGCGTCCTGCCATGAGATTTCCACTGAGGATTTTAATACTTCCAGAATATCTCCACCGGTTACGATGTAAATTGGAATATCCTCCGGTAAATAGGGAAGGGCAGCGCTAATCAGTATGGCGCCATTGCTATAACCTGCCAATGCAATTCGCTTATGGCGGAACAGGGGGAAATGCACCACTTCTTGCACAAAGGTGATAAAATGCTCCAATACAAGTTCCGCATTTTGTTGGTCCTGCGCAATATATCGAATCAAGGATCTGCCGGAATCGGTTGGTGACTCTACCCAGGGCTCGGGGGGCCTGAACCAGATGGCGGTGTTGAATCCCGCTTTCAGGAACTTTTTTACCATCATTCGGGATACCGGAGCGCTTTTTTGCAGGATTGGCAATTGGATAATCAACAGATCATTCCCCTCATCGTGATAGAGCATGGTGCTTATATCAAAATCCCGGCTTTCGCTGAAAGAATTTTCTTTTTGCAAGGTGGGAATGGTATGGCGTGATCGAAGTTGTATTTCATACTCACCACTTTTAATTTCTCGCATTTTATACTGGGTATATTCGCGGGTATTGTGCCAGGGTTCATCCCAATCAATACGCATATATTGATGATCTGTAATCAAACTGAATGCATGGTTAGCTGGAATGATTAAAAAGAGAACTATTATGATTGTATATTTTTTCATTTGTCATTCTGTGTAATATCCTGTTTGAAAATAGGATTATTTTTATCAAAAGTCAATTGGCTTAATCGTTTTATGTTGTTTTTGGAATGAAATCATGTATGCGTTGTATTACAACTTGTAAAGTGGTCACATAATACAGCTTTACCTGGTTTTTATTTAATCAGTATTACATTTTTGGAATTTTTTTTGTTGTATTTTGTTATGATTTTTATTATAATCTTTTATATTATATAATAGAATTGGGATTATGAAAAAGAATAAGTCGGACAATTTCGGTTTTAACCAGGCTGCAAAGAAAAAAGATGCAGTTTGTGCCGTACTTTATTCAAACCTCTTCTTGTACCTCTCAAACACAATTTCTCTAGTGCTATCGATTTTGATTATTATTGTGCTACTACCTGTGGTAATTTAAAAATTTCTGACCTCTTACATTTTCATGTTTTATAATAACTTGAGGTCAGTACCTTAGGTCAGGGTTTGGTACAAGTTGAACATTTATTTTAGAAAGGAAAAAAAATGAGATCAGATACCGTAAAAAAAGGATATGAACGAGCACCACATCGCAGTTTACTTAAAGCTACAGGCGTTAAAGATGAAGATTTTAACAAGCCTTTTATTGGTATCTGTAATTCATATATAGATTTAATTCCGGGGCACGTTCACTTGCAGGAATTTGGCCGCAAAGTCAAAGAAGCTGTGCGTGCAGCGGGTGGTGTCCCTTTTGAATTTAATACCATTGGTGTTGATGATGGTATTGCCATGGGGCACAAGGGAATGAATTACAGTCTGCCATCCAGAGAGATCATTGCAGATAGCGTTGAAACTGTTGCCACAGCGCATTGTTTAGATGCTTTGGTATGTATCCCCAATTGCGACAAGATTGTTCCCGGCATGTTGATGGGTGCTTCACGCATCAATATACCCACTATATTCATATCGGGCGGTCCTATGAAAAAGGGTATCAACTCTAAAGGTGAACCTGTGGATTTGATTTCGGTATTTGAGGGTGTAGGGCAATACTCGTCCGGTCAAATTGGTGACGCAGAACTCAAAGACCTTGAAGACAATGGGTGTCCCACTTGTGGAAGCTGTTCAGGTATGTTTACTGCAAACAGTATGAACTGTTTGTGTGAAGCCCTGGGAATGGCACTGCCCGGTAATGGAACTGTGCTCGCTGTGGATCCCAAACGTGACGAGTTGATTGCAAGTGTTGGTGAGCGCATTATGGATTTGATAGCCAAAGACGTTAAACCCCGTGACATTTTAAATAAAGATACCTTTATGAACGCCTTTGCACTGGATTTGGCAATGGGTGGCTCAACCAATACCATTCTTCATACGTTTGCAATTGCTCACGAAGCGGGAATTGAATTGAGCCTTGAAGAATTGAGTGATTTATCTAAAAAAGTGCCATATTTGTGTAAAGTATCTCCGGCCACTAAAAATGTACATATTGAAGATGTTGACAATGCAGGCGGAATATCTGCCATATTAAAAGAGTTGTCAACTATTCCGGGTTTGCTCAAACTTGACAGACCTACAGTATCCGGTGTTTCACTGGGTGAAAATATCAAAGACGCGGATATACAAAACACTGAGGTAATACGCAAAAAAGAGAATGCTTATGCACAGACTGGTGGTTTGGCTGTACTGTTTGGCAACCTTGCACCTGAAGGCAGTGTTGTTAAAACCGGAGCGGTAGCACCCGAGATGTGGGACCATACCGGACCGGCAAGAATTTTTGAATGTGAAGAAGATGCCTTTAAAGCAGTAAATGACGGCCAGATCAATCCTGGAGATGTAATTGTAATCCGTTTTGAAGGTCCGAAAGGAGGTCCGGGTATGCGCGAGATGCTTGCAGCCACATCCGCAGTGATGGGTCGCGGTCTTGGCAGCTCGGTTGCTCTAATCACCGATGGGCGATTTTCAGGAGGTACCCGAGGCGCATGTATTGGGCATGTAAGTCCCGAAGCAGCAGCGCACGGCCCTATTGCCGCACTTGAAGAAGGCGATATGATCCATGTTGATTTGAATAAAGGGCTTTTAGAAGTTGATATGAGTCAAGAAGAAATGCAAAAACGTATTTCTGCTTTACCCAAGTTTGAGCCCCGAATCAAAACGGGTTGGTTGGCTAGATATACACATTTTGTAAAATCAGCCAACACAGGTGCGGTGATGGAATATTAATTTGATTGATATGATATTAACCAACAGATAGGTAATTTTATGGAAGCTGCAGCAATGAAGAAAAAAATGAGCGGCGCAGATATATTTTTTGAGAGCTTGAGACGAGAAGGTGTTGACACTATTTTTGGGTATCCTGGTGGCGCTGTGTTACATATATATGACCGATTATATGATGTGGATTTTTTGCATCATGTACTGGTTCGTCATGAACAGGGTGCAACCCATATGGCCGAAGGATATGCAAAGGCAACCGGAAAGCCAGGTGTGGTATTGGTTACATCCGGACCCGGTGCAACCAACACAGTCACCGGTATTGCAGATGCTTATATGGATTCAATTCCTATGGTCGTCATTGCTGGACAGGTTTCCAGTCATTTGATTGGTAATGATGCATTTCAGGAAGCAGATACAACCGGTATAACCCGGTCCATAACAAAATGGAGCTATCTGGTTACACGCATTGAAGATTTGGCGCCAACCATACGTAAAGCGTTTCATATTGCAACCACAGGGCGCCCGGGTCCCGTGGTGATTGACCTTTGCAAAGATGTTGTAATGAGTTCCGGTATTTTTAATTACCCTGAAGAACTGGAGCTGCGAGGGTATAAACCCCAGGTAAACGGACACCCGGTGATGATTAAAAATGCGGTTGATGCAATTAAAAAGGCCAAAAAGCCTTTAATCTATGCTGGTGGCGGTGTAATACTGTCTAATGGTGGAAAACAATTGACCGAATTTGCTCGAAAAACAGGTATACCCGTTACTTTGACTCTTCATGGTTTGGGTGGATATCCCGGAACAGATGACCAATTTTTGGGTATGCTGGGTATGCACGGAACCTTTACCGCAAATCAGGCGGTGAATGAATGTGATTGTTTGATAGCTATTGGAGCACGGTTCGATGATCGTGTAACCGGCAGAGTGGATAAATTTGCAACCAAAGCAACAAAGATCCATATTGATATTGATCCGGCATCCATTAATAAAAATGTTCAGGTTGACTTTCCGGTTGTTGGGCAGGTGTCTAATATTCTGGCGGAAATGATCCATCATTTTGATGGCAAAATGGAACTGGACGATTGGTGGAAACAGGTCAATGGCTGGCGTGAGCAATGTCCGTTAGAAGTACCGGAAGAAGACGGTAAATTACGTCCCCAAAATATACTTAAAAAACTGTCTGATAGAACAAAAGGTGATGCAATTGTAGTATCGGATGTAGGTCAGAACCAAATGTGGGCGGCCCAACATTTTCTGTACAATCATCCCCGTACCCATATTACATCAGGTGGTTTGGGCACAATGGGATTTTCTGTACCGGCTTCCATTGGTGCGGCATTTGGTGTTAAAGATAAGCCGGTAATCTCTATCTCAGGAGATGGCGGATTTCAAATGAATATTCAGGAATTGATTACGGCGGCTTATTACAAACTGCCTGTTAAATTTATTATTTTTAATAACAGCTATCTGGGTATGGTTCGTCAGTGGCAGGAATTGTTTCATGATTCACGTTTTTCTTTTACGGATCTGTCACACAGTAATCCGGATTTTATTAAAATTGCCGAAGGTATGGGCTGCAAGGCCCGTAAAGTTACCGAAATGTCAGAGGTGGATGATGCCATTGATTGGGCATTTTCCATTAATGATGGACCTACCGTTCTCGAGTTTACCACTGTTAAAGAGGAAATGGTATTTCCCATGGTACCTGCAGGTGCAGCTGTTAGTGAAATGATTTTAAAACGCTTGAATCCTGATGAATTTGACGTATAAAAATTGAAAGTAATGAACATAGATTGAGGAATTAAACCATGTCAACCCCCAAAACCTTGTTTGAAAAAGTATGGCAAAACCATGTTGTTTTTACAGAACCGGATTCTCCATCCATTTTGTACATCGATCTGCACCTGGTTCACGAAGTAACATCTCCCCAGGCATTTCAGGGACTTCGTGACAAGGGATTAAAAGTACGCAGACCCTCACAAACTGTGGGAACAATGGACCACTCTATTCCTACAACAGATCCATCAATTCCAATTCAGGACAAGCTTGCAGCAGCACAAATTGATAAAATGGTGCAAAACTGTAAAGAATTTGGTGTACCCCTGCACGATATGAAAAGCAGCACACGCGGTATTGTGCATGTAATTGGACCGGAGCTTGGACTCACCCAACCGGGTATGACGATTGTTTGTGGTGACAGTCACACCGCTACACATGGTGCCTTTGGAGCGCTGGCTTTTGGTATTGGAACAAGTGAAGTTGAACACGTGCTTGCAACCCAAACGTTGTTACAAAATAAACCCAAAACCATGAAAGTACAGGTAGATGGTGAATTGCAACCGGGTGTAACTTCAAAAGATATTATTCTTGCATTGATTGCAAAAATTGGAACCGGCGGTGGAACCGGATATGTGATTGAATATGCAGGCAGCGCTATCCGTTCGTTGAGCATGGAGGCCCGTATGACCATTTGTAATATGAGTATTGAAGGTGGTGCGCGCGCGGGTATGATTGCTCCCGATGAAATCACTTTTGAGTATATCAAAGGTCGTAAATATGCTCCACAAGGTTCGGCATGGGATGCCGCGGTAGATTACTGGAAAAGCTTACCATCCGATGAAGGTGCAGAATATGACAAGGTCGTAACTTTGGATGCGTCTGCATTGAAACCCATGATCACTTTTGGAACAACCCCGGGTATGGGCATTATGATTGATGAAAATGTACCTGATCCGGCTGCTATTTCTGATACCAATAAAAAACATGCGCTTGAAAAAGCTTTGACCTATATGGGGCTTGCACCTGGTCAGGCTATTCAAGACCAGAAAGTGGATGTTGTATTCATTGGTAGTTGTACAAACGGACGTATTAGTGATCTTCGTCAGGCTGCTGATATATTCAAAGGCCGTAAAGTTGCAGAGGGTACCCGTGTTATGGTTGTTCCCGGATCGCAGCAGGTAAAGAATCAAGCTGAAGCAGAAGGTCTTGATAAAATTTTTAAGGATGCTGGTGCGGAATGGCGTGAATCCGGATGCAGTATGTGTATTGCCATGAATGGTGATCAGCTTGTACCCGGTCAATATGCTGTAAGTACCAGTAACCGAAATTTTGAAGGGCGTCAGGGTAAAGGTGGACGAACATTTCTTGCCAGCCCACTTACCGCTGCAGCTACAGCAGTGACCGGTAAAGTTACCGATGCACGTACATTAAGTTAATTGGATTCGAATACTAGCCGGAATTTCCGGTTTGACATAAAACACGAGGTAGCTATGGAAGCCTTTACAACATTGACTAGTAAATTTGTTTCAATACCAGTAAATGACATTGATACAGATCAAATTATGCCGGCCAGATTTTTAAAAGTAACTGATAAAGCCGGTTTGGGAGAAAATGTGTTTTTTGACTGGCGTTATAATGAAGATGGCAGCAAAAAATCTGAGTTCGTTTTGAATCAACCCAAAGCACAGGGTGTTAAAATTTTAATAGCGGGTGATAACTTTGGCTGTGGATCAAGCCGTGAACATGCACCCTGGGGTTTAACAGGATTTGGCTTTAAATCCATAATAAGTACCAGCTTTGCAGATATTTTTAAAAACAATTCATTAAAGAATGGTCTATTACCGGTTGAAGTGGAAGAAAAAGTGTTGCAGCAATTGTTTGATCTTGCTGAAGCGGGTTCTGACGCTGAATTAACCATAGATCTGGAATCTCAAACTGTAAGTTTACCTGATGGCAGCAAGGTGGGATTTCCGGTTGATCCGTTCAGTAAAACATGTCTTTTAGAAGGGATCGATCAGTTGGGGTATCTTGAGAAATTTGCAGATAAAGTTGAAGAATTTGAGACAAAAAATTCAGCAAGAGTAAATACACTCGCCTGATAAAATTTACACCCCGATTGCTATTAATCGGGGTGTTGTTCTATTAATTCAATTGTGTCTATTTTATCAATTTGAAGAAAAACAATATCTTCTACTTTTTCAGTAGTAATCATTAATTTTTGCTTTATTAAATCATTACCGGTTTTGACATCAATTTCAGCAAATTTTTTTACTACACCGGTGCCGTTTTCAAGTGTTTTGAGAATTGAGCTGTTTATCATACAACCGGTACAGTGTTTACTCTTTCCGCAAGTTCCATTCTTTACAAAATGAACACAATCAAACACCTCTCCACCAACAAAATTTTCAATTTTTTCAAGTGGTTTTTCAACCATGTGACTTCCGGCTTTGTTGGCTGTTTTGACAATGTTTTGAGCATCAACCAGAAATACAGGTTTCTCGAATTTATTGAGAAAATTTTGTATCGATTTTCTCTTTTTATTGTGACCGTATTGCAATTTTTCTTTACAATCCAAGCATATACCATGAGTAATATTGTATCTCGGATTAGATGTTTCAAATGCAGCCGGCCCCATATCCATTTTGCACCAGGCGCAAACGCGTTGCACTATCATATAAATTAAACCCCTAAATTATCAACAATGAATAATTAAGTTACTCATTATAATAATACATTCAAACATTGTTTTTGCATAAAAGAAAAAGGTGCGTTATTTCACGTATTGAAATAATATTTCTTTTTCTTTTTAACGTTGAAATGGCATGTATGTTGCTTTTTATTATTTACATGATATAATAAATTTTATGATTGTTCGAGTCTTTCTTTAAGCTTTTGTAAAACATATGTTTGGGTAAGTGTGTATTTTGCCATGACTGCAGTACCTAAGTATCGTTTTGTGCTCTCGCTGAAAAATTTTCCCTTTGGATGAAAGGAGTATCTAATGTCCGGTTTGAAATTGAAAACTGAATTTTATATTGCCGCTGCCAGTGTTTCAATTGTATTATTGGTTGTTGGGATTTGGGGGATTACTAATGTAATACATTCAAAAAATTGTTTAAAATCCATTAAAGAATCTCAAGTTTTTGCATTGATTTTGTTGAGCGATTTGCGAGATGCTCAGGCTATTATCTCGGAATATGAAGCCATTGTGCTGAATCCATTTACAGTAGAAACACCAACCGCAGGCGATTACAAAAAACAAAACGAGAATGCCTGGCCTTTAATTGAAAACACCTTAAAGAGATATGGTGCAATTGAAAAACTCCCGGATCATGAGGAAAAATGGAAATCCTTTTTAACAGTGTTGCAAGAGTGGAAAGATGCGCATCAATCCGTTTTACAAACATCTTTAATCAATGAATCTGTAAACAATAACGCTTTTGAGGTGCAGTCTGCTTTTGCATTTTCATTGCTAAAATCTCAGGCTTTGAATGAATCGATCAAGGTGTTGCAAAATGTTCATATGACAGCAATGGACCAGATTCAAGCTAAAAACGATGTTAATGCAAATATCACCATCCTTATTTTATCTGTATTAATTATAACAGGATTAGTTATTGCATTTGTTTTTGGAACATTTTTTAACCGGGTTATTATAAAACCAGTCAATACAATTATTGCTATGCTCAAAGAATGCAATGAGGGAAATCTTCGTCCTCGCGCCAATATAACTCATAACAATGAAGTTGGTGATCTGGCGCAAACGCTTGACAGTTTTGTAAACAAGCTTGAAACCAAAATTGTGGGTGGAATGTACAAGCTTGCTCAAGGTGAAATGATAGATGAGATTTATGTCAGCAATAATGATGACCAGGTTGCTCCTGCCATGAATACAATGGTTCAGACTTTAAATAATGTTATGCAGGAAATTAGTATCATTACATCACATGCTATTGATGGAAATTTGGAATATAGGGGAGAAGCAAACGATTTTAGTGGTGTTTTTCAGGACATTATCCAAAAAGTTGATGAAACACTGGATGCTATTATAACTCCGTTGAATGCGGCATTAGATACTCTGACCAAACTGTCTGACAAAGATCTGACAGTACGAATTCAAAGTGATTTTCATGGTGATTATCAGCAATTAAAACAAGCAATCAATACGGCCATGGAAAATCTGGATACCAGTCTGTCCAAAGTTGCAATGGTTGCTCAACAGGTTACCGTAGCAACAGACCAGATCAATGCTGGCAGCCAGTCGGTTGCACAGGCCGCATCTGAACAAGCCAGTTCTCTTGAAGAAGTATCGTCCTCATTGCACGAATTGGCATCACTTACAAAGCAAAATGCCGGAAACACCAATGAAGCCAAAGACATGGCTACAAAGATAGAGTCAAATGCCACCCACATCCGCTCAGTAATGGACTCTATGGCCAAAAAGATGGAACTGATTAAAACTTCTTCTGATGAAACAGTAACCATTGTAAAAACTATAGATGAAATTGCATTCCAGACAAACCTGCTGGCTTTAAATGCCGCAGTAGAAGCAGCCAGAGCCGGTGAAGCGGGAAAAGGTTTCGCCGTGGTTGCGGAAGAAGTCAGGAACCTGGCTATACGTTCTGCCGATGCTGCTAAAAATACATCTGCACTGATTGAAAGTTCAAAGCAGAACACGGATGAAGGTGTAAAGATGACGGGCGATATGAATTCTGTATTGATGGATATGATAAGCGATATTACTGATATTGCTCAGATCATTTTTGAAGTGTCAGAAGCGGGTAATGAGCAAGCCCGTGGTATTGAGCAGGTTACAACAACCATTGGAGAATTAAACTCTATAACCCAGCAATTTGCGGCTACCTCGGAACAAACAGCAAGTTCGGCCCAGGAAGTTAACAGCCAGGTTCATGAATTAGAAAAACTTGTAATTGATTTTAATATTAGCCAAAAGAATTCTTTTATGGGGTCTGAACCTGCTTTGTCTATTAGTAGTACCAGAATTGCCGAAAATGGACAAAGAGCATCCGGGTATCGTTCAGCAGATCCTGAAAAGATTATACCCTTTGGAAATGAGCCTGTTGATAATGATTTTGTGTTAAATGATTTCTAAGTGTTTCCATTGGGGGAAAATACTTAAATTTCTTGGTTTCATGTCTGAATTATATTATCTTTTAATATTTGAAACAAACAATTCAATGGAGACGTACAATGAAACGTTTTTTATTCATCATAATTTCTATTGTTATTGTTTTAGCTTCCTGTACACAAAAGGCTAAAAAGTCATCCCCTGAAATTGCAGAGTTTAAAGCAGTTTTTGATAATTATGATCGGGTCTGGGTTGGTAGAGATTTCTGGGCCATACCTATGGAAGATTGGCAAATTCATGACGGACGCCTGGAATGCGTGGGCAATAGAAACAATATGCGTGTGAATTTGTTAACATTTGTACTGAATGAAAAAGCTGTAGGATTCAATGCCGGGGTCCGTATGGGTTTGTTGAATTCCGGAGAGACCTACAGTTCGGCAGGATTGAGTATTGGCGTGCAGGATGCTGAGGATCCTGATGTGCGTGCCGCTTGTTATTTTGGCAAGGGAGTCAAGTTGGGTGTAACCAGCTCGGGTGAACTGTATATTCAAAAACAGAAAACAACGCTGCCGGAAGGATTTGATCTGACTGATTTTCATTTACGTGTGAATGCGCAGCCTTCAGGTGGTCAATATACAGTAATAGCGGTGGTGACGGATAAACAAAATCATTCGAAAAGTTTGAGCCAGACTGTCAACATAACTCCGGGATTACTGGCAATGTTTAATGATTTTCCGGGAAAAGGCGATAGAGGAAAAGGAAGCCATTTCTGGTTTGATAACTTTACAGTCAAGGGTGCCAAGATTGACAGCAAGCCTGAAAATTCATTTGGGCCAATCTTGTGGTCAATGTATACCATGAGTAGAAATGTTTTAAAATTGACCGCGCAAATGCCGCCCCTGGGTGATAGGGATGATCACAATGTTCGCCTGCTGTTGAAAAAAAGAAAAGATTGGGAGATTATCAAAGAATCTCGAATTGATCCCAATGCCAGAACGGTTACATTCAAACTGGGGAACTGGGACTCTGAACAAGAAGTACAATACAGGCTGGTATATTCTGAAAAAGATACAAACGGAAATGTTAGAGAAAGTGAATATGATGGAACGATACGTCGGGATCCTGTAGATCAAGATTTGACTTTGGGAGGTTTGACCTGTCAGTATGGCACCGGATTTCCATATTCACCGCTGGTTAAACATATAACAGCGCAAAATCCGGACTTGCTTTATTTCTCCGGTGATCAGATATATGAAGGGAATGGCGGGTACAGTATAATCCGTTTCCCCGCGGATATGGCCATATTGAGTTATCTTGGCAAATGGTACATGTTTGGCTGGGCATTTGGTGATTTGATGCGCGACAGACCCACAATTTGTACTCCGGATGATCATGATGTGTTTCAAGGTAACTTGTGGGGAGAAGGTGGTAAAAATATTCCTCAAAAGAGTTTTAATATCTATCATGGTACCGAAGGTGGATATGTAGAGCCTGCAGAGATGATCAATGTGGTACATACAACACAATGTTCGCATTTACCTGATCCTTTTGACCCTGCATTGATGGAACAAAACATTATACCGATCTATATGGATCTGGTATATGGCAGAATCAGCTTTGCAATTGTCAGTGATCGTAATTTTAAATCCGGGCCCAATGCAATAGCATTTTGGCAGGGCAGACAAGACCATGTTAAGGAAAAGGGTGTTGATCCCGCGGTGCTGGATTCTCCCGATTTGAAAATGCTGGGTGACCGGCAGCTGGATTTTCTGGATGAATGGGTAAGAGACTGGCGGGGAGCGGATATGAAAGTACTGCTTAGCCAGACGGTTTTTGCCAATATTGCAACGCATCATGGTGGAGAACAGATGGTGCTTGCCGCAGATCTGGATTCCGGTGGCTGGCCGCGTACAGCACGTAACAAGGCACTCTCTATTATTCGCAAAGGCTATGTATTTCATATTGTTGGTGATCAGCACATTCCTTCGCTTTCACAATATGGAATTGATGATTACCGGGACGCAGGATGGTGTTTTTGTACTCCTGCTATTTATGTAGGCTATGAAAGACGTTTTCAGCCGGAACGCCTGGGTTGGGAAATTTCTGATCCGCCAGAGCATGGTTTGCCGAATACCGGTTATTATGAGGATGGCTTTGGGAACAAGCAATATGTTTATGCAATGGGTAACCCGGTTGATAAACCTGTAAAATACCCACGGTATAAAAAAGGACAGGAAACAGCTTCAGGCTATGGATTGGTTGAGTTTGATAAAGCAGAACGGAATATTGTTGTGCATGCCTATCATTTTCTGGCTGATCCCGATAACCCGGAACTGGATGATGAATTTGCAGGATGGCCATATACCCTGAATCAATTTGATAATGATGGTAGAAAAGCAGTTGGGCATTTGCCCAAAATTGAGGTCAAGGGAATCAAGAATCCTGTAGTTTTTGTAGACGATGAAAAGACCTGTGAACTGGTTCATGCTGTGCGAATTTTGGGAACCAGCTATTCAGCACCGGTTTACAGTAATGATACATTTACAGTAACCGTTGGTGATCCGGACAAGGCATTATGGAAAACCATAACATCGTTAAAACCGTCAACGGATGAAAAAATAATAAAAATTAATTTCTAAATATATTATTGCGGGGCAGTCTTGGCTGTCCCTTTTTAACACAAATTATTTTATAGGAGAGTAACATGATCATTATTTCTGCAAACACATGGCAAAACGTAAACAGGAACATGAATTTAATTTCAGGAGACCATAATGCAGGAATATTTAATGGTAAACCAACTCTCTTTTGCTTACGAAAACAGTATTGAAACAATATTTGAAACCATTTCTTTTCAATTAAACCCCGGATGGACCGGTTTTGTAGGTGCAAACGGGAGCGGGAAAACCACACTTTTAAAATTAATAACACGTGAAATCTCTCCGAATTCCGGATCTATAGCTTTTTCCGGAAATGCGATTTATTGTGAACAACGTACGGATCATTTACCTGACGGTTGTTTTGATTTTTTCAATTCCATGGAAAAGTATGCCTTTCGTTTAAAGGATATGCTGCAAATTGAGGATGACTGGCCGAACAGATGGAATACCCTAAGTCATGGCGAGCGTAAACGGTTGCAAATTGCTGTGGCTTTGTTTTCAAAACCCACGCTTCTTGCCATTGATGAACCTTCGAACCATCTTGATCAGAATGCTAAACAAATCTTGTTTCAGGCTTTGAAAACATTTCCCGGGATTGGTTTGTTGATTAGCCATGATCGAGAATTATTGGACAATCTATGTAACCAGACATTGTTTATAGATCCGCCCGGCATAGATATCCGGAAATGTAATTACAGTACTGCTTTTGCCGAAAGAGAACAAGAATCACGTTTTCTGATAGAAGAGCATGAAAAAGCAAAGCGAGAGGTCCGCCGGCTAAGAAAGAGAGTGGGGCAACAGCGCAATAAAGCAGATCAGGCGGATAAGCTCAAATCAAAACGAAACATTGCCAAAAAGGATTTTGATGCAAAATTAAAAATGGACCTGGCCCGTTTGACCGGTAAAGACGCTGTTGATGGGCGTATCCATAGCAGATTAAAGAGCCGGCTTGACAAGGCACAGGAACAGCAGCAGTCAACGCGTGTTAAAAAATCGTACCAGGGAGGCATTCGAATAGAGGGGAGTGGTGGTTTCCACAAATTCCCTGTGTTTGTCCCGGAAAAAGTACTGGCCCTGGGGGATGAAAGAGAGTTATATATCCCTGAACTGAAAATAGATGCTGATTCTCGTATTGGTATCTCGGGAGATAATGGATCAGGGAAAAGCTCGTTTTTGCGATATTTCCTCAGCCTTGACCTCATATCAACAGAGCAATACATTTATATTCCCCAGGAAATTGATATGGGCACGTCCAAAGAAATTCTGGCACGTACCCAAAAAATGGACAGTGCGGTCAAGGGGAGGTTGATGACTATCATCCGGCGACTGGGATCAGCCCCCAACCGGCTGCTGGATAGTGAGATCCCTTCGCCAGGTGAAGTGAGAAAGTTGATGCTTGCGGAAGGGATGTTGAATGATCCGGTGTTGCTGATTATGGACGAACCCACCAATCACATGGACTTGTTTTCCATTCAGCATATAGAGTCTGCGTTAAAAGAGTTCCCGGGAGCAATGATGCTGGTCAGTCATGATCTGTTTTTTCTTAAATACACGGTTTCGTATTTATGGCATTTTGAACAGCGGGAGCAGAATAAATTTTCTATCATTGGAAACAATTTTGAAAATGGTTGAGACTGATACAAGAAATCCGTATTATATTAATGATGGGATAATACATTAATTGAGGGTTAAGAAATGAATAGTGTGCAGTCACGAAGATCGTTTATCAAGACTGTATCCATGTCTCTTGTTGTTTCAGGCATGGCTTGCAGTTCATTAAAGAAATCGACACCACCCAATGTTGTAATTATTTTTCTGGATGATTCCGGATGGGGCGATTTTAAACCATTTGGCAACCCCGCGTATTCAACACCGAATGTTGAACAGCTTGCCAGTGAAGGCCGCTGTTTTCACCAGTTTTATGTGCCCCAGGCCGTGTGTTCCGCGTCTCGCGCGTCATTAATGACCGGGTGTTTCCCCGGACGTACCAAAGTATTTGGCGCACACCCTCCCAAAGCGAGAGGACTTGATCCGAAATTTGCAACAATGGGACAGGTGATGCAAAAACGCGGATACAAGACCGCGGTGTTTGGCAAATGGCATCTGGGCGACCAGGACGAAACACGTCCACCGGTGAGAGGGTTTGACGAGTCTTGCGGATTGATGTATTCGAACGATATGTGGGAGTTCCATCCACAACATCCGGATAGCTATAAAGATGCTCCATTACATTTCTGGGAAAATGGCAAGGTCAAAGTTGAGCGTATGACACCCAAAGAACAGGAAATGCTAACCACATGGTATACCGAGCATGCGGTAGATTTTATTAATCGCCATAAAGATGAGCCCTTTTTCCTCTATGTACCGCATTCTATGCCGCATGTGCCTATTTTTGCCAGTGAAAAATTCAAGGGTAAATCTGGCACCGGTTTGTATGGTGATGTCATGATGGAGCTTGACTGGTCGGTTGGTGAAATTGAAAAGGCGTTAAAAGAGAATGGACTGGAAGAAAATACACTGGTTATAATGACTTCTGATAATGGCCCCTGGACCAGCTATGGTAACCATGCGGGTGTAACACCGTATCGTGAAGCCAAAGGAACCAGCTTTGATGGTGGTACCCGATCGGCATGTATTGTAAAATATCCGAAAAAGGTAGAAGCGGGAACGGTTTCGAATGAAGCCTGGTGCTCTATTGATATTATGCCGACGGTTTGCCATGTGACAGGCGCTGAGCTTCCGGCTAACGAAATTGATGGTGAAAATGTATGGGATCTGGTTATTGGTAAACCGGGTGCAACGAATCCGCATGAATATTATGAAATTTCAACTAGTAAAATATTTGAAGGTATTATTACTGGTGATGGCAAGTGGAAACTACATTTGCCGCATAGTTACAGGGTGTTAGAATATCCCGGTAATGGTGGAATGCCAGGTAAATACAATCGTGTGAACATTGAATTGTCTTTATTCGATATGAAAAATGATCCATACGAAACCACCAATGTGTTAGAGAAATATCCTGATGTTGCTGATAGACTGACAAAGCTAGCGGAAGCGCATCGGAAAAAATATTTTCCTGATCAGGTATAAACATTAGGGTGTGCTCATATTTTGAGTACACCTTTTTTTTAACAAGGAGGATTAAATGGAACCCAGAATTATTGAAAATGCCGAGTATCATAGTATATTAAAAAAATATATTTTTATTTACATTTTGGGTGCTTTGATAGTTTCTATTGCGGGCCTGGTATTGTTGCCTGTTTGGTTAATTATGGGCAAATGGTATTCCAATTTGTATTTTAATAATCTCAGTTGTACACTGACGGAGAAAAATCTACAGTTGAAAAGGGGGCATTGGTTCAGAGTTGAAAAGACAATCCCTCTTGATAAAATCCAGGACCTTACCCTGCGGGAAGGTCCTCTGTTGAGAAAACTGGGGATTTGTACATTACAGGTGGAAACAGCAGGACAAAATAGCCCGGAAGGCAGCAGCGATGCCAAGATTATCGGTTTGCGAGATGCCAAGGTATTTCGGGACAAGGTGATGGCACAACGTGATATTTTGGCTGGGAACGAGTCGCTTTTTGAATATCCAAAATCTGAGGGTATAACTGAATTATTGACAGAGATTCGGGATTTGTTGAAAAATATTGAGCGCTCTGTGAGTATAGGGCATTAGGTACACATTTTACGGGTTTTGTAGAATTAAATACTAATTTGAGATTCGAGAAGATTTATGAAATGCCTGTTCATTCGTGTTTGTTATCTATGTAAAGCTAAATATGAGGTGTTTTATGAGTATACGTAAAATGTACAAAATCTTGACTGCTCGCCCTACTGTAGAAGGAAATGGTGTACATTTAAAACGTGCCTTTGGTATACCTTTTATACCCGAGTTGGACCCGTTTTTACTTTTAGATGATTTTCATTCAAATAAACCTGAAGATTATAATAAAGGTTTCCCCTGGCACCCGCATCGGGGAATTGAGACCATTACCTATGTGCTTGAAGGCAAAGTTGAACATAGTGACAGCCTGGGACACAAGGGTGTAATCAACGGTGGCGAAGTACAGTGGATGACCGCCGGCAGTGGTATTATTCATCAGGAAATGCCGGAAGGTGAATTTGATGGTAGAATGTGGGGCATGCAATTGTGGGCCAATTTACCCTCTTCGCGTAAAATGATGGAACCCCGTTACCGTGAGATCAAAGTTAAAGAGATCCCTTTTTTCAAACTGGATTCCGGTGTTGAGGTGGGTGTGATTTGCGGGCAGATTAATGGAGCGGCGGGTCCTGTACGGGATATTGTAATTGATCCCGAGTATCTGGATATTACCATCCCTCCCGATACGTTTTTTACTCACAAGGTAAAAGAAGGTTACACTGTTTTTGCATATGTGTTGGAAGGAAGCGGCTGCTTTGGTTTGGATGCGGAAGATCCTTTGGAAATGAACCGTATCAATAACGGATTTGCGGAAAAGGAAAATCTGGTTATTTTTAAAGATGGGGATGAAGTGATTATTGGCAGTAAAGCGGGTGTTCGGTTTTTATTGATCTCTGGCAAACCTATCAAAGAACGGGTAGCCTGGTATGGTCCTATAGTTATGAATACCGAAGAAGAACTCGACCAGGCCATAGCCGAATATCAGAACGGTACGTTTTTAAAACATAAATAGTATATGTATTGGGTGGATCATCGGGGCTGAATCTTTTTTTTGGATAGAATATGTTTGGAATGAAATGGGTCGTAGTAATGGGACTGGGGCTGCTCTCTGTTTGTGATTTTAGTGAACCGGTTGTACCGGATGATAATTTGGATTATCGGCAGCAAATGCGCCGTTTTGTAACGGATTTAAGCTTGCATGCAAAACTTTGCTCACCGGGTTTTATTGTTATTCCTCAAAATGGCCAGGAATTGATTACCGTAGATGGTGATACGGATGCTGAATTGGTAAAGGATTATCTGCGTTTTATTGATGGCACCGGACGTGAAGACCTTTTCTACGGATATGATAATGACAATACAGCAACCCCTGCGGATGAGCGTGATTATATGCTGGCGCATTGTGACCGTTGTGAACAAAATGGTGTAGAGGTGCTGGTGATCGATTACTGTTCTACCCATTCCAAAATGGACGATTCGTATCAGAAAGGCCGTGAACATGGATTCATCTCTTTTGCCGCACCCGAACGGGACCTTAATGTTATTCCTGATTATCCGCAGCAGCCTTTTAGGGTGAATGACAACGACATCCATACCCTGGGGGATGCAAAAAATTTCCTTTATCTCATTAATCCTGAGAATTTTGCATCAAAACAGGAATTTATTGATGCGGTTTCAAAAACGGATTATGATCTGCTGGTTATGGATTGCTTTTTTAATGACGAATTGTTCACTCAAAATGAACTGGAACAATTGAAGCAAAAAGCCAATGGCGGTGTGCGGCTGGTTGTATCTTATATGAGTATTGGTGAAGCAGAGGATTACCGATATTACTGGCAGGAGGAGTGGAGCAAAAATCCACCCGAGTGGCTGGAGCGTGAAAATCCGGACTGGGAGGGCAACTATAAGGTCAAATACTGGCAGCCGGAATGGCAGTCTGTGATCTTTGGCAGTGACTCATCCTATTTGGATATCATACTCAATTCGGGTTTTGATGGTGTTTATCTGGATATTATTGACGCGTTCGAGTATTTTGAGAATCTCTGATAAATATTCAGTCTTTTGGTTATGGCAATTGAAAAAAATCCACATTTCTATTGTTTTCTATTCCTGAAATTTTTTAATTAATTAACAGTAATTGTTTATGATTCAACTCCTCCGGGTTATGTGTATAAAGATTTTTAAATTTAATTTTAAATTGCAGGAGAGAATATGAATAATCAAAACGGCTGCTGGAGTATTATGTAATTGCCAGTGCGTTAATATGGGGCGTTACCATTCTGGGCTGTGCTTACAAGCTCAAAGGTGCCGGGTATACATCTGATTATGATTTGGGGGCCACTGGCAGCATAATTGAAAAAGAAAAAGTAAGAGATGTCTGGTTCATGATTTTCATTTTCCAATAATTGGAGGTAGTTGTGAAAAAAACCGTTTTGGGATTAATTACAGGGACGGTTCTGGGTTTACTGGACGGGGCGTCTGCAATATTTATCCCTGAAGCCAAAGAAATGTTAATGTTTATTATTGTCTTTGCCACCCTGAAAGGTACAATAACAGGATTACTGGGCGGGATAGCAAGTAGGAAATTGAATAAAACATTACTTTGCGTTTTGGCAGGAGGAGGGATTGGATTGATATTATCATTCCTGACTGCTTTGCAATCCGGTTCGTTTATGGTTATTGTGCTGCCTGGTACTGTGTTGGGATTTGTTGTTGGGTATGTAACCGCTAAATGGGGCAAGTAGTTATCAAAAGAATGATTTTGGAAGAATAATAGTATTTTCATTGTAACCCACTTCCCGGAGCTGGGTCTGTAAAATAAAAAACCGGTGCTTTGATACGTCCCGAAGCAAGTTCGGGACACTCTGCAACCGGTTAATGAATGATCGTGAAGGAGATAAGCAAAGCGTTCTCCGTCACGGAGAAATCTATTTCTGTTCTACAAATTGCGCTCGTAGTGCGACCTTGTTCACTTTACCAACACTGGTTTTGGGAATTGCTTCAGCGCGTTTGACCTTTATGGTAATCGCTTCGCGCGGCACCCTACCGGCATCCACTGCGGCTTTGACCAGTTTTACAATCTCCCTGTCGCTGAATTCCGCATCCGGTTTTGGTATTAGGATTGCCATGGGGACTTCACCCCAGCTTTCATCAGGATATCCGATAACTGCTACTTCGGCAACGCCTTCGTGTTTGGCAATCACATCTTCCAGTTCGAGCGAGCTGAGCCATTCGCCGCCAACCTTGATCACGTCCTTGGTGCGATCAGTGATACGGAAACTGTTGTTTTCATCAATGCAGGAAACATCGTTAGTATGCATCCAGCCGCCTGCCCACAACTGTTCGGAATGGGTATGGTCTTTGAGATACCCCTGGGTCAGGTACGGGGTACGCATCACGATCTCGCCCTGGGTCTTGTCGTCACGTGGTACATCGTTGCCGTTTTCATCCACAACGCGCATTTGTGCCAGACCTATGGGTTTTCCGGTACGACAGCGGATTTTAGCCTGTTCCTCAAAAGAGAGAGCCAGCTCTTTGTCTTTTAATTGCGAGAGCGAAACCACGGGACACGTTTCAGACATGCCATAACCACCATACACATCAATGCCGCGTTTGAGTCCCTCAATACAAATGGATTTGTTGAGTGCAGCGCCGCCAATAATGCAGGTCCAGTTCGAGAGATCATATTTTGCGGCTTCCGGATCTTTTAAAAGCATGTTTAGAATAGTGGGTACACAATGGCTGAATGTGACCTTGTGTGTAAGCAGCAGCTTTAACAGCATGGACGGAACATATTTACCGGGATACACCTGTTTAACACCCAAAAAAGTGGCCATATATGGCACACCCCAGGCATGAACATGAAACATGGGGGTGATGGGCATATAAACCGATTCCCGGTGAAACCGTCCCTGCGTAGAGGGGGTTGACAGTGAAGTCAGAGACGCAAGTGTGTGTAAAACCAGCTGCCGGTGCGAGAAATAAACGCCTTTGGGGAACCCGGTAGTGCCGGTTGTGTAAAAAGTTGTGGCGCGCGTGTTTTCATCAAAGTCGGGGAAATCATATGTTGGAGAAGCCTTGGCAAGCAGTTCTTCATACTCGCCTTCAAATTGAAGATGGTTTTCGGCCACCTCTCCTCCATCCTCGATGAGAACGAATTTCCGGTCTTCAATAATGCGTCCTTTGACCGCTTCCAGCAGGGGAACAAAGTCGGCATGACAGACAATCACATCGTCTTCAGCATGCTCAATAGTATAGACCAGTTGATCGGGGGACAGGCGCACATTGATCGTGTGCAAAACCGCTCCCATCATGGGCACAGCGTAATAGGCTTCCAGATAGCGATGCGAGTCCCAATCCATAAACGCAACCGTATCTCCCGGTTTTACGCCCAGATCTGCCAGTGCGTTAGCCAACCTGTGCACCCGTTCTTTCCAGGTTTTATAGGTCAGGGTCACCTGGTCGCGATAAACGATCTCCTGATCGGGATCATAATCGGCCGGGGCGTCAAAAAGTTGCTTGATCAACAGGGGGTACTCGTATGCCAATGGATTTTTTTCAATCATGTTCACCACCATAATTTTGGGTTTTTATATTGAATGATTTGCTTTTTCATTGTCAATTTGACGGGTTTTCGATGGATTTAACATACGTAAAATAAGGGATTGATATTAAAAGCACAATGCAAAAAATGAATATTTTTCAGTTTTTCGCTGGGGATGAGAGAGGACGAGTAAAAGTTTTGATCATGAAATTTTCTTGACAAAAATGGATTTTTTGAGTACTCTTTGAAATATATAATACATGATTTGTAATAATATTTGCTTTACATGGGATAGTTTATTGCCTGTGGATTTTTGCTGTGAATATGAAAAGTTCTATAGATCGGATAAGACGGGCCTTGCAAGGCATGAAACGATTTGTAAAGGATCAATAATGAAGATTAGATTAGTCATTTTTTTATTTTTTGTCGCCACCACATTTGCACATGCCAGCGATAGTTTATTTGGTAATTTTGAAATGATCGAATTCGAATTCAAGGGGCATGATGCTAAAATCGTATTTCCGAATGAACCGAACAGTAATGGATACTGGATATGGCGGGCCCGTTTTTGGGGACACGAGCCGCAGCTTGATATTCAATTGCTTGAACGCGGATTCCATGTTGCTTTTGTTGATGTCGGTGGAATGTTTGGCAGTCCCGAAGCGGTAGCGTTGTGGAACGCGTTTTATGATTTTATCACTAAAAAATATAATTTGAACACCCGTGTTGTGCTTGAGGGTATGAGTAGAGGAGGTTTAATTGTTTACAATTGGGCGTCTCAAAATACGGATAAAGTGTTTTGCATTTATGCGGATGCTCCTGTGTGTGATATAAAAAGCTGGCCGGGGGGATTGTTCAAGGGGCAGGGAAGTCCTGCGGATTGGCAGCAATGTTTAGCCGCCTATAATTTGAATGAGGAATCTGTTTTAACTTTTGAGGGAAATCCTGTTTCGACGTGCGTTAATGTTGCTAAGGCTCATATTCCGGTAATCCATGTTTGCGGTGATTCAGACACGGTTGTTCTCTATAAAGAAAATACAGAGATTCTGGCCGAAAAATTTAGGGAAGCTGGTGGAACTATCGAAATTATTTTAAAGCCGGGAGTTGGCCATCATCCGCATTCGCTTGAGGACCCCAAGCCCATTGTAGATTTTATCTTGAAAAGTGTCTCAAAAATGGAAGCAGAGATTTTTGATAAAAATTGAGCAGGATTAAGAACTGTAAATTTGATGGGTTTTTGATGGTTTTAACATACGTTAAGTATGGTATAAGATCGCCCGGCATATTGATGCCTGGCGGAACATTTATCAGGACATTTGTCCTGATGTATGATTCAATGTGCGGGACGGATGTCCCGGAAAAATATTCCGCGATGCAGGGAGCTGCATTGCGATTACGTTTAATAACGCCATTCCAGCTACCCTTTATCCCAAAATGTAAACAATTCCGGGTGAAAACCTGTTGCTTCCCAGCATAAATTTCTGTATTTTAGCATCTTGAACGAGATTATTATGCCGAAATCGACTGATCAACATATTGACAATACAGCCAAGGCCGAAAGCTGGCGTATGTTTGACCGCATATCCGGGCGGTACGACCTGCTCAACCGGCTGCTGTCCCTGCGTATTGATAAAAGCTGGCGCAAACGCATGCTCCGTCATCTGCCGCAACGAGCAGGACTCACCATTCTGGATACCGCTACAGGTACCGGAGATGTTTTACTGACCCTGGCCCAAAGCGCATTTGTAAGGCGAGGAATTGGCATAGACCCGGCGCAGGAAATGCTTGCCGTAGGTCGTGAAAAGATTGCAAAACAGGAACTGAATGACAGCCTCACCCTGCTGCCCGCGAACGCGCTCGATCTGCCGGTCAAAGACAATGGCGTGGATGTGGTGACCATATCTTTTGGTATCCGGAATGTTCCGGATGTGCCGCGCGCGCTGCAAGAGATGCATCGGGTGCTGAATGAAAAGGGCAGGTTGATGGTGCTCGAGTTTTCGCTGCCCGGCAATAAAATTATACGGAATATGTATCTGCTCTATTTTCGTTATATATTACCGAAAATTGGTGCGTGGATTTCCGGTGATGCCGGCGCGTATGGCTATTTGAACAAATCGGTTGAAGATTTTCCATATGGCAATGCATTTGCAAAACTGCTGTTTGAGGCAGGATTTTACAAGGTCTCTGTTAATCCCCTGACCCTGGGCATTGCAACTTTATATATTGCTGATAAAAAGAAATAAGCAGAGGATTTTTTGACTACCTTTGATGCCCTGAAACAGAACATTTCAGATGAATTAAAAAAGCGGTGCAATGCTCACCGTACAGTTCCCGGTTCCGAGAATACCCTGCAACGTTTAGAGGTGCAGGTGCAGGAAGCGGACCTGATTCTCTGGTTAAAAAATCAGAATTTCCCCCAAAAAACATACTGGTCAGAACGAGATGGTCGGCTGAAAATGGCAGGTGTGGGTGCTGCTCACATCTTTCAAGGTAATACTACCGAATATACCGAGGTTTTTGAAGAACTGGATCGCCTGCTAAAGGGTGCGGATGAAGATGTTCGTTATTATGGCGGATTAAAGTTTGATCCCGATCATGCGGTATCCGAACTGTGGCAGCACTTTAAACGTTATTATTTTATTGTGCCCCGGTTCGAGCTGTTGAAGCGTGATTTGCATTATTATTTCGCAATCAATTATGTTGTGGATATTGAAGAGCCTCAGCTTGATGAAATTCTGGCTGACCTGCAAAAACTTGATTTCTCTTTTTATAAAGATACAAAAGAACTGCCCGCATATACCGATCTGATCATGGACCCGGTCAAATCCATTTGGGACCGCAATGTGCAGCAGGCGCTGACATTGATCGAAAACGGGACTTTGCAAAAGATTGTGCTTTCCGGTCGATCAACCCTTACCTTTGATGAAACTATCAATCCATCTCTGCTTTTTGAAAAGCTGATTGGTCAAAACTCGAACTCTTTTCATTTCTGTATTCAACCCGATGCGGAAACCGCGTTTATGGGTATTACGCCTGAGCGGCTTTATCGCCGTGAAGGACGCGAGATTTGGAGCGAAGCCATTGCCGGTACACGTCCCCGTGGTCGTGACGAAGCAGAAGATGAGGCGCTGGAAAAAGACCTGCAATCCTCGGACAAGGATATTCGTGAGCACCGCTGGGTGAGTGATATGGTACGTTCAGGACTGGGGCCCTTGTGCCGATACATTAACGATGTGGACCGTGAACGTATTCTCAAACTGCGCCATGTGCAGCATCTGCAAAGCCTGTTTATTGGATTGTTGCGGGATGGGATCTGTGATGGCGAGATTATTTCTCACTTGCATCCTACCCCGGCAGTGGGTGGTTTCCCCAATACCATATCCATTCCCTATATTTCCGAGATTGAAGGATTTGATCGCGGCTGGTACGCGGGACCGGTAGGCTGGGTGAGTCGTGATGCCGCAGGTTTTGCTGTGGGTATCCGCTCGGGCCTTGTGAATGGTAATAAACTGACAATTTTTGCGGGTTCCGGGATTGTTGAGGGAAGTGATCCGGATAAGGAATGGGAAGAAAATCAGACAAAAATTTTAAATTTTACAAAACTCTTTCAGTGATATGGGAATTGGCTTAGAAAACATAAATGCGTTGTGGGCGTCATTGATTATAGAAGAACTGGTGCGTAACGGCATTGAATATGCCTGCGTCTCACCGGGATCACGCTCTACACCCCTTACCATTGCCGCGGCACGTAACGGGAAATTAAAAAAACGTATCTGCTATGATGAACGCGGTGCCGCGTATCATGCATTGGGGTACGCCCGTGCAACCGGCAAACCCGCTCTGCTCATCTGTACTTCCGGTACTGCGGCGGCCAATTATTATCCCGCCATTGTGGAAGCAAGCATGGACCATGTGCCCATGATCATCCTGAGCGCTGACCGTCCGCCCGAACTGCTGGATACCGGTGCGAACCAGACCATCCATCAGCAGGGTATGTACGGAAAATATGTGCGCTGGCAGTACGAACTGCCGTGCCCGGATGAAAATCTTGATCCGCGTATGGTGCTCTCTACGGTGGACCAGTTACTGCATCGTGCAACCGGTGACAATCCGGGGCCTGTGCATCTCAATAACATGTACCGCGAGCCACTTGCTCTGAAAACTGAAAAAGTAGATGATACCTGCGTGCAAAAACTCACCGACTGGATGGTGAACGGAACGAGTGCTTATACGGATTATGCCAGATCGGTCAAACAGCTTGATTCATCTTTTGTTAAACGAATTTCAGAATTAATTAACAATGCCAAAAGCGGAGTGATAATTGCCGGGCGTATGCAGAGCACGGATGATATTGCCGCAGTACGAAAACTGGCAAAGCATTTAAAATGGCCGGTATTTGCAGATATTTTATCCGGCAACCGCATACAACAGGAAAACACTATCTCTTTTTATGACCAGATGCTGGCAGTCGAAGAAGTAACAGAGGAATTGAACCCGGATGTGGTACTGCATTTTGGAGGTCAATTTGTTTCCAAGAGATTACTGCAGTTTATTGAAACCAAAACTCCGCAATATTATATTCATACAGCCGGGTACGCAGAGCGAATTGATCCTGTGCACAGAGTAACGCATCGTTTAAATGCGGATATTGCTTCTGTATGTGCGGCTTTGAAATCGTATACCTCCGTAGGGAACGCGGAAATAACCACATTGGAGAAATTGAGCGCCAAAGCATTACTGGCCGTGAACGAGATTCTGGATGAAACCCATAAAATGACCGAGCCGGGAATTGCACGCGCTACTGCGTCAGGACTGCCCGAGAACTGGGGACTTTATCTGGCGAGCAGTATGCCCATAAGGGACATGGATATGTTTGTAAAATCCCTGCCGGATAATGTGCGCATTGCCGGAAATCGTGGTGCCAGCGGAATTGACGGTACTGTTGCCTCTGCCGCGGGCTTTGCGGAAGGATTGGGAAAACCGGTGGTGTTGATGATAGGTGATCTGGCCCTGATCCACGATATGAACTCTCTGGATGTGGTGAAAAAAGGTGCTCAACCCCTGGTAATGGTGGTAATTAACAATAAAAGTGGTGGCATTTTCCACTTTTTGCCAGTATCGCAGCACAAAAAGGTGTTTGAGCCCTGGTTTACAACCCCACACAACTATGCTTTTGAACCTCTTGCGAGACAATTTAACATACCCTACATGAAATGCGAAACCCTTGATATATTCAAGCAAGAGCTGAGCAAAGCCACTCAGAATAAACAGACCATTATTCTGGAAATTGCAACCCGCGCGGAAGAAAACCATCGGTTTCATCAAGACATCCTGGAACGGATCCGGGAAGTTATAAAGTACCGATAGGGGGAGCCATCGTGTCGCTTTATGTGCATCAATGGGGAAATCCTGAAAATCCTGCATTGCTGTTTTTACATGGATTCATGGGAAACGGTCGTACATGGGTGCCATTTGTTAAAGAATTAAAATCCCATTATCATATTATTGCACCTGATCTTCCCGGTCATGGTGAATCCCTGTATCTCAAAGAATCGGGAGATTATGATTTTGTAGAGACTGCAGAACAGGTAATACAGGTGCTGGACAAGCTTAAAATACACACTTCTTCCATAGCAGGATATTCCATGGGAGGCAGGCTGGCAATGTACCTGGCAGTCCATTATCCGGACCGGTTTAATCGATTAATTGTGGAATCTGCTTCACCGGGCATTGATGATGCAAAAGTACGCGAGGAACGCTACCAAAAAGACAAATCCACTGCCGATTACCTGGAAACTGCAGACCTGACCGCATTTCTGGAAGCCTGGTATGAACAGCCGATTTTTGGGGATCTGAATCGTCATCCTGATTTTTCAGAATACGTCGCTTCTCTGTTGTTCAATGAACCTGTTGAACTGGTGAGGGCGATGCGAGGGATGAGTCAGGGGGTACAACCCCCGCTTGAAGAGCATTTAAAGGAATTGGACCTGCCTGCTCTTTTTATAGCCGGGGAGCATGACGAGAAATATAGTGCAATTCTTGAACGTTTATCACAATATCACAATCACTTTGAGTTAAAAATTATACCTGAATGCGGGCATAGCACGCATTTTCAAGATCCGCAAACATTTTTACAATTGATCAAAGAATTTTTAAATACAGGAGGTTAACATGTCTGTTGTAGACTGGAAATCCGCTGGAGACTATACCGATATCAAATATCATAAAGCAGAAGGCATGGCAAAAATTACTATTAATCGTCCCGAGGTACGCAATGCGTTTCGTCCATTGACGGTTTTTGAAATGTCAAAAGCTTTTGAAGACGCGCGTGAAGATCCCGAAATCGGCGTAATTATCTTGACAGGTGAAGGTGAAAAGGCTTTTTGCTCGGGTGGCGATCAAAAAATCCGTGGAGATTCCGGATACAAGGATGAAAAAGGCGTACACCGTTTGAATGTGCTCGATTTCCAACGCCAGATCCGTACGTGTCCCAAGCCTGTGGTTGCTATGGTTGCGGGATACGCCATTGGCGGCGGGCATGTGCTGCACGTCATGTGCGATCTTACCATTGCCGCGGATAATGCCATCTTTGGTCAAACCGGGCCCAAGGTGGGTTCTTTTGATGGTGGATATGGTTCCAGTTACCTTGCGCGGATTGTGGGACAGAAAAAAGCGCGCGAGATCTGGTTTCTCTGTCGTCAATACGATGCTCAGCAGGCGCTTGAAATGGGACTGGTAAATACAGTCGTCCCCTATGAAAAACTCGAGGAAGAGACCGTGCAGTGGTGCCGCGAGATGCTGCGTAACTCGCCGACTGCGCTCCGTTGTCTCAAAGCCGCAATGAATGCCGATTGTGACGGACAAGCAGGCTTGCAAGAGCTTGCGGGATGCGCAACCATGCTCTATTACATGTCGGATGAGGCGCAAGAAGGTAAAAACGCCTTTGTGGAAAAACGTAACCCCGATTTTAGCAAATTTCCAAGACAACCGTAGAATCTTTTTAACGTAAGAAACGATCTTGTATGTTAAATTGTCAAGATTAGAACCACAGAGCCACAAAGAACACAGAGAAAAAATGATTTAGATCATGAAATCAAAATTTCTGCTGTCTTTGTGGTTCCGTAAATTTGCTTTTTTATGTGGGAATTCTAGGATTTATTCTTGAATTTTAACTGATTGTTATATATTTTATTTATCATAGGGGAACAGGACAGCTTTGGCGGGAGTGTAATAAATCAATGTACTATTAAAAAGAGGTGACGTATGAAATCATATAAATTGATTTTTATTATACTGTTGTCATTGTTTGCATGCAATACAGAAAAGAGCCCGGTAACACCGGAAGTGGGTCCGGGGGATGATTATAAAATTTATCAGTTGGCTCTTGATGCTTATTTTAATGAAAATGTGCCCGCAATTATTCTGCAAGATTCAACCTGGGGGGATGATATTGGCACTCACCATATATCTACACTCGAAGAAAATGGTGTAAATGTAAAAGAAGAAACGCTGCTGAACTATGAAACAATCAACCAGACTAAAGTTGCGCTTGAATCCATTTCGGGGTATGATATTACATTTCGCAGAGATGTTCCCGATTCACTCCGGTTTTCCAAGCCCAACGTGAGCTTGTCCCGTGTGGGATATGATGACGCAAATACAGAAGCCATTGTAACGGTGGGTGTAGTCTTTGCTCCGCTTGCAGGCAGCGGTATTCTGTATTATTTGAAATATGTTAATGGTGAGTGGGGTGTTAAAGGTTCGCACATGATCTGGATTTCGTGAGGGATTTGAAAAAGGGGAAGTGATAAGTGTGTAATATGTTATTAAATTTTGATGTTAAAATTTTTATTATAGTATTTTTTTTGAATTCACATTTCGTATTTTCTCAAGTACAGTATGATGAAATTGAAAATGAAATTCAAAGTTATCAGGATACAGATATAGCAGTTATTTCAAAATCCAGAAAAATGATTAAAGAAAAAATTGAATTAAATGATAATGAAAAAATTAGCGCAATTTATACTTTTGTAAATAATAAATTTGATTCAACACAATATATCGCTTTTGAGGATGAAGAGCAGTGGTTGATTTTGATGTGGCTAAAAGATTTTGCACAAGTACTTGATGTAATTAAGATATATAATCCAAAAACTGATGATTTTTTGTCAAAAAAGATTTTACCTCCAATTGATTTCTTAAATGAAAAATTGAAATTTGAGGTTGATGATAAAAAAGATGAAATTTGTGATGCAATAAAATTGTCCGAACTTGAATTATTTGAAAAACAGTTTTTACTCATTTTCCTTGAATATATAATATTGAGTGATGATGAAAAAAAATCTTTTCAAGAAAATATTAATGTAATGGCAACAAATTATTTGAATAATTTCCCAAATTCGTATCTGGAAAATTATGTTAGGAAATATATTAGATTTATATACAAACTTTCAAACTTTGCTGGGAGTTTTAATTTTAATTTTGGTTATCACCAGTATCAGGGAAATCTTGGTGAATTTTTTAGCGATATATTATTTTTTGGTATTGTATATGAGTTACAATATAAAAAGTTTATGATTGGTATCCGAGGGGCAATGGGGTATAGTAGTAATGTTAAAAAAGAATTTGATTATAATGGACATTGGGAAAGAGATCTTCCATTAATAGTATTTGAACCTGAAATGATGGTAGGATTTGAAATTATTGATTTGAGTAAATTTAAAATCTTACCCTATTGTGGGGTTGGATTTATGGATATCGCTTCTCCGGAAAAAATTGCTGAAGAACCTGGCAACGATGTTGAAATGACTTATGTTATGACATATAATGTTGGTTTAAATATTGATTTAAAATTTAAACCTATTACATTTTACTCACAATATCGGAGGGAAACTGGTTATACAAATATCCGTATTAGAATGGGTGTGAGCTATCCTCAATATGAAAATAAACTTCCGGAATTAACCGGGAAAAAGTATTTTATAGAATTAGGATTTGGTCTATCTATAAGGAGGTTGGTTAGAGATTTATAAATAAGGTTTGTACGTTATTATCGAATCAATAATTGTTTTAAAAAAATCCTCTGTGTCCCCTGTGTCACTGTTGTTTTTATAGAGTTCCGGGGCCTAATAGACCCCGGAATTATCAAATCTTATCTACTTCCCGTATGTTCTTCAACCACGCGTCGCAGCCATTTTACCATTAAAAAGATTGCAATAGCGGCCAGCATAGCGCCAATAAAGTTGATTGTGAAAAAGACGGCCTTGTTATCATAAGTGTCCCACAAGCTTGAAAGCACACCGGAAAGCTTGTTACCAATGGCGGTAGAGAGAAACCAGCCGCCCATCATTAACGCGGTTAAGCGCGGGGGACTCAGTTTTGATACCAGCGAGAGTCCCATAGGACTTAGGAACAATTCACCGATGGTAATCACACCGTAAACCCCAAACAGCCACACGGGCGAGCTTTTTACCAGTCCGTTTTGTGACGCGAATACAGCCGCAATCATAACCAGTGTAGACATTGCGGTGATAAACAGTCCCCAGCCAATCTTGCCGGGTGTGGAGGGTTCTTTATCTCTTTTACGTAGAAATCCGAAAAACATCACGACAACCGGTGTAAGCACAACAACAAAAAACGGATTCACAGATTGGAAAATTTCAGTAGATACAAGTTTAAGGCTCTTGCCTTCAGCAGGCCATTTGCTTTTTCCCAGATTGTTGAAATAAGGATGCGGTCCCATTTCAGTGATTGCATGACCATTGCCGTCAACCAGGGGAGCGCCATGCATATCCAGTTTGGGTACTTCTCGGGGTGCAGTATCCACTTCCTGAACCATACCAAAAGTGCCGGCAACAGATTCTACAGCAGCTGGCATGCTGCGATCGGTATAATTTTCAGCCCAGATTGTAAGAGCTGATCCGTTCTGATGGAAAATTGCCCAGAAAATGATCACAACTGCAAAAATGGACAAAAGGGCAGCAATGGGAGCTTTATCTTCTTTGGTAGCACGGAGCCACAAGGAAAGATAAAACAGTGCTACAGGGATGCTTGCAAACAGAAACGCATCAGTAGAATCTGAACCGAAAATGTTGTTGGGGATGAACCAACCCAAAACACCTGCAACAATGGCAGGCAGAAATACGTTTGATCCAATCTTCCACAGGGGCATATCTTCTTTGGTTGCGGGTTTTAAAATATCTGCATCGCGTACGTGTTTTTGTCCGCTCATGAACCAGATCACACCCAGGTACATACCAATTCCGGCTGCGGCAAAAGCGTATCCCCAGCCAAAGTGGTTGCGCAAATATGCAGCAACAAAGTTACAGACAAACGCGCCAATGTTGATGCCCATATAAAAAATGTTGAATCCTGAATCTTTGAGGGATTTGTATTTTTCATCATCATAGAGATTGCCAACAAGTGTAGAAATGTTGGGTTTAAAGAATCCGTTACCAATGATGATCAAAAACAAAGCGATCCAAAAAGCGGTCATGCCGGGCATTGCCAGACCTATATAACCGGTACCCATTAACAATCCACCAATGACGATAGAGCGTCGATATCCCAGTACACGGTCAGCCAAAAGACCCCCAATAAAGGGAGAAAGATAAACCAGTGCCAGATAAGTGCCATAAATATCTGAAGCACCTGCTCGTGACAATCCCAATCCACCGGTTGCTGTGTCACTCATGTACAGAAAGAATATACCAAGCATCAGGTAAAATCCGAAACGTTCCCACATTTCGGTAAAAAACAAGACTACCAGTCCTTTAGGGTGATTCTTGAACATAAAAAAAATCTCCTGCTAAATTCGTTCGTTAACAATCTTTTAATTTAATAAATTAATACAAGAATTCCAGATAATTCTTGGCGGATTGCGGTTGTTTTTGCAATTCTGTTGAAATTTCTTGCTTTCCTGCAAAAATCTTGGTTTATTATGTGCTTAACCAATGAAACGGAGGAAACAATGCGTCATCTTAAGCAGGTTGTTTATTTAATACTTGTTTTGGTTCTGGGAACCGGACTGATTTCAACAGTATTTTCGAAATCAGAGATTAATGTAATTCCCAAACCCAATAAAATTGTGCAAAAGAGCGGCAGTTTTTCCTTGTCTGCAGATACCCGGATTGTTGCGGATAAAGACCCGCAGGTACAGTACTGTGTGAGTTATCTGCTGGAAGGATTAAAACCTTTTCAAATACAACCCGGTGTAGATGCAAAACGTTCCGAAAAAAAGAAACAGATTGTTTTGTCAATAAGCGCGAAAAATGATAATAAAGAAGCATATAGCCTTTCTGTTAGTGAAAATGGAGTGGAAATCAATGCTTCCGAGCCATCCGGATTGTTTTACGGAGTGGTTACACTGCTCCAGTTGTTACCACCGGATGTAAAACCCGCAACCACGTTAGAAATTCCAGCGGTAACCATTGAAGACTCGCCGCGCTTTGAGTGGCGTGGTATGCATTTGGATGTGTGCCGCCATTTTTATCCTGTTGAATTTGTAAAACGTTATATTGATCTGCTGGCAATGCACAAGATGAATGTTTTCCATTGGCATTTGACAGAAGATCAGGGCTGGCGTATTGAGATTAAAAAATATCCCAAACTCACCGAGGTTGGGGCATGGCGTGTTGATCGCGAACACCAGCATTGGAACGATCGCACTCCGCCCGATCCTGGCGAAGAGGCAACCTATGGTGGTTATTACACCCAGGAACAGATCAAAGACGTGATTCAATACGCGCAAGAGCGGTTTATTACAATTGTTCCGGAGATTGAAATGCCAGGACATGCTGTGGCGGCTTTGGCATCGTATCCTGAACTTTCCTGCACCGGCGGCCCCTTTTACGTCATGCCGGGTGGATATTGGCCTATTACTGATATTTTTTGCGCGGGTAAAGAAGAGACTTTTGAATTTTTGGAAAATGTTCTGGATGAAGTGATTGCCCTGTTCCCCGGTACCTATATTCATATTGGCGGCGATGAGGCTAAAAAAGCCAATTGGGAAAAATGTCCCGATTGTCAGGCACGTATCAAGTCAGAAGGCCTTCAAGATGAAGCCGAATTGCAAAGTTATTTCATTAAACGCATTGAAAAATATTTGATCTCTAAAAACAAGAGATTGATCGGTTGGGATGAGATCCTTGAGGGTGGGCTCGCTCCCGAGGCAACGGTTATGTCATGGCGCGGTATTGAAGGCGGTATTGAAGCTGCAAGTCAGGGACATGATGTTGTAATGACCCCAACATCGTGGTGTTATTTTGATTATTATCAATCAAAAGATAATGAACCTTTGGCCATTGGCGGATTTTTACCTTTGCGTAAAGTTTATAATTATGATCCTGTACCAAGAGAACTTGAAAGAGCTAAACGTAAACATGTTTTGGGTGCGCAGGGGAATGTGTGGACCGAATATATGCCCAACGGTCGTCATGTAGAGTATATGGCTGTGCCTCGTATGAGCGCCATGTCTGAAGTTGTCTGGACCGCTAAAAAGTTTAAAGATTGGGAGGATTTCCAATCCCGTATGCTTGCCCAATATGATCGTTTGGATGCAATGGGTGTGAATTACCGCCAACCGGACATTCATGGATATAAAGTACGAAATGTTTTTCCGGATTCTCTGATTGTCGAATTGTCATTTGTTCGTCCGAATGCAGTTATTCGCTATACCCTGGATGGATCTCAACCCGGTTTGCATTCTCCGGTTTATGAAAAGCCTATTTTGATTGATAAAGATGTGGAACTCAAATCTGCGGCATTTATCAATGATCGCTATGTCAGCAGGATCAAATGCGGATCATTTATGAAACGTGAACCTGCCCAAGCGGTTAAAGTATCAAATCCCCAAAATGGTGTGGCTTATACCTATATCCCCGGTAGTATGAAAACCGTCAGGAATCTTGAATCGGTTAATTTTGTTGAATCGGGTACTCAAAAAAAGGTAGCGTTGCCAGAGAATACCCGGGATGAAGCATATGGATTGATCTATAAAGGCTATATTGATGTACCCAAAACCGGGTTGTATACCTTTTATTTGACATCGAATGACGGAAGCGCCATGTACCTGAATGACGAGTTGATTATCGATAATGATGGTGAACACAGTGCGATAGATAAAGACGGATTTGCTCTTTTAGGAGCCGGAAAACACCCGTTCAAGATTTATTATTTTCAGGCGGGTGGCGGTAAAGAATTGATACTGGAATATGAAGGGCCCGGTACGAAACGACAGGTGGTGCCGGCTTCTGTATTGAGTCATTAACAGTAAATAAATGCCCCGACTTTTTCGGGGCATTTTTAATTCAAGGATTGGTAAAATGCAAAAACAAAGCAGAGTAGATATATTTTCATTCAAAGCTGTAATATTTGATATGGACGGTGTGATTGTAGATTCCGAAGGAATGCATTTTAAAACCATGCAGGATGTATTTGCAAAAGAAGGTGTGAATCTTGAATATGATCATTTTATGGATATTGTGGGGCACACAACCACCCGCAACATTCAGGATATTAACAAGTGGTTTGGCCGGGATTTTGATCCGCCCGAGATGGTGAAAAAACTGCATGATGCTTTTGCAAAAGAACTGGATGATAACGGAATGGATGCCCAACCCGGATTTTTTGATTTGGTTGAGCAGTTGAAATCCAAAGACATGCCTATCGCTTTATGTACTTCTTCATCCCGTGAAGAAGCTGAATATATGTTTAAATTTATTTTGAAAAAACATCCGGAATATATCACATTGTATGATATTTTTGATACCAGTGTTACGGGGCAGGATATAAAAAACCGCAAACCGCATCCCGATCCGTATCTGAAAGCCATGGCTGGGGTTGAGGAAAATCCCGGGGACTGTCTGGTGTTTGAGGATTCGTCATTGGGTATCGCATCCGCCAAAGACGCGGGCTGCGGAATGTGCATTGCCCTGCGGCATCCCTATAATGTCAATGGCATTGGTCGTGCGGATTTTGTGATTGATTCGCTAGTGGAGGTGTTGTAAATTTTTTTGCTTGCCGGGGGGAACATTTCATATCTTTTTCCGTAATATAACAATATTTTTATAAACCCAAAGATGGGTTTTATTGATTGCTTTTCCGGTTGTTACAGAACCACCAGCACCGAGGAGAACATTTTTTATTATATGTATTGTTTAGACTGTATAAGCGGATGGAATGGAGACGATATGGAAAATACAAGCAGTGTTACAGTAGATTTGTTGTCTTTTCAGTCAGTTATTTTTGACATGGATGGGGTTGTTGTTGATACTGAACGTGTACATTTTGACACGACACGAAATGTATTCAAGGAACTGGGCATAAATCTTACTGATGAGCATTATGCCAACTTTGTGGGGCATACTACCAATATTAAAATTCAAAATATTATTGACGAATTTGGATGTGAGCTGGATATTCCCTTTTATGTAAAGAGATTACGTAAAGCATTTGAAGATCGGTTGGAGAATTATGGCGCAGATGCCCGGCCCGGCTTTTTTGAAATTGTAAAGTATTTAAAGGAAAATCGAGTCAGTATCGCTTTATGCACTTCATCTACCCGTGATGAAGCACAATATATGTTTGAACGGATATTAGTAAACCATCCGGAATATGCTTCAATGGATGAAATTTTCAATGTCGTTATTACGGCAGATGATGTGAATCATCGCAAACCGCACCCGGAGCCCTATTTAAAAGCCATTAAAGGTACGGGCGCAATTGCATCTGATTGCCTGGTATTTGAGGATACCGCAACGGGGATCACTGCTGCCAAAGACGCGGGCTGCGGTGTGTGCATTGCCTTGAACCATCCCTATAATGTGAACAAGCTGGCACAAGCTGACTTGACAATTGATTCGCTTGAAGAGGTGTTGTAAACTAGATCACCGTCCATCTGATGAGGAACAGTTCTTTGGATTCGAATTCATGGTGCATGCGCTGATGGATCTTTTCGATCAACTTGTCGCGTTTGGCCATAATTTCATCTTCCACATCAAACAGATGCTGTCTTTTCACCCGTTTTTCAATTTCCTGACTTTTGATCTCTACCTGTAATTGGTGTTGGCGCAGTGTGTCCTGGGTCATACGCGATTCGCGACTCAGGGATTTGATTTTCGCCTTTATATCTTTGAGTGCACGTTCTGCACCAATGACCATATCATCGGCCCAGGAATCAAGCTTGTCGCATTCCTGCGCGAAAAAGCTGTTGTTGAGATTGACAGATTCTCTGACTTTTTTCTGAATAGAGTCACGCGCGCTTATATCAATGTGGCGCTTAACCTCGGGCGGGATCTCTTTTAATCGTGATGATGCGGCCCTTAATTGAAAGAATTTTTCACAAATATCAGGATCAATGGTTTTGCCCGCTTCGGTCAAACCCGTCCAGATGAGGTATTCCTCCGGTTCAAAGGATTGTACCTGCAACAGGTGCAGTGCTATCCAGCCGGATTTGCCTCTGAGTCGCTCAATTACCGAGATTTTTTTCGGATGGTTGGTAATGTCAAAGTATAATTGTGAAGGGGGAGTCTCGCCGTTTTTACCCGCGGCCAGGACAAATTCACCCAACGGATGTGACAAACGATACAAAAACTCGCCGCTGGTATTGCTGCGGGTTTTGGAGATCATTTGGTAGTTGCCTGGTTTAACCGATTCCAATGGGGATTTGGACAGGTTAAATTTTAAAGAGTCATCAAAAAAACGGGCGTTCTGGTTTAAAATGAATTTGCTCAAATCCCAGAAATATGAGCCATATCTGTCCAATTGTTCCCGTGCGTTTTCCAATTGCATTTTAAAACGGGCATGGACCTCTTCGTCAAAATGCTCCAGCAGGGTGCGACGGGTATCGGCCATCTTGTCCTGGATCAGTTCGTCCAGTTCCAGTCGCAACTGGGAAAAGGCCTCTTCAATCTCTTCGGTACTGCGGCAGGATTCATATATTTTGTGTATGCGTCTTTCAAAGTCAACCCCCGAATCTATGTTACCTAAAACTTCATCTGACGCACCAAAAACACCTTCAAACAAGCTGAATTTTTTATCCAGTAATTCGTATACCCGGCAATCGGTTTCGTTACGTTTGTTGAGAAAATTTACTACAACGACATCAAATTTTTGACCGTAACGGTGACAGCGACCAATACGCTGTTCTATACGCTGGGGATTCCAGGGCAGATCGTAATTAATGAGCAGTGAGCAGAATTGCAGGTTAATACCTTCAGCAGCCGCTTCAGTAGCGATCATGATCTCCCCGTGATCGCGAAAATATTCTACAATGGCGGTGCGCATATCCACAGCCCGTGAACCGGCTACACGACCTGAATCTTTGTTTTTTTCCAGCCATTCTTTATAGACTTTGTTAGAGATTTCGTCATTGTTGGTCCCGTTGAAGAGAATGATCTTGTCTTTAAATCCGTTTTCAGACAGAAACTGTACCAGGTATTCCTGCGTGCGTCGGGATTCTGTAAAGATAATGGCTTTACGCAATGCTTTCATTTTGGCAAGTTCTTTGAATCCGGTATCCAGCGCTTGCAGTAAGGTTTTGGCCTTGGTGTCGGTAGCGAGACTGTTGGCGTAAATAATTAGAGAGTCGAGCTCTTTGATCTCGTCCGCAATTTTAACAGGATCAAATTCCAGTTTTTTGCCGCCATTGCGTTTTGCGCCGGCTTCGTCCAGAATGTCTTCTTCCAGATCGTCGTTTACAAACATCTGGTCAAGCCATTCCGAGTCTTTGATGGTTTCGCCGGCCAGCAATGCTTTCAGGCGGTTCCTCATTAATCCCAGAGTACCCGAGATTGCATAGATGGAAGACGCCAAGATTTTGCGCAAAACCAGGGTCATTAAATGCCGCTGGGCATGAGGGATCGAGTAGGTGTCTTCACGCGCGATAAATTCAGATATATGGTCATAGAGCTGGTGCTCATTGTCCGTGGGTTCGTACGGCAGGGTGAGCGTTCTGCGCTTGGTATAGCGGATGTACTCTGTTACCTGGTTACGCAGGGTACGTTTGCAGAACCGTTCCAGACGAACAGCAAGTTCTTCGCTGCCGCCGGCCTTGTTAATAAACTGGGCACGAAAAGCTTCGGGATCGCCAAAAATATGCTCGTCAATAAATGTTGAAAGTCCATACAGTTCCATGAGTGAATTCTGTAATGGAGTTGCTGTTAGTAGTACCTTGTTTTTACCATCAAGTGCCCAGCGCAGTTCATGCGCCATTTTGTTTTTGGGTTTATAGACATTGCGAAGCTTGTGGGCCTCGTCAATAACCACCATGTCCCAGTCGATTGTACGCAGTTTTACACCATATCGGCTGGCAAAGTGCACGGATGCGATTACGATTACATCGTTATCAAAGGGATTGGGGTTACCTTTGGCCTTGATCTGTTTGTAGGAGCGGGCATCGAGAACCATATTGGGAAGATGGAACTTTTCCATCAGTTCGATGCTCCATTGTTTACGCAGGGCAGCGGGACTAATGATCAATAGTTTGCGTTTTCGTTCCGCCCAGAGTTGGCATAATAAAAGTCCGGCCTCGATGGTTTTACCCAGCCCCACCTCATCCGCCAGAATAGCACCTTTGGCCAGGGGAGAGCGCATACCAAACAGCGCCGCTTCAATCTGGTGCGGGTTCAAGTCGATGCAGGCATCGAAAAGCGAGTGGGTAAGTTTCTGGATGCTGCCCGCGTTGTGTTGTAGTGATAATTCGTGCGCGAAAAATTTCGCATGGAATGGTGTTGACATGTAACTCCTTATTTCTCCTGAAAACGCAAAGATAATAATATACGGAAATTTTCGTCGATTGCAAAGATTGAATTGTAAAAAATAGATTAGCCCATGGGCTTTCCCTGAGTTTATCCAAGGGTATAACGTTGGTAGGCGGAGAACGTATCGAAGGGACGAGGGTTTTTTGTCCCTCGGGAGGATTGGATGAGGATGAACAATTCAAAATCATTTCATTTTGTAGAGAAAACAATTATATTCAAAAAATAATTCAAATCCGGGAAAATGAAATGAAAAATCATATCGCAATCGTTTGTGCGTTGCTGGTTTTATCCGTGTCCTATTACTGCCTTGCTGAAGAGAGTCAAATCGGCGGCGTTGCGGAAAAGTCCGTTTATTTTGCAGAGATGGATTCTTTAATGCAGGTCAAATGGCCGGATAACCGTACCATAACGATTGTTTGTCATGGTCACAGTGTGCCTGCCGGTTATTTTGAAACTCCCTTTGTAGATACGTTTGACGCCTATCCGCATCTTTGGCATAGGGCGTTAAAGGAAATCTATCCCTTTGCGGTAATCAATGTTATAGTAACCGGCATAGGCGGTGAAACATCTGAAAGCGGGGCCAACCGTTTTGAACAGGATGTGCTGACACATCATCCGGATATTATTACAATTGATTATGCTTTGAATGACAGGGGTATGGGGCTGGAAAAAGCCAGGGTAGCCTGGCAGACTATGATTACCAACGCGCAAGCACAGAACATCAAGGTGATTTTGTTGACACCCACAGCAGACAAAGGTTCAGATATGGATGATGCATACGATCCATTGAATCAGCATGCTGAGCAGGTGCGGGGATTGGCGGAGAAATACCATGTTGGGCTGGTAGATAGTTATGCTGCGTTTAAAGAGTATGTTCAAAATGGCGGGCAACTGGACGATCTCATGTCTCAGGTAAACCATCCCAATCGCAATGGACACGATCTGGTGGTCAAGGCGTTGATGGAGTGGTTTCCGGAATAGCCTTACTGAGGAAATATTGGTTTGGGTTAAGTACCTCCCAGAGGTTAAAGAAACAAAAAATTACTTGATTGTTTGTTCGGTATTGGCTTAATTATAGATATATCAACTGTAATCAATGGGGATTCAGGGGATCGCATGGATCTGGAACAGGATTATCTTGAAAACGAGTATGACGACAATGAGTTGAGTTTGGATGTTGAACCCGAACCTTTTGAACCGTATCTGGGGATTTTTAAATCTATTCTGGTTCTGGTTTTGTTGCAGGGTGTTACCTTTGTCATTGGCATTATTATGAGTGTGCTTGCTATTATGAATAGCAACATCGAAATTTCAGACATTGATGCCAAAGCATTTGAGCAGCAGCTCAACACAAATGGGTATTTTCTTGCCGAAAGTACGTTTTACAATGCCATTCTCTCACTGACACTTTTATATATTATTATTCAATATAGACGGGGCGTGGATTTCAAGACGTACATTGGATTCAACAAGGTCAGTCTAAAAGTAATTTTTGAGACGGTACTGATAATCTTGGCTTTGAAGGTAGTCATGGTTGTTCCGGTTTCAAGCCGATTGACGCACCTCAAAGTTGATGATTTTATGCTGATATTTGTACAATCTGATGGCCCAAAATTGTTTTTCTGGTTCACAATTGTTGTGGCAGCGCCCGTGTTTGAGGAAATACTGTTTAGAGGATTCTTTTTAGAAAGCCTGGTCCATTCCAAATTGAGTGTGCACTGGGCGATTGTTTTATCGTCTCTAATCTGGGCGTTGATTCATACACAGTATGGTCTGGAGGCCAAATTCTTTTTGTTTTTTATCGGATTGTTTTTTGGGTATTACAAGATCCGGTACAATTCTATCTGGCCGCCCATTGCGGGACATGTGTTTATGAATTTGACATCTTTTGTTCTGGTATCAGCTATTCATTATTTCAATGGTTAATTGGTTATTGGATTTAATATTATGTTACCAGGGTCATAAAAAAGGACCACGAAACACACAAAAAAGCATGAAAAGAACTTGAATTCATGGTTGGAACTGAATGGTTTAATTTGCATATCAATTCTATATAGTTATGGGGATTCCGGGTAAATGAGAACAAACGCTGCAGTACGCAATCCCAAACCCTATTTGGGGGTTTTTAAAACAATAGCGGTATTGGTTTTGTTTCAGATTGTTTCTGTGATTGTAACCGTAGTTTTGGGGATAATTTCCGTTGTCAAAAGTTCATATGAATTGACAGATCTAAACATTGGAACGTTTTTTCTACAACTGGTATCCGATGGATATTTTATTGCCCAAATTACGTTTTACAGTGCAATATTGGTACTGGTAGCCCTGTACCTCATTATTGATTTGCGTAAGGGTGTGGATTTTAAAACCTATATTGGTTTGAAATGGCCCGGTATGCAAGCTATTGGTGAGACGCTTTTAATCATTATTGCCTTAATAACCTTTGTGAGTGTTGCTGGCCCGGATATAATGGGTGGGCAGAACGCGGAATTTATGAAAGACGTTGTACAGTCTAACGGCTCTGTTGTGTTTATCTGGTTTGGGTTTGCCATTGTGGCGCCGTTTCTGGAAGAGGTATTGTTTAGAGGATTTTTTCAATCCGGGCTTGCGCATTCCAGGCTGGGCACCCATTGGGCGGTTATTCTGGTATCGCTGGTTTGGGCATTGTCGCATTCTCAATATACTCTGGGCGTTAAGGTGTATTTGCTCTGTTTTGGACTGGTTTTGGGGTATTCACGGGTACGGTATCATTCTATCTGGCCCGCCATTGCAGGACATGTATTTAACAATTTAATATCGATGATTGTAACCACGTTGTCAGTTTATTCTTGAGTAAAACAAATAATTTATAAGGGAATTGAATATGAACATGACTCAAAAGGCCGGACTGTTACTACCACTGCTGATGGTTATTCTGTTGACACTGCTGTGGGGATGTGATTTGGAAAATACCAAAACCGCAAAATCGGATGGGGTGTGGGTGTTTTTGACGCTTCGTTACGAGAGTAATGATGGGTTCCAGTTTAATTATTATTATGGTGAAATGAACAAAAAGCTGTATAACAAAATAGCCAATAACCTGATTACAAAAGGATTTTTTAAACTCAACAAGGTCCGGTACTGGAACAATGACGACAAGCTTGAGCTATACGCGGATGATGTTTATTCCGGTAATATGGTGTTCCGTATTGAGGATATACGCAAGTTGAACGAGCTCAAGGACGATCCCGTGCTTACCAATATATATGAAGAACTCTCGGAAACCGCCAAGTCCCTGCGAGACAGTACGCAGGTAGAGGAGAATTTGAATTTTAATGATACGGAATGATCTTTATGTATGTTGGTTAAGTTATTAATCGCAGTCCAAAAGTTAATAACCACGGAGGATACAGAGATTAGAACAACAAAAATTGTCCGCAGGTGGGCGGATAGGCTTAGTATAAGGATGGTTAATAGGGAAAAGAATGGAATTTCATGTTTATGGGAAAGTTTAATGACTCTATTAATGATAAAGATTCTTTTGAGAGATGAAACCAATACCATAAATAGAATTTAATAAACTAATGAAGAAAAAGGTGCAGAATGATTCGGAAAATATTTATTGGAGTAATTTTAATGGTAACAAATATATTCCCAAGTGATTTTAATCATTTATACCCAATTATAGTGAATGATAAATGGGGATTTATTGATAAATTTGGAACAGTACAGATTGAACCGGTATTTGATTGGGTTTCCCCTGTTGTTGAGGAAGTGGAACAAAAATTAATCCCTGTTGTTTTGGATAAAAAGTTTGGTTATATAAATAGAAATGGAGATATGGTAATTGAGCCACAATACCAAGATGCAAGTGAATTTAATGACCAAATAGCAATTGTTAAAATTAATAAAAAGTATGGTGCGATTAACTTTAATGGAGAATTTGTTATTCAACCAATATATGATGAAATAAGTAGTTTTGTAAAATTCAATATTACTACTTTCAGAAAAGATGGAAAATGGGGATATATTGATACAAAAGGAAATATTTTGATTGATGCTCTATTTGATGATGCGTATGAGTTATCTGAATGTGGTTGTGCACCATTTATGATAAAAGAGAAAAGGTTTTTATTTTCTAAAACTAAGTGGGGATTTATTTGTTTGGATAGAATTATTATGGAACCACAGTTTGAAATGATTTGGGATTTTAATGAAGGAATTTCTGCTTTTGAAAATGACGGAAAATGCGGTTTTATTAAATCTACAGGGGAATTATTAACTGAAGCAATGTATGAAAATAATCTAAGTTTTTCAGATAGTTTGGCTGCTATAAAGTTAAATGAAAAATGGGGTTTTATTAATCATGCCGGAAAGATTGTTATTCCATGTAAATATGATGCAGCTTGGAGTTTTCAGGAAGGTTTAGCCCCAGTAAGTCTTGATGATAAATGGGGGTTTATTGATAAATCCGATAATATGATAATACAGCCCCAATTTGAATCTGCTTGGGAATTTCAGGATGGAGCGGCAACTGTGAAAATTAATGATATGTGGGGTTTTATTGATAGAAATGGTAATATTATTGTTGAACCTCAGTTCTATTTATTTGGAGACTGTGGAAATTTTATTGATGGAATTGCAAGTGTCAGAATTAATAATAAAAGAGGTTATATTGATAAACAGGGAAAGTATATTTGGAAATTGCAAAAATAGTCGTTGAATATTAAGTGAAAAGATTAATAAAAATTGAATCAAATTAAAAATGGGAGATATAAAATCCACCCAAGGTTCATAACCTTAGGGTGGGTGGTTTTTAACTCTGGCTGCATATTATGCCTATTTGCAATTCAAATGGATTTTGAATAATCCCTCTGTCTCAGTGGTTAATTTTTTTTGTTTGCAAATATCCCCGCAAAACCGTACATATATTCATGAGATTCCGAATTACAATTCTACTCCTGCTGCTGATCACCCTTGCACATGCCAACCCGCGCAAAGTTGAGGTAAAACCGTACAACGGTGCGCCCGCACTGTATGTGGATGGGGAACCGTATCCGCCGTTCGCGTACATGTCTTATTTTGGCGAGACAGAGTATTACAAACAGGCCGCGGAAGCGGGTATTCATCTCTACTGCTTTCCGGCGTACCTGGGTGACCGGGGTATCAATACCAAATCCGGGATTGGTCCTTTTCGTCCGGCGATATGGCAGGCTGCATATACAATGGATTATTCCAGCATTATTACTGATTTTAAAAAGGTGCTAGAGGCAGATCCCAAGGCTATGGTGATCATTCGCTTACATCTCGATCCACCAGCGTGGTGGGAGACTGCGCATCCCGAGGCGTGCAGGCAGTTACCGGATGGCAGTACCTTCCGGCAGTGCTTTGCCTCTGATCAATGGCGAAATGCTACCGGCAAAGTCCTGCGGGAGATTGTTCACTGGCTGTTGGCATCGGATTATTGGGATAATCTTGTGGGTATTCATCTCGCCGCGGGCGGCACCGAAGAGTGGTTTTATCATATTAACGACTATTATGAGGATGTAAATCCTTCGGTTGCAGTAATGTTCCGGTTGTGGCTGCGGGAGAAATACGGCAGTCCGGACTCGCTGCAAAAATCCTGGAAAAATGATACAGTTGATTTTAGGTCCGCAATCCCTGCGGATATCAGTGGTCGGGTGCGCGAGGAGCGTTGGCGCAATCCAGAGACTGAACAGCGCGTGCTGGATACGTTTCGGTTTCACACCCAGACCCTGGTTGACAATATCATTTATTTTTGTCAGCTTGTCAAAGAATTCAGCAATGGAGAGCTGCTTACCGGTGCGTTTTACGGCTATCAGTATTTTGTAACAGACGCGCGACGCGGTCATGGTCCCATGAGCAAATTACTGGACTGTGAGGACCTGGATTTTCTCTCGAGTCCCAATGTCTATGACCGGGTCATGGGAGAAGACTGGCCGCCCATGAGCGCGGTACAATCCGTCCAGTTGCACGGCAAACTGTGGCTGGCAGAAAATGATACGCGCACATTCAAAACCGGATTGCTAAAAGATCGTAAACCCGAGGTCGCTCCGGCAGGACAATATGAGAGCGGTGTGTGGATCGGTCCCGCGGGTGTTGACGAATCCGTTGCGCTGCTTAGAAAAAACAGCACCCGCATGCTGGCATACAATTACGGCGGATGGTGGTTCGACATGTGGGGCGGCTGGTTCGACAGTCCAGAATTATTGCAGGTATTAAAAGATACGCAAACGCTGTGGCAAATGACCGCCGCGGAGCCGGATACCCACCTGCAATCTCAGATTTGTGTGCTGGTGGATGAAGAGTTGGCGTTCTATGATGCCAGTTACGGCAAGCTGGCGGGAGAGATTTTGGCTAATCGATCTGCATTGGGCAAAACCGGGGCGCCTTATGATCTGTATTTAATATCCGATTGGGACCGCCTGCCGAAATCCCAATATCGGCTTATTTGGCTGCTGGGTGTTCCGGAGCTTTCAGCGCAGGAAAGGATATCGTTTTCGGAACGGGATGCCATGGTCATCTGGACAAATACAACCACCACTCGTGTATTGGCACCGGAGCCAGGGCCGGTAATGGAAAGGGTGCGTTTTACTCCGGAGACGCTCAGGCAATGGATAAAGCAAGCCGGGGTGCATAGTTATCTGTATAGTGAGGATGTGCTGTACGCCGGTAATGGCTGGCTGAGTGTGCATACCATTGCGGGAGGTGAGCGGGAAATTCGGTTGCCGTTTACCGCCAGTGTTAAGGCCCCCCTGCAAAACAAAGTGATATCAGATAGCTGTGAGCAATTCAGCATTGACCTGCCGGCAAATTCTTCTACCATTCTCAGGGTTAATGCAGTAGAAAGTAATTAACCAATTTTTTTCGTGTGTTTCGTGGGCAATTGCAATTCAGCAGTACCAATTCATCCACAAACTTTTGACACCAGAGCAATTTTTATTAATACCCAATCCATAACAGATTGCGAAAACGCTGCAAGATGATCTTGCCGATAGGGGTTTCCGCACAACTGTTTTTCAATATTTCGGGATCCTGACCCTCTTTTGAAAGGTAACGTCTAACCAGATCAATATAGGCGTGCGTAATTTCCACATCAAACTCGGGATGGAATTGTAAGCCCCACATGTGATTGTTGTACCTGAAAGCCTGATTCGGGTCCATATCGCTATTGGCAAGATGTACCGCTCCGTCAGCAAGCTTTAACGCGCACTGGGTATGGGTCATTTGTCCCAATATGGATTCACCCAATCCGCCCAACAGGGGGTCGGTCTGCGCTTCTTCATTCAGGCTAACGCTAAAAGTGCCAAACTCTCGTCCGTTGGGGTTGTCACCGGATTTTCCTCCCAGTGCCATGTTTAGTAGCTGGTGTCCCCAGCAGATACCCAGCACCGGCAGCATCAGATTTGCCGATGCCCTTAACCAGATAGCGGCTTCGTGCAACCAGGGATAATCATCGGTAACCATGTAATGAGATCCGCAGATCACCACTCCTGATACATTGCTATGGTCAGGCAGTTTTTGGCCCTGACTGATATCAATGACTTTGGCGCTGTCATGAGGGAGTTCCATTGCCGAGAGGATATGCTCTTCAAAATCCCCCCGGTTTGCCACAATTTTAGCTATGGTGCTGCCTGCTTTGATGATCAATAGAGGTTTCATGAGATAAATCCGGTTTTGTACTACTGGCCTATTTTGTTAAAAATGTGATTCTGGTGAATCCTGAATCTTTAATAACAGATAAAAGTGCATTGACATGAACCATACCAAGCTGACTGTCTATGGATAAATATACACGTTCCGTTTTTTCGGTATAGGGGGCCAAATGTTCTCCTAGTGATTCGTATGTTTCAAATCTCGAGTTTAAAACAATATTTCCACTCCTGTCGTAAAATATATGCGGACAAGTCTTGGGTATTTTATAAGCTCTGGCCGTTTTCGCTTTTGGTAGATTAACATATATCGGTTCCCTGGGAACCAAAACAAGATACGAATGGCCTAAAACAAGAACAAACGATAAAAATACAAGCACCTGCATATTGTGCTGCATTCTGTAAATGTATTTTAGAGAACGTTTACGAGCATGCCATTTTTCCAGAATAGAGCGACTGGCAAAATATTCCTGTACATTATAAAGCTGTCGTGGTTTTATTTGATGAAACAGCATAACCCTGCCCTCATATTCCTTTTTTATCTGGCTGTTGAACTGTTCGGATTGGTTATATAAACAATATCATTAAATCCTGTCTGGTTCAGAATGGCAATCACCTGATAGACCTGCTCCATCCTTACATTGCGATCAATGGTTAAAAACGCCCGGTCGCTTTTACCGGCATACTCTTGCAAGCCGTCTCCAAGTGTGTCAAATGTATGAAAACTGGCGTCAAGCGTCATGTTGCCAGCCCGATCCATCCAGATTTTGGGATTATTGTCAGTTATTGTATGCCATTGCGCGCTTGATGCTTTTGGCAGGATACACATGAGGCCTGGTGTCTCTGCTGTGGGTTGTATACCGAAAAAGGCAATACTGCCCAACCGACAGGCAAATGATAAAAAGAAAAAGATCCAGAGATTGTGCCTGATCCGGTTCAGATAGCGATATTTCTTTTTACGAACAGCCCACCTTTCGATGAATGAATCTACCGAGCCATAATCTCTGATATTATACGGCTGTCCCGGTTTGGGTTGATGTACCAGCATGCGTTTCCCCTCCAGTGTGAATTTAGATCATGCGTTTCGAATCCATTTTAATGCAGCGGCATCTCCCAACCCTATTCCAAACCCAAGTATGGCACCCAACGGTACATTGACCAGAATCCCTTTCCAGGTAAATAAATCCATATAGAAAAGATGATGCACCAGGCTGGAGATGAAAAATAATAGCGATGCAAGAACAGTCAATGTCAATATGCTCAATATCGTGTTTTGGATGGTGATTTTATTATAAATAATAATAGAAATGAAAAGGGCAATGAAATATCCCCATAATACAAAATAGGCAACAGGATTGTGCATTTGTGTCAGTAATCCCAGTGTGATCAGAATAAATAGATTCAAATAGGTTGCATTGCGTAACTGGTTTTGTTTGATCAAAGCCAGCGAAGCCGAACCGGAAAATCCCAGCAGCAACAAATAAAATAAAGGATGCTGAGGATTGTTGAATCCTGTCCCTAAAATCAGGATAGCAAACAATCCGCAAAAAACTGTTCCCAGCAACGTAGATATAATTATAGCTTTGTATTTCACAAGCCCCCACTATTTTTTAATTATCAGGGTTAATTTAGATACACCATAGCATAGGATTTATTTAAAAATATAATCAAAAATATGAGTGATTTAAAGAACTTTTCGATATGTAAAGCATTATAACAGTAACACCAAGTTGATTTGTATTGTATTAATTGCTATTTTGAAAGATATATTGTAGTATTTTAGGGATTTTGATTGGATAATAAAAAATACTGCAAAATTGGGAATAATACCGGATTCCGGTTGTCTAAATGTTAAAGGGCGAGTTATAGAAAAGACTGACGCACAATTATTGCGTGAGGCGCGCGAGGAAAGTGGTGATTCTTTTAACGAGCTGGTTAGGAGGTACGAGTCCCGTGTAGCTGCGACCGTAGTGGGAATGTTGGGACGATGCCCTGAAGCAGATGACGTAGGCCAGGAAACGTTTATCCGGTTCTACAAAGCCATGCATGATTTTCGTGGCGATGCGGAATTGGGAACGTATTTGACACGGATCGCCATTAATTTGTCATTGAATGAATTGAAAAGGAGAAAACGCCGGTTTCAGGTGTTTCCCAAATCTACAGATTCAGTGCATGACATGACAGATGACAGCATAAATCCTGATGCAGGTGACACCAAAACAGTGATCAACAAGGCTTTACAAAAGCTGGAACCGGATTTTAGATCAGTTATTGTACTGCGGCTTGTACAGGGATATTCCACAAAAGAGTCAGCAGCAATGCTGAATATTCCCGAGGGAACCGTACTGTCACGGTTGGCCCGTGCGCAATTAAAGTTAAAAAAAATACTCGAACCCTTAATGGGAGAGCAAGAATGAAGAAAATGCAGGAACTGTTAATACGATCTTTTGATCAGATCCTGTCAGTGAAGGAACAGCAGGAACTGGACCAGGCCCTGGAACAGTCAGAAGAGCTTCGCCAGGAAAAAGAACAGCTTGAAAGCATGCGAAATCTTTTATCAGCAGGGGCAGAAGAGTCTTTTCGGCCCATGTTTGCTGAACGGGTCATGAACCGGATAACAACCAAAAGTGCGCGGCAACCCACCAGTGAAATGGAGTTTTTTGATTCTCTTTTGCATATTTTTCGCAAAGTTGCCATTGCCGGTGCTATAGCAATTGTGGTGCTTGCTTCGGCTCAGTTGATTGTAAATAATCCATCTACAACAACAACTGCAACGAAGAATGTATCTGAAATGTCATTGGATGATGTGCTGGTTTCCGCATTTATTTCCTCAATGGAGGATATACTATGACCGTACAGACCAAATCTTCATTAATACTGTTAGTGACACTGCTTTTGGGGATAATGATTGGCGCCCTGGGAATGAACTTTTATAAAAATCAGAGGATGGTGCAATTCAAAGATTTCAGAGAGCGTGAAATGTTTATGGGACTGCATGAGCGTATTATTCAGCCCCATTCCGAAGCACAACGCGATTCTATTATGCAGGTGCTGGATAAATATTTACCCCGTTTTAAAGAATTGCATGAAAAAAATAAAGACGAGATAGCAGTTATTATAGATTCGTTGCAAAATGATCTAAAACCAATTTTATCTGAGGAACAATGGCAGCGATTGATTGAGCGGCGTGAACGTATGGACCGTTGGGGCGGTCCGGACAAGTTTGGTCCTCCCCCCGGCGACAGACCTTTTCCCGGTCCACATGAGGGAAAAGACTGGAAAGATCGCAGACCTCCGGGGCCTAATGATATGCCCCCGCATGGAGGTGATGGCATGCGTCCGCAGCCCCCTCAAGCTCCTCAATAAGCGTATATACAAATTTAAAAAGGTGGTTCGATAATTCGGAACACCTTTTTTTTATTAAAAAAAATAGTTCCGTTTTTCTTCGTTATGGCCCTAACCTCTTGTATATCTTGATAAATAGGTATATTGAATTAATTGCAATGCATGTAACCTCTTTTGGGAATGTTACCGGATTTGGGATTGTCTAATTTTCGTAACAGGTAATAAAGGAGAATAATCAAATCATTTACCAAAGGAGAAAATCATGAAGAAAAGAGCTTTTATCAACACGGCGGTTACGATAATATTTTTGTTCGGGCTTTTATTTTTTGGGGAAGAAATTCTATTGGCTCAACCCGGTAATGGAATGGGGCATCACGATGATAAAGGAATGCACGCATCATTTTTTGAATTGCTCACAAAAGATCAGTTAGCGGAAATACAATCACTTGTTGAAACCCTGCGAGAAGCGGGCAGTGACCGTGAGGCGGTTCGTAAAGCTGTGGACGCCAAATTGGACGAGTGGGGTGTTGAGCGCCCGGAACCCCCTAAAGGTGGTGGACATGGTATGCATGGTGGTCCTTTTGCGGATCTGACAGAAGAACAGCGTGCCGAACTGGAGACGCTCGTTAAAACCCTGCGCGAGGCGGGCAGTGACCGTGAGGTGGTTCGTAAAGCTGTGGACGCCAAGCTGGACGAGTGGGGTATTGAACGCCTGGAACCTCCGGAAGGGGGAAGATATGGCGGTCCCGGTAAACACGGAATGCCTTTTAAAGATTTGTTGACCGATGAACAGCAAACAGAGCTGGAGACCATGATCAGTAGCATGAGAGATGCCGGCAGTAGTCGTGACGAGGTTCACGAGGCAGTAGAGTCTAAACTGGAAGAGTGGGGTATAGAGATCCCTGAGAAACCAGATCAGAACATTCATGAAGCTATGAAGGGCTTGACAGCGGATCAACGCAAACAGGTACACGAGCTGGTCAAAGACATGCATGAGCAGGGAGCTGAACGTAAAGTAATTCAGGACGCAGTCAAGAGTATGTTGGAATCGTTTGGGATAGAAATGGGTGACAGTTCCGAATCCGGTGATTCGAAAGTCGAAACTCAAAACAATTATGGAAGTACAATCCTGGCTGCAAGCAATTTCCCCAATCCTTTTAATCCTGAAACCCGGATCAGTTTTGAGCTGGGTAAAGCCGCTAGAGTAAGAGTGTCTGTTTATAATGTTAAAGGCCAGCTGGTAAATACCTTGATGGATGAGTATCGTAATGAAGGGACCTGTCAGGTACAATGGAACGGAACGCTGGGAAATGGGGATACCGCGCCTTCGGGTATGTATTTTTTTAAAATAAATGCCGATGATGAAACATTAACTGAAAGCATGTTATTAATGAAATAAGGAAAATTTTCCGGTAGGTTTTGGAAAAAAGGCGGTTATTTCATATAGTATTTACTAGAAGTAACCGGAAGTCAAACAAAGATTTTAAAACTTACCGGAGGACAAATGTACAATACTCGTAGTAGTTTGTATGACAGGATATTAGAAAAAACACCCGAGCAAGTATTCATCAATTCTTTACGAAAAGAATTTGAATTATCACCGGCAGAAAGTAAAGGGATATTGGATTTAGCCAAGCAGTGTTTATTTGGCGAGGTTCCCCAGACAGTTGGTAAAATAAAATATATCTGCGCATCCACCAAGGCAAAACATGGCAAGCCCCTGGGTGAGCAGGAATTGAAAGAAGTAGAGTTAACACTGGATGCCGGTGTAGAAGATTTAAATGTATTAAAAGAAAGCGGTCCCAAGGCACTGCGCCAGTTAAAGGTCTTACGATTGACCGAAGAAGCCTGGGATCAGGAAGGTTCTTTGACACAAGAGGATTTGGCCCGGATCCTCCAGGTTACGAGCCGCACTGTACGCCAGGATATAAAGTCTTTGCAGACTGATGGCAACTTTATTCACACGCGCGGAACAGACCATGACATCGGTCGGAGCTTGTCACACAAAAGCCACATTATTGAACTGTATTTGCAGGGAGACACATACGATGCAATTATTCGTAAAAGTCGTCATAGCGCGTTTTCAATAAAACGATATGTGTGCAGCTTTGGCAGGCTGTTGTTATTACTGAATCATGGTATGCAGGATATCAAAGAGATCAGTCGGTTATTAGGCCAAAGTGAGCGTTTGACCCGTGAGTACCTGGATATTTTTGAGCATCATAAACAGGGTGACAAATGGCCGCCGATCTATGTAGAGTTATTGGAGCAATTAAAGGTGTTATACCCCTCGAAAAAAAAACAAACCAAGGAGGGGATCGATGAAGACTAAGCCTTTAAATCGTTATGAATCAATAGCTAAGCGTAGCTTTCAAAATGCGATTATTCGATTACTGGAAGAAAATTATAAAATGCTGGGAAGCCACAAAGTCATCCGGATGATTGCGGAAGATATTGTCGCATTGCAAAATGAATTTTATCCAGAGCTGGAAAAGAAAAGTTTTGGTCAGATTATCTGGCGGACAACCAAAGCGACAAACCGAAAGCCAAGCTATGGCACAAAAGCGGAAGATTATGAGGTTCAGACAGTTGTGCTACCGTTGGTAACAGATGCGGATATTGACAATCGTATCAAAAGCCATTATTCTTATCCCCCAAAAGATGGCAGTGCTAATTATGAAAAACAAACAGAACGGGATATTAAAGTAATGGCGCGGTTATGCAAGAGTGCGGCAGAACAGGGCGGCTGGTTGACAGGTGCAGAACTCAGTGTATTGTTGAATCGCTCATTAAACACTATTGGTCGGTATATGACAATTTATCATGAAACGCATGATGATATATTGCCGACTAAAGGAATGATGCTGGATCAGGGCAGTAAGCCGACGCATAAAGCCGCAATTATAGATTTGTACGAGCAGGGATATCCCGAACCGGATATCGCCCGGATTACAAATCACACAATTGAATCAACGAGTCGGTATTTAAAGAGTTACAAGAACGTAAAATCATTATTGGAAAAAGGTTTTAATTTAATGGAAATGGTAAGAATAACCGGATTAGGACGGAGTACAATATTACAATACCGTGATCTGGTTTATCATTATCATTCAGATTTAATACAAAAGAAAACTTGAAAATTTGAAAAGGAATTAATAGGTTAGGTTGTCATTGTTTTTCAGCTAACTCCAGTCGCCCTACGAGCTCCTTTCGTTAGCTGAAAAAATGAATAAATGTTCTAATCTTAAAAACAACCTACCGGAAATATTTCCTAAACGTAAATAGTATCATATGACCAGAGGAGAAAAAGAAATTTATAAAACCCCCTAAAAATACAACGGAGCGTCAGATCATTAATAAATTTGGTGATCTGTCATTCTGAAAGTAATAAAAGGGAAATATAAAAGCAACTAATTGTTCTTTGAAAGATTCAACTGACTCCTTTGATTTTTAATTTTATCAGGCAAAAGATCAACATATTGTTGTATGACACGTTTGGAAAGTCTTGCCAGCTGGCTGATTTGATCAAGGTTTTTAATGTCATGCTTCCAAAGTAATTCAACACGATGGTAATCTTTGATATACCTGTCAACCGCTTCGTTGCTGTGTTTGGTTTTCAAAGCGATTTCGGGAGTGAGATATCCCTCAAGATACAGAGTGATAATTTCGCGTTTATGAGTAATAGCGCCGGAAAGATCATGGATGTTGCCACGCGTTGGTAAGAGATGCCCTTCTTTTTGGATTTCATTTACATATTTACTGACAACGGCATCACAGACACCGAGTAACATAGCCAGGTCAAGTTGAGTAAGCAGAGCACCTTGATCAAAAGCTTCATCAACCCAACGTTTGAGGCGTCTTTTCCTTAAAGTTTTGGAATCAAAACCATGCGCGATATGAGAAGTATCCTGATCAGTAATGAAAGAGAGGACAACGGGTTTCATTCGGGTAGCGGCAATACTTTTTCCGCGTTTGGGGTATTCATCGACAGGAACAGCCATCCAGACGAGTTGCCCATAGTGAATATGGTGCAAGTCATCATCAATAGAGGAGACAAGGAAATAGTCATCAATGATTTTAAGGATATCATCAATGATGGCATTGGCAGTGATGGCTCCTTTGTCATAGCCATAGCTATTCAAAAAGTTGTACAGTAGTAACTGCTTGAGATCTTTATCTTTAAGTCGTCTCATTTTTTTGAGTTGAATTTGTTCTTTAGTCAAAGGTTTACTCATTTTCTTTGCCTCCTGATAGATGTTGAGGAATGGATTTTTTTTTCGCGTCGCCACCAGGTTCCGCAGGAGATAACAGATCGTTTAATCGCGTATTGTTTTGTTGAAGATAGGTTTGGTAGAGTTGGATATACTCGCGCACCAGGCGGTCGGATTTCTTTGCAATGAGTCGAATCTGGTTCGGAGAGAAATTTTCCTTGTATAAAAGGGCGATCTGCATAAAGTCAGCGAGGTAACGTTTGATGCTGGTTTCAGAATGATTGGTTTTTTGTTCTATTTCTGAAAAGGTATAACCTTTAAGATACAGATCAATAATGATGGTTTTATGAGACAGTCCGGGACCCATGTCATGTTTCATACCTCGTGTCATGATAAACATACCGTGATGACGGAGATGATAAATGTCACGTTTAACAGTGGCCGGACTGGTGGTTAAAAGCATTGCCAGGTCTTCATAGCTGAGTAAAGCACCCTGATCATAGGCTTGTCGAGTCAGACGGGCGATCCGGTGTCGTCTAAGTCCGGCAAGGCCATAATTAGCCAGGGCTTGCAGATCTGTATTAAAGTCAATTAGTTTGAGACGGACCGTAAGCTTTCGGGTTAATCTGATATGTTTGCCGGCTGGTTCTTCAGCGGCAACAGCTTCATAAGCGACTTCACCTCCTGATAATGAAATGTTGGAATGTTCCTGAAAGTATTGGTCAAATTGTTGATAGTAAGCTTCGGCAATAATAGGAGTCAAATTGAAATCCTGAGACAGTTTTTGGACAATAGCGTTTTTAGCTGTCTTGGATTCGAGTCTTTTTAAACCATAATTATTTTTAACATCTGCCATAAGAATCTCCTTATTTCTGTTTTTATTAAAACAATGATTCCTATGGTCATATGCACTAAACTTTAAATAGTTTATAGAGCAGAGGTGCAAACCTCTGCTTTCCGGTTTGTAATCATACGAGGATAATAATATGAAAACAAAATGGATTATGCTCTATACTGTTTTGCTCTTTGTAATGTTTTTGGGTTGCAAGGCAAAAACGTACGAGTGTTACGAGTTGAACAGCAAAATCACGATTAATGGTAATAACGCTGATTGGGAAAAAATTCCCCAGTTATACGATGAAGACAATGAAACCGTATTTGCGTTTGCTAAAAACGATTCATTTGTGTTTGTTATGATCAGCTTTAACAATGAGAGCATGGTCCACAAGTTTACCATGGGCGGTGGTGGAATCTGGTGGAGTGCTGATGGGAAAAAGGAAGAAGCGTTTGGGTTGTTCTATCCTCCTGTAACTCCGGTAGCCATGGGAGAACAGGGACGACGACCGCAGATGGAGCGTAATTTAAATACAAATCAGTCACGCCCAGGTGAGACACGTGGTGGTGGTATGATGCAGGATGTTCCCTGGAATTTGATTACTCCACGTTTTGTAAACAATACAACCGGTCAGGAAAAAAGTTGGAGTGAAGAACCCTTTGTTGCTACGGCAGGTGCTCAGGATAAAACAGGTGTATGTTTTGAATTCAAAATTCCGTCATCAAAGATATCCGAAAATGGAATTGATCTGGCTGCCAAAGAATTTTATGTAGGTTTGGAAATTTCCGGCGTTGTAATGAAATCCAAGGACAGACCCGAAGGTGGTCCTGGTGGTGGTATGGGCGGCCCCCTCAGAGGTGGTATGGGAGGCGGATCGGGTGGAGGTCCGGGGGTATCTCGAGTCAGCGATATGTCCAAAGATACAAAAGAATGGTTCAAGCTGATCAATATCATTTTTCAATCAAAGGCTAATTAAATGATTGTTATTACCATTTATTTTACATTTTTGTTGGGAAAATGTAAAATCTTGGAACAATAAAGTTACTTATACGTTTAAGTTCTTAACAACCTTTACCCAGGTTAATATTAGAAGGACAGTTGCCCTACCCAGCGGCTGTCCTTTTTTTTAGTTAATGTTGGCTATTGTACAATTTTTTGATTCTATTTTTAGAAAAAAAGTTTTTATAAATTTTTTTTAATTTAGTGGTTATTTTTTTAAATTTTGCGTATTTTTTCTGAACTTTTTTGCATGTAATACGTTATAAATAAAACAACCCCTTTACCCGGGTTGATAGCAGAAGGACAGTCGCTCCTACCCAGTGGCTGTCCTTTATTTTTTTAATTGTGAATTTAATTGAACTTTTTTTTATATGCATGGTTGAAATAATATACCCTCCATTATCCCTTTATAGTCAAGAGGGCGGTTGTTTTGGATAAACAACTGCCCTTTTTTTATGGGATTAATTGAATAGAGTCACCTGTTTTATCATTTATTGTTTGGAAATAAATGATAAACTGGAGGGTAATATGAAAAGAATAATCATTGGTGTTGTATTGGCTTCGATTGCTTCCTTTGCATGGGGCGCGTTTTACTGGATGGGTCCGTTGAGTGCTAATGCGTTCAATATTCAACCAGATGATAACAAGCTCCGAACTGCTTTAAAAGATGCTTTGCCGGAAAACGGAACGTTTTTCGTCCCAAATCCCAATATGGACCAGGCCCATCATGCAAAGCTGCATGAAGAAGGGCCCATTGCCATGATCCATTTTATTCGTGATGGTAAGCCGTCAAATATGGGTGCGTTTATGGGATTTGGGTTCTTGATAAATATGTCCCTGGCTGCGTTTCTTGCCGTATTGTTGAAACTCAGTGCTCCCCGGTTGTCTGGTTATGGTAAGCGGGTTGGTTTTGTAGCACTGATTGGTCTGGCAGCATCCGTTTTCACCCGGATTGGTGGTGGCGTTTGGTGGTATCACAATGCAGCATGGGTATCCGTTATGTTCTTTTATGATTTGACTATTTATATTATCATCGGGCTGGTTTTGGCTAAATTCGTTAGATCCGAATAAAAAGGACTTGATAAAATGCCCGGTATGTTCTAATTTGTATTTTATTGAAAAGAAAGGAATTTAAATTATGGGTTGGCTGGGCAAAGCCATTGGCGGATCTTTGGGGTTTATGGTAGGTGGACCTTTTGGTGCTATTTTCGGTGCAGTGTTGGGGCACCAGTTTGATAAAACACAGACCTATTCACCCTATGACGGGCAACAACAGCGCCAATCATTTACGGATCAGGAAAAAAGTCAGGCTGTCTTTTTTGTTTCCACATTTTCTCTGCTTGCCAAGCTTGCAAGAGCAGATGGCAAGGTAACGCGTGAAGAAATTAATGTTATTGATGATTATATAAAAAACTATTTGAATTTTGACAATGACGCGCGTGACATGGCGGTCAAGATATTTAATGTTGCCAAAGATTCAAACGAAACGTTTGATGCCTTTGCACAGCAGTTTTACGGATTGTTCCGTAATGACCGGCAAATGCTCTACAGTATGCTGGAACTGCTGGTACGTGTAGCCAAAGCAGATGGAAATATTCATTCCAGTGAAGAGCAGATGCTACAACGGGCCGCAATTATTTTCAATATTGGAACGGCAGAATATGAACGAATAAAGGGTATGCATGTTCAGGATAATAATAAATATTATGCAATTCTGGGTGCAACGCCAAATGACACAGACGATGAAATTAAAAAGAAATACCGGCAACTGGTGAAAGAATATCACCCCGATGCTGTTATTGCCAAGGGAATGCCTGAAGAATTTATAAAATTTGCGACCGAGAAATTCAAAGAAATTCAGGAAGCTTATGATAACGTTATGAAAGAACGCAAAGCTGCCTGATTGAACGTTGGACCTATTTAATACCATGGAGAGTGTCTATGAAAATTTATGATAAAGATATTTCAAGACGCCAGTTTATCAAGGTAACGGCGGGTGCTGCCGGTGCTGCCAGTTTAAGCAATGTGGCGCACGCGGCAGATAAAAAGCAAAAACGATCAGCCACAGATAGAGTAACTTTGGGTAAATCCGGATTAGTGGTCAGCAGACTTGCCATGGGCACCGGTTCGCAAAACGGCAAGGTGCAACGGCAACTGGGACAGGATGGTTTTAATGCTCTGGTACAATATGCATATGATCAGGGAATAACATTCTTCGATACCGCGGAAAACTATCCCGGCATGCATGATATGCTGGGCATTGCATTAAAAGGCTTTGACCGTGATAAAATTCAGATTCAGACCAAAATGCCGTGGTGGAAATCTCCCAATCCGCAAAAAGAACTGGACCGCTATCGTAAACAATTGAATTCCGATTATTTTGATACCCTGCTGATCCATTGTGTGACCACACCCGATTGGGACGATACCCAGAAATACATCATGGATTTTTTGATGGAAGCCAAAGAGAAACAGTTGGTAAAAGCACCAGGAGTCTCGATCCATGGCAGACTACCGTTAAAGACCGCTACGCTGGACGATTGGGGCGATGTGCGTATGGTGCGCATTAATCATGTCGGAGCCAGTATGGATGTTGCGGCCCAGGGAGAACAACCGGATGTGAATGCAATTGTGGCAAATGTTAAAAAAATGCACGACAGCGGCAAGGGCATAATCGGTATGAAACTCATTGGTAACGGCAAGTTCAAAGATCCCCAGCTCCGCAAAGATGCCATGAAATTTGTAATGGGACTGGATTGCGTGGATGCGGTTTCAATCGGGTTCAAGAGTCCCGCAGAAATCGATGAAGCTATTGGAAATATGAATACGTATTTGAATATCTAAGTTTTCAGTTGTTAGAAATCAGTAATCAGAAATAGATAAATCCCTCCAAGTATTCGTGTTTGGGGGGATTTTTTTGTTTGAACCATTTTACTGCAATCTGCTCGTGACAGAGATCATCTCTGTCACGAATTCAAGTCTTTTTGTTTATAGAAATAATCCTAAAATTAGCTGGCTTGATCAAGCGGTCCTGAACAGTGGTTCTACCTGTTTGGCAGCCTGGGCCAGCATGTCCATTTCTTTGTCTGAGAGTGGGGTAATGTTGGATGCTATATCCAGTGCCCGTGGAAAGAACAAGGGTTCACCGGGCGGGATGGCCGCGGTCACACCCTGTGCAAAGGTGAATCTCAGGGCAATATCTGCAAGCTGATCATCCTCAATGGAAATGGGATGGTACCAGCACTTGTCATACATTTTTTCATCACCTTCCTGAATCCTTCCGCCTGCCAAGCCTTTTAAGGCCAGAATTCCCATATTGCGTTCTTTGGCTTTAGCAACAGCCTTGTGGGCAAAATTGCCCTGCAGCCATGTGGCGTAATTGATGGGCATGAGAATGGTATCAAAATCATATTTTTCCATCGCCAACAGGGCCGCTTCTTCGCTGTGGGCCGAGAATCCCACATAACGGATTTTTCCATCTCGCTGGGCTTTGTGAAATACTTCCATAGCGCCATCAGGACCAAATACCTGCTCAACATCCTCAATCGAAGAGAGTGCGTGCAGCTGGTACAGATCAAAATGGTCGGTGCGCATGTTTTTCAGAGACTGGTCCAGTTCTTCCTGTGCGCCGGCTCTGTCTCTCTTGTTGGTTTTGCAGGCAAGAAAAGCGTTTTTACGAAAAGGCTCTAATGCGGGTCCCAGTTTTAATTCGGCATTGCCATAAGAGGGGGCAACATCAAAATAATTTATGCCGCGGTCCACAGCTTGTGCAACCGCGCTATTGGCATTGTTTTGCTCTTCGTCCATAACCAGTATGCCCCCAAAACCAATTGCAGAGAGCATTTCGCCGGTACGTCCAAGTTGTCGTTTGGGGATGCTTTTTGTCCCTGCATCACCGGTACAACTCAACAAAGTAGCCAAAGAAATAGCAGCGCTTCCGGTTAAACCCGATTTTATAAAGTCTCTTCTCTCCATAAAAACTCCTTACAGATGCTATTTTTTTATTTCAGGATGAAACAAGCGCTGAAATATTACGTTTGCATTTATAACAGGTTCATTATATATTAACATTGAAAGATATGTAATTATTGCGGAATTGCAATGAAAATAGTTGATGGATTTAAGACTCTCAAGCGGTATTTTGATATCCTGACTACGGATATAAGCCTTCGTGATATGGAGTACATGATCAAGCGGGAAGGCCCAAGTGTATTTCAATTCTACAACCAGGGAAATGCGAGTCCTGATAAAAAACGAAACCGTTTTTTTCAAACACTGAGTTTAATTAAAAATCTTTTTTTGGGATTTATTTTGAAAATGAATCCTACTAACAGATGGATTTATATACCCGCTGTCTATTTGGTTATTACAGGCTTGTTGGAAAATCATGACCTTACTGTATTAGCCGGGTTTGTTTTACTAAACCTTTTGCTTGCGTTTGAAATGGCGGGCAAGATCATGGCCAAAGATGAGCTCGAGATCGCCCGGGACATTCAGATGCAACTCCTTCCGGAAGCTCCTCCGAATTTAAAACAATATGATATCTCTTTTTTCTCCGAAGCTGCCCGTGAAGTAGGTGGAGATTTTTTAGATTTTATCCAAAACGGGGAAAAACTGACAACGGTCATTGGTGATATATCCGGCAAGGGGATGCGTGCTGCTATTCATATGGTACAGGTGCATACAATCATCAATAGTCTTAAATCAACAACAGGTACACACGAGTTTTTGTCGCAATTGAACGACCGGTTAGAGGGTGTGCTGCCCAAATCGGTTTTTGTGACCACCAGCTTTTTGTGCATGAATGGCAATGATTCTGTGGATTTTTACCGCTCGGGCCATTTGCCCATGTTTAAATATGATGTAAAAACGCAAAATTGTGAATCAATTGTACCACCGGGATTAGGAATAGGGCTTGCAAGTACAGAAATATATGAAAAATCTCTGGTATGTGAGAAATTGAATATCAATACAGGTGATGTTTTTCTGTTATTTACTGACGGACTGGTAGAAACTATGGATAGTGAACAACATGAATATGGTGAAGACCGATTGATGCAGGTTATGTGTGAACATGCAACCCTTTCGAGTAAAGAAATTCAAGATGCCATTTTAAAAAGTGTTGCCTTGTTCCGTGGTAAGCAAGCACCCCACGATGATCTTACCCTGGTCATTATTAAATGTATCTAAATCGTGTTTCTAATCATTGAGAATAATTCTCACTTTACACTTTTATTAAATCCATATAAATTTTTCATTCAGATTGCATACCTGATGTCACACGGACAAGCCAAGGTAAGTTCATATCTACAACTAGCTGGCCCTATCAGGGGTTTATTGATAACCATTAAATTTAAAATATGAGCAATGTTAATCGATATATCTTTTATCCCATTGTACAAGACCTTGTATTAACAAAAAAGCTGCAATATTTTGGAGTGCAGCGCCTTTATGCGCTGCGTCGGGCCGGAGGTCCGAGATTAAGCCGATCGGTATATTAAATATTATGAAATCATAAAGTATAGTAAATTCATTATTCTTGTCAAAAAGCCAATAAATCAAGATTGTCTTTTACTGTCCGCATTGCATAAAAGCAATATTTTTTACCATCCTCACATTTTCTGTCTTGTACAAAATATTTGTAGGAAAAGCATTTGCCTGCCGTCAGGTATGCAATGTTGTTGTGATTGGATTGATAAAGAAAAACGGTGGTATTTTTTATAAATGAAAAATCAAAAAAAAAGCCCTGATGTTTAGTCAGGGCTTTTTTTGAATATCTTGGAACCTCAGGGTTTTTCTATTTGAAGTTCAAAGTTTGTTCCACACAATGATCCAAACAAGCCGATACCTCCCACAATACCGCCTTCCAACTCGGGATGTTCTCTGTAATTGTAATGCTGCAAGTTTTCATCAATAGCCGCAATCTGCATGGTGTTTGATCCAAAGAATACGATCATTGCATTATACCAAGATATAACGGGCTTGTTGTCATAATCTGATGACTCGAGGTCCTTTAACTTCATAGATGCCCAGATACGGCGGGGCTCACTGTTTTTGCCGCCATCGTATTCTTCCTGATCATCAGGGAAATTATGGCTGTCACTGAAAGGATAGATATATTCTGCGTTTTCATAGGTTTCGTTGCAAAACATTTCAATAAAAATGATCTGTTCCGGATCTTTATGTTCCAGATAAACCGGTTTACGTAAACCTAATTCTGTTTGATATTCTGTGTTTACCTCGGTAGTGCTCAAATCTGTTTCCATTTTTAATAAAGCCGGTACTGTTGTAACAGAGCTTACTTGTTGATCACCGGTGTTTATATTCAGCGCATAGGTTTTTTCCGGTTCAATCATCAAGTCATCATTGTAATAATAACCGGGTTGAGTTGCAGATTCAACAAGCACTGTGGTTTTTCCACTGCCGGTTTCGGTTATGGTTACATCTGCATTGCGTATAGCCGCTTCTGATTTGTCATAATAATCATAAACCGGCTGCGAGTAAAAGACTGTAATTGCATGCTCTTCAGAAAGAGGCTCATTTCCATATAAATAACCATATACTACAATTTCTTTATCATATTCCGGATCTGCGGGGTTTTTGTCGCATCCCATAAACACAATGGATATTGAAAATACTATTATTATTAATTTATATATATTTTTCATGTCTGATATCCTCTCTTAATAATTTACAGAAAAACCAACCGTGGGAATGAATGGAAGCATGTTGGCATCATCCACAACCGCGGGATTTTGATTAGTATCAAACTGTCTGAACCAGACATTTTTATTGTTATAGACATTGATCATCTGGATGAATATTTCACCTTGTTTGCCCCAGAAAGAGGTATCCCGAAAGAGACCAATATCAAGTCTGTGATATGCAGGCAAGCGATAAAAGTTTTTCTCACCTTCCAAAACTGTATCGTATTCACGACCGTTTTGATCAACAACCGTATAGCGGGCAGTTGCTTCGGTATACGGCTGACCGGATCCGTATTTGAAGGCAAAGTTTAAGCGCCATTTGCGGGACAAGCGGTAATCCTGAATGGCTGTGAATGTATGACGTCTGTCATAAGTCGGATAATATTCTTTGCCAAAATTATATCCGTCAACTTGTTTTTTCGTCCATCCCAGGGAATAGCCAAACCAGCCAGTGAACCCCCAAATGTTGTTGCGTAAATAGATATCCATGCCATACGCTTTACCTTTACCGCTTAAAAAGTTGTCTGCGGCTGACATGTTTTCAACGGATTCGTCCGCGTCTCTAAATTCACGATATTCGGCAATATTGTAATATTTTTTATAATACCCTTCAACGTTAATAGAAAAGGTCTTGTCGTTATCATAAGAGTAACCCAAAATAAAATGATCAGCTTTGCCGGGCTCAAAAGTGTCATCAACAGGGAACCACATATCTGCAAAGCTCAAGCCTTCCATTTGTACCAGGTTTAAAAACTGGTGATATCTGCCAACGCTTAAAGTAACATCTGATTTATCTGTCAGTATGCGCTTTAAAGAAACACGGGGATCGAACCGTACATAATTACCATCTGTGTATTGGTCCAACCGGAGCCCGGTTTGTAAAATTGTTAACGGAGTGATCTTGAGATTGTCTTGAAAAAAGATGCTGTTATAATATCCTCCAAAAGAGTTACTATATTCAGTGTCTACCACATAATAATCCAGATCAAAATCTACATATTTAGTTTCAAATCCAAAATCCATCGAGTGACCTGATGATGGAGTATAGGTGAGCATGCCTTTCAAGGCAAGGTCTGTAACTTCATTAAAGTTGCCAAATTCAACCTGATCAAATGTAATTTTACTGTCACTGTCAAATCTGCTTCCCGCAAACACAAAGTGAGAAAACAGTTTGCTGTTAAACAGGTGGGTCCATTGAGATGAGAATGTACGGTTGCCCCATTTCAATCCAATATCTGTACCACCGCTGCTCATATCAAGCACATCGTGACCAGAGTAAAAACTGAGGCTTGCCTGATTGTTATGATCAATATCCCAGTTGATTTTGCCGTGTCCATCATAAAAATAGTAGGGAAGATCAAAGTCTACCATTTTCTCAGCAAGTTCCAGATACGTTCTACGTCCCGAAATCATCCAAGAGCCGTGTTTCCAGGGGCCTTCAAGGGTTGTGCTTGCACTCAGTAAGCTCAGGCTGGTTTTACCTTCAAATTCCTGCCGGTTACCTTCTTTATTAACAACATTCAGCACAGAAGACAGTCTGCCTCCATATTGTGCGGGGTATCCGCCTTTTAACAGTTCAACCGATTTAATAGCGTCTGTATTAAATGTGCTGAAAAAACCAAACATGTGATTGGGATTATAAACATCGATGTGGTCTAACAAGATCAGGTTTTGGTCCGCGCTGCCGCCCCGAATATACAATCCTGCAGAAAAGTCAGACAGTGTTGCAACACCGGGAAGCATCTGCAAAGAACGGAACAGATCCGCTTCTGCAACTGAAGGAATGGATTTTAACTGTGGGACCTTCATTGCTATTTGTCCCGGCTTGATATCCATTTCCCGTTGTTCACGGTCAGCTTCAACAACCACGTCTTGCATTGTAATTGTTTCGGATTCAAGATCAATGTCAAGAGAAATATCATCATTATTTTGCAAAGATTGTGTTACTATTTGTGTTTTGAAACCAATATAGCGAAAGCAAATTTCATATGTGCCGGCAGGGATTGACGTTAATACAAAATATCCCTTCATATTTGTAGTTGTGCCGATGGTGGTATCCTTTATCCAAACGTTACCCATAATAATTGGTTCTTTATTGCCTTTTTCTCTTACAAAACCATGTATTGTGGCCGCGTTAACCGGTAACACCCCCGCGACGATACATAACAGGATTAACACTTTTTTCCAACTCATTGGGTTCCTTTCAAACATTATTATTGATTTGGTTGTAATTTAATTTGGATTCGGTCGGTAATACGGAAATGATTCACACAGGTTTCATTTTACCAGCAAAAAAATACATTTGTATGTTTAATTTGCGCTATTGTATTATATTTCTTGAATTTCGGCATATGATTATTTTCTGGTTTTTTAATGATGAATAAATATTTATGTTTTGTTACATTATAAATTGTATATTATGGTTTATAAGTTTTATTTGAAAATGGAGTTTTTAAACAGGTGCAGGAAATTCTTGAATTAGGTAAACAGGCAAAACAAGCTGCTTTAAAATTGTCTACGCTTTCCGGCGAAGCCCGGCAAAATGCTATTGCTGCCATGCCTGACAAATTATTGTCTGTTAAAGGTGAACTTGCCAAAGCCAATGCCGCAGATGTTGAAGAAGCGAAACAAAATGGCCTGGCTGGTCCGCTGTTAAAACGCCTTGAGATAAGTGATAAAGTTTTTGATTATATGATGAACCGACTCCTGGAGGTTGCTCAACTCCCTGATCCGTTGGACAGAGTACTGGAGGGGCATACACGTCCCAATGGTTTGCGGGTGGAAAAGATCAGTGTACCATTGGGTGTAATTGGAATTATTTATGAATCCCGTCCCAATGTAACGCCTGATGCTGCGTCGGTATGTTTGAAAAGCGGAAATGCTGTGATTTTGCGCGGCGGGTCAGAATCTTTACGCACCAATATAGTATTGGCAGATGCTATGATATCTGCTCTTGTGGAAAGTGGTGTGCCGGAACATGCGGTGCAAATTGTAAGAGTACCAGGGCATAAAGCCGTTAGCGAATTATTGAAACTTGATCAATATATTGACGTATTGATACCCCGGGGCGGGAAAGGTCTTATTAAGCGAATTGCAGAAGGAACACGCATACCGGTTATAAAACATTATGAAGGACTTTGTCATTTATATCTAGCAAGTGATGCTAAGGAAGACATGGCTGTGGCGCTGGCGGTGAATTCAAAATGTCAAAAAGTTGAAGTTTGTAACGCGCTTGAAACATTGCTGGTAGACGCAGAATCCGCAGAACGTTTGCTGCCTGTTCTGGACAAGGCATTTAAAGGAAATGGTGTGGAATTGCGTGGTTGTGAAAAGACACGTGCGATTTTACCAAATATTAACGCTGCAACAGAAGAAGACTGGTCAACAGAGTATCTGGCACCTGTATTATCTGTCAAAGTTGTTGATGGAATTGAAAAAGCTATGGACCATATCAATACCTATGGTTCCGGTCATACAGATGGTATTGTTACCCAATCCCTTGAACTGTCAAACCAGTTTGTGAATGGAGTGGATTCGGGTTCGGTTCTGGTAAACGCTTCTACCCGGCTTTCCGGTGGAGGCGATTATGGTTTGGGTGCGGTTGTTGGTATTTCGACTGACAAATTGCATGCACGCGGTCCGGTAGGGCCCAATGATTTGACCTCCTATAAATGGGTGGCATATGGAAATGGACATTTGAGAAAATAAAAAAAGAGATAGATTGATGAAAAAACAGTATACGCATATTTTGTGGGATTGGAACGGAACTTTGTTGAATGATATGGATCATTGTGTAGTCTCTATTAACAAAGTGTTACGAAAACATAATAAACCTGAAATTGATATGGAAACCTATTACCGGGAATTTGATTTTCCTGTTCGTGATTATTATGAAAGAATAGGATTTAATTTTCAAGAGATCCCCTTTGAAGTCGTAGGTACAGAGTTTATAGAAGAATATTATGAAACCTGGACAGAGTGCAAAATGACCCAGGATGCTATTGATGTACTCAAGGCAGTTAAAGAGGCAGGTATTTCACAGTCCATTTTATCTGCAGCCGGTACTGACAAGCTGGAAATGTGTACCGAGTATTTTAATATTCAGGATTATTTTACAGAATTAACAGGCCTGGATCATCATTACGCGCATGGCAAAGTTGATATTGCGCTAGAATATATGAAGCGAACCGGTATCCCTCCGGAAAAGATTTTATTTGTTGGTGATACGACCCATGATTATGAGGTTGCAAAGACGATTGGCGTTGATTGTGTCTTGTATAAAAACGGCCACCATCCTGTAGAAAAGTTGGAAGCCTGTGATGCGCCAACCATCAACTCTTTAAATCAGGTTCTGGATCTGATCAATCATAATTCATAAAGTTGAGTTCTTTTGGAAGGGCGTAATTGAGTTTAAAGCTCGATATCAGTTCAGATACATTGAGCGTTGTATTGTTTTTAATACCGGCTGAGAAATTGAGCCATATACTGCTTTTGATATTGAGCTCTGCTCCCAGATTGAGCATAATTGTATTTTCTTCCAGTTTTTCATAACTATACAGCCCTTCTGCAAATCCTTTCAAGCTGTTTGTTCCCAAATAGAATCTTGAAATGGCTGTAATGTTTTCTTCGCGAGCACCCAACCCACCTGGCTTGAATGACGCCGCATTAAAACCCAGTAATAATTGCGATGAGCTGCCAACAGGCAAACCCAGTGTTGCCCACACATTTACATTGTTCAATTGAACATTATTCGCCAGAGAATCCGGTTTTTGAGCGCCCAGTGCGAAAGCAAGATCGAGCTTGGTTTTGTTCCAGTTGGCTGCTTTAAATTTTGATTTCAGGCGCTCTATCTCCTTGTCCGGATCTATTCCTTTTTGCTCAACAAGTGAGAACCGAAGATTGATTATATAATCAATCATAGTCTTGATCTCTTTATCATCCGAGTTGTAATCCTCGGGTTTTACAGCGAGTCCGGTTAATAGATTATTTCTTAGATCGTTTTTTATCTCTTTAATTGAACCCAATTCCGGAGCTGCCTTGTAAAGAAGCCATTGGTTAAATATTTCCGACTTTTCATAAACATCAAATCCATAATAGGGCTTGAATGATTTGTTGAATTCGTTTACCAGTTCGCCATGAATATCAACAGACTGTTTGAGTATTGCCACGGCTTTGAGTTGAAAAGACAGATCCTGTAACAGGTCGCCTTTATCTAAAAGGGTCATTCTTGCACCAAAAGCAAGTTTAGAAAGATTTGTGGAATCGGTTTGTGCTGCTGTTGATATTTTAAGACTGTACCAGAGGCGGTTTTTTTTATAATCCTGAATACCGGTTCGGTCAGATTTGAACAATAAAAAGGGTGAAATTTCCACAGCAATGGTTTTGGGAATGCCCAGTTGAGAACCATTATAAAAATCTGAAAATGACATGTTGAAATCTTTGAGTGTTGAAGGACGCAATATATTACCGGGACTTCTATCCATTGCATTAAACGCAGGGATGTCAGGTATGGCAAAGTTGAGTTCGTGTTGAAGCAACGCTGTGTGATAGGGGGCTTGAGCGTATAGAATAAATGGATGAATTATCATTAAAGCAAAAAGTACTAGCAGTCTTTTTTTCATTGAATCAACCTATGGTTTGAGACAAAAGAATGTTTTTAAGTATGGTTTGGGTTGCTCCGGTCAGGTTGCCGCTTTCCGCATAGAGCCCCCCAATAGATTCACCGTTTTGCTTAAATGTTACATATATATTATAGGGTTTTAAGTTTTCGACATCCAATCCTTTAAAGTTACTGAGGAATTGTAAACGATATTTTTCGTCATTTAAATCATTAACAGGCAGGGTGATAGTCTCAACAATTGAACTATCAGTAGAGGTTTCGATATTATCTTTGGTAACGGTTAGTATCTCTGTATCATTCAAATCATAAACTGACAGCTTGTAAGCCGCTACCATAACGCCTTCAAAAATCGGTTGTATATTTATATCGCCATTTGCTTTTTGAAACTCTATTGATTGCATTGTCGCCCTTTCTTGTTATTATTACACTGAAATTACAAAAAATACTATTTCAAAACAACAATCCGTTAAATTATAGGAATGATAAGCTTTTATAATCTGTTTAAATGATTAATAAAATACTTAAAAATGGTTTGTTTTTGTTAATAAAAATTTGTAAATTAATTACTTTGTAACATCTTGAGTAAGTACCAGCCTGTAAATACCCTTCCGGTCAGATTAACCCGATTTACATGTTTCTCAGATGTCTTGACAGCAATTGCGGGTTTATGCATAAAAACGATTTGAGTAAAAAAGAATGAATTTGTTTGAAAATCTGGGCTTGTCCCAGAAAACATTGAGAGCTATTGAAGAAAAAGGATTTACCGAACCTACCCCTATTCAGGCAGCAGTAATTCCATTATTGTTGCAGAATGTAAAAGATGTTGTAGGCCAGGCGCAAACCGGAACCGGAAAAACTGCGGCATTTGGTCTTCCTATGATCGAAACTCTCGACAAGGGCAAACATACAAGTGCCCTGATATTGACTCCTACCAGAGAATTAGCAATTCAAGTTGCTGATGAGATTAATTCTTTGCAGGGAAATAAAGGATTGCGTATTGAGCCTATTTATGGTGGACAATCCATTGAAACACAATTGAAAAAGCTGAAAAAGGGAGTAGACATTGTTGTAGGTACTCCGGGGCGTGTTCGTGATCATTTACAGAGAAAACGTTTAAAGCTTGATCGATTGTCTTATCTTATTCTTGATGAAGCAGATGAAATGTTGAACATGGGATTTGTTGAAGAGATTGAAGAAATTTTAGAATATGTGAATCCTGATCGTCGTACGTTGTTGTTTTCTGCCACCATGCCAAAACCGATATTGAATATCGCGCAAAATTACATGGACGAATATGAACTGGTTAAGGTTACGCCGCAGCAGGTTTCTACCGAATTGGTTGAACAGGTGTACTATCAGGTCAATGAAGGTGATAAACTTGAAGCACTTTGCCGTGTAATGGATATGGATAAAGATTTTTACGGATTGGTATTCTGTCGTACCAAAGTGGATGCAGACAAGGTATCTCGTAAATTGATTGACAAGGGTTATAATGCTGACGCATTACACGGAGATATAACCCAACAACAGCGTGAAAAAGTGTTAAACAGTTTTAAAAGACGTACCGTAAATGTGTTGGTTGCTACTGATGTCGCCGCTCGTGGTATTGATGTGCAGGATTTAACGCACGTTGTGAATTATACAATTCCACATGATCCTGAAGCTTATGTACATCGTATTGGACGTACAGGCCGTGCAGGAAAAATGGGTACCGCAGTTACTTTTGTAACTCCTGCAGATTTGAAACATATGAAACGTATTGAGCGTTTTGCCAATGCCAAGATTCAACATGGAAAACCACCCAAAGTTCGCGATATTATCAGAGCACGTAAAGCCCGTATTAAAAATGATGTGCTGGCATACTCTGGTAGTGAAATCGATGAAATTTATTTGAAAATGGCACATGATCTGTTGGCAGAAAATGATCCTGAACAGATGCTTGCTGCTATGTTGAAATATGCATTTAGAGACAAGTTGGATCGTGATAATTACAGAGAAATTTCGGCTCCAGCACCATTTGTCGAAGAAGATAGTAACGGCAAAGTCAGACTGTTTGTAGCCCGTGGAAAAAAAGTCGGCATGAATGATAAAAAACTCAAACAACTGGTGTGTAAAGGTGTGGATGTGGCTCCCCAAAAGATACGCAATATACGCGTATTTGACGATTTTTCGTTTATTACCGTACCTTTAAAAGATGCGGACAGGATCCTTAAAATACATGGTAGAGGTGATCGTAAACGCAAACCATTAGTAGAACGTGCCAAAGTACCGGCAGGGGCAAAGCGATAATTATTTAAAAATTATTGTTTTTTATTTAAACCGGGTTTGTTGAGATAATGATCTTATTAATCCCGGTTTTTTTATTGCATAAATTGATTTTTTTTGTTAAAATCTTTTATTAATCATGTACGAGAATAAACAAGAATATTCTTAGATAATAGATCAAATTGTTCTATACAGAGCAAGTTTGGGAGTTTGATTTGTTATATTGCATTATGGGGTTCTGAAAAATTATTAATATACCTTATTTATTGAAAACTAGAAATAGGAATTGAAATGCCAAGAGAAAATCCAGTTAATATTGAACTATCTTTGTCAATAGAGGAATTGGAAAATTTGATTTCAGCCACCATTGAGAAATATTATGAATTATTTGGACATGAATGTTTACAACAATTTTGTGGATACGAAGAGATCGAAAATAGTGATTTAAAAGATATGTTGATGCCAGTTAAGCAGATAAATCAAAGTTTATTATATAATACCAAATGTGTTCGTATAATTCTAGTTAAGGGGTATAGAGGTGAGGGCATGTTTTTAAAAGATTTAAAAATGAGGGACGAGTTAATAACTATAATTGTGAATAAAAGTATGATTGATGATTTAAACTCGGGACTGACAGTGCCAGCCCCAAAACAAACTTATAGAATAAAAACTGCATATATCGATGAAAATTTAGATAAATATTTTTATGATTATAATAAACATATCTCATTGCAGACTTTTTATTCTGGCTTTGTTGAACAAAGAAATGAGAATTTGTATGAAACAAGAAAACGATTAGAATGAATTTTGTTTTAAAATATTTACTATTTTTATAACCTCCACGCATAACCTATCTTGCAAAAAAATACCCGGTCTGTTTCATAAAGCGGGTCCATATTGTTGCCAGTGTAATTATCTGTATACCCGAGATACAATGCGGTTTGTGGATTGATTTTGTATGAAAACAGCAGTTGAGTAAAAAAATATTTATCAATTGATTTTACGTCATCATCAATATAAAGAGATGAATTCCTTTTATAATAATAGTATTGTAATATTGATCGGATGAACATGCGTTTACTGAATTGATAAACGAGTTTTATATTGCTGATATGTGCACTATATAAACGCCCCGGTTGAACATCCAGATATTCGTATTTCTGCTCCCATTCTAAAGAAAAATGGTTTCCCGGTTTAAATGTTGTTTCTGCTATTAACAGCATGCGAGTGCCAGGACGCTCATTGCTATAATCGATCTGATCTCCATATTTACATTGCAGTTCAAAAATAAACAGCGATGTGGGGCGCATCAAAGTCCAAAAATTGATCAAATTCATGGGGTATTGTTTGCCTTTGTAATAGTCATTTGCCGATTCTCCATAAATGGTTATCTCGGTTTGATATGGGCCTTTGTATATAATTCTGCTTGTCCATGCGCTGTGCAAAGGCATGTACATCCAATCCCTTTTAATATCATGACTTGCATACCAGTTCAATACCGTGAACCAGCTTCCAGGTTCTCGCTGCCATTTTAGCATTCCCCCCAATTCCTGATATCGGATGCCGGCCTGGGTAATGAATCCCAAATCGGCCCTGTACCCCGGAGCAAACTGCCGATACAATCCATACAACATGTAATTACGGGTTTCATGATAATGGCTTACAGATAATGCCGAGCCGTTTATTTTTCCCGGATTTTGTTCAAATGCCGCAGAAATAGAATCCGGGTATTGGGTGGTTGAGTTTAACACCTGAAAACGAAACTGATCTTGTGGTGTAAAACGCAATAAACCATCTATGCCACCCAACCGATTATGATAGTTGTCACCTTCTCTGTCTGTAAGAATGATTCCAACATTTGATGTATTATAATCATATTTGTAACGCAGGGCGGTGTTGGTATTTTCTTTAAAAATAGTACCGCTTTGGGATGATTGTTCCCCAGGAATGATTAAATTTGTAATTTTGTCTCGCAAGCTGAAAAATCCCACAGTATGGGGCCCTTCTTTGCCCGTAAGCTTTATGCCGAAATCCGGATCGGCAATTGATCGGGTGTAAACAGCGCTGGTATAGGTTTTGAAATAGTCTCCACTCTCTAAAAAGAAAGGGCGCTTTTCAGCATAGTTTATGGCGTATTGACGGTTAATATCAAGATGTTTATTATCCGCTTCTACCTGTGAAAAGTCAGGATTCAGTGCGCCGTTTAATGCAATATTCGGAGTCAAACCCAGGCGGGCTGAAACTCCTGCATCAATATCCTGCTGATCTGTGATCATGTGCGAACCATATCCATCCTGCCTTGTTGAACTGTGAATAGAAGATAAAGTGGGAGCAATCTCAAAGTCGCGACCGGGTTTAACGTTTTGAAACCCTTTTAATTTTAATGCCTGGCATAAATAGCAATTGTTGCTTCGGTCTCTGGGAAATGAGCCAAAATAATGTCTCACGTTACGGGGATAGTTACGTACAATATCGAATCCCCATACTTGTTCTTCTGATGTTTGCTGAAATCCCAACGAGCTAAAAGGGATTGCCATTTCTACGATATAGCCGTCAGATGTTATTCGTCCATGAGAATCCCAAATCCCTTCCCATGAAATGGTATTCCCGGTTGCATCTTTGATCAAATCTCCCTGTATACCAAAGGGATTGCAGTAAAAATTAGTACTGCGCTGGTTATCATTAAATGTATCAAACAAAACCATCACCCAGTCGTCGCTGAAAATTTTATCCCGGTCACAGAAATGGGCCCGGATATCTTGTGGAGAAGGATCTTGACAGATAAATCCTACATATACATAATCCTTGTCATACATGAGTAATGCTTGGGTTTGTACAGGTGCCGAAATATTTTCTCCCGGCTGAACTTCAATATTAGCGTTGACTAAAAGTGCGTCTTCCCATTGAGGTTCATCCAGTTTTGCGTCAATATGAATTCCTGATTTGACCTGGGGGATATGTAACGGATTTTCTAAATTTTCATTTGAAGATGCGTTGACTGTTTTAGATTGCATTATTATCAATATAATGAAAAGCTTGAAATATATGTTCATATGCATAGTGTAATACTCCATTTTTCATCTGACAACTAACGAGTATTGTCAATTGGGTTAGGATATACGTCTCTCATGATGTGATTGGGTATAGAGCCACACCTGGTATTTAGTTAAGATATTTTAAAGCCTGTTATTAACCGGGGATGATTTAAATCTTGTCTGGACGTACCTCTCTTGTAAACCCATTCGGATACTGGGAAAGGTTTCTATACGATTTTATTGGTTTTTGTTTAAAAAGGGCCGGTGTTCAAGAATCCGACCCTTTGTTTGGAGTCTGAAGGAAATTAATTGTCAAGGTTGCTAAAATTAACATACTCTGCAGGATTAACGTTTTCATTATTTATCAGGATTTCAAAATGAAGGTGAGGGCCGGTAGATTTACCTGTAGTACCTACACTGCCTATTTTTTCACCTGTTTTGACTGTTTGTCCCAAAGTTACATTGACATCCTGCATGTGAGAATACAGGGTCTGTACGTTGTTTTCATGCTGAATAACTACATACCGTCCCCGACCGTTGTTTATGGTATATTGGGTAACGACTGTGATAACTGTACCATCTGCCGAAGCCAATATACTTGTCTCTTTGGGTGATTTTATATCGATCCCTGAATGGAACCTTTTCTTTTGTGTAAAAGGATCTATCTGATCTCCATAGTCTGCACTGATTCTGCCGGTTTCAAGCGGCAAAACAAACTCTGTTTGAGATGCAGATATTGATGATGGTTCTGCTTTCGATACTGATTCAGGCATTGGCGTTTCTGCCGACACCTGGGGCAGGTATACTGCCATAGGCAGGACTAGCAGTCCCAGCAGCAGTACACCCACCCTGATGATGGTGTTGTTCGTTTTCATAAGCCTCCCTCTGCTTATTTGTTGTAAACGATTTTTTATGAATTGTGAATTACGTCCAAATTCTGGTAATAAAGCAATACGGTTAGAAGCAGCAACATTAAATTTTAATACCTGAATTAAACCCATTCCATATTGTTTTCTCGATAAAGCAGAATTCTTTAATACCATTTGGTCACACAAAATTTCACGCGATTGATTGAGTCTCAGGTTTGTATACCAAACCAATGGATTGAAAAAATAGATGACCTGAATTAGGTATTGGAGTTTTAACCAGATATCGTCATAGCGTTTAATATGTGCGCATTCATGGGCAATAACGGGTTCTATGGTTGTGAATTCTGATGATGCCAATGCATGAGGTAGGCAAATTACAGGATTAATGATGCCAATTGTAAAGGGAATATGATATCCCCTGGTCTCTACCAGTCTGATGTTACGTTTAATATTAAAATGACGTTTCCATAATTCTATTGTTTGTAATAACTGTTTGTCATTCAATGGAGTAGAGCGTTTAATTAACAGACGATAATGTTCCAGTCTGGCTAGTAAAACCACAAGAAACAGGAATATACCAATTAGCCATATTGCAACGAGTGTGTTTTGTATTGTAATAATATTGTTTTCAAGATTAGGTACCTGTAAAATGGCATTATCAGCTTCAGCAACAAAGGTATTGTCTGAAATGAGCAGATTGTTTTCAGCATTTACTTGTTTAGGTATTACTTGATATATGGCTGAAACCAAATTCCTTGCACTCCAGGGGGCTGAAATATCTGTGGGAAGAACCAGCCGTATCAGAACCAGCGTCCATAATGCATAGTGCAGGTAAGGTGATTTTTTTCTAAAAATGAAGGATAAAAAAAGAACCAACAGGAATATCAGGGTTGAAAACAATACCTGTTCTTTAAGATACTCAAAAAGCTGGTGAGAGATTGTGAACAACAGGGTTTGCATTAGGATTCCTCCTCGTCCATATTTTCCAGATAAGATTCAAGCTCTTGAATCTCTTCCGGGCTGAGAGTGTTTGAATCCGCAAACATGGATACAACCTGAGAAGTTTCTGTCTCAAGCACGCGGTCTGCAAAAAAACGGACAAAATGTGCTAGCCCTGCAGGTCGTGAGATGAGAGGGGTATAAAGAAAAATACCATGAAAATCTTCGCGCTTTAACAGACCTTTATTTACCATGCGGTCCATCATGGTTTTGGTAGTTGTATACGCCCATCCATAGGTGACTTGAAGTTGATCATGTGTTTCTCGAACGGTTTGTTTTCCGGTTTTCCAGAGGGTCCTTAAAATATCATATTCGGCTCTGGAGAGATTTGGCAATGATTTGTCTAGTGTCATTATTAAGCTCTGTTTGTTTTTAATATCTCTGCTAATTTGTAGTAGCACTATTAATTTATAAAATTATTAGAAATTGTCAAGTATTTATTTTAAAATCTTTTCTTTTTTATTTGGTTTTTACAATATTTTTTGAATGTTTATTGAATTTTACTTACATTGTATTAAGCTTTTTACTAAATCTAAAACGGGAGCATGGGTAATGAAAATTAGAGAAATAGTTGGTGCAATAGGACCGGCATTTATTATGGCCTCTGTTGTATTGGGACCCGGGAGCATTACAACATCATCTAAAATTGGTGCTGATTATGGTTACCAGCTGCTGTGGATTATTGTTCTCGCAGCTATTGCTATGGGCGCATATATTATGATGGCAGCAAGATTTGGGGTATCGCATGAAAAAAGTATACTGAACACAATTGCTGATTCTTATGGACGCTGGTTTGCGGGATTAATTGGTATTTCCTGTTTTTTAATGGCTTCCAGTTTTCAATTTGGCAATAATCTGGGTGTAGCAACTGCTATGCAAACCATTACAGGTATACCCGAGCCGGTTTGGCCTGTTATGTTTACATCAATGGCAATTATTCTGGTGTTTTATGCTAAAAATTTGTACAAAGTTTTAGAAAAGCTTATGATGGTGTTGGTTATGACCATGATTATAGCGTTTTTTATAAATCTTGTTTTTACCAGACCCAATTTAGCAGCAACAGCAAAGGGCTTTATCCCTTCAATTCCTAATCATGCTTATAACGAAGTTGCAGCATTGGTTGCAACAACTTTTTGTCTGCATATTGCTATTTATCAATCCTATCTTGTTCAGAACAAGGGCTGGAAAATTGATGATTTAAAAAGCAGCATGCGAGATAATATTGCCGGAATTATCATGCTTGGTGGTATCAGTATGCTGATTATTATGACATCTGCTGCCGCACTGAATCCGCGTGGCATTCATATAGCAACGGCTGCTGATATGGCAATTCAGCTTGAGGCTCTTTTCGGTCCTTTTGCAAAGATTATATTCAGTATAGGATTATGGGCTGCTGCGTTTTCTTCATTGACCGTTAATGCTGTTGTTGGTGGCGGATTAATGGCCGATGGTTTGGGACTAGGACGTACCATGGAAGAGAAATGGCCCAAGATCTTTACTGTATTTGGAATGCTTGTGGGAATGATGATTGCCGTATTTTTCAAAGGTAATATTGTCCATGCATTGGTTCTCGCGCAAGCCTCTTCGTTATTTGCTGTACCTGCTGTTGCAATTGGTTTGTTTATGATTTTGAATAATAAAAAAGTTATGGGCAAGCTTGTAAATACCTGGCAGCAAAATATTGTTGCGGTTTTTGGATTATTTTTGATCATGATCATGGTTTGGCGGATGTATGAAAGATTGGTAGGTTTTTTAGGACAGCTCTAGTTGTTTAATTTTTTTAATAAAAAAGCCCTGTATCAGGTTATATGATGCAGGGCTTTTCTCGTTTTGGGGTCCTTTGTTTGCTCAATTAATTAGAAAATGGTATATAAATTGCTATATATCTTTTGAGGTAAAGAGAGGTATGTTATGTATTTAAAATTTTTTGAAGAACCTTCAAAAAATACATTGCTCCAAACCTTGAAAGAAGTAGAGGAAACAACTGTTTATAAATCGGTTATGATTCTCGCAACGGCTAATCTGGAAATGACATCGGATGATTTTTTAAATGTATTAAACTCTCTGCATATCAAGGTGTTTGGAGGATTGTTTCCACAAGTTGTATTTGAAGACAAGTCCTTTGAAACCGGCTTGATTGTCGTTGCTATGGAACAAGATGTAGAGTTGATCAAGCTTGAAAATATAAGTGATCCTGATTTTAACCTTGAAGATTTTATTGATCCAGAGCTATCTATTGATTTTAATACAATATTTGTTTTTATAGACGGACTTGCCAAGGGGATAAGCAATGTTATTAATGAACTTTTTAACGAGTTTGGACTGGATGTAAATTATATCGGGGGTGGTTCAGGAAGCATGTCTATGCAGCAGGAACCCTGTTTATTTACTAATGATTCTTTTTTCGACGATGGGGCTATATTGGCGTTGATGACAACTCAAAGTGGTATAGGGGTAAGTCATGGATGGAAAGATTTAACAGGGCCATTTAAAATTACAGATTCTTTTCAAAATGTGATCAAAGCAATTAACGGTGAACCCGCTTTTGAACTATATAAACGAGTTATTGCACAATATACTGATTTAGAGATCACAGAAGAAGCTTTTTATGATATTGCCAAGTCCTATCCTTTTGGTATTACCATGTTGGATGATCACAGAATTGTAAGAGATCCTATAAAGGTTGTGGATGGGAAATATTTGGAATGCGTAGGTAATGTGCCCAATGGTTCCTTTGTTTATATTCTATCTGGTAACCGGGATGACTTGCTAGCCGCGGCAAAAGAAGCTTTGAAAAAGGGAGAAATGAATTATAACGGAAGCGATCAAAAAAGCTATATCTTTATTGATTGTATCTCCCGTGCACTTTATTTAAAAGAATCCTTTCTCTATGAAGTTACTACGGTTTATCATCCTGAATATCAAATGTTTGGGGCGTTGACCCTCGGTGAGATCAGTAATACAGGTAAAGAATATCTTGAATACTATAACAAAACTATTGTTGTTGGAGTAATTGAATCTTGAATGATGATTTAACACAATGCATGCAAAACTGTTATGAAGTTGCTTTATCCATTGGAACAAGTCTTGATTTAGATAAAATGCTTAAAAATGCATTGTTGAAATATACCAAAAAATTGAATTGTTTTGCCGGGCTTGTTCTTGAAGCTGTAGATACTAACAGTTATAATGTTATATTCTCAATTCCCAATCGGAATAAGACATCTTTGATAGAGATGGCAGACTTGATTCGTGCTAACGATGGAGATATTTATTCATTATCTGGAAAAATGAAACAATACCCACATTTGAAAAATATTGATAAAGATTTTATTCAGTATATGAAACTGGAAGATTTTGGGCTGTTAATTCTATTTAAATATGGCTCTCCATTTAATCAGTTTATATTTGATTCTCTGTCACCTTTGAATGAAAAGCTTGCTTATGCATGTATTGCTGCCAGAAAAAATGAAGATTTAAAAAAAGCAAATGAAGCATTGATAAAAAAAACGATTCACTTGAATGAATCTCAGAGCCAACTTCTTGATATGGTGGAGGTCAATGAAAAAACCAGAGAAGCTCTGATCAAAAGTGAACGAAAATATCGTTCAATATTTGAAAATATACAGGATATTTTTTATAGAACCGATAAAGATGGTATTATTACTGAAATTAGTCCTTCTATTTATAGATACTCTGGTTTCCCGAGAGATGAGGTTTTGGGGCAGCCTGTTGAATTTTTCTACAAAAACAAAACAGACAGAAGAAAATTAGATAAAGCTTTACGTGCAGATGGTGAAGTTACCGATTTTGAAGTAAGGTTGAGACATAAAGATGGTAAAGTAATTTATACATCTGTAAATGCTCACGTGTTGTTTGATTTGCACCGACGTCCTATTGGTATTGAAGGCTCGCTACGGGATGTAACCAATCGAAAATTGGTTGAAATGGAGCTTACTCAGAGCAAAGAACAATTTCAAACCATAGTAAATTCATTGCCACAGGGAATCATTACTATTGATGCGGAAACAAAAAAAATTGTTAGCTGTAATCCCAAAGCTTACGAATTATTGAAAACAACAAAAGAAAGAATGCTGGGCTCTTACTGTTACAACTTTTTTTGTCCTACACCCAAGAACTGTTGCCCGATTGATAGAAATGTTAATGTTGTAAATGATGAAAAATTTATTACTGCTGCAGATGGTGAAAAAATACCGGTTATGAAAACCGTTGTTACATTTCATGATAAAAATAAAAAATATTTTCTGGAAAGTTTCATAGATATACGTGACAAAGTCAAGGCGGATGAAGCATTAAAAACATCGGAAAGCAAGTACAGGAGCCTTGTTGAAAATATTCGTGATTTAATATTTACCATAAGCCCTGATGGAATTATTACCTATGTAAGCGACAGTATGGAAGAAATTTTGGGTTATTCTCCCGACTATTTTTTAGGAAGAAAATTGTTAGATATAATTCCTGAAGCTGAGCAAAGAAGAGCCCGGGTGTTATTGAAAAAAGGCTTTAGTGGAAATAAAGTAACACAATACCAGATTAAGACCCGTCATAAATCAGGTGAATTGGTGTGGTTAGAAGTATCTTTTTCACGAATTTGGAACAATGAGCAGGTTGAAGGGGCCTTGGCTATTGCCAGAGATATTACTGAAAGAAAGCAGTTTGAAAATGAGCTGGTTAAAGCCAAAGAAGCCGCAGAAGAAGCTAACAAATCCAAAAGTCGTTTTTTGGCAAATATTAGTCATGAAATTAGAACTCCCATGAATTCAATTATTGGCTTTTCTGATCTTTTGGGTGACCTTTTAAACGACAAAACACAGTTGGAGTACCTTGGTGCAGTTAAATCCAGCAGTCATGCTCTTTTGGCCTTATTGAATGATATTTTGGACTTGTCTAAAATTGAGGCCGGCAAAATGGAGCTGAAATATAAATTTGTCGATATTTATGAATTTATAAATGATATCAATCAACAGTATATTTATGCGGCACAAAAAAAGAATATAAAATTTGAAGTAGAGATAGACCCGGAACTTCCTCATATGTTATCGATTGGTGAGGTACGGTTAAGGCAAATTTTGATTAATTTGATTGGTAATGCTATTAAATTTACTCATAAAGGCAGGGTGGTTGTTTCTCTAGGCTTTGATAATAAAAATAAAAAGAGTCAGACCGTTGATCTTGTCCTCAAAGTAATTGATACAGGAATTGGAGTACCTGAAGATCAGTTTGAGAAAATTTTCCAATCATTTGTTCAAAAGAGTGGCCAGGATAACCGAAAATACGGAGGTACCGGTTTAGGCCTTGCTATTACAAAACGTTTAACTGAAATGATGAATGGTGAAATAAATATTGAAAGCAAGTTGAATGTAGGAAGCAGCTTTACTGTACATTTGAATAAAGTTGAATACAAAAAAACAGATACAAAACCCAAAACCCATATTGATAATTATACGGATGTTGAATTTTTAGGTCAATCCATATTGATTGTTGAAGATAACAGCATGAACCAGCGACTGTTGAATAGATATTTTCAGGATTATAATTTAAATATCCGGCAAGCGATGAATGGTGTCAAGGCAATGAAAATTCTAAAAACTTGTACACCAACACTGGTGCTCATGGATTTGCAAATGCCGGCAATGGATGGATATGAGACGATACAGGAAATGAAAAAAATTAAAAGGCTTAAAGATATACCCGTTATTGCTTTATCTGCTACGATGGTTTCAGATTCTAATCGTGAATTCATTGATAAGCATTTTAACGAGTTTCTCAGAAAGCCTGTTATTAAAAAGGATTTGATTCATACAATCAGCAAGTATCTGAATCATATCAAAGTTGATGAAAAAAGCACCAGGGCAGAGCTGACGCAAGATAAATCGAATGTAATATTTGATCTGTCTGAAACCAAAAATGAATATTTTGATGCCCAATTTATTGAGCATTGGAATGGCATTAAAGAAACTATGGTCATTCAGGAGATAATTGATTTTGCTGATAAAGTTGAAATTATATCAAAGGCCCAGAATGATATAGAGTTGCAAAAATGGAGTGAAATGACCCGAAACGCGGCTAATAATTATCTTGTTGAAGATCTTGAAGCGTTGATAACAATTTTTGATGATTTTATAAGTGAAACCAACTAGAGGTTTAATTGTGCTGAATGAAAGCGATATTAAAGATTCACTTGTACTGATTGTAGATGATAATCCTAAAAATATTCAGGTTTTGGGAAAAATATTAACCATACATGGTTTCAGACCGGCAATTGCATCAAGTGGTAAGCAAGCTGTTAAAATTACACAAAAAAGAAAACCGGATTTGATATTGATGGATATTATGATGCCGGAAATGGATGGATTTGAAACTACTAAACAGATCAAGAACAATCCGGATTTGATAGACATCCCTGTAATATTTCTTACTGCCAAGGTTGAATTGCAGAGTAAACTCAAAGGTTTTGAACTGGGTGCAGTAGATTATATTATTAAACCTTTTGAATCCATTGAGGTAATGAAAAGGGTGGAAACTCATCTGAAACTAAAAAAAGCGGTTGATATTATTACAAAATATAATAATGAGCTTGAAGTCCTTTTAGAAGAACGAACTCGCGATTTGATTGCAACAGAGCGGCATGCAGCTTTTAGTTTGATGATTCAGGGGCTTATACATAATTTTAAAAATGTGCTTACGGGTATATATAGTTATGGTGATTATTTGCAATACAAGATGGCCGACCTTGAAGAAAAGATATCTAATAATGATTTGGACATGGAAGGGGTCAGCGAGAAAATTACAGAGATGATCCCTTATTGTGATAAAGTTGTAGAACGGTCTCATGATATGAATGATATGGTAAGCTCGCTTATGATAAAAAGTCGTCAGGATAAAAGTACTGAAATACAACTTGTAGATTTAAACGATTTGTTAAAACGGGAATTGGATTTTTATAATGCCAATATGCAATACAAACACAATGTTACCAAAGAAATTTATCTAAGTAATGATGCCTTGTATGCGCAAATCGTTCCAGGTGAAATGACCCAGGTATTTCAAAATCTTATCAGTAACGCACTGGATGCTTTTGGCGATACCAAAAAGGGTATGCTTGAATTTACTTCCGGAAGAGAAAATGGCAATGTCTGGATATCTATAAAAGACAATGGCCCTGGTATTCCTCAGGAGATTCAAACTAAAATATTTGAACCATTTTTTACAACCAAAAAAAGGGCAGATAATCAAGATGAAGGGCCATCAGGTACAGGTTTGGGTTTGTACATGTGTAAACAAACTGTAGAATCATACGATGGAGAGTTGAAACTAGAATCTCAAGTGGGGCAGGGAACCCGTTTTAAAATAATATTGCCGGAAGGTAATAAAGGAAATGGGCTGGATAATATTATTTGTTGATTAATTTTGAGGCACCTGCAGTTTTTTCTTTTCTATTGATCCAAAATAGAATATTTTTTTGACTCCGGTCCCATGCTATACCCTGGCCATGATTATTGATAGGTATTGTTTCTTGCCATTGCAAGATAGAGCCTGCTTTGGGTAGTGATAATACATAAACCTCACCCAGATCATGTCCTGTGCAGTATAATTTCCCATCAGGGCCCCACGAACCACCCGAGTTACTCATGGGTTTGAACTTTTCAATAATTGTATCCGGAAACGTCCAACTTTGCAGCTCTTGCCAGTTTTCATCGAGTTGTACCAGTACAGTAGATTCTACTCCCTTGCCGGTTTGTGCTTTAAAACGTTCATAGTGAGAAAAAACCGCCCACCAGGAATCGTTATAAAAATCTACCCAGGTGCAAGAACCCCATTTAATTCCAAAACTATGCGAACTAATATGTTCAAGCGTTTCAGCATTCCAAATTTCTATAGAACTGGTCATGGGTATACCCGGATAATTGGAATGGGCCGCGTATAGTTTTCCGTCTATGATTACACCGCTATCCAGATGTATTATGGGTTCGCTTTCTGAGCTTTTCCAGGATTTTATCAGTCTGTGTGTTGTTTTATCATACTTTGCTATTTTTTTTGTAGAGATGGTATAAATTGCATGACTGTCTACCGCTATACCCTGATGGGCATCGGGACAAGGGAATTCTAATAGAGTCTGAAATTCAGACTGCTGCGAAAATGAGCACATTGAGGATAACAGTATGAACAGAAATGTTTGAAATGCTGTTTTTTTCATAACCGCCCCATTATCTGAGCACATATAATAATAATTACAAGCGCTATGGGATAAACAGTTGCGTAAGCAATTTGAGGGGCATCACAATCGGTCATGGGGTCAATTGCCGCCAGGCCGGGTGTACTGGTCATGCCGCCGGTTAATGCGCCTAGTAATGTTAAAAAATTAATCTTGAATAAAAATCTGCCAATGAATGTCCCTATTACCAGCGGTACCAGGGTAATTATAGCACCTACAATGAATAAGCTCATGCCATATTGTTTATAGCTTTCAGTAATGTGAGAACCCGCTTCGGTACCTACTGCGGCCAGAAAAAATAATAATCCCAATGTTCTCAAGAGCTGGTTAGCTGTTCCGGACATGGACCATACAATAGGGCCGGTTCGTCCCAGTTTACTAAGTAGTATCGCAACTGTTAAAACACCTCCGGTCAAACCCAGGCTAAAGGATGTGGTCCCATACAGGGGAATACGAAGCTTGCCGATTAAGATACCTAAAACTATACCCACTGCAATAGGAAGGAAATCGGTTTCTGAGAGTTTACTGGCATTATTGCCCAACAGCTTTATAATATTTTTCATGTTTCCTTGATCACTGGCGATCATTAGTTTGTCACCCATCCGAAGTTGATTGTTCGGACTAGGCGAAATGTCAATACCACTTCTGCGAATACGTGTGACATTGGCGTTATAATTACGCAGCAGGTTCAATTCACCCAGTGATTTTCCTACAACTTTTTTATTCGTGATCAATATCCACTGCACATCATAACCCTTGCCAAGGGGCATCTCATCATCTGTTTTTGAACCAATTAAGATTTTAATACGTTCAAGATCTTTTTCCGAACCAACGGCTTTAATCATATCTCCGGTATAAAGAACGGTTTCCGGTACGGGGGTTATGGCTTCATCTTTGTGCATAACCCTTGAGATCGTTGCGCCTGTCATGGTTTTTACCTGCATTTCGCGCAAGGTTTTTCCGTTTACATTTATATTTTCAACAATAAAGTTTGCGTTAAAGATTTTCGGGTATTGTGCATAAGCTTCTTTGTTATGATCGAGCACTGCCTGGTGAATGTCGACCTTGATGGCTTTGGGTAAAAGTCTAACGAAAAGAATAACTCCCAGCACACCAAAGGGGTATGCAACACCATAGCCAATTGAGGCAATAGGCGAACCTGCACTTTCTATGGCTGCGGCAAGCCCAGGAGTACTGGTTAAGGCACCGGTTAAAAGTCCTACACCAATTTTATAATCAATACCGTATACTTTAACAAGCGCAATGGCAATTAATGTTGCGCTGACCATCATTGCTACAACAGTCAGAATAATCTTTAGACCTTGCTTTTGAAACGACCCAAAAAATCCAGGCCCGGCCTGAATACCAATTGTAAAAATGAATAACAAAACACCTATTTTGTTAAAATCCTGGGGAACAATGATACCAAAATAACCCATAACAAGTGCAACAAATATTACCGCTGAAATATCGAGCGATATCCCTTTAATCTTGATATGCCCAAACAAGATCCCCAGGGCTATAATCAAAAAGAGAGCAAAATAACTTTCAGATAACAGCAAAATATTTCTCCAATAATTGAATGGATAATATACAAAAAAGCAAACACAATTTAAATTAAATTTTAGTAATTGTAGAGCGTAAAGTTTTGAATGAAATATTTTTTGTTTTTTTTACTTGAAAATTGTAAGTTAGTAAAAGTAAAAAGGACAGGTAATGAAAACGCTAAAAGAGATAATTTGTATTGTTGCTATATCAGTCGTATTGGGTTTACTGGTGAATATGTTTCATCCCGAGCCTGCTGTATTATCCTGGGAGCGGCCTTTGCCCTTGATGAATAAAAGTGATGGGATGGAGATTGGTACTGATCCTGCAATTATTTCCATAGATCAGTTGAAGGATTTGATAGAAAAGGGGAATGTTTTAATCATAGACGCAAGATTGCCTGAGGAATATAATGTTGGGCATATCCCCGATGCGATCAATGTTTCATTTGATCTGCTGGGGGAACATGTACAAAAAATATTGCAAGAACCACGCGACCGTGCTCTTGTTACATATTGTGATGGACCTCCCTGTGAAAAAAGTGTTGTGTTGGCAACAGAATTGAAAAGTTTGGAATTTACCAAAGTTTATGTCTTTTATGATGGCCTGGAAGATTGGATCGGAAATGGTAATCGGGTAACAGAGGAGGCAGAGTGATGAAAAAATGGATAATTCTGGGAATCCGTCTAATACTGGCCGCGGTTTTTATTTATGCGGGCATAGGAAAAATACTAGACCCTGCAGGCTTTACTGCTGATATAGAAAATTACAGGCTTTTACCCTATTTTCTTTCTGCTTTGACTGCTGTGGTATTACCATGGATTGAGGTGATATGTGGAATTTTGCTGATAACCGGTAAATGGATTAACGGTGCATCTTTGATCATTATAATATTGAATATGGTTTTTATAATTGCTATAACAAGTGCTATTTTGAGGGGGCTGGATATAAATTGTGGATGTTTTTCTTTGAGCAAAGAAGGTTCAAGCGTATCAATAGTTCGTATCGCGGAAGATTTTTTGTTTTTAGGATTTGCAATAGTGATATTTCTTGTTAATCGTAAATCGGCTTTATAGTATTTATCAGGAATTTTAAAAATATCTCTGTTTATCCTTGTTTATCAACAAAATTTTTATTATAACTGTATAATATAGTATTAAATGTTTTATTTGTTTAAACAAGTTTTAAATTGAATGATTTGAATAAAAAAATCAACATGAATAGCAATTCGAGTAATATTGTTCTTTTTTTTGAACTGTATTTGATTTGGTTGCTGCCTTTTTTTGTTTTGGAATTATATTCCAGTTCAGGTAGATTGTTCTCTCAAGATTATCATCCCTTTTATATTATTAATTCTATTATTTTGCTAATCGCCTTGGTTCCCGTTTTTGCGAAATCTGTTTTGAAGCAGAATTTTCGTTATAATATCTATATTGCAATATTTTTAGTATTAGGATTTACCCATTTGTTGCAGTGGGGGCCCATGGGTTCAGCCAGCATGTATTATATTTCTGCATTGATTTTTGTTATTGCAGGACAAAGGTTACATCGATCATATCTGCTTCCTTTCAGTATGGCTTTGTACCTGATAATCTCTATCCTTATTCTAACTGATATAGTCCCTGTGTTTTTGATCGATGAAAATCAAACATTGTTTAAAACCTTTTCTTTTTTTGCTTCGTTTGGTTTGCTGATATATATGATTGTTTTGCTGAATGGTAACCAAAACAAAAAAGTTTTTGTGAGTAATGAGGGGGGGCTGGATTATAAAAGTTTGTTTGAAAATTCGATATTGGGTATCTATCGATCAACGCCAGGTGGAGAAATCCAATATGCCAACCCTGCTTTGTTAAAAATGCTTGGATATAATACTCTGGAAGAATTACAGGAACGAAACCTTGAGCAGGATGGCTATCTTGAAAGTGATTCCCGTACAAAATTCAAAGAGCAAATTGAACAAAAAGGCCGAATTGTTGGATTTGAGTCAGCATGGAAAAAATATGATAAATCTTTTATATATATTCGAGAAAATGCAATCTGTGTTCGTGCTAAAAATAAAATACTTTATTATGAAGGCACAGTAGAAGATATTACCGAACGTAAATTTACTGAGGAACGGTTGCGTCTTTTTCAGAGTGCATTGGCAGCTTCTTCAGATGCCGTGGGAATGTCTACCCCTGAAGGTGTGCACTGGTTTCAAAACAAAATATTTGATGAGCTTTTTGGAGATATTGGAAGTGATCCTGCTGCTACATTGTATGTAGATAATCAGGTTGGGCGAAAAGTATTTGAAACAATTCAAGGCGGAGACCAGTGGATAGGTGAAGTAGAAATGTATGGCAAAGATGGCAGTGTTTTGCAAATACTGTTACGAGCGTATCCATTCAAAGATAAACAGGGAAACATTTCCGGGTTGGTTGGTCTGCATACTGATATAACCAATTGGAAAAAAGCAGAAATTGCTTTGCGTGAAAGTGAGAAAAAATATTCTACGGTTGTTGAAAATAGCAATGATGCTATATTGATCCACAGGAATGGTAAAATTCTTTATGCCAATGCGGCCGCCTTTAGATACACCGGATATACTTATCATGAACTGGTTGGGAAAAATATGTTCGAGTTTTTATATCCTGATGATATTAACTCAATTAGTGTACGAATGAGTAATAGAATTGCGGGTGTGGATTTAAAGAGTTCTATTGAAGTGTCTATCAAGTTAAAAAATGGAGAATACTTGCCAGTAGATCTGAATGCTACTAAAATTGAATACCTGGGAGAACCTTCCATTGTTGTATTTCTGCGAGATATTCAGGAAAGAAAAATTGCAGATGAGAAATTAAGACAATATAAACGGGCCATTGAAGGTGTTAAAGATCTTATTGCTGCTGTTGATAAGGATTACAAAGTTATTTTTGCCAACAAGATGTATTTGGAAAGGCATCAATTACAAAACAACCAGATTATTGGGGCCCATTTTGCAGATATTGTTGGTGAAAAAATATTTTATGATGTATTGAAACAAAAAATTGATCAATGTTTACGCGGAGATATTGTATTTTTTGAGGTGCCATTTACCTACCCTGAGATTGGTGAAAGACAACTTGAAGTTTGGTATTATCCATTGAAAAATGAAAAAAATGATATTGAAGGTGTTGTCGGAATAGTTAAAGACATTACAGATAGAAAAAAAGCTGAAGACCAGATTAAAAGGAATTTGCAGGAAAAAGAAGTGATGTTGAAAGAAATACATCACCGGGTTAAGAATAATCTTCAAATCATGAACAGTCTGATTTATCTCCAGTCACGTCATAACAGTAAATTGACTTTTAAAGAATACGCAAAAGAACTGTCAGGACGAATTCAATCAATGGCTTATATTCATGAACAATTGTACAAGACTGAAAATATGGCAAGTATTTACATGCCAACATATATTGAAAGCCTGGTAGGCTCTATTATGAACAATTATTCATGTGATAATATTATGGTTACTAAAGATATTGATGATATATATTTGGATATTGATCGTTCTGTTCCCGCAGGGTTGATATTTAATGAATTAATGACAAATGTTATAAAGCATGCATTCCCTGAGGAAAAAGGGGGGCTGGTCAATATTTCTTTAAAGATTAAAGATGATTCTTATGTGTTTATATTTAAGGATAATGGTGTGGGGCTACCCGATTCAATTGATATTAATGAACCTTCCACACTGGGGTTAAAGCTGGTTTCGATTCTGGTAAAACAATTGGATGGAATATTTGAAATAGAAAACCGTAACGGTTTGACCGTTACGGTTCGAATTTCTGCAAATGGGGAAAGTGGATCTCACAATTAGTTTGTTTGGATATTGGGAGATTAAAAATTATCTGCGTCTATATAAGCTTGTAAAAGTGCTTTTTCACCCTCAATGCCTTTTTTAGACAATCCATGCTCCATTCCCATAATGTAGGATGCGTCTTTTTCATAGATATGTTTAAAAATATTGCGATAGTTGATTTCTCCGGTGCCCGGTTCTTTACGTCCGGGATTATCTCCCATTTGAAAATATCCAATTTCGCTCCATGCCATATCCATATTGGGAATCAGGTTGCCTTCGGTGACCTGCTGATGGTAGAGATCGTCAAGAATTTTACAAGAAGGGCTGCCAACAGCCTGGCAAATCATATATGCTTGTGGAATTTTTGTAAGGAACAGACCCGGGTGATTGGTCCAATGATTTAGTGGCTCTAAAACCATAACCAGGCCCGAAGGTTCACAAATTTCAGCGGCACGTTTTAAATTATCAATTACATTGGCGGTTTGATAATCCCATTCCAGCCCTTTATCATAACAACCGGGGACAACAGTAGTAAATTTTGCATTCACGCGTTTGGCAACTTCAACGGCAGCTTTAATGTCTTTGAGGATCTGATCGCGAATTTCCTTGTCGTTACTGGCAAAGTTAACATTTTTAAAATCGGCTGTTGCAACAAAGACCCCCATTTCAAGGCCCAGGCGGTCCATCTCTTTTGCAATCTTTTCCTGTGTTGCAATTTCGCGACCTTTCATTCCGTTATCTTCAAATGCTCTGAATCCTGCATCGGCAATGAATTTCAGTTGATCAATAAAATCTTCACCGGCATGATGTTTAAACATACCAAAATGAGGTGCGTATTTTAATTTGAAATTCTGTTTTTTTACTGCAGCGGAAGCGTTTTTATAGCTTGTAGCAGCAACACCTGCTGCGGCAATACCTGTGGTTGCCAAAAATTCCCGACGATTCATTGTACCTCCGAATTGTAAAATAAGCGATTAATTCTTTTTTTTATTCTATGGCTTTTTGGTAAAAGAGTCAAGAAAAAAAAGTTGTTGTTTGGAGCTAAAGCACAGCATTTACAGTAATTGAAAGTTAATGTTGTTTTTTGTATTGACATTCAATTCAAGAATAATTATAATCAATTAGGAATGATTATTAATAGAGCAGTATGGAAACCAAAAACAACCGTTCTCTTTATAGACAAAGTAAGCAGCGCGACAGGATTTTAGAATTATTACGTTCTACTAAAACACATCCTACAGCGGACTGGATTTATGAGAATCTGAAAAAGGAATTCCCTAATCTTAGCCTCGGAACCGTATATCGTAACCTTTCTATTTTGGCTGAGCAGGGTTTTATTAAGAAAATTCAGTATGGCAGCACGTTTGATAGATTCGAGGCCAATATTGCACTGCATTACCATTTGATTTGTGACAAATGCGGCAGTATTTCTGATTTTGAAATGCCGGTAGAACAGGGGTTGAATGAAAAAGCAAACCAGTTTACTGAATTTAAAGTAAAACGACATAAATTGGAATTTTTCGGATTATGTAAATCTTGCGGTGATCTTGAGATAGACTGAGTGAGAGGCAACCCGGGGCCAGATAGACAATTATTAATGCTTTGATATAATAATTTCTTTTTTGTACCTTATAATGTGCATAATATTTTTATGCGCCCTGTTTTTTATTCTCTCAAATTATTACATAAATCATCACTGAAATTCTTGGAGGAATTTGTAATGCATGAAAAAAGTATAGAGCTGTTAAATAAAGCTGTTGCGGATGAAATGACTGCTGTTCATCAATATATGTATTTTCATTTTCATTGTGACGATCAAGGCTTTGATTTGCTGGCAAACCTGTTTAAACGTACCGCTATTAGTGAAATGATGCATGTAGAACAATTGGCAGAACGTATTTTGTTTTTAAAAGGTGAAGTTGAATTACATGCTGCCAAAGATGTTGTAAAAATTCATGATGTTAAAGAAATGTTGAAAACCGCATGTGGTATGGAAGAAGCATCTGTTAAAGATTATAACATGTGGGCGAATGAATGTGCGCAAAATGCAGATTCTGTATCTAAAAAACTTTTTGAAGCACTTGTAGCAGATGAAGAAGGCCATTTTGATCAGTTTGATACCGAGCTGGAAAATATTGAAAAATTTGGCGTTCAATACCTGGCTCTGCAATCCATTGAGAGAAGTAAAGCAATGGGCGCCGGCGGCGAAGCTTAAAAAATAATTTTTTTCTTGAATATTTTTGATTAAATTAAGGTCTGTTTTATAACAGACCTTTTTTATTGGCCGTAATTAGGGGCTATATCGGCTCGTTAGTTAACAACCCCATCCAAGTTTATTCTTCTTAAAATATTATCACAGATTTTTGTGGTACTGCAGAGGTGTATTTCTAGAAAGACATAGATATGGTTCAGGAACGATTTGAACCCAAATTGATAACCGTTATCAAAGAGGGTTATTCCAGTTCGCAGTTTTTGAGTGATCTGGTTGCAGGAATTATTGTAGGTATTGTTGCGTTGCCGTTGGCCCTGGCGTTTGCAATTGCATCAGGTGTCAAGCCAGAACAGGGGCTTTATACGGCAATTATTGCAGGATTTTTAATTTCTTTTTTTAGTGGAAGCCGGGTGCAAATTGGCGGCCCTACCGGTGCTTTTATTGTTATTGTTTACAATATTGTTCAGAATTATGGCTATAGTGGTTTGGCTACCGCTACGGTTATAGCTGGGGTGTTGCTCGTTATTATGGGTTTTTTACGCCTTGGTACAATCATAAAATATATCCCTTATCCTGTAACGGTTGGTTTTACTTTTGGTATCGCCATTATTATCTTTGCGGGGCAAATGCGTGACCTGCTAGGATTAGATATGGAAACTGTTCCTGCTGAATTTGTTGAAAAGTGGGTTGCTTATGCAGACCATTTTCATTCCTTTAATTTTTATGCCTTTGGAATTGGACTTTTATCCGTTTTGATTGTTATCTTTTGGCCCAGGGTAACCCATCGGGTACCCGGTTCGTTGATTGCTATTCTATTGACTACTGCAATTGTACAGATTTTTGATGTGCCTGTTGAAACAATACAAAGCCGTTTTGGAAGTGTTTCCGGTCATTTTGGTGCAATACAAATTCCAAAATTGGATTTACAACATGTCAGGAATTTGTTCTCTCCGGCGGTATCTATTGCTTTGCTGGCTGGTATAGAGTCGTTATTGTCTGCTGTCGTTGCGGATGGCATGACAGGTCGTAAGCATAGATCGAATATGGAACTTGTTGCGCAGGGGATAGCGAATATTTTTTCTCCATTATTCGGCGGCATTCCGGCAACGGGTGCAATTGCCCGAACAGCTACCAATATTAAAAATGGGGGTAAAACCCCAATAGCAGGAATTGTGCACGCTGTTGTTTTGCTGTTAATTATGCTGTTTCTGGGCAAATGGGCAGCTTTAATACCTATGGCAACCCTGGCTGGCATTTTAATTATTGTTGCATACAATATGAGCGAGTGGCATTTGTTTATTAAATTGTTCAAAAGCCCCAAAAGTGATGTACTAGTATTGTTGATTACTTTTTTTCTTACCGTTTTTGTTGATTTGATTGTTGCTATCCAGGCTGGTGTTGTGCTGGCGGCTTTATTGTTTATGCGAAGAATGACCATGGTGACACAGGCGGGTTATATTAATGGTATTGTTCAGGATGAAGAAGAACAGGACGACCTGAACAGCCTTTCGAGAAGAATAATACCGGATAATGTTGAAGTGTTTGAGGTGAATGGACCATTCTTTTTTGGTGCGGCAGACAAGTTCAAGAGCGCGCTGTACCAGGTACAGAAAAAACCGGATGTTTTGATCTTGAGAATGCGCAAGGTGCTATCCGTTGATGCTACAGGTTTGCGTGCATTGGAGGAAGTGGTTAATAAAACGCGTCAGGAAGGGACGGTGCTTATTTTGTCAGGTGTGCATGCGCAACCGTTGGTTGCAATGGAACGTTCGGGACTGTTGGAAAAGATAGGTAGTGATAATTTGTTTGGAAATATTGATGACGCATTAAACAGGGCCAGAGATTTGATGGGCCTTCCTGTTGTGGAACCACCGCAACCCTTTATTCCGGTTGTAAAACGGGAAATGGATAAATAAGATTATAAATCACCGGCAGCCCTCCTGCTGGCCACCGGTGTTTGTTTTTCTAATGACCCAGTGTAAAACCTATTAATAATCTTCTTGGGACTGATGGTCCATAAACATACCCTGCATCTCGGGCAATGCCTTTGTCAAAGTCTTTCTGAAAAGAGTCTGTAATATTGTACATACCGATTGAGAATGTACCATATGAATGCCCCATTACAGGCAGTTTGTAAGAAGCAACAAGATCAAAAGTTACAAAGCTTTTTGTATGTTCAAGACGATCTTGCACAATGTATCCGGCATAGTGTGGAGCATACATGGGACCGGTATATTTTGAAATTCCAAGTAAATTGATTTTATTCGAAAGATCATATGAAAGCCGTACACTGCCATATAAATCAGGGGTGCGGAAAATGTGTGTAGAATTGAAATCGGGTTCCGGGGAATCCAACTCGCTGTTTTGCAGGGTAAATCCGGTTGTGATTTCTGCTTTGCGTGTTCGAAAACCAACTTCAAACTCTACTCCTTTGACGACTGATCCATCGCCATTGGCACGATAAAATTCGAACTCATCGGTATTGGGATCATCTCTTTCATCCAGAATAAATGTTTTGGTAAGATCAGTATAAAATCCATTTAGACTGAACCGCAATCCATTTGTGCCCAGTATTTCTGTCCATTCTGCACCACCATAAAAGGTTGTTGCCCGCTCTTCTTCCAAATCATCGCTATTGCGAATGATTTGACCTTCACCACCTACTTGAGTAATATGTAAATCTTCATCAAAGATTTGGGGAGGTTTAAAGCCAGTAGAAATACCACCACGTATGGTAAGAGGATTGGTGATATGCCAGCGCATAACAGCCCTGGGACTGAAAATAGCATTGTTTATTTCAGAGTGTTTATCGATTCGGCTTCCATAAACCAGTTCAATCTGATCATTTTTATCCATTTTCCACATGTCTTGAAGGATTAATCCCAAATTGGTATATGTTTCATCAATTATTCGATTGTAAGAAACGGCTATGTCTTTGAGTTTTTCTTGTTTGTATTGTACGCCTGCGGTTAGGAGGTGATTACTCAACAGGTAATTTGCCTGGGCACCTGTTACCACTAGCGGATTTTCACTTTCTCCATAAGCATTAGGATCTTGCTCGGCACCATAATATGTATCACGGTTTGTTAGTGCCAGAGATGTGAAGACTTTATAATCAAGTAAGGCGCTGGGATTATGGGTCCACTTTAGTGAACCACCATATCGTTCTGTTTCGCTTGCTTCGGCAATGTCTGCTTTATGTGGAGCAAGATCAAATTTATTGCCACCCCGACGATCTTCGTGAATGAAGTGGGTTTGCAATGCCAGCTCGCCATTGATTACTGGTTTATAATACCAGTTTAAACCAACTGCCTGATTTTCAAGTTTTCCGATTTCACTAAAACCATCGCTATTGGCATCCCAGGGATCACGATTCCTCATTGTTGCGAACAGATATCCACTCGAATTTCCTTTGCTATTTACTCGTGCAAGGGTAACTCCAAGCTTTTGGTCCAGATCACCATTGATGGAGCCGTTACGATAATCCAAAGCAATGTCATTGTGAGTAGGTCGCCGGGTGATCAGGTTCACAACACCCGCAACAGCAGTGCCACCATATAAGGCTGAACCACCACCTTTAACAATTTCTACTTTTTCAATCATTTCATCAGGGAACTGTTCAAGTCCATAGACATTGGCAAGGCTGCTAATAACGGGGTCACTGTCAATAAGTACCTGGGTGTGGTGGCCTTCCATGCCCAGCAGGCGTACCTGGGTAAAATTACAATTCTGGCAGTTTTGTTCAACTCTTACACCTGTTTGAAAGTCCAATACTTCTGCCAGGTTGTTTGCTTTTTGGGCCTGTATCAATTTTCGGGATACAACAGATGTTTTAACCGGTGCGTCTTTATAAAATTGAGGAACTCCGGTTGCTGTAACAACAACTTCTTCAGCTTTGATCACTGAGGGATTGAGTTCGAATTCAATGCTGGTTGTTTTGTTGAGGGATATTTTTACTTCTTTTTCAATAGACTCAAAACCCATCATTGATACTTTGAGTCTATACATACCTGGTTGAAGATTTGATATTTTAAATGTACCATCATGGTTGGTAGCAGCACCAAGATAAGTGCCTGTAATTAATACATTGGCACCAGGAAGCGGTTCATGACTTTCAGTGTCTAATATAACTCCAGCTAAGGTACCGTTTTGATTATTGTGATGATGACCTTTGCGGTGTTGATGTCTGTTGGTTTCCTGTGCGTATGAAATATGAATATTCAGGGATTGAAATATATATAAAACAGCGATGAACACTGCCAATTTGATAGAATAATTCCTTGACATTTTCTACTCCAAGTCAGATGAAAATATTTATATATATCCTGTATTATTGGACGGAATAGGATAGAGTCCAACAATTACCCATCGCAATAAACAGGTTGAAAAATGAATGTGTTATAATGTGAAAACAGTTGTATTAGATAGAAACAGGAGGTGCTCTAAGAATAATGAAAAATGTGAGAAATAGAGACTGTAAAATGTGCGTTCGCCCAATTTTTAGCTGTTGCGCGAATTTTTGGTCAATGAGAGAGTGTATGAAAAGTATAACAAGAAAAGCCAACAGTGTAAATAGCGTGTGGCAAAGAAGAAATCCGCTTTCAGTGTGAGAATGGCTTTGATTGGGGCTGCCAGTTTTGTTGAATGGAATTGCATGGCTGTGAACTACAATTTTACCATCAGGCAGAACGTGAATATGGGTAAATAGCATTGTAGCTATTAAAAGCATAGACAATGCTGCAATCATGAAAATTGATATTATAGAACAAAAAAGATTTTTTCTGTTATGACAGATCATTTTCCTGCCTAAAGTAATTTTCATCACCTGAGAAATAACATTCGATTTCGCAAACATCACATTGTTCATCTTGGTGGGTGCAATTGTAATTGTATTCTGAAAAGGCTTTGCGAAATGCAACAGCACGTGGATCATCTGAAAGGTAAAAGCCCATAAAAGATAGAATTTTGGCACTGGATTCTTTGGTAACCAGGTGCTCAATTTTGCAGGCATCTTCTTCTGCAACTGTGGGATTCACCAGCATAATCTCGGACAATAATCTTTCAAATAATCTTCTTTTCGACAATACCGCGTTTACAAGTTGATTGCCAGTGTCAGATAGTTTAAAAAAACGGTTTTTATCTTCTAAAATATAGCCTTTTGCCACTAGTTTATTGACTGTTATGGAGACACTGCCACGCGTTAATCCCAGGTAATTTGAAATATCTATGCTTCTTGCGTAACCCTGAGTTTTAACAAGTGTGTGTATTGCCATAAGATAATGCACTGAACTGTGGCTGAGTTCAATTTCGTCAAATTTTTTCCAAACATCTTGAATCATGATTGCTACTTTTGTTTTGCATGTCAAACATTGAAATATAATGTGATTATTATAAATATACAAGTAAAATTATGTGGTTTTTTATTTGAATATTTGTATTTTGAACAAGATTCAGATTTATTTGTACTTGATTTCTTGCAGTATGGAGAAATGTATGAAACTTTGCCAAAATGAACAACGATATTCTTGTTTTAACATCCTCGGGGCCATTAATTGATTCTGAAAATAAACAGTTCCTGGAAGATTCTTTTCATTTGTCAAAGAAAATAATCCCAGATTTGTTCTCATCGATAGCCGAAAGCTTGAAGGGCGCTTTTCAATAGGCGATGTTTTTTTTTTTTCAAATCAAAGATATATCCCTGTGCACTGATAGAACCTATGAAAAAGTTGCAATCGTTGAGCGACAAGAGTTTCGTGATAAAATAGAGTTTTACAGAGTAGCCGCCTGGAACGCGGGATTACGGTTGAATTTCTTTTATGATTATGAGAGCGCTCTTGATTGGTTAAATACTCGAGTCCCCCCAAAGATATAATTATGGAAATATTATCATAAATAGCTGTGAAATTCTATATGATTTAAGGGACGCAAAGTTTGAATTGTATATGTGAATTGTAAGAAACCGTAGGTAGTAAAAAGGGCTTGGTATAAATATTACTGAATTATAATCAAGCCCTTGAATGGTAATACAGCCAGGAATTTTTATAGATTTTTTAATTTTTCTTGCAGTTCCAAATACTCGCATAGCAAGTTGATATTCATATTGAAAACAGTACTGTTGATTCTGTCTTTGGTGATATATTCACCACTCCATCTCACTCCGGGAATGTAATTTTTATACTTGTCATTTTTTGAAACCCAGCGTCCTTGAGCATCCTGGCTTTTAATAATTTCCTTGATTTGTGGCTCAATTTCTAACAGACGGGCTTGTATCCCATCTTTGGTTTGCATGGGTTCTGGTAACGGAATTTTATTTTGAACAGCGTTAATGGTAATTTGACAACGTTTTTTTACTGCACTCAACGCATTACTTAGATCACTTTCATAACCGTAACCGGTTCTTCGTTCAATGTGCAAGCTGTCAGTAGTTTCTACTCTGATACGACCGCGATCGTAATAGAGGGGTTTGTTGGTATAGAGTTCAACAAAACGGGCCCACTTGCCATTGGGGAGCTGGATATCATCCAGCCAGTTTAATGCATCTGGTATTGCAACAAGATAGTGTGGGTCATTTAGACATTCAAACAAGTCCAACAAACTGTTCATAACACGTATAGTTACCAGGGGACAGGCAGCTGGGGGTTCAAAATCACGGGCCCAAGCCGGCTGCAGGTGTTGATTATATTGTTGTGCCCAACCGGGTTGAGGAGGCGCAATTTGAGATATCATGAGAAAACGGCCAACTTTTTCTAATGATTGTCTATATTCAGGGTTTTTATAATATTGCCAGGCATCCATCATGACCTGAATGCAGTCATTAATACCGCCATCATTAAAGGTGGCAAAATCGTGATAATTGCCCTGTTCAGGGTATTTGTGAGGCCAGCCTCCATCTGTCAGTTGGCTTTTTTGCATCATATCCATTGCTTTTTCAATTGAATGCGTTAGAGAATCCTCGTCAATGATTTGATCTAACTGCATTAAAAAGCGTATTGCACTTTGAGTCTGATTATCATCAAAACTTACGATATCACTTTTATGGGTAACATTGATAGTATGGTCCCAACCACCGAGATCATTTTGACCACGGATTAATGCAAACGCAGCTGCTTTTGCGGCTTCAAGTGCGGTCTGACTCGATGTTGCGTGATATGCACGAATAAAACTCATACCCACAGCAGGTGTTCCCGGAGGCTGAACTTCTATTGTATTATCATCGGTTCTGCTTTCGCCCCAGCGTTCAGTCATATCCAGTGTATAGCTATAAACATAGCCGCCGTGTACATTTATAGAGTAGTAATATTCTACTCCCTTTTCGATTGCGTTTTTTGCGTTTTGGACAATGTTTTGTGAAAAGGCGGTAATAGAAAAGAGGACGAAAATAGTAACTATTTTCTTTTTCATAAGAGGTCTCCGGAAGTGAGTTGTTTTTATGATTATTAGTATATACATATTTTGTTTTGTAGTCAATAGATATATTTTCGCTGCATTCTGAGAAAAGGGTGATTGAAAAAAAAGGAAGAAACCTAAATTGATTATGTTATAATATTTAAGAATCTGTCTGATTTGCCGACAATATGTAATAATGCTAAATCCTTTCTTAAGCATTTCAATTGTTTTCAAGTAATATAATTAACAATATTTTTAAATTTCAAATTAGAATTGGGGAAGTGATGGAATCTTTTGACTCTGAAGTAATTGAAAATATAAAGCTTGAACCCGCAGATCTTGACTCTTTTGCATGTTGGAAAAAAGAGAATGGTCACGATATTGTAAATAATGAAGGCATCTATTGGGAAAAGATATTTCAAGGATTTTATCAACCGGCGCATATTGTGCAAAAATTAAGTCTTGAACAAATCAATTATCCTCAATTTTTGCACTGGGGTGTAAGAGGCGTTTTGCAGGATTCAGAGTCATCCCTTGCGAATGGCTTGATACCTTTTTATGCTTTTGAACAGATCGATAATTTTGATATCACTGTTTTCTCTCATCAACGTCGGTCCAATATTCGAAAATGCTTTAGAAATGTTGAAATACGTGAAGTCAAAGATGAAAAAGTAATGTTAGAACAAGGCTATAATGTTATAACATCTTCTTTACAAAGAACAAATCATTTGGGAATACCTTCAAAAGAAAATTATATAAAGCATTGCACCGCGTACCTAAATAGTGGTGATAACAGCCATATTGTATTAGGTGCATTTCTGGAAAACAGGCTTTTAGCATATCTTGATATTTGTGCTGTAGAGGAAACCGCGTATTTGATGAATATGTATATTCACTCAGACGCATTACGCTTTTCTGTTAGTCCGGGTTTGTTTTATAGTGCATTTTTACTTTGCCGGGAGAGTGAAAAAATTACCCAGGTATTAGCAGGTGGCCCAACTCCGGATGATAACGGTTTGGAAATATTTAAAAAGAGAATGGGGTTTAATATAGTTGACGTTCCAACATTTTGCAAAATGAATAAAATGGTTGCTTTATTATTAAGGATGAAATGTCCTGAAAGTTATCATAAACTATTGACTACACACCACTAGTTATTTTCATTTTGTGAAATCTGATAGTATTATTTCTAATCAGGTGAATCTGAATGAAAACTGTAGATATTGAACCAATTCTGTCAAGTATAACCCTTTTTCCTGCTTCAATTAAAGATTTTGCAATTTGGAAAGCCTCGCAAGGTCATCATATTGTTGAAAAAAACAATTTATATTGGCACGAGGCTTTTAAAGGCTTTTACCAACCGATACATATATTACAAGAATTGCATCAGAATCAAATCCATTCGCCTAAAATGATGGCCTGGGGAGTACGAGGTGCATTGAAAAAGAGTGAACAGTTTTTAGCAAATGGGGCAATTGAGTACTATACCCTCCCAAATTTAAACAGTTTTGATTTTAGCATGTTTTCTCAAAAACGGAGAGAAAATATACGTAAATGTTTTCGCAGGGTAGAAATTAAAGAAATAAAAGATGAAAATATTTTACTGGAGCAGGGATATGATGTTGTTCGTTCTTCATTAGAACGTACACATCATGCTTCCATACCCACAAAAGAAAAGTATCTTGCAAACGGCACAGCATATGTGAACAGGGGTGATAACAGTCATATGGTTTTAGGAGCGTTTGAAGACAATAAACTGCTCGCATTTTTAGAACTCTCAGCGGTTGAGGATACGGTTTATCTGGTGACTATGATGATTGCATCTGAAGCATTAAAGCATGGTGTGAGCTCGGGTTTGTTTTATACGTCGTTTGAGCTGAGCAAGTATGCTCCCGGAGTAAGACGAATGTTTGCCGGTGGCAGAACCAGCGGACATGAAACGCTTGATGTTTTTAAACAAAGTATGGGAATGTCTATTGTTAAAGAACCATTCTGGAGTAATATTTTATCTTCTGCAAGATTTGTTTTAAAACACAAGTACCCTCAAAAATACAATCGGCTGATTGGTGGATTGGTATGAGTATGTTTAAATAATAGTCTGTTTTTAGTCTTGATAGAATTGTTGTTATATTGACAATAGCATTAATTATATGTATATATAGAAACATCTGAAATATTGGATTTTTTCATATTGAACTATTAAATTGAGTTCAATTTTCCAAAGAGATTAAAATATTTATAAAATCTATATCATTTGCAATTGTTCTTTGACAAAATTTACTATTATAACTCGAATGCATAGGTTATATGCCTACGAAATGGCTCAAGTGGTTAATGTAACCATACGCCGGATATTATAAACCCATGCTGCAATCACAAATTCGAAACGATTTCGGCCCATATCATAATAACTGCACCGATCATAATCTAATACTTGCTTCATGAAGGCAAACGGTCTTTCAACTGCATTCCGAACTTTAGATAATTGCTTATTTCTTTTTACCTGCTTTGATGTCAAATTTCGGTTCCTATATCCTTTATCAAGAATACCGCAATAGACTCCTTTGCCTCGCAGGTTGCACTTGCGGGCTTTGTTCGTGTAACCTTTATCTGCGAACACCGCATTTTCTTTTTCTGTTATCAGATCCGGAAATAGATTGGTGTCGTGAATACTTGCGCTGGTAAACTCTACTGAATGAATAATATCACTGTCTAAATCTGTACCAATATGGCCCTTGTAGCCATAATGCGTTTTGCCACGTTTCTTTGTGAAATCTGCATCACGATCACGTTTGCTTCCTGGTTTCGCTTGTGCTTGCTTAATGGTTGCATCAACAAGGGTTCCTTTGCCAACGATTAGACCCATTTTTTCAAGCTGTTTGTTGAATTGCCGGAACAGTATTTTATCAAGACCAAGGCGAGAAAATTGTTCACGATAGCGACAGATAGTGGTCTCGTCAGGGATTGCATCAGCACTGGTCAGTTCCAGAAACAATTGAAAACTACGTCGATCCGCAATCTCTTCTTCCAGGCGAGGATCGGATAAACCATAGATACGTTGTAATAAAAAACAACGAACAATAACTAACAAATCAAATGACGGCTTGCCTGCATTTGATTTTCTGGTTTTTGATTGTTCAATACGTTCTTCAATGGGTTCAAGCAAATTTTGCCAATCAATTTTTTCTTTGATAATTTCCAGAGCTTGTTTGCTTTGGGTTTTTATATGCTTTTTGAAATTTTCATTTGCTGCTGTGGTAAACAAGTCTTCATTGTGTATTCTATTGCGGCCCATGTGAAGCTCCTATTTGTTTTTTCATACAGCAAATTAGTAAATTTTAACCTTTGATTCTAATAATATTTCAGAGGTTTCATATAATTAATGTACTATTAACGAGGGGTGACTATGAAGATAATTTCAATTTTAATTCTATTATTAATGTTTACGGCTTGTTCAGCACTGCTTGATCCTGATGAGCAGGCAAAGCTGGTCCTAAGTGAGGGGTCCTACCAAAATTTTACCGATTCCTCCGGCAATACACATTCCGCCATACAATGGAAATATCGTGTGAAATCTGTTTCCTGCCAAATTGGTGGCTATGGATTAAACAGAGGAGGGCATAGTGCTTCTGTTATCTGGTGGAAGAAGAAAACCATACAGCCGGGGATAGAGTATACGTTTTCAGATACACTCAATTCAGCAATCACGGCTAATAGCGGGACACGCGTTTCCATGGAGGGATATATAGATCAGGATAATGGCGGAATTAAATCCATTTCTTCTGAAATCCATTTGGTGGAACGAAAATAAAAATTAGACTGACAATTCAAGTTGTTCCAATTATTTAATTCTTGTATCCTGTAAAAGAATTAATTATACTCTGGTGTATACTGTTTGTATTTTTTTAAAATAGCTATTCTTTTTTATCCATCCTTTTTAAAAAGAGAACTGTCATTGAAAATACAGAGGAGCACTATGAGAAACCTACCTCGTCGTCATTTTTTGCAACTTGCAGGTTTAGCGGGGGCATCAATGTTAATCCCGGGTTGTGCAAAGAAAACAAAACCCAACATAGTATTGATTATGGCCGATGATATGGGCTATGGTGATCCGGGTTGCTATAATCCGGAAAGTAAAGCACCAACTCCTAATATCGATCAGCTTGCGGCTGATGGAATGCGGTTTACCAATGCTCATTCAGCCGGGTCTTTGTGTATTCCCGCACGATATGGTTTGTTGACCGGCAGGTACCCCATGCGGGAAGATATGGACAAGCATCACTATACCAATCTGATTGAACCGGGACGCGAAACGCTAGCTACTATAGTCAAGAAAAGCGGATACCGGACTGCCATGGTAGGGAAATGGCACCTGGGTTTTGAACATATCGATGACCCTGATTTCAGTAAACCACTCAAAGGCGGTCCTGTTGATTGCGGTTTTGATTCCTTTTTCGGCATGCATGCATCGCTGGATATTCAACCCTATTATTATATCGAAAATGACCGTGCCGTATCTCCACCCACAGAGACGATAGAGGCCCACAACAGTCCCGATGTTACTCCTGTTCAGGGTGCATTCTGGCGGAAAGGTAAAATAGCGCCGGGATTCAAACATGATGAGGTTTTACCCAAATTTGCGGAAAAGTCCATTACATTTTTAAAACAGCAGGATAAAAACAATCCGTTTTTTTTCTATCTGGCGCTTGCAGCGCCGCATACTCCCTGGCTGCCCCAGGGTAAATTCCGTGGGATGAGTAAAGCTGGGGATTATGGAGATTTTGTATCGCAGGTTGATGATGTGGTTGGCCGTGTCTTGAAAACGCTTCAGGACAAAGGTCTTGCTGAGAATACTCTGGTCATATTTACCAGTGATAACGGACCTGTCTGGTTCAAACAAGATGTGGAACGTTATGATCATCGTTCTGTTTCTTTTTTACGGGGAATGAAAGCTGATGCCTACGAGGCGGGCACCGGATGCCCTTTATTGCACGCTGGCCCGGAAAGGTACAGCCCGGCAGTGTAAACGATCATGTTATTAGTTTTGTAGATATTTTGGCAACACTTGCCGAGGTAGCCGGTCAGCCGTTAACCCAATATGCTGAAGACAGCTATAGTATTGTTCCGATTCTGATGGACAAGGATTACCCAAAACCTTTACGGGAAGCTACTGTAATAGACAGTAACACGCTTATACAATGGCCCTGGAAACTGATTGTGGGATCAGGATTGGGTGGAATACATGCGCGTTATAATCCTGAATTGCAGGATGATCGACATAAAGGAACGCATTTTAACGAACTTTATAATTTAGAAAAAGACCCATCTGAAACTCAAAATCTTGCAGAGCAGCACCCTGAAATTGTAGAGCGTTTAAAGAAATTGCTAAATACATATAAAGAACAGGGATTCAGTGTAAAACGTTAATTCAATTCTGATAAAAATTGGGAGTTTTATGAAACGCAGACAGTTTTTAAAAGATCTGGTCACAGGTACCGCAGCAATATCTACATTTTCGTTTTATCAATGCAGTAAAATAAAACCCAAGCCCAATGTTGTATTGATCATGGTAGATGATTTTGGGTATGAATGTATTCGTGCCAATGGCGGCACCTCTTATAAAACACCATATATCGACAGACTGGCAGAGACCGGCATGCGGTTTACGCATTGTTATTCCATGCCGCTGTGTACACCATCCCGTGTGCAGATCATGACCGGGAAATACAATTTTAGAAACTATACGGAATTTGGTGCGCTTAAACCGGGCGAGTATACGTTTGGTAATTTGTTTCAGCAGAATGGTTACAAGACCTGCGTTGCCGGTAAATGGCAGTTGGCGGGAAGTGTAAAGGGCACACCGCAGGTTGGTGAGGGAACTATGCCAAATGATGCCGGATTTGATGAATATTGCCTGTGGCATTTAAATGTCCGTGATAAGCGTTACTGGTATCCTGTTATTGATCAAAATGGAGAAATGCGCAAAGATATTCATGATCGTTTTGGGCCGGATGTATTTGTTGATTATATAAATGATTTTGTGAACCGTAATCAAAAAGACCCATTTTTTGTATATTATCCCATGGCTCTTACCCACGATCCGTTTTTGCCAACTCCTGATGATAATCCCACAGACGAAGAAAAAGAATCCAAAGGACCTGAGAATTTCCCCAGTTTTGTTCGCTATACAGATAAAATGGTCAAACGTATAGTAGATAATCTGGATAAATTGGGCTTACGAGAGAATACATTGATTTTGTTTACCGGAGATAATGGTACACACAAGAGTATAACCAGTCAGCTGGATGGCAAGCCTCTTCGCGGAGACAAGGGTATGCCCACCATTGCCGGTACGCATGTACCCTTGATTGCAAACTGGCCAGGAACAATTCCCGGGGGAGTTGTTAAAAACGATCTCGTAGATTTTACTGATTTTTTTCCCACTTTGGCAGAAACAGCAGGTATAGAGCCTCCTGTTGAATTGTTTTTGGATGGACACAGCTTTTTACCCCAGCTAAAAGGCGAGACCGGAAATCCCAGAGAATGGGTGTTCTGCCATTATGATCCACGTTGGGGAACGCGACCCAGCGCCAGATATGTTCATAACAAATATTTAAAGCTGTACGGCGATGGCAGAATATTCAATATTGCTTCTGATCCCCTGGAAGAAAAACCGCTTGAATTTGAAAACATGGACCGGGTAAGCCAGGAGACAATAAGAGAATTTGAAAAGGTGTTAAAATTATATCGGAAATAGCGTTTGAATTTAGTTGTAATTGCGTTTAGTAACAGTGTTTATCTTGTGTGTGAAAAAATGGAGAACCGTTTGAAAAGATTCAAAGATTGTTCTGGCTTGATTTTAGTGTTTTTAGTAATTTGCTCAAATCTCGTTTATGCACAATCAACGAAAAACGCAATTCTTTCAACAGAAATTCTAGAATCATATATTGATCGATTTGTCGAGCAGGATGAAGAAATAAATGTTCAGTATATACCTAATGAAAAGGCATTTGAATTTTTACAATCCAATATTCCACTGTTTGAATGTCCGGATAAAGATATCGAACGCACCTACTATTTCAGATGGTGGACCTTTCGAAAGCATATAAAAGAAACCCCAGATGGTTTTGTGGTGACCGAATTCCTGCCGGATGTCGGTTGGGCAGGGAAGCATAATACAATCAGTTGTGCAGCTGGACACCATTTTTACGAAGGTAGATGGCTGCATGATTCGAGATTTCTAAATGATTATGCCCGGTTCTGGTTCAGAGGAGGTGGCTCACCACGGGGATATAGCTTTTGGGCTGCTGACGCTTTATATGCTTTTCATAACGTCCACATACAAGACTCTCTCCTAGTGGATTTACTTCCGGATCTGATTGAAAATTACGAAAAATGGATTGAGGGTTGGTTATGGAGAGATAAATGGCCAATAGGACAAGATCAAGATGGATTGTTTTATATTGTTGATGACCGTGAAGGTATGGAATTGTCAATCAGTCATTATGGTAAAAGACCTTCAATTAACTCGTATATGTATGGAGATGCCGTTGCCATAAGTAAAATTGCAGCATTAGATAATAATGAAGAGATAAAAAATCAATATGCAGCAAAAGCAAAAACGTTGCAAACCCTTGTTCAGGAAAAGTTGTGGGACGACGAGCAAAAGTTTTTTAAAACAAAACTCACAAATTCCGCAAAATTGGTCAATGTCCGGGAGTTGATAGGGTATACACCGTGGTATTTTGGGCTGCCCGACAGGAACAAGGGCTATGAAGAGGCCTGGCTTGAGATTGTGAATACCGAAGGATTTTACGCGCCCTTTGGACCAACAACGGCTGAACAACGCCACCCCAAATTTATGAAACAGCATACAAAGGGTTGCCAATGGGATGGACCTTCGTGGCCATACTCCACATCTTTGACCTTGACTGCGCTTGCGAATGTATTGAATGATTATGATCAAGAGTATGTAACAAAATCAGATTATTTTGATCTTTTATCCATTTATGCCAACAGTCACAAGCTTTTAAAACCAAATGGTGAGATAGTACCATGGATTGATGAAAATCTGCAGCCTTTTACCGGTGACTGGATCATGCGCTCAATTAATATCATGTGGAACTGGTCTCGTGGTTATGAACGGGGAAAAGATTATAATCATTCTACTTTTTGTGATTTAATCATAACAGGCTTGATGGGCTTAAGACCCAGTGCCGATAATGTGCTTTTAATAAATCCTCTGGTGCCGGAAAATGTTTGGGACTGGTTTTGCATGGATAATATATTATATAAAAATCATATTGTTTGTATTTTATGGGATGCTTCCGGAAAGAAATATAACCAGGGTGCGGGATTCAGGATTTTTATTGACGGCAAACCCGTTGCACAATCACAAAAGCTAGAGACAATAGAGCTACAATTGGATTAATCAGGTATGGGGGCGCTACCAGAGAATGTAAGCACACATTGTATCCATTACAATGTGCGCTTTTGTTTTTTATTGATTTTTATAATAGATAAATTCTACGCTGTCATTGGTGCGTGTGTATTGCTTGAGATCGTCGATGCTTTCAGCCTGGTTGCAAACAAAGTAAAAAGAATCTCCTATTCTCATCCCCACAAGCTCGCCACCATAAACAGATTTGATCCTTTGCAGTTCAGATACAAGCTTTGCATCCATAACAAAAGTAACATGGTATTCATACGCAAAACCATCTGTAGAGGCGTTTTCTTTTGTAATCTTTACTAAATGTGCATTCATTCTTGCCTGTTGGGGAATTTCTGCAGGCCATTGGTCTTGTTGCGAGTTTGATCCTGAATTTAATTCTGCAAAGTTGAAGGATCTAAATAATTGAATTGCTGCATTCTTTTCAAGCATGGGGGAGGCCATTACAACAATACTGGAAAATAGTTCAGGCATTTGCACACACATCATTGAATATGAATGCTTTGCATCCATTGCAAAATATACAGACTTTAGACCGTTCAGATCGAATTCTGTTTCATTTTTTGATGCTGCCATCATTTTGTATTGCGAGAAATCTGAAATGGCATTAAAACTGATTTTAAAACCCGATTTTTGATTTTTTCTGTATTCTGCATTATATACTACTGTTTCATTAAATTCAGCTTCTCCTTCTTTACTTGCCTGAATAAAAGAGTATCCTGGTAATGCTTGCTTTTTTGCCCATTTTTCAAAAGCAGTAAATAAAGTTTTGTCTGTAAAGTTGGCACCAATTGCTACACTCGTAATCGCAAAGAATAAAACGGACATTGTTATTCTTTTAACCATAGTCGACTCCAAATTTTGAAATTGTAATATTTTGAATGATTAAAGATATGCATTTATGAATATAAATTCAACTCGGTAGGTATTTTTTTTATTATTTTTAAAAGAATTTATCACTAATGTTTTTTTACATCCACCAATTATCTTCTCCCTTGATTAATATCAGCTTGTCGTTTTTTAGATTATATTCAAAGGTTATTGTGGGGATGTATTGCCATTTTGTAAAAATTGCGTCATCAATATGTTCTGGTAACTCGTCTTCATTGCCCTCAAAATCTAGTGTGAGCACATGTCGATTCTCATCCAATGTGATTTCCGGTGTGGATGGATGTGGAATGTTCCGGGATTCGGTAATTTTATTATTTCTGTGAACGGTTATAAAAACATAGCTGCTGGCAAAAACACCAGTGCCCATGGATAGTTGAGAAATAAGCAGTACGTGTTTTCCACCATATGAAAATCGGTTATTTATATAAAAGCTGTCCCCACCGGTCAATTGATAGACGGTGTCTTGATCTACTGTAAGAAAATAATCCGTTTGTATACGCTCGTCTGCTTTTACAATTTGAATGTCTTTGGGGTGTTGCGGTATTGTGTTTTTCAATGCAAAAGTAAAGATGAAAAGACCTGTAATGGTTCCCAGTACAATTGTTAGTATTACAGATACTTTTGACATTAAAATCCATCCTTGAAAAAGTCCTGAAATATGATTAATATACAAAATTATTTTTGAATTAAAAGGTATTATGAAGACGTTTATATATATAATTATTCTGTTAGTAATTGCTATATCAATCAGTATAATTTATGATACAACAAGGATATTGAACATCCATGTCAGTCCTTCTCGTCCTGCAGAACGAATTGGTGGTGATGCACACGGTATGCTCTGGAAGCTGAAAAACGATCAGCCGGTTTCCCTTGAAAATGCGAAAAATATCAGGCAATATGTTGACAGCAGATACGATTGTTCGGATTTTCGTCTGCAATCGGTTTTGCGCATGTTGTATGAATATCCTGATGAACTGGGAAACGAGATTGCAGCAGAGTTTAGATCCATGCTGTTGAATTTTAAATATTGGATGGATGAACAGGGCGACGATGGAATGTGCTACTGGAGCGAGAACCACCAGATCCTTTTCGCGGCAGCGGAATACCTGGCGGGCCAATTGTATCCCACTGATATTTTTAGTAACAACGGTATGACAGGTGCCGAGCATATGGAAAAAGCCAGAGAGCGTATTTTGACCTGGCTGGACTATCGCTGGTATTTTGGTTTCACCGAATGGTATTCGAACACCTATTACGTTGAAGATATTGCGCCTTTGAGCATTTTAATCGATTTTGCGCAGGATGATGAAATTGCTCAAAAAGCTAAAATCATAATGGACTTGCTGATTTATGATCTGGCATCGCAGTCGTGGAAAGGTACATTTGTTAGCAGCAGCGGGCGGATGTATGAGAAAGGCAAAAAATCCGGAGAACGTTCATCCATGCGGGCGGTTTCGGAGGCGATTTTCGGGTATAATACAGATCCGGGGGAGCGCAGGGGAATGGACCTGAATTTTCTCTATATCAACAATTATCAGGTACCGGAGGTTATACGGGCCATTGGTCGTGATGAAAGCACGGTTATAATCAAGGCCAGCAACGGTCTGGATGTGGATGAACTCGGCAGCCTGGGGCTGATAGGATTGGAAACCCGGCAGATTATGATGCAGTGGGGCATGGAGGCTTTTACACATCCAGCAGTATTTGAAAATTCGCTCAATTATGTCCGCGAAAACGAAATGTTCAGTAACGAGTTTTTATATGAAATGAAATATCTTGATTATCGGCTTTTACGATTACTGAAACCCTATAAACTGATCAATGCAATGACCTCACCCCAAACCAACGGCACCGCCATACAACGCTCCAATTGTTATACTTATAAAACGCCGTATTACAGTATGTACACCGCGCAAGACTATCATCCCGGTGAGTATGGAGATCAGCATCATGTGTTTGGTGTGAATCTGGATAATTCTCTATCCGTGTTCCATACGCATCCGGCATTGCTTGCGGGTGAGAAACATCCCAGGGGCAATTCTCCCACTTATTGGGTAGGAAACGGACACCTGCCGCATTCGGTTCAGGAAGAGAATATTAATCTTTCTATTTATAAATTGCCTGAAAATAAAGCACCATTAGAGTATAGACTGATAGATTTTACCCATTTGTATTTTCCAATAGATCGGTTTGATCAGGTGATTGTGGACAGTAATTACGTGTTTGGCAGATATGGGGATACTTTTCTAGTATTTATTGGAAAGAACAAGCTGGAATACAATGAACCGGAAAAGGATTTCATTCAGCACGGAAAACTTACCTACTGGATTTGTGAAATGGGTGATGCAGAAACAGAGACTTTTGATGTATTTGTCAAACGGATAAAGGGGAATCCTGTAATATGGGTGAACGATCTGCTCAGCTACCAATCCAATGGCAAAACCGTGTCAGTTCAGTGGCAGCGGGATTTTATGATCAACAGTGAGGATGTTTATGTCGATTATCCCCGTTTTGATGCACCCTGGACATACACAGAACGAGATCCGCAAGAAATACGATTTGAGCACAAGGGACATACATTGTATCTCAATTTTAATAAAGGCATACGAGAATTTAATTAAGGAACTGAAATGGAAATAGATAATAAAGACGGTAGAATACGCGAAAATTTGAAACCCGGATTACGGGTAAATATTGTATTAAAAAAAGACCAGCGCACCGGAAAACTCACCGAAGGGGTGATCAAGGATCTGCTCACCAAAGTCCCGCGTCATCATCGCGGTATCAAAGTCCGCTTGGAAAACGGCGACATTGGCCGGGTGCAGGAGATATTGGAATAATGGGGGTTAGTAACCCCTTTATTTATATTTGATGTATGATGCTTTAATTTGCCTTTTCTCTATATCCCCTCCATCGTCTGTACTGGATGAGGTAAAAGTACTGATGTCTTTAATAATAATTGCATCCGCTCCTTTTTCTCGCGCTTCTTTGATCAGGTTGTTTTGAATATCATCGTTTGATGTTAAAAATGCACCGCTGCTTGTTGCATGACCTATGACAGTGTATGCATTTTGAATATCATGTTCAGAGTAAAAAACATCAATGTCTGTTGTGGGGCTGTAAGACTGCCCCACATAATGAACCCTGGCGCAACCATTCAAAAAAAGCAGGAAACTAATTATCCCCATTATCGTAAGATTCTGATTTTTCATTTTTCCTCCCTTGTTTATTATTTGATGGATTTTGATGCTATTTTGTTTACATAGCTTGAGGTTTTAGCGTAAAAAAAAAGAAAAAATATATGTCTATTAATTACTTGGTTGTATTTAGATTATTACTTATATTCTTTCAGGGACCAGGCGCTTGATGGTTGCTTTTCTTATTTAATCCAATCACATTGCAGTAAAAATTTAGAAAACAGGACGCATGAAATGAATACGTTTAAAGGTATTTCATATTTGCTGCTGCTGTTATTATTTGTATTGGCGGGGTGCGACAGCCCTGTGCAGACAGAGCAGAAACTGGGCAGTTGGTACAATGACGAAAATGTGGTAAGTGGAGTGGGGGATATACTTGACATTGCCTGTTCCCCGGTTGACGAAAGTATTGTGTTCTCTCGCAGACAAGTGTTGATGAATCTCGTAGGTTTTGACTTTCAGGGAAACGCTCAGGATACTTTATATAAAGTCCCTTCAAGCCAGTACGAAAGTATTCGATTTTGCAAGGTGTCATCTGCCAATAAAATGGCTGTTCTGTACGAGGATGGTATCTTAAGAATTACTGATTTGAATACCCAATCGACTTCCAATTCATATTGGGGTGGTACAAACATCTATGCAATTAAATGGTCGCTTGATGGTCAAAAACTGTATTTGCTGAATAACTTGGATTATGATTTGTACCATATCATTGTTCTGGATGATCAGGGTAACAAAATCGCTGAAACTGAAGTTCAGGGATTGAGACTATATCATGATTTTAGTATTAGTCCCGATGGAAGCATTATGTTAACGTATGCATATATATATGAAAATAGCAATGATACCCGGGGTATTTATAAAATTAATGTTGAAACCGGTGAATATGAATTATTTATTAAATCATCATACACTAATACACCTGCCATTTCACCTGAGGGTGAACGGTTAGCCTATCTGGCTGTCAATGACTCAACACGCATCCGGTCACTTGTCCTGGCGGATAAAGATGGAAATACCATAGAAACCGTAGTGGACACGCTGGGTAGTATTGTTCATTTAGAATTCACTCTCGATGGCAAGAAACTTTTGTTTTTAGGACAGCCCCACAGTTCAGTGACTGGTTTTGAAAGGGGCTGGTATGCCTATGATTTTGATTCCAAAGCATTATCTTTTTTAAATCTTGATTTTAATGATCATTACTTTGCCGGATTCGGTCAGGATGGAGAAACATTATTGAAATATTATTATGGCGAAATATATAATATTTGCACAGTTGATCAGGATTCTAGCGTGGTGAGCGTGACTGATTTTACCGAGTATGAACAAGATGATCCTGTATATACACCGGATGGCAGTGAAATTTTGTTTGTTTACAGATCAGATTTTTATAAAGTACCGGTTACCGGGGGAGAATGGACACCTTTTTTGCATGATGCACAGACTTTTATTGATTCCAAGTATAATCCTGTTATATCTCCGGATGGTCATTATCTTGCATTTGAATACCAGTATGGAACAATTATTTATGACCTTGAGCGGAACCAGTCCTTGGATTCTATTGAGGAGGGTAAAAATCCTACCTGGAGTCCGAATAGTGATGAAATTGCCTGTGTGGTTAAGGCTGATTCCTATTATTCAGAGAATGAGGTAGACCAGGTGGTGATTTGTCATTTGTGGGAGGATGGTCTTGGTCAAAAAAGAAAATATGATGTCGGAGAAATTTATGATATTGACTGGATCAATGCCACCAGCAGCTTTCCCTATGAGATCCTGATCAGTTGTGGTTGGCGGGAAAATTATGGCTATGAACTCAAAATTCTGGATGAATGGACAGGAGACACTGAAAGGTTGATGAACACGACTTATGGCCCCCTAGAGGCCAGGTGGTCTGCTATAAACCAGGATGTGGTTTTTAAAAGAGGTAATTATACCATTGAACGACGCAGAATTTTGGAGGATTTTTAGGGTGAATACATTCAAAATGAAGAACATGATCGCATGGATTGTTGTGTCGTTGATGGTATTGGCAGGATTCAGCTCCGGTTTTGCTGCTGTGCGCGGACTGGTGCTGGATGAAGATACCAAAAAACCTCTCGAACTTGTAAATATCAAGATATTGGATACAACATCAGGTACTTCTACTGACACTGACGGTTATTTTAAACTGGTCAATATACCAGCCAAATCTTTTGATATTGAAATTACCTGCATTGGTTACAAAGATCGCATCATTGAACATATTGATCCTGATAAAGATGTGTTTCTGGATATCTTTTTAAAACCGGATGTGATCAGCATGCAGGGAGTACAGATCGATGGTGACAAGTTTGATCCGCGGTACCGAACGGAATTGTCCCGTACGGACATGATGACCTTGAAGGCCCGCGAGGTTTACAAAACTGCTGGCGCACTTGACGATATATCCCGTGCTGTGCAAATGCAGGGCAGTGTGGTCCCAGGTGGAGATTATACCAGTTTTTACGCGGTACGTGGTGGATCACCGGACCAAAACATAGTTATGATGGATGGCATCCTGTTTCCCAATCCCTATCGTTTGCGCATGATTATGGGCGGTGGATTGAGCGTGTTTAATCCGCATACGGTTTCTGATGTGAATCTGCAAGTGGGACATTTTTCAGCGGAATATGGAGATTTTATGTCCTCAGTATTGGGTGTGGAAAGCCGTTCCGGCAGGAGAGACCGATTCGGTTTTGGTGGAAACATAAATGCAATCAATACCAATCTGTATTTTGAAGGACCCATTTCACATACTAATGGCAGTTGGCTGGTTACAGGCAGACGCAGTTATTTTGATCTGATAGCAGACCAGATTGATGACACCCAGGATACGTATCCCCAAACCTGGGATTATACCGCCAAACTTGTTTTCCCCGTTAATGCCCGCAACAAGTTTGAGATAAAGTCATTGTCCAGTCATGAAGAAATGTACATGAACTCGGAAGAGTACAAGAATATAGAATTCAAAGAAAGCGCGGATATTGATCTGTTTGCGCTTACCTATAAAGGACTCTGGACAGATAAAATATATGAAACCATCCATGTAGCCTATTATGATGAAGCGTTTAATTATAATATCAACAAGCCCACCCGATGGGATTCAACAGATGCAAACTACAAGTCTAAAATCAAGAATTTTATGATCAAAGAGGATGTGTCCATAGAGTTGGCGGAAAATCATTGGATTAGCCGCGGATTTTATTATTCCATTATGGAATCTGACATGGGTTATAGTGACAATGTAAATGAGATCGCGTTTTCCAGACGCACCATGCCGCCTACTATTGACTATGACAGATCTCACAACCAGTTAGCCGCGTATGTGGATTATTCGGCACGCTGGTTTGATCGTCTCGAAACCCGGGCCGGGGTGCGTTACGACTATTCATCCCTGGTGGAAAAGGGCCATACCAGTCCACGTATTTCCATGTTGTATCGATTATCAAAAAATGTGAGTATAAACGGATTTTGGGGCTTGTGTTACCAGTACCCCAATGTAATGTCCATCTTTAACCGGGACTGGCCCCTGGCTCTGGACAAAGTGGAGCAAGAGTTGGAGGCTGAACGCGCGGAACATCTGGTGCTGGGTATGAAAATGAATATCCTGGATTATTTCACAGCCCAGGTTGATGGCTATGTCAAAGCGTATGATGATTTATTGTTACCCATGGATTTTGAACAATTTATCCCAGAAAACAGCGGTGAAGGTTATTCTGCAGGTATGGAGGTTTCGCTGCAAACCCGATCCCGTCCCACAGATCGGTTTAGCGCTATGATCAGTTATTCCTTGAGTGAGTCCCGATATCGAATTAAAGAAGAATATGAACGATGGGAGAGTAAATTTCGCACATTTAGATGGATACCCTACAATTATGACCGGCTGCACAGTTTGACCGCCATTGGAAATGTCAAATTAACTAAAAAACTATCGGCAAGCGCAACTTGGCGATATGGCAGCGGATTACCCTATTTTGAGATACATCAATTCAGAGATGTAAGCGGATTGCATAACAGTTTTGTAAAAGAATTTGATAATATTGAACGACTGCCTGCTTATATGCGGTTGGATATACGTGTGAATTATCTGTTCGAGTGGCTGGGAATGGATTGTTCCGGCTATATTGATCTCACCAATGTTCTAAACCGGAAAAATATTTACGATGTGTTATGGTACACCGATGATGATAATGTTACATATGACGGATATCAGAAAAGTATCTTCCGTCGCAACATTTACATGATGCCGTTTGTACCCTCTGTTGGTATCAGTTTTCGTTACTGATCTGCGGCCATTTCCTGCAGTTTGCCAATAACATAATCTTTGGTATCGTGCACCAGTTGCGGTAATGTACCGCCAAACATGTCTGCTACTTCAGCATAGGCCTTTCGGATGTTGCTTTCCGCGTTTTCAAGGTAAGCAGCGTCCAGGTTTTCTGCGCCTTCCGGAATCCAGATGTCCAGAATTCGAGCGCCGGTATTTTCAGCGTTGAAATAGTCGGGTACAATACCCATCTGGACTTTTTTCCAGTCCTCAGGATTCTCAGTAAAATAGGCTTCAACACCAAAAGGATCGCTGGTGACTTTGTCTTTTTCGTAAAGCTGATCATAAGATTTGGCATACCCTTCCTGCAATAGCGCATAGGTTTGTCTCCAAATCTCTTTCCTGATACTTTCCCGATTCACAATGTCGTTAGAATCTTCTTCTGCAATCGCTGTGTCGGTTTCTGTAGATGTATTGACCTCTCCTTTTTGATTGTAAAAGGAGAAAAGACGTTCATTCATCATACGAGTAAAATCAAGCTTTTCTTCGGACTGTTCAGCCCCTTTTTCTTTAACTTTTTTTGTGTCGGTCAGCCTTGCTACGGGATCCGAATACGGATTAACCGGTGAAATCTGCATAACACCTCCACCCATTCAAATACATATATAAATATACAAATACCATGGTTTACTACTGTTAATAGTATCGGCAGGATGTTATGAATCTTGAATGAAAAGCCGGAAAATTTATTTTTTCCGGCTTATTTTTTTAATTTATTGAAAGTGTATTGATGGTTGAATGGATGTGGATAAAGGTGTATCAGGTGATGTTTTCAGGTTTTTAATAGAATAGGTAAGAGTGATAATTTTATCTCCCTTTAAATTCTCGGATTTGGCCCGAATAACTATTGGGGTGATTGTATGTGGTTCTAGCACAACCGTTTCAGTAAACTCTATCTCATCTGAATTATTGTTCGCTTTAAGCTGAAATTCAATATCAGAATTGTTTTGGATATACAAAGCTTTCCTTTCTTTCCCTTTTAAAACAATGTTCGTGTTTTCAATCATTATTGCATTATTGAACAGTGGTTCTAAATATTCTTTTTTGCCCATTATTACTTTATCAAACCATACTGCAGTTCTACCTGCTTTGAGTGCTTTGTGAATGCTTTCAGCCGTTCTCTCTTTTGCAAATACAAGTGTCATAGGACGATGACTACCAGTTTGCACTGGATATTCAAGAGATACCAGGCTGTGAATGTCGGTATTTCCCAGCATTGTGAGGTTTTTATCAATTGCCCACTGAAAGGCGAGTGGATAATATTCAGATTCATTAACAATTTCTATTCCATGCATCCAGCCATTTTCAAAAATTTCGGTATGTTCGTCATACCAGATTGGAATTGTATTGGGCTGCCGCCAACCGGGGTGGTTCCAGAAGACAAATGCGCCCTGGTCTATTGCTGCTTTAATGGCATCCTGCCATTTTTTAACATCAAGTTTATCAATATCATCTACAAAAAGGGCATTAAAGTGTCCTGGCGGCATATGACGTGTAATTTCTGCACCTTTTATTAGGATAATATTGAGTGATTTTGCTCGGTCTTTGGCAATTTCGTAGGGACGGTTGTGGTTTTTTGGTAAATCCTCTTTATGGACCTGGTACTCAATATGATCTGTTATGGCAATGGCATCTAATCCCTCTGCCCAGGCTTCATCTACGCGAGCGGTTGGCCACACATCTCCATCTGAAAATACAGTATGCGTGTGCAAATCGCATTTCAATGTTTGATATCCAGGTATGTTGGGTATCTGGATAATATCTCGTGAACGAGCAAAAAGTATTGTATGTAACATGAAAATGCAGAAAACAACAGCAAACAAAGAACGAGATTTCATCTGTTCCTCCATTTTGTGATGATTAGTAATTCTTAACTTTATCTACTAATGGTATTATTAGTTTTATTTTAGAGAATGATTAATAAATGATTATTATTGATTATCTTTCTTTGACAAGTAATTTATGATCTGGTGTAATTTATCTTTGAGCGCTTTCATGTCATCTATTGATAGGGGGGAATTCATTAAATCCTGAACAAGTTTTTCCGGTACTTTTGCTGCCTTGAGACGCATTAAACGTCCTTTATCAGTAAGGGAAATAATAACTTTACGTTCGTCTCTGGAAGAGCGTGTTCTGGTTATGAACCCCAAAGTTTCCATGCGTTTAAGCAAAGGGGTTACGGTATTGGTATTAAGGACCAGTTTTTGTGCAATATCATTGACTGTGATATTATCAGTTTCCCAAAGGACCATAAAAACAAGGTATTGCGGATAGGTGATTCCCAATTCATCCAAATAAGGCTTATATTCCCGTATAATCAACCGGGAAGCTGCATATACGGGAAAACAGAGTTGATTTTCCAGTTTTAATTGATCAAAATCCATAATATCTACGTTAACAAGTTTGCCTTTGAATATACATTTTATTTATGAAATCAAAAAGTTTTTTATCTCTTGCTCGATCTGTGCTGGCTTTGTAGTGGGTGAGAATCGCTTTACCGGCTCTCCATTGCTGTTAATAAGAAACTTTGTAAAATTCCATTTGATTTTACTGTTAAACAAACCACCCAAACTAGATTTAAGATATTTAAAAATGGGATGCGCATTAGGACCGTTTACCTCAATTTTGGAAAACATGGGAAATGTGACACCGTAATTAATCACGCAACTTTCAGAGATAGATTTTTCATTACCGGGTTCCTGATTTCCAAATTGGTTGCAGGGAAATCCTAAAATAATAAAGCCTTTGTCTTTGTATTTTTTGTAAAGTTTTTCCAGTCCCTCGTATTGTGGCGTTAATCCGCATTTGCTTGCTGTATTTACAACCAGAATTGTTTTGCCCTGAAACTCTTTCATATTCGCCTGGTTTCCCTGAATATCTGTTGCTGAGAATTGATAAAAATTGTTTTGCATTATTTGTCTCCAATAGCATTAAATATCTTTAGCGACTATATCGCTTACGATATAAAATTGAAAAGGTTTCAAAAGTATTTACATTTTTCTAAATTTTAGTGATCAACATTGCAAATAATTGAACTAGAAAGGGCGGGATATAAAAAAAGGCCGTAATAAAATTTATTACAGCCTTTTTTATAATTAAAAAGATCAATTATTTCATCATAACCATGCGTTTGCTGATTTTTTGGCTTCCGCTGGTTAATTGGTAAATATAGATACCAGATGCAACTGATCTTGCATTGTCATCTTTACCATCCCAGGTCAACTCGTAGTTACCGGCTGGCATTTCAGAATTTGCCAGTGTACGGATTGCTTGTCCCTGCAGATTGTAAACAACCAGTTTGGTCATTTCAGTTGCAGGCAGTGTAAAAGCAATATTGGTTGTTGGGTTGAATGGATTGGGGTAATTTTGTTTCAGATTAAAATCAGTAGCAACAGCTACTTCTTCTTCAACTGCGGTTCCACCAGGAACTGAAGATCTAACTACAACATCATCAATGATGAATTGATCGCCAGCGTCAGTTGCAGGAGCAGAGCCAAAAGTAGCAAACATGTTATAAGTACCGGTAACACGTGGTTCTGCGTCTACGGCTTCAATCAGCCATTCTTCGGGTTCATCTTCTTCAAAACCTTCCCAAATTTTAACTTTAATGTCGCCTTCGTTGAGGTACCATTTTACCCAATAGAATACATCCAGGTCAAAATCAAAATCGGTGGGAGCTGCAAAATAGTTCCAGGAATCTGGATTCAACGCTGCCATCGCGCCTTCATATTTTGCAACAGCAGTTTGGTCTGCCAAGGGATTCAGTACCAGTGCGTATGTTGAAGCTTCGGTAGGATCTGCGTCACCGCGTTTTTCATCCATAGGCATTCTTGCGCCAACCACCAACATGGAAGAGGTAAAGCGTTTACAGTTAACCTGAAAAGTCAGAATCTGGTTTGGGCTGCCCCATGAATTCTGTTTTGCACGTTCAACGGATGCATCATCAATGTTTCCATTTTCATCCAATGTCAGTGTGGGTACACCGTTTGATTCAACCAGACCAACACCTACCAAACCGCCGTAAGAACCTGCTTGTACAAACAAAGCGCCATCACGTTGTTCGATGGTTTGGTTTTGTACATCTTGTGCAGGATAAAAAATCCAACCTACATCTGTAAGAGGAGCAACTTCATCATCATCAAAATGATCTTCCCACAGAATTGGATATTCTTGTGCGTTAATTGGAGCAATCATGGCAAACAAAAGAATTGCCAAGATTGAAGTCGTTAATAGCCGTTTCATCATAGAACCTCCCTAATTAATTGAGTTATGTTACTTGTGATTTATTATTGTATTATACAACTTTTTTTAAACAATTAAAACGATATTTGCAAAGAAATTCGATTTATATCACTAAAATATTCTGCACTGGTATAAGCATAATCTACAATTGCGTTATAGTTAGAATACGAGAATTTTACACCTACACCAAATGTTGCTGATTCAACATCGTGATTGAATTTATAACCACCACGAATTGCAAAGCGTTGCAGATAGAGAATTTCCGTACCGAGATGAACACGTTCCGTATAATCATTTGGATGGATAGCATCAACTGCTACGTTGATATCCAGGTCTTCATTACCTTCCTGAAAGATTTCGGCAACGTCCATTGCCATACCTATCCGTAAATAGGTTGGCAGACTGAATTCTTCGTACCAATATGCCATATCCTGGGAAAGGTTTTGCATAGTCATAGCAACAATTAATCCTTTCCAACCAACGTTATAAACAGTACCAAAATCTAAACCCCAGTTGTTCATGGCATAATCTTCAAAGGTGTAATATTTAACTTCATTTTCATCGTCACCTTCATTATCAACCTTGTATACATATCGGGCTTCTCCAAGGTCTTCATGCAGGTGTTTTAGCTTGATACCAAATGAGAATTTATCACTGATACGTCTGGCATAAGAAAAACCAATGGCATAATCTTCAACACCAATGTCTCCGGTGGTTATAAAGCCTCTATAATTTTGAGATTGTGGTACAATCTGTGTTCCCATAATTTCACCAAAATCCATATAGGTCAAATCAACACCAAAGGCGCCCCAGTTTTCTGTAGAATAAACCATAGCGGTTCCGTACAGTTTGGTTTCAACCAACCAGCTTACCTGATTAAAGATGACGGAAACGCCTTTAATGTCCGCGGTAACCGCGGGGTTGTGCCACATACCATTAATACCCTGAACTGATGCTGTTGATGCATCGCCCATTGCAGACTCGCGGGCGCCCATACTGATTGCAAGATAGGTCATACCGCTTTGTCCTACTTTTTTCTTTCTGGCCCACCCGTTATTGGGCAATGTTATTAGCATTGCTGCTATAATTATCAAAATGTATATTTTTCTAGTCATATTATTGTCTCCCATTATCGAATAACGACAAATTTGCCGGTTGCAGAACCCAATGGAGTACCTAAACGGTCCCATCCTTCGATGTAGTAAAAATAGACACCACTTTTTATGGTTTGCCAGCTATCTGTGATCTGGAACCACATTTCATCGGCAGATTCGTTAACTGACATGCGATTATCTGGGTTGGGATGGTGCAGGGTTTTTACCAGATCACCATGTACCGTAAAAATTCGGATCACAGCTTTTGCGGGAAGCCCTACAAAATAAAGCTGGTCTTCCGGGCGAGCCCCCATTCCCTGATCGATGAGATAATCTTCTTTAAATGTACCGCCATACTCTAGTCCACCAGCATGGAAGGGATTGGGAACAACGTAGATAGAATCCATATTAGTATGTGCCGCTTCAAAGGGAACCACAGCATATTGATAGTTTCTGTTTGAAAAATGGCTGGATTCTACCGATTTCCCGGGAAACAAACTGCTGCTGTTTTGTGTGCCGTCATCAAATGCTGTAACATAATAGTAATAACTTTTACCCCGTTCAACATTACGGTCTGTAAATGTATTGGTAATGGGATTACCGGAATTTCCACCACATTCGTATATTAGGTTATATATATTATTAAAATCACCAACTGCACGATATAAACGATATCCTGAAAAATCATATATACCCGTGTCAATATCATTTTCAGGAAGATTGTCACGATGAGAGAAATTTATTGCATCGTAATCGCCATAATACCATTCAATATCAATTTTACCTGGTCCGGCATCCAATTTTAAATTGGGTGATTCCGGTCCGTCAGGTACCGCCGTATAACCATTCTGCCAGGTCCATTCGGCTCTTGAAACAATCTGATGTAAAGAGTCTTTGCCGGTAGCGAGAAAAGCGTTTTTAGCCGCATCACCAGTTAAACCATTAAATTCTAAATTTCCTTCAAACCAGTCTTTACCATATTGAATTGCAAGTTTTCTGTCTACAGCGCCAACCGCTTCAAATATGACAATATGAATATCTTCACCAAAGGGGATGTTATAGGGCCCAAAAGACATCAAACAATGTGGCTCTTGAACTTCAGGGTGCCAAGGATAGCTGTATTCCAGCATATCTGAACCCTGACTCTGTTTGCCACTACTCAAATCACTATACATGGTAAGCTCATCCGAGTTGGCATGTGTATGGGTTTTAGCTTTGGGAAGGAAATTAACGGTAGCGGGTTGAGATCGGTCATCCTCTGGATTGTTGTAATCTGTGTCTGCATGTAAAACACCATAGGAAACATATTGTGGTGCCAGAAATTCTCCACTGGTTTCAGAAGGATCACCGGTGTCGTCAAAAGTTCGGCTGTTATTGTCTCCATCATATACATACCAGAAACCACGTAAAGAATCACCCTGCTGGTTGCCATAATAATGACACCAGTCATCACGTTGGCCTCCCATCGCTTCATGACCTTTATCGCCTGAAGGAACAAATACTCGCCAGAGTCCTAAATAGACATCTGTAAGGTTTTGCCCATCAAGCTCAATGGTACTTTCATTATCATCTACATTACCGGTATTGGTAAAGGTGTATTCTGAAATGATATAACTGTCATGCTTGCGGTTAGCAAAGGCATAACTTGATCGTTCCACCTGAATACCTACATCAGTATACCATTTGGATGTGATCAATTCATCTGCTTCAAGATTTTTGTCTCTTTTGTATGCGCTTGATCGATTGTCAACAATACGTTCTTCTGTGTCACCGTTTACAATAACTAGAGGAAGTCGTTGTCTTACAACTTTGCGATTGCTTCTTGATCGTGTAAACAAAACACCGGCTGCATCGCCATTTTGGTAACCACCTTCAGAAACATAGGCTGATTTAAACTCGCCCAGTTTATTGGTCCAGTTTTTTACACCAATCCAGTGACCAATAGCTTCCATGTTTTTACCTGTGTGCAGGTAAAAATCACCGCCAGGATAGTTCATCTGGCTTTGCAGGGGAGCATATGTAGGCATGGTTCCGGTTTCAAAACGGGTTACCCACAAACGACCGATTTCATGACTTTTGATCTGTGCCAGCGCGGGTGTTAAAATTCCCAAAATCAGTAACACCAGGCACAAAAATATATAATTTATTTTTTTATTCATTATTTCCTCCACGTTCCGTTTACCTGTGAATCCGTAAACCAAATACATAAGATTTATACTCACCCCAGTATACATTGTCGCTCCAGGTCCTCAGTATCTTGGGGTTAGTCAGCTCGTCCGTACCTAATTCGTCAAGTCTGCCCGAGTTCCACAGATCATCATAATAATCTTCTTTGCTGTCTCCACCGGGAATATTGCGGAACTTGGAGTGTAGAATGTTACTTACATCCATATAGAATTCCATGTTGGTGTTGAACATAGAGAATACTCTTGAAAAGCGCATGTTTGCCCAATATTGATTCAATTCCTTGAACCAGACATCCGGGTGTTCATCATTAAAGCTATCACGCGGATGTTTCCTTCGTGTTCCGCCTTTATAAAAGACCTGGAAGCTAAGGTTTGAGTTGGAAACCAGCGGAAACTTGCCGATTTTGGGGCCCCAATCTGCCGGCGCAGAAAGTGTGATTACACCACGAGCATCTGGCTGGATGTAATTGATATTGGAACGCGGAACCCCCCACAAAACACCATTATTACCAATGTTGGGATCATCAGTGATAATTGGGATATTGCTCAGATTTGGAATCTCGAGGTTGGCTTCACTTTCTTTAATAAAGTTGTAATTGAACCAACCGGTAACAAAACGCCCCATGGGTTTACGCAATTCAATTTCAATACCGCGAATTTCTTTATAGTTGTTTTGGTCATACCATTCCAGTACCAGAGTTTGATCTCCGTGGGCATAAACCATTCCACTTTCGTATCCGTCATAATCTTTGTAAAAAGCACCAAAGTGCAATTGCAGATCGTATTTGATTCCAAAATCCGCACCCAACTCGTATGCAATATTGGTTGGAAAATCAATATCCGCGTTACCCATGAATGTAACACGGGGTAGAGACCAGTCAACCATGGTGTGGTAAAGCACTTCACTTGCCGCTACCTGAACAAAGTGACCATAGTTGAAATATATTTTACTTCGGTCAGACAGGGGGTGCGATATACCCACACGTGGACTGAAATAGACTTTGGGTTTGGGTCTAAACGTAGGGTATTTATTGTTTACATAATCGTTGAACAGATCTTCATTGGTATCATACGTGAGAGCTTGATGTGGATCGGGACGGTCGCAATTTACATCAAAATAATCCATACGTAAACCAATGTTGGCAATCATACCTTGAAATTCCACTTTGTCTTGAACAAATGCTGCCATTTCAAGTGGGAAAACATGGTAATTGTGAGTAAACAGTTGTGTTGAATCACCTTCGTGCCAGTGTGTACGATCTTCAAGCATATCATTGTACGAGAATTCCAAACCTGCTTTTAACTCGTGAGCAGGATGAAATTGGCTGGTCAATTCAGCTTTTAAAGTGGTAGCGTTGTGGTGGGACTTGTCCCATGTGTCTGCACCGCCATACATTTCGAATTCATTATAGGGATCTTCTACACCATTTGCCCTTGATATCCAACCGGATTGTGGATCATAATATAAACGTCCGTGAAAATAGCGTCCGTCTTCTGCTTTTGCTGAATCGGGGCGACCAATGTTCCAGTTGATGTTCAAATGGCTAAGTTTTATTTCATAAAATGTGGTAGGTGATAGTGTGTGTGTAAATGTTGCACCAGCAACCGTTGTATAGCGGTTTAATATTGGACGATAGAACGGATAGTACATGTATTCGCCACGAAGGTCTGTGCCATCATATTCAACACGGTCTTCATGACTCCAACTGCTGTTAGATTTACCTTCGGTGACAGATCTGACTTCTGAGTACATATTGTTCAGGGTCAGTTTCATGTTGGGAGAAAGGGTGTTAACTATTTTTAAAGATCCTATCCGTTCATCATAATACCGGCGTGATTGCGGGTATTGAAAAGGTCTGTACTCAAATTTCCCACCGAGTAAAAAGTTTGATTTCCAGGGTAAAATGGGGACCCTGCCAGACAAGGTTGCGTCAATATTGTGGCCGGTTTTATTACCGTATTCAACCGGGCGATGACGCCATTGCCATAGTTCAAATGCTTCTTCTGCTGACAGGTCGTTGCTGGGATCCGGATCATTTGCAAGTTCTTCTGCGTAAGCATTCCAACCGATCCAGGTATATTCATCATCGTGAATACCGTCTGGTACCAGAATAGAACCGCCATCAAATGCGTTAGCACCAGCCTTTAATAACCATTCGGTACGATAGGCATGATCATATTTATCGCGACCTACGTGGCCTTTTTGAGCAGGAGTTAACTGGTAATCCAGTGAAAAGTGTAAACGGTCTTCAGGATTTTTAGTAATCACATTGATCACACCTGAGCGGGACTGGCCATATTCCGCGTTAAACCCGTTACGCATAAGTTTAATCTCTTCTACCGCACCGGGTTGAATAGAGATTACAGGACGGTTAAATTTTTGGTCAAACATATCCATACCGTCCATTAAAAAGCCCACTTCCATTGCGTCACCTTCACGGATTTTGATCTCGCCTTCCATAATGTTTCCACTGACGCCTGACTGCAGGCTGATAATTTCTTCTACACGATTGGCAAACGGAGTGTTCTGGTAATCACTCTCTGAAATATAACTTTCTGTACTGGCAACATCCGTTTTGATGATATCACGTTGGGCTTGTACAACAACTTCGCCGCCTATATCAAGTACTTCCTGGTCCAGATCAAAATTGATTGTAGTTGTACGGTCAACACTTACATGAACGTTCTGTTTCAGTTGTTTACCGTAACCAATGATAGATGCAGTGACCGAATAGGTACCTGGCGGTACCTGCAGAATGATAAATTCACCGTCAATGTTGGATGCTGCACCAATTGAACCATCAAAAGGAATCTCTTTTCCTTCCTGCCAAACATGACTAATAAAGATGTTGGCACCTGGCAGTCGTGCACCGTCAGCCACATCTTTGATTGTACCACGGATCTTACCAGTTACACCTCCAAATACTGATAGAGGTAGAATTATGAATAACAGTACATATTTCTTGATCCACTGATATTTCATAAGGTCTCCTTCCCGAAATATATTGTTTATCAAATTTTTCCAGAGTTAAATTACCAATTATTCATTAATCCGATATTAACGGATTGTTAATTTTCAACTGAATGATATTTTGATCATTTACTTGGTAAGCAAACGTTTGCCTAATTTATGTATAAATATGCTATAACTGAGAAAGAACTCTTAATTATTCTTGACAAAATTTCTATAGTGTGATATTTTATTGTTTTGGGAACGGTTGATTCTGAATGATGAGATGTTTGTTAAAAAAGTGATCATGTTATATATTTTTTTTAACATGTTGATAAACTGAATCAGCATTTTTTTGTATGAGCAACTGATCTTGTTTCTTTTTATGGGTCTGTTAATTGTTGAAATCACTGTTTAATATATATTGAAATTACATAGAATGCAATAATTTTATATATATTTTTGTGATTTTTCTTTAATAATGCGTTATAAATGTTTGTCAAGTAAAAAGGCAACTGTAAATCAGTTGCCTTTATTTATATTAAAGATTTGATGTTCCGCGTTTGGATTTAAACCATAAAAGAAAAGTAAGTGCTGTTCCCAGAGTAGCCACTATGACCAGCATCATAAAAATGGGTACCAGATCGTGATTATAGGTTTCGTAGAGAAAACCAATGATTTCTTCCTGAAAGATAGGGCCAATTGAGCCAATGCCATTTATAATGCCTGCGGCAGCAAGTGCGCTTTTTTTAGATGTGACATCAATAGCGCCAACTCCGGAGAGTAGTGAGTCAGGACCGTAAAGCATGAATCCGGCAAGTCCCATAGAGATGGTAAAATAGAGAACGCTGTTTGCACCCAAAGTATACATGATAAAGAATGAAACGGTCATGAAAAATAACATCAAGAATGCAATCAATGAGCGTTTACCTTTGAATAATTTGTCTGACGCCCAGCCCGCAAAAATAACACCTGCAAAACCGGTCAAATCAAATATAGTGGACAAGTATCCCGCTTCATCACCCTGTAGTGCAAAGTTTTTATTCAGGAAAAAGGGTGCCCAGCTCCAAAGAGAATATCTCAGGAATTTAATGCAAAAGTAAACCATTCCCATAAGAACAACTGTAAAGATGACGTCTTTTGACCATTTTTCATCTTTATCGTTTTCTTCTGTTTCTTCTTCATCATCTTCTTTTAAAGGTTCAAGACCAGCATCTTCCGGCTTGTTGGGATGAATTAAAAGAACAACCGCCCAAACAACGAGAAGTACAATTGATGCACCAAAAAATGACCATCTCCAACCTGCCAGGCCCAAAAGAAATGCGGCAAATGAACTTGCTGCCAGTGAACCGACCTGGTAGCAGGTAGACCAAACGCCTAATATGGTACCGCGTTGTTTGCGTTTATACCAGAATGCCAAACTACCTATGCAGCCCGGCCAACCGGTACCCTGAGCAAGACCATTTAAACTCAGGAATAACATTATAGTCCAATAACTGTTGGATATTCCGAACATGAAATTACAAAATAATGAAATTCCCATTCCAATGAGTAATAACAGCTTGGGACCCAGTTTTTTACCGAAAAATGCACTGGAGAATTGACCTACCATGTAGAAAACAAGGTACGCGGTCCCCAGATGTGCCAGGTCAATGGCAGTCATTCCCAGATCACCAGCCATTGCACTTTTTACTACATAGAAAGCTTTACGACAAAAATAGTACCCGGCATAAGAAAGCCAGGTAGCGGCAAATATTTTAACCTGCCAGGGCCGATAAGCATTTTTAATTGATACTTGCTCTTTCATAGGCTCTGCCCTTTATTTTTTTTGCATTACCTGCTTGGTTAACCAATTTTTAAATTCAAGTTCTCGAATATCATCATCTAATAGGTCTTCATCAATTGCAAGTTTCCAGCGCAGGTCTTTAGTATCATCCGATTTGACAATCTCGTCATATTGTGCTACCAGTTCTGTCATGGCCTCATGGCTTTTGAAATAGTTTTCGCGGGTCAGTTTTTCCTCACGAGCTTCAATGAGCCTGGCCATTTCATAAAGGTTATACTCGGGATGGTATTGTGTAGCCCAGAATGTGCCCTTTTTGTATGTTACGCTGACTGCCTGTACATATGTAAAGCTGTTTCCTGCCAGGCGCGTTGCACCTTCTGGTAGACCTGTAATATGATCGTCATGGCTGATGAATCCGTCAAACGCCATAGGTTTTCCTTCATACATGGGGTGGGACTTGCCTTCGTCTGTAAGGTAAACCTTGCGGGCAACACCCATTTCACGACCTTTGGGGTTGGGTTCTACCTTGCCGCCTGCAACATAAACAGCAAGCTGTGCGGCCCAGCAGCTGCCAAATTGCGGAATACCGGCTTCGTACGCCATGTTTGTAATTTTGATCATTGTGGCAACCCGTTCATCATCCGTATGATAAACTGTAAGGTTGCAGCCCGGCCATAAAACGCCATCATAATTTTCTAAATTATCGGGGATAATTGTTTCCGTATCGCTGGTATATAAAATGTCATATTGGGCATTGGGCATGTATTTCAGCAATAAATTGGCATAGAGCTGCCCTGCCAGTGTCATTCCTACTTGGTCGAATTGGTCTCTACTTTTTTGGGGATATCCGTCCAATATTAAAAATCGCATAGAATCTGCCATTATTATTTCGCCTGTTTTTTAGAGTTAAATATTTCTGTCAATTGTGAGTAATCATTGAATTGTGCATCTGCCTGGGTATTTTCGCTGCCCCGATCAATCGCGGCAGTACACAATATTGCACCCATTCCCGCTTTTTTCGGTCCCAGAATATCGTTATGTTCACGGTCACCAATATGAACGATCTCTTTCAATTCAACACCCAGCCCTTTTGATGCGGCATCAAAGACTGATGGATGCGGTTTAGAATGACCAACCTCATCAGAGAATACAAAGAAATCAAAATATTGGGCCAAATCTTCGCCTGCCAGTAATTCACGTAATGCACGACCAGGACTAAAGATGGCGTCCGAAATAACACCCAATTTGTATTCTTTGCTTAGCTGCTTTATTGCATCATGAACTCCCGGAATAAAGTTGGGTCTAAATTCCAGTTCCATTTCTTCATGCAGTTTTACCAATTCGTCCATTTCATTGGCAGGTAATTCTACACCCAGGCCTTTCAATAAGACCGAAAGACGTTCATGTACAGACCAAGTTACATGGGAATCGTGCCAGACTTTTCTAAACGCGGCATCGGTTGTATTGTAGGCAATGTCTATAATATCCCGCGAAACGGATTTGTGTTTATTTACAAATTGCTCTACAAGGTTGCGCCGTTCAACAGGTTTTGTGGGGCGATTTGCAGCTTTGCGTTTGGGTTCGTCTGAATCATCAATAAAGACCGTATCCCACAAATCAAATGTAATTGCTTTTATCATAAATGACCTTTTTTCTATTTCAGCATATTGGTTATCAGTTCAACTATATCTCCTTTTTCCACTTTACGTGGATTTAAAGGACAGCAGGGATCTTGTAGTGCGTAATCTTCTATTGCCTGAGCTTTATCCAGTGGAACATTCAGCGGTTTCAGGTCAGTTGGCATTTCCAATGAGATCAGCCAGTTTTTGATTGCATCAAGCACGGCATATGCATCTTTGTCTGTATTTAACATGGTACCCAGAGACGCGAGCTTTTTATTGACTTGCGGATCTGATGCATTAAATTTCATAACCTCAAGCAAAACAGCCGCATTGGCAAGACCATGGTGCGCATCAAACATAACTCCCAGTGCGTGTGCAATAGAGTGGTTTAATCCCAATCCTTTCTGAAATGCTGTAGCGCCCATAGCAGAAGCCATCAGCATATTGCCGCGTGCGGCAATGTCATTTCCATCTTTGACTGCAACGGGCAAGTGCTTGATACACATTTCCAAACCTTCTTTGGCAATGCCATCAGCAAAGGGATGAAAAACATCCATAATGTATGCTTCAAGGTTGTGCACAAATGCATCAACACCCGTAGCGGCAGTAAGCCATGCCGGCATGGATACTGTCAGTTCAGGATCAAGTACCGCAATGTCTGGCATGAGATAAGGGGAAAAGATGATTGTTTTGGTATTGTTTTTCAATATGGTGATAACGCTGCTGCGACCCACTTCGCTGCCAGTACCTGCAGTTGTGGGAACCGCGTAAAATGGAGGCATGTTGTTTTGAATGTATTTGTCTCCACCTTTCATGTCATCATATTTTTCAAGTGGACCCTCATGAGTAGCCATGCATTTGATGGTTTTGGCTGCGTCAATGGGTGAGCCACCACCCAAGCCTACTATGAATTCAGCTCCACAAGATTTATAAACCTCTGCGCCATTGTATACATTTTCATCAGTGGGATTTGATTTAACATCGCTAAAAATCTCTATTTCAATACCGGCAGCTTTAAACAGTTCTACAAGTTTTGCCGGAGTTCCTACTTTTTCAATGCCTTTGTCTGTTACCAGCAGGCCTTTTTTTACACCAGTAGCTTTGATTGTATTAACCATATCTTTGACGGCACCCGGGCCGTATTCAATTTTGGTTGGAAAATTGTATGTATGTCTTGATGTTGGCATTTTTCAACTCCTGTATATACGTTATGGTTATATAAAAATAAATAACTGAAATCAAACTTTAACGCGCAGGTGAAAAGATTTTGGACGGGTTAAATGTTCGTAACCCAGTTGTGATAATGTGCATCCTCGTCCTGTATCTTTAACGCCTACCCATGGGAGATAGGGATCCAGGTAATCACAGCGATTCATAAACAGGGTGCCGGTATCTACTCGGTCACCGAGTTCAAGAGCTCTGTCTTCATCCTGGGTCCAGATAGATGCCGTTAATCCGTATGGACTGTCGTTCATCAGTTCCAAAGCTTCTTCATCACTCTTGACTTTCATAATGCCAACAACAGGGCCAAAGCTTTCTTCAACCATCACATCCATCGTGTGATTAACATTTACAAGAACCTGGGGTGCAAGATAGTTGGTACCCAGTTGAGTTTCCGGGAACAGTGCGGGATCTATTAATGCTTTGGCGCCGGCTTTGACAGCAGCGTCTATGTGGTTACGTACCAGGTCTGCACCGCTTTTTTTAGCTACCGGGCCCAGAGTCGTTTCTGAATCGAGGGGGTTACCCAGTTTGTATTGTTTTGTTAATTCTGCAAATTGTTCAATAAAGTCATCGTATAATGTTTCATGTACGTAAATACGTTCAATGCCGCAGCAGGATTGGCCTGAATTGTAAAAAGAACCATCAACAAGATTCTCTACTGAAAATTTCAAATTCGCATCTGCAGCTACATAAGCGGGATCTTTGCCACCCAATTCTAATCCTACTCCTACAAAACGTTCGGCAACTACTTTTTGGATATTGTGTCCGCCACCAACTGAACCGGTAAACGCAACAAAATCCACTCTAGGATCACGGATAACCTGTGCTGTAGATTCATGATTTAGATGCAGGAATTGGAATAATCCTTCGGGCAGGCCGGCTTTTTTGAATGCGTCAGCGAACCGCTCGGCAACCAGAGGAGTTTGAGCTGAATGTTTTAATACAATAGCATTGCCGGCTAATAAACCGGGAACAATTGAATTGACAGCAATGAGGTATGGATAGTTCCAAGCGGGAACAACAAAAACGGTTCCCAGGGGTTCATGGCGAATAAACCGGTTAAAGCCTTCCTTTTCGCCAACAAAGATGTCTGCCAAGGATTTTTGGGCCAGGTCAAACATGCCCAATGTGCGTTCTTTGGTTCCGTTAACTTCATTAACTCCATAACGTATGGGTCTGCCCATTTGCCATGCAAGTTCTGTACTTATACGTTCGGTATCCTCTACAAACGCGTTGATAAATTTTTCAATATATGATTTTCTTTCAGTCAGCGATACAAATTTCCATTCTTTTTGAGCTTTTTTTGCTTTATCCAGCGTTTGGTCAATATCTTGAGGGCCATGTTGTGCGCATTCCACATACACTTTACCATCAACTGGTGAGATGACTTGAATAGCCTGCATATTCTTCTCCTTGTAAAAAAAAATAATAAAGATATAAATTACTAATGGCTGAAAAAATAAAATCTTGTTGCTGTACGGGGTCTGGATTAATGAAAATAAAAAGAATTCAAGATTTGGTTCCGGAGACGTCTTTTCTTTTATCCGGAGATATTGTGTATTTTATATTATTTAAATATAAATGACAAGTTTGTCAATATCAAGCATTTCTTTATGGTAATAATATTTTCTTAACAATTTTTTAACAATTTCTTAATATTGGACCAATCTTTAATTATTCGTTAATCTTTTTTTTATTGTATCCGGGTTTTCGCTTACCTGGCCCGGATTTTATTGTGAGGATGTTTTTTTGTCTCTCTTTATCCCGAATTTCTTTTGTAATTCTTAATTTTTCACCCGTAAAAGGATTGGTTTCTGTATAGTACATCAGCGTAGACCAGGTTGACGGGGTAGGAGTAAAGACCTGGACTTGTTCCGGAGAAATTGAGAGGGTTTTTGACGCGTAATGTTTTAGCTCGTGCATTTCTTTATCTGTGCAGCCAGGATGTGCCGCAATAAAGTAATAAGTAAGAAATTGTTTTTTGCCTGCTGATTTTGAATGCTTTTCAAATTCTTTTTTAAAGCTTTCAAGTGTATAGGTACCGGGTTTGCCCATCAGCTTTAACACACGTTCATTTGTGTGTTCCGGAGCAATTTTTAATTGTCCCGATGTATGATGGCAGGCAACCTCACGTAAATAGTCATTACCGTATTTTTCATCATCCAGTACCAGGTCGTATCGAATACCAGAGGCAACAAAGACTTTTTTTACACCGTCTAGCTTGCGTAAGGATTTTAGCAGATCGGTAACAGGTTTATGAGTGGGCTTTAGCGTTTTACAGGTTTGAGGGAAAATACACCGTTTGTCTGAACATACTCCGGATTTTAGTTTCTTTGCGCATTCAAATCCAAACATGTTTGCCGTTGGACCACCCGCGTCAGAGATGATACCTTTGAAACGTGGATGTTTGGTGAAACTTGAGGCTTCATTGATGATAGATTCCGGACTGCGGCTGATCACCGTACGTCCCTGGTGTACGGCAATTGCACAAAAGTTACATTCTCCGTAGCATCCACGATGGGTTGGTATTGAAAAACGTATAGTATCCAGAGCACGGATTTTGCCTGATTTTGCTTCTGACGGGTGGGGTTCGCGTTCGTATTCCAGTTCGTGGACCATATCCAATTCTGATGTGTTTATGTGTGGTTGGGGGGCATTCTGGACCATGTATCTGTCGCCGGTTTTCTGGTACAATCCCTTTGCGGTTAGCGAATCCATGTTTTGATAGAATGTTTGAAACATGTTGATGAATGCCTGCTTTTCATCTTTGCATTGTTCAAAGCTTGGTAATTGTAAATATTCAGGAATTGGTTCTTTTGAAATATAACACAATCCTTTTATTTTATCTGTGGATTTACCTTGTTGAAGTGCCCTTGTTAGTTCAAGTACCGATTGTTCGGCCATGCCATATAGTAAATAATCTCCTTTTGCGTCAAACAGAATAGGCCTGCGTACAGAGTTAGACCAGTAATCGTAATGGGCTATCCGGCGCAGGCTGGCCTCAATTCCACCTAAAACAATGGGCACTGTGTTTTTAAAATAGCGTCGTACTAGGTTGGAATAGGCTATAACCGCCCGGTCTGGTCTTTTATTATTGACGCCGCCGGGTGTATAATCATCCTGCTGGCGACGTTTTTTTGTTGCGGTATAATTTGCCACCATAGAATCTACACTACCGCCGCTGACTCCCCAAAACAGTTCAGGTTCGCCCAAGCGGGTAATGTCATCTGGAGATTGAATGTCCGGCTGCGCAATAATGCCCACACGAAATCCGTGTTTAACCAGCCATTTGCCAATTACAGCAATGCCTATAAAAGGACTGTCGATATAACTGTCACCACTGATTAAAATAACATCAAGCTTTTTCCAGCCCAGTGCAAGAGCTTCTTTTTTTGTCATGGGTAAAAACATGGTATAATATACGCAATTGATGGATAAAATGGGACAGAAAAACATGTTGAATTATTGAAACGACGTATGAAACCATTATTATAAATTGTATTTGACTAATTAGAATTTACTCGATATATTTGAGAAATATTAAGGAGATTATAATGTATTCAAATCTTTCAGATTTTATTACCGATTGGAAAGCAGAAGCTTCATTTACTTTGAAAATTTTTGAAGCAATTCCTGACGAGTTAATTTTGACAACTGTTTCTGATAATGTTCGGAGTTTGGGGCGTTTGGCATGGCACATTACCCAGACATTGACAGAGATGCCACACAAAGCAGGTGTGGTAGATGAAGATAATCTTGACAACCTGCCCATACCGGATTCTTTTGCCAAGATTTCTGATATTTATACTCTGTACAGCGAGGCATTAATTAAGAATCTTGAACAAAAATGGATGGGAACCGACCTTACCGACTCAATTGAGATTTATGGCCAACACTGGGAAAAACGTAAATTGTTATCTGTTTTAATTACACACCAAATCCATCACCGGGCGCAAATGACTATAGTCATGCGTTTGTTGGAACTAAAAGTGCCGGGTATTTATGGTCCATCCAGAGAAGAGTGGGCACAATTTGGTATGGAGGCGCAAGAATAGACTGTTGAATGTTTTCTTGTTATTGAGTTTGACAAAATGTTTTTTTAGGTGGAAATAAAAAAAAACGGCACAAGGCTGAATTTGTGCCGTTTAGGTCATTGTTTTTGGGAAACATGACTATATGTGAGCAGTTCTTGTTGGTCTTATTTTGATGCTATGCGTATGTATCTACATGACCGTTGTTAATGACCTCGTTTGTCTGTTCAATCATTTTCACCAAAGAGTTTCCTTGACGTTCACCCTGGTCTTTGATCTCTTTTAAAACAGACATTGAGATTTGATCTCTTACGTCAGCAGCTTTCAAGTCAGTTGCATAGCTGGCCAAATATGTAGTGTTTGTTACGTTCATACCTTATTTATCGGGGCGTGCTTTAAAAACTTTAATTTTTTTTTAGGAAATTTAAAGTTTTTTTGAATTTTTTTTCAGTTTAATTTGAATTCTACATGTGCCATAATCTGCTGTTTTATAAGAAAATATGGGCATTTTTGTGTATTCCGGTTGATCTTGGTATCAATATTGCTTAATGTTTTTTAATGCAAATAGTATGTGGATTTATCTGATATTTGTATTGATGAAAGATATTAGGAGTTTGTAGTACCGGAATGACAAAAAAAATGAAAAAAGATGCAAATGCTTTGGATGCCAAACGGCTGCAACTTGCCCTTGAAGCCGCCAAAGGAGCAGTTTTTTATTATGATTTAATAAATGATATTATTGAATGGGACGCAGCCAATTTTGAATTATTGGGTTTTGATAAAGAAAGCATAGCCAATACTCGAAAAGATTGGGAAAAAAGAATCCATCCTGATGATTTATCAAAAGTTATAAAAGCGATGGATGAAGTGTTCGCTGATAAAGAAAAAGATTCCTTTAATGTCGAATATCGTATTATTCTTCCGGATAATACGATAAGAAATTTCAATGCCAGGGCCTGGATCGATAGGGATGAACATGGGAAACCCCTTGCTTTCGCTGGAGTACATTTTGATATTACGGAACAAAAGCTTGCCGAGCTTCAACTAAAAACATCTGAGGAAAGATATCGTGTGCTTTATGAAGGTATTAACGACGCTGTATTGCTGGTTGACGAAGATGGATATTTTGATTTCAATACCGCTGCATGTGAAATGTTTGGATATACTGCAGAAGAAATGAGAAAACTGCACATGCGTGATCTTTCTCCCGATACACACAAAGAAACTCCCGAATATATAGCCTTGCAAAGAGAAAACTATATCAAAACCCTTGAGCAAGGTCCGCAGCAATTCGAGTGGGTTCATCAAAAGAAAAATGGTGAACTTTTTCAAGTAAGTGTTGTAAGCAGAATGATTGAAATTAACGGTAAAATGATCATGCAGGGCGTTGTTCGTGATATTTCTAATCATAAAAAATTGGAAAGAGAACTTTTACAAAGACAGGATGAACTTCAACGTGCTCAGGAAATTGCCAAGTTTGGGCATTGGATTTATGATGTGAAAACTGAAACGTTTACAGGTTCAAAAGAAGCATTACGTCATTATCAATTAAAGAACGAAAATGCAAATTTGTACGAGATCGCAGAAAAAATTGAACCCAGTTTTAGAAAAATGGTATATCGTCAATTTAAAGAATGTATGAATTCAGGGACTCGGTTTAATCATGATTTTCAAATCATTCTTGAAGATGAGAGCAAAATGTGGATCAATTCTGTGGCATATCCCGAGTTGGATGAACAGGGACAGGTTGTCAAGATTTTGGGCACCACAATGGACATTACCAAACGTAAGCAAAATGAACTTGCAATTGAACAGCATTCACAATTTGAGCGTATTATCAATCGTCTATCATCAAATTTAGTAGATCTAAAAAATCTTGATGAAAAGATAGAGAATATACTGGCAACAATTGGTGAATTTGTTAATGTAGACAGGGCTTATGTTTATTTGGTTAGTAAGGATGGAACTACTATTGAGAATTCACATGTGTGGTATTCGAGTAGATCAAAATTAAAAGATAAAATTACTGCAATAATAGATCCCGCAAAGTCCCTGCCATGGTTCTGGTCTTTAATAAAAAACGGGAAAACCGTGCACATCCCTTCTATAAAGGATTTTCCGGAAGAAGCAAAATCGGAAAAGCAATTTTGGTTAGACAAAGAATTTAAAGCATTTTTAGCACTTCCTATGATCAATAATAAAAGACTGATTGGTTTTTTGGGTTTTGCGGATGAAAAATATGAAAAGACTTGGGATGAGAATGCTATAGCATTGTTGCGAATAACAGCAGAAACTTTTTCTCGCGCTTTGGAACAAAAGCGTATGTATGATTCACTAAGAAGAAGTGAGGAACGTTTCAGGCGTTTGATTAAAGATTCTCCTGTTGCCATGGTTGTTAGCGATAATAGTATGTTTGTTATTGATGTAAATAGTCAATTTGAAAAATTAACAGGGTATACCAGAAGAGAATTGTCTCATGAAAAGATATGGTGGGACCTGCTGGTACCCAATCCGCAATACCGGTTCCATATCAAGCAATGGTGGGATAAACTTGTTAATGATGCTTTGGATAATAAAAATTCAATTACCGAACCTATTGAGGTTGTATTTACTTGTAAGGATGGAGAGAAACGTGATATTTTGATAAATGTGGCGTTTACCGGTGATTTCAAATTAATTGTTCTTCAAGATCATACAAAGCAAAGACAGGGTGAAGCGCTTTTACTGGCCCAACGTGATCTTGCAATTGCGCTTGGACAGAGTGTAGGTTTGGATGAAACATTAAAGATATGCACAGAAGCCGCAATCAATAATTCTTTTATGGATAGTGGTGGAGTATATCTTGTTATTCCTGCAAGTAAGAGCATTCAATTACATTTTTCTATGGGTTTGTCAAAAGATTTTTGTAACGCTGTATCTTATTTTGATGCAAGTTCACCAAATGTAAAAGCCATTATGCGGGGAAAGCCAATTTATGACCATTATTCTAAATATACGGGCCCGGATGATGAAATTGCTAAAAATGAGCAATTGAAAGCATTTGCAAATATACCGATTACCTACCATGATAATGTTATAGGTTGCATGAATGTTGCATCACATCTTTTAGATACGGTACCTGAATATTCAAGGCTCATACTTGAAACCATTGCAGGCCAAATGGGACAGGCAATAATGCGTGTGCGTGCATTAGATACATTACGGGAACGTGAAGAAAATCTTAAAATGTTTTTCGAGTCCGTTAATGATTTTTTGTTTGTATTGGATGAACGTGCATCAATTTTACAAATTAATCGTGCAGTTACTCAACATTTGGGATATACAGAATTGGATATCATTGGTGAGTCAATTTTGACACTGCATCCTCCTGAATTAAAAAATATTGCTTCGGAGATTATTCTGGATGTTTTGTCTCAAAATCGGTTTTTGTATGATCTTCCGCTAATGAATAAATCTGGAGACGAAATTCCAGTTGAAACCAAAATAACAGCAGGGCAATGGAATGGAAGAACTGCCTTTTTTTGTGTGAGTCGGGATGTGACGGAAAGAAAACGTGCGGAACAGGCGTTAATGCGCACCAGTTCTTTTTTGAAAACAGTAATTGATGAAGCTCCATTTGGTATAGAAATTTGTGAAGGGGACAAGCATGATTGGGAATTTACAATAATTAACAAAGAAGCTCAACGTATTTTAGGCACAACGGCTGAACAGCATCGAGGGATAGGGAAGAGAAATGGAAATTTTTTAAAAGCAGAAAGCTTTACATGGCAATTTTTGCATTTGGATGGGAGTGTATGTAATTCTTCACAATTCCCATTGTTTATTACTTTAGAAAAAGGAAGAACAGTAACAAATCAGGAATTAATTATAAAACAATCTGATAACAGCCAGATGATTGTTATTATTAACGCTTCACCTATCTTTGATGATGAGGGTGGAATCATAGGAGGTCTTGTTTCTTATACTGATATTTCAGAACGAAAAAAAGCAGAACGGGAATTGTTAGATTCTCGTGAACGTCTTGCAAAGGCAGAAGAAATAGGGCATTTAGGCAGTTGGGAGATTGATCTTGTTACGGGTGAGAGTAAGTGGTCAGATGAATTTTTGAGGATTTGTGGTTTTGAACCCGGTAAAGGTGAAATGACAAAAGAGTTAAGTGCAGAAATAACTCACCCTGAAGACAGATATCTGGTAGACGAAGAAATGAAACGGGTTCTGCTAGAAAAAGATAAATATAATGTAGAGAAACGAATTATACGTCCTGATGGTGAGATCAGATATACTCATTCTGTGGGCAGAGTTGTTTTGGATGATGCAGGTAAACCTGTAAAAATTATAGGTTCATTCCTGGATATTACAGATAGAGTGCTGTCAGAACAGGAAACCCTTCGTCTGGAAAGGCAAATACAAGAAGTTCAAAAGCATGAGAGCCTGGGTGTTTTAGCTGGTGGTATTGCCCATAATTTTAACAACGCATTATTGGCGGTGTTAGGAAATCTTGAATTGGCTCGTTATAATATAGATTCAGGAGACAAAGCATTTAAAAATATTGTGAATGCAGAATCTGCTGCTGACCGGGCTGCCGAGTTGAGTCGATTAATGTTGGTTTATGTTGGACAAGGTCAGGAACACTATGTAAAATTACCCATGTCTGATTTGTTAGTAGAAACCTGTCAACGTTTTAAATCTGAGGTACCGGAAAATATTAAAATCCACTGTTCTTATCCTAACGATAATGATTTTAGAGTACATGGTTCAAAAATGTTGTTGAAAGAATCTTTACAACACCTGATAACCAATGCAATTGAATCCATTAAAGATGGAAATGGTGAGATAAGTATTACGATTGAAGAAAAAATGCTTAAAGATAAAACATTGCAAATGAGTAAAGTACTTGAAAAACCCAAAGAAGGAAAGTTTGTCTGCCTGACGGTTAAAGATACTGGCAGCGGAATGAGTAAAGAAACCTTTGAACGTATGTTTGAACCCTACTTTACCACAAAATTTATTGGAAGAGGATTAGGTCTGGCAGCAGTGCTGGGAATTGTGCGAGGCCATAGAGGAGCCATTTTTGTAAAAAGTGAGGAAGGAGAAGGAACAGAAGTAATGGTAGCTTTGCCATCCATTGAATGATATCTATGCTTAATAGATGCAAAGTCTCTTGAAAATAAACACTTGAATTGTTCAAGGGTTTATATTAAATTTATTTAGTAACTCAACCATTCTGCTTTCAAAATGGTACTATAAATGTAACCAACATATCTTGATTCTCTACGTTTGAGTATAACGGTTCTATTAAACAAATTTATAAAAATCAAATGAAAAATAGTTTCCTAGTAGAAGAATACCCTGGGTATATTGTATTTCGGGTATCTGGCCAAGATAGTTTACAATACTCTATGGATTATTGGAAAAGAGTTGGCCAAATTTGTAACGAAAAAAAAGTTTATAAAGTTTTGATAGTGGAAGATCTGCAAGGTCAAATTTCCATGTCTGAAATGTATGAACTTTGTGAGGCATTACCTCATTTTGTTTTGGGTTTAGACATTGCTTTTATAGATAATGATCCTGAACATTTATATGATAATTTATTTGGTGAAACGGTTGCAAGAAACCGGGGGGTAAACATAAATGATTTTAGCAACGAAAAAGAAGCTATAACATGGTTGTTAGAAGCTGATTAAGATAAAGTAGAATGTTTAACAGGTTATCATTTTATACCAAGCCTATTTTTATTCTATAACTATTGCTATCTTTTACAATTTTGTTTGTATCAATCAGTATTTTTGTTATTTTGAAATTGGTCATTAAAAAACAAGGAAACCAAATGATGAATAACAAGGCTATATTGATTGTATTGCTGATTGTTTGCAGTTCGTTTTCCAAAGGAAATACCACCAACTCTTTTTATATCTCCAACCGCTCGCCTCTTGTTAAAGCACCTTTTGTGGAACTCCCTCTTGGATCAATAAAGCCTGCAGGATGGCTGTTGACTATGCTTGAGATACAGCGTGACGGCCTTACCGGAAATTTAGACTCTGTTTATGCATCTGTATGCGGCCCCCGTAATGGATGGCTGGGTGGAGATGGTGATGGCTGGGAACGAGGTCCTTATTGGTTAGATGGCTTGGTGCCACTTGCATATATTTTGAATGACCAATATCTAAAGGATAAAGCACAAAAATGGATAGAGTGGTCTTTAAATAATCAGCAAAAAGATGGTTATTTTGGACCGATTCCGTTCAGTGAAAAACCCGAGCATGAAACAGGTATCCAAAAAGATAAGCGTCGGGACTGGTGGCCCAAGATGGTAATGCTCAAAGTTTTGAAACAGTATTATTTGGCAACCGGAGATGAACGCGTTCTTACATTGATGGATAATTATTTTAAATACATGCTTAAGAATCTGCCTGAGACTCCTTTGGGGCATTGGTCGTTTTGGGGTGAAAGGCGCGGAGCTGATAATCTTGCTATTGTTTATTGGCTATACAATATTACCGGCGAATCTTATTTGCTGGAGCTTGGAGAGTTAATTCATGAGCAAACACACAAATGGGAAGATTTATTAGGAAATGGCGCATTTACATGTAACAATCCACCTATTGACAGGCATTGTGTCAATATTGCACAAGGAATAAAAGCACCTGCCGTTTGGTATCAGCAGAATAAAGATATGGAATTGTTGAATGCGCTTAAACATGGCTTGATTGATATTCAACAAAGTTTTGGTTATATAAATGGCATGTATGGTGCAGATGAAGCGCTGCATAGTAATGATCCGGTTCAGGGAATAGAGTTTTGTTCGGTTGTCGAATTGATGTATTCTTTGGAAACCATATTGCCGATTAGCGGCGAGGTGTTTTATGCGGATTATCTGGAAAAATTGGCATTTAACACGTTGCCCGCACAGCATACTGATGATTTCATGTACAGGCAATATTTTCAGCAAACCAATCAAGCGCAGGTAACAGACCAGAGACACAATTTTTATAATGATGATGATGCCAGGCAATGTTTTGGTGTTTTGACTGGGTATCCTTGTTGTACTTGTAATATGCACCAGGGATGGCCAAAGTTTGTTCAAAATTTGTTTTATGCAACACCTGAAAATGGAGTTGCGGCTTTGGTTTATGGCCCTGCTAAAGTCAGTTTAAAAGTTGGAAAGGGTGTTGATCTTGAATTGACAGAAAAGACAACTTATCCTTTTAATGATACAGTAATTTTTGATTTTAAGCTGTCAGCTCGAGCGGAATTTGGTTTCCATTTGAGAATACCCGCCTGGTGTGATTCGGCAGTTATTTCCATTAATGGAGAACCTTTTAGCTCACCCAAGGCCAACCGGATTGTTGAAATTCATAGAAAATGGAACGACGGCGATATTGTAGAATTGCTGTTACCCATGAATCTGAAGACAAGTCAATGGTATGAAAGAACAGTTGGGATTGAGAGAGGTCCTTTGGTATATGCATTACGTGTTGAAGAAGAGTGGCGTAAAGTAGATAAATCTCATTTGGAACGTTATATTTATGAGCACCCCTTTTGGGAAGTCTATCCAATCTCTCCATGGAATTATGGTATATTAGAGTCAAGTGTTAATAATATGGAATTTAAAGTTTTAATCTCTGATGAATTAGCAGATATGCCCTGGAATCTTGATAATGCCCCTGTTACTTTATATACAAAAGGTATGAGAATTCCTGAATGGACAATGTATAATCATTCAGCGGGAATCCCACCCAGGAGTCCGTACCGTACTGTTGAAAAGCAGCCTATCGTTGAATTACAGCTTGTTCCTTATGGATGTACAACATTAAGAATAAGTCAATTCCCAACTTGTCGCTAGGGAAGGGCAGGTTATTATTTTTACTGAACTAAAGTACGGTTGGTGTAGTAATTTTCCTAAAATTGAAAAAAATATATATCTTTAATGGTTGCGGCTCGTTTTTTGTTGTATTTTTAGAGTGTGCAATGATGTGTTTTGTGTAGTTTGAGGATGTTGTAAATGAAACGATTTGAAAAGGAATTTATAGATCTTGTAGATCGTATATTATCACATAATATCAAGAATTCACTTCTCAATGAATATATAAATTGTATCAATAGTATGACATCTGATTTTAGTGTGTCATATCAAATCTCTAACTGCTGTGAAGACAATTCTTTTATAATCGAAACCCCAAATAAACAATTTGGATATTTAATAGCCAATTGTGATCCTGCAGAAATTTCGTCAAGTTTTTCTCAACTTTTTTTAAAAAGCGTTTCAATACTTGCCCGAATTCTTGAAAATATTTCCAACAACGAGTCAGGAAAAAAAACACCTCATAAGCAAGATATATCCGTAGAATTTCAAAAGTTAAAGAAAAGTGAAACGCTTTACCGGGGTATGGAAAAGGTTAGCAAAATTGGGGGATGGGAGTATGATGTTAAGAACAACAATGCATATTGGACTCCTGAAACCTATCGGATTTATGGCTTTGATTTGAGAGATTTTGACACGAATATACCCATTCCATTTGAAGACAGCCTTTCATGTTTTGCAAAACCAGATAAAGAAAAGTTGCTTGAGGCTTTTTTAGAATGTATCAAATCCGGAAAAGCCTATGACCTGGAATTGAAAATGACTAATAAAAAGGGGAAACAACTTTGGGTCAAAACGGGTGCAAAAACAATCAAACGCAATGGAATGGTTGTCAAGGCTCAGGGATATATTATTGATATTACCGAGCGTAAAAAGGCTGAACTTGAATTGCGGGAATCACATATTGATATTCAGCTTCGACACGAGATTGCAAATATATTCTTATTAAAGTCCGATGAAAAAGTTTATTCGGAAATTCTAAAAAAAATACTGATCATAGTTCAAAGTAATCATGGATTTTTGGGGTATATTGATGAGCATGGTGATCTGGTTTGTCCGACCATTACAGAGAATCTGTGGAGTAAAAGCCTTGTTTCTGATAAATCTATGACATTACCCAAAAACGCATGGGGCGGATTATGGGGTGATTCTTTATTAAAAAAGAAAACTTTGATTAAAGAAATGAATTTATCTACCCCCCAAGGACATACGCCTTTAACAAGAGCAATGACTGTACCCATTCTATTGGGAAGAAAATTAATAGGTTTGATTGCTGTGGCTAATAAAGAAACCGAGTATAATAAAAGAGACCAGAGACGGGTGGAATCTGTTGCCAAATATATTGCTCCGCTTATTAAAGAGCGTCTTGAGAAAATGTCTTTTGAAAGACAGCGAGCTATTGCTATAAAGGGACTGGAGGAAAGCGAAGACTTGCTGCGAAAGATATCAGAAAATTATCCCAATTCTTTTGTTGCAATAATTGAAAAAGACCAGACTATTGGTTTTGTTTCCGGTCAGGAACTGTTAAAACGCTCCTATCTTGATAAATCTATTGTAGGGAAGACATTCCGTGAAATAATTGGTGGTAAAGCCAAAGAACTTGAAATGTGTTTAAATAAAACGTTTCAGGGAACTGAAAATGAATTAAAATTTGATATGAACAATGTGTTCTATCATATCAGAACAGTTCCCTTGATATATAATGATTCTGTGAACAGGGTACTTGTTGTTGCGGAAAATATTACACAAAAGGTACGCCTTGATACGGTATTGAAAATTGAAAGAGATTTGGGGATAAAATTAACCAAGGTTTCTACGTTATATGATGCCATGTGCGAGTGCTTGGAACATACTTTACAAATTCCCGGAATTGATAGCGGTGGTATTTATAAAGCTAATTATGATACTGAATATTTTGAATTGTTTGTGCATAAAAATGTTTCCCCTAAATTTATCAAAAATGTCGATCGTTTTAGCTTTAAGGATCAAAAAAGTATACCGATTTTTGCGGTAACTCCTTTTTATATTGATTACGAGATGTTGAAAATAATGCCCGACAAATATTTTATTAAAGAAGGATTTTTAGCTTCTGCTATTTTACCGGTGCATCACAAAGGTCATATAGTCGGTTGTATAAATCTTGTATCTCGTACAGAAACTGAATTTCCGGAATATCTTTATCCCTTTTTTGAGAATATGATTTCCATGCTGGGGACTATATTGGTGAATTTAGAAAACCAGGAGATCATTCGGAACAGTGAAGAGCGGTATCGTAATTTTATTATGAATGCCAGTGAAGGAATTTTCAGAATAGATTTCATTGAACCGGTACCTATTAACTTGTCTAGAAAGCAATTGTCTGAAAGAATTGTTCAAAATGCTGTCTTTGTTGAAGTAAATGAAGCTCTTGCACAAATGTATGGATCAAGTGTTGAGGAACTGACTGGCAAACACGTTCACCAGGTAATACCGGATTTTGATGAAAAGATATTAAAAGCACTTGATACCAAAGGATATATTATTTCTGACCTGGAAAGTTTGATATATGACATACATGACAAGCCTGTCAATATTTCAGAAAGTTTTAGGGTTATAGTAGATGAAAAGAATATGCATCGAATTTGGGGGATGCAACGAAATATAACTGAACAAAAATTTGCAGCTCAAAAGTTGAGCGATAGTCAGCACCACCTGGCTGAAGCTCAGAGAATTGGCAATATTGGAAGTTTTATTCTGGATGCGAAAAGCAGAAAATTCATCTGGTCAGATCAAATGTACGAAATTTTTGGATTTGAAGATGATGGACGTGTTCCAGACATTTCTCTGGTTCGTTCAATAATTCATCCGGAAGACTTGGGTGTTTTTGATAATGCAATAACAATGACTGAAAATAATGAGCTACCTGTGAATGTACAATATCGAATTCTTTTACCGGATAAAACTTTAAAATGGGTTGTTAGTCGAAATGAAGTGATATTAGATGAAAATGGAAAACCATTTCAATTTAGGGGAACGGTCCAGGATATAACTGAACGTAAACAGACCGAGTTGGCTCTTGAAAAAAGGATGCTGGCATTGACCCGGCCTATTGATTATTCTGAAAATATTTTGTTTGAAGAACTGTTTAATGTTAATGATATTCAAAAACTCCAGGATCTGTTTGCATCTGCAACCGGTGTTGCTTCTCTTATAACATATGTTGATGGTACCCCCATAACCAAACCCAGCAATTTTTGTGATTTATGTGAAAATATTATTCGCAAGACAGATAAAGGCCGTGAAAACTGTTATCGCTCTGATGCTATTATTGGCAGACATCCGGGAAGAAAACCAATAGTACAACCGTGTCTCAGCGGAGGTTTGTGGGATGCCGGAGCCAGTATAACTGTTGGAGGAACACATATTGCCAACTGGTTAATTGGCCAGGTAAGGAATGACGCGCAGACTGAAGATGAAATGTTACAATATGCCCGGGAAATTGGAGCTGATGCAGATGCATTTATAAAAGCATTTCGTAAAGTTCCCAAAATGTCAAATAAGCAATTTCAACAGGTTGCTGATGCTTTATTTGTTATTGCAAAACAATTGTCTGATACTGCTTATCAAAATGTTCAACAAGCGCGTTTTATTTCTGAACGCAAAAAGGCGCAAATAGCACTGCAAGAGAGTGAAAGCAGGTTAAAAAGTTATGTTGAAAACGCACCTGATGGAATAATGGTTACAGATGAATTGGGAAACTATGTTGATGTGAATCCGGCTGCATGTGAGATAATAGGGTATACCCGTAATGAACTTTTAAAAATGAATATTCAAGATGTAATTGCTCCTGAAGATACAAGTTTGGGACTCGAACATTTTGAAAATGTGAAAAATACTGGTAGTTCTTCTGGTGATATGCAATTTATCATGAAAAATGGGAAAAAACGATATTGGACCGTTGATGCAGTTAAATTAACCAATACAAGATTCCTGGGATTTGCTAAAGATATTACTGACCGCAAACGTGTTGAAAAGCAAATTAAGCAAAGTCTTGATGAGAAAAGTGTTTTGCTAAAAGAAATTCATCATCGTGTGAAAAATAATCTTCAGGTAATGCGGAGTTTGATTAGCCTGCAAACCCGTTATGAAAAAAGCCAGGTGTTTTGCGATTCTGCAACAGAATTGTCAAATCGTATTTTATCTATGGCATTGGTGCATGAACAATTGTATCAATCGAACAATATGGCTGAAATTAATTTTAAATCATATATCATGACACTTTGTGATGAAATTTTGGCAAGCTTGTTTAGAAAAGATATTAATATTCGACTTGATCTTGAAGATATAAAACTGGATATTGAAAAATCTGTGCCTTTGGGGCTTATTATTAATGAATTGGTTACCAATGCTGTCAAGCATGCATTTCCTGACGAAAAGACAGGCAAAATAGAACTCTTGTTATCAAAAGAAAATAAAAAAGGTGTTTTGTCTATATGTGATAATGGGCAGGGAATACCAGAGAATGTAAACCTTGATAAGCCCAAGTCCCTTGGACTTGAGCTGGTCAGAATTCTTACCAGACAACTTGATGGAGAAATAGAGTTCCATCGTAAAGGCGGTACAAAAGTTACGATATCATTCCCAATAAACTGATTGTATGATATTATATTTTGTCTTATTTTACATTCGGGCAGTATAAAAAAATAAAAATCATCATCAGTTAATTGTAAGGGGTAGTATGACTTCACGCGAACGTTTGTTAGCAGCACTTGACCACAAAGAGCCAGACAAAGTACCTGTTGATTTGGGCTCTCACCCCAGTTCAGGCATTTCTGTTATTGCCTATAATAATTTAAAAAAACATTTGAAATTGTATCCGGGGCAGACCCGAGTTTATGATGTTGTACAACAGCTTGCTGAACCCGAAGAGGATATGCTGGACAGATTTGGTATTGATATTATTGATATCGGCAGATTGTATAATAGAAATCAGGATAATTGGTATCCTGTTCAGGCCGCTGACGGGTCAAATGCTTTGTATCCCACCGGGATTCGTCCGGTGAAACAAGAGGACGGATCTTTTTTGATTTTAAAAAATGGGAGTGCTATTGCCAAAATGCCCTCTGGAGGTACTTTTTTCGACCAGACATTTTTTCCGTATCTTGATGGATATCCCCGTGATTTTATGGACTTGAAAAAAGATATGGACATGGTAATGTGGGGCTCAGTAGCTGTGCCCCCCTGGGACCATGCGAGCGAACCAAACTTTTGGAATGATCTGAGGCAAAAGTTGATTGATTTTAGAGAAACCTCAGACCGGGCGGTACTCATATCTGTAGGATGTAATCTTTTCGAATGGGGCTCGTTTTTACGGCGGATGGATAATTTTTTAATGGATGTGTTGGCTGATCCTGACAATGTTGCGGCGCTTTTAGAAGCTCTGATGGAAATCCATATGCAGACGTTAACAAAGGTTTGTGAACATGTTGGTGATCTGGTGGATGTTATAAAATTTGGTGATGATCTGGGGATGATCAATGGTCCCTTTATGCCGCCGGTGACGTATAGAGAGCTTTTTAAACCGCATCACAAATATTTGAATGAATATACCCATGCACACTCGACTGCAAAAACACTGCTTCATTCCTGTGGATCAATTTATGCTCTGTTGCCGGATTTGATAGAAGCGGGGTTCGATGCCATTAATCCCGTGCAAACAAATTGTTTGGATATGCAGCCGGAAAAATTAAAATCCGAGTTTGGCAAAGATATTACTTTTTGGGGTGGTGGTGTAGATACTGCCACCGTTCTGAACAGAGAGACTCCTGATAATGTTTATAAACATGTAATAGAAAGATTAAATATTTTTGCCCCCGGTGGCGGGTATGTATTTAATACCGTTCATAACATTCTCCCCGAAGTTCCACCTGAAAATATTATGGCTATGTTTAATGCTGTTAAAGATTTTAACGGATAAAAAAGGCGGGTATTTTGCCGCCTTTTTTATCGGGTTGCTACAAACGGCGCTTTTTGAAACCAGGTATCATGATGTAATTGTTCAAGCATAAAATCAGCCAGATCGTATCGATTGACTTTGCCTCCCAGCAGGTCCCAGTCACCCGCCCGGATTCTTCCGGTAGCCGGATCGTCAGTGATTCTGGGGGTACGGATAGTTGTCCAATCGAGATGTGATTGTGAAAGGACTTCGAATTCTTTTTGCTTTGCTTTGATCATGTGCTTTTTAGAGCTGTTTGTTAACGTTATGATCATTCTTCGTTTAAAGCTGATCCGATCATTGGGTATCTGCAAAGCACTGTGCGAAATGGTGATGATACGTTTTATGTTGTGTTTGTCCATGGATTGGATCAGATGCACCATTGCAACCCTGAACAGGTCCGGTTGGTGGGGTGCATTCGTGGGCCCAGCCGTAGACAGTACAGCATCTGCGCCATCAACTACCGTTTCAAAAATGTGATCATCGGCAAGCGAGCCATGTATGGCATTGATATTAGCTTGAAGGTCGCCTAATTTCTCGGGTGTACGTGCGAGTATGGTAATTTCATGACCGGCGTCTAATGCTTTTCTGACCAAAACTTTGCCAACAAAACCAGTTGCCCCCAGTATTGCGAGCTTCATGTTACACCCTTTCATGTTGTTTTGTATCATTTCAATAACATTTTCAGGTGAACAAGTTATTTCATTTATTGTCAATTTGGGAACCTGGATTTTTTTCCTTGAAAATAACTCGTCCCTTTTCTATATTCTTTTACATATCCTGATAAATCCTCATTTTGTTATACACAAGGAAATATTATGAGCAAATCCAACCGTTTTGACCGAAGACATTTCCTCAAAAGCACTGCTGCGGCAGCTGCGTTTACAATTGTTCCCCGACGGGTGCTTGGCGGCACTGGTTATACACCTCCCAGTGACGAGCTGACCAAAGCTGTTATTGGTGTAGGAGGTATGGGACGCGGACATGTTCGTTATTCTGGCGCCAGACTATTAGCAGTGTGCGATGTGGACAAGAACCATTTAAAGCAAGCCATGGAGCTGGGCGGTCCTGATGTTAAGGGCTATCATGATTTTAGAGATGTTCTGGCCCGTCCTGATATTGATGTAGTACATATTGCTACTCCGCCGCATTGGCACGCGCTCATGTCTATTGCGGCAGCCAAAGCGGGCAAGGATGTATGGTGTGAAAAACCCATGACCCGTACCATTGGCGAGGGGCAAAAAGTTGTTGAAACCATCCAAAAATATGACCGCATGTTCCGCATTAACACCTGGTTCCGTTTTGACAGCAACTTGTATCGGTTCAAAGTTCCCGCAAAACCGGTCAAAAAACTGGTGCAAAGCGGACTTTTGGGCTGGCCCTTAAAGTTTACCGTGAGTGATGCTACCGGATTTGGCTGGAAATTCTATTGGAGCGGCAAAACCCACTATACTCCGCAATGGGTACCCGAAGAATTGGATTATGATATGTGGCTGGGACCCGCTCCGTACAAACCCTATCATCCACACCGTGTGCATCAAACATTCCGTGGCTATTGGGATTATGACGGTGGCGGCCTGGGTGATATGGCTCAGCACTATCTTGATCCAGTACAATACTTTTTAGATAAAGATGATACCAGTCCCGTCAAGATTGTTGTAGATGCACCCCAGGCACACCCCGATGCTTGCGGAAGCTGGCGCAAAATCATCATGACTTATGATGATGGCTGCCAGATTGAACTGGTGGGTGGCGAGCACAAGGCAAATGTTCCTTATATTGAAGGCCCCAACGGCAAAGTCTACCCCGGATTTAAATCCGATATTCCCGATCTGGAAAAGAAATTGCGAGACTTTCCGGATCCCGTTCCACAAGAGACAGATTTTTATCAGGCAGTGCGCGAGCGACGTAAATTTGCATTGAACGAGCAGAACGGTCACCGCTCCTGTACCTTGGTGAATCTGGCAAAAATTGCTGTTCGATTGGGTCGTCCATTGAATTATGATCCTGATCTTCAACAATTTGTGGACGATGAAGAAGCGAACCGGCTGATCCATCAGCCCATGCGCGCACCCTGGCACCTGTAGAATAAAGGACATGTTATGATAAAATTAAAACATCTAATTGTATTATTGATCATTATAACAGTTTTGACTGGCTGTAATAAAGCCGTTATGCAGGGCGGTTCGCAAACTGCGCAAATTCCCTTGAGGGATTTGCTTGCAACGCTTCCTGCTGATAATTTGACAGAACAGAATCTGATTATGGATGCTATTCTGGACTATGGTGAACCCGGCATTCTGGCTGTGTGTGATCAACTGGCATCTGCGGATACGTTGAAAAGTGTTTCTGCACATTATGCTATTGATGGTTTGACACAGTATGTTTCTAAGAACAGACCTGCGCAGAACCGCTTGTACATCCGGGCATTGCACAAGGTGTTAACGAATAGTACAGATCTTCCTGTTGTTGTTAAAGTATTTATTATTAAACAAATACAATACACGGGTGGTTCTGAATCTATCGCCTTGTTAAAGGGATTTCTGGCAGATCCGGAACTGGTGGATGGAACGGTCCGTGCATTAATAGCAATTGGCGGTCCCGAAGCCGGAAATGCGTTATTGTCCGAATTGGATAATGTGGCCAAGCCCCAAAAACAGTTTGTCATTCAAGCCCTGGGTGAACTGGATTATACACCTTCCGCTGTGCAATTGCTGAAATATACAGAAGATAAAGATTTGCGTGATGCGTCTTTGAATGCACTTGCTCAAATGGGTGTAAAGTTGGCAGTTCCGCAGGTAAAATCTCTGGCGGCTGAGGATGCAGAGTATACTGATCTGTACCTGAGGTTGGCCAGCGGATTGGCAGAGCATAAAGATGTTGATGGCTGTGTTGCTATATGCCGAGAGCTGTTGGATGGTGATACTCCCGAATATTACAAGATTGCCGCGTTGGATCTTTTGGTAGAGCTGGAATGGGAAAAAGCCTTTGATGACGTTTTTGATATGGCCGTTAGCGATAGTAAAAAAGCCCGTGTTGCAGCCCTGCGGCTGGCAGAGGGATTTTTTGATGAAGCATTAATTGAGAAATGGGTAGCTCAATTGGAAAAGAGCTCACCTGCAGTACAGGCAGATATTATCGACATGCTGGGTAGAATGCAGGAACCATCAGTAGTGCCGGTATTGCAGAACAAGTTAAAAGACGGACCCACCGAGGTCCGGTTGGCTGCAATAAAAGCACTGGTATCTATTGATGGTGATGATGCTGCAAATGATCTTGCAAAAACGCTGGCAACATCTGCATCAGAAAAGATAGAATTTGATTTGTTGAAACGACAATTGCAGACAATCTCTACTGATATGCTGGTTCCGGCTTTGAACGCAAACCTGAATGAAGCTTATGCCGAGGCTAAAGTGATCGTGATAGATCTGCTGGACGAACGGGGTGCGGCTGAGAAATCTGCATTAATTGCACAGTTGGGTGACGATCCCAAAGTTAATGCTTCTGTTATCGGTTCAATTGCTTCAAAGATGGATTTGAATGATTTTAATGCAATTTTTGATAGATATCAAAAATCAATAGGCTCGGAACAACGCGCGGCCCGTAACGCGCTTGCGGAATATACCGCAAATGGCAAAGAGCGTCGCGAAGCGGTAAAACAGGTACAGGAAGCTTACAAGAATGCACCTGTTGATAAAAAAGCAGACTATTTTAATTTGTTCCGTGCAATAGGCGGCAAAAGTTTTCTTGCTTTGATTGTACAGGCAATGGACGAACCGGAATTGAATGATGCAGCTGTACGTACATTGGCCGGATGGAATGGCCCGGAAGCATTGGAACCGCTTGCCGAATTGGTGAAAACCACAAAAGATACTACTCACCAGGTACTGGCTATACGAGGCGCTTTGGCATTGTTACGTGATAATTCGGTTGGCGATATTCGCAATGTGGAATATTGTGACGGATTGATAAGTAATGCCATTCGTCCTGCTGAGAAACGCATGATCTTGTCTCATTTGGGCAATGTGCGCTCCGAATATGTTTTGAAATATGTTTCTTCTTTTTTGAGCGATACTACATTGGGTTACGATGCAGCACAGGCCGTGATGAATATTGCAACCCCGGATAAGGACAGCAATACCAATTTGGAATCCAAAGCAGTTGCGCTTGCCATGATCAAAGGTACATCGGGAGAGGATTTAAAGGCAAAATTGTATGCGAATCCTCTGGTTGAGAAAACAGACAATGTACCTCCGGAAGGTTTTTACGCATTGTTCAATGGTGTGGATCTGAGCGGTTGGAAGGGACTGGTTGCTGATCCTCCCAAACGCGCGAAAATGAGTGCAGCGGAACTGGTTAAAGAACAGGTACATGCAGACAGCCTGATGAACGCACACTGGCGGGTAGTTGGTGATGTGCTCTATTTTGACGGCAAGGGACACAGCCTGTGCACAATCAAAGATTACACCAATTTCGAAATGTATGTGGACTGGAAGATTGAAAAACACGGCGACAGTGGCATTTATCTGCGGGGCGCCCCACAAGTTCAGATCTGGGACACTGCCCAGTGGCCGGAAGGATCGGGTGCATTGTACAATAACAAGATCAATGAAAGCCATCCGCTTGCGGTTGCCGATAATCCCATTGGAGAGTGGAATACTTTTCGTATTATCATGAAAGGTGAGCGGGTAACCGTTTGGTTGAACGATGTGCTGGTTGTAGATAATGTGATTATGGAGAATTATTGGGAACGTGATATTCCCATATATCCTACAGGCCAGATAGAGCTGCAGGCACATACCACACCGCTCTATTTTAAAAATGTGTATATCAAAGAACTGCCCGATGAAGAACCGTCATTTACCGGCGAACTTTTCAATGGTAAAGATCTGACCGGTTGGCAGGTCATGAGTGATAACAAGGACAGCTGGAAGGTTGAAGACGGTGTCCTCTATACCGAAGGTAAAGGCGGTGGCTGGATTGCTACAACCGATCAATTCGATAATTTCAAATTGGAACTGGAATTCCGCGTGCCTGAAGGCGGCAACAGCGGCGTATTTGTTCGTACTCCTTTAGAGGGTGATGGCGCTTATAAAGGCATGGAGATACAGGTGCTGGACGATTACGCGGATAAATATAAAGACCTGAAAGCGTGGCAATATACTGCAAGTATTTACGATGTGCAGGCACCATCCAAGCGAATGACCCAAAAAGCCGGGGAATGGCAACAGATGGTGATTGTGTGTGATGGACCGCACGTAACAGTAGAACTGAATGGGGAACTGATTAATGATGCCAATTTAATTGATCATATGCATCGCACAGCAAAACATCCGGGATTAACCCGTCGTAAAGGATATATTGGTCTGCAAAATCACAGTACGCGGGTAGAATATAAAAACATACGATTAACAGAATTAGAATAGATTAATTAGGGGGAATTGGGTTAATATTCACCAAATTCCTTACCGTAAATTCATTTTGCGGTAAGGAAAATTTTTTAAATTTGGGGGAAATCCTTTTATGGCTATGACACCGGATTTTACACATTACACCATTCAACAGCTTGTGGATGCCTACTACAATATCAACCGGAATTTATATCCGGAGAGTTTTGAAAAATTGCTCAAAGAAATTGAATTGCGGGGAATGACAGAAGTTGATGTGGTGAATTATACCCAGCCACAAGAGACACACCCCAAGCAAAAGTACATCCGGAATTACTGGATGGTATTGCTCTTTGGTGTGCTAACATTTGGGATCTACTGGTACTATTGGTACTATGCAAACCTGGAAGAAATTGGCAAAGCGTTTAAATTTGAAAAAAGTGAAAAAGAAATAACTATCGCCAAAGTTGCATGTGTTGTTATTATTATACTCCGGTTCAGTAATTTGGGTGCTTCCGGTATGACAGGTAATGAAGAGACACCAGAAGAATTGATTTCTGTAATTTCTGGTTTGCTCATTTACCTGATCATTTTATATTTTTTTGAAAATATTTTCATGTTTATTTATCTGCATGCAATTCAAGTGGGACAGGAAAAGGCGGATGTAAAACTTTTGCCCAAATTTGCCATGTTTGCAGCTTATGTTATATCAACAGGATTGCCATTTTTGTCTATTTTTACAATGAAGCCATCGATAATGATAGTTAGTGTGATTGTTTGCATGCTTGTTTTGGTGGGATTTTATTACACCCTGCAGGAGCAGATCAACAAAATTTGGGAAGCGGTAATTGATAAAGAAATCATATAGAATAATAACAGCGAGTTTAACCGATTAAGGAAGGGGTAGTATTATGACAGCACCGGAATTTTCAAAATATTCATTAGAGCAGTTAAAAGACGCTCACGCTAACATTAACCGTAATCTTTATCCCGAAAATTACAATCTTCTGGTTGAAGAATTGAAAAAACGGGGGATATCTGAAGATGATATGAAAAATCCCAGGATTATGGAACCGGAGGGCCTTTTACAAGAAAATATTCGCAGTTATGGAAAGGTGTTGCTCTTTGGTATATTAACAATGGGTATTTACTGGCTCTATTGGTATTATGCCAACCTGAAAGAGCTGGATAGTCATTTTGTATGTGAAAAAGATGAAAAGGATATTAAACTGGCTTTGAATGCATTTGTGATATATATTGTGTTGCATTTTGTAGCGATGTTTGTTGCTATAGGTGTTGTGATTGCAAATATTGAAAAAATGGCTAATGCGCCTGCATACCCCACACCCGGATTAGAATCAATGCTGGTTAGCTTTTTATCATTGTTGGTAGAGTCTGTCTTTATCTTTATGTTTTTAAATGCGGTCAAGCTGGGTCAGGAAAAAGCAAAGGTTGATGGATTTTCACTTTTCCCCTTTTTTGCTCTATACCTGGGTGGTGTGATATGTCAGTTTATTTATTCCGCGTTTATGCTGCCAGTGATCTCTATTTTAAGCGCGGTTTTGCTTATTTTGTTTTATTACAAGCTGCAGGATGGAATCAATTCGATTTGGAAGGCTGAGATTGAAGGTGAGGCGGAACATTATATCGTTTCTTGATATAATTGTTCAGGTTTAACGCAGAGTTCGCAGAGGAGTTTTTTTCTCTCTCACCGGGTGACTGATGTAAAAGGTGATAACCTTAAAATACTTTTATTCTCTGTTCCAAATTTCAAACTGTGTGAAACCCAAGAAGCAATAGTGCTTTTGGAGTGCATCGCCTTTTTAGCTTGTCCGCCAACCGGCTGACGATGCGTTGGACCAAAGGTCCGAAATAAATTTGGCCTCATAGTCAAATATCAAGTAATTATTGAAAAATAACAAGTTGGGTGATTTTAATAAACATAATTATTTTGTGGCCGTCTTCGACGGCCCGCTGTACATAAAGGTACAGCACTCCACTTCTTTTCAAAAATTTTTTCACTTATTTTATGAAATCCTCTTTCACAAGCTGAAAATTCTCTGGGTTTATCGGGAATAGGATAGAAGCGTACTCGGAGTGGTATATTAGCTATTTTTTATTGCGAGTTGTTTCAGCAGTGCACGATTGATTTTGAGGTCGTTGCCAGTCTGTCCAGGCCAGGGGTAAAAACGTACCGGGTGTTTGAATTTTTCCAGGTTTTGTTCAAGGTGTAGACGAATGACTGTCTCTTTGATCGGGTTGCCGCTGTATTGTAGTAACGCAACCGGGCGTTCTCCGAATTCATCATCCGGGGTGGGCACAACAATGCACTGGGTTATCCCCTTGATCTGCTCGATGCATCTTTCAATCTCTTCCGGTTGGATATTCTCTCCACCGGAAATAAACATATTGTCCAGCCGTCCCGTTACATTCAGGCAGTCCTTTTCGTCCAGATTCCCACGGTCCCCGGTGTGGAACCAGCCATTTTGATCTACCACGCTGTGTATTCCGTGTTGATCAAAATATCCCTGAAATAAGGTCTTTCCTTTGACGCGTATCTCTCCCTGATTTGAAAATGACAGCTTCCGGTGTGGCAGCAATCTGCCGCTGGTGGACAATTCTTTTGCATCAGCACCGGCTTGGGTCGTGGTGATTTGAGACGCCATTTCTGTTGATCCGTAACTGGTGTGGATTGGAAGGTTGTATGCTATTGCCTGCTCAATCAGCGATGCGGGAATTGCGCTTCCGCCCAAAAGGATGGCCTTTAAAGACTGCAAGGCCGAGATTGTATCGGGATTGGTCAACATGCGCGCCAACTGGGTGCTGACCAGTGATATGTGCGTAATGCTCTGATTTTTGATCAGAGATTCCAAAGGTTCTTCTTTTAAAGGAATTACCACTGCTGCTCCGGCAAGAAAGCAGCGGAACAAAGGGGCGATTCCACCTACATGAAACAAGGGAAGAGAGAGCAGCCAGCGGTCCTCCGGCTGGACCGGGATGTTGGTATTGGATCCTAATGCGTTATACAAATGGTTCGACAGTGTGTGCATTACCGCTTTGGGATTGCCTGTGCTCCCGGATGTAAATATCAATGTAGCGGGAGAATCTGTTTGCATTTTTATGGAATCAATAGGATCTGTGGTGTTATTAAAAGATGTAATGTTTAATGTTTGGATGCCTGGAAAATGTGCATCTTCGTTATCGGTGATCAGGGATTTGCATCCAACCTGCTGCATGCGTTGTTGTAATGTTGATAATGGCAGTCGGGTGCTGAGAGGCATCATAATCATGCCGGCCATCCATCCGCCCAGGAGCGTGGTGATGTATTGAGTGGAGTGTTCTGCTAAAATGGAAATGACAGATCCTTGAGCCATGTTCTTTTTGAACGAGGCCGCCGCTGTTGCGCTCTGAGCGGTCAGTTGTGCATAGCTCAAAGCGTCTTTATCGGAAATGACTGCCAGGCGTTCAGCATGTATGGCGGTATCCGGAAAGATAATGTAATCGGGGATAGTCATAGTAACATCCTTTGCAGGATGCTGTGATTCAATTCAGGCGCGTTACCGGCTAAACCGTATTTACCATTCTCTGTTTTAAAGGGAGGAGTGATAGCATCGCCGTTTAGCCAGCGCCAGGTATCCAGGCCTGCCGCGGTATCTGGTCCCGAAAGCGCCGCTGAAAGTCTGGCGTAAAATTGCAATGCCAATCCGCTGTCAAATACGCTGGTAATTATAGATTTAATGTTCTGACGTTTTGCTTTGTCAGCCAGTAAAAGTGTGTTGGAAAGCGGACCCAAAACAGCCGGTTTTAAAATAATGGCTCTCACCCAATCCGGTAGAGGCGTTTCTTCTTGATTGAACAGCGTCAGGGATTCATCCAGCGCAATGGGGACGGCTACCTGATCTGCGAGTTCCTGCAATTGAAGGGGATTGGTAAGCGGTTCTTCAATGTATTCAATATTGTCCGTGTTTATGTTCTGTATAAAAGTACTCGCATCTTTGAATGACCATGCGCGGTTGGCATCAAGCCGCAGGACAATTATATTTTTAAATGTTTGCTGAATTTTATGAATCCGATCAATCTCTGTGTCTACCGGATTTCCACCCACTTTGATTTTGATGGTTGTATAACCCTGTTGTAACCAGGATTTGATCTGTTCTACATCATTATCCATGTTGCGGGTGAGCAGTGCATTTATTTTTATTGAATCCGGAGCGCTATCATTGATTATGTACTGTATGGGTTCACCCTTCACTGCGGATATTAATCCGAGTTTTGCCATATCCAGGCCAAAAGCGACAGATGGAGGCAGAGAAAGCGGTTGCTGATGGTTTGGTATGTTTTCAGGGATGGGTGTATTTTTAATTATAGAGATGTTATTTTTCAGTATAGTCAGACAGTCGCTCAGGCTTTCGGCATGCAATCCCGGCAGCGGGGAAATATCTCCATAGCCGGCATTTCCATGCTTATCAGATAATTCAATAATGAATCCCGAGCGGTTGAGGATTTTTTGATCGGCTACAACCAGCGGAGTTATTAAAGGTAGGTCGTACCGGTACAGATTGATATTTTTTATGCTTACAGGTTCCATCCTATGGCAAATAACAGGCTGTAAATGAAAAGGATCTGACCGGTTTGGGCCAGTACTTTGTTGAATATACGTCCCGGTTCTGTATTGAGAATTGTTTTAAATGCCGGTATTGCCAGCAGTAAAATTAAAAATGTAATGAGCACCCAGTCTTTTCCGGGATTCAAAAGAGCAAAAATTGCAGTGATAAACATACCACCGATGATACAAACCAGATATTCAGCTCGCGCAAACGTTTCTCCAAATCGAACAGCCAGGGTGCGTTTACCGGACTGCTTGTCCTGATGGATGTCACGCAAGTTGTTAATGGTTAGAATAGCAGTGGAAAATAAACCGGGGACGAGACCCAGTAATAACACTGTTGAATTAATATCAAGTGCCTGGACATAATAGGTGCCGCCAACTGCAACGGGACCGAAAAAAATAAGAACAAATAGATCACCCAATCCATTATAACCCAGCGGATAAGGTCCACCGGTATAGGCGATGCCGGACAAGATGGAGAGAACCCCAATGACGACAATGGGCCAACCGCCACGCCAGATAAGATAAAGACCAAAAACTGCGGCAAGGCCAAACGTGATGAGAAATGCCCGTTTCATGGCTTTGGCCGTTACAAGTCCCGCGGCCGTGGCACGTGTAGGACCCAGGCGATCATCATCATCAGCTCCTTTTTGATGGTCATAATAGTCATTGGCATAGTTGGTGCCAATTTGGATTAACAACGCTCCAATGCCGGCAAAAAGGGCTGCAAGGAAATGAAACGATTGATCAGCAGCAGCTAAACCGGTGCCCATAATGACAGGTGCAAGGGCAGCGGGCAGGGTTTTAGGTCTGCCTGCATCTATCCAGACGGACAGGGACAAGGGTTTGAGCTTCATATCAGTTCCAAGGGTTCGGTGAAATGGTGTGGTTCAATGTACCAGATATTTTTGATATCTTCAATCACTATATCTCTGCTGTACGCGAGAATAAACAGGTCACGTTTCTTTTTAAATCCCTGTACTTCAAGAGGTATTTCGCCTCTTGCTTTGATTTTTAATTTAACGGTTTTCAGGTCAATTTTACATTTCAGGGTTTTGATAGCGTCCGAATGAGAGCGATCCAATCCGTCCGCCAGTCTCAACAGTGCAGCAAGTTTGAGTACTCTGAGACGGTCCCATGCTGTTAATCTGGTATAATTTATATGTTTTTTACGCGGAAGTTTTCTACTGTGATATCGTGCAATATTACCAATAACCAGCTTTTGTCTGTCATTCCAGCCTTCGAGCGAGCTTTTTTCAATAATAGATAAAGAGTTTTTATGGTGCTGTTTTTTGCCCTGAACGTAACCAATGTCATGCAGTATTGCGGCAGCTTCCAGCATATCACGTTCGGTGTTGCCATAACCATGCAGCGGTTGTAATTGATCAAATAGCTGTAGCGCCAGATTCTTGACCTGCAGAATATGTGCCGGTTCCTGTTCCAGTTCATACATTAACCGAATTGCAGAATCGTAGCGTAACCGTGATTTTTTTGATCTTTTTTTATTCATTCTCTAGCAAAACTCCGAACATCAGGTCACGCAGACTGACATGTGCCAATGATAATTGAAAATGCTCTAATATTGTATCAACCAGAGTTGCACCGGTGAAAATAACATCACTCCTGTCAGGATGCAAACCGATTATTTGTTTCCGTTCCTGAATTGTCTTAACAAATAAATCCGCTAAAATATTTTGTAAATTTCTTTTTTCAATAACGGATTTGTGAGATTGCTCTCCATTGCGGATGTCAATTTTTCTATCCATCATTGCCAGTGTGGTTGCCGTACCTCCAACAAAAATGACAGCCTCTGCCTGAAAAGGCTCAAGTTGATTTTTAAGGGTGGCTAAAGTAAAGCTACGCAATTTATCCGCTTCCTCCTGTGTTGGAGGATCATTATGGATAAAGCGAGTAGTCAGGCGACGGCTGCCAATGTCGAGGCTTTTATATTTCAGAATATTGTTATCTCGGGCAAAAATAAACTCTGTACTTCCACCACCAATATCACAAACCAGATAATTGCCACGCATTTCAAAATCGCTCATTGCACCATTAAAACTCATTAATGCTTCAGTATCCCCGGATAATAACCTGGGTTTAATACCTGAGTGACTCAAAATGAGGTCAAAAAACGCGTCACGGTTTTGGGCGTCACGTGTTGCACTGGTTGCAAAAGCTTTAACTTTTTCTGCTTTGTATTGCTCTATGATTGTTTTATAATCAGCAATTGCATGAACAACACGCATCATGGCTTCTTGGGAAAGATTGCCCTGTGCGTCAAAACCTTTTCCCAGACGGGTTATGGTATCTATCATTTTTAGCGGAGTGAGGGAACCGTCCGGTTTTTTTTCTGCAATTAGCAGTCTGGTTGAATTGGTTCCAATATCTATAGATGCAATAATGGACATATAGGGGTATTCGTGTTTTAAGGGTGTTGGATACAGTTATATTTTAGTCGTTACCCAGTTTAATCAGTATCATTTCAATAGTATCATTGATTTTTTTAATATCTTTGATCCGGCCTTTTTGAGGCTTTAATTTTAATAATTTCAGGCTTTCCAGCATTTCAGCAAGTTCATCTCTGTCTTGAGCGCCTTCGGGCAGGTCCTGCAATTCCGATGCTGTCAGGTTGTTAATGCTCCACACCATTTTAGCTTCAAGATTGGCTTGGTACCGTTGTACAATATCGCGAAACTGAATACGTAATGCAGTCACTTCAGCGATGATTTCCTGGCGCAGCTTTTCCGGATTTTTCTTTTTATCTATCATTTGGCTTTCTGTAACAAGAGTTCAATTTTTTTTTGCATATCCGCAGCTATGGTTCGTTGTGTACGGTTGCCGTTAATCATTTCAAAGTCATATTGGTCGTGCAAGTTGCTGAATTCTGTTTTAATTTTGCGTTGATATTTGATAAAGCTTTCAAATACATCGCGAGATAAGCGGATATCCATGCCTGATTCCCAATAATCCAGTTGGTTTTTCTTTTGAAAATTTCTTTCAATCAGAAATCTGGGAGAAACATCGAGATAAAAAACCGCATCGGGAACCAATGCAAGGTTTTCATAAATGTTTTTCAACCAATCCGGATTAGCACCGCGAACAATGTCACGTGCCATTAATGTATAGATATATCTGTCTGCAAGCACAATAAACCCAGCCCGCAAAGCCGGAATGATAGTGTTTTCCATCTGGTCTGCAAAATCGGTTGCATAAAACAGACTCAGAGTGACAGGACTGAGAATGTTTCCCTGCATTGCCTGTTCCAGTTCCGCGCTTACCAGGTTTGAACGTTTTAATCCGACATTCACGGTTGCGTGACCGCTTCCTTCAAGCCAGTTGGTAAGGAGTCGTATTTGCGTTGAACGACCTGAACCATCTGCACCTTCAACTACGATCAGTTTTCCCGCCAGTTTATTTACATCGCAGCCGGGGATTCCCTTGCCGTAAAATTTCATGATAGTATCCTTACTTTTTAAGTTTGAACGATGGTAAATCGAAACGTTCATTCACGAGTTCACGAACAGTTTGTTGCTGCTGATCAACAGGTGCTGTTGCATCTATGATTGTAAAATTAAATTCTTTTGCCATATTGTCATAAGCATCATTAATGCGTCCCTGAAAAATTCTAAAACTTTCATAGGGATCGGGAGACAGGTTCAAGTCCATACCTGCTTCATGATATTTTAATTCCGGCCGTCCTTCAAGAATCCGGTTAATTGCCGTGTTGGGGTTGAGTTTGAAATAAAGTGTAACATCTGGAACTGAGGCAAAACTGTAATTGCTTTTTACCCAATCAGGATCGCAACCTCTAACCGTGTCACGCGCAAATGCAGTAAAAAAGTATCTGTCTGCTAATACAATGTAACCGGCGCGCAATAAAGGCCAGATCTGACGTTCATAACGGTCTGCAAAATCTGTACAGTGTATAAGAGAAAATGTTGTGGGTGTGAGTAGCTGACGTTTTTTCCCTTTTTTAGTTGCAGCTTTGACCAGTAATGAAGAATTCCACTCTGTGAAAAATACTTTATACTGTTCAAGCTCCAACCAACGCTTGAGCAGGTAAATCTGTGTGGATTTTCCTGATCCATCTAATCCTTCCACGGCAATCAGGCGGCCGGGTGCGTTGTGCTTTTGTATCTTGACCATAATTTTTCCATTTTTAAAATTATAAAAACATAATTTATTATTAATAATTCAAGAAAGCAAGGGAATATGTAAAATATTACTCGGGAAGTTTAAATTTGTCTTTTAATTCTTTGACAAAATCGACAGTTTTACGGATATCTTTAATCTGTTCTTCACCTGCAATTTCACGTTCAATAGTAAACGTGCCTTTGTAGTCCAGTTCGAATAATGTTCTAAAGAAATCCTGAAACAATACATCCCCGGTACCTGCCAGTACTTCGGTTCCCCATTCTTTTCCCGGATCTTTCGCCCACAAGGCGTCTTTAATGTGAACACTTTTAACATAATTGCCAAGCAGTCGAAGTGCTGAAAGGGGTTCTCCCGCACCATATAAAATCATATTTGCAGGATCAAAATTAACCGCCAGATTTTCACGATTTACAGATTCAATAAAGTTTAAGAGTATTTTGGCTTTTTCCTGACCGGTTTCCAGGTGCACGCGCATATTTCGTTCTCCGCAATAGTCGCAGAGTTTTTGTGTGGCATCTACAAGCCGGGTAAATGTTTCGGATTTGATCTTTTCAGGTATAAAGCCTATGTGCATTCCAATAGCAGGTATGTTCATGGATTTAGCAAAGTCTGCAATTTCAATACATTCCTGAAAACGCGACTCAAAAGTATCTGCGGGAGCAAGGCCTACTGTCTCTTCAACTTTTTGAATGCTATCATAACTTTCGCCTTCAAAGCCGCAAAACAAGATGGTGATCTCTATGGATGCGTCTTTGAATAGTTGTAATAGTTCTTTTTGTTTTTCTGCTGTACGCTCACCCTGCGGTGGAGTCAGCACCTGTGCTGTAGGAATATCCAAAGATTTGGCGGCGTTTAGACGAGTAACCAAGTGTTCATCGGGAATAATAAATATACCAAGAGGATTTTTGTCCATTTGAAAAACCTGCTTTGTTATAATAGATAATATGTTTAAATTTGATATAATTTTCTAATATAGTAAAATTGTTTCCGGTTGTCAAGCTTTTCAGGACAGCCTGCTGATATTAAAGGAATTGTTATGAATAAAAAATTTGACTGGAAAATAGCGGCGGGAATACTCGTCAGTCTGTTTTTTATGTATTTTGCCTTCCGCAAAGTAGATATCTCTCAAATGGGTTCGGCATTTGCAAAGGCCAATTATTGGTATTTGTTGCCAGTTGTGGTTATTCTGTTATTCAGTCATTTACTTAGGGCCTGGCGATGGAAGTTGTTGCTGACCCCGCTTGGAAATATCAGTATGCTGAATGTTTATTCCGCGCTCATGATTGGTTATATGGCAAATACCTTTGTGCCCGCACACCTGGGTGAGATTTTTAGGGCATATGTTGTGGGACGAAAGAGCGAAATTTCTTCTAGTGCTGTATTTGCCACGGTAGTGGTTGAGCGTGTGCTGGATATGATAAGCCTTGTTGTTTTGTTGGCGTTAACGCTGGTTATTTATCCATTTCCGGATTGGGTGAAAAAAAGCGGGTATATTTCTTTTGTGTTTATTGCCGTATTTGTTGCGGTGTTGGTACTTTTGAAGGTATTCAAAGAACCCGGTTTAAAGCTTTTAAAAAGAATATTGAGTATTTTTCCTGAAAAATTTAGTCTTACAATTTATGACCTGGTTAAATCCTTTTTGGATGGTATTGTTCCTCTGAAACATTGGCACCATTATTTCACAATCGTTGTTATAACGGTATTTATGTGGGCCTGCTATGCTTTTATTTTCAATCTTTCCTTTTATGCTTTTGATTTTGTAAATGCTTATGATGTGCCCTGGAAAGCATCTTTAGCGCTGCTAGTTGTAACGACAATCAGTATTGCTGTGCCTTCATCTCCCGGATATGTGGGGACTTATCATTATCTTTGTCAGCAGGGTTTGAGCTGGTTCAATGTGCCTGAAAGTGAAGCGCTCAGCTTTGCATTTGTGGCGCATGGTATGAATTTTATACCTGTTTTGATACTTGGATTTTTCTTTTTGTCTTACGAAGGGTTGAGTTTCAGGAACCTGCAGAAAAAGCCAGATATACCTTTGACTGAAAAAACAGATTAAACCATTAAAGCACTACTATATTCATCATTAACCGTATCGACCTGAATGATCACCGGCAGCATATCTTTGATCGGTTCAATATGGGTAATGATGAATACCTGCCTGAACTGGGTTGAAAGCTGCCCCAAAGCTGTTAAAATTAAATCACGTCGCTCTGAATCCTGCGATCCAAAAATCTCATCTAAAACAATAAAGTTGACCGGTGCACCACCACTGCGTTCAGCTACAATCTGGCTGATTGCTATGCGTAAACAGAGATTGGCAAGATCCTGCTCTCCACCGGAAAACCTACCAATGGGAAAGGATTCGCTGCCGTCATAAATACGGATGTTGTAATCGTTGTCCAGTTCCATCAGGTTGTAACGCGAGTGTGTAGTCAGAGCAAGTAATGCGGATGCCTGTTGTGCGATGAGCGGCCGCACCCGGGAAGCCAATTCGGACCGGAATGTGCCAAAATGTTTATCCAGAGCATTGAGATACAGGATCTCTTCTTTGATGGTTTGTATATTGTCCCGAATTTCTTTTTGTGCTTTAATTTCAGACTCTATAGCATCAAGCCGTGTTTTGAGTTCGGCAAGCTTTTCACGGGAACCGGCAAGCACTTGTTTTGCCTCATCGGCTTCACGTGACTGCATATCTACCTGGCTCTTTGAGGTATTGTAAGCAGTTGGGTCAAAATTAAGGTTTTTTTGACGATCAAGCAGGGATTTGATATCATTTTCGAGCTGTTTGATGTTTTTGTCTGTAATAGAAATATCTTTTTCTACTCCGGACTTTCGTTTAACCTGCTCTTCGGCACGAGCGGTTTTATTTTTGATCTCGAGCAGGGACTCATATTGAGCTTTTAAAGCGTCATGTTCATCTTTAGAGTAGGGAGTGTCTCCCAACTGGTCCAGTTCTTTTTGAACAAGCTCGAGTTGTTGCGTATAGCTTGTAATGGTTTCCTGGATTCGGTTTTGTACATCAACCGCTTCAAGGGCTCGCTGTTGTTTTTTAAACAACTGTTCACGTTCACCGCGTATTTTGCGAATGGATTGTTCGGTTTCTTTGAGCTTTTCATCTATATCTGCTTCTTTATTTTTGAGCGAAACCAGATCTGCTCGCAGCTTTTTTAAAAGCTGGTCCATTTCTTCAGAAACGGAATGCAGATGGTCTCCCAGTCGCTGTGAACACAGGGGGCATTTACCATCCGGTCCAATCTCTTTGAGCTGATCCAGTTTTTTACGCTCTTTTTGTCCCTGCTCGGTAATAGCAAGTGTTGAACCTTTAATCTCTGTCAATTGCTGCTGCAAATGTTTCTGTTTTTCTTCAGCCTGTTTTTCCTGCCCGGACAACTGATCGATCTGTTTTTCAATTTCTTTCAGGTCCTGAGCTTTTGCCTGATATTCGGAAAATCGCTTTTCTTCGCGTGAGATGTTTTCCTGCATGCGCATTTGTTCTTTTAATCGCGATTGGCGGGCAGTATCATTAAGCTGTTCACGGTCCATCTGTTCTTTTTTGGCTTTGATCTCGCTAAAGGGGGCAAGCTGGATTTCCAGTTCTTTTAATGTTTTTTCTGCCTGCAGGATGTTCTCAAGATCGGTTTGAGAGCGGGACAACATCTCGTTGCTGCCTTCCAGGCTTGAACGAGTACGACCCAGTTGAGAGTCAAGGTCGATAAACTGCTCGCGCAATACTGAAAGTTTTTCAAATTCGGTTTTGCTCTCGGCAAGTGCTTTGGTTTTTTGTTCTACAAGATCGGTTTGGTTTTTAACGGTTTCGGTTTGTGTTGTGTGGGATTTTTTTATATCCTCAAGTGTTTGCTTCAATTCATCAATATCTTTTAATGAGGAAACCTGGCCGTTCATGAACTGTTGTTTATTGTTGCGGTCGATACGGACTTGTTTACGAGCCGAATCGATTTTGTCTATACCAATTAATCGGTTAATGCTTTTACGGCGCTCTTCAGGTGACAGGGAGGATAGCTTGTCAAGGTCCTTTTGTCTTGCAAAAACCGAAGCGGTAAAAGCGTTATAATCCAGTTGCAACAGGTTCTGGATGAACTCGTCTACGCCACGGTCCTGCACCGCTACAGGATCGTCGTTACCATCCCGGTAAACCGCAGCTTCACTGGTAGCGTTTTTCCCCTTGAGCTTGCGGACAATCTTGTATTCATGATCACCAAAATTAAAGGTCATTTCCACAATGCATTGAGATTTATCCGGGGCGTTTTGTGAACGGATATCCTGTTTTTCAGTCCTTCCCAGGCGGTTACCGTACAAAACCCATCCGATGGCTTCTATCAAAGTGGATTTACCAGAACCATTTCTGCCTATTATGCCGATGAGGTTTTCAGGGAATTCCAGTTCGAGTGAGCTGAAACGGCGATAATTTTCCAATTTGAGTGTTTTTATGATCATGTTGTGAACCCTTTTTGGTGATATATAATATAAAGAAAAATGTGAAAAATTAACATGAATTTTTATGAAATACTTGTTTTTTTTGTCAATCTTTATTATATTCAATGCTACAACTGTGTTTACAAGCGAGTTTATATATAGGAGATTCTCATGGCTAAGAAACAAATGACATTTGAACAAAAGGTGAGCAAAGGCCACGCTCCCAACGACAAATACGTACAAGTTGTATGTGCTTATAAATCAGAAGCAGATACCTGGAAATACAAACAAAAAAATGTACGTATTCCTGATGGACAAAATGAAGATCAGGTTGTTGACAGTGAGATTAAAAGAATTCAGGCTACTGCATAAAAATAAAGGCGAATAGCTATGCCAGTTAGCAAAGAGTTGTTGGAAATTTTATGCTGTCCCAAGTCCCGGGTTTCTTTGTTTGAATTGACTGGTGATCAGATCACCCGTTTGAATGAGCAAATTAAATCCCGTGATGTTCAATATGTGGATGGTAAAAAGGTTGACAAACCCTTGCAAGAAGGATTGATCACCGAAGATAAAAAAACGATCTATCGGGTAGATGACGAGATCCCTATTATGTTGATTGATATGGGCATTCCGGTAGAGCAGTTTAAAGATTTTTGATTGTGATTTTATTGATTTCAAGGGTGTACAAGTGTATTGTGCACCCTTTTTTTTTATTTTAAACGGGGTATATTATGAAAATAAAAAATTCTACAATTATACCTGCGGCGGGTGAACCGCCCAAGATCATTGAAGAGTTTGTTGGCCGGGTCAATTCCAATACATCGGATGTGAGCATTGCACGCATGAAAAGCCCTTCCGGGTGGAGCGAACCCCCGCAAATCCCCGAGTTTGATGAATATACCGTTGTACTAAAAGGCGCTTTGCATATCGTAATGGACGATCAGGAATTTGACGTAACTGCGGGAGAATCCTTGATCGTACCCAGGGGTACTCGGGTTCAATACAGTACACCGGGGCCTGATGGGGCCGAGTATTTTGCCGTATGTATTCCGGCATTTTCACCGGATACGGTACACCGGGAAGAATAATCGTTTTTTATATCCACATCTATAAAATTTATTAATATTTTACACAAACCGCATGTTAATGTAGACGCCGGTTTGTGTCTGGTTATTTTGGAAAGGTTTGACCTATGTGTAATTATTTGAAAATTGCTGAACAGGACATGAAACGTGCGCATGAGATTATTAGTGAAACCGGTGTTTTGGAAGCATGGCAGTCAATTGGCGCAACTGTGAATCTGGTTGGTTCATTAAAAACTGAACTGTTAATGAATAATCTGGATATTGATTTTCATATCTATTCGGAAGAGATTGATGTTGCAGCGAGTTTTTGCGCTATCGCAGCCATCGCTCAAAATCCACGTATCAAAAATGTTCAATATGTAAATCAAATGGACACGGATGAAAAATGTTTGGAATGGCATATTGATTATATTGATACGGATGAGCGCAAGTGGAAGATTGACATGATCCATATTCTTAAAGGCTCATTGTATGACGGATATTTTGAAAACGTAGCAGACCGGATTGCTGCGGTTTTAACTCCAGAAACGCGTAGTGCCATTTTGTCCATTAAATATGATTTGCCGGATGATGAAAAAGTAATGGGGATTTTGATATACCAGGCCGTCATTCGGGACGGGATACGAAATTATGATGAATTTAAATCGTGGAAAGAACAAAATCCGGTTGACGGTATTATCGAGTGGGTGCCCTGATCTACAGGTTTGCTCGTTCCAGACGCAGCAGTTCCGCTTTCATATCCCAACCGCAATTGAGAAATGTCAATAGTTATTGTCAACCGTTTTAAGGGTGGCTAGAAATTTACGCCAAAAACATGCACCAGTGTAAGATAGATGCCAACCAGTATAAAAATTGTTCCGGTTACGCAACGGCCCCATTTCTCAATTACCGTGATGTTGTTATACGCTTTGGATATGTATTGCGTGCCCAAGGATATGATTATAGCAAAAGCCAGTACCGGCAAGCCCGTTGCAATACCATAGACCATGGGAAGCCAAACCCCGGAACCCATTTTAACGGCAATGGGGAGCAGGCTGCCAAAAAACAAGGCGGCAGATACAGGACAAAAAGAGAGCGCGAAAAGAATACCCAGAAAAAACGGCGCCCATAATCCCCAACTCCCGATCTTTGCCTGCAATTTCATACTGGTACCGGGAGAAACGAGCCGAATGTTTAATAACTCGAGCAATACCATACCCACCAAAATCAGCAGGGGGCCCAGTGCCATGTTGATATATTTCTGCATAAAATGCGATAGCCCCGGTGCGTTCAACAGGCTGGAAACCAGGATGATACCCAGCCACATATAAGCCAGGGTTCTTCCGGCTGTATACAACAGTCCGGTAATCAGCACGCGTTTGGGTTTATCCGCCTGCTTGCCGATAAAAGAGATGGCCGCAATATTGGTTGCCATTGGGCAGGGACTAATGGATGTAAGAATGCCCAGCCAGAAAGCTGTGCCTAGCGAGAGTAAGAGTTCTGCCATCAGATGCTTGCCAGTAAATCACGGGTTTCAGTCTGGATATAATCCACATATTTTTCTTTTTCGGGAACCAGTTCCCATACCCGTTCCAGGTTTTTCCAGCTTTTCTGCTCACCCTTGACAAATTGAACCACAACGACTGATTTTGTGGTAAGCTGATAATCCTGAATATAGTGTTCATTGCCCGGAACATCGGTATTGACGGTGCGGAATTCGATCTTGCCCTTGTTCATTTCATTTACAAAACCGGTTTCAATGGCTTCTTTTGCATAGGCTTCTATGGTTTTGCAGGTGGTGCAGCGCATATTGCCATGGAAATAATAAGCAACCACTTTGGTTTGATTGTCTGTTGCTGTCACATTGGTTGCAGATTTATTGTTCTGGCTCCATACCATATACACGATACTGACAGCTACAAAGGCAAGCAATACAATGCTTAGCAGTTTTTTGGGTTTCATTTTTTACCTCTTGTCAAGAGTTTAAAATTTGCATTTGTTCTTCTATACGTGATTTGATCACAATGTCTACACAATCCATAAAACGCAGAACGCAGGGTACTTTTAAGCTATAGAATACATTTTGGCCGCGTTTTTCATCCTGTACGATGCCCGCGTTTTTCAATACGGAAAGGTGTTTGGAAATGGTTGAGAAATCCGCATCAATGGTTTTCACAAATTCGCAAACGCAGCATTCTTTTCCGGCCAGTTGCTCAACAATATAAAGACGGGTTGGGTGTGCCAAAGCTTTGAGAACATTTGCTTTTGCGATATAACCGGATTTATTTTGAACATCCATTATTTATTACCTCATTGATTGGATATTTGGCAAATTAACCAAATAAAAGCTATTTGTCAATATGTAATTTCATTATGTGAGAGTGCATGGAAGCCGGATTCAAGGCAGGGTTATATGAAAAATATGTACCAACGCATTGAACAGTCCGACCAGTATGAAAATAATCCCGGTGATTTGTCTGGCTTTATGTTCAAATGCGGTCAATTTGTTGAAAAGAATACCCATTTTGTGGATGCCCGTGGCAAGCACAATGGAAATGAGCAACACCGGCAAACCTGTTGCAATGCCATATACTGCGGGCAGAATAATGGGGGATTGGTGCTGAACCGCCAGAGGGAGCAGACTGCCGAAAAACAAGGCGGCGGGTACGGCGCAAAACGACAGTGCAAAAAGGATTCCCAGTAGAAACGCACCCAACAGGGATAATGACGACAGCTTTTTGCCGGTTTTTTCGCTGATAGTGAATCCCTGAAACGGCAGAGAGAGCAGATCCAGCAGCACCATGCCCACCAGTATCAGAACCGGACCAATGAGGATGTTGATGTTTTTTTGCAACAATTGGGATATTAGCGGTGCGGAAAGCAGACTTTTGACCAGCATAAAACCCAGGATTGTATAGGCTGCGGTTCTGCCGGCAGTGTACAAGAGTCCGCCCCACAGGGTCTGTTTGGGCTCTGCAAGGTTTTTGCTGATAAAGGAAATGGCTGCTATGGTGTTTGCCATAGGACAAGGACTGAGAGTGGTGAGAATACCCAGCCAGAAAGCAGTAACCGCAGCGAGTAAATATGCTGTCATGACTGTTCTCCATCTATGAATTGCTTGATTTGTTCGCTCATGAACGCTGTGAATGCTTGCGGGTCTTTGTACAGATACCATACATCATCCAGTACCTGCCAGGTTACGAGATTACCGTCACTGTATTTAGCCAGCACAACCGGACGTGTAGAGAGGTTGAAATCGGTTACATAATGCGCGTTTGCGGAAACATCGAGATTGATCTTGAAAAACTGGATTGTGTCGCTGTCCAGTTCACTCTGAAAATGCGATTGCAGCGTCTCGCGGGTGAGGGATTCAATGCTGGTGCAGGCCTCACAGCGCGCGTATCCGTGAAAGAAAATGACCGCTATACCGTTGTGGTTTTCCGGTGTATCGGTACGGGCGGACGAGTCCGGCCCCTCCGGCATAAAGATGACAACCACCAGACAGGCAATGACAAACAGCAGTAATATAATTTTGATAACGAGTTTCATGGATTCTGGTTCATTTATTTATTCGTATCTATTATAAAAAATCCATTGTGGGAATGCAAGGGAAAAGAAGGGGGGGATGGGTTTTGTCTCTTGGTAAGGGATTTTATTTGATCCCATATCCTTTTTTTACATCATGTATGGAAACTGTGGGTGCATCAGCTTCTTTTTGTTTGGCCTCTCTTAATAGACGCAGATCCTCATAGTCTTCCAATATTTCCTGTAACATTTTATATTCATTATATGGCAAAACAGCAAACTCTATTTTGCCGTCTTTTTTTAAAAAATTTGGATGCAATTCAATCATGATATTCTCTTATTTATATGCTTTCTTATTTTATCAAAATTAGTATTTATTTTATATGTGTGGATACAATTTTTTATTGTTAGTTTTTATTATCGCGATATGCATCAAGAAAAATTTGAACATTTTTTTTGATTTTTTTGTCTAATTTATCGTTTTTTTCTATTTCTTCAAGACGATTAAGGAATTTCTTAACATCAATCAAATTATCAAGTCTCTTCAGAGATACCTTATAAATTTTCTTTGCCACTCTGTCTCCTAATCCATCAAAACCCAGATTTTGTGACCATCTTTCACTTGTAAAAGCACGGGCTAGAATTGAAACAGATTCATTTGATTCTAATTGATTATTTGTCCATTCTTTAATAGATGTTTCTTCATCTGGATAGAATTCTTTCCAGTATAATAGTATGTTTAGTAAATTGGGGTGGTTAATTAATTTGTCAGATTTTGTAATAGCTTTAATTTTATTTAATGTAATTGTTTTGAGCAGTGAAACATCTTTTTGGGATATTAAACATTTTTCCGGTTTTTCCTGCTGTTCCCCATTTTTAGGATAATAATCATCAATTGATGAACTTGTAAAATCAACAAGCCATCCAACTTGAGCATTTTTGCTTGCTTTTAAAAAGATAGAACTTTTTTCCTCTAGTTCGTATTGATCAAATGTTAATTTGCGAATAAGCCAATGTATTCTTAAATGATTATCACCCAATGATAATCCATCATTGTCTCTATCATCTTGTCTAAAAATATCATCTGCTATCGAAAAAATAGTAGAAATTAAATTTGAGTGTTTTGATTTTTCGATTTTATGAGAATTAATATTAATTTCGTCTAAAAGAAGAGGTACTGTTGATTTACCATTTTTACGAATTGTTTTTAATGCGTTTAAAAAGGTCTCCTTTACATAGTTTTGATCACCGGCATTCTCAATAAATTCATTAACCTTAGAAGAAGGGAGTATATCATCTCCAATACACATGCGAAAATAACTATCAAAATGTTTTTTAGAACAAACTAGGCGCTGTGCTTCCCATTTGTCAATAAAACTATCTGAATAACCAATATTTTCAAATCTTGGAAATAAACGCATTAAAGTATATTTTGCATGTTCACGATTTTTTTTGGGAACATGCTGTAAATATGATTCTATTACTTGATGATGTTCCTCTAAGCGTTTGTATTCATATGTAAGACCACAAACTGTTTCTTTATTAATTCGAATTTTGTTGTATAGCTTGGGTTCAAATAATCTCATTGTTTCTAAAGCAACAAAATCACTAATATTCACTTCATTAGCAACAGGAGGCCAACTTACAGACAATGCATTTGATAAGCGAGTTAAATCACGTGGTGTATTGAGATAAGGAGAAATCGTATCATAAAAAATATTCATAAAACGTTTCAGTTGATCCGTGTCATTAATTGAACCACAGATAGATTCAATTTGATTTAAAATACTTTTATTCAACTCATCACGCGCTGGAATAGGTATTTCAAAACTCGCTTGAATAATTTTTTCTAGAAAATGTGGACCTTCTGATGGGTATTTCTCCTTAACAGCTTTTTCTGCAAGTTCTCGATCAAAAGCGAGTAGGTACATTACATTTGGTAATCTACCAACAGATTTTACAAGTTGGAAAATTAGTAAAGCTTCATTTGGTGTTAAACGGTCAATATCATCAATTATAATAAGAAATCGTTTGTTTTGTTCTTCTAAAGCTGTTGAAAGTCGTGAGAATATTTTTTCAATATTTTCCCCCTCGGAGAAGAATTTTTGAGTAAAATCCATTGCGCCTGTTGTAAAAGTGCTCCAGAATCCACCTGTTGCTAAATTCATAGCTGGCCCAACAACTGGCCCTGCCTGTAATAATATTTTTCCTAAGCGAGGAATTAGATCTTTAGTTTTTTCGCTTAGATTTTTTTGTAAAGAGGTATTTAGTTGTTGTAAAAAAGCAAGTGTTAATGCTTCTTCCCCTCTAAACCACCAACATTTAAAATCAATTATTTCAAATTTATTCTCATCTACTTTTTTTTGGAGGTGATATCGTATAAGATTTATTGCGCTTGTTTTTCCTAGGCCCCATTGCCCGTTAATCGCTATTGTTACTCCAATCGGTGATTTAATATTAATTAAACTTTGGCTCATTGCTTGAGCAAAACTATCAATGCCGAAATTATCATCTATAGGTTTTTTTATTGGAGCATCATTGAAAAAGAGTGAATTATTCATTTAAAGCACCCCATATTAGCTATTTAACTGAAAATAATTAATACAATACAGTTAAAGTTAGTGTGTGTTTTTTTTGAATTTCGTAATATTGATGAAACACCCGCCCATCTTTGTTTAAATTTAATTAATATAATTCTCTAAAAATATACAAGAACTTTTTTGCTATGTTCTCTCAGAGTTTTACGGCTAATCCTATCATCCCTGAATCCTATAAATCATAATTCAGACAGGGGGGATAGAAAAAAGGGCTTATGAATCCTGTTGGAAGCGTTGGTCGGCCTGGCCTTTTTGGATGCGTTTGGACTCGACCTGGTCGAGCCAGCCGTTGCGTGTGGTGGGGAAATTATCAAATTTTGAGACGTAGGGCTTTATGTCCAAAAGGGGAGTGCCGTCCAGTATATCCACGTCGGATACATGCAGCACCAGTCCGTCAATACGGTCCAGTTTGACGCAGGAAATACCAATGGGATTCGGGCGGCTGGGCGCGCGGGTGGCAAATACACCGTGCGGTGCGTCATCCATATAAGGGACCACCTGCATCTGCACCGGTTTGGATTTGTGACACCAGAAGATGAGCCAGATACGCTCAAATCCATCAAGGTCCTGCAATGCATCGGCATATTTTTCATCAATTTGCACAATACCGCTAACATTGCTGGAGGCTGGCTGAATGGGGGCTCCTTGCGAGCTTTTCAGGCTGGTCTTGATGATTCCGATTTGTTCTAATTGCATGAGGGTCCTTGTAAAAAAGCCCCGAACCGATTGTCCGGGGCTGTATGTTGAGATCTGTTATTTGACGATTGGGGTTAAAACAATATTGCGGTACGAGACTTTGCCGTGATCGCCCTGCAGGTAAATGGGACCGGGGACAAACTCGTTGGGAGTCATGGCGCCGCCGGTACATCCGTAAACCGGTGCGTTATCGATAACCTTGGTTCCGTTCAAGAGAACTGTCAGGTGTCGGTCACACAGGGTAATGTCAAATGTCTGCCATTCGCCGGCTGGTTTCTCAGCAGCAACAGATGGCGTAATGCGACTATAGAGCCCACCCATATTGTGAGAATCCAGGTCTTTGCCATAGCTGTCTACAACCTGTACTTCGTAAATACCACGCAGGTAAATACCACTGTTACTGTGCGCGGGGACATTAACCTCGAGTTTCAAATTAAAGTCTTCAAATTCTGCTTCTGTGCGCAGGTTTCCGTAACGGATATGGGGTTCGCCTTCTTTTTGAACCGGATCGTTTACCAGTGTTCCGTCTACTACTTTCCAGCCACTGGTCTTTTCTTCTTCCATGAGTTTCCAACCGGAAAGATCTTTGCCGTTAAACAGGGTAACCGGTTCACCGAATTTCAATGCGCTGAGCTTTGGAGCTTTTCCGGGAGCAGGATTTCGTTTACCGGTAAACTCGACTATATTGACACCAAATCCATTTCTGGAAGATTCGTACATGCGACCTATGATTTCATCATTACCATTCAGTTTTAGTTCAATACGGTCAATGAGTTTTTGGCGTACAGTAACATTGCCGTCTTTGTCTTTTTGACGATCTGCATCTCTGGTTCGCCAAACAATACACATGTCGTCCATGATTACCGGTTTTTCATCGCGCTTTACCACGCTGCCGCCGTACCACAACAGATCGGCTACAGGGTATTCATTGCCATCCATGTCGGTTTCAATATGCAAATCTAACCAGCCGGCACCGCCCGGCAGATAAAGCGCCCATTGTCCAAAGAATTGATTAGTAGATTCCTGTTTGCATCCTGCGGATAAAGAGATGATCAGGGTTACCAGAACCGCAGAGATTGCAAAAGTCCAGATTTTCTTCATGTTTCACTCCGAATTAAGAATTTATGATTAATACAATTGTTACAAGCTCCAGCCTTCCCGATAGGCTTTGTGCAGATACGCATTTGCTTCGGGCAGGTTTGAGAATTGCTGGGTAATGGAATCCCATTTTAGAACCTGACGGTCCAGCTTTTCGCGCAGATCTAATTGCAGGGCAATGTTACCCATCAAGACGACCTCGGTTAGGGGGCCAGCCCAATCAAAATTGGATCCGGGTGTCTCTCCACCTTTTAAAGCATTCACCCATTCCAAATGATGACCGGGTGAACGGGGCAGGTATTTTTCCGGCGGTTCGTAAGCATTACGCAAAGATTCTGGCAAAATCAGATTGTTGAGGATTTTGCCTTTTTCGCCTACATACAGAATGCCGCCTGCACCCATTTGCAGACCTTCTTCTAATTCTTCAATCCTGTCGGGACGCATACCACCGTCGTACCATTTCAGGGTAACAGGGGGTAAATCTCCACGGGCTGGGAATTTGTAGGTGACAATAGAGCCCAGGGGATAGGTTTCCTTGTTAACGAGTGTGGATACGGCTTGAACGCTTTCCGGGTAACCCAGTTTAAGAGCACGGAACGGGGCATCCAGACTGTGGCAGGCAATATCGCCTATTGCACCGGTACCAAAATCCCACCAGCCGCGCCACTGGTGCGGGTGATATGAAGGATGATAGGGCCGCATGGGAGCGGGACCAATCCACAAGTCCCAATTGATACTATCGGGAACTGCCGGTGTATCAGTGGGGCGTTTAACGCCCTGGGGCCAGTATGTATCGGATAATCCTTTGTTGGGACGGTCGGTCCAGACATGAAGTTCGGTGACTTTGCCGATAACGCCATCCCAGATAATTTCTTGAATACGTCGGGTTTCTTCGCTTGCCTGGCCATGGTTACCCATCTGGGTTGCAACTTTATATTGACGGGCCGCACGTGCCAGAGCCCGAGCTTCATACACAGTATGAGTGAGGGGCTTTTCCGTAAAAACACCTTTACCGCGTCTGATAACTTCCATTGAAGTTATTGCATGGTTGTGATCGGGAGTTGCAACAATAACTCCGTCAATTTCGGGGTGTTTGTCCAACATGACACGATAATCCTGATACACTTTGGCTTTGGGGTATCTTTCGGATTGTTCTTTAGTTCTTGCAAGGTCAACATCGCAAAGCCCAACAATGTTGGCATGTTCTTCAACTTGTTTTAAATCATGGAACCCCTGGCCGCCAACACCTATACCTGCGATATTAGGTTTGTCGCTGGGGGATGGCTGGTCAGTTCCACCCAGTACATGACTGGGCACAATGGTAAATGCGGAAACAATAGCGCTTTTTGCTAAAAAGTCACGGCGGGTCAATCTGGTAGTGTCTGAATCCGGATTGCTCATAACATCACTCCCTTGATTAATTTATAATAAATGTACATGTGGACAACAGATGCATGTATATAAAATACAGGTATAAAACATAAATATCCACTATTTTATTTTAATTTTTTCAGGAATAACTGTGTCTTTTCAAGTCAATCCACAATAATCTAGTGAGCAGAGATGGAAGGCAATGTTTTATGATTTTAATTAGAGTTATTTTTAAGAATCTGGCTGTAAAAAACGCCCGGTATCTTAAAAATTCCCGGGCGTTTGGTTTATTGGAAAGGACAAATTGTTTAAGAAATAACCGCCAATAGTCCCTGCTTGAGGGGAGTTGTTGGGCCGCCTATTAGTTTGTTAAGATCACCGGTAACCTCTGCCAGTTCACCATCTGCAATATTGGTATCTATTGTAGCAAAGACCTCTGCAGTTACATCATCCATGCCGATACTTTGTAAAATACCTTTCATTGTATCCTTGTCAACAGATTTGTACTCGACTGGTTTGCCAATGACTTCTCCGATTGTAGCCGCAAGTTCATTATAGTCCCAGGCTTTATCTCCACCCAGTTCATAGGTTTTGCCTTCGTGTCCGTCTGTCAAGAGTACGGATACGGCACCTTTGGCATAATCCGCACGTGAAGCACTTGCAACTCGACCCGGACCTGCGGCAGCCATTATGGCCCCGGTACTGCGTGCGGCATCAATCTGGCCTGCATAGTTTTCCGTATACCAGTTGTTGCGCAACAAGGTATAATCCAGACCTGATTTGAGAATATACGCTTCCGTTTCTTTATGCTCGGGAGCGAGTGCAAGTGTGGTTGTTGCAGCCCTGGGTGCACTGGTATAGGCGATATATTTTACACCTGCCGCTTTGGCGGAATCAATAACATTCTTGTGTTGTGTAAATCGTTGCCCCATTTCACTTGAAGAAATGAGTAATACTTTATCAACTCCGGCTAATGCTTTTTCCAATGCATCGGTATCATTATAATCAGCCACCTTTATTTGCACGCCTTTGTCAGCAAGCGATTGTGCTTTGGCTTGATTTCTGACAATGGCAACAATATCATTGGCATTGTGCTTTTCAACCAATCCGTTTACAACGAGCTGCCCCAAATGACCGGTAGCCCCGGTAACAGCTATTTTCATGATGTTCTCCTAAATCGACATAAATAATAAATCTAATTAAAAACACACAAATATCTTTTTGTGTGTTTTAAAATTAACAGAGGCAATAGAACGTATATTCCAAACTGTTTTTATCGCAATGTATGGAATGCCCCGCTAAAAAGAGGGTACACGGCTAAACAGGTAATGATGCGATTTGGGTCAAGTTTAAACGTGTTGATCGAACAAAATCGGGTTCCCATCCGGATCTACAATGCTAAAGCTGCCGGGCCCCTCACTGTTTGTGTCAACAGGAGATTCAATCTTGATGCCTTTGGATTTAAGTTCTTTTTGAATGTCCCGAATATCTGTAAATACGCTCAGGGTGTTGGCACTTTCATTCCATCCCGGATTAAAGGTAAGGATATTTTTATCAAACATGCCCTGAAACAGGCCAATATTGCAGTTTTTATTTTTCATAATGAGCCAACCCTGGTCTTCATCCCCATGAAATACAATGAAACCCAGCGCTTGGTAAAATTTTCTCGAGACCTTTATATCTTTAACGGTCAGGCTGACTGAGAATCCACCCAGTTCCATATTGTCCTCCTTCATTTGTAATATGTTTCATATATAAATTAATTAAACGGATATGAAGGAGCAGGTATTCCCGCGAGAAAAAGGGAGATATGATTTATTTATCGAATAATATTAATTGTTAATCATTTGGCAGCGCTTCAAACGCTCTGCGTTTTGATTCAAACCATTTGTGCATTTCATCTGGATTTTGCTTCATTGTTTGCATGTTTTGCATGGCCTCAAGATGAGCCGGGTCCTGTTGCTGGAGCATTTCCATACCGTGCTGTTTGCTCAATTCTGCCATTTCTTCAAAGGTCTCTGCCTGAAATGTTTTGTCACATGCACCGCCCAGTTGTTTACATATCATGGTTTTCATTTTTACCTCCATAGATCAATTAAATATATTTAACGATCTCATTGGGACAAGGTATTCCCGGGGAGTTGGGTGTTGAAGCTATAAGAGTGTAAATTGCGTGACGATTGTGGAGAGAGTGGTCTTGGTGCCACCGTGTCTTTGTGAGATTTTATTCTTTCTCTCACGGAGTGGGAGTTCTATTTTGGGGGATGGCTGGAATTAATATTATTTTAAAATTGTCGGTTCGTCAGGATTGAAAATCCGGCAATTCTTTAATCCTGTTTAACCAACTTTAGACAAATATCCGATACTCCCACGGTTTCAGCTCGACGTCAAAAGTCTTACCCTCAATAAGGACCGGTTTGTTGCTGAATATCTCTGTATACTCGCCTTTGATCCCGCGGGTTCTGATTGATGTCATATGTTTTTCCGGGGATAGATTGATTGCAACCAGTGCTGTCTCTTGCTGAAATTTTCGAGTAAATAAAAGTATGGGTCCATGGGATTTATAGCTGATCTCGCCAGCGTGCAGGGCCGGGGTTTCTCCATACACCTGTACCAGCTTTTGATAAAAGTCCGTGAATGGACTTTCCTGCCAGGGGATTTCGTCCTTTTCAAAGAATTTCAGTTTTCTTTTACTTCCCACTTCTTGTCCATTGTAGATCAGAGGCGTTCCGTGCAGCGTAAAACAGAGCACAGCAAAAGCCTTTGCTGCTTTGGTACCCAACCGGGTGACTGCAGGATCTACCCACGAGTTTTCATCGTGATTACTGGTAAAACGCATACGCATGGAGCCTGTGGGGTATTCAGCTTTTTCCCGTTTCAGCATGGGCACAATAGCGGATACAGAACGTTTGCCTTTGGCAATAGCGTTAAACAGCCAGTAGAGCTTGGTAGAATAGGTCATGTGGAACCCACAGCGGTGCAGCCAGGGAAGGTCCGATTCCGCCAGCATCAATACCGGTTTAATTTTTTGGATATCTGCTATGGCCTCGCGCCAGAAAAAGTCGGGTACAAAATGCGCAACATCGCAGCGGTAACCGTCTATGTCAAATTCGGTGATCCAGTATTTCATCATGTCTGTAATGTATCTGCACAGTTCAGGTTGATCATAATCCAGTTTTGCGGTGTCTGTCCATTCCGGGTGGCCCGGGAGAATATCTCCTTTTTTATTATGCTTGTACCATTCCGGATGAGCAGATAGCATATTGCTGTCCCAGGCGGTATGATTCACCACCAGATCTAGCATAACTTTCATACCCAGATTGTGTATCTGTTGGACCAGTTTCTTGAAATCCGTTTTATTGCCAAACTCGGGATTGATTTCATAATAATCGCTGATAGCATAATAACTGCCCAACTTTCCTTTGCGGTCTATCTGGCCGATGGGATGGATGGGCATGAACCAGAGAATTTTAACACCCAGCTTTTGCAGTCTGGATAAGTGTTTGGCAAAAGCCTTGAATGTTCCTTCAGGGGTAAACTGACGTGTGTTTACCTGATATATAACCGCGCCGGTGCTCCAGGAAGGTGGCGGTGAGGTTTGGATAGAGTCTTTCATCGCTTGCTATTCTTTCAGATTATTTTGGTTTTGGATGCCGGTCACCCATTCCACATCATGTTCACGGTTATGTTTAATGCATCCCAATTTATAGATACGGCATTTATATTCCAGCATTTTTTGTGTTGCCGTTGACTGTTCAGTGCTCAATATACCATTTTTTAAAATCTTATCCAATGCAATGATACGATATTTATCGAGACTGTGCTGCTGTGAAAGCTGGGGCCAGTCACCGGCTTGTTTGACAATCAAGCGTTCAGGCATATACAGAACCGGTATTTGCGCGCTAATGCGCAGCCAGAGATCATAATCTTCACAGGCGGGTAGATATTCGTCAAACTTGCCATAATTGTCTAACACAGAACGATGGATGATTACAGAAGATGGACTGATTATGCACAAGGGCAGACATTTTTCGTAAATATACCCCGAGTATTTTTGATGGATTTTTTTCTGGTTCATCCATTTGCCATGTTTGCGCCATTCTTCATCCGTGTAGCAGATGCGATAATCCGGGTGCTGCTCCAGTTTCTGTTCTTGCCGTAACAACTTTTTGCGGTGCCAGAGGTCATCGGAATCAAGAAAGGCGATCCAATCATGCGAGGCATTATCAATTCCGGTATTGCGTGCAGCAGAGATGCCGCGATTCTCCTGGCAAATATAACGGATATCATGAAGTAACGGGGCCAGACGTTTTTCCGTATCGTCAGTGGAACCATCGTCAATGACAAGGATTTCATCTGCTTGTCTCTTTTGCTTGAGAATGGATTCAAGTGCCTCATAAGCAAAATCAGCACGATTAAAAGTAGTAAGAATTGCTGTTATCTTCATTATACAATATTGATCGGTTTATGTACCTGTGGGTACATTGTTTTATATGTCTTGAATTGGTAACATATTGTAAAATATGTGCTTGCCTGTGCTTTGTTGTTTTGGTATCTCTCTTGCTGAAAGATAATAAAGTATAAGTAAAAGGAGACAAAAATGAAAATAAAATATCTGATTATTGCATGTTTATTGTTATTGCTGCTGGATGTTTCCTCTGCGCAAACTCTCAGACCCGGGCGACGTCATCCGATCCGGCGGGCAATACCTCAAGTACAGCAGCCTGTACTGGGAGTTTATGGAGGGCAGAATTTTGAATATGAGCAATCCCTGGCAGGCGCGCATTTATGGTTGCCAATTGGAGTTTTCTGGGATTTTGTACCGGGATTCAATTATCATTTTACTGATGAGACAGATCCGTTTGAACATTGGCAGTTTAACGGAGATTTGGTGTTTAAACCGCGCCCTCGTGGTATTTTTTATTTTGGAGGTGGTTTTGCCGCTGATTATCGTTTACCCAAAGCGGGAGGTTCCGTGACCAAAATGGGAGGCAGTGCTCTAACAGGGCTTGTGTTCGGGCAAAGATTCCCTCTAAAAGTATTTGTACAAGCCAGATGGACTTTTATGGAAGAAGCAGAGTTGAGTGTGGTGGGTGGTTTGAATCTGGCATTAAGATAAAGCAAGACGGTTATCAGAAAAACGCCCGGTAAAAACCGGGCGTTTTTTAATGTGCAAATATTACCAGAATGAAACTGATTGCCGTTAAAACCGCCAGCAGAATTCCAAATTGACGATGGTGCTGGTTTTCCAGTCCCTGTTCATGAAAGCCAACCCACATGGCAGTCAGGTAACCGCCAATAAATCCACCGGCATGCGCATAATTGTTAACGGCAGACATCATGAATCCAAACATAAACATGATGATGGCCCACATACCCACCTGGCGATAAATGGCTGATCCAAATGTGCCGCCGCGTTTACGTCCATAATAAACCAAAGCACCTAACAAGCCAAATATGGAACCGGAAGCACCAATTGTAAAAGCAATACCAAACATGAACGATGCTACAAAGCCAACAACGCCTGAAAGTGTGAATATAATAAAGGTCCGATAAGTACCAAACAGATCTTCAACCATTGCACCCAATTGTCTGAGCCACAGCATATTGAAAAGAATATGTAAAATACCGGAATGTAAATAGATAGCAGTAATAAGCGTCCACCAACGTCCGTGAGCAATAGCGTATTGTCCTGTCATACCCAGGCGGTCCAGTGCTTGTCCACTAGGTGCAAGCAGACCAAAAAGTCCGTGTGTTTGCAAAATAGCACCCGGATCAATCAGTATTGCGATTATATATAATATGATATTGACAGTTACAATGGTAGAAATCAATCCATTAAAACTGTTCAAGAGTTTGTTAATTGAAGGCCCGTAACCCCACAAGCCCGGATTTTTTCTACCGCAATTATAACATTCTTTGGAATTGGCAGAGATCAGCTTGCCGCAACTGGGGCAAACCATAGAGCCCGTCTTTTTTCTTTCTATCATTTAACTTTCCTGATTACTGATTAATCGAATTCATTTTTTTAATATAATAATCCTTAACGATAAAATAAACAAAGAGTTTTAATTAGATATTTCGCTTGCAAAAACACAAGCGAACCTTTATATTTAGCCATAACAAAGTATTGATTTAATACAGGAATATTTATGAAGATTGGAATTGTAGGTTTGCCGTTGTCCGGTAAAACGGCCTTGTTTAATGCCCTGACAGGTTCTACGATAGATACCGGCTTTTCAGGTGGCAAAAGTGAAGCACACCAGGCTATTGTACAGGTGCCGGATGAACGCATTGAAAAATTGAATGAAATATTTGAACCCAAGAAAAAGACCCCGGCAATTATTGATTATATCGATTTGTCAGGCATGAGTGGATCTGAGCAAAAAAAGGGCGGATTCAGTGATAGCTTTTTGGGCCAGCTTCGTACAGTAGATGCTATTCTTGTGGTACTACGTGCGTTTAAAGATGAAAATATACCTCATCCACAAAATTCAGTGAATCCGGTCAGAGATTATGGAATTGTTGAATCTGAATTTATGTTAAGTGATTTGTCGATCATAGAAAACCGTATGCAGCGGTTGCAAAGACAGCTCAAAGCCAAAAAGAACGATCAGGATGTACGCGAACTGGCGCTGTTGGAAAAATGCCAACAGTATCTTGAAGAAGAAAAGCCCCTGCGATCTTTGGAAATGAGTACGGATGAAGAAATGATGGTCCGCGGTTACCAGTTTTTGACCAAAAAACCCTTGATCGTTGTGGCCAATATTGGTGAAGATGATATCGCCGATGAAGAAAAAATCATCGGTCCGATCAAAACTGTAATGGCAGATACTAAATCAACCATTATTGCTATTTCAGCGCAGATTGAAATGGAGATTCAGCAACTATCGGATGAAGAAGCCGAGAGTTTTCGAAATGATCTGGGTATTACCGATTCGGCAATGGAAAAGTTGATTCGCACTTCGTATGACTTGCTGGGTTTGATATCCTTTTTAACTGCCGGTACTGATGAAGTGAGAGCCTGGACGATCCGGGATGGAGAGTTGGCACCGCAGGCAGCGGGAGCGATTCATACGGATATTGAACGCGGTTTTATACGCGCGGAAATCGTCCATTATGATGACTTTATAAAACATGGCACCATGGCAAAATGTAAAACCGAAGGTCTGGTGCGGCTGGAAGGTAAAGAGTATGTTGTTAAAGACGGGGATATTATTAATTTCAGGTTTGCGGTATAACAGGTGCCATTGGTGTTTTTCTATACTTGTAGTTATCTTAATTTTTTCAAATATATCATGGCCCGCTGATTCTAGCGGGTCTATGCTTGAACAGGGGCGGCAGCTTTTTTATAAAAGTGTGGATAAAGAATCTTATATCGATCAGGCTATTGCCGTATTTGAAAAGTTGCAGCAGGATCAGGATAAAGGTCTTGCTTTGACATATATCGGGGCCTTGACTGCACTACGCGGTAAACATGCATTCCTACCACAGAACAAGCTAAAATGGACAAACAAGGGGCTGGAGATTATGGATAAGGGCATTGAAGCCAGTCCTGAAAATATTGAAGCCTTGTTTATACACAGCTCTACCTGTTATTATCTGCCTTTTTTCTTTCATCGTGCAGACCAGGCACAGGAAAATTTTAATAAGATTTTGCAGTTGATGCCTGAGCATAAGCAGGATTATGATGCTGAAATGATTCAAAATGTTCTCAAGTTTATTCAAGAGAATGGAGAATTAGATAAAAAAGATCAAGAAATGATTAATGGGATGTTGGAGCAATGAAGTTAGAGTATTTGCTATTTAACCTAATAGTCATCACCGGTCCGATTGTTTTTAGTTTTGATAAAACGGTAGTCTATTATAAAAACTGGTTGCGTGCATTCTTGGCAACATTGCTGTCCTTCATTCCGTATATTGTTTGGGATATTGGGGTGACGGGAAAACATTGGCATTTTAATCCTGAATTTACCACAAATTTGAGAATAATAGGCTTGCCGCCAGGTGAGTGGTTGTTTTTCATTACCGTACCATTTGCCTGTTTGTTTATTTGGGAGATTCTGAGCACAAAAAATAATGTTAAAGATTTTTTCAAAATACCGGTTAAAATCATTGCTCCTTTGCTAATTATTTTAATTATTGTATTATTTGCAGCAAAAAAAGAATATACTTTTTTAGTTCTTACCGCATTGTTAACCGTCGTGTTGCTTGATAAAATCCTAAAGACAAATTTGCTCTTTCAGCAAAGAACCGTACGATTATTATTGATTGTTACCGGATTGATTCTGATATTTAATGGATACCTGACTGCTCGCCCGGTTGTATTATATAATGATGCTGTGAATCTGGGTGTGCGAATTTTTACAATACCGCTCGAAGATTTTTTTTATGGAATATCTCATGTTCTGTTAACGGTTATTTTCTATGAAAGGTTGGAGAGGTTTTCATGGAAAAAACAGTTTCTGTGATTGGTGGTGGATTAGGTGGTTTGGCCGGTGCCATTCGATTAGCAAAAAGCGGATTCAACGTCCAATTGTATGAGAAAAATCGGTCTCTTGGTGGCAAGATGAATGAAATCAAAGCGAACGGGTATCGCTTTGATACGGGTCCTACCCTTGTAACAATGCCTTTTGTATTAAAAGAGTTGTTTGAATTTTCCGGATTTAGTTTTGAAGAATATATAAACCTGGTAATGGTTGATCCGATTTGCCGTTATTTTTTTCCGGATGGAACTGTCTTTGATGCAAGTTCCGATATGAATAAAATGCTAGCTGCCATTGAATCCATTTCACCAGTGGATGTAGAAAATTATAAACGCTTTTATGATTATTCTCAACGCATTTATGATATAACTGCCGATCTTTTCATGTTTTCGGCTTTGCATGAACCGGAAATACTTTTGAACCGGCGAACCCTTCTTAAACTCTTAAAAGTTAATCAAATCGATCCCTTTCGTACTGTAGATAAAGCAGTGCGTTCTTTTTTCAAAGATGAACGTCTTGTGCAGATTTTTAATCGATACAGCACCTACAATGGTTCTGATCCTTTTCAGGCGCCTGCAACGTTAAATATAATACCCTTTGTTGAATATGGATTGGGAGGATATTATATAAAAGGAGGCTTGTATAGACTTGTTGAAACTCTTGAGCATATTGCATTACAGTTGGGAGTAAGAATTTATAAAGAAACGTCAGTGGAAAGGATTTTGCATAAAAATAATCAAATTTCCGGGATCAAAGTTGATGGTGAAACAGTAGCAAGTGATTATGTGGTTTGTAATGCAGATATTGTATATACATTTAATCACTTGATTGCAGAAAAGCCGGAAATTACCCGTAAAATGAACCGATTTGAGCCTTCTTTGTCAGGTTTGGTGTTTTTATGGGGAATGAAAAATGATGTATTGATGTTGAAACATCATAATATATTTTTTTCAGAGTCATATCGAAATGAATTTATAGATATTTTTGATCGAAAAACTGCGCCCGATGATCCTACAGTATATATTTCAATTAGCAGCAAGCAGGATGTCGACCATGCTCCACCAGGTAAAATGAATGCTTTTATATTGATCAATATGCCCTACCTGAATAGTAATCTGGATTGGATGCATATTGAAAAAGAAATGAGAAATAAAATATACAAAAAATTTCAAATGCTGGATATGGATGTGCAAGGTCAAATAGAATTTGATAAAGTCATAACTCCACAAATGTTTTGTGACATGTATCATAGTAATCGTGGCAGTATTTATGGCATTTCTTCAAATAACAAAAGTATGGCTTTTAAACGACCGGCAAACAGAAATCGGCAAATCGACGGACTGTATTTCTGTGGAGGATCAGTCCATCCCGGTGGTGGGGTTCCGTTGGCTTTATTATCCGGGAAATTGGTGTCAGAATTAATTGTAAAAAGGTCGGGAAAAGAAAAGAGAAAAACATGAAAAAAATAGCAATAATTGGATCTGGGTTTGGAGGATTGTCTGCTGCAATACGGTTGCAGGCAAAAGAAGATATTCAGGTAACACTCTTTGAAAAGAATAATAAAGTCGGTGGCCACGCATATCCATTGGAACAAAATGGTTACAAATTTGATATGGGGCCATCACTCATAACAGCTCCGGATATCATTGATGATATCTTTCAAGCAGCAGGAAAACGATTGGCAGATTATCTGGATTTGATCAAACTTGATCCGTTTTATCGTATCTATTTTCATGATAAAAGCTATATCGACTATGTTGATGATGCTGAAAAGATGAAAGAACAAATGATAAAGTTTAATCGTCAAGATGCTGCAAACTATGATGAATTTATTCAAGCATCAAAAGGCATTCATGATGTCGTTATAGGCCAGGGATTAGGCTCAGTTCCTTTTATGGATTGGGGCTCTATGTTAAAATTTTTACCTAAAGCGCTGAAATTAAATGCATTACTGCCCACATTTAACTTTGCCAAAAAGTATTTTAAAGATTTTCGTCACCGGTTTGTGTTTTCTTTTCATCCACTTTTTATTGGGGGCAACCCATTCCGAGCTCCTTCTGTTTATCAGATGATCCCTTATTTGGAAAAGGAGGGAGGAGTCTGGTTCACCCAAGGAGGAATGTATTCACTGGTGCAGGCTTTTGAAACTGTATTTAAAGAATTGGGCGGAGAGGTCAAAACCGGATTACCGGTAACTAAAATCCAGGTTAAAGATGGCCAAACCACCGGTGTGCAAACGCAAGATGGTTTCTTTAAAGCGGATGCAGTGATCTCAAATGCGGATTTTATTCATACATATAAAAACCTGATTGGTTCAGAATATCGAAAAAAATGGACTGATAAAAAACTACTTAATCTTGATTATTCCATGAGTGCATTTTTGCTTTATCTGGGTGTACGCAAACAATACCCTGAATTAAAACATCATACACTGATTTTATCTGAGCGATACAAGCCATTGATTACGGATATATTTGACAAAAAGATATTACCTGATGATTTTTCAATGTATCTACACGTACCTACGAAAACGGATCCCCAAATGGCACCCGCAGGATGTGAAAGTATGTATGTTCTGGTTCCGGTAACCAATCTGCAAGGAAACGTTGATTGGAATGCACAGGGAGAATTGTTTAAAAATAAAGTATTGGCATTTCTGGAAAATGATTTCGGTTTAACCGGATTGCGTGAAAATTTAGAGGTTTGCAGTATGTTCACCCCGGCTGATTTTCTGGAAACGCGTAATAATTTCTGGGGTAGCGCCTGGGGTGTAGAGCCCCGGTTGTCGCAAACGGCTATATTCAGACCGCATAATCGCTGTAGTGATATTAAGGGACTTTATCTTGTGGGGGCAAGTACGCATCCGGGAGCAGGTTTGCCCGGTGTGATGCTGACAGCAAAAACAACCGAAAGAATTATTCTTGATGATTTTGAACGAGGCTATTTGCAAGCTGCAAGAGAGGTGAAATATGGATAAAAATACTATCAAACAGCATTATTCTTCTTTTATGTATGCTAAACATTTAACTGCCGAGTATTCAAAGAGTTTTTATATTTCTACAAGATTATTACCGAAACGTAAACAATGGCCGGTTTTTTCTTTGTATGGCTTTTGCCGACATGCTGATAATTTGATTGATAATCCCCGTGATCGTGCTCCTGATGAAGTACTAAAAGAAATAAAGAATTTGAACAAAGAGTTAAGAATTGCCTATCGGACAGGAGAATCTGAACATCCTGTACTTTCTTCATTTATTATTGTTGCGAAATATTTCAAGATTGATAGAAAATATCCCAAAGAATTGATTCGAGGGGTTATAATGGACTTGAATAAATGCCGTTATGATACCTTTGACGATCTGTATTTATTCTGCTATCGTGTGGCTGGTGTTGTTGGCCTCATGATGACAACAATTTTGGGATACAAGGACAAAGATGCAATGATCTATGCAGAAAAACTGGGAATTGCCATGCAATTGACCAATATTTTACGTGATATTCAAGAAGACAAAGATATGGGGCGAATTTATTTACCAAAATCTGAGATGTCTGATTTTGGTATAACTGAACAGGATGTTCTTAATGAACACATGTCTCCCCAAATGCATGATTTTATAAAATTTCAAGTTGAACGCGCTCACCGGTATTATGATGAAGCACAACCCGGTATTCAGATGCTTGAACCGGATACAAGGTTTGCAATTCAATCTGCCAGTCTTATCTATCGCGGGATTTTGAGAAAAATAGAAGAGCGTGATTATAATCCGTTTTTGGGAAGAGTATATGTTCCCCAAACCCGGAAACTGAATATATTACTACGAGAAGTTATTCGATCCAAAATACAAATGGCCAATGAAAAATTGCGTCTTGCAACCATGACGACGGATTTTTAATGATTAAAGCAAAGCATTCAAAATTTGCACATGGTATTTTTAATATCTATTTACATATGCTTTTCAGGTCCCATTTTCATTCATTTCATCTTTTAGGAAACGAGGGAGTTGAGTTTAATCAATATCCGGTTTTACTGATTGGTAATCACAGCAGTTGGTGGGATGGATTTTTGGTTTATTATTTAAACCGAATATCATTTCATAAACAATTGTATTTGATGATGCTTGAAAAAGAACTATTAAAAAATTCTTTTTTTTCGGGTGTTGGTGCATTTTCAATCGATCAAAATTCTATATCAGCTATTAAAGAATCATTGCTGTATTCATCTGAAAAATTGAATGCTGATGAGAACAATCTAGTATGTATCTTTCCGCAGGGGGAATTGCTACCCTGGCATACACGGCCCCTTGGTTTTGACAGAGGTGTTGAATTGGTTTTGAAAAGGATCAAAACTCCGATCAATATTTGTCTGTTGGGTATGCGCATTGAAGATATGGGTGAGCAGCGTCCATTTGTTTTTTTTCAATTCGAAAATAAAGTATATGAAAAGCCTGAAACATTAAAAATTATTGAACTGGAAACCGAATTAACAAATCTTCTCGACAATATGCAAAACCGGATAGTAGAAAAAGAATTGGGAAAACAGATATTTTCCGGAAAGCAATCCATTAACCGAATGATGGAAGCTTTATTAAATCGTGAACATCGGAGGCAGTCTTGATATACTTGTCGATTTTGGTCCATGTGTTTTTATTTATAATCTTTTTGGTTTCTCTGTTTAACGTGATTACCGCACCCATGTTGTCTCATTGTCCTGAATCCAAAGACTATCCCAGGGTATCTGTGCTTGTTCCTGTTCGAAATGAACAGGATACAATTGGAAAGTGTTTGCAGGGCCTGCTTGAGCAGGATTATCCCGATTATGAGATTATTGTGCTTGATGATAATTCAACAGACCGGTCGCGAGAGATTATTGTTGATATGCAAAAAACCTCGTCCATTCGGTTGGTTGATGGTGAACCTATTACACCCGGTTGGACCGGGAAAAATTATGCCTGCCATCAACTTTTAAAAGCTGCCACGGGAGAAATTTTTATCTTTACCGATGCAGATAATTTTCATAGACCCAACGCTTTAAAGGCAACAGTTGCCTGGATGCAAAAATATGATCTGGGATTGCTTTCTGCTTTTCCGCAGCAAGTTACCACCTCCCTTGCTGAAAAACTTGTAATCCCGGTTGTGGATATGTGGGTTTACAGTATGCTTCCTTTGTGGTTGACACGTTTTAGTAAACGGCCTTCGCTTGCTGCTGCAAATGGACAATGGTTGGCATTTACTCGTGAAGCATATGAAATAACAGGCGGGCATGCTGCTGTAAAAAAAGAAATAGTTGAAGACACTCATTTGGCACGAATAGCGAAACAAAAAGGGGTACACATTCTTACACTAGCCGGACGGGATGTTGTTTATGGCAAAATGTATAATAACTGGAGCCAGGTGTATAACGGATATTCAAAAAATCTTTTTGGAATTGCTGGTTATAATGCTATAGGATTTTCACTTTTTTTATTTCTCATGTTGATGTCTTTTGTGCTACCGTTTGTGCTTGTATGGGGTTGGCCCTTTTTGTGGTTGTACCCGATACTGATCAATTTTGGAATCCGTACAATGATCGCTCTAAAATATAAACATCCTGTTATGGAATCAGTTATTTTTCATCCGGTTGGAATATTTTTATTTATTGTTATAGGGATCAGGTCTATGGTTCGATACTATAAAGGTGGAGTCGAATGGAAAGGACGAAATATTGTTTTTGAAAAATGAACGAATTCAAATTTTTTTATTGTACCTGGTATTTATAGCAGGTGGCCTCTGGCATCTTTTGTGTATGTTTCAACTGATAATGAAATGGATGGCAGCTCCTTTATTGATATTCGTTTCTCTTTTAATATTCATTGGGATTTACAAACAGAATCCTGAAATACAAAATAAATACACTATATGGTGGATACTGGTTTTTATTTTTTCAATTATTGTTGAAGCTATTGGAGTAAAAACCGGAATGATATTCGGGCAGTATCAATATGGTGATGTTTTATATCCCAAAATATTGGGAGTACCTCTGGCTATTGGTTTTGCATGGACATTGATTTTACTTTCATCACTTGCGGTTGTTAGATCAATAAAGATTAATCGTTCACTTTTGCTGTTGTTTGTTGTACCCTTGTTTATGGTTTTGTTTGATTTCTTGATGGAGCCAGCTGCTACGGTTTTGGACTATTGGGCCTGGAGGGGGAATACAATTCCTGTATTGAATTACATTGCCTGGTATTTTATCAGTCTGGTGTTTGTTTGTGGGGGGACGTTTTTCGGATTGTTTCGATTAAAACTACCTGCATTTGTTAAGCATGTATATTGGAGTCAATTTATATACTTTATAATTGTTCGGTTGGGATAATAATTGTTAATCGTGTTTTTTTCTTGCCAACAAAGATTGTATGGTTTGATATAATTTGTTTGATGTATAAGGCTTTTGGAGAAATACCGAGTCAGTTTGTTGGATAAATTTATAATACTCATCATTACAGTGATAACCGCTCGATATAATGATTGGCAGATCTGGTTTTATTTTTAGCATTTCTTTGGCACAATCAATCCCTTCCATGTCGGGTAGTGAAATATCAAGAATTGCCAGATGGAGAATTGCTTTATGCTGTTTCAGTAATTCAATTCCCTGATTCGCGGTTTCACCGCTATAAGTGTCGAAACCGAAATGTTTAAGTGTAATACTGTTTACTTCAATAATTCCGGGATCATCGTCAATTAACAAAATCTTTTGTCGGGTTACCAGTTCGTTTTCTTTCCCGTCTTTGTTTCTTTCAATTACAGGGAAATAAAGCGATACTATTGTGCCCTGATTGTCCAGAGTCTTGATAGTGATAAAGCCATTATGGTTTTTCATTATACCGTAAACCGATGCCAACCCCATACCTTTGCCAAAATCTTTAGGATTTGTGGAAACAAACGGTTCAAACAACTGATCGCGGATAGAAAGTGGAATACCACGTCCGGTATCAATAATCTCTAGTACAATAAATACTCTGCCAAATGAGCTGGGTATGTTTAAATCCTGATTAGATTGAACATGGTGTTGCCTGGTATGTATAATGATCTTGCCGCCATTTGAATAAGATTTTGCGGCATTCTGTAATAGCGTTTTTAATATATGTTTTAATTGTTTGTTATTGACCTGTATCTTGCCAATGTTATCACGCAAATTCAACTCTATGGTCATGTTCTCGGGGACCATGTTGTTAAGCGTTTTATCCCATGATTTTATTTTTTTGTTCAGATCAATTTGATCCATGTAGGGCTTTTCAAGATTGCTGAAATAATAAAGTTCTTGTTTCAATACAGAAGTCTTTTTTGCCAGCTTTTTTATATTCACAATATTGGATCGTGTTTCATCATTTATATCTTTATCTAAAAGAATGGATGAGGTATTGTGATACAATTCACTCGATATAAAATCAAAGTTTTTCGCTATAGACGTAAAATAGTGCTGCAGCAGTTCAAGCTTTTCTGTTTTGTTGATGGTGTTTTTAGACAATTTTTCTGCTTTTTCAGGAGCTTTGGAAAGGTCCAATTGCAGTAGTGTTTTTTCTGGTGTTAACAGTTTTTTAACATGTAATTGAATGATCTGACCATCAAGAATATCCTGTGTGCACTGGGCAATAATTGTTTGCGTTGTGCTCTTTGAGATATTTCTGCTTTGGTTCAATAATTTATCAATATCCTCAGTCAAGACCAAAGACAGGTTTTTATTTAAGAGTTCATCTTTTTCTGCTTTCAAAAATTGGCAGGCATTGTCGGTAATATACAGGATTTTTCCATTCAATGAAGTTACAATTGCCGTTTGATTGGAAAGAAGCTGACGAGAGATATCGTTTGTTTCAAATTCAGTTGTATTTTCTTGATCTGCAATGTTTAAAAGAGTGACCAGTAAATAAGGATTGTTGTTAATAAAGCTTTTTCGAATTGCAAGCTGCATTGAGATTTTAGAGCCGGTTGGTAATACAAAGGTAAATAAATGATCCGGATTCTTTTTATCAAGTTTTTTTGATTTAATTTCTTTCCAAACAGATTGCGAGTTTTCATCCAAAAGGGTTTTAAAATCCTGCCCTATCATTTCCGCATTGGTTTGATCAAATATGTTTTCAATTTCACGGTTCCAAATACATATTTTATCCTGTTCATCAAGCACAATTACCGGGTATGGCATTGCTTTAACAAATTCTGAATAGGGGGGCTCTAGTTCGGTATGTGAATTAGTTAGGGGTGCAGACAAGCTGCTGCCATTTTCAGGTTCTTGAACAATATCTGCAAAATTTATTTTATGCTTTGGCTGTTCATCCTTGCTGATTTTGTTGAAATGAAAATGATATTCATATCCTAAAACAGAATCGTTCAGCAACTGGGGAATGACCCTGATTTTTGTATCTGAGAATGTATAACCATTTACCTTTAATGTGGAAAACAGCCATTCCTGTTTCTTGTTTTTGATTTTAAACAAGGCGTTTTTGTCATTAGAGATAGAATCAAGATGTGATATCAGGTTTTGGCCGATCAGGGTGGAAGAGTTTATGTAACCCAGTTTTTTTAAAACAGATGGTGTAGCATCAATGACAATATGTTCTGCAGTAGTAAAAATGAGATAGTTGTCAGAATCAACATCCGTTTCATCTTTAGGTTCAACAGGCATTTCAGGGGGAAGGAATTCCGTGGTTTCTTCTTTGGTATTTTGAAACAGTTTATAACGCTGCCAACCGGATTCTGTAAAGTGAGCAAGATCTTTTTTTATGTTATCAATCGGTTCTATTAGTTCGGTGACCGGAAGGTTATTAAAGGTAATATCTGGTTCAGGGTTTTTTGATTCTATTGAAGCAAGTTGGTCAGGGTACGCATTCAGGATCCCTACAATCATCAAAGGGTGATTGTCGCAATCGATATTAAAATAGACACAATCAATATTTCCATTTTCTATTTCCAGATAGACCGTTTTCCCATCGGATAATAATGAACGGGTATGTAATTGTGCGAGGGGAATGGATAACGACTCGTTCAAACGTGTATGCAGGTCAGGATTACAATTGGGAGCAAAAGCAATAGCCTCCGGTTTGTATTCTGCATTATAAATACCAACAGTTAGCTGGTATTTTTTTGCAAAAGAATTCAGTAATTCTACAAGAATTTCCTGATCAATAATCTGGTTCAACTTGACAATTGTATCAATCAAATTTCGCTATCCCGATGTATTAAACCTGCTTCAATACTATTAATCAAAGTCTTGGTTGCAAAATTTATACCGGTAGTCAATAATATATTGGATGGAGAAGTGTTTATAGGTTGTGTGAAAACAATGCATTGTGGTTGATGAAAGAAAAAATATTTTTGTCCCATTCAACCACAATATATTTATCAGGAACTTTTACCCTGTTTAGGAAAAATTGCCCACTATTCGATTATAAAGTCTATTACTTTATCAATGGATTGCTGACATACAGGGCAAAAATCAATAACTCTTTTGGAAAACATTCTACAGTCGGTTGTTGGCCGGTAAATGCCAGTAGATGAATATCCTGCACCTTCAAAACAACCAATTTTATTTTTCCATTTTGATTCATCCATTACTTGACGCATTTTCACTTCTGTAGCTATATACTCGGGTGTATCTCTAACATATGAGCGTAATATGGTTCCGAGTGAATCGTAGGTGCTTTTTTCCCAAGGCGTTGGAATTTGTATTCCTGGGGTGAGCATGGATTCCCATTTCGGATGTTCAGGATCCAAAAGACAGGTTATATTGGGTTCCCAGGGATCTACACCCGGCGGATAAAATTCATCATAAGATGTATTCGATGTATAGTATTCGTCTGCTAAACCGCCAAAGGCATGACCAAATTCGTGTACAAAAACATAATCTGACCACCACTCCACTTTGTCCGGTTGTTGACCGGTAAAGCTGGTAGACATCCAGTTATAAATACCACCACCGCCATACCGGTTTGAATTTACAAGAATGTAAATCTGGTCATAAGGTACCATGCCGGCAATATCGCGTAGTGTTTTGTTATCGGTAGTTAAAACATATCGGGGGGAATCAAGCGAGTTAAAATGTGTATTCAATACAGTGTTTCGCCAAATATCTTTACGGGGCTCGTCAATACCAGAGTCCCGAGATTCTACATCAATGGTCCATATGTTAAAATCTTTTCTTCGGCTGTCAAAGGGTTTTGTGGTAAACAAGTCTTTGGTATACCGTTCAACATCTTGGTGAAATTTGTATATTTCATCATGCGTGTAACCATCGCCCAGTATGACAATATCTACCTTGTTTGCTGAAGGACCGTTGTTGATAAATTTATTGATCTTGTAGGGAAATTGTTTTTTTTCACGATTTACAAAACGAGAGTTTGGGTCAATTGTTGTGCTGAATTTTTCTTCGAATATGTTCCTGCTGTTTCGAACGGAGATAGTGATTTGTACCGGTTTCTTGGGAAACGGGCACCGAACACTTTCATGCATAGTTGCATGGATACCATTTTTTGCATCCAATGTGGTTTGATATTCTCCGAATATTGTACTGTAACCATAAGAGTAGATTAATTGATTGGTAGCAAGATCATATACTTTGAACAGGTATTTGCCATAATTAAGTGTGTCAATAAGATTTACTCTGCTTCCTGGCCATTCACCAGCCATAAACATTTCATCGAGACTAAAGTATTCATTTTGAAATGTGCCGGTGTGAAAATAATCAACGCGAAGCGTTTTGTTGATAAAGTATTGATCAAAGTCCGGTTGAGCACTCGATAAACAGGCACTCATAAGAATGATTAGAAAAACGGGTCTAAGCATATAATACCTTTTCTAAAATTTTATTATTTTTATATGTTAAATATAGTTAATCGTTACAAAAAGACAATAAAAATTTAAGAAAATTACATGTCTAGAGTTAAATGCTTACAGTGATAGATTCTTTTAAAACAGTCCTCACTTTTCTTGCAAGATCATGGACCGTAAATGGCTTTTGCAAAAAGAAACAGTTTTTATTGATATTGGGGGTAAGGTTTTGGTTCGAGTATCCCGATATGTAAAGGACTTGAAGAGAAGGATTGATCAACTTTGCTTTTAAAGCCAGTTCATTTCCGTTAATAGAGGGCATTATATAATCTGTAATTAATAACTCTGGTTGTATAGTGCCATGCTCCAGTTCTTCAAGTGCTTTAAGCCCATCTGAGAATCCGTAAACGCGGTACCCAAAAGATTTCAAGACTTCTATGGTAAAATCAAGTACATTGGTATCATCTTCTACCATCATAATGGTTTCTTTGCCATAATATTGTGATAATGGTTTCTCTTTGCCCAAATTTTCATTTTCAGTTTTTGTAGCAATGGGCCACAATATATGAAAAGATGTGCCCTGGCCTATTTCACTATATACATGAATATTGCCATTGTTTTGGTGGATAATGCTATATACCAGTGCCAGCCCCAAGCCGGTTCCGCTTTCTTTTGTTGTATAGAATGGTTCAAAAATATTTTTTAACGTACCTTTATCCATTCCAATACCATTATCGGTAATGGACAATTGTGCATATGTTCCTGCTGCCAGTCCTATATGTTTTTGAATATATTCATCATTCAATTTTCTCAAGCTGGTTTCAATTGTGATCTGCTTTTTGTGGTCTGTTTTCTTAACCATATTTACAGCATCTCTGGCATTAACTACAAGATTCAAAACAATCTGTTCAATATTGCCCAGATCTGCTTTGATGTTGGGTATTTTGTTGTCAAGTTTGGTAATTATTTCTATATCTTCATCAATGAGTCTGCGGGTCATTTTATTCAGGTCTATAATGTTTTTATTGAGGTCAATTATTTTTGAACTGGATGTTTGTTTTTTACTAAAAGATAAAAGTTGTCGGGTGATAAAGATTGCTTTTTCTCCTGCATGAAAGATGGCTTTCAAGTCATTGGAAACAGGGTGGTTGTCATCAAGTTTTTCAAAGGCTATCTCGCAGTGTCCGTTGATAATGGTAAGCAGGTTATTAAAATCATGTGCTACACCACCCGCAAGTGTACCAATGGATTCCATCTTTTGTGCTTGAAAAAGCTGCTCTTTTAATTTTTTTAACCGAGTTGTATCTTTCATAGAACCAATGATTTTCAAAGGTTTATTGTTTTCATCGTATACAAGTTTGGCAGCTACAGTTAAATAATAGTTGTTTTCATTCAAAGTTAAATTCAATGACTGGTTGTTGATGTATCCGATTTTTTTAATAGTATCAATAAATTCATAGTATGTGCTTTTATCGTGAAAGAATTGTTGAAAATATGTGTTAATAAATGTTTCTTTGTTTTCATGAGTACCCAGTAACTCGTTGGGACTGATATCCAGAATTTTGCCATCCATGGTGATTTCGAAATAAATATCCTGAATATTTTCAATAATATTTAAATATTTTTCTTCATTGCTTTTAGCAAGTTCCAGTTGATGAAGCAGAGTGTTGGTGAGTATTCGGGTTACTATGGCCTGAATGATATAAATTAAGGATACGATAAAAAAACACCAATAGGTTGTATAATAACTAAAGGGAGTATGAACAATACCGATTATATTAGCATGAACAACCAGAAAAATAGATAATATGGTTGCAGTTATAATGGTAATATACATTGTTGTACTCAGTAACAAACTCGCTACCAGTATGATTGAGGGATATAAAATTAATGCATAATCATAAATTCCTTGTCCATATGCTAATAGGTATACGGTTGTAAAAAAGGTTAATATTGTCGATAAAAGAATTGAAGCCAGGTTTGTTTTTCCCATCTTGTTTATATATAAAAGCATTGCAGAAATAACTGTTTGAGACAAGATAATTAAATATAAGTATCCCCAGTTTGCAAGAAAGGCAATCAGGGATGTCAAAATCCCCATCAGTAGAGTAAATGTTAGGATGATAGATAGGAAATTAGATTTAAGCTTTTCTTCGTGGCTCAAAAAGCTTTTGGGAGCTAAAAAAGAGTATAGTGTTTTCATCATCGCTCGCATGTGGGTTGAAAGCATAATCGGGTATTACTCTTATTCGTAAAAAGATTAGTATAATATTTGTTTTATTGAAAAATCTAATGAAAAACTTAACAAATATTATGCCATTTTCGCAAATATATAAATTTTTATCGATTAATTGTTTTTCTGACGAATTCGGCCAATTCGGTCACTGTGAAGGGTTTTTGTAAGAAAAAGAACTGATTTTCTTGTTCCATTGATGATGTAACAAGTTCTTTGGTAAAACCCGAAGTTAATATTACAGGGATATGAGGATGTAAGGTATGTAGTTTGGAAATAAATTCTTTGCCGTCAATTTCGGGCATAACCAGGTCTGTTATAACCAAGTTTACTTTGCCATTGTGGGTTTGGATAAACTCTAATGCTTTGTAACCATTGCTAAAGCCAAATACCCGGTAGCCAACGCTTTTTAATACTTCAATAGTGAAATTTAAAAATTCAATATCATCTTCAACCAGCACAATGGTTTCAGAGCCATGCTGCAAAACTGTTTGTTCCGGGTGCTCAATGGTCTGTTTTTCATAATCCACGGGCCAGTAAATGTGAATTGTTGTGCCATGGCCTGGCTCACTGTAAATATTGATAATACCGTTATTCTGCTGAATAATACCATAAACAGTAGATAATCCTAATCCATTATGGTTGGATTTAAGACTGAAAAAAGGTTCAAAAATATTGTTTTGTACATCTCTATCCATACCAATTCCATTGTCTGAAACAGAGAGTAAAATATAATCACCTGCCTGGATATTTTTACTGGATCGGCCTTGAATAAAGGTTGTATCTAATTCTTTCATACCGGTTTGTATGAATATGGTTTTTGAATCCGTTTGTTGTTTTGTTTGCAGGGCTTCGTTCGAATTTTTGACCAGATTTACAATGATTTGCTCAATTTGTCCGGGATCTGCATTGATTAATGGCAGATCTGTAGAAAGATCAATCTCCAGGTTAATATTTTTGTCAATAATTGTGTTCAAGATGCTCTGCATTTCCAGAACACATTGATTCAGGTTCATGCTTGATGGTTTAAATGCCTGGTTTTTACTAAAGGTGAGCAATTGTCTTGTTAATACAGAGGCTTTTTCGCCAACAACCTGGATTTTTTTTATATTTTCAAGCGCTTGTGGATCATTATACCTGCCTGTAGCAAGCAATCCGCATTTGTCATTTATTATGTTTAACAGCTTTTCAAATTCATTGGCAATACTACCAGACATTGAGCTGATAGATTCAAGCTTTTGCATTTGCATCAACTGTTGTTCCATCTTTTTTTTGTCTGTGATATTTCGAATACTGCCAACTATTTTGGGCCCCTGTTTGTCTTTGGAATCAAGAACTCTTGCACTGATTATTATATTCAGGTGCGCACCATTTTTATCCAAGAGGACTTGTTCATAATTTCGGACTCTGCCTGCATGTCTTGTTGAATTGATAAATTCTTTAGCATTGGAAGGTTCTAAAAAATAATTGTTAATATGGGTATGCAACACTTCTTGAACAGTATATTGTGTATTGATATCAATGGATGGGCTTATCTCTATTATTTCTCCTTCAAAATTTAATTCAAAATAAACATCCTGAATGTTTTCAAATATATAGCGATATTTTTCTTCACTGGTTTTTAATTTTTTAATTGTTAATACCAGAGAACTAAACAAATAACGGGTAAATAAAGCAATGACTATTAATACTATGGTTAACAAAATAAAGCTTAGAATTACAGCACCCTTGTTAATGATGATATTAATACTGCCAGTTAATTGTAAATATGCTACAAATAAAAGTGATAAAATAGTTATAGCAGTGTATAGAAAGTAATATCTAAAATCCATGATTTGACTGGCAATCAGAATAATAACGGGAAAAACAATGATGCCCGGATCATTCAAGCCATCACCAGAATATATAGATATTGTGAGAGTTGTTAACAGGTAAATAACAAAAAGATGAGCGGATAATTTTTCGTGTTTATAATATAATAGAACCAGTAAAAATATTATAATTATCAAGGTAACAGATGCACTTTTTAATGTGTTGTGCCAGTTGGAGAATATTGCAAATATACCAATTAAAATGGTCCCGGCCAGGGTCAATAGTAAAATATAGTGTAATAAAGAAAATTCATGATTGTTGTTTTTGCGTTGCAGAAAGGGGATTTTGGGTAATAACATGCCTGCACCTATATTTTTTTTAATATGTAAACAAGAATGAAAAAGTGCAAGTATTTTTTCTGATATGAATAAAAAAACGCCCGGTTAAAATAAAGTACCGGGCGTTAAAGTTTATAGCGCGTCTACATTTGATTCCAAATATTCAGCAACTCCATTTGAGGAGGGTTTCATGGCTTCGTGGCCTTTTTCCCAGCCGGCGGGACAAACCTCACCGTATTCTTCGGTGTATTGTAACGCGTCAATGACACGCAGCATTTCATCAATATTTCTACCAATGGGTAAATTATTTACAACCTGATGCTGTACAACACCATCTTTGTCAATCAGGAAGGACGCACGCAGTGCAACACCGTCCGGGTGTTCAATTCCATATTCCTGAGTGATGGTGTGTTTAACATCCGCAACCATGGGGAAACCAACATTGCCAATGCCACCCTGGTTGGTGGGTGTGTTTTTCCATGCAAAATGTGAATATTGGGAATCGATTGAAACACCAATAATTTCTACATTACGCGCTTTGAATTCATAAAGTCGTTTATTGTGTGCAATAATTTCAGTAGGACAAACAAATGTAAAATCCAGTGGCCAGAAAAAGAGCACTACATATTTGCCACGATAATCTGATAACTGAAAATCATCATTAATTGATCCATTGGGCATTACAGCCGGTGCTTTAAAATCGGGTGCTTGTTTAGCTACCAATACACTCATATCCATATCCTTTCTATATTAAGGTCATTCTGTTTTTAAACAGTGTATTTTGAAATTGTTTTTGGATTGTCATTGAAGGTGGGAGACCTTGCAATGAGAAATATTAACAGAAGGAATTGGCTAATTATTTCAGTCCAGATGCAAAAAAATGATTTTTTAAGAGGTTATTTTATTTTCTAAAATCAGAATCGTTTACCCAGCCCCAGTTCAGATTTTCACCTTTCATATAGCGTTCGTAAAAATGAGCACCGGATTTATCTGCATATTCATATTGATCAAAAATATATCCATTGCCTAAAATTCGTGGGTCCTGTTGCTGTTCCAGCTCTGTGACCAATTGATTTTCGAGCTTTTTCAAAATATTCTGATATTCTGGTACATCCGCAAGGTTATTCATACAATCCGGATCTGTCTTGCGGTTGTATAATTCTTTTTCCGGTCGTTTGCCAAAATTCCATTGCCAGAATTTTGCTGTAGCAGGATTTTCTTTCGCATCCAGATTGACCGTTTTGGTTGGGCTGCCATCGCAATTGAGATACCCGGTTTCGGGATTGCCCGCAGGCCAGCGCTCCGGATTGAAATTTTTAATCAACAGGTATTCCTTTGTTATGATACCGCGGATTGGATATCCCTGGTCATTTGGACGGCCAACATCGTGGCGTTCTTTACCAATCAGCACATGGTCTCTCTCTTGAATGATATTATGGTCTTTAACAGAGTAGAAAATATCCGTCAAACTTTTACCCTGTATGGGTTGCATGCCTGCATTTTCTGCGTCTAGCCGTGCAAGCTCGAGGAATGTTGGCGCAAAATCGATAAAGCTGACAAAATCATCAACCGTTCTACCCGTATTTTTAATTCCACTGGGCCACATTACAGCCAATGGCAAGTGGTTGGAATATTCGTATTCCTGGCCTTTTATTCGTGGAAACGGCATACCATTGTCTGCCGTCACTACAACCAGAGTGTTTTCAAGCTCGCCTTTTTCTTTGAGCAGATTAATCATCTTTTGCAGGTGCTGGTCAAAATATTCTATTTCAAAAGCATAATCGAGCATGTCGGTTCGAACGGTTTCATTATCAGGCCAAAAAGGGAAAACCCGGTCAATTTGAGATGGTTTTTTACCACCTTTGGCAATTCCCGCTCCATATTCGTATCGTCTGTGTGGTTCGGTGCTGCCATACCAAAAGCAAAAGGGTGTATCTTTGGGTTTGTCATCAATAAAGGATTTGAAATTCTCTGCATAATCGTTACTGTTGATAAACTTTGCGGGGGGTGTTGTTTTATGTTCGTTGTAAGGTTTGCCTGTTAACTGGCGTTTTACTCCATTAATTTCGCCGGCAACTCCGGGCGCCCAACCTTTTGCGGTATAGCCCACATGATATCCGTTTTCGGATAATGCTTCAACATAGGTTTTAAATTTTTGGGGGAAATAACACCAGTGGTTTGCGGCTTCTTCAAGCTGCCATGAATTACGACCGGTCAGGATGCAGGAACGCGAAGGCGCGCATTTTGCGTTGGGTGTAAACGCCTGAGTGAAAAGGATTCCATTTTGGGCAACATAATCAAACGCAGGGGTATTGATCCAGCTGCATCCATATGCGCCCATATGAGGATAAGACGCATCATCAGCAATACAGAATAAAATATTTGTTTTTTTTGTTCTATTGTAACAACTTTTTAATGTTGTAGAAATCAGTACCAATGATGAAAATTTTAAAAAATGTCTTCTTTTCATTTTACATCCTTGTTTGATTGATTTATCATAAGAAATTCATTTATTACTAGAAAAACAAGTGTTTTTGAATGTATATTATGAAACCCCTGATACAAAATGGCGTATAGGTTGAGTGAATTAAAAAATCAATTAAATTGAGGGGAAATATGGCTGCAACGAATTCTACTCCCAAGGTTAATAAACATCATCCGGATTTGACCGGAGAACATTTTTATGGAGATTTGCTGCAACTGATATTTTTTTTGGTGTTTCTAGCTATATGGATTGCTGATTCTTTTTTTATGCATTTTTCAGATATTTCTACGCTATTACCACTTTGGCTGCGATTGGTTGCAGGCTCTATTGTTCTGATTGTTTCCGGTTATGTTGCAAATACAGGATTAAAGATTGTTTTTGGAACACCACATACAGAGCCCAAAGTTATTGATTATGGGGTTTTCAAGTGGGTAAGGCACCCTATCTATATGAGTGCTATTGGGCTGTACCTGGGTTTACTGTTGATTAAGATATCAATTGCGGCATCAATTGTTTGGGTATTTGCTATTATACTGTATTATGGTTTGAGTCGCTTTGAGGAAAAGTTGTTATTGGAGCGATTTGGTGATGACTATGCCTTGTATATGACTAGTGTACCCATGTTGTTACCATTCATTAGGAGGGGGAAATAAAATGAAAAAAACGATTTTGTTTTTGGGACTTTTATTAAGCATTACGCTGTTATCAGAAGTTGTTTTGGGAAAAGGTTTGAGTGATATATGTGGCACCTGGCAGGGCAAAGGAAGGGTGTTTCAATCTCATTTTACACGTAGCTCGGCAGATTCTTGTAAAACAGATTCTGTTGATATTTTTTTAGTAATTCACCCTGACAATCGTGTGAGCGGCCATATTGGAAAAGCCGAGTTTGTGGATTGCATTGTAAAAAAGAACAGAGGCTGGTTGGGGCGATTGTTAAATTTTAAAACCGATTATATTATTACCGGAGGTACAATTGCTGGGAATATTGTGCCGGTAGATACTGTAATACAAAAAAAAATTACAATTCCATTTAATATTGTCGATAATAATATTAAAGGTACGCTTATGCAGACCTATAAATGGAAATACCCTGATCCTTTGATACGGGTTTTAGTATCAAAAAAGTAAGTGTTGTAAAAAAAATAGAAAGATAAGAATCAGCAAATATTGTATTGAATTGAATTCATGTGTTGATTATCTTAAATTTTATTGGAGTTGAAATGAATATCGAGTATAACCGACCGTTGAATTGCATGCAGATCCATTTAGAGGGTACACTCTCTACTCAGGATATTCTTGATACATTTGATGAAATGGTCAAACACCCTGATTTTGTAGAAGGTAGTGATGCGCTTTGGGACCTTTGTGATGCATCGCATCCTGATTTGACTGTTACGGATCTTTATAATATAGGTTCGCATGTTCAAAAACATGCCGAAAAAAGAGGGGCTGGCAAAACAGCATGGATTGTTTTAAATCAGGTTGATTTTGGAATTGCGAGAATGTTTGAGATGCTGACAGACCAGGATATATCTATAAAGTTTCGTGTTTTTGATTCTGTGGAGGAAGCAAAGGATTGGATTAAGACCGGAGAGTAGTATTATTTAAAAAATATGATTTCGAATATTAAAAAAATTCCGGAAGGGGTTTGCATTGAATTAACCGGCAAGGTTACATTAGATGCATTGATGCTGCATTTCCAACAAATACTGGAATCGACAGAGTTTGAAAAAGAAATGGGTATTCTTTGGGATGCTACACGGGTTTCGGAATTTGATCTTACATCGCAAGATATGGACCAAATGGGTGATTTTCTTAAAGATAAGTTTATTAAGCGTGGTGGTGGAAAATCCGCATGGCTTTTAAATGATACTATTCATTTGGGGATGGCCCAAATGTTTACAGAAATGAATGAAAAAAGTTTGCCAATTCTGGTCAAGGCGTTTCTTGAAAGGTCAAATGCTGTCGAATGGTTGAAAAATTGAATTGATAAATAATTATCAGTTTTATTTTGAATATTCATATTATATCTAGTATTTATTATATTTTTGTTAGGTTAATGTCAGTTTAATGTAATACATGCAGGTTAACGTATTATGAAAACAACAAAACAAAAATTTCTTGCCAGATACTCTATGATCAAAATTATAATGAATTTTTTGTTTTATTTTTCAAGCCTGTTATTGTTGATTGTGGGTATATCTACTGCAAACGGACTGATTGATAGCATCCCCTGGTTTAATATTTTCAATAAAGTTTTGCGTTTTATTTTTACCATATTTTGGTTGGTTTTGATCCAACGGGTGGATAGAAATAAAAGAATCTATTTCCCCATGATGTTTGGGTTTTCCATGTTTTTTTGGGGACAAATAGTTGACTTGCTGGAGGATTTTTATAACCTGATTTATTTTCTTGGCCGCTATGAGAATATTGTTATGAGTTTGGGCCTTGGTATTGCCAGTGTGGGGGTTATCTATTGGATTCGAGATAAGGAAAAGCGTGAACAGGAATTGTCTGATGTAAATGATCAGTTGAAATTTATTGTTGATGAACAAAAAGAAACTGCCGAGCAATTAAAACAGTTGGTGAATGAAAAAGAAATTTTGAACAAGGAAATACATCACCGGGTTAAGAATAATCTTTCAGTGATTTCCAGCATGTTGAATTTGCAGGCCGCACAGATTGATAACGATGAAGCAAAACTTTATTTGCAAAACAGCCGTGACCGTGTTCATTCCATGGCATTGATACATGAGCAGGTATATCAATCGAACGATATGAATTATATTGATTTCAAAGCCTATATTGAAAATATTGTCAAAGAGTTGCAGGCTATTTATGGCGAACCAGAAAGCCATTTAAGAATTATAGCCGAATTGCAGGATGCCAGTTTGCATGTCAATGTAGCAGTGCCATGTGGATTGCTCTTGAATGAACTGGTTACAAATGCTATAAAATATGCCTTTCCTGAACCTGATGATGGTAACCGAATCATGATAACATTAGAGAATAATGATCACTCTATTCAACTCTGCATTCAGGATAATGGAATTGGTCTACCCCCGGATGAAGAGATTAAGAATAAAAAATCTTTGGGGATAAAAATTGTACAGGTGCTTGCAGAACAGATAAATGCTCAAATCACAATTGAGCGTAACAAGGGGACCCGTTTTATTATTACTGTACCCAATAACTAGATAAAATTTTATATTACATTTATCTGCATCTTTTTTGAGGGAATGGCATCTAATGGTTTGAGTAAATTTGTATACTATATTCAAAACCATTGGAGATACCATGATTCATGTGAATGCCGATTATTGCCCGCAAAACCACCCCTGTCCTGTTACTCGTGCTTGCCCTGTAGGAGCTATATCGCAAGTTGGTTTTTCTGCACCTACCATAGATGAAGAAAAATGTACCGGTTGTGGCAAGTGCGCCAAACTTTGCAATGTTTTTTCAGTCAAAGCGGATTATCATAAAGCATCCTGATGGATAGACCCTCTGTCCTGACAGTTTGATGAAATACCCATGTAAAATGTACAAACAATATAAATCTGCCTGAATTTTTCAGGCAGATTTTGTTTGAGAATTTGATGAAAAGTGGGGTGTGCTTTACGGCTCTATTTCTTTTAAATTGTTAAAAATACGTTTCAGCATACTTTCAAAAATTTCCATTTCACTATCTGAAAATCCTTTGTAATAGTGGGATGTCATTTCATCTGAAACCGCAACATATTGCTTTTGAAAGGATTTGTCTTTTTCAGTCCGCCAGATGCAGATTTTGCGCCTGTCCTTGCTTGAAGGTTCTCTTTTAATAAAACCGGTTTGTTCCAACCGGTCTAGCATGCTGGTGAGTGTGGACTTGCTCAGGGACGTTTCTTTTGCCAACTCGTTAATGGGAATACCATCGTTCTGCCACAGTACAAACATAATTCTGCCCTGGGCGGGATTTATTTCGTTCACGCCATAATCTTTAAGCATGCGCGCAAAAATTCGCCCCGAAAGCTGATGGATCTTTGATATGTAAAATCCCCCTTTGCTGTTTTTACTCAACCAAAACTCCTGTTCTTAAATTTTGAATTCAAATTTATCTGTTTGATACCAGCCTCTTGCGAGTTCGGGTGTTACCCGCAGCAATGTATAATCGTCACCCTCAAGACCGCCCTCATAAAACTGGATCCAGCCGTCTTGCCAGAGCGCTTTACGTAATTCCTCGTCCTCTACTACTCTCATGGTGCCGATGAGTGATAATCCGTGTGTTTCAGGGAAACTGCAATAATAGAGACAGACATTGGGATTCTTTTGGATCTGGTCCATTTTAAGCGACAGCCGGTTGGTGGACATGTAGGTGATAAAATCATGCTCATGTTGTTTGAAAAAATCTGCCAGACTGCCAAACTGCTCCAGGTTCCACAAGTTGCCCATGGCCCGGGTTTGGGGACAATTGTTTTCATCCACTGTAGATACATAAACCAGATCGGTTGTCTGCATGAGTTGTGTACATACTTTTTTTAAACTCTGTTCATTCATGTTTTCCCTCTCGAGTTTAGTGATAATACTGATATTTTACCAGGGCTATTTTGTAAACAATCCCGCTCCCATATCTGCGCCCAATGTTCCTACTTCCACCTGCAGATAGCGTTGGGGTATTCCCAAATCCAGTCCCGCGCCTTTGACAAGGGTGATTTTGCCGGATTTGTCAATATTATGCTCAACATAAGGCATGTCTGCTCCCGATTCGCTCAGCTCAAAATTGGGGCCGCATGAACCTGAAAAGAAATCGGAATTGTTGATGATACAGTCCCGGACGTTGTACGTGTTTTTATTGCTTTGATCGCGCATAAATGCGTATTGACAACGGGTTATAATGTTGTGATGGAATTCAAAATCTTCACCGGTCTGGCAGAGCCATACACCGGAAACGTATCCACCGTCTATAATGCAGTGGGTCATACTGTTGTTTTTGCTTATACCGCCATCGGCGTTCCAGAACACGACGGCGTTGGCACAGTCGTAAAACACACAGTGATCAATTTTCAATCCGTGCCCGTGAGCAATGATTGCTACATTCGAGCTGGTTACATACTGGCTGCACAGGAACATGCATTGCGAAACCACCAAATCGTCAAGACTTTTGCCTGTTCTGTAAATAGGATAATACATGACGCCGGGAAGGGGTGTGCCGATGAATTTCAACCCACGGATTTTTACATGGTCCATTTCCACCTTGAATGCCCATGTCTCAATGTATTTTGCGTTTTCAGGCACAACCGGATTAAGCGTAGATACAATGATGGGCATGTCATTGGGCTTCCAGTTGGGATCGTCCGGCAGAATAGCCGCTTCGATGGTCAGTGGATTTTCTGACGAGTACCCGGATTTGCTGTTGATGTTGCATTCTTTATCCAGAGCATAGAGTCCCGGGGCGATCTTGATGGTAGCCGGTGCATCGGACGCGTTGAGCACATCCACCGCTTTTTGGATGGTTTTAAAAGGCAGGTCGCTGCTGCCGGGATTGGTATCGCTACCGCTATTGACATCCACATAAAGGGTACCTGTGGCTGACGTGCCGGCAAGGCAAATGAGCAGAGATGTGATTAATGTTTTCATATTGGTTTTCCCTCGTTTGGATTAAATTTAATTCTACATAATATAGTACGATATGGTACTAATTGCAAGAGGTTTTTAAGTGAGACGGCAGACGGCAAATGTGAGAAGTAGTACAAAAAAATGAAGAGTTTTGTAATATTAAGTGAACATTGAGACTGATTAATGAATTAAATATAATGAAATAATAGTTGATACTAATACGAATCCATTCCCATCCGTGTTTGTCCGTAGTTAATATTTTTGTTTTTCCCCCTTGTCATTCCCCGATCTTTTCCTATATTACAAATGAAAATAGTATTGAAAACAGAGGGACCCCATTCATGGACCGACGTCGTTTTATCAAATCCTGTGCTGTGGGACTGGGAGCTTTGGGCAGCGGATATTTGTCCGGCTGCGGCAAATCCGCAAAAAGCGGACTTGCGAATATTGTGGTGATTCTGGCGGATGATATGGGATATGGCGACATCCACGCATATAATCCCGAATCGACAATCCCCACGCCGAACCTGGATGGTCTGGCGGCAGACGGAGTGCGCTTTACCGACGCCCATTCCGGTTCATCGGTGTGCACACCCACGCGCTACGGACTGCTGACCGGTCGTTACGCCTGGCGCACATGGTTGAAAAAAGGTGTACTGTTCCCACCTAAAGACAAGCCGCTTATAGATACAGACCGCCTGACGGTGGCGGGATTGTTAAAAAAACGGGGTTACAAAACCGATATGGTGGGTAAATGGCATTTGGGATTCGGTTGGGCAAAAGATGAGCAGGGAGAGGTGGATTTTAACAAACCGCTCAACTATGGGCCCACCGATTCCGGATTTGACAGCTTTTTCGGCATTGCCGGTTCACTGGATATGGTCCCTTATGGATTTTATAAAGATCATGATCCGTATCAGCCTTTTAACAGGGAACAGCCCGAACTGAAATTCCCCCATTTTGTCCGTCAGGGCCCCAAAGCCGAGGGCTTTGAGCCGGTAAATGCCCTTGATGATTTGACAAAGCAGGCGGTTTCCGTGATTGAAAAACGGGCCGCAGGCAGAAATCCGTTCTTTTTGTATTTTGCCATGACCGCACCGCACAAACCCGCGTGGCCGCATAAACGGTTTGAAGGCAAAACCGGACTCGGCCCCTATGCGGATTTTGTGCACCAGACCGACTGGACCGTTGGCCAGGTGCTGGAAGCGCTGGAGCGGACCGGCGCTTCCGATAACACCCTGGTGATCTATACCAGCGATAACGGATCGTACATGTATCGACGCGAAGCAGGCGGTATTGATCATGTGACCATCCCTACCAACCAGGGTTACAGTCCTGAAAACCACAAACCCAATGGCGACTGGCGCGGTACAAAGGCTGATGTTTGGGAAGGGGGACACCGGGTGCCCTTTATTGTGCGCTGGCCGGGCAAAGCCGCTGCTGGTACAACCTGTAAAAAGATCATCTGCCTGACTGATATTATGGCAACCTGCGCCGAGGCCGCGGGTATCGCTCTGCCGGATTCAGCGGGAGAAGACAGTTTTAGCCTGGTGCCGCTGGTGCAGGGCAAGGACTGGTCTGTTCCGCGAGCTCCGGTGATCAATCACTCTATTGACGGCATGTTTGCGGTAAGAGACGGACGCTGGAAGATGGTGTTTGGCAATGGTTCCGGTGGACGAGAAAAGCCCAAAGGCGAGCCCTTTGGTGAGCCGTACATGCTGTACGATCTGGCAAACGATCCAGCCGAGACAACCAATGTGATCCATCAGCACCCGGATATTGCACAGCAGCTGACATCCATATTGCAGCGCATCCGCCAGAGTGGAGGGAGCAAGCATATATAACATTTTTTTCAAGACCGGAAGGCCCTGTTTCATAAAAAAGCAGGGCCTTTTTTATATTGATTTTATTTCTGGAAAAAGTTATACTGTAATTGTTCATGGGGAATTGCCTTGTACCGGGTACATTTCTAAGAAATATTTTTACTTGGATTGGGAGGGAATATGAAAAAGATTGTATGTTTAGTGTTGATTCTATCAAGCCTGTGCCTGGCTCAAGGATTTGATTTTATGAATTCTGCGGTTAAGGGCGGTACCCGTTCGTTTGCAATGGGCGGGTGTTTTACTGCAATTGATTATGGTATTGACGCCATGCTGGGGAATCCGGCTGGACTGGCAGGGATGAATTCATCGGAAATCCTTTTGAATGGAAGAATGATTGTGGTGGGTGACATGGGTTTTGATGATGATTTTTATGAGGTTGAGAGAGAGCAAAAAAACTCGTACAATGATAAAATTAATATCAAACCATATTCATTGGGAATTGCTTTTCCCCTCAGATTACCGGAGTCGAATGTGAATATTACCGGCGCATTGGGATATAGGTGTTATTATGATATGAGTTCCACCCGCAAACGAGAATATTCTAATTATGAAGAAAATACAGTTTATGAATCGACAGAAAAAGTTAAGGGATTGTTGAATGTACTCTCTGCGGGATTCGGTGTTCAACTTTCAAAACAGGTCAATATCGGTGTTGTGTTCAATGTGCCGCTGTTTTCAAAATATGAAACGATTACTGAGAATGAGAACCTGTACAGCGAAGCGATCACGAGTGTGAAAAGTGATATTTCAGGAGATGGATTTTTTCAATTGGGCACGCAGATAAATATGCATCCCCGTTTATCTTTGGGGGCAGCCTATTTTATGGGTCACAAGATAAAATATCATGACCGGGAAATTAAACAAAAAAATGATGACGATTACAGACCTTATGAATCTGAAGATTCTGAAATTGAGCATCCGGATTTTTGGAGTGTGGGTTTTCAATTTAATGCATTGGATGATTTGTTATTAACTACCGAAATTCAGAGCTTTCCATGGGAAGACACGAAAAGCCGTATGGGGGCAAGTTATTATAAAACTGGCAAAGATCTTCGGGTGGGCCTGGAATATGGCAGAGAGATCAAACTCCGGTTTGGGTATTATACCAACCAAATCCCCTTAAACGATGACGGTTCCGATTTCATGGATAAATACGGATTCAGCGGAGGAGCTGGATTCAACACCAGCAGCATGCGTTGGGATGTGAGTGGCGTTTATCGAGTTTTATCACATACGAGTACGGTGAGGACCATCTTTAATCCTGAAAGTGTTGGCGAGTATGAATACAAAGTTCGGCAGTTTTTAATTTACGCCTCTGTTATCTATACGTTTGATTTTGGATTGGGATTTTGATGTGGAATTGCGGAACAGATGTTCCAGTATGATATTTTGCATTACAGTAAATAGTAATTTAGCCACAGATCAACACGGATGAAACACGGATTGGTTTTCTTGTTGTTTCTGAGATGATTGATATATTAAATTATAAATTTATTATTTCAAGAAATATAAATTGAATCCATGATCAATACCTGTAAATAATCTGTGTAGATCTGTGTAAATCCGTGGCTGATTAAGTTTTTGAATAGTGGAATGCTGCGCTGGTGATATAAATTATGATTTGAAATGGGGATTATGAAATACGGACCAGAATTTTATTGCTTTTGGTCCGTTTTTCTTTTATTATAATACAAGAACTGCTCGGGGAAGTAATACCAGCAAATGTTGCTCATTCTATTTGGAGGGGACATGAAAAAACTACTTTTAGTATTGTTCTTGTCTACAAGTATATGCATGGGGCAAAATTATCGTTTTTTTAATATGCAGAATATAGGCGGTACCCGTGCCTATGCAATGGGAGGATGTTTCACCGCGTCCAATAATGGAGTAGAATCCATGCTGGGGAACCCGGCGGGGTTGACTCGAGTTAAAAGCATACAAATTATGGCAACTGGCCGTACGTTTATCTCTGGTAGTGAAGACTATGAAGACCATGTTAAAGAGGGAACAGCCGCTCCTCAAGCTACCCATGAAACTGAGGTCGTACATAAATTTTACAATGCGTCTGTAGCATTTCCAATATTCTCAGAAATGAAAAAGAAAATTGTTGGGGTGATTGGGTATCGAAATTTTTATGATTTATCTTTTAAAACGAATATCTCTACAAAATATAATATTGTACCACCACGCAAGCGACAAACAATCCGGGAATACAATGGCTTGTTAAATGTGGTTACCCTGGGAACAGGTATTCAACTTGATGAAAAGGTGAGTTTCGGATTGATGTACAATTTGCCAGTAAATACAGAATACCGCTCAGTGATTGAACAAGTATACCCAGGCAGCAGGCGTATTGGGCTTTACAAAAATATAGAAACAGCAGATGTTTCAGGAAATGGATTTTTTCAGGCGGGTGTGCAAGTCCGGCCTGTACCGCGCTTGACGCTGGGAGCTATGTATATAACGAGCCATACCATAGAGTATAAAAGCAGGGTTGAAAAAAAATACGATATTGAAAATAGTCTGGATGATTATGAAAAGCAATTCCCCCGATACTGGAGTGTGGGTGGACAATATTGTCTGTTTGATGATCTGTTATTTACTTTGGATGTGTCAAGTTTTGATTGGTCGGATGTATATAATAAAGATTATTACAAAACCGGAAAGACCTGTCATTTGGGTGCAGAGTATGTGAAATTTCTAAAGTGGAGAGCAGGGTATTATACATCTGATTTACCTGTTGGTATCTCCAACAGCGATCCTTTTGAAAAGCATGGTGTGAGTGCGGGTTTGGGATATGGTTTTAAAGGGTTAGAGCTGAATTTAGCTGTAGTGTATCGTAAACTGGATTATGATGCTGTAATTGAACAAAGCCTTTATGATCCGGTTGATGCAGATGATCAGGATTATGAGATGCATGATTACTTGTTGCTTGCATCCTGCATTTATAATTTTAATTTTTAATTGTTGAGAGTGAATGTGAAAAAAATAATTTTTGTATTGTGTTGTTCTATGAGTTTGTGCATGGGGCAAAATTATCGTTATTTTAATATGCAGAATATAGGTGGGACCCGTGCCTATGCAATGGGGGGATGTTTCACCGCGTCCAATAATGGAGTAGAATCCATGCTGGGGAACCCGGCAGGATTGACAACAGTTGATAACCTACAAATCATGGCAAGTGGTCGTTCGTTTTTAGGAATTGATGAAGGCCCTATACTCAAAAATGGAGGAACATCATCGTGGAGAACCACAACAGATACAAAAATTGATAATAAATTTTATAATGCTGCTATTGCTTTCCCGATTAAAACGGATAAAGACAAGAAAATTGTCGGGGTGATCGGGTATCGCAACTATTATGATATTTCTTTTAATACAAGTATAATTTCTACATATGATTATGAGGATTATACCAGCAAGAATAAAAAGGCCCTTGATTATGATGGATTGTTAAATGTCATTACCATTGGAACAGGAATACAGCTTGATGAAAAGGTGAAAATTGGATTGTTGTACAATGTACCGACTCGTACAAAAAACAGATTAATGAGAAGGCAAGAAAATCAAACCAGCGAGCCTTTTAGAATATATGAAACAATCACAACGGCAGATATGTCCGGCAGTAATTTTTTTCAATTAGGAGTGCAGTTCAAACCTATACAACATTTGACCATTGGTGCAATGTATATAATGGAACACACTGTTGAACAAAAAAGCAGGGTTGAAAAAGGGGGCAATGTCAAAGCCAGCCTGGAAGATACTATATTGGAATTCCCTTATTTTTGGAGTGCGGGACTACAATATCAACTGCCTTCCAAACTGATTATAGCCGTAGAGATGCAAAATTTTTCATGGGATGATTATTTAGGACGTTCGTATTACAAAACCGGGGACTCGTGGCACATTGGTGCCGAGTATGAAGAAATATTGAAATGGAGACTGGGATATTTTTTAACCCGATTACCCTTTGATGATTCCAAGAACAAGCCTTATGATACCTATGGTATAACCGGTGGCGCGGGATACACATTCAAAAACCTCAATATGAACCTGAGTGCATTATACAGGATAATGAAATCTGAAGGTACTGAATATTCTCATTATGGATATGAAGTGATTGATTATGGAGAATATCATAATTATTTTCATGATATCCTTGTATATGCATCCTGTATTTACAATTTTAATTTTTAATTGTTGGGGGGGGACAAATGAAAAAAATACTGGTTATTTTATTACTCACCACGTCCGTTACTTTTGCGCAGATTTATCAGTTGCTGAATTCACCGGTTAATGGTGGTACACGTGCCTTTGCCATGGGGGGATGTTTTACTGCCACCAGCATGGGGATTGAATCCATGTTGGGGAATCCGGCAGGATTGGTTGACATGTCTCAATCTCAGATTCTGATAAATGGACGGTTTATGGTTACCGGCAATGAGACATATAATGATGAATATTATCGGCAGGTGGGTTACAAGGACTATTCCGCATCGTACAATTCGCAATTCAGGCCCTTAACCCTGGCAATTGCGGTTCCATTTGTTCTGCCCATGTTAAATATAAACATGACCGGTGCTGTGGGATATCGCTGTTATTATGACTGGAATTATAATATTGAAAAAAATATAACGGCTATGCAAAATAGAAAATCTGTTTATCAAACCGAGCACAGGGGAATACTCAACGTATTGACAATGGGACTGGGTATGCAAATATCAGAACGTGCTCAGTTTGGAATTCTGTATAACGTGCCTATGAATTCCAAATGGGAAAAGAACACAGAGGAAATATTTAGAGATACAAAGTCAGTGTCCGGGAACCGGGCAGATATTTACGCAAACAATTTTTTCCAATTTGGCGGACTGTTTCATATTACGGACCGCTTTTCTGTGGGTGCTGCCTATTATACGGGACAAACTCTTGAATACAAGAATTTCGAGGTGAAAGCCGATGATGGAATCTATTATCCTCACGAATATCCTTATGTGGAAAAATATGAATTTCCGCAATTTTGGAGCCTGGGTTTTAAAGCGGATTTGGATAAACGTATGATGGTGTCTGCTGAAATACAGAGCTTTCCCTGGGAAGATTATAAATATAAAAAATATGATATGAATTTTTTCAAGACTCCTATGGAAGTACATGCCGGATTGGAATTTCAACATGGCATACAGTATCGTCTGGGAGCATATACAAACTTTTTTTTTCTACATCGGGATGAAGCAGAATATGTTTCCAGGTATGGTTTAACCGGTGGGGTAGGATTTGATGCAGGCGGATTCAGTTTTGACGCCAGTGGTGTTTATCGAATCGTTGCGGATGAATCTCCGGTCAATGTTATTATCATGGAAGATGGTCACGGCGGGTTTGATTTTGATTACAGCACCAAAGAGTTTGTTTTGTATCTGTCTTGTATTTACAGCTTTGATCCGGGTTTTGGATTTTAATAGAGAAAAGTCTGATTGAGATGTGGTTAAGTTTGAATAGCTTGTGAGACAAATGTTTCAATGAAAATTCCGTGATGCAGACATCTGCATCACGATCGGGTTGCATTGTTTTTATCCGTGCAGATCTGTGTGAATCCGGGGCTGATTAAAAAGTTTTTCCAGTAGAGTTGGGGGTGACTGTTCTTGAATGATATACAGAGCCAGGGAACTCTTAATTTTCGGTAAAGTGATGTATTAGCCACAGATTTACACGGATGGAACACGGATCAATAAAAACAGTGCAGAATATATCTTGAATTAACGGATCAGCAGGTAGGTATCTGCCGAATGGGGAAATTGGGGCGGTAAGAGTCTGGTAAATAGTGATATGGATGCTGATTGTTAACCACTCAGCGTGAAATTCTCGTCACCCATTTCTATATACATTAAAATTATCAATCCAACCATTGTGAGTAAAACCGTACTGACAACATGTTTTATTGCCTTGTCCCGAAATCTTGATACTTTGAGAATGTCATCATAAAGAACGCTATACTCTTTTCCAGCAAAAACGCCGCTTACAGATTTATCCGTAATTTCGGTAACTTTGAATTGTACTCTGTTGCTGTCCGTTTTCAGGATTTTAACAAGCTGGCCTATATGGAATTGTTGCTTCCAATAGTTGTTATTTGCCTGTTGGGTTTCCGGTTTGACCATGGTCGAATAGCAGGATATATTAACAATTTGCGTTATCAACAGGAGCAATGTTATTCCGATTAATTTTCGGTGCATAATTGTTTCCTCAGACTTGGGGACGGATGTCCCTGTTTCATATATCGTGATGAAGACAACTTTTGTGATCTGACTGACAACTGATCACTGAAAACTATTTACTACTTGATATATTTGTCAAACAGCAAGGGGAACCACCCCCCCCCCTGGCTTTTATTGATTAATTTATTAAAGGTATTTAGTCATTCGCAAAGCTTTAATGGGCATTTCCGGGTATTTATTCACGGTTTCCAGCGAGTGATTGAATCCCATTTTTTTATAAAATCCGCTATTATTGTCTGGTACAATCGTATCCACAAACATTTTGTTGACTGAACTCCAGTTATCTCTAATCCACAATTCAGCAAAATGGATACAAGAGGTCCCAATTCCCTTGCCCAGAAAATCCAGATGCAGATAGATCAACGGAATTTCAGCGGTGGTTTCGTCAATACGCTTGATCATGAAAAATCCGGCAGCATCATCTTCATATTCTACTATAAAGACTTTACTGGTTTTAGACATTTCAATGAAATCATCTGTTGTATATGCAGTAACAGCAGCGGAGACCTGTTGTGGAGACAACTCGCCATAAAATTTTTGAATAAACGCGTCAATTCGGATTTTGAAACAGAAATAGGCGTCGTCACGGTCAAAGGGTCTTATCTTCATCATAGCTCCTGTTGTTGGTTTTTATCGAATACCTGCTCCCATTTGATTTTTGCAGTGATCTGCATAAGTATAAACAGCGTTATTACTGAACAGATGGTGACAATCACACCTGTAAATCCTTTGAAAAAGAAGGAATATGAAAAAACAATCAGATACAGAACCTGAGTTACCGGTGCAACCAGTAATGCAAATTTTGCGGGTGTGAACAGGCGCAGATAACTGATTGTGAGAAAAAGTGATACAACTGAAGCGATTGCAAACGTCAGGTACAGATTGAGATGGTCTGAAAAATAAGAATACATGAGATGGAACGAGAAAAAAGTTGCAGCCAGAAAAAAGTAATTCATGGGGTGCAAACGGGTTTTGAATGTGATGGAAAAGATGAAAATTACAATAAAAAAGAACAACAATGAAACCGGTGCAAAAAAGGTCACACGAGAGACAATTTTGCCGGGATTCAGCTTGTTGGGGATATTCAGACCAATGTCTTTACCCGTAACCGAGCTGTCCAGGTTCCATTCAAGAGTATAGCCATCTTTTGTTTCGGTTTTGCTGGTGGGCGACATCATATTGTTGGGAAAATCAATGTTTTTAAAATCAGTGGTCATGGTCAGGTTGAAATTGTTGATCTGGCTAATGTCTTTGTCTTTGGGCGTTATAAAATAGCGAATGTTTTCCATTCCGGTACAGTCGTACGAGATTTCAAGCTGTATGTTGCCGTTCTCATCGGGAACAACGGGGATGGGCTCACTTTGGACCAAAGGCAGGATATCGTTTTGCTGTTCACCGTTAACCCATAGCGTGATATTGTTGTAAATCGAATTTGTAGAATGTAAAGACGCGTAAATGTAAAAAGTCTCTTGAGGAACAAAATTATCAATCGTAAACTCGTATTTGCCAATGAATTTGGATTTGAATGTGGGAAACCAGAGATTGCCTTTTTTACGCTGGTCTAATTGGGTGCTAATGGAAATATCTGACTTTTCGGGCCCCATTTTTATAAAATCATAAGGCTCTTTATAGTCTTTGAATTGGTCTGCGAATACATGTCGTGTTCTTGAACAATAGGGCGCATTGATAACCAACTCATCGCCATAGAGATTGACAACCATGCTTTTGATTGAAGAAAATGAAGAATCGGTACGAATTCCGGTAGAAACCCCCAGTATCATCCATGCTATAGTGGTGCTGAGATAGATGAAAATGATCGCAATAATGCGTTTTACACTCATAGGTCCCCTTTCTGTGTAATGTTAGACGGGCTATAACATTACACTCTCGGAGTAAACGCAGGTTCCAAATTGAAAACCAGTTTTTTTATTGATTTCATTCAGACAAGTGCTGTAACAATCCCCACCAGAGTCCCCAAAACTGCAGAAAAAATGGCAATGGGAACTATACTTTTGGGACTGTCTTTGAGCTGTTGAATCATGACCGGTATAGCAGCCATTTCTGCAACCAGAAAGCCTTTAAGCCAGGGCGCAATCGGAATTTGTATATAGGCGATAAAAATGGTAACGACAATCCAGTGAACAAATGCCGAGATATTGGCATATTTGTCCAGTTTTTGAATGACCATGGGGATCACGTCAATGATTCCCGCAATAATTCCGATAGATATAATAATTAAAAGTTTGAACATGATTTTTTCCTTAACTGCTAGTGTAAAAGAATTTTGGGAAAATCAAAATTTTCTGACATATCCAAGGGAAGCAGCTATTGTAGTATTCTCTTCCATATAACCTGCCTGAGGGCCAAATATTATAAAACTTTTTGTTGTAATTCTTTTGCTGAATGATAGTGAGAAATTATATTGAGCATTTTGCATTGTTTTTGAACCAGCGTTGATAACTGACATACCTCCACCAATATAAGGATATATTGAAAAAGTGTTGGTAGCTTTAATTTGGCTGTATAGTCCGATCCCAATACTAACGGATGTATAATTGGGTTTAATACCTAAATATGATACTGATAGCATTGGGCAAACCGGAAATTTTTCACTGCCTTCCTTTGGCAAATATAAGGATAATGATACATTTGGACCACCGTTTACATATTTATCAGATTTGACATAGCCAACCTGTAAATCAATGGATCTGTTTATTGATAAAGCCGATTCAATCAGAACCATGTTGAGATTGTTTTCCGGGTCTGATATATAAACGCTATTCACCCCCCAACCCGAATGCGGATCCAGTACAAAGCCTTGAGAATATACCATTTGTGCGCAAAACAGACAAACCAGAAATGTAATTTTTTTCAACCTAGCCTCCATATGGGTATGCATTGTGTTAAATTTTATTTGGAATGCGATTAACCATTTTAATAGTATTTTGGATAAATTGTTCAGCATTTGGGGACGAATATTCCGAATATTCACTGTCTGCCCAAAGGACTTTGCCGGTTTTTGAATCAACAATGTATAATGTGATCTGATAGTGAGAAACCTGATAAAAAGAAGCATAACCCATTGTTAATAAACCGGTCAACAAGCCCTGACCAATAGACTTTGACAATGGCACTTTGTTGCCTTTACCTTGAATTAATACAAGTGGTTTTATGGGGGTTTGAGAAAGTGACTTGTGACCCTGGGTTCCTATTGAAGCCAGGCAGCTTTCAAGCATATTCAATAATCCGGGATCAGTACCGGTGCTGTCAAAATAAAAAGGAGCATGATGTACCGGCAATTCTTTGTGGTTCCAGGATTGTTGCTGTTCTGTTTCTATGGTTTTAGCGACTGCTTGTCCATCCAGAAATCTGCCAACTGTTGGGGGAATCACGTTTTCTATGTAATACCCTTTTTCATAAAATGCCTTTGTAAGCGTGTCTGATAAGGATTCTCCGATGTTATGACTGGATAATACATCTACAATCATTGTGTCGTTTTTACTGCCATGTGTTACCACAATGTCTGTAAATATTGAGCATGATTCAAATTCATCTTTTTGCACGGAAAAATGCGGATATTTTTTAGCAGGATTCCCAGCAGCACAATTTAATAATATACATGACATTGTAATAATGAATACCATCCCACATGATTTTTTCATAACATCCCCTTGAATGATGAGTTTGATTTTTAATAGGTTTTTACCCAGAGTGTCAATTATTATTGACACTCGAATATATAAAATTCCATAGAAAAAGCAAAGACCAAAAATGTTGTGGCCTCTGCTCTGAAATGATTTTTACTTTATGCTTTAGGTTCCTTGACGTATTTGTCCCCATCTTTGAGCCAGCGTTCAGGACGTGACCAGCTTTCGGGATTTACATAGGCAGTCCTGTCCGTACGCTCCAGTGTTTTCAGTAATTCCGGATCGCCCAGCTCACGGAATATCTGATCTTTTGGATTAAACCGGTTGAATGTATAGATACCGTCTACACCGGCTTTCCAGGCGTTCAGCGCTTCACCACGCCAGATTTTTTCTTCGGTAACGCCTTCGGGTTCACCGCTGGATTGAATACGGCGTTTGACAAAACACGCGTATGCCGGTACATCATACTTTTTGCCCAATGCGGCCCAGTTTTCCCAGGGTTCCAGTTTAAAATAACCACTGCCTACAATGAGATCCACCAGATCGTCAGCCAGCCATTGTTCCAGATCAATGCCCAATGCTTTGCAATAATCCACCGAATCCGGTACCCGGATACCTATCAGAAAAGGTCTGTGGCGCTTGAGGCCGATTTCTTCGGTCATGGTGCGGATGCGTTTCATGAGGCCTGTCATAAGGTCGCAATACTCCTGCGTTACCGGTTCACCAGTCATTTGTGGTTTGAACAGTACAGGGTGACGGAAAAAGTCCAGTTCTATACCGTCAACATCATAGCGGGTACATACATCCTGCAAAATGCGGAGCACCTTGTCCTTGACCGGTTGCAGTCCATAATCCACAGACGACCATCGATTGGCACCATAGGGCAGGGTAACGCCTTTGGTGCCTACCATATAATCGGGATGCGCCTTTTTCCACTCGCATAAAGGCACAGAACTGCCGGAATCGTGCGTGTCGTTCATACGCATGGACCAGAATATTTCAAAATGATTTTCCTGGCAGTACTGTATCATGATTTTGAGAGGATCGGTACCGTTTTCATTCAGGTGTTTCAGAAAACGATGCGTAATGTCGTTGCGGCCCTCGCGCAGGAACCACTCGCTTTCATTGCTGGGATGGTAATAATAATTAAACACGCCGGTACAATAAAAGATAGAATCCACATGTGTGCCCGGCAGACCATAACTGCGTTTTTGCAGCATGGTTTCGGCGGTAAAGGGTTCGTCTGCTTTAATCAAAACCGGTTCGTTACCATCATTATTCATAATCATGCGGCGTTTACGATGCGCGGCCTGTTTGCGGTCTTGTCTAAGTTCGGCCAGACTGTATTTTTTGCTGCAGGCGGGTATCATTGAGGTGAGGGATACAGCACCCACGCTTTTTAAAAAACTTCGACGACTGGTAGAAATTTGCATAGCCAGCTCCTGATTTAAAAGAAAGAATATATCGTTACAGGGATAGTTATTAGCTCTGTTTTAAAATTCATTATATTTACGGCTGTATGTATAGTATATGAGATTTTGGGAGAAATGCAATGTAAAAAAATACCCTGTATCCGTCTAGTATGCAGGGCATTTTTTTTTATATCAGGTGTTATTTAACCAGGCTGATCTTTCGGGTAAGTGTTTGTGATGTTTGTTGTGTTTTGATATCTGCCTGAATCAGATAAATACCACTGGGATAGCTGGCCGCATTGAATTGAACACTGTGCTGTCCCGTGTCATAATGACGGTTTGTCAATAATGCAATCTCTCTTCCCCGTATATTATAGATGCGAATCTCAACTTTTGCCGGTTTGAACAATATAAAGGGAATGGTTGTGACAGGGTTAAATGGATTGGGATAATTTTGTGTTAATGAAAATAACGATTCATTGTTCACAAGATTGGTGTTCAGAGAATCTAAAATTGTACTGTCACTGTTGACAATGTTTTTAATTTCTATATCAAAAGTTTTAACAATCTGCACGGGTACAAAATCGGGGCCTGCGTTATATGGCACCAGTTCTGCCAATATTGCTGCTTTGACCGTTTGTAATGCTTTTTCTCCGGTTGCGTGGGTGGGCAATTGAAAAGGATTTTCTGTTTCCACTTGAGCGGAATTTACATAATGAAATGTTTTCCGATATTCATCATCGGGATCCGAATTGCTGGTTACCTTGAATGAGCTAATGTCTTGTTCCGTAGAGACAAAAGAGAATTTGACCGTACTTTTGTTGGTATCAAATACATATGGATTAATAACAAAGGATAAATCTCCGTTTATTTTAAAATAATCATCATATTGTGTTGTATAAAGATTGTTGTCTTTATTTTTACGTATACTTTTTATTTTGCATGTATGATCTACCTGTGGTTTTGAAAACATGTTAAAAATGCCCAGCGGTTTGTCATACAGGGGGAGGGTGTTTGATGTCACCGCAAAGAGAGTGTCGGGTAGAACGCATCCTGGCAGGTAAAAGAATAATGAATAGAGCCCCTGGCCGGTACTTGTATTTTCAGGGAAGGCTATTTCTGTGGGTAAACCTGAAAACGTTCTGGGTAACAAAGAATTGTCCGGTGAACCGCCGCCTTTGAGGAATTTATATAATGTAGCAAAGGGTGCCATTGCGGGAATCCATTGATCATATAAAGTAGTTTCAGCGATTGATAATATATTGTCTGTATACCAAGTCTTGGTGTCCTTGTTGCCCAGGGCCCATTCCGCAAATGCATTTTGCGCTTGTTTCACATTTTGATATTTGATTCTCATGTTTTGAAATGGATAGACATTATTCTCATAGAACCCGGCTGGGTTTGCGCCTTCAAGTTGGTTGTAAACAAGCCCCCTGGATGTATTGAATAAGGTTGATTCAAGATACTCTGCATTTTCGATTTCATTTTTATCAAAGTTTCGTAATGTCTCAATAGAAATGCCAGCATTGAATATTTTGGAACCAATGTCCGGATCATATCCTGAAACATCAAAGTCAACATAGTTCCATTGATAGGGAGCATACACACCTAAAACATGTATTTCTTCAAGTACGTCTGCATCGGCCAAATCGTCAATATAACCGCAATTATTCAGATAACCGAGCTCAAACACTGGCGAGTTTTTATCTATTCTGCCAAAAGGAGTGTACTCTTTGTTGTTCAAATATAATGTGGCCAATATATAGGATGTTTCTGCTTTTTTGGCACCATAATAAATATACCGAAGTATGCCATGGTATTCATTGTAAAGAATGAAATATGGATAGGATGTTGAATGGTTTTCATTTCCCAAATCGCGTAAAAATAATTTCCACCCCTGTGATGGATAAATATCATATTTATCTCTGCCTTCTTTATTATAAAAGATGGGAAAGATAAAAGAACCTGATTCATTCCAGGGTAGTGTAAAGTTGTATACTTTACCACCATGAAAGTTCAAATCGATTTTCATATTAGGATCAGAGTGCCAGTCCCAGTTTTTGTCTCGTCTTTCATCATCAACTGATCCCATTGTGCCTGCATCTATTGAATTGAAAAGCATCAAAAACAGGATTATTAAAAAATATGCAAATGTTTTCATGGTTGTCCCCACTATTAATAGTACTTTTGGGTACAAGAAAAGATAATCAAGTTAGTAGTGCTAAAATTTTGATCAAGATTATTGTAGATTTTCTCATATTTATACCCCTTGTAATATCTAAATAAAATCTATTATTTTTAACTAATAAAAGCAAGTCTATTTTTACAAGAGCCGGATTTTGATAAAAAATCGGTTGAATTCCTGCTCAGGTTTTAGTAATATTCTCAAACAAAAAGAGAGAGAGAAAATGGACAATCATGACGAACAATTCATGTCATCTCTGGATGCGTGCGATCACGGAATCATCGAGTTTATCCCTTATCTGCTACAGGATTTGTGGGAACTGGGTTCCAGACCGTCGTTGATGTTAGAGATGATAGAAAAGCATATTGAAAATCCTGCCAAAATGCAGGTGCTGGACCTTTGCTGCGGTAAAGGCGCGGTGCTGGTGCAGATGGCGGAGCGATTCGGCTGTACCGGCGTGGGTGTTGATCTGCTGCCGGATTTTATTGCTGAAGCCAATGAAAAAGCGAAAATGCATAGTGTAGCTGAAAAATTACAGTTCATGCTGGAAGATATTGTAGAATCTGTTGAAAAATATCATGACAAAGATCTGGTGGTATTTGGTTATGATACAGAAGTGCTGGGTGACATTGGCGAGTCGCTGAGTAAAATTCAACCCTGTTTAAAACCGGGTGGATTTGTTCTGCTTGAAACGGTATTTGCGGTGGATGAAGAACTGCAATCCGAAGGACTAGTCAGTCGCGATCTGCTCATTCAAGAGATTGAGCAGACAGGCGCTGTTATTGTTGATTCTTGTGAATGGACACAGGAAGATATGCGGCAGTTGAATTCTGACAATACTGCCAAAATCCGCAAACGTACAGAAGAGTTGATTGAAAAACATCCTGACCACCGGGAGATGTTTGCGGAATATATTGAAAATCAGGAAGCGGAATCTGCAATGCTGGAAGAAGAGATGCGGGGCATTACACTGCTGTTGAAACTGGAACAATGAGGACGCTTTGAAATTTAAACTATTCTTGATCGTGTTTGTGGGACTGCTGTTAACAGCCTGTTCTCACAAAGACATCCGGCAGATTAGTCCGGAAACCATGCAATCTATATATGAAACGGTAAAAACCCCCTATAAATATGGTATTGTTTTTAAACATCCGGATGATAAAAAAATGGTGGATTCTCCAACTATTTTTCGTCATCAGGGCCAGTGGTATATGAGCTATATTGTGTTTGACGGCCAGGGGTACGAGACTTGGTTGTCGCAGAGTGATGACTTGTTACATTGGCAGTCACTGGGTAAAATACTGGACTTTACCGAAAATACCTGGGATGCTAATCAGAAAGCCGGTTATATCTCGCTGGTAGATATTAACTGGGGCGGCAGCTATTCTGTTGAGAAATACACCGGTAAATACTGGCTTACCTACCTTGGCGGCGCCACTGAAGGCTACGAAGCCGGTACACTGGGGGTAGGATTGGCTTTTACCAATGAACTGACACAGCCGGAACCCTGGCAGCGCTTTGAAAAGCCCATTCTGCTGCCGGGTGATAATGATGCCCGCTGGTTTGAAAAAAAGACAATCTATAAAAGCCTGGTGTTTAGGGACCCGGAACCGGTTACCGGCCATCCCTTTGTCATGTATTACAATGCCAAGGGTGATACTGCAAATTACGAGAGTATTGCCATGGCAGTCTCGGATAATATGACGGACTGGCAACGCTTTGGCGATGACCCGGTTATTACCCGTTATAAGGGCATTTGCGGAGACGCGCAGATCGTCAAAATTGGGGATGTATATGTTATGTTTTATTTTGGCGCGTTTTGGCGAGACGGAGCGTTTGATACTTTTGCCTGCTCATATGATCTTGTCAACTGGACGAATTGGGACGGAGAAGATCTTGTAGCTCCATCCGAACCTTTTGACAAAAAATACGCGCATAAACCCTGGGTGATTTATCACAATGGTACGGTTTATCATTTTTATAACGCTGTTGGTGACCAGGGGCGTGTTATTGCACTGGCAACATCGAAACCTTTGAATGAAATGAAGTAAAGGAAAGTATATGCAATTTGTAGTCGTGGCGTATGACCACAAGGATGAAAACGCGCTTGAAAGGCGCATGGCAGTACGGGAAAAGCATTTGTCAGATGCTTTTAAATATTATGATGAAGGAAAATGGTTGTCTGCGGCAGGGCTGCTTGATGATAATGGAAAAATGATAGGTTCCATGATAGTCTGTGAATACGAGTCCAGAGAACAGTTGGAAATTGAATGGCTGGAGCATGAACCATATGTTCTGAATAATGTTTGGGATACCATCAATATCCATCCTGCAAAAGTAGCACCCTTTGAACAAAAATGATAGTGAGGAATTTGTGGAAAAACTGATAGCGAATTTGAAAAAGCGTAAAATGAATGGATATATTGTAGAAAGTATAGAACAGGCAGTTGAAAAAATATATGAATTGTTGCCTGTAGGAGCATCTGTAGGCTTTGGCGGCAGTGTAACTCTTGAACAGATTGGTATTCTGGACGAATTGCGTCAACGTAGTGATTTTGATCTGCTGGACCGCACCCAGATCAAAGATCCCGCAGATTTGCCGGCATTGTACCAGTGTATGTTTGCCGCGGATGTGTTTTTGAGCAGTTGTAATGCCATTACTGAAAAAGGCCAGATTGTTAATGTGGATGGACGCGGAAACCGTGTAGCTGCAATAACGTTTGGACCGAAAAAAGTTGTTATTATAGCGGGTAGAAATAAAATTACTCCGGACCTGAACTCTGCTATGGACCGTGTTAAAAAAGTGGCAGCACCGATGAATGTAAAACGAGTGAATGAAGCTGCAAAAGCTTCAGGGAATGCGGCTGCATTTGAATGGGATGATGAAAATATATGGGGACAGGTGAGTATTATTGAGCGCCAACTGGACCCTGAACGTATACATGTGATTTTGGTGAATGAAGAATTGGGATATTAATTCAATGGCACTCCATGCGTGAAAGTCAGGTGTGGGGCCGAGTGTCTGGCTGTTAACGGACGATTCGTTTTTAATAATTCTATGGCCGTATCATTTTGCCAATGACGGTTCAGAATTTCAAAATAGCTGTAATAATCTGTGCCATGCATTTCTTCGGGGTTGCCATCCCAATATGGAAAAGATGCAGGGTTTTGGGACCATTCTGCAATGGGACCCGTATACGCAAGCTTTAATGACCTGTTGTTGGGGGCCACATAGTCAAACAGATTGTATCCGCTATTGTACAGGATCTCTGCGGCCAATGTCTGCGGCATGAGAGAAAAATGGGAATACCAGATGCCCGAGCGTCCGTTGTTTCGATGGATTTCATGCGGCAGTATCCCGTTCTCATCAATCTGGCTTTCAATAAAATATTTCCAGCGCTCTGCACAAGTCGTGAGTTTTTCATTGTCGCCAAGATAAGCAGCGCACGATGCTGCCAGCACAATCCCCCAGTTTCCCCAGTTGTTTTTGCGGTGCATGGTATTCATGTCATAGGCTTTATCCCGCAGAAAAGTGCTGAACACTTTTTGTTTTGATTCACGCCATGCTCTGGTATTTCTCAATAAATCCGCGGCAAAAATCATTGCGGGGAAATGATAGCTGAATGAGAGCAGGGAATCATCGGCGCGGCTCATGCTGTCTACTTTTGTGGCCCATGCGTTTATAATGCGCAATGCTGGTTCTGCGTATTTCATGTCCCCGGTTATGCGATAACAAAGGGCAAAGGTATAGCTGAGGTTGGCATCGTTTTGCAGTACATTTTTTGCAGAAAGGTGACCTTCTGCATCGCGGTAATATCCCGGAACGTACCAGATGGTCGGGGGTAAAGGAGTATGGTTTATGTTGGCATCGGCTTCTTTTTTGAGCGCCAGAAACGCGCTGTACTGCGGTTCTGATTTATCATCTACAGCGGATTTCGATACTTTTATACGGGCATCTGAAATCAAAACCGGATTATGGTTTGGCTTATTATGTATTGTACAAGAGAGTAGCAATATAAAAACGAGAAATGAAATATGTAGGTTTTTCGGCCGCATGTTTTTCCTTTGTTGATTTTTAATAAGTTAGAAAATTTTGAAAAATTTCCAAGTTTGAAAATAAATGTAAACACATTTGGGTTGAAATTCGTTATATTAGAAACACCCCCGTAACCAAATAAATATTAAAAACAACTGCTGAAGTCATGGAAATATGAATTGTAGATCAGTTCATTAAATGACCATGTTGGGGATTAGCATGTAGTGACTATTTTTGAGGGAGAGAAGAGAAATGCGTATTAAAAAGATCATGTTGTGCCTGTTGTTGTTTGCTGCCGGAATGTACGCGCAAGAGTCTGTGGGATTCAAAGATCCGAATGATATACAGCCTCTGCTGGACTATCGCCTGCCCGATTGGGGGTACAATGTCTTTCGACTTTCTTTGGATTTGAATGGCTCTGATAATTCATCTAAGCAAAGGGGTTATGAACGAAACGCAAATAATAATTCTTTAAACCTGGTTCCTGGAGTTAAAATATATAGAGAAAGTGAAAAACAAATTTTGACATTAAATGGATCAGTAGGTATATCTCGAAAGACAGAAAGTAATACAAGCATTTCAATACTACCAGATAGTATATATTCAAAAAGTAATTATAAACAATATACTGTTGCATATAATTTTGTGGTTGACTGGAATTATTATTTAAAAGGGCGACATTTTCTAGATCTGAAATTGAATGTTAATCAAAAATATGAAGAAGTAAAAGGAAAGAGTTTATATCAATACCGCTCTGTTGGTCAAAGTCGTTCCAGTAAAACAGTTCAGCAGCGTGTTGAAACATACTCTTTATTGGGTTATGGTTTTGGACGCGTGCGGGATGTGACGCATACTATACGGGCAATGCGTTTTCGGGAAAGAGCCCGGGTCGTCGGAATTGATGCGCTTGATGATCCTAAAGCCGTTTATAAAATAGCGGAATTGTTAAGCAAATATAGCAGCTATAGAACCGTCTATGACAGGTCTCAAAAGTATTTTTGGCGGGATTATTACGAGTTATTTTCAGATCTGGAATTTGATGCATATAAACATTATTATATTGCCGATGCTCTTTCAGAAAATATTGGGTCCCGATTCGAAGGATGGAAAGTAAGCTTTGGATTAAGTCATATAACGTATTTTAATCAAAGTATGAGCACATCAATTGAAAAATCAAAAAATAAAAGATATGGTGCTTATTTAAATTTTCAATATTATAAAAATTACAGCCTGAGAAACCAGTTCAGTACTAAAATCTCGGGTAATTATGAGGATTTATCTGTTGATGAATTTGTTAGGTACAATCCCAAATCAAACTTTAGCTGCGAAATTAGGAATCTTACAGTTCTTACTGATCGAATTACCTGGTCCAATATATTTTCAGCCAGGGTAAATTATTTTAAATTTAATCCAAAGGAGGAGGATATTACTGATCTGGAATCAAAATATTATTTGGACCAAAAATCGTTTGATTTAAGTACAATTTTCAGATATTATATAGAAGATAATGTTGTTTTGACAGCAAATATGCAATATCTTTTGTCGCGTCCTGAATTTAACAATCCAAGATTTAATAGGCAGAACAGCTTTACATATAATATTGGCATTGATTATTATTTCGACAAGAGTTTATTTTAAAATTGCTTTCAATTCTGATCTACTTTGAAGCGTATTTTAAACGCAGCCCCGTTTTGGTTTTGAACGGTCATTTTTCCGTCAAGCTGTTGAGATAGCATGTGCATTAATTGTAGTCCAAGAGTATTGCTGTTTTCAATGTTGAAATCTTCAGGCAGACCTCTGCCATTGTCCTGAACAATCAATTCATAAGTCGAGGCGCTATCGGCTTGAAAAGAAATGTTGACCTTGCCATTGTTCGAGTTTAGAAACGCGTGTTTATAAATATTTGTAAGCAATTCGTTTAATACCAAACCACAGGGAATTGCGTGGTTGACATCGAGCTGTACATCTTTAACATCCATGTTGAGTTCTATGTCTTTTTCAGGTGCCAGGGTATGTTTAAGGTTAATGGCCAGGGTTTCTATATATTTTTTCATATCAACTTTTGAAAAGTCATCAGATCTGTACAAATGCTCATGAACAAGAGCCATTGAAAAAATACGGTTTCGACTTTCGTTAAAAGCTTCAAAGGCCTGTTCTTTGTCTATAATGGTTCGGGCCTGAAGATTGAGCAGACTGGTAATTATTGTGAGATTGTTCTTTACCCGATGGTGGATCTCTTTTAATAAAACTTCTTTAACTTTCAAGTCGTCTTGTATTTGAATTTCAGCCAATTTATGTTCTGTAATGTCCTGGTGGGTGCCGGAACGTTTTATTTCTATACCATTTTCATCATATGTACTGACCCAGTGATCATGAATATAGCAGATTTTGCCATCAGGGTGTATAATTCTGAATTCTAAAAGCGTTTCATTGTTGCCGTTTTGTGCTTTTTCTCTTGCTTTGGTCAAGATATGTAAATCATCTGGATGTAAAAGTGAAATCACAAGTTCAGAAGTTATGGTGGTGCCGGGATCTACTCCCCAAATTAGATAACTTTCATCTGACCAGTATAAAGTTTGGGTCTTTAAATTTTCATGGAAATTCCCAATCTTTGCCATGTGCTGTGCTTCTAACAATTCATTCTGTTTTTGCAGAATCAAGGCCTCTGTTTTTTTTCTTTCCGAAACATCATGGTAATTCATGAGGATCCCTTGAATATTGGGATCATGGATGCGATTCACGGCAGTGGATTTGACCCATTTATATTCTCCGTTTTTACATCTATATTTTACTTCCATAGTTTTAAAGACATTTTCAACCTTTGTAAGTTCATTAAAAATAGTATTAGCATATTCTAATGAATCCGGATGCAAAAGTTCCCACGTGTTGCGACCAATCAGTTCTTTGGGTTTCCAGCCAAACCATTTTTCAAGATTACTGCTCTTGTATTTAATAATTCCATCAAGACTAATAATTGCAATGACATCAGAAATGTTTTCCAACATGGCTTTCTGTTTGGCTTCGTTGGTTTCCAATTCTTGTTGAGCAATATCTCGTTCTCGGGAATTTTTTTGGATCTGGCCCATCATGTTATTGAAACCATGATACAATTGTGCTATTTCGTCAGCGCCATTGCATTCCACACGTTTCGAGTAATCCTGTGTGCTTGAAATATTGTTGATTACCTGAGCAAGATCCAGAATGGGCTGAGACAGTGTTCTTTGAAAACGATTTGCCAGGAAAAATGAGACAATTAGCATGGTAAGAAAAACCAAAATCATTGTTAATTTGTAATCAGATAATTGGTCCTCCATTTTTAATACGGATGCTTTAACAAAAATATAACCATAAAGTTTATTATTATAATTTATGGGTTGTATGATATACAAATAATCACCTTCAAATGTACCGTTTATCTCCAGGTTGGGTCTTGGAAGACTATCCTGGGTTGAGGATTTGCTGACCATCGCAAAGATTTCATCATTACTATCGTACAACCAGCATTCATTAACCTGTTCAATTGTAAATATTTTAGATAAAAGTTTGTGAGCTCCATTGCGATCATCAAATGACAGGGGAGAAACACATATCTCGCCAACAAGTTTTGTCCCGGTTAATACTTCATTGGTGAGATTAGTTTTTTCTTCATTAATTTCAAAAGTAAGTATTGCCACCAAACCGGATGTGGCAACGAGTAATACTATTATAATAACAATGAGGATGAGTTTATATTTTATTGATATACTTTTCATGTTCTATATTCTTAATCATTAATAACTGTACCAGCTGCCTGAAGTAATAAATAACTCATTGACAAGTTAGATTGTTTAACTGTTGAATTGTTGATTGAAAAGCGTATTGAACCTTCGTTTATAAAAAAGTTAATGTGAACTCCTTTTTCAATACATGTTTTGCAATCACTTATTGTTAATATGGGTTTGTTTTTGGTGAAATTTAAAATGTTTATTAAATCCTGATCTGTTTTTGGAGATACAAGAAGAATATGGGTAGTTTGTAAATCCGTATGTGATTTAAAATACTTGAACGATATTTTTTTGTCTTTAATTTTGACTTTTTGTTCAGTGTACAATTGTTGAATATTGGAATTTAATTGATTATTACCAATAACACCAATTATAAATTCCTGGCTATTTAATGTCGAATCCTGTGGCCATTCAATAAACTGTGTAAAGCGTTCAACAAAGGCAGCTTTAACAATATAGCTTTGTGTCTGTCCAAATGCAATGGATGATGATATGAAACCAACCACTAGTAAATAGAGAATGGTACTTTTTATTTTTTTAAAAATATAATGTAACTTTATGATAAACATTCACTATACCATTTTATTAAAATTTTCTACCCAATGTTAACATGAATTCTCGTCCGTAACCCAAAGTGCCTTTATCTGCCCATCGATTATTAGTAAATGTTGGATATCTGATTTCTGAATCAAGCAGGTTATAAATATTCATATTTATAAAATATCCTTTATTAAACAGATCGTTATATCTGAAATTAATGCTGGTTAGAAAATAACCATCCGTTTTTTGTCCAATCCTTCCTATAGGAGTTTGATCGGGTTTGTGAATGTCAGGTTCTGTGTCCCAATATGTTTCCATGCTGCTGACATATTGGCCCAAAATTGAAGCTGATATCTGGTTGTTAATTCTATATCTGGCCTTGAGGTAGCCCAGCTTTTGTGGAGAATAGGCAACTTTGATATCATTAAATTCTGCCCTCTCATCAGATGTGTTTTGTAAAGAACCGCTTGTTTGAATGTAAAAATTGTTATAGATATCCAATGTGATCAATAATTCCATCCCATTTGTAATCATTCTACCCGCATTTGAAAAATAGGATTGGTAATAATTTGTGTTTTCATCAAGCTCTGTTACTCGTGTAATAAGATTGTCTAGTTTATTGTGAAAAATGCTAAAGCTTGTTGTCAGATTTGAATTCAGGACAGATTGATAATTGAACTCTATTGTCTCAATTTTTTCGGGTTGTAATATGTCACTTTCTGCGCGTAGCTGTAAATAATCCTGAAAAAAAGAGGGTCGGTTTATCGCTTTGCCGAATAAGAGTTTCAGTATATGCCTGTTATACAAATTATAGATAGCAGCAATACGAGGGATAAATTCAATATTTTCGCGATCTATCGTGCTCGAAAGTTGTTTATGCATCGTTGTTTGGTTATTTATATCTGCCAGTATTTCGTATTTTAGAGTTTTTTCAAGTCGTAAACCTGTAATAAACATGAGATTATGTGTTGGTTTATATTCAATTTGCGAAAATGCAGCCAGTAAGGTAATTCCTTCATCTTTAGGGATTGTAGTTAATGTGCGTTCAAACGAGGGTGTGTTAAATGAGGGTATATCATACAGGTTGTAAGCATCCAGAATACTTTTAAACAAAGTCCCGGAAGTTATATTTATTTTATTGTTCGGTTTGTAAAACATGTCTATTGTAAAATCCCACGCATTACTCTCCAACTGTTGTAAACCATAAAAGTTGCCATCAAAAAAGCTATATTTAAACCAGGCTCTATCCTTGAAATAAGATAACTTGAAATCTAAATTTAATTTTTCAGTTAAATGGCTTTTATAACCTGTTGTAATATTGTAGTCAATGTACGAGTTTAAATTTCCTTCGCCATAAGCCGGAATATTATATTGCATACCTTGTTCTGTTTCGACCAAAACCAGATTATAATATATATTGTTTGTTGTACCACTGATGTCCAGATATTTATTATTTACCTGCATTTTACCACCCGTCGTATAATCGGATTTTATACCCCAATTTTGAAGTGGCTTTGTATTAGATACAAGTTGATCAATGTGTTGATCAATTCCATCGGTGTGAAAACTCGCCGCATTAATAGAGAGTAAGCTGGTCTCTGTTTTGTTATTAACGCTTGCAAAAAAATTATGTGTGTTTGAGGTCCCTAAACTGGTTGCTGAATAAAAATGTGGATCTGTTTCTCCATTTGTGATAATGTTAATTGCTCCAAAAAAGGCGCCGCTGCCATAGATTACAGACATGGGTCCCCGAACCACTTCAATCCTGTCTATTGCTTCAACCGGAACCGGAATTTCAGGCAATGGATGGTTTGAAGCAACATTCTTGGTTTGAGGAATGTTGTTCACGAGTATTATCAAATTGTCGTTAGCAACACCGGACCAAAAGCCGCGAACTCCAAATTTTACACCATCGTATGAATAATCATTTATCATATAGAGGCCGGTAATGTTTTGTAAAATTTCACTCAGGCTTGTATATCCAAACGATTCAATTTCCTGACGTGTCAAAATGATAGTGCTTGCAGGGATTTCACTTATAGCCTGGGGTGTTTTGCCTGCGGTGGTAACTTTGACAGACAACAGTTCTTCAAGTGACATGTTGAATATTTGATCTATTTGTTGCGAGTTTGAATCTGAAGCGAATAGTATTTCAGCAAATATAAATATGAATATTATCGATATTTTAATTGGATACATGGGTGCCTCTACTGCAATACTTCTGTACAGATTAATAAAAAATATTACAATTTATATGCCATTATTTACAGTTTAGTTAAAGTTGGTGTATAAAATTGTAATAGTTGGTTATAATCAGAAAACGTTAAAAGGCTTGATCTAAATTCCCCTTGTTGTAATATTTTATTTTAATTATATTTTATTTTAACCTGGGGCATTGACGTTCTGAATGGTCCGAGTGTTTCATAATTTATTTGGGGATGTAAATGAATCAGTTTACTAGAATTATGATTTTTCTTTTTGTGGTAACCAGTGCTGCAAGTGCTTTACCCCTGCGATATGGATTTGTACTGTCAGATGAGGCAACCGTTTATGCAGATTCCAGTTTAGATGCGGAGGTGCTTGAAACATTGCAGATGACAGACTATCGATATGTTGCCGGTGAAGCAGTTGATGATGAATACAATTTTAATTTCAATGGTTGGGCCAAAATCTTAACCGCAGATAGTACCTGGGGGTGGATTGATTATCAAAATTTATTGATTTCCAGCATGTTGTCAGTTTTTGTTGCCAAAGATCAACCACTTTATGACCAATATGGCCCTGGCGCTGTGCCAATAGATTCAGTCTATTTAGATATGCAAATACAGATTTATGATGGTTTAGTAATTAATAATGAGTATTGGTTCAAAGTTAAATACTATAATAAAATGTACTGGTACAAATCAAAAGATTCAGTGCAGAATTATAACTTTTGGGGACACATGTTTGCTGCATGTGAGTATCTGTTATATGGACACAGCTCATCCGCACGAGAAGGATTTCTCGAACATCCGGATATTCGATATTGGTATGATGAGGCAGAACAATTTGCATTGCAATTAAAATCTATGGTTGATCCATATGCTGGTGTCTTTATTTTGCCTATTAACGAAACTGAATCATGTTGGGTTGAATATGGTGCGGGAGCATTGTTAAATTATCAACTTGCAAGAATTTATAAAACAGAAGAACGCTGGCAAGATGCAATAAACATTCTTGAAGAATCGGTTTTAAAATATCCCCACCAACAAATTGTATATTATAAAGCTGGACCAAGTGCGTGTCTGGATATGGCACGTATTTACAGAGACAAGTTGGATGATGAAGAGAAGGCACTTGAAAAATGTCACTTTGTTATTCAAGAATATCATCAATGCAAAATGCAGGGACGGGAGGGTTATTATTATGCAGATGTGGCTGCTGCGGATTACATATATGATTTAATTTATATGAAATCACCCGAGTATATTCAGGAACAAATAAATCAGATCGCCCGGGAAACCTTTAACCCTTCTGTGAGAATGATTGCACGCAAACTTGCCGTATTGAAATATGCCATGGAAGGGAAATTAAGATCAGTTGGTAATGTTGCATATAATGCGGTTTTAGATTATCCTGATGAGCGAATACATTTGTATATAAAAGATCAGCGTAATATTTCATCCGAAGTTGTCGAGTTAATGTTTTCTATATATCAAGACAGTCTAATGTATGATGAGTGTATTTATTGGGCGGATAAAATTATTAAAGAAGCCTCTCATTATCCGGTAGCAGGTTTTTGTGCATTCAAGAAAGCAGAACTTTTGGATTATTTCAATCCTGATATAAAATATGTCAAAGATCTTTATAAAGCTGCTGTTGATAGTTTCCCAGAATTTTGGTTTACAAGTATGGTTTCAGATGTAGGTTATAATATTTATATGCCAAATTTGCGTTATAATGTATTAAATGAATATGTGGATGTGAATGTAACTGCAACTGTACTGCTTGATAGTACGCTTGTCTATCAGATTCCCTATGATTCTACCACAGTGATGGGTGTTTTCTCAAAAGATGATGTCGTTACGCGTTTGTCTACTGATCTGCAAATGATTGATTATCATGATCATATTTATGTACGAAACCAGGAGCATGCTAAAATTTTATTGCCAGACTCTACCGTTGGTTGGGTGCTCTCCCGCAATCTGTTTGTAGAAAACTTGGAATATAGTATGACTGACCGCAATGCAAAAACCTGGCGTATGAGCAAAGGCGATTCAGAGAACAATCTCTATTTTTCAGGACCGGATATTATAGATCCCGTGATTTCCGGTAATGTTTTTAATCAGTCCTTTTCTGATATTCGGTTTTATGATATGAATGATGATGGTGTGCTGGATTTTGTCTTTCAAGGCGTAAACGATACAGTTATTACAATCATTAACGGAACAACCCACAAGTCGATTAGTACAATTAGGTCAAATGTAAGGGAATCTTTTCCAGTTGTTGCGAATGAAAGAATAATTTATAAACGAGCAGAATATAACAGGAATACCGGAGAGTATGATTATAATTTAAAATGTAGCGGAATCTATGAACGAAAGGAGCCCTGGGAGCTGGAATGCCTGGAGCTAGGCGCGCCTGTGGTGAAAGATAGCAGTATATACTATATTTCCGCAGACAGTTCAATCGCTTGCGCCAATACGTCAAACGGTACTATTTTATGGCGATTTGAAAATTCTGGGGATACTCCGGTTGCTTTGGCGGTGAACAACAAGGCGTTGGTCATATCGAATAAGCGTTCTATTCAAGCGATAAATCCCAAAACAGGTGAAAAAATATGGAGCAAGAATACCAGTGAAAGCCTGGATGAACAAATTCCTGTTTTGGATAATGACAATTTATATTGTATGATCGATAAAAAGACATTTGCTGCCATTGATCTTGAAAATGGAGAACTAGAATGGACTTCGAGTAATGGTAATTCCAGTTACTTTAATTTTCAACCTATTGTTACGCCGGATTATATAGTATACATGCAATACAAAGACGCTTATATCGTATTGGACAAGTATACCGGCAAACGCATCTATTCAAATTTGTTTGACAAAATTGTTGATTCGTATTGTGTGGGCGGAAATACGATATATGTCCAGTTCAAAAGTAAAAATGATTTTTACGATCCAAATTTTGAACCCAATCTATATGCCTTTAATCTGACTACTGGTAAAGAACAATGGCGCAGATATTTCAGTAATGACGCGCATATTGTTTATCAGGCGGGCAAGCTGTTTATCTCGGGTGAGAGCGGGGTTGTGATTGTTGAAGATGGTGAAACGCTGAAAGCCCCAGCGGACAAAGGATTCACATTGTACCCCAATTATCCCAATCCTTTTAATATGCGCACGGTTATTCAATATGTGCTGTACAAAGACAGCCAGGTTAATGTGGATGTATTTAATATACTGGGGCAAAAAGTAGCTTCGATTGTAGATGAAAAACAGCTCAAAGGGGTGTATCAAGCCTCCTGGAACGGGCGTACGGAGACAGGCCAACCGGTGAGCAGCGGTGTATACCTGTGCCGGATAAACGTCGGGGGAGAGGTTGAAACCCGAACCATGATGTTGTTAAAATAAAACGTGCAATTGCAAAGGATGGGTAAAGGATTTTATGGGACCGTTTAAGGGGCTGTTGAAGGTTGTTTTGCTGTTGTTATTGATTTGTTGTGTTGATTCTGGTTTTGGACAATTGTTATTTCATGGCCTGGGGTATATACCTGAAACTCAACGGGTGGACTGGAGTTCTGCAGGGCTTGTTTCAAACGTGCACCGTGTAGCGGATCATGTCTTTGATGTAACACAAGAGCCCGGTGAAACACTGTATCAACAGTTTTATTCCGCATTAGACAAGGCTAGAACATATTCCGCATTACCTTTTAATGAAATGTCGGTAATCTATTTCCCTGGTGGTGAATATTTTTTAGATTTTCCTATAAATTTTTCATATGGTGACAGTAATATTGTCATTCAGGGAGACGGCGCCGGGGGAGAGAATCCAACTGTTTTAAAGTTTCAGGTAGGTAAAGATAAGAATTGTATTGTAGCCAGAGGTTATCCGGTTGGAGATGCCGTTCAACTGAATGCGGACATACCCAAGAATACCCATATGTTATGCCTTGGCCAGGAAAGTCCCATAGGGCTTCAAAGGGATGACTGGCTAATGTTTTGGGAAGAAGCATTGCCCGAGGCTGCCGGATATTCAATTGGTCAGGTAGAGCAAGTCTGTTCAGTATCTTTAAATCAAATAAAATTAAAAGAGAGCGCTTCAAAAGACTATTCAATATCTAACAGAATTTGGGTTCAGCAAATCAGACCGGTTAAAAATATTGGTATAGAAAATTTCAAAATTGTGCGTTTGGATGAAGAAAAATCAACAGAAAATTTATATGATAAAGGGTCTAATGTATTTTTGCTCAATGCGGTTAATTGCTGGGTTTGCGGTGTTGAATTTGAGCAGACTTGCAGACACCACATTTTTGCTATTTACTGTTCTCATATTGAGGTCAGTGGCTGCTATTTTCACGAGTCCCGTTGCTATGGCGGCAATTCTTATGGTTATGGTGTGATTCTGGCAAACAACAGTACCCATTGTCTCGTTGAAAATAATATTTTTCAGAAATTGCGACATGCCATGTCTTTGTCTGTTGGGGCCAATTGTAATGTTGTAGCATTTAATTATTCTACGGATCAGTATTCTACTATGGCTTTGGGCGGGAGTGAAATCCCGTACCCTGATTCAGATATTTGTATTCACGGTCGTTATTCTTTTGCCAATTTGTACGAGTATAACCGGGTCGTGTTTATTGAAGCAGATGATGTGCATGGCAACAATGGACCGTTTAACGTGTTTTTGCGCAATATGGCGCAGTTTCAACTGGTTCTGTGCAATACTCCCGAAGCGGGGGTAATGGGCTGCGTTATTCCATCGGTCACTCCGTATGGCTCTACCAGTTTCAGCCGCTTATGCTATGCTCAAAATTTTTGTTGCCTTGCAGATTCTGTTTGCTGGATATCTCATGGCGAGATTTTAAATGACTCCTTGGAGCATTGTGCCGTGCTTAAGGATGTGTCGTATTATTACAGTGAGCGACCTGATTTTTTTGGACCGGAATGTGATTGGCCAACCATAGGCCCGGCTGCCTATAGAGGGGGACAATGTGGGGATAACGAAATACCTGCGTACACGCGTTCTGATCAATCATGCAAAACATTTATTGAAAATACAACAAGTGTTGAGGGATGGACTCCCTCAACTGGGATTAATGAAACGGATTATGCACAATCGAGTTCGGATTTTACGCTTCAGGATTGCTATCCCAATCCCTTTAATATGAACACAGTAATCTCATACACGCTGCACAGGGATATGCATGTTAAAGTGGATGTATATAATGTACTGGGACAAAAAATAGTTTCGCTTGTTGATGAAAATCAAGTCAAAGGGAAGTATCAAACATTATGGGACGGCTGCACAGATACAGGCCAGCCAGTGGGCAGTGGAGTGTACCTTTGCCGGATAGCGGTTGCGGGCGAGGTGGAAACCCGGACCATGATGTTGTTAAAGTGATGCTACCCTTTATTCAACGTATGCATCTTGGCATTCACGGATTTTAGCCAGTCGTCCAGTTTTTTATAAAGTTCTTGCACTATTTCCGGCATTTGTTCGGACAGGTCGTGCTGCTCGCTGAGGTCATTTGACAGATCATAAAGCTCGGTTTTTACGGGATCGTAAAAACGGACGAGTTTGAATTGTCCATCACGCACTGCCGCGGAGGGCTGCTTGGCCTGGGGACTGTAATGGGGATAGTACCAGTATAATTCACGTTCCGCAAGTGGTTTTTTGCCAGTCAGCACGGATTTCAAACTTTTACCTTCAACACCTTGAGGCATGTGTGAGTTGTGAACAATGTCAGCGATTGTGGGGAGAATGTCGTGGCTGATGACCGGGGTGTCACTTTTGCTGCCGGGTTGGGTTTTGCCCGGCCATTTAACGATCATGGGCACACGGATGCCACCCTCGTATAGAAATCCTTTTCCGGCGCGCAGGGGAGTGTTATTGGTGACCGTTGCCAGTCCGCCATTGTCGCTTACCAGAATAACCAGTGTGTTATTGTCAATCTCCTTTTCTTGCAGAAATGCCATCAATCGCCCCACATTGGTATCCACTTTTTCTACCATGGCAGCATAGACAGCGTTTTTCTGAGATTTATCGTGCTCCAGCTTTTTTTCATATTTTGCAATCAGCTCCTGCGGTGCCTGAAGCGGCGTATGCACGGCATAGTAGGGGAGATAGACGAAAAAGGGTTGCTCGCCGGATTCCCGCATTAAGTTGATGGCTTTGTCTGTTAAGCGGTCTGTAAGATACTCGCCCGACTTGCCGCCATGCAGTGTGGGGATGCCGGGGTTCCATTCTTTATCCGGATCGGTATAGGGCCAAAAATATCCCGGGGGACTGCCATGGTTATAGCCTGCAATGTTGACGTCGAATCCCTGTGCAGTGGGATAATATTTCTCCTCATCACCCACATGCCATTTACCGATGCTGGCACTGCGGTAACCGGCAGGTTTTAGCGCTTCGGCAATGGTGGTTTCTTCCAATCGGATGTGCATCCGATCGTCCGGCGGGATGATTCGTGAGTTCTCGGGGTGACGGTGTCTGCCAATGGCTGTAATATGTCCGGTAAACTGTAACTTTGCCGGACTCTTGCCTGTGAGCAGGGCCGCGCGAGTGGGTGAGCAAACCGGACAAGAAGCGTAGGCATTGGTAAAACGCATGCCCTGGCTTGCGAGACGGTCAACATTGGGTGTTTCGTAAAACGAACTGCCATAACAGCCCAGATCTGTCCATCCGAGATCGTCCACTACAATCAGCAGGATGTTGGGGTTCGTCTGCTTTTTTGTGCAGGCTGTCAATCCAACTGTGGATATTGCAGCGGTTCCTATTGTCAGAGATTTGAGAAATGTACGACGTTTCATGCAAGAACTCAAAAATGAGCAGTGATCAGGTTTATTGAAAGCGTGTTATTGTTTAATTTAAAAAATGTTTGTTCATTATCAATCATGATTTTTGGAATGCCAAGGCATATTTTGTCTTTTTCAATGTTTAGCATACCCCATGTGTCATCATCATTTTCTACTTTTATCTTGTCCGATAGATTATAACCTATAATTGAACCGGCTGTTGTGGTTGCAAAAGTGAACATTATTTGAACAAGCGCTGCTATGCCAAAGACATTATTTTCATTATTGTGGAATAAAAGCGTACCCACTCCTAATCCTACGGTGCTTCCCAGAAATGTTGCTGTTAATGAGCCGTTGTGTCCTTTTAGTTTGCTGATTAGATAAACGCCCAAGGTGCTACCTACTGTATAACCACCCAAATATGACCATAAAACAGTCTTGGTTTCTCCCTCTTTGGGATTAACAGCAAGACAAGTCGCATAACCCATACCTAGGCCTGCCATAGTACTGAATCTATATTGCCATGTAAAAAGGCTTGGTTCATTATATTTGACTGAAATGAATTTTGCACTTTGTTCAAGCGTAGAGGCTGCTACATAAACGTTCTCCATAGATAACTCTGGATTCTTAAATTCCAACGATTGTCCAAATACTGCGATGCTTGTAAGTATTAATAAACTGATGATGCGGATTATCATAACTTCTCCTTATTAATATATATGATAACTGCAATTTAAAATAAACCTGTTTATGCCATGGTTTGTAAGCTTTGTAACTGTTTTTTGATCAAAATCCATTTTGAAAAACGCCCCTTCATCATTACCAACTGATCCCTGGTAATAAAACGCGTTATCGTCTGTCATAAAAAGGGAAAGAGCATAGCGATATTCACCCCTGTCAACCGTGCTCACAAAAGTATCGTTTTGATATAAACTGAAATTTTTATAATTGTCAGCATTTGTATAAATCGCATTATTGCTATTTTGATATAGCAACTGGCGATCAGCGTCCGAATTGTTATGATATGAATAGGTGTTGTCTGTCAGGTTATATGAGATATGGCCCCCATTTTGCAGTTTCAGGATCAGCGTATTGTCCAGGTAAAAAGGGGGCTGCCAGGAAGATATTTCGCTTTCCGCTGATATAGTGTTCCATGTATCGGTAGCAATGTCGTAAACTCCAAATTCATAAATATTATAATAAAATAAACGTGACTTTTCATTCAAGGCATAATAATAGAATAAATGTGGTGATTCTCTTTCTATTTGTACATTTCCTTGTGTATCCAGGATAGTGAATAAGGTCTTGTTGTCTTTGTATTTTGATACAATGATTGTATTGTTGTCAAGCCAGTTGAGCGCAACAATGCTAGAGCTATCAGTAAAAATCTCTCGGGTACTTTTTCCACAATCGTCAGAGATTGATATGACAGGGTTATCGGTTTGTACGTAACCAAACCATGGGTGTAACAATGCATTCTTTAAATAAGCGATTGTTTGTCCATTGGGACTTGCACAAATCATAGACCTGAAAACGTCATCATCAAATAGCGGATTTGACTCACCATTATTGTAGAGATAAAGCTGTGTTGCAGAACCACCGTTTTCTGTTTCGTAAAGTATTGTGTAATAAATCGCAATGCCATCCAATTGGCTGGTATTGATCAAGTCAGGTGAGGTTGGGTTCTTTTCGCATGCTAAAAATAAAATGATTATGGATGGAAAAACAAATATTATTTTTTTCATAATACCCCCTTGAGCGTATTCGTGAGAGTTTCCGTTGTTATTATGAAGGATTTGTTATTATTCTACCCTGTATCCTGTAAAAGGTTCAGTTTTAATGTTCAATCTTTTTGTTTAAAATAATCTCTGCAACTAGATTGGGGCGTGTTTGGGCTCGACTTGCAAGGGTGCGCAGATTATCATTTGCTGATGCTGTTATGCCGCCAGATTTTAACCGGTCAAGTCCGGTTTGCACATCAATTCCCGCTTCATTGCACACCTGGGCAACGGATTTTTGTCCCCAACCGGCGCCTTGACCGCTTGCATTGGATTGCTGCTTTGCCTGGGTTGCTCTGTAAATATCGGCAGGAGAGATGTTGTTGTTTTGGGCGATGGTTTTGATCGTTTGTTCTGGAGAGAATTTCCAGTTGTGCCGCTGCATGCTCTGTTCAAAGCGTTCAATGTCCAGATTGATTTGTTTACAGAATTCCGTAACTGTCATCTCTTCGGCATGGGGAATGGGGGGCTGGTTTTCAGCTTCGTATGCCCAATAGTCTTTTATGTCTGTATTCCAACGGATAATTGTAGCAAAGGGTTGGATGTCGGCAACTGAAGCCCAGATAATAAAAAGTGAAAAAACAAGAGCAAGCGCAAGCTCTAGTTTTAGGTTCATGGCTTTTTTAAATCTGCTGTAAATGTAGCCGGTAATGGCCCGCCAGTTGTAGTAAATATGAAATACAGCTATAATAAAAAAGATCAAAGATGAATTGATATGCAAAGCACCCCATGTTTCTTTATCGAGGCCCCAATATGTCCAGTTGGTCCAGTGTGCGATTTTACCTTGGGGAGTGAAATAGAGAACAATACCCGATATGAGGGAGATGATAAAACTGAATGTGTTTAACAGCGAAACAAAACCGCGGAACCTGAAGTTCTTTTTCATATGTATTTCCTTAAAAAACTATTCAAATTTTAATTAATTTAAGAAATTTGGGAATAAGAACAAAATAGTATCTGTTGAATGGTTTAAATGAGACTAAAATGGTCCTATTTGAGAGAAAGATGTTTAAACTAAGTAAAAAGACAGAATACGGCCTGCTGGCCCTACAGTATTTGGCTGATAGACCCGAAAATGTAGCAACGGTAAGAGAGATTGCAGAATTTCACAATGTTTCTAAAACTTTGCTTGCAAAAGTACTGCAAATGCTTGCAAAGAAAAATATAGTCGAATCGGTTCAAGGTGCGCAAGGCGGTTATGTCATTGCTGATAATATAGATAATATTACCATAGCGCGAATCTTGGAGGCCATTGACGGTCCTATTCACATAACGGACTGTTATGATAAAGAATCCGGTTGTGAGCGTACCAGCGATTGCACGTTAAAACATCGTTTTGTACCCATACAAAAAGGAATTATGCAGCAATTGAGCAGTATGTCACTCGCGCAGTTTTTTAAGGAGTAATTATGGCAAGTGAAACAGATTTTTTGAATGAATTTGCAAACCGTGAGTATAAATACGGATTTGTTTCTGATATTGAGAGCGAGGCGGTCCCCAAGGGATTAAATGAAGATGTAATCCGTTTGATCTCGGCAAAAAAAGATGAACCCGAGTTTTTGCTTGAATGGCGCTTGAAAGCGTTTCGTCATTGGCAAACCATGAAAGAACCGAGCTGGGCGAATGTAAAATATGATCCAATCGATTATCAGGATATTGTTTACTATTCTGCTCCCAAGAGTAAGGCAGATGGCCCCAAGAGCCTGGATGAAGTGGATCCTGCGATACTTGAAATGTATAACAAGCTTGGCATTCCCTTAGAGGAGCAGGAAGCTTTAGCGGGTGTGGCTGTTGATGCAGTTTTGGATAGTGTGTCTGTTGCAACCACGTTCAAAGATAAATTGTCCGAGTTGGGCATTATATTTTGTTCATTCTCAGAAGCGGTTAAGAATCATCCAGACCTGGTCAAGCAGTATCTGGGCAGCGTAGTGCCTTATGCAGACAACTTTTTCGCGGCCTTGAATTCCGCAGTGTTTAGTGATGGATCTTTTGTTTTTATTCCCAAAGGTGTCAGATGTCCTATGGAATTGTCTACCTATTTCCGAATCAATGCGGCAAATACCGGACAGTTCGAGAGAACACTGATCATTGCTGAGGATGACAGTTATGTCAGTTATCTGGAAGGCTGTACAGCCCCCATGCGGGATGAAAATCAACTTCACGCTGCGGTTGTAGAGTTGGTAGCGTTAGATAATGCACAGATCAAATACTCGACTGTTCAAAACTGGTATCCGGGTGACAAGGATGGCAAAGGCGGTATTTATAACTTTGTAACCAAACGCGGATTGGCTAAAGGTGTTAACTCTAAAATCTCTTGGACTCAGGTAGAAACCGGTTCTGCAATAACCTGGAAATACCCGGGCTGTGTGTTGCAGGGTGACGGATCGGTTGGCGAGTTTTATTCGGTAGCCTTGACTGCAAACAGGCAGCAGGCCGATACGGGTACCAAGATGGTGCACATTGGCAAGAATACCAAGAGTACTATTATTTCTAAAGGTATCTCTGCGGGATTTGGACAAAACAGTTACCGCGGGCAAGTCAAGGTGTTAAAGGGTGCTACCAATGCGCGTAATTTTTCACAATGTGATTCCATGCTTATTGGAGACAAATGCGGCGCGCATACGTTTCCGTACATTGAAGTGAAGAACAGCACCGCCCAGGTAGAGCACGAGGCAACCACCTCGAAAATTGGTGAAGATCAGATTTTTTATTGCAATCAGCGTGGTATTAGTACAGAAGATGCTGTATCTATGATTGTAAATGGTTTTTGTAAAGAAGTATTGGCTGAATTGCCTATGGAGTTTGCGGTTGAAGCACAAAAGCTGCTGGGTGTAAGCCTTGAAGGCAGTGTAGGATAAGGATAACGTTTTATTGGAGATAAATATGTTAACTATAAGAAATTTACATGCTTCCGTAGAAGGAAATGAGATTTTAAAAGGTATAGATTTAGAGGTCAAGGCGGGTGAGATCCATGCAATTATGGGCCCCAATGGTTCAGGAAAGAGCACCCTGGCTTCTGTATTGGCAGGTCGTGAAGAATATGAGGTAACAGACGGATCTGTTGATTTTGATGGAAGTGATCTTTTAGATATGGATCCGGAAGACCGTGCCAGAGAAGGATTGTTTCTGGCTTTTCAGTACCCTGTTGAGATACCCGGTGTAAATACATCCTATTTCTTGCGTACAGCTTTGAATGAAAAACTGGATTATCAGGGCAAGGATAAAATCAGTGCAGGTGCATTTTTAAAGCTGCTTCGAGAAAAGATGAAGCTCGTACAAATGGATGAAAAGTTTTTAAAACGTTCTGTAAATGAAGGTTTCTCTGGTGGTGAGAAAAAACGTAACGAGATTTTACAAATGGCAGTGCTTGAACCTAAACTTGCAGTGCTTGATGAAACTGATTCCGGTTTGGATATTGATGCACTCAAGATTGTTGCCAATGGTGTGAATACATTACGCAGTAAAGATAATGCGGTTATAGTTGTAACTCACTATCAGCGTTTACTTGATTATATTGTACCGGATTATGTACATGTGTTGTACAAGGGCAAAATAGTTAAATCCGGTGACAAAACACTGGCCCGTGAACTTGAAAGGCAGGGTTACGACTGGTTAAAAGAGCAGGAACCTGCTGCGGCTAATGTTTAGGAGTGTGAAACTATGAGTACAGTTAATGATAATAAAATTTGGCCCTTGCTGAACTTTGACACGTTTGAAAAACAATTAAATGGCCAGGCGGAATCTCCTTTGCACGATTTGCGTAAAAAAGCCATAGCAAAGTTTAGTGAGATGGGTTTCCCAACAATGCGCAAAGAGGCATGGCGTTTTACCAATATATCTCCGGTTGAACAGCAGTCATTCAAGCTGGATGCGGGAGACGTACCGGTAAGCCTTGAAGATATCAAACCATTTTTGTTGAATGAAAATGACCCTGTACAGCTCGTTTTTGTTAACGGTGTGTTTAAGCCTGAATTGTCAGAAATACATGTTAAAGACGGAATAGTTATTCAAAATCTTGGTCAGGCACTTGAAGACGATCCTGAGCGGGTTTTGGCATATTTGAAAAAAAATGAAAATGTGTTTGATTACGAGTTCTCTGCGTTAAATACAGCGTTTATGAAAGAGGGTGCTTTTATTTTTATCCCTAAAAACGTAGTATTTGATAAACCGATCCATCTTTTGTATATTTCACGTGCAAAAGACTCGGAAATAGTAAGTCACCCACGCAATTTGATTGTAGCAGAATCGAATTCTCAGGCAACCATATTGGAATCGTATGCTGGTTGGAACAATGAGGTGTATTTTTCCAATCCTGTTACCGATGTTGTATTGGGCGAAAATGCAATAGTGCATCATTATAAAGTGCAGCGGGAAAGTGAAAAAGCGTATCATATTGCTTTGCAGCACATCCATCAGGAACGTAGCAGTCATTTTGCATCGTATTCTTTTTCCATTGGTGCAGCTATTTCCCGTAACGATATTCACAATGTACTGGACGGTGAAGGCTGTGACTCTGTGCTGAATGGATTGTATTTAGCGCATGATCGTCAGGTTGTTGACACCCATTCGCTTATCGATCACGCTCAGCCATATTGTAATAGTCGTGAAGTATATCATGGTATACTGGATGACAAGGCCAAGACAGTATTCAGCGGCAAGATCCATGTAAGAAAAGACGCGCAGAAAACCGATGCCATTCAGAGCAACAAGAATATTTTGCTCTCCGAAGAGGCTACTGTAGATACGCAGCCACAGCTTGAGATTTTTGCTGATGATGTGAGATGTACACATGGTGGTACTGTTGGACAGATTGACGATAACGGTGTGTTTTATCTCCGTTCTCGTGGCATTGGTGAAATCAAGGCGAGAAATATTATGATACATGCTTTTGCCGGTGAAATATTCAACGAAGTAAAGTTTGATTCCGTTAGAGAGTTGATGGATGATTTGGTATTATCGCACCTTGAAGACGGGCATTTGAAACATTCTTAATCATGAGGCAGTACAATGTATGAACCTGATATGAAATCGATCATGCAGGATGTGATAGAAGTTTTGCAGAATATATATGATCCTGAAATTCCGGTGAATATTTATGATTTGGGACTTGTTTATGAGGTTGATGTTGATGAAAATGGACATGTTAATATTGTGATGACACTAACATCACCAGCATGCCCGGTTGCAGAAGCATTGCCTAATGAAGTAAAAGCAACTGTACATCATGTTGAAGGAGTTAAGGGTGTGGATGTGGAAGTGGTTTGGGACCCTCCTTGGAATTACAATATGATGACTGAAGAAGCCAGGTTGGAGCTCGGAATGATGTAAGCCTGACAAGAGGGAGGTTTAATGAGCAGGTTTGTTGAGGCGTGTGGATTGGGAACTTTGGTTTCCGGAAAGTTGAGACGCGTCAATTTGGATGGTGAGCAGATTCTTCTTGTGCGAGATGGAGATAATGTATATGCGCTCGAAGATAGATGTACCCACGAAGATTTTCCATTATCCGATGGATGGGTAGATGACGGATGTGTTTATTGTCCTATGCATGGCGCTAAATTTGATATAAAAACCGGTGAAGCTTTGTCTTTACCGGCTTATGAGGATGTAAAATCGTTTCCTGTAAGAATAAGAGACGATAAAGTTGAAGTAGATATTGGGTAAATATAATGGCTATACCTAAAGTTTTTGTGCCTGAAGCAGAAAATATAAATATTGAGGATGTTCGTAAGCAGTTTCCAGTGTTTTCGCAGCCGGAAAATCAGGGGTTGATTTATTTTGACAGTGCTGCAACGTCTCAACGCCCCCAAATGGTATTGGATGCCTGGAACAAATTCAATACTCATTATAATGCCAATGCGCATCGTGGCGCATATCGGATGGCTGAGCTGGCAACTTTGGAATATGAAAAAGCCCGTTCAAAGGTTTCTGATTTTATTGGTGCGTCATCAGAAGAAGAAATTGTTTTTCTACGTGGAGCAACCGAAGCCTTTAACTTGATTGCTTATGGATGGGCGTTAAAGCATGTTGGGAAAGGTGATGAGATTGTTGTCAGTGAGTTGGAACATCACAGTAACCTGATACCTTGGCAGATGGTAGCACAAAAGACGGGTGCAGAGTTGAAATTTATCCCCTTTAATGGTGATGGTCAATTGATCTTTACTGACTATGAAAAGCTTTTGTCGAACAAAACCCGTTTGGTAGCTATTACGCAAATGTCAAATGTGATGGGTTCTCCTATCCCGGTTACAAAATTTATCAAAGCTGCACATAATGTAGGAGCTGTAGTTGTTGTTGATGGCAGTCAAAGTATTCCACATTTCAGCATTAATGTGTCTGAAATGGATGCAGATTTTTTTGCCTTTTCCGGACATAAAATGCTGGGCCCCATGGGGACAGGTGTTCTGTATGCCAAGCAAAAGCATTTAGAGGATATGGACCCCATGATGTTTGGCGGTTCAATGATTGAAGATGTTGATTATTTAAAATCCACCTGGAATCAGGTGCCCTGGAAATTTGAGGCAGGTACCCAGAATATACCCGGCGTGATTGGTTTGGGTGCTGCGATTGATTATTTGAATACGTTAGGTTTAAAGAATATAAAGCAGCATGATAAAAGCCTGACTGCTTATGCATTAGAGCAAATGCAGTTAATTAAAGGCTTGCAAATTTATGGTAGCATTGTTGAACGTGGTCCGGTTATCGCTTTTGGTCTGGATAATGTGCACCCACATGATTTATCTACATTTCTGGATAACAAGAATATTGCTGTACGTTCAGGCCATCATTGCGCAAAGTTGATTATGAAACGTTTGGCTGTGAATGCAACAGCAAGAGCCAGTTTTTATCTTTATAATAGTAAAAATGAAATAGACGCGTTTATAAAAGCGTTGGATCAGGCAAAGGAATATTTTTCAAAATGGAACTAGATGACCTTTATCAGGAAATTATTTTAGACCATTACAAACAACCCAGAAACCAGGGCCAGTTGAGTAATGCTACCGTTCATATAAGCGGTAAAAATCCTTTTTGTGGTGATGAACTGGATCTATCTTTGATTATTAAAGATGATCTTGTGCAGGATATTGCCTTTAAAGGAAGCGGATGTGCCATTAGTCAGGCGTCTATATCCGTTATGACTGAGCAGGTAAAAGGTAAAACTGTAAATGAAGTTAAAGAGTTGATAGATAAATTTTCAGGAATGGTTAAAGGTGAAAAGAAAATAGATCTTGATACACTAGAAGATTTGTCTGCATTTCAGGGCGTATGTGAATACCCGACCCGGGTCAAGTGCGCTATGCTGGGTTGGAATGCATTAAAAAAAGCAATTGATTCTGATCAAATTAATGAAAAAACGGAGCAAAATGATGCCAAAGGTTAAAACTTTTACTTCCGAGTTGGCAATATTTAAAAGTATTGGTCAGCTGGAAGCACTCGATAAAACAGTAAACGATTTTATTAAAGAAAATAATGTGCAAAAGGTTTATTCTGTTAGTGATGCTACCACTACAAATGACCAGGGTGTAACCATGGGAATAATTCGAACACTGGCATATGATTGATTTAAAAAAGGTCCGTGATCCCTTGCGGACCTGAAAAATCATATATTGCATTTCATTATTAAATCTGTATATTATATTAAAAATATACTAACAATGCAGAGAATGATGAAATATTTCAATTTTTTACTATTTGCTACATTAATTTTAATCCTGTCACAGTGCAGTGAACAGTACCATCCTATTGATTATTATCCTGTAGATATTGATAATACCTGGCTCTATACGGGAATTCTTTCCAAAGTTCAAGTTACGGAAAAAGAAAAAAAGAAGAACCAGACTGAATTTATAATGGTTTACTTTGATTCTACGGGTATACCTATCTGGAAAGAAAAACATATTTTACGCAACAACAAACTGTTATGGGCCACTTTTTCACCGCAGACTCCTTTTATTCCTGAAGTTCGGTTTGATCCTCCCATTCCTACCGCGCCTTTTTCTGACAAATTGGGTGATAAAAAAAGAATTGAAAGTACCGAAGTGCGTTTGGATTCGTCTATAACAACTGTGCGTGTGTTTGTGGATTATGAAGTAGAGTCTATTGAGAATGTAGAACTGCCTACAGGATTTTTCCCTGAATGTGTTAAAATGAAAATGACAATATCCTACCCTGATCCTGTAACGGAACCATATATGGCAGGGACAAGTTACTTTTGGTTTGCAAGGGGAGTTGGGCCAATAAGTTTTATAATGCCGTCGGGGCAGGGAAGTTTGATAAGCGCCAAAGTTGGAAATAAAAAAGTACCGCAATAAAAAAAAAGCCCGCTAATTTAGCGGGCTTTTTTTTTATATTAGAAATATAATTCTCGATAATCTTTAATGTTCGCTTTATCTTTTAAATCAGCATACCATTTAGAGTATATTCTCTGTTTGGCTCGAACCATCAGCTGAAGTTTTAAATCTTCTTTTTGTTTTTCAAATTCAGCCGAATCAAAGTCTTTTTTGTCCAAAAGCTGAATAACATAATATCCGCGTGTACCTTTAACAGGTTCGGAATAATCACCAACTTTTATGCTGAATGCTTTACCAGCCAGTTCAGGTTCTTTACCCACTTTGGGGATAACACCTGTCATGCTGAACTCGTCGGTTTCCTGAACAGTTAGGCTGTCTTTTGCCGCAACATCTTCCATAGAACTTCCTGCTGCAATTTTGTCATAGGCTTGTTGGGCCTGAGCTTTGGCAAGTTCCATTTTCTTTTCACTTTTCAAAGAATTCACAATGCGGTCTTGAACATCTTCAAGCGGCTGCACATGTTCTTCAATAACATCTTTTAATACGGCTACCAGGTATCCCTGGTCAACTGAAATTACACGGCTAAGGTCACCTTTTTTGCTGCGATACGCAAAATTGTTAACTCGTGATTCCATGCCAATACCAGGAATAAAACCACCTTTTTCAAAAGGTTGAGTTGTTTGTACAGTCAGGCTGTCACTTTTTGCACGATCATAAAATTCTTCTGATGAAATTTCTTCATCTGCAAGATATTCAGCGTTGTCAAGCAGGTTGTTGCGTGTGGTTGGAGATGTTTCAATTTTTAAAAGGATGTGTTTGGCTTTTACTTTTAATTCTCCATCTTCACGTTTTTTGTCTTCAACTTTGATGATGTGGATGCCAAAACGTGATTCTACGGGACCTACAATGTCACCAGGTTTTGCTGCAAAGGCTGCATCGGAAAAAGGCTTAACCATTGCGTTTTTATTAAAATAACCCAGATCGCCACCGTTTTCAGCAGAACCCTCATCTTGAGAGTAAAGGCTTGCAAGCTGTTCAAAATTGCCGCTGCTTTTTGCTTCTTCAAGAATATCCTGAGCTTGTTTCATTGTAGCTTCAGAATCTGCTTTTGTAGGTTTGGTTTCAAATAAAACATAATCCAAAACACGTTTTTCAACTTGATTATAATCATCTTTGTGAGCATTGTAATAAGCTTTAATCTCTGATTCTGAGGGCTCTTCAGTTGATGCCATTTGATTCGAGTTGAAAAAGAGATATTTGATTTTAGCCTTGGTATTGTTTTTCATGAATTCAATACGCGCATCATCATCTGTAATGTGAATGCTTGATGTAAGCAGCATATTTAATTTTTGCATTGGGATTGCAGAGCGCAGATATTGTTCAACACCCAACCAGAACTGAGAAACCTGCGGGTCAGGATTGTTAAGCGCAGCCTGATATTGGGCCACATTGAAGTTACCCGATGAATCTACAAAAGCCTGCTGTGAACGAATAATATCGGGAGGATTATTCCAGATTTCTTCGGTGATTTCAGCATCAGTTGCTGACAAGTTAAAAGCGTCAATTACATCCGTCATTAATTGCTGTTGAACCAATGATTCATAAACCTGTGATTCGATTTGGGTAAGTTCAAACGCTCTGGGATCTTGACCTCTGTTTTCACGAAATGATTGCAACTCAGAGTCATACATTTGTTTGTATTGTTCGTACATGATCTCATCACCGTTAACCTCGGCAATAACACCGGGCTTTTGGCCGGATTTGAAACCACCCATACCCCAGTCAATAATGATGGTCAACATGAACGCAAAAACCAAAATTAATAAAATTACCTTTGTGTTTTCACGCATTCGATTCATTAAAGCCATGGAAACCCTCTTGTATTTATTGTTTTTATATAATTCATATCGTAATAGTACATCCGATTAATGTAATAGGAAAAAAGAATAAATGCAAGATTTTTCTGGTAGATATCAATAGATGTTTGATGGATTTGGGCTACAAAACGGGAAAATATTTCTGTTGCAGTGTAAAATGAAAAGTGCACTAACCTCTATTATTTTTTATTGCTTATTAAGGCAGAATTGGTTAATTTTATATCTTGTAAACTTTGGAGCATATGATGTGGTTAGAGTTATTGGCTCTCGGTTTGTGGAGTGGTGTTGTCTCGATGGATACAACTGCTGCTATGCAGGTTATGATATCAAGACCACTGGTCAGTTGTTTGATAACCGGTGCTATTCTTGGTGACTATCAACTGGGTCTGATTATTGGGATTTATCTGGAACTTTTATGGATCAACGAACTACCCATAGGTGCAGCTAAATTCCTGGAAGGAAATGTTGGAGCAACTGCGGCGGCAGCAATAGCAGTTTTTACATTCCAGAATAGTTTGCGGCTTGTACCATCTATAGCCTTGTCTTTATTGATTGCTATTGTTATTAGTCATTTAGGTGGATATCTGGTTAAAAAAATGCGTTATGTTAATGGAGATGCATTTGACAAATTGCTGGTTGATCCTGATATCTCTGCTGCCAAAGTGGAAAAATTGCATTATAAAGGCATCTTTTATTCTTTTTTAATTGGCCTTGTGATTATACCTGTTTTTGCGGTTGTTTTTGGTTGGTTTGCTTTACCTTTATTGATTATGTGGTTACCTGTTGCAGTTGATCAATTTTTAGAACCAATTAATGTAGCTTTTTTAGGTGTAGGAAGTGCAATTTTGATTTTCATGTTTACCCGACATAAGCAATGGTGGATGATTTTCCTCGGCTTTTGTTTGGGTTTAATGTATTTATTTTTAAAATGAAACCAGAACAATGAATAGACGTTTAAAAACTGTTGATCTGTTCAAAATGCTCTTTCGGTGTTTCCTGATTCAGGGATCCTGGAATTTCAAAGTACTTATTGGTACAGGATTTTGTTTTTGCGCCCTGCCTATTACCCGACGTTTATCGGAAACTACTGAAGATCAAAAAGAGTTTCTTTACCAACATTTGACCTTTTTTAACGCTCATCCTTATTTCGCCAGTTGGTGCCTGGGTGCGGTAGCAAAGCTGGAAGAGGAAGCTGCGGCCGATAATTGGGAAAGTAAACAGATTATTGCTCAATTTAAAAAAACGCTGACCGGCCCATTGGGATCAATTGGAGACAGGATCTTTTGGAATGGAGTAAAACCTTTAGCGTCTGGTATTGGATTAATACTGGCACTGTTAATTGGTTGGTATGCTGTTATTGTTTTTTTGGTTTTATATAATATACCCCATTTCTATTTTCGTATAAAGGGATTGTTTGTTGGGTATAAAAACGGTTTTGACATCGTTACAATAATATCTGAAAAACCATACCGTAGATTTATTGTATTCCTTTCCATTCTGGGAGCTGTTGCTGCTGGTATTTATGCAATCTTGGCTTGTAAATGGAGTTATGATCAAAATCACTATTTGGCTGTTGCTTTTGCTGTATCTGTTTTAACCACATTGGTGTTTTTAGATTTAAATAAACCGGTGTGGATTTCACTTGTTTTTTCAGTAATTTTTAGTATTGTTGTAAAAATAATATTTTTTTTTACCGTTTAAATTAAATTCGTTGGGATCGTCAGACAGGCAATAAGGTTTGTAAAGAGAGATTTTATGTTAACAAAAGAATTTACAATAAAAAACAAATATGGCATCCATGCCAGACCAGCAGGTTTGCTGGTAAAAACATCTTCACAATTCAAGGCATCTGTTTATATTTCCAAAGATGGAACCGAGGTTAATGCAAAAAGTATTATGGGTGTATTAATGCTTGAAGCTGCTTTTGGCAGTGTTGTTCAAGTACGTATTGATGGTGAAGATGAACATAAAGCCATGGATGCTATTGGTCAGCTTATTGCTGATCGGCAATTTGATGAAGAATAATCAGGGTGAGTTTTATGCCTGTTAAAAAAACTACAAAGGAAGTTCGTTTAACCGGAGTTGCTGCTTCGCCAGGTATAGCAATGGGACCTGTATATTTTATGGGTGCTGATATTGTTTCTGTTGAAGCCAGAAAATTAGAACCCGGTGAAGTAGATGCAGAGGTTACAAAGTTTTGTTCTGCTATTGACAAATCAAAGCAGGATTTACAAGAACTTGTGCAGCGCACATCACTAACCATTGGTGAAGAAAGCGCAAAAATATTTGAAGTCCATCAACTCATGCTGGAAGATGTAATGATTGTTGATGAATCTGTACGCAAGATCCGGGAAGACAAGGTAAATGCTGATCAGGCATTTCTTGAAGTTATGGAGCATTTTGAGGTTTCTCTTGAATCCATAGAGGGAGAATATCTTAAAGCTCGTGCGGCTGATATTCGCGATATTAAACGCAGGGTTATCCGTAATATTCAAGGTGATAAACGGCCCTCACTTGCCAGTCTTAAAGAACCCGCAATTATATTTGCCAAAGAGTTAACACCTTCTGATGCTGTGAATCTGGAGCGCGAAAACGTTTTAGGCTTTGCCATGGATTTTGGAGGCAGGACTTCTCATACGGCAATTATGGCAAGGGCTATACGGGTTCCCTCTGTTGTGGGTCTGAAAAAAATTGGTCAATTGATTCACAGTGGTGATTTTGTTATTCTTGATGGCAATATTGGATTGTTGATTGTAAATCCTACTGAAGAAACTGTGAATGAGTATCGGAATCGTTTTTCCGATTATAAAATTTTTAAAGAGAAACTGGAGCATCTCAAAGACTTGCCAGCCAGAACGCTTGATGGTAAGGATATAGAGCTGGCGGCAAATATAGAGTTTCTTGAAGAGGTTGAAGAAGTTGTAAACGCAGGTGGAGAAGGTGTTGGACTTTTTCGAACTGAATATTTATATCTTACCAACACTGAACTTCCGTCTGAGGAAGAGCAATTTGAGGAATATGTTAGCATTGTAAAAGCGTTGAATAATAAGCCCATTATTATCCGTACTTTTGATTTGGGTGGCGATAAAATGCCAAAGTCGATCAATTTACCTCCAGAGACCAATCCATTTTTAGGTGCGCGGGGTATTCGTTTGTATCGAGAAGAAGGCGGGCAGCAATTATTCAAAACCCAATTACGGGCGATTGTAAGAGCTAGTGCCTATGGCAAAGTTCGGGTCATGTTCCCCATGATCTCTTGTATTTCTGAAGTCCGTTTTTGCCAAAATATGTTGACCGAAGTTAAGCTCGAGTTGAAAAAAGAAGGGCTACCGTTCTCTGATGATATACCCGTTGGCGCTATGATTGAGGTACCATCGGCAGCCGTCATAGCGGATATTATTGCCAGAGAATGTGATTTCCTCAGCATTGGTACAAACGATCTGGTTCAATACAGCCTTGCGGTTGATCGTGGAAATGAGCATATTGCGTATCTTTATCAGCAATATAATCCATCGGTATTACGTTTAATTAAAAATGTTATTGAAATGGGGCACCAAAAAGGTGTTTGGGTTGGCGTTTGCGGTGAAATGGCCAGTGACCCTCTTTTGACAATGATGTTAATTGGTATGGGATTAGATGAATTTAGCGTAAGTCCGGTATCATTATTGCTTATCAAAGAAATTGTACGCCGTGTTGAAGTAGGTGAATGTATTGATCTTGTTGAAGAAATGATTAATTATGATACGGCTGAATCTGTTGAAACTAGCTTGAAAGCATTTATGAAACAAAAATTTTCTGATTTATATCTATTATTTTAAACTAGTTATCAGCATATTATTGATTTTTGTATATTGTAATAAGAAATAGGAAAAGAGAAAGGAGCTGCCATAAATGTCCGAAATGTTATTTACTTCAGAATCCGTAACTGAGGGACATCCAGACAAAGTTGCAGATCAAATATCCGATGCGGTACTTGACGCTGCTTTTGCTGATGATCCTATGAGCCGGGTTGCCTGTGAAACATTTGTAACAACAGGTTTGGCCCTGGTTGGTGGTGAAATTACCACCGAAACCTATGTTGACATCCCTCAGGTCGTCAGAAATACCATTAAAGAAATTGGGTATACTGATGCTTCATATGGATTCGATTATGAAACCTGTGCTGTGTTAACAACCATTGATCAGCAATCTGCTGACATTGCAATGGGTGTTGACAAGGATGGAGCAGGTGACCAGGGAATGATGTTTGGTTTTGCCTGTGATGAAACCCCTGAATTGATGCCTTTGCCAATTATGCTGGCCCAGCAATTAACCCAGCGTTTGGCCCAGGTGAGAAAAGATGGTCTGGTTTCTTATTTGAGACCTGATGGCAAATCTCAGGTATCTGTGAATTATGTTGATGGCAAACCCGTCTCAATAGACACTGTTGTCATTTCAACCCAGCACAATCCTGATGCAACCAATGAGCAGATAAGAGAAGATATGATTGAAAAAGTTATTCTTCCTGTACTGCCAAAAGAATTGATTGCCAAAGGTGATCCTGTTTATCATATCAATCCCACCGGTCGTTTTGTTGTTGGCGGTCCACAGGGTGATGCAGGATTAACCGGTCGTAAAATTATTGTAGATACCTATGGTGGGTATTCCCGTCATGGCGGTGGTGCTTTCTCTGGCAAAGATCCAACGAAAGTTGACCGTTCAGCCGCTTATGCATCACGTTATATTGCCAAAAATATTGTTGCAGCTGGTATTGCAACAAAATGCGAAATTCAATTGGCATACGCAATTGGTGTTGCAGAACCTGTTTCCATTCACGTGGATACATTTGGTACCGGAAAACTGGCAGATGATGCTATTGTTAAACTGGTACGTGAAAATTTTGATCTTACCCCCAAAGGTATTATCACCATGCTTGATCTGCGTCGTCCTATTTATAAGGCTACCGCAGCTTATGGTCACTTTGGCCGTACCGGCGATGGCTTTACCTGGGAAAAAACAGATAAAGCAGATGTATTGAAAAAAAGTTTGTAATATAAAGGAGGATTTGTGAACTACGATATCAAAGATATTAATTTAGCGCCACTAGGTAAAACCCGTATTGAATGGGCCGACAATGATATGCCCGTTTTGCAGCAGGTTAGAGAGCGTTTTGAAAAAGAAAAACCACTGCAGGGTAAAAAAATGTCTGCCTGTTTGCATGTAACTGCAGAAACCGCCAACCTGTGCCGTACTTTGAAAGCAGGTGGAGCAGATTTGGTTTTATGTGCATCCAATCCCTTGTCTACTCAGGATGATGTGGCAGCTTCTTTGGTCAAAGATTACGAGATCCCTGTTTATGCTATTACTGGTGAAGACCACGAAACCTATTATAAACATTTAAACGCAGCTATTCAGCATGGTCCTGTTGTAACCATGGATGATGGTGCTGACCTGGTTTCCGGCATTCATTCTGATTATCCGGAATTGGCTTCTCAGATTATTGGTAGTATGGAAGAAACTACTACCGGTGTTATTCGTCTGAAAGCAATGGCCAAAGATGGCGCACTGAAATTTCCGGTGATTGCAGTGAATGACGCCATGACCAAAAACATGTTTGACAACCGTTACGGTACCGGCCAATCCACAGTTGACGGCATTATTCGTGCGACCGATATTCTGCTAGCCGGAAAGAATGTTGTAACTGTTGGTTATGGTTGGTGTGGTCGCGGATTTGCAATGCGCTGCCGCGGTATGGGTTCTAACGTGATTGTTACCGAAGTGGATCCAATTCGCGCGCTTGAAGCTGCAATGGACGGGTTCCGCGTTATGCCAATTGCAGAAGCTGCCAAGATTGGTGATCTGTTCTGTACATTGACTGGTGATATTAATGTGATTCGTGCCGAACATATGGAAACAATGAAAGACGGTGCGTTTATTGCCAATTCAGGTCACTTTAATGTCGAAATTGACATTGATGGATTGAAAAAGATCGCCAAAGGTGCACCTGAAACGGTCCGTAATTTTGTTGAAAGATATGAATTGCCCAGTGGTAATCGTATTTTTGTTTTGGCTGAAGGTCGTTTGATCAACCTTGCTGCTGCAGAAGGACACCCTGCATCTGTTATGGATATGAGCTTTGCAACACAGGCTCTGGCAACAGAATGGGCAGTGAAAAACGCCGGCAAACTGGATGTTAAAGTGCATGATGTTCCCAGCGATATTGAAGACTGGGTTGCTAAATTGAAACTCAAGAGCATGGATATTGAAATGGACGTGCTGACTGAAGAACAAAAGGCCTATTTGTCATCATGGGAAATGGGTACTTGATAAAGTTATTAACACATTACAGACCGGTTGGGTTTTCCGCCGGTCTGTTTTTGTTAATTTTCTTTCTGTTTTTAGGCTGTGAACAGCAGGAACAGGAAAAAGAACTCCGTCCGGATACAAACATGGGGAACAGCGTTACGCAAAACACAGTACAAGCGGACCAGATTTTACCACAACTGATACAACTGCAGGAAAAGATTGTACAAAATCCAAAAGATGTTGAACTGCGCAAAGAATTTTTAGCCCAGGCATTTGATAAAAACCGACAGGTTCTTTATACTGCCGGTGCGGGGAAATTCCCGCCCGAAGCTGCAAATTCGGCAATGGCCAGGCAATCCGCTGAACGCGCGGCGTTTATTGACGCCTGCCGCTGGGGCGCCTATGCGCTGAAATGGAAGGATGATCCTGCATCTCCCGATTACGGCGAGATACAAGGCGATTTGCCCAACGCCCGGATTCTCTATAAAAGCGATGCTGGTGACGGAGTACAGACAGTTGTGGAGATTGGATTAGTTTATTAGGGTGTAGAACTCAACCCGGAACGTAAAGTGGGCCGGTGGCCAACTCTGTGGGCTAACCTTGTCACCTGATTCATGTTTTGATCTATTGTTTTCCATGATAGTGTTCCCCGCTGCAATTACGGCATACAAATTACAAAAATGTTAAAAATTTGGTAAAACAGTTGATTCTTTAGAAAATATATTGTATATTATTATGCAATTAAAGTATGCTGTTTTTTGCAATTTTGATTTAGTGTAATATATTCTAAAAAGATAAAATATTACTTAAAAATCTAAAATAATCGTTAAGAATAGTAAAGCTATTTGATATGATTTTTTTTTGGCTCAGAATAGATATACAAAACATTCATTTATTATAAAGGACACGTTCAATGGAAAATGGAACTGTCAAATGGTTCAATGGCTCAAAAGGTTATGGTTTTATCACTTCAGAAAGTGGTAGTGATGTATTTGTGCATTTCAACGCAATCGAAGGTGACGGTTACAAATCACTCGATGAAGGAGACCGGGTTCAGTTTGAAGTAGAGCAAGGACCAAAGGGACCACAAGCAATTAAAGTTTCAAAGATATAATTTATAATTTTTCTTTGTACTACCCCAGTTATTAATGGCTGGGGTTTTTTTGTTTTAGGTGTTTTTCCTGGAAAAACTGGGTCCAAGGGTATGGCCATTGGTAACCTGGAATGATTATTTTTCAGAATCCATCTAGTGCTCCGGTGGAAAATCCAAAGAGCTGGCACTGGATAATAATCGAAAAGTTATCTATACCGCCGGTTAAGGCAAATTCCCTCCGGAAGCTGCAAACTCGGCAATGGCCCGGCAATCCGCTGAACGCGCGGCGTTTATAGACGCCTGCCGCTGGGGAGCCTATGCGTTGAAATGGAAGGATAATCCTGCATCTCCCGATTACGGCGAGATCCAAGGCGATCTGCCCAACGCCCGGATTCTTTATAAAACCGATTCCGGTGACGGAGTACAAACGGTTGTGGAGATTGGGTTGGTGTATTAGCTCAACCTACTGACTTTGTAAAAGTAATTCATTGAAAGCATACTTTTATTAGTATTTATCCTCATGAATCGAGTAGATATGGTGTTTAATTAATTGAACCACAGATAAATCCGCCAGGAGGCGGACCCGCGCAGATGAACGCTGATGCTACACCCGTCAACCGTAGAACTGGGTCGGTTTTGGGAACACTTGATACGTGATGAAAACGATTATTCAAATCATTTTGATTATCTGCATTATTATCCCCTTAAACATAGTTTTGTAGAACATGTATGTGATTGGCCCTGGTTAACATTTTATGAGTATGTGCGTTTACATTGGTATAATAATGATTGGTGACAAGGGATTTTTGATAAAATTGTTGTGAAAAATTGTGGGGAATAATGTGATGGGTCGATGGCCCACCTTACGGGTTATGCTAAATGTGGAAAATATTACCTGTTTGATATGAGAATTAAAATAGTACAAAAAAAGCCGCCTCTTTTTTTATGAAACGGCAGGATTTGATTGATTTTCATTGCTATGATTTAGCTATTAATAGCTGAATTTAAAAGGTTTTTAGGACTAACTATAGGGATGTATAGTTGTTTATATTCTGGAGTTGAAATTTTTTCTGATAGTATACCGCGTGTTCCACCAATTGAAATATTTAGTAATGGAAATAATAATTCTTCTGGGGCAGAAAAACTGTCATCTTTAATTGTAAATAAATTTTTTTCTGTAGATTTTACAATATATGAATGAACAGTTTTAATACCAAATAGCAATATCTTTTTTTTATTTTGCTTGTATAAAGTTTTAAATTCAAAATATAAATCAACTTGATATACTTCATCTTTTTTCTCAACACCAAACCTAAAAGAAATCTCATTCTCAATTTTTTTAGCACTTAATTCCTTGATCTTAAATTGAGATAATTCGTTTTCAGTAAAGCTTAAAGTTTTTATTTCATGTATTCTAAAAGAAAAAGAACCAATTTTATTGTCTATTTGTTCACTCATAATACACCAATTTTATGACATTCCATTGTATCATCACCTTCTCTATAATCATCCAGAGGAAAAACATTTGTAGTCGTTGCAGTAGATACAAATTGATTTTCTTTTTCAGGAAAAGTAATTTCATCGGTCCAGTTTGTGTTTTCAACATCTTTTATTTTAAGAGCCTTTGTTTCTTTGTTTGTTACTTTAATTTGTACATCAGCTCCAATAGCATCTGCAAGCTCTACCATTTTTAAAATAGAGATGTTAGGAGTATTATTAAATAACTGAGATATTAAAGATTTTGTTTTACCTAATTTTTTGGCAATATCAACTTTTTTAATCTTTTGTTTTTCCATAATAGTCAAGATTTCATGATAAAACATATGAATAACATGCCATGCTTTTTCTTCTGCGTCTGGAGGTGCAGCAAAAAAATCTTCAATGTCTTTATATTTTTCTTTAACTGATAAATTTTCTTTCATATTCTTCTTTCTTTTTATTTATTGTTCTATATATATCTTGTTGAATTGTATTTTTCTTTTTTAATAAATGATCAAATAATATTATATGTTCATCCACTAAGGAAAAATAAAAAAATCTATTTTGATCAATTCTAATTTGAAATACTTTTGAACATCCCTTAAGAGGTTTAATATCACTGTTTTTATATTTGTTCCCCATTTCGGCCAGGTTTGTTAAAATATTTTTTAATCTTTTTTGTTGGCTTGAAGTCATTTCTTTGAAAGCATCTAAAGTAACTGAAGCTTTCCCTTCTACTACATAATATACTGTTCTTTTCTTGGGACTATATTTAGTCTCGTAAAGAATATTAAAATATATATCTGCCATAAATCTGAACACCTAAAGTTAATGTATTATTTAACTTTTGCAAGTTTTTTTTCATAATTATTGTAATTTATGGCATTTTATGATAATATTTTACAATTTTTGTGCCATATATTCTATTTGTTGCTCCCTTTCATCTGCCCCGTCATAACAACTGGAGCCCACTTGAAGCAGGGGTGAATATTATATGTATAAATAATAATAACTAATCTATAAATCCATTTTTTGATTTTTCTGCTATAATTTTTTTTCTAGCTTTTCCAATTCTATAATAAATTCCTCATAATCTAGCATACATATGTTCCCAAGAGAAAATTTATTTGTATTTACTATATTATAATCAGAAACACTATCATTCCGAGATAGGATTTGTACCGCCATGGTTAAAATACACTGGCAAGGCGGATTCACTCATAAAGTCTCGGAAAGAAAAATTACATGTAACTAAACAGAAACGAATGAAACAAAACTGGAAAAATTATCAAAGTGCAATTCAAACAATCAAACAAAAAGCAGCATAATGTACTAAACTAAAATTTTTTCATATTTTGAAATTTTGTGTAAAACAATTAGGAATAAATAATTTCGTGCAGAAAACTTTTGGCAAGTTGAAAAAAAGTATAACGATATTATGGGGTTGGCTGGTCGGTCTGCTAACCTGTCCGGCACAGGCTAAGCTCAAAACAAGTGTGAAGAAAATTTAATATAATAGGAATTTATCTACTTATAATAAAAAAAATGTTGCAAAATAAAAAAAAAAATAATTAATTATGTTTAAATAGGGATTATTCTAAAAGGGGCGATTATGTTGTATATATGTTTTAAAATTTAAATGTCCCTCTATTTTGTAATTTAAATAGGGGGACAGAAATAATTTATTATTTTATCTGAAGTTTCTAATAAATCGTGTTTTTTAAATCTAGGAGATATTCTCAATGAATAAAACTATTATATATTTAATTGCTGTAATAGTTATTACATTTTCTTTTATGCAGTGTTCGAATGAAAACCCAACTCAGGCAATTTATAAAAATGGGGATTTTGGACAGATTTCTGATAAAGTGGCAAGTGTTCAATTATTATTAGTGCCATCAAAAGTACCAGAAATAGTGGATTCCTTGGCAGTTATTCAAGCATTAAAAATCGGTTGTGATGGGATACGAATTCTTGAAGCAGAATCTGAAAAAGATGAAAATTCATTTTTTGTTTCTTTTTTTACAGATACAGAAGGAATAAAAAAAGAAGCAATATATTCCCTCGATGGGGAAAATGTAATTTTAAATGAAGACGAAAGTTTATACCTAAATAATATTCTTGATACTTACTATTTGAAAAAAACAAATAATGATTGTGATCATATCTGGCGATTAGCATATATTTTCGAGAATGCAAATTATGATAGTTTAAATGGCTTATATTATCAGTTTACTCAACGGGCTCATAATGTAGGTTTTTATCATAAAGTTTGTGAGAGGTTAGGAACTGCTAGTGGGGATTTTCCAGGAGGTATGAACAACTTGATTTCATCACATTTGTGGGCAAATGAAGTTAGATGTGGGAAAAAAACTGTTGTAGATAAATTTAAAGTATGGGATGGCACTTATCGTAGTGATAGTTCATATGAATTCACATCCACGAAAGCTCATCATGACAATAATTATGCTGATGAAAGCTTTTGGTTAAATATACCAATACCACCATGGACTGTACCATATCCCTTAAATGATGCAGTGTCTTCAATAGATATGACATATTGGGTATATAATAATTAAATGAACTCGGTCTTTGCTTATATTTTTCATATTGAGTAAAGACCGGTAATTTGATCTTGTAAAAGGTTTTTGAGATATTGTTTAGTTTTGGAACATACAAGAATGTTAAAAAGTATAAAATATAAAATTTTTCATTTAATTGGAGGTTTTAAAATGGGGAAAAATCAATTAATTGTGATAATTTGGTTTACATTTTTTTCAGGTTTATTGGCAAATGAAACATCAAATACTATTTTGGGAGGATTAAGTATTGGATTACCTTCGACTGTCAATTTTGACATTGGTTACAATAGCAATGATTATGGATTTAATCTCAGGGGTATTTTTTATAGCAATAAAGAATCCAATGGTCCTCTAAATAATGGTATACAATTTGATGCTTATAAAAAAATGGGAAAAATCAGCCCTTTTAATCATAGATTATTATTTTTTACAGGATATACGGATATTAAAAATAGCCCGGCTAAAAGATTGGTCTATACGGGTGTTGGCTATGGATTAAAATGGAAAAATATAAATTTACAACCAGGAATAGGATACCAAATTTTTTCTTCAAATTATGATAAATTAAATGATTTGTTTTTTATTTTCAATACTGGTATTGAACTTGAATTGTTTCATTTTTAATTTGATATAATCTTCATGGTAGAAATAATATCCCTTGTTGATGCCGTTGCGTGAACCCGAACCGGAATCTTTGATCAAAAACCAGTCTTGACCATCTTTTTCCATATAGCCAACGATGTGAACGCCATGATCGTCGGTTGTTGCTTTGTTACTGAATCGGAGTTGGCGGGCATTTTCATCTATATATTCGGATGGGATGTCAAATGTTGGCACCATGGCAACTTCTTTGTATGAATAATACCCCGGTTCTGAAACGTCTCCGCCAACGACAATGGTGTATCCATCTCGTAAAGCGGATTTGATAATCGACATGAATTTATCCAATTCAATGTTGTAATACTCGTCACTCTTCCACCAGTTATCCGGGACCGGATAGGTTACAAATTCGTTATAAGGTTTTTCTAGCAAAGAAAGCATATCAATATAATTATTAAAATCGATTTTCAGATCATGCAAATACTCTAGTGGCGTCATCTCTTTATCATTTACAGTTATGACCGTGGGTGGTTCACCAATATAATTGTTTAATATGGATTTTATGGTTTTGATTACTGTGTCCTCATCCCAAAGCCAGTTTCCTTTAACATGCTGTAGATATGCATCCATCTCTTCATACATGGGATCATGATTGTGAAAAGGTTCACCGTCTTCTAGTCCTGTATAACATTCGGCGGGTACAATGCCATATTTTTGCCATATGACAGGAACGTGGTTTCCCATAGAACCCTGGTCGAATAAGGAATTCCCCTGTTTTTGTACATATCGTCGCGCTTTTTCTACATATTCCCAGTAAACCGTATACAATTCAGAGAGTTTAACTTTGCGTCCGGAGGTACGATAAATTTCTGTTTCATAAAAGGAAGTTGTGCTGTAACACCAGCACATGCCGGAATTACCCTGCGAGACAGGATCATTGTGCCAGTATGATTTAAACTCATCCTTTGATTGCGGTAAATCCATGCCTTCAAAATCGAGAATGAATTTTACATCCTGTCCTTCTTGAAATTTTTCATTCTCTTTCTGTATGTGGTCCCAGAATTCATTCTTTTTTTCAACAAAGGTACCTTTGTCTTTTTTAGGTGTTTGAGCCAATAGAACCAGAGATGTTAATAATACAATAATAAAAGAGTTGTAAAATAATCTGGACATTTTTCCTCCTAATACCAGAATCGTTTAGGTGATTTTATTTTACTATATCCTTTTCAACTACCTGTCCCGGACGTGTCTGCATGTTTGGCCAAAGCTTACGGCCCGGAAGCAGGCTGGTATTGATACCTGTGCTGCAACCGTCTGATACGATCGCGCCCAATTTATCTCTGCCGGTGGGTACAAGATTATCTTTGATTGCGGATTGGATCTCTTTTTTATCGTGACGAACATTGGCTATAATGGTGCCGGCACCTATGTTACAATCCTGACCTACAACCGAATCTCCGATATAACTGAGATGACAAACCAGGCTGTTATCCATAATGACCGAGTTTTTGATCTCTACGGCATTGCCAACGCGGCAGTTGTTACCCACAGAAGTAAATGAGCGAATGTAGCAATTGGGACCAATATCGCAATTATCGCCAATGATGACTGGCCCTTCAATATACGCGCCTGAACGTATCAGGGTGTTTTCTCCGATAGAAACAGCGCCCTTGATGACCGTCCCGTCTTCCACTGTGCCTTTGATGTTTTGATCTTTCATATCCGGCATAAAGTATTCCTGATGACGTAACAGGTCCCAGGCATAACCGGTAGGCAACCAGAATCCCTCAATGGGCAGTGCATAGAAATCCTGTTTTTGGGCAACAGTTTGTATTGCTGAGGTGATCTCGATCTCGCCGCGTTCGCTCAGGGGTGTTTGTTCCAGTTCATGCATAAACTCTTCTTGCAGCACATAACAACCAATATTTACCAGATCACCGATATATTCTTTTGGTTTCTCAACCAGATTCAGCACTTTGTTGTTTTCATCTACTTTATAAACACCGTATAAATGCGGATTTTCGGCATGTTTGACCAGCGCGCCGTAATCCATCTGTACCAGTTTTTCAAGATCCTGACGGGCAAAGAGATCGTCACCGTTCATGGCTACGAACTTGCCTTTAATATGAGGTTTTGCCTGCAATACTGCGTGGCCTGTGCCCAATTGTTCCTTTTGTTCCTGATAAATGATATGCATACCCTTGTATTCGCTACCAAAGGCTTCTTCAATCATCTCTTTTTTGTAACCAGTAATGAGAATAACCTCGTCGAAAATGCCGGTCAACTGGTCCAGGCTGTGTTCCAACAATGGACGGTTCATAATAGGGAGTAGGGGTTTGGGGCGTGTCAAGGTGAGTGGATAGGTTCTTGTGCTTTTTCCTGCAACCATCAGTACTGCTTGCATATCTATATCTCCAATTTGATTTATTTTGAATTATTATGAATAGAATACAGCAATATAGGGCAAACTGGTGAAAAATTCAACTGGATTTGCATTGTAAAAGATTTACATTTAAAATACGGTTGCATGTTTAGCGTGTAAATGTTTTTACTTGAATTTGAATGCTTTTGTTTTTATTATAGAATGCTGAAAATGAACAATTATTAATCAATCCAGATAAATTCGGAAGGATATTGGAAATGAAAAACGAAATGAGTAGAAGGGCTTTTGTTGGCACTACAGCAGCTGCAACCATGGGAGCGGCGTTAAGTGCAAAATCCTTGTGGGCAAAAAATGAAACTCCCAAACGCAAAGCCTTGCTGGTATGGGGGGGATGGGATGGTCATGAACCCAAACAATGCAAAGATATTTTTGCTCCCTATATGCGTGAACAGGGCTGGGACGTTGTTGTTTCTGATACTCTGGATTCTTATACCGATAAGGCGTTAATGGATTCTTTGGATTTGGTTGTGCAGGTATGGACCTCAGGCGAGATCACCAAAGAGCAGTCCCAGGGTTTGATTACCGCCGTTAAAGGTGGTGTGGGTATGGCAGGTTGGCATGGCGGTATGTGTGATTCGTTTCGTTCCAACACCGAATATCAGTTCATGACCGGGGGCCAGTGGGTTGCGCATCCCGGTGGTATCATTGATTATCGTGTAAATATCACGGACCATGATGATCCTATTACTGCCGGACTGAAAGATTTTGACATGCATTCCGAACAATATTATATGCATGTGGATCCTACCATGAAGGTAATGGCAACAACGACATTTACCGGCGACGCAGCCCCTTGGATTGATGGCGCTGTTATGCCGGTGGTTTGGAAAAAATATTATGGCCAGGGACGTATTTTTTATTGTTCGCTGGGACACGTAGCCAAAGATTTTGAGGTGCCGGAAGCTTTGACCATTGTTCAACGCGGTATCTTGTGGGCTGCCGAGAGCAAATACGGCCCCAAAGAAAAATGGATGAATTCTGTTTATCCGAAAATGTAAGAATGATTAATTTTTATCCCCATTCCAGGAATTTGTTCTGGGATGGGGATATTAATATATGGATTTTGTATGTATGAGTGATAAAGATCAAATTTTAAAATGGACAACTACCTGGCAAAAAGCGAGTGATGCATTAAATTCTGTCAAGGTTGAAGCTCTACGCGATAAAAATTATTACTATAAAAATAAAGCTGTGCTTAACGATATGCTCCAATATGCTTTTGATCATCGTGTTGTGCGTAAGGATAGTGGTTTGGTCGAGATGCAAAGCTATTTCATGAAAATCCATCAACAGATTTTGGATAAAACTGAATGAGTGGGCCCAAAATCTTTTGCAAAAGAATCTATTGAAATTATTCCTCGTTTAAAATTCTTGAATTTATTTTACTGTTATTCCTGGTTTTATATCATTTTATTTTTTTGTTTGCAAGTTAATAATTAATATTTGAATCTATTAAATTTAATTCATAACGGAGTTTATGATTTCCATTAATAACAAATTTAAATTCTGACATTCCTATCTCTTTTTTGTAAATTACTGATCCATAATTTGTTTTATATTTTAATGTATCAGAGTTGCTTGTATAATACCTTTTGTCTAATGTAAATACAGTATTATCTGAATATCCTGTTGAAGGTAAAAGATGAATGTCAAAACTTAATGTAGAATCAGACAGCTGCTCTCTGATTGTAAAGGTTGTGGTGTCGGTATAGTTGTAAATTGTATCTGGTGAGTAAAACGTATTGAAATTATCTGCCCCAATATAAGTGTCATTAAAAATACCTTAAAATAAAAAATGTCGAATGAATCTGTACGTGTTGAATCCATGATTTCCCATGTTAGCTTGCCCTCATATGTAAAACGATAGTCCATTGCGTAACTGTTATGACCGTAATATTCAAAGCTCCACATGTTATGTAAAGCAAGGGGAAAGAAATCATCCTTGTTCACAATTACCGGGTCATCATTGATTTCAGGCTAAATAGTGTTATTACTGCAAAAGCATAAAATTATTGTAATACAGAAAATAATTCCAATTAGTTTCTTCATATTTAGCTTTCAGGTGTTTCCCCCGGCGGCCCCCCTGCAAGCCGCCGGAGTATTTTAGTATTTAATCAAGATAAAGCGAATCTTTTTCGTTATATTTTGATTAAAATTATTTCACAAAACTCATTTTTTTGCTCAAAGTAAAGCGTTGTCCAAAGACATTTGTGAACTCGATCTGGTAAAGGTATATACCTGCGGCTACCAGATGTCCGTTCAGATCGGTACCGTTCCATGCCAGAGAATGCGTGCCTGCCTGTTGGGTATTGTTGTATAATACATTCACCAGCCGTCCGGTGATATCATAAATTTTAATGGTCACATGTCCCGAAGACGGGATGCTGTAACTGATGGTTGTTGATGGATTGAAAGGATTTGGATAATTCTGGTTTAATACAAATTCTTCCGGTACGATGATATCCTTGTCAATATCTGTGCTCGGATCAGAGTAGAATGCGGTATAAGGCGTAAGGATTTGGAATTTTAACGATAATTCAATAACCTGGTCTACCAGTTCATCCAGTTCACCATAGATTGCGATCTGGTCCAGCAGATAATCAATTTTTGCTTTAGCCCATAAACGGGGGATAAAGCGGTGTCCGCCCGGTTGGCGGCTGAATCCTGCATCGGACATGAAGCTTTTCTGCTGGCCGCTAACTTCTCCCGTGAGGTACACTTTGAAATTACCTTCATTGGTATAAATACCCATCTGCATGACCTGGTTGCCCCAGAACAAGTCGGGCAGGGGACGCGGATACTTGTCGGATGTACTCAATCCTTCTATCTTGATATCCAGGTCAGTCAATACCGGTTTGGATATACGTTGAAAATGATTGCTGATGGTTGTATAGATATCGTCATCCTCTGTAATAAATTCTGCGTAACCACCGTTTTCAACCGCCATCTGAACCAAAAGCTGCTCGCTTACATCATCACCTACGCCAAAAGAGAAAATACGCACATCCTGTGTATTGTACTCGGCGACATTGGCAAGAATATTGGGAACGAATGTTTCTCCCCAGGTGGGATATCCATCTGTAAGGAAAACCAGCATATTTGAGAAATCACTGGAAAAAGATTGGTTTAACGAAACCTGCATGGCTTCGTCGATATTTGTCAGCCCCAATGCACCAATATTGGTAACAAATGCCTGGGCTTCGTTGATCTTGTCCGGCGTTGCGTAAACCAGATTGCTCTTGAACAGCTGCACCGTGGTGCCAAAGGTGATAATGTTAAACTGATCATCCTGCTGCAGATTGTCTAAAAATGCCATTAAAGATTCTTTTAGCTGAATGATGCGTGTGCCCTCCATACTGGAGGAGACATCCGCAGTGAATACGATCTTTTTGGGTATATCTTCCTCGTCCGAAATTTCGTCCGGCGGGGTGATCCAGGTTGCATAATACGAGTCATCTCCTATAGAGTCATCTTCTGTGGGTGTATATGTAAGGACGTTTACTTGTACCTGCTCGCGGATGGTTTCAAACTGGACTGTCAGATCTTGAGTTGGAACAAAATTTTCGTCACCAAAAATTAAATTGTATTTGTTTTCACTTTCTTTGGTGATATTCAGTGCGGTTGAAGAGTCCATTCCCGGTGTATCTACGGATTTGATATTGTTTTCTGTTACAATGGCACCGGTCACGGAAACCCGTTCAAGCGGTTTGGGTGATATTTCTGTGGCATTGAGCAGAAATGTATAATCAATGGTACCAAATTCATACGGCAAAAGTTCAACATAGGTGATTTTTACGCGTACATCCGAAGCACCAAAAATGGGAGCTATGCTGAGTCGATATAAATTGTCGCCCAGGTATTCAAGCAGTGCGGGATCAAGATATTGCCTGATTTTTTCATTGTATTCCTGCTTGGCTTCTTCACGTTCTTTGATAGCACCTTCGTACCATTTGTCATTAAACCAATAAAACAGCTCGGTTACCACTGCATTGTCCGGTAAAGGGAAAATACAAACGGCTTCAACTGTTTGATTGAGCTCATTTCTAAACACCTGGTCAATATAAGTGACTGCTATCTGGCCTTCAATTTCCACAGTTGCGTCTACGCTTTTGATCCAGACCTTGTCGTACTCGGTATTACTGCCAAGAGGACGACTAAACAGGGCGCCAAGTGCAAAGACAGATTGCGCGCATGCAAAAACCATCAAAAATATAATTAATGTCTTTTTTGCGTTCATGATTTTTCCCTTTATTTTAAGAGTGTGATTTTTGTTGAGCTAATATGATCACCAATTTGTAAAAATACGATATATGTACCACTGGGTAAAGCGTTGCCCAAAAAGTCTATTCCATTAAACTGGATTTCATGCATTCCCGGTTCAAGGTGAGAAATATCAATTACAGTTACCAATTGACCCAATGCATTGAATATTTTGATCATTTTGTTTTTTTCAAACCGCACTTGAGGCGACAGATAAAACCGGATTGTAGTAGATGGATTAAACGGGTTTGGGTAATTCCCAACTAAATATGATTCCGGTACCTGCACACTACCGGTTGACAATTTGTCAACCGAGGTTGCCGGGGTTTCATAATCCGCGATATATGCCGTATATCTGCATCTGATATTATAAGCCAAGCTGATTCCAATTAATTCCTCTTTGAGACCAGCGGCTTCACCGTATATTTCAATTTCCTGCTCAAGCACATCTATTTTTTCTTTAGCCCATATGCGTTCTGTGATTTTGAGGGAATCTGTATTGCTGCTAAAATCCAACTGTTTGTTAATGGATTGCGTTCCATCCGGAGATTTGCCAGCCATAGCAAACGCATAACTTCCGGGAGTTGAATAGCGGCCTGTCATAAAAAAGCTGGTACCTGAATAGGTGGTAGGAAGCTTTTCGGGTAATACATCATAAAGCTCCAGCTTGCCAAATTCAAAGGCTACATCTTTTAAAATGGGCCTGCTTATTTTATCAAATACACGTGTCATACCATCGTATAAATTCTCATCCTGGTTGAAATAAGTCACAAAGCCATAATTCAAGGCTGCAAGCATTTCCAAACGCTCATAACTGATTTTATCGCCAACCCCAATAGGGAAAATACCCGTATCAAAAGTATTATAGCTTTCAATCTGTTTTGGGTCAATTGTAGAATATCCATTTGTGAATGTCAGTATTGCATTGCTGTACGTATCATCCTCAATTTGTAATAGCGCATTGTGTAAACCGCCGCCCAAGTTTGTACCGGATTGGGTAAACACCCCTTCAAGGTACGTTTTTGCGCCTTGTTTATAGGCATCTGTCGCCGGCACCGGACCGGCCTGCCAGCTTGATGTACTATAATTAGATAGTAAAATATTAAAATAATCTGTTTCTTGCAACAATTCTATCATGTGAGAAATGGATTTTATACTTTGGTCTAAAACATAGCCTGCCATATTGCTGGAATTGTCCAGCAAAAAGATTATTCGTTTGGGGTAAATGTTGTTATAATCTCTAATCGCTTTGGGGCGTACAAACAAGGCAAAATGTCCATCCATGCTGTCGTTTGCAACAGAGTAAAAATCGATATCTGTTTCGCTGCTAATCGTATTGTACCAGAATTCCAAATCTCGATCAAGATAGTTTTTGGGCCAGATCATTTCAACTGTCATTTGGTTATCATTTTGGTTTATGATAGTATAATCCGAGTGCGATGTGCAGTCAAAACCAGTAATGGGTGAGTTACTGTTAATATTAATAGTGAATTGCAAATGCTCAACCGGTAATTGAATAAAATTACTGGTATCGAGAGGATATTTAAAGCTGGTTTTGCCTTGGTAATAATCACAATGTTGAATGTATGTTAAACGGACCTTTTGTATTTCTCCTGCATTAATATTTCTCAATGAGATCTTTATGCCGTTACGTCCAATATACTCATTAACCTCGGCAATGATTCCGCCTTCACCCGTACCGGGATTCACAGCCTGTTCTTTTACTTTAAGTACCGCTTTGTAAATAGTGTCACCCTGCCAATATAGAAATTCTGTAGCCCGTGCGTTGGGAGGCAATGGAAAGGAATAGACCGCATCTGTTTTTTCATTGCTTTCGTTCAAGAATTCTTGATAGACAACTGTTTCAGCCATCAGACTGTTGATATTTATTGTTACTCGCGTCATGCGGTTCATCATAAAATCTTTGGGATAATTTTCATTCGTGGGTACCATCAAGCCATCTGCCAGAGCGAATGAAAAGCCAACCAATACCAAAAATGTGATCATCAAGTTTTTCATATTACGCTCCTTTTTACTTGAGGTACAAAATTTTACTAATTTCATGTTTCATTTCGCCATTGTTCTGACGATGGCTCAATCTGACAATATACATGCCGCCACTCACCGGTATGCCCTGATCGTTAGTAGCGTTCCATATCAACCGGTTTGCAGTTTGGTTCGAGAGATCAAAGTGCCTGATCCGTTGACCCAGCACATTATAGATATCAACCCGGGCATCTTTAGAATTCTGTAATTGTATGTCCAGTGTGATTTCCGGATTAAAGGGATTGGGATAACAGGCCATGGCTTCTGGCTTGCTTTCATAATCCGGCAAATAATATTCTGCGGTGGCTTCTCCGCCCAGTCCCGCGTAGTGGATTTTAAGACGAAGCTGGGTAGAGGGTGCAGTATTGTATTTACTCTTGAAAGAGATTAAATATTTATGTTGTGATCTCATGCGTGAAACATTAAGAAGAATATCTCTAAAATTACCCCGAATGTCATAAAAATTTCCACCGGTTGCATTGACAATGGGATCATAACTGGATGATTTATAGACTGTTGATGCAATTGCATGTACTGTAATGTTATTGAGTAATAGATTGTTAATTACCTGATTTCTGTCCAGTGATGTAACATTATCACTTTCATGATATGTTTCATCAGTTATCCAAATAATCATTCTTTTGGAATCATTCCTGAATGAAAATTGTGAAGCGTTCATTAATGCGTCGAGGGAATTCTCTGGACTGTCACCGCCACCATGAGCGCGTTGTTCGTTAATCCATGATTTGAATTGATTAATATCGCTGGTAAAGGGATAGGTGTTTTCAATTACGTCCAGAAATGTCACCATTCCCAACTGATAATCAATACCCCTCTCTAAAAGGCTGTCTGCAAATTCTATGATATTATTTTTCACACCGGCAATTTCATCGCCCATGCTTCCGGTTACATCAAGAACAAATATAATATCAGCAGCGTTAACTCCACCGGTAGTATCTTTCAGCAAGCTGATTTGTTCTATACGTTGATCGTTTTCATATAAAAATACATTTTCAGGACGAAGATTGAGCAGCTTTTGCCCGGTTTCTTCTATTTGACCTGAAAATACTATTTGCAAGTCCGGATAGTTGTTGGTTATGAGTGAATCTATGGATATATCCAAACCAGTATCGGAAACGGGAGTAGCGGGTATTTTAACATACCTTGAAAGGCTGTCGAGTACTGTGCCGCCTTCACTTGCAATAAGTCTGATCTTGACGATCTTTTCTTCATATATCTCCCGTGTATGGAGTGCAAGTGACATAAATGAACGTTCACCCGCAAGTGTGGTTTGATAGCTTTCATTATTGCCATATATTTCATAGGGATTATCGAGCAGGATGTTGATGTTGGGTGCGGTAATATATTGATTGGTGTTCAATAATTCTACCGTGCTGGTGAAATCCTGCGGAAACATGACATTGTTACTCAGGATAAAATGATTGGGGCAATCCCAGCGTAAAAATACGGAAGACCCAAAATCAGGGGGAAGCAATTCCAGGTATGCGGTTTGGGTTAATGTATCTCCGCTGATTAATGTTTTATCTTGCCAAAGAATTTCCAAAGCAGCATCATAAAGTACCTGTTCATAAATTTCCGCGTAGGGATTTTCAAATATGCGTTCCCAATTGACGGTATTTACCGTTGCATTAGGATCGTCAAGGTGCAAGCCCATTCGCATACCTCTTACTGGGCCATTATGCTCGGATATTTCAAAAAATTGTCCGGCTATGCTGCCCAACTCGTTGGTCTTGTCTTTAATATATCCATCTCCATAGCGCGAGAGTGCAGGATCAATAACCAATCCACCCCCAAGCTCATGACTTTCGGTATCATGATTTATGTAGGTCAGGTTGAATTGTGTGGTAATACCATCATTATGTGCGACCATTTCAAAGAGTATTTCAATATTGCTTTCATTAATAAAGTTAATAAATAGCGAGCTATCGGTTTTTGAAGGGGATAAATCCCTTGTTGTAGGATAAAGCTCATCCATGCGTCCCTGAGATTGGTCTATGCTGAGTAAAGGAAAGGATGTCATGGCATAGGGATGTCCAAAAGTGAGGGTTTGTTTGTCGTCAAAAGATGTTTCCTCAAAACCCTCATGGGTTCCAATAGTGAAATAGCCGCCGCTGAGCATGCTTATCTCGGTAAACTTTTTTAAAAGATCAAGCTTACCATAAGATTCGATTTTATTGTTTGTGGTTGAGCTTTTAGCAAGTTGAGGGATTATATCATAATCCGCTTTGTTCAATGCAAATACCTGGCAAGCCAACAATATGAATACAAACGTTAACCCTTTTTTCATGTTTCTCCTCCACGTTGGTTTTCCCCTAATATATTATTACCTGACTCCTTCAACAACAATGCCACAGTAACTTGAATATCAAATGTTTAACAGAGTTGTGCTGTATTGTAATCTCTTGTTTTTATTGAGTTTGGTTTTACTGTCTTGCCCCCAACAGGCCGCCCGGTCAAGCTGTTTTTTGATTATAGATTATTTGGTGCGAAAAATTTGCATAGTTGTTTATTTTTTTCAGAGTGTTACCATTTGTAGCTTAAAGTGATTTGAGAATTTCCCTCTGGGCTGATTTCTGGTAAAAGACTAAAGTTCTGGTTGGGTTTTGAAAAATCCGTAAACCATAGTAAATCAGATTGTGTATACAACCAGCATGCTGCGTACACAGATATGAGAATATTTCGGTTTTTGTAGGCCGAGTTGTAGGTATTGTATTGATCCTGAATAAGATCCGGATTTGTTTCTGAAATATAGTCTTTGCGTGCTTTGCTGCAATCCTGTATAGAGAAAACTGCTGCTGAAAATGTCAGAGCGTTAGCTCCTAAAAGCAGCCACCCCTTTTTCTTTTGACCATTATGAATGTGCCCCCAACCCGGTAAAATCAGCGATCTTTTGAGGCAGCTGGTTATCTGGCTTGAATTGTTGATCCATTTAACCAGGGTATCGGTTTTAGTTATGGTTTGTATTGTGGTTTTGACAGGTTCTGGCTCTTTTTCCTGTTCCTGTATTTGCATATTTTTAATTTCATTAAAAAAGGTTATAATTTTGGGTGAAATTGTTTTGGGGTCGAGCGTAAATTCAGGATCGATTAAAAGAATAGATTTAAAATCTTTCAAGGCCTGATCCATATGCATTAATGCGTAATGAGATTGCGCGCGTAACTGATACACTGCTATGATCTGTTCCTGAGATAACTTGTCTTTATGGCGAAGTAACTGGTCTGAATTCTCAATGGCCTTTGCATATTCAAAAGATTTGAAATTTTGTTGAATGATATCAATTTTTGCATTGCCATTTTGACCAGAGGCAATTGATAAATAAATGAATAGTATGATAAAAACCCCTTTAAAAATCCTCATTTTATCAACACCATTTTTTTTATTTCTGTGCCATATTCTGTAATCAATTGGTAAAAGTATACATCACTGCTGACAGGTGCATTATTGTCGTCTGTACCGTCCCAGGTTATTTGATGATATCCTGTCCCCAAGTTACTGCTTATCAGCGTTTTTACCAACATGCCGCGTGTATTGTATACTAACAGACGGGTATTTTGAGGTTTTGCGAGTTCAAAAGATATCAATGTATTGCTATTAAACGGATTGGGAAAGTTGTTATTCAGAACCATGCTCGAGACGGATTTAGATTCATCATCAATTTGGGTGGTATTTCCATCCAGATTCAGTTTTTCAATAAAGGGAACAGCCTTGTCTTCACTGTTCAGTCCACCAAAGACATAGATCGTATTGTCGAAATTGACGGCCATACATTCTTTTCTGGCATAGTTTAAAACAGAACTCTTTTCTGAAGCGTAACCAAATTGAGTTAAGGAATACACTTCTACAGTGTCCATTGCAGTTAATGTTTCGTTAAATCCACCAATCAGATAGATGCTTTGATCGAGGCCGGTAACAGCTGCGCCACCTGCTCTTGCGTCTGCCATGTCAGGATAAATTCGTTCATAGCTTTCTTCTAGCAGATTAAATTTGTACACTCTTTTCGTAGGTACGAAAAAAACGCCACCAAAAATAAACATATCCTGATTGATTATTGCGACCATTTGGTGATAAGGAGTCTGCGCGTCAATATTGCTATATGCAAAAGAAAGGGGGGATGTGCTTTTGCTTGCCAGGTTATATTTTACAACATAGGGAATGGGATTGTCAGTTTCAACTTTTCCCGGATATCCGCCCAATATGTATAAAATATCTCCATAAACCGCACCTGCTGAATTTACCCTGTTTGTAGTATCATCAAAGCTGATCCGGGACGAGGTATAGTCGGAATATTGAATTTTTTCAAAATTTTCGATCTTTGCCGTGTCTCCTGCAGTACCCCCAAATGCAATAATATCATTGTGATAGGTATCCGCGACAAATCCTGAGCGAGGGAATTCCAGGTGTCCTGTAATAGTCCATGATTCATCAACAGGATTGTAAACCTGTATTGTATCTGTGGGGAGTCCGGTGGTAGCCGAGTTGCCGCCCAAAATCACAATTTTGGAATCAATAATCAGGGCCTGGCCATTATAAACCGGAAATGGCATTTCACCCTCAACGATCCAACCGTTTGTATTGGATGCTGCCGGGTTTGCCACAACTGCTATCATTAGCAGCAAGAGTTTTAAAATTGTTCTAGTATATCGTTTCATAACACCATTAACTTTTATATCAACTCGTACAAAAACTATACCGCAATTGCGTTTTAATTTCCGGTTACGAGATGTTCAAAATTGAGTTGATAGATCAAGGTTTCCTTTTTTGCAATGTGAATGATTTCCTGTACGGATTGGTAATTGTTATTTTTTAATGTAAGCGTATGCGTGCCAGGAGCAAGACGGGCATAGTCTTGCAATGGCGTCTGGCCAATGTATTTATCATTGATATAAACATCACCCCAGGGATAGAGCTTGCATTGAAAATATCCGCAAAGGGTGTCAAGATCAATAGCAATAGTTCTTTTAATTTGGGGTTCTATTTTAATTATTTGTTCATAATCCGGGTATTCGGGATGTTTCAGTACAAGTGTATGCTGTCCCGGCAATATGGATATATCATCCTCGAGAGGAGTGGTATCTATATATTTAGAATCTATCCAAACCTGGGCCCAGGGACTGCATTGAATTTCAATACTGCCGGGAAGGTTTGATGTTTCCGTTACTGTCTCTGTTTCATGTGTGTTCTTTGGAGTGCTGGTAGATATGCTTTGGGGTGCAATATCTGCCGGTTGAACGGTTAATGCGTCAGGCGTTTTAGTCAAAGAATCCTGATTTATCTCTGTACTATCCGGATTGATGGTGGTTTGTGGTGTTGTCTGGTTTTGTACCAACTCATTTGTGCTATTGGGACGATTGCTTTTCTGCTGCCACAAAAAGATAAAAGAAGATATGGACACGATAATCATTATAATAATAACAAGCCGATAACTGTTGCTGATTTTAGGTGGGAGCGGTGCAGCGACCGGCACTGCCTTGACCGGTTCATGGTCCATAGCTTGTAGGACCTCTTGAGCAGAACCCGGTCTGTTTGCGGCAGCTTTGTTTAATAAGCGGACCACATTGTGGCGAAAATCGTCTGCAATATCTGCAACGGGACCCAGCTCAGGAGTACAGGCATTGCTGATAATATTGTTTAGCGTTTCACCGGCGTCTTGACCCAGAAATGGATTTTTGCCGGTAATGAGTTCGTAACCGAGGATGCCGAGTGAAAACAGATCAGTAGATGGCGTAAGTGACTCGCCGCGTATCTGTTCCGGAGACATGTAACCCGGTGTGCCCACAATGGATTCCTGCTGCGTGGCGTGAGGTTCATCTTTGACTAATGCCAGACCAAAATCTGCAATCTTGATTTTGCCGGAATCATCTACCAGAACATTTTCCGGTTTTATATCCCGGTGGATGATATTTAACCGGTGCGCGGCATCCAAACCGCGTAGGATACCGATAAAGATATTTTCCTTATCTTGCGGTGTCAAATCTCCCTTGCGCAAAACCTTGCGAAGGTCCTGACTGGGGAAATATTCAAAAGAGATGTAGAACCAGTTTTGGTATGTGCCAAAATCAAAAACGCGGATAATATTGGGATGTTCAAGTCGGGCAAGCAGACGTGCCTCGCGACGAAATCGATCAAGAATTGCAGGATTTGCCAGATTTTCCTGATTCAGGGTTTTTAGAAATATCTTTTTTCCCAGATAAATATGGTCTGCTATATAGATTCCGGTATTGCTGTCTTTTTTGACGCAGGACAATACCTGAAATTTTTCAAACAATATGTCATTCTGTTGATCTGGCATGTGGTGATTCGTATTATATGTCCTGCTGTTCTTCTATTTCTTTTAATTTCATCTGTACCCACCGTACGGATACTCCCAAAGATTTGGCGGTTTGTGTGCGGTTGTCGTCATATTCTTGCAAGCGTTTAAGCAGCAAAAGCTTTTCAAAATCTTTAATGCTACCCGAAAAATCGGTGAGTTGGTTATCATCTTCAAAAATGATATGGTCTGGCTGCAGCTCTGAACCGTCACACATGATGAGCGCGCGCTGTAATATGTTTTCAAGCTGGCGAACATTGCCGGGCCAGTTGTAGCTTTCAAGCTTTTGCAGCGTTTTAGCAGAGATATGGATTTTTTTGTCCGTATGTTTACTGATCAGATGCGATGCCAATAACGCAATATCTGTTCTGCGCTCACGCAAAGGAGGTAATACGATTGGAAAAACATTGAGCCGGTAGAACAGGTCTTGTCTGAATTTACCCTGTGATACAAATTGTTTGAGGTCACGGTTGGTTGCGGCAATAATGCGCACATCTACTTTTTTAACCTGGGTGTCGCCCACGCGAATGATTTCCTGGTTCTGGATGACTCGCAGCAGCTTGGCCTGTGTAGACATGGAGATGTCTCCAATCTCGTCCAGAAAGAATGTACCACCGGTTGCGACTTCAAACAGCCCTTTTTTATCGGTAGTTGCTCCAGAGAATGCGCCTTTTTTGTACCCAAATAGCTCACTTTCCAACAGGGTGTCTGGAATGGAACCACAGAACTGGGCTATATAGGGTTTGTTTTTGCGTTTGCTGAGTGTATGAATGGCCCGCGCTGCCAGATCTTTACCGGTGCCGCTTTCACCCATTAACAATACTGTTGCATCGGTAGCTGCAACCCGATGGATGAGATTGGCGGATTTTTGGATCTCTTTACTTTTGCCAATCATATTGGGTATCTCGGTAAAGGCCTCTACCTGTTTTTTGAGCAGTCGGTTTTCGTCGCTCAGGTTTTCCATTTTTTCAAGTTTTTCCAGCGAGAGGGAAACCAGGTTGGCAAGAAATTCCAGAAACTGTAAATTTTCTTCGGTAAAGTTTTTCCGGTCTGCCTGACTGTCTGCCACAATTACGCCCCAAAGCGAATTATTTAGCATGATGGGGACGCCTATAACAGACTGTATTTTATGAATTTGTATGCTTTCAAACTGGGATATACTGGGGTTGCTTTGCACATCGTGATATAAACAGGATTTCTTGCTGTCTAGTACCTTGTTTAAAATTCCGGAAGAAAATTCTGATAGATCATGGATATCCTGCTGGGCAAGGTTACGAGCTGCAATGCAACGAAAAGATTCTGACGAGTGATCATATTGCGCAATCAGTGCGCGCTCTGCATTCATTACTTTAACAACCAGATCCAGAACATCTGACGTAAGATTTTCCTGTACTTCGGAACCATTTAATAACTGGCTGATTTGATACAGCGCGTCAAACTGGTCTTTGTGTATTTGTCCTAATTTTCCAAGATCGGGTTGTGTATTCATTGTATTTGTCATTAGTATACCACCGTAAAAGATGCGGGTTTTGAACGGGACTGGTTTTGAAACGGATCTACACACCAGATCCACCAATAATAGTCACCTTCAGGTAATGCCTGATCGATCAGTACAGATGTACTGTCTGAAGAGATATTGGATTTTGACCAGACGAGTGTTCTTTCAAAATCGTATTTATAAACTTCTATGTTGAGCTGAAAGTCAAAGCCGGGCTCAAAAAGTTCCCATTCTAGCAATGGATTTTTCCCCACCTCTTTGTTTGCGGTTGGACTTGTCATGGTAATCTGATCCAGAATGGTGCGAATGGCCCTGCCATTACCCAAATGTATAGTATGGTTGTATCTGTCTTTGACATAAACGCCAAAGGTATAGCCAACGATCTGACGAATAGAGCCTACATTTAAATCAGACGCTATAAATTCGTCTTCAAACAAACGTATAGAGTGATCGTATGTTAATTGTCTTTTTAGCCCCCAATAGTCATTTTGGATGTAGATGGAATCAATATCATTGTCCTGGTCTGTTATTCCAACGGAAACGATTAAAGACATATCCTGAATTGCCGGGAACGAGTTGACTACCTTTGTGTAAAAAATAAGGCTGTCAGTTTGCGGAAAGGCGTTTAAATTCACATCAATATCATAGCGACCATCAGCGGACCAGGAGACACTCACCGTATCCGGCATGTACCCGTCTTTGGTGAAAACCAGATTGCCCTGGCGAGGCAATATGTTGCAAATGTTGAATTTCCCAAACTTGTTGGTTTTTACCAGTACATTGTCAGTTGCCCAGTAAACACTTGCATTGTCAAGGGGAGCGGGTGGAACGCTCAGGGTTTTGACAGTACCTGTGATCTCACCCAGGTCATTATCCGGATTTTCGGGATCAAAGGGATTTTCGCGTGGAGCATTGCACTGTATGAATAGCAAACATACCAGGATTGCAATCCGTTTGAAAGAGAATTTTTTTGAGATCAATGCTGTCATATTTATCGTTCAATTGTTGGGAATGTCCCAAGATACTGAAAAAAGTAAATTTCTCCTAATGAAATAAAGCCACCCTCTGGTTCAAATTAAAAAAAAATACGGGAAAAGTAAAGGATTTTGAGGAGAAAAAGAATGAAATATGAGGTTAAAATTTTTAAAATTTATGCATATGGCTTTTATGAATAATTACCAAACATGGGAACCTGGGTAAAAAGTTGTACGTTAATATTTTGACCAAACACCATGGGATATTTTAAAAATCCATATTACCTGCATAACAGAGGGGAATTTATGAAAAAGCAGTCTGGCTTTTATGTGATTATTGTGCTGATTTTATTTTGCACTCATGCAAGATCAATGGAATTGGGAGTGATAGGCGGGGCCAATGCAGAGCGCCATACCTTTAAGGACTATGAACCGGAAATGTATTCATACCCAATAAACTATTCTGTTGGATTGTATGGAGAATGGCCGTTTTATAAACAATTGACAGTGCTTTCCGAGTTAAACTATGCCGAATATGTATCAAAATATGGCTATCCGTGTTCCTGTGAGTGGTGGGTAGATGCAACAAGGAGAAAACGGTTATTGTCTGTTCCGGTAATGCTGAAATTTACTAAAACCAATGGTATATATATTAATTTGGGAATGTCATTGCGCTATAATTTTGAAAACTATCGAAAAACTGAAATTGGTTATGATACCTATGAAAGAATAGTTTATAATAAATTTGATAGTTTTCTCGAATTCGGTCTGGGGAAACAGTTTTATGACAAGCGGCTACCAGTCCGTTTTGAATTGCGTGCTTCCCGCGGCAGTATGGGACTGTTTGAGACCCGCGGAGACGATTGGGGATACTGGCAATACCAGATATTGCTGGGCGTGGCGTTGTGGGAGAGTAATTGATTTGAAATTAATTGACACATTTGTTCTGGGATAGTAATTTAAATCGGGCCAATAAAAGGAGTACAGTCCGTTTATGGACTGTGTGTCCACCGTCAGGTGGGCAATTTTTGGGTGTTTGCATACGAGGCTAAAATCGATATGGTTTTTGTTTTACATCAAATGTATGATCGTGAGCATGTTTATAGTTAGCGTTTAAAATATCAATGTCCGGGACAGGCGTTCCGTGCTGAGTAAAGATTCATTGAATATTGAACTCGTTCCCCAATAGTCTTTTGGATTTAATCATGCCAACCACGGAATTGATATTATTATTTGTAAATTGATTGGATTTTTTTAAATTGACATGGGTGGTCATTGAGGAATTATCCCGCAAATAATATATAAATAGAGGAACCCAATAGATGAAATTCAAGCTGTTGATATGCATTTGTGTTTTGTTGGCTGGTCAGATTGGCGCATCTCCCTTTTCCAATATGTATATTTATTTGGGGCAGAATCTGTCTTCATTTCAGGATGAGGCAAGCAAGAGTTCGTTTAGCAGTTGTATTGGTGTTGGCTATAATTTGAAAACGTTCCAACGGACAAGCCTTGCAGTTGAATTGTTTTTAACGAATAAGGACGCAAAATTAAAAAGTAAACATATTCAGGGCGCATTTGAATCCACCCGGTATAACACTGTGTATGATATAAATTGCTCTGTGGGCTCGATTGATATACCTATCATCTTGAAATATAATATACCTTTTACAAAACAGTTACATTTTAATGTTTTGTCTGGCCTCCAATACAGCCAGAATATTACGGATGGGGCTGATATGAGTATGCCATATTCAGTCGGGCTGCGAGATGAAAATGAGCCTCAAGTATATGATTACACGCTTTATCCTGATCGGGACAAGTATTATATTTTTGAAAATAGAGGGTTTGGATTGCTTTTTGGCTTTTCAATGGATGTATTGGTTTTGACGTTCCAGGCCCGTTATGTGTATTCATTGAATTATACGCTCCATACTGTAAACTATATCGAGATCAATGAAAAAATGAACACGCTTTATTTGACTGTGGGTATCGATTTGGGGAAAATGAAATTTTAAATCACGCAATTTTTTATCTGCCTACGAAAGAGCATGAAAAATGCTTTATCGTGTAATGATGATTCCGCGTGACGGATGTCCCATACATATATTCCGAGATGCAGGAATCTGCATCTCGATCAATTTATATTGGGGAAAAGTGGTTATTTGATGAGTTTTGAAATCTGTTTAAACTCGTCAGTGCCCGAGGTGTAGAGCAGTTCAAACAATGCCATTTCGGCGGTGGTTACCGTTATTTTCTGCTGGCGCATACGGTCGAGGGCCGTGTCATGATCGAGGGGTTTGCGCGAGGTTACCGCGTCTGCGCAAACGGCCACCTGCATTCCAAAATATTTCAATTCCAGTGCGGACTGCATAACGCAGACATGTGTTTCTATACCGGCAACAACGATCTGGTGAATTCCCTGACTCTCAATGTCACGTACCAGGTCGTGTTGTCCGCAGACAGAAAACGTACTTTTTTCATAGGCTTTTCGGTCACCCATCAGTTTACGCAGGGCAGGTTCTGTGGGTCCCAAGCCTTTCGGATATTGTTCGGTAAAAAATACAGGCAGATTGAGAATGTCAAAGCCTTGTATCAACAGGGAGGTACGGTCAATTACAGCCTGACGCTGTTGCATGACCTGTGCAATGCGCTCCTGAATATCGATAACCAACAGGGCGCTTTGCTTGCGGTCCTGTAAATTGGGGTGCCGGTTCATTTCGTCAAATCCCCATTTCAAAATTCAATATCCACAACTTTGTATTCAATTTTACCGGCGGGTATTTTGATTTCCACTACATCGCCAACCTCTTTACCGATGAGTGCTTTGCCTACCGGAGAATCTACGGAAATGGCATCCAGATCAGAGCTGTTAAACTCGGCAGTGGGAACAAGCTGGTATACAATCTCTTCATCTGTACCGGCTTCAATCAGTTTGACCGTACAGCCAACAAGAACGCGGCTGTTGCTCATCATTTCTTCGGTTAAAACCCGCGCGCGGGACAATGTTTCTTCAAGACGAGCAATTTTACCTTCAATCAGGGCCTGTTTTTCTTTGGCGGCCGCGTATTCGGCATTTTCTTTTAAATCTCCATGATCACGTGCGTCAGAAATAGCCTGAATGACCTCTCTGCGGTCAACACGTTTCATTTGGTCAAGCTCGGCTTTCAATTTATCAAATTGTTCCTGAGATAAATACATAGCCTTCATATTAGATTCCTTTTTGTTTACACCCGGTTGTTTATTTTTAAAAAAATCAATTTCGAAAAATATAAAAAAACAAACCGGGTCACAAGAATTCTTGTAAACCCGGTTTGTCTTGTATAAACTACAAAAAACAGAGCATCTTGTCAAGGAAAATCGACCAAGTTCATAATTTTTATGAATTTCCTTGTTTATTTTAAGATAAGTCTTAAATTGTGCAAAAAACAGGAGTCTAATGAATGAAAGATATTATCGTCATTACAACCGGCGGTACTATAGAAAAAACCTATGATGAGGAAACCGGCATATTGATGAACCGGCATTCTCAATTGCGTTCCATGATGAAAAAGATCAGGCTGCCCTATACCCGTATCAACCAGCAGGAGCTGTTGTGCAAAGATTCGCTGGAAATGACAGACAAGGACCGGCAGGCTATATTAAAATCTGTCGAATCATACCTGTTTCAGGACAGGCCTATAGTGATCTTGCACGGTACGGATACCATGGCGGTAACAGCGCAGTATATTTACGACAATATTCGTGAGCTGCATGTACCGGTGGTGTTTACAGGCGCCATGCGTCCATTTGGATTCGAGAATTCCGATGCAATCCAGAATTTTACCGAAGCGCTTATGGCGTGCTCGCTCTTGAAACCGGGTGTGTATATATCCATGCATAATGAAATCCATATACTTCCGGGTGTAAGAAAGAACCGGGAGAAACGGACATTCGAAAGTTTTGATATAGAAGGAGAAGAATAGATGCAAGTACGATTAACTGTGATTTTGATATTGGCGGCGTTCTGTCAACTGTTTGCGATTCCACATGGCAAAGTGGTTGAAGGATTAAAGATGAAAAGTGAAATTGTGGGTTACGATGTGAATTTTTCTGTGTATTTACCACCGGATTATGATTATTCGAGCCGGGCGTATCCGGTTGTTTATCTGCTGCATGGATACAGCGATAATGAAACCGCCTGGGTGCAGTTTGGTCAAGTGCATATGGCAGCGGATGAGGCCATTGCCAACCGCGAAATACCAGCCATGATCATTGTTATGCCCGATGCAAAAATAACCTGGTATGCCAATGACATTGCCGGCAAGGATCGTTATGAAGATATGTTTTTTGAAGAATTGATACCCTACGTAGAATCCATTTATCGTATTCGTGCGAAAAAAGAGTATCGCGGTGTTTGCGGGCTGTCAATGGGTGGATTTGGATCGCTATTGTATGCCATGCACCATCCCGATATGTTTGCGGCTTGCGCTCCGTTCAGTGCCGGTGTTTTTACCGATGCAGAAATGGTAGATATGGAAACCAAAACATATTCTCATTATTTTCAAAACTTGTTTAGTGACAGTCATAACAGCGACAAACGTTTGACTGCGTATTGGAAGGATAACAATCCTTTGGAACTTGCTAAAACCCTGCCGGTAGAATCCTTGAAAAGTGTGCGCTATTATGTGGATTGCGGAGATGATGATTTCCTAATACGTGGTAATTGTGAATTGCATTTAACACTCAAAGATCGTGAAATTCCGCACGAGTTTAGGGTAAGAGACGGTTCGCACAACTGGACCTATTGGCGCACCGGTATTGCAGATGCGTTAAAATTTATCGGCAAGAGCTTTCACAGATAATGAACAAGAGTTTTGACATCCTGGATGATTTTCATCCGGTTGTTGCGGAATGGTTCCGTAAATCGTTTTCGGGACCGAGTCCGCCCCAGGTACAGGGTTGGCCTGCCATTGCATCCGGCAATCATACCCTGATTCTGGCCCCAACAGGTTCGGGTAAAACCCTGGCCTCGTTTTTATGGTGTATAGACAATGTGTTCCGCAAGGGATTAGAGCGTGATCGTTCAGATTTTGCCGCTAATCGGGACGGGGTACACACATTGTATATCTCTCCCTTGAAAGCGCTGAATAATGATATTCATGCCAATCTTCAGGTCCCCTTGTCCGGCATTCGTGAAACCGCACTTGAAAAGGGACTGGAACCTCCGGATATCCGCACAGCGGTTCGTACCGGAGACACACCCTCACATGTACGGCAATCCATGGTCAAGAAACCACCTCACATACTGATTACCACACCGGAATCGCTTTACCTGCTGCTGACATCTGAACGGGGCAGAGAGATGTTTGGCAACCTTAAATATGTCATCATTGACGAGATACACTCCCTCAGCAATAATAAACGTGGAACACACCTGAGCTTGTCCCTTGAGCGTTTGGAAGCCTTGTGCAAAACACCGCCGGTGCGAATTGGATTGTCTGCAACACAGCGTCCGTTAGAGCGCATTGCAGCGTTTTTGGGCGGACAGGTATACAACCCGGGAACGGATTCCTTTGTACCCAGACCCGTAACCATTGTAGATTGCGGCCAGCGCAAAGAACTGGATTTAAAAGTAATCTCTCCGGTCAAGGATTTTAACGATTTACCGGATTCTACCATTTGGCCTTCATTAATTGATACGCTATACAATATGATACTGGCGCATGAAACCACCCTGGTATTTGTCAATATGCGTGCCCAGGCCGAGAAAATAGCCCGGCAGATCAATGAAAAACATGCAGAGAACACGGGAGGGGCAGATGGCCCCATGGCATTAGCCCATCACGGCAGCATTTCACGCGAGATGCGTTACGAGATTGAAAGCACGTTAAAAAAGGGCGAGATCCCCGCGGTGATTGCAACCTCATCATTGGAACTGGGAATTGATATTGGCAGTATTGACCTGGTAGTACAGGTTGAGACCCCCAAGACCGTTGCATCCACGTTACAGCGCGTTGGGCGCAGCGGTCACTTGCTCTCCGCAACCAGCAAGGGGCGAATTATCCCATTATATCAGTCTGATCTGGATGACGCGGTTGCGTTTATTCGTTTTATGCGTGAAGGCGAGATCGAGGAAACCCACATTCCGGAAAACGGTCTGGATGTGCTTGCGCAGCAGATTGTTGCCGAGGTATCCATGCGCGAGTGGCAGCGGATGGATTTATATCGATTGCTGCGGGGCAGTTACAGCTATCGCAATTTGACTGAAACGGTTTTTAACAATATTGTGGACATGCTTAACGGCAGGTTTGGGCATACAGAGCTACGGGCCTTGCAGCCGCGTCTGACCTGGGACACGGTCAATGACAGGCTCATCACCCGCAGGGGATCGCGACTGACGGCTGTGATGAACGGTGGGACCATTGCGGACCGTGCTTATTATGGTGTGTATTTGCAGGACAGCGGCACCCGCATTGGTGAAATGGAAGAAGAATTTGCCTTTGAATCACGTGTGGGCGATGTGTTCTTTTTGGGCAATAACGAGTGGCGCATTAACGAGATCACCAAAGACAGGATCATTGTATCTCCATTGGGTTCGCCCACACCGCGTTCTCCATTTTGGAAGAGCGAGCCGCTTTACAGAGATTTTGAAACCAGTGCCAAAATTGGTTCATGGCGTGAACAGGTATTGAGTTATTTGAAAAAGCCGGACGAACTGGCACATGATTTTGATCTGGATGCGGAAACTGCTGAAAATGTATTGGATTATCTGAAACGGCAGTTTGAGCAGACCGGTAAGCTGCCCACGGATAAACGTATTGTGGTAGAATATTTCAGGGACTCTGTAGGTGAGCCGCAAGTGGTGATCCATGGTCCCTATGGCGGTAAAGTGTTGGGTGCCTGGGCAACGGTCCTTTGCGCAGTTCTTGAAAAGCGTTTTGATGTGCAGGTTCAATATTCCTATGATGACGACAGCATATTGATCCGTTTGCTGGACGTGACAGAACCTCCGGACATGGAGGCACTGTTGAAAATTACGGCGGATGAAGCTGAAGAGATTTTAACATCTTATATCCCCACAACACCGCTGTTTGCCATCCGGTTCAGGCACAATGCAACCCGTGCGTTGTTGTTGCAGCGCTCTCGCACGGATATGCGAATCCCGCTCTGGCTACAGCGCTTGCGGGCATCTGATCTGCTGCAGGTTGTGCAGGAATTTCCGGATTTTCCCATTATCATCGAGACTATGCGCGATTGTTTACAGGATGTATTCGATGTGGCAGGCATGAAAAAAGTTGTCAATGCTATACATGATAAAAGTTTAGAGGTCCATACGGTGCATACATCCTCTCCGTCCCCAATGGCGTCGGGAGTATTGTTCAGGCTATTGGCAGAGTATATGTATGAATATGATCAAACCCGCACAACCGGATTTGCGGCAGAGATCAGCAGTGATCTGCTGGCAGATGTGCTGCAAAAAGAAGTCATACCTGCTATTGTCAGTCGAGAGATTATTGATGAGACAGAATCCCGTTGGCAGCATACCGCTGCCGACAGCAAGGCCAAAGATGCGGAAGATTTATTCTCAATTATCCAAAAGCTGGGTCCTTTAACAGATGCGGAACTTGCTGAGCGGTCTGCAATGGACATTGATGAATGGACTGTGAATTTGCAAAAGCAGGACCGAATACTCCAAATTCATAAGGGTTGGATCACAACCCAGGAAAAGAACTATTATGAATATCCACAGGAATCGGAGCATTGTAAATGGATTGTAAATAAAGTGTTTCGGGGACGGGGGCCTGTTTTAATAAATGAGGTGGTTGAGAAAACCGGATTGAACAAAGAATGTGTTATCATTGCAGTTGATGCGTTGGTAAAAGACAAGGCCCTGGTAAGTGGAGCGTTGGTTGAAAATGAAATTGGCACTTTTTATTGTGACCGACACAATTTTGCGCAATTGTACCGTCGTGCTATTGTCATCCGCCGCCAGGCTATGCGCCCAGGTGACCGGCAACTGTTTTACCGGTTTCTGTTAAACTGGCACCGTATCCACAAAGCAGATACCTCTGTGGACGAGATCGTCCGTCAATACAGCGGACTGTATTTGCCAACCGGTGTGTTTGAGCGTGATATTCTGCGCAGCAGACTGATCAATGATACGGACCATGTGGACATTCTTGTGGATTTTGTAAATTCGTTTATGAATAGCGGAGATATTCATATTCGGGCGCAGAAAGAACGCGCGGGGACCCAAACCCGGGTATGTTATACCAGCCGGGGAGAGGGCAGCATTTTAAAAGCCTCTGCGGAAATACGAGAGACAGCAGATGATATAAAAGGGGAAGAAGCGCAAACCGTACTTTTGTTTTTACGGGATAACGGTGCCAGCCATTTCAAAGATATTTGTGATGGATCCGGGCTTTCTCAGGTGCAGACGGAAAATGGATTGTACGAGCTGGCTTTGAGCGGATTGGTGAGTTGCGATCATTATTCCAGTTTCCTAAGGATTATTGGCAGGACAGTTAAAAGCGAAGAAAAAACAGTGTCATCGGGATGGCATGACGAGATCAAGCCAGCATTTCCTCGCGGCCCAGTTACGCGGCATGGCAGGCGAACACAGCGACCCAGTCGGCACGAGATCCGATCCCGTTTACCGCGATACGAAGGCAGATGGACGCTGACCACTGCATTTGCGGTGCATGGCAAAGAGCTTGAGGATGATGCTCGCGCGGAAAAACAGGCCCGGCTGTTGTTGCAGCGATATGGCGTGCTGGTCAAAGAGTTTTATCGTCGTGAAATTGGTCTGATGCCGTGGTATAGGATATTCCGGACGTTGAAGCGTATGGAATGGAGTGGAGAGATCAGAAGGGGATATTTTATTGAAGGGTTGTCCGGTGTTCAATTTGCTTTACCCGAAGCGGTACGAAAACTGGAATCTCTGCAAACCGGAGAGGCAAAAATCAGTACCGGTCCGGCCTTGTTGACAGTTGTGGACCCTGCGTTGCCCTTTGGCGGGACCATTGATTGGGGCTTGAAAGACAAAGTGGGGAAATCCATTTCAGTCACACGTTTGCCGTCGAACCATTTGTTTTTTGTGGATGATCGTCCCGTTGTGTATTCAGAAAATTACGGTGCGCGATTATTTTTGTGCAGCGAGTTTAAATCGGAATATACCGATGAACTGGCCCAGGCGCTCAAACTGTTTTTGAAATTGCCGGAAATGTATCGTCCCAAACGCAAGCTGGAAATTCAAACAATTGATGGCTACCCTGCAGCGACGCATGAACTGGCAGAGATTTTTCTGAACTATGGTTACGAAGCGGATGGAAAATCACTGGTTCTGTGGCCGAGCGGGGTGTGATTTCTGATTTAATAAAATAAAGATTATTATTTAAGGATTTTTCAATCCTCCTGCAACTTGCCAAAACGGTTGCGCTGGAAAAATTTTGTGTTCAGTTTTAAAAAGTTTTGAACGGATTGTACAAGCTGGGATTTACGTCCGGTTTTGTAATACAGATATGCTGCCAGGGACATAAACATTGCTCCTGAAGAATCCACAATCAAGTCCCACATGGTATCATGCAAACTGCCACGCTGCATATTGCCGTTGAATAGATTGTCTACGGTAAATTCGAAAATCTCCCACAGAGCCCCGAATGACACTGAAAAAGAGAATGCGAAAATACACATGAATTTACGGTCAAGCACCAGGTCTATTCTGGCATTGTGGTTTAAAATCCAGACCAGTAAAAGTCCTACAACACCCAAGAGCACCCCGGAAGTTCCATGCAGAAACAGGTCCCACCACCAAAAGCGTTCATAAAAATCAAAGATCTCTCCCAGGAACATGGAGGCAAAAATAAACAGGATGGTAACCAGTTCAAATTCTGTCGGCAGGATCAGGTGATAATGCTTGGCAAACAATGTGGGAGTAATGGACAGCGCCATAATGCTGAGAATTGTCAAAACATTGAACCAGTCCATGCGAAATGCAGAGATGACCAGACCTAATAGTATAATAACTTGAAGAGACAGTTTGATAATTCTTTGTACACGTGTTATTGGGGGATGTATGGTATTTTCCATTGCTGGTTTCCTATTTTATTATCTTTAAAATAAAAATCAGCAATGAAAAATTCAACAACTATCATTAAAATTTGAGAGAAAAATATCCGCAAGGAATCACCTTGCGGATATAGCAGGCTTATAAATTTTCAGCCATTTGTTTGTCAAACATTTTATCCATTTCTAAATGGAGAAACGTGAAAACATCGCCTTCCATTAGCATGTCTTCATTGAGTTTTATTGATGAAGATAATAAAGAGTCATTTAGGTATATTTCGGCCAGCTTTGCATCTACCTGGAGGTGATATAAGGGATCATTGGTGATCATTTTATCTAGTGGCTTGTTGAATTTGCTCATGTCAAGCTGTGGACAATCAGATTTTAGTAATACCAATATATGCAAGGTGCTGTGGCGAATCCATGCGGATTCATGTGATAAATTTTTGATCCAGAGATCAGTTGTCTCTTTCATTGCTTTTGAATTGATAAAATTATCAAATTCTTTCATCTTTTTTTGAGGATAAGAGGTTTTATAGGTATTCAATTTTGAAAGCGCTTCAAGTTGAGCTTCTCTGTTGGAGGATGATAAAGCTTTGAGATATTTGGAGATTTCCTTTTCAATCTCATCTGGTAAATTTTCTGAAAAACAAATACCCGTGAATGTCAGGAATACTGCAAAAATGAGTAATTTTTTCATTTCTTTCTCCTTGATAAAATGATGTATGTCAAATAGCTGGTTAGACCGGACCCTTGAATGAATCATATTCATTTCAGGCCGGAAGATTATAACAGATTGTGAACGTATTGTATTCCGAATGAGAAAATTAAATCACAATTATTGTCAATTCGGATTGTTAATTTTTTTCCTAGATATATTCAGCGGGTGTGTTGTATTTTTGTTATTGGTATAATGGGGATTTATGAAAATGTCTATTGCCGCAGCTTCAACAGAGATGATATTTGTCGGATGCAGGCAAAGCAAGGGGTACCAAAGCAATCTGTTAAAATTGGTTTAATGTTGAGCGCTGTTTAAAGTTTGTGACGTTTTAAGCGTTACCCCGGCAGTATCCATGTAATCTTGAATAGTATAATATTAATTATTTAAGCAAAAAGACTGTTGAAATAAAAAACCGGGAGTAAATGCTCCCGGTTTAATTTTTATTCTTTAATATTTGTTATCTTGAAAACAACAGGGTTGGGCCAGGTGCGGTCATTATAAAGACGTTGTGCCCGTGTAGCTGTTATTTGCAAGCCTTCTGTCATTTGTTGCCAGGTAGTTTTGGGGATGCGTTCGGTATTGTACTCAAGAACTTTGTCATTTTGTCCCAGTATAGATACGGTAGTATTGTTACTGATTTTAATTCCCGGCAGTAACAATGTTTTTTCTTGTCCCCATTTCCAGGGGGCACCGGTAACAAACGCATAAACGGTATTTTCTGTTTTATGCCGGGTAAACCAGAGACTGTCTGATTTTGCTGTTTTCCAGGGTAACACATTATATACGGCTTCTCCATTGACAAACATCCACAGGCCCACCTCTCTTAATATATTTTGCTGTTCCATGGGGATCTCTCCCTCCGGGTCGGGACCAATATTCATCAACATATTGCCGCCCTTGGCGCGGGTTTCAATAAGATTTTTTATCACCTCATTCGCGCTCATGTATTTCTCATTGGTGGGTTTGTATTGCCAGGAGGTGCCCAGGGTGAAGCATGCTTCCCAAGGCTCTATATCCGTCATGTTCGGGAGTTTTGCACTAGTTGATGGCGCAATTTCAGGTGTATTCATTGCTCCGCGGGTAATTACTGCATCCGGCTGCAGCTCCCATGTCAGATCTACCAGACCATTTTCCTGTCCGTCAAAAAAGACTATGTCGATGGGGCCATATTGTGTCATTAATTCTTTGACCTGGGCTTTATTGGTTTGCATTAATTCCGGATTATTCAGGGGCAGCACCTCGGGTCTGCGACGGCTGATCAGCGTGCCTTGCTGATGCAGAACGTAAAAATCATCCGGAGAAAAATAAAATCCTACCTGAATGCCCGCATCCCGAAAGGCCTTGACAATCTCTGCGGTTATATCTTTACCATATGGGGTATGCATGATGTTGAAATTATTTGTTTTGCTGTCAAACATGCAAAAACCGGAATGGTGCTTGGTTGTGAAAACCACATATTTAAATCCTGCGGTTTTAGCGAGCCTTGCCCATGCTTGTGGATTGAAATTTTGCGGATTAAAATTGGCCGGGAGATCATTAATAAACTTTTGTACATACTCATCCGAGGCACCAACCATAGAGTGGCTGATTACAGTTCCGATCTGACTGTCAACACCCCAGTGTATAAACATACCAAAGCCCAGATCGCGGAACCATTCCAAACGTTCCGGTTTGTTTTCAGCAAACAGGAATTGGGGAAGGATAAGGAATATTAAAATAATGTAATATTTCAGTTTCATGCTGCCTCCCATATTTATTAAAAAACAATCCATAGTTTTATGGCAAAGCCTGCCTGGTAATCCCAAAAAGTATGGTGATTGCTGGATTGAAAAACCAACCCCACATCCGGTTTGAGATAGTTGGTGATATAAAACTTTGTTCCAAAACGTATACGGTTTATGTTAACGTAATGGTCTGTTGCGTTGTAAAAGATTTCATCATTTAAATAGAATGAAAACTCTTTGCCTCTAATATAATAATCCGTTGCTACCTGGGTACGATTTTTATAGACGCGAATATTGTAATTGTCTTTGCGATCTCTGTATTCAAATTTGTGCTGATTTGATATTTCCCAGGGACCACGTTCATATTTAAAATTCAATCTCAATACCGGTTTCTGTTCCGGGACCCATTCCGCACCTTTAATGGAACCTCTTTGGTAGGTCACACCAATATCCAGCCAGGATTTGAATGCATATGACAGTTCCAGGCTAACTTTTTTAAAATTTTGTTCTGACGCGTCATTGCGGAAACGATTTTCTCCATCGCTTTGTAATTTCCAGGAATCATTGAAATCATGTTGAAATCCATAGCCAGCCCAGAATTGGTGGTCCATGTCCAGTGCGTGGGAAAATGTAGTAATGAAGAATATGCTGAGGGGAATGAATACTTTGTACAACTCTACTCTCTTTATAAAACATGAAAAATAAATATAATCAATATATTATAATAATTAAATATGAAAAATACGTAATGTTGAAAAAAATACATTTTTTTACAAAACTTTATCGTTTCATACGCATCTAATTAAAGTTGTCACTTAATTTAAGGATGTTGAAATGAATAACGAACATGTGGAAATATTGAAAAAGGGAACGGAAATTTGGAATAACTGGCGGCACGAGAATCCTGCAATTGTACCGGACTTGCAGGATGCGGATCTGTCTGGTATGGATCTGCAATTTGCAAATTTGCAAAGCGCAAATTTATTTATGGCAAACTTGCGGGGAAGCAATCTTGGTAAAGCCAATTTAGAAACTGCGAATCTGGAAGGTGCGGACCTGGAAGGTGCAGCACTGTGGGAGGCCAATGCGTTTTCTGCCAATTTTCAATATGCCAATTTAGAAAATACAGTGCTTGAAAAAGCAAACCTGAAAAAAGCTGCTTTAAATGGTGCGTCTCTGAACGGTGCGGTGTTGAATGACGCAGTGCTTTCGCAAGCCAATTTGCAAAAAGCAGTATTATATAATGCAATTATGATCACTACCAATCTGGATAAAGCCGATTTGTCTGATGCTAACTTGACAGGGGCAACCATTGCCTGTTGTCATGTGGGTGACTGGCGAATTAACGGTACCCGCTGTGACCATTTTTATTCAGACCGCGTGCGGCGCAAACGCCATCCGGCAAATGGTAATTTTCAGGCCGGAGAGTTTGAAATGCTGTGGGGTCAGGGCCTCAAACAGAGCTGTGTGATTGGGGAATAGAGACCTCCCCCATCAATGCACCAGGGTCATTTTCCTGATTTGAGATTGATTGCCAGAAACCAGTTTGTAGAAATATACTCCTGACGGAACACGGTTGCCGCTTGCATCTGCGCTGTTCCAGGGGATTGTATAAATACCGGCTGTTTGCTGTTTGTCAACCAGGGTAATGATCTCTCTTCCCAAAATATCATAAATAGTCAATTTTGTATGCGCGTCTTTTTCTACCCGGTATTGAATAGTGGTTTGGGGATTAAAGGGGTTGGGATAGTTTTGTAAAATACGATCTGGTATGTTTGTGCCAGAATTGACACCCCAATCACATGTACACCAAAGTCTACCCATTAACAGTATCGTATCAATCTCCCAGGAAGCGGATTGAAAGGTATCCATTGACTTGAACCACCTAAAACGGAGTTGTATATCATTTTTATCTTTTACAAGCGAGTCAATGTCTAATGTGTAGTATTTATCGTGATCAATATTGTTTTCGTTACATGGTGCTTTCTTGGTAAAAGAGCGTATTGTATTCCAGGTTTTTCCACTATCCGTTGTAATTTCAACATTTGCATTAAATGGATAGTCGTGCCCGCCAGTCCCTGTTATTTTAGAGTGGAAAAACAAATAGATATCTCTACCTCCATCACGAATAGGTTCTAAATCATAAATTGGGCTTAAAAGTGTTTCGTTTTGATGTTGTACAAGGGGGTTTTGACTTTTTGAATAGTCATTAATATCTACAAGGGTTCTATCAATTACAAATTTTATTGGATTATAGTCATAACTTTTTTCAACATGCCAGGCATTAATATGATTTTGTCCTGATTTATATGTGCTGTCTATTGCAACCCAGTTTTTTGCCTGATTGTCTATAAAAAAACTGTCAGTTGATGTATAGACTGGTAAACCACTAATTGAGTTGTCTTGATGTGTGAAACATTCAATGACATCATCATCATCCGGAAGTGATAAAAAACTTTTTTCAATTTTATTGTTATATGGATTTTGGTCATCCCCATATAGTGATTCTATAGAAATTATGAATTTTTCAAGATCAGTTATTACTTTCCAATTGAAACTTAAAACTCTGCTTGAATCACCAGACAACAAGGGCGGAGATTGATCATTTTTGATATATAATGTATCTGTTTGTCCATTTCTGGAAGGAAAAGTAATACATAGTACAAGCGGTACAGGACCTATAGCACTTGTACCGTTATTTTTTATTCTACATGATATGGTTAATTCATCATATTGATACACCATTTGACCCGGTTCAAGACCCAGATCGAGAGAAATAGGCATAGCATCTATTTCATACTCTGAAACAGAATCCGGTTGAGTGATACCCGTACTTGCAAGCAATGACAACGAAGACATAAACAGGACAAAAAACAGGCAATTGTAAACTTTCATGGAATGTCCCCACAGAATGATTGGTGATTTGTTGAAATAAAATATATGAAAAATGAAAGTGTGGTACAAGAAGAAAAAAATCGGGCCCCCCGTCTCAACCCTTACCCCTAAAGGTGTCTTACAAGCCCGATACAGTAAGAGTATACAAATGTAATTCAAATATATCAATACTCCCTAGGGAGTATTTTTTAAATTAAATCAAACGCCTGTGCATATTGAATAATATCAACCAATCGGGTAATATCCAGTTTTTTCATTATGTTTTGACGGTGTGTTTTTACAGTCAATTTGGAGATATAGAGCCTGTCTGATATATCGTGGCTGGTATACCCCAACGCGATCAGTTTTAGAATCTCTTTTTCGCGTTTGGTGAGCTGGCTGAATTGTTGAAAATGTTTTTGAACAAAAATATCTTCTTCTATTACCCGGGCAATTTTTTTGCTCAAATGTCCAAATGAAGAAATGGGGTTGGTTATGGAGAGAATTAGACCGTCAGATTTTCTGATCTTTGAAGTGCTGAAATACCATTCATATGAGGACTGTGCATCTCTGCGAAATCCCTGGAAAAAGCTAAATACTTCGCTGAAATCATTTCTCTGCAGGAAGGACTGTAAATGGGGGATAACAATTTCTGTGGAACCGGGATGCACATATGTTGCCTGAAAATTTAATCCCAGGTCCTGAATGTCTTTGACCGTCAATTCAAAATGGTTTGCCATTGTATTGTTGGCATTCACTATAGAGATATCGGTATAAGAATTGAGATGTATGAATCCCGGAATCAGATCCATAGACTCGTCCATGGTCAGCTTTTTCTGATTGATCTGCTTGTCCAGACAGAAAATCTGAGCTTTGATCCTTTCAATGGTTTCCATTTCCCCAATAGATGCCATAATTGCCCCAATTATGTTTCTTTATGAATGGTTATTCAATAAATTAACATGTATCCGTAAAAAAACAAGTAAAATTAATGTATGGAGATACAAGCTTGTCTGTTTTTTTTCTAATTAGATTCACTGACAAATAAAATATTAAATGTTATGCCATACATAATTAATGATAAGTCGTTGTTTTTTATAGATTTGAGGGACTATTCTGTCAAGTGAAAAAAGAGAAAAGTGCAATATTTGCATTGGATTGATGGAAAATGAAGCAAGTTTTACAACAATCCCAATTTAGCAGAATTATATTGGTGTGCAAATTTTTAAAAGATATAATTGAAATAGCTTGACAATGATGAATTAATTTGGTATAATCGTATGCGTTCACTGGTAGTTATTTTTACTTAAAAGTATACGTGAAGGTGCACTATGGAGCCAAAAGCATATTTATTGAAAGAGTTTATCGAGATCACCGGGGCAGGGCAGGATGATCTTGAGCTATGGGAGAAATTGAAATTAATAAAACCCATTGGATATACCGAAGAAAAGGTTGCATTTTACTCACATGAAACATTAAAACAGGTCAAAGACATTCAAAAGCTCATTGATTTGGGTTATCAACCGGAAGATATTCAAAAGATCATCAAAAAGATCGGGTTACCCAATAAGGATAAAAAGCCAAATAACAAGCTCAAAAAAGGCCAGTTTTTGACGGTTGGGCAACTGGCTGAAAAAGTGGATGTAAGTCCGCGCACTTTGAAGCATTGGGAAGACAAGGGAATTCTTATTGCTGATATGCGAAGTGAAGGTGGTTTCCGCATGTATGCGGAATATTATGTCTATATCTGTAAATTGATTTTGGATCTGCAATTGTTTGGATATTCTCTGGACGAGATCAAGACTATATCCGATCATTTCAGAGATTTTATTATCATACAGGAAGAGATTACAACTTTTCCGAAAAGTGATACTGCTGAAAAACTAAAAGTAATGGATGATGAAATTGTCCGATTGCTGGATAAAACAGGTTTACTGAAACAGGGTATACAGCGCTGGGAAGATTTAGTTAAGAAAAAGAAAAAAGAGTTGTCAGCGTTAAAAAACCAAAATTTAAAACGAGAGGAACCTGAAGTGGGGGCAGACAATGCCTAAGATCACTTTTATTGAACCCAAGGCACCCAATTTACACATTTTTTCAATGTTTAAACTGCCCCGGTTAGGCAGTTTAATTTTGGGGGCCATGATGAAAGATAGAGGATGGCAGGTTGATGTAATTGTTGAAGAAAAACGGGAAATTGATTTTGAATTATTAAAAGAGTCAGAGCTGGTAGCCATTTCTACCATTACCTCAACAGCGCCACGGGCATATGCTATTGCAGACCGTGTACGTGATGAGGGCGGTACGGTTTTGATGGGTGGCCCGCATGTTACTTTTTTAACCGATGAAGCGCTTGATCATGCTGATTTTGTTATTAGAGGAGAGGGAGAACAGGCCTTGATGGAGTTTGTTGATGCCTGGGAAAGCGATATGGATTTTTCACAGGTTTCCAACCTGTCATATCATTCACCATATGGAACTGCTCACAATCCGTTCGCTTGTCATGTGGCAAATCTGGATGTCATTCCTTTTGCGGATCTGTCTTTGATTAAAAAACAGATGAACCGGGTGGCGGGAAAAATGATTATCCCAATGCAGTTGTCTCGTGGCTGTCCGTTTGATTGTTCATTCTGCTCAGTAACCGGAATGTTTGGAAAGAAATACCGCTATCGTTCAAATGAATCTATTCTGGACCAGTTGGCCAGGTATGATAGCCGTAAAAATTTTATATTTTTCTACGATGATAACTTTGCGGCGAATCCCAAACGCACTAAAGAATTGTTACGGGAAATGATCTCTCGTGGATTTAAATTCAAATGGTCAACTCAGGTGCGAGTAGATATTGCCAGAGACCTGGACCTGGTTCGATTGATGAAACAAGCTGGTTGTCATACCCTGTTTATAGGATTTGAATCTGTAAATCCTGATAGTCTGGAAGAGATGAAGAAAAAGCAAACCGTAAGTGATATGCTAAAAGCAGTCAAGGTGTTGCGCAAGCAAAAGATCAATGTACATGGGATGTTTGTTTATGGCTTTGATCATGATACTGTTAAAAGCGCCCGGGATACAGTAAAATTTGCAAAACAGGCAAAACTCATGTCCGCTCAATTTTTGATTCTAACTCCGTTACCCGGATCAGAGTTTTATAATACGCTGGACGCTGAAAGACGGATATTGTTCAAAGACTGGTCACTTTATGACGCGCACCATGCAGTTTTTAAACCCAAAAATATGACACTGTCAGAATTGCAGCAAATGCAAATTTACAGTCATCGCGCATTTTATTCACCTTTGCAGACATTGTTCAAGTTTTTTCATGCAAAATGGGAGGATGTGGGGTTGGCGCATTATGCCCGCAGATTAAATATCTTGTGGCAAAAACGGAATTTAAAATTTGTTAAAGTAATTGATCTGCTTACACCAAATGCAGATGCAGATATTAAAGTGGAATATAAAACGATTATACAATTGGATAAAAAGAAAACGATTTTTAATACCTAAGGAGATGATTATGGCAAAACCTGTTCGCGAATTATATATTGGTTTGACTCATGTTGTGGGTGCAGCATTGTCTATTGCTGGTTTAGTATTACTTGTAGTACGCGCAAGTTTGCAGGGAACGGCGTGGCATGTGGTATCTTTTACTATTTTTGGTACCGGACTGGTGCTGCTTTATACATTCAGTTCATTGTATCACTGGTTAAATTTATCAGAAAAGGGCATCAAGTTCTGGCGGATTATGGACCATGTAATGATATATTTTTTAATTGCCGCAACCTATACACCCATTTGTCTTGTACCGTTACGCGGCGGTTGGGGCTGGAGTCTGTTCGGAATTGTTTGGGGATTGGCCATTGTTGGAATCCTTTTTTCAATTTTCTGGATACATGCCCCACGAAAATTCTATACGGCATTATATATTCTGTTAGGCTGGATGGTTGTTATTGGTTTGGTGCCTTTGAATAAAGCAATGCCTGTGGGGGGGATGTTGTGGCTTTTTGTTGGTGGTTTGTTGTATAGTATTGGTGGTGTGATCTATGGATACAAAAAGCCAAATCCTTTTCCTGTAAAATTTGGTTTTCATGGGATCTTTCATATATTTGTACTATTGGGGAGTATGGCCCACTTTATAGTTATTTACAAGTATATAATTCAATTATAAGCAACTCTGGGGGAGTTGCTTTTTTTATGTTGTGGTTTTATTCTGCCGGTCTTTGAATGTTATGGCCCACTTTAATCCGGAATTGAGTTTTGTTAACTCTGCCTTTCCTTTTAACTGTTTTTCAGCAATTGCATATATAAGCTGTATTCCCAACGATTTTTTACCCAACTGTTCAAGATCGCCAATAAGCCCTACTCCGTTATCTGATATGACAAGATCTAATGTATTATTCTTGTTCCGAAAGAATTCAATTGTTATAGTACCTGACATGTTGTCAGGAAAAGCGTGTTTAAATGCATTGGAGATTATCTCATTTACCAGCAGTCCGCAAGGGATCGCTATATCCAAAATTACCGGTATAGGTTGCAGTTTAAATTCGGTATGAACATTGGGTGTGTAAATAGAATAGCTGTTGATTAACACATGTGTTAATTCACTGATATAGTCTGCCATATTTATACTGGCAAGGTTTTCTGATTGATATAATTTCTGGTGTACCAATGCCATTGAATAAATTCGGTTTTCTGTCTCCGTGAAAATTGTTTTTAAAGATTTGTCGGTTATAGATGCCGATTGTAAAGCCAGCATAGATATAATGACCTGCATATTGTTTTTCGTCCGGTGATATAGCTCTTTTAACAAAGCTTCTTTTTCAGTTAAAGAGTCTTTTACCTTTTGTTCAGCCTCGACCCTTGCAGTAACATCATTCATGATCCATATCTCGTATGGATCATGACGATAGCCAATGAACTCGATCTGTTTAACGGTTTTGTCTTTGCAATTTATTGGAACTGTACAGGGTCTGTTAAAATTTTTATTTCGATCTTGCATGTAGAGTTTGTAATGTTTTCCATGATCCTGGGGGTGTACTTTGATAAACCAGTCTGTTTTTGTGGATATTTCTTCATTTGTGTAACCTATAAGATCTTTTGCTTTGGGATTTAAATAAAACATTTGTTCTTCAATAAAGACAGCTCCTGATGGCAGGTTTTCTACCATAAATTTTAACCGCAGCTCACTTTCTTTCAAGGTTTTTTCAAAAGCAAATCTGGCTATGGTGTCTCCAATTTGAGCTGTGAGTATTTCTATAACTTGCTGCGTGAAATCTGATAGGTTCTCATATTGATGCGATGCAAGATGTATGCTGCCAAGAGTTTGACCTTTGTGTTTGATTGGAATTACACTGAAGGATTTTATACCTTCATTCTTGAGCACAGTTTTAAAGGGCTCTTGCATAGTATTTACATGTGAAAATAATGCATTCCCATTATTGAGCATGTTATGAAGGGGAGAGTCAGATTCTAGTAAACTCACTTTATCCTGAAATTCTTTTCCAACACCTATATTGTTAAACAAATTTAGATTACCGGTTTCAAAATCGAATAAATATATACCCCCTGAATCCATATCTGATAGTTGAATTATAGATTTTAAGAATAATTCAAGTCCAGAGTCAATGTCTGTTATTCCACTTAGTTTCATGACGAGCTCACGACTGGCATAAATAATTTTTTGCAATTGTTTATGCTCTGTCAGGTCCTGAATAGTACAAATCATCCCGTTAAAGGTATTGTTGGTTAGTAAAGGTATAAGCCAGCCCGATTGAAAAGAACTCTTGTTCGAAAGTGTAACGAGCTCAATGTCATAAAATACCGGCTTTTGGGTGTTTTTTGCTTCAAGATAATGTTTTTTAAATTCCCTATTTGTCTTGTCTTCAAAATCTTTAAGAATATTTTGGCCAGTAATTTGATCTATGGAAACTCCTGCTATTTTAGCCATACCTGTATTCGAATAAATGATATAGTCATTTGCATCAGATACCCAGATTCCTTCATGAACGGTTTCGAGAATTTTTTCATAAAAATCTTTTTGATAATTTAGCTCATTTTGCATTGCATGTAATTCAGTAACATCAAGCCCAACTGCCCAAGTATGCCAACCTGAGATTGGGAAAACGTCTGATTGGTTCGACCATGAAATGAGGCGTTTTTTGCCATCTTTACAGGTTATCTCTAGTTTCCAGTTTCGGTAATTAAAGATATTGAATTCGAGACCATCCATGAGCTGTTTTCTGTATTCATCATCCGGATAAAGTAACTCGAAAGCGTTGGCATTATTAATGATCTCATTTGCTTTATAACCTGATATCTGTTCACATTCACGATTCCAGGCAATAAAGTTATGGTCTTCATCAAGTGCATTCAACATTACAGGCATGTTTTGAATTATATGTGAGAGTTTTTGCTCATTTTTTTCAAACTCTGTATGCATACGTTCAAAAAAGAGGATGAGGAATCCCATTGCTGCCAGAACCGCCAATATTGCTCCAACCAGGAAACCCCAGGGAGCAAACCATTCTGCGTTACGGAGAAAAGGGTAATCAAGTTTATGAAAACCCCAGATTATAAAGATGTAAACAATAAGTTGTTTTAAACCCCCTGAAATAAGTTTAGATTTGTAGATATAAAAAGCTGTAATGAAATATATAACCGCTACAAATAAAAAAATCGGTACGGTGAGTTTAGTAAAAGAGATCCCCAATAGAGTAGCTGAAATGATCCAAAGGATTAATAACATCCACAAATAAAACCAGGATTTGTGTATATTTTTGTTCAGGAATTCCATTGTGCCCCATAACAGGAAAAAGCTGCTTGTGAGGATAATGGCCTGGATTACAGGTGTAACTATGGGTAACATGCTGTAAAAGGAGACAATTACGAAAATGAACCGGGTTGAGTAGATGGCCCAGCTGATGGTCCAGATTCCAAGGAAAGAGTATTTGTATTTATAATAGAGATAGAAAAATACAAGGGTTAAAATGAGTGAACCAGAAAGCGTTGCAATAACAGAGGGTAACATCCACATAATCATTACTCTTGATTTAATACAAATTGAATATTATTTCGTATTACCAATTTTGTAATTAAAAAATAATTTGTTAATAAAACAAGAGATTTCAGGATTCTTTACATCTGTTTCTTTCCATTTCTTTTTTCAAATACTGACCGGTAAATGATTTTGAATTTTCTGCAACAGCTTCGGGTGAACCCGTTGCAATAATCTGTCCGCCCTCATCTCCACCTTCCGGACCCAGATCAATTATATGGTCAGCTGTTTTTATTACATCCATTTGATGTTCAATAACAATGACTGTATTGCCTCTGTCAACAAGCCGATTTAAAACTTTTAACAGCATATTGATGTCTTCAAAGTGAAGTCCGGTTGTGGGTTCGTCCAGAATATAAATCGTTTTACCGGTGCTTCTTTTTGACAATTCTGTCGCAAGCTTTACGCGTTGGGCTTCACCACCAGAGAGAGTAGTGGCTTGCTGGCCTAATTTAATATAACCCAAACCCACGTCATAAAGGGTTTGCAATTTATTACGAATTGGGGGGATTTTGTCGAAAAAATTGAGAGCCTGTGAAACAGTCATTTCCAAAATGTCTGCAATGGATTTACCTTTATATTTGATTTCCAAAGTTTCACGATTGTATCTATGGCCCTTACAGACTTCACAGGTTACATATACATCCGGCAAAAAGTGCATTTCAATTTTTAAAATACCATCACCTTCACAGGCTTCACACCTGCCGCCTTTAACATTAAAGCTGAATCGACCGGGCTTGTAGCCATGTATTTTTGATTCGGGTAATTGAGTAAAGAGCTCCCGGATATGGGTGAAAACACCTGTATAAGTAGCAGGATTTGAGCGCGGAGTTCTGCCAATGGGTGATTGATCAATGTCTATTACCTTGTCTACATGTTCCAGACCGGTAATGCTTTTGAATGGCAGGGGATTGGTTTTGCTGCCGTAAAAATGTTTCTGTAAAACGCGATAAAGCGTCTCATTTATAAGTGAAGATTTACCACTTCCCGATACACCGGTAATTGCTATGAATATACCTAAGGGAATCTCGAGTTCTACACTTTTTAAATTATTTCCCGTTGCTCCCTGCAATTTGATAGAATGGCCATTGCTTTTACGACGTTCCTCAGGTACAGGAATGCATTTGCGGCCGGACAGATATTGACCTGTTATCGAATTGGGATCATTGGTTACCTGTTCCGGGGTTCCCATGGCAACTATTTCACCACCATGTTCACCCGCACCGGGACCCAGATCAACCAGAAAATCTGCACATTCAATGGTTTCCTGATCATGTTCTACGACAATTACTGTATTTCCCAGATCGCGTAGTTTTGTCAACGTATCTATCAGTTTTGCATTGTCTCGCTGGTGAAGACCTATGCTGGGTTCGTCCAGGATATAAAGTACACCTACAAGCTGAGAGCCGATCTGTGTTGCCAGGCGGATACGCTGGGCTTCGCCGCCGGAAAGCGTTCCTGAGGCTCTGTCAAGTGTGAGATAATTGAGTCCCACGTTTTTTAAAAATCCCAGTCGTTCACGGATCTCTTTGAGTATCTGGTGAGCTATTTGTTTTTCACGTTCATTCAGTTTTACATTGTTGAAAAACGCGTCAGACTCTTTGATGGACATGGAGGTGACATCCTGAATAGAGATCTCGCCTATGCGGACAGAGCGTGCCTCTTTGCGCAAGCGGGCACCACCACATTCGGGGCAGGGCACAACGTTCATAAATTTTTCAATCCATTCTCGCACACCCTGAGAGTCAGTCTGGTGATAACGGCGTTCAAGGTTGTGGATAACACCTTCATACTTGTGGCGAAAGACACCTTCATGATTTCCGGAACGGGATTTATAGTCAAAAGAGATTTGTTCATCGGTACCATGTAGTAATTCATGCTGGCATTGTTCCGGCAAATCTTGAAAGGGTGTGCTGATTTTTTGTCCATGTTTTTCCAGTACACCTTTAGCGAGTGTAATGTACCAACCGTCTTTGAGTTGGCCCCATGGGACCAGTGCCCCATCACTCAATGTTTTTGATTTGTCAGGTACAACCAGATCCGGATCAATCTCCATACGAGTACCCAGGCCGTTACAGGATGGGCACGCACCATAGGGAGAGTTGAATGAAAACATGCGGGGTGCAAGTTCTTCGTACGAGATACCGCAGTCAATACACGCATAGTTTTCACTAAACAGGTGCTCATCTCCGTCAATTTCACTTATAAGTAAAATTCCGTTACCCAATTTTAATGCGGTTTCAACAGAGTCTGTCAGACGTTTTTGAATTTCCGGTTTTATGATCAATCGGTCAACAACAATTTCAATATTGTGCTTTTTATTTTTATCAAGTTTGATCTCTGATTCAAGCTCAAGATTTTCACTGTCAACACGAACACGTACAAAGCCATCCCTTTTGGCTTCTTCAAATACGTCTTTGTATTCGCCTTTGCGTCCGCGTACTATGGGTGCCAAAACCTGAATTTTGGTTCCCTGAGGTAATGATAATATTCGGTCAACCATCTGTTGAACCGTTTGGCGTTCAATTTTTTTACCGCAATTGTAGCAATAGGGGACACCAACCCGGCTGAATAGTAAACGGAGATAGTCATATATTTCTGTTACCGTACCTACGGTTGAACGTGGATTTTTACCAGTTGTTTTTTGTTCAATGGAAATTGCGGGGGATAAGCCTTCTATATAGTCTACATCCGGTTTTTCCATGAGACCCAGGAACTGACGAGCGTATGCAGACAAGGATTCAACATAACGTCGTTGTCCTTCAGCGTAAATAGTGTCAAACGCCAGAGATGATTTGCCGGATCCAGACAGACCGGTAATAACAACAAGTTGATTCCTGGGTAATTCAATATTGAGGTTTTTTAAATTGTGCTCTCGGGCACCTTTTATAATTAATTTATCTTTTTCCACGATGCTACCATTTTTTTATTCAGGTGAATAATAACAATCTGTTAATATAATTATTCCCCTGTTCAATATAAAGTAAATTGTATGGAAAAAAATGAAAATTTATTTGACATTTTGCAAAAAAACGAGTAGTATACTGAAACTCATTCATGTTAATAAGGAGCAAGGCATGAAATATCTGATTTTGGCAGTACTGTTTATCTCAGTTAGTTTGGCAGCACAGGACCTTTCAGTTCAGGATTTATTGAAACAAGGTGATGACGCTTTTGATGCGTTTGATAATGAACGCGCAATGGTTTCTTATTTGAAAGCGTATGAAGCAGACAATTCCAATTGTGAAGCATTGTGGAAAATAACCCGGGCGTATGTTGATCTGGGTGAAGAGCTTGAAGGTGATGAGCAAAAAGAGCATTATAAAAAAGCGGATGAATATGCGGACTTGGCAATTACAACGTGTCCCGATGATGCTGATGCGCATTTATTCAAGTCCGTTGCATTAGGCCGTGTTGCCCTGGTCTCCGGTAAAAAGGAACAAGTGCAATTGTCTGCTACGGTTAAAGAGGAAGCTATGAAAGCGCTTGAACTTGATCCCAATAAAGATGTTGCGCATCATGTACTTGCCCGTTGGCATCGCAAAGTTGCAAATTTAGGTAGAATTCAAAGAGGATTTGCCAAAGTGTTATATGGCGGTTTACCAGACGCCAGTAATGAAAAGGCCATTGAGCATTTTAAAAAGGCAATAGAGTTGAATCCTTCATTTTTAAATCATTACCTGGAATTGGGTTTAACTTATGAAGAGACTGAAGAATGGCAAAAAGCCAAAGAGCAATATGATAAGGTTTTAGAATTACCGGCAACATCTTCAGATGATGAGGAGCACAAGAAAGCTGCCCGGGAACGGTTGGAAAAAATAAGTAAAAAGCTGGATTGAAAAATTTTTGCATTATTGTAAATGTAGAAAAAAGTTATTGAATTTAATACTTTTTTTAATTATAATAAGATCAGGATGTACTGAAAGAACAGTGGTGCAGTGTATCCTGATCTTTTTTTGATCTATCGATGAACGGATTTGACACAGAATTTCAATCCGCTATTGAGAAGAAATGAAAACATATATGATTCGATTCAAATTGAAACGTATCCGCTCAATTTGATGCACTCCTTTTCATCACATTCCAAGTGACATGACATAAAGGCTGTATCAGGTTGGTGCGGTCTATAAAAAATGAAATTGGGTTGATCTCCCTTTGAGGAACACCTATCTTTAACCCGGATTTTTTTAGCATGAAAAAGCCAGTAAAAGAACTTGAGGTTTAGCATGAAAAATAACAGTCACACATTACCCCTGAATGCCGCAGGACATCCACTACATCCACAGGGATTGTATGACCCCGCATTTGAACATGATGCATGTGGTGTAGGATTTATTGCCAGGTTAAATGGAATTCCCGATCACTCGCTGGTTCTCGATTCCATTAAAATTTTGGTTAATTTGGAGCATCGTGGTGCTATAGGTGGTGACGCAGGTACTGGTGACGGAGCCGGTTTATTGCTGCAATTGCCTGATGCTTTTTTTCAATCATCTGACAGTGGTATCAATTTCAAGCTTCCGAAAGCAGGCGAGTACGCGGTTGCCATGATCTTTTTGCCCACCGATACTGATATTCGAAAGCGATGTGTGAAAACATGCGAATCAATTGTTGAAAAAGAAGGCTGTAAGGTACTGGGATGGAGAACCGTACCTGTACATAACGATCATCTTGGTGTTTTAGCCAAGTCCACACAACCCGAAATTGTACAGTTGTTTGTACATGGCTGTAAATTAACTGGTGAAGCATTTGAAAGAAAAATGTATGTTATGCGCCGGGTTATGGAAAAAGAAGTGCTTGGCTGGACCGATGTTGACGCCAGTCAGTTTTATGTTGCAAGCTTTTCAGCAAAAACTATAGTATATAAAGGTTTGCTGACCGGAACACAACTGTCTACATTTTACCCGGATTTGAGCAGCAAGAATTTTCTGAGTGCATTCTCTATTGTTCACCAGCGTTACAGTACCAATACCTTGCCAACATGGAAACTGGCCCAGCCTTTCCGTACACTTGCGCACAATGGAGAAATTAATACGCTGCGTGGTAATATTAACCGAATGCGTTCCCGTGAAGCAAAAATACAATCCGAGTTTTTTGGCAAAGATATTAATAAACTCAAACCCATTCTGATTGAAGACGGTAGTGATTCCGCTATTTTTGATAACGGCCTTGAATTGCTGATTATGGCGGGACGTTCATTACCACATGCTGCCATGATGATGGTTCCTGAGGCTTTTGGTCCTAAAATAAAAATGAGTGAAGATAAACGTGCTTTTTATGAATATCATTCCGCACTCATGGAGCCCTGGGACGGCCCGGCAGCTTTGGCCTTTACGGATGGTCGTTATATTGGGGCAACCCTTGACAGAAACGGACTGCGCCCTGCGCGTTATACCGTTACCAAAAATGGACTTGTTATTATGGCATCTGAAACCGGTGTTTTGGATTTAGAGCCTGAAAATATATTACAGCGCGGCCGTTTACAGCCGGGCAAGATGTTCCTTGTTGATTTGGTACAGAATAGAATTGTACCGGATAATGAAATTAAAGCCAAGATATCCCGTCAAAAACCATATCGTCGTTGGGTGCGCGAAAATCACTTGCAGCTCCGTGGATTGTTTAAACCGTCACAGATCCCGGAATCTGATGCTGAAGTTGTGCGCAGAAGGCAACATGCATTCGGCTATACGGATGAAGAATTAAAGATGATCATTAGTCCCATGGCTTCTCGTGGTCAGGAAGCAATTGGTTCTATGGGTAATGATGCTCCGCTGGCAGTGCTGTCTGATAGACCCCAACTGTTATTTAATTATTTTAAACAATTGTTTGCTCAGGTGACGAATCCGCCGATTGATCCCTTGCGTGAAGAACTGGTTATGTCTCTTGAAAGTTTTGTGGGTCGTGAAAAGAACTTTTTGGAAGAAACACCAGAGCATTACCGTGGTCTAAAACTGAGCCACCCCATTCTTACTCCTGAAGATATGGCGCTGATCCGTGAATCTGATCATCCTGATATTGATGCTAGAAACATTGATATTCTATTTTCTATCAAGGGTGGCGGCAAAGCTCTGGAAAAAGCTCTGAATCAGGTTTTTGAAACAGCCAAAAAACATATTGAAGATGGTGCCACCTTGTTGGTATTGACAGACAAGAATATGGATGCGGACCATGCACCTATTCCTGTTCTGCTTGCGGCTTCAGGTTTACATCATTTTCTTATTAATAATGGAATACGTAACAGTGCGGGTATTATTGTAGAGACCGGTGAAGTTCGTGAAGTTATGCACTATTGTTTGCAGGTTGCTTTTGGTACAGATGCAATTTGTCCTTACCTGGCTTTTCATACGGTTCGCGAATTGTCCGAATCTAATTTGCTGGAACAGAATGTAACCTCTGAAGAGGCTATGGATAATTACATACAGGCTATTAAGAAAGGTTTCTTGAAAACCCTGAGCCGTATGGGACTGTCAACCTTGCATAGCTTTTTTGGCTCACAAATATTCGAAGCTATTGGTATTCATAAAGATGTGGTTGATAATTATTTCTGTAATACCGCATCGCGAATTGGCGGTGTGAGGTTGGAAGAGATTGCGCTGGAAGTTTATGCACGTCATGCCAAGGCTTTTCCACAACACAGAAATCCGGAATCTTTACTTGAACCGGGTGGCAGTTATCATATCCGTATCAATGGCGAAAAACACATGTGGTCAACTGAAGCTATTTACAAGCTGCAAATGGCTACCCGAAATAATGATTATTCAATTTTTAAAGAATATACAGCCTTGCTGGATGATGCATCCAAGAACCGCGCTACATTGAGAAGTTTGTTTTCATTTAAAAAAGGCACCCCCATACCAATAGATGAGGTGGAACCGGTAGAAGAAATTACAAAGCGTTTTGTTGGCGCGGCAATGTCTTTTGGTTCTATCAGTCGTGAAGCACATGAAGCTATTGCAATTGGTATGAATCGTTTGGGCGCAAGAAGCAATTCCGGAGAAGGTGGTGAAGATCCGGCACGCTATATTCCACTTCCCAATGGAGATTCTAAAAAGTCACGTATTAAACAGTTTGCGTCAGGTCGTTTTGGCGTAACCACTGAATATGCGATAAACGCTGACGAACTTCAGATCAAGATTGCCCAGGGCGCAAAGCCGGGTGAAGGTGGTCAGTTACCGGGTCATAAAGTTAGTAAAGATATCGCGCGCGTGCGTCATACAACTCCCGGCGTAACTTTGATTTCACCGCCGCCGCATCATGATATTTATTCTATTGAAGATATTGCACAATTGATTTATGATATGAAATCAGTAAATCCCAAGGCACGTGTATCGGTCAAGCTGGTTTCCGAAGTGGGTGTTGGTACCATTGCTTCGGGTGTAGCCAAAGCAAAATCCGATACTGTGTTGATATCCGGACATGACGGAGGTACAGGTGCTTCTCCGTTAACATCGATCAAACATGCCGGTCTGCCATGGGAACTTGGACTCGCAGAAACACAGCAGTCCCTGATATTTAATAAACTTCGTGATCGTATCCGTGTTCAGACTGACGGACAATTAAAAACCGGACGTGATCTTGCAATTGCAGCGTTACTGGGTGCGGAAGAATATGGCTTTGGTACCTCAATGCTGATCACCCTGGGTTGTATTATGATGCGTAAATGTCATCTCAATACATGCCCTGTTGGTGTTGCTACCCAAAATGATACCCTGCGTTCACGATTTACCGGCAAACCGGATTATGTTGAGCGTTTTCTGCGGTTTATTGCCCAGGAATTGCGTGAACATATGGCCGAGTTGGGTTTCCGTACCATTGATGAGATGGTAGGACGTGTAGATATGCTCGACTTTCAACCGGCTATTGATCACTGGAAAGCAAAAAATGTTGACCTGACCCCGTTATTACAACAGTTTAATACAGATGGACAAAATGTAGCATTGCGTTGCATTCGTCCCCAGGATCCGGATGAAAATGAAGTACTGGATCTGAAACTGATTGAACTGGCAAAACCGGCTATTGACGATATGAAGCCGGTGGACATTCACCTGCCCGTCCGCAATATTCACCGTACTGTTGGTGCACGTTTGAGCGGTCTGGTTACTGAAAAGCATGGCGCTAAAGGATTACCCGAAAATACCATCAATATTAAACTGGAAGGTTCGGTTGGCCAGAGCTTTGGTGCATTTTTGGCACCGGGTGTAACCATTCGTGTTGAAGGTGATGCGAATGATTACCTGGGTAAATCCATGTCTGGCGGTCGTATTGAATTGGTGCCACCAGCCAAAGCAACATTTCAACCTCATAATAATGTGATTGTAGGAAATGTGGTTCTTTATGGCGCAACCGGAGGCGAAATTTATATAAATGGTATGGCCGGAGAGCGTTTTGCTGTTAGAAATAGCGGCGCTCAAGCCGTGGTTGAAGGTGTTGGTGACCATGGTTGTGAATACATGACTGGCGGAACCGTGGTTGTAATTGGTTCAACCGGACACAACTTTGCAGCCGGTATGAGCGGTGGTATCGCTTATGTTTATGATGAAAACGAACTCTTTGACACCAAATGTAATCTGGATATGGTTGATCTGGAAAGCGTTTGGCACAAGGAAGATAAAAAAGTATTAAAGAGCATGCTTGAAGCTCATTACAAATATACAAACAGTCCACGGGCAAAAGCTTTACTTGATGACTGGGATACCCATTTACCCCTGTTTGTTAAAGTTATGCCTATTGATTATCGCAAGGTGTTGGAACGTATGAAACTTGAAGAAGATACAGCCCGAGACACCGTATCTGCTACTGAGGAGGTTTTCGATGGCTAAGCCTACAGGGTTTTTAGAATATACACGAGAGGATGCACCCAAAAGATTGGTGCATGAGCGTGTTAAAGATTATCGTGAATTTGAAACCATGCTGCCACCGGAAGGCATTCATAATCAGGCGGCACGTTGTATGGATTGTGGTGTACCTTCGTGTCATGCGTTTGGATGTCCTACTCAAAACCGTATACCGGATTGGAATGATTTGGTATACCGTGAACAGTGGCAACGGGCATTGGATGTGTTGCATTCTACTGATAATTTTCCGGAATTTACAGGGCGTGTTTGTCCTGCTCCCTGTGAAGCAGCATGTACGTTGAGTATCAATCAGCCAGCGGTAACCATCCGCCAGATTGAATTGCAGATTATTGAAAGAGGCTGGAAAGAAGGATGGGTCATTCCGCAGCCTTCTGAATATAAATCCGGTAAAAAAGTGGCGATTGTAGGTTCTGGTCCTGCCGGTATGGCAGCAGCACAACAGATTGCCCGTATGGGACACGAAGCCATTCTTTTTGAAAAATCAGATCGAATTGGTGGGTTGCTGCGTTATGGAATTCCGGATTTCAAGCTTGATAAAGGTATAATTGACCGTCGTTTAAAGCAACTTGAAGCAGAAGGTGTTATCTTTGAAACCGGCGTTGATGTGGGTGTAGATATTTCCGTACGCTATCTGCAGCGTACTTTTGATGCGGTTGTGATCACTGCAGGTTCTACTGTTCCTCGTAATCTTGAAGTTACGGGAAGAGACCTGGATGGTGTTTACTATGCAATGCAGTTTTTGACACAACAAAATAAATTAAACGCCGGTGATGAAATTCCCGCTGACCAGTTGATCTCTGCCAAAGACAAACATGTACTGGTTATTGGTGGTGGTGATACAGGTTCGGATTGTATTGGTACCAGTATTCGTCAGGGTGCGCGCCATGTAACCCAGATTGAAATTATGCCCAAACCACCGGTAGAACGCACGGCTGATAATCCCTGGCCGTTGTGGCCCAACATTCAGCGCACATCCTCTTCTCAGGAAGAAGGCTGTGACAGGGACTGGTCTGTTATGACCAAGGAATTTGTTGGTAAAGATAAAGTGGAAAAAGTCAAAGCCGTCAAGCTGGAATGGTCAGAACCGGATGCGAATGGCCGACGTAACTTTACTGAAATTGCGGGTTCCGAGTACGAGATCAAGGCTGATCTGGTATTGCTGGCAATGGGATTTATACATGTTGAGCACGGTCCGTTGGTTACTGATTATGAGCTCAAATGTGATGAACGTAATAATATTATTGTAGACAAGAACTTTATGACTAATGTACCGGGTGTTTTTGCCGCTGGTGACAGTGTTTTAGGCGCTTCACTGGTAGTACGTGCTCTTCATCAAGGGCGTAAAGCTGCTGAAGGTGTAGACAAGTATTTGCAAACACTCTAGTCGTTAAAATATACATCAAACAGGGCCCCTTTTACATCATGAAAAAGGGGCCTTTTTTTATGTGAAAATTTAATATTGCATAATATTGAAAAAAATGTAAATTAATATAAATCCGGGTGGTTTATCGGGGACTGGTAATATATTATATCTCTATCTATTTTTAAGGGGAAAATAATGAAGGAAAAAATATTTTATTTGTATTTGCTGACAATTGTTTTTTTATTAAATGTCTCGGCTAATTACGCGCAGAATAATTACATGGCAGGCTATGTGAATAATGCGCGTTCCATTGCAATGGGGCATACTGCTTCAGCCTCATTTTCTGATGCTTTTTCAGGGTATTTGAATCCTGCATCTCTTTCGCAAGCCCAAGCTATAACATCATCACTGTTTTATACCTCATTTAAAGATGATGAAAGTTTCAAAGGGGCAGGAATCGCCATTCCTGTGCCGGATTTTGGTACATTGGGGATCAGCTATATTGACAACACCGCACAACTCAATGTAACGTTTGCTGATAATGCCGGATTTGTTTTGGAAGAATATAAAGAACAGCAATTTTTATTGTCTTATGCCAGATTATTGGGATACAATCTCGCAATCGGTATGAACGTTAAATATATTGCCTGTGATTATCAAAATTATTATGAAAGCAATATGGACTATTCCGGGATTGATATCAGCCTGCAATATCAACCGGTTATAAGAAATGTTGTGTTTAGAAATACTGCAATTGGTCTTGCTGTAAATAACGCTCTGGAAATTTCGGCCCCAACTGGGCAAAGTTTATTGAAACATTACAATATTATTGTAGACAAGAAAATGTCATTAGTAAACAATGTTTTATCTTTGATAGCGAATGTTGTTTTCCATGAGCAATATGTCCATGAAAATCAATATAGCATAGAAATGGTGAAAGAAGTGAGCAAACCCCGGTTTTTCTGGGGTGCCGAGTACAGAATGTCTCATTTCTATTTTCGGGCGGGACATGCAATCAGTTCAATAGCAGGAGGGATTGGAATCATGTATAAATCCATAAGATTGGAATATTCTCATGGTCCACTTGCTATTGATTCTTTTACGGCGAACAGTTTTTCTGTCAGTTATGGATTTTAGTTTATAATTATTTATTCTCCAAATCGTTTGCGTACCGGGGTGCGTTTGTAATCTGTGCGGTTTAAATTGACATCCGTACGGGGATCATACGATTCATTGTCCGTATAGATCACATCTCCATTGGGGTTCGTCCAGCGATAGTGCCACTGGTTCGATCCGGTTTCCACATTGTTTGTAAAGGGATTGACATATTCTTCCTGATCTGTCAGTGTGAGGAACATATCGTTATGGATTTCCGCATTCATTTTCTGTCGGTGGTCTACAATAGCCTGTTCAATTTTCTGCGTTTCCCGTAAAACCTCTATCATGGTGGCACTGCGCTGTGATTGTCCACGTATTTCACCTTTTAACCATTTCGCGTTGAGCTGTACTGAATTTTGTATCAAGCTGAGCAGGGGCTGCCATTGATTGAATTCATCTTCCGGTGCCCTGATTAGCAAGGTTTCCTTGTTGCCCCACAGACCGGCACCCAGTTGACCCCAGTTTTCGATAATGGTTATGATTTTTTCTCTATATTGGGTACCATTTTCGGTATAGGTCAAAGTTGCCAGGCATGCATTATAGCTCATGGTGAGTTGCGGCTTGTAGGTTTGCACGTGTTTCAGAAAAGCCTGTTCGAGATCTGGCAGCGGTTTTTGCTCTGTGATATTGTAATTTGATAATCCGGGATGCGCATAAGGGATTACCTGGTTTTGTATGAATTGCTCGGCAGTCATTACCGGGTAAACACTCATGCCGTTATAATTACTGCCATTGGGGAACAATCCCATTTGCCCTGCTGGAGAATAGCGCATGTCGAAATAGAGCATGTCCGGCAGCCAACGGATAATGACCGTGCCTTGATTGTTCTTGACAGTGAAATCCACTTTGGCGGCTATGGCGTTACCGGCCCCGCCAATCTGGTTGGGATCGAGTCTAAAGATACCTCCATCCGTTTGCCAGCCCTGTGGTACCAGCAAGGTAAAGGCTTTTTCGTTTGGTTCTGTTTTTTGTTGTAACAACAGTGTGTTGTTTGTGGAAGAGAACAAAAGCGTAGGCAGCAGAATCACACTCGTCAGGAATAGTGAAAAAAAATTCATAATACACCTCAATTGTTGAGAGGTAATTCAATTTTAAAAGTGCTTCCTTTGTTTAATTCTGATGAAACCGTAAGGTTCCCCTTGTGCTCCTGTATGATCTGGTAACAGATTGACAGGCCTAACCCCACACCTACCCCAACGCTCCAGTTTGTGAATCCCGGTTCAAAAATATGAGCTAAATCTTTTTCTTCTATCCCTTTTCCCGTATCTGCTATTTCTATGGTTATATATGAATCATGAACGGCTGTTTTAATTTGTATTTCTCCATTCCCATTCATTGCTTTTTTAGCATTATCAAAAAGCTGCCAATAGACCTGGTTCAACTTGGCGGGGTAACAGGCAATTAGTGGGAGGTCTGCATAATCTTTGGTAAATTCAAATTGATTGTCTGACCTGGCTGAAAACAATTCTATGGTAGTATCAATACCTTCGTGGATATCAATGCGCTGGCGTTCACCTTCATCAAGCTGGATAAAGGATTTCATCTTTTGCACCATATCTCCAACCCTTTTTGCGCCTTCACCGTTTACTCTTACAAGATCGTTCATTACGTTTAATAATTTTTGCAGTTGGGTAGTTTTTGAATCCGAGTCCGGCTCTGTTAATGTATCTTTGAGTTTATTAATACTGGATGACAGCGTTGAATTTGTACTTTGTACCGCTCCTATGGGATTGTTAATTTCGTGCGCGAATCCCGCAATTAAGCGACCCATTGATGCCATTTTTTCGCTTTGAACAAGTTGGGCCTGAGCTTCGTGCAGGTGTCTGGTACGTTCTTCAACCTTGTGCTCAAGACTGACATTCAGATCGGTAATGGTACTGTATTGATATTGGTTGATTGACAAGTAAAAGATAACAGCGGCAACAACGATTGATACATCTACAAGGGGCCCGCTTTCAAATCCTGTTAATGGCAAAAGAATACCTAGTACAGGTCCGGACAATAGAATGATAAAAAGTCCGATGGATATTGATTTTAAAAACGCTTTATAATGACCATTTGGAGCTTTGATATATGATTTGTATAACAGTAGAATAACAATAAAGACGAAAAACAGGGCTATACTCTCGATTGGAAACATCCAGGGAGAGTATTGCATTTCAATAATACCCTCAGGATTTTTATATATTCGGGTTACAAACAAATCAGAAAATCCCAGAATCAGTATACCAATTGCAAGTATGGGGGCCAATGATTTAAAGTAAAAACCGAGAGATAGACCTGCAATTTTTTCATCCATGCGATCTATATACCCGGTTAGAACAAAAATAAAGTATACAATCATAAAGAATTCTAAACTATTCAACAGGATAGCAAATCTTAACCATACCCGATACGTATCAATATTGGTGAGTTGCTGCATGAAAAAGTTGTTTAAACTTGCGGCAGAAAGCGAAAGCATGAGCAAGCCCAGCGCGGTTTGCATGCGTTTTTGATAATGACGATTGAGCCAGGCCATCAAGGCCAGTATAAATGTCATAAAGGAGGCAATTACAGATGTATATTCAAGCTGCATAACGACCCGAGTTTAGTTATTAGTAAAATTAGCGTTTTTTTAGGTTTGATGCAATGGGGAATTTGAATAGAGGGGATTTATATTGAAGATGATATTGTTTATTCCTTTTTTAAAGATTTTAAACCGAAACCACTTCCTAAGCCACCAACAAAGGCTATGAAAATTTTAATAATGTCTAGTAATAATTCATTGTTTCTTGGCAATAAAAAAATTATAAGAAATAAAAATACAGAGATCCCCAATATCGTATAAACTAATACAAACCAACGATTTGAACTTTTTAACTTGTAATCATTTTCGTCATCTCTTTGGGTGTAATCTAAGAATTTATCAATATGTTCTTTCGTAAATTTTTCAAAAAGAGGGTGCCCTATTCCACTTCCTCTCAAAGATGTTTGCATTAATGACATGCTTATAGAATTCTTTTTATCTTGTGGCATGTCCTCAAATATTTCAGATAAAACGTCTGGGAAATCTTGGGTTTCTTTTTCTTTAGTCACCTCTGTTGGGTGTTCAGAAGTAGTATTTTTTTGTTTCTTGTCTTTACTATCTAGATCATCAGTCATATTGTATCCTGAATTATTTGTTTAAATTTGATTCGATTTTTTTATCAAATCGTTCAAGTTTTCTTATATACTTTATATTTATTTGTTGTTCAAATGATGAGATAATAAAAAGTTTAATGAACTGATTAAATGTTTTATCTGAAATAGCATCTTGATGATACAAGTTGAGTAATTTATTTGTAAAATCATGAGTATTAATGTTATATGATGCCTCTGAATTTAATAATTGATTTATTAACAACGAATAATTGTTCATCTTTATACTCTTAGTTTATATTATGATTATATTAAGGTTCAAAAAAAATATATGAAAATCAAGCAATTTTTTATTGATAAATAAAAACCATAATTGTTAATTTTATTAAATAATTAATTGGTTTATAACATATTTTTTCTAATAAATTTTACAAAAGTTCCCGTTTTAGCAAAATATTTCATCTTATTTCCCAAGTTATTATCAATTATTTTAAAACCACCCACAATCCATGGATAATGCCCGGAATAAAGAACAAGAGACAGAGCAGGATATTGATAACCAGATCTTTACCCACTCCTTTTTTCATAAATACACCTACAGGTAGAAGGATTAGTACCAGGATGATCTGTAAGATTTTTTCGGTTTTTTTAGTCATTATATATCCTCTGTTTTTTTTATTGTTCTGCAGTTTTGTGTTGTTACAGTTTATAGTGGTTGTTCCAGGGCTGGTTTGACGGTCCATAATTGCATTTTGGTCATTTCTGCCAAATTGGTCATGTCCAGATCGGGACGGTGAACAATCCAGTGTTTAAAATCCATAACTTCTTTAATGATTGCTTTTTCGTTTTCTACGGGATACGGATCAAAAGCAACAACCGGATATACCTGTTTGGGATTGTTTGTTAAAACATCGAGATACACTGTGCTGAACAATTGTAATAATGAACCTGTACCAATTATGCTGTTATCTGCTGTTAATGCTGCGGGCAAGGCGTTATATTCGTTAATATAAGCTGAAGCCTGACCGGCAAGCAATAATGCCTGCTCTAGAGAAATGTTCTCTATTGCCGGAGCTTCGATGGGCATCTGCAAGGGGCCAAAAACATCCTGACGCTGCATTGTCAGTGCGAGAGAATTGTTGATTTTGTACAAGCTGAGAGATTGGGCAAGCGCGGTAAATATTTCTGCTGGAGTAAAATAATCATTAATCACCACCTCTTGTTTTGCCAATATCTCTTTGGCAATAGCGCTCAACTCGTCTTGAGTGATTTCCTGTTTTTGCCAGGAAAATTTTTGAATCAAATCCCGATAGGTGGCAAATTCTACGTAATCATGACTTTTTACATATTGCATTAACCGGCGAAAGTTTTCTTGCGCAGTTTTCATGGTTTCCCTGGGGCGTAGTTCCGGTGCTTTCCATTCACTGGCAGGGGGATTAGCACCTTCATAGAAATTAAAATCCCAGAATTGTTCACTGCGAACTTTGCAGGGATGGCAGGCAAAAAACGAAACAACATCTTTGTTTTGAATGTCGTTATCAAAACGCTCTTTCAGGCTTGCCAATGCGGGTTCGAACAGTTCATCATTGTAATATGTGTTGTCAAACCCACCATACTCGCCGTGAAAATTGAGGGTATTACAGAACCAGGTTGCGTTTTTGTTTTCGAGATGAATAGGGGAATAGATATACGCTTTACCCATTTCACCCAACGCGCGAACCAATTGGGGGCCATAACTCCCTCCGTGGCGGGCCAATGCACTTACCGGAACGTTAAAGATCCGTTCAAGTTCATTAAACCCTATAGATTCGTTTTTGAGCATAGCCTCGTAACCGGTTTGCCAGTCAGCGTTTTCTAATATTTCTGTCACTGTTGGATGTATGGAACCCATATTGGTGTGGCTGCCAATATCGTGACTGGCCATAGCGGCAATTACGTCAGTGCGACCTCGTTTTTCAAATGATCTTGCTTTTTCACCAATTACAAAAAAAGTACCGGTTACACCTTCTTCTGTCATAATTTCTGCAAGCCATTTGGGGATATTGTCAATACCCTCGGATTCAGGGGTAATATAATCTTCAACATCAAATACAACAACGACATAGGTTTTGTCTTTGGCAAAAAGCAAAGTTGTTGTAAGGATTAAAAGGGCGATCAGGGATTGGATTTTCATGATTCTCTCCATATTGATCCATGTATTTATGGAAATTTTACATTGTCCAAATTTTGATTAAAGAAAAATAATTGCTTTTCAGTATAAAAGCAATTATTTTTTCTAGCGGTTAATGCTCAGTGGAGAAAAGGTACCCGGCGCTTCTTACGCTTTTGAATATTTGGGGAGATTTGGGATTGATTTCAAAATATTTTCGAAGGCGTGCCATGAAAATATCAACCGTTCGGGTTTCAACCGGTTTGTCAATCTGCCAGACATTTTCAAGCAATTCCTGCCTCGAGACTACGGTGTCTTTGTGCTCAATCATGTATTTTAACAACATGGCTTCGTGAGGAGTTAGCCGAAATTCATTCCTGGAAGATACACAAAGTAAATTGTTAAAATTGACTGTGTAATTACCAATGACAAGGGTTGGATTTTCATTGGCTGTGGATTTGTACCATGCTTTGCGCCGCAGCATGCCTTTTACCCTGAGCAGCAATTCATCAAGATGAAAGGGCTTGGCAATGTAATCGTCAGCGCCGGTTTCAAGCCCTTTAATCCGGTCTTTGATACCCGTACGGGCCGTAAGCATAAGGATAGGGATTTGTGGATCAGTTTGACGCATGTGTTCAGCTACTTCATAACCATTCAAATAGGGCAGCATAATGTCGAGTATTACCAGATCAAACGGTTCTTTATCAAATTTATCAATAGCTTGCCTGCCATCCGGTGCAATAGATACCTGATATCCCTCTTCGTTTAGATTAAACTCTAATCCTACAGCGAGGGACTCTTCATCCTCAACAATCAAGATGCGACTGCCATGAAAATCATGATCATTCATTGATTTCTTCCTGTCTTTTTTTGCGTTTTTGGGCAAGCTTTAACAAGTTGTTGATATAACGTTGTTTTACTGCCTGGTATATAGGCAATTCTATTCGAAAAGTTGTTCCTTTTCCTATACCTTCACTTTGAACGGTTACTCTGCCGCCATGTGTTTTAATAATTTCTTTGACAAAATACAGTCCTAATCCGGTTCCCTTGACATTGGGTACTGAACGGTTATAAACACGGTGGAATTTCTTGAAAATGTGTTTTTGTTCTTCCTGATCTATACCAATTCCATTATCAGTAAACTTTACAATAACGTGGTTTCTGACAATTGACAGATCCATTGTTATTTGAGGGGAGGATTTGGAATATTTGATTGCATTGTCTACTAAATTGTCAATAACCATTCGCATAGTATTGGGATCAATTACACAGGAATAAGGTGCGCTGCCTGTAATTGATACAGATTCTGCACCCAGTTTAAGTTGACTGGTGCTTTCTCTAAACAAGCGCTGAAGGGTTTCACCGGCATCTACCAATTGGTAATCAAAGGGGATCTTTTTTAATTCCATACCTGAAATTGAAAGAATGGATTCGATCAGGTTTTTTAAGCGTGCAGCGTCTCTGATCATTATATTTACAAACTCTTTTTGTTTTTCAGGAGAAACGCTTCTGGTATTTAGCGTCTCCAGATAGAGTTGTATGGATGATAAAGGAGATTTAAGTTCGTGGGTCACATTGGCGATAAAATTGTCATACATGATGGTTATTTTTAACTGGCTGGTAAGATTTCTGAAAATTAATGCCATGGCAACGGACACAGTAATCATGAGTACCAATCCACCTACCAATGCAACGACATTGGCACTTTTGGAAATAATCTGTATGGAATAATGTTCACCCACATATTCAGAAATCATATTGCTGGTTATATACCTATAAATCCACAAACCCACCATCACAAACCAGGCGACCTGGGCCAAAACAAAAATAAATATGGGGTAAAACAGGGTACGGCTTTTTTTCATGCGTTGAATCCGTTTTTTGTGTGCTATTTCAAAGTAAAGTTTTTTTATAAATTATAAAAGAGGTTTTACACTACTTTTACAGTACTCTTTTATTTTAATGTTTATATTGAAATGAATCAAGTGAAAGGGTATGGTATGAAAATATTATTTGTTTATCCTGAGACACCCACAACTTTTTGGAGTTTCAGGCATGCCCTGCGGTTCATTTCTAAAAAATCAAGTGAACCGCCTTTGGGTTTGGTTACGGTTGCGTCATTGCTCCCAAAAGATTGGGAGAAAAAACTGATTGATATGAATGTGACAGTCCTGAAAGATAAACATTTGCTTTGGGCAGATTATGTGTTTCTGACGGGGATGAATGTTCATCTGGAATCATTTAAAAAAGTGGTTAATCGATGCAATATTTTAGGTGTTAAAGTTGTAGCCGGCGGTCCCATGTGCACAACGGATTATGAACAATTTCAGGGTATTGATCATTTTATTTTAAATGAAGCAGAAATTACTTTGCCCATGTTTCTCAACGATCTTGAGCAGGGCACTCCCCAGGCAGTATATAAATCGGACGAGTTTCCGGATTTGAGTAAAACCCCGGTCCCTGACTGGAGTTTGCTGGATATGAAAAAATATGCTTCGATGAGTGTGCAGTACTCTCGTGGCTGTCCATTTAACTGTGAATTTTGCAGTGTTACCATGTTAAATGGCCATAAACCTCGTACAAAATCAGTTTCTCAATTTATTGGCGAGCTTGATTCTTTGTATTCAGCAGGATGGCGGGGCGGTATTTTTATTGTTGATGATAACTTTATTGGAAACAAGCACCGGGTAAAAACAGAATTGCTTCCTGCATTGATTGATTGGCAGGAAATACATAGTCAACCTTATGAGTTTTTGACCGAAGTCTCTATCAACCTTGCGGATGATGAGGAACTTGTAACATTACTGGTTAAAGCTGGTTTACGAACCGTTTTTATTGGTATTGAGACCCCCAATGAAGCCAGTTTGAACGAGTGTGGTAAAGGCCAAAATCTTAAACGAGACATTGTAGAATCGGTTAAAACCCTGCAGAGGCTTGGACTGGTTGTGCATGGCGGATTTATAGTCGGTTTTGATAATGACCCTCAAACTATCTTTGAAGATCAGATCAAATTTATACAGAATAGTGGTATTGCCACTGCAATGGTTGGGCTGTTAACAGCATTATCTGGTACCAAATTATTCAAACGTTTAAAATCAGAAAATCGATTGTTAAACCTCTCTTCCGGCAATAATATGGATGGGTCCTTGAATTTTGTTCCGGCAATGAATTATACTAAACTAGTCAAAGGGTATAAATCGCTTTTAGATACAATATATTCTCAAAAGGCATATTACGAACGGGTAAAAATTTTTTTAAATGAATATCATTTGCCGGAGCGGCAAAAAATGAGAATCACTTTTTATGATATCCGTGCATTTTTCAGATCCATGATTGTATTGGGTATTTTGGAAAAGGGGAGAAGTTATTATTGGAGATTGCTTTTTTACACTATAGTAAAATATCCCCGAAAGTTATATTTAGCTGTAACTCTGTCAATATATGGTTTTCATTTTCGGAGAATTGTTAAAACGGTCTAGTTTGACAGGTGAATAAGGAAAAGAAAGTAGGAAATTATGATAATGAACCATTTCCCAGAAATGCAAATTGGCAATTTAAAATTAGAAACTCCAATAATTCAGGGTGGAATGGGAGTTGGTGTGTCGCTGGCGGGTTTAGCTGCAGCGGTTGCAAATGAAGGGGGAATAGGCGTAATAGCAACACCCGGTATTGGTTTGTTTGAAGCAGATTTGAGAAAAAATTATAAAAATGCCAATGCCCGTGCTTTAAAAAAAGAGATTTTAAAAGCCAAGAGCATGACACCCGGCGCAATTGGTGTTAATATAATGATTGCGTTAACAGATCATGAGACTTTGCTGCATGCGGCTCTTGATGCCGGTGCGGACGTGGTTTTTATGGGAGCGGGATTGCCGTTAAAAGTCCCGCAGATGATAACACCTGAACGTTTACAGCTTGAATCTACCCGCATTGTTCCCATTATTTCTTCAGGGAGAGCGGCCCAGGCTATATGTAAAGCATGGTCAAAACATGATTGTGTGCCTGATGCCTTTGTTGTAGAAGGGCCTATGGCTGGCGGACACCTGGGATTCAAGAAGGAACAACTTGATGATCCGGATTTTCAACTTGAAAAGCTGGTTACAGAAACGCTTGACGCATTGAAACCCTTTGAAGAAAAAGCTGGTAAAAAAATACCGGTTATTGCTGCCGGAGGAGTTTTTACCGGTGCAGATATTAAACGTTTTCTCGATCTGGGCGCTGCCGGTGTGCAGATGGCAACACGATTTGTTGCTACACATGAATGCGATGTAGATGACAGCTTTAAACAGGCTTATGTCAATGCTGGTAAAGAAGATGTGATGATTATTGACAGTCCGGTAGGCTTACCGGGCCGGGCAATTCGTAATCCGTTTTTAACCAAGGTTGAGGCAGGAGAGCATCCTTCATTCAAATGCCCCTGGAAATGTCTGCGGACCTGTGATTTTAGAACAGCGCCCTATTGCATTGCAGAAGCGTTAACCAATGCGAAAATGGGCAAGCTTGAAGACGGTTTTGCATTTGCCGGTGCAAATGCCTGGCGGGTTAACGAGATTGTTTCTGTTAAGGAATTGGTTGAAACACTGGCAAAAGAGTATGTTGCGGCTTGTGATAAACAAACTCCCCAATCCGGTTTAAATTCAATCAGCGCAGATGCGGCTTGATGTATATATTAATACCCGGAATGTGTTAATTCCGGGTTTATTTTCCTTTGCTCATGGCTTCCTGAATTGCAGTGAGCAGACCTGACTGGTCAAAGGGCTTTCTTACCAGCCGGTAACCTTCTTCGGGAAGGTGACCGGTATCTAACATGTCATGACTGTAGCCACTGGCAAAGACAATGGGGAGGTGGGGGTGATTTATTCGAATATGATCATGCACCATGCGTCCGCTTTTTTTCGGCATAACAACATCCAAAAGGACAAGATCTATAGCCTTTACATGTTTTTCAAATTTCTCAATTGCGTTTTCGCCGTCAATAGCAGTAATAATATTGTATCCTGCTTGTTCTAAAATGAGTTCGGCGAGTTCACGTACCTGCTCGTCATCTTCTGCTAATAGTATTGTTTCACCGGTACCTTTTAATTCTTTGTATTGTTTTTGTTTTTCTGCTTCAATGGTACTGGTTTGATCTGAATTGGCCGGCAGATAGATTTTAAAAACAGTACCCATACCTTCTTCGCTATAAAGATTAATAAATCCACCATGTCGTTTGGTTATTGCATACACGGTTGACAAGCCCAGCCCGGTACCTTCGCCAACCGCTTTGGTAGTAAAAAAGGGCTCAAAAATACGGTCTTTAATTTCTTTGGGAATGCCTTTACCGGTATCGCTCACATTTATTGCTACATAGTTCCCTTCCTGTGCTTCCGCATGGATTTGACAGTATTCTTTTGAAAGCAGAATGTTTTCAGTCTCTATAGTAAGCTTGCCTCCATCGGGCATTGCGTCTCTGGCATTTACACAAAGATTGAGTATAATTTGCTCTACCTGTCCGGGATCAGCTTGTAATATTTGTAGATCAGCACCGGGATGAAAACTCAGATCTATATGTTCACCAATAATCCTGCGAATCATTTTTAACAGCCCGCTGGTAAGATCGTTCAGGTCGATTTGTTTCAACTGCAAGGTTTCACGTCTGCTAAAGGCTAGTAATTGGCGCACGAGTGCTGTTGCCCGTTCTGATGCTTTGGCTACATGGTCAAGGGTTTTTCTGGCAGGGTTATCTTCTCCCAAGATATCCTGGGTCATCTCTGTGTATCCGGCAATGACCTGAAGCATATTGTTAAAATCATGCGCTACACCTCCGGCAAGTTGACCAATGGCTTCCATCTTTTGGGACTGGCGGATTTGCCCCTCTAGTTCCAATTCACGAGTAATATCATGATTTACGCTGACAAAGTTGGTAATATTTCCATCTTCATCGCGAATTGGAGATATCTCTACCTCTTCTGTGTACAGTGTTCCGTCCTTTTTCTTGTTTATGACCTGAGATTTCCAGATTTTACCGGATAAAATTGTCTTCCATAATGCCTTGTAATATTCAGGATCATGTTCGCCACTTTTTAATATTCTTGGGTTTTCGCCAATTGCCTCTTTGCGACTGTATCCGCTCAACCTTTCAAAAGCCGGATTTACATACTGCATGGTACCTTCAATATCCGTAATAATTACAACTTCTGATGCTTGCTCAATCGCTCTGGCAAGACGAGTGTTCTCTTCAAGGGCTTTTTTCTGTGCTGATATGTCAACCAAGATTCCATCAACATAGTTCATTGTTGGGCCTTTAACCAGTGTAGCCCAGATTTTGCAATAAAGGGGAGTACCATCTTTTTTCTTTAATGCCAGGTCAAAATTGTCAACTTTGCTGTTCTCGAGTAATAATTTGTTAAATTCTTTAAACTTGAACGCGTCCAGATAAAAATTTGATAAAGGGTTTTTTGAAAATTCTTCAAAGGAACTAAAGCCAAACATTTTAAAAGCAGCAGGATTAGCAAGTATCATTTTCCCATTTTCCTGATAGTGTCTACGATAAATGCCAACAGGAAGCTGGTTCAATAATGTGCGGTATTTGTTTTCGCTTTCGATTAATGCCTTTTCTGAATTTTTTGTTTCTGTTATATCCCTTATAACACTGTGAATCTGATCAAGTTCTCCTAAATTGTTAGTGCTGGGTCTGCTTTCCAGTTCAATTATTAGAATATTACTATTATTGCTACGAATTTCCAGTTCTGTTGTAATATTATCAATATTGTTTTTCAGATTTTGGATATGTTGCTCAAGCAGTTTAATGGATCTTGAAGTGAGAAGGTCTGAAAAATGTCGTCCGATAACATCGTAACGGGTATATTCAAAACTATCAAGCCATGTTTGATTTATATCAATCAGCACTCCCGTGGAATCCATGCTTTGATAGGCAATAGGTGCTTTTTCAAAAAGATCCTGAAATCTTAATTCGCTGTATACAAGTTTTTGAGCATAGATATTAAGGCGTTTAAGCAATAACCCGGTAATTAATCCAATGATACCACCAACTGTTATTGGTATTAAATACCATTTGGGTTCTATGGGGATACTAAAAATTGTTCGTTGTATTGTGGCAACTGTTGCAAGTGTTGTCGAACCTATTAAAAAGGAAAATATACCCCGTTTTATCCAGGGGAGTAGTGGATGTGATGATTTCGGGCTTTTGAGTGCATGTTGGTTCATTGACTGTCTCCTTTTACAATAGAAATCTATTATGTCCATTTGGAGGCCAATAAATTATATATAAGCAATTCCTAATATTGCAGGTAAGGACAAACCCTGATATTTTTTCCCATGGCCTTGTTATGTAATTATATGATTTTCTTTGATTGTGTGCAAGTTAAATATTTGTTTTTTATAAAATATGCAACCATGTCCGGCAATGAGAACCGAACATGGTTTGCAATTCAGGACGAAAATGCCTGATGTGCATCAATGCAACCGAGTTCAACTGCTTCCTGTAAAATATCAACATGTCCCAATCGTTTAAAATAGAGGGACGCATAATTGCGTTGTACCAGGCTGCCTTGAAATAAATAGTAGCGAATTCTTGCACGGCCTTCCTGCGAGTCAACCAGTCCCAGCGCGTAATCAAGAATTTTATAGCTGCCAATACCTTTGGCGTCGTTCAGATACTGCATCAAAATGTCAATATTTTCTGCAGTGCCTGCTTTTGCTATTTGGCTGAGTTTGTCCATGGTTAACAGGTGGGTCGTCATTTTACCACCTCCCTTTCTTGAGTTAGTTTATATCAAAAAAAAAGCCCCGTTCTTTGCGTGAACGGGGCTTTAATGAAAAGATAAAAGTGCCTTTTATGGCCCCGTTTTATTTAAAATATCGTCAGTGCAATCACAATCATCATTCATGGTATCTACAGCATCAAATACATTCGAGCAAACCGCGCGAGTTCCAATGCAGATGGATTTGTACATGTTGTCTATGATGTTTATGAAAATAGTTGATTTGTTGAATTGCATGATTTTTCCTTGTATATAAATGAAAAAAGCCCCGCTCCTGATTGGGAACGAGGCTTTTAAAAATTTATTTGTAAATTTTTTATTGCCTCAATCCCAGCGGTGCATTATCATCAATATCAAAATCAACAACATCAAAGCAGACTGGTGCCCATGCATTGATAATAATGTTGAGATATGTTGTTGTTGTTTTCATATTGATTGTTTTATTTCCTTAAAAATTTTAATGAGCAATAAATATAGCAAATTTTTAGATTAATGCAACATTTTTTTGTATTATTTTAATAAAACCATCCTCTGAATAGATGTGTATGGATCTGCTTTTAGTTTTAACCAATAAATACCGGAACTGACGGGTAAATTTGATTGATTGGTCCCGTTCCAGAAAAGTTGATGACTTCCCAAAGACATATTCCTGTTAATTAATTCTTTAACAACTCTGCCATAAACATCATAAATTGTTAGTTTTACTTTTGCAGGTTTTGGCAGGTCAAAGCGGATGCTGGTTCCTGCATTAAATGGATTGGGGAAATTGGGATAGAGTTGAAATTCAATCGGCAGTTTTTCATTGTTATCATCAATTCCTGTGCCTTTTTGAATAGAGAAATTAAAGGCTTGCTCGCATTCAGTTAAATGATCGTCCAGGTCAATTGCGGTAACGCTCCACTGGTAGCTGTCACCTGCTAAAAGATTTGTGTTGATCTGAAAGGAATTGCCTACAACATATTGGTCAATAATTATCGTTTCAATTCCTGTCATTTGTTTTACAACAAGATGATAAGTAATGTTATCACCGAGATCATTATCGTCCGCCTTTTCCCATCTTAATTCCGGAGTTAATGTGGAAAGTGTACTTTGGTCTTCCGGAGTCATGAGCCGAAATCCATCAGGGGCCTTATTGTCAATAAACATTGCACCCAGATCCCAATTGCCGAATGTCTGGCGGTCGCGACCATAATAATCTGTTAAGAACCAGTCAAGTGCCGGTCCATTTTGGCGGGCAGGAGAAAGTGTCAGCAGGTAAACATCTGATACCATGTTGGGCATATTGTTACCATACACAAGTAAAGGATCACCATCGAGTGAACCTAAAGTATTAATGGTGTTATTTTTATTTCTCCAGTATTCCTGGAACAGTTCTATGGTTGAGAAATTTCGTTCATAGGTAGGCAGTTCTTCATCGCGGTAATGAATAATTGCATTATTAACCGATAATGGGCCCGTACCATATAAATTATGGTGCATAATATGCGAGTGTCCGGCAACATCTGCAATGCTGAGCTGGAATTCGGCATTGTTGTAAATAATATTGCCAATAATCGTTTCAGCTTCAATCTGCCGTGACCCGGATATTGTGGTTACTAAAGCCAGTCCTGCTTTGTAACCTGCATGCTCGCTTATTCCATTTGCCACAATGGTATTGTAAAGAACTTGGCAATATTTACTGGCAGTTATAGCGATACCTGCTCCTTCATTTCCGAAACAGATATTATTATAAATCCAGGTGCTGTCTGCGCCCTGATCTGCAATAATGCCATTGCCGTCGCTCCACCAGTCGGCACCCACAGTGCCGGCAGTACCCTGGTTATTATTGCTGCTAACATTACGTTTGACAATATTTCCTATACTTGTTCCATGAATGTTAATTCCGCTGCAACCGCCATGCATCCAGCCATTGTTCCAGACCGAGTTATGTTCAACAATATTGTGTGAGCCATTGACACTGATACCCCATGCGCCATTGTTCAGGCTTTGATTATGAGAAACACTGCCATTATTTGAATTGGATAACGATAATCCCGAGGCACCGCAATCCTGGACCACATTGTTTTCAATAACAATACCGGAAAGGGGAGAATCTTCCGAATATACATAAATACCATGACCGGCCCGACCACCGTCTTTGGGATATTTGATCCATGAACTGTCGTATTCGGTTTTATCGATAGTAGCGGGGTAGCTGATTTTACTGATAGTATTTTCATTAATTGTTATATCGTTTGTGTTTTGAACATGTATTGCAGAAAAACTGTTCACAATTTCAAAGCCCGAGTTATCGGGATCTCCGGAGATATTATTCAAGATGATCTGGTTTCCTGGACCGGCATTGGTAACCGCAATATGTGAAGAATGTTGTTCCACAGGAGAGCCATTCTCCCAAAATGTGCATGACTGAACAAGATTATCTGTCGAATTACTGCCAATAATGGAAAGGGCAGATTCTCCCATATTGTTGGAAAAGTTGCATATGTTGACTCTTGTTGTATTTGCATGACTTAGCAGGCAGCAAATCCCTGAATTGTTGTTAAAGCGATTGTCAAAAACACTATTTTCAATGGGGATAGAGTTTGACTCTTTGAACTCATCCGGCTCTATTCCAATAGATAATGCAATGCCTGAAAGATTGGAAAATTCATTATAGGAGATATCGGTAAATGAGGTGTGGGAACACCATACACCGCGCTCGGTTATGGTATCTGATTGTGTAAATGTATTTTTCAGAATGCGGTTATAATCTCCCGCAGAATCAAGGTATATATGTGCATCCCATACTCTTTCTACATTTCCTGTATTGGTAAAGGTACATTCAGAGATTTCATTGTATGATGATGTATTAAAAACATGGATTGCGGCAGAACCCTGGTTATTTGTAAATGAACAATTGCTGATTTTATTGTAATGTGAATTGTCGAGCAAGATGGGTTTACGATTTTTCAAACAGTTTGCGAATATAAAATTTTGAATATGTATAAATGAGGCGTCTGTCAAATCAAGTGCATACGTACCGTCCCATGAATCAGCTGTCAGCGTTGGGATTTCGTTTTCGTAAGCCATGATCACAATGGGATTCAGAGCGGTACCAGATGCATTAACCTCTATTTTTTCAGAATAGGTACCGTAACGAACAAAAAGTGTATCACCCTGAACAAGGTAGGGTACTGCATGAGATATTGTTTTGAACGGACCGTGATTATCGGTTACAATCGGTGCAAGGCCATCAAATGCATCGTTACCGCCGCTTTGAGCGACATACCAGGTTTCGGAATAGAGTGTGGCTGTTGAGAATAGTAGTATAATGAGCAAGAATCGTTTAATCATGGTTCCTTTCCGGTATTGGTAAATGCTGATAGTATACAAATTGTGTGCCAAATTCCAAATGAAAAAGCGTTGTGAAATTGAAACATTTTCATTATACTGACGTATAGTTGCTGACTGTTAGTCAGTTGTTGTGTGATCGTTTAATTGATTTGAGGTATTCATGGGAGTGCAAGAACGCAGAGAACGTGAAAAAGAACAGCGTAAAAATGATATTCTGGATGCCGCTGAACAGGTTTTCTTTGAAAAAGGTTTATCCTTGTCTACAATGGATGATGTTGCAGATGCGGCTGAATTGAGTAAAGGAACATTGTATCTGTATTTCAAAAGCAAGCAGGAGCTATATCTGGGAATCCATCAACGTGGATTTGTAAAAATGCATGAAATGTTTGCAGCCGCCGCGGCATTGCATAATCTGGGCGTAGACAAGATCCGGGCTATTGGTCACGCGTATTACGAGTTTGCCAAACAATATCCGGATTATTACAAAGCGATTATGTATTTTGAAGGTTCTGTGCTGGATTTTACTTCTGACAGCGAAATGATAGAGATTTACCACCAGGATGGCCATCAAGTCATGGAGTTTGTGCAAAAGGTTTTACATAAAGGTATAGATGACGGTTCAATTGTAACAGATTTTCAAGTAGATAGACTGGCCTTTATATTGTGGGGACAAATTTCAGGTGTTATACAAATTATTTCCAAAATATCACAACATCCGGAAAAATCAATAAAATTTAATCCATACGAGTTGTTTGATGACTATATGCAGCTTATGGGTAAATTGCTCGTTAATCCTGACAAGGAGGATAAATCTTGAGAATGCGATTTGTTTTTTTACATATACTCGTCTTGATGATAATATTGGTTTTTATGTCAAGCTGCAACCGGCAGCAGGAAATTATCAAAGAGGATTTAACGGTACCGGTAAAAGCAACAGAGATAGAAATGCAAGATGTGCAGGAGGCATTGCATGCGTCTGGCACATTACAGTCAGGACAAATCAGCAAGCTATCTTTCAAGATAGGTGGTATTATAAAGAAGATTTATATAGATGAAGCAGACGCAGTAAAGACAGGGCAGATCCTGGCAGAACTGTATCCTGACGAGATTGATGCGCAATTGAAAAGCGCGCAGACCCAATTTGATAAAGCCAAACGTGATTTTGAACGGGCCAAAAATCTGATCAAAGACAATGCAATATCTGTTCAACAACGTCAGGATGCGGAATCGGCTTTTGATGCAGCAAAAGCAACTTTGCAGATTGCCGAATTTAATTCGAAACATGCCAGAATAATTGCCCCTTCTTCCGGTAAGGTATTGAAAATTATTGCGGAAGAAAATGAGATGACTGGTGCGGGAACTCCGGTGTTGGTATTTGCATCTACCGGCAGTGCCTGGTTGGTTAAAATTAATATGCCGGATAAAGATTTGGTCAAGCTTTCGATTGGGGATCCCGCGGATATTCAATTTGATGCATTTCCCGGAAAGATTTTTAGAGCACATATCAGTGAAATATCAGAATCTGCAGATAGTATGACAGGTTTGTACGCGGTTGAATTACAGCTGGATGACAAATTGGAGCGAAATATCAATGGGCTTGTTGCTTCAGTAGACATTAAACCGCAGAAAAAGACACACTGTTTCCTTTTGCCAACCCGTGCTTTAGTCAGTGCGGTTGGTCAGTCTGGGTATGTTTACAAATTAGATGGATCCAATAACGCTGTCAAAGTATCCATAAATATATTGGGGTTTTACAATGATCAGTTGATGGTTACCGGAGATTTATCGGATGGGGACAAGATCATCACAACCGGTGCCGCATACCTAAAGGAAGACAGCAAAATATTGGTTACTTCCAATGCGGAGGTTGGTAAATGAACATTTCCCGGTTTTCCATAGAGAACCATCATTTTACACTCATGGTGGTTTTGTTACTGATGCTGTATGGTATATTTGCGGTTGTTGATATGCCAAAATCCGAGAATCCTGCAATTGAACCTCCGGGTGCATCCATCATCGCACTTTATCCCGGTGCAACACCCCGGGATATGGAAGAACAAGTGACTTCTATAATTGAAGAAGAGGTGAATAGCATATCAGATGTTGCAGAAATATATTCCATTAGCGGTAACAGCTATTGCAACATTACGGTCGAATTTGATTTTGGTGTGGATATCGATGAAAAGTATTCGCTGCTAGTAGAAAAGGTTAATCGGGCTAAGAGTGATTTGCCGGATGATATCAGCAGCCTGGATGTAGTTAAATGGGATATTAATGCGGTTAATATTTTAGAGTTGGCTGTGGTATCGGAAACTGCAGAATTTGTGGATATGGAGACCGAACTCGAAAAGTTAAAAGATGTTATTGAAAAAATTGATGGAATTCGTGGAGCAGAGATTGTCGCATACCCTGAACAGCAGGTACGTGTTTCTTTGAATCTGGAAAAGATGGCACAAATGCATATACCTGTTGATCGGGTGATAGGCGTAATTCAATCGGCAAATGCCAATATACCTGGCGGAAAGATAGATATTGGCGGTAAGAATTTTAATATCAATACAAGCGGATCTTATGAAACATTGGATGATATCCGGAATACTACCCTTCCCATGGGAAACGGATCGATTATTTATTTAAAAGATATTGCAACAGTACAATATGATTATCAAGATCTGGAGCACTATGCCCGGTTTAACGGAAAACGAGCTGTTTTACTTGCGGCCAATCAGAAAAATGGTACCAATCTATTTCAAATTATTGATGAAATTAAAGCGGCTGTTGCTGATTTTAATAAAGATCTGCCGGACAATATGCATGTTGACTTTGTTTATAATCAGGCTGAAAGTGTGGGGGATTTTGTTGTAGAGTTTTTGATCAACCTGCTTGAAGGGATTTTACTGGTAGGTATTGTGGCCTGGCTGGGGATTGGAACACGTCCTGCTTTGTTGGTAATCTTTACAATACCTGCATCCATTGCCATTGCGTTGGGATTTTTAAAGCTGAGCGATTATGGTATACAGCAGATGACTATTGCCGGTTTGGTTATTGTATTGGGTATTCTTGTAGATAATGCTATTGTTGTTACAGAAAATGTCAACCGCTTTTTACGTATGGGCAAAGACCTGAAAGAAGCATCAGTGCGAGGAGCAACGCAGATTTCCGGTTCAATAACCAGTGGTACCATAACAACCTGCCTGGCATTCATGCCCATCTTGTTGATGAATGATGTAGCCGGTCAATACGTGCGCAGTATGCCGCTAACGGTGATCTTTACTTTGCTGGCGTCTCTGTTTCTTGCCCTCACTTTTACTCCCTATTTGACCAGTCGGTATCTGTCTGCCAAATCAGCCTCAAATACTAGTTTGATGCAAAAAACATTGCAGAATTTTATAGAAACCCACTACCGCAGGGTTTTGAAATTCGCATTGAAACGTCCCAAAACCGTGCTCTTGCTCAGTATTCTGATATTTTTAATCAGTGTAGGACTTGTGCCTTTTGTGGGGGTTAGCATGTTTCCCAAATCGAACAAGCCCATGTTTTATATCAATGTATCTACACCCGAGGGAACCAACCTAAAGGTTACGGACCATGTTGTAACCCAGGTAGAAGATTTGCTTGAGGGAAAAGTGTTTGTTAGGCATTTTGTTGCCAATATTGGCGGTGATAATCCACGTATATATTATAATGTCATTCCAAAGCAGAACCATGCCAATATTGGGCAGGTATTTGTTGAAGTGTATCCCGATTATTCGCGGCAGGTTGGCGAGATTGTGAGTGGAATGCGGGAAGAGTTGAAAGAAATTCCCGGTGCTAAATTTGAGGTCAAGCAGTTGGAACAAGGTTACCCCAATGACGCGCCTATTGCAATCAAGGTTGTTGGTAAAGATATGGATATAATTAAAGACTTGTCAGCCCAGGTGGAATCTGTATTTCGTAACACAGCGGGTGTAATAGAGATTGATGATCCCTTGGGTAATGAGAAAACAGATTTAAAAATAGATATCAATCGGGAAAAGTGCTCAATGCTTGGATTGACCCTGGCAGAGGTGGACAGAGCCATACGCATCGCATTGTCCGGTTATGATGTGTCTACATTCAGGAACCGGGATGGCGACCAGTTTGATATTGTTGTACGGTTACCCGTGCATGAATCTCCGAGGGTCTCTGATTTTGAACGCATCTATTTAACAACACCGGCGGGCTCGCAGGTCCCCTTGAAACAGGTGGCGGGCATTGGTTTTGAATCCAGTCCGCTAAATATTTATCGATATCAACTCGAGCGGAGCAATACCGTAACCGGTGATGCTGCTCCCGGTTATTCTGTGGACCAACTGACTGGCGAGATTATTGAGAAACTGGAGCAAATGGACTGGCCGGCCGGATATGGTTATCATGTCAGTGGTGAAAAAGAAAGCCAGGGCAAAGCGTTTGGCGGATTAGGTAATAATTTTATCATTGCAATTATCGGGATCTTTTCCGTGCTAGTGTTCCAGTTTCGTTCATTTCGCCAGCCGTTTATTATCTTTTCATCCATACCGTTGGCCATCATTGGATCCATACTCGCGCTATTGATTACAGGCAATACTTTTTCTTTTACGGCCATGATTGGTTTAACGAGTCTGGCAGGTATAGTGATTAATAACGCAATCATATTGGTGGATTATGCCAATGAGTTGCGTAATGAAGGAAAAGATTTGGATACTGCAGTTAGTATTTCAGGAGAGACCCGGTTTACTCCCATAATATTAACTGTTGCGACTACTGTTGGGGGGTTGTTGCCATTGACCTTGTTTGGTGGATTGATGTGGGCGCCTATGGGATGGGCCATTATCGGTGGACTGATGACATCTACCTTTTTAACGCTTGTGGTTGTACCGGTTTTGTACAAGGTGTTTACGCCAGCTATACCTGTTATTGAATAATAAAAAAAGCATGCGGTATTTAACTGCATGCTTTTTTTTATATAAATTCCAATTGTATTGAATTGTTCAAGCATTACTTGATTTGTGCGGCCAGGTTTTTGATAAGGACAAATCGTGTTAGATAGTATTGGCAGACTACAAGCCCCACTGTACCAAAAATGATTGTAATAAGCACGGTTGTATTCGAGAGTTTAAAATCCAGTTGCAGCATGCTCCCCAATTCTTCTCCAATATTTTCATGCAAGAGTGCAATTACCGCAGTCATCACGCAAAACAAGAGTGTAACCAGGGCTGTAAAGGCTGAAATTTTAATAATCATAAACGCATATTTTTGTAAAGAAACCTTGTTAACGCGCATACGTCTACTGTAATAGTAGCCTGCAAGCACACCCATTAACAGGTTAACAATGGGCAAGCCCATAAAAAAACCATAGATATTGATACTGTAAAACATGTAAAATGCTACAAGCAGCCAGATGGGTAAAGTGTATATTTTTCGGATCAACTTTTTTAGTAACAGCAGATTGAGTATTATGCCCAATATAATGCCGGTTACCAGGTAATAGATTACAATGGATTCGTTACGATTGGTATAAAACCAGATCAGGAATGAACCCATAGCCAATACTAATGGAAAACTGCTTCCCATTATAAAACCAAAAATAATTTTGTCGAACCGCTTCATAATTTTACTGCTAATTTAGATGTGATATTTTAATGCTTTATTCAAAGATCCATTTATCTGTGATTTTTAATAATCCTTGCTAAATAGATCTTTGGTGGTAACAACCCCGATTGTTATACGACAAAAGAAAACATCTAAACATCTGGGATTTTAATATAAAGATTCAACTAAACTATTGCAATAAAAATTATTTGGGGTGAGGGGAGAGGCGATGCACTCCGGTTGGGGAATAATTTTTCTATTTCCTCCCCACCAACGGATTCAGGATTACCGCTATGCCTACCAATACAACACATCCAATAACGTTGAACCACAGATAGGGGATCTCGGTGAACTGGTAGCTTGCCAGCACAACACCTTCCGCAATGATTGCAGCGATAAATGTTGCCGTAGACCCGATACGTTTGAAATAAAACGCTACCAGGAAAATGCCCAGTATGGTTCCGTAAAAGAGCGAACCGAGAATGTTCACCGCCTCGATCAATGAGCCCAACCGATTTGCAAAGAGTGCAAAAATGATGGCATAGATGCCCCAGAACAGGGTGGCAACTTTGGATGCAATGAGATAATGTTTTTCAGATGCCTGCTTTTTAAACATGCGTTTGTAAATATCTATAACCGATGTTGAGGCAAGGGCGTTCAACTCTGCCGATGTGGAAGACATGGAGGCCGACAAAATAGCCGCCAGGATCAGGCCTACCAGGCCGACAGGCAGGAAATTGATCACAAAGCTTAAAAAGATATAGTTGGTATCGTTTGTGTCTGCGTCCGGGTTGGCCTGTGCGATAACGGATTTTGCATTTTCGCGGATTCCAAGTTCAGACTGACGCATTTTCATCAGCTCTTGTCTGCTCGATTGCAGTTGCGCGGGATTGTCGCCATGCAGTGCATCGAGCATGTTGCGGATTCCCTGTTGTTTTTCAGTATGGACTGTCTGGAAGTCCTGCTCTAGCTGACGATATTGTTCCGCGTAGAGACTGCTTTTAACTTCCTCGGTAACAACCGGATTAAATACCAGGGGTGGCATGGTAAACTGGTAAAAGACAAAAATCATGGCGCCTATGAATAGAATAGAGAACTGCATGGGGATCTTGACCACACCGTTTGCCAGTAAACCCATGCGGCTGGAAGCAACGGATTTCCCGGAGAGGTAGCGCTGTACCTGGGACTGGTCCGTACCAAAGTACGAGAGCGCCAAAAAGGTACCACCAATCAATCCGGACCATATGTTGTACCGGTCCCGCCAGTCAAAGTCGAATGTTATGGCATTGAGCTTACCCATTTTGCCTGCTACGTGCGCGGCATCCAGAAAAGAAATGTCCGGGGGCAGCAGGCGAAAGATCATAATAAACGCGGAAAGCATGCCCGCGGTAATTATGAGCATTTGCAGCAGATGGGTCTTGTTGACAGCGTCTGTCCCACCTGATGTGGTATAGAGGATAACCACTCCGCCAATCATATATATAGTCAGACGAATGTCCCAACCCAGCAATACGGAAAGGATCAGCGCCGGTGCAAAAATAGTAAATCCTGCTGCCAGTCCGCGTTGGATGAGAAACAGTATGGCGCCTAATGCCCGGATTTTGAGATCAAAGCGCTGTTCAAGATATTCATAGGCTGTATATACATTGAGTCTGTGAAAAATCGGCACGGCTGTAACGGATAAAATAATCATGGCAATGGGAAGGCCCAGATAAAACTGCACAAATCGCATTCCGTCAACAAATGCTTGTCCCGGTGTTGAAAGAAACGTGATAGCACTGGCCTGGGTTGCCATAATAGAGAGGGTAACCGTATACCAGGGCGTAGAACGGTTTGCCAGCAAATATTCTTGAATATTTTTTTTACCGCGTGTTTTCCAGATTCCATAACCGGCAACAAATGCTAAAAATGAAAAAAGGACGATCCAGTCTATTTGGGTCATAGTTTAACCTTAATTGAAATAAATTGTAAACAGGTAATATAAAATGATCAATGCCACCAGGTGCAGAAACACAAATGCATAGAGCTGGTTCCAGGATTTTAAAACCGGTGGTTTCTCTTGCTCGTTATTTTTCATGAGATGCTCCTGCGGATAACAGGTTCACAAACAGACGGTACGCGCCGGGTACTCCTGCGGGTAACTGCCGGAACCATGAATAGCCTGTGTAAATGAAAACTCCCTTGCCGTAGCGGGTATATAGTAATCCGCCATTTCTTTCCGGTTCACCCGGATCGTGACTGGATAGCACCGCTTGATAGCGATCATCCCATTCCGAGCAGAAATAGAGTCCCCGTTCCTGTACCCAATTCTCAAAATCCTTTTGCGTGATCTTGTTGGGATTGTTCAACAGAGGATGGTTGGGATCAAGCAGTGTAATAGCTGCGGTTTCATCACTGACGCGGTCACGGCTGATGGTTAAGGGATACGGACCAATCTCTTCTGTCTGCAATCCCCGGTTGACATTATATTGCACCACAAGTGTGCCTCCATCTTGTACATATTGCATCAGTTTGGGTTGGATATATTTTAAACGTTCTTCAGTGTTCCAGGCCCGTACACCGGTAATTATGGCATCATATTCGGCAAGAGAGCCATTTTCCAGAGCACCGTTGCTCAGTACCTCAATGGAATACCCCAGTTGAGTCAACGCCTCGGGGATCTCGTCACCAGAACCCATTATATAGCCAATGCGCTCACCGGTTTTTTGGATATCAAGATTCACAACCTTGACCGTACTCTCGGGAAACAATACCAACTCGTCGATATGGGGATAAGAGATTTCGACAAGGGAGTTGGAATAGTTTTGCCCATCAATTTCAGCTATAGCGGTCAGCGTTGCTTCATCAGCGTCAGTAGGGGAAGTGATTTCGAACAAGATTGTTTTTTCATCATGCTTGTTAACAAGCGTAAAGTGTACCTCTGCGGGAGTAACCTTCCAATTTTCAGGACCGCTGATACGGAGTATGCCGGACTGGTTGTCTGCACTGCTTTTCAGTTTGACCGGTATGGTTTTGGCCCCATCAGAGAACATGAGCACTTGGGTGTCAAAATTTACTGTTACCGGCGGTCGGATTTCTAAAGGACGATACAGTTCGCCAATGGCGCGGTCGGTCCAGCGATAGAGAACCGGCAGTGAGTAAACCAGTTCCTGTCCGTTTGCTTTCAGTGTTACAGAGACAGTCAGCGCAGGTGGATTTTCCGCAAGGCCAATCTCTTGCTGGTCTGTAACGACAAATGACCCGAATTCGGCTGGTTCTCTCAGCCAGTAGGGTTGAGAGAGGGGGAAATCCTTTGGGAATTGAACGGACAGGGTCTGACTCTCAATATGATTATTTTTTAATGCTACAAAAAGTGGTTTTTTATAGCTGACAGCGGGAATGCTTATATTCTCGAGCGTAAAAGGGAAATCGCATCGGTTGACCAGTGTTGTTTGCAGGGACAAGGGACTGCCCGGAGCGGCATCATAATCCTGTGCAATGGCTTCCATCCAGAGTCCGGCGCAGCCTTGAATAACGGATTTCAGTTCCTTTATTTTAAGACTCGTCCAGTCACTCTGAGGCAGCGAATTCATTTCGGCATAAAGGTTGATCAGCGCCGGCAGGGATTTATCCGGTTGCCGGGGATCGAAAGCTGCATTGATCTCTTTGAGCATGGCACCAATCTTTTTACCACCCGGGATCCGGTCCCATGAGGTGTCAATGTTTTCCATAATATCTGTTGCTGCGGGTTCACCAGCCAGCAGGTCAAAATATTCAAAACTCTCGCCACGTCTGCCCGCGGCACCAAAGCCCTGGCTTTTGTGCATGGACCGGCTTTCTGCGGCAATTTCTGTGTATGATTTTCCCAACAAGGGATTAAATACGCCAATATCGATTCCCAACAGGTTTTGTGCCTGCTGTTGATTGGGGCGCCAACTGTTCCAGAACATTCGTTTGGGCTGCCAGGTATCCACATATTTCAACTGTTCCGGAAAACGACTGGCATCACCGGCAGCTTTGAACGCATCCATAGCCAGTAACGCGGAAGCGGTGTGATGACCGTGACCACTGTAGCCATCCGGGGTAAAACGGGTAATAATGACATCGGGTTTGAATTTACGGATCACCCAAACCACATCCGCTAAAATTTTTTCACGCCCCCAAAACTTAAAAGTCTCTTCCGCGGTTTTAGAGTACCCAAAATCCACTGCACGGGTAAAGTACTGTTCAGCACCGTCAATTTGCCGGGCTTCTAACAGCTCGTGGGTACGGATGAGCCCAATCTCGCTGCCTTTTTCAGGACCGATGAGGTTTTGGCCGCCGTCTCCGCGGGTAAGCGAAAGATAGGCTGAACGGTATTTTCTGTCTTTGGAGAGGTAGGCAAGCAGTCCGGTGTTTTCATCATCCGGGTGGGCGGCAAGATAGAGCACACTTGCCAGTACATTCAGCTTTTGCAGAGCGATTTGTAAATCCGCAGAAGTTTGGGTATGTACCGGCTCTACTTTTGAATACAAGCCAGTGGATAATACCAGAACCAGCAAAATAGTTGATATAGATTTTTTCATACGTTTTCTTTTCCGGAGAATAGATTACAATCCGTTTGATATTCAATGAATATTTATGATATATAATAAAATAATGGGAGTAATTATTTCAATAAAATGATAGTGTTGTTCAGGGAAAAAGTATATTAAAATCTCATCTTTTTTTAATTCTGATTAAACGTTTTTCTTATATTGCAGTATCACTAGTAAACAATGAACAATAAAATTTAAGAGCCGGGGATTGTGGGAAAAAAGCAATACGCCGAGATTGAAACGGATATTCTTGTAAAAGCTCAAGCGGGTGATGTTGACGCGTTCAGGGTAGTATATGATTTTTATTTTGAACGGGTGAATCATGTTGTCATGCGAATGATAGGAGAACACTGGCGTAAAGACGCGGTACAGGAAGTGTTTATTCGTGTATTCAAATCTCTGCACCAGTTTAATACGCAAAAAAAGTTTTTTACCTGGTTGTATAAAATAACAATGAATGTCTGTTTTGATTATTTGAAAAAGAACCGGCACATCTCTAATAATGACACCCTGGAGTCAGAAAATTTAGATGAGATAGCGTTTTGTTCAATTGGTAACCAGGTTTTTGATCAGGATGATGAATTGTTTGGAATAGTGAATGAATTGATGAAAAGGCTGGGACCCAATCAGAGAGCGGTATTTATGATGCGAGATATTGACGGATTTGAGATTAGTGAAATTTCTCAGATTATGAAATGCACAAAATCTACTGTACGCGCACAGCTTCATTTTGCTCGTAAAGCTGTACGGAATTGGCTGCTTGAAGAATATCCCGAATATAAAAGGTGATGAATATGGATTGTAATCATATAAAAGAAAAATTATATCTCTTTGTCAGCAATGATCTGCCTAAAAGAGAGAACAAGATTGTTCAGCAACATTTGCGCATATGCGAGACATGTAGGTTGGAACTAAACGATATTAAAGATACAATAACAGATATTGCTGCATTAGACAGACCGGTTGTCTTGGATGATGGAAAAGAACAGGTCTGGAACAACATGTTACCGGAACTTAATTTAGTTAAATCCCCGGTAAAGAGACAATACAATCCATTTTTGATCATCCGGAAACGTGTACCGGTTTATGGCTGGCTTGCGGTAGCAATGTTGCTGCTCATCATTGCAATCGTATCAGAACAGGGCAGAGAAGGGGATGATACAGCTTTACAAATACCAGCCCTAACGGAAAATGATGCTGTGCATGCTGAAAATGAGGTTACGGTAGTAAATTTTCAGACCAGTGATCCAAACATCCGGATTGTCTGGTTTTTTGACAGTGATTTTTCACTGGACGCGGAAGCATTGAAAACATTGAAATAACGATTATAAAGGAGCTCGATCATGAGATTTAGACTAATTACAACGGTATTGCTGGTATTGTTGTCCGGTTGTGTGGTTTTAGCAGAAGGAACTGGACGATTAGTCGGTCAAATTACAAAGTTTGATAATGGTAAACCTGTACCTTTTGTGAATATCAATTTAATCGGGACCAGTTTTACTGTACAATCTGATGTGGATGGTAATTACATGATTGAAAATATACCAGAAGGTAAGTACAATTGTGTAGCAAAAAGTGCTCTGCTTGGAGGCGGAACACATTTTCGGGTTGAAATTAAAAAGAATAAAACCAAAAATAAAAATGTTGTTTTAAATTTTCCAATAGATACAAATCCGGTCAAGGTTAAAGGAAAGGTAATTGACCACAAAACACAATTGGGACTCAAGGGCGCTAAAGTCATTATAGAGAATTCGGACCAGGGCGTTGTAACGGATGAGAACGGTTATTTTGAATTCCCGCCTGTGTTATCAAAAATATATACGTTCAAAATTGCGGCTGCCGGTTATGAAACTGAATTTGCAAATGATATCGTTCTGGGACCGGAAGCAATAAAGGAAATGGACTTTTATTTAAAACCGCAACCGGTCCTGATCAGCAATACTTTTGTATTGAAACATAAAACCATACACAATCTCTATCAAAATTTTGAAGTGCTAATGGATGAGGGAATGGTCTTTTCACGCCAAAGTGATTACCGTTTTACTGTAAAATGCACAAAAGAAAATATGAAAAAGATCGCTAAACTGGTAGAGCAATACGATGTACCCCTAAAACAAGTCTGGATCGAAGTTCGGCTGGTACTGGCATCTATGGAAAAAAAGGCGGGTAGCACGCTTCCGCAGGAACTCAAAGCGGTAGAAGAACAGTTCAAAACCTTGTTTCGTTATCAGAATTACGAGATACTTGATGATGCCAAAGTTATGGTGGTTGAAGATAATGGTTGTTTTCTTACAATTGGGGGCGGTAAATTTGCGGTAAATGTTTCCAAAGTTGAAATACATAATGATATTATCAATTTGAACAATTTTACACTTGAACAAACCGGTAACGAAGCGAAAACAATTTTGTCAACTTTTGTAAACCTTACAATAGGAGATACTGTGGTACTGGGCGCTTCCAATGTGGATAACAGTAAATACGCGCTTATTGTTACGGTTAATGCAAATGTGGTTAAATAATATCTATTCTTTATTTTACCCTCCGGTTATACCGGAGGGTAATTTCCATTCATTAAAATTTCAATCCTTACATTTTTCATTGATTTTCATCTGAAATTTATGTATTAATCAATACACAGAAATAATATCAGTATGAGGATGGATTTAATGGAAAATTTTGAAAAGCTGGGTGCGTTTTACCTGGGTAAAAATATGGGACTGGATCAGAAATTAAGCGATGAATTGTGCCTGCTGGATTCCAAAGACCTGACCACGCATGCCGTGTGTGTGGGCATGACTGGCAGCGGTAAAACCGGTCTTTGTGTGTCGCTTTTGGAAGAGGCGGCAATGGACAATATTCCTGCGCTGATCATTGATCCCAAAGGTGATATGACCAATCTGCTGCTCAATTTTCCGGATTTGTCTATGGAAGAGTTTCTACCCTGGATCAACGAGAGTGAAGCGAGCAAAAAGAATTTATCTCCCGAAGAATATGCCGCCAAACAGGCCGAACTGTGGAAAAACGGTCTGGCGCAGTGGGGCCAGTCCGGTGAGCGGATTCGAGCCATGAAAGAAAAGACCGAGTTTTCTATCTATACGCCGGGCAGTACAGCGGGACTGCCAGTATCCATACTCAGTTCTTTTGCCGCACCGGATGCGGCTATTCTGAATGATATGGATGCCTTTGGTGATCGAATAGAAGCAACTGTCAGCAGCTTGCTGGGATTGCTGGATATAGACGCAGACCCCATCCAGAGCAGGGAGCATATATTGCTTTCTACCATTCTGAAACATTTCTGGCAGCAGGGTAAAGACCTTGACCTGCCAACACTGATCCTTTCTGTACAGAAACCACCTTTTAAACAGGTGGGTGTATTTGATATTGAACAGTTTTTCCCCGCGAATAACCGGTTCAAGCTGGCCATTACCATGAACAATTTAATGGCCTCACCGGGATTTCAGAGCTGGCTTGAGGGAGAGGCGCTGAATATTGACCGGATGCTCTATAATCAGAACGGCAAGCCCCGTCACTCTATATTTTACATCGCCCATTTGTCAGATACGGAACGCATGTTTTTTGTGTCACTGCTGTTGAATCAGGTCTTGTCTTGGGTGCGCAGTCAGAATGGTACTTCAAGCCTGCGGGCGTTGCTCTATTTTGACGAGCTGTTTGGATATCTTCCGCCTGTTGGCAATCCTTCTTCCAAAAAGCCATTAATGACGTTGTTAAAGCAGGCGCGTGCCTTTGGACTGGGTGTGGTCATGGCAACCCAGAATCCTGTTGATCTGGATTATAAAGGCCTGTCGAACACCGGCTGCTGGTTTATTGGTAGACTGCAGACCGAGCGTGACCGCGAGCGTGTAATTGACGGATTACTTTCCACTGGTGGAGAAAAAGCGGGGTTCGATAAAAAAACTTTGAACACAACCATTGCGGGACTGGACAAGCGCGTATTTCTACTGCACAATGTGCATGAAGATGCTCCCGTATTGTTTCATACCCGCTGGGCCATGTCATATTTATGTGGTCCGCTTACACGGCCGCAAATCCAAAAGCTGAAACAAGGCGCAGTAGCGGCAGCAACTCCTTCCGTATCGGTAAAAACAGCCGCCAAGGCAGAGAAATTACCGGCTCCCCCAATGTTTGATCCGGATGTTACGGTCTTGTATGCACCTGTGCGTAAATCAGTTGCAGAGACTGAAAAAATAGAATATCGCCCCTGTTTATGGGCGGGCGGTAGTGTGTCGTATTCCAGCAAGAAATATGGTATTGAGCACCAACAGACCCTGCGCAATGTATTCATGATACAGGATGAAATTGTACCGGTCAACTGGGAGCAGGCATATGTGCCGGATCTGGATGAAAATTATCTGCTGCGAGAACCGGATGTAAATGCAGGCTTTGCACCGGTACCCGCAAAAGCAAAGGATGGAAAACAATATGCTGCCTGGAAACGCGAGTTAACTGATCATCTTTATAAATTCAACAAGCTGGACCTGTTCAAGAGCCCTACTTTGGATATGGTATCGTATCCCGGAGAGAGCGAGCGGGATTTCCGCATCCGGTTGTCACAGGTAGCGCGGGAGCAGCGGGATGAATGGACAGAGCAGCTTCGTGACAGTTATGCGAAGAAAATCGACAGTCTGGAGAAAAAGCTGGAACGGGCCAAAGATAAGGTTGCCCGTGAAGAACAGCAGGCCAGTCAGCAAAAACTGCAAACCGTAATTTCCATTGGCACAACGCTGCTGGGCGCGTTTATGGGACGTAAAAAAATCTCCAGCACCACCGTTAGTCGCGCGGGTACGGTTGCACGTCAGGCAGGACGGTCAATGAAGGAAAGTCAGGACATAAAGATGGCTGAAGAGATCGTACGTGAACTTGAACAGGATTTGCAGGACCTGCAAGACCAGTTCCAATCTGAACTGGATGAACGCGAAGCGCAGCTTGATATGCTGAATGAAAAACTGGAAGCCGAAAGTATCAAGCCCTTTAAAAAAGACATCCTGGTGCAGTTGATGACCTTTGTCTGGGTGCCGTGCAGAATTACTCCTGCTGGGGATGCTGAATTATTGGTTTGAGTTTTTAGATTTTTAGCTGTTGAGTTTTTCCAGGTATTGACGGGGAGACATGCCCGTAGACTCTTTGAACAGTCTGAAAAATGAAGAGCGAGAGTTGAATCCTGCCGCGCTGCTGACAGAGTCTATGGTCATTTCGTTAGGCAGGGATTGCAGCAGTTCCTTACTTTTTTCAACCCGATAATAATTTATGTAGGAGTGGAAATTGTCGTATCCCGACTTTTTAACGAGTAGAGTCAACCGGTATTTGGGTATACCGGAATACGCGGACAACTGGCTGATTGTGAGTTTAGGGTCAAGAAAAAGCTCTCGCGATTTCATAAATGCATCCAGGAATTGGATATCGTTACCTGATTTTGTTGGGGTTTCCGGATTTGTGTGCAATTCTATTTCCGATAGACCTTTGTGAAGAAACGCATGCAGGAATAAAAACAATGAAATAGCAAACATGAAAAATGAAGATGCTATAAAAACCACTCTGTTGTGTTGAGCTCCAAAAAGAGACAAGGCCTCAATAATACAGCTTGTAGCAATGATTACAATCACATATCGCATCCATACCAGGTGAGGAGATGTAGAAAAGGTAATCCTGTTAATGTGGAGCTTGAATTTTCTGTACAATAAAACGCTTTGATAGGCATAAACAATGGCTTGAATAAATGAAATGATGCGTGCGTTTACAAATAAATTCGAGTACCGGTTATAGGGGACCCATCCTGATTTTAGCAGATTGTCAAAAAAGGAATGGTTGGCTGAGGGATTTTGGTTTGGAAAAGCCGGGGTAATGAATACCGAAATGATAAGCAAAATAACCGGAATTGTAAAATGTAACCAATCCCGCGGCTGCATGTTTTTGTCCTTTTTTCCCAATTTGTAAAAATAGATCCATATCAGGGGAATGAAAATTACTTTGAATGTACCGGTGATATATAGTAACCACGAAAGATCAGTATTAAAAGCAACCATTACCGGGACTGACAGGTAGACTGCCCGCAGTAATATATTGCTGCTGACATATTCAATTCCCTTTTGCGGATAAAATTGGCTGATCAAAAGCAGAGCAATCCCCAATGTAAAATGGATGATTGCGAGTGTAGAGAATACTATCGGTTGTATAGGCATTGGTAATTTTCAAATATAGAACAATTTACTAGCGTAATGTAATAACATTGTGGCAATAATTCAAGTATTTCCGAAAAGGTATAATGGGACATTTTTATCCCCAAAGAAGCTATTTGTCCCACTTTTACAAACAGGTAGAATAACTTGATAATGACGGCATTTATTATACTGAATTTTCATGTTGTTGGGACTGGATTTTAGGGTGTTGGGACTTGAAAATCCTCTTAAATACAGTATTATTTTTTAATATGGCAATATTATTGACTAATATGTGCTAAACATGTATTCATAATGATATTGTACTAATTGACAGGAGATTCTTATGCTGCTTGATAATTACGATTATTGCCTGAAAAAGGTGTTAAATGTTATTGTTGTGATATTTTATTTATTTCTGGGGACAGGTGTGTTTGCGCAAGAACTCACCATTGTGCAGAACTCGGGCAGTTTCAACTCTGGCCTGTGGCAGGTGACAAATAATGCCTCTGTCTCTTCTCAAATTGATTTAACACCAGCGGCCAGAACGCAAAAAGGAACGGCCTATTACAAACAGCGGGTTTACCTTGATAATGACCGCTCTTTTTCCGCATTTTTCCAGTTTGCATTGACAAATTCCAGTTCTTATTCGCCCCGCACACCGGGAGCAGATGGATTTTGTTTTGTGCTGCAAACCACGTCAAACACCGCTGGTAGTAGCGGACAAGGAATGGGATATGGCGGTGTTTCGCCTTCGGTGGCTGTCGAGTTTGATACCTATCAAAATACCTATCCTTCAGATCCTGATGAGGGAAACGTTGACGGCAAAACAGCTGATGGTGGGTACTATGGCCTGGGTTACAATCATGCCTCTATATTGCAAGGTGGATCTGTTACTAATCACCTGGATTATGAATATATTGATTTGAATAATGACGGAACGGTTGATTCCGATAATCCTTTTCAGACCGGTATCTGGTCTGTATGGGTAGATTACAACGGTGTTAGCAATTTATTAGAGGTGCGTTATGTACAAAATTCCACAAGCCGGCCTGCTTCCGCAAACCTTTCTTATACAATTGATTTGTCTGGCGTTTTTTCGGAACGGGATGTGTTTGTAGGATTTTCTGCTGCTACAGGAAACGCCTGGTCAAAACACTCGATTACCAAATTCTTATTTGAAAATTCATATGCATCCTCCGGTTTGAGCAGCAGCAGTAGTTATAGTGCCGCTACACCTCCTGCTGCCCCGGATGATCAGGAACTCTTTGTAACTTCTGGTGGCACTGTTAGCATTACCGCAGTAAGCAGCAGCGCGGGTGTAGATGAGTACCTTTGGTTTGACAGCAGTACCAGCGAGAACCCCATTGCTACCGGATCAGTGTATTCTACACCTGCATTGTCAGAAAATACAATATATTATGTAACAGCAGTGAATAACAGTACGGGCTTACAAAGTACGTCTCGTGCGATAATTGATATAACTGTAAGCTCCAATCCAACGCCTAATGCGGCGCTGGACCCTTTCCCCGCAACCCATGCGACCGGGACAGATCCCAACTCTACTCTGTCCTGGTCTGCTCCTACTGCCGGTGAAACGCCAACCGGGTACAAGTTATATTTGGGAACGGATGATCCTCCAACTAATTTGATAAATGGAATGGATTTGGGAAATGTAACTGAATATTCTTCTGCTACCTTGGGCGCATCTACATTGTATTATTGGCAAATTGTCCCCTATAATGATAATGGAGATTGTACTACTGCACCGGTTTGGGATTTTACCACCAGTGATGCTTCGTTGCCTGTTGAGCTGTCCTTGTTTCAGGCAACAAGAAAGGGAAATACCGTAGAACTTGTTTGGACCACCGAAAGTGAAATAGACAATGCAGGTTTTGAGTTGTGGCGCTCTGTTGATCAGGAACAATGGCAGCAGATTGCTTCATATAAAACACATTGTGATCTTTTAGGCCAGGGATTCAGTTCGGTCAGCCAGCATTATAGCTTTGTGGATATGCAAGTGCCTGAAGGCGATGTGCGTTACAGACTGTTGGATGTTGGTATTGACGGCAGCAAAGGGGAATGGCTCGAAACACAGGTCAGTCAGAGTGCTTTGCCAAAGCAATCTGTATTGTATAAAGCGTACCCCAACCCGTTTAATCCGCAAACAACGATTCGTTATGAACTTGCGGAAAAAACGAATGTTCAAATCCGGATTTTTAATGTAACCGGACAATGTGTTGCGTCTCTGGTTGATCAACAGTTGGATGCAGGGGCATATAGTATGGTATGGTCACCTCAAAATATGCCAAGCGGACTTTATTTTGTACACATGCAAACACAAGACTATCAAACAACCAATCGGGTTTTATTTTTAAAATAATAAATGTTTTTCTACCGGGATGGTGTAATCCAAAAAGGGAAATTCGATTGTTCGGATTTCCCTTTTTGCTTTTTTAGCCACAGCTTATTACAGGCAGGTGCAATTAAATATATATCGTAAAAGTCCTGCTTTTTCATCACCTTGTCCTTGCGTCTTTAGTCCGAAATTTTTATTTTTAAAAATATAAAAAAGGGAGAATATATGGAACGTATAGGATTTGTAGGCTTGGGCATTATGGGACTGCCCATGTGCAAGAACCTGCTCAAAGCCGGATACACCGTAACCGCATGGAATCGTACCGCATCCAAAATAGACGAGGCAGTAGCTGCGGGTGCCGTGGCTGGAGAATCGCCGACAGATGTTGCTGCAAAATCAGATGTTATCATTACCATTGTTTCAGACACCCCGGATGTAGAGGCTGTTATTTTGGGCGAAAACGGGGTAATCAATGGAGCCAAACCGGGCAATGTGGTGATTGATATGAGCACCATATCACCGGCCGCCACTAGAGAAATGGCCCAGGCACTGAAAGATAAAAGCATTGATATGCTTGACGCTCCGGTAAGTGGTGGTGATACAGGCGCAATTGCCGGCACCTTGGCAATTATGGTCGGTGGAGATAAATCGGTTGTAGAACGCTGTATGCCGGTTTTTGAAGCTATGGGCAAGAGTATAACCCATGTTGGCATTAATGGTATGGGCCAGACCGTCAAGCTGTGCAATCAGATCTTGGTATCTGTAACTAATATGGCAGTATGCGAAGCGGTTACCTTTGCAAAACGGGCCGGACTCGATCCGCAGGTCATGATTGAAGCCGTCAAAAACGGTGCTGCGGGTTCATGGCAGCTCTCTAATCTGGGTCCTAAAATGGCTGATCGCGATTTTGCTCCGGGATTTATGATTGATTTGCAGCAAAAAGATCTGAGGCTGGCGCTGGAAGCAGCAAGAGATTCTCAAACCGCATTACCCGGATTGGGATTGGTATACCAGTTATTTACCGGCTGCCAGGCAAACGGTCAGGGTAGTGAAGGTACCCAGGGTTTGATAAAAGCTATTGAAAGACTGGCTGGCGAAATGTAATTGTACATTCATGAGGGAAAGGCTTTTTTATTGTGCGTATTCACAAACTCGTAATCATGATTTTATTGTCGGCTTTTGTTTGGGTGTTTGGTGCAGAGCTCGAATTTCAGTTGACGGGGCGGGTCATTAACAGCGAAACACACGAAGCGGTTTTTTTTGTACAGGTGTTTCTTGCCAATACAACAATAGGTACAACGACAGACAAAGATGGACGTTTTGAAATAAAGCGGGAGCATTTTTCTCCCGGTACATATCAACTGATTGTCCATCATGTGGCGTTTGAAATGCAGACCATCGAGCTTGCGGTTTTCCAGAACACAAAGCAGGAAATGAATGTTGAGCTGGCCCCAAAAGTGTGGGAGGGTGAGCAAGTTGAAGTAACCGCTTCTGATCCCCGCGAGTGGAAAAATCGTCTTGAACGTTTTCTGGATATTTTTATTGGCCAATCTGATAACGTGAAATATACAACATTGACGAATCCTGAAGTGTTGAATTTCTATATTGACTCTGAAACGAAAGAGATGGTCGCGCATACAGACAGTGTATTACATGTAGAAAATCTTGCATTGGGCTATGATCTTGAGATTGTATTGCATGATTTTCGCTGTTCTGATTTTTCGCGAGAGTATCTTTTTTATCCGCGATTTATTGAAAAAGAACCTGCAAATGAAAAACAGAAAAAGAAATGGGTGGAAAATCGGGAAAAAGCCTGGTATGGATCGTACCGTCACTTTATGAGAACACTGGTTTTGACTGCCAGTTCTAAAGGTAAAAAACAGGCCAAACGGTTGGTGAAAAAATGGGAAATGCCTACCGAGTCTACATTCAATATTTTCGATCTTTATCAAAAAGATAAAAAGTTTATTGTGTACCCCGGTTTTATAGATGCCAGCAAAGATTTTCGACATACATATACCAACGCACCCGCCCCATTTGAAATAAACGAGTTAGAGAGCCAGTATTCGCTGGGTTTTAATGGTTGGTTGCAGGTATTTTATAATTATGAGCGACTACCGGAAGCCAGTTATATACGTTTACTAGATGGGCTTAGTTTTACCCTGCTCGATACGCTGGGCAATGAAACCAGTCGTGCCAGTGTCATGAAAGGGGGACGTTGGCTTCGTGAGGGGATGGCAGAGCTTTTACCCAGAGATTACCTACCATGATTGTAAGAAAAACGAAAAAATGTGTTAAAATTTGAACCGGTTCAGGAAAATACTTGACATTGTTGTCTGAAAAGTATAAACTATGATAATTAGTAATTGGGTAATTAAATAAAGGGTTAATTGTGGAAAAAACAAATCAAACCAGAAGAGAGTTTGTAAAAACTGCAGCAACCGGGGCTGCCGCTGCTGCCATGTTTTCAACCGTGCCTTCCAAGGTATTGGGCGCCAACGATAAACTGCGTGTTGCTGTTATGGGAACCCGCAGTCGTGGTCGTGCATTGTATACTGAATTTGCAAAATCTCCTCATACCGAGGTTGCATATGTATGTGATGTAGATTCACGCGTTATTGAAAAATCTGTCAAAGATTTGGATGAAATGCAGGGCAAAAAACCAAAAGGTGTTGAAGATTTTCGTGAAGCATTGGACGATAAAGATGTAGATATTCTTGCCATTGCCGCGCCAGACCATTGGCATGCTCCTGCTGCTTTGTTGGGTATGAAGGCGGGAAAACATATTTATGTAGAAAAACCATGTGGTCATAATCCTCATGAAGGCGAATTGCTGGTTGCCGCGCAGAAAAAATACAACAAGGTTGTACAAATGGGTAATCAACAACGTTCATCCATCCAAACCATCCAGGCTCTGAAAGAGCTAAAAGAAGGAATTATCGGTCGTCCCTATTATGCCAAAGCATGGTACACAAGCAACCGTGGTCCTATTGGCAATGGCAAAATTGCTCCTGTTCCGGAATGGTTAAACTGGGAATTGTGGCAGGGACCCGCGCCACGTGTTCCGTATCGCGATAATGTTGTGCATTACAACTGGCATTGGTTCTGGCGTTGGGGTACTGGTGAGGCCTTGAATAATGGAACCCATGAAGTTGATGTTGCGCGTTGGGCGTTGGGTGTAGATTTTCCACTGAAAACCACCTCTTCTGGTGGACGTTTTCATTATGATGATGATTGGGAATTTTATGATACTCAGAACATCATGTACGAATTTGAAGGCGGCAAAGCCATCAACTGGGAAGGCAGAAGCTGTAACGGTTTTAAATTTTTTGACCGTGGACGCGGTACCATTATCACTGCAACCGAAGGTACCCTGATTGTAGATCGTAATGGTCACGAGTTTTATGACAAGAAACACAAACTTATCAAAGAATACAAAGATAGTGCTGAAAATAATACCATGGGCACCACCGGTCTGGGTGATCCCTTGAATGAATTGCATGTTGGCAATTTTATTGATGCAATTAAAACCGGTGCAAAACAGAATTCACACATTGAAGAAGGTTTCAAGAGTGTTCTGCTTTGTCAGCTCGGTAATATTTCTCAAGAAATGGGACGTACCTTGTATACGGATCCACGGAATGGCCGCATTGTTGGTGATCCCGAAGCCATGACCATGTGGTCACGCGATTACGAACCCGGTTGGGAAATGCGCATCTGATAGATCATAACAGATATTCAAGATTATTTTGGCCCCGGTGTGTTCACATATCGGGGCTTATTTGTTAGTACGTTTTCAGTTGTCAGTGTTCAGTTTTCAGAAAATACGCTTTAGCTATTTTGGTAATAATTAACACAAAGAGAATCAATTGCGAAAAAAGGCATTTTCTGTTTTTATTTTGAGAAAATTTTTGTTAAACTCTATTTATTGAACTGGAATCTGATCAGTAAGGAGTAACATGGGGCTGTCATTTAAATCGGGAATTCTTTATCAATTAAAACGGATCATCAGGCTGGTATTGGGTTTTATTTTTTTGATTTTGGGGATATTGGGATTGTTTTTACCCATTTTACAAGGGATTCTATTTCTCGTTATTTCCGCGTTACTGCTTGCACCGGACGTACCTTTTATTCGTCGTCTTCTCAAAAAGCTACGAAGAAAATATCCCCGGGCTGTTCGTATAGCCGAATCCATTAGCGGTACATTGGATAAAGAGGAAGATGACGAAGGCAATGCTGATAAATGAATTATTAAATTTATCAAGGGATCTGTTATGAAAAAAATGTCAATACTACTGTTTTTATTTTTGATTTCCTGTACTTTAACTGAAAAGTTCCCACGCCTCTCTGGCGAGTATCTGGGGCAAACACCACCCGGAAACACCGCGGAATTGTTTGCGCCGGGAATTGTATCTACGGGTATGTATACGCGTGATTTGAGCATGACACCGGACGGTAGTGAGATCTATTACAGTGTGATTCTGGGGCAATACAAATACACCGCAATTATGGTAACCAAACAGGTGGATGGAATCTGGACAAAACCAGAAGTGACATCATTTTCAAATAATCCGAATTGGGTGGATATAGAGCACAGTATCTCTGCTGATGGACAGCAATTCTTTTTCATGTCTAACCGGCCAGACAGCTCTGCCGGAGAGATAGAACCGGGTGATCCCGATATCTGGGTGATGGACCGGCAGGGAGATGGTTGGAGCGATCCCCGAAATCTGGGTGCTCCTGTTAATAGTGAGGATGAAGAGTTTTTCCCGTCAGTTACTCAAGACGGTACTCTATATTTTACCCGTCAGGGTAAAGGGAATCCTCTTGGCATTATTTATCGATCACGATTCATAGATGGCAAATATACAGAGCCCGAAGAATTACCCGAGCAGGTCAATTGCGGCCGAAATCGTTTCAACTCTTTTATTGCTAAAGATGAGAGTTATATCATAACCCCGGTAGCTGGCGCTGATGACAGTTACGGAGGCATTGATTATTATATCACGTTTCGTAATGAAAATGATAACTGGAGCCAACCCTTGAATATGGGCCCCCAAGTCAATTCTGCGGACCGTAACGAATATTCGCCTTTTGTTTCTCCAGATGGTAAATATATGTTCTTTATGTCCGGAAGGGCCAATGCTTCTGCAGAGCCGGAAAAGCTGGATGCTGAGATTCTGCAATCAATTCAGAGCTCATCTGATAATGGGAATCCCAGTATATTTTGGATTTGTACAGATGTGATAGATTCTTTAAAAAATAAAGCAATTTTTTAATATTAGCGGATTGCCGCTTTACGGGGGATTTTCTTTTAATTATTAATTTATCGTTAAATTTTTGATGCGTACGTCAATATTTTATTTATTGGCATTAACATTGCTCAATTAGAAGTGATATTAAAAATTTTTTTTGGGTTAGGGCGCAAGTGATTGAAATACAGTGGCTTAAGTTGATCATTGCATTGTGTGGTGCTTTATATTAGTAACATTATTTCCCTTGTAGATATATATATTTCCACAAAACAACAACTGATTATAAGTAATATTTTTGATTATCATAATATACGTTATAAGGAAGTGAAATGAAAAGTCTTGCTGCTGTAATCGATGTAATTGCTGAAAAGTGTAAAAATTGCCATGCTTGCATTACCGCATGTCCGGTTAAATATTGTAATAATGCCAATGGAGACCATGTACAGGTAAATCATGATATGTGCATTGGATGTGGATCCTGTATCAAGGCATGTACACATGGGGCACGTACTATTATTGATGATTTTGATCTGTTTATGAAAAATGTGCGAAACGAAAAAGTTGTTGCTATTGTTGCTCCTGCGGTTGCTCCCAATTTTCCTGACAAACATTTACATTTTAATGGCTGGCTAAAATCGTTGGGTGTTGATGCGATTTTTGATGTAAGCTTTGGGGCAGAGTTGACGGTAAAATCTTATCTTGAGCATATTAAAGTAAACCAGCCACAGGCAGTCATTGCTCAACCATGTCCCGCAATTGTTTCCTTTATAGAAATATACAAACCCGAGTTACTCAACGTGCTTGCACCGGCTGACAGCCCCATGATGCATACATTGAAAATGATTAAGCAATTTTATCCTGAATATAAATTTCACAAAACCGTCATCATTTCACCGTGTGTTGCTAAAAAACGAGAGTTTGATGACTGTGGCATTGGTAATTATAATGTTACTTTTGCAGCCATTGATGATTATATCAATCAGAATGGTATCCGCATTGAAAGTTATCCTGCGGTTGAATTTGATAATCCACCAGCAGAGCGAGCTGTTTTATTCTCCACACCAGGCGGGTTAATGCGAACTGTTGAACGCGAGTTTCCTGATGTAAACAATATTGCAAGAAAAATTGAAGGGCCAGAGATCATTTATGATTATCTTGAACAATTACCCGAAATGATGCAGCGCAAAATGAATCCATTATTGATCGATTGCTTGAATTGTGAAGCGGGTTGTAATGGTGGTACCGGTACCCATAATCATGAAAAATCTTTTGACGAACTGGAATTTTGGGTAGAAAAGCGTAACAAAGAGATGCAGGAAAAATATGCACAAAAGGGATTGCTGGATAAAAACAGAGGTAAGAAACAGCTCGAAAAAGCTATAGACAGCCATTGGAAACCCGGTCTTTACGACAGAAAATATAATGACCGCTCTCAAAACAATGAAGTGAAAAAGCCCAGTTCTCAAGAGTTGAAAGAAATTTACAAACAGATTAGTAAATTCAGCGAAGATGATATTTATAATTGTGGTGCTTGCGGTTATGGCGATTGCGAGTCTATGGCAGTTGCACTTTATAATGGTTTAAATATGCCAGAGAACTGTTTACACCATCAGTTTGCAATCCACAAAGAATTCCATTCGCGGCTTGCATGCTCATCTACACAGCTTGAAGGAATGGCGCATTCGGTAACAAATCAGTGCTCATCTATCAAAGACCGAACAGATAATGTATCTACAAACATTGATGATTTGCGGTTATTGTTGCACCGTATTCTTGAAAATTCGGAAGAAAACAAGAATGTAATTAACAATATATCTATCTCAACAGAAGAAATGAGTGCAACCATTCAGGATATCTCAGAGAACGCGGAAAAAACCCGCAGTATTACTCAACATGCTGTAGAGAATGTCCGCAATATTCACGAAAGGGCACGGGACCTGAATGAAGCAACTGCAGATATCCAATCTGTTATAAAATTGATTTTTGAGATTGCAGATCAAACCAAACTATTGGCAATTAATGCAACCATTGAGGCTGCCAGAGCAGGTGAGGCCGGCAAAGGTTTTGGTGTTGTAGCAAACGAAGTCAAGCATCTGGCAGACCAAACCAATGACGCCACACGGACCATTCGGGAAAAAGTGGCAAGAATCTCACGTTCCGCTAATGAAACACTGGGTGAAGTGGGAAATATTAATGAGATCATTGAAAATATTAATGACATGATTACTTCCATTGCAACGGGTGTTGACCAGCAATCTCATACAACGAAGAACATGTCTGTGGATATAATGAAATTTTCTCAAAGAATAGAAGAAATTAGTAATCATCTCACAAATTCTTCAGAAAAAGCGAGTTCGGTCAGTCAAGATGTATTTCAGGTGAACCAGGTGGTTGGAAATGTAGACTTGTCTGCATCTGAGCTCAAAGTAAATTCAGACCAGCTATCAAGTTTGTGTAATAAATTGTCGAATAATGGGAACGGACGCTAGTTCAAACTACCCGGCATAAGTCGTTCCATTTTAGAGTAAAGTTGGCGCCGGGTAATGCCTAAAAGCTCGGCAGCCTTTGTTTTGTTGCTTTCAGCTCTTGCAAGGGCCCGCTGGATCATGCGTATTTCCATTTCGTCCAAAGTCATTAGATCATCATCGCTGGTTTGCAGGTCAATAGGCATTTCAGCTTCGCCTCGTATATATGGGGGTAAATCCTGAACGGATATAGAACTTCCGCCAGCCATTATTAAAGCTCTTTCAATTACATTTTCCAATTCACGCACATTTCCCGGCCAGGCAAACTCTATCAAGAGTTTAATGGCTTTTGGATCAATCTTTTGCGGATCAACCTGCTGAAGAGTCATAAAATGTTCAATCAGTTCAGGCACATCTGTTTTTCTATCCCGGAGTGGGGGAATTACGATTGGAAAAACATTGATCCGATAATAAAGGTCTTCACGGAATGATTTTTCTTTGACCATCTCTTCCAAATTACGATTGGTAGCGGCAATAGTGCGTGCATGGATTTTTATTGACTGGGTTCCACCTACACGAATTACTTCTTTGGCTTGCAATGCTCGCAAAAGTTTAACCTGGGTTGCGGGAGTCATGTCTCCAATTTCATCTAAAAAGATGGTGCCATTACCGGCAACCTCAAACAGTCCGGGTTTTTGCTTGTCTGCTCCTGTGAATGCACCTTTTTCATATCCAAACAATTCACTTTCCAGTAATGTTTCAGGCAATGCACTGCAATTGACAGCAATAAATTGATTGTCTTTGCGGGGGCTGCAGTGATGGATGGCATGCGCAACCAGTTCTTTACCGGTGCCGCTTTCTCCACGGACCAGTACCGTAGCATCGCTTTGAGCTACTTTTTCTACCAGTTGGTAAACCTGCTGCATGGCCCCGCTTTTCCCGACCATATTGTCAAGCGAATATTTGTTTACAAGCTTCTTTTTTAGAGTTTTGTTTTCCTGCTTTAAATCGTGTTTGTCGAGTATATGTTTAACCTTGTGACGTAATTCATCAATCTCGAAAGGTTTAATAACATAATCATATGCACCGTTTTTCATGGCATCAACTGCGGTTTTGGCATCGGCATAGGCTGTCATTAACAGGACTTCGGTTTCAGGAAATGAGGATTTTACTTTTTCGAGCAGATCCAGTCCACTCATGCCCGGCATTTTTATATCAGAGAGGATGACGTCAAAAGTATCCACATCCAATGCCGCAATGGCAGCTTCACCACTGTTGGCTGTAGTGACTGAAAGACCAATATTTTCAAAAGCGGTTTTGAGCACAATACACATTTTACGTTCATCATCCACTATTAATATTTTTCCATTACTCATAAAATCCCTCAAATTTAATGTGCCGGTAATGTAAATGTTATTGTTGCACCTTTGTCCTGATTGTTAGCAGCAGTAATCTTGCCGCCGTGTTTTTCAATAATTGTTTTGCTTACGGCTAGCCCTAAACCAGTACCACGGGTTTTTGTTGTAAAGAATGGATTGAAAATTTCTTCCGGTTCAACCTGAATACCTTCTCCATTGTCAATAACACTGATGCGTGCATATGTCATACCTCGATTATTTTCACGACTGACATTGATTTGGATATCGGCTGATTCTTCTTTGACTGCCTGACGTGCATTGATCAATAGATTTAATAAAACCCTGTAGATGGTATCTCTGTCGCAGTCGGAAATAATTTCGTCTTGTTCCATATTGACTGTTAGGTGTACCTGCTCAAATTGTTCTGCGTTAAAAGACGTAACAGCATCCTGAACAATGCTTGAAATATTGTGTTGGGCTATTGTTAGTTTGGGTTCTCGAGCAAATGATAAAAAGTCGTTTACCAACCGGTTCAAACGCGCAATTTCTTCGGTTATAAAATCAAACATTTCATTCGGTTTTTCGGGGTCCTGATAGGTTTCCTTGATGACATCGCTGGTGCTTTTTATGATGCCAAGCGGATTGCGGATCTCGTGCGCTACGGTTGCTGCCATTTGACCCATCGCAGCCAATCGCTGCGATTGCTGCAATTCGGCCTCGGTTTTTACCAGCATGCGTGTGGCCCAGGTAACAAAAAATACAATGAGGCCCAGTACTAAAAGACTGATCAGACTGCCCAGGTACATACCCCGTTTAAAAAATTGTATCGTATTAAAAGAGCGGGCATTGGCTTCCATAACCAAAATTACAGGGTTTGCATAGGTGTCGTAAAGCATTGCATAAGCATTTTTAAAATAATTGCCTTCCAGCAGATGCATTTGTGAAGTTGCAATTTCATCGATCTCTATTTTTTTCAAAGCCAGGCTGTCTTCTGTCAGGTACCCACGGCTTATCATTTCCAGTTCGGGCCTTGCATCTACCAGCACATTCAGTCTGACATTTATCATATAAACCGCTTCAAGAGAGTTTTGTCTGCGGAGCATATCCAGATTTCTGCGTAAATAGGGATATGCAGAAGTGTTGTAAATGTCGACCAAATTGGGTTCAATAACGCGGATAGCCATTTGGGCTGTGGAGCGGAGCCTGGCATCCAGTTCCTGTTCTAAAAACTCCCCAATCTGATGGATGAACCAGTATGCGCCCATGTTAAATGCAGCCAGAGAAAAAAAAGTAACACCAATAACAGAGATGATTGTTAATCTTCTGCGTGTGATCAACTGTTTGGGATTTTGAGGTTTTTTGATTTTTGTCCTGTTCATTGCTTATTTGATCAGGTTTCGTCATTTTCGTTGAAAAGCCGTTCCCATTCTTCCAGTTCTTTGGGACCTATGTTTACATTGTATTTTTTTTCATATTCCCGGCTGTTTGCCTCTTTATTCATTCTTTGATAAAGTAATTCTACACTCCAAACTGTACAACCCATGGACTGTACAATTCGCGCAAGAGAATTGTCTGATGTAACAACCGTAAGGTCTCGTTTGTTTTCAGCTTTTTCAACAAGTTTAATAATCATAGGATCCGCTTTTAGCGGTGCTTTAGAGAAGGCAACATGTATGCCACGAGGGCGATGGAGTTTGGTAATGCCTTTGATATCCTGCCCATCAAAGACAATACTGATCCTTATACTCTTGTTTCCCCTATAAGCTATGACTTGCTGAACAAGCTCTTCGCGGGCTTTCCACAGGTGTTTTTCGTTATTTAAATAGGCTGGATTCTGGCGGAAAATAAAGTTATAGCCATCAATGATGATGTGCTGCTGAAGTTTCATCGTAAATTTGTTTTAGAATTTTTAGTATCCATTACTGCTTTAAATACCATATCTGAAGTGATGGATTGCATACACTCCATTTTGGGACAAAGATCACGATGACAGCGGCTGCAATCAATTTGGTGAAAGACCAGACGATGTCCCTTGTTGGGGCTGTACGGGAACCATATTTCGGGTTCACCCGGCCCGAAAATACCTACAGTAGGTGTGCCAACAGCGGGAGCAAGGTGCATGGGACCACAATCATTCGATACAAAAACATTTATATGATACAGAATTGCAGCGAGTTTTCTAAGTGAAAGTACCTCTGGTGCAATGGCGTCGTAACGGTAGTTTTTAATAACAGATTGAACCAGATGATGTTCTCCGGGACCCATTGTGAACAATATTTGAGCATCAGCTTCGGCAGTCAGGCGGGTTGCTAATTCACTGAATCGTTCAGGTGACCATCGTTTAGCGGGCCAGGTTGCGCCAGCGTGTATACCAATAATTTTTTTATCCAGATCAAAGCCTTTTTGTTCCAGATATTTTGCTGCCCACTCTTTCTCATCAGGATGAACAATAATATAAGGATCAACTGGTTCGTGAGGCTTGATATCGAGCGGTGAAAGATAACGCAGGTGAAAATCAACCGCAGTGCGGGTTTTACCATCATCTTTGATCTTGTGATTGTAAAAGTGCTTTCTGCCTCTAAAGTTACCACCTATGCGTATTTTAGCCCCGGATAACCAGGTTAAATAGGCCGAACGTGGATTACCAAACAGATCAATCGCAATATCATATTTTTGTGTTAACAGTTTCACCATCACCCGGTTTTGCGAACCCTTGTCACTGCGTTTAAAGGATAACAGTCTGTAAATATGTGGGTGGTGCCTCAATAGTGAAATGTAGGGTTCTTCTGCAAGATAAGTGATAGATGCCTGGGGATAGGTGCGTTTTAATTCATGCAATAAAGGGGTGGTTAAAATAATATCACCCATAAACCGTAATCGTGAGATAAGAATATTATTAACTGTTTCCAATCGGCCCTCGTTTTGTATTGATTAGAATAGTAATAAAACTTGATCTATAAATCAAGAAAATTTTCGATTATGTTAAAGAAAAGAGAGAGTAATTTGGTGATTTGACACCTTTAATTGTTACAGGGTATCGAATAACTTGCTGATCTGTTAATTTTTGCAATGTTTGCTCAACTGCGAGCGTGTTCCATCTAAATAAGCGTATAATGGATTTTGCATCTGAGACGAGTACGGTTTCAAAGTATTTTTTTAGTATCTGAAAATAGGCGTCTTGAATTGAGAGAGTAGAGATGGATTCAAATATCTCTTCAAATCTGTTGTTGAACAAGTCCCATAAGAATGTAAAGGGATCATAAAACTCGCCTATTTTTAAAACAAACATTTTCATTTGCAATTCAGTCATGGCTTTGTCAAAATCTGAACGTCGGTCAGGGTTTGATAATCTACTGGCGATTTTTAGATCAGAGGTGATCATGGGATGGTTTTCCATAAGGGCGTCCATAATTGCTTTGGCGTTTGCAGACAATCTTCCGGCCATATATTCCGCAATATAGGCATTGGGATCGTCAGAATAGCCTTTGGTTTTGTAAAACCAGGGTAGGTATTCAAGCGAGATCATGGCGGGACGATTTTTCAGCGCCTTTCCATAATAAATTTGTTTTCTGGCTGGTAATACATCCTTGGCCGTCCAAACCAGACCAATAGTGGGATCGTGCTGAACATGGTGTGGATATTCCGGATCTCTTGCTCCACATGCCGCATGCCACAAGCAGGGCAGTTCTGATTTGTTAGATTTGAATGCAAAACAAAATCCAACCTTGTTGACAAAGTCAAGCGCATTGTCTGTATCGGTTATGCGGAGTTCGGGAGTACGATGGTAAATGGCATCCCGTTTTTCTTCTATATATTCAATGGTGAATTCGGTCATGATTGTCTTTTCAGCATTTTGTCCAGTATTTTGCGGTTTGCACGGGGGAATGCAAAATCGTCAATTGTATCCAGAGTTACCCATTTCCAATCCGCGCAACCAATGGTTTTTGGGGTACCCGAGAGATATTTGCAATTAAATACCTGCATTGTTATGGAAAAATGGGTATAGGCGTGTTTAACCGTATCGAACAATTCATCAACTTGAACATCAATATCCAATTCTTCTTTAATCTCGCGTGCAGCCGCCTGTTCCGGGGATTCATTGTCTTCTACCTTACCACCGGGAAACTCCCAGAGCCCACCCAGCAGCCCTTTGTCCGGACGTTTTGCGATCAGGATTTTATCGTCATGGTAAATAATTCCAGCGGCAATCAGATGGTGCGGCAGAGCTTTTGATGGCGGCTTTACCGGATATTGTTCCATATCCCCATGTTTGTTGGCAGCGCAATACTTGTTTATGGGGCATAACATGCATTTGGGAGATTTGGGACGGCAAACCATTGCGCCCAATTCCATGATGGCCTGATTATAATCCCCGGGTCGATTCTCGGATAAATGCTGCTGAGCCAGGGTTTCCATCTCTTTTTTGCCAGTGTGGGATTTGGGATCAGTTGTAATTCGATACAATCTGCACAATACTCGGTTTACATTACCATCTACAACCGCCAACTGTTGATTAAAAGCAATGCTGAGAATAGCCGCAGCGGTGTAAGGACCAATTCCGCTCAAGCTGCGCACAGAATCTGCCTCGTTTGGGAAAATGCCATTGTGATCATTTACAATCTGTTTCGCGGCTTTGTGCAGATTGCGTGCACGGGCATAGTAGCCCAATCCTTCCCAGAGTTTGAGGACCTGGTCCTGATTGGCACCTGCCAGATCAAATACTTTTGGGAATGCATCAATAAAACGCAGGTAATAGGGAACAACGGTTTTGACCTGTGTCTGCTGCAGCATGATTTCGGATACCCATATGGCATAGGGATCACTGGTTTGCCGCCAGGGTAGGTCACGGAATTCATTGTCGTACCACTCGAGTAAAGCGGTTTGGATATGGGGGATATGAGCAGTCATATGTTTTTATAATTTAGCATAATACATTGATTAACGAAATTTTAAGTATTAAAAAATAGGATTAATTGAAAAGAAAACTAGTATTAATTCAAAGAAACATAGCAACTTGATATTTATACTTAAAGTAAGGCTATTAATTTTTTGAAAGATTTTAAATGATTGTTTCATCTAGTCTTGAAAAAGTAAATAGTATATGAAAAAGATTACTCAATTATCCATTTGCGTTGTTTGTTAATCTCCTCTTTTTCGCGGAATGCTGCCTCCAGATCAATGTCGTAACGGTTGGCTATGGAAAAGAGATAGATCAGAATGTCAGCCAGTTCGTGCGAGATATCACCAAAATTGGAACGGGTATCTATTTTTAGTCCTTCAGATTTTCGAACAGCCTTGAACAGCTCCCCAATCTCTTCTCCTAATAGCAGACATTTATCCCTTGCTGACTGGTCAATGAATCCCCGCTCGATCTCGAGCTGGTTAACATATTCCTGTAAATCTTCCAGTGTAGGGTTTTCTATTAAATTTGGCATGAGTATTTTCCTGAAAAATAACAAGTGAATTGTTTGGTATAGAATAAATTGATTTTTTGGGGTAAATACAACAAGAATGTAGTGTGAATTTAATTTATTAGATTGTTTTTAATTTGGAAACTTAAAAAACCCCTCAAAGCCTTGGGTCTTTGAGGGGCGTTGATAAAACCCGGCACCTGCCATGCGCCGGGTTGTTTTAAACTTCACTCCTGGCCTCCTGCGCCAGGAGCGAAGCGCCTAATGCACCGGCAAACTGAGGAAGGTCCGGTACTATTATTTCTCGATGTAATAATTTTTCCAACAATACCCGAATACATGGATTTTTAGCAACACCCCCTTCAAAGACTATGGGGCCATCTCCGCCAATCCGGTTTATCATGCTGACTGCCCGTTTGGCTACGGATTTGTGCAGCGCCCATGCAATATCATTCCGTTCATGTCCTTTGGATATCAGAGAGATCACTTCAGATTCTGCAAATACAGTGCACATACTGTTAATTTGAATCTCGGTTTGAGATTCCAGGGCGTGATCACCAAATTCCTGAATGTTGAATCCCAGGGTAGATGCCATAATCTCTAAAAATTTGCCGGTTCCTGCGGCACAACGGTCATTCATTTCAAATTTTTTGACCTTGCCATTATCAAACAAAGAGATAACTTTACAGTCTTGGCCGCCAATATCCAGAATTAAAGAAGCTGTGGGGAATAGGGCTTTGGCACCCTGGGCATGAGCTTTAATTTCAGTAACTGTGGGGCTGTCATACTCGATCTCCACAAGATTACGTCCATAGCCAGTAGCTAAAAGTCTGTCATACCCTAGACCATCCAATAATTGTTTGGTCTGGTTAAGAGGATCGTAACCCGTGTCTGCATGACGATATTCAAGTATATTGCTATTTTCAGTCACAACAACTTTGATTGTTCTTGAGCCGATATCAATTCCGGCGCACTTCATACTGCCAACTCCTGCTTATCTCAACTGCTCTACAAATGCTTCTACGCGGGTTTTCAGCTGCCCCACATCTTCCATGCTGTAATCGGTTTCCACGCGAAGCACGGGAACACCGGCATCTTCAAGTTTATTTTCTACTGGAATGGATTCCATAATATAAGGCTGGCAGAACTGTAATCCGTAATGGATTACTCCATCTGCGTTATAGGCTTTGACCATCTCTTGAATGTGCTGTGTACGCTCGGAATTAGGAGTGAATATGGCGCAATCTACTTTGAAATAACGATCAATGATGGCATCCATCAATTCATCCAAAGAATTGCCTGTAGCATCGGTAAGGTTACGTGTGCCGCGCTCACCTACGCATGATTCTTCACCAACAATCACAGCACCAGAGGATTCAACAATCCATGGGAACTTCCAGTTGGGTACTGCCATGGGACAACCAGAGATAAGAATGCGCGGTGTATTTTCCGGGAAAACGCCTTCTTTGTTGGCAATGCGTTCGGTTAATTCGTCACAGATTTTGTTTACAGAAGCGGTAAAACGTTCGGGATTGTCATAAAAGAATACCTGGTTTGCCAGCAGGGCATCGAGACCGGAAATAGGAGCGGGGCTCGCTTTTCTCAATGCGGAAAGCCGATGTATGGCACCACGTTTTTCGTTTACAATTTGAATACCTTTTTTCAGGGATTCCAGTGTTACCTCGTGACCGGTCAGTTCCTGAAGTGCTTGCATAAAACGATAATATTCGGATTTTAACAGCATACGCCCCTGCTCGGATTTAACCTGGGGGATGTCCATTACATACAGATTATCTACAAGGGTATCCAGTGTTTCATAGGCTTTTTTCTTGCCATCGCAGGTATTTTCACCTACAATCATATCTGCGCTTTCCAGATACGGGCACACTTTGCCCAGTTTGAACCCAAAAGAGGATTTGATCAGCGAACAGGTATTGCGGGGCAGATATTGTTCAACACTTTCTGTGGCAAAATCAGCCCCGGAACATAATCCTACTAGCGAGGCGTTTGCAGCCAGTACAAGTTCTTCCGGAACAAAAACACAATACGAGCCAACAATTTTGCGACCCTGGTCTTTTTCATCCAGTAATTCTTTGATACGCAGGCCATGCACTTCGCTCATAACAAAATCGAAATATTGCATGCCTTGTGGACGGTTTTTCTGCGAAAGGTAAATATCCCCATAACCTTGGCCCAGTACTTCAAGCAGTGCATCGTGGGCACCCAGATCCAGTCCGAGATCGGACCACATTTGCTGATAATTTTCAGACATGTTCATCCTCCAAATGATGTTGTTCGCTTACATCCCCACGCGAACACCTTTAATTGGAAAGACAAACGCACAGGAACGTTACGAAAATAAACTGAGAAAAGAGCTGACCAGCCCTTTGATCGGTTGTCAATTACATTGATAAAAAAGTAATTTCATAACGCTTTCCGTTTTCAGAACGTTGTTGAATGAATTACAGGAAAATTTATGTCAGGATTCTCTTTTTTTTACAATTAATGCATTTTTTGTACAATATGCAAGTGGAATGTGCTGACTTGCTTTGCAATTTATATTAAATGTATGTTAACAATTGTAAAATGTTCCATGTTGGATGTTATTGTCGTGGAAATTTTTGTTACTTTTCAAGTCAGCGTAACTTATCGTTTCAAGTGGATAAGGGGATAGGGTTTCGTTCTACAAAAAAACCTCCCAAAGCTAACTGCTATGGGAGGTTTAAAATCTCATCATCTTTATAATTCTATATATCCTAATTCAGACAGGCTAGATCTGCGGTTTAATGACCACGGCGCCAATTTTTGAGAGCTCCTGTTTCAGTTTTTCAAACATCTGCGGTCCGTCATAGGTACCTACAATGGCGCCGCCGCTACCAGAGAATTTGGCGCTGGCACCAACGGAGCGGGCATGTTCTACCATTTCCAGATTCATACGTGAGATGGGGAAAATCTCTTTACGTTTGTCAAAATTCTGGTTCATGATTTTGCCCAGCTTGTCCGGTTCATGGTTAATCAGGCAATCGCGTGCCTGTTCTGCCATTTCCGCAAAATACTTCATGGCATCAATTACTTTTTGATCACCGGCCATAAAACGTCCGCGCAGGTTGCCATGCGCAATACCCGAGATTTCAGCCAGATCGCTGATATAAGCCAGATAGATAGGCGGTAGTACATTGGGATCAATGTTTTCATAATTGCCATACCCCTGACTGTCTATCAGTTTTTTATCAAAATCCATATATACCAGGTTTTCGTATACCTGCACCACCCGGTCCTGCAGACCTGCAGAGATTTGCAGCTCGTCTGTTTCTACACTGAGAATTAGATTAGGGATTTGCGGTTTGGGCACTTCAATGCCGTAAAATGTCATTAATGCGCGTATAGTTGCGGTTACAATTGCACTTGACCCGGCAAGTCCCACCTGTACAGGTATGTTGGAATTATAACGAACGGTGAAATTCTTGTCTGCCAGAACAATACCTTTGCTCTTGCAGTACTCGAAAAACTTTTTAGCCGCTGCTTTGATGAGGCGAATACCACCGTAATAACCATGACGTTGTACGTCTTTGACCAGGTGTTCCAGATTTTCAAAATATGAATGGTCCCGCTGGTTCGGGATGATCTCTATGTCCGGTGTCTCATACAGGGTTACTTCGGCGAAAAAATCTTTAAATGTTACAGACAGGGTCTTGCCAAAGTATCCGTCAGAAGGATTCCCCGCAAGTCCTGCACGTGTGTATGCTTTTGTTCTTACTATCATATGTTCCTCTCTAATTTTTATTAGAGTTTGGATTGTATCCAATCCCACAATATATCGAGATTTTGCTTCTTTTCTACTTCGTTAAACAATTCATGATTTGAAATCGGACAAATATACTGCTTTTTATCCTCAGTTCCAAATAAAGAAAACATTTTTGTGGCGTCATCAATGTTGATGATATTATCATTTTCGCCCAACATTAATAATATAGGAATATTTACCTGATTTGCGTTTTTATGCACATCCTCAATTACCTCCAGCATGGATAAAAAGAACGAAACGCTTGCCATGTCATGAACCAGTTCGTCTTTTTTGTACTTTTCTACTTCATTGCGGTCATGCGAGAGATCGTCAGGATTGATTCCGTTGGGCATGGTAAAAGAGGGAGCAATGTGGTTCAACATTTTTGCAAGTGCGTGCTTCCATGCCGGTACCGGTACTTTGATTCCAAAAGCCGGAGATGAAAACACAACACCATTTAAGAGATTGTCCGGATATTGTAATAAAAAATCCATTGCAATGAGCCCACCCAGGCTATGTCCCAACAGGATTGGAGGTTTGTCGTTCCATTTATCCCTTATAAAGCCGCACATGGTTTTCATGTCTCTGGCATAATTATGGAAATGTTTTACATGACCCCGTTTACCCCCTGATTTTCCATGGCCCTGGTGGTCAAGCGCATACACTGCCATGCCTTTGGGTAACACCAGATCCAGAATGTTGCGGTACCGTCCGGAATGCTCACCAATACCATGCGCAATAATGAGGTTACCAATGTGCTCTGTTTCAGGCAGCCAGTATTGATAAAAGATATTAATGCCGTCCTGATTGACAAATTCCCCGGTCGTATGATTTGTTGTTTTCATGCTTTTTCGCTTATATTGTAGGGTAATGATTTGATAATTGTGATTTTACTGGGAGTCACCTCTGCCTGGTATACCAGAATTTCAACGCCATGATTTTTGGCCATGGCTAGTGTTTCAGCATACAGGGGATCAATATCTGCCGCAGGTTCAAAGCTGTCAGTATCATTGCGCTGCACCAGATAAAACATCACCGCGCGGTGGCCCAGATCAACCATGTCCATTAACTCTTTGAGGTGTTTGGTTCCGCGAGAAGTAACCGCATCGGGGAACAGGGCAAGGTTGTCTCTTGCCAGGGTTACGTTTTTAACCTCAACATAACATTTTTCTTCATCGCAGGTCAGCAGAATATCAATCCGGCTGTTTTTACCGTATGCTACCTCTCTTTTAAATTCGGTATAGCCGGTTAGTTCAGGGATTTGTCCATCCACAATGGCATCGTAGACAATTTTGTTGGGGTAATGTGTATTTATACCCACCCAGGTATCGTTTATTTCAATCATTTCCCAGGTATATTTATGTTTGCGTTTGGGATTATCGCTTAGTGATACTTTAACTTTACTTCCGGGGGTTTTGCAGGAGAGCATACTACCGGAATTTGCACAAAAGGCGGTTATGTTTTCTCCGTTTTCCAGTTTTATGTCAGCTAAAAAGCGTTTGTATCGTTGTATTAATGTACCTGTGTATAATTCGGGTAAATCCATATATTATTGTACCTCGTTGAACCAGGCGATCTCTTTTAGATCATGCCTTTTCTTTGTTCTGATATTATCAGATTCCGGATACCCTACCGCAAACATGGCAACCGGTCTGTATTTTGCGGGAAGTTTTAAAGCTTTTTTTACACCCTTGGCGCTGAACCAGCCAATCCAGCAGGCACCAAGATCCAGTGCATGGGCCTGTAATACAAAATGCTCACCGGCTATGCCAGAGTCTATCAGGTAATAATTCAATCCGGTAATTTGTTTGCCAATGCGGTTGGTCAGAACATCCAGTTTGGCGAGCTGCACAACCAGAATCGGGGCTTTTTCGGCCCAGCGTGTTGCGGCAAAAACGCCTGTAAACGCGTGTTTGGTTAGATGTGCTTTTGTTTCGGGATCGTCAATAATTATAAAGCGAGAAGGCTGCGAGTTTTCAGCCGAGGGCGCCAAACGTGCAGCCTCTGCGCATTGCAGCAAAAGCTCTCGTTCGATGGGCTTGTCGGTAAAGCGGCGCACGCTTTGCCTTTTTTGAAACAGGTCCATCATGGATTGAGAAAAATGCATTTATACTTCCGTTTAATGAATATTCAAGAGTTCAGAAACCGTAACCAGTTCGTAGCCGCGGGTTTGCAGGCTGTCTATCAGGGCAGGCAGCATGTGGTGTACCTGATTGTCTTTGCGCTGGGTATCCAGGTGCATTAATATAATACCGCCATTTAAACCGGATTCTTTGTCGTTATTGAAATTGAGAATTTTATCAAGCACCTGTTCCGGGGTTTTGTAGATAGAAGAGGTCGAGTCTGTGACCCAGTCGTGTGTGTCAAGGTTTTCTCCGCGACCAACAGTCCAGCCAATCTGCCGGTATCCTAATTCAGATGCCCATCTGCGAATTTCCAGATTATGCTCTCCGTAAGGAGCGCGCCAGAAACCTGTCATCTTTTCGCCGGTGATTTTATGAAAAAGGTCGGTCGTTTTTACAAGTTCTTCCTGAACTGTTTTGCGATCAACTCCTTTGGTTGTGATTTGCTGGCGATTATCGGTAAAGGTTGTCAAATGTGGGTGGCTCCAGGTGTGGTTGGCTATTTCGTGCCCGTCTTTTACCATTCGCTTGACCAATTCGGGATAATGCTTTAAATACGTACCGGTAAGAAATATGGTGCATTTCAGGTTCTTGTCCTGCAAGTAATTCAGAATTTCTTCCGAAGCCCCATTACCTGCGCCGCCATCAAAGGTTAATGCTATTTTGGGAATGTTTCTGCTACCGCGGGTAAAGTCCCGAGCCAGATAGTCAAGACGGGGAGGGCCGTAAAAGGTCACCATTTTCTGCAAGACCATGGCATTGCCATGCGAGTCTAGCCCTTGCACAATAATCTCGTTTGAACCGTAATCAAGTTTAATATTTTCAAAAATGAATTTATTGTTTTCCGGCAGAGTTACAGAACTGATCTTGCCGTTTACTTTGAGGCTGATGATTATGCTGTCAGCAGCTTCGCCTGCAATATCAACAGTGCTGGTGAGCACCATGGCATCGGGAGCTTGTAATACTCCGGATTCTACAGCGGGCAGCATTCCTGTGGAAATTAAACTTTTTTGCTGTTCCGTACGGAGCAGCTTGATCTCTTGTGATAAATTATGAATTGACAGGTATAAAACGATAAAAATTGATAAAATAACAAGATTGAAAATTAGTTTTACAGGACGAAAATGGATATGTGGAAAGAGTGATGTTCTGCGCTCGGATGCTGTTTTGGGTTTTATTTTAATCAGCGCAAGAAAGGCATGAAACAATGCGGTTGAAAAGCATTTCAGGCTGCAAAAAGTGCGGCCCAGGAATTCAAACTGACATTCACTGCAAACATAATTGTCGCAATGATGGCATTTTTTGCGTGTCTTTCTGTCCGGATGGTTTTTGCAATAATGGTCCATAACTCAAGGTATCCTGTTATCATTGTTGAAAAAAATAGCGAAATTTTTTGCAAGAAAAAAGTCCTTTTTTTGGTTTAGAATATATACAGGAAAAGAGCAGTCAATGCAAAATAAATGATTTGAAAAGTGCCAGAATATCCATATAATAAAAGAATTATTTTGAGGCAAACTATGAAACAAAAGGTTCGTAAAGCCGCCTGGAGCGGTCAGTTTTATCCTGCTCCCCCTGCTGTATTAGAATCTATGATTCAGGGCTTTCTGGACAAGGTGACCGTTCAAGATAATGAATTAAAACCCATAGGTATAATTGCCCCGCACGCGGGATACGCATATTCCGGGCAAACGGCAGCAGCAGCCTTTGCTTATCTTCAAGATCAAGAGTATGATACTGTAATTGTTATCGCCCCTAGTCATGCCGAACTGATTGTCGGCGTATCTGTTTTTGATGGCGACAGTTATTCAACTCCTTTTGGAAGTATTCCGGTGAATACAACGCTCGCAAGAGAAATTTGCAAGCATAGCAACCGGTTAAACTATACGTCAATTGGGCATAGTAAATACACAAAGCGGCCCGAGCATGCATTAGAAGTACAATTGCCGTTTTTGCAGTATTTTTTAAAAGATACGTTTTCCATTGTGCCCATTGTTTTCCATGATTATGAATGGCAACTGTGCAGCGAACTTGGAACGGCAATCGCAGAATCGATTTCAGATGTGCATAAAGTACTTTTGGTTGCAAGTACTGATCTGTATCATGGTTATTCTTATGACGAATGTAAAAGAGTGGACAATATGACGGTTCATGCAATTGAGGACTTTGATCCACAGTCTTTTATTCAGGGAATACATGATGATATTTATCAGGCTTGTGGATCTGGCCCTGTTGCAGCTGTTCAGGTGGCAGCAAAAGCTATGGGGGCCAATAGTGTCAGATTAATTGATCAGACTACTTCAGCGGATCAGACAGGTATAAGAGGTGATTGGACTGTTGGATACGTTTCGGCATTGATTACCGAATAGGAGAAACATGGCAGAAGAAAAAATTGCAATTATTGGAACAGGAAGAGTAGGTACAGCGTTAACCAAAGCCCTGTATGAAACAGGCTTTAATATATCTGTAGTATATGATCATGATTTTGAAAAGGCGAATGAATGTGCAGGATTATGTGAAAACAGACCACAAGTGGTGCCGTTTGAGCAGTTTCCTGATGATTTGAGCTTGATATTTTTTACCGTTATGGATGATAAACTTGCCGGGCTCATCAAAGAGGTTGCTACTAAAATCAAAGTTTCCGATCAAACAATTGTAACCCATTGTTCAGGAGCGTACAGTTCTCAATTGCTTGAACCCTTTGCTGACCATACATCTCATTTAGCATCAATACATCCGGTGCAGAGTTTTCCCGGTACTCAGGATGATTGGAAACGCCTGTTTGGTATCTATTTTGGCCTCGAAGGTGAAGAAGCGGCATTAACTCGATTGAAAAAAATTGCAAATATTTTGCAAAGTCGTTTTGTTGTGATACCCACCGAGAAAAAGGTGCTTTACCATCTGGGTTGTGTAATGGCTTCAAACTATCTTGTATCTCTGATCTCCGGCGCTTTGGATGTAATGGACAATGTTGGTTTTACACCTGAAGATGCGTTCAAGATCATTCAACCACTGGTATCGAACACATTTGAAAATATAAAGCGGGATGGCCCTTCAAAAGCGGCTACCGGCCCCATTCCTCGTGGAGATATTGGAACTGTTAAACAGCATGTCCAAAATTTAGAGCAATTTCAACCTGAAATGTTGGAGATCTATACAGCTCTGGGTAAACAGCTGGTAAAAACAGTTTATGATTTGCCAAACAGCGACAAAGCGACGCTGGATTCTATTAATGCATACCTGGATGATAGTAAAAAGAAATGAGTTTTTGTTTAGAATTTAAGAATGTTTTTTTTCAATACACCGGCATAGGTGGATCCGATCGAAACATATTGCATGATATCTCTTTGAGCATTGAAAAGCCCGAATGTATTGCATTGGTTGGCCCAAGCGGTTCAGGAAAAACTACCCTGGTGCAGCATTTTACGGGTCTTTTAAAGCCAGTAAGGGGTAGTATTAATTTTAACGGACGCAATATATGGGAAAAACCACATCAGTTTACGGCATTGCGTCAAAAAATCGGATTGGTCTTTCAATTCCCTGAATCACAATTGTTTGAGGAAACGGTTTTTAAAGATATTGCTTTTGGTCCTGAAAAGCTGGGCGTGCCTAAAGATGAAATCTCTGAACGCATCCACTCGGCAATGAAAGCTGTGGGCCTGTCTTTTGATGATTTTGCAGAAAGATCGCCATTCAAACTGAGTGAGGGAGAAAAGCGTCGAGTTGCTATTGCCGGTATTCTGGCTATGCAGCCCGAGATGGTTGTTATGGACGAGCCAACTGCAGGGCTGGATCCGCGAGGCGTGCGTCAGATTATTTCTATCATTGATTCACTTGTTGACTCTGGAATTGCTGTTGTATTAATTACACACAACATGGAGCTTGTTGCAAGGCTTGCCCAGAGGGTTATTGTGTTGAGAGATGGAGTAATCGTTTGGGATAATAGTCCAAAGTTATTGTTTGATAATGCCGATATACTGGCACAAACTCACCTGGAAGTACCTGATACTGTTAAATTGTTAAAAAATCACCAGAGCCTGCTGAATATTGATATCAATTCCCCACCACTTGAAATCCTGCTGTCGGATTATGTCAAAACTTTTAAAAATATTTACTCCTGAAAGAGTGTTCAGGCATAATACAGACTGTTCAGTTGTTAAACATATGTTGATGATTATGATTAAAAAACCTTAATTACGAAAAAGTAATTGAGGCATCGTTAATGACTATAAATACATAACTTATGTTTGAATGGTTTGTTGTTTTTTAAAGGGTTATGAGGTGAGGATTTGTGGCAAACTATTTGCACATGAACCATAGATGACTATGGAAAATGGAGGTGATTTACAGAACATGAATAACATCGGAGAGATTGAAGTATACAACCTGACAGATGTGGATTTTGATCATTTGGATACCATGTCAGTATCCACGCATGGATTGACAGGATTTGAGATGTATTATCCCAAAGTCAGCAAGAATCCTGAAATTAAAAAGATCTACGAGTTGATCAAAAAAGTTGCCAAGAGTAATGCATCTGTTTTAATTCAAGGCGAAACCGGTACCGGTAAAGAATTAATAGCCGGTTCCATACAGGCGCAAAGCCTGCGTGCTAATAAACCTTTTGTCACTGTCAACTGTGCAGCATTGCATGAGAATTTGTTAGAGAGTGAATTGTTTGGTCACGAAAAAGGTGCTTTCACCGGTGCTATTTCATCGCATTCCGGCAAGTTTGAGCAAGCAGATGGTGGAACACTTTTTCTGGACGAAATAGGAGATATGCATCCGTCAACACAAGCCAAGATCCTTAGGGTTTTGCAAGAGCAGACTTTTAATCGTATTGGCAGCAGTAAAATGATCAAGGTGGATGTTCGTATTATTGCGGCTACCAACAAGGACTTGTGGCAGGATATTGAAGACGGAAAATTCAGAGCTGATCTTTATTATCGTTTAAATGTTGTGCCCATGTATATACCCGCATTGCGTGAAAGACGTGAAGATATACCCATGCTTGCGGAATATTTTAGACATAAATTTTCAAATGAAATCAAGAAAAATGTAGGACCTTTTACCGCAGAAGCTATTGATATTCTAAGAGAGCATAGTTGGACCGGTAATATCAGAGAATTGCGCAATATTTTAGAACGCGCAGCCCTTGTTGTGCCTGAAGGAAGAGCAATTACTGCAGAGATATTGGGCATGTCTGGTAAAGATTATTTTGGTTCAGGTGGTATTGAACGCAGACAAGCAGAACGTACCGGTACCAATTTTAAATCGCTGAATCTGGAAGAAATAGAAAAAGAAGCTATTATTGTTGCGCTGCAACGTACCAGATGGGTACAAAAAGAGGCTGCAGCAATGTTGGGTATTTCACCCAGAGCTTTAAATTATAAAATTTCTCAACACAATATAACACATCACGGATGGAGAAAACACAGCTAACGGAAGAAACGGATACGAGAAAATTGAAATTTTATGATCACTAGAAAAAATTTTTTTGTTATATATAAACTCATCATTACAATTATATGCTCTTTGGCCTTAATCTCCCCGGTATTGAGTCAGAGTGTTTCTCTGACTGTATCCTGGAACCAAAATTCAGAAGACGATATTTTCGGTTACAAGGTTTACTGGGGGACGCGTCATCAACAGTATGACCATCACAAATGGGTGTCTGAGAATAATACCACACTCGAAGATTTGAGAAGTGGATTGCGTTACTATGTTGTGGTAACGGCAGTCGATTACTGGGGTAATGAAAGTGCCTTTTCAGATGAAGTTTCTCAAATCGCCGGTAGTACCGAGGTGCCCGCGTATCTTGTCTTGGAGACCAATTATCCCAATCCATTCAATCATGATACTGCAATCGAGTTTTCTATTCCCGAGCGGACGAATGTTAATATTCATATTTTCAACCGAATTGGGCAATTGGTAAAAGATATGCGAATTGGGCCTTTGGACAGCGGCAGACATGTACGATTTTGGGACGGGTTGGATGACCAGGGAAACAGGGTATCGTCAGGAATTTATTATTATCAATTACGATCAGGATCGGAATCGATAACAAAAAAAATGTCTCTGGTGCGATAATGGGAAATGCAGCGATTACGCAGGCGTAATTAAATTACTTTTTTGTAATTAGGTGTTGCAGTGTTTCCGCAAATCCTGAAAAATTTACTACTTTTTTTACATGTTTTCTGGATTTTTTTCCAATACTTGGTAATGAGATGAGGTTTTTATGTATATATATATGGGGTATTTCAAGGCTTTATGTTTTGCGGTCCTGCTTTTCATTAGCCCACTTTTGGCAATTGACCTGCAATTGAACTGGTACGAAAATACAGAACCTGATCTGGCTGGGTATACCATTTACTTTGGCAACCACAGCCGATTGTACGATCAAAAGGTTTCTACAGGCCTGGTAAGCAGTTACGTATTGAAGGACCTTGAAGAAAAGGTAGAGTATTATTTTGCAATAACAGCCTTTGATACTGCCGGTAACGAGAGCGCTTATTCTGCAGAATCTATGTGTATATTAAATGACACAACCCCCCTCAAGATCGATTCAATAAACGTATTGAGCCTGAATGATTTAGAAGTCGTTTTTAATAAAAAAATTACTGCGCAAACCGCTCAGCAAATAGAGAATTATTTCATAACGCCGGATATTGATATTCAAAAAGCTGTACTCCAGACCGATGCGAAAAGTGTTCGACTGGTTACTGGTGAGCATGCTTTTGAGACCACATATCAACTGTCTGTTGATAATATTTCTGACATTGCGCTTCCTGCCAATACATTGTCTGAAACACAATTTAATTATATGGTTGACGCTCAGCAAATTGATCATATACCGCCGGTTGTTGCATCTGTTGAGCCATTGACAAACAATTCAATACTTGTCTATTTTGATGAACCTATTAACGCAAACCTGGATAGTACTCAATTTTCTACAAGTCCTGATATTGCGGTGCTGTCATTTGAACAAATATCAGCCAATGTTATTAAATTGCAGACGGCTCCACATCAACAGAACGTGGTTTATACATTAAATGTGAAAAATGTTTCCGATAATTCAGTGAATGTAAACACCATCCCCGATGACAGTCGCTGCAGTTATTCCATTATAGCTGAATCTACAAATGCCCCCATAGTTGAACTGTGGGATGTGCCTGAAAAAGATCATGTGCAGTTGATGTTTAATTCTGCTCCTGGAATCTTGGATGAAAACGATTTTGTGATTCCCGGAATAACGATCCATAATGTTTCCCTGGATTCAAGCGGCAGAATGTTGAATCTGTTTACATCCAATCACAAGGTTGGAGAGATATATAAACTTGAATATATGGGCAATTCTCAATCTATTGTAGAGCCATTTACAATGCACTATGAATATACTACCCCTGACACTCTGGCGCCTGTTTTACAAAAGATACGATTTTTGAATGATTCGGAAATCTGTTTACATTTTTCCGGCTCGCTTGAAGAAAGCGGTGCACTGGATATTCAGAATTATGTTATTGATAATGGTATTAGTGTTTTGAATGCCGAGTTGTCTTTTTACAAGAACATTGTAACGCTTGAAACCACCCCCCATACGGTGAATTCAGATTATTCAATACAGCTGTACGGAATTGTAGATAATACATACCGTCATAACCGGATTGATTCAACCCGAATTTTTAATTATACTTTTTCAGATACAAAATATCCCCGTATTACAAAGATCGTCCAGATCGATTCGGTAATGATTGATGTTTATTTTAATGATCGACTTGATCCGGTAACTGCACAAGCTAAATCTAATTACAGTTATGACGATACAGAGATGCAAATATATGCAGTTCAGCTAAGTAATGATGGTACTATTGTTCGTCTTGAGACGTTGCCACATAAAGAAGGTAAAATTTATTCGCTGCAAACACAAAATATCTTGTTTTTTGATAACAGCATAATTCCAGCCGGGTACAAGAGTGTTTATCGTTATGAATTTTTTGACAAAGATGTTACAGGACCGGTAATCCGTACCATTCGCGCCAAAGATGAAGAAAATCTCTATGTGCTGTTTAGTGAAGCCTTGGATAAAACCTCGGCGCAGGATGTAAGGAATTATGCTATATCCGATGGCATTCAAGTGTTGAGTGCAGCACTGAATGCAGAAAGAGATTTAGTGCATCTGGAGACCAGCTCGCATGACAAAAAACAAAACTATACGCTTCAAGTTGAGAACATTTGTGATTCAAGCATGACCATGAATGTTTGTCCCGATGAGCATTCTTTTATTTATTCCATCGATCTTCCCGATGAACAGCCACCCTACATTAAACAAATTAAGGTGCTAGCATCGGATAAAATTGTAGTATTGTTTAATGAACCGGTAGCAGGTGCGAATGTAACTCAAGCCAGAAATTACTATATCGATCATGATATAGATGTAACGGATGTCAGTACCTCTTTATTGTCCAATCGTGTTGAGCTTACCACAACATTGATGGAACCCAAAGTTTATCAATTATATGTAAACAATATTGCAGACAGGTTCGGAAATATTCCAGAGGGTAACCCTTACTTTTATTTCAGTTATAGTGGAATGTCTACCAGTTTACAGGTTACGAATGTAGAACCTTTAACATCAAGCGAGTTGCTTGTAACATTTTCTCATGATCTGGAATCCTCAAGTGCTGCAAATGTTAACAATTATGCTATTGATCAGGGTATTCAAATTTTATCCGCCCGAATGGATGAAAATGAAAATCAGGTTGTTTTAACAACGAGCGATCATGTTTTAGAGGCTGAATATTTGTTGACAGTAGAGAATGTAACGTCAAAACAGGGCAAACGTACAGCGGATAAAGATTACACCCGCTTTCAGTATTATTTTTGTTCCGGTTATTCCGGCAAGCTTGCAATTCTATCAGTATCTTTGATGACGCCTGAACAGATTGAATTAAAATTTGATCAAAAAGTTAATTGGCAATCTGCTGAAAATATTGCCAATTATAAAATTGAGCCATTTGTAGAACTCGAGACGGTTACCCTTGCTGATGATGATCAAACGGTTATACTGTCAAGTAATCAGCATTTTCAGGCAATACCATATACTCTCAGGGTTTCAGATGTAGTGCCTGTTGATGATTCTATTGAAACGAGTGATAGCTATTATGGTGTTTACCATTATCTTTCACTGCTGGATGTATTGTTGCCGGATAATTCAGAGATTGACGTTGAATATGTTCAGGTGGGCAAACCCTATTATACTGATCGTGATTATGTTCTAACAGCAGTCCCCGAAGCACTTGAAGGCTCAAGAATGATCAAAACTCCGAACGATGACAAGAGTAACGAGGCCCCTGATTATTTACCCATGTCGCTCACTCAAAATGCTGTGATTTATATAGCATACGATTCCCGTGTTGAATCAGTACCGCAATGGCTGAATGAAAAGTTTAAAAAAACATCTTTGCCCCTGGGTGTAACGGACCAGGTAGAAAAGCTGGATATCTGGAGAGGATATTTCAAGTCCGGTGAATTGACACTGGGGGGAAATTCCGCTGAAGGGGCTATCAATGCCAAGAGCATGTACGTAGTATTTGTAGCTGAACCCACTCAGGAAGTGGTTGAAGATATATTAAAAGGGGATGATACTGATGGGAACGGTGAAATACCCGAAACATTTGTGCTGTATCAAAATTATCCCAATCCATTTAATCCGTCTACAAAAATCCGTTTTGATCTAAACGCAGACCAGTACATAACTTTGCAGGTATTTAATGTATTGGGGCGTAAAGTGAAAACTTTGTATGATGCATATGCACCTGCCGGATATTATGAATTAGAATGGCAGGGTGAAAATGAAGCGGATAACAAGGTTGCTGCAGGATTATATTTTTACAGGTTTGAGATGCGTACACCAAATGGACAATCAGGTGTACAAACTCTTGTCAAGAAAATGTTGCTTATCCGATAGTGGTTTTGGGGGAATTGATTTTCTCAGTTTTACCAATAACTGTAAATCAGTCAAGGTTAATGAATTTGGTTGATTAAATTGCTTTGATTGCCTATATTTATATTCTAAACTCTGGAGAATATAGTTATTTTTAAAGCAATCCTCAAATATTCAAGTTTGATTCTTGTTATTCCAATGTGGCTTGGGGCTTTTGAATCTGTTCGTGAAATCCAAAATCAAATGTCAGATTTTGTTCGTCCTGATGAATTTGGTTCGTACCAAAAATCAACTTTTACGGAATCTGATTCGACCCAGGAAAAGGTTGAATTCAGTTTGTTTGGAGAGCAGTTTTTTGATCGCATTCTTTCTCAAAATACGATTGCAACAGGTGGCGTAATTACCCCCGAGTACCCATTGGGCCCTGGAGATATTTTAAATATCTATCTGGGTGACAAAGCTCAACAGGAATTCAAGGTACAGGTCAGTGTTGATGGTAAAGTATATATACCTACTGTTGGTGTGTTTGATGTTTATGGGCAGACGGTAAAAGATTTTCACATCAGCCTGGACGAGCGTTTGAAGCGGCTTTACAATAATTATATTGTTGATGTAATGCTATTGGCGCCAAAGCAGGTTCGGATCAGTGTGGTTGGTGAGGTTAGGTCTCCGGGGAATTATACACTGAATGCATTGAATACAGCACTGGATGCAATCTTGAATGCCGGTGGTCCCACAGAATTGGGATCATTACGAAATATTCAACTGTTCCGTAACGACAGTTTGCTGGCATATATTGATTTGTATGAATACTTGTTGGAACAAAAAAGTCCACCCAATATATATATGCAAAACGGAGATCGGTTGTTTGTACCCGTCCGTAAAGCAGTAGTCCAGGTATCCGGTGAGGTATATCGGGAAAAAATTTATGAGCTTAACGCTCAAGACCCAGAATCGATTGATCAAATGATAGAGTTAGCTGGTGGCGCAACTGACATGGCTCTCGTCGATCGTATTGAACTGAGCCGAATGGGTTTAAATGGGGAACGAAAAATTTATTATTTTGATAACAGCAATCCCGATCAGAATAAAAATATCAATTGGCGTCTTGAAAATCATGACAGGATCCATGTCTACTCTGTAAAAGATAAATTTAAACCGCATATTCTAACAATATTGGGCGAGATCAAAAACCCCGGAATATATGAATATGAAGAAAATATGCGGGTCAGTGGTCTGGTGATGAAAGCCGGAGGTGTCTTGCGCAGCAGTTACCTGCTAAAAGCCAGTCTTGCTAAAGTTGATCCCCAGATGCCTTATCATGTTCGTGAAGTGAATCTTGAAACTGTTTTAAATAATCCTGGTTCTGATGAGAACTTTATACTTGAACCAGATGATCAGGTTTTTATTCGTAAAATTCCGGACTGGCAGGTTGGGCCTTTGGTTGAAATCAAAGGAGAGGTAATGTTCCCGGGTTTTTATCCAATCGTCAAAGGGTCAACCAGTTTAAGCGAGGTTGTTAAACAGGCCGGCGGTTTAAAGCATGAAGCCAATGTTAATGACGCCACACTCACACGACCTAATGCGGTATCTGTTAAAGATAAAGAATTTTTGCGTTTGCAAAGTATGAGCAAGAGTGAAATGAGCAAGAACGAGTACCAGTATTATGTTATGAAACAAAATGCCGCAGACGTGAATTCAATTGTGGTAGATTTTTACAAGTTGCTTGTTAAAGATGATACAAAAGAAGATGTAATATTACAAGACGGCGATATTATTAATATACCCAAAGCACCCAAGGTGGTTACTGTAATTGGAAGGGTGGCGAAAAATGGGGGTATTGTCTATAAAGAGACAGCGGGTATAGAGTATTATATTGAACAGGCGGGCGGGTATACCTGGGATGCAGATGCAGGTGATACAAAGGTTATCAAAGTTTCTGGTGAAATTCTTGACAGTCATGATGTGCATCATTTTTCACCGGGAGACAGAATCTGGGTACCGCGTAAACCTGACAGGAATTACTGGGAAATTTTCAGAGATATTATGCTGGTAGCAGGGCAAGTTGCTACGGTTTATCTTGTAGTAAAACAGGCTACTGATTAATTTTAGCGGAGACAAATGAATAATCATTCAAATACCCAGGAAATACACATCCTGGACTATCTCAATGTTCTGGTAAATGCCCGATGGATTATTGCCCGCAATTTTGTAGTTGCTGCGCTTTTGAGTGTTGTGCTTACGCTGGTTCTCCCCAAACAATATGTGGGCGAGACTACATTAATGCCACCCCCTGAAGCAGAAAAATATGGCATGGGAAGTATTCTCTCTGAAGTAACCATACCAAGCCTGAGTATGAATTTTGGTCAGTCTTCCTCATCAGAGATCCTGATCGAAGTCCTTAAAAGTCGTTCTGTAAAGACCAGAGTGCTTGAACGGAAATTTAAGATTAAAGATAAAGATTTAGTACTGTATGAATATTTGGGATATTCTTCAGCGCAGAACGCGTTGAAAAAGATTACAAAAAAGAGCATGTTTGCAGTTTCCAAGCAGGGCATTATTACTATTGCAGTGAAAATGAACACGGCACAGTTGGCTGCCGATGTGGCAAATGCATTTGTACAAGAGCTTGATCAGGTGAACCAGGAAAAGAGTGTTTCACGGGCCAAGAATTCAAGAATATATATAAAATCTCAGCTTAAAGAGACTAATGAAAAGCTGGAACAGGCAACGCGAAAGCTGGCAGAATTTCAGCAGGAAAACCGGGCTGTATCCCTGCAAGAGCAAACACACGCATCAATTCAGCAAGCGGGTGAACTCAAGGGACGGATTATTGCCAAAGAAGTCGAAATAGGGGTTATGCTGCAAACCATGAAACCTGAAAATCCCCTGGTAACCCACGCGCAAAAAGAACTTGAAGAATTGAACCGCAGGTATCATGAATTGCAGTATGGCGATACTTCGGTGAAAACAAACGAAAGCGAGTTTTATGTTCCCTTTACCGATGTCCCTCAGGTTGGGTTAAAGCTTGCAGAACTTGCCCGGGATGTTAAAGTACAGGAAACGGTTTGGCAGTTACTTAATCAACAATATTACCAGGCCAAGATTGAAGAGGCGCGAAACACTCCAACCGTGCAGGTTCTGGATGTGGCGGTTGCGCCTGTAAAACACTTTTGGCCAAGAAAGAAAACCTTTTTATTGGTGTTTGGAGCCGCCTCCATATTATTTACTATTCTTTGGGTATTTATTGTTCATTTTTATATGATATTGATTCAAAATCCGGAAAAAAATGAACGGTTTATGAATATCCGGGCCCAACTGAATAGCGATTGGCATCTTTTTAAATCCCGCTTGACTCGCAAGAAATTTTGATCTGATTATTTCAGGAGTATTTATGGAAAATTATATATCCGAATCTGCCACTATTGGTGAGAATTCAGAAATCGGACGTTTTACAGTTATTGCAGAAAATGTAAAAATAGGCAACAATTGTCGTATTGGACATAATGTTGTAATTCATCAGGATGCTGTCATTGGTGACAATGTTCGTATTGATGATTGTACTGTGATTGGAAAACAACCTATGCGTTCTAAACGCAGTATTTTTAAAGATGAAACGACTTTGCCTCCTGTGAAAATTGGTAATGATTGTATGTTTGGTGCACAGGTTGTTATCTATGCCGGTTGTGAGATTGATAATAATGTTCTGGTTGCTGATGGGGCCGCGGTTCGAGAAGAAGTAACTGTGGGTGAATTTACAATTATAGGCAGAAGTGCTACCATAGAAAATAAAACAACAATTGGTATAAAGTGTAAATTGGAGACCAATTGCTATATAACAGCATATTCCACTATTGAAGATTTTTGTTTTATCGCACCAGGTGTACATACAACCAATGATAATTTTTTAGGTCGCACAGAAGAACGGTTCAAACATTTCAAAGGTGTGACAATAAAGCGTGGTGGTCGTATTGGCGGACATGCTGTTATTTTGCCGGGCAGAGTGATTGGTGAAGATGCAGTGGTTGCTGCGGGTTCAGTTGTAACCCGTGATGTACCTGCGCGTCAAATTGTAATTGGGGCACCTGCCAAGTATTTACGTGATGTGCCGGAAGATCAGTTGTTGGAAAACCAGGGGTGGGAATAGGAGAAGGAACTGTTGAAAGTATTAACCGTTGTGGGTGCAAGACCCCAGTTTATTAAAGCTGCACCGGTATCCCGGAATTTAAGAACACAGCATGAAGAGATTTTAGTCCATACCGGACAACATTATGATGAAAACATGTCTCAGCTTTTTTTTGATGAGCTCAATATACCCAAGCCCGATGTGAATTTAGAGATAGGCTCAGGATTACACGCGGAACAAACCGGTAAAATGATGGTAGAGCTTGAAAAGCTAATTGTCAGTCATAAACCCAATTGTGTGATGGTATATGGAGATACCAATTCTACAATCGCTGGTTCACTTGCTGCAAGCAAGCTCAATGTACCTGTTGTTCATATTGAGGCGGGTTTGCGCAGTTTTAACAGGCACATGCCTGAAGAAATTAACCGGGTATTGACAGATAAAATATCAGACTTGCTTTTTTGTCCTACAAAAGTTGCTGTTGAACATTTGGCAAAAGAAGGCGTTATCCAGGGTGTGTATCAGACAGGTGATGTTATGTTTGATGCCGCTTTGTATTATGCAGAAATGGCAGAACATAAAGATTCTGTACTAGATGTTATAGGTGTGGAACCCGGAAAATATTTGCTGGCAACCTGTCATCGTCCGCAAAATACGGATGATAAACAGACTTTGACAGGTATAGTGCAGGCCTTTTTAGAAACCGGCAAAACAATTGTTTTGCCTATACATCCCCGTACACGTGGATTTTTGCAAAAATATGATTTAATAAATGAAATTAATAATAGTGGTACAATAAAGCTGATTGATCCTGTGGGTTATCTTGAAATGATTCAGCTTGAAAAAAATGCAGAGAAAATACTAACAGATTCCGGTGGTGTACAAAAAGAAGCGTATTTCTACAAAGTACCCTGTATTACCATGCGTCCTGAAACCGAGTGGGTAGAAACCGTACAGGATGGCTGGAATGATCTTGTTGGTGCAGATAAGGGTAAAATACAAAATGCCATATCTTCATTTAATCCTGCATCTGAACAAAACAGCCACTATGGTGATGGCAATGCAAGTGAAATAATGGTTAATATATTAAATGAACATTTTTAAAAAAATAATTTTCCTTCTTTTATGGGGGGGATTTTTATATTCTCAAACTGTTTTTGTTCCTTCTCAACACCGTGTTTATGACTTTATTGAACGTATGGAGACAAAGGGTCTCTTGCGAGGGTTTCACAACGACACCCGCCCTTTATCCCGATTGGAAATTGCAAAGGGATTGAGAAAAGTTTATGAACACTCTGAGCAATTGGGTAAAAACGAGGCCAAAGAACTGGGGTATTATATCTCTCAATTCAGAGAAGAGTTGGGTGATCTGTTTAAGCCTCATGCAGAACGTTTGGACGTTATTACAAAACATAAATGGATTGATGGCTGGCTTCCGGACAAGGTTTATGCCAATGGAAGGAATTTATTTTCTTATTCAGATGATATAACGCGCATTAACATTGATCCCATATTGTCAGAAAAACGACTGTTTGCCAATGCAGATACTCTGCAATCAACAGAAAAAGTTTTTGAACAAACGAGCGGTTTTTTGATTTGGGGAACGCTTGGTGATCATGTAGGTTATTATACAGACGTACGTGATACGCGCGAATGGGGTACACGTAATTATCCCCTTTTTATTAATACAACTGCTTATGGTCTCGGATTTGTCTCCGGCGGCAATGGCGATATCTATCATGATGAAACACGGGCCTACCTGGTCTATAATAAGAATTGGTTTCTATTACAGTTCGGCAAAGATGAAAACCAATGGGGACCGGGATATAGGGGGCAACTGGCATTGTCTGATGTTGCAACCAGTTATGATTTTATAAAACTCCAGTTCAATACGCGTCCCTTTAAACTCACGTCAATGTATGCGGTCTTGAAGCATTTTACTCCAGAATATTATTACGGCAATCATTTGGAAAAGTATATGGCCGCGCACAGGATAGAGTTTTCTCCATTATCCTGGATAAATGTAGGCATGCATGAGATTATGATTTTCTCCGAAAGAAAGTTTGAGGCTGCTTATGTGAATCCCGTTATGTTTTTCAGGTCTGCCGAACATTACCTGGGGGACCGGGACAATGCGGCAATGGGACTGGATATGGAGATGTTTGTACTTCCTCGGACCAAAATCTATGCTGAACTGTTTCTTGATGATGTCACTACAAGTAAGCTCGGCTCTTCTTTTTATGGCAACAAGTACGCTTACCTTGCCGGGATTTATCATGTAAATCCATTAGGGCTTGCCAATACGGATATAAGAATAGAATATTCAAGACTGCGTCCATTTGTCTATAGCCACAAGTCTGATATTAATACCTATAACCATTTCGTAACGGGTATGGGGCACTGGAGTGGTTCTAATTCTGATGTTGCTTATTTTGAAATGAATTTTAGACCTACAATTCGTACTCGGATTTCCGGTTTTGTTGAAAAAAGGCGACATGGTGGTAACTCTGAACAGGTAAATGCGGGAGGTGATATTTTTACGCCTCACGATCCCAGTGATTCTGTTTCAGCTCCATTTTTGGATGGTATTTTTGAAGAGTATTTACAATTTGGTATTCTCTATAGATATGAATTGTTTTACAATTGTTATTTATCAACACAATACAGCTATGGCAAAGGGGACTCGGAGCTAAATCCAGATACAGATTTCCCAGGTAAGCGTTCTGAATTCTGGTTCCATTTTAGTTTGAATTATTGAGCAGTATATGGGTGAGAGAGACCGTATATTTAGAAATTTTATATTTCTGTTGATTGGCGGTATTATTGCCAGTCTGGTTGAATTTGCTATAGAAATTATGCTTGCACGGCGTCTATCTGACACCGGTTATGGGCACTGGTCATACGCCCAGTCCGTTTTTATTTATCTGATATTAATTGTAGATATAGGGCTTGCAGTTTATGGCGCACGCGAGATAGCGCGTTGCAGGGAGCAAATCAATCGGTTTATAGCAAATATTGTTGTGGTGCGAACTTTGGTTGCTGTAATTTTATCTGCAGTGTTGTTTATTTATGTTTTAAGATTGGGGATTCCTGCACATTTAAAGACCCTTTATATGGGTGGCTTTTCCATACTTCTTGCACTGGCTTTTAACCCAGAATTTGTTTTCCAGGGGATTGAAAGAATGGTGGGGATTGCGCTGTGGCGCATTCTGAATTATGTATTCTTTTTTATTCTGGTACTATTGATTGTTCATAGGCCCGATGACCTGCAGAGGGTTTCATGGCTCCGTGGAATTTCATATATAGGTGCTGTGCTGATTTTGTGGTTGATCATTGCAAAAATAACAGGTTTGCCGCGATTCGGTGATATTGCCGTGAATTCATGGCTCCCCATGTTAAAAGTATCTGTTTTTATTGCTGCGTCTACACTCATTGTAAATGTTTATTTTACATTTGATACGTTGGTAATTGGCAAGTTTTTAGGTGCTCAGCAGGTTGGATGGTATTCAGCCGCATACAAGGTTGTTGGACAGTTTTTAGGTCTGGCCATTATGGTTCAGGTTGTTTTTGGCCCGGTTATTTCGCGCTGGCGTGATAATGCCTCAAAATTAGATTGGCTTACCTCTGCGCTACAGGTAGTAATGCTTTACCTTGGTGGTTTGATTGCAGGGGGATTGTATTTTATCTCGGATGTTTTAATAATCCGGTTGTATGGACAAGAGTTTTTACAATCGGTTTTTATTTTCAAAGTGTTGTTGATTGTGATTTTTTTGTTCTTTTATCAGACAATTTATACTACTCTCTTGCTTTATAGCGGAAAAGAGAGATTGTACCTGTGGAGCATGTCTGCCGGAGGTATGGTGAACCTGGTACTGAATCTGATAATTGTACCCATATGGGGTATGATTGGCGCATTGGCTGCTACACTTTTTAGCCATTTGGTAATTGCCGGGATCGCTTTTTTATTTTACCGATATCGGGTGCAAAAAGAGCTGCATCACATACATGTGTTAGGGATTTCGATGAAAATGATTTTGTTTTTTGTGATGCTGGTAATAGTTTCTTTTATCAATAATGCTTATTTTGCTTGTATCCTGTTTTGTGCAGGTTTTACAATCTTGTATATATTAATGAATTTGAAAAAAATATCGACTGTTTTTAATGGACTGGTAACTAACGGAGAGCGCTTAATTTAATGGCAAATTATGTAGGAAATAATAGTATGCTCAATCTTACCCGGGGTGGTTTGCTTGCTAAAAATACTATAATGAATATTGTTTTTCAGGGTGTGCCCCTATTGGTGGCATTGATTACTATCCCTGTTTTGATTAAGGGATTGGGTACCGATCGTTTTGGTGTGCTAAGTATTGCATGGATTGTAATGGGTTACTTCAGTCTGTTCGATTTTGGTATTGCCCGGGTATTGATCAAGATGATTGGTGAAAAGCTTGCTGTAGAAAAGTATGATGAAATACCAGCCTTGTTTTGGACGGGATTTACGTTCTTGTCCATTTTGGGTATTGTTATGGCTGTGATTTTGATTTTTCTATCTCATGCACTGGTTTATCAGGTTTTTAAAATACCTCCTGATCTGTTGGGAGAATCGGTTATTGCGTTTTGGGCAATATCTGGCTGTATACCGGTTGTTATTACCACTGCCGCACTATGGGGAGTGATGGAGGCCAAGCAATCTTTTTTTAAAGTTAATATTGTACGTACACTAAATACATTGTTTACGCTATTATTGCCGGTTTTGGGATTACTATTTACAAACCATATTGGCTATATTATTATCATACTCACCATTGGCAGAATTGTTTTATGGTTTGTTTCTTTTTTTGTTGCATTGAATGTGTTGGATGTGTTAAAACGCGGATTTATCTTTTCCCGTGATCTTGTGAAACCCATTTTAAAATTGGGTGGCTGGATGTCTGTCAGCAATATTATCAGTCCATTAATGGTGTATTCAGACCGTTTTCTGATTGGAGCGTTGTTGTCTGTAACCGCAGTGACGTATTATGTTACGCCTTATGAAGTGGTTACAAAAATATTAATGGTAGCTATTGCTTTGAACCGGGTCTTGTTTCCCGCATTTTCCGCAAGTTATGATCTGGACAGAAACCGCGCGGCACGCATTTATGAATGGGGAAGAAAGTTGTTATGGGTTTTTATGTTCCCTATTATTTTGTTGATTGTTCTTTTTGCAAAAGAAGGATTGCAAATTTGGGTGGGGAACGACTTGGCCACTCAAAGTACATTGGTGATGCAATTATTGGCACTTGGTGTATTTCTGAATGCACCTGCACAGGTTTCGCTTAGCCTTATTCAGGCGGCAGGAAGGCCGGATATAACTGCCAAGCTTCATTTGATAGAAACCCCGTTATATTTCTTAATGTTTGTATTTATGGTAGACAAGATGGGTATTAATGGTGCGGCTTTGACGTGGTCTGCAAGGGTTTTGCTTGATTCTGTTTTAATGCATTATTTTGCCGGTAAATTGCTTGATATGAAACAAGTTAAATTTTTTATCGGTTTAGCCTTTGCTATGATTGTTTTTATAGCTGCTATGTTAATTCAATCTACATTGATGGTTAAATTGCTTTTTGTTGCTGTTATGGTTCCTGTTTTATTGCTATTTGTTTTTAAATGGTGGTTTGAAAAAGCTGAATTGAAACAGGTTTTGCAGTTCAGGAGAAATTGAGATGCAAATTATTACAGTATATAATAATGAGTATGTTTTGCATGGAGGATTAACGGCAAGTCATCCCAATATTCTGGAAAATGCAGCCATAACCCTGATCAATAACAGTCAGGGGAAATATTCTTCATTTAGTAAAGCTATTCAGGACAATTTGCATCTATTTTCGGATGAAATTTTGATCATTGCACATCAGGATGTGATTTTTTATAATGAAAAATGTTTTTTGAAAATTCCTGAATGGTGTCATTCAATTGATAACGACGGTTGTTTTTTTGCAGGCGTTGCCGGCAGGGTAGAAAGAGAAGGATATAAGGAAGGTGTGGGGATTGGAAATATAATTTCAGGTGGTAGAGAAACCGGGTTTTTGACAATTAACACACCTCATAAGGTTAATACTTTTGATGAATGTGTCATGATTACGAATCTAAATACCATCAAACGATTTGGATTATTTGAAAATCCTGTTATAAAGTGGCATTTATATGCTGTTGATGCTTGTACAATTTTGGCAAAGCATCATTTCTCTCCATATGTATTCCCGGTTCAGGTAAATCATCTTTCTGCAGGTAACTGTGATTCGGATTATTTTCTCGCGGGACAATATTTATTAAAAAAACATCAGGTTAATGAATTGTATACCACCAACGGCAAGCTTACTCGCACGTCTGTGGTAACACGTAATTTAAAATACAAAGCAAGAAAGATTTTGGGATTTTAATAAAGAATGAACAAGGTGAATGACTTACAATTTTCATTAAAAGGCTCTAGCTTTATTGTTCCAATGCTGGCATTGGCCTTGTTTGCGTTTATCCCGATTGATGTACAGATCTATATAATTCTGACGCTTTTTTTTTATATTATTTTATGGGGATTGTCTTTTGAACAGTCTGAGAAATTCAAATTGATTGTTTTTGCAGGTTTTACATTACGGATTATTTTGATATTTGTGGATGAATATTTGGGGTCCGTGTTGCAGGAACAATCTGACCAGATTCTGTATAACATGGAAGCCAATATTATTCTGGATAACATAAAAAACAATTCCCCCTTGTTTTATAACGTGTTTCCCGGTTTTGGAGTGAAAAGTTACAGCTTTATAATGAGTATGATTTATAAAGTGTTTGGTCCTGTTCCCATTTTGCCAAGGCTGCTGAATGTGTTTTTAAACGTATGGTCTGGAATTTTATTGTATAAAATTTCACGGGAATTATTTGAAAAATCAAAAATTGCATTGCTGTCAATGACTCTCTTTATGTTCTGGCCTTCAAACTGGGCCTTTACATCTTATGCGTTACGTGACAGTATGATCATTTTTCTTTCATTTTTATTAATTGTATCTTTTATTGATATTGTTAAAAATAAACCCAATTTTCACAATGTTTTGATGTTTGTTTTGATTTATACTGCAAGCACATTGCTCAGAAATCAAAATTCCTATCTTTATATTGTCATGTTTTTATTCTATGGGATGTATTTGTTCTTTAAATCAAAAGTGGTAAAGTTTTACAAGCTATTGTTACTTTTGGGGATTTTGCTGCTATTACTGGTTGTATATCTGAAATTCAAATTGTATATTGACTTGGTTTTGGCGTATCCTTTTGTTGCGCAGCCATTGAGGGTTGAGGGTGGATCAGCCTATCTTGTTAATGTTGAAATGAACAATTACTGGGATGTATTCAAGTACTCTCCGATAAGATTTTTCTATTTCACTTTTGGTCCATTTTTGTGGAATGTTCGTACTATTTTTCAATTGTTTTCAGCGCTTGAAAGTGTAGCGCTTTTTGTGGTATTTTTAGGTTTTATTCAATACTTTAGAAAATATAAAGTAGCCAAAAATGAAAATTTACAGATGTTTATTGTGATTTTTTGTCTGGTTGGATTAATGGCAAACGCAATTGTAGATTCAAATTTTGGTACAGCAATACGGCATCGTTTAAATTATACAAGTTTCTTTTTTGTCTTTTTTAGTGTGTATATACAAAATTTCAAAATTCGTTGGATATCTTGATGCTCACATCTTTTATTATTGTTACATGGAATACACGTGATTTAACGTTATGTTGTATTCAGTCCATTTATGAACAGGAATCAAATGCATTTGAAATTCTGGTTGTGGATAATAATTCTCAGGATGATACTTGTGAGCAGATAGAACAAAAATATCCTGATGTGCATTTGATCAGGAATGATGAAAACCAGGGTTATGCTAAAGCAAATAACCAGGGGGTTATTGCTGCCAAAGGTGATTTGATAATTTTGATGAACAGTGATACGGAATTGTTGACAAAAGATACAATTGGTAAAGTGATTTCATTTTTTGATATGAATATAAATGCAGGCATAGCGGGTGCATGTCTTTTATATCCTGATGGGAAGGTGCAAGCTTGTGGCAGACGTTTTGTCACTGTCTTTACCTTGATCAAGGACCAGCTGCTGTTTCAGGATTCACCCTTGTTTAAAAAATCAAGCATGTCTGATACAATTCAATCTGTTGATTATGTGGATGGAGCTTTTCTCGCTATACGAAAAAAGGTCGTAGAGCGGATAGGATTATTGAATGAGAATTATTTCATGTACGCTGAAGATATGGAGTGGTGTGCAGCAGCTCACGATGCAGGATGGGGAGTATATGTTATTCCGGGAATTAAGGTATTGCATGTACATGCTGCAAGCTCTAAAAAATCGTTCAGGAAAATATTGATCCTGAATGCAATTAATCAATCCAGATTTTTGTACAAAAGATATAATATGTTTAATGCGATTTGTGGTTATATTGTATTAATCGTAGGTATGTTTCTGAGAATACCCGTTAATTTTGCAAGACGGAATGGTTTAACAACTGCTTATGCCCAAGCAGTTGTTAAATGTTTACAATTGATTCCTGTATTTACCAAACTTGTTACCGGAGAGCTGGATGAAACGCGTTGCATTTAATGCCCTGGTTATGGGACCCAATATAGGCGGCCTGGGAGTTTATATGCAGGAGATTATGAACTCGTTGTTACAGGAAAAGCACAACTTTGAGCCGGTAGTATATCTACCGGAAACCTGGTGTAAGAGTCATCCGGAATATTTAGAGCATCCTTTTGTGAAATGTATTTCAATTCGGGCGGATAATCCCATATTACGAATTTTAATTGATCCATTTTTCTGGCCCAATCAGTTGAGAAAAGATTCTATTGATTTATTTTTTTCACCCATGTCTTATTTTCCGTTGGGTACCAATGTGCCCGGTATTGTTACCATTCATGATCTGCGCAGTTTTAATTGTCCCGAGTATTATCCATTTTTACGATATCACTATCTTCAATGGATCATTCGTCGGTCAGCTCGGAATGCTAAGCGTATAATTTCTGTTTCTCAATATACTCGTGATGATATTGTCAAATATTTAAAAGTAGATAGTTCGAATATAAATGTCATTCATGAGGGTATACATGCCGAACCCTGGCAAATAAAGAGTACAGATGACGAATATAATACTTATAAGAAAAAGTACGGCTTGGAAAAACCTTTTATTTTATCTTTAGGCCACCTGGAACCCAGAAAGAATTACATCCGTTTAATTGAAGCGTTTTCAATATTGAAAAAAGAGTTTTCAATTGAGCATGATTTGGTTATTGTGGGTCAGGAAAACTGGTTTTTTAAAGAAATTTATGCCAAAGTAGTTGAATTAAATTTGAATAATTCTGTACATTTTACTAACTTTGTTGCACAAAAAGATATCGCACCTTTGTATCAATTGGCGGATGTTTTTGTGACTGTTTCAACTTTTGAGGGATTTGGTTTTACGCCGCTGGAGAGTATGGCTGCGGGAACTCCTGTGGTTGTATCAAATTGTTCCTCTTTGCCGGAAATCGTAGGGGATGCTGCAATATTATGCGATCCATATAATGTTAAGGATATTGCAAGTTCCATAAACAAATTGCTTTCAGATGAATCGCTTAAATCAAAATACATAGCAAAAGGTTTGGAACATATCAAGCAATATCCCTGGAATAAATGTGTCAATGAAACAATGAAAGTAATCGAGGAACATGTCTGAACAGAGTGGGAAAATTAAAGTCATTGTTGTATTGTCCCGTATAATTATTGGGGGGCCAGCGAATTTTGTTGAATTGTATGCAACACATTTGCCCAAAGATACTTATAAAGTATTACTTGTTGGTGGGTGTGTTGAAGAAGGCGAACTGAATAAAGCGCAATTGTTGAAAGAAAAAGGTATTCAAGTTCACCTTATAGATATTATGAAAAGAGAGTTGTCCTTTTTTTATGATATTAAATCTGTCTATAAATTATATAAATTTATCAAAAAAGAAAAACCCCATATTGTATCAACACATACAGCAAAAGCCGGTGCCGTAGGCAGGATCGCTGCCAGATGTGCCAATGTACCGGTTGTTTTACATACTTTTCATGGTCATACATTTGAAAATTATTTTTCACCTGCCAAAACAGAGTTTTACAAAATTGTTGAACGTGTGTTGGGCTTTTTTTCAACAAAGATCATTTCTATCAGTCCGCTTCAACGTTATGATTTGGTCAAAAAATTTAAAATTGCGTCTATGGATAAAGTTGTTACTATTCCAATTGCAATTGATTCCAGCCGTTTTTTAAACCTTGAAAGAAATAACGAGTTTAGGGACGAGTTGAAAATTCCCAAAGATGATTTTGTTATTGGAATGGTAGCCAGAATTGTACCCATAAAAAATCACAAATTGATTATTGATGTTTTAAAAGAACTGCACAACAGGGGAGTAAAAGCGCACCTACTTGTTGTTGGTGATGGTGAACAAGAATATAAAACCTTTATTGAACAATATGTTGATGAAAAGAATTTGAAACCATTTGTACATTTTACAGGGTGGGTGTTAAATGTAGAAAAAGTATACTCTGCCCTGGATGTGCTGGCATTGACTTCGTTAAATGAAGGAACACCTGTCAGCATTATTGAAGCAATGGCTGCATCCGTCCCCGTTGTTGCAACTGATGTAGGGGGTGTGAATGACTTGCTGCATGATAATAAAAATGGATTACTCTGCAAAAGTAATGATCCTTTAGATATGGTTGAGAAAATGTTGCAAGTTAAAGAAGATATTGGATTTAGGAATGAAATTTGCAAAAATGGCAGGGAATTTGTTAAAGAACACTATAATCACATTACGGTTATCAAACGTGTGGACCAATTTCAACGTGAATTATTGCAAAAGTTTTATGAAAAGAATCCAAAATTTAAATGTTAATTACAAGAAATATGAATTCAATTTATTTGTATTTTTATTTATTGTCGTTTTCTGGTATCCTGCCTCATTAGTGTTTGGAAACAGTATCGTTTCTGTACTTGAACAAACACCGCAATATACCATATTAGAGTGGACCGTTCCGCAAATTGAATTTAAGACGGTGCAAACGGAAAAGGGCGAGTTTGTTGTGCCGGCTTACGATGATCTGGCAGAATCCAGAGTACCCGGATTTCCCATTTTGCCTGTAAATAATCTCTTGTTGGAAAATTTGGATACTCAACGCATAACCGTTCTGGATACGGTCTATTCAGATAAATCTACCCATACCATTTGCCCTGCACCTTTATATCAGTATCCTGATTATGACTCTCAACCTTTTATTTCTTATAAAATGGGACCCGTTTATCAAAAAGCTGCTTTTTATCCCGCATCTTTTATATCGATTTCTCATGCCTGGCAGCGAGACAATTTATTGACCCGTTTTGCAATAAATCCGGTTTTGTATAACCCTGTACAAAACCAGATACGTGTTTTGAGATATATCAAGATCAGGATTAATGCGGCTGTTGAATTAGATTTAAAAAATCATACAATCCGGTCTAAATCGGGTAATGCCAAACTTGCCAGATCTAATTCCGTGCAGGTGTCTGCTAATGATTCATGGTGGGAACCCTATAATAGTGATGAGTTGATAAAGATCGAAACGCCAACCGCTGGTATGTATAAAATTACGGGTCAGAATCTGCGTGACCAGGGTGTTCAGTTGTCAATGATCGATCCAAGCACTATTAAGATGTTGAATAATGGAATTGAACAGCCTTGCCAGGTTTTAGATGGTGGAGACGGGGAATTTAATGAAAATGATTTGTTGGTTTTTTATGCGAACAGATTGAGTGGAATTACCGATTTTTATCACTCCTGGGCTGTCAGCAATGTGTACTGGCTGGTTTGGGGTGGTAATGCCGGATTAAGATATTCAACACTGGCTAATGATAATGATCCCGGTTTGTCAAATAATTATTTTTTATCTACTATTCATATTGAAAAAGACCTGGAATACTATCATGGCGATACCAATGAAGCCATACAGGAAACCAACATTACAGATGGTGAGGGCTGGGTTTGGACACGGGCATTATATCATAATTCCAGACAAACAATAGAGTTTGATTTACCGGGACTGTTCTCTGGTACCACCCTAAATGATTCTCTGAAAATTCGATTAAGGTTCAGAGGAATGACCATTGATTCGGCAGCAAACGATCATCATCTATTATTATCAGTCAACAATAATAGTATGGGTGAGGGGTATTTTAATAACCGCCAGGAGTGGTTACCACAATTTTCAGTTCCTGTATCAAACCTGCTGGAATCTGGTAATCAATTATTAATAGAATCTGTTGCAACCAATGCCGAAATATCACAGGTATATTTTGACTGGCTTGAGGTTGATTATCCCCGTGCCTTGCAGGTTGAAAATGGTCAGATCTTGATCGATTCATTAGATACTGTTGAACATGCTCTGCAGATCAGTGGTTTACAGTCTGATTCTGTTTTTGTTTTTAATCTACAGGAACAAACAGAACTGGTGAATAAAAGTGTTCCAACGGGCAGGTTGTTAAATATTAAAGTACAGTCAGCCGCTATTGGTGATGGAAATTACAGCCGGTTCTTGATTGAAAATGAATTGATATATGAAGGTACTCGTGGAATTGGTATGGTGGTTATGAACCAGCATACCGGTAATGTAGAGTTGAAGCGGACTTTTGATACATGGGGCTCGTCAGCAGACGCAGACAGCCTGGTTGCAGTAGTAAGCAGAATTGCTGATGGCCGTATTGTATTATGCGCAATCAAAGATGAGGGCTCAAATCAACTTGGTGAAGAGCAGTATAATGCATTGGAAACACTTGGCAGCAATCAGATCCAAAATTTGGCCACAAGGGGTTCATGGGCTTTGATCGGCAGCAAGGGAGCGGAGTCGGGTACTGCAATAGAAATTTTGACCGCTTCGGGAGAAGGCCCTGCACACATTGATGATTATATCAATTTTTCTCAAGGAGATGGATTTATTTGTCGTTTTGGAGTACCCCAAAACCAAACAGGCCCTTTTGTTGTATTTGATATTATGGGATTAAAACAACCGCTATTACAGAAATTTCAGCTTGGCGAATTGTCTCTTGTACAGAATGGTGCGGATTATATTATTGTCACCCATCCCGATTTTATGGAAACCGCCAATCAATTGGCAGCTCATCGGCAGACGCAAAATGGTTTCAGGACTTTTGTTGCCAATGTGAATGATATTTATAATGAATTTAATTATGGAATTAAAGATCCTGTTGCTGTTAAGCGGTTCCTGGAACTTGCATATAACAACTGGCAAAAGCCTGCACCCGAATATGTGGTAATGTTGGGTGATGCCAGCTGGGACCCGTTAAAGAATTCAGGCAATGATAGTAAAATCGATTTTGTGCCGGTTTACGGAAATCCTGTCAGTGATGTTTGGTATGTTTGCATGGATGGCGAGGATGATATTGTTCCGGATATGCATATCGGTCGCATTCCTGTTGAAACAGAGTCACAGGCACAAAACTATCTTGACAAGATGATGGAATACGAATCTACTCAGCCGGCATCCTGGAAAAAGAACTTTTTGTTTATCAGTGGCGGATTTGATCAGTATGAACAATTGGTGTTTGGTCAGCAGTCTCAGACATTGATCGATGATTTTGTTACGGGTCCCCCGATAGGTGGCAATGCTATACATATCGGTAAAGAATCTACCGGGCTGGCAGAGGGAGAACATCGTGATGATCTGTTGAAGGCATTTGACGATGGCATTGTCTGGGCTAATTTTATTGGCCATGCCGGCAGCAGTACCTGGGACCTTATGTTTCATAATCCTGATATTGATTTGCTGAATAATGGCCCCAAGTATCCTTTTATTACAAGTATGACTTGCCATACCGGGCGCTTTGCTGAACCGAATCAGGATAGCTTTGGTGAATATTTTTTGAGGGTTGTAGACAAGGGTGCCGTTGCATTCTGGGGTACCGCGGGTTGGGGATATACGTATGAAGACTATATGTTTCTGCGTCAAATGTATCCCATTATGCTGCAGAATTCTGTTCAAGAAATTGGGAAAGGCTTGAGCCAGGCAAGGGCCGGTCTTTGGAGTACGCTGGGTGAAGGGTTGCATGTTAGGAATATAATTCTGCAATATGTTTTACTTGGAGATCCCGCGCTGGATCTTGCACTACCTGATAAACCCGATCTGGCAATTGATGCTTCTGATGTTCGTGTTTATCCTGCTGTGCCCAGTGAGGCAGATTCGCTGGCAGAGATTCATGTGACTGTAAACAATTACGGACTTTTACCGCAAGACAGTGTAACTGTATTGGTTACAGCAGAACTACAAAACGGAAATAATCATAAAGTGGAATATACCAGGAGACTGGCTCCTGTTTACCTTTCTGATTCTGTGAGTGTAGATTGGAAATTAAAAAATATGACCGGATTGGTCAATGTTACAGCATCGGCTGATCCCTATGAAATGATTGATGAAGACGATGAAACAAACAATACAGCATCTCAACCGGTAACGGTTATTTCGAATGTAATACGCCTGTTATATCCACAAAATCAGACCGTATGTTCCGGTGATGATATGGTCCTCAGTATTCGAAATCCCCAGGTTTCAAGCTTGGAGAATTATATGTTCGAATTTCAGCTGGATACATCAGGTACGTTCAATAGTGGATATCTAAAAACCTATACTGCATCTCCCGGTATTTTGGCAACTGAATGGGTGGTTGGCGATCTGCCTCCTGGAATTTATTTCTGGCGATGCCGAAATACCAATGAAACCGCGGGGCCGGTTTGGATTGAAGGCAGCTTTTTAGCAACGAATTCTAATAACTTTGGTTGGGGACAATCTCAAACCAAACAATTCTCTGTCAACAATCTGGATGATGCGCAAATTGTTGACGACAGTATTGAACTGTATCGCGATGTGCTTACACTGAACGTTGAATCTGCAGGTATTGTGGATGGGAATTATGCCAGGTTGCTGGTGAATTCAAACTCGGTATTGGAAACGTCACGTGGAATCAATCTGGTCGCCCTGAGTCCTCAAGATGGCAGTGTATTGTTTCAAAAGTGCTTTGATACTTATGCAGATGGCAATGCTCCTGATTCAATGGCATTGGTAATTAGCGAGTTCGCTGATAGTACCTGGGTATTGGCCGCTATCAAAGATGAAGGTAGCAACCAGTTGAATGAGACAGCATATACCGCCCTTGAATCCATTGGTAGTCAATATTGCAGGGATTTGCAATACAGAGATTCATGGGCCATTATTGGCAAAAAGGGAGCTCCTGTTGGTTCCGTTTCTGAAGAAATAAAAAAATCCGGTGAAGGATTTGTTTCATTGTTAGAGAATATTGGAATCTATAAAATGAATGGAACGGTGTCAACTCCACTTGTAGGCCCCAGTACAAATTGGCAAAAATGCAATGTAAAGACAAATCTGCCAGAGCAGACATCTATATTGTTTAATGTTCTTGGTATTCAGACTAATGGTGAGCAAGACACTTTGATCCGCCAAACCAACGCCAAAGAAATTGATCTGGCCGGTATCAATGGGGAGGTATATCCTTTTATAAAAATAGTGGGAACATTGAAAACAAATGATTTTCATGTTACTCCGGCAATTCGTCAATGGATAATTAGTTTTGAACCTTCACCTGACCTTGCTGTGTCTCAGGAAACATTCCATGTAGATAATGACACGATACTGATTGGAAGTAACGTTGAAATGCAGGCTCAAATTTATAATCTTGGCAAAGGCTCTATTATTGGTGATACTCTGAAACTTGCATTTTTTCATATTGATACAGAGGGAAACGAGAATTTAATTACCCAAAAGAATTACGCTCAATCTATATTCGCCGATAGTATTATAACTGTTTCTCATGCCTGGAATTCTGAAGGCCACGCGGGAACACATAAACTCAAGTTGTACATAGATCCGGATAATCAATTTGTTGAATTGGATAAAGCCAATAATATTGTGACCACATCTGTTTATGTTCTGGCAGATACCATTAAACCAGAAATAGCAGTAACGATAGATGGTAGAGAGATCATGTATGGAGATTGGGTGGCATCGCAGCCGACCATAATGGTTGATGTTACAGATAACCGTCAGAATACATCTGGTATTGCTGATACAAGCAGAGTAACCGTTTTCCTCAATGATCAACGAGTCAGTTATGCCAGTGGTCAGCTGCAGATGTTAGAAACTGATGGAACCAATACAGCCATCAAACTTGAATATGAACCGGAACTGGAAGACGGTGAACATTATTTAACAGTAATGACTTCTGATCCCAGTAATAATTCAAGTATCTATCAAACCAGTTTTAATGTGGTTAAAGAACTGGCAATACGCAAAGCAGTCAACTATCCTAATCCCTTTGAGGCCGAGACTCATTTTACTTTTGAATTATCACAACCAGCCAATGTGCGAGTCAAGATCTATACGGTTGCTGGTAGATTGATAAACGATTTGGATTATGGCTGGCAGGGAGCGGGTTACAATATGCTTCCCTGGGATGGTACGGATGCTGATGGAGATGTACCTGCAAATGGTGTATATATTTACAAGATTGTTGCCTCAGAAGGTGACGAAAATGCAGAGGCAATCAGTAAATGTATACTCATGAAATGATTTCTCATGTTTTCACGTCTTTTTGTTCTATAAGATAATATTGGTTTTGAGATTAGCCTAAAAATATGTAAATTCTTGTTTTATGTGCAGAGATTATAATAATATGTCTTTAATTGGTGTTTTTTCAAAAAGTTTTATTGCCGAGGGTATAGTTGTTTTTGTTGGATTCATTAACAGTATAATTATTACTCGTGCACTGGGTGTAGAAGGTAGAGGCCAGTACTCTTTGGCAATGACAATCATTACTATTTCCGCCCTGGTATTGGGAGATGGTCTTTGCCGTAATAATACTTTTCTTACCAGCAAAGATAAAAAGCTGGTTTCTCCACTTTTTGGCAATTTATTATTATACTTTTTTTTTCTGGCTATATTAATGGCTGCAGCAGGTGTTTGGGGACTCCCGATTTTTCATATCGCTGTACCGGGTTTGTCAAACAAGCTGATTTGGTTGTCTGTTGCGGTTGTTCCGTTTTATATTACTATCCGCAGTATGAATTCAATATTTTTGGGTTTACAGGATTATAATCGTTATAATTTTTTTCTGGCATTGCCGTTTATATTCTATCTGCTGATAAATATCTGTATATATTTTTTTGCTACAGTAACACCTGAACTGGTTTTGACTGGTTATAATGCTTCCATGATATTGGTATTTGTTTTGATCCTTTATCTTTTTATTGCAAAATATAAAGCATCAAAACCAGATACCGCATTATTAAAAAAGAGTTTAAATTATTCAACCAAAGCGGCTGTTTCTCATATTTCTTTGTTTTTGTTATTCCGGGTTGATATTATTCTGATTAATTTATTGATAGGAGTAAAGGGCGCAGGATTGTACTCTATATCTGTCATGATAGCTGAGTTGATGCAAAAACTTGCCAATACATCTGGAAATGTGATTTTTCCCAAGTTAACCGGTGAGAATACAAAGCAAAAACAGCAGTTAACAATGCGGGTATTTGCATTTGTTATGATTGTCAGTGTTGTTGTGGCTGTATTTATTTTGCTTTGGGGTAACGAATTTATTGTTTTGTTGTTTAAAAAAGATTTTTCAGATTCCGCTTTGCCTTTGTACTGGCTTCTGCCAGGTGCAGTTATTATGACTGGTGCCAAAGTTATAAAATTCTCGTTATGGGCACAGGGATTCCCCTGGATAACCATAACTGCTCCGGTTTCTGCTTTGATTTTAAACATTACATTGAATCTGATACTCATTCCCCGTTTGGGTATTGTTGGTGCTGCAATTGCAACCAGTTGTTCGTTTATTGTTTATAGTATTATGATTGTGGGTTATTATTTTACCCGATTTTACCGGAAAGCTCTAGTATGAGAATTTTATATATTACACAATACTTTCCCCCAGAGGTAGGAGCTACTCAAACCCGTGCTTTGGAAATGACAACCAATCTGGTAAAACAGGGACACCAGGTAACGGTATTGACTGAATTCCCAAATCATCCCGTTGGCATTATTCCACCGGAATATAAAGGTAAATGGGTAACTGTTGAAAAGTGGCGGGGTATGGATGTGATCCGTACCTGGGTTTATGCACGTCAGGAAAAGAACTTTAAAACCCGTATGGGATTTTATCTTAGTTTTATGGCAACATCTGCAATTGCGGGTTCATACATGTTGCCCGAGTATGATATTGTGTATACAACCTCACCACCTTTTTTTGTAGGCTTGACTGGTTATTGGTTGAGTCGGTTAAAAAATGCAAAGTTTATTTTTGAAGTGCGTGATCTTTGGCCAGATTCCGCGGTACAGTTGGGTGAATTGACCAATCGTACTTTAATACGTTGGGCTGAAAAGTTGGAGACTTTATATTATAATAAAGCAGAACGTATTATAACGGTTACACAGGGGATTAAGAACAGTCTGACTGAACGAGGTTATGGAGAAAAAACCGAGCTGGTACTTAATGGTACCAATACCGATCTTTTTAAAAATATGGGACCCGGAATGAAAAATAAACTGGGCCTTGAGAATAAATTTATTGTGTTATATGCGGGAATTATTGGTATAGCTCAGGGACTGGAACAAATTTGCGATGTTGCTGAACAATTGCAAGATCAACCGGATATTGCATTTGTTTTGATTGGTGAGGGACCTGTTAAGCATAAAATTGAAAAAATAAAACAGGAAAAATATCTAAAAAATCTTATATTAATGGATCAGGTCCCCAGAGACGATATACCGCTATATATTTCAATGGCAGATTGCTGCCTGGTTCCCCTGAAAAAGAATGATTTGTTTAAAGGCGCTTTGCCATCCAAGATGTTTGATTATATGGCATGTGAAAAACCGGTTATACTCAGTGTGGATGGTGAAGCACGGACAGTACTTGAACGCTCAGGAGCTGGTATATTTGTAGAGCCTGAGAATCGAAAGGATATGATCTCTGCCATCCTTTCTCTGAAATCCGGTTCTGTTGATGGAAAGTCAATGGGACTATTGGGAAGAGTGTTTGTTGAAAAAGGGTATTCAAGAAAACAGCAGGCACTCGAGTTGTTGAGTATCCTTGAGAAAATCGTCCGAAATCAATAGGATCAGGAGATTTCAAATGCGTTATTTTTTGTATGGTACAGTTGCTTTAGAAGCGTTTTTAATCGCACTTTTCATTGTGCCTATTATACGTAAATTGGCCATTTCATGGAATGTAGTAGATAAACCGGGTGAACGTAAAATTCATTATACCCCCAAAGCATTGATGGGTGGTGTTGGTATTTTTACCGCGTTTTATGTTACGGTTTTGGTAAATGTAATTGGTTTTTATCTTTTGTATCATACATCATTTGTTCAGTCACACTTGCAAACCATTGTGAGAGTTGCCCCTATGCTGGACCAGGTTGTACCCAAACTTGTTGTAATACTGGGTGGCGGGGCTGTTATTCACATGTTGGGTATTTTGGATGATATCCTCAAAGAGAAATTGACCTATAAACCCAAATTTATTGTACAGATTGTTGTAGCGCTTGTTGTTTCTCTGATGGGAGTGCGAACTCACTTTATGCCTGGTACTGCTTTGGATGTCTTTGTTACAACTATATGGATTGTGGGTGTTACAAACAGCTTTAATCTGCTGGATAATATGGATGGTTTGACAGCCGGAGTTTCGGTTATTGCGGCCTTGTTTTTATTTGTTATTGCTGTTTTGCAGGGACAGATATTTTTTGCCTTTATGCTTGCAGCGTTAATAGGTGCCTGTTTGGGATTTTTACCCTATAATTTTAATCCCGCAAAATTATTTATGGGTGACAGTGGAAGCCTGTTTTTAGGGTATATTTTTGCAACCTTGACGGTAACAGGCTCATATGTTGTACCTACAAGCCAGACCCATATACCTATCATGATCCCGATTCTGATACTTTCTATTCCGCTATATGATACTTTTTCGGTAATGTTTATAAGGTGGCGCGAAAAACGGCCGCTATTTCTGGGAGACAAGCGCCATTTCTCCCACCGATTGCATGCACTTGGCATGAGCCAACGTCAAGCGGTAACCTTTATTTATCTTGTTGGTTTATGTGTAGGTGGTGTTGCTACACTTTTACCGTATATCTCTTTAATCGGAAATGTTGTTGTTCTGGTTCAGATAATTATTATATATATAATAATAACCTTTTTAATAGTTATAGGAAAACAAAATCAAAATTCTTGATGTAATATTTCTCAGGAGGAAAATTTGAGAGCGTTAATAACTGGCGGTGCAGGCTTTATTGGTTCGCACCTTGCAGAAAAATTGTTGGAGAGAGGGGACAGTGTTTGTGTTATAGATGATCTGTCTACAGGTCGATTGGAAAATGTTAACCATTTACGAGACAATCCGAATTTTAGCCTGGTAATAGAGACGATTCTAAACGAAACGGTAATGGACCGCCTGGTAAGTGAATGCGATGTAATCTATCATTTGGCGGCAGCTGTGGGTGTAGAGCTGATTGTTAAAAGCCCGGTAGAAACAATCGAAAGAAATATTCTGGGTACAGATGTTGTACTCCGGTTATCAAATCGATATTTACGTAAAGTATTGATCACTTCTACTTCAGAGATATATGGTAAAAGTGAATCTGTACCCTTTAAAGAAGAAGATGACCGTGTGTTGGGACCCACAACCAAAAGCCGTTGGAGCTATTCAAGCTCTAAGGCAATTGATGAGTTTTTGGCACTTGCTTACCATAAAGAGAAAAATCTTCAGACTGTTATTATGCGTTTGTTCAATACAGTGGGGCCACGTCAAACCGGTCAATATGGAATGGTAATTCCACGGTTTGTAAAACAAGCGCTGACCAACCAGCCATTAACCGTTTATGGTGACGGATTACAGTATCGCTGCTTTACCTATGTTGATGATGTTGTTGCCGCTTCTATTAAATTGATGGAAACACCTGAAGCTATTGGTGAAGTCTTAAACATTGGTAATGATATTGGTATCTCAATTCATGATCTTGCGGTTAAGATTATTGAAATGACAGGCTCCAAATCGGTAATCAATAATATCCCATATGATCAGGCATATGAGCAGGGATTTGAGGATATGAAAATCCGCAGACCCGATTTGAGCAAAGCCAACAAGTATATCGGATACACCCCCAAGGTGCAGTTGGATGAAATTCTTGAAAATGTGATCAAATATTTCCGAGAAAACGAGAATATACTGTAAATTTGAAAAAACATGCCGAAATATGCAATAGCGCAATGTGGATAACTTGTCAATAAATTGATTTTTTTAAAGTCAAGAGTTTTTGTCAGAAAAATTACCAATCATTTTTTAAATTACAGGCCGTTAAACCTGTGTTAAGTGATTGTTAATATTGGATAACCTTGTAAGGTGTTGTTAAATATCGACTTGCGATACCGAACGTTTGTTCGGATTACATTTTTGTTGCAAAATTTTGAAAAAGTACTTGAATACGCTTGATTTTATTATAAATGTTACAATTTGGAACTTAAAAGTTTCGTAAAATGCTTGCTAAAAATGTGGATAACTTGGGGATATCGTGGATGAGTTGGTTGATGGTTGCATCTGTTTATCATAATTTGAACGCAGATTGGATGATTTTATTATGGTTATGAGCGATTTGATCTATCTTTTTGTTTTTTTTATGATTTTATTCGGCCTGGTAATGACTGCAGATTTTATTAGAAAACGGCTTGGCTGGCCTCCGGAATCGACACGCAAGTTTGTTCATATTTTTGTGGGAATTGTGGTTGTTTATACTCCATTTGTTTTAAGCAGTATGTGGCCCATGATTATACTTGGCAGCTTGTTTGCGGTACTTGATTTGATTGCAGTGAATAAAACCTGGTTCACAGGTATGCATGGCACCAAGCGGCATTCATACGGAACTGTTTTTTATCCTGTTTCTTTTGTTGTGTTGGTTTACTTTTTTTGGGAACGCGACCAACTCGTATTGATAACGGCGATGATGATCATGGCGGTTGCGGATGCTCTGGCCGCAATTGTGGGAGAGCGTTTAGGAAAATCAACATTGATGGATATTGGGCTCGAAAAAAAGTCATGGGCCGGAACCATTACCATGATGCTAACTTCAGCAGCAATTACCTGGTTGTGTATCCATTTTGTTGGTTATCTGAGTCCGGCTGTTGTTTTACCAATGCAAATGATCTGGATCGCTTTAATGGTCGGAACAGTGGCTGCAGCTTGTGAAATGATTTCTTTGAACGGTTCTGATAATCTTACCGTACCTTTAGGCACAGCGTTTGTGCTTGAATACCTGCTGTACAATAGTCAATCTTATATGATGCATTTTGCATTAGGAATGGTGCTGGCGTTGATAGTCGCGCTGTTGTCTTTTCGGTTCAAATTTCTTGATGCGGGTGGTTCTGTAGGTACTTTTCTTTTGGGAACACTGGTTTTTGGAATTGGTGGGTGGAGTTTTACTTTACCTATATTAACATTTTTTGTATTATCCAGTTTAATTTCAAAAATAGGCAAACGCAGAAAACAAAAGCTGTTACAGGTTTTTGAAAAAAGCGGTCAAAGAGATATATGGCAGGTGCTAGCCAATGGAGGTGTGCCGGGACTGCTGGTTATCGTGTGGAGTTATTATCCGCACGATCTGGTATATCTGTTTTATGTCGGTGCACTGGCTGCGGTAATGGCAGACACCTGGAGTACGGAAATTGGTGTTTTGTCAAAACAGGAACCTGTCTCTGTTATAACGTTTAAAAAAGTAGATATGGGAACTTCGGGCGGAATTACCCTGTTAGGCACAGTGGGAGGATTGCTGGGTGCGTCGATCCTGGTGTTTACAGGTTGGCTTAGCGGACCGCATTCATCACCAGCTATTGTAGGTGGACGAGAAGTTGTTATTCTGGTTGCAGCAGGTCTGCTGGCTGGTTTGATTGACAGCGTTTTGGGTGCAACGGTTCAGGCTAAATTCAAGTGTGTCGAATGCAAAAAGATTACTGAAAAAAAAGTGCATTGTAATAATATAGCCACTCAACACGACAGTGGATACAGATGGATCAACAATGATGTTGTAAATTTATTCTGCGCAATCAGCAGTTCAGGATTTATCCTGCTCTTTTGGTTGTTACTATATTGAAATAATGTGACAATTTTTTCTCTTTTTCTTTTCATAAAAACATGTTATATTAGATTTTTAATATATTTTAGATATATGAATAATAAAATAATGAAAGCAATATGTTAAAGGAGGAGCAATGACAACTATTGTAGATGTATTTGCACGAGAAATTTTGGATTCCCGCGGGAATCCCACTGTTGAAGTAGACGTTGCACTGGAATGTGGTGTTGTAGGACGTGCAGCCGTACCTTCAGGTGCATCTACTGGTGAACATGAAGCTGTTGAATTAAGAGATAAAGATGCTGGCCGCTATTTGGGCAAAGGTGTATTGAAAGCAGTTGAAAATGTGAATGAAATCATTTCACCGGAAATTGTTGGTGAAGATGCTGTTGATCAAGTATTGATTGACAAGATTATGATTGATCTTGACGGCACTCCCAACAAAAGTAAATTAGGCGCAAACGCTATTCTGGGTGTTTCTTTGGCAGTAGCTAAAGCTGCTGCGGAAGCTATGGGCCTGGCGCTCTATCAGTACATTGGTGGAACCAATGCCAAAGTTATTCCACTGCCCATGATGAACATCATCAATGGTGGTAGTCATGCAGATAATAATGTAGATTTGCAGGAATTCATGATCCAGCCTGCTGGCGCAGAAACTTTTGCAGAAGCATTACGCATGGGTGCTGAAATTTTTCATAACCTGAAAGCTGTTTTGAAAGCCAAGGGTTACAACACTGCAGTTGGTGATGAAGGTGGTTTTGCTCCTGATTTGAAATCTAATGAAGAAGCATTGCAGGTAATTGTAGAAGCTATTGATAAAGCTGGTTACAAAGCTGGCGAAGAAATCTTTATCGCTCTTGATCCTGCATCCAGTGAATTCTATGATAAAGACAAAGGCAAATACATTCTGGCTTCTGAAAACCGCGAATTGACCCCAGCTGAAATGGTTGATTATTATGCAGATTTGGTAGAAAAATATCCCATCAAATCCATTGAAGATGGTATGGATGAAAATGACTGGGAAGGCTGGAAACTGATTACTGATAAACTGGGCGACAAGATCCAGTTGGTTGGTGATGATTTGTTTGTAACCAATACCGTTCGTTTAAAAGAAGGTATTGAAAAAGGTGTTGCAAACTCTATTTTGATCAAAGTTAACCAGATTGGTACACTTACCGAAACGTTGGATGCAATTGAAATGGCAAAAACTGCTGGTTATACCGCAGTTGTTTCTCACCGTTCAGGTGAAACCGAAGACAATACCATTGCTGATATTGTTGTAGCTACCAATGCCGGTCAGATCAAAACTGGTTCTACCAGTCGTACAGACCGTATTTGTAAATATAACCAGTTGTTAAGAATTGAAGAAAGCCTGGGCGAAGTTGCGCAATATGCAGGTTTGAAATCAATCAAAGGTGTTAAATAATATTTGTTATTTATGGCCCTGGGAATTTCCCAGGGCTTTTAATTTAAACGATAAAGTGATATGAGAGTACCGTATTCAGACAAATTGCAAGCTATTCTCAAACCTTCAGTGTTATATTGGGGTATAATACTGACAATCGTTTATTCTTTTGTTTTTGGTAACACCGGGTTTATAAAGCTCTATCGATTATGGAATGAAAGCAAACGTTTGGAAAAAGAAATTACTGTTGCTCAAAAACAAAATGAATTTTTAAAGCAGGAGGTTGAGCAGCTATCCGATCCTAACGATTTATCACGTATTGAGCTTGAGGCCAGAAAACTGGGGATGGCAGCAAAAGATGAAGTGGTCATTATGGTAAGATAAGACAGTCTGTCGATTGCAAAGGTCATCATGAAAGGAATTGCCGCATCTAACGTCAAGCCAGTGCATTCTGTTGCTATCGGCTTATTTTTCAAGTGTATGATTGCGGTTTTTTGGTTTATAGCGGTATCCCCCAATTCAAATTTATTTCCCCAAACAGTTGGTTTACTATATCCCACAGGTAATGGCAGTAGCATCCGTTTTAAGCAGGAATTTAATACTTATATCTGGAATTTTAATGTCAATGCTTTTCAAATTGTTCACAATCGATGGCAGTTTAAAATTAGTGAGAATTTTAGAACGTCTCTTTTAAACACCAGTTCAACCGTGGATAAATGGAAGGACGATCAGACTTTGGATGTAAGGTTGAACTATTTGTTATCTTCTCAATTTACCTTGAATTCACGTGTTAATTCTGTCGTTTTTATGGACAAACAATCCGGATTTACCAATGATATTCGTACCCATTATGGAAATATCGGATTAACTTATACTCCCACTAATAATATTATGGCTTCTATCGCTGCCGGTCCCAAATGGGACAAACGCTATGAACAAAATGATCAGGGTTATAATTATTCTATCCACACCCAGGCCATTGATCTCGATTGGGACGAATATCAGAACAGTCTTGATTTTGTTTTGGAAAATGAAAAATATGAAAAACGACAAAATTATGACGTGAATTTAAATTATACAGCGTTCCGCGAATTCTCTCCCGGTACCCGGGATTCTTTGACTGTATTTACCAATAATCAGCGCAGGGACAATTACACTTCTTTTTCAGGTGATATAGAAAGTTTGCGAGAGCAGGTTAGGGGTATCAATAATACATTAGGTTATAAAATTGGTGACCATGTGACCATGACTTTGAACAGTGGTCTCTATTTTAAAAATGTAGAAATTTTATCTTTTTTGAATCAAAATGAGGAAAAACGACGTAAAAGGAATGATCAGAGAATCAGTCAGGATGTTTACTGGCATCTCAATTATCCTGGTTTGACAAACTATTTACAGTTTTCATACTGGACACAGAACCAATCGTATGATATTGAGTTGACAAATACCAATGTGCCTTTTTCACAACGCACGGCTTTTGTAACGCCTGACAATGAGAGCAGCCGGATTATGATGGTTGGTGGTTTAGGTAAAAGTATAACTAAAAAGGATTCTTTATATTCATATGTATCTATAAGTAAATACCAATATGATACACCAGATACATCAAATTTTGATGACCGTGATGAATTGCGCATAAACTCAAGAATTATTGCATTTCACAATTTTAATGCTATATTGAGTATGGAACTTCAGGCCAGTTTAAACTTGTATCATATGGTTTATATCTTTGGTGAAAGAAGTGCAGATAATAATTGGAACCGGATTTTTATGTTAAGACCAGTTTTTCATGTAACGCCCAATAATAGGTTTAGACTGCGTCAGTCATTTGAAGTACTTGCGAATTATGTGGATTATGATTTTGATGACATGTATACACAAACAAAAAGTTTTGTGTTCCGCAAGTTTTCTGTTGATGATTCGTTGCAGTACCAGGTATCTCAACGTACGGTGTTCCAAATGGATTATCGTTTGCAGCTGGAAGAAAATGGACAGCTCTCATGGGATGACTGGACAGAAAGAGTACTGGTTACCCGTAATAAGCAGTGGTTACATGCATTATATGGTTATGAACCCAAAGAGTATTTTACGATAAGCTCGGGTTACAGCTATTATATTCGGGAAGAATGGCGTCATAATACTACTGTTGAAGGTATAGAAGAAAAGGAAAAATTTGGAGTATATACAAGCCAGGGCCCCATTTTAAGGTTCCTATATGCCCCGTCAAAAAGGACCCGGTTAATTCTCGATGCAGTGAGATATAAAGTAAATCCCCCGGATCAGACGGAATATTACATTAATAATATAGAGTTACAATTAAACTGGATCTTTTGATCTGGTATTTTGACTTGGAGAAACGGGATTGAACAGGAAAAAGGAAAATATTGAGCTGATGGAAATCGTCAGTAAACCTGAAAATATTAATCAGGTTGAAGCAAGAACCGAACATCTGGCTAAAGAATTGGGCTTTAATGAAGATGATTGTGTAAGCTTGGGGATTGCTGTAACCGAAGTCGTTGCAAATGCAATAACGCATGGCAATAAAAGGGATCAAAACAAAAAAGTTAAAGTTAAATTTGTTTTTACTGACAAGGTTTTCGAAATACACATCAGAGATCAGGGACCCGGCTTTAAACCGGATTCCATAGATGATCCTTTAAAACCTGAAAATTTGTTAAAAGAAAGTGGACGAGGTATTTTTATTGTTAGATCTTTGATGGACAAGGTTGAATATAACTTTTTTAAAGATGGTAGTGAAGTTGTCCTAATTAAAAACATTCCTTCCCCCAAAAAGTGATTGGTAACATATTGAAAAATTTGGTGCAAACTTTTTACCTGAATATATTTTTTCTGTTTGTATTGTGTATTGGTCAGGTTTTTGGTCAATTTGGATATGAAAAATTTGATGATGACCCTTATACAGAATACAAGCCTATTGATTTTTTCTCCCAACCCTATTACAATCGGGTAGAGGGAGTTGTATTACATGGCGGTGTTTTTTTACGCCAGGTACCCGTTTTACCCATCGTTACCAGTGTAGAACTTGCATTTGCAACCCGAACAAACAGCTGGCATTACAATTTTGGCTTGCAGCAATGGTTGTTTACCAATAGACGGCGTATGTTGTTGCGTTTGAATTTTTTTCAAGAAACACGCACAAATGACTCCTGGAAAATTGGGCGTATGGAAAATTCTCTTGCAGGTGTGTTCATGCATGAAGATTTTCATAATCATTATGCTGTAAAGGGATTTAGTATTGCCGCGGATCAAAAAGTGTTTCGCAGGAATTTATTAAGAATTATTTATTCTCAGCATCGATACTCTAGTATGCCTGTTAATACCAGTTTTGCCGGTTCTTTGTTTGACTGGTCAAAATCTTATGCACCTAATCCTGCAATTACGGAAGGGGATGAGCATAGTGTTCAGGTGAGGATGCTGATTGATGAACGTGATAATGCGTTTTTCCCAACAAGTGGATTTTATTTTGAAGGAGTTTATGAACGTACTTTTGGAGATTTTGAAACCAATGGTATCTTTATAAATTCTGTAATTTATTATCCTACAATCAATACACAGAAATTTATTCTGGTGGGTAACCTGGGTTTACGTAAAGGCAGCTTGGCTCGTCAACATTTGATGACAATTGGAGGGATAGGTAGTCTGCGTGCTTTTCCGGACAATTACCACATTGGTCAAAATCTGGTCATGTACCGAATTGTGTACCACTTTGGCGGGTATTTTTTTCAAAAATCTCCGTTCAAATACATGCCTACCAGTGATGCTGCTTCTTTTGCTGTTTTTTGGGAAAGCGGAAATGCCTGGTATGCCGACAAGCCCAAAAGACGAATATATCATGGTATTTTTAAACCCCAACTTTTAGGTGACGCGGGAATGTCATTGTTGTTAGCTGATGGTATTTTACGTGTGGATATTGCTCGCCAATTACTGAATGGTGATGGAGACTGGCGTTTAACTTTTAGACTTTTTAACAAACTTTAGGCATTTATGCGTTTTACCTTTTTCTCAATAATTTTGTTTCTCTTGCTCGTTAGCTGTACTTATTCTCAGGATTCTCAGCTTGATGATTTGGATGAAGAATTTGAATCATTAATGATCTTGGGATTTGATGTGATTGGAAATACCTATACCAAAGACATTGTGATTACCCGCGAGTTGAAAATGCAGATAGGTGAACTTTATGAAGAGGATCGTCTAATTGAAGACCAGAAGCGTATTCAAAATCTTAATCTTTTCAGTCGGGTCGAAATAGTTCCGGTATTTAATCCGGATGGTGTCATTATACAGATCCTGGTATCTGAACGCTGGCATATTTTCCCATACCCTATTTTGTACAGAAACGAAAGGGATTGGAGTAAACTTTCTTATGGGGCCGGAATTTTTCATGATAATTTTAGAGGTTTGCGTAACTTTGTCAATACTTCTTTTTGGTTTGGCTACAACCCCGGTATGGATGTTTATTACTCGAATCCCTGGTTTGGCGGCAAGCACAAGCTGAATTACAAGTTTTCGGCATATTCCAGAACCATTCGAAGCAAGGGGCTGGCCTATGATCGTTTTGATGAAAAACATCATGGAGCTACATTAACCTTGGGCAAGCGATGGGGATACCATCTTTATTTATCCATGTCTCTGGGGTACAGACAGGTATCTTTGCCGACCGAGTACCGGTTTTTAAATTATTCCAATAGTAAAACAGATAGACTACCTTCCGTTGGTTTTGCTATCAAATACGATAAACGTGATTTGTGGGAATATCCTAAAAGTGGATTCTTTGCTGAGTTATATGTTAATAAAATTTCAAACGCATCATATATTGATTATTTAAGATATGGAGCCGATTTACGGAAATATTTTAATGTGTTCAAAGATGTTTCTATTGGTTTTTATGGACGTGCTGATTTGTCAACCGGCAGTGTTCCGTATTATGACAAGATTTATCTGGGTTACGCCTACCGCATTCGCGGCGAGTTTGATACCCGTATGGAAGGAGATAACAGAGCCATTGGGCGAGTAGAGTTGCGTTTCCCCATTATTCCTATAAAATATTTTGATTTATCAGAGCAGGGTTATGATTTTGGATCTTACAGTAATAATTTACCATTTGGCTTAAGCGGAGGTTTGTTTGTTGATTCTGGTACAACTTGGTTTAAAAGTCAAAGCATTACTGATCAAGCCCGTTTAAAGGGTTTTGGCCTGGGTCTGCATTTTCATGTTCCATATGTACAATTGCTGCGAGTAGAATATGCATGGAATTCAGATTTTGAACCGCAGTTTATTACTGATATAGGAGTTGCATTTTGAGCCGGATGCATTTTCAACAGTACTTTGTGGAACCCCAAAATGTTTCTCAAAATACCCTTGTTCTTGATGGTGATGAATTTTATCATGCTATCAGGGTTATGCGTATGCAGGTGGGAGATTTTATCTCTTTGACTGACGGTCAGGGACATATCTATGAAGGTGCAATATCTGCGATTGAAAAAAGATCATTAACCGTCGATATCCAAAATATTTTGCATAACGAGGGAGAACCTGCTTTGCAATTGGTACTTGCAGAGGCTGTATCAAAAGGAAGCGGATTCGATTGGGTTGTAGAAAAAGGGACCGAAATAGGAATCAGTGTTTTTCAACCCATTCTAACTGAAAGATCGGTTGCCAAGCCGGAAAAAATAGACAGATGGCAAAAAAAGGCCCTTGCCGCACTAAAGCAATGCGGCAGAAGCAAGTATCCAGAGGTTAAGCAACCTGTAGCTTTTAAAGAATGTTTAAACCAATATCAAAACAGTTTGTTATTTATTGCCCATGAAAGTCATCGGGGTGCGCCTGTTGATGATATTCGTCAAGCTGTAGCTGACAATCAACAGGTAGTATTATTTATAGGTCCGGAAGGTGGTTTTTCCAAAGCAGAATTTGATATGGCAATTCAGTATGATGCTATTCCACTAAATTTAGGCTCCAGGCGGTTACGCAGTGAAACAGCAGCACTAGTCGCCGCGATTAAACTTTTAGAATATGCTGGCGATTTATAATAGACTCGTAAAAATACAGGAGGATATATGGATTGTATTTTTTGTAAAATTGCTCAAAAAGAAATTCCCGCAACCATTGTTTATGAAGACGATGATGTAGTTGCGTTCAAAGATTTAAATCCTCAGGCACCCACACATACGTTGGTAATTCCTAAAACACATATTGAAACTCTTAATGATCTTGAAGCCGAAAACGCAGAGTTGGTTGGTAAAATGGTACTTGCGGCAAAAACAATAGCTGCTGAATATGGTCATGCAGACGCCGGTTACCGACTGGTATTGAATTGCAATGATGATGGCGGACAAACTGTTTTTCATATCCACTGTCATATTTTAGGTGGAAGAGTAATGCAATGGCCTCCAGGTTAATTTAAGTCAAAAATACCTTGATTTTAACCTGAATTTTTTATAATTTACAAGTTGAATATAAACATTCAAAAACTTAGGAAAGGAGGTCGAGTACTTTATGCCTGGAATCAGGGTAAGAGAAGGTGAACCCTTTGAGAGAGCGTTAAAACGTTTTACCAAATCTTGTGAAAAAGCGGGTCTGATGTCTGATATAAAAAAACATCAGCAATATGAAAAACCCAGCGAATCTAAACGTCGTAAGGCTAATGTTGCCCGTCGAAAGATGCGCAAATTGCAAATGATGGAAAGATAATTTTTTGGTAATGATGTTGCCGTTTTAATTGGAGAAAACATGAGTTTTTTAACTCAGTTAACTGAAGATATGAAAGCCGCAATGAAGTCAGGCGATAAAGAACGTCTGGGTACAATACGTCTATTGCGGGGACAAATTAAAGATGCTTCTATTGACAAGCGCAAAGAGCTTGATAAAGATGAAGAATTGGCTGTTTTAACCAGTGCCGCTAAAAAAAGACGCGAGTCTATTGAGGCATATAAAGCAGCAGGCCGCGATGACTTGGCTGACAAGGAACTAGTTGAATTAAAGATCATTGAAACCTATTTACCTGAACAGTTGTCTGAGCAGGATGTCGAAAAAATTGTGGATGAAGCAATTCAAGAGACGGGTGCGCAGACCATCAAAGATTTAGGCAAGGTCATGCCGGTAATTATGTCCAAAGTCAAAGGACGTGCAGATGGAAAATTGGTTAGTGAGCTTGTTAGAAAAAAACTGAGTATATAAGTTGAAACGACAAATTTTGAAAGTGGATAGAGTTGGGTTTTTGGCCTATATTCTTTATTCACTTTTTTTTATTTAATATCATGCTAGCGGATTAAAATTATGAACATTTTGGACTTTATTGTCATTGGAATATTGACCTTGTTTGTATTTCTTGGTGCCCGGCGTGGTTTTATGGATGAAATTCTGGGTATTACCGGTTGGATCATTGCCATTATTTGTGCTGTGAAATTTGGGGGTACACTTGCTGTAATTATCACCCGTCAGGTTCCCCAACTTCATATGGTCAGCTCTGTTTTAGCGGGTTTATTGTTGTTATTTGGAATTCGCTATGCGTTTTTGTTGCTGATTGGAATGATAAAAAAAACAGCACCTGCCTTGACAGAGAACAGCCTGAACAAAATTGCCGGAGCTATATTGGGTTTTGTTCAAGGTATTCTTTTAATTAGTATACTGATCCTTTTATTGTGGGTGATACCTTTTGGAAATAATGTAAACCGAGTGCAAAAGAAATCTGTTCTTTTGCCGCATATGGAAAAAGTTACAGTTTTTCTGGTAAATTCTGTTGGTAATTTTATCCCCTATACTCAGCCCATGATCGATAAATTGTATGATAGAATAGATAACAATAAATTTGATAAAGATGGGCTTGAACCAAAAGACATTAAAGATCTGGGGAAAAAAGTTAACAAAATTGCAGATGAAGATCTTGTGGATAAAGATAAACGAAATGAAATGAAAAAAGCTGCCAGAAAGCTGGAAGAGGAGTTACGGAGATAGACTTTTGGAATCCTGCTATGAAACATTAGAGTTCCTTAAAATACGAGAGAAAATTGCTGTATGTGCAGCTTCTGTTTTAGGTGAAAAACTCGCCCTTGAAATCCAACCCATTCAAGATACTCAAGAATTAACCATCATACAAACCCAGGTTACGGAACTTCGTGATTTGAATGATTACGATCATGCTGTGCCAATGGAAGGAATACAGGATGTTGAAGCCATTCTTAAAAAAGCAGGGATGGCCGGCAGTATTTTGGGTGTTCACGAATTGCTTGCTGTTTTTCAACAGGCAAATACATCGAGACGCTTGAGTGGTTATTTTTATCAACGAAAAGAAAAAATACCCCATTTTAAAAAAATATCAGACAGACTGATTGTATTACCAGAATTGGAAAAAGAGATTAGCCGTTGTATAGATATTAAAAGCGCTGAAATTCTGGATAATGCAAGTCCTGAACTGGCCCATGTCCGAAGCCAGATCAACCGGGTTCGTAACTCTATTAGACGAAAAATTGAGACCAAATTAAAATCCTTTGGCGAGCAAGGCATGCTGCAAGAGAATGTTATCAGTGTTCGAGATGGTCGTTTTGTGCTTATGGTAAAAGACGAGTATAAACGCAAGGTCAAGGGATTGATACATGGTCAGTCTTCAAGCGGATCCAGTTATTTTATAGAGCCCATGGATGTATTTGAAGAGAATAATCGTATCCGTGAATTGCTGAATGAAGAAACTCGTGAAATTGAACGTGTTTTAACACAATTAACAATACGTGTACATGAGGTTGTTGGCGAGCTGAAAAGAAATGAAAAGGTGCTTGCGCAAATTGATCTTTTTTATGCCAAAGCTGTCTTTTCAAAATCCATTAATGGATTTCAACCCGAACTGGTTGATAACCCTGAAATAATGATAGCAGGAGGCAGGCATCCTTTGCTTATCCTGCGTTTAGGTGAATCAAATGTAGTACCTCTTGATATAGAGTTGGGTAAAGTTTCTACTTTGATCATTAGCGGCCCCAATGCTGGTGGTAAAACTGTGGCTTTGAAAACCGTAGGGTTGTTAACACTTTTGGCCCGTTGTGGATTGCACATTCCTGCCAAGCCCCATTCACGTATTGGTAAAATAACAAAAATTTATGCAAATATTGGTGATCAGCAATCTATAGAGAATGATCTTTCAACATTTTCGTCACACGTTCAATCGCTTGCAGATATTGCTTCGAATGCGGATGAAAATAGTCTGGTGCTGGTTGATGAAATAGGAACCGGTACTGATCCTGAAGAGGGTATAGCACTTGCCATTACACTATTGCAACGACTCACTGACAGACACGCTTTAACCATAGTTACCACCCACTTGGGTGCATTAAAGGCGTTTGCCTACCAAACTGACCGTGTTGAGAATGCATCTATGGAGTTTGATCGGGAAACCTTACAGGCAACTTATAAATTCAGAACCGGTATCCCCGGTTCAAGTTATGCGTTTGAAATTGCACGTCGCATGGGTTTTCCTCCTGAATTGATTGAGGCTTCCCGCGAGCTGATTGGTTCGCACAAAGATCAGCTTGAAGGATTGATTGAAGATCTTGAAGAAAAGATACAATCTTATAATACATTGCTGTCGGAAATAAGGATTAAAGACTCTGGCTTGAGCAGCCTTCAAAAGTTGTACACTGAGCGAAATGAAGCCTTGAAACGTGACGAGAAAAAAATTAAGCGTGAAGCTGTTAAAGAAGCTGAACAAATTATTGCACAGGCTAACGCTTTGATTGAAAAAACTGTCAAAGAGATTAAAGAAAAAGAAGCTCGTCGTGAAGCTATACAAAATGCCAAGTCAGTAATGAACGAACAGCAGCAAAAGATTAAAGTTATTAAAAAGCAGGTCAGCGAACCAGAGCCTGAAGCCTTGATCTCAGTAGAGCCAGGAGATTATGTGAAATGGAAACACAGCACCAGTGTGGGTGAGGTTATTACTCGTGTAGATAAAAAGGGTAAAGTCATGGTACAGTTGGATGGTGTAAAAATGCAACTGCCGTTGGTTGATCTTGAAAAAGCGAGTAAAAAGAAGAAAAAGCGAACCTCGGTAACCCATATAAACGTTTCTCAAAAAGAGATTATTACTCACGAGGTTGACCTTCGTGGCATGCGAGCAGAAGAGGCAAGATCCATAGTTGACCGGTTTATTGATGAAGCATTAATGACCGGGTTGAATGAGATTCGCATTATTCATGGAAAAGGTACCGGTCGTTTAAGACAGGATATTACAAATTTTCTTGGCTCTCATCCGCAGGTAAATCAATTTAGATTAGGAAACTGGAACGAAGGTGATTCTGGTGTTACTATCGCTACTTTGAAAACAAAATGATAAAATTACAGGATATATTATGTTAAATACCGCTATACGTGCCGCAAAAGCGGCCAGTAAAATTCAATTAGAAAATCTGGGCAAGATTACATCCTCCCATATCGATACAAAAAAACAATTTGATTTTGTGACCTTTGTTGATAAAACTTCAGAAGCTGCAATTATTGAAACTATACAGAAAGAGTATCCTGCCCACAGCTTTTACGGAGAAGAATCTCACAAGCATGATGGCGGCGGACACCGATGGATTATTGATCCCCTTGATGGCACTACAAATTATATTCATGGAATACCTGTATTTGCTGTCTCCATTGCGTTAGAGGTTAATCATGAAATTGTACTCGGCGTTATTTATGACCCTACCCGTGACGAGTTATTTACTGCTGAAAAGGGCAAAGGCGCTTTTTTAAATGGTGATGCGATACAGGTGTCTGATATTGATGATCTGGGCCTGGGTTTAATAACAACCGGTTTTCCTTTTCGGGCTAAAGAATATATTGATATTTATTTACGTTCATTCAAAGAAGTATTGTTCAAAGCAAGCGGAGTAAGACGACTCGGTGCCGCTGCTTTGGACTTTTGTTACATTGCATGCGGACGTTGTGAAGGCTTTTGGGAAATTAATTTAGGACCCTGGGATGTTGCTGCAGGATCAATCATCATAAAGGAAGCTGGTGGGAAAATAACAGATTTCTCCGGTGGTAATAATCCCGTTTGGACAGGCAATGTGGTTGCATCCAACACCATTTTACATCATGAATTATTACAGACAGTTCAAAATGTTTTCAAAGGACAGATTGACAAATAATATTACTCGAAGCATCCGGGTCACGCTATACCTGATCATTTTATGTTTTCTGGTATTTTATGGGAAATATAACAATCCTACAATTACCCTCACTATGTGTGATTCTGACCCTGAAAAGTTTGATAATTCGTTTCTGGAAATAGGAAATGAGATCACTGTAAAAACAATTTATCAGGATTCTTTTTTTGTTCACCAAAACGGAAATTTTTACAAAGTTGTTGGCCAATCTGAGAACCTGATTCCCAACCAGTTTATCTCTTTAAAGGCAATTTATCACCAGGATGGATGGCTCGAGCTGGTGGATTACCATGTGTCTGAAAAACGACGAGTTAAAATTTGGGTATCGGTTTTTCCAGTTTTAATTGTACTCGTCTTGTTTTTTAAACGATATACTTTTTCTTTTAAAAACTTTTATTTTGCGAGCAAGGTGTAATGGCAGATCTGCTGACACATTTTGCACTGGGTTATGCTACCAGCAGACATCGTTCATTTGCTGATATGCGTGCCATTTATTATCTCGGAATCATTTTGCCCGATGTCATTACCCGCCCTATTTATATCTTGTTTCCCGGTTTGTATGATTACACAATTGCCATGCATACACCGATATTTCTGGTGATATTTTGTCTGTTTCTATCAGAATTTTTTCAGCCTCAATCAAGAGCACTTGTATTTAAATATTTATTTGCCGGTGTTTTAGTACATTTACTATTAGATTCACTACAACGCCACTTTATTGGTGGATATTATTGGCTGTTTCCGTTTTCATGGAAGACGTATGAATGGGGACTGTATTGGGCAGATGCCCCGTTGAGATGGATTCCGCTTTGGCTGGTTTTAATAGCAGGCTATGAATTGCTTATTCGCCTGCATCACCATAATCACGATTGATTTCCCCTAAAATCTTGGCTGCCTTTTCTTTTTTCTCTCTAGCTCTATCTTTAATCTCTTCATCAGCTTCTAGATCAATTGCCCTGTTAAGAAAGGATATTGCTGTCGAATCCTGATCCAGTGCTTTATAGCATTGGCCCAGCTTGAGGTTTAATACAATTTCATTGTAATGATTATTTATAGACTCGGAAGAAACAGAGGCAAGCAGTTTTTTGTATGAATCAATGGCCTGGTTATATTTTTCTGCTTTTAAAGAAGCATCGCCCAGGGGCCATAAAAAGAACCTGCTGTCAGGAAACTGGTCAAGACCTTTTTGAGAAATATCGATAGCTTTTTCAAACTCTTTTTCTTCTATGTAAATCCATGCCAGATTTGATAAAGCTGCCCACCGCGTAAAAGTACCTTTGTCCTGCACACATAATAAATTTTCTATACCTTGTTCTCTTTTATCGGAAAAGAAAGGCAGCCAGGTGAATTTTCGCGTAAGGTAGCTTCGCCAGTATTTATAACTGCCAATTCCCAAATATGCGTCATACCAGGTTTCATCCAATTGCAGGCATTTCTCAAGTTCATCAATAGAGCTGGAGGCTTTACGAATTGCAGAAAAGTATTTCTTGTCTCGTGCAAGCTGATAACTGTGATACGAACGGGCCGCACCCAGAAAGAAATGCGCCTCAGCAGATTCAGGATAGTTTTTAAGCATGTGTTCAGAGAGTTCAGTGGCTTTTTCTATGTTATCATAAAATTCATCTTTGCCATCCTCTGTTTCAAAATCCATCATTTTAGATTGATAGGCTGCTGCTTTGAAAAAATATCCTGCAGGGTGTGAGGGCGTCAGTTGAATGAGACTATCGAAAAGAGCCAGAGATGTTTCGTATTCTTCTTCAATGCTTTTATCAATTCCCAATTGAATGAGCTCTAAATGCTTCATTCCAGTATTTGCGTATCCCAAAGATATGAATAAAAGAATGTATGTGATCAGTTTTTTTAGCACAAGTGTCCTACATAAAAAAAAGCCCGCTAAATTTTAGCGGGCCTGAAAATACAATATTTAAATATAGATATTATTCTTCAATAATATACTTCATTGGATCCACCTTTTTATTGCTTACGCGTACTTCGTAATGCAAGTGAGGACCGGTAGAACGACCGGTATCACCCACTTTACCAATAATGTCGTAGCGTTTTACACGTTGACCGGGTTTAACCAGTGTACGGTGCAAGTGACCATAAACGGTTCTAAAGCCGTAACCATGATCAACAATGATATATTTTCCCAGACCTTTGTTGGCTGTATATTTTGCGACAACTTCAACAACACGGCCATCAGCAGAAACATGAACATCGGTACCACGAGGGGCGCTGATATCAATACCGTCATGAGATCTGTATTGTTCAACAAAAGGGTCAAGACGAAGTCCAAAACCTGCAGAAATACGACCAATAGTAACAGGACGAATAGAAGGGGTGTGTTTCAACAGTTGTAAATCTTCATTGTATTTGTTCATGATCTCATTACGACTGCCGGTAGCCAGATCAACACGTTGTTCCATGTTGTCAACCATTCGCTGGATCTTTATTGCTTTATTCAGCTCGTCATCATCAATGGATGTGAAATTGGCATAGGTGTCCAAGTCATGACCACCAACACCCAGGTTACGGGTATCACCGTCAATAGCAGGTAAATCAACAAAAACCCTCAAGTCATCGTCTTCTTTTTCAAGGACTTTGACTTTGGTTTCGATTTGATCTATTTTTTGCCCCATATCAGCTAGTAAATGTTTTAGCTGAACATTTGATTTTTCAAGCCTGGCATTTTCGATATGATGAAAAAAATCAGTAAATGTTTGCAGGATAAAAAATACACAAACCAGTACAAGGGTAAACGTGACGAAAGATAATCCTACAATTTTTTTCCATCCTAAACTAATTTGCCTAACCTCTGATCCCCCCATCGAGAAATAGATAAGCTTAATTCGTTTATCTTGCATATTAATCCTTAAATTTCAATTCCATTAACCCATAAACATACATACTATTATCACACTCTTCCCCGGCAGGAATATAGATAAGATAAGACAATTAGTCGAGTAAATATAATGATTTCAAGTGCTTTTGTCAAGAAAAAAGTCTGATTTTCAAGCGCTTTGCTTATTCCAGGTATTTGCGGAGCAATTTGCTTCTGGAGACATGCCTGAGGCGTTTTAAAGCTTTTTCCTTAATTTGTCGTACTCTTTCACGTGTCAGATTGAATTTTTCACCAATTTCTTCCAACGTAAAAGAATTCTCATAGCCAATACCAAAATAGAGCCGGATAACTTGTGCTTCACGTTTGTTTAACGTATCCAAAGCCCGTTCTATTTCAATCATCAGGCTTTCTGATATTAATAATTTGTCAGGAGAGGGGAGGTCCTTGTTTTCCAATAGATCTATGAGACGATTGTCTTCTTCAAGATTTAGAGGCGCATCAAGTGACAAGTACGCTCCGGGAGAGTTGAGTGCATCCAGCACTTCAGTTGGTTTTAGGTTTAATTCTTTGGCGATTTCATTGGCAGAGGGTTCGCGTTCAAATTCCTGTTCCAAAATCGTGAAAATTTTTTCAATTTTGTTTAAAACACCAATTCTGTTTAAAGGGAGTCTAACAATGCGGGCTTGTTCTGCAAGTGCCTGCAGAATGGATTGACGTATCCACCATACTGCGTATGATATGAATTTAAAACCTCGGGTTTCATCGAACCTACCGGCAGCTTTGAGCAGACCAAGATTACCGGCATTGATCAAATCACCCAGAGAGAGCCCCTGATTCTGATATTGCTTTGCCACACTAACAACAAAACGAAGATTGGCCTTGGTGAGTTTTTCCAAAGCTTCATGATCTCCGTCTTTGATTCGCTTTGCACACTCGATCTCTTCGTCTGGTGTCAATAGTTTAACCTGACTGATTTCACGAAGATATCTGTCTAGCGAATCTTCCGAATAACTGTTGGATGCTGAACCTTTACCTGCCACGATAGAACTCCATCATTCGCCAGGGACAAATCGTACCAACGTTTTTCCAATTTAATAAAAAAATCTTTAATGTCAACAAAAAGAATTTCTATTTCTTAAATAAAAACAGGAACTTTTAATTGTATATTTCAATTAAATATTAAAAAAAGTACTTGATTTTTTTAGGTAATTTGTTGATATTTACTTGATTGCTGTAATAAAGGAAAATATGCAAAACAAATTAATTACATTTATTTTAATCTCCTTGATTGTAACCACTGTGGGAATGGGTGGTGTTGTTGTTAAAGAATTCCGTGCAGAGCCAGGACTCAACAAGGTTGAAGTTAAATGGCGCGTTGGTGCAGAGACCGGAGTAAAAGGTTATAATTTGTTCCGAAGTCTTGATGGTGTCTCTTTTACAAAATTATCTTTTATCATGTGTAAAAGTTCTTCTGAAGACGAAATTACCTATACTTTTACTGATAATTCCGTTTTCAAGGCAGATGACAGGGTCTATTATTACAAGCTAGAATTTGTAAATAATGACAATTCAACTTCTGCTTATGAAGAAGTTATACAAAGTACACCACAAATTTCGTCTGCACGACACACTTGGGGAAGTATTAAGGCAATGTTCAGGTAACAAGCCTTAATCTTTAATAAATCTCAATTCCTGCAATCTGTTTGATAGATTTTCAAATTTCAGAAAAAGTTTGTCTGAACTGTTTTTTGCATTATTGATATGTGTTGATAATGTAGATAAATCTGTACGCATTGTGTTGACTTGATTTTCAAGCGTATAAATGGATTGTAATACTTTTTGTGCGGTTTCTTCTATCTTTTGGCCTTCAAGCCCCATTAAAATAATTCTCAGAAAATAATAAAACTGATTGGGTGAACTGGGCATTATTTTTTTGTCCTGGGCATATTTAAGCAGTTCTTCATTGACAGCCAGTTGATAATAGATCGATTCTGATGGGATATACAATATGGCAAAGTCTAGTGTGCCTTCACCGGGTTTGATATATTTCTTTGCAATGGTATCAATATGGCGTTTTACATCTCTGTTAAATTCTTTTCGGTATACGGATTTTTGTTGTTCATCTGTTGTTTTTTCTGCTTTTAAATAATTTTCCATAGGAAATTTGGCATCAATGGGGATCATACCCTTTTGTAACAGAACCACTGCGTCTACAGTATCACCAGACTGAAATCTGTATTGCAGCTTTACATTTGTTTTGGGTAATATTTGGTAAAGCAGATCTGTAAGCAATTGTTCACCTAAAACACCACGGAGCTTGGGTGTTCGGAACAGTTGTTGGAAATCTCGCATTTGCTGACCAATCTCGTGCACTTTGCCCAGATCATGATTCAAGAGTCTCAACAATTGTGCTGTATTGTCCAGTCGGTTATTTATAGATTCATTGTTGGTGTGGAGCTGACGGTTGATTCTGTCAGATGTATGACTGATATCATCACTAATTTCTCTGAGCCATGTACTGAATAGTTGTGAAGGATTCTCTTTGTCTGCAAGTAAGCGTTCAAACCGTTTTTCCTGCCAGAACATAATTAGTACAATCAGCAAGATGAAAATAAGTGGGAATATATAAAGTATAATTGTTGGTATAGTTGTCATATTATAATTCTATATTTATGGTTGTACCTTTGCCTTTTTCGCTATCTATAATAAATTTCCCACCATGTTCTGATATGATGCGATTCACTATAAAAAGTCCCAAGCCTGAGCCTTCTTTTTTTGTAGTATAATAGGGCTTTAATATTTTTTTTAACAATGCTTTTTCAATGCCTGTACCCTGATCCTGAATAATGATGCGAACTGAATGATCAGATGATTCTGCATTTGTTAATTCTAACCGAATGGGCGATTTATCTGGTGATGCTTCAATTGCATTTTTTAAAAGATTGTTGATAGCGCGTCTAATTTGCTCTCTGTCCAGATGAAGCGTTTGGTTAACTGCATTGTTTTCATAATGTATAGGATAATCCTGATATAGTGCCACACAGTCTTTAATCAGCTCATCGATGTTTTCTTTTAGAAGCTCAAGCTGCGGCATTCTGGCAAACTCGGAAAAAGATGAGGCCAATCTTCTCATGGAGGCAATTTCTTCTTCAATAATTCGTACAGATGCAATCATATCAGGATACCCTTCACTACCTTCAGGGATTGCGGTTTTAAGCCGGTAGAGAGACAATTCAATAGGAGTTAATGGGTTTTTAATCTCGTGCGAGATTTGCCTTGCTACATCACGCCAGGCTGCAGCGCGTTCTGCTTTTTTCAAATTCTCGCGGCTTATCTGCAATTCACTTGTCATATTGTTAAAGGATTCGATTAAAAATCCTATTTCATCTTTGGCTTTAATAATTACCCGATGCTCCAAATCGCCTTCACCTACTTGTTCCATGCCTTTTGCCAATCCCCGAATGGGTTCACTGATTCCTCCCGAGATTGCTTTTGCAAGCTGAAAAGATATAAGCGCCAGAATGATCATGAGTGCCAATGCAAGAAACCAAACCAGATGATTTTGCACAACCGTATCTCTGAAAAAGCTAAATGAAGTATAATTTTTTAGCAGTTGATTGATCTGTTGTATTGATAGCAGGGTTTGGGAATCAATTTTGTACCCAATAAACGCTATGATTGAATCTGGTAAATGGATATAACTTTCGAAATAGTTTTCATTATTAAATTCTACAATTCGGGAGGTATTAGACCCAGAATGCGTTAATGTTTTTGCTATAGCTCTGCTTTGAATTAGCGGTTTATCAATTTGAGGATTATTGGATAAAAATTGATTTAATACCAAGCCTGAATCTGAAGGAGAATAGCTTCCAAAATAATCAATTTGATTGTTGTTGAGATTGTTCTGTTGTATGTCATGAAGATTTTGAATTGATTGAAAATATGTATTTCCTTTTTGTTCAAGGTTCTGCCTGAGGATTTCGAGAGACCTATTCAGCGCCTGATCAATTTCTGGTGGAGCTATAAGATTTGAACTGTTGATGATGAGAGAACTGAACAAAAATAAAAGCGGAATGATGGGCAATAGCATGAATAAATAGAAATAGACAGCCAGCCTTGCCTGAAATCTTGACTTTTTTCGGGTTTTAATTAAAGCCTGTGTGCTGTAACCCAAAATTATTATCAGCAGTAAAGTTATCCATATGAAGATGCTGTTCATAGGGGCGCTGCCTTTTGTGGATTAACCACCAATACGTTTACGCTTGATCAAATATTGCATTAAAGCGGTGTCAAAGGATTCATGTGTATCCATTAACGCGTAATCAATTCTGTTTGCCAGGCACTGGTCTTTATATGTTTTTAAAAAATCTGCCATAAGGGATTGATAATCTTCACGTATATGCCAGGGTTGCGTTGCCATTTTTTCCCCGGTTTCCATATCTTCAAAGGTTGCATTGTGTTTAAATTGAAATGAACGTTCCATGGGATCCAAAATTTGAAAGACGATAACCTCGTGTTTTTTATGCCTGAAATGTTTCAAGCCCGACAATACCCGTTCTGGGTTGTCGAGCATGTCTGACAGGATGATAATCAAACCGCGGCGCTGTATGCGTTCCGCAAGTTGGTGAAAGGTTTCAGAGAGGTTTGTTTGCTTGCCAGTCTGGGTAGTTTGTAATTGTTGAAGAATCACATTCAGATACGTATGGACCGAACGTGGTGGAACATAATTGCGAATGCCTTGATCAAAAGTAACCAGCCCTACCGAATCTCTTTGCTTTAACATTAAATAAGTGAGTGATGCGGCCAGATATGATGCATATTGAAATTTGGTGATCTTTTGCGAAGTATAAGACATGGATGCGGAGGCATCCAGTAGAATATAGGCTTTGAGATTTGTTTCTTCTTCAAATTGTTTTACATAATATCTGTCAGTTTTACCGTATACCTTCCAATCCACATGACGGATATCATCCCCCGGCATGTATTGACGATGTTCTGCAAATTCAACACTGAATCCATGATACGGACTCTTGTGCAGACCGGTCATAAATCCTTCAACAACCAGACGTGCGATAAGGTTCATGTTTCCTAGACGAGATAACGCTTCAGGATTAAGATAGTTTATTGTTTCCTGGTTCTGGGCCATATATTATATCTGCTGTAAGAGTTTGTCAATTACATCTGTTGAAGAGATTCCCTCTGCTTCGGCGTTAAAAGTGGTTACCAGCCTATGACGTAAAACCGGTTTTGCAACAGCTTTAACATCTTCAATGTTAGGTGTTGGGCGTCCGTCAAGTACTGCACGTGTTTTTGCTCCTAATACCAGGAATTGAGACGCACGCGGACCGGCTCCCCAGTTGATCCATTCTTTGATGAATTTGGGGGCTTCGTCACTGTTTGGACGTGTCTGCCTGGACAATTTAACCGCAAAGCTTACCACATTGTCTGCTACCGGTACCCGTCTAACCAATGACTGTAATTGCGTAATATCTTGTGCGTTGAGGACTGTATTCAGTTCCGGAGTGTAGCCACTGGTTGTAGAGTGAACAATCTGTTCTTCTTCTTCAAGTGTGGGGTAATCAACCCAAAGATTAAACATGAAACGGTCAAGTTGTGCTTCAGGAAGGGGATAAGTACCTTCCTGTTCAATGGGGTTTTGTGTTGCCAGCACGAAAAAAGGTTCATCCAGTTTCAGTGTTTCGCCTGCGGCGCTTACTTCGTGTTCCTGCATGGCTTGTAGTAAAGCCGACTGGGTTTTGGGCGGAGTTCGGTTAATTTCGTCTGCCAATACAATATTTGCAAATACAGGGCCTTTTACAAATTTGAATGTTTTATGGCCGGTTGTCATGTCTTCTTCTATAACTTCTGTACCGGTTATGTCTGAAGGCATCAAATCCGGAGTAAATTGAATACGGCTGAATTTTAAATCCAGTACTTTTGATAATGTACTGATTAATAAAGTTTTAGCCAGACCGGGCACGCCCACCAAAAGGCAGTGACCGCGGGATAATAACGAAATAAGCATTTCGTCTATGATCTGGTTTTGCCCAATGATTACTTTGCCAATTTCATTAACAATATCATCATGAGATTTTTTTAACGCTTTAACAATTTCAACATCATCATTATGATTAAAAGACGGTTTATGCATTACGCCTCCGGATAGTCTTGATCACATTATATTATAGTCATGTAACTATAGTCTTTACTTGTAGTTCCTTACAAATTATCAATTTTTTAGCCCAAAGTCAATGATGGAATAATTGAATAATATTTTTCATGAATTAAACTTTTTCTTGTAGCAGTAGCATAAAAACAGTAAATTCTGTTATGGAAAATTTAAATTTAACAGGTATGTCTCTGCATGAACTGGAACGTTTTGCAGAATCTCTTGGAGAGAAAAAATTCAGGGGGCGCCAACTGTTCAGTTGGATATATGAAAAAAGGGCCAATTCTTTTTCTGAAATGACCAATCTGGCCAAGCCGTTGCGGGAGAAATTGGAACGCGATGCGGCTGTAGGGCATTTAGAGTTGGTTGAAAAAACAGAGTCTAAACAATCAGGCACACACAAGTTCTTATTCAAGCTTAAAGACGAGCATCTTGTAGAGAGTGTATACATACCCGATGAAGATCGTCGGACTTTGTGTATATCATCTCAAGTTGGATGTGCTTTGAATTGTGCTTTTTGTGCAACTGCCAAGTTAAAGTTTAAACGGAATCTTGATACCGGGGAAATAGTAGATCAGGTATTGTTTGTAGAGCGGGATCTTGGAATTGAATTAACCAATATAGTGTTTATGGGAATGGGTGAACCGTTTATGAATTATGAAAATGTAATTCACGCAGCCCATTTGATCAATCATCCGGATGGAATTGGTATAGGTACCAGACATATTGTGATCTCTACTGCTGGTGTTGTTAAAAACATATACCGCTATGCGGATGAAGGACACAAATATCGGCTTGCAGTTTCACTCAATTCACCGTATGATGATGAACGGCAATCCATTATGCCTGTTGCAAAAAAATGGAATATGGAAGAATTGATTAACGCTGTTAGATACTATACCAAACGTTCAAAACAAATGTTGACCTTTGAATATGTTTTGTTTGATGGATTAAATGATTCCGCTGAACACGCAAGTGCATTAAAAAAGCTGGTTTCGCCATTGAATTGTAAACTGAATTTAATCCCTTATAATTCTGTACTGGACCAATTTAAACGGCCTTCTGCAAAGCGCATGGAGCTTTTTATGCAGCAATTGCATCCCCTGAATGCACCTGTATCTGTAAGATGGAGCAAGGGGGATGATATTAGCGCAGCATGCGGGCAGTTGGCAGGGAAATACAAAAAATCCGGCTAGTATTAAAAAGGGGCCATTATGGAAAGATCCAGAAAAAAACTCGTTATTGGGGTAATGGGGGGCGGCCATATCTCAAAGAATAACTTTGAAATGGCAAGAGAACTTGGTGGCCTGATTGCGGAAAATGGATGGATTTTACTGAATGGCGGTCGAGACGCGGGAATTATGAGAGCTTCGGCTGAAGGGGCAAAAAGCAAAGGCGGTTTGACAATTGGAATCTTGCCGGGTATCAGCAAAGAACAAAGCAATCCATATATTGATATTCCAATTATAACCGGCATGTCTGATGCGCGTAACCTGATCAATGTTTTGAGTAGTGATATTATTGTTGCTTGTCCTGGGTCAGCGGGGACAATATCTGAAGTTGCGCTTGCCCTAAAAAATGGGAAACATGTGATTTTGTTGCAATTTGATTTACGAAACACATTTCCTGAATTTGTTTCAAATGGCCTGCTGACATATGCAGGTTCTCCACATGAGTGCATTTATTTGATCCATAGTCTTTATGAAAATGTTTAGCTCTTTTATTGGCTACTGTAATTTAATGTTACAACTATGTTAACCATGATCTTAAAAAAGAGGGAAAGACAAATGAAAAGGTCTTGTAGTATTATTTTGTTTTTGTTGTTAATTTTTTTCATGTCATGTGCCGGCGCATTATCAGGATTTCGTTCCAGTTCTACAAAGAATATAAGCAAGGCTCCTTACTATACCGGTAGTTCCAAAGCAATTGTAGGAACAGTAGGGCATTTGCCTGTTGAAATGGATGTTCGTTTATACAACGATTTTTTTGAAAATAATCGTCGTGAAGAACTCGCACCCATAATAAATGCAATGAACGAATATGTAGATTCGTTTAATGTGAGCAAACCTCTGGTTTACATTGATCTTGATCCTGACCAGGCGCCTGATATCTATGTGGGAAACCGTAATGCATTCAATTCACCTGCAACGGGTTCTGATCTTGGAGATATTTCCGAAACCCAGGAAATGATCATTTACCAGCTTGATCCGTCAAAAGCCTGGAAAGACAGTCTGCTTGCAGTATCCGCCAAAGAGGATGTAAATGCTTTTATTTATATTACTATAGGATTCAGCGAGTATTTCTTGCGGATGAAAAATCTGTTGGGTAAAAAAGAGTTACAGATTGGTACCGGCTATACCCAGGATGCACCCTGGTTAAGTGATCTGGATACACCTGCAGAAGTGCTGCATGTTACCGGGGTTTTACTGGATAAAAACGGTAAAATACTACGCTGTGGCTCAGAAGGATTAATAGCAAAACGAACCGGATTTTGGTCTTCTGTTTTTGATTTACAGGATTCGATAGATGAAACAGAATTGAAAAATGTGCTTGAAAACGAAAAACGACAGGACCTTGATGGAGAACCTCTGGCATGGCAGGTAGCGCTCAATAATTTGGTAGCACAATTACTTGAAAAAGAAGATATGATTATTCAATAAATTAAACTTTTTTTATTTGAGTATTTTGATCAAAATTCCTGCAAGAAAAAAGGCAAATGCACCGCCAATAACAGCGGTAATAAATTGTGGCAGCGCCATCATTGCCAGAAATTGTGGTGAAAAGTTTTTACCAAACATTAATGGTACTAAAGTTTTTGCCGAATAATAGAGAAACAGGAATTTGACAGTTGAACCCGCTAAAAGTCCGATCCAGTGTGCGGGGGATAGCAGCGGTGTTTTGTTGTGTAATTTGGTGGTTTTGAATGTTTTAATGAGAATGCCAAATATTGAAACCAACAATATATTTGCTGCTACAATAAAAGGCACCATGGGCAAAAAGACTGGGGGCAGTTGCCCTCTTATAACTGCGGTCAAAGGTGTAATAATTCCCAATACAATACCGGCGGTAACATTTAACAATAATGTTGTCAATAACAACATGGTATTAACCAGAGGACCGGTTATGGGTTGTGGCAGTCCAACCATTTCAATTGCCAAAGTCAGAGATATTAGAATTACCAGACGTGTAATCGTTTTTGTACGGTTCATAGCTTTCTTCCACTTGTTGTTTTGAAAATAATACTAAAATTCACTCTGAAAAACAAATTTAATTTTACCTTGATTTCCATTTAAAAAAAAATTATTATATTAAAACGTTAAGGTACAATTCTGCTTAACCTTGTTTTGTTAAATAAACTTTAATCTTTTCTGTATTCCTGTTGGGAGAATAAGCGCGGACAATCTGAATTCAAAACGCATACGGCCTGCTTATCCGGGTGTTTCAATGGCTCATAAAGATACTAGTGTAGGAACCCTGGGGGCAGTAGTCAAAGACAATGAAACCGGCGAACTATTGTTGCTATCCAACAACCATGTCTTTGCTAATTGTAATCGGGCAATGCCAGGAGATATTATTATTCAACCCTGTAAAGCAGATGGTGGAAATATTAAAGCTGATGCATTTGGTCGATTAGAAAGATTTATACCTTTAAAGATATCTAATTCAAACCATTCAGGTATATTGGAATCCTTTGGATGCAAAACAAGGGACTATATAACACTTTTTTTAGGACTTTGGAATACGGAATATTTTAGAACAAAGTATGGCAACAAAGTTGACGCAGCCGTAGTAATACCTAAAGATAAAAGTGAGATCTCTTTCCATATTCCTGAAATTGGGCCGGTTAAGGGCGTATCAGAGCCAGCGACAGGTATGCAGGTGCAAAAATATGGCAGATCTACAGGATTAACAATGGGAGCTGTTAAATATACCCATATGGATATACGCGTTAATTACCCCGATGGTACATCTGTATGGCTTGTGGATCAGATCGTAACCTCTAAAATGTCTGAATTTGGAGATTCCGGTGCGTTATTGCTGGATATGCAAAACCGCGCATTAGGCTTGTTGTGCGGAGGATCTGAAAAAGTCTCTGTTTTTAGTCCTATACAAACGGTTCTCGAATTATTGAATATTAGTCTGGTGATATAAATGTCAGTTTTTAATTTAATACATCTTTTGGGATTTGGATTCGGTGCAACGCTGACCATAATTATTATTGTGCTGACTATGCAAAAAACGCCAAAGTTCTATGATGATTACTTGCTAGGTATTGTTTTAAGCATGTGTTTATTGTGGCTGGGTGGTAATTTTATTGCACTGCTGGGTGGTTTTTTATTCGGAAGTGTGCTTATGGTGGAGATCAATGCGTTACTTTTGGTTTCATACCTCGGCTTGTTATGTATACCTTCGGCATTAATACATGGATTAACCGGTATTCTGCTTAGGGTTAAAGACAATCTGTCTTCTTTTTCCAAATTATACCAGGTGATCTTTGTTCTGGTTGTTTATGCACCCGTTGTTGTATTTATTGTATTAGCCCTGCAATTTTATCTTAATCCCTATCTCAGGCTGCAACTTGATGATGTTTTAAGGACCCCGTTTTATTTGTGGGTATTGTTTTCATTGGTTGTAGCAGTTATTATTTGTGAAAATCTTGCGCGCAGTCACCCCATGAAATCTGATCGATATTTTTTCAGAGACCTTTCAATATCACTTGCCGCTTTGGGAATTGGTATAATTGTTGTTTATATAATACCTTCTTATCGCATTTCATATGTTGGCAGATATTTAAATATGACGATGCGCATCTCTCCATCATATCCGCTTGCGATAATGGCATATTACGTTTATCGATACAATTTCTATCGGTTGGTAATCAAGCCTAGCCTTGTGTATTCTATTATTTATGGTACGGTGATGGCCATCTATTTACTCGGAATCAGAAGGTTGGGAGAATATTTAAAACAATATCCCGAGGTGAATTCCGAGTTTATTGAAGGTATTCTTTTAATTGCCCTTGTTTTTGCGTTTCAGCCTTTCCGGCAATTGATACAAAATCGTCTAGACCGGATATTTTTCAGAGACCGGCATTTTTATCAGCAGGTATTGCGCGAATTGTCTGATGCGATAATTGGTATTGTTGATCTGGAAAAACTGTTAACAACTATTAGTGATTCTTTATCAAAAGCTTTTAAATCAAGATCTATAACCATTGTTGTTTTTCAATATCAGGGTAAAAAACCTGAAATTTATAAAACTGTTGGACATCAGAATTTTAATGATTTTTTCGGGCTAGTACGTGCGTTTATGGCCACCCGAAAAATGCGTCTCAGACAACAAATTAAGGATATGCGGGTAGTTAGAGAGCTAGAGGTAAACAATCTTGAACTGGCTGTGCCGGTTTTTTATCAAAAAGAAATGATGGGAATGATCTGTTTAGAAGAAAAGCAGACAGGTATTCCGTATTCTGAGAATGAAATCGATATGCTTCAAACTTTTGCAAATCAAATTGGTCTTGCTGTGGAAAACGCACGTCTGGTACAGGAACGGTTAAATCTGGAAGCCAGAATTTATCAGGCAGAAAAATTGAATTCATTGGGCCAGTTGGCAACAACCATGTCTCATGAAATTAAAAATCCATTATCTTCAATAAACAGTATTATTCAGGTACTATTCGAAAGTGCACAAGGTGAGGAACAAAAAGACCTTGAAATCGTTTTGAACGAGATACAGCGTTTAAATAATATATTGAAAAAATTATTAACATTTTCAAAACCAACAGATGGTACTTTGGACAGAGTTTCATTGCGTGAAATGGTGCAGGATGTTATCTCTTTATTGAAATTTCAAGCAAACAAATACAATATTTTAATCAGGGTAAATGATTTTCCCGATCATGCATTTATATATGCCAACAATCAGTCTGTGCGTGAAATTATATTTAATTTGGTGTTAAACGCTATGCAATCCATTGACAATGAGGGGCATATTGAATTGGAACTGGAGGGACTGGAAAACGTAAAACCGTTGAGGAAAATTTCAAAACGTGTTGATATATCTGATGTTAAAAAATGGTATTGCTTGACGGTTTTGGATGATGGGCCTGGTATTACAAAAGCAAATTTAAGGCATATTTTTGATCCCTTTTTTACAACCAAAAGTTCGGGAAGTGGATTAGGGCTTTCTATTGTTAAAAAGAATGTAGAAGATTTTGGTGGTTTTATACAGGTTAAAAGTCAGATAAAAAAGGGAACGGCGTTTAGTGTCTACTTTCCCGTACACGAACAAGAGTTGCAAAATGGATGAGAAATTGAAAGAAAAGATTTTAATAGTAGATGATGAGCCAACAGCCCGCTATGGAATACGCAAGGCCCTTGCAAAATTAGATTACGAGTTGAGTGAAGCTGGTAATGGCAAAGAAGCTCTTGAGAGCATTAAAGAAAATCTGCCGGATGTAGTTCTGAGTGATATATACATGCCGGAAATGGATGGCCTTGAGCTATTGAAAACGGTACAAAAACTAGAGTTTGAAGAAGGCAAAAGACCGTTAATTATCATGTTAACCGCTTTTGGCTCTGAAAAGCTCGCAGTAGAAGCTATGAAATCCGGGGCATATAATTATCTATCCAAACCATTTAATATTGACGAGTTGCGCTTGACTATTGAAAAAGCTCTCGAGAAAATCAGTTTGGGAAGAGAAAATGTATTATTAAAAAGACAACTGGGTCAGCACAAGAAAACTGCAATTGTAGGCCAAAGTCCGCAAATTTCAAATATCATTAAACTTGTAGATAAAGTTGCACCAACGGATGTAACCGTGTTGTTGACAGGAGAGAGTGGAACTGGTAAAGAGCTTGCAGCCCAAACCATACATAATACCAGCCTTAGACATGACGGTCCCTTTGTTACCATGAATTGTGCCGCTATTCCCAAAGATCTGGTGGAAAGTGAATTGTTTGGTCATGAAAAAGGTGCGTTTACAGGTGCTTCAAATCAACGTGAAGGTAAATTTGAGATTGCCAATAATGGAACATTGTTTCTGGATGAAGTTGCGGATATGAGTCTGGAAACTCAGGCTAAAATATTACGTATTCTTGAGGAAAAATCTTTTTCCAGATTAGGCGGGAAAAAGATCATCCATACGGATGTGAGGCTCATTAGCGCAACCAATAAGGATTTGCAAACGGAGATAGCAGCTGGTCGGTTTCGGGAAGATCTTTTTTACCGGATCAAAGTAGTCGAGATTCAATTACCTCCTTTGATTCAAAGAACTGGGGATATTGCATTGCTTGCTGATCATTTTGTGAAATTGTATGCGGTTAAACATACTAAAGATGTTTCTGTAATTGATACAAAAACCATGCAGATGTTGTTAAAGTACAATTGGCCGGGAAATGTCAGGCAGTTAATGCATGTAATTGAGCAAAGTGTTGTTCTCTCTGAAGGTAAAGTTCTACTGCCAGATGTTTTGCCTCCTGAACTTTTGGCTGATAATACTTCAGGTAGCTTGACACTAACAGGAGATGAGTCTTTTGCTGAAGCCAAAGAACGTTTTGTTCAGCAATTTGAAAAAGATATCATTCAAAAAGCATTGGTTAAAAGCAATGGGAATGTAAGTCAGGCGGCAAGAGAATTGAAAATGAAACGGCAGTTTTTACAACAAAAGATGAAAAGTCTCGATTTGAACGTACAGGATTATAAATAAAAAAAACCCGCTTATTAGCGGGTTTTTTATTATATACTAATTAACCCTGTTGAAAACAAAGGGCAAGTTAACTGTAATTGAACCTTCTTTGATGGGTGGGAACTTTAGTCGTCTTACAATATTCATCAACTCTCTTACAAAATCCTGGTTGTCAATTGTTGATTCAAGAATCTGAATATTGGATACACTACCATTGGCTTCAATAGTTACATCAAAACTCACTTTACCTCTCAAATCAGGATTTGTGCGCAGGTACTTGTTATAAGTATACATAACACGACCCTGTTGTGAGTTAATGATTGACATAACAGATTCGGATGTTCTTTGAGCTCTTGCCTCCTGAGATCCTCTCATACGTTGGGGTTGCTGAATGTTGACTTTGCCTTGTTTTTTCAAGTCAACAGTTTCAACGCCTTCTACTTCAGAGAGCAGGTCATCAACACCGCCTGAAAGTCCAAAAGCCATTAGTTCATCAATTCCGTCACCGTCACCGGTGCCACCGCCATCTCCGGTACCATTGCCTTTACCAATTTTGTTGCTCTTGGTCAAAGGTTTACTTCCAATAAGCTGGTCAAGTTCCTGAACAAAACCTTGCTCTATTAGAAAGTCAGCCGCAGAACTAGAACTGCCAGAACTACCGGTACCCCCAATAAGTCCCAAAAGACCTTGAGCGTTAACCGGTTTAGGAGCGGGTTTGTCTGAACCGCCACTGCCACCTGGTTTGGGTTGTTCCTGTTGTTGTTCCTGTTCCTGCGTTGTTTCTTCTTCAGCTTCACCTTCTCCTGAACTTGTTGTAGCTACCATTTCGGTTTCAGGTGGTTGAGTTGGTTTCTTGATCATGAATCTTGCAAATCGTTCCGGAACCTTGGTTACATCGGGTGGTTCCTCTGGTGGAAGTTCATATCCTTTAAGTGAAAAACCAATTATAATTTCAATACTGAAAAGGATAAGGAACAAAGATTTATATAATAAATCTTTGGTAAAAGTTTTGCCAATCGCCTTGTTCCAGGTGTAAAGAGGAAGCCCTTTCAGGGTTTCCGGCTGGTGGCCATCATAATTAAAAAAGATATCTGTATCTGATATTCTGAGAGAACCTGATCTGCCGTGTGTGAATTCTAAATTATAAAAATTACCTTTTTGAGGTAAAAGGTTGTGTACAAACAGATCATTAAAAGTAACTTTGGAACCTTTAAATTCAATTTCACCAGTCATTGTAGGTGAAATTTTCATGCTACAGGTGTTTTTTTTACATTCAATCAGAACATGCTTTTTGGGATAGGCATCGTCATATACTATGATATCATTATCCGGACTTCGACCTATGGTAAGCTTGTCATTTGGCCCAAAATAACGCTGAGTAACGCGACCACCCTGAACAATTTTGGCTTCTAATATAGAACTATTTCGTTTTATTGTCATGTATAATATCTATTTTATTTATATCGGGTTTCAACGAATTTGGGTTTACTATTCTATTTGGTTCACTGCAAGCAGCATATTGTTGTAACCAACACTACCGCAAGTCAACATGATACGTTTGACCAGTTCAAATGTAAGATCACGGTCGCCCTGGATCGTAATATTACCAGTAAAACCGCCCTGGTCTGAAATTGAACCTATACCTTCAGAAATTGTACGAAGTTTGGTCAATTCATCTTTTAAGGGATTGATGACGAGTAATTCATCATTTATAATGTTTTCAAGTTTTTCTATTGGACGTCCATCAACCAGTATCCATTCCTGAGTAATTGCTATAACGGATGTGACTTTGGGTTGCATTTGTGATGTAGATTCAGGCAATTTCAGATCTTTGGTAACAGTCATGATCTGACCTTCTGCACTGTAGCTCTTTAATAAAAACACCAATAGAATGGTAAACATGTCTATCATTGAAGTCAATTTCAAATTGAATGTACCACGCTTGGTCCGTTTTGTACCGGTTGCAAGCAATGGTATTGTTTCATGTTCTTCTATCTTCATGGTATTATTCTCTTTCTTAGCCGGAAATAGAAATATTGGGAAAACCGGATTCCCTGCATCTGTCCATCACCTGAATAATTATGTGATACAGGATTGCGTCTTCTGGTGAGATTAATATATCTTCAGAATCCGGATATTTTTCTTTAATTGTGTTCAACTGGGTGGTTAATCCCTGCCAGTTGAAATCATTATTGCTTTTTTCTAATTTATCAAGTTTAAGATCAGGACTATTGAGCTCAAAACCGGTTTCACTGATCTTTAATATATTTAAAACCGTACTTTTGGGTTTCTCTGCCGTTGCAGTCTGGCCGGGTTTATCTAAACTCGGTAAAGACAATTCCATAACGGCAATACGAACAAATACTGCCGTTAACAACATGAACGGAATCAGTATCAAAAAGATGTTCATTACAGCCGTCAGGTTTAATTCTGTTTCTTCAGCATGACCTTTAAGACGACTGCCCATGGATTGTTTTAAATTCATATATTATTTCTCCGCTGTCATGAACCTGAACAAACGGGCGACATTTTCATTAATTTCATCAATTAATTCATTGGTTTTTTCTTGAAGATAGGTAAAACCAATCAAACAGGGGATAGCTGAGATGATACCAAATGCTGTGGTATTCATCGCGATAGCAATACCAGAAGTAAGCAATGCTGCTTTGTCAGCTGCGTCAGCGTGAGCAACCGCGGCAAACGCACTGATCAATCCAAAAATTGTTCCCAACAAACCTAGCAGTGTAGATACGTTTGCAATCATTGCCAAATAGTGGGTACGTTTTTCTAATTTAGGTATTTCTACCATTGCCGCAAGTTCCATAGCATTTTGAATGCTTTTTGGCGAGTTGTTAATTTCATTTAAACCTGCTTTTGCAATGTTTGGAAGTGCTGCGTTAGAGATGTTGCAATATTCTATAGCCCGGTTAACATTACCGCTTTTAATTAGTTCTGCAATTTTATTTACAAACAATTCTGAATCAATACGATTTTTGAATTGTATAAAAATTACACGTTCAATAATGGTAACCAGCCCGAGAAGCAGCGCGAACAAGATTACAAACATAACCGGTCCACCACCCATAAAAAATCTAATAATACTGTCCAAGGAAACCTCCTTAATGTTATTTAGAAGCGCGAAAAATTATCTTGAGAAATATAAAAAAAAAGGAAAATAATTTCAACTTTTTTACTACCAGGGAATATAATCTTTTCTATCAACTGTAGGATCTGTAGTGATCTTTGTTTGTATACGCCCCCTTTTTTCTACCGTTCGAAAGATTTCTTTAAAAAATGAATGTTCTATTTGAATATCGTCAATATCAGGAGTGGAGCCAGGTAAAATAAACATGGCTTGTGGTTTTTCCAATTGACCAACGACTTCAATTTTGTCTATAAAAAGTTTTACATCTGAATCATCTAGTGTGGGGGCACTATCATTTATTAAATTTTGTGCATTTTGTGCCTGTAATGTAGAATCATTTGAAAATTCCTGCAATAGTAACTCGTTGGAATTTTGTGCGAATAACAATACGGGAAGTGTTATTGATGCAATTACAATATTGTATTTGATAAATGATTTAATATTCTTCATGGTTAACCTGCTGTTTCCTGTGCTACACTTAATTCTTTATTAGGTTCGGCTTGAACTTTTTGAGAATCGGCGCTCTGTGTTAAAGATTCAATTCTTTTTTTACTTTCCGTAACCCAAATATTATCAATACTATTTGCCTCAGCTTGTTCAATATTTCTTTTGTATGTTTCTAATGCCTGGGTTTTGTAAGGCTCTGCTTTTTCCCGAAGCATGTCTGCATACATTGTTAGCTGTTCCTCTGTCAATTCATCAGGAGGTGGCGACTCTACAAATGCTCTAAAAAACTCTTCAAAAGCCATGCCAATTTTATGAGTAGATGCTGTACTCCAGTCAGCCACCTGATATTCTAGTGCGCTCTTGTAAGCACCCAAAACTTTTTGAAGGTTTTTGACTTTTAACTGTAAATTGGTTTTAAGTGGTGGAACCAGTTCAATTTTTTGAAACGGTGTATAATAAATTTCACCAATCATAAATTGAGCTTGTGCAGCAAAATAATTGTCTGCAAATTCACCACTGTTTGATATGGTTTGATAATTTTCAATTGTTTTTTTAAAATATTCTTCTGCTGCTGTAAAATCTTTGACCTTGTAATTCATGTCGCCAATCTTATACAAACATTCAAGCAACTCATCACCTGGTTCAGGATATGTAGTTATATACCGCTCATAATACGATCTTGCGGAATACCAATCTTCAAGTGTTTCATAATTATAAGCTGCATTTCTAATGGCATTTTTGTGATATTCAGAGTCAGAATAATTATCTGCCAGCAGGATATAATCATTTGCTGCAAGTGTCCAGTTTTGTGTGCTTTCACGAATGCCTGCGGCTTTGTAAAGTGCTTCATCAGCCATTTCAGATTCCGGGAACAATTTAAAGAATTGTTCCAGAGCCAGAGCTGCTTTATCCGGTTGTTCACCTTGCTGGAATTGGATAGCAGATTCGAATAGTGCTCTTTCTCTAAATTCCGGGTTTGATGAAGTAGTTACTATTGATGCCAGCAGATTAGCAGCTTCAAGAGGTTTACCTTCCTGATTCAATGCTTCGGCAATTTTAAAATTTGACGAAGAAGCCATCATTTCCGCTTTTTGTAAATAACGTGTAGAATCTGGAAAGGATTGTACAATATTATCGAACCAAATTTCTGCTTCATGATAGAGTTCAGCATCATAGTAACATTGTCCTGCATTCATTGCAGAGAGCAGTCTGTATGGCCTCTTGTCACCCAATTCAATAACTTTTTTATAAATTTCTATGGCGGGTAGATAATATTTCAAAGAGTGCATGATCTCGCCATATTTCATATACACCTGATCCAGTAAATTACTTTCAGGGAACATGAGAACAAAATCATTACTCGAAATTAACAGATTTTTCTCTACACCTGTATTGGTGTTAAATGTCAATGTGTCAGGTGAATTCAAAAAGTTGGCTATATCAACTGATCCACCGGCAGTTGTAGAGTCGGTAAGTAATTGATAATAACTTAAAATTCTATTATAAGCGGCTTGTTCCTTGTATTCTGTTTTCGATAAAGAATCCCGCTTTACTACGCTGTAATAAGATTCAGCGGCATTATAATAATCGTTAATTTCGTAATAGCATTCAGCAAGATAATAGTTGATCTTGACAGCATCATCTGCTGTGGAAAATTTTTCAAGGTATTCTTTGTATTTATCAATCGCGGTTTGAAAGCTGTTAATATCAGCAGATTGCTGAGCTTCCGCCTGGTAAAATGTACCTAAATAAACCAAAGATTTTTTTGTTATATCAAGACCAGTGTTTTGTACGGTATCGGCCTGATTTGTTTGCCATTCACTACCCGGCCCAAGATACGTTACCAGCTTCTCTCGGGTTTTGTTGGCACCTTCAATATCCTCATCCAGTTCATAACTTTCGATAATTTTTTGATATATGTTTGGTGCGTCACTATAGTAGGGATAAATATCAAGCAGAACGTTCAAGATCGCAATGGATTCTGCATAATAGTTACGTTCGTGGTACAAGTCATAGATTTTTAAAAGAATAGGGAGTGTATAATCTTTATCTTTGTGATTGATCAGAAAATTATGTGCAGCAGAGGGGCCGCCAAACTCGGTAAAGCAGCTTGAAATATAATATATAGCTTCTGTTCTAAGGTCTGCCTTACTTTTGGTAAATACCTGGGTTTTTGCTTTATCAATAAGTGAAATATCTTCAATGAGGTAGAGGAATGTGCTGATGGCATCGGAATAGTTGTTTAAATTATAATAAGACCAACCCAGTTTATAAAGGCTCATATCAAAATAAGGATTGCTCCACTCATCCAGCAGTTCTTTGTAATGGGATATAGCGGTTTTGTAATCTCTTTGAGAAAAATAGTATTCACCAATTCTAAAGTGTGCTTCAAAGGAAATGGGAGATTCCGGATGATTGGCTATAATGCTTTCAAAATAATCTTTAGCCCGAAGTTTATCTCCCTGCTGAAAATAGGAAATTCCCAGCTTGTATAAAATTTTATCTTTAAACTTGGAAGCAGGGAACTCTGTTAAAAGCCGGTTACAGTACTCTATGGTTTTATTCATGTCCAACTGGGGCAATGAGGGCTCGGTAGCAAGTTCACCATTGTCAAACCTTCCCAGATCAGTTTCGTATTGCTGCATTTGAAGCTGATAATTGATCTGAGATCTTTGTGTGTACAATTCCGCAAGCTGAAACATGATGGTTGATGCAAACGGACCCTGTGGGTATTTCTTTAGCAAGGTCTCGTGCTCAGAAATGATAGCATCCAATTTGCCTATATCTTCACCCGTATCCTCGATGATGGCATTTACATAGGCGCTTTCCTGGGCAATAACATTGATTGACACCCCAAGAACGAGCAAACCCACTATGAATGCAACTAGATAGTTTTTATATAAATTTGAAATTTTCATAATTTTTAACATTATTAATGATACTAGTTATGTATTTCTGTGCGTTTCAAAAATAATGCCCTTGATTTACCATATTCGGCAAATGCTCTCCAATCCTGTCTTTCTTCTTTCACTTTGATCATTTTTTTCATAGTGTCCATTTCAGCCAGCATACTTGAGAAATTCTGACGTTCTGTTTGAATTTGTTTCATCAATTCATTACGTGTCTGATTGATCTCGTGTTTTTCAAGCTGCAAATAATCTGGCGCTTCTGTATCAGGAGTTAACTGGATAAGGTTGAGCAATTTTGTTTCAAGCACCAGTAAATCCATTTTAATTGATTCCAGTCTTCTTTCCTGAATATGTATACTGGATTCAACTTCATTGACTATCATGGGTACAAGCTCACGTTTTGGCAAGCTGTTTACCAAATATTCGTACACTTTAAGGGCTTCATCATATAACCCTAATTTTAAATAACATCTTCCCAGCAAAAAGAAACCTTCCTGGGTATTTTCGTCTTCTTTCGGCATTGATACAAGATCCGTTAATGGATCAACCGCAAGTTGATATTGTTTCATCTTGGTAGCAGCCCAACCCGCAGCTAATAGCGCACTTTTGTAATGGTTGTGTTTTGAGGAAACCGCTCTAAAATTTCCCAAAGCCCTCTGGTAATACCCCAATTCATAATAGATATAGCCAAGTGTTAGATAGGTTTCATCTACAATGTTCCTGAAATCATCATTCACAATTGGTATACGAAGAATTGAATTGAGTGAATTAACGGCTTCGCGAACCTGGCGCAAGCGCAGGTACGAAAGTGCTGCTGTATATTGTGCATATGGAGAATAGGGGTTACCTTTATCAATCTCGGTTAATATTTCAATAGCTTTGTCATAATCGAACAGGTTGTAATAAGAAAGACCTGCGTAATATCTTGAAGCATCAAGAATATCTCTTGAGGGATTACCTTTGGTAATGACTTTATAAAACTCGATACATTTTTCAAGATTGCCCTTGTCATACTCGATACGTTGTAAACCCAACAATGCTCTGGGCAAATGAGGACTGGCAATATATTTTTTTACAAGGAATTTGAAAATCTTTTTCGATCCATCTAGCAACCCTATTTCAAATAAACAATCACCCAATGTAAATACAACCTGATCGATCTTGGAATAGCTGGGATAAAAGTCCATAAGGATAATCAGATTTCGAGAGCTTTCCCAATAATCTCCATCCATGAATAATTTTTCAGCCTCAAGATAAAGCTTTTCAGCCGCACGCTCAAGCTCTTCTTTTTCTGCTCTTTGCAGCCGGGCTTCTTTATCTTCAGTTTGAGAATATACAGCGGTTGGGAGAAACATTCCCCCAAGGATAATAGCTATTATTACTGCAATCCATATTATGGACTGTTTGGGTTTATCTAAAAGAGTCATTCGATTCTTGCTCAAGTTGTTTATTATATAAATATATGCCTGTTTTTGCAGCATTATTTAGAGTTATAATGTATGAATATACTCACATTAAACATTATATACGTAAATATTTTTTCATTTATTCAGTTTTGGGTTTCTTTTCTTCTTCAAGTTGTTTTCTCAGTTCTTCAAGATCTTTGACAACTTTTTTACGCTTTTGTTGTATCTGGTCAAGTTCTTTACGTTCTTCCTGGCGTTGATCTTCAATTTCTCTTTCTTTACGGGTTTTGCCGGCAAAGATATTGGTACGGTATGTCACACCAAACATGACTTTCCAATTCGCATAATCTTTAAGAAACGGATTTGCACCCAGGTTTTCATTTTCGGGAGTGAATCTACCCAATTCAAAATCAGCTGCCAGATCACAAATCAAATGCCAGGGACCAACAAATCTAAAACCCTGGGTGAAGCGGATAAAGTTTTGACTTGGAGTTATATCTGCATTATTGATAAACATTTCACCTGTAAATTCAGAGTAAAACAGAGATGATCTTACCGGGAATTTGAAGCCGAGACCGCCAATGATTTGATCTTTTTCCGAAGAAAAATAAGCATCGGACCAGTTATTGTCTAGGTATCCCAAATTGATTGAAAGCTTCATTGGAAATGTTTTGATATAATCTTTGAAATCCAAAGTTGATAACAACATCAAACCCCAACCCATCGCATCGTCAGTATAAGATTCAAATTGAACATTGTGATTCAATGCAGTTGGAAATTTCACAAAACCAGCAAGCCCCAATTGTACCATAGAACCGTAACGGGGAATATGATATTTTACATATAATCTTGAATCACCAATGGGTCCCCAGGTATGCTTTTGATCATCCTGATAGGGAGTAAGTTGTGCAAATACTTCAAATTGTTCAGAAAGGCTTGTTGTAATTCCCAAATGTAAAGCATGGTCTTCACTAAAACTTTCATTATCACCGGAACCATAAAAAGAATACACAGGATTAATCGCCAAAACTCCCGGGTGTATTGTCTCAGCTTCTATGATTCTGAATAAACCTTTGCCGCCAAAATAAGATACTTGAGCAAAACTATTCATTGAAAAAAGTATAATGAAAACAACAAATAAGGTTCTGATATTTGTCAATTTATTCCTGTTCATTCTCTATTCTCCCTTGTTCGGAGTTAATTAATATAACTGTATTACTTGACTAAACATATAATTTAAAATTTGTATTGCAAAATTCCAATAATAAATTTGAAATCGGGATTTTTTAAATAGCCCTACAACATCCCAAACTTTTTGCGCAAAAACCATTCCAATGAAAGCAAAGTTACAATTGTTATCAGAATTATTTTATGGTTCCAAACATCAACTTGAAATGTATTTGAAATTTCCCGGGTTTGCCCTTTGATTTCAGAAAAGAGTATATTTAATGAATCCGGGGGTATATATTTTCCGCCACTTTTTAGCGCTAGTTCTTTTAAAACAGGAATTTGGAGACGTGTGTTTGCCAACTCTGAATTATAGTTGCCCATACTAAACAGAGCAATGTTTTGCTTGTCAGGGGGCAAGATTGGTGTTTTAAGCTTTAGCTGATAATCACCAGATTCGTCCAGGTATATCGTTTTTGTAAATTGGTTTTCTTTATTTGGATCCAGTTGCATGTATTCGGTTTCATTTTTGTGATCGAGCTGTAGGGTAATTTCATTTTTGTAATTGCCTATTGCGTCAGGATTAATAATGCTGGCATGTATGTGTACAGGATCTCCAAAATTGTAATTCTTTTTATCGGTAGAGATTTGCACCCAATTGGTTTCTTTTTTTACTTCAAGCCATTGTAAAGAGTTTAGAATAAAGTTTTCGTAAACCTTGTCTTCATTCTCCACACCTCTCATCATCAAGTCCCATCGCCATGTATCATATGCCATTAGCGCTTCGGATTTATGATTGTTTTCGCTTCTTACAAGGACTAGCGGAACGACTAGTTTTTCTGAGGAGCCTGTAGCCGCTTGCGCCAGTACCTGTGTTCCCGGCCACATATTGGTTATACTTACATCTGAAAAGGCCGGTGGTAGCTTTTGCCAGTTGTAATAATTATCTCCCGATGCGTTTGTGCCAAGCATGATTGGGTGGCTTTTACCATTGGCTGTTAAGGTTGGTGAAACCTGGGTGAACTTTATTTGGTTTACAGGTAATTTAAAAGGTAGAAATTCTTGAAAATTGCTCAATTGATTAAAATCTATTTTGGGACCAGTTATGAGTAAGAGTGGCTTTTTATCTGTTCTTAACCGTTCAGCTATCTGATTGGTTATTGATTTGCTGCTGCTGGTAACAGGATAATTTAACAAAATAAATAGATCTGTTTCTTTCAAGATTGTGGATACATCTTGATCAGTTTTATAAAAGCTGCCTTCTTTTTTTTGTACGAGTTTGGTTATTTGATAACGATCTGTATTTTGAATATATCTGCTGATAAAAGAGATATCTGTAGTTGGCCCGCCTGCAACAAGGGTTACGTTTTGTTTTGCTTTTAATACTTCATGATAAAGTGTATATGTATTGTTTTGATGTAATAGTTCATCTGACTGCTGAGGGATTGATACCATTACTTTGTGTTGCCCTTCTTTTTCCGGAGTATAACTCATTTCAAGATTAATTTCGGAAGGAGAGGAGGGAATTGTTATGGTTTGGGTTTGTTGTGATTTCTCATCAATGTACAAGGTTACTGGAATTACCAGATTGCTAAATCCTGTGGTACGGATAGTGATAATAAATTCTGCCGGCTCATTTATATATGTAAAGGGATTGGTTTGTACATAGTCTATACTAATATCCCGAATGGGATTAGCAGAACCAATACCCACAGGATATACAGGGATTGATGATTCTGTGGAAAATCGGGCAGGGCTGCCGCCTTGATTGTAATTACCATCGGTATAAATTACAATTGCAGACAGGTTATTATTTTCCTGATCTTGCTTGATATAGTTTAAAGCCTTGCTGATATTTGTAACATCCCCCGAGAAATCTTGAATGATTGCTTTATTCCCTTCGACAGGTTGAATATCACCAGAGAATGTATAATATTTTAACTGGAATTTTTCTAACAGTTGATCAAAAACAGGATTGTTTGCAGTTTTTTCTAAAAGGCTAACGCGACTACCATTGGCATCTTTTATTGACATACTTTTACTGTTATCAATTGCAATACCAATAACCGGTTCAAGCTGTTTGTTTGTATTGTAAAACAGTTGACCTTGAAAAAGCACAACAAATAATAAGAAAAAAACAAGCCCGCGTAAGAATGCCAATACAAGTTTAGAGTACAGAGGAATAGCCGGAACTGTTTTACGATAAACATATAGCGTAAATGCTAAAGAGATTATAAGGGTAATGATAAAAATTTCAATGTGTTGTATAAACAAGCTATAATGCATAATTTATCTATATCCTTAATCTCAATAACCAGCTAGTGCAAGGTTGGGTACAGCATCCAGTTCAAAATCTGATAATTCTCCATTTTTCAAATGATAGTAACCGGCACGTGCAATCATTGCTGCGTTGTCTGTACACAGCTCTGGGTCGGGTACATAGAAATTAACTTTGGAATTTTCACAATGTTCCTTAAATGTTTTGCGAAGCGTATTGTTTCTTACAACACCTCCGGCAAGAATGAGTGTTGAACAATTGAACTGTTCAAGCGCCTGAATGCTTTTTTTCAAGAGAACATCTATCACTGCGTTTTGAAAACTTGCACATATATTTGGAATGGATAACGTGTTGTTTTTTCTTTTTTCAGATTCAATATAATATAGAACAGATGTTTTTAAACCACTAAAGCTAAAATTAAAATTATTCTTTTCCAGCAAGGCACGAGGAAAATAAATAGCATTGGGATCACCCTGATTTGCTGAATTTTCAACTGCCGGGCCGCCCGGGTATCCCAGACCGATGATCTTGGCGACTTTGTCAAACGCTTCACCTGCTGCATCATCAATGGTTTGCCCAATAATTTTATACTCCAGGGGACTTTTAATATGTACCAATATGGTATGGCCGCCAGAAGCAACCAATCCTATAGCAGGGTATTGGATATCTTGTTCATTTGCATGTACTGCCAGCAAGTGTCCTTCAATATGGTTCACGCCAATAAAAGGTATGTTTAAGCGTAGAGCAAGGCTTTTCGCAAAGCACATTCCTACCAGTAAAGAGCCTGCTAGTCCCGGTCCATGGGTTACAGCAATAGAATCAATTTCCTGATACGAGATGCCGGCATTTTTTACAGCAAGTTGAACAATGGGGACTATTTTTTGAATATGTGCTCGTGATGCAAACTCGGGCACTACACCGCCATATTGCTCGTGGATATGTTGAGTTGCTATAATATTGCTTTTTATAAGAGTATCATCAACCAGTGACGCACTTGTTTCGTCACAAGATGTTTCTATTCCTAGAACGATCATTTACTAATCTCTTTTTAAAATAATTTTAAATCGTTGTGGTTCAATATTTGTATAGCGAACACCGGGTAACGGTTTTATATACGCGGGGAAATTTTGTTGACTGTTTGGGCGTTGTTTTTGATAATCAATATAAGCATCTATATCTGCCTCATTGATAGGAAATACCACATTAACACCTCCCTGAACAACCAGAGAGAGGTTTGAGGGAATTACCAAAGCTGTTACATTCGGTGGCAGGTTCTTAACTTTGACTGGAATATTATTGATCTGTTTCTCCATTAATTTTTGAACATCAGCAGTAACAGTTACTTTGGTGGTTAACAAATCCAGATGATGAATTTGCGGGTCAATCAGTTCAAGTTGCCTTTCAATAGGGTATTTCAGGTCGCTCAGTTCAAGACGTTTTGATTGGATTGTATCAATGGAATCAATCAAAGATTTAGGAGCGCGAATTAAAACTTCTTCCGGCTCTATTTTGATGTCATCAACAATTGTGAAACCATTTTGAGGTTTTAAAAAGATTTCTGTTTTTACCTTTACAGATTTTGTTTCCAATTTTTCAATGTAAAGCTGTAAAGTATCAGGCTCAAGATATTTTAAAACAGAGATTTTTTTAGCATTCCCCGATAATGAAATGTTTTCCAGAGTTGGGTGGATTGTGTGTAAACCGGGTTCCCAATTGGGCTCAATGCGGAGTTTACCTTCATTAAATAGGAGGTAGGTCAATAAATGAATACCTTGACCACGCAACAATACCTTGCCGGTTTTTTGGTAATTGTTTGTAACAATATAATCGTTACGAGTACCCGGACACGTGATCTGAATAGGGGCTTCATAATCAAATGTTCCACCGGTAACAATAAAAAACCATACAGTGGCAGCTATGAAAGTTGAGGCAATTTTAACCCGGTGTTTTTCCCAAAAATTATTGTTTCGAGAAAACAAGACATTTTTATTCAATAAATTCAATTTCGGCTAACCGATAATTATCCGCAAAAGCAACATATGCATAAAATGCTATTATTTGGTTGATTCCTTAATACCTTTCCCCAAGCTGATTTCTCCATTGTCAATGCGGATATTGAAACCACAGTCTGGATTTGTGCAAACCCAGGCTTTATATTCAATGGTTGCTCCATCTCTTCCGTAATCTGAAAGCGGGACCAGAATGCCAACATTGCATTTTAAACATTTAGGATAACTGTTTTCCACGGTATTTTCCTTATATTGTGGTAAATTTTTACTTTAGGAAACACTTAATTTAGTAAAATAATTCATCTGAATTATAAAATCAACTCTTTTTATTCAAAATATTAAAGTTTTTACCCGATAGTAAAATAAAGGAAAGGATAAAAGGGGAAATTAGATTTCCCCTCGAATTTTCCAAAAAAATAGAAAAACTAAAAAGCAATTAGGAGCGAACTACCCAAATTTTAATTTTAACTTCAACTTCGGGATGTAATTTTACAGGAACATCGTAAACACCCAAAGCTTTCAGAGGTTCTTCAAGAATGATTTTTTTACGATCGATATCGTAATTTTGTTCTTTGAGTAGATCAGCAATATTCTGATTTGTAATGGCGCCAAAAACTTTATCATCTTCACCAACCTGAACTGAAGCAGTAATAGATACTTTTTCAAGCTTGGCAGCCAGTTCTTCAGCTTCAAGTTTTCCCTTGAGAGCCTTTTTCTCTAGCAATTTAATTTCTTCTTTAAAAGCTTTCATATTAGATGGAGTGGCAGCAATTGCTTTTGAAGAAGGGATTAAATAATTTCTGGCATAACCGTTTTTAACTTCTACAATTTCTCCGGCTTTTCCCAGATTTTCGATATTTTCTTTTAATATTATTTTCATGGTCCCTTTCCCAGTTTTTTATTTCGTCAAGTCTGCAACATACGGAACAAGTGCGAGCTCTCTTGCTAATTTGATAGCAGATACAAGTTGGCGTTGATGTTTTGCACAAGTGCCGGAAGTTCTTCTGGGAATAATTTTTCCCTGTTCTGTGGTAAAGCGCTGTAAACGTTTTTCGTCTTTATAATCAATGTAAAGAATTTTCTCTTCACAAAATCTGCACATTCGTTTCTTTTTGAGCATATACACTCCTTTAAATTATAGATTTAGATTTTTGTAGCCAAAATCAAAATCTGTAGGTTTTACTTTAATTTCATTTGTTTCTGAATCTGTACCTTCTTGAGGTTCCTCATGATTTAAATCATCAGCTTGAGGTTTGTCTTCAATAGTTTCTGTTTCAATATCTTTGTAACTATTTTGATCAGGCATGGTTTCCTCAACTTCCGTCAGTACCTGTCTGTCTAGAAATTGTATTCTACGTGCTCTAATTTCTACTACATTTCGAGTTGTACCATCTTCGTTTTTCCAGCTTCTGCTTTGCAATTCGCCGTCAACAAGAATGGAACTGCCACGCTTTAAAACTTCGTTACAGGCATCGGCAAGTTTATGCCAGGCAACAATTCCGACGTAACATACGTTTTCACGCCAGATACCAGAATTATCACGATACTTTCGGTTTGAGGCAATATAGAAATTTGCAACAGAAGTACCGTTGCTTGTTTTTCTGAACGTTGGATCACCTGTCAAGTTGCCTGCAATTAAGACATTATTAATGTCGGGCATTTTTAGTTCAGACATAATTGGCTCCTATAACCAGTTCATTTTCTGGTGTTGCTGAAAGTTTATTTTTCTTCAGTTTCTGATTCTTGAGCTTTTTCTTCAGCTGCCGGCTCTTCTGTAGCTTTTTCTTCTTCAACAACAGGTGTAGCAGGAGCTGCTTCTTTTTCTACTTTTGGCACTTCAGCTTTTTCAGGAGCTGCAGGTACTTGAGCTAATTTCTTCTCAAGAGCTTTTAACGCCATGGTAGTTAATTTGATAGTCTTGTAACGCAAGATCGATTCATTCAGGCGGTATTCGCGTTCAAGGGGTTTGATCATTGTCGGTAGTCCGTCAAAACGGATCAAGACATAATAACCATACTGACGTTTTTTAATTTCATAGCTGAGTCTTTTTTTACCCCAGCGTTCAATTGTTTCGATTTGTCCGCCATTTGCAGAAATGAATTTTTCGTATTTTGTAATAATATTATCAATTTCATCCGGCTTTAGAAGTGAATCGATGACAAATACAGTTTCGTATTTTCTCAAGTTTATTCCTCCTGATAGGATTTGTGTTTTGGTTTGGCATTGAATATACTCATACTTTTTTCCAAACCATCGTTAATAAAACTGTTTACGGCACTGTTAACGTGCTCTAAAATATCTGTCAGTTCTTTTCGTTCTGCCCGTGAAAACTTTGACAAAACAAAATGAACCATATTGTTTTTCAATTTTTCTGATCCAATACCTATGCGAAGTCTGGGAATGCCAGATGTATCCATTTCCTGAATTATTGATTCCAGGCCATTGTGTCCGCCTGAGCTCCCTTTGCCACGAATTCGAATTCTACCAAATTCGAGTGAAACATCATCATAGATAATTAAGATATGATCAGGGTGTATATTGTAGTCCTTTGCTATGGCCGATACCGCAAGGCCACTGCGATTCATATATGTCAATGGTTTTACATAGACCAAGGTAGAATCACCATGATTAACAGTGTAAAGTGTTGACATGTATGCGTTGCTTTTCAAAGAACTGTTTATTGATTTTACAATAGTATCAATAGCCATAAAACCAATATTGTGTCGGGTTTTTTTGTACCGAAAACCGGGATTACCTAACCCAACTATAAGAAAATAATCTGACATGAAATTCTGTGTTATTAATCTTCATCTGAATCAGATTGTTTAAGAACTTCAGGTTCAGCTGAACCTTCTTCGCTTTCTTCAGATTCTACTGTTTCTTCAGCTATTCTTGGAGCTGTAACGGTAGCTACAACAGTATCATCTTCAGCGGAAAACGAGAATTTGTCGTCTTTTAATACATCCAGATACATTGTGTCACCAATATCCAGATCAGAAACATCAGCGCTAAAGTTTTCCGGAATGTCTGCAGGGAAACATTCGATTTCAACTTCACGAAGTACATGCTGTAAAACACCGCCACTGTTTTTAACACCTACTGAAGATCCGGTAAGGTGTACAGGTACGGTAACTTTGATCTTTTCATCTAGTTTAATACCCAGCAAGTCGATGTGTATTGGTTCCATGCGGATAGGATCGTACTGGATTTCGCGAACCACGCATTTTTTTTCTTCTTTACCATCAATTTTAATTGAAAGCATACCAGATTCATGGCCGGCAATGGCTTGAAGTGATTTGAGTTCAACTGAAAATGGAATGGGATCGGATCCATGGAAATAGTAAATTCCTGGAACTTTACCTTCTCTTTTCAGCTTTTTTGAATATTGTGTACCGGTTTCTGAACGGCGTTCAATATTTAATGAGATTTCAGACATGAGTAAACTCCATTAATTATAGTCCGTTTGAAATGAATTGCAAAAAAAAAGTATATTAGTGAATTGGTCCTTTTTGTGGAAACAAATCAGAAATGGACCGTTCTTCGTGAATTCTTGCAATGGCCTCTGCCAATAGTTTAGATAAACAAACAATGTTCATGTTGCTCATTTTTTTCGATTTTGGCAGGTTAATTGAATTACTGACATAAAGTTGAGTTATTTCAGAATTTTCAATTTTTTCAACAGCGTCTCCTGAAAGAAGAGCGTGGGTGCAGGCTACATAAATATTTTTTGCACCTTTATCTTTCAAAACTTTGACACCGCTTACAAGCGTACCTGCTGTATCGATGATATCATCAACAATAAGAACATTTTTATTGTTTACATCACCAATTAGTTCTGTTACATCGCAAACATTATGTTTAATGCGACGCTTATTCAGCATGGCCAAATCTGAGGATAGTCGGCTGGCGTATGCCCGAGCCAGGTGTATACCGCCAATATCAGGAGAGGCGACAACCAGGTCAGGAATTCCCATCGTTTTAAAGTGATCAATGAATATTGCAGCCGCATATAAATGATCCATAGGTATATCAAAAAATCCTTGAATCTGCGGTGCATGTAAATCCATGGTCAGCACACGGTCCGCGCCGGCTTTGGTAATCAAATTAGTGACCAGTTTTGAACTGATGGAAACCCTGGGTTGGTCTTTCCGGTCTTGCCGGGCGTAACCAAAGTAAGGTATAACTGCTGTAATACGTGATGCGGAAGCTCGCTTTGCCGCATCAATCATAATTAGCAGTTCCAGCAGATTTTCTGATGGAGCATTTGTAGATTGGATTATAAAGACATCTGTACCGCGAATGTTTTCCTGGTATTTTACCCAAAGCTCACCATCTGAAAAGTTTTTGATTGTGACCTTGCCCAGTTCTATCCCTAAAACGTTGGCAATTTTTTGCGCAAGTTCGGGGTTCGACCGACCTGAAAACACCTGAATTTCGCGATTTGATTTGCTCTTTAGCATACCAAACTGGATTATTTACGCTCCATAAAACGGGTACGTTGCTATTTGATTCTGGCCATGTTAAATTTATTAACATTGACTCACAGTATAAAGAAAAAATGACGAAAGCTATATGGTTTTCGTCATTTTCACTGTGAGATTTGCTGGGGCGGGAGGATTCGAACCTCCGAATGCAGGAACCAAAATCCTGTGTCTTGCCGCTTGACGACGCCCCAAATTTATATCTTATTCAATTTTCAGGTTCAAACAAGAATGTTTTAAACCTGCTTTGTAAAATTGAAAAAGCTGCAAACGCCTCTTTTTGTGTTTCAAAAAGCCCAAACATTGAAGAGCCGCTGCCAGACATTTGCGCGTAAAATGCGCCAATGTCATACAATTCAGTTTTTATTTGTTCAAGAACAGGGTATTGCTTAAAGACAATATCTTCGAAATCATTTTCAAGTAAATTTCTCCAATCTGCAATTGGAATATCCTTACTTGTAAAGACGCTAAATTTACTGTTTTTAAATGAATTTGTCAAGTTAAAATTGAATTGTTTATAAGCCCATGTTGTATCTATATGGTATTTAGGGCAAATAAGCACTCCAAACCAGTTATTTGCAATTGTAATGGGGTATAATTTTTCTCCTCGGCCTGTTCCTAGTGCGCTATTTCCCAAAATGAAAAATGGCACATCTGAACCCAACTCTGCGGCAAGGGAGAAAAGATGTTCATTTTTCAGTCTTGTTTGCCAGAGACGGTTTAAGGCTATCAAGGTTGCAGCAGCATTACTGCTGCCGCCACCTAAACCCGCACCCGAGGGTATATTCTTTTCCAAACGGATATGGCATCCTTTTGATGATTTGGTTGTTTGCTTGAGTAGCACAGCTGCTTTAACAACCAAATTTGAAGAATCTGATGGACACCAGGGAGAGCTGCATTCAAAAGTAATTTTTTCGTTTTGAATGTTAAATTCCAAGCTATCTTTAACGGATATAGTTTGGAAAATGGTTTCTAGCTCATGAAAGCCATCGCTCCGCTTACCAAGAATTCGTAGACCCAGATTGATTTTTGCTAGAGAAGAAACCACTGGTTACCGCTTGATAATTTTATAATCTATACAGAATTTATTGCTTTGGATTTTCCCAATACACAGTCTTATTTGGTTTTGGGAAGAATAACCTCTACATCTGTATGGGGACGAGGAATTACATGTACTGAAACCAATTCGCCAACTTTTTCAGCAGCTGCAGCACCAGCGTCAGTAGCAGCTTTAACAGCACCAACGTCGCCACGAACGATAACAGTCATCAATCCACTTCCAACTCTTTCTGTGCCAAGCAATTTTACATTTGCCGCTTTAACCATTGCGTCGGCGGCTTCTATTGCAGGAATGAAACCTCTAGTTTCAACAAGTCCTAATGCTTCCATTGTGGGGTAACCCTCCAAAATTTTTCTGCTGTTTTATATTGATTATGTATATATTTTACAAAGTAATAAACTTTTAATTGTTTGTCAACTCTTTTTAAGTTTTTTTGTTTGATAAACACATTCAGGAATACAGACTTGCATTTATCAACTGGTTTGGTTAATTTCTTTTGGTGAAAAATATAGGGAAATATGAAAAAAATTTTTATTTCTGATGCTCATTTTGGCGCTGAAAGTACGGAAAAAGAAAAGCACAAAGCAGAGTTGTTTTATTCTTTTTTAGAGTATTTTGAAAGTCAGGATGCCGAACTATATATAGTTGGTGATTTGTTTGATTTCTGGTTTGAGTACAAGTATGCAATACCACGCAGGCATTTTAGAATAATTGCCCATTTGGCTGACTTGTGCCGCAGCGGCAGGAACATACATTATTTAGCCGGTAATCATGATTTTTGGCTGGGTTCTTTTATGGAAAAAGAAGTGGGTATGAAATTGCATACGGATGATTATATTATCTCAGAGCCGGAATGCAAAATTTTTATTTGTCATGGTGATGGTTTATTGAAAAATGATTACGGTTATCGGTTCCTAAAAAGGGTGTTAAGAAGCAAGATGAATATTTGGTTGTATCGTTTGATGCATCCAGATTTTGGTATTCCATTCGCATTGTTTTTTTCTAATCTGAGCCGCAAGCATTCCAAGAATGATGAGAATTACACGGATATAGATTACAGACAATATGCTTTTGATAGAATAGATGAGGGATATGATTTTGTAATTTTGGGTCATACCCACTGGCCAGCTATGGATAAATATAAAAATGGCTGGTATTTAAATGCCGGGAATTGGATGGAAAAATTCACTTTTGCTGAAATTGACAACTGTAAACCCCATTTGTACAGGTGGGATGGACAGAATGCAGTTGATGCGGAAATTGAATTCCCTCCCGGATACAAAAAACAATTTGAAGGTAAAGAGTGATCAATTATCGTAAAAGCTGGATAGATTATTTTACCTTAATCGTTGCAATTGTAATCTCTTTGATTCTTATTGCCCGCAATGGTGACGCTTTTCGAAATTCTGCTATTCATACAATAACTCTGGAAATAACATCAACCCTTGCATCGCCTTTTACATTTTGGCATGACATTCTGGGAGTACGTAAAGAGAATCAACGTTTAAAACAAAGAAATATTCAATTACAGTTGGAGAATTCCCGCCTTTATCAAGACCGTTTAGAAAAAAATAGATTGATGAAATTGCTGGATCTTAGAGAAGACTTTGGTTTTAAAAGTATTCCCGCGCGGGTCGTAGGACTTGATGGGATGATGGGCATACACTCTTTTATTCTGGATAAAGGGAAAAAAGACGGTGTTAAAATAAATATGCCTGTTATTGCCACACAGGGGCTTGCCGGCAAAGTAATACAATTGTCTGAACATAATTCTGTAGTGCAGGCTGTAACAGATAAAAATTTTCGTGTGGCTGCAAGGTTGCAGGATGAGCGTTTTTCAGGTATTTTGAAAGGTACAGGCGGTGATAAGGCCGAATTGTGGGGGATACCCTTGTCTGCTAATGTAAATGTGGATGACAAGCTTATCACGCTTGGTATGGATTCAATTTATCCACCTTATTTACAACTTGGTAAAGTTTTGCAAGTTAAAGATGGGCCCGAAGGTCTTTTTTATGTTATCAAAGTTGAACCGGCTGAAATCTATTCCAGAATTGAACAAGTTCTGATTTTAGCCCGAATGGACAGTACAAATGAAAACAGCAATTTTTAGTATACTTTTATTTATATCAATATTGATTCAGATAGCTCTAAAGCCCATGCTGACTTTTTGGGGGATGGGCCCGGATTTATCCATTCTGGTTCTTTGTTTTGCGGCTTTTGCCTTGCCAAGAAATTCAGTTACTATTATGGGGTTTGCTACGGGATTTATACGTGACAGTTTAGGGTTTAGTATGTTGGGCGTAGGCTCGTTATTGTTTACAATTGTTGCGTTTGCTGCTGCTTCTTTGCTGCGTAAACGTTCATTTCAGTCTTTGTTTGAAGTTACTCTATATTTCTCAATTGTTATCTTGGGCTTTTTTTTCCTGTACCATGTTTTTATAAACTTGTTCTCTGATGGATTTGGGGTAATGATTGTAACGCAAGTATTGCCATCTACACTATTATCTGTTTTAATTTTAGTGATAATCTTTATTCTTGTACCAAAAATGTTCTGGTACCGTATCAACCTTTATGGACAAACGAGATATTGATATGCCAGATTTTGAAGACAAGAAAATTATTTTCTCCATAGCCATTTATTTTTTATTCCTGATTTTATTTTTTCAATTGTTCAGGCTGCAGGTGTATGATCGAAAAAAATATCAGCAGCATTCTTTTAAAAATCGAATAAAGCAGGTTAGGTTAATGCCCTCGCGGGGTGTCATTTATGACAGAAATGGTGAAAAGATAGTAGAGAACCAACCTGTTTATAATGTATATGTTGTTCCGTTCGAGTGTAAGAATGACACGGCCTTGATATTATTGTCTCGCTTACTGGGCGATTCTACACAAATCATTCAAGATCGGATTAAACAATCGGGGCGGCTTTTTAGTGCTGTCAAAGTGTGGGATGATATCTCTTTTGCGCAATTGGTAGCGATTGAAGAGCGCAAGTTTGAATTACCTGGAACAAGTGTTCAAGTTGATACGCGAAGAAAATACACGTCAAGAGCTGATCTTGCTCATGTATTGGGTTATTTATCTGAGGCTTCTGAAGCAGATATAGAGCAGGATTTGCAAAAACAGACAAAATTGGGCGACTGGGTAGGTAAAAAGGGTGTTGAGAAAAAATATCAAAAAGAACTCTTGGGTATGGTTGGCGTTAATTTTATTGAAGTGAATGCCCTTGGAAGAGAGATTAATGATAAAGATTTTGCTGGCGAAATGGCTCCCAAGCGGGGTAAAGATATGTATTTAACTGTTGATCTGGATTTGCAGGTCATGGCTGAATCTTTATTTGTGGACAAGCAGGGTGGAGTGGTTATGCTGGATGCCCGCAATGGAGATGCTTTGGTCTTGTGTAGCAAGCCAGACTATGACCCCAGAATTTTTTCTAAACGTATTTCCAATACAGATTGGAGAACTTTGGTGAATGATCCTGCAAAACCCATGTTTGACAGGGTTGTGCAGGGTGAGTTTCCGCCGGGTTCAACTTACAAGCTGGTTGTGCTAGCGGCAGCGTTGGAAACCGGTATTGCAGTTCCTGATGACAAGTACAACTGTACTGGTTTGTATCGTTTTGGCAGGGGAAGGTTTCACTGCTGGAACCATAGCGGACATGGAACGCTTGATATGTATGGAGCGATAAAAAATTCCTGTAATGTTTACATGTATAATGTTAGTCTTGATATGGATGTGAATGTTTGGGCAGAGTACTCTAAACGTTTTGGATTTGGGCAGGCAACAGGAATTGATCTGTATGCTGAAGGTAAAGGAAATGTGCCGGATAAAGCATATCTGGATAAGGCCTATGGCGAAAACGGTTGGACCAAAGCCATGATGTTGAACCTGGGAATTGGGCAGGGAGATTTGTTGGTAACACCCTTGCAAATGGCGCAATTTGCCATGATAATGGCAAACAAGGGCTATTATTTTGCTCCACATATGATGCAGAAATTTGTTGATCCTATTGATGGTTCTTTTGTGTTATATAATGCACCTAGAAAAACGGTTGAAGGTATATCTGAAACTACCTTTGATGTGCTTCGCAAGGGTATGGATATGGTCGTTAATGATGTTGGAGGCACGGGAAGGGCGAGTTTTAATCGGGATTATAAAGTAGCTGGTAAAACAGGTACAGCTCAGAATCCACATGGAGAATCGCACGCCTGGTTTATCGGTTTTGCGCCATTTGAAGAGCCTCAGGTTGCGTTTTGTGTGTTTGTAGAAAATGGCGGAAGTGGTGGAGGAAACGCCGCTCCCATTGCCGGCAAGTTGTTGAAAAAATATTTTGAAATGCAAACAATGGTAGCAGACTTTGATTCTTAATAACCGTAAATATGAATGGAGCATTTTAATTGCTGTTTTATTGCTCTGCACTTATGGCCTGGTTGCTATTTACAGTGCAACACATGGAGAATTGAGTTCTCAATCTGAGCATATGTTTTTTATAAAGCAATTGGTTTGGATTGGTATAGGGCTTTTTATGTTTTTCGTTGTTTCCATGCTACCCAGTAATTGGCTGTCCATGTCTGCACCATTTTTATATAGCCTGTTATTATTGATCCTCATGGGATTACTGGTTTTGGGACGAGGCGGTGGGCCAAGCCGTTGGATCGGATTCGGTGGATTACAATTGCAGCCATCAGAGTTTATGAAGCCGGTGCTGGTTATGACTCTTGCTGCATATTTCAGCTCTGGTTTTTCACTTGTTCGAAAAATGGATATTTTGCTTGTCTTTGTTATGATACTGGTCCCCTTTGCATTGGTACTGAAACAACCGGATCTAGGAACTTCTCTGACTTTTTTGGTGATTATTGTTCCCATGTTGTATTGGCGGGGAGTTAGTTTATTTGTTTTGTTTGTTATCTGCGCTCCAATTGTTACATTTATAGCTTCGTTTCAGTTTTGGTCTTTTTTTGTGACAATTTTAGTGATTTGCGCTATTCTGGTTATATCAAGAAGAGGTGCATTGACCTTTTGGACAGTGTTCTTTTTCAATATTATAGTAGGTATTGCGGCCCCCTCATTCTGGAATCATTTGCATGAATATCAGCAAAAACGTGTTTTAAATTTTCTAGGTATTGTGTCTGACCCCCAGGGTTCAGGGTATCAAATTATACAGTCCAAGGTGGCCATTGGATCCGGAGGATTTTGGGGAAAGGGCTTTATGGAAGGGTCTCAAACACAGTTGAGCTTTTTACCAGAGCAGCATACCGACTTTATTTTTTCCGTAATTGCGGAAGAGTGGGGTTTTATTGGTTCAATGGTACTGATTGCTACGTTTATAATATTACTATCAAGAGGCATACATATTGCCTCTACTGCAAAAAGTGATTTTGAAGGGCTGTTAACAATAGGCCTCGTTTCCATGTTCATGTTTCAAATACTTGTAAATATGGGAATGACTATGGGTATAATGCCGGTTACAGGTATGACATTACCCTTTATTAGTTACGGCGGATCGTCTATGATGTCATCGATGATCATGGCTGGTTTAATTATGAATTCTGCATTAAATCGTTTCAAGTAAGCGAAGAGGAGGTTTATATTGCATCCGATATTGTTTCGACTTGGCGCTTTTGAAGTTCGTTCTTATGGCGTTATGTTGGCGTTGTCTTTTTTGTTTGGTATTATGATAGCGGTAAAAAGAGCAAAAAAGCGTGGAGTTGATCCCAATCATATTATGGATTTATCAGTCATTCTTATTATCAGTGCAATAGTGGGATCACGTTTGTTGTATGTTGCATATCATCCGGAAGAATTTTCCGGACATTGGTTGGATGCCATAAGTCCTTTTCAGAGTGATGGTACCATTGGTCTGGGTGGTTTGACTGTATTGGGAGGGGTTGTATTGTGTTTCATTTCTGCTTTTATTTTTCTAAGGGTTAAAAAACTCTCTTTTCTCGTATTTGCAGACATTATGATTCCAATGGTGGGATTGGGGATTTTTCTTACACGTATTGGTTGTTTTCTAAATGGTTGTTGTTATGGGCTGCCTTGTGGTGAGCACGGTCATTTGTGTGTAACCTTTCCATACAACAGTGCTGCCGGACATATGTTCCCGGATACGCCCCTGGTACCAGCACAGCTTTATTCTTCACTTTATGGATTAATGATTCTGGGTGTTTTGTTATTCATTGAAAGATGGCAGAAATTTGACGGTTTTCTATTTTACGTGTTTTTAATTCTTTATGGTTTGTCTCGCTTTACTGTAGATTTTTTCAGATATTATGAAAACAGTATGGTAATTATGCAATTGGCAGGCAAAGATATTAGCCTGAACCAGGGAATCAGTTTTTTGTTTATTGTAATTGGAACTTTAATGCTGATTTTAGGTTATTTACGTAATAAAAAGAAAGATGTTGTATAGATTTCGTTAAAAATTAAAATTCTCTTGACTTTTTTTGTTAAGTTCAATAAATTTAATTAAATAACTTGAAAAGCGAATGGTGAAAAATCAATTGATAAAACGACTGTGGTTTTTGCTCCTTGTGTATATCATTTCAATTGTCCCTAGTGGTGCATTTGCACTTGATGACAAAATTGGTGTAGGCATTAAAGCTGGAATGGGTCGCCTAGAGGGGGATTGGAGCAGCCCCGGACTTTCATTCAATGGTTCTGTTTTTGCAAGTTACAGCCCGTTTCCATACTTTGCAATTAGTGGCGAGTTGGGTACCGGTTTTCTCAGAACCTCGGAAATATCAGACATCAGCAGGATTGATGCCGGCTTTGACAATGTAGATGATTACAATACAACATTTGTACCCTATGAATTGCAGGTACAGGTCAATCCTTTTCCATATTTTAAAATCAAGCCCTTTGCATTATTGGGGGTTGGTGGATTGTGGTTTAATTCAACCTATCAGGATGCTACAATTAATCTGGATGGTGTTGAACAGAATTTAATGGATTCATATTTCAAGTTTGGTGGAGGTATTGAATATCCAATTGAGCCACAGATTTCGGTTATACTTGGCGCGGATTTTAGGCAAACCATGACAGACCGACTTGAGCAATGGAAAAGTGGTGATGAGAACGATGGTATTATCTCTGTTTGGGCCGGAGTTACATATTATTTTCCATTAAAGAATAAGGATGATCGTGATTTTGATAATATTCCATTATCTTTAGATGTGGACCCCATATATGCTGAAGATTTTAATGGATATCAGGACCACGATGGAAGACCCGAAAATGGAGTGCCTGAAAATTTTGACTACAAAAAGCCCTTAGTAAAGCATAACCCTGTATTTAGAGCGCTTGAGGGCAGCAATCTGGAAATTAAAGCTGAAATTTATTCTACCACGCCTTTGAAAAGTATTTCTATTATGCACCGGGCAATAGGCAGTAAAAAATGGCAAGTAGTAGAGATGAGTCCGGAACCTAACAATATATATGTAGGTGAAATAGATAAATCATATTTAACCGGTGATGGGCTAGAATATTTTGTTGTTGCAGTAACCCGAGATTTACAAGGCATGGGGTATTCAGGATTACCGAAGCGCCCTATCCAGGTTAAAATAGTAAAAAATGCTTCAAAATGGCGACTAGCCACCGGGGCGCTATCAGCGTTGAGCTGGGCAAGCGCTTTGTATATTATTCTAAGAAAACAAACCAATTAGGAGAGCGAAATGAAGGCAAAGCAATATATTATTTTACTCGTGATGATGCTGAGTTTTTTCAGTGTACTGTTTCTGAGTTCATGTGCCGGTACTCGCCAGGAAGACAGCAGCTTTGAAAATGAGCTGTTTGGTGAAGATGAATTAGAAGGTATTGACGATATGGTCCTGAGCGATTTAGACGCTTCTTCTGATGAAGATGAGGTTTTGCGTTTATTGGGTATATCTGAAGACAATAATGACAATACCCAATCGTTTTCACAATCGGAATACGCAGAAAGTACCAATGTTTCTACAAGACCCAGCGGTAATCTTGAAGAACAGGTCAATTATCTGGAAGATGAAGCGCAGCGTAAAGATATTGAAATGTCAAATCTGAAAGCAGACATTGCCGAACGTGAACGCCGTATTCAGGAACTGCAAACTCAACTTGCGCAAAATGGTGGTACATTGCCAAGTTCTGGTTCTGCAACCGGTAGTTTTAAAGGTCAGTATGAACAGGCTTTGAACAATTATCGTACAAGAAATTACCGTACAGCGATACAACAGTTTGATGTCATGTTGGCACAAAATGCTACAAATACTCTGGTTGACAATTGCCAGTATTGGAAAGGTGAATGTTATTACGCGTTAAGCGATTATAACCAGGCTATTCTTGAATTCCAAAAAGTATTCATGTATGGAGAATCCAACAAGATTGATGATGCACAATTGAAACTGGGATTATGTTATTTGCGATTGGGTGACAAGCAAAGATCAAGAACTGAATTTGAGAAATTGATCTCAAATTATCCTGACAGTGAATTTGTTTCACGGGCACAAACCTATATGTCACGTTTATAAAAAAATAAAATATTTTTATCATTAATCTGGAATTACAAAAGGGTAACTTTGGTTACCCTTTTTTATTGATTTTGTTACAAATTTTTTTAAATTAGTAGATGCGGAAGTGTTCCGTTTCTTGTTTTTGAATTTCCATTCATTGATAAACAATAGGTAATCTCATGAAAAAACGGCTAAGAATATTATACTTGTCTTCTGAAGTAGCACCATTTGCTAAAACCGGTGGGCTTGCAGATGTTTCGAGCGCGTTACCCAAGGCACTATTGGAAATGGGGCATGATATCCGTGTAATGATGCCAAAATACGGAACTATTAGTGATCGCCGTTATGTGTTAAGAGAAGTTATTCGGTTAAAACAAATTAAAATTCAGATGGGAGAGACTGAGCATATAGCAAGTGCAAAATCTGCATTTATTCCGGATTCTAAAGTGCAGGTATATTTTATAGAGTATCCCCCGTATTATAATCGTGATGATTTGTATGTAGATCCCAAAACGAATAAAGATTTTCCCGATAATCCCGAGCGCTTTGCGTTATTTTGCAAGTCTGTATTGGAAACAATAAAGCTGCTGCATTGGGAGCCTCAAATTATACATTGTAATGACTGGCAGACGGCATTGATTCCCTGGTATTTAAAAAACGAATATAGTTCTGAATCTTTTGCGTCATCATGCCGCACAGTTTTATCAATCCATAATATGGCGTATCAGGGTGGTTTTTCAATGGATGCTCTGGAGCAGATGGGCGAATCTGGCATCACTGATGGTGCATTAGAAGATATTAAATATTTTGATGGTATCAATTTTCTCAAAGCCGGTATTTTAACAGCTGATCGTATTACTACTGTTAGCCCGACTTATGCAAATGAAGTGTTGACAGATCCTGAGATTGGCGCGGGTATGCAGGAATTTCTGGAAAAACGCAAAGACAGTTTTGAAGGCATTTTGAACGGTGTAGATTATTCCGAATGGGATCCTGAAAAAGATGCTACTCTTGAACAAAAGTATACCAAAGAAGATCTTGATGGCAAGTTAGAAAATAAAAAATTATTGCTTGATAAATGTGAATTTAAAGGTGATCCTGAAAAACCACTTATTGGCATTGTGTCTCGTATTGCTGAGCAAAAAGGATTTGACCTTATTATTGATGCGGTAAAAGATATTGTTTCCGCAGATGCAAGAATGGTGATTCTGGGTACTGGCGATGAAAATTATCAAAAGCAACTTTCAGATATTGCTTCAAAATATAAAAAGAATGTAGCGTTGTTTCTGACGTTTGATAATGATTTGGCACACCTGATAGAAGCTGGTAGTGATATTTTCCTCATGCCGTCACGTTATGAGCCAAGTGGTTTGAACCAGATGTATAGCCTGAAATATGGCACCATTCCCGTAGTTAGAAAAACGGGTGGTTTGGCTGATAGTATTTCGGATTATCAGAGTGATCCTGAAAATGGTAACGGATTTGTTTTCGAGTCTTATGATTCAGACGAGATGGTTAAGGCAATCAAAAGTGCTCTAGACGTTTATAAAGACCAGAAGAAATGGAAAGATTTGATGGTACGTGCAATGAGTGCGGATTTCTCATGGCAGATAGCAGCAGATAAGTATATGAATTCGTATTCTCAGATCATTCAATCCAAAAAATAATATAAATGAGCCGTTCCTATGACGAGTTTTCGTCTGTCTGTTATTGTTACAACTTGGGACACCTTGTTTCGAGCTTTAACAAAGATTTCGATGTGGAGCGGCATTTTTATGCCTAAAGAATTTTTGATAATTTTTAGTTGTTCTAATAGGACATAAGTTTATTATAAACAATATGATTTTTATTTAAAAACAAAATAAACATATTGTAATATTGTACGTTATTGGCACCAACTTTGCAAAATTAAAGCAAGTTTGGAATGTTAAGAGAATAATTTAAAGGTTTTGCATGGAAGGCATTGAAAAAAGTGTACATAAAATTGGTGCGTTAAAAGATATTACACTTTTACGTGTTAAAGGGTATATTGACACAACCACATCACCTGACTTGCAAAAAGCCATTGCAGAAGAAATGAGCCGTGGCAGCAATCAGTTTATTGTAGATTTGGGTGGAGTGCACTATGTCAGCAGCGCCGGTTGGGGTGTCTTTGTTGGTGAAATAAGGGGATTACGAGAGAGCGGTGGGGATTTAAAAATCACCCAGATGACTCCCGATGTGTATGAAGTATTTGAAATGCTCGAGTTTAACCGCATTCTAACCAGTTATGATTCTCTGGAAGAGGCAATTGATGATTTTGATTTCTGCAGGGGTATTGCAATAAATGCTTCCTTTAATGGTGCGCAAGACCAGGCTGAAGAAGCTCTGGTTGAAGAGTATCAGCCCAAGGCAGAAATGAATTCCGTTAACAAAAAGGTACCTTCATTTGCCAAACGCCAGCAGGAAGTGAACGATGCGGAACTTCCCGTTTCTGAAAAGATTAAAAAAATCATTGTTGATGACCCTATGATTGGATTTTGGGGTATTAAAAAACAACTGAACTCAGATCGGTTTGGATTTACAAAAATTGGTGCTTTTAAACTCAAAAGTATGCTAAAACGAATGGGACTGCAAAATAAATCGAAACGATATCGTTATTACCGTTCCAGATAAATCTTGGTATTCAACAAATGGTGGAGAAATGACAACAGTGTTAAAAAAAATTATTCCTGTTTTATTCACGGTTTTCTTTTTGTCAACGACTTTACACGCCCAGGAAGCTGAATTAGAGCCTTTTACCGGGCCGGATACTGATACAGAAGTGCAAATTGATCCTGAAGTTCGGTTTAATATTGATAATTATATTCTGGGTCCTGGTGATGCTATCCATTTGTATGTATATGACCGTGGAGCAGCTCCATCAAGAGATCAGTTTATTTCAAATTTTCACGACAAGATTTTTGTTATCAACGGTTTTGGAGAAGTCGATTTCTTCACACTAGGTAAATTAAAAATTGCAGATTTGAGTAATGCTGAAATTACTTCACTAATGAATGAAACATTAAAGCCCTATGTGCATGAACCGATGATCATCGTTCGTCCGTTAATTCGTGTAACCATGCGTGGCGAGTTTTCACATCCGGGTATGTATCGCTTTAGCCTTGATACAACAATTTGGGATATGATCCGGAAAACCGGTGGTCTTGTAGGCGGGTTAGATGGTGTATCTGCTCTTGAAAATATGTTTATCTTGCGTAAAGATGAAATTATTTTCAAAGATTTTATTGACGCTGTTTACAGTGGAACTTCTATATATGAATTGGGTGTACAATCAGGAGATGAAATTGTTGTTCCACGTTCTAACAGGCCAACATTTAGAAGTATGCTTCAATATTTTCAATTTGGTATGAATTTGATCGTATTGTACTTGTCACTCATCAATCAATAATATAATATAGAAATTATTATGGAAGAATTTGATAATATACAACCGCTATTAGACCAGGAAGATGGGTCGCAAATTGATTTTCAAAAATACCTAAAAGGTGTTTGGAAAAGAAAATGGATTATTGTTTTGTTGACCATTATTGTGTCCGTTCCTTTTTATTGGAATGCACTGAATCAGGTACCTATTTATAGAGCACGCGTTTTACTTCAGGTGCGTGATTTAGAGATGAATGACGGTCCTTTTTGGAATGACGAACGGTTAGGTGAAGTGAATAGCCGTGCTTTCAGAATCCGTCTGGCTTCCCGGTTAGGTATGGCAATTGTTTTGGAAGACAAGTCGATAAAAAATTATGATAAAGTTTTTAATCAGTATTCAACTTCCAATTCACCCCAAATGGGTAGATATGAAATTGCCATAAATGAGACAGGTGCCTATAACCTGGTATTTCAGGATTCTTTGGGAACAAGCATTGTAGATAGTGCTAATGTTTGGGATCTGGTAGCGGCATCGCGCTCTGTTAATGGTATTACTTTTCAGTTGCAGCCCGATGTTGTTGAACTCCCCAAATCCATTCGATTCAAAGTGATCGGTATGGACATGGCAGTTCGAGAGTTGACAAGGGAGCTCAAGGTGTCTACATACAAAAAAGGTACCATTATGCAGCTCCAAATGGAAGGTGCTGATCCTGAAGCATTGCCATATAGATTGAACAGAATAGCCGCAGGTTATGTTGAAGAGAGTTTACGTCTTAAATCAAGAGGGGTAAATACAAAGCAGGATGTTTATGAGAAGCAGCTTGCAGCCGCAGAAGCCAAAGTAAACCAGATTGAAGCGCAGTTACGAAGTTTTACTTCCAAATACCCCTTTTCTCTGGATCGTGAAGAGCAGCGCTTATTGGACAAGCTGACTGAATACGATCGTGCAGTTGATGAACTGCCACGTATTCGTACCCAATTGTCTGATTATCTTGATCGTTTGAATAAATCAGACCAGGAACCTGACCCTGAGCAATATCGTCGTTTTGTAATTAATGAAATTTTAAATAATGAAATTTTTGCTAATGAAACCAAAATGGCGTTACTGCGGCAGCAATTGCAAACCGAGCAAAGTCAATATGCCCGTTTACTTGATCAGTATTCTCCCAGCCATCCCGAAATTGCAGATATCAAAGAAAAAATAACTGATACACAGGAAGAGATTATAGAATTTACTTCCAATTATCGCAATACTTTGGCAAAACGTGAATCCCGATATAGAACCGAACGTGAAGCTATACAGGCACAATTACAATCACTGCCGGCTGACCGTTATCGTTATATGGAGCTTGAGCGTAAAAAGAAAATTAATGAAGAACTTTATTCCTATCTGTTCCAGGAATTGCAGAAAATTGATATTTCAAATGCTGTTGAAGAAAGCGAAATTCAGATTCTGGATCCGGCTATCAAACCCAGTAGACCCATTAATCCCAGTAAAATGTCACGCGTTTTGTTAGGTGGTGGCTTGGGCATGCTTTTGGGTATTATTCTGTCTATTCTTTTGGAAGTGCTGGATAACAAGATCCGCACTTTTAACGATGTGGAAAAACAGCTCCGCTTGCCGGTTTTGGGAGCTATACCCATTGTAAAGTTTAAAGATATTGATGATTTTGAAGATTTTGAAAAGGCCAAACAAATTGACCGGCAATTGGTAACGCACGATTATTCTCCAACACCTATTGGAGAGTCTTATCGGGCATTGCGTACCCATTTAATGTTTTCAAAGCAAACTGGTAGAATTCACACGCTTTTGATTACCAGTATAAGTCCTGAAGAGGGCAAGTCATTTACTGCCAGTAACCTTGCAATTATTCTCGCGCAGCAGCGTACCAATACCCTGCTTGTTGACGCAGATTTACGGCGAGGTGTTTTGCACAATACTTTTGGAATGAACAAGGAACCGGGTTTTACGAATTATCTGAACAATCGTGTTGCATTGTCCAGTGTTGTACAGCAAACCCATGTTCCGAATCTGTCGATCATCAGTTGTGGCTCCATGATCCCTAATCCTTCAGAATTGTTGGGATCACCGCAAATGAAACGCTTTCTGGATGAAGCAAGACGTAAATTTGACTTTATTTTATTTGACGCACCGCCATTGGAAGCCGCTACAGATGGTGTTGTAATAGGCACCCAGGTGGACGCTGTTGCCGTAGTAGTAAAGTCTGGCCAGACCAACCGTAAAGTGGCACAAGAAAAACTTGAAGTCTTTAATAATGTAAATGTGAACGTTATAGGAGTTGTGCTGAACGGAACAGAAAACGCATTGGTGAACGATACATATAGCTATTATCATTATTAAATTTTCAATAAAGGAACACAAATGAAGGTTTTGGTTACCGGAGGGGCTGGGTTTATTGGTTCTCATCTTGTTGAAAAGTTAATTGCCAATAATCATCAAATCGTATGTCTGGACAGTTTTAACGATTATTATGATCCTTCCATAAAACGAAATAATATTAAAGCTGCACTTAAAAGCAGTTCTTATCAGCTTGTTGAAGGAGAAATTCTGGATAACGAGCTATTAACCCAATTGTTTAATGAACACTCGTTCGATATAATTGTCCACCTTGCCGCGCGCGCTGGCGTTCGTCCATCGATCCAGGAGCCCCTGCTCTATGAAAGAGTGAATGTACAAGGCACCATGAATCTGTTAGAACAGTGCAGAATACATGATATTAAAAAATTTGTCTTTGCATCTTCTTCATCGGTTTACGGTGCAAATGAAAAAGTACCTTTTGCTGAAAGCGACAGTGTAGACAATCCCGTATCTCCTTACGCCGCCACCAAAAAAGCGGGTGAGCTGGTTTGCTATACCTACCATCACTTGTACAATATATCTGTCAATTGTTTGCGCTTTTTTACGGTTTATGGACCAAGACAGCGTCCCGATATGGCTATTCACAAATTTGCGAAATTGATACATGAGGGCAAAACCATTCCTGTTTTTGCACATGGTAAAAGTAAACGTGATTACACCTATATTCAGGATATTATTCAAGGCATAACCGGTGCCATGGAAAATTGCAATGGTTATGGAATTTACAATTTAGGCGAGTCTAATACTGTTGAATTGATGTATCTTATCGATTTGATTCAGAATAATTTGGGGATAAAAGCAAATTTAGAGTTTATGCCGGCACAGCCCGGAGACGTACCCATCACTTATGCAGATATCAGCAAGGCCGGAAAGGAATTGGATTATAAACCCAATGTCCAGATTGAGGAGGGGATAGAGCTGTTTGTGCGGTGGTTTAAAGAGGTTTATTAGGTATTTAATATTTTTGGGCAAGTTGTATGGTCTCTGAAAAGGAAAGATTTCTCGGAAATGTAATGAAGGTCATAGATTTTTTTGTCCTTCTTTTAGCTTTCCCCATAGCATATTTTCTGGATGAATTTATCCGAGATATTGCAAATCTGAGCATTAAAGCTTATGCGGATAGTGCCACTTGGACCGGATTTTTAAATTACGCCGAAAATTATTGGATGATGTTTCTCGGCTTTCCTTTGATTTGGGTAATCATTCTATCCATTTATGGTTTATACCAAGGCTACAGGACCCGCTCATTTGCAAGAATGATGGGGCTTGTTGTTATATCTGGTTTGTGGGCCACCTTGGCTTCAGGTAACTTTGTGTTTTTAATGAAGCTTGAAATGACCAGTCGTCTGTTCTTTGGTGTTTATGCAACCACAGCTTATATATTGATCCTGCTTGACAAGCTGGCCATTATAAAAATCATGGATAATGCGCATTCTAAAGGATATAATCAGGAGAATCTGCTCATTGTTGGAACCGGACAGCGGGCTTTGGAATTTATTGAAGCTGTTCAACAGCATTCCACATGGGGGCTCAATATAGTCGGACTGATTGATGATGACCATGAGCTTTATGGAAAAGAAATTAACGGATATCGTGTCATTGGCAAGATTAAAGATATTCCGTTTATTATCAATCAAATTGTTATTGACAGGGTGATTTTTGTTGTGCCCCGTCACTGGCTGCCTTTAATCGAGGAAGCAATTCTAGCCTGTGAAGAAGTAGGAATCAATACTTCGTTATCTCTGGACTTTTACAATTTAAACTTTGCCCGTACCAAACTGTCAGATTTTAATGGATTTCCGCTGGTAGAGTTTCAGACATTTCAGGCGAAAGAATGGCAATTGTTTATAAAACGCATGATTGATATTTTTGTATCTGCAACTGTTCTGCTTATCATGTCGCCGATTTTGTTGCTTATTGCATTACTTATAAAATTAACATCACCCGGCCCTGTTTTTTTCAAACAGGAACGCAGCGGCTTAAAAGGCCGCAAGTTTACTTTATACAAGTTCCGGTCTATGGTGGTAAATGCTGAAGAAATTAAAGAAGAACTGATGGATCAGAACGAAATGGATGGTCCGGTTTTTAAAATTAAAAAAGATCCCCGTATTACGCTTGTTGGGGCATTCATTCGTAAAACCAGCTTGGATGAATATCCACAGTTGTTGAATGTTTTAAAAGGGGATATGAGTATTGTGGGGCCGCGTCCCCCAATACCCAGTGAAGTTGATAATTACCAGATCTGGCAGCGTAGACGTTTGAGTTTAAAACCCGGTATTACCTGTATATGGCAGGTTAGCGGAAGAAACAAACTCTCTTTTGATCAGTGGATGAAAATGGATCTGGAATATATAGATAGTTGGTCTTTGCTGCTTGATATGAAAATATTATTTCGTACTTTTTTTGTAGTATTGAGTGGGTATGGCGCGGAATGATCATACAGAGATTTTGAAAGCATAATACAAATGACAACTCTAATTAAAGATAATAATCCCAAAAAGTTAAAGATATTAATGCTGGCGCCACAGCCCTGGTTCCAACCCAGAGGCACGCCTTTTAGTGTATTACATAGAATTAAAGCGCTTTCTACATTGGGACATAAAGTTGACCTTTTAACTTATCATATCGGCCAGGATATCCCAATTGATGGTTTGACGATTCATCGTTCCACCCGGATCCCTTTTGTGAAAAAGATCAAAGTTGGTCCTTCAAAAACCAAATTGTTTCTTGATGTGTTTATGGTATTTCATACATTGCGTTTATTGATCAAAAATAAATATGATCTTGTACATACGCATGAAGAAGCCAGTTTTTGGGGGGCACTTTTTGCAAAAATGTTCAAAGTCCCTCATTTGTATGATATGCACTCATCTTTACCGCAACAGTTGATTAATTTTAAATTTACCAGTTTTAAACCTATTCTCAGTGTATTTGACTGGCTGGAGAGATACACCATTCGCAATGCAAAATCAGTTATAACTATCTGTCCTGAATTGCAATATTATGTTGAAGAACATTTCCCCGAAAAGCCAAGTCTTTTGATTGAAAATGTTGCGGATAATAGCATTGTTTTTCCTCCGGATATGCAGATTAAGGAAGAGCTGCGAGAAAAGTATGGATTAATCGATAAACGCATTGTACTGTATTATGGTACATTTGAACCTTATCAGGGGCTTGATCTGTTTATCAAAAGCGCCAAGCATGTTATTGATATTATGGGAAGCGATGTCCGTTTTGTACTGGTAGGGGGGCACGAAGAGCAAAACCGAAAATACAAAGATCTTGTAGAGAATTTGGGTTTAGCTCCCTGGTTTGTTTTTACCGGATTTGTACAGCCCCAGGTAATACCCGCGTTTGTGGATATAGCAGAAGTGCTGGTTTCGCCAAGGTTAAAGGGCAACAATTCACCCTTGAAAATATATTCTTATCTTCGTTCCGGCAAGCCCATTGTGGCAACGCGGCATATAACACATACACAAATTCTTGATGATTCGGTTTCAGTACTTACAGAAACCGATCCTGAAAGTTTTGCCAAAGGTATTGTAGGCATCATGAATGATGCAGACCGCAAAGCAGAGATGGTATCGTTGGCAAGAAAACTGGCAGATGAAAAGTACAGTTATGAAGATTATTTGAAAAAAACTGATAAAGTTATAAAATTGGCCCTGAATGGCACATATTGATATGAGGTGGGTTTGAGTAAATTATCAAAAAAACATTATAGCTATTCCCTTTATGCAGACAAGAAATTTGCAAGTGATTATGAGCAGGACCGATTTGGCAAGGGATTTGGGACGTTCTTAAAAAGTTATGAAATTGAATTATATACCAAATTATTGCCAAAATTTGACCGTATGTTGGATGTAGGGGCAGGTACGGGTAAAATTGCTGCTAAATTTGCAAAACGCGGGCGCGTAGTGGCAAGTGATGCTTCGTTCGAGATGTTGAAAAATGCTCGGGATTTAGCCAAAGAAGATCATATCTATTTTGATGTTGTTGTTTGCGATGCACATCATCTTTGTTTTAAAGATGGGGCATTTGATGCTGTAGTTTCTTCCCGGGTTTTGATGCATGTAATCGACTGGAAACTCATGATCAAGGAGTTGTGCAGGGTGTCATCAAATGCGGTTTGTCTTGATTTCCCCGCGTATTGGAGTTTTTCAATTTTTGAACGTATTATGAGAAAGCTTGCCCGGATCCTTATTCCACGTGTTCAGAGTTACCGTGGATTCGCATCCAAAACCGTTGCCAATGAGTTTATGGCGCTTGATTTTGAACCGATTGTAAAGTTGAAAAGTTTTTTCCTGCCTGTAGCTGTTTACAGGCTTGTTAACGCTCCCCGAATGACTTTTAAATTAGAGCGGTTTTGGGGAAAACTGGGATTCACCCGATTTTTTGGAAATCCTGTAACCTATAGATTCGATAAAAAAGTAGGGGATGCATGATTAAAAGAGATATAGAAGCACTAGACCAGCCTTTTGACGTGATCATTGTTGGTGGAGGAATGTATGGTGCCGCTATGGCATGGGAAGCGGTTTCTCGTGGTTACAAGGTTGCATTGCTTGAAAAAGATGATTTTGCTTCAAATACATCTGCAAACAGTTTAAAAATCATTCACGGTGGTCTTCGATATCTTCAATCCCTTGATATTAAGCGTGTTCTTGAATCCGTGCGTGAACGAAAGATCATGTTAACAATTGCTCCCCATCTTGTGCAGCCGTTACAGAGCGTAATGCCTACTTATGGTTTGACCATGAAGAGCAAGCACGTTATGTGGGCGGGGATGCTTGTGAATGATATCCTTAGTTTTAACCGTAACAGCGGTGTCGATTCTGAGCGTCATTTACCCAATTGTAAAGTTATCTCCCGGTCAGAAGCGGCTGCCATGATGCCTAAATTAACCGATGATCATTTTACCGGCGCTGCCTGCTGGTACGACGGACAGGCGTACAATACCGAACGGCTTGCACTTGCCTTTACAAGTTCTGCTGCTGAAAAGGGTGCAGTTGCTGTAAATTATGTTCAGGTTACTGATTTTATTAAAGAAAATGATGCCATAACCGGTGTTTGTGCCATTGATCGGTTGAACGGAATGGAGCTCAAGGTTAATGCCAAACAGGTTATTACCACAGCAGGACCCTGGACCAATACCATGAATGAGTTGCTGGGTGACCGTAAACCCGAAAAATTTATCCTTTCTAAAGCCATCAATTTGATAATAAAACGCAAAATCAATTCAGATACCGCACTGGGTATTACCAGCAAGATTGTTTATGAAAAGGGCGTTAAAAAGGAACGCAGCAAGAGACGTCAATTGTTTATTACGCCCTGGCGGGATTATACGGTAGTAGGCACTACACATCTGCCTTATGATGGCAAGCCTGATGAATATCGTGTTAGCGAGTCAGATATTCAGGACTTTATTGCCGAATTGAACGATATTATGCCAGAGATCAATCTTTCAAGAGATGATGTGACCTTTTTCAACGGCGGAGTATTGCCCCTTGCTGAAGAGCCGGTACCAGGCCAGGATGTAAAATTACTGGGTCATTATCGTGTTTTTGACTCTGAAAATGAAACCGGTTTAAAAGGTTTGATTAATGTTGTGGGTGTTAAATATACTACTGCTCGTGATGTTGCGGAAAAAGTAATGGACCAGGTTACCGGCAAGCTGGGTACAAACAAGAAAGCCTTTTCAACACGAGAAACGCCGTTGACAGGCGGAATTATTAATAATGTAAAAACATTTTTTGAGCAAAAAACTGAACACGGATTGTCTGAAACGGTTTTTGAATCCTTGTTATACAATTACGGAACGCGTTACAGTGAAATTATTGATTTGGTGAAAAATGATGCGGATCTTGCCGAACCTGTAGATGCGGATTCACATGTTATTAAAGCCCAGGTAGTTTATGCGGTACGCAAAGAGAGTGCACAGAAATTGTCTGATGTAGTGCTTCGCAGGACCGATCTTGGCAGCGGTGAACAGCCATCCGATAAAGCTCTGAAAGCTTGTGCCGATTTAATGGCCAAAGAGCTGAGCTGGGATGAAAAACGGATTGAATCTGAAATTAACGAAACCAAAGCGGTATATATCCCCGCATAGATAAAAAGGAACGAGATGAGCAAGCTTGCACTGGTTACCGGTGCTTCCGGGTTTACCGGAAGTTATATGGTTAAAAATCTCCTTGAACATGGCTATACAGTCCGGGCTATGGTGCGTTCTACCAGCAATACCAAGGAACTGAATGATCTGGATGTTGAACTGGTATCTGGCGATCTCTTGAATCAGGCCGATGTAGAGAACGCGGTAAAAGGTGTTGATGTTGTGTATCATATTGCTGCATTTTATCGTTCCGCAAATGAACCGGATCAGGTTTATAGAGATGTAAATGTAACCGGCACCCGCTATATTTTTGATGCAGTCCTGAAACACAATGTGGAACGAGTTGTGTATTGCAGCACCGTAGGTGTACATGGACATGTTGATAATCCCCCTGCAGATGAAAATGCTCCCCTGAAACCGGGAGATATTTATCAGATCACCAAAGTTGAAGCCGAAGCCCTGGCTATGCAATATTACAAGGAAAAGAATCTGCCGGTTACCATAGTTCGTCCTACCGGTATTTATGGCCCGGGTGATTTGAGAATGTTAAAACTGTACAGGATGGTGCAGAAAAAAAGATTCCTGATGCTTGGCAATAAAGACCCGTTTTATCATTTAACCTTTGTTACCGATATCGTTGAAGGATTTCGCCTGGCTGGAGAGAATTCCAATTCTATCGGTCAGGCATATATCATTGCCGGTGAACCTTATATAACCTTGAAACAGTTTGCTGAAACTATAGCAAATGTACTCAATATAGATCTTAAAATTGTAAAATTTCCATTATGGCCGGTATATGCTGCCGGCTATGTGTGCGAAAAAATTTGTATACCCTTGCGAGTACAGCCCCCAATCTTTAGAAGACGTGTAGATATTTATGTTAAAGATCGTGCTTTTGATTGTTCAAAAGCAAAGAATGAACTGGGTTATAAACCCCAGGTAACTCCGGATGAAGGTATTCGACGGACCGCAGAATGGTATATAGAAAAAGGATACCTGGCACCTGTTAATTCAAACTAATGGTGGATGATCATGAGCGAACAAGCACCCATTGGAATTCAACGTGACCTGCATGACCAGTCTCAGGGCAAGCTCGGGAAATACAGCAGTCTTGTGGTTGGTAAAAAAGGGCTGGGGCCATTGATAAAATATGAGCTGGTACAGATGTTCAGTACTGCAGTACCGGGCGCATTCGGCTTGTTGCTGCGCAGCAAGTTGTACAAGTCTTTGCTGGGTTCGTGCGGTCGCAATGTCAATTTCGGCATGAATGTTATCCTTCGTCATCCGCATAAAATACACATTGGTGATAATGTTAATATAGATGATAATTGTTTAATAGATGCAAAAGGGACAAATAACTCTGGCATTTCCATTGGTTCCGGTTCATTTATTGGCAGAAACACTATACTCAGCTGCAAAGACGGTGATATAGAAATAGGTGAAAATGCCAATATTGGGTTCAATTGTGAGATTTTCTCGGCAAGCAAGGTCACCCTTGGCAAAAACAATTTATTTGCAGCCTATTGCTACCTGATTGGCGGTGAGCATACTTATGACCGTACAGATGTTCCTGTTTTAGAGCAGGAACGGATTTCAAGAGGGATCACTATTGAAGACAATGTCTGGTTGGGTGCATCTGTCAAAGTGAACGATGGGGTAACCATTGGTCGGGATTCAATTATCGGTACATCAGCAGTGGTAAGAGAGGATGTACCAGAATTCAGTATTGCTGTAGGAATACCAGCCAAAGTGGTGAAAAGCAGAAAGTAAAATATGCAATTGTCTGGTTCAAATGGAATACAAAAAAAATATTTATTACTGGCAGTTTTGATTTTTGTCTTTATAGCAGGAATCTGGCCGCAATTGAAAAATGATACAGGTGATTTAAATTTCTATGTGCACCAGGCTGATGCCTTTTTGCATGGTCGTTTGGATATTGCCCCCCAGAAATATGATACCGCGTATTACAATGGCAAGTATTATGTTCCTTATCCCCCGGTGCCTGCTATTCTCTTGTTACCCTTTGTTGCTATATTGGGTATTGCCGGTACAAAAGTTATGTGGATCAGTTTGATTTTAACTATACTCAATATTTTTGTACTGCGAGACGTTTTTAATCGATTAAATGTAAAAAAAGAACTTGTTCCCTGGCTGCTGGTTGCCTTTTTTACCGGCACGGCTTATTGGATGGTTCTCAGATATACTTCAACAGTGTATTACTTTGCACATATTGTTTCTGTTTCTGCCTTGTTATTATCTATTCGGGAGGGATTTGGAAAAGGACGTGGTTGGCTGGCAGGTCTGTTTCTTGCCATGGCAATTTTATCCCGGCAGTTAATGGTGTACAGTACACTGTTTATGATTTTCGTTTTATGGCAGCAAAGTAAAGATAAATCCAACAAATCCAGACTTTTCAATATGGCAGCATTTTTTACTGTGCTGGGCGTATTCTTTTTTGCATATTTAGGATTCAATTATGTGCGTTTTGGAAATCCTCTGGATACCGGTTATATGTACATCCAGTTTACTCCTTTTTTGAAATTGCGAATAGAAAAATATGGTTTATTCAATATAGCATATGTTCCGTTTAATTTTATAAACCTGTTTTTACAGGGCTTTCATGTAAATTTCAGTCAGCCCTTGTTGCTACGTATAGTAGATGTAGACCATTTTGGCACATCCATAACCTTTGCGAGTCCCTTTGTTTTTGCTGCCTTTTGGGCAAAGGGAGATAGGGCAATTATCCGTGCTGCCTGGATTTCAATTTGTCTTGCTATATTACACGTGTTGTTTTATCATAATAATGGCTGGTATCAGATTAATGCGCACCGGTTCACGCTAGACTTTTTACCGGTTCTGATGGTGTTGGTTGCGTTGAGTGCTCAGTATGTACATCAAAAATTGTTTAAATTTGGTATAATTTATTCCTTAGCATTGAATATTTTTGCTTTATTGCTGGTTCCACTTTTAGCTGCTGTCTTGAAATTTATTGTAAAGTAAAGGAAAAGCGTGACAGATAACAAATACAATATTCTTCATGTGATTGATAAATTTTCAATGGATGGTGTGAATCCAAGCAGCTGCGCTTACCTGATCCGTGATTGGCACCGTTATGCTAATAAAGACCATTTCAATGTGATGGCATGTGGTTTAAAAGCCGAAGAACCAGCGGGTGAGATTTATCGCAAATCGGGTATTCCGGTTTTCTTTTTGGGTAATGGCAAATATTCTCCCGGTAATGTTACCGGGCTCATGCGTTTGATTGACTGGGAAAAGATTGACTTGCTGCATTTGCATGGATACAGTTCAGCAAATTTTGGACGTATTGCAGCGAAACTGAAAAAAATACCCAATATAGTGCATGAACACGCTATTCTTAAAATTTTACCGCATCAATATGTTGCGGATTTACTGCTAAAAGGACTAACCGACTGCGGTGTAGCAGTATCGGGCGCGGTTAAGGATTTTATGGTTTCCGGAAGGCATGTGCCCAGGAAAAAGATCCAGGTAGTTTATAATGGTGTAAATTTGCAGAAATTTGTCAAGAGCGATTCAGAGTCGGTTGCAAATCTGCGTCATGAATTGGGGTTGTTGCCCGATCATTTTATTATCGGAAATCTGACTCGGTTACGTGAAGAAAAGGGCAATGCCGTACTGATAGAGTCGATGAAATCTATTGTTGCAAAACATCCCAAGGTGAGACTGGTTATTGCGGGTGATGGTCCCGAAAAGCAGGAACTTGAAGCGTTGGTAAGTAAACTGGAGCTTGATGAATATGTAAAGCTGGTTGGTTTTAGGCGTGATATTATGGAGCTTTTGACCCTGTTTGATTTAATGGCAATTCCTTCTCTGAATGAAGGTTTTGGCCTGGTTCTTGTTGAAGCTTTGGCAATGGAATTACCTTCTGTTTGTTCGCATGTTGGTGGTTTGGCAGAAATTGCCGGTGAACCACCATGCGCGCAACTGGTTCCCGCGGGAGATCCTGATTTGCTTGCACAGGGAATTCTTGAATTGATAGATAACCCCAATCTTGCAATACAAATGGCGCAACGGGGATTAATTGAAAGTCAGAAATTTAGTATTGAAAACAATGTAATGCGACTGGAAGAAATTTATTTGTCCCTTCTTGAAAAGAAGGATTATTAAGAATAAAAAAAAGAGGGCTGTAAATGAGATCTGCTATTGTAGGTTGTGGAAATATATCCCGGTTTCATATTCATGGTATCAGCACCTCTCCGTTGGCGTATCTTGCCGCGGTTTGTGATACCAATGCAGAACTTGCGGAAAGCAAGGCAAAGGAACTGGGAGTAAAAGCGTATACCCAGGTTGATGAAATGCTTGAAAGCGAAGAACTGGATGTAATTCATGTTCTGGTTCCACCACAATATCACAAAGATGTTGCAGTGAAAGCATTGTCCCGGGGTGTGCATGTATTGGTAGAAAAACCCCTGGCGGTGTCTACCAAAGATGCCGATGCTATGATCGCCGCGGCAGAGGAGAATAATGTAAAGTTGTGTGTAAACCACAACATGACCTATGAACCTTCTTATGTTAAAACAAGAGATCTGGTGAACAGCTATGAATTTGGCGAGCTCTTGCATATCGACGCATTTATGGCTTTTGATCTGAGACGTACGCTTGGAGAAGGCGGGTTAGACTCTGTTTGGCAAAGTCAGCTGAAAGGTCATTTTTTGCAGGACTTGTTACCTCATCCTGCTTCTATGGTATTGGAGCTTTTGCGCGGTTATACCAAGGCAAATGTTATCTATAGAAAAGATGCTGATGATCGGTTAAAAGATCAGGCCAACATTATGCTTGAATCTCAATTGGCAACTGCCAACATAACCTTGTCCTTGTCTGCGCAACCCGATGTATTTGGAATGACTTTGTATGGAACCAAGATGATACTAAAGTCTGATTTTTCAAACATGAGTGTTGTAAAACAAAAAACCTATAAAGTGCCAAGAAAACTGATGCGTGGTGTAGACAGTATCTCACAATCCATGCAGATTTTTGGAAACACTGTTGGCACTACTGTGGGCCTGGCGTTGAAACGCGTTTCCGAAGCGGGTGGTATGGGTGCGTTGATACATGCATTTTATGAAAGCCTTGATAAAGACTGGCCTGTTCCGGTAACCGGTGCGGAAGCCAGAGGCGTTGTTGAATTGTCTGAAAAAATCTGGAAATAAAGGAGCACATCATGAAAGTCCTAGTAACGGGAGCATCTGGTTTTTTGGGCAGCCGTTTGGTTGAGGTGCTTGTAGAAAAGAAATATGATGTAAAGGCAATGGTAAGGCAGCAAAGTAATCGGGAATATCTCGATAAATTGCCGGTTGAGATCTTTACCGCAGACCTGAAAGATAAATCTACACTCCAGGGTATTATGGACGGAGTGGATGTTGTTATACATGCCGGTGCAACCACATTCGGTACATTTGAAGAACAAAAGCAAGGAACTATTGAAGGTACGCGCTACATGCTTGACCTTGCTGAAGAAGCGGGAGTTAAGAAATTTATTCACATCAGTTCGCTGACGGTTTATGATATCAACAATGTGCCCAATAATGCTTTGATCAATGAAGCTTGTCCTATTGAACCATACCCTGAAAAGGTAGGGCCCTATGCTTATACCAAGACCGAGAGTGAAAAGCTGGTTCAGGAACGCATGAAAAAAGAAACGCTTCCAATAACTATTGTTCGTCCGGGATTGGTTTATGGTTCTCGGCGTAATATGTTTTTTCCGCACCTGGGATTTTCTGCCGGTGGCGGCAAGTTGATTGTAACCATTGGTTGGGAAAGTAAAGTATTGCCCCTCACGTATTTATACAATACTTGTGAAGTGATTGCACGGCTGATAGAGCATGAACGTGCGGTTGGGCAAATTTATAACATTGTAGATCCCAAAACCATTACTTATAAACAATACCTGAATTATTATTTGCGCGCAATGAGAATGAAAAGTATTGTTATACCCTTTCCGTACACACTGTTGAAACTTGCAGCGTTTTGTTTTGAAATGCTGAACAAGATTCCGCCATTAAAAGGCAAGTTTGGTATGAGTCGCTATCGTTTAAATCCGAAATTTAAAAAAGTAAGGTTTGACGGTTCTCTTGTACTCAAAGAGTTGAACTGGTATCCTGAAATTTCTCTTGATGAATCCCTTCACCGTGCATTTCATGAGGATGAATAGTTAGCGCCTTATGAAGCAAAAAATTTCAAAGCAATTAAAATTGATTGGCAGAGTGGCCCTTAGCGGGGCCATTCTTTTGTATTTAATCAGCAAAATAGATTTTGCTGCTGCCAAAGACAGTCTGTCAACACTCCATTTGGGTTATCTTGCCCTGGCTTTGGTACCGTCGGTTGTGGAGTTGATTTTAAAATCGCTAAAGTGGCAAATGTTACTGCGTATTAAAAATATCCGTGTGCCTTTTTATGAGATTTTTAAGATCTATTACATCAGCAGTTTTATTGGTACGTTTTTGCCCTCCAGTCTGGGGATTGATGTATTACGTTCATATAGCATGTCACGATTCATCAGAAATGCCCAGGAATCTGTATCAACAGTTTTTGTCGACAGGTTGCTGGGTGTGTTGTCGCTAATCTTTGTAGTATTGCTGGGTGTTTTGTCGGTACAGACTGGTCTGATAAACAATATTTGGCAGTTTGTTTTAACTATTGTTGGTGTGATTTTTATTTTGTTTACCGGTTTGATCCTTTCACGGCATTTAATTGTTTTACTTGAAAAGATATTAAAGCAGTTCCGTATTAAACCGGAAAAAATTAGAAAATATATTGACCTGCTGCACAATATTTACAATTCTATAATAGATTTTAAAAACAATAAAGTGCAGGTTTTCAAAGTCTTTCTGGTTTCTATTGTTTTTCAATTCAGTCGTATTGCTATTACCTGGTGTGTGGGGTTATCGTTTGGAATTGATCTCAGTATAAAATATTGGATTATTATAGTACCCTTGGTTACATTGGCTACCATGCTGCCCCTGGCAGTAGGTGGAATTGGTATTCGTGAAGGGGCATTTGTTTTCTTTTTAAATAAAATGGGTGTACCAATTGAAACCGGCTTTTTGTTATCAATAACGGTTTTTCTGCTCGCTGTATTTACCGCCATACCCGGATTTGGTTTTTATCTTCGGTATGGTATTAACACTTCCAGGGACAATAATACCGATTTCAAAAATGGCCCAAACGTGCAACAGAATTGAAATAGAGTGGGACATTTTTATTCGAATTTATTCCCTATAAAGAAACAAATGGATTACCTGTTTAAAACTGTAAATATTTTTCGCTTACCTTCTCTAACTTGTTGTTTTTGTTGGGCTGAAAATGTTGCAACTTGAAGAAATAGGCTTTTGGGGAAACGCTGCTTATTGAATCTGGCATAGTGATTGCTCATTAATCGATGGTAATAGTATTATTGCAACTTATATCCTTTGATATAAATTGGAACCATGGAGAGATAATATGAAGTTAGAGTTGATACGAAATATGAAAAGTCATTTAATATTATATACTGTATTGATACTGATTCTGGCGGCACTGATCAACAATGCCCAAGCTCAGCTCAAGGTGTTGGAGAGAAATCCCAATTATCTGACATACAATGGAGAGCCGTTATTGCTGGTTTGTTCTGTTCCTCCTGATAATGATTTTCACGTAGAAGATTTTGATCTGACATATTTAGACAGAATGGCTGAATATGGTGCAAATCACGTTTGGATTATGATTGAAAACTTTACGCGTGAAAGATGGGATTATGCCATTAATACCCCACAGGTATTTTATGACAAGATGGAAGCAATTGTTGCGAAAGCATATGAATATGATATTATTGTGGGTATCTCACTATTTGGATATGGACTTGTAAAGTATCCCTATATGTATTCATTTAATGCTGCCTGTACAGGTGACTGTGATGAAGGGCCCGGACCTTTGACTGATCCCTGGGATTTTTATGATATAACAAACAATTCGCCCGAAGTCATTGAAGCACGTGATGGTCAAAAAGCAATAATGAAACGTATTGTTGAAACTACGTGGGAATATCCCAATGTGTATTACAGTCCCGGTTGGGAATTGAATTGTATCTGGAATAGTAATGTTGCTCTTTGGTACAAATGGGTTGTTCAATATATGAAATCCGAAGGTGAAAAGGTTAATCCTGATTATACACACTTGTTTGCTCTTGAAAAGAGTGTTGATCCTATAGAGGCATACAACCTGGGAGCAGATTTTATTATTGATGAAGATGGTAATTCTCAAAAAGTTGAAGGTATTCCATTTGTCTATTGGAGTATGGATGGTATTTACCGTGGCGAAACATTCTGGAATAAAGATGATGAACCACAAGCCAATTTTGAATTTGCAAGAGATGAATTTGTGCGTGGAGCGGCTGGTATTGCTTCAATATGGAGCACCAGAGCCTATGAAGAAGAATACCTGAGTGCGATTGCATCCTGGGCATCTACTGTTGAAAATTGGTCGGATGAACCGGGGCAGGAAATCACCGATGAAGCAGTACCTACAACAATAGATGGTATCATGAATGATATTCCCGGCGACCCGGATGTGTTGGATTTTACAGATTTTAGTTTATTTGAAATAACAGATATTACTTCTTCAACAGGCCACCCTTTTGTAGTAGACAGAGCGATTTCTGTTGGAAATCTTTTTTATACCGACCGTGAATATGTAATAACTTATATACCACCTGATTTCAGGGGATTGGTTTGGTTAAAAACTCCCAATGATGATAAACGTATTTCAGCAGATCCATATCTTAGCTATCGGATTAATACAGAAGCTACCATTTTTGTTGGATTTGATACAAGAATGCCAACCCCGCCAGCCTGGCTTAATTCCTGGACATCTACAAATGAGTTTATTGTTGATGATACCGGTGTAGAGTATGAATTGTTTCGCAAAGATTATCCGGCAGGTGTTGTAGAATTGGGATCAAATGATGGCCTGGAAAGCAGCTGTAGTATGTATATTGTTTTACATAAACCGACAGGCGATATTGACCTTGTTGCACCAGGAATACCTTCAGGATTCACATTGACTCCCCTGTTTGATTAAAATTATTGAAAACCACTCTTTTTAATGTTTTTAAAAATAGTGGTTTAATTTTATTCAAAAAAATCTTACCTTTATCTAAAAGATAAATAATCAATTAGGGATACGTATGTTATCTCATATTCGAAATATATGGGAGAAAAACTGGCCTGAAATACATGCGGCATTGAAAAAAGGTATGCCGCAGTTTGTATTCTCTCCAAAACCCAAAGCTTTAGGCACAATGATTCCGGTATTTTGTTATCACACTGTTGAGCAAGAGCGGTTTCGAGGTGATCTGAACTTTCTTGCTAAAAATGGCTATGTTACCATAGATGTCAATACATTACATTCTCATATTTCAGGAGTTGATCTCGCTCCCCAAAACAGTGTTGTTATCACTTTTGATGATGGTGCTCAAAATCTTCATGATGTTGCCCTGCCATTATTAAAAGAATTTGAAATGACTTCAATAGTATTTATTGCACCGGGTTTGCATCCTGAAAAAGATGAAACGCAAGCCCCGGTCCGCCCCCTTAGTTGGGAAGCCATGCGGATTATGCAGAATTCCGGGCATTTTGATTTTCAATCCCATACGCTTGAACATCGTTATGTACCTCGTTGGCCTGAGCTAATACCCTTAGCCGGAGCTGAACCCGGTTATGTACAGAAACGAGCCGGTAAACCCCTTCCTATGGAAGAAGATTTCAAGCGGGCTAAGAAAATGATAGAAGAACATTTGGAAAAACCCGTAAACCACCTGGCATTTCCCAAGTTTTTTGGTACAGCTAATGCTGTTATGATGGGAAAACATATCGGATATGAAGGTTTCTGGTGGGGTGCTTTACCTTACCGTCCCATGAATGCTTTTGGCAGCGGTTCTGAACATATTGTTCGTCTAGAGGCGCAGTTTCTAAGGCGAATGCAGGGAGAGGGACGCGAGACATTGGCAATTGTTTTATTTAAAAGATATGCCTCAAGTTTGTTACGTCTGTTTAGTGTTTTTAAAGGGAAAAAGAAATGACTTTAAAACAGCAATGGACAGAATTAAAAAGATGGATGGCCGTTTATTGTCCTCATCCCGCTTTACGGACCAGATTATTTCGACAATGCGGTGTGAAAATTGGTGATCAGGTTGTAATAAATTTTGGTGTTAATATAATCATTCCAATGTCTGAAAAAGGGGTGAAAGAACATAGTATTGTGATTGGAGACCGGGTAGCTATTGCAACCGGTGTGGTGATTGTGGGGCAATCTGATCCTAATTTTTCGAAATTGTCACGTTTATATCCGGATGACAGCCGCCCTATAGTTATAGAAGATGATGTTTGGATTGGTGCTAATGCTGTAATATTACCGGGGGTTACAATTGGAACTCAATCCATTATTGCTTCCGGCGCTGTTGTGAACCGGGATGTTCCACCGTATACTATAGTTGCCGGTGTTCCCGCTAAAAAAATCAAAGACATTCCCAAAGATTGACCAAATAAAATTATATGAATATCGGACAACCATTAAAAATTAAAGTAATAGATACAGAACAGGGATTTCTTGATCTTAAAGCAGATTGGGAAAACCTTGAAAACCATGTACAGGATCTGACTATCTTTCAAACCTGGGTCTTTCAATATTATACATGGAAAATTTTTGAGAACCAATCCTATTTGTATATTCTGGCAATGTATAATGAAAACAATGAACTTGTTGGATGTGTCCCCCTGGGATGGCAAAAACAACATATTGGGCCAATATCTTTCAAGAGCTTGAGTTTTGCATGTTTAAAATATGTTGATTTTCAGAACATTATTGCCCATTCCGGGTATCAAGAAGAGGTTGTCCAACAGTTTACCCAATGGCTTGTGCAGAACCGAAAACAATGGGATGACATTGAACTACGGTTGGTACGTGAGGACTTTGTATTATATTCAAAACGTGACACATTAATTCAAACCTTTGGGAATGATGTAAGCATCATCAGTGAAGGTATTGCTCCTTTTATTACCATTGACGAATCCTGGGATGATTTTCAAAGCACCTTGTCCGGGAAACGTGCAAAATCTGTTCGGTATGAGATCCGAAACTTGTTTAGACAGTTTGAGAGTGAATATGTGCACCACTCAAAGGGCGAAGAGCTGATAAAAGCGCTTGTACAGTTTATGGATTTACACCAAAAACGAATTCATCAGAAATACCAGTTGGGAGCTTTTCCAACACCGCAGATTCGGCAAGGATTTACAAATCTGATCAAAGCACTTGAACAATATGATTACATAGATATACATACCATACAATCATCGGAAAAGACTATTGCCGCCATTGGTACATTTACCCACAAAAATAAAGTATCATATTTCCAGGGTGGATTTGATCCCGATTACTTTAAATTGAGTCCCGGCAAGGTGGTGTTGGCTTTGAGAATAACTGAAGCCATACAACAGAAAAAGAACGAATTTGATTTTCTGGTGGGTGATGAAGATTATAAATTTGCCTGGTCTACCGGGCAGAGAGAGATTTTTAAAATTCACATCAAAACCGGATCCTGGAAGCAGGGATTCTATAGCCAGATGAATGATTTTAAAGCAAGACTTGAGCAATCTATCCGTTTTAGAAAGCTATATTTCAAATTGACCGGTAAATAAATAATATTATGCAAATATATATTGATTCTGTAGTAAATATATATTAACTTAACATCTTTTAAACATTAGAGCTTAACTAAAGTTGGATATTTGATTATGAAAGAAGGTATTTCCGTAGTAATACCTGCATACAATGAACAAGATGGTATAGAACAGGTTGTACACGATCTTAAAACAATTCTGGATCCTGTTGACATCGAGTATGAGATTATTATTGTAGATGATGGTTCAGTAGACAAGACCGTAGAAAAAGCCCTGTCTACAGGTGTGACAGTAATTGAGCAGTTGAAAAATCGCGGTTATGGTGCATCTCTAAAGCTCGGCATTCAGTATGCAAACTATGAGTTGATTGTCATTACTGATGCAGACAATACCTATCCTGCTGAATTTATACCTGAAATGTTGAAATACATAGATGAAGCGGATATGGTTGTAGGCTCCAGAAAAGGTGAAAAGGTTGCTATACCTTTGGTAAGGCGTCCCGCAAAATGGATGCTGCGCAAGCTGGCAAGCTATGTGACAGGCGAACACATTCCTGATTTGAACTCCGGATTACGGATATTTCGTCGTGATTTGATTATGCAATATTTTAACATCTTGTCTGATCGATTTTCTTTTACCACCACCTCTACAGTTTCTTTTTTGAGTGATGGATACAAGATTAAATATGTACCCATCAACTATCATCACCGTTCAGGTAAATCAAAGATTGTTCCTTGGAATTTTATAGAATTTATCAACCTGGTAATTCGGCTGTCCATGTTGTTTAATCCTTTAAAGATATTTATCCCTGCGTCTCTTTTTACTTTGGGTCTGGGATTTGTAAAATTTGTTTTTGATGTTATTTGGGCCATTGAAGAAGCAAATGGATTCACCTTGTCTTTTTTTACAAGCAAGGTGATTTCGTCAAGTGTTATGGTGCTCTGGTTTTCAGGATTACAAATTCTGTTAATTGGTATGATGGCTGATGGTATTAACCGGAAAATAGCACAATACAGTACACCCAAAATTAAATCAAAACACCGGCAAACTGTCAAGATCCACAACGCTGTTCAAAAATAGATTATAAAAAGCATGTCATTTACCAGACATGCTTTTATGTTTAGCAAAAGCTTCCGGTACGCAAAAAAGTACGGGCGAAGGTATTCATAACATAAAAAATGAAAACACATAAACCATTTAAAAGAATAATCTGGCTGTTTGTTAAGATAGCCATTTCCATAACTGCTGTAGTCTGGTTCGCTTCAACAGTCAACTGGCAGGAAGTGTTATCCGCTTTAAAGCAGGTAGACTATGTTGTGTTAACGGTTGCTTTTTTTGTGTTCCTGTTGCGAATGCTGCCCTGTTCTTTACGTTGGGTGCATGTTGGAAAAACCAGCGGGTATCATATGACCTTGTGGGAAGCATTGCATGGATATATGGCGGGTGGATTTTTTAATACTTTTTTACCCAGCGGCAGAGGTGGCGATGCGGCGCGGGCAATTATTATTGCTCGATATAAGAAATGCTCGCTTGGCGGATTGATGGGAACAATCCTTTTGGAACGTTTTGCCGGTTTAATTATCACTGTGGCAATTGCCTTGGCGGCCAGCTTTATTGCCTCTGCTCATATTGAAGCATTGCGCAATGCCTTGCCGGGCATGCTGGTATTGACATTGTTACTTGTTGCTGCAGGTATAGTGCTTTTGACTCCGTTTTTCCGCAGTTTGTTCCTCAAAATAACAGACAAAATGCCATTTCAAAAAGTGTGGAAAGCGGTTGACGATATGCTGGTGGTGTTTCAGGGATATAGAAAACGTCCTGGTGCTTTGAGCGGGGTTGCTATATATTCTTTGTTAAACCAGATCGTTTTTATTACCGCGGGATATTTGGCAGCGCGATCAATTGCAGGATTTGAAGCCCCCTGGTACAGTTTTGCGATTGTTGTTCCTTTGGTATTTATTGCGGAATTGATACCCTCAATTGGTGGTTATGGTATACGCGAAGCAAGTTTTGTTGTTTTCTTTGGCTGGTTTGGTGTACAGCCCGAAAGTGCGGTTGTTTATGGAATATTGCAGCTGATCTTTATGTGGGTTTCGGCTTTGATAGGTGTTGTGTTTTTTGTTGCAGGCCTGCCCGGCTCAAAATCCAGTGTAGATGATATTCAACATGTTGAAAATAAAGAACTCGAGTTGGAAACGAATGAATACAAATAGTGAAAAAAATATATATATACTGGGTGCAGGCCCTGCAGGCCTAGCGCTCGCAATGAGGCTGCTCAAGCGTAATGTTGCAGATTGGAAAGTTACCGTAATAGAACAAAAACCTTATGTTGGTGGAATTGCGGCCAGTTTCAAGGAAGAAGGCTTGTATATGGATTATGGCAGTCACCGGCTGCATCCTGCAACCTCACCCGAGATTATGGCAGAGCTGAAATCCTTGCTGGGTGACGATTTAAAATTACGCCCCCGAAATGGCAGAATCCGTTTAATGGGCAAGTTTGTTAAATTTCCACTGAATCCTGTAGACTTGATGCTGCACATGCCGCCGCGTTTTTTCATCGGTATGCTCAAAGATATGTTGACTAAACCGTTTCGCAAGAAAAAACAACAGCCCGAAAATTTTGCTGATGTTTTGATGGATGGTTTGGGACCCACGGTATGTAATTCATTTTATTTCCCTTATGCAAAAAAGTTATGGGGCTTGGAACCGGAAGAGATTTCCATCATCCAGGCACAACGCCGTGTTGCGGCAAACAGTGTTGGCAAAATTTTGATAAAGATTATCTCGTTGCTCCCTGGAATCAAAAAAGGTGAGGCGGGCAAATTTTATTATCCGCTTCAGGGATTTGGAGAGATCAGCGAAAAACTTGCAGACAAGGTGAGGGAACTGGGTGGAGAGATATTGCTTTCCACATCAGTAAAAGAAATTAAAATTGGAAAAGACGCTAAGAACAAACTCCTTTTGGAAAAAGTGGATGGTACAGAAAAATCTGAGAGCTGGCAAGAAAGTGATTTTATTTTTTCCTCCATACCGCTTACTGTGTTGGGCAGATTGATCAAACCCGAAGCAAGTGCAGAGATTGGGAATGCTGCTTCGAAACTAAAGTTTCGCAGTATGGTACTGCATTATTTGTTTTTGGAAACAGACCAGTTTACTCCCTATGACGCGCATTATGTTCCGGAATCAGGTGTGTATATTTCAAGAATCTCGGAACATCGTAATTACAGTGACGTATCGGAGCCCAAAGGTGTTACCGGAATTTGCAGCGAAATTCCCTGTCAGGTGGGTGATGATCTTTGGAACATGCCGGATGAAACATTGACCCAACAGGTTGTTAAAGAATTTGAAACTATTGGTTTACCGGTATCTCAAAAAATCCGTAAAGCATTTACAAAAAAATTGCCTTTTGTTTATCCTGTATATGACCGTAATTTTGAGCTCGCTTTTGAAAAGCTGGATGCATTTGTATCACAGCAACCGGGTTTAATATCGCTTGGGAGGCAAGGGCTGTTTGCGCATGATAATACTCATCATACCATAGAGACTGCAAATGCGGCCTGTGACTGTCTGGCTGATGATATGAAATGGGACCATGTTTTGTGGCAGCAGCATCGTGAAGAATTTGAAAGGCATGTTGTTGAAGATTGATTTTGTTCGATTTACGCAATAAATTGAAATGGATGTATTAATAGTACTTGATAGATAGGATTAAGAATATAGATATATGGCATCACCTGTAGGACACGCGCTTGGCGGAGTATTGGTATACGCCCTGGACCGGAAGCGGAAATTTAATATCCCTGTTTTTCTAGTGGCTATTCTTTTGGCCGGCTTACCGGATATAGATTTTTTATTTGGTTATGTTATTGGTCAACCGAATAAATATCACCATGGTTTTACACACAGTTTTGTCTTTGTAATCATTGCCGGTTTAATTGCTGCCCTGATTATGGGACGCAAAAGCAAAAAACAATTCTGGTCTTTGAGTGGGCTCTTTGTTGGCTCTGGTGTGAGTCATATAATTTTGGACAGTATTGCCAAAGATACAAGTCCGCCTTTTGGGTCACCTGTTTTCTGGCCTTTTACAGACAGGTATTTCATTTTTCCGGTTGAGGTGCTTTCTGATATACACCGAGCTTCTGATTCAACCGGCTTTATAAAAAGTCTGTTTTCAATGCACAACATGATGAGCGTAGGCAGAGAGTTGTTGATCCTTTTGCCTATTATATTATTAGTAATAATTTTAAATAAACGATATCGTACTAAATGAGTGAATCCGTAAATACACAAAATATGAATCCTTACCTTTCTGTTGTAGTTCCTTTTTATAATGAAGAGGAAAATGCAGAAAGACTGTGGAATATCATCAAAGAAGTACTTGATGGTACCGGCAAGTCTTTTGAAGTCATCTTTGTGGATGACGGCAGTTCTGATGAAACCCGTAACATTCTACGTCGTTTAGCTCAAGAGAATAAAGAACTGCGGGTGATTTTATTTCGGGCCAATTTTGGTCAATCTGCTGCAATGGCTGCGGGATTCAAAGCAACACGCGGCGAGATCGTTGTGGCTATGGATGGAGATCTGCAAAATGATCCCCGGGACATACCGGTTCTGCTGAAGCGCCTGGATGAAGGATTCGATGTAGTCAGCGGTTGGCGCAAGAACCGTAAAGACAAACTGATCATGCGGAAAATCCCATCCAAGATTGCAAACCGGATTATTTGTTCTGTAACCAATGTAAAGTTGCATGATACGGGTTGTTCGTTAAAAGCCTTTCGCGGAGACATGCTTCGCAGTATTTCTCTGTATGGCGAACTGCACCGGTTTATACCGGCGCTTTTGCGCATGGAAGGTGCAAATATCAATGAAATACCGGTTCGGCACCATCCACGTCAATATGGACAATCCAAATACAATATTACCCGTACATTTCGGGTGATTATGGATCTGACCACAATTCGTATGCTGATGAAACATTTGGAAAATCCGGTACGCTTTTTTGCGGGATTTGCCTGGTTGTGTTTCTGGTCAGGCTTTGCGGTATTGTTGTTTGGTTCGTATCATTTGTTGTTTCGACATGTGGATATAATAAATTTAAATATTCCCATTACTTTGATCGTTCTGTTCTGGGCAACGGCTTTTCAGTTCCTCTGTTATGGGCTGGTAGGCAAGTTGGTGGTTAACACCGGGTCTCGGAAGAAATTTGAATATAAAGAGAAGGTGCAATGAGTCAATCGATTAAATCATCACGTATTTCCGTAATTGTTGCGGTTTTTAATCAGGAAGCATACCTGCCAGAATTACACGGCCAGCTTGTGCAGACGTTTTCAGAACATATTGATGATTATGAGCTGATCTATGTTGATGATGGCAGCAAAGACAACTCCTGGCAAGTCATAACTGATCTGCCAGCGCAGGATGTAATTGTTAAACGGGTTAAACTACGAACTTCTTTTGGTGAATCTGCAGTGCTAGATGCCGGAATCAAGGCGGCAGAAGGAGAGCAAATATTGTATTTCACATGCCGTGTGCGTAGCAATCCTAAGGACTTGTTGAAATTGCTGGGTAGACTGGACGAAGGAAATGATGTGGTTATGGGCTTGCGTGAACCCCGCAGAGATTCCAAACTGAATCAGTTTGTATCCAAATTGTTCAACTCTATGACCAATCGTATGACCCATGTGGGCCTGAATGATATAAACAGTGGTGTTATGGCTCTGCATCGCGGCGTTTTAGAGCATGTACCGTTTTATGGCTCATTGAATGCATTTATTCCGGTATTGGCCCACCGCCAGGGATACAAGGTAGTTGAAGAACCCATTGAACAGCTTCCCGGTCAATTTGAACAATCATTGTATCCCAAGAATTATATCAAACGCTTGCTTGATTTTCTCAGTGTTATTTTTATCAGCAAGTACTCTAAAAAGCCGTTGCACTTTTTAGGCTTTATGGGTGCTATTTTTACATTGATTGGCGCTATTATCAATATCTATTTATTTATTTATCGTATTTTAGGTGTGGGCCCCATTGCCGGACGTCCCATGCTTTTACTGGGTGTGCTTATGTTTATCATTGGTATTCAGTTGATCTCTATAGGTCTGCTGGGCGAAATGATCATTTACACCCATGCTAATGAAATTGAAGACTATAACATTGAAGAGATCATTGAATAATGAAACTCATCATACAAATACCCTGCTTTAACGAAGAAAAGACCCTGCCGCAAACGCTGGCGGATCTTCCCAAATCCCTTGACGGAGTGGATGAAATTGATCTGTTGATCATTGATGATGGCAGCACCGATGAAACGGTACGTGTTGCGCGTGAATTGGGCGTGCAGCATATTGTCAGCTTTCCGCAGAATAAAGGCCTTGCTATGGGGTTCAATGCCGGTATGGATGCCAGTTTAAAACTGGGCGCCGATATCATTGTCAATACCGATGCTGACAATCAATACAGCGGTGATGATATTCAGGCATTGATTCAACCGATTCTGGACAAGAACGCGGAAATTGTGATTGGTGATCGGCAAACGGACCAAATTGCTCATTTTTCGTGGACGAAAAAGCGATTACAAAAACTGGGCAGTCTGGTTGTTCGTCAGATATCCGGCACTTCGGTTCCGGATGCAACCAGTGGGTTCCGTGCTTTTTCACGTGAAGCCGCGTTACGAATGAATATCGTATCTCAATTTACATATACCCTTGAAACCATTATTCAGGCCGGCAAAAAGAATTTAATTGTTACCGATGTACCTGTCCGTACCAATGAAAAAACCCGCGAGTCCAAGTTGTTTCGCAGCAATAAAGAGTATATACGTCGTTCTATTTCTACCATGCTGCGTATTTATGCCATGTATGAGCCTATGAAATTGTTTTCGCTGATTGGCGGCATTTTGTTTATGGGCGGCTTTTTGATTGGTTTGCGTTTTCTCTATTTTTATTTTTTTGTTTCAGGGATGGGGCATATTCAATCTTTGATTCTGGCTGCTGTTCTGTTGATCGTTGGATTTCAGGTGCTGGTTATTGGTTTGCTGGCTGATATTATCGGTTCAAATCGCCAATTGATAGAAAATGTTTTATACCGTGTGCGTAAAATGGAATCGGATGGTTTTCGCAATAAAAGGGGAGAGTGATACGGTTGGGCAAAGACGGTAAAATGAACATATATATGATAGGTCCCACATATCCGTATCGTGGTGGTATTGCGCACTATACTACACTTTTGTTTCGGGAATTTAGAAAAAAACACAATGTAACCCTCTGTGCTGTCAAACGACAGTACCCTATGTGGTTGTATCCCGGAGAGACCGACAAAGATCCCAGTAAAGAATATCTTACTGAAGAGGGTATAGAATACATGCTGGATTCCATGAATCCACTGACTTGGTTCAAGATCATTGCGCATATCCGCAAGACAAAACCAGATGTAGTTATTATTCCCTGGTGGGTCACTTTTTGGACTATACAATACTGGACAATCTGTGCAGCGATTCACTGGTTCAAGTTGTCAAAAGTTTTATTTGTTTGCCACAATGTGGTAGAGCATGAATCGAGCAAGCTCAAAACTTTTTTGACTCGTATTGTATTGAGTAAAGGTGACTGTTTTCTGGTCCATTCCGGCGAAGTCAAAGATACCCTGCTGAAATTACTTCCTAATGCAAGAATTGGTGTCAAAGGGCACCCAAAGTATGATTTTTTCAAGACTGCTCAAACGGATCGTGATGCTCAACGTGAAAAATATGGATATGAACCGGATGATCTGGTGCTGCTGTTTTTTGGTTTTGTACGCAAGTATAAAGGTGTTCCGGTGTTGCTGGATGCAATGAAAACACTGGCACCCAAATATAAAAATATAAAATTGTTACTCGTTGGAGAAGCCTGGCACGAAGAAGAGACGGTTATTGAAGAAAAAATCGCCAGCTATGGACTTGAGAATAAAGTCGTTAGGGTAAATGCCTATGTGCCCAATGAAGATGTGCAATTGTATTTCAACGCATCGGATGTGGCTGTTTTTCCATATTCTACTGCTACTGCAAGCGGGGCATTGCAAATTGCTTTGGCGATGAATGTGCCTGTAATTGCCACTCGTATGAGTTGTTTTGAAGAAATTGTAGATGTGAATGAATCAGGATTTATTATTCCCCCTGATGATCCCAAAGCAATTGTAGATGCTGTAGAAAAATTTATGAATGATGGTGAAATAAACCGTCAACTGATTCAGGATATGAAGGCCCATATCAGCAAGCAGAACAAGCAGGTCGATTGGGAAGAAATGGCTGATTTTTTGACAGAACTGGTGGAAAGTGGAACCCATGCCGATTGACAAGAACCAAAAACCGGATATCTCTGTAATCATTCCCTCTTTTAATCACGAGCATTACATTGTAAATATGCTGCAATCGCTTGAAAAGCAGGAAACAGATTATAATTACCAGTTGATTGTTGTTGACAGTGGTACTGATAATTCTGCGTCTATTATCAGCGAGCGTTTTCCCTGGGTGGAACTGGTGCGTTCAAAAGAACGTTTGTATCCCGGACAGGGCCGCAACAAGGGAGTAGAGCTGGCTGGTTCTAATATTATTGCATTTACAGATACCGATTGTACCATCAGCCCCGGTTGGGTTCAGAATATGGTTAATGGGCATAAGGATGGTAAAAATCTGCTGGTTGGTCCGGTATTGAACGGTACGCCAAAAAGTATAATCGGTACGGTTGATTATTTGCTGGAATTTTTTGATTCCTGGAACACGAAGGATGGCATTAAAATCGGTCCTGTAGGTACCGTGAATGTATGTTTTGACCGTTCCATATTTGAAACCTATGGGCCGTTGGATGGGTTTGTCAAAGGAAGTGACAGCCGGTTTTTTCGTAAAGTACTGGATGCGGGTGAGACAATATACTGGTTAAAAGGAATGAGTGTAACGCATCATAATCGTACCAAATTCAAAGTAGTGATGCGAAATCAGTATCACCTGGGGCTAGGTGCCGCTGCTACTGGCAAAGTGCACAAGTCCCGCGCTCAGTTTATGATGAATTACCCGATTTTCATTCCGCTTATTCCGTTTATGAGGTTCATCCGTATTGGCTGGATATTATTGCGAAAAGCACCACTGAAGCATTTTATATTATATATTTTATTATCTCCACTCATCATGTTGGGATTGGTTGTACATGCAACCGGGTTTGTCGCCGGTGCGCTCAAAAAATCATAAATATCGATTGTTTTAATCTTGTACAAGGTTAATTTATTTTTTTTATAGAATTATATAATGAATAAAGAAACAAACGCTGCCAGGGTAGCATTTATTTTAAATTATTTTCCAGTCTTGTCAGAGACCTTTATCTTTTCCGAATTGGATGGATTGTATTCACGCAACATTGATCTGGAAATTTTTTCTCTTTTCAGAAAAAGTGACAATAGCCCGGTACAAGACGCCGGTGAACTGGGAAACCGGACCACATATCTGTCAGATTATACCAAACCCTTGAATGTATTGTCAAGTCATCTCGTTTTTATGTTCAGCAGGCCTGTTCAATATTTTAAAACTCTTGCATTTGCTGTCCGTAATGGTAATCCTGGGTATGTGCTTGGAGCAGTTTTTAAATATTTGGTTTTGCACAAAGGTGATCGAAAAAAAATACCCTACAATGTACGCCAGGATTTGTTCATTCATTTTATTCTGGCTGTTCCTTTTGCGCGGATCATGAAAAAGAAACAATTTAACCTGATTCATGGTCATTTTGCCGATGCTGCTACCAGCTTTGCCATGTTGATCTCTAAACTGTGCAATATACCATTCAGCTTTACCACGCATGCTACGGATTTGTTTGTAAGACCGGTATTGCTGTCGTTGAAAGTTAAAAATGCAAAGTTTGTCCTAACCTGTACGGAATATAACAAGAATTATATTGTTGAAAATATTAAAGATATCCCCAAAGATAAAGTGATTCTCAACTATCATGGCGTTGCTGTTGAAAAATTTGTTCAAGATGCAAAGCAAAAGAACACTATCCCGGTAATATTTACAGTTGGCAGGCTTGTTGAGAAAAAAGGATTTGATGTATTGTTGCGGGCATGCAAGATACTCAAAGAACAGGGAATAAAAGCTCGTTGCAAAATTGCCGGGCAAGGACCACTTTGGGATGATTTACATGAGCAATGTTTAGAATTGGGACTGGAAGTAGAATTTTTAGGTGCGGTATCTCATCAGGAAATGAAAGCGCTTTACCAAAATGCCGATATATTTGCGTTACCTTGCAGAATTGCAAAAAACGGTGACCGCGACGGCATTCCCAATGTTATTGCAGAAGCTATGTCTATGGAACTGCCGGTTGTTTCAACATATGTGTCTGGAATTCCGGAAGTTATTGAATCCGGGAAAAGCGGATTTTTGGTTGATCCCAATGATCCGGTTGCTCTCGCTCAGGCATTTAAATACCTGATTGAAAATCCTGAAATCCGTAATGATATCGGTCTACAGGCAAGAAATAATATTACATCGGTATTTAATAAATCTGAAAAAATCGATGAACTGGTCGAAATTTTCCGGAAGCAGCTCGGAGAATAGGGTGACCGATGATACATATCTGATAGTCAATGCAGATGATTTTGGACTTACCCCGGCTATTACACAGGGTACCATTAAAAGTATAGCTGATGGCTTAGTAAACAGTGTATCTATTGCAGCCAACGGCAGTGATTTGGAAAACGCCTGCAATTTTTTAAAAGACCACCCGAAAATCTCTCCGGGTTGGCATATTAACCTGACATCCGGAAAGCCAATCAGCGGTAGTTCAGACAGGCATCTCTTTAAAGGCAAGAACAAGCTGTTTGCAGCAGAACTATTGAACCAATTGGATGTTGATTCGATTAAAAGTGAATTGTTTGCACAATGGAACCAGTTGAATGCATGGGGTTTAAATATTACCCATGTAGACAGTCATCATGATATTCACTTTATGCCCCAATTGCGTGGATTGATTGTTGAATTTATCAAAGAGTTGGGTATTCCTTTTTTAAGGTATTCCGGTTCTCGATTGTATAAAATGCCGGTTACAAAAATCATAAAAAATGGAATAGAATTCGGAATAACAAATTGTATTTTAAGGTTATTTTCGATAAAAGGAACTCATGATGTTGATTTTATTCAATTTCGTGAGTTATATCAATCCCCAAATAAAGCAGAGATATTACATTTATATATAAACCGGTTAAAACCGGGAACAACACTTTGGATTTGCCACCCGGGTTATGCAGATCCGGAAAATCCAATGAACTTGAACTATAATCATTCAAGACAACTTGAAACAGAGGCGTTATGCCTTGACTCTGTTCGTAAAGCACTGAACGAAAATAATATTAAATTGGTAAATTTCAGAGACGTAATGTATGCTTGATGCACAAAAAAATAACCGGTATTCTTTATATATTGCTGTTTTGCTGTTGACCGGGCTGCTTGTACGTATTGGCTTGCTCTATATCAGATGGATCAACCCTGATGAGGGCGCCCATATGATGGATGCCCGCATGGTTCTTGATGGATTGCTTCCCATCGTGGATTATGAGTCACGTCAGCCTTTTTATGTATTTTCCATTGCGTTATTGTTCAAAGTGTTTGGTGTACACTATTGGGTGGGAAGGCTGCTGCCTATGATTGCAACTTTGGGCACAGGATTCATGATGTATCTTATTGGCCGACGAATGTTTAATGATATTGTCGGTTTGTTGGCTTCTGCGGTGTACCTGTTTCTGCCCTTGTCTCTGGCTTGGTCAGTTATTGTGAAAAGCGAAACCCTTGCGGTGTTTTTAGGGAGTATTAGTATCTTTTTCGTTCTCAGGGCTGTCGATCAAAATGTTCGTAATGCAGGCTGGATGATGCTTGCCGGTATGTTTTCCGCGCTTGCCTATTACTCCAGGCAGCTATCAATCTATTTACCGGTAATCATAATATTGTATTTTCTAATCCGTAAAGATATGAGGTCGGGGCAAAAAGCTGCACTGATCTTTCAATACATACTGGGATACCTGGCTATTTGTGTGACCTTTGGCGGCTTTTTTATGCAATCCATGGGTTTACAAGAAGTTTTATTTTCACAATTGAATCCATTAAACCTGGTATATTTTAATATTTTGCACATTTTTGGAGCACTGCCGCAAGAGTTACAAGTTGCTGAAAGCAGCGGTATACGTGTATTAAATCAGGATATTCAGATTACCATTACCCAATGGGAACATATCTTTTATTTTACCCTATACATCCTGGTGGGTGCTTTTGCAGTAGGTGTAAGAATCTTTATGGGCAGCAATAATAAAAATACTATCAAAGCTGCAATTCAGGAAAAACGCTATAATTATATTTTGCTGCTCTTGTGGATTGTTTTTGTAACATTACCTTACATTGCTCAATCCTTTGTACGTGGATTCTATACATCGTATTTTATGGAGTTTTTGCCTCCGTTAATTTTACTTGCTTCTGTCTATTTTGAGGTCGTATATCGTAAAGTCGGTTTGGAATTTTTCAAATTTATGGGCCTGGCGCTGGTTGGCTATTATTTCTTTTTCTTTTTACAAAAAGCCATGTGGAAGTTTTATCCCGGGGTGGGCGTCTATATGTTGTTAGGTGCTATTGTAGCCAGTTTTGGATTGTATTTCTTTTCAAGAAAATGGGATTTAAAGGTCTTGTTTGTACTGAATCTGGCTTCCACTATGATTATTGGTATATTGAATTATAGTTTGGTGGTAGCTGGTCTTAATCAATTGTTGGCGCTTTTAATTACCATGTTTGTACTTTATTTTGTAATCAAATATCTCACAGTTCGTTTGGTATACTATGGAGAGAAAAAGGCCATGGCCGCATTTGTCAGAATCTATATTGTGATTGTGGCTTTTGTTATTTCCGGTGCATTTTCAGGCTTACATATTGGTCCCAAATACAACAGTGTATGGTCTCCCAAAACGGTTAATGCGGTTTCAAAGAAACTTGATGAATTAAGTCAGGCCAATGACCAGGTAATGAGCGGCGGTTCGATCTGGGGCGTCTCCCGGATTTTACATCCCTTTATGGGGAAAACCCATCCTACTGAATTCTTAAAACAAGCCTGGCCCGATTTTGAACAACAATTCCAAGAGAAAAGACCCCGCTTCATCGTAGTGGATGGGTATACCGAGAAAAAATTCTATCGCTTTTGGAGCATTATAGAAAAAGAAATACATGATAATTATGTCAAAGTGTCCGAGTATAAAGACAGCGAGTATCCTGTGATTCTCTATAAGCTCAAAGACGAATTAATCCGCTCCGAATCATTTCTGGTTTTGCAAAATTCATAAAAATCCATTACATTCACCCATGTCGTCGTTAAAACAAAAAACATTATCTGGTGTCATGTGGACCGGCATTGCAAAAATGAGCATGCAGCTTGTGTTACTTGTTGTCATGTTTGTACTTGCCAGATTGATCTCCGAAGAGGATTTCGGGATTGTTGCTATGGCAAGCGTTATAACCGTAGCAATTGGTATGGTGAATGACCGCGGGCTGGGTACAGCTATAATCCAGAAAAAAGTTGTATCTGATAGTTTGTTATCTACAATGTTCTGGGGCAGTGTTTTATTTGGAACATTGCTCTTCTTAATTGGATATATTGCCGCTTATCCGCTTTCTCTTTTTTATAAAGAACCGGTTGTTATACCTATTGTAAGGACCATGTCACTCGGCTTTTTCATTGGCGGTTTGGGTATTGTGCAAAAAGCCCTGCTCACCAAAGAAATGATGTTTAAAAAACTTGCCATTATTGAAACAGGTGCGGTATTGACCAGCGGAATTCTGGCTATTATAATGGCGTTTTTAAATACAGGTGTATGGAGCCTGGTGGTGCTAACACTGGGTAGAGATATATTTACGGTTTTACTGGTCTGGATATTTTTCAAGTGGCGTCCTGGTTTATATTTTGCTTGGAAAGATTTTAAAAGTGTATTGGGATTCAGCTCAAATGTATTGGCAAATGATGTAGCTTTGTACCTGGTAACCAATACAGATGTTACCATAATTGGCCGTTTTTTGGGTAAAGCCATGTTGGGTTATTACAGTCTGGCGTTAAATCTGGTTAAACTGCCGGTTACCCGTATATCCGGTATAGTTGCGCGGGTTGTTTTTCCTGCTTTCTCTGAACTGCAGGATGATCTGCCGCGATTCAAAAACAGCTTTTTGCGCTCCGTTACGTTTATCTCACTGATAACATTTCCATTATTGGCGGGGCTAGCGGTGTTTGCAAAAGAATTTATTCTAGTCGCTTTGGGAGAAAAGTGGCTGCCTATGGTATGGCCGTTGATCATTTTGGTTCCCATGGCCATGTTGAAATCGGTTGGCTCAATTAAAGGATCCGTTCTGATGGCTTGTGGGCGTCCGGATATTGAGTTGAAATGGAATTTGTTATATTTCCCACCACTTGTAGCTGTTGTGTGGTTCGGCACCCAATATGGCCTTACAGGATCGGCCACAGCTTTTACATTATTTTATATACTGACATTTTTTATAATACAACATATTGCCAATAAGCAGATAAATATAAAAATGATCGAATTTCTAAAAGCGCTATCAATCAGTTCCTTTTCAACCGCAATTATGGTTATTTTAGGTATACTCTATAAATTGTTTTTGACGCGATTTTTACATATTGGTGATATTATTGTACTTGTAACTGGAATAATTATTTCTGTTTTAATATATTACATGGCTATAAGGATTCTGAAAAAGGATCTGATAATAGAATTTATGCAAATGTTTAAAAAAGGGACCGGCAAAAAAATGCAGATAGAGCCAGAAGACGTGATGGTGAGTGAATGAAAATAGCAATTATGGGAATTCGTGGCATTCCGGCAAATTATGGTGGTTTTGAAACCTTTGCCGAAGAACTTGCACCCCGTTTGGTAAAACGCGGACACGATGTTACGGTTTACGGCCGTTCAAATATGATTGATTATGACCAGGAATATTACAAAGGTGTACGCATCAAGATCTTGCCGACTATTGGGCACAAATACCTTGATACGGTAATCCATACACTTGTTTGCACTTTGTACAGTTTCTTTGTAAAGTATGATATGGTTTTCATCTGTAACAGTGCAAATGCTGCCTTTGCAATACTTCCAAGATTAATGGGTAAACCCGTTGTATTGAATGTAGATGGACTGGAATGGAAACGTAAAAAGTGGAACAAGGCTGGGCAGTTGTTTTACAAGGTCTCTGAATTTTTGGCCACTTTTTTACCAACGGCAATTGTTTCGGATGCGCACGATGTACAGCGTTACTATGAAAAGAAATTTAATAAATCATCTACATTTATTCCTTATGGCGCACCGGATGGACCTGTTGAAACAAGAAATATTTTAAAAGAGCTGGGTATTGAGCCTCGTGATTATATTCTTTATGTCAGCAGAATGGAGCCTGAGAACAATGCTCACCGGGTGGTTAAAGCATTTGAGAATTTAAAAACCGACAAGAAACTGGTGATGGTAGGAGATGCTCCTTACAGCAATGAATACATCAAACAGTTGAAAAATACATCAGACAAACGGATTATTTTTACCGGGTATGTCTTTGGTCAAGGGTATCGTGAATTGCAGAGTAATGCTTATTTTTATGTACAGGCTACAGAAGTGGGAGGTACACACCCGGCGTTAGTAGAAGGTATGGGGTATGGCAATTGTGTGCTGGCCAATGATGTGCCTGAGCATCGTGAAGTATTGGGCGAAGCCGGACTTTTTTACAAAATGAATGATATTGCTGATATGACACGACAAATGCAGCGGCTATGTGATGATCCTGATAAAGTTGCCCAGTATCGTGATTTGGTTAGCGATTGGGTACATGCGCGTTTCAGTTGGGACAAGGTAACGAAAGATTATGAAAGTTTGTTTTTTAAAGTAAATAGAAATTACAGGAAAAATAATGGCAGATCCTAAAAAACGTTTGTTAATCTTGATTCCTTCGTATAACGAAGAAAAAAATCTACCTCCTGTTTTGCAAAAGCTATTTGGAGAAATGGATGATTTGGCAGGTAATTATTGGGATATAGAAGTGCTGGTGATTAACGATGGATCAAAAGATAAAACTGCACAGATTGCAAAAGAAAAGGGTGTTAAAGTAGTATCGTTACCCATCAATCTGGGCTATGGTGCGGCATTGCAGACCGGTTTTAAAATTGCCCAGGACCAGGATTATGACGCAGTGATCTGTATGGATGCAGATGGACAGCATCGTCCTGAAGATTTAAAAGTACTCATGAAAGAGTTTCAGGAAAAGAAATACAAAGTAATTCTGGGTTCACGCTTTGTGACCAACACGGGTTACCAGACAAACATTTTTCGGAAAATGGGTATCATGATGTTCAGCTTGGTACTGAAAATGTTGTGTGGTAAAAAAATCGCAGATGTTACAACAGGATTGCAATTGTTAGACAAGCAGGTTGTTCGTCTTTTGGCAGAAGAATATCCCCATGATTTTCCGGATACTCAGGTGTTGTTAATGTTGTCACTTGTGGGCTTTGATATCAAAGAAGTACCGGTCAAAGTTGAACAGCGTATTTACGGGACCTCGATGCATTCATCATTAATGTCTCTGTTGTATCCGTTACGGAATTCCCTGGCAATCATATTAACATTGTTACGGATTGCACAGATCAAACGTAGTGTTATGCAGACGGTAAGTGAATGAAATTGCCATCGGTTCAAAAGATTGGTCTGGAACATATAATCCTTGCAGCTATATTATTGCTGGCGGGTATTCTTCGGTTTTATGCTATATCTTTTGGTACCCCTTTTAAATACCATCCCGACGAAGTCAAGCTTGTTGTACAGGCGGGCCATTTCCTCAATACCCGCTTTGTCGATCCAAATGTTTATTTCATGGGCGGCATATATCCTGTTTTGTTTACACTTGTACTAGCTGTCTTGATGGGGATTTACCTTTTTTTTGCATTACTCACCGGCAGGATTGCAGGATTTAGCCAGGCCGCGCAATATTACCAGGACCATAGTTTTGAATTCTTTCTTGTGGGACGTTATTTTGTAGCGATTCTGGGCGTATTATCAGTATTTGTACTTTACCTGATTGTGAAACGATTATTCAATAGCAACCGACTTGCACTGGTGAGTTCGGCATTGCTTGCCGTTAATTTTGTGCATGTGCGAAATTCTCATTTTTGTACAGTGGATGTTCCAGCTACATTTCTTGCATTATTGGCCATCTATTTTGCTGTCAAGGTATTACAGCAACCCAGTACTTGTAATTATTTTCTATCAGCTTTACTGACTGCTGCAGCAATAGGAGCTAAATACAGTTTGTTTCCAACCGCATTGCCGTTGATGTATGCGCATATATACCATGCATGGGGAAAACCATTTGATTCTAAAAAGTTGTTTAACCTTAAAGCAGTAACTGCAATTGTAACTGCCATTGCAGGATTTTTTATTTTTTGTCCCATGTTTATTATTGATTTTCAGCGTACCATGGCGCGGTTGTTTCGGTACCAGGCTTTTGAAAAAATTGGCAAGATTGGCAGCGGTGGCAGTTTTTTATCCTATTGGACAGGTGACCAGTCTCCGGGATTCGGGATGTTTTATCCCAACTCTATTCCCACAACATTTGGTGTATTTTTAACGATTTTGATTCTTGTCGGAATCGGCATCCAACTGTATCGACATAAAAAGCAAGATGTCTTTATTTTGATTTTTATTTTACCCATGTATTTTTATTTTGATCATTTGGCATATAAGGCCATGCGGCACATTTTGCCAATTATTCCTATTCTGCTAGTGAGTGGCGCCGTTGCACTGGTCTGGCTGAGTGAAAAAATGTTTAAAAATCCTGTGCTCAAATTTTCCGCATTGGCGGGTTTGCTGTTGGGGCTTGTGATTTCGGGAATAGTGAGCTCCATGAATTATCTGGATGAGATTCAAAAGACCGATCCCCGTACAGATGCAGTTGCGTGGATACAGCAAAATATACCTACAGGTTCTCGTGTTGCAGTTGAAGCGTTTCCTCCGGATATACCGGGTTTGTATGAAGAAAATGTGGAAAATGGATACGAAATAACCCGGCTGGAATTACAATCCAAGCAGGAATCACTTGCAGACTCGTTAATTAATCGATTTAAGAAAAAAGAGTTTGATTACTATATTGCCGATGGTTTTACGCGTCAATGGCTTTCGTGGAAATATACACGTAAAAAATATGCCAAAGTTGTTAAAGACCGATATCAGCTCTTTCAATGGCTGGATACGGACGTAACTATAGCCGCGGAATTCAGACCGGATAACGAGCAAATTCAACCATTTATTATTATATATACATTTGTAAATGAATAAACTTTTATTAAAAATAGCAGCAATTTGGGACATGCCCCCAAAGCGTTTTGTGCTGATTGTGTCTGTTTTTATACTGATTTTAAGAATTGGTTATGTAAGTACCCTTGAGAATAGCTGGTACTTTTTTGATACTATACATTATGACACTGCCGCACAACACATAGTTAAAGGCGAGGGCTTTGGTCCTGGTCTTCATTATTATAATATATACAAACAGTACAGTCTTGAACCGGTATATCCTTTATTTTTAGCAGGTATATACTCGGTGTTTGGGCATTCATTCCTTGCCGTACGTATTGCTCAATCCATACTCGGACTCTTGACACTGTTGTTCCTGTATCTGATTGCAAAAAATCTAATGCCGGAACGTTATGCGCGGGGAGTGCTCTTGTTTGGCGGTGTATATCCTTTTTTTATTTATATTGCCGGATTATTATACGCAACCCAGATTTTTACTTTTTTTATTGTATTGGGTGTTTGGATCTTTATCGAGTATTTTAAAAATCCTCGCATGTGGTTAATGTTAGTCGGGGGAATTGTGCTGGGTTTTGCGGTTTTGTCTATACCTGTATATGTTGTAGCATTACCTTTGTTTGTGCTTTGGGTCTTTTTGTTCAGTAAACAAACTTTTTCAAAACGATTTACTGCAGCATTAGTATTAAGTGCTAGTATTGTATTAATTCTGATACCATGGACGGTCAGAAATTATATGGTATTTCATGAGATAAAGTACGCACGTGCATTCATTCCACAGGAAGAGGCGTTTTCGCAAGTTTTCTGGAAAATTGAACGTGAAAAATCGTTTCAAAAGCAAGAGCTGGATGTTGAAAACTTTTCCTTTTATTATTACGAGCAGGATGACAAGAGTTATCTTGACTGTTTTATAAATAATACGCACTTTTTTACGCTTAACCCTTACAAGAAATTATCAATACCTGACAGTGGTTATTATAATGGTTTGATATTTTTTGGCAAAAGAAAAATCTATGTTAAAGAAAATAGTTTTAACGAAAGAACGATTGTGGGGCAGGATACACTGGAAACAAGTATTTGGGATTCAAAATCTGAAATTGAGCTCGTCACACAATCCGAGACTGTAAAAACTGAAAATCAGCAAATCGTATATCAAGGATTTGAAAGAGGGTGGGACAAACCAGTTTTTGTGAAAAAGTTAAATATAGCCAATTTTTTTGATGTGCATTATGAGCAGCCCTTGTCACCCAAATATGTGAACCGGGTGGCATTGCTTGTTTTTATGGATAGTATGGAAGCAGATGGAGATGGATATATGGTATGGCTGCACCCCTGGTTAGAGCCAGATCTTTGGCATATTAAAGACCAGAAACCAGACAGCAGTGTAGCTGTTTTAAAATCATTTGCAGATGGAAGAAGCATTAACTTGATGTATCTTTTAAAGAATTATCCTTATGAATATGTTTTCAAGCATTATATACCGGAATTTATTAATTTTTGGTCTCCCGGAATTGCGAGAATATCTTCAAAGGACAGGGTACCTGGTTTAAAAATACAGATCGTTGCTATTGCAAGCTTTACACCGATATTGTTATTAATGCCATTTGGCATATGGGCTGCAAGAAAAAATTGGCGATTGTTGATCTTGTATTTGATACCCATACTCACGGTATCTGCCGGGTATTCTCTCTTTTTTACTGAAACACGCTATCGCATCCCCATTGATGGATTTGTGGTTCTTTTTGCATTTGTGGGTGCTAGCTGGTTGGTATCGCGATTAAAAATGCGTGCTTAATCTTACCTGTTTTGACGTAGGTATTTGAGATTATCATAAATTATTGTACATTAACAGTTCTGGATTCATGCAAAGCTAATCATACCGGTTTATTATCTGGTATAAATATTGCGCTTAAATTAAAGATATGTTGTTCTAGGTTGTTTTTATTGATTTAAGGCGTTGAAATTGTATTTTAAATTGTTTCAAACAAAGACATTGTATCAATTATGACTTTATTTATTAGACTTTTATATATTGCTTTGGGATTGTTCCTGTCCATCAATCAGGGAATTACACTGATTGTGGGTAATCTGCGCAATGGTCAGATCATTGGATCTGATGTATTCATGCCGGTAGATTTTCCGTTATACCTATTGTTGTTTTTAACACCGAACAAAAGCAAAGGTACAAAATATTGGTTTTTGGGATTCTTTGTTAAATTATTGATCTTTTTGTTTTATTTACTCAGTTTTACCGGCGAATCCATTGCATATGACAATGGAGAGTTCCGATTCCAGATGGTGCATCTCACAAGAGCCATGCTTATCTTTTTTGTAATAGCGTCAAGATTGCATGATCGCGCTATGCTCAAGAGTTTTGTAGTGGGTTTATTGTTGGGCTTGGGATTCCAAAGTGCGGTAGGTTTTTGGCAATGGCAGGTAGGTCCGGTTTCTTTACCATTCTTTAATATTGATTCCAGCTATCGTGTCAGTGGTTTGATTGGTGTGCCCAATGCATTTGGAGCATATCTGATCACATTGATCCCCCTTGCCATACGTGTTATCTTTTTTACCAATATAAAACCGAAATGGCTCTGGGTTATTATTACCATTTTCTCATTAGGCTCTTTGTATGCAACATACACCCGTGGTGCCTGGCTTGCTTTTGTAGGTGCCATGTTCTTGTTTACGCTCAAGGATTTAAACAGTACAAAGATAAAAACACAGCAAAAATTGACTTTTGTTGCAATTGCCATTATTTTTATGGCATTCATGGGGGCAAAATATGGCGGAAATATTTCGGCCAGAATGCAGGGCTCTACCGAGTCTTTGGCAGGAGATGCCAGTCAAAGCCGTTTGAGCCTTGCCAAAGATGCTCTAAGAATTATTAATGACAACAAAGTCTTTGGCGTGGGACTGAACAATTATCGAAATCATGCTGACCAGGCAACCCTGGGATTAAGAATAGTACATAACGCATATTTGTTGATAGGAGCTGAACAGGGACTGTTTGCTCTGTTTTTATTTGTACTTGCTCACCTGATAGTCTTGATCGGAGGTTTGAAATTGCTTTCCGCAAAAGACAGGCTCATTTATAATGTGGGGTCTGCAACGTTAACGGGATACCTTGCAATTTTAGTATATCACCTGATTGCGCCTGATTATCGAATGGTGGGTGTTTTGATGAATCATTGGCGTTTACCCGCAATGATTCTTGCGTTACTGGTTATGAGTGATATTACTGATAAACAAATTCTGCGTAAACGTCTGGTATATAATAAAAAGCGGATGAATGGTTCCCGAAAAATTCAAAATTCTATAGGGAATGGCAATGGTAATGGTAACCATCAAACCAATATCAATACAGATTCTTCAATTATATATAAAAGTAATATTGAAAATAATGAACAGGGAGTATAATGCAAATAACTGATGCAGGTATTTCGTTACAGGGTAAATTAATTATCCTGGCGGCAGGAATTATTTTCATCATTTTTATTTTTTACTTGTTAAAGTCACGCAAGATCAGTGATTCCTTGGGGCTTGTATGGTTAACAGTATCTATTGGTATGGTTTTGGTGATGAGCAGCAATACTGTTTTGTTATTTGTAACTCATATATTGGGAGCGCAGTATCCTGCTTCTGCGTTGACAATGATTGGGCTGTTTTTTATCATGTCTTTGTTGCTATATTTTACCCTCAAATTAACCAAACTGAACCAGGATCTGCGTGCATTTGTTCAACAAATGGCAATGAAAAATATGGAGCTGGAAGACAAGATTTCAAAACTTGAATCCGGTAACAAAGATTAATAATCAGGTTTATTTTACCACCTCAAAAATATGGCACAATTACAAAAAAACATCGGCTTTGCCAGTATAGGTCATTTAATCTATACGCTGTTGGCCTTTTTATTGATTCCTTTTGCTACCCGGTACCTGGGGGTAATAAATTTTGGTGTTTATTCTCTGGCGACTACGGTCGGTTTCTTTGCCAATTTGTTGACAGATTTGGGCATGTCTATTCTTTTAACACGAGAGATTTCCAAGCATAGAAAAATTGCCAAAGCATTGTTTGATTCTTTTATGGGAATCAAGTCAGTTCTGGTTCTGATTACAATCGGTTTACTCCTTTTATATCTTCAGGTTGGTAATTTTACTGTTACGGCATTTCATACCATTTTGATATATTCTGTTTCATCAATCATTAGTTCCTATACGCAAAATATTTTTTCTGTATTCAGAGGATTTGAGAGAATAGAATATGAATCTCTTGGAATGAGCCTTGACAAATTTTTATCAGTAATTCTGGGTATTCTTTTTCTAATAGCCGGTTTTGATATTCGTATTTTTATTTCTTCATTTGTAATTGCAAGCCTTGTAAAACTAGTTGTAATTACATTTATTCTACAAAAGCATTTTTTCAAGCCAGGTATCCAATATTCGTTACCCAGAAATAAAGTACTCATGTTGACTGCTTTACCTTTTGGTCTGTCAAATTTATTGGCATTATGTTATAATTATTTCGATATATTGATGCTTTCGGCCATGACCAATTTCAGGGATGTGGGCTGGTACAATGGCAGTTATAAATTCCTGAGTTTAACAACACTGGTACCTATTGTTTTGACAGCAGGGTTGTTACCCCAATTATCCGTTCATCATAAAAATAGAATAGAGTTGACCGGATTGTTTTTAAAGGGAGTGACCTATTTGTTTATGGTTTCCATACCCATGGTTCCGGTGATTCTTTTGTCTGCTGAATGGATTGTAAATACTGTTTTAGGTCCTGAATTATATGGATCTATCATTTCGCTCAAGATACTCGTTTTTGCTGCGTTTGCACAAATGTTGAATTATTTATTTGTTTCCCTGTATGCTGCAGTGAATCAGCAAAAGAAGATTTTATATTTTCAAATTATTGGACTTTTTATTAACCTTGTTTTGAACTTTGCACTTATACCTGTAATATCTTATCGTGGTGCGGCATTTGCTACAATAGTAACGGAATGGATTATATTGATTTTTATTGTCGTTTGGGCATCCATTCATATATTCACTTCCACAGAAGCATGGAAAGTGTTTGTTATCAAGACTGTTCAATTGCTGTTCTCAACAGTCATAATAACGCTGGTTTTGTGGTTGTCAATAAAAAACCAGATGGCAACATTGTTAGCCCTGTTTGTTAGTGCAGGGGTTTATGTTCTTTGTTTACAGTTGTTTAAGGTTGTTGATCTTGTGGCGTTATCGCAATCCGTTTTGACAAGAATTAATCATGGAGAGAATTAGATATAGTGGATTCTAAAATAGAGAGTATTCAGAAATTTTATGAAACGGAAAAGGCTCTGGTCACATCACCCTTTATTGAACAATCCGGAAAATTGAACCGTGAACTATTGTCAACAGTTTTTGACAAATTGGGTATCAAAACGGACAAAAGGGTAATAGCTGATGTTGGCTGCGGTACGGGTTTGTTGGCCAGATATTTTGATGATGCAATGTACTATGTTGGGCTTGATCTTGTTTTTCATCCAACATTAAGTGCACTTGCAGATGACACCCATCAGTTTGTTCAGGCAGATGCTCAGATCAATCCTTTGCAGGATGAATCGGTTGATTTTATTGTATGCCTTGATAGTTTTGAGCACTATCCGCATCAGTTAAAAGCAGCCAAAGAATTCTATCGTGTTCTCAAACCCGAAGGAAGCTTGTTTCTGTCTATACCAACTTATGCTAATGTGGCAGGTTTGGTAAAATGGTTTTCTGAAAAATATGGCAGTTATGAGAAAAATACATGGGCTCCTTTTGATTACTGGAAACCCGAAGCATTGGAACATTTTGTAACCCCAAAGTTGGTTCGTAATGTTTTTCAATCGGCAGGTTTTACAGACTTGAGTATGATAGGATATGACAAAGAAGTCGTGGTAGGCATGTTTCCATGGGTTTGGCACCCGAAAATGCCTGGCAAGATTGTTGGCTTGATGCAAAGAGTGTTTAAATTTTTTTCTAAACCCTTGGTCAAGATGATACCACAATCAAGTTTGCATACATTTTGGAAAATATCTAAATAATATACGTTGGAGTATTGATCATGAAAAAACCATATATCCTCATAATAATGGCATTATTTGTACTGGTTCATGCATACAATATATTGGCGCAATCCTATGATCGTTTAAACCCACCATATCCGCGTACGGCCATGTTTAACATGGTTGATCCAACCAAATCATTGCAGGATGGTGTGCGTCACGAGATGCTCAAAGATTATGATATGGTGATGATTTATGGAATGACAGATTTTGGTGGACATATAATGGCACCTATTCTGCGAGCACAAAATCCTAATCAGATTTTATTTGCTTCCGGTATTAATGGTGTTAATGATCGTGATCCTGTTGGTTACTTTATGGTGAGAAGTTATCGAGGTGTTTTAAAAGAAGATATTGTACCTAACCAGGAATATATAACTGTATCTACAACTGCGGATATACATGCAGGGCAAGCTACTGCAGAATATTGCTATGTTTTTATTGGTGACGATTTGATCAAAGTCAGAAGTGTGGAAAATGATACAACTTTGCGATTGGTAGTTGACAATGAAGAGCGTTTTGTGATTAGTACCAATCACTTTGCAAATGATACACTTTTTAGCCCGCTTCGTTCACCAGGTCCTGGTATTTATCCCGATTTTGGACAATACGCGAAAACTGTGGATGGTATTTATGCATGGGATTATATTGCTGAAGAAAATTATTATCGTGAAGTAGATTGGGCATCCGGTTTGTATGATGGAATGTACCATGATTTTTTCACCTATACTTTGCATATTGACGGATGGCAATTTGATATTGATAGAAACGGTGTTCCTGATGAAGATGAACACTCTAGTGACTGGTATAATGAACAGTGGCGCTATGGTGCCAGAAAATTTGTCGAACGTGAAAATCAGATAATGGCCGAACTTACCCCAACAATGCCAAACCTTTTGGCATTAAATGCAGGTGGTGTATTGTTTGATCTTTATGATGTCATTAATGGGCACCAGTTTGAGGGTTTTCAACGATTTGTAGCATGGGACTGGTTTAAGGATGATGGTATTGCCTGGATGAATAATGGTAAACAACCCTTGATGATGTCTATCTTTGATTATTTCCCTGAAAAGCATTTTTACAATGGTAAAAACCGTTTTAATAAAGTTCGTTTTGGTTTGACTGCTTCTATGATGTTCGATATGTATTATGGCTATACCGGTGGTGATACCTACTGGTTGTTCTATTGGTACGACGAGTTTGAAACCAATATGGGATACCCAACCGGTCCTTACTCTGAACTTTCTAATGGATTACTGGTCCGTTATTTTGACAATGGTGTTGCTATTTGTAATCCTACCGGTGCAGATCAAACGTTAACTTCCGCTATGCTTACCGGTGGTCCCTATTATCGTTTAAAAGGTGGACAAGATCCGGTTATGAATAATGGAGAATTGTTTACCGAAGTATCTTTATATGGTTATGATTATGGTATACAAAATTTGCGTGGTGATGGTATTTTGCTTTTTAAAGAACCTACCACAGCTATTTGTGATATCATTGTAGATAATTTCTTTTTAAACAGTACTTCTCCCGGTTCTGATCCTGTTGAATTGACCGGTTCATGGACTAAAGCTGTATCTGCCGGGCATGCTGACTTTACTCAAAACAATCCCTATTGGGGAGTAGATGGTACTCGCCGGGTTCTGGATTTAAGCAGCTATAATTATTACTATGATGAGGGTTACGGATATCACTATTGTTCGGCGGGAAGTGGAGAAAATACAGCTACCTGGAAACCCACAATCGGTGTTGAAGGTTGGTATGAAGTTTCAGAATGGCACGGATGGCATGGAGATGCTGCAAACAGTTACCAGGAAGCGACTAATGTTCCGTTCGAAATGGGTGTTGATACTGAAGTCCGTTTGCGCGGTACAATAGATCAGCAGAGCAATATAGGGCAATGGAACCGCTTGGGTTATCTGTATTTGCCTGCTGGAAAACTGGGATATGTAAAGATCACAAACGAAGCGAATGGATATGTTATTGTTGACGCCATGAAGTTTACCTATATGGGAGATTCATCCTTTACCCCGGATTCAACTCCACCCGCTAAACCTACGAATGTTCAAGTATATTAAGATTGAATATATATATTTCAAGGCCCTGTTGTTACATCAGCAGGGCTTTTTTTTTATTATCTAAAATACTTGTAATTAATAGAAAAAAAGATTAATTTAAGTGTCTATCTAAAGGCTTTAAGAGATATCTTAAAGTGTTACTTTAGGACGTGTCAGGTATAGGTGTTATAAAATAAAAAATTTTTCGGCAATATTGAAAACAAACCCTATTGTCAATATATTGTAATAGGTTGTTTGAAGGTTTGTCAGGATGAAGACTTTGTATATCGTCTATTTTAATTACATGCAGGATTTGTACGGAAGCTCTATCGGTTCGACGATAAAAGCAGAACGGCTGTTTGAGAACCTGCAACAAATGGGGCATACAGTCTCTGCCTATTGGCGTTATGCAGATGAAGAACTTGACCCGCATGTGCAACCAAGACGGGTGCAAAAAAATAGTATAAAACCTTTTTTACGGAAACTGTTTTTTACGCCCAAAGAGATTTTGAAAAATCTGGTCGAGCTTTTTCGAGAATGGAAGTTCCTTCATAAGCATCATCCTGATGTGGTCATTATAAGGTGCGACGCATATCGATATTCTGCTGCGTTGCTCTGCAAGCTGCTGAATATGCCACTCATTGTAGAAGCTGATGGCGCCAATTCTTATGAATGGCTGACTTTTAACAATAAAGATGGTAATATCTGGAGGAGCTGGCTTTTGGGTATTGAAAAATATAATTTTAAAATTGCCAAACATATATTTGTTCAATCCAATATCGCCAAAGATTATTATGCGTCGGTTTTTCCGGATCAGCAGGATAAGATCTCTGTTATTACAAATGGTGCAGATCTTCGGTCTGTTGACAATGTTGGCATGAAGCAAAAACTTGAAATCCCTATAGATGCGGTTGTATGCGGATTTGTGGGGTCGATGCACTATTGGCACAACACTGGATTGCTGTTTGGTTTGTTAAACACGCTTATGCCCAAACATACCAAACTTTATTTTGTAATGGTTGGCGGTGGCGGACCTATGGCGGATGCATTTAAGCAACAATGTGCTGGCTATGATTGGAGTAATAGAATTATTTTTACGGGCAAAGTTCCGTACGAGACAACACATGAATATATGAATATTATGGATATAACACTTGCGCCTTATGCAAAAAGTGATATGTTTTATTATTCACCCGTCAAAGTGTTTGAATATATGGCACAGGGTAGAGCTGTAGTAACTACAGCAGTAGGACAAATAGAGGAACTGGTTCAGGATGGTGTGAATGGTCTTTTTTTTGATCCTGATTTGGAAAATGATCTGTCTGATAAAGTGGATCAATTATTGTCCGAACCTGAATTGCGTAAAACTTTGGGTGATAATGCCAGAGCGTGTATTGCGCGTGAACATACATGGAAACATAAAGCAGAACAGCTTCAGCAGTTATGTTTGGATGCTGTAAATTAAGACTATGAAAACTGATTATTTTAAAATTGCTATTGTATTGGGAACCTTGCTTGTACTTTACCTGCATTTATGGGGTATTGACAAACTTGTTCTGGGCAGTGATGAATTGCACCCAGCAAGGGCGTTAATCAGTGATGACTGGAGTCTGACGGTGCATCCATGGCCTGCAGATGCTGTTCGAGAGTATTATGACAACTGGCCCATACAGTTTCCTCCATTGTTTGGATTAATGGTACGTGCTGCTGTTGTATTGTTGGGTGTAACCCATGTGGCTTTGCGTATTGTACCTGCTATTTTTTCATTGTTAGCAATTGGTGCTATTTTTTTACTATTTAAGCAGTTTCTAAAAAATGGCTATGTATTTGGATTCACACTTTTGCTTGCAATGCTATCTGACAAGATGCTCATCTATGCCAAATCCCTCAAACATTATACATTGGATATCTTTTTTGCCACATTGATTCTTGCATTTGGCAAGATGTTGGGTGATCGGTTTGAAGATAAAACATGGATTGGGTTTACTATCATTTCCGCTATCAGCATATGGTTTGCTTTTGCATCCATTTATGCTGTAGCCGCAGTGTATTTATTTTTGTTTGTACGGTTTGTCTTTTTAAAACAGCATCGAAATAGTGGCTTTTGGTACAAGATCATTCTATCCGGTTTGGTGTTTACCGCATCTTTTGCGGGACTGTATGTAACCAGTATTTCCAATGCTGTATCTAATCCGGTTTTTCTTAAAGAATGGCTGGTACAGATTTTTCAGTGGGACCGTGCTACCGATTTGGGGTACCTGGTAAAATATTTTGGGCATGTTGGAAAGCATGTTTTGATTCTTCCTGCATATTTCTTTTTTGATTCTCTGCTGGTTGCATTGATTGGTGATATTTTAATCGCGGTTTGGATTTGGGACCGCTTTAAACAGAAGCAATGGGATACTGTGCTATTGCTGGTAACACCGTTGTTGTTGGTTATATTGGCCTCTCTGGCGGGTAAGTACCCGTTTTCGGCAGGGCGATTGACTTTGTTTTTAATGCCGGCCTGGTCGGTTATGATACTATTGGGAGCCCAAATTGTCTATAATCGTTTAAAAGATAAACAAATCTGGCTGTCACGAATTGCAATTGTTGCTGTAACAGCCCTTGTAATATCGGGTATTTGGCTTAATATTAACAATGTATCTAATTTAAATTATTCTGGCGGCAGACATGTTGACCAGTTGATGTATGCATTGAAAGCAAATGCGCAAGATGGCGACACGGTTTACGTCCATTGGGGCGCTATAATGCCGTTTTATTTTTATTTTACGGACCATCAGCCGGGTTATCAAAACGAATACCCCATACGTTCAGCGAACGAAAAAATACATGTGATCTGGGGTGAAGAGCATACACTGCATCCTGAAAATAATGAGCCTTTGTTTGAGCGTATTGAGCAGGTACCCGGTAGATTATGGATTGCCTTTGGCCATTTATGGCCCACCCGGGATATGAAATTGTTAGAATCTCGTTTGAATGAAAAACGAACATTATTAGAAGAACAGACTTTTAAAGGCTGTAAATTATTATTGTATGATAAATTACCGTCTGATAAAGCTGAGAATAGAAATTAAGGACAGATGCCGTTTATGAATAGTAAACGAAAAATCAATGTTCTTCAACTTGTTGAAGGTCTGGGAAACGCCGGTGCTGAAAAGAAACTATGGGAACTGGTGCACCGTATGGATAAAGACCGTTTTAACACACTGGTTTGTGATCTGGGTGTTGGACCGGTACAGCAGCCTGAACAATTGGAAAAACTGGGCCTAAGACATGTAACCCTGAAAAGAAGAACCCAGTTTGATTTTTCACTGATCTGGCGTTTGCGTAAACTGATCCGTGAGGAAAAGATTGATGTTATTATGACCACATTATTCTATGCCGATTTTATGGGAGCACTTGTGGGCAAGTGGGCAGGAGCAAAGGCCGTGTTCTCATGGGAGACCATATCTTCACCTTACTGGCTGGTTCCCAGACGATGGTATCCATATCGTGCAGCAATTAAACGTGCCGACATGGTAATATCTGTATCTCAGGCGACTGCTAAATGGCTGATTGAAGACCGGAAAGTTTCAACACGGCAAGTCATGGTAATTCCTTATGGCGTTGATCTGGACAAATTTAAGCGTGTGCCTGATCCTGAGCTTAAAAAAGAATTGGGTATACCGGAAGATGTACCTATTGTAGGTATGGTGGCCCGCTTGCAGGAGCAAAAAGGTCATATCTATTTGTTTAAAGCCGCGAAAAAGATTTTAAAAGAGGTACCCAATACCCATTTTGTATTGGCAGGTGGCGGCCCGGATGCTGAAAAGCTGCAACAACAGGTTAAGGATATGGGGCTGGATGACCATTTCCATTTTCTGGGGTACCGAACCGATGTATACAGAATTTTACGTATTTTTGACGTGTTTACGCTGCCTTCATTATTCGAAGGCTTGCCCAATGTTGTGCTGGAAGCAATGTCCAGCGGATTACCGGTGGTAGCCACACCGGCAGATGGTACCAAGGAAGCGGTTGTGCCGGGTGAAACGGGTATACTGGTCCCTAAAAAGGAACCGGAACCCCTTGCAGATGCATTATTGGATATGTTGAAAAATCCTGATAAAGCCAGATCTTTGGGCGATAGGGGACGTAAAAGAGTAGAAGAAGAATTTTCTTTACAAATGCAGGTCAATCGATTTCAGGACCTGTATGAAGAATGGACATACAAGAATCAGTGAGTAACAGGAGCGGTTTGTTGAAAGTATTAATGATACACAAGTTTCACTATATTGAGGGCGGTGCGGAACGTTATGTTTTTAATCTGAGCGAGTTGTTGGAGAAAAAGGGGAATACGGTTATCCCTTTTTCAATGCATCATCCTAAAAATATAGAATCTCCTTATGCTGATCATTTTGTATCTTATTTTAATCCGGACCAGTTGCGTAACAGTGAATCTTTGATGCAGACATTCAAAGTTGCAGGACGTGTGGTTTATAACAAAGAAGCACAAAACAAACTGGCAGAATTGATTAAAGAATCAAAACCGGATATTGCACATATACACAGTATATATCATCATATATCTCCATCTATATTTAAAACATTAAAAGAATTTAATATACCTGTTATTCTTACTTTGCATGATTTTAAACTGGTTTGTCCCAATATCGTATTTCTGGATGGAAAAGATCGGGTTTGTGAAAAATGTCAGGGAAAATATTTCTGGAATGCTACATTCAAGAAATGTTTTAGAAAATCTTATGGTGCAAGTCTGCTGGCGACTGTGGAAGCTACCGTACATTATCTGTTAAAGTCTTATCGTGGTAATGTAGACATGTTTCATTCACCCAGTGCTTTTCTGGCAGAGAGAATATCAAAATACGGTTATGGGCACAAACCGGTCAAGGTTTTACCCTATACTCTGGATGTTGAAGCGTTTGAACCCAAACATGATCCCTCTGATTATTTTGTCTATGCCGGCAGAATGTCTGTTGAAAAGGGTGTTTTGTTTTTGGTAGATGCAATGCGCCAGGTAAAAGGAAAACAACTGTACCTGATTGGTACAGGTCCTTTGGACGAAGAAATTCGTACCCGGATACAGAAATATGGATTGGATAATGTTAAGCAATTGGGTTACAAATCCGGAAAAGAACTGCAAGAGATTATTTCCGGAGCGGCATTTACGGTAATGCCTTCATTATGTCATGACAATTCACCACTGGCAATCTATGAATCCTTGTCTCTTGGCAATGCAATTTTGGGTTCTGACAATGGTGGAATACCGGAATTAATTAATGATGGAATAGATGGTTATATTTTTAAAGCGGGCGATGTGAATGATTTTGCGGCCAAAGCGGAAAAGTTGATTAATGATCCTCAGGCTGCAATTGACATGGGGAAACGGGGTCGGGAAAAAGCCCTGCAAATGTTCTCACCTGATGAACACTATGAACAGATAAAAGCACTATACGAACAAACCATAACGTTAAAAAAGAAAGGTGCTGCCGGTAAATAAATTCCGGGATCATTTTGTAAATATACTGATACACTCTTGTTTTCATGGCACTGTCTTTGCATTTTTTACTGGAGGATTTGTTAAAAGTGTATATAAAACAAATACTTATGGTTTATTTTAAATTTCAAAATTGTATCAGCATGATTTGATTTGTTGAAACTGTTTTGTTTTGAAACATTAAGTGTTGATAAATTGATCTGGAGGTAATACTACCATGTTGAAAAAAACGACAACCCTCACTTTTCAGATTGCTATTGCGGTCCTCCTGAGTCTTACCGCATTTGCATTTGCGCAAACCAGTACAGATGACTTTGACCGTCCTGATGGCGCTCTGGGTGCTAACTGGACCTCTGATACCGATCTGGTAATTGCAAGCGGAAAATTGCATAACCAAAGTGCAGGTTCTGACTGGTTACTTGCTATATATGATGGCAATGGAACCGTCACTAATCCTGATGAGGTCACAATTAATTGGGCTACTACCGGTGACGGAGTACAATGGGGTGGCGCAGCATTTGTGAATACCAATGCATCCGTTGGGGCTGCAAACGGTTACCTGGTCCAATATCGGCTCAGCTCTCCTAACAAAATCCGTTTATGGAAAATTACTTCCGGCGCATTGGATGTAGGTGCAGGTATTGTTGATGAAGTAACCGCATCCGGTTCTGCTCCCACTGCTGATGCTCCTTTGAAAGTGAATCTTGACCCTGCAACCTACACATTACAGGTTTATGTGGATGATGTGATTGCCGGATCAGTTCAAGATGCAGGTGCTTCATATGATCTGACCAATCGTTTTGGTGCTGTGGTACTGGCAAGTGGTTCAAGCCTGAATAATGATGTTGAAGATTTTACCGTTGGCATTGAAACTCCGGACAATATTGCACCCAATGCAGTGTCTGATTTGAGTGCAACAGCTACCGGAGCTTCTACAGTATTGCTGGAATGGACAGCAAGCGGAGATGACGGAGCTACCGGGCAGGCTTCACAATATGATATTCGTTATTCAACAAGTCCTATTGCCACCAATACAGACTTTTCAAATGCACAACAAGTAAACGGAGAACCTACACCTCAGATAACCGGCTCTGACGAGTCTTTTGTTGTGAATGGATTGAATGCCAGCACCACTTATTATTTTTGTCTAAAGGTTGGTGATGATAATGGCAACTTTTCTGCTATTTCGAATTCAACCTATGCCGCTACAGAAGAAAGTGGCGGGACAGGCAGCGAAGGTGGATTACTAACAGTCACAGATGATTTTGAACGTGCTGATTTGGGTACCAGTTGGGCTGCAACAGCCAAACACCAAATCAAAAATGGTACGTTAGATGTTATTGATGGTACATCAACAGACTGGAATAACCTTGCCGTATATAAAGGTAACCGTTCAGTGAGTCCTGCGGGTGTTTCAATTTGGCTGGATGATACGGAATGTAGTGCTAGTGGTGCGCTGGCTGTAGGTACAGCTATTTTGCTGGATTCCCCTTCAAGTAGTGCCAGTGGTTATTTTATTTTACGACGTACCAGCAGTCTTGAATTGTGGGATTTAAGCAATGGTGTTGTTGGAGCAGGTGGACGTTTGGCACGTGATTCCAATCCAGACCAACCTGATCCTACTCCTGGAGATAGAATTAAGGTCATGGTAACCGGTGATGACGATACCGGTACTATTACTATAGATGTATATGTAAATGATTATATGGACGGACAGTTTATATTAAATGGTACCGAACCCTCTACCTGGTATGCAGGTGTTTTTCAACATGGTTCTTATGCAAATAATATAGATGCTTTTACTATATATTCTGATGGCAGCAGTGCTGAAATGATCAGTGAATATTATGGAAATGGCCAGGCTGGTCCTATTCAGGCAACTTTGAGTGATTCCATTGCCGTTCAGGTTACCGATGGTTTGGGTAATCCTGCAGCGGGCACTGTTGTTAATTTTGATATTGTAAATGGTGATGCTACACTGAGTATTGATAGTTATGATTACGGCGGTTTGATCTGGAAAGAAGTTGAAGATGGTGCTATTCTTTCTCCTGCTGTTACTCAGGCAGATGCAAACGCCTCAAATGGTACTTTTGTATTAACTCCTAATGATATACAATACTCCCGACAGGGTGGTTCGGTTATGAACCTGTATGTTCCTGAAGCGGGTAATTTTAATGTATGGTTACGTGTAATTGCTCCTTCGTCCACCTCAAATAGTTTGTTTTTGCGGGTTAATGATGGCGATACAACAGAAGTGAAATGGGGTAACACCTGGACTTCCTGGCGTTGGGAGATGCTTAAAAATATTAGTCTGGCAAAAGGATTTAACCAGGTCAGTATTTTAACACGTGAAGAAGGTACACAATTTGACAAGATTGTGCTTGCTGAAACCACCAAGCAGCCCGGTTACACACCTACGGGAACGGGCGGTTCAGGATCAACTTTGCCAAACGTTACGGATGTGAATGGTATTGCATATACATTTGTAACCTTTTTAACCAATGCTGACGATGATGTTGTAATTGAAGCTTCTGCTTTTAAAGATGATGGCTCAACTGCATTAACCGGCTCTCCGGTAACATTTACTCTTGATCCTATATCAGGTTCCGCTGTTTCTATTGTCAGAGACCCCGCGCAGCCGGATACTCTTTTGGGTGAACCCATTCAGCAAATGACAACGCCATTGCGTGCCTATGTACGAGATTCTTTTGGCAATGGTGTTAGCGGTGTTTCTGTAAGTTGGGCGATTACAGAAGGAACCGGTACTTTATCTTCATCTCAAAATACAACGGGTAATACTGGTACTTCTGAGACCTATTTAACGTTGTCAGCACAAAATACACCTTATACTATACAGGCAACAGCTGCAGGTCTTTCCGGATCTCCGGTCAGTTTTTATGTAAAACCGGGTGATCCCCCAACGGAAATACAGCAAACCAATCCTACAACACAGGTAGCTGGTGATGCTGGTGTTGAATTGACAGAAATTTTAACAGTTCGCGTAATTACCGAAGATGGTACGCCATTTCCGGGTTTTCCGGTAAATTATGTAGTAACCGAAGGTGATGGAGCACTGAGTTCTGAACTTGGCTCTGAAAACGCTACTGAAATACAGATCCTTTCTGATGAAAACGGTTATGCCCGCGCGCGTTGGGTATTGGGAGATGAACCCGGTCTCAATCGTGTTGAAGCACAAGCAGAAGGATTGACCAACAGTCCAATTTTATTTGAAGCTTTGGGTGAAATTGGCGATCCTTCCTTATTAACCATTATTGATGGTAATAATCAATCTGGTCCTTTGGGACTTGCATTGCAAGAACCTTTTATTGTTAAATTAACTGATCAGGTTGGTAATGGTATCCCAAATCAGAATATAGAATATCGTATACTTCAAGGTTCTGGTGCAACGTTGGGATCTTCAGGATTAACAGTTCGGAACGTAAAAACTGATGCAGAAGGTGTTGCCCGGGATACGTTGGTGATTGGTAATCAGGTAGGCCAAACACACCAGGTGCAGGTATCTGTTGCAGGTAATTCTTCGGTATCCGCTCAAATCTTTTATGCAACTGCTACAGCAGCAATTGCAAGTGAAATTGTCTATGTTTCTGGTAATGGTGTCAAAGTCGGAACCGCTTATAATTATCAGAGTTCTACCGTGAATACTACATTGGCTCAGGACTTTATCGTTCAGGTGAATGGTCCTTTTGGTAATGATCCTATTGCCGGCCATGCGGTTACATTTAGAGTTGTAAGCGGTGGTGGTAATTTTTATGGTAATAACAGTACAACAGTCAGTACCGGTCCTGATGGAAGAGCGTCTGCAAGACTGACATTGGGTTCTGTAGCTGGCGACAGTGTGCACATAGTTGAAGCTACGGCAAACCGTGTTGATAATACAACCTTGATGTTAAACAATGCTCCCATCATCTTTAAAGCTGATGGGACGGCATCTGATCCCAACAAGATCACCAAAATGGACTCTACAGACAACCAAACCGGTATTGTTGGCGATCCGCTTACTAAACAGGTTCAGGCACTAGTTTCTGATATTTATGGTAATCCTATTAGTGGTCACCAGGTGACTTTTCAGATTATAAATAATGGTGGCGCATTGCAGGGCTCTACCGGTGAACCGGCTCAGGCCAAACAGGTAACGACCAACGCAAAAGGTATTGCTTCCATTATTTGGGTTATGCCCACTACACCCGGTCAGGTCCAGATGCAGGCTTTTGCAACAACTGCTACAAGCAATCCTTTGACGGGCAGCCCCATTACATACACCGCTTATGCCGGCGTTGATGCTGCATATGAAATGGTCAGAGTAACCGGTCAAGATTTGTCTGGTATTGTGGGACAACCACTTGCAGAAAATGCAAGCGTGAAAATTGTTGATCAATACTCGAATGCAGTTTCCAGTTACCCTGTAACCTTTACCATTACCGATGGTAATGGTCTTGTGAATGGCAGCAATCAGGTTACCGTTCAAACCGGCACGAATGGAATTGCTTCAGTAGAGTGGACATTGGGTACCGAAAGTGGTTTTGAAAATAATGCTATGGAAGCCACTTCTAGTGTATCAATGAATAATAAAGAAACCTTTACCGCATCCGGATTGGCTGATGTAGCTTTCCGTATGATTGCGGATTCAACCTATGATACCTTTGGTATTGTAGGCGAGTTGCTGGATACACCCATCAAGGTATTGATTGTTGACCAGTACGATAACCCTGTTGCGGACTATCCCGTAACATTTGAAATTGATGATATTGATGATAATGTAGGTTTTATTGAAACTGAAGGTACCTTGTCGAAAGTAGAGTCTACTGATGATGACGGTTATGCTCAAATTCGTTGGGGATTGGGACCAAATCCTGGTTCTCAAAACAACAAACTGACCGTTACTACTAAACGGAATAACATTCATTTAATCAATTCTCCTTATAATGGATTTGTAGTTTCCGCACAGGCGGGTAACGCTTACCAAGTAATCAAAGTAACCGATGATGTAACCAAAGAGCTTAGCTCTGTTCATGGCAGCACTTTGCCCGAATATTTAAAGGTCAAGGTTGTTGATAAATTTGGAACTCCTATCGCAAGACATCCGGTAACATTCCAGGTATTGAGCCGACTGGTTGCTGATGGTGGTACCCTTGACGGCAGTGTAGATACCGTAAAGGTTAAAGAGACGGATTCTAATGGTATTGCATCTGTACAGTTTACTTTGGGTCTGAATGCCGGAAGCAAGATTAATCAGGTCCAGTATGTTGCTGAATTAAATGGCGAGAACCTTGAAGGCTCACCAGGCACATTCGAGATAACTGGTCTGTCTTCTACCGCCACCCAAATTGTCAAGGTAGCTGGTGATGAACAGCCAGACGGTATTGTGGGCCAGTTCTGGGATATTCCATTGCAGGTTGCTGCTAAAGATAAAAATGGAAACTATGTTGCCGGACAACCGGTCAGTTTCAAGATTTTACCCAAAGAGGATTTAATTGAAGAAACACTGGGTTCGTTGGGCGCCGGAACTGCAACCGATACTACGATTTTAACCAACGCTGAAGGACTTGCCATTATTAACTGGCGTGCTGGTCATCTGGTTGGTGAATATCAGGTCCAGGTTACTTCCTTTGCACTTGCAGAACTTGCCGGTTCACCCATGACTTTTACTGCGACTGCTTTTGCAGAAACCACAGACGCAGACCAGTCCATGATTTCAGTCAATCCGGACAGTCTGAATGTTTCTGATGGTTCAATCAGATCTACAATCGTAGTAACATTAAAAGATAAATATGGTAATCCGGTTCAAAACAAGGGTGTTACTTTACAAGCCTCCGGAACCGGTAATATCATCACACAACCGGCTACAGCATCTAATTCAAATGGTCAGGTAACCGGTTATATTGCATCTGAAAATTCTGGCTTGAAAAATATTTCAGCCCGCGATATTAATAATGAAGTTGATATGGTAGACAAGGCCCAGGTTTATTTCCGTGCTTCCGAAGCAGACAGGATTGTTAAACATCCGACTGCGAATGGAGACGGACAAAAACGTAACGTGGGTACAGTACTTGAAAATCCACTTCAGGTTGTTGTTGAAGATTCGTACGGCAACCCCATTCCCAATTTCCCGGTAGTGTTTACAGTTACAGGAGCACAAACGGGTGGTCAGATTGTTGAAAATGTAAATGTAACAACTGATGAAAATGGTGTTGCATCTCGTTATTACAGACTTGGTACGGTTAAAGGTATAAATACAATCCAGGTGACTGCACAGGGCATATCCGGTTCTTCGGTGATTTTCAATGTTGAAAGTGATAATCCCGTTGATTTGCAGAAACCCGTAATTGTAAGTGGTGACAGCGCTCGTGTTTCTCCTGCCCAGCCATTGCCCGAAGACCTGGTTGTTCAAGTTGTAGATGAACGCGGTTGGCCGGTTTGGAATGAAGGTGTATTGTTTGAAGCATTGAGTACAAACGATGGTCAAATAACCAGTAGTAATCCACACAATACCGATTGGTATGGATACGCACGCGCGCAAGCCCAGGTTGGTACCAAAGTGGGTATTAATCTCTTTAGCGCAAAACTTGAAGAATATCCTGGTAAAGGTACAGTTACATTCTATGCATGGACTGTATCTGCATCTACTGCCAAGTATCTTACTTTTGTAAGCGGACCTACCAGTGGTGTTGTAGGTCAATCTTTGAGTAGTCCGGTCATTATGAAAACTACGGATGAATATGACAACCCGGTACAGAATGTTACCGTAACATTCCTGGTTGTGGATGATGCCAGTGTTGACGGTGCAGGTACTTTGCAAGGTGGATTGAAATCCGTAACAAAACAAACAGACAGTAATGGTGAAGTAAGTATATTTTATACACTGGATACAGTAAGCGGAATAAACAAGATCCGTGTATCTTCATTAAATCTTGAACCCAGTAGTTATGTGGTAACCATAACAGGTAATGCGGATTCACCCTACCGTATGGAGAAATTCTCTGGTGATAATCAGCGTGGTGAAATGAGTAAACACTTGTTTAATCCTATCTATGTTATGGTACGTGACAGATACGGCAACCCGGCTCCTGGTGGTGTTGTGACCTTTACCGTAACTCAGGGTGATGGCAGCATCGATGGCGATCAATCCGTACAATCCAATTCAAACGGTCTTGCCAGAGCATACTGGGTATTAGGCCCGCGTCCATATGCTGTAAACAACAGTGTTCAGGTTACCAGCTCTTATTTGCAGGGAGGTCCTTTGACTTTTAATGCAACAGGAGATGATCAAAATTATCCTGAATTCTCATCATTGCCAAGTAATGTTGAAGTATTTGAGCTTGCAAATATAAGGCTCGAAATTTCAGCTACTGATGAAGATGGCGAAAACGTATTCTATAACTCTCAGAATCTGCCATCAGGTGCAAGCTTTGAGATGGAAAGTAACAACAAGTACTATTTCAAATGGACACCGGGACTTGATGTTGTAAACAGTCCGGATGTCAGCCAGACATTCTACCCGATCTTTATTGCTCAGGATGATCATGATCCCTCTGGTCGTGTAAAGGATTCGGTCAAAGTTGTAATCAAAAATTACAACCGTCCGCCCGAAATTACTAAATATACACCGGAAGCTTCCAGCTTGGATTGGAATCAGGATGAAGTAGCGAGTATTTCTTTTAGTATTGAAACCAATGATCTGGATAATGATCCTTTGACTGTTACCTGGTATGTGGGAGACACCCAGGTTGAAGAAGGTCATAATTTGACATTGACTAGTGGTGATTATGAAAATGGTGTCTATACTGTTAAAGTTAGCGTGAGTGATCAGTTTGCGACCACTGAAAAGTTATGGCAGGTTACTACATCATTAGTCGAGTTGAGTAGTTTTAGCGCTGTTTCTGAACCTTATAAAGGGATTACCGTTGAGTGGGAAACAGCATCAGAAATTGCAACCGCTGGATTCAATGTATTACGGAGTCTTTCAGAAACCGGTACATTTGAAAAAATCAACGAGGATATGATTCTGCCCAACAAGGAAAAGATCTATAGTATTCAGGATAAAGAAGTTCAATCCGGGCAGACCTATTATTACAAGCTTGAAGATGTTAGCCTTAGCGGACTTGCAACCCATCATGGTCCTATCTCTGTAGAGGCGCCGGTTCCGAAAAAGTTCTCGTTATCTCAGAACTATCCGAATCCGTTTAACCCGGTTACGACTATCCAGTTCGAGCTGCCTAAACATACAGATGTTACCATAGAGGTCTATAATATTATGGGACAAATGGTGAATCAACTGATCAATACTCGATTTGAAGCCGGATACCACACCGTTCAATGGGATGGTACAAATTCGAATGGTATGCGGGTTGGTTCAGGTGTTTACTATTACCGAATTATAGCCGGAGATTTCAAGAATGTTAAAAAGATGGTATTGTTGAAATAAGGAAAATTTTCCGGTAGGTTTTGGAAAAAAGGCGGTTATTTCATATAGTATTTACTAGAAGTAACCGGAAGTCAAACAAAGATTTCAAAACTTACCGGAGGACAAATGTACAATACTCGTAGTAGTTTGTATGACAGGATATTAGAAAAAACACCCGAGCAAGTATTCATCAATTCTTTACGAAAAGAATTTGAATTATCACCGGCAGAAAGTAAAGGGATATTGGATTTAGCCAAGCAGTGTTTATTTGGCGAGGTTCCCCAGACAGTTGGTAAAATAAAATATATCTGCGCATCCACCAAGGCAAAACATGGCAAGCCCCTGGGTGAGCAGGAATTGAAAGAAGTAGAGTTAACACTGGATGCCGGTGTAGAAGATTTAAATGTATTAAAAGAAAGCGGTCCCAAGGCACTGCGCCAGTTAAAGGTCTTACGATTGACCGAAGAAGCCTGGGATCAGGAAGGTTCTTTGACACAAGAGGATTTGGCCCGGATCCTCCAGGTTACGAGTCGCACTGTACGCCAGGATATAAAGTCTTTGCAGACTGATGGCAACTTTATTCACACGCGCGGAACAGACCATGACATCGGTCGGAGCTTGTCACACAAAAGCCACATTATTGAACTGTATTTGCAGGGAGACACATACGATGCAATTATTCGTAAAAGTCGTCATAGCGCGTTTTCAATAAAACGATATGTGTGCAGCTTTGGCAGGCTGTTGTTATTACTGAATCATGGTATGCAGGATATCAAAGAGATCAGTCGGTTATTAGGCCAAAGTGAGCGTTTGACCCGTGAGTACCTGGATATTTTTGAGCATCATAAACAGGGTGACAAATGGCCGCCGATCTATGTAGAGTTATTGGAGCAATTAAAGGTGTTATACCCCTCGAAAAAAAAACAAACCAAGGAGGGGATCGATGAAGACTAAGCCTTTAAATCGTTATGAATCAATAGCTAAGCGTAGCTTTCAAAATGCGATTATTCGATTACTGGAAGAAAATTATAAAATGCTGGGAAGCCACAAAGTCATCCGGATGATTGCAGAAGATATTGTCGCATTGCAAAATGAATTTTATCCAGAGCTGGAAAAGAAAAGTTTTGGTCAGATTATCTGGCGGACAACCAAAGCGACAAACCGAAAGCCAAGCTATGGCACAAAAGCGGAAGATTATGAGGTTCAGACAGTTGTGCTACCGTTGGTAACAGATGCGGATATTGACAATCGTATCAAAAGCCATTATTCTTATCCCCCAAAAGATGGCAGTGCTAATTATGAAAAACAAACAGAACGGGATATTAAAGTAATGGCGCGGTTATGCAAGAGTGCGGCAGAACAGGGCGGCTGGTTGACAGGTGCAGAACTCAGTGTATTGTTGAATCGCTCATTAAACACTATTGGTCGGTATATGACAATTTATCATGAAACGCATGATGATATATTGCCGACTAAAGGAATGATGCTGGATCAGGGCAGTAAGCCGACGCATAAAGCCGCAATTATAGATTTGTACGAGCAGGGATATCCCGAACCGGATATCGCCCGGATTACAAATCACACAATTGAATCAACGAGTCGGTATTTAAAGAGTTACAAGAACGTAAAATCATTATTGGAAAAAGGTTTTAATTTAATGGAAATGGTAAGAATAACCGGATTAGGACGGAGTACAATATTACAATACCGTGATCTGGTTTATCATTATCATTCAGATTTAATACAAAAGAAAACTTGAAAATTTGAAAAGGAATTAATAGGTTAGGTTGTCATTGTTTTTCAGCTAACTCCAGTCGCCCTACGGGCTCCTTTCGTTAGCTGAAAAAATGAATAAATGTTCTAATCTTAAAAACAACCTACCGGAAATATTTCCTAAACGTAAATAAAAATAAACTCCAGATCAAACAAAAAAAAGCCGGCATCTTTAAGATGCCGGCTTTTTTTTGTTACAACTATTATTTTATTCTTAATTTTTTTCCTGATCTGTATTTTGATCGTTTTCTTTATCTTCTTTTGGTAGGGTGGGTTTTGCAGCAGTAGATTTTTTACGAGTTGTCTTGGCCGGGGTTTTCTTTTCCTTTGACTCGTTCTCATCTTTGGTTTCAGTTGTTTTAGCTACCGCTTTTTTACGAGGAGCACGTTTGGGTTTTGTTTCCTTTGGTGCTTCTGTTTTGGTTTCGGTTTCAGTTTTTGTTTCAGGCTCTTGAGTTTTTTCTTCAGTAGCTGGCTCTTTTACTGCTTTTTTGTGTGAACTGGGCTTAGCCTCAACTGCGGTTGCCGAATCTGTCTCTTTGGCGGCAACTGTCGGTTCAGTTTCTTTTTTCTCCACACTGGCAGGTGCCTTGGGTTCCGGTTTTATTACCTCTTTTTTGGGCTTTTCCGGCTCTGGAGATTTTATAACTTTTTTTGCCGACTTTTTCGGTTTAAGAATTGTAAAAAGTCCAAATATGAGTATAACAATGCCTACAAACAGCACAAGATAAGCTGATGCTCTAAACTTGCGTATTTCGGTTTTTTGAGCTATCAGATCATTTTCCATTAATTCAAGTGCGGATTTTACAGAGTCCAGTTTAGCTTCACGAACAACCAGATCCAGTTCTTTTTGTTGTAGAGAGTCCAGTAAAGCCTGGGCTTTTAACTGTAACGCATCGAGTTCGTTCTGCTTCAGTCTGATCTGGTCTTGTATGGCACTTTTTTCAAGTTCCGATTTGAGAATATCTACATTGGCCTTTTCTTCTTCATCAATTTTAGAGCATGCAAAAGGCAGCATGAAAATTAGTATGATCGGAATCAGGTATTTGTACTTCATTGGCCCCTCCTTTCAAGTTTATAATGTTAACTATTACAAGATACAAATAATTCCGTTAATACGTAACCGTTATTTTACGATTATTTTTCATATTTCCAGATGAAATCAATACCCGTGGTTTTGTCATCCCCTTTGGTTGCCTGTATGAAAAAATGACGATTCATTTCATATTCCAGAGACACCTGTTCGGAAACCAGTTCATGGGTTTGCCCGAGATTAAAGCCTTGAATATAACTTAAATACAGGTCATTGGTTATATATTTTCCCAAAACAATCGAGTTTTTACGCCAATTGTCACTGCCCTGAAATTCAATTACATCCAGATTCAGTTTTTCTTGCAGAGATCGCGAAATAGGTGCTGTGAGACGTCTGGCAACCCAGTTTTCAAGCGATGCGGTTGACAAGAGACCATTATTCTCCTGAAGTTGTTTTTTTTCACCATAAGACAACTCGTTCGTGCTACGTCCAAACAAGAGGTAGGAAATAGCATCCGCTTCTTCAATAGATTCGTCATCCATAAGAAATGCAATTTGAGGAGATTCAGCATTGCCGGTTATATTGATATAGAGCTTTCTTTTCTCGCTATAAATATCCCGAAAGGTATGAAGGGCAGAAATATCAATTTCAGGGTTTATTTTCTTTTTCCCTGTAAAATTAATCTCGCCACTTTCAATTTGAAAACGTTTACTGTAAAGATTGATTGTGCCGCGAAGGGTTTCAATCGTACCGAATAGTGTTATCTGGTTACCGTTTGAAACCAGATCTAAATTACCGCCCAGTTCAATATTCAAGTCATTATTGCTGATCCAAAAGTTTTTATCAAACCGGATAGAGACCCTTGATTTTATATTGGATTCCAGCGTAGTCTTGGTTTTTACAGCTAATGTATCCTGACTGACGGTTTCCAAAAGGGCAGGAGATGTAGTACCATTTTTTTTATTCTTTTGTAACAATGGCAAATATATTCGCGATTGCAGAATGTTTATGTTACCATTCAACTCGGGAGTCGAATAATTTCCCTGTAAATCTAGCTCACCTGAAAATGTTAATCCCAGTTTGTTGCTTTTTGCCAGGGGGTAATTCAAAGGCGTTATATGTATACTAAGATCTTTTGGTTTAAAATCTGGTGTCAAATTGAAATTTCCATTCAATCTGAAAATTCCATTATCTTTTTTAGATTGAAAAGAATGAATTTGTACAAAGTTGCTGTCTATTTGTATATCACTATTCAAATTTGGGACCTTGATTGCGTATTCCGGGATGTCAATTTGTGTTTGTAATAATTTCAAATATCCATCAAGGTAGGCATTGCCGGCTATTTTTTGATACTTGAGATTAAAAGACATATCACCCTGAATGTTAGCAGTGGGGGAGACAAGTGCATTAATCATGGCCATGTTCATTTTATCTGTCGATATTTCAACTTTTAAATCTTTATTGATCAGAGGGATTGTATCGTTATCTGTAACGGCCCCTGTCTGTATTGTTCCGGATACTGTTAAAAGCTGTTCCGAATTGTTTGTCAGGCTTGACTGGGTAGATAACAAGCCATCTTTGTATTGTATGGTACCACTCAGCCTTTCCAAAGGGGTATTATAGAAAACCGGAGATTCTATAGAAATATTGCCATCCAAAACTGGGGTCGTTGTATTTCCAGTCAAATCAAGCTTTGAATACAGCAAACCCTTGTATTGCTTTTGTGGAAAATAGGGATTTAAAACCTTGTCTAGATCGAGTCCCGAGATGTTTAACGACAATAAATGATTACCGCTTTTACCCATACTTCCGTCAATAGCTATGGACTGGTTCCTGCTGAAAAGTTCAAAATCTGAAATACTGAATGCCGAGCTGCTAAAACTGGAAGACGCTTTATTTGTTAACTGCCAGATCTGATTTGCTTGCAATATGGCTAAACTGTCAATACTGGCTGTTAACGTATCCATCAGGTTTATTGTACCCATCAGATCCAAAGTTGTTGAATCATTTAATTGGATATAAAGATCATGGGCCAGTGATTTATCTTTAAACACGAGCTGTACATTTGTTGAATCAACAGTGATTCCTGATATTCGTGCTTTGCCGGCATTTAACTGACCATTAACGGATAGATCAGAATTATTGATATAGACATCTGCATTTCCGGTTAATACTGAAACCGTGATACTGTCCAGTTTTATGTTTTGCAGATTTATTTTATTTTTAATATTTAACGAATCCGGCTGGCCTGTAATATTACCTGTGATCTGACCTTGTGAACTGGAGTGCATGCCAGTTAATGCATAAAGATCCTGAGGGTACAAGGAATACTTGAAACCCATGTTCCGGTTGTGATCCAGTGCGCCTGCCAGATTAAATTGACCCAATGGGGATGTTGCTGTCAAAGAATCAATTTGAACGGATTGATCTCTTTGTTCTCCATTTAACGTGATTGAATGAAATGGTATATCTCTGATGGTAATAGAATCGGACTGGATTGAAAATTGGTTTGTAAAGCTGTTCTGACTCCATGAGCCGGCATTGGTAAGTGATAGTGATATGTCTGAAGATATCTCGGGTAAGAAACGGTCCAGCTGCAGGTTCTCCACCAGTCCTTTGAGTGTGTAGCGGATTGTATCTCCCAGTGTTGTTTCATTGCTTAGATGCAAATCCGCAATGTTGGATGTTCCCTGAACATTTAAAATAATGTCTTTTTGTTTTTTACTGCCCTCTATTAAAAGGTTTTTAATTTGATATGTATTAAAATCCGAGTTGTTAAATTGCGCCAAAAGTTCTAGTTCAGAATTATTGATGGAAATATCTTTGCCTTGTACCTGAATGTTTCCATTAATGTTTGTTTTGGGCAAGTTCAAAGAATCAGTCCAGCGAGTCAGGTTGATCCGTTTCAATTTTGTTTCTAGTGTGTATGAAAAGGGAGATGTGTATGGAGATACCTGGCCAGAGAGTGCGAACGATTGTGAATTACGAGAGAAATCAGAACGGATTTGCATCTCGTTATCCTGGGTTTCGATATAAATATTGGCAAGCAAATTACCATTAGGTGAAAGCACGGGGAGCCATTGTGCAGCTTTGTTGAGAGATAATGTCAGGTTTGGCATGGACAGGTTTAAAAGCTGGTTATTTTCCAGATCATATAAAAGATCTGCATTTACTATTGAAGAGTCGGTTTTGGCATGCAAATCGTTTATGTGCATGAGAGAATCCATCATTGCAATAGTGCAGGAAAATTGATTCAGTGATGTCTTGTATGCTGGAATGTTAAATGTAAGAGCATTGATTGTAACATCAATGTTTTTTTTCGATACAACAAGTCCTGCTAAAAGTTGGAAATTATTAACTGCAACAGTGTCTTGGGGCAGCAACTGAATTATTTGAAAACATCCACGGGCAATTTTAATATCTGGCGCTGTAATTTGAAAGGGTAACGAGTTATTGCCGGATTCAGGTGTCTGGGTCGTATCCGATTTTGCGAGTTTTTGCCAATTGAGTTTGTTATTTTCTTTTTCCAGATTTATAAACAACGAATCTAAATGGATAGTCTCTATCTGCAACCGGTTTTTTGCCAATTCGAATAAATTATAGCTGATTTGTAATTGGTCCGTATATAACAATGTATCAGTATGTGTTGAAATTCGGATTCCATCAAGTGAAAGTTCTTTAAATAAATTTCCTTTTATTGCATCCACTTGAACTAGGGCATTCAAATTTTTATTTAAACGGTTAAGCACCAGGGTCTTTAGTTTATCTTTAAACCACACCGTCTGACTTGATGCAATAACAATGATCAAGAGTATAAAGATTATTCCGAGCGTAATGAGCAAGGAGAGCAGGATTTTTTTTATGATCTTAGAACGCATGACCAACACTCAGGTGATATTCAAATGTTGTTTTGTCATCAAATATTGGAGAAGCCATATCAACTCGGATAGGTCCAATAGGAGTATGGAGACGAATTCCAACACCGGGAGAGTAATGCAGATCATTCATGTCAAAATAGAGACTTGAAGTCCATACGTTACCAAAATCCATAAAAATGACCCCTGAAAGTCTGCTCCAGACCGGGAAACGCAGTTCAATGCTGTTTTCGATATAACTGTTTCCACCCAAAGGTTTTCCCTGAGAGCTTTTGGGCCCCAGTTCTGATCTGGCCCACCCGCGGACCGAACTGCTGCCTCCAATAAAGAAACGTTCTTCAATAGGGGCAATGCTGTTTTGCCAGGTTTCAATGACTCCCCATTTTGTTTTAAGGGCCAGTACAGTAGACTCGTTAATTTTCCTAAAAAAATGTGCTTCAGCGAGAAAACGGTGATAATGAAAAGAGCTGTTAAAACCCAGGCCTGAAATTGTATATGTTGCTGATAAATAAGATCCCGAATTGGGGGTAAACATGGGAACGGATGTATCACGTGTTATACCCAGGGTTATGCCACTTTTATTATACAAAGAGATATCCCGGTTTGCCAGTAACTCTTCTTTGGTCAAAGAGTTTGTATAAAGTTTTGCCTGTTCAAGTGAATAATTCATAAATATATCAATATCTGAAGATACATTCTTGTGTACACTACTGCTAATACCTGTACGTCTGATTCGGTATGCGGGTTCCCTTTCTTTTCTGAGGAACGGCTCAATTGTCAATGAGGTCCTCTTCCATACAAATGCCGGGTGCACCCATTTGAGGTTAAGATTATATGGTTCAAGATAAGAGTGCTTTGCATTTAATGTAATTCGCCTTACACTGCCCAGAAACCCAATTTTTCTGACTTCAGCAAATAGACGGACCTGGTCTTCCTTACCATAACCAATACCTGTTTTAGTACGGAATCGTGCGGATTCTTTAACATTGATGGAAACCGGGATTTGATTATTTGTAGTAGAATCCAGCAAGGCATTTACAGATACGTATTGAAATACACCAAGTTCATATACCTGTTGCTGAGATTGCCCAAGCTCGTTTTGTGAAAAATTATCACCACTGCTAAATGAAATCTGTTTTTTTATATAATATGATGGAATTTGTTCGTTTTGAACAGAAATTTCACCAAAAAAACTTTTTTGGCCTGTGTTAATGCTGAAAACAACTTGAACAAAATTATCTTGTACCGATAATTTAGGATCAACCAAAACATATGGAAATCCATTATTGACATAATATGAATTAATTAGTAACAGGTCTTTTTTGTATTGATTGTCTGTAAATCGTTCCCCTTTGATAAGCCTTAATTGTTTTTGTATGTCCTGAGGAAGAGACGTGCTGGAATCTTTACCAGAATTCGGATTAATATTAAAAATAACATTTGAAATGATAATGGGTTGGTTCTCATGGACTTTAATGTCTATAGCAACACTATTATCTATTTTTGTTACAGCATCAACATCAACATTCAGGAACCCCTCTTTTTTGTAAAAATCCTTAATACTGGCAATGTCATTTTGTAATAACGTTTCATCAAAAGGGAGCAGGTCTCTCCAAAAAAACAGTCTTTTCAGCGTTCCCCGTTCTTTTAACTGCATCTGATTTTTGATCTGCCCGGAAGAAAAAGTCTCATTCCCCGTTATATTGATTTTTTTGACCGGATATTGAGCAAAGATTGCAACAGGATACAGAACAGCCAGCAGAATCGCGATCCTGAAAAATTTGGAAAATACGGATTTCATCAAATTACAGGTTATTGCCCTGTTGTTTCGGTAAAGGGAACCGGCAGGGGAGAGCGAACATGCAAATCTCTTTGCGGAAAGGGGATTTCTATCTGATTTTCTCTGAATTTTCGTACAATGTCGCAATTGATATCCGATCTTACATAATAATGTCGTTTGGGATCCTTGATCCATACACGCAGCATCAGGTTCCACGAAGAATCTCCAAACTCCATAAACAACACTTCGGGGGCAGGAAATTTCAATACTTCATCATTTTCTTCTGCAACATTTTTTAGTACAGATAGAACCAGATCAAGATCCGAATTATAAGATACACCAATATTCAGGTCAAGCCGGACTTTGGGATCACCATGTGACCAGTTGACAACATTTGACGAGATAAATTCAGTGTTGGGAACAATATAAGAAATATTATTGAGTGAGCGTATCGTTGTAGAACGGATATTAATTTCTGTAACATCACCCTCAGTATCGCCAACAGTAATACGGTCACCCACTTTGATTGGCTGTTCAAATAGTAATATAAGCCCTGATATAAAATTGGAGGTGACATTTTGTAAACCAAAACCAATACCTACGGATAATAAACCGAATATAACTGCCAGTCCGCTAAGATTGATGCCAATACTGTTAAATGCAAAGATAGCGCCAATAATAACCAGTATATATTCAAAGATACGCATCATTACATAACGTTTACCTTCCTGAATGTGAAATCGGGACAGGACCTTGTCTGAAAACCAGCGCGTTGTTGTTTTGGAAAGATATAAAAATGCCCCAAATATGAGAATGAATTTAATCAGAGAGCTTAGGGAAATTTTTGTATCTCCCAATGAGAATAGCACAAAGTTTAATACATCATTGAATTTTTGAAAAATATCGCCTAAGCCCATAAACCAACTCCTCTAAAAGTGAACATCAAATACGGATTTACCATATTTTGAAAAATAGCTTGACTTTTCCAAATGAATTTGATATTATTGGTCTCGCTGCGGGAGTAATTCAGCGGTAGAATGCAAGCTTCCCAAGCTTGACGTTGCGGGTTCGACTCCCGTCTCCCGCTCAAATGAGAAAACGCCTTTTGCTAAAATTGCAAAAGGCGTTTTTTTATAAATTATGCAGCTTGCAAAATCTTTTTTGTATCTCTGGCAATAGCCAATTCTTCATTGGTAGGTACAACCAGAACACGGGTTGTACCTGTTCCTAAATCAAATTCATTGGTTTCATTTTTATCGGGATCAAAACTGATTCCAAAGTGTTCCATGTTTGACAGAATAATATTCCGGCAATAGGGTGACCGCTCTCCAATTCCCGCAGTAAAGACTAGTGCATCCAAACCACCGAGAATTGCATAATATGCACCAATATATTTTTTAATTCTGTGACAAAAGATTTCTAATGCGAGTATATATTTTTCTATTCCAGCCATTGCTTCATCTTCAATATCGCGGAAATCGCTCATACCTTCTGTAAGTCCCAGCATACCACTCTTTTTATTCAACAGGTTATCTACCTGCTCAACGGACATGTTTTTCAAAGTAGCGATATACAATACAAGCGCGGGATCAATATCGCCGCAGCGGGTACCCATAACCAATCCTTCAAGTGGTGTAAAACCCATGCTGGTTTCAATAGATTGGCCACCATCAATTGCTGTTACACTGGCTCCATTTCCAAGATGGCATGAAATAATTTTTAATTCTTCAATGGGTTTACCCAGATAGTCGGCAGTTTGGTTTGCTACAAAATTATGAGAGGTGCCATGAAAACCATATCGTCTGATTTTGTCATATTTGTAATAGTCCAGGGGAAGTGCATACATGTGAGCTTTGGGTGGTATTGTGTTGTGGAATGCTGTATCAAAAACACCTACCTGAGGCACGCCTGACAACTGTTCCTCGCAAACTTCAATTCCTTTAAGATTGTGGGGATTATGCAATGGAGCAAACTGAATACAACGTCTAACACCTTCTTTAACATTATTATCAATGCGAACGGATGTGACAAATTCCTCACCACCATGTACTATACGGTGTCCAATTCCTGAAATTTCGGATTGATCTTTAATTACTCCGTTTTCCGGATCCATTAATGTTTTAATTACCAATCCTATAGCCACACTGTGATCAGCAATTTCACGTGTATCTGTAATGTTTTTTTTACCTTCAACAGCGGGTTTATATTTCAGAATGGCGTCTTTGGCACCTATACGCTCAACCTGACCTTTTGCGACAACACTTTCATCACTCATATCAATCAATTGATATTTTATGGAAGAGCTGCCGCAGTTTAGAACTAAAATGTTCATCAATTACTCCAAATCTTTTATCGCTATATTAATATAATAATAATTAAATAATTAAATGAAATTTAGCAAAAATTTGTAAAATATCAAGTAAAGTTTTTTCACTGTTTTTATTAAGCATGAGAGGAATTTAAAAAACAATTTGTAATCTATTATCATTATTCTTAAATTCGATTGAATTTTATAAACATTCACTAACTGGTTGTTTTTCTTATGAAAGTTCTGATTGCTGAAGATGATGATGTTTCAAGACGTATTTTGGAATACTGGCTTAAAAAATGGGGTTATGAAGTATTAATTGCCCACAATGGAAAACAGGCATGGGATGTTTTGAATCAGGATGATGCTCCGAGATTGGCAATATTAGACTGGGTTATGCCTGAAATGGATGGGTTGGAAGTATGTAAAAAGGTCCGAGAAAAGTGGGATGAAGGTTATATTTATATTATTATCCTAACTTCCAAAGAGAGCAAACAGGACATCATTCAGGCTTTGAATTCGGGTGCCGATGATTTTATACAAAAACCCTATTATCAGGGTGAACTTCAAAGTCGAATAAACGCAGGGCGTAGAATTATAGAATTGCAGCTTGCATTGTCTGCAAAAATTCAAAGCCTTGAAGAAGCATTAAATCATGTCCGGCAATTACAGGGATTGTTGCCTATATGTTCGTACTGTAAAAAAGTGCGAGATGATAATAATTACTGGCACCAGGTGGAAGAATATATAACCCATCATTCAGATGCTAAATTTAGTCATGGAATTTGTCCTGATTGTTATGAACAATATGTAAAACAGGATTTAAAAGAGTTACGAGAAGAAAAATCCAGGCAAAATTCAGCCAAAGAATAACACCCCTCTTTTCGCTTTCCAATTGATTTGATTAAAAAGGAGTATTTGGTGAAATTATTATATAATTTTATATTGACTATATTGATTACCTTGCCGGTATTTGCTAAAGTTGCAGAAAAACCGGATTGGGTAGCAGGCAGGCCTGATGGTTGTACTACTATTACAGTTGGGCGTAAAGCATCTGATGGGGGTTGGGTTTCAACTTCACATACTTGCGATAGTCATCGTACCCGTTCTTGGGTGGATATTACACCTGCCAAATCTCATGTTCCTGGGACCAAAGTTGATATGCTAAAGCGTGAAAATGATGATTCCAGGGCAATGCCCACTTATAAAAAAATCAAAGTAGGATCCATACCCCAGGTAGATTCCACATATTCTTTTATTAATACTGCATATCCATGTATGAATGAATATCAATTGGCAATTGGTGAGTCAACTTTTGGTGGCCGTGAGACATTGCAGTCCGATAAGGGATTAATCGATTGTCAGCAATTGGTGCAATTGATGCTTGAACGCTGTAAAACCGCCAGACAGGCAATTAATATGGCAGGCAACTTGCTTGCTTTGTATGGATGGAATGATGCTGGTGAGTGTCTTACTATTGCAGATACCAAAGAGGTTTGGCACCTTGAAATTGTTGGCCCTGGAAAAGGCAATAAAGGTGCAGTTTGGGTAGCACAGCGTGTACCGGATGACCATATATCTGTTAACGCCAATGCAAGCCGTATCCGCAAGGTTAATGTTAATGATACCAATTATTTTTTAGCGTCTTCAAACCTTACTAAAGTTGCTCAAGATAGCGGATGGTGGAGCCCCAGTCAGGGCGAGTTTGAGTTTTGTTACGCCTATGATCCTGATGGCAGACGTTCAATTGCTGCCAGACGTCGTGAATGGCGGGTATTGACCATGGCTGCTCCTTCTTTGGATGTTGACCCTAATGATAAAGATTTCCCCTTTTCTGTCAAGCCCGATTCACTCATGACTTTACCAAAATTGGTAGAAATTTTTCGAGATTATTATGAAGGAACAGAATATAATTTTATAAAAAATATAACCCAGGCAGATTCCAACGGCAAACAGGTAATATCACCATTTGCCAATCCTTTTATGCCTTATGAAATGAATGAACTGTTCAACGTCAATGGTGGGTGGAATGAATTGGGCGAACGTACCATTGCACGTTGGTATACCATGTATGCAACTATAACCCAATCCCGGGATTGGATGCCAGATGAAATTGGCGGCGTTGTGTGGCTGGCATTTGATAATGTTGCCTCGTCAATCTATACTCCTATTTATTGTGGCAATAGTGATGTACCAAAATCTTTTAAAACCCCCGGACGGCAGAATGGATATACTCGTGATTCCGCGTGGTGGGCTTTTAATCGCTTGGGAACACTTGCAGCACAACGTTGGGGCGATATGCGTAACAATGTTGCAAATGTATGGTACCCCATGCAGAAGGAGTTGTTTGATAAACAACAGCAACTGGAAATTGAAGCTTTATTGTTATTTGATCAAGATCCGCAAAAAGCTATTGATATGCTGAACAAGTATAGCATGGAATGGGGAAACAAGGTGGTTGAACGTTGCTGGAAATTGGGTGACGAACTGTGGACAAAATATGATGAAAAATTTTAAGCCGGAATTTTATTCCGGCTTTTTTTTTACATGTCCAGGTCAAAGCTTTGGCCAAATTGTGGTACGGTAACATTCCAGCCAAATTTATCTCTAATTTTTTGAGCCATAGATTCAGATGATTCAGGCTCGCCATGTACAATAAATGTTTGCAGCGGCGGACGATTAAAACCTGACAGCCATGCAAGTATTTCATTGTAATCCGCATGACCAGAGTACCCACTCATGCTTTCCACTTTGGCTTTTACAGGTATTTGTTGTCCATGAATTTTAACAGTCTCGTGGCCTTCCATCAAGGTCCTGCCGCGCGTTCCTTCAGCCTGGTACCCTACCAGTAACACGGTGTTTTTAGGATTCGGTAAACGTTCTTCCATGTGGTGTAAAATTCGTCCACCTGTTAACATGCCGCTTGCAGATATGATAATAGCATTCTTTTTAACTGAATTGATTGCAATAGATTCTTCTCTTGATCTGCATATGTTTAAATATTGTGGATGCAATACATTCTTGCCTTCCATGATTTCTGTGCGTGTAACAAGATCAAATTCTGCGGGATGATGTTCAAAAACATCTGTAGTACGGATTGCCATGGGCGAGTCTACATAGATCTGCAATGCAGGAATTTTACCTTCCTCTTCAAGCTGACGGATTACATAGAGTAATGTTTGTGTTCGTCCAACAGCAAAAGCGGGAATAACCAGCACACCACCACGTTCTATGCTTTCATTGATTATTCTGCTCAGCTCTTCAGTGGGATTCCCGGGTTCATGTAACCGTTGACCATAAGTTGATTCTAATACAAGGTAATCTATATTGAAAACCTGTGTAGGATCCTGCAATATTGGGCGTTCAGGGCGGCCAATATCTCCACTAAACAATATCTTTTTGGCCTCACTGTTATGACGGGTTTTAAACTCTATAAAGGATGAACCTAAAATATGTCCGGCGTCTTTAAATTTAACGCGTGTATCCTCATCAATATAAAAATCTTCACCGTAATATTTGGGTTGTAACAAAGTCAATGTTTGTTCAGCATCTTCAGTGGTATAAAGAGGGAGAGCAGGCGAGTGCTTGGAATATCCTTTTTTATTGGCCCATTTTGCATCTTCTTCGTGTAAATGCGCGCTGTCTAGTAACATGATTTTGACCAGTTCTGATGTTGAATGAGTACTGTGTACCTGTCCTTTAAAACCTTCTTTTACCAGGCGTGGTAAAAATCCGGAATGGTCAATATGCGCGTGCGTCAGAAAAACCCTGTCAATTTCGTTTGCGGGAACTGGAAAGGGATCCCAGTTTTTTTCTCGAATTTCTTTGCGGCCCTGGAACATTCCGCAATCAATAAGAAATTTATAGTCATCAAGTTCCAGGAAATGTCGTGAGCCTGTTACTGTGCCTGTAGCTCCGTAAAAAGTAATTTTAGACAAAACATTCCTCCTGTTTTCGTTATTGCATATAATAAGGGTTTATATGCTTAAATACCATAAAAAATTTATTGTATATGTTGTTAAAATTGGTTATAAATAAGGCGGTGTTTGTAAACAGATTTTTAGAGGATGATTTGAGAGATACAATTTATTCTACACCTCAGCAGCAGGTATCCGGGTTTGTATTTGATGATAAAGTGGCAAATGTCTTTCCGGATATGATTAAACGTTCCGTTCCGGGATATGGAGATATTATTAATATGCTGCCGGTTTTGACGCGTTATTATGTTAAAGCCAACACACGCTTGTATGATTTGGGCAGTTCTTTAGGTGCTTCTACTTTTGCTATGCAATGTGGTGTTGATAAACCGGGATGCCGCATTATTTCTGTTGATAATTCACTGTCAATGCTTGAAAAATCTCTGGAATTAACCCAGGCGGGTTCAGCTCCACAATTTGCTGAAATTGAAAGAGTTTGTGCCGATATTCGGGATATTGAATACAGTAATGCATCAGTAGTTGTAATGAACTTTACCTTACAGTTTATAGAGCCTGATAACAAAAATCGTGAAAAGTTGATTAGAACGATATTTGATGGAATGATACCTGGTGGGATTTTAATTATTTCTGAAAAGATCCATTTTCCCGATGATGTTGAGCAGAAGAATATGACCAATTTGCATTTGGCATTTAAGCGATTTCAGGGTTATAGTGAACTGGAGATCCACCAAAAGCGAACTTCGTTGGAAAATGTGCTTTTAACGGACAGTGCAGAGCAGCATCTTGAGCGTTTAAGAAACACTGGATTTGGACACGTGCAGCAGTGGTACCAGTCATTAAATTTTTGTTCATTTATGGCAGTTAAATGATGGATTATACGTCTTTATATAATTTTATGGATAATACCCGTCTGGCAGACTGGCGAGATCTGTTAAAAAGGCAGATCGACGAAGCTCTTGATGAGTCATCGAATGGTGATCTCGCAAAATGGAATGCAATATTAAAATCTCTTCCATGTTCCAAGCCTACCCACATTGATCTGGATCAGGGGGCCATTCTTATTGGTGAGCCCGATGATACTACCAGAGAAAAGCGTAAATTCATTGAGCAGACCATGAAGCAGTTTCATCCCTGGCGCAAGGGACCTTATTCTTTATTTGGAATTCATATTGATACAGAGTGGCGATCGGACTGGAAATGGGACCGGGTAAAAGATCATATTACTCCCCTTGAAGATCGTGTGGTTCTGGATGTGGGGAGTGGGAATGGATACCATGGTTGGCGTATGTTGGGAGCCGGAGCCAAACTTGTAATTGGTATTGATCCGTTTTTGTTAAGCGTTGTACAGTATCATGCAATAAAACATTTTATTGGTGATGAACCCATGTATGTTGTGCCGGTTGGTGTTGAAAAAATGCCAGAAAACCTTAAAGTGTTTGATACGGTTTTCTCCATGGGGGTTATGTATCATCGTCGTTCTCCCATTGATCATCTTTATGAATTAAAAAGTTTTCTAAGACCGGGAGGAGAGCTGGTATTGGAAACACTAGTAATAGATGGCGGCCCTGAAAAGGTTTTGGTCCCTGAAGACCGCTATGCACAAATGCGCAATGTTTGGTTTGTTCCCAGTTGTTTAACGCTTGAAAGTTGGTTAAAAAGATGTGGGTTCAATGATGTGAGATGTGTAAATATTACCAAAACAACTTTTGGAGAACAACGATCAACAGATTGGATGCAATGGGATTCATTAGCAAATTTTTTGGATCCTGAGAATCCCAATTTGACTATTGAAGGGTACCCTGCTCCTGTCCGTGCAGTCTTTATTGCGAATGTAGGTTAGGTATTAATTATTGCCCGTTACTGAGTGAATCTGAATGAATTGTAATGTGTGACGGAGGGAATTGTTTCGCATCAAGTGATTCAATTAACACAAATTTTGATGATTCTACAATTGCCTGCTTTATACCCATTACTTCTATAATGATTTTAAAACTGTTGGGCATGTAACCACAGCTTTCTACTAAATTATTCTCAACGACCTTGAGCATATCTTTGTCAGAAAGAAAATGTACTGCTTCTTTAACACCAACTGTAAAGAAACTGGAAATCAGAATGATTGTATTCCCTCTGGGAGCTCTTATCTTGATAATTGTTACATAATCTTTATGAAGCATGTCTTCATTAAATTCAGTAATAAATGTGGTTGTGTCATTTTCTGAAAAATTGTAAATAATTCTGTCTCTATTATTGATTTCCAGATCTGCTTCAGAAATATAATTAGACAAGATTCCCAAAGACCTGTTGTTGCCAATATATACAATGTTTTGCTCGTCAATCAGATTTGGGGTCAGTTTGGATGCCCGTCTTAGGACAAATTGTCTGGGTACAGAGTTTAACACTTTGATAATTCCGGCCAAGGACCAAATTGTAGAATAGGGAAAGTAGGTCTGATCTGCTGCTCTAATTAAGCTTTTATCCTTGGGGAAAATGATATCACCCATTTCTTCTTTGCTGTTGATCCAGGTGTCTCGAATATGCACTGAACGTTTATCTATCATAATGGGGTAATTGTAATAAAAGTGGTCACCACATACAATTACAGATTCTTTGTCTTTTGACATAAAACTACCCCATATGGGATCATTATCATCAACAATCTGATAGTAATTCAATTGTTTTTCTGAACGATAAAACAGAAATGATAAAGTAACAATGATCAATAAACAGAGTATTAATGCTATATTAACAGGTTTAATTCTGGAACCTAAAGGTTTTTTTTCTTTTTTAAAATTTCTTTCAGTGATTTTTATTACATAATTACCTTTAGGAATTTCAATGATATATTTATCAGTCTTGCCTTCGTTGTTGTAATAATCATCCAGCTTTTTGCGAAGGTTGTGTATATGAACGCGGACGAGAGGGTCTTCTCCGGGAATAAAGTTTTCATCTTTCCGAAAGACCTCCTGAGCAATAGTAACCTCTTTTGGAGATATATCATCAATAGAACATTGAATTAAATATTCTAACAAATATTTGCTATTCTTGCTGTTCTTGAATTGCTCACTTGATAGAATTTTTTCCTGTATGTCATTTAATAATTTTTTATCTGCTTCTATCATGAAAGGCTTTCATTTTTGATAAAAAATAAAATGGAATGAAAAATATTTTTAACAAATATAAAGATATTGTTAATTAACAACTTTAACAAAGTAAGTAATTACTTTAAAAACAACAAGTATTTTTTTTAACATTGTTAGAGATGTTTTTTAACCGTTAATTTACTTGTTTTGCATCGAATATGTTTATATTATTAACACATAATAATTTATGCTGTAGGAATTATTATGCTTGTTCTCCCTCAATTTTTAGCCTCATCATAAAGGAGTGAAAATGTATAATAAAAGATTATTTTGGTCAGTTTTACTTTGTATGGCCTTGTTTGTATCTTTTACTCCCTCTTTCGCCGCTACCTCCGGCCAGGTGCAGGGAACCATTACTGATGCTTCAACACAGGAAAGTTTGCCAGGTGCAAACGTATTTTTAAAAGGAACTGCTATTGGTAGTGCATCCGATCTTGAAGGTCAATTTAGGATAGCAAATATTCCTCCTGGCAATTATACACTTGTTGTCTCTTATATGGGATATATTCAGCAAGAAGTTCCTATTCAAATTGCTGCCAATCGTACCTTGACACAAAATATTAAAATGGACTATAGCGTTGTTGATGTTGAAGGTGAAGTAATTATTACCGCTCAACGTGAAGGCCAGGTTGCCGCTATAAACCAGCAAATTACTTCTGATCAGATTGTGAATATTGTTTCTGCAGAACGTATACAGGAGTTGCCCGATGCTAATGCTGCTGAATCTATTGGACGTTTACCGGGTATTGCCGTACAGCGTAGCGGTGGTGAAGCGCAGACTTTGATGATTCGCGGACTTGATGCCAAGTATACAACTATATCTTTAAATGGTGTACAGATACCCGCAACAAGCGCTGATGACCGTTCTGTGGATCTTAGTGTGTTGTCACAGGAAACTTTGGCAGGTATTGAAGTTTATAAAGCCATTACACCTGATCAGGATGCAGACGCGATTGCAGGCGCAATAAATCTTGTAACCGGAAAAGCCCCTGAAGGACAGAAAATAAGACTTGATGTAATTGGATCTTATAATGATTTGGAACAATCCACTAGCCAATATGATGTTAGTGGAAGATATAGTAATAGATATATGACAGGCAAATTGGGTATTCAAGCAGGTGCACAAGCAGAAAAACGTGACCGTAGTACAGAATCTTTTGTAGATTCCTGGAATATACCAGCAAACCTTGATTATTCAATCAGTAACTTAACCGTTGGGTATACTGATGAAACCCGCGAACGTTATGGCGCAGATATAACATTCGATTATAATACCTCTGATGGTGGGAATATTAAATTTATTAATATATTTAGTAATACCAATCGTGAAAGATATTACTCATCACGTAATTATAATACTGGTGGTGATAATGTTGTATATACCGGACGAGCAACTGACACTGAAATTCAAACCTGGAACAATTCGCTTGTTGGTGAAAACCATTTGTTTGGTTTTGACATGGATTGGGCATTGGCTCATGCCTATACACGAAATTCCACTCCATTTGATCATGATATGGAATTCCGCGAAAACCAGACTACTACGTCTGGTATGAAAAGTGAAATATATGAAGAAGAATATAAACGTGTTTCCGGTAAAGAGTTGATACCACTTGCATGGAACAATTTTGAAGCCGGTTTTTTAAGAGATGCTACATTTTCACAAAGTGAAAATAATGAAAGAAATTATGTAGCGCGAATTGATTTGAAAAAAGAGTTTAATCTAACTACAAAGATTGCTGGTTTTATTAAAGTGGGTTACAAATACCGTGATAAAGAACGTGAGCGTGATTCTGATGTAAGATTTGCTCCTTATTGGCTGCGTTCTTCACAAGATAGTGTCTATACAGATAGCGGAAGTTTAGTAGCCAAAGATTATGCAAATTCTTTATGGCCAAATGGATCTAATAATTTATTGGTAGACTGTTTAACCGGACCTCCGTATGCTTCTCGTACTTTGTATGATGATTATGAGTTAAATCCGGTAATTAATGGATATATGGTTAGAGAATGGTATAATTTTAATGGACGTGGAGCCCGTAATGTTACTTCAGATGGTGTAACTTCGAGCTTGTACGAATATGTTTATATGCTTTACAGTAACAGAGATAAATATCACGTTAAAGAAAATATTAATGCAACATATTTAATGACCAAACTCAATTGGGGACAGACAGTGTCTTTGATTGCTGGTGTTCGCTATGAAAAAGAAAATAATGATTATACTGCCAAGTTTATTCCAAATGTATCAGGCTTTTTAGAATATCAATCAGCAGTAATGTATGATACAACCGCAAACTTTGATAATGAACATTGGCTGCCCAATTTTCATCTTCGAATTAAACCTTTAAAATGGTTTGATGTACGTTTAGCAGCAACAAAATCACTTACCAGACCCGATTTTTCAATGCGTTTACCCTATTTGTATGTGAATAATCAAGATCAGGAATTAGAACGTGGAAATTCTGGTCTAAAACCAGCGTTGGCTTGGAACTATGATGCAAGTGTTTCTCTTTACAAATCTGAATTTGGTTTGTTGACTGTTTCCGGTTTTTCTAAAAAAATTGATAATGTATTTTATTGGTTAAACAATGTGAAAATTTTGAATACATCTCATGCTGATAGTATTGGACTTCCGAGTGAATGGGGACCCTATAAAGGTATGGAAATGTCTGAACCCGTTAGCGTTGATGGTACTGATGTGTATGGATATGAAATTGATTTGCAAACCCATATGTTCTTTCTGCCGGGTATGTTGAAAAATATTGTTGTAAACGCAAACTTTTCAAAAATTTGGTCACATACAAAATATCCAAGGTTTAAAATTAAAGAAGATAATTCTTCTTTCCCACCCAAGTTGTCTCCATATTATTATTTCACAGAACGTCCTTTAACAGGACAAACAGATTATACCGGGAATATTGCAATTGGTTATGATCAGGGTGGTTTCTCTACAAGATTGTCAGTTTACTTTCAGGGACCCTATTTGTCTTCTATTGATTCTAATGAAAATTTGGACCAATATCGTAAAAGTTTTTCAAGATGGGACCTTTCAGTTAAACAACAGGTTACTCAAAATATTGCAATTTTTGCCAATATTAACAACTTAACTAACACCATAGAAGGAAATTACTATGGATTTAAGGAAATTGACAGAGGAGGTGAGGTAACTGGTATATCCGGAGATATCGGATTACGTTTTACTTTATAAGTACACTAATTCACAATAACATAAATTAATTTCGGAGGAAATTATGCGTTATCTTGGTACTTTGTTATTCGTTGTTCTGGTTCTGGCTATTATGGCCCCAATGGTATCTGCAGATACTGTTGTTGATCCAACAGCTGGTTTTGTTAATGAAATCATTAACGGTGATACCACTGCAACTGGTGCACGTAACGATTCAGTTTATGTTTTTCAACGTGGCGCTACCTATTATGCGCGTAATGAAATTACTAACCGTGGTTGGACTATGGTATTGAAGGCTGAAGAAGGCGATGGCCCATTACCAGTAATTACTACTTTTATTGAAGAAGATGGTGATATTGAGCACCGTTTGGTGACTGGCCGTGCAGATGTTTATTTGTATGATTTATACTTTGATGGTATGGGACCAGAAGTAGATGATTATACTGTTCAAGATCCATTGCTGCCAATGAATGGTCAGTTGTTAAATGCAAACGCTTCAGGTGCTGTATTTGTAATGGATGGTTGTATTGCAAATAATGCAGGTCAAGTACTTTTGCGTTCTTCCAGTGGCGCACGTAAAGTTCAGCTAACCAACTCTATTTTCTGTAATGCAGGTCAGTTGTCTCGTGATAACCTGGGTAATGGTCGTTTGTTTGATTTACGTGACGGTGCAACAGATACAATTATTGTTAAAAACTGTACTATTATTAATGGTGAAGATCGTGTGATCCGCCATCAGGATGCTAGTGGAAAAAATAACTTTTTGAGCTATTGTGAATTTGATCACGTAACCATTGCAAACTGGTTGGGTTCTTTTGGTTTTATCCAGTTAGGCGATTTGGGTGAACCTGGTTTGAAAATGACCAACTGTCTGTTTGTTAACCCCATGTGTCTTGGTGAAGATCCTGATGATGCATGGCGTATTCAGGAATTTGGTTGGTTCTCTGGCGAATGGTATGAAGAAGAAGTAAGACCTAAAATGCCATTGTTACGTGATGAACCGAATGTATCTGATACTTTGACTGTAGTTCCTAATTTCTTTATTCAAAACAATGTTGTTCATTACCAGGATCCAGTAATTGAATTTTTCGATACTTATGAACTCAATCCTGCACCTGTAATGACTGATCGTATTGCTTCAATGAATAGTGCTGAAGGCTCAAGTATTCTTGAAACCGAAACTTCTGTTGAATTTACAAATTGTGCAGATATTCCATTGGATCTGATGTATTGGTATCGTGATAATCAAGGTGCTGTTATTTCTGATGAAGTTGAAATGGACAGACGTTCACGTGAATTCTGGTCAGATTCTTTGGATATGAGCTATGAAGTTGCTAATGATGCTTTTGTAGGTACCGATGGTTTACCAGTTGGTGATACCAATTGGGCAAGTATTGTTACTACTGGTATCAATGACGATGCCAAAGCTCCTGCAACTATGGCATTGAACCAAAATTACCCCAATCCTTTCAACCCAACCACTTCTATCAACTATACTTTGAAAAAGAGTGGCATGGTGACTTTGAAAGTTTTTGATACATTAGGTCGCGAAGTTTCTACCCTGGTTAACAAAAATGTTGCTGCGGGTAGTTATGATGTAACTTTTGACGGTGCAAGTCTTGCTTCAGGTGTATATTTCTACACATTGAAAACAGATAATCAGACTCTTACCCGCAAGATGTTACTTGTGAAATAATCTCCTTCCTTCAACCCGGAGGTTAATAACCTCCGGGTTTTTTTATCTCTAATTTATATTTGAATCAATAAATGGTTGGTTTATACCCATCCCCTGAGTTCACACGCTTCTGCAACCCGTGCAACCCCTACAATCGTTGCGGCAAGTCGTGGATGAACATGTTTTTCTTTAACCGCGGACATGACGGTATGATAAGCGGTGGTCAGTTTTTCATCGAGTCGGGTGTGGACTGTGTTTTCATCCCAAAAATCAGATGTTGCATTCTGGACCATCTCAAAATGAGATACGGTAACCCCTCCGGCACTTGCTAAAATATCGGGTATTACATGTACTCCCTTGTTATTGAGAATGATATCCGCTTCAGGAGTGGTGGGGCCGTTTGCAAGTTCACAAACAATTTTTGCTTTGATTTTTTCTGCATTATGAGCGGTTATTGCATTTTCCAGCGCCGCCGGGTAAAGGATGTCTACATCTGCTTCCAGAATAGAATCCCGGTCAACGGCTTTACCTCCGGGAAACCCTGCAATGGTACCGTGTGTGAGTTTCCATGTTACCAGTTCTTTTACATCCAGCCCGTCTGCATTGTAAAGACCACCGCGGGAATCGCAAACTGCGGTTAATCTGCCTCCACCCAACAGTTCGTTATGCAACAACGCCGCACGCTGTCCGGCATTTCCAAATCCTTGAATGGCAAATGTACCGGTGGGATCAATGTTCAGCACTTTACATGCTTCTCGCACGGTGATAACTCCACCCCGTGCTGTGGCATCGCGTCTGCCTTCGGTACCACCGATTTTTTGCGGCTTGTCTGTTAATACACCAGGATGATGGCGTTGGGTAATCACTTCAAATTCATCCATCATCCAGGCCATAATCTGGGGATTTGTGTACACATCTGGAGCAGGGACGTCTTTGTCAATTCCCAGATATGAAGCTGATGCCCGAATATACGCTCTTGAAACGTTTTCCATTTCACGTTCAGACATGTTACGAGGATCGCAGCATACACCGCCTTTACCACCGCCAAGTGGTAAACCCGCAACTGCGGTTTTCCAGGTCATCCAGCACGCTAGCGCGCGTATGGTATCTACTGTTTCATCCGGATGAAAGCGTATACCGCCTTTTGAGGGACCACGGGCTGTGTTGTATTGAATGCGCCAGGCGTGATAGATTTTAACAGAGCCATCATCCATTTTGACCGGAAGGGTAAATTTAAATTCACGTTGGGGCCAGATCAACAAGTCGGTTGTTGCCTGATCAAGATTCAATAACCTGGCGGCTTCCAGAACTTGTTTTTGTGCCACATTAAAAGAGTTGTATGATTGCATTGTTTAGCTTCCTGTTAAGAGTTTTTATTCTTGTCATTTTCCGGATGATCGTGGGAATCCAGAAATATACGATACCAGCAGCCTTTACACATCAAGGCCCGATCAACCCGTAACAAGACTTGTTCCCAGGGTGAAAGTTTTCGCCCGCAATGGGGACATGTTTCAGGCACTTTTTCTTGTGTATTCACGTTAAATTCCCGGTTTAATAATAACACCGCGGCTTTCATGTCCGTTCATTCTCACAGAAAACGGCTTGTCAAAGCTCAGGTGTTTTGTGTATTGTTTTTGTTCAACAATATTTTGGTTATTCAGCCAATCCCAATCCAGAAAGCAGTTATTGTTTTGATGGTCAATGGTAAAATAACCTACCATAAAAGAGTTCAGGTTTTGGAAAAAGTGAGATCCTTGCGATGGTGTAACATCAATGTCTTTAAATTTGGCTTCAATAATTACTCTTGCACCCGAAATCTGGTCCCACCTGACGGGTATACCCAACCAGGGATCCATGCTGCCCCAACGACCAACACCAATCAACAGATAATGCCGGTTTTGATCTACCAGCTTTGAATTAAAATAACTGACTTCTTGTGCAACCTGAACGCTGGCAGCCCTTTCAAAGATATCTCTGTCTACCATTATGATATCCTGCAAATGCTCTATAACTCCATTGCCCATGACCTTGGCACTTTTGCAGATCATTTCGTCATCATGATATTGATCTATATTTAATACTTCAAGTTCCCGGTTCAATACCATGGGCCGCATTTGCAATATACCAAATTCTTTTTTATCTTTTTGAGATAAATTTACCGCATACTCTATTTCCACAGGAGTACCCATACCCCAGCGCCCCATATCCAGAATCAGATCAAGAATCTCGGGCAGGGGGAATGTTTTAAATTTTAATAGGGGAGCGAGCGTAATTAACCGAACTCCTGGTTTTGATGTGCCGTCATAAATAATGTCATTCTCTTGAGAATAAGTTGAAGCCAGTTGGAAAAGTGTCCCATCTTTTTCTGCCACAGATAAGGGATAGCTTTTAATATGGCTGTCTTCAATGTCTTCAGGATTCTCGGGTTCTTTTGATAGATCGAGCGCGAAAAATTCGGTTTGTGAATTTTTTACAATGTATTTGGGTGCATTGAGCGGATCTTGACGAGACGGATATTTGGGGCAAAATCTTGCCGCTGTACCACCCTCGACAACTGTTTTTCCCAAACCCAGTGCCGCGGAGGCAATACCGTCATTGGGTTTTTGTGGTGGCAACGGATAAAAGTTGTACGATCTGGCAACACCTGCAAAATCCGGATAAAAGCGGTCATTATGCCTTGAACCTATCATGCTTTGAATAATTACCGCCATTTTTTCTTCTTCAAGCCTATATGCAGTTGCTTTGATATAGTTTTTGGCAGCCTGTAAAAATGTAGAAGCATACACTTTTTTAATGGCCCTTAGCAGGTTTGCCAAGCGTATTAATGGATCAGGGTGGCTGTTGGGCAGCATATATGTATTATAAACCCCTGCAAAGGGTTGGTTATGCGAGTCTTCCAGCAAACTAGATGATCGTATTGCCAGAGGGGTATTTACCAGATCCAGAAATGCGATAAGTTCGCCTAAAATTTCTTCAGGAAAACGTCTTGATTGTAGAAAACGGTGCATGATTTCCTGATCGTCATGGGTGGATAATGCGAATGCGTGCAAATCATTTTCATGAAGAAATTCATCAAAGACATCTGTACCAATTACAATTGCCGGGGGTATGCTTATTTTTACTCCCGGAAACTGGTTGTGGATATTGTAATTGTTGATGAGAATATTTACAAAACTTAGTCCACGCGCCTTGCCTCCCAGAGATCCTCCGCCAATTCTTGATATACTTGAAGAGGGATCATACGTCTCTTTTTTGAAATCTGTGATAATGCCCTGCTGACGGATTTTCCGGTACTCTTTTAATGACGCAATCAAATCCTGTCGGGCGTTTTCTACATCCGGAAAATCTGTGATTTTACGGGGACGTAGTTGGTGCGCAAGCCAGAATTCTGTTCTGGCTTTTAACCAGTTTGAAAAATGATTGCGGGCAGCGTGGTACTGAATACTTTCGGCAGGCACAGATTTTAATTGTTCTTCAAGAGATATTAAATCATTCGCACGGCCTACCTCAACTCCTTCTTTGGTATAAAAAACAAAATCTCCAAAACAGAGATTGTTGATCATAAAGTGCTGTAATTCGTGCAGAAGGGTGGGAGAATTTTTTAAAACAAATGAAGCTCCAATAGAATGGGCTTCTTTTTCGTTATCAATATTGTTTGAATTTAACAAGACCGGTATATCCGGATGGCTGTTTAATACGTATTTTGCAAATTCAAGCCCTGCTCTGGAGTCCATTGTGTTGTTGCGTGGAAATTCAATGTCTGAAATAACACCCAAAATAGTTTCATTATAATTATCGTAATACGATTTTGCTTCTTCATAGGTTTTACATAAAAGTATTTTGGGCCGTGCCCGCTGCCGCAGTTGCTTGTGCGATAAATTGATGCCTTCAGAGATCAGACGCTGTGATTGACGCATGGTCTCCAGATAGATCATGGGCAGGAAGGAGGAATAATACCTTACATTATCTTCTATTACTATAATGGATTGCACACCAACCAGATTGGTATCATGATCTACGTTTAGTTTATCTTCCAGATGTTTTATAATTGCAAGTAATAGTCTAAAATCTCCCTGCCAGATAAAGATTTGATCAAAAACTGATGAATCTTGGTGTAAAAGCAGGTCAGACAATTCCCGATTATCGAACGCAAGCAGAACAATGGGTATGCCAATATCCAGAGATTTTACCTTTTCTGCAAAATTGGAAACCCGCATGTCTTCAATGTGCAAAGTAGTTAAAATAAGGTCGAACCTGCGTTCTTCCTGGATGATTGCCAGGGCTTCTTTACCGCTCGAAACCCGGGTCAATTCGGGCGAGTGGCTTAAATTTAATCCCTGGTATTTCTCACGGATCAATTCATACAATCTTCCGTCTTCTTCAAACACATAGAGATCATACAAGCTGGATACCAATAGAATGTCTCTGATACGCAATCGCATAAGATTTTGGAACCCTTGAAATCGGGTTCCATACCCATGCTCGACCCATAATGGGTCGGCATGGGGCAGAACTTTAATATTAGATGACATAGTATCTTTCAATTCTTGTTATACAATACCCTGATCAATCATGGCATCCGCAACTTTGAGAAAACCACCAATATTGGCACCATTTACATAATTGCCCGGAGTACCAAATCTTTCGGCAACATCAACACAGGTTTTATGGATGTTTTTCATGATCATATGCAAACGTTCATCCACTTCTTTGCGGGTCCAGGGGAGACGCATCGAGTTTTGTGTCATTTCAAGTCCTGAAACCGCTACCCCACCGGCATTGGCAGCTTTGCCCGGTGCATAGAGCGCACCCGCATCCAAAAATACTTTGACGCCATCAATGGTTGTGGGCATGTTAGCACCTTCACTGATTACATCAACACCGTTCTTGAGCAGGTTTTCAGCATCTTTTTTATTGATCTCATTTTGTGTTGCACTTGGGAAAGCGCAATCTGCTTTATGGTCCCAAAGTGGGTTATGATCCAGATTGTGGTCCAGATCGGTATAAACCGCACTTTTATATTTTTCCGCATATTCTTTAATTCTGCCGCGTCGTTGGTTTTTGAGCTCCATAACAAATTCCAGCTTTTCGCTGTCAATTCCTGCTTCGTCATAAATATAGCCATTTGAATCAGAAAGTGTTACAACTTTGCCGCCCAATGCTATAACTTTTTCAGTGGTAAATTGTGCAACATTACCGGAACCTGATACCAGACAGATCTTTCCTTCAAGTGTTTTGCCCTTGGTTTCAAGCATTTCTGCTGCCATATAAACTGCGCCATATCCGGTTGCTTCGGGTCTTATTAAAGAACCACCCCAGTTCAGTCCTTTACCTGTAAGTACACCGGTGAATTCATTTTTGAGTTTTTTATATTGACCAAAAAGAAAACCGATCTCGCGTCCGCCAACACCAATATCACCTGCGGGTACATCCGTGTTTGGGCCAATATGACGGTAAAGTTCACTCATAAAGCTCTGACAAAAGCGCATTACTTCATTGTCACTCTTGCCTTTGGGATCAAAGTCAGAACCACCCTTGCCACCACCCAGTGGGAGCGAGGTAAGGCTGTTTTTAAATACCTGTTCAAAAGCCAGAAATTTTAAAATACTTAGATTTACAGAGGGGTGGAACCGGAGTCCGCCTTTATATGGACCAATTGCGCTGTTCATTTCAATTCTGAATCCCCGGTTTATTTGCACTTCTCCCTGATCATCAACCCAGGGAACGCGAAACATTAGAACACGTTCAGGCTCAATGATCCTTTCAAATATTTTTACAGAGCGGTATTCAGGATAACGGTCATAAACCAGTGCTACAGATTCAGCTACTTCTTCAACAGCTTGTAAAAATTCGCTTTCATGCGCGTTTTTTGCTTTTACATCGCTCATCAGGGAATTGATAAAATCCGACATGATAACCTCTTTATTATAATTTTCAAGATTTTTAGGAAAAGATGCAGAATATCATGTGGATTTACGGGAAAGATAAATTCAGCAGGGTACACTCTAATTGTGGATATATTAGAACCATAGCACCTGTTTTTAGTGACTACCTCGGTAGAGTATACAAAATTTAATATTTCTCTGCAACCTTTTTTTGTTTTTGTATACAGGGAATACAAATTTATTGTTTGCAACATTGTCTTAAATCTGTTACTTTAAAAGAAAAATTATAATAAAAGGAGGGCCCATGAAGAATCTGTTTGCGGGAATAGACAGTTCTACCCAAAGTACCAAATTGCTTGTGCTGGATATTGATGAGAATAAAGTTGTACATGTGGATGCTGTGAATTATGATAATGATTTACCTCAATATAATACCCGAAATGGTGTTGTAGCTAGTCAAACTGAAGGCGCATCCGAATCAGATCCCATGATGTGGGTAGAGGCTTTGAATATATTATTCGCGCGTTTACAGAAATCTAATGTTCCTCAACAAAATATTAAAGCGATAGCCGTTTCAGGGCAACAGCATGGCTTGGTCACTCTGGATGCAGAGGGAAACCTTACACGGAAAACCAGTAAATTGTGGAATGATTTTAGTACCCAGCAGGAATGTGATTTGATGACCGAGGCTGTCGGCGGGCTCGATGCCATGATTGAGGAGGTTGGCAACAGTCAGCGAACGGGTTATACGGCAGCAAAGATTTTTCATATGGTTCGTAACGAGCCGGAGGCTTTTGCAAAAACCTCTACCTGCTTTTTGGTCCACAACTTTATCAACTGGTATCTCACGGGAGGTAAAGATGGTGGAGTACGGATGATGGAACCGGGAGATACTTCCGGAATGGCACTTTGGGACCCCAAAACCGGCAAATGGTCTGAAAAAGTTATGAATGCCATTTCACCGGATTTGAAAAATAAAATCCCACCCCTTGAACCTGCTGATAAATCTATTGGAACTATTGGAAAAACACTTGCGGAACAATATGGATTTGATCCCGAATGCCGAATTGATGCCGGCTGTGGAGACAATATGTATGGTGCAGTGGGTACTGGTAATGTAGAACCAGGTATTGTAACGATCAGCCTGGGTACCAGTGGAACAGCTTATACATTCCTGAATGAACCTTATGTTGATCCTACCGGCGAAATAGCTGCCTTTTGTGACAGTACCGGTCATTATTTGCCTTTGTTATGTGTATCTAATCTGGCAAATGGATACAACGCAATTATTGACCAATTTAAATTGAGTCATAAAGAATTTGTAGAAATTGTTAATACGGTTCCGGTTGGAAATGAGGGACGTTTGCTGATTCCCTGGTATATGGGTGAACGCACTCCGGATGTACCCCAGGCAAGTCCGGTTTATTTTGGTTTTGATTTGGATGATTTTACAAAGGAAAAATTGTGCAGAGCCGTATTAGAGGGCCATATACTAAATCTGTACGATGGTTTCAGGAAAATGCCAGTCCAGGCAAAAGAAATTCGGGTAACCGGTGGACTTGCACAATCAGAAGCCTGGGTACAAACTATTGCAGACGTATTTGAGGCAGAAGCTGTGCCGGTTGAAGGTGAAGGAGCGGCATTGGGCGCAGCGCTACACGCAGCATGGGTATATGATAAAGAAAACGGTGGTAACGCTTCCTTGAAAGAAATAACCGATCCTTTTGTAATATTACGTGAAGAAAGACGCTGTAAACCTGTTCCTGAAAATGTGGATGTGTTTAAAGTGCAAAAATCCATGTTTTCTGCACTAAGTAAACGTGTCAGGGGACACCATTCTACTGATGATCCATTTGCTTTGCGAGCAAAAATGTTATAATAACCCATTCCCCCGGTAAGCCGGGGGAGTTTTCCTTTCAAGAAATAATAATTATTTGTATATTGTTGAAAATAAAAAAGTGGTTAAATGTTCATTTGTTAATACCTGTGGGCTGACACTGCATTAAAATTTGGTTATAATCCATTCATATAAAAAGGAGATTTACATGCAAGTTGCAAAAGACATGGTTGTTGCCATGCATTATACATTGGTATTAGAGAATGGTGAAATTGCAGATACTTCAGCAGACCGGGAACCGTTGAGTTTCATTTGTGGTCACAGTCAGATTATACCTGGTTTGGAAAACGAATTGATGGGAATGTCTGTTGGTGACAAGAAAACTGTCAAAGTTGCGCCCAAAGATGCTTATGGTGAATATGATGAAAGTTTGTTACAACGGGCACCTAGAGAACAAATCCCTGAAAATATAGAGTTGAAAGAAGGTTTGGTATTACGTGCAAATAGTGAAGATGGCCAAATTATGGAATTTGTTGTAAAATCTTTTGATGAAAAAGAAGTTGTCTTTGATTTGAACCATCCTCTTGCAGGCGAAACACTGACTTTTGAGACTGAAATCATGGAAGTACGAGCAGCAAGTTCTGAAGAAATTGATCATGGACATGTTCATTAAGATTTTTTTAAAAAAAAGGCTGTCCTCAAAATTGGGACGGCCTTTTTTATTTTAATCATTACTTGCCTGATAATTGGGGTGTTCTATTGTAATTCCTACTTTTTTTGTATATTTTTGCCCGCTGTTCAAGTCTTTTATATTGATGATTAAATCATAAATTCCTGTTTCCTGATTTCCTACAGCCAGATTGAGGTAAATGCTTTCGTCGCGGGCTATACCCTGATAGTCAAATGCCGTTCCGGTTTGCCCGTCTTTTCCCAGCAGACTTTTAAAGAAACCATACAGTTTCTGTTCTTTTAGGTTTTCTATGGGACCAGCCGGTTTTAAACTGCACTCTAAATTGAAATGAGTTTTAAATTCATTGTTGAGAATTAAATTGTATATTTCAAAATAGATGCCAATTGTGGCATTTGACGGATAAGCTGAAAACATGTGAGGTGTATAAGTGATATCATTTTTGGTGAATTTGGAATATTCGGTTTTTACTGTAATCGGATTGGATAGAATTACATCACTGGTTAAAAGTTGATTTGTATTATAGTTAACAATCTCAAGCGTGTCTCTATAAACTCCTGTACGATGAGATAAAAGGTCAGTAAATTGTAATTCATAAACATGAGAGCCGGGTTTGATAGAAGTACGATCTAATCTAACAGCTGAATTGTATTTCCAGACATCCGGTCTAACATCTACCGGTACTTTTTCAGTTTTTTTGATTCGAACTGAAGGGTCCCAATTCCTGTCATACATACCTAAAAATGTTTTCAGGTGCAATTCAGGGGGAGACTGAGAACGGTCCAGAACAGTTTGGTTGCCTTCCAGCAGATAATAAAGCTCAAGATCCGTTTGATTGTTTTCACCTTTAAAACTCAGAAAGGTATAAGGAATGGTTAGTGGCTTTGAAATGTATCTATAATCTGAACTTTCAGTTTGTAGTGCTGATTTTAAATCATCAAGTGTTTCTTTTTTAAATTCAACACACATACGTTTAACTTGTTCAATATCAGGCCTGTCCATAAAAGAGACTACACTCAATTGCCCGTATTTAGGATCAAGGTCTTCCCGGCCTGCTGGTGCATATGGGATGGCCTCAATAACCCATCCCAGAAATCCGCCGTATTTTTTGAAATGGAAAATCATTTCTGGGCGGGTATCGGTTTTGAAATATTTCCAGCTGAGGTTCATTGGCAGGTTGTCAAAATATTCTTTACGGTATAAACTTTCACCCAGATCAGCCCTGGGAACCCGTGGCGCTCCTACCGCCATTTGGGCTTCATCATCAGGAGATTCGTTCAGTCTTCTGGCAATTTCACCTGAATTGGCGCTGATCCCTCCAACAATATGACGCATTGACGCATCATATTCATCCTGTTTTTTTAGACGCCATGCAATATAATCTTCTGAAATAATATTTGGCATGCCATCCATTGATCTTGCCTGGTCATCCGGGAATCCATGGCGTATAAAAATGAGCCCTAGGTCGTCCAGATCCCGTTCACTATTGATGATAGCTTGAGGAAAACCAGCTGCTTTGAGCATTTGTGAACCCTGAATATTGTAGTTGGCAAAGGGATGAGAGTCCTGATAGGCTACTTCGTTAAATCTGTTACTCAACATGTATCTGCGAAAGTTTTTTTGAGCAAATGCAAGTCTTCGGTAATGTTCACCAATTCTTTCGTTTTCCAGAGTAGCATAATTGGGGTCGCGAACATTCCAAAAGCGTTTATAAAAAATTGGCAGGTCCTGCATGCGCGTGTTTTGTAATTTGTCATGCTCCTTATCAGTTAACAGGTAGCTAAGATCTTTATAAATTTCAATTACTGTTGAGCTGTCTTGAATGTTTTCAATAGCTTTCCAATAGTGTTTTAATCCCTTTGCATCATCCTGCATATTGAAATAGTTTCTGGCCAAAAGCAGATCAAGCATGCTTGTAGAATAATTCGGGAATATTTTTTGTGTTTCTAATAACTGATCCAGGCTGAGCTGGTAATGTCCTGCAGCAAAATGGACATGCGCGAGGTTCAGGTAATACTGGGGATTGTTCGGATTTTTTTCTATCAGATAGTTGATGGTTTCGATTATGTTTTCATTGTCTTGCATCCATATTGCAATTTCAAGGAATTGCTGGAATATTTCCTGATTATCGGGATTGTGTCGAATGGCTTTGTTGTATAATTTTAGGGTTTGTTCCGGCATATCTAATAGTTTATTGGCATTGCCTATTTCAAGCCATGCATCTGAAATAGTGGGATCGTATATGACAGCTTTTTCAAAATAATCGCGAGCTTTGATGATGCGTTTGGGTCGATGTTTGTAGACCATTCCCATTTGATAATATGCGCGTGCATATTCCCTGTCAAGTTGAGTTGCCCTTCTAAATTCGTTCAAGGCATCCCTCCCCGCGGGATTTTTTGAATAATAAACCATACCCATGCCATAATGTGCCTGGGCAATATCATTATCCTTGTCCAGGATAGATTTGAACAGTTTTTCTGCTTTTTTTAATTCTTTTTTGTAGACATGTGACATCCCCTGGTCGAACAATGGCTGCCACCAAAGATCAGCTTCTGATGCTAACAAAACCGATGAAAAGAAGATTACTGCTAAACAGGTAATATTTTTCAATGTACTCTCCCCATATGTTCAAGTTATTTGAAATGTTGCTAATGGTACCCCAACTGATATTACAAAACAAGCCATATTAATTTATATAAAAAAATTATCATAAATGCAAGAAATTAAAAGCCTTTTTTTTATTTCAAGGAGTTGTGAATGATGGCTCTGTGGGTTCTGTGATGGCCGTGTCACGTTCCCAACCGCTGTATTGTAATTCAAGGGATTCTATTGCAATTTCGTTTGAATTGGCATCAAACTCGGTTACAGGGCTGTATTGTGCCGGCCAGCAGTTGTAAACCTTGAAGGCCATAACAATTTGTCCTGCTTCATTCAGCAATTCAATTATTATGTCTTTTTTATATTCAGATTGGGGTGTACTAGAATTGTTATTCCAGACCTGGGTTGCCCATTGTTCAAAGGATGTATCATGAGTGCGGCCCCGCTCAAGTAAAAGAGGCTGAACAGTTGTTTTTCCGGGCACCTGCTTAACTGTACCGTTTTTGTCATTTCCTGATTTATAAACCATTATTTGAGTTTCCCGGTGCAAACCACTGATATGGAAAATTCCGGGTATATATTTCCCGTCCCATTTTACTCTGAATTTACTGCGATTATAAGGATTTGTTCGGTGTGTATTTACAGCAAACTCGATTGCAATGGATGAACCTGTTGCAAATAGTATTAAAAGGATTATCGAAACAATTCTAATTTTTTTCATAATGAACTCCTGATTTTCAATATATTATCGAATACTGAGATCCCGTTCCCAACCTTCATGTTCCAGTACAAGTATTTCCATTGCTTCATCACTACTGTTTTTTTCCAGTTTGGTCAAGGGAACATATTTTGCCGGCCAGCATCTGTAAACTTTGAATGCCATCAAGGTCCTGCCTGTATTGTCTACCAGTTCAATAATAATATCTTTGCGAAAATCTCTCAAAGAGACTTCTGATCCCATTCCTCCGCTTACATAACTAACTTTATTTGCCCATTTTTCAAATTCATTGTCCATGGTGCGCGGTCTTTTGAGCACAATAGGTTGATATTCTGTCTGTCCGGGTGCCCTTTGTGCGGAATTGGGACTAGCTCCATTGCGATATTCAATAACCTCGGTTGTTCTTACAAGATCACTAACAAATGAAATATCAGGAATAACTTTCCCATCCCATTTGACATGGAAATCGACTTGTACATTCCCGGATGATGGTGGTTGAGCGAATGAATTTAAAAATAAAGTGAATATAAAGACGGAAAGTAGAATGAATTTAAATTGTTTCATATTTTCCTCCAGGATGTTTATATAATAAACCCATACGTTTCCGGATTTATTCTATATGAGGATAATGTTTTTCGTAATAACTTAGTATGAGCGGGATTATTAAGATATTGGTTTTTACAGGTTAATTTTTGAAATGGTATGTAAATCTGGTCTTACCCGTGAGCCTTTTTTAACAGATTTGAGGTGAGAGAAAAGTATTGTGTGATTAATTTTGAATTGTGTGGATGAACTTGAAGTTTAATACGAATGATACAAATGAAACTAATTTTCTCATATTAGATTTACTGATTCATTTTAAAATTCCATTGGACCTTTGATAATATGTTATTTTTTTTTTTCGTATTCATTCAACAAATGTCTTGACATTATTTGATCACTTTTAGATAGAACTTTAAGTTAAGATTATCGCAATTACTTTCTGCGGGTGAATAACAAACCGGACCAGGTATTGTCAATAGAGCATATTTTATAATCTACCAGTCCGGCAGCCAGACCCGTATTGCGTATCAGGGTTTGAGTAATATCAGTCTTAACTCCCGAAGATTTTTTAGGCCATGCGATCCATAGTTTTTGTTCTCCGTATTGCTTGCTGATTGCTGCAATCTGATCTTCCAGGTCAGCCATGCTGTTTAGAAACCAAAGGGTGACATCTCCGGGTGAATTTTTAGAGGATTGCAATTTTGCTCCATTTGGTAGTTGGGGGGCAAGCATGTCTTTAAATCCATCAGGTTCATTTAACAGCGTTACAACAGAGTCTGGTTTGATTCCGAGTTTTTTAGGAAGGGGAGTTCCCGAATAGGCGGCCATAGTAGATTCCGGTACAACCGGGGCCGCGGGAGGCGATTCTATTGCCTGTTTAAGAGCCTTTTGAATTTGGTCCCATTCCGTATAAACGGCATCGGGTAAGATGGATTGTGTTTTTAAAACTTTATCTGGTTCTCCTTCAACAAATACGATAGGCATATTACGGGTGTTTTTATAACTTCTGAACCCAATTGCTACATCGCGTCCTACTGATGGTTTTCGTGAGAGATCAATAACCATTATATCCGGTGGATCATCACGCAATTGTCTCATACTCTTGTTATCAATCGGCCCTGATGCTACCTGGTATCCGAATGATTGCAGGATTTCAGACAAGGATTCTGCTTTTTCTACATCCCAATGTAATAGATATATTGAATACAATAGAGTTTCCTCAAGAGCTAGTTGATTTTTATGTTAAAAACCAATACAACCAGAGTAAATGTAAACAGTGTAATCAACATAACAAACAAGATGTTGAGGAAAATCCCGGCTCTGGCCATTTTGGGGATTGTTATGGTGCCGCTGCCATAAATAATTGCATTAGGCGGAGTTGCCACGGGCAGCATAAATGCGCAACTTGCTGCAATGGCAGTTGGAACAACAAACAATAACGGATCTTGCCCAATACTAACCGCAACGGAAGCCATAATGGGTAAAAACGCGGCAGTTGTTGCAGTATTGCTCGTCAGTTCAGTTAAAAGGATAATACATGCTGTTATGATAAATACAATGATGATAATATGTGGATACTGAATTTGAGAGAGTTGGGTGCCAATCCATACTGAAAGGCCTGTACTGCTAATTGCAGATGCCAATGATAATCCACCCCCAAACAGTAATAATACTCCCCAGGGTAATAACTGCATGTCTTTCCAATCCAACAAGAATTCACCATTATTCCAGTCTGCGGGTACAAGAAACATGAGTAATGCTCCCAGAATTGCTATACCTGTATCAGAAATACCGGGAACCATGTTTTGTAACAAGGGGCGAATGATCCAAAGTAGGGCCACAAGCGCAAAAACAACAGCTACTTTGATTTCATTTGCAGACATTTTTCCCATCTTTGCAAGTTCGGATTTTATGAAATTTTTACCCCCACTAAAGGAGTTGATCCTGATTGGGTATATTACATAAACCAATAGCAGATACGAAAGAAAAACACCAATGATGACCAGGGGCACGCCAACAATCATCCATTTGACAAAATCCATTTGGAAACCATAGGTTTCATTTAAAAAAGCTGCCATTAATGCGTTGGGAGGAGTGCCGATCAATGTACCCAGGCCGCCTATACTGGCAGAATATGCAATACTTAGTAACAGAACAACTGAAAAGTTTCCCAAATCTTTATCGTTATTGCTGCTTTTGGCTACCTCAACAATTGACAGCGCAATAGGCAGCATCATCATGGCGGTTGCGGTATTACTGACCCACATGCTCAGAAACGCTGTAGCTATCATGAACCCTGCAATAATGGAGCGGGGTTTCATACCAATGCTGCGGATGATTTCAAGAGCCATGCGTTTATGAAGATGCCAGCGTTGAATACCCAGTGCTACTACGAATCCGCCCATAAATAGAAAAATCAAAGGATTTGCATAGGGTGCCGCTGCAGGCTTGATTGCTGCAATACCGGTAATGGGAAACAAGACCAGGGGTATCAGTGCTGTTGCAGCAATGGGGATTGCTTCTGTGATCCACCAGACTGCCATCAGGCAACCGATTGCAGCAGTGTACCATGCTTCAGATGATAAATTATGAGGTGCGGGAAATATTAAAAATAGCAGAAACAGAGTTGGGCCTAGAAACAATCCGGTTTTCTTCATAAATTTTCCTATGTGTGAACTGAAAATGTTTGGCCCTGATCATTACAAGCATCAGGACCATTCGGAAATTATGCGCCAGCTTGGTACTGGTATTATTAATATCGGATAATTTTTGAAATTGTCAAGTGTTGATCCGAAAAAAAAGAGTTTTATGATAAAAATGATAATAATTAAAGAGAATATATAAAAAAAGCCCCTGTTTTTTTATTACAGGGGCTTTATAAAGATTTATTTTACTAACAGAATTTTCTGCATTTGAATGTGATTACCGGCATTCATTATGATAAAATATGTACCGGTTGAGCAAAGTTGTTCGTTCATATCACTGCCATCCCATAAAAGATTAAATATACCTGCTGCTTGTTTCTGGTCAACAAGTGTATTGACTACACGTCCCAGGATATCTGTGATATACAGATTAACATTTGTATCTTTAGCTAGCTGATAGGAAATCTGTGTGGTTGGGTTAAATGGATTGGGATACGCTTTCATCAGTAACGTAGTTGTGGGGACAGGAGTACTGCAAAGCGCTGTTTCAGCCAGAAATGTAACATTGCCATTTATATCTACATCTGAAAGCCGGTAGCGATAGTTGATTCCTCCTTTGACAGTATTATCTGTAAAAGAGTATTCACTCTGGTTTGTCGTACTTCCCGCACCTAATAGTTGGTAATTTATATTATAATTTGCAATCACCTGCCACTTCAATTCCCCCGGATTTTCCATTGCCGCACGTTCGAGAATAAAACCAAGGTTATCGGTTTCACTTTGTGTAGTCCATGTCAAGATAACAGCACCCGTTACTGGTTCTGCATTCATAGAGGTCAGTTCTACAGGTAGTGAAGTATCTCTGGCGTTTTCATACGCACCCATGTCTGGCGGGGTACCGCGATCATTATCTTCAATATCTTTGGTCGGTGCGCCTGTTGCGGTCCCGGTACCAATACAGGGGCTTGTATCATCCAAATGATATCCGTTGGTAAATATCGGATCATCATTTATGTTACCGGTTCCGGTATATGCTCCTGACGCGGATTGGATATCGCTATAGTTTACTACCAGCGTGCCGGTATTGTTAATTGAATCATCTTCTCCCCAGAGAATGCAGTTATTGATGTTCATGGTTGCCGAACCCAGGTTGCCAAGTTCTTTATGACTTTCTGGTGAGGTAACAGAAAAGGTACAGTTGGTCAGATTGACGATTCCTGCATTGTTGAAAATTGTATCATAAGTTCCGCTATTATTTGTGTTGTCATACATGAGACAATTTGTGCAGGTTACCGTCCCTGTATTGTTATAAAAAGCGCCTCCGTTTGCGGCATTATCGGTAAATTTACTGTTACTGCAGGCAATAGTACCATCATCGTTATAAAAAGCACCACCATCATAAGCTGTATTGTTATTTGAAAACGTACATGCAGTAATTGTATGGGTTCCGGTATGAGAACCGCTTTCAGTATAGTAGGAAATTCCGCCACCAAGAAATGCACCATTATTGTCTTCAAAAGAGCTGTTTGAGATTGTTGTACTGCCACCATCAACTGCAATTGCCCCACAGACGGTGAGACAAGAATTACCGCTAAAAGTACAATAGTTAAAGATAGCAGAACTTGAGATATTATAAACCGCACCGCCGTTGTTACCATAATTCCCTGTAAAAATGCAATTATTGATTGTAGGGCTGGAGCTCTGATTAAGCATTGCACCACCGGCTTTATTAGTTTCTGTACTGTTTGCATATCCGTTGGTGAGGGTGAATCCATCCAGTACGGCAGTAGATGTTTGTGCGGAGGTGTTGGCAACAATGTGATAAGCGTTGTTTGCAGTAGTAACACTTTGATCAAGGTCGCCATCGAGTGTTGTTATATAACTTGAAAAATCTCTCTGGCTAAGCAGAGTTTCTGTGGCATTGAATCCACCATAAACGGACACGCCATCTTTGAGCTCAAACGCGCTGGTAGGATCGTTATCAATTTGTCCTGTACCGTCATCAGGATAATAGGTTCCCTCTGCTACCCAAATTTCAGCCCCGCTACTCGCTGCTGCCAAGGCATCTTGTAAATAGTTGTAGGCATTCAGCCATGAAGTTCCGTTATTACTACCGGATGCATCAGTGTCAACATAGATTACTTCTGCTGCTTGGGTTACAGATAAAATCGTAAATAGAAAAAGGACCGTAATGAGACTTTTTTTTAAATGCATGGTGCCCCTCTCGTTTGATGTTTGTTACTACTAGAATGATTTTATGGAAATATGTTGATAGTACCCGGCAAAAAATATAAATAATTTCTTGAATTTCAAAGCTTTAATTCGGGTTCTGCATAAATTTATCAGAACCCGAATTAAAAAGTTGTATTAAGCCCTGGGTTTAATCTTCCAGGTGAATGCCAGCAGAATGATAGACATGAGAGTGCAGCCCAGAATGCAGAAAATGATCACATCCCAGCCGGTGGTTGTACCATAGACTCTCCTGAAATAATCGGCAATCCAGCCAAAACCTTTTGCCTGGGCGGTTCTGCCCATATAACCAAAGAGACCTATGAATCCCGCAGCAGTACCAACCGCTTTTTTAGATGTAAGATCCAAACCTGAAACCCCTAACAGCATTACGGGCGGGTAGACAAAAAATCCGATAATGGCAAGGAATGTCATGTCTAGCCAGAGATGACCGGGAGGATTAAGATAAATACCGGTAAACGCGGCGAAAATAGGGATCATGCATAGCAGGCTTAGCATACCTCGTCGTCCACCCATTTTATCGGATAGCCAGCCGGAGATCAGAGTAGAAGGAATACCACCAAACTCAATGATCAGGATCGCCAGACCGCCACTGGAAAGCGTAGCATTTTTAACTTCGCGCAAGTATAGTGGCCCCCAATCCAGCATGCTGTATCTGACAATGTATACAAAAAAGTTTGCTATTGCAAAAATCCAGAGGTATTTATTTTTAAGAATGTTTTCAACAAAGAGTTCCCGGGTGGTGAGCTCTTTTTCAAAAGTCTGACCCGATTCAGGAAAATCGTTTTTGTATTCTTCAATGGGAGGCAGCCCAACGGATTGAGGTGTGTCTTTTAATCTTGTAAAAAGATATATAGAGCCAACTAAGGCGATAGTACCGGGAAAGTAAAAAGCCGCCTGCCAGCCAAAGTGAGATGCAGCAAAGGCTGCAAGAATACCGGCAATACCACCCCCGATATTATGCGCAACATTCCAGATGGCAAATACAGAGCCTCTTTCTTTTAGGCTGAACCAATGCCCAATGGAACGACCGCAAGGAGGCCATCCCATACCTTGCACAAACCCGTTAAGTGACCATAATAATAAATGAACCGGATAACTGGCAATACCTCCAAACATGAAATTGATTAGAGCTGTTAATAGTAACCCAAATGCCATAAACGCCCTGGGATTGCTACGGTCTGATAATGAACCCATTAAAAATTTTCCAAGTCCATAGCAGATCGCTGTTAAAGCTAGGATATTGCCAATCATATCATGGTTATAGGCAAGCGCTCCTTCAATATCTTTGGCAACAACCGAAAGGTTATTGCGGACCAAATAAAATGTAGCATAGCCTAAAAAGGTTGCTTCAAGTGTACTCCATCTATACTTTTTGTAAAGATGGTCAGTTTTTGTTGCATCAACTCGGTCAATATGTGTTGCGGGTTTGAACAGCGATCTCAAAGGTTACCTCCTCAATCTAGGGCCTTAAGAATAATAAAATATCTATATTGTTTTTTAAACCAAAATGGGACTCGTAATTTAATTCTCCATCAAGTTCGAATGTATGTTCAGGAATTGAATCTGATAGTGAGAGTTCAATCTGTTTTTTTTCATTTGGTTTTATATCGTCTATTGTAAAATTATCCGCTATTCCTTTGAATGTTATTACAGGATTACGCAAGGTGAATGCTCTTTTGTTTTGTATTTTTAACACGACTTTATGACCTTTATATGAAATCGGTTTTACAACAGCGTCAGCGTGAAATTGTTTAAACGCGTCAGCCATGGGTTGCCTGATCTCAAATCTTGAGTTGATGTCAATCAAACCCGGATGATGTTCTGGTACGTCGGTCAGTTTGTAAAATGTGCCACCTGCCATACCCTTGTCTAATCCCCATTGGGCCATGCCCCAAATGGCGTCAAGCCCTGTTAACTCGTCCGGTCCCCAAAAACTGTTATATTCGGTATAAATGACCGGCAAGTTGTGTTCAAAGCCCAGGTTTATACTCGTCTCTATTATGGGTTGTCTATCGGTGGATTTCTGAAACAATCCAAAATAGTAATTAATACCCATAATATCTTGTCCTCGCCAGTTATCCTGACCGTAGAGATTGGCATAATTAACTGGACGATTATATGGATCATAAATTTTGTATACAGGATAAGTTGTCAGAAGGAATTCATCCAGGTTACTATGTATTTCATTGCATGAATTCCAAAACAAAACACCGGCATTCTCCTTGTATGCATTTATGAATTGGCGGCTCACTTCCTGTACACCTGCTAGTGGAGAACCATTGTACCGTGCAAATATTTCTTCTGATGACGCACATGAGAAATCAGCCAGGGCCATCCAGCACATGTTTTGTTCAAATGCCAAATCAACCAGCCAGGTGTTGGGATGGTCACCGCGTAATGTGTTGAATCCACATGCTTTGAGAATCTCCATTGCTTTTTTAGAGAGTTCCCGGCTCGATCCCCATAATCCATGAACATTAACACCCTTCATAATAAAAGGTTCGCCATTGACCAGGATTTCGGTTTCCCGTGTTTCAACTACAGTAGATATTATTCGTTTATCATAATGAACGGGGCCGTTATTCGTCTTTAATTCAAAATGCAGATCATAATATCCCCAGTTGGGGGCAGGTTCAAGTGTTGTTTGGGCTTTACCGGAAAGTGTGGTTTGGACTAGTTCTTTTTTATTACTTGTAACGGTGATTTCTGTTGTTTTAATTTTTGTTTTACCTGCTAAAAGATTGATGTCTATTGGGGTGGTAAATGTTGAACCCGATTTTTCAACATGGTTGTGTCGTTTAACAAGTATTTCCATCTTGTTTGGCAATGCGATCGTTTCTTCTTTTTCTGTCATAGTCAGGACAGTACCATCTTTGATGATACGTACCCTGGAAATCAGTTTGCCATACTGGTGGATATTATAATCCAGGTTGATTTGGTTTTTCCCCGGTTTTAATGATATTCCCGGAAAGCTTGAAAATACCGTATTGCCAATCTCTGTTTGAACATCGAAAGCACAAATTGCATCAAGCGTTTTCTCACCATAATGGGTAACGTCTATGGTACAGTGTGTTTGGTTTGTATTTTTATCCCACTCGGTTACCAGGGCATTGATCTCGATTGGCCGCGCAGTTATATAAATCGGACACAGGGTATATAACCTGCCTACATTAAAATAGTCAATGGATTCAGGATTGTTTAAAAGTACCCATTGAAATGACCCTTTTTTAGTTGTGTCTCGAACAGTAACGGTAAGGTAATGCTTGCCTGTAAATATTTTTGGCATATTGATTGCCGCCGTAGCATCCAATGGTGTTTGCAGGGGAATTGAAAATGTTATGTCTTGCACATGAGTACCGGGTTTCCATGTTGAGGTGGCAGGGGTAGGATTAACAACCTCAGTTTGCAGTATCTGTCCATATTCATTGCAAATGTGATACATGAACTGTAAATCTTGATTGATGGCAGAGCCTGTTACATTCCATGGTACAGATAGTGTATAGTCTTTACCCATTACAAAGGATGTACTAGAGAGGGAAACATCTCCAAATTGAAGGTTATAGGTGCCGTCATGCTGTTGTCCATGAAATAAATTGTCAGCAGTATTAATAAGCTGTTCTGCATTGTTTACTGCTTGAAAAGAAAGTTTTTGCTCTCCCTGTTCAAGGCGCTCTTTTGCTAAATTGAGCAGAGAAAGCGCGCTGGAGAATGCAGTCTTTTTCTTGAGAACTTGAGGGTCTTTGGAATTCGCACTTGAAGAGTTAAGAAACGATTCCATTTGTGTGGACAATTTTTCGATTTTGGCTTCCAGTTCTTTATTTGACCGGTATTCGAAGACCCGTTCATCAGAACCAAGCTGGTTTTCGTCAGAATCGGTTAATTCAATACGCAGGGAATAGCTGCCTTCATCCCTGATTTGTAATGGAGATTGGGCCAAAATTTCGTTCAATGGGAGTGTGAATGACCCGGAAGGAATATTTTGAGATGTTTTGAATTTTTGGGTTTTATTGTTATGTTTGAGTGAAATTGATAATTCGCAGTTTTGTACTGCTTTTTTAAAATTGGTATATAGATTAAATTCGGGGAGCGATTTGTTTAAAATAATGTGTTTAGGAGTGGATAAATAGACTGTAGGTGGGGTTATGGTTATATCTTTATCCGATGATATAAAATGTGCAATCCTGGCATAACCTGACCAGCATCTAACTCCATATCGGCCTTGCAGACTGTTGTCGCTTTTTGCCTGGATGACCCATTCTTGAGGTTCTTGTTCAGTAACAGACCAGAACTTGCAGTAAATATTTTCTCCATCCAGTTTTACTTTTTGCCAGAACCAGCCGGTTGGATTCCATTTGGTGTCAAAGGTCAATCCTTTTCCCGCGGCCAGATCAAAGGTATAATCATCTATTGAGGCATCTCGGTAACGCAAACTGGTACCCGAGTCTTCGTCCTGTTCAATCCAGTATTGCGGACGTCTTTCTTTGGTATTGTGATAATATTCAACGTCCTGGGGGAAATCTGCTCTAAACATTACTATCCCGTCCGCATCTCTTTCAGTTGGAAGCGGGTCCTTCCACAGTACCTGTATATATCCATCTGCCATCTGTTGAGATTTGGCAAACAGTATAATATTTTTACCTTTAAATTCAATAACCTGTTTCCCGTAACCCGGCGGGACTGATGGGTCATCAATGATTTCTGCCTGACCATCACCGGCCATATCCAGGACTTGCCAATCATCTAATGATTCACAGTTTGATTCAAATTCTGCGTATACAAAGGATGAATAGAAAAAAAATAGAATAATTAATACATATCGGTTCTTGAGCATGGGTTACCTCGAGCTGAATGTGTGCGTTTTGTAGATTGTTTAAGAGTTTTTTATATAGGTATGTACAAATATTTAATGATAAAAAAGGATTCTCGAAAATCCTTGCCAAAAAATATAAACAGTTTCGTTTCATATAATATGAAAATATATGAATTATACAAGTAAAACAACGTAATTCTTGAATAGAAGTGGGGTGAGGACTGGTTTGAGACTTTTCAATTTTTTATTTCAGGGCCGGTTAGCACCGGCCCTTTGGATGCTTTATTTGATCATAACCATTTTTTTTGAATATGTGTGGAATGCGGTTTGGGTTTTGATTTTTACCTGATAAAAGTAAACGCCCGAACTCGATACTATTCCGTTTTCGGTTGTTCCATTCCAGGTATATTGGTGATACCCGGCATTCAACTGTGAATTATTCAAACAGTTTATTTTTCTTCCATTGATGTCATAAATGTTTATTTCAACAGTTGCTTTTTCGGCCAGTTGAAAGGAGATACGAGTTTGCGCGTTAAAAGGATTGGGGTAATTCTGGTTGAGGACAAATTCTGTAGGAACAGGATTGGATTTTTCCTCAACAGGAAGCGTTAGGTCCTTTTCATAAACAGTGAAAATTCCAAATTCATCCCGGATAATGAGTTCTTCCGTACCATTATTATAGAAATCATAAAATGTGGGGACATATTCTCCATAATAATCAATATTAACAAAGGCATCATTCCAACGGGCCCAGGCGGGGGATTGGGCATTGCCAATGTTTTCAAAGGCATACAATGAATCCGTAGCACTGTATTTAACGACCATATCAAAATCGCCATCCTGGTTCAGATCGCTGAATGTAGAATAGTTGAAAACGGTGTCCGGTAGACCCTGTTTCCAATCAGGCCTTAATTTCCAGATAGAATCCGGTTCTTGTGTGTTTTCATAAAAATGATACGCGCTGGGATAATTGTAATTATTTACTCCAATATCCATAACTGTTTTTTCGCGAAAAATAAAATCAAGGTCACCATCGTTATCCAGATCATAAAAGTTAATGTCCAGAAACAGGGTACTGTCAAACTGGCTAAATATCATATCTTTCAGACTGGTTTTGCTGATCCATTCGCCGCTCAGATCCGGTTTCGAGTTTTCATAAACATTTGTATAGCTGTAATACATGTAATGGTGTGAGTAAATGAATTCAGGCAGATCATTATTGTCAAAATCTGTCAACTGGTCTTTGTAAGAGTCTCCTTCCGTATAAGTGGTAAACTCTGTTTCTGAGGGAGTGTGTTTGTAGAATAAGCAGTTCATCAGCGTATCTGGTGTGAGGCGAACGGGTTTTAGTCCAAATTCTATCCAACCTCTATAGCCATTGACAAATAGAAAAGATGGAAAGCGATTATTCAATTGAAATGGATAAATTCTTGAGAATGGTAAAGCAGGTAAAGAATTCAATACATAATAATGGGGATCAAAGGGCTGCTCTTCATTACCAGTAGCTAAATAAATACGACAAACCCGTTTTCTGTCTATAACAGATAAATCCTGTTTTCCATCTTTATTGTAATCATAAGGGAAAATGGAATTGATGGTATCATTGATCTCAATATTTGGTAAATCTTGTTCATTTGAAAAGTTGAATTCGTTTGAATCCTGTCTGCCATAAAATAATTTAATTTTGTAAATACCTTCTGTGATACTGATAATCAGCATATCAACCAGACTGTCGTTGTTTACATGCATCATGGTTGGAGAGATGTATTCATAGCTCAATGTGTTTTTTGTAGCATTTTGTAAAACGGTCGAGTCTTTTTCCCAAGCAGGTTCGCTTGCATTACCAATATTTCTAAAAAAAGATAAATTTAGTACTCCAAGTCCTATATAGCTATTATTCACTAGCAAGTCTAGATCTCCATCGGAATCTATATCAAAAAATGACGGATTGTCTGGTGTATACGCAGCTATTTCAAAATTAACATCTTTGAATGTATCCGGATTAAGGGTTAAGGTTAGTGTGCTGTCAATTTCCCAGTCATATAGCTCTGTGGCATCTCTGATGATTATATTCGGATTTCCATCTGCATCAATATCCTGGATGGTAAAGCCCATATTGCCTATGCAGCCTTCAATTCTTGTTTCATAAACTTTATCGGGTAGATAATATGGGGGAGTTTCTGTGTCTTGTCCCAGAAATATTTGTAATTTTCGCCAGGTCCAATCTTTATGTTTCCCCAAAATTGCAAAATCTGTTATACCATCCTTATTAAAATCACAAGGTGCCATAGCATTAACGAAAATATCTAACCCCGATGGATTCAACGGGCGGGTGTCAGCCATCCAGTGGATGGGTACAGCAAAAAGATTGAAATTCAGGATTAAAATAAAGATTTGAAAAAAATGTTTTGAATTAATCATGATACTTCCCCCTATCAAAATTAAAAAATTGTAGTTATTTATAGTTAATAATATTTGTAAATAAAGTCAATGCTTTTTTTATAAAATTATATCATACCAGCCCGCATCACATCCAAACGGATTTTGGCATCTACATCTTTTTTAATTATAGGAGCCAGGTTAGCGCAGGGGGAATCCTTGCAAAACGCACAAGACGACATTCCCCGGTCTTTTGCGCAATTGCGGATCTTGCAGTCTTTGCAGGGGGTGAACAGTACACCTGAATCACTCATGCATCCCAAACAGTCGGTTATGTCCTCCAGTGTATATTTTGTGTTATAGAGATTATTGGTAATGTTGACAATCTCTTGCCGCATTTTTTGTTTTTTTTGTGGATCGGGTTCAAGTGTTGCCATATAAATAGGGCAGCCTTTGCACATTAATCCGCAATAAGAAAACTCGGATTGATATGATGTTGACATGATTCATACCTGTTGTTGATGATTAAAGCCGGGTTGAATCTATATTGTATTAAACATTTGAGGTGGAAGATCTATTCAGGAATTTCTTGATTATGTAAAGCCGGGTTGTTAGGTACTCGTTTTGTGGACTTGGCCTTGGAATGATGATTAAAAAAAACGGTCCCGAGATAAAATTCCGGGACCGATAATCAACTTAAAGCTCCAACCCCAGAATATATTCTGCAATTTCTGTCAACTGGGCGTCTCCTAAATGTGCCATAGACGGCATAATAGGGCCACCGCGTTTGACCTGTGGATTCTTGGCCCATAATACTATTTGTTGTGGATTATCTGGATATAATCCGGCAATTTCTTTAAGAGATGGACCCACCATTACCGTAGCCGGTGCATGGCACACGCCACAATTTCTTGCAAACGCGGCTTCAGCACCGGTAGCTTTGGGTGCTTTACTGATGCCCATGCGCTCGCGTCCTCTGGCCGCTTCGGCTTGCCAATAGAGCAGCTCAGTTTTTTCTGCAACCATTTTACGATGTGGATCAACAGCACGTTCACGATAATAGTGACGTCCAAATGCCATCATGGTTACGGTACAGGTAAGCAAAATAATGATGAGCCAGAAACGTCCATTTGAAAATTCACGTTGGCTGCGGAGTTCGTTCCATACATACAACATGAACAAAATTGCACCGGTAATTCCTAAACCGATAAAGAGGTATACGGTAAGATCAAGACCATGCACAGGCAGGGTCAGTAATAATAATGGTCCTACAATAAACTGCATAGAGGTAACCATGAATGCAATTTTGTAAAAAAGTCGTTTTACTTCTGAACGGGTAAAACCCGGCAGTTTTTCTTCGTGTGGATATTTTTTGCGTCCAAACCAGCCTGCACCAAACAAAGCGGTTACTGCAATGGCTGCAAGAACAAAGTGCATATAACGGGGGATTACGTTTTGCAATAGAACAGCAGAGATAAATCCTTTAACCTCCAGCCAGCGGGTGGGAAAAAGCATAAGGTTCACATTGGCCAGAAAAATAAGAGGAATGACCATAAATAACGCCAGTGCCACACCTGCTATTGTAAGGTGAATGAGTTTGTTGTCTGCAAGTTTGTCCCAGGTATATTTATGCAGATAGGTCAGTAAAAATGCTACCGAAACTGCAGGAATAATCATTACCCAGGCAATACCGGTAAGAGAGGTGGAAGCGTAAAAATAAGTTGTATATGCCAGATTGATTGCCAACAGGGGTGCAACGCCCAACACCACAGCCAGACTTTTATTAACCGTTACTGTTTTGGAAATTTCTCGAGCCAGATGATCATATCTTTTATTTGATATTCCCATGATTTCAAAGATAAACGAGAGTGCCACACCACCAAACATAAAGTTTACAAACAGAATGTGCAGCATGAACAGAAAAACCAGTAAAATTTTTAATGTACCTTCCGGTAAGGGAAGTTGTAATTGTATATCATGAGGTACAGGTATAGAATCCATATCTTCCTCTATTGTTAAGGTCCTTAATTATCAATTCCTGCTGTTTGTGCACCTTCCATGCGAAAGGCCCGGTTTTGGTGAGCAATAATAAACTCACTCAACGCATTGCGTTCGGCATCGGTACCGGGATATGGAGGCATAAAGGGTCTCACATTGTGCATACCCGCTATAAAGTTAGAGATCTGTTCCGGCGTCCAGGGGGTATCCCCGGGGAACAGGTAACGAAATTTACCGGTTACACTGTTTAATCCGCTTACAGTATGGCAGCGACTGCACGTGAGCATAAATATGTCGCGACCAGCTTCATAGTGGTTATCGGGAGTAATCTCTTTGGTTTTTACGAATGAAGCATGGGGGAGCACTCCATCTTCACTGTAAAGCGCATAATTGTCTTTTAGTAACCCGTTTGCGTACATATAATCTGCAATGACATAGGGCTTGCGCAGGAATTCTCTTGCACGTTCAAAGTAACCCAGTAAAGCAATGCCAATAATAAAAGGTATTATCATTACAAACCTGGGTACCCAGCGTGAACGGATAATGCCTGCTATTGCTACTATGGCTACTGTTACAACCATAGCCAGCAGTATAATGAGAATTGTATGGTACCAATTTGCATAATTTTGAGTTGCAATGGCAATTGGGGCGTTTTCAGCCATATATGCAGGTATGCGCTGCCAATACCACCAAGCTGATGCAGCGGCAGGAACCAGCCATATCAAACTCCAGATGGAAAGATATCTAATAACCGTATAACGCACCGGTTGTTTTTTTACGAAAAAGGGTACCAGAAACATGAAAAACAATCCGCTGCTCATCATAGCAAAAGAGGTCCGAAAGGCTAACTGTGGAATGTATACCGGATTCAAAACCGCGGTTAGTAAGCTCGAAAATTCAGTCCATTCACGTACAAATGGCATCCATTGTCCGGGGGTCATCATAAATCCCAGCACTGCTGTAATAATGACCATGGTGAGCCAGGAGAATAGTGCCAGGAAAGCACCTATGCGGATATGTTTCTTTTTATTGGTTTTGGACATGGATTTCCAGCTCAGGAAATACCACATGATAAAGCAAACTTCTGCAACAAAGATGATCCATTCGGTAAACCATGCCCAAAAGAAAATCCGTAACAAGCTGCCTATGGCATCCGGATTTACCAGCGATGTGGTGAGCCAGATTCCCACACCGGTTAAAGCTCCAAATGTGGTTGTAATGATGAAAAATACAAAAGTGAATTTGTAAGCCAGTTCGTCCAGCCCGGCATCATTACGTTTATGGGCTATCCATTCCAGCAGAGTTACAAGGGGTACAGCACCTACAGCCATGGGGTGATTGATCATAACATGCACAATGGCTACAATCGCTACAAGCATGCGATTACCGATAAAGTCCAGATGAAAGAGTGGAAAATCCATTCAAACTCCTATGCTTTCAGGGTTTTTAAGAATTTATTTGCAGATTTTTGAATAACCTTTTTTTTATGTTGAAGCAATGGCTCACATAAATCATAGAGCTCTTGATGTAATTCAGGATGATATCTGGCAACAGCTTCAAGTCCTGCTATTGCATGACCAGCATGTCTGCCATTCCAGGCAGTCAGTATCTTTTGTAATTCCGGCCAGACCTGAATCGCAGTTTCAGAACTGGTTGATGCATAAACGGAAAAAATATCTGCAGTATAGTCCCGCACAATGATACTTTTATCATTTTTAAATATATTTAAAAGTTGGCCCAGATGTTTTTCAATAGGTTCAGGGATTTTATCAGCAATAAATGAAAGTGCATGAGCTGCTTCCCAACGAACACGGGTTGTTTTATTATCAAGACAATTGATTATAGAATTGCTATGGGGAATGATTAAATCGGGATTTGTTTCAGCTACCATTGTAAATACCTCGGCACAATCTCCTGATGTTTTGGATTGGGTTAATCCTTTTTCGACCTCAAACAATAAAGACGGTTTCGCCAAGCATTGCTCAGCGACGGACCGGTTCGATTGCTGGGTTTTATCACCGGTTAACGATGATATCTGGTCTAAAAGGCCCATACTGCCCTGTTGTTTTGATGATTTTAAATGGTTTTATGCAATAATAAGAATCTATATCATAAGGCGCAAGTGAATTTCACAGTCATGTTAAAAGATGTAGTGGAGTTCTGTATGGATGTTGGGGGAAACAGGATTACCTTCCAGGCTTTGATTTGAATTCCTGGAAGGTAGGAAGTTGATTCTAGTGGGATTTTTTCCGATTATATTTCCTGTGCATTGAGAAATTACCAATGTGCGGATTTGTGAGCTTTTTGAAATCTTGAAATTTCATTTTTATCAATTCTTTGTGATTGCATGCATTAAAATAGATTTCAGGGTCATTTGCCAAATCTTTGTCAACCCATACAGGAACATTGTAGAGGTTACCAAAGGGGGGCATTGCACCTACTTCACAATCCGGGAATTGAAACTTGAATTCCTCCTCTGATGCAAGTAGAACCTGATCTGCACCGGTAATTTTTTTAAGATGTGAAAAATCAACCTTGTTCGATGCGGGTAAAACAGCCATTGCCATTTTACCATTAATGAGCACCATTACTGTTTTGGCCATTTCCTTACCGGGAATATGGGCATAATGGGCAATTTCCTGAGAGGTGTATGCGGGAGAATGGGATAATGTAATATACTTTACATGGTGCTCATCCAAATAATGTGTTAATTGGGATGAAGGCATAATATTCTCCTTTATTATATTAAAAATTGAATTGCTGATACACTTGGCAAATAATGGTGGAAATGCAATTAAAGAAAAGAATGCATCTAGCAATTGATTGTTTTTAATCTAGTCGTTCTTGAGGAATTCTGGTTCCGGAAATTCAAGTGTAAGAGATAGCAGATCTGTTTCTATCTAATAATAATTAATAATTGATATCATGTCAAGATAATAGTTGTGAAAAATATCTGGTAATCAGCTATATTGAAAAAGTGAATAATTTATGCAGGCAAAACATCAAATAATTATATGGAAATTACTAAATCGGCATTTGGAATATTGCAAAAAAATTACGTTATTAAAATGGAAAAAAATTACTTTATAAAGAGGAATTGCTAATGAAAAAACTTTTGACAATCCTATTATTGGGAGTTATCATGACTTCATGTACACAACAAAAAAATCCATTTTTACAAACATGGAACACTCCTTTTGGAACACCACCATTTGATAAAATTCAGGAAAAACATTATATACCCGCTTATCTGGAGGGTATGAAGCAGCAAATGGAAGAAGTTGATGCCATTATTAACAATTCTGAAGATCCTACCTTTGAAAATACACTTGAAGCCCTTGACAATAGTGGAAAATTGCTTAATAAGGTAGATAATGTTTTTAGTAATTTAAATTCATCTACCACAAATGATGAGTTGCAAAAGATCGCCAAAGAGGTTTCACCATTATTATCAAAGCATTTTGATGATATCTCGATGAACGACAAGCTTTTTGCACGTATCAAAGCTGTTTATGACAAACGTGACCAGCTCGAATTGGATACTGAACAGTTTAAACTTTTGGAAAAATCATACAAGGATGCGGTACGTGGTGGCGCGCTTTTGAATGATGAACAAAAAGACAAGTTGAGAGCAATAAATGCAGAGCTTTCCAAATTGTCTTTGCAGTTTGGTGAAAATGTTTTAAAAGAAAACAATGAATTTAAGATGGTTCTTGATAAAAAAGAAGATTTGGCCGGATTACCGGCCAGTGTTATTGCAGCAGCTGAAGAAGCCGCAAAAGAACATGGTGAAGAAGGCAAGTGGGTGTTTACCCTGCACAAACCAAGTTTAATCCCTTTTTTACAGTTTTCCGACAAAAGAGAATATCGTGAAATTATGCTGAAAGGATATATTGAACGTGGTAACCATAATAATGAGTTGGATAATAAAGATATACTGAAAAAGATGGCTTCTTTGCGTGTAAAACGCGCCAATCTGCTTGGTTATGAAACACACGCACACTATATCCTTGAAAAAAATATGGCAAAAGAGCCAGAGAATGTTTACGAGTTGTTGTGGAAATTATGGAAACCCGCTTTGAATAAGGCAAAGGCTGAAGCATATGATCTGCAAGCCATGATCAATAAAGAGGGTGGTGATTTTAAACTCGAACCCTGGGACTGGTGGTATTATGCAGAAAAGATCAAGAAAGAAAAGTACGAGCTGAACGAAGAAGAACTGCGCCCTTATTTTCAGTTAGAGAATGTAAGAGACGGTGCGTTTGCAGTGGCAAACAAACTCTATGGAATAACCTTTACAGAGCTGCAGGATGTTAAGGTTTATCATCCGGATGTTAAAGTCTTTGAAGTCAAAGATGCGGATGGATCACATGTAGGTGTTTTATATACCGACTATTTCCCCAGAGCCAGTAAACGCGGTGGTGCATGGATGAGCAGTTTTCGCAAACAATCTAACAATGGTGAATATATCACTCCTTTAATCACCAATACCTGTAATTTTACCAAACCCACTGCTGATACACCTTCATTGCTCAGCCTTGAAGAAGTATCTACATTATTTCACGAGTTTGGCCACGCATTGCATGGATTGCTATCTGATTGTAAGTACAATGAACTTTCCGGAACGTCAGTTTCCAGAGATTTTGTAGAGCTGCCATCACAAATTATGGAAAACTGGGCCAGTGAGCCAGAAGTAATGAAAAGTTTTGCCAAACATTACAAAACGGGCGAGACGATTCCCGATGATCTGTTGGCCAAAATTGAAAATGCGGGTAAATTTAATCAGGGCTTTGCTACAGTTGAATATTTAGCCGCATCCTTTTTAGATATGGATTGGCATACACTTGCTGAAACAAAAGAACATGATGTTGATTCCTTTGAAAATGCAAGCATGCAAACCATTGGTTTGATACCGGAAATTGTTGTGCGTTACAAGAGCCCATATTTTAGACATATTTTTGCAGGAGGATATTCTTCAGGTTATTACAGCTATATCTGGGCAGAAGTATTGGATGCAGATGCTTTTCAAGCATTTAAGGAAAACGGTATTTTTGACCGAGAAACTGCAATGGCGTTTCGCAACAATGTGCTTGCAAAAGGTGGCAGTGAAGATCCTATGAAGTTATATGTAAAGTTTAGAGGTCAGGAACCGGATATAAAAGCCCTTTTGGAACGAAGGGGCCTCAATTAAACAAGTTTTTGAAAAAGGTCGTCTCTAACGAGACGGCCTTTTTTTATTTAACAATATACACTCCCCGGGAAAAATTTTATTATTATTGAAAAGTCTTGTTTAAAATCTAGTTTTTTTTAATTGTCAAGCAAAATAAGAACAATTTTTAGAATTCCTCTTGCATGTAATTAGTTGGCATAATTATTGTCTTCTATTTAATAGCATGTTGATATTTACTTACATAATCAGAGTATAAGAACTATGTTATAAAAATCTATTGTTTGTCAAATTTTTGTTGAATATAAAATGTAAAAAAAATTCAAATTTCTTTTTTCATTAACTTTTTGTCAAGGGGGACGTAGTAAACTAAAGAAAGGATGTAATAAAATGAAAATTCAAAAATTTGGAGTACTATTAAAACTTTTGATAGGAATTGTATCAATTATTGTTATAAACATAATTATGACACAGCACTTGAAACTCACTGATACGGGGAAAGTGAGTTATTCAATGGGGTATTATCTATTACTGACTTTACAGATTTTAATTGCGGGTGTAACAATTTCTTTTATTGTATTTCAATTAAATAAAACGATTGGAATGCTTGACAAGTTGTTAATTGGTGATCTAGATAATGATTTTAAATCAAGTACGAAAGATGAGTTTAGTCTTATAGCGCAATATTTGAATGATTTGCAGTTTAAATTGAAAGAAAAAATAATCTGGTATGAAAATATTCTTGATTCAATTCCATTTCCAATCTCTGTAACTGATATGAATATGAAATGGACTTTTATAAATAAACCTGTTGAAGATATGCTTAAAGTAAAACGCGCCGATGTAATGGGGCAACAGTGTGAAAACTGGAATGCAAATATTTGTAAAACTGAAAATTGTGGAGTATTGCGTTTACGCAATGGTTTTAATGAAACGTTTTTTAAACAGTTTGGGATGAATTTTAAAGTTGATTCTCAATATATACATGACTTAAAAGGAGAAAAAGTTGGACACATTGAAGTTGTACAGGATATTACTTCCTTGTCAAGAATCTCTGAATACTTGAATTCTGAGGTAAGTTCATTGTCTGCTGATATACAACTCATGGCGCATGGTGATTTAACTGTTGAACCTGTTACAGGTGAGAGTGATGAATATACACATGATGCACGAAAGACGATGTTGCAATTGAATGATGCGTTAATACATACAATACGAAATATGGGTGAAAAGTTAGGCCAGGTTCAAGCTGCTTCAGACCAGGTAAGTAGTGGTGCTCAACAGATGGCCCAAGCCAGTCAATCTTTAGCTCAAGGTGCTTCAGAGCAGGCAAGTAATATTGAAGAGATAACAAGCAGTATGCAGGAAATGGGTGCTATGACAAATCAAAATACAGCAACTGCGAAAGAAGCTTTGATTTTATCTCGTGAATCTATTAATACTGCTGAAAAATCTTCAGAAAGTATGCAAAAATTATCAGAAGCAATTCAAAAGATTAAGGAATCTTCTGATGAAACTTCAAAAATAATAAAGACAATTGACGAAATTGCATTTCAAACCAATTTGTTAGCGCTAAACGCCGCGGTAGAAGCAGCTCGTGCGGGTGAAGCCGGTAAAGGTTTTGCGGTTGTTGCTGAAGAAGTTAGAAATCTTGCTATGCGTAGTGCTGAAGCAGCCCGTGAAACATCTTTGATGATTGAGACAGCTATTAACAATTCTGATAATGGTGTTTCTTTAAATACAGAGGTGACTGAATCACTTCAGGAAATGATCAGTCAGGTAAATAAAATTGAAGAGCTTGTAGAAGAGATTTCCTCTGCTAGTAACCAGCAAAAAGAAGGAATTGATCAGGTAAGCGATGCAATGGAACAAATGAGTAATGTTATTCAACAAAACTCGGCTAATTCTGAAGAGACAGCTAGCGTTGCTGAAGAACTTACAAGTCAGGCCCAAGTAATGAAAGAAATGGTGAGTGAATTTAAAATTAAATCAACTCTATCTGCCTCCAAAACAGTAAAATCTCAATCTTTTAGCAATAATACCAGGATAGCCAAAAGAGAGCAGGGTAATCAACAAAATGAAAAATCAATATCGTCACCTGAACAGTTAATTCCATTTGAAGATGATGATGTTTTTAATGAATTTTAAAAAATTATAAATCAAGGAACCATAAAAGAAAATATCAGAGAATCTGATTCAGTTTTTATCTCTATTTTAAAATATGGTGTTTTGATTGTTTCAACAGGCCGTTTCTTTTGAGACGGCCTGTTTTGTTTTTTTAAAGTAATCTTTTTTTCCTGCCTCTGGGGAATTTTATTCAAAGTCTTGTATCGTTCTGTAGAAAAAATATATACACAAATTTTTCAAATCCCTTAAAAACAACTTGTTAGTTGAAAGCTTACTTTTGTCTTGTATTGGCATAATAGTTGTTATTAGTTGCCATTAAGTACTGTAATACAATCTTGCCAAATTTGAGATTTTAAAGATTTTTATGTCTTGCAATTTAAAATCTTGACTGCAGTAAAAAAATATGATAATACAAAAAAAATATTTTGATTTTTGGAAATCAAAGATTTAACGCTATTGTGCAGAAGGGACATTTCAAAATGAAACTACAAAAGAGTGGGGTCCTATTACGGCTTGGAGCAGGGTTTATATCCATCATCGTTATTAATTTTTTTATGATTCAGCAATTAAAACTCACAGATGCCGGAGAGCTAGAGCTTTCATTGGGTTTTTATTTGTTATTAGCTTTGCAGGTTTTAATTGCAGGCATTGTTTTGTTTTCAATTGTTAAACCATTACATAAAACGATTTCCATGCTGGATACACTTTTAACAGGTGATCTTGATGATAATTTTAAAACCAGTAGTAAAGATGAGTTTGGTTTAATTACTCAATATATAAATGATCTTCAGGAAAAAATTAAAGAACGTATTGTTTGGTATCAGAATATTCTCGATGCCTTACCTTTCCCGGTATCTGTGACTGATATGAATATGAAGTGGACATTCATAAATAAAGCTGTTGAAGACATGATCAATCAGAAACGCGAACAGGTGTTGGGTAAAAACTGCAATAACTGGAACACAGCTGTCTGTAAAACAGAGAATTGTCCCTTGCATCGTTTAAAAAATGGTGAAAATCAAACACTATTAGAATTGTATGGATTTAACTTTAGTGCAGAAGCTGCATACGTGCATGATCCCGCGGGCAAGACAATTGGGATGATGGAAGTTTTGATTGATGTTACAAAGTCAACACGCATTAATAATTATCTTGATAATGAAATACATACCTTGTCTGAAGATTTAATACGCATGTCGCAGGGAGATTTAACAGTTGAACCTGTAACAGAAGATGGTGACGAGTATACCCAAAAAACCCGTGAAGCAATATTAAAATTGAACAATTCATTGACTCAGACCATCCGTAATATGGCAGAAAAACTTGAACAGGTAAAAGCAGCTTCAGATCAGGTTAGCAGTGGTGCACATCAGATGGCACAGGCAAGCCAATCATTGGCACAGGGTGCTTCTGAACAGGCCAGTAACATTGAAGAGGTTTCAAGTAGTATGCAGGAAATGAGTGCAATGACTAGTCAGAATACTGCAACTGCTAAAGCGGCACTGGACTTGTCGCGCGAGTCACGAAATACTGCCGAAAAATCGTCATCCAGTATGGAAAAACTATCAGAAGCGATTCAAAGGATAAAATCATCTTCGGATGAAACTTTTAAAATTATAAAAACCATTGATGAAATTGCATTCCAAACCAATCTGTTGGCGTTGAACGCTGCTGTAGAAGCGGCCCGTGCTGGTGAAGCAGGTAAAGGATTTGCCGTTGTTGCAGAAGAAGTAAGAAATCTTGCCATGAGAAGTGCGGATGCTGCCCGTGAAACATCCGATATGATAGAAGCAGCTATCAACAACTCGGATGATGGAGTTAAATTGAATTTAGAGGTTACCGAGTCTTTGCAGGAGATGATAAGTCAGGTCAATAAAATTGAAGAACTGGTAGATGAAATTGCATCGGCAAGTGATCAACAAAAAGACGGCATTGATCAGGTAAGCAATGCAATGGAACAAATGAGTAATGTTACACAACAGAACTCGGCAAATTCTGAAGAGACCGCCAGTGTTGCTGAAGAGCTGACAAGTCAGGCTGAGGTTATGAAAGAGATGGTTTCAGAATTTAAAATAAATTTAAGCCAATCTATGTCTGCATCTGTCAAGCCCCAAACATCTAACGGAAACGGAAAACATAGCTTTGATGTACCTCGGGTAGCAATACGAGAACAAAAAGCCAAGTCAGAAAAATCACCAGAACAGTTGATTCCATTTGATGAAGATGCTTTTGATGGATTTTAGGGATAACAAGAGGTAAATAATTGGGGCTATTTCAATTTCTGAAATAGCCCCTTTTTTTATTTATTTTTTTCTGCTCTGATCTTGTCTTCTTTGATGCTGTTTTCAAGCATGTCGGCAGGATGATCCAGTATTGGGGAATCTGCAACGGCTTTCCAATTGAAATTTTCATCAAAGGGATCGAGTGCTTTTTGCGGATCAAATATACGCGTGTCCGGCGAAAGAGCGTTATAAGGGGTAAAATCAGGTTCGTTTGTAAAAAAATCTGACATGTCTGATGCTCCTGCATCGTATTGGTTCAAGTAGGGAAGCCCTAAAATATGCCAGAATGTTTTAAAGATGCTGCCAAAACTGTAATGTACATGGCTAACATAATTCTTTTTGACCCAGGGAGAAATCACCATTAACACGCTCCGGTGTGCGTCAATATGATCAACACCGCCCTGTGAATCATCTTCAGTAATGACGATTGCCATATTTTTCCAATAGGGAGTATGAGACAAAAATTCAATCATACGGCCAACGGCCAGATCGTTATCTACCATATAGCTTTCTCTAAAGGGGTAGCCATCTTTGGGGCGTTCACCGGAACCATGATCATTGGGAACCATGATCGTAATTACTGACGGCATGGTCTTTCCTTCACCCATCCAGCGATCATTGAATTCTTTGAGAAACATGTCGATACGGAACTGATCCGGAATACCCGTGTTGTAGGTGGCATAAATCTTTGATGATTTGTCATAGATTGGTGCCGGAACCGGATAGTTGACAACATAACGAACGCCGGTATATTTGAAAACATTCTCGCCATAAGAGGGAGCAAGCTCAAGCCCGAATCCAAAATTAAAGAAATCGATCTTGTTTCGCTCCAGATGGTCCCAAATTGAACCCGCTTCGTTATAATCTTCAGGATAGATTGCACCGGTTGCGCCAACAAACGCAAGGTTGCCGGGAGCAGCAGAGCCTTCGCGCATTCTTCTGCCGCCGCCATAACTTGCAGATACACTGGTCTCGACCCACTCGTTGGGGTAGGTATTGACCAGCCAGCGATGACCATCAGCCGAGTGATCGGAATCGCAATAGAAATTATCTGAAATTGCAAAACGCTTTGCCAGTTCAAGGTGGTTACGCATTACGGTTGCATTTTCTACTGATCTTTTTTTATCATCACTTTTAAAGCTAACACCGGCTCCATAACGGGCAAGTGAGGGTTCACCATTTCCATTTTCAACCTGTCCAAAGACTTCGTCATACGTTCGGTTTTCTTTGGATACAAATACAATATGTTTGATGGGTGACTCTTTTTGTCCGGGAAAGAGGGGAATGGGGTTGTCACCACGGTTTTGAACCGCTTTTTCTGTAACTTGCTCAAAGTTGAAATTGTTCTCTATAACCTTTTGTGTGAGCGATTTTAATTCACCATCAGCGGGAATGTCCATTACTGTTACGGTACCTTTCATTAATCTGCCTATGTTACTACCTTCAGGACCGGGATCAAACGCGGGGCCGCCATTAGGACCGCTGCCAAAACCTTTTGCATTGGCAACAATGAGCTTTTTACCATCTTTGCTTACTCTGATTTTTGAGGGAAACCAACCTGCGGGAATGTGCCCCAACAGTTCCATCTTTTCAATATCCAGTACACCAATTGCATTAACACCAGATTCTGCAACATATAGCCGTTTTCTGTCAGGTGACAATGCCAGACCAAAGGGGATTACTCCCCTGAGCTGTCCCAGACGTTTGTCTACAGATAAAAAGATGTTTTGTACAACCGTATCTTGTTGGGTATCGATAACGGAAATACAATCGTTATTGCCGTTGCTTACAAATATATATTGATCCGTTGCAACAACCGAATTTGGGCTTGCTCCGCCAACTGCGGGAAAATCTTCAACCATTTCACCCACGAGAATACCTGTTTTTATTTTTGCAGTAACCTTTGGGGGTACCTGTTCAAGATCCACTTTCCAAACAGAAAAGGATTCAGGAACATTCGGGTCACCCAAGCCAGGTACTTTAACCGAGTCTGTATCAATACCCTCTTTAGCTTCTTTAGTATTGTAACCAAATGGTGGGTAATGCAGAGCTGTGCCTTGCATATTTTTCGGGTCAACGCTGCTGATATATTTATATTCAAACATACCTACATTGGCTACCCATGCATGTTTTCCATCGGGAGACAGGGTAATGCCAAAAGGATACCGACCTGTGGGAACGTTGTATTTAATTTCTTGGGTTTGTGTATCAATGACCAACAACCGGAAATTGATTTGATCTACCGCATAGAGTGTAGAACCATCATGGCTCAAAACCATATCGCCAATATAGCCGTGAGTAAAGTCAACAACATTATCTTTGTAACCGCATTCAATCTGTCCTTTAGATTCACCGGTTGTCACGTCGAACATAAAAATACGGTTTTCCTGGCCACCTGCAACATATACAGTTTTGTTATCCGGGGTGATTGCAAGCCCCATGAATACAGCGGCCAGGGTGCCGTCGTCATTTTCAACACCGGGAGGAACTTGTTGAATGTCCGGTTCATCACTGGTTACATTTCGTAATAGTGTTATGGAAAAGGGACGCGTACCTGAGTTGGCTGTAACGGCAACACTTCCATCAGGACTAAGCGTTAATCCATACGGATGCGGAGCAACCGTATAGGTTTTACCCAAAGGGGTGACGATTCGACCATTGGGTATAATGGTCTCACCTAGTTTGTTGATTTGGGTGATCTTTTTTTCTGCGGGTGCCGAGACCGTCCATTTTTTGTTATTTTGTGATCCACATGACATTGTGAAAAACGCTGCAAGAAACAGTAGTAAAACGATTTTTTTCATAATTCCTCCATATTTGCCAATACAGTAACATTCTGTAATGTAAAACAATTTCCAATAACAAGTTCTGTTTAAATTTAATGAATTTTATTTTTTACTTGATTTTTAACACTTTTTTCATTTTTATAAAGATAGGGGTTTTGTTGATCCAAATATTAACAAAATCAACCAACCGCAGCACCGGCATTACAATTATAATTAATCATTAATGTTGTAGGAATGCAGTAGAGTCTATGGAGGGCTTTTATGAGACTTAAAGCAGTATTCTTATTGGGGGTATGGTTATGTTTTACCTGCCCGGTGTTTTCTCAATTATCAGAATGTCGTATTGATTTCAATACCGCAGGTGATGGAACGAATGTCTATGGCGGCAACACCTGGAATTTGAAAACCCACGTTGTAAAATCTGGTTTGGCTTTGACCAATATTGATGGGAGTTCAGCCGGAGGAGCCAGCATTAGATTGGATGCGTACTATAATGATGCGTTGCCCAACGGAAACTGGAGCTTGGGAAATGTAGGTTGGATATATTCTACTACGGGTGTAGGGGCCGACCAATTGTTTTATACAGGTGCAGCAGATGTTACGACTTTTATCTATTTGGAAAACCTTACCGAAGGTTATTATCGTGTAGATCTGGTTGTAAGTTATTCTTATACAGGCACCTATTATAGCAGTGATTATCAGATCGGCAGCAATTATGGTGTTGTACGAGAACCAGGTGGAGACATTGTTAGTGGTATGACCGGTCAGGGATTTAATCCCAATGTGGGATATAATGATGGCAGGTATGTGTCGTGGTCTGATATCGTTCCGGATGATGGAGCAATCTCTGTACAAATATCCGGCAGTAACCATAACATGATCAATGCATTGCGAATTGTTTACATGGGAGATTTATCTTTACCTGTTGATCTTTCCATGATGCAGGCAAATTGGAAGGATGGAAAACTTTTAGTAGAATGGAGCACTGCAAGTGAACAAGATAACCTGGGATTTGAAATACATCGTTCCTGTTCTGAGATGGGCGAGTTTGAAAGGATTGCCAGTTATTTGGATCGTTCCGAATTGAAGAGTAAAGGTAATTCTACAACGATCAGTCAATATGCATATACAGATCTTGATGCCAATTTTGATGACAACTATTGGTACAAAATTGTTGATGTGGATATTGCCGGTAATCGCACGGAACATGGACCATTCAAAGTTCAAGCAGAGGGAGAGCAAGCAAAGCATCTTGACCGGTTTGAGCTTTATCCGTGTTATCCTAATCCTTTTAATCCGGTGACACGAATCGATTTTGATCTGCCTGGTGATCAATATACGCAAATTACAATTTACAATGTATTGGGAAAACCCGTATGTGAATTGGTAAACAGTCAATTACCGGCCGGTAGACATTCAGTTACATGGGACGCCAAAGATTCAAAAGGAAATGAATTAGCCGGAGGTGTGTATTTTGTTCATGTTTCAAGTGGTTCATTCAACAAAGTGACAAAAATTATATACTTGAAATAACATCTGTTGCATTTTAATGGATTAGTCATTATTTTCATCCTTGTACCAATATATGGAGCTAAAGAATGGCCTGGTTTTTTCTTTTTATTGCCGGTGTGATGGAGATTACCTGGGTGTTGGGGATGAAGTTTTCAGAGGGTTTTAGCAGACTCTGGCCAAGTATAATGACAGTTATTGCAATGACTTTTAGTATGTATTTTTTATCTCGTGCTATCAAGGTAATTCCCATTGGGACCGGTTACGCGGTTTGGACCGGAATTGGGGCAGCAGGCACTGCGATTATTGGTATGCTGTATTTTGACGAGTCCCGATCTTTTTTGCGAATGATTTGCATTGTTTGCATTGTATTTGGAACTGTAGGGCTCAAAGTGTTTTCAAAATAGGCTGATATAATGGAATTGTTGCAAAATGGTTTTGTATATCTTGTACCAATACTGCTGCCTAACCTGATTTGGCTTTTTTTATCAAACCATGATGAAATTGGTGAGGTTAAGAAAAGTTTAAAGACAGTTTACAAGAATTTGTCAATTCTTGAGAATATTGGGCGCATTGGGATCTTTATTATACCCTTGTTTGGCAGTGTTTTAATTGATCAATATTACCCCTATTTTGTAATAATGCTTTTTATTGGATTATTTGTTTATTATGCCGGCTGGGTACGGTATTTTATAAATGACCGAAAACCAGAATATTTATATTGTTCTTTATGGAATTTGCCTTATCCTCTGGCTGTAGCCCCTGTTTTTTATTTTATGCTATTGTCATTATTAATTCTTTCAATACCTATGCTTCTTTTTTCAATAGTGTTTGGGATTGCTCATGTATTGAAAAGCAGGATAGATTATAATATACTGATGGATCAAAAAGAATAAAAAAAGTCAGGATGTAGTTATGAATTCTCGTGATCGTATCCAATGTACTCTGGGCCATAAAGAACCGGATATTCTACCTGTTGATTTTGGTGGCGGGCCTGTAACAGGTATTGCTGTTCAGGTTGTGTATCAGCTTCGGCAGAGATTGGGTTTAGACAAGCCGGGTACTCATGTCAAAGTAATTGAACCTTATCAAATGCTGGGTGAAATAAAACCGGATTTGCAGGATGCATTAGGATTGGATGTGGTTTCTGTGAATAACAATGGAACCATGTTTGGATTTGATCTGGTTGATTGGAAGGAATGGACTACTCCTGATGGTACACCCGTACTTGTACCCGGATTGTTTAATACAAATAAAGATAACAATGGTGATATACTACAATATCCCAAAGGTAATGCCCAATTGCAGCCTTGTGCAAAAATGCCCAAAAGTAGTTATTTCTTTGATGCTATTGATCGCCAGCAACCCATTAATGAAGAAATGCTGGACCCTAAAGACAATCTGGAAGATTTTGAGCTATTAAAACAAACGGAAATCGATCATTATCGGTTAGAAACTGATCGATTGTTCACGGAAACGCATAGAGCTATTTACAGCACTTTGCCCGGAGTAAGCTTTGGTGATGTTGCGCTGGTTCCCGGATTATTTCTGGAAAATCCCAGAGGTGTGCGCAGTGTTGAAGAGTGGTATATGAGTTCGCTAACTCGTCCCGATTATATCAAGGCTGTTTATGAACAGCAGGCCGAGATTGCTTTGCAGAATTTGAAAACTTTGTATGAAACAGTAGGTGATAAAATATCTGTTATACAGATTAACGGTACCGATTTTGGAACTCAGAACGGTCCTTTTTGCTCCAAAGAACAATATCGTGATCTCTATTTACCCTATCAGAAAAAGCTTAACGATTGGATCCACGCAAATACCCCATGGAAAACATTTATTCATAGCTGCGGGGGAATTTATCCCTTGTTGGATGAAATTGCAGAAGCAGGATTTGATATCTTGAATCCCGTACAGAGTACTGCCAAAGATATGGAACTGCCACGTTTGAAAAAAGAATATGGAGATACCTTTGTATTCTGGGGTGGTGGCGTAGACACACAGAATATTTTTCCTTTTGGTACACCTGAGCAGGTTAAAGAGGATGTTAAACAACGAATAGAAATTTTGGGTGATGGCGGTGGATTTGTTTTCAGTACCATACATAATATTGTAGCCAATGCCCCCATTGACAATGTTTTGGCCATGTTTGAAGTAATTAAAGATTATCGATAAAAAAAATTATTGATAAGTGATATTAATACAATACATTTTGAAAGATAATTTATATATCTGATAATAGCAAAACTTTGTTTGAACTGATGATTTATATCTCAGTAATTAAAGTTTTTTAGTTTGTGATATGCATGTGGATTATACAATAGTTCATAATCTTGCACCTTGAACTATTAAAATTTGGAAAATCCGAGGCTAAAATTAAAATAAATATTATTGATGTTTGTATTTTCAATATAATTAAAATTTTCATCATTAATATAGATTTTTGAAGCATCAACTCCAAAACCAACACATGCAAACAAATAGGATTTTCTAAATAGAAAATAATTTATTTCAAGAGCAAGTCCATATCCAGAAACATCAATTGCCTTGTTATAATTTTTAATCAATGTTACAAACTCTTTGTCTTGCCCTATAAAATTTGTCAGATTATTTTTCAAATATGAGACACGATTCAGTTCCCCGAAAATAACCTTTGGTGATGTTGATATAGAGAATTTCAATTTTTTGATATGAAACCATCGGGAAATAATGGGGCCAATATTATTTAAATAAAGTATTCCCTCTGGTGAACCATATTCCTCGTAATAATCATCTTTGATTCGTTGATTTACAGATCTGTATTGATAATTGAGACCTACAGAGTATTGTGTTGTTAGTTGATAATTTAGAGCTAAATTAAAATAATCTGTATAATAATGATATTCGAATGGCTTTGTGCTTGAATCGCTTTGGGATACAAAATGAATATTGAAAATGTTGACAAATTGTTCTTCTTCTGTTGTGATTTTGCTACTATGAGTTCCAATTCCAAAATTTGTTGTAAGCCAAAATGTTTTGTTTTTAGGAAAACTTTCAGCTTTTAAATTTGCAGAAATGGTAATAATGAGTAGAAAACTGAATAATAATTTACAATTCATAGCGCCCCCTGTTTTTTAAGATCACTCTTTGTTAAATATATAGATGATTAAATAATATTTCAAGTTTAAAATAGTGATAAAAGATTTAAACATCGTGTCAAAGATCCCTATCGTACAACTCTAACACGATTAACTTGAAGTAAATAAATATAATTGTTTTATATCTAACTTTTTTAGTGCTTACCCCAATGCAACATCCAGGGTCATCATGACTGCAAAGCCCAGCATGGCTCCAATGGTTGCTACGTCGCTGTGCTTGTCGAGTTGGGATTCTGGGATGAGTTCTTCAACCACAACATAGATCATTGCTCCTGCCGCAAATGCTAACGCATAAGGAAGAATGGGGCGCATCTGCAAAACTGCCCAGGCACCCAGCACACCTGCTATGGGTTCGACTGTGCCTGAAAGCTGCCCGTACCAGAAACTTTTTCGCCTGCTTAATCCTTCTCTTCGCAGAGGTACAGATACCGCTGCACCTTCAGGAAAGTTTTGAATGCCAATACCAATTGCCAGTGCAACTGCTGCTGCAGTTGTAGCTGATGGAAGACCCGCAGCTGCTGCTCCAAATGCGACACCCACCGCTAAACCTTCGGGGAAATTATGAATGGTTATTGCTAAAACGAGTAAAATGCTCCGTTTCCATGTGGTTTGGGGCCCTTCCGCTTCGTCGGTTGGAAAACCTGGATGGAGGTGGGGTAACAATCTGTCAATCAACCACAAAAATGCTCCACCTCCCAAGAATCCAACTGTCGCGGGAATCCATGCGGGAATTGTCATTTGATTTTCAGCCATTTCTATTGCCGGCGCCAATAGTGACCAATAACTTGCGGCTATCATAACACCTGCAGCAAAACCCAGCATGCCATTTAAAACATTATGTTTCACAGATTTGAAAAAGAATACCATTGCGGCACCTAATGCAGTAACAAACCATGTGAAAAGTGTGCCGATCAGTGCTTGCATAACAGGGGGTTGCTGTGATATGAAATCAATCATTGTATTGTCTCCAAGGATGTTAAGAATATGTAACAGTATATAAAATGTGAATCTAATATCCAACTTAAAAGTTGGAATTATTATTCCATAAGATTCAGTTAATATGATGTAAAATTATTTTTTTTTGCATCCAACCCCAATATCCTGCATCTAAATTATAAACACTAGAGAAACAGCAGGAGAAAAAGAATGCTAAAAGCGATTGAAAATGTTGAACAATACCAGCAGGTTGCTGATAAAGAGAATTTTTATATTCTGGCCTTTTATTCAGATGCTTCTGAAAAAAGCAAACTGGCAATAAATGTACTTGATGATTTAAAGAATGACAATAGCGACACTCCGTTTTATTCAGTTAACGCTTCAACAGTCAAAGATATTCATCCCAAACTGGGTGTGAACAGTGTGCCTACGGTGCTGGCTGTTAAAGACGGTAAGGTTGTTAAAAACATTCAGGGATTGCAAAACCGCAATCATTACGAGATGCTGTTATATGATGCACCCGTGAAAAAAGATGGTACCGGAAAGGTCCGTCATTCTGTAACAGTTTATAGTACCCCCACGTGTTCCTGGTGTAACCGATTAAAACAGCATTTACGTCAGCACAGGGTCATGTTTCGGGATGTTGATGTCTCAAGAGACCAGCATGCCGCTCAGGAGTTGATGCGACGTACCGGACAAACCGGTGTACCGCAAACAGATATAGACGGTCAAATTATTGTAGGATTTGATCAAACCCGAATTGATTCATTATTGGGATTAGCGAAATAATATAAAAATTGATATGGAGGAAATGTAACATGCAAAATATTCAACCCGTAAACGGCAATGTATTGATAGCATTTGAAGACAGCTCGGAAGAAACAACCACCGGTGGAATTATAATTCCGGATACTGTTAAAGAAAAACCCAGCGAAGGCGTGATTGCTGGTATAGCTGCCGATGCTTCGGAACAGATTGCTGTGGGTGATCGTGTTATTTATAAAGCATATTCCGGGACTGAAGTCTCTTATGAAGGCAAAGACTATTTGATTGTTCCGGTGGGTGATATCCTTGCCAAATATGTAGAGGTAGATGCTATTTAACTCTAAATACCAAGATTAGAGTTGTTGTGAATGAAAAACCGGATTGTTTAACTTTCCGGTTTTTTTTTATTGGGTATTGATTGATACTGTATGGGCTGCCTAAAAAAATAATTGTTCAGATAATTCCATTGAATATTATTAAATGTTGTTTTATTTTACAAGATATCTGACCAACTAAAAGTGAGGTCCTCCCCATGAAAAATGAAACAACCCGTCGGCAATTTTGTAAATCGGCCCTCGCGGCTACTCCTTTAGTAATGCTGAGTAACGCTTCCGCACAATCTCAACCAACCGGACTGTCAAAAAAACTGGGTATCGCATTGGTGGGATTGGGTTATTATAGTAAAGATTTATTGGCCCCTGCCTTGCAAATGACGAAAAATTGTTATCTCGCCGGAATTGTTTCTTTCCCGATGGATGATCAACAATACTGGATTGATAAATACAATATTCCCCGTAAAAATATCTATGCGCATACTGATTTTGATGCTATTGCTGATAATCCCGATATTGATATCATTTATGTGGTTCTGCCAAACTCGATGCATCACGAGTATACCATTCGTGCCGCAAAAGCCGGCAAACATGTGATTTGTGAAAAGCCCATGGCACTTACGGTTAAAGAATGTCAGGAAATGATTGATGCTTGTAATGATAATCACGTAAGATTGTCCATTGGGTATCGTTTGCATTACGAGCCATATACGCAAGAGGTGATGAGGTATGGTCGGGATAAAGTTTTTGGTGCTATTAAATATGTGCATGCATCGGCTGGATATCGTAACAGGTCAAAGAAATCCCATTGGAAACTGCAAAAAGCTTATGGAGGCGGGGCATTGATGGATATGGGGGTATACTGCATACAAGGCGCAAGATATACAATTCAGGAAGAGCCTGTTAGTGTTACCGCGCAGCAATTTACCTTTGATCCTGAACGTTATGATGAAGTGGATGAAATGGTGACCATGCAATTTGAATTCCCTGGAGGTGCAGTTGCAAATTTAACCACAACATTTGCAGCCAGTACAAATACGCTTTACGCGGCCGCTGAAAAAAAATGGTTCAGCATGAATCCTTTCTCGCTCTATAATGGATTAACCTTGCGTACACAGGATGGCCCGGTAAATCTGCCGGATATTAATCAGCAAGCCGCGCAAATGGATGATGTGGCCTGGAGTATCGCAAAAAAACTGCCAATGCGGGTACCCGGTAAAGAGGGATTACAAGACATCAAGATTGTCACCGCTGTTAAAAAAGCAATTAAAACCGGGAATAAAGTTGAAATATTGTAGCTTTACTATTATTGATTAATCGAACAGGAGTTTGCATGTCGGAACATATTATGATCAGTCTGTCAAGTGTCATTATTCTGGGTATTGGCGCGCAATGGCTGGCATGGCGTTTAAAATTACCTTCAATATTATTTTTGCTCTTATTCGGCTTTATTGCTGGTCCTATTACCGGGTTTCTGAATCCCGATGAATTGATGGGAGAGCTTTTACTGCCGGTAGTTTCAATTTCGGTTGCAGTGATTTTGTTTGAAGGGGGCCTGACATTAAAACTCAACGAGTTGAAAGAGATTGGTCGACAGGTCATGACGCTTATTTTTGTGGGCGTTTTGGTTACCTGGGCAATTGCCGCTGTTTCCGCGCATTATATTTTGCATTTGAACTGGAATATTTCATTATTACTGGGATCTATTCTGGTTGTTACTGGCCCTACGGTTATTGGGCCTTTGCTGCGTCATATCCGCCCAACCCAAAAAGTAGGTAAAATATTAAAGTGGGAAGGTATTGTTATTGATCCCATTGGGGCTTTGCTTGCTGTACTGGTTTTTGAAGGTATATTGATTGGTGAAATGGGCAAGGCCGGCACGGTTGTCATGTTGAGCATTGGTAAAACTATAGTTTTTGGCAGTCTGATTGGCTTACTGGCGGCCGGATTGTTGGTCTTGTTTTTTAGACGGTTTTGGATACCCGATTTTTTGCAGGAGACTGTGACCTTGATGATGGTTGTAGCAGCGTTTGTGGCGTCTAATATGGTTCAGAAAGAATCGGGATTATTTGCGGTTACCTTGATGGGCATAGCGCTTGATAATCAGAAATATGTTACGGTGAAACATATTGTAGAGTTTAAAGAAAATCTTAGAATCCTGGTAATCTCGGCCTTGTTCATATTGCTGGCAGCACGATTGAATTTGCAAGATTTTAAAGCTTGTAGTTATACCAGCTATATCTTTTTGGCGGTTATTGTTTTTATTGCTAGGCCGGTTTCGGTATTTTTGTCAACCATCAATTCCGGTTTGAATATTCGTGAAAAACTGTTCCTGTCGTGGATGGCCCCACGTGGAATTGTTGCTGCTGCCGTGGCTTCTATCTTTGCCCTGGAACTGACACATATTCATTTTCCACAGGCTGAATTTTTGGTGCCCATTACCTTTATGGTTATTGTGGGTACTGTAAGTATTTATGGGTTATCATCTTCTACGGTTGCCAGGCTGCTTGGGGTGTCGCAGCAAAATCCGCAAGGAGTGTTGTTTATTGGAGCGCACCATTGGGCCAGGGCATTGGCTAAAATTTTACAGGAATATAATTTCCGGGTGGCCCTGGTTGATACAAACCGTTTTAATGTGAAAACCGCGAGAATGGAAGGTTTAAAAGTCTATCATGGTAATGTAATGTCTGAACATATTTTAGATGAAATGGAGCTGGAAGGGATTGGACGGATGGTTGCACTGACTTCAAATACCGAAGCGAATTCCATGGCTGCTATTCATTTTTCCGAATTATTTGACAAGGAAGAGTTGTATCAACTACCACCAGCACCGGAAACCAAGACGGATATTAATTCGTCCAAACATTTGCGTGGTAGATATTTATTTTCCAAAGATGCTTTTTACAATGCACTTAACACGCTATATATTAAAGGCTCTGTGATCAAGGCTACAAAGTTGACCAAAGAATTTGATTTGCAAAATTTTTACAATTTATATCAGAACAAGGTCATTCCCTTGTTTTTGATAGTAGATGATAGACTTCGGGTGTTTACTGTTGATACTGTGTTAGAGCCCAAACCAGACCAAATAATAATCGCCATGGTAGACCAAACTGTATTGCCATCCAACGCCAAGATGAAAGCTTGACAATAATAAAAATAATATTTATTTTTTAAACTAGTGAACTCATCAGATCGATAGATGTGTGTCTGTCGAAATTAACTCAGGAGAAGAAAAATGAAATTTCGCAGTTTTACTTTTGTAGTATTGGCACTACTTTTCATCTCTGTTACTTTTGTAGCAGCGCAAGAACAAGAACTCCCTGATCCCAAATTGACCGAAGTATGGGAACCGGTTCCCCCAATTGTTACACCTGGTGAAGGTACAGCTGCCCCATCAGATGCGATTGTTTTGTTTGATGGTACGGATTTTTCCAATTGGAAACATGCAGATGGAAAACCTGTAAAATGGTTTCTGAATAAAGACCAAGGTTGCATGACCGTTGTTAAAAAGACCGGAACAATTGAAACAAAACAAGAATTTGGTGATATTCAACTTCATATCGAATGGCGTACCCCTGCAATTCCTGTTGGTCGTGGACAGGGACGTGGCAATAGCGGCGTTTTCTTTCAAAAACGGTACGAGCTGCAAGTGCTGGATTCATATCTGAACCAGACCTATTCAAATGGTCAGGCTGGTAGTATTTACAAGCAATCTATTCCATTGGTTAATGCCAGCAAAGGTCCCGGCGAATGGCAAACTTATGATGCAATCTTTATTGCACCCCGTTTTAACGATGATGGCTCTTTAAAATCTCCGGGTTATATTACTGTATTGCATAATGGTGTATTGATTCAGAACCATTTTGAAATTCAGGGTCCTACAGAATATCGTGGAAAACCGGAATATAAAGCACATCCCCTTAAACAAGGGATTATGCTGCAAGATCATGGGAATCCTACAAGTTTTAGAAATATCTGGGTAAGAGAATTGGATTAAGATTTTTTTACAGGCCATCAAGCTTTTGGTGGCCTGTATTTTTGTGGGGCTGTTATGTAAATTATTGTACAGATTGTAATTGTTAAGCCGATAATATTTTTCAATTCTTTATTGCAATAATTTAAATTTTTCCATAGTATATTAATATTTATTTCCAGTTTGTTGATGTATATCCAGTATCAAGGAAATTATACCACTTAATGGAACGCCACTAATGTTGCAACGGGACAATATTATTTCCGCTTGACAACTGAAAACTATTGTGCTATTCGCAAATGTACATTGTTGAAATAGAATGTTTTTGGCGATAAATATGTTATATTAATAATATTGATTATTGAAATTATCCCGGATGAATTTAGGGATAATGATAAGGAGCGCTAGTGGATTTAAAAACGACGTTGTTCAGATATCGGTTATTGATTATCACTGTTTTGGGATTTTTTGTGCTGATTCTTGTATCGATGCTGAACGAAATTCTGGATTTACCACACCTGCTTTTCAATCAGCCCGCAACGCCAATCAACAAGACCGAGTTTTTGTTAGAAACTTTTATGCTGCTATGCTTTGGATTTGTTATTAATGTCAGTGTTTTTATCTATTCTTATCGATATAATCGTTCCAAAGTTATGCTTATGCGGTCATTGGAAGAAAAGGAATTTCTGCTCAAAGAGATCCATCACCGTGTCAAGAATAATCTGGCTCTGATTACCAGCATTATTAACCTGCAGGAACGATCTGTTGATGATGAGCAATTTAAAAATATTTTGCAGGACCTGAAAAGCAGAATAACTTCCATAACACTCATTCATAAAAAATTATATACATCCGATGATTTGAATACAACCCATGCTGAAACCTATTTCCGCGAACTGCTTGAAGAAGTAACACAGATATCTGACAAATCGATTGATATTCAAATGGATTTTGATGATATCCGCATCGATCAGAAAACGCTTATTCCTTTGGCTATTGTAACTAGCGAGTTGGTGACCAATGCCATTAAATATGCCTTCCCGGATGAAACCCATCCGCAGATTCGCATGACTTTAAAAAATAGAAAAGAAAACCTTTTATTCAGCCTGGGGAACAATGGCGCTGGATTGCCGGAGGATTTTTCAATAGAAAATTATTCTTCATTGGGGCTAACACTGGTGAGGCTGCTGACCAGCCAGATTAATGGGGATTTGGAGATTGTTACTGAACCACACACTGAATTTAGGATAAGGTTCCCGGTGGATGGGGAGTGAAATTTTAATATTTAATCAAAGAAAAGTTTTGACGTAACAAGCCAGGGGCAAATAAAAAGGGATGGTTATGATGAAAACCTATATTTTTCGCAAGAGCATAATATTATTCGCAATTGCTGTATCTCCACTGTTTAACTGTTTTAATCATCAGGACCATCAGGTGACCAGGCCCGAGGTCCCCCGTTATGTGCTGACAGGTACAACAATTGATTATACCACCGGACTGCCTTTGGCCAATGTCCCCTTGAAAATAACGGCAGGTATGTTGGTATATGATGTTCGGTTTAACAGCCAAACTCTGCAATCTGACAGCAGCGGTTTTTTTTCAATTTCTCCGGTATATCCCGGTAATTATACATTGTACGCGCAAAAAAATGGCTGCTGGTTACAAGGCAGTAAGCTGGAGATACAACATGAAGACCGTGATTTTGTATGTAAAGTACCAAATGTAGTTTATGGTCGTTTACATTCATCAAAATTATTTATTGATGATAAAACATTCCCAAATGCAAATGATTTTTATCGTAGCTTTACTATAAGCAGTTTAACTGGTATTTTCCCAATAAAGTTTTTAGAATATGATCTAAGCTGGTCATATTATTTTGCAAATGTAACACTAAAAAACGGCTTGAATACATATTTGTCACATTTTAAGTCTGAAATACCATTAAAGGGAATATATCAATTGGCTATAGGTGGCGGGTATTGCTGGGGTTGTAAAAAACCGGATTCAATATTGGTGTTTGATCAATGGCAATATACGTTTTTGAATAAATATTCAACAGGTGTTTTTATTAAAGATATTGCCTATAACGTGAATGATAAAAATTTATATGCCTGTACTGACTCTTTACTGTACCAGGTAGATGTGAAAACATACGCTATGAATGAAATAGCGGCATTACCCATAACCGGTACAATCGCCATGACATGGAATGATAATTATCTTTATCTTTTGCAAGGCACGGAGGACCTTGTCTATAAACTTGACAATCGATTGCGAATCGTTGATATTTTTGCCATAGTCGATCAGACAGACAACTTTCAATACACCCAATTGTATGATATGAATTTTGATGGATATAATAATTTGTGGATATCGGTTGAGGGGTAAACTTTATTCAAGTTTACGTTAATTAACTAGTCCGTTATATACGAACTGTTACTTTTCTCTATACTAAATTCAGAATCAAATTTTTGGATGAAAGGTGATATATTTTCATACAGATTCAATTTCATGTAAAAAGTTTTTATAAAAGATACTTGACTATTGTTTTTTTTTATTTTTTCTTGCCCTTGGATCGGGCGAAAAATAAGGGGTTAAAAATGAAAAAAATTAAAGTTCTTGGGATTTTTCTTTTATTTTCAGTAATTGTTTTTGGTGGCTTTCAGATTATTAATGTTTCACCTGCCTATGCTCTAGATAATCCATTTTGTGGTACTGGAATTTATGTCAGAGTGTAATCTATGATGTAGAATGTCAATCTTGTTGGTGCGAACAACTTGGTGGTGGTCATAGATATTGTTGGGTTTGTCAGTGTTATATTGAGGAAATCGAGTATACTTATATTTCACAGGAGTTAACTTGTGATTATGAGGAGCAATGGCATCCCTGCTATGGTTATTAATTGTTAAAACTTAAATAGTCTAAACATACACTGTACAATAGTTTGATCTGATCCAGGGGCAAATAAAAAAGGGATGGTTATGATGAAAACCTATATTTTTCGCAAGAGCATAATATTATTCGCAATTGCTGTATCTCCACTGTTTAACTGTTTTAATCATCAGGACCATCAGGTGACCAGGCCCGAGGTCCCCCGTTATGTGCTGACAGGTACAACAATTGATTATACCACCGGACTGCCTTTGGCCAATGTCCCCTTGAAAATAACGGCAGGTATGTTGGTATATGATGTTCGGTTTAACAGTCAAATCCTGCAATCTGACAGCAGCGGTTTTTTTTCAATTTCTCCGGTATATCCCGGTAATTATACATTGTACGCGCAAAAAAATGAGTGCTGGTTACAAGGTACCAGGTTAGAAATACAACATAATGACCGTGATTTTGTATGCAAAGTACCAAATGTGATTAATGCAAATCTACATCCAAGTCAAATTTATACAGGTTCTCATTTGTACCCTAATGCAAATGGATTTTATCGTTGTTTTACAATTACAAGTTTAACAGGTGTAATCCCAGTAAAGTTGATTAGTGCTGATAAAATTTCATATTATTTTGGTAAGGTTACATTAAAGAACGGCTTTGGAAAATATTCATCATTACATGAAACCAATTCTTCATTACAAAATATATATCAACTTGCACTTGGTGATGAAAAGTTTTGGGGTTGTAAAAAACCGGATTCAATATTGGTGTTTGATCAATGGCAATATACATTTTTAAACAAATATTCGACAAATGTTTTTATTAAAGATATTGCCTATAACGTGAATGATAAAAATTTATATGCCTGTACTGACTCTTTACTGTACCAGGTAGATGTAAAAACATACGCTATGAATGAAATAGCGGCATTACCCATAACCGGTACAATCGCCATGACATGGAATGATAATTATCTTTATCTTTTGCAAGGCACGGAGGACCTTGTCTATAAACTTGACAATCGATTGCAAATCGTTGATATTTTTGCCATAGTCGATCAGACAGACAACTTTCAATACACCCAATTGTATGATATGAATTTTGATGGTTATAATAATTTGTGGATATCGGTTGAGGGGTAGATATAAATTTCTTACATTTTTTTAAATTCTTGTATTATTAATTGAAATTTGCTAAAAATATTAAAAATATCTTGACTTTTACGATAATATTTGCTAATTAAATATCAATCCTTGGGTCGTACAAAACTAAAATTTCAAATAAAATCTTAGGGGATTTATTATGAAAAAGATGAAAACTATTAGTCTGGTTCTATTAGTAGCTGTAGTTGTCTTTGGTGGGATTCATATAGTTAATATTGAAAGTGCAAACGCCAGGCCTGGTTGTCCAGTAGAGAATATGTGCCCTAGCTGGTCATATTGTAAGTCATGTTGGTGTTCTAGTGATGGTTTTACAAGTACCTGGATATGCGAATGTCAAAAGGCATCTGATTTAGACCATTTCTTTCAAGTAGCAGAAATTGTTCCAGAGTGTGATGAGGGGCCTTGCTATTACGATTGTCCTGAACCTCCAGGTGATGATTAAAAATAAATAAAATTTGATGACCCAAGGATTGTATTTGTAAAACGGTAAAAATGGATTTATTTTTTAGTTAAGATTTCAAGTTGTTGCTCTCTTGTTTGGAAAAAGTTTGAAGATAGGTTAATATATTTAAATTTAAAAATAATTTTTTATAATATTTTTTTCGAACAAAAATAAAACATCTTGACTTTTGCGATAATAATTGCTAATAAGATATCAATTCTTGGGTCGTACAAAACTAAAATTTCAAATAAAATCTTAGGGGATTTATTATGAAAAAGATGAAAACTATTAGTCTTGTTCTATTAGTAGCTGTAGTTGTCTTTGGTGGGATTAATATAGTAAATGTTCAAAATGCAGATGCAAGTATTGGCTGTCCAGTAGATAATCTTTGTCCTAGTTGGGCACATTGTAATAAATGTTGGTGCTCAGATGATAGTGGTGGTGGTGCCAGTACATGGATCTGTGAATGTGAAAGTTTAAAATCTGGTAATAAATATCCTGTCGCTGAAATTGAACCGGTATGTAATGAAGGGCCGTGTTATTGGACTTGCCCTGAACCTCCAGGTTGATGATTTAATATAAATAATATTTGATGACCCAAGGATTTTATTTTTTTGACAAAATTTTTTAAATTGGAGTGGGAATGAAGAAAATTAATTTTACCAATTTATTGTTTATAATAATTTTTGTTTTAATGTCATTTGAAGTTATATACCTCAGTGTACAAAATAAAAAGTTAACGAACCAATTGAACAAGCGAGTTTATGCTACTGAAAGCAAACCCGATTTGCCTGTTGGCACCCAGTTACCAGATTTGTCATTTACTTTACAAAATCAGGATAGAATTGATTTGTCAGCGCATAATGATAAATACTTTTTTGTGTTTTTCTCAACCCACTGTCAAGCTTGTGTACAGGATGCTGATACATGGGAAAATATGAATGAGTTGAATACCAAGAATCAAGTGAAAATGATAGGGATCTGTAAAGGTGATCCTGATGTAGTAAAAGAATTTATGGCACTGCACAAGCTAAACTTTCCTGTTGTTCCTGATCCTGAAAATGAAATTGTTAATCAATTTGGAATAAAATCATTCCCCAGCAAATGTCTGGTTGATGAAAATAATAAAGTTGTCTTCTATTCCAGAGGATCCTCAGGGAAAAGAGATTTAGAGCAATTAAAAAAGATTGTACCTGAATTACAGGCAGGTTAAGATATGAAGAAGATAGCGATGAATGCTTTGTTGGTTATTGTATTGCTCGCGGTTGGTATTCACTTTGTTATACAAATCAATAACAACAATAACGTTTTGGCTGAAATTGATGATTCGCTCAAGCCCTTGTCATATCAGCAGCAAGTTGATTACATGAAACAGGTTTTTGCTCAGGCGGACTCGTTTCGTTATATTAAATTCAGGGACCAGTTTTTTTATCATGTCTTTCAGGATACGGTCCCGGTTGGGTATGCTAAAATTATCGACAAGGACCTTGCCTGTTCTACCTGTCGTGATGTGAGATATTTATGCGCCCTGGACAGTGCCTTGTGTGTTAAAGAGGTTATACTTATCAGTGAATTGGACCAGAAACGTATCTATGACAAAATACTCCATTTAGAAGATGGTGTAAACCGAGTGGTTGGGAAAAAAGTTTTTAATATTGTGAATTTGTCTGATTTTGTTTCTCAATTCATCAGCACATTACCAAGTGATAAAATTTTTAACAAGGATGCGGAGATTGATGTAATCAGTGGTGCCACCAAGACCAGTCACAGTATGTATGAGGGCATTAGAGAGTTTTTAGATGAAGCGGCTTATTACTCCAGGCAATATCATGCGCAAAATTTGTGATTTTTTATTCCTTTTTAAAAAGATGTTTTTGCCTGGCACAACCTGCCAGTGTCAGGCAAACAGATGTAATTTTTATATAATAAATTATGCATGGATAAATAAAATGTTTGCTTTTGTGCTATAATTATTGTATAATTTCAAAATTGATCCCAAAGTAAAAATTTTGCAATTTTTTTATACAGTGTGTTTTTGACACAGGGTTTGGTGTGTCTACATGTGCCGGGAAAAGTGTGTTTATCTAATTATTCTTATTAACTCATAATTCGAGAGGGTGTATTATGCGTAATTGTTTCATTTCATGTCTGTTACTAGTATTACTTTCAAGTGTAGTTTTTGGCAATGAACAGAAATTTGTAGATGATGTAGAGCAGTTTGTAGCACAATTGAATTCCCAGGAACAAGCATTTGAGAAACGCAGTATTCAAACTCAAATGAATATAATTAATGAACGTCGAGTTCCTTATGCAATGATCTATGAGCAGACAGGATTGTTTACCTGGCAGCTGTTTTCAAATTGTTTTTTTGATTCTGATGTTGATACAACTACTACAGTAAACGTGAATATTGATTACAGACCCACAACTGATCAATTTACTGTAATACCCGCTTATTTTACTTTTACTTCAGAACGTCCCTATGATTCATTGGATGATTTTAAAGCTTTTATGATTACAGTCTTTCAGAGTGTAGGGTCCGCTCATTCGGTTTTAATTGATGAAGCCAATAGCAGATATGGATTTACAGGCCATCATTATTGCCAGTCATTTTATTCCGGTACAACAAAATTGGTTCTTGATTGTTATTTTGTATATGTTAATGATGTTGCCTGTGCATTTTATTATATGACAGGTGACTCGTTTTATGACAATGCCTTGTATCAACTCTTTTTTGAATTGATTCTTGATGTGGTTGAATTTCAACAACCAAGTGCAATCAATAACGAATCCTTGAAAAAACCGGTGAATTTTGACATGTCTCAAAATTACCCGAATCCTTTTAACGCTTGTACCCGGATCCAATACTCTGTCAATGAGCCTACTGATGTAAAAATTGAGATTTTTGATGTCAATGGTAGATTAGTACAGACTCTGGTAGACAAGTTTCATTCCCAGGGACAATATGACATTAGCTTTGATGCAAACGATTTGGCCAGTGGAGTTTATATTTACAGAATTTCTGATATGAACCATGCTTCCCGTGCACATCGGATGATCTTGGTAAAATAAATGTGAAATTCAACGTGTCGGAGATTAGCTTTACCGATCTCCGACACGATTATTTTTTATTATCTGGACAATATCTTTTTCTGGTTGGCGGGACGCGGCATGAAAAAGTCGTATTGACCAATACCGCATTCCTGAATCATCTCAATGCAATATTCCAGGCGTTTTAATTCTTCCGCATTACGATTGTTGGTGCCCATGGCGAATTTACATCCTGCTGCTTTTGCTTTTTTAATGAATGTTGCGCTGGGTACGCAGTAGCGGTCATTGATCTCTATGGCAACGTCGTTTTCCAATGCGGCTTTAATCACTTTATCCATGCGGGCATCGGTCCACAGTTCATCATAGCGATCACGGATGATCTCGGGCAGTACCGTGGAATTGACATATATGTCGATAGGCTCATGCAATACACCGACTATTTTTTCCACATACAAGTCCATCCATTTTTGCACATCATCAATTTCTACCTCTTCATTTTTCCAGATGTGGATGCGCTTGCCGCGGTGATCGGTAAAGGTCATGGCGTCTGAAAAGACATAATCGAATTTGGCAATGGCTTTTTTACTAAACAATTCCATCCACTCGCGGCCTTCGGCCTGCATGCCCAGATACACCGGTTTGTCTTTCATAGATTCGATGAATTCATAGATACCTTCATCTGTATTGATGGGGAAATCGAGTCCGCAGTTGGGTGCAATACCGTACATGATACCATCACGCATAGATTGAGCCAGCGCCATATCCAGGGTAAGGTCTTCTTTTAAATGAACGTGAAAGTCGATAACCGGATAGTTGTCGTGGTTCATGTTGAGGAGTGTGGTGTAGGTTTCGTCCACAACTGGGGTGACAATTTCACCGGGATCCGCATCGTCCGGTAGTGGTTTGACCATAATGTTTTTATACATGGCTGTGCTGTTGGGATCGTGACATTGGAACGCGAATGTACCGCTGGAAAGCACGCGACCGGGTTCACTGGGGCGAACCGGATGTTCAGGCTCTACATAGTCTGATACCAGCATATCATTGATCCATACCTGAATACGTGGAACAACCACTTTGATACGCATGGTGAACCACTCATCATCATCAATAAACTGTTTAAAAGTATTGCGTACCGCATAGATACTGCCGGTTTTTTTGTATTCGTACCAGGTACCGTCAGCACTGGGCTTTTGTGAATTGTTGACCTGTATCTCATAACCGTGATCAGGCCAGCCATCCTGCTGATATTTAGAATGCACATAGATACCGGAATTGGAATTGGCGCGGGCCATCACATCGGCCTTGAATTCAAAGTTTTTGAAATTATGTTCCATGACCGGGCCATCATAAAAGAGATGCGCGCGTGTACCGTTGCATACAATGGCGCCGTTTTCGATTCGGGCCGATTCACTGTTTTCACTTATTTTCCAACCATCAAAAGATTCTCCGTCAAACAGGGGAATCCAGTTTTTAGCATCAGGATCACCGCATCCGGAGAAAAAGACCAGGAACGATACTGACAACAAGAGGGGGAGGAGCATCCGGTATTTCATGTTACATTCCTTTCTGTAATTATGAATTGATTAATACCAGCTTGCCGGCAACATGACCAGTCTCAAGCAATGTATGAGCATTGTTTGCGTTTTGCAAGGTGAATTCTTTTTCTCTATGGATATTAATTCTTTTATCTTCGAACAAGCTTCTAAAAATGTGCAGATCTTTTGCATTGGGAGTGACAACCATGCCGACCGCTTTGCGCCCCAATTCTTTTGCTTTGATAGTAACCGCTTGTGTGGATATGGTAGGGAGACAAACCAATAAGCCATTTGGGGCCAGGCATTCAAGTGAGCGAAAACCGGTTTCTCCGCCAACAGCGTCTATGATCAAATCCATTTCTTTAGCGATCTCGGTAAAATCCTCTTTTATATAATCGATACACCGATCAACACCTAGTGAATAAAGCAATTCGTGGTGATTGGCAGATGCGGTTGCGGTTACATGAGCATTTTGAGCTTTGGCAAACTGTACGGCAAGATGCCCAACGCCGCCGGCGGCTGCGTGTATTAGCACATTTTGTCCGGATTGTAAATGTCCTGTGTTGTGCAGGGCCTGCCATGCAGTTAATCCTGCCAGGGGAACACCGGCAGCCTCAGACCATGATATTGTAGAGGGCTTTATAGCAATTTCATTGGGATACACTATAGCATAATCCGCATATGCACCGGCACGGTTCAGAGCAATCATGCCGTAAACCTCATCACCCGGTTTGAATTGGGAAATGGAATCTCCGCACTGCTCTACAGTTCCTGCCAGGTCGTATCCCGGTGTCCAGGGTAGGTGGTCTTTGATCTTTTGCGCTATGAATCCCAGTCCCTTACGGGTTTTCCAGTCGATGGGATTAATACCCGCGGCATGGACTTGCACCAAAATCTGATCGTGATTGATTTGTGGTTTTTCTACCTCCTGGTATACTAGAACAGATGGGGGGCCGAATGCTGTAATTTGAACGGCTTTCATTTTTTCCTTATTTTAATAGCAAACATTTTTTTATATCAGTGGCATTCTCTGTTTCGAGTTTGTAAAAATAAACGCCGCTGGGAAGATTTTTTGCGTTAATGGTTAATTTGTGATTTCCCGTGGATTGTACTCCGCTGTATAATTTTTGTACCAGTTGTCCGTTTGTGTTGTACAAAGAAATCGAAATAAACTGTTTTTGTAGCAAGTCATATTCAATAACCGTTTCTGGATTAAAGGGATTAGGATAGTTTTGTTTTAATAGAAATTCCATGGGAACTGGTTCCGAAGGATTTTCTGAAATGGCAGTTGTTGGATCATATTTTATAAACCAAAGACCGGTTTCCCTATTGAGAATACCAATTAAGTCATCCTGAATGGCTAATTTTCTTGCTTCATCATTATTATCAAAAGAGCCTGTTGATTCCAGGTTGTTACTATCATTCAAGTCAAAAATGTTTAATGCGATTGATGTACTTGCAGTATAAAGTGAATTGTTTAATATCTCCATTTCAAAAATATAGTTTCTATAGCTGACAGCATGAGATTCAGTTATTGCTGCAGGATTTGTTATATCAATATATCGGACATAGCGTGAATAATCATAAGTGATTATATAATTTTCAAAAAAAGTGAGTGCCGATATACGATTGGGGGTTGTAAATGAATCCACTTTAACCGGGTTCAAATAATCTGACAGGTCAAACAGGTATAACCCGTTAGATCCTTCAAGCGTTGCAAGATATGGAACAGAATATTCGAATCCATCTATACTATTGTTTGTGCTAAAGGAACTGATCTCAACAAGTGATGTGGGATCAGAAATGTCGATGATACGAATATATCTGTCATTTGTTGCCACTATGATTTTGTCATTTTCTACATGTAAATATTCGCAAGAGTAGGATGAATCCAGTTTTCCTATAACCTGTGGATTTTGTTTGTTTGATGTGTTCAGTATATATAAACCGGCATAAGACATGGCAATATATACCGTGTCATTTTTTACTTCAAGATCCGTTGCGTAACAATGGTCCTGGCGCCAGGTAGATAATAATTGAGGATCTGACGGATTTGTTATATCGATAATTCGTAAACCATGATGTGAATTGGCAATATATGCGTAATTGCCTTCTATTTCAATTTCCTGTAATCTGCCACCCGGTTCAATTATAGAGGGTGTCATAGAACCCATTTCAGCGTCCGGATCGAATTCGAACAGATACACATCGCCACCATTGTCTGCTATAATTACTTTTTCAGATGTAGCAGTTACAAAAAATGTGTTATCTGGTGTATAGTAATAATTTACCATTTCACAATTATGGGGATCAGAGATATCCCATATATCCAGCCCGTTTGAGCTGGCGACGATAGATATAAAATTGTCATGAATAAACATTTCATGTACTACGCTGCCGGTATACATTGTATCAATAATAACAGGATTTTCAATGTCTGTTATATCATAAACGAATACATTGCCACCGCAGCCCGTATATAGAAAATTATCTTTAACATCAACAGCATTATTTTTCCCATCAAGTGGAATATTGATCACCTCAAACATATTGGCAGGATCTGCAATATTGTATATAGTTGTTCCATCATTATAACCGGTTGTAAAACAATAATCACCAGCTATATGAAAATCCTGGCAATAATGTGCATCTAATACCGAGATCAAGGTGGGCTCACTTTTATTACTAATATCCAGAGCTGTTATGTCGTTTGTAATGAGAAAAACAACATTGTCTTTAACACAAAGGTCTTGCACTTCATAGGTTTCATCGTTTCCCGGATATCTGGAGATTTCTGTTGGATTCACCGGATCTGAAACATCAATAATGATCAGACCCTCTTTATAATTTCCAATGAATGCGGTCTGGTCCTGAACTTGAATGGCATTAATGATTCCTTTTGTTACTACCTCGGAAATCAAAACCGGATTCTGTACGTCTGATATTTCATAAATCTGCAGGGTTCTTCCGTTTGCCATGAACAATGTATCGCCAGTTGCATAAACTGCTTCGCACAAACCATATGGCCATTCACCTAATAATGTACAATTTAAATTATCCTGTGGATTTGCGGAAACAGGTGCCCAAAAGCTTGAAAGAATTATAAAGAGGAGAATATAGTAAACATAATGTTTCATAATTGACCCCTTTTATTTGTTTGATAATACAGTATTAATACAATATACATATTACTGGTGCAGAGTCAAGAAAAAACTGATCTAAATACAATTTAGATCAGTTTGAATTGTATGATACTAAAAGCGGTATTAGGGGTTATTTGTCTTGTTGATAGACTCTTACATAATCTATATAATATTTTTGTGGAAAAATTGAATCGTCAATACCTTCACGTCCGCCCCAGGCACCGCCAATAGCAAGATTAAGCAACAGATATTGAGGTTTGTCAAACGGCCAGGTTTTCCAGTCTCCTTTTCTATCATTCTCATAGGTGAACAGGGTATCATCATCCACAAAGAATACCAGCTTTTCAGGCGTCCATTCGAGTGCATACGTGTAAAATTGATCATAAGGAGTGGTATATTCTTTACGGTTGCCCTTGCCAGTGCCAATTGTATGATTATTGGTCTTGGTATGAACATTGGCGTGGATATTTTCGGGGGCATAGCCCACGTTTTCCATGATATCGATCTCACCGCAACTTGGCCAGCCGACATATGTAAGGTTTGTGCCCAGCATCCATATGGCAGGCCAGGTTCCTTTACCGGTGGGGAGTTTGGCCCTGATCTCGAACCGTCCATAGGTCCATGATTGAGTATAGCGGGTGTTGATACTTGCCGAGGTGTATTCCATATCTTTGAACGGCTCTTTATGGGCTTCAATTACAAGAAATCCATCCTCAACCCTTGCGTTTTTCAGACGGTGCTTGGTATAGTATTGTTTTTCCTGGTTGCGAACATATCCTGATTCATAATTCCACTTTGCGGGATCAGGCAGCCCTTTATAATCAAATTCATCACTCCAGACGAGCTTCCAATCTTGAGCAAAGGAGGGGAGTATTGAACAAAATAATAAAAAGACCATGGAATATTTAACAATTTTCATCTAAACTCCTCTGAATTTGGGTAGAATGTTTTGTTCAATATAAAAGACAACTTTATCCTTTGTAGGGAAAAAAAGATAGACAAAGATAAAAAAGAAGATAGAAGGTAAAAGTAGAAACCAATAAATATTCACTTTCCGCATTAAATCCGCAAATACACCCGTCAAAAAGCTGGTTATACCTAATAATGCTATACCTTCGAGTATAGCTAATTTGAAAATCAAGAGTGTGCGATATTGAATAAGCAGGATATCAACAGGATTTTCTATTCTGTTTCCTTGTGTATCTCTGTAACCTTGTTTGTGGATTTTGGCTATTCTACCGGGTGAAAGAAAGATTTTATGAATAGAAAATACAAGCGGAAAACCTATTATCATTAGCGCAAATACCATAATTAGGAAAATATTCAGCACTTTATAATCTGCGCCGCCTGTTCCGCTGTTGCTGCCAAAGTAATTTAGATACATGGTAGAAACTAAAAGAATGAGTACACCCATTAGCATAGATATATTGATTATTCTCATCTGCCGGATTTCAACGTCCGAGATTTTCTGTTCAAGCTGAATTGTAGATATGTTTGTGAAATCCATTTAGACCCCTCTAATAATGAATAATGGGGGCTGTTTTTTTTAACAGCCCCTGAATTGTTAAATTTAAACGATCCCCAGTTCTTTTTGGATTTGTTCAAGCGATTTGCCTTTGGTCTCGGGCAGCCATTTCCAGACCATAAAGAATTGCAATATCATCATCAAGCTGAAAAAGATAAAGGCACCACCACCGCCAATGCCCGGCAGGTTGGCAATGATCGGAAAGGTCCAGGATACCAGGGCAGCTCCTACCCAGTGGGTAAAACTTCCCAATGCCTGACCTTTAGCGCGCACCATATTGGGGAAAATTTCGGCCAGAAATACCCAGATAACCGCACCCTGTGAGAATGCGAAAAAGGCAATGTAACCAATCAAATAAACCAGGACCGCGTATCCGTTAAAGGATTCGAGAATGAATGCACGTCCTACCATGCCCATAAAGAAGGTAAGACCAACGGATCCAATCAAAAGCAGGGTTTTGCGCCCAAATTTGTCTATTACAGTCATGGCAATAATTGTAAAAATTAAATTGGTTGCACCTACTGCAACGGTTTGAAGCAATGCTGTGTCAGATGCCAGACCCGTCATTTCAAAAATGCGTGGCGCATAATACATGATCACGTTAATACCGGAAAGCTGGTTAAAAGCCGCAACCATAATGGCTAACAGAATAGGTTTTTTAAATTTGGGTGAAAATAGTTTTTCCTTGGCACTAGAGAGTTCAATCTTTAATGATGCTTCAATTTCATTTAATTCCTGTTCTACATTATCTTCACCGATTTTGAGTAAAATCGCTTTTGCTTCTTCACGTCTACCTTGTTTCATGAGCCAGCGTGGGCTGAAAGGAATAAAAAATAATAGAATGAAAAACAATATAGCCGGCAGGGTTTCCACTCCCAGCATCCAACGCCAGGAATCGGTTTGTATTGTACCGGCAATAAGAAAATTTGAGAAATAGGCAACCAGAATACCAATAACAATATTAAATTGACTTACAGCTACCAGTCGTCCGCGTAACCGTGCAGGAGAGATTTCTGCAATATACATGGGCGCCATAACAGAAGAGCCACCAACAGCCAAACCACCAATAAAGCGAAAGAATAGCAGCGAAAACCAGTCCCATGCAAAAGCACATCCCATTGCTGAAACCGCATACAAGACAGCAAGAATAACCAGTACCCGTTTACGACCGTAAGCATCACCCGGCTTGCCCACAAGAATTGAACCAATAATGGTACCAATCAAAGCAACGGCGACTGTAAAACCCAACCAAAATTCATTTAGATTGAACACAGTCTCCAGGGCGCTGGTAGTGCCTGAAATAACTGCAGTATCAAATCCGAATAAAAAACCCCCTAATGCTGCAACAACAGTACATCCTATCACAAACATTTTGCTTTTCATTTTCTTCCTCTTTTTCCAATGTGATTGATATGTACTGAATTTAATAATATTTATTTACTATGCAATATTTTATAATATTTAAGCTTTTTTATTTATAACAAATTATAGTATATTTCTTAATCTGTAGTCAGGATAAGCATGTGTCAAGATTACCGGGGCAACATATCTGGGAATGTAGATTTTGATAAAGGTATTTTTTTGATTAATAATTAAATGTAATCGTTATGCTGGAGATATAAATGCGCAATATTTTGATTGTGCTCCTGGTGTTGTTTTTGATAGCTCAAAGTATGGGCCAAACCGCAGGAACGGTCAGCGGATTTGTTTATGATGATGATACTGGAGAGGCTTTAATTGGGGCCAATGTATTTATTAAAGATTCTCGTATTGGATCAACTACCAATACCATGGGATTTTTTTCAGTCCCTAAAATACCGGTAGGGCAATATCAACTTGTATGCCAGTATATGGGGTACACGGCAGAGCAGCAAAAATTAGTTATAAAACCCAATGGTAAAGCGGAATTGATTTTCAGGCTTGCTCCAACTACTATTTATACTGAAACAGTTTCTGTGGTGGCAGATTCGGTAAGAGCCAGTGTGAAATTATATCGCCAGCCAATTTCCAAAATTACCATGTCGCCCCGTGAAATTCAACATATCCCTCAGGTGGTTGAAACAGATTTGTTACGGTCATTGCAAACCATGCCGGGAATTGCATCGGTTTCGGATTTTTCATCAGAACTTTATGTGCGCGGCGGAACACCGGACCAGAATTTATATTTAATCGATGGCACAGATGTTTACAATCCTGAGCATTTGTTTGGTTTGTTTTCTACCTTCAATACCGATGCAATTAAAAACGTTGAACTATCAAAAGGAGGTTTTGGTGCCGAGTATGGTGGACGTTTGTCATCTGTGTTGGATGTTACCAACCTTGACGGAAACCGCCGTGAATATACAGGAAAAACCAGCATTAGTATCCTGTCTGCTAAAACAACAATGCAGGTCCCGCTGGGCAAATATGGCGCGTTATCTGGCTCTATCCGCAGAACGTATTTCGATAAAACCATTGCCAAACTGGATGCGTTTAAAGATGAGAATATTCCAGATTACTATTTTTACGATGGTCATCTCAAGGCGTATCTGGATCTGGGTACTCATGACAAACTGACGCTGAGTACTTATAAAGGTCAGGATAATATGGATTTTGTGTTTGATAAAGATAATCCCAACTCTCAATCCATGATGTATAAATGGGGAAATACAACTGCAAGCGTAAGGTGGACCCATATTTTTTCATCTCAATTGTTTGGGAATTTCTGGTTCACCAGTAGCAGCTTTGACTCGGGTTTTGAGTTGGGTGATGATATGAATGAAACCAATACCATTGATGACCGAACATTAAAAGGGGACCTGGAGTATTTTTATTCCGGTAGATTGAGCTTTAAATTGGGTTATGAATATAAAGATCTATCCGGTAAATTTGTCTCAAAATTCCCCGGTAACGAAGTTGACATTCAACAAGAACCAATCCATTTTGCAGCCTATTGGCAGGCTGAATGGAAGCCAACTCCGCTCATGGAAGTTCAGCTCGGGTACCGTTATAATTCTTCATATAATAAAGTCACCAGACATGATCATGATCCCCGGGTTAGTTTCAAGTATCGTTTAAGTGAAACGTTAAATCTGAAAGCCGCTGCCGGGCGGTATCATCAATACCTGTTTCGCGTTCCACGGGTGTTTATAGCGGATATATGGTCGGTATCTGACGAGTATTATGATGATGCCAAATCGAACCATTATATATTGGGACTGCAAAAAGAGGTGGCTGGAAATTACGAGTTTGAAGTTGAAAGTTATTACAAAGATTACGTAAATCTCTATATCTTTGATCCTTTTTTCTGGGTGGAAACGCAGCATGATCAGTATAATTATAAAGGTGAGCCCTTGTACACAAATACCAAAGATATGTATGATGTGGGTACCGGTCGTGCTTTTGGTTTGGAAATGATTTTGCGCAAAAATAGTGGACCGGTAACCGGGTGGATCGCATATACTTTGGGTCGGGTTGAAAACACAGTTACGGATTTGAATGGTGGTAATGAATATGTGCCACGTCATGACCGTACACATACATTAAATATGGTCAGCACAATGGATGTTAAGAATGCCATTCTGGCGTTTAGGGGATTACCGGTAAAAGATGGTAAGGCAAAGTGGCGTTTGGGCTTTGGATTCGTTTATGCAACCGGTCAACCTATAACAACAACCAGTTCGGTGTATGTTACCAATCAGCTCCCCGACCAGAATGTGTATTTGGGATACAATTTATATCCTACCAGTCGTAATAATTTCAGGTTACCGCCATATATACGTTTGGATCTGAGTTTGACCTATTCGCGCAAATTCAAGCATATTACCTTTGAGCCGTATCTGCAGGTTTTTAATGCTTTGAACCGGAGGAATGTCTGGTTTATTCGATATGAAGACGAGATTAACAATGGCATGATCATGCAGAATGTTGATACACAGGGTATGTTACCTGTATTGCCATCAATTGGTTTTAATCTGCTATTCTGATTTTGAGGAGATCATTGTGAAATATATTATTTTAAATATTCTTTTGTTATTTATACTATTGTCCGCTTGCGGCAAAGTTTCTGTGGATGTAGATGAATCCACATATGAACCCAAAATTGTGGTTGAGGGATATATCTATCCCGGACAGGTGCCTGCAAAGATTATTCTAACCCGGAATCATCCCCTGAATACGGAAATTGATTTGGGGGAATTTTACATTACGGATGCTGATGTGTCCATTACGGATATGAAAAGTGACGAAACTTTTTATTTGGAATATGACGCGTTTTCTTTTTCGTACAAATACAAGGGTAACGATTTTGTGATTGACTATGATCATTCTTATAGAATCAATTTAAAAGCAACAATTGATGGTAAAGAATTGACAGCATCTTGTGTTACAATCACACCTGCGGATGGTTTTAATATAATTTCTGACGAGTCCTTGCTGGGTACACAAAAATATACAACAGCCGTAGAGAAGGGTACAAAATTCAAATTAAAATTCAAACGTTCGCCCACCATTGATTCTTATATAACTTCAATTGTTGCGCTTGATGCATCGTTTAATAGTTTTATTGAAGATAATATTATGGGCTTGTCACGTTCGGATTTTGCAGATACAACAGATTCAGACGAGTTGAGATACTATAACTATATCAAAAATCAGTCTCAATGGACACAAACGCGTTTGGGTGAAGGAGATGATTTATCTGCAATGGATATTGAATGGTACTCTACCTGGTTTTATGGCACTTATCGGGTAATTATGTATTGCGCAGATAAGAATATGACAGATTATTATCTTACGCACAGCCAGATCCAGGAAGTGGATGGTAATCTATTGGAGCCCAAGTTCCATTTTGAGGGAGATGCCATTGGGGTGTTTGGTTCTGCAGTGACGGATACGGTGTATTTTGTGATTATAGATTAGGTATTATGCCGGAGGAATTTTCCTCCGGCATAATTTGTGATTTACGGGGTTATCTTGATCACACAGCCACCGCCGGGTGCGAGATGGATATTGAGCTTGTCGTTGGCTGTTACCTGTTTTTTATCTACGATATAATCTTCGGCAAATCGGTCTGCGTTAATACCGTCTTTGTATATTGTTGCCATAAAACTGCCGGATGTGAGAAATGACAGGTCAACGGTTATGTCACGGGGTGTCCAGTCTGTCATGGCACCCACATACCAGGTATTACTGCAGCGGCGGGCAACAATTATATAGTCTTCTATTCTAGCGTCTAGTACTTTGGTTTCATCCCATTCAACCGGTACGTTTGCAATCAAATCCATTATGTTTGCGGGTTCACTTTCGTAATTTGATGGAGAATCACACAGCATTTGCAACGGACTTTCATAAACTACATACATGGCCAGTTGATGTGCACGTGTTCCCTGTGACATTGGACGTTCAAATACCGGGTTAAAATTGTTCTTGTTTGCATTGCGCATGGCCCCTGGGGTAAAATCAATGGGACCTGCCAGCATTCGGGTAAAGGGAATCAATACTTGCTTGTCCGGTGTTTCATCCTTTGACCACTTGTTATATTCGTTTCCACGAACACCTTCACGTGTCATCAAATTGGGATATTCTCTTCTCAAACCGGTAGGTTTGTATGCTCCGTGAAAATCTACCAGAAGATGATGTTCGGCAGCTTTTTTTACAATCTTTTTATACCAGTTTACTATTTTTTGATCGTCACGGTCCATAAAATCAATTTTAACACCTGCAATACCCCAATCTTCAAACTGGGCAAAGGCGTCATCTAATTGATTTTCAACAGTCACCCATACGCACCATAACAATATTTTTACGTCTTTTTCTTTGGCATAATCTATTAATACCGGCATATTTACTTTGGGATTGGTATGTAATAGGTCTTCGGTACCAGACCAGCCTTCATCGAAAAGAACATATTCTAAACCATATTGGGCTGCAAAATCTATATAGGCTTTATATGTATCTGTATTCAAACCGGATTGAAAATCGACATTGTAGAGGTTTGAGGCGTTCCACCATTCCCAAACGACTTTGCCGGATTGGATCCAGGATGTGTCTTTGATCTGATTGGTTTTAGCAAGACGATAGACCATATCGCTTTCGATAAATGTGCCATCGTTTTCGGAAATTACCATAACACGCCAGGGGAAAAAGCGACTACCCTTTGTTTCGGCAATGTAATCTGCAGACTCTGATACGATGATCTTGCGGTCACGTACTTGTTTTTCTTTTAACGCAACCTTGGGAAAAGTACTTACCAGAGTAGCTGAATGATCGTTGGTGCCTTTGAGATAAAGTCCTGCGTAATCATCAAGATCCGCTTCAGTAATAACAAGTTTAACACCATTTCCTTTTTTTACTAATATGGGTAGGTAACTCATCTGTGAATCAATTACAGAGTTTACTGCAACAAAATGATGCAATTCTTCATACGAGGTATGAAAACTCTCTACAAAACTGTAGAAACAAGAGTCTGCTTCATCAAGACGATATTCTACATGTTCATTTTTGACTTTAATTTTGCCGGGAATGGATGAGAAAAAGCGGTATGCCGCTCCATCATTATATGCTCTAAATTCAAGACCAAAGCTGCTATTAAAAGTAAGAGTTAATTTGTTATAATGATCTGTAATTGTTGAGCGTTTTATTTTCACTATAGGTTTGATTGTGTTATTGATGCTGTTTTTGCGCGAGTTTCTAATAGTTGGATTTTCTCCCAGTATGGTACCGTCTGTCAAGGTCATGTCTATACGTGAGGGAGAGATTACGGTTTTGTTGTTTAATGTAACATCATATTTTATATCTTTTTTAACATTAACCGTGATTTCCAGATTCTCGTCAGGAGACTGGATTTTGAACTCCTGTGCAAATCCATTAAAACAGAATAATATGACTAGTATCCCAATTAACCTTGTTTTCATCGGTTCCTCCAAATTTATTAAAAAAAGATAGAAAGATTCGTTGAAAAAAGCAAGGATAGTGTTTTTGTATGTATAACAAAAAGCCCGGTATATTTGATTACCGGGCTTTGATTTAATTAAATTGATTTTAATTGATCAAAGATCTATTGGAATAGAATCCAGGAAGGCTATATCATATTTGCCATTTGCGCCTTGCCATAATAACCAGTATGTTACTTGAATACTTTTAGCTTCTTTATGCTTTTCCAATAACTCTGAATATGACAATATTAAGCATTCACCGCTTTGAATGCCTTTTCCGCAAGTTTCCGGGGTAGAACAGGGTGTAAATTCTATCATTTGTAGGTAAGTTGTAAAATGTATAGCATAATACATGGTATAACTGGTTTGGTTGTTCAATGTCAGCGTATGGTTAATAGAATCCGCGGATATTGTAAAATCCTGTGATGTCATATTATTTGGATCCAATGGCTGCTTTTCTGTTGTGCAGGAAAACAATACTACAGCCATTGTAATGATTGATACAAGATAATATTTCATAACATCCTCCTATGGAGAATGGATTAAACTGCATTGGATGATGCCATTAATATTATAGAACAAAATTAAAACTATTGATGTTCCTTGTTTGTTGAAATTCGTTTGATAACCAGTTTGTCATATGCAAGAATCAGTAATGCAGATACTAGAGCCAGTACAGTGAATATGATCCACATGATGTCAGGGCGCTGCATGTCTCTTGCGAATTTTGCGTACAACTGTCCTGAAAGGATTCCACCAAAAAGATTTCCTAGTGCAACACACCAATAAAAGTAACCCATATAGAGCGCAACTTTATTAGGTGGGGCAATGGACCCGGTATACTCTTTAGATTTGGGACTGGCCATCATTTCGCCAAATGAAAAGATGAAAATACCCCAAACAACCACCCATCCCATATGGCTAAACGTAAGCACTGAAAAGCTTGCAACCGTTATGAGCACACCCCAGAATATTGTGGTAAAGGGCTTGAGACGGGTAACCAGGTATGAAATCAGCAATTGAAAAAAGATGATGGCACCAGCATTGATGTTGATAATATATTCAGGATTCATTTGTCCGCTTACTGCCATGGAATTGCGGAATGACTCTATAGCGCCTCCCAGACCTACAATCGTCATGAATGCTGTGGATGTGTTCATCAAATCTGTTGTATCTACAAAATCCCGAATATAAAGCGGAAGCGTGTAAAAGATCTGATTAAAAGACGTCCAGAAACCAGACATGAGCAACAGAAACAGACCAAACCGCCAGTCACCCAGTTTCATGGGACTGGTCAGCCAATTTTTATTTTGGCTGGAAGCGTTTTTGAGAATTATATCATATATGATATTGACTCCTGTCCACACAGCCAGTATGATTATGATGTCATACCAGGAAATAAATCCACTGGCAGTATATTTTGATCCCAGAACCAGAACGAATAATAATACAAACACAAACAGGAAGAATCTTCCATTACCTAAAACTTTAACCATGTCTGTTAGTACTTTTTTCAGGTTGCGTTTCTCGGCAGAAGTGCTTTCAGTTGTGGGCTCTTTGTATAACAATAATACCAGCAGAATATTAAAGGCAATCCATCCCGCGGACGCGACAAAAACCCATTTCCAGGCAATGCCTCTAACAATTCCGGCAACAATGGGGCCTACAAAGCCACCGATATTCACCATCATGTAAAATATTCCAAAGCCCATAGACGCGGTTTTGGGATTGGTAGTTTTTGATACGGTACCAATGATAACCGGTTTGAACATGGCTGCACCCAGGGCTACAGTCATATAGACCAGAAAAAAGGCAGGGAAGGATTTTGCCTGTCCCAGAAAAAAGTAGGCAGGAGTAAGTACGAGAAATGCAGAAAACAGCATTTTTTTAAATCCGTATCGGTCGGCAAGCGCACCGGTAACAACGGGAAAAAGATAGAGGAAAAAAGTAACAACGCCCTGTAAAACACCACGGTCTTCGTCTGTAAATCCCAAGCCACCTTCACTTACCGCTCCGGTAATATATAAAGAAGATACTGCAAAAAATCCATACCATGCCATGCGTTCAAATATTTCCATTACATTGGCGATCCAAAATGTTTGTGGGAAATCTTTAAGTTTAGCCATTTCTTTTCCTGCTTAATTGTGGTCAGTATTTTTCAAGGCCTAGTATACTAAATACCTGTTTGAATATCAAGTCAAATAAAGGATTGAATAAAAAGTTGCGAAATGTGTATATTCATATAGAAAAATTATAGAGGGAATTTATGTTGAAAAGATTGGGCCTTTTGTTAGTATTATTGGGTACTTTTGCTGCATGTACCAGAAAAAAAAGAATGCTGAAACCTGGGCCGAGCTGCCTCAGCAGCAGTGGCCTGCTATTGCTTTGACAAGTGATTTTGTGATTGATGGAAAACAATATGTAGCTAAAGGCAGTGGGTTTTTGATAGATACCGGCAAAGATACACTGGCCGTGACCTGCAAACACTGGTTTTTGTTTTTTCAGGGTGCACATGGCTTACGCAATATTGATTTTGATGGCAAATTGGAATCCTGGGAAATGTATCCTAAAAATCAGCCAGAAAAACGGATTGTTTTAGGAGAACCTATCAATACGGACCCGAATGAAAAGGTATTAAGTAATGAGATTATGAATTACGACTGGTTATTGTTTAAAATTAAAGAAAAAAATCCGGATATTTATCCATTGAAAATTCGTTTTGGCAAGGTTGACAAGGGAGAAGATTTGTATTCAATTGGTTGGACAAATGATCAGGATCCCATACTTCAACCTGTGAGACATTGGATTATGTACAAAACTTTTGGTTTTCGGCACTTGATTGATATTCAGGGCAGTAAAGAGTTGGCGGGGCTCAGTGGTGCACCGGTAATTGATGGAAACGGGTATGTAATTGGGATAAACGGAGGAGGTTCCGGTGAAAAAGCCTGGATATGTACAACAGAGTATTTAAAGACTGTATTGGAAAAATATGGTTATTTATCAGTTGACATGTAACATTATTTTTTATATAATGAATAACTCCCCCCGGCGCAGAGAATGAAATTCCTTGTTTAAAAATGTTTTATTTGGCTGCAATGATTTTGTGTCTGATTTTTGTTATTGTAGTTACAAGTGAAACTGTTTAGTTTAAGTTGTGTTTAATTTAAATAGGTGATTGCTATGAAATTAAATATAGTATTCTTGCTAATAGGATTTATGATTGCTTTTGTTTTTGCCGGGCCTGAATTTGATACCGGGGTGCATGAAAAACTGGCCAAGGCAAAAGAACAACGTGTTCGTAACATGTTGAGACAAGAGCAAGCGCTCCCGGATGTTGAAACTGTTCATGCAATTGATATTGTGCATTATGATCTGCAGCTTGATTTTGATATCAATGCCAAGGTTTTGTATGGTAAAGTTGGTGTTACAGCATTGGTAAATGTAGACGCTATCTCCATGATGGGCTTGAACATGTGGGATGGATTGGTTGTAGATTCTATTGTTGTGAGTGAAACACAACAACTTTTAAATTATTCAATCAAAGGTGCGTTTGACATGCTTATGATCAGCCTGGATCGTGAATATCGTGCGGGTGAGTATATTCAATTTCAGGTTGTTTATCATGGGAAACCTCAAAATTCAGGATACAGGGCTTTTGATTTTTCCGGTAACGGTAACAGTACAAATATCTGGTCTTTGAGTGAGCCTTTTGGCGCTAGAAGCTGGTGGCCATGTAGAGATACACCTTCAGATAAAGCAGATTCCGTTGATATTCATTTGACTGTACCCAACAATATGATTGCAGTATCAAATGGAACGCTCCGTTCAGCGGAGAACCACGGCGAGAAAACTACCTGGTGGTGGCATGAGCAATATCCTATAACAACTTATCTAGTTTCAGTTGCAATCCATGAATATGAAATCCATTATGATAACTATATTTATAATGATGGTGCCGATACCATGGCTATTGAATTTTATAACTATCCGGGCAATTACCAGGCGCAAAAAAAAGATCTGGATAAAGTCAAACACATGATAGAATTCCTGTCTGATATATATGGCCAATACCCGTTTATCAAAGAAAAATATGGTCACGCGGATTATGGCGGGGGAGGAGCAATGGAACACCAAACCTGCTCTTCTTTTAGTTTTTGGGGTGAGGAAGTATTTGTGCATGAACTTGCGCATCAATGGTGCGGAGATCTGATTACTTGTGATTCCTGGGAGCACATTTGGCTGAACGAAGGATTTGCAACCTATAGTGAAGCTTTATGGTATGAACATGCATATACTAATGTTACTGCAAGCAAATACCAAATGAGAACGGTTGGCGCAGTGGGGGAAGGTACCGTAATAGTTGAAGATCCCTTGAACGATCGTATTTTTGATGCAGGATTGTCATACAACAAGGGATCATGGATTTTGCATATGCTGCGTCATGTTGTAGGGGACAGTTCATTTTTTAATATCATGAAATACTATTTTGGAGAGTCAGAGTATAGATTTAATTCCGCTACAACAGAGCAGTTTAGAGACCTATGTGAACAGATTTCCGGAATGGACTTGGATACATTTTTTCATCAATGGATATATGAACCGGGAAGACCTGTTTATCAGGTGTTTTGGGATTGGGAGCCGTTGCCGGACGAAACATATCGAGTGTTTGGATTTTTAAAACAGGTGCAGACTTTGGGGCCTGTTTTTGAAATGCCAATTGATATAACCATTTTACAACCAACGCTGGATACATTGATTACGATACAGAATAATATCTCTGAGCAACCTTTTGAATTTATTGTTCAGGATGTTCCGCTGGGGGTTATTGTTGATAAAGATAACTGGATCCTCAAGGAGGTAGAGTATCTCTCTCGGCCTGACATAAAAATAGATTCAATAGTCGTTACAGAATCTTTGGGCAATCAAAATGGTGTGCCTGAAGCGGGTGAACAAATTTATATGCAAATTCAGATTGAGAATTTGAATCGGCGTTTAAAATCAGTCGACTTTTTACTCTCATCAGATGAAGAATCTGTAGAAATTCTGGAAAATACCTGGCAGGTGAGTGATTGGATCAAAGGTGATATCATGGGTAATGACCCTCTTGAAATTAAAATGAATATTACAGATAAAGCTTATCCGCATCTTGTTAAATTTAAAATGCAACTTTTAACAGATGGGGATTTTGAATTAAATTATTATTTTTATTTTCCTATAGGAATTGAACCTTTATTATATGTTGATGACAGCAATTCTTTAGAGTCTCAGCTTTATTTTGAAACTTTATTGAAAAGATACAATATTTTCTATGAAAAATGGGAAACAGCATTGCAAGGTCCGCCGGAATTAGACGACAAGCTTATGGTTATCTGGTCTACCGGAAATGAGACTGATAGTACGTTTACAACTAGGGAGCAAGGTGTAATTCGCGAATACCTTGATAAAGGTGGCAGAATGTTGATATGTGGTCAACATATAGGTTTTGATCTGGTTGAAAACGGAACCGTAGAGGATTCTCTGTTTTATTCCAATATTCTCAATGCCGAATACGCGGGACGTGAAACAGATTTTAGATATCTTTACGGCATTGGGAATACGCTATTTGAAAACAGTGTATTGCTAAGCTTATTGCAGGACAAGAGTAATTATAATTTCAGTGATTACCCGGAAATAATTGTTCCAATGCATACGGAAGATCGATTGTTTAAATATAACAATACAGCCAATACATCCGGGATATATTTTCATAATGAAATAAATGATTCAAAGCTGATATATCTTTCATTTGGTCTTGAGGGTATTTCCACATTATATGATCCAAATGCAATGCAGAAATTTGTAAATGGTACCTTGATGTGGTTTATGGATTCATCCAAACCTGTAACGTTTTTAACAGAAGAGAAGGAAAATCTATTGGATTATAAATTGGGTGATAATTATCCCAATCCCTTTAATCCTGAAACAATAATCTCTTTTACGCTTTCCAGAACAGAACAGGTAACGCTTGAAATATTTGACATTACCGGTCGCAAAGTCACAACACTATATAATAAAGTTGCTGCACCTGGTGAATATTCTGTTAACTGGACGGGTAAAGATATGAATGGAACACAGATGCCCAGTGGTACGTATTTCTACCGACTTGAGAGCAAATCGTTTAGTGAAACGAAAAAATTATTGCTGTTACGGTAAGCAGTTTATCAGGCACAATTCTTTGGTTAGAAACAGGTAGTCCGATTTTTCTTGCAATTTTGTATTAATATAATTAATATATGAAGTTAAACTTGTTTTGGGTGAACATTAAAAATAAGGGGAATGTTATGTTTTTATATGGTCTGGTACCCGGTTTATTTGCAGGTTTAGTATGGGTATGGTATTCAAGTAAATATGAACTGTATCCGGAAAATAAATTAAGCCAGTTTGATAGAAAAGTTTTGTCCATTCTTGGCTTTGGTGCATTGTTGTTGATAGCGGGGCCCATAAGTATATATTTTTATTCTCTACGGTATGTAGGCTCGGGTAATTCTGCTTTTTGGGACCATTTATTTGTTTTAGGAGTTCCAATAATTATTTTAAATTTGATGAATTTAAAAAACATTAACAGGAATAAATTGATTCAATTTATGTTTTCAGGACTAATTGTTTTAATATTTGGATTTGTTACACCTTTGATGTTTACGATACAGAACCACTGATTGGAGTAAAAAAAATTGTTACGGCGTTGGGATGCGGTTATTGTTGTTATATTGACTATGGTATTTACAGTATTGTACGCAAGTACTCCTGCTGAAGATTATGATAAAGTGCAATCAAGACTGGCACAGGGATGGAACACCTGGAACACGCACAGTTTATTGTCGCATGTGTTATTACCCCATGGTTTGGCCGTAAATATTGGTCTGAAATATTCCGGGGTTGAAGGTGACTCTTTTTTGAATTCTCCCCTTGTTGAACAAGAAAAAGAAAATGCAGTTATTCAATTCGGTCCGCATGCCTGGGACGGCAGCTATACTGAATTGATTGTAACATGGCAGGGTGCACGTATCAAGGTACAAAGCGCGGTAGAAAATCGTGATTGGTACATATTGCTTTCCCCCGAGATAAAAGCTGACAGACCATTGATTGCTTACGCAGAGGCAGGTATGCTGTGGAACTTTTCAGGATCAGTGGCATTTGCAGGAGATCATGTTGAAGCGGTTTTTCCTGATTCTTTGGTAAATATTTATGCATCTGGACAATTACTCGTTGATGCGGGTTTACCGGTTTTGTCTCCATATTTGGCAATCCGTTTGGATAATGCTGTTGGTTTCTGTACCGGTGCACAAAAAAGTATATCTGAAATACAATCTGTGATTAACCAGAAAAAAATGGATCTTGATGCCGCTGCGCAAAAGTTTGGAAATTCATCAGATGCGTATCTTGCAATGCAAAGCGTTGTAGCCTGGAATACCATTTATGACGCGGGTAAAAAAAGGGTTATTACTACTCCTGATCGGCTTCAAAACAAGATCAATGGTGGTTGGGCATTGAATGCTACGGATATTTTTTATTCAGCTTTAATGACATTACCGGATTATAAAGATCTGGCCTTGGCAAATATTGTTGAAATATTGCGTGAAAATACCGAATTGGGATTTGTACCCGCAACCGTGTGTGCTAATGGTAAAACCACCCTGGACCGCTCTGCATTACCGCTTGGGTCGACTGCTGTATTGAAATATTTTAAAAAATATAAAGAAAAGTGGCTTTTGGAACTGGTCTTTCAAGAGCTTTTGACCTGGAACCGTTGGTGGGATATTTACAGGAATTATGACGGACTGCTAAGTTGGGGTTCTAATCCTTATTCGGACCCCTTTAATGACCCTGCCAGAGGTAATTTGCGGGCTGCAATTTTAGAATCGGGTACAGTTAACTCTCCCATGTATGATCTTGTTCCTTTTAACGATAAAACACAATTGATGGAATTGTGGGATGTGGGTTTAAACAGTCTATATGTAATGGATTGTAAAGCGTTGGCGGAAATTGCAGTAACATTAGGCAAGACTTCTGAAGAGCGTGAGCTCCGTATGCGTGGTGAACAATATGCTGATAATATTGAAAGATTATGGGATGATAAAGCCGGATTGTATGTAAATGTTCGTACAGATACAGACGAAAAGAGCTCCCGAATCTCTCCTACATCTTTTTACCCTTTGATTGCTAAAATTCCAGATGAAGCAAGAGCGAAAAAGATGGTTGAAACCCACTTGCTTGATCCACAAAAATTTTGGGGTAATTGGATAGTTCCATCAATCTCAAAAACAGACCAGGCATATAAAGATAACAATTACTGGCGTGGAAGAATTGTGGCACCCGTTAATTTCTTTTTGTATCTGGGGCTGGATAATTATGATATGGCCCAGTTCAAGACTGAATTGGCTGAGAAATCACAAGCTTTACTGGTGAACGGATGGTCTGAAAACGGTTGTATATGTGAAAATTTTAATGCTGAGACCGGTATGGGTAACGATATAGAATACAATAAAAATTTTAATCTGTGCAGTGGTTTGCTGGGGTTGATTTCACTCATGAATGCCGGACAATTTTAAATTATAATAACGGTATTTTTATTTTCACACCATAGAATTTCATGTAAACAAAGATTATAATTGATTCGTCTTATTATTGAGTAGTGTTCAATACATGACGAGGTTATGTGCAGGATATTGAATGGCGGACAAGGATAAGCGACTTGTAAAACAGGCACAAAATGGAGATCGGTCCGCCTTTGGATTGCTGGTCAAGCGGTATCGTATGCAGGTACTCTATCTTGCATTTGATATTGTAGGCAATTACGATGATGCACAGGATGTAGCGCAGGAAACATTTATTCGAGCATTTACGCGGCTGCATCAATATGAAGATCGTGCCAAGTTTTCAACCTGGTTGTATCGTATAACGGTTAACCTTGCGTTGGATACACATCGTAAAAAAAAGCGCAGTCGTCAAGACGCACTGGACACCCGGGTACGTGAAGTTGAAGCTCTGAGTATACGTGAAGAGTTTGAAGGCGCTCACCCGGATGAACGTGTTGAACAGAATGAACTCAGAAAAGTTCTGGAGGATGGATTAGATAAATTAACAGAGAACCAAAGAACTGCAACTGTGTTAAAGTATTTTCATCAAAAAACATCCAAAGAAATTGCCGAGATTATGGGTTGCGCTGAAAGTACGGTTAGAATTCACATTTACAGAGCTTTGCAGAATTTAAAAAATACGATCAATTATTAAGATAATTAGAGAAGATTATCATGAGCACAAAATGTAAATACAGTCACCTGCTGCCCTTGTTTCTTGATGGAGGCATGTCTAACAGCGAGCATGATGAATTTACATCTCATCTTGATGAATGTAAAGATTGCTCCATGAGTTTAAACGGTTTGACCAGTATTGAACAGATGCTTGACCAATATAATCGAGAAGAACCTTCAGTAGAAATTCTTTACGCATATCAAACACGTTTAACTAAACATTTTCCAATAACTAACAGGTTTGTAGCTGCCTGGCGACGTACTTTATACAGTTGGAACTGGATTTTGGATTATCATCCCCGGGTGATGACTGTAGCGCGGGCTGCGGCTTTTGTTTTTATTGGTGTTTTAATTGGAAGATTTGTATTTTATACTCCGGTAAATGAGCCAGAGATGTTGGCGTCTAGCGCTGAGGTCATGGTTCTTGCCCCGGATTCCAAAGATGTACATCTGGTGAATGAATTTTTTACACAATCTGAGATTTTGCTGCTTGCAATTAAACATACAGATGAGAATTCTACCGCGCAGCAAACCGGTGATTTGAAATTTGAAAAACAGCTTGCTCAGAATTTATTGTTCAAATCTCAACAGCTGCAGGAAAATATGATTGTGCTGCAAGATCAGGAATTGAAAGCCTTTTTGGAAAAGCTTGAATTGGTACTGCTGGAAATTTCAAACACTGAAGATTCTGAAATACGTTATATATTTAGCGAGTTGAAAAAGATTATAAACAATACCAAAATGGTAAACCAGTCTAAACAGATTCAAAAGAAAATTGAGAAATTGATCTGAAATAAATATACAGGCTTGTTAATAAACAGTCTTTGAGGTCTTTATGAGAATACAATCCGTTCGTTTCACCCTTGTTCTACTGGCCATGATTTTTATTTCTGAATTGTTTGGAAATACGGGGGATGCCGTGCAGGATTTGTACTTTAATGCCAAGACCCGAACCATGGAACAGAAATGGGAACAGGCTATACAGTTGTACAGCGAGATTATTAAGCAATATCCTGACAGCAGATATTTTGATGAATCACGATTCTGGATTGGGTATTGTTATGAAAAAAAAGAAGGGGGCCTTGAAAATGCATTTATGGCGTTTAATGAATTGTTAAGTGCTAATAAAAGCAGCTCATGGGCCGATGACGCTCTTTTGCATCAGATCTATATTTCTGAAAAGTTGTTTCATTCAGAAAATCCGGAATATCGTAATTTTTTGATTGGTAAACTCTCAGATCCGCAAATCAATGTACGAAATCAGGCTGCCCTGGCGCTTGCCAGAAACGGGCACAAAAGCGCGCTGCCGGTATTAAAAGATATCCCCAAAGATGAAGATTCTTTTGAAGAAGCCCAGATTTTGATCAGAGAGATTGAGAAAAATGCAGGACAAGAATCCGGTGTTGCGGCAACAGTACGGGATGAGTTGGTTATTGATCAGAAAGCCCCGAATCCCAGTGTTACATTAAAGGCGGATGGCCACCGTATTGGTTACTTTGCCAAACAACGGTTTGCCCAGTATCAAAATTTGACCAAAAAAGAGGATGTCTGGTCTCAGGAAGAATTGATTGATTTTGGATTGTGGCATATACTACGAGCGGATATTTTTGATTATTACATCATGCTAGACAGCGTGGGCAAAGAGAAATTTATGCGTAAGCTCTGGCTTACTAACGATCCTACTCCCACAACAACATTAAATGAAGCCCAGCAGGAATTTTACCGAAGAATTAAATATGCACGTGAGCATTATTCCTATTTTGATAATTTACCCGGGCATTATTATGCTCCCTGGGATGCAAGGGGAGAAGTATATATAAAGTATGGAACACCTCATTCCATCAAAATTCGGGGTATGGAAGAATTGTGGTATTATCCTGAGCATAACCATCTTCAATTTATGGTGCGCCGCTATGTAACCAATATTTTTGGCCGCGCTATATTTACACGTTATGGAACGCGATGGGGCATGTGGGCTGATCCGCAAAAGATTGATCCTGAATCTTTTGAATTGATTTACAAGCCTGTGTTTGTTTATAAATTTGAAGGTCCATTCAAAGAATTGGAAGACTTGCAAACCACAGTCAAGATGGATGGCGGGTATCCTACTTTGCATTATACAATACCGGCAAAATCATTTAAAATTCAAAAGGATGATTCAGGTTATTACATTGATTATATTGAAAGATATGCTATTTACAACAGTGAATACTTGCAGGTTAAAACAGAAGAAACCCCCAAACGTCTTACGGGTAGTAAATATGAATTAAAAAATATGACCATAGAACAGGATGTTAAAATGGAACTGGGACCCGGAGATTATTTTATGGGTATTCGTCTTGAAGATAAAGCTGCAAAAAAACGAGCTGTAAGTAAAATGAATTTTAAAGTGAAAAATTTTTAGGAACTTGTTTGTGTTTATCTAGTTAAAACACCATAGCTGGAAACGCAGGTATGCGTTGACTTGCTCTCCTTCCCTGAGCCCCGGAAAAACCGGGGCTTTTTTTTTATATCAAGACATTTCTAAAAGTGTATGATACAAGTGGTGAAGTAACAGGCGATTGTCCAGAGACGCATATGTTACCCTGCCACCCATTCTGTAAAAGGATTTTAAAAAGCGCAGGTAATAATCTGGAGAGCTTTTAGGAGGCTCACCCTGTGACCAGTCCCATACTGATGCTTGAAGATCGTTAATAATGATTTCATGGTTCTGAACAATTTTACCTTCACGCAAAAGCATGTTGTTTGCAAAAGATACAGCCTTTTCAAACACCTGTGGTGCCATAATAGCAGAACCAACTGATAAAAACACACCATTTGACAGGTTTTTTACAGAGTGTACAAAACTGCCATAATCCAGATGAGCTCCACGTCCCAGGGCTGCGCCATTGGCAAAGGGATTGTTATATATAATATCATACCCAATTCCAGGATGTACAGTAACAGGTACATTTAAACGATACGCGTTACCAAAAATTGAAAACGCTTTATTCGGATGCAATACCGACTCTTTTCCACCTGACATGTTGAATGTTTTTAATGTATTGTATAATTCTGCTTTTGCTGGCAGTAATTCATCGTTATTGTCAATGGCCTTGCGAATGTCTGCTTCCAGTTCTTCAATAGTGGGCAAATCAAGGGTATCTTCCTGGATCAATTTGCCAAGAGATTGACCATAGCCCATATTTTGTATTGCACCAGCTTGAACCGCAAGACTGATGTACTTGCCAGTTTCTTCCCAGGTTCCAAAGGTACCGGTTTTAACATTTGCTCTTACATCTTCTTCAGTTCTGCCAAAATATGCGAGTTCCCAATCATGAATGCTGCCCGCGCCTTGTGTTGAAACGTGAGTAATCCATCCCTTTTCCATCAAACGTACAACAATATGTGAAGCACCATTTTTCACTAGATGGGCTCCATATGCCATCATAATAGATGCATTATTCGCTTTGGCTGATAGTATTTTTTCAGCAATAGGCGTTACCAGTTCTTTAATCTCTTTATTGGGGGCCGGTGGTGTATCCGGATCAATAGTGATAGCTTTAAGTTCTGATTTACTTTTTCTTTCTTTAACAGAAAGTACATTAATTTCTCGAGGTCCGATTTTGTCGTATGGCATTTTCATTCCTTTTTTGATTATATGTGACTAAAATACTAAAAAAAATAATAGAATCAAATATTGAATTTTGTATATTATTCTTGATGTTGTCATATATTTTTTTCATAATGTTAATTATCTGTTGATTTAAATGTTTTGGAGGTTTTAAATGATTAAGCATATAGTATTGTGGCGATTAAAAGACCAGGCAGAAGGTGCTGATAGTGCGGAAAATGCAAAAAAAATAGTTCAGGCTTTGAGTACATTGAAATCAAAAATAAGTGAAATTGTTGAACTTGAAGCGGGTATAAATTATAATGAAACCGCCGCGGCCTTTGATGTTGCATTGTATTCTGTTTTTAAAACCAAACAGGATTTGGAAATATATCAAAAGCACCCCGAGCATGTGAATGTTGCACAAATGGTAAGTAAGCGCGTTGCGGAACGTGCAGTAGTGGATTATGAAATATAAAGGTTAAACATGTTTAAAATTTTTCAGGTAGATTCGTTTACAAATAAAGCATTTCAAGGGAATCCTGCGGGGGTTTGTTTGCTGGATAAACCTATGGATACCGATTGGATGCAAAACGTAGCAATGGAAATGAACTTGTCAGAAACTGCATTTCTGTTAAAGGATACCGACAGTTACCGGTTACGTTGGTTTACTCCTGCAATTGAGGTGGATTTGTGCGGCCATGCCACATTAGCAAGTGCGCATATATTGTTTCAGGAAGAATTGGTTTTTCCTGACAGTGTGATTAATTTTCAAACCCGAAGTGGGTTGCTAAAAGTCGCTCAGCAAGATGGTTGGCTGGAGATGGACTTTCCTGTTGATCCGGAAAGGCCGGTTGAGGTCGCACCCATATTGCAACAGGGGATTGGAGGTCCATTACCTCAATATACCGGCAAGAGTAAACGGTTTTATCTGTTTAGATTCAAGAGTGAAAAAGATGTTTTTGATTTAAAACCCGATTTTAATATGCTTGCAGATATTCCTGACAGTGAAGTGATTGTTACGGCTGTTTCTGATAATCCTGAATTTGATTTTGTGTCGCGATTTTTTGCACCCGGTATTGGAATAAATGAAGATCCGGTTACGGGTTCTGCACATTGCACATTGGGGCCCTATTGGCAAAAAGAATTGGGTAAATCACAGTTGACTGCGTTTCAGGCATCTAAAAGAGGTGGTTTACTAAAGCTGGATGTAGGAACGAAAAGAATTAAAATTAAAGGTCAGGCAATAACTGTTATTCGGGGTACAATTTGATTTTTAAGCAAAGACTGTGTTTGGGGGGATTATATTATTTCTAGAGCAAGTTGTTTACACGCTTGAATGGTATCAACTTTCAATCTGTGCTTTGAATGCGGAATCCAGCACATCTCTTATTGCTTTTGCTATGTTTGACATGGTTAGAGGTTTTAAAATAAATTCCCTTATTCCAATCTGTTTTGCTTTTTCTTGTGTTACAGATTCACTATAACCTGTACACATGATGATGGGGATGTCTGGTCTGATATTGAGTAGTTTTTTGGATAATTCTGTACCTGTTAAATGCGGCATCGTATGGTCTGTAATTACCAGATTGAACTCGTCCGGATTTTGTTGAAACAATTCTAGTGCTTTTTCACTTTCTGTAAATGTTGTTACTACATATCCCAAACTTTCAAGGATTTGTTGATATAAAAGAACAATTTCTACCTCATCATCTACAAACAGGATATGTTCATTTCCTTTGGGTATTTTATCTGAAATTTTATTGTTAAATTTTTCAGCTTTTTCTGTATGCTGAGGAAAATAGATTTCAAAAGTAGTACCTACCTGAGGTGTACTTTTTACCTGAATATCTCCACCATGACTCAGTACAATACCGTGTACAGCAGATAACCCTAGCCCTGTACCTTCACCCACTTTTTTGGTAGTAAAAAATGGTTCAAAAATACGTGTAATGATGGTTCCATCCATGCCTTTACCCGTATCAGAGACCCTTAAAGACACGTACGGGCGGTTGGCTTGTAAATGGCTAAATTTGGCTGCTTCATCCTTGTCGAATACTTTATTTGATAAATGTATGCCCAGTGTTCCGCCATTTTCACGCATTGCATGAAAGGCATTTGTACACAGGTTCATAATGACCTGATGAATTTGAGTAGGATCAGCCAACAAATAACCTGTATCTTTTTCAATTTTTACATCAATTTCAATAGTGCTTGGTAATGATGATCTCAAGAGGCGTAATGCTTCATTGACCAGATTTTTGATGCTTACAGTTTCAAGACCTTTTTGTTCCTGTCTACTAAATGTTAATATTTGTTGAACAAGATCTTTGGCCCGTTTAGATGCCTTTAATATTTTTTCAAGGTTTGATTTTAATATATCATTGCTTGTAACAAGATCAATAGACATTTCCGCATACCCGATGATGGGTACAAGAATATTGTTAAAATCATGTGCAATGCCGCCAGCCAAAGTACCAATTGTTTCCATTTTTTGGGCATGTCTTAACTGGGCTTCCATAATTTTTCGTTTTTCTTCTGCTGTAACCAGATCTGTAATATCCAGAACCGCTCCAATGGACCCGCTGAATTCTCCTTCATCATTATACATGGGAGATGAGGACGTACGGAAATATTTTTTTTCTCCGGAAGGATGTAGATAATTGAGTTCATAGGTTGTGTTGAGACCTTTTTTCTTTTTCTTTGTTTCTTCCATAATGATTTTATGTGTGCTTGGAGGAAATATCTCTAATAGACTTTTGGTCATCAACTCATCTACCGGGTGCCCCAGTAATTCTGCAAATGCATTGTTAAGATACAAGAAATTTTCATGTTCATCGACAATGCCAATACCTTCCTGAACGCCATTTAATACATTATCAAGAAATATTTTTTGTTCACGTAATTCATGTTCTATACGTTTTCTTTCTTTAATTTCTGATTCAAGGTTGTTATTAAATGACATTAATTCTGCATTTCTTTCCTTGATAGAACGGGTTTGTAATATATACATCCCCATAATTATGGATACAACAAGTGTTGAAAACAGAATTCTGAACCACATGGTCATCCAGAATGGGGGGGACATGATAACCCAAATGCTGCTGCCTTTTTCGTTCCATATTCCATCATTGTTGGATGCTTTGACATGGAATGTATAGTGGCCGGGATTTAAATTGGTATAAGTGGCAAATCTTCTGTTTCCGGAATAGATCCAATCCTCATCTACTCCTGCCATTTTATAGGCATATTGGTTTTTATCAGATGCAAAATAATTCAAAGCCGCAAATTCAAAAGAAATGATCTTGTCATGATAAGATAGTTGGATCGTGTCTGCTGAAGTTATAGTGTGATCCAGTACTTTTTTATTATTTCTAATTTCTTTATGATTGATAGATTCATTAAGAATTTGAAAATCTGTAAACACTACCGGGGGTATAAAATCATTTTTTTTGATTTTGGAAGGCGAGAACCAAATCAAACCACCAATTGAACCAAAATACATATCCCCATTTTCATTTTTAAAATGAGCGCCGGTGTTGAATTCGTCATTAATTAATCCTTCTGTGTGGGTATAATGTACCATATCGTAAGTAATTGGATTTAATTTGATTAATCCTTTGTTTGTGCTGATCCATAGATTGTTTAATTCATCCTGTTCAATTCCATGGATAGCTTCTGTTCCGGTTTGATTGTTTTCAAGAATAGTAATAAATGAATCATTATCCGAATTGTATTTTAATAGCCCGCCACCCCAGGTACAAATCCATATATTGTTGGAATTGTCTTTAAACAGGGATAATATATACTCGTTTTGTAAACTGTTTTTATTATTAGGATCATGCTTGTAATTTCGAAATGTATCATTTTTATAATTATACCTGCTGATACCTCCACCCAAAGTACCTATCCAGAGCTCTCCACTGTCGGCTTCTATTATGGCTCCTACACGATCATAAACCAAACTATTGGGATTTTGAGGATTGTGATAAAAATGAGTGAATTTTTGGGTCTTTCTGTTGAATTTGTTTAATCCCTTTTCTGTACCTATCCAAAAATTATGGTTTAAATCTTCATAGATTGAATACACGCGGTCATGTGATATGCTGTTTGGATTTGAATCCTTGTGCCGAAATGAACTAAACGTTTCATTTTTAGGATTATATTTATTTAAACCACCGGCACCTGTTCCTATCCAAATTTGACCTTGTTTATCTTCAAACACCTTCATAACCTGATTGTCGCTAATGGAGCCAGGTTTTTCAGGGTCATATTGGTAGTGTACAGCCTGTCTGTTTATAGGTTCAATTTTATTCAAACCACCGGCGTCTGTACCGACCCACAATGTTCCATTTTTTTGTTGATGAATGCTCCACACAACATTGTCACTCAAAGAGTTTGATGACCAGGGAGAAAATGACATGCTGTTAAAATAGTTTCGGTTAGCATCTAGTTTTACTACACCTGTTCCTGTAGTGCCTAACCACAAAATGCCTGAATCATCAAGATAAAAGCTGGAAATTCTATTATTGGGCAGAGATGTATATCTGTAATCATTGATAAAATATTGTTCCGCTTGCATCGTTTGGGGATTAATTAAATATATATCTCCAGGTTCATTAATGACCCATAAAATCCCTTCTTGAGAAGCCGCAATACCCACAATGCTGTTGCTCAGGTTTTTATGTTTTTCTACAGTGGGTAATTGAAAATGTTTAGCTTTGCCATTAATGTTATCAATTAATATCAAACCCTCATTGGTGCCTACCCACAGGTTGTGATTAGAGTCCAGGAAATAGGATTTTATTATGAATTGTTCTAATGAAGCATTTTTTCCAACCATAATTTGGGCTTGTTGAAATTGATTCAAGTCAGAATTGTAAATATAAATTCCGTGATTTTCAACACTTGTCCATATTTCACCAGTCTCTTCTACTAGAATACTTTCTATTGTAATATTTTTTTCCGGAATATTTAAAAAGCTTATTGATTCATATTTTTTAAAATGTGTGTTGAATCGATAGATTCCTTTATTGTTTGTTCCAACTATTAAATCACCATTGGGTGTTTCTTTAATACAAGTGATTTTAAATCCCTGGTTGGGTTTTACCGAAGAGTCGGGAGGGGGTAGATAATGTTCAAACGCATCCATTTTAGGGAAATAACGGTTTAAACCATTTTCTGTACCAATCCACAATGTTCCGTCCTGGCTTTTAAGTAATATATTGATAGCTTGATGACTAAGAGAGTTTTTAGGATCTTTTTTGTCGGGACGGTAGATCTTGAAATTGTAACCATCATACCGGTTTAATCCATCTCGGGTTGCAAACCAAATAAATCCCAAATCATCCTGAACAATACTATAAATATCACTTTGTGATAATCCATCATTAATGGAAAGAATTTGTATAGATGATGCTGTTACATTGTTAATATTTAATGATAATAATATCAATAAAGTAATAAACAATTTATGCAGGTTTTGAGTAGTAAAATAAACAGATTTTTGAAAATTTGTCCACATATTTGGTTTTCTTGAGATTGGATTTCAAGTTTTATTTTTCACAAACAGTTGTTTTTTATTTAAATATGTGTTCTGTTTGTGTTGTAAATATTTTTTCAGTTTTTAATTAGCAATTATTATTCCATGAATTTACAAGTTTAATCTTGATATTTTGAGAATTGTTTGATACTTTTTTTTATAATTGGAACTATTTAAGAGTAGAGGTAAAGTGAAAAAAATTGGATTAGCTTTAGGTGGTGGTGGTGCCAGAGGATTAGCACACATACCTATACTTGAAGCTCTGGATGAAATGAAAGTTAAACCTGTTGTAATATCCGGTACAAGTATAGGAGCAATACTGGGTAGTTTTTATGCTTCCGGTTACAGTGGCAGAGAGATCCGTGATTTGACATTGAAAATTGGATTACGTGACATTAATAAAATGCTGGATCTCAATTTCTTTGGAGATGCGCTTTTTAAAGGCAAGGGAGTAGAAAACTTTTTTGCCAAATATTTAAAGCCCACAACTTTTGAAGAATTAAAAATACCCATGTATATTGTTGCTACCGACTTTTGGAACCGTTCAGAAGTTGTAATGAATAAAGGCTCGTTGGTTCCGGCAATCCGGGCGAGTATGTCTGTGCCGGGTGTTTTTGATCCTGTTTCACACGACAATAGTATTCTTGTAGATGGAGGTGCGGTAAATCCTTTGCCATATGATATAATACGTGAAAAGTGTGACATATTAATTGCGATTGATGTCTCTGGCCGCCCATCTGAAAAGCACAAAAATAAACCTCCATCTATGATTGAAAGTATTTTGGGCACGTTTCAGATAATGCAGGATTCTATTTTGGAAAATAAACGCAGAATTTCTGACATTGATCTATATGTAAAACCGGATATTGTAGATATTGGTATTTTAGAGTTTCATAAATACAAACAAGTATTTCAAAGCGGTGATAATGAAGTTGAAAATTTCAAAGATAGGTTGCAAGATCTTTTAAAGGGTACGGTGCAAAGCTTTTTTGAACGTCTGAGAAACAGTATAGATTAATTGATGAAAAATGCCGGCAGAAGCAAATTTTCGATTAATATTGTTTATGGACGAGCTTGAAGATATACCAGACTATTAGCGAAAAAATAAGGATCAATGATCCAAAGATCACTACATGCAGTGTTGCACCATACCCACCGGCATTCATACGCAAACCCATTTCAGTAATATCAGGCTTTTTTGCAATGGTTTCCGTAAGGTATTGTAAGCCTATAAAATGCCCTAAAATGCCTGTTACCAGGCTCATAACTCCCCAAAAAAGGATAGCGTCCACCCCCCGCAATGGGTGACCGGTATTGTTTTTCTTGTGTTGATATAACCCAATAATCTGTTTTACAGTGAGGCCTATTATGATCAATAGAAATACAGCAAGGAAATACATAAATCCGCCCCCATCATTCAAATAATTTAACATATTTACCTCCTTAATAATGCTCTGCCGGCATTTACTCTATGAATAATGTATCAAATTCGTATTGCCTGATTTTGTTTGTTTTTTGCAGCAAACAGAACCAGGCAGAACCACCAATCAATATACATGCTATTCCATAAACCAATAGCGGTGTTGTCTTTTGAAACAGTAAAATTAGTTTCTCATACCAAAGATTTGGATGTTCTGCGATTTTTAAAAGTGTGAAATACCACTCTAAATAATAAGCGCTTAATCCGGTCAAAAAGATGAGAACCGGGAAAAACAAAATCGATACAAGACCTTGAGATAATTTTTTGACCTGATGGTCTCGCTTCAAGTATAATTGTGATCCTTTAAAAAGGGTAAGCAGAATCAATGGAACCGTGAGGGTGAATTGGATCTAGATTGCAGAGCTGGATGAGGAAAGGGTTGACATATTGAATAGCTTGTAAACAGTTAAAGAAATAAAACATAATAAAGATAATATAACTAGTCTTTCAAATATTGATAGACTATGCTTTGAAAATCTTTGCGCCAGTCTTGAATAAAATCCTTGATGAAGTGATATCAACTCTTGTAATGCCTGATCTGATGGAAACCAATCCTCACGAATGGTTGTTATGGCATTTTCCTGAGAAACACCGTTTGAAATTAATTGATCATAATATGCTTCCATATCAGCAGCAATCTCCAGAATAATGCGAGATTGCTCAGGCTGCGGTAGATTAATTTTATTGTTCAATTCCATATATAGTGGGGACAATGCTTTGATCAATTATGCCTCCTTGAAAAATGATTGAAAAGAATTGATAAATTCATTCCATCCTTTTAATTGTGTTTCAATATGGGTTTTACCTTTGGTTGTGATTGCATAATATTTTCGTTTACGTTTAGGACCTTCCTGCTGCCAGCTGCCTTTTATCAAGCCTTCTTTTTCCATCTTGTGTAAAATAGGATAGAGAGTGCCATGATTAAAATGAAAATATGTTTTACTTTTTTCTTCAATCTCTAACGCAAGTTGATAACCATGCATTTTTTCTTTCAATAATGTTTGCAAGAGTAAAAGTTCATTACAGCTTTTAGTCAGGTTTTGTATTTCAAAACGATTGTTTGACAATGTATAGATCCTTTTTGTATAGATGTTCGATATATATAGGTTCAATATATATATAAGGAGAATACATGTCAAGAGATTTTTTCTATGGCAAAGAGTACACATTTTTAATAATTTGTCCCTTGCATACCACATGTAAATCGTAAAAATTTTTGGGCTATATAATTATTTTTACTTTTTTTGTTTTTTATAATTTGACGTACATTTTGGTTATTGTATTGTATTTTATAGGCTTAGGTTGGTTTTGTTGAGGTTCCGGGTCTGGCATTCTATGCCACAGATGGATTTTATTCATTTTTTATCTAAAAGAGGTAAGGTATTTGCTTAATAGCCTGTAATGATTAGTATATGAGTACCATTATTACGGGTTTTTGGATGAAAGTATATATTTATATTTTTTTTATGTTCATTTCTGTCACTGGATTATTTGCAAGAACCGTCTCGTTAGACAGTTATAATACATCTGTTAGTACATTTGAGATATTAGAATTTACAATATCAGTTTCAGATCCTGTAACCGGAAATCCTTTTACTGAAGCGCAGGTATCAGCAGAAATTCAAGCCCCAAACAAAATAATTTCCATTAATGGCTTTTGTGATGCGCAGGATGGTTCAGTTTTTCGCGTTAGATTTACGCCCATGCGAACAGGTAATCATTCATTTACTATTACTTTTACTGACACCGCAGGTACAGAAACTTTTTCAGGCAGTTTTGATGCATATGATGGGGGAAACAATGGCTTTATTAAAGTTGATTCTCAAAATCCTACACGCTTTGCCTTTAGTAATGGCGGGCACCCTTATATAATTTCAAAAACAGCTTGGCTAATTGCAGGAATTCCCAAGACCAATTATAGACAATTTATTGACAAGATGGTACCACGTGGTGAAAACTGTTTTCGATTTGGTTTGGAATTTGATTATTCTAATGATGATCCTTATGTGGATGTCTGGCCCTATGAGCAACCGCGAGAGGCACAGAATTTTACAGAATTTGATATAGATTACTGGCAAAACTTGGATGAGCTTTTAACCTATGCCGCGGAACGAAATATTTATGCTGAACCGGTGCTCTTTACTTTGATGAAATTTAGTGATATGGCCGATTCAGATGTAATGTTTTATATTGACTATCTAATTGCACGTACTGCCAGTTATCCCTCTGTCATTATGTATCAATTAGCAAATGAACGCATTAGCAGATATGATTTTCAAACCGTAATGGCTGATCGCATTCACAATAATGATCCATATGGACACCTTGTGAGCACATCGCATGGTACAACGATGGATGCTGCATGGCCGGATGCTCCCTGGATGGACGTTGCAATCAACCATGCCTGCTATGATGATGAACAATTGAGTGAACGCTATTACGCAATTGCAAATACAATTTCAGGTTACAATATGCCGGGTTGGTGCGATGAAACCGGTCGTGAAGATCGTCATGGAAACGATGACGGGGTACATCGCCGCAAACAATATTGGACCTGGAACATGGGTGGTTCTTATTTTAACTATCACTCTTGGGAAGGTTGTGAGGGGATTATGGATATCTCTTATAACGGACCGGGGAGTCAATATTTGCAATACATGCGTTCGTTCTGGACTTCCACAGATTTTTGGAAACTGCGTCCCAATAACAATATTATTAAAAATAATCCTGATGTACAATACGAATGGGCCGTTGCCTCTGACGATGAGGTGGTCGTGTATCTGGTGAATGAGGCAACGGGCCAATCTTCTTCTGAAGGAACCATTGATATAGCTTTACCTGCCGGTTATACCTATGTGGCAGATTTTTATAATCCTTCCAATGGTGAAGGATTTACCCAGTATCGAAAATCCAGATTGGCCGGAGGTACAACCGTATCAATTGCTTATCCCTCTTTTACGAATGATTTGGTTCTTCATTGTTTTGTTAGTGACGATACACAGGCCCCTCAGCAATCTTCTGTTTCAATCTCTAATGTGTCTCAGAACCAGGCAACGATTAGTTGGAGTACCAATGAAAATACAGAAGCCAGAGTGGAATATGGATTAACAACGAATTATGGGCGTAAAACCTTTTGGGATATAGAGTTGAAAACATCTCATTCATTTACATTGAATAATTTAATGCCGGGTACTGAATATCACTGTCGTGTCATGTCTAGGGATATGACGGGTAATTCTTCTGTCAGCTCTGATTACACTTTTACTACACAGGGTTCAAGCGCACAGCCTGGAATATCTTCTTTCTCGCCAACCACGGGAAATATGACAACCGAAGTAACAATTCAGGGTTCTCATTTAATGGGATCATACGCTAACCCCATGCGTATGATGCTGCTGGGACAGTCTGAAGTTAGGGGCGTCTCAGGTTCTACAGACAGCAGCGGATTTCGAAATGATCTCGTCAATCTTTTGTACAATAAAGGCATTGGTTTTCATTTTGCGGGTTCTCTGGCAGACGGTACCGCGTTTGATGCCCTTCACGAAGGGCATGATACTAATGGCGTTGAAACGCTGGCCCAGAATGTGGGTAGCTATATATCGCAATGGTCACCGGATTACATATTGATTTATGCGGGTGCTCTGGATCTTGATAACGGACAAACTCCGGATGCAGTGATTGCTGAACTGGAAATGTTGTTGGATGCAATATATGCCAGTGATTCAAATATAATCATGCTGTTGGGAAATTTACTGCCCCATACAGATGCTTCGATTTCAGATGTACAGCAATTGAATGGATTTATTGAAACACTGATAGCCACCAAAAAAGCATCCAATTACCGTGTATTTATGGCTGATTTTTATCAGGCTTTTACGGACAATGCAAATTGGGCATCTGAATTGATGCATGACAAGCGTCATCCCAATGATACTGGTTATGGAGTAATGGCCCTTGCCTGGCAGAGTGCATTGCAGAATGCCTGGACAGCGTATACTGATATTGATATTTTTTTTGCAGGTACTGCTGTTACAGAATATTCCATCAAATCCGAACAAAAAGTATTAGCCAAGGTACCTGCCGGGGCTGCAAATGGTAAAATTGCTATTTCAACACCCTATGGTTCGGTTGAAAGTAGTGCTAATTTTATAACTTCACAGGTTGAAGGTAACTTTACAGCGGATGTAACATCCGGATATGCTCCATTGATTGTACGTTTTACCAATATGACTGAAGGTGAAATGAATAGTTTTGACTGGAATTTTGGAGATGGCAGCAAGCACTCTACGGAACAGAATCCTGGTCATGTCTTTACCAAAGCCGGTAATTATACTATTACATTAACCGTATCAGACGGTATAGTGCAAGATGCTGAAACCAAAACCGCATACATTAATGTACAGGAACGTTCAAATGTACCATTGACACCCAAATGGGTTTATGAGCCTTGGGTTTGGGAAGATAATATAAATACCCAGGCAGGCCTCGAAGCGCTTGTACAGGGTTATCTTGATCGTGATATCCCCGTAGGTGCAGTTAATATTGACAGTCCCTGGGAAACTGAATTTAATACATTTCAATTCAATACCGAAAGATATCCCGATGCGCAGGGAATGATTGATGGTCTGCATGATAAGGGAATCAAAGTCATGGCGTGGATTACTCCCTTGACCAATCTGCATTCAAAAGATGAGCCCAATATCGGTAAAGCATCTAATTATGATTATGCTCTTGAGAACGGCTATTTTATCAATGATGGACAAACATTCGAGTGGTGGAAAGGTTGGGGAAGCTTTATTGATTATACAAATCCTGATGCTCTTGAATGGTGGCATGCCCAAATGGACCAGGTACTTGATCTGGGGATTGATGGATGGAAGACCGATGCCGGTAACCGGGTTTTCCCGGAATCTACAAATGGATATAATGGAAGAATAACCCAAAAAGAATACAGCTATCTTTATTATAAAGATTTTTATGAATACAGCTTGAAATCACGTGGGCAACATGCAATTATTTTTGCCAAACCTTATGATGAGAATCCCGCAGATTCAACATTTGTTCCCAAAGCCTATACTCCCGCAGCATTTGTTGGAGATCAGACCCATTTCTGGGGTGACAGTGGTTTGTTGAATGCGCTCAATAATGTTTTTGAAACAGCAAAGAATGGATTTGTAGCGATTGGATCAGACATTGGCGGATTTATGGGTGAAATGAATGTAACCAAAAATCTGCTTATCCGTTGGGCACAGTTTGGTGCTTTGTGTCCTATAATGGAAAATGGTGGTGGTGGAGAGCACCGTCCCTGGATGTTTGATCAGGAAACGGTTGATATATATCGCTATTATGCAAAATTGCACAGCCAGTTGGTACCCTATCTGTACTCTTATGGTGTATTAGCACATAATGGCGGCAAAGTTATTATACGCCCAATGGATGGTGTTTGGCAATACATGTTGGGGCGTGATCTGTTTGTTTCTACCATTTATCAGGATGTGACTTTACGAGAGGTTACATTACCGGAAGGTACCCGGTGGGTAGATTTCTGGAATGATGATATAACCTATGACAGTGGCCAGACATTGAGCAACTATGATTGTCCTATAGACCAGTATCCGGTATTTATACGGTCTGGTGGTATTGTACCCATGAATGTTAGTGATGATGAAACCGGCCATGGTTCGTCTGCTTCGGCGGGAAAGTTAACTGTACTGGTTTATCCTGATGGTACATCTTTTTTAACCTTTTATGATGAAAATCATACAACAGAATTTGAATGTGTGGAAACGGATGATGTGGTTTCTGTTAATGTTTCTTCTGCGGCAGATAATTATATATTCAGGATCAAGTATAAAACTACTCCATCTATAGTTACCTTGAACAGTTCAGGAATGCAAACGTATTCCGAATTCAGCGAGTTTGAGGCTGCTCAGACAGGATGGTATTATGATGAAGAAAAGCATTACGTTTGGATCAAAACCGGGGCCAAATCCGGTAGCTTTAACTTGTCCATAGCTCCGCAAACCACAGCCGCTTTCAGCGCTGATCCGCTTACTGGTGAAACCCCATTGGATGTACAGTTTACGGATGAATCTGTTCATGCGGTTTCATGGCAGTGGGATTTTGGTGATGGTTCTGAGTTAACAACAGAACAAAATCCGGTACATACCTACACGGAACCGGGGAGTTATGATGTAATCCTGACCGTTACAGGAGCGTCTGGTTCCGATTCCATGGAAAAATTAAATTTTATCCAGGTTGGTTCCAGTGCCCACGCTTTTACCGATATAACGAGCAGTGCGGGTGTTCATGTTTCATCTGTATCCGGTAGTCATGGTGCTGGATTTGCGGACGCAAACAAGGATGGCCGGTATGATATTTTTGTTGCAAACAGCGGCGAAGATTACAATTACGACTTTATGTATATAAACCAGGGCGGAGCATCCTTTCAGCAAAGTTCTACTTCCCGTGGTGTTGATGATGAAGGGCATACCTTTAAAATTGTAAATGCGGATTTTGATAATGATGGTGACCTGGATGTTTTCTATGCAAATCAGCCTATTGGTAATAATTATGTTATTGGTGTAAACAAACTTTACCAGAATGACGGCAATGGGTATTATACAGATATATCTGATGATGCCGGTATACCCCAGGAATATTCAAACAGCCAGGCTGCGTTGGCTGCTGATTTTAATGGCGACGGCTGGCTTGATCTTTATGTAGCCAACTGGGATGCTGAAAACGCCATGTATTTGAATGATGGTACCGGAAAGATGATACGGGTGCACAATGGTTCGGATGGCGATGGCAGCGGTATTTATAAAGCTGTATCCGTATCTGCCGCAGATGTGGATAATGATAATGATGTAGACTTGTATGTCAGTCGCCATGAACAACCCAACTGGTTGTTTATTAATAATGGTTCTGGTTATTTTTCTGAACGGGCAGCTTCAGCGGGTGTAGCTGTAAATGCGCGTTCCAAAGGGGCCAGTTTTGCGGATGTAGATAATGATGGAGATATGGACCTGTTCCTGGCAAAGTATTCATTGTCCAGTGGTGGTTTGCCACCGGTTGGTATCTTTTTTAACAGGGGTAATGGAACATTTCATGATCGCAGCTCGGATTATGATATTCAAAGCAGCTTGTATTCCATACTCTTGATTGATGCTGACAATGATGCGGATGTGGACATGCTGGTGGTTAGAAATAATCAAAAAGAAGATAATGCTGTACCACAGATGTATTTAAATGATGGTTCCGGACAGTTTACATATCAATTGTTCGCCGGACTAGAAGTTCCTGCCAAAGACGCGCAAAGCGCTGCGTATGCTGACATTGACAACGATGGTGATGTGGATGTTTTTCTTACCTGCGAAGATGGCAGTAATTATTTGCTTCGTAACGACCTTGAATATGATAACAATTACATTGATGTCCTTTGCAAAGGCGCCGGAGGTGATTTTGGTGGTTTTGGCACTCGGGTATATGTATATAAACCTGGCTATTTGGGCGACAATAACAATTTGATAGGATACCAGCAAAGCACCAGTTCATCCGCTTATCTGGGGCAGAACCAGACAGCTCTGCATTTTGGTTTGAATGGTTACAATTCGTGTGATGTACGAGTTATATTATCAGACGGAACACAACTGGACTATGCCGGCAAGAGTGCAAATCGGCAGATTATTGTTGGTGGCCCTGTTGAAAGCAATTCTGGTTCTGTAAATGCTCCCAACGTGCATACACCGCTGCCTTGTGGGCAGAATAATTTGCAATTGTCATGGGAGTCAGTCAATAGTGTGTCCGGTTATCACATCTATCGTGATACTACACCCTTTTTCGAACCAGACTGCCAGAATGGATCAAACCGTCTTGCAGCCCTTGTGACTGATGAGGATCCTAATGCCTATGGTATTCAGTGGACCGATACTGATCCTGTTTTGGGTGATCATGAGGTTAATTATTATTATGTAATTACATCTATCAAAGATGGCCAGGAAAGTGAATGTTCAAAACATATTGGTGCATTTGATTACAAGCTTATAACCACTCCATCTACAGATTTTAATGAAATTGCCTTGTCCCTTTCAAAAGCGGATTTGGTAACCGCAGAAGATTTGATGGATGCCATTCCCGGATGTAATAGTGTTGCCAAATGGGAACCGAGCATTCAAGGATATATGCAGTATATTCCGGGATTGTCTTCAACAAATTTTGATCTTGCAGAAGGGCATCCCTATTATGTGAATGTAACGGATTCTTCTGTTTACAGCCTTTCCGGAGAACTGGTGAATCCCAATTATCAATTGATTACAACGCCTTCTACGGATTTTAATGAGATCATGCTGCCTTTAGATAAGCATGAAATTACCAAAGCCTCTGAACTGATGCTGGATATTCCGGGATGTAACAGCGTTGCCAAGTGGGAGTCGAGCATTCAAGGTTATATACAATACATACCCGGGTTGTCATCAACAGATTTCCCTGTACGTGCAGGTTATCCATATTATATAAATATTACTCAGGATATTAGCTGGCCAGAAGCCGGTTTAAGTAAATCTACTGCCGTGAAAAAAGATGTAATTACCGGCAACACTCCGGTCCATTCACCGCATGCGGTTTACGGTGAATTGGAATTACATGAAGAGATAATTGGGCTGCATTTTCGCGCCTACCTCCGGAACAGACCGGATGATTATATTAAAAGTAGCGGCAGTGGTTCTTTAATTACGAACACCGAGTGGTTTGTGCAATTGTCCACTATACCAGGTGGGTGGCTGGCAGGTGAAGAATTGGTTGTTGAATTTTATAATGAACATGATGTGCTTGTTGGTACGGTTACAAAAGAATTGAGCTGGAATGCCGCTGATGATGCGGGTTTGGTCAGTCTTGAGAAAGTAGTTACCGAATACGAATTGCATCAGAATTATCCCAATCCTTTTAATCCGCAGACCACAATACAATTCGGGCTGCCAAAAGCATCGCATGTGGATCTGTATATTTCTGATGTTATGGGAAGAAGAGTAAGAACATTAATAAATGCAAACCGTGGGGCCGGGTATCATCGGGTTGTGTGGACGGGTGTTGACGATTCCGGCCTCACTGTTGCTTCTGGTATTTATTTTTATTCGCTGCATTCGGGTGATCAAATTTTGAGAAAAAAATTGGTATTAGTAAAATAGTATTATTGGAAAGAGTATTTTAACTGCAAGCGTCCTGAAAATTTGATTTTTTGGGACGTTTTTTGTTTGCAGTTTACAATAATCTTTTTATTTTAAGTTTCTGGGCCAAGATAAAAAATGGACAATTTTAATGAAGCATTTTTTCAAGATAGTATCTCTTGTTATTGGAGTGGTATGTATACTTTTATTAATGGGCATTGCTACTTATTGGCTAAAGTACCAAAGCATTGTTAATACTGTACACAATAATGAAACTGAAAATATAAAACCGGGAACTCTTGGTAAATGGGTAAATACATTTATCGGGACGGGTGGTTTTCCGGCATGGGTGTGTGGATATAATTTCCCCGGAGCTACTGTGCCATTTGGCATGGTCCGTCTCAGTCCCGAAACCTCATCGTTTTATCGAAATACCAGAGGATTAAATACTTCGGGATATTATTATGGTGATAACAAGATACTTGGTTTCAGCCATACACGGCTTGCAGGAACAGGAGCAACGGATGGCGGCCATTTCCTTATAACTCCGGTTACATGGAAGCCTGAAGAGATTGATTATACCCGGGATTTTTATTATACCTTTTCACACGCTGACGAAACTGCTTTTCCCGGTTACTATCGTGTGGCTTTGGATAATAATAATGTGATTGCCGAGTTGACTGCGACAGAGAGAACCGGCTTGCACCGATATACGTTTTTAGATCAGACCAGCAGGGGCATTCTTTTAAACATAACCAATACCATTGCAAAAAAACGGGCAGAGAATGGAACCGTAAATGTTGATACGGAGAGAAACGAGATTTCCGGTTCTGTCAGAACGTTTGGGTCCTTTGCCGGCAGGTATGGCGGTATCAAAGTCTATTTTGTTGCACAGTTTGACACGCCTGTAACACACTATGGAATTTGGGATGGCAAGATTTTTACTCCCGATCTTTCTATTGCCAATAGCGATACCTTGATTGTCTATGCGGGATTCGATGAAAATATCAAACAGGTGAACATCAAAGTTGGTATCTCACATGTTAGTATTGAAAACGCGCGTTTGAATTTGGAAACAGAAGCAAACAGTCTTGATTTTGATGAGGCTTTGCAAAATGCTATTCAAAAATGGGAAGACAAACTTGATCTGATTGAAATTGAAGGCGGCAGTGAGAAAGAACAGACGATTTTTTACAGCGCGCTGTATCGCTGTTTTCAGATGCCAACCATTTTTAATGATGTAAATGGCGAGTATTTCGGATTTGATAAACAGGTGCACCAGGTAACGAATTTTAACTATTATACGGATTTATCACTTTGGGATACGTTTAGGACTCTGCATCCCTTGTATATTTTAATTACTAACGATTATCAACGGGATATGCTGGTATCACTGGTGAAAATGGCTGAACAGGGGGGAGCTTTACCCCGCTGGCCTTCAGGTAATGGCTATACCGGATCCATGCTGGGCTCACCCGCGGATATGGTTGTTGCGGAATCATATCTAAAAGGAATTAAGGATTTTGATGTAGTGCTTGCCTATGAAAAAATGAAGGCTGTTGCGCTTGCTCCGCGCCCCAAAGGGGCCTCTTATTCCGGCAGGAGAAGTATTGAAGGATATTTAAAATATGGTTTTTGTCCCGAAGATTTGGGCGAGCGTTCGGTCAGCCGTACGCTTGAATATGCCTGGGCGGATTATGCTATCAGCCAGTTGGCCGGCGCGTTGGGACACCAGGCTGATTCGGTTCTGTTTGCCGAACATTCCCGTTTCTATAAAAATCTGTGGAACCCCAAAACACAATATTTTCAATCCCGCTATAGTGATGGCAGCTTTGTGGAAAAGTTTAAACCTTTGCAATTGACCTATACGGACTGGGATGAAGAGTATACCCGTGGTTATGTTGAAGGCAGTGCGTTGCAATGGCGCTGGGCAGTACCCTTTGATACGGAAGGATTAATGTCTCTGTTTAAGAGCCGGGATTATTATATATCAGAGCTTGAACATTTTTTTGCAAAAGCGAATCCGAAACTGGCAACCTGGATACCCGATTCGTATTACTGGCACGGTAATGAACCGGATATCCATGCGGCGTATTTGTTCAATGATGCCGGCAGACCGGACCTGACACAGAAATGGGTTCGATGGGTGCTGGATAACAAGTATGATGTATCGTACACGGGAATTGACGGTAATGATGACGGTGCTACACTTTCGGCATGGTATATTTTTAGCTCGCTTGGAATGTATCCTATTGCGGGAACGGATATTTACCAGCTTGGGGCCCCACTATTCAAGCAAGCTAACCTAAAAATGGGTGATAATACCCTGACAATCATTGCGGACAATTATGCTCCGGATAATATCTATGTCAAAGCCGTTTATTTGAATGACAAACCGTTAACACAGTATAAAATCAAACATGCGGATATAGCGAACGGAGGGACTTTGCGATTTGTGATGAGTGAGAAAACAAAAAATTGATTCAGTCAGGCAATTCTATTTTAATTCTTGAAATATTGCACCATTCTTGCCAAGGGCAAGGCTTCATCTCCACGGGCTTTGAATTGTGTTGTTCCAAATTGGGACTGTTCAAACATGGCATTGATAATGATATTAATTGCTGTGTCAATATCTGCTGATTTAAGATTCATTTCATTGGCCGTAACCAATACTGATAAGGCATTAATAGTGGAATATCCATTGTTATTTATCTCTGTTGCCAGGTTTTGCAAAGAGACAAAAAGGCCCTGTTTTAATGGTTCATAAAATGGATGATCTTGAGGTAATACCTGATATAATGCCAGCATGCCCCTTGTCAGGATAACATGATAGCTTGTACAGGCATTGTGTGGATCGACCCATCTTCCGTTTTCCATTAGACCCGGCAAGACACCCAGTTTGCAATTTTGTACAGAATGGTTGAGATAGATTGTATCCTGAGTTACTGCAAAATATTTTGCCAATAACCAGACTGAAAACGCGTTATAGTTCCAGTTTTTAACCAGATTTATATTAGTGCAATAATCCGCGGCTTTTTGAGCGGCAGCAAGATATTTTTTATCAAGCGTTATTTTATAGGCGTCTAACATTGCCACACCACAAACGCCTGTATCGAACAGGGTACCTCCGCTGCCATCATCCTGTATTACCCAATTGTTGGCAAATGCATTGGGATTACGTTCATAAAAACGTTCAAGAGTAGGACTGAAATTTTTATCTATGCCACGCAGATCAGGAAAAGGGAACATGCCGGAATCCAATTGCTGACGGCATAAATAATCTGCACTTTCAACAAGCAAGGTCTTTAAATGTGCTTGATTACTGATTGGGTAATCAAGTATTTCTGAAAAGCCACAAATCAGGTAGCCGTTAAACCTCAGCATGGGTGACACCTGGGGCGGGTATTTTTCGGGTTTCCATTCACCATTTCCTTTGTACATGTGTTTTTTGATAAAGTTTATATAAAGATCATAATATTGAATAGCACTAGTAAACGTATGGATTTGTTTGTTGCTGGCCGGCATGTAATAACTGGGTTCTTTTTCCGGTTTTCCGGCCCATTCTCCCAATTCCGTTTTTAATTTTTGGACGAGTAAAAGGATTTGTTGTTCATTTTGCTTCTTGAGTGCTATGCTGAGCTCATTTGCTATGGGTTGTACCTGTTTCATAACCGTTTTGAGATCACAAGCAAAGTCAGTCTTGTTTTCAGTCTGATCATTACCGTTTGCCTGTAAAGTTGCTCCGCAAATTATGCAAAGCAGTACCCAAAAGATCTTTGTTTTCATCATAATCCAGCTTGATTCGTTTAATTAAATGTTAATAACCTGACCGGTCCCAATAGACCTGATTCAAACAGGGGCGAATCTTTTTTATAGTATCGCTTTGTGGTAAAGGAATACCTGCCGCTGGTACGGGGCTCGCCATTCAACAGCCACTGCGGCCATTGCCCATCTTTGATTCCGTCATCGGGGAGATATTCATCACCAATCAACCGGTTGGGCCAGAGATTGGCAATCTCGATCTTGAGGTGATTGTCTTTATCTTTGACCGAACCGGATATATCCACTCGCCAGGGATGGGTCCAGGCAATGCCCAAATCCTGATCGTTCAGGCGAACTCGTGCCATATTGCAGACCTTGCCAAGCTCTAGAAACAAGCCATCCTCAATAACAAGATCGTTGGGTAAATCAAAGGTCTTGTTGTACACAGCGATCCCCGAATAGTATTTCACTCCTTTATTGGGATGTTTGGACCAGTCCGATAATTCATCAAATTGTATGGATTCCGGGCCGCCCCATTTGGGATCAAACTCTACCTGCCAGGGACCTGTAATTTTAGCAATATTTTGGAATTGTTTGAAATTGGAATTCCTTGATGTTTTCTCTACTTTTTTATCTTGATCAAAGACAATGAAATAACTGCCATGAGGCTCAAATTGCAACGGGATTGTAGTATGTTCTCTATCAATCGTATAATCTGTCAAAGTCCACGTTACCCCGGTGAGCGGGTCCCACAATTCAGGAGCACCTTTTGTTGCGCGGAAACGGCAATCGGTTTGTACAAGCGCGTCCTCACGATTGGATACAAAATAAATATCGAGATCTGATGTGTGACGATGCGTATAGCGGATAGGTCCGTCGTTTTCAAAATCAGGCGCAACCGCCAGTTCTTCCAGTATTGTGGCGGTGATCCCATATGCAGGGAACAGGGATGCATCCATGGGGTTGAGTGCACTGCCAGATATGATTTTGCCCTTGCCGTATTGTCGTTCAATCATTCCGTCGGGCAGATCAAATCCGCCCCACATAGCCTCTGCCAGTGAATGTACATTTTTATCACACTGGGGATAATCGGCCAGACTAGGGGATTTTAACGGCGGCGGACCGGCAATTACAGCGCCATCCCAAACCAGTCTTTCCAGTTTATGCAACAATTCTGGTGTCATGGTTTGAATATTGGGTAACACCAGCAGCGCATAAGAGGCACCACCGGGGAAAACGATTCTGTGGTTTTTTACCTTTGCTTTTGCTATCAATTGCAGAGGAGAGCAGGCATCAAAATTATAGGCCTTGCGGTCCGGCAGGGTATCGCATCCTGCCAGTGCGGATTGGGGAGGTACAAATACATTCGGGGCGCCTTCGGGAGTGAGGTAAAGAATATCCGCAACCGCATTGCCCTGGCGCAGTAAATGTGAACAACGTGAAATATATTTGTGATAGGCGGAAACCATGGGCCACCAGGTTTGTCCGCGGTCCCAGTGAACGCCATAGGGGCCCATGCACATTCCCGGACGATACTGTTCGCCAAGGGGTTTGTGAGCAAACGTGTGATACACAAACTTGTTAATGCCCATGCAGAGAGCCCAATCACCCTGATTTTTTAACACTCCGGGATACAGCTTCCAGGCTTCATCACCACCTGCGGTAAAGGCCTCTGCCGCAACCACCGGTAAACCGTTTATATGTGCAATAGATGAAGATTCGAAGCAGCTATAGGTTGTGTTAAAGCCATATCCCTTGCTCCAGAATTCACACATGGGCACATCTGCGTAATCACCCATATCCAGATCAGCAGTGGGATTCATATCATACGGCTCAATGGACAGTCCCAGTCCGTAACGGTCTCCCAGGGTTTTAATATGATTGACATGGTTTTCAAGCACCAGCTCTTGCGAGGTCAAACGTACATCCCATAGAAAGCGTTCGGTCTTTTCGCGGCTGTTAACAATGTAGCCAAGATACGCGGGTAAATAGGGGACAAGAGAATATCCGCGACGCTTGAGAAACTCGCTGCGGAACGTGTCGGACCAGTTTTGTGCACCCATTTCCCAACTGTCCATGTGCAGCATAGTAAGACCCGCGTTTTGGGCAAGCGGAGCACAACGCTTCAACAGTTTGCCTACATATTGATCAAAATGTGCATTAAACGCGGTGGTATCAAACTTGTCGCATTCGAATCCGAGTCCCGGGGCAGGAGCGGGACGCGTAACCGCACCGTTGTTACGCATACCAAAACGCAGAATTGTCATATCGCCGGCCAGATTTTTATCAAGGCTGCCATCGGGTTGCAGATATTGAGTCAGGTTTTCAAAATTGTTGGATATGATGATTGAATCCGTCGAGGGTTCATGATATTCTGGTTGTGTAGGCAGCCAGGGTTTGACATTGGGACGCGAACTGTATGGCGCGCGGTAATAGAGCGCTTTTTCATCACTGTCCTGCAAGCGGACTGATCCACTTGGGCTACGATACTCCAGTACAAGTACATCCTCGTAATAGTCGTTCCATTTTTCTTTCAAAGTGGGGGACAATGCGCTTTCGCCAAAATAAGGACGACGTGGTTCGGGCACAGGTAAAATTAAATTGTCATGTGTTTCGCGGTTGTCAAGCTCGGTTACCGAAGCAACCAGATGGCGCATGGACTGTTCAGGTTTCACCCAGGGGCCACCGCTACCGCTCCATCCGGGGCCTACCCCCAGAGTGATCTCGATGCCCAGCCGTTCTGCTTCTCGCACCATGTGCACAAACAGATCCTGCCATTCCTCGCTGAGCATATCCACGGGTCCACGCGGAACACCCACGTTCACTTCGAGGAAAACCACATTGCCAATACCCGCGGCTTTCATGGATTCCAGATCGGCAGTCATTTCCTCCCGGTTAAAGTTACCATCCATAAAGTACCAGTACACGCCGGGTCGCGCGTTATCGGGGGGATTGGTGAATTCCTGTTTCAATTGAGCGGTAGTAACAGAATGTGAATGGTTGCATCCGGTTGTGGAGAGAATAAACAGGATTAAAAAGATACTGCAAAAAACAGATTTAACTATCAGCGTTGTGTTTTTCATGATCATCCCTGGTTTTGATGTTTTTTGAATATAATAACAAAATCAACGCATTGCCATAAAAAAAAGACCCCGATTGGCAGGATCTCTTAATCGCAAAAGGAGCTAAAAGTCTCACACAGAGCTGTACCAATGGAACACTTTTAATACATGTGTTATGACAAACCCATATCAGGCTTTAATATTGCGTACCTGGAGGTTGGTTTGTGTTTTTAACGACTATAATTTAATATTTTTAGTGTTTTCGTTTTTTTTTGCGAATTTAACGATTATACTTGACAGTAATTATTTTTTTTTGTAATATCAAAAAGGGAAGCAAATTTTTTTATTATTTAAAGTAAAAATTCCAAATTTCGGGGCGACTCACGGGGACTCGGTGATGTACCGGGTGAGAATCAGAATTAATATTATTCAGTTATTCATTTACAACTGTTATTGGAAGATTATTATGATGAACAGATTAATAGTTGTCTTAATGCTTGGATTATCCTCTTTATTGTTTGCGCAAACCTGGACTGTACAAAATCCATTACCAACTGAAGCTTATCTATATAATGTTTGTACTGTTACTGAACAGAACATTATTATAGGTGGGTTAGGCGGTACATTGTTAAAGAGTTATGACGCGGGAAATACCTGGATTACACAAAAAATCAAAGAACTTGAAAATATTCGTAAAATCTGTTTTACTGACAGTTTGAATGGTTGGCTGATTGACAGTTTTTATTTATATCAAACAACAGATGGAGGAGAGACGTGGAAGAACGTGAATATCAGTAATATGGTTAATATTGTTGATTTTACGGATTATTATTTAACAGATTTATTCTGCTTTCATAACAAATTTTACCTGTTTCTAAAACCACAAACAGCCGTTGTAGACGAATTGATTGGAATAACCAGTATTGTTCTCGAAAGTAGTGATTATGGAAAAACCTGGAAAAAACAGGAGCAGCAATTAAACGGCAAATTTTTATGCGCTCATTTCCTGAATGAAAGTACTGGTTATGTTTATACGGAAGTTACTGTAAGCCTGGGAGAATCATATAATCTTTGTTATCTCACACGTGATGGTGGTCTCTCCTGGAATAGTTTTCAATTTCCGGTCACGTATTTTACAACCAGTATCTACTTTATAAATTCAGGCACCGGTTTTGTAGGAAAGTATCGGTCCCCAAACGGTGGAAATACCTGGGAAAATGTATTTCCTGCTCTGGAAGAATCGGAAAGTATTAATGATATGTATTTTACAGATAATTTGAATGGTTGGGCAATTTCTGACTTTCGGATTTTTCAAACCCATGATGCCGGAGAAACCTGGAAACCTATAGAAAAGGAAGACGCTGGCAAATTGGTAGATATTGTTTTTTCCCCCTCTCAAAACGGTTGGATTGTTGGCGGTGATGGTACGATATTTCGAAAAATGAATACCAATGCAAACTGGGAATACTTGAGCAGAGGGCACAGGACAGCTTTGCGAGATGTTTTTTTTATAGATGAAAACACCGGTTGGTGTGTTGGCGACAAAGGATATATTTTACACACCCAAAATAGTGGGGACAACTGGGAAAAGCTCAATGTGCCTGTGGACAATATATTATTCAAAGTCATATTTTTAAATCATCTTGATGGCTGGGTAGCGGGAAATAATGTTTTGTTGAGAACAACTGACGGGGGGAAAAAATGGTCCGTTTTAATAAATAATAGTAAATGTAAATTTGTGGATATTGCTTTCTTTGATGATAATACTGGTTTGTTGATTGATTATTGGGGGAATATATACAGGACTATCAATGGGGGGGGAGAATGGGAGTTGTTAGCAGAGTCGCCTGTTTTTTTAACCAGTATTGAAATTGTGAATGAGCAGGAAGCCTGGATTGGCGGCTGGTTCGGATTAATGCACATGACTGAAAAAGGAGATGTTATAAATTGGTATGATGTTCCGGAATTAAATAAAGTATTGGATATCCAATTTGTTAATACAACAACAGGTTTTCTAATGACAGAATACGGTACACTTTTTAAAACGATTAATGGGGGCTGGGACTGGATAGAAATGGCAAGGGGAAATGGCGTTGAAGATGATCCGATACAGGCTTTTCGAATGATCGATAACACTAATGGTTGGATTTATTCAGACAAATTGGGTGGGGCGATAAAAAATATTTATACCAATAGTATAATGATTCAAACGGATATTGAACAATACAAGGTACCTACGATCAGAGCTTTTTCTTTTGTTAATGAAAACCTGGGGTGGGCGGTTGGATTAAACTCAGCGATATTAAAATATTCAAATGCTAATGATACCCCTATATTTCCGGGTTTAGAAAAAAGTAAACAGCATGTTCATGTTTTTCCCAATCCTTTCCGGGAACAACAATATATCATTTTTAAGCTAGGTCAACGGCAATTAGTAAAAATTGATATCTATAATTTATTGGGTGAAAAAATTGAATCAGTTCATAATGATTATTTAAATGAAGGAATACAGGTTTTACGCTGGTCAAACGAGTATGCTTCTGGTGTTTACTTTATAACCGTGAAATGTGACGAGTTTGTGGAAACATGTAAAAGTACTACTTTTCATTAAAAGAAAGGAGGGGGAAATAATTATTTATATCTTTCTAATTTAGTTCGTTAAACAGTTAACCGATGCAAAGGAGTAAAAAATGAAAAGATCATTTACCTTGATCGCGATACATATTCATGTATCGCGGAATATTGTATTGGGGAAGTTCATCCCATAAAAGATGATAAAGTATGTTAGTTTATTGAGGATTGCAGCATTGATCAATGTTTATGTAAAACTGGGACTATTTCGGTGCCCGGTTTTATGATGCGAGTCTGGCAAGGTTTACCACTGTTGACCCGTTAGATGAATTCAGTTCTCCATATATTTATTGTGGCAATAATCCCATTGCCTATACTGATCCAACAGGATTAGCAACATATACAGATAGTACAGGAAATGTCTTACATGTTGATAATAAGGGTAAAGGTGTATATAAGTATAATGTTGGTAGCGATTATTCTGGTACATTTTTACAGGAATGTGGAACTTTAATGGGAGAAACAATGGAGTGGAATTCTTTTACCTTAAATGGCGATGGTAAAACTCCATTTGGTAAAATTGATTTTGGATCTACTGCTGCCTCTGATTGGATTTCAAAATCAACAAATGAATTAAAAGATTTTCGTAATACTTTTATAAGGAGTGACAATATTGTTGAAAGTTTTGCTATGGGAAGCATACAAGCAATGATACATTATATGCAAAACGGGGGAAATGGTGAATATTATGATTTTAAGAATGGAACCAAGACATATCAATATAGTGGTTCTCAAATTCACCCAGGTATTTATGTGACCAGACGTGATGCTGGAAATTATATGGCGGGTGTAGCTGCCAGAATTGGTTTAATGCCTGAAAAATGGTCACTACGTTTTGCAGGTGCTTTTAATGCCGCTGGAAATCCAACTTTAAATAAAGATGGAATCCAAAGAATAGTCAAGGAACTTACAAACCGATTTATGGATGGACCTCCTTATGGAGAAACTCCTTTATCGCATCAATTTCAAAAAAATGGATATAGAAATAAATAATGTATCATTCAAATTGAACATTTTTTATGGATATGATATGAAAATAAGTGTTTTATTCTTTATAAGCGTGTTTTTTTTAATTATTTTAAATTGTATTAATTTTGAGGATGAAATTGATTTTATTCATATTGAATCCAAGATTAATAAAAATTTAACAATAGTTCGACATCATATCTATGGTAATGATACTGCTGGAGGCTATTACATTGTCAATGGATTTCGAGATGAAAACAAGGGTATTCCACAAAATAATTATGTAAAAATCAGCGAACATACATTACCTCTCTGGATTAATATGAATAATGATGAACAAATAATTATTTTGTATAGTATGGGAGAAATATGTGAAAATAAACTGATTGATGACAAAATTATAATTAAACAAATTGATTCTTTAGATGATATAAAAGAAAAGTATGGTTATGATCCTGATAATTTTAAAGTTTATGACATTAACAAAATGGGTTATTGAATTTTTTCTGTGGTCTATAGACATGATTTAAAAAGTAAGTGTTATTATATTGCCGGACAAGTATAATAAATCAACAAAGTGCTTGATCGCGATTCATATTCATGTATCGAGAGATATTGGATTGGGGACATTCGTCCCATTGCAGGTTATCATGTGTGTTGGGTTCTTTTGAGCTGTAGCACAACCCTTTATATTTATTGGGAGCATGCAAAAAGACAGAACCTTGTAAATAGATAATATTGGGGCAACATCTTAAATATTCCGTTAAATTACTTTTGGATTTGAAAATATAAATATTAATTTAAAAAAGTAATTATTTTAATAAATCGGGAAAAAGGAGGGTAGTAATGAAACTGGGAATTCACGCGTATGCATGGTGCTCACAATGGACCAATGACGAACTGTATTTGATCGATAAAGTTAAAGAAATGGGACTGGATTTTATAGAGATCCCCTTGATGTGTCTGGATACTTTTGACGCAGATGCCATAAGGGACCGATTAATATCCGTTGGACTGGGTGCGGTAACCTCTACCGTGTTGCTGGGAGATACGGACATAACCAGCGAAGATCCGGAGATCCGCAAAAAAGGTGAAGCATATCTCAATGATTGTGTAAAAGCGACACATGCTATTGGCGCCACCAGTTTTTCCGGTGTCATATATTCACAGCATGTAAAATCGCTCAAGCAGCGCCCGGATGAACGGCACTGGCAGTATTCAGCAGACAGTTTGCGCGGTGTTGCGCAGCTTGCTCTGGATATGGGTGTGCAAATCGGATTAGAGCCGGTAAACCGTTATGAAACATTTCTGGTGAATACCTGCGAACAAGCCCTGCATCTCAAGGAAATGATAGGGATCGAGAGTGTCAAAATCCATTTGGATACCTACCACATGAATGTTGAAGAAAAGAGTTTTTATACGGCTACAAAACTGGCGGGTGATGATCTGATCCATTATCATTTGTGTGAAAATGACCGGGGTATACCCGGTACCGGTCTTGTAGACTGGGACGGTATTTTTAAAGCGCTTTCTGAAATGAATTATAAAGGGAACGCCGCTTTGGAGAGTTTTGTGGATTGTACCGATAATATGAACACCTGGGTCTGGCGTCAACTTGCACCCAATGGCGACACGCTTTTAAAAGAAGGCGTTGCTTTTATTCAGCAAAAGCAAAAAGAATATGGATTGGTATAAGCCAGGGTGGTGATGTTGAATTTTAAGGTTACAAGGCAGAGCCTTGTAACCAGTAAGTGAGGGTGGAATCTTGTAGTCAGTAAGGGGGTTAGAGTCTTGTATTATGACAAATCGGACAGCTTCCCCCTTGAACCGTAACCGGAGCCTGAGTTTGATTGCATTCGCTAAAGGAGAATGCAATCGAGTATCGAAGGCCCGGTTTTAATCTTGTAATGATTTGATAGATTGGAAGAGGTTACAAGGCAGAGCCTTGTAACCAATAAAGAATTACATTATTAATGCTGATGAAACGCGTCCGAGACGAATTTCAGTACCTGGGGCAGGGACTCTCGCCAATAGGTCCAGTTGTGGGCGCCGTCACGGATTCGGAACTCGTGCGGAATTTCCCGCTCACGCATGGTGATGTGGATGAGCGAATTGCCTTCATAGAGAAAATCGTCATCGCCACAGTCAATATACCAGCGCACGGATTTTAAACTGTCCACCGGCATGTTGGCCATCATGTATACGGAACTGTATCGTCTGTAATAGCCCTTTAGTATTGAATCGCTGTATTTATGGTCTTTAACCTGAGAATAGCGGTCCAAACGTTCTTTTAGATTTTCCACACTGGATGGTCCGGTTGCCGCGCTGAGCGGACAGGCAGATGAGAACAACTCGGGATGATGGAGCGCATAGGTGAACGTTCCATGCCCACCCATAGAGAGACCTGCAACGGCACGATAGCGTTTTTTTGCCTTGATGCGCCAGTTTGCTTCTACATAGGGCATGAATTCCTGAAAAAAGAAATCTTCATAGCGCCATCCTCCCGAAAGGTCGTTGATATATCCGCGTCTGCCGGTATCGGCATCGGGCATGACAATGATCATGGGCGTTGCGGTACCGTCCTTGATAGCATTATCGGTAATGCGCAATACTTCGCCAAACTGGATCCATCCGGTCTGATCATCACCTGCGCCATGCAGCAAGTAGAGCACAGGATATGAGCGCTGTGAGGTTTCGTAATCCGGGGGGAGATAAATGGCAAACTTGCGCTCCATGTTCAGAATCATACTGTTCATGGTAAGGTCGTCAAACACCTGGCCGGTTTGGGCGGAGAGGGCCAGGGGGAGCAATATAAAGGTGATCAGAATACATAAAAGTTTTCTATTCATAGCGCATTTCCTCTATTAATTTGAAATATGGGTATGAATTATTATAGTTTATAAAGAGGATAAAATCAATAAAAATTGTATGCATCTTGGGCGAGATATAAAAAAACTCCCCGTGTGATTTTCACGAGGAGTGTGGATTTTAAAAGTATTGTTTGTCGATGCGCTCTGTAAGGGCCAGCAAGCGGTCTGCTAATTTTACAGCTTGTTGGAATGTGAAATTTTCCTGATGCCAGTTGTCCCATAATGCCTGAAGTTCAGTAGCAAGTTTAACGTCTTGAATATTGCTAAACTTTTTCACAAATTGTTTGGTAGCTGTGGGCTTGTGGTTTACATAAATTTTTTGAGATTCAAGAGCGAGCTTGTTCAGCGTCATACCATTCCAGATGGTGATGAATGCCAGAATATCCGCGGCAGGTGATTTTTCCAGACCATAAAGTGTGTCCTTGAGTGATTTGATATAGGATGTTTCTCCATTTTTGTATTGGGATTTAAGGGCTTTTAGTTCCTTGTGAAAATTCGGCCATTTAGCTTTTGCATCATTTGAAAGCATGTCTTTGAGTTTGTCTTTTTGCGGATACAGATCTTGCGTTATTTTTCCTTCCGCGTACGCTTTATCAATCAGGTACATAAACTCGTCCATGTGTACCAACTCTACTTTGTCTGCCGGAAACCGATCCATTGCTTCTTTGATTTTACTCATGCTTACCGAATGATTGCCAATACAGTTGATGAATAAAGGACGGTTGGGACAGGCGTCAATAAACTCTTTAAAGACCTTGTACACATCATCCCCGCGGTGAATGCCTTCTCCAAAAAAGATGTCGGGTTTGCCTTTGCCTATGAAATGCTTCTCAAATGCGGATTCTCCCATTCCTCTCATAAAGCCCTGCACATCCGGCATGGTTTCGCACTGGGTTTCGTAAAATCCCGGTACCACGGCTTCCTGCCACCAATCCCGGTCATTCCAGTTTGCCATATGAACCTCGGTAATTCCGCATTTTTTCATATAATCGTTGGTCAGTTTTAGGAATTTTTTCGGATCGGGATGAAGATGCGGATACGTATAGGTAGCGCCGGAAGAGGCAGCAATAAAATAATCCATGGGCTCCAGATTTTCAAAATAATATTTTACCAGCGCCGGCATAAAATCGTATGCAAGCGGCATAAATCCCCAATTGTATTTTATTTTTCCGCGAGTGGGATCAGCCCAGTCTTTGACCACATGGTTCTCTACAAACCAGGCGGCGTCACCGTCGGTGGTCATGTATGCGATATAGACCTTGTTCTCTACCTTTAAATTCTTTTTATCAAGCGGACGCTGCTTAAAGTTATGATCAGGTACCGGCATGCTTGAATGTACCGACATGTTTGTGGTATTGAGATTACACATGCCATATATACCATATTCCGATGACAGGGCAATGGCCTCATGTTCTTTGTCTCGCGCGCAATGCCACCCGATTACATAAGCTTCTTCTGGATATTCCTGGTATATTTTTTTTATCAGGTTATAGTCCGCCTTGTCCCGCTCAGAGGTAGACATGTCAAATGAGAAAATATTGTGGGCCATCACATAATCACGGTTGGTAAAGGTAGAGATGGGAAAATGCGGCACATGGATACACAGCTGGGCTACTACTTTTTTATTACACTTGGGTAAAAGTTCTTTTCTGGCCCATTCATAAGCGGTCAGATGGTCTGGCGCTTTGTCTGACATGTCTGCTTTTTGTTCTAGTCCGAACTCTTGTGCAAGAGCGAGTTGTTCACGGGTTACCGGCAGCAGGTTGTTCAATGCACCGTAGGTAGTTGCCAGGTTTAACGAATGAGGATGGGCATTGTCGTATAAAACCGTTCCCGAGATCTCTTGCGCAAACAGTTTGAACAAATCTTTGATTGAATCTACTTTTTCATATCCAATGTTGTATTCATCCCGGTAATAGTCTAGCCAGAACTGGTCCTGTTTGTGATACACAATATAGACACGGGTATTGTTTCTGTTGATTAATCCTTGAAAACAGGTGGTTAGATTTTTGGTTTGCCAGTCTGTTTTATAATCAAGCGAGAGTGCCCATAATTTTTCAGGCATTTTGCCATGCGGCATTATACGTTCATAACCAGGGGAACTGCTGCATTTTAGCCAGGGAGCGGCAGATAGAGCAGCACCTGATGCAGTCATGGTTCTGAGAAAAGTACGGCGTTTCATGCATCCTCCGGGATTGTGGATCGTCATTCGCTATTTTTTTTGTTAAAAAGATATAATTCAAGATAGTGTGTATTTTGGGAAAAACAAGAATTATAATAATGTTCGCAAAAAGTTAACAATGTTTTACCTGCATTTTGCCTAACCTGATATTGTTTGTTTGGGAATATTTTAGTACTTTTAGACGGTCAAAGGATTCTTGTTTCTACTCGTTAATATATATAAAGGATCCGTTATGAAAAAAATGTTGTATCTGTGCCTGTTGGTTTTTCTATCCTTTCAACCCATTTTTGCGGCAAAGGGAGATTCACTCTGCTTTCACAAGATTGTTAGAGATAATAATGGTTTTCTGCTATCCTGGTATCAGCCGGAAACAGATGGCGCAGCGTTTACTCATGTAGCAAAGCTGGCAACAGATTTTATTAAAACAAAATGTCCGGTAGAACCTAAAACCGGCAAACCTTTATATTATCTGTTTTGTGAATTCCCACACCCCTCAACCGATGATAATTTTTTCTCTGGTACGGTTGCGCGTTATACGCTTCCCAATAATCCCGCTTGTGTGTTTGCAGGATTAACGCAGAGCCTTGCTGTGGACTATTATCCGTTTTACGGTGATGATTCTGTATTGCAAATTGTGCAGGATATACTGGACCATATGATTGAATACGGTACAACCCCGGTAGACTGGAAGTGGGGCAGTTGCCCTTATGCCAGCAGTGATCCCGGTGAAACCGTATATGCCGGCGGCACCCAATGGCAGGATGAAGGCCGAGGCGACGGACCCGGTATTTTGGAACCGGACAAAATAGGTGAGATGGGTGTTGCGTATCTGCAGTTTTACCAGATGACTGAAAATAAAAAATATCTCGATGCGGCAGTTGCCTGCGCAAGCGCGCTGGCTAAAAATGTAATAAAAGGGGATATCCACAAATCGCCCTGGCCGTATCGCGTGAATGGTAAAACCGGTGAGGATGTGGAATCGTATTGCTCAAATGTGCTGCCGCCAATCATGCTGTTTGATGATCTGGATCGGATCAAAGATTATATTGATGTATCCCCGGTACAGCTTGAAAATTTTCAAAAGGCAAGGGAGGTTGCCTGGAACTGGTTGTTCTCAAAATCCGGTCCCATGAAAACCTTTATCTGGAAAGGGTACTTTGAAGATTGTCCCATTGATGATGATAATAGCAATCGTGTACAGGTAACCGCAATTGAAACCGCAAGATATCTGTTGCAGCACCCGGAATATGATCCTTTTTACAAAGAAAATGTATCCGCGCTGTTAAAATGGAGTGACAGTGTATTTGGTACTGATGGTTCCATGGGCTATAACGCGCAATGCGAGCAATTGATATGTTATCAACCAATGGGCAGCCACACCGCCAGATATGCATCCGTGTGCGCCATGTGGTATGCAAAAACCGGTATTGAAGCCTATAAAACCGAAGCGCTTGAGAATTTCAACTGGGCGACCTATTGCTGCGACAATGATGGAATCGTCTCGGTGGGGCCGCGTTGGCTGGGCGCCTGGTTCTCGGATGGTTATGGTGATTATATAAAACACTTTTTTGACGGCATGCAGGCTGTTCCCGAATGGGCGCCGGCAGGAGAAAATCATCTGCTGGGTTCTTCAAGTCTGGTGCAGTCAATTAAATACGAGAATGCAGAGATCCAATACCGCACATATTTGCCCAACTCGATAGAAACACTAAAGTTGAACAAGCAACCTCAAGCGGTTACTGTCGACGGCAAGCCGCTGGCTATGCTTACCGAACCGGGAAATGGCTGGACCTGGCAGCCTTGCGGAAATGATGGTGTTGTGCGTATCAAGCATTCAAACGGACGGGAGGTCCGTATCATGTTCTAGAAAAGCAGGAGGAGTGTTATGAAATATCTGGCAACGTACTGTTTTTTGAGCATATTTATATTTTTCGGTTGTAACCAATATTCTGAAATACAAAAACCTTTTAATTATTTTAATCAGCAGCCGCCCGGCTTTCAGCCGGAGCGGTTTGCTCCCCATGTATTTAACCAATCCGGATACATGCTGCATGGGTACCCCACTTTTTCTCATGATGCGCAAGAGGTGTACTGGCCGGTTGTTCCACCGCGAATTTTCCATATAAAACAAAAAGATGCCGGTGTGTCTGCTCCACAGATAGCGTCATTTGCAGCAGGAAATATGCAGGCACCGTTTTATGCACCCGATCCTGATAGAATCTACTTTCAATTGTCCCACAAAGCCGGATGCGGCTCGCTGGATATTTGCTGTGTCGAGAAAATGGACACCACATGGGGAGCGATAGCAACCCTGCCAATGCCGCCCAATTCACCCAAGCTTGAATCGCAGCCCTCTTTGAGTCATAACGGTAATCTCTATTTTACTGGATTTTATGAAAAGGGTATGTTGAACCGCGGAATCTACAAGAGTCGATACAAGAACGACACGTTTATGGAACCCGAACTGTTGCCGGAGATGATCAATACCCCAGCACTGGATTATACATCCTTTATTGCACCGGACGAATCGTTTCTGCTTTTTGCCTCTACCCGTGAGGGGGAAGGAGAAGAGGCGATCCGGTTGTTTGTCAGTTTCCATAACGCGGATGATACCTGGACTGAACCGGTCAACCTGAACAGAATGATGCAATTCGACCAGCCCAGCCGCTTTCCCTGTCTTACACCTGATGGTATGTACATTATCTTTCAAAGCGACAGCGAGTATTACTGGGTCAGCGCAGAGATTTTAGAGCAGTGCAAGGTATAAACTTTACTTGCCAATTTTACAAGTGTTGTATGGTATGCTAATAAATCAATTAAATAGGACAAAATAATGAAAATTTCAAGACGATCGTTTTTAGCTTCATCTACAGCAGTGTTGGGTGTTATGGCTTTTCCGGTTTGCAAGTCCAATAATGCTTCACCTCGCAGTTACCAGGTTTGTTTGTCTGTGGATACCATTGAAAATAATCCTGAGCTCCTTGCAACCATTGCGGATGCCGGGTGTAAGGTTGTATTGATTGGCGCGTTTTTCTATGGTTATTGGCCGGTAAGTATAGAAAAACTGGTCAATGCCCGAAAGCGGGTGAATGCATTGGGCATGGAGGCCCTGATTATCAATATTCCACTGGGGCATCCCGGTGATTCGCTGGGCTCCAAAGACGGCGATTTCCCTTTAACGCCCCCTATGCATTGGAAGACCGCAGTGCATTTTGACGGGCATGAATATTCCGGTACCTCTTTGCACAAACCCGCTACGATTGAAAATGTGCAAGCCGTCAAAGAGTTAAAAGACGCTGGTTTTTCTACAATACTTTTGGATGATGATTTTCGTCTGGCTACAGGTCCGGGACAGATTGGCGGATGTTATTGTGATTTTCATCGTGACTGGTTTTTAAACAGTAATGGATATGCCGCAAGTCGTTGGAATGAATTGCTAAATGATGCACAGCAAAGACGGTTTACGCCTCTGCTGAGATCCTGGGTGGATTTTACAACATCTCAATTAACAAATTGTTTTCGCCAGCAGCAGCAAGTCATAGGAGAGCAGAACCTGGGTATCATGGTAATGTATCTCGGTTCTGAAAAAGCCGGAATTGCTCTGGATGAATATACGAATGTACCTTTCCGGGTGGGTGAGTTAATGTTTGATGATAAATCCTTTGGCCGTGTTAAAGGAAAAACCGACGAGCTTTACAGCGCACTGTTTCATCGACGATTTGCGCAGCCGGAGCTCGCCTGGAGTGAGACCACAGCCTTTCCGCATGATAACCTCTCTGCAAAAAATGTAGCTGCAAAATTGACGGTTTCTACTATTGCGGATGTAAGGAATACCTGCTTTATGAGTGGAATGCAGCCTTATCCGATTTCATATTGGGAAACATTAAAACCTGCAATGCAAACACAGTCTGAATTTCATTCTGTTTTGGCGGGGCACAAACCCCAGGGGCCGTTCAAACATTGGCGGGGATTGCCAGAACGATATGTGGGAAAAGACAAGCCTTTCAGTCTGTGGCTGGCTGCCGGAATTCCGTTTGAGCTGTGTGACAATCTGCCACAGGATGGTTGGACCTGTTTGTCAAAAGCCGATGCTGTTTATCTTACGGATCAGGAACTCGGGAGCGGAACACGTTTCATTGCACAGCCTGCTGAGGGATTGCATTCTGAACTCGAGCAAATAAAAGAAGCATTGCCAGAGATGTTTGCGCTTAAAGCCCGGATTCTACCGCAATTAAAACAGACTCCATTTATTGTGCAGGATGTTCCGGCAGTATGCGCCTGGTACCCCACAGCCAAAGCCGTGCTGGTGTGGAACCTGACCGAACAGCAGCAAAAGCTTACCGTACAAATGGATGGAAAGCAACACGAACTGTTATTGGGTCCACTGGAATCCGGATTGGTTCGGGATTTGGGGTAAAGATGATCTCGGTATATTGAAAGGTTACAAGGCAGAGCCTTGTAAACAGAACAGCAAGAACATTTTACCATAATTTATACCTTGTTCTTCGATACCAGTATTGAAGGGGCTACGACCATGAATTGCCCGGCACTTTTAAGGAGCCGGGCAATTATTCCAGATAAAAAAAAGTTAAATTCGAAAGTATGGTAAAAGTAAAAAGAGTAATTCATTTATTGCACATAGTAGATTGAGAAAAGTTTCTTACATGATTTCGGAATTCTATTGACAAATGATGTTAGTTTTTGTATTATCCAAAAGGGAAGCAAGTCTTTTTATTATTAAAAGTAAAAATTTCAATTTTCGTGGCGACTCACGGGGACTCGGTGATGTACCGGGTGAGACAATATTATTTTATTATTATAATGGTTAGAATACTTGAATCGTTCAGTATTTTTAGGATTAAAATTATTTTTGATGCTAATTGTATAAAGTGTTCATATTGATTTTTTTGTTTTATACATCCTGCAAATGAAAGGGTATAACATGTTAAATGTTGGGAAGAGAATCTTAAAATCAATTTTAATATTTAATTTGATAATCCTTATTTCCCCGTTTAATTGTATTCGTGATAAATCTGAAATAACAAATTCTGTTGAAATTGAAACAGATTATTCTTTTTCTAAGCAAAATAGAGTTGCTATACATGCAAATCGCAAAAGTGTTTTTTATATTTACGATTATGTTGAAAATAAAGTTGTTAAGGAAATTGAAATTCCATTAACAGAAAATACAATAATTCACAACTGTTGTTTATCGACCGATAATAGATATTTGATATTTCCGGGTAATACAGATTATAAACTTTCACTGCATATTTTTGATCTGGAAAATCAAAACTTTTTACCAGAGATATTTACCGGATTATCTGCTATAGCAGCACCAAGAATATCAGCAGCGTATATAGATGATAAACCGGATTTGATTTATTTTTTTACCCATTCTGATGGTATGCACAAAATCAATTTTCTTTCTAATACCTATGAATTTATGAATGATTTTGCGTATTATGGCCCTATAATGGGCGTCCATTTTTTTAAATCAATTGATAATTCTTTATTCCTATTGTTAAAAAGTTGGGGGGGAGATAATTCTTATAGTGAACTTGATGTATATAACGTGAATAGTGAACTAGGAGAGAAATTATATACCTTAAATACAAGTAATCAAGATAGTATTTATTTTTATAATATAGTACCGGATGAGAATAATGAATATGTTTTTTTGGCAATAATAAAAATTAAAAAACGGTTTGAAGAAAAATATTTTGGAAGTTATCATTTGCCAACCAAAAGATTAATTTTTTCAGATTTGGTATTTCCTAGTAACTATAACAATTTTGCTACTCATCTAGCTTATCATTCAGACTTGAAAGAAGTATATCGTATTGGTGGTAGTAATATTTTATATATCATTGATGTTAACACAGAAAATTATACAATAAAACAAGAACTGGTTCTTGATGGAAAAATAGAAGGTGTTTCTCGTTTGTTGGTGCTGCATGATGAAAATCTTTTACTAATAAGTTGTCCCGATAGTAATTTATTATATACCGTGGATTTAATTACAAAAACAGTTACTAATAAAGTATATATTGAGCACCCATATACAATAAATAAATTGTATTAACTTGGCAAGAAAGCATTTGATCACAATGCTTTTTTATGTTTCGCGGGATATGGGATTGAGGACTTTGGGGAATAGGTTGCATGGTAGAGCCTTGTAATCAGTGGGGGGATAGTATATTGGAAATAGTTTTTCATGATTTTGGAATTCTATTGACAAATGCTGTTAGTTTTTGTATTATCCAAAAGGGAATCAAATCTTTATAGTACAAGAAGTAAAAATTTCAATTTTCGGGGCGACTCACGGGGACTCGGTGATGTACCGGGTGAGAAAGTTATTAAAAACTTGATTATTTTTATTATTCATAGTTTTATTTTCGTATCACGACTCATTTATGTTGATGGTAAATCTGTAATTTGAGTTATAATGTTTTATATTGATCAACTGTAATAATTTTTTACTAGAGGAGTATATGCGAAAGAACCTTTACTTTGTATGTTTGTTCATGATTGCAATATCAATATTTTGCAAAAAGGCCCCCACTTCTGTTACAGAATTAAAACCGGGCAGCCGGAATTATGTGTGGGAAGTAGATACGCTGAATATGCCGATGAATTATCTTGACTCGGTATGGGGCGCTTCACCCAATGATGTCTGGGCGATTGGTGGTGTCGGTTCTTACCAGGACAGGCTCCAGCATTATGACGGCGTCAAATGGACGCCTTATACGAAAGAAGCCATAAATGTTGGCGGCTACACACTTTGGGGATTTAGCGCCAATAATATATGGCTGGGCGGCCAGGGAGGTTGGGGTGTTGGTGGAGCTGCAATCTGGCATTATGACGGGGTCAGGTGGACTCAGAACTATGTATATGATGTGGAAGGGTCTTATTTAATGGAAGTGAGGGACATCTGGGGAGCGAATCCGAAGGACATCTATGCGTGTGGTTTAATTGTTTTTGTTGACGGTAAGACTACGGATCTTCGCGGTTTTGTGCTACACTATGACGGCAAGCGCTGGCGTGAAGTTCTAAGGGCAGATTTTGATTCCGAGTTTCATGTCGTTCGAAAGGAACGGGAGTCTGTCTATGTTTTCTCTACCAAATATATAAGGAGTGGAGGGGGGCTCGAGTTCTATGAAATTAAAGATAACAAGCTAAGACAAATGTATTCGGGGCCGCAGACCCAAGGTATACATCTGTGTGATATCCAGGGCAAAGTTTTTTTTATTATGGGCCACGATATTTGCAGGTATATTGATGGAGCTTTTGTAAAACAATACTCTATTAATTTAGATAATTTCGGTAATTATCTTTGGGGAAGGCATGAAAACGATCAATTCATCCGGATGACTGACGGGATTGCACACTATAACGGTACAGATATCGAGTACATTTACTCATTCCCCCAATTAGAGATTAATATTGCAGATGCTGTCCTGCTCGAAAAGGACGTATTTTTCTGTGATTATAGGAATAATCTGGTAATCCACGGTAGGTTGAAAGAATAAAGGAGAATACCAGCTAAAGAAAAGCCCATCATTTTTTTTTAAGAGTGTTTGCCTGAATAGCAAGGATTTTTCAATGTTTGTCAATCCGGCGGACGCACAGGTCCGCCCTAACAGAAACGATTTTGATTGCGATTTATATTTATGCATTGCGGGATATGGGGTAGGGGACTTGGGGAATAGGTTACAAGGTAGAGCCTTGTAACCAGTGGGTGCCTTGTTTGGGGCAAGATTGGGATGGACAAATCAAAGCCCATATCAGGATTTGTAGAATGTTTTGACAGGGGTTTACAGTTTTTACGACTATAATTAAATATTTTTAGTTTTTCGTTTTTTTTTGCGAGTTTTGCGATTTTACTTGACAGTGATTATTTCTTTTTGTATTATTCAAAAGAGAAGCAAATCTTTTATTATTAGAAGTAAAAATTTCAATTTTCGGGGCGACTCACGGGGACTCTGATATTTTAAGTGAGTATATCAATTTATTCGGTTAATAAACCGTCATACTAGATCTACGTGATTTGAAATCAAGGGGTTTTTTATTATGCAGATTAAGCAAAGTTTGATAATCATAGTATTACTAATTGTTAATTTGGTTTATTTCGATTGTATTCGTAATAAAGATACGATTGTTGGATGGCAGTACCAACCTGTGGGCTTTCGTACACAAATAGCCACTTTTGCTGAAACCTTTGCGGTTGTATGTGCAGATAGCTCATTTTTGATATGGGGTTACAATTATACCGGATTATTGGGGAATGGTTTGGTTGATGATAATTTTGAAGCAATTCCCCGCAAAATACCGGATTTGAATAACATTACAGCAGTGGATCTGCATTACGGTCATGCCCTTGCTGCTGATAGTGATGGAAATATTTGGTATTGGGGGCACAATTCTACTCGTTTTTATAGTGAATATATAACAGAGCCTGTTATTATCTCAAAATTAAAAAATGTTGTACAAATTGATATTATAACTGATAATTTTAAACTGCTCTGTAATGATGGTTCTGTCTGGCAAATTAAATGGGATTATCACGAACCATCAAGATGGATCAAAGCTGAGCGTATTAAAAGCTTAACAAATATTTGTCAGATTTCTGAAGGAATGGCCTTGTCCGGATTTGGAAAGGTTTTTGAGCTAGAGCCAACATTGTTGCCCAGTGCTAGAGATGTTGAAATTGCAAATACACTTGATGATATCAAACAAATTCAACAGGTTTATGGTCGTCATAGTCTGGTGTTAAAAAAAGACGGAACGGTTTGGGCTTGGGGGAGGAACAGCTTGGGTGATCTGGGGGATGGAACGCAAATTGATAAACGCACTCCTATCCAGGTTCAGAGTTTGAGTGACATTCAAAGTATTCATGCCAACTATAATTATAATTGTGCAATTAAACGAGACGGCAGCTTGTGGTATTGGGGCTATACCGGTAAAGAGAATGATGTTGCTACGTTCATCACACCGCCAGTTCAGGTGCCGGCAATTTCAAATGTGGAATCAGTTGATCCAATGCCGGTTACATTTGTAAAGACCAGAGATAGAGCTTATTGGGCAATTGACATTACAGGCCAGCACGATTTAATCCCAAAGTTATTATTTCAGGATTAGTATAATCATGAATGAAAAGATAATAACTATATTAATTTGTAATTATAAACCCGTAGTGTTTCCGTATAAAGTTTAAGAATAAAATATTTTTAGTTTAGTGCATGGATTATTATCTTGTAAAAGAAAGGAGCAAAAAATCCATGCCAAAACAAAAGTATACATCAGAGTTCAAAGTACGCACAGTGTTAGAAGGTCTCAAGTCACCAGACGGGATTGCCGCCTATTGTCGCCAAAAAGGGATTAGTGAGGTTCAATTTTATGGTTGGCAGAGACAGATGATCGAGAATGCGGATTCGGTATTCCACAAGATGTCCAAAGCTCAGGAACGCAAGGTTTCGCAAATGGAAGCAGATCTGAAACGCAAGGATGAAATCATAGCGGTGGTTACTGAAGAAGCGTTAGAGCTCAAAAAAAAACTGCGCAAATAAAGCGCTACCGCCATCTGGATATTGCAACGCGAATGGATCTGTTAGGGATGCTGGAGCGCTATGCCCAATACGGATGGAGTAAAGAATCAATATGCCGGAAATGGGGCATCAGCCTCAATTCATTTTACTCATTCAATCCGGCTCCAAAAGGAAAAGCAGGTTCGTTGAAAATCCAGATAAACAAGATCACTGACGAAGAAAAGACCAAAGTCATATCTTATGCTCTTTCCCATACGGACCTGAACCATAGAGAAATGGCGTATCGCATGATTGACGAAAACATCGTTTTTATGAGTCCATCGAGCGTGTATCGCATCCTTAGAGAAAACAATCTGTTAGTACGTCGCCAGCCGAGACCAAAGCGAGAATATTGGGATACTCATGCCAGATTGACAGGCCCCGATAAAGTCTGGCAAACCGATCTGATGGTGGTCCGGTATAAAAATCGGGATTATTATCTATTGTCTTACATGGATGTATTTTCACGATGTATTGTATATTACAAACTTTGCAGCAGCATGACAGGTGACACAGTTAAGGAGGCAACCCTGGAAGCATTTGCGGTAACAAATAAAAAGCCTGAGGTTATCCAATCAGATAATGGCAGTTGTTTTATTAGCAGCGAGTACAAAAGATGTTTTGTAAACAGCCCAATGGAACACCGTTTTATACATCCACATTGTCCGAACGAAAATGCCGAGATCGAACGATATCACCGGACATTGCGAGAGTTGATAGATCCGTATGATGCCAGAGATTTTAATCATCTGTGCGAACTTGTCAAAGAACAGATTGAATATTATAATCACAAACGCTATCATTCCGGGATAGGATTTGTACCGCCATGGCTGAAATATACTGGTAAGGCAGATTCACTGATCAAGTCCCGAAAACAAAAGATACAAATAGCCAAACAGAAACGTATGAAACAAAACTGGACAAATTATCAAAGCGCAATTCAAACAATCAAACAAAAAGCAGCATAATGTACTAAACTAAAATTTTTCCATTTTTAAACATTATGTGTGAAACAATTAGATATTATTAATTGAAGAGATAAATTCTATAAATACGATAACAATCTAAGGTGTGGTATTATGAAAAAATTATGAGTTATATTCTAATGTTGTGGATGACTTGAAAAAATAAATAAAAAAGCGTATCCTATAGTTTTTAAGTATTTTTTTTCGACCAAGAAAAAAGATAAAACCAAAAAGGACACGCTATGAAAAAAGGTAATACAACAAAGTCAGAACTGCAAGCAGAAACCACAACATTCAATAAAAGTTTGGATGAAATTATTCGAAATGGAGCGCAACAAATATTGGCAGCAGCCATAGAAAACGAAGTTCAGGAATACCTTGATCGCTATAAAAATCACAGAGATGAACAAGGTCACCGCCTGGCCGTACGCAATGGTTCCATGCCGGAGCGCACAATATTGTCCAGTTCAGGTCCAATAACGATCCGGCAGCCGCGAGTGGATGACAGGAAATTACGGCAGGAACATGGCGTAGAAGGCTTTACAAGTGAGATACTACCCAAATACCTGAGACGGACACCCAGCCTGAATAACCTGATACCTGCCCTTTATTTGAAGGGCATTTCGACACAGGACTTCCCGGCTGCATTGTCGGCTATACTTGGAGATAAAGTCAAAGGACTTTCAGCCAACACGGTTGTGCGCTTGAAAGAAGAATGGGAGTCAGAGTACAAGCAATGGGCCAGGCGTGATCTGTCCGGCAAACACTATGTATACATCTGGGCCGATGGTGTCTATTTCAATGTTCGATTGAAAGGCGTAAATCCTTGTATTTTAGTGATTATTGGAGCGGACGAATATGGGCGAAAAGAGCTTTTGGCGGTCAAAGAAGGCTTTCGAGAAAGCGAATTGAGCTGGAAAGAACTGCTGTTGGAGTTAAAGGACCAGGGACTTGAGATGGGACCGAAACTGGCAATCGCAGACGGTGCCCTCGGTTTTTGGAAAGCTTTGCCACAAGTTTATCCCGAGTCTCGTGAACAGCGCTGCTGGGTCCACAAGACAGCCAACATATTGGATAAGCTACCGAAAAGTGCGCAGACAAATGCCAAATCGCTTATTCATGAAATGTATATGGCTGAGACCAAAGAAAATGCGTTAATCGCTTATCATAGATTTATCAAAATTTATGAAGACAAGTATCCCAAAGTTGTTAATTGTCTGGTAAAAGATTATGATCAACTTTTTACTTTTTATGATTTCCCGGATTCACATTGGCAGCATATCCGGACCACGAATCCCATTGAATCTACCTTTGCTACAGTGAGACTCAGGACGCGGAGAACAAAGGGCTGCGGTTCAAGTCAGGCGACTTTGACTATGGTTTTTAAACTGGCTAAAGAAGCGGAAAAACGGTGGCGGCGTTTGAGAGGGTACAAGTGGATACCATTTGTGATTAAAGGAGAAAAATTTGTGAATGGTGAACCGGAAAATCAGGAATTGTTTAAGTTGGCAGCTTAACTTTTATGAAATGGATACGCTTTTTGATCCACAACTATTGACAATAACTCAAAAATTATTAGTGTGTTGTCTTTGTTGTTTATTTTGTGATAATGTTAATGATGTTTCAACAACACCCAGTAATATTAAAGACTCGATATTATTATTAGAAATAAAAAGAGATATGACAGTTCGATGCCGAGACGAGTCATGTGTTGAACTCTTTATTGATTTTCCAATATATAAATATGATAATGAAAAAAATCAACTAACTTTTTTTATTTATACAGATACATTATTTATAGGAGATCATTTATGTGAATTATTAGTAATCCAAGAGTTGGAATTACAAGATACTTTTAGTGGAAAAACTGGTAATATGAAACCTATTTATAGCTATCCAGATTCTCTTGGTATTATCAATTTTGATAACTTTAATGATCAGAACATTGTAATTCAAGCAATTGAACCTGACGAAACAATTTTATTAAAATATGAACAAAAAGAGTTGAAAGTGGAGAAAAGCAAGAGTATCAATTTTAATTTTACTGGAGATCATCAGGTTTTAGGAAGTGAGGTGTCAATTGATGATAAGATAAAAATAATAAATTATGGTTCAATTAATAAAGAAAATATTCTATTTAATTAACAAGGAGTATTTTATTATGAATAAACAAATTAAACTAAAAATATTTTTTTTATTTTGTTTTTTTTCAAATACGATTTTCGCAACAATTCTCGAAAAATATGACACTGAGAAGTTATCAAATAAGTCTGATTTGATAGTTGTTGGTTTAGTACAAAGTATTGACTATGAGTATGATGAACAGGACACCCCCGAAAAATCACAAATCATATTACTGTAAGTAATAAAAAATAATGGAGATAGAAGCAAAAAAAGCTTGTAAAAATAAAAAAAGGTTGCCTCATTATAGTTGACAGACCATAATATAGGAGGCAACCCATGGACATCACAAAACGAGTCCAAGTAAAACTTAATCAAGTGACAGCGAAATATCAAGCAGAATTCAACCGACCGGACTATAAATTTATCAGAGACATGCATTATGGGATATTATGCTCGGGACATGTACATTTAAATAAAATCGCATCAACCCTAAAGGAAGAGACGAGCCTAAAAAAGACAACAGAACGAATGTCAAACCATCTGGGCCGACCAGGATTTGACAGAGAATTAACCATTAGTCATCTGAAAATAAATAAGAGGAGATTTTCAGATTCCAGATATTTGATAGCAGATATGAGTGATATAATAAAGCCTTATGCGGAAAAGATGGAAGGGCTTGATCGTGTTTATGATGGCAGCACCAAAGAACTGGGAAATGGATATTGGCAACTGAATATCATTGGAGTTGATAAAACCGGAACATCCATCATGCCGCTGGTGAGTACGCTTTGGGCGACGGATCAGGAAGAAGGCAAAGGTATTTCAGAGAACAAGAAAATCCTCGAATCCGTGGACACGATTCGAGAACATATTCATGGAGAACAGATAGTTGTTTATGATCGCGGAGGTGATCGTAGCAAACTGATGAACAAATGGATTAAGCAAAAACAACACTTTATAATACGGCAAACCGGGTACCGGGATATATTTGTTCAAGGAGTAAAGAAGAATTTAAAGAAATATGCCGAAAAAATCCGTCCCAGTACTGAAATTACCGTGCAGAAAAAACGCCGGAACAGGCTGATAAAGCGATGTTTTCAATGCGGTGCCCGTAAAGTATATCTGCCAAAGCAGTATGGGGATGGCCCAATGGATACCGGATTATGGCTGATTTCAGTCACTGAACCTGGCAAAGGCAAAAGCTGGTTTTTAAGCTTTATACCGGCAGAGACTGAACGTGAGGCCATAGAGATTACCATGGAAGGCTATGGTTACCGGTGGAAAATTGAAGAGGTACATCGTCAAATAAAAAATGATTATCATCTTGAAGACATTTGCCTTAAAAGGTATGTTGCGCTAAAAAATTTTAATGCCCTGTTTTGGAATGTCATGAGTTTTATCTATTGTCATTTGGATAATATTTGTTTACATATTTTAGATCAATCTCAAGCTCCGTTGGTGTATAGAAGGAAATTAAACGAGTTTATTGGGTTTGTTTATTATAAACTGGCAAAGGCATTAAGGATCATTTTACCCAATATAAAGCTCAGAAAATTAAAGTGTAATAATCATGCCGGTGACAAAAACCAATTGTTTTTAGCCCTCGAATAAAAAAATCGGGGGTACCCTGGTATGATGAACAGTTGAAAATGATTTTTACCATAGTTCATATTTATCCTGAAAAGTTAATTAAGGGGTTTTTACCTGACGATTCAATCAAATTGTTAATTCCTGGAGGACGATATAATGAAAGGAATATTATTGTTGACGGGACACCTGATTTTAAATTAGGAGAAAAAGTGATAGTATTTTTAGAACCAGAGATAAAAAAATCATTTAGAGTAACAGGTTGGTTTCAGGGGAAATTTATTATTGAAGATGGTAAAGTTAAAGAAAAAGATATCACTTTAGATCAGTTTGTTTCAGAAATTCTAAGTTATTTAAATAAATAGTATTTAGGGAGATGGTAGGATGAAAAAATTTTTTTTATCAATAATTTTTTTAATTTTTATCGTTTCAATATGTTTCCCATATTCATACGATGAGGGAAATAGGTGGTTACATTCAAATATGCCAATTAAATATAAAATTAATACATCCAATGCACCTGCAGGAGCGATTGCTGTAATTGATGCAGCTTTTTCCACATGGGAAAGTGCTGCATCTTCTTGGATAGAATTTGAGAATGATGGAATTGGTAATTACACATTTCAAGAAGATGGTGTTAATAGTTTGAGTTGGGGGTATGCATATGGTTCAATCGCTATGTCAGCAAGATATGATGAATATCCAATAATAGAAAAGGATATTGTATTTAATAATATCTCTTATAATTGGAGTACAACAACACCACCACAAACTGGCTGTATGGATGTAGCAAATATTGCTACTCATGAGATAGGTCATTGGTTGCGTTTAATTGATTTATATGATAGTAGTGATAGTGATAAAACAATGTATGGTTATTCAGTTGTTGAAGAAACTAAGAAAAGATCTTTAACTTCTGATGATATTAATGGAATCAGATATATATATATATAAATTAAAGTACCATATGATATTAGTACAATTGCAACAGCTATGACAAAAGCAAGAAATGGTCAAGAGATTGTCATTGATTCCGGAATATTTAATGAGAATATTTCAATGAAATCCGGCGTAGATGTAATTGGTGCGGGGCGTGATGTAACAACCGTAACCGGACCGGTTTGGTACAGTAGTGATAGCAATACCATACTTCGAGACCTGTTTGTACAGGGACGTATTAATGTGACAGGTGGTGCAGTAAACCTGATTTACAAAGTTAAAAGCAGTCATCTCGATTATTATGGTGTTAATGCAATTGGTTCAAGTCCGTACATAGACCGGTTTTATTCCAATATTAGTCCCCATTATGGTTACGCGATATACGCGCACAACTCGTCTTATCCGGATGTGGTTAGCAGTTATATTACCAACAAGATATATGGTATTTTTGCTCAAAATTCTTCAGAAGCATATGTTGAAGATACTTATTTTTGCAGCCAAACCGATTTGGATATTTTTGCAGATACGGGGTGTTATGTTGACGCGGAAGATGATGACAATATTTTCAGCGGCGACCCGGATGATTACACCAGCGGTAATGTAGATTACCCATACAGTTGGGTGGAATGTGGTTTAATCAAAGCGGCCCCACGCGACATGATGGCGGAAACCTTTGCCCAGGGTGAGGTTGTGAATATCCGTAACGAGGCCGGTTTTAAAGCTTACAAGCAGGCAGCCGCTATTGTGAAAAATATCCGTAAAAACATGCTGAATGATTATAAAGCCAGGGGCGAATATAGCGCCAAGCAATACAACACAGAGTATGAATCCGCCATATCTATGTTTAAGGCGGTAGTGGATGATTATCCCGGGTCTGCATCGGCATTACTGGCCGCCGGACAGGTTTCTGATTGTTACAGAACAATAGGGCAGCCGGAATCGGCAGTAACATATTTGGGTTCTCTTGCTACTGATAAAGGTTATAGCACCGTTCAGCCTGAAATTGAAAATATGCTCATTATTGCCAATCTTGATGCAGGTAAAACCCAAGAGGCATTGGCACTTGCGGACAAGGTGAGCAATGTTGAAGGAAACGATCTGATAGCTTGTGAAGGGCTTTATCAGAAAGGAATAATCTATCGTCATTACTTGAACGATGAAGCCAAGGCAGCTGAGGCGTTTAGTGGTGTTGTTACGGATTATCCCGAATTTATGACGTCGCTTTCCGCGCAATTAGAGCTGGAAGATATGGGTAAAGAGGTGCCCAAACCTGAAAATATAGTACCGGAAGATATAACCTTTAGCGCGAGCAATTTCCCCAATCCATTTAATCCTGAAACAACCATTCAATACGCATTGCCGGAATCCGGTCATATCAAAGTACAGATATTTGATATTCAGGGCCGTTTGGTAAGAACATTGGTCAATGCAACCATGAACGCGGGCGCGCACCAGGTGATCTGGAACAGCCGGGACCAGTATGGTAATACCGTAGCGTCCGGCATGTATTTTTATCGTATGCAATACCAGGACCAGACCCTTACTCAAAAAATGGTACTTATGAGGTAAGTTATGAAAAGCAGGCAAAATAGCTTGAAAATAAAAAAACCGGACAACCCTTTAGCGAGGAACGTTGCCCGGCACATCCAAAGGTAACAATGTTACCTAAAGCGAGGTCCGTTACTTTTTCAGTAGCGGGCCTTTTTTAATATAAGAATGTTTGGTTGAATAGCAAGGTTTTTTCAATATTTGTCAATCCGGCGGACGCACAGGTCCGCCCTAACAGAAACGATTGAAATTATTCCAGTTTAAAATGCTTGCGAATATCCTGCAGTTCATCTTCATTGATGGCGACCAGTCCGCCCAGGCTCTTGGCATCGATGAGGGAGCGGGCGCTGAATTCTGCTACTTCCAACCGGTCAAAGGCTTCCAGCAGCGAGCTGCCAACAGTCAGAATGGCGTCATGCTCCAGCAAAATCACCGGGGTGCTCTTGTTGAGCATTTTTGAGATTTTACCTTCCTGTGTAAACTGGTCTCCAAAGGGGATCTTTGGAATGTCCCGCAGCAAAATATAACTCTCCGGAATGGAGCGCGTATCAAAGTTGTCGTCAGTAATGCTGAATGCCATGGCATTAGGCGCCTGGGCCGAGATGATGGCATTGATCTCGGGATGATCGCGATAGATGCGGTCGTGCAGCAGTACAGAGCGGCTGGGCAGTTTACCACGCTCGCGCTTGCGATCATTGATCAATACAATATCCTGAACGTCCAGCAAGCGTCTGTCAACACCGGTGGGAGTAATCACAAAGGTGTTCTGATGTACCCGTACCGAAACCACGCCTTCGGTGCTGTTCATGATCTGCTGATCATACGCGCGATGTACAATTTCGCAGATATGGCGTCTATAGGCTTTTTCGCGATTACTGCGATTTTCCGGATCAAACTCTACCAGGTAATGCTTGGACTGGTGAAACAATGCAAGCTGATCGTCAGTGAGTTCTCGATATTGTCCTAAAATATTTGCGCGTATTGCCAGACGTGCGCAAAAATCAAGGGTCTCAAATCGGTGGAACGCTTCCATTATGCTGCCGCCGCCGCAAACCACACCGTGGTTTTCCATAATAATAGAGTCGTTACCGTCTTTGAAAGACTGGGCAATCAGCTCTCCCAGCTTGTTGCTGCCGGGCAGGGCATAGGGGGCGTAACCAATGTTACCACAAATATCATCCGCTTGCGGCAGAATGCGGGTTGAGGGCTTTTGCCGGGCAATGCTGAATGACACCAGCGCACTGGGGTGCGCGTGCACAATACCACGGATATCCGGACGGTTATCGTAAATCGCTTTGTGAAACGGAAACTCGGATGAGGGTTTGTGAATGCCCTTGATCTCACCGTCCGCTTTAACGCGCACAATATCGTCCCATTCCAGCTTGCCTTTATCAACACCGGCGGGAGTGATCCAAATATCTCCATTTTCATCCCGGATTGAGAGGTTGCCGCCAGAAGTTGTTGTCATTCCATATCTGTATACACGCTGCATAAACAAAGTCAGCAGTTCTTTGGGGTGGGTTATATCATAATACACTGTGGTTCCTTTCCTTAAACGTTTTCGTAGAACTGTATAATGTACAATTTTTTCTGAAAAAATGCATGCTAATCTTTAATTGAACACACAGAATGGCAAAAATATTTTTATTTTTTTTGAAATAAATGAAACAGATTTGAGAATTTTTTCACAAAGTGTTTCATTTGAAACACTTTGTTCCTTGTGCGATAAGTTACTGTTTTTAAAAGTTGTTCACAGGCTTGTTCCGTGTTTTTGAAACACGCTGTTTCATAGGGATTGTTTTGTTCGTTGTTTTTATTGAGGTTACGGTTGGTACGCTGTTTGCATTCGTGTTCCAAAAATCGGCAGATGCTGTTTAAAAGTTACAACATTATGAAAAACAGTAGATTACATGTCTGCTGTATTCACTAAAACTCTGGAGTTTAAAGTGAAACAACACATTACAGGATTTTTAATTTTACTGATGGGATTATTTGTACTGTTTTCCTGTACAAAAAAATATCCCGATCAGACCCAGATGGATCTGGCAATTGGTGGAGATGGGTGTACCAATTGTCATATGAATACCGATCTGTTAAAGGAGGTAGCTACCCCTCAGGAAGTTACCGAGGGTGATGCGGGCGAAGGCTGAGGCGGGGAAGTGGCTCCGTTGGAGACATGGCAGATGGTTTCAATTAAAGAATCTTTTCTTAGTACCCCACATGGAAAACTGGGCTGTACAGCTTGTCACTTTGGTAACGCCAAAGCAAAGACAAAAGAAGAAGCCCACGTAAACGACTTTGTTGCAAGTCCCAGCATGCAGCCGGATGTGTATTGCGAAGGGTGTCATGCTGAAATTACCAATGATCATAATGGTAGTTTGCACAAAAATCTCGATGGATATTACAAACGTATTGAAAAGCGCCTGGGTTATGATATTTCTGGTGATGAAATGATTGTTGGCGAATTCAACAAAGAATGCGGCAAGTGTCATGCAAGCTGCGGACAGTGTCACGTATCACGACCAGTATCCGTAAAAGGCGGCTTTCTGGACGGACATACCTTCCAGCGTGAACCGACCATGAAAGACAATTGCACAGCATGTCATGGTAGCCGAGTTGGCGCCGAATTCTTTGGTGAGAATGAAGGCATGAGAGCAGACGTTCACTGGATCCCCAATGTGAAACGCTGTGTATTCTGTCACGATGGTAACTCCATGCATAGTTCAACAGATGGTGCAACCCACCGTTATGAAGACCAGGATATGACACGTTGCGAAGACTGTCATATGGATGATAAGGAAGCTAACGAATATCATCTTACGCACTGGAAAGATGATGGCGGCTTGTCATGCCAGGTATGTCACTCTCAGGAATACAAGAATTGTAACAGCTGCCATACCGGTGGCGCGGGAATTACCGGTAGTTCTTATATGGATTTCAAAATTGCCAAGAACCCGATCAAAACCGACTTTCGGAATTATGATATTGTAACGGTTCGTCATATTCCAATTTCTCGTGATACCTATACAAGCTGGGGTATTGCAGACTTGCCGAATTACAATGTTGAACCCACCTGGAAGTATGCAACACCGCATAATATCCAGCGTTGGACAGCCCGTACAGATACAACCGGTACAACAGCTTGTTATGAAAAATGTCATAATTCAGATTATTACTTGACGCTTGAAGACTTGTTTGAAGAAGAAGTTGATGCAAACAAGGATTATGTATTAACACGAAATGAAAACTAGAACAAATAACAAATAATACAAAATGGAGGAAACTCGATGTTAAAGAGAACACTTTTATTGTTACTGGGTTTGTCACTGGTCTTGTTCATGTTTGGTTGCAGCGATGATGATGACAATCCTGCTGAAACCGAAACTGTAGATGAATTTAGTTTAATGACAGATGTTGGTGATGTATATTTTACAGATTATACCACAACCGGTGGCAATGCTGTGAATGTTTCTATCTCTGCTGTATTCCCGATTTTGGCTGATGGCGATGCTTCAAATGATCCATTGATCCTTGATTATCGTTCAGCTGCCGACTATGCAACCGGTCACCTGACAGGTGCTATTAATGTATCATTGGGAAGTTTGATGGATAAAATAGATGATGGTACAATTACTAAAGACAAAACCGTTTTGAACGTATGTTATACCGGTCAAACTGCAAGTTTTGCTACCAGCATCCTGAATCTGTTGGGTTATGAAGCTGAGAATCTGCTTTTTGGTATGTGTGGTGTTACTACAGATGCTTCTGTAAATGGTACTGACAAATGGAGCTCTCAGGTTGCATCTGATGAATTTGCAGCACAATTGGTTTCTACTGTCTCTACTACTACAACTGAATATGATTTTCCATCAATTTCTACCAGCCAGACTACTGCTGAAGAAGTTATAATCGAACAATTCAAATCCGTAGGTGCAAGTGGTTGGACCATTTCTGCCGGAGATGTTTTTGCTAATCCTTCCGGTTATTTTGTAATCAACTACTGGCCACAGGCTGAATACGAAGCACCGGGTCATATTCCGGGTGCTTATTGTTTTCCACCCAAGTCTTCTTTGCAGAAAGCAGAGATGTTGAAACTGCTGCCTACTGACAAAACAATCGTTGTTTATTGCTATACGGGTCAAACATCAGCTCAGGTAACTGCTTACCTGCGTATGCTGGGTTATGACGCAAAAAGCTTATTGTATGGTGTAAATGGTTTTGCTTATAATGCATTAGCCGGCCATAAATATTCTGCACCAGCTGACGATTATTCATCTATTATTGTTAAATAAATTCTGCAAAAACCCGAGACTGTGAAATTTTTTACAGTCTCGGGTTGCTTTTTAGACTTTTATATATTATCATTCAGTATAATCAAATATGCGCGGTTCCAAATATATCGCGGGAAAAATTATGAAAAAAATCATTCCAATTCTGGTGCTGTTATCAAGTATGTGCCTGCAAGCACAGGGCCTGGTATTTCACGGAAAGGTCAGGAACTCTGTTTACAGTTACGAGAGTGATGAGCAGCATAATCGGGCTTATCAGTATTTGCGTTTCAGCCTTGCAACCGCTGATAAAAAGTTCCGTATTAATTCATCTGTACGTGCGCTTACAGATTTTAACGAAACCATAGACAGCGATCTTCGTTTCAAAGCTTATGCTTTGAACCTTGAAGCCAACGATCTTTTAGGCCGTGTGGATTTAAAGCTGGGACGCCAGTTCTTACATCCTGGAACTGTTTTAGGCGCTCTCGATGGTCTATCTGGCTCTGTCAAGATCAATAAAATGTTTTCTGTTGAAGGTTATGCCGGAACAGAATCACATTTTGATCGTATTTTCAAAGTCTATGAGCTGGATGACAGTTTTGTTGCCGGTGGTTTATTTAATGTTAAAAATCTGTACTCAACCAACCTGCAGCTTTTGTACCTGCACAAATCCAATGTTGATACAACCTTGTTTCAGCTCACCGGTTTAAATGTTACCAATTATACTTTTGATAAAACGCATTTTAATGTTCAGGCGCATTATGATATGCAAAATGAACGCATGCACCGCTTGATGGCTTCTGTTCGCCAGGAGCTGTTGGGAAATATGGCGGTTAACCTCAGGTATAAAAGCCAGTATCCCCAGATTTATACAAACTCGTTTTTTTCTATTTTTTCACCCAAGGCATACAAACAATATCATGCAGGGCTGAGTTACGAATTTTATAAAGATTATTATATCAGTACGCAATACCAACTGGTCCAGTTTGATGACGGAAACGCAAACAAGGTATTTTTTACTATCAACGGTATGAATGCCAGTGCCGGTGTTTTATATGAAAGCGGATACGCGGGTGATCAGTTGTCACTAATGTTTGATTATGCATATGAAGTGATTGAAAATCTCTATGCGTCAATCAATCTTGATTATTCGAAATACAGAACAGAAGAATTGTATGAATATGATAATCAATTGGCAAACGCGTTGCGCTTGAATTATCGCCTCAACAAGAACTGGATCATTGATTTGGAATATCAATGGTTGAATAACAAATTCACAGAAAATGATTCCCGTTTTCTGAATCATATTACGTATAGATGGTAATTGAAGGATTTTCCAATGAAATATATAATTGGTATTTTAGCATTATTTCTGTTGGTTTCTGTTTCTTTGGGACAGAATGTAGAACTGATCTTTTCACATCAGTTCCATGCTGTGGATGTTGAGGCCGAGTGTTCTGCTTGTCACGTTGCGGCAGATACCAGTACAATGGCAATGCATAATCTGCTACCGGATATGGAAACCTGTTATACCTGTCATGATGAAGATACGGATTGTACTGTATGTCACAAAGATCCTGACAATGCGGTTCCGTATCCCCGTATTGAGCAATATATTGCCAAGTTCCCGCATGCGACACATGTGGAAAATGAGGTTGCATGCGAAACATGCCATGCCGGTGTAGCCTCAAACAGTAATATTTTTGACAGTCATTTGCCTGATATGGGTGCGTGTATGAATTGTCATACCGAATTAGAGCAGCCTGACTATTGTATTACCTGCCACGCAGAAACTGAAGATCTGATGCCAGCTGACCATAAATTGGATTGGACAAAATCCCACGGTTTTGCCGCACAAGCTGATCAGGAATGTTCAATTTGCCATACTGAGAACCAGTGTCTGGATTGTCATCAGGGAGATGATCTTGATCACAAAGTGCATCCGTTGAATTTTGTCAACAACCATGCAATTTTTGCCAAAGGCAACAAGGACAACTGTTTGACCTGTCATGAAGAACTGCTCTCATGTGTCGACTGCCATCAACAGGAAATGGTAATGCCTGCAAATCACTCCAGTGCAGGATGGTCCAACTTTACTACCGGTGGCCGCCACGCGCGTGAAGCCCTTCAGGATCTCGATTCCTGTGTTAGCTGTCATAATGACGCTGTGGGTAATCCGGTTTGTTTGACCTGTCACCAACAGAATTAAGCTTTAGAAATAGTAAAGTTTAGCTGGCGGGGAAGAAGGGCCTCATCAGTTGATAAAATATATTAAAAAAAGGCACTGTAAATTCTACAGTGCCTTTTTTTAGGTATCTCACCTTACAATCATTAATTTTTTTACAACTTTTTTATTGTCGAGATTTATCCGATAAAAGTATATTCCGGTATTGACTATTTGCCCCGTATGATCAAGTCCGTCCCAGGTTATTTTGTTTATGCCTTTATGGGGATTACCAATATTCAGGGTCCTTATTATTTGTCCCAGGGGATTAAATATCTCAATATTTACATTTTCTGCTTTTTCTAATTGAAAGTTGATTGTGGTATGCTGACAAAAGGGATTGGGATAGTTTTTTGCATCCAGGTTGTAAGAGTCTGGTGTGATTCTATTTGAAATTCCGGTCTCGTTCCTGCTGCCATCCCAACCGGCGATTCTGGCCAAAAGCCACCAGAACGCCCGGCCTTTGACCTCACAGCTTTCATTGGTGGTGTGGCCGTTTTCATCTCCGTTGTATTGCGGGTGCTCCATGGGGATACTATTTATTATATTTTGTTCATCATTATACCAGCAATCAAGATCTGCAAAATCGAACAATATTTTATTATTGTCTATGCAATACTGCCGTATCTGGTTGTTTCTGTCGAGCCGATTTTGTTCCATTGACTGGGCATTACCGGTCATGTATACAAAGGTGATTTCCGGAAATTCGCTTTCCAGTTGAGACATATTATCCAGATAAATCTGGGTTTGGGCTGTTGAATAATAATCAAGTTGGGTACACCAGGCCCAGGCAGATATATTTACATCTTTTGCCTGTAATACGGAACGAGTAATGTTTAAGGCATTATTGCCTTCCCAATATAGATCGGGAGTGATATAGGTTTCGCAGTAACCAGTTAAAAATTGTCCATCCATAAGGCTGAGAAAAGTTTCGGTAACCGGCATATTACAATTGTCAGGATAAAAGGCAAATTGAGAATCAGAATTAGATAAACGCTCCAACCCTACATAAATTTGTTCCCCGTGGGAAGTATGGGCATAATGCGCTTTGAGTTGTTCTTTTACTAAACTGATCCAGCTATCTGGTATTTGGTTAATATCAGTACAATTGTGATCAATAATAATACCTTGTGAAAAACCGGGCAATGCAATAATCAGGATAAAAAGAATAAAGAGTTTTTTCATGGACCCCTCGTTATTATATAGATAATATCAATTCTTTCAAACTAGGTTCATCTGTTCAGCCGGGTATTGACGCAAAAGCTTGAACGCTTCATCGGCAGTAGTTGATTTGCAAAGCCACTTTTCCTCGTCCTCTGCAAGTAATATAACCGGCATGCGGGTATGGGGGATTTGCAGCAAGGTTTCATTGGCTTTAATTGTGATCAATGTACAAGAATAGATCTGTTCATTGCCCGGTAATGTGCAAATGTCCCATAACGCTGCAAATGAAAATATTTCCTGATCTATTAATTGAATATGCTTTTCACTTCTTTTTTGGTCCTTTGGGGCCAGCTTTTTGTCCGGCCATTCAAAGAATGAAGTTGCGGGAATAATGCATCTTTGTCCCTTTTTCCACGCGGATTTATAAGAAGCTTTTTCTGTGAGGGTCTCATAGCGGGCGTTAAAGGTACTGAATTTCTTTTCTTTTAAGGGTTTGTTCCACCATGATGGAATAATGTCCCAGCGAAAGAGGTTAATCTTACGGGTACCATTGTCTTCCAGAATAACAGGTACTTTAGATTGGTTTTCACCTCGTGCGGGAAAGAAATCCTGAGTGCTAAAGAGTTTGTCTAGTTCTTCGGGAGGTATGTGTTCCAATCCATATTTTTCAACAAGGTTTTTGAGCCTCATATAGTTTATGGCGAAATGACCACACATATAAAAATCCTTTTATTAGTTTATCAAGCTGGATCTGTATAAATTTAACAATATGATTTATAGATTTTTTCCCTGATTTATATTGCAAAAATAGGAAATAAAATTTAAATGTAACAGTGAATTCTTGATTATTGCAAATGTTTTTCATACTATAACAATTGTAATAAATTCATTAAATTTCACATAAATTACAGGAGTGATGTATGGATGCGCTATATCTTTCTCGATTGCAGTTTGCGCTAACAATCGCGTTCCATTATCTGTTTCCTCCCATTTCTATCGGCCTGGGTTTATTGCTGGTATTTATGGAGGGGATGTATCTTAAAACCAAAAATCAGTTGTATCACCGGATGACCCGTTTTTGGGTTAAAGTTTTTGGCCTTGTGTTTGCTCTGGGTGTTGCATCTGGTATTGTGATGGAGTTCCAGTTTGGTACAAACTGGTCAACCTATTCACGCTTTGTGGGTGATGTCTTTGGCAGCGCACTTGCGGCTGAAGGTATTTTTGCTTTTTTCCTGGAATCCGGATTCCTGGCTGTTTTGTTGTTCGGGTGGAACAAGGTAAAACCCCGCACCCATTTCTTTTCAACTATTATGGTAGCGTTTGGTGCGCATTTTAGTGCCGTTTGGATTGTTGTTGCAAATTCTTGGCAGCAAACTCCGGCAGGTTATCATATTGTTGAAACAGCAAATGGTGCACGTGCAGAGATTGTAGACTTTTGGGCCATGCTTTTTAATCCCTCAACCGTTGACAGACTGAGTCATACCATTATGGGTGCGTGGCAGACTGGCGCCTTTTTTGTGATCAGCGTAAGTGCCTGGTATTTACTCAAAAATAAACATGTTGATTTTGCCAAGGCCGGACTTAGAATAGCACTAGTTTTTGCTGCCGCAGCATCTATGCTACAATTGGTTACCGGGCATTCCAGTGCAGTTACTGTATCTGAAACCCAACCTGCCAAGCTCGCGGCTATGGAGGCACATTTTGATGAAATGGCACCAGCGGATCTTTATCTTTTTGGTTGGGTGAATGCAGACCAGCAGCGTGTTAATTTGGGTGTACGTATTCCGGGTATGCTTAGCTTTCTGGTTTACGGAGATTCGAATAAACCATTAAAGGGATTAAATGCATTCCCTGAGGATGAACGTCCACCTATAAATGTGGTTTTTCAGGCATACCATATTATGGTTGCTGTTGGTATGTTTCTCATTCTGATATCCTGGTTGGGGCTGGCACTATTGTGGAAAGATAAAGTCTATAAGGCCAGATGGTTATTGTGGGTATATGTCTTTTCAGTACTAGGGCCTCAAGTTGCAAATCAATTGGGATGGATTGCCGCCGAAGTTGGCAGGCAACCCTGGATTGTTTATGGTCTGTTAAAAACCAAGGATGCTTATTCTCCGGTTGTGAGTGGTGGACAAGTTTTAACATCTATAATTCTATTCGGATTTATCTATCTGTTATTGTTTGCCTTGTTTGTCTATTTGCTGAATGAAAAAATTAAAAACGGACCGGAGCTTGAAGAAAAAACCATAGAGGAGGGACATTTGGCATGAGTTTAGTATTTGATTTAAATACAATTTGGTTCTTTCTGGTGGGTATTCTTTTAACCGGGTATGCAATTCTTGATGGATTTGACTTGGGAATTGGTGCATTGCACCTTTTTGCAGAAACCGATCATGACCGTAGAATTATGCTCAACTCTATTGGACCCATCTGGGATGGAAATGAAGTGTGGCTTGTGACTGGTGGCGGTGCATTGTTTGCCGCCTTTCCCGAAGTTTATGCTACTGCATTTTCTGGCTTTTATATGGCACTTATGTTATTGTTGTTCAGCCTCATTTTTCGGGCTGTTGCTATAGATTTCCGGAGCAAACAGTCGTCAAAGGTGTGGCGTAAAACCTGGGACATCAGTTTTACCATCAGTAGTATTGTTGCTTCGTTACTTATTGGTACTGCGCTTGGTAATGTAGCGTGGGGTGTGCCTTTGGATGCAAATCACGAGTATGCCGGATCATTCTGGACACTTTTGAACCCCTATTCTTTATTGGTAGGTGTTTTGGTTGTTGTGTTATTTATGATGCATGGTGCACTTTATGGTATCCTCAAAACTGAAGGCGACTTGCAGAAAAAATTGGGTAAATTGTTTAAAACCAATTTTATCTTGTTTGGAATTGGTTATATTGTAGTAACCGTAGCCACATTATTATTTGCGGACAATATTACAGAACATTACAAATCTAGTCCGGTTTTGATGATATTTCCAATTATTAATGTTTTATTGATTGTAAATGTTTGGTGGCAGCACCATAGGGGCAAAGAGCTTGCGGCGTTTTTATCGTCTTGTTTTACGATACTGCTGCTTATGTTGATTTTTGGATTGGGAATTTATCCGGATATGTTGTTTTCTAATCCTATAGCTGGTAATACACTGGATATTTACAATGCAGCATCTTCGCAAAAAACATTAAAGATCATGTTGATTATTGCTTTAATTGGCATGCCTTTTGTGATCATGTACACATCTACTATATTTTGGATATTCAGGGGAAAGGTTAAGCTGGATTCCAGTAGTTATTAATTTCAAGCGCATCAGTTAGCTGGTGCGCTTTTTTTTATGCTATATGGTAGCCTGCAGGCAAGTCTGTTTCTTTTTGGCAATCCGGGCATAATCCCTGACTGAAACGTGCTTTGGTATGATTTGACATATAGGTTTCTACTTCGTGCCAGTACCCCTTATCATCCCTGATTTTTTTACAACTGGCACAAATAGGTAACAGTCCACTCAACTCTTTAACTTCATTAAGGGTTTTCGAAAGTTCATCAACCAGATTTTTCTGCTCTTTTTCAAGCTTTTTTTGTTCAGTAATATTATTTAATATCAATAATTGACCAAAGTTTTGGTTCCCCTTTTTGTTAACAAGGGTTATTTTAATATCATAGCATGTTGTTTCGGGATTATTGATTTCCAGTTCTGTTCTTATTGCAGTATGTTTTTTAACCAGTTTAAGCAAATCAGGCCACTTTATCAATATTTCATTGATATTCTTACCCAAAAGATCATCGTTGTAATCCAAAATGTTATAAATAGCAGGATTTGCATCAACAATACGATCTTTGGAATCAATAACAAGCAAGCCCTCTGCCATGGTATCTACCAGGTTGTGACGTGCTATAGGTAAAAGAATAAATATTTTAAATCTGTATATAGTATAAAAAAGAATGATTCCTGATATCATCATTGTTAGCGGAGTGATGTCAAGGCCCGGTAGTGGATTTATTTTAAAAACATAAATAATGTTGCCAATAAATGACATAAATGAAGCAACAAGAATTAATATGGTTTGGCTTTTATACTTTTCCTTAAACCGCTTGGTTGCTAGTACAAGATTATAAATACCCAGTGTTAATATTAGATATGTAAAGGTAATAAAAACCCAAAAAAATAGTCCATAAGTGAAAAATACTCCGTTAGTAGATTTAACAATCACGAGCTTTTGCCAGATCAAATGATGATAGCTGTTTGTTGAGGAAAGTAATAGCGTTAATGCCGGAATAGAAAATATGAGAAAATAAAATCGTAGATTATATTTCTTGACTTTTTTATTGTATTGCAACGCAAACATGAAAAAGAATACTGCTGTAACACAAATTCCAATATAAGAGATTTGTGACCATAACAGCTTGAGTTCCAATGTAGTTGCTGCAATTTTAAACGCGTTTCCAAAGGACCAAATTGTTACCGCAAATTCGAGCAGCGCCAGGTATTTGATTTCGAGATTAACACAATGTTTGCATATTATCAAGGCAACCAGTAAAGAAAAAGCGGCGACTGCTAAATAAATGTTACTGAAAATTGTGAAATGATAAAGTTGCAAGTATTTATCCTTATTGTTAAAATATATAAAAAAGCAGACTCTAAAATCTATATGGACTGCATTTATCAGGTTTTAGAAAATTCCGGGTATAGACGGTTTCTGCATTCCGGACAAATACCATGCGTAAAATGTGCTTTAGAATGGTTCATTACAAATGCTTCAACCTGATGCCAATAGCCTTTATCGTCACGGATCTTTTTGCATTTTCCGCAGATTGGCATTAGCCCATTTAATTGTTTTACCTGGGCAATTGCATTTTGCAATTCTTTGATGAGTTCTTCTCTTTCTTTTGCCATTACAACTCTGGGGGTAATATCGTCCAGAATGATTAATTTACCAAAAGATACCTGATCTCTTTGCCGGATTCTGTTTATTCTAACCTGATAGTATTTATCATCTCCGTTTATGTTTAAAAAGATGGTTTGATCTTTTTCTTCATTTTCTATAATTGTTAAAAGCTCGGGTAAAGATTTTAATTTTTCATTTATTTGAAAGCTTATTAATTTTTTTGCAGGGGCATTGAATAAATTACTCATGACCGGGTTAATATCAACTATCCTGTCTAAATCATCAATTGCTAACAAGCCATTTTGCATTTCATCTACCAATTGGTGTCTTGCAAAAGGGACCAGATCAAACAATTTGTTTTTGGTAACCGCAATATAAAAGATCAAACCTGTAAATATCATACCTATTGGTGTGAGATCCAAATTGAGAGTTAGATCTATATTGAGGACGTACATCAAGTTACCAATTATAGGTATAATTGTGGCAATTACAAGAGTAATGATTTGGGTTTTGTAGAATTGGGGGAATTTGAAAAAAGATTTAAAAACCATTATATATGAAATAAAGATCAAATTATAGCTATATACAGTGTTCATCCAATATAATGGTCCATGGTAGTATTTAGCAATGTTATACTTTGGCCCAATTTCAATCATTGTCCAAAGAAGTGTATAATTGTTTTTATAGAAAACATTAAACAAGATAATCATTGGAAAGATTGAGAGTATTGCCACTGTCTTTTTATTTATGAAATTATGTTTTTGCGTAAAGGCTAGTGCAAACAAAAAGAATAAAGCTGGGGATGTTACTATTCCTAAATAGGAAATTTGAGACCATAATAACTTTTGTTCTGTACCCGTTCCCGCAACTTCGAATCCGGCACACACAGCCCAAATTGCTACAGCAAATTCAAGTGCTGCCAAGTAACGGGTTTCCTGAATTTGTCGTTTTTTTAATAGGATAAATATTACAAACAGAGCAAAAGCAGCTGAATAAAAATATATGTTACTTAATATTGAAAAATTATAATGTTCCATATACATAAATCACACAGATGGTTTATTGGAAAAATAATTTTAAATTCAAGATTTTTTCTCATCAAAGTTAATGAAAATGTTCTATTCTTACAATACTTTTATCAAAATCCTATAGAAATACCCAATTGGAATGTTAATAGATTTGTTCTGTCTTTGACTGTATCAAAAATGACCTTGTTGCCATCTGTATGGTTATAACCGGTTATCATACTCGTCTCTCCACCATATAAATAACGTAACCGCAAATCAAACCACAAATCTTTAAATGCATTTTCTTCATTTGATGATGCAAAATTATAAATATGATACATGAAACCGGCTCCTGCCCCATAACATAAAACTTGATCTTTTTCTGTCGTTTCAAAGGTTGAACCGTCTTCCACAATACCGTAAATAGGGCCGGTAACTCCTCCGGACTCTGCAAAGAGATGCTGAAAGCCCAGCATTGCATCAAAGTATGGACGAAAAGTATCGTTTGATATCTGGGTACGAAAAATTAAAAGACCGATTATAGTGCCTTGTATGGATTCCCCGGAAATCTTGCCGGTTGGTGTGTTGAATTCTAGTTTGTCGGGATCGAAAAAAAGTGCACTTGCTTCGATTCCTGCCCAAAAGGGGCTGTCACCCAATGACATCAAAAAAGAACCATCAAAACCGTAACCAAAATCGTTTACATTTTCTTTGAATTCACCGCTTGTTAAACCCATTACAGGATGAAAATTTAAATATACATTTTGTGAAAAAGAGATACCGGAAACAAGTAAAATAAAGATTATTAAGAGTTTTGATTTCATGTTTTCCTCTGTCTTGTACGTATGTTTTTTAGACGAAAAATCTGTACACGGGTTTCAAAGTATCAAGCTACTTGTTATATATGCAATAATTTTCTTCAGGAGCACGTTGTGGAATTTCAGGTATATTTGTCTGGTGCCCTACTAGAATTACCGCAAAATTATAATGGGAATCTGATGATCCATATTTCTTACGGAAATTTCCTGATCTATCAACTCTCCTCTGTAAAGCAGGCCGCTCCCAGGCCATGCGCATGAATTGCAAGCAGCATGTTTTGCGCGCACATGGCTGCATCCATTGCCGGAGCAAAGGTTTCATCGCTATATAGAGTGTCTACAATGATATGTATTTGAATTGGGCTTTATCAAGCATGCTTTGGTTAGAACTATTGCCTATTGTTATATTTTCGATCTTGTTTTCTATGATGATGAATTTCCATGGCTGACGATTAAAGGCAAAAGGGGCCCAGGTACCTGCTTTGACGATCTGTCCAATCAGGCTCCGGGAAACGGTTTTGGGTTTCCTACAGCGTATACTGCGTATGGAAAAGATGGCAGAAAAGAGATCATCTTGTTTGGGGTTTAAGAGATTTGATAAATTGATTTGTTAGTTTTCTTGTTTGAGCCAATTTTTTAATAATTCAACCTTTCACGGGACCACTGTATGCCTGGTGTAATGTTTTTTGCTAGTTTGTTCCATTGTTCCAATAGTGTGAATAGTTCTTTTGATACGTCATCGAGTTTTACGTAATCCGGCTTTTCATTTTGTGTCAGTACATCAGGTGAATATGCATAATATCTTAAATTTTGACACAATCGATCCAAATCGGTTTGAGTTTTCAGGGTTCTATCCTGTATTGTTGTTAATTAAAAAGTGCTTTAAATTTCGAGATGAAATGGTGTTTTATGATATTTATCGCCATTGATTAAAAGCTCTATAGAATGAACCCCTGAATAAAACTTGCGTGTTGAAAGTGGCATGAATTTATGTTTTTTTACAATACTCAATTTTTCAAAGGGTTTGATTTGTTTTTTTGATATTTTAAAAACTTTGGGAGCTGTTTTTCCATTCGCTTTAACAAAGTGCACCAGGTAATCTATCATCAGGTTTTGTGGAGAGTCTTGTTTGGATTCAATTGAGAGATGGATTGTTAATTCTTGCCCCATTTTTATTTTAGTTGGATTTAGGTTTATTTTGCTGACCTCAATTTGTGGAGCAGCAGTGTATCCTAATAGCTCCAGGGCATCTTTATTGCCTTGTTTAACCAGCGTTCTTGCCGCATGGCTTATAATCCATTGTGTACCCTTGTTTTTTATTTTTTGCCATTCTTTCAAAGTGTTTACAATAATTTGGGGATTGTCTTTGGCTATATCATTGAGGTTGTTAGCTACCGATCTGCGAACATATAACTCTTGATCCGTTTTTAATAGTTCAAGTAATTCAATAACCGGTTTCGGATCTTTTTGGAACATTTTTAATTGTCTTCCCAATGGTAATCGTGGACGCGTGCCTTCAGACACCAACCGACGAACATGGCAGTTGGAATCGTGGGCCCAGGTTCTTAGAATTTTTAATGTTTTTTCTGGCTCTGATTCTATAAAGTACCCCAAGTCTCCCTCGGCGGAAAAACGTTTGGTCATTTCATATAATGCATTCATGGATAAATCATAATGCTCAATACCATACTTGCTAACATAACGGGTTTGTGGAATGATAATAAAACCATTATAGCCGCTCAAGTTGTTTTGTTCCAGCTCGGGTTCCAATGCATTCAGCAGGATTTTAACAGCTTGATGGTAAGATTTGGGCAAAAATTGATATAAAGCATCAGTGATTAATGCAGACCTTTCGCCATATTGCAACTCATTCAGAGTTGGCAATATAGAATCCAGAAATCCTTTTTCATCAAAAGAAGGCCAGGATTGTGATAAACGTATTGCAAATCTTGTTACTACTTTTTTATTAAAAACATTTCTAAATTGAAATCCTGTTTCCATTATTTTATCCGTTTTCTTGTTCATGTGATATTTGTACAAATCTTGGTTTTTGATTCTGTTAAAAATTTTCAAGTAAAGTATTGATAAATTACAGGTTTTGTAGTAAATTAACAGAATTATTTACTCATAGGGATTTTCTTTTTGTATTTTCTGAATATATGAAATATATTATGGAAAATGAAAAATCATTTTATTTGAATTAAACAGATTTAATGATTTGTCTAAAAAATATTTGCTTTGATGAAAATATTGATTTTTAATAGTTTATTTATTATATTGGTTGTTGTAAAGAGAACCGGGAATTGCCATCAAACTAATACTAAATTGATAATCAAAAGTTGGAATTGAAAAATAACAACAGGTGTTATTGAAAATGAAAAAGAATCTTGTTCTGGTTTTATTGTTTTTGTTTGCGGTTACTGTATCGGCACAAACGGGTATGCCATCATCTGCTGGAGCTGGTGCGTCACAATATGTGCTTGGGAATAGCGATGAAGTTTTAATGCCCGTTAATGTTTGGGGTTTTGTTGGAAAACCAGGTCAATATATGGTACCCTACAAGACAGATTTGGTGTCACTTTTATCTTATGCAGGTGGTCCACTTGAAGAAGCAAAGATAAAAAGCATTCGCGTGGTTCGCAGTGGGAAAAGCGGTGAGGAAGGTCAAGTCATTGAAGTGAATGTGAAGGAATTTATTGAAAAAGGAAGCAGTGAACTTATTCCGGTTTTAGAACCTGGTGATACAATTGTTGTTTCTGGTACTACTTTTAATTTTGTAAGAAACAGTTTGCAATTTGTAGTCCAGGTTGCAGCACTTGCTCAGATTTATGCAATTATAGAGTATTATACTGCAAGAGCCAACGATTAATAGTAATTGAAATTATTGGGAAAACAAGAATGAATACATACAAAGAACCTACAAACGGCAATGGTCAACAACCAATGAATTTTTTGTCATCGCAAGAGACCCAATTTAATTTTCAGGATTATATGCGGGTGATCTACAAGGGCCGTTTTGTAATTATGGTTTCGTTTATTTTAATAATGTTTGTTACTGTTTATTATACTTTTACTACTGAACCCGTTTATGAAGCATCCGCAAAGATCATGATTGAAGATCAACAAGGTGTAGGTGAGTCTCTGTTCGATATTTCTTCAATGATGAAAAAAGAAACCATGATCAATAACCAGGTTGAGATCCTAAAAAGCCGTACTTTGGCAGAGCAAGTAATTAAAAAACTACAAGCTTCGAAATATGCAAATGAATTGCGTATTTTGGGCAACTATCCCGAAGGTGAACAACCCAAAGAGGGCATAGTCTCTTCATTAAAGGATTTTATCAAAGGTGTTCTTTCCGGTAAAGGTGCGGAAGATGAGACAGATGAGGATATTTTTAATGGTTTTGTTCAGGATTTGAGGGATGTAATTGCAATCAGTCCTATTCGTAATACCGATATGATAGAAATAAAAGTGAGTGCGTTTTCTGCAAAAGAAGCTGCTTATTTGACAAATATTGTTGCTGATGTTTATAGTGAAATGAATCGTGATGATAGCCAGGCAGAGGTGCGACAGGTAAAAGATTTTTTGGAAGATCAATTGGCACAATATGAAAGTGATTTGTCAAATTCTGAGGAAGATTTGAAAAATTATCGCGAGACTGCCAAAGTTATCGCGTTGGATACAGAAACACAAGAACTGATTGAAAAACTGACAGATTTTGAAACTTTGTATAACGAAGCAAAAACTTCAATTGAAGCAGCAAGACAACGTTTGAAATATATTGATGGGCAATTGAGTAAGCAACAACTGAATCTGGATGTTGAAGCAATTTCTTCACGTCCTTATCTCGAAGAATTGAAACGACAGATTGCAGAAAAAGAAGCTGAACTTTCTTCAATGATTGGTTCAATGATATTTGTTGGTGAAGATTATGAGAACAACTATAAAATTAATTCTTTACGAAAACAGATTGAATCTCAAAAAGAAAAGTTTAAAACCGAAGTTGAAAAAATTGCTGCTACTGAATTTATTGATCCCTCAGTAATGTCAAGTACATTGATTACAAGTAAGATTGAAGTAGAAACAGAAATCCAATCCCTGCAACCCCGTGTAAATGAATTGGGAAAACTTGTAGATCAATATCGGGGTGAACTTGAAGGCCTTCCGGAAAAAAGTTTGAAACTTGCACGACTTGAACGTGATGCCAAGGTACAGGAAAAAATATTTTTAATGCTGCAGGAGAAATATCAGGAATCTCGTATTACTGAAGTTGGTCAATTGGGTATTGTACAAATCATTGATTATGCCAAGGCTCCCGATGATCCTGTGAAACCCAAGAAAAAAGTGAATTTGATTCTTGGTTTTATGCTGGGCATTGGATTGGGTGTAGGTATAGCTTTTGTTATAGATTATTTTGACAATTCAATAAATACTATTGAAGATGTAGAACGTCTTCATTTGCCTTTAATGGCCACTATTCCATTTATAAAACCTGAACAGGGAAATGGTGTTTTGGACCGTATGCGATCTGTTGATGATACGGAAGCTCAAGATATTAATGAGCGTTTAATTACGCATCTTAAGCCCAAATCACCTATTTCGGAAGCTTATCGTACTTTACGTACCAATATTACATTTACTGCTCCTGAAAATCCCAAAAAAGTAATTATGGTTACCAGTAGTGGTCCCAAGGAAGGAAAGTCTACATCCATTTCAAATCTCGCAATTACCATTTCTCAAATGGGATCAAAGACGTTGCTGATTGATGCGGATCTTCGTCGTCCTATGCTGCACAAGTTATTTGGTAAGGAAAAGCAATCCGGTTTAACCAATATTCTTGTAGGCAAAGATACTATAGAATCTGCTGTTAAAGAGATTGGCAACTTACCCAATTTGCATTTGTTGACTTGTGGTATTTTACCCCCAAATCCGGCTGAACTTTTGGGTTCTGTGCAAATGAAAGAATTTTTAAAAGATGTTAAAGAAAAATATGATATGATTTTAATAGATACTCCGCCTATTATTGCTGTAACGGATTCATCAGTCTTGTCTACAATGGTAGATGGTGTAATACTGGTTGTTCGCTCGGCCCAGAGCAAGCGAGAAGCCGTTGTTCATGCGGTTGAACAATTAAAGCGTGTTGAGGCACCGGTATTGGGTGTTCTGCTTAACGGTATACAGGCCAAGAATGTTTATGGCTCATATTATTATTATAATTACTATCATTACTATTATGGTGCTGATGGTGAAAAGAAAAAAAAGCGTACCAAAAAACGTAGAAAAACCAAAACTACATACTAGAACATCGATTATTGTAAGATTTGCTAAGGAGTAAGGAAATTAATAATTTTGCACTGATTGGGGCCGCGGGCTATATTGCCCCCAGACATTTGAACGCTATCAAGGAAACAGGTAATCAACTGGTATGTGCCTTGGATACAAGCGATTCTGTGGGGATTTTGGATCGATATTTTGATGATGTTGATTTTTTTACCGAATTTGAGAGATTTGACAGACATATTGACAAGCTGCGTAGACTAGATACTCCCAAGAAAATTGATTATGTGGGTATTTGTTCTCCCAATTATTTACATGACGCACATATTCGGTTTGCACTTCGTTCTGAAGCAGACGCTATCTGTGAAAAGCCTCTTATGCTTAATCCATGGAATTGTGATGCCTTGATGCAGGTTGAGGAATTGTATGGAAAAAAAGTATACAATGTATTGCAGCTTCGAGTACATCCCGCCATTGTTGAGTTGAAAAAGAAAATTCAAGCATCAAAGGGCAAACGTCATTCTATCGATTTAACATATATCACTTCTCGTGGTAAATGGTATTTTTATTCATGGAAAGGTGATATTACAAAGTCTGGGGGAGTTGCCACCAATATAGGTATTCATTTTTTTGACATGTTGTTGTGGATCTTTGGGGATGTGCAAAAATCTGTTGTGCATTATTCTGATTACAAGAAAGCAGCAGGCTTTCTTGAGCTGGAAAATGCGGATGTAAGATGGTTTTTGTCGCTTGATAAGAACGATTTACCGGAACAAGCAGTGAAAGAAGGAGAATCCACTTTTCGATCCATTACGGTTGATGATGATGAAATTGAATTTTCAGGTGGTTTTACGGATTTGCATACCATAGTCTACAATGATATTTTGAATGGAAAGGGTTATGGTATCTCTGATGCAAAGCCATCTATTCAGGTTGCATATGATATACGACATGCAGAACCCACCAATTGGGCAGGGAAAATGCATCATCCGTATTTAAACAGGATAAACAGTTAATTGACATTCTGCAATTGTTTGATAATTTGTTATACATATACCTAATGGTTATGACAAAAAATATTATAAAACATAATTTTTTATTAAATTCCGTGGATCGGGAAAAATTAAACAGGCACAGAGGTGCCTGTTTGTGGTTTACAGGTTTATCTGGCAGTGGTAAATCTACTATTGCCAATTTGTTGGATAAAGCTTTATATGATCTAAAAATCCATTCTTATATTTTAGATGGTGATAATATTCGTACTGGTTTGAATCAGGATCTGGGTTTTTCTCCTCAGGACAGAGTTGAGAATATTCGTCGAATTGGACATGTGTCAAAATTGTTCGTTGATAGCGGGATTTTGGTGTTAACATCTTTTATATCTCCATATCGTAAAGACAGGGACAGTGTAAGAGAATTGTTTGATACAGACAGATTTGTTGAAGTTTATGTGAAATGTTCTTTGGATGTGTGCAAATCTCGGGATCCTAAAGGATTGTATAAAAAAGCAATGGATGGAGAAATTCAGGACTTTACGGGTGTTTCGGCACCTTATGAAGAACCAATTGATCCGGAAATCGTATTAGAAAATAATGATAATAATGATCTGGAAACGAGTGTAAAAACAATACTCGATTATTTGAGAAACAAAAATATAATTAGTGTTTGAGGTTTATTATGGACCATTTGGAACAACTGGAAAATAAAAGTATATATATATTGCGCGAAGCTTATGCAAATTTTAAAAATCTTTGTATGCTTTGGTCGATTGGTAAAGATAGTACAGTCTTGTTATGGTTAGCAAGGAAGGCTTTTTTTAGTCATGTACCTATTCCACTTGTACATATAGATACTGCTTATAAAATTCCGGAAATGATAGAGTACAGAGACAAGCTGGCAATGGAATGGTCATTAACTATGATTTATGGCCAAAATGAAGAGGCTTTAAAAACAAAACGCACATTTCCTGATGGAAATGCTGATCGTATTACCTGCTGTCGTCTGTTAAAGACAGAAGCATTAGTAAATACATTGAATGGTGCTGGAAAACGCTATCGTTTGAATCTTGAAACGGGTAAATATGAAGTTGATACCAATACCGAACCCTATACGGGTGTTATTGTGGGAGCTCGCGCTGATGAAGAAGGCAGTCGTTCAAAAGAAAGATATTTTTCTCCCAGAGATCAGGAAAGTATATGGGATATAGGTGACCAACCACCCGAGTTCTGGAATCAGTATAAAACTGATTTTGCTCCCGGAACGCATGTGCGGGTGCACCCATTGTTAGACTGGACTGAATTGAATATATGGGAATACATAAAAAGAGAGAATATACCAACAGTGTCTTTGTATTATGACCAGGGAGATGGCAAACGTTACCGCTCTTTGGGATGTTATCCATGTACCTTCCCGGTAGAGTCTGATGCCCAAAATGTGGATGAGATTATTGAAGAATTGAAAACCGGCAAATTTGCAAACATTGCTGAAAGGTCAGGACGAGCTCAGGATAAAGATGATGGTGGCGGCCTTGAAACTTTGAGACGTGATGGGTATATGTAATCTTATAGGATGTTATAAATGAAAGAACAAATGAATATAGTAATTGCCGGACATGTTGATCACGGTAAAAGTACAATTATTGGTAGAATGCTTGCAGATACAAAATCTTTGCCTGAAGGAAAGCTGGAGCAGGTTAAAGCTAATTGTAAATTGAATTCTAAACCTTTTGAATATGCATTTTTGCTTGATGCACTCAAAGATGAGCAGGCACAAGGTATAACAATAGACTCTGCTCGTGTCTTCTTTAAAACTGAAAAACGTCACTATATTATTATTGATGCTCCCGGACATATCGAGTTTTTAAAAAATATGGTGTCTGGTGCTTCACGAGCAGAAGCAGGATTGCTTGTTATTGATGCGTATGAAGGAATACAGGAAAATTCCAGAAGGCATGGATATATGCTGTCTATGTTGGGTATTAAACAGATTGCAATTCTTGTAAATAAAATGGATTTGGTAAACTATGATCAAAAAGTTTATGATGCTATTGTTAAAGAATATCGGGAATTTCTTGAAAAGATTGATGTAGAACCAAAATGTTTTATACCCGTGAGTGGTAGGGAAGGTGATAATATTACTGCAAGTATCAATCATATGGATTGGTATCAGGGGGATTGTCTTTTAGATATTTTGGATGATTTTGAAAAAGAAAAACCTGATTTTAAAAAGCCATTCCGGTTCCCGGTACAGGATGTTTACAAGTTTACGAATAAAAAAGATGATCGTCGTATTGTTGCCGGGAATGTAGAAAGTGGCAGTATTAAAGTTGGAACAGAAGTTGTTTTTTATCCTTCAGGTAAGCGCAGTAGAATCAAATCCATTGAAGGATTTAATATTGATCCCAAAGAAACTGCATATGTAGGGGAATCGGCAGGGTTTACTCTTGAGGAGCAGATCTATGTAACTCGCGGTGATATTATGACAAATGCCGCAGAAATAAAACCCGAGGTTGCGCGTAGATTAAGGTTAAATCTTTTCTGGATGGGAAAAGAACCTTTTGTAAAAAATAAAGATTACTTTTTAAAAGTGGGTACAGCCAAAGTACGCTGTCGCCTGGAAGAAATACATAGATTAATTAATGCTTCTGATCTTAACTCCATTCAAAGTGAACAGGTTAATAGACATGATGTAGCTGAATGTACTTTGCAGTTGAATAAAGCAATTGCTTTTGATACTGTAGATAAAATTGCAACTACAAGCCGTTTTGTGATTGTCGATGATTATGAGATTGCAGGTGGCGGTATTATCAAAGAGCCACTTGAAGATAAATTGGCTTGGGTTCGTGATAAAGTGATTCTTCGCAATTATAAATGGGAAAAGAGTATTATTACTGAAGACCAGCGGGCTGAAAAGTATAACCAAAAATCGGTTATGATAATTTTAACCGGTCCCCAAAAAGTTGGCAAGAAGGAAGTAGCAAAATCCTTGGAGGCCAATTTATTCAATGATGGCAAGTGGGTTTATTTTCTCGGGATCGGTAATGTGCTCTATGGTGTAGATGCAGATATTAAGAAACAAGATAATACAGAGAACCGGCAAGAACACTTGCGTAGATTGTCCGAAGTGGGACACCTGTTACTTGATTCGGGAATGATTTTGATTGTGACTGCTGTAGAGCTTACTCAGGATGACCTTGAAATTATTAAAACAACGATTCATCCCGATAAAATCAAAGTTGTGTGGGTTGGAGATGAATTGACTACAGATGTTTCGTTTGATACCAAGGTACCAGGTTTGCTGGATGTTGAGGAATCCGTGGTTAAATTGAAATCCATGTTACAAGATAATGGATTTATCTATAAACCTTGGTAATTTTAAGGAGCGAATAATAATTGCTAAGCTTTTCTTTTATCTATACTTCGATTGTAGTTTTGGGAATGACTGCTATCTTGATGCTGGATTTGTATGAAGCTGAAATTGTAGTTTTTGCTTCATTGATCTTTTTGGTTTTAGGTGGGATCATTGATACAAAAGAAGCCTTTGCAGGATTTTCTAATCATGGTATGATTACTGTTGCATTCTTATTTATTGTTGCAGCTTCTATTCAAAAAACCGGTTTGCTAAACAAACTTTCTACATTATTGTTGGGTAGAAATAACAAACACATGTCTTTCAAGCTATTCAGGTTTCTTGTGCCGGTTTCAACCTTTTCAGCATTTTTCAACAACACACCCATTGTAGCGATGTTGATACCTTCCTTGAGGTATTGGGCCCGAAAACACAATATATCCGCATCAAAATTATTAATCCCTTTATCATACGCTGCTATTCTGGGTGGAACATGCACATTGATTGGCACCAGTACCAATCTCGTTGTGCATGGTTTGATGATCGAGAACAATTACCAAGGCTTTTCATTGTTCGAGTTTACCAAGGTCGGACTTCCCATGGCAATTGTTGGATTGCTGTTTACAACATTTGTAGGATTCCGATTGCTGCCTGATAGAAAAGAAATGGTAGTTCAGCTTTCTGATAATATCCGCGAATTTGTTGTTGGATTAAAAGTCCAAGAGGACTATCAGGCAATTGGAAAGACCATTGAGAATGCAGGTCTGCGCCACCTCAGCGGGCTGTTTCTGTTTCAAATAGAAAGAAATGAAAAGATTATAACACCCGTAGGCCCGGAAGAGAAAATAAAGCTGAATGATCGGTTATATTTTACTGGACTTCCTGAAACTATTGTAGAACTGCAGAAAACGCAGGGATTGGTGCTCCTTCAGGATAATTTAATAGATCTAAAACAATATGATTCCGATAAATACAAAACCTTTGAAGTTGTGATTTCTCAAAATTCACAATTGGTAGGACAAAAAGTTAAAGACAGTGATTTCCGCAGAAAGTATAATGCGGTTATTTTAGGTATTCACCGCAGTGGAGAGCGGATTCAGAAGAAAATTGGAGATATTGTTCTGCATGTCGGCGACACTTTGTTTATTCTTGCGGATAATGGATTCCTTAAAAAGTGGTACTATTCAACCGAGTTTAACCTGGTTTCCGAATCGTTCTCATATCCTTCCAAGCCAGGTTGGTATACGCCTTTTGCGCTGATTGTATTACTTGCTATGATTATTGTAATGGGATTCAATCTGCTGCCCATTGTGTTAGCTGTTGCAGTGGCAGCCATGATCTATATTTTAAGCAAATGTATTTCTCCTGCTGAAGCATTAAGCAGCATTAACTGGAGCATTCTATTGATCATAGCGTCTTCGTTTGGAATCTCCAAGGCATTGGTAAACTCGGGAGTGGCTACATTTGTTGCGCATGAGATATTGGGTGTATTTAGTGGAATGGGTGTTTTTGTGATTTTAGCAGTTATCTATTATATGACCAGCTTTTACACCGAAGTAATTACCAACAACTCGGCAGCTGCGCTCATGTTCCCCATAGCGTTGTCAGTTGCAAATCAGGCGGGACTCGATCCCCGTCCATTCTTTATTGCAACCGCTTTGGCTGCCTCGGCAAGCTTTTCAACACCTATAGGGTACCAAACTAATCTCATGGTTTATGGTCCAGGTGGCTATAAATTTCGAGATTTTCTAAAAATTGGTCTTCCAATGAATATTTTTATTGGACTTTTAGCAATTGTTTTGCTATATTGGTTCTACTTTTAGGATGAGGGGTTATTGGCAGTAGAAATCGACAAAATTTGTTCTATCGCTGTGGAAGCGGGTAAAGAAATCCTCAATGTTTACGAATCGAGCGATTTCGAGGTTGAGATGAAAAGCGATAACAGTCCATTAACTATTGCGGACAAACGATCACACACAGTGATCAAAACTCAACTAGAAAAGCATTATCCGGATATACCCGTGCTTTCTGAAGAAGGCAGGGAGATTTCTTTTGCTGAGCGTAAAAATTGGAACCCTTTTTGGTTGGTGGATCCGCTGGACGGCACCAAAGAGTTTATAAAGCGCAATGGTGAATTTACCGTAAATATAGCGCTGATTGAAAATAATTTGCCGGTTTTGGGTGTTATATATGCACCGGTGCCAGATACGCTCTATTACGCAAATCAGAGCAATGGCGCCTATATAAAACATTCGGACTCGGCCCCGTTGCCCATTCATGCGGATACTGATACTATGGATGGCGTGGTGATTGTCCGAAGCCGCTCGCACGCGTCGGATGCTGAGGATGAGTTTTATAGCCGCTATACCGTCAAAGACGAGATTGCGGTGGGAAGTTCGCTCAAATTCTGCATGCTGGCCGAGGGCAAGGCGCATGTGTATTACCGTCATGGTCCCACAATGGAGTGGGACACTGCAGCAGGACACGCCATAGCAAACGCCGCCGGTGCCAGGGTAACCCAACCGGATGGCAGTGCGTTTACCTATAATAAGCCCGAGTTGTTGAACGGCCCGTTTTTAGTAAGTGTAAACAATGTGTGATGATTATGAAAATTTTAAAATACATACCGCTTTTACTGATTGTCGCGTCTCTTTCCTGTACCAAGGTGTTTGACGCGCCAACCGAATTTTCTTTGTTTGGCAATGTAACCCTTGAGGATGAAACCGATTACAGCGGCATTACCGTTGAGGTTTACAGCCTGGCGAAAATGGATACCGCGGTAACCAACCTGCAGGCACGGTTTCCCAGCGTGGGATTTCCCATTACCCAGGCAGCTATTTTTGACCACCGCGAGAAAACGCCCCTGTACACCACCACCACGGATGAAAATGGCGACTGGGCCCTGAACAAGATTGAAGAAGGGGAATACAACATTGTCGCGCGCAAAGCGGGGTATGGATGGAAGTATGTATACAATGTAATCGCCGCCACCGAAATGCCTGAAATAGAGCTCAAACCCGAGATTCGTGTGGAAGGCACGCTAGACGCCTATACTGTCTGGGGCCCGGACCAGCATTATGTGGTTACCGGTGATATCACCGTACCCGAAAACGGTCAGTTGATTGTGGATAAGGGGACATGGATTAGATTTGATGGTTACCATATGATTTATGTGAATGGTGCATTCCATACAAATGAAGACGAAGTTGAGTTCATACATTGGGTGGGTGAAGATGGTGCCGAGTGGAATGGAATGAGAATAAATGAAAATATGACTATTGTATTAAGTAATTCGATTATTAAAAATTGCTCAAAAAGTGTTAGAATTATTAATAATAAAAATGTTATTATAGAGAAAATATTTACAAAAGAAATAAAAAGTGATTTTTTTAATATTACCGATTGTGATAATGTAAAAATTAATAATACAATAAATTTAAATAATGTAAAAACATTTTACTTGTTGAATTGCAATTTTTCAGAAATTAGCAATAATATTTTTGTTTCAAATGAAGATGCATTAGAAATTGAAGATACTGAAGCAAATGCTAAAAATAATTATTTTTTGAATAATGAAATTGCACTACATCCACATTTCAGAAAAATGATAAAGATTTCAAATAATAGATTTGAAAATAATGAAATTGGGATATTTTGTTCGGGGGCTGAACCATCAATAAAATATAATAGCTTTTATAGTAATAAAATGTCAATATATTTAGGAGTTGAATTTTCTAGTTTCGATTCAAAACCAGAGATAAATTATAATAATTTTTTTGCTAATGAATATGCGATTTACATATGGGGTGTTGAAACAGGATCAAATAGATATGATTTGAATTGTAAAAATAATTATTGGAATTATTTTTCAAACGAAGAAATAGATGAAATTGTTTGGGATAAAAAAGATTATGAAAACAATCCAGATTTTATTGGAAATGTTATTTATACTCCTTTTTTATTTACAAGTGTTGATAGTGCTGGCGTTTATTAATTCCCCTCACTATTATGATATCAAAAAAAAATGAAGGTGATTTTGCCCCCCACACCAATAACTTTGTAAGATCATTTAAAGGAATTCGAAGTATTTTTAGTAAAGGAATAATAAGTGTATTTGATCAATTTATATATTCTGGAACAAATTTTGTTATAAATTTAATATTAGCAAGATACTTGACAATTTCTAATTATGGAATATTCGGTACAGCTTATGGAACATATTTATTTATGTTTGGGATAAATCACGCATTTATTTTAGAACCATTAAATATAATCGCTATAAAATATTATAGCAATATGAGATTAAAATATTTATATAGTTTGATTATCATCCAAGTTTTTATAACTTTTTTATTTTCATTTATTTTATTACTTATAAGTTTTCTTTTTATTGAAACTAACAATGAAATGTCCATTAGTCTTTTATATTTGGCTATTTTTAGTCCTTTTATGATAATTTTTTATACATTGAAAAGAATATGCTATTCATTTTTTAAACAATTATATTCATTCTATGGCAGTTTAATATATGTTTTTTTGTTAGTTTTGTTCTTTTTTTATTTAAATTCTTATGATACAATTAATGTCCAAAATTCATTTGTTATCATGGGAGTGGCTAGTCTTATATCATCATTTTTTATTTTTTCCTTTTTAAAATATATACTTAAAAATGAAAGTCAAGATCGAAAACCACAAATAATTGATGTTATCAATCATCATTGGCGGTTAGGGAAATGGTTATTATTCACTGCTGGAATAGGTTGGTTATCTATTAATATTTATGTACCCATAATTGGATATCTTGGGAAATTAAATACTGCTGCAAGTTTAAAAACTCTTGAAAATTTTTTATTGCCATTAGAGCAATTGTTAACAGCTATCTCAGTATTTGTTATCCCATATATAATTAATTCTTACAGTAAAATTAAATCTTTAAAATATGTAAGAACAATTACTACTAAACTTGTATTAGCCGTTTTGCTTTTTTTAGTAGTAATAATTTTAATTTTTTATTTCTTTAGTAATGATTTGTTCGAAATTTTATATGACAACGAAGTGTATGAAAAAAGTAGTTTCTTGCTACCATTCATTTGTTTAATTCTTATTTTTCGTACTATTCGAGATTTAAAATTTGGCGTTATTATTCGAATACTTGAAAAGTTTAAATATTTAATGGTGCCGACTTTATTTTCTTCATTATTTTCTTTAACAATTGGTTTAGTATTATTATGGCAGTATGACATGATTGGAGCTGTTATTGCTAAAATACTTACGAGTTTTATAACAATGATTATTTTATATAAATTTTATTTAAAGGTTAGGATGGAAAGTGCTTAATCCGATTTTTTGGTTAATTTCTATATTCGTATTCTATATAATAATGATTTCTTTGACGAAATGGGAAAAGGGAATATTGTTTTTTTTCTTTTATATTCAATTTGCTGGATTTTTTAAAAGAATAATGTTAAGTATGGGATATGTTAATAATGTGTTGTATAATTTTTTTGTTGGTTATCAATATTTAATTTTATTTTCTTTGATTGTCGGTGCAATTATTTTTAAAAATAGAAATAATTTAAAATCAAATAGCTTTATTTCTATGTGGGTTATAGTATTTATTTTATTACTAATAATTTCAAGTTTTTTATCACCATATTCATTAAATGATGTTATCTTTGTATCAATTTTGCATTATTTCCCTTTGTTCATTCTTCTCCCTTCGCAATTTTTATCAAAAGAATATTTAAATAAATTACTAAGCTTATGGTATTATACTGCACCTATTCATATTTTTTATCAAATTTTTCAATACTTTCATGGACCTTTTTCTTTTGAATTAAATTTTTTACTAACTAAATCATCACTTTCACATTCATTTGATAGTTCATTCGTTAGAGGAATACCTCTGTATGATAATGTTGAACCTTTATATTTACATTTAACAATTGTTGCGGTATTAATTTTAAGTAAAAGAAAAACAATTGTTAGCTTTGTTTATCTTTTTTTATTATTATTATCTGTTGTACAAACTGGTAATCGAGGTGGTGTTTTAATTGTAGTTGGTGGGATGCTATTATTTACTTACTTGAAAACACAATTACCATTCCGAAAATCACTAGTTTTGTTTAGTTCAGTATTTATAATTTTTTCTTTAAATTTTTTTAGTGACTTTTTGTGGCATATTACTCAATTAGGTTCAATAAATCTTGGAAATTCTGATTTTTTTCGACGTTTAGGGACTTTAGGAACATTTTCTGATCGATTAATGGGGAGACAAATTGCTTTTGAACATATTAGTTTGTTTGGTCATGGTTTTGGTACAAGTGGTTTTGCTATGAATACTTTACGTAATAAAGGATTAGATGCAACATTATATGACCGTTCAATTTTTGCACATGATTTAATAGGTGAAATAATATTAGATTTTGGTATTATTGGTTTGTTTGTTTTTATGATTTTATTATGGAAGATTTATAAAAAATTAAATACAAAATATTTTTTTTATTCAGTTATTACGTCTTCTTTTTTAATATCATCATTGATAGGAAGTAGTTTGACTTTTGGAAGATCAGCATATTTTGTTTTTTTATTAATTGCAGTTTTTTTTAATAATTATTTAACTGAATCAACCTTCAACTAGTTTAATATAAGTGATTTTTTTATTAATACTTAAATTTGATGTCTGGAAAAAATATGAAGATAAAACGTACAATAAATGAAATAATAAATTCTGATTATTATAAACTAAAACCAATTGAATCCATAAAATATATTTATTCGAAATATTATTTTTCAAAAAATCGAATTTTGAATTCTAATGAATTCTTGAATATATTAGGTATTGATTCTTCTATATTAGATTCTTATAAATATAATTGGCAAGATATAATCGAAGGAAATATTAATGAATGTACTGATACGCATGTTGGGGTTCCTATTGAAGTGGGTAAAGTTTTATACGGAATTGTAAGGTTTTATAAACCACAGATACTTATAGAGACTGGTATTGCTGCTGGAATTTCTACCACTTTTATTCTAGCGGGATTATTAGAAAATAAAAGTGGTATGCTATATTCAATTGATTTACCACCAAATTCTTATGAAGAAAAAGCAAAAGATGGTTCTAATTATACATGTAATAATAAGGGGATTGGTTGGGTAATTCCAGATATTATAATTGAGCAAAGCAAAAATATACACAAAATTATTTTAAATGATGTAAAAGTATCATTGCCAAAATTATTAAATGAAAATCAAAAGATAGATTTTTTCTTACATGATGATTTGCATCTTCCCAATCATATGAAATGGGAATATGATTTGGTTTGGGATTATATTAACCAAGGAGGGATATTATGTTCTGATGATATCAATTATGGTTGGAAAGAATTTATTTGTGAGAAAAATATTTCTTTTGGTAAAAGAAATATTGATAGATTTGGTCTAGTAATTAAATCATGAGAACTTGTGAAATGACCAACAAAAAGGAAAGTATTGCTATTTTAGCTCCATATTTAACGAATGATCATCCCGCTGGAAAACAAATGAAGCTGGTTTTATTGATGTTAAATGAATATTATGATTTTCATTTATTTAGTTCAGAAGTTGATGATGACTTGAAAAGTATTGCTTCTTTCCATAAGGTGTATATTCCTAAAGTAAAGCCATTATTTGTACGTACTATAATGATTTTTTTTATTTATGGTGCTTTGTTCATATTCAAAAGATTAAATAAAAATTATAGTTTAGTACATAGCCTTGAGGGAACCTCACCATTTACAAATCTTGTATCTTTTCATTTTTGTGGGCCTAAATACTCAACTATTAATAAGTCTGTGAAGAAACCGAAATCAATTAGATCTATTTTTAAAAGCTTGCAACATTTTATAGGTGGAAAACTTGATAGCTATATAATCAATAATCCATATATCTATGGAAATGTATGTGTATCAACAGGTTTGAAAAATGATTTGATTGAATTTTATAATCCCAAAATTGAGCCTATTGTTATACCTAATGCTATTGATAATATTAAAAATAGTGAACATGTCAAAACTACTACCAAGTTAAATTATGAAAATTACACGTTAATAGGTATGATTGCAGCGCTTGGCAACTGGGAGCGGAAAGGACTTGATATTTTAATAAAAGCTATATATAGGTTTAATGATAAAAATTCCACTAAACAAGATATAAAAATAATTGTTGTTGGTGATGGTGGTATAAATAAGTATCGAAAAATTGTAAAAAATTTGGGCTTAGAAAATCAATTTGTTTTTGCAGGATATCAAGAAAGTTTGGATGATTTTTTTGTTAAATCTGATTTTTTTATTTTACCATCATATTATGAAGCATGGCCATTGGTTGCATTAGAAGCTGCTAATTTCAAATTACCAATAATAAGTACTGCGGTAAATGGAATGATTGATTTTGTTGAAGAAGGTGTAAATGGATTTTTTATATTAAACGATGTAGAGAACATAGCTAATGTTTTTATTAAATTATTAAGTAGAAAAAATAAACTTCCTCAAATGGGTATGAATGCCTATAAAAAAGTACAACAATATGATATTAAACTAATTAGCAATGAATATAATCACTTGTACAAATCTATTATAGAAAAGAAATGTTAAATAGAAAGATTTTGAAATTAATTTTCCCTTATAAGTTTGTGATGAATTCATCTCAAACTATTTACGAATTATTAAGAGGTTGTGTAATATTAGCAAATTTTAATAGGGCTAAGTGGGATCCGCGAGTTAGAAATTTAACAAAATTGTTAATTGAAATCCAAAAAAATGATGGCGGTTTTGATATAGGTTATGATTTTTATTTTGGCTTATTACACAAAAGAGGTGAATCAACAACTCCAGAGTCTATTGCAAATATTGCTTTATATGAATCTTGGAAATATTTATCTGATAACCCTAGTGATGATTGTTTATTAATACAGACTGAAAATTCTATATTCAAATGTGGTGAATGGTTATTAAAACATTCAAATAAGACCTCTGATGGTTTTCATTATATCCCATACGCACCTTATAGTTCAAATAGCTTAATCGTGATTAATGCAATGTCTTTTGCTGCGGGTGCATTAGTTCCTTACTTGATGATCGAAAACGGGAAAAAAAATAAAAATGCAAATGAATTACTTTTTGGCTTGATATATCATATCGAAAAAAAATTAATTTCTTCTAGAAATTTAAAAGGTAAGATCTGGCCATACTGGGATGAAAAATGGGATAATTTATCAGAATTTATGAAAAATAAGATTGATTATTATCATGCTGCGCAACAATTAGAAGTGCATTGTTTTATACATGAATATTATAAAATTGAAGAAAATTATAAAATTATTTTAAATGTCTATAATCATTTATTAGCATTATCGGAAAATTTTCATCCAATACCATATTGCAACAATCCTGAATACTTTAATGGTTTAATACATGTATGGGGTTACTCTTCTATTATTCCTGCTTTAATTTCTGCAAATAGAATATTAGAACGTGATGTAAAAGAAATTGATTTGATAATTAATAATACAATTGACTGGTTGTTAAATTATTCTTTGAAAAAGAATTATTTTATTCCAGTATTAACAAGTGAAGGTCAAGCATTTGATGATGATGTATATGTGCGATCCGATGCTTGGGTTTTTCATGCTTTATCAACTACAAACAAGCAATACAGTGATATTGAAAGCATTTTAGATGCTGTTTATTTAAATATTGAATCAAGAAATTTTTCTGGTAAGGATAATCATGCATCATCAAATTTTTATAGAAATATTCGTAACTTAAAGAATAGAATTATTAAACGAAATTATAAATGAGAAGACAAAAGGTGATTTAATATTGAAGTTTATTTTACTTAGTAGAGGCATCCCTCCAAGTACAGGTGGTTTAGAAAACTCAATAGTACATATTGCTAAAAGTTTAATTAAATTAAATCATAAAGTATATATTATTTGTCCAAACGCCAACAAACAATTTAAGAGATATCTGTTAGATGGAATTAATATAATACTGTATCCATATGTTATTAAACCATTATCTATAACGTTTCCATTTAATGATATTTATTATCTAAAAAAGTATTTACCTTTACTAATTAAGGAAATACAACCAGATTTGATTATCTCCAGATGGATTAATTATTCAATTGCTCTAAGTAAAATGAAAATAAAGATGAATTATATTTATATACCTCCAAGTGCATATCCATATACTATAAAAGGTTTATTGATTAGTATTAAATATCACAATAATAATTTTAAAGATTATTTCAAGTATTTTAGTTGGGTAATTGCAAAAGTTTTCTCAAAATACTATGAATCTAATGTTATAAAAAGGGCAATGTTTCTTATTGTTTTTAGTAATAATGTATTGAATCAATATCTAAGTTTATACCCTTCTTATAATAAGAAAATAATAAAAATATTACCAGGTATTGACGCAAAGAGATTTAAATGTATAGATTATAATATTGCATCTTCTTTTATAAAAAATATGTACAAAATTCCTGAAGTTAAAAAAATATTAATTTATGTAGGTCGTCTTGAACCTGATAAAAATTTAATTGATTTATTTTATTCTCTCTATTTTTTAAAAAGTAATAAACCTGATTTGTTTGAATCAATACATTTATTAATTGTTGGTTCAGGTAGTGAAGAAGAAAAATTACAAAAATTGGCAAAAAAATTTCAAATGGACCAATCCATTAGTTTTTGTGGTGCAATTTTTAAAGATTTGTCGTATTACTACTCAGCTGCATGGTTTTTGTTGCATCCAAGTAAATTTGAATCCTTTGGGCATGTAATTTTAGAATCATTTGTTTGTTCAACACCTGTGATTGCATATGAAACATATCTTAATAAAGTCATGACTGCCAGTAATGAATTAATTAAGCATGGAGTAAATGGCTATTTAGTTGATTCAAAAATTGAAAATGATTTTGCAAAAAATATATGTAAAGCATTAGAATTATCTTTAAATGAAAGATTAGAAATGGGAAAAAAGTCAAAGGATGTAATATCAAACTATAGTTGGGATTCTTTTATTTATAATATGTTAGAACAATATTCAATTTATGCTTAAAAAGAAAAAATTACTTATACTAGGTCAAACACCTCCTCCTTATGGAGGGCAGGCAATAATGATTGAGAATTTGGTGAATGCAAATTTTGATAATATTATTATATATCATATTCGATTTGCTTTTTCTGATGAGATGGATAAAATCGGTAATTTTTCTATTAATAAACTATTCCATGCAATTAAAATTGTTATGATGGTTATTCTCCATCGTTTTAAATATAATATTGAAAATATTTATTATCCTCCAAGTGGTCCTAATAAATTACCAATGTTTCGCGATTTTATTGTTTTATTATCAACACGTTGGTTATTTAAAAAAACAATTTTTCATTTCCATGCAAGTGGAATCTCTGAAATTTACAATAATCTGCCATATTATATAAAACCTTTATACAGATTAGCGTATTTTAACCCGGATCTTTCAATAATGCAATCCAAATTAAATCCTAATGATGGTCAGTTTTTAAATTCAAAAAAAAATATATTTTTACCTCATGGAATTAAAGATAATTCAATCAATTTTGCTAAGTTTTCTGAAAATAAAATACCACATATATTATATATTGGTGTAATTAAAGAAACAAAAGGTATTGATTATTTAATTGATGCGTGTAAAATTCTAGCAAATAAAATGATAAAATTTAAATTGATTTTAGTTGGAAAGTTTGATTCAAAACAATATGAGAAACATATTATAGATAAAATTTGTAAATATAATCTTGAATCTTATATTATTATCAAAGGTGTATTGATTGGTGAGGAAAAATATAAAATTTACCTACAATCTGATTTACTTTGTTTCCCTACTTTCTTTGAGTCTGAATCGTTTGGTTTAGTACTACTGGAGGCAATGCAATTTTCTTTACCAATCGTTACTACAAATTGGAGGGCGATACCAGATATTATTTCAGACGGTGAGGAAGGATTTTTAGTTCCAATTAAAAACAGTCTTCAACTTGCAAACAAGTTAGAAGTATTAGTCAATGAAAAAACTGTAAGAAAAATTTTTGGTGAAAGAGCCAGACAAAAATATTTGAATTTCTATACTTGGGAAAGTTATAAACTCAATTTTGAAAAGATTATTTTATCGGTTATATAATATGAAATTATATCTTGCTAAATTTAATGAAAATTTTTATTCTGTTCTTGAGGACGGAATATTATTTAATAATATCAGTAAATTGCAAAATGAATGCATAGCAATCAAACCCAACCTGACATTTCCAATTTTTAGAAAAGGTGTGATGACAGGAACTGATACAATTGAAATGGTTGTGAAATACTTGAAACAATTTACAAACAATATTGTGATCTGTGAATCTGATTCTGGTGGATACAATAGATTTTCAATAAGTGAGGTGTTTGCAGGGGTGGGTTTAGACAAGATTGCAAAGAAATATGATATAAAATTGGTCAACATGTCTTATGAGCCATCAAAAAATATCAGTGTCTCGGTTGGTAATCGTAATATTGATGTGCCTTTACCCATTTTATTATTGGAAGAGACAGATTTATTTATTACTATGCCAGTTCCCAAAATCCATATGAATACCGGGGTGACTTTGTCCTTAAAAAATCAATGGGGTGTGATACAAGAGCCATCAGTGAGGTTGAAATTACATCCTTATTTTAAAGAAGTCATATATGCTGTAAATAAAGCATTACCCAAATCAATATCCATTGTTGATGGTAAATTCGGTTTAACAGGTAGCGGCCCAATGGCGGGAGAAGTGCTTGATTTAAATTGGTTTGTGATGGGTGATGATCTGTTTGCAACTGATTTTGTTTTAACTAAAATGATGGGACTGGACTATCGTAAAATCAGCTATTTGAAATATATTTTTGATAAAGAGGGTATTTCTGATATCAAAGATATTAAATTGAATACTGACATTGAGCCATTTGTTAGAAATGATTTTTATCTGAAACGCAAGCTTACAGATTGGCCTGGTTATTTAGCCTTCAATTCGTCAGCTTTGGCTTACCTGGCTTATCATTCACCATTATCTGATATTTTACATAAATTATTATATTTGTTTCGTAAACCATTTTATGATTATGATGATCCTTCAAAGACCTCAGAAGGACAAAACTAGATGTTTCGTGTTTTAAGTATTGACGTAACGAATACCAATCTTGTAAAATCTGTCCATTCCATCCGCACCCGGATTGCTGAGCAGGGCAAAGGCTATGTGACAGTGACCGGGGTGCATGGTGTAATGGAGTCGCTGAGGCGTCCCGAAGTACGTGACGCGCACCGGGCAGCCTGGTTGACCGTTCCTGACGGTATGCCGCTGGTATATATTGGCAGAATGTTCGGTCATAAAGAAATAGACCGCTGTTACGGACCTGATCTGATGTTGGCGGTAATGGAAGACTCGGTGAAACACGGCTATACCCATTATTTCTACGGCGGACAAGAGGGCCGCGCTCAGGAGTTGAAACAGGCCATGGAGCAGCGGTTCCCCGGAGTTAAGATTGTTGGTACCTATACACCGCCATTTCGTCCACTGAACGAGCAGGAAAAGCAAGAGTTGATTGACCAGGTTCGGCAGCTCAAGCCTCATATCATTTGGGTGGGACTGTCTACACCCAAGCAGGAGTTGTTTATGCACGAGTATATGCCTCTGCTGGATACCAACATTATGATTGGAGTGGGCGCCGCGTTCGACTTTCATACCGGTCATATCAAAAGCGCTCCCCGCTGGATGCAGCGCTCGGCATTAGAGTGGGCGTATCGGGTATATCAGGAACCACGCCGATTATGGAAGCGGTATTTCGTCAATAATCCATTATTTATTTGGAATTTTACGTTACAATTGCTTAAATTACGAAAATACGATTGAAAGGGGCTGAATAATGAAAACAGCATTGGTGTGCGGAGCCGGCGGATTTATTGGCGGGCATTTGGTAAAACGATTGAAACGAGAAGGCTATTGGGTACGTGGCGTTGATCTCAAATATCCCGAGTTTGATGAAACCGCAGCAGACGATTTTATCATTGGCGATTTACGCGATTTTGATACATGCCGCTATGCCGTCGATCAAAAATTTGACGAGGTGTATCAGCTTGCCGCGGATATGGGCGGCGCAGGATTTGTCTTTACCGGAGAGAATGACGCGGACATTATGCACAACTCTGCGCTCATTAATTTGAACATTCTTGATGCCTGTCACAAACGTAATGTCAAAAAAGTGTTTTATTCTTCATCTGCATGTATTTATCCGGAGCATAATCAGCTTGATCCTGACAATCCCAACTGCACCGAGGCGTCGGCATATCCTGCAAATCCGGATAGCGAGTACGGCTGGGAAAAGCTGTTCAGTGAGAGGTTGTATTTTTCATTTTATCGTAACTATGGCATTGAGGTAAGGGTAGCGCGTTTCCACAACATTTTTGGTCCTTTGGGTACCTGGCAGGGAGGCCGTGAAAAAGCGCCGGCAGCGTTTTGCCGCAAAGTAGCTATGACCCCGGATGGCGGTGAGATGGAGATGTGGGGTGATGGAGTACAAACCCGCTCGTTTTTATATGTTGATGAATGTCTTGAAGGCGTTAGACGCCTGATGGAATCGGATTTTATTGGCCCGGTGAACATTGGTTCCGAAGAAATGGTATCGATCAATCAATTGGCAGCAATGGTTATGGAAATAGCGGGTAAGCAATTGAGTGTTAAACATATTCCGGGTCCGCAAGGTGTGCGTGGCCGTAACTCGGACAACCAGTTAATTTTTGAAAAATTGGGATGGAAACCTGACGCTCCGTTAAAAGACGGTCTGCGTGAAACGTACAAGTGGATTGATGCTCAGGTGAAATCATCCAAACTCCTATAAATAGGGTATAGGGGAGGTATGCATGTTAAAAAAAAACTGGGCTTTTATATATACGGTTTTTGTTTTTCTATTCGATATAACGTTGTTTAATTTGGCATTTAGATTTGCTATTTATTTGCGTTTCCCGGATCTAAAAGACATATCCATGTATTATGAACCCTGGTTGTTTGTGAATATTCTTTTTGTTGTGCTAATTATATCTTTGGGGGTTTACCGTGATTTTATGCAGAACACTCGGGATGTAAATGTACTAAACCAGCGTAAGCTTGCGTTTTATCTTGCTCTTATTACCATGTCCGCATTGTTTTTGGTAAAAGGGCACGAGTATTCTCGCGGTGTTATTGTTATCTTTATATTGACTCAATACTTTTTGATTGACTTTGGAAATGCAATACTACTAAATTTGAATAAACGGTTATTGTCTAAGGGCTTTGGTAAACGCAATACTGTTATTGTAGGTGTTGATGAAATGGCCAAAGAGTTTGGTGAAAAGCTCAAGAATATTTTTGGGGATTATTACCATATCATTGGTCATATGGAGAATGGTAGGTTAACCGAGCCTGATCCTACATTAGAGAATTTTACTATAGGAAAGCTTGAAAACCTTGAACATATGTATAATGATTTAAATATTGAACAGATATTTATTGTATCTTCGTCAATGTCCTTTCAGAAATATGAAAAAGTACGTCAATTCTGTCAAAGCAAAAATATTAAACTAAAAATGGTTTCTCATATCATATATGATTTAATGGGCAATGCTAAAGTTAAGGATGTGACCGGAGTGCCGTTGTCCACTATACAGGGACGCTACCGTTTTGAAAAATTTCAATGTATTACTAAACGAACTTTGGATCTAGTGTTATTGGCTGTTTCTAGTGTGTTTTTATTACCCGCAGGATTTATAATTGCATTGTTGATTCGACTTACCTCTCCTGGTCCTGTTTTTTTTAAACAAAAACGTGCGTTATACAAAGGTGGAAAAGAATTTTTGTTTTACAAGTTTCGAACCATGTATAATAATGCAGATGAGATAAAAGGAAAACTGCTAAATGAAAATGAAAGTAATGGCGCATTATTTAAAATGAAAAACGATCCACGTATTACACCTGTTGGTCGTTTTTTAAGAAAATATAGTCTGGATGAAATTCCCCAATTTATAAATGTGTTAAAAGGGGACATGAGTATTGTAGGTCCCAGGCCATTACCTTTAAAAGATTTTGATATGATCAAAAATGATAAAATAAATTATGACTGGTACGAGAAACGAGGAGAAACAAAACCGGGAATAACTGGTTTGTGGCAAATTTCAGGACGTAGTGATTTGACATTTGAAGAAATGTGTTTACTGGATCTTTATTATATTGAAAATAAATCAGTATTTTTTGATCTGGAAATTATGTTTGAAACCGTTCCTGTTGTTTTATTTGGTAAAGGTGCATATTGATTTATTCAGAGAAGGACAAATGAAAGATTATTTGAAAAAAAAGGTTTTAGTTACGGGTGGGGCTGGATTTTTAGGAAGTCATCTTTGTGAACGGTTGCTCAAAGAAGGCAATGAAGTTGTTTGTGTTGACAATTATTATACCGGTACTAAGAATAATATAATAAAGATTATTGATGATCCATATTTTGAGTTAATCCGGCACGATATTACATTTCCGGTTTATCTTGAAGTGGATGAGATTTATAATCTTGCTTGTCCTGCTTCTCCAATTCATTATCAAAGAGATCCGGTTCAAACAACTAAAACATCAGTTCATGGTGCTATTAATCTGCTTGGACTTGCCAAAAGACTCAAAATAAAAATATTGCAAGCCTCAACAAGTGAAGTTTATGGAGATCCTGCTGAACACCCACAAAAAGAATCCTATTGGGGAAATGTAAATCCAATCGGATTTCGTTCATGTTACGATGAAGGCAAAAGATGTGCAGAAACCTTGTTTTTTGATTATCATAGACAGCATAATCTGCCTATCAAGGTAATTCGTATTTTTAATACTTATGGTCCAAGAATGCATCCGAATGATGGACGTGTAGTCAGTAATTTTATTATGCAGGCTTTGCAAAATAAAGATATTACGATTTATGGTGACGGAAGCCAAACCAGATCATTTTGTTATGTTGACGATCTAATTAATGGAATGATAAAAATGATGGCATCACCAAAGGATTTTACTGGTCCTGTTAACCTTGGCAATCCCCACGAATCCACAATCCTTGAAATTGCTGAATTAATAGTAGAGTTGATAAATTCCAAATCTAAAATAATATTTCAGGAGCTTCCTGCTGATGATCCGGTTATGCGCAAACCTGATATTTCTCTGGCTAATGATAAGTTAAACTGGCAGCCATCTGTGGAATTGGTTGATGGATTGAAAAAAACAATCAACTATTTTGAAAATCTTGTTACTAAAAAATAGATATTGGATATTTTATGAAACGAATAGTTTTTTTAGTAGTATCAGTTCTAATTTTTAATATAAATTTATCAGCAATGACTTCTGAAACATTGCCAACCCATCATTGGATATATGTACTAATTTCAGAATTTCAGGCAAGAGGCTATTTCCTGGAATTATCTCAAATGAATATGCCTTATACCCGAGGCGATGTAGCAAACGCAATTCTAAATAACAAAAATAAAATTAAAGATTTGAATTTATACCAAGGTTGGATCAATGAACTTGAAAGTGAGTTCAAAAACGAAATAACCGAAATAAATTTCAAGTCCCAGGAAACGAAAAATACACTGGTATTTCGTACCAAAGTAAACGCAAATCTTGATAATAACTCTAAAGAAACCAAGTATAAGGGAATCTATAGGGGCGGTGTTGGTATTAATTTTACTGAAAATATTTTTGCATTTAGTGGTGTAAATTTTAATCAATATGATTTAGATGATCCTGAATATGCTGGTTATGAATGGCGGGGTATAACTGGATACACAGAGCAGGCTTATATTTCTTTTCAAAATAAAAGATTTTTGCTAAAACTGGGAAGAGATTACTTGCGCTGGGGAACTGGTAAAAACGGGACATTGGTTATGTCCAACATCGCAAGACCTTTAGACCAGATCTATGGCGATGCAAAGGTTGGACCTTTTAAATTCAGTTTTTTTACCTCTGAATTGGATCAATACGGATCAATCTATACTGAGGATGCGATAATTCCTGTGCGCAGATTTTTATCAGGCCACCGATTGGATCTTGTGTTGTTTAACGGAAAATTGCAAGCATCTGTTTCTGAACTTATGTTATATGGTGGGCAAGATAAAACCTTTGATGTAGTTTACAGTAATCCATTTATATTCTGGCATGGTGCGAATTATAATAATAAAAGTAATTCTGGTAATGTTTTACCTACAGTAGATGTGTTATATTATCCTGTAAGCAACTGGAAACTGTATGGATCATTATTGATTGATGATATTCAAGTTGAGAAAACGGGCCCTGGAGATTTAGAACCCAATGAAATAGGATTTATTGGCGGAACTGAATATGCTGAACCTATGGGTATTTCAGGGATGACGGTCAATGCCGAGTATACACGGGTTGCTAATCGTACATACAAAACTCCAAATCCACTTGAAACGTTTATTCATCGTAATGTGCCATTGGGACATCCGCTGGGAAATGATTTTGAACAATTGAATCTAGGCGTTAAATATTGGGTGAATTCTTTTTTCAAGACAGAGATTGATTATTTTTATACTAAAAATGGTGAAGGAAGTATTTATACAACCTGGGATGATCCATGGATGGATTTTACCGTAGATGAAGGGTATGATGAACCTTTTCCTTTTGGAACAGTTGAAAAGGAAAATAGTATACGATTTAAAGCAATGTTGAATTATAAATACTGGGCAAGGCTGAATTTGGAATTATTATCCAGTTCTATTAAAAACAAAGCAAATGTTTCTGGTGATAATGATACAATGTTTCAATGGATTTTGAGTGTAGAATTGAACTATGACCATTTTTTTAGTTTTAATTAATATTTAATCCTTAATTGTTTATTATGCTAACAATTTTATCCTTGTAAAAATATAATCCAGATAATCTTCATTTAAAACAAGACGATAATATCCTGAATCGTTTAATTGCTGTGGTTCGTGGGGATTATACTCCAGGTATTTCTTGTGCTTGTGTATATTAAACCAGTAAACTAGAAATATTTTTCCATCCTGAATTTCGATATTACTAATGCCTCTTTTTCCAATTGCACACCCGGTATTGAACAAACAGGGAATGATCATATCGTTATTGTATAAACTACTACGATTACCTAATTTTTTATTATTGGTATTAAAAAAATCCAGTTCCTTTTTTAAGCGAATAATTTCATCGTGAATATACTTCTTTTTTTCCTCATCTGCATTTGGGTAACCCCGAATTAGATTTTCCATTTCGAACTTTATAAAATCCAGTTTTGATAAAGATTCAAACAAAGGGCGGTGAGTATGCCCTATAATAGTCATGAGTTTATTTTTGGTTGAAAAATTGTATACTTTTTTTTCAACCTTGAATCTTCTTTTGCTGTCATAAGCTGTAGAGCGGTTAGTTATGCCAAGGGGTTTTACAAAATAACGCAGCATGAATCCAAAAATCATATTAAACTTGTCTATCATATGAGAAGCCTGGTGTCCGTGAATAATGAAAATTTTATTTTTTCCATATCTCAGCACCAGCGCAGGTAACAAATCCTTATTGAGTTTTTCATATTTCATAAACAAGTCATAATCGTGATTGCCAACAATCTTGAAAAGTTGATTTCTGTTTTTAAATTCTTTGAAAATGCGATATATCTTTTTCCATCTTTTTATGATGATAGATAATGGGAATTTTTGAAGCTCTTCAATATCGCCATTGAGGATCAATGTGTAATTGTTTTTAAGATAGTAATCTTGAAGGACGGTTCTGAATAATCTTGAATTCTTTTTAAAATCGTCTTTTGAACCGCCATCACCTAAATGCAGATCACTGAATATTGCAATTTTTTCTTCAGGCCCGGGAGTATACTCTTTTGCTTCTTTTAAAAGCGTATACAAGTTTTCTTCTATTAAAAGTACTCGTTTTTTGTAACTCAACATAATATGTCCAGATAAACATCCGCTTGAGATTAAATTTATAAAGATCTTTTATTAATTTCAAATTAAATAAATGTTATCAAAGAATTATTCTGTTTTTAACAAATCAGTAAAATAAAATATTCATATTTTTCAAACACTGGTGAACGTTTCTATAGATTATAAACTTGAGGGGAGTGGCAAACTCTTGATTGTTATTTTTAACATTTTAAGAAATCAAGCGAGATGTGAGTATAGCAGAAATTATTGCTAAATTCCTGTTAAAATACCCACCAGAATTGGAATAAAAAAATAGAAATACGGGTTTTGTTTTTGATTGAAATACCCTGTACAAATACTAATATTAACTTTTGACTAAATCATGAAATGAAAAATATCAAATCATGAATTTTTTTAAGAGATTTTTATAAATAACTTGAATGTTGATTTGATTTGTAATAATTTGTTAAATGTACAGGATTAATTAATGTGATTTGAAAATGAAACCTGGAGGCGAAACATGGCTAACTACAAAATCAGTGACATTGAAGGCATTGGACCTGCATATGCAGAAAAATTACAAAAAGTTGGTGTTCGTTCTGTGAGTGCTTTGTTAAAAAGAGGTGCAACTCGTAAAGGACGTGGTGAATTGGCTGAAAGCAGTGGTATTGATGAAACCTATATTTTGAAATGGGTAAATATGGCTGATTTGTATCGTATCAATGGTGTAGGTAGTGAGTATGCAGAATTGCTAGAAAAAGCAGGTGTAGATACTGTAAAAGAATTAAGAAATCGTAAACCAGAGAATCTTTATGAAAAGATGAAAGAAGTTAATTCTGAAAAACGTGCGCTTGTACGGGTTTTACCTGGCTTGAAAAAAGTACAGGGATGGGTTGAAGAAGCTAAAAAACTTGATCCTGTAGTTACTTATTAAGAAAAGGAAGTTAAAATGGGAATGTTTGATTTTCTTAAAGATGTTGGTGCCAATCTTTTTGGTAAGGGAAACGAAGCTGAAAAAGTTAAAGAGCTTTTGGAAAAAGAATTGGGCAGCTCTATAACCAACCTGACAACAGCATTTGATGATGGTGTTGTAACCTTGACCGGAGAATGTGATACGGTAGCAACAAAAGAAAAAGCTGTTCTTCTTGCAGGTAATATCAAAGGTGTTGAAAAAGTTGTAGATGATCAGTTAACAGCACCACCTGCTGAGGAAGAAACCGAATTCTATACGATAAAATCAGGTGATACTTTGTCAAAAATTGCAAAATCATATTATGGTAATGCAATGAAATACCCGGTTATTTTTGAAGCAAACCGTGAAGTCATTAAAGATGCGGATTTAATTTATCCGGGTCAAACCATACGAATCCCCAAATTGGGATAACTGAAAAGAGGGAAAAATGTCAGGTTTTATTGACGAATTGATGCAATCTTTTGGACCTGAAATTTCTAAGCAACTACATAATAATCTGGGCCTAAATACCAAAACTGCCCAACAACTCATTCCACAAGTAGCTCCATTAATATTGAGTGGTCTTCGTAAGCAAAAAGATGAATTTGGCGGTGAAGCTCGTGTTGATCATATTTTAAATAAATATGGCAGCGCAAGTGTTCTCAATAATATTGGGGAACTCTTTGCCGATAAATCCCAGGATGATAGTCCTGATCCCAAACTGGGTGGATTATTGGGTGATTCAGGAGTTCAAGCTGCTGATTTATTATCCAAACAGTTCAATATCTCTGGCGATACTGCCGCCAAGATAATCCCAATGCTTGCACCTGTGATATTGGGTGCTTTGACCCAAAAACGAGATAGTGGTGCGGGGTCTGGTGGAATTGCGTCGTTACTTGATCAGGATGGTGATGGAAGTATTTTAGATGATGTTGCCAGTTTTATGATTCAGGGCCTTGGAAGTTCCAGTCGTTCAGGTTCTGGAAATGTTTTGGGTGGGTTACTAGGTGGTTTGTTCGGTAAAAAAAGATAAGATATAATGATAACTAACCAGATCAAAACAGTATTATTGATGACTGTTTTAACACTGTTACTGATTTGGGTTGGAAATTTATTAGGCGGCCCCGAAGGTGCTTTTATTGCATTTTTACTGGCCGCCGCTTTAAATTTTTACTCATATTGGTTCAGTGATAAAATGGTGTTGAAACATTATAGGGCCATGGAGGTAGATGTTTCAAATCAACCCAGGCTTTATGGAATTGTTTCAAGATTGGTTGAAAAGGCCAATCTGCCTTTGCCTAAAATTTATTTGATCCCAGAAAAAAATCCAAATGCGTTTGCTACAGGACGGAATCCCAAACATGCTGCTGTTGCCGCAACAGAAGGTATTTTGCAGCTACTTGACGATGATGAGCTTGAGGGTGTAATGGCTCATGAACTTGCTCATGTAAAACATCGGGATATTTTGACTGGAACAATAGCAGCAACATTTGCGGGAGCTATAGCAATGCTTGGGCAAGTGGGACGATATAGCAGTGGGCGAAACAGAAACCGGTCTAACCCGGTTCTTTTATTGATATTGATTATTGGTGCTCCTCTTGCTGCAATGATTGTAAGAATGAGTATATCCAGAGTACGTGAATACTCTGCTGATAAAGGTGGTGCAGATATTTGTGGTAAACCATTGGCGCTAGCCAATGCTTTGCACAAGTTGAAACATGGAGTGGCCAAATATCCTTTGACTCGCGGAAATCCTGCACATTCACATATGTTTATTGTTAATCCTTTCCTGGGTAATTTGCAAAATTTATTAACAACACATCCCCCTATTGAAGAAAGAATTGCAAAACTCGAACAAATGACAGATTAATCTGATATTATGATATTGATGCTATACGGAGGTATGCAATGAAAATAAGGTTTCTTGGCGGAGCTCGTATTGTTACCGGCTCGCAACATTTATTAGAAGTAAATGGTAAGAAAATATTACTCGAGTGTGGTTTGTACCAGGGACGGCGTAAAGATACGTACGAGTATAATAAAAATTTTATGTTTGATCCCTCTGATCTTGATGCAATGATTTTGTCTCACGCGCACATTGATCATAGTGGTAATATTCCCAACCTGGTAAGTAAAGGCTTTACCGGCCCCATTTATACTACAAGTGTTACTGTGGATTTGTGTCAATTTATGCTCAGAGACTCTGCGTATTTACAGGAAAAAGATGTAGAGTGGGTAAATAAACGTAAACAAAAAAAAGGTGAAACGCTTGTAGAACCATTGTATACAATGGATGATGTTGAACTGGCCATGAATCAGTTTGTTGGAATGCAATATGATTATACTTTTGAGATTGTTCCCGGTGTTAAAGTAACATTTAGAGATGCGGGCCATATACTGGGTTCTGCAAGTGTGTTACTGGAGATTAATGAAAATGGTAAAAAATATCGTCTGGGATTTACAGGAGATATGGGCCGAACCAATATGCCAATTATTCGGGACCCCAATCAATTGCGTGATCTGGATATATTAATAATGGAAAGTACATATGGGGACAGAGTTCATGATGCATCTCCTGATGTTGAAAAGAGATTTTCAGAAACAATCAAACGCGTTATTGACAGAGGTGGAAAGATAATTGTACCCGCATTTGCTGTAGGACGTACACAATTGCTTGTATATGAATTACATAAATTATTTGATCAGAACCGAATTCCCAATATTCCAATATATGTAGATAGCCCTATGGCATGTAATGCAACTGATGTTTTTAGAATGCATCCCGAGTGTTATGACAGGGAGACATATCGCTTGTTTGCTTCTGACCATGAAGATCCTTTTGGCTTTGGACGTTTAAAATATATTAGAAAAGCAGAAGAGTCCAAGTTGCTGAATACAACTGACAATCCGTGTGTTATTATTTCGGCTTCGGGAATGGCAGAAGGTGGTAGAATTATGCATCATTTGAGAAATAATATTGGTGATCCCAAAAATCTTGTACTTTTCGTTGGGTATGCTGCAGAGCATACACTGGCCCGCAAGATAATGGATGGTGAAAAGATAGTCAAGATTTTTGGTGAAGAACATGCTGTTCGTTGTGAGGTAGAAAAAATTGATGATTTTAGTGCCCATGCGGATAGAGATGAAATGATAGAGTACTTGAAATTCATAAAGCCGGACCAGTTAAAGCATTTATTCCTTGTTCATGGAGAAGAAGAACAAGCATTGCCCTTTAAGAAAAAGTTGGAATCTTTGGGGTATAAAAATGTTTATTTCCCAGAAAGAGGAAGTGTTTATACGGTGTAGATAGTCTGCATTTTATAAAAGCTGCTTAAATAAAAATGAGCAGCTTTTTTTTGTTGAATAATGCTGTGATTTGATTTGATCCTAAATTTGAAATGCTTGAGTTTATGTACGATTAGTGTTATATTCTATCTTAATAATTAAGGATTAACGTGGTTTCATTTTTAACACAAAATAACGCAAGCATTATTGAGCAGGCCATTAATGTATCTACTGAAGGCATTGTTATTACAGATGCACTTGATTCTCAAAATCCTATTGTGTATGTAAATAAAGGTTTTGAAAAAATAACGGGATACACCAGGGATGAAATTATTGGCAAGAATTGCAGAATGCTTCAGGGGGCAGGTACCAATATTTCTGCTGTAGCAGCAATCAGCAATGCTGTTAGTGAAAAATCTGCATGTACTGTAGAGTTGATAAATTACCGCAAAGATGGCTCTCCCTTTTGGAACCGATTATCAATAACACCTTTGCGTAATATAGATGGAATTACCACTCATTTTGTGGGGGTACAATCAGATATTACAGAACTCCGTAATACCAAAGAAGAACTAGAAAAAGCCAATGCCCAGCTGGAAACATTTTTTACAGAGATGATACGTGAAATGGAGCAGGCTCGTATAGCCCAGGAACATCTTATGCCACGCGAACTGCCAGAGTCCAGCTTTGTAAAATTTGCCGTCAAATATGATCCCCTTGAACAAATTGGTGGTGATTTTTATGATATTTTTGAATTGGGTGGGCATAATTATGGAGTTTTGTTGGCCGATACTACGGGGCATGGTATACCCGCGGCATTGTTAACATTCATGACTTCTAATACGTTCAAGGGAGCATACCCAGGGGAATTGTCTACTAGAAAAGTTATCGAAAAAACAAATAATACACTTTTTAAACAAATGCCGGATGGAACATTTGTAACCATGTCTTATATGGTTTATAATTCAAAATCTAGAGAATTGTATTTTACACAAGCTGGTAGTCCCGCTGCCTTGTTGATTCGGACCCGTAAGAATACTGTTGATATATTGAGAACTCGAGGTACATTGGTTGGTATCATTCCTCCTGAAATAGCAAGATATGATCAAATTAAATTAGAATTACAAGCCGGCGATAAAGTACTATTGTTTACTGATGCTGTACTTGAGGCAAATAATTTAACAGGGGATATTCTTGATATTGAAACCTTGCAACAGTTTGTTCTGCAAAATATTAATCTACCCATTGAAAAATTAATAGATAGTGTTTACCAATTTGGACTCACTGCTGCTAACCGAGCAAAATATCTGGATGACGCAACACTCGTGGGATTTCAGGTATTATCATAGTTAATTACCTCTTTATTTTCAATCTTGTTAAATAATACGCAAATATTTAAGGTATTGCGTGCCTGAATGGTATAAATCTTGCTTTTAATGATTAATATTAATGAGCATTTTTATAACTTGTTGTTTTTTAATATTTTGTTGTAGTAGTTTTAATTTGGTGTTGGTTTATAAATGGGAAAAATAGTCTGCAACAATAAAAAAATTACTTGAATAATAAAGAGGTGTTATGAAAATTCTTATTGTTGAGGACGATCCGGCTGGCGCAAAAATCCTTGAAGACATTTTGCAATCTGTTGGAGATTGTGATACTGTTATTGATGGGGAAGAAGCTGTACAGGCATTCAAGTTGGCGTATGAAAAGCAGCAACCTTATGATTTGATTCTTATGGACATTATGATGCCAAATGTAGATGGTCAAGAAGCTTTAAAACTCATTCGGGAAACTGAAAAAGAAAAGTACAAAATTTATTCTAATGGTGTTAAGGTGATCATGACCACAGCGCTTGATGATCAGGTAAATGTTTTAAAAGCATTTTGTGAGGGTGGTGCCGCAAGTTATCTTGTAAAGCCTATTACACGGAACAAACTTTTAGGCAAGTTGAATGAGATGGGTTTAATGTAATGTTTGAAAATAATGTGAAATTTTTCATATTAACTAAATGGGGTTGCCTTGAGTGAAATTAATGTAATCAAAGAAAACCTGTTGAATGTGAATAAAAGTTTGATTGCCCTTACAACGGGAACCGAAAAGGAATTTCTGGATATTGGAGCCAAGCTGGCGGATTATAGTGAAAGATCTAATAAAATTTTGGGTGTTGCTAAATCTACAACAGATCTTATTGCCGGTTCAGATATGAAAAATGTAATTCAAGAATTGGGTGAAATCTTGAACCGGATTAACCGTTATTTGGATTATAATTCTGAAGAGCTGGATGAAAAAATAAACCAGTTTAGTAAAATTTTGGAAATTTCAGATAAAAATAATTCCCCACTTCAGGCACTTGAAAGAAAAACCATGGAACTCCGTATGCTTGGTGTTTCAACCCGTATTGAAAGTGCACATATTAATTCGGAAAATTCAAGTTTTGTAACATTGTCAAACGAGGTAAATCAACTGTCTAATCAGATAGCTGGCAAGTTGGAGATGATAGAAAATGGATTGATGGATTCTTCTCGAATTGTAAATAAAACATATAAAGAAGTTAGTGAATTTAAGTCAAAACAAGCCTCATCTGCAATTTCTATTTTTTCAAGAATCAATCAATGTATTGAAGCTCTTGTAATTAAACATGATCAATCTGTAAATATGGTTAATTCAATCCGTGATGATAATCAAAGAATAACCGATGGAGTGAATGGTATTGTTGGTTCTTTGCAGATACATGACATAAGCAGACAAAAACTTGAACATGTTACCGAAGCTATTGATGATTTGGAGCCCGATGCTATTGATGTTCAACAAGAAATTGATAAAGAATTCATCATGCAAACTGCTGATGTGTGCAAGCTTCAGATTCAACAATTATATAATACCAGAATGGAAATTTTAGATGCTTTTCAATCCATTATTAGTAATGGTAACAATATTGCTTCAACTACTCGCCAAATGGCTTCAAATACCAGCAAAATGATGACAACGTCAGATGAGAATAGCTCTGCTTTTTGTTTTGACGTTGAAAGTGGAATTGAAAGTGTAATTTCTTCATTACGAAATAATGCAAATATAATACATGATCTCAGTCAAACTACTATGCAGATTTCTGGTTTAATTAAAGAGATGTCTGTTTTTATTAAAGACATTAAAGAAATTGGGACCAATATAACTCTTATCGCTTTGAATGCCATAATTAATGCAGAGCATTTACATAAAGAAGGTGCGGCACTAAGTGTTTTGGCTGATGCAATACAACAATTATCTGTGAACACCAAACTGGATATTGAAAAAATTGCCGACAATTTGGGAACAATAACTGAATTGGCTAAAAATTTAGCTTATATGAATTCTTTTGGTGATGAAAAGCTCGAAATTGATACTGTAGTTGATGAGATGTCAATCAATCTTAATACTTTGCTGCAAAAATTAAACAAAATGTTTACAAACAGCTCTAGTTATTTGAGTCAAATTGAATCTGATGGAAATTCTTTATTTAATGATCTTGATGCTACGATGAACAGTATTTCTGTTCACCATAAATTGGAAGCCAGTATTATTGATGCAATTGGTCTGCTTAATGCTGTAATTGACCAGGTCCAGAGGACGGTGCCTGAATATGATGGTCAATCCAGGCAGATTAATACTGATAATTTGTCATCAAGATATACTATGCAATCGGAACGTTCTATTCATGATGCATTTGTAGATAATACCGTTCAAGATATTGCAGATTTTACTGAATCAGATGACGATTTGGGTGATAATATCGAGTTGTTTTAAAAGAATGGAAAGTATATGATAAAGTATACGAAACGAGGTAAAAACAGAGTTATTACTCTGAATCAAAGTATTGGTATTGAACAGGCCGATGAACTTTATAAAGCTTTGATTGCTTGTTATAAAAAAGCAAACAAGATAAGTATTGAGATGAATAAACTCGAAACAATAGATTTATCTGCTTTGCAATTATTATATGCAGCTAAAAAAGCCTGTTTATTAAAAGGGATTGATTTTTTATTCGATCCCAATGATGCGCCCTGTGTACAAGAACAATTATTAAAGACGTGTATAGAGATATAAATTAAGAGGCCTTTTTATGTCAAAGACAATAATGACAGTAGATGATTCCGCAAGTATAAGACAGATGGTGAGTTTTACTCTAAAAAGTGCCGGCTATATTGTGATTGAGGCCGTGGATGGCAGAGATGCATTAAATAAAATTGAAAATTCTAAAGTTGATCTGATATTGGCAGATTTGAATATGCCCAATATGGATGGCATAACTTTGATTAAAAATGTTCGTAGCAATCCTGCATACAAGTTTGTTCCTATTGTAATGCTGACAACAGAATCTCAAGCGGATAAGAAACAGGAAGGAAGATCCGCAGGAGCAACAGGTTGGATTGTAAAACCGTTTAAACCGGAACAGCTTGTTGCTGTTGTAAAAAAGGTATTGGGCTAAAGAAAAGGTAATCCAATGTCGAATTATCAGGAAGTATTTCTTCAGGAAGCGAATGAGTTACTCTATGAGCTGGAATCTCAACTTTTAGAGTTGGAACAAAATCCAGATGATCTTGATCTGGTTGGACGTATTTTTAGAGCATTGCATACCATAAAAGGTTCTGGTGCAATGTTTGGATTTGATAATGTATCACAATTTACTCATGATCTGGAAAATATTTTTGATTTAATTCGAAACGAAAAATTAAAAGTATCTCATGATTTAATTGATCTTACTTTGAGATCGCGTGATTATATGCAAAGGTTACTGGATGACAATGATGTGATAACTGTTGCATTAAATATAGAGGGACTAAAACTGACCGAGTCTATTCAAGTTTTGTTACCCCAAAATGATAAAGATGATACCGGCGATTCTGTTAAATCTGATGAAACTTTGCCGTTAGAAACGACAAATGCGGATGAACCAAAAGTTTATTTTATCTCTTTTAAACCATATCCTGATCTTTTTAAAACAGGTACCAACCCTGTATTGCTTCTTGATGAGTTGCAGGAAATGGGCGAGTACTATATTAAATCAAATTTGGAACGCTTGCCCGATCTTGAAGAGATTGATCCCGAGTCATGCTATACGGAATGGAATATTTTAGTCAAGACAACAAACGATAAAATGATAATACAGGATGTTTTTATCTTTGTTGAAGATGTTGCTGAAATTTCTGTTGTTGAATTGGGAATACACCCCACATTAACTCAGAATGTGCTGCAAAAAATGATTGACCAAATTCCATTCAAAGCAAATTTGGAAAAATATGATCTCATGCAAATTGCAGATTCTTTGACTGAATCGGGAAAAAAACAGACATCTACAGGTGGTGGGGTTGATACATTTGTGCAATCAGGAAAAGGACCAGAAGCGACTATTCGGGTTGCGTCTGATCGTTTAGATACGCTTGTGGATCTTGTTGGTGAGTTTGTAACCATGCAGGCACATCTGGCACAACATTCTAAAAAAAGTAGTGATTCTGAAACACAATTGATGTCAGAACAGATGGAACGCTTGACCAGTGAGTTGCGCGATAATGTAATGAGTCTGAGAATGCAGCCCATAGGTACTATTTTTGGTAAATTCAGAAGACTTGTGCGCGATCTGTCATCTGATCTGAACAAAGAAGTAAAATTAATTACCGAAGGTGAACAGACCGAATTAGATAAATCTGTTATTGAAAAATTGAATGATCCGTTAATGCATATCATCCGTAATTCAATAGATCATGGAATTGAATTACCTGACGATAGATTAAATAAAGATAAACCCAAAGAAGGAACCGTAAGGCTTGCAGCATCTCATTCCGGTGCAAATGTTGTAATAAAAATAATTGATGATGGAAAAGGGCTAGATAAAAACGCAATTTATGAAAAAGCGCTTGAACGCTCTCTGGTAACCAAAGAAGCAAGCTTGAGCGATAGCGAGATATTTCAGTTTATTTTTCATCCTGGGTTTTCTACCAATACTGTTGTAACCAATGTATCCGGGCGAGGTGTTGGCATGGATGTTGTCAAAAAAGCTATTGATGCATTAGGTGGAACGATAGAGATTAAAAGTGAAGCAGGCAAAGGGACAGAGATCTCTCTGGTATTACCATTGACCCTGGCAATTATTGAAGGCCTGCTTGTCTCATTAGGAGATGATTTTTTTATTTTACCATTATCTATTGTAGATGAATGTGTAGAATTGATAAAAAGCCAGGATGCAATTGAAGGGCGTCATTTGATTAATGTTAGAGGTCATATGGTGCCATATCTCCGGTTACGTGAATATTTTGGGATGGAAAAGAGTAATTCTGGAATAGAGCAAGTTGTTGTTGCAGAAATAAATTCTAATAAATTTGGTTTTGTGGTTGATAATGTCATTGGTGGCCACCAAACTGTTATTAAATCATTGGGAAAATTGTACAAAAATATAGAAGGGATTTCTGGAGCTACAATTTTGGGTGATGGTTCAGTGGCCTTGATATTGGATTTAATAAAATTAGAGCAAGCTGCTTTACAGCTTTATGAAGAAAATACAACAATTGTTGAATATGCAACGTATTGAGTAAATGGAGGAAAACATGTCAGAAGTTTTAACATTGGAACAAACTCAATACCTCAGCTTTTATTTGGATGATGAACAATACGCTTTAGATATAACGCAGGTTAGAGAGGTATTGGATGTAACTAGAGTAACCAAGGTACCAAAAACCCCGGACTATATGTTGGGGGTCATTAATCTTCGTGGTAGTGTTGTACCGGTAATAGATATGTGTCTTAAATTTGGCTTACCCAAAATCGAAATTACCCGAGATAGCTGTATTATTATAGTTGAAGTTAAAGTTGAGGAGGAAAAGGTCGTTTTAGGAGCTCTGGCTGATTCCGTCAAAGAAGTTTTTGAATTGGGATCAGAAGAGATAAAAGATGTACCTCAAATGGGTACCCGTTTGAAAACAGATTTTATTAAAGGTATGGGAAAATATAATGATGATTTTGTAATAATTTTAGATATTGATAAAATTTTCTCTACCCAAGATCTAAGTCTGGTTCAAGAAGTAAATGAAGCATAAAATTAGGATGTAAGGGGTAATTAAGATGAATTGGAAAGACCTGAAATTAAGTAATAAATTTGGTGTCGGGTTTGGAGTTGTGTTGGTATTATTGGCCGTTGTTGGTGTTTGGGCCATATTGGGAATTAGCGGAATAGTTTTTAACGCAAGTGAAGTTATTGGTGGTAATAAACTCAAAGCTGAAATGGAAGGCAGAATTGTTGACCATTTGAACTGGGCGGAAGATTTAAACCGTTACATGTCTGATAAAACCATGAACAAAATGACCGTGCAAACTGATGCACATCAATGTGCTTTTGGTAAATGGTATTATAGTGATGCCCGTAAGCAGGCTGAAGCTTTGGTTCCCGAATTAAAGGAGGTTTTTGCAGAAATTGAAGAGCCTCATACCCATTTGCATGAATCTGCAATAGAAATTAATGATTTATTTGTAAGAGCAGATTTAGAACTGGGGAACTTTTTAAGAGAGAAAAAGACCGATCATTTGGCATGGGCCCACAGTGTTAAAGATGTTTTTGTGAACACATCGCTAACTACGATAAACGCGCAAATGGATCCTACTCAGTGTTCTCTGGGAAAATGGATGTATTCAGATGAGGTAAAGGAATTAAAACGTCAATATCCTGAATTTGCTGAATATCTTGAGGCTTTGGATAAACCTCACAGAGATTTGCATAATAGTGCCAGAGAAATTCAAAATTATCTCGGAAATAATAAAAGGACCCAAGCAGCATCATTTTATATGGAGAATACAAGTCCTTTAGCCAGTGAATGTCTTGCTAGAATAGATAAACTACTCGAGTGGCAGGATGACAGGGTAGCGCAAATGAATGTTGCCAAAGACGTTTATGTTGAAAAAACAAGTCCCAGTTTACATACTGTACAGTCATTACTAACTAAAGCTGTTGACATTACAGATGAAAATGTAATGACTGATGATGAGATGCTCAGTGCCGCAGTTAATACCCGTACGGGTGTTATAATATTTGGCTTATTGGCAATACTGTTTGGTATAGGTTTGGCAATCACTATTGCAAAAGGTATTATTAATCCTATCTCTAAAGGGGTTGATTTTGCCAGGATTGTGTCAGAGGGCAATTTAACAGCTACAATTGATGTCAATCAAAAAGATGAGATTGGTATGTTAGCTTCTGCTCTTCAAAATATGGTTGAAAAATTGAGCAATGTTGTTGCAGAGGTAAGATCAGCTTCGGATTATGTGTCTTCAGGGAGTTTAGAACTCAGTTCAAGCGCGCAGGAATTATCTCAAGGTGCCAGTGAGCAGGCTGCCGCAGCTGAAGAGGCATCGTCTTCTATGGAACAAATGAGCTCAAATATTCAGGCCAATTCTGACAATGCACAGCAAACTGAGAAAATTGCTATCAAAGCTTCTCAGGATGCAGAAGCAAGTGGCAGAGCAGTATCTGAAACCGTTCAAGCGATGAACGAAATTACAGAAAAAATATCTGTAATTGAAGAAATTGCAAGACAGACAGATCTGTTGGCATTGAATGCTGCCATTGAAGCCGCAAGAGCGGGTGAACATGGTAAAGGTTTTGCTGTTGTAGCAGATGGTGTTAGAAAACTTGCTGAACGCAGTCAGCAAACTGCTGCAGAAATTAGTAATATTGCACGTTCAAGTGTAGATGTAGCGCAAAAAGCCGGCGAAATGTTAAACCAGCTGGTACCAGATATCAAGAGGACTGCTGATCTGGTTCAGGAAATTAATGCTGCAAGTATTGAACAAACTGCAGGTGCTGACCAGATAAATAAAGCAATTCAGCAACTCGACCAGGTTATTCAGCAAAATGCATCCGCGGCTGAAGAAATGTCTTCTACTTCTGAAGAACTTGCAGGTCAGTCGGAACAATTACAAAGCACAATAGAGTTTTTCATAGTTAACCAGTATACATCACAAAAGAATAAGACGGTTAAAGCCAGGGCCAAGGTTGCTCATATTAATGGTGCAAATAATGGTTCCAACTCGAATGGGAATGGTGAACATTATTCCGGAGTTGACATAGATTTGGATATATCTTCTGGTGGAGATAAACTGGATAAAGATTTTGAAAGATTTTAATTAAAAAACTCTCCCCAAATTATTGGGAGAGTTTTTTTAATATTTTGGTAGCGAACTTGAACACAGGACCAACAATTGTTTCAATTAACATCCAAAGATTTTAAACGTCTGAGCACTTTTATTCAGGATGGATATGGAATAAAAATGCCAGATACAAAAATTACCATGTTGCAATCGAGATTGCAAAAAAGATTACGTTTGTTGGGTATGAATTCTTTTTCCGATTATTGTGATATGATTTTTTCTTTAGAGCAAGGTGAAGATGAATTGGTACATATGATCGATGCGGTCACAACAAACAAGACTGATTTTTTCCGTGAACCCGCCCATTACCGATATTTAATAAATACTGCATTACCTGATTTGATGTCTCGTAAGGAAAATAGAAATATAAATGTATGGAGTGCAGGGTGTTCGACCGGAGAAGAACCCTACACATTGGCTATGGTGCTTGATAATTATTTGTCTTATGAACATTTTACTTTTTCAATTATGGCAACTGATTTATCATCACGGGTATTGGAAACAGCTCGAATGGCTGTGTATGACGAGAGCAAAGTGGCCCCCGTTCCATTTGAAATGAAAAAGAAATACCTGCTAAGGAGTAAAGACAGAGCAAGTAAGCAGGTGAGAATTGTACCCGAGTTGCGGTCAAAGGTACAATTTAAATCTTTGAATTTTATGGACAATGAATTTAGAACCATAAACACAACTTTTGATCTTGTCTTTTGTAGAAATGTTATCATTTATTTTGAGCGGGATATTCAGGCAGAAATTATTGGAAAACAGGTGAAATTTTTAAATCCCGGAGGTTATTTGTTTTTAGGTCATTCAGAAACATTATTTGGTTTAGATTTACCTTTAAAACTGGTAGCTCCAACGATTTATCAAAAACTAAAATAATTACCAGAGATTGTTATGAGAACCATTAAAGTTCTAATTGTAGATGATTCTGCGGTTGTACGCCAAACCTTGGAAACTATATTATCTTCTGATCCCGAGATTGAGGTTATAGGTACCGCGATAGATCCCTATGTGGCAATTGAAAAATTGAAACATCAGGTCCCTGATGTTATTACGCTGGATATAGAAATGCCTAGAATGGATGGTTTGACTTTTTTAAAAAAGATCATGTCTCAACATCCTATTCCTGTGGTAGTTGTCTCCAGCCTTGCCGTGGATAAATCGGATACTGCATTGCGTGCGTTAGAATATGGTGCTGTTGATATTATTACCAAACCCAAATTGGGAACAAAGCAGTTCCTCATGGAATCTAAAGTGCAGTTGTGTGATATTGTTAAAGCCGCCAGCCGTGCACGTCTTTCCCGGTTAAGTGAAAAGTCACGCGCGATTAGTCCCAAATTATCCGCTGATGTGATTCTTCCCAAACCTGGTAAACAGGGTTTAATTGAAACTACAGAAAAAGTTGTACTTGTAGGAGCATCTACTGGTGGAACTGAGGCTTTACGGGTATTTTTAGAAGCACTTCCGCACGATACTCCCGGAATTGTGATTGTGCAGCACATGCCTGAACATTTTACCCGTGCATTTGCAGATCGTTTAAATAATTTGTGTAATATTTCAATCAAAGAAGCAGAGAATAACGATACGGTTATTCGTGGCCGCGCTTTAATTGCGCCTGGTAATTTTCATACATTATTAAAGCGAAGCGGTGCAAGATATTATGTTGAAGTTAGAGAAGGCCCATTGGTAAGCCGACATCGCCCATCTGTTGATGTATTATTTAGAAGCGGCGCCCGCTATGCCGGTCAGAATGCCGTTGGGATCATTATGACAGGTATGGGAAATGATGGAGCTGCTGGCATGCTGGAGATGAAAAATGCAGGGGCTGTTAATATAGCACAGGATGAGAAAAGCTGTGTTGTTTTTGGGATGCCAAATGAGGCAATAAAAATAGGGGCCGTACATAAAACATTACCACTGGAATCTATTGCAGGTGCCATGATGAGCATTTGCAGGAATTCATAAGATTGATACCGGGAGGAACTATATGTCCCATTTATCAGATGATCAATTGTTAAAAGAGTTGGAAAACCGATTAGAAGACCATAAAAATATGATTGCGAAAACCGGATCTTTGATGGTTGAATTGGAATTATTAAATAAAAAGTTGATAGATTCAGAATCTTTAAAAAGTAATTTTTTATCAAATATACGTAATGAAATTTTTAATCCCCTAAGCGTGATTTTGGGTTTGTCACAAAATTTGATGGATAATTCCATTATGGATCCCCAAAAGATTAATGATATTGGGTATCTGCTTTTTAAAGAATCTTTTTCATTACAATTTCAGTTTAATAATATTTTTCATGCGGCTGACCTTGAAGCAGGAGAATTTCAAATTGAGCCTGTAAATGTAGAGATTGGCGCATTCATCCAGTCCATTATAAAATCTTATGATCATCTATTAAAAGAAAGAAATCTGGAATGTTGTATAGAGACGCAAAGTGAGGATAGTAAGTATTTTGTTTCAGATTCTGATAAACTTTCTATTATAATTGTAAACCTTTTAGATAACGCTATAAAATTTAGTGAAATAGAAAGCAAGATTCTTGTAAATTATTCCATAAATGATAAAACTTTATTATTGTCAGTTCAAGATAGTGGTGTTGGAATAGATAAAAAAGACCATTTAAATATTTTTGACAGATTTACACAACTTGATTTTGGTTCTACAAAAAAACATCATGGGCATGGTTTGGGATTATCACTGGTTAGAGAAATTGTGAAATTAATGGAAGGAGAAATCAAAGTAGAGAGTGAAACGGGAAAAGGCGCGAAATTTATTCTCATACTTCCGGAGATTTTAACCGATCCTGATAAAGATTTATATTCATCGAGTTCAAATGAGGAATTTTTTGAGGCTGGTGAGATATTTTAAATGGTTGAGCAGTTAAAAACCGACAGTTATTATTTGTACCCGGGAGCTATTTTTGCAGATAGATCTCCACATGTTGTAACGACGGTGTTGGGATCTTGTGTTTCTGTTTGCTTGTGGGATCCTGTGAATAGAATTGGAGGTATTAACCATTACATGCTGCCTTTTTGGAATGGGTATGGTTTGGCTACTCCTCGATATGGAAGCATTGCCATTGAAAAATTGTTGGAAAAAATGTTGGAATTGGGCTGTAAAAAAGAGAATTTGATTGCCAAAGTATTCGGTGGAGCCAAAGTTTTAAATACAAAATCAAATTATCTGGATATTGGTAATAATAATATAAATATTGCAAAAAGTATTTTAGCCCAAAAGAATATTCAGATTTTAAGTAATAGTACCGGTGGGGAACAGGGGCGAAAATTAAAATTTTATACCGAGAGTGGTGTTGTACTGATGAAATTCTTAAACAATTCATATTCAGATACCCCATAGGAGTTGTTTAGTGTCTAAAGTAAAACTGTTACTTGTTGAAGATGAAATTATTTTTGCAATGGATATGAAACAGAAGCTGGAAAACGCCGGTTACTCTGTTTTAGGAATTGTTACCAATATGCAAGAAACCATGGCTGCCATTCAGAAAGAAGTCCCAAATATAATATTGATGGATATAATGCTGAATGAAGAAGATGATGGGGTCAGCATTGCTAAAAAAATCAGACAGAATTATTTTATCCCCATAATTTTTATTACTGCTTTTACCGACAAGGAAACATTTGACAGGGCAAAAGAAACAATGCCTTATGGCTATATTTTAAAGCCGATCTCTGAAAGAGATTTGTTTGTAACTATTGATCTTGCATTATATAAACATTCTATAGAATTGCACCTGAAAGAGCGTGAAGAATGGTTTGAAGCTACACTTACCAGTCTGGGGGACGCTGTTATTACAATCGATTCAGATGGTTTTATTACTTATATTAATCCTACAGCAACTCAAATTACGCAATGGGAGACGAGTGATGCTATTGGCCAATATGTTCTTGATATTTTTAATGTAACAGACTATATAAAATCAAATAAAGATAATCAATCTTTCATGTTGGAAGATAATACTTTTAAAACATTAGAGTCAGAATTAAAAACAAAATTTAATACAAATGTGCCTATAGAATTCAATATTAAACCAATATCGCGTGAAAAATTTGCAGCCAAAGGATATGTGATTGTATTCCGGGACATATCTGATAGAAAAATGGCCGCAAAGGCTCTGGTTAACTCTGAAGAAAAATACCGTACACTTGTTGAGAATATGCATGAAGTTTTATTTCATGTGGACCTGGATGGAAAGGTAACGTACATAAGTCCGGTTATACACAGAATTACGGGATTTTTACCAAGTGAGATTGAAGGTAAGCATTTTAGCACTTTGCTAGACGGGGAAAGTAAAGATGCCGCGAAAATAGTTTTTCAAAACACTCTTGATGGACAAAATCAGCATTTAGAAAGCAGAATTGTTCATAAAAAAGGTATAATAATATTTGTAAAAATTATGTGCCAGTTAATAAGTAATGAGGGTAAAGTTACGGGGATTTCTGGAATCATTACTAATGTGTCTGAACAAAAGATCGCTGAAAAGAATTTAGAAAATGAGCAACATCTCTTAAACACGCTCATGAAACAATCTACAGATTTTATCTATTTTAAAGATAAGCAAGGTAAATTTATTCGGGTAAACGATAAAACGTTGTCAAAACATCATTTGTCTTCTTTTGGTGAAATAATTGGAAAAACCGATAAAGATTTTTTTATTGAAGCGTATGCTCAACAGGCATCTGAAGATGAACGTACCATTGTAGAAACGGGTATTGCCATTGAAAATTATGAAGAATTGGAGATATCACTTGATGGGACAACGAGTTGGGTTTCAACATCAAAAATGCCGTTAACTGATTTGCATGGTGAGATAATAGGAACATTTGGAATATCTCGTGATATTACTGAACTTAAAGAAGTGACAAATCAGTTGGTTGAATCTGAAAAGCGATTCAAAGACCTTGCAAATTTGTTACCCCAGACTATATTTGAAATGAATGATGGAGGTATTTTTACTTTTGTAAACCAGCACGGACTGGAAAAATTTAACTGCTCAGCGGAGGAATTAAAGAACGGTGTCAGTTTTGTCGAGTTTATTGTACCCGAAGAAAGGGAACGGGCATTAAATAATTATGCTAAAAGAATAAGTAGTAAAGATATTGCAAACTCGGAATACAACGTACAATTAAAGGATGGTACTCGATTTCCAGTATCTGTTTATGCATCTCCAATATTCAATGATAAAAAATTTTCAGGTATGCGTGGTATTATTATTGATATTACTGAAAGAATGCAAATGTTTGAGCAAGTGGAAAAGGCCAGGTTGGCAGCTGAAAAAGCGAATAGCGCCAAAAGTGAATTTCTTGCCAATATGAGCCATGAAATCAGAACCCCAATGAATGGTATCGTTGGTATGCTTGACTTGTTAAAAGATTCCGTATTTGAGGAAAAAGAAAAGCAATATTTGACGATTGCTGAAAAATCGGCTGAAACGCTTTTAAATATTATTAATAATATCCTTGATTTATCAAAAATTGAAGCCGGTAAATTAAAATTGCACAGTAGTGAATTTAACCTTCGCATTCTCCTGGAAAATCTGGTTTCAATGCACCGTTTATCAAAACGTAATGATAATATTGAAATATCATTCAAAATTGATCCCTCAATTCCTGTCATTCTTGAAGGTGATTATGTCAGGTTGGAACAGATATTAAATAATTTGCTTAGTAATGCAGTAAAATTTACAAACCAGGGCAGTGTTAGAATTGAAGTGAAAAACAAAGATCTTGATTGGAATGTAGAAAAAGATCTAGATTTGCAGATTCAGGTTGTAGATACGGGTATTGGAATTGAAAAAGAAAAACAAAAACTGGTATTTGATCATTTTACACAAATCGATAGTTCTTTAACCAAGCAGTTTTCCGGTACCGGTTTGGGACTAACAATTTGTAAACAACTTGTTACTTTGATGGGCGGTACTATGGAACTGGAGAGCGAGCCTGGCTCAGGAACTACTGTATTTGTTAACCTTGAATTAAAAGCAGCTGATTCCTTGAAACAGCTGGTGTATAAAAACTATATTAATATATTGCCTTGTTATATCAATGTGAAAAACAGTCAAGAACTTTTGCGACTATTAGAGCAATTTGATATCCAGGTGTTAAAAGATGATTCGGATTTGAAATCTAATGATGATTTGATAATCATTGTTGAATATGATAAATTAAATGAAATTAAAGAAATAATCCTATCAAAACATAAAGTTGTGATCTTGACAGATAAAGCTGACTCTAAGCTATATGAGAAATATACCCAGTCAATTCTGCTGCCGTTACAATTCAATAAATATGAATTGTTAAAAATACTTTATGATTCGAGTATAAACAGTTTATATAAAACTGATATAGAGAACAAGAATGATAAGGAAAAGGAAGTTGACAATTTTTCTGATGGTTCTTTAATAAATGTGCTGGTTGCGGAAGATGATAAAGTAAATCAAATGGTCTTTGTGAATTTATTAAAAGATTATAAAGTAAATGTAACTCTGGCCCAGGATGGATATCAGGTATTAGAAAAGTTGAAAACAGACACATTTCATCTTATTCTAATGGATATTCAAATGCCTCGAATGAATGGTTTGGAAGCTATTAATATTATACGTAACTCGGCTGAGAAAAATATTCCCACTGATATTCCCATTATTGTAGTAACGGCTTATGCGTTAAAAGGTGATGAAGACAAGTTTAAGCAAGCCGGTGCTAATGATTATCTGGATAAACCTATTGATCGTAAATTGTTACTTGAAAAGATAATCAAATGGAGCGGCAAGATGCTCGTTTCAAGTGCTGAGAAAAGAAAACGACCTGATTCGGCAGCGGGAAATAAAATTCGCTTAAAAATTAAAGATTTTGATAAAATAGCTGAGACCATGGAAACATTGATCACATTGTTGGAAGAGAACGATGAAGCACATGTACAGAAACATGCAATGACATTGTGTGATATGATTAAAAAATCAGATCATGATTATATATCACGGTTGGGTTTCAGGTTGGAGCTGGCAGTTGTAAATCAAAATTTTGCAAAAAGTAAAACGATATTGATCGAAATGCAGGAATTTTTCAAAATGAATTGTTAAAAATACCCTGGGGGCACGGATTCATTTCTCACGATTCTGCAATTAATAACCTTTTGTAAAAAAACAATTTGAAAAGCTTGATTATTTGGTTATTTTAAATATTGAATTTTGACCATAATAAAGGAGTGTTCAATGAGAAAAATGTTGAGGATTAGTATCTTGATCTTGTTAACAGGTTTGCAATTGTCATTTGCACAGACTCTGGCAGAAAAGCTGGGTTATAAAAATACGGATAAACTTTTGATCGTAAATTGTGATGATGTGGGTATGTGCCATTCGGCAAATGTGGCGGTTATGGATGCTATGGTGAATGGAATGATCACATCGGGTACAATAATGACTCCATGCCCCTGGTTCAACGAGATTGCTGATTTTGCTAGAAGCGGAGCAAAAAGCGATTTGGGAGTACATTTGACCCATACTGCAGAATGGAAACATTACCGTTGGGGAACCGTTGCTTCTAAAAATCTTGTAAGCGGATTACTGGATCCACAGGGATATATGTGGGAATCGGTTGAAGATGTATATAAACATGCCAACGCCGAACAAGCTTATATTGAAGGCAAAGCGCAGATCCAAAAAGCGCTTGATGCCGGTATTGACGTTACGCATATTGACTCACACATGGGTACCATGCAGCATGATCCCGAGTATTATCAGGCATATGTGAAATTGGCCAAAGAATACAACTTGCCGTTAAGAATGCCTTCCCAATCTACCACGGAAAAATTTGGTATGCCCGGTCTTCGCAGCCAGGTTTCCTCAATGGGGCTGATCTTTCCTGATTATTTTGTATATGAAGAATTGCACAACTATGGAGAGGTTAAACCTTTTTGGACCAATATTTTGAAAAATTTGAAACCCGGTGTTACAGAGATTTATATTCATGCGGCTGTTACAACAGATGAATTAAAAGCCATTACAAACAGTTGGAAAACACGCAGTAAAGAGTATGAGACCTTTAATCAGGACCCGGATATCAAGAAACTGATTGAGGATGAAGGAATAGTTTTAATTGGTTATCGTCCATTAAGAGAACTGCAGCGTAAATAATAATTCAAAGAGGGATAATATGAAAAAAATATTATTCAGTATTTTGGTTTTATTTTTTACGGTTCAAATACTTTTATCCAAACCGGTTGAAATTGAAAAATCGGTTTTAAAAGACAAGATTAAAGGCGGTTGGGCGGGACAATTGATTGGCTGCACCTATGGCGGCCCAACCGAATTTAAATTCAACAGTACCATTATTCCCGATTATCATCCTATTGACTGGAACAGTACTTTGATTGAATGGTGGTTTGATAACCATCCCGGATTGTATGATGATATCTATATGGACCTTACGTTTGTTGATGTTTTTGATAAACAGGGTTTGGATGCACCGGCAGAGGCATTTGCAAAAGCGTTTGCGAATGCAGAGTATCCGCTTTGGCATGCAAACCAGGCAGCCAGATATAACATCCTAAATGGTATAATGCCACCCGAGTCAGGACATTGGCTTAACAATCCCCATGCAGATGATATTGATTTTCAAATTGAAGCGGATTTTGCCGGGTTGATGAGTCCCGGTTTGGTGAATGCTGCATCCGGTTATTGTGATCGTATTGGTCATATTATGAACTATGGTGATGGCTGGTATGGTGGAGTATATGTAGCTGCCATGTACTCGCTTGCGTTTATATCGGACGATATAGATTTTATTGTCAATGAAGCATTGAAAGCCATTCCCGCGCAAAGCACATATTATCAATGCATGCAGGATGTGATCTCGCTGCATGATAAATTTCCCAAAGACTGGAAACGTTGCTGGTTCGAGATTGAAAAAAAATGGGGAGAAGACATTGGTTGCCCCGATGGTGTTTTCCGTGCATTTAATATTGATGCCAAGATAAATTCTGCATGGATTTTACTAGGGCTTTTGTATGGTGAAGGCGATTTTGGTAAAACCATTGATATAAGCACGCGTGCGGGAGATGATTCGGATTGTAATCCTGCAAGCTCGGGGGGCATACTGGGTGCTATGATTGGTTACGAAAAAATCCCCGATGCGTGGAAACAAGGTCTGCATAAAGTAGCTGACCGTAATTTTCAATATACCCGGATATCTCTGAACAAGGCGAATGAGTTGTCTTTTCAACAGGCATTGCAGGTTATCAGTGATAACGGGGGAACTATAGAAAAGGATAAAGTGCTTATTCCAGAACAGGATGTTAAACCAGTCCCGCTTGAAATTGGTTTTGAGGGCCATTACCCGATTGAGAGAAAGACAATTGATGCTGAGCTTGATTCTAAAACCGAACTAGAGTTTGAAGGAATTGGATTTACGTTGCAGGGGAGGATTGTTAAAGAACAGGATGTTGAGATTACATTTCTGGTAGAAATGTATATTGACAACGAACTGGTTGAAACTGCCAAGTTGCCGTCATTGAGGCATGATCGAAAAAATCCCATGTTTTGGAGATATAAGCTGGAAGAGGGTAAACACCGTATAAAATTCAAGGTATTGAATCCTGCCTCCAACGCAAGAATGCATTTGACTGAAATGATTATATATACAGCTACGGATAAGCGGAATCAATAAATCAACAATTGGGAGGCGGTTATGAGAAAATTTTTACTGATAGTTTTTATTATAATTCTTTATGTGTCTTTAAGCTCTGCTGCTGATAAACAAAAGATTATATTTGATTGTGATCTGGGTGATGATATTGATGATGCATTTGCCTTGGCTATGATACTCGCCAGTCCAGAGTTAGATGTTCTGGGTGTTGTTTTGGATTATGGTAACACACCTGAACGCGCCAAAATAGCTTGCCGTATGTTGTACGAAACTGGCAGAGAAGATATCCCTGTGGTTGTGGGCAGGCAAACGCATGATATTTACTCGCCTCAATTCAACTGGGGAAAAGGATTTGATAAAGTAAAACCTGTAGACACACCGGCTGATGAATTTATAATCTCTCAATTAAAGAAATACCCCAATGAGGTTGTTTTGATAACAGTGGGTCCGGTTCCCAATATGATGGATGTGATTAAAAAGGACAAGGATGCATTAAAACTCTCCAAACATATCTATTCCATGTATGGATCTTTTTATATGGGATACAACAAGGAACCTATACCCAGTGCGGAATGGAATGTACGTGCCGATGAAGATGCATCTAGACTGTTTTCTGCCTGTGGTGCAGAGATCACTTATGCCGGGCTGGATGTAACCACCTTTGTAAAGTGGAATGACGAACGTCGTTTAAAACTGTTGATGCGCCAGTCACCCCTTACCAATGCTATATGTGGACTATACAGCTTGTGGCCGCATGAAACGCCAACTTTGTATGATTGTGTTGCAGTAGGTATGGTGATTTGGCCGGATCTGTTTACAACCCGAAAAGCCTTTGTTAAAGTGATTGATGGCGGATATACGATTATTGATGAGAGCAAGACACCCAACTGTGAGGTTGGAGTAAGCATTAAAACTGAAACATTTTTAAACAGATTGATGGATGTATATTTAACTCAGAACCTGATGCGCGAATAATTCCATAGGTGAGTACGCTTTGGAGAAAACTTTGAGAATAGTAGTTGTTGGCAGTTCCAATACAGATATGATTGTTAATGTACCCAAAATACCCGTAGCAGGTGAAACGGTATTGGGAGGCACATTTAGTCGTGCGGCCGGCGGCAAAGGCGCAAATCAGGCAGTTGCCGCGGCACGGGCAGGTGGTAATGTAACATTCATTGCAAGAGTGGGGAACGATAGCTTTGGAGAAGAAGCAATTACCGGGTTTGCCATAGATCATATCCAGACGCAATATATCTTTCAGGATGAAAAAGCCCCTTCAGGTATTGCTGAAATTTTTGTTTCTGATAACGGAGAGAACTGTATAGCCGTAGCCCCCGGTGCAAATGCTCTGTTAAGCTCTGAGGATGTATTAAAAGCTAAATCTGAAATTGCCTCTGCGGATGTTTTGGTTGCCCAGTTGGAAACCCCTCTTGAAACTGTGGAAACGGCAATTTCTATCGCAAGTCAGAATCGCACCAAAGTGATCCTGAATCCTGCTCCGGCATGCGAGCTCCCGGACGAGTTATTGTCTCGGGTATCGATTCTGACCCCCAATGAAACCGAAACCGAATTTTTGACAGGAATTGCTATAACTGACCTTAAAAGTGTAGAAAAGGCGAGTGAAGCTTTGCGGCAAAAGGGTGTACAAATGGTAATTATAACGCTGGGCAGCAAGGGTGTGTATGTCTCCACAAGCGAATTTGGCGGATTAATACCCGGCTATGAGGTGGATGCTGTGGATACAACCGCTGCCGGTGATGTATTTAACGGCGCGCTTGCTGTAGGCATTGCAGGCAGAATGATGTTGAATGAAGCTGTGCAATTTGCCCAGGCTGCGGCAGCGCTTTCTGTTACCCGCATGGGTGCCCAACCATCCTGTCCTACTCGTAAAGAGATACTGGATTTTATCTCTCAACAACAATATTAATTTATTTTGATTTAAATCTGACCTTATTTAATACCTTGCGCATTTATCCGAGTATTTGTATTTTGAAATAACCCTGTTTTATTGTGTTTCCGACAATTTATTAATAAATAAAGAGGTCTGGGTATGCAAAATGATTTGAAAACATCAAGGCGCGAGTTTTTGAAAAATTCTACTGCCGCTGCGGTAGGAATAGGCGCATTGGGCGCACCTGTCATTAAACCGGTTTTAGGGGCAAATGATAAAATCCGTATGGGATTCATTGGGGTTGGCAACCGGGGAACGCAATTGTTACACAGTTTTGTTGAAAACAAGGATGTAGATCTGGTAGCTCTGTGTGATGTGTATGAACCCTTTACCTTGCGTGATCCCTCAAAATTAGATCCCATCTTTGTAGAAAAACTGGGCAAACGATTACCGGCTTTGGGTGAAAAGTTTGGTAAATATGATCGCTATTCAGATTTTAGAAAACTTTTGGAACGCAAAGATATAGATGCGGTTTGCATTGCAACTCCGGACCACTGGCACTCTATTCAAATGATTGAGGCATGCGAAGCTGGTAAAGATGTTTATGTGGAAAAACCCCTGACCATTGCTTTAAAAGAGGGACGTCGGATGGTTGATGCCGCAGAACGTACAGGGCAAATTGTTCAGGTGGGCTTGAACCGCAGGGGTTCTACTTTGTATCAGCAAATGGTTAAACTGGTACAGGGAGGCAAGCTGGGTAAAATAACCACCGCTCGAGCTTCACGTATCAGCAATATGTATCCTAAGGGCATTGGAAATGAAAAACCTGCTGATCCCCCAAAGGATCTGGATTGGGATATGTGGCTGGGTCCCCGGGAATACAGACCTTTTCAATATAATATTATGCCTTATTTTTTCCGCTGGTGGAAGTCGTACTCTTCGCAAATGGGCAACTGGGGAGTGCACTATTTTGATGTAATGCGCTGGATGATGGGAGAGCGAGCCCCTGTTGCTGTTACGGCAATTGGTGGGAAATATGCCTTAACGGATGACCGAACCATTCCTGATACCACTGAAGTGATTTTTGAGTTTGCTTCCGGTGCAATTATGACTTTTTCAATTTATGAAGCCAGTGGCGGCAGAGTTATTCAAAAGGGTGAAGTAGAGCTACGCGGTACCAAAGGTACGCTGTATACAACCGATAATAATTACACCATTGTACCCTCAAAAGCAGGGCAATTCCAGGATTGGGACGAGCTGGTTGAAGAAACAGACCAGGATATTTCTGTGCCGGAAGATATTACTTCCAAGTTGATCCGTAATTTTCTGGATTGTGTAAAATCCAAAGCTGAACCCTGGTGCCCTCTGGAAGAAGGACATCGGTCAACTTCATTTGCGCATATTGCCAATATTTCTCTGGAAGTTGGCGGACGACTGGAATGGGACGCAGAAAAAGAACAATTTATAAATAATGATAAAGCAAACGAATTGTTGGATTATGAGTACAGGTCGCCATGGAAAAAAGCATAAGTATATCTGTAAAACGGAGATCGTTTGTTAAAGCCCTGACGGGTTCCGCTGTTATGGCTTTATTACAGCCTGATAGCATTTTTGCCGGTAACCGTGAACGTTTGCCTAATATTGTATTTATTATTTGTGATCAAATGCGGGGAGATGCGCTGAGCTGTTTAGGCAGTCCAAATGCCCGTACTCCGCATCTGGACAAGCTGGCTGAAAAAGGGGTATTGTTTAAAAACTTTTTTTCAAACAATCCGGTTTGTGCGCCTTCACGGGTATCTTTTTTTACAGGTCTTTATCCGCATCAGCATGGTAAATTGACCAATCCCAGCGGCAAGTTTGTTGAATCATTCGATGCCTGGATGCCCGGATATTTCCGCAAACAAGGATACAAAGTCGGATGGGTGGGAAAAAATCACACGGCCAGTAAACAAGTAATGCAGCGAATGGATTCCAGCACCATCAGGGCGAGAGAACCCTTTCGGCAATATAACAAGTTTGTGCCACCATGCTGGCATTCGGATTTGTATTGGCCTGATGAACAGTGTTATCCCGCAATGAATACCCGTGACGCGACCAAGTTTGTAAATGAATCTGCGGACACTCTTTTCTTTTTGCATGTGAGTTATTTTGATCCTCATCCACCGTATATGGCTTCATCAAAATATACCATTCAATACGCTGGCAAGGACATGGTTTTACCCGAGTATATTGACCCTGCTAAATTAAACAGTCGCCTCGCTAAACAAGCCAGGGCCCTGCACTATGACAGAATACAGGATTCGGACTTGAAAGAAACCCTGCGATATTATTATGCTGCAATCGAAGGGGGAGTAGATGCTCAAGTGGGTCAGTTGATGGACGCTCTTGAGAAAAAAAGATTAATGGATAATACTATAATTGTGTTCACATCAGATCATGGTGATTTTATGGGTGAGTATAGAATGGTGCGTAAAGGCATGTTTCATTATGATGCTTTGGTGCATATCCCGTTTATTATATACGCACCCGGAATAACCGGAAAGGGTATTAAACTCGATACTATGGCACAGGGAGTGGATTTGTATCCGACCCTGATCGAATTGACTGGTGGAAGAGTGCCGGGTACATTGCCGGGACGGTCGTTAGTTTCTTACTTGTCCGGTGATAAAGAGGACGTTCCCGATGCAACCGTGTTTGCTTCGGCAGCATATAGTGATTTACCGGAAGATTATTTTGAAAATCCGGAACCGGCCTATAATCCGGACAGTGATGTACCGTTTCATACGCGCGTGCAAAATCTGACCTGGAAAGCTGAACGGCGAACCATTATGGCGCGTACTCGCGAGTGGAAACTGATTGTGAACGAGACGGGTGAAAACGAGCTGTATCATATGGATGGTGGATATACTGAAAAAGAAAATCTGATACATGATGAGCGATACGCAGAGATACGACAAAAGCTTTTAAAGAAAATCATGCAGCAATGGGACTGGCAAAACAGCAAGATCTAAATATGAATTGATAATACAGGAACCAATATGGCAATTCGAATTAAAGCAACTGATGCAAATTTTGAAAGAGAACCCCTAATCAGACCTTTTGGCTTTAAAGGGGGATATATGAATGAGATATGGCAGAGCGCCGCATTGATGGAAAGTGAAAACGGTTTCCGCGAGGTGGGCCTGTGTACGCACAGTGTTTTGTGGTCAGATGCCAAAGTATTTGCAGACCATTCAGATACCGGCGGTAATGCTTTAATGCATTCCATGACCGAATACGCACTGCAATTGGTAAATGATATTCCTTTTGACAATCCCGTACAATTATTAGATCAGCTTTTGGAACCGGTTTACGAGTATGGAAAAATGATTACGGGCAATGTAGATCTTCGCAAAACCTTTGCTTTAAATGCCCTGGTAGGTGTTGATAATGCAGCCTGGTTAATTTATGCAAAAGAATTGGGAATCAATAATTTTGATGATCTGGTTCCGGCTGCATTCAAGCCGGCGCTCTCTCATCATCATAAAAAGGTTGCCAGTATTCCTTTGATGGCATACGCAATACCCATTGAAGAAATTGTAGATGCCGTTAACCAGGGATATTTCTTTATGAAAATCAAGATCGGTCAGCCTGGTACTCAGGAAGAAATGTTGGAAAAGGACAAGGCCCGGCTTTCAGCTATTCATAAGGCTATTGGGCATATGGAGACCGGGTATTCCCAATCCGGTAAACTCCCTTATTATTTTGACGCCAATGGCAGATACGAGAGCAAAGAAATGTTAAAACGCCTGTTGGATCATGCTGATAAAATTGGTGCGTTTGATCAGATTGCCATTGTTGAGGAACCGTTTCCAGAACATGTTGAGGATTTTGTTGGCGATTTGGGAGTTCGTATTGCAGCGGATGAAAGCGCACATACGGATAAAGATGCCCTGGCTCGCATGGAAATGGGATATGGGGCTATGGCTTTAAAGGCTATTGCAAAAACCTTGAGCATGACGTTAAAAATTGCTCAACTGGCACATGAAAAAAATGTGCCCTGTTTTTGTGCGGATTTGACTGTGAATCCGATTTTGGTTGAATGGAATAAAAATGTGGCCGCCAGATTGGCACCGTTCCCTGAATTGGGCCTGGGATTAATGGAAACCAACGGTCACCAGAATTATAAAAACTGGAAAACAATGGTGGAGAAGCATCCTTATCCTGACGCGAAATGGCGGGAAACGCATAAAGGTGTGTTTGATCTGGATGATGATTATTATGAAAAAAACGGGGGTGTTTTTACTCCTTCCCCTTTTTACGCTAGAATGTTTGAGAAAAAATAATAGGAAGTAGAATGGGACCGTTATTTGATTTAAACTCCCGAGTGATTCTGGTAACCGGATCAGGCGGTGGTTTGGGATATACCATGGCAAAAGGCCTGGCACAGGCAGGCGCTTTTGTGGTACTGAATGGTAGAAATGAAGAAAAATTAGAGGCTGCTGTAAAAAGTTTGAAAAATGAAAATTTGACTGTTGTAGGTGTACCCTTTGATATAAATGACGAGAAACAGGTAAAGAGCAGTATCGTGAAAATCGAAAAAGATCTGGGCCCTATTGATGTGCTGGTTAATAATGCAGGAATTCAGCACCGGGGCTCGTTAGAGACCATTGAGAAAAAAGATTTTGATAAAGTCATTGAAACAAATCTGACAGGTGCGTTTCTGGTCAGTAAACATGTTGTGCAGGGGATGATCAAACGCCAAAAGGGTAAAGTTATTAATATCTGTTCATTAATGAGCTCGCTGGGAAGATACACTGTAGGGCCATATGCTGCCGCCAAAGGAGGTTTGGCCATGTTGACCAAAGCTATGGCAGTAGACTGGGCGCAATACAATATTCAGGTCAATGGCATAGCTCCCGGATATTTTATAACAGAAATGACCCAGCCATTGGCCGATGATCAGGAATTTGATACCTGGCTAAAGAAACGAACACCCGCAAACCGTTGGGGGGATCCCACGGAATTAATTGGCACCGCTATTTACTTGTCTACACAGGCTTCGGCTTTTGTAAATGGTCAAGTAATTTATGTAGACGGTGGAATAATGGCATCAATTTAAGCTAAAACGGCAACATTCTACTTGACCGGGAGTATAGAGTTTATTATATTAAGTACTCGAGTAAGTAAAAAGGGGTAGTTTGTGGCTGTAAGACAGATAGATATTGCTAAAAAACTTGGCGTTACACGTATCACGGTTTCAAAGGCTTTATGCGACCATCCGGATATATCGGAGGCCATGAAAGTCAAAGTGCGCAAAACCGCTGAAGATATGGGGTATATACCCAATCGGTTAGCCAGTCAATTGCAAACCAAAAAGTCATACACCATTGGTGTAGTTGTTCCGGGTATTGCAAATTCATTTTTTTCACTGGTGACTCATGGTATAATCGATTATGCTACTCCTAAAGGCTATCATATTATTCTTACGGTATCACTTGAAAATCCGGAAATGGAGCTGGAAAATCTGCGTACTCTTATGTCCATGCGGGTGGATGGTATCCTCATTTCCGTTTCTCAAAACACGATTGATACCGGTATTTTTGAATTGATAAAGCAGTATGAAATTCCCCTGATCTTTTTTGATCGGGATATTCCGGGGCTGGATTGTTTCAGCCGTGTAGGCATTGACAATGTAAAAGCCGCAAAAGAACTTTTAGATTTTGTTTTAGATAAAGGCTATACCCGTGTAGCGCATTTGGCGGGTACACAGGTATCTACTATAGGCAGAGACCGTTATGAGGGCTATTTACAATCCATGAAAGCACATGGCATTGAACCTGATCCAAAATTGTTTATTGAAGGCGGATTTGATGTGAAATCCGGTTATAATGGCTTTATGCGCCTGCTTGAACAAGGTGGAATGCCGGAGGTGGTTTACGCGGCTAATGATCAGATAGCTCAGGGTGTTTACCATGCCTGTGAAGACAAGGGCATAAAAATACCGGAAGATTTAGGTGTAGTTGCCTTTGGGCATGACGATTTTGCAAATATAATGAGCCCCAAATTAACCATAATTGATAATCCCCCGGAATTGTTGGGGAAAACTGCCATAGAGCAGTTGATTGATGAAATGAAAGGAACGCCCAATACCAATCCGTCAACGGTGCTGGTTGATTCACATTTGGTAGTAAACCGGTCTATATTATAAATTAACTGGAGTGATACCTTTGAGGCATTTCAAACTCTGTATTCCATTGATCCTGATTAGCGTTTTCTTTTCATGTACGGATACGTCATCTGTATCAGAGAAAGTGGACTGGAAATCGTTCATGACTCGTCATGACATGATCTGGAAAAAGTTACCAACAGAGTGGAGTCAGGGGCCGTTTTTCGGAAATGGATTGATTGGATCGTTGATCTGGAAGGATGGAGACAAGAACCGTTTTCGGATGCAGGTGTTTCGCTCGGATGTGCAGGAGCACCGTTCCTTTGAATATGGACATGCAGGGTATGCCCGCTACCGCATGCAAATTGGTTCTTTTTATTTCGAGCCTGTTGGTGAAATAAAAGGATGTGACTGGCGACTGGATCTGTATAATGCCGAGCTGGTAGGCACGATCCAAACAGACAAGGGTGAGATCCGTATCCGTCATTTTACCCACTCTCATGATATGATACTCTATACCGAGCTTGAAACAAGCGGTGATGAAACCGGCTGCAAATGGACCTGGGAGCCAGCTGATCCCTGGCCCACACGACAAGGTTTCCCCGAGTCGGAAGAACAGATTCCCTATGTACAAAAGCGATATGATTCAAAGTTCCCCACAAAGGTTTATGATCGCAATCCTGCCCCCCGGATTGAAGAACGGAATGGCGTGAATGTCTGCATTCAGGAGCTGACACATGGTGGTCAGCATTCAACCGCCTGGACGCTAAAAGAAAATAATCATCTGCAACAGCATATCGTCTGTATTGCCAAGAGTTGGCCCGATGAATCGGCAGTATCGGCCAAGGATGCGGTACATGCTGTACATACCATTGCAGATTTGAATAATTATGATAAATGGAAACAGGTGCATTACGACTGGTGGCACCAATATTACCCCAAAAGTTTTATTTCCCTCTCCGATACTCGTGCGGAAACGGTATACTGGACACAGATGTACAAACTGGCAAGCGCTTCACGGCATAACCGTCCTATGATGGATACTGCAGGATTGTGGCAGGTCCCTTCAAGTTGGCCTTTTGTGACCTGGAATCTGAATGTACAATTGTGTTACTGGGCACCTTTTCCTGCCAACCGCATGGGTGTCGGAGAATCTCTAATTTATAACCTGTGGAAGTTTAGACAAAACCTGATAGACAATGTGATGCCGGAAGAATGGCGCAATGATTCCGCAATGACCTCTGTGAATTCCGGTAATGATATGGCACAGCCCTGGGGTATGGATAATCGTGATTTTGCCACAAGCCTGGGAAATCTGGTTTGGGCACTGCATGATGTTTGGCTGCAATATCGCTACAGCATGGATGATGAAATGCTGCGGGAGAAATTGTATCCGTTGCTGCGCCGATCCGTAAACTGGATGCTACACCATGTTTATGAAAAAGATGGGGTGTATCACTTGCCGCCTTCAGGTTCACCGGAATATGGCAAGGCGCCTGATTGTAATTATGACCTGGCGTTGTTGCGCTGGGGATGTGAAACTTTGCTGAAAATTAATGACCATTTGAACCTGAATGATCCTTTGAAAGAAAAATGGCAAGATACTCTGGACCACCTTGTTCCTTTTTATATTGATGAAAACGGATACATGGTGGGAGCAGGTGTGCCATTTGTAAATGCTCACCGTCATTACTCTCATTTATTAATGTTTTATCCCTTGTACCTGGTCAGCCCTGAAGAGCCTGAACAAAAAAAGCTACTTCTCAAATCCCTTAAACATTGGCTCGACACCAATCGTAAGGAATATGAAAGATCGGGTAACTGGGGTGTGTTTGCTGCATATACCCATACCGGGGCATCATCCATGTACGCTGCACTTGGAGATGGTGATAGGGCATTGGAATATTTGAACGGATTTATTGATTATCCTTTGGTAAGAAAAAATAGTTTATATGCGGAATCCGGTCCTGTGCTGGAATCTCCGCTTTCAGCTGCACAAAATGTGCACGATATGTTAATCCAGAGCTGGGGAGCCAAGATTCGTATATTTCCCGCAGTGCCGGAATTGTGGCCTGATGTCATATTCCACAACCTCAGGTCCGAAGGAGGATTCCTGGTCAGCGCGGAACGAAAAGCTGGCTCCCTGCAATGGATTCGTGTAACCAGCCTTGCAGGTGAACCCTGTACGTTGAAGGTTGATTTTGATGCACCGTATGAAATGGAACTTGGCGGTAAGACAACAACCTGCAATGCTGAACAAAAAATAGTATCTATTAATCTTTTAAAAGACCAAACCGTTCTATTAAAAATACCCGGAACCAAACCTAAAGTCCATGCCGTACCTGCTCAGACTGAAAATCTCAACTGGTATGGAGTGAAATGAAAATAAAATATATACTTTTGCTTTTTTTATTATCTGTTTCCATTATTTATGCTAAAAGTAATTTGCTGGGAGCACTGTCTTCCCCAATTCTATTCAAGGGTGATGATACAAACGCTTATCGTGATCCTGCGGTTCTGTATATTAATCAAACCTTTTATCTCTTTTTTACGCTGGTGCAGGTAGAGCCTGATGGCGCAGTTTATTCATATACCGCGCAGAGCAAAAGTCGTGATCTGCAAGACTGGAGCACACCGGTGATTATAACGCCAAAGGGGCAGGACCTCAACTATTGCAGTCCCGGAAACGTTATACGATATCAAGACCAATGGGTGCTGTGTTTACAAACCTATCCACGTCCCGGATATAATATTAAAGATCAACCGGTTTACGGTAACCAGACTGCCCGGATTTTTATCATGAAAAGCAATGATCTGGAGTATTGGTCACAGCCGGAGCTGCTCCGGGTTAAAGGACCCAATATACCGGTTCAAGATATGGGACGTATGATTGATCCTTATCTGATTAAAGACAAGTATGATTCCGCTAAATGGTGGTGTTTTTATAAACAGAACGGTGTCAGCATGTCATGGTCCAGGGATCTGGAAAATTGGACCTTTTTCGGGCATACTCAATCCGGTGAAAATGTGTGTGTGCTGGTAGAAGATGATGAATATGTGCTGTTTCATTCACCTTCCAATGGTATTGGGATCAAACGATCATCTGATCTGAAAACATGGCAGGACCAGAGTAGATTGATCACATTGGGCCAGAAAAATTGGCCCTGGGCGCAAGGACGATTGACAGCCGCTACAGTAATTGATTTGCGCCATGTACCGGGTATTGAGAAATATGTTATGTTTTTTCATGGATCCGGGCCTGAGCCTGAATCGAAAATGTTTGATCAGTATGCAAGTATAGGTATTGCATGGAGCAAGGATTTATTAACTTGGGAGTGGCCGGGAAAATGAAAAAAACTGTATTGATGCTAATTATATGTTTTCTATTGTCTCAATCTATTGTATTGGCACAGCATAAGCCCATTATTGAGCGTTTATTGCCTGTTCCCAAAGAGGGTGGGTTTAAAATGGACGGTTACTTTGTTTGGGGAGGCTCGTTAATTAAAGCGGATGGCAAATACCATCTCTTTGCATCCCGATGGCCGACTTGGGAGACTTTGGGAAAGGAATTTGTCGAGAACGGTCCGGTGAGTATATTGGGCTTGTACCGCGAGTATTCCGAGATCGTTCATGCGGAAGCAGATGATCCGTTGGGCCCCTATACCTTTAAAGACGTGGTTGTGTCCGGTCGTGGTGACGGCTATTGGGATGGGCAAATGTGTCATAATCCTAAAATCATCAAGATTGATGATGAATATGTTTTGTTTTACATTGGTAGATATACTGACCGTCCTGAACGCAAAGTAGGCTATGCGGTTGCGTCTTCAATTAACGGACCCTGGAAAAGAAGCGAAACACAAATCTTGTTGACCGAAGATGCCAACAATCCTGCACCCTATGTGAATAAAGATGGTAGCGTCTTGTTGTCTTTTCGTGACAGGCATCTTGCAAACTTTATTGTCAAAGCGGAAGCCTATGATGGAGATTACGAGTTTTTAGCAGGAAATATAACACCGGGTAAAGCGTTTGAAGACGCTTCAATATTCTACAAAGACAATGTTTACCATATGGTAATGGAAGATAATCGAGGATTATTTACCGGACATGTTCGTCATGGTGCGCACCTGGTATCGGAGGATGCTATAACCTGGAAAGTTTTTGATCCTGTTCATATATATACACACACTGTACAATGGAATGATGGCACGGAAACCACGTTTGACCGACGAGAACGTCCAGAGTTGGTCAATCTGGATAATCCCCCAGAACGCAAGTATGATGGAGAACCCACACATCTGCTCACCGGTGCACAAATAGGTATGACGAGTTGGTGCATTATTCAAGAGATTGCAAAAGAATAAGTAATTTTGTTGGAGGTTGGCAAGATGAAAGTTAAACTTTTTTTGATATGCATAATACTAACAGGTTTTATTACTACTGCAACTGCAGTGGAATACAAAACCAAAGCATACGAACCAGAATGGGAGTCATTGATCCAGCATCCCACACCGGACTGGTTCAAAGATGCCAAGTTTGGTATTTATTTCCATTGGGGTGTGTATTCTGTCCCGGCACATGGTAATGAATGGTATCCGCGTAATATGTATCGTAAGGACAGTAAATTGTTCAACTGGCACCGAGAGAATTGGGGGCCGCAGGAAGAATTTGGTTACAAGGATTTTATTCCCATGTTTACTGCTGAAAAATTCAACGCGGATGATTGGGTAGATTTGTTTGTGAAATCAGGAGCGAAATTTGTCGGACCGGTTGCCGAACACCATGACGGTTTTGCCATGTGGGCAAGTAAACTAACGGATTGGGATGCAGGTGATATGGGACCCAAGCGCGATATTGTAGGTGAATTAGCAGAGGCTGTTAGAAAGCGTAAAGGATTAAAGTTTTTAACTTCATTTCATCATGCGTATAACTGGAAGTATTATGAACCCGCTTATGATTATGATGCCGGTGATGCACGTTTTGCAGGATTGTACAATTTACCGCATGCTGATGGTGCTCCCGAATCGGATGATTTTTTAGAGGACTGGCTGGGTAAATTAATTGAAGTGATTGACAATTATCAACCGGATTATATCTGGTTTGATTTTGGCTGGCGTGAACATACTTTTGATGCCTATAAGCGAGAATTCCTTGCTTATTACTATAACAAGGCAGAAGAGTGGGGCAAAGATGTGGTTGTTTCGTACAAACATGAACATTTACCTGTTGGTGCGGGAGTTTTGGATATGGAACGCGGTCGTCTGGATTCTTTGCGCCAGATTTACTGGATTACCGATACTTCTATTGATAAAGTATCATGGTGTTACGTAGAGCATCCTGATTACAAGGATGTCAATACCATGGTTGACAATCTGGTAGACCGGGTTAGTAAAAACGGTAATACCCTGATGAATATTGCACCCCGCGCAGACGGGACCATTCCCGAAGGGCAAAAAGAACGGCTGCTGGGTATTGGTAAATGGCTGGGCGTAAACGGTGAAGCCATATACGGTACACGGCACTGGTTTAAATATGGAGAAGGTCCTACCCAGTTCAAAGGTGGTGGTTTTATTGATAAAAAGAAACTTGTATATACGGCAAAGGATGTGCGGTTTACCACCAAAGGCAATACTTTGTACGCAATTGCATTGGATTGGCCCGAGAATGAATTAACTGTTGAATCGCTCAAGGTTTTGGATGCAGATCAAATTAAATCGGTTTCACTTTTGGGAAGTAAAGAAAAGGTTGACTGGGAAATGACAGAAACCGGTTTGAAATTGGTAATGCCCAAAAATAAACCTTGTGAACATGCATATTCTTTCAAGATTGAATATGGCGTGCGTTTGCCCCGTTCGGCAAATTAAAGATGTACTTTTGATGGTTTTATCTTTTAATAAATGGATTTTTGATGCATAGACGCTCGTTTTTGAAATCATTTTCAGTTGCAATGGGGACTGCATTGGCAGGTGGATTTTTAAATTGTCAACGCGCTCAAACCCAGCCCAATATAGTCTTTATTTTAGCAGATGATTTGGGATATGGAGAGTTGGGTTGCTATGGTCAGGAAAAGATTGAAACTCCCAATATTGACAAGCTGGCAACAACCGGAATGCGATTTACACAGTTTTATTCAGGCGCACCGGTATGTGCCCCGGCAAGATGTGTACTGCTTACCGGTAAACATAGCGGTCACGCTTATATCCGCGGTAATGATGAATGGGCCTCTCGCGGGGATGTTTGGGATTATGCCAAGATGGTCGAGGACCCCAATCTGGAAGGACAGCGACCCTTGCCGCAGGATACCGTCACTATCGGAAAACTGTTACAAACTGCCGGATATAAAACTGCGGTTGTAGGCAAGTGGGGACTGGGTGCACCCAATACTGAAGGCATCCCCAACAAGCAAGGCTTTGATTTCTTTTATGGGTATAATTGTCAAAGACAAGCGCATATCTATTATCCCAAACATCTTTGGAAGAATACTAATAAACACTGGCTGGACAATGAACTGGTTATACCCAATACCAAGCTTGATAAAGATGCGGATCCTTATGATCCTGCCAGTTATGCAAAATTTAGTCAAAAATATTATGCCCCGGATTATATGTTTCATGAGATCCTCAATTTTGTGGATGAGAATAAAAATACACCATTTTTTCTGTACTGGGCAACCCCCATTCCACATGTGTCTTTACAGGCCCCACAGAATTGGGTAGAAACATATGTGAAAAAGTTTGGTGATGAAGAACCATACCTGGGAGATATGGGGTATCTGCCGCACCGGTATCCACATGCTGCTTATGCGGCTATGGTTTCATATCTGGATGACCAGGTTGGTCAATTGATTGAAAAATTGAAATCATTGGGCATTTATGATAATACATTGATTATATTTACATCTGATAATGGTCCAACTTATGCGGGTGGGGCAGATTCGGAATATTTCAATAGTGCATCTCCATTTTCAAATAAAAGGGAGCGCATTAAAGGCAATGTCTATGAAGGAGGGGTCCGAGTACCCATGCTTGCATCCTGGCCACGCAGGATTCAGGCGGGTTCACAATCGGTCCACATGGCAGCGTTTTATGATGTGCTCCCGACTTTATGTGAGGTGAGTGGTACAGTCGTTCCAGAGGATACGGATGGAATCAGCTTTTTACCGGAACTGCTGGGGAATGAGCAAAAGAGCCACGAGTTTCTGTATTGGGAGTTTCCTGGTTATGGTGGTCAGCAGGCTGTCAGAATGGGAGACTGGAAAGGCATTAGACGTGATCTGCAAAAAGGAGCGTCTGAAATTGCATTATATAATCTAGCCGACGATATTAAAGAAGAGCATAATGTTGCTGATAAATATCCCGATGTTGTAAAAAAGATTAGAGAAATAATGCAGCGTGAGCATGCCATTCCCCGGATTAAACGATTTCGTATAAAAGGTATGGGAGATATCGCTTAAAAAGCTGTAAATTAACATGTATTTTAATTTTTTTTTTTGTATACTAGAATTGATATAAACTATGTGAAGTAATTGTCAATAAAAAGGAATTGTTTATGCAAATTGGAAAATATTCATTTGGTGTTGGTGACCGTTTTGGCCACCAGGGAAAAGCACAACTGGCAGCATTTATTGAAGCCAAAAAACTGGGAGTAGATATTTCACCGGTTTGGAATAAATCATATCGTGAACATTCAACTATTCATACAAATCCTCAAGATACGCGTATGGAAGCCGATGAAGCTGTAAAGACATTGAACTGGGATGCCCCTTATTATGTAGATGCCGATCATATAAATATGAACAATGTTGATGGATTTATTGCATACAGTGATTTTTTTACATTGGATGTAGCGGATTATATTGGTAAAAAAGCAGAAGATGATACCATTCAGTCTTTTTACAAAAATAACGAAAAGTATTTGGGCTCTTTAAGCATTCCGGGAATTGATGAAACATTCGAGATCACCCAGGACCAATTAATGGGAATTGGTGTCAAGTATTTGTTTGCGGTTCAGGAAGCTGGTCGTATTTATCGCCATATTCTGGAAACCAAAGGTAAAGATAATATGGTTATTGAGGTTTCCATGGATGAAACCGATGAACCTCAAACACCTGTTGAAATGTTTTTTATCCTTTCCGCAATTGCCGCAGAAGGTATTCCCGCACAGACTGTTGCACCCAAGTTTACCGGTCGTTTTAACAAAGGTGTGGATTATGTAGGAAACCTGGAACAGTTTACCAAAGAATTTGAGCAAGACCTTGCAGTCGTCAGTTTTGCTGTTAAAGAATTTGGCATGCAGGAAAATTTGAAATTGAGTGTACACTCGGGAAGTGACAAGTTTTCAATTTATAAACCTATCCGCAAAGCCCTCCGCAAGTTTGATGCTGGTTTGCATCTCAAAACCGCAGGCACTACCTGGTTGGAAGAATTGATCGGTCTGGCTATGGCGGGTGGAGAAGGTTTGGAACTCGCCAAAGACGTTTACAGGGTTGCCTATGATCGTTTTGATGAATTGTGCAAACCTTATGCTACAGTGATTGATATTGATGTAGAGAAACTTCCTGCTCCCTCTGTAGTAGATGAATGGGATGGAGACATGTATTCGGAATCGCTGCGTCATGATCAGAGTAATCCCCGTTATAATCTGCATTTTAGACAATTGCTACACGTAGGTTACAAAGTAGCAGCAGAAAAAGGTGACGAATACCTGGGTGCATTAAAGAAATTCAGTGATATTGTTGCCAAGAACGTAACCGAGAACATTCTCGACCGTCATGTTAAACCCCTGTTTCTTGATTGATCTATTTTTGAGGTAAGAATTTGAAATGCGCACAATTTCCGGGGGTGCGAAATATAGAATTGACCGAATTGGAACAGCCCGTTATTAAGAATGACGATGATGTTTTGATTCGTGTGGGTTCAGTTGGAGTATGTGGTTCGGACATCCACTATTATGTGGATGGCCGGATCGGGGACCAGGTTTTAGACTTTCCTTATATTCCGGGACACGAGTGTTCCGGTACAGTTGTAAAAACGGGCAAAAAAGTCAAACATATTAAACCAGGAGACAAGATTGCTGTTGAACCGGCTGTCTCTTGTGGCAAGTGCGATCAGTGCCTGGCAGGACGTGAAAATACATGCCGCGAATTAAAATTTCTGGGTACTCCCGGAGAGCTGCGTGGATGTATGACTGAGTACCTGATTATGCCTGAACGTAACTGTTTTTTACTACCTGCCGGAATGACCCTTGAGCAGGGTGCTTTTGCCGAACCGTTATCCATATCCATATATGGATTAAAATATGTGAAAGAGATGGATGGCAAAAAGATGGCAATTCTTGGTTCGGGACCTATAGGCTTGACCGCTTTACTTGAAGCGCGTTTTAGAGGTGCGGAAACCTTGTACGTTACAGACAAGCTGGACAATCGTCTGCTCACCGCAAAAAAGTGTGGAGCAGACTGGATCGGGAATCCCGATGATGAAGATATTGTGCAGGCTATCCTGGAAAAAGAACCCCTGGGTCTTGATGTTGTTGCGGAATGCTGTGGACAACAGGAAGCCATTGACCAGGCTGTAGATCTGTTAAAGCCGGGAGGTATACTGTTGTTAATAGGTATACCAACTGTTGATCGCATATCTTTTAATATTAGCCGATTGCGTAGAAAAGAGATTACCATATACAATGTACGCAGACAAAATGATTGTTTGGGATTGGCTGTTGAACGTATTCACAAGGGACAGGTAAAAATTGATTCCTTGATAACACATTCCGGGAATTTGTCTCAAACAAAGGAATTTTATGATATGGTTGCAGATTACAAAGATGGAGTAATCAAAGCTATGATTACTATATAAGTTTGTTTTCCCAATAATTGGTTTTTGATTATTGGGAATTTTTATTTATTTTTACTTACTCGAGTAATTAATCGGGTATTTTGCAGTAAGGATGATGTATGCTGTACAAGTCTCTCGGTAATTCAGAGATATCTATTCCGCCTATTATTTTTGGTACCAGTTCTCTTGGTAATTTGTACCAGGCATTGAGTTATGAAACCAAATTCAAGATCATGAATGCTATTTATGAACAGATGGATGGTCCTTTTGTAATGGACACTGCCGGTAAATATGGTGCAGGTTTGGCACTTGAAGTCATTGGACAGGGATTGGATGATCTTGATATAACGGATGAAGCAATTATCAGTAACAAACTGGGTTGGATTAGGACACCTTTGAAAACTCCCGAACCTATATTTGAACCGGGTGCCTGGATTGGCCTTGAAAACGATGCTGAGCAAAAGATCAGTTATAAAGGCATATTGGAATGCTGGGAACAGGGTTGTGAATTATTGGGTGGCAGAGAACCGCAGATCGTATCTGTGCATGATCCTGATGAATATCTGGCTCCGGCACAAAATGAAAAAGAACGAAAAGAACGATTTGATGATATTTTGCAAGCCTACCGCGGGCTTGATGAACTTCGAAAAGAGGGTAAAACATCCGCCGTGGGTGTAGGCGCCAAAGACTGGCATGTAATACGTAATATTGTGGAACAAGTGGATTTGGATTGGGTAATGCTGGCAGTAAGTTTTACCATATATACCCATCCACAAGAGATGCTCAATTTTTTGGATGAACTGCAAAAACGCAATATTGCGGTAATCAATTCTGCGGTATTTCATGCCGGATTTTTAACCGGCGGCAAATACTTTGATTATCAGGTATTGAATGAGCAGAATGCTGAACATAAACATTATTTTGAATGGCGGGAACAGTTTTTTTCTCTTTGTAAAGAATGTCATGTACTGCCTTCTGATGCTTGTGTGCAGTTTGGAATGTCTCATCCTGCGGTTGTGAGTATTGCATTAAATACAAGCAAGCCGGAGCGAGTAGAACAGAATATTCGTTCTGTCTCAGCAGAAATCCCCAATGATTTTTGGGAAGCAATGAAATATAAAGGTTTGATGGATAAAGCTTATCCTTATGTAGCCAATTGAGATGAATGATGAAAATCATTGATTCACACCAACATTTTTGGAAATACACTCAATCGGAGTATGACTGGATTGATGACAGTATGCAGGTGTTGAAACGCGATTTTTTGCCACAAGACCTTGCCGCGGTTTATGCTGAAAATAATATTTATGGATGTATCGCTGTACAGGCAAGGCAAAACCTTAAAGAAACCAATTGGTTGTTGGAGCTTGCTGAAAAGAATCCCTTTATTTTGGGTGTTGTTGGCTGGGTTGATCTTGTCAGCGAAAATGTTGATGAACAATTGGAAGCATTTACGGAATCAAAAAGTGCAGTTGGCGTTCGGCATGTTTTGCAGGACGAACCGGATGACCGGTACATGCTGCAAGATGATTTTTTACGCGGTATTAGTCTGATTGAAAACTACGGGCTGGTTTATGATATTCTGATTTTTTCCCGTCAATTGCCATATGCTTGCGATTTGGTCAAACAGTTTCCTGAACAACAGTTTGTGTTGGATCATATTGCAAAACCTTTGATCAAAGACGGGATATTGGAATCCTGGGCCGGGAATATTCAGAAACTGGCGCAATATTCTAATGTGTCTTGCAAAGTTTCAGGAATGGTTACAGAGGCTGATTGGAATCATTGGACGGTTCAGGATTTTGGACCGTATCTCGATGTTGTGTTTAAAGCGTTTGGACCGGACCGGATTCTGTTCGGCTCGGATTGGCCGGTTTGTACAGTAGCCGGACAGTATAAGGAAATTTTGAATATAATTAAATCGTATTGTAATCCGTTGGATGTCTCTGATCAAATCAAAGTATTTGCAGACAATACGGAAAGAATATATAGTTTAAAGTAACAGGAGTATACAATGTCAAATAGTATGAAAGCAGCAGTTTTAACCGAATATAAAAATATTGAATGGAAAACCATACCAGTACCGGAGATCAGTGATGAAGAAGTGTTGATCCATGTAAGTTATGGCGGTATCTGCGGAAGTGATCAGCACATCTTTTTAGGAGAATTTGCACCGCGTACATCCACACCTCTTGTGCAGGGCCATGAATTTGGTGGAACTGTAACCAAGGTGGGCGATAAAGTAACGGGATTCAGGGAAGGAGACCGTGTTGTTGTGGACCCCATTATTCCATGTGGGGAGTGTGGTGCGTGTAAGGTTAAACATTATCCCGCCTGTACAACATTAAAGCTGGTTGGTGTAGATCTTGATGGCGGCTTTGCTGAATATGTCAAAGTTCATGAAGGCATGGTCTACAAGATCTCTGATAAAATATCAGACAGACATTCGGCACTGGTTGAACTTTTTTCAATAGGTTTTCATGCCAGCAATCGTTCCGGAATTCAGGCGGGGCAGTCAGCATTGATCTGGGGTGGTGGACGTGTAGGTCAGTGCATTATGCAGGCTGCGCGAACCATTACTGATAAATCCATTTTTGTGGTTGATGTATTGGACAAACGTTTGGAAATTGCCCAATCTACCTGCAAGGATATTACCATTATTAATCCGTTAAAGGAAAATCCAGTTGATGTGGTTATGGAAGCAACCGGTGGTATGGGTGTAGATGTTGCCTTTGAAGCAGTAGGACATGGAAAGCATCTGGAGAATGTGCCGGACCCGGTTTTGGGATGTGTAAAGTCCATTCGAGGTGGCGGAACCATCTGTGTATTAGGTTTGTCAGATGAACCAGTACCTCTGGTAATGAAACATATTATCTGGAAAGAAGCAAAGCTCATTGCTTCCCGTGTTAGCCACGGAGAATTTAAAGAGGCCATTGAATATATGGATAAAGGTGAGCTGAATCCTGAAGTATTGATCTCTGCAGAATTTGGCGGCGATCAGGCACAACATGCTTTTGAGATTCTGGACAAGGAACCACAAAACTATCTCAAAGTGTTGTTGAAATTTTAAATCAGAAAGTTTATGGCAGAAACATTTAAACGCTATTGTAAAACATTAGAGTTGGTTGACAATTCTCAATTGATTGCAGAATACAAGAACCGTCATGCCATGGGTGCAGCCTGGTCGCAAGTGACTGAAGGAATGAAAGCTGTTGGTATTCTGGATATGGAGATTTATATTAATGGTACATCTCTGTTTATGATCATGAATACCACGGCAGATTTTGATCACGATAAAGCTATGGAAATGCTTGCCGGTTTACCCAGACAGCCTGAATGGGAAGCTTATATGTCTGATTTTCAAAAGACAGTCAAAGGTTCTTTGGAAAAAGAAAAGTGGAAGTTGATGGAACGCGTCTATAAAATGGAACAGGATGCGGAATACAAAGCAGTAGGCGGACAGGTTGAAAAAATAAATATATAATACTGTATTGAAAGGGTAAAAGTGATGACAAATACAGCTACAGATCCAGTTACGGGTACCAGAAAAGAGACTGTCATTCCCAAAGAGTATTTTTTCTCATTTGTGTTGGTGACGAGTTTATTTGCTTTATGGGGATTTGCCAATGATATAACCAATCCCATGGTTGCGGCATTTAAAACCATATTGTTAACCAGTCATTTTCAAAGTTCTCTGGTGCAGTTTGCATTTTATGGTGGTTATTGTGTTATGGCAATTCCGGCAGCTCTTTTTATTAAACGATTTACCTACAAAAGTGGAATTCTTGTGGGGCTGGGTCTTTACTCGTTAGGTGCTTTGTTGTTTTTACCTTCCAGTTTGCTTGTAGCGTTTTGGGCGTTTTTAATCTCTTATTTCATTCTTACATGCGGTTTGTCTTTTTTAGAGACCAGTTCTAATCCTTACATATTGTCAATGGGACCAGAAGAAACATCTACTCGCCGTTTGAATTTTGCTCAGGCATTTAATCCTCTAGGTTCACTTACGGGTATGTTTATTGCCCAGCAGTTTATTCTGGCTCGTCTGGATGTTCGTTCTGATGAAGAACGACATCTCTTGTTGGAGACAGCCCCGGATAAATTCAGAGCATTACAGCTTAGCGATTTGGCAATTCTAAGAACTCCCTATATTATTATTGGTTTGATTGTACTGGTGTTTTTTCTGATTTTTGTATTGGCGCGCCTGCCTAAAACAAAAGGTGAAGAGGGTAAAGAACTTGATCTGAGTCCCACCTTGAAACGATTAGGTGCAAACAAAAAATATGTAGAAGGCGTAATAGCTCAGGCGTTTTATGTGGGTGTTCAGATTATGTGCTGGACTTTTATCATTCAATATGCTATGAATGAGTTGGGTATGACCAAAGATGCCGCACAAGGTTACAATATTATGGCTATGATCATTTTTTGTTCTAGCCGGTTTATCTGTACCTATTTGTTGAAATATTTCAGTCCCGGTGGTTTATTGATGAACCTTGCCGTCGCCGGATTGGTTTTGATACTTGGCACCATATTTATTAAAGGTATGGTCGGATTATACTGTCTGATTGGTGTGTCTGCGTGCATGTCTCTCATGTTTCCTACAATTTATGGTATTGCTTTAAAAGGTTTGGGAGATGATGCCAAGTTGGGCGCAGCGGGTTTAATTGTTGCAATTGGTGGTGGTTCTATAATGCCGCCCATGCAGGCAGCAATAATGGATTTGAATGATTTTAATCTCGGTTTTATGACATTGTCCAGTACACGGGCATCTTTTGTATTACCGTTGATCTGTTTTATAGTTATTGCAATATATGGATTTAGAGCTTCATTGATTCATGGACATAAATATTAATGAGCATGAATCGAAGACAGTTTATTCGGAGGTTGGGTCAGGCAGCCGGATTCATGGGACTATCCGGCTGCTCCTTTAATACACCGGCGGCTGATAAGCCAAATGTGCTGTTTATTTTTGCGGATGATCAGGCATTTGATACAATCAATGCATTGGGCTATGAAGAGGTGCAAACACCGAACCTTGATCGTCTTGTTAAGAGCGGTGTTACGTTTACACATGCCTATAATCAGGGTGCCTGGCATGGTGCGGTTTGTGTAGCCAGCAGAACCATGCTAAATACAGGCAGATTTTTATGGGACGCTCAAAAATTGGAACCGGAACTGAAACAGGAGCAAAAGCATGGCCGGTTCTGGTCTCAGTATATGAAATCTGCCGGATATGAAACCTATATGAGTGGAAAATGGCATGTTAAGATTGATCCGCAACTTATCTTTGATCATGTTTTGGATGTAAGGCCCGGTATGCCCAATCAAACTCCTGAAGGATATGACCGGCCCCATAAGGGCAAAGATGATGTCTGGAAACCCTGGGATACCAGCAAAGAAGGATACTGGAAAGGTGGCAAACACTGGAGTGAAGTGTTGGGCGATAACGCGGAAAAGTTTATTAATGATGCCCGGAATAAAGAGAATCCCTTTTTTATGTATCTGGCGTTTAACGCTCCTCACGATCCCCGCCAGTCTCCCAAAACGTTTGTAGAAAAGTACCCGGTTGAAGAAATATCAGTTCCGGAAAATTATCTGGATGAATACCCCTACAAAGATGCTATGGGTTGCAGTAAGGACCTTCGTGATGAGCGGCTGGCTCCTTTTCCCCGAACAAAATACGCTGTTAAAGTACATCGGCAAGAGTATTATGCAATTATCACCCATATGGATAAACAGGTTGGCCGCATTCTGGATGCGCTTGAAGCATCAGGTAAAGCTGAGAATACCGTCATCTTGTTTACTGCCGATCATGGATTGGCAATTGGCCATCATGGACTGATGGGAAAACAAAACATGTTTGACCACAGTATAAGGGTGCCTCTTTTTGTTTCCGGCAAAGGGATCCCTCAGAATGTTAAAATTGATACCCCAGTGTATTTGCAGGATATAATGCCCTCAGCTCTCGAGATTGCAGGTGTTGTACAACCAGAGCAGGTCCGTTTCAAGAGTTTGATGCCGCTTTTGGATGGAAAGCAGCATGACCATTATGACAGTATTTATGGTGGTTATATGAATTTACAGCGGATGATTTGTGATGGGCAATACAAACTCATCTATTATCCAAAGATTGAAAAAAATATTTTATATGACTTGGTTAATGATCCGCTTGAAATGAAAAATATTGCCGATGATCCTGCTTTTGCTGCTGTTGTTAGCAGACTGCAAAAGCAAATGATGAATAAACGTATTGAATATGGTGATCCTGCATTAGATTAGGGTAATGATGCAGATTGTCTATTCATTCTAGAGGACCAGTTGGGTAGACTGGTCCTTTTTTTATTTGTATTCATGTTTTGAAAATTGTATTTTAATTAGATGTTTTGACGGAGGATGTACACCATGGCTGATAAAGTAATACTTGTTCTTTCCTTGATACTCTTGTTTACCCTTTATGGTCGAAATACGAATGCCGCTACTTTTTTAACCATTGGAGATTCTAATGGTGCCAGTGAACACGGCTGGGTTGTGCAACTGCAAAAAATTTATCCCGATGTAAGAATTATTAACCGGTCTATTAGCGGTAATACCATTGGGTTTGATAATAATGGTGACATTGGCTTGAACACATTACGTAAAATAGATCAATATCTTGCTACAGCCGTTAAGGATGCCAAACCTGAAAAGATTGATAAAATTCTGATTTGTCTGGGTACCAATGATTGCAAAGCCGTATTTGCCGACAGTCTGGCCAAAGTACCAGATAATATGAGGCAGTTGATTGTAAAAATACGTTCATTTTATAATGAAAGCAGTCCCGAAATTATTATTGTTTCTCCACCGCCATACGGTCCTGATCGGATTTTGAAAGAAAAATATCATGGTGGTGATTCACGTGTCAAGGTATTGACTTTTTTGCTCAGAGCTTTGGCTAAAGAAATGAACTGTGGATTTGTTGATATTTACTCTGTCCTTGAACCTGTTTATGAACAATATGCACCGGATGGTGTTCATATGAAAGCTGAAGGACAAATGATTATAGCAAAAACCATTCAAGATTATTTGGATAAATAAAAAGGGAGTCTCTCATGGCTGATGTATCTCGTAGAAATTTCACAAAAATGATGGCAGGGGGAATTATATCGAGTGCAGCCGTTACTTCTACAATTGCACCTAAAAATGCACAGGCTGCTAAAAAGAAACCCAATATTGTTTTTATCTGTTCGGACCAGCATAGTTATAAAGTCAATGGATTTATGGGGCACCCTATTGTACGAACACCCAATCTTGATCGTATTGCAAAAGAGGGTGTTGTGTTTGATAATGCCTACAGTGGGCATCCGGTATGTACCCCGGGACGGGCCAGTATGATGACAGGTATGTTTGCGCATGACAGTAATTCTTTCTGCAATTCAACCGTTTGGGATGGCAGTCAGCCGCTGTGGTCAAATTATTTAAAAGGTGAAGGGTATTATTGCCGGGCTATAGGCAAGCTCGATCTTTCTGATGAACATGATACCGGCTTTGAAGAAATTGAAACATCGCATGGACATCAATATAAACCGGATATTACCTCATTGTTTCGCAGACCGGTTGCATACCGTGTGAATGAACGCCCGAATGTTGATGGAAAGCCGCGTAATAAAGCGCACAAAGATGCCCAAAAAACTCAACTCGGACTCGATTTTTTACAAAAAGAAGCTAAAGATAAAAAACAGCCCTGGGCATTATACGTGGGTTTGACCCAACCGCATCCCGCTTTTGTTGCATTGAAAAAATATTATGACATGTATCCAACATACAGTATGGATATGCCCAATATTCCACCGGGATTTTTGGAAGAACAACATCTGGTTTATCAGGAATTGCAGAGATTTAAAAGAATTGCAACTCCAATTAGTGAAGAACGGATACGCAAGGCGCGTGCCGCGTATTATGGAATGGTGTCTGAATTGGACGAGTATGTAGGCAAGATTTATAATGAACTGAAGCAGTCCGGCGAGTTGGAAAATACCCTGTTTATCTATACATCCGATCATGGAGAATCTTTGGGCGAACATGGTTTATGGTTCAAGAATAATCTGTATGATATGGCTGCACGTGTTCCGCTGGTAATGGCAGGTGCGGGTCTGCCAAAGGGTAAGCGGGTAAACGCACCGGTGGCGCATGTTGATGTAGCCGCCAGTATGCTGGACCTTGCCGGTTCAGATGGAGTTGAAAAACTACGTGGACACTCTTTGATCCCCATGGTGTTTGATCAAAAGGGTGACCATCCGGGATACGCGTTCAGCGAGTGTCATTCAGAGGGCAACGCAACCGGTTCATACATGATTCGTAAAGGCGACTGGAAATACATCCACTTTACCTGGTACGATGACATGTTGTTCAATATGAAAGACGATCCCGGCGAGTTTAATAACTTAATTGATGATCCCGCGGCTCAGGATGTAAGAAAAGAGCTTGAAGGTATTCTCAATTCACTGGTTGATGCGGATGCGGTTACCCTCAAAGCATTCAAAGCCCAGGAGGAAAAGTTGAACAGTATAGCTAAAGATAAATCCGTTACTGATTTGTTTGAACTGTTCAAAGGACGATTGGGAGATGGACTTGCCATGGCGCTTGCAATGAAAACAAAAGGGAATTGATATGAGACGAAGAGAATTTATGAAATCATTGGGAGTATTGGCGGCAACAACAATGACCGGCAGTATTGCCTGCTCGAAACCCAAAAAACTGCCCAATATTGTATTGATCATCTCTGATGATACCGGCTGGCATGATGTAGGATATCACGGATCAAAAATCAAGACTCCGGTTTTAGACAAGCTGGCAAAAGAAAATGTAGAGCTGGACCGGTTTTATGTGTATCCGGTTTGTTCACCCACGCGTGCTTCATTGTTGGGAGGAAGACCTCCAAGCAGATGGGGGATTAACGCACCCATAGGTGGCAGAAGTAAACAAGCATTGCCACATGAACAGCCTACGCTGGCGGGACTGCTGCAAACAGTAGGCTATAAAACCGCTTTGGCTGGTAAATGGCACCTGGGATTACGACCGGAAGTGGGTCCCCGAAAATACGGATTTGACAGTACCTATGGCTATCTGCATGGGCAGATCGATCAGTATACGCATCATTATAAAAACGGAGACCGCAGCTGGCACCGCAATGACCAGTTTATTGATGAAGAAGGGCATGCAACCGATCTAATCACAAACGAAGCCAAGCGAGTGATCACCGAATGGAGCAAGGCCCCGGAGCCGTTTTTTCTACACATTGCATACAGTGTGCCGCACTATCCTTTACAAGAAGAAGATAGATGGGTTGAGCCTTATAATGATACTATTGAAAACAAGTCACGCAGATTGTTTGCGGCTTCCATGACGCACATGGATGCTCGTATAGGAGATGTGTTAGAGACCATAAAAGAATCCGGTATTGAGCAGGAAACCCTGGTGATCTATCTCAGTGACAATGGCGGGCAAAAAGACTGGTATCCTAAAACCGAGTATAACTTGAAGCATGGCCCCAATGATGTGCTGGGTAACAACCTGCCACTTAACGGATGGAAAGGGGATCTGTATGAGGGCGGCATCCGTGTGCCGGCAATTGTAAGATGGCCTGGTAAACTCGGCAGTGCCAAAGTGGATGAAACTATTATTGTTTATGATATTTTGACAACCGTATCCAGACTGACCGGTGTAACTTTTCAGCAGGATTGGGTATATGAAGGCATCGATGTTTGGCCAGCACTTGCTGAACAATCCAAGCTCCCGGAAAGGGTGTTCTACTGGCGCTCAAATAAAGAATATGCAGTGCGCAAAGGGAACTGGAAGCTGGTCCATGTTGGGAAAAAGCTGGAAGAGGGAGAAGAACTGCTGTTTGATGTGATTGCCGATCCCTATGAACAATCGAACGTTTTGGACAATCATCCGGATATTGTGGCTGACTTGAAAGCCGAGATGGTAAAGCAAGCAGCAATGGATTTGGAATGAAAAAAAGCCGCAAATTTTAGCGGCTTTTTTTTATTATGGTTTTACAAATATCTACTTTATCAGCAAAATCTTTTGCAAAATACTCTCATTCCCACTTTGCCATTTTACAAAATAGACACCACTATGCAGGTCCTTGGGAGTATAGTGTAATGTATAGGTGCCGGGTTTGTGGTATTCGGATTTGAGTGTTTCTATATGCTGTCCTATTACATTGTAAACATCCGCGTGTACCATGCCAGGTGAATTCACTTTATACGAGAATACCGTAGACGCGTTAAAGGGATTGGGATAGGCATTGCTCAGTTCAAAGGATTGTGGGAGTGCTGTTTCATTTTGGGAAACACCAGTAGTACTGTTGAAAACAATATCGGTGCAGACGGGCAGGTGGTCCGATGCAAGATAGAGGGCATCAGCTATACTGTCCGCAACGGCCTGGTTGGTACCTCCGTTGATATTGTTATTGAAATGTAGCCCGTCATTGCCAAAGGCTTGATATGATTCAGGGATACAGTACCAGTCGCCTGGTTCCATTAAAGCTTTAGATACGAGAATAAAATCAAAGCGGTCATCCATGCCACCACCGGCTCCATCATCTACGCTGGAATAACGGGTTGACTGGGTATGGTAGGGGGTAACCGAGCGACTGTTGTTGTTATGCCAGGCAACCATGAGATCCACAGGATCATAGCATCTGCCATTGTTGTTTTCCTGCTCACCAATCAATACCTGGTAGGCTTCTTCCTGTGCGGTGTAGAGGTTGAAATCTCCGGCAACAAAAAAGCAAGCGTCCGATGGAAGTTGGTCCAGTTCTGCGCGCAAAATCTCTGCTTCGTTTTTGCGTAATAGTCGTGACCTGTCATCGTCACTGGCTTTGAGGTGCAAGGAATAGATGCGCAGCTTGGGCGCGTCTGAATTGGTTTTCAAGGTAAACATGTATTCGCTGAAATCACGTAATCCGGATTGGATCTGTCTGTTAGACAAGAGAGAGATTCTGGACTTTTTATAAAACATCATATTGTCAGTATCATTGCCATCGACATAAGGAGCATTGCTGTAGGTGTCCGGCATATAATAATTTAATATATCATTTTTAAAATAATCTACACCGCTTTCAGATGTTAGTTCCTGAATGACCAGCACATCCGGCTGCATTTCGTTCAGTACTTTGCGGAATCCGGGGATACGATTCTGTGCATTGACGTCTGGGAATTTCAATGTATTCCATGTTGCTATACGCAGGGTATCTTGAGCATTGGCAAATCCAAAACAAAATAATATAATCAGTAACAAAATTTTTTTCATATTCAACTCCAGTTTGATTCTTGAATAATATACAAAATTTTAACCAGTAACCCAAATGTACAATGTGTTTCCGATTTTGCTAAAAAAATTGTATCTTGTAAAAAGGAGATTCGATGAAAAAGATACTAGTTTTGTTATTGATTGTTTGTTGGATTGGTTTTGGCTGTAATTCAAATAAAAACAGTGATGTATTGACTTTTATGGATGTAGGGAGTTCATTGCCTTCAACAAATCCTGATGAATGGCTTATGGCTTTTGTAGATGTAGAGACAACCGGATTGATTCCCGGATATCATGAGATGATTGATATCGGTATGGTGATAACGGACCTGGAAGGAAACGTAATTGATAGTATGTTTTGTCTTGTTCAACCGGAACATCCTGAGCGGTTATCTGAGGGTGCCTATGCGGTTAACGCTTTTGATCCGCAGCTCTGGAATTCAAGAGGAGCATTGTCTTCTAAAGCTGCTGTAGACAGTATCATGTCTTTTCATAATCGGGTTGCGGATGGAAGGTATGTTTTATTGACGGCATTTAACAGCCAGTTTGATACAGCTTTTATGGACCATCTCTTCAGGTCTTGTGATCATTCATGGCGTGAGTTGTTTCATTATATGGTACTCGATGTTCCCTCTATGGCATGGGGACTTGGATTCCGGGATATCAGACCCTATACTTTGATGGAAAAATATAATGTGACGGATGAGCCACATGTTGCAAAAGATCATACCGGAATAACTGGTGCTATGTTAAATGTTCGAATTTATCAGGCGATTATTTATCATTTAGAGCATATTCATTAAATTTACTGTTGACTCGTAAGTTAAAAATGTTAAATTGAATTGTTGAAAATGATGTGACCCCGCTGATATGAGATTAAGATTTTCTTAATTGTGGCTTAATATTGCCTTAAATCCTAGTCCTTAAAATTAAATCTTGAATTATGAAAATTTTGTGTTTTATAATTTCCTGCAATTGTTCACTTAAACGATATAGAAAAGTATGAAATTAAGTAATGTTGTTATCCTGAATTTATTACTAGTAGTTACTACCGGGTTATTCTCTCAAGCACCAACGCGCCCCTCATATATCCCAAAAGATCTGAAAAAAGTAGATGTCGATGATTACTGGCATTATCATGATGTTGGTAACCTGGGTTTATCTATTACCAATTATGGTGTATTGGGTGAAGGATATAATAATCCTGATCAGCCGTCTTGTATGTATCAGTTGAATACGGATAATATGAGAAAGCAGATTGAGCACATGTCATATGGTGGTCTGTGGATTGGTGGTCGTGGTGGTAACGATGGTGCTGTACACGTTTCAACCGCAATCATAGATGGTGTGTTTGAAGCGGGAGAAGAAGGTTTTGAATTTACCAACACCAGCGATACCGGAGATACTATTCGGGTCCGTTCTTCCATACCAACATCTCCGTCTTTTGATCCGCAGGCTGTTTCACATCAGGACTTTATTTGTGATTTTACAGATGTGAATACAGTAGTGCCGGGGTCTGATTTTGAGATCCCCAATCACAATCCTCTTGGTTTGATGGTCCATCAGGAATCTTATGCCTGGAATTTTTCTTATACCGACGCATTTATCATTTTAAATTATACAATTACCAATATTAACAGTTCTCCCATAACTGATATTTATGCTGGATTTTGGGCTGATGCTGCAATTGGTAATATGAATTATACCAGTATTTATGAACCCGGTGGCGGTTGGTCCTGGTATGATAATATGAATGGTTTTGATGATGATTACAAGATGGCGTTTCAGTATGATGATGATGGTGATGATGGTTTTGCAGAGAGCTATTTTGGTATCCGGTATTTGGGTTCTTCTGGTTCACAGGATGATATCCTGGTTACATATGACCAATGGCAATGGTCTTCACCTTCAAGTCTTGCGTTCCCGGATTATGTAATGCCCATTGATGATGAAGGGCGATATGAAGTTATGCAGGGCCGTCATATTGGTAAATACCACAATGCGGTAACAGCAGGCGGGTATCCTACGGATCCATTAGAAGCCGCAAGCTGGATGCTTGTATTATCCGCGGGCACGTTAGGAGATCTTGATCCCGGTGAGTCATTGACATTTACATTTGCCATTGTTTGTGGTGAATGGGCAAATAAAGATGAATTAGATAACGCGGAACGTCGCGCTAAATTGCGTTTGAATTCGGATTGGGCGCAGATCGCTTATAATGGAGAAGATGTGGATGGCGATGGAAAACTTGATCCCGATGAAGATGTAAATGCCAATGGTGTTCTTGATCCCGAAGAAGATGAATATAGAGCTGATCTGGATTTGAACGGTAATGGTATTTGGGATCCGGGTGAAGAGATTTTTGGTGATGGCGATGGGATATTGGATATTGAAGAAGATGTTTATGCCAACACTCTTAAAGGTATTATTGCCGGTAATGGAATTATTGACAGATTTATTCTTCCCAGTCCGCCTCCATCTCCGAACCTTAAAGTGATTCCCGGTGAAGGCAAAGTTACATTATATTGGGATAATGCCAGCGAGGAATATGAAGACCCAATAACTCGTGAAAAAGATTTTGAAGGATACAAGATTTATAGCGCTCCCAAAACTGCCGGTAGTGAAGAAGACGAAACCATTCTTGCCCAGTTTGATAAAATAAATAATCTGGGTTATGACACCGGTTTTGAATTGATTAAAGTTGATACTGTAATTGATGGAAAAACATATAATTACAGATTTACCAATTCTAACCTTTTGAATGGTTGGCCTACCGAGTATTGGTACAGTGTTACCGCATTCGATTCAGGAAATCCTGACAATAATCTTCCCAGTTTAGAGAGCTCAATCCTCGAAAATAAAGTTTATGCAATCCCCGGTTCTAATCCTGCACAATCCAAAATGCGTCAGATCACAGTATTTCCCAATCCTTACAAAGCAAATGCAATGTGGGATGGTAGTGGAGATCGTGATCGTATGCTTTGGTTTGCAAATTTACCGGAACGTTGTACAATACGTATTTACACAATGGCTGGTGATTTGGTTGATGAAATTGACCATGATGGCGCCACCTATGACGGTGATGATGTTCAGCTCATGTCTGATCGAATTGCCGGTAACAATACAGTCCTATCAGGCGGTATGCACGCCTGGGATCTGATCTCAACACATGATCAGGCAATAGCTACCGGTCTCTATATTTACAGTGTTGAAGATTTAGATACCGGTGACACGCAGGTAAGCAAGTTTGTAATTATAAAATAGTTTAATCATTTAACGAAAGGAGCACTCTTTGAAAAAGTTGTTATTAGTACTCTTGATGGTTGGATGCCTTGCCGGTGTAACTATGGCACAGGTAACCCCAATTCATGACATTCAGTATACAGAAGACGAAAGTGGTGATTCTCCACTGGCAGGTCAGACTGTTACTATTTCCGGTATTGTAACCGGTGAACCTGGTGCGTTTGGCAGCAGCTATTATGTTCAGGATGCTGAAGGCCCCTGGAATGGTATCATGGTTTATGATGGTGGCCGTGAAGTTGCTGAAGGTGATTCTGTAACTTTGACCGCTGAAGTTAGCGAGTATCATAACCTTACTGAACTTTCAAATGTAACCGAGTTTACAATTGAAAAAGAAGGTGTATTTGGAATTAATCCCGATACTTTGACTACTGCTGAAGCTTCTACAGAAGCTTATGAAGGCTGTTTGGTTACTGTAGAAAACCTGACCATTTCTAACAATGATTTGGGATATGGTGAATGGGAAGTAGATGATGGCTCTGGTCCATGTGTTGTTGACAATGTAGCAGATTATTATTTTGATCCTACTACAGCTACCGAAGTTGCTTCTATTACCGGTCTTATTGGTTATGATTATGGTGCATACAAAATCAGACCACGTTTGGCTTTTGATGTTGTTGAAGCTGGTGACTATACCCGTATTCAACGTATTCAGCAAGTACGTCAGAGCGACCTTGAAAAAGCTCCTTACGACAATACATCTGACATCAGCTATCTCGATGGAGATACATTGAAAATTAAAGGTATTGTTACTATGCCTACCGGTTTGAGTTATGCAGGTGACGGTATCAAATTTATCATCAGTGAACCCGACGGTGGTCCATGGTCTGCTGTTTTATCATACAATGCAGATTCTACAGCTTATCCACAGTTGTTCGAAGGTGATGAAATTGAAATGTCTGGTTATATTGGTGAATATTCCACCAGCCCCAGTAACATGACTGAATTCTGGATTACCAGTCCTATTAATATTTTGAGCATTGGTAATGAATTGCCAGAACCCGATTCTATTGCTACAGGTGATTTGCGTTGGCCCACCACTGCAGAACAATGGGGCAATGTAATTGTTCAGGTTGGTAATGCAGTTGTAGATAATGTAACCCCGCAGTATGAATTGTTCTCTGTAAATGATGGAACAGGTAGTGTATTGGTTGATGATGATTCTGACAGCCTTGCAAATTACGAAGACCCACCATTGGGCGCAATTGCAGAATATCTCTCTGGTTGGGTTTATCACCATTATGGTAGTTATGCAGACTCTACTGCTTATAAACTTGAACCTCTGTATGTAGGTGATATTGTTTGGGGCGCTGGTCCTCCTTCTGTAAAAAACACAGTACGTAGTATTGCTGCTCCTACAACACAAGATGATGTAGATGTAACAACTGAAGTTCAAACCAACCTTACTATAGCCCAGGCTACCCTGAGTTATAATGTAGATGGTGGTGATTATACTGATGTTGCAATGACTGACAATGGTGATGGTACCTGGACAGGTACAATCCCTGCACAAGCTGAAGGTGCTTATGTTAGTTATTACGTAACAGCAACTGATGATGAAGAACAGTCAACAACTGATCCTGCTGAACCTACCAGATTGAATTACAGCTATACTTCAACAGATGCTGCATTAACAATTGCTGATTTGCAAAATACTCCATGGGAAATTGCTGACAGTCCTTATAACGGTTACGAAGTAGAGGTTTCCGGTTTTGTAACTGCTGGTGATGCATTCCTGGGTATCTATGAAGGTTTTGTAATTCAGGATATGACCGGTGCATGGAACGGTGTATATGTTTTCGATCAAACTGCTGATGATGTTAGCTTGCCGGCACTTAATGTTGGCGACTTTGTAATTGTAAGTGGTACTGTAAGTGATTATAATCCTGATTATCATTACAAATGGGACAATAATACTGTAATTCTTGCAGACAGTGTAAAGAAACTGATTTCTAAAACTGCTTCTGAAATGCCAGAACCTGTCGTTGTTTCTACAGGTGATCTTGCTGATGACGCTGATACTGCAGAACAATGGGAAGGTGTATTGACACGCGTTGAAGATGTAACTGTTAGCAGTGTTAATTCTTATGATTTTTCTGTAACAGATGGCTCTGGCGAATGTCGTATCGACGATGATGGTGTTGAAGATACTGTACTTGAAATCAATTCTGATGACGCCTATGTTGTTGTGAATGGAACAGATACACTTCGCGTTGGTGATGTTATTAGTGGTATTCAAGGTGTATTTACCTTTAGCTTTGGAACCTTTAAAATTGAAGTACGCGACGTAAATGATATGGGTGTAACAACCGGTGTTAATGATGACTTTGTAGCTGCTCCATTGGCATACAATTTGGGTCAGAATTATCCCAACCCGTTCAACCCTGAAACCCGTATTTACTTTACTTTGCCACATACCCAGAATACACAAATTGTAATTTACAATGTTATGGGTCAGCAAGTACGTACATTGGTTGATCAGCAGTACCAAGCTGGACAACATGTTGTGAACTGGAATGGCTTGAACAATGCCGGCCTCAAAGTTCCTTCCGGTGTATATTTCTACAGAATCGTTGCCGGTGATTTTGTAGCTACCAAAAAAATGATGATGTTGAAATAATAAATTTTGCCTCCCGGATTTTTTCCGGGAGGCATATAACCTGATAAAGCAAATGAGACCGTTTAGATACTATATATTATTAGCCATAGTTTTTCTTGTTGCTGTGCAATGCAGTATAAAAGACCCTTTTGGGGATGAAAAAGATTCTCAATTGTTAGAGAATCAACCACCTGAAACCCATCTTTATCTTTTTGTTGATCAACAACAGATCACACAGTTTGATACGGTGCAGGCAGGTGATACAACTCAAATTATTCCCAAAACCTATACCACTGGAATTGATACCACCCCTAGTAAGCAAATTGTGCACTGGTGGGGAGATGACCCTGATGGTCAGGTCGTTGGTTATTATTATCAATGGGATTATGAGACCGAACCCACTTTTACTACAGCAGAATATGATACGTTTTATGTCCCTATTCAAAGCAGTTATGATGAATTTGAAATCAAAGTGTGGGCTGTTGATAATGAGAATCTGTCTGACCCTTCTCCGGCAGTACTGATCTATCCCGTATTTAATACTCCGCCTGAAATTGCATTTAGGTTGGGTAGTAATCCGTCGGTCAGTAATAATCCGGAAGTAACTGCATACACATTCCCAACAAGAACATTTGTATGGGAGGCGTTTGATGATGATGGTAGAGAAACCATTACCAATATTTATTACGCCCTGGATGATACAACCACCTGGATTGCATTACCTGGTGATGAAACACAAATAACCTTGCGTGAACTTGAGCCTGGTGAGCATCGGTTCTTTGTTAAAGCACAGGATATTTCGGGTAAATTCAGTAATGTCGTTTCTTTCCCTGATCCTGATGATGATAATGTACCGCATCGTTGGGAAGTTCAGCCCGTACAAGGCTCTGTTTTACTTGTTAATGATTTTGCTCAAGATCAAAACCTCTATGAAGTACAAAATTTTTATACCGATATTTTGGATGAACTTTTAGGCTCTGATGGATATTCAGTTTGGGAGATCGGTACGGATAATACACCGGTTGTGAATCCTGAAAATGCGATTCCATATTCTTCCATAGATATTGAAGCAAACTTGTCATATTTTGATAAAGTGATTTGGTTCTCGCATTTGGGTAGACCCAGTTTAACAAGTGCCGGTTTGTCTATTACAAAGTTTATGAGTACTGGCGGTGGAATATTGATTACCAATGGTAATGAAGAAACCCCTGATACAACATGGACTTTTACCAGTATTGATTCCGTATATCGTTTGAATCCGGGTGGACGTTTGCTACCGGGTATTGATATTCTTGCCTCATTTGGCAGCGATAATGATGATGCTTATGATCTGAATCTGGGGCAGCTGGTTGGTAACCGCGTTTCGGCATTGATTCCCGGTTCCGATGCGGATGTAGTGTATTCAATGCAACCCGATTCAACAGCATCGGTAACTGTTCCTTATACAGGGTCACCACCTGTTGGTATTCGATATCGGATAGGAAGCGGAGAATCGATCTATTTTTCATTGCCGTTACATTATTGTTTTGGTAATGATAACATGACAGACGTTCTAAGGTATATACTGTTTGAAGAATTTGAAAATTGATATAAATATGAAGAAAATGACAAAACTGAAACTATTATTCGTTCTCGTTATGCTGCCGGTTCTTGCATTTTCGCAAGCAATTAATACGACTATTTCAGGCCATGTCTATGACAAGGATACAGGTGATGGTCTGCCCGGTGTAAACATAATCGTTCAGGGTACTTATAAAGGTACTGCTACGGATGCAAATGGTTATTTTGAGATCAAAAGCCTTTCTCCTGGTGATTATGATATTAAAGCATCAATGATTGGTTACATTGTACAGATCCAAACCGGTATCAAAGTACAATTGAACCGTACAACAACTCTCGACTTTAAACTCGAACCTACAGTGTTGGCCTTTGGTCAAACCGTAGAAGTCGTTGGTGAAAAACCATTGTTTGATGCTGAATTGACAGCTTCTGAACAGCGCATGTCTGAAGAAGAAATCAAACAAAAGGTTGTTGAAGATGTAAATGATCTGGTAGCTGACCAGGTAGGTGTTGTAGTGCAAGACAACAAGATCTTTATTCGCGGTGGTCGTGCTGATGAAAGTATGTATGTGATCGACGGCCAGTCCATCAAAGATCCTTTGTCTGGTTATTCCAACACACTCTATATTAATGCTTCAGCCATCAAAGAGCTCAAGGTGATTACCGGTGGTTTTGACGCGGAATATGGTCAGGCCATGTCAGGCATTATTGACGTAGAGACCAGAGAAGGTGGAGATGAGTACGAGGGTAACTTTGTGATCAAGACTGACAATCTTTTGTCAAACTATGTCAACAGTCACAATACAGATATCATCCAGTTTAATATTGGTGGTCCTGACCCTATTACTTCAAATTTGCTCCCCAATATCGGATTGGATCTTCCGGGTGAACTGGCATTCTTTTTCAGTGGTTATACTCATTTGTCAGATACCTACTTGCCTCATGCGAACAAACTCTATCCGTCAAAATCAGCATTTAATGATTTTGCACCCCGTGAGGAAAATGACTGGCATATACTTGGCAAATTGTCATGGACACTTAAACCCGGTCAAAAATTGACGTATTCCTATGATCGTTCATTAAACATTAACCAGGGATACTTTTTACCTCGTGTAAGTGGTGAACGTGGTTATCCTTATGATTTTCAGGAAAATCTGGATCATTATAACACATTTACCAAAGAGGGGTTCCTGAGTACTTTAAAGTGGACCCATACCTTGAATGCTACTACTTTTTATAATTTGAGCATTTCAAGATTTTATACCAGTTTACACTCTGCGGTTCAAAATAAACACTGGTCCGACTATGTTCAGTATCTTGACCTTGAACCTATCTATTATTATCCCACCAGTGATGGTAGTATTGAAACCCGCTTTGGAGATGGTTTCTGGGATTATGGTGATTCAGAAAACTGGTATGATTACTTTAGTGATACCTGGACTTTGAAGGGTGATTTTACCTATAACCCCAATGAACGCCATTCTATGAAAATGGGATTAGAATCCCGATATACGGATATGCAGGTGATTGATATCAATGCACCCTGGTATGGTGAATCTGGACTGGGACGTAACCATGATTTTTTCAGAGTATTTCCCAATGATGGCTCTTTATACATTCAGGATAGAATTACCTACAGTGGTATGATTGTGAATCTGGGATTGCGTTACGATTACTGGTTCCCGGGAAAATATGTTGACGATGCCATTCAAGATCCAGAAACCGTGATCATTACAGATGAAGCCCGTGAAAAATATCTTGAAGATACATTTGAGGTTTTTGGGCTGCACGGAAAAGGCCACCTGAGTCCACGGTTGGGTATTTCTCACCCAGTTACAGATAATGATGTGCTTTATATGCATTATGGCCATTTTTCTCAAAAGCCAAAAGGTCAATATGTATATGCCAAGTTGAAATCTACTTCCGAGGCAACATACCAATTGTTCGGGAATCCTAATCTTGATCCTACAACTACGGTTGCGTACGAGTTGGGTTTAAAACACCGTTTTAACGCAAACCAGACAATTGAGATCAAGGCATATTATAAAGATATGTTTGATTATCCCACGGCTGTGAGTGTTAAAAAATACAGTCCGCGTTATGGAAACATTAGTTATCTCATGTATGTGAATATGGATTATGCAAGATCCCGTGGTATTGAGATGCGTTTTCGTCGTAGGTATTCAAAATACCTGAGTGGCAATATTGATTTTTCATATGCTGTTGCTACCGGTAAAAGCTCTTCACCCAACACCAATCTGTTGGTTGCCGCGGGTAAAGTGGAAGAAAAACCACTTGGCGAAACCAGCCTGTCTTGGGACAAGCCCTACAGGGTTTCAACTGACATTTATTTTGATGTTCCTAAAGGAGATGGCTGGAATTTATTTGGATTTAAAATGCCCGAAGATTGGGGTGTTAGCGTACGCTGGGAGCTTGAATCCGGTAAGCGATATACCAAGCTTGTGGATGTAGACAATAATATATATGAAAGCGACGAGTACAACAGCCTGTCTAAAATGAAAATGCGAACAGATTTAAAATTTTACAAGAATTTTACAATGTTCAACACGCTGTTGTCCTTTTTTGTAGAAGCTGAAAATGTTTTCAATAATAAAATACCGAGAATCATCAACCCGGTAACCGGCCAGCCTTATGAGCCGGGGGATGTAATTCCCGTAACCTGGTATGATGAAGCACAGGATCTACCACCGTCAAACCCTGCCCGCTATGAATGGCCACGACGGGTTATGACCGGTCTTGAATTTCAGTTTTAACCATGATTAATGATATTGGGTATGAATGTGAAACAAATTAAATATATTACTTATGCACTAGTATTTTTATCTGCATCTTTTGTGTATTCACAAGGTTTGCTGCCAAAATTGGGTGAACAGCGTGCAGGAACAGCATCAATGACATTTTTAAAAATTGGAGTGGGTGCACGAGCTGTATCCATGAGTGGTGCATACGTTGCAATGGCCGATGACGGTTCTGCAATGTACTGGAACCCCGCTGGAATTGTTCAAATTGGTAAAAATGAACTTGTAATGTCACATATGGATTGGCTTGCGGATATTAAATATGAATTTCTTGGGTACGCGCACCAGTTGAATTCAAATATTGGTATTGGTATGTATGTGGGCTATCTGCATTTGGCAGATATGCCGGTAACAACTGAATATCATCCCTTTGGGAATGGTGAATATTTCGGATACAATGATATGGTGACCGGCCTTTCCGGTTCTTTGAAAATGACCGATAAATTTTCATTTGGTATTACCTTGAAATATGTACGGGAAACGCTTGACGATCTGGTAATGGATGGCTTTATGGTCGATTTTGGTACTTATTACTGGACTGGATTTAAATCTTTACGGGTTGCTGCTGCAATGCGTAACTTTGGTCCTGAAATGAAACCCGGTGGTACCTATATGCAAACAGAAACATCTGGTAGTGTGTCTGAAACAGATTACCAGGGTTTTTCACCACCAATTGTATTCAGTCTGGGAACCGCCATGGATGTGTATGAATATGCTGAAAATGTATTCACGCTTTCCATACAAATGGACCATCCTATGGATGATCAGGAAATATATGTTGCCGGTCTTGAATATGATTTTAACAATATCCTGCAATTGCGTTCAGGATACAAGGCCAATTTTGAGGAAAATCACTGGAGTTTTGGTGGTGGTTTGAGCGTTCCCATGTGGGGAAATGCATTGCAAATCGATTACTCTTATGCTGAATTTACAAACCTGTCAATGACACAGCAATTTACTATAGGATTCAAGTTTTAATGATGAAAAGAATACATTATATTATAATTGCAATACTATTGGTTTTGATGGCAGCATCTTGCGAGTATTCCAAGATGCCTTTACCTGTTGCGAATAGTTCCAGTTCCGGATTTGGAGCAAATGATACCAGTTATGTGGAATTGAATCCGGTATGGGATGCTGCATTTTTAGGTAATACACTTTCGCATCCCACTGATATCACTATTGGGCCTGATGGTTATATATTTATCGCTGATGAAGGTAATGACAGAATCCTGGTTGTTAATCAGTCCGGTGAACAAATGACCCAGAATGGCCTGGGCAATTTGAACAATATACCTGCACCCTCGGGTATTCATATTGATGCGAAATTAAACCTATACGCCACAAATGGTTCAAATACTGTTTATGCCTGGAACCAATATTTTAATGCAGTTTCTATTGATTCGGTGTCTGACCGCATCGTAATCAAAAATTATACAACGGGTGATACCTTGCATGTCACCTTGGCTGAAGCCTACTCTGGTGAAGATGCTTTTCCTGGATATCAATTCCAGTCTATATTGTTTGAAGGATATTCCGTGGACAAGCACCCTATTCGGGATGTTTATACTTTTTATGAAGATACTCAAGCCGGAACCCAGATTAACGATATAACATCCATTGGTGATGATCTTTATGCTACCGATTCAGGTAATCAACGTATTATAAAAATTGCATTGGTCCCTGCCTGGTTTGTGAAAACCTCTGAGGGATTTGTTCTGCTACACTATCGAGGAGCATTCTCTTCGAATGCTGTAACATATGGTTCAGGAGCAGGAACTGTTGATACGCCCTGGAGCTTAGTTTCTGATGATGATAATATATATTTTAGCCAATTAGCTGGTAACTTTTTGGTGCAAAAATTGAGTGCTGTAGATTTTACTTCTCAATTTACGCTTTATCAGGATGCCATAATGGACCTGAATCGTTTTGTAGAACCCAGAGCCATAGCACTGGATGAAACAGGTGATTTGTTTGTTATGGATACCGGTTCACAAAAAGTACAGAAATTCTTTAACACGGGTACCCGTGCGGGTCAGGTTGCAGATTTGGGCGAACGCGGAATTGCAGTCACTGAATTTAATGACGCCAGAGGCTTGATGGTTAGTGACCAGGTTATTTACGTGGTAGAGAGTGGTGAAAATCAAATACGAAGATTCCAGTATTCTATATCTGATGAAGATATTCCTGATGATGAAAAACAACCCTGATAATTTTATAAAAATTATAAATTTAAAAAGCCCTGGTATTGAAAACAGTATCCGGGCTTTTTTTGTTAATAGAAGAATATTGAATTATTTAGAATCGTTATTCTGTTAATAAGTAATAAATTGAGGGAAAATACTGAAATATTAGTAACTTGATAATTATGTTGATAAAAAAGATTTCATTTTATTTATAAATTAATTATACTGTAAACTGTTACAAAATAATAGGATATTTGCATGAAAACGCTCAGCCAGATTATCAATTATGCATTACCTGCATTATACTTTTTTGTTGTGATAGTTTATTACCAGATTTTTAAATTTCAAAAACGCGATCTTGAAAAATACACAGTTCCTTTATTACTGGTTTTACTCTTTTTTGATGGATTTAGTATTGTGTCCCGCATTATTGCTCTCAATTTAATGCCTCTGAGTACAATATTTGACGCATTTTCTCTTTTATCCTTTTGTGTTATTTTTGTGTATTTGATTATTGAAACCACTATTAAAAACAAATCCACGGGTTTGTTTCTTGTGAGTTTTGCGTTTGTATTTAAAACTATTGCTGCATTTCATTTTAAATGGAATGCAAAAAGCAGTGCGATTTTGTCTGATCCTACCTTTGCTGTACATGCATCATTAACCATTTGTGGATATACTGCTTTGACCATTTCAGCAATTTATGCGGTTTTGTATATGGTGCAGGAACACAATATGAAAAAAAAGAAGTTTGATGTTGTGTCTTTACAGTTACCACCATTGGCGTATTTGGAAAGTATGAGTATCCGTTCTGTCACTATTGGAATACTTGTTATTGGTATTGGGTTAGGATTGGGGCATATACAAGCATATAAAATGTTTGGTAAACTTTGGCTCCCTGATCCCAAAATTATTATATCAGATTTGATTTTTATCTTTTATTTTAGTGGATATATAATTAATAAATTTTTGAAATTGAATAGTAAATGGATGGCAAGGTTTTCTCTGCTGGGATATATTATATTACTTGCAAGTGCGATTTCGGTAGTAACTATATCAAATTCGTTTCATAATTTTTATTAGAGTATAATATGAATTTAGAAAATGTCCCGTTTGCAATAATAGGGATTTCACATCATACAGCACCGGTCCAGGTGCGAGGAGAAGTAGCTCTTAATGTAGAAGATCAAAAAATTACATTAGAGTATTTGAAAAAATCCGATTATACACAAGGCTGTATTGTTTTATCAACCTGTAACCGGACTGAAATATATTTAAGCAGTGAAAATATAGAGCAATCTGTAATTGATTTTAAAGATTGGTTCAGTAATTATAAACAGTGTGACTATTTCAATAATGCCGATTATACTTATGTTCATAGCGGAGTAAAAGCAGTTGAACATTTTTTCAAAGTTATCTCGAGTCTGGATTCGCAGATTGTAGGAGAAACCCAGATTACCGGTCAGGTTAAAGAAGCATATAATCTGGCTTTGGAAATGCATGCTACCGATTCTTTGATTAATAAAATTTTCAACTTTGGTATTCAGGCGCAAAAAGATGTGAGAAACAGTACATATTTGTGTGCCGGTGCAGTTTCAATCAGCTTTGCAGGTGTTGAACTTGCTGAAAAGATATTTAACAAACTTGAAGATAAAAAGGTTTTACTCTTTGGAGCCGGTGAGACTGCGGAGCTAGCCGCGGACCATTTTTCTAAAAAAGGGGTAAGGCAATTTCATGTGATTAACCGGACCTATGAAAAGGCGGAATCACTGGCTAAACTTTTAAATGGAAAAGCATTTTCTCTAGATCAAATGGATGATGCGTTTGAAGGTGTGGATATTGTTATTTCTGCTACGTCAAGCACAGAGCATGTCATTACTTTTGCTTATATTAAACAATTGGGTAGAAAACGGCGAAATACTCCTTTATTTTTAATCGACCTGGCTATTCCCCGAGATATTGATCCTGCGATTGAAAAACTGCAAGGTGTTTATCTCTATAACCTGGATGATCTGCAAGAAATTGTCAAGATCAATACCAGCAAACGCACTAAAGAAATCCCCAAAGCTTTAAAATCAATTGATGATGTTATGCAGGACTGGGTAGAGTGGTATGGAACCTACTCTTTGTCTTCTACTATTGGTAAGCTAAAAAATTATTTTGAACAGGTTTGCACCAATGAAATCAATAGGGCTTTGAAAGCAATTCCCGAAGACTCTACGGATCCTTGTGATTTTGATGTATTGAAAACTAACCTGATCAACAAATTGGTTCGTCAGCATATTAAATTGTTGAAAAAAACAAATGGAAATCCCGATTACCAACAAACCCATATAAATCTAATACACGATCTGTTTGAACTGGAAAAGTAAATATGAGCAAGTTTATACGAATTGGAACCCGCGGCAGTCAATTGGCTTTATGGCAAGCTAATTTTGTGCAGAGTGAATTGGAAAAAAATAATCCCGATGTTTCTTTTGAGCGTGTTATCATCAAAACCACAGGTGACCGCGACCAAAAGTCGTCCCTGACTCAGATCGGTGGGCAGGGTGTTTTTACCAAAACTATTGAAGATGCCTTGTTGAATAAAGAAATTGATGTAGCAGTGCACAGTCTCAAAGATCTTCCCTCTCAAGAGACGGCGGGTCTTGTATTGGGTGCTGTACCACAACGTGGTTTTGTTGAGGATGTATTGGTTACCGAAAATGGCACAACTTTGCAGCAGCTTGCACAGGGTGCCAGAATTGCAACAGGTAGTATTCGCCGGCAATCGCAATTACTTGCTTTACGTCCGGATCTGGAAATCAAAGATCTGCGTGGTAATATTGATACACGTTTGCGTAAATTGGCGGAAGAAGATCTGGATGCCATCATCATGGCAAAGGCAGCAATTGTTCGTTTAGAACTGGACCAGGTCAAGTACAGTGAATTTAAAGTGGATGACATGGTGCCGAGTGTAAGCCAAGGTGCTATTGGTATTCAAATCCGACAAGGTGATGAGGAAACATTGTCAGCCGTTCATAAAATGAATCATGCGCCTACATTTCAGGCTGTAATGGCTGAACGATCATTACTACGTACGCTGGACAGTGGGTGTCAGTTCCCGGTTGGGGCTTTTGCCCAGGTTGTAAGTGACGAAGTTTTGGATATTATTGGGTATGTGGGAAGTGTTGACGGTAAAACAATTATCAAAGAGAGACTGGCCGGCAGTCCCGAACAGGCCGAATTGTTGGGAGAGAGACTGGCTGAAATTTTAATTGATAAAGGTGCAAAGGATGTATTGAAGGAATTGTCCTGATGGGCGATATTCTGGCAAATAAAATTATATTAATTACACGGAATGTGATTGAAGCTGCTGATATCATTCAGGCGGTAAAAGATAAAGGCGGCAAGACAGTTGTTTTTCCGACAATACAAATTTGCCCCCCGGATGATTGGACGAATGCAGATTTTGCAATTACATCCATGGATCAATTTGACTGGCTTGTCTTTACCAGTAAAAACAGTGTAGATGCTTTTTTGTCCCGTGTGAATGAACTTGGTTATGAATTGGGACAGATTCAAATTGCCGCAATCGGTTCCAAAACCGCCAAACACTTGATTGAACGTGGAATGGAAATTCAGCTACAACCGGATTCCTTTACTGCAGCTGATCTGGTAAAAGCCTTTAAAAAATTGGATATGTCCGAAAAACGTGTGTTGGTACCGGTATCTGATATTGCCAGAACTGAGCTAACGGATGGATTGACAGAACAGGGCGCAATTGTAGACCGAATCGTGGTTTATAGAACCTGCAAAACCGAGCCGGAAAATCTGGACCAGGTAAAAACCATGATCAGCAAAGATTCTATTGATTGTTTTACATTTTTTAGTCCATCAGCATTTGACAATTTTTTAAGCTTGCTGGGTGATGAAATAATTGAAGGTTTGAAAAGAAAGCAACCCCCTATGGCTATAATTGGCCCGACAACTGCAAACGCAGTGCGATCTGCAGGTTTTTTTAAAATCATTCAAGCGAAAAACAGTACATCTACTGATTTGATAAATGCTCTACTTGCTTATTATTAATTTAATGGAGTTGTCTATATGTCACAATCCTTTTTATATATTGATGCAATTCAGAAAAAGCCCATAGATAGAACCCCCATTTGGATTATGCGGCAAGCGGGAAGATATTTGCCCGAGTATATGAAGATCCGTGAAAAATATGACTTTTTGACGGTTTGTAAAACCCCTGAAATTGCCGCTGAGGTTACATTACAGCCCATTCGTCGGTTTGGATTTGATGCATCAATTTTGTTTTCTGATATTCTGGTTATTCCGGAAGCCATTGGCCAAAAGCTGGAATTTCTGGAAAATCATGGGCCTCAGCTTTCTCCGCAAATACTGGATGAAAAAGAGTTTGAGAAATTGTCTACAAAAGAACTCGAAGGAAAACTGGATTATGTTGCACAAGCTATCAAGGTGATCAATTCGGAATTGCCTGCGGATGTTCCTCTCATTGGTTTCAGTGGATCTCCGTTTACTCTGGCAACTTATATGATTGAAGGAAAGCCAACCCGGAATTTTAAATATATCAAGCAATTGATCTTTAGTAATCCTAATTTTGTACATCGGCTGCTTACATTGTTAACCGAAGCGGTCACCCGTTATCTGGAAATGCAGATTCGTGCAGGTGTTAAAGCGGTACAATTGTTTGATACCTGGGGTGGCATTTTACCCGTTCATCTTTACAATTCTTTTTCCGGCAAATATATGAAAAATATTGTAAATCGATTAAAACATTTTGATGTACCTTTTGTTTTATTCAGTAAAGGCGGAGTTGAAATACTGCACCAGTTAACAGATAGTGAAGCTGACATGTTGGGTGTAGACTGGATGACAGATCTTGCACATGCAAAAAAACTTGTTGATGGAAAATTCGCTTTGCAGGGTAATCTTGATCCTACTGCCTTGTATGGAGATAAAGAAATAATCAAGAATGAAATTCAACATATTTTAAATATTATTGGCAAAGATTCAGGTCACGTTTTTAATCTGGGACATGGAATTTTGCCGGACATTCCGGTTGATAATGTTGCCTTTATGGTAGACCAGGTGCGTGAACAGAGTATGAAAATCAGAGCATAGACAGGCCCTCTTATGAATAATCAGAAAATTAAAGTTGATCTCGATTTAATCAAAAAATATGACCAACCGGGTCCCCGGTATACCAGTTATCCTACCGCTCCTTATTTCCATGACGGGATAACCGAAAAAGAGTATTTGCAGCATATAGATAGTGATGATATATCCTATGCTGTGCGCGATATATCTTTGTACTTTCATATCCCTTTTTGTAACAGCTTGTGTTATTTTTGCGGATGTAATTCCTTTGTAACTAAAAAGCCGGGAGTGATGGAACAGTATATAGATTATCTTGAAAAAGAGATTATAATGATTGCCGAGCGTTTGGGGCAAGACCGACATGTTGCCCAATTACACTGGGGAGGTGGTACACCTACTTATTTATCTCCGGATATGATTAAACGATTGGGTGATAGTATTCATAAACATTTTAATTTCAAAGACGATGCAGAAGTAGGCGTTGAAATCGATCCGCGCGGACTAACCCATGATCATTTCAAGGCACTTTATGAAGCCGGATTCAATCGCAGCAGTATGGGCGTACAGGATTTTGATCCACAGGTACAAAAAGCTGTGCATCGTATTCAGCCGGAAGAAATAACCATGCAGGCATTGCAATGGGCCCAGGAATTTGAATTTGAAAGTATGAATGTTGATTTGATGTATGGTTTGCCGTTCCAAACCGTTGATAAATTTTCAGAAACTATTGATAAAGTCATTAAAATGGACCCTGATCGTCTGGCGGTGTTTAATTATGCGCATTTACCGAATATTATGAAACATCAGCGCGTTATTAAAGAAGAGACGCTGCCCAAACCCGAGGTTAAATTGCAATTATTGAAAATGACTATTGAAAAATTATCAGAGGCTGGGTATGTTTATATTGGCATGGATCATTTTGCAAAACCCGATGATGAATTGACAATTGCTATGCAAGAGGGGACACTGTATCGTAATTTTCAGGGATATTCTACGCATGCTGGTCTGGATCTGTTTGCCATGGGTATGTCGAGTATTAGTATGATGTCTGAACTGTATGTGCAGAATTACAAAACACTGGAAGAATATTATAAACCCCTTAAAGATGGTAAATTGCCAATCATGCGTGGTTATCAATTGAACCCGGATGATATATTGCGCAGAGATGTTATAACCGATTTGATGTGCAATTTTAAGCTGGAAAAACTTAAAGTCGAACAAAAGTATGACATCCGGTTCGATGATTATTTTTCAGATGCACTGGAAGACCTGATCTCATTTGAACAGGACGAACTGGTAAAGCTGGACGCTGACAAAATTACCGTATTACCGCAGGGACGGTTGTTGATTCGAAATATTGCAATGAAATTTGATTATTATCTGAGACAAAAAACAAACGATAAACCTCAATATTCGAGAACGGTATAATTATGCCAACAGCAATTTTGTTATGCAACATGGGTGGCCCGGATTCTTTGGATGATGTACAGCCCTATCTTGAAAACATTTTCATGGATCCGGATATTATTGATATCCCACTTTCAGGAAAATGGAGAACCGTATTTGCCAGGTATCTCGCAAAGAAGAGGGCTCCCAAATCTACAAAAATATTTGAGCATATGGGCGGCAGCAGCCCATTGCTTGAAATTACTCAAAAACAAGCGGACAGGCTTGCCGAAAGGTTAACCGATAAAGGGAAAATATGCAAGGTGTATCCGGCTATGCGTTACTGGCATCCCTTGATACCGGAAGTTTGGCAGCAGATTGCTAAAGAAGATTTTAAAAAAATAGTTGTAATATCGCTTTTTTCTTATTATTCTACTGCTACCTCAGGATCCATACAACGCTTGCTTTTAGAGATCTCCGGGAAATATCCGGTAAATGCTGATGTCTATTTTATTGATCGGTTTGGAAATCATCCTGAATTTATACATGCTATGGCAAAGCAAATGAAGCATTATATTGGCGAGGAAAACAATCAGCATGATATTCATATATTGTTGAGTGCTCATAGTATTCCTCAGAGCCGGGTTGCAAAGGGTGATCCTTATCAGGATGAGATTGAAGAAGCTGTGGGGCAGTTGCGCGATGAATTGCCGGAAAATTATAAATTACATATATCTTATCAAAGCAAGATTGGTCCTGTCAGGTGGCTCGAGCCGGCAACATCTGAAAAGATTTTAGAGTTGGCAGAGCAGGGAGTACAAAAATTGTGGGTATATCCGTTGGGTTTTACAGCGGATAATTCAGAAACCATTTATGAAATTGGTTCTCTTTATCATGATCTTGCGAAAGAGCATGGTATTAAAGAGTATATCCGCATTCCGGCATTGAATGATGATAATGGATTCATTGCCGCATTAGAGCGGATCATAATTGACCATGTTGACTAGAATCAGGTTAAATAAAACCAGGCAGGGTTAAAATGAGCAAAAGTGTAGCAGTAATTGGCGCCGGTATTTCAGGATTATGCACATCGTACTGGTTGCATAAGGACGGTTATGAGGTAACCGTTTTGGAAAAACTGGACCGTGTGGGTGGATCGATTATTTCCGAAAAAAAAGATGGTTTTGTAATCGATTTGGGCCCCAATACGGCCCTTGAAACCTCTGAAACATTAAAAGATCTGATAAAAGATCTGGGAATTGAAGATAAAAAGATTTATGGCAGTTACGAGGCAAATAACCGATACATTGTGCGCAATGGGCAATTGCATCCGCTTGCCATGTCACCGCTAAAGTTCTTAACATCAAAATTATTTTCTACCAAAGCAAAAATCCGTTTAATGCGGGAACCGTTTATCAAAAAGATAGAGGCAGAAGATATTTCCTTGTCTGATTTTGTTAAATATCGCCTGGGACAAGAGTTTCTGGATTATGCCATTAATCCCTTTGTTGCGGGTGTTTATGCCGGTGATCCCGATAATTTGAGCACCCCTGCGGGTTTTCCCAAACTTTGGGCGCTTGAACAAAAATATGGTTCGTTTATAAAAGGAGCTGTTATAGGTGCCAGAGAACGTAAAAAACGCAAAGAAGTGGCCAAAGACCGCGCCAAGATGTTTTCTTTTGAAAACGGATTGCAATTCTTTACGGATACCATGGCTGAAAAAGTAGGTGGTGTACAAACCGGTGTAGATATCCAAAAATTAGAAAAGAACGGAACCGGCTGGAACATTACCTATGTTCAAAATGGTGAGACCCAAACAAAATCGTTTGATAATGTTGTAATCTCTACTCAAACGGATTCCATTGCACAGTTTGTTAAGGACCTTTCCTCCGAAGCATCTGAAGCATTCAAGAATATTTATTATCCACCGGTTACCCTGGTGTTTATGGGATTCAAAAAAGAACAGATTGGCAGACCGTTAGATGGATTTGGTTTTTTGGTACCCAAAATTGAAAATCGCAAGATTCTGGGCACGTTGTGGAGCTCGGTGATCTTTCCGGATCGCGCTCCTGAAGGACATGCCGCATTAACTACGTTTGTTGGCGGAACACGACAGCCTGAAATGACAGATCTGTCTGATGAAGAATTGGAAGCTGTTGTTCTACAAGAACTGGGTGATCTGATGCAGATCAGCGGTAAACCGGTTATAACCCGTATGTTGAAATGGCCGCGTGCAATTCCACAATATACTATGGGATACATGAAGATCAAAACCATGTTTGACGAGCTGGAACAAAAGAATGCAGGTCTTTATTTTGCCACTAATGCGCGTCGAGGAATCAGTGTGGGCGATAGTGTGTTGTGCGCCAGAGAGACTTTTGAAAGAATGACCGATACAAAAGCGTAAAAAAGTATTTTTTATAAATGTGGAAAGGATGACCATGTATACACCTTATTATCGTCCAAGAAGATTAAGACGTAATGAAAATATCCGTAGAATGGTGCGTGAAAATTTTGTGAGTGTTGATGATTTATTATACCCGCTTTTTGTAGTAGAGGGCAAGGGGATTAAAAACGAGATCAAGTCCATGCCAGGTAATTATCAAATGTCTATTGATGAATTGGTCAAAGAAGTCAAAGAAATCCACTCTATGGGTATTCCATCCATAATGCTGTTTGGAATTCCCGCTGAAAAAGATGCTGTGGGTAGTGATGCTACCTGCGATACCGGCATCATCCAGCGCGCGGTGAGAGAAGTGAAATCCGCAGTGCCTGATATGTACCTGGTAACCGATGTATGCTTTTGCGAGTATACCGACCACGGCCATTGCGGTCCCATTGTGGATAATGATGTAGATAACGATGCGACATTGGAGCTATTGGGAAAACAGGTGATTACCCACGCCAAAGCGGGAGCGGATATGGTTGCGCCCTCGGGCATGATGGACGGTATGATTGGTGCTATTCGCGATGCATTAGACGGAGAAGGATTCAGTCAGATTCCGGTTATGAGTTATGCTGCCAAATATGCATCCGCTTTTTATGGCCCGTTTCGGGATGCGGCTGATTCGGCACCTCAATTTGGTGACCGACGTTCGTACCAGATGGACCCCGCAAATGCGAGAGAGGCCCTGAAAGAAGTGGAACTGGATATTGAAGAAGGCGCCGATATTGTGATGGTAAAACCGGCCTTGTCGTATCTGGATATTATCTCTGCTGTACGCGCAACCACCAATTTGCCGGTAGCCGCTTATAATGTGAGTGGCGAGTTTTCTATGGTCAAAGCCGCAGCCGCAAATGGCTGGATAGATGAACAGCGTGTTGCAATGGAGATGTTGTTGTCTATGAAGCGCGCGGGCGCTGATATTATTTTGACCTACTTTGCCAAAGATGTTGCCAAATGGTTGAACGGGTGATTTAGTCATACCGGACTCAAGTCCTGTAATATATTCCGCAGGGTATAAATATACCCTGCGATCAGGTATATATTAAATCGAGACATCGATCGTGATGCATATCCATGCATCACGGGATATTACCCGGGATATATATCCCGAACAAAAGACTTTTACTCCTTCCGAAACTCTTGTTTCGGAAGGAACTGAAACCCAAAACTCTGTTTTGTGTCATCTAATCATGACGCATATATATGCGTCATGGGATAATGTGTGGGATATGTGTCCCGGACTTGAGTCCGGTAATATATCCCGCAGGGCATAAATATACCCTGCGATCAATGAGGATAAGTGATAAAAAATTGGAGATACATGTGAGCAAGAGTGAACAATTGTTTGAAAAATCCAGAGCTGTTATGCCGGGTGGAGTCAATTCTCCCGTACGGGCATTTAAATCTGTTGACCGGACACCGGTGTTTATTGCATCTGCCAAGGGCTGCAAGATCACGGATGTGGACGGCAAAGAATATATCGATTATGTAGGATCGTGGGGACCGCTCATTCTGGGTCATGCCCATGATGAAGTTTTAGAGGCCATCAACAGCGCGGCTGCCAACGGTACAAGCTATGGCGCACCCACTGAAATTGAAATTGAATTGGCGCAAAAAATTATAGATATGGTGCCATCGGTAGAGATGGTACGTCTGGTAAATTCAGGAACCGAAGCCACCATGAGCGCAATCCGCGCGGCAAGAGGATTTACCGGCAGGGACAAGTTTATTAAATTTGAAGGTTGTTATCATGGCCATGGCGACAGCTTTTTGATCAAAGCCGGCTCTGGCGCGCTGACACTGGGTGAACCCACGAGTCCCGGTGTACCGAAAAATGTTGCGCAGGATACCCTGACTGCGGATTTTAACGATATTTCATCTGTTGAAGCGCTGTTCAACGAGTACAAGGGCCAGATTGCCGGTGTAATTGTAGAACCCATTGCCGGAAACATGGGTGTTGTGCCGCCAGCGGATGGATTTTTACAGAGATTGCGAAAATTGTGTGATGAAAATAGTAGTGTTTTGATTTTTGATGAAGTGATGACCGGTTTTCGTGTAGCTCCCGGTGGTGCGCAGGAACTGTATGGCGTTACTCCGGATCTTACTACCATGGGCAAAGTGATTGGCGGCGGTTTGCCGGTAGGTGCCTATGGCGGTAAAAAAGAGATCATGAGCAAAATTTCTCCCGATGGCCCCATTTACCAGGCGGGAACGCTTTCCGGTAATCCATTGGCGGTTTCGGCAGGACTCAAAACACTCGAGATTTTAACACGACCCGGATTCTTTGATACGCTCAATGCCAAAGCGAGAGCTTTTTTTGAATACACGCAAAAGATGATCGATGAGAAAAACTTGCCCTTGACATTGAATGCTGTCAACTCTATGGGCTGCCTCTATTTTAATCCCAACAAGGTAATGGGATTCAAGGATGCTACCGCATCCGATACGGCTACATTCAGCCGATTCTTTGGTGAACTGCTGGACAATGGTGTATATATCGCGCCGTCACAGTTTGAAGCCATGTTTATATCCGCCGCCCACTCGGATGATGATCTTGCCCGCACCGGAGATGTGGTTGCTGCTGCATTGGAAAAAGTGTTGTAAGACTTTTGAAAGAAACCTCCCGGAGGTGGAAATTCTCCCCCGGAACTTAATTTAACAAGTTACGTTAAATAGGAACAGTCAGAAATTTTTATTTTCTGTTTATTTTTACTATTTATTTCAAGGGGTGTATTATGCACAAACCAAAATTTTTATCCCGTCTCATGTTTACCGTTTTGATTGTTGCTCTTCCCGGTTTTTTGTTAGCCGAACCGGATTTGTACCTGGGGCTGACCGGAGGATTGAATCGATCGCAACTGACTACAGATTCCAATTTTTCAACATTTGGCCCTTATGATCAGGCTGCTTTGAACCTGAACGGAGGGATATCCGTATTGATGCAATTTGAACGTTGGGGAGTTGAATCCGGGATTAGTTACAGCCAGGCGGGTGCCAGAACTGAATCTATGGTGGGCACAACTGAAAGCGGTGCCATTCAGGGAGAATTCTGGATTTCGCAGAAGCAATCTTATCTGGAAGTGCCGATTCTGGCTTCTTATTCATTTAATACTGGCGGATTCAATCCCTATCTGTTTGCGGGACCGAATGTTCGATTTCTGTTAAATGGAGAAGAAAAAATGGATTCCGATTACGGTGAGCAGGAATGGAATCGAGAGATTGATGGGTATATGAATGATGTGAACATTGCGCTGGAAAGTGGTGCCGGTGTGCGATACGCTGTCACTCCTGTGCTGAATATGGGTGTTTCAGCCTCTTATCTGTTTGGGCTCAACAACCAATTGTCCAGCAACGCGTATGGTGAGCAAAAGGCCAGAGATTTTCGTTTCAATTTCGCTCTCTATTATCTGCTATAAGGTTTTACTAAACTCTTGATGATAACCGTCCTGATGCAGTATCCTTCCACCGGGACGGTTTTTTATTTCTTCCAATTTTAACTTTTCTCTGTAAAAATGACAAATCCGTGATTTTGATATGTAATTTTGACATACAGACAAATTCTTGTCTGTCAATTTTACAAAATCAGTATTTTAGATTGATATTTTATTAACTTGTTTATAATTAATTATTTACGTAAAGATTGTGGGTTTGGCATATATTTTGTATTTCCCCAGGTAAATGAATTAGCAACACAATCATACAGATTGTGAGAGTACAGTAACTATTATATTCAGGAGGTAATGTTATGGATATACGTTATATGTTGGGCGGCAATCCTTTTGAAGAGATGAATCGATTAAGAAATGAAATGGACCATCTTTTTAATGGATTTAATACGCTGAAAAGACCGGCAGTATATCCTGCAGTTAATATCTGGAGCAATAAAGATATGGCGATATTGACGGCTGAATTGCCCGGATATGATTTGAAGGATTTTAACGCGTCGGTTGTTGATGATACCCTGGTCTTAACAGGTGAACGTGAATCCCTAAAAACCAGTGATAAAGAAGCTTTACAGCGTAATGAACGCATGACAGGAAAATTTGAGAAACAGGTTCGTCTGCCGTTTCCGGTAGACGCAAATAAAATTGAGGCAACCTATAAAGACGGTGTACTGAATATTACAATGCCGCGAAAAGAAGAAGACAAGCCTCGTAAAATTACTATAAAAGCAAACTGAGAAAGGAGGGATGGAGAATGGAAGCATTGAAAAATAAAATACAAAAACGTGACAGTGAAGCGGTTGATACCGTTGAACGTACCCGCTCGGGCAAAGTCTTTGTCCCTGCTGTAGATATACTGGACTCTGATGATCATTTGACCTTGTACGCGGACATGCCCGGATGTGAAAAAACATCCATTGATATTACTCTTGAAAATGATGTGTTGTCAATTCAGGGAAATATCTGCTGGCAGCCGCCCAAAGATTATGAACTGGTATATAACGAATATGAGGTGGGTGATTATCGCAGAGCATTTACATTGGATGAATCCATTAATCGTGAAAAGATTGAAGCGGATTATAACAACGGAGTTTTGCGATTGACCTTGCCCAAACTGGAACCGGCAAAACCGAAAAAAATTGCTGTAAAATTTTCATAACCCCTTGTGGTATACCTGAAAAACTGTTTTGTTCATATCAGTAAGTCATTGAGAATGGGTGGCATTCAAAATTGTGCCGCCCATTTTTTTATCTGAAATGTAATTAAACCGTGAGGTATATGATTATGGCAAAAAATTATTATCTCATTCTTGGCCTTGCTTCTGATGCATCTGATCAGGAAATAAAATCAGCATATAAACGACTCGCCAAAGAATTACATCCCGATATATCCGGAAATGACAGTGTACCTTTTCTGGAATTGCAGGAAGCTTATTCAATATTAAATGATCCTGAAAAAAGACAGCAATATGATGATCGCCGTGTTAAACGGCAGACTATATCGCGTGTACCAATAGAGCCTCTGGTGCGAAAGAGAAGTGATGTTGAACCACTCATTCCCCGCAAGCGGTCTGCTAATCCCGGCTATTCCATAAGAAATGAATTTCATACATTTATACCTTCTTTTGATGAATTGTTTGATTACCTTGATCAGAATGTTAGCCCGATTGCCCATAGAAAAACCGATTTTGTAAAAAGCATAGCAGTGGATGTACCAGTAACCTCGATGCAGGCGTTCAGGGGTGGGCAGGTACAGATTCGAGTACCGATACATTTTGAATGTAATGTCTGTCAGGGAGTGGGAAATGTTGGCCCCTTTGTGTGTGGGCGATGCTCCGGTGAAGGAAAGCTGGCGGGTGAGTATCCTGTTTCAATCCGTTTTCCGGGTGGTATTCGGGATGGATATACAATGGATGTGTCGTTAACAAGCCTGGGAATTCGCAATGCGTATTTATCGGTTCGTTTTTGTATTGATGGTACATTTTAAATTTATAGAAAAATAGTAAATATTTTTGTATCTTGCACGGTACCTAAAAAATGATTATACTTTTATTATAACTATTCATTTTGAATTGTTGGGGTACCGTTATGAAAAAAAATGTACGAATCTTTTTGCTGTTGTTGCTGGGTGTATTGCCTGTTTTTTCTGCTACATCGCTGGAACAGGATAAACCTTTGGAACTCTTGTTTATTGGAAGCAGCTATTTTAATTTTAATGATTTGCCGCACATGTTTCAAACGCTTACGCTATTTTCCGGTCACCCTGTACATGTTTCCGAGCAGATTACCAATGGACTCTTTTTGGCAGATCACGCTGCCAGTGCCAGTACAGAAGAAAAGATAAACTCGCGACGATGGGATTATGTAATATTGCAGGGTTCAGCTTCTCGAACAGCTTATCCCGATTATTATAAAGACAAACCTGCATTTAAAGCGCTTACCTTGCTCAAAAAGAAAATTTTAAATAATTGCGATTCCACAAAGATTATTTTCTGTATGCCCTGGGCGTTCGAAGATGGCATGACCTGGGTGAAAGGATGGACCGATGACTATACAGATATGCAATTGGAAATTTACAAAAACACATTGATTTGGTCAAAAAAGTTAGACATTTTGATTGCGCCTGTTGGGTGGGCATGGAATACCGTGCTGGAGGAAAAGGACTTTCCTCTGCATTATTTGCACAAAAGCGACTGGAACCACCCGACTGTGCGGGGTTCATATCTGACGGCTTGTGTTATCTATTCGACAATTTTCAAAAGTCCGGTTGTATACCCCTGGTTTAGTACGCTTGATGAGGAGGATGCAAAATATTACCAGGAGGTGGCGTCCAATACGGTTTTAGAGAATCTTGTGCTTTGGAATGTTGTAGATTTTATAGATGCAATTGATGAGACCTTTCAAACGCCAACCCGGTTTCAATTGTATCAAAATTACCCCAATCCCTTTAATCACAATACTCGCATACATTATACTGTATCCAATCCATCACACATTAAAATCGAAATTATAAATACGTCAGGACAAAGTGTCGCAGTCTTGGCGGACAGGTTCCATGAAAAAGGAGAATATTTTAAATCCTTTAATGCAGGCGAGTTGGCTACCGGGATCTATCTGTGCCGAACCAGCGGACCGAACGTCCAGCAAACAATCCAAATGTTGTATGTAAAATAAAACCTATAACCTGCAGGTGGATCATGATGACAATAATAGATATGGATCACTATCAGCAACACCTGAAAGTAAGAGAACCGGGACGTTTGTCCCTGGTACATGAACTGTGGCTTCCCATGTTATTGTTTGCGGGAATGGGGGCCATTACCTGGGCCATACGCGGTACAGCAGGTTGGGGAGGTGTGGATGGTACCATTTTATCCGGACTCACCTGGGGTTTGATTTGGTATTATTTGAGCAGACGCAAGGGCATTGACGCCAGCAGCATTGTATTCTGGCTGGGGATGGGCATTGCTCTGGGTGGCGAATTGGGATACGGTCAGTATACCGGCTGGATTTTGGGTCGTTTTTCTGTGGGTGATGAGGTTCTGTCCATCTCTCCGTTCACGGGTTATTGGTGGTTCTTTCTCTGTGGTATTGGCTGGGCTGCACCCGGTGGAATCTTGTTGGGTTGGGCTCTGGGTGGACGCGTATCCACTGGTAAATGGATTACCCGTATTCTGCTTATGATCCCCCTGCTCATCTTTTTATTCGCCTGGCCCATAGTGGATTGGTTTGCTGCGATATTTGTAAAAAACATACCGGGATTACTGTTTCCGCATGCGGATATGGGATTGTATGCGGGAGAACTTGACAAGCACCTTGGCCGGACCGTTTATACCAATTCTCAAAATTTTCTGGTGGTGGTCTGGTGGATAGCCGCATTGATCATTGCTGCTATTCATAAAGACAAAAAAACGCTGGTTTCCGGATTGATTATTGGTGGTGGATTCGGATTTGGTTTTATGCAGAGCGCAGCTTGGTGTCTGGGATACGGTTCGGCACGAGGTTACATGGACTGGTGGAAAGTGTGGGAAATCAATTCCGGTTTTAATTTAGGTGTTCTCTATGCCATTGTCTGGTACTGGTCCATTAAACAGCTTGATAAACAGCAATTGGGTAAAGATAATGCCATGTCAGATGGTCCGGTTGAGGCTATTGCGCTGAACCGAAAACGCATGGATACAATTTTGATGACCATTGCAGGATTTGTTTTGATTTATTTTGCCGGATTTGAATATTTTCCACAAACAGGCATGTTTCTCTGTTTGTTTTTTGCTGCGGCAATGCTGCTGACATTAAGGTTACGAGAAAAAAATGTTGATTTATTATCTGTTACAGAGCGTAGGAACCAGATCCTCTTGATTTTTAGTGCATTTTTACTGGTATTTCTGCTGTTTCATGGCGGATCGGAACGGGCTGGAGTGATTATGGAGCTCTACGGTCCCGATGCAGTGGACCAGTACGCCTGGCCAGTGGCTCGTATCATTCTGTTTGCACCGGTTGCGTTGATTATTACGGGTGTTGCAGTATATCGAATATGGCAGGTGTTAAAAGTGAAAAGATTTGAACACGTGACCGCTACGTCAACTTTATCCAATCGGATGGCAGATTTGTTTATGGTAACCGGTTTTATTGGGGCACTGTCTATCTGGCCGGCCAAGATTGGGGTGCTATACGCATTGATTATGATTTTTGTGATTTTTGCTCATACCCGCCTTGAACAGCGCTTTGCGTATATTGACGGCACATTGGGTGATGGAGGCGATTTATAGTTTTTTGGATCTTTTTTAACGTTACAACCCAGATCGCCCGGTATATTCATGCCGGGCGGGATATATTTCAGGACATTTGTCCAAAAAAATATACCGGGATGCAGGGACCTGCATCGCGATCATTTAATTCACCACAGATGAACGCAGATTAACGCAGATAGATATTTTGTTCTCCCGCCCAAGTTTCACTTGGGTGGGAAATTTGATAGGATGCTTTACTTTCCGATAAATTGGGTATATATCAGGTTTGAACTATTCATGTAATCTGACTGGTCTATCCTGTCCCAATATTTCTGTCCATTCGATAACTGGATGCTGGATCAGAGGAAAAACGATATGAACCAATAAATTAATATTGGAGAGATATTTTTGAGAAAAAATATTTTATTACTTTTATATTCACTTTTGATTTTATTAGAATGTCAATTTCAACCTCCTGAAGGATTTATTGAAATCATAAATAACAATATTTTCCTTTGTCGAAATAATATGATTATTGTTTTTAAAAAAGAACCATTACAGTATTTAGGGATTATTAAAACAAAAGGGATTGCAAATTCTTTATATTGGGAGGAAAACCATTTTATATTTTGTGATGAAACTGGATTTACAATATTGGAGATGAATGATCCCCAAAATCCTAATTTTATTTATAAAAAAGCCTTGCCTGAAAAACTTGTTATTAGTAAAAGATATGATAAACGGCTATTTGTAGCATCTTCAAATCTGATAAGAATATTTGATTTTGTTAAAATTAATGAGCCTGTTAAAATTTTTGAAATTGATACCAAAAGTGAAAATAAAATAATTGATATAGAGTTTTATAATAATAACTTGTATGTATTATTTGACAATGGATATATTTCTTGTTTTAATTATAAAAATGATCAATTGTTATTTGTAAACAAATTTCAACATTTGTTTGACAATAATATGGATTGTCAATATAATGATGTCTTTGTTAAAAATGATTTTTTATATGTATTAATTACTGAACCTAAAAAAGTAATGAAAAGTATTATTGCATTCAAGGTATTCAACAATAATAGTCTTGAATATTATGATATATTTTCATTTGGAATAAATGAAAATATCACAATTTCAGATGATAATTTAATTATTGCATACGATGGTTATCATATTAAATTTTATGATTTTCATAGAGAAATACCTCAATATATTTGTAAATCAAGTTTTTATGATTTCCGAATTATTAATTCTAATGATGATAAAGAATTATGGCTAAATAATTATGAAGAAATTGTAGGTTATAATATTTCAAATCCATGCAAACCAACATTAATAGATAAATTACAAGGGAAAATCAAGATTCACTATTTATATGAGTAATTGTTTTTCTCAAGTCTTAATATCAGCCCACCTGACGGCGGGCAATCCCATTGAAATGGGACATACAGAATAACCAGGTAATCTATAATCTAACCAGAATCGAGATTCTAACATGGACCGTTATTTATTCGTTTTGTCAAGAAGCACAGTCGTATTGTTTATTATTTTTGTATTTATCGTAATTCCCACATGTCTTTTTGCTTTGCCCAATGGTGTGTTTGAATTAGAGACTGAGGTGTTTATTAAAGACTGGCTCATCTGCGGTCCATTTCCCGGTGACAGTGATGCCGGAGTGGGGATAGAAACGGATTTTTTAACAGAGCATGGCGGTGAAACCGGAATCGTCCCGACTGTATCTATGCAGCATTCGAGTGCATCTGTTCCGGCCGGTAGTGTCTCCTGGAAGTACGTTAAAGCCGATGATACCGGAAAACTCGATTTTACCCAGCATTTGGAACCCAATCAAAGGCATGTTGCTTATGCGTCCGCAGTTATTCATTGTACAAAAGAGACCTATGCACTGCTCAAAACCGGCAGCAACGATGGTTTGAAAATATGGTTCAACGGGCAGCCTGTATATAACAGTCCTGCACCGAGAAGCACCGGTCCGGATGAAGACCACATTCCGGTTGTGCTGAAAAAAGGCGACAACCTGCTGCTGGTAAAAGTTGATCAGGTGGGAGGTCGCTGGTGGTTATACGGCCGTTTTGAAGAAATGCGTTCCGTGGGAAATCGTCTCTTTTTTACAGAGCCCTTAGTGGCTTCTGTTCCACAGAGTGAATCCCAGACCACTGTAATCGATGTTTTTTCAGTATTGGCAACCAATCCGACAAACAATCCTGTTGGTCCGGTTTATTTTGATGTCATGGCTGGCAAGGGGAGAATAGCGAACCGTGTAAATTGCGGTACGGTTGAGCCGGGTGAGAGCAAATGGCTCATTGCCGAATCTGAAGCGGATGTGTCTGATGGCGGAAAATTCATTGATGCGGAAATTCAGATTTCTTCAGGCAAAGATAAAACCAGCGTGCGCGTAAAGCGGCAACGTCCCAATCCGCCTCAATATCCTGATCTGCAAGTGTATATTGTTCCGCACTCTCATGCAGACTTGTCTTGGCCGCATACACCGGAGGTCAGCACAAATTTGAATGTGCAGGCTGTATCCGAATCTATAAACATCTTGAAAGCGTTGCCGGAATTTAAATTCTCTGAAGAAGATGTATTTGTGTTTGAAGAGTTTCTACGCCGGAACCCTGATCGGTTGGAAGAGGTAAGAGACCTATTGAACAAAAATATTCTGGAATGTGGTGGATTCTATTTTGGCCCGAGCGAGCTTTTGTTGGGTGGCGAAGGCCTGGTGCGAAATATCTATTATGGCAAGCACTGGCTTTTGGATACCTTTGGTATTGATACGGATTTTGCCTGGAACCTGGATGAACCGGGACATACCCTGCAAATGCCACAGATTTTGACCAAGGCGGGAATCGATAAATTCGTGATTTGGAAAGTGTTGTTAAGACCCGAAAACAATTTGAACGTTACGGGTTATGTAGGACCGAATATCTTCCGCTGGCAGTCCCCGGATGGATCTGATGTTCTGGTTACCCATTGCCCCGAGGAATACGGTATTGGAAAAATGTTGCGTACCGATTCATTCTTTTCGGCATCAAAGCAATTTAGTGATTTTGTACAGCGGGAGATCAAACATAATAACGAGTGGGATCTTCCGCCGGTTATCATGATGGCGGATGGCTCGGACTGTACAATTCCTGATCCACGTGTCGGGCAAAACGCTAGGCTGTGGAACCAGATGTACCGTTTCCCGAATGTAAAAATTGGGTCTGTTGCCCAATATTTTGATGCCGTTGAAAATGCAGTTGAGCAAGGCAAGGGTACAATTCAAACCATAAACGGTGAATTCCCCTGCTGGTGGGCCGGCACTCAGTCCGTTGAAAATGATGCGTTTATGCTATCAAGACGCGCCGAAGCCATAGTGACAGCTGCCGAAAAATTCTCTACTGTCAATGATTTGCTTTTTCCGGATTACGAGTATCCCCAATATGCCATTGAGAATGTATGGAAGGGCAAGCTTTGGGTACATGAGCACAACTGGGGCGGTACAGACGGTGATATCAGCGATGCAATAAAGCTTGCCAGAAGCAGGGAAACCTATCGTCTTGCAGATGATCTGCATAAAAACACGCTCGGTACTCTGGTCTCCAATATTCGATACAAAGATCTGGGAATTCCGCTGGTAATATTTAACAGCCTGACCTGGGACCGTACAGATATTGTTGATGAGATTGTTGCAGTGGATGAAAAAGGCATCACTGAGCTCTGTTTGCTGGATGGTTCGGGAAAAGAGGTCCCCGTGCAAACAAACGTGTTGGCTGAAAATAAAGATGGTAGTATTGCCCGAGCGCAGGTTGTATTTGAAGCGAGTGTACCATCAATGGGTTACGCAACTTATTATCTTGCTCCGGGAGCAAACCATAGCAGGTCAGAGCTCATTGCGAATGAAACGATTTTGGAGAATGGATATTTCCAAGTCAGCATTGATCCCGAATCTGGTGGAATTTCCAGTATTTATGATAAGCAAAATGAGACTGAAATTCTCGACACATCCGTATACAAGGGCAATGAACTCATTGCGCTGGAGAATTTTGGTGTGGATGAAGGTGAAGAATTCAGCGACAACTGGTGGAGAATGAGCGAGGATCCGGTAACGGTGACGCTGGTCGAGTCCGGCCCCATCCGGGCAACATTACGCATTGCCGGTAAAATTTTAAATTCCAGTTGGGAACAGGACATTTCTCTGTATGCCGGCTTACCCAAGATTGATATAAAAACAATATTGGACTGGGACGGGCAAAAAGAAATTCAGATCAATTCCACATTCCCGTTTAGCCTTGAAAATCCCAGGCTCACTTATGAAGTCCCATTTAGTCAGGTTGAATATGGCGATGAGAGTCCTGCGGCAATGGCGAGCCATCCCACAGTGAGGGCCACCAATAACTGGATCAATTTATCAAATACGGATATGGGAATAACCCTTGCTACTGAAGTAACCCCATTTGATTGTAAAGATCGAAGGGATCCGCGTTTTCATGATGCCAGAGTGATCAAGGGAGAATGGGAAAAAAGTCGTTTTTCAATATACAACGGGGAAGACTATACTGTACACAAGCGGATTGCACTGCAAGATCCTGTGTTATTGGAAACGGATTTTGTAATCCAGCCTATTCTTTTGCGAAGCGTGTTTAGTTGTGGTGATCCTAATCTCTTTTTTACCCAGGAAGGCAAACATGATTATCGGTTTGCAATTACGACACATAATGGCTCCTTGATCTCGCATGATGCAGTGCGGTTTGGTTGGGAACACAATACCCCGTTTTGGGTAGAGCGTGGCAAAGCATCAGCAGGTAACCTGTCAGATTCAGATACTTTTATAAATATTTCTTCACCGAATGTTTTAGTGTCCATAATCAAGAAAGCGGAGGATGGCAATGGTTATGTTTTACGATGTTATGAGACAGACGGAAAAGATACGAATGTTACGTTGACGTTTAACACATTATTAAAATCAGCAGAACATACCAATATTATTGAACAGCATGGAGAACCCGTCAGGATTAAAGATGGCAAACTGGATTTCCATATAGGGCATCACGCTATTGAAACATTTAGATTGTTTTTTTGATGTGAATTGATAATTGTAAATAATGATTTCATATTTTGAAATTATGTCAGCAAATAAAAATACTCAAAATCGAACAAAAAACACGAGGAAAGCGGAAATGAAAAGAATGAGTATAGTTGTGACACTGTTGTTGGTATTATTGTTTCAAATGACACTGGCGAAAGATAAAGCTGATTATCCGATTGGAAAGCCCGGAACCAGTTTGAAATATACTTTGAAAGCAGATGGAATACAAACGTCGAATGTAAAGAATGTTGAATTAACTGCTGGTGATGTAATTGAAAAGCAGGGTGCAAAAGTACAATGGCTTCAATTGCGTGCTCAAAAAGTGAATCATGAGACATTTTCAGTATACTTGCTTGCCAAATCTTATCCTTCTGCATCTTTGGAACAAGCGGAAACAGAGGTTGTGAGATATATTGTTTCCATTCCCGGCAAAGATGCCATTGAATTTTTGGATCAGAATAGTGGAGCTGCCATTCTGCCCAATACCGGTGCGTGGAAATTTCTTTTCCCCGGTCTTGTGAACAATGTGAATCCTTTTGAAGGCAAGGTTAAAAAAATAAAATACCTGGGACTCGAGTATGTACTTGATAGTAAAAAGAAGACAGACATACCGTCAATTCCTGAATCATGTAAGAAAATAGAGCTGACTCCCGATCTGCTTATTGGAGTTCCTCATAATAAAAAAGTAAAAAATGAAACCCGACGGTATGATGAATCCGATTACGAGTATATAGAACTCACAAAGGACAATTATTTTGAAATGATTGATCATGGCATGAATGTGTTTAATGTGAATGCAGAGCAGGTTAAATGGATAGAGAATGAAAATGTCTATTATTGGGGAATAGGTGGTAAAGATATTGATTATCCCGAACATCTTTACAAGAGCAACTATGTAGGACCTGCTATTTTCTTTGATGAGCCCATGGTGCATGTACGTGATTATATCATTAAACCCAAATTCAGAGAGAATCCTGAATTACGCAAAAGCATTACACCTGAATACTATTTTCAGGAATTTAAACAAGAATACCATGAAGCAAAATATGAACGCTCAACCGTGTATTTGATAAAAGGATTAAAAGACCGTAATGATATAGACCTGGGTGATATGGATTTTTTACAGCAGAATGTCTATTCCTGGGAAACCATGATCAGTTCTGCCATATATCAATTGACTGAAGGGGACCCGACAACTCCCGCCGCAATTGTATTTGAACCTCCCGGTCGTCTTGGTGCAAGACGTGTATTGCCTGAGCTGAACATGTGTTTTGACTGCCAGATACCTACGGATGATCCCAAGAATATGATTGGTATGATCAAGGGATTTGCCCGGGGTGCTGCCAGAGTTGCCGACAAAGAATGGGGAATTAGTATCTATGGACAGGTAATTCGTTCGGAAGCCTATTGGTACATGACGCATGCGTATGATCAGGGCGCCACCCGCTTCTTTTACTGGGATTCTTATCAACTCGCTGCTGTTCCGTATAGTGAGTATTTGTCGCTTTCCAAAAACCTGAGAGAATATGCGAAGAACTTTCCTCGCAAGGATGTGGAAAAGCTTAGATATGATGCAGAGGTCGCCATAGTAATACCAACAGGATACAATCTGGGGCATGTCAAGATGGGTATTGGGAATTTTAGTGGTATGGGCGAAATGAACATGGAACGCAAAAATGAATTTGGCATAAAATACCGTGATGTGATGAATAATTTTTATACCGAGGTTGAGCGCTGCATCCGGTTGGGAATTGAATATGATCTGTTTTGGGGAATAGACGGACTCGAGTTGGAGGGATACCGCGAAATTGTAACCATACGTAAAGACGGTAAAGTTGAAATCGTTCAAAATGGAAATTCTCATATATTGGATTCTGCCAGAACACCTGAACGACCTGCCGGTGATGCACCGGAACTGGTTGTTGATATCGATCAGACGGGTACCAGTGCGCCTGGTACTATAACGGCACGAGCAAATGTAAAACAAGGCTCTGCACCTGTGTATTATACCCAGGGTGCAAATAAAGAAGGGATTTACAGAAATACCTATGTTTTGTGGGAACTGTATGGTCCGGGTGAAGAAGATTATACGGATTTCTGGAATGAAAGATGGGATGTAGATGTGTCTGAAAAAGATGATGCGGCAACTGTAGAGATAAAATTTACCCTTGATAAACCGGGAAGTTATCGGCTACGCGTATCAGCTTGTGATGTGGCGGGCAGAAGTTCAGTTGTTTGGAAAAATATAACTGTTGCAGAATAGCAGCCATTAGATTTGAATGATAACATCTGGAATGGAATTGAAATGAAAAAAAATATATATACGAGTTGATGGAATAGATATTATTTTTTTAAATTCGGGTTTATTATGAAGCTTTCTAGTCTGGATTTGAAATCCAGGAAAAATATCGAAAAAATAGCCATGCTTACGGCATATACAACACCGGTCGCCAAATGTTTGGAGGCGGCCGGAATTCCGGTCATTCTGGTAGGAGATACAGTTGGCATGGTTGAGATGGGATTTGGCTCTACCCAATCGGTTACGATTGACCATATGAAATATCATGTGTCTGCTGTGCGACGAGGGGCTCCCCATACCCATATCATTGGGGATATGCCCTATAAAAGCGATACGGATCAGGAAACTGCATTAGATAGTGCAAAGCAACTATTGGATGCAGGTGCCGACAGTGTCAAACTGGAAGGCCCCAAATATGAAATAATCGAATATTTGGTCAGTCATGAAATTCCGGTTGTTGGTCATACAGGTCTAACACCGCAAACCGCACAGAATTTCAAGCAAGTGGGGAAGAATGAACAGGAAGCATCCCGAATATTGACAGAATCACAGGGCATTGCCAATGCAGGGGCGTTTATGATAGTCCTGGAACATATCCCAAGTGAATTGGGTGACAATGTGACCCGCCAGATATCTATTCCTACCATAGGTATTGGAGCGGGACCTGGTTGTGATGGGCAGGTTCTGGTTATAAATGACATGATTGGGCTTGATGATACCTGGCCGCCGTTTTCAAAACAATATGCGCATGTGAGTGATATTATTCACAAAGCAGCCAGCCAGTATAAAGATGAGGTGGAAAGGAACAGTTTTCCGTAGCGTCTTGGTGTTGTGAAAAACGATTGACAAGCAAAGTCAGTTAATAAAATCCTTCTCCTTCGTCAACAGGCGAAGGAAAAGGATCTTAATCTCGGGGTAAACCATTCGTTGGATTTTGAATAAATTCTGAGTAGATGTGTACAAAAATAGGGGTGTACAATGAAGCAGAATATCGATGTGGTATTGGAAAATCATTCGTTGAAATCAATGTTTAAATCAATGGGGCTTGATCTTGCCGTTGTTTTTGATGAAATTCCGGATGATCTTGAGCGTGAAAATGTAATGCTGCAGTATTTGTTGTCATGGGTAAACGTATATCAGGAATGTAAGAACCGAAAAGAGATGGAAGTGAAGGGATTCATTTTTCCACCAATTTCCTCTGGTTTAGATTTTGAAAATGATTGGTACCGGTTTGAGTGTTGGATTGAAAATAAAAAATTAACATTTACAATTCGTGAACGATTGTTGGATTTTAATTATATAACCAAAAATGTTGAGGAATTGTCGTATGATGATTTGATACATGAATTAAATTTATTGTACGAGTTGCTGAAATTTTCAAATATAGTTGTTGACAATACTAATGATGTTCCTCCTCAACTTGTTTATCAATATATATTGTCAAGTTTTGATGATGAATTTGATGTAATTGTTGATGGGTATTGGCATCTTGATGGGTGCAGCGGTTTTTGTCCGGGGTGTTTTCAACGTCCATGGTGTGAGCTAGGTATATGTTCGTGTTGGCGGGAGGATGAAGAACAGGGTGATATGGTGATTGAAAAGCTGGCAAGAAAATTTGTGAGCCCAAGCCCAATTTCTTTGGAATTATTACAAAAAAGTCAGGCACAAAAAGAGTAGGAAATAGAAGCCTTTTTGAATGATCGTAATGATTCAATGGAGCCCTGTTTTTAAATTAAAAGAAGTGAAAAAAAATAAAGGTTATGATGGTGAGAAAGAGAAAGATTAACAGCGCGCATGTTTTGGCTGCCTTTATAGTCATTGCTTTGGGCATAGTATTTATCCAGTTTAAAAGTGATGTAATTGTAATCAGCCATATTAAAGGTTCATACACCGGGGACCAATTCAAGATTCGGTTTACGGCAAAAAACAATTCAAACAAAACCGTTTATTGTACCTTTTTACTCAAAGCAGTTGAAGCTTCAACAAATTATGATAAGCAACATTCAATTTTAGGAAACAAGATAATAACTGTACATTTTTATCCCAATGAAACACTCGAGATCAAAGAAAGTTTTGAAATTGTATCAACATATAAAAGAAAAAGTGCACAGGTTTTTATACAAAAAATAAGCTATGATTAGCTATAGGGGGATCAACAATCACCAATTGCTTGTTTTGGAACATTTTTTTTATATATTAGTTGTATTCAGTTACTTGTGTAATATCTGTAAACCTTTCAGGTTAAAAATATCCGGGTGGTTATGAATCCAATTGTATTAAAATTTCATATCCGTGCGATCCGTAATTATATCCGTTCCCGACTGGACTGGATAACCGTAATAGAAATCTTGTTGTTTGGCGGATTTCTCGTCTATTATGTACTGGGCTCTTTGCATGCTCAGTTTGAGAATGTACTACTCAAACAGGGAGTAGGGGCTGCATGGAACGCTTTTTATCGCAATCAGGCAATAGCGTTGTTGATATTTCTACCCAGTGGAATGGCCTTTGCCCGCAAACAACTAGCCAGTCCCGGCCATCAGGTTCTTTTAGTTATGCCAATGACCATGTATCGGGCTTGCTCTACAATTGTTGACCAGATTTTGTTCAGTTGGGCACTTTTATTACCGATATGGATTGGATTTCTATTCAGTTTTATATTTCAGGTACAAACGGATACTGTCGAGTTTATAACCATAATTGTTTACCATACGCTGATTTTTTTGAGTCCTGTGTTGCTGGGGATGTTTATCTGGACTGCCTGGAAATCCACAAGATTAAAACACGGAGTGCTGCGCTGGTTCAATACCCTTGTTTTGATCTCGGTGCTAACAGCGATTGTATTGTTGAGTGCCTACAATCACAAAATGCACCATTGGATAGTGCATACACTGATCACATTGGGCTTGTTGGTACTGTCGCGTTCACTGATCATTCATCAACTCGTGAATTTATATACTGAAATCCCGGACAAGCTCATATCTCAAAAATGGAATATTTATTGGCCCTTTATGTTCTGGATACGCGTATACATGTTTTTTACACCAAAAGGCATTCGTCCGTTTGTGCGCAAAGACACGTTATACATACTTCGACGATACAAAGTTTATGCATTGATGGTCCCGGCATTTATGATAGCAATTGTTGCTGGCATCTTTCATGTAAAAACCTTTGATGAAGCCATGCAATGGATGCTGTCCATATCCATCGCATCCGGGTATGTATTTGCAAATATGGCTTTCCGGTTCAGCGACCAGGGCTGCGAGTTGTTATTTGTTGTGCGTTCACAGCCTGTTTCCATGAAACGATACTGGTTTGCCAAGTTTTGGGATGCTTTGCTGCCAGTTATCTGGATCACCGGGGTGGGAAGTATTGCGATGTTCTTGATACCCGATTTTAATCTGGTTATTTATTTACGAATACTATTAGCAGCAGTTTTTATTAATGTTACGTTGGTTTTTGTTCAAACCAACTTTGCGCTATATTCTTATCCCTATACCCGTTACGCCAGTATGTGGTATAATTTGTATCTGATAATGGGAGTTTTGTTTTTTACTATACTGTTGTTTCCACCGCTTTCAATAGCCTTTTGGCTATTTGGTTATTTTGCAATTTTTAGAGTGCTTAAACAGCTCAAACAAACGGATGTGCTTTATGATTAAAATTCAAAATCTGTCAAAAAAATATGATCGTACCCAGGCTTTGGATGATTTTTCATTGTCCATTGGCAGGGGAGAGTTTTGGGGACTCATTGGTCCCAATGGAGCAGGTAAAACGACGTTGTACAAGAGTTTGTTGGGATTATTAACCATTGACAACGGAACCATTATTATTGACGGAAAAAAAGTTGATAAACATCCCGAGCATGTAAAAAAAATAATAGGATATGCAGCCGAACCACCGGTATTGTACGAATATCTTACCGGACCAGAGTTTCTCGAGTTTACCGGAACGTTGAATGGTATTGAAAAGAATGAATTGATACCAAAAATCAACCATTTATTAAAAGATTTTGACCTGGAATTCAAGAGCAAAGATCCGATTGCTGATTATTCTCATGGTATGCGTAAAAAAATATCATTGGCTGCTGCCTTTCTCAAGGAACCCTCAATATTGTTGTTGGACGAGCCAACAAACGGTTTGGACGCTGAAAGCATTTACAATTTAAAGAACCATTTGTTGTCTTTTCGGGATAAAGGTGTTACATTGCTCTTGTCGTCTCATATCATTGATACAGTTGAAAAATTGTGCAGCCATGTTGCTATAATCAACAAGGGACGAATCATTTATAAAGATACAATTGATAATATTTATAACGCGCTGGGTCCCGGTGAGACACTGGAGACTTTATTAATTCGTATATTAAAAGAATTCGAATAAATTACGGTATGATATTTTACAGGAAGTTTTATGAGAAAAGAGATTAAAGGAATTCTGGTTGTCCTGGTTTTAATTTTTATCAGTATTTCTTACAGTTTTTCTGCAACAATCACGGTTGTGTATCCGCGTGAAGGGACAACTTTAAGTGCCGCTCCGAACGATTCCATGTTTGTATTCGGGCAGGTAACTCCATTTTCCGCGTCTTTGACCATTAATAATGAAAAGGTCAGAGTTTATGAGAACGGAACGTTTCTGGCTTATGTACCTGTAACTGAAGGTGATTTTGTGTTCCATTGTGCCGTAGCAGCAGGTAGTGACAGCAGCTTTGTTGACCGTCATGTAACCGTTCGTCCTGTTGCAAAAACTGTGAATTCGGATTCTTTGCTGATACTGCAAAATACATTGTCTCCATCTGTTGATTATGAACTAATGGCGGGGGATTTGTACCGGGTCTCTTTTCAGGGAGTGCCCGGCTGTAAAGCGTATTTCGAGATTGCTGGCATTACCGGTCCCGTTCCCATGCAGGAATTGCCGCCAGAACAGGATACCTATTGGGGAGAAGTGATTTTTGGCGAGGCAAAACAAACGTCTCAAATACCAGTAAAAGGCAGATACGCGGGCAGTTATCTGATCCAATCAGGCGATTATGGTTATATGCGTCCGACGAATGTTTATCTTGTTGATGATAATGGAGATACTCTAAGCTTAACATTACCGGGTAAATTGTCAGTAATGGACAGCCGGTTTCCCTATATGGTGGAGACTGTGGAGCGTGAAAATGTTTTGCGCACTGCACAGGGATGCGGATATTACTATTTCGTACCCCAGGGAGTGAATTTATGGATTACCGGGCGAAAGGGGGAATATTTACGGGTACGGTTATCGAATGTGGAAGAGGCCTGGGTACCCCGTTATTTTACCCGTCCCTTGCCGCAGGGCTCAGTTCCGCCACAGACTATAGTTCATACTGTTAGAACCCAACTCTTTCCTGATAAAAGCCGGGTGCGCGTCTTTACGGGTACACGACTGCCGTATAGAATAGAGCAGGACCCCAAATCACATACAATTACCATATTCATGTACGGTGTGTTATCTGATACGGATTGGATCCGTCAGGAATTTGGAGATTCCAATATTCGTGATATTCGCTGGAGTCAGGATGCACCCGGCAGTTATCGGTTGATCATAGAGCTGGCTCATCAAAATCAGTGGGGTTATAATGCAGGTTACGATGAGCAGGACCATTTTTACATAGACATCAAACGTCCACCCGCAATAGAGTCCGGATGGTTGACATCTCCGTTAAAAAATAGATTTATCGCGCTTGATCCCGGTCATGGCCCGGATCTGGGAGCTGTTGGACCTACCGGTTACGCTGAAAAAGATGCCAATCTTGCCCTGGCAGAAGAACTGGGTCGCCAATTGCAGGATAAGGGTGCACATGTCTTTTTTACCCGTGAAGGCAATGAAGGTATCTCTTTACGGGGCAGAAAACGCATGGTTGAGGTACTGGCGCCGGATGTAATGTTGAGCTTGCACCATAACGCAATACCGGATGGCGTAAACCCGTATAAAAGCCGGGGAACCAGTACATATTATTATCAACCGCAGAGTTTTGATCTTGCGGTATTGGTACAGAAACATTTGCTTAATGAATTGAAATTGAATAATTTTGGGTTGTTCTATGATAATCTTGCCATGTGCAGGCCCACGCAAATGCCTTCGATATTGATTGAACCGGCATTTATGATGCATCCGGAAGAAGAGATGATGATATTGTCTAAAGACTATCGGAAAAAATGTGCAAAGGCGATTGTTAAAGCACTGGAAGAATTTTTTGAAACAACAAGAGAATAAACGGAGGATATTTGGATTTTAAGGTGTGTCCGCTCTGCGGATCAACATTGCATAAAACCTTCACAGAAGGTCGCGACCGTATGGTGTGTGATCAATGTGGATATATACAGTACCAGAACCCGTTGCCCGCTTCTGCAGTAATTGTAATCGAAGATGAGGCAATACTGATGGTGAAACGAAAATTTGAGCCCCAGGCAGGGAAATGGGGACTGCCCGCAGGTTTTGTTGAACTGGATGAATCGCCGGAAGAGGCAGCAGTGCGCGAGGCACTTGAAGAAACCGGTATAAATGTACGAATTGATAAATTGTTCACAGTGACTGGTGCCTGTGAAGGTCACAAGAGTGATACTGTTTTGATTATTTATATTGCGGAAAAAATTGATGGTGTTTTAACAGCCGGAGATGATGCAGAAGAAGCCGCTTTTTTTCCAATTCATGAGCTGCCGGAAAATATTGCCTTTTCGAGTCATAAACAGGCAATACTGGAATATATTAATCATCGATAATTTGCTCCTGGTGAAATTCTTTTATTTTATCAGGGGTTATTAATATTATGAAACCTATGAGATTTTGAAAAAAGGACTGAGAAATGGACAAGGTTTTGCAAAATTCTCTGTTAGCCAGGGGATTTTCGGACGCGGAGTTGAATGATTTATTAACAGTTGCAAATGAACAGACTTTTTATAAAAACCAGTTGATCTTTAAAGAAAATGATCCTGCGGATAGTCTATTTATCCTGATTTCTGGCAAGGTATTTATTGAACGTCAATTGTCACACCCCAATATACCGATTTCGACACAGGTCATGACTGTAAAGAAAGGGCAGATTTTTGGAGAAATGGGACTTGTTGAGGATGTAACACGAACCGCAACGGCACGTGCAGCAAGTCAGATTCGGACGATTGTTTTAGAATATCAGGCGTTGAGAACATTGTTTGAAAGTGATAACAAGCTGGGATACCGGTTTATGAACAATTTGGCCGTTATTTTGGGAACTCGTCTGAGGAATATGAATAAACAATGGAATAATTCAAATATAAGAACACATAATTCTTTTGAATTTGAATATTACGGTTGATCCATAATACCTTATTCCTGCTTTATAATAAAGAGGAGTAATTATTATGCGGATCTTTTACATTTTACTCGTTTTATTTTGTACGCACTGGAGCGCTTGTATGGATACCAAGAATCAGCAAAATCGATCCATTGGGGATGAATATTCCATCAAACGCCTGCAAATGGTTGAACAGCAGATCAAAAACCGGGGTATTCAAGATCCCCGTGTTTTGCGTGCCATGATGCATGTACCACGCCATCACTTTGTAAACGAACAATCTCTTCCCCATGCTTATGAAGACACTCCATTGACCATTGGTTATGAACAAACCATATCTCAGCCTTATATAGTAGCATATATGACAGAAGCCCTCGAGTTAGCCGGGGTGGAAAAGGTGCTGGAAATTGGCACAGGTTCAGGCTATCAGGCTGCGGTTTTATGTGAACTTGCAGAACAGGTTTTTAGTGTCGAAATCGTTGAACCGCTTTGCATAAAAGCAAAGCAGATACTAGAGTCAGAAGGATATACCAATTTTTACGGTCGATGTGGTGATGGCTATGCCGGCTGGCCGGAAAAAGCTCCTTTTGATGCAATCATTGTAACTGCAGCCCCTCCATACATCCCCAAACCTTTATTGGAACAGCTCAAACCAGGCGGGCACATGATCATCCCTGTTGGTAATACCTTTCAAAAGCTGGTGAGGATTATCAGAAAGGCGGATGGCTCTTTTGATCGCCAAGACCTTATACCTGTAAGGTTTGTCCCCATGACCGGCCGCATTGACAGTATGTGATTTTTTAACTTTTGAAACAATTGCTTGTTTATCTCCGTATTTCAAAGAAAGGTTTGAGATAAAGGAGAGCAAAATGGCAGAACAAAAAAGATTGTACCGTTCAGGTAAAGATCACATTCTGGGTGGCGTTTGCGCTGGATTAGCCGAGTATTTAAATATAGATACCGTACTGGTGCGGGTTTTATGGCTTGTCTCGGTAATGTTTAATGGTATTGGATTGCTGGCATATTTATTATGTTTATTCTTTATCCCCATGAACCCGGAACATGCTGCGTTACCCGAATCTGAAAGAAAGAAAAGCGGACAGACAGGATTGTTTGTGGGTATTGCTTTTGTGGTATTTGGTTTTATGTTTCTATTTTTCAATATTGCAGGACATCATTTTTTCTGGTTTGATTGGTGCTGGTTTGGCTTCTGGCCTTTTCGGTGGAATTATATCTGGCCTTTATTTATTATTGGGTTTGGTGTTTGGTATATTATTTATTCTCTTCGAAAAGACAAGGAACAAAATGGTGAAAATCAAACCATTCTGGGGACAATGCGGTTTTTCCGTAAAAAAGAGAATCGGATGATCTCTGGTGTATGCAGTGGATTGGCAGAATATTGGAACATTGATGTCACTCTTGTAAGAATTGGTTTTGTTATTTTGACATTGGTTACTCATGTTTTTATGGGTATTGCCTTGTATGTTGCATTGGTGTTTATTATTCCTGAAAAAGAACAACTCCATTCTAATATGAATATTAGCCAGGATCCATCCTGATGTGAGGAGAAAGTTTGATGAACGGAAAATTATCTTCAGTTTTGATTGGGGTTTTGTTTATTGTATTTGGAGCAATTATACTTTTAAATAAAATGGATGTTTTCAATTTTAGTTGGGATGAGGGTGTCCCACTTTTTATGATTGCTTTGAGTGTATTGTCTTTTATCAGTGTTTATCAGGGAAACAAGGGAAATGCGTTCTGGGGAACGGTTTTAGGCTTGTTGGGGGTGTTTTTTTTCTTGCGAAATTACGGAATTTTTGGTTACTTTTGGTTTGATGAAATATGGCCGGTTATTCTGATTGCGCTGGGTTTGGGATTTATAGTAACTTTTTTCTTTAATCCCAGAGACTGGGGTGTTTTGATTCCAGGTGGAATATTGACCTTTTTAGGGACTGTGTTTCTAATGGAAACCTTGCATGTATCACATCACACCCGTAAACTGGTGCATGATTTCTGGCCGCTTATTCTTGTATTAATTGGAGTGGGACTCATCAGTAATTCTATTTCAAAAAGAAAGTAAATACAAACCAATCCGGCGGGAGTGTACATGGACGCGGTAATTCATTTTATTAACGAGTACTTTTCAATTTTTGGACTCAAGGGGACGAATCTTGTTCTGGGGGTTTTAATTCTGATCTTTTTTCTATTGTTGCGCAAAGCCTTTGGCGCCTGGGCGCTTTATCGTCTTAAAAAGTGGACTAAAAAAACAGAAACCACCATTGATGATGCTCTGCTGGAAATTTTAAATCCTCCGTTAAGCTTTTTAATATTGCTGATAGGCATTTGGGTAGCCCGTGTTGTCATTAATTTTCCGGAGCGGATAGATGCTACACTGGTGAATTGGATCCATCTGGGTTTTGTGGTTGTGCTCTGTTGGTTGATTTATCGCAGTGCTGATGTTTTTACTGATTTTCTTGAAAAGTTTGCAAGACGCACTGAAACTGAACTGGATGATATACTGGTTCCTTATTTGAACAAGGTTGTCAAAGTTGTCGCCATACTGATGGTAATATTGAAATTTGCCGAAGTTGTACTGGGCATGAGTGCCGCGGCACTTTTGGGTTTGCTTGGAGGTATGGGACTGACTTTGGGATTGGTGTTTAAAGATATTATTGCAAACTGGTTCGGTTGCGGTGTGATTTATATTGATAATTTATTTCGTGAGGGGGATTGGGTACAGCTCGATTCCGGTAATTTAGTTGATGCGGATGTTGAAGAGATTGGTCTGCGCAGTACCCGCTTCCGAAATTTTGATAAAACGGTATCCATTGTTCCCAATGCTACAATAGCCAACGCTGTTGTTAAAAACTGGTCACGCATGTATAAGCGCAGGGTAAAATTTAATCTGACCATTGATGGTATTGATGCACAGATCGTGGAAAAGTTACTTGAAGGAATTCGTAATATTTTGTCTAATGATGAAGGTGTGCAGCAGGAATTCCATATGGTAAATTTTCGTGAATTTGATGGTAATTCACGGGTGATTAGACTTTATTATTTTACAACAACCACTGTCTGGAAAGAGCATGAACAGGTCCGTGAAAATGTCAATATGAAAGTTTTAAAGCTTTTTGAAGAAAATGGAATTGACAAGCTGGCTTATACAATTGTGGATTTGAGTGACGATCGTCCTCGTGATTTTGAAAAGCGTATAGAATCCTGAATATAAACCTATAAAGGCGTTTTATTTACACCATTGTGATTTTGTTTAAAAAAGGGTACATTGGTGTACCTGAAACGTCTTTTTTTTTATACCAGAGGAAATTATGAAAGTATTATTTATTGGCGGTACCGGAGTAATCAGTTCGGCCTGTGCAGCGCTCGCTGTTGAACAGGGATTGGAATTATATTTGTTAAATCGTGGTGTTACCTCGCGGCCGGTTCCTGATGGTGCTGTTCAATTGATTGGAGATATTCGCAATCCTGAGCAGGTAAAAGCAGTCCTTCAGGATTATAAATTTGATGCTGTTGTGGACTGGATTGCTTTTGGACCGGAGCATATACAAACGGATATTGAATTATTTAGCGGTAAAACGGACCAGTTTGTATTCATCAGCTCTGCATCTGTTTACCAAACACCACCATCAAGACTGCCCGTGACAGAAGACACACCGCTTGATAATCCATTCTGGCAGTATTCACAGGATAAAATAGCCTGTGAGAAATTGCTGATGAGCGAATATAAAAAGTCCGGGTTCCCCATTACAATAGTTAGACCTTCTCATACGTATGATAAAACCATGTTGCCGAATCGTGGCAAATTCACGGATATTGACCGGATGCTCAAGGGTAAACCGGTTGTATTGCAGGGTGATGGAACGTCCATATGGACACTTACACACCATAAAGATTTTGCTGTGGGCTTTAACGGATTATTGGGCAATTCAAAAGCAATTGGTGAAGCGTATCATATTACTTCTGACGAATGGCTGACTTGGGACCAGATTATGCATATTCTTGCGGATACGGTTAACGCCAAAGCTGATATTGTACATATTCCTTCAGATTTACTTGCAGCCTATTTCCCGGATATGGGTCCCGGTCTGTTGGGCGATAAATCTCACAGTATGATTTTTGATAATAGCAAAATTAGAGAACTGGTTCCCGCTTTTAATCCCAGGATATCCTTTCGGGAAGGAGCTAAAGAGATTATTCAATGGTTTAATGAGGTTTCCGAAAGACGTGCTTTAAACCAGGATTATAATGAAAAAATGGATCGGTTGATTGGTATTTACAAATCAATCTGGCCGAAATAAGGAGCAAATAAATGAGTGCAACACCATTAAAAGATTATAGCAGATTATGTATACATACCATAACCACAAAACCATGGTCTATTGAGACCGCTATTGATAAATATGCCGCTGCCGGTGTAAAAGGTATTACGGTTTGGCGTCAGTGGCTTGAGGGAAAAGACTATTCTAAAGTTGGAAAACAGATACAAGATGCCGGACTAACAGCGGTATCTCTATGCCGTGGAGGATTTTTCCCTTCTATTGATGCTTCCGCAAGGCAGGCCGCTATTGATGAAAATCGCAGAGCAATTGATGAAGCGGCAGCTATTGGTGCCCCCTTGGTGGTGCTGGTTTGTGGTGCGGACCCCAAACAATCACTTACAGAATCCCGAAAAAATATTACAGACGGAATTTCTGCCGTGTTAGACCATGCGCAAGCCAACAATGTAAAGCTGGGAATTGAACCTTTACATCCCATGTATGCGGATACGCGCTCTGCTGTTAATACCTTGAAACAAGCCAATGATATGTGTGACGAGTTGGACCATTCTCATGTTGGAGTAGCCGTGGATGTCTATCATCTGTGGTGGGACCCTGATCTGCAGCAACAAGTCAAACGTTGTGGTAAAGACGGCAATTTACTGGCATTTCATATTTGCGATTGGCATTACCCGCCAGAAGATATGCTCAATGATCGTGGGTTGATGGGTGAAGGATGCATTAATGTTAGAGAAATTCGCGGTTGGGTTGAAGAGACCGGGTTTAACGGATTTATTGAAGTAGAAGTTTTTTCAAATCGCTGGTGGGCGCAAGATCAGGATGAATTTCTGGCAGAGATTCAGAGAGCCTATTTGGAATGTTCTTGAGGGAATTATATGGGTCTTGAAATAAATAAAGCCTGCTGTGAAAATTAAGATTCGCAACAGGCTTTATTTTATATACCCACTAGTTGTTCAATAATGCATAAAGGCCCATCATGGATCTGCCGGTAACCATGGCACAATTTAACCATCCGGTTTCAGAACGACGATAAGTATATTCCAGATATGTGGGATACTGTCCGGTATCAGCGTTTTGGAATGCTATAATTGAATTTGCCATGGATTTGGCTTTTTCAAGGTACAGGGGTTCTTTGGTAACCTCGTACATTTTTTGAAACGTGATGAGCAGTTTGGCTACGCTGGCATCAATAGGCACATAATAATGATATTGCTCTAATGCGCACGGGGTATGCCATACTTCAACAGGACGTGTATTATAGCGGGTTTGGGGCATGGGTTTTTCCCATACTACAAACTGGTCTTCGGCAAAGCGTGTGATTTCTCTGGCAATTTTCAGGTATTCGGGATTTTCAGGATCACGATCCATCAAATAGATTGCAAATGAGCAAGGCAAATGCTTGCTGAGATTTTTATACAATTGAGAAGGCGGCACATCTTCAAATTGTCCTTCCCAATTGAATGTTTTTACCGGGTTCTCCATAATCCAGTTAAACGCACGTTCAAGGCTGCCACGGTATTTGTCAACACCGTACTGTCGTTCAAGGCGATCAAAAAACTGGATCATGTCAACCGGAATACAAAAGTTGGGAGTAACCGGTTTTCCATTGGCCAGCATTTTCAGGTTCCAGGTGCCCTCGGGTAATTGCAGTTTTACCAGAGTATCTGCAATGCGTAGCGCCGCGTCAAGATATTTTTTATTCTGGTTCATGTCATAGAGGTCGAGATAGTCCATTGCCGCTTCGGCAGGATAAATCAGCATAAACTGACCTTTGTATTCCTTTGATGTATGATAATCCCATCGATAGGTCGGGGGAAAATAAGCAAGGGCAGAGCTGGCGGGTTCACTGATATCGATCAGGTAATCTGCAGCTTTTTCTGCAATAAGCAGGGCATCTTTTGAATGCTCTGGAACCAGCGAAGCATAAAGAGACATCCCCGAAACGACTGAGCCAATTATCTTTGCAGGGTATGTATATAAATCGTACCCGGCAGTGTCCGGCAGCCCGGTTGTTTTCCAGTTCTGTATATAGGTTTGATTGTAAATAAAGTCCAGCGCTTTTGTTGCACTCTCTTTGTATGTTATAGAAGGTTCATGATAACCACCCTTGTAAACAGCAGCGCGATAAAAAGACCGCTCGCCGGCAATACCCAAAGAATTTCCGTTATGATCAAATGCGGTTACTTTTAAATGGATTGTTCCTACTGGTAAATCCTGCCATATTGGGGATAACAATGCCCATGGAGTATTTGCTTTAAATGAATATGTGTTGCTGTCTGCTGCTAATGCAGTAAACTCGTATGTTTCTGCATTTTCAATTTTATTGAAATTGAAAGAAGGTACATAAATAAAGCGTTGCGCGTTGACGTTCCAGAATGATGTTCCGGGTGGATTCCCCGGTCTAATAGGGACCATAGAATCCTGAATTGCTAGTTTTTTAATCTCTGCAGAATCAGGATACTGGGAAGAATTACAGCCCCCAATTACCAATAGTACTACAAACAACAGATGTTTAAGAGATTGCATGTTTGTTTTTTCCTTATTATCGGGTAGAATGTTTATGAGACAACTTTGAAAATTTGCTGAATCTTGTGGATGATAATATTGATAGTCTAAAGCCCGGAAGTATTAAATTGATTGCTAAATATTTATACCGGATAAATGGGTTTGCATCTGGAATATCTCATTCCCCTAATAACAAGGGGAATGAGATTTAAATTTTGAAACGAAATGTAAAGCTATTTTAGTTCTTTAACAAGTAGATTTTTCCAAAGGATGGTTCCCTGTTTGCCCACGTGAACCTGTAATCCGAAAAATCCTTCCTTGTATGTATCGTCAACCCAATTTGCAGCAGGAATTCCGTTAACCCATGTTTTAATTGTGTTGCCTTTTGCCAACACTGTTATACGGTTCCATTCGTTTTCTTTCATGGCGGTTCTGATTTTTGCATGGTCCTCCAGCCATAATGGATAATACCAGCCACCACAGCTTTGACCATAAATACCTCCCGACCAATACCTTTGGCGTGCAAAATCTTCAACTTCGACCTGGGGGCCATAAACCACTATTTCATCTGTACCTTTGGTCTTTGCTCTTACCATGATGCCGGTGTTACCATCTACCTCTATTTTCATGTCACAGGTAAAGATAAAGTCTGTATAGTCGTCTTTGTCTGTGCAGAGATAAGTGCTGGGGGAGCCGGGTACATTGGTGCCGACAATCATTCCGTCTTTAACCTCAAACTTGCAGTTACCTTCAATGACTCTCCAATTGGTCAGGTTAATTCCGTTGAACAAGGGTACAAATCCTTCTGTCAGGTCAGGTTCAGGATCTGTATTGAGCAGCATATCAGCCGGGTCAGGAGCGTTTTCCTGTACTTTGTATTTTTCGTACCACTTTTGTTGACTCTTGTCAAGTTTTCCGGCAAATGCAATACATGATGAAAGTGCCAGCAAGCTGCAAATAAGTAATAATTTGTTTTTCAATGTTGACTCCTTGATTAAAATTCTAGATATAATTCAAAAATTGATTGTAAATTTTTATAAAAAAATCACACAAACTGGTTGAGGTATTTCTATATTGTTAACCGGTTCCAGTTTACCATCTTTTTTAATTGAAAAGATAGTGATATTGCTGGTTTTCTGGTTTGCCGCAAATAAATATTTACCCGATGGGGTAATATTGAAATGGCGAGGCCAGTTGCCTCCTGTGGGTTCGTGTCCTATTGCGGTGAGTTTACCTGTTTGCTGATTGATTGCATATATTACAATGCTGTTATGAACCCGGTTTGATCCGTACAGAAATTTGCCGTTAGGGTGGACAACAACATGCGCGCACCAGTTTTCACCATTATAATCTTTGGGCAAGGTGGTTACGGTTTCGATCTCGGTCAGTGAACCGTCATTACTGTTATAACTGAATGCGGTCATGGTAGAATTGAGTTCACTGATCACATAGGCCCATTTTCCGTTGGGGTGAAAGGTGATGATTCTTGGGCCAGCGCCGGGTGTCACGGCAGCATAGGGTGGATTTGCAGATTCCAGCTTGCCATTCTCTTTATCGATTTTATAGATCATGATTTTATCGATACCCAGATCAGGAACATAGGCATATTTTTCGTCAGGTGAAGGGACGATAGAGTGCGGATGCGGTTGACTTTGACGGTCAGCATCTGGTCCCGATCCTTTATGCTGCATAAGGCTCGAAACCTCTTGCAAAGCTCCATCATTATTGAGTGGATAGAGAATTGCACTCCCACCGCGATAATTGTTAACCAATGCATAACCGTCAACCAGGCTGACGAAACAAGGATGCCCACCAATGCTGATCTGCTCGTTCAGGGGAGTGAGGTCATGGGTTTCCGGATCAATGTGAAATGAAGAGACAATTCCCGTATGTGTTTCCGGATCTGTGACTTCGTTAATTGAATACAAGGTGTTGGTTTCGATATTGATGGTCATATACGAAGGGTCAGTTACTCCGGTTGTGAAACCCTGTAAAGTGTACTCTGCGGTTGCTTCGTCAAATGTATAGCGATAAATGCCTTTACCACTACCATCATCCCTTGTTGTGTAGGTACCCACGTAAACTGTGAGTGAATCTTTTTCTGGTTTAGCACAATTGAAAAAAACGGTAGCGATGACAAACATTAAAAGTAATGTGATTTTTGAATTTTTCATGATTTGTCCTGTTTTTTTGATCTAAGAGTGAGGTATACTGCTATCACTAAAATTAAAAAAATGACTCCTGACATTAAAATGCCATTCAAAAAATCAGCCATCAAGATTCCTTAAAATTTAATTTTATAAATATAAACTTGTCTGCTGCCGGTATCCACAGAATTAAAGCCAATCATGTCACCATTGGGACTCCATCGGGGATGCAAATCGCAAGCGGCATCTTTGCCGTTTTTGCGGAATTCTACAGGATTAATAAATCTGCCCAGTGGCAGCACTGCTTCGGTCTCCATATCCATAAGATAAATACACTGTTCCTGCAGTTTGTTTTTAGGATAGGTATCGGTAATCATCCACTTGCCGTCAGGAGAAAAGGCACCATGACCGTCGTAATCAAGAATTCCATTTCCCAGTCGTTTATAATTATCCTTTCCAACAGTAAATAGTACATGCCCGTAGGCCTGTGCGTCATAAGCTGCTGTTATCATCAGATTGTCGCCATCCAACCAGTCAAAATGTGAACCGCCCCAGCCATCAGGAAAACACCGAACCAGACCCGAACCATCACGATTGATCACAAAAGATGTGGTGTTTCTTGGGTTGGGCTGAGAACGTGCCAGCCAGAAAATCTTGCTGCCGTCTCGGCTGAACAAGGTATGGTTAAAGTACTCTATCTGTTCGGGATTTAATTCCGGAACCTGTTCTTTTATGTCTATAATTGATATGAGTAATTTTGCATTACCCGTTTCAAGATCAACCAGATAAAGTCCATCGTCCTCGGGGAATTGGGTGTCACCGCGATTATCCTGACCGTCTCCGTCATAACCATAAGCTGTACGGGTGATGCGGAGTCGCGAAAAATTGATGCTAATTGCTTCCTTGCCATTTGGAGACACCGCACTGACCGCGTAGGGAATAGTTTTGATTATTTCTCTAGTATGCACATTCATAATAATGGATACATATTTACCCTCTTGCAGGTCATTGAAAATAATCAACGAATCGGGAGCGGTGCTGAGCCAATGTGCCATACAGCCCTGTTGAAAGTTCCATGCACGAGTTTCTGCAAGGGGGGTAAATTTATAGGTTTCCATATCAACCAGTCCCAAAACAGCAGGATCAACTTTGGTTGGTAGTGTATATTTAATGGGAGTTTGTAGAACCGTTGCGTATTTTTGGTTCTTGCTCCAGGAATTGATACCGTAATAGCTGGCAAATAGATGCTCTTGTGGCCCTTTGGTAATGGCAATAGGTTCCGAGACCTGAGGGAAATGTACGGTTTGAGTTGTTTCTGTTGATTGGCACGCTAAAAAGAAAAGCAGGGAAAAGGCAATCCATAATTTTTGCATTTTCACCTCGATTGGTTATCGTAAAGCGATTGGATTTGGCGAGTATGGCGTTGACTGTGTAATATATTGAACCATAACCACTCTCCTCTGGTGAGTTCTCCAAACTTTGGATGGTGGAACAATTTTACTTTATGTTCCAGTTTGTGATTTTCGAGTATTTGGAGCTGTAGATTGCGTAAAGTTTGAAATGTATCCAACTGCTCACCAGGATTTTTCTCATCATTTGAGGGTTGAATGGGTTCGCCAGCTGTTAATTTAAGATCATCATCAGTGAATAATGCGCGTACAGTGAGGATCTTTTCATCAGGTTCCCGGTCATTACATGGAGTACCTTGACTATCCAACAGTTTTGTGATAAACCCTTCAGAGATGATCACATGGTCCAGAATTTGAGCAGCAGACCAGCGGCCCTTTTCCGGAGATATATTCCATGATTCAACCGGAAAGCGATTTACAATATCAATTAATTGATCTGTCGAGTGCTGTAATTCTATCTTTGTGCTTTTTTTATCCATGATACTATTTCTCCAATAATAATACACAGGACAATAGGATAATAATGTTTTTTATGAAAAGAATCAATGGGAATTAAGGGATTAAGAAATTTGTGGTTGGTATAAAAAAATACAGCGGGAATCCTTCCACAAATTCCCGCTGTTCACATGGACCGGTTGTATTTACCTGATCCATTGAAATTTAAATATAGTAATTGCATACAATGACATATGTATTGTGTGCAAAATACTCGAGTTAAATTTAAAATAGTGATCAGTTAAATATTATTTTCTTTCTGTCCCTTGTCCATCATATTATGATGTCGCCCCGCCCATGATTTAAATATAACCCAATAATTTATAATGTCAAGAAAAGAATTGACAATATTGTTATTTTAATTTATCCTTTTCCGGAAAATCGGGAAAATATTTTTCTCTGCAATCAGGACAGATACCATGACTGAATTCAGCGTCAGTATGCTTTGCAATATATGCTTCGACCTGGTTCCAGTAACCTTTATCGTCTCGAATTTGTTTACAATAAGAGCAAATAGGAACAATTCCGTTTAGCGTTTCAATTCTGGTTTTATATTTATTAATGGTTAATCTTACGAGTAAAAGTACGACAAGGGTAATGATTGCACATACCAATAAATTGATAACGAGTGTGGTGAAAATATGTTTGGTCGCTTGTCCTTGTTCCTGCTCTACTACAAGAAACCATTCGAATTCACGTATATAACGTACATTGGTGTGAAAAGTCTTTTTGTTGCGTTTACTTTTAAAAGATTTGGCTGAACTGGAACTGAGTTGATCCTTGAACAAATCAGGGATACCGGAGGCCATCTGTTCTGCATTTTTTCTATTGAAATTTAAAGCAGCAAGTTTGATTATACCTTTTTTATCTACAAAATAGATGTTACGATTATATTTTTGTTGATAAGATTCTATCAATTCTTTTACAGCATTAACCGTCAGCCCTACACCGGTTGCGCCTATATAGTTACCATTATAATCATAAACCTTGTAATTGATAAAGATTGTCATTGAATCGTTATTTGCCATATCAATGTCAACGTTTATTTCATACTCGTCTTTCATCTCTTTGACTCTGAAATACCAAATGTCCCGTTCTTCAGTCGGAGAGACTGTTTTTAAAAGACCATTTGAATGATAATATTTATAGGTTTTTTCGGAAACAAAGAAACTGGTAAACGTATTAAATTGCTTTTGAATATCTTTGAGATATTTGGTAACCTGATCAGTATCCTTTTCGCCGCTTATTACCCAATCTCTAAGAAACGTATCTGTTGCCATGAGAGAAGAGATCAGAATGGGGCTCAAAAGGTCACGTTGAATTTCGGAATAAATATTGTCACTTGTCAGGGGGAGTTCGTTTAACAGAATTTCAGAGTGTAATGAACCTCGTGAAACAATAAAGCTTGCAAGGCTTGTGATTAAAAAACCGGCAATCAGTAAAATACTGAGTATGGGTAATAACTGTTTGCTTTTTCTCGACACGGATACTCCTTACAAGGGTTTCTTTATATGCTATTCAACTTTTTAAACAAGTTAGTATTTATTAAGATAACTTTCAATGGAAACTAGAGTGTAATTTAGGTATTGTTTGATTTTATGAGTAATTGCATAACAATTCGAGATTTTCAATATTGGTATTCATGGTAAGAGTACAACCAGAGCTGAGAATGAACCGATTCTGTTTGTGTTTGGTTATTATGCTTTTAATATGATTCAGCTCTTTTAAAAGCTCGTCTTTATTTTGGTATTCAAGCGAATCTACAGGATTCAGGTTGCCCCATAATGCTATTTTATTTCCAGCAATAGCACAGGCCTTATCCAGATCAACCAGAGAGTCTATTTCTAGCACATCTGCACCAGAATTAACCATATCAGGCAGAATGTCTGTTGTATTACCGCAGATATGTAGTGATAATATAGCATCAGTCTTTTTCAATGCAGAAAACACTTTTTGTTCAGCCGGTAATGCAACGAGTTTATATAAATCACGACCGATTAATGCTGCCGGACTGTCGCCGGTACTTAGCATATCCGCACCTGTAGAGGCCATTGCTTTACCGTATTCAATACAGCAAGCTGTACATTTGACCAAAAGATCTTCTATGAATACAGGGTCAGTCATTAATTTTACCATAGCATTGCCAATTCCCATCAGGGCGCAAACCAATGACCAGGGAGACTGGTCAAAGCAGCCTACAATAAATACTTTATTACCAATTTCTTTAACTACCCGGGATAGAGCTTCAAGCATGTTGGGGATACGGCCCCTTTCAATGATTTGTTTTGTGGGCAGCTTTTCCATGTCTTTGTGATCTTTTACCAATGGTTTACCGAATCCACCGAGTGGCTGGCTTTCATTCGGAAACGCAACACTGGCTCCCATTGCTTCAGCGGTTATCCAGGTGTCTGCGGATACCCAGACTGCATCTGGTTTAAAGCGTTCATAGTATTGCAGAATTGCGTCAGCCATGATTTGAGGTTCAAGAGTATAATCTTTAATGCTTACATTGGCTATTTTTGAGCAAAAATGTACTGCAAGCGGTCCATTGGGGATTCGCGGAATATCTTTTCCCGCGAGAGCGTTGTATACGAGTTGTTTCGAGTTCAATGTTTGCTCCGGTGAATGAGTTTGGGTTAGCCTGTTGTTTTGTTGTTTATTTGTAAATGCTCAATTATTTTGTTTAAAACAGGTTCAGAGATCATGTGCTGCTGATGGGTGTCATCGAGATAAAGATCGTAATTACCGTATTTTAGATCATTTACTCGGGCAACAACAATGTCTTTATAGGTTTCCCATTTGATTCCCGCAAAACAGCAGGCATCGTACTGATTGATGATTTGTAACTGACTGCGACCATGACCGCTGGCCCCTAAAATATAGAGCTCTAAATAGTTTGCTGTGCGGTATAGCTCGGGTATGGATTGCTCATAGTCACCCCAATCCCGTTGAGAGTCTGACCTTAAATATAACGGATATGAGCCGGCAACCGGATAACTGTTTTTTATACGTGTATCTACTGCTGCAGCCAAGGTAGTAGTCCAGCCGCCACCTGAAATGCCAGCCATTGCTACGCTGGTGCAATTGAACTGTTTTTGTAGATGATTTATAGCAACTACAATCGGTTCAATAAAATATTTTACAGGATGTCCGTTTTCAGTATTCAATAATTTAATATGATCATGACGGGTGAGCTTGAAAATACCAAATCTTTCCAGATTGACTACCGGCTGATTATTCATACCCAGCAACGGCATGGAAAACGCAATGACTGTATAACCATTATCCAGAAATGCTTTGATTTGTGATTTACTTTTGTAAAAATCACCTCGATGCCCCTGATGATATATCAACATACTTCCGTTTGGGCTTTTGGGATTAAAGATGTAAGGATATGAATCAATACCAAATTCCATGGAAATGAAGAGTTTGTCAATGGACTTTAATGAGGAAATGTCTGAATATCGATCATCGTTGTGATTTTGCATTACAGATTTGGGCAAAGCTTGCGGAAGCCCGGGAGAACCAAAGATAAAATTGATCAATTCATTGCGGAGCTGATCAACATCGTTATCATTCTTTATGGATATCAAGGAATTGACGTCAGTTTCCAGATAGCTGTCTGGTGTTTCGATAAAGTCTTGCGGAATTGTCTCTTTTTCAAATGACGATAAAGTCTTTTCAATTATTCCGGATGGATACATATTATAATAGTTGAGTATCATTCCCAAAATTAAAGCTACGATCAAAAGAATAGTGATGGCTGCAATTTTAAATATTTTGACCATTTTGTTCTCCTTTAAAACGATTATTAATCGTGACCGGAAAATTTTTCACCCGCTGTAATTTCTACATCCAATCTGTTCTGATCAGGAGGCAGGGGGCAGGTTGCATATGGCGTGAAAACACACGGGGGATTATAGGCTTTGTTAAAATCGATATGGGTATTGCCATCTTTATCTGGTGCATTGACAACCAGAAAACGACCGCCACCATAGGTTTGTTTTCCAGTAGTTTCATCCGCAAAGATAATGAAAAATGAATCATCACCGGGTTCAGCAATAGGATCAAGACGGTAGGTTTTATTATTGATCTGAAACACCAATGCCCCCGGACAGTTTTCCTTATTTATGTTGCCGAGCACATTGGGTACAGTGATTTTTTTGGGTGGATCATAGGGTTCAAACTGTGCGGCGATATTCCAACGGGGATCGATATCATATCTATCGATCCCTTTGAAATTTTTGAAATTCTCACTCTCGCTGTCCTTTAAGCGAATACCGTACCTATCACCTCGTTTGATCAGATACCAACTGAGACTTTTATATGTCAGGATACTGGGATCACCATCCATGTCGCTGACAAGAGACATGGATGTCACGGGTTTCTCGTTACATAAAACTGTAACGTTTTGAGCGATTTTAACGGAAACCTGATTATTATCCAGGATGAATGTTCCGATAAAAGCAGGAGAATTTTCTTTGGGAAAAATTAAATCATTTACTTTATCAGCTCCAAAGGTGTTTTCTCCTGGCTTTAACCAAAACAATCCGGCAAGACTCAACCAGCCATCTTTATTCTGCAGTGTTTTGATGCGTTCCTGTTGCCATGCTTGAACAGATTCAACATACGCTTTATCTTTTGCAGATAATGGTTTTGCCTTTTGGCAGCTCAAAGCTGACATCAATATTAAAAACAAAATGCATTTAATGATACCGGATTTTAAATACTGCATAATATCTCCGTTCGTCCAGACATTCTATTTTGTATGAAAAAGAGCCGAAGCCGGGATTTCCTGTTTAGGAATTCCCGGGCCTTGCCAGCTTACCTGGTTTGAAAAACCTCCAGCCATTTGAAAATATTGCTGAGAAATTTTATAGTTGCCCTTTTTGAGCGCAACAGTTCTTGATACTTCGTAAGCCGGATGGCCGCCATCGGTGTTGATGAATTCTTTGTCATCCATATAAAGTATGCTGCCATCGTTGGTTTTGTTATATATCGTATAAATACCGTCTTTGGGTATTGCAAGATAGCCTGTATATATATAACCAAAATTCTCATCTCTGCGGCGATTTTTAATGTTAAAGTTTCTGGTGATACCGGCTTTGATGGGTTTAGCTTTTAACAGTTCTTTGGCAAACATGACCTCGGCTTCAATATATTGATACTCTAATCCGGGTTTTAAATCTTTACCTGTATAGCTTGTAAAAGGTTCATAGTCGAGTTTTGTTATAGTCTCTGCTACCGACATGCTGTTCAAAAGTCCTTGTTTTGCGGCCATGAAACGAACGGTACTGGTTTTATTGATTTTAAAAGGACCTTTGTACAGGGTTGATTGAGCTGTTGGTTCTGAACCATCAAGGGTGTAATAGATTTTTGCATTTTCTGTATCGCAAAATAATTTAATTTCCGATGTTTCCAGAAAATAGCGTTTATCTGTACGTAAATAGGGTACTGCTGTAGCAGGAAGGAATTCCTGAGAGAGGGGACGGTCCAGTTTTGAGGTGCCCCAGCTCTTGTTGGGTTTTGCACCCATTTGGAAAACAAATTGTCCACCATTGGCGATTACACTGTGGTTAAACCATGATTTTGTAAAAGATTCACCATTCAAGGCAACTGACTGGATGTATTTATTTTCTGAGGATATATTTTCAGCACGTACAATAAAATCTTTGCCGTTTTCAAGATGTACTGTTACCTGTTCAAACAGCGGACTACCAATGATATAGGTCGCATCTCCTGGGTTTACAGAATAGAATCCCATTGCGCTAAGTATATACCATGCCGACATTTGACCGCAGTCTTCGTTTCCTTCCATACCATAGGGTTGGTCGTCGTACATGGTATCCAGAATCTCACGTACAATTGCCTGGGTTTTATAGGCGGCACCCGCATAGTTGTATAGATAAGCCATGTGGTGGCTGGGTTCGTTACCATGCGCGTATTGTCCAATGAGCCCTGTTGCGTCAACGGCATGTTCATCGTGCTTGGATGTTGTTGTAAACATAGTATCCATCCATTTGATGAATGCTTTATCTCCGCCAATCAGTTTGATCAGTCCATTTACATCATGGGGTGCAAATAAAGAGTATTGATAAGAATTGCCCTCTACAAAGTGTTCAGTGCCCTCAGTAGGATCAAAAGGTGTAACCCAGGACCTGTCTGTGTTTTTGGGTGCCATGAAACCAATTTCCTGATTAAACTGGTTTTTATAAAACTGTGCACGCTGCTGGTAGAGCAGAAAATCCTGTTTTTTTCCCAGTAATCTTGCCATTTCAGCCAGACACCAGTCGTTATAAGCATATTCCATAACTTTGGATACAGAACCGCCTTCTTTGTCAGCGGGTATAAATCCATATGTTGTATAATTGCCCAGGTCAGCCACCTCATTTTTCATAGCCTTGTATGCCAGTTCTACATCATAATCCCGAATGCCTTTTTGGTAAGCATCGAGAATCATGGGCAGGGAGTGGTGGCCAATCATGGAGCCAGAGTAATTTCCCCAAATCTCCCAACGGGCCAGCCGGTTACGTTTTTTGTACATTTCCAGTGAAGTTTTGATAAAGTCGTTCATGCGGGAAGGTTCCAGAATGGTGTAAAGCGGCATATTGGCTCGGAAAACATCCCATAGCGAATAGACGGTATAGCGGGTAAAATCTTTAGCTTTATGGACTTTAAGGTCAACTCCGCGATATTGTCCGTCAACATCCATAAATAAATTGGGGGCCAAAGCCGAGTGATACAATGCAGTATAAAAGATGCGTTTTTGTTTTTCAGTACCACCCTGTACATCGATTTTTGCGAGATGCTGTTTCCATGCATCTTTAGCATTTTTACGAATGTTTTCAAAATCCCATTTTTTGTTTTCTTTTGTAAGGTTCTTTTTTGCACCCTCTATGCTAACCGCAGAAATACCTACTTTGGCAAGAATTTGTTCATTGTTGTCTGTGGTATAACTGATAAAAGCTTTAATGTTTTCACCCTCGGCTTTTTTGATGTTGGGAACCAGAGAGTCATTTACAGCAATACCAAAGGATTTAAAAGGTTTGGAGAATTTAGCATAAAAATATACGTGCTGATCTTCAACCCAGCGGATAGATCTGCGCATTCCGGCAATTTCTGTATCGCTGATGATCTGAATTGATGATGCAATTACACGATCACGATTTTTGAGATCAATAATGATATTTGCACTATCCGATTGGGGAAAGGTATAACGATGCAAGCCTGTTCTTTTTGTTGCAGTGAGTTCTGCAAAAATATTATAATCATCCAGTTTTACACTGTAATATCCGGGGGAAGCGGTTTCATTGTCATGGCTGAATGCAGAACGGTAACCGGTTTTGCTGTTTTCTTCATCACCCACCAGAACGTTTACTTTACCGATTGTGGGCATGAATAACACATCACAATATTCAGGTGCACCGGTTCCGCTGAGATGGGTGTGACTGAAACCCATGATTGTACTGTCTGAATAGTGGTAACCGGAGGAGCCATCCCAGTTTTCCATGCGGGTATCGGGTGAAAGCTGTACCATACCAAAGGGAACCACCGCACCGGGATAAGTGTGGCCGTGTCCGCCAGTACCGATAAAGGGATCAACATACCCTGTATAATCAACAGTGTTTTTTTGATTCGAGCTGCATGCTAAAAATAGTGTCGTGAGCAGAAAAAGCATTCCGATTGATCTTTTCATAAAGCTGGATTCCTAAAGTTTTGGTGAATTTGCCGGCACATAATTAGGGGATATTTGAAAACTAGAAAATTAAATATAATATTGTTTTTATACAATGTCAATGTTTTTGAAATATGGGTAAAATTGACGTGAGAGCAATTTTTGTATACTAGAACGCTAGAGATGGAAAAGAATGATTAGTGCCGTGGTACACAATACTGCTGTTGACCAATACCAGGGAGTGCAGATCTTTTTGTCTTTGTATTTGTTCAATAGAGATTCATAGACAGCCGCAATAAAGGGGGGAAATGCCAGTACCAGGTTGTGCATGGGTTCTGCCAGTATACGTTTGGATACCCAGGCTAAAACGATAATACTAATACCTGTTGCCAGTGCGATCTGGATGTGGGGTGAAAGAAAAAAATCTTTAATTTGTGACATGATAAAGCTCATTCCGGTTTTATAAATCACCCAGGGTGGATTATATCACCCTGGGTTTTTATGTTTTATGGTAATTCCAGTTTCAATGCATCATCATAGATGATTAAGAGCCAGTCGTTTCCTCTGCCGTTTGTGGGGGGCGTAAACGACTGAATGCCTTTGGTATCGGGTCTGTGTACTTGAGCAAAGGTACCGTAACGCGGGTCCCACCAGACTTCGTGGTTGCGATCTCCGCTGATCCGGCTCTTGTCTACGGTAAATTTTTCTCCATAAGGAGAATAGATCAATGCTATGGAGCCGTCTGCTGCAACTGCCGCTCTGATCTTTGCACCGCCATAGGTGGGGCCATCAAGAATAAAGTCTTGTGCTGGTACCAGTGTTTCAAAAGGGATAGAGTTATACAGTTTTGCCAGATAACCCATCTGAAACGAACCGGGATGATGAATAGCTTCATTCCATGGCACATTGGGAAAAATGGCGCCTTCACGGTCTTTTGTCCACATTTGCCAGATGTTATTGTTGCCATATGTATGGCCGCAGGCACCTGCCAGCAGTGACCAGTAAGCAGCCTGACGGCTGTCAAAGTCGTCAATACGATCGTTGGGGTCCATATTTTTAAAATAAAAACCGGTAGGCATGGTTTCGTAGCGAGGTTCACCATCCAGTGTGGGTTTGGGGGGCGTTAATGCATAGTCATGCTCGGCAAACAAGCCGTTGTCATGATCGTGCGCGCCGTGTGATGATTGTACCATGTTGAAATCGAGCCAGTCTGCATTGTGGAAATAGTCTGATGACAAGCCGGGGCCGCGGGGATGAAACGTGATTAAATGCGCACCGCCGTCACCTTTTTGTAATCCCAATGCCATAGATTCAATAATATCCAACTCGGTTTGAGTATGGGGATTGGTATCTCCACCCAATATCCAGATGATGGGTTTGTCTTTGTAGCGTTTACCCAAATACTGGCCAAAGGAATAGGCATTATCTTTATCAAAGATTTTACTGTCGCCGCTTTCGGTCCAGTAACTACCCCATGTGGGCAGCATCCCGATAAAAAGTCCCAACTCTTCAGCCTTGTTGACGATATAATCCACATGCTTGAAATAACCTTCCAGAGGCTGGTTGGGGTTCTGGTCTTTTAATGGAAAGTCTCCATAGGCGTTGGGTTCTTTCATGCCATTTACTTGTGACAACACTACAGCCTGTATGACGGTAAAGCCCTTGTTGGCACGATCGGTCAGGTAAAGGTCTGCTTCTTTACGATTTAAGCGATGGAACAGCTCCCAGGCCGTATCACCGAGGTAAAAGAACGGGGTGCCGTCCGAATATTGCAGATACCGGCCATTTTCGCTAACTTTGAGCGTTTTGGATATGCTGGTTGAAGAAATGAAAAGAATTGAAATCAGTAGGAAATAAAGAAAACGTTTCATTTGATCACCCTCTGTTATTATGAATCTTATAATAACACAAATCAGGATGAAATAATCAATAGAAATATAAGACTGGAAAGAGAAAAAAATGATGCGCAAACGCGCACCATTTTTAAAAATAAGATCAGTCGATAGTTACTACAAGGATGGGGCAGGAAACCAGGTCTGAAACGCGTTCGTCAACCGAGTCTGTAATGACTGCTTTGATCTGGCTTTTGGATTTATGGCCAATAATCAGCATATCGTATCCTTTTGCTGCATCGGCTATAGAGTTTGCATATTCATCACTTTCAACGATGCTGATTGCAATGTTTTTTGCCAATTCGGGTTGACCTGCTTTTTCGATCAGTTCACGCAGGTCTTTTTCTTCAACCAGTGGTAGTCCGTCCATCATCATATGGGCTTTGCCGGCAGCAGGATCGTTGATATGGAATGCAGATAATTCTGAGCCCAGTGCATCTGCCAGTTTTACGGCTTCATTAACAATAGCGGTTTCTTTTTCAATACCTTCCAGAGCTATTAAAATCTTTTTATAAGGCATTTGGGGTCCTCCAAGTCAGAGTTTTTGTATCATATTTTAATCATACCCTCCTGGTTGTTTGATTTTCTGATCAGGCGGGTAATGTATATATTTTCAATGTAGACAAGTTAGTCAGATTATTTTTAAATTACAAGTGATTTGATTGGGGGGATGTTGTCTGAATTGGGATTTTGAGGATGAATGGATTTGGGTTCAAGTTTTTTGGGAAATGGAGTAACTGTAAATTAAATTTGGTGCAAGATGTACAATTTGATATTGGAATATGTAGGATGAAATGTTGTTATGAATATTAATCTTGACTTTTTAAGACCTGGGATGTAATTTAAAATGAGATGCAATTTTTAACGGTAAGGAGAGATATTCAAAATCCAAACGATTTCAATGTTTTTTGGTATTATTGTTCGTATGTATTGCGCACCTGGAGAACATAATCCGCCCCATTTTCATGCGTATTATCAGGATTATAAAGTCGTTGTCGATATAAATCATTGTGAGATTACTGACGGAGATTTTCCACCCAAACAAGCAAAGCTGGTTGTAGCCTGGGCAGAATTGCGTAAAGAGGAATTCCTAGCGGATTGGGAATTGGCATCAAAGGGTGAATTGCCTTTCAAGATTGATCCTTTAAAGTGATATTTGAGGTTTTTATGTATTTGTCCGTTGTTAAAGTTAAACCATTAAAAGATTTCAAGCTGCTATTAACATTCGAAAATGATGAGAATCGCATTTTTGATGTATCTCCCTATCTGGAGATTGGCAGGTATGCCGAATTAAAAAATGTATCTTTGTTTAATTCTGTAAGGAAAAGTTTTGATTCAATCCAATGGCCCAATGAACTTGATTTTGATCCTGAATTTTTATATGAGAAAAGTGAGTTAGTAGAGGATGTCTAGTATAGAGGTTTCAAGATTTATTGAATTTATAGATTGCAAGTTTGAATTTGATGGTTATTTGTTCCTAATCCCGAAAATCTTTAAATCCTTTCATCATAATTCTGACGGTGAAGGTTTGTGATAGTAGATCACATTTTAATTACTCACCACAAGGTGAGCTATGAGACCGCTTTCAGCGGACAAACGAAATGAATTTCGTTCTACAGGGGATTGTATGAATTTGATAGATAGGATTTTAATAATCTTGACTTTTTAATGACAAGAAAGTACCTTATATAAATTATGTCTGTTGGAAAGCCGTTGTTTGAGATTTATTAAATCTATCGAAGGACTATATGGGCAAATACGAAAAACTGTATATTCAAATTATGACGAGAATGTCAGATGCGAATATTCCGTTTGATTCGATGGTTATATTATTAAAGAAACTTGGTTTCAAAGAACGTATTAAAGGGGATCACCACATTTTAACCATGGATGGTGTAGAAGAGATAATCAACCTGCAGGCAAAGGAAGGAAAAGCAAAGCCTTATCAGGTTAAGCAGGTGCGCGAAGTGATTCTGCGATATAATCTCAAATTAGGAGTAAAATGATGGTTTCAAAATATGAAATAATAATTTATTGGAGCGATGAAGACAGCGCATATATAGCGGAAGTGCCTGAATTGTCGGGTTGTATGGCGGATGGCGCTACATATCAGGAAGCACTGGCAAATGTGGAACAGATCATTCAAGAGTGGATTGATACCGCAAAAGAACTGGGACGAGAAATTCCAACACCAAGGGGAAGATTGGCATACGCATAAGCCGGTGCTAGCTCAATTGATTTATTGTCTGTATCAGGATTTATAGGTTTCAGTGAGGCCAGGATTTGTGCTTTTTAAAACTCAGCTGCTTTCAAATAATCTTTTAAATCCCGCACATTCTGATTCTGAAGGTGATTGTTTGTAGATCACAATTTAGTGGGATTTACCGCCGCAAAACGGGCTAAGAGTCCGCTTTCAGCAGACAAACGAAATGAATTTCGTTCTACAGGGGATTGTCTGAATTAAGATTTTTGGGATTTATAGGATGATAAGATTAGGTTTGATGCTTGCTGTTACCCAATCCCATAAATCGTTAATCCTTTTATCCTAATTTAGACAGTGAAATAAGGATTCTTGGGTAAAGTTCAAAATTGAATATCCAATTATTATCAGTTTTTAAGAAAATATCAAACAAAAATATCTTGATTTATAATTTATTGCACTATAAATTTAAGAAAATTCATTTAATAATTGAGAATTGAAATGACATTTAATGAAATAGAGCAAAAATCACTTGAATTAACAGCAAATGATAGAATACGTCTTGTTGAAAAATTGATAGCAAGTTTGGATAAACCTGATCCAGAGATCGAGGCGGCATGGATCAAAGAATCTGAGGCTCGTTTGGCTGCGTATGAAAAAGGAGAATTGAAAACAGTACCTTTGGAAAAAGTACTTGGGGAATTGAAACGTAAATGAAATTATTTTTTTCTGAACTTGCTCAAAACGAATTACAGGATGCAGTTACTTATTATGATGAAATTTCGTCTTTATTGGGGGATGCTTTAATAAAAGAAGTCAAACAGGCTGAAAAGTTGATTACTGTTTTTCCTTTCGCATGGACCAGTGTTGGTAATCATCAGAGAAAATATATTTTAAAAAAGATTTCCATATATGATGATCTATAAGATTTATGGAGACCGGATCATTGTTTCTGCATTTGCTCACCAATATCGTAATCTGGAATATTTTATTGATAGATAGCAAAATACCCTGAACTGTCCGTGGATAGATCACACTTTGGGATTGCTCACCGCATGGTAGGTTATGAGCCCGCTTTCAGCGGACAAACGAAATGAATTTCGTTCTACAGTGGATTGTCTGAATCAGGATTAGCTGGATTTGAGTTTTTTTTACATTGATATGTCCTTTATTAAATCCCGATATATATAATCTTATAATCTTGTAAATCCTACGCATCCTGATTCAGACGGTAAAATCCTGTGCCAGAGGCACAGGCTAGGGACTTGAGAGCTAATAAAGTGTATCTAATAAATATTTTAATGTTTTTTCTTCAATATAAAGTGATTTCAAATCATATATTTTTATTGTGGTTATTGTATCCCTGCAAGAAGTTATATTTAAAATATTGCGTTTACCATCCAATTCCAGTTCAGCATATTGACACCTGTAAATGAAATCAAGGTTTCTCACAAGTTTTATGTTTGTGTTATATTGATATTCCTGTTCGATTGTAATAAAATATGGATCAAATGCCATTGGCTTATTTCTATATATATTGATTTTATTGTTATTATATAGAATGGAATCCAACAATTCATATGATTTATTTGTAGTATCGCCATAAAATAAAGTTTTGGGGATTGAATATATTTCAAATAAAAATGTAATTGTGATTATTGATACCATAGGTATGCTTGAAATTATTGTGATAATCCTTAACAGATTTTTTTTAAATTGAAATGCCGAGATTAACAATAAAATAGATAAAGGAGATAGTAAAAATATTAAATAGCGGGATAGATAAATACCTTTATATGAAATATTTATCTCTGGCCTATATAAAAAATAACACCAGTAAATGATTATATATAGTATAATAAAAATACCAAATAAAAAATATTGATTTAGTGGTCTTTTTTTAAATTTGAACATATTTATACTCACTTTTTTATTATACTGGGCAGTTAATTTAATCTTTTAATCAAGTAAGACCGTAAAAACGATTTTATAAATATCTGTAAAGTATAAAGGATCCCCTGAATATTCAATTTATAATATTGTTAATTAAGAATATTTATTTTAATTAATCAAGACAAAATATCAAGTGCTGATAAAAAAATCCCCCACAACCCAAATGCGATTGTGGGGGATTAGAGTCATTAAATATTTATCTGATTAATCATTACCGCATTTGAGCGCGCGTACCATAATTACACCGTCAATGTCGTTGAGGCGGGTGAGGTCTTCTTCAATCACTTCTTCTTCAACATCGATGATGTTATAGGCAAAGTCGCCCTTGTTGCGGTTGAGCATGTTGGTGATGTTTATGTCCTTATCCGCGAGAACACCGGTGATCTGTCCCACCATTTTGGGGATGTTGCGGTTGATCACAATCAGACGTGTATGTCCGGAAAAGGGCAGCTCGCAATTGGGGAAATTGACACAGTTGACCAGGTTACCGCATTCCAGATAATTGCGTAGTTGTTCCGCGGCCATGGCAGCACAGTTGTCTTCAGATTCCGGGGTAGATGCACCAAGATGGGGAATGCCAATAACATTTTCCATTTTCAGCAACTCTTCATCTGGGAAATCGCTAACATATGCGGAGACAATGCCGGCTTCCAGAGCGTCTTTGAGGTCCTTGTTGTTCACCAAGCCGCCGCGGGCAAAGTTGAGTATGCGGATACCTTTTTTCATAATCTTGAATTTTTCCGCATTGATCATGCCCTTGGTTTCATCTGTCAATGGTGCATGGATGGTGATGTAATCGGATTCTGCCAGTAACTGATCAAGCGATGCCGCTTTTTTGATCTCACGGTCCAGATCCCATGCATGGTCAACTGACAAAAAGGGGTCGAAGCCCATTACTGTCATACCCAGGGAGCGAGCGTCGTTTGCAACCATAACACCAATGGCACCCAGGCCAATAACGCCCAGACGTTTACCTTTGATCTCGGGGCCGGCAAACTGGGACTTGCCTTTTTCGATCAGTTTTGGCACTTCATCGCCTTTACCAATCAACGTTTTTGCCCATTCAATACCGGGCAGAATTTTACGGGAAGATAACAACATTCCCGTAAGTACCATTTCTTTAACGCCATTGGCATTTGCGCCGGGTGTGTTGAATACAACAATACCTTTTTCAGCACATTTTTCCAATGGAATGTTGTTAACGCCGGCGCCGGCACGGGCAACTGCCAAAAGTGTTGAAGGCAGTTCCATTTCATGCATGCTAAAACTTCGTACAATAATGGCATCCGGTTCATTAATTTCTGACGATACTTCGTAACAACTTCTCGGTAAAAGCTCAAGGCCTACCGGTGAGATTTTATTCAAGGTTTTGACTTTGAACATGTCCCGTCCTTTTATTTATTCTCAGATTCAAATTTTTTCATATAGTCCACCAATTTCTTGACACCCTCCACCGGCATGGCGTTATAGATGCTGGCACGCATACCACCAACTGAGCGGTGGCCTTTGAGTGTCATTAAACCTTCCGCAGCTGCTCCTTTGATAAAGGCAGCGTCCAACTCTTCGGAAGGAGATACAAAGGGTACGTTCATCAATGAACGGTCCTCTTTGCCTACCGTACCTTTAAAGAAAGCGGACTCGTCAAGATAATCATACAAAAGGGCTGCTTTTTCGCGGTTAACTTTTTCAACGGCTTCAATTCCGCCTTGTTCTTTGACCCATTCAAAAACCAGTTTACAGATATAGATACTGTAACAGGGTGGGGTGTTGAACAGGGATTTTGCATCAACATGGGTTTTGTAATTCAGCATAGTGGGGGTAATGCTCTCGTCCGCGTGGCCTACCAGATCGTCACGAATGATGGTAATTGCAACACCGGAAGGACCTGCATTTTTTTGCGCGCCGGCAAAGATGAGACCGAAATCATTTACATTGTAAACCTGAGACAAAAAGTTTGAAGACATGTCTGCAACCAGGGGAACGTCACCGGTTTTAGGCAATTCGGAAAAGAGTGTTCCGTAAATAGTATTGTTGGTGACCATGTAAAAGTAATCCGCGTCATTGGTAAAAGTTGCGGGATCCAGTTTGGGGATATAGTTGAATGTTTTGTCTTCAGAGGAGGCAACAATGTTTACCTCTCCAAAACGTTTGGCTTCGGGAATTGCTTTTTTAGACCATTGGCCGGTGTTGACATAATCTGCTTTTTTGCTATTGCGGAACAAGTTTAGTGGAACCATAGCAAACTGGGTAGACGCACCACCCTGTAAAAACAATACATGATAATTATCTGGAATGTTCATGATCTCACGTAAAACAGTTTCTGCTCCAACAATTATATCATTATACGCACCTGAGCGATGGCTCATCTCCATAACGGACATGCCAGTGCCCTGGTAATCCAACATTTCTTCTGCTGCTTTTTTAAGAACCGGTTCGGGGAGAGTCGCCGGTCCTGCCGAAAAATTATAAACACGGCCCATAATAGTCTCCTATCTATTGATCTGTTTATGAAATAAAAAAAGGAATTATCGGTTTAATGTACTCAGTGCAATCAATTCATCGAATGCACCTACCACATCAATATTGCTGACGTAAACCGGATAGTCGTATACCTTGAGGTATCCCGGTGTGAAATTGACGATTCCCTGAATACCGCCCTGCAAGAGTTTATCGGTCACTTCTTGTGCCGAAGCCACAGGTACGGTTAAAACGGCAAGTTCAATATTTTTCTGTTTTACAATATCTTCAATGGCATGCGAGGGGTAAACATCAATATCGGTTTTAATAGTTTCCAGAACATTGATATTGGAATCAAACCCTGCAACAATTCTATATCCATTTACGATGAAATTGTCAAAGTTCATTATGGCGCTGCCCAGGCGTCCTAATCCTACTACGCAGGCATGTCGTTCATGGTCAAAACCCAGATGGGAAGAAATATGGTCTTTTAACCGTTTAACATCATATCCGGAACCCGTGTTGCCAATTTCTCCAAGATAGCCGATATCTTTACGTATATTGTGAGAACCGAGTCCCAACTGTGCGGCTATTTTTGATGAAGAAATCGACTGGATTCCTTGTTTTTCCAACTCTTCTAAAAACCGGTACAACATGGAAAGACGTGCAACGGCTGGTTTAGGTACTTTCATAACACTACTATTTTTGTGATTTTTTTCACAGAAAATATAATTATTATTATAATTGTAGTCAATGCTTTTTTGGTCTCATTCAAAAATAGATGCCAAAATTTCTTTTCTGTGAAATTATTCACAGTTCGTTCGGTTTATTTGTAGCGTTCTACGAAAAGTGTATTTTGTTGAATTAAAAAAGTATTTAGATCGTTGTAAATCCCGGTTGCATGGTTGTATAATTTTGTTTAAATTACATTTTAACAATGCATTAAAAAGAACAGGTTTCCCAAATGGCAAAAGCGAACAGTACTCCCCGTATGTTTCTTATCGATGGTATGGCAATGGCATACCGAACCTATTTTGCGTTTATTCGCAATCCTTTGATCAACACAAGAGGGGAGAATGTTAGCGCTGTTTTTGGATTTACAAACATTCTTTTAAATATTTTAGATACTGAAAAACCTGATTATTTTGCTGTTGTGTTTGATACCAAAGAGCCTACCTTTCGGCACAAGCTTTATCCCGAATATAAAGCACAGCGCGCAGAAATGCCGCAGGATATGATAGACCAGTTGCCACGTTTGCATGAAGTTTTGGATGTACTCAATATCCCTTCAATTTCTATGGATGGATACGAAGCGGATGATATTATTGCCACATTGGCTAAAAGGGCTGAAAAGAAAAAGATCCAATCTGTATTGGTTACAGGTGATAAGGATTTTATGCAGCTTGTTACGCCGTTAACTACCATTTTAAATCCCAGGCGTTCGGGACAGGAGCCCGAGTGGCTGGATGCCAAAGCCGTGGAAAAAAAGATTGGACTGCCCCCGGAACGGATTGTTGATTATTTATCTCTTATTGGAGACACATCAGATAATGTGCCGGGCGTTTCAGGTATTGGCCCCAAGACTGCAGTAAGCCTGCTGCAGGAATTTGGTTCGCTTGATAATTTATTAAAAAATATTGAAAATATATCCAGTAAACGTGCCCGCACAAGCCTTGAAGGCAATGAAGACAAGGCAGAGTTGGCCCGCAAGTTGATCACAATCGATACTAATGTTCCGGTTGATACCAATCCTGAAGATCTGCTTGTAAAAGAAGCAGATTCGAATAAAGCGGTCGAGTTTTTTACCCGCATGGAATTTAAAACACTGACTAACCGATTTGCCGAAGAGACAAAAAAAGTAGAGCAGGAATACCGGATTGTGGATACATCCGAATTGCTCGATAATCTGGTTGTGGATTTGAATGCCTGTAAAGATTTTGCTTTTGATACTGAAACAACTGACGTGGATCCCATTCGTGCAGAGCTGGTGGGTATATCTATCTCTATGGAGCCGGGAATTGCGTATTACATCCCTGTTATGGGACCCAATGATCTGGCCAGTCAAGACAAGGTACTGGAACTTGCAGATGTAAGGAAAAAACTAACACCTGCTTTTGAGGATGAAAAGAAATCCAAATGTGCGCATAATGCAAAATATGATCTGTTGGTGCTTGAACGGCATGGTTTTAGCATACATGGATTTGTGTTTGATACAATGGTGGCCAGTTACCTGTTAGACCCGTCATTGCGTCAGCATAATTTAGACGCTCTCAGTCTAACGCATTTGAATATTAAAAAGATTCCTACTACTGATATTATTGGTTCCGGTAAATCGCAAACTACAATGGACAAGGTACCGGTTGCAACGGTTGGACATTACGCTTGTGAAGACGCGGATGTAACCCTGCGTTTGAAAAATCTATTTGAAAAGCAACTGGTTGAACATAATCTGATGGACCTTTTTCGCGATTTGGAAATGCCGTTATTATATGTATTAAAGACTGTTGAAAGCAACGGTGTAGCGTTAGATAAGCAATATCTAAACCGGATGTCGCTGGAGCTTGAAAAAGAGTTGGCAAGTCTTGAACAAAAAATTTATGAAATAGCTGGAAGCCCTTTTAATATTCAATCTCCGAAGCAGTTGGGTGTGGTGTTGTTTGAAAAATTAAAATTACCACCATCACGCAAGACCAAAACCGGTTACTCTACGGATGTTTCTGTGCTGGAAACCCTTGCGGTACAGCATGAACTGCCCAAATTGATTCTGGATTTCAGACAGTTGGCTAAGCTAAAATCCACTTATGTGGATGCACTGCCCAAGCTGATCCACCCGAAAACCAAAAGGGTGCATACATCGTACAATCAGACTGTTGCAGCCACGGGACGCTTATCGTCAAGTGACCCGAATCTTCAAAATATACCCATTCGGACCGAGATTGGCAGAAAGATACGCAGGGCGTTTGTAACGCGTGATGATGATCATGTATTGTTGGATGCGGATTATTCACAAATTGAACTTCGGGTCATGGCGCATTTGTCCGGAGATGAAACTTTGAAATCTTCATTTCTAAATGATGAAGATGTGCACCGACGTACTGCCTCGCTGGTATTTCATGTTGAACCGGAAAAAGTTACTGATGATCAGCGCCGCAAAGCCAAAGAAGTCAATTTTGGAATCATGTATGGTATGGGAATATATGGTTTGTCGCAGCGTTTGAATATTAGTACTGAAGAAGCAGACCAGTTTATAAAAACCTATTTTGCCAGCTATCCCGGTGTTCAGGATTTTACAATGAACATTATTGATAAAGCCCGTAAAGATGGATTTGTTACCACATTGATGAATCGTCGTCGATATTTACCCGAGATTCACAGTGACAATCGCAGGGTACGAGAATTTGCTGAACGCACAGCAATCAATACTCCCATTCAGGGCACAGCCGCGGACCTGATAAAGCTGGCAATGTTGAACATACAAAAGCGGTTAGAAAAAGAAAAACTGGGTTCTGTTATGATCATGCAGGTTCATGATGAACTGGTGTTCGAGGTTCCTAAAAAAGAATTAGATTATATGAAAGAGCTGGTTAGGGATGAAATGGAAAATGCAATGAATTTGGATGTACCTGTCAAAGTAGACATGGATACCGGTGATAACTGGTTTGAAGCACATTAGAATAGCAGGCAATAACTGAAAAAGAAGAGATGATAATAAATGGAATCCTCTATCAGTTTACATATTACCAGTGATCCATCATTACTTAGTTCAATGCGAACGGTTTTGTACAAGATTTGTGAAACTGCCGGATATTCGGTAAGTGAGATCAACAAAATAGTGCTTGCTGTTGATGAGGCTTGTGCAAATGTAATTAAACATGCTTATAAAAATGAACGAGAACAACCCATAACCATAAATTGCAGTGTAGGTAATGGATTGCTTGAAATAGAAATTTTAGATAATGGCGAACCTGTAGACGTTAAAAAAATCAAATCGCGCGAGCTGGATGAAATTCGTCCCGGTGGTTTGGGTGTATACCTCATGAAATCTGTGATGGATACGGTCACCTATAGCGGTTCAAAACAGGGCAATTCGTTATATATGTCAAAACAATTACCCAAAAAAGGATAACCCCGTGAGTTTGGAAATTCGTACTGAAAAAAATGATCAATCAGTCTTGTTGCACATTAAGGGAGAAGTGGATCTGTACTCATCTCCCCAGTTGCGTAAAGAAATGATGGAACAGATTAAAAAGAAAGCACCGCTTATTCTGATCAATTTAGAGGGTGTGCGATATATGGACAGTTCAGGTGTGGCCACGCTGATTGAAGGACTGCAGCATTGCAAAAAGTATAAAGGACGGTTTGCATTGTTTGGTCTGCAGGAAAACGTCAAAGAAGTTTTTGAGCTGACCCGTCTCGACAAGATCTTTGAAATCCATAAAGATCGTGAAAGTGCAACAAATCCGTCTGCCGTATGAGTGCATTAAATAGAACATTGGCACATGCCGGACAAGGATTTGTTGAATTTCTTGTGCATTTGACCCGTATTACCAAGTTGAGTGGTCAGGCGCTATTCTGGATTTTTGTGGCACCGTTTACCGGTAGAAAGATTCGCTGGCATTTGACATTTGTGCAAATGGTCAAGATTGGCGTAAATTCCGTGCCCATTGTGAATATTATCGCGTTCAGTGTGGGATTAATTATTGCCATGCAATCAGCCTATCAGCTGGCCAGGTTTGGCGCTACCATTTTTGTTGCAGATCTTGTGGGTGTTTCCATGACACGTGAATTGGGTCCGCTGATTACTGCAATTGTGATTGCTGGTCGAAGTGGTTCTGCCATTGCTGCCGAGTTGGGTACCATGAAAGTCGCTGAAGAAATTGATGCATTGAAAACCATGGCGCTTGATCCTATTGGTTATCTGGTGGTTCCCAGAACACTGGCAATGCTTATTGTTCTGCCATGTCTGACGGTACTTGCAGATTTTGTTGGAATAGCCGGTGGTTTTGTACTGGCTGTTGTGAATTTAAAGCTACCGTTTGTTGCTTATTTTAATCAAACTGCAGATGCAATTTTGTTCAAAGATTTTTTAACAGGGCTGATCAAGAGTGGTTTCTTTGCATTGATAATTGCCCAGATTGGTGCATACCAGGGATTCAGTGTCTCCGGTGGTGCTGAAGGTGTGGGAAAATCAACAACCGCATCAGTGGTTACATCTATTTTTATGATAATTTTTGCTGATTTATTGTTTACAATGCTGTTTTATTCAACGTTATAGAGATTTTATGTCTGAAAATGGACCATTAATTCAAATTCGTGATTTGCATACCCGTTATGGTAAACGGGAGATACTTAAAGGAATCAATCTCGATATTTATCCATTCGAAACCCTGGTGATTTTGGGTCGTTCCGGCTGCGGCAAGAGTACATTGCTAAGACATCTGATTGGGCTCCAAAAACCAACACAGGGTGAGATTCTGATAAAAGGTAAAGATTTTGTTAAAGCTTCTGAAAAAGATAGAAATGAAATATTGAAAAAGATCGGAATGCTTTTTCAGAGTTCTGCGCTGTTTAATTCAATGACAGTGGGTGAGAATGTTGCGTTACCCTTGCGTGAGCACACTCCTCAGAATGATTCTACCATTAAAATTATGACACGAATCAAGTTGGGGTTGGTAGGTCTTGCAGGATTTGAAGGTTTTATGCCCTCGCAATTATCCGGTGGTATGAAAAAGCGTGCCGCATTGGCTAGGGCACTGGCAATGGATCCGGATATCTTGTTTTGTGATGAACCATCGGCGGGTTTGGATCCCATTGTTGCTGTGGGGATCGATCATTTAATTTTAAAGCTCAAAGATGCTTTTAAAATGACAATTGTTGTAGTTACGCACGAGTTGGAATCTGTATTTATGATTGCAGACCGCATTGCCTTGTTGCATGAGGGCCAGGTGATCTTTCAGGGTACTAAAGACGAGATGAAGGTATGTACTGATCCTATTGTCAGACAATTCCTTGATCGTCAGCCTGACAGCGAGGATGTTGATAAAGACCAGTATTTGGAATCTCTTGTAGGAAATTAAAAATTTAAGGTGTTCAGGAAATTATGGAATACAAATCGAGTGAAATTAAAGCTGGTATATTTATTCTGTTTAGTATAGTCGCTTTTGTAGTTTTTTTAGTGATCATACTGGGTTTGAATAATATACAGGAAAAAGAAATATACCGGGTACGATTCAATTATGTCGGTGGAATTGAAAAAGGCTCTACCGTAAGATATGCCGGTATGGAAGTAGGGCAGATTGTGGATATTTATCTACCCAAGGATGACTATCCCGGAGTAGAATTGAAACTGGAAGTGCTCAAAGATACTCCTATCCATGAAGACAGTCATGCATTTATGACCACAATTGGTCTCATGGGCTCGTTTTATATTGAGATTACCGCGGGCTCTCCGGATTCTCCCTTGCTGCCTGAAGGAGCGCTGGTCAAGTCTCAAAACGTGACTGGTTTTGCACAGATGTCAAATTCTGCAACAAAGGTTACTGAAGAATTATATGTTCTCTTGCAGCATATGAATGAAGTGATGAACATGGAGAACCGAGAAAATCTGGGTAAAATGCTTACCGCCATGACCGAGATTTCTGAAACAGCAAACCATGAGATGCAAGACATGCTGGCAAGTATGCGCATTCTTTCAGAGAATATGAACAAAACGGTTAATACTGTAAATTCTTTACTAGCTCAAAATGATAGTACAATAGCAAATAGCTTGCAGGGTGTTCAATCCCTTGTTGAAAACAGTACAAACACTGTAAATCAGTTAAGCTCTGTCTTGCAAGAGATGGAGTATAATATATCTAACAATCAGGATAATTATTCCGAGTTAATGAGCAGTATGAATATACTTGTAAGGAACCTGGAAGAATTTAGTCAAAAGATTAAAGATCAGCCCTGGCAAATGGTCCGTAAAGAAATACCAAGAGAACGTCAACTGGCTGAATAAACATAGATTTTGTTGCGGGAGAACGATTTAATGAAAAAAATGATCATGTTATTGGCGCTGTTACCATTGCTTTATTGCAGCAGAATGCCGGAAATTCGTTATTTTACTATTAATTACGAGTTTGAAAAGACCTCTGATAAAAAGTATGATGTTTTATTTATCAAGAATTTTAAAACTGAACCGATATATATTAGTGATAAATTGGTTTACAGGGTATCTGATTACGAGATTAAATTTGACCACTATCGGCGTTGGGTATTGGCACCTGCAGAAATGTTGAGCGTGCAAACTCTGAATGATCTTAGAAAATCGGGTTTGTTTGACTGGGTTACTGATGTATTACCCCGACAAAAGGATTTTTTGCGTCTTGAGGGTAAAGTGTTGCAATTTGAAGAAACCCAGCAAAATGGACAACGCTATGCAAATGTTAAAGTATTGTTCAGCTTGCATGATAACGATACAGATAATTTGAGATGGAATAAAGAGTTAGGTGCTAAAGTGTTAATTGATTCACCTGACAGTGAAGGAATTGTTAAAGCTACAAGTCAGGCAGTAAAATTAACAATGGATCAGTTGGTAGATGAGCTGATCAATCTCGAATAAATTCTGAACTAATTCGCCTTTTTAGCGTTGAAATAATAATGAATCGTAAATAGTGTTGTTTCGATTTCGGAGCCTTGATGTCGAAAATTCTTATAATTGATGATGAACCTGAAATTCTGGATATTGTAGCTTCTCTGCTGGATTTATTTCTTGAGGATAGCAAGGTTTTTAAAGCTTCCAAAGGTCAGATGGGCATCGAGATTGCAAAAAAGGAACGTCCCGATACCATTTTATTAGATATTAACATGCCCGAGATGGATGGGTATGAAGTATGTGGTACATTGAAAAGTGATCCGGATACCCAAAATATTCCTGTAATTATTCTCACTGGTGTACAAACTGATTCCCACAGTAAAATTAAAGCCCTTGATTTGGGTGCAGATGTTTTCTTGCCAAAGCCAATAAAAGAGGGAGAGCTCATTGCACATGTCAAGGCCATGTTACGGATTAAACTTGCCGAAGATGAACTCAAAAAAGAAAAAGAACTTTTAAATTTTCTTGTTAAGCAACGTACAGAAGAACTTAATAAGGCCCGTAAAAGATACCAGCATTTATATGACTTTGCACCGGATCTCTATTTCTCTGTCCGCAAAGATGGAAATATCATATCGGTGAACCGAAACGGAGCCAGTTCATTGGGGTATAACCATGAAGAATTGGTAGGCAAGCCTATTTGGGAAATTTTTCATCCTGAAGAGATATCTAGTGTAAAATCACAAATTCAAAAGATTTTCGACAAGAAGATTGTTAACGGAGAATGGGAGTTCCGCCAGGTCCATAAAAATGGCGATGTAATATGGGTGCAGGAAAAGACATTTTTATTTTTGAATGAAAAAGGTTACGCGAAGGAACTTTTGATCATGTGTCGTGATGTAACGGCGCAAAAAATTGCAGAAGAATCCTTGCGGGAGAGTGAACAGCATTATAGAACCTTGTTTGAGCATGGTAACGATGCTATCTTGCTTTCCAGCCAAACCAAAGATATTATTGATGCAAATATTCAAGCTGTCAAATTATTGGGATATGACAAGAGCGAATTGATAAAGTTTAAATTTGGTACCTTGTTGAAATCATTGAATCACAAAGATTCTCAGCCCCCTGAATTTTCTGATTTAAAGATAAATGATCGTTTCGAGTATGAAACGCACATTTTACACAAGGATGAAAGTATAATTCCTGTTCAGGTTTCAATAACACCATTGCAACGAAAGAATAAGAATCTTTATTTGATTATGCTGCGTGATTTGTCGGAACGTAAAAAAGTTGAAGAAGAAGTTCAAAAATCTCAAAAACTGGAATCCATAGGGATTTTGGCGGGTGGTTTGGCCCATGATTTTAATAACCGCCTTTCTGTGATTTTGGGTAATGCACAGCTTGGTAGAATGTCTCTGGAAAATGGCGGAGAGGTTGATAAATACTTTGCCAATATTGAAAAGGGAGCTATTCAAGCTACAACGTTAACGCAGCAACTGTTGACTTTTTCCAAAGGTGGATCGCCAGTTAAAAAATTCTATTCCATCAAAACGTTGATCAGTGAGGCTGTTGAGCTGTCACTTAGCGGTTCAAAGACTGGATTGAAATCTGAACTACCGGATGAACTGTGGGCAGTTGAAGTTGATGAAGGACAAATTGTTCAGGTATTTAATAATTTGATAATCAACGCTGATCAGGCAATGGCAGATGGAGGTTTGTTAACAATCACTGCCGAAAATCTGTCAAAACGATCAAAGAAAATTCATGCTGCTTTGAAAAATGGAGATTATATTAGAATTACTATTCAAGATCAGGGAATAGGCATTCCTCAGGCCAATCTTGATAAAATTTTTGATCCATATTTTACTACCAAGCAGCAAGGCAGTGGTTTAGGTCTGGCTGTTGCTTATTCAATCATCAAAAAACACGATGGACTATTAACAGCTCAATCTGAACTGGGCAAAGGCTCTGTTTTTGAAATTTATTTACCGGCTGAACCAGATTATGTTCTTGAACCTGTAGTTAAAGAGGATGAACAATTTATTGGAAAGGGCAGAGTATTGGTGATGGATGATGAAGAAGCAGTTTTGTCTGTTGTAGATAACTATTTAACAATTTCAGGATATGATGTAGAGATTGCCAAAGATGGTAATGAAGCGATAGAAATGTATAAAAAAGCTGCTGGTGAAAAAAATGGTTATAATGTGGTAATTATGGATCTAACAATTCCGGGTGGAATTGGTGGGGGCGAGACCATGGAGATTTTAAAAGAATTTGATCCGGAAATCAACGCGGTTGTGTCTAGTGGTTATTCGAATGATCCCATTATGGCAAATTACGAGGATTATGGATTCAAAGGGGTCATAGCAAAGCCTTATCGAATGAACGAATTGGGTAAAGTATTAAATCGAATATTTAACAATAACGTTTCCTAAAGAATATGTGTTTTGAATCCGAATTTTGCTTTTCTTTATCATTATTTCCAAAATAATAATTGAGATTTTGTTTGTAATCGCTTTAATTGATTAAGTATATTGGTCCATTTTTACAATCAAGAGGTTGAGTAATGGATTCTGAAAAAAATAATCAGTTGGGTGCTGTTATTACTTCCTGGCGGTATTCTCCACAACGGTCTAAAAAGTTTTTATTTTATATTTTAGGTTTATTGGGTGGTCTGGCTGTCTTTTTAATGTACTATGGTCAAGACCTTTTGCCGTTGTTAAAAGAGATACCCGAGTATTTTCTTTATTTTTTTGTGTTTCTGATCAGTCCCTTTATCAAATTCTTTAAATCAAACCAAGGTGATCAGGAGTGGACCTTATATAGTAAAGGGTATTCTCTTGTCGTTGTGGAAAATGATAAAATTATTGATTCAATTACAGGATACTGGAAAGACTATACATCATGTAATTATAAAGAGAAACAAGTGATTTTGTTACCTGCCAACAAGTCAAAACGAGTACTCAAGATGAACACTCCCAACAATACTCGGGATGTGTATATGGTTTGTCGGGAGCAAATATCAATGGCATGGGAAGAAAGTACTGTAAAGCAGATTCAGGATCAGCACATTGTCAAGAGTCCACAGCAAAAACATCTGGAAAAATATGAAAAAATGCTTGCCAAACGAAACAAAAGATTGTATGGGCACGTAAATTAAAAAAAATGCTTGATATTTATATTTTTTTTGACTAAAGTTAACCAACTGGTTAGTTAAACTGAATGGTTAGTTAAATGGAAAAACATGATACATCTAAAGAACGGATTATTGAAGCCTCCTGGCAGGAATTTGTAGACAGGGGGTATGACGGTGCACGTATGCAGCGAATTGCGGATAATGCCGGTGTAAACAAGGCAATGATCTATTATTATTTTTCTTCAAAGGATGTTTTATTTGAGCAATTATTAAAAACAATTTTTGAAAAATTTTTTGGTAATTTTTTAGAGCAATTGTATCTGGAAGATATGACTTTGGAAGAAATTCTTCGATCTTTTGTTGATAAGCATATAGACTTTTTGCAAAAAAATCCAATATTGCCCAAAGTAATCATAAGAGAGCTGCATAGCTATAATCCTATAACCAGCAAGATTACTAAAAAGATCTTTGCTAACATGATTTTAGGTGTTATCCCCCAAGTAGATAAGAAAATGAAATCTGCAATTGCTGCAGGAGAGATCAGAAATGTTAGTTCAATGCAAACAATTTGGAGTGTAGCGGGTATGAACTTGTTTTTCTTTTTTATGAAACCACTTTTAGAATTGGTTATTGAAGCAAATGAGCTTGATGAAGTTGAGGTTTTAGAGGAACGTAAAAAAGCGATTATTGATTTGTTATTGTATGGATTACTTCCAAGAGATTAATAAAGGTGAAGCTATGAGATGTTTATATTTGGTTTTTATATTTTTTTTCGTTTCGGTTCCAATCTGGGCGCAATCGAATCCGTTGACGCTTGATGAATGCAAGGGAATGGCCGAAAAAAATAATCCTGATTTGGCAATTGCGAAAATTGAGCAACACGCTGCGGACAGCGATGTAAATCTATCCCATGCAGACCGTCTGCCGCAGTTGAATTTCAAAGGATCGTATCGTTATCAGAGTGAGGTGCCAGAATTGTCAATACCACCGGTAGACATTGGTTTTGGGAATCCCATTACCGTTTTTGATGCCCCTATGACATTGGGTTCGAATGATACCTATGATTTTACCATGACGGTAACACAGCCGCTGTTCACCGGGTTTCAATTGAAAAATCGGGATAAGGCAATGCGATATGCTGCCGAGAGTAAAAAGGTTGATTTTGAAAGACTGTACTCGGAATTGATGTACAGGGTTGAAACCGCTTACCGGAATGTTCAAAAAGCAGCAATGTTTATAGAAATTTCACAAACCGCAAAAGAACAGGTAGAATCACATTTGATGGATATGCGCAATTTCTACGAACAAGGTATGGTCCGTAAAGATCAGGTGATGCAGGTAGAGGTAAAACTTGCGGAAGCCGAGTTGAGTATTGTGCAGGCAGAACATGCATTGGCAAATGCCACAGCATATTTGGAAAATGTGATTGGCAAAGAATTGAATGGTGATATTGAAACGGATAAAGTAGATGTTGCAAAGCTGCCTCCATTGAGTCTTGAATCTTCTCTAAATACTGCATATCAGAACCGGCTTGAATTCCAGTCACTAGAGGCTATGAAAAATGCGGCCAAGAGTTCGGTTGATGCTGCAAAAGGTGGATATATGCCAACACTTGCAGCCTTTGCCTCGTTGGGATATGGTAAGCCCGGACTCGATTTTGTCAATAACGAGTGGATGGATTATTGGGTTGCGGGTGCAAGTCTTGAATGGTCATTGTGGAACTGGGGCAAAACCAGTTCCACAATCCAATCCGCCAGACTGCAAGTGAACAAGATACAGGAATCGGAAGTAAAGCTGCGTCAGGCGATCAAGCTGGATGTTACCCAATCCGGTTTACGCGTCAAAGAAACAGTGAAACGTATGCAATTGACAAAACAGATTGTAGACCAGTCTGAAGAAACTTTTCGAATTGTTGAAAATAATTTTAAACAAGGTATGGCCAATAACAGTGAATTCCTGGATGTACAAATGGATCTGACCCGTGCCCGATTACAGTCAGCACAGGCGCAGGTTGATTATCTGATTGCATTAGCCAATCTAAAGCGTGCAGAAGGAACAATAAAAGAGGTTAAATGATGCAAAAATATATCTATTATTCTGTTATGCTTTTCACTTTACTGTTATTCTTTTCGTGCAGTAAAAACAATGAACAGACCTTTTACAGTTCAGGTACTTTGGAAGCTACTGAAATTGTTGTGGGATCTCAGGCAAACGGTGAACTGCTTGCAGTTGACGTTGAAGAAGGCGATGCTGTTACTGTCGGCCAGGTAATTGCGCTGGTTGATACGGAAAAGCTGGTTTTGCAAGAACAGCAGCTTGAAGCTGGCTTGCTGGAATTATCATTGAATCGGGTGAATGCCAAACGGTCCGTAGCTCTGGCTAAAGAAAATCTGGAAAATGTGCAGAAAAAATATGATCGCATCAAAGCACTGCTGAATGAGGGCAGTACAACCCAGCAGAATTTTGATGATATAGAGACTGCGTTAAAATCCGTGCAGACGCAATATGATAACGCAAAAACCAGCCTGAATGTTTTATCTGCCAAAGAGAGTCAACTGGAGGCACAAAAAGCGTTAATCAAAAGCCAGCTAAAAGATTGTGTTATTACTTCACCCATCGATGGTGTTGTGCTTGAAAAATATATCGATGCGGGAGAGTTGATCCGTATGGGCAGCAACATTGTCAACATTGCGGATATCCGCAAGATGTGGATCAAGTTTTATATCACTGAAGCAGATTTTGGACAAGTGAAAATTGGTAACAGTGCCCGTTTTGTGTCTGGTATTGAGCCTCCCAAAGAGTTTACCGGGAAAATAACCTGGATCTCTCCCAAAGCTGAATTTACACCCAAAAATGTGCAAACCCGGGAAGCCCGTGCCGATCTTGTTTACGCGGTAAAATTAATGATTGATAATCCTGACGGTGTGCTTAAAATTGGCATGCCCGGCGATGTGTATCTTGAAAAGTGAAATGATGTTTGATATAGAAATCAAAAATTTGAGAAAATCCTTTGGTGATGTCACTGCTGTAGATAATTTAAATCTACAGGTAAAACCCGGTGAAATGGTAGGACTCATTGGTCCCGATGGAGCAGGCAAAACCACAACCATTCGGATGTTATGCGGACTCTTGTTCCCCGATAGTGGCTCGGCTTCTGTATGCGGATTTGATGTGCAAAAACAATTGGATGATATACGGGCCGTGATTGGCTATATGCCGCAGCGATTTTCACTTTACCCTGATTTGACGGTTGCGGAAAATCTGCGCTTTTTTGCCGATCTGTTTCAAGTGCCCAAAAAAGAGCGGGAAGATCGTCTTGAACGGTTACTCCAATTCAGCCGCTTGGGACCCTTTTCCAAACGGCGGGCCAATGCATTATCCGGTGGGATGAAACAGAAACTGGCCCTGAGTTGTACGCTGATCCATACACCCCGGTTGTTGTTCCTGGACGAACCCACGACCGGTGTGGACCCGGTTTCGCGTTTAGAGTTTTGGCAGATCCTTAAAGAGTTAAAGGACGAGGGAGTAACCATTCTGGTGACTACTCCTTATATGGATGAGGCCGAACGCTGTGACCGGGTAGCATTCATCCACAAGGGACAAATATTGGCAATTGAAGAGCCGCAAAAAATTCCAGATTTGTTTACCATGCGCTTGTTTGAATTACAATGCAGTGACTTTGTTAAAGCTGCACGTATTCTGGAAAACAGAAAAGGCATTGCCTCTGTGCAGATTTTTGGTGACCGTGTGCACCTTGCCGGTGAGGATGAGCAAAAACTCAGGCAAGCGGTGGAATCTGCAATGCGGAATGCAGAATTGACTGATTATGAATTAAATAATTTAGTACCAACCGTTGAAGATGTATTTGTAGAATTGATGCGATAAAATTATGAAAGATATATCAGTAAATGTAAAACAGTTGACCCGTCAGTTTGGCAAGTTTACCGCTGTAGACCGCATTGACTTTGAGGTTTACGACGGAGAGATTTTTGGATTCTTAGGCGCCAATGGTGCGGGTAAAACCACTACGATCCGGATGTTGTGCGGATTGCTGCTGCCTTCCTCAGGCGAAGCCAGTGTAGAAGGGTTTGATGTCTATACGGAAACAGACAAGATCAAGCAGAATATTGGGTACATGTCGCAAAAGTTTTCCCTGTATGAAGACCTTACCGTGCGCGAGAATATAGAGTTTTTTGGCGGAGTATATGGATTGTCTGACAGTGAACTGAAACAAGCCAGAGAACACACAGTAACAGAATTTGGATTAGGAGATGTTTGCAATAAACTCACCCGGGAATTGCCATTGGGATGGAAACAGCGCCTGGCTTTGGGATGTTCTTTAGTGCATCAGCCCCATATCCTTTTTTTGGATGAGCCTACCGGTGGTGTGGACCCTATTTCGAGAAGGGATTTTTGGGAAAAAATTTACCAGCTTGCTGAAGGCGGAACCACCATCTTTGTAACCACTCACTATATGGATGAGGTGGAATATTGTAACCGAATATCCATCATGCATGCCGGTAAAATTGTGGCAATGGATTCTCCCGGTGAATTGAAAAAGCAATACCAGAAAAAGACAATCGAAGATGTGTTTATTCATTTGATAAGCAGAGATTGATCATGAAGTCTAGAATTATACCAATCATACGTAAAGAGTTTATACATATACTGCGTGATCCGCGCAGTTTGGCAATTATCTTTATTATGCCAACCTTGATGGTTATGCTGTTTGGTTATGCAATTACCTTTGATATAAAAAATATCAATATCGCAGTATTGGACCAGGACCATAGCCGGGCATCACGCGAGTTGATTGACCAGTTTTCTAATAGCGGGTATTTTACGATCGTAAAGTATTTGAACAATCGGGAAGAGATTGAAGAAGATATCATGTTCCGCCAGTTCATTGCGGCAATTGTGATACCCAATGATTATCAGGAATCTCTCGATACCGGAAACCCCGCACAGGTACAACTTTTGGTTGATGGATCAAATGCCAATACCGCAACTATTGTGATCAATTACATTCGGGCTGCAATAAGCGCGTTGACCCTGAATATTAATGCCAACATTATCAAGATGCCAATCAATATTGAACCACGGTTTCTTTATAATCCGGATTTAAAAAGTTCACATTTTATTGTGCCCGGTTTGCTGGCAGTACTCATGATGATGATTTGTGCCATGCTGACATCCATTACAATTGCGCGAGAAAAAGAAACGGGTACCATGGAGCAGATTATAGTATCTCCTGTAAAATCACGCGAGATTATCATTGGCAAGGTTACGCCTTATATTGGTGTTGCATTTCTGGTCTCAACTGCTGTGCTGATTTTTTCCAAAGTGGTTTTTGATGTGCCTATTCGCGGAAATATTTTGCTGCTGGCGCTGTTTTCTCTGGTGTTTATTTATGCCTCTTTGAGTATTGGTGTGTTTATTTCCACCAAAGCCAAAACCCAGCAGGTTGCACTTATGCTCTCTATGGTGGGAACGCTGCTGCCGTCTATTTTATTATCCGGATTCATGTTTCCGGTATTTGCCATGCCGCTGTTTTTACGGATCATGTCATATATCGTTCCCGCAAAATATTTTATCGTGATCACCCGTGGCATTATGCTAAAGGGAATAGGAGCTGAGGTTTTGTTTCCCCAGGCGCTTTTTCTGTTTGTCATTGGGACCATTTTGCTTTTTATCAGTTCCAAAAATTTTAAAACCAATCTGGAGAGTTGAGTTGCGAAAAATCAGATTTATCATACGCAAAGAGTTTCAGCAGATTCGTCGCGACAGGGCCATGCTGGCTATAATATTTGTGCTGCCGGTTATTCAGTTGATTTTGATGGGATATGTGATTTCTTCCGAAGTTCAGAATATATCAATGGTGGTTTGTGACCTGGACAACTCGTCTATGAGTCGGGAAATGATTAACCGGTTTACCACATCAGGATATTTTCATATCAATTATTATGAGAAAAATCAGGATAAACTGCTGGATTATTTAGACCGCGGCAAAGTCACCGGGGCTATTGTTTTTCCAAAGGATTTTTACGAAAATATTGTAAATGGACAACCGGCATCTATTCAACTGTTGCTGGATGGTCAGGACTTTAATGGTGCTACTATTACGCTTGGGTATATAAATGGCATTTTGCAACAGTTTTCTACTGAGAATCTTGAAAAGCAAATGGCCAATTTAAAACTGGCAGGAATCAGCCCCAAACTTATCCAGGTGGAGACACGTGTCTGGTATAATCCCAATTTGGAATACAGCGATTACATGGTGCCCGGTATTGCGGTTTTTTTACTGACCATGGTTACGGCATTGTTGAGTGCAATGGGACTGGTGCGCGAGCGCGAGATCGGTACACTGGAGCAATTGGTAGTAACTCCTATATCCAAGTATCAGTTATTGATTGGCAAGATACTGCCGTTCGTGATTTTGGGAATCCTCGAGTTTGCAATTGCTTTGGGATTTGCCAAACTGTGGTATCACATCCCCATGAATGGCAACCTGGCACTGTTTAGTGTGTTTGCTGTGGTATATCTCTTTACTTCATTAGGCGTGGGATTGTTTGTTTCCGCAACCGCGCAAACCCAGCAGCAGGCCCTTTTTATGGCCTGGTTCTTTATGGTTTTTCTGTTTTTAATGTCGGGATTTGTGTTTCCTATAGAGAATATGCCGCAGATTGCTCAATATTTGACTTATATCAATCCCATGCGGTATATGATTATTGTGATTCGGGAAATATTTATCAAAGGCGCACAGTTTCATCATCTTATGTGGCAGGGCGCTGCTATGGCTGCATTCAGTCTGACCCTGTTTTTGATATCGGTTAGAAAATTTCAATCGCGAGTAAAATAGAGGAGCGTTATGCCGGAATTACCCGAAGTTGAAACCATCCGAAAGGGTTTGGAACCTGTCATTTATGGCAGCCGCATTCAGAGTATTGATGTGCACGACACCCGTTTGCGCTGGCCTGTGGATGTGGACGCGCTCGATTCATTGGTACAAGGGGAAATGATTGTGGCTGTTAACCGCCGATCAAAGTATTTGATCTGGCAGCTCTCGAACGACGCGCATGTGGTGATCCATTTGGGGATGAGCGGCAGATTAGGCGCTTTCAGACCGGATGAGCCGCTGGAGAAACATACGCATCTGGTGTTTCATCTGGACGATGTTGAGGTGCGGTACCGGGATCCCCGGCGCTTTGGTATGGTAGAGGTGGTGGAACCGGGTGGACTGCAATCATATGTCCGGTTTGCTCATTTGGGACCCGAGCCGTTATCCGATCAATTTAACGCAGACTATATAGCTAAAGCGCTGAGAGGCAAGAAATTCCTGATTAAAACCGCGATTATGGACGCCCGACTGGTAGTGGGCGTTGGGAACATTTACGCCAACGAAGCGCTGTTTGGCGCGGGAATCCATCCGCAGCGACCAGCGGGGAGCTTGTCCGGAGATGAAGCGGAGCGGTTGGTAAAATCCATCAAAGATGTTCTCACCGATGCTCTGCACCGCGGCGGCACCACGCTGAACGACTATCGTAATGCACTTGGGGAAACCGGATTCTTTCAGCAGTATTTGTACGTCTATCAACGTGATGGAGAGCCGTGTCTCAACTGCGGCAATCCCGTTGAAAAAGTCGTGCTCACGGGACGCAGTACGTTTTTTTGCCCGGAGTGCCAGGGGTAGAATTTGCTTGCTTTTTGAATGGGGATTCGGTTTATTATAATATTCAACGAACATTGATATGGGGATATCGGGGTGATGAATTTGTTGTGTTATCCATATTTGTTTATAAATTCTGCTATATGTTAATATATTGCTTTTCTATGTTATTTATAGTTTATTGGAGAGTTATTATGGATGAAAAATTGCGTGAATACAAGGAGAGACGAACACGCTGGCAAGACAAAACAAATAGTCAATTGGGATTTTTAAATAACTTGATTTTGACTATAGGAATTGCTTTTTTAACATTTAATTGCAAAAGTTTTAATTTACAGAATTACAGATTGTCTTTTGAAAATATTGATTTCTCTGTATCATTTTTGTTTGTTTCAGTGATTTTGGTATTTTTTTCTATAATTTTAGGACTTGGTCTTGCTTTAAATCGGTTATGGGATTTTAGGATTACGACACATATTAATAGAGTTCGGCAAAATGTTTATCAATATAGCAAAGATAAGAACAATAACGATAAGAACAACGAAGGTGAGAAATTGGATGAAAGTACTCCAGATAATTATAATTTATGCGATGTTCTATCAATGTATAGAATTCTAAGTAAAGAAAAATATCCTAATATTACAATTGAGGATTGTAAAGATTATTTAAAAAATGAAGATGTTAAATTGAAAATAAAAAGAGAGTTTAAAGAACTAAGAGGAATTTCACATAATTTAGGAAGATATTCCTCGAAACTTGTTAAATTTCAAATAATTTTTTTGGGATGGAGTATCTTTTTCTTTTTGCTGTATATTGTTTTTTAATTAGAATTTTTACTCTGGCTGACCCCCGGCTGGTGGATCGGTCGGAACTGAAAATATAAACTCTGTTAAAAAAAAATGAAGAGTTTTGCGTCAAAAGCGAAATTTTAGACCCAGTCAATTAAAGATGTTTAGTGCAATTTTAAAAAAATATTAAGGTCTTTTATGAAAATTGCTTTATTAATTGGTGTTGATAGTTATACGAATGGGGTAAGTGATTTACCAGCATGTAAAAAAGATGTTGATTCCATGAAAAGTATTATTCATGCTACAAAGCTATTTGAAAAAATATTAGTGATAAATAACGATTGTAACGGTGAGAATGTAAAAAAACAAATCACCGACTTTGTTGAAAAATTAATGGATAGTGAAATTGAAGAATTGTTTTTTTATTTCACAGGACATGGTGAATATTATAATAATGAATTCTATTATATTCTTTCTGATTTCAATGAACAAAGAAGGAAACAAACAACTTTAGAAAATGAAGAAATAGATCAATGGATTCGTTCTTTAAATCCAAAACTCACAATTAAAGTCGTTGATGCTTGTAACTCTGGAACATCTTATATAAAAAATGAAACGGCTATTAGTGATTATCTTGAAAAATCAAAAAATAAATTTAATAATTGTTATTTTATGTTTTCGTCTAGTCAAACTCAGTATTCATATCAAGATAATGAGTTGAGTCATTTTACACGTAGTTTTCTTGCCTCACTTTTTAAAAAAAATGATGAAAAGATACGATATAAGGTGTGATTTATCTTAGAGTTGTTTACAGTTTTCTACTGAATTGAACCCGTTCCTTTAAAAGAGATAGGGTTCAATTCAGTAGAAACGATTTTAAGTGTTGTTTACAATTTCGGGATTTCCTAATTTATATTATTCAAAGGAGATCCTATGGTTATTCACAAACATACTCGATTAACGCCGATTCAAAGAGAAACAATTTGTAAATTATATTTCGATGAAAGAAAACGTGTCTGTGATTTAGCTCGTGAATTTCGTGTTAGTCGTCCTACAATCTACAAGATAATACATCGTGGGCGTCAAAAAGATTATACAGTTCACAAGAGCACAAACAAACGCTTTCGCTGTTTGAAATACGGCATCAAACGCCTGGCTAAAATTGAGAAAAAAATTGAAGAAAAACTCAAACGCCAGGCAAAACGATATAATAAGGACTATCCAGGTCAAATGATACACGGAGACACTAAAAAATTGCCCTTAATCAAGGGAGAATCACCTTTTGAACGCACTGAATACTTGTTTGTAGCTATTGATGACTTTTCAAGAGAGCTATACGCAGCTATTTTACCGGATAAAACTCAATTTTCTGCTGAAAAATTTCTGGAACAAGTCGTTGATGAATGTCCATATACAATCGAACAGTATTACACTGATAATGGTACAGAGTACCGAGGTGATCCGAATAACCACAAATTTATGCTATTGTGCAAAGAACACGGTATTGAACAAAAATTTACCAAAGTCAGAAGACCACAAACCAATGGAAAGGCAGAAAGAGTTATACGGACGTTGATTGAACTCTGGCATAATAAAACCATATTTAATTCATCAGCTCATCGTAAAACAGAACTGAAAAGATTTCTTAATTACTATAATGGAGTAAAACCACATAAAGGTATTGATGGCCTTACTCCTGAAGAAAAACTAATTCAATATTTTTATCCCGATATATTGTAAATAACGCTAGCATTTCTAACATATAAGGATATAATTGACTTTATTTCTGATGATTTTGAAGAAAACACAGCTCAATCTCCTGTTTTTATTACACAAGCGTCTTTTACAGAGATTTTTTGTCATGTAGATGAAAATATAAAAGATATTATTAAAACGTTGAATATTCAAAGAGAAGATATATTAATCGAAGATAAAATTGAGTCAACAAATATAGCTGAAAAAAGAAGTCTTGAAGAGATTATAAGTAAGGATTCTGAAAATTGTCGTACAAATGAAGAAGTTGAAATATTTTTAGGGAAAATCAAAACAGAAATAAATAATAAAAAGTTCTCATCTGAAATTTCTTCTGTATTTGATTTTCAGTTTAATTTTTCTAAACATGATGAATTTGATAACTTAATTAGCGAAAAAGTGATTGGTAATTGGCTTTCTAAAAATGAAAATGAGTTTTTTGCTGAAGCAAGAATAGAAGAAGAATCTTATAAAGAAGAAGTCTCAGATTTTTTTAATTATGGATTATTTAATCGAGGAACAAAAATAATAACAAAATATAGAGACATTATAGTGGGTTATACTAACACCTCAAATGTTAGTTTTGACATAATTAGAATTGATGCAAATTCTAAGTTCCCCAACGTTTTGTCTTACAATTGCACTATATCAATCATTTTATCAAAAAGATCAATTGTATTTTTTTATTTTTATAATCAATATCAGGAGAAGAACTGGAATCAACGTGAATTACTACCTAATATAAAATGGTCATATTTTGAAAATTTTTTTATTGATGAGAAAAAAACAATTGATTCATTAAATAGTATACTCGATGAATATGGAATTTTTATATTAAATAATTTGAAAGAACGATTTAAACTTAATAGTTCGTAGCCCGGACTTTGAGTCCGGGGTTGTAAAGAGAAGATTTTTAGGCTACAAATTGTATACGCATCGGAGAACGTTACACTCATCTCCGATGCGGTCGTTCAGGGGTGAGTGTCAGGCTACACTTTGCCAGGCACTTTTTAAGTACAGTCTAATGTAATATATGATTCTATTTCAAGTGATTGCGAAACACAGTTTCGCATAAAATGTCCAATCCAAGTTGAACTTGGATTGGAGGAAAAAACGACGTTAAATGTATTGCTTATTGTGCTACAAAGGGGTATTTTTTTAATAATAGTAATAAATCAGGATTTTCACCAATGAACATACACAATCCACCGCATCCGGGAGAGTTTATTGATGAGGTTTATTTAAAGCCGTATAATCTCAGTATCCGCTATCTGGCGGCAAAGCTGAATGTATCTCCATCCACTTTCAGCCGTTTGATCAAGGGGCAGAGCAATGTCAGTTCTGACATGGCCCTGCGGTTGTCTAAAACACTGGGCAGAAGCGCGGAGAGTTGGCTGATCATGCAGAACCATTACAATCTCTGGCAGGCGCGTCAGCAGGTCAACCTGGAACAGGTTGAGAAATTGGTCTTAGAATGATCTATTCGTAAAATTTATCGAAAGAGGGCAACCATGAAAAAACTATTATTGATGTATTTACTGACTGTAATGCCATTATTCGCGCAGCAGCGCACAATCCCCATATGGCCGGGATTAGCGCCGGGCACTGAGAATCGTGAAAACCATGAAGAGTGGAGAGGTAAAACCAATGTGAAAAAGGTTTATCAACCTGATCTGGCAGTCTTTTTGCCGGAAAATGTAACAACTCTTACACCTGCAATTCTTGTTTGTCCCGGTGGCGGGTACCGCAATGTAGTGATCGAAAAAGAAGGATACAAGATTGCTCGCTGGTTGAACAAGAACAATATTGCTGCGTTTGTGCTAAAATATCGTCTGGATCCCGATGAAGCGCTCGAGGATGCCCAACAGGCCATGCGAGTTATTCGGACCAAAGCGGATGAATTTAATGTTGATGCAGATAAAATCGGGATTATGGGGTTTTCGGCAGGGGGGCACCTGAGTGGTAATCTTGCTACCCATTATCAGATTGTTACAGATGGAGTTGTAGACTCTACCAGCGCCAGACCGGATTTCTGGATAGGTGTGTATGGAGAGTATAATTCAATGTCTTCTCAGACCGGTGAGAAATTCTTTTATGAACGTGTGCATAAAAATTCTCCGCCAGTATTGTTAATCCATGCGGCAAACGACAGCAAAGTGCCGGTTGCATTCAGTGTAGACATGTTTACCGCTTACCATCAACAGGGAGCACTGGCGGAATTGCATATCTATGAGCAGGGAAAGCACGGTTTTGCGCTCGAAACCAATCGCAGTAACGAAATCACCAGTACGGTAAACAACTGGTCTGCTCGTTTATTGGAATGGCTAAAGGTCAGAGGTGTAATAGCATATTAGAAAAAAATGTTTCAAGAGCAGGGCACCAGTTACATAATAGTTTCTGGTGCTTTTTTTTTTCAAGGATTTTAGTTTTAGTAATGATTAATTATCTCTTCTTGATATTCAATTCTCATGTTGCTATATTGCAAATAATTCTATTAATATGATATTCATTATGTATAAAATCAATTGCAAACATCTGTTTGTTCCACTCTTGTTCTTGTATCTGGGAAGTTTTCCCAATGCTGTAGGTGCTACTATGCCCGATCAGGTTGTTTTAACGAATTGGGAATATGCCATAGGTAAAGACATTCCTGATTCTACCGCATGGAAACAGATGACCGATATGCATGAAATGTCCCACTATTGTCAGAAACAAACAATATGGCTCAGAACGGCACTTCCTGAATTGTCTGTAAGGCATTTGTCACTTTATGTCAAACGGATCAGTCAGCCCATGCAAATATTTCTTAATGGAGAGGAGGTGTTTCAGGCTGGCAAAACAGAGGAACAGCAAGGCATCGATTTTGTCCGTTGGGACAATTTGTTGGTGCCATTGCCTGATTATGCACCCGGTTCTGATCTGGTTTTAAAATTGTATCCGGTAAATAATTTAACTGGTTTTAGATGGCACACTGTACTGGTGCCAGATGAAATTATATACAAAGATTTATTTATTAATAGTATTGATGATATCGCCCTGGCAACAATATTTTTAGCAACTGGTATCGCGGTTTTACTTGTATTTTTTATATCCCGCAAATCAAGGTTACTAATGGGCATAATTATTTATTTGTTTTCACTGGTCATTTTTCTTTCAAGCAACAATCCTTTAATACAGTTGTTGTTGCCTGCACCCCGGTTATATTATCATCTTGATTACATTTTCCTGATCAGTGCAACCATTGGGGCTTTTTATGCTATTGAACAGCTCATTGAATACCGCTATAAAAAAATAATGAAATCGATTTGGTTTGTTCATTTCTTGTTTTTATTATTTTCTATAGTAATACTAAATTTTACAGGTTTTACTTTTCCACAGATTGTGAATTATTTTATGGGCTTGCTCATTGTGAATATGATTCTATGTATAACCGTTATGATCAAGAGTATAAAAACCGGACAATTCACAGCAAAATTATTATTTGGAGGTATGGCCTCTTTTTTGTTTTTTGCGATTATAGAGATAATTTTATTCTATTATGGGGAAAAACAGCAAATATATAGTTACAGTGTCAAAGTTTTACATATTGGAGCGTTAATATTTGTTATTTCTCTGATCTGGATAGCTATTTATCTCTATCTTGACACCTATAAAGAAAAAGAGCTTGCACAGCAAAAAGAACTTGATGCTGTGAAAAAAGGCAACAAGGCCAGAGAACTATTTGCCATGAGGCTGATTGAATCTCAGGAAAGTGAGCGAAACAGAATAGCCATGGAATTGCACGATAGTGTGGGGCAAAAATTGTTGATTATAAAAAATCTGCTCTTGTCTGAATTACGTAAAATATCGGGCAATAACAGTCCATTAGAACAGGTTTGTGATATTTCAGGTGAAACCATACAGGATGTTAGAAACATTATTTATAACCTTCGTCCGCAGCATTTGGACCAGTTGGGCCTGACAACAGCTATTGAGACGGTCATTGAAAAATTTGCAGACAGTTCAACTATTGCTTTTCATGATGAACTGGATGATATTGATAATGTGATGTCTAAAGAAGATGAAATCAATTTTTATCGGATCATTCAGGAAAGTTTAAACAATATTGTTAAACATTCAAAAGCTGATAAAGCTTTTATTACAATTAAGCGAATAGAAAATAGCATTAATCTTGAGATCAGGGATAATGGGGTAGGATGCATGGATTGCGATCCCTCTGAAAATGTGGGAAAGGGAGGCTTTGGAATAACCGGTATGTATGAACGTGCGAGAATGATTGGCGCTGAAATAAAAATGGGCCCTGCTGAAAACGGCGGGACGATTATTGTGTTAAATTTGAATGGGATTGAAAATGAATGAAATTACCCTGTTGGTTGCTGATGATCATCCGTTGTTTCGTTCCGGGGTACGTAACGAACTGGAGAGGATAGAACATTTTCAAATTATTGCGGAAGCGGGTGATGGTATAGAGGCCCTAAAGTTGATAAAAGAACACAAGCCTGATGTAGCTATCCTCGATTTTGAAATGCCGGGATTGAATGGATTGGAAATCGCTTCAAAAGTTGCGGATTTAGACTTTGTAACCGCAATCATTCTGCTGACAATGCATCGGGATAGAAAAATTTTTTATAAGGCTATTGATATGGGAATCAATGGCTATGTACTTAAAGATGATGCGATTACAGATATAATCAATGCAGTAAAAGCTGTCTCTGCAGGCAGACCATTTATCAGTGATGACCTTGCCGAAATACTCATTGAAAAAGCCAGATCAACACAGCCGGATAAAGATATCGCTGATAAGATTAATGAACTTACTTTTGCGGAAAAGCGGGTGTTGAATCTTGTTGCTGAATTGAAATCCAATCAGGAAATTGCTGATTTGCTGTTTATATCAAAAAGAACCGTTGAAAACCACAAAGTGAACATTTCTTCAAAACTGGGATTAGAGAGTTCACGCAAGTTGCTTAAATTTGCTTTGCAAAATCGAAATCTAATGAATTGAATCAAACAGTTCCCACTCTTAATTGTTTGCATGTGCGTTAACGCACAGAAAAAAATGTGTTTGCACTCATTTATTCCCCTCTTTTAATTATTATATTCCAACACTACTGTCCCAATATTAGTTGAATAAATTCAATTGGTTATCATTTTGTAAGCCATGAGTAAGATTATCATTGTTGCTAAGTAACTGTAAAATAGGAGTTCTTTGAAACATATTAACGCTTAATATTTGCAAAAAAGTGTAGAGCGGAATCGCAATATTCAAACGTTTCTTTATTATCGCTATAAGCACGTATATACATATTGCAATCCATATTTGCGATTTAACGGCATTGACTGAAGTGCCATAAAAGGACTTAATTTTTAGGTTTTGTTTTATCCATTTAAAAAACAATTCAATTTGCCAGCGGCATCTATATAGTTCAGGAATAGTTAATGCCGGCAAGTTAAAAATATTTGTCAACAAAACGAGCGTTCGTTTTTGATCAGTTATGTATATTTTAACGCGTCTGAGTCTTTCAGGATAATCTCGTGATGCATAGTAATTCACTAAAGAAACTGTTTGATCACATCGAAGACCTGTACTTTTATTAACCGGATGTGAATAGACCCTTTTAGCTTTAAGGTTCGACTTTGCCGGAATGACAAAAAAGGCTCCAGCTTGATGGAATCTATACAGACGCTCAAAATCTATGTAACCCTTGTCTAGCAAATATATGGCGCCAGGCTCAGGAATCAACATATCAAGAATGTTAACATCGTGGATTTTCCCTTCAGTTATCTCTATAAAAGTTGGTATGTTACCACGAAGATCCATTTGAGTATGCACTTTTATAGCACCTTTTGATTTTCTAAATCTGGCCCATGGAAATAAAGAAAGGCACAAGTCAATTGTTGTTGAATCTAATGCGTAAACCATTTCTTTTAATTCAAGGCCGAATTTTTCATCACGATATAACTTGCGGGCCTGATTAATAAGTATTTGAGCAAATTCAGCATAGATGCGCCAGTCTCGATGTTCATTTGCATTAGCCAAAGTATTTCGAGCAACTATGCTGCGAAAACCCATGTGGTAAAGTAGTTTTCGTTGTGATCTTAAACAAGCTTCTATATCTCTCAAACTATCTCGGAAAGTGAGTTGGGCAAAAGCCATGCAATAAAATTGATCAAGACACGAGAAGGATTTAACTTTGTACTCTCCTCTGTATTTGTGGACGCAACGATGGAATGCCTTTAAAGGCAGGAATTCCATTATTTGAGAAAAAACAGTTTTCCCTTCGTGCATTTCGCCATTCCTCCGCCATTGTTTTGTTGTGATAGAATGGTGAAATGTAATAATTTAATTCAAATCGTTCCCGTTAAAAATGATAGCGTAAAGATATAATTAACAATTAAATACAATCACTACTTTCCCCTAACGTTGGGACAGTAGTGATATTCCAAAAAGAAAACAAAATTTTGGTAATTGGATGAAGTTTCTGATTGTGGAAAGAAATGCCCGGTTTCGTGCATTTCTTCGAGAATTTATTGCTCAAGGTGATGATATTATTATAGAGCTAGAGGGATCAAGGGATGTAAGAGAAGCACTCGTCAAATATGAGCCGGACTATATAATAATTGATATAAAGTCCAAAGATGATGACTTGAACCTCGCAGCAGCCCTGAAAAAAGAATTCCCAAATGTCAGGTTCATTCTGATCTCTGATTATAAAGATGAAAAATTCAAAGCCAAAGCAAAAAAGATATATGCTGATGGTATTGTATCCAAGGAAAACCTGTTGGAACTACAGGAACTGGTTTATTTTCGACATGTATAGAATTCAAATTTTTTAAACATTTAATGATTTTAGGATGGATTGAATCATGAGAACATTATTAATCACTTTACTGTTATCTCTTTTGTTAGTTACAATGGTTTTTGCAGATGGCACCCAGCCACCGGGTTTTGGCAATTTGGATGATCCCTACCTGGTTTCTACCCTGGACCATTTGATCTGGATCAGCACCAATTCCGGTTCATGGAGTTGCCATTTTAAACAAACCGCAAACATAGATGCTCACAACTCTGCAGCGCTGAATTTTAATGGCAGCGTTTTTTTGGGTTTCTCTCCTATAGGCGACAATACAACTCCATTCAGCGGTGTCTATGATGGACAGGGTTTCTGGATTAGTGAGCTATATATTAATCGTACAGCTAATAACAATCGGGGGCTATTTGGTTATATGGATGGGGTCTGGCCCACTGTGCAAAATCTGGTAGTGAAAAATTCTTATGTTGCCGGTGATGATAATGTTGGCATTCTGGTGGGAAATGCTCAAGGTCCATCAGAGATTACAAATTGTAGTTCAAACGGTGATGTTGTGGGTGATTATAATTGCGGCGGTCTTGTGGGAACAGTAGGAAATTCTGCAACAGTAACAAACTGTTCTTCAACTGCTGACGTTGCCTGCTCTTATAACAAGATAGGCGGATTGGTGGGATCTAACGATGGGGAGATCAACACCAGTTTTGCTAAAGGTAATGTTAATGGTAATTCCAGGGTCGGTGGACTAGCTGGGTATTCTGGTGGAACCATTAACAATTGCTATGCTGCAGTAGGATCGGTTTCCGGTTTAACCTTTATTGGTGGATTACTGGGACGAAATATAGGCGGTACGGTAAATGACTGTTTTGCTGCCTGCTCTGTTTCAGGCAACTCTGATATTGGTGGATTGGCGGGGGATAACGATGCAACCATAAATAGGTGTTTTTATGATTCCCAGGTTTCCGGACAATCCGATGTGGGTAAAGGTAGTCCTCAAAAAACCATCATGATGAAAACATTTTCTACTTTTTATTACCAATATGCTTTTGATTTTGAAAATGAGACAAGAAACGGCTCTGATGATGTTTGGGATATGGATTTTTCAGGCGGCGTCAACAGTGGATATCCGTATTTGGCCTGGCAGGATGGTTCAACGGTTTCGCTACCAAACGAACCGGCAGAGCCGAGCGGTAGCGGAACAAGCGGCGATCCCTACCAGATTGAAACTCTGGAACATTTGATATGGCTCGCCCGTAGCCCTGGAAAATGGAATTCAACTAAATATTATATTCAAACTGCGAATATTAACGCCGCTAATGCAAGTTCATGGAACGGTGCGGCCGGTTTCCCTTCTATTGGCAAGTCATCAACAAGTTTTGATGGTAATTATAATGGTCAGTATCATACCATTAGTGATGTTTATATGAGATATACCGAATGGAATGATGTTGGCGTTTTTGGTAAAACCAATTGCGCTAGTATAAGAAGGTTAGGTGTAATAAATGCAAACATTACCGGTAATGATAATGTGGGGGCAGTAATTGGTGATGGATCAGGAGATCATAACCTTTATCTTGGTACTATAGATGATTGTTATTCTACCGGTGTAGTTAGGGGTGGCAATTATGTAGGTGGAGTAGTAGGTGTTACAAACATATTTTTTGAGACTACCAACTGCTATTCAGCCGCCGATGTTTCGGGTGATGGCTATGTTGGTGGACTGGTAGGGGCTAACAGGGGAGCTGTATTTACCAGCTTTGCCAGGGGGGATGTTGATGGTTCTTATTTGGTGGGAGGCCTGGTAGGTTATACCAGCGATGATATAAGGAACAGCTATGCTACCGGTTCTGTTTCGGGGGGGAATAGTGTTGGTGGGCTGATAGGAAGGTTTGGTGACGGTACTATTTCGCGTTGTTTTTCCGCAGGCAGCGTGTCAGGAACAACAGATGTTGGTGGTTTAATTGGAGACAAGATTGGTACTAATATGTATTCCTGTTTTTATGATAGTGATGTTACCGGCATGACTGATGAAACAAAAGGGAATCCCAGAACCACTGATGAAATGAAAAATTTTACAACATTTTATAATGCCGGTTGGGATTATGTTTCGGAAACAGCAAACGGCACTAATGATCAATGGGACCAGGATTGTTCTGCAAGTATCAATAATGGTTATCCCTACCTGAGCTTTCAGGATGGTTCAAGCGTGAGCTTGTCACTTTTGCCAGAGGCACCGGATGTTGGAGACGGATCCAGTGGAGATCCCTACCAGATTGCGTCACTTTCAAATCTGTATTGGTTGAGTTTGAATTCAGAGGAATGGGGTAAATATTTTATCCAGACTGTAGATATTGATGCCTCAGTTACGTCTACAATAGAATGTGGATCAGGTTTTCCGCCTATTGGTAATGCGTCTACAATGTTTTCCGGTTCATACAATGGGCAGGAACATACAATTGATGGCTTATACATCAGCCGTAATGGTGAAAGCTATGTGGGATTGTTTGGGTATACGGATAATGCTATGATTCAAAAGCTGGGGGTAACGTCTTGTAATATTGACGGTTCTACCTATGTTGGCGCCATTGCCGGACGAAATAACAATTCTTCGCAAATTTCAAGCTGTTATACTTCCGGTAATATTGAAGGTACCTTAGAAACAGGAGGTATTGTAGGGCGAAATAATACCGATGCAATTATCAGGAATTGTTATTCCATGGCATCTGTGGATTGTCCGTCTAGTACTGGTGGTGTAGCGGGAGCAAACTTTTCGGGTTCTGAAATTATTAAAAGTTATGCACGGGGTAGCGTAACGGGAATTCTGGATGTTGGTGGTTTGGTAGGAAAAAATAGCGCTATAGTAACAAACTGTTTTTATGATATGCAAACTACTGGTAAAGTTGACAGTGACAGGGGAACACCTTGTCCAACGGTTGTAATGCATATGCTTGATGTTTTTTTACAGGCAGGTTGGGATCTGGAAGTAGAGACGACAAATGGTAGCGCGAATATTTGGGACATGGACCACACCGGTAGTGTTGGAGGATGCTATCCCTATTTGAGCTGGCAGGACGGAGCAAGTGTGTCAATTCCTTCAAAACCGGCCTCCGGTGACGGCTCGGTAGGAGATCCTTACCAGATCACGTCTCTTTCCGATCTGGCCTGGCTCAGTTTGTTTACTGAACAATGGTCAAAATTCTGTGTCCAGACTTCTGATATTGACGCATCATCCGCCAGCAGTTGGTTTAGCGGACTTGGGTATTCTCCCATCGGGAATTTGACAACCCAGTTCACCGGTACATATGATGGCCAGGGTAATCTAATTAGCAATCTGACAATGAACAGAGGTGCTTATAGTTGTATTGGACTGTTTGGTTATACTGACGGATCTACAATTAAGAACCTGGGACTGAAAAATTGTGATATTACGGGGAACCAATATGTAGGGGGGATTGCCGGCAGGAATAGTAACAGCGCTTTAATTGAGTGTTGTTATACAGCCGGTAGTATAGTGGGAACGTCAGATGCAGGTGGAATTGCCGGTCGGAATAATAATAACGCGATCATTCGTAACTGTTATTCAAAAGCTGATGTTGCCTGTGCAAACTCTGCTGGCGGATTGGTTGGCTCTAATAACTCTGATTCAGATGTGGCTTACTGTTATTCAATAGGAACAGTCTCTGCAGGAAGCGGTACAGGCGGACTGATTGGTGAAAATAACGCCGGGGTATCCCATAGTTTTTATAATTTAGAAACTTCGGGGCAATCGGATACCGGCAAAGGAATAGGTATATCTACTGTGTTAATGCAAAGGCTTGAGACATTTACAACCGTTGGTTGGGATTTTGAAATTGAATCTGGTAATGGTACAAATGATTATTGGGACATGGATTGTTCCTGCTCTATCAATAACGGTTTTCTGTTTTTGAGTTGGTTGAACGATGGAGATACAGCATTGCCGGTTGAACTTGCTGCTTTTTCAGCCAAATGTGAGAACACGCTTGTGATGCTTGAATGGACCACTGCGACTGAATCCGCAAATTTGGGATTTATTCTTGAGCGGCGTGATGAACACAGTGACTGGCAGCAAGTTGCTTCATACAAGATGAGTAACGAATTATTGGGACAGGGCACATCTGTAACGGAAACAAGATATGCATACAATGATGATACGGTAAATCCCGGAGAGACCTATACATATCGTCTCTCGGATGTGAATACCAATGGTGAGGTGAATGAACTAGCAACAGTGGCGGTAGAGGTTGTTTATATTCCAACCACTACCCAGTTGTTACCGGCGTATCCGAACCCGTTCAATCCATCTACAACCATCAGGTATGATCTGGCAAAAGACGGATATGTAAATATTGCGATATATGATATATTGGGCAAGCAGGTCAGGTCTCTGTATAACGGAGAGCAGACTATAGGGAGTTTTGACCTGCAATGGAACGGTTTGGATGAGCAGGGCAGTCAGGTTTCAAGCGGCATCTTTTTTGTGCGAATGCAGTGTGGGCAGCAATGCAGTGTACAGAAAATTACATTGATGAAATAAGAACGTGTTATTTTAGTCAGTATTGAGAGGAAAAATGAAAAAAATATATTCTATTCTGTTAATAGTTATTTTTCTTACAACAGGCCTTTATGCCGACGGCACCCAGCCGCCGGGTTCCGGCACATCTGATGTTCCTTATGAGGTATCCACTCTGAACCATTTATTATGGATCAGTACCAATTCCGGTTCGTGGAGTGCCTGCTTTGAACAGACAGCAGATATCAATGCCTCAGCAACAGCCACCTGGAACAGTGACGGAGAAGGCGGTTATGAAGGCTTCTCCCCGATTGGGAAAATTCTTGACTATTTTGAAGGCTCATACGATGGTCAGGGATACGCAATAGAGGGTCTGTATATTAACCGGACCAGTGATTATGTTGGATTGTTTGGGGCTATTGAAGGTGGCTCTGTCGAAAACCTAATCCTGAAAAACGTAAATATTACCGCAGAAGCGATGGTCGGCGGACTGGCTGGATACACTGTAGATGCAGTATTTACAAATTGCTCCGTCTCAGGGTCGGTTTCATGTATCAATTCGTATGTAGGTGGACTGATCGGAGACATAACGCTTTCGACCCAGATTAACGAATGCCGGTCATTATGCAGCGTTTCCGGTACCTTCAATGTAGGCGGGTTGGTTGGATGTACTTATAACTCTACGGTTATTAAAAATAGTTACGCCCGGGGCAGTGTTGACGGTACTCTCAGCAGTGTTGGTGGACTGCTTGGATATAATTCGTATGGCTGCCAGGTTAACAATTGTTACGCCACAGGCAGCGTTTCCGGTGACAGCCAATATGGTGGCCTGGTGGGCGAAAATAATGGAACTGTGAGCAATAGTTTTTACGATCAGGAAACCACCGGGCAGGACGATACGGGCAAGGGCACACCGAAAACCACTGAGGAAATGAAAACACTTTATACCTTTACAAATGCTGGTTGGGATTTTGATAACGAGACAACTAACGGAACAGATGATGTCTGGGATATCGATTATATCAACTCATCAAATATCGGTTACCCCTATCTGAGTTGGCAGGATGGCGCCACAGTCGCCCAGCCTTCAGGCCCTGACGGAAGCGGTACATCCAACGATCCTTACCAGATCAGTAACCTGACAGATCTCTGTTGGTTAAGCCAGAACCCGTCAAGCTGGGACAAATATTTTATCCAGATTAATGATATTGATGCTTCCAGTACGAGTTCCTGGAGTGGAGGTTTTGGATTCTCCCCTATTGGGAACAATAATGACTATTTTGAAGGCTCATACGATGGCCAGGGATACGCAATAGAAGGTTTGTATATTAACCGGTCCAGTAGTTATGTTGGATTGTTTGGGGATATGATGGGTACAGGACCTGTAAAAAACCTGATCATGAGAAACGTAAATATTACCGGAGACACGTTTGTCGGCGGACTGGTTGGGCAACAAAATTACAAAGTTATTACGAATTGTTCCGTTACAGGGTCGGTTTCAGGTGCCGGGTATGTAGGTGGAGTGGTTGGGCTCGAGCAGTATTCCGCCGAGGTTAACGAATGCCGGTCTTTATGCAGCGTATCCGGTACCTTCTATGTAGGCAGTCTGGTTGGAGGTGCTCGTTTCTCTGCGGTTATTAACAATAGTTACGCCCGGGGCAGTGTTGACGGTACTAACAGCTATATTGGTGGACTGCTTGGAGGGAATGCTGATGGCTGCCAGGTTAACAATTGTTACGCCACAGGCAGCGTTTCCGGTGACAGCCAAGTTGGCGGCCTGGTGGGCGAAAATGAGGGAACGGTGAGCAATAGTTTTTATGACCAAATAACAACCGGGCAGGACGATACGGGTAAAGGCAGTCCCAAGACAACAGCAGAAATGAAAGATTATACAACATTTATCAACGCCGGGTGGGACTATGTGGCGGAAACTGTTAATGGTTCAGATGATGATTGGGACCAGGACTGTTCTGAAAGTATTAATAACGGTTACCCCTACCTGAGCTGGCAGGACGGCGCTTCAGTTTCCCTCGCTGTTTTGTCAATTGTACCCTCGGCCGGGGATGGTTCCAGCGGTGATCCGTACCAAATTGCCACTATAAATAACCTGTACTGGCTTTCTCAAAACAGCGATCAATGGGGACAAAATTATATCCAGGTAGCTAACATTGACGCGTCCGTTACCGGCAGCCTGGACAGCGGATCAGGTTTCTCAAGTATTGGCTCAGATGTAATAAACTTTAGCGGTACGTATGATGGTCAGGGGTACAACATTGATAATTTATATATTAACCGGTCGGCCTCTAGTTTTATCGGTCTTTTCGGATATACAAACGGCGCCGGGATCAGCAATATTGCCCTGACCGGTGCAAACATAACCGGCGACCAGTATGTGGGTGGAATAGCCGGGGTAAGCTCTTCAGGCCAAATTGTCCAATGTTATACCAAAGGCAGTATCTCTGGTAATTATAATGTGGGTGGTGTTAGCGGTTGTAATAACAATACTACAATACGCAACTGCTATTCCACGGCAGATATCTCCGGCACCACCAACACTGGTGGCCTGACAGGACTAAATGGTGTCACATCAACCATTGATAAATGTTACGCCCGGGGCAGCGTCTCCGGTACCACCAACACCGGCGGACTGGTAGGGGCCAATTCCGCCACCGTGAGCAATAGTTTTTTTGACAGCGAAACCACCGGACAAAGCGATAATAGCGGCAAAGGAGTTCCCAAATCCACGCAAGCCATGCAGACATTCAGCACTTTTTTCGATGCCGGGTGGGACCTTGAGGTTGAGACAGGTAACGGCAATAATGATATCTGGGACATGGACCATACCGGCAGCTTTGGTGGCTGTTATCCTTATCTCAGTTGGCAGGATGCTTCAGATGTATCTATTCCGGCAAAACCGGCAGACGGTGATGGTTCCAGCGGTGCCCCGTACCAGATCGCAACCCTGAGTGATTTGGCCTGGATCAGTCTGTTCGCCAACAAATGGGGCCTGCACTTTATTCAAACCGCGAATATCGATGCGTCTACAACCGGCACCTGGTTTAACGGCTCCGGATTTTCACCCATCGGTAATAGTAGCACCGAATTTACCGGCTCTTATGACGGCCAGTTATATAGCATTTCCGGATTGACCATCAACCGGTCATCAACCAGTGATGTCGGATTGTTTGGCCGTACCAGCGGCGCCATTCTGGAAAATATTGCAGTGATCAATGCGGATATTACCGGCAATGACGCTGTGGGTTGTCTGGTGGGTAACAATAGGGCCAGCTCCACAGTAAGCAAAAGTTATTCTACCGGTACTGTCAGCGGTAACATAAATGTTGGGGGTATTACGGGTTTGAACTATAATGCCAGCCTGGCGCAGTGTTATGTTACGGCCGGTGTTAGCGGCGCCTCGGATGTGGGCGGACTGGTGGGCTCTAATTATATTTCCGCCACAACACAAAAATGTTATGCCCGGGGTGACGTTACCGGCACATCCAACATTGGCGGACTTGCTGGCTCGAATGCAGGTGGAACGGTCAGCAGATGTTATGCAACCGGTGAGGTCTCGGGCTCATCCAATACCGGCGGACTGGTGGGTAATAACAATAATACAGTTACTGATAGCTTTTACGATGAATGGACCTCTGGGTGTAGCGATACCGGTAAGGGAGAACCTGTAAATACAGTATTTATGAAAATCCACTTGACGTTTACTGATGCCAATTGGGACTTTGCCACAGAGACCGCCAACGGCAGCAACGATGTCTGGGACATGGATTACAACCAGGCAATAAACAGCGGTTACCCCTACCTGAGCTGGCAGGATGGCAGTAGTGTATCACTCAACTGGACAGCAGCAGCGCCTGCTGACGGTGAGGGCACCAGCGGCGATCCCTACCAGATTGCCAATCTGGAAAATCTTGCCTGGTTGTCACTGTATGCCAATCACTGGGACAAATATTATATACAAACCGCAAACATTGATGCCTCGGCAACCAGTACCTGGAATGGAGGTGTAGGATTTTCACCCATCGGTAACAATTCTGTATGGTTTACCGGCAATTACGACGGTCAATCTTACACTATCACCGGCCTGACCATCGATAGGTCAGGTACCAATAATATAGGTCTGTTTGGTTATACCAACGATGCCGTCATAAAAAATCTTGGGGTCTTGAGTGTTAATATTACCGGCAACAATAATGTGGGCAGTTTGATAGGCAATTTAAACGCCGGTACTGTAAAAAAGTGTTACTCTAACGGTAGTGTTTCCGGCAATGCCAAGGTTGGTGGTCTGGCAGGGTCCAACAACAGTGGGCTGCTTGGTCAGTGTTTTGCCAATACTGGTGTTTCGGGCGCTACCGATATAGGTGGACTGGTGGGATACAACAACTATTCCTCTGATGTTAATAACTGTTATGCCAAAGGCAGTGTTTCCGGCACATCAAATGTGGGCGGTCTTGCCGGTTCAAATGTCTCATCAGCCATCCTGAATAAAAGTTATGCCAAAGGCAGTGTCTCCGGTTCTTCTGCCTCGGGTGGTCTGGTGGGTTTTAATGCTGGCGATGTGATTTTTTGCTTTTACGATTTAGAAACCACAGGGTGTAACGATACCGGCAAAGGCATACCCAAGTCTACAACAGATATGAAAATCCTGTCCACATTTACGGATGCGGACTGGGATTTTGAAGCAGAAACGGCTAACGGCAACAATGATTTTTGGGACCTGGATTGCAGTTGTTCCATAAACAATGGCTATCCCTTTCTCTCATGGTTAAATGGAGAAGATGTGGCCCTGCCCGTGGAATTGTACAGCTTTACAGCTGTTTGTGATAATGGCATAGTGATACTTGAATGGCAAACCGCCAGTGAACGCGACAACCTGGGTTTTATACTTGAGCGACGAGATGAAAACAGCAACTGGCAGGAAATCAATTCTTACAAGATGTGTCAGACTCTGCAAGGGCAGGGAACAACTCCCTCGGAAACGGAATATTCCTACATTGATGATACGATTTCTCCCGGAAATACCTATACCTACCGTCTTTTGGATGTAAATACCAGTGGTGCGATAAATGTACTCGCATCTATATTGGTTAAAGTGGAATCTATTCCAACGACAACGCAATTATACCCTGCGTATCCGAATCCGTTCAATCCATCTACAACCATCAGGTATGATCTGGCAAAAGACGGATATGTGAGTATTGCTGTATATGATGTGCTGGGCAGGCAGGTCAGGTCACTGTTTAACGGTGAGCAGGCTGCGGGGAGTTTTGATCTGCAATGGAACGGTCTCGATGATCTGGGTTGCCAGGTTTCGAGCGGTATTTATCTCGTTCGTTTTCAGACTGGTAATTTTACCCGGACCCAAAAGGTTATGTTTGTAAAATAGTATCATATGACCAGAGGAGAAAAAGAAATTTATAAAACCCCCTAAAAATACAACGGAGCGTCAGATCATTAATAAATTTGGTGATCTGTCATTCTGAAAGTAATAAAAGGGAAATATAAAAGCAACTAATTGTTCTTTGAAAGATTCAACTGACTCCTTTGATTTTTAATTTTATCAGGCAAAAGATCAACATATTGTTGTATGACACGTTTGGAAAGTCTTGCCAGCTGGCTGATTTGATCAAGGTTTTTAATGTCATGCTTCCAAAGTAATTCAACACGATGGTAATCTTTGATATACCTGTCAACCGCTTCGTTGCTGTGTTTGGTTTTCAAAGCGATTTCGGGAGTGAGATATCCCTCAAGATACAGAGTGATAATTTCGCGTTTATGAGTAATAGCGCCGGAAAGATCATGGATGTTGCCACGCGTTGGTAAGAGATGCCCTTCTTTTTGGATTTCATTTACATATTTACTGACAACGGCATCACAGACACCGAGTAACATAGCCAGGTCAAGTTGAGTAAGCAGAGCACCTTGATCAAAAGCTTCATCAACCCAACGTTTGAGGCGTCTTTTCCTTAAAGTTTTGGAATCAAAACCATGCGCGATATGAGAAGTATCCTGATCAGTAATGAAAGAGAGGACAACGGGTTTCATTCGGGTAGCGGCAATACTTTTTCCGCGTTTGGGGTATTCATCGACAGGAACAGCCATCCAGACGAGTTGCCCATAGTGAATATGGTGCAAGTCATCATCAATAGAGGAGACAAGGAAATAGTCATCAATGATTTTAAGGATATCATCAATGATGGCATTGGCAGTGATGGCTCCTTTGTCATAGCCATAGCTATTCAAAAAGTTGTACAGTAGTAACTGCTTGAGATCTTTATCTTTAAGTCGTCTCATTTTTTTGAGTTGAATTTGTTCTTTAGTCAAAGGTTTACTCATTTTCTTTGCCTCCTGATAGATGTTGAGGAATGGATTTTTTTTTCGCGTCGCCACCAGGTTCCGCAGGAGATAACAGATCGTTTAATCGCGTATTGTTTTGTTGAAGATAGGTTTGGTAGAGTTGGATATACTCGCGCACCAGGCGGTCGGATTTCTTTGCAATGAGTCGAATCTGGTTCGGAGAGAAATTTTCCTTGTATAAAAGGGCGATCTGCATAAAGTCAGCGAGGTAACGTTTGATGCTGGTTTCAGAATGATTGGTTTTTTGTTCTATTTCTGAAAAGGTATAACCTTTAAGATACAGATCAATAATGATGGTTTTATGAGACAGTCCGGGACCCATGTCATGTTTCATACCTCGTGTCATGATAAACATACCGTGATGACGGAGATGATAAATGTCACGTTTAACAGTGGCCGGACTGGTGGTTAAAAGCATTGCCAGGTCTTCATAGCTGAGTAAAGCACCCTGATCATAGGCTTGTCGAGTCAGACGGGCGATCCGGTGTCGTCTAAGTCCGGCAAGGCCATAATTAGCCAGGGCTTGCAGATCTGTATTAAAGTCAATTAGTTTGAGACGGACCGTAAGCTTTCGGGTTAATCTGATATGTTTGCCGGCTGGTTCTTCAGCGGCAACAGCTTCATAAGCGACTTCACCTCCTGATAATGAAATGTTGGAATGTTCCTGAAAGTATTGGTCAAATTGTTGATAGTAAGCTTCGGCAATAATAGGAGTCAAATTGAAATCCTGAGACAGTTTTTGGACAATAGCGTTTTTAGCTGTCTTGGATTCGAGTCTTTTTAAACCATAATTATTTTTAACATCTGCCATAAGAATCTCCTTATTTCTGTTTTTATTAAAACAATGATTCCTATGGTCATATGCACTAAACTTTAAATAATTATATTTTGATAAAGGTAAGGGGCAAAGCGTGCCAGGGATACTTATTGCATCACTGGCACTTGTTTTATTTACGTTTAGGAAATATTTCCGGTAGGTTGTTTTTAAGATTAGAACATTTATTCATTTTTTCAGCTAACGAAAGGAGCTCGTAGGGCGACTGGAGTTAGCTGAAAAACAATGACAACCTAACCTATTAATTCCTTTTCAAATTTTCAAGTTTTCTTTTGTATTAAATCTGAATGATAATGATAAACCAGATCACGATATTGTAATATTGTACTCCGTCCTAATCCGGTTATTCTTACCATTTCCATTAAATTAAAACCTTTTTCCAATAATGATTTTACGTTCTTGTAACTCTTTAAATACCGACTCGTTGATTCAATTGTGTGATTTGTAATCCGGGCGATATCCGGTTCGGGATATCCCTGCTCGTACAAATCTATAATTGCGGCTTTATGCGTCGGCTTACTGCCCTGATCCAGCATCATTCCTTTAGTCGGCAATATATCATCATGCGTTTCATGATAAATTGTCATATACCGACCAATAGTGTTTAATGAGCGATTCAACAATACACTGAGTTCTGCACCTGTCAACCAGCCGCCCTGTTCTGCCGCACTCTTGCATAACCGCGCCATTACTTTAATATCCCGTTCTGTTTGTTTTTCATAATTAGCACTGCCATCTTTTGGGGGATAAGAATAATGGCTTTTGATACGATTGTCAATATCCGCATCTGTTACCAACGGTAGCACAACTGTCTGAACCTCATAATCTTCCGCTTTTGTGCCATAACTTGGCTTTCGGTTTGTCGCTTTGGTTGTCCGCCAGATAATCTGACCAAAACTTTTCTTTTCCAGCTCTGGATAAAATTCATTTTGCAATGCGACAATATCTTCTGCAATCATCCGGATGACTTTGTGGCTTCCCAGCATTTTATAATTTTCTTCCAGTAATCGAATAATCGCATTTTGAAAGCTACGCTTAGCTATTGATTCATAACGATTTAAAGGCTTAGTCTTCATCGATCCCCTCCTTGGTTTGTTTTTTTTTCGAGGGGTATAACACCTTTAATTGCTCCAATAACTCTACATAGATCGGCGGCCATTTGTCACCCTGTTTATGATGCTCAAAAATATCCAGGTACTCACGGGTCAAACGCTCACTTTGGCCTAATAACCGACTGATCTCTTTGATATCCTGCATACCATGATTCAGTAATAACAACAGCCTGCCAAAGCTGCACACATATCGTTTTATTGAAAACGCGCTATGACGACTTTTACGAATAATTGCATCGTATGTGTCTCCCTGCAAATACAGTTCAATAATGTGGCTTTTGTGTGACAAGCTCCGACCGATGTCATGGTCTGTTCCGCGCGTGTGAATAAAGTTGCCATCAGTCTGCAAAGACTTTATATCCTGGCGTACAGTGCGGCTCGTAACCTGGAGGATCCGGGCCAAATCCTCTTGTGTCAAAGAACCTTCCTGATCCCAGGCTTCTTCGGTCAATCGTAAGACCTTTAACTGGCGCAGTGCCTTGGGACCGCTTTCTTTTAATACATTTAAATCTTCTACACCGGCATCCAGTGTTAACTCTACTTCTTTCAATTCCTGCTCACCCAGGGGCTTGCCATGTTTTGCCTTGGTGGATGCGCAGATATATTTTATTTTACCAACTGTCTGGGGAACCTCGCCAAATAAACACTGCTTGGCTAAATCCAATATCCCTTTACTTTCTGCCGGTGATAATTCAAATTCTTTTCGTAAAGAATTGATGAATACTTGCTCGGGTGTTTTTTCTAATATCCTGTCATACAAACTACTACGAGTATTGTACATTTGTCCTCCGGTAAGTTTTGAAATCTTTGTTTGACTTCCGGTTACTTCTAGTAAATACTATATGAAATAACCGCCTTTTTTCCAAAACCTACCGGAAAATTTTCCTTATTTCACAAACAAAGCTTTTCTGATTTTAATACAATTTCCTGTTTCCAGTTTGTAAAAATATATGCCGCTTGAAAGATCCTCCGCATTCATCATGTAGGTGTATACTCCCGCTCCTTTTTGTTCGTTCACAAGTTCACGAACTTTTTCCCCCAATACATTATACAGGGTCAGTTTTACATTTGATTTGTAGGGTACAGCATAGTTGATTGTTGTTGTCGGGTTAAAGGGATTGGGATAGTTTTGCTCTAATCTAAACCGAGTGGGGATTGCCGTATCCTTCTCTCTGGAATCGATGCGAGTATAAACAGGAGGCTCTTCCGGTACCCAGTCATAGCTGAAACGAGGATTAGATGTTTTTGCAAAAATGTTTTCAAGGGTATATTCGGCAGCTTCTTCATCGGATAGTTGTCTGGATATAGGAGTTCTATATGTTGTATCCGCACCTTCACCGTAACAGTTGTATTCTGCGTATAATGCCGGTGGCACATTCCAGGCCGACCATCCCACTAGTGAAAGAGCTGCAGGCTCTTGCGTATTGATGAATACCGTGCGTGGCGCTCCCTGCCAGGGGCGACCCAGCACAAAAGTATAAATCTCTTTGCCATCAAACCCAATATTATCATTACTAATGATACAATCTTTGAATACATAACCGAATTTGGAATCTGCTTCTGTGGCTGCTGCTGTCAGGGCTCCACCGTTTCGGTTGATGTGAATTTCGCAGCTATCAAACAGCACAATATTACGTCCGAAAATAAAATCAACCGATCCTTCAATGTAGCAGTTTTTCATATAGGTCCTGCCTGTACCCCGGCCACCCCAGGTATAGTAAGTGTCCTGATATCCGAGCAGTCTGCAGTTATAATAGCTTTGCCGGTCTCCGTTTACACGTAGAGCAACCGCCTGTTGGTCTTCAAAACTACCGTCATTCATTACAGTGTTCTGAAAAGTAATATTAACTGCTGTAAAGTCATCCGCATCAATTGCTGTGCTGTACGAATTGGAGGTGCCGCCTGCTTTGCCAGCATAATCATCAAATGTGAGTATGGTACTGTCCGCATTTTCACCCCGAAGCGTTACATTGAGCTTTTCTCTGTCAAGTAGCAGCTTTTCGTAATATACTCCATTTTTGATATAAATATAATAATTACCGGTATATTTGTCCGGAATGTTATCAAACGCTTGCTGAACAGTAGTATAATCTCCATTGCCCGAATGGTCAACCACTTTATAGACATCCGGTTGGGGAGCCAGAGTAGTGAATTCGCGGACCGATCCATAACCGGTCCCGGCGCTATTGGTAGCATACGCACAGACGTAATAGGTTGTGGTTTCCTGCAAGGGGTAGATCAAGCTGTTAAAGGCTGACATGCCGTCACCTTCTATGTTATAACTGTCATCCAGAGTAGGGGAGCCGGTAGTATTCCACACCAGACCTTTCGCGGTAATTTCGGCGCCGCCCCAGTCAATAACACTGCCGCCGCATTCAGCGGTTTCTACACGTACATTAGAAACACCGGCAGTAAATACCCAGGGAACATCTAATGAATCAAGGGTTTTGAATGTAATTTCTTCTCCATAAGCAGTACCTGCGGCATTTATAGCATATGCTTTGGCAAAATATTCTGTACCGGGAGTTAGGCCCGTCAAATGACTTGTAAAGGCACCAGAGCCGGTTCCATCTGATGTGTGATTGTTTTCGATAGTGGGGGAACCTGTGGTATTCCAAACAACACCACGTTGAGTAATTTGTGCGCCACCATCAGATTCAATATCACCTCCGCAGGTGCAATAAGTGGTGGAAACAAATGTAGCATCTTCCGTAGAGAGACTGGCTAAATCGTATTCAATTTCACCTTCCACAGTGCCACTAATTTTGACATCTTTTAATAAAAGATATTTACCGGTAAGGCCGCTGGTTTGATTGTGGACCCAGGGATAGACTCGCAGGTAAAAAGTTCTATCGCCAGGGATCTGTACATTTAAATTCAAGGATACTGTATGCAACGAGTCGGCACGTAATATATATCCGTTGCTTTCAAGCACAAGAGAAGCAGGGATTTCTTCAAATGTATTGAAATCAGGATCCTGTGAGTAAAGAATACGGGCTTTAAGATAGTTGGTATAGTCCGCTCCAATTTTTAAAGAAGTGTTTTTGATTGTGAGATCTGTGCCGCTCATTGCGGATACGGCAAACTGTGTATAAACCGATTCAATGATGTCGGTTTGATTCTCCGGCCATTGTGTGGCTCCACCCGGGGGACGGTTGTCGCTGCGTTGGCTGTTTTTGGCACCGGTGTAACTATTTACGCGCATACCAACGAATTGCTGATCCACTGCATCTATAGGGCCGGAGGTCAAAACGGTTAGTCCGCTACCTTCTGTCGCTGGATCACTCAACTCCCACAATGCATATGCAGAGGTGGTTTCATTTACCTCTTGTCCAAAACTATTACCGGTAATGAAAAGAGTACAAAATAACAAAAGAAATGTTTGTCGATTCATGAGATTACCCTCAAGTTGAAATACGACCCCAATACTGATTTGTGATATATTGATTATAATGAATTTTCATTCAATGAGCAAGGGGATATCCTTTTTTTTTACCGGTGATTGAAAAAACTGTTGGTCGATTCCGTTTATAATCAATTACCCTATGACGTGCGACATATGTACTGGTTTTTGCGACATGTGTACTTGGTTCCATAAGTTTTTTATAATTAGAAACATCTGAAATATTGGATTTTTTCATATTGAACTAATAAATTGAGTTCAATTTTCCAAAGAGAATGAAATATTTATAAAATCTATAACATTTAAAATTGTTCTTTGACAAAATTTACTATCATTACTCTAATACATAGGTTATATACCTACGAAATGGCTCAAGTGGTTAATGTAACCATACGCCTGATATTATAAACCCATGCTGCAATCACAAATTCAAAACGATTTCGGCCCATATCATAATAACTGCACCGATCATAATCTAATACTTGCTTCATAAAGGCAAACGGTCTTTCAACTGCATTCCGAACTTTAGATAATTGCTTATTTCTTTTTACCTGCTTTGATGTCAAATTTCGGTTTCTATATCCTTTATCAAGAATGCCGCAATAGACTCCTTTGCCTCGCAGGTTGCACTTGCGGGCTTTGTTCGTGTAACCTTTATCTGCGAACACCGCATTTTCTTTTTCTGTTATCAGATCCGGAAAAAGATTTGTGTCGTGAATACTTGCGCTGGTAAACTCTACAGAATGAATAATATCACTGTCCAAATCTGTACCAATATGGCCTTTGTAGCCATAATGCGTTTTGCCACGTTTCTTTGTGAAATCTGCATCACGATCACGCTTGCTTCCTGGTTTCGCTTGTGCTTGTTTTATAGTTGCATCAACAAGTGTTCCTTTGCCAACGATCAGACCCATTTTTTCAAGCTGTTTGTTGAATTGCCGGAACAGTATTTTATCAAGACCAAGACGGGCAAATAGTTCACGATATCGGCAGATAGTGGTTTCGTCAGGGATTGCATCCGCACTGGTCAGTTCCAGAAACAATTGAAAACTACGTCGATCCGCAATCTCTTCTTCCAGGCGAGGATCGGATAAACCATAGATACGTTGTAATAAAAAACAACGAACAATAACTAACAAATCAAATGACGGCTTGCCTGCATTTGATTTTCTGGTTTTTGATTGTTCAATACGTTCTTCAATGGGTTCAAGTAAATTTTGCCAATCAATTTTTTCTTTGATAATTTCCAGAGCTTGTTTGCTTTGGGTTTTTATATGCTTTTTGAAATTTTCATTTGCTGCTGTGGTAAACAAGTCTTCATTGTTTATTCTATTGCGACCCATGTAAAACTCCAGTTTTTTTTATCATACAGCAAATTAGTAAATTATTACCTTTGATTCTAATAATATTTCAGAGGTTTCAATTAAATTATTCTGAGACTGTGGGACTATTATTGATTGGCGTTTGATGGCAAGAGTGTAGAGCTGGAATTTGGTTGGTAATACATTTTCCCCCTGTTAATCGATACAAATTAAAAATTATAAAAAATCTTAATGATTAGGTTTCACTTTCCGACTTTGTAGAAAGGATAAAATATGGGAATCATAAAGTGGATACCAGATACAATTTCATCATTTATTTATTTTGTAGCATCATGCCGTTCGCAGTTGTAATCTGTGGTTGTAACAAAACGGCCCCACCTCAATGGTGGGCGGCTTCCGGTACAAACGTGATACACACAAAATGGTTTACAGATGTTGCAGATACCTCACAAATGCTGGAAACCGTTAACGGAATTTGGGTATTACCAAAACAGCCTTTAGAGGATGACAATATAAAAATCGAATCCTCAACAACATCTTTATTCGCTTTCAATGAGAAAATATCCATTTTAGGGCATGTGGACCAAATTGCATGTCATCAATCCGGCAATGTTCAGCAAGAGTATTATCGCTTTGATAATGGCGATGTATTGCTGGCCGGTGTAAAAACCGCGGATTCCTCCCGGTTATTTACAATCTATGATCCGCCAATGATGTTGGTACCGGATAATTTGTTCGATATGGAAACCAAAATTGTGTGTCAAGCCCGGTCACGCTATCATAATGAACTGACAGGATTACAAAGTCAGGGGCCTCTGGTGCATATAGAAATAGAACGACTGCAAAAGGGCAAGGTATTGTATCAAAATAAATCGTTAGATGCAGTTGTATGTAAAGTGACCCTGTCTCAGGATCAGGAAATAAACTATCAGGATACAAAATTTACATTGCCCAAAACAAGAGTGATTTCAAACCATTTGTTAATAGCTCGTGGAGTTGGGACGCTTTTAGAATGGAGTATACGGTATACGCATGATAACCAAAATGCAAAGAAAAAGAAAAGTGATAACAGCAAGTTTGATAAAAAACTATTAATTGTTTTGCATAAACATATCAGTCATTGAAAAGAGGGAGAAAATAATGAAATTCAATAATCTTATCCTTGTAATTTTGACCGTAATGGGTCATTCACTTTACGCGCAAACCAACCTGGTACAAACCATAACCGAAGCCAATGCAGATGTTGTGGCCGGTTGGGGTGCTCGCTCTATTACCTATGCCAATGTCAATGGCGACGCGTACGATGACCTGGTCATTGGAGCAGGTGAAGCCAATACCGACGGCAGCGTCTTTATCTATTACGGGGGACCCACTCTGGACGGGACGGTAGACATTACCCTGAACGCTGTAGATTCCGATACCTGGTTTGCTGAAATTATAGCCAACGCCGGTGATTTAAACAATGATGGTTACGACGACCTGCTTGTTTCAGCACCCAGATATAACGAAGGAGCGGGGCGTATTTATGTGTATTTGGGCGGAACCAGTATGGATGCAACACCTGACCTGGTCCTGGACCCTGACACGGATATGGAAAATTTTAATTACATTTCCCTGGCTGGCGCGGGCGATGTCAACCATGACGGCTATGATGATTTTCTTTTGGGCGTTCCACTCTACAACAATTTAACCGGCATGGCCAGCATTTATCTGGGCGGGGCAACTTTAAACAGCACACCGGACTATACATTTTACGGTAATAATGAAGGTGATCTTTACGGTGAAAGGGTATGCGGCGCTGGTGATGTCAATAACGATAACTATGATGATGTGCTCATTGGCGCTTGTAAAAAAGACAACTATACCGGGGAGGCACAGCTCTTTTTAGGCGGTGCCAGCATCAGTAGTACGCCGGCACAAACTCTGACCGGTGAAAATGAAAATGATGATTTTTCCTGGGGAATGGCCGGTAATCTGGACGTGAACAATGACGGTTATGATGATGTGGTGGTGAGCAGTGATGGTTATGACTATACAACCGGCAGGATTTATATCTATTTTGGAAGTGCAAGTTTTGACGCCACCGCCGATGTGAGTATCGATGGTAACAATCCATACGAACAATTCGGTAGCCGAGTTAGCAGCGCCGGCGACATGAACAATGACAATTATGACGATATTTTAGTTACGGCTGTAGGGGAAAATAACGAGGGAATGGTTTATGTTTTTTTGGGTGGAAGCAGTATGGATACATATGACGATTTTTATTTGGAAGGCTCTGAAGAGGATGAAAAATTAGGATGTACCATTGCCGGCGGCGGCGACATGAACAATGACGGCTATGATGATATTGTCATAGGGTCCGCTGAAAATGTATACAGTACATTTTATGCCTTTCAGGGTAGTAATCCCCTGGACGACACGGTAGATATGACCATTCAGGATGAGCTGGGAATGGTACCCGGTAAATACAACGCTTTTGGCAAATCCATTGCCAACGCCGGCGATGTGAATAATGACGGCTATGACGACATGATTGTAGGGGCCACCAATTATGACGAGAAAGGCGCGGCGTATATTTATTACGGTGGCCCGGGTATGGACTATACCGCGGATGTCATACTGGTTGGTTACACCAAGAGCGGACAATTTGGTTGCGCGGTTGCCGGTGCGGGAGATGTAAATAATGACGGCTATGATGATGTATTGGTAGGGGCAAGTGATGATGGCTCAAGAGGTAAAGCATTCCTCTATTTGGGCGGCAGCAATATGGATAGCACGCCAGATGCAAGTATGGAAGGTCAATATAACGGAAATTTTGGTCATGCACTTGATGGTGTGGGTGATGTAAACAGCGACGGGTACGATGATTTTATCATTTGTACAAATAGCTGCAATATTGGATCGGGCAGGGCCTATTTATATTATGGCGCGGAAACAGTAGATGGGACGGCAGATGATCATTGGCAAGGCAGTTTGGGAGAATATTACGGCAGTTCAGTTAGCAGCGGCGGAGATTTTAACGGCGACGGTCATAATGACGTTATCATTAGTTCACGGAGTTTGGATGGATATATTTACATTTACAGGGGTGGTAGTTCATTTAGCTTTGGCAGCTATAGACTTATAACCGGCCCGAACAATAATGACAGATGGGGACATAAAGCACGCTTTGTAGGCGATGTAAACAATGATGGATTTGATGATATAATGGTAACCAACCAAAAAGGCCCTGATGATTCAAGTTCCGTGTTCTTGATTCTGGGTAATAACTCGGATGATTATAGTAGTGATCTTGAGTTCAAATTTATGTACGAGGATTACAGTTATGATCTTGATATAGGTTATGTAGGCGACCTTAATGACGATGGCTTTGACGACATTGTAATAGGCGATCAGACTAAAAATCGTTTATCAGGCCAAACCTGTGTTTACCTGGGCGGCAGTACTGTAGACAATATAGCAGACGCCATCATATATGGAAACGATACTAATGACCACTTTGGTTGCGCGATTGCCGGTGTGGGTGATATTGATAATGATGGTCATATAGATTTTATGGCGGGCGCTTATGCGGAAGGCGATAATGGTACGGTCAAACAATATTATCTCAGTGATGATATGGTAGTGACCGGCGTTAAAGTGTTTTTGCAAGGCGCATACGATGCGGACGCTGTCGATCCTGTCATGACCACGGAATTGGCGGGCAGCATTCCCACCACATCCCCCTATTCCGATAGCCGCACCGTCTCCAGTGTGCCGGATAGTGTAGTTGACTGGGTATGGCTAGAACTGCGGTCAACGCAGGACGGCGCTGCCGAATATGGCCGGTCTTACTTTTTACAAAATGATGGTTACCTGGTGGATGATGATACCAGCAAAACCATTCTTGATCTCTCATCACAGGTTGCGCCCGGAGACTATTATATGGTGATCAAACATCGAAATCACCTATGTGTGGAAAGTGCCGCCGCACAAACGCTCAGCAGTTCCATGAGTACATATAATTTTGCATCAAGTTTAACCAATTATTTAGAGTCAAACGCGGCTACGCTGGAAGCAGGTGTGTACGGCATGTACGTTGGAGACTGTGGATGCGATGGCATCATTACCAATGCAGACAAAGATCCAATAAATGCCAACATTGATGCCACCGGATATCAGACAGGTGATACCAATATGGATGGTTTAATCACCAATGCCGATAAAGATTTTATCAACTCAAATATGGATGCATCATCATCTGTAAATAATGAATAAAGGAGATACCATGAACTTTGATAAAAGAATCATGATCGTTGTATTGTTATTGTCCCTGATGGGCACATTGCCTGCATTTGCACAAACTGTTGATTTGACTATCAATAATCAACAGGTAAGCGGTGGTTATTTGTATTTTGATGTGGTGCTCAACCGCACCAGCGCTTGGGCTGCAGATTTTTTGGGCGATTGTAGTTTTTATTTCAGTTATAACAACAGTGCGCTTAGTAACCCCTCTGTCACCTCGCAGCATGCGGACCTTACTTTAGGAAATGGCTATTCTATTACTTCCGGAACAAACGCTCCGTATGTATATGTTACCATTACCTATGGTTTTAGTGAAACGCCAATGGCTATATCACAAAACATAGACTATACCCTGTTTACTCTTCGTATGGATATAGATGATTCTGGTGCAAACTCAAACCTGAATTGGAACACGACCGCATCTGCTGTGCTGGATGTAGCTGACCAGTCCACCACCGAATCGTATTACGGTGGCAGCGATGTTACATTACCGGTAGAGCTTTCATCCTTAACCGCGAATCAAAATGGTAATGTGGTAGACATTTGCTGGACCACAGAAAGTGAAGTTGAAAACCTGGGTTTTATTGTTCAACGTAGCATTGACGATCAGGAAACCTGGACACAAGTTGCTTCTTATAACACACATGCGGAATTAATGGGGCAGGGAACAAGCTCGAAACAAACAATATATAATTTTACCGATTCTGATGTTCAATCCGGGACTGTTAGTTATCGTCTTTCTGAAGTAAGTACATCTGGTCAGGTGAATATTTTGGGTACGGTTGATGTTAGCCTGTCAAAGATACCGGAAAAGACAGAGCTGGATATGGCGTATCCCAATCCCTTTAATCCGGTAACAACAATAAGCTATCATATGGCAAAAGACGGACCGGTTGAAATTTCTGTTTATAATTTGTTGGGCAGTAAAGTAAAGACTTTGATTGATATGAAAATGGCTGCTGGCAGTTATCAAACAATCTGGCAGGGTAAGGATGATTCCGGTCAGCAGGCAGCTTCGGGAATGTATCTGGTAGTTATGAAGGCCGGACAGAAAAGACTAACTCAAAAAGTTTTGTTGATAAAGTAAGTTAAATCAGATAAAATGATAGAGTGCTCCTGGATTTATATATCCGGGAGCACCTTTTTTTTATAAAAAGTTAATTACCTTTTGCATTTCAAAAAAAATATTAATAGGTTGAAAATATTAAAAATTAAAATTCTTAAAAATCTAATTATGCAATGAAAAATTTGTACAAATACGGTTTTTTTATATTTTTTTTACTTTTATTGTCTGCAAACTCTTGCAGCAATCAAGGGGGATTTGCGAGTCAATCTGTTAAGGATTTGGTCAATCTGGACAAAGGCTGGCAATATCGAGTTGGTGATTCTCCAATAAATGAAAAGGGATTTCTCGTTTGGCTGGATGAAAACTGGGATGCTCCTGGGTGGAATACAGTTTATGATATTAATGATTTTTGTATCAAAAACACAAGCAAAAGCCTATGGTTGAGAATTCAATTGCCGGAATGGGAGGAAAAGAATGCCGGGATTTATATTAATGGAGTTTCTCAGCAAGTACAAGTCTATCTTGATCATGAATTAATATACCAGTTTGGTAATTTTAAATCACTTGGTGAGGACCATTTTTACGGATGGCGTCAGCACCCCATTCAGCTGCCGCCGAATGTCTCAAATAAAATGCTGACCCTGCGTATATGGTCAAACGGGCAATATACCGGAATTGTAGAACCTGTAATCCTGGCCCCCATGTTTGATATTATAGAATCTTTGTTTTACCAGAATATTGATGAACTTTTACTTGCCGGTTTATTTGTGATTCTGGGTGCGGCAGTATTGATTATGTTTGTTTTTTTTCAACATACGCGGCTCTTTCTCGGTATTTCTATGTTTTTGTTATCTATGGGGTTTTTTACTGCAAGTAATTCTTTATACTTGCAATATATGGTTAATGCGCCACATCTCTTTTTTATGTTTGATCTTTTTTCGCTTCTAGCTGCACCCATTGGTATAATGTTGATCATTGAACCCCTGGTATTACAAAAATATGGTAAAATTGTCAAACTGTTTAGGCAATTTGCAGTGCTATATTGGATATCTATATTATTTATGGTACAGATTTTTCCTAAAATTAATCTTGATATCGTTTATAACTTTTTTTTCTTGATGGTTACTTTTTTTGTATTAAACAGTACTTTTTTTATATATAAAAGTTTAAAAAAGGGAGGTAAGCAAGTTAAAATCCTGTTTGTTGGCGTACTATTGGCCCTGCTGGCATATTCAATTGAAACTATAATATACTATACTTCCCAAAGGGTTGTTTTAACATCTTATAATATGAGTTTTATACCTGTAGGTGTATTGTGTTTTGTTGGCTGTTTGACCTGGATTATAGTTCAACAATATGTAGAAACGTACCAACAAAAAGAAGCAGCGTTCAAAAGTGTAATGGAATCAAAGCTTCAAAGAGAACGTATGAAAGATGAGATAAAGCTGAAAATTCTTGAAACGGAAAAATGGCAAGAGCTCAACCATATAAAATCACAATTTTTTGCCAATATTTCTCATGAATTTCGTACGCCACTCACACTGGTACTGGGAACAGCAAAACAGCTTTATAAAGAAACAAACGATCCCGGGATACAAGAAAAATATAAAATTCAGATCCGAAACAGTAATCGTTTATTGTGTCTGGTCAATCAGCTGTTAGAGCTTTCTAAAATTGAATCCGGCAAAACCAAAATTAATGTCCAAAAACTCGATATAGTTCCAATGATTAAGGGTATTTGCCAATGTTTTGAACATCAACTCAAGCTTGAAGATATTAAACTGAAATGTAACAGCGGTGTGGAATCTATTTTTATATATTATGATCCTGTCATGATGGAAAAAATAATAATGAATGTTATATCTAATGCTGTAAAATTCACTAATCCAAGCGGACAGGTGACTGTTGATATCATTCAAAAAGAGGTTCTGGAAATTCAGGTCAGAGATACCGGTCCAGGAATCTCGCAGGAACACTTGCCTCATATATTCGACAGGTTCTATCAGACAGGGAATAATTATGAACGTGATCCGCATGGCAGTGGAATTGGACTTGCACTGACCCGTGAACTTGTTTTGCTGCATCATGGAGAGATCAAGGCTGCGAGCATTGTTGGTGTGGGAACAACAATCACCATTCAATTGCTTTGGGGATGTGACCATTTTAAGGATAAAGAAATTGTAAAAACAGATAATAATAAATCCGTTCAAGAGTACTCAAAAGTTGTGAATGAAATTGAACCTCTTTTATTCAACGATAAAATGATGACAGAGACACCAAATAAAGAAATAAATTCCGGATATGAGACAGATACGCATTTGTCAATATTGCTTATTGTTGAAGATAATATAGATATGTGCAACTATATCCGAAATATATTTCAGAATGAATATAAAATTTTGAACGCAATGGATGGTAAAACCGGATTTTTTCTGGCGGTTGAGTATGTACCGGATCTGATAATTAGTGATGTAATGATGCCTGAAATGGATGGTTTTGAGTTGTGTGATAAAATAAAAGCTGATGTACGTACCAGCCATATTCCTTTTATTTTGTTAACAGCGCGTTCTAACAGTGAAAGTAAGCTTGAGGGATTACAACTGGGAGCAGATGATTTCCTGATTAAACCTTTTGAAGAGGCAGAACTTTTAACAAGAAGTCGAAATTTGATTGAGCAAAGACGTAAATTGCGCGAACGATTTTCAAAAGATTTCAATATACCCTTTAACGATTTGTCAACCAATCTTTCAGATGAAAAATTTTTGCAAAGGGCGGTTGAAATTATTGAAGCTAATTTGGAAAATACCAATTTTACAGTAGAATTGTATTGTCACGAGATTGGTTTTTCCCGTTCGCAATTACATCGCAAGCTACAGGCACTTACCGGGCAATCTACCAGTAGTTTTATACGTTCCATTAGATTGAAACGGGCCGTTCAGATGCTGGTTCAGAAATCAAATACGGTTTCAGAAATTGCATATGCCACAGGCTTCAGTAGTGCGGATTATTTTCGTCATTGTTTCAAAGAATATTTTGGCCTTACACCTACCGATTATATCTCTCAATGATAATATAAAGATTTTACCCGGTTCATATTCCGAATAGATAAAGATGCCCCGGTTTTAACCCCTTATTGGGCCGGGGAGACAATAGCATAATCCATATAGGATGTGACTCGCTTGTCTGCTGGTAGATTTTATTTCAGTAGCAGCTTTGTCGAGTTTTTGTGATTATTGTCATTACTGATTGCTGATTTTAATGATAGAATGGTATTTTAAGCAAGTAGGAAAATGGCAGCCAGTATTGTTTGCTGGCTGCCTTGAATGTTATTTTAAAAATAGAATTTTTTGGGTATTATTGTAACCATTTGACTGCATTCTGACCAAATATGTACCGCTGGGTGCGGTAATACCAGCATCAGTTGATCCATCCCATTTGATCGAATACTCTCCGGCAGACTGGTGTTTGTCGTTTAATAGCTTAATCTGTCGTCCTAGTACATCGTAAACAGTCATGGTGACATGGCTGTCTTGAGCCAGGTTATAGTTCAAGGTTGTTGACGGATTAAACGGGTTGGGGTATGCAGCATAAAGTCGGGTTGATTTTGGTGATATCAATGTTTCAACAAAGAGAGAGCCAATTTCGGTGACCTCACCATTACTGGATACATCATATAAACAGTAGGTATAGCATTCTCCTGCTAATATAGTAGCATCTGTATAATTGTATTGTGATGGGGAAGAGGTTGTGCCTTTTCCAACAAGCTCGTTATTTGACCGAAAAGATACAATTTCTTTCCATTCAGCATTTGCTGTTTTGCGTTTTAGGATGAATCCCAGATTGTTGCTTTCACTTTCAGTAGTCCAGGTAAGGCTTACGGTATTGCCTTTATGATTTGCCGTAAAGGACGACAACTCTACTGGAAGTGTAAGATCGCTGCCACCGTAATACGATTCGGTGGTGGACTGGTCAGCTACATCCAGCACAGCAGATGCAGTTGTATTCCAATCCAGATTAGAACTTGCAGCGGGGTTATCAATATCCATGCGGACTGTAACAAGTGTATAATCTGTACTTTGTGCAATGGCCATTGGAGTTAGACTGTACCCATAGTTGATGGTAACATATACATAAGGATTGTTTGTGCCATATGTTATAGTATAACCATTACCCGAAGTGAGGTTTGCATGCTGTGATGAAACAAATGGATTACTCAGTGCGCTGGTGTTATAACTAAAGTAAAAACTGCAATCGCCTAAATAATCAGCAGCCCATGCGCTGGTACGTTCAAGTACAATATCAAAGTATAAATAACCACCGCTAACTTGTTGGTTGCTGATAGTCAGGTCAACAGTTTGTGCAAAAGATGGAGCGAAACCCAACAGGGTCACTAATAATACTGTCATCAAAAATGTTTTAACAAATTTCATGATAAATCCTTTTTAATTATTCACTGACGAAGCTTTGTCCATGTTTGTGTTAATAAAATCCTTGTCGGCATTCGTTACCAGGCCGTCCATATTAATATCACCATTTTGATAGTTGCTGGCGTCCATGTTTGTATTGACCGGATCTTTATCTGCATTAGTTATCAGGCCATCACCATTGGGATTACCTGCATACATGCCGTAAACGCCTGTTTCTACAACCGCAGCGTCTCCACCGTAATATTTGTCAAAAGCAGTGGATCCATTTACTGTAAAGTCGTATAACGTGTTACCGCTTGTGCTTAGTGTATGTACCTCATCGCTTTCTATAGCAAGGTGATTACGATGTTTGATGACGATAAAATAGTCTCCCGCGTCGGCTTCCATTTCGATAAATGAAGTTGTTCCGTCGTCACCTACAATTCGTCCATCTTTGTGGAGCAATGCGCTTTTGGAAGCCACAGTGCTGCCGTCTGCGGTTGATCTGATTTGTACCAGCACCCAATCCACAATATCTGCTGGAATTGAAGAAATGGTACGGGCATCTTGAGCATAAGGTGCAGTGGTTGGGATTATGTCATTTGTATTAAGCGTTGTAGCCATTGCATCATTGTCTGCATTGTACGGTCCCTCAAGAAAGACTTTGACCTGTACATGAATATTGGCGCCAAACCCGGTATCACCGGCTGTCCAATATGAAAAGCTGTTTATTCCGCTCAACGTTAAAGTATTTGCACTCGTATTCAATGTTGCGGATTGTTCTGTCCAACTGTTGCCATCTGCTGATTTGTACAAATCCAGATCCGCTTCGGTTGTACCGTTCAATTCTGTATCAAGATAATTGAAAACAAGAGTTGCGTTTGTTGGTGCATTATTGGAAGTGATTTGGTAATAACGTTCAATTCCGCTTGTACCCTGTGCAGTATGCCCTCTGGTAATGGTTGTGCTTCCCAGGTCTCCATCTTCGGTAATAACTGCTCCCAATCCGGCAACATCCATATCAATATTGCTCAAACTGCGTGTTGTGGTAATGGTACCGCTTGAACCGTATAAATACCCGGCATCTTCAATTAATTCGCCTAAAGCGCCTAGTGTGATTGTGTTTCCAGCAAGATCGAGATTTCTTTCAAGAATCAAACTGCCATTAACAGTCATAGCGGAAGTTAGTGATGAACTTGTATTGCTTCCCAAATAAAGATTATGGAATGACTGGGAGGCAGGGATGTCTGGTTCACTGTATCCATTGCCATAGTCATAAATCCCGACATTGTCTCCCACTACCGGAATCCCGTTTGACCAGTTTTCCGCCGTTGACCAGTTTGTTGATGGAGTATTAAGCCAAGTATTAAAGGCTGAAGACGCTTCCCAATCTGTTGATCCGTCCATGTTGGTCAGTGTTCCATTATTGCCATTTCCTGTATAGTCAGGTAGTATAGTACCACTGATATTGTCAAAAGTGTAATAAGTGATTAAACCCGTTTCATTACCTGTCAGGGATTTGCACATGTTTTCACGGATCTCTAAAGCTGAGCGAGCTGTGTTCCAGATACGTACCTGATCAAATTTAACGGAGCAAATGAACGACGTGTTACCATTATCAGAGCCTAAACATAAATAGTCTGAACCATCCAATGAAAAGTTGGAGGTGATTGTCTCCGATGCCTCTAATTTGCCATTGATATAGATTTTGGTTTCCCGGTTATCGTACACAAAACACAAATGATACCAAACATTCGCGCTTACAGTATATCCTGAATTGACAACAACCTGGTTAGCGGATGCATCACTAATAAATAAATTTATTTCATTCGCGGAATCTTTGTAGGGGACAATTCTACAATTTGCGCTTTGCGCTTGGGCAAGATAAACCATGTTTTGTTGATTGGTAAGTGAATTGAACATGATCATATATTCTAATGTTACCGTTGAAGAAGACGATGACGTTATTGTCGCTTCGATGAAATCATTGGTTCCATCAAAATCCAGACAGTTTTTGGGGCCATACATTGCGGACGATGTTTGCCATTCGGTACCCGCCATGTTAGTTAACGCACCATCATAGTTGCCATTGTAATCTGATAATGTTGTTCCCGATGTCTCATTGAATTGATAATAAGCCACCAGATTGGTTTCCGATGCGGGGGCTGGTAGTTCACGATACATATTTTGACGGATTTCAGCTTCGGTGCGGACATCGTTCCAGATGCGTACTTCATCGATATTACCGGGAAAATAAATATCCTCTTTAGTGTATTTGCCTATACACATGAAATCAACACTTGTTACATTGCTGTTTGTGCCGCTGCCGTCTGCTATGCCGTTAACATACAATTGAACGGATTCACCGTTTTTAACTACTGCTACGTGCACCCATTCACCTGTAATGATTGATTGTGAACCTACGGTAGAAATCCAGGAGCCACCATTCGGATGCGTACCAAATTCAAGAACACCTGAAGTTATTCTAAACTGTACATTGCTGCCATCAGAAGTGTTGCCCCAACTGATAAAATCGTTCAAGGCTTCGGTGCTGGTGGTTTTAATCCAGGCTTCAATGGTTATTGTTTCCGTATATGCCGGTGAACTGGAGAACTGTACATAATCGTCAGTTCCATTAAAAACTAGAGAATAATTTTGGGCTATTGCCGCAACTGTCAAGATGAGAATTAAAAGTATTATTCTTTTCAATTGTTTATCTCCACAATTTTAAAATTTGGTTTTGAATTAAATGTGAATAGAAAAATTTTGTAATTATTGATTAACAATAAATATGCCAATAAAAGTTATTATACAATATTAATTTATTAAATTTTCTATATATAAAAAAAAAATAATTTTTACTTTATATAATTTTTAAGATAATTATTTACGAAAAAAATTTAATTTTTTAATAATTATGGCAAGAGTCTGATTTCTAAAGGTAGTTTATTGAGTGGAAGATAGATAGAGAGTTAAAGATTTGTATAATGAGAGCCTTGTACCGGAACAAATGTTCCGATACAAGGTCTTCTTTTCCTGTCAATTCATTATGATCTATTTAATTAATATTACTTTTTGGATTTGAGAAAGATTACCTGTCTGCAATCTTACCAGATAGGTACCGCTGGGAGCCATGATCCCTGAATCGGTTGAACCGTCCCACTGTGCCGAGTATTCACCAGCGGTCTGATATAGATCATTAAGTAAACTGATCTGACGTCCCAACATGTCAAAAACGCCAAGTGTTACATGACCATCTTTTGCCAGATTGTATTTGAGTGTGGTGGATGGATTAAATGGGTTGGGGTATGCTGCAAAGAGCTGAGTTGTTGTTGGGATAGCTGAAACCTTAACCTCAGTTTTCCCGATTTCACTCCTGTTGCCATCTGAGCTGACATCGGAGAGACGATAAGTGTATTCCTTTCCCACGGTTACATTGTTATCTATAAAACTGTATTGAGAAGTGGAGGAGGTTGTTCCTTTTCCAGTCAGATCCGAGTGTGTTTTGTAAGAGGCAATCTGTTCATAATCCGAGTTTTCCATGCAACGTTCAAGTATGAATCCCAAATTGTCAGATTCGCTTGCGGTTGCCCATTCCAGGATGATTGATTTGTTTTCAGGTTTTGCTGAAAAGGACATTAATTCCACAGGGAGAGAGAGATCGTTAGCCACTGTCCAGGTTGCCCCGGTAATTGTTCCGGTATGTCCATTACCAGTATTATCTGTCAGTGTGGTGCCGCTGCCATTACTCATTTTATAATAAGCAACAAGGCCTGATTCGGAACCGGTAAGCTCTATGTTTTTGTTGTTATTAATCTCTGTCACAGTACGGGCATCGTTCCAGATTCTGACTTCGTCAATAAGGCCGTCGAAAAATCTGGTAGTATAATCTACACCAATGCACAACGGATCGGAATTTGCCGATGTGACCAAATAGCCTGATGATGAAGATGTTTTAAGGCTGCCATCAATATAAATATAGCATACACCACTATTTACAACACCAGCAACATGGTGCCACGTATTAGCGGTTAGTGAATTCGTTGGGCTTTGTAATCCATCAAAGCTTATGTTCTGGTTGTCTCCTATTCGAATTACAAATCCATCAGCTGCGCCTGTTTGATATTTAGAGATAATGCCGTTTCCTGATGTAAAGCTGTGACAATAGATCCAGGCTTCAACGCTATAGTCACCCGTTAAATCGAGGTTGTCATGGTCGGGTATTGCAACAAAATTACTAGAGCCGTTAAATTCTAGAGCATAATTTTGAGCATTTGATGTGCTCCATAAAAGTAGAACCAGAATAGATAAAATAGTACCAATTTTCCTCATTCATAACTCCTTTCTTAGGCTTTGTCAGATAGTACATGTTCATTAGATATTAGTTATAAAGTAAAAGTGAATTTTTTGATTTTGTTCTTTTGTTGTTTTAATATTCAACCTGATAAAAATACTGATTTAATATTACAAATAAAAATAATTTTAAAAGAAAAAATCTACTGACAGTTTCAAGCTTGATTCAAATGTTTTAAAAATAAAAGATATTTAATATTTATGAATATGATATGTTTCTTGTATGTATCAATTCTTGTGCCAATTTATAACTATTGTTATTATTTAATGCATCTTTTGTTTTAAATAATTTATCTCAGGAATATGATTTTTTGTGTTTGTGTTACGGATTCTGTTTGCAAACGTATTAAATAAGTTCCGCTGGGTGCAGAAATTTCATTATCATTAGTACCGTTCCATTGGATAGAATATTCACCCGCAGCCTGCTGCTGGTTGACCAGTGTTTTAATTTTTCTTCCCAATACATCAAATACAAAAAGACTTACCTGGCTGTCTATTGCTAAATGATATTCAAGTCTGGTAGTAGGATTAAATGGATTTGGGTACGCTGCGAATAATTGTGTTTTTGAAGGTACAGCTGACGATTTAATAAATGTTGTTCCGATCTCTTTTCTGTCTCCGTTGATATTGACTTCAAAAAGTCTGTAACTGTAATCTATTCCTGATTTAATACTGGTATCAATAAAATGATATTGTGATTGGGACGAGATTGTTCCCTGTCCTGTAAGTGTTGTATTGGATTTATATGAAGCGATCTGCTGCCATGCAGAATCTTTTGATTTGCGTTCAATAATAAATCCGAGATTATCTCTTTCGCTAGCCGTAACCCACTCTAGTTTTACCACGTTACCTTGGCTGGATGCTGTAAAGGATACCAGTTCCACTGGCAATGATGCATCACCGTTAGATAAAGCCGCATTGCTGATTGAACCGTCTAGTGCACCTTTGTCTAAGGTCAGACTGCTATTGTTTACAATTACTCCCTGAACCGCACCCGTGGCATTAGATGCAATATCACCAGTGAGAAAGAAATAAACGTTACTGGTACTTATTGCGCTGGTGAATCCTGAAAAGGTCACAGAACTACCGTCACTGGGATCGGCTGCAACAGTCGATCCCAGTTGGGTATCTGATCCGAAAACGGCATCTGCGGATGCCCACAATTTAAGGTTTGATAGACCGGTTCTGGTACCGTTGAGCTGGATTGATAAATCAGTTACTGATGCCCCGGTGACATCAGCAGACAGCTGCAAACGGCCCAGAACCTGATCTGAACTCCCCGGCGTAACTGTTGGTGTATAGCTACTGCCGTCAGTAAAAGTAATTGTAGCATTGGATGTGGTGAAATTTTCCACACCGCCATAAGCATTACCCTGAGTATTGGTTGCATATGCCTGAAAATAATAAGTGGTTCCGGGTAAAAGAGAACCAATGATTTCATCAAACTCGCCAGTACCACTGCCGTCCGATAACTGGGTGACACCTGCATCTCCAATATAAGGTTTTGTATCTGTAGCAGAATACACATAACCTCGTTCAGTAATTGAATTACCACCGTCATAGGTAATATTACCTCCCAGTGTAGCAGAGGTTTGAGTGACCGATACTGCAGCGGTTGTTGTAAGCACCGTTTCTGTGGGAGGCGTTGTACTGCCTTCATAGTAAATGTTTAAATCGTCTACTGCAAAGTCATTGCCATAATTGTCGGATTGTGCATTAGTTAAGGTAAGCGTTGGCCGTAAAGAAGCCGCTGTAAAAGAACCCGAGAGACGGTTCCAGGTTTGATAATTAGGACACGTAATAGTTCCAATGACTTCAGCATCGGCTTTGAATGTCAAAGAGGCGTGGGCTCCATCATTATAAACATCCATAACCCAGGCAGAGAAATCATATGTTTGGCCTAAAATTAAATCCTGACTGGGTGTTCCCTGCCATACGACTGTTGAGGTGTTTGCGGATCCATTTGCAATGAACATGAGACCATCGCCAGTAGTATGGTCAGTTCCGCTGAGCCATGCGCTATGAAAGTCATATGCACTGTATCCTACACTATAGTAACCTTCAGGTCCAAGTTCATTATTAATACCAACCTGGTCTGCAATAAAAGTATAACCGCTTGAAAAGCCAGAATTTCCCAATGAAAAATCTCCGTTAACTATTACAATTCTTTCAGCATAAATCATCATTGTTGTACTGAAAATATAGATTGCAATTGTCATACAAAAATTGACAGGTGTAATTCTTAATAAATTGTGTTTCATGCTATTTTCTTTCCCTCATTCTTCAAGTCTGGAGCCTGACTTGTTGTGTTGATCTTGAAATTTGAACTTGATTGTCATTTTTTAGTCAGGTTGATCTATTCATGACATGTACCCAGAATTCTCCAGCAAGCATCATTCCTTAGATTCTTGCTGAGAAAAGTACAGCACGGTAGGGCTCAAGTTAGTTCATCCGCAAGAAAAACGGTAAAAATAATATAATGTTTAGCCATTTTTGTTTATACTGTTTTGTATTTTTACCCATTGATATAAAAATTATATTAATTTGTTTAAAGTTAAAAAATTTCTATATTTACAACATAATTGTATTTGTTAAAATTGGTAAAACTTTACATTAATGATAAAGATTAAACGGTATTGATAAAATATATGGAGTGAATGATTTGGGAAAATTCAGTTTATTAATACAGTTTGTTTTTATGTTTTGTTTTGTCCTCCTGGGATCCCCAACTGCTCAATCAAACACATTTGATTTTGACGCTCAGATACGTGGTTTGGATACATTGAATATTGAACAATTCCGTTTGGAAATTGATACATTATATTTTGAACTGGAACGTATCAATGACTATGAAATTAAAAAGGAATATGCCGATCGTCTTTTTGCCATCACTAAGGAGAGGGACGAGTTGGCTCACATTCGTTCGTTGGTTTATCCGGTAATCTATCCGGATTCTATCAAAGTACTTTATATGAATGAAGCCTTTGAAATTGCGAAAAGATTAAACTCTGTTAAAGAATTAGCATGGTTGGAGGAAAGGCGTTGTCGTTATTTTATGGGAAAAGCCCAGTATGATTCGGCAATGATAAGCTTATTAATATTGAGAGATGAATTCAGTCCCAGCCCTGGCAGTGAAGAATACCTGAATATTGAAAACCTATTGGGAGATATTTACTATAGAACCGGTATGTATGAACAAGCATTGACTGCCTACCAAAATATTTATAAAGAGTTTGTAAAGCAGGACAAATGGAATTATTGGCGACCTTTTGTTCTCATGAACAATATGGGTTTAATAGGTATAGTAACATCTGATTATCAATTAGCAGAAAACTGGTTTAGCAAGTCATTAGAAAAAGCCAGACAATATTTGATGGTTCCTGAAAAAAATAATATCATTGCTTATATTTTGGTGAAATTAATGCAAGTAAATATCGAAAAGGAAAGCTATGATGTAGCCAGAAATTATTTACAGCAAATATTATCTATACCACAAGATCAATTTTATACTGATGTTCACCAGGAACTTTTGTTTTGGAAAAGTATGCTATTGTTAAAAGAGGGGGATGCAGATGGAGCATTGGAACAGGTACAAGCTTTATTAGATTATGGTAAAAAAAGACAAGCTGCTGTGCGGTTTAAAACTGAAGTTAATTTATTGCTATCTCAAATATACAAAGCGCAAGGTAAACGCCAATTGGCTTTACAGCATTTGGAAAAATATACAGTTGTAAATGATTCTTTAATGAAATATAATCACTCTATTCGTTCGTTACTTTTACTGGCAGAAAAAGATCATAAACTTACAAGAGAAAAGTTGAAAGCTGCCAAACGTCAGGAATTATGGTTGTTTTCATTCATAGCAATTATATTATTAGCCTTGGTGATTGTTGTTCTGTTATACAGGCGTCTTTATCTGTCAAAATTGAAAATGGTTGATAATGCAATGGAAAAAGAATTAAAAGGTGAAAAACAATCTGTATCAACCCGATTTAATGAGTTGCCAAAAGATACTGAACAGCAAGAGGGCACGTTTCAACTACTTTTCCAGTTGGACGAATTAATAAATGAGAAAAAAATATATCTTGATCCTGATTTGAATATTCAAAAAACAGCAGACTATTTATCTACTAATCGAACCTATTTATCTACAGCTATAAATAATACCTACAATATGAACTTTCCTACCTATATTAATCGCTTGCGTATACAGGAATCTATACACCTGATTGCTGAGGGTTTTACAAAAAATCAGACACTGGAAGCATTGGCATCACAATCCGGCTTTGCCAATCGGGTAGTATTTGTAACAGCGTTTAAAAAGTATACCGGTGTTACTCCGTCCTTTTTTATCAAGAATTTTGAGCATTATCATGCAAAGCTGGTTGAAAAATAATAACTATTTTTTCATAACAAAATTTATTTTAGAAAAGTGTATAGCTCTTTCGGTATTTTCCGAAAGAGCTATACAAATTTTGTTATAAAATATTATTTGATAAACAATACTTTTTGTGAATGAGTTGTGTTCCCTGTATTCATCTGAATCAGATAAGTACCGCTTGGGGTAAGCTGACCGCTATCTGTAGAGCCATTCCACTGGACCGAATATTCTCCTGCAGGCTGTTTTTGGTTAATCAGCTGTTTGATCTGACGACCCAAAACATCATAAACTGTCATGGTAATGTGGTTGTCTTTTGCTAAATTATACTTGAGCGTTGTGGTTGGATTAAACGGATTTGGATAGGCTGTAAATAATTGTGTGGAAACAGGCACTGTTTCGTTAACAGATGTTGTACCAATAATGTTTATTGTTCCGGTTATGCTGGCTTCGGTGAGACGATAGATGTAATTCATTCCCGCTGAAGCATTCTTGTCTGTATAAATATATTGCGATGGGGAAGAGGTAGTACCTTGACCCGTTAATTCCGTATGGGTTTTGTACGAGGCGATCTGCAGCCAATGGGTATCATCGGTTTTACGATCGATAATAAAACCGAGATTATCTCTTTCGCTGGAAGTGATCCATTCGATATCGATCCCCATTGAGGTAGAAACTGCAGTTAAGGATTGTAAAGCGACAGGCAAACTTCCATCCAGTCCTGTACCTTGTATGGAAAAGCTAAAGGAACTTTCGTCTTGATCATCGTTGGATATTGTAATTGTTGCCGAGCGTGTTCCCTGTACAGTAGGATCAAAGGTTACCTGAAAGGTTGATGAGCTGCCTATACCAATTTCAGAATTGGGATCAAGAGTGACAGAAAAATCACCAGCATGAGTACCGCCAATCTCAACCAGGGGGGCGCCTGTTAATCCTAATGGCCATACCCCACTGTTAGATATAGTAAAAGAGTGAACTACTGTTTGAGATGTAATATCGGCATCACCAAAGTCTGTATTGTCGGTAAGCGATGGTAAAGGATCGTTGTTTTTAATGTTTTGTCCATTACCGGATACAGATATTTCTGGCCAAAGTACAGTAACCAGAGGAGTGCCGGTTGCTTCACCCCACAAAACCCACCCCGAAGCTGGCGGTTCAGATGGGGGTGCCTCCGGATCTCTATATTCTACGAAATATAAAATATCATCATCATCATTATAGTTGGTATCAATATTCCAGTATTCAACGCCGCCGTACCAGTCACAATAGACGTAATTTCCGTCAACGTCCATCCAGTATTTGTAACCATCACTATCTACACCTTGTACACTATAGGTGCCGTTTACATTTGCAGGAGTAGTGATTCCGGTAATTTTCAAACCCTGACTGTAAACCTTTAAAGTAGTAATTATTACAAATACCAGAAAAATTGTTTGATTTAATTTTTTCATTTTCTTTCTCTTGTTTACTAATACTTTTTAAAATGGATTTTCACCATTTACACAAATATAATATCGAAGTACTAGAACCGGTTGAATATTGGAATGTGGTTGATTTTCACCGGACGATATAATTACACCTGGGGCCATTGTTGTTGAAGAGATGGAAGGAGAGGAATAGTATTTTAGATCATCATACTTTTCATCCATTTCTTTTATTTTTGCAGGATAATTGTTTTCAATTTCCAAGTTGTCTGCATCTTTATTAGAGCAAAATACCGAATGATTATGGGAAGGTATTTGAGATTTGGTTAAAGTTACTTCACTAGCCCCCCCTGTTTCTCCCAAAGTACGTGCTGTTAGTTTCGCTCGTTTACCCACTCCAACCACTACTCTGTCTTTCAGGTTCGGAATTGCAAAATTGTTGACCCCATCTCCTCCGAAATGATTTCCAATTATTGCAAATAATTCAGGATATTCTGTAATTTTTAACAGACGGCCATCGCAATATTTCCAATTTGTAGTAATAAATTCTCCGTACAGATTGTAGGGGAATGCTTCTATTGTACCCATAAAACTGGTTTCACTGGCCATCATGTTCTCCTTTGTTTTCAGATTCATGCCTTGGGGGAAAGATACCATTTATACATATAATATAATTTAAACAGAAAAATGGCATCATATTCTCATGACCCTCGCCATCGCCTGTCATACCAATCATATTTTTTTTCATTAATACATCTTTATCTTTTCTATAAAAATGATATTTGTTAGAACTACTGTTTTGTGCCGGATAATTATTTTCAGGATCATTAACCAAACCTGTTCTACCTGGTGTTGTAGTACATTGTAAAAGGTGATTATGTAATGGCATTTGATCTCTTTCCAATATTATTTTTTCATATCCACCATGATTCCCAAGATTGAAGTTTGACGATTCTCCTTGACCGGTCCCAACCGGTATACATCCGCGCAAATCCGGCAATGCTATTGTAGTTCGGCCATCACCCCCAAAATTGTTGCCGATTAGGGCTGCAAGTGCCTTGTGATCTGAAATGGATAATAGTGATCCATCACAAATTGCCCAATTGGTAGGGATTTTGGGGCCAGCAAAAAGTGCAATTTCTCCCAGAAAACTGTTTAAACCTGCCATTTTTTATCTCCTGAATTTATTCAACTGGTTCCTGTTCATGAGGATATGTACCTTCAACACATATGATATAATGCAAAGCCAAAAAAGGCTGCATGTTAGAGTGCCCGTTGATACCACCTTCCTGGCTTATTATCTCATCTCCCATTGTTTTGTTATCATGTTCTGCGCAATAACATAAAATGTTTTCAAGGTTTGGTTTTGCGAAAATATTGTTTTGGGGCTCGAAAGATTTTGTTGTATCACTAACATCACAAAATACAGAGTGGCTATGAGACGGTGTATGATATTTTTGTAGATTAGATTTTTCTTTTCCCAGATAGGTTGCAAGATTATAGTTGCCTTCTCCCATTACTGCTCTGCCATTTAGGTTAGGTAAAGCAAAATATTCATGACCGTCCCCTCCATATTTTATATGAATAATAGAATACAGTTTTGTGTATTTTACAATCTTTAGCATATCACCATTACAGAACATCCAGTTCTTGGGTAGATAACTCCCGGCATAAAGTTTAATGGTTCCAATAAAATCATTGTTTTCTTGCATAAACCCTCCTGTTTGATTTTTGAATTTGGAATTGTCAAACCAGTCCCCTTAATTTTGCCCGGTTTTATTAACAGGAATTGTATTGGAGGGACCAATTTATTCATATACAAATGCAACTGAATTGATGTAAAGATATGGAATATATTGATGCCCTAACAAGCACATATGTTTCAAAATGCAGAGATTATGTTGCATTTGAGATGTTGAAAGGTGATTTTTCGAGAAAAAATTGTATTTTGCGGATAATTGGTTTATGAATTGAAAAACTTTAATTCAGGGTTCTGATAGTATTTAAATTGTGAATGGTGTGTAAAGAAACCTCCCCGGAATCATCGATTCCAGGGAGGGAGATAGTTATTTTAAAAGTTGAATTTTCTGGCTCTGATGGTAACGTGCTGTATGCATACGAACCAGATAAGTCCCGCTTGCTGCTGTTACGCCTGAATCCGTTGAGCCGTCCCATTGGATGGTATATTCACCGGCGGCCTGGTGCTGATCGGCCAGCATTTTGATCTGGCGGCCCAATATGTCATAAACAGCGAGAGTCATATGGCTGTCTATCGCTAACTGGTATTTGAGCATTGTGGTTGGATTAAAAGGATTGGGATACGCTGCGAACAACTGTGTAGTTAAAGGCACAGTTGATTTAGCAGATGTTGTTCCGATCTCGTTCCTGTCACCGTTTATATTGACTTCAAACAATCGATAACTGTAATCTGCTCCTGCTGTAATATTTGCATCCGTAAAACTGTAATCAGACGGGGAAGACGTTGTTCCTTGTCCCGCCATTCTGTCATCGGATTGGTATGAAGCGATCTTTTGCCAGTCGGATTTATCTGTTTTGCGCTCGATGATGAACCCGAGATTATCGGATTCGCTGGCGGTGGTCCATTGCAACTCTACAGAATTGCCTTTACCTATTGCTGAAAAGGAGAGCAGTTCAACGGGCAGGGAGGCGTCAGCTTCAAACTGAAAATCATCTATCATTAAATAAATAACATTGTTTGTACCATAAGGTTCTATAATAAATTCAAGTTCATCCAATGTGTATGATGAATAACTGCTTAAATCGATATATGTGAAATAATTATTTGTAGAAGTGGTGTTGAATTCGTTATAATTGATTGTATGGGTAAACTGTGTACCTCCATCGAGTTTTCCTCTTATTAATATATTGTTATATTTTACAATCTGCTTTGAGGTATTGAGGGGAATGATATACAATTCATGAACTTTAAAATCGCTGGTAGTGTTGGTAAATGAACCCACAGTTCCACCCCCGTATACCGGGTTGGCAAAATTAGATATAAAATAATCATCATCAAATCCCCAGCCGGCCTTGTAATCCACTTCTAACTGGCTGGTAACGTTGAAATTTAATGTTCCTTCCGAAAAGGATTTGTCACCATCGGAATGATCTGCAAATTTTTCAGTAGTTTGTGAATAAACACTTGATACAAATAAAAGCAGGGATAAAAAAATGTAGACTATAAGCGCTCTCTTTATTGAAAAATTTGAAAAATATTTCATTTTGCCTCCTGTACAGTTTTTTTTAGGGTTTTTTGTCCCAATTTGAAATTTTATGAAATTTGTAATATTATACCAATAAAAAATATTTTTTCATCAGACATGAAAAATGATAAGATAAAGTTACTTTATAAGCATAATTTTTTGTAACTGGTTAAGACCATTTGCCTGCATGCGCACCAGGTACGTGCCGCTTGGCGCGGCAGCTCCCGAGTCCATTGTTCCGTTTCATTGAATAGAATATTCACCTGCTGATTGTTCAGCATTTTAATCTGTCTGCCCAGTACGTTATATACTGCCAACGTTACGTGGCTATCTTTTGCCAGATTATAATTCAGGGTTGTTGACGGATTGTAGTACACCGCGAACAACTGTGTAGTTACAGGCACAGTTGATTTATCAGATGTTGTACCTATCTCGTTTCTGTCACCGTTTATATTGACTTCGGAGAGGCGATAATCGTTATCCATTCCAGCGGTTACATCGGTATCGCTATAGCTGTATTGTGACGAGGAGGAGGTGGTGCCTTTTCCCACGAGCGCGTTATCGGTTTGGTAAGATGCAATCTTTTGCCAGTCGGATTTATCTATTTTGCGCTCGATGATGAAACCGAGATTGTCGGATTCGCTGGCGGTGGTCCATTGCAACTCGACTAAATTGTTTTTACCTGCAGCAGAGAAGGAAAGCAGTTCAACGGGCAGGGAGGCGTCCGTAACAGTACCACTTCCACTAACTGGGGCAAAATTTAAACCTAAAGGTGAGGCAGGTGCAGTACCTACTACATAGTATGGAGTATAATAAAATAATATATCCTCTTTATCATTAGTGTTATCATCTATAATCCAGTAATCATAGGTGCCGTTTGCGGCAATAGGAGATGTTATACCGGAAACGGTCAAATCTCCAGCCCAAAGCGGTAAATTCGATCCTAATAGTAGAAATAAAAACAATAGGTGATCCGATCTTAATTGTAATTTTTGTAACAATTTCATATTTACTACTTTTTTTGTTTCGAGAATATTTTAGTATGATACGTATGATTTTTGATCAGGGTTAAAATTAAGGTTAGAGCAAGTGCATAAATTTGACACTTGAATTTTATTATAAATTTCCTGAATGCATATACTAATGCTTATCATGTTCCACGTATTATCTTTAGTATTGTAGAAACTTTTGTCTATTAACGTGTCGTAATGTTACTTGTCGTACAGATAAATGTACAGTAATATGTAAATTTTGATCAAATTGATATTGTTTTTCTATGGTAAGGTAAAGTTTGTTATTGATTAATATAAAAATCTAATAATGAAAAGTCAATGTTTAAAAAGGATTTACGTAAAAAAAGCCCTTCCTGGAAATTCCGAAAGGGCTTTAATTATTTTGAAAAAAGTAAGTCGGGATATTAGTATATCTAATCCATGACGAGATGGAGTTGAATTACTTTATTAATAATATTTTTTGTATCTGGTTAAATCCATTTGCCTGCATTTTTACCAGATATGTTCCGCTTGCTACTGTTACGCCTGAATCCGTTGAGCCGTCCCATTGGATGGTATATTCACCGGCAGCCTGGTGCTGATCGGCCAGCATTTTGATCTGGCGGCCCAATATGTCATAAACAGCGAGAGTCATATGGCTGTCTATCGCTAACTGGTATTTGATCATTGTGGTTGGATTAAAAGGATTGGGATACGCCGCGAATAACTGTGTAGTTGTGGGGATTGCGCTCATATCTACAGCCGTTGTCGAAATAACGGATTTTAGTCCGGTTGTGCTGACTTGGAAGAGGCGATAATCGTAATCCATTCCAGCGGTTACATCGGTATCGCTATAGCTGTATTGTGACGAAGAGGAAGCAGTGCCTTTTCCCACGAGCGCGTTATTGGATTGGTAGGAAGCGATCTGCTGCCAGTCGGATTTATCTGTTTTGCGCTCAATGATAAAGCCCAGGTTGTCAATTTCGCTGGCTGTGGCCCAGGTCAGTTCAACGGCGCTGTTTTTAGGTGTGGCGTTAAACGCGACCAGTTCAACAGGCAGCGAGGCGTCGCCACCGGAGAGTGGACCGTTAGAGATAGAGCTTGCAAGCGTGCCGTTACTCAGGGTCAGGCTGGCATCATTCACCAATACGCCCTGCACAACGCCCGTGGCCGCGCCTGAAACATCTCCGGTGAGAAAATAGTAAACACCACCGGTGCTGATGGCGCTGGTGAATCCTGAGAAAGAAGCGGAATTTTCATCGCCGGGATCGGAAACGACCGTGGCGCCGAGCTGGGTATCGGCCCCGGACTCAAAAGTAGCGTCCGTGGATGACCACAGTTTAAGGTTTGAGAGTCCGGTACGGGTACCGTTGAGTTGAATAGAGGCGGCGGTCAGGTCTGCACCTGCCACATCGCCGGTCAATTGAAACCGCCCCAGGGCTTGGTCCGTACTGCCTTGTGAAACAACGGGTGAAAAACCGCTGCCGTTGGTAAAGGTAATGGTAGCACTGTTTGTGGTTACATTGTTAGGATTTCCAGTCTCTGACCCGGTCAAATAAAGCTCTGACCCGGCGCCCTGATTATATTCGCAAACATGTATACGATAGGTCGTTCCCGGGGCAAGGCCGCTGACAGATTCGCTTGTGCCCGGTCCGTTATAAATACAATACCAGCCGGAAGAACCAATCTGGCTACCAGAGCCGAATGTTGTGTTGGCAGTGTATGTGCTGTTATCTACCGGACTTGCAGTGCCGGAAGATGTAGCTGCCATAAACACGGCACAATTGGCGCCGTCTCCCCGGGTCCAGGATATTGTTGCGCTTGCTGCCGTCAGGTTGGAAAAAGTAACATCCGTGGCCTGGCTTGTTGGCGCGGCAATTAACTCAAAAGCCCCAATATCTGCATTTGTTCCACAGGGACGAGAGTAACCCCGCTGGTCTGTAGGATAAACACCGTTATAAGAATTTCCACCTTCTGGAATGGCATTGATTGCGGCGCTGCCGGTTAAAAGAGCATGAGTTTTTGTACTTCCTCCATTGTTTGCCAAAGTGCCAATGTTTAATGTGCCGCTTTGTATATCACCGGTCCCGGTTAAAGAAGCCAAAACCCCATTACAAAGATTGTATCCTTGTGAATTAAGAGAGCCACTGCCACTGGTATTTAAATTTGCACCTGTAGAAGCCGTGTTGTTGGCAAGAATTGTGTTTTTCATATTAACGGTGGCAGTTCTTAAATTAATACCACCACCGTTTGTTGCCGAGTTGTTAACAATAGTACACGAATTTATGTTTATTGTGTTATTGGCCGTTCCATCAGAATAAGCGCCCCCTTGATTGGTGGCACTATTACCTGATAGTGTAGAGTTTTTTATATTAACATTCCCGTCATACCAATAGATACCACCACCTATATCAGCTGACTGGTTATTACTTATCGTGCAATTGGTAACAGTTAAACTTCCGGTAGATTGATACTGTCCAATGGCAGCGCCCATGTCGGCATTATTATTTTCAAGGGTACAATTTTCTATTGTAATACTTCCGTTATAAGAGCCCACAGCGCCTCCCCTGTCTGCTGCTGTGTTCCCTGAAAAAACAGAGTTTGTTATTTGCACAGTTCCATTATAATTATCAACAGCTCCTCCGCTCCCGCTGCCTGTAACCTGGTTCCCGGAAAAAAAACAGTTATTTATAGTCAATGTTCCTAGATTGTTCTCTATTCCGGCACCATAATTTGATACAAAGCCATTTATTATAGATAAATTATTAATCTCAACAGTAGCACTAACTTCTATTACTCTGGAAGAATTTCCTCCGCTAATTGTTAGTTGAGAAGCACCGGGTCCGTTAATTGTTAGGTTCTTGGAAATAGAAAGTTGAGAAGAAAGAGTAATTGTACCGGTAACAGAAAAATCAATATCATCGCCCGGAGATGCATCGGTAATGGCCTGCCTTAAAGAACCAGCATTGGAATCGTTTGTATTCGTAACAGTAATAGTTGCAGCTAAAGTCTGTTGATAGATACCAAGAAAAACCAGACAGATTATGAAAAGACTTTTTTTTAAGATGATTTTTATCATTTTTGCTCCTATGGAATTTTGGGTTTAAACTGCAATCACACATAAAGTAAAAATTAATATACAATGATTCAATGAAAAATATAAAGCAGTCAGTTTTATAATACTCTGTTGTAAATGTAAGCATTGTTGGGGACTGAAACCAAGTCTGTAAGTTGCAAAAGGCCGATGCTATGTTGCATTAAAGAAAAGTAGGGAAAAATTTGTCAAGTAAGCGGTGAAAAATATGGGGGGGACCGGCAAATGGGCGCCAGTCCCTAACAAAAGCAAGAATTTATTTCATCAAGATAATTTTTTGTAACTGCGACCGGCCACCTGCCTGCAAACGCACCAGGTAGGCGCCGCTGGGCGCAGCCAGTCCGGCGTTTGTTGTGCCGTTCCAGGTGGCTGCGTACTCACCCGCAGATTGTTGTTGGTTAACCAATTGTTTGACCTGGCGGCCCAACACATCGTACACGGCCAGGGTCACGTGACTGTCGTTTGCCAACTGGTATTTGAGTGTGGTCTGCGGATTAAACGGATTGGGATACGCCGCGAACAGTTGCGTGGTGGTTGGCGTTACAGCGGCAGTAACCTCAGTTGTGGCAAGAGCATTAACCTGACCATTCACATCCACATCAGACAGTCGATATGTATAGCTGCCGCCCGCTGTCACATCTTTGTCGGTATAGCTGTATAGTTTTGGCGAGGAAGCAGTGCCTTTTCCCACGAGCGCGTTATTGGATTGGTAGGAAGCGATCTGCTGCCAGTCGGATTTATCTGTTTTGCGCTCAATGATAAAGCCCAGGTTGTCGGTTTCACTGGCAGTGGTCCATTCCACTGCAACACTATTGCCTTTTTTTGTGGCTGAAAAAGAAACAAGCTCAACCGGCAGGGAAGCGTCGCCATTAGAAAGCGGGGCGTTGGTTATAGTACCGGACAGTGTACCGGAGGCAATGGTCAGGCTGCTGTTATTGACGAGCACACCCTGCACGACACCGGTAGCATCAGAGGCCACATCACCGGTAAGAAAATAATAAACATCGCTGGTACCTATTGCGCTGGTAAAACTTGCAAAAGTCGCCGTGCTGCCGTCTCCGGGATCAGCAGTCACAGTGGCCCCGAGTTGTGTATCCGAGCCGAATGCTGCATCAGCAGACATCCATAGTTTCAGGTTCGAGAGACCTGTACGGGTGCCGTTGAGCTGGATGGATGCATCTGTGAGTGACGCGCCTGCAACATCACCGGCCAACTGGAAGCGACCTAAAACCTGATCAGTACTGCCTTTGGTGATGTCGGGAGCAAAACCGCTGCCGTCTGTGAATGTTACGCTGGCATCGGCTGTGATTACATTATCAGGATTATCGGTGCCGGTTGTAGTCATATATACTTCGGAACCGGGGCCCCCGTTATATTCGCAAACATGTACACGATAGGTTGTATTTAAACTTAATCCACTGACAGATACACTCGTTCCTGTACCATTATAAACACAATACCAGCCGCTGGAACCGACTTGCGTTCCTGAACCGAATGCTGTATTAGCAGTGTAGGTGCTGTTATCTACCGGACTTGCAGTGCCGGAAGATGTAGCTGCCATAAACACGGCACAATTGGCGCCGTCTCCCCGGGTCCAGCTAATGGTTGTTCCGGAAGCAGAAGTACTGGAAAATCCTACGTTTGAAGCCTGGGTGGTGGGGGCGGGGGTGACTGCCGTACCTATACTAATATTATTAAAGCCTGCTTTGATTTTAGTGCCGGAAACGTTTGTAATTCTTACTTCATCCACATTGCCAAAAATGCTGGTAGAAAAATCTGACAAGGTAAATGTTTCCTCATGCGAGGTGCCATTGACGCTCAAGTTTACCGAACCCGTGGATACATTGTCTTTGAATCCTTCAAAGTTTGATGTGGCCTGGCTGTTGTCAAACAAATAATCCGTGATGTAAATGGATTGAAAGCTGAATTCACTTCCGTCATTGCTCATTATAACGATTACTGTAGGTAAATTATTTTCTTCAACAATCGTATTCCCGGTTGTAACATCAATAGGTATCACCTGGTCGTGCGTCATAAACATATATTCTTTTGAATAAAAAACAAAACTACCGGTATTGGTGCGGGACGTAGCATCCGCGTCTGTCATAGCACCAAAAACATTCAATTGTATGCCGGGAATGTCATTTGAAAAAATGCCGTCATGAAGAATTTGTCCTATATTGGTCTCATCTGTCCCTGTAAACGCAACGGTGCCGGTTTGGGCGAATAGGGATGTGGAATTGAATAGTACCAAGATTGATAAGCAGATTAACTTTTTCATAAGAACCTCATTTGTTTAGAATAGCTATTTATAATGACGGTTAGTTATTGGTAATTTCAAAACATAAATATCACAATTTTTATGCCAGGTTTTTTAGTTTGCGTTTCGGAGAGAAGAAAGAAAAGAGAACCCCCAAAGTCCTTTGTTTAGGGCTTTGAGGGTTGTAAAAGTTTTTTATGATTTTTTACTTCATCAATAGGATCTTTTGTACCTGTGATGTATTACCTGCTTGAAATCTTGTCAGGTACATTCCGCTTGGAGCTGCTGTACCGGAATTAGTTGTACCGTCCCAGGAGACAGATTGTTCTCCGGCTGTTTGCTGCCCGCTGACCAGTGTTTTGATCTTGCGACCCAGAACGTCGTAAACAGCCAATGTTACATGGCTGTCTTTTGCCAGATTATAATTCAGTGTTGTAGTGGGATTGAATGGATTGGGATACGCCGCAAACAGTTGCGTGCTGGTTGGTGTTCTAGTTATTTCAACAGTTGTCGTTGATAGAACATTCACCTGACCACTGGTACTGACTTCTGACAAGCGATAGGAATATTGGTTGTCAGGTAAAACAGAGGTATCGTTATAGCTGTAATGTGTAGATGATTGTTTGGCGCCTTGTCCTGTTAATTGCTCGTTTTGCAAATAAGAAGCAATCTGCTGCCATTGTGTGTTTTTGGATTTGCGCTCGATGATAAATCCCAGGTTGTCAATTTCGCTGGCTGTGGTCCATTCCAGGTGAATTGTGTTGGCTTTGTATGATGCTGTAAAGGAGACCAGTTCCACGGGTAATGCATCGTCACCGACTTTGTACTCATATGTACCCATGTCGATGGTGCCCGCCGCTCCTGTGGTTTTATCCAGTTTTCGGTCGTAGCCGTTACCGCGGATATCATAACTTTCAGTGCAATAGCTGTCGTTACCGGTATCGGCACAGGGAGAAATACCGGAAATACTGTAGGGATGATCTGCATTGTTGGATACACCAACAAATAGTGGATTGGTAGTGATGCAATTATTGGTGGCCGTTAGCGTGCCGCCATTATTATAAATGTCACCTGCATCGTTTCCATAGCAGCTATAATTTAAAATGGGCGCTCCTGTGTCTATATAGATTTCATTACCATTGGTAGTACTTGAATTACCCCAAATGATACAGTTATATAATTCAGGATCAGAATTGTTCGAGTATATTCCTCCTCCATTGTCCGCGGAATTACCAGTAATGGTTACATTTGTCATTTGCATGGCTGATGATAACAAACATATACTGCCACCGTCTCCATCACATGTGTTATCACTGATCAATCCATTGATGAGAATGGGGGCGCCGGATGTATTATAAATTGCACCACCGGATACTGTTGCATAATTGCCAGTGAATGAGCAGTTGGTCATGCTTAAACCTGATCTTGTGTTAAGTATGGCACCACCGTATTTCGCTTCATTGTTTTTAAAAGTAACATTTACAAGCGTTGGTGTGCAGGTATTATTATACATTCCACCACCATAAACGTGCTGTGGTTGCTCTGAGTCAACATAATATGCCATGCCATCACTGATGGTTACACCATCAAGTACAGCTGTATTATCCAGGCTGATACTATTATGATAGAATACATGGTAACAATGATCACCGCCCAGGTCGCCACTGAGAATGGTCTCATTGTCTTGTCCCGGGGCATAATTGGTGCGTTCGCTAACAACAGATTCTGTCCCTGCGAATCCACCATAGACAGTTACACCATTGATCAATCTGAAATGGTTATAAGTCGATCTGTTTCCACCAGCAAGGCCATAGTCGTAGGAGGGGACGTAGGTGCCTTTGGCGATCCAGATTTCATCGGGAGATGCCGCAACGTTCAAGGCTGATTGTAATGAGGTGTAGGCGTGGGTCCAACTGCTACCATCATCGTTTCCAGATGCATTGATATCAACATAGATGGTGGCGCTCCATAGGGGTAGAACAATAGCAAGAGAAACAAGAACCATGAGTATAGTCTTTTTCATGATCAATTCCTTGTTGTTTTGATTCGCAAACTGTTTTTTTATATGGAGATTTGAGAAAAGTAATATTGAATATAGAAAACTAGATTGTAAAAATCAAATCTAAATCATTAATTATTTTATAAATATGTTTTTTTTGATTTTGTCTCCAAATCGCATTTGGATCGGAGAGTTGTTGGTTTTTTCAAGATTATGACCTTTTTCAATACTCACTTTGAGGCTAGGTTCCGATTATTAGAACCTGCAAATGAGATACTGTCTGCGAACGGTCTGTTTATGTTATGCTGAGATTTCGTAAACATGAATTTATTAAAACTTTCAACTGGACAAAATATTAAAGGTTGTCCGAAATTATTTGATACGTATCTGGATAAATGTCTCAATTTCTCATTTATCCATTTGCAGAATAGTTTCAATTCAGGTTATAAATAGTGTCTTTCGGGAATGTAGCCCTTGCTTTCAAATTCCAAAGTTTGTAATTTAAAAATTATAGATTTTAATTATTTTTTTGTAAAGGAGGGTTATAAATGCAACATTCTCTTTTTCGTTTCTTTCTTTTGGGTACTCTATTCTTTTCATTATCTCTTGTTGCTGGCCCGTCTCAATCGCGACCTTTTACAGTGCATGAACTTTTAGCCATGGAGCGTATTGGAGCCCCTCAGGCTTCACCTGATGGACAGCAAATCGTTTTTTCCATTCGTAAAACCAATCTTGAAAAAAACAAAGGAGAATATGATCTCTATCTTGTGGATATAAACGGCAATTCTTTCAAAAGGCTGACGACCCATCCTTCTATTGATACCAGTCCCTGCTGGTCTATGGATGGGCAATGGATTTATTTTCTCTCTGCGCGGTCTGAATTTATGCAGGTGTGGCGAATTAGGCCGGACGGGGGCGAAGCGGAAAGAGTAACAAGCCTTGACCTGGATATTAACGATTATACAGTCGTTCCTTCTGGCAAAGGTCTGCTCCTTTCCATTGATGTATTCCCCGGTAAATCCATTCAGGAAACAAGTGAGGTGCTGCAAGCGCATGAAAACAGTAAAGCCACCGGTAAACTTTATAATCAGGCACTGTTCCGTCATTGGGATGTGTGGGCAGATGGACGTTTTGCCCATTTGTTTTACCTTGATTTTGAAACAATGACACCTGTTGATCTGATGAGTGACATGCAGGCTAATGCTCCAACTAAACCCTGGGGGGGAATGGAAGAGATTGCATTTACCCCTGATGAACAAAGTGTCATTTTTACCGCCAAAGATGTGGGTGACCAGTCCGCCTGGTCTACAAATTATGATTTGTTCAAGGTACCGCTCGATGGTACCCAGGCCCCGGAATGCCTGACTGCAACAAATAAAGCTTGGGATACCCAGCCGACGTTCTCCCCGGACGGAAAAACCCTGGCGTATCTCGCCATGGCCAGGCCTGGCTTTGAAGCAGACCAATACCATATTATGTTGCGGGATTGGCAAACCGGTACTGCCAGAGAACTTGGAAGTACCTGGGACCGTTCTCCATCTGCTATTTTCTGGAGTCCGGATGGTAAGATTCTATTTGCGGTTGCCGAAAATCTGGGACAGCTCGCCCTCTTTGCCATTGATGTAAAGTCAGAAAAAGTAACTCCGGTGATTGAACAGGGAACCATTCGCTCTCCGGTATTTGCGGGCGAACGCATTGTATTTGGACTGGATCACTTAAAGTCTCCGGTTGAGCTCTATTCCATACGTCCTGATGGCAAGGACCGACAACAGATCACTCATGTAAATGACGAACTTGTAAAGCAGATTGCCTGGGGTGAACCAGAACAGTTTACTTTTAAGGGATGGAATAACGAGACAGTTTATGGCTATGTTGTTAAACCAGCAAATTTTGATCCTGCAAAAGAATATCCTGTGGCATTTTTAATTCACGGCGGACCGCAAGGGTCTTTTGGTAATGATTTTCACTATCGTTGGAATCCACAAGCCTATGCAGGGGCAGGGTACGCCGCTGTAATGATCGATTTTCATGGGTCTACAGGATACGGACAGGCCTTTACCGATGCTATCCGTGAAAACTGGGGTAGCCGGCCTTTTGAGGATTTGCAAAAAGGACTTGCCGCAGCCCTGGTGAAATATCCGTGGCTAGATGGGGACAAGGTGGGCGCTCTTGGTGCATCCTATGGAGGCTATATGATCAACTGGATTGCGGGAAACTGGCCTGACCGGTTCAAGTGTTTGGTCAATCATGATGGTAATTTTGATATTCGTATGGCGTATTACGATACAGAAGAACTCTGGTTTCCCGAGTGGGAGCATGGTGGTACACCCTGGGAACGTTCTGAAGTTTATGAACTACATAATCCCGTAAATCATGTAGACAAATGGAAAACACCCATGCTCGTTGTTCATGGTGAACTGGATTATCGTGTTCCTGTCACCCAGGGTATTGGAGCGTTCAACGCTTTACAGCGCAAAGACATTCCCAGTCAGTTCCTCTGTTTCCCGGATGAAAACCACTGGGTGCTCAAACCTCACAACTCTATCTTGTGGCACAACACGGTGATTGGCTGGTTGGACAAGTGGCTAAAGTAGGTTGTAAATAATTGATTCACTGCCGGGGGCGTTAGTTAATAAAATTTGCCAGGCACATTTCTAGTGCCTGGCAATTGTAATTCAAACGTCTGTTATTTAATCATCATTACTTTTTGTATAGAGGAACAATTACCTGCCTGCAAACGCACCAGGTAGGTACCGCTGGGTGCAGCTACCCCTGAATTGGTAGATCCATCCCATTCCACCTGATATTCAGCGGCGGATTGCTGCTGATTTACCAGTGTTTTAATTTCACATCCGAGTATATCATAAACGATCAGGGAAACATGACTGTCCGTTACCAGTTGATATTTCAATGTAGTAGACGGATTAAAGGGATTGGGATAAGCCGCAAACAATTGTGTGGTCATTGGAATTGATTGAACATCTATGGATGTTGTACCAATTTCTGTTTGAACTCCGTCTGTACTGACTTCCATCAGACGATAGGTATAACTTGATCCACTGGTTACATTTGCATCGGTTATGCGGTAATGTGACAGGGAGGAGGTTGTGCCTTGTCCGGTCAGTTCAGAGTGGGTTTGGTAGGATGCGATCTGCTTATAATCGAAATTTTCTGTACTGCGTTCAATGATGAATCCCAGATTGTCTTTTTCGCAGGCAGTGGACCATGTCAATTCTATAGAGTCTTTATCGTATTTAGCGGTAAAGGATTGCAGCTTGACCGGTAATGCTGTGTCGCTGCCGTTTTGCCATCCCAGAAAGGGGTAACCGTCATTAATGGTCCCGGAAGGGTCAATGTCCCAAATATCCTGACTGCCATTGGTAATTTCAATACTAAAGTCCCAACCAGCATAGGTAAATGTGGAAAGCGTTTTCATTTTTTCTGTGGTTTTGGGGGAAGCAGAATTTGTATCGTTTTGTCCTGTGGTTTCAGAATCATAAAAATTTGCACTTGCTGATATAGTCGTAGCCAGGGTAATGCCACCAGTAACGCTTCCGGTAACTGTACCCTTTGCGTAGCAATAGTGAATTTCGCTTTCCCCGTATACATTACAGGCCAGAGCGGTTATCCGGTATGTTCCGAATGTATTTCCTGTTGCATAACAATTGTTAATATCACAATTATCACAATAGCCAATCAATCCACCAATATCTGCATGGCCAGTAACCTTACCTGTTGCGAAACACTGATTGATATTCGTATCTTTTGTCCAGCCGATCAGTCCACCAAGATAGTCTTGACCACTGACCGCTCCTGTAGCAGAGCATCTGGTCACTTGGCCATGATTCGTACCTATCAATCCACCTACATTATCAGTGGTGGCATTGACGCTGCCGGAAGCGTGGCAATCTGTGATTTGCCCGTAAAAACGTCCTGCCAGGCCGCCTATACTGGTGCCATTTTGCACATTCACACTGCTGCTACAGTTACTGATGATGGCATCTACATATACGCCACCAATTATTCCTCCGGCAAGTGCGTCAGAACAAGTAACAGTTCCGGATAAAGTACAACCGGATATAGTGGTGTTTTCATAAACAGAACCAACCAGACCTCCCACAAATCCATAAGCAGAGATATTTAAGCTTTCCATTTTAATATTATTTAATTCAGCGTTGGTAACATCCCCAAATAAACCGGCATAATTTGACTCGGGTCTGTTTATATACAGACCCGTGATGGTGAAACCTTGACCGTCATAGGTGCCTTCAAAAGGTGATAAAATAGTGCCAATGGGGCTAAAACCGGCGTATCCGCCGTCTCCATCGGGATTCAGGGTTGCGCTTGCAGAGGCGTCAATATTATCGGTTTGTGTAAAGTGACGTGACCAGATAGTTGATGTTGTGCTGATCCATATCAGATGGTCAAATTCAGAAATAAGATACGGATCATAATATGCACCTGTGCCGGGCGGCTGCGTACCCGCAGCCAATAAAGGGCCTGTAAATGTCAGAGTAATGCAAAATATAGACAGATATTTTTTACTTTTGAAAAATATTCTGTGGTTTGTGATAAGAAAAGAGTTGATAAAATATGATAATAAAATTTTCATACAACATCTCCCTTTCGTTCAAAAGGTTGTCGGTTTGTTATCTATAGCAATATCAAACGTCGAAATTGCTGGAGATGTTTGGGATTATATTCATAAATTAATAATAATCCCCCATAAAGGCAACAATGTTTTTAGGGTTGTAGATGGGGGAATTTCGACGGATAGAAAAAATTCCCAGACACCGATGAGGTGCCTGGGAATAGTAATGTTCTATATGTGAAATAGGGATGGTTTTTATGGAACCTGCGAATTTTTACCACTATTGGGTTTAACCACCAAATAGTCTGTAGCGTTAACACTGCCATTCATGTTACAGTCAGAGGGATTATAACTCGCTGATCCGCTTTGGCCTTTGACAGTGAGATAGTCGGTCGCGTTTATAATACCGCTGTTATTCGCGTCTCCACTAAACATACCGTAAATGCCGGTTTCTAACTGTGCAGCGCTGCCGCCGTAATATTTGTCATAGGGTGTTGATTCATCCACGGTAAAATTATAGGTTGTCAGTGTACCGCTTAAACTCTGTGCTGTGGCGCTCATGATTGCCAAATGATTGCGGTGACGAATGACAATGTAATAGTCGCCCGGTGCCAGACCTGTGAGGGTGAGGTTGGTTACGGTACCATCGTCCTCAGCCAGATAGCCGTCGCTGCGCAGGATATAAGAGCGGCTGTACACAGCTTCACCATCTACAGTTGAGCGTAATTCCATACAAACCCAGTCGGTAATGCCTTCGGGGATACTGCCGGCATTACGATTGTCAGAATAGAAAGAGGTTGCGGGAATAATGCCTGCCAGATTTGTGCCCATATTGTGGGCGCCGCTATCATAGGGGCCTTGCAGATAGACTTTGACGGCAAGCTGGGGCGTTCCTTCGTCAGTGGTAAACGATTTTACATTGCCATAAAAAGTGCCGTAACAATTGGAACAAAAAGTGCGATGATAATAGGTGGTGTTGGGCGCAAGACTGGTCACTGTGCCTGAAAAAAAGCCAAATCCGCTGCCCATGGGTGCTTGTTCATCTGCCAGGGTAGGTGTTTTGTTGGTGGAGCTGTAACAAACACCCCGACGAAGTGTAGTGACTCCATTGTATTCATAGACATTGCCGCCAAACTCGGCAGTGGTGGCGGTAATGCTTTCCGCGTCGTACGAAGCGATGCAGTAAGGATCAATATAATATGTATCTGAGCTGCCTTTTTTAATACCCACAATGCCGTCGTCACTGCCCACCAAGAGGTCAACTCTTCTATCGCCGTTCAGGTCGGTTTGGGCCAGAACAGATTTGTCGCCTACATCAATGTCATTCCAGTTTGTGGTTACTCTGGAAAACGATAATGATGCAATACCGCTTTGCTGATAAAGCTGAATTTGACCGTCAACATTGCCAATAAAAAACTCATATCTAGAGTTATTATCATAATAACAAAACATGGGTGACGGCAGCTCGCCAACGTCAATGGAATTGAAATTATCGCTGACAAGCGTAAAAGTGGTAGATGTCCCGCTGTCTTGTTGGTAATGGTAAATGGCGCCGCCCAGGTTGCCCACCAGCAGATCGAGGCGGCCATTCCGATCGAGATCGGTAAAAGTAGGTTTAGAGTACCCACCCACATCAATACCGCTCAGGGCACCGACAAGGGTAAACGACGCGGAGCGGTCGCTGTCTTGTTCAAAATGGCGCAGGGTACCGTCGTCGCGGCCCATGATCAGGTCAAGCAGGCCGTCATCATCCAGGTCTGTAACCGTGGGGAAATTACAGGTGCCTACATCAATATTGTTAAAGTAAGATGTGATGAGATTGAATGAAAACGAGTTGATCTCAGATTGTTCATATCGCGATATTCTGCCGTTTTTATTGCCTACCAGCATGTCCAGCAGGCCATCTCCATCAATGTCGGTTATGGTGGGGGCGGCGTTTTCGCCCACGTTGATATTGGTCATGTCTGACGTTTCAAATTGTAGTGAATAACCATAGCTGCCCGTACCGGCGCGGTTGGTGGCGCTGACCCGCCAAAAATAGTAGGTACTGTTGGCGGGCAGATCAACAGCATAGTTTGTGTCTTCTATGCCGGTATATGTTCCCACAATGTCGGTAAATTGATAATCATTCGCGATCTGAACGTTATAAGTCAGGGCATGGTCTATGTTTTCCCAAAATAAATAGGCCCGGCAAGAGAGCAGCTCAAGATTGGGATATCTGGGACCGACCAGTTCAGGCGCCGGACTTGGCGCTCTGGATGTGAGGGATACCGCTCCTGATTCGCCATTTCCCGTTTGTGCAAATGTTGTGCTGGTAAAGGCCAAAACCCATACTACCAAAAGAACAAATAATTTTTTCATGTTAACCCCTATTATAGTTGTTAATTAATAACATCTTTGTTTATGATCATTGGTTAATCTTTGACCAGGCGGATAGAAAATCCGTAAGTAAAACTTTGATTTGAGCGTGTAATCTCTGTATCGCCGTTGTATAATCCTCGCGTCCATGCGGCCTTTTGGGGATTCCCAGACAAAACATATTGAGTGGATGACCAAAAATCAGTTGATGATCCCAATAGGGAGCTAATTTTATCGAATCGATAACCACCTGGAAGAGCGGTAAAACGGCTTTTGTTGGTAGCCCCGGTGTTTGGGCTGTCCCAATGGGTTGTTCCTGTTTCTTTAAGTTTCCCTCCGGCCATTGTACCCCCAAGTGTATTTTGTAATGTGTTCCATTCGTCATCCGTAGGAACATGCCAGCCGTTTGGAGCTATGCTTCTGCTATCATTTACTGCATACCAATTATATAAATAACCGTATGTTTCAATAAACGTTACAGCCGATGAATAGCCATAACGTGCACCAGTACTTATGTTCTTCCAAGATGTATTATAGTCAACTTTAGGTATTTCGTCACCATTTCTGTACTGTGTTTCTTTTAAATTCTCAGCCATCCACCACTGGTCGCCAATCTTGACGGTTTTGTACACCGTGCCGTCGTTGCCGGTCATGGTGCTGAAAAAATAGTAGAGTACACACACTTTGAACTGGCTGCCACTGGTATTGGGATTGTCCGCGTAAAAGTCCCACACAATGTGCTTGTCTGTGCCCGCTGTTATGTCCACACCAAGGTCGCCGGAAAGGCTGACGCATTTCAGGTCCCATGTTGCGCCGTTGTCGTTAGAGGCTTCGACTGCAATTTCAGTATTATACCCTTGGGGATTGCTGAAATCGTAATAGATGTCGACCATGAAATTGCCGTCTGTGCGTTGTGCCACCCGTATGTTGGAAACCTGGGCGAACAGGCAGCCGGTCAGTGAAATCAACAATAAAGCAGTGAATAGTAATCTCATTGTTCTCCTCATTCGTTATGTAAAAACCAATGCTTAACTCTAAATACCCGGGCATTGCTATTCCATACTTTTTGTAGGAAATGCTTGTTACGGTATCTGCATCTGCATATTTTTATTCCCTCAAAAAGAACAGGCACTGCTGTAGTATTCAGAACCTAATAAAATGTCAATGTTGGAAAAGTGTTAGATTGAATTTAAGCAATTTCGCAATACAGTACCAAGCACACATGTCGCAAAAACCAGTACATATGTCGCATTTGAATCGATTTTTAATGCTTTGGGGGTTGGAGCTGGTGGGAATTTCGACGGATAGAAAAAATTCCCAGACACCGATGAGGTGCCTGGGAATAGTAATGTTCTATATGTGAAATAGGGATGGTTTTTATGGAACCTGCGAATTTTTACCACTATTGGGTTTAACCACCAAATAGTCTGTAGCGTTAACACTGCCATTCATGTTACAGTCAGAGGGATTATAACTCGCTGATCCGCTTTGGCCTTTGACAGTGAGATAGTCGGTCGCGTTTATAATACCGCTGTTATTCGCGTCTCCACTAAACATACCGTAAATGCCGGTATCTAACTGTGCAGCGCTGCCGCCGTAATATTTGTCATAGGGTGTTGATTCATCCACGGTAAAATTATAGGTTGTCAGTGTACCGCTTAAACTCTGCGCTGTGGCGCTCATGATTGCTAAATGGTTGCGGTGACGAATGACAATGTAATAGTCGCCCGGGGCCAAGCCAGTGAGGGTGAGGTTGGTTACTGAACCATCGTCCTCAGCCAGATAGCCGTCGCTGCGCAGGAGATAAGAGCGGCTGTACACAGCTTCACCATCTACAGTTGAGCGTAATTCCATACAAACCCAGTCGGTAATGCCTTCGGGGATACTGCCGGCATTACGATTGTCGGCATGGGGAGAAGTTGCTGGTATTTTACCGGCCAAATTCATACGCATGGCGTGCGCGGCGGTATTATATGTGCCTTGCAGAAAGACTTTGACGGCAAGTCGGGGGTCGCCTTCATCGGTGGTAAATGATCTTGTTGTTCCATAAAAGGTGCCGTAACAATTGGACCCAAACGTACGGTAATAATAGGTAGTATTGGGAGCAAGCCCGGTCACAATGTCTGAAAAACTTCCTGACGAACTGCCCATTGAGACCATGTTGTCTGTCATGACGGGCGGATTGGTGGTACTGTAAATGACACCGCGTCGCTGCACCGGTACGCCATTATGATTAGAAAAACGACCACCCAGTTCAGCGGATGATTCGGTTATGTTTTCCGCCGCGTCCGTTGACATGGAAACATCAATACGATAAGTATCTCCTTTTTTAATACCAACAATGCCATCACCACCACCGACCAACAGGTCAACGCGTTTATTACCGTCCAGATCGGTTTGAGCCAGTATTGATCTTTCGCCAACATCAATGTCATTCCAATCCGTGGTTGCACTGGAAAACGATAATGATGCAATACCGCTTTGCTGATAAAGCTGGATTTTACCGTTTTCAGCACCTATAAAAAGCTCTAAATTATTTCCCGCATCGTAATAACAAAACATGGGTGAAGAGTCACCGCTGACATCAATAGAATTGAAATTATCACTAACCAAGGTAAAGGACAATGAATACTTGGCGTCCTGTTCGTAATGACGAATGGTGCCCTCCAAGGTGCCCACCAGCAGGTCAAAGTAGCCATCCAAATCCAGGTCAGTAAAAGTGGGTTTAGACCAAGAGCCCGCATCGATGCCGCTCAAAGCGCCAATATAGGTAAAGGATGCTGAACGCTCGCTGTCTTGTTCATAATGTTGCAGGGTGCCGTCGCCGCGGCCTATGAGCAGGTCAAGCAAGCCGTCGCCATCCAGATCAGCAACTGTGGGGGAACTACCAACACCGACATCAATATCGCTAAAATTTGACGTAATGAGGTTTAATGAAAACGAGTTGACAGCCGTTTGTTCATAACGGGTCAGTGTACCGTCATGATTGCCCACCAGCATATCTAACAGACCGTCGGCGTCAATATCGGTCATGGTTGGGGCGGCGTAACTGCCCACGTTGATGCTGGTCATATCTGATGTTTCAAATTGCAGTATATAACTATATTGGCCTGTGCCGGCGCGGTTGGTGGCACTGACCCGCCAGTGATAGGTGGTACTGTTGGCGGGCAGATCGGCAGCATACTCTGTTTCTGTTATGCCGGTATATGTTCCTATTATATTGTCAAATTCCCAATCAGTTGCGATTTCTAAGTTATAGGTTTGGACATGGTCCATGTTTTCCCAAAATAGATAGGCCCGGCAAGATAGCAGGTCTGTATTGGGGTATCTGGGACCGACCAACTCTGGCGAACCGGGAGGCATGGAAGTCAGAGACACTGTAGAAGATTCGACGCTACCATTAGCTGTTAAACCGCATACGGCAAATAACAAAAGCATTAAAATTATCATGTTTAAATTTTTCATACTATCCTTTCTACTTGATTTATACAGGTCTTCAGGAAACCCTTTTTGTAAAATTAATCTTTGACCAACCGTACTGAAAATCCATACCCGGCAATTGCAGACCGTCTCTGGATACCGGATTCGTAATAAAAAAGCATGCGTATTGTATTTGTAGATGCCCAATATCCGGTTTCATAGCCCAAAGGGGGATAGGAATTCATTATACCTCCATCCCAAGCACTTTTGCGAAAAGACCCTGGTGTGGCAGAAAAATGCCAGATGTCAGAAGAACCATATCCATCCATGTACCATCCTCTTGTAGTTTTTAATTGATTCCCTTGATCCGTGCCGCGATATACACCTCCCTTATTGGCTTCTTCTTCACTCATGCCCATAAACATTTCCAGTTCTATCCAGTCCTCATCCGTGGAAAGGTGCCACCCGGGAGGGGCAATGTTTCTGCTATCCGCACAAGCATACATATTATATACATAACCATAGCTTTCAGCATAACTTTCATCATTGTCATATACACCTCGTGCTCCAATTTCATTCTCGTTACAATCTTGCCATCCCGCAATATCATCCGGGTAAACAATGTCAGAGCCGTCACGGTATTTTGTTTCTCTTAAATTTTCACGCATCCACCACTGGTTGCCAATTTTAATGGTCTTGTATATCCTGTCGTCATTGCCGGTCATGGTCCCATATAAAGTATACAAAATTTGAATTTTGAGCTGGCTGCCGCTGGTATTGGGATGGTCGGCGTAATAGTCCCATACGATGTGTTTGTCTGTTCCGGGTGTAGTCACATATCCTTTATCACCCGAGAGGCTGGAACATTTTAAATTCCACGTAACGCCATTATCTTCTGAAGCTTTGATTCCGATATCTGCAGCTTCACATACCGGATCAACAATGTCATACCATATGTCAACCATAAAAGTGCCATCGGTGCGTTGTTGCACGCGCAGGTTGGTGACCCCTTGCGCCAACAGGCAGCCAACGGTCAAGAGTAATGTTGTTACTGTTGTTGAAAATTTCATGATATCCCTCATTTCTGTATCCGGGTTAGCTCTTTAATCTCGCACACACCGGAAATTGACTCTACACTTTTAATAATTGTAACTGTACATGACGCGCCACAAATGAATTAATCTTTAATTAAACGCAGAGAACATCCACATTCCCTGTACTCTTCATCAAATATGACATAAGTAGCAGCACTGGCTAATAGCATAATATCCGCGAAGAAAGAACGAGATGATGTTGAGGCCCATAGGGATGATGCATTTTCAAGATTTCGAAAATATCCTGATAAAGGAGCATCCAAACGGACAAACCGGTCTCCCGCGCCAAGGGCTGTAAATCCGCTTGAATTTGTTGCATTAACATTATAAGAGTTCCAATGCATGGTACCCTGTTCTTTAAGTTTGGAACAGGCGTCATTAAAAAGATAGTTTTTTAGCGCATTCCACTCTCCCTTTGAAGGCACATGCCATCCCTCGGGCGCTATTTGACGGGCATCATCAACCACAAACCAGTTGTAAAGGTAACCATAAACATTGCCAAGCGAGTCCGAATTGTTATAAGAACAGCGTGCCCCGGTAGACAATCCATACCAATTATAATTATTTTTCTCTACAGGTATCGGGTCGCCATTTCTGTATAATGTCTCTTTTAAATTCTCCGCCATCCAAACCTGATTGCCGATTATAACGGTTTTATACAGTTTTCCGTCATTGCCCATCATATAGTCATCTCTGGCAGTTAAACGTACTTTGTATTGATTGCCTGAGACATTGGGATTGTCTGCATAAAAATCCCACACAATATGTTTGTCCGTACCCGGGGTGATATTTCCACCCACATCACCCGTCAGGTGTGTGCACATTAAATCCCATGTCGCTCCGTTATCTGCCGAGGCTTCAACCAATATGGCAAGCATATTCTCCCCAGAATAAGCTAAATTGTACCAGATATCCGTTATAAATGTGCCGTCGGTGCGCTGCTGCACGCGCACGTTTGAGACCTGGGCGTACAGGCAGCCAACGGTCAAGAATAATGTTGTTACCGTTGTTAAAAATTTCATGTTATTCCTCATTGCTGTATCCAGGTCAGAGCTTTGATCTTGCACACACCGGTAATTGACCATACACTTTCAATAATTGTAACTATATATGACGCACCACAAATGAATTAATCTTTTATTAAACGTATTGTACATCCGTGCTTTTTATTAATCAAATAATTATACATAGTATCTGTATTGTAACTCATTGTTAAGCTCCCACCATTAATGCCGTTAACATCTTGTTGGGCTAACCATATCCAGGCGTCCTCCCATATGTCATTAAAATTACCATCGTCATTTCGTCTTCCGGCCGCTATTGCTGTAAAGCCGCTTTCATTTGTGGCGGCGGTATTGGGATAATCCCAATGAGCATATCCGGTTTCTTTCATTTTTCCACCTTTCGAACCCCCTAAAAAATCATATAAATCACTAAAATCATAATAAGTTGGAACATGCCATCCGGAAGGCGCAAGATTACCGGTTGCGACAACATACCAATTATATAAATAACCATAGCTGTTTGTGTAATTTTCATTATTATTATACACACACCGGGCGCCGGTTTCCAAAGTGGACCATGTGGAACTGCTGGCTACAACCGGTATACTACTAATACCGTTTCTGTATTTTGTTTCCCTTAAATTTTCAGCCATCCACCATTGGTTACCAATCTTGACGGTTTTGTACACTTTACCGTCGTTACCGGTCATGGTGCTGTTATAAAAAAACAAAAGACGGACCTTGTACTGGTTACCACTGGTGTTAGGATGGTCGGCGTAAAAGTCCCATTCAATGTGCTTGTCCGTTCCCGCGGTAATTCCTTCACCCACATCGCCGGTGAGGCTAGAGCAAGACAGGTTCCATGATGCTCCATTGTCATGAGAAGCTTCTATTATTATTTCGGCGGTTTTTGTATAAGAATCTCCCTCAAAACCCAGATCATACCAGATATCAACCACAAAATTGCCATCTGTGCGTTGAACCACCCGCACGTTGGAGACCTGAGCGTACAGGCCGCCGGTCATAAGGAGGAATGTCATTATTGTAATTTGAAATCTCATTCTGTACCTCATTATTTATACATTAGCTCAACAGTTAGTTCTTTACTAGACAGACCGAATGTCCTTTTCCTTTTTCGTCATAAAGACGGTAAATATTTAAATTATAACAGAGTATGTAACGTTTCAATGCTTCATTTTCGCCATAGGATGAAGCAGACCAAAAATAGGCACGGATTCTCTTGTCAATAAAAATGCCTTGAATGTTGGAACAACAACCGCCCGGTGTCGCTGTAAAAAGGCTTACGGCAAAATTAACATCATTTTTTGAAACATCATCTTGTAACAAATTTGCACGATCCGCCAGTTTACTACCTTCATCATCTCCGTAATCCAGATTTATTTTTGTCATCTACACTCATACCCAATGCGCGTTCCAGTTCCTTCCAGTCGGCATCTGTGTGAACATGCCAACCGTTTGGAAAAAAATCATGCGGATTTTCCAGATCCACAACTTACCAATTGTATAAATAACCAAAAGTTGAAGCATTATCTGGATTATTATCAAAATAACAATAAGCGCCAATATTAATATTAGTCCAATCCTGATTGTTTACTGTGGTTGCTATGGTTGACCCATCGTTATAATGCTTTCCCCTTAAATTTTTTGCCATCCACCATTGGTTACCAATTTTTATTGTTGGGTACACATTAGCATCGTAATCCCTCATGGTGTCGGTTAATAAAAGAATTACACGTATTTTAAACTGATTACCGTTAGTGTTAGGGTTGTTTGTGTAAAAATCCCAAACAATGTGTTTGTCCGTACCCGCTGTGATATCCTCACCAGCGTCGCTGGTAATGCTGGAACAATTCAGATCCCAGGTTGTGCCATTGTCGTCAGAGGCTTGAATAATTATTTCGTTATCACATCCTTCGGAATTATTGAAATCGTACCAGATATCAACTATAAAAGTGCCGTCTGTGCGTTGTTGAACTCTCATGTTGGAAACCTGGGTGAATAGACTGCCGGTTATATTAATTATTAAAAATATAGTATATAGTGATCTCATAAAAATTCTTGTATATTTGAATTGTCTTACAAATAGGCAAGATTCCTGGAAAGATTTAGACGGCATGTTGTAAAAAAAATTTTTACAACGATTTATTCTTGTTTTAAAATTTACAAAAATAAACAAAACAGTACCAAGCACATATGTCGCAAAAACCAGTACATATGTCGCATTTGGAATTTTTAGAAGTGTTATTTAAAAAGTGTATTGGGAAGGAGATTTGCCAAACCGTTTTTTAAAGCAGCGTCTGAAATAGTCAGGGCTGCCGAACCCGGTTTGGTAGGCAATTTCTGATATGGTGGCGGTTTTACTTTCTAACATTTGAATAGCATGTTTTAGCCGGATTGAATGGATAAAATCAACAACAGTTTGGTTGGTAAGCGCATGGATCTTGCGGTGCAATTGTGAGCGAGACAAGGCCATCTTACTGCTTAACCAGTCTACACTCAGATCGGGATTGTTTAAATGCATTTCAATCAAATCCGCCGCACGCTTTAAAAAAACCTCATCGGCAGGCATGACCGCAATATCTTTAAGGGGGGTTGTGATTTGTTTGTTAAATCGTTGGCGCAGTTTTCGGCGCTGATCGATAAGGTTTTTGATCCGTACTTTGAGCTCGTCCGGTTCAAAAGGTTTGGTAAGATAGTCGTCAGCACCCAAGGTAAGGCCTTCAATTTTGCTGGCACTGTCTGAACGGGCGGTAAGTAACACAACAGGTATATGGCTGGTGCGTTCATCGGTTTTCAATTTTTCACAGAACTGGTACCCGTCCATGTTGGGCATCATTACATCACTGATTACCAAGTCGGGAATGCAATTGATTGCCTGTAGCAAACCGTCTTTGCCATCGACTGCTTCCAGTATTTCATATTCATCTTCAATAATCTCATGAATATAGGCGCGCAGCTCTGAATGGTCTTCGGTAATGAGAATGATGGGGGCATCTTTTTTCTTTGAATGTCGAACAGGAACAGGCTTGTCATCCTTGTCATGTATATCCACAGGTGGTTGTTTGGTACTCTTGAAATTCAAAGAGGGTACTGGTGCAAAATCTTGTTCTGAAAAATGATCTTTTCCCAAAGGCAGATGTACAGTAAATGTGCTGCCCTTGTCTATTTCACTGGATACTGAAATTTTACCACGATGCAGAAGCACAAGTTCGCGAGCCAGTGCCAGCCCAATTCCGCTGCCTTGCTGGTTTTGTGGGTATCCGTTTTCAACCTGGTAAAACCGATCGAAAATATGTTCAAGGTGCTCATCTGGAATCCCTGGACCGGTGTCTGATATGCTGATTTCCAGGGAATCGTTTTGAGAAACCGAAACTTTGATCTCTCCACCGGTGGGTGTGAATTTAACAGCATTTGATAAAAGATTGCCTAGTACTTTGTCGATTTTATCCCGATCAATCCAGACATAGGCAGCATTTAAACCGGTTTCATATATCAAACTGATTTGATGATGAACTACATGAGATTCAAATGTCTGACATACACCTTTAATTAGTGGCCAAATATCTGTTTTTTTAACTTTTAATTCCATACGTCCTGATTCAATGCGGGAAAGGTCAAGCAGCTCATTCACCAGGTTTAAAAGTCGGCGACCATTCTTTAACTGTAAACGTGACCTCTTTCGTATGTTTTTATCTTGTGATTCATTCAGAATCTGTTGTGCTGTACCCAGAATCAGGGTGAGGGGGGTACGGAATTCATGGGAAATATTGGCAAAAAATCGGGATTTCATTTTATCAATTTCTTTAAACTTTTCCGATTCGATGACTTTTTTCTGAGCAATCTCTTTTTGGCGATTGTTTTCAATATACCTGTCAATGATGATCAATGTAAGACAGATAACAAAACCCAGGGTGCCGAAATGAATCAGTCTGATATTTGATGATATATTGATCACATAATGCAGAAAAAGTTCAAGACCACCAAATAAATAAAAAATAATCAATCCTATAAAAAGTAACTTGATTTCGCGCTTACCTTTGGTTGAACTCTTGATCACCAGAATAAAATTGGTTGTGGCGCTTGTGGAAGTAATTATAAAAAATAATTGATAAAACAGATCCGTAAAACGGTTCTTGATAATAATCATTGACAATATTGATAGTAATAGAAAAAACAGGTGGCCCTTCCAAAAACGTCTGACGACAGGTTTGAATTTTTTAGTGATAATCTGTTCCGTGAGATACAAGCCGCCAATGGGTGAAGACATTAATGAGAAAAAATCCAGTAAAAAAAAGAGTCGCGGAGCATAGACCATTGTTTGAAGAAAGTAAGAATTGCTTCCTGTAAAGATACCAATTGAAATTAAAAATGTAGCAATTCCAATCAATAGATTGTTTCTCTGCACAAATAAATAAATAAATAATAGTACAAAGCCAAGAATAATAAAAAGCGGGGCAAAGATGATTTCATCTATATCTTTGATAAATAGTTTTTTTAAAATAATGTCTGCCGGGGCAAGCCAGATGGGTTGATTTAAACCTATTGTAGATTTATCGGACCAGATTCGAAAACAAAGAATACCTTTGGAATAATCATCGGGAAGACGTACAAGCATCATATGCCAGCCAACAAACAAATCTTTGTTTGTTGTGAAATCACCAAATTGATAGATTTGTTGGTCATTTAGGTAAACCTGAACAATTTGCCTTACACTGGGGAAAAATAACGCAGGGTCTGAGTCTTTAGTATCCGGAAGCTGTGTTCGTATCCACAAACTATTATATCCCGTATTGGGGATGTCGTCAAAGTTTTCTACGGATATCCATTTGTTTGAATCAATACCGTCATCCAACCAGATTAAATGTCCGTTTGCATCTTTAGGAGAATCCCCAATACGATACTGCCAACCGTTCTCAATATTATATATCTCGTTTGATGTATTGGTATTATAGTTAATGATATTCGTTTCTTTGCCGAAACAAAGCGTTGAATATAATATAATTACAAACAAAATATATGTTAAGACCAATGGTCGATTAGTCAGAATCACTTTGTTCCTCAGACGATTACTAATGGAAGTATATTTTATCTATATAAAATATAATAATTATTATAAAAAACATAATTTTTTTACGAATTAATTTTAAAAAAACGCTGACAAGCATTTCTGCCTTGCCAGCGTTAAATGTGATAAATGACAGGCAACAAATACCTATCTGAGAATATTTGATTCGAATTATTTCATAAACAATACCTTTTGTACCTGGGAAGTATTTCCAGTCTGCATGCGCACCAGGTAGGTTCCGCTGGGTGCCATTACACCGGCATCGGTTGAGCCGTCCCATTGGACCGAGTATTGCCCGGCGGTCTGGTACTGATCGCTGAGCAGTTTGATCTGACGGCCTAATACGTCATATACTGCCAGAGTTACATGGCTGTCTTTTGCCAGATTGTATTTTATATTGGTTGACGGATTAAAAGGATTGGGGTACGCCGTGAATAGCTGTGTGGTTGAGGGGATGGCTGCTTTAACGGATGTTGTGCCGATCTCTGATTTTTCTCCATTTATATCTATTTCTGACAAACGGTAATCGTAATCTGCTCCTGCAGATATAGTATTGTCTATAAAATCGTATTGAGATGGGGAAGAGGTAGTACCTTGTCCGGTCAGTTCTGCATCGTGTTTATAAGATGCAATTTGCCGCCAGCCGGTATTTTCGGATTTACGCTCAATGATAAATCCCAGATTGTCGGTTTCGCTTACGGTGGTCCATTCTAATTCGACTGTATTGTTGCTGTGGGGCGCGGAAAAGGAGGTCAGTTCCACGGGCAACGAAGCATCACCTAAAATTAAATCGTCAAACGCAAAGCCACTTAATTCTTCGCTTTTTGTAACAGTAAATGATGTTACATTTGTCCAATTAAGCGTGACTGTTTGACCCGTTGCTTTAGCAATTGTATCATTTACCGGTGAATTTGATCCACCCGTAGGAGTATATGTCCAGGTACCATCATAACTTCCGCTTGCGTTAACGGCATATATTGTAAGGATATCTACAGATTCCGAAAAAGTAAAAGTAATTGTCTGAATATTGGTTACGGATGCCATGACAACATTTCCGGAAGCTCCACCAAAACCAGCAGATGCAAAAAGTTGTATATAACGTCCCCCACCGGCATCCGCAGTAGTTACAGTAACAGTAATATCACTAACCGTTTCCTGAACAATAGTTGCCTGAGATTCACCAATTTCTGTTGCGGTTTCCCAGGTAAAAGTTTGTGCAAAAAGTATGAAAGGTAGTAAGAGAAAAAGTGTCAATAACAATTTTTTCATTGTTTAACTCCAATTGTGTGGGGTAGAGATTTAGGAAAAGTTTTAAATGGACTGGTGTAGTGATATTATTATTATATCGGCAGAAATTATCAATACTTTGATTAAAAATGATATAAAAAAAGCCCTCTCGGCAAATTTCCGAAAGGGCTTTGTATTTTGAAAGGAAAGTAAGGTCTGTATATTAGTACATACCACCCATACCACCCATGTCGCCGCCAGGAGGCATTGGCATGGCTGATTTTTCTTCGGGTTTGTCTACAATTGTTGCTTCGGTCATGAGTAACAGAGATGCAACACTTGCAGCATTTTCTAAAGCAATACGAGTAACTTTGGTTGGGTCAATTACGCCGGCTTCATAAAGATCTTCATAAGTTTCTGAAGCAGCGTTGAAACCAAAACCATCTTTGCCTTCTTTAACTTTTTGAATAACGATAGAACCTTCAAGTCCTGCATTTTCAGAGATCTGACGCAGAGGTTCTTCAAGAACGCGTTTCAAGATATTGATACCAATTTCTTCATCGCCGTCAACTTTAACTTTATCCAGTGCGGGAAGTGCGCGAATGATTGCAACACCACCACCAGGGATGATACCTTCTTCAACTGCTGCGCGGGTTGCGTGCAGAGCGTCTTCAACGCGGGCTTTCTTTTCTTTCATTTCTACTTCAGTTGCAGCGCCTACGTTCAATACAGCAACACCACCGGCCAATTTTGCCAGACGTTCCTGCAATTTTTCTTTATCATAGTCAGAAGAAGTGGTTTCGATCTGTTTTTTGATTTGTGCAATTCTACCTTTAATATCTTCGGTTTTGCCAGCGCCTTCAACGATAGTTGTGTTGTCTTTATCGATGGTAACGCGTTTTGCAGAACCCAGATCGGTTACAGTTGCGTTTTCAAGTTTGAAACCGGTTTCTTCAGAAACAACGCGTCCACCCGTCAGGATAGAGATATCTTCCAGCATGGCTTTACGACGATCACCAAAACCAGGAGCTTTAATAGCTGCAACGCGCAGGGTGCCACGCAATTTGTTAACAACCAAAGTTGCCAATGCTTCGCCTTCAATATCTTCAGCGATGATCAATAAGGGTTTGCCCATTTGAGCAACTTTTTCAAGAATTGGCAGCAAGTCTTTCATTGCGCTGATTTTTTTGTCATGGATGAGGATCAATGCTTCATCCAAAACGGCTTCCATGCTTTCCTGATCGGTAGCAAAATAGGGAGAGAGGTAACCACGGTCAAACTGCATACCTTCAACAACTTCAAGATAAGTATCGGTTGTTTTGGCTTCTTCAACAGTAATAACACCGTCTTTACCAACTTTTTCCATAGCGTCTGCAATCAAGTCACCAATTTCAGAGTCATTGTTTGCAGAGATAGAGCCAACCTGTGCAATTTCTTTTTTGCCAGGAAGAGGTTTGCTCATGCTTTGTAATTCCTCGATAACGGCTTTAACGCCTTTTTCGATACCACGTTTAATAGAAGTAGGGTTAGCACCAGCGGTCACGTTTTTCAGACCTTCGCGGCAAATTCCCTGAGCCAGAACGGTTGCAGTAGTGGTTCCATCACCGGCAATATCACTGGTTTTGGAAGCAACTTCTTTAACCATCTGTGCGCCCATATTTTCCAATGGATCTTCAAGTTCAATTTCTTTAGCAACGGTAACACCGTCTTTAGTTACTGTAGGAGCACCAAATTTTTTGTCGATAACAACGTTACGGCCTTTGGGTCCCAGAGTAACTTTAACGGCATTTGCTAATTGATCAACGCCGCGTTTCAGGGCGTTTCTTGCCTCTACATCAAAGGTTACAATCTTTGGCATGTTTAACTATCCTCCATACTTGTATGGTTAATTTAATGATTCAAAGTAATTTAAATATTATATAACTGCCAGAATATCGCTTTCGCGCATAATCAGGTAATCTGTTCCATCGATAGTCACTTCCGTACCGGAATATTTTCCGTACAATACAGTGTCGCCAACTTTGACTTCGAGGTCAACTTTGGAACCACTGTCAGCAACTTTACCAGGACCTACAGCTACGATTTTTCCCTGCATGGGTTTTTCTTTTGCTGTATCCGGAATGATTATGGTGCCCTGTGTTTGTTCTTCGGCTTCAGTAGGTTGTACGACAACGCGATCTGCCAATGGTTTGATGTTCATAGATTATCCTCCTGTTTCAATATATAAGGTTTAAATGTTATGTTTTTTACTTTTTTGTTAGCACTCTCTTTTAAAGAGTGCTAACACCGTAAAAAGATATAATATTCCCCCAAGAAAAGCAAGAAAAAATTTTAAAATTGATTGATTTTTTTAACAAATACGCCGTAAAACATGGGGGAAATGTGATGTTTTTTACAATTTTTTACTTTTTTTTCTTGACATTATTACATCATATGGATATATTCAAAAAGGGAGGCCATACATAGTTGTTTAGTATTACTTTAGGGAGGGTTGTGTTTCCACAAAAGTGCCAAATCGTATGAATATCATCATGTTCGAATGGAAAATGACATTAATCCTATCAGAAGGGGATTTTGGTTATGAAGGAATTTGTTGAACACATTGTAAAGCACCTCGTCGATAATCCTGACGCTGTTAAAGTTACTGAAGTTTTTGGTGAAACAACTGTCGTCTATGAACTTCGCGTTGATCAACCGGATATGGGTAAAGTTATTGGTAAAAACGGCAGAACTGCTCACGCAATACGAGTAATTTTAAGCGCAGTAGCTAGAAAGGCTGGAAAACACGCCACCCTTGAAATATTAGAATAAATAGCAAAGATTACAATGTCTTTGTAGTACTAGACTCAGGAAAATGGTTTTTAAAAAGACCATCTGCATCCGCATGATGGTTTTTTTATTTATGATATTTTTCTCCTCTTAGAATGGTATGCGCTCTGTAGATTTGTTCAAGCAGCATGACAGCTGCCAGTTCATGTGGAAACGTCATTTTTGAAAATGATACTTTTTGTTCCGCTTTACTGACAATCTCAGGCGCAAGCCCATGGGGACCCCCAATAATAATGGTTACAGATTGCCTTCCATTATTTTGCTGGACCTGAATCCAATTTGCAAACTCTATTGAAGAGAATTGTTTCCCCCCTTTATCCATGACTATGGTATACTCTGTGGGTGACAGTTTTTTTTCCAGCTTGATCTTTTCCCGCTCAAGTATTTCAGATTCTGACAGTTTGGCAATCTTTTCAGGTTTTATAAAATCCATTTCAATGGCAGTATAGTGCTTTATTCGTTTGAGGTACATGTCTATTGCTGCTTTGAATTGCGGATTTTCGGGTTTGCCAACTGTTAATATTCTGATCTTCATTTGTCTCTATAAAAAGGATTTGATGGATTCTGCCACAAGTTCAACACCGTGCGCTATTTTGTCTTCAGGGGTATTGCAAAATGAAATTCGCATACAATTGTTTCGTTCACCTAACGGATCAAACGTATTACCAACAACAAATACGGCGCCTTTATCAATTGTTTTTTTCAAAATGTCCATTGCGTTCAATTGTTCCGGCAAAGTGACCCAGATATAGAATCCACCTTTGGGGCGTGTCCAGGTTACTCCCTCTGGCATAACAGCGTCAAGTGCTTCCAGCATCAATTCTGATCTTTTTTTGTAGGCTTTTCGTAATTTTGCCAGATAGTCCGGTAAACGGTTTTGTACCAGAAATTCATGAGCCAAAACCTGACTAAGAGTAGATGTACATGCATCTAATGATTGTTTTGCCAGATCACATTTTTCAATGATCTCATTCGGGGCCAACAGCCAGCCAATCCGAAGTCCCGGACCGATGTATTTTGAAAACGATGACGTATAACATATGGGCACGGTCTCCGGGCCTGTTGCTTTGATGGGTACGGTTAATTCTTTGTCCTTTTCATCAAAATAGAGCTCTCCATACGCATCATCCTCGATCAATATGACATCATGTCCTTTGAGGGCTTGCATCAGCTCTTGTCTGCGTTGTTTGCTGTAAAGAATACCAGCGGGATTATGAAAATAGGGGGTAACATAAACAAATTTGGGTAACGGTTTGGACGAGTTTAAAATATTTTCAAGTTCCTGTATATTCGCACCATCATCATCCAGGGAGATGGTTTCAAAATCCGCCTGAAAGGATTTAAAAGCCGAGATGGCACCAATAAATGCGGGATATTCCGTAATTACCCGGTCACCGGGATCAATAAAGATCTTTGAGAGTATACTTATTGCCTGCATAGAACCGGTAGTTACAATCAGGCCATTGTCTTCTACCGGCAGTCCTTTTTCTTTCAAAAACCCTTTTAAAGATTCCAGAAAAGGCGGGTATCCACCTGTGGGCCCATATTGCAGCGCCTGTTTTTTAACAGCGGGAGAAAGCGAGTTATAAATCTCGTCAATTTCCTGAACGGGTAACAGGTCATTATTGGGCATGCCACCGGAAAAAGAAATGATATCCGGTTTGGATGCCAGGCTCATCAACTCGCGAATTGCGGATGAGCGCATACTGGACGCACTGGTGGAAAATCGCATTATAGGTGCCTTTCTTTATATTTCGTATATCTCATTGGCTTTGATCAGTTCTACTTTGTGTTTTTGCAATACGTCGATTGCCGCTTGCAGGGCTTCGGTACGGATGATAACCGATGCTTTTTCTCCAAATTCGAACGCGTACATGTATTCAATGCCAATCTTTGCGTTTGATAGAATCTCGAGCGCTCTTGCGAGCCCGCCTGGAGTATGGGGAACGGTTAGACAGATCACATCCGTTGAATTGACGGTAAAGTTTCTCGCTTTTAGAGATTCTACCGCTTTATCCGGATTGGTTACAATAAGGCGTAGAATACCGTATTCAGCCGTATCTGCAATACTAAGCGCGGAAATGTTTATATTGGCTTCTTCAAGTGCTTTGGTCACTTCGGTTAGCCGACCTGATTTATTTTCAAGAAATATCGATAATTGTTTAATGATCATGTGAGATCCTCCTGGTTACATGCTTCGTTTGTCGATGACACGTTTGGCCTTGCCTTCACTGCGCTCGATTGTTTTGTGCTCTACCAGTTTGACTTTGACACTGAGTCCCAGTGTGCTGTCAATGTTGTGTTTGATTTTTGCAGACAGTGCTTCCAGTTTACGGATTTCATCAGAGAAAAATTCATTTTCCACTTCAACCCAGACTTCCAGATTGTCAAGATTATTGACACGGTCCACAATCAATTGATAATGCGGTTTGGTCTCGCTCATTTCAAGCAGAACGCTTTCAATCTGAGACGGGAACACGTTAACACCGCGAATGATGAGCATATCGTCCGAGCGACCCAGACATTTTGCCATGCGCACCATGGTACGTCCGCATTCACAGGTCTCGTAATTGAGCACGGTCAGATCGCGGGTGCGGTAACGCAGCAGGGGGAGTCCCTCTTTGGTGAGCGTTGTAAACACCAATTCACCAATTTCACCCGGGGGAAGGACCTCGAGCGTTTTGGGGTCAATGATCTCGGGATAAAAATGATCTTCGAAAACGTGCAAACCTGTCTTGTGCACACATTCAGTGGAAACACCCGGTCCAATGACCTCACTGAGTCCGTAAATATCAATCGCCAGTATGCCCAGTTTATCTTCAATTTCTTTGCGGATGTTCTCGGTCCAGGGTTCCGCGCCAAAGATACCCACACGCAGGGGCAGGTCTTGTGGAGACAGGCCTGCTTCTTCCAGGGCTTCGGCCAGATAAAGCGCGTACGAGGGCGTGCACGCAAGCACGGTACTGCCAAAATCTTTCATCAACTGGATCTGACGCTTGGTGTTGCCGCCGGAAATGGGAATGACTGTTGCTCCGACTTTTTCCGTACCGTAATGGATGCCGAGTCCGCCGGTAAACAATCCATAACCGTATGCGATCTGTACAACATCGTCTTTGCCTGCACCGGCACAGTTGAGGGTGCGCGCAACCACTTCGGACCACAGGTTAATATCGCGACGGGTATAGCCAACTACTGTGGGTTTGCCGGTGGTACCGCTTGAAGCGTGCACACGTACAATATCGCTCATGGGTGCGGCAAACAGGTCGAACGGGTAATTGTCGCGCAGGTCCTGTTTTGTGGTAAAGGGCAGGTTTTTTAGGTCGTCAATGCTTTTTACATCGCCGGGGTCCATGCCCTGTTCCTGGAATTTTTTGCGATAAAAAGGTACGTTGTAATAGAGACGTTCAACCATATTGACCAGCCGTTCGCTCTGCACACGGGTGAGCTCCTGGCGGTCCATACATTCAAAATGTTCATTCCAGATCATTCTTTTCTCCGGTCATTGGTGTGTATATTGAGGAAACGCGTTGTATTCCGGTAGTTTGATTTGCAGTTATAAAATAATTGAATCTATTGGATTATGCAAGAAACTTTTTTTCTACGTGAGAAGAAAGATGTGAGACGGGAGAGGTGAAAAACTTGACCTGATTGGGGGGAGATTTGCCTGGACATTTGTCCTGATTCTTCAAGAATTGCATGGGACAAATGTTTCATTTGAATATTCTGCGATGCAGGAATCTGTGAAATGGGTTTCTATGATGGAGGATGATAAAAATGAATATTTTTTTCTTTTTGGTGAAAATTTATTGTTTGTTTAACGGATAATTGTTAATTTATATAACGATAAATGGGGCAGCTTTTCATTTTTCATCAAAAATATTGTCTATCAATTTATTCAAGTGTCTTTATCTACAACATAATGTCTTTTTAATAGTACTAAAAATTTGAGTGTATTGCTTTGAATGCATTCAAAAATCAGGAGTTTTGGATGAAAAAAATCTTTTTTGTAATCTTGTTTTTTTCAGTTATTGTCAATTCCAGTTTTGCGGAATACAAGTTTGGTGTTGTTGCGGGGACAAATATAGAAAAGATGATTTTTGAAAAGAGAACTATTTACAAGCATCACAATCCTTATGGTTATTCTTATGGGATTTACTTTGAGAGAGCGTTAGGAGAACGTTTCTCTCTACGTTCTGAATTGTCTAATAATAAATCAACCATAAAATTTGAAAATTTTACAACACAAGGCGATCATTATAAAATTTTTATTGAAAAAGATTATTTGTCAATACCAATTCTTTTCAAATATCACTTTTGGAAATCTTTGAATATATCTGGTGGTTTACAGTTAAATTGGAATCAAGATATTAATTATACATTTGAAGAAATGTATACGAATAGAGCAATCAAATCTTTTAGTATTACATCCAAAGTATCAAAGTTTGATACATATATTTGTATTATTTTAAGTAAAGATTTTTTTCTCTTTAATAAGAATTTAGATATTGGCATTCGGATATTAAAAGGAATAAATAAAATAGAAGAAAACTGGTACTTGGATGATAAAGCCAAATATTTACAATTTCAATTGTTGTTCAGTTTGCAGTTGTAGAGCATATAAATTTAGTTTGGTACATTGATGATGGTTGCCTTGCACCTCCGAGGATACCGGGCAATTGGTTATACTTTTAAAATAAATATGATCACACGGCATGTCTATGTTGTGCTGAATATATGATCGCCCGGTAATCCGCCAGCTGGCGGATGCAGGACGGAATATTTACCAGGACATTTGTCCTGATACTCGGAAAATTGCCTGGGACAAAAATCCCGCTTTAATTTTCCGCGGGGCAGGGATCTGCATCGCGATCAATGACGCACCAGGAAGAAATGGAGGCTTTTAAGCAGATCAACAATACTGTGACATCTGCTATAGTTAAAGAGAAATTATTATTATATACAGGATGGTAGTAATGAGAAAAGTATTTTTTTTAGTGATAATTATTCCATTGTCATTGTTCTCTTATGTAAATGATGGCCCGCCAAAAAATGGTTATTTTGGTGGTTCAAGAGTTGCAAATTATTGTCATTTTAATATTCCTTTTTACATGAGTTATTTGGGGGACAATAATAATGCTTTTTCATTATTATGGCCCGGACTTGCCAGTCCGATAGGTCAAATTCAATATACTAAAAGATATAATGAAAATTCTAAATTGGGCATAGGGCTAGGGCTCCCTTTTATTTCAATATATGCTGATAGAGACTTTAATATCAGTAAAAATAAAAAAATTAATACCAGCTTTTTGGTTGGGATACCATTCTTCTCACTATCATCAAAAGTGTTCTACCCCTTTGATGATGTTGGGAGATATAAGCAAGGAGTTTCATTTAATTATATCTATTATTCTGGATATTATAGCTGGTCTATGGTTGGAAATATGGATATTTATCCTGGATCACAAGTATTATCTTTAAATTATGAAGGTTTGATTACTCCAAAGAACAATGGCAAAGTTAATTTGTTCTTTTCTATTGGAGCTAATTATTTATTTTTGAGCTATGCGATTCGTCAAGCTGATAATGAAAATTATGGATTCAAGAATTTCGTGAATTTATATGATTATGCATTATCTGATGTTTCCTGGGATAAAAATATATGTTGGAGCCTGTCATTTGGAATTAATTTTTAAAAAGAACCTGATCGCTCAGATTATTATGATCGCTCGGTATATTTATTCCGGGCGGAATATTTACCAGGACATTTGTCCTGATACTCGGAAAATTGCCTGGGACGAATGTAATGTCCCGCTTGAATATTCCGCGATGCAGGGAGCTGCATCGCGATCAGTTTTTTCTTAATTCTCCGAATTAATGTCGAAAATCCAGTTTCTTACAAGCTCCAGGTAAGCTTCGTATCCCATAATATCCGGGATGTCGGTGTGGTTGGCATCCTGGACCAGTACCATGGATTTGGGCTCAGGTGCGTTTGCGTACACCACTTTGCCATTGTCGCGATAGCGTACAAAATCGTCTTGAGCGCCATGGATCAGTAGAAACCGGGTATTGATGTTTTGGATCTGCTTTGCATTGTCAAACGAACCGGTTGTGAGCCACTGCGAAGGAATATCCAACACCGTGCTGCCCTGGGTTAACGAGTTTGCTGATGCAAATGGAGACTCGGCAATCAAACAGCGGGGGTCTACTTTTTGTCCCGCAAGATAGATTGAGGCTACATTCCCCAGCGAATATCCGTAAATGCAGAGTGAATCCGCGGGTACGTTCTGCTCGTTCATGACATAGTTGAGTGCAGCGTCACTATCCTGATAGAGTCCCGTCTCGGAAGATTTTCCCTCGGACTTGCCGTATCCGCGATAATCATAGATAAATATATTCACGCCCAGTTCATACATCAGCATGACACGGTCCCAATATTCATCAATATTGTGCTTGTTGCCGTGACAATAGAGAATGGTAATGCCGGGACGCTCACCATTGGATTCTACCCAATAGCCGTAAATTTTGTTGCCGCCGCTGTTGAGAGACACTTCCTGCAGATGGTCTTGTGGAATGGAATTGCCGGGCAGTTTGTATTCGTCCAGTGATTCGGTGTTGAATAAAAATCCGTCCAGTTCACAGGCGGTAAATATTGTTGAAAAGAGTAGTATTAAGAGTAGGGAAAGCTTTTTCATTTGAAACTCCTTTCCAGCGCAAACAGGGTGGTAATGGCGCCATAGCCGGAAATGGGTAGATAATCCACTGCCAGGTTTTCGCTGGCAATGTTGGAGCCGTTCCATTTAATCTCGGTAATGAGTCGGGTATTTCTGCCGAGTTTCCACTCGTAGCCGACAAATGGAGAAAAGATCAGGGATTCCGCATCGTCATCATAATCGGGATCAGAGATGGGTGCGGCCATATCCAGACCGCCAAAGAACTGTCCTTTTCCGGTCTGCCAGGCGGATGAAAAAGATACAACCGGGTAAATACGATATTTTTCTTCAATATCAGATTTCAAGCTGGCAAAGCACATTAAAAACGGGTGAATGCCAATGGTGGGTTTTAATCCATCTTGTTCAATGGGGTACCAGGAAAATCCGGCATCAAGTCCTGCCATTTTGTATGCCAGGGGCAGCAAATGCAGGTTGCTGAACAGGTTAACCTTTTCAATTACCCCGTATTCAATACCTCCGGTCACATATGGCACCGGGATTTGCGTGCCCAGTGCTTTAATAATGGGGCCACCAAAGCTTACGTTGGCATCCACATTACCTTTACCCAGGGGCTGCAAATGTGTATGTGCCGCACAGGAAAAGAGTAGTAAACTGCTTAATAACAAGAGAATTATTTTCTTCATTCATACCTCGGATTAGGAAATTTTGGGGAGCTATTTCTACTAGAATTTAATTTTACTGTGTCAAAAATTAGACCAGAATGAACCGGGGGAACCGGAAGCGTGTGCGAGAATTAAATATAGTTAATATTCAGGCATTTTCAATTTACCTGAATATTAACTATTTGTCAAATGTTTTATTGTATCGATTGAAGTATCAGGTTAGCATCAATATTCAGCGGGTCTGTTTCAAGGGCTTTTGTGAATAATGAAATTGCCTGGTCTTTTTCGCCCAGTCCTAAATGTCCCAGACCTTGCATATAGTATGACGAAACGTGCAGTTTTTTTCTCTGCAATTCTTTGTTGAGCTGGAAAATTCTGCCTGAATGTTCCTCGTCTACAGTTACGGTAATGTGTCGACTGTCTTTACCTTTATTGATGCGTTGCAGGCCATCCTCAATCAGTTTTTCAAAACGTTTTTCGGCTCCTGATTTATCACCCAGTTCAATTTGTGCCAGTGCTTTATAATACTCTATTTCCGGGAAATCGCCGGCGCCCCAGCCCTTGTTGAATGTATAGTTGACCATCTTTTCGTACCAGGATTTTGCTGCTTTTTTATCATTCGCCAATGCTGCATTTTGTCCCAAATAGTAATAGGCAATACCAACTTTGCTGTTTCGTTCGGCTTCAAGATTTTTGGGGAATTCCATTGCCTGCATGAAAAAGGATTCTGCTTTTTTATGGTCCTTGTTATTCATGTATTGAATACCGGTTTGCAGATTGGCATCGAACCATAGCACATGGGGATTAAATGTTGCGCCTTCTTTGATATGATAGTTTATTTCGTTCAACAAACCAAGGGCTTTATCATAATTGCCATAGTAATTGGACAGTTTAATTTCCATTATCTGAATGTCTACAATGTCTTTACCCAGTGTTCCGTATTCATCGAGAAATTGAGCAAGCTGTTCTGGTGACATGCTGGAATAAGACATGTAGAGATCCGCTTCGTTAAAATAGCGCGGTTCAGTGGGATCTAATGAAATCGCTTTTATGATATTTGCCAATGCATTGGGCATATCCTGCAGATGGTTTGCCTCAATGTATGCAATATTCCGGTAAATTATGGATTCGCTGCTTTTGATTTCGGCGGCCATTTTCCAATATTTTATGGCATTTTCATGTTGATAGTCAGCCAATGCATTACCAAGCAGATAACATGCAGACACATCCCGGGAATCCTGAGAAACGGCATATTTCAATACCTTGATAGATTCACTGCCATAGGGGAAACAAAGCTCCAGAGGCAGATTGCCGGCCTTGTTCAAGGCGTCTTGAGATTTATCGGTTTTGCCTGCAAGATCATAATACATGGCTAGATGATAATAAATCATGGGGTATGCATTCAACTCTTTTAAAGAAGAGGATGCCGCAAGTTCAAGTACATTAGAGGCATCGGTATAGAGTCCCATTTCGCTATAGCGTGTAGCCGTTTCAATATAGTTATAAGGTTCTGACCGGAAATGCTTGGCAATATCCATATAGTGAGCAAGATTTTGATCGGTTTTTATATGTGTGTCCAGTATTCTCAATTCGTTCATAGCAATCAGGCAAAGTGGATCAACCGTAAGGGCATCTTTAATCGTTTCAAGGGCTTGGGGGTAATCACCCTGTTTACGTAATATAATGGCTTTACTGACAAGTGCTTCAACGTTCTGGGTATTGGCTTTGCATGCCCGGTCTGCGGCATCGTAAGCCTTGTTCCAATCATTTTGCAGTGCTTCGAGTCGTGAAACAAGCGTATATCCCGCGGATGTCCATTCATAGTCCCAGGTTGCTCTGTAAAGCATATCCAATGCTTTTTCAATTTCCCCCTGTTGCATATAGCAGATACCCAGGTAAAAAAGGGAAGTGGCATCCTGAGCTTTTTTATGGTTTCCGGTTACAATCTTTACCGCTTTTTCAAGATGTTTTTGTGCTTTGGAGTAAGCACCTCTTTTGAGATAAACGGTTCCGATCTGGGTATTCGCCAGCACATTGTTTGGGTCTCTTGCCAGTGCAGCTTTATAATATGCCATATAATCATAATTGGTGTTGCCAAACTGCTCCAGTTTCAGTCCTGCAAAAAAGAGGTCCTGGCTGTTTGTATAAGAATCTGGAGTTGAGGGGTCCTCATATGTTTCCGGAAAAGGCTCGTTCAAGGGCGGTTGTTTTTGCCATGACAGCATTTGTGTGCCTTGTGAAGACAAGAGTGTGATTGCAAGGTCCTCATACGCTGTATTCTTGTTGATCTTGATTTCGGTTTGGAATGGTTTGACGGGAGAGATTTCCAATGTTTTTGTGAAAATGGTCTCGCCTTTATCTTTGAGAATGATTTGGGTGCCTTTTTGTACACTGGTAGCATTGATCTGAATGAGGGCTTTGTGGTTTTCAAGTTCAAGATTTACGGCAAAGTCTTTGTTGACTTCTTTCATGTTGCTGAGATTTTTAATACCATACATGTACATGGTACCATATTTGGTTTCAAAGGGTGCAACAAAGTTGTAATCGGGTTGATTGTCAGAATAGAAACCCATCATCAACTCTGCATAGGGGCCGTCGGTATCTGTTAGTTTTTCGTCCCAGACTTTTTGTACTTCATTTTTACCCCAGTTCCAGAGTTTTTTACCCTTGAATATCCGATGGTCTCCCACCATGGCTACGCCAGCTTTTTTGCCGTGATCAATACCACCCATAAAATCCTGATGAGATCTGGTAACAAAAAAGGATGTAGGCTGTTTGGCGGCATTCCACCAGGACAGATCTTCTCCATGGGTATAATCGTATGATTGATATACCTGGTTCAGTATAGGCCACCGGGTAAATTCTGTTACATAGTGAAAATTCATCATCTCAACATCGGGTGGGAAAATGAATTGGTAATCGTCATTTGTGTGTACCGCATTGTTTGCAAAAAACAAAGCCGGATATTGAAAAGGAGTTACATTCAGGGTTTTGAATTCCATTTTTACATAGGACTTGCCGGGCTCCAGTGTCATACCTACCAGCCAACGGGTCTGGCTTCTTTTTTCATATTCGCCAACCCAAACCGTTTTGCTGCCGTCCGCATGTTCAGTTATGGTATAATCCACTGGCAATAAACTGGTGGCTCTGTGGTGATGCGGCGTGTTCCACTCGGTTCCTCCGGATGTCCAGGCGCCAAGTGTTCCTATTAACGCGGGTTTAACAACGCGATTGTTATATATCATGTCATAGTTGTTGGTTTTATCAAGGGCGTAATACAGTCTGCCGCCCATTTCCGGGGTAACGCATATTTTTATATATTCATTCTCCAAAACAACTGCCTTGTAATCTATATTTGTTTTGACCTCGGTCTGAACATTATAGAATGGATAGGGGTATATATGTCTTTCTGCAAGCTGAACTTCTTCGTTGCGAAAAAAAAGAGGGATTTTATCCGGATCAGGTACCTTGTACGTGGGTAAAGTCATTGTTTCTTCGTATACCCTTACCTGAGAAAAACAGATTGAGCTAAATACTAGCAGCAAGACATATAGATGCGATTTCATACATACCTCTGGATAGTTAATTTTTTTCTTAAATATTTATGATAAAATAAAAATTTTTTTATTAAATCAAAGCAATTTACGGTTGGTGGGTATTGCTCCAGTTCAAACCGTTCTTGTGATTGATACTGTGTGCAATGTCAGAAGCAATTTTGAAATATTCTTGCATTTCTTTTGAATTGTGGGTTGTTTTGTAAAAATCATATAGCGCTTGCGCACTGGTCATCATAGCAAATGGAGCATTTATATCAACTGCAATATCATAGGCGGTAAGCAAATATTCCAATGCAGTTTCTGTATTACCCCTAGCTGATTCCAGCTGCCCCATGGTAATGTATGAAAATGGCAGGAACGGTTTTAATCCGATTTGCTGACGCAGTCCCAGCGAGCGTTTGTGGAGCGGATAAGAAGCGTCTACATCTCCATTGCGTTGATGCGCTTTACCCAGATGTCGGATTGCAAATGAAAGTTCGTACTGATATTGATAATCCTCTGCAATACTGCCTGCTCTTGAGAAATGTTCAACAGCCCTTTCAAACTGCTGTTCTTGTTCATCTGTCTGACCCAAATGAATTAATACTTTGCAAACACCAATACTGTGGTCATAGTTTTCATAAATTTTTAATGCAGTATCGAAATGATTGCGGGCCTCAGCAAGACTGCCGGATTGCTGGTGTTCAAACCGGTGCAGCATGGCATTACCAATCTCGTCATTGGCATCTGCAATTTGCAAGTCTGCATCAATCTGTTTTGCCAAATCTAATGCTTTGTTAAGGGAAAACAGGGCCTCGTCATAACTGCTGTTATGTAGAAATGCTGTCATCTCCTGAATACGTCCCAGTTGCACCCACAAAGAAACGCGGTTCTGGGCCCATTTTGCATATTCCGGGATGCTGCTTAGTGCGGTTTCTACCAAAATTTCTGCTTCTTTTAGCTGACCATTGTTGTATTGGCGGCAGGACAACTCGTAAACGGATTGGTAATAGGTATGGAAATTTTTGTTATCTTTGAAACTGGTCATTATATTTCCTTATTTTAGTATTGGAGATACTTATTAGAACCACAATGAAACCATAAATCATCCATAAATCAATTCCGGTATACATTAAATTCCTTGACTTTGTAAATCGTGTTGCTGAAATTACAGGGTATTCACATCCGAATATATTCACAACATTGCAGTAAAAAGCGGAGTTGATAATGAAGAGAATGCTATTAATATTCTCCATGCTCTATTTCTATATAAACAGTTTTGCGCAAATTTTTAATGAGCTTCCCTATACAGCGGATTTGGGCAGTGGAATGTATCAAAATCCCATATTGGCAGGAGATTATGCCGATCCTTCAATTTTAAGAGATGGTGATGATTTTTATATGACCCATTCCTCGTTTTATTACTGTCCTGGATTGATGGTGTGGCATTCAAAAGATTTGGTGAACTGGCAGCCTATTGGACATGCATTGCATGAATACCTGGGATCGGTTTGGGCTCCCGAATTGATCAAGCATAAGGACAAATACTATATTTATATTCCCATAGAAGGTACCAATTATGTGGTAACAGCAGATTCTCCGGCAGGTCCCTGGAGTGAACCGGTTGAGATCCTAGTCGAGAAAATAGATCCCGGGCACGTTGTGGGACCGGATGGTACCCGCTACCTCTATTTTTCCGGCGGGTATTATGTAGAGCTGTCAGATGATGGATTGTCTGCTATAAGCGAAATGAAGCAGGTTTATGAGGGTTGGCCTATTCCTCAGGAGTGGCTGATACAGTGCATGTGCCTGGAATCTCCCAAGATTATTTTTCATGATGGATATTATCATCTTATTGTTGCCCAGGGAGGAACAGCTGGGCCTCCAACCGCACATATGGTAGTAACGGCCCGTTCCAAATCTCCCACAGGGCCCTGGGAAAACTCGCCTTTTAATCCTATTGTGCACACCTGGAGCAGCAGTGAAAAATGGTGGGCAAAAGGGCATGGAACTATGGTGCAGGACCTGGATGACAAGTGGTGGATTGTCTACCATGGTTATGAAAAAGGATACTATACGCTGGGACGTCAAACCCTGATGGAGCCTATTGAATGGACTGCGGATGGATGGCCGCGGGTACCTGCAACGATCCGGACTGATTTGCCTATTCAAAAGCCCGCGGGTGGGGAATCTCGCCCGACTTTAACATTATCTGATGATTTTTCAAATCAATCCCTGGGGTACCAATGGACCTTTTATAAAGCCTGGGAACCGGAGCGGTTTTGTATCAAAGATGGCTCACTGTTTCTGGATGCGTGCGGGAACAGTCCCAGAGCCAGTTCTCCCATGCTGTGTATGCCGGCGCATCATTCCTACGAGGCGCAGGTAGAGTTTGAGATCACTGGTGAAGCAACTGCAGGTTTGCTATTATTCTACAGTGAAAAAGCATACGGGGGAATTGCAACTGATGGAAAAAAGATCAGTCAATATCGTCGTGCTGAAAAGGGTAACGCTGGTAATTGGCCCTTTGAAAAACATGGGTTCCTCAAGCTGGTAAATAATACACATACGGTTGCATTTTATTACAGTCAGGATGGTAAAGACTGGAAAAAGCTGGACCGTTCCATTCAAACAGACGGTTATCATCATAATGCTTTTGGTGACTTTATGGCGTTACGGATAGGGCTGGTATCTATGGGCAGTGGTACGGTTCGTTTTGATAATTTTAAATATCATGAGAATTAGAATTTATCCGCAATGAGGGATAGCTTGAAATGAAACATGTCATCATTGGCATTCATGGATTGGGAAACAAACCACCAAAGCCGGTTTTGAAAAAATGGTGGAAATTGTCCATGCGAGAGGGTTTGATCAAAGCTGGGAAGGAGCGGCTGTTCATTCCCTTTGAACTGGTTTATTGGGCTGATTTGCTGCACGAAAAGCCGCTTGAAATAAAAATGACCAACCACCATAATCCATTGTTAGACAGAGAGCCATACCTGCCCGGGACCCTGCTTGAAGCGGAACCGCAGGCCAAACCGTCATGGCTGCTGGGATTCATTGAAAACCAACTGGACAAGATTTTTTTAAACGATGATATGAGTCTCAATCTCAGGGGCGTAACAGACAAGATTATTCACAAATATTTCAAAGATTTAGAGTCCTATTATACCGAATCCCGGTTGACGCTGGATGAGCAGGAATCAGTCAAAATTGCAATCCAGAATCGTTTGCTCAGGGTTTTGCACAAGTACAGGCATTATAAGATTTTATTGATTGCGCATTCCATGGGATCCATAGTAGCATATGATGTCCTGAGTCCGCAGGAACAGCCCATGGTGCATTCAATGGTGACCATTGGCTCTCCATTGGGATTACCGGTTATTGTGGGACGTATCCTGGCTGAGCAAAAAGAGCGTGGTAATGATCTCGACAAACCCCGGGTACCGGAAAGTATACGGGGTACATGGGTAAACATGTCCGATTATCGGGATAAAGTCGCACTGGACCATACCCTGGCAGACGACTATGAGAGAAACAGTCGGGGACTTTTAGTAGCGGACAAGTTTGTATATAATGACTACAGTGTGGATGGAGAAGCCAATCCCCACAAAGCCTATGGCTACCTGCGTACTAAAGAAATGGCAGAGGTTGTTAATGAATTTCTACCGGACAGGATTTGGGACAAGATGTATCGGGTGGTAAGAGAGAAAAGAAGAAAGAATTAACTTAATCAGAATACATGTTATTGTGTTAATTATCTTTTAATTTTGATATATTGTATTATGAAAATACATTTTTACATTTTTTATTTGTTTCTATTCTCGATTGTGACTGGTTGCACCAATCCCGAAACATCAATCAAACTTGAACCGGGGGACCTGCTGTTTCAGGATCTGGATGGCAGTCCTTTTTATGATGCTATTGAAAAAGTAACGCAGGGATATAAAGGAGCGAATTTCGCCCATATCGGGATTATTGTTGATGGCCCGCACGAAGAACCGGTGGTGCTTGAGGCTATTGGGCGGGGAGTTTGCACCACACCGGTGGATACGTTCCTGGCGCGTAGTCATGACAGTAATAACCATCCCAAAGTGATTGTGGGGAGGTTAAAACCGCAATACCGTCACCTCATTGCACCTGCGCTGGAACGATTGAATGGGTACCTTGGTAAACCCTATGATCATATTTTTGATATCAATAACGACACTTATTATTGCTCGGAACTGGTTTATCTTTCCTATCTTGATGAAACCGGCAAATCTCTGTTTAAACTGTATCCCATGACATTTATCGACCCCGATACGCGTGAGACCTTTCCAGCCTGGGTGGACTATTATCAGGAATTGGGTGTTGATATTCCCGAGGGTGAGCCGGGACTGAATCCCGGTGGTATTTCACGCTCCCCGGTATTGGATATTGTACACATGTATGGAAATCCGGATGGAATGAATTGACTATCTGCTCTGTAATCGTAATAAAGTGATGTAATTTTATAATATTCATGGTGTGTTTATTCATCCAATCTTTTACAGAATCGTTTAAAAAAGGGGCAAAAGAATGAAACGATTTATGTTTATACTCTTGGTTTTTCTTGCAACTAGTACTCTTGCAAAAGAGATTCAATCTGAATCTAAAGTGGCTTCTGCTACAGTTTTCCGCAATCGGGCAATGGTGGTCCGTGAGGCATCCGTCAATGTGAGCAAGGGACAGAATACGATCAAAATTTCTGAAATGACCAGTGATCTTTTGGATGAGACGGTTCGCGTGTCTGTTCAGGGGAATTTCCGGGTCAAGATTCTGGATGTGAATGTGGAACGACAATATACAATCGAGATTCAAAAAGAGCGAATCCGGTATATGCAAGCCAAAATCGATTCTCTTGAAGAATTGAAAAAAGCAGCATCAGACCAGCTTGCGATCCTTGAAAGTAAAAAGGCTTTTGTAGAGTCGTTAAAAGCGGAATCGGTCAAGCTTGAAAACCAGAAAATGTTGCTGGAAAAATCAACAGTCCAGGATTGGTCCAATATGCTGGGTTTTGTAGATACCAATTTGAATGCTATTTACAAAGATATGCGCAAGCAAAATCAACACATCAAAGAACTGGATGAAGAAATCGCCGCCATTCAACAGAACATGCGCCAAACCCAGCGGGATGAGGCCAAAGATTTCAAGGAAATCTTTATAGAATTGGATGCAGACAGAGCCGCTTCTATTGTTTTAGATATATCATATATTACCCAAAGCGCGAGCTGGTATCCTACATATGATGCAAGGGTAGACATTGATGATCAAACCATTGAACTGTCATATTACGCAATGGTACAGCAATCCACCGGTGAGGACTGGCAGGATGTTGACCTGGACTTTTCAACCGCTGAACCCTTGTCCGTGAAATCAATCCCTGAACTACAACGCTGGTATTTGAATACACGTACCCCCGCACTGAGACGATCAAGACCCAGTACTCCCAGTGCACCCAGTGCGAGTTATCCGCGTATCAATGTGGATTATACTCCCAATTTTGGTCTGGCAAACGGTATTGGTGCCATATCGGGATACGTCAGGTCGGCAACTGATAGAGATCCGTTGCCTGGTGCAAATTTAAGTTTACAGGGAACACGATTAGGGGCAGCATCGGACAGAAATGGAAAATTTTATATAGCAAATGTACCGATGGGCAGTTATCAGCTTGATGTTAATGTGATTGGTTATGGTCGGCAGATCGTAAAAGTTGATGTGCTTGCAAAACAAACAGCGAGTTTGAACATTACACTTGCAGAGCAGGCGCTTGAGGGCGAAGCTGTAACAGTTATGGCAGAAAGAAATACGTTTTTAGACCAGTCAAAATCTTTTGAGACTGGGGCAGGTTCCCTTGAAAAGGAAAAAGCTGTTTATACTCAGGTTGAACAAAGTGAACTGGCAACCACTTTCAAAGTGCCGGTTAAAAGTTCTGTGCCGGGTGATAACAACACCCATAAAGTAACACTTGCCATTGATGAGATGCCCGTATCGTTTGATTATACCAGCATCCCCAAAAAAGTACCTGCTGTATTTCTCAAAGGCAAAGCCGCCAATACAAATGACTATCCATTATTGGAAGGCAATATCAACGTATTTGTAGATAACGAGTTTGTAAACAAAACCTATTTAAAGAATATAGTACCTACGGACACATTGGAACTGACACTGGGCGTGGACAATCATATAACTGTTGAAAAGAACCTGATTAACAAGTTTACAGAAAACAAGGGCCTCATCAAAGGCAGTAGAAAAATTACCTATGAATACGAGATTGTTCTTAAAAATAATCGCAAGACAGAAAAGACTATTCGCTTGTACGATCAACTGCCAATCCCCATGGATGAAAAGATAAAGGTGGAACTGATAGAACCGGACAAGGAAATGAAAGATTTAAGTAATGATCGAAAACTGGACTGGACATTGAAAATCAAAGCGGGTGAAGAAAAGAAAATTCCTTTAAAATATGTGGTTGAATTTCCACAAAATCTGTCTGTATATGGATTGGAATAACTGTGATGCATTGGTAATGCGCTTGTGGGAATCATACAGGATTTGTATATTTCACGAGTAAAGTTGTATAGGAGGTCGTTGTGAAAAGATTGTATGTATTGCCCTTAATTTTATTTTTATTCTTGAATTGCAGCAAGCCCAAGTTAACTTTGGATGAAATGCTGCCAACTAAAGATGAGGTTGGGGCTGCAGTTATGCCGGCTGAAATTGCTCCTATACAGGCACCGTTTGATATGTCTGCGGTTAAACGTCCGCAATTTCCGGAGCGTAGTTACAATATCACGGACTTTGGAGCGGTTGAGGGAGGAGAAACCCTTTGTCGGGATGCAATCCAGGCTGCAATTGATAAAGCCAGCGCCGATGGCGGAGGCAAGGTACTCATTCCGGCAGGTAAATGGCTGACCGGACGTATTGAATTGAAATCCAATGTTAATCTGGAATTGGCAGAGGGAGCAGAATTACATTTTAGCGGAGAGATACAAGATTACCTGCCGCCGGTATTTTGTCGTTCAGAAGGGCTTGAGGTGTTTAGCCTGGGTGCGTTTATTTACGCGTACAAACAGGAAAATATTGCGCTCACCGGAAAAGGTACATTGATAGGACCAGATGAAGGACCTGCCCGTGAAAGTGTATTGAAAACCGTATCCGATAAAATTGTATCCGTAGATACGCCGGTTAAAGATCGTATTTATGATGGTACTCACGATCCGGTTTACTTTAGGCCCTATTCAATCAGTCCTGTTGAATGCAAGGGTGTTTTGGTTGAAGGTGTAACAATTGTGCATGGAGCTTTCTGGAATGTGGTACCGGTATATTGTGACAATGTGATCGTACGCGGTGTCCAGATCGAGAGTGTTGGGGTAGTTAATGGTGACGGAGTCAATATTGAATCCAGTCGAAATGTACTGGTCGAGTACTGTACCGTGCGTACGGGGGACGACAGCTATTGCTGCAAAGCCGGTAGAAACGAAGATGGTATCCGCACCAACCGTCCCGTTGAAAATGTAGTATTCCGCAACCTGCTAACGCTGGGTGGTCATGGTGGTATAACATTTGGCAGTGAGACAGCAGGACAAATACGAAATGTATATGTGCATGATTGTGTTTTTGATCGTAATGATATGGGCATTCGCTTTAAAACCCGTAGGCCTCGTGGTGGCGGTGGTGAATTCCTGACCATTGAAAATATTCGTATGGATGTGAAAAAAAATGCCATCGAATGGGACATGCTGGGCCTTGCCATGTGGGTGGGTGAACTTGCAGAGCGGTTACCCCTGCGCCCCACAACACCGTTAACGCCATATTATCGTAATATTACAATCCGGAATGTGTTGGGAAAAACAGGCAGACATTGTATCCAGATGGAGGGACTACCCGAGAGTACCGCGAAAGATGTCCTCATTGAGAATATTCAATTGGAATGCCTGCGTGGAATTACACTCACAGATGGTGAGAATATAGAACTTAAAAATATTGATATCACATTTACTGAAGAACCCCTATTTAATGTGCGTGACAGCTGGAACATTGCAACTGAAAATGTTAAGATGAAAACACCACTTGAACCCACAGTCAAAATCTTTGGTGAGCGCTGTGCAAATATCAATCTGGATGGATTGATAATAAACGACGGCCAAAAGCCAAAGCTCGTTGCCGAAGAACAGGCTGATCCGGCGACTGTTAAATTTTAGAATAATTTGTCATTCGGATACCGATTTGATCGGTATCCGTTTTAATATATGAGGATGCTATGAAAGAAATTGCAGAGCAGTTGAATGAATTGATAACAGATGCAAAACCGGGCTTGATGCAATTGGAACCTGGAATGGTTAAAAATAAGCCAAACCCTGAAAAATGGTCAAAGCAGGAAATATTGGGGCACTTGATCGATTCTGCTTCCAATAATCATCATCGTTTTGTGAGGGCTGGTTATGATGCGGTTAAAGACTTTCCTCCATACGATCCCGATAACTGGGTGAAATTGCAGCAGTATAACGAGATGCCTTGGAACAATATGGTGGAATTGTTTTGCCTTTATAATTTACACCTGGTACATGTTTTAAATATTTTCCCCGTTGAAAAGTTGAATAGCATGTGTTACTTTGTTGGTAAAGATAATCCGGTTACCATTGAATATGTTATTCGCGATTACCTTCGTCATTTAAAACACCACCTGGACCAAATTTTAGAAAAATAGCTGAATGATTAAAGAAATAATTAGCTTTGTGCAGCGGAACAGTGTGCTTCCACCGGCATTTCAAACCATGTTGATAAGTGCATTAAATCTCGTTAAAGAAGAGGATGAAAGGCAAGAGCTTTGTGAACTGGCTTGTGCTGTCTCTAACAGATCCTGGCAGGATTGGATAGCCGATCGAAAGCCGGAAGATAATCGCAAAGAGCATGAGTGGATCGTGTTTTTGAATTTGATGCGTATTGCCCAATGTGAAAAATTATCACTGTCTGAAAAACGGATTGCAACCGCATTCGCATTTACACATGATTCCTATTTTATCAAGCGGATCATGGAAGCCACCATTGAAGAAATAAAAGAGGATGCAAAGCGATTACTCGAAATAAATCCTGAGCAATCCCTACAATTAATGGACAAGGCGGAAAAGCTGGAAAAAGATAAAGCAGATCAACGCAACCAGCATATGAACAAAGGTGCTGAAAACGCCAGGATACTGCTTGATGACTTGACAGGATTTGAAACTGACCGAAAATTAATGGCACTTGAGGAAATTGATCGCTGTTGTGAAATTATTAGGAATCATGACAAGTGGAAAACCAGAGTGCCGTATCCGCTCGGGAGTGACAAACTAGCAGTCGTCTGTGTTGAAGCAGATGCCCTTTGGCCCATGCACCCATTAGGTGTATTGGCAGATATTGAACGTCCTGATGAAAATGGTAACACTCTGGATCCTGATGATCCGAATAGCTGGCGACAAAAGGTTGATGAAAGTCTGGGAACGCTTTTACGTTATCAACAAAACTGGTATGGATTAGGGGAATCTTTTAAAGACGCTGATTCCATATTCCGTACCCCTGAAGGTTTCCGGATATTTAATCAGTGGCGTGAGTTTTGGGGGATTTAAGAAAAGTTATTATTTAGATACTGCCCACCTTGAAAATATTAATTTACTTTTTCTTATTTTATTCTTTTTTGAAAAAACTTTTTAAAAATTCATGTTTTTATTTATCATTTAACAAAAATTGTTTTTTCTGTTTATGGTTTTTTTTGTAAATATTTTTCTTGATTCTTAATAAATTCTGCTTTATACTATAAGTCGATAGGGAAGTTTTGGGTATCTTTTAGTTAATCTAGAAGTAAAATTAAAGTGGGACACCTTGGGGCTAGATTTCAAAAATATAGACTTGGTGAATGATCACGTTAGAGACGTACAGGCACTTTTTGCTCTAAACCGGGTAACGGATTCTATACAAATTATGGATGAATTGGGAAAAAGTGTCTTCCACAATGATTCGTTTATCAATTTGTTTGGCTATACAGTTGACCAGTTGAATGAAGCGGGTGGTTTGTATGCTATTCTTAAAGATCCTCAAATTGCAAATATTATTGTAAACGAGTTGGAAGTTAAGCCCGGTTGGATGGGTAAAGTTCAAATTTATACATTAGCGGGCAACCTTGTTTCAGTTGTATTGAGGATTAACAAGGTTAAAACAGAAAATAATGAAAACCAGGGATACGTTTGTTTTTTTTCAAACAATCTGTATCAGTATAATGTATATGCTGAAAAAGGCAAATATTACAGACACTTTGAAGAAGCAGAAAAGCTCGCCAGATTGGGGTATTTCTCATCAGTTATTTCTCATGAATTAAACAATCCTTTAAACATTATTAATACAAAGATTTATTTTTTGCAAAGAGAGCTGGAATCGATTTCTAAAGAATCTGAAGTGTGGGAACATTTAACAAAGATCAAACAGCAACTCAAACGGTTGAAAAATCTAGCAAGCAGTGTTTTGCAATATGCCAGACATGATGTAAAAAAAGATTATCTTGTTAATGTTAACCAGGTGATACAGCGTACTTTGGAATTCTTTGATGATCAGCTTACAGATGAAATAATTGTAATAAATAGATTAGATAAAGAAGTATCGCTTGTTCCTGCAGATTCAACGGGGTTAGAGATTGTATTTAAAAATTTGATATCTAATGCAATTGAAGCGTTGGAAGAATCCGGCACAATCACAATATCCACCCGAAATGTAAATGAAAAATTTATTGAAATTACAATATCTGATTCCGGTAAAGGTATATCCGAAGATTTGCAGGAAAAGGTATTTGACCCCTTTTTCACCAGTAAAAGTAAAGAAGGGGGCTATGGATTGGGTCTAAGTATTTGTGAAAATATTATACATGAGCACAATGGAATGATTAATCTAAGAAGCAGGATTGGCAGAGGAACAACGTTTGTCTTACTATTACCCCGTTTGTAATAAGGGATTTATTATATGTTCAAAGTACTGCTGGTTGATGACGAAATAGAAATTCTAAGAGATTACTCTCGTTTGATCATGGAAATGGGTTATCAATGCATTATTGCCAGAAATGGTGAAGAAGCGATCGAGTTGTTGAAACAAGAACATCCGGATATAATTTTGACGGATCAGAAAATGCCCAAAAAGGGTGGCATGTCTGTATTGCAGGAAGCATATGCGCTAGACAAGTCCATACCAGTGATTCTGATTACAGGGTATGGCTCTGTAAAAAATGCCGTGGATGCCATGAAGTTTGGTGCGTTTGATTATCTGCAAAAGCCATTTGATCCTGAAAAAATGCAGGAATTGCTGAAAAAGGCGGAAAAGTTTCGTAAAGAAAAATTAAATATTCCTATCGTTGAACTGGATGGGGATTACAGCAAGCCGCTTGAAGGGGTAATAGGGAAAAGCAAAGTTATTACCGATATTACAAAACGAGTATACAAAGTAGCGCCATCCATTTCTAATGTGTTAATCTATGGAGAATCTGGTACCGGCAAAGAACTTGTTGCCCGCAACATCCACTTGAACAGTAAACGTAAAGATCAACCCTTTATACCACTGGATTGCAGTGCGCTCCCGGCAAATCTGTTAGAAAGCGAAATGTTTGGCTATGAAAAAGGCGCGTTTACAGGGGCTGATAGGGAAAAACCCGGAGTTATTGAGCTTGCGCATAAAGGTACTTTGTTTCTGGATGAAATAACAGAACTGGATGCCAGCTTGCAATCAAAGTTGTTACGTTTTATTCAGGAACGGCATTTCCGTAAAGTGGGAGGCCAGAAATTAGTCAAAGTTGATGTTCGTATTATTTCAGCAACCAATCGAAATCCTGAAGAGGCAGTTAAAGAGAAATTGTTACGTAGTGATCTGTATTATAGATTAAATGTAGTTCCTTTCTTTATTCCTCCTTTGAGAGATCGAAGTGAAGATGTTTCCATACTCGTACAGCATTTCATTGAAAAGTTTAATCCTTCATTCGCACGCGAGATCAAGGGAGTGAGTTCAGATGCCATGTTGTGTTTAAAGCGATTCAACTGGCCGGGTAATGTTAGGGAGCTTCAGAATGTGATTGAACAAGCCATGTCTTTGGCAGATAAAAATATAATCGATTTGTCAGATTTGCCACCCCATGTGCGGGAAAACCACAACAACTATGTAGATCAGGTCCATCATGGACAAACATTCAAAGATGCAAAAGAGAAAATATTAAAACAGTTTGGTAAAAGATATTTTCAAGACCTGCTTGTTCAGTGTGATGGCAATATCTCAAAAACCGCGAAAATAGCAGGTATCAGTAGAAGTTCATTTTATCGTATACTTGATGAATTTGATATAAAACTGCCCGATTAATTGTATTTGTACTATTCTTGACACACCCTTCCTATTACTTGTTTTTATTAGACATCCATTCATTTAGTCCTTTGTATGCTCTGTTTTTGAATCAATTTTCGCATTTTTCGTAAATTATATCGAAATAGTGGTTTTTTAACTGTTTAATTATCAAAGTGTTATCTTGATTGCTACAGGTAATTGTGGCCCTTTTTTTGTTTATTGTGTCATAATTCATCGTGGGAAAATATCATGTGTTCACTTGCGTTAATTTCTTCAACAGATATTCAGTTGATAAACGAGATCAATTCTCTGTTATTAACCAGGAATTTTTCTGTACTGGTTGAGAAATCCAGAGTGTCTTTACTATACTTGATTCTAAAACATGATATTAATTTTATCCTCTTGGACATTGGTTATATGGATCCTGAAGCGATCAAAGTGCTTTACATAATTAAGCAGTTGCGTCCCAAATTGCCAGTTATTGTTTTAACCCCGGACAATTCGGTAGTTCACAATCAGGTATTAAAATCAATGGATGTGTTTTATGTTGGTTTTAAGCCATTGCATTATCAAAATTTTTCAATGATTATAGATACCTTGCTATTACTTCGTGGTAAAAGTACCGAATATTTATTAGACTCGATTGAATGAGCTATATAATTGACTTGTTTTGTACGTTTTGTAGTACACTATCGTAATTGTAATAAAATTAAATTCTTAGCAGTTGTTTTGCTTTGTAATGTCTTATTTTTAGTACAATTCAGGAAGAGTTCGAGGTTTTTTGCGAATTATTAGTTTTTTCGCTTCATAATTTACAAGTATTTAGCTCAAGAAATTGAAGCGATTAAAATCAAGTATGGCATAATCATTGGATAAGAAGTGTATATAATTTCAAATAAGATTAAAATGCTTTTTGGGGCAATGCGGGCATGGGACTAGTAGGTTTTGTGATTAACATTTACAATGGCAAGCAAAAGCTTGATAGGGTATTGATTTGTATAATCATAATGTTAATGACAAATATTAATTTTGTTTTCTCTCAAGATCAAGATTCTACATCTGTGGATTCTGTAAAGCAAAGCAAGACCCGGGATATTTTGCAGAAATTGTTGAATCAGGCAACTCAGGAATCTATTCAGGATGTAATGGAAAAGCAAAAAGCCATTGCGAAAAAAGATAGTGTCAAAGACAGCTCAGATGAAGGTCTTGAAATTGATGGATTATTGATCAATGAAACCAAAACTAAAATTGGCCAGGACTTTTACGAATTCTTTTTCAATTTTTGGCAGGCACCTGAGAATGCTAAAGATTTTACATTGTTTGTGTCTGAAAGACCAACAGGAAACAGCGGAAGCTGGATCTGGGTAAATGTGAATGAAACCACAGTATTTCAAAACCGATTAACCCCCAAAGCCGACTTGATTGAGGAAACTGCACAAAGCGCTGTATCTATTGTCACAAATTATTTGATAAATCTGGATCAAAACCAAAGACAGCTTGCTGGTGATGAAATGGCTGGGACTGGAATTTTTTAAGGAGATGGATGAATGCCTCGGGTAGTTAAATGTTTTATACTTTTAATTTTATTTGCAAGCAGTGCATTTGCAACTGAATTGGTTTTTACGTTTGTTAATCCTGCTTTTGGCGGTTACTATTATAATGCTACATGGTTGTTGAATTCTGCACAACTTCAAGATGATACCGGTGAATCTTCAAGTTCTTATGCCAGCAGTTATTATTCTGGATCATCCCTGGAAGATTTTGAAGAAAGTATAAACCGTCAGATTCTGAGTCGTTTATCCAGCAAGCTTGTGACGCAAATATTTGGAGAAGAAGATCTGGAACCTGGTCACTATGAGATTGGTGATTTTCAGATTGATGTAACTCCATCAGACAATGGGATACGTGTTGAAATAAATGATCCGGTTAATGGCGGCGAAACAGTTATAGAATTACCCTATTATGGTGACTGAGAGTAGTGTAAATATGAAAATGAGACCTGTATTCTATACAATTTTTATAATTATTTTGATTTTTATGGGGTGTGCTCCCTATTTACAGCAAAGTAATCCTGTTCACACCACCCCGGCTACATTGGGGTATACCACTGCAATACATAGCGATTTGCTTTCATTGCCTGAACCACGTGAAAAGATTGTTGTTGCGGTATACAAGTTTAGAGACCAGACCGGACAGTACAAAGCTTCGTCAAGTGGAATGACATGGTCCACAGCTGTTACCCAGGGTGCTACATCTATGCTGCTAAAAGCTATGGAAGAATCTGGTTGGTTTATTGTTGTGGAGCGGGAAGGCATTTCAAACCTGTTGAATGAAAGAAAGATCATTCGTTCTACCCGAGAGAATTATACGGACGACCAGGGACAGCAATTACCCCCATTACCTCCATTGCTTTATGCCGGAGTTACAATAGAGGGTGGAATAATTTCGTACGAAACCAATACATTAACCGGTGGTTTTGGCGCACGATATTTCGGCATAGGGGGTAATAACGAGTTTCGCAGTGATCAGGTAAATATTTATTTACGTTCGGTTGCAACAAAATCCGGTCGGATTTTAAATCAGGTAAATACTACAAAGACAATATTATCTCAAGCTGTAGATTTTAGTGTATATAAATTTGTAAGAGAAAGCCGTTTGTTAGAGATTGAGAGCGGTTATTCTACCAACGAACCTCCACAAATGTGTGTGCTGGAAGCCATAGAAAAAGCCGTACTGGCTCTTGTTTGTGAAGGTATTGTATCAAAGAGCTGGGAGCTGAAAAATCCTGCGGATATTAAATCCCCGGTAATACAGCGGTATCTTGAGGAAAAGCAAAACACAACAAAATATACGTTGCAGAATAGTATGCTCAACAGCAGATATGCAAAACCTCAATATGGTTATGACAAGGGATTAGGGCTCACCTTGAATTTGGGAAGTCATTTATACCAGGGCGATTACGCGAATTCTGAAATTCGTCCAATGGGTGACGCTTCCATTTTGTGGGGTTTGCATCCCAATGTTTTGTTGGAATTAAATGGCAGTATAGGGCGGATTGCAAATAAAGATAATTTTTATACTGATTTGGGTTATTTGAATTTACAAAGCCGTTTTACATTTTGGTCTAATTCAAGATTTCGGCCATTCGGAATTTTGGGAGCGGGAGCAATGAATTTTAGAGCACGGGATAAAGCGGGTGTGTACATTCCACGTAAGAAACGGTTTAAAGGCTGGGAGCCTGTAATGATTTCTGGTTTAGGCGTTGAATATTTTATTAATCCCAGTTTGAGTATGAATCTAAGCTTTATAAATCAATATACCTTTACAGATTACCTGGATGGGGTTATCCATGGAAGTTATGATGACTATTTCTGGGGATTCAAGCTGGGGTTTAGTTATTATTAGGATCAGTTGAATACTGAAAGCTATCTGATTGGGATCTGGTAAGGGCAGATAGAATAAGTGAACATCACGCAGATGTAAAGAACAAACGTATTTTGACAATTTAATTGCATCAACAGGCAATCATTAAATTATTACTCTCAAAGGATTCACTGTTGATACCTGTGGAAATGAACTGTTCATTTCCCAATGTAAACAATTGCTACATGAAAAAATGCAATGCAAAGCGTAGTTGAGGAGTGAGGATGAGAATTTTCATGTCTGTTCTACTGGCACTGTTGTTATTTTCAAGTGTTGGTATTGGTGCAGAAAACAGTGTGACTGCTAATGTAAACGGTAATTTCAATCAATCAACAGTTACGCAAGAGGGATCAGCAAACACAGCTTCCGTTGACCAAAACAGTGCTGCAACCAAATCTGCAGAAATGAATACTGTTGCTGTCACTCAAAAAAGTGATGATAATACCGCAACCGTAAATCAAGGATCTGTTTTAAAAACAAAATATGTAAAGAATACAACTGCAATTGTAACCCAGGCAGGCACAGGAGGGAACAGTGCAATCGTTAATCAGGGAACCCAAATCCATAATGGTTCAGTTGTATCTAATGCAACGGCAACAATCAATCAAAAAGGTGGCTCTGGAAACAGTGCAGAGATTAATCAAAAATCCTGGAATTCGAATGCATCTCCAACCAAATGGAGCAAGCCGGATGATAATACCGCAACCATTATCCAGGATGGTTCAGGCAATATCGCAAGCTCAAAATCGGATGTGACCCGTGGATCAACATTTATCCTTCAAGAAGGTAATGAAAATACGGCAACCCAAAAACAGGATGGTGAGCGGGATTTTAAAGCCAGAATTACTCAGGAAGGTAACCATAATACTGCAACACAATTTCAACATGGCGATGCAAATGCAAATGCGGAAATAATTCAAAAAGGCATGGGCAATACAGCATCGCAATGGCAGAAAAAAAATAATAATAGCTTGATCTATCAGGATGGTGTAGACAATACAGCAGACGTAGAACAAAAATCCGGCAGTAATATCAAAGCCAACATATATCAATATGGAAGTTATAATGGTTCTGTTGCTGATCCTGTTTTGATTGAACAAAAAGGTGGATCAGGGAATTCTGCTGTTATATATCAGGGTGATCCTGCTTTGAATGTTTATAACAATAGCGCAATGATCTATCAGGATGGAACATTGAATCTGGCAGCTATTCAGCAATATAGTAATGAGAATGAAGTCATTTTATTTCAAAATGGGGTAGGGAATGAACTCCATGCATTACAAAAAGGAGGTGATGGGAACATTATCAATCTGACCCAGGATGGTGGTGCAACAGCATCTATTACTCAGGATGGCAGTGGTAATGTCTTGAAAGGGGTAGGGGCAGGAAATACTATGGGACAATCATTAAATGGCAGCAGTCTTGATTTAACTCAAACAGGTACGGGAAACGTGTTAGAGTTGTTTCAAACAAATGGAGCAGCTGCTCAGGTCCAACAAAATGGTATGACAAATAAAGTAATAATAATACAAAATTAAGGGAGTAGGGTAATGAAAAGGTTGTTTGTTTTTTTGCTGGTATTATGTATGTCATCACTTTTGATGGCTGCAAGTAATACAATATCCACCACAATTAATGGTAATAGTAATGATGCAGATATTGATCAGGTGGGTGGCGACCAGTCCGCTACATTAACACAAACCGGAAATTCGAATGATGCGATTTTAGACCAGGTTACTGATGATGGTATGGCACAGTCTTTAACAGTTACCCAGGAAGGGAATCGTAATCTGGCAAATGTTAACCAAAAAGAAGATGGGGCCGCAACAAATGGAACATCTTTGCCTGTTCAAACAGCCAGTGTATACCAAAAAGGTGATGGAAATTCAGCAAAAATAGATCAGGATGAGCTCGGTTCTGGTGATAAATATTTGAGCAGTGCTGCAATTCAACAGATTGGCAACAATAACGCTTCAGATCAAAGAACCTACGCTCCCGGCTCTAACAGTGGTCAACATGTTACGGGTATACAGGCTGGAAACGGTAACAGTTTGACGCAGAAAATTTTGGGTGGCTATACTAATAATTTTATAGCAACCCAAACAGGTAATGGAAATACAGTTGAGCAAATTATGCCTTCCGGCACACACAGCAAGGGAGTTGTGAATCAGGATGGTGATAGCAATATTGCTTCTCAACGTTTAACAGGAGCCAATAATGGTTATTCATCTGCTGGTGGTATTACAGTAACTCAAACAGGCAATGGTAACGAAGCAGATCAGGATGTTATAAGTACGGGAAGCTATACCAATAATAACGATGCTGATGTTGTTCAAAATGGTTCTAGTAATTATTCCAAGCAAGATGTGAATGGTTGGCAGACAGATGTTGATGTTACCATTGATGGCAATAGCAACTCTACTAGCCAGTTTGTAGTTGGTACCGGAAACAAGAGTACAGTTAAGGTCATTGGAAATGGAAACAGTGTAATAACCAACCAGGCAAATGATAATAACACGGCTTCTGTTGAGATTAAAGACGAAGACGCGTATGTTGGTAATTCTAACGATGTTTTTATCAAACAAAACAATAACGGTAACAAAGCCAATGTAACCCTGCATGGATCTTATAACTCTGTAGATATTACCGAAGTTGATGGCAACGGTGATTGGCATGTTGTTAAAGTTATGAAAGGTAATAGCAATGATATTGATATATCAGCCAAAACCGGTGGAAATAATCGTGGTGAGTGGATATTGAAAAATGCCAGCGGTAATACTGTAAAGGAAGTGCAGAATGGAAGTGATAACATTGCCGGTGGTGAGGTTAAAGGTAGTGGTAATGATATCAATATTGTACAAAAAGGTGTTGATAACCTGGTTGGTACTGATCCCAATAATTGGAATGTAAATGATGGTGTTGTAATTGACGGTAACAGTAACACAGTTGATATTGATCAATTAACGAATTCAAACCAGGCTGTAGTTAATATTATTGGTGCAAGTAACCAGTTTAAATCAGTTCAACAATAAGTTATTGTTGATGCTTTAATTGAAATCGGAATACTTTTGGCAGAAAAATTTTCTGCCAAATTTACATAAAATTTGAAAATCAATAAATAATAATAGGGTATTGATTTCAAACATAAATAACAAAATCTCAAGAAAGGGGTAACAAATGAAAAAGTTAGTAGTTGTGTTAATGCTGGTTGCAATGGTAGGATTTGCATTTGCGGCAAATGAAGCTACTGTAACAGAAGATGGTGACAATAATACCGCGACCGTAACTCAACGCGGTAACTTGAACGATGGTACAGTTGAACAGATAGGTGATCAACATACTGCAACTATCAATCAAGCAACTGCAAGCAATGATGCATTTATTGGACAGTTGAATGGTAACAAGAATGAAGGTGCAATAAGGCAGCAGGGTAGTGAAAATGCGGCATATATTACCCAAGGTATGGCCGTAGGTTATTCAGATTCATATTCTCCGGCTTCTGCAAGTAACAATTTATCAACTGTTGACCAGGTTGGTAATGGTAATACCACTTCTGCAAAACAATTTGGTGATAAAAATGTTACAGATGTAAACCAGAACGGTCATCGGAATACAGCCTATGCATATCAGGGTTGGACTTATAATGGTTGGGGCGAAACCTGGACAACTTCCAGATTGCAGAGTTTCAATAGTGATGTGACAATTTCTCAGGCAACTAATGACAATAATGGAGCAGTATGGCAGTATGGTGGCAACAGGAACAATGTTACTATAAATCAACGTGTTGGCAATGCAAATACTGCAAGTGTCTCTCAAGGTTTCATTTATAATGATGGCGCTTATGATTACCCACATCCAGTTTATAACACTAAAGACAATGATGCAATTGTAACCCAGGCAGGTGCAAGTAATACAGCCAAATTATTTCAATTAGGTGATAATAATACTTTTACATTATCTCAAACAGGTAATAGCAACTCTGTAGGTTATGGTGCTGCATTAGCAAGCCTTGTTGAAAAAAGGAATGCTTACTTTGATCAATCTGGTGATAACAATGTGTTTACTGGAACACAAACAGGTGGTGCTACAGTTGAATATGAAAGTTATCAGGTTGGTGATAATAACACAATAAGTCTTTATCAGGGAACAAGTGATGTAACTTTGATCCAACAAGATGGTAATTGGAATACTGCAACCAATACTCAACTGGGTGGCGGCCAGGTTTCCAGTATTGCACAAACAGGTAATGGAAATAATGCATCTGTAAATCAAGGAATGTAAGTTATAACTGTACCCAAATATTTCAATTTGGGTGCAGAATTTTATAATATGTTTCGGTAAACATATAATAAATAATCATCATTGAAAGGGGCAACAAATGAAAAAGTTAGTCGTTATTTTAATGCTGGTTGCAATGGTAGGATTTGCATTTGCAGCAAATGAAGCAACCGTAACAGAAGATGGAAACAATAATTCCGCAACAGTAACCCAACGTGGTAATTTGAATGCCGGTACAGTTGATCAGAATGGTGATCAACATGTTGCTACACTTAGTCAATCCACTGCCAGTAATGAAGCATTTATCGGTCAATTGAATGGTAATAAAAATGAAGCACATGTAAACCAACAGGGTAGAGAAAATGCAGCAGATGTAAACCAAGGCATGATCGAAGGCTTGGATCCTACGTTTGCATCTAAAAATGTTTCTGGTAGCAATAACTTGACAAATTTGACCCAGGTTGGTAATGAAAACTATAATCAAACTGTACAAACTGGTGATAAAAATGAAACAAATGTAAGTCAGGCCGGGCATCGTAATATTGCTTATTCATATCAGGGCTGGCCCTATGCACAATGGGGAGAAACATGGACAACTTCCAGATTACAGAGCTACAATAGTGATGTAAGAATAAGCCAGGCAACAAATGACAATTATGGAGCAGTATGGCAGTATGGTGGCAACAGAAATAGTGCCACTGTTACACAACGAGTTGGTAATGCAAACTATGCAAGTATTGCACAAGGCTTTATCTATACTGATGGTGCTTATGATTTTGATCATCCAGTATATGATACCAAAGACAATGATGCCGTTGTAACTCAGGCAGGTGCAAGTAACTCTACTCGTTTGTTTCAGTTGGGTGACAATAATAGTTTCACATTGACTCAAAATGGTAATTCAAATACTGTTGGTGGGCGTGATCTTTCAGGTCTTGTTAATAAACGTAATGGTTATTTTGATCAATCAGGTGACAATAACTTGTTTTCAGGTTCTCAAAATGGTGGAGCAACTGTAGAAATTGCTAGTTATCAGAATGGTGATAATAATACAATTACCCTCTATCAAGGTACTAATGATGTAACAACATTACAGCAAACAGGAAACTGGAATACTGCAACCAATACTCAATTGGGTGGTGGCCAGGTATCTAGTATTGCACAAACGGGTAATGGAAATACAGCATCTGTAAATCAGGGACTGTAATCTTATATTTTGCCTGGAGTATGATGCTACTCCAGGCAAATAAATTTGTTTGAATTCCAAAACTCATAGACACAGGGCTTTGGAATTCAAATATTTTGTTGAAATGGAATTACTTAATGCTAGTGGAGTTTATATGAAAAAGCACCTGATTCAACTTTTGTTATTATTATTTGCAGGCTTGTTATTAGCAGCTGGTAATAGTGCTGATGTTGATCAAACGAACGATTATAATGATGCGTCTGTAGTTCAAACCGGTAATAATAATATTGCTGATGTAGATCAAGTTAGTACCGCTACAACCAGCAGTGAGGGTAACATTGCTGAAATAACTCAAGCCAGCAGTAATAATGATTTCACTGTTGACCAAACCGGCAAATCTAACGTTGCAATTATGAGTAATCAAGTGCGGAATGGAGCTGTCTCAAAAGTTTATCAGAATGGTGTTGATAACAGAGCTGAGGCAGAGCTGAAATCAAGTGGTTTCTTGACAGGAAAAAGCTTTACATCATTTCAGGAACAAATTGGAAATCATAATGTAACTTCCAGAATCAGAATGGATGGAATTAATAGCAGTACATACAATTTTCAATTTGGTGACTATAACCACTCTCACACTTCGATTTTGGGAAACAATAATTGGATATTGGTTACCCAGGGTGTGAGTTTTGCTGCGGCAGATCACAACTATGTTTATAGTGAAACCGAAGGTAACAATAATGATGTTATTGTCGATCAGGTAGGCGATTTTAACAGAACGATTATTGTGCAGGAATTCCAATCCAATACGAGTATTGTTGACTTGGATCAAACAAATGGTTCGAATGCTACCATTAAGCAGAACTCTCTCAAAATGGACAAGAATTATCAAAATGTTGTAAAGTTGAACCAAACCAATAGTTCTTTTGCTACTATTAACCAAGGTGGTAGTAATGGCGGTGGTTATAATGTAGTTAAAGGATTGGGCACTGCAGAATTTGGACAATCGTTAAATGGAAGTATTTTGGACATTGATCAAATTGGCAATCATAATGTTGTAAGCTTGTATCAGGATGATGGTATTGCTACTGTAAGTCAAACTGGTAATAGTAATGATGTAATTATACATCAATATTGATTGCAAATTAATCAAGATTTCTTTTTTAAAGATTGTTTACCATGTGAAATTGGATTATTCTTGGCAAGTAAAACCGTAAGGGTAAAAATGAAATTGCCAAAATTTATAATTATTCTGGTTTTTGCATTATCGTTTCATCTTTATGCACAATATGATGTTAAAGTTGAACAGGATGGAAATAATAATGAAATCCTAGTTAACCAGTCCGGATTGTTCAACAAGATCAATGTTTTACAACGAGCTGACAATTCCCGTTCCGTAATCAACCAAGACGGAACGGGTAATGTCATTACTCAAATCAATGAGAATTCTGATTCGGGTGCAATAACCAAGCAAAAAGTTGTTCAGGATGGTGATTATAATTATTCAAGAATCGATATTGATGGAGCTCAAACGCTTTCAGATTATAATACTACTATTTCTCAGGAATATGGTAATGGCAATGAAGCACAAATTACATCAATTGGGATGAAAAATGGTAGTAATTCAGAAAACGATTTACTGATTCAACAACATGGATCAAATAATTATGGTGATTTACAGGTTTATGGTATGGGGTTGGGAGGTAGTATTATACAAACAGGTGATAATATGTCCGTAACAGTTATTCGTACAAATTAAAATAGAATAATTCCAGCATATTTCTCAATATTATTGCCTGATAGCTTAATCCATGTCATTCACACACTATTATCTTGCCAAAATAAAAGAGTATGACAGAGTTTATGAACAGGTTTTACTAACTCTAATGAATAGATGAGAAATACAATTGGTAAATACATATATTATTTCATGCTTTTATCTTTTCCCTTTTCTTCAACAACTGCGCAGGAAATTTTAACTGTAATTCCCAATACAATTCAATTGGATCTGGTACCCGGCTATTTAGAAGTGGTTGATGTTAAAGTAATGAATACCTTTGACAAGGATTTGCAAATAAAAGTTGATTATGACACTACCTGGGTAGATGTTTCTCCATTCGAGTTCAGTCTTTTACCTGGTAATATGACCCAATTGCTGGTCTTTTTTTTCATTCCAACAGGTCAAACACCGGTTTCGAATGGTTCAATTATTTTTAAAAATAAAAACAATAGCCAGGTTTTAAACAAAATTGATCTAATTCTAAACTCAACATCAACTAAATCTCAAAATATTGATAACCAAAATAATTACGAACCGCCGAACACAAATAATGATAATTATATTAATCCCCAAATACTTGAGCTGCAGCAACAGATCCAGAAAGATCAGCTTGTGATTTCTGATCTGGAAAGCCAATTGAACAAAAAAGATTTAGAAATTGCCAAGTTGTTAGATGCAAATGAATCAAACTCGGATGAATTTGTACTTGCTTCATTTCCCAAGGTTGATGAAAATCAATCAGTGGGCTTTGATGCACTCAATTCTTTATACAATGTATTGCTTCGTGAGATGAATTCTGATCTAAAAAATAATAAAGCAGTACTTGACTTTTCCCAAAATAAAATATATTTTTCTATCTCAGGAGAGATCGCATTTATTTCTGGTGGAAATTATTTGAGATTGGAAGGGGAAAGGGTGTTGAATCGATTTTCAAACGTGTTGAAAAATTTTTCTTATAAAGATTTCAAGATTATGGTTGTTGGGCATACGGATTCGGTACAATATAAAGACGGTATGCGGCAGGAAACATTTGGCAACTGGGAGCTATCTGCGCTTAGATCTGTCAAAGTAATCAAGCATTTACAGAAAATGTCCGATTATTCTGGTACTCATTTACTTGCATCCTGCCAGGCATCATATTCACCCATTGCTCCCAATAATACCAAAAATGGAAGGATTGCAAATCGGAGAATTGAAATTATTATTTCCTATTAAATATATTGTGACTATCAAACTCTGCCATTAAATGAGGTACGAAATGAAACTGAATGCAATGAAATGGATAATGCCTGTTGTGATAGCTCTGCTGGTTTTGATCAGTTGTACAGAAGATCCTATTGATCCTGTAACTACCGGAAATATAAGTGGGCAGGTAATACATTCTGAAACATTAGAACCCATATCCGGGGCAAATATTACTACAACACCTGCATCTATAGCAGTAAATACAGATATTTCTGGTAATTATCAAATTGAAGGTGTGGAACAAGGAACGATAACTGTCAAGGCTACCAAAACCGGATATAAATCTTCATCCATTAGTATACTGGTTGAACCCAGTCAGAATACAATAGCCAATATACAAATGTCTGAATCCACACAGACAAATGATGCACCAAATTCACCTTCTAGTCCGGTACCTGACAATGGTGCAAGTGATCAATCAACAAGCATTACTTTGACATGGCGTGCGAGTGATCCCAATTCTGATGATACGTTGTATTACGATGTATATCTGGGCAATTCAGGCCCTATGCATTTAATCTCAGAAAATCAAACAGATACAACCCTGGGATTAACAGATTTGAGTTATGGACACACATACCACTGGCAGGTTGTAGCAAGAGACCAGGAGGGATTAGAGACAAACAGCCCGGCATGGAGTTTTACTACGTCTGATTTCCCCCGGTATTCCATTGTTTTTGCATCAAACGTTGATGGTAACTATAATATTTTTACCGGTTCTGGTGATGGTGCGGATTCAATACGACTCACGATTGATCCCGGTAGAGATTGGTATCCCCGTTTTAGCCCGAATCGTGAAAAAATAGCGTTTACTTCGAATCGGAATGTTGAATCTCAGTTGTTTATTATGAATTATGATGGAAGCGATCTTGAACAAATCTCGAGTATACCTGTTGTGGGGTATAATAATTATGGAACAGGATTTTGTTGGAACCCAACTGGGCATAAGCTGTTATATGCCAACTATGAAAAATTATACAGGATTGATTCCGATGGAGATCAGTTAACACAAATTGCTACAGCACCCGAAAATCGTAATTTTTACGAAATGGATTGGTCGCCCGTTGGTGGAAAAATAGCGGCAATTACTATGGGAAGTAATGTATATGATACTGAATTGTATATAATGAATGAAAATGGATCCAATATGACCTTGTTGCTTGATAATGTAACCGGTCGTATGGGGCATCCAACATTTTCGCCCGGTGGTGATCGGATTGCATATTATTATGATATCTCTGGTTACGAATCTGGGAATAACAGAATGCTTGACGCATGTATCCATATTATTGACATAGCAATGACTGATACCACAAACTTGTCAACTAATAAACCTGTTGGAACGAATGATATTGATCCTGTATGGACTCCTGATGGTGCACATATCATTTTTACTAATGTTCCCAATGATAATTCTGGAAATCCATCGGTATGGATTATGAATACCAGCGGAGAGTCTCGTGAAAAATTGTTTGATAACGCACAAATGCCGGATTGGAGATAATCTCAGGTAATACTGATATGAAAATTAAGAAAAGGCCTCTTTAAAAAAGAGGCCTTTTTAGTACTGTAAGCAGTTAATACGGATTATATTAAAATTTGAATTGTTCTTAATGATTTTTAATGTTATTTTGAATTTTACAAACTCCCCATATTTACTATTAATTAGCCAATTCAGTTTTTTTTAATGAGTGTTTAAAATTAAGGTGTTATTATGGCAAAAAAAACTAAAATCAGTTTCAGAGTTTTTCATCGGTATCTGGGTTTCTTTTTGGTAGGAATCTGGATTGTGTATGCTATTAGTGGAACCATATTGATCTTTCGTGATACAGATTATTTTAAACAGGAAAAATTGATTACCAAAGAAATTAAACCCAATGCTGAATCAAGTGAATTGGGGCAATTGTTGGGAATCAGTCAGTTAAAAGTTGAAAAGGAAGAAGGAGATGTGATATATTTCAATACGGGTAGTTATAATAAAATAACGGGCAAAGCAGAATATACTGTTTTAAAACTTCCCTATGTATTGGAACGTATGACCAATCTCCATAAGGTTAGGTCTGCTAATCCTTTATTCTTTATTAATATTATTTTTGCTGCGTCATTATTGTTTTTTGTGATATCAGCATTCCGCATGTATCCTGCCAAATCTGCCATTTTCAAAAAAGGATTAATATTTACTTGTTGTGGTGTTGTGTTCACTTTGCTTCTTTTGTTTGTTGGGTAATTAATTATAAATAGTGAAAATGTAATTTATTTGTTTGAGCCCCATTTTTTGGGGCTTTTTTTTTATTCGTGATGAAATTTATTTTTGCTTATCAGGGCATTATTAACCTGTCTGCAAGAATCTGTTCTGACTTTTTGATTTTGTCTTGTCAAGTTTCTGATAAATGTTTAGAATTATTTATCACGAGATCTTTTGGTTATTATTTTTTTCTCTATATTTTTGTAATTTATTAAATGAATAATTATGCTTGCTTGAGGAGTAAGAGTAATATTATATATTACCAAATTTGCACCAGCAAACTGATTAGAAAAAGAACTACAAGTGATCAGGGAGTATATGTTATAACTGATGAGCCCAGTTTTAATATCTGAATACAACTTGGTAAGTTTGTTGAAAAGAAACACAACCTGATAATATATAATAAATAAATATAATTTCAAGAGCCGGGAGTTATATTCAAATGTTGTGGATGACTTGAAAAGATAAATAAAAAAAGCGAATCCTATAGTTTTGTTTTTATTTTTTCCACCAAAAAAAACAAAAGGACACGCTATGAAAAGAAATACATTAACAAAGTTAAAAGTCCAAGAAGAAACCACAACATTTAAAGAAAATTTGGATGGAATCATTCGCAACGGTGCGTAACAATTATTAGCAACAGCAATTGAGGCAAAAGTGTAAGAGTATATTGAGTGTTATTAAATATAAAGAGATGAGAAGGGGCACCGTCTGGCAGTTCGCAACGGTTTCATGCCGGAACGGACAATCATGTCAAGTTCAGGTCCCATAACAATTCGGCAGCCGCGAGTGGATGATCGGAAACTTTGGACACCGCTTGATGTTGAAGGTTTTACAAGAGAGATATTGTCCAAGTATCTAAGACGGACACCCAGCCTGGATAATTTGATACCTGCCTTTTATTTACATGGCATTTCAACGCAGGATTTCCCGGCAGCATTGTTAGCATATTAGAACTACCAATCCCGTTGAATCGACTTTTGCAACTGTGAGGTTGCGTACCAGACGGACAAAAGGTTGTGGTTCAAGTCAGGCGACTTTGACGATGGTTTATAAATTGGCTAAAGAAGCGGAAAAAGATGGCGGCGCTTGAGAGGTTACAAGTGGATCCCGTTTGTTGTTAAAGACGAAAAGTTTGTAGATGGAGTGCCTGAAAATGAGGATTTGTTTAAGTTGGCAGCTTGAGTTTTTGTTAAATAGATACGCTTTTTTGATCTACAACTATTGACAATAACTCTTTTCATTGCTGTAAATGGTTAAAAAATCACTTTAAGAGTATCATTTTTTTTACAATAATCGTTTTTTCTGTTTTCATTTTGTAGTAATAGATTCCGCTTACCAAATCAGAAGCGTTAAATTCAACTTTATTCAAACCAGCCGATTGATTTCCATTTACTAGCGTTGTTATTTTGCGACCCAACATGTTATAAACTGTGATGGTTACATGTCCGGATTCAGGCACTTCATAGCGAATGGTAGTAGTGGGATTAAAGGGGTTTGGATAGTTTTGAAACAACTCGTATTGAGTAGGAAGGATCTGTTCGGATTTGATATCTGTTGTATTCAAGTTACCTGAATATAAATAAATCTTACCGATTCTTGTATCTCCGGTGTGGTCAATTGAACTGACAAGTATATCCTTATAGCCATCGTAATTTACATCACCCGCGAGAGATATGGATTGGATGCCGTCAAAATAATCGCTGATATGCAGAGTATAGTCCGGCTCAGTATCCATTTCTGTTCCACCGAAAAAGAAATATATATTATTTTCATCACTAACCATAATGTCATCATAATCATCATGATTCATATTACCTGCACAGGCAGCGCTTTTCCCGAAATTAAATAGCGTATTTTCAATAATAACATCGGGAGTTGCATCCATATCGGTTCCACCATAGTAAATACAAACATAGCTGGAGGGTCCTACTGCTGATCCCATATAAGGTGCTCCAACAATGATATCATCAAATCCATCATTGTTGATATCACCTGCAGATGCAATTGTATGTCCAATTCTTTGATCTCCCGACCCGGTAATGATAACGTCAGGATTTGAGTCCAGCGTATTGTTTCCAAAATAAATATAGATACGTCCTACATTCACGGTTTCGCCAGCTATTTCATAACCCGGGGCACCAATGGCTATATCCGAGAAACCGTCGTTATTGACATCCCCGACAAAAGCGAGGCTTGTTCCAAAGTTGTTAAACTCGGCTTCACCTGTAAACATGAGTTCAGGTATTGTACCCATTGTTGGGCCACCAAAATAAAGATATACCCGACCTGTATGGGTGCCCTTTTTATCGTCACAATATGCACTGATAACAAAATCATCATAACCGTCATTATTAAAGTCACCTGCATTTTTAACACAATTCCCAAAACCGCTTCCTGGTTTTCCATCGCTAAATGTTAATTTTGGTGTAAAAGTATCAACCAAAAACGGCAGATTACCAAAATAAAGTGCTGCTTTACCGGTAAAATAGAACCCTGTCTCACTGGTGTCATACGCGCAAACAATGATATCTGAAAATCCATCATTATTCACATCTCCGGCAAAAGATACACTTTTACCCAAAAGTCCCTCATGATTTTGTCCGGTTATCGTATAATCAGCGTCTAAATCCATTTGTCTATTTCCCAAGTAAAGATATGCGTTACCTCGACCGTTGCATGGATCACTAATGATAATATCGTCATATCCATCCATATCAAAATCACCAGCATGTGAAGCACAATATCCGAATGCATCATATTCGTTCATGCTTTTATTTAATTCAAGCAATAACTCTGATGGTTCCTGGGCGAATGAAAAATTGACAAGAACCAGCAAAATTACTATATATAGCGATTTCATATCATTCTCCATTTAAAAAATCTTGCAATGCACTATTCTTGATACTTGAATGTCCATGTTGCAAGCCTTTCTATTTGAGTAACAGCATTTGACGTGATTGACTGACAATATCATTGCCTGTTTGTAATTCCATTCTGTATATATAAATACCAGTTGATACACGTATGTTTTTATCATTACGCCCATCCCATTTTATTTCAAATGTACCTGCTGATTGGTGTTGGTCAATGAGCGAACGTACCATTTCTCCTTTTAGATTATAAATGTCCAACCTGATATCGGCAGAAACCGATAGCGAGTAGTTAATGGTAGTTGATGGATTAAAAGGATTCGGGTAATTTGAATTCAGTATAAATGTATTTGGAATATTGTCAGTACCGGAGTCTATTCCTGTTGGTGTATTGTTTACTATTTGAATCAGTTCAATACCTTCACCGGTTCCCAGATTACGGCTGTATTGTTTGTCTGTTGAATTGTTCCAGTGCTCATGCACACCCAAACTTGTAAGGGGAACGCCGTCATTTTCCGGATCATATACTGTGCCCGAAGGTGGATTGTCTGCCTGTGCCGCTTCGTGGAGATAATTGTCTGCTGTGCCGGCAGAAACGGCCCCTTCTGATCGTAAAAAGTCCAGCAAGACTGACTCTATGGCAATACCATCCTGGCTCATAAACAAGCTCGAGGCGGGGCCACCATTGAATGGTGGCGCAGACCAGTAACGATAGCGGATGCATTCAGCCATAAACAAGAGTACCTTGCCTCCCAGATCTTTATGCCCCAATAGATCGACCAAGGGATTGTAAGAGCCCATGGGGCGCATGGGAATATCATCAGAGAAATTGAGTGCGGCGACAGATTTGTGCATAAATTCCGGATGCCAGCCGTGATAGTATTGGTATACGGTAGGATGCCAGACGGATCCAAAGAAATTTTTGGCGCAGAATGTAACCCCTGCCAGGTCATGAGGACGAGGCAAGGCAACGTTGATGAGATATTTGGCTTCAGAGACTACTGTAGGCAGACAAACTGTTCCACTTCCGGGAACAATGTCCGGATCCCCATAATAGACCACACAATTGGTATCGGGTACTACTTTTTCGCGGGTGCCGGCATCGTTACCGGGACCGGATTCATAATTACTGCGATCGGTGGCATCACCTTCGGCCCAGCGCACACCGGGAAAGTCAGCATGGCAGTATTTATAGACAGGATCGCCATGATAAAAGATACAATCATAAAGGCTTATGTCTTCTTCCGGTACGCCGGCCATATTCACCAGTTGCCAGAGCAGAGCATGTAACATTTGCGGACAGGGGCGGTTATCCTGGCTGTTTGTCCATTCATATGAACGGGAGAATATGTTGTTGACCTTGATGGCGATTTTGTCACCTGCCTGGTAGCCCACATCCTGTTGATTGTGATGTGTTTGATTAAAGTTTCTAAAAATGGCCTCCCAGGATGCAACGGGATCATCAAGGCCGGTGAGGTTGAGTAACGCATCGGTCATCATTTGCTGAGCTATCTTTGGATTGGTTCGTTCGTCTTCCCACCACCAACCGCTTGTTTCGCCCTGATCGCAGAGCAGACTGTCGTATACCCACACAACACGTCCGGGATAAATTCCTCTGCCAATCCCCATAGGGCTGTTGGCTGGCTCGGTGGGCACAAAGGTTCCGGCTGATTTGGCTGTATTGGGGGTAATATTTAAAGTTATAAAGACAAGTAGTGCCGCAGCGGTAAAACAAATTGCACCTACAATATACCGTTGTCTTTGTAACAGATGTCTGGCTCGTTGTATTATCAATGTAGAACCGGCTAGCCCGGTTAACCAGACAACAAAGCTGGCTGCTATCGGTTGAGCTACCTTTTGGCAGGGATAGGTTGCACGGCTGGGTTTAGGTACAACTCTTAGGAGAACCCAAATAAGAGAAGCCAGTCCCAAAAGGATCCAAAGCAAAAAGGACTTTTTATTAATAATAACTAGTCCGATAATTTTGCCAGTACGAGGGCACACTGTGAACGGTTTCATTATCAATCGTTTAATTTTGGTTAACATGGATAACTCCCATATAAAGCTTTTGATTGCAATGTAACATTGGTATTTAGGCGCTCAACAGAATAACTGTCTGTGTTATGCTTGAGAAATTGTTAGTACGGGTAATTAGAATTGTCTGATTAAAGAAAAGCGTTTCCCGTTGTTTTGAACCTTTTTGAAATAAATTATATCCCCTAAAAAGTTCGAATGACATATATTTAATTATATTAACTCACTACTGTCCCAATATTAGTTGAATAAATTCAATTGGTTATCATTTTGTAAGCCATGAGTAAGATTATCATTGTTGCTAAGTAACTGTAAAATAGGAGTTCTTTGAAACATATTAACGCTTAATATTTGCAAAAAAGTGTAGAGCGGAATCGCAATATTCAAACGTTTCTTTATTATCGCTATAAGCACGTATATACATATTGCAATCCATATTTGCGATTTAACGGCATTGACTGAAGTGCCATAAAAGGACTTAATTTTTAGGTTTTGTTTTATCCATTTAAAAAACAATTCAATTTGCCAGCGGCATCTATATAGTTCAGGAATAGTTAATGCCGGCAAGTTAAAAATATTTGTCAACAAAACGAGCGTTCGTTTTTGATCAGTTATGTATATTTTAACGCGTCTGAGTCTTTCAGGATAATCTCGTGATGCATAGTAATTCACTAAAGAAACTGTTTGATCACATCGAAGACCTGTACTTTTATTAACCGGATGTGAATAGACCCTTTTAGCTTTAAGGTTCGACTTTGCCGGAATGACAAAAAAGGCTCCAGCTTGATGGAATCTATACAGACGCTCAAAATCTATGTAACCCTTGTCTAGCAAATATATGGCGCCAGGCTCAGGAATCAACATATCAAGAATGTTAACATCGTGGATTTTCCCTTCAGTTATCTCTATAAAAGTTGGTATGTTACCACGAAGGTCCATTTGAGTATGCACTTTTATAGCACCTTTTGATTTTCTAAATCTGGCCCATGGAAATAAAGAAAGGCACAAGTCAATTGTTGTTGAATCTAATGCGTAAACCATTTCTTTTAATTCAAGGCCGAATTTTTCATCACGATATAACTTGCGGGCCTGATTAATAAGTATTTGAGCAAATTCAGCATAGATGCGCCAGTCTCGATGTTCATTTGCATTAGCCAAAGTATTTCGAGCAACTATGCTGCGAAAACCCATGTGGTAAAGTAGTTTTCGTTGTGATCTTAAACAAGCTTCTATATCTCTCAAACTATCTCGGAAAGTGAGTTGGGCAAAAGCCATGCAATAAAATTGATCAAGACACGAGAAGGATTTAACTTTATACTCTCCTCTGTATTTGTGGACGCAACGATGGAATGCCTTTAAAGGCAGGAATTCCATTATTTGAGAAAAAACAGTTTTCCCTTCGTGCATTTCGCCATTCCTCCGCCATTGTTTTGTTGTGATAGAATGGTGAAATGTAATAATTTAATTCAAATCGTTCCCGTTAAAAATGATAGCGTAAAGATATAATTAACAATTAAATACAATCACTACTTTCCCCTAACGTTGGGACAGTAGTGATATTAACTGATAATTATATTGTCAAGTTAAATACAAAATAATATTAAAAAACTGTAACCAGAAAAAAATACCACGGTGAAGAATAGAGTAATGTGCACAATTTTTGTGGATTAAAACAATAGAGCAAAGATTACAAATGTATATAGCGATGAAAAATGCTATAAAATGGAGGCAAACCCAAAGAATTTATGAAAATGTTCAAATTAAATCGTTGTTCTTTATAAATATAACTCTTATTATATGAGATTATTATTTCAACATCAAAAGGTGTAAATTATACATCCTGGAAACACCATCTGACCATTAAAAAATATATCGTTAGTTAGTGGAAATGGATGTGTGTTAATTTGCAAAATTTTAGAAATGTGAATATTCTTTAATTTAATTTGAAAGGGTACTTGTGAACTTGAAAAAAATTGCAACTACTGTGTTTGTATCTTGTTTTGTGTTCTTATTACTTTTGACTCAGAAAGCTAGCGCGGTAAATGATTGGGAAAACTCTAAAATGTTTGGACAAAACAAAGAGCAAGCTCACAATACAGGAATTCCGTTTGCAACGATTGAACAGGCACAAAATAGTGATATGAGCAAATCCCGGTTTTTCCAATCATTAAATGGGAATTGGAAATTTCATTGGGTACCCAAACCGGCTGATCGGCCAATGGACTTTTTTATGCCGGAATATGACGATTCTCAATGGGATGAAATTCCGGTTCCCGGTAACTGGCAGTTATATGGTTATGGCATTCCCATATATATCAATGTAAAATATCCGTTTGTAGTTGTGGACCCACCGAATATTCCGCATGACAATAATCCCGTTGGTTCATATCGTCATAATTTTACCATACCAGAAAGCTGGGATGGACAGCAGGTTTTTATCCATTTTGCCGGTGTAAAATCGGCTTTTTATCTTTGGATTAATGGTGAAAAAGTTGGTTACAGTCAGGGGAGTATGACACCCGCTGAATTTAATATTACCCGGTATCTTGAAAAGGGTATTAATAATCTTGCTGTTGAAGTATATCGCTGGTCAGATGGTAGTTATTTGGAAGATCAGGACATGTGGCGATTCAGTGGGATTTTTAGGGATGTGTTTTTATTTTCAACACCCTCGGTACATTTACGTGATTTTTTTGTTCGTACAGATTTCGACGAAAATTATAGCGATGCTCGTTTAAATATTACTGCCAAAGTTAGTAACTATAGTGCGTCTTTGTCAGGGAAAATCCATGTAAAAGCTTTGCTGTTCGATATGGCTAATAATAAAGTAAATACCGTTAATGATTTAACTGCAACAATCACGCAGGTTACTTTGGGTGAAGAAAAAGTAGTTGAATTAACGAGTGATGTAATAAATCCTTTAAAATGGTCGGCAGAAAAGCCAAATCTTTATAAAGTTGTTCTTGTTCTAGAAAATGAGAAAAATGAAATCATCGAGACAAAACAATGCTTGACCGGTTTCCGAAAAATTGAAATAAAAGACTCGCAGCTTTATGTGAATGGCGTCTCTATTTTATTAAAAGGGACCAACAGGCATGAGCATCATCCCGTTTATGGTAGACATATTCCATTAGAGACCATGATTCAGGATATCACGTTAATGAAGCAATACAATATCAATTGTGTTCGTACGTCTCATTATCCAAATGATCCCGCGTGGTATGATCTCTGTGATCGTTATGGTATTTATGTTATAGATGAGACCAATCTTGAATCGCATGGGGCTGCCGGCATACTTCCCAAAAGCGATCCTGATTGGAGGGAGGCTTCGCTTGATCGTATAAATAGTATGATTCAACGCGATAAAAATCATCCATCTGTTATTATATGGTCTTTGGGGAATGAAGCCGGATCAGGCGATACTTTTTTAGCAATGAGAGATTTGGCCCATCAGCTTGATTCTTCCCGTCCTGTTCATTATGAAGGATACAATAATGCTGGTGATATTTTCAGCCGCATGTACCCCCGAGTTGATGAACTTGAAGAATATGCTCAACAAAATCATACTAAACCAATGGTTATGTGTGAATATGCACATGCTATGGGAAACGGTAGTGGAAACCTTTTGGAATACTGGCAAACAGTTGAAAAATACAAATCTCTGATTGGGGGGTGCATCTGGGACTGGGTTGACCAGGGATTGCTTGAAAAAGATGAAAATGGAGTCGAGTATTTTGCGTATGGTGGCGATTATGGGCCCAAAACGGTTCCCAGTGACAGCAATTTTTGTTGTAATGGCCTTGTTTTTCCTGATCGAAAAATTACATCGAAATTGATAGAAGTAAAAAAAGTCTATCAACCTGTTTCTGTTGAACCAGTAGATTGGGAAAATAGAAAATTGTTAATTCGAAACAAATTTAATTTCACCAATTTAAAAGATTTCAATGCGCAGTGGTTTGTTTATGAGGATGGTGCCGAGTTACAGTCCGGTGTATGCAAGCAAATTGATCTGGCTGCCGGAAATGAAAAAAGCATTTGTATCCCCCTCAAACCCATATCCGCAAAACCGGGTGCAGAGTATTGGTTCAAAATGATTTTTACAACGCGCGAAAAAACATCTTGGGCACCAAAAGGGCATGAGGTTGCATGGGAGCAATTAGAGATACCCGTAAATACCCAGCCTAAATCCATAATTGAACTGACAAAAATGCCGTCCCTGAAAATTCAGGATTCTGATGATAAAGTTGTTGTTGAGGGAAAAGAATTTATTATAGCATTTGACCGTTTAAATGGGATGCTCATATCTTATACCTATCAGGGGCATGAATTTGTTCGTTCAAATCCCCAAAATTTAAGCGGACCAATGTTGAACGTTTACCGTGCACCAATGGATAATGATGTGAGGATTGAAGATACCTGGACCCTTGCCGGATTGAGTGACTTGCAACATGAATTAATATCCTTTGATTCTCAAAAAATTGAACCGCAGGTAATTCAATTGCACTTGGAAAGTGTTTATAAAGCAAATGAAGGAAAAGGCTTTAAACATTTTTGTACATATACAATCTTTGGCAATGGTGATGTTTTTATGGACAATTATATTGAACCTTTTGGTGAATTGCCAACGTTACCTCGTATTGGTTTTGAAATGGTTGTCCCTGCTGAATTTGAAAATTTTTGTTGGTTCGGTCGTGGACCCCATGAAAATTATTCTGACCGTAAAGCCGGAGCCGCAGTTGGATTGTACAAAAGTACTGTAACTGATCAATATGTACCGTATGTAAAGCCTCAGGACAATGGCGGCAAACAGGATGTTCGCTGGGCAGCCTTGCTTAATGATGAAAATGCCGGATTGGTGATAGTGAGCCGAAATACTTTATTTTCCATGACGGCGCTACATTATTCTATCCACGATCTGGAAAAAGCAAGACATACGAATGAATTACAACGCAGTAACGATATCTTTATTCATATTGATGCCAGGCAACGAGGTGTTGGAAATGCCAGTTGCGGACCTGATATTTTGGAAAAGTATAAAGTAAAGCCTGAACCAACGCGATTCAGTTTCAGTTTTCGACCCTACAATTCAGAAAAAGATGACCTTGCCGCCTTTTGCAGATCTGTTTTACCAATAACGGCTGAACCGATAATTAAACGTGACAAACAGGGTTTGGTTTCGATGAATGCTGGTTTGGAAAATGTATTAATCCGTTATACACTTGATGGTTCTGAACCTACCAAATCTTCATTAGTTTATAATGCTCCATTTTCCAAGATTGATAACGGAATCATCAAAGCCCGTGCCTTTACCCAAAACATGTTGACGAGCCGAGCGGTTACTTTGAATGTCAATCAATTGGATGTAATAACTCCGGTTATTTTCCCTCACGATACCTATTTTGCCGATTCGGTTCTGGTTAAAATAAATAGTGAAACTGATGGTGCGGAAATTTATTATACTTTGGATGGCAATATTCCTGACCAGAATTCATTGCATTACAAAAAACCTTTTAATATTAGTGAATCTATGGAAATAAAAGCAATTGCCCTTAAAAAAGGATACAAGCCAAGTCAGGTTGCGTCATCTCAAATAGAAATAAGAATTCCCCAGGCAGACGGAATAGATTACAGATATTACGAGGGATCCTGGCAGAGATTACCGGATTTTAAAATGTTAACCCCGGTAAAGACCGGGCATGTTTCACAAATCAAGCTTGACAATATAGGAATACGGAAAGAACTGTTTGGTATTGAATATTGTGGATTTATTAATATTAAAGAGGCGGGTGAATATACATTTTATCTCCAATCTAACGACGGCAGCAAGCTGTTTGTTGATGCAGTGGAGGTTGTTGATAATGGTGGTCAACATGGTGCACTGGTAAAACAGGGTACAATACAACTGGATGTTGGTAAACACCCTATTCAGGTTTATTATTTTGATGCAGGTGGTTCACACATGATCAAAGTTTCAATAAAAAGTGCATCTATGAAAAAACAGGAAATTCCGGTCGAGATGTATTTACGCTAGTTGCCCGAGATTGAATGTTATAAAATCTCAAGTATCGAGAAAATTATAATTATTGGAGGCCCAGATGTCTACTCCACAAAAGCTTTTTTTATTGAGTATATTCTTATTCTTTTCTTGTACCAATAACAATACTGAAAAGCTGGCACAAAAGACACAACCCTTGGAAAATGTGAAAAATGATTTGTTAGCGTGTAACAACAAGGGTAAGCTCGTTTTTACATTTTCAGTGTTGGCATACACAGTAGACTCTGATTGGGGGAAGGGCGTTCCTAAAATTGGTATGGAACGGTTGGCAATGTTGGCTCATAAATATGATATCCCGATAACATGGCTCATTGATCCCGGTTCAGGGCTTGCCATGAAACAAAAAATTGACAAATGGCACAAAGAATTTGGTGATGATATTGGTCTGGTATGGGGGCATTCTCACGCAACACCCACAGCATATCGAAATCCGCAGCAGGCACTTGATTCTTTAAAAGTGCTCTTTCCATGGTCAAAAGTTGAGTTGGCTGCTTCGGGAACACGTTCTAACCAATTGCTAAATAAAGTAAAACAGGCAGGAATGTCTGCAATTTGGGGTTCTTGCTGGGAACAGGTTGGAATTGATAGAATTACAGACCGGGGCGCACCCTGGGGGTATTTTTATGCAGCCGACGATTGTTTTAAAATTCCTTCAAGAGATGCCGGGGGATTGGTCTCTGTTGAATGGACGACTCGTGATCTGTTAAAATCCATTCATTCTCATGCTCCAACGATTTATTCAAGCGATCCGGATGATGTTGGCAGAACAGATATCTGCACCGGTGACAATATTGACTATTGGCGAGGCTTTTTTAACAACTATATCCGTAATATTGCTCATAATAAAGTTGTGTTTTTTCCTCAGCATCAGGAAGCACATGAAATGGAATATAGCGATGCATGCCGGGAATTTACACCTGAAGAAATTGAAAAATCTGAAAAAATGTTGGATGCTTTTTTTGACCATGTCAAGTCTTTTAATGATATGATTGATTTTATGACTGTACCCGAGGCGGTAAATTTCTATCGGGATAATTTTAAAGAAACTGAACCCTCTGTAATGATTTTTGATGATGTCCCGGCTCCCAAGCCGCCATTCTGGTATGCGGCCAAAAGTAACCGTGCAACAGGACCTTGGCCACAAACACTTTTCTATTATGATAAGGATTGTCAGGTTGTATTTATTAAAGATCAATTTAACCCAATTTTGTTGCGGGACTATGTACATAACAGGCAAGTTGATGATCCTGATTATTTTGCAGTACACAGAATTCCTCAAGTCAAAGTTAACACGCCTTGGGAGAGACGAGAATTTACAGATATCCCCCTGGAGATTAGTACTGAAAAAGAAATGCCCTATGCTGCAGCATTGTGGTATGATTTTACGCGTTTCAAAGTGGAAAAAGTAGAGGGTGCCGATATTATTGGTCCTATTGAGGACCAGGTTTTAATTCTACGACTGAATTTAAAAAAAGGTGTGAATAAAATTGATATAAAGTTGAGCAAGATTTAAATTATACACTTGAGAAGGATAAGGTATTGATTCATCGGTATTCGCAATGGAGATTGAAAGGTGTCAATAGTTCTCATTTGGGATTTTCATCGAAACAATAATTTGAAAACATTTGCTTTAATAATATCAAAGGAAAAGTGATATGGTGAAATTAAAAACAATACTCTCAAGGCGTTGTTCTTTTCTAATTGATCTGATTTTTGTTCATTTATTGTTATCGCTTTTCTTTATACATAATACTCTGGCCGAAAATCAAGAATTTGAGAGTAATATAGATATACCTGGCTATCGTAATCCGGCATTACCCGTTGAAAAACGAGTCAATGATTTAATGAATCGTATGACATTTGCCGAAAAAATAGATATGGTAAGTGGTGCAGGATTTACTACAAAATCGAATATTCGTTTGGGTATCCCTGAAATTGTTATGACCGATGGCCCACTGGGACCCAATACAAAAGGACGCGCAACAAATTATTCTGCCTGTATCAACATGGCATCTACCTGGGATGATTCATTAATTAAACGGGTTGGTGTTTCCATTGGCGAAGAAACGCGTGTTTTAGGCCGCAACATGCTGCTGGGTCCTTGTTTGAATATAGCTCGGGTACCTCAACATGGCAGAACATTTGAAAGTTTTGGTGAAGATCCATTCCTGACTTCTCGAATGGCTGTTGCTTACATTAAAGGTGTACAGAGTCAGCGTGTGATTACCAGTACTAAACATTTCGCGGTAAATAATCAGGAATGGAATCGGGGTGTTGTGGATGTGAATGTTGACGAACGAGCGCTACGCGAAATTTATTTACCCGCATTTAAAGCTGCTGTTCAGAAAGCTGACACATGGTCGATTATGGCAGCGTATAATAAATTCCGGGGTGCGTATTGTTGCTCTAATCATTATTTATTGACAGAGATTCTAAAAAATGAATGGGGTTTTGATGGTTTTGTTGTATCGGATTGGGGTGGGGTGCACAATACGGTGCAGACAGCGAATTCAGGACTCGATTTGGAAATGCCTGATGGTGCATTCTTGGGTGATGAATTGATTACAGCAATTGAGCAGGGTGAGGTAGCAAAAGATGTTGTTAATGAAAAAGTACGACGAATATTGCGGGTCATGTTCAAATCTGGACTTTTTGACGAGTCGGTAAAAGATTATGGTGGATTGGCAAATACAGAAGATCGTCGTGCACTGGCATTGGAAGTGGCTCGTAAAAGTATTGTTATGCTTAAAAATGAAAATAAAATATTACCCCTGGATCGAGGCAAAATAAAATCCATTGCTGTGATTGGTCCTAATGCTGATGAAGCTCGCATGTATGGTGGAGGCAGCGGATATTTACCCGCACACTATGCAATATCACCACTTCAAGGATTGCGTGACAAAGTTGGTGAGGATGTTAAAATTCGATTTGTTAAAAGCGGTCGTTTAAAACGCCAAACATTGCCTGCAATAGAATCCCAATTATTAACTCCTCCCGGAGCCGATCCGGGTGAACATGGCCTTTTGGGAGAATATTTTAACAATAAAGAGCTTGAGGGAGAGCCTGCTCTACGTAGAATTGATGATCAGGTCGATTTTAGCTGGGACACTGATTCACCCGCTCCTGGTGTTGTGAATAAAGATTTGTTTTCAGCAAGATGGACGGGTACATTCACATCTCCTGGTTCTGGTATGTTTGAATTGGGTATTATGAGTGATAATGGCTGTAGGCTCTATCTGGATGATAAACTTGTCATCGATTCATGGATAGTCGATATGGCCAGCTCGCTACGCTCCATTTATATAAGCCTTGAAAAGGATCGTAAATACAATATCCGTATGGAGTTTTTTGAAAATATTGGAACGAGTGAAGCGCATCTGGGAATTGCCTATTATGGCAAAGGTGATGATATTAATCAGGCTGCTATTGCTGCCAAAGAGTCAGACGTTGCTATTGTCTGTGCCGGACTGCGAGAAACGCTCGAGGGTGAAGGTAATGATCGAGAACAGCTTTCCCTGCCTAAAGATCAGGTGAAACTGATTAATGCAGTTGTTAAAGCAAATAAAAATACTATTGTTGTTTTATATAATGCAACACCCGTATTGATGAATGAATGGATAGAGGATGTTCCGGCAATAATTGAAGCTTTTTACCCCGGGCAGGAAGGGGGGCATGCACTGGCTGATATTCTTTTCGGTGATGTTAATCCTTCTGGTAAACTCCCATTGACTTTTGTGAAATCGTGGAAGGATTCCCCGGTCTATAAAACGTATCCCGGTCCAAAAGATTCGGTAACGTATTCCGAGGACCTGTTTGTTGGTTATCGTCATTTTGATAAATATAATGTAGAACCGTTATTCCCGTTTGGACATGGATTGTCATATACCACATTCAAATATAGTAACCTGGATATTATTAAACAGAATCATAAATTTATTGTCAAGGCTGATATCCAAAATACAGGTAATGTGGCCGGTGAAGAGATTGTTCAACTATACATCCAGGATGTTGAATCAAGTGTTGAGCGAGAAGTTAAAGTATTAAAGGGATTTATAAGAGTCAATTTAGAACCCGAAGAAAGTAAAACAGTAACATTTCAACTTGATAAAAGTGCATTGGCTTTTTATGATGTGAAAACAAAAGAATGGATTACTGAACCCGGAGAATTCAGGATATTGATAGCAAGTTCTTCCAGAGATATACGATTAACGGGTAGTTTTGAATTGGGAAACTAGAACATGTTGTATCAGATTAATTAAATGCAGAAAAGTAATGTGAAAACATAAGAATTTCTGGTTACATTTTTTCTCAAAATCACGCCCAGAAGGATTCGAACCTTGGACCTACGGATTAGAAGGAACAGGGGGTGTTTGCATGTTTGCTGTCCAAGTTGCTGATTTTAATGGAATTGTCGTCTCTGCAAACATCCCTTGTTAGTCAATCCCTGACGTATACGTGATAGTTATTTTCGCGCAATATCAATGTCCATAGGACCAATATCCGAATGTTTTGTAAAGCTTTGCACGGATTTGAAGCCGACATTGAGCATGGTTTGGGCGATTTCACCCTGTTCAATACCAAAGTCCATTTCCATCAATTCAGCGGACAAGAATTCTGTAACATGATAGACGGGTTTTGTGCGTTCATCGGTCAATCCGTCCTGGTGTGTCATAAACGCACCACCAGGTTTTAATGTTTTGTATATTTTTTCAAACAAAGGTTTGAAATTTTTATTACAAAAATTTAGTGTGGAACCAGCAAAGATCAGTTCATAAGAATCGCCAAGGTCATTGGTCAAATAGTTGACGCTGAATACGGTTACCCGGTCGCTTGTTTCATATTCATGTACAAATTCTTGCGCCACCGCAGCAACAGCGGGTTGTTCCAGGATAAATGCGTGCATGAGAGGATGTGCGTTTGCAATAGCCATCGCGTAAAAACCGGCGTCACCACCTAAATCAAGCATTTTTATCATTCCGGGGAATTTTGGTAATTTTGGAACAATACGGGCAATGTTCTGGGCTTCTCCGGTGTATTGATAAACTGCGGAAAGTCTGGCAGAATTTGCCCACATTTCATCATTACTCATATCGGTATTGTTTTGGGCTGGTGGACCTATCTTTGACCAGTTGTTTCATTTTGGGCAAAAACATTTCATTCCATGAATTCATGTGTTTAAAAAAGATACCCAGATAGGCAGGATTTTTAGAAACCAGGAATTCCGAGCCTTTGTCCGTATTGCTGTAAAGCCCCTCTTTTTTATTTATGGTCCCCATACCGGCATGTGCGTTCAAGAACAGTTCTGTGTTCACTGGATGAGAATTCATTTTTTCAGCAAGTGTCGTAGCCAGAGATGGGGTTACCAGCAGATCAAAAATTTTCCATTCTATTGCTTTGATAAAAATGGTATGCTGTGTACCGCTTCTTACCAAGGCGTAATACTCGCCCCAGGAAGATTTTGTTTCGAGTAATTTTTTCATTTTGTTTCCTCCCCAAAAGGTTTGGTTAACAGTATCAATCCTGGGGTCATCAAATAGTCGATGATCAGTGCAGCTGTCAGGCCCATTGACGCCAGCAAACCAATCCTCACCATATTGGATATGGGAGAAAACATGTACATGGCAAAGGTTGCGGCAAGAATGATGGTGGTCATGGTCAGGGTTTTACCAACGGTAGTAAATGCCTGAAGAATGGCCTGTTTATAAACTCCGCATTTTTCAAATTCGTATTTAATGTGGTTGATAAAGTGGATGGTATCATCCACGGCAATACCCAATAGCATGGGCATGATGGTCATGGTCATCATGTCCAGGGGCGAGTTGAAATAGCCCATAAATCCACCCAGAACGATCAATGGGGTAACATTGGGTATCATACCGATAATCCCGGTTTTTAGGCTGCCGAAAACCACAACCAGCAATACTCCAATGGTGAGTAGTGCCACAGATAGTGATTTCAGTTCTCCACTAACGATTTTTTTGTTCAGCTCGGCAAACTGGGCCGCGCTGCCCACAATGCTGACGGTTGCGCCAGGGAACATTTCCGCACCCATACTTTTTATGGTATTCAGGTCATTCACCATTTTATTGGCGTCAAATTTTATCAACCTAACCTGGCCCCGCAGCATGGCATAATCTTCATCAATCCAGTTAAATGTTTTGGTACCGCCGGATATTTCGTAAAGAAACAAGAGCTGGGCGATCAATTCACGGCTCTCTGGTACCCGGTAATACGCCGCACTGTCGCTATGAAAAGTCTGGTTCATGTCTTTAAGAATATCCAGAATGGAAAATACGGCGGAAGCGGTTTCGTTCTTTTTAGTTAGTTCAAACTCTGAAACCGTGTTGAGCAATGTTTCAAAATTTTTCATGACGGTCGGGTCTTTGATCTTGTCTGGCTCATCATAATCAATGGTGATATTGTATGTGAGATAGGAACCAAGTTTGGAATTTGCCACGTCGTGCAGTCTTTTTACATAGGGTATTTTCAGGCCCATGAATCGGAACATGTCCATATTGACAGCCATTTTTAGGATGCCGGGAGCAATAGCTAAAAGACACAGAGTACAAATAGTCAGCACCGAGGTTTTTCGTTTAATGACAATTTGCCCCAAGCTTTTCATCCAATTATCAAAAAATGATGGGGTTAAAACTTTATCTTGAACGGGTTTGTTTTTTCCAAAACTGAACAGAACGGGAATCAGAATGATTACGAACAAATAATCTGCCAACACTACTGCCGCACAGGTAAAGCCCAGCCATTGGATTGTCATAATGCCAGCGGTTGCAAATGACATAACAGAACCCATGGTTGTGGCAGCGGTGAAAAAGATGGGCCAGCCGGTCTCTTCTACTGCCGAGATCATAGATTCTTTGCGGTTGCCGGTTTTACGGTAGAAACTTTTGAAAGCATTGACCAGGTGGATGGAATAACCAACCGATAGCGCCATCCCCAGCAAGATGGGCAGGGTCATCATGTTGGAATCGACACCAATACCCAGCCAACCCATGACGCCAAATACAACAATGATTCCCATAATGGTGGTGAAAACCGGTACGAATACACCGCGAAAGGAGCGCAGAAAAATGGCAAGCAAAATGATCATAACCACAAAACCGGACAATACGCGGGTAACGGTTTCTTTGCCGAAAAAGTCGCGCTCTTCGGTTTCCGAATAAGGCATGCCCGCAGCTTTGAATGTATAAAGATCAGTGTTCCATTTGGGGTTGGTCACAATGGGTATTGCCGCTTCTCCCACCTGGAACAAGGGGTCTGTTGAGGTTTCTTTTGACCATTCAATTTCAGGGGGGAATTCATATAATGATAATGAAATCCAGGTCTCTTTGCTGTCCGTTGAAACCAGTTTGTTTGCCAGCGAAGTGCGTGACAAGACCAGTTTACGGATTTCTTCAATTTTTTCCGGATCCTGGGGGATACCGTCTTTAAAGGGATTGATGACCTCAATACCTTCTTCCGTTCCCACAGAGATTTCCATATCAGTCAGTGAAGTTATTTCATCGGCATAGGGTACATTGTCCAGTAGTTCATTTCCCAAATCCAGAATGGCTTGCAGTACCTCGGGATGAAATACATCATCCGCCTGGACCAGAATGCCAATGTTGTCATTATTGCCAAATTGTTCTTCAAATTTAGTTGTGGCAATTTCAATGGCTTCTTTATCATCAAACCAGTGTTCCCTGGAATTAGTCATTGAAACTTTATCAAGGCCGGTAATACCAAAGGCTGTTAACGCCAGGGCCAGAACAATAAATACCCAACGGTACTTTAGCTGAAAGGTGCCCATTTTTTTGAAAAACGTGTTGATTTGTTGTATTTTCATCATGTTGTCCTTTAATTTGTAACACAAGAGTTATTAGTAATTGTTTAAAAATGGTTTTTACGATTTTATAGTCTACTATTTTATAGCACAGCATACAGCTTGCGTAGCGAATGGTCGGCACCCAGTTGGTAACCGCATAATTAAACCAACCGGTCCTGCGCCAATCGTCAAATTCGTTGAATCTTTTGGCAATCAATAATTTTAATTTTGGGCTCCACGATTTCATTTCCTTATCATCATCACAGGCAAACCGGAACCTGGTTTTTGTCAATTTCACCGTATCGTGACGGTGAAAGTTTTTGCATAACCAACCGTTGATCACATCAAATACAAGCGTGCTACAAGGAAAGCGTTCCACCAGGTTCAAGAGTACTTTATTAACGTCAGTATTTTCAAAACACATCAGCACGCCTTCTATGACAAAGATGAATGAAGCGCTTTTGTGCTTTTCAGCCAGCTCGTCCATCCAGTCCGTATCAAAAATTGAAGCAGAAAAATAGACATCCTTTTCTGGTTCAGGCAAGAGCGTTTTGCGCATTTCCATCACTTTAGGCAAATCCATTTCGTACACCTGTGCCTTGTTTGTTACTACTTTGCCCAAGCGGTGGTAGCGGGTATCCAGGCTGCAGCCCATATGCACTATTACCGGATTGTCATGGGTTTTGATGAATTCACGCGTCATTTCATCATAGTAATTTGCCCGGATGCACACACCCACTGAACTGCGGATGGCCTTTTCGTATTTTGAAAAGTCATAGTCGATTTTGTTCTGCATTTCGCTTGAAACCGGGGCTGCGAAAAAAGGGTCTTTTTTTCGGGTTTCCTTGCATTACATGGCAAGGGTGATGTATAGCGTATCTGCCACATTGTCTTTGAGTGTGTTTTCAATTTTCTTAAAAATACCCCAATTAATTTCTGGTTTTCGATTGATTTCTTGTTTATAGATATCGCCGCACTTTGATGGTAAAAGTATACCAGTCGGCGCCAAATTTTTTCTCTAAGAAATGTTCTTCTTTTAATACGATTAGGTGATGTACAAAACAGGCATATATTGATAAAATCCAGATGACGGGATTGAGCACATAAAAGCATGTACTTAACAAGAGCATAAAAAATCCAACATACATTGGGTTCCTGCTGAACCTGTACAGGCCTGTAGTTTTCAAAGTAGTCTCATTCTCTTCATCCCGGGTGGGAATACCAAATTTTAAATTATGACCCAGTTGAAAGTATGCGGCAAGCTGCAGGACCGCTCCGGCGAGTAAAAAAATAAGAGCCGGTATTGTGGTTGGCAGTGTTCTGTCATAAAACGTTAAACGCACCAATCCCGTGCTTTCAACAAACAGGGCACACCACACAAGCATCATGCTTGCTTTTCCGGTCTTGAAAAGTAGTTTGTTGATAGGGGGAGTGCCTGCCATAGACCATTTATTTTTTTTAAAATAGATACCAAATCCGATCATTTGAATGAACATGAGCCCAAAAGAGGCAATAATAATTATTTGGTCTGGTTTCAATGGGTTTTCTCTCCTCGCTATTTAATTATAAACAGGTCTGGTTATGATGGATTTTCATTTTTTACCAGATAGGCCCTGAAATGTGTTTCCCGGTTTACATGCATGCCCAGGAACCCAACGTCTTTGATATGTTGAAAACCAAACTTTTCGAGAATAAGTCGGATTTTGTTTTCGCTATGGCAAAAAATGGATAAGGATTTACCGGGAATTGATTGGTCTTGTACGGTTATTTTTTGATAATTTTTATCCTGATGGTCAATGAGAGAAAAGGTAAAGTACCCCTCTTTTTTTAAAATTCTACTTGTCTCCTCAAAGATGGGGGAAAGGTCCTCGAATAAATGAAATACTCCCGCGCATGTTATATGGTCCATGGAATTGTTGGCGTAGGGATAGGGTGTGTTGAGCATATCGTGATTTTTATAGTTTTGGATGGTCCCTTTTTCTGCACAAATGTCGAGCATATTGGTCGAGTAATCCATACCATGAATAACAAGCCCGGCTTTTTGAAATAGAACGGATGAGAGCCCCGTACCAATGCCCAGATCTAAAAGCGTTTCTCCCGGATTGGTAAACGCATAAGAGAGTCCGAATAAAATTTCCGGCACTACCCATTTCGATTTTTGGGCTTTTTTATCATAATTTTGAGCATGGTTCTTTGAGTCAAATACGTGTTTTATTTTTTCATTATTGTTAAGCATTCTTTTGTCCCGATTTTGCGAATTGCTATTAATCTCTTTTATTAGGATATATTAATGCAAAACCGGCTGATACAGCCGGTTTTCACATTTTTACAGTTATTTGAATTCAACAAAGGAAAATGGATAGCCTTCAGTTGTTACCGTTGCTGAAGAACTAGCCTCGCCTTTTGAGGGATTAAATGTATAAAATCCGTTAGAAGATGTTGTCGCTAATCCCAAAACAATTTGATCTTTAAACGTTCCAACGGCTGTACCGTAAATGTTGCTATTGGCGAAATTCAGTTTTGTTATTGTTTGTGCCTCAAGGTCAATTTCAACCGGAACAACGGTTCGGTCTTCAATATAATTAACCGGATTACTATAATATGCCGGAATATTGGCCGTACCGTAAAGTTTGCCATTGCCATAGTATCTGACTGCATGTATATAATCCAACGTATTTTCTTCACCGTTGATTGCTGTAGTGTTAAAGATAAACTTGTAGTTGTCGTCAAATTCAGTTTCACCAGACTTGATTCTGAGTATGCCTGATTTGTGTCCCGATACTGCACCAAATCCACCGATGCAAACAATATAAATGTCATTGTTTTCATCCATAAAAATTGAATACGGATCAATAGGTCTTGTAGGTGTTGAAATTCCGGAAGCACTTTCGGTGATCATTTTTACAACTTTATTGGTATCAATATTAATGATTATCACATCGGAATAGGGGCGGTCAGGTGCAGGGTAATATCCGCCCACCATTTGCGACAGTGCAACGAACAAATAGTTATCACGAATTAACATTGATGAAGGGTCCGGATTTTGATCACCTGCTCCAAAAGAGCTTAAATCAATTTCAGTGACCATTTCCATCTTTTCATGGTTAACGACCAGTATTTTCCCTAAAGCAGAACAAGATACAAAAGCTAAATCTCCATGGGTTACAACGTTGGTTGCGCCTGATGAAGCCGGCAGGGTCAACTTGCCTTGTTTTGCCAGTTTTCCGCCCGACCTTGAATATTTTGTCATATCATCGGTTTCGCCACCCCAGCCGGGAAGTATGAATATATTGTTACCACACACAACGGGTGCGCTGCTAAAGGAGATGGGTATTGCCGTTTCGTTTGTTAATGCTTTGACTTCCAAATTGTCAATAAGCTGCATATATGCAGAGCCAGACATACCATCAGGATTTGGAAGCATTGTGCTTATTAGTATATTTCCTTCACTACCGGAGACAATAGGATTAGTAACTTTATCATCGCTGCAAGAAGTGAATATTAACATAGCTATAATAGAAATGATTAAAACAAGAGTATTGAGTTTGGTCCGCATTATATGCTCCTTTTGGGTTTTGTTCTAGTTCCATATATATCGTAATTTCATTCCAATGTTTTTACCGGGCATAGGACGATTGAATTCAGACAGCACCTTGGCATCGGTGATATTGTTTGCCTGGATGCTAATAAATATGTGTTGATTTTTTAAACTGTGTTCCAGACCCAGGTTAAAAGTCAATGAACTGGGGATTTTTCTCTCCTGGTATATGCTTTGCTCAAAATCATAAAAATATTCTTCAATAAATGAACAGTCCGCAAACAAGCGTGTGTTCTGACCGCTGCCCCCGAAAAAGTTTTCTTTATGGAATTCAAACCCGGTATTGGTGTAAAAGTATGGAATGTTGGGTATTCTGTCATTTTGGGTTGGGTTTGGGACCGTTGAGCCCGGTTCAAATTCACGAGTATCTCTTAAATCCTGATAAGTGATATTACCCCACAAGTACAGGAATGAAGTTGCATCCCATTTTATCTCTGTCTCCACACCTATTGTCCGCATTTTACCAAAGTTTTGATACATGTTTTGCAGAGGTCCCCCGGTAAAACGTATCATATTTTCAAGCTGCATGTAAAAGCTGTTAATTTCAAATTGCAATCTGTTTTTTTGATAAGTAACATCGTACATGAATCCCACGTTAAAGCTGGTATTACGTTCCGGTTCGAGGTTTACTGCGGGGGCAATTATAAAGCCGTCGCCTAATAATTCATTTTCAGCCGGTAAACGAACATCATAAGCGGCGGAGCCTTTTATTAAAAATTCTGGTGTAAATCTGTATCGCGATGCATTGCTTATACCATAATTTTGCTTGTTCAGGTCTATATTTAGGGGGGTATCGTCATAGCCGTATAGATCAACATACTTGGTTTTCATCGTATATATGTAATATTTTACAGTTATAACGTTAGTGGATTTTTTATTGGGCGAACTAAATTCATGGGCAAGGCCAGTAATCCAACTGTTCATTGAACTGTTAAAATTGGATTTGTATCCAACCACTTTGTCCTTTAGGGTATCACTGGGAATGCCTTTGGCATAGTTGAATTGTGAATTCAAGTTTATGGAATTCTGCCCATTGATTATATAATTCAAGTTTATTTTTTGAAGGAACGTATATTTTTTATTGTTTACATCATTGGGTTGAACACCAATTTCGCCGCCATATCTTGTTACAGGGGGCCTCATATTTCCATCCCAGTCATAGCGATGCATTGCTTTATCTTCAAAACGATAAATTGTATAAGCATAAGCATTGTCAAAATTCAAATCCAAGCCTTCAATTAGAAAATTTGTTTTTTCATTATGGTTTGCAAGCATGTATGCATCGGCATAACTTTTAGCTTCCTGAATATTATATTCTATTCCCTGAATTTCTTTTTCTGTAAAAATCATTGCTGGTTCAAATTCCAGTTCATCGAAATACCATATTTTTGACGAAAGGCCTGCGGCAACTGTTATTTTTTTAAATTTGTCATGATCGCGCGTAATGTGTTTACCCGTTTGTAATGGTAATTCCATTTCATAGTTGTTATCCGAATAGGTAATAAAGCCGCCTATGCCTGCTTCTATTCCACCCTTGTTTCGTTTAAGCACTGTACTTGCCTTATGGGTATTAAATGATTGAATAGAGTAGCTGGCATCAACATATTTGGGAGGATATTCTTTTATAACAATATTTACAGCGCCTCCTACTGCCGAACCCCCGAATTTAGCAGGTACTATACCCTTGTAAATTTCAACCCTTTCTATCATGTCAATGGGAATATCATTAACGTCTATAAAATCAGTATTGTCGCTCAAGGGGGTTTCATCTATGAAAAATCCGATTCGTTTTCCTTCCAGGCCTCGCACGGATATACGCGTTGAACTGCCAACACCGCCCGATGATCGTATTTTTACACCTGAAGCTTTTGTAAGCACATCACATACATCACTTACCGTCCCTTGAAGTTCTCTCATTGTTATTACGGCAATGGGCATGGCTTGTTCTTGTATCTTTCTCTCTTCAGATTTAGCAGTGACTTCAACCGCTGAAAATTGTAAAACTTTTTCCTCTAGGTAAAAATTTGTTTTTTTATTACCAATCAGGTTTATTTCTTTCTTGATTGTTGTGTAACCCATCATTGATATTTTTAAAGTGTATTTGCCTGGTTTCAAGTTATTGAGCTGGAAATATCCATCAGAGTTTGTTGAAACACCTTTATTGTTTTCAACGATTACGATATTCGCCCCACTAAGGGGATTTTTGTTTTTATCTTCAAATATGTACCCCGATAATTTCATCATGTGTTGCGATGATACAATTTGGGGAAAGATTATTAACAGTATTACCATTATATTTAAATGTCTTTTTTGCATTAAATACCTCATTGTATGTTTAGTAGTCTGTATGTTATTCAATTCTAATATAAATCATGTGGCATACGCCCAATATATCAGGAATGGCCAGACCAATCTTTTGAGACAGGGGCAATCCTTTTTTCATCCCTTTATACATGGGAAATGCGTCAACCACTCTTAATCTGTTGTCCCATTTTTCAAGGGATTTTATGGGTTTCAGTCCCCATCCGCCATCCATTGACATACCCATACCGCCTTTTTTCAATACTTGTTTTTCAGCAATTTTCATTGCCATGGGAGACAGGGAGTCAAAGAAGAAATCACACTCTTTAAAATAGTCTGCTGCTTTAACGAAAAACGTTTTGATCTGTTTTTCATTGAAATACATAAACACACCCCCGGCCAGAAACAGTAAACCGTTCTTTGCGTTGATTTTTTCAAACCATTCAGTATCTAAAAATGAAGAAGCAATGCTTTTATGTCTATCGCTGTCTTTATAAAAATTTGCCCGGAGCGCAATAACGTCTGGCAGGTCAAGCTCATAAAACATGATTTTGCCATTATCAATACGACTAAATGTAGTGTCCAGCCCGCAGCCTATATTGACAATCGTAGCGTTGGGATGTTTTTTCATAAAGCCGCGGACTTTTCTGTCCGTGTGCAAGCTGCGCGCTATCCAGCCATGTTGCGACATGGATTGTGTTTTGGCTATGGTTGAAAAATCATAATCTAACCTTTCAATGATTTCAACCGCCTTTTTATCCATAAGGCGGGGCCTGTTTTTTAGGGTTTCAGTTGCCCTGCCCCATAAAGGGAGCAACAGGGTTTCTTGCACGTTGCCTTTTGGGATTTGTATTTTGGGTTCCATATTTTTTTCCTTTTAAAAGAACAATAAATACCTTGGGACTTTATGTTTAAATTCCCTGTAACTATTACCATATTTTTCCATGCAAAACTTTTCTTCTTCAAGAATAATAAAGTGCTGCAATATCAGGTTCATTATCAGGAATATTGTTATTAGTGCAGAATGGCACATTAATGCCATACCAAATCCCATGAGTGAAATTGAAACGTATATGGGATTGCGAGAAATTTTATACATCCCTTTGCAAATTGTCTGGTCAAGGGGTGCTGAGAAATAATTGATAAAACTGGTAATGGCTAAAATTCCTGACAAAATAAAGAGTACCAAGCCTGTATAGAAAAAAAATGTACCTGTCTGGATTTTTAGAAATATGGGATAGACAAGCATCAGGATGAAAAGGAGCATAATGAAAAATGAATTGATTTTTCCCATAGTGCTTGCGAAGGTAAAGTCTACCAGACGCTTTGCAGCCTTGCCGCCAAAAAGCATTGGCGCGTATGATACAGCCAAATAAATTAAACTTTGAATCCAACCGTTACCGATTTCAATTCCAAACATATTCATTTTACTCCTATTTTTTAAGTATTGGTTATTTTTGGTGAAAAATTAATCAAGCACCGGCTGCATCTGTCGTTCCAACATTTTTGCAAAAATACCATTTTGAACTTTTAATTCGTGTGGTGGCCCGCTTTCAGCTACACGACCGTTTTCAAGCACCACAACCTTGTCGGCATTGGCTACGGTGCGCATACGGTGAGCAATGATGAGTACGGTTTTGTCTCTAATTAATTCAGAAATACCGGCTTGAATTTTGGTTTCGTTTTCCACATCGAGCGAGGCTGTGGCTTCGTCAAGCAAAACAATAGGCGCGTCTTTGAGCAACGCGCGGGCGATGGAGATGCGCTGACGTTCTCCTCCCGAAAGGGTTTCCCCGTTTTCACCAATGATTGTGTTGTAACCATTGGGCATTTTACTCACAAATTCATCGCACTGTGCCAGTTTGGCCACACGCACCACTTCTTCATCGGCCGCATCGCGCTTGCCGATGCGAATATTATCCATTACAGAGGCGTTAAACAAGACAACATCCTGGAATACAACCGAATAGTTTTTAAGCAGGGTTTCCGGTTCAATTTTGCTAATGTCTTGACCGCCTAATGTAATATACCCTTTGTCTATATCCCAGAAACGGGCACACAGCTTTGCCGATGTACTTTTACCACCACCTGAGGGGCCTACCAATGCGGTAATTTCTCCCTGTTTTGCAGTGAAAGAAATATCTTGCAAAACTTGTTTCCCTTCTTCGTAAGCAAAATCTACATTTTTGAATTGGATGTCATAATGCTCCGGCTTGAATATAGTGCTGCCCTTTTGAACGGGCAGATCCTGCATCTCGTTCATGCGGTTAATCCGAATGTCAAGATAAAACAATGCGGCAAGATTATTAAAGACCTCACTAATGGGGCTATAAACCCTGGTTGAAATCAAAAGGAATATCAGGTACATAAACAAATCAATAGTACCCGATGCCAACAGTGTTGCTCCTGTGATGACCACAGTTGCTAACCCCAGTTTGAGAAAACTTTGGGCTGAGTTAACCAGACCACCTGCCAGTAATTCACCTCGTATTAGCTGTTTTTCATAATTGTACAGTTTTTTGTTCAATTCGGCGAGGTAGGGTTCTTCCTGGTTATAAGACTTGATTTCTTGTATGGTATCGAGTCCTTCTTGGATATGTTCGGTCACATCACGTTTTTTGTTGTAATGGATTTGGTTTTCTTTGTGTAAAATTTTCTTTGCGATAATTATGATTGCCGCCGCCAGCGGGGCCACCCAGAACAGGGCAAGTGACAACTGCCAGTTGTAGAAAAACATACCAATGGCTATTAAAATAATACTAAGAATAGAAGCCGCAAGCTGCGGTACCGCGTGAGAAAAAGTATGTTCCAGCTCGGTATTGTCTTCCATGATTGTAGCAGTAAGATCAGACAGGTTTTTTTCACCAAAGAATGCCAGAGGCAGGATGCGCAGTTTTTCCGCCAGTGAAATACGACGGTTCGCGCTTTCATTGTATATGGTTGTAAACGTGCTTTTATATTGCAGTATTGCAATAATATACATAACCAGCATAAAACCAATACCAAGTAAAAAATAGTACCATAAACCATGCGCAACTGTGGATGATGGAATAAGCACAGGACGCAAATAGTCGTCAAGAAACAGGAAAAAAAGAATAGCCGGCAGCATGAGTGCTATATCCAGGAGAGTGGTGAAAAACACTCCTTTCAAAAAGTCTTTTGCCCCTTTTTCTGAAAGGGCCAATCGTTTTTGTATAATTTTAAGCATATTGTGTTTCCTTCCCAATAGTCCAATGCACGGATTGTTGATATTCATTCCACATGTTTGTATAGAGGCCCTCTTTTTTCAGTAGTTCCTGATGGCTCCCTTGTTCAACGATCTGCCCCTTTTTAATGACCAGTATATTATCAGCATTCTGTACGCTGGTAAGCCGGTGGGCAATCATGAGTACGGTTTTGTTTTTTGTCAATTTTTGTAGTGCCATTTGAATGAGATGTTCGTTTTCAGGATCTGTAAAGGCTGTTGCTTCATCCAAAACAACGATTGGGGCGTTTTTCAGAATGGCCCGCGCCAATACAATACGCTGCTGCTCACCACCCGACAGATAGGTGCCCTCGGTACCAATCCGGGTATTCAATCCGTCAGGCAATTTGTTGATGATTTCACGACATTGGGCCCAATCAACAGCCTTTTCCACATCATTTAACGGGGCATTCGGATTTCCATATTTGATATTTTCCAGCAAGCTGGTTTTAAACAAACGCGTATTTTGGAATACAAATGAGATGTGCTCCATCAGTTCTTTGGGGGCAATATCCTTAACATTCACACCACCGATGCAAACTTGCCCTGCATCAGCATCACGGAAGCGGGGTAGCAGGCGAGCTATGGTTGTTTTGCCTCCACCGGAAGGCCCTACCAGTGCTACAGTTTTCCCTTCAGGAATGTTGAAATGTGCATTGTCTACTGCCTTTTGGTTTGCACCGGGGTAACTGAACGAGACATTTGTAAAGCTGATCTCGTGGCCGGTAATGTTTTGGGGGGTATCGGAAACGGATAGAGGTTTGGTATTGGTCAGGTTTTCCACACGAGTCACAGCTTCTCTTGCCTGGCCCAGGGCCTGGTTCAGGTACATGCTGCGCATAATGCTTTGTGAAAAAACAGGAGTGATCAATATATAAAGAAACAGGTTTAACAGGTTGCTTGTGTAATTACCCGAATGGTTTATGAGCAGGATGGCCGCCGGTACCAGAAAGAAAATAAAACCATTTATTATAACCGTATAGGCAGACATGGGTTTTTCCCACATATAAGTATAGCCGGATACCATTTCCTTGTAATTGACAATGCTGTTGTAAAAGTTTTTGAAAGAAAATACGGTTTGTTGAAATACCTTAACAACAGGAATACCGCGTACGTATTCTACGGCCTCTGTATTCATTTCTTCAAGAGAATCCATATATTTTTGCATAAAATGTTGTCCTCGTTTGCCCATCATAAATCCCATTATTGCCATAGAGAGTATAACGGGCACAAGACAGGCTAAACCGAGCCGCCAGTCGAACACAAAGATTAGAGCAAGGGCTGTGAAGGGCATCAGGATTGTACCGATAAGGTCTGGCATTTGGTGGGCCAGAAAGGAGTGGGTGATGCCGGCATTCTCATCAATGATTTTTCGGATACGTCCGCTTGTATTACTGTCAAAAAATCCCAGGGGCATATGTATAATTTTATGCATGGCATATTTACGCATGTTGGTTTCTACCCTGAACGCTGCCAGATGCGAGAGCGTCAATGCGCAAAAATACATTATGATACTGGCAATTGCCGTAACCACTGCCCACCACGCTAAAGTACTGACAAGGGCAGCCGAATATGTTGTTCTGCCGGATAATAATTCACGGACAATAAACCATATTAGAATGTATGGCGCCATTCCCGTTAGCGTACTGATTGCGGATGCAACCAGTGCCCCGGGCAGCAGGGCTTTTCTGCCCGTCATAAAAGTTTGTAGTTTTAATAGTGTATTCATACATTTCCCTTTTTCTAATAATATCAATCTGTTTCCATGTTTGTCATCATTTGTTATTTTTGTATGTATTGGGATAGCTATGCCTTGCAACCGGTTTCGTAGCCAATCGTAATACCTGGTGTTTTAATGTGTCAAAGGTCGGCATTCTACACAGATTTTTTTGTGTTTATACTATCGCTATTGTTTTTGTATTATTTCTTATGATTTTGATTGATAAATCAAAAGCTGTATTTGGCCTTTATCCATATTTCTGAATTATCATTATATTGCCCAAACATACCTGTTTCACCTGAAAAAACATCAATCCCCAGCAACAGGTGCATTTCATCTGTCAATGCATAATCAGCACTGTTTCGATTGAAAAAGTTGTTTCCATCAAGACCTATGTACGAAAATGTAGAAAGTTTTAATGTGCTTCTAAATAGCAATTTTGATATATTTAAGGTGGAAAGCCAGGTGTGTTCCTGTGCCTCAAGATCTGCATGATGGTCAAGCACCATTTCGTCTGTTAACTGCGTGCTGATTGTCCATTCATTACCCGGATACCAATCCAGGCCTGCCAGGGCTGAAACGGAATTTCTTTGTGACAGAGTCAGCAAGTCTTTATGCTGATATTTTTTATCAATGTAATAAGCAGCTTCTCCGCGCAGAACAAAAGCGCCCATTGAACAAGACATGTCTGCACCTACAAATCCGTATCGATAGTATTCTTGTGAAATATGAGCAGTTTTACCGTTTGGCGTAATTTGCAATACCGGGAAATCACTCCAGGTGTATAGTGATGAAATAGAGATATCCAAGCCGTGCAGATAAAATGACACCCTGGCGCCGATTTCGCTATTGTCAATAGTCTGTTCCGGTTCGTCAACCTCCAGCATATTGACCGTATCATATTCTGAAAAATCCGGCCCTTCCTTTGCCCAGGGATTGTCCTCGCCGGGCATGATGCCCTTTTGAAAGATCGGCAGCCAAATCAGTTCCGCGTCCATGCTTTCACCTAAATATCGAAATTTGAAAGCGTCCACCGGCATGCGAACATCGTCATAATCGCGTGCCAGGAATTCTGTTAGATCGTATGGTGAGATATAATCAGTAATTCTCATACCGTCAGCCTTTCCCCAAATGATGATCTGGCGGCCAACTCGAAGATCGAAATTATCGCCCACATAGTCAAAATAGGCTTCCCGAAGTTCAATGCCGGTCTGGTCTGGCAAAACATAGTTGTGCATGGCATTGAGAGATACAAACAGGCTGGTAGTATTAAAATTGTTTGTTGCTTCAATGCGCAGTCTGTTGCGGGACGCAAGGTAATCGTTGGGCGCTTTGATGCGCACCGCGTGATAGCTGTCCGAAAAACCGTTTACTTCCATTTGCGCAAAAAGCGTTGCGGCATAGAGTAAGCAAAACATGATTGTGGCGAGTATTTTCATCGTAAACGTCCCCGTTCAAGTGTGGAAACCGTCAACAAATTGTCTTTGACGCCAATGTTGTACTCTATTTCCTGCATCTCCAAAATGGTTTTATGTTTTTCTTTGTGATTGTCCATATACCATTTGAAAATGGTCCATATACCATCCTTTTGACGGATGTCCGGCAAAGTAAGGGTTTTCATCAGTTTTCCTTGTCTGTCATAGTATTCCACTTTGATGGCGACCACGGCGTCTTTTCTGATCCAGCGGAGCACTTTGGAATACATGTATGATTTGTCTTTGGGGGTAGATTCAACAAGCCAGCAGTCTTGCTCATCAATAGTTTCTTCTTTGAGCAGTATGTGATTGTCTTCATCAACCGCACGGTCGCCCATATCGTCATAGGTAAAGTCGCTGCCCATAAAGTAATCGTTTTTGGACGATCCGGAAATACGGCGCACTTTTTTTAACGCAGGCAAATAGAGCCAGCGGTCATCATCTTTGGATGGATCATTGTATTCCCAGGACAAAAATCCACTGCCTTTGACGTCCGCAGGTTTTTGAAAATACATGATGCTTTTGGTGTCTTTACCGTAATCCTTGGAATATGACAGGATGGTCCGTTCGCGGGTTTTGCCGCGCTTGTTTTCCAGAATCATGTGCATGGTGGATTTGCGGTCGTCACCATTTGGCCGGTCATCAACCATTTGCATGATTTGTTGCCCGTTCAATCCAGTTTCTTGCGCCAAACCAAGGCATGTTGAGAATAATACCAGTAAAAACGATGTGAGTACTAGTCGTTTCATTTTTTTCTCCTTTTTTATACGTTAAAGCTGCCCATGAAAAAGGCAATGCCAAATAAAACCAAAAATAATGCGCCAATGGCAGACACCCATTGATAGATCTTGGTGTAACTTTTTGAGTCTATGGAGGTGATTTTTAGCACCAGCTGTTTTGAGAAAATGGCTATCAGGCCAATGATGAAAATGGTGATGCCCATTCCCAGGATGATGAAAAAGACCGAGGCCAGCCCCACGTTGAACAGATTCATGGACGCCAGGTAGGTCACAATGATAATGGTACCCGGACAGGGCACAATCCCGGTGCTTAGCACAAAGGGCAATGTCTGTTTCCATGAATTTTGCGGAATATCGTGTGAATGGGAATGAGAATGCTGCTTGCCGGCAAGAATTCTGTAAAATAGCCATGCGCCAATAAAAATCATGATCAGATAGCTGATTTGGGTCATGAGTACTGAAATGTTTGAATTTTCCCAGTACATGGATGTAAACTTTTCAAGCACAAACAGAATGATTACCGCAACCAGCAAACCTGACATAGCGTGTACGGTTGCAATGGCATAGCTGATGAATACTGCCCTTTTGATGTTTGGCCGTTCGGTGAGGATGTATGAAAAGATAAAAATCTTGCCGTGTCCCGGTCCCATTGAATGGAGGATGCCGTAAATGAACGCCAGAAAGAAAAGAACCATTATGGCTTTGACGGATTCGGTACTTTTGTAATCTCTTGCCAGGCTGCTCAATTTGTGCTTGATGATGCGCTGGAATTCCGCGTTTTTCTTTATAAATTGGTTCAATAACGGAATCTGAAGACCAGAGTTTCTCTTTTTAACGGTTTGTTGAACCGTCACAGTATCCGCATTGTCATCCGGCGTTAAAAATGGATTGGTTTGAGCGGATACGGATTGAATAAATACAACAAAAAGAATATATAATAGGTAACGTTTCATCTACCTGCCTTTAATGTGTGCTACAAGTGCTTCGGGATGGATTTGACCCTGGTAAAATGTCTGGCTTTTGTCTTCACCAACAAGATGATTGATTGACCAGTTTTTTGCAGAGATAAATTCCACCGTCTCTTTGTTAATTGTAGTGGATAAAAAATAGTTGGGATCATAAGCTGATACTTTGATGAAATTGTCAACTTTGTTCAATTTGATCTTGGTATTGAGTGAAAAAGAGTAAACCAGTTGACCATCAACGACACTCGCTTTGAAATCTGACACTGAACCATGTTCAATATTTTTGTCTTCAAGTTGGACGAAAATGAAGTAACTAAATCTACGCAGGTTGACAAAGGCTTTGGTGTATAGCACAGATGATTCCTGTTCATCAAATATTTTGTTTTGATCAGTGTCAAATTCACTAATAAGACCCTGGCTGTACATTGGATCTAGCGTGTATTTTATCTTGAATCCATCTATGCCCTGCTCACAAAAAACCACACCAATGTCTACATTCATAAAGACATGGGGGTGACTGTGACCCAAGGGCGCGGTGAACAGAACTGTTGAAATAGAGAGAAATAATATTTTTTTTAACATGAGTGCAACCAGAATAATATCCTTTTATTCTAATTAAATGTCGAATGATAATACTGTTTTGACATTCCTACCCATGGCTGGTATATAAGAGCCGTAGGGCAAATAGTCCAAATCAAAGATGTTTTTTACAACAATACGTAATTTGGGACAGCCGGGTAATGAGTTTGAGTTCAAGGCCAGCATACAGTTGAACAGCAGGTGTTCGTCCGATGGCTCATAGCCCCAGGGACCACCGTCGCTGCCTTTCGGAATATCGGCAATACGGTCCTGTTTCGCGGCATATTCGGCTTGCAGTTTTATGGTGTAACCGGTCATCCAGTTGCAGTTTAACAGACCGTGATATTTCAATTCACCGGTTAATTTGAGCGGCGGAATACCGAACAAGGGTGCGTCATCCTTTTCCGCTGCTTTATCAATACCGTAAACGTAAGCACCGCCTAACCCAATGTAAAGATCACTCAGGGGGGTGTACACATGTTCAAAACGGTATGCCAGGGAAAACTCGCCACCGTAAATAGTAGCATCAGTGTTTTTATAGGTAAAATCAACATCCGGAATATCATCCGCGGGCATTTCATTGATGTAATCATCCATGTCATTGTAAAACAGGGCAAAATCGTAACGCAGTTTTTCCCGGTTGGCCATACCGCGTAGACCAACATCCAGGTTCCAACTGTATTCGGGTTGCAGATCGGGATTCCCCAGTTTAGTGCCTTTGCAGCTTATCACCTCGGTAAACATTTCTTCGGCTGTGGGCATGCGGAATGCACGGCCCAGGTTAACTGACCAGTGCATATTTGCTGTCTGCGAATAGACGAAACCTGCGTTACCGCTGACTGCGTTACGTTCTTCCTTGCGTTCTGTTTTGTCAATGTACTCGCCTTCGTTAACTGTTGCCGCATCGTACCTTACGCCAGAGATCAGGCGAAAGCGGGGGCCAAGCTGCCATTCATCGCTCACAAACGCGCCAATGTTCATTTGGCCCGCGTCAATATAGCCGGGCAAATCTCCCGTTGTATTGTAATAGTAATCAATCATTTCCGAGGGATTGTCCAGTTGAAAGGCATATCCGTCGATACCCGCGGTCAATTTGTTTGCCTGGTACAAGTTAAAGATGGTAAACAGTTGACCACCCCCATACTTGTCATCATAATGAACCAGTTCCAATGATGACAAGTTATTTGAAACCGTGCTGTACTTGTATTTGTAATAATCCCTGGTTCCCTGATCGTAATAGAGGTTGAATTGTACAGTTTGTACAAAGCCGTCAAGAGTCCACGCATAGTTGATAGCGCTGTGCAGACGCTCTTCTTCATTGCGTATTTCGGTATACGCTTTGCTGGGTCCGTTGAATCCGCGCGGTTTACCCCAGTCGCCTTGGTGGCCATTAACTTCCAGCGTCACCTTTTGTTTTTCAGAAAAGCTGTAACCAGTTGTTAAAGACATGTCCTTGTCTTCAACATCGCTGTTTTCAGCATCCTCACCATTGCCATATACCAAGTCTCCTGTTTTTCTGTATTTACCGTTCAGAGAGATTCCAAATTTGGGGTTTTGTTGACAAACGCGCACCACCTGTAAAAATTCATTGTTGTTGCTGCCGTAACCGGAAAGTGACTTTGCGGTTGTTCTTTTGGGTCCGAGTGGCGGTTTGTTGATGACGTTAATAATGCCCGAGATTGCGCCGCTGCCGTAAATGACCGATCCCGGGCCTTTGATGATCTCTACTTTTTGGGCGTCGTAAATGTTCATGTCTTGCGCAAAATATCCGCCGGGAAAAGTGCCAATACGACGGTTACCGTTTTGCATGACCACCAGGCGTTTGGAATTCATACCGCGCAGCAACAGGGGCGAGTGATACTCCCAAACCTGGGTGAATCCCGGGGTTGCGGCCAGCATGTCCGTCATGTTGGATTGCATCTGGTCAGAAATTTGCCGCCGTGTGATGACCGTTGCCGGTTTTGACAATTTATTAAGAGGCTGCTCATAAAGTGCGGCAGAAACAACAACATTGTGCATTTTTATGACTTTGGAGGTCATGAAAATGTTTAACGGTTTTTGGGACAGGGACTGGTCAACAACAATCTCTTTTTTGACATAACCGATATGCGAAAAAATGATTCGCGGTTTATGTGAGGTGGGGAACTCTAATCTAAAGTTTCCATCCTGGTCTGTTGTGGTTCCATGGGGACTGTTTTGGATAGAGATGTTTACTCTGCTAATGGATGTTTTGTTTTCGACATCCATAACCGTGCCCGTAACAGTAAATGTTTCCCGGGCAACACAAGGATTGTTTATAAGAACTGTGCAGAGTAGAACAGTTAGTGTCGATAATAGTTTTATCATTTTAATATTGTGTTTCATTACCTGGCCTTTATTTATGTTGTAAATCTGCTCACATCTTGAAATTTGCATATTAAACCGCAACCACCGCCCGAAAATCAGGACTAAATGGTTGCGATTTCAGGAAGGATTAGTCAAGAAAATCCCATTCAACTGCAATATATCCGGTTGAGGTTGGAGCAGGGTCAGCCGGAAAATCGGTAACAATCATTTTTATTTGACGGCCTTCACTGGTTTTGATGACCCAAACCAGTTCGTCACCTTCCACGTTATTGTTTGCTGTAGATTTGAATCGCAAACCAATAACCAGTTTTTTGTATTCGTTTTCCAAATCGCTTTTATAATGTTTGCCAGTGTTGCCGGTGGGCAGTGCATCCAGATCAAAACCGACGTCATCAGATTGATATGTAAAAGATTGCAGGTTTGCTTCTGTGAGGTTTTGGAAAGCGGTATAACCAACGCAGTTGGTATCTATGCTGCTATAATTGATTGCCTGAACGTTATCTGCAAGTTTGAAAAAAGGCATACCAGCCAAAGTACCATCCGGCTTTTCACCTTTGATGGTGCGAATGATTGCATCTGCAGTAAAATCAATGACACTCAAAGAGTCCATAAAGTTTGCGCCGCCTCTGTTACTATCATATTCAAAATCAAAACCAACACCGCCGGGATTTCTGTTGGCGCAGATCAGGTAGGGTGAACTTTTTGCTTCAAAGATTTCAGTATCAGTTCCTACGACGTTGTTGTCAGCATCATCCGAACAAGCAGAGAAGATGACAAGTAAGCCAATTAACGCGATAGAGATCAGATGTTTCAGTTTCATTTTTTAACTCCTGATTTTAGGTTAGTTTATTATTAAAAATAGTATTGGTATTAACACGCCTATACCTGTTAGCACAGCGCCCCTTCCTGTAATACTATTTTTCCCTTGATTTATAAAAAGACCGGTAAAGGCTATCAATATCAATGAAATACAAAACAGGTCAGAAAACCATGTCCATACTTTGCCCGGATTGTAATGCAGAAAATTCACCTGGTGGAATATGGGGCGCCTTTTAATTTTTTCAAGCACACCCTGGCCCGTGACCAAATTCAGATCAATATTTCCGTTTTTAATAAAAATCTTTAATTGATCACCTTGCGGTTTATAAAATTTTTTGTAATTTTTCTTTTCACCATACAGGTCTAGAAATTCCAAAACCTGACCCTCTGTGATTGGATTGTCGTTTTGCAAGTATGGCCAAATCACATCCCGCGTTGTTATGTTGTAACTGGGATTCCAATCGTTTATGTGATTGAGGGCAATCCCGGACAAGGCGTAAATTATGGTTAGACCGAAAAAAAAGTAGCCAAGATCACGATGCAGTACGCGGTTCCATTTTCTCCAATTTATTGTCATAATAGTATACCGCTAGTTTAATTCTTCAAATGTTTCACATTCCATACTGTAAAATGAAATAAAGTCTTTATCGCTTTTTGCAAGCCGTTCACGAAACATTTTAATTTGGTTAGAGGCGTTTTCGTGATGATCGTCAACCTCTCCTGCTGTCTGAGCATGGTCGTGCTCGTGACCTTCATGTGCCACCTCTGGTTCGTGCTCATTTTCAAGTTCACTTTCCCAGTTATCCAGGAATGCCTGATCCACTTTTTGTTCCTGGATTACGCCTGTGACTTGCACGTTGCTGCCTTCCAGTTCAATATCGAATGAACCGATTTTTTTTCCTGCGGTTATTTTAAACCGGGATTCCGGTTCATTACCAATGATAAACATCCGCTTGCCGCCATGTTTGCACACATGAACAACAGTCCCCTTGACGGTTACGTTGGTCCCAACAAATTCTGCTGCATTGGTTACCAGGTTGTGTACAGTTTGCAGGGCAGCAGATTGCACTTTTTTTTCTTTTTGGGTACATGAAATAAAACTTGAAATCAGCATTAATCCGAGCACCATTCTTGAAATGTTTTTCATTTTGCCTCTCTAGTTTTGTAAAGTTTATTTATTTGTAACTCTTTGTTGGTTGCGGTTTGAATCACCTGGAAAAAACAGGTGAAATCCTCGTTGGAGACATGCAGGTCAACTGCGCTAATAGATATTTTCAAGATGTTTTTGGATTTATATTGATCTTCCATTGCCTCAAAATCATAAGCATGGCTTGCTATATCAAAAAGTGTGACTCTGCTCCCGTGCAGGGAGACATTTTGATATAGCAAATGGAAATTGTTGCAACAATTATATTTCGTAACAGCGCAATTGTTTTTTTGAGCTAATATGACTTGGTCATGACTGGCCATGTATACATCTCCATTATTATAGAATTTTACACAAATCTGTATTGGTGCCCAATCTCAATAATTAAGCGCAAGCAAAACCAGGTTCGCTAAACATGGATGAAATGAACCAATAGAACCTGGTACAATGATAATTGCTGAACATGAATGCGTATTGCATTTTTGGGTATTCAGTTGGTTTTTGCAATAAATGCAAAACACCATAAATCATCACTTGCCAGTTTAACCAGAGATTGATTTTTAGATTATGAAAATGTAAAAAATGGAGGGGCCCTTAAAGAGAAAAGGCCATTGATGTATTGATTGAAGAATTTGTTAAAATATAAAGGGGCATAATTTTTAAATTGCAAAATAATGCCAATTAAAAGGAGGATTAATACTGAAAAAGATAAAACGGAAGAGATGAAAAGAAACAAGAGTTCAAACTCTGAATGCGAATGGTTCAGTTTACCGGAATTTGCAGAATCCCCACCCGAATTCACCAGATGACTGTGGCAAATGAGTTGTCCATCGGGTAATACATGAATATGTATGAATGCAGAATTGAATCCTAAATGCAAAACAAAAGAAACAATAAAGATGAGAAACAGAAAGTTACTTTTGTTTCTTGTTTTTATATCTTGTTTTTTCAGTTTTTTAATACTCTTGTTTATTAATTAATATAGATTTTATGTATTTTATTTTGCACATATAATTATTGTTTTATATGTCAAACAATTTATTAATTTTTTCAATTTTATGCAAATACTTTTTTATAATAAATCATAAAAAAATGGCAGTTTGAAAATCGGTCAAAATTTTAAAAATAGTTATTTACTGAAATGGCTTTTATGTTTTCTGAATTTCTTGTCACGTGTCCCCATAAAACAACAAAAGCCCCTTAATAAAGGGGCTTTCAGTTATTGTTTTTACTGGCACGCCCAGAAGGATTCGAACCTTCGACCTACGGATTAGAAGTCCGTTGCTCTATCCAGCTGAGCTATGGGCGCAAGTTGTTTATTTTTTTGTGTTTATGCAATGCTTAATTTTCTTCATTTTTGTCGACTGCATCACCTTTTGCATCACCTTGTAATCTTTCACTTAATATTGATACAACTCTCGTTTTGTATTTACTGCTAACATGAGCATATCTTTCTACTAGCTTTAAATCACTCCATCGTCCTAACTCTTTTACAGTTAATAAATCAACTCCATTTCTGACCAAGATAGTGGCAAAAGTATGCCGAAGGATGTGAGGCGTGCAATTTTTAATTGCAGCTTTTTTAATGATTCTGTTCCAAGCTTTTCTAATATCTTTATAAGGATTTCCATCTGGTTTACTAATTACATATTCTGAAATTTGACTAAGACTTGACAGATGATTTGAAATAAACTCATTCATTGGGACGAGATCATCGCCTCCTTTTTTCGTGTCTCTTAATCTAATAAACGAGTCTTCAAAATTGACATCGTTCCATTTTAATGTTAACATTTCATGAGTTCGCAAACCAGCGTTTATTCCAAGTATGACAAAGGTTTTAATTGCATTAGTGTCACAAGCATTTAATAATTTTATTGCTTCTTCTTCTGTTAAATAGAATAAAGCTTTTTGGGGCTCTTTATAAAATTTAATTTTTTTAACAGGATTTTCTTCACAGTATCCATCTGTAATGGCATGATTAAATAAACTTTTTAAACATGCCATATCTCTATTAATTGTTGTTTTTGATACAACTTTGTTTCGTTGTCCACGATAATTTTCTATCTTTTTCCTGTCGATATCGCGAAGCTTGAAATTTCCAAAGAACGGTATCAGTTGATTTAATGAGACCTGATATCTTCTGACACTTTTTTCTTTAAGATTATTATTTGCCCATTTTATAAAGAGCTTTGAATAATCTTTCATTAGAATTTGCTCATCTTTTTTAACTTGTTTATAAGTGCCTTCGTTGATTTGGGCCTTTATATTTTCAAGTTTTTTCTGAGCAACTCTCTTGTTCAAAGTTTTTGCGGACTTTGTATGAATTTCACCATTATAAAAGAATCGCATCTGCCAATACTTTGAACCTGGGCGCTTAAAAACTCCCATGTTTAGCCTCCTAAAATAATAAACTTTTAAATTTTATTCAAGCATTTATTTTCTTATACCAAAATTATATTTAATAACTAAAGTTTGTCTGGATCAAATCCTTTTGATATTAACCATTCATCGATTTGACTTTTATTAAATTTAAGCCCCGCCTCATTTGTATGCGGAATTTTTCCTTTTGAAGTATAATTGTAGATGGTTCCTATTGATAGATTGGTATATTGAGCGACTTCTTTAACAGTCATCCAGGTTTTGTTGTCGAGCGAGTGATTGTCTCTAATTTTTTTATTCATATACGTTTGAATAATTTTATCCATATTATCATGATTGGGATGCAATATTTCCTCAATCCACATCGCATAGGGGTACCAAAAGAAATCATAATCTTTGTTGCCAATGATTTTCATTTTTTCATTATTGTCTAACTGCCAGAAGCATTGGGACCAAAACAAAGAATCTACATCGATGAAGGATGAATTAATTTTTTGTATTTTTTTATAAATCAAAGATTTTTGTGCTTTCTGTCTAATAAAGGATTTCAACAAGTGAAAAAATATCAAATCTATAAAGAGGTTGTAAGAAGATAGTTGATAACTGGCTTTGTTTTGAAAGATTTGTTTTAAAAAAATTTCTGTTTTTGTGATATCATTTACTATGGCATCTGCAGATACTGATCCCCCTAGATTCAGTACTTTTATTCTGTTCATAAGATATTTTTCTTCAAACATAGATATCCTTTCATTAAAAACAAAGCCCGATAGAAACTACCGGGCTTGAATTATTATTGAATTATCTGAATCCGATTTGACATTAACTGAGACACGACTACACCAAGATAGTTAAATGCTTCATTTTCATTTTGTTTATAAAAACGTGCATTCAGACCCATCTTTTTTAAGGTTTTCAAATTAAACGCCTGCAATGCATCGATGCCTTTTACATAAATCAAGTGGTTTATAATTTTATCACTTTCACCATTGAAAATCTTTGTATTTTCGTCAAGAACTGTTTTCGCTGATTCTTTGGCATTAATATATATTTCTTTATAAATATCTTCGTTATACATTGGGGGAAATTCACCAGTTTGCTCAAGATATGTAAAAATTGCTATGTGCATAGTGGGGATATCTAGCGGACCAAAGGATGTTGTTTCTCCACCGATGATTTCATCCATTCCCAGGCCAAGAATACAACCAGGACCTGTAACTACAGCAGGTACAATCCCAGTTAGTTTACTGTTTACTTTTGAACGAATTAAACTAACCATCTCTGCTGCTATCTCTAAGTCTCCAGCAACAACCTGGATTAAACAATCGAGGTCCTCAAATGACTGATCTGATAACAACGATTCTAAATCATCGAGGTGTTTCTCTGACAGCACTGAGGAACCCAGGACCATCGTTAACATCGGTCTTTTTCTGACCTTTACCCAGATACTGGAACAATCTTCAAGTAATGAAGCTTCATCTGGTATATTCAGCCCATTTTCAATTGCGAATTGAAGCATCTCCTGCCCTTGTTCAGAATCAACTTTTATTATTTTATTTATGTCTTTTTTTATTTTCAACTCTTTACTCCTAGCCCAGATCAAATGACCTGGGCTTTGTTAGTTAAATTAATTTTTATCATCCATACTAATAAACCGTACATCCGGACTTTGAATAGAGTCCGGTTGTGCTGATAACTCGTATAAAGTGAAATCAAGATCTTCATCAGCACGATTCACATTAAAACCCATCGCCTTTAACTCATCGAATCTAATGAATTGGTTCGGATTCGAAAACCCGGTGACCAGTTTCTTTGCGATTTCATCATTCTCCCCTGATACACAGTTCCCTATGTCCAGTGCTCTTTTTACAGCATCGATGGTCGCGTTAACAGAATCATAATTATTAGCGGTTTTCTCATCAATGACCTCGCTGGTTTCAGATACGAAACTGGCAGCGATGTCCCAGGCATCCTTTACAGATACATTATCACCGCTGGCATCGATGATTCTACACTGTAACGTTTCGATGGCGTCAAATTGCAATTTGTTCACAACATTGAAACCATTTACAGAAAAGTGAGATATCGTTTTTTCACTATTCTCAGGAGTATTTGGATCATAGCCAGGTGTAATTGGAGTAATTGACCCAAATGTTCCGAGGGTAATAGAGCTTGATGATAATGCGATTAAGCCAGACAATCTCACAAGAGGTGCTGGTATAATTACATGTAATTCATCCACTGATTTCTTCAGAATTTCAAGTGTCTGCGAAATTACATCGTAATCCGAGTCATTTGCCTGGATTAAAAGATCAAGTTTCGCTAGTTCGATGCCATGTAAACTGTTATACATCGAATCTACTGTACGCCAATTGATGCCGGACTTTCCGCACATGATTGAGAGTAAGGGGGTTTGTCTTGCATCAGCTATGCTGCGCAAGCCTAATTGAACTGAGTCTGGTTGTAACATGTTTTTCATGTTAACTCCTTGAGTTTTATAAATATTTATGAACCTTATTGGCTCTCATTTATAAATACAAGGAGAGTTCATTTTTTTGGTATTTTTTTTTGGGTTTTTACAAAAAAAATGCCCGATATGTATCGGGCATATAAAAGGGGGTTATTTGATGATTTTGGAGAGGGTTGCAATCATTTCCGGACTTAGTTGGTTCATAACATTCTGAGTGATGCGTTTGCTGGCATCACTAGATTGAATTTCAGCTTTAAACATATCAGTGAATAATGAAAATAATCCAAAGCCGAACATCGGTACAGTTGCAGAAACATCTTTGAGATATGGTTTCTTTTTAATCATTTTTTTATATTTTCTCTGAACCCTTCGTTTGATGTCATATATTTTTAAATTAGTAATCTTCATCCTTTTTGCCATTTCAGAAAATATTTTTTTAGATTCCTCTTCAGCAACTTGTAAATAGATTTCAATGAATTTTTTCTCTTCTTCATTTAATTCTTTTTTTAGTTCATTTAAGATCAAGTTGTTTGATTCTTTTGATTCATCAAAAATTATCATATCATCATCCTTAATTGATTCAAGTTCTTTTTTATTTTTATCATCCTCTTTGGGTTTTTTACCATGATATGTATTTATTTTATTGTATAGTGACCTAAATAAATAGTTCTCAAAGTAACCCTCGGTATTTTGGAATTTTTTTACAAGTTCTTTGTCTTCATTAATTTTCTTTAATACACTAAACATTACATTTTGGACAACATCTTCAGCATCTTGTTTGTTTTTAATACTGAAATTTGCCCTGGCCAGCATCTTTTCATTAATTTTTAGTAAACGTTCTTCCAAAGTAAGAGATTCATGCGCCAAATTGGCCTCCTTATTATAAATACACTGATATTGTTGTTTTTTGGCAAAAAAGTTTTATTTACAGTTAAAAATTTGGACAGTTGCTTGACCAAGTCTATTATATATACTAGTACTATTTGGTGATGATTTTTCTGTGTATTCAATCGAATCTTTTATTTTCGGAATTTTATCCAAAAACCGTAACAAGATATGTTTTTTAATTGCATAGTTTACATTTTGAGATTTCGACATTATTGAGAATATAACACCTAGTAGTCCCCCGGTTTCTTTATCAACCAATGGTCCACCGGAATTCCCCGGTTGAATAGCTGCATCAAATTGAAAACTTCTTATATCATCCTGATAACCTGAATTGGAACTGACGATGCCTTGTGTTACTTTGGGAGCAAATCCTTGTGAATCAGGCTGTGGATACCCGTATGTTATAACTTCCATACCCAGTTCAGTGTCATCAGTACTAAAATGTAAGCCAATAGATTTTCGATCAATTTGTAACAAGCACAGGTCATAAGATTGGTCGCTATAAATTACAGTTGCATTGTAAAAGTGGTTTTGACTCAGAACAATAATTTTATTACTATTTTTTATTACATGGTGATTTGTAATTATGAAACCTTCGTTGTTAATGAAAAATCCAGTGCCAAAACTATTTAATTTATTTTCATCTAACATTTCTTCAATTATGAATTTGATATATATTACATTAAAAGTATCCGGTGGGAGCTTAAGAGTAGTGATTGCATCTTTGATTGCATCTTTTTCGATTTCACAAAAATTTCCATCTATATGAGCTAATGACAGTAGAAACATTATGAAGTTTCTGCTATAATCAACATTATAGTCTATTAAATTTCCATATATTGTAACATAGTCGATAAAAGTTGCATTGTCGTTTATAACATTTTCATAATGACTACAAAAATAATTCATTGCCTCGTCATTAAGTTCCAAGCCATCACGTAGGAACTCAACAATTATTTTTATTTCTGAATCACTGACATCACCATCTATGTTGTTTAATTTTGCCATGCAAGCAATCAGGCATAGAATTGAAGCTTGGTTTTCCCCCAAGTCCTCGAGTTCTTTTTTCTTACTTGATTTTAATACTGATAAAAGTGCAACAGTAATAATTGTGCCGATTGGACCAATCAATGCACCACCTGTGAAACCTACTGCTCCAGATAAAATCAATCTTTGCCATGATTTCATTTCATACACCTGTTAGTTTGAATTTATTTATGTAGTGAAGGATTATATAGAAAAGGAACGTTTACCAGTTGCCTCATAATAAAATGTAACCGTAGTTATTAGAGAGGAAAAAGGAATAATGAACAAGACTATCATAAGACTCTGTCCTTTCAAAAGCGTCTCCGCCCGTTTCTATCTGTCAGTGCGAAGATATCTAATAACTACAGACCATTTTAATTAGGTAGCCCAAGGCCACCTTGCATAAAATATGAAGAATGTAAAATAAAACAAACGATATAAATTATTTTTGTAAAGCTGTTCTTTGAATACGATTAATTTTTTCAACCATAGTTTTTTGCAAAAAGAATGGATCAAGTGCGTGAAACTGTTTGGTTAATTTTGATTTGGTACTCTGATCAATAAAGTCAGATTCAACAAGCCGCTGGTAAGGAGTTTTGGGCTTGTCATATTTTTTGATAATTTTTGATCCGACGCGTTTTTTTTCGAGCAGCTTAACAGATGGTATAAAAAAGTTAAAATACAAACGCCATTCCGTGGTGTAGAGTTGGTTCATCATATCAACAAGCTCGATTTCATCAAAACGCACATAGCCTAAATACTGCCGAACATGTGTCCAGTTTTTTTCTTCAATATGAGCATTGTCATTTTTCTGGTAAGCACGGGACCTTGTAAAGCGGATTGGTTTATCTCTATTTACAAAGTGCCCGTATAGATGCCAGTTTAAGAATTCGGAGCCATTGTCGCAATCAAAGCCGAGAAGTTTAAATGGCAGGGTATGCTCAATATTATCAATTGCTTGCAATGTGCCTCGCTCACCTTTTCCCCAGATGGCGCGCTGTTCGGTCCAGCCGGTTGCGATATCAACAGTGTTGACAGTATAAACAAACTGTCCTTCAACTGAGGTGCCGCAATGGGCAACAGTATCCGCTTCGAGATAACCGGGCGTTGTCTCATCCCATTGATTGGTTTTTACAGGGATGTGCTTTTTGAGGATTGAACCTGGTTTGGTGGTGGCCAGTCCCCGTTTGGTAAATTTTGCACGGTTTGGCTTCATAAGTCGATCAATGGTTGCCGGTGATATTTGTAACAAATCGATTTTAACACTATCGGATAGAGGGAATGGATAATGAGGCAACCAAATCGGTATAATGGCTTTTAAATTTTTAGAACAGGGAAGGTTGGTCTTTTTCCACAAGTAGACTAGTGTTTTAAGGATTTCTGGATCAGAGTATTTGACTTTACGCCCTCGTTTTTTATACGTGATATTGATTGTTGATTGCTCCCTGGCATTGAGGAGTCGAATAGCATATTTTCGATTGTATTTGCATACAGCACAAAACTCGTCCAGTATTTTTTGTTTCTCTGTTTTGCTTGCTTTTTGATAGCGCATTTTGATTGAGGCTGCATATTCTTTTTTTGATTTGGGTCCCATAATTTATGTCTCCAAATAACTCTATAGTTACATAAATTATGAGGCAACGTCTATATTCCCATTTTCTCATGGTTACTTTTTTTATGAGTCAATGCGTTTATTCCATTTTTAATAGAAAAATGTTGTTTTTAAAATATATTATTATTATCTTCATAATCAATAAAAATTATCAAACCTCAAACCGAAATCCCCTAATAAAAAAACTTGACAAACCCCTGATGATAGGTTATAATTATATAGATAACCAATATCATTTATTTAACCGATTTATTAACAACATGAACAAAACAATCAAAATCGATGATTTTTATCTGGCGTCATACCTGATGACCTACGATGTATCATTAGTAGGGCATCGTCGCAGTGAAAATCGCTCTACGTTTGAATTCAACGGTGATGACCTCGATGAACTCATCGACGCTTACTATGATGGTGATACGATGGTATCACCGATGCGCTACGCGAAAGCAATAAGGAGCTTGAAAAATGTAATGTACAACTCTAACAACTATAACATCAAATCAACTTACAATAATGACAGCATCAGTGACAGAAAGGACAGCAAATGATATTTGCTACCTATATGTAGCAAAATCCAACAATGTTTATTCAAAACCTTCAGAAATAACATTTATTAAAACACGATGCGATGATGCATCGGCAATTTTTAATAATACCTACAATGTAGTAGAAGACAACCAGTTTACTACTGTATTACCCTACGTAGAAGAAAACCCTCCCAAAAGATCTACAGAATACCTATCCTTCGATGGTTGTATACAACCAGTGATACTAGAATTCGACAAATGTTCAATGGAACTGCAACAAGAACGGGCAGAGTTTCTAGCCGATGAGCTGAACACCCCGATGTTCCTGGTTCACTCGGGAAACAAGTCTTACCACCACTATATTTACTTTAAAAACTTTGCTGATAACAACGATGAATACAAGTTGCGTTGTAAACAATTCGTTGCATACCTGGCTAAAGAATATCCGGAATACTATGTAACAGAGCAGGATGCGAACAAAAATGTTGAATTGGTACCAGATTATTCAATGTTTACCGGAAATCGTTACACCCGCCAAGCCGATGGAAAACGTGATAATGGCGTGAAGCAGGAAGCCTGGATATTGCATGATGTCGATGATTGCGATGCATTGAGCATTGATATTTTCCTGAGTGATAACAATAGTTATAGTGGAGCTGAAACGGGCGATTCTGGTTTGGGATTGCCGATTGAGAAAAAGAAACCACGGAGATCAACATATGAATTCCTAGCCATCGGTGCATCTGAGGGAGAAAGAGACAACCGATGCTACCAAGCTGCCTGCAACCTGCGAGAATGCGGATACTCGATGGAAGATGCGACGATGATGCTTATAGAAGGTGGTAAAAGATGCACACCGGTTTTTCCTGAATCAGAAGTGAAAAATAAAGTCAAGTCCGCCTGGAGTAATACCAGGAATGGTGGGTATAATCCCATCGACAAGTCCAGACCGTTTCCGTTCATCGAGAGATCTACCAGTGACTACTTTTATGTGTTAGAGGATAGATTATATCAGGCAAAAAAAAGTGTGCTAAAGGATATTCTAAAATCTCACCACGTAGAGATGCCGGATCCATTGCCGGTATTTGAATTTAAATTTGATGTCAATGATGATACTCAGATTGACTTCTCGAACCGGACTTTTAATCTTTTTACACCTACGATGTACCACCTGATGAATCCCGATGGACAGCAACTTGATGGCAATAGGGACTTTCCTACGATTAATAAATTACTTACAAATCTAATCCCGGTAGATAGCGAGAGGAACCATTTTCTCAACTGGCTTGCCTGTGCATTGCGGACCAGGAAAAAACTGATGACGGCCTACGTTTTAAAAGGCGCCCAGGGTGCAGGCAAGGGATTGTTATTCGGGCGCGTATTTAAACCGATGTTTGGAGAAACCCAGACGATGCAGATTGAAGATGAGCAGCTTAAACAACCGTTCAACGGGTATCTGAAAAATGTATGTTTTATCGCATTTAACGAGGTGGCCCATGATAACAATGGCAGAAACTCGTTGAACAGTAAGATTAAATCAATGATTACAGATCCTACGATTACAATCAATGAGAAATTTGTAAGACCTTTTGTGATTAATAACAACGCCAATTGTATCTTTTTCTCAAATGAGAGTGTGCCTCTGCTAATTGAACAAAGTGACAGAAGGTTCAATGTCGTTGAGACTGGAGATGCATTGACAAAAAACAATTGGTTTAATGCTGAAAAGACGATACCGATGCTAACGGCTGAGTTGAAGAATTTCGCTCAGTATCTATGGAACCTTGACATCAACATCGGGTTGGCTAACACTGCTCTTGCTAACGATGTCAAGAATTCTTTGATCTCAGCATCGACGAACAGATTTCAAGAGTTTGCGATGAAGTTAAAGGAGGCTGACATTGAGTGGTTTATAGATAACTATGAAGGCTATTCAACTATTGATGAGTGGACTCTGGACCAATTGAAAGATAAGAAAATAAGCAAGAATAAAGCTTTAGATTTATTTAAAGGGATATATCCGGATCAGAGGATTACGCAGACAAATCTCACTAAAAAACTAAGGTTATTTAATATCCTGGATGGGAGGGATAAGACTTTTAATAGAGAGAGGATATATTTCTGGTCAACTTAAGTAACATAAAAACAAAAGGTTGACCGATTTTGAAAAAGTTTGGTCAACTTTTTGGTTGGGTTAAGTCGTTGTTTTATATGGAATTGGTCAACTTGACCGGGTTTTTTAGAATTCTATAGTATATATATAACTCTATTTACCAAAACTTATTTAAAAAAAGTCAACCAAATTGACCAAGTGTATGTTTTTATTATATATAAGTTGACCAACAAGTCGACTAAAAGTCAACCAGAAATTTAAAAGTCGACCAAGTTTATGTTTTTAATGAAGATAAGTTGTAATTTGGTTAATTAAACGGAGAACAAGCAATATGATAATTAACAATCCAGGTAACACACAAATAAACAAAAATTCAAAAACTTTAAACTACATAGGAGGCATTTAATATGGATAGAAGAGTAAGTTTAATTTGGTATACACCAACAAAAGAAAAACTAATCAAAGCATTAAATGTGATACAGAATTTAACTGACGATGAAAAGCTATTATTTGAAAAGTTCTATGAAAGAATACTACTTAATAGGTATCGGAAAAGTTTTTATGAAGATCATTGGATCCAAGACTGGCGAACGCATACCGAGTATCCCTGGAAAGGATATATCACAATGAAACCTTTTGCTAAAAGATTGGGTTTGACTGAATCTGAGTTACATTTTTTAATTTATAGAATAGGGAGACCAAGCTTGAATGCTGAATCCTTAAACTTATTACAAAATAAACTTCAGATTAAAGAAAATCGCAACAAAGTGAAATCAACGGTAAAATGGGCGTTGGAAAAAATGCTTGATGACTACGAATTCATCGATTTAATGGGAAAATATAATATACTTGAATGTGAGGACTATAACTATGACTATGAAAGTGAAAAGGGATTATCCCAAGGAGAGAAAAACAAGAGATACATCATACTCGATGACTCAACAACTCATTAAACACTACGGCGAACCACGTCTTTATGAAATTTGGTGTGAACAAAATGGCATGTATGGAGCAGCATCGTGGCTCAGTCGTGACTTTGGTTACTGGGTAACACCCGATGTCGTCCGGTATCTATCTTATAAATTCAATTGGAAGCGTGTGATAACGGACTTGTCACTCCCGGTTGCTCAGGGAATTATCCAGGGTACAGTTGATCCGAGTTATTATAAACATATCACTATAAGCGGCCTCAACGAACCCGCAATGGAGGTAATACCATGAGCAAACTCAAAGACAATGGTCCAACTCAAGACAAGACTCAGGTTATCATGACAAAACTCAAAAAAATGCAAGCCAGACTCGGTGAGTCTAACGATGAACCTGACTTTGTACGGATGCGACAGGATGCGATGAAAGCCGTGCATTTATTTACTGATGTCGAGAGGACGGATGAAGGGTATCAGGTGATGTAAAAAAGATCCCCGCTCATTTCCGTAGGGGAAGACGGAAGCTGCTTGCGCATGAGGGATTGAGCGGGGTATATTCTTTAGAATTTAGGTTCCATACTACGCCCCCCATCGATGCCAGGTGACAAGCAAGGGGTGCCCTTTTTTCAGAGGGGCCCCCTGGTGGGTTGGGGCGAGTTTTTTTTATTTGTAAAATTTTGTGATTACATAACAAACGGTTTCAATTCCATATTGGTTCGATTAAGACTCAATCCTTTTTCTTTTTTTGCCCCTATATTGCAAATTTCAATTCCATATTGGTTCGATTAAGACGTGATCTGGTACCGTATCAGGCCGATAGTGATACTTATTTCAATTCCATATTGGTTCGATTAAGACCATCAAGCGCCTGAAAAGAAATTGTTCGCCCAGAGACATTTCAATTCCATATTGGTTCGATTAAGACCGTCAGGAGCTGGAAAGATTCAAAGAGCTTGTAAAATTTCAATTCCATATTGGTTCGATTAAGACAAATACAAAAAATTGCTTATTTTCCGACATAACAATATTTCAATTCCATATTGGTTCGATTAAGACGTTCAGGAAACCGCGGTGCAGTTGGGCAAGGCGTATTTCAATTCCATATTGGTTCGATTAAGACTGGGCTGGAAAACCAAAGACTTGCGTGGATTTTTATTTCAATTCCATATTGGTTCGATTAAGACTGATGCAGGTAATGATTATACCTTGATACAAAATAAATTTCAATTCCATATTGGTTCGATTAAGACCGGTTCATGCTCGAAGTGAATCCAACATCATTTAGATTTCAATTCCATATTGGTTCGATTAAGACCCACCCAGTCTGGATGCCCATTGCGAATCCATTTTTTATTTCAATTCCATATTGGTTCGATTAAGACTTGATGCAGAGCTCGAACCCCTTGTTAAGGACACATTTCAATTCCATATTGGTTCGATTAAGACCCCGCATTCTGGGCAATTAAAATCTTTTAATCTCAATTTCAATTCCATATTGGTTCGATTAAGACCCGGATTACCCTCAAACCATCAGTCAAGTAAAAGCATTTCAATTCCATATTGGTTCGATTAAGACGAGTTTGGTGTAGGTGTTGCTGATTTGGCAATGAAATTTCAATTCCATATTGGTTCGATTAAGACGAAACAAACTGCTTTCCGGTCTCCGCCGAGGCTGTATTTCAATTCCATATTGGTTCGATTAAGACGAAACGGTCAAACTTGCCCGTGTGGCAAATTCAATATTTCAATTCCATATTGGTTCGATTAAGACTTGACATTCTTGCATAACAGATGTATTTTAGCCATATTTCAATTCCATATTGGTTCGATTAAGACCATTGCCTGGTTCGCACTGTCACGTTGGGTTTTTTATTTCAATTCCATATTGGTTCGATTAAGACACAATTGGCGGTCCATATACAAAAACTACAACCGTATTTCAATTCCATATTGGTTCGATTAAGACTTTTCAAGTTCACTGATCTTTTCTTCAACCTCCTGTATTTCAATTCCATATTGGTTCGATTAAGACAGATCGTGTAATTATGTAAAAGCGACATATTCTATATTTCAATTCCATATTGGTTCGATTAAGACCAACAATTAAAAGCAAAGAGCATATAAAAGATATATTTCAATTCCATATTGGTTCGATTAAGACTGGGAGATAACTCAAAGGCAGCAAATTACTATAACTATAAAATTTCAATTCCATATTGGTTCGATTAAGACGGTATGGGTATCGTCATAACGGTAATGCTGGAATACAAATTTCAATTCCATATTGGTTCGATTAAGACTGGTACAAGAACTCCATCCACGCGTAGGTATTGTTATTTCAATTCCATATTGGTTCGATTAAGACCAATCGGCCCACACTCCGCCAGGTTCGATATGCGTTATTTCAATTCCATATTGGTTCGATTAAGACTTATCATTTTTTATAAACTGGTATTTCACACATTTATTTCAATTCCATATTGGTTCGATTAAGACAAACGTCCGGCGCTCAAATTCAAATGCGAAAAAATATTTCAATTCCATATTGGTTCGATTAAGACAACCCCTGAAATCGCTTAAAAAACAGGGGCTTTGGGCCTCTGGTTTTGTCATTTCTATCGTCACTTTGCGGTACTGTAAAATCCCTGGGGGTGCGACGATTTATATAAATGTGTCTGTTGACGCCTTTTCCAAGCCCACAACCTGCTTTTCAAAGGCTTTTTCATTGCTCATTTTATATATCAGTACCGAATCTTTGTCCTTTTTCATAATGCCTTTTAATTTTTTGAGCAATTCCTTAAATTTTCCGTCTGTAAGCTCGCCTTCAAAGACGCTGTTTTGTACCCAATGTAAATAGGCGCGACAGATTTTAAGGGCCTTGGCCACTCTTTTTTCTTCAATGTCGTACACTAATAGAATATACATATTTACCACCACATTCGAAAGGCTTTATAGGGTTTAATGTTGGTAACGTGTTTGATGAGGCGATAGGCTTCGAGCCGGATGAGCCGGCGGTATGAGACATTACGTCCTAACGATCTGTGCTTAATGGTTGTTTTCATGCGCTCGTCATAGGCCTGCACAAAGATTTTTCGGCCTTCTTCATTCAGGTAACAAAAGTTGAGTTTTTCGTCAAAGTGTTTCTTTTTAAGGCTGCCCTGGTTAAGCAGTTTAAAGATGATCCGATCTACAATAAAGGGCTTAAAGACTTCGGCAACATCAAGGCTTAGGGAAAATCTACGCGCGCCGGGCTCGTGCAAAAAGCTAATAGCGGGATGGAGTTGTGTGTGATAGATTTCACCCAATGTGGTTGTGTAGAGCATAGAGTTGCCGAATGATATCAGCGCGTTTAGGGCGTTTTCGGGAGGTCTGCGGGTGCGGCGCTCAAAGGTGAATTCGGTTTCAATAATGTCATCCCAGCATTGAAAATAGATGGCCCGGATGCGTCCCTCAGCAGTCATGAGGTCGGTAATAGATTGGGTATTTTTAACAACACCCAGTTCTTTGTGGATGTTGTCGATCCCGGCTTGCAGATTGCGTCCCCGGTTTTGGTAATACCGCAGGTTGTTGAGAATATTTTCGGCGGCGGCTGTTACAAACTCGCGCGCGATGTTCAGGCGTTTTGTTGTATCTATATAATGCTGCACCTGGTCAACAATCACTTGTCCGCTGATGAGATATTCGCGCGGAATCAGGCTTGAAGAGTAGAACCCGTAATAGTTGAAAAAGTGTGCTACGATGTGCTGCTGTGCCAGCATGTGGACGAGTTTGCTGTTAAATGTGGATTCGCCGAAAAAGTAGATGGAATCTACATCTTCTATGGGGACAACGCGTTTGAGGACGCGGTCATGGTCGTCTTTATCGGCTTCGAATTCTGTGCTGTCTACGACGAGTTCTTCGTCAGCGTCAATGTCTGCCAGGGAGACGTCGTCGTTTTCTGCGCGTTCAAAAAAGAGGGTGTTTTGCTGCCGGCGGATACGTCCCGCGCTGAATATGTAATAGGGTCTTTTCATGGTATACCTATATATGACATAGTTCGTAATAGCTGCATTTACGGCATACTGTTATTTTCACAGTTATTGCAGGCGGTTTTGGTTTTTCTAAAATGTTGTTAATGTTTTGTATTGCAGTTTCGAGTTGTTTTTCTTTTTCCGCTGTCAGTTCAATATCTACGGTCCTTTTCAATACCGGGTAATTGATTTGTCCTTTTAAGGGGTGAATGCCTTTATTTTTCAAAAGATATAGATAATAAAGCACCTGCCATTGGTGTGCGTGTTCAAAGGATTTTGATTTTTTCACTTCATGCAGAATACCGTTACGAATATCAAAAAAATCGATTTTTATGTTATCTATTTCTATTTCTTTTTTCTCCCGATCATAGGAATCATTGTGGATGAGTTTACCCTGATAGACGACATCGGATTCGTGCTCCATGGTAATATCCCGACCAAAGAGCCAAACCTGCCGATGGCAGTGAAAGTAGTAATTGATTAGTGTGCCTGTAATTTGCATGTAATTCATTATTAGAGAAAAGGATTATCTAATATCTCCTGGTATTCGTCAGTCATTCCTATTTCTTTATTATATTTGCATTTAGCAACAACAACATAATTCCTTTTTATTGAATTATCTTTGTTAAAAATATCAATTGTTTTTATTTCAATTTGAGAACCTTGCGGATTATTTTTCAATTTGAAATACATGCCTTTATGTATTGTTACTAATAATTCTTCTGCTCTGATATAGTCAAATTGTTCCAGGCATTGTTTGTAATCATTAAAAAAAAATGCTGGTAATACTTGTATACCTGTGAACTTTTCATAAAATTCATTTTCATTTTCTTTGTTTGCTGTGTATGGTTGTAAAGATTGTAAAGATGCCTGAAATGTTTTTAAGGTTAAATGAAACTCTTGTTTTTGTTCTGGTTCCCAATCTGGGTATACAGTATCTAACATATTTTGAACTTGAGATTCATAGATAAATTCAATTTTTTCGAGGACACTGATAGTGCGATTTACAACACTTTGAGGATAGATATATGAATCGTAGGGGCCCCCATTTCTACAGATGTAAACAGGGCAGGGGGGATTCAATCCCTTTCTATTTATTCTACCGAAACGTTGTAATAAAGCATCCAATGGTGCCGGTTCTGTAAACATAATATCATAATCAATATCCAGGCTGACTTCAATCGCCTGTGTGCCTATCAAAATTTTTGTTTTTTTATCAAAGGCCTTTTTTTCATTATGAAAACGATCTTTAGCAATATAACGACTATGAATCATATTAATTTCATCTTTATCAATTGAGCATTGTTGTAATATGGATTCATAAATTTTTTGGGCTCGTTGAACTGTATTGCAAACAATTATTATTCTTTTGTTTTGTAATATAATGTTATCAATTTCATTGAGAATGCTATAAATTTCGCCATCAATAATTTTAACATAATGCCTTGGATTTTTGTTTAAAAAATCAAGTTCTGGCTGAACAGGTGTAACTACATCTAATACTTTTTGCAATTTACGTAACATGAAATAAGGCAATGTGGCTGTCATTACCATTACGTTACAATGAAGATGACTAATTAAAAATTTTAACATGACTAAAATTTGAGCAAAGGTTGAAGGATCGTAAGCATGTATTTCATCAAAGATTAGTTTTGCACCGGCTAATTGAGTTATTCCAAGTTCAAATCCCTTAACACCATAGCAATACTTTAATATTTGAAAAGGTGTGATGACTTTTAGCGGATGGGCCAAACGTTTATATTGTTCCCGTAACTTTTTAATTTCAATATTTCTTTTTAGTATAGGAGTATTTTCATAATACGTCGCAAGGTATTGTGAAAGTTTGCCATGTTGAATTCCGATAAAATCAGATAATCCATTTTTTGTTAGCGGATCCATATTTTCAATCAGCCTTTTATGCATTGCATTTATTGATGCAGTAAAAGGCAGAATATAAAAAGCATGCCCTTGGTTTAGAGTTAATTGATTTTGTAGCCAACCAATTGCAGCCTCCGTTTTCCCGGAACCGGTAGGGGCAATTAGTAAACAATTTTTATTTTGTTTCATACAAACTTTTTGATGGTAAAATAAATCTTTACCTTTTGTTTGTAGCTTTTGTCTCATTTTGTAAATAAATTCAAAGTGTTTTTGACTCAGAGCTGGTATTTGAGTAATTCCAGCTGAGCCATAATGGTCACATATTTTGAGACCTCCCCATAATAGCAAATTTTGCCAATAATCAATTGTATCAATTGGATATTGTTTAATCCGTTTAATAATAGTTTCATAAGGATGTTGTTGATTTGATAAAACAACTTTATTGTTCATATTGATATTTTGGAAACCATATTTTTTAGAAAGAATATCAAATTCATCAATGAGGATTTTTAGACTTTTTATATCCAGAGATGATTGCAAATTATAAAGAAATTCCTCCGGATGATGTTGAAAACCCCTATCTTTGAATTTATATTCAAATTCAAACTCTAATAAATTTTTATCTTTATAATATTTACTTTGTAATATTTCATAATCTTTATGATGTCCGATAATTGTACGTTTTACGAGTAATCGTTGTTGTTCTTGTATATTTAATTTATCTACAAAGGGGATAGAATAAAGCTCATGTCTTTGTCCAAACCAATTATTGTTTTCTCCGGCAAGGTACTTTTGAAATTCTTTGTGCCCTTTACCAAAATCATGAAGATAAACTGAAATAAATAAAAGCAGCCAGAAATCATTATCTCCAAAAATATTTGTTAATTTTGGAATGGAATTTTGTAATTGTTTCCAGATAATGAGACAATCATTTATGTGCTGCTTTAGTGTAGTCCCATCAGATTTTGCATAAATCATTTTCGAGACCATAATTAATCATAAATTTCCTGCCAATAAACATCCCATTCAAATTCTTTATTATCTAATATGAACTTGTCTTTTATACCCTTTGCTTTAACTTTGGTGTTATTTTGATAATTAAAAGGTAATAAACAATATGGTTTTGTTCCTCTGTTCTGACGCGGAAAGGAATTGGTGAAATATATTGGAAGCGCTTGAATTTGTGATGGTAACGGATATTTGACAAAAGGTATAATAGTTCCTTTAATTTTTTGTAATGTATCCATTTCCTTAACAAGCAATTCTGATATATTCCTAACAGTTGCAAGGTCGCTTGAACGGCCTAGCAATAAAGGGAAAAATGGGTTTTCAAATGCATTTTTAATTTCAATGCTGTCTGTATAAAGAATCAGATCAACATCATACAAGAATTCTCTTTTGACCACATTTGATTTTATTCCCGTAATAGCATTACCCATTTGATAGATGGTTTCAAGATCTGTCTGTTTTCCTTTTGAAGAAAAAACAAAACCCAGTTTTTCTTTTGTTACAATGAAATAATTTCCCATAGCGGCAGAAATTAATCCATTGATTGTCGACATTGGAGGAACAGGCAATGTCGGTTGAAATCCACTTATCATATTCGGATATCGAAAGGAGGCAGTCCAACTTGTAATATGTATTCGATATATTATCATGATCTTATTCCAATTTAATACTATTAACAAATTGATCAATTGCTTCATTAATTGGAGCAATACTTATAATACTAAATTTTTCTTTTAAATTTTGAAATTGTTCATCCAATTCATCCATAAAACCTTTACGTTTTCCAATTACTACTGAACCTTTAAATTGATTTTGATAATCGTTGAGTACCTCTTTTAAAGCCTCAATAGAAAAAATCGGTAATCCCAGCTCTTCTTTAGCTAAATGTGAAAAAGGATGGTTACCACTTTCAAAATGTGTGAGGATAATCAATTTGGGTGTAACATCAGCCATGTTTGTTGCTTGTTTTGCTCCTCCTGATAAATACTTTAAGGCACGAATTGTATCCTTGACTCGTTTTAATCTTATATCAGAATTCAAACGGACAAGCTTGACCGTTTTTCCATCCTTGGCATTTAAAATTGGGTCGTCAATTTCATTCCCATTCTGTAACGCTTCTTTTCTTAATTTGTCATTCAGATTCATAAAACCGGAACGATTCTGCATTGAAAATGTACCTGAACTATCCAAATCTAATGAGAACATTCCTTTCATGATTGATGAATATTCATCTTTACCATATGGTACAGCATCACCTTCCTGACGAGTCATTGATGACCAATTTTGTACAATTGGATTATATGCTACAGCAATAAGTGCAGAATTTTTTAAGGGGGAGACTCTTGTTAGTGTAATGTTTTCCTTTTTATCTTTGCCTTTTTCATCTTTTACAATTATTTTAGCAGCTCTCATATATCCAAAGATATCATCGTCAGGATATTTTATTGGATTGGCTTCGGTATAAGCTATTTTCTTTTCCCTGATTATAGGAGACATTTCCCAATTCATATTTTGTGCAAGTGACTCACGCCACCAGTATCTCCATGCCTGCCCTGAAACGTACGGATACTCTTTGCCGTTTTTCCTGATTTTTTTAGTCATAACCGCGTTGTCAACTGTGGTTGAATTGTCTTTTCCTGCATTATTTAAAGCGGCAACATCTACATCAATTAACATAAATCCTTGGATTGTACTCATGATTCCTCCCTATAATTCATTAATTAGTTCTTCATCGGTTGCATGGATGTCCAGATCAGGAATTTCTTTAACGTCAATTTTTTCATCATGCATTTTTTCATACAAGTAAATTAGCATTAAATCACGTACTTCTCCCCAAAATTGTCCATCAGGAAACAAATAATTAACGTATTCATCTAACCGAATTACTGGTTGCTCACCTCCTGCAAGATAATTATCTTTAATGATTTTAATCAATGCCAATCGCAACTGATAAGCTTTTCCAGCTCCTTCAATCATGTAAAGGTATTTACTCAGATTCTGTTTTTTCTGCCCAATATTGAAAATAACCTGAGCAATTTTTTTGATCAGATCAACCTGTTCTTTCTTCATTTTTAAAACCTCCCAAACATAGAGTGTCGCCATTAATGAATCTACATTTTTTTTGTTTAATATTTTTTTTAGATAATAGTATTTTAAATTTTTCAATATAGATTTTGACTCTAACAACTTTTGAAAAATACTATTATAATTATTAATATAATTTTCTTCTTTTATATTTTCATTAGTCTTTGAATTATGCCAATTGTCTGCCTGAATGTCCCATGTGGCGTTTTTTAAATAATAATTCTGTTTGATAAACAAGGCCCATTCTTTTTTGCATAATTTGTATGCTTTTGACAGGAAAGAAAAAACAGGATTGGAAATTATAAAAAAATCACATTCGGGTGTTGCTCCAAAATTAGTAAAATGATACAGTTGGATAGTATCGGAAATATCAGTATTATTGATTTTTTCAATTATGCGATTAGCATAATAAAAAATTGCGTTGCGTGGATTTTTATAATTGCTTTTAAGAACACCATTGGAACTATTTACACCAATTTTATCAATATTTTGTTGAACAGTTTCTTCTATCCAAAAATTTTTCCCTTCTTGAGTAGTAGTTTGAATCAGTGCTAACTTACCTCCAACGGATATTACTGTTATTGGAAGAAAAAAAAGTTTGATTGAACAGTCTTTACAAATTTTAATTCCTTCTTCATGAGCATGATGATAATTTACAAAGTGACCTGATCCCGACAAACAAAACTGATCTCGTCCTGTTGTAAATAATAATCCTTTACAACCACATATCCTGCAATGACCATTTTCTCCGTTTTTCAAAGTAATTATATTATGATAGTATTCGACTGTTTCTTTTAATTTTGCTTGGTCCTTTCGTGAAGGATGAGTTATTTTTGAATTTAAAAAAACTGCATTGATTTTACTCTCCCAAGGCTTAATATATATTTCTGTTATTTCTTCAATAACTTGAATTAATGATATGTCGGATTGTCTCTCTTTCCAATATTTCAAGGCATTACCTCCGGCATCTACAAATGGATCTCCTGTTGGTATATCAGAAATAGTTGTTTCTTTAAATTCTATCATAATGCTTCTCCATATTTGCGGAAGTCTTACCAATTTCAATACACCCAAAACCCATGCTGGTTTTGTCTCCAATGCCGCAGTGCCAGGCAATGCGTTTGAGCTCGAGAGGACCATCCAGATAGAAGGGACATTCAATGGCTTTTATCTGCGTTGCCTGTGGTGTTCCTTCTTTGATATGGACCAGACGCGACACACCGCGTTCACCACCGCGTTTTTTAATGTATTCGTTGTCTAAACGAAAACTGAACCCGTTTTCTCCAAGTGGTTTTTGATGAAAGGTTTCGTACTTGCCAAGCAAGGATTTGTGCACAGCATTTTCCAGTCCGGAATCCAGCGGGCGATAATAGTAGGGAATCCTGGTACCGTTGAACTCCGTAATAGTACTCAGAGTGATGGGGGAGAGGGTGAGAAATCGGTTTTTTGATTCAAGGTCTGGTTCGGGTAGGGCAGTAATATTTACAATTTCAAAACGCGCGTTATTGATCTCGATGTGATTTTTCTTTGTGATTCCCATGATGATGTTTTTCATAAAGTCATCAATAAACAGGCTTGAAATATACAAAGAGCCATGTGAATTGGCTTTCACAAACAGGGCCTTGCCGCGTCTGGAGGTTTTGGGTGTGAATTGAAGTTTAGAAAAGGTGAACATTTTACGTCTTTTGCCATCCATTCCGGTATATCCATCCTGATGAAGGAATTCACTATATTGTTCTGAGGCTTTTGATAGGATTTTATAGATGGATGCGGAAACGGGGTATTGATAATTAATTGGAATGACAACATTATTTGAATTGAACAACTCTAGCATTAATCGCATTTTTTTATCCTTTTTATATAAGAATAATACAATAATTGAATTGTCGTTTACAAACAGGCAGTTGTAGCAAATATGTGTTTAAAATATTATATTCGAATAGCCCCAAACTTCTCTTATTCATTTATGTGTAAAATATTACATAGGCTGAGAACTCTTATTCACAAGTATTGTGATAGATGTTTTGCTAATTTTTTTTTGATGTTTTGCATCAAGTCCCACAATTTTCCCTATTATTAATATAATGGTAATTTTAACAAATGCCACACCTTTTTTCGAACTAAATCCATAGCAAAATTTGAGCTCTCAAAAAATTAAATCCAATAATAACAACTGTATACAAAAAATATCACTTTAAAAAAAGCATAGGTAAAACCTTAGCTAAAAAAGAGGAAAAACTCTTCTTTTTCTTACCTATCTACTGTATATAATGGCAACGGATTCATACCCAGGAACCGTTCATCCGGCGTCCACACGAATAAACCGCAGTGCTCAACTCTATCATCACCAAAATCTTCTAAGGGAACACAGTACAATACTTCATTACCTTTAACTTTTTTTGAAACAGCTACAACAACTGGCAACTCTGTTTCTTTGTCTTTATATTTTTCAACAAGGGATGCGCTGATCAACTGGTATTCTGTTGGTACACCCTCAAAACTCAGATCGATTCTTCCATAGACATAGACTTTAATCATTTCACCTCCATCGTTCACCGGAACACATCCCCCATAATGCGTTCCGGCATCGTTTGATCCTTCCATCGTTTATTTAACGGCCCAGGATTCCTCAAACCCATTAAAGCATCCTACCCAGGATGCATTTTGGTTAAAAGATGCAATCACAGCCCGATGACGTCATCGATGTTCAATCTCGGCGGTAGTCTGATCCGTACCTTTGTTTCAGAGAAAACCGCATCTGTTGCCTGGCCAAGCTGAGTTTTCAGTTCATGAATCTTTTCCACACCAGCAAGATACTGCTGGACCAGATGATCCGACACCCGATGCATCGCAATGACTTTGTTAAACTCGTCATCATCAGCATCTACATCCACAAACCCGTCAATTTCATCAGCCATTTGCAACTTTACCTGCCGCAGCTCCAGCCGATGCTGTCGAAGCTCTGCTTTCAATTGCTCCACACCCATCGACACATCTTCCATGTAAGGCGTTGCTTCCACGGACTCCATCGACTGAAAATCCTCACCCAGTCCATCGATATTAACTCCGATGTCACTCAGGTAGGTTGCGGATTCATCATCCAGAAACAAGTTCATCGTGGAACTGTGTATGTCAGTGAGAGGAGAGTAATCCCTGATCCTGGGTTTGTGCGCAAGCATCGTGTCTCCGAATTTCCGTTCCAGCGATGTATCGATGGATGCCATCGCATTCGAGGGAGTAAAGCTCTTGATCAGGTATCGTTTACCCATGGGATCCGTCGGATCTTTGAAATTCCGGTTTAGCTCCTGAGTATAAAAGATCACCGGAGTTTCTTTTTCCGGATCTCTGCACACCCGCAAGCGAGCAACCGTGAAATTCTTTTCATCCTCAACCGCATCGATCTTGAAATCCTCGATGTCCTGGTCCAGCCGTTCCGGTTTATCAACGATTACATTATCCATCAGGTACTCCTTCCTTGAGCCGGATTGGCATGATCAGACTGGTCACATCATCGTGATCATCATCGATGACGATCATCGCGGAATTGGCATCGTTATACTTCCACGTCGCTTTGTCACTATCGATGGAGCCTAATACTTTTTCCAGCTTGGTGATGTTGAACCCGACACGCATCGGCATCGATTTTTTCGCATCTACCGGCATCGATGACTGCCATTCCGTTCCCAGGTCCACATTTTCCACAGACATTGTGATCTCTTTGTTCTTGATATCCAGCACCGAGCACATGGTTTTCTTAACCGCAAAATCTTTGGCCGCGTGCGCCAGTCTCAGGAACCGGTCCTTATCCAATGAGATCATACCGATGTAATCCTCCGGAAACAAGCGCATAAAATTGGGGTACGTCGCTTCCACCTTGCGTGCAATGAGCTCAATGTCATTGTCTACGATGAAATGATAACACTCGTCAGACATAGATATAGATACTGATTCTTTCACCATCCTCGGCAGCAGCATCAATACCCGCTTGGGAATGATGCCTTCGAACTTGACAAGCATGTTGCCATCGTTCTCAACATTGGCAACGTATCGTAAGACATGCCCGTCTGTAGCACAAGATGAAAATTTTCCGTTTTGATTCACATAAACACCCTGCAAAGCAGGACGCAGATCATCGTCACTACAGTAGGGTACCTGTTGATATAAACAGTTGATAGCATCCTTGGTCCAAACTCCTAACGGATTTGTTTTACCAAAATCCATAGCGGGATAATCATTAGTGTCTACGACAGGAAACGATACTGATTTGTTATCATAGTCGATGCGTGTTTTACCCGCAATGTCCGTAACCACATCGATAATTCTCGGCCTGCTTTTTAACACGGTCTTGAGAATGCCGATGGGCAACAGATACTCACGCATATCATCTGTTTTCATTCGCATCGTCAAGTCCATATCTGTCGCCGTTACATAACCATCCCGAATACAGACATTGCGCAGGATCTCAAGTGAGGTCCGCCTGGGCACGATCTTGTCAGCCATCGGCACAAACTTTTTAAATACATCTATCATGATTCTCCTCCAAATCTTAACACCGGTACCGAACACGGTGAATTGTAGGGTTTCTTGCTGCAGTAGGACTCGGTGCAATGCTCCCGTTCATCCAGAATCACAGTCTTGCCTTTATATTTGCAGAAATAATGCAGATGGCCATGACTCTTGAGGTGCTGTTCATACTTTTTAAAGAATTCTCCGATGTCACCGTTACCGTACTGCTGATACGCACCGGTTAGCTTTTCAATGAGTTCGTCATAGACCTTTCTGGATTCGATGTCCTTGATCCACGATGGCAAGTGAGGAGAAGACTCGATATGCTGTTTGATATCACCAGCGGATTGGCCGATGACTGTTTTAACCTTTGCAGTGCTTCTCCCACCGATGTTTTGATGTGAAAACATCGACAGCTGCGTAGAACCGGGGACCGTGATCTTTAAACTGTTGATAAACTCGTTGATACTGCATACGACGTGATTGAGAACATCGATGGAATCATCCAGCGCCATCGTGCCTGTACCCGGTTCAGATACTGACGGGTCATCCCGATGCTCAACATAGGGTTCCTCTTTTAAAACCAACTCGACATCATCCAGAGACAGGTCCAGATTCGTAGGGAGCACAAACTGCACTTCACCGATGAGGAACTGTCCGTCCTTGCAGCCCGTCACCACGGGCAAAACATTGTGCCCGGAGGCGTAACCTTTGGGATAAAGCACCTGCCATTGCCGGGTGATGAGCTTGTCCGGATACTTTTTCTTGACCACGTCGATCCACTTGTTAACCTCATCTTTGATGTAATCCATGATCTCTTTTTTATAATCCTCGCTCATATCACCTCCAGGGCTTTCAGCTGTGATGCTTCGGTATCCTTTTGCTCATATTCATTAAACTCGATGATTGCCGCCGCTCCACATACCGCACATTTTAGCTTTGGGGCTTGTTTCTGTCCGACAAGCTTTTCCTCGATGCTCTCAAGGGGAGTGGTATGCAGAATGGAGATGGTGCCGTCTTCATTGAACCGGAAAGTTGCACGCACCCACATCGGCATCGTGAATTTCTTTTTATTTTCACATTTGCTGCATTGTATCTTCAATTTTTCTCCTTTCCGCACATCACGCAATCTAAGTTTTCGGGTGTAAGCTTGTGGTCTACGACGTCCTGTGATATTGAGGTTTGACTCATCTGCCACAATCCGGATTCACTCGTTTCAAGCTCACATGTGGTTTCCACCTTCATGACAAAATCCTGATGGTTGCCACACATCGGGCACTCGGGGAGCACGATGCCAGTTGGCAGTTCAAGTTTACGTAAGGAATCTTTCCTGTCAAACATCCCAATGCCCTTCGGACGATACGCCAGCCAGGGTATGTAAATGTAACTGTTCACCAGCGCGATCTTGTAAATCAATGGATGCACATCGATGCCATACAAATTCAGTGAGTAATTGGATGCGTGTAATAACATGATGCCGGTGCCGCAGCACGGATCGCAGACACTCAAACGCTTGTGTTGATGCAACGGTTTATCTCCAAAGTTCATTTTAACCATCATTTCAGTGACCGACGAAGGCGTTGGAAAGAACCCGGTACCGATGCCGACTCTTTTATCCGCTGCAATGTAGGCAAAGTGGTCCGCGGGCTCGGTATAGAATAGTCCGAGGTTAAATGTCCGGTACCAATAGTCGTCGGTCTTTGCATCGATGCCGGTAACATCGACATTCTGTCGATAGTTGAATCCCCAAAGGATCCAGTCGATGAATTTTTCCAATACATTGCTATGTGAATGTTCCGCGTAACCGAGGCAGGCATCAATGTTTTTTCTCACCTGTTTCTGAGAAAAACTCATATGCGGTTCAAAATGGACATAGGGAATAGGCTCCTTCGGCACTTGGTCCAGAGTAATAGCACTTAACCAATACCCCCATCGACCATAGAACATTTCATCCAGTGCAAAGAGGTACGGCAGGAGCCAACCCGGACGGTCCATCGTGGACCTGATTTCATCATCACGCAAAACATCACCTCCTTGAAATAAAAAAGGCCGATGGATAACCATCAGCCTTAGCATTGAGCGATTCGCAATGCAACCTCAATACCCCGCTTCACGTATCAGCTCATCCAGTGTAATGGCATAGTGCTGCCGGACCTGTTCCAGTCCGAAATCATAATGCGGACACAGGTTGAAGCAATGATCCTCATCCACTTTTCCCTGATGGTGCTCGATGCACGATGAGCACAGATTACGCAGCTCATCTTCATCGATCCAGTTGCAGCAGTGATCGCATCCGGGACAGCCCATGTTCCAGCAATTCTCCTGCATCGCTTCAAACACTTCCAGTTCATCGTTACCGCAGTTGGCACAATGAAATATCGGTTTAGTGTCAATGTTGGAATGATTTATCATGCGATTGACATTGCGCTGCACCGCATCAAGAATCCGCTTTGAGCGCACCGGATCCATCTGAAACGCGATGCCATCATCTGCGTTTTCGACGATGTACTGCACCCGGATATCCATCTGCCATTGGTTCGTGTTGCCGCAGTAATAGCAATACAAATTATTCGCGATGTCCCGACGATCCAGTTCTTCGAATAGTTTAACATCTCTCATTTGTTCGTCTCAATGGATTGAACGATAACCTTGGCAAGACCAGAGATCGCTGCTGCAGCTTCTGCTGTGATCTGGATCCGGTTCGCCGTGGTCTCTGTTTTCTTTTCATGAATCCGTCTGCGGATATCAGATCCTAACAAAAAAGCATTGGCTGAGAGCAATAACGAATTACTCATCAGGTTCGTGAATTTCACCAATGCCTGAGGATTGACCTTGATCCGCATTACATAGTCTTTCATGGCAGCCTCATCCAGGGTCTGCCGAATACCACCCGGATGCTCTCAATCAGGATGATCCCGACACCGATGTATCCGAGGATGTCTCTGGCTTTTCGGATGTCGTCATTGGTAATGATGTATCCGTCTTCTGTTCTTTGCATATATCTAATGGTCCTCCATTTTTAATTAATAGAATAACATTCACAGCTGTATCCAGCATCGCCTTTTGGCGCTTGAATTTCAAATAGTCTTTTACCGCTAAAATAGAAGCGCCGATGAGAAAGCTCCCACCGGCGACGATGAAAAGTGTTGCGACGATGTGTTTGAGTTGCACATCTACGATGACATCGTCACTTTTAGCAGGCAATTCTGTCATGACTCAGCCGTGTGCTTCGATGAACGAAACAGCGAGATGATCTGCACTGTCGTCAGTATTCCATTCAGAACCAGTGTGGTGATCCCAACAACTTTTTCAATTTTTTCCGGAAACTGATGTTTCACATTAATCATAAAAATTCCTCCTTAATTAAGGTTATCATGCTTCTTATACCATGTTTTTACAAATACCTGTATAATGTCGCTCTTGAAACTCCAAGCGTTTTTGCGACATCGGAGGCATTGTTGGCCTTATTACTCATGAGCTGCCTAGCTTGTTGTACTTGTAAATCGTTCAATGCTCTGGGTCTGCCACCGACTCTTCCGCGGGCCCTGGCGGCTTCAAGTCCTGCCATTGTACGTTCACGGATGATATCACGTTCAAACTCTGCTAATGCGCCAAAAAGATGAAAGGTGAGTTTACCACCGGATGAGGAGGTGTCGATGTTTTCACGAAGAGATTTGAAAAAGATGCCCCGTTGGGAGAGATCGTTTACCACGTCAATGAGATGCTTGAGAGAACGTCCCAGTCGGTCCAGTTTCCAGACGACCAGTGTATCACCTGGACGAGCGTATTTAAGTGCCTGTTCGAGACCATTGCGGTCCGTCTTTGCTCCTGATGCTGTATCCTGGTAGATTTGGTCTACATTGGATGCTCGTAGAGCATCCATTTGAAGGTCGAGCTTCTGATCATCCGTTGAAACCCGAGCGTATCCTATGTTCATAAGAACTCCTTTATTTATTCGGAGTTCTTATACCAAGAGAAAAAATATTTTATTAGAAATAGAGGAGATTGTTTATTCGAGTTTACCTAGTATTGCTTAATACAATAATGGTAGTCCATCCACCTTGGTCATAGGATTCACCCTTTTTTAAATACTTTTATTTAAATAAAACAACTAAATATACTACATACAATTTTTTATCTAAACTAAATAAATATATAGTGGCGTTAGGGATTACAGTTTAGGTGTGGAAAAAAGTTTCAATTTTAAGCAAAAAAAAAGAGATAAGGTATGAGTTGTTACTACTAATCAAATTATTTATTTAAAATTGTAATGGTTCAAGGAAAATTTGAGGAGTTATTGTCAATAGTTGTGGATCAAAAAGCGTATCCATTTCATAAAAGTTAAGCTGCCAACTTAAACAATTCCTGATTTTCCGGTTCACCATTCACAAATTTTTCTCCTTTAATCACAAATGGTATCCACTTGTACCCTCTCAAACGCCGCCACCGTTTTTCCGCTTCTTTAGCCAGTTTAAAAACCATAGTCAAAGTCGCCTGACTTGAACCGCAGCCCTTTGTTCTCCGCGTCCTGAGTCTCACTGTAGCAAAGGTAGATTCAATGGGATTCGTGGTCCGGATATGCTGCCAATGTGAATCCGGGAAATCATAAAAAGTAAAAAGTTGATCATAATCTTTTACCAGACAATTAACAACTTTGGGATACTTGTCTTCATAAATTTTGATAAATCTATGATAAGCGATTAACGCATTTTCTTTGGTCTCAGCCATATACATTTCATGAATAAGCGATTTGGCATTTGTCTGCGCACTTTTCGGTAGCTTATCCAATATGTTGGCTGTCTTGTGGACCCAGCAGCGCTGTTCACGAGACTCGGGATAAACTTGTGGCAAAGCTTTCCAAAAACCGAGGGCACCGTCTGCGATTGCCAGTTTCGGTCCCATCTCAAGTCCCTGGTCCTTTAACTCCAACAGCAGTTCTTTCCAGCTCAATTCGCTTTCTCGAAAGCCTTCTTTGACCGCCAAAAGCTCTTTTCGCCCATATTCGTCCGCTCCAATAATCACTAAAATACAAGGATTTACGCCTTTCAATCGAACATTGAAATAGACACCATCGGCCCAGATGTATACATAGTGTTTGCCGGACAGATCACGCCTGGCCCATTGCTTGTACTCTGACTCCCATTCTTCTTTCAAGCGCACAACCGTGTTGGCTGAAAGTCCTTTGACTTTATCTCCAAGTATAGCCGACAATGCAGCCGGGAAGTCCTGTGTCGAAATGCCCTTCAAATAAAGGGCAGGTATCAGGTTATTCAGGCTGGGTGTCCGTCTCAGGTATTTGGGTAGTATCTCACTTGTAAAGCCTTCTACGCCATGTTCCTGCCGTAATTTCCTGTCATCCACTCGCGGCTGCCGGATCGTTATTGGACCTGAACTGGACAATATTGTGCGCTCCGGCATGGAACCATTGCGTACGGCCAGGCGGTGACCTTGTTCATCTCTGTGATTTTTATAGCGATCAAGGTATTCCTGAACTTCGTTTTCTATGGCTGCTGCCAATATTTGTTGCGCTCCATTTCGAATAATTTCATCCAAACTTTTATTGAATGTTGTGGTTTCTGCTTGCAGTTCTGACTTTGTTGTATTACCTTTTTTCATAGCGTGTCCTTTTTGGTTTTATCTTTTTTCTTGGTCGAAAAAAAATACTTAAAAACTATAGGATACGCTTTTTTATTTATTTTTTCAAGTCATCCACAACATTAGAATATAACTCAAATTTGAGAAAAGGCCACTTTAAAATAAGTTATAGTCCGAGTTTTTTCTCCTCACCCTTCCAACACTTGTGAGAAGGGATTCGAAAAAAAACTCTAAGCTGCTTTTCGTTCAAGTTGTGCCTTTTCCTTTCGTCTTTGTCGTGCTTGTTCAAGTTTCAAATCACGTTCTTTGAAAATGATTTCAGCCCGGCCACATAACATATCATACGGAGCGATATAGTTTATGCCGCTATGCAGTCGTTTATGGTTATATTCATGAACATATTCAGCAACTATTTTTCTCGCATCCTCCAAACCCAAAAAGCTTTTAACACGAATACATTCATTTTTGATTGTCTTGTGGAATGCTTCCTGTTTTCCATTTGCTTGTGGATGATTGACCGATGTTCGTACATGTGTCAGATTGTTCAATCTCAAAAAGGATTTCAAATCGTTGGCAATGAACTGGGTGCCATTATCTGAAATGATCCTTGGTGTCTTGTCCGGATATTTTTCCAGAGCCCGTTGAAGTACGATCTCCACATCGTATTCCTGCATATGTGTTCTGAGCTCATGGTGCACAATAAAGCGGGAATATCCGTCAAGTACAGAGATCAAAAACAGGTGTGATCCATGAAAGTTGACATAGGATATGTCCATGTGCCAGTGCTCATGAGGTTTCTTTGGCTGCACGAATCCTTTCCGTTTTACCTCTAAGGTCTTGTTATTCCAACGACTTGTCAAGCCTGCCAGACGCAATATCCTGTAGCTTGTTGACGGGCTGACGGCAACAATGTCGTTATCCAGCATCTCATAGGTTAAACGTCTATATCCGGTTTCCATGTGATCTTTTTTGTAATCAATTATCGCCTGTTTTTCCCACGGCTCAAGCCAAAAGTCGCGCGGCGTATCGCTGTTGTGCCTATTGGGTTGTCCAAATCGTTTTTGCCAGTCATGGTACCTGGCCCACGATAATCCTGCCGCGTTGAGCAAGGTGTTAACTGGCACATGGGTTTGTGTTTTTAACCGGTCAAATGTAGTGATAATGTCATCGCGTATGTCAGGGGCTACCCAACGATCTTTCAGGGGGCCCCAAAATACTTTTTTCGCAAATCAATCACCTCTGTTGACAGCTCGGTAATCACTTCCTGCATTTTGATCACTTTATGCTCAAGTTGTTCTTCTTTGCGGGTTTTATCTTTACGATTTTTATGCTGGCCGGAAAAACCATCAAGTGCGTTTTCAAAGAGTTCTTTTTTCCATCGCTGGATCACACCAGGATGAACTTTATATTTTTCAGCTAATTCGGATATCTTGACATTATTTTCCAAATGTTCACGTAGTATCTGTACTTTGGCTTCGGCTGTAAATCGTTGTCGGGTACTCAATGGGCCTCCTTTGTTCTGTTTTATCTAATTTAATAATTTTGGCCCATTTCTCAAATTCAAAGATAAGCATTACAATATTATATACAAATAAAACCCTATTAATTGCACTAATAACTAATAATTTTATTGGAGTATTAATAATTAATGCATTTTTAGGGGAATATACAAGAAGATTTTGATTAATAATTTAAGACAAATGTTTTTTTGTTGTTACCAATTTTTTCATGATTGGATGTCTAATTGTTTCACACATAATGTTTAAAAATGGAAAAATTTTAGTTTAGTACATTATGCTGCTTTTTGTTTGATTGTTTGCATTGCACTTTGATAATTTGTCCAGTTTTGTTTCATACGTTTCTGTTTGGCTATTTGTATCTTTTGTTTTCGGGACTTGATCAGTGAATCTGCCTTACCAGTATATTTCAGCCATGGCGGTACAAATCCTATCCCGGAATGATAGCGTTTGTGATTATAATATTCAATCTGCTCTTTGACAAGTTCGCACAGATGATTAAAATCTCTGGCATCATACGGATCTATCAACTCTCGCAATGTCCGGTGATATCGTTCGATCTCGGCGTTTTCGTTCGGACAGTGTGGATGTATAAAACGGTGTTCCATTGGGCAGTTGGCAAAGCACTTTTTGTACTCACTGCTAATATAACAGCTGCCATTATCGGATTGGATAACCTCCGGCTTTTTATTTGTTACCGCAAATGCTTCCAGGGTTGCCTCCTTAACTGTGTCACCTGTCATGCTGCTGCAAAGTTTGTAATATACAATACATCGTGAAAATACATCCATGTAAGACAATAGATAATAATCCCGATTTTTATACCGGACCACCATCAGATCGGTTTGCCAGACTTTATCGGGGCCTGTCAATCTGGCATGAGTATCCCAATATTCTCGCTTTGGTCTCGGCTGGCGACGTACTAACAGATTGTTTTCTCTAAGGATGCGATACACGCTCGATGGACTCATAAAAACGATGTTTTCGTCAATCATGCGATACGCCATTTCTCTATGGTTCAGGTCCGTATGGGAAAGAGCATAAGATATGACTTTGGTCTTTTCTTCGTCAGTGATCTTGTTTATCTGGATTTTCAACGAACCTGCTTTTCCTTTTGGAGCCGGATTGAATGAGTAAAATGAATTGAGGCTGATGCCCCATTTCCGGCATATTGATTCTTTACTCCATCCGTATTGGGCATAGCGCTCCAGCATCCCTAACAGATCCATTCGCGTTGCAATATCCAGATGGCGGTAGCGCTTTATTTGCGCAGTTTTTTTTTGAGCTCTAACGCTTCTTCAGTAACCACCGCTATGATTTCATCCTTGCGTTTCAGATCTGCTTCCATTTGCGAAACCTTGCGTTCCTGAGCTTTGGACATCTTGTGGAATACCGAATCCGCATTCTCGATCATCTGTCTCTGCCAACCATAAAATTGAACCTCACTAATCCCTTTTTGGCGACAATAGGCGGCAATCCCGTCTGGTGACTTGAGACCTTCTAACACTGTGCGGACCTTGAACTCTGATGTATACTTTTGTTTTGGCATGGATTTTTTGCTCCTTTCTTTTACAAGATAATAATCCATGCACTAAACTAAAAATATTTTATTCTTAAACTTTATACGGAAACACTACGGATGTGAATTGATTTCTATACTTGATTCGAACTATTTTTAATAAAGATTAATATATAACATTATAATTTATGTAATTCATAGATTGGATTTTTATTCTCTAATTTTGTCATTTGAATTTGTGAGTTTATATCAGATCCCTCCATTGGTTGATCTTTTTTTTAGTTATACTAATTTTGACGGAAGATGTATAATTTGAAACAGACTACCTACTATTCAAATATTACATAAATTGCATGATCAGAGTGAATTCCCTTCGCTTTGGATATTTTTATTTAATCAAATCTAATTAGATCAAAAAACCACCGTTTTTGAGACAAATTGAAGGCCTGGGAAACCAGGCTTTTTTTATGCAGATTAGTGTCTCAAAACCCATCTCAAAATCAAAATCTCAAAGCCTCACCCCATGAAGGTTTTTGAGATCCGATTCCCAACCTAAAAAAGAGCCTCCAAAGAGGCCCTGAATTCAACTCAATCTTTAACACAACGCACTGAAAATCCACGAACTTTTGCGCCGCCTCCACGATCGATTACAGCATGATCATATCCGATAGTACGGCGCCACACTGAGCCGGTACCTGTTTCAGATCCTGTCCAGAAATAGACATTGTTTCCCATGTTTTCAAAAACACCATTGTCTCTATTGCGCCATCCACCAGGCAATGCTGTGAAATCATATTCATCAGTTGCAAGGTAATTCGGCTTGGTCCAATGCTCTGTACCCATTTCTTTTAACTTGCCGCCTTCATCAGTTCCGCGAGGTCCAATGATATCCAACGCATTCGGATCCATCCCCATGAATTCTTCCAATTCTTTCCAGTCTTCATCCGTAGCTACGTGCCAGCCCTCGGGAGCGATGTTGCGACTGTCTAATACAGCGTAACCATTATATAAAGCACCGTAGACACTGAGATTCTCGATTTTGTTTTCATAAAAACAAAAAGCGGCACTGGTCAAAGTTGGCCATTCTGCATCTTCAACTACATAGGGAAGCGCATCGCCATTTCTAAAATGAGTGACTTTGAGATTAGATGCCATCCAGACTTGATCTCCAATTGTAACAATGGGGTAGACATTGCCATCGATGTCTGTTACTGTCGTTGGCGTTGGTTCTTCGATGGAAAAAGTGATACTCTCGATTTCAGACATCTCAAATGTTTGGGTGGAGCCATCTATGGTGTTAATATTCATAGTTTGTGAGATTGCTATGCTGACAACACACGTGATGGCAATTAGCACAATAGCAGTTTTCTTTTTCATTCCTTATCCTTTCTTTATTTGACCAGGATCATTTTTTTGGATATGATTTCATTTTCAAAGTTAACTTGATAAAAGTAGACGCCGCTTGCTACGATGTTTCCGTTTTCATCCTGTCCATTCCATGGTAACTCGTGGTTTCCTTCAGTCAGCATCCCAGAGTAGAGTGCTTTGACTAATTTCCCATTCACATTAAAAATGGAGATCTCAGCATCGCCATTTTCTGGTAATACAAAACTGATTCTTGTACATAGATTGAAAGGATTAGGATAATTTTGTAAAAGTGTAAATTGGCTAATTACTTTCTGAGCCGTTTCGATGTGAACCGGATCAGTCATCTCCTCAAATGTCATCGTTTCAATTTCATCGAGTGGTAATATTAATGTCCCCCCATCATTAAAATTGATAGTCATCGTATGTTCTTGGGCCCAGGAACATAGGTAAAACAGAAACAAAAAAAGCATCGATACTTTTTTCATATACCCTCCATTTCGTTAAGATTGGTTGATTGTGATTATCATAGTTCTTTTACCAAAAAAGTAAAGAAAAACCCTGGTTCACAGAAGCTGTCTGATACCCAGGGCATAGAAAATCAAGAAACATAAAGGATTTATTATTCTTATTCTCCTTTTTTGTAATTATCTCCAAACCAGACTTTCATTTGTTCAGCAGCCTTGTCTTTATGCTCTTGTTTGATATGAATTGCTACCGTTGCTAATGCTGCTGCTATCACTCCTAAATCATCTGCATAACCAACAACGGGTGTGATGTCTGGAATGGCATCCAGAGGAAAAATAAAGTATCCTAATGCACCTACAATTACTCCCTTGGCCCACGCAGGAGTATCTGAATCTTTAAACGCATAATAGAGAAGTAACACTTTTTCAACAAGATCTGCACCTGCTTTAAGCGCATGATGTTTAAGTTTGTCCCAAAAATTTTCTTCATTATAATGCTTTGAATACTCGTTAGAGATTTCCATCGATACGCCTCTTTTGTTATGTGTTATTGGACTATTTGTGAATTTGGATAGAATAAAATAAATGATATAAGTATCAAAATCAATAAAAATATGCACTATAGATATTATTATGTAATTATTTAATATTTATAGTCTATGCTATTTCTCGTTCAAAATTTCTATAATATTAAAAACAATGGGTGAGAAATGGATGACTTTTTAATAATGATTGGTGCCAAGATAAGGCAGGAGCGAAAAAAGCTAGGCTATTCACAAGATGCATTGGCAGATAAAGCGGGACTGCATAATACTTACATCGGAGGGATCGAAAGGGGAGAGAAGAACGCTACAGTCACCTCAATGAAGAAAATTGCTGACGCATTGGAAATGCCATTATTTCAGTTACTGAAAATAGAGACGGAAGAACCTGATGCCGAAGACATCATCGTAATTGATGAAATAGGTGAATTTTACCGGTCGCAAAATGCGGAAGCTAAGAAAGTAATAAAAAGAATTGTCAAAGTTCTTGGGGAAGAAATCGGATGACTGATCACTTTGTTATTATTGGGGCTTACTGAACATCATATCATTCTTATTCATAAAATGTAAATTCTTACATTTTATGAATAATTTTGTTTAAAAGTGTAAGGTTTTACGTTGTAATTGACACTATATTATATATGACTTGTTGAGAAAGTCCTCTTTTTGTTCATCATTTTAACCTAATATTCTAACCAATTTCACTTTTTTTGAGTGGAATGTTGATTATTTTCTGCAAAAATTAGTTCGTGTTGTAATAATTAATACCTTTCTTGAGGAAAATCTTTAAAAATTTTTAATTTGCTTTGTTGTTAAGGAAAGTGGGTAATCGGTGGAAAACGAAGTAAACCAGGCAATATTAGATCAATATGATTGCATTTGTATTGAGCAAAAGGGGGCTCAAATAAAACTTGTTAGTCATATAGATCATCAACCGCAGGAACTGGAAGAACTTGAATTCTTGTTGAATACGTCTGTGATGTTTAACAGAATTTCCAAAGAAGAATTTGTTGAGATCCAGAAAATAAATGGTATCAACAGCAGTTCAATTAAAACCCAACCTACAGAAAAATCTCATGTCATAGATGAAAGCAGCGAGAACACGATTCAATTTGTCGATGATATTATTTATCAGGCAATCAGCGACAAAGCTAGCGATATTCATTTTGAACCCTATGAAACTTTTTTTCGGATACGATACCGTATAGATGGTGTCTTGTTGGAAGTAAAAAAAATTGACAATCAGCAAAAAAACTCTATCATTGCACGCTTAAAGATTATGGCAGAATTGGACATAGCTGAAAAAAGACGTCCCCAGGATGGCAGAATCCGAATAAAAAAAGATTCCCAGAATATTGATATACGCGTTTCTACTTTACCTACCGATTATGGTGAAAAAGTTGTATTACGTATTCTCGACAAGTCCATCGCTACATTTGATTTGGATAAATTAGGATTAGGTGATATGGAATCACGTCTCATTGGTGATGCAATCCAGTCGCCTTTTGGGATTATATTGGTGACAGGGCCCACCGGTAGCGGTAAAAGTACTACACTCTATTCTGTATTAAAAGAACTCAATGATCCGGGATATAACATCGTTACGATAGAAGATCCCATCGAGTATAACGTTGAAGGAATCAATCAATCTCATGTGCGCTCAGATATTGGATACACTTTTGCAAGCGCATTACGTAGCTTTCTAAGACAGGATCCAGATGTAATCATGGTAGGAGAGATCCGGGACCCTGAAACAGCAGAAATGGCGGTTCGTGCATCATTAACCGGGCACCTGGTATTAAGTACAATCCATACCAATGATGCACCGAGCACCATTACCCGTTTGATCGATATGGGCATTGAACCGTTTCTGATTGCTGGATCAATAAAGCTGGTTATTGCACAGCGACTTGTTCGGATTTTGTGCAACCAATGTAAAGAACTAGTAACAGATGAACAATTAACGTTTAGAAATATTAAAATGCATTATGTACCGAGGGGGTGTCCCTCTTGCAGGGATACAGGATACCGGGGACGCAGGGCGTTGTTTGAGATACTGGATATAACGCAAGACATCGGGGAGATGATTGCAAAACGTGCCAGTACAACAAAGATTCGTGAGATGGCTAAAGAAAACGGAATGATATCACTGCGTGAACAAGGAGTTAAGTTAATTGAGGATGGAGTTACGTCCATTTCGGAGATAATCCGGGAAACCAGTCTATAATGTGAGGTAAATTATGAAATTGCTGTACCGTCGGATAGAGATAATCTCTATCATCGGATTCGTATGTCTATTCAACAATTTTTTTGAAAATGTATATGCCAATCCATCTGAAATAAATACCGAAATTAAAACCGACAGTAGTATTGTAATTCAGATTTTGGATTTCAAGAACACGGATATCAAAGATGTTGTCAGAGCTATTGCTGATACTTATGGATTGAACATTTTTGTAGAAGATGCTATCGATTATCGTGTTACGATTCATCTTGAAAATGTATCCATAAACGATGCATTAAATTTTCTGGCCAATCGTGCTGATCTTGAAATTCAACAAGAGGGCAGTATTATTAAATTTCTACTGCCTCCACCCGAGCCGATTCCTCCACTTGATATATCCTTTAATGCACCCAAATTATCATTGGATGTGAAAAATGAACCAGTATCTCGGGTCGTCAAGGAAATTTCTCAAATTTGCTCAACTAATATTGTTTTGAACAAAGGAGTGAGTGGTACAGTCTCCGGGTTTTTGCAAAATCTGGATTTAGAAGAGTGCCTGGCTACTTTTTTCAGTATGAATGGTTATGAGGTTAAAAAGAAAAATAGTATTTACCATGTGGATTGGGGGATGGATTATGGAACTGAAACTACCCAGCAGAAAAGAAGGGGAAGCCGAATTGATGTTGTTGATGGGTTGATCAGTATGGATTTTCATGATGTTGAGATCAAGCAGGCAGTGCAAGAGATTGCACAGCAGGTAGAAACCGATATAATTGTATATGGTAATTTAGAAGGGAGGATCACCGCAAAATGTTCCAATATCACTTTTGATGATGCATTAAACTATTTGTTTAAAGGTACCAAATACACGTTTCGCAAAGATGAAGATATATATTTTATCGGGGATAAAACCGTTCAGGGAATTAACTCCAGTAAACTGATCAAATTACAGCATTTAAAAGCTGAAGGGTTGATCGAAACCATACCAAAAGAAATAATCCAGGGTGCATCCATAAAGATCATCAAGGAACACAATGGATTGATGGTGACCGGTGCAGAGAATCTGATTCGGGAAACTGAGGATTATATTAGGCAGATCGATTATCCCATTCCACAGATTTTGATTGAAGCACTGGTTGTGGATTATAATATGTCTGATATAGATGAATTTAGTATCGAGGCTGGCTTGGGTGATCCCAATGCTGATGATACAACCGGTGTTTTGAATTATCGTTCCTTGTTTCCAAATGTTGAGCAATCTGCAAACGGTGACTTTTTGAACGCATCTATTGAATTATACGGTCCGCAATGGGGACTTCCCAATGTTGGAAAGCTGCCCAGCAATTTTTATATGCAAGTAAAAGCGTTGGAACAAGAGAGTAAAGCCAAAGTTAGATCACGTCCACAAATTGCAACCCTGAATGGACATACGGCAAGTATCAATATTGGCACTACGCAATATTACAAAATTAAAACGCAAACCCCCTATCAATCAACACAGCAACTCTATGTCTCCGAGTCGGAACGTTTTGAGACCATCAAGGCCGAGATGATTCTGGAAATTACACCCTGGGTTAGTGCATCGGGAGAGATCACAACAGAAATACATCCGGAATTTAGTACCCCCAAAGGTTCACTGGATTCAGAGACACCGCCAACAATTGATCATAGAATTTTAAGCTCAACTATTCGATTAAAAGATGGTGAGACAATTGTATTGGGTGGATTGATCCAGGAAGTGGATTCTAAAACGTATCAGAAATTTCCGATTTTAGGAGATATCCCTTTATTGGGCCGATTGTTTAGGAATCACAATATTCAAAAAACGACAACAGAGTTGATGATATATGTTACTCCTCACTTGTATTATGAAGATTTGGGAAAAGTCGATGTTGAAGAAATTATCAAATAATAAATGGATTCATTCGTTTGCCTTAAAACATTTTATTCTATCCTTATTTCAATATGAAAAACGGGTGATCTGTCTTGAAATAATGGATTCGCACATCACAGTCCTTGGGCTGCTCAAGGGCAAAAATGAGATATATACCTGGTTGAATGACAGATTAGTCATTCCCAATTCTGATGATAACTTTATCAAAACAGGATTACAAGAAGCTATAAACGTTTATCCGGAAATCAAGCATTATCAGATTGTTTATCTATGGCCGGGATTAAAGACCATTTATCGTAATGAACTTGATGGAGATACATCTCCTTCATTCATGTCAATGTTAAATTCTGCTGATTTTAAAGCCGTCGAGTTGGAGACGGGTAATAAAACCAAATTGCGGGCTTTTGCAAAAAACAGTGATCTGGAAAATATAGAAAATTTATTTGATGAGATTGGATTAAACCTGGCAGGGATTTATAAAGGCAATCTGGAATGGATTTATACGTACCTGGTTAGGAACCCAATAAAGTTTTCCGGGGAACAACGATTCGCGTATATCGATGAACAATTCACGTTGGACATATTATTCAAAGATGGAATATGTAACAATATTCAGATCCAGTCATCCATTCCTGCTCCTGTGAGCCTGTCAAAAGAATCGGAATATCAGGGCTATGCGTGTATATGCAATCGTAATGGTGGAAAAGGGATGATACCGGACATCTCTGATGAATATGAAACTGACTGGAAGGATCCAGGTATTGTCGCTGCTAATGGTGTAGCATTGAGTCATTATTATACTCAATTTAGTTCATTCAATTTTTTATCAAAAAAAATACACGAGAAAGTAAAATATAAAGGGATTGAGAAAAAAATACAAAAGATTTTGGTATTGATTACTGGAATGTTAATAATTCTGAATTTTTTGCTCTTGATTCCCTCTATAATTATTGACTCAAAGCACAGTCAGTTATTAGCTCAAAAGCAGACCGTAGAAACCCAAATTACAAAAATCAATCAGTTCGAAGCTGAGAATAAAAATCTAACAGACCAATATGAGAAACTGGTCTTGTTACAATCACAAAAGACCAGGATCGGCAGGGCGATGTATTGTGTAAGCCAAGTGATTCCTCAGGATACCTGGTTAGAGAATATGAACTGGGGAGATACCAGAATGAATCGACAAGCCGATGCAGATAAATTATTTATTGAGGGATATTCAAAAAAGCAGTTATCAGTCATTACATTTATAGAAAGTATGAAAGATGAACCTTTATTTGATCAGGTATCTCTTGATAATTATGATACCGGTTTTGAAAAACGTCCTGGCAGCAGTAAAGATAAAGCAGGCATCCATTTTTTAATTTCAGCGAGAGTAGTGCAATGAAATCATACCTATCACAAATCACCAGGGAACAAATCTATGTTATTGCCGGATTTTTACTATTTAGCATTTTGGTATTCTTTTTTATATCAAAACCCTTGATATCCGGTATTTATCAAGACAGTATTGATATCCGGACTATGGAACAACAGATTGAAAACGCCAAACAATGGAAAACTATTACCGGAAGGTTGAGGGAAGAGAATGAAACTCTTGCCGGTGTGATAACAAACAATCAAAAAACGTATTTATACGGCAAGAGTTCCTTTGATATCATTAAATATGTTCAGGAGAATGCAGTAAAGTCTAAAGTTAAGGTTGTATTGATTGAACCAGTGATATCATCGAAAAAGACAGAAAATCCTCAAGTGCAGTTCAAAGTAACCGGGTCTTTTCACCAAATTGGAAAGCTGGTACATACCATTGAAACGGGTCCATATCTAGTTTTTATAAAAAGCTTAACTATTGAGAAAGCAAAAAAAACAAAAAACACGTTGATTGCAAAAGTAGTGTTGGAAATTCATCAATAAATGAAGAGATGAATATGGCAAAAATGACAAAGAAGAAATTTAATCTTGTTTTATTATTTATTATTGCTATAGCTGTATGGGGCTCAAATGGTTACAGGATGATAAAAGGCATTACCCTGGGTGATTCATCAGGTGCAATGCCGGAGGTTAAAACAGGGCAAGTTCAGTTGAACTTGTTGAGTGATTCATTAGCGAGCTGGGAATATCCCAAGAGTGGACGTGATCCGTTTTTTCTGACAGTACAAAAGACTGTAGCTAAATCAGTCTCAGCACCAAAAAGAAAAAAGCCTGAGATAATACCTCCCAGACTTTTATTAACCGGTATAATTCTGGACCATAATGAAAGAGTAGCAGTGATAGAAACCCCTGACCGGAATGTTCATTTTTTAAAAGAAAAAGCAGAACTAGATTCCCTGGTGATCGATAAAATTGCCGAGAAGCATATTGTTGTGAAATACAAAAGGAAAACATTTGAATATTCTTTATAGAAAATATTTCTTGTCGGAAATCAAAGATGAACAAGGATATACTTTATTAACAGTTTTGGTTTTTATGATCATCATCATGTTGATTTTATTATGCCTGATAGAATATGTTCATGTACAATATCGATTCATTTTAAAAGATTCGCACCAGGTACAGGCAGATTATTTGGCTGAGAGCGGTGTAGCTTATTTCCTGAATGATATTGACAAATATTTTGAACAAATACAATTTAATCCCACACAATCTTTTGATTGTTTCTATCCGATTGAACAAGATACGGTTTATATTCAAGCCATGCCGTGGGGGGGATTCATCCGTGTAGAGGTGAATGCAAAGTATAAAAGTGCTTTTTCACGAAAACAGGCAATGATTGGTCAAGGATTGACGGAATCCATGGATAATGCTATTGTATTGGATAACCTTGATAATCCATTGATTGTTACAGGAGAGACAGAGATAACGGGTAATGTGGCTGTTGGTACAAGAGGCGTGAAATCCGGTAATATTAAAGGTATTCGCTTCAAGGGAAAACGGCTTGTGACGGGTGATATTATCACAAAAAACCGGTCACAGATGTCAGCAATCAATCCACAGGTCTCTTTTGAAGCAACCAAAACAATGCTGGATGGATTGCAATCCCAACCGGATAAAGATCCTTTCAATGCGGGTTCTGTAATTGATGAAGAACGGCTACCATCCTGTCTGATTTTTGAGGATGATTTTGAATTTACCGATTGGTCGTTGCTGGATTCAACTAAAGCATGTACGGTTGTAACCACAGGTTCATTACTTGTCGGGCCAGATCTTGATCTTCCCAGACAATCCATGCTGGTTGCCGCTGACACTTTGATATTAAAGAATTGTAATCTAGACCAGGCGCTGATTTATGGTAAAAAACAAATACAGGTCTCCGGAAATGTTTGCGGTAATGCGCAGTTTCTGTCTGATGAACAGATTATCGTGAAAAACGGAGTGACCCTGTGCTGGCCATCTATTTTGTATGTGAACCGAGAGGTCCCTAATGCGCAACCGTTCGAAGCAATCAAGCTGGAGGGTGGGACATCAGTTCGAGGGGCGGTAGTTTTATATACATCTGAAAAAACAAACAAGAATGTGATGAACCTATGCAGGATTAAAGTTGAAAAATTTGCGACAATGCATGGATTGCTTTATACCAATCTTTCTGCTGATATGGGAGGAGAGTTGACAGGCCATGCATCTGTTTCTTCCTTTTATTTGTATTATTCACCAACACATTATATCAATTACCTGTTGGATGCCCGGATTGATCGAAATGGTTTGGATCCCGAGTTTCCCATACCGGTCCGGATTGGAGAAGAGCCTACATACCGGATCATTAACTGGCAGAATTTGTAATACAGATGAGGAATATGATTAAAGCTATAATTAAAAGAGAACAGGGATTCACCCTGGTTGAAAACATGATCGCACTGGCATTGATTACGGCGGTTATAATCCCATCCAGTATGTTTATGGTGAAATTGGCACATAATCAAAAATCTTGCGATATGAGCACTGCTACACAATTGTGCAAGACAACTGTTGAATGTACAATTGCCAATGAAGATTATTTACCTAAACAATGGCAAAAAGCAGTTAATAGTCGGGAGTGGCTGATCCAGCGGGAGATTGAGATTGAGGATCACTTGATTCATATTTTTGTAATGGCAAAACCCGTGAATCGTGAGAACTGGATAAACAGGTTATATTTATGTCGATATCAAAATTAAAAGAGGAATCAGGATATACCCTGGTTGAGATCATGGTTGCCTTGTCCATGTCATTTATTGTTATAGGATTGGGTTACGCTGCTTTACACTTTACACAGGTCCGCTATAAAGAATGGCAGGTACAGGAGCAGGTGATGCGCAAACAGCACACCATTCAAAAAATGATCTATAATGATATCTCCCAGGCAAGAAAGGTCTTGAGCATTGAGCCAAACCTGCTGCAACTGCAGGATAAACGAGATAGTCTACTGGTTTATAGTTACAAAGACAGCATATTGTATCGCAATGAACGAATAATGAATAACAAGCAGTTACCTATGTTATCCTGTTATTTCCTTGGTGATGAGCCCGAGTCTATTTTCGATTTCAAAGTGTTTATGGATCAGCTTGAAAGTCAAACCGTTGATAACGATTTATTACAAACAGATTCTACTTTTATTCAATGCGTGCAATTCTATTATGAAATTCAGAATCCTACAGGAGAGATTTTGAATGCCCATGCAGTGATTAACCTGAGAAATAAAGAGTACTAGTATGAACAATTCCTTTTCCATACCCGAAGCAATTGTAGAGCAAAAACGAAAATCCCCAAAAAAGAGGGATGAAAAAAAACAATCCGCTTTATCTCTGAAATTAAATTTTGGATTATCAAGGATTAAAAAACAGGAGGTAGCCCAGGCATTACGGCAGCTGGCAACGCTGGTGCAGATGCGATTTCCTCTGGATAAATCCCTGTTCATTGTTTGTGAACAGATACAGAATGACGCATTGAAAAAGATATTTGAGGATTGCAAGTGTAGAGTTGAAAAGGGAGAAACCCTGGCAGATGCGTTGTCAGTGTATGCAAAATATTTTCCACAAGCTGTATTAAAATTTACAATGATAGGAGAAGTCTCCGGTAATCTGGGGGACACGCTTGACCAGGCGGCATCACAAATGGAAAAGATGCTGAAACTGCGGCGCAAGCTGTTTTCCGCATTATCTTATCCTGCTATCGTTGTGATCGTTGCCATCTTTGCGGTTGGATTTCTACTGGCTGTCGTTGTTCCAACTTTTTCGGATGTGTTTTCCGATTTTGGTGCACAACTCCCCATTGCTACCCGGATTTTGGTTACCATGGGAGATTTCCTGGTGAATTACTGGTATGTGCTGGTACTGTCGGTTTTGGGGATTGTCATGCTCGTTCAGCGAATGTGGAAGATTCCCCGGCTGCAAATACGGATGGAAAAGTTGATCTGGAAAATGGCTGTTATTGGTCCGGTGATTAAGAAAGAAAAGTTGACCCGGTTTGTACGCACACTTGGTATGCTATTGCAGAATGGTATTTTGTTACCTGAAGCCATTTCCATCAGCGGAAAGACATCTACAAGTTTAAATATTGAAAAAAAATCAGAAATAATTATTGAAAGAATTAAAAAAGGTGAGTCGTTTTATTCCGCTCTGAACGAGTCCGCTATCTTTCCAGCCATGCTGGTACAAATGGCAAGAGTAGGTGAAGAAGCTGGAGTACTGGGAGACATGCTGGACCGTTCCGCGGAATATTATGAATCTGAAATTGACGCGGCAATCGAAACATTGAATGCCGTTCTGGAACCTATTCTCATAATTGGATTGGGTATTGTGATGGGAGCAATTGTTATTGCCATGTACTGGCAAATTTTTAATATCGTTGATGTTATTCAATAAATGGAGGCTGTAATGCAACAGGTAAAACGTTTTTTTCAGGATGAATCCGGTTTTTCATTAACAGAGTTATTGGTAGTGATTGTAATCATTGGGATACTCGCATCCCTGGCATTACCCAAATTCCTCAATGTGATCACCAAAGCCAAATCCACCGAGGCAAAGCTGATGTTAAAGCAGGTCTATCAACTCCAGGATACCTATTATATGGAGAATGATGTTTACGCAGCGGATCTTTCTGCTATGGGATTCTCACAGGATGCTCTAAAAACTGATGGCGGTTCGGCGCGTTACCGTATTGAACTTGAAGAGGTTAGTGCCATGGGATTTCTTGCCAAGGCAACCGCGGTAGTGGATTTTGACAAGGATGGCGTATTTAATGTCTGGTCTATCAACCAGGATGGCACTTTAAAAGAAGAAATTCCGGATTAATGATGATGTACGAATATCTATTCATAATATTAACAGCACTTGCTCTCGGTAGTTTTATGAATGTGTTGATCTATCGATTGCCATTAAAGCAATCCTTGTGGGAGCGATCTAGATGTGATCATTGCGGAATTACTTTAAGCGTCCATGATCTGCTTCCTGTTGTAAGCTATGTAATGCAGCGGGGTACATGTTGTTACTGCGGAAAGCGGATATCTGTACAGTACCCGTTGATCGAGTTGTGGAGTGCTGTAATTGCAATCGGGATATTTTACTATAATGGAATCAATCGTTCATCCGTCGAATGTATTGTGCTGTTATATTTGATAACGGTGATCATGATCGTGGATTATCGGTACTATATCATTCCCAATCTTTTGGTCATTATTTTGGGTTTAATTGGGATTTTCAGGATTTTACTGAATCCTGAAATATTAATCAATACCCTTATAGGGGCTGTAACGATGGCTGCGGTTCCTGTTATATCAAGCTTGTTCTTTTATCTTGTCCGGGGGGGGACCGGATTTGGTATGGGCGATATCAAGCTGTTACTGGTACTGGGATTCTATATGGGTTTCCCCGGATCAATAGTTGTTTTTAGCATTGCTGTTATAATTGGAGCAACAGTAGGTTTAATCGGGATAGTAATCGGAAAATGTTCAAGATACAGTAAGCTCCCTTTTGGTTTTTTTGTAGGGCTGGCAGTATATGTATTTATTCTTTTTATGTTAATTGGTAAAACTGATAATATGTGGTTGTTGTGGAAAAATTATATGGGGCAGTTATGAAGCACAAAGTACTGGACGAAATTGTTGGGAAAAGTAAGCAAATAAAGCAGATCAAAACAATGATCGTTAAAATAGCCGGCCATACCCATATGCCGGTGATGATTACTGGGGAAACCGGCACTGGTAAGGAGCTGGTTGCAAATGCGCTGCATCAATGCAGTGACAGGGCTGGCAATGAAATGGTAAGGATCAATTGCAGTGCCATTCCCGGAGAGTTGTTAGAGAGCACACTTTTTGGTCACAAGAAAGGTGCCTTTACCAGCGCTACAGAAGATTCTATTGGTTTAGTAGAAGCCGCCAAGGATAGTACGTTGTTCCTGGATGAGATCAGCGAGATGGATGTACGATTGCAGCCCAAATTATTACGGTTTTTGGAGAACGGTACCTATCGCCGATTAGGTGAAGTCAAAGAGCGCAAAGTGGATGTGTGGGTGCTCACTGCAACTAACCGTGATCTGGATGCTGAATTGCAGCAGGGCAAATTCAGACCGGATTTGTACTATCGTTTAAAAGGATTGGGTGTTCACCTGCCACCCCTGCGGGACCGTATTGTTGATCTGGAATTACTGATTGATTATTTCTGTATGCTCCAGTCCAATGGTGATAATACAATTCTAAAATTGGAGCAGGATGTGATGAATGTATTTCAACATTACGACTGGCCTGGGAACGTGAGAGAGCTAAAGCAGTTGGTGCAAAATATGTGTATTTCGCTTGAAGAGCTTACAGTCAAGTCATTGGATTTACCAAAGAAGAGTAATGGTACATACCATAAAACTCTGCAAGAGATTGAAGTTGAGCATATTTCGAATGTTTTGAAAAAGTATAATTATCAAATTCGTAAATCTGCGCTGGTACTAGGGGTAGACCGCAATACATTGAGAAAAAAAATACAAAAATATGATATTCAAATTTAGGCTAAATTTATTAAAAAATACACCTATTGTTTTTGTTGATGTTAGGTGGGTGAGTTTCTCACCCACCTTTTTTGTTTAAAAACAAATAGTTAGGCGATTTCAGGATTAAGTGGGTGAGTTTCTCACCCACCCTTGATAAGCGTCTGTTTAATTAGAACTTAGTCTGCATTATGGTGATTTAGGGTGGGTGAGAAATGTGGCATTACATAAATTTTGGGATTTTATTTTTCATGCCGTAAGTAACTATTATTTAGTTGGTTACATGATATTTTTTGTGTTGGCATTGTTTGTGATATAGCCTCAATGAATAATTAACCCATAGGAGGAAAGAATGAAAAAAGCTCTTTTTCAAATTTGTCTTTTTATAATTGTTTTTATTAATCTCGAAAAGTGTTTAGCACAAGAATATCAAGCATCTGAACCAACAGTATCACAATTTTTATATAATAGAAATGATTTTCCTTTAAACTATAATGGTGATTTAAATTTTAGTTATCCTTTGTTAAATGTTCCTGGTATTAATGGATTGAATTTCGATTTAAATTTATTATATACCTCAGGTGGTGGCGTTAAAGCATCTGAAAATGGTTCGTGGGTGGGATTAGGATGGAATTTAAATACATGTCAAATTAATTGTGCTCCAGCATTTAATGAATCTAATGGTGTAGAAAGTAATGCCAATGATATGTTTTATGTAAATTTACCTGGTTTAAATCATGCATTTTATAATATTTCTGCAACTTCTGAAGAAATTTGGCGAACAAATATTTTTGATAAGATTAATATTTTAGATATTGAATCCGATTTAGAAACTGAAGATTATACTGGATTTGTAATTACTTCAAAGGATGGTACAAGATATGTATTTAATAGTCCTTTGAAAAGAACATCACCTAAACCATTGAATAATCATTCATTACATCTTTATGGGGATTTTACTAATGTATGGTATACATATGCGATAAGATTAACAGCAATATTAGGCCCAGATTATATTGATGGTGGTGGAACATCACAATATATACCAGACGATGGTGGTTCTGATTATGGATCTTGGATAAAATTTGAATATGACACACCTTTAGTTCGTACAATTCAAATGGGGAGTTCGACGACACAAAGAATTGAGATTGGATATCTTAGTAAAATTATAACTCCAACATATAAAGCTAAATTTAATATAGCATATCTCCAAGAAGAACAAACAAGTAATGAATATTTACTGACTTTTGATGATTTTGATAATCCATTATTTAATATTGGATATTTAAAAAGATTAAAATCTATACAACTTTTTACAAAAGAAGCTGATGAGTCATCAAGTACAAATATTTTAAAAGAAGTTTCTTTTAATATCACGAAAGAATTTGGATGGTATGATAGTAGTTTTTTAACAACATACAATAGAACAAAATTGAATAATGTCACAATTTATGGTTCTGGGGGGAGTTCTAATAATTCAGTGATTGATAATATTGCATTTGAATACTATGATTATACACCTCAGAATGGATATTCAGATCCATGGGGATTTTATTCTCGCTATCAAGATGCAAATAATTGGACTGATTCAGAACAAGTTGATCGGTGGATGTTAAAAAAGATAATATATTATTCTGGTGGTTTTGAACAATTTGAATATGAATCAGATAAATTTATTACTTGTTCTGGTAGCCCAATGTATTCTGAAGGTGAATTAGTCTATGGAGGTGGTGTTCGTATTAAGAAAAAAACTGTGAATGACGGTTTGGGGCACTCCTATGACTATTTATATTCATATGCTATTAATCATAATGGATATGGTTTTATAAGTGGATATCCTGGATTAGCTTTTAAAAATAACAAATCAAATAGACTGCATTTCTCCTCTGTTGGTTCTTCATATAATAATGATGTACATTATCCAGATATTACAGTCCAAAATCCTGACCTAAGTAAAACTACTTATTATTATACTACTGCAGCTTCTGCATATAGTAGTTCTTATGCTACCAGTGACGAACTTGCTCCTCCTACGTGTGATAATACCGAAAGCAACCAAGGGATTGTTTATACTCGCCAGAACGAAGAGAAAAAGTATCATGATTGTATTGGATATGTGAATGTTGTTTCCAACCCAGGATTTTTGTTATACTGGGATGATGTATATTTTATGCATGAATTTACTAATAGCTGGAAACGAGGTATCGTTTGGAAAATAGTGAAAAAGAATATTAGTAATTTACCAATTCAAGAAGTGAAAAATTATTATTATATGAAACCAATGGGTGCCCGTCAATATCAAGTTTCTTTTGATGGTTCTGCTGTCCATACTTGCTATTTTTCTTATGGATACCCACGTTTAGATGAAGTTATAACTAAAACATTTGATTCGAATGGACAAAATCCAGTTGAATCAGTTGTATCTTATGAATATCACTCGACAAGCAAATTAATTACAAAAATAACAGAAACCAATAGTGATGGCAATGAACGAAGGGCTCGTTATTATTACATGATTGACGGTGAATTTGAAATTGATGCAAATAGTGATGCGGCAACAGTTTTTACTAATAAACATATGTATTCACAAATAAACGCAGTGGCTGTGCACAATTCTAATGGTTGGGATTATAGTACTGGTGGGAGTCTTGAAAGTCTGGAAATTACCTGGTGGGATGAAGTATCTAAAAAACAAAGATATAAAACAATTTGGACAGATGATGAAGGGGATAAAGACGCAGAATCAGTTATATTACCTGGGAGTATTGATGTTGATGATGAGTGGATAAAAATCAGTATGGAGAATTATGATTCTCATAAAAGATTAATCGAATCAATTGATGGAAATGGAAATGTAACCAAATATTATTATGGAACTAGTAATTCACCATTTTCGAATTCCACTTCAAATTATTATGTAACAGGCATTCAAAAACAAAATGGTACTTTAGATACTGTTTTACCTTCGATTTCTGGGAATAGACCGGGTGATGATATGTTTTTGGAATACCAATATAATAACTTGGGACAGGTCACAAAGATTGTTGATGAAAATGGTAAATCAATATATTATGAATACGACAATAGTTGGAGGTTGTCGGGTCAAAAAAATAATTCTCAAACTTCAATTCTATCATATAACTATCATAATAAAGCAGAAGGTGCAGATGGTGGTGTATTTGATTCTGATGATCCTAATGCAATTAATACTAGTAAATACTATAATAGTACAGATGTTGGCAGCTTTGTGAAATATTTTGATGGGCTTGGTAGAGAAATTCAATCCCAGATTAATTTAGGTAATTCGATGATTTTACAAGGAAAAGTCTATAATTCTATGGGCCAGCTTGCAGTAATTACGAAACCTATTGAAGATGTGCAAATGACCAGTCATGATTATAGTACTTCTCTCATTGAAGCTGATTGGATCATAGGTAATGCTATGACATCAGAGTCAAAAGTTAATAACTATTATACCAATACTTCAAATGATGAGAGTTTGCCACCACACGCAGGTGGGTATCCTTACACATTTACAAAATATGTTAATGGGTTTAGCGATAGAATAGAACAAGTTGGAAAACCTGGTTATGATTATAGGATTGTGTTAAATGGAAACCAAATTGAATACTCTTATGGTACAAATGATGATATCATTACTATTGGTTCAAAGAGTTATTCCGCTCAAAAACTTTATAAAACAATTGTAACTGATGAGTGTAATAAAAAAGTTACTGAATATAAAGATATTTTTGGTAATACGGTATTAAAAGTAATTGATCCAGGCTCAACATCAGTGAATTTAAATTTGCAAACCGGTTTTATATATGATATTCGAGGTAGTTTAGTTAAAATTCTTCCACCAAAATCAAATTTGTCAGGTACAAGTCCTTACTGTACAAACATGACTTATAATTCGATTGGACAAATGCTAACTAAAAGCTCACCCGATGCAGGATTGGTAGAGTACAAGTATGATAATAATGGGAATTTAAGATTTATAAGAGATGCAGTACATCGTTCCACAACAGATTTAGACCGATTTGTTTTTAATATTTATGATGAATTAAATCGACTAATTATTACCGGTGAAACAACAAATACTTCATATACTCCTGATTGGACTGAATTGAATGGAAACAATGATTATATTGATGGGGCAAATGATTTTGAGAATTTTGACACGCCTGGCACAACATACCAAATTGTTAATTGTTATGATGAGGCACCTGATTATGGTTCTGAAGGTGTATGGAAAGATGCACTGGATCGGGGAACGTTGAATAATCTTAAGGGGCGTTTGGCGGCAACGGCTTATTATGATAAAGTTTCAGGAAAATATGGATATACATATTACTCTTATAATAACGATGGAAATATTGAATCACAATATCAAGATTTACCTGGGAATGAACTTGGTTGTAAAAAAATTAATTATTTTTATGATTGGCAAGGTAATATAACTAATATCTATTATCAACCATTTACTCTTGATCGTTTTTATATTAATTATGAATATGACTTGGCCGGGAGAGTTTCAGCGATTAATGCAAGACTAAGAAGTTGGGGGAGTTTTTTTCCAATAACTGAATATGAATATTGGCCAACTGGCCAGGTTAAATCTGTAATTTATAATTTGTATGACGATGATGACTCTAATGACAAAACTATAAACTATCAAATGCATATACGTGACTGGATTAAGAAAATTGATTTAAATAATACATTTCAGGTAGAGTATGATTTCTTTAATAATGGAAATATTAAAGATATGGACCAAAAAGTTGATGGTGATCTTGATAATTCCCTTGCTGATGAAACGAGTTATGGATATGACATTTCATATGATAATGCTTACAGGTTGAAAGGAGCAACAGCTACAAATACACCAGCTATTAGCGTAGGATATAGTTATGATGATAATGGTAATATTTTAGGATTGGGACGTGGTAGCTCAAGTACTCCTTCTCAAAATTATTTTTATATTGCAAATAAAAATCAGCTTGCCTATTTATCGGGGCAAACAAATCCTAATTTTAAATATGATTTAAATGGTAATGTTACGGATGTTACTGACAAGGGTATCGAAGATATATATTATAATTATTTAAATTTACCCTATCAAATTGATTTTAGTTCTGATTGGATTAAATATGGTTATGATGCTACTGGTAAGCGGGTTTATAAAAAAGCATATATTTCAGAATAATAAAATTTTGACAATAAACTTGGAGTTTAAAATGAAAAACGAAATTTTTGTATTATTAATAGTTGTTTTGGTTTTCTTTGGTGTTGCAACTTCTCAGAAAGTTGAAAGAGAAGAACTTTTGGAAAAAAGAACATTAACAAGTAAAACTTTTCTAAATTCAGATAATAGCTATACTACAGAAATTAGTTCAGGATTTGTTCATTATTTGGATGGAAGCGGCAAGTACCAGGAAATAAATCGTAATATTGTTCCCTCATCAACTGATTATGATTTTGAAGTATCTGAAGGCATGTACCAGGTTTTTTTCAAGTCAGATATTAGCCAACCTAATGCTGTAGTTTGTCAAACCCGTGGTGGTGCAGGTATTAATACCCAGTTATGGGGAATGGGTTACCTTGATATTTCTACCAAAGAATACCAGGTATTACATAAAGTCCAACCAACTGATGCTGTAACAAAGGGAAATGAAATATATTATACAAATGTTTTTGAAAATGTTGATATGAGAATTCAATATTCGGAAACAAAACTAAAAGAAGAAATCTTTTTAACCCAAAAAGCCAGAGCAAGCCTGCCTGTGCCCGAAAATTTTAAAATGAACAGCAAGCAGACATACCTGGTTTTTATTCATAAAATTGACATGGATATGCCTTCAATTGCGCCATTTGCTCAAAAACAATCATTAAAATCAAAATCAGAAGCTTATGAAGGTAAGGATCGAATTGAATTCAAGGATATTAAAGGAGATGTTAAATTTTATTTGCCATTAGATTACGCTTTTCTGGAATCTGATAGAGACTCTGTATTCTCTGAAAACATAACAGAGATTACCAAGCGAATAATAGTTGAAAATGGAGAAAGATTCTTGATGGCTGGCGTACCTCTTTCATGGGTTGAGAACAGAACGGAGGGTACTATTGTATTTGATCCTACGGTTTCTATTCAACCTACTACTGCTGCGGTTGGGAAAGATGCAATGATTTTAGAGTACCCAGTTAATTCTGAATGTGTATATAAGAACTATGGAGCTTATGAAAGAATTTATGCAGAAACATCACGTCCTTGGAGGACATTGATACAATTTGATGTTTCATCTATACCAGAATCGGCTCAAATTAATGAAGCAAATTTAACTTTGTATCTTTTGAAAAATGCATCTAATTCTGAAGCATCAAAGACATTGTATTGTTACCCTATTCTTAGAGAGTGGAAAGAAGGGTCTGCTGCAAATGCCGTTAATTCAAGTGCTTATGATGGGGTGACATGGTATGAACGCTTTTGGCTAAATTCAGTAAGCGTTGCAACTGCAAATAATGCTTTTAACAGTAATGATCCATGGGATGAGAGCTTGGCCGATTGGCGCACTCAAGGTGGTGACTTTGGAAGTTTAACTGTTTCTAAGGTTATAACCGAATTAGCATATCACTTTTGTGATGTTGATATTAAAGATGCAGTTGAAGGCTGGGTTGCTAATCCGGATGATAATTTTGGAATAATGTTGAAAACTGACGAATTAGTTACATACGCTACTTCATCATCTGCTTCTTCTGCTACAACTTATTACGAGTTTTGGTTTGTTGCCTCTGATAATACCAGTTATTCTTCAAGTTATTTTCCAAAACTGGTGATTGATTATACTCTTGAAACACGCAGTACCTATTATGTACGAGATGCAGCGGGTAATGTTATTGCCACCTATGAACGATAATTGATCTGTTGAATTGCCGCCTTTATAATGACGGTGGCTATTTTAGGGAGATTTAATATGAAAATTAAAAAATATTTGCTTTTGATCGTAATTTTTTGTAGTATTTTAAATATTAATCTTTATGCCAGTGATGAATGGTCTTTTATGATCAATGACCATGTAGGGAATACCCGTGCTGTATTAGATGAATACGGCAATACCCGTGCTATTTACGATTATTACCCATATGGACTTGAAATGCATTCGATGGTTAGCGGCAAGGAAACCCGATTCAAGTACACTGGGAAAGAATTGGATGAAGCTGGTGGGTTAAATTGGTATTACTATGGTGCTCGTTTTTATGATCCTCAAATTGGACGTTTTATGGGTGTTGATCCACTAGCTGTAAAATATCCAACATTAAGTCCTTATGTATATTCAGCAAATAATCCAGTAATGTTATTTGATGTTGATGGAAGATATATTATGCGAGGTAATATGGTTTTGAGGTATCCAATAGGTATGGCATATACAATAGAATATGGTAGTATGGTTAGTACTTTAGGTGCATTTGCAATATATGGAACACAACATTTATTAGGGGATCATAATTACGATTTTTTTACCCTCGCATCACTAACACCTGCAGATAATGTTTTTATGATAGGTTCAAAATTAATGACTTATGCAAGTAAAACTGGAATAATAAGTGAAAAAGCATTGATGGTTGCTGGTTTATCTATGGGAAAATTGCCTCTTGATATGGTTCAAGGTTTAACTGATAATAATACAGTTAACAAAACATACCGTGATATGGCAATACAATATGTATTAGTGAATTTAGGAGTTGCTGTAGATCGCACTCATAGATTATGTGCAGTGGATCGTACTTTTCCAACTATTGAAGTTGTGAATATGAAATTAATTGAATCTCTATTAGGATATAAAGCGAATCCAGCAGACTTTGTAGAGGTTGTAGAATCATTTTTTAAAATGAAAAAAAACGAATTTATTGAAGATCATGGAGAAAAGTTGTATGATAAATTAAAAGAAGCTTATGATAAAGAAAATACTTTTATGCCCTTGGATCGTGATAGATCATTTACATTTGATATACATTTTGAGATTAAATAAATTCAGTTTACATCTCTTTTATGATAGCTTATATTTTTTGAAGAAAAACTATGAATTAAAAATAACCAAGAATCTATTAGTGAAAGTACTTAATATGACTATTAAAAATTCAAAATGAAAGAATGTATGGAAAATATTTAATATTAATCCATGATAAAGGAAAATGGATATGATAAAAAAAGTTTTTATCTTTATATTTGGAGTGCCATTTTATTTTGTATTACAAACATTGTGTGTTGCTGACGAACCAATATTGGGTGAAGGTAAATTTAATGCTGAAATTACAAATACTGCAAACATGATAGCCTTTATTCAAGACAAGAAAAATGATTATTTAATACAACCTGAAAATTCAGATATCTATTTATTAAATCCAAATAATGGTAAGCGACAACACCTGACAGAAGATAAATATCAGTATGAAGAATTGCAATGGTCACCTGATGGCAGAAATATGTTGTTCACATGCAGACGTAATAATGATTTGGGAGCAAGTTTCGATGCTTCAGAGAATCCAGCCTATCTAGCTATTTATAGTTTTGACTCACTTGAGGAACGATTGTTGGAAAATGTGATTAAAAATAATGTTATAAAATTGGGGAATACCTATTATAAAGGGAATAAAGATTTTAAATGGCACACTGAAGACAAATATTTCAATACTTCCAGAATTTCATGGCTTAATAATAATAGAATCTCTTTCTTTAGGAAATTTCCATTTGGTATAGATAGAAGAATAGGAGATTTATGTACAACCGATTTACATGGTAATAATCTAAAAGTTTTTAGAGATTTTAAAAAACCTAGAAAATGGTTTGGTGGTAAAATCTGGTTAAATGAAATAACACTGTTATTTGTACACTTGTTAAATGAGGACAAGTGGGATTTAGTTATGGTTAATACAAAAAATGATTCAATTATCCCACAAAATTATCCTCAAAATGATATTTATGAGATAGATGATATATTTTGTATTTCTAATAATAAAAAATATTTACTTTGTGAGGAATCGAAATTTGACACAAAGATTAATAAACAATTTAATCGTATGGCTTTATATAATTTAGATACTGGCATAAAAAGGATTCTTATGAATGATGTATTTGGTGCTTGTTTTTCACCTGATGATTCAATGATAGCATGTATTCATGGTGATCATTCGGGTAATAATGATATCTTTTTATTGGATATAAACGGAAAAATTGTAAAACAATTAACTTTTGATGGAGGACGTAAAAGTTCAATTGACTGGTGTTCAGTGAAATAGTATGTAGTTTTAAAGGTGGTCTAGATTTTAATTCGTTTTCAATTTCTGTATCTTGAAATCATAAAATACGTGCAAGAATATGTGGTATAGATTAATTTCTTAAAACACTAGCACACTGTTAATCTCGCCATAACTGGTGTTATTTAATTGTCTGAATTATGATTTACAGGATTAAAGGATTACAGGATTGAATTGACCTTGCAAAACTGATCATGGGGAGATTGTCTTCGTCACAACTCTGAATATACTTCATTATTCCATTTCGAATGCTTTGGTAGTTTTGCAGGTTAGCTCTATTAACCATGTGGCCATTCTGCTAATAAAGATAAATGATGCGTAAGTCGCATCCTGCCGGATCCGTCTGTACCGGTCAATCGAAATGAATTTCGTTCTACATGGTAATCCGCAGAAGATTTTCAGAGGCTTCTTGCAGGGCCGGTCCCGAAGTGAATTCGGAATGACCTCTAAATTATATCCCTTGAAACCAAAAAAGCCCCAGAAAAATTCTGAGGCTTTTTGTGTTCTTACTTGAATATGTTATTCATGCCGCCTCGTGCTGCCTTATAAAGGCCCCTTGAGCATACGTCCTAAACGCTGCATGCGCAATCTTGAACACGGGAGCTAATACAATTTCTTAAATTCCAACGTTTTTGAGACAAATTAAAAGCCTTCATTTTCAGGCTTTTTTTTATGCCTGATTGTGTCTCAAAAGTCGTCTCATATTCTAATTCTTAAATCCCCAACATTATACCCTTTTTGAGACTCTCCCAAAATCCTCAATATGAAAATACCAATTTAATTTTTTTCATTTTTTTCAAAAAAAATACCAAAAAATCACCTTTGCATTGTATTTATTAATAGAGAGTCACTGATAAGAAAGGAGGTAATAAGGTGTAAAGGTGACTCATTAATTCATGAATATCTATAAACAAATAAGAAATGAAACACAAGGTAAAATAATGATAAAACAAACTATAATTGAACACTCTAATAAGATAAAAGTATTAGCAGAGCAAAGAAAAATTGGTATGTTAGATTTTCCGTTTACGATGAATATGAACATCGGTTGCTTTTACGCATGCAATTATTGCTATTTACAAAGGAAAAATTTTTCACGTAACACCAAATTTGGAGAAGAAGTAAAAGTCAAATTATGGCTTCCGGATAAACTTGATAAAGTACTTACCAGGTTAAAAGATCTACCAACGCACTTCAAAAGAGTACAAATAAATAATTCTACAGAGGGGTTCCATCCCAAAGTAATCAAATACCTACGTGACAATCACAACCGTGATATATTTGAGGAGATCATCAACGTTTTTCGGAAGCATTGGGACGCTGGAAATCGTTGGATGTTACACCTTGTAACAAAGTCGAATTATATCACTAACTATGTTGATTTTTTAAGCGATGTGCGAGACATGCTTCAGGTCGAGCTCACAATAATTTCTGCTGACCAGGAGCTATGTCGACAACTTGAAGATTACGCTCCATCGGTAAATGCCAGATTGAAAGTTGTTAAAAAGTTATCTGATAATGATATTTTTGTACGAATAATGGCATCGCCATTTATGTCTACTTCATCAGACAAGGATCAAATTCACAATGAATTAAAGGCTCTTAAAGATCTCACGTTTGACCACGGGGCAAAAGCTTTCAAAAATAAAGGCCTTAATTACTTTAACAGCGATGATGTGAGGTCAGGAAATGCTCGGCATGTTAAGCGACAAACCAATGTATATTACGATGATTTAATTATTCAAAGTGGTGAAGACATGACTGAAGCTGAAACGATGAATTTATTAATGCCTCGTGATGAATATAAAAAGAATTGGGCCAGAAAAGATTATCTTAATCGGTTGGAGATGAAAGAAGTTGATGTTGTAAATTGGGGTTACAGTGGGATGAATAATTATGATTGGGGTAATAATCGATGACAATTAATCAACAAGAATACGAAAATGATTGTATTATACAGTAAAATGAAAACTAAAAGATATAAGGAGATTTGACATCCTTAAATTTAAGATTACCCAAATAATCTATGAGCTGAAAAGATATAAAATAATCGTTAAGATAATAAACAAAGGATAATTGTAATGGAAGCACTGGTAGTAAAACCACGAAAAATTCTGGATGTAAAATATCCGTCTCATAAAGATATTCAATATGTATACGGAATTGGTTGTGATGGATCTCTTCTATTGTTGAGACCTGATCAGAATGGAAGAAAGATTTTGCTTTCTTCTGGCAAAGAGAACAATGACTACAAAACGGTAAAGATAACCTACGAATTGCAAATAATAAAAAATAAAGATAAAAACACTGTGACAATTCAAGCTAGTGAAAAATTATTTCATAAGGTATTTTTAACGCCTGATAATAATATTTTACTTATTCACTATGATATATCTTCCGGGAGTATGGTCACTAGTAAAACATATTTTTATTATTATGATATGAACGGGAATTTTTTGAGAGAATATGTTTGTGATAAATTCCTGGATGAAATTTATGTGGATAGCAATTGTAATATTTGGTCTACTTTCATAGTATGGGAAGAAGATGGGTGGAATAATCATCATTTTGTACTGCAAAAAATAAATGTAAAATCGGGTAGAGTAGAACTTGAAAAACATTTGCACGACGGAAAGAATTATAGTGTATTACGTGCACTAAATATAAATAAAAATGATGAACCTTCTCTTTTTTATATCAATAAACAAGATTATGAATTTATTGAATTTTCCGGAAACAAATTTAATAATGTGGAATTTGATGAACATTGGTGTGATCAATGTCGTGGTTTGTTATTAGGGGAAAATATAAGAGCTTGTATCCTTTCTGATAAGGAAAGAATGGGTGAGATTTTTGTTCTTATAAATCCAGAAAAGTGTTATGATCGCATGAAGTTTTGTTATATTTATAATAGAAAGAATAACCCCTTGTTGTTGTTTAAATTTTTATGCTATGGTGATATCTTGATAATGGTAACAGATAAAGCGATATATGAATTTAAACTTGGAGTCGACCAATAATTAATAAAGGGTGCATCTGTTAAAAGGTGCACCCCTATAAACTGCATCACTTATTGCATTACCTAATTGTGTTAAAACGCATGAAATCGAGTGAGAAATATACTTAATATTTGCTAATTTAACGTATTAGTTTTAAAAGACTTGTGTTGTAAATGCTTGTTTTTATTGAGTAGTAAAAATTAAGGGAGTGAGAATTAGAAGTCCGTTGCTCTATCCAGCTGAGCTATGGGCGCATGTAATAGCACTTATTATACATAATTTTTATTTTTATTTCAACTGTTTTTTTATGTAGAATGAAATTTCTTGGGAATTATTTATCATTATACAATATTTTGTGTAAATAGTTTTAGGCTCTATGAAAAAGAAATATATTGAAAAACTGATATTTATTCTTTATATATTTATAAACACTTAAAGATGGAGAGTTTAAATGAAAAATCTAATGGTTTTGATGAATTTGTTATTAATTGTATTGTTTTCTGTATCTGCTTTTAGCGCCGAACCTGTAACTATGCCCTTGTATAAAGACGGAATTCAAGACAATCCGTTTAAACCTGCAAATAAAGAAAGAACAGTAAACCGAGAGGCTGATCAGAATGAAAAAGGATTAAACCGGGCTATTTATAATGTTACAGAACCCGTATTGGATATATATCTGGCCCCGGATACGGGAGCGAAAAATCCTGCGGTTGTTGTTTTCCCCGGTGGTGGTTTTACTCATGTAACTATTGATAAAGAGGGATATGATGTAGCCGAGTGGTTGAATAGTATGGGTGTATCTGCAATTGTTGTTACCTATCGCACAATTCCTGAAGAATTAGAACGTGGTTCAGCGCTTTCAAACAAGCTTCGTGAATATATCTTACAGGATGCAGTACAAGCTGTATGTTTAACACATGAAAAATCTAAAGAGTGGAATCTTGATACCGAAAAGATTGGTGTAATGGGATTCTCGGCAGGTGGAAATTTGTGTGGTTCTATTATTACACAAATGTATGTGCCGAATGGCATGGATTATGAAACCGAGATTCGTCCGGATTTTGCATGCCTGGTTTATCCTGGTATTGGTGAGGCCCACAACGCCAAAGTAGATTCTTCATTGCCGCCGGTATTTATTACTGTAGCTATGGATGATCATACCACACCGGCCCCCAGAGCTATTTCATTTTTTGAAAAATTGTTAGAGAATTCAGTTCCCACCGAGTTGCATATTTTTCAATGTGGATCGCATGGATTTGGTTTAGCTAAAAATAAGAGCGTTGCTAAAAGCTGGCCTTTTTTATTTGAGAATTGGTTAAAGGAAAACGGTATAATAAAGTAAATAGAAAATGACTGAATTGATCAAAGATGTAAATGAACTGGAAAAGATTTTATCAATGCCTTCGGATGGCCTGATTGAATATATGTCAGGTTTAGAGGGGGATATTGTAATCCTTGGTGCTGCCGGCAAGATGGGACCATCGCTGGCAAAGCTGGCAAAAAACGCATTAAAAGAATGCGGTAAATCGAATCGGGTAATTGCGGTATCCCGCTTTTCATCCGAACATGTGTTGAAGGATCTGGATAATGCGGGTATTGAGACTATTCGTGGTGACTTGCTGGATAAAGATTTTCTTGCAGGTCTGCCTAAAGCACAAAATGTTATTTATATGGCGGGACTAAAATTCGGCTCTACCGGAAATCCGGGTTTGACCTGGGCTATGAACACACATTTGCCTTCATTGGTGAGTGAAAAATTTAGTGATTCTCGAATTGTTGCCTTGTCTACCGGTAATGTGTATGCGTTTAGTACTGTGAGTAATGGGGGAAGCACGGAAAATGATCTTACCGATCCGGTGGGTGAATATGCCCAATCGTGTCTTGGCAGAGAACGAATGTTTGAGTATTTTAGTGAACTCAATTCTACATCTGTTTGTTTGATACGGTTAAATTATGCCGTTGAAACACGTTATGGTGTTTTGGTAGATGTTGCAACCCAAGTTTTTAACAATGAACCGGTTGATGTTACCATGGGGTATGCGAATGTTATTTGGCAGGGCGATGCTAATACTATGATTTTAAGAGCATTGGATCAATGCCAATCTCCTGCTACTGTGTTAAATATTACCGGTCCGGAGATTTTATCAATTCGATGGCTGGCTGAACAATTTGCGGATTTAATGAACAAAGATGTTGAAATTGTTGGCAAAGAAGCTGATACCGCATTGTTAAATGACGCTTCAAAAGCTTTTTCTTTATTTGGCTCTCCACAAGTGGAGTTGAATACGATAATAGAGTGGACGGCAGATTGGATTATGAATAGTAAACCGTTGTTAAATAAACCTACACATTTTGAAACAAGATCTGGAAAATTTTAAGGGATTTAGAATGAGTTTACCTTTACCACACCAGGATATTTTGTCATTAATCAATAAAGGTGTTGTTATTCCTGCCCATCCGCTTGCGTTGGATAAACATCGTAAAATGAATGAAAGACGTCAGCGAGCGTTGACACGATATTATCTGGATTCGGGAGCGAGAGGAATGGCGGTAGGGGTTCATACGACTCAATTCGAAATCCGGGATTCTGAAATTGGTTTATACAAGCCCGTGTTAGAACTGGCAAGTGAAGAGATTGATGGATTTTGTAAAATGCAAAATCAGCTTGTAGTTAAAATAGCCGGGTTAACCGGTAAAACTGAGCAGGCTGTTGCTGAGGCCCAAATAGCTATTGAATGCGGATATCATACCGGACTTTTAAGTTTGGCCGCTTTTAAAAATGTAAACAATGACGCATTGATTGAGCATTGTAAAGCGGTTGCTGAGATTATCCCGTTAACAGGATTCTATTTACAGCCGGCGGTTGGTGGCAGGATTCTGGACTGTGATTTCTGGCGCGCGTTTGCACAAATAGAAAATGTAATAGCTATTAAAATCGCTCCCTTTAACCGATATCAAACTCTGGATGTTTTACGAGGCATTGCGGAATCCGGAAGAGCTAAAGAGATTGCAGTATATACGGGGAATGATGATAATATTGTATCGGATTTGTTAACGACTTTTGAATTCCCGGTGGAAAATGGGAAAATTAAAATTGATATTGTTGGAGGATTGTTGGGGCATTGGGCCGTATGGACAAAGCGTGTTGTTGAAATTTTTAATGATATTCAAACAGTCAAAGCATTAGGAAAGGGGATTCCTGCTTCATTGCTAACGCTTGGTGCTGAAATAACAGATTGTAATTCTGCTTTTTTCGATGTGAAAAATAGTTTTACCGGTGTTATTTCCGGTATACACGAGGTTCTGAGAAGACAAGGATTGCTGGAGGGGATTTGGACTTTGAATCCTCATGAAGAATTATCTCCGGGACAATTGGAAGAAATTGATCGGGTTTACAAAATGTATCCTCATTTGAATGATGATGATTTTGTGAAAGAAAATTTAGATAGGTGGTTATTGTAGGTTCCTTCCGTATTAAAGCCCTTGCGATATAAAATTGTGAGGGCTTTATTTCAAGATTTATAAATTTATCGTTGAATTGATCCGTCAGAATTTTCTTGTTTTGATCTAAACTGAAAAATTGTATATTTGTATATCTGTTGATTTTATGAATGCGGAGATTTTAATGGGATATACAAGATTGTTCTTTATAATATTAATTTTATCCTCTTCATTGCTTGCTCAACAATTGGCTTTTCCCACTGCTGAAGGATACGGTCGTTTTGCAAAGGGCGGACGTGGTGGAGATGTATACCATGTTACCAATATAAAAGATTCCGGTAGCGGTTCACTAAGATATGGGATTGAATCTGCAAATGGTCCCAGAACGATGGTTTTTGATGTCTCCGGTACCATCGAGTTGAAATCTAATCTTTTAATTGATAAACCTTTTATTACTATTGCCGGCCAGACTGCACCAGGCGAGGGAATTACTCTAAAAGACAGAACGCTTGCCATTGAAAATACACACGATATTATTGTGCGTTTTATTCGGGTTCGATTTGGAGACAAGAACAAGGCGTACGATGATTTGAATGATCCCGATGCGGTCAGAACCAAAAATATAAACAATGTGATTCTTGACCATCTATCTGTTACCTGGGGAATAGATGGAGCCCAGGATCTTGCTGGAGGTAATTTTACACTGCAATGGTCAATGTATGGTGAAAGTTTGAATAAAAGTCTGCATCACGATGATCATCCTCATGCGATGCTGGCTTCGTTCCGGCATTTGAATGGCAATATTACCATTCATCACAATTTATTCTTTAGCAGTAGAGACCGACACCCAACCCTGGGCGGAGGGGTACGTACTCAGCCCGAGTGTATTGTGGATTTTCGTAACAATGTGGTATTTAATCGTAGGGGGCCTACAAATTTTGGCAATTGTAATGTGAATGTCATTAACAATTATTACAGACCCGGTAAAAGTTTTACAAAAGAATTTGACCAGCCTTTTCAGGTTAAAGCCGAATATGGCAAAACACATGCTCATGGTTATTTGGATGGTAATTTAATCGAGAATAACAAAGTTTATACTCGAGACAATTTTGCCGCTGTAAATTATGAAAATACTGTTTCTCAATATCAAAGCACTGACAGGGAATCGTTTCAGCTTGATGCTGAATTGGTAGTTGGTTCTGACAAGCCGGAAACGCAATCGGCTATTCAGGCTTATGATCTTTTATTAATGTATGCCGGTGCATCAAAATCCAGAGATGCTGTTGATAAACGTATTGTGGAAGGAATTAAAGACCGTTCGAACCAGTTAATTGATTCTCAGGACCAAGTGGGCGGGTGGCCTGAGCTGAAGACAGCTATTCCCCCAAAAGATACAGACCAGGATGGGATGCCGGATGAATGGGAACTGGTAAATGGACTGGATATTTATGATGCTGCTGATCGAAATGGTGAATTGAATAATGATGGTTTTACCAATCTTGAAACCTATTTGAATTCTTTAGTTCTTCTAAAATAATAATGAATATAAAAATAAATTACATAACATTTAAAAAAAAGAAAGGGAATCGGAATGAAATTTTCCTCCATGCTGGTAAGTGCAGTAATTTGTGTGACCATGATATCCAATGCTTTTGCAAAGGATATTCAATTGAAATTTAATGATAATGGCAAGTTTAAAATTGCCCAGTTTACGGATACTCATGTACATTTTGATAAAAATGATTCTAAACATGTATTCGAATTGATGAGAACGGTCATTGATGCAGAAAAACCGGATTTGATAGTTTTTTCCGGTGATGTTGTATTGCAACATGATCAAAAACAAGCTTATGATATATTTGAACAAATCTGTAAAGAAAAAGATGTGTTATGGGCTGTTGTTCTGGGGAATCATGATGAAGAACATAATGTTTCCAGAAAAGATATTGGTTTGTTGTTAAGCGAATATCCGCATTGTATTACCAATGTGTCTTATGGGATTAAAGGTGCAACCAATTTTGTTTACCCGGTGTATGGTAAAAATGATGCTACTGAAGCGGTGTTGTATTTTCTGGATTCCAATTCCTACAGTGCCATAAAAGACAGGGTAGATGGTTATGGATGGTTTGGAATTTCACAGATCCAATGGTACAAGGAAAAAAGTGCAGAATTTACTAAAGCAAATGATGGAAAACCTGTACCGGCATTGGCTTTTTTCCATATTCCATTACCAGAGTACAATATTGTGTGGGATGATCCCGACATTAAAACCATTGGTGTTAAAAATGAATCGGTTTGCTGTCCTAAAATCAATTCCGGGATGTTTGCAGCCATGGTAGAGTGTGGAGACGTAATGGGTACATTTGTTGGGCATGATCATGTGAATGATTATATTGGCGGCTTGTATGGTATTGCACTCGCTTATGGTCGCGCGTCCGGTGGAAAAAATACCTATGGAAATTTAAAATCCGGCTCTCGTATTATTGAACTCACCGCCGGAAAAAGAGAGTTTGATACCTGGATACGTGAACTGGATGGAAATGTGGAAATGAAATGTAATTTCCCAAAAGATTTTCCGGTGAAAAAGAAGAAAAAAAAGTAAGGTCCTAATTTGAAAGGTCCCATGATGAAAAGAATCAAGCTTTTACTGGTTTTACTTGCCGCGTTATTGTTATTTATCGGTTGTTCTCAACAAAAAGAATCCACACAATGGTATCGGGGGAATCTGCATACCCATTCATACTGGAGTGATGGAGATACCTATCCGGAAATGGTTATGGATTGGTACAAGTCTCACGGATACGAGTTTGTTGCACTTTCTGATCATAATATTCTGGCTGAAGGTGAGAAATGGAAAACGATAAAAGATGAAGAAATTTACCAACAGGCTTTTAAAAATTATTTGCAGAAATATGGAAAAGACTGGGTTGTTTACAAAAATGAGGATGACAAGATTTCTGTCAAGTTGAAAACACTTGCAGAATATGCTCCTTTATTTGAAGAACCCGGTAAATTTCTCATTGTTAAATCCGAGGAAATTACAGATAAAGTAGGGAAAAAGGACGTTCATTTGAACGCGCATAATCTGCAGACCTTGATCGAACCACAGGGCGGTGAAACCATTGTAGAAGCGTTGCAGCGAAATATAGATGCAGTGATTCAACAGCGTAAAGAAACCGGAATACCCATGCTCGTTCATATAAATCATCCCAATTTTAGGTATTCAGTTACTGCGGATGATATGATCCAATTACATGGTGAGCGATTTTTTGAAGTATTTAACGGACACCCTTGGGTAAGAAATGCAGGTGATTCTTTACACATGAGTACAGAAGAAATGTGGGACCTTGTAAATATTGCCTATGCAAATAGAAACCAGCCATTAATGTTTGGTGTAGCTACAGATGATGCGCATGAATACCACGAGTTTGGTAAAATGATGAGCAATGCCGGACGTGGATGGGTACAGGTTCGTGCATCATCGCTTGATGCGGAATCATTAATTGCTGCTATGGAAAAGGGTGATTTTTATGCATCGACCGGTGTGGCTTTGAATGATGTCTCTTTTGAAAATAACACCATCACCATTGATGTGCAAACTGAGCCGGATGTGAATTATAATATTGCATTTATCGGCTGTAAGGTGGGAGACGATGCTACTCAAGTACTTGAAACCATCAAAGGGAGCCATGCCGAGTTTCTGGTAACTGAGGATTTGCAATTTGTGAGAGCAAAAGTGATTTCTGATAAACTGCATGATAATCCACCACCGGGCCCCGATTATCAAGTCGCATGGACTCAGCCGGTAGTATATCAAAAATAGCTGATTGTTGATTTTATAAAACAAAAAAACTCGTTACCCAATAATTCAGGATAACGAGTTTTTTTATGTTCAAACTAGTAGCGTTTATTTCTTGAAAAAAGGATTGGGTAAAAAGTAAAAGAATCCGTCTTCTGCACCAATGAGCAGATTGTTGGCACCTTTTTTATCCCAGTTTACTATGGTTGGGCTTGTAGAGTGACCTGCCAGTCGTATATCTGTTACCAGCCCTTTATTGGAAAAATAAGTGTATCCGTTTTCGGTTTTTACATATTTCCAAAAGTCGATTGATTTGCTGTTGGCCATTAAATCCAGCTTACCGTCATGGTCCCAATCGGTAAAACAGAGTTTACGTCTTCCGCTGCCGCCGGCATCTTTGATGTTTAATCTCAACAGTTCATTGGTATCTGCGTCTTTGAAAATACGCTGGCCTGGTAAAAGTTGAGGCTGACCGTCTTTGCTTATACGTTTGAAAAATGCGAGATAGCCTTCATGATCAAGCATAACCAGATCGTTCAGTCCGTCCTTGTCCCAGTCAATTACAACCGGAGTTGTACGCCATTGAGTTGACAGTTCGTCAGGGGCCGGTTTCCACCAGTTCCATGCCGGTTTGGGAGGCGCACCCTGCCAGTCTACAGTAACCGGCTGTTGTTCAGCCAGTTTGGGATTTTCTTTAGTGCCCACATTTTTGAACCAAACCACTTTGCCCCAGATAGAGTTAACGAGTATATCTTGCAATCCATCATGGTCCCAATCTGCAACGTTCAGGGTTGTGTAACCCCACTTTGCTTCACAGGGCCCTTGAATAGAACCATTGTATCCCGCCTGAATGCGGATTGTTTTGCCATTTGCCTGCAGGTAAACCGGTTTAGCCCATTTGGGAGAAGCTGCTCCATCCAGGTTTTCAATGAAACCGATATAGCCCGCAGTATTACCGCAAATCAGATCCTGGTCGCCGTCATTGTCCCAATCGCAGCTAAAGGGGGTTACCAGTGCGCCGAATTTAACATCCCTTGCCTGTTGCTGGAAATAGCGTGGCGGCATGAATTTGGGCATAGAATTGTTGATAACGCCCGTGTTTTCAATAAATGCGACGCGGCCATCTTCGTCACCTGCAATAATATCCACATCTCCATCTTTATCCCAGTCGATAGCAACCGGAACAATCATCTGCAGATCCATAGTTATGGGTGAAAAACTGTGAGTCAATATACGACCATTAGCATACTCGGGGTTGGAACGGCTGCCAATATTTTCAAAATAGGTAAACTTGTCTAGAAATTCACCGCACATGATATCCAGATCGCCATCATTGTCATAATCTGCCAGGTTGGGGGATGGCATACCGTACACATCAATGGGTTTGCCCGCTGCATTGATCTTGACAGGTTCCGCGTATTTGGGGGACTCTGTTGTTCCTGTATTATGTACAAGGTATATATACCCGTGCAAAGGACCGCGGGTCCATTCGCCATTGCTGTTAAAAGCATTGTCCCATCCATAATCACCCCAATAGCCAATTCCAACAATCAGGTCAAGTTTGCCGTCTGCATCATAATCGCAGTATTTCCATTGGTTGGCACGAATCCGGCCTTCCAGTTTAAATACGTCAGGATCTTTGAATATCTTTTTTCCTTTAGTGAAACCGGATTCTTTAAAACTGATCAATTCAACGCCCGGTTGTAATATTCGGGGTTTACCATCAATATAAGAAATTTGAGCGTTTTTAACTCCGGGTGCTATTTTGACTGACGGTTTGAAAACAGGCATGGGAACATTTCCTTCTGTGTTTTCGAACAGAAAAACTCCATCCTGGGGTTTATCTGTGCAGGAAACGACCATATCAAGATCACCGTCGTTGTCATAATCCATAGGTAAGGGCCATGCCCATAATCCTACTCCCAAATCAACGGTTAAACCTGGATTATTATAGGGAATACAATCGAGTGCTGTTTCAGCCGCAAAGATCGTATTGGTGAAAAGCAGGACACCTAAAAGCAATAGTAATAAGAGCGTTGTGAATTTGGGTTTCCTGAAGTTAATCATTCTTCCTCCGGTTCGTATACTGTAAAGAGTTGGTTAAATATGTAATGCGGTGAGCTGGTGTTTAACCGCTCACCCTGATATTTATTTTACAAGCTTGATTTCCGGTCTTGCAGGACCCGAGTAGGGTTCGGCACCCTGATTTTTTTCTTTGAATTCCGGTGCGGTTGTCAGATTTTTATCTGTAACTGTTGGGGCGGAAATAAATCCGTGATACCGGCCCATCCAATAGTCACGTAGAAATCCTGTTGGTTCTTTGATGCGATTGCCGCCGCCAGCATCATATTCCAAAGCGTTACGACTGCCTCCCTTGACGGATGCTTCACGGGGAGATATGGCCCGGGTACCACCTGCTAACGGCACATAGCCTTCTTCGGGTTGCAAATCATCTCGATGTGAATTTGTATAACGGTATGTATGGCAATCGAGTACCCATTCTCTCAAATGCTTGACTGATTCATCTACTTCACAGTCGTTTCCGGTGATTGCACCATATGTCAAGTTGTACCAGGGAATATGTTCCAGGCGTTTCAGTTCGTAGGTGCGCTCCAGACTACGCAAATAGATAGATAGCAGATTGGGATCATCAACATAGCGAAACAGTGTGTAATAACACCGGTTGGCCAGATTGTCATCCCATGGTGCAATATCTTCAGGGGGATAAGTGATCTTTTGTCTTACCGTATAATTTTGGTAACCCCATTTCATGAGTTGGTCAAAACCTTTTTGATATTTTTTATCACCGCTTACTGCGAATGCTGTTTTCATATAGGTTTGTGCCTGCATTCCGTTTAATCCTCTGGCAACATACCCATAGGGGCGAAGCAGGTAATCAGGGTCCCAACGACCCCAGCGTGTGGGTTGACCATCCATGTCTTTTAAAATCCAGCCATTTTCTAAAATGTGGGTGGCGATATTGGTCAGGTGTTGTGCCGCTAGCTCTTTTTCTTCACCTTTTGCTACCAGATCATGGAACAGCGAAACCGAGTAGATATGCGCATCTACTTCGTCGCTCGAGGTGTCACCTTTCCAGTACCATTTCCCATCTTCTGCTGGATACCATTTTGCCGGAAGCCCTCCCGAGCCTTCAGTAGCCATATTGTCCTTGTCGCCTGTGGGGGACCAGATTGCACGTGCAATGAATCCTTTTTTAGGAGTTATCTGATCCAGCCAGACCATGGCTTTAAAAGCATCAACTGCTTTTTCGCGAGCGGTTTCATCACCGGTTACCGCATATTTGTAGCACATGGCTGCAAGATAAGGAGCTGTATGACCGCCATCATTATCGCTGATTTCTCGGACCCAGCCCTTATTGTCTCCACCCCAGTAAAGGAGGTGTACAAATCCCATGCGTCTGTGTCCGTAATTGTCAATCAACTTTTCATAATAGTCTGCTTTTTTGGCAAGGGTATAAGGTTCATAAGAGATGATTCCCAGGCCCTTGTCTGTTGCAATAACTACTTTGTTTTTCCCAACGGCAATATCATGCACGTTATTACCGGGTAACCAGAGTTGAGGACCAAAATAGTGCCAGTCATCTTTAAGCATGCGAACAGCACCGGTAGTAGTGCCTATCCATAAATCCTGATCAAATCCCTGGGCCAAACAAGTTGTGCTTTCGCTAGGTAATCCATCGGTACCTTGCAGGGTTGTCATTGATGCTCCACGCAATACAGCCAACCCCCGGTCTGTTGAAATAAATAATCGACTTCCCATTGCCTTCATATCGTTGGTGTTCCGTGATGGCAGCATACCCCAGTCAAAAGCTGTATCATTTACAATGCGGCCATCAAATAGTACGAGTTTTCCGGGACGTAGAATATAAAGCGTACCACTGTAGGACTGGATCCTGTGAATTGGGCCGAGGTGAACCGGCTGGGATAATACCTGAGATCCGTCTTCCATAACTACGGTAATGTCGCTTGATAAATAACCGTTTTTAGGTTCAATATCAACGAATTCGTTTTTTTCAAGCTGGTAGATATCATTGCGGGTAGCAGCGTGAACCATTCCGTTATGCATACACATGTCGACAACCGGTTCATTAATCATACTCTTCCAGGATTTATCCAGTCTGAACAGACCCTTGTCAGTCAATGCCCACAGTTTGTTGCCCATGACCTGAAGTCGAGATACATTTTGGGGTGAAATATCCATTGGTATAAAATCGTTATTAAGAAGTGTATGTATTTTAGAGTCAATAACCGTATAAATTTTATCGTTAAATAACGCCACCGACTCTATTGGTTTCTCACTTTTGATTTTATGAGAAACTTCTTGTAGATAGACATCATCTTTTTCCGGCTGCCATAGCTGATGAGGTGGATGAAATAAGTCATCTGCAAGTAATTCTAAAGGGGAAGAGATGATCAATATGGTCAGAAGTATTCGTTTTAGATTTCTGGTCATAACATTTCTCCTTGATTTTTTTTGTTTTTCCCTGAAAAGAGTGTATATTAAATTAAAATATGTATCTTTGAATAACAGCATTTTATTGGTGAAATAAAAGTAAAATTTTGTTATTTACAAGTCAAATGCTGTATAACTGATCTGGTAAAATCATTCCATAATGTGGGTAGGAGAAGCGAGTAAATGAAGGTCTCTGATCGTTACTTTTCTATCACTCAAAAGTATTCTGCATTCTGGCGGAATTATATTTTCTGGAAACTTGATCGGTTAAATCATGGGGAAATGCGGCAACATTATAATGATATATCTCAAGCATTTACTGACCCATTAAATGCCCGGAAAAAAGCGCAAACCAGACTTGAATCTTTGATCAAACATGCCAAAGAAACAACAATCTTTTATCAGAATTATGATTTGAATAGTGATTATGCCAGCCTGCTGGTTATTGAAAAGGATTTGATACGGAAGCGGTTTGATGACTTTATTTCGAATACGTATGATCGACCCAATCTGGGCACCTTGTCTACAAGTGGATCATATGGCATCCCCTTTATATTTTATGTGACACAAGATAAAATTAAAAGGCAGCAGGCTGAAATTTTATATTTTAACGAGTGGGCGGGGTATAATCTGGGTTCTCGTATGGTTCAGTTGCGTGTGTTTGAACGCTCCTGGTTTTACTTTTTTTCGCAGAATTGCCGCAAAATTGATCCCAAACGTATTGATGGAAACTGGTATGAGAGATCAAGAAAAATTGTAAAAAACAGACGAAACCGCTTTCTTGTTGGGTATCCCGGTGCTTTGATTCAGTTAGCCAGATATTGTGAGGAAAAGGGGGATGACCCACAGGATTTTACATTTAAGGGTATTGTTTGTAGTGCCGAACCCATGACAACAGATATGCGCAATACATTCACTCGTGTTTTTGGCTGCCCGATATTTGATCGTTATGCGGCAGTAGAGTTGGGAGTAATTGCTCATGATTGCCCCAGGTGCGGTTTGCGGCATGTGAATTTTCCCAGTTATTATGTTGAATTGTTGAAACTGGACAAGGATGAACCTGTTAACCCGGGTGAAACCGGAAGGGTAGTTGTTACCGATCTATTTTCACATGCCATGCCTTTGATACGATATAATACCGGGGATTTGGCTAGCTGGGTGACAACAGGGCGATGTAACGATTTATACCCAACTTTGAGCAGGATTGATGGACGATATCGTGAAATCATTTTTGCTGTAGACAAGACCCTCGTATATCCTAGCAGTATCAATAATGCGATTGCAGATCATGGAAATGAAAAAGACTTGTTACAATATCAGTTTGTTCAGACAAGTGAAAATGAATATGTTTTAAAGCTGGTTGTGACCTCTGCATTTGATCATCAGGAAATTCTTGGAAATCGATTGCTGGAATTAATTGGTAAGAATGCTCAACTTTGCTTCGAGTATGTAGATCATATTCCGCCACTTTCATCCGGTAAACGTCCGCTTATTTATAATACCCTTGGGGAACATTTTAACTAGAAGGTCTGGGTTATATAATTTTATTTAGCGTTTAATAAAAATTTTGTTATCTTAGAAACACAGATTAATTTACTTTTCAGATAATTTCAAATGAGGTATGGGATATGTTTCATGTCATAGACTGGATTATTCTTGCTGTATTTTTTGTCATTGTTTTGTCCATTGGTTTACTGGTATCCCGCAGGGCGGGCAAAAGCAGTGCCGAGTTTTTTCTGTCAGGACGTAATATGCCCTGGTGGTTATTGGGTGTTTCAATGGTGGCTTGTACCTTTTCCGCAGATACCCCCAATTTGGTAACAGATATTGTGAGAAATAATGGTGTTGCGGGTAATTGGGCCTGGTGGGCATTTCTTTTTACAGGCATGTTGACGGTGTTTGTTTATGCAAAACTTTGGCGCCGGTCTGAAGTCATGACAGATCTCGAGTTTTACGAGATACGTTACAGCGGCAAAATGGCTGCCTTTTTGCGTGGATTCCGAGCCATATACCTGGGCCTCTTTTTTAATGTTATGATTATGGGAACCGTTTCCCTGGCAGCAATTAAAATTGGTGAGGTAATGTTTGGTTTTAACCAGTATACAACAATTATTCTGGCATCTTTTGCGGTTGTTGTTTATGCGACTTTGGGTGGTTTGAGAGGCGTGATTTTTGCCGATTTTTTCCAGTTTGGAATTGCCATGGTAGGCTCTGTTGCTGCGGCAGTAATAGCTGTCAAACAACCCGAGATTGGAAGCTTTAGTGCGTTGATCAGTCATGAAGCATTACAGGGCAAATTGAGTGTATTTCCAGATTTTTCTGACTTGTCTGTTTTAATTCCGCTGTTTGTTATTCCTATTGCTGTTCAGTGGTGGAATGTTTGGTATCCCGGTGCTGAGCCAGGTGGTGGCGGTTATATTGCACAGCGTATGCTTTCTGCCAAAGATGAAAAGAATGCCATTGGCGCAACACTGTTTTTTAATATTGCACATTACGCATTACGGCCCTGGCCTTGGATTGTTGTGGCGTTGAGTTCTATAATTATTTTCCCGGAATTGAGTGATATACATGCAAGATTCCCGGATATAAATCCCTATTATCTTAAAGATGATATTGCGTATCCTGCAATGATGACACTATTACCCAAAGGTCTGTTTGGACTTGTAGTAGCTTCTTTGATTGCGGCTTACATGTCTACAATTGGTACCCATTTGAATTGGGGCGCATCTTATATTGTTAACGATTTTTATAAACGTTTTATAAAACCCAATGCTTCTGAAAAAGAGCTGGTTGGCGCAGGACGCTGGTTGACTATAATATTAATGATATTAACAGCTATTGTTGCATTGTGGTTGCAAAATGCAAAACAAGCATTTGATATTTTATTGCAGATTGGTGCCGGTACAGGATTGATCTTTATCATTCGCTGGTTTTGGTGGCGTATTAATGCCTATACTGAGATTTCTGCAATGGTTATTTCATTTGTGGTTGCCGTCTTTTTTAAACTGGTAATCAAGGCACCTGAGGCAGGTATGGAAGCGGCCTGGTACCAGATGTCACATTGGCAGTTGGTAGCGGGTATCATTATTACTACCATAACCTGGCTGGTTGTGACTTTTTTAACCCGTCCTGAAGATGATGAAACCCTGAAACGATTTGTTAAACTTACACGTCCCGGTGGAAACGGATGGACGCGTATTAATGAACTGCTTTATAAAGAAGGGCACAAGCCTATTGAGCATCAGCTGGCATTAGAAATTTTTTGTATGGTTATAGGTGTGTTTACGGTTTATAATGCATTATTTGCAACCGGATTCTGGTTGTACGGCCAAATTGTTGGTGCTGTTATCAGTACAACTTTGACTACTATTGGCGCAATAGTATTATTAAAGGTTTTTGGCAAATTAAAGGTAGGTTGATTGAAACCATGGAGTGGATTTTTTACTCATGAAGATTAGAGATTTAACTGAAAAGTTGGCAGGAAATAATCCGATATTAAAAAATCATCCGGACCTGATTGCGGCAGCCAAACAGGAATTTGATCCGGATAATGAAGTTCTGATCGTCAAGGCCCCGGGCCGTGTGAACCTGATTGGTGAGCACACGGATTACAATATGGGTCCGGTACTGCCTTGCGCTATTGATAAAGAAATTGTTTTGATCGTTGTTCCTTTATCGTCATCAACAGTTAACGTTTCAAATGTTGATGCAGCATTTGATAGTGTTGAATTTGATATTGGTACAGAAATTACACCTTTTGATAAAGGACATTGGGGCAATTATATTAAAGCAGGTGTTAAAGGTATTATAGAGCATTATGCAGAAACAGAAATAGCTTTTAAAGGATTTAAAGCTATTGCCTCGGGCACGCTGCCCAAAGCGGCAGGCCTCTCGAGTTCTTCTGCGCTGGTGGTTGTGTCTGCACTGGCTATTCTGGTTGCAAATCAAATAGAAATGGACAAACGCAGGCTTGCTGAACTTTGTGCGCATGCCGAATATTTTGTAGGAACGGCTGGTGGTGGGATGGACCAGGCTGCCAGTTTGTTAGGCAAAGAAAATACTTTTTTAAAAATGGATTTTAATCCATTGCGGATAGAACCCATACCCGCACCTTCAGGTATGCAGTTGATGATTTTTCATTCATTGGTCCATGCAGAAAAAAGCGGTGAAATGCGTGAAGCTTTTAACCGCAGAGTACTTGAATGCCGAATGGGTGTAGACCTGTTGAATCGTTTTGCGGCTGAACGCATGGAACAGTTCAAGCCTGTTGAATATATTGGTCATGTAGATGCAGAGCATACCGGTATGGAAGAAAAAGCTTTGGATGTGCTTGTAACAGATTTTTTGGAATCTTTGAATGAATCATATTCTCTTGAAGAATTTCTGACTCTTTTTTCTCTCACAGAACAGGAATTGTTTGAAAGGTACAAGTCTATCATGCGCAGTGACCATATTGTAGAACCCAAAGAGGGATTTAAAATAAAATCCCGGTTCAGACATGTATTTACCGAATGCAAACGTGTGCATCAATCCATTTCCTGTTTAAAATCCGGTGATATGGAGGCTATGGGAAAACTGATCAATGCATCTCACACCAGTCTCTCAGAGGATTACGAGATTTCTACTCCAGAGGTTGATCGACTGGTAGATTTGTTGAATAAAAATGGTGCATTGGGTGCAAGAATTATGGGCGCTGGTTTTGGCGGTGTAGTCATTGCATTGACAACACCGGAACATGGAAAAAGTCTTGTTGAATCGATAATGGAACTTTATTATAAAGACCGGGATGCAGCCGGAATTGAAAATCCTGTGCTGGCATGTGTTGTTGGTGATGGGGCAGGAGAAATCCAATTTTAAGAGGTGACATCATGGTTACCCGCAGACATTTTCTAAAAACACTCGGTGTAGGTATGGGCGCTGCCATGCTGCCCGGGTGTTCTTTACTACACAAATCCAAACCTAATTTTTTATTCATTCTGGTAGATGATTTGGGGATATCAGATTTATCATGTTACGGCAGTCGCTTTTATGAAACCCCAAATCTGGATAAACTTGCCGCGTCTGGTACGCGATTCACGGAAGCGTATGCCTCGTGTCCTGTTTGTTCACCCACACGCGCGTCAATCATGACCGGTAAATATCCCACCCGGTTAAACATAACGGACTGGATTCCGGGGAACGACCCCAAAGATCGCAAGCTTTTAGGTCCCCAGGACAAACACGAACTACCCCTTGAAGAAAAGACCATTGCGGAAGCTTTACATGAAAACGGTTACCAGACTTTTTTCGCCGGTAAATGGTATTTGGGTGACAAGGGTTATTTCCCGGAAGATCAGGGCTTTGATATCAATAAAGGTGGGCACCATGTGGGATCCCCGCCTAACGGTTATTACGTACCTTATAAAATTCCCAATTTGCCGGATGGCCCGGAAGGTGAGTATCTCACTGACCGGTTGACCAATGAATCAATTCGATTTCTGGAAGAAAAAGGCAGCAATCCCTTTTTATTGTATCTTGCATTTTATACTGTGCATACTCCCATAGAAGCATGTAAACGACATTTAGCAAAATTTGAGGCCAAGGCGACTGCGCTTCCTGAAACTGATGCACCAGTGTATATTTTTGAATACGCGGGCCACACCCGTCAGATCCAAAATCGGGCTGATTATGCCTCTATGCTTTATGCAATGGATGAAAATGTAGGCAGAGTATTGGATAAACTTGAAGAGTTGGGCCTTTCAGAGAATACGGTTGTCATATTTACATCGGACAATGGTGGGTTGGCATCCCTTTATCCAAATCGGGATGCACCAACTGCCAATTTGCCCTACAGAGCAGGCAAGGGGTGGTGTTATGAAGGCGGTATCCGTGTGCCGTTAATTATACGAACACCCGGAGAACAGTCTTTTGAAAGTGATGAACCGGTTATCAGCATGGATTTTTATCCTACCATGCTCGAGCTTGCGGGGATACCGGCTATACCGGAGCAGCATGTTGATGGAAAAAGTCTGGTATCTTTGCTGAATGGAGCAGAACGGCTGGACCGGAAGGCGTTGTACTGGCATTATCCGCATTATCATGGCAGCGCATGGACTCCGGGAGCAACTGTAAGAGCAAGGGACTGGAAGCTAATCGAGCTGTATCACGAGGAAAAGACAGAACTCTATAATCTCAAAGAGGATGTGGGTGAACATCATGATCTTGCAGCTGATCGTCCGGATAAAGTTGAGGAATTGCAGAATATGTTACATCTCTGGCAAAAAGAGGCGGGTGCATTGATGCCAAAAGTGAATCCGGATTATTAAGATTAATTTTACTTGTGAGTTGTTGGGATTCTGCTTATATTTAGGTCTAAATTTGGACCTAAATATGGAGTTTTAGATGAATGGATTAAATATTTCCAAAGATATTATTCCTGTTGGTGAATTTAAAGCAGGTTTGTCAAAATGGTTAAAAAGTGTAAGAGAAACGAATCATCCATTAATCATAACACAAAATGGACGACCTGCGGGTGTGCTGCTATCACCAACCGAATATGATGAGCTTGTTGCGGTGAGATCATTTATTCAATCCGTTGAGAGGGGAATTGCTGATGCAGGATCCAATAAAGTCTATAGTACTCAGGAATTGAGAGAAGAATTGATTAATCACAGGGGGAATCGTAATAATGCAAGTGAGGTGGACTCGAGAAGCACTAGATAAACTTTTATTAATTGATGATTTTATTGCAAAAGAGAATCCTAAACGCTCAAAGAATTTTGTAAATTTATTGCTTGAAAAAGATGACTCGCTTGCTGAATCACCTTATAGGGGACGGAAAGTTCCAGAATTTAACAATTCACAAATTCGTGAAATAATAGTTAAAAATTTTAGACTTGTTTATAAAATATCTGCTGATATTATATATATAATTACTGTATTTGAGGGTCATAAAATTTTGAAATTAAATAACTTGGATTGATTTATTTAATAATAAACCGGTTTCTGACAAGAGAGCCAGAAACCGGACATTAAGATTTTATCGTGTAACTGTTATCCAGGTTGTGTCCGCAACGAAAGAGCCGAATACACCAATACCGTCTCCTTCAATGGCAAAGATGGGTTCGTGAAAATTGCCATCATCTTCCTGCACATCCTCATAGGTATCAATGAATTTGCCGTAATTTTCATCCACCACCATGAGATTGATCTGGTGTCTGCCATAAAACCAGAGATCAGACCACCAGACCCTGAAATCGGTTTGACCGGGGGTGTCATCAATATTGATGATATAGTTGTATTCATCAATGTAATCATTATAATGATCAATTACATCTTGCTCATCCAACTTTTCTATGGGATTGTCATAGATAAAGGAATCAAGCTCTGCATCCATGGCATTGACTACCATCATGTAAAAATCAGAACCAACAGCATGATCGAATGTGACCATAAATTCTAACACCTCATTGTTTTCATCTTTTTGCCGATATTGCAGTTCCGTATAATTGATATCTGCAATTTTAAAGGTGGCAGAGGGTACTGTCGTTGTGGATGATGCATTCAGAGTTTTTCCATCGATAACTGCTGATACCTGAATGCTGTAGGTTTTATCATTCTCGACCAGAACACTATTATCCGTGCAATACCAGTAATAATCATCCAAAGATCCATTGTTTGTTGAATGAAATGCCAGGTCATACGTGATATTATCCGTTTCGTTGGTAAGCAGAACCTGGGTTGTGTTTGGATCCGAAATCAAGTTTGTGTTGTTTAAATCAGTCCCTACGGGTACATTGCGTGTAATCCGTATATCTTTGATAGGATTCCCTGCCGCCAAAAATCCTTCTATAACGATTTTAGATTCAAACCCGCTGTTGCTGGGTTCCATTGTTGCTTTACCGCAAGCTATCAAAAGTAATGCAGGCAATATATATGTTATTAATTTAATTGTTTTCATTATGTATTCTCCAGTTAAAAGTGTACATTAACGCCCAATGTTGGCAATATGGGAAGCATATAAATCTCTTCAAAATCCGGTTTTCCATTGTCGTAATCATAATTCACGAACCATACATTACGGCGGTTACCCACATTATATATCTGCAAAAAGGGCTCAAGCATCCAGGTTGTGAATTGTTTTTGCCAGGTCATGCTCAGGTCAAGGCGGGCGTAATAGGGCAAACGCACATTGTTGATCAGAGTCGGTGCAAATTCTACATTTCTGCCCGGCGAATAGGGAGAACGGGCGATTACGTATTGAGAGCCGGGCTCTGTATATGGCTGACCGGTAGAATAGACAAAGTTTGAACCAAATATCATATTGCCGCCCCACATTCTGCGAGAATAATTGGCAACAATATTTAATGTTGAACTGCGGTCATGTCTGGGTGCAAAGGGGCGTCCCTTGTTGATATTGTCTACTGTATATTCTGTTTTGGAGTACGAGTAACCAATCCATCCGCTGATGCGGCCAAAGTTCTTGCGCAGCAGCAATTCCATACCCCAGGAATCCCCGTCACCCCGATTAAAAACACCGCGGGTAGATTCGTCATAGACAGGATATCCATTCTCATCATAATAAGCGGGTTCTACATAGGCACCCATGTTGTTATTGATGGAAAATAAATTGTTATATTCTTTGTAAAAGGTTTCTATTTCAAGTTCTACATCCTGCATGATCTCGTGTTGGTATCCCAAAATAAAGTGATTGGACTTGGATACATCGCGATACTGGTTGGCAACCGTCCAGATATCTGAAAATAAAAAACGTGGCATACGATGCAGATACTGGTAATACTTGCCGGTAGCGGCTTTGATCATTGCTTTTTCACTCAACCGGTATTTTAAAGAAAATCTTGGTGCAACATTGTTAAAATTTTTATCGGATCTGAAATGATTATATCTTAGACCGGTTTCAATGTTCCAGATAGGATTCGGAGTCCATATAACCTTTGCATAACCCACAGTATGGGTAGGCTCCATTAGGATCTTGATTGCACCCTGGTCTTTTACATATTGATCATATTTATTCTGTAAATATTTTTGTTCAAATCCGAATTTGGTTGAGAAATGAGAAGAAAGATAATATTCAAGATTACCCTTCATGGTTAAATCTTGAAGCTCATTTTTTTCACTGACGTAAAACATGGGCATTTCAAAATCTGAACTAAAGCGACTGCCTGTAAGCCAAAAATTGGAAAACAATTTCGGTGAAAATATATGGGTCCAGCGCACGCTTGAAGTCTGGTTTCCCCAGTCATAATGAAATCCACTGGATTCTGTAGATTCGTTGTTAAAAGTCAGGTTCAGCACATCATTCCCTCCATAGGTGCTGATGGTGAGGCGATTACTATCATCCAGCTCAAAAAAGGCTTTAATATTTCCATCCCAGTAATAATATTCCGGAATATCATCCATCATTTTTCCTACGGTCTGGTCAAAATATGTCCTTCTGATAGAGCCGGAAATAGAGCCGATTTTTCCCACCGGCATCTGGACTGTTGTTTTTGCCGACAATAAGCTGATAGACGTGGTATTTTCAAAACGTTCACGGTTTCCGTCCAGGTTGGTTATATCCAGTACGGAAGAAAGGCGTCCACCATATTCCGCACCGTAACCACCCTTGTGCACATCCACATGTTTGATGGCATCGGTATTGAATGTTGAAAATAAACCGAATGCGTGCTCGGGATTATATACATCGGTACCATCCAGCATGATCAGGTTCTGGTCCGGGGTGCCCCCGCGAATATACAATGCCGATGAATAGTCTGACAAGGGTAAAATACCCGGCAAGGTCACCAATGTACGCATCAAATCCGCTTCTGCGATTTGTGGCACGCGTTTGAGCTGCATGGGATTGATCTCAATTTTTGATATGGATTTACGATACATTTTTTCAACCGTCGGTACCGAATCTGCCGAAACAATTACCGTTTCGCCCAACAAGGCGGTTTCACTCAAAACTGCATTGATCTGGAGATTTTCACCTGTTTTAATATTTAATGTTTTGCTGAAAATATCATAACCCAGCATGGAAATAACCAGTTCATATCTCCCCGGTTGGATTTTGGGGATCACATAGTACCCGCTGTTGTTTGTGCTGCAACCGATATAGGTGTCTTTAAAAAATACATTGACCCCAATGAGCGCTTCACCGGTTGCCTCGTCGGTAACGAATCCACGCAGGGTTGAGAAATCTCCCTCGGCGAAAACCGCGTTGATGCACAAAAAGATGATGAAAAGAATGTTAATGATGCGTTTCATGAATGTTCTCCATTAATTTGTTCATGTATAGACATACGTTTCCTGTGCGTGATGATTTGAATGGATTAATCACCTGCCAACCAGGTTAATGTTGCCGTTTGTACTGCTTAATGTTATTGTGCTTTTACCGTCTCCGAGCTGTTCCTGCAATGCCCGTGTAGGAAGTTTATTCGGGTCAATTGTTAACCCGCTTGCTTGAATCATTCCATTGTTTACGGATGCATAGAGCCAGGCAGATGTGCTCTGTGGAATGGTAAGTGAAATAGATCCGTTTTCAGTTTTGAAATTTTGTTCGCAATATTCCGGTACATTTACGTTTGCATTGATACTGCCATTGGTTACCGTGGCATTCAGACCACCATAGATTTCGTCGAGATAGATATCTCCGTTTACAATCCTGGCCTGGGTATGCGCATGCAAGGTGTTTGCGTGAATCGACCCATTGACCAGAACAAGCGCTGTTGACCAGTTTTCCGGAATTTGGATCTGGTAACTTGAAAAATAACTGCGGCCCTGAGAGTCATCCGGTTGGCGTGTCTGTACATAGAGAGATTGATCTTCTTCAGAGATATCGATATACATATCGTCAAGATAATGCAATGCGTCTGCTTTGCTCTCTGACTCGACACGTTTTGTTCCGGATATTCGGACAGAATCTGTCTCATTTATACCGGTAACCACTACCGGTCCGTTGACTGCATACAGAACCAGTCTGTTTTTCCCCATTGAGGACAATGTATATGTAAAATCTGACTCGGCTGATGCCTGAATATGATCGACATTGTATATATTGTCTGATATATTGCAGCTAAATGTCAGAAATGCTGCCAATAAAATGATAATCAGTTGTTTCATTGTTTCTCCTTTAATCTTATCCATATATTGATGATAATTTTAAAAGAGAACCCGGGTTCGTGATATCCCGTCGGATATCACTATAGCGCTATATCTTTAAACGTCTCAAAGCTGATTCAATCTGGTTCAAAATTTGTGTATCGGTATTTTCACAAGCCTGGCATTGTTTAAGCGCAGCTTGATATGCGTCAATAGCCTGGCCAGGTTCATTTAATTCTTCAAATGTTAACGCCAGATAGTAATTGATCTTTCCACAATCTGTTGTAGTATTGGTCTTGCTTGATATTTTTTTCAACTTGACAACTGTATTGGTATAAAATTGTTGATTGTACAAGGCCAATGCGCCATTGAATTCCTGATTCCAGGATTGTGTGTTTTCCTGTGATTCTGTATTATTTATAGTTGTTTTCATTTCACCATGAACAACACTGACGTTGCCCACCCGTAATTTTGCTTTATCTTCTCTGGGTGCAATTTTGTCGACTTTGGATGACATGAGATAGAGAAACATTTCCCGTTTGGTAATGCGCCGCAAATCACCAATGTCAAGTATGGAATTACTTCCCAGGTGAAAGATGGTTCCATCGTTCATTTCAAGGTCTGCATTTCCCTCAAGGGTGAGGATAGTATCAATAACTTTTAATATCATCCCATTTGCAGCTTTAGTCCAGTTTTCATCAAGCCCACGCCGGACTCTGACATCTCCATCAACATTGCTGATGGTAACATCTGCAAACGTAAATTGGGATAATAATAAAATAAACAACAAACCGAATGCTTTTTTCATAATATGCCTCAATATTAAAATTGGTCAATGATTTTGACCCATTGTTCTGCCAACCCGTTTCTCAAAATACCTTCCTCCAGGTATATTGAGGCGCCGGTTTTCCATGCTTCTTCAAAGCCTTTTGAGATCAGGGTGGTTTCCACAGGGATCCACACCTGTTGGATACCGGACGGGTCCTCGCGAACGATATAACGTTTTTCATTTGTACTGATCAATTTACCCTGAGACACATCGAGCCCGCTGTTGAAAAGCAGATAAAGATGCGCAATGTTTTTTTCGGGATCACGGACCTCAACAAACGCGGTCTTGATTCCTACGCTTTCCAGTAACGAACTAAACAGTACTACCAGATCGTCGCAATCACCATGACCCAATTCCAGGGTTTCCTGAGCAAACTGTACCCGGTCATCCTGATAAAACACAATATTGGGATCAGAAAGATATCGGATGTTTCTGGAATTCAATTCTTGAAATATAGCACGAGCAATTTCAAAATTACGATTTGTTGTGTTTTTATCTGATTGAACAGATGCCGCTATGGATCTGGCCAGTTCAAGAATCTGTGGATCTTCGGGACTCAGGTAATAGCCCAGTTTTTCCATGTCTCCGCTCCAGGCATTGCGGGTATGAATAACAATTTCCTGACTCAGGTTTTGCTTGTATGTAACCGCTGCCCGCGCTTCAATATCCAGATCAATAATTGCCGTTTTACTTTGGGATATATCCAGATATCGTGGGCCGAAAAAGGCGGTCACGGGTATGTTGCGGGTTTCACCGCCTTCTAATTTTACAAATCCGCTGTCTTTGGGACGTTCGGAATATCCTTGAACGGTACAGCGTACATTGACTTCTACTTCCTGTCCCAGCATGTTTTTTACAGTGACCATGGCAATGGGATATGTAGAATAAAACTGATAATATGCAGGATAAATGTCAGAGACCAGTAACTGCGTTCCCAGTACTTTGATGGCCTCGCGTTTTTGTCCCCACATGAATGAGAAACCCATGGTAAATTGCATGCCGTTATAGTCGTATTCTGAATCCATATCTACAAAATGGTAACGGGTATCAAAATTGAGTGCAAACCAGCTTGCCAGTACAATATTGGTACCTACTCCTAAATATGCTCCAAAATCCTGTTTGTTGGTTACAGTCGTTTCTGAATTGTTTAAATTATTTACATCCAGGTCGATATTGACTCCATCGATAGTCGAATCAATAATAGAATTGTCAGCAGCTTTTGTATCTACATTTGTCAACCAATAAGGCCCTACACCGGCAGTTACATAGGGATGAAACGCACCGGAAACCCGGTTTGATATAAAGTCGTAACGTAAACCAATGAGAAAGGGGATGATTGTTTCGACTTTAACATCATCCTGAACACCTCTGTCCTTGATATCTACATTTGAAGTACCACCAATGCTCATTTCAAAGAACACATTGTCGTATGCGCGTGAAAAAAAGTACATGTTGCCACCGGCACCAATCACCTTGACATCTGCATTTGTACCCGAGGAAGATACCTGAAGGTTACCGGTTTTGCTGTCTACATCCCAGAATCCGCCTCTAAAGCCAATTCCTGAAGATCTGACCATTCCCTGCGCAAACATGTGTGATGCTCCAATTAACATGATTATCAAGATACGTTGTGTTATTTTCTTCCTCATTCCCGTTCCTGTGTTATTTGATTATGGGGGTGAATTCTCCCCAATAAAAATTGATACCCAAACCGTAATCCCAACCGCTGTATTTGTGCATGGGATTAAAGTTGATAAAGTGATAGCGGATGTCAAAGTTGAGACCAAACCAATTTGAGAACATGAAATTCATACCTGCACCCGTATAACCACCACCGCGTAACCGGGTTTTGATATTTACTTTATTATTATCTGTAAAATCGCGGTTTTGAACATTAATGTCACTGAGCCAATAAGGACCCATTCCAGCGGACAGATATGGTTTAAAAGCGGTTATGTTTCTAAAGGGAAACAACTCGTAATGTAATCCTAATAACGCGCCGGTTACTGCTTCTGCTTTAACATCCTCGCCAAAAAAATCAATGGACTGTGTTTCCGCTTTTCCCATGCTGCCCAGGCTGAATTCAAGCATCATATTGGGAGCCACGCGTGTATAAAAAGACATCCATCCGCCTGCACCTTCAATATCAACATTGGTTTGATGATAATAATCTTCAACAATGATCTGTGATTCAGTATCATTACCCGTCCAATATGAACCGCGAAAGCCAATACCGGTTGAACGTTGATATGTTTCTGAATAAGCCATGGATACAATTCCCAATACCGCGATTGAAATTAAAGTGATAATTGAAATGATACGTAACATGATGATCTCCTTGTTGTAACAGGTTTTGTTTTTCACATCATGTCAGGCAACATCGGTGCCAAATAATTTTTGCGCATTAACCGACAGTTTATTATGGGCTTATGGTTGCTTTATGTGTTCTTGCCAAATGCGGGATTAATGATAAATGCGGGATTTTCCCGCATTTGACCAATATTAATTATCCTTGTTTTGAAAATACGTTATAATTTTTTCAGCATAATGATGATATTTTTGTGGTAATCCCTTGAATGACGGCATCTTTTTTAAATCGTCGGGTGTATTTTCGGCGGGAATATCCAGACTGTTTATATAATCGGATAATTTGGATCTAACTTTGGACACTGCGTCTTCCGGTAATGCATAGGCGATTGTGTCTGCGGCTTTGTTTATATCAAAATCAGCATTTACAAAATGTTCAAAACAGATACCTCGATAATAATCGGTAATGGTACCCCGATCTTTGTTCATCAGGTTGGCGGTTTTACTGATTGCTGAATGGGAAAACTGTAACGCTCGCAATGATTCAAGAACCTGGTCTTCAAAGGTAACAAATGTACCTACTGGATCATTTTGAACAGATAGCTGGATTTCCTGGGGAAGATCACTGCTTTGTATGATTTGCCGATTGTCACTTTGGGCCATAATGGCTGCACGACGAACCAGGTTTTCAAGCTCGCGTACATTTCCGGGAAATAAATAGTTTTGCAGTTGATTCATAGCCTGCTCTGAAAATCCGGTTATGGATTGATAGCCATGTTTATCAATAAAATGCTGAACCAGCAGGGGGATATCCTGTCGACGTTCCCGCAAGGGTGGAAGCTGTACTGGAAATCCATTGAGCCGATAATACAGATCCACACGAAATCGATCCTGTTCTATCTCTTTTTCAATATCTTTGCTGGATGCGGCAATGACCCGTACATCTGTTTTCTGGGTCTTTTCACTACCTAACCGTTCAAAGGTACCTTCCTGCAATACCCGCAACAGCTTGGCCTGAAACGCGGGAGAGGTTTCAGTGATCTCGTCCAGAAAAAGTGTACCTTTATCCGCCAGTTCAAAGCGGCCTTTGCGTTGCGATTGGGCCCCGGTAAAGCTGCCTTTTTCATGCCCAAAGAGTTCGCTCTCTAATAACGTGTCCGGCAGGGCGCTGCAGTTAACCGCGACAAAAGACATGGATTTACGTGGACCGCTGTTGTGGATTGCCTTTGCAATGAGTTCTTTACCGCTGCCGGTCTCGCCCTTGATGAAAACGGGGATATCATCCGAACCAACTTTTTGCACTAATTCGAGCACTTTTTGCATGGGACTGCCATTGGTATGGATAATATTTGTAAATCCGACTGTGACGGGTGCAGACTGAGGATTGTCGTATGTTTGCAGGTCACGAATTTGAGATTCCAGTTTTTGGATCTCCTGCTGCATAGAGGTGGTTATGTTTTCACTCTTGTTTTGTTCTTTTTCAAACTGTGCCTTTGCATCCTGCAATGCTTGTTCTTTGCTCAAGATTTGCTGCTGTAAAAGATCGTGATGGGAGGTAAGGTGTTGTTCTTTACGGATTACTTTGAGCGATATTATGAATATAGCAGAAATAGTCCAAACTACAAAAGGAAGCATCCAGGGGAATATGATTTGTAATGCTGAAAATAAAATGTAAGAGATGAATAATACTAGAATTATACCGGCAATGATGAAAATAATGAACGATTTAATTGGTTTTTGATATAATATCATTAACAGTGCGGCTATTATAAAAATGATCAATGCCTGCGCCCACAAGGGTGCAATGCGAATAAAACGTCCTGATATGATATTCTCTGCAACAGTCAGATGTACCAGTGAAGCCGGTAATGCATTCGACAGGGGAGTGACTTTTAGCGGTGCATGACCGGGAGACGTAACCGTGATAAGCACCAGTTTGTCCTTAACATCCAACAAGTCAGGATTTTCTTGATATTGCTGTAACAGATCTACAAAGCTGATGGCGTTGAGGTTTTCAATACTGCCAAAATGATCGGGACGAAATTCTCCCGATGGCCCGATTGGAATGCGGATTGCTTTTCCCGAATCCGGTTTGAATTCAATATCTTTTCGTGTCATTAAGAAATTGTCTGTGGATACATTCAGAAATAAACGCGCCATTTCGAGTCCGAAGGAATAGACTGGTTTTTCGTTCTGGTATGCAACTAATGGTACTTGACGTGTTTCGGCATCGCTGCCCATATTGCTGAATCCTGTTGCCTTGCAATTCTCTTTAAAAATATTAATGGGATTGCGTGGTTCCTGACCGATATATGGGTGTGGAAAAGGTGAATTGGTAAACGTGTTTTGTTCAAGATCCGTAAACGCCATGGGCAGGCAAACCCGGTCAGCGGATTGGATAAAATCCGCAAAGGCCTCGTCAAATTCAGGATAGCGGGAATCATGAGTATCAAAAAGCAGATCAAAGGCAATGACTTTAGCTCCGGCATTCTGCAGGATATGTGTCAGGTATCCGTAATAGTCACGAGTAATGGGCCAACCGTGCAGGGATTCGATATCATTCTGATCTATAAAAATCACCAGCAGATCATCACTGACCTGGCGATCTCCGCGCAGTTTAATCCATTGAGTGATCGTTGTATCCGATGAATTTTCAGCAAGTGGAGTAAATAACAGAACCAATCCTATTAAAGCAATAGTAATGATGACTGTTGAGTAAATATTGTTTATAAGCGCTGTGATTTTCATGAATTGACCCTGTTTATATATTAAAAAGGGTATACGTTACCCATAAATAAACGTTTCATCTGAAAAAGTACGTATAATTGATGATGAAATCAAATAATTTTGATGTTTGCTTTTGCTACGTTATTAACAGTATGGCATGAGACTTTTATTGCATCTGGCGTCAGGATTTTCTACATTTGTTAAATCATTTTTAATCATAACGAGTTTTATCAACATATGGAAAAACGGATGCAGTCCTTTTGGGACAAACTGGATGTGGGTATTGGAAAAGAAGTAGCAATAAGCAGAGTTTTACGGACATTGACCTGGAAACGGTTGTGGAACGCACTCAAGATATTAACCTCATTTTTGCTCTCTGCTATATTGAAAAAGAACATTGTATGGGGCGTGCCGCCTATAGTCAATATAGAGCCGACCAATATATGTAATTTAAAGTGTCCCTTGTGCGTAACCGGATGTGGAGACATGGAGCGTCCCCGCGGTATGATGAATTTTGAAACATTCCGCAAGGTTGTGGATGAGGTTGCGGACAAGATCATATATATAACCCTTTATTCGCAGGGTGAACCGTATTTGAATAAAGAGTTTAACCGGTTTGTGCGATATGCCAAAGACAGGGGTGTGTATGTCAATACCAGTACCAACGCGCATTACTTTGATAAACAGATGGCTGTTTCGACTGTGATGAGCGGGCTGGACAGTATGATCATCTCGCTTGACGGTGCAACACAAGAGAGTTACGCGCATTACCGTCGCAATGGAGACCTGGAGACGGTCAAACAGGGAATCCGTAATTTGGTTGATGCAAAAAAGCAATTAAAGAGTAAAACGCCTTACTTGTTTGCACAGTTTCTGGTGATGAAGCATAACGAGCATGAAATAGACGAGATGAAAAAACTGGCAAAAGAGTTGGAGGTGGACCGGCTCCTCATTAAAACCACGCAGGTGATGACACTGGAAGAAGCGCGTGAATGGCTGCCGGAAAATGACAAGTATCGGCGCTATGATGTTACCGAAGAGGGATTCAGCGTCAAGAAGGGCAAAGGCGCTTGTCCCAGACCGTGGCTAACAACGTTGGTGGACTGGGACGGCCTGGTGGTGCCGTGCTGTTTTGACAAGAACGGTGACCACGCCACTGGTACGATTGGGGAACAGGGGTTGTTGGAGATCTGGGGCAATGGCAAATACCGGGGATTCCGCACACGCCTGCTGCGCAATCGCGACTCGATCGAGATGTGCCGCAACTGTAATTTTGGTATCGGGATTTTTAAATAATATAATAGAACACGAATAACACGGATTTACACTTTTAGATATAGTTAATTATTATAGGGAACGGTCTCAGACCGTTCCCTACATATTTAATTAACCACAGATTCAAACGGATAAACACAGATAAAAAATACACTGCTATGAAATATTTGCATAGCCCGTTTATTTATTTACTGCCCAAGTCCAATAATAACAATGTATTGTGTTCTGGTATGTATTTTGAACAAAATTGCTATATCCATAAGGATAAATCTATTTGAGGGAAAATTATGAAAACACGTTTGACCATTCTTATTGTATTGATTTTTGCAGTTACACTTTTCAGCCAGGGCATTCCTTATAATCAGGAATTTCAGGTAAATACATTTACTAAAAGTTTTCAATGGAAACCATGTATAACAACCCTCTCAGATGGCAGTTTTTTGATTATATGGACTAGTTTTGAGCAAGTTAAAGATGCTAGTACTGAAATATTTGCTCAAAATTTTAATGCTGATTGTAGTAAAAGAAATGGTGAGTATCAAATAACTAATAGTGTAAAGTATGATCAGGATGAAACTTGCGTTGCTGTACTAGAAAATAAAGAATTAGTTGTTTGTTGTTGGGAAAGTATGTATCAGGATGGTTCAGGATCTGGAATATTTGCACAAAAGTTGAGTACTGATGGTTCTGTTATTGGAAGCGACTTTCAAGTAAATACTGTCGAAACATATAATCAATTTTATCCAAATATTACAAGCTTATCAGATGGTGATTATGCAATTTGTTGGTTAAGTGGTGAATACAATGTGACAAGCTGGGATGTTAAATTACAGTGCTTTAATTCTGATGGTAATAAAAAAGGTGAGGAAATTAAAGTAAATACAAATATTAAAAGTTACAAAGTTAAACCTATTGTAAGAAGATTATCCAATGGCGGGTTTGTTGTGTTTTGGAATGGTGGCAATCCGGATTACAGAGACTGGAGAATATATTTTCAATGTTTTAATGAGTTTGGTACTAAAGATAGCAATGAATTGCAGTTGGTTGAAAATTATGAAAATAATCAATATTTATACGATATTGTGACACTTGCTGACAAGAGTTTATTGGTATCATGGGCAAGTCGAATTAATGAAAAATATACAAGTATTTATGCGCAGCGTTTTTATGATAATATAACAAAATATGATGATTCTTTTAAAGTAAATACTAACACTATGTGTGAAAAAGCATATTCAAAAATTTCAGTTCTATCAGATAGTAATTTTGTTATATGTTGGCAAAGTAGTGAACAGGATAATTCTAGATCTGGAGTTTTTGCTCAACGTTTTTATTCTGATTGCAGTAAAATGGGGTATGAATTCCAAGTTAATAGTTATTCAATAGGTTCACAAGGTCGTCCCTGTGTTACTGCATTATTAAATGGAGATTTTGTGATAAGTTGGATGAGTATGCAACCTAATGATTCAGGTTGGGATATTTTTGCAAAACATATATCGAGTGAGGTGGAAGATGCCGCGAAACTCCCGATGGGAATTGCGTTGGAGCAGAACTATCCCAATCCCTTTAATCCCGTAACCACGGTGCGGTACAGCTTGCCGAAGGCGGGACCTGTGGCGCTGAAACTGTACGATATAACCGGTAGGGAGGTGATGTCGCTGGTAAATGAGTGGCAGGCCGAGGGAGCTCACTCAATAAAAGTTGATTGTCGCAGCCTTGCGAGCGGAGTTTATGTGTATAAGCTGACTGCGGGAGATTATTGTGAGAGCAAAAAGATGGCTTTGGTGAGGTAGGTTTTGTAGAAAAGCAAGAGCCGGTTGCTGAGTACGAGTCCGTAAAACGGACGCGCGTATCGAAGCACCGGCCCTTTAATACAGTAAATAGTTAATTGGAGCGAATCATGAAAACACGTTTGATCATTCTTATTGTATTAAGTTTCGTAATTACACTTTTGAGCCAGGAAATATCGTATAATCAGGAATTTCAGGTGAATACAAGTAAAGATGGATGGTCTCCTTCTATAGCTGCATTATCTGATGGTAGATTTGTGGTTTGCTGGGGAAGTTCTCAAGACTATGATGGTGCAGATTATGGTATTTATGCACAAATTTTTGATTCAAAAGCTAATAAGCAAGGATACCATTTCCCGGTAAATACATATACAAAATACAGTCAAACGGATCCGCATATTGCAGTACTTACTAATGGAAGATTTGTAATTTGTTGGGAAAGTCAGGAACAGGATGGGGAAGATGGGGGCATTTTTGCACAAATGTTTTATGCTGATGGTAAACCTGCAGGTGAAGAATTTCAAGTAAATAGCTATATTAAGAATAATCAGTGGCATTCTTCAATTGTGGCCCTTTCTGATGGAGGATTTGTGATATGCTGGGAAAGCTATGATGATCAGGACGGAACTGGTTCTGAGATATGTGCGCAATTGTTTGATTCAAATGCTAGCAGGATTGGTGATGAATTTCAAGTAAACACATATACAGATAATACCCTGATGAATCCAAGTATTTCATGTCTTTCTGATGGTGCATTTGTGATTTGCTGGGAAAGTAGTGGACAAGATGGATCAGGTTGGGGTGTTTATGCACAGATGTTTCATGCTGATGGGAAAAGAATGGGAGATGAATTTCGGGTAAATACATATACGAATAATAATCAGAACCAGCAAGTCATAACAGCATTAGAAGATGGGGGTTTTGTAATCAGCTGGTCTAGTTTATATCAAGATGGATCATGTGATGGTGTATTTGCTCAAATGTATCATGTAGATGGAACACGGAAGGGTGAAGAATTTCAGGTTAATACATATACATATAATTACCAAGCTAATCCTTATATTTCTTCGTTATCAAGTGGTGGTTTCATAGTTTGTTGGGAAAGTTATGGTCAAGGTGGACCTTTTACAGAAATTTACGCGCAAATGTTTAATACCGACGGCAGCCAAAAAGGTAATGAATTTCATATTAATACTAATACAAATCAGTTTCAGATGGGGCCATGTATTGCAAGATTATCAGATGGGAAAATTGTGATTACATGGGAAAGTAGTCATGTTGAATCAATATTTCAGGTATATGCAAAGTATTTTCCTGCTGAACCCATAGTACATCAATTAGGATACTATCAACTAATAACTCCTGCAAATGATAAAACCCTGCAATCCACCTGGCCGACCTTTTCCTGGCAGAAATCGAGCAACGTACGCATCTGCTACCCATGGGAAATCGAATATGACCTATACCTGTCTACTGATGAGCAATTTAGTGATCCTTTCATTTGCAGCGGTATTTTGGATACCACCTATACCATCCCTGATACCGAGTCTCTGCAAGCGGGACAAACGTATTTCTGGAAAGTCCTTGCAAAAAATATCGCAGGGGACAGCCTGTGGAGCTCAAACACCAACGCCTTTTTTGTCAGTCATACGGCGACTGAGGTGGAGGAGGATGACGCGCAACTACCAACGGGATTTGAATTGGAGCAGAACTATCCCAACCCTTTTAATCCCGAGACCACGGTGCGGTACAGCCTGCCGCAGGCGGGAGTAGTGGAGCTGAAACTGTACGATATTACCGGGCGCGAGGTGATGTCTCTGGTGAATGAGTGGCAATCCGCGGGGACGCACTCGGTTAAAGTAGATGGCCGCAGCCTTGCGAGCGGGGTGTATGTATATACGCTGACTGCTGGATCATATCGTGAGAGTAAAAAGATGGCGCTGATCAAGTGAGACGCCAAACGTGAGACGTGAGATATAAATTATAGACAACTGGTGCTACGATTCGAGTCGTGGCACCAGTTATTATTTTTGTAGGGAACGATCTCGGGACCGTTCTCTACATTGTAATTTTTGCGTTTCCAAACAGGAGTTTGGGAACGAGAAAGGGTGTAATATCCATTGACCGGAAATGTTATTCAACCGGAAATCCATCCTTTAACGTCATTGTACCCAAAAGTTTTCCATCCCTGTCCCAGTATCGGGCTTTGCCCTGGCAGACAAAATTGATCCAGGTGGATTCGGCTTTTTTCTGTCCGTTGGGCCAGTAGTGCGTCCATACACTTTCGCCATTGGATTTGTGATCCCAGCTCCAGATTTTCTTGCACTTGATGTCCCACAAGGTTTCAGCTTCCTGTTTTTGTCCCAGGTTGTATTCTGCCTGGTACTGTACACTACCATTGGGATGATACCAGGTTTCCGTTCCATGAAGCAGGTAGCGGCCGTCATCTGCGAGTCCGGCGGACCAGGTGCAGCGCAGGTTCTTGTTCTGATCATATTCCTTATATTCCTGAACATTGCTGATAGATGCCGCTGTTGAACGCATCAGTTCTGTGTCATTGTTTACGGTTTCGTAATCACCAAGTATCCACGCTTCATTCAATTCAAAATGCAGACACGGCTGGTTCATGGTGGTGATCAGATGAATAATGCCGTTAGGCGCCTGCCGTGCGACTGAATAGCCCAAAGTGGTACCGCCAAGCTCTTTTGCCCGCTTTGGAGATTCATGCTCCTGTGTGCCTACCAGATGTTTGATATGCCAGGTCTCGCCTTCGTCTTCTGACAGCGCTACATAGGTACCTTTTTCATGATATCCCTCGGGTTGGCTGCCATCCCGGTGCTGCAGATCTCCGGCGAAAAACAGGCGTCCGCTTGCCAAGCGTATGAGGGTGGGACGCTGATTGCTCCCCAGGGAGGGGAACGGTGTTTTGCTGATGGTCCAGGTCTTGCCGCCGTCACTGGAAATGGATTTTGGCATAAATCCGTCAATGTCACTGCTTTTGCCGCCCATAGCAAGGATGCGACCGTCTTTAAGTAATACACAGGTAGAATGTCTTCCACCGGTACGGCCACCCGGATCGCTCCAGGTTCTTCCGTTATTGCTGCTTTTCCAGAGAACGGAGGAAGGTCCAATAGCGTCGCTGGTTACATAAATATTTCCATCAAAATCCCGTAACGCCGAATTGACCGGCTGTGCCGAGTGTCCGCCCACAGATGTTTCGAAAACAGGGAATTGTATTTCACTCCAGTTTTGGCCATTGTCCGTTGTTGTAGTCCACTGGAAGGGAAAACCGGATTCCATTTGATTGGCACCCCAGAAAAACCAGACTTTAGGGCCATCTTTCCAGAGCATGGGGGCATGATCATCAACATCGGGCAGGTCAATAAAATATTCGGGCATATCCCACTGATCGTGACCGAATCTTAATCTGGAAACAAGTAGTGACACATCAGCTCCACGTTCGGTTACAGATGTATAAAAGACAGCAAACACATCGCCATTGGGGAAAACCTCAAGCGCGGGACTGTGCTGATGCGTGAGAAATGAAGGATGAAATCCCAACCGCTTGTTCGTCTTGATATCCTTGACGGGGATGTTGTCAATGGGAGTAGGCAGCAGGTAGCGCTTGCGGTAATAGGGTTTATTGATGTCGGGGCCCTGTTCCACATTGAACTGGTTCTGCCTGACACACTGAAAGAAAAACGAGGGCGTAAAAGATTCTTTTTTTGTCTCGGGCATAGGGGCTTGTACCACGCGAAATCCAATGTTGTGATTTCCCTGGTTGTCTGAAGATTCCCGGATAAAGTTTTTATAATTGAATACAGAACTGAATGATTCCGGAGCAGTAAATCGATCTTCCGGATGGATGTCCGTTGTTGAGGAGTCCTTGATCATTGCTTTCATCTCTTCCAGAGGCAGGGGAGGAAAGGCAGGCGGCATGCCAGCACGATTTGCCGAACGCGCAAAATAGGGCGCTTCATAATCGAGACCGCCCCCACGAACGACGCGGGCGAATCCCCAATCAGGACCTGCCGGATCTGTAGCGGCATCTACTGTATACATATCATGCCAGTCTAAACACCATTCTGCAACCTGACTGTGCATATTTTTTAATCCCCATGTATTGGCAGCGTTAGAATCTGGCGGGGTGTTTCCGGTATTGAATAGAGTTGTGGTACCAGCCCGGCAGGCGTATTCCCATTCTGCTTCGGTTGGTAGGCGATACGGTTTGCCTTCTTTATTGCTCAACCATTCACAAAAGGCTGTTGCTTCATTCCAACTGATGGCAGAAGCATAGGGTGCGTAATCGGGATTGCCTTTGCATGAACTGCGAAATTGTTTAAATTGTTCTATGGTTACCTCGGTCTCGCTAATATAAAAAGCCTGCGATATGGTAACCTGATGGACTGGTTGTTCGTCCCAATCTCCCTGATCAAGATAGTCCATGTTTTCGGCACCCAGTTCAGAAGGTGTAAGCGCATTCGGTTCTCCCATATCAAATGAACCCGCTTCAATGCGGACCATTTTCATGTTCAGGCTGTTTGTATAATCTTTAGTAAAAGCAGTGCATGTTGATAGCAGGAAAAGATACAAAAACAGTTTTTTCATAAATGTACCTGTTTGAATGATTTGATTGAATTTTTGAGGACTGGTGATGCAAAAAACGAATGTATCGTATTTTTAATATAGAGAATAGTCAAAACAGTGTCAATATATTCTTTGGTCTGCAAGGCAAGGGTTGTTTTTATTGAAAAACCTTGTTATATTTTAAATTCTATGTTTAATTCTGAACTCCTGAGGATACAATGCCAAGAGAAAATTTTCGTAAAAGATTGCTAGATGAAATATTGATATTAGATGGTTCCATGGGGACCATGCTTCAACCGCATCTGCCCGCGGGTGCTTGTCCTGATTACGCGTGTCTTACCCATCCTGATATTGTTCGTAATGTGCACAAGGCATATGTTGAAGCAGGAGCGGATATAATATTAACCAATACATTCGGTGCTACCCGAATCAAATTGAATGAATATGGATTAGGCGACAAGGTCCATGATATAAATGTACGTGCCTGCGAATTGGTACAGGAAGCATCTGCCGCGCATACAATTGTTGGTGGTTCTATTGGCCCCACCGGTAAACTTGTTGAGCCTTTGGGCGATGTGAGTTTTGATGAGGTTTACAAAATATATAAAGAACAAGTGGTATCGCTACTTGAAGGCGGTGTGGATGTATTTGTAATGGAGACCTTTGGTGATCTCAAAGAAGCCAAAGCCGCATTGCTTGCAGTACGTGAAAATACCCATCTACCGGTAATGATTGCCATGACATACGCTGAAGACCATAAGACCTTTACTGGTACGGATCCGTTAACTGCGGCAACTGTACTTGCAGGATTGGGAGCCGATGCAATCGGTGTAAACTGTTCTTTGGGGCCCCAACAAATGCTGCCGTTGGTAAATCAGCTTGTAGAGGCAACCCATCTACCCATTTTTGTGGAACCCAATGCCGGTATACCCAAGCTCGTGAATGGGAATCAAACCACGCATACGGTTACTGCAGATGAAATGGCCGAGTATGCGGAGAAATATATTCAAACCGGCGCCAATATTGTAGGCACATGCTGCGGAAGTACCCCCGAACATACACGCAAAGTCCATGACAGTATTAAACATTTCAAACCGGTTCAGCGATCTGTACAAACCCGGTTGAGTTTAACAAGCCGGTTCAATACTGTTCATTTGGGCCCCGGATATCCTTTTGGAATTATTGGTGAACGGATCAATACCACCAATCGTAAAAAACTGGCGCAGGATATCAAAGACCGTCAGTACATTCTATTGCAAAAAGATGTGGAATCCCAGGTCAAGGCTGGAGCAAACATCATGGATTTGAACGTCAGTATGCCCGGTATTGACGAGTCACAGACCATGAGTGAGATTGTTCGTAAACTGGACAATACCCTGGCAACACCATTGTGTATTGATTCCAAAGACAGTGCTTCAATTGAAACGGCTTTACGTGAAACTGCCGGTAAAGCGTTAATTAATTCTGCCACGGGTGAAGAGGAGAATATGCAGGAGATTTTTCCTCTTGCCGCCAGATACGGTGCGGGACTGATTTGTCTAGCCATTGATGAAGCGGGAATTCCGGATAATGCCAGAGATCGGATCCGGATTATTGAAAAACTGCTGCAACGCGCGGATGATTTTGGTGTGGACCGTCGCAATTTGATCATCGACTGTCTTGCCATGACAGTATCCACCCAGCAGGCCGGGGCTTTGGAGACTTTGGAGGCCATCCGGGCAATGAATCTTGATTTTCAGTTGCCGACGGTTTTAGGACTTTCTAATATCAGTTTTGGGCTGCCGGGGCGCAGTCTGCTCAACGCTACGTATGTGAGTATTGCAATGGCGGCGGGACTCGATGCGGCAATTATGAACCCTGGTGACGAACGTATGATGGATGCGGTCAAGGCCGCATCGGTTTTTACCATGAGAGATAAAGACGCCAAACTCTATACCCAGATTGATTTTACACAAGAGACCTTGTCCGTCAAAGGTGCAACAGAAGAACAAAATAAAGAGTTGGGCGAGATCTATAACGCTATCCTGAGCGGCAATAAGGCCAGCATTGAGCATTTGGTTAAACACGCAATAGATCAGGGACTGACAGCCGAGCAGATCAATGACGACGCGCTCATCGCCGGGATTAATGAAGTGGGTCTCCGTTACGAGCGCAAAGAATATTTTCTGCCGCAGATGATGTTGTCCGCCGAGACATTTCAAGCGGCCTTTAAATATTTACAGCCGCATTTTAAAACGCAGGATATTAAATCCAAGGGGACCATTGTACTGTGTACGGTCAAGGGCGACCTGCACAGCATTGGTAAAAATATTGTCCGTTTGCTGCTTACCAATGCGGGGTATACGGTTGAAGATATGGGAATAGATATCTCTGCCGAAGCCTTGTATGAACGAGCAATGGAGATAAACGCGGATATTGTTGGACTTTCAGCACTCATGACCACTACCATGCTGGAAATGGGCAAGGTTGTCAAGCTGTTCCGGGAAAAAGGCGCAAAGACCAAGATCATCATTGGTGGTGCAGCCGTAACACAGGATTTTTGTGATGATATTGGCGCGGACGGGTTCTCTGTGGATGGTGTTGGCGCAGTCAAGCTAGTGGACCGGTTGATGGGATAGAGGACTTTGGGGATTAAATTTAATGTTTTTTTTACAAAGTTTTAGAATAGCTTTAAATTTTTTATCAAGAATTTAATTTGTATATATGAAATAAGTGCAGTGTTTTGATACCCATGAGGGTTTGTAATTATTTTAAAAATAATCTTTTATATGTTGGTATGGGGTTTGTATATCAATAATAAATTGATTTAAAAATTACTAGAGGGGAGAATGAAAACACAATGGATTCTCTTAATTTTTTTGATTCTTGAATCTTTGTTATTTGCTCAAAATTTATCAAGTGAATATGAATTCCAGGTAAATACAACAATAAAATCAGGACAGGAATCTCCATGTATTACCACATTAGTTGATGGTAGATTTGTGATTTGTTGGTCGAGTTGGAATCAAGATGGGAGTGAATATGGTATTTTGGGTCAAATTTTTGATGAAAATAGTTGCAAAATAGGTAATGAATTTCAAATAAATACTTTTTCTGATTTTACTCAAAATTACCCGGCTGTTTCTTCGTTACGTGATGGTGGTTTTGTAGTGTGCTGGGCAGGCATAGAGCTCGAAGGGAATTATTTTGATATGTTTGCCCAACGTTTTGATATGGACGGAAATAAAATTGACCAAGAATTTAAGGTGAATACGTATACTAAAAATCATCAACAATTTCCATGTATAACATCTTTAAAGGATGGAGGATTTGTTGTATGTTGGCAAAGCCGAGGTCAGGATAACTCATGTGATGGTATTTGGGGCAAACGATTTGATCGTTGGGTAAAACCTAGTAGTAAGGAATTTCAAATCAATACTTTTACAGAGTTGTACCAACAATTTCCAAAGGTTGCTTCACTAACAGACGGTGGTTTTATTGTTTGTTGGCAAAGTGATGGAAAAGATAGATATTCACCAAGAATGATTAAAGCTCAGAGATTTGATGAGTTTAATAATAGATTTTGTGAAGAGTTTCAAGTAAATGAAACATCATTATTGCATCCTTCCCAGCCCTGTGTCTCTGGACTAGTGAATGGAGGATTTGTTATAAGTTGGAAATCATTTAGTAATGAGAATTATAAATCTGGTATTTATGCCAAGCAGTTTGATGAAAAATCTGATACTTGGGGGGATGAATTTCGAGTAGATTTTTATACAGATTACTCACAGGTAGCTCCATGTATAACCGCAAAGAATAATGGCAACTTTGTGATTTGTTGGCAAAATGTTAATTTAGTGGGAGCGATTTGGCAAGCGGGGTGTATTTTTATACCATCAACACTGGGGATTACCACGAGAGCAAAAAGATGGTACTGGTGAGATAACCTTGTTTAATTAACAAAAGTATACATGAAACCCCAAATTGTATTATCGTTTGTATTATATTATGTATTGAATATCAAAAACCCATTCTAAAATTATTAGTAAATCCTTTTATATCAATTATATGACCCTCCGACGTAATTTTCCATTATACAAATATTCTCTGGTTTTATCAAGACGCAAGGCATCAAATTTGCTCTTTCTTTTTTAATTCAAGCTAATGTGTTAATTTGAGGTTGTTGGAGTATTTGTATGACAAGCGTTTTAATTGTAGAAGACGAGCCTTTAGTTGCTGATGAACATGAAACAATGCTTTTGGACATGGGATACAAAGTAGTTGGTAAATGTAAAACAGCCACTGAAGCAATAGATAAATCTTTACAAATGATGCCCGATTTAATTTTAATGGATATTAATCTGGATATTGGTACCAGCGGGATAGAAGCTGCAAAGAAAATATTAAAAAATCAATCCATTCCTATTATTTTTGTTACAGGATTTCTGGATGCAGATACTTTAAAACAAGTTAAAACAATACAACCTTATGGGTATTTACAAAAGCCTGTTCAGCGGGATCTGTTATTTTCTTCAATTGAAATGGCTCTTTATAAAGCAAATTTTGATTTTCAATTGCGTGAAAACGAAAAACGTATTATGAAAATAAAAAATTCATTGTTAACAGCTGTTGTAGTAATTGATGCTAAAACAAAATCATTTGTTGAAGCAAATATTGCTGCAACAAAAATAATTGGTCATTCTGAAAAAGAGTTGATAGGGAAAAAATGTTCTGATTATTTTTGTTCAATTCAACATGATTGTGATTGTCAATTCACTTTGATAAATCAAGCAAAAGAAAATATTGAAGAGGTTATTGTAAATGCCAAAGGTGAGGCTATTACTATATTAAAAAATATATCTCCTTTTGATTTTGGTGATAAAAAATTGATATCGGTTAGCTTTATTGATATAACAGAACGGAAGCGATCAGAAGAAATGTATCGTGTTTTATTTGAAAATTCGCATGATGCAATTATGATTCTTGACCCTGAGACGCAACATTATGTATCCTGCAACCCTGCTACAGTCAAGATGTTTAAAGTGAAAAACGAGGATGAATTCCTATTGCTTCATCCATGGGATTTTTCTCCCGAGTTTCAAAATAATAATATTTTATCCAAAGATAAAGCTGCTAGCTATATACAACAAACCATAGATACGGGTGCTATGGAATTTGAATGGACCCATCGCCGCAAAACCGGGGAGGATTTCCCTGCAATAGTTCAGTTAAACCGCATCGTATTAAATAAAAGAACACTTGTTCAAGCTTCTGTGCGAGATGTGTCTGAGCAAAAACGTATAGAATTAGAGTTGAATCACTCTAGGAAATTAGAAGCGGTTGGGCAACTTGCCGCAGGTATAGCACATGAAATCAATACACCTACACAATACGTTGGTGATAATATCCACTTTATGAAGGATTCTCTGAATAGTATATTATTACAATTTGTAAAGTATCGTGAATGTTTAAAATCAATATTAAATAAAACACATGATCAAAATCATATTAAAAGTTTATTAAATGAAATTGATGAGGATGATATTGAATTTCTTTTAGAAGAAATTCCAATGGCTATTGACCAATCTCATGAAGGTATTGAGCGAATTTCTAACATAGTCAAGGCCATGAAAGAGTTTTCGCATCCGGGAACCAAAGAAAAACAATATATTAATATAAACAAAGCTATTGAAACAACAATCACTGTTGCGAGAAATGAATGGAAATATATTTCTGATATTGAGAAAGATTTTGATTCCAGTTTACCTTTGGTTCCATGTATTGTTGATGAATTTAACCAGGTTATTTTAAATTTGGTTATTAATGCTGTGCATGCAATTAGTGAAAAATTGAGTGATAATACTACAGAAAAAGGAAAGATAACAGTTTCAACTTTGAAAAATGCCCAGTTTGTAGAAATTCATATTACAGATACAGGTGCAGGCATACCAGAATCTGTACAGGATAAAATTTTCAATCCTTTTTTTACTACCAAAGAAATAGGCAAAGGTACAGGTCAGGGCCTTGCTATTTGCTATAATGTAATTGTAGATAAACATAACGGATCAATTAATTTTGAAACAAAGGAGAATGAAGGAACTACCTTTATTGTCAAATTACCAATTAATGAAAAAGTGGGATAATGTGATGAGCAAAGTGAATAGAATTTTATTTGTTGATGATGAAAAACGTTTACTACAGGGGATAAAAAGGATTCTTTGGAACAGAAAAGATGAATGGAATGCAGAATATGTTGATAAAGCAGACCAGGCATTAGAGAAAATGAATGAAAGTAAATATGATGTAGTTGTTTGTGATTTGAAAATGCCCGGAATGAATGGCACAGCTTTTTTAAGCCGAGTTATGGAGTTATACCCTGAAACTATTCGTATTGTTTTGTCAGGCCAATCAGATACAAAGACTGCTCTAATTGCTGTCAGAGTTGCGCATCAATATTTGGCAAAGCCATGTGAACCAGAAAAATTGGTTGAAACCATTGATAATTCTTTTAAATTGCACAATTTTATTAATGATCAGAATATGATCAAATTGTTAAATCATATGAATAATATTCCAAGTTTACCATCACTTTATGTGGAAATGATGAAAGAAATTAATTCCAATAATCCTTCATTAAAAACAATAGGTGAAATAATTGAAAAAGATTTAGCAATGAGTGCCAAAATACTACAAATGATCAACTCGGCTTTTTTTGGCCTGCCGCAGCAAATTATGAGTCCCTCTGAGGCTGTTATGCTTCTCGGTTTGGATATAATACAATCGTTGGTTTTAACCGCCCAGGTTTTTTCACAATTTGAAGAAAAGCTCACTTTCGAGTTTTCTCTTGAAGCACTATGGAACCATTCATGGAATGTTGGAAATTATGTGAAAAAAATATTGGAATTTGAAAACAATGACAAGAGTGTAATAAAAAGCGGATTTATAGCCGGTTTGTTGCATGATATAGGACAGGTAATACTTGTTTCTAATTTTGTCGAACAATACAAGAAAACTATTCAATTCGCTTTACTTCATAATTTACCGTTATGGAGGGCTGAAATTGATAGTTTTGGAGTAACACATGGCCAGGTAGGAGCTTATCTGCTAGGCTTGTGGGGTTTGCCAGATCAGGTTTTAGAGGCAGTTGCATTTCACAATATCCCTGCTTATTCTCAAAATTATGGATTTAGCCCCTTGTTGGTTTTGCATATTATTGATGTTTATGAACATGAAATATATGTAAACCGGAATAGTGAAATGAAATATGGTTTAGATAAAGTTTGGTTAGATAAAACGGATTATTCTACAAGCGTAGATAAATGGTTGTCAATTTGTGGCGTAACAGTCGCCGGAGGTTAGGAACATGAAACATAAACTTCTTTTTGTTGATGATGAGAAAAATATATTATTGGCCATTCGAAGGCATTTTAGACAAAAATATGAGATTTATTTGGCAAGTAGCGGGATAGAAGCACTTGAGTTACTTGAAAAAGAAGAACCCATTGATGTTTTGATAACAGATTATTTCATGCCTATGATGAATGGAATTACTTTGATTAAAAAGACAAATGAGTCATTCCCTAATACAAAGTGCATTTTGTTGTCAGGTAATACTGAAATTTTGAATACTATTGAAGACAACGAATCTATCATATATTTTAAAAGTTTATCAAAACCTTGTTCATCTTTCGAGTTGGAAAATAACATACAATTGGCATTATCACAATAATCATTCTAAAATTTTTTATTTTATAATTTCTCTAGGAAATTCAACACGAAAATCAGCGCCACTTTTCTCAGCAGCCATTAATTGAATATTCCCTTTGTTGGATGTTGCCAACTCCCAGCAAGAGTATAGTCCCAAACCAGATCCCTTTGTATTGCTTGTTTTTGAATCTTCCAGTTGTTTTGATGAATAAAAAGGTTCAAAAATGTGTGATTCAATTTCTTTTGGTATACCAGGACCATTGTCTGAAACCTGAAACCAAACATTGTTTTTATCTTTTCCCGTCTTTATTTGAATAATTGGTGATTCACATTCTTCCCGCAAGGCATCAATGCTGTTTTTAACAAGGTTGTGAAGTACTTGAGCAATTTCTACAGGAATAACGTTGCATAATAATTGTTCTGGTGAAAATTCAGTTTTTATTGCAACATCTAAATGATAGTTGTTATCAGCTTCAATATATTGCTGTTCCTGTTTTATTAATTCGTTGAGATCTATTATCTCAAATTCTGCATTTCTGTCTTTGCGTCCTTTAATTAAAATTGTATTTATGATGTTCATTAATTTTTCTGAAGATTTTTCAATTATGCTTTTGTTTCTGGCAATTTTTAATATTGTTTCATTACAAGCTTCTAATGATTCATTTTGGTTTTTATAGTCTTTAATTATTTCTGAAATAATCTCTGTTCCACCTATAATCCCTGTTAATGGATTTTTCAGGTTATGCAAGATACCTTGAATTGAAAGGCTAACAGCGGCTTGTCTTTCTGTTTGTATCAGTTTGCGTGTACGTTCTTTGAGAATTTTTTCAAGATTTTTGTTGTATTCCCTGATTTGGTCTTGGGCTTTTTTAAGCGAAATATAGTTTTTTACACGGATCAATACTTCTTGTGTAACAAATGGCTTTGTTATATAATCCAATGCACCTGTTTCCAAACCTTTAACTTTATCCTCGGTGTCAATACAACCGGTTAGGAAAATAATGGGTATTTCTTTAAGCTTTTCAATTGATTTTATCTTTTGGCTTAATTGAAAACCATTCAATACAGGCATCATTACATCTAACAAGATTAAATCTATATCATTTTCTTCTAGTTCTATTAACGCGTCATGTCCGTTTGTTGCGGAGTAAATTTGAAAACCAGATTGTTCAAGTATACGAACAAGTGATTTAATATTCAAGGGTTCATCATCAACAATTAATATTTTTGCTTTGTTATGGTTATCAATATTCATTTTACACCTTGAGTAATTATAATGATATATTATTATTAAATGTAGCATAAATTATTCCATCAAGATAATTGTTGATATAATAGTTGTTTTTTCTTACTATCAAATAATTAATATATTTGGATTTTGTTATGAAAAAAGCATCTTTTGTTTTTGAAAAAAATCAAGTCATTGGAAGCATTATACCGGGTTTGATACATGAAATAAATAATCCCCTGACATTCCTGAATAGTAATAATTCATCATTACTACAATATTTTTCTGTAATTAAAGAATATATAGAATTATTGGAAAAGAATTCATCTGATCTGGATGACGAAAAAAAGCAAGAGATATTGCAATTTAAATCTGATAAAAATATTGATTTTCTTTTGGAGGATATAACTGATATTCTGGATGAATGCTCGGAAGGATTGCAACGCATTCAAAAAATAGTATCTAGTATGAAAAATATGTACCAAACATCATCTGAACAGCAATTTGATTCTGTTGATTTGAATGATTTATTGTCAAATCTTGTTGTCTTGACGCGCAATGAAATTAAATACCACGCAAATGTTAATTTTAAAAGTAATGATCTGCCCATGATTCAATGTAATTCTAGTCTGCTATCCTGGATATTATTCAAGAGTTTTTTGACTGCTAGCCAATTGTTGAAAATAATCATGACAGATGATGTTGCATTTTTTAATATTCAAACAAAAATTGAATCAGATAATGTTTTGATTCAAATTGATTTTTTCAATTCTACACTTGATAGTGTAGATGATGAGAATACAATATTGGAAAAGTTGAATACAGTTTTAATGGAAAAGTATAGATTTGTATTTGAACCAATGATTATTTCTCAAGAATTGAAAAGATGCTTTAATGATGGTGAGGGATCGTTTAGTTATATTTTTACCGGTCCAGAACCGGGATTTAGATTTTTTTTACCCTTGCAGAATGATTGATTTTTTAAGGAGTTTTAAAAATGGAATCTACTGAAAATGGATCTGTATTATTTTTAGATGATGATAAAAGTATTTTAAAGATGTTTAAAAGAATTTTTATTAATGAACCCCTTGAAACGTTTTATTCAGATTCTGTTTCTGATGCAATTTCTATTTTGGAAAATAATGAAATTGAAATTGTTGTATCTGACTTGACAATACCAGGACAGGGAGGACTGAAATTTTTAAATATTGTACGTGAAAAATTTCCGCATATTATTCGAATTGTTATTACAGGGCATGCAGAGATGCCGTTGACATTAAAGCAGCAAAAAGATGATCCTGTATTTAGATATATTGTTAAACCCTGGCCCAATGATCACGAGTTGGTTAATACTGTGAAGCAGGCTTTGGAATTGTTCAAGTATAAAAAGTTTTGGTTTGAGAACAAATATAGCCAAAACAAAAAGAGTAATGAGGGTGAGGCAGATAATGATGTACATGGTGAAAAAAACGATCCTGAAAAATTAAAAATTGTTCTCCATTTTTTGAATAATGATGTCAACAATTTTGTACATTCTTGTGATGCAATGATAAACAAGGATGTTAAAAAATATGTAGAAATTTCTCGTTATGTTAATTTTAAAAAAGATCTGGAACATATTTTACATTTTATTAACAGTTTGAATGATTAATTTTCTTTTTATTATTATCTATGTATATTTCTATTAATCATAGTAATATTATTAATTTTGTGGGGAATTTGCAATAGGGGTGTATATGAACTCCAATAACAGTATATTCGTTTATCTTTTTATTTTGTCAGTTTTGAATACATGCAGTGCGTTTGCAGGGTGGGTAGAAAATCCGGATTTTTTCAATCGGTCTGATTTAACCCAAAATAATAACGGCTATGTGTTTGCCTTGGGCGATATGGATCATGACGGCTTTGCGGATCTGATAACCAGTGGGGAAGATGGGTGCCGGTTTTTCAAGAACCGGGGAGATGGGAGTAACATTAAATTTGATTTGATGGAGGCATGGGGACAATCATTAAAAGATATCGTAATGTATTGGGGATTTCAGCCTATTCTTACTGATTTAAATAATGACGGATACAGCGATCTGATTTATTACAAGGATTACAATACTTTTACCTGTTGGTTGAATACCGGTAAAAGCGATGTTATAGATTTTGTGCAGGCAGACTCGCTGATTAATGGTATTCAATTGGCCGGATTCGAGTTGAAATCCATTGCCGATCTGGACCATGATGGAGATCAGGATGTACTGGCAACACAATCCGGTATATATTATGTCTTGCGAAATACAGGCACCAGACTTGATCCTGTTTGGGAAAGAGATACGAATCCCATCACTATTATTGGAAATGAAAGTTGTATGACTCTGTCTGCCATGTTTGTGGATTGGGACCATGATGATGAATATGAGCTTGCAGTTTCACTGGGTTGGCCAGAAGCAAGTGGATACATGGCTATCGCAGAAAATACGGGTAGCTCGGATAATATGGTTTATGATTTTTCGAAAAATCGATTATATCTGCATACTTACTGGGGATTTAATTACACTTTTGGCGATGTAACAGGAGATGATAAAGTTGAACTGATGAGTCCCGATCATTTTTGGGGTTTAACTTGCTGGAATATAAATACACTAACGGATGATCCTTTTATCAAATTAAAATCCTGGCAACGTATTGCGGGTAATCGTGAAACAGCATTTGAAATAAAATCAATATCAAAACATGGAGATTGTGAATTACAAATTTTATCCATGTCATCTTTTTCAGATTATTGGAGTGGTTATCTGAGTTTGGAAAAATTTTCAATCTCGGATTCTAATGTTACATTGACAAGAATGGGCACTGTTGCCGGAACTGGAAGGCTTTTATATCCCAGTATACAAACAGTTGATTTGGGTCAGGATGGATCTTTTTTACTCATGTCAGCAAAGCTCATGCAGGGGGAATATTGGGAAGCTGTACCTGTTGGAAGTGAAGTGATTGTCCAAACGATAGAACCAAATCCTTATGATTATCCTTTTTATGATTTGTTTCAACAGTTCTATGGGGATTCGGTCTACTATGATCCGAAAATGGTGGATATTAATCATGACGGTACCCTGGATCTGTTGATGCAGGAATCAGGTTTGTATATGTTTTGGGAGAATACGGGTACACTCTATGAACCGCACTGGGAAAAACGTCCGGAATGGCTTAGTGGCCTTGCAGAACATTATTATTACCAGTGCGCAATTGTTGATATGAACAATGACGGTTTGGAAGATATTGTGTTCAGTGAATCTAGTGCACCTATGACATTATTTTTAAATACGGGTACCAATAGTCTGCCACATTGGACATATGATGCAGGTGTATTTGAGGATTTACCTGTTTATGAATGTATAACACACAATTTTTATGATGTTGATGATGACGGTGATCAGGACTTGATATTCAGTGATGAAGCAGGCGAATTATATTGTTATTTGAACGATGGCGTTAATGTTGGAATTGATCAAGTGATAATGCAGCCGCACCAATTTGTGTTAGAGCAGAACTATCCAAATCCCTTCAATCCTGAAACAACGATAAGGTACAAGTTGACGGAGCAGGCATGGGTAGAGATCAGTATTTTCGACATCACTGGCAGAAAGATCAATACGTTGGTAAATGAACATCAGGCAGCGGGAGCATATTCGGTACGGTTTGATAGCAGCGACCTAGCGAGCGGAGTGTATATTTATACGATTGAAGCAGGGGATTACCGCGAGAGCAAAAAGATGGTGGTGGTGAGATAAATCCACCAGAATAGTTAGCTACGAATTTTGCTTAAAGTTGAAAAAAATTTCTTGCACCTTTATTAATTATTGTATACATTGTTTTATATATCAAACAAAAAGTGCCTATGAGTGTTAATGTTTGATATGGGTATTTTCTTTTAAATTATTACAATGTAAAACAGGGAGGTGTATTTTTGAGTAATATAGGTATATTTTATGGTTCTTCTACGGGAAATACTGAAGCTGCTGCTGATAAAATTAAAGCTTTTCTTGGCAGCGCTGATGTTAAAAGTATAGATGTTGCTTCAATAGATGATTTAACAAATTATAGTAATATTTTAATTGGTTCTTCGACCTGGGGTTATGGTGAACTTCAGGATGACTGGGAAGAAACAGTTGACCAACTGACCTCGCTTGATCTTTCTGGCAAAAAGGTGGCTTTTTTCGGTTTGGGTGATCAGACCGGATACCCAGATACCTTTGTAGATGCAATGGGGTTGCTTTATGAAGCTCTTAAAAATTCAAATGCAGAGTTTATTGGTGCCTGGCCTGCGGATGATTACGATTTTGATGAATCCAAAGCTTTGGTTAATGGCAAATTTGTTGGTCTTGCCCTGGATGATGATAACCAAGCCGACAAGACTGATGAGCGTATTGAAAAATGGACAGGTTTACTGAAAACTGAATTGCATTAAGAAAGAGTTAGTTTATGGATATACTAGGTCATCATATTTATGAATATAAACGTGGGGTGCGAAGTTTGATGCTCCGTACGCTTGATATTATCAATCTTGATTTGGCAATTGAACGGATAGTACGAGACGGGATTTTCTATCATGTGCTACCGGTTACAGATAAAAAAGTGAATATATTTTTTGGAGACAAGATTTGTGTTGACATTGTAGTAGGTTTTGGAGACAAAGCCCTGCACGAGTATTCACATGAACAGGATTTTATCCTGGGTATTATGTTGGGTTACAGTCGTGTAGAACAATGTAAACGATATATAAAACGTATACACCGGGGTGTTCAGGATACAACGACTAAAAGTTTGTTTCAAGAGAGAGCTGAACTAACCCCGAAATTTATGGTACTGCAGCAATGATCATGTTTGCATTCTTCCAGCCACAAAAAGAAAGGGTCTGTCGCAATGACAGGCCCTTTTGATTTTTATCCCTGGTACCAAAAAGCACGATACCAATAATGTTTACGTAATTTATTCATCAATGCTTCCGGTATATCCGCAAGATCAGACATAGCTGTATTCATTTCTGCCTGATGCACGTTGCGCACACCGGTAATGACTGTACTAACAGCCGGATGCTGGAGCGCGAATTTTACTGCGGCTTCTGGCAGGGTATAATCACTGCCTTCCAGATCTGCTTTGATGTTGTCCAGTCTGTTGAGCGTATCTTCAAGACGGTCACCTTTGAAATATTTGTTACGAAAATCACCATCCGGGAATTTGTGTCCGCGATTATATTTACCGGTCAAAATGCCTTCGTCAAAGACAACCCGAACGATAATACCCACATTATGCTTTTGCGCCAGAGGTAACAGTTCTGCAGCGGGTTCCTGTTCAAACAGGTTATAGATAACCTGTACCGTATCCAGATAGCCCTGCCGCATCAGGTCGTTAACCGCGTTTTGGTCTGGTTCCGGTGTTGAAATACCAATATGTTTAATTTTGCCTTCTTGCTGGAGTTTTTTCAGAATATCGAATGGTCGTGGATCGTGGTTCCATGCGCGGGTCCAGGTGTGGAGCTGGAGAATGTCCAGACACTCAGTATTCAGATTACGCAGTCGCTGTTCCACATTCTGTCGCACATATTTTTCAGAATAGCGTTCATCCATATTACAATAGGGAGAGGGAGGCCAGGGGCCGGCATCGGGGGGCGTTTTGGTAGCAACAATTAACTCTTCTTTTCTTTCTTTCAGTATTTTGGCAATGAGTCTTTCGCTCCCGCCATCACCATAACCTGCTGCAGTGTCGATAAAATTCACACCATTATCAATTGCCTTGTGCAGGGCTTTGAGAGATTCATTATCATCCTGAGTGCCCCACATGGATTCTCCAATAGCCCATGCGCCAAAACCAATTTCAGAGATTTCAAGGTTTGTACGTCCGAGTGTACGATATTTCATAGTTGCTCCTTTTTATCAGTACTAACAGGATTGGGGAGGAAATTAATTCCAATTATTCTTTGATTGCCATTCCTTTGAACCAGGTATAGAAAAAAGTGCCGTCAGGTAGAGTACCGGAACTGCCCAGTTCTGAGATTCCCCGTTCCCAGGTTTCAATATCTACAATCTTTTCATCCAGAATTTGCTTTTTGGAGGATTGAACCATAGGAACAATGATCTTGTTAACCATTCCCTCCAGTGCGTTTTTCTTTCCCAAATCTCCATAAATATAACGTGGTGATACGTCCTGAACTTTTAACCCGGATTCATGCAATAGCGGATATAAACGTCTACCAATATTTGGATCGTGTCCCAGTTTCCGTTGTGCAGTGATAAGCGCGTTCCAGACTTTTAATGATGCATCAGTTTCCGGATTCCAGAAACAGGAGCCGTGGTCTCCTTCAATTGCTGTTAACGTACCACCGGGTTTCAATACCCGTCTGCATTCCTGCAATGCCAGACCGGGGGTATCCAGATGTTCTAAAACAAAACAAACAAATACATGATCAAATGTATTGTCATTATACGGCAGTTCAAGGATGCTACCCTGTTGAAATTTTACATTTTTAAATCCTTTAGACTGTACCGCTTTTTCCGCTTTTGTAAGAGATTCCTCAGATATATCCAAAGATGTAAATTGTGCATTTGGACTGTTTTTAGCAAGGATAACCGTTTGTGCGCCCACACCACAACCGGCTTCCAGGATAGATGACCCTGATGGATAGGTTGTGCCTGTGTGCAGTATTTGTTCAAGAATTCCGGACTGATCCTGTAAGCGTTCAGATTCGCGTTCCGAATAACCATGTACGTAGCCCATGTAAACCTCTATTTATATGATAAACCATTGTATGTTCTTTTATAATATTGTATAAAGAAAAGGTTCCAGAATTTTACATAAAAAATATTGCCAAGAAATGCTAAAAAAAGATTGAAATGGTTTTTCATCCTAACTTTTATGGGGATTAAATTCAATCTAACAATTTCAAAGGCCCAACAGTCGAAAAGTAAAAGTTTAATGCTTTTTTCTGGAATAGAAATAACTGAAAGTGAATTTTGCTACCAGCGCAATTCTAAGTATAATACTTTTTATAAATCCCTGGCCATTCAAGAGATTTGGAAAAATAAAAAGTTCGGTAATAACAGAAAAGAGTAAGAGCAGAGCAGTTATGACCAACAAGTCTCTGCGTTCAAGAGGTTTCCGGTATCCCATGCCAGTATGATGGTCCAACCGGTCATAAACAAAGCTGCAATATACATGGCAAGCTGATAATCCGGTCCTGCTCCGGTATGGCCATTCAAATAATTGGGGATATTGATACCAAAAGCGATCATGTACCAGTTTAGTGCCACTATTGCATCTGCAATGGTGCCGATAAGGAAACTCAGTTTTAACCAGAAAACTGCTTTGGTATTCATAATGGATCCTTGAATTATAAAAAGAAACGAGCGATGCAAATTGCACATCGCCCGTTTAGGTCAGGGGATAAAACGTATAATAAGGGGATAGCGATATCGCTCGCCATCTCTGGCCCGTAAAGCTGCAATGATTGATACAACCAATGCAAAAATTGCTACTGCAACTACTAGTGGTATACCCACCGCTACAAATACCAGAATAATGGAAACAATCATGTAAATCATTATACTGAGCTGAAAATTCACAGCTTCTTTACCCTGGTCTGCAACCAACTCATATTTGTCCCGGTAGATGAGATATAGCACCAGGGGAATAATAACATTGGCTGGTGGAAATAGCATGCCAATTAATCCACCCAGGTGGCAAAAGGATGCCAGCATGCGTTCATCACCGAGGGGAGATGGATTTGTTGGGGGTGTTTCAGTTGTTTCCGGAGCTTTTTGCTCTTCACTCATGTTGTCTCCTTTATGTTTATTATAATATACGATCAGTTTTTAAAATTGTTACTAATTTTACTATATATTATACACTTTTCCTTTATGGAATATTCAATATACTCCATATTTTTATTTTTTGGATATTCCCATTACATCCATCCAATCGATGAGGCGTGTGGGCCAGGAGGTAACAGGACCGCCTTTAACACCCAGACCGAATCCATGTCCGCCTTTTAAATATACGTGCATTTCTGCCGGTGTGTTTTGTTCCAGGAGTAAACGGTATAAATGTGTTGATTTCAACGCAGGTGTGGTTTTGTCATCTGCTGCCTGAATGAGAAATGTTGGTGGAAAGGGATTGGGGATCATTTCGTCAGTAATATTGATTAGCCAGGGGTAAACCAGTACCGCATAATCGGGATGACTGCTAACGCGCGCAACAGGATCTGCTGCTGCGGGATCTCCGGCATTTCCTAAAATTGATACATTACAGGCAAGGTTTCCACCAGCAGAGAAACCCATTACACCGATCTTTTCAGGATCAATATTCCATTTTTTTGCATGATAACGGGTGATCTGTACTGCCCGCAATCCGTCAGCAAATATCGCATCCAGTTTGGTCTTGTCGGTGTTGTCACCTTTCATGGGATCGTGAACCGGCCAGGTACGATATTTTACCACAATTGCTGCAATGCCATGAGAGTTTAATACTTTGGCTACATCATAACCTTCTTTATCGATGGTGACTTTGACGTATCCACCACCGGGATAAATGACAATAGCCGCGCCGGTGGCTTTATCTTGATCAGGAAGGTATACGGTTATATTGGGTTCGGAAACATGCCAGTACGCGCGGTTGAATCCCAGTTCGTTGCGATCTGATTCGCGATTTTCAAGTTCTTCCGGTTTTTCATGCTGAATGGTATTGATAGGAGGCGTTCCCGGCCAAAGGGGCAGGATTTCTGGTGTTTGAGCATAGATGTATTGGCTTATTGTCAAACAGATCAAAAATAATAATATCTTCATTTTTCCCTCTTGAATAATCAATGATTTTTTATGGAAATAGTAATAATTTCTCACAGAGGCACAAAGGCACCAAGATTATAAATATCCATTGATTACTCTTGTGATGCCATGTTTCATGAGTTCCTCTCCAAAATTTAAAACAAATCCCAATTTAAAATTTAATAGTTTTAAATATGTTAATAATTGTTTTTTATGTACAGCTTTTAATGCTTCTATTGATTTTATTTCAATTATAACGCAGTTGTTAATGATTATATCTGCACGAAAACCTTGGCTGAATTTTTTACCATTATATTCAATTGGAATTGCTACTTGTCTTTCGACTTTTAAACCCTGATCAATAAGCAATTGAGCAAGGAGTATTTCATAAACAGATTCAAGTAAGCCTGGTCCCATATCTTTGTGTAATTTAATTGCACAATCAACTATTATAGATCCTATCTGGTTCTCATTCAAAATTTACCCCCTTGTAATTCTTTGTGGTTTTGTGCCTCCGTGTGAATTTAAAGGTCTGTATTTCAATCCTATTTATTTTTAAAAATTGGTTCGCGTTTTTCCACAAAGGCGTTGAGGGCCTCGGTTTGGTCTTCCGAGTTCACACAGGCGTACAAGGCAAGACTTTCCTGGGTACAGAGATCATTAATGTCGTACGGATAGCGGTTCAGCATCCGTTTGGATAACCGGTTACCAATGGGGGATAGTTTTGCAATCTGTTTAGCAGTTTGAATGACATTATCCATGAGTGATTCACCGGTGAAAATGTCATGCACCAGTCCCCAATCTTTGGCTGTTGCTGCATCCAGAATTTTTGCAGTAAAGATCATCTCTTTTGTGCGGGCAACGCCAATATAACGAGGTACCCTAAATGTTCCACCCCAACCAGTTATCATCCCCACGCGGGATTCCGGCAGTCCAAATTTTGCGGTATCTACTGCATAACGCAAATCACATGCAGAAGCAAATTCGAGTCCGCCACCCATACAGAAACCATTTATTGCTGCAATTACCGGGCAGGGGAATTGTTCTACCTTGCTCATGACCCGATGCCCTGCAAGCGCAAACTGGCGTCCCGTTTCTGCATCAAACTCTTTTAATTTTTTCAAATCCGCGCCGGCGCAAAAGGCTTTTCCTGTTCCGGTAAAGATAACGGCGCGGGTTTTTTCTGTATCAAGTTCATCCAGTGCCGCTTCTATTTCATCCAATAGATCAAAGGAGAAAGCATTGAGTACATCGGGACGGTTTATGCGAAAGCTGACTATATATTCATCAATTTGTTCTTTTAAAAGTTGGTCATTCATTGTTTTGATCCTTTCATTGGATATTAAAAACCTTTGAAAATATCGTGTTTGCTTTCACTCATGCGTTGGGGATAAAAGATCTCTTTCGGCATGGTTTTTAAAGGACTTGCAATATCGGGAGTAAAGTCCATTTGTGATAGCACATCTTTTTCGAGTTCAATTCCGGGAGCGATTTCAATGAGCCTGAGACCCGATGCAACCCGCTCGAATACGGCGCGTTCCGTTACATAAAGCACACGTTGATTTTTTTCAAGTGCATACTTGCCGCTGAAAGTGATTTGCTCCACTTGAGGAATGAATTTTTTGACTTTACCTTCCTGCAGGATATTTAGCTTGCCATCAACAATTTCTACTTTTAATCCACCCGCGGTAAAGGTTGCACAGAATACAACCTGTTTGGCATTTTGAGAGATATCAATAAATCCGCCGCAGCCGGCAATGTTTTTGCCAAATTTGCTGACATTGATGTTGCCATCCTGGTCCGCCTGGGCCATTCCCAGGAAAGTCATATCCAGGCCGCCTCCGTGATAAAAATCAAACAGGGAGGGGGCATCTACAATCATATCCGGATTATAGCCTGCACCAAAGATAGCACCTTTTGCGGGCACACCACCAACAATTCCCTGTTCTACGCTAAAAGTAATCTTTTGAGACAGACCTTCTTCCGCAGCAATATTGGCAACTCCATCCGATATTCCAAAACCCAGATTAACAACGGTATTGGGAGCCAGTTCCAATGCGGCACGTCGTGCAACAATTTTACGAACATCAAAATTCAGAGGTTTGATGTTGTCCATAGGGATTTTTAATTCACCACTAAAAGAGGGCTCGTATTCGGATTCACAGGTTTGCCATTGTTCGGGAACGACTACAATAGCATCTACCATGCAAGCTGGTACTTTGACCATTCGCGGATGCAGTGTGTTGGCCTTGGCTTTACGTTTGACCTGAGCGATGACCAATCCGCCACTATTATGAGCAGCCTGAGATGCTGCAAGAATGTCAAGATCTACTGCTTCGCGTTCAACAGAGATGTTACCCGCTTCATCAGCACTGGTGCCTCTTATGAGTGTTACATTTATCGGAAATGTTGGGAAAAATAGCTGTTCTTTACCTGCTATTGTAATGCGCTGAACGATATCCTCTTTAGATTTTTTATTGAGTTTACCGCCTTTTAAATTCGGATCAACAAAGGTATGCATGCCAATGGTAGTCAAAAGTCCTGAACGTTTTGCTGCAATTTCACGTGCCAGTAAAGAGATGACTCCCTGAGGCAGGTTATACGCTTCTATTTCTTCATCGAGCGCGAGTTTGCCCATTTCAGGTGACCAGCCCCAATGGCCTCCAATTACACGTTTTACCATCCCCTTGTGCGCAAAATGGGCAACACCCGTCCCATTTCCGCTTCCCACACCAGTAACATGAACAAGTGTGAGATTACAAGGTCCCTTGTTTTCCAGGAAACGTTTTTCAATACCAATGTAGAGGTGTTCTGCATCTAAAAGTCCACCACCGGACCCACAAAGCAGTACCGTATCATTGTCTTTAATCAAATTCGCAGCCTGGTCAATTGTGAGGAATTGAGGCATTTATACTACTCCTTGTACTGATTATAAAAGACTTTTTGTATATTGGTCACATTTATTTTGTAAATGTAATTTTTTATTCGAGTATTTGGGATTATTTGCAAGATTGTTTTTTTCATACGGATCTTTTTCCAGGTCGTACAATTCTTCATAAATCGGATTTTGTTCTATATATCTCAGATATTTAAATTTGTGTGTAACAACCCCCTCGGATTTTGGAATGCGTTCATGATCAAATAAATGCTCATAAAAGAAATCAGTTCTCCATTCGGGATTTTTTGCAGAAACAACCGGTTTAAGACTTTTTCCCTGCATTTCTTCCGGTATTGTTAGACCGGCATAGTCGAGAATGGTTGGTGCAAGATCAATATTTAAGGCCATTTGAGAATATTTTCTGCCGTGTTGAGATTTGGGCAGGTGGGGATCGTGAATGATCATGGGAACCCGTATAGACTCTTCATGTCCGTACCATTTACCGGCAAGACCATGTTCACCCAGATAGAATCCATTATCACCGGTATATATAATGACGGTATTTTGATCCAGGTTGTTTTGCTTTAATGTATTCATAATTCGTTCAACCACCTTGTCTACTCCTGTTATCAGGCGGTAATACCCTTTGACAGAATTTTGGTATTTTTCGGGAGTAGAAAAACGAATATCCCAGCGGCGCCGGGCTTCGTTGTCTTTTTTGAAAAAAGCGGGAAAGCTGTCATAATATTGGGGGTCTGCTGTTTCTGGTTCAGGTATGGTAACGTCTTTGTACAGATCTTTGTACTGTGGATCATAGATGAACTGACGGGGATCACCATCCTGCACGTGCGGTGCTTTAAAGCTGATGGATAAGCAAAACGGGGCTTGATTGTTCTGCATGTTCAGAAATTCTTCTGCCTGGTCTCCCATAATGCTGGTCAAATGTTTGTAATTTCCCTTCGGATCGGTTTGTTCATATTTGGGTTGTCCGAGAATGCCTTTCCAATAATCAAAATAAGATTCCGGCATTGTGTTGCCCACACCCCATTTGCCAATAAAACCGGTCATGTATCCTGCCTGTTTTAATAACAGGGGATAGGTATTGTTTAATGCATTCTGGGTAAAGGAAGTTGAAAAACCATGTATACCATGCCTGCGGGCATATTGTCCACTGAATATACTTGCGCGGCTTGTACAACAAATGGATGTTGTAACAAATGCATTGGTAAACATTGCGCCATCACCTGCAAGGGCATCAATATTGGGTGTTTGGATGATTGAATTTCCGGCACATCCTAGTGCGTCCCATCTTTGGTCGTCAGTCAGTAAAAGAATGATGTTGGGTGGTTTTTGCGGACCTTTTGAGCATGATATAAATGGAGTAGTTGCTGCCAAGCCTGCAATGTTTTTAATAAACTGCCTGCGCGATGATTTTTTCATGGCTTATCCTTGTATTATTTGTGTTTCCTGAACAGTTCCACCGCAGATATTGCTAACTCGTTCCAAAAATGTTTTATTATATGTTTCCAGTTGCGAGTCTGGCAGAGAAGTTGGGGCAAAAATTAACAATAGAGCGTTTTGGGTTTGTACATCAACTGCTGTTCGTTTGGAATCTGTTATGGGAGATCCAAAGGGACCCTGGTTATCTGCAACACAAAACCGATCATATAAATGGACCTCGTTGTTATTGTGCCCAAAATATGATTCTCCTTCCAGTCCCATTCGAAAGGTAATATCTCCCTCAATCTTGTCTGCATCGTAAACACAAATAGGTAACAGAAAATCCAGTGAACACCAGTTGCCTGTATCAACCAGGGTGTTTATAGAATAAAGTTCTTTATTTTTAATTGCACGATTTAATAACGCTTCTGACGATGGCCTGCGTTTGGTTGGGTCGAGCTTGATTGCTCTGAAAAATTCCCTGGCATATTGTACGCCATTTATTTGACTAATGGGAGTGTTTTCATATTGTTCTTTATATTGTTTTGCAGTAGAAAATAATTGTGAATATGCAGTATTCTCTGTAGTGATCTGCAGGGAATTGACCGTGATCACACCGAGTTTGACAGGTAGATTTGATTCAATTTGCCACATAATTGTATCCGGTTTTATTTATAAATATAAATTTTTATATGTGAAAACCAATATAAAACTAGGTGTAATAGGGGGCGGGTAAAAAAAAAGACCGCCAATGGGCGGCGGTCCTGTTTCTAAAGTTGAATGAATTGGATTATAGTCTTACCGATATGGGTATTATCCTGAATGCCTGCAAGGGTATCACTACCTGGTCCATATGCAAACAATGGTACCATGGTACCAGAATGTCCGCCAGAAGTAAACAGGGCTTTGGTAACGGTTTTTTCTTCTATTGAACCATCTTGTAATGAAAATCCACCGGTTTCGTGATCTGCGGTAACTATAACCAGTGTGTTTTCGTCCTGTTCCGCAAAATCCATTCCTGCACCAATAGCATCATCAAAATCAACCATTTCACCTATAATATATTCAGGTGCATTGTCATGACCACCCCAGTCAATTTGTGAGCCTTCAACCATAAGAATAAAGCCCTCTTTATTCTTTGACAAAATGCGGATTGCCTTTGCTGTCAATTCAGCCAATGAAATTTGACGTTCATGTGCTTGTGGGGGATGGTTGGGATATAGCAGGGCAGCAGCAGGTTTATCTTCATCCAGTTGATTATATTCTTCAGAGGTGAGGGCAAGCTGCATTCTCTGTTTCATTAATGATAACAGATCTTTGTCATCCTCTCGTTTGCTGTCTTTAGCCGATTTGGGTATAAAATAGGCCCATCCACTATTAAATAGAACAGTCAGAGGAAAATTTGCAACCTGTTCTGCTATTTCATTTTGCATTCCACGCTTTGCTACATGTGAAACAAATCCGGCAGGAGTTGCATGAGTCACTGAACATGTACTAACCAGCCCGGTTGCCATATCTTTTTCAATTGCGTATTCGAAAGCATTTTTTATAGGTTCACCATCTGGAGTTTGGCCGATTATTCCATTTGAGGTTTTTACACCCGTAGACATTGCAGTAGCGCCTGCTGCAGAATCTGTAACATATTTATTTTTAGAATGTGTTGTTACTAATCCTAATGTTTTAAAGCGTTCCAGGTTTAAAGTCCCTTTTACAGTTTTACCTGCGGTAACCTGGCTTGTACCCATCCCATCACCAATAAAAATAATAATGTTTTTTGGAATATTATTGGATTGAATTTCATCCTGACTTTTTGAAAAGTTTAGAAATGTAATAATGGTGAGTGCAACAAAAGTTAATATTATTACGATTTTTTTTGGCATTACGAGTCCTTTTCTGGTTCCATTTATTAATCTATACCTTCAGAATTCTAGAATTGAAGAAAAATATAATGAAATGATTGTTATATAACAAATCAAATCACTAAAATTTGAATCCTTTTTTGAATTGTAATAATTTGTTGTTAATATAAAAAAAGCCCCCCTAATTTAAATTACATGTTTTTAATAAATTCTAATACCTGTTCACTGTCCATTGCGGCATTAACCTCGGTATTTTTGTAAACAAGTTTATTGTTTTTATCAAGAATAAATGTCCAACGAGATGTTGTTACATTTCGTTTTAGTGTAACCTTTTTACCATCAATTTCCCGTTCAATAGAACCACCATCTCGTGTTGGTACACCAAATGTTTCAGCAATTTTTCCCTCTGAATCTGAAAGCAGTGTGAAATTTAAATTGTTAGCGTCTTTAAAGTATTCCAGATTTTTAACATCGTCGCCACTTATTCCTACAACAGATGCGCCAGCCTCTTCCAGTTCAGCCTTGTGATCTCTAAACGCACAGGCTTGTTTTGTACATCCGCCAGTCATTGCTGCCGGGTAAAAATAGACCACCAGCGCTTTATCACCCGTATGTTCCTGTGATTTCCACAGATTGCCGTTATCATCCATTGCCTGAAAAGCAGGTATAGTATCTCCAATTGATCGTTTTGCACTGGTTTCTTTGCTGAATGAAAAGGAAATAGCAATTAAAAGGATAAGAATCGTTAATTTTATTTTCATTTTTTTCTCCGAACAGATAGTTTAGTTATGTTATTTTTAGATATTGCATAACATGAAACATTTACATGTGATTTCTTATTTCCACCAAATAAAATCTTGTGTATTATTGCCTGTTTTTTATTACCTTAAAAGTCTATTTACAAAAAATATATTTTAGTGGGAATATTTCCACCTTTATAAGCATCTAATCTGTGTAACTTGTTTGTAATGTATTTAAATGAGAACAAAATATATAGTTATACGTTATTATTAAGGAATTAACTATAAAGGAAAAAGGAATGATTAACAAAAAGTTGGCTTTTTTAATTGTATTTATTATTTTGGTATTGGGACTGGTTTTGCAAAATGTCTTGAGTAATCAAAAACAGCCTATGCGACGTAGTAATGCATCGGCTATCCCACCCGTTAAAGTTTTAACAGTTGAAAATAAAGATATTGTATCACAATTTGAAATTGGCGGTCATTTGACTGCATTTAATAATGTAGATATATATGCTGAAGTTTCCGGTATTTTACTTGAAACCCCGAAACGTTTCAAACCGGGTACACGTTTTAAAAAAGGTGATGTATTAATAAAAATTGATGATAGTGTATATAAAAATCAGGTTCTTGCTCAAAAAAGCAGTTTACTCAATCAATTAACCTTATTATTGCCTGACCTCTCTATAGACTATCCTGATAATATTGCTGAATGGGAACAATATCTGCATGATTTTAAACTAGATAAACCTTTAGCTCCGCTCCCTGAACCATCATCTGATCAGGAACGTTATTATATTGCTTCAAATAATATTTATAATCTGTATTATACAGTTAAAAGCCAGGAAGCAACTTTGGAGAAATATACAATCTCTGCTCCATATGATGGAATTGTTACCGAATCTAATATTAATCCGGGGACATTGGTACGAACCGGACAAAATTTGGGTGAATTTACAAATACTGAAATGTATGAGATGGAAGCTTTTGCGAGTAATTATGAGGTTAAACAACTGCATATTGGTGATGTTGTAACACTTGCTACCGATGATGTTGAAGGTAAATTCAAGGGAACTATACAGCGTATCAATCAGGTTATTGATCCGAATTCACAAACACTCAAAGTATATATTGTGACTACTGACAATCGTTTAAGAGAGGGTATGTATTGTACTGCAACTATTAATACCCGAGAAATTAAAAATGCCTGTCGTGTCAGCCGTAATTTGTTGGTCGGTGAAGCCAATTTATACAAGATCCAGCAGGATTCAACATTAAGACTTGTTGATATAAATGTTGTTACCGGTGATGATGATGATGTTATTATACAGGGCCTTGCAGACGGAACAATGTTGTTGGGTCAGCCCATGACAAATGCGTACAATGGTATGAAAATTGGCAAAATGATCACAAATTAAGCTGAAAGTTTCTTCTTATGAAAAATTTGATTCGCTATTTTATAAAGTTTCCCATTCTTGGGAACACGATCCTCTTTACTATGGTCTTGTTTGGAATTTTTGGGTTTAAAAGTACACGTACCACATTTTTTCCACCTGTACCCAGTAAATATATTATGATATCTGCTAGTTATCCTGGTGCGGCTCCGGATGAAATTGAAGAGGCTATTGTTCTTAAAATTGAAGATAATTTAAAAGGTGTAACTGGTGTAGAACGTGTAACCTCTGTTTCCCGTGAAAATGCGTGTTCAATTAATGTGGAAATGACAACCGGATATGATATTGATGTTGTTTTACAGGATGTAAAAAACGCTGTTGAGCAGGTAAGCACCTTCCCCGATGGTATGGAACAACTCAAAGTTTTTAAACAGGAAATGATCAGTTTTGCGGCGGATTTTGTTATAAGCGGGGATGTTGATCTCAAGGTATTAAAACAATACTCGCGAAAAGCCGAACGCGATTTACTCTCCATGGATGGCATTTCCAAAGTTTCCCTGAGTGGTTTCCCTAATGAGGAAATTGAAATCAGTATGCGCGAAAATGACCTTCGTGCATTGGGTTTGACATTCACCGAAGTTGTAAATTCAATAAGAAAAGCCAATATCAAAGTGACCGGTGGTACAATCAAGGGGAAAAAAGAAGAATTACAAATTCGTGCAGATTTAAAAGGATACTATGCCAAAGATCTGGCAAATCATGTTCTCCGTACTACTGATGATGGAAATGTTATATATTTAAAAGATGTAGCTGATGTAATAGATAGATGGTCTGAGAGTCCGAACCGTGTATATTTTAACGGTCAACGTTGTGTTCGTGTTACTATACAAAATTTGAATGAAGAAGATCTGTTCCATATTGCAGGTCAGGTTAAAGAATATGTAGCTGATTTTAACAATACACATAGCGATGCCAAGGCTTTTGTCCTTCGGGATGGTTCTGAAATTATCAAAGAACGTATTGATATTTTAACTTCAAACGGCTTGCTGGGAATGTTTCTGGTATTGTTACTTTTAACGCTGTCCCTCAATATCCGGATGGCATTCTGGGTTGCAGTTGCAATTCCTATATCATTTGCCGGTATGTTCATGTTGTCACCATTTTATGATCTGACCATTAATGTTATGTCATTAATGGCGATGATTTTGGTGTTGGGTATTCTGGTGGATGATGGAATTGTGATTGCTGAAAATATTTATCAGCATCATGAGCGCGGTAAAAAACCTATTCAGGCTGCAGTTGATGGAACCATTGAAGTTTTACCTTCGGTTACCGCTTCTATATTAACAACTGTCGTTGTTTTTTCAACTTTTTTCTTTCTGGAAGGTGGTTTGGGAGACCGTGCACGAGATATTGCATTTGTTGTAATTGCAACATTAATGATCTCGCTTGTTGAAGGTATGTTTATTTTGCCGGCACATATAGCCCATTCACGTGCTTTGCGTGTTTCGAAAGATCAGGTAAGCAAGTTTGAAAAATGGACCGATACGGGATTAAAGAAAATTCGTGATAAAGTATATTCACCTGTATTGAAATTTGCTATTCATCATCCCGTTGTTGTTTTGTCCATACCGATTGCAGTTATGATGATAACGGTTGGAGCGTTAAAGGGTGGTATACTTAAAACGACGTTTTTCCCGTTTATTGAAAGACGATCTGTTAATATTACGCTTGAAATGCCCGCAGGTACTCCGGTAGCCATCACTGACAGTATTCTGGCAGGCATTGAAACGCATGTTTGGGAAGTCAACGACATGTATAAAGAAAGCCATAATGGTCAGGAACTGGTTACGGAGCTATCGCGTAATGTTGGAGGCGGTACTCACCAAGGAGGTCTGCGTGTTGAATTGATCAGTGGTGAGCACCGGGACTGGTCCAGTATGGATGTTCAAAATCATCTCCGTAATCAGATTGGAATTGTACCCGGAGCCCAGACATTTCAGGTAGGTGGCGGCGGCAATTTTGGTATGCCCGTCTCTATAGCCATGCATGGTGATGATTTGGATGAACTGCGCGAAGCCAAAGAAATTCTTAAAGGAGAATTGCGTCAGCTTGAAAAGCTCAAAGATGTTATTGATGACGATCCACCAGGATTACGAGAAGTTCATATTCAACTCAAGGAAAAAGCTTTTGCTCTTGGTTTAAATACTGCAGATGTAGTTGCCCAGGTAAGAAGTGGATTCTTTGGGAGTGAAGCACAACGGATATTACGTGGCATTGACGAAGTCAAGATCTGGGCAAGGTATACTGAACAGGACCGCTCATCCATTAAAGATCTTGAAGATATGCGGATCCGTTTGTCTGATGGAAGAGAGTTTCCTCTCAAAGAAATTGCAGATTTTACTATTCAACGTGGTGTTATGGCCATTAACCATATTGATGCCCAGCGGGTTATCTCGGTAGAAGCTGATGTCGCAAATCAAAAAGATTCTGTACCCGAGATTATTTCTCAGATCAGGGCTGAAATTTTACCGGATATTGCAAAACAGTTCCCTGATATTCATTTTGATTTTGAAGGTCAAAGTCGTGAAAATGCAAAAACAGTTAGAGCTATGCAACGGGTTTTGCCACCTGTGCTGATTATGATGTTTTTTATTGTTGTTGTAACCTTTAGATCTTTTTCTCAGGCTACTATAGTGTTCTCACTGATACCTTTTAGTTTGATTGGTGTGCTTTGGGGCCATTATATTCAGGGACACATTGTGAGCATGTTGTCCTTGTTTGGTACCATAGCACTTGCAGGTATTGTTGTTAATGATTCGCTTGTTTTTATTAGCGCATTCAATCAAAAATTGAAAAAAGGTGTTGAATTCAATGAAGCGTTGTTAGATGCAGGACTTTCCAGGTTTAGACCGGTAATGCTGACTTCTTTGACTACCATTGGTGGTTTGGGACCCTTGATTTTTGAAAAAAGTCATCAGGCCCAGTTCTTGTCTCCTATGGCAATTTCGGTTGCATATGGTTTGATTTTCGGTACTTTGATTACCCTGATTGTGTTGCCATCTTTTCTCTCTGTTGCGAGTAGCATTCGGGTTTTCGGTTTTAAATTGGCTACCGGTAAATCTACAGAACCTGCAGCCCTTGAACCGGCAGTACGTGAAGACGTTTTTGCTTCAAAATATTAGAATTTGACATAGATTTTAATCACAGGATTGTTGATATGAATTTTAGATTTTTGTTTTTTTTAATTCTTTTTTCAGTTGCATTGCATGCACAAGAGGTATTGACATTTCAGGATGCTGTTAAAATTGCAATGGAAAAGAACCACCAGATACAGATTGCAGAGAATACAAATAAAATTGCACAAAATAATGTAAATATTGGTAACGCAGGTATGCTGCCCCGGCTGAGTCTGACCTCTTCCGGATCATATCAGGACTCTGAATATGACGGAAATGCATCCAATTCCACGACTACATCTGCGGCTGCAGAGTTGAGTTATACCTTGTTTGATGGATTTGGTAATATTTATCGTTTCAAGAGATTACAGGCCGCGGGTATGGCGGGCGAGCTTGCATCCCGCTTTCAGATTGAATCTACTTTGTACAATGTAAGCAGCGGCTATTATAGCGCTGCGCTGGCATCTGAAAATCTTCAAATTGCATTTGATCAACTGGGAATTTCGCAGGAACGACTTGACCGGGCAGAAAAGAAGGCCCAGTATGGTCAGGCAAATGCCATTGAAGTTTTGTCGGCGCAAGTAGATTTTAACGCGGACAGTGTTGCGGTATTGAACGCGGAACTGGAATTGAATAAAGCCCGCCGGTTGTTGAACCAGTTGCTGAGCCGTAATATCAACGATATATATGATGTTGAATCCGTTGTTGATTTTATACCCGCATTGAATCCGGATGAATTAAAATCCAGGGCATTAAATAATAATGCCGCATACTTGCTGGAAGTGAACCAGCTTGAACAGGAAAAGCTGAATGTAAAAATTGCACGATCAGCCAGTTTACCTTCTGTGGGATTGACTAGTTCATACGGTTACAGTCAAACAGAGGCTGGGAAGCATATCGGTTTGGATGATCCCGCCAAAACACTTCGAGTAGGTGCATCCATCAGTTTAAATTTGTTTAACGGATTTCAGACCCGTATCAATCAGCAGAATGCCAAACTGACCTATCAGAACCAGCAGTTGTACGAGCAGGAAGCCAAGCTTGCGTTAGAGACAGAAATCTCGAATGCTTGGGAAGCCTATACCAACAGCCGTAGTGTGCTGGACTTGCAGCAGAAAAATCTGGAAGCGGCAGAACTGAATTTTAAACGAACCCAGGAACTGTTTAACCTGGGACAAGCAACAACCACCCAATTCAGAGAAGCGCAGTTGAATCTGATTGAAGCCAAGTACAGCATCTCTACCGCCAAGTACTCGGCAAAGCTACAAGAGATTGAGCTGTTACGCATCTCTGGTAATCTTGTTGGGAATGAAAAGTTGTAAGACTAAATTTTGATATATTTCTTCTGAGGATTCTGAAATCCTTGGGAGTTACTTTTTAAGGGCGTCTGGTTAACAGGGGCCCTTTTTTTGTATCAAGTCCGCGATTTACCAGGCACTTGTCCTTCGATATGGATCGTTTTATGGCCCGACTCTGGAAGCGTGCCTGACAAATCTGAAACAATCCTGCTTTTTTCTGCAAAAGTTATAAATCCATGGATTTTTCTCTCGCTTCCTTTTTGAAAAATGATATATTTACTGCAATCAATATTTACATTTATCATAGGAGATAGAAACATGGAAGCAACAGATAAAGTGATTGCTACAATGCAAGAAGCGGGAGAACCGTTGAATGCCGGTAAAATTGCCGAGTTGTCCGGGTTGGACCGCAAAGATGTGGATAAAGCAATGAAGACGCTCAAAGCAGAAGAGCGTATTGTTTCTCCCAAACGGTGTTACTGGGAACCGAAATAAGTTTCATTGTTGAGATAATACAACCTGGTTCCGGGGCTCTGCCCTGGAACCGAAAACGTCCCAAGGCGGAGCCTTGGAACGAGAATGAAAATCCTTCCGAGGGTACTCAAGCCTCGGAAGGATATAAATTATTACCAGCCCTTCGATACATTCGCCTACGGCGAACACTCAGGGCCCGGTTTACAATTCACCCCGATTGATCTTTTCAAGACCTGCACGCAATTTATCCGGCAAGGGGATTTTGGTGAATTTTTTCTTGTCTACAGATACACTGACGGTTCTAACCGTTGCGGTTTGGGTTCCGTCTTGTTTGTATATGTTATAGAGCAGGGTATAGGCTGTGCTGCCAATGCGTTCGGCAGTGACTTGCACTGTGAGCTTGTCGCCACCGCGGATGGGGGAGAGATAATCTGCTTCTGAATGGACAAAGGGCAAAATAAAATCACAATCCGATATGATAGTATTAACCGGCAAATCCATTTTCTCCATCAATTCTTCATAGGCATCGTGAGTGATTTCATAGATTTTGGCGTAAAATAATATTCCGGCTGCGTCTGTGTGATAGAGTCGCGCTTGAGTGTGGTGTGTATACATCTGTTTGTTTTCCTTTTATGTTATGCAATATGTATGTAAAACTATGTTTATATAAAAATCAATTAAAGTGCATCGCCTTTATGCGCGAGACCGCCTACCGGTGGTATACGTCGGACCGTTAGGTCCGTTTTTTAAGTATTTTGAGCGAGTCTGCGACTCGCCGCTGTGCATAAAGGCACAGCACTCCATTTCTTACACTTTATTTGATGGGATTCTGTAAATCCTCCCGAGAAAAATTTTCACTCGGGAGGGTAATCTCATCGAAATGAATCTGGTTTATTTAAACGCCGTTTTTATATCTTCTATTCCGACACCCAATACAGCTTTGGCGATTGAATTCAGCTTTGCTTCATCACCCTGAATGTGCATGGTAGTACTGGTATGCAGCAGGCTTGAGCCTGGGGCCAGTGCCGCTGCGGGGGATGAGGTTTCCAGCTCGTAAAAGGGTCCAAGCAGTGATCCATCAGGATCAGCGGGGCCGTCGTTATAGCTGTTCACCACATCTCCTGAAAAAGGCTTTTCCTGAATTTCCCAAAGCGAGTTTACATAATCGGTGTTTGATGGATCAAAAGAATAGGTCACCAGCGTGAGAACTTTGCTTGCCGAATCATAACTACCTGCCCAGGGCGTACAGCGTTGAGGAGATAAACCGATTTTACTGCGATAGTTGCCATCACCGCTGAAGTAGAGGATGCCGTCATCAATTTTGAGCCGGTCTGCTGGTACTTTACCGAAATAGACATCGTTTACGATGGGACCCAGTTCGGTTTCAGGGCCGGTTTTATATGGGATGGCAATGGTAGTAGTTGGGGATGGAGTAAACATACCCAATATCCAGATAGAGAGGAGGCCGCCATCTTTTGTCCATGCGTTACTGCCGGTGTTTTTCAGTACATTGTCTGTTTGATAGGCCACGATATTTAAATCCTGCGCCAATTTGGTATCCAGAATGGTACTCACCGTTGAGTTGTCCAGCAGTTTAATGGTACGATCGAGTTCCAAATCAAAGGGGGTACCCGAGTAGTTGGTAATGGACATGGGTTTAACAAAGCGTACCATGGAACCGGATGACTCGGCAATGTCCCATTTCTCCTCATTCAGGCCTTTGGGGGTGTACCAGTGGTCCAGATCAAAGGGATCGCCTTTTTTGAAAAAGACGGAAAACTGTCCGCCTTCGGGACCCAGCCAGATGCGCTCTTCACCGCCATATGCGTTAAAATGGGGATTGTTTTCGTTGGCGCGGAACAGATCGTAATTGATCCAGCCGAAACCGGGTACATCGGGACCAGCGGCGGTGCTTGTCATGACGCGTCCCTGCAAATCGGGGCATACGAGTACCTGTGCATTGCCATTGTTACCGGAGAGGATATGTACGCCGGTATATTGCTTTAAAAATTGAACATCATCCTGAAAAGACATTTCAACTCCTGTTTTCGGGTTTGTTGTACAGCCCATCATAATGGGGATGAGCAAGAGGGACCAAAACCGTTTCATTTTGTGACTCCCATGTTGTTAAATGCAGTGTTCTTATAATACAAAAGCGCGGGTAAAAGTACAATGATTTTTTGAGGGGATTTTTTTGTAAATGGATGACATGTATTTTCAAGAATACTATTTGCGGATTATAATACAGTTTTAGGCAGGGCGCTTTACCTGAAATGAAATATAAAAGGTGGGCCACTGACCCACCCAGCTGTGTAAAATTTAACAATATAAATGATGAATGTTAATATTCTTTTAACAACTCGACCAACTTGGGAAATTCGGGTTTATAAAAGTCTGCAACGTTTATTAATCCTTCTTTGTAAATACTTACCAGTTCATCATATTGGGGATTATTATTCAATTTTGCAGCAATGATAGCAATACAAGCTCTCATGGGATATAGTGAATTATGAATTGATATCTTGCTTGGGTATGCATTTAATATTTCATCTATATGATGTATTGAATTGTTTTTATTGAAATATGGTAATGCATAATTTTCAAATTTTTCTATTAATACATTGATTAAGATCTCTACATCCTGTTCATTTTCAACAAGATATTTAATTTTATTATTTGTATCAATTACAAGACCTTCATCTATTACTTCAATAATTTTACCCAGATTATTGCCAATTGTTTTTGTACCATCAAAATGCTCCGGAGCTTTTGATGCAACTTTATGATAAATATCTTCTATTTCCTTAACTTTAACGATAACGACAGGTTCAATTAAAATATAATCACTATACTTGTAGAACAATAATCTAAAGATTTGTTTGAACCCATCATTTATTCGTGTAAATTGCCTGGATTTTTTATTTAATTTAAATCCATGTTTTTCGATTCCCACATATATATTATTTAACAATTTGTCGGAGACATCTTTAACTTTCACTTTTACTCCTGGGTTATTGATTGTTCAAAGTATGTTAGTTTTTTTATCCTTCGGAAGTAAATGAGTAGTGGTCAATGAGCTCGTATAGCAAAAAAGTAAATTTATTTAGGTTTTGTGTTTTTTATAATTCTTGGAACCAATATAAAGATTTCGATTAAAAATACCAGAGTCAAATCAATTAACATAGCAAGCCTTAAAAACGCAAGGTCTTTTGGATGGTTAAATGATAGCAAAACGTAAACAAAAATATTGAATGTATATAATGATATTAAAGTAATATTTGAAAATAGACCCGAGTAATACTGACCTTTATAGTTTTTATAAAACATGATAAAAATCCAAAAAAATAGAATTGGTATTATCAAGTATTCAAATATAAAATATAAAAACCTGAGTGGAGTAGTTATAAGGAAAATTATTGGTAAAATGCAAATGAGAAAAATTAGCAAAAATAATCTAATTAATATTTTCCTGTTTTTATTTTTAATTACCAAACTTGTTACAAAGTCAATTGTTGCAAAAGTATAAATAATAAACGAAAATAAGATTTACCTGTCTTGACTATTAATTAAATTGATAGTTAATAACATCAACAAAGGAAGCAATATCCGAAATAATATCGACACAAAATTCAAGTTATAAATGCAATATTTTCTATTTCTGTTTTCCATTTTGTTGATTTTTTTCCTTCTGAAATTAATTTTTAATCAGAGACCTTTTTTACGAACTGTTATTAGTGGATAAATTCGGCTACTTTAAGATTTTCTATAAGATTATTCCCCTGATCAATTTGTATTTCAATATATGCGATTTTTCTTGAATCCGGTGACCATACACCATACACACTATTGCTGGAAATTATATAAATATTTTGATGGTTTATGTCCTGGCAGTATAGAATGCTGTTTCTGTCTATTGTTTTTGTTGCGCTGTACCATTTTAGATTTGGTGCCATCTGGAAACCATTGTTGAATATTTTCTCCTCATCCGTTAAAAGTGTATCTGCTAGTAAAATTTTTGTGTGCAGGTGATATACATAATTAGTGGGGGACATGTTCTCATCCTTGCATCCGATATAGACACAATCATTTGGCAGCCATTTTATGATTTGTAATTCATTACCCACTGGTATGTTAAATGTGTCCAAAAGTGTCATAGATGCAAGGTCGAATATTTTCAAATTATTTTTCCCCTGTTGCAGGATTTTGTCAAAATCCGGAGAGATAATGCCTTTTGGCAAGTCAATTTCTTTAACAGATAAATCTTTGAGATCAAGTAAAAAGTATTTCTTTTGAACAGAATATATCTCTCTAATTTGTTGGTCTACAACGGATTTTTCTTTGTGTTTTTCTAAAACTTTGAACAAAATTGTATTGTTGTTGAAACAGTTGATGATTTCATCAACTGTTCCCGAATGTGTTATCTGTTTTTCTTTTCCGGTTTGAATGTCGAGTATGAAAATATTAGTTGGATTTAATGTGAATGGTGTATGGTCCCAATCTTCTCCGGTGGACCTTGTGTAAATCAATGAATCATTGTCAAGCCAATGAATATTGCCAAATTCATCACTTTTACCTTCAAGTTGCAAGACCGTTGAAAAAGTGGAACCATTCTCTAACGCCAGGAGAATTTGGCCATTCAGGGAAGTTATGATTATGAAAAAAAGTACAAATGATTTTTTTGATCTGCTCACCCGAGTTTACCCCAATTCAAGTATTATCATTGAATTTAATAATTTACTAAAAAAAATGATTAAAATCCAAGCTTCAATTTTGTTGGTCAAAGTTTAGTTTATATCGTGGGTGATTAGATATTAGATGTTAAATAAAAGGTTGGCCAAGGGGCCCTTTTCCCCTGTTTCATGGTAAAATCAAAAAAGGGAGCCAAGAGCTCCCTTTTTTATATTAATTATTGACGAGAATTGGTGATTCTCGTCATGCGTTTCCTTGACTCCTGGACTTTGCGTTTCCGCTTGGCAGAAGGTTTTTCGTAAAAGCTGCGCTTTTTCAACTCTTTCAAAGTGCCTTGCTGCTGTACCTGTTTTTTGAATGCTCGTAATGCGGATTCCAGGTCATTCTTGTATACTCTGATCATACTTTCTCACCTCCTCAAGGTTTGGTTTCATGACCAGGGCAGCGGTAATCCCGTCAGGGGATTACGTGAATTAGTATGTTATATATAACACACACTTGGCACCTGAATAGTTCCATTATTTTTTCAAAAAGCAGGTACAATGCTTGTTTTTTCTGCTATATAGCTCTCAAATTCCTGATATATTTCATTTACTGCAGTTATATTGGGCAGGAGAGTTTTGAGAACGGTTAAAAACCCTCTTTCATAAAGTAAACGCACAGAGCTGTCAAAGTTGAGATCATATACCCACGAAGCCAGTGTAAGTTTGAGATCATTGAGATTGTTTAAATGTTTAAAATTGACAGTTTTTCTTTCCATTATCAGTTCGTAAACGGTTTCACTAACGCCTTTGGTATCGGGAAGATCAAATTCGATTGCATTGTTCTTTTCAGCATTGGGATCCGTAAAATAATCGGTAACCACTTTCCAAATATCAAGTTTGTCTGCGTCTCGTATCAGTTTTGAGAATTGCAAAGTTTTGCCGGATTCTTCTGCGGGTATCTCTGCTCGATTATGATAACGGATGCTTTTGATAATCCATTGTTTTTCTTCTTCAGGTAGTGCTGATAATATTGTGTTCTGTTCAATAATTTTCAGTCCCAATTCTGCATGATTTACAGATTTGGCATCAATAAAAGTTTTATATTTTTGAAATTGTTCAAATCTGCCAACATCGTGAAGAATGGCAATAGTCTCTGCAATATAGCGATCATTTTCAGTCTCCAGTTCGTGTTCTGCAAGATATTGCATATTTTCTACAACACGCTGACTGTGTTCACGTTTGATGTCGAAATTTTGCTGTATTTCCCGGTCTTTGGATTCAAAGCCGTTTACGTAAGAGGTGAACCAATCCCGAATAGTGTTCTGTTGTTCTATATTCATATATGTATCTGGTATCCTGTTTATGCTGATAATTTTTCTCTGACGTCTTTTAACAGTTTTAGAGTGGCGTGAATTCCCGCTGTTTCATCCAGCTCACTGCCTTCGTATTCGATACCAACATAGCCGTTGTATCCTGCATCCAATACAATTTTCATCATTTTCATAAAGTCTGTGTGGATCTCGTTGCCGTTTGCATCAAAATCGTTTGATTTGGCACTTACAGCTTTGGCAAAAGGCATCAGTTCTGAAACGCCCAGATAGCGGTCATACATTTCACCTTCTTTGATGCGGAAATTACCAAAATCGGGCAATGTACCACAATTGGGATGGTTAACCATTTTCATTACTCCGGCGAGCCATTTGCCATTACTGGAAACGCCACCATGATTTTCAACAATTACGTTTAAACCATGTTCTGCGCCAAATTGTGTGAGCTTTAAAAGACCATCTGCAGCAAGTTTCATTTGTTCATCATATTCACCTTCACTGGCGGCATTAACTCGGATTGAATGGCAGCCGAGGAATTTGGCAGCTTCTACCCATTTATAATGATTTTCAATGGCTGTCTGACGTGCGGCATCATCGGGATCGCCCAGTCTTCCTTCTCCATCACACATGATCAACAGGCTTTTAACGCCTTCGCCCTCGGCGCGGAATTTCATTTCTTGCAAATAAGCAGTATCTTTGGCCTTGTCTTTAAAAAATTGATTAACATATTCTATACCATCAATACCAAATTCCTGTTTCGCTTTTTTTGCAAAATCCAGATGGTCCATTTCACCTGCAAATATTGCCTTGTGATATGACCATTCTGCAAGAGAAATGTTGTACAGCAGCGGTTTTTTAGATGGGGCAGCGCAACCGGTTCCCAAAATTCCTGCGGATGCTGAAGCCATGGCAACACCTTTAATAAAATCTCTTCTTTTCATGTAACCTTTCTCCCAATTAATTTGTAATCTTTTGAACACAATAATACTAAAAAAAATTCAGATTTCCTTATGAAAATAACGGCAAAATTTGTATGTTATTTTACTTTTTTAAAAAAATGTATGTAACTTGATCTAATCTGATTCGTATTGGTGTGTGAAAATGATAAAAAAGAGGAGCAATACATGAAGTTCAGAACGATATCTATATTTATATTTGTAATATTTTTGTCTGTAACTGCAATGGCCCAAAACCATATGCAAGCCGGATTGAATATAACTCTGGGTATGCCACAGACAGAGTTTAAAAACAATGTTGATAATGCCGGTATTGGATTAACCGGTCATTTTGGCTATAATTTCCCCAATACTCCATTTATACTTGGTGGTAACCTGGGCTTTTTGATTTACGGAAGTGAATCACGTAAAGAACCCTTTAGTACAACCATTCCGGATGTTACTGTAGATGTTACCACAACTAACAGTATTGTTAACGGGCATATTTTGTTGCGTGTTCAACCTCAGCAGGGTAGATTCCGTCCCTATCTGGATGGGTTGATCGGTTTTAATTACCTGTTTACCTCGACAGAAATTCAGAGCGAATGGGATTTTGATGATGACGTTGCAACATCCACCAATCAGGATGATTTTACCTCTAGTTTGGGCGGTGGTGCAGGTATCATGTATCGGGTGCATGAGGGTGTAAATGCAAGTGATGAGCCTTATGAAGTTTTTATTGATTTTGGTGTCCGTTACTTGAATGGCGGAAATGCCAAATACCTGAAAGAAGGTTCAATTACCCGAAAAGACGGCAAAGTTCATTATGATTTGAATGAATCTACTACCGATTTGGTTACCTACCGATTAGGTGTGACTGTAAATTTCTAATATTAAATGCGGCCTGGTTATTTACCGGGCCGTTTTTATATGTACAACCAGAGCAATGCCATTTTCTATACTTACCTCAACAGTTGTTTCTGTAAACGTATTACTCAAAGTAAGCGTTGATCCCCGTTCCACATCTTTATTCTGCAAGGGCCATTCAACCCCGGAAATTGTAATAGATTGCACAGTATCGCTAATGGGGATGAGCGAAAAAATATCGCCTATATTGCCTGTGAATTCCATAGAGCCTTTACCCCGCATAATCCAGGCAATCTGATTGCTTTCTGCAAATCCAATCTGTTCAAATGGATAATTTCGGGTGATCAGCATTATGTTTGCTAAAAGCTGATCAATACGTCCGCCAAATGCTGTCAAAATCAGGATTTTTTTCTGTGGGAATTCACTGGCGGCATCGAGTGCAAGTTCAAGATCTGTCTTGTCTTTTTTTACCGGAAATTGTTGGATGCGAGTACCCTTGGAACGCAAATGTTCAATTATGACTGTGTCTATGGAATCAAAATCGCCAATCAGTAATTCAGGTACAATGTTCATTTCCATGGCATACCAGGCACCACCATCTGCGCAGATGATTACATCATTATTTTCTATGTACTGCATATTTTCAAAAGGGGCGGTAGACTCGCCATTTGCAAAAATGATAATTTTAGACATACATGTACCGGATTATTTGATGTGCAATAGTGATCGGGAAGCTGTAAACTCTTCTCCTTCGAGAAAAACCCGGTATTGACCGGATGCAAGATCGCTGCCATCCACTTGCAGCGTGTAGGTTTGTTTACCGTTAACCATTCCGTAAAATAGTTCGTTGATCAACTGTCCGCTGGCGTTATAAAGGGTAATACGTACAGATTGCGGGTTGTCGACTGAGAACTGGATGATTGAACTTGCATTAAAGGGGTTAGGGTAGGGTTGAGACAAGTTGTAATTTTCGGGGATTTCCTGTTCGTCTGATTTGTTAAAAACAGATGTTGAAAAAGTAGTAAAGTTTAATAACAAAAGTTCATAAGGTCCTAATTTCAAACCGTCAAGATTGTCTGAATAGATCTTTCTGTCAACGTAAAGATCATCCTTGTTGATGGTATAACACAAATAACTGCTGTTAGAAGGCTGCCAGTTTTGAAAATCCAAATTCACAGTTTGGTCCTGGTCGGTCAGGTTCATCAGCAGCACATTCTTGCTGTACCCCGCATCTATAGCGAATATGTTTACCAGGCTGCTTCTTTTGGAAACTGATTTTACAGGGGTACCTTCAAGATACTTGTTTTTCAGATATAAAAGCATGGCAGAAGGGCGGAGGTAAAATGAATCGTCCATAATACCGTATGATTGGTCACAATCGTTCCAGACCAGACTATTTTGTACGCTGCCCTGCTCGGATAAATATTTCAAAGATAACGCGTTAAACACGGCACCTTTGCTGCTGTTTTGAAATTCACGGTAAAGTTCAAAATCTTTATTGTTTGAAATATTATATTTGCTAATCCACAACGGAGTAGTAGCAAGGCCCAATGAATCCATAGTGGTTCTGATACGGGTACTATAATCTGCCATTGCGTGCGCACCGTTAAAGATATCATTGTCGGAACTGCTAATATTGTCGGTAACACTAAAAGACAGAGTTAAAAAGTCAAGGTTTCGGTCTGTTTCTCTGAGAAATGTTTTTATGTCTTTACGGCCTTTGTCGCGATCAAAGCCACCACCACCAATCAAGATTGATGGGTCTACCGTTTTCATTGCCTTTGCACATAAATTAAACAGTTCAGCATATTGCAATGAGGATGTGAATGCTTCCGAATTTTGAATGTTTAGAGGAGACCAATATTTCACATTCCAGTTCTGATCTATATTGATTATTTTGACCAGTTGAGCGCACCAATTCGCATATCGTTCAAATTGAGATGACAACAATTCATGATTATCATCCAGCATCCATGCAGGAAATTGGTTCATATTTATAATCAGAGTATCCGGATTGTCTGAGGTGAATGCTTTAAAAACTTGTTGAATATTCTCCGTATCCCAGGTTTGTTGTTTTTCGTTGATCCAACTGGACTGTGGTGTAGAATTGGATGAAAATACATTCAATTGAATAATTACCGGTCCAATATAACGCAAGTTGTCCTGATATTTCTCATTGATTGCGGTTTGAGGTTCAGTGCCTTTGCAGATATTTAAACCCAGCAGACCGGTATTGGTACCACTGATAGGCGCATGCCAATATACTGTGGTTTCGATCTGTGCGAAACACATACTTGAAGCAATGAGGATGTATATTAAAAGTCTTTTCAGTATCAAATTTCTCGTTCTGTACTCCTGTAGTTATTTATATAGCCAGAGTTTTGTCCTTTAACCACATGGTTTCCGATTCCGTTAGCAGTGGTGATAAAGCTTTATAGACCTGAAGATGGTAATTGTTCAACCATTCGATTTCATCTTTTGTCATCATTTCTTTGTCAATCAGACTTTTATCTATAGGACACAAGGTAACAGTTTCAAAGCCGTAAAAAGTCCCAAATTCATTCCTTTTTAGCATTTTGGTGATAACCAGGTTTTCAATACGAATCCCGAATTCTCCTTCGAAATATAATCCCGGTTCGTTAGAAGTTAACATTCCGATTTCGAGAGGGACCGAGTTTTCGGGACGAATGCGTTGCGGACCTTCATGAACATTGAGAAAATGTCCAACGCCATGGCCTGTTCCGTGACCATAGTTCATAAAATCTGCCCAAATTGCAGCGCGTGAAAATGTATCAACCTGTGAGCCGTTATAACCTTTGGGGAAAACGGCTTTGGCAAGATCTATATGTCCTTTTAAAACTAATGTATAGCAATGTTTTTGTTTTTCTGTAGGAGTGCCCAAAGAAATGGTTCGGGTAATATCGGTAGTACCATCAAGATACTGGCCGCCTGAATCCAGCAAGAGCATGCCTTCAGGTTTTACTGTAGCTGCGGTTTCAGCTTCTGCTTCATAATGAACAATAGCGCCATTACCATTGTATCCTGCGATGGTGCTGAAAGAAGGTCCCTGGTAATGCTCGCCGGCTTTGCGGAACTCTTCCAGTTTTTCTGCCAATGTGACTTCGGTATGTGGCCCATTCGCAATGTTTTGTTCCAACCAGAACAGCCATTTAACCATGGCAGCACCATCCCGGATATGTGCATCGCGGATGCCTTTGAGTTCTGTTTCATTTTTAATGGCTTTAAGGTCAAAGGGGATGCTTGGCTTTTCAATAATAGTGCAGGCAGAGTTGATTGCATCTCTTATCTTTTGGCTGGTTTTATCGGGATCAATCAATACTCTTGCTTCTTCCAGCCCTGCCAGAAATAGAAAAAAATCAGCATAATCGTGTATCGATATATTGTCCTGAATGAGTTTATTTTTGATTTCATCCGAGAGCTTGTTGCTGTCAATAAATAAATGTGTTGAACTTTCAGAGATGACTACCCATGAATAAGCTACGGGATTGTATTCTACATCTTTGCCGCGTATATTCAAGGTCCAAGCAATATCATCAAGCCCTGTTAAAATGCAATGTTTGGCATTGGATGTTGCCATTTTATCGCGTATACGTTTGATTTTGGAGGTGCGGGATTCTCCGGCTATTTCATCACCCAGGAGAATGATGGGGTTCACAGGCATTTGGGGACGATCTTGCCAAATAGCATTTAGTAAATCAGTTTTGGATTCAAGCTCTATATGTTTACTCTGTAACTTTTCTTCTAACGCTTTAACCTGAGTGATAGACATTACAGCACCGTCAAAACCGATGGCCGCACCTTCGGGTAATTCCTGCTTTAACCAGTCTTCAATCGAGAGAGTCTCTGGCAATCCTTCTTTCATCAGAGTAATGCCACTGTCTTTTAATTCAGAAGCAGCCTGTACAAAGTAACGGGAATCTGTCCATAAACCAGCTTTGTCTTTGGTGATTACAACAGTACCTGCGGATCCTGTAAATCCGCTGATCCATGTGCGGCCTTTCCAGCGATCAGCCACATATTCACTTTGATGGGGGTCAGCACTGGGGACGATCCAGGCATCAAGATTTGAATTTGATAATTGTTCACGCAGTGACACTAATTTTTCCGGTACGGTCATATCACATTCCTTTGCAGGGTCTATTGAAATCGTATATCAGTCGTAAGATTATTAAATAAAAGAATATTCAGGCAATATTGCTTGAATTGAACGGGGATTTTAGAGTTGTATTTAACATTGGTCAACATAGCACTTGAAATATATACATTTACCTTATATACGTCAAGTATAAAAATGCATGTATTGCATTTTTTACAATTCACGTTCTGTTACTAACTTGAATAGAAACAATGCTCGATGATTTTATGAATATTTTTTTTAAATTTTGTTTTTAAACATTTTTTTATATATTGGTCACACTTGAAACAGCCCTAATATAAATCACACGTTAAATTATAAAAATCCAATTTTGGGGAACTGGATTCTATTCATTGCGTTAGATTTTTACCTAGGGACATTTTATATTCAAACATTTTTTTAACAGGGAGGAGTACTGTGCATCTAATCCGTAAAGTGGTACTGGTATTATTGTTTGTGGTTTCTATTGGTATGGCACAAGATATCGGCGGGATTTTTCTGGGGACAAACCATTATTTACCCAGGAACGAGCATAATTTTTATAATGTTTCTAAAACTGGTACAGCTTTTGGATTTATTTTACCTGTCAATATATCAAAGGCCACAATTTATTTTAAAATGAGAGGTACTTATCATTCTGTTGATTTTAAAGGATATTGGGGACTTTATTATCAGAGTTTGGATATGTATGAACCACAATATATGATCAGTGCCAGCAATGAAATATTGGTGGGAAAGACATTCAAGACAAGTCCGGCAATTTCATTTGTACCTCAGTTTGGTATAGGAATTATTGAAGAAGCTTTGCTCAGCGAGTGGCCCGATGGTTACAATACTGCCATGGTATATATGGATTTGTCTTTGCTTACTATTTATGATTATTCTTTTTTTGATCTGGGTCTGATGTTAAATGTTGAACACGATTTCCTGGGGGATGGTGATGGATTTGTATCGGATATGCGAATGAATGTTGCGTTAGTTATTCTAAAATAAATGTTTGGAGGGAAATATGCGCAATTTATTGGCGGGTTGTTTAGTATTGTTTTTATCTGTATCTGTGTTTGGGCAGGCATTCGTTCCTTTTGTGGGGGGTGAAAAATTAATTCCTGAAAATGAGGGGTACAGGACCAGGTGGCAGGAATATGGTCCAACGTGCGGGCTGTTTATCAAGATGCCGCAACGAGAGGGTATTTTAACCTTTTTCAAGTTTAATGCTTCTTATTTTGCTTTCAAGGGCAATGAGATGCATTCCACTGATGATTTAAGATATTATACTGTTGCTCCATTGTCGCCTGTGCCGGAGACTTTTCAATTAAATATTTCTGGTAATTTTATGATTGGACCAGAAATCAAAATTAATCAAAAATTGATGTTCAGTCCCATGCTTTGTGCGGGCGTAATACGTAAGGGCCAGTATGAAAAGATAACAAAATGTTACGAATCGGAAATTATTCCTCAGTTCGGATTGTCGGCAATGTGTATGTATGAGATGATGAATTTCAAAGTTGGAATTATGGGGCATTATACAAGATCGCTTGAAACCACAACCGGAACAGGGCGTTTGGAATTGCTTTTATTACTATAGGTCTATCAATATTAAATATATTAAGAGGAGATTGTTATGCGCTTTTTACAATTAATTTGTCTGGTTGTATTGCTGGCTGTACCTCTTTTTGCCCAAAGAATAGGTGTGTTTTCCGGTGTCGAAACACGAATGGATACATACACATTTGATCAACACAATGATACCGGAAATAGCGCTGGAATACTGTTACCCCTAAAATTAAGTCATGCTAATATGTTTATCAAATTAAAGGTGTCTCATTTTGGTAATAATCCAGATGCGCTTGATATGACGGGATGGGTAGATATTATGACACCAGATATTTCAGCTTATAACGCTATAAAACAGAAAGATACTTTTCGTTTAAATTATTCTGGCCAGTTTTTAATAGGCCCACAGGTGGATTTGACAAAAAAATTGACCCTTTGGCCGTTGCTGGGTGCCGGTTTTACAAAAAAGGGTGCATATGAACAGGTTGGAAAAGAAAACTATTTTGGTTCTATGAATTGTCTTTTTGGAGATGCCTCTTTAATGGTAGCCAGGGATTTTAATATGTTCGATGTTGCAATTATGTCAAGCTTTAACCTTGATTTTAATTCTGGTAATCACAAACGCGCCAGTCTTGAACTGATCATTATGATTTAAGGCAGAGTATTGCCAGCATAAAATCTCACTTCTTCATCGGGATCCTGCTTTGCTGTTTGTAGTAATGTCGCGGCTTCTGTTGTTCCGATCTGGTGTAAGGCCCATGCAGCTGACCGACGTTCTCTCAAGTTGCCAATTTTCAGCATTTCGGACAATGGCCTTACGGCCTCTCTGGATTTCAATTTGCCCAGTGCCGTGGCGGCAGCCCAACCGCTCTCTGGTTTTTCCAGGGCTTTGATGAGTGCTGATTGCGCGGATTTTTGTCCGGTTTCACCCAACACCCAGATCGTATTCATACGGACCTGGGCAGATGGTGATTCCAGCATTTTTGTCAATGTTTGTTCATGTGGCGATAAATCCATTTTACATAGGGTGACCATGGCCCGGTTTTGTACCATCCAGTCCGGGTCCTGCAAGCATGTTATCAGCAGGGGGATTGTTTTTGTATTTTCTATATGTGTTATTATTGCGGCAAGTTTTCTGCGCATATGGACATCCTTGGATGCCATTTCAGATATTAATGAATCTAAAAGTGTATCTCCCAATTTTATCAATATCTCTTGTGCCTGATTTTGGATAACCATAGAGCTGTCGTTCAATGCGTTTTTATATATGGAAAATCCTTTATTCTGATCTATATTGCTCAAAACAGACAGGGCGGTGGCCCGTATATAGGGATTGTTATCATGTATTGCTGCCAGACTCAATTCACGTGTTTGCGCTGCCCCGGCAGCGTTTAGTGCATTCAGTACCGCATTTCGCATACGAATATCTTTTGATTGGACCAATTCGAGTAAGGAAGGAATTGCTTTTTTAGCTTTCATCTGTCCAAGTGCCTCTATCAACGCAAGTTTGACAGCATAGCGGGTTTTCTTGTCTTTTAGTATTTTGATCATTTGTGGAGCAGGTTTAGCTGATCCTATTTTGCCCAGAGTCCATGCGGCTTTGCGTTTGTTCCAGTCTGATTGTTCCGGATCTGTCAGGATTGACAGTACCGATGGAACCGCTGCTTCGCCGAATGCTGCTAGCGAGTCCGCTGCCTGGTCCCAGTTGTGCCTTGCGGACAATAAATCAGATATTTTATTATCGAGTTGCCTTTGGTCTGTTCGAGGTGAACAGGTAAGGAAAATAATAAAAAATCCAACAAGTACGCAGTTGATCAACTTATTCATATTTCCCCCATGTGTTTTGGCGGGTAAAATGCGTTGTCAAAATAGTGTACAAATCATTCTCGAACAGAGTGTCCAGTTCTTTCAGACTTTTCAAGCCAAACATGAACGCAATGGTAACAGGATCGGTACGCCAGTTGATATGACCTTCATAAAATCCATAACGCATGATATATTCCGGTTCCATTTCACCTGTGAGAATATGGGTGAGCAGTTGTTTTAACGTGTCATATTGAACTGGTGAGAGCTGAGAATAGTGTCTCTTTAGATATTCAGATTCTGTTAAAGTGAGATCACGTTCAATTTCCAGCCAGAACGCGCCTTCCATTCCATCATCAAATATAGATAGCTGTCCGCCTTTGGTGTCATGAGCGCTTACTTGAATAGCGTGACCATTATAATGAAAATACTTGACATGCTGCCATTCGTGCGCTGCCATGTTCCAGCGTTCCAGTTCAAGGTCCTTGAACATGGTTTTGAGAATATGATAAAGTGGCCTGGCAAGATCAGGATGAGTCAATCCCATTTTTGAGACGAGGCGGTTATCGCCCAGCAACACAGAACGGATGTCTTCATCTGCAGCCATAAATCCGTCTTCGGAGAGACCATCGGGGCGTCCCAATTCAGTTATCTCTGCCAGCGAGCGGTTGGTTATGCTTTGCCTGTCCAGCAGTTCCGGCTCGGAATGCAGGCCTCTTGCTATCAAAGTGGGGAAATCTTTACTATTTATCAATACACAGTAGTCCACACCCAGAGTGATTGGAATAATACCGTATTTAGAGTCCTGGTTTTCAATGATTACCAGTTGAGTACTGTCGTTTAGTGGAAAGGGAGAAGGTATATCTGGTTTGGAATCCAGTAATTCGGGATACAGTTTATAGCTATTTTGATGGATGGTTATAGTTTGTGAAAAACATGTTGAAATAATAACCAGCGTGAACAATAAATAGTTTGCAAACACAGATTGCATTATAACCCCACTCTTTATAATATTCTATTGTTGTGTATAGCAATTTTATAAGTTCTGACGCAGTCCTGTCAGAAACGGACTGCTATTTCAATCAATTAAATTTCCTCTAATGTCTTCCTAATTTGTTTGATGAAATTTGCCACTTTGATTTTGGGATCACCGGCTCCAAGTGTCTCAATGGGCAGATAACCACGGTATCCTGCGTTTTTAATGATTGTAAATACTTTTTTTAAATCTGTAGGGACCTTTTTCCTGTTTATTTCAATTTCTTCCTTGATCTGCCAGTTGACCGCATGGGGGGTGATTTCGGCAATATCTTTGTAAGGATCCTCTGTTCTGTAGCTGCCGATATCATGCATAATGCCGAACCATTCCGAATCCACCTGCTTGATGATGGATTTAACCTGTTCTGCGGTTTTGATAAAGTTGGCGTGGTTTTGCAAAGCAATGATTACACCATATTCCTTGCCGGTTTCCACACAGGCTTGCAGGTTTTCAATTACCCATTTTTCTACAGTTTCCCGATTATAACCATCAGGTGTTTCTTGTCCCGCAAATACGCGTATTGCCGGAGCACCCAGCTTTGCTGCAACAGGTATCCATTTCTGTACGAGTTGTAGCGATGTTTTACGTTTAGCAGGATCCGGGTCTGCAAAATCATTGCGCACACCAGTGCCGCTGATATCGAGACCCAGAAGGTACGCATGTTTTTTGATCCGATTCAGATAAGCATCATCCGGGATTTCCGGATAATTTTGTAAATAATACCCGGTAATGTCTGCCGCTTCAAAATTGTGTTCCGCGCAAAAATTTAATACCTGCTCAACAGAAATTTCACCATTTCTTAGCGGTTGGTTAAAAGAATAGAAATTTAATGCAAGTTTGAAAAAATGAGAGCCGGTACGTTTTATGGGTGTTTGAGCATGAATCTGGTTGGTTACTAATCCTGCTGCTGTAACAGTCAAGGATGATTTGATAAAATCTCTGCGTTCCATTTAACTACTCTCCTTGATTAATTTAGGTAAAGCTTATCGTGCCCCACCAATTTTTGCAAATACATACAGCATCTCAGTCGCTATCTGTGCGCATCGTTCATCATATTTTTCTTTTTCCATAGGTGTATTGTCAAATTGCTTGGGGTCTTGATACGTTACTGCAAATCTTGCTTTTGCACCGGGTACAATGGGGCATGCTGCGTCTGCGTCTGAACAGGTCATGACTGCTGCAAAATTTTCCTGGGGATTGCTGCTGTCATCAAATGTTTTTGACCAGGCTTTGATTGTATCTGCCTGAGATGAAAACATTACATGATAAATCGGATTATCATCATCTGTTGTTTTTTCTACCTCAAAACCGGCATTCAGCATAGCTTTAACAGAACGGGGATTAAAGGCAGTGGCTTCAGTCCCTCCTGAATAGCATTGAACGCCCGGTACACGAAAATAATGAGCGGCGGTTTGTGCCCATATCTGTGCCATATGGCTGCGACGTGAATTGTGTGTACAAATAAAAACAAGATTTGCTGTTGAATCTGCCATAACTTTTTGGTTAGTCCATGATGACAGGGAATCGAGAATTTCTTTTCGAGTATCCGGAATCTCTACAGTCTTTTCAAGCTGTTCAACAATATAGCTGTTCAAAGTATCGGGCATATCATTCTCCATTGCCATTATTAAGGGAGCACAGAGTATTACGATGAATATCCAAATATTAATTATTTTTTGCATTAGACCTTCTCATGTTTTTGTGATATAAACTGAAACACGTTACCTAAAAGTAACATTCCAATTGTTAAAATACAATAAAATGATCAACCATTGTAATTTAATGTTATCATTTGCTTTACAATGTTTTACAATCCATTGGCATCAATCCGTTGCATATATTCCTGAACTTTATTATTATATTTTCTATTGGAGGTTGACCGGTCAGGGAAGAAAAATGAAAAACACAATCCTTTTGATTCTAATTTTGCCAATTGTTTTATTTGCCGCTACATTTGAAACATTGCCAGTTGAAAAGCCCGCGTTGCATGCAAAACGCATGAATGATCAAGTAATTGTGGATGGGGTGTTGGATGAAGATGTTTGGCAGCAAGCCATTGAATATAATTATTTTACTCAGCGAGATCCATTTGAGGGCAAAAAGCCTTCAGAAGAAACAATTGTTCAGCTTGTTTATGATGATGAAGCTTTGTATATCGGTGCGAGAATGTACGATTCCGCTCCGGATTCTATAGTAAAACGGTTGGGCCGACGAGATCAACCCCTGCAGGCTGACCGATTCTATTTTTATATTGACCCCTATCACGATAAACGCAGTGGTTACTATTTTGGTATGAACGCCGCGGGTACCTTTTATGATGGTACTATATATAATGATGCTATTTTTGATGCAACCTGGGACGGAGTTTGGGAAGGCAATACCAATATTGATGAAAAGGGATGGAGTGTTGAAATGCGCATTCCATTTTCTCAATTACGATTCAGACATCAGGAACATGCAATTTGGGCCGGTAACTGTGCTCGTATTATTGATCGTAAAAATGAAGCCAGTTATGTGACCTTTACTCCCAAAGATGAAAGTGGATTTGTCTCACGTTTTGTCGATCTTACAGGTATTGAATCCATTCGTCCTCAAAATACTCTCGAGGTCATGCCATTTGTCCGATCAAAGGCCGCGTTTACGCATCCGGAAGCAGCCAATCCATTCAATGATGGATCAAAAATTTCTCCCGGTAGTGGTGTTGATCTTAAATATCGTATGGGTAGTAATTTGGTCCTGGATATGACCATGAATCCTGATTTTGGTCAGGTTGAAGTGGACCCTGCAGTTGTGAATCTAAGTGCATTTGAAACCTATTTCCCTGAAAAACGCCCCTTTTTTATTGAAGGTGCTTCTATTTTTGGATTTGGTAACGGTGGAACGAACGAGCATTGGGGATTCAGCTTTAGTCAACCTACGTTTTTTTACAGCAGGCGAATCGGGCGCACACCTCAACGTGATTTGCCTGATAATGATTATGCGGATGTACCGGACAATACAAATATAATTGGAGCTGCCAAGTTGACCGGAAAACTGGCAAGAAACTGGAATGTGGGTTCTATTCATGCAGTTACTTCCAGAGAATATGCTGACCTGGATATAAATGGTGTTCGTTCGCATCTTGAAGCTGAACCACAAACTTATTATGGAATTTTTCGTGCCCAAAAAGAGATTGATGAAGCTAAATACGGGATTGGATTTTTAGGGACGGTTGTGAACCGTCAGTTCAAAGATATTGCATTGTTGAATGATGTAAACAAAGAAGCTTATGTTTTTGGTGTTGATGGATGGAGTTTTCTGGATGATGAGCGGGAATGGGTTGTTTCAAGTTGGTTTGGCGCCTCTCATATTAAAGGTTCTCGTGAACGTATGTTGGATGTGCAGCAAAGTGTAAGGCATTATTTTCAACGTCCTGATGCAAGATCCTATTCTATTGACAGCTCTGCTACTACAATGAGAGGAACCGCGGGAAGAATATTGCTCAACAAGGAAAAAGGTAATGTGATCTTTAATACGGCAATAGGTTACGTTGGGCCTTCATTTGATGTGAATGATTTGGGTTACATGAACCGAACTGATGAAGTCAATGGACATGTATTGGGTGGATATCGCTGGACAGAACCTAATGCCTTTGCTCGTACTGTTTATCTTAGAGGTTCGGCATATTATGCCAAAGATGCAGATGGAAATGTCACCGACAAGGGCCTTTGGCATAATGGATACTTTTTGTTCAATAATTATTATACTCTGAGTTATACTTTCTATTTAGAAGATAATACCTTTGATCCTGCATTGACCCGGGGCGGTCCTTTAATGATTAATCCAAAATATTGGAGTAATTATATATATCTTTCATCTGATTCCAGAAAGTCTATGATTTTTGGAGCAAGTACAGCATATGTAAGCAGTGCTCATGATGCCTGGTATTTCAGTTTAGGGACATTTGCCGAATGGAAAGCCAGACCCAATTTATTATTACGTTTTGAACCCAGTATGTTATGGCACAGCACCTATAGTCAATGGGTTGATGATTTTGAGGACCCATTGGCAACTGTAACTTATGGTAATAGATATGTTTATGCCTCAATTTGGCGAAAACAATTTTCCGCAGGATTGAGAATGAACTGGACATTTACACCAAAACTGAGTCTGCAGGTTTTTGCACAGCCGTTGGTTTCTATTGCGGATTATTCAAATTTTAAGGAATTTGCAAAGCCGAGTACCTACGAGTTTAATGATTTGACGGATGTGGAATATGATGAATCTGATAATACTTATGAAGTAGACCCTGATGGAGATGGACCTGCTGAGTCCTTTAGCTTTGATAATCCCGATTTTGATCTGAAATCTTTACGAGGAAATGCAGTCTTGCGTTGGGAGTATTTGCCAGGTTCTACCATGTACCTGGTTTGGACACAGCAGAGATCGGAAGACGAGTATTTAGGTAGTCTTGATTTTAAACGATCTTTTGAAAGAATTTTGTCACCCAAAGCCGACAATATTTTTATGTTAAAACTCAGTTACTGGTTAAATATTTAACTATATATTTGATATTATTTACAAGCCGGTTCTGCCAGGAACCGGCTTTTTTCTATTGTACATTCCTTTATGATTTTCTTGCATTAAACCATCAAGATGCATATTTTATTTAAAATTAATCTCGGGAGCTATCAATGAAGCAGTTTATTTTAATTGTATTGATGTTTTGTAGTATAGCAGTATCTATGGAATTACCGGAAGATTTTCAGATCATTCCTCATCCTCAGGAAGTTCAGGTATACGGACAGGAATCCTTATTTTGCAAGGAAATACAAGGCATATTTTTAGATGATGATATTGAACTGCCTGTACTGCCATTTCACCTCTCTGCATTACCATTACTTGATAATCAAACTGACAAGAGTTTGGTATTAACCAAACGAAATGCTGATGAACTTGAAGGTAATAGCGAAGGATATATTCTGGAGATTAATGCACGCGGCATATCGATTCTGGCAATTGATGATGCAGGTTTCTTTTATGCGTGCCAGACGCTTGAACAAATGATTGAGGATGCTAAAACTGCTCATATCGGATTACCGGCATGTCGAATTTTGGATGTACCCGCTTATGAATGGCGGGCAGTTCATTTTGATGTAAAACACCATCTGGACCATATGAATTATTATTATGAAAGCATTGATCGGCTTGCCAAATACAAGATCAATGCAATTGTTTTTGAATTTGAGAACAAGCTCCGTTATCAAAAGCGACCACTTGTGGGTTCGTCTCATGCTATCAGTATTGAAGAAATGCAGGCTTTATCACAGTATGCCGCTGACAGGCATATTGAGATTATTCCTTTGGTGCAAGGTTTAGGGCACGCTACTTTTATCCTGAAACATGAAAAATATGTACCTCTGCGTGAACAGGAGGATAATAAATGGGCGTTTTGTCCGTTGAATCCGGAAACCTATGATGTATTGTTTGATCTGTATCTGGATGCTATGGAGGCAACACCCAATACCAAATATTTTCATGTGGGTGGTGATGAGGTTGGCAGCATTGGTATTTGTGACCGTTGCAAGGGGTATGGTCAGGAATATGGACAGTTGGGATTAAATCTGTACTGGTTAAACAAAGTTTGTGAGTTTATTAGAGAACAGGGACGTATTCCTATTTATTGGGATGATATGCTGTTCAAAGAAGCCGATTTGTGGAAATCTGTGCAACGCGACGGTGAAACATCTCCGGAAGAGACAGCCGCCATGTGGGAAAAAGGATTGGGGAAATTGAACGCGTTCCGTAGCAAGCTACCCAATGATGCTGTGTTTATGCGCTGGAATTATGATAATGGAGATTCACCCGGTAGCGGCAGAGCATTGGATTTTTATATTGATCAGCACTTGCCTGCTGTAATAGCAACTGCCGCGCAAACAACGAATACACTGGTTCCTGGATTGGAAAGAACCACAACCATCAAAAGGTTCACGGAATTCGCTCATGAACATGGAATTAACGGATCTTTATGTACCGCATGGGATGACAGTTCTCCGCTAATGGAACTCTATTGGCGGGGGTGGGTTACCTCGGCTGAATATACCTGGGCACCGGGTAAACGAAGTATGGATGAATTTGAAACGGCAATGTTTCAGCGAGAGTTTGGTTTAAACAGATTCCCGGTATATGAAACCCTTGCGCCGGGTACGGAATTTTGGGACCGTTCTTATTTCAAGTCAGGAACGCGCAGAAGCCGTTCAAATGCAATGGTGCCAATTGCTTCTGCCAGTCACTGGACCAGTAACAAAAAAATTGAATACATTGAAAATAATGAGAAATTTATTGCCTTGCCTAATCCTGAAAAACCGGGTGAATGGAGAAAACAGAACCGGGAAAAGCTTGATAAAGCAAAAGAACTGGTAAACAGTGATAAGAATACCCAAGCCCTGCTGAAAAAAATGTACAACAATGCCAGCCGAAATCGTTATGGGATTGAAGTGTTGATGGCAATTCATGAACTTCAATCTACTGCTCCCCGCATGTTTCTGGCAATGGCTGCATGTGATGTTGCAAACAAAACAAAAAGAGTAAAAGGATTTGAGCAGATCAAGATTGAAAGAGAAAAGTTTGAAAAGGCTGCTGAAAACCTTGAACGGGTTTATGGTAAAATCCGCTTTTTATCGAATCCTGATGGGTATGTGCCAGACCGTTATTTTCATTGGGCCAGTCAGGCTGAAGATATTTCGTTCATGTTCCAGGTTGAACGTGGATTTCATCAATGTCTTGATGAATGGATGTCTAAAAATTAATTTAGTTTGTATAGATGAAAATAAATTTTAAAAATATTCTTCTGATTATAATGCTACTCATTGTTTGGGTGAATAGTACATTTTCGGCATCAGACAAGGATCAGTATAATAATCTGGTTAACTGGCAGGCCCGTTGGGGAGATTCTCCTCTAGATTCTGCCGGGGTACCATTATGGAGCTATACAGAACAGTCTGATGCGTATTGGGTGAATGTTGATCGCAGTGATTTTTATGGGCATCTCAGTTATGATACGATATGGCTGCGTACCCGATGTCCGGATGAGGGGTGGGCTGATCCTACTTTGTTTTTGACAGTCGTATTTTATTCTTTAAATGTTTATGTAGATGCAAAAGAAATATATTCTTTTGGTGATTTTGACGGCCCCGTCAACAAATATACATCCATGCACTGGCATATGTTGCCCCTGGGGAGTGAGGCTGGTGGAGAATGGATTTATTTTCGTGTATATTCGAGTTTAAAAACACATATCGGAATACCGGTATTTGCTGATAACAGGGCATTTGTTGCTCCTCAAAAAAAGATTATTTCCTTTTTAATCAATGCCAGTATTGACAGATTTGCACTGGGCTTTTTGTTTATTCTTATAGGCATCTTGTCTGTTGATCTGTTTTTTCATCGCTGGCAGTTGAAAAATTATATTTATCTTCCTTTTGCATTGTTTACATTGTGCGTAGGTATGGCGTTTCTTTTTTCTTCCGAAGTGTCGCAATTCATGTTTCCCAATGATGTTTTTCGGTTGTCAGGGGCTTTAGTGGGTGTGTTGTTTTTTCCCGTAGGTTTGTTCATGTTTTATGAATATATCGTTTTCCCGGCCCATAAACGCATTATGCGCATGCTGTGGCAGTCCATTCTCATTATAGCAGTTTTGATCATCTTGTTTGAATTTACCAATGTTATCTCGTTCGATTCTATTTTGTACCCGGTTTGGGTAGTTTTGATTTTTTTGACTTTTCTGGTAGCTATAGGTTTTGGTATTTATGGAACACTCAAGGGAAACATGGAGACCAAAACATTTAATGTTGGTTTTATAATTATGACCCTTTTTATTTTGCATGATATTTTGTTCATGTTTGGTATCATTCCATACTGGAGATGGACTGCACAGTGGGGTGTTTTGGTTTTTGTATTGTCTTTGCTGCACATTATTGAGAGACGTAATCTGGAGGATCGTGAAAAACTGATTCAATATTCGAATGAACTCAAAGAGTATGGCAATACACTTGAACAGCGAGTTAAGGAACGCACATTGGACTTGCGTAATAAAAATATAAAGCTCGAAGAAACCATGCGCGAGCTGCAAGAAACGCAGCAGCAACTTGTACTGAAAGAAAAAATGGCATCTTTGGGCCATCTGGTAGCAGGAGTAGCGCATGAACTCAATAATCCTATTGGTGCGGTTATCAGTGCCGCAAATGTGTTGCATCGCGGTGTTGAAAAGATCAAAAACAGCATAATGTCGGCCAAATCTCTTGATGAGGTTAAAACAGACAAGGTTGAACAAACGTTAGAGATTCTGGCCCAGAATAACGCCATTATTACAGAGGGCGGAAAACGGGTAGCGCAGATTGTCAAGAGCTTGAAAAATTTTGCTCGTCTGGATGAAGCAGAGTTTCAAAAAGCGGATATAAATGAGGGGCTTGATAGTACCATTGAATTGCTTCATCATGAATTGAAAAATCGTATTGATGTAATCAAAGAGTATGGGACTTTGCCCAGGATTTCCTGTTTCCCAAATCAATTGAACCAGGTGTTTTTAAATATTATTGCCAATGCTGCCCAGGCAATACCAGGTGACGGAGAAATTCGTGTCCTGACCCGGCACATTAATTCAAGCGTAGAGGTTTCAATTGCAGATACCGGAACCGGTATTCTCCCGGAACATATTGAGCATGTTTTTGATCCCGGGTTTACTACCAAAGGTGTTGGTGTGGGCACTGGATTGGGACTGTCTATCAGTTATAATATTATTAAAAAGCACAATGGGGATATAAGTGTTAAAAGTGAACCGGGAAATGGTGCTGTCTTTACAATTACCCTGCCTCTTGAACAAAAACCATCATAAAAAAAACAAAATTCAATGTAAAGTTTGCTTGACTTTTTTATTCTGAAATGTTATATTATGTCAAGTTAACTTTACTTTTAGAGATGATATGAATGAGAAAATAGTCAATTCTATTAAAGAGCGACGGTCGCAATTGGGGTGGACCCAGGAAGAGCTTGCCAAACATAGTGGTGTTTCGCGTCAGAGTATTATCAGTATAGAGCGCGGAAAATATATACCCAGCTTGCCTTTGGCATTTCGGTTTGCCCGATTGTTTGAATGTACAATTGACGATTTGTTTCAATTAGAGGAGTAATCATCGTGGATGAACGTTATATTATGCATCGGCTTTATTCTACTCGCCTGGCAGCTCTTGTAGGAGCAGTATCTCTGGGTGTTTGGTTTAATGTTGAAATGTTTCGCAAAGACATTTATCGCTGGGACCTGTTCATTATCTTGAGTATGATGGCAGTTGTCAAAGTGGTTGCACTGTTGTATTATAAACGTACGAATTAAAAAGGAGTATTTGATGCTGTTGTTGAGCAAAATTAAGAATTATAAACATATGATTGCAATTGGTCAGATATTAATGGTGGTTAGTATTTTATTTTCGACTATCTCATTTTTAAGGATTATTGATATTCGTGATTTTTGGTTAGGATTATTAGAAGGAATGGGAATGACCCTGATTGTAATATCTGTTATCTTAAACGTTCGTGGAATACTCATGTACCGTAAAGAAAAACAGCAAGCAACGTTGAATTAATTTTATTAAATTGATATTTAAATCGGTCTCGATGAGGAACTAGTCTGTAAATACGGAATGGAAATATAAATATATGGCACTTTTATCTTTACAAAAGATCAGTATTGCTTTTGGGGGCCCCTTGGTTTTGGATGGGTTGGATTTACAAATTGAGCGCAATCAGCGGGTGTGTCTGCTGGGACGTAACGGCGAAGGCAAGTCCACGTTGATGAAGATCATACATGGTGAGCTGGCTCCTGACGACGGAGTTGTACAAAAAGAGCAGAATACAAGTATCTCTTATTTTACCCAGACTATTCCTCATGACCTTGAGGGACCAGTGTTTGAGATTATTGCAAAGGGTTTGGGAATAAAGGGAGAGCTTTACGCAAAATATCATCGTGAAGAGCGGCGTCTTTTAAATGCAGGTGACAGTGATCACAGCACACTCGGTGCAATTCATCAGGAGCTTGACGCGGTAAACGGCTGGAGCTCGGTTGAGGCAATTTCCAAAATCATGTCTTTGATGAAGCTGGATGAGGATTGGCAGTACCAGGAACTGTCCGGCGGGCAAAAGCGCAGGGTTTTGCTAGCTGCTGCTCTGGTGGCAGAACCGGATCTGTTGCTGCTGGATGAACCCACCAACCATTTGGATATTGATACCATTGCCTGGATGGAATCGTTCCTGCTAAAGTCCGGGACTACATTGTTGTTTGTTACTCATGATCGTACATTGTTACGAAATCTTGCTACCCGCATCATAGAACTGGACCGGGGCAAGATCTATGACTGGTCTTGTGATTATGATACTTTTCTGGAACGCAAGCAGGCGGTGCTGGAAAATCAGGAAAAAGAGTGGGAGCGGTTTGATAAAAAGCTGTCCGAAGAAGAGGTATGGATCCGAAAGGGCATTAAAGCCCGACGTACCCGTAACGAAGGCCGGGTACGCGCGCTGTTAAAAATGCGTGAGGAACGCATGCAGCGACGTGAGCAGATGGGCTCCGCAACACTCAAAATCAGCGAAGCGGACAGATCCGGCAAGCTGGTGATAGAGGCCAAAGATATTACGTTTGCGTATGAGACTGATCCGGTAATCCGTGATTTTAGCACTGTGATTATGCGGGGAGACAAGACCGGTATTCTGGGATCCAATGGATGTGGGAAATCTACATTGGTGAATTTGTTGCTGGGGAATTTGAAACCCCAATCCGGCAGCATCCGTACGGGAACCAATCTTTCCGTTACCTATTTTGATCAATTGCGGGAAGAACTGGATGGGGAAAAATCGGTGCGGGAAAATGTACTGCCTTTTGGGGATATGGTTACCATCAACGGGCGGGACAAGCATATTTATACATACCTGCAGGATTTTCTGTTTACGCCAGATCGGGCCAAATCCCCGGTCAAGAGCTTGTCCGGGGGAGAACGCAATCGTTTGTTATTGGCACGGCTGTTTATTAAACCCACCAATTTTATGGTGTTTGATGAACCTACCAATGATCTGGATGCAGAAACTCTGGAGCTGCTGGAAGAACTGTTGGTGGATTTTCAGGGTACGCTGTTGCTGATCTCGCATGACCGTGCATTTTTAAACAATGTGGTGACCAGTACATTTGCTTTTGAAGGTAATGGGATAGTTAAAGAATATGCCGGTGGATATGATGACTGGCTGCGTCTGCAACCGGACAAGGAAGCGGCAGAAAAGTCAAAAGAAAAAGTTGATAAAAAGGCAAAGTATCTGAAAGAAAAAAAGGCAAAGCAGAAAAAGAAACTCTCGTACAAAGAAAAACAGGAATATGAACAACTGCAACCCAGAATTGAGGCGCTTGAAGCTGAACAGACGGAGTTGTATGAAAAAATGGGCGACCCTGATTTTCTGCGGGACAAGGACAGTATGGTAGCTGCCAAAGCGCGCCTGGAAGAGCTGGAAGCCGATATAGATACCGCTTATGAACGGTGGGAGTATTTAGAATCATTGGTTTAGATTGTGTTAATTAGGGGGACAAAAATCTTGGGGCAAAAATTAATTTTCGGCTATTCTTTTGTATTGAAAAGAAAAATCCAGTTTGGTATATTATTCTTTATTGGGGCATTTTCATGATTAGTTAAGGGGATCCTCATTAACCTTGAATAACAAGGTTAAAATTTTCATAAATAGATAAATAGTATTTCAGGCAGTATTAGCTCATTCATAATAACATTTAGGAGGAAAGTCGCATTATGAAGAAAAGACCAGATTCGATTTCGATTATTGGGTGGTATATGATTGTCAGTGCTATTTTCAGTTTTTTTTCCATAGCCATATCTTTATATATGCCTATGAGTAGAGAAATATTGAAAATGAATCCTGTACCTATCCCTGTTCAGATTTTGATTGGGTTTTTGAGTGCAGCTTTTTCTTTAATTACTGGTTTCTTTATGTTAAAGGGGAAAAACTGGACCCGTTGGTTTTATTTGATCTGGATGAGTTGTAGCCTGATTTATAGTGTTTTTGCCTCACCTATGAAATTCTTGTTAATTCCCGGATTGTTGATTGTAATTTTAATACTCTATTTTTTATTCAGGCCTACGGCAAGTGCCTATTTTTTATATGAGGAGGACACAAATGTTTCGGCGGGTGCTTAGTATTATTGTTTATGTAATAGCTGGACATGTTTTTGGTAGCGTGGGAATGGTGGCTTTTATCAGTATTCCTGCTGATGGTATGTTTAAACTTTTTCTCCTCGGGTTGTTTTTATTTTTTGCGGTTCTGAGTTTAGTAATAGGTTTATTGATCTCACCTTCACGCAAGAAAAAACGTGAAGCGGGAATTGTACTGTTTGCGTCGGCAGTTGAAATTGTTTTTATTATTCTGTCGATTATTTTTGTAATACTTGAACCCAACAAACCGGAAGGGCTGGATTTGGAGCCTTTGTTTATGTTCAATGATTATGTTTGTGGGATTGGTACTTTATTGATTATTATTATTTCCGGAGTTCTGTTATTCGTGCCAACGAAACCGAATCCTGCCCCAGAAATAAAAACCGAAAGTGATCAATAAGCTCATGTGTGTTTGAATATTATTTATGAATTGACTGTTAAATATGCTAAATTACAGTAATTCAGTCAAACCGTACAGGATTTTATTGGTTTCTGTTCTTAAACTATTCTTGTAATGATCTAATTTTAAAAATACTATTATAATAGAAACGGTTCGTCAGGAGGATTCATGACCGTTAAAGAAATGTATAACGAAATCCATACCGCAATCCAGTTTGCGTCTGAGGGCAGAGCACCTCAGGTGGAGCAGCGGTTTCACAAGCATAATCAATATGTATCGTATGGATTAAAGACCCCGGTATTTCGGGATTTGATGAAAAATATTCGCGGACGTGTGATGCGTTTATCGTTGGATGACCGGTTATTGTTGGCGCGGCAGTTGTTCGAATCGCATTTGGGCGAACTGGCAGATGCGGGTATCTTTATTCTCGGCTACAGTGTAAACGAGTTGACGCCTCATCATTTCAAGAAAATGGACCGCATGATGGACCATTACCGGAGCTGGTCGCAGGTGGATGCCATGTGTTTGTACGTACTGCAACCCCTGTTGGCCGCGTATCCGGAGGATACCCTGAAACAGCTTGAGGTTTGGAACGGCTCGGAAAATCGATGGAAGCGTAGAACCAGTGTTGTGGTGTTTGTACGCAAAGTGGGAAAGACTGCGCAATATACGGATGACGGATTACGCTTGTGTGAGAAGCTGATTTGGGATACAGAAGATATTGTGCTAAAAGGTGTGGGCTGGGCGCTAAAAGATATGCTCAAAGGTGACCGTGAGCGTGTATTGGATTATGTTAAAGAGCTACGCAGACGCGGAGTATCGTCAGTAATTACTCTGTACGCAATCCGCGATATAAAGGGGGCAGAAAGAAATGCGATTTTGGATATAGAAAAGCAATAAACGAATATATGATATAGATTTTGGTTAGACCCTGATGGAGGCGATTTTGAAGAACAGGCTATTGATTATTATTATAATACTTTTGATATCGGTAATATCTATAACCGGCAAAAATGATCTGGTAGTGTTGAAAAGTGGAAAACAGATAACCGGTACTGTGGTGAATTATGTTCCGGCAAAAGAAGTTACTATTGTTTCGACTAGTGGCAAGACCCACCATTTCAAGATCAGTGAGATCTCTAAAATGAGTCTGAATGTGAAAAAAATAGAGCTAGCCAATGGCATTGTCTATGAAAACACCAAAACCGAGATCATTCCCGGACTGTCAGTCACGGTTATGGACAAGGATTTACCTTTGGACTATGCTTATAATCGCAATCTCAGTGTAGAACTGGAAGCACCTGTAATTGGGCCCAAAGATGTTAAACCAACGCTGCCCATGGAACAGTATGCGGAAGTTAAGACCAAATCCATGCCTGAAAATCGATATGCGGTATCTGTGTTTGCAGGATATTATAATCCGTCTTTTCAAGAGATGAATGACGGGATTGAAATGATAAAATCGTCTTTTCTGGAATCTGATGCTATTGTTACCGGAGATACCGAGATCAAGGGTTCTATGAACTATGGCCTGGGACTGGAAATGAACATGACTCCGCGATTGCGGTCCCGCTTGGATGTGTCTTATTGGAGCACCAATTTAGAGGCCCAGGTTCAGGAAAAGATAGATTTTAATAATATTGATGTTGATTATCGGTTGAATGCTGATATGGATGTTGCATTGACATCTGTTATGGTTTCACTGCTTTATGATCTGAAAAACAGTGATGGAGGGATTCAGCCTTATCTGGGTATCGGGTTGGGATTCAACCACACATCCATAAAATATGAAACTGATATACTGGTCCCGGATGCAGTGGCATCTGGTATGAATCTGAATACGTTTGAACCCGATGAAGATTATAGCACGAATGATATACTTTATCAAATTGTGGGTGGTGTAGATTATCCTTTATCACACAATCTGGGCGTTCGGGCAGAAGCAAAATATATTATTGGGGATTATGATCTGGAATTTAAAGAGATACCCTTTCAAGCAAAAGACAATATAAATGGATTTGAAGCGCAGGTGGGGGTGTTTTATAGGTTCTAGTGTGTTGCTTTAAAAACCAGGCATTGAGTGCCTGGCTTTATTGTTAATACCGAACTCACGATTCCACCGACTCGATAAACTTTTCAATCTCTGCTTTATACGTCTCTCTGCGTTCCAGAAATCCATAATGCACACACTCGTTGAGAAAAACGATTCTCGAGTTTTTGTACACCTTTTGTGCTTCATAGGCGGTGCCGTCTCCTAACAGGTCCTGTCTGCCCTGAATGATCAATACCGGTTTTTCAAAGTTTTTCAGTTTTTCTCTGCAATTGTATTGGATCTTGTACATATCCTTGTATACCAGGCTGGTGATCTCTTTATTGCCTTCGGTGAGACGTTTGGCAATCATGGGGACATATTCTTTATGATACACATACGCCGGGGCCAGGTTCTTTGCCCATTCGATCTGCGCGGTGTAGGTGGTATCACCCTGTTTGATTCGATCGTTCCAGTATTTGAGTGAATCTATTTGTCCCTGACTCAGACGGATATTTTTATTGGCATTGAAATATTTCAAAATACCCATATCAATTCCACCGGAACTGGAGAGTACCAGGCCCTTTATGTTTTCAGGATAAAGTGTGGCATAATGCTGAGAGAGCCAGCCACCAAATGAATGACCCAGAAGTACCCATTTGTTGATCTTTAGATGTTTGCGCAAGGTCTCCATATCCTGTGCCATAAGATCGAGTGTGACCGTTGTGCTGTCGGTTTTATCGAGTGTGGACCCACCGGTACCGCGTTGATCAAATAGAATGGTTTGGTAATGGTCAGCAAACAATTCGGCAACGGATTCAAATCCATTGCAGTTTAATCCGGGACCGCCATTCACAATCAGCAGCGGTTCACCACTGCCATAGGTGATATAATGGAGTGTACCTTGTTGAGTTTTAATGTAACCGTCATTGCCGGCAAAAGAAATGGAAACCAGTAACAGTACAAATAGTATTTGTGTTTTCATCATCTTTTCTTTTCCTATTGTGTTATGAATGGGTTTGACAAATCATTATAAAATCGTTTTCATTTTCTGACACAATGCTAAATCCATTTTGTTTATAAAACTGAACAGCGCGATTGCGCTTGTCTACGCTCAGAGAGACATTGCCAATACCCAGATCGGTATAATGTTGTAACAAAGATTTCAAGAGTTGGGTGCCTATACCTTTATTGCGATATTCGGGCAGTATAGCCATGGCGATTTCGGGCGTTTGGGGATTAATGTACCCGTATCCCGTATCGGGCGGCTGATAGGTTCTTGCCCAGATTAAACCGATGCGGGTTTTGTTGTGCTCTGCAACAATGGCTGCATCATGCTCTCGGCCCCAATTTTGAATATATCTCGAGATTTCCGGATACGTTAACACTGAACGATGGACAGGAGGTTGATCGTCTGGAACAAATATAGCCAGGAACATCATGTCCGCAAGAAACTTGTAATCCAGATTTGTTACAGGATAGTATAGAGTGTTATCCAAAGTACTTCCTTTTCGCTTTATGCCCGGGTCAGTTCTACCGCCCAGGATGATATTTTTTGATCACCCTGCATCAGTGTTCCGCGGATGAGATATTTATACTCCTCTAATTGTGTCATGAATTCGGTGCCGGAGAATTTTTTGTCTTTGGTTGAATGAATGGACAAGATAGAGTCCTGAACGATTATGAAATTACCAATCAATTCTCCCAAAGCGGGATTAACAGATTTCCATGTTGTATGATCTTTATCCTTTGGGATGGGTACAATCTCGTAACTGTTTTGGAATTCTACCGGTTCCTCATATAATACACGCATATAGCCGTTGATAATCCATTTGTCAGTCAAATGTTCAACAATTGTTCTGCTGGACAGAGGGGTGCTGTTCCCGTTTTGATCGATATAGTACCCTGTTGCCTGCCATTCACCCGGTTGTAGTAAAAAGGTGTGTTTCATGTTTTGCCCCTCGTCATTTGGATTTTGTATAGCCAAATAAAAAGTGCGATGTTTTACTAACTTGAATTCAGTATTTACCGGTAATATGTTTTTTTGCTTTGGTGCGTATTATTGGATGGTATTATAATCGTTGATTTATACGTTGATGGGGTATTTTTGTTCCAACGTAGGGTTCTTTAGCAATTTAATGAACTCGGCTAATAAGACCATTCCCATTTCCAGTTTTTAAAATTAACTGAAAATGAAGGATTTGTTTCAAGTTGCGATGCTGTAGCATTGATTGCGCTGAACTCGAGTCTTGCTGTTACTCCGCTGGGCTGGTCTTCCGGTACCATGGATGAAAACGCATTTGTAAACGTTTGATCATCAAAATGCAAAATGCCGATGCCATCAATTCGGTCCATTTCGATTTCAACGTTATGTTCGGTTGTGTCAGGAGTTATTGACACACGGAATTGCCAGGTATTACCAGTCCATGTGTAGAGCTGGCCATAATTGATACTCCATGGATCGACCACCCACCTGAAAGCAACCGCGTATTCTGTCTTTGAACTGCTGCCGTCCCAGATGAACAGTCCTGCCTGAACGGCTTGACCATTCTTTTCCGAGTTGCTGCTTGAGGGAGTGTCATTCAGACTGAACACAAATGCGGCATTGTGTGTAATGTTCATGGCTTTGACATCTGTTTTTGCATAATAATTGAGATTGTGGGCCTTGATGTTGCGGTTGTTTATGTTGACCTGAACAATTGAACGGTCATTGAGATGCCGGGTATAAATATCTGAGTATCTTACCGGCCCTGTATCGTAATCTCCCACGAGTGAATCTCCCAGGGTGGTTTGCCAGTATTGCATATTTCTTCCGCTGATCCTGAAATACATGGATTCCGGTTCTGTGCTGTTTTTTTCGCAAGCTGTTATCAATGCGATAAATATCAATAATAATATAGTCTTTTTCATGGTCTTTTCTGATTAAATTTAAATATGTGAAAAGGTATGCAATTCTTTTGCCAGAGATGAAAGATTGCCGGAATATCATCATATTCCGACAATTGATTTATTTAACAAGGGTAGTTTTGTATCTTTTAATTATATTGTCAGCTCTGAATTCAATGATATAAATACCAGTAGCAACCGGTAGGTTGTGAAAATCGGTTCCCTGCCAGTTGATCTGATAATATCCAGCGGGGTGTTCACGGTCAACCAGTGTTGCTATTTTTTTACCCAGCAGGTTGAATACACTGATATTGACATTTGCCCGGTTGGCGATTTGATACCTGATCAGTGTAGATGCATTAAAGGGATTGGGATAGTTTTGGGACATATAGTGTTTATCCGGTCCCGCTGTTTGAATATGAATGGGGGTGGTGTATGCGAAAGATCCATCATGATCTATGACCTTTAATCGATATGTATGTTCACCAGCGCCGGGATTATTTTCTGTAAAGGAATACGCTTGTCTTTCTTGCTGAGAATTGAGCGGCACAAATCCCAATACCTGGTATGCATTTCCTGATTTTTTCTCTATCTCGAACCCATAGCCATGCAAAGTGTGCTGAACTGACCAATTCAGGGTAATAGCATTGTTTTCATAACTGCCTGAAAATGACAGCAACTGCACAGGCACAGGATAAGAGTCAAGATCATTGATCCAATCTGCAATGACTTGAGCGGCCTGTTCATCCACAAGACTGGTGGCTATGGGAGGCATGCGGTTTTCATTCAGGGCCATCATGCGCAAGTAAAGAATAGATTCCTCCGGACTGCCGGGTTTAACTCTGGCCGCATTGGCGGCACCTAAATCACCAAAGTCTGGTATTTCATCAACAAGCATCATTTCTTCGAGACTGGTTGCAAAGCGAAGGTCCATGTTTGAACGTCCGCTGCTGTTGGGTTGATGACAAAACGCGCAATTGGCATCAAGATAAGAACGGGCACGGTCAGAGATATCCTGTGTTTCATCATTTACATCAACCCGTTGGGGCCAGTTTGAATAATCCTCTCCAATATCCTCAGTAAAAAGATTAATATGGTTGAGTGTACGGAGTTGGTTGTCTGTGACCTCACCATAATCGTGGTTTTTGTTAAGCTGGCTGGTTTTAAATCCCAATACATAGCCCGATTCCGGCACATGGCAGGTTAAACATTCGTTGCGGGAAGGATAGTGGTAAACCTGATCGTATTGTCCGCCGGGTGCGTCACTGTCTGTAATTGTAAATGTAACATCCTTGGCATCTGTCAGCAAGTTTGCTTCGGTCCCGGCCTGGTTCCATTCGTAACTGAATCCATCCCATAGTTCACCGTAGGGACGTTTAACCAGAAACCGGGTTTCTATTAAACGACGGCTTGCTGAATTGCCTTTTTCCATTTCCAAACTAAAGTTTTTCACCAAAACTGTACCCGCGGGATAATCAAAGGGGTTTTCTTGAGAGAATGTGAGCTGCTCGGTTCCGGGGAGAGCAATATACCGGTCCTTGTATGCATTGTCTGACCAGAGCTGCGTATTCACAGAATAGGGGATAATTCCCGGTGCAATTGTTTTTGTATTCATGTTTGAATAAAAACCTGATGTGGATATAATTGAAGGCACATCGCCAGGAGGAGGAGAATCCTGGCGGGCGATGACTTTATAAATATTGCCATTATAGCCTACAATATACAATTCCCCGGATTCATCTTCTCCAAAGCTGGTGATGTGAGCAGGACTGGTTAATACCTGGTTTGAGGACAAGACATCTCGTCCATCGTAATCATATTTCAGGGCCCATATTCTGCGGGATACATAATCGCCAAAGATGTAAAATCCATCCAGTTGGGGGAGAGATGTACCACGATATACATACCCACCGGTGACGGATTCGCCAAGTGCGTGACTGTATTCAAAAACCGGTGTGTTGAATTCCCATGGATTACAACCTGACTGGTAGCAGTGTAGGCCTTCTGTAATGTTCCAGCCAAGATTGTTGCCCTTGCCTATAATATCAATTTCTTCCCAACTGTTTTGCCCAACGTCACCACACCAAAGCTTTCCGTTTGTCCGGTCAAAGCTAAAACGCCAGGGATTCCGTAATCCCCAGGCATAAATCTCTTTACGAAAAGCATTATCACCCACTAGCGGATTGTCCGGTGGAATGGCGTATTCCAGACCTTCATCTTTATTATCAACATCAATACGCAGTATGCTTCCCAGTAGGGTATAGCGGTCCTGGGCGTTACCCCAGGGATCACCCGCGCTGCCGCCGTCACCAAGGCCGATGTAGAGATAGCCATCAGACCCAAACTCGATCATACCGCCATTGTGATTTGTGGCAGGCTGTTCCAGTGCAATCAGGATACGCTCAGAGTTTGGATCTGCAATGTTGGGATCAGAAGAAACCTGAAACTCTGAAATTCTTGTGCTGCGTGTTGTAGGATTGTAATGTACATAAAATAAACCGTTTTGCTCAAAGTTGGGATGAAAGGCCAGCCCCAGCAGACCGGTTTCGCTGCTGCTGGATGCTACTTTGTTCCGAAGGTCAATGAACCTTGTGAATTCTGAGGTGAGGGAGGCGTTATTGAAAACTTTGACTAGCCCGGGTTTTTCCACAACAAAAATTCGGTCTGTGCCATCATGCGAATGCGTAAGATAAATAGGCGAAGAAAAATTAAGATTTGTAAACACCTGTTCAAGGTCAAGATCGCCAACCTCATCACCCGTGGAGGTAATGAGCAGGGAGGTGTTGGGTGTGCGCTCGTTAATACCATATGGTTGTGAAAACGTAACAGTGACTGTTAACAATATATAAAGTATACTTTTTGTGATATACATAGATTTACCCCTTAATTGTTTCTTTTTTCAATGTAAAAGAATCGTAGCAATGAAGCAAGGGAATTCATAATGAATAAGTATTGCAAGGCCATAATGCGGTAATTTGTCCCTATTGGGAAACATTTACCACCTTAAAACTGTGCCAAAAAATAAATTTTTGAGCATTTTTTTTAGTGAATAAAATATTTTTTCCCCCTGTTTTTAGAATAATTATTGGTTACGTGAATGTACAATGGATAAACGGTGCTTGATTGTTATTATTTACGGATTTTTAGTGATTTATTGCGTTTATTGTGGGATTTATTGGGAGGAGCTTCTATAGTTTTTTACGATATCTTGAAGTTGCAATGGGATTGAATTTTTTGGTCTGATTTGCCATATACGGGCATTTGAGTTGCGATAGTAAAAGTAGATTTGAAATTAAAAACTCCCTTTATCGGGAGTGCTCATTGACAACAACAACAACAGTAACCCAATAAAACAGTTGACTGTGAATCAATCGCCGGACGGCAAGAGGATTTTTTTTTCTTTGCATAGTTGTACTTTTGTATAGATATATTTTGTGTGGATTCATTATGTTTCAGGTGATTTGAATATTATATGATGTGATTGATGATTTGGTGGTATTCTCTTGACCGTCCAGCGTCGATTCCGGAAGACTGTTTAGAATCACTCCCCCTCCATACGGCCGCAAGGCCTGCAATGTGCTACGCGAATTGGATGATTATATGAGATATGCCGTGCAACGAGTCAATTGCAGGCCTTGTGGTTGTTCTTGTTTTACAGTACCAAGTTACCCTTACCCAAAAAAAGCCCCGTTTCATGCCGGGGCTTTTTTTTATTAGAGCTTTTTAACAACATAAAAAACATTGCTGTAATATTTTGAGTATTTTTTATAGATCTCAATTTCTCTTTCTTCCATTTTCAATACTTGCAAAACATCATTGTTATTTTGATATTTTTTATACATGTATTGAATTCGCTCTTTTAGCGGATTATAATAACCATCCCACCAGTCTGAAGGAGGTTCAATATGATAAGAAATTGGATCATAACCCAATGACTTGAATGTTTCCAGATTGTTTTCAATGCTGGTCATTGGCGGATATATCTCTTGAAAGTACTCTTGCAATTCGTCAGGTATGTCTTGACGAATCCAGGAAAGTTCCGAAACTGCCATAAAACCACCGGGTTTTAACAAGCGTTTCCATTCCTGCAATCCCTTTTCAAATCCAATAATAAAGATTGCACCTTCAACCCACAGTACATCAAACGATTCGTCAGGATATTCCAACTTGCACATGTCACCTTTTTGGATGACGATTCTTTTTTCTAAACCTTTTTCCATTACAGCTGTTTGTAACTGGTCAAGAAAAGGTTGGTGAAAATCCAATGCGGTAATGTGTCCGTTGCAAAGAGAGGCCAGGGTTATGGTTTGTTGACCCGGACCGCAGCCAATATCCAGTATTTTGGCGTTGTCAATATTAACGGATTGCCATGCTTTGGTTGTTGATTGTACACTACCGGGACCTTGTCTCGGCATGTTTGAATGGGTTTCCAGAAAATATTGCCATTGTTTTTCGTCCATTATAATTGTCCTTTATACTCGTAAATCATCAATTTGGGATTTATTTCGTGATCGAGCTTAACCATCCCAATTCCTGATGACCGGGATGGTATTACAGGACAATAACCAAAGTATTCGTCAAAGTGTACATACATCCTTTCAGTTAAAAATAGATCTCATAAAATTGATAATTGGTTTTCTTCATACCCAAAGACTGATAAGTACTTTGGGCAATTTGATTTTCATGGTCAACATATAGACGCAATCCACGAACATTGGTTTCATTTTTGGCCAGATTTTCTGCTTTTTGATAAAGTGACGAGAAAACACCTTTTCTGCGCCATTGGGGATCAATATAAACACTTTGGATCCACCAGAACAGGCCATTACGCCAATCAGTCCATTCAAAGGTGATCATCAGGCTGCCAATAACGGCCCCTGCAGATTCAGCTATTAGATAGAATCCATAGTGCGGATTTTGCATCAATCCCAAAGCTCCCTGCTTCACTGTATCTTTATCGAGTTTTGTATCCTCGGTCTCACTTGCCATATTGACATTAAATTGTGCTATTGTTTCTGCATCCTGGGGAACTCCCTTGCGAACTGTGATATCTGATGATTGTTGGGCCATTCGAATGTTCTTTCTATACTAACTGTTTCAGATTTTTTAATATTTAGGTGTTGAGGAGTGCTGCAAATCCTGCCAATCCTGCAATGATTGCAAATACAATATAGATGGCAAAGATTACCAATGAGATGATCATCAGGATCTTCATAATATTGAAAAAGCTGCCCTGTTTCTCAAGTGCAAGAGCCATAGCGTTTTCATCATTCTGATTTTGGAATGTACTGAAATAGTCTGCAGATTCGCGCAAGCGCAATCCGGAAATTATCATAGGTACACCAATCAATGCACCAATGATAGATAAACATGTTAAACCACCATAAACGATATAAAACATGCCTACAAAACGCATATCTTTGATCATCCGGCCAACATTCTGTGTTTGAACCGGAGTTAAATTGTTCATAGTGGTGCCCTCCCTTGATTGAATTTTAAATACCCTTGGTATGGAAAGATATTAAAACCAAGCGAGTCAAACAAGATAAAATTCAATTTAATTTTCTATTTCAAAAACCAGATTGTCAAAATAAACAATTGCATCTGCTTTTGTACACAAACCTACTTTGCCAGAAGTAAAAGTGTTGTCAGTAAAGTCGATAAATTTTTTATTATCAAACCAGCATCGTATACGGCCCTTTTCATGAATTACTTTTAATCGCTCCCATTCATGAGGTTCAATTTTAGAAGCCCATACACTCTGTAGCAATCTTTTTTCTCCATTTTCTACCTTGTAAACTCGTAATCTTTCTTTTAGTGGATCAGAGAGACATGTATAGTAATTATTGGGATCCTGGTAATGCCACACGGGCCCACCAGCCTGTTCCTCCTGGCCGTCTACCATTTTCAGTTCCATTTCAATATCAACATCATTGAACCATGAATTCTCGAGAATGGCAAGATGGAAATGGTTTCCAAGGCTTTTTTTCCCAAGCTGTGCAATTACATTTTTATGTTTTTGGGCTATGGTGTCGGGTATTATTTGCCATGTGCCAATTTTACCATTTCCTGTTTTATGTATACTCCATTCCGGGGGTAGCCCGCCGGTTTTGTTTTGATCAAAATTCAATTCTAATTCTTTGATGTTTGTTTTAACTATAGATTTTTCTATTTCATTCTTTTTACTGCAAACCCAACTGGTAGATAATAGGCATAGAGCAAGTATAATGGTTATTTTTTTATTCATTATAATTCTTTTTAATAATTGAGACTGAATTGTACATCTAATAAAGACGTTGATTTTTCAAAGTCATAATATGTATTAATCATTAATTCCAGTAAAGAACGACGATATTTAATATATGTATCCATAAAATTCAATTCAATATCTTTGTGTCGTTCAATAATTTGCATTAAATCTTGTAGTGCTATTTGATTTTCTTCATATTGTTCAATACTCATGTTTAATAATTTATTAGAAATGTTTAAGCTTTTTTCAAGATTCTGACAACGAGCTTGATAATCTTGCAGGTTTGTAAAAGCATTTATTATATTTTTTTGAATGTTTTCCCGTTCTTCCTGGATTTGTAAATTCCGCCTGCGAACATCAACCATTTCTGCTTGGATAGATGCTTTACGTTCGCCCCAATCCCATAGTGGGATGTATGCGTTGATTGTTGCGGAATTACTATTGTCATATTCATCCCATATTCTTTTAAAACGCTCATCTTTTTTTTCCAGGCCATAGGTTAGCTCAAGGTTGACTTGAAATGCATTATCACCTTTTTGATCATCCACATCGAGTTCTGAAAACCTTTTATAGATGTTGAGTTGTTCTAAGCGAGGATTATTTTCATAACCTAATTCAAGTGCATCATTCAGTTTTATTGTAACCGGAGTAACGTGAATTTCCGGTTTGATTATTAATGAATCATTAATATTTATTCTCAATCGTTGTTTTATATTTGCTAATTTTCGACGTTGATTGCTGTTATTTTCAAGCAGGTCTTCTGTCTCGTTTGTGATTTCCAGTTCTACCTGAATTCTTTCCATTTCATTTGATATTTTTTTTTCTGCATGCTGTTTTGCAATTTCCAAAGTTCTTTCAAGTATGTTTAATTGTTTATTAAATATAGTTTCAGCAAAAACGAGTTCAAATACATCATAATAGTCGTCACCAATATCCCTAATGAGCCTTACACGGTCATCGATATATTCCAGTTGATTATCTTGCAACGCGAGTTGTGCTCTTTCAAGATCATTTTTCAGTTTATTGGTTGTAAAAAAAGGTTGTTCATATTTTAAGTACATTCGATTATAAAAATCAACCTCTCGGTTACCATTGTCCCGTTGTTGATAGCGATACATTTTATAATTCAGTGAAATATAACCGTTTGTGGGATATCCGAATAGAATAACAGGTTGACTGATGGATAACTCTGATTGCCAGCGTTGTGTGTTTTCTCGAACGATTTCATCTCTATAGAGTGTTGAATTCCATTTATTTTCTGAAACCCGGCTGATATCCGGAGTTTGCAAATTCAAAAATACTTTGGACTTTAATCCTGCCCGTCTGGCTCTCAGATCAAACATGGTTTTTTCGATCTCCATCTCGAGCTCTTTTATCCGATAGCTATTATTCAGGGCAATGTCTACAGCTGATTCCAACGTAAGATCTATCGTTTGTTTGGGTGCAGCTAAAATTGTATAATTCAATAAGACACAAAAAAAGAAAACCGCGTTTTTCATTTCCAACTCCTAATTGATTTCTCATTTTCTTGCTTAAAGATAGAAATCAATCATTAAAATTTAATTAAAAAGCAGTTTTTTCTGGTTTTGTGGCTGGAAGAATTATCTCTACCCGGGTACCTTTATTTAATTTACTTTCAACATGAATTTCCCCCTGGTGTGCTTCCATGATCCTTTTACAGATAGAAAGCCCCAAACCACTACTATGCATTTCACGACTTCTGGCTTTGTCTACTCTGTAAAACCGATCAAATATATGTGACAGTTCATCTTTGGGGATTCCTATTCCATTGTCGCTAACAGAGATGATGATCTTTTGGTCAATAATTTGAGTGGAAATTTTTATCTCTCCATTGGATGGCGTATATTTTATTGCATTGTCTATGATGTTGCTGAGAACCTGGCGAATTTTTTCAGGATCCAGTAATTGTTTTATGATTTTATGAGAGGGATAATAATGTAAGGTTATTTCTTTTAAAGATGCTACATTTTTATGAAATTGAATGACTTGCGACAAAAGTGAATTGATATCCGTTTGACGAAGTTGAAGATATGTTTTTTCTGCATCTATACGGGCCAGTGTTAACAAGTCATTAATGATTTTTTCCATAAATCCAATTTCCTGTAAACTACTGTACAGAGTGTTTTGGTATTCGTGAGTATCTCTGGGTTTACGAAGAGCAACTTCAATTTCACCACGCATTATGGTTAGGGGCGTTCGTAGTTCATGAGATGCGTCACCTGTGAATCTCTGTATAGATTCAATTCCCATTCTAATGCGCTTTATCATTTCATTAAATGTGAGTGTCAGTTGTCCCAATTCATCTTTGGGATTTGGAGGTGCTGGTAATTCTTTATTTATATTTTTTAAGGTTATTGAGCGGGCTGCAGTTGTAAGATTGGTGATGGGTACAAGAGCCCGTTTTGCCAGAAACCATCCACCTAATCCTGCAATAATTAGCAATAGTGGGATTAATAACATACCATATAATCTTATACGTTCGAGTATATTATTTGCATATATTGTTGAACGACCCGTTATAATGTGAAAAGTGTAGCTTTTGTTACGTTTATCATAAATAGTAGTCGGGGTAATTAAAATATGATATGAATATCCATCCTTGGTTTCAATTATTTGTGAAGTGATGGTGATTTCTTTGGGGGTATCTATATGGAATAATGGGGGACTGTTTTTGGATTTCATTAATCTTTTTTTAGTATTATATATTTGGTAAAATATACCATTTTCTTCAAATTGAAAGCTGGAGCTATGGTCTTTAATATAATCTTTATCCAGCTTTTTATCATCTATACGCATATGTTCATTTAGCCGTTCAGCTTTTTCTGCCAGTAATGCTTCCTGGTCATTATAGATCTCATTGGATATGCCCCAATACACAAGGATACCAAAAGTCAGTAGGGCAATAAACATCACTATACTGTACCACAATAACAGTCTGAAGCTAAATGAATTAAAAGTCATCTGCTGGCCCTTCAATTTTATAGCCAATACTTCGGACCGTTTTAATCAAGGGGTTTGCAAAAGGTTTGTCAATTTTTTTTCGTAAAAAGTTAATATATACATCAACGGCATTTGTATCCGGACTTTCGTTACGTCCCCAGATATAATCTTCAATTGCTTCACGAGACATTGCACGTCCTTGATTACGAGCTAATAATTCTAATATTCTAAATTCAAGCGGAGAAAGTGAGATTTGCTGTTCTTTGCGTGTTACTGTATGATTGTCTATGGAAATGATAAGGTCTGCTATTTGAAGTTTTTCAGGCTCTTCCCACTTATTTCGTCTTACCAGAGCCTGCATTCTGGCCAATAATTCTTCAAAGGCAAAAGGTTTTACTAAATAGTCATCTGCTCCTGATCGGAGCCCTGAAACACGTTCTGAAATTGCATCTTTGGCAGTGAGAAACAATACCGGAACCCTATTACCTTCTTGTCGGATATTTTTAAGCAAAGTTAATCCGTCCATTTTAGGCATCATGATATCAAGTATGAGGATATCAAATTCCTGGTCCCGAAGAATGTTTAATGCTTCAATACCATTATATGCTGTAGCGACACTCCAATTTTCTTCTTCGAGCCCCTTTTTTAAAAATCCGACGACTTTGGGTTCATCTTCAACAATCAATACACGCATTAATTATCCGTATTTTTATGAATTGGAAGATAAGTTCATTTTATTAAAATTAGATTAAAATTCTTTAACTGACCAGGAGATTGTTTTGCCAGCCATAAAGGGAACAACGTTTCCATAATTGTCAGGGATTATAAAATCTGATTTTTCAATCTCGATATTTTTAGGAATGGGAGAGATGTTGTAGATTTTTTGAGCATTGTCTGAAACGAATGCTTGTAATTTGTCAAGTGCATTGTGTTTATCAAACAGTTCCGCAAGTACGGCAAGCGCAACCGGGGCTGTAAAAACTCCTGCGGCACAACCCGCGCATTCTTTTTTGTGAACCGGATGTGGTGCTGAATCACTTCCAAACATGAGTTTGGGATGTGCTATCAGTGCTGCCTGCAACAAGGCTTCTCGGTCATGAGGGAATTTGGCTATAGGTTTGCAAAACAGATGTGGAGACAAGAGTCCGCCCGCAATATCGTCCAACGTGATCAGCAAGTGCTGCAAAGTAACCGTGGCAAAAATATTTTCATATTGGTCCAGCAGTTCTACCGCGTCGCGGGTTGTAATGTGCTCCATGATGATTTTAAGATCTGGAAAATTCTCCGCAAGCCATGCATAGGTACCCAGAAATTCAGATTCACGATCCAATACAAAGCCATTGGTCTCGCCATGTACCAACAAGGGGATCTGTAACTCTTGCATGAATTCAAAGGTTGTACGAGCCTGGTCAAGCGAACTGACTCCGGATTCGCTGTTTGTGGTTATACCCGCAGGATAAAGTTTGATACCAATAATATGTTCTTTTGCGGTTTCGAGTTCATTTTTACTATACTCCCGGAAGAATAATGTCATATAGGGGGTAAAGGTTTCACTGCCAATGGCATGAATAATCTGGTCACGATAGGTCAACAGTTTATCCAATGAATCGATAGGATCGATTAAATTGGGCATAATTACAGCACCGGCAAATTGAGCAGCGCTGAGGGGAGCAACAAGTTTAAGCATTTCTGCTTCGCGCAGATGCAGATGCATGTCTAACGGTGATTGTATGATCAGTGTATTCATTTATAAATCCAATATTTTTTAATAAAATTACTGATTTATGATTGAAAATTCAAGTTGTTTCAAGGATATTAAAAAGGATGCCCGTCCAAATAGGGTATTGATGTTTTGGGGTAAGGGTTGGACGGGCATGGGGGGTAAGTTGTTATATTTTACAGCAAATTTTGTAATTTGCAGAAAAAAATTTTAATATTTTTTGTTTGGATTGATTAAGAATTATACGCTTTTTTTTTAATTTTGTCAAGTGTTTATTTTAAGATTTATGGGGAAAATATCGAGCATTTCGATATTTTCCCTTTATGAGGTTGTTTTTCATGATTTTATGAGGTGGTGTGATTATAACGTTTTTGCCAAATTTAAAAAACCTATAAATGATTGATATGCCATAAATAATGCAAATAAAAAAGTGATTCCGGTCATTATATTTATAGATTTGGAATTTTTATGTTCATGTACAATTTTTTCTTTATTGAGAAGTATGAGTAGAAACAGGACCAAAAGTGGTAAAAATAATGCCTGTATGGCAAGTGAAATGATTTGCAGGAATACCGGCTTGCCACCAAATATGGGAGCAATAAGCCCGGCTGCACTGAAAATAAAAGCCATGATCATAAAATGTGGAGCTTTGGGATCTCGTGATAATCCGAAAAATTCTGATATGGTCCATGTGGAGACAAGGGCATTAGGAAAAGCTGACGAGAGTCCTGCTGCCATAATACCAACTATAAATAATGTTGCGGCAAACTTGCCAAAAAGGGGAACCAGTGTATATGCCATATCGATTGCTTTTTCAACATGAATTCCCCGAACATGTAATGTTGCTGCGGCTCCAGCCATAACCACAGCGGATACGACAAAAACCAAAACGCCGGTAACAATGGCATCCTTGTTGGCGTGTTTCAGATCATTGATTGTCCAGCCCTTGTCCATGACCACGAATGATCGCATTACAACTACACTCCCTGCCAGTGTGGTTCCCACCATTGCGGCTGCAATCATGCTTCCGCCCTGGGGCACATTGGGTATAAAACCTTTTGCAAAGCTCAAAGCTGAAGGATGCGCATAAAACAAATTGATTATAAAACTCACACCAAGAACCGTAACAAAGATGATCAATACCCGTTCAAATATTGAATATTTGCCCATTATTATCAGCAAAAAAATGAACGTGCACCAGATAATACTGGAAAGTAAAAAGTTCATACCGGTCCATGATGCAAAAGCTTCGGCAACAATTCCAAGTACTCCTATATTGGATGTGAATTGACTAACCACCACGGCAAGTACAATGTAAAAACCTGCTACCGGACCAAAATGCTCCCGGGTCAATGCTACAAACGTTTTTCCTGAAGCAAAAGTGAGCCTGCTTACAGAACCAATCAATACCCAGAAAAATAGGCAGGAGAGAAACAACGTCCACATTAAGCTCATGCCATGTTCAGCACCTGCTACCACCAGAGAGGATACACTGCCCGTGCCGATTGTTGCACCAATCATAAAAATTGCCGGCCCATAAGAAACAATTGTGTCTTTGAGTTTGGTAAGGAAAGAGTTTTGCATAACCAGATCCTTTATATTGTTTGATTCCCCGTTTAATTAATGTACAATAACTAGTATTAACTTCAAGCTCAATTTTCTTTTTATTCAAGAGATTCATTATTTTTTTGTAATGTCATATTCTGCTTGCTTATTTGTAGTTATTTTGTAATATAATCTATCAATTGTTTGCTATCTGTCACATCTTTTTTGGGTATGATTTACTAGCCTGAATATATTTTTATTTTAAACTGTTTACATGTAATAAAAGCTATTGCATTGATGGAGGAGAAAATGTCTTTCAAGCGTCAATTTGTGCTAATAATTGTTATTGTTTTACTGGGTATGTTTGCCATCAGTCCGGTATTCAGCCAGAATGCTGCAAAAGGAATAATGTCATTTTATCGGGATGTGTTTGAGCAGGATGAAAAGAATTTATATGATTACCTGATAGATGAATTGTTAAATTATATACAAGACCATCCGGACAGTACAGATACTGCTGAAGCATTATTGCTGTTGAGTAAATCATATCAAAACAGAGGTAAAGAGTACGAGGCGCTTGCTGCCAGCCTGGAATTACTGTATCTGTTTCCCGGAGCGGCAAACCGGCAGGAATGTTTAAATTTTGCCACCAGTATTATTACCACAGAGAGAAGTTTTGATGCTGATGAAGCAAAGTATACTGCGCTTGTTAATGAAACGGTTGCAGGCATTAGTAGAGCTGATCGATTTTATGAATATCTCGGTATGTTGATCAAGCTTGATGAAAAGGACCTTTACGATTGGACAATCAACGCTGCCCGGTCCTATTGTTCACAATTCCCCAATGATGGCCGTTTAGATAATGTGCAAAAGTGGATTGGGGATATCTATCTTGAAAAGGGGGACGAGTGGCAGGCTTCTATGAGTTATTTGAAACTGGATTATACTCACCCGAACAGTCCCTTATTACCAGAAACCCGTTATTTGAGAAGCAAGATTTTGTACGAGGAATTACGCGAGTATGAACTGGCAGTGCAATCTCTTGAGCAAATAGCCGCCACCTGGCCCACTCATGAATATGCTGCTGCATCCCTGTTTATGATTGGTGAAATTTATGAAAATAAATTAAAAGATTATGATAAAGCTATACTTTATTATCGCAAGCTGGTAGATATGTTTCCACAATATCCCAAATCTGTAAATGCCTTGCTCTCTATTGGTGAAATAAACGCCAAACGATTGGATAAATACCCGGAAGCTATTGCCGCTTATAATGAATTTGTTGAAAAATATCGATCTAACCCCCAGGGTGTAGAAGCTTTGTTACGAGTTGCCGAGTTGTATGAAGATGAGGTTAAGGATTATACACAGGCAGCCGCTTATTACGCTCAAGTGGCAGAGATTTATCCCACTTATGACGATGCACCTGACTGTTTGATTAAAGCGGGTGAAATCAGTGAAGATAAATTGGGAGATTACAAGCAGGCAGTGATCTATTATCAAATGGTGTTGAATACTTTTCCTGATCACAAAAAGGCCAAAGACGCAAAAAAGAAACTGGACAAAGCTCAGGAAAATTTACCTGCAGGAACATTTTAACTAATTTATAATTGAACAAGCCGGTGCTTTGTTACATCAACTAAAGTTGGATACTCTGCTACCGGCTTTTTTTATATGGATTAAGAACTGAATCCCGGCATACCTTCAATTGCATATGCGCGAACAGAGCAGGAATCCAATCCTTTGATTGGCATAGGGGTATACGAGATGAAAAAGATATCGTCCTGCAGTTTGTCAATATTCTGCATGACTTCAAGAAACATGATGTCTTGCGGCATAACAATTTCATGAATATCACATGCATCTTTAACAGAATGTTCAATAGCAACACCGTCACCAAAACCAATACATTTTACTTTTTTCTCAGCAAACCATTCTCCTGATTCTTTACCGAGATAGGGACGTTTGTCATTAGGATCATTACTGAATGGCACATTGTGGTATGGACTGTCGAGTATCACCACATCTCCCTCTTTGACCCTACCTTTGTCCGCTTTATCCAGCATTTCTTTGGTAATGGGCGCCAAGGGATCACATTCCAGTTTTAACAGTACACCCCGACCAATAAAAGCGGTTACCGGTAATTGTACAATGTCTTTCCAATCCGAGTCATAATGATAGGGTGTTTCGATATGTGTGCCCAGATGAGAAGCTACCGTTACCTTGGAATGGTAATCTTTGGTACTCTCTTGAAAGAACCGTTCAACCTTGCATAAACGTGTTGTATTTTCAGGATCTACATGCAGGCTGAGATCAATAGCCCGGTATCCATTGATAGTAAATACTGACATACTTTTTACCTCCTAAAAAATATCTGAAAAAGGTCTGAGATCGACTGTATCCAGATTTTTCATACTCAATTGTTCTTTATTGTTTTGAATATTACGGATGATTTCTGTAATGGTATCGTTAACTGGTGCTGCGATTCCGGATTCTTTAGATTTTTTTGCCAAAAATCCATTTATGCTTTCTACCTCGGTCATTCTGCCTTTTTCAAGATCCTGCAGCATACTGGGTTTTCCACTACGCTGAGGTTCAAAGAATTTGCGTAATTGCGCGCGCATGGCATCCGGATTGATTACCAGTGCGGTTTTGAATTCCTGCGGATCGATTCCGTTGACCTGATCTACCTGTATCCCGAGTTTTTCTGCAACGGACAAGGTTTCAGCTTTTAGCGAAAGCGCAGTATCGAGTGCTTTGGGATTGTCAAGGATTTCACCAAAGGTGCAGCCCAATGCTGCTGAAAGTCCGCTCATGGATACATTAATTACCAACTTGGTCCAACGCATACCGGCAAGATTGGTAGATATCTCTACTGCACCGGCATGTTCCAAAATGGATTTGACGGCTTGAATTCTATCCGATATGCTGCCATCGGGTTCACCAATTTTGTAAAGCATACTGCCCGGTTCACCTGCTAGACGTGCAACACCCGGTGCATCGAGCCCAGCAGCCCAACCGACTATAGATCCTCCCAGGGTACGATTTTCACCAACATATGAAGCAATTTTTTCTTCAGGAACACCATTTTGTGTAGAGAGTACCATGCTGTTATCATGCAGATGTGGCAAAAGTCCGGAAAGGGCTGCATCATCCGCAGTACTTTTTACAGAATAGATGACAAGATCATAAGGTCCGTTCATCCTGTCCGGGGTAACTGCATTAACCGGAATGGTAACATCCATTCCGCCAGTAATTTTAGCCCCGTTCTGATTCAGTGCATTGACATGATCTGTATCTACCGAAACCAGGTCAATATCATAACCTGCTTTTGCAATCAGGGCCCCAATAATAGTTCCGGTTGCTCCGGCGCCCAGAAGTACAATTTTTTTGATCTCTGGTTTGCTCACAATCAACTCCTGTTTGATTTATTTTTACTTATTGTTGCCAGGGTATACGACCTGCCTTTTGAATATGCAACATTAATGCTTTGAGCAGGAACTGGTATTGTGGATGCTGATCATCGGTAATGGGATGCTGTTCAGAGGGATCATCATCCAGATTGAAAAGAACATATGGTTCAAAGGGATTGTTTGCCAATAATTTCCAAGGACCACGTCTGGCTGCATAATAATCACTGCCGCGATAGCGGTTGTTACCTTCCCGTCGTACCCAGAATATGACACGGTCAGGGTCGCCCGCATCTTCTTTTCCCAAAAGCGCGTTGAGCATACTTTTGCCTTCAATCTCATGAGTTAGCGGCACACCGGCTGCTTCACAAAAAGTGGGAAAGAGGTCCATGGTCAGGGCCACGCCATTGCCGCTGCTTCCGGGTTTGATTTTATCTTTCCAAACCGCGCACATGGGCTCACGGATGCCGCCTTCGTACATGTTTTGTTTTGCTCCACGCAGATGTAAATGATTTGCGCCCAGATCAACTCTGCCGCCATTGTCGGATGTGAATACAATGAGGGTATTGTTATATTGCCCGGTTTCTTTGAGCGCCTGAACAACCCTGCCTATACCGGCATCGAGATGTTCTATGAGTGCTACCAATTTGACCCGTTTGGCATCCATTTGCGGTTCACGTTCACGTACCCTAGTCACCCAGTCTTTGGGCGGCTGAATTGGAGTATGCGGGGCATTGTATGCCAAATAGAGAAAAAATGGATTGTCTGTTTCTGCCCGGCTTTTAATATAATCTGCCGACCAATCGGAGAAAAGATCGGAAGCATGTCCTTTGGGATCAATTTCTTTATCGTTCAAACGCATGTAATTATTACCATATCTTAGGTGGGTGTAATAATCATCCATCATGTCACCCAGAAAACCGTGAAAATGGTCAAATCCGCGTTCGTTCGGGGTAGAAGGAGATTTGAGTCCCAAATGCCACTTGCCAACAATGGCCGTGTGATAGTCGGCTTTTTTCAGCATCTGCGGGATCAGCACTGCATTGGGATTGAGGAAACCCCAACTGTCATCTGCATGAGTGCGGATCACACCGGGTACACCCACCAGATCGGGGTAACGACCAGTCAGCAGAGACGCACGGGTGGGAGAGCATACGGGACAATTGGCATAAAAGGTATCGAACCGAATACCATCCGTATACAGTGCGTCAATATGGGGCGTGCGCATGTCTTTTGCGCCCATTGCGCCAAGATCGCCATAGCCCAGGTCATCCACCAGGATCATGAGAATATTGGGTTTGGGAGTTGATGCTTTAGAGTTTTGAGCGGTACAAGCTGCAAGGCCGGTTGAAACGGCTGCTGCACCCAGTGCTGTGGATTTGAGAAACGAACGGCGGGACAAACTGCTGGATTGAGACATGTCAGGCTCCGTTTTTTATTCTAGTATAAGGAAAAATTTCTAATGGATAAAGGTTTTTATTGATTTTTTCATAATTTATCAGATTATTAAAATATACAGGCAATTCATTCTTTAAATTGAAATTTATATGGCTTTTGTAAACAATGTTGAGTTTGAATTCGTTTAAATAAAAAAGATCAAGTTTTTTATTAATATTTGGGGAAAGGGGTGTATTAATGTACCGTTTTCAATTTGCTCTTGTAGGAATATTGGGACTTTTTCTGTTTATCTATTGCGAAAAACAGGCTCCATCTCAGGTCTCTGCAACCCCTTCTAAACAGGCTGAAATTGATAAAAATTATCAACCTTATATTTATCAACTGGACTCGCTGATTTATCCTCTTGAAGGAGCTTCTCCTTTGTTGAGTCAGGATGATTTGAAACCGTTTGATGTAATAGGTAGCTGTAAAATAGTAGGATTGGGGGAAGCTACGCACGGGACCAAAGAATTTTTTCAACTCAAACACAGAATATTCCAATATCTTGTTGAAAATCATGGTTACCGTATCTTTGCCTTTGAATCGGATATGGGAGAATCGTGGTATGTAAATCAATATATATTACATGGTATTGGTGATTTGGATGATATTATGAGAAATAAAATGCTGTTTTGGACATGGAGAACAAAAGAGGTGAAGGAATTACTACAATGGATGAGAAAGTATAATGTTGAGAATGATGAGAAAATATATTTTGTTGGGATTGATTGTCAAATATTGTTGTTTCAAACAGAAATTATTCTCTCATATATAACACAATACTTGCCTGATTATCTTGACCAGGTTCAATCACGGCTTGATAAATTAATAGAGCATAGTCGTAACACAACAAAACAAAAGCAAGCTTGGTGCGAGGGTATGACATCTGATGATAAGAAAGATTTGAATGATGATGTAGATTCTGTCATTGCACTGATGGATTCAAAAAAAGCAGAACTTGTTCATGTTTCTTCATATTTCGAGTTCAAGTATATGCGACGATTACTGGTGAATTTGAAGCAAATCCTGGATGTAAAGTGTACGACTGCCAATACAATGGGTACTAATTATCGTGATATGTATATGGCGGAGAATGTGATATGGCTGATAAAAGCACTTGGCATTGAATCTAAAATTGCCGTTTGGGCCCATAATGCGCATATTGAGAACAATCCTTTACTCGGGTCTACGGGTTCTATGGGATCATATATTAAAACTGAATTGGGAGAACAGTGTAAACTCGTTGGATTCAGTTTTGCACAGGGATCTTTTATTGCCTATACCCAAAGTCAGTCAGGACAAAATCTGTCAAGAGAAACCCAAACATTGCCTGCATTGCCTGTAACCGGATCAATTAATTATTTGTTCCATTTCTCTAAAGAAGACAATTTTATTTTAAATTTAGATGAAATTAGTCCAGGATCAATTTTATTTGAGTGGTTAACCCCTGCAAGACAGTTTATTATTGTTGGTACACATTTCAATGAATATTATTATAAAAACGCAAAAAGTAATTATCAATATACTCAATTGTTGGATTATTATGATATTGTTATCCATTATGATAAAACCAGGGCATCCGAGCCATTATAAAATGGAATTTAATATTGATTTATATTGATAAATACACGAAATTGTTAAATCGGGGTTGTTGACTGATTTATATAACACATACTGTTACAGAAGCCGGGAATCTGAATTGGGAAGGATAATAGAATGAATTGCTCAAAAACCCATATAGTAATTGTATTATTTTTATTTTTCTTTTTTTGGGGATGTGAAAAGAAATATAATCCTGTAGAAGCGGATACAAGTAATGTGGAATCAAGTTACCCAACTGTTTATTATCCGTTACCGGAAGATTATTTACAGGAACGCGCCAAAGCGTTTGACGAACTTAATCCGGGTTTCAGCCCGGCAGAGTTTGATGAATATGGTTTTTTAAATATACCGTCCCATAATTTATCTAACATGCATTTTGGAAGCAAAGATACCATTGCAAAAGAAAAAGCAGTAGAACTAGCACAACAATTTGTAATTAAAAACAAAAAGTTCACAAATGTGTATTCTGTTACAAATTTAAACAACTATTTTGCTGCCTATTGTGGGAATCATTGGGAAATCATTTTTAAACAGACAATTTTTGGTTACCCGATAAAGCATCCCGATGTTCAGATTTTAGTATATGTAAAAGATAATGGTGTCTATGCTATTTATGGAGGATTTTATACAAATTCTCTGATCACTAAACCTGAAAAATATAATCGTATCAAAGCAATATCGAATCTTGATGGATACCGCAGAAATTATAATTGTTGGGGTTCGTTTGAAATGGTAGTAGAGGCAGATATGATTGGCGAGCCCAATGATATTTTCTGGTGCGCGTTTGATATGGATGGATGCAAGGAATTACATCTGGTGTGGCAAGTTCCCATAATGGACAATTATAACAGATATTGGATAGCATATGTTGATGCAATTACTTTTGAGGTTTTAATTCTGGACCATTTATTTGTCTGTTAAATGTCCATATGAAATAAATATTTAGTGTTTTAAAAAGGGGTCGCTATGAAAATTAAAAAATATTTAATCATACCCATTCTGTTTCCGATTCTTTGGGGTTGTGAGAACAGATCTGCAATTGTGCAGCCCAAACAAGAAATGCAAACCTATCCTGCAATCAATACTGCCTTGTCACAAAAAGACATTGACAAATTACAAAATGATTTCAAGGTGGCATATCCCGAAATGAGTACAGCAACTTTTGATGAATATGGTTTTATCAGCATGTCGCACAAAAGACCAGATGCTAATGGATCCTCCGTCTGGAGTAAAGATAAAGCAATTGAAATGGCAAGATCATTTATTCTCGATGTTGCAGAATTTGTCCATCTGGAAAACTCGGAGGATTTGTTGTTAAATGATTCCAGTAAGTATGGTGATCGCTGGATTGTTACCTTTCAACAACAAAAGCTGGGAATACCGGTTTATAATAACAAGATTCGAGTCTTAATTTACAATTCAGGCGTTAATGCGATTGAAGCGGGATTTTACCAAAACATAACCGTGCCGGAAGCACCTCCTTTTGATCAAGAAGCCATCGCAAATAAAATTACAGGCTATGAATTTATTTTTTATTGTTGGGGACCTGTAAATGTAGTGCTGGATAAAGACATGATGGGCACAGAACACCAGTTGGTTTTGTATCCGTTGCGAAAGGAAAATTATCGACAGATCCATCTTGCCTGGCAGATTCCGTTGACCGTATCAAACAGCTTTGAATTCTTGTTGTTTGTTGATGCAATCACTTTTGAGGTGTTGGCAGTTAATCCGTTGTTTATTTGCTGAATGAATAATTTAAGGACAAGGTTGTAACGTGAAAAAGTATCTATTAATTATATTAACATTTTCAATATGTTTTACTGGTTGTTCGTTTAAACATGGCTCCATTTCTGGCACTGTAACCGGTCCTAATGGTAAAGAATTGAAAACATCCGGGGTATTGATTGAGGGATTTACAAATGCAATCGTTCATCAGTATACGGAAGATGGCAAATTTGCGTTTGATAACCTGGAACCCGGTGTTTACAAAGTCATTGTATATGGATTGCATCATGAGACAATTAATTTTATACCCATAGTCCTGGAAAAGGGAGAGGATATTAATCTGAAAATTGAACTTGATCCCGTTTATTTACAGACCGAAGCGAGTTCTCTTGATTTAATTGTTTACGAGAAAAAGTTGGTTCCACCTAATGTTATCCCTATGCCTCAAAAGCAAGATGGTACATATGCTGCCAAAATCCCAACTCCTGGCGATACTATTTATTATCAGGTGGGCGGAATATTCAAGATGAGAGATCATGATGTTGATGTCGAAAAAGTAACTGCCGGAACACAAGCAGATGATTACCTGTTTGTACAGCGCTTATTTGACCGAAACAGTGGTGCTATTGCCTCAATTCTTGTCACTCCAGACGAGTTGACAGAGATCGTGTTTGATCCGCCGGGATTGCAAGGAGGGGAAGAGAAAGGATCTGTCAACGTTGAACCGGAAAACAGCCTGGCCGCAAAGGTTTGTGACAAATGGTCCCGAATCCGTAAAAAGAAACTCGACCTGGATAATGCAAGGTGGGTAAATCATGATACGTTGGATGTTGTGTATAAAGCAGAATATTATAAATGGCTAAAGAACCAATACAAACACGAAAAAAATAAATTGGTGCAAGATTATCTGTTACTATCCATGATGGATATGGAATATTGTAAATTTGATTACAGGTTTATATACAAAAATATTAAAATAGAGCCTGGTTCGCTGGCATACAGTCTGATAGATATGGATCTGGTGGGAATACTGGGTAGATTGTATTCATTGTCAAGAGAACCCAAGGCGATTAATGCTCTTGAAGCTATCATTGAAGAAAATCCCAATCCCAACATACAGGCTCAAGTACTGTTGTATTTGGTTTCAGTATTTTATAAAACGGATAATGATCGGGCAATGGAGTATTATAAACGGCTGGTTGTTTTTTATTTTGATACGCATGTGGCCCAGGAAGCCATTCGAAAATATGATCCTGAAAATATCATAACACAGGAGATATTGAAAAACAATAGTATTTGATATCTTTTGCCGGGGGAATTCAATTTTTTTAAATAAAATTACATTTTGGGGAATATGGTTACAACAATTAATGTTTAAACATTCAAATTGACAAGATATAATTTGAATATTATATAAAGGAGAACATTATGAGTAAAACTGTATTGGTAACAGGAGCAACCGGAAGTCAGGGTGGCGCTGTAGCACGCGAGTTATTGAAAAAGAAATTTAATGTACGAGCAATGACCCGTAATCCTGATAGTGAAGCGGCTAACGCACTCAAAGCCCTGGGTGCGGATATTGTTAAAGCTGATTTTGAAAATACAGAATCTTTAGTGAATGCAGTTGCAGGTGCCTGGGGAGTATTTTCAGTCCAGAATACCTGGGAAAGCGGTGCAGAGAAAGAGATAGAGCATGGTATTAAACTCGCTTCTGTAGCCAAAGACGCAGGTGTAGAACACTTTGTTTATACTTCGGTACAATCTGCTGATCGGAATACGGGAGTACCCCATTTTGACAGCAAATTTGAAATTGAAAAAGCAGTCAGGAAAACGGGATTCCCGACATATACTATATTACGTCCTGTCTTTTTTATGGACAATTACACCGGTCCCTTTTTCAAACCCGGTTTGGATGAAGGCAAGTTGACTGTAGGCATCAGACCCAATACGCCACTGCAGGTTATAGCAGTTGATGATATTGGTAGATATGCCGCACTTGTATTTGAAAAAAACAACGAGTTTGATGGCAAAGCTTTGAGCCTTGCTGGTGATTCATTAACCATGCCTGAAACTGTTGACATTTTGTCAAGTTTAAATGGCAAGACCTTTACATTTGAGCCAACACCCATTGAGCAGGTACGTCAGTTTAGCAGTGACTTTGCATCCATGCTCGAATGGTTTGATAGTGTAGGATATAATGTGGATATTGATGAATTAGCTCAACAAACCGGAATCAAACCCGTGACATTCAAAGAATGGTCAGCAGATAAAAAATGGTAATCTTGATATGAATCCATAATTCAACGCGTGGTGAGCGATATGCTCATTACGCGTTTTTTATTATCATTTAACTGAAATTTTTTTTGTCTTGTTATGGTTATGAAAAAAACTCTGGAACTGAATTTCTTTCTTTATATATCCCGGTAATACCTTTCCTTTGATCAAGTCAATCCTTTGAAAAAATCAGGATAAATTATCCTGGCCCTTTTTATTCTTGAATCATTAAACAAGGAGGTTTATTATGATTCTGGTAATAGGTGCAACAGGAATGGTTGGTGGGCAAGTATGCCGCCAGTTGGCAATGGAAGCATTGCCTGTACGCGCTATGATCAGAAACTCTTCGGACCCGGCAAAGGTCCGTGATTTAAGTGATATGGGTGTAGAACTGGTTCGGGGGGATTTGCGAGACACATCTACTTTTGCACCCGCTTTGAAAAATGTTAGTGAAGTCATTTTAACGGCTTCGTCCATGCCATTTTCTTATATTGCAAATGTGAATGATATTGAAAATGTGGATAAAAAAGGAGTAATGAATTTTATCGACCGGGCAATGCGAGAATATGTAGAAAAGTTTATATACTTGTCTTTTTCCGGGCACCTGGATGAAGAGTGTCCCTTGCAAAAAGCCAAACGAGCAGTAGAGAACCATTTGAAAAAAAGTGGTATAAAATATACCATACTACGACCCAGTTTTTTTATGGAAGTCTGGTTAACTCCGGCTGTAGGATTTGACGCGGAACATCATCATGTACATTTATATGGAGATGGAAATAAACCCATCAGTTATATTTCGTATCGTGATGTTGCCCGGTTTGCCATTGAAAGCTTGACGAATCCCGCTGCGAAAAATGCAATTTTAGAGATCGGTGGGCCAAACCAGTTATCTCAATGGGATGCGGTACGGATTTTTGAAGAAGTCTCGGGTGCGCACTTTGATATTGAACGGATCCCGCTCGAGGTTCTTGAAAAACAACGTCTGGATGCCAAGGACCCCATGCAGAAATCATTTCCAACTTTGATGATTGATGCGGCCAAGGGGACCCTATTGAAATGAACGAGTTATCTAAAAAATTTCATGTGCCGTTAACCTCGGTGCGTCAATACGCATCAATTGTTGTAAATCGGCGACATTGAAATGGAGGTGTTCCATGAAAAGTTTTAAGAAATTTTGGTTAATTAATACTTTGATTTTGCTATTTCTGACTCTGGGAATTCATGCGGAAACAGGTATGAATAGTGAAACAGCAGCAAGACTCGATTCCATAGGATTGGAATTTTTTAATCAGGGCGAGTTTGATAAAGCAATTGAGAGTTATCAAAGCGCGTTAAAAATGGATCCAACATTTACCAGACCCTTGTGGGGATTGGCAGCTTCATATGTTCTAAATGACGAAACGGACAAGGCAATTGATATGATTTCGAATCGTTTGGATAATTGTACAGATTCGGATATGAAAATTAATTTGAAACTTGAATTGAGCGGTTTGATGTACATCGAAAAGAAGAATGTTCAAGCAAACAAAATTTTAATGGATATACAAAACAATCTTGATGAGATACCAGATGCAACAGATCAGTTACTGCTGCTGCAAACAATGGGTATGATCTGGCGTGAAGGGGGAGACATGACCCATGCTGAATTGGCCAACCAAAAGCGTTTAGAGATTGTGAAAACTGCTGATATTGCTGATTCTTTAAAATTACCTCATCATGCAAATTCTTTGTGGGACCTGGCCCATTTTGCGATAATAAGGGGGGATATGACCAAAGCTAAAGAATGTGAAATTGCAATGCTAAATCTGGATATTGAAAATCCTGAAGAAACTTTGCCATATCAGAAAATGCAGGCCGTGTTTGCATTATATGGCGGGCGTTATGATGAAGCTATAGACTTTTTTAAAACACAAAAAACAAATGTTGGCATGAAACGTCTTGCTTTTGCATATACCCAAAAAGGTGATTCTGAAATGGCAAACCAGGTTATTGCTGAATTGGCATCAAACTATCAAAGGGGAATACTTTACCTTATGATCCGTAACAACATGGTTAATGGTTTGAATCCTGTATTATAAAATAACAATCCACAAAAGAGCTGATTAAGAAAATTTCAGCTCTTTTGTGGGTAACCTGAAATTTTTTTATTGCCCTGTGTATTGAATTTGCTTATGTTAAATCATGGCAAAACACATTAATCAGGAGGTTGGGTAATGAAAAAAGTATTACTGGTTTTATGCGTGTTTTTAAATTTTGCAGTTGTTCAGGCGGGTAACTCTTTTCTTTCTGTCATGGATTATGGTGCCAAAGGAGACGGAAATACTCTGGATACCCAGGCGATCCAACAGACAATTGATGCTGTAGCAGAGAATGGAGGCGGTTCGGTTTATCTTCCGTCTGGTACCTATTTGTCCGGTACTTTATTTTTCAAAAGTCATGTCAGTTTATATCTGGAAGCGGGTGCAACTTTACTGGGCAGCACGAATCTGGATGATTATCCGGTTACGGTATGCGAATACCGGTCCTATACGGATAATTATACCGTGCGCAGTTTGATTTATGCCGAAAAAGTTGAAAATGTGTCTATTCTGGGACGTGGTACACTGAATGGCCAGGGTGCGGCTTTTAAAGAGCGACGTACCAAAGAAAATCCTTACAAAGACCGTCCGTATATGATTAGAATGATTGAATGCAAGGACGTAACGATCAGGGATGTTACAATTATCAACTCTCCCATGTGGGTACAACACTATATTGCTTGTGATGATTTGCTGATTGACGGGATAACCGTAAGCAGTTTTGTCGCGGGGAATAATGATGGTATTGATGTTGACAGTTGTCATCGTGTTCGGATCTCCAATTGTGATATTTACAGTGGTGATGATGCTATTGTGTTAAAAGCAACATCGGCACGTGCCTGTAAAGATGTTACGGTAACCAATTGTGTGTTGTCAACACATTGTAATGCATTCAAACTGGGTACCGAATCTAATGGCGGGTTCCAGAATATCACTTTTAGTAACAGCACCGTGTTTGATACCCGGTTATCTGCCGTTGCTCTTGAAATGGTTGATGGCGGATTACTGGAGCGTGTAACGGTGAACAATATTGTGCTCAATAATGTGGGTAATGCAATATTTATCCGTTTAGGAAACCGTGCACGTCCATTTTTGTCAAAAGGTCCTGGCGGATCACAAGGAACCTGGGAACGAAAAGCCGAGCTTGAACCTCCCGGAATGGGCGCGTTGCGCAAGGTTGTCATCTCGAATATGCAGGGAATTGATGTAGGACCTGTGGGATGTTCCATCACCGGTTTACCCGGCTATGATGTAGAGGATATAACCATTTCCAATATCAATCTGGAATGTGTTGGCGGCGGTACAGCAGACATGATTGATCGGGAAATTCCAGAAAAAGAAGATGCCTACCCCGAGTTCAAAATGTTTGGTGAATTACCGGCATATGGATTTTATGTGCGTCATGTTGATGACATAAAATTTGACAATATAGAGCTGACGTACAAGAATGACGATGTTCGTCCTGTTTTTGTTTTTGATGATGTAAAAAATCTGGATCTGTTTGATGTTGACGGCGAATTGGCTGCAACGGCTCCTGCATTTATGATCATGAAAAATATTGATGGTGCTTTTGTGCATGGCAACCGTCCCACACGAAATATGGGCGTGTTTATTAAAGCAGAATCTGCAAAAAAAGTTATGGTTATGAACAATGATTTATCGAATGTGAAAACTGTTTTGGATAAATCAGATGCTGTGAAAAAAGAAGATATTGTAATAAAATAATTTGAATTTTTAGATACTGATGAAACAAAACACCCTGTCATACACGTAAAAATAATCATATTATGATAATGTCAGGTGGTTTTGTTTTCATCAGTTTTTTATAAAAGGAGTGTAAAGAAATGGCTGAACCCGGATGTACAGAATGTCCTTTTCGAGCAAAGTATGGCAATAATCCCAAATCAATACTGGGCAGATTGTGGCGGTGGCATATTAATTTTTGTCCCGGATGGAAAGAGTATTTTACCAACCTGCCCGAAAATGAAAGGATTGATCTGGCAAAGAAATACAGTTTTACCAAATATCAATAGAGCAGCACGTCTTGTGTTGTAATTTCGTAATCACTGGTTACTTTTAACGCAATCTTGTAATGATCTACTTTGACTACGGTAGCTGTACCAATGCTAAAACCGTTTCTTGAGAGGGTATAGGTGTCATTTACTTTCATGGGGGTTTTATCTGTAATCTCTACAAGAATATAATTTTTAACCACATTTGCAATTTTCAAGGGGGTTGTGATCTGCATACCCTCATCTTTGACCAGAGGTTTTGACTGTACAGGTTTTTCCTGCTTCGGAGCCGGTTGTGTTGGCTGTACCGGTTGCTCGGGTTTGGATTTGCCCAAGCTGGAGCTTAGCTTGTCAAAAAGTGCTTGTTCTAAAACGCCTCTTGAATTACAATCGTACCAGCTTTTGGTTACCTTGGTTTCATAGCCTTCAATTTTCAATGCAATTCGAACCGTTGTCTGTTTTTCTGATAATCTATACAGAGTAATAGTATAGCTGTATTCAGCGCGGTTCCAAATACCCATACCTACTCGTGGTTTGTAAGCAATTTCGTTCAACCGGGTATCTACATCTCCATCCAGGTTGATGGATTTAGATACAAACTGCATATTATTTTTGTCAATGGATTCCATCGGAATATCCATTTCAGATATTACGGATAATAATGCGTTCCAGACTTTAGTATAAGAACTGTCAAACGTCTTTGAATTGTTGACAGGTGCAACAGGTGTTTGTGTTGCTGCACATCCCAGAAACAAAAGCAAGAGAATTGGAATATATTTTTTCATAACAGTCCCGTTATTTATTGCTATGTTTTTAAAATTCACAGGGATCCGTTTATCAAAAAACGGATCCCTGTTGAAATTATTTGGAAATCAATTTATCCAACTCGTCCACGGTTTTATCAAACAGCTCCAGCGCTGATTGAATGGCTTCCGGTTTTGTAAGATCCAGACCAGCTTCTTGCAGCATGAGAACCGGTGCTTTTGAATTGCCGCCTTTGAGCATGTTCAGATACGCGTCTCTTGCCGGTTCGCCTTCTTCTTTGATCTTTTTGGCAAATGCAATACCGGATGACAAACCTGTAGCATAGGTGAATACATAATATTTGTAATAAAAGTGGGGGATATATGCCCATTCCATATGGTCGTTTTCATCCATGGTAAAACCAGAACCATAATAAGTTTTGATCAATTCCGTATAAATATCGTTGAGCTTGTTGGCAGTTATGGGTTCACCCGCTTCGGCAAGCTGGTGAAAACGGAGCTCAAATTCTGCAAACAGGGTTTGACGATAAATAGTAGTACGGATGGTTTCCAACAGTTCACTGAGCAGCCAGGCTTTTTCTTCATCAGACTTGGCGTGATCGATCATGTATTGTGAGAGTAGAGCTTCGTTACAGGTTGAAGCAATTTCTGCCAGAAACGGGACATATCTCCATGACAAATAAGACTGGTTATTCATGGAATAATAACTGTGCATAGCGTGTCCATATTCATGTGCCAGTGTTGAAACGTCATTAAAAGAGTTTTGAAAGTTCATCAAAACATAAGGGTGTCTTCCGTATGTTGAGGAAGAAAATGCACCACTGTCTTTATTCTTGTAGGGATATATGTCGATCCAGCCGTTAGCGGGATCCATAGCGGTTTTCAACATTGTGTTGTATTCCTGTCCAAGTGGTGTTAGTGCTTGTTGGATATATTGAATACCGCTGTCATAATCCATTTCCATATCGATTTGTTTGACCATGGGAACATAGAGATCGTAAATGTGAATGTCATCCAATTTGAGTGCTTTTTTACGTAACTCTATGTATTTGTGTAAAGGTTTAACATTAGCTTTAACTGTGTTGATGAGATTCATATACACTGCAGGATCGATATCGTCTTTATCCAAATAGGCATCAATGACCGTATCGTATCCACGTGATTTGGCCAGAAAAAGACTGAATTTTGCCTGTTCACCCAGGGTGGTTGCAAATGTGTTTTCGTAGGTTTTCAGAGTGCCGAACATGGCATCTACAGCAGCTTTACGAACCTCGCGGTTTGGTGAATGGCGAAGCAATCCATAATTGGAAAAAGATAGTTGTACCTCTTTATCTTCACCTTTAATCATAGGCAAAGGCATTTCAGAAACCAATGCACCAAAAGCTTTTTCAGGAGCGGCGGGCAATTCATTTAAATCGATTTGCGCCCAGAGATTATCTCCGGCAAGAGATAAAATGCGTTCTTCTTCCGGCGAGAGTACCCTGTCTGCTCTTCGTCGCAGGCTGTTGATATACGGCATAAACGTTTTTAATTCTGGGGCTTTGGATATTGCGTTTTCAAGTTCCGAATCAGACAAGCCCAGAATAGTCTGACGTAAAATTGCACCTTCCTGCATAATTCCTTCGGTAAGGGTTAATGCTGTTTGGTGACGCGCAATTACGGCCTGATTGGTGGTTGCTGTTTCCCGCTGCAGGTTTGCATAAAGGGTTAACCGGTTAATGCGGTCATCCAGATTGAAATATGCCTGCATGTAATCGGCAATCCCTTTGGGAGATGACAGCGCATTGTGCATTTCTGGCAATGCTTTAAGATCAAGTTCGCACTGATCAATTTCAGTTTGCCATTGCGCATTGCTGCTGCAGAGAGGGGTGAGGTCCCATTTGTATTCATTGGGTACATCAGATGCTTTCATGTTCGCATCGGGAGTAAAGGGTGCAGCCTGGATTGTGAAAAAGGAAAGTAGAATCATGGTGATAGTCCAGCGTTCAAGTCTTGTTCTCAAAATGACCTCCTTGTTAGTATGTGGAGTAATTTACAGGTCAAGATACGTACAAATTATAATAAAGGGTACAAAAAAATGGTATTTAATTTATTCTGATTACTTTTCTAGTCCATATGAAAGACTTCTGTCAGTGGTTTGGTAACCGGAGAATTATCCGGATTGGTTTCCATAATATCTTGCATGTATGCCCACCATTTTTGAACCAGGGGGTTTTTGCCCAGATCCTGCGATGAAGCGCCCGCTACCATTTGATACCCAAACAGAATATTTGTTTCCGGATCATAGAATATACTATAATCCGAAACACCTGTTTCTTTTAATAATGCTTCGAGTTCGGGCCAGATCTCGTTGTGACGTTTAATGTATTCCTGTTCATAACCCGGATTTAGTTTCATTTTAAAAGCAACACGCTGCATGATTTACTCCTGATTATTGATGTTTACATCGATTATATTACACTGCCATTTGTTCTGGTCTAGGGCTGCTATTATCAAAGCATTTCGGGTATCCGGGATTTGCACCAAGAGTGTACCCTGGTTGTCCCAAACCGCACTTTTACCTGCGGTATCAAAACCTCCGGTTTTTTCACTGTGATTGGCAAGGAAAACCGGTATTTTGTATTTTGTAGCAATAGACTGCAGGATCTCTGCATCCTTGTCATATCCTTTAGGTGTTATAAACGCCCCTGCAAGGTAAAGGGTTGCGCCATTTTGGGCGGCATCATGTGAGTGTTGGGGATTGGTGAAATCCGCGCAAATTGCCTGGGCGATTTTGTGGTTGTTTGTTGAAATCATAATTTGATGATTTCCCGGAACAAAATATTCCTCTTCACCCGGGTGCAGATAGCGTTTGGTATGAGTATCAATGCTGCCGTCTGGAAAGAAACAGAGATTTGCTATATTAGATTTTCCCCCGGAATCTGGCACCGGGGCCCCTGCAAGGATGATGATATTGTTTTGAACAGCTTGCTGCTGCAATGTTTTTAAGCAGGAATCATTTGGTAATATGCTGCATTTTTGTGACAGTTTGGGTTCATAACCTGTTAATGACAATTCAGGAAACAGGATGAGATTTGCTCCTGCCTGTGTAGCTTTTTTGATATATTTTGAATGGATTTTGATGTTTGCTTTTATATCCGCCTTGATGGATGGCGTTTGAGCAATGGCTATGGTTATAGAATACATACAGATTTCCATTAAACATAGGATTCAGAGTGAAATATAATAAATAATAAATTGGGAATCATGTTTTTTTACTGCATGTATCCATTAATTTAATGGATTATATAGGTTTTACCCTGTATATATTATTTTTGCTAGATATTTTTCCTTTATTAATACCTGTTTTTAACACTTTTTCATATAATTCCTGGTAATCCTCGCTTTGCGCGAGTCCGCTTTGTTCTAGCACTCCGTCTGAATTATTGTCGAAAAATGTGGTTTCAAAACCCGTTCTGTTGTCTATTACAGTGAATTTATTAAAAGATTCATTTTGAGAAATAAAATGCGTTTGTACAATGCACGAACGTACATCGCCTGGGCATTTGTAAACTCTAATATATGCAAGTGTTTGAAATCTTTTTTTTAGATTTGCCGATTTCAGACCCGTATTGTAAATTTTGTTTGCTTCATCAATGCTCAGGTTGCCAACAATTACCTTGTCTATAGATTTGTCCTGATCATAATCAAATGCACGTAAAACAACCTTGCTGTCTGATCGCTGAAGTAACATATTACCGCCACCTCCGTCGGTAATGCGAGAGCTTAGTATTTCATAATGATTTCCGTTTATTTGAAAGGCAAAAAAACCAATTTCAGTCTGTTTGGGTGGAGTGGATAAGCATCCCAACATAGAGGCGGAAAGAAATATGATGATCAATAAATATAATGATCTCATTTTGTACCTCCATAATTTGGTATAAAGTTTTACCTTTTCTATATACTAGAACATTAGAAAATGGGAAATGAATCCAAAAATGAGAACAGGATTGATATATTTATTTTGATTTTATTAGTGAGCTATCTGTTTATCAGAACACTTGTCCCATGAAATGGCTTTGAAATACAAGCATTTTCAAGAACACCATCTACTTTTACCAGACATTTATTGCAGCATTGTGATGAATTTTGGGTTCTATAACAAGGTGCATTAATTTGAATATTTAACCTGTCTGCCAACTCTACCAGATTGTTTTCTCCCGGGAGTATTTCGGTCTTAATTCCTTCAATCAATAGTGACATGATCTTTCCAATAGTTAATTAAAAATTTGTTTTGCATGGATGTTGTAAAAATATGACCATTTGAAAACTGGTCCAGAATTTCTATAATTAAAGATTCTCTGTCTTGTTTGGGTAAATGCATAAATATGATTTCTTTGGGTTTTCAATATGTGTTTAATATTGATACTGCGTTTTCTGAACGATCATAACGCTCCATAAAAATAATATCAACAGGTCCCAGTGTACTGAATATTTGTTTATTCATATAAAGTAGTGCGTCACCCACATGAAGAATTCTTTTATTATGCTAGTTTACAACAAAGCTAAGGTTCTCTACATTCCTGTGACAATTTATTTTTTTCCGGTTTGCGGATCAATGTCATAAAATGGACCATGTTGAACCCTGGAAATGGATATGGGGATATTATTAATGGTTGTATCTACTTTAGTAAATAAATCTGGGGTGATTTCTATAATTTGATCTGCAATTATATTGAAGTTTTCCAATTCTTTTATTTTGTTCAAAGCCTGCCTGGGACACACCAGCTTGCATTGCTTGTTGTTTTGTAAAATCGTACCCGTCAGTTCAGCATTAAAATGGTCCCGATGGGAGTGCGTTGAAAAAATAACATCAAGATTATCAAAAGGAGGGTGGGCGGTTTTCATGTTTTGAATAACCTGTGGTGCAGGCACATCGCGGTAAGTGATGGTTGAATCATTAAAAGCTGCATCAATCAAGATTTTTTGTGTTGAATTTTTGAGCAGAAAACCTTCATTGGCTATATAGGTGACCGCTAGAGAATCTTTGGGAGCTGATAATAAATTAACTGAAATGATCTAGATGATTAATAATGAATTTTTCATCCATAACCTCTAGACATTTATTTGTACAATTTTATTTTCAGGAATTTTGAAATTTTCTTTAATATAACCGATTTTAAAGCTGCTGGATTTGCTATTATCAAACTTGACTTTATTTTGATCTCCTCGATATTCTCTGATATGTAAATAGAAACTTTGTTTTCTATATTCATATTTATACATGACAAGCCAGTCCCACAGATCTTTATCCAGGCCATGTATGTATTTAAAATATTGGTTCTCTGTTTTGTTTTTGTTTATATCTTCCAGGGCTCTATTAATTTTATGCTCTGACCAGCCTTTTTTTTGATATTTCTTTTTTTGCCTCTGAGAATAATTCAATTCTGTATCAGAATCAGATCCATATTCCGGGTCAAATAGACCGCATGAGCAAAATTCCATTATAATATAATAGCTCGAATAATTGTTAGGTAATGCATCAATAAAACATTTATTGTTGGATTGGAAATAAGATAGTTGGTCCGGAAGTTGGTTCAGCATTATTATATCCGGACCTTTGGGCAGACCGATATTGATGAAATAACACATAATCCCCCTCTTGATTTTTTTTATTGAAAAGTCAGTTTGATAACGGTAAACGGCATTGCTTTGTCAGAGTCCGGCAGACTGATCTCAAGTCCTTTAGGTGTAGATTGGTATATTACTTTATTGCTGTTTGATAATTGAACAGCAAAAGTAACGGTTTTGTTGAAATCCGGTAAGAGGATTTTTTTCTGCCAATTTATAACATGTATAAAGATAAAATTATCTTTATGGGTTGTAACTCCCCATTCCTGCGGAGGTATGGGGCCGCCACGAGTACCATAGACAGATTCTCCATTCACATCCAGCCATTCACCTATCTCTTTTAGTACATCGATCTGGCGCTGTTCAATACGACCGTCTAGCATGGGGCTAATATTGAGTAAAAGGTTGCCACCGCCGCCAACGGTGTTGAGCAGAATGCTGAGGCATTCATCTGTGGATTTGAGTTTGTCGTTGGGCTTCCAGGCCCATTGCGTGCAAATGGTCATACAGGTTTCCCAGGGAGTTTGGGGTCTGTATGCCCCAACGGTTTGTTCCGGGGTTTCAAAGTCTCCTGCAAAATCCGGACTTTTGGTAATGCCTTCCATGCCTACCCGGCCTTTATCAACCCGGTTGTTTATCAATAATTCATCGTTCAGTTTACGAGACCATGTATAGAGATCGAGACCCCTTTCGTGGGTCCAGGGTTCTTCCCATTCACCGTCAAACCACAGCACTTGTGTGTCATATTTCTCTACCAGCTCCGTAAGCTGGTTTTTCATAAACCGGATGTATGATTCCATATCAGGATTTTCTTTCATGATTCTTTTATCACCTCGTCTGACCAGGAACGGATAATCCGGGTGATACCAGTCAGCAAGTGAGTAATAGGTGCCAAAAAAGATACCTTGTTTGCGGCAGGCATCAGAGAGTTCTTTAACAATATCCCGTTTAAATGGACCGTTCATAATATCGTAATCTGTAAATTCCGAATCCCAGAGAGAAAAACCGTCGTGGTGTTTGGCAACAAGGATGATATATTTCATGCCCGCGGTTTTGGCGATGGATACCCATTCATCCGCGTCAAATAGTACCGGGTTAAATTCTTTGTAAAGTTGATCGTATTCGTCTACAGGTACCTGAATGCCGCGAGACAAACTAATCTCTGTACCGCGCAGCGATGAGGGACCCCAGTGTATAAACATACCAAAACGCAGGTCCTGCCAATTCTTTAAGGATTTTTGGTTCGGTACAAGATCGGGATTCTTTTCAACCGTACCGACAGGGGTTTGGCCCAAAAGCGGGATGTATAAACATAAAAGAAATAAAATTGTCTGTTTCATCTGATTCTCTTTCTGTTAATAGTAATCAATCATGTTTTTTACAGATCAGATTCCTGCCATTTTTGTTCAAGAAACTCTACAGGATGAAAATAATATTTATTTAAATCCTCAATGTCATAACAGATACCCCAATATGTCCCATAATGCATAAAGGGGCGTTTGTTGTCAGGTTTTCTGGATTTTGGCTTTTTTTTCATTACTTCAAAATGAAAATGATCAAATTGCCAGCCGTATTTATCCAGTTCGGCTTTGCTCATGTATCTGGCAATCGGTGTTTCGGGATCGACGGTTTCTCCCAAAGTGCATTCAATTCCGGCAATATGTTCGTACACCGTCCATATTAATGTAGAATCTTTTTGTAAATGTTCAATAATTATTTGAGCATAAGGCCCGTCATCTCTCAGGCTGATCACCTTGCCTTTAGCCGCGGTATAGACCGGCTCATCTGTATAATTTTTAGATGGGCGTTTAAAATCTACTCCCGTGTGCAGATGTTCAGGCACATTGGGTCGTGCTTTACGAACCAATCCGAATTTACCTATACCCGTGAGTTTCACGGCCTGGGAGGATTGACGGTTATCGCTGTTAAAGGGCAGGTACCATTTTAGCGGAGAAGCCGCGAATGTTAAATTTGTGTTTATAATAAAACAGATGAATACAGCAAGGAGGCATAATCGTTTTCGCATTTTCTTTTTTCCTTTTTCAAATCTTGCTTGGTTTTTTGATGTATAATGTACTTTCAATAGTATAAATAATTAAAGCCAGCCAGATAAAAGATAAACCTGTGAGTTTTGCTTTGTCTAGTATTTCATGATAGATCAAGAGTCCTGTTAAAAAGATTAATGTGGGATATATATATTGCAAAATACCTATTGCAGACAAGCTGATGAGTCTGGCGCCTGTAATAAATATAAGTAATGGCAGTCCGCTAATGACTCCTGTGCCAATTAGTAAAAGTATAGTTTGATGAATCAAAAAAGTGAAATGATTGATTTTGATATAGTATAATCAAATACGTAATGGATAATATTGACAAAATTAATGTTTCCAGAGTTAATCCTTCAACGGCGTTGAGTGGTGATTTTTTTCGTAAAAGTCCACAAGTACCCCAAGTTACTGCAAGGTACATGGAGAGCCAGGGGAATTGACCATATAAAACAGTCATGATTAAGACACCCAGCGCTGCGATTGTTACAGCAAACCACTGTACTTTGCGCAATTTTTCATGAAGGAAAAGGATGCCCAGAAAAATGATGACCAGAGGACAAATAAAGTAACCCAGACTGGTCTCTATGATAAAACCAGCATTTACTGCCCAGATGTAGATACCCCAGTATGAGCCAATTAAAAAAGCAGGAACAATTATGATCCACTTGTTACGAGCAGATATAAATTTAGTATAGAGCGGTTTCCTACCGTTTTTAGTAGTGATGATTATTGTAAAGAATATAAAGGACCAGAAAATTCGATGTGCCAGTATTTCGGTAGCAGGAATGCTTTTTAATGTTTTCCAGTAAACGGGGTGTAATCCCCAGAAAATATAAGCACTTGTGGCGTATATTGTTCCTCGGTTCATTGTTTATTCTTTCAATTCCAGAAAATGATTGTCTAGTATGTTTAAAAACTGCATCCCCCGATGAAAAATTAATATAATGCATGAAATTTTGAAAAACAACAAGTGTAAAGGAATGATGAAAAATATTTGGGGAATTAAATGCATGATCAGGTGAGACTGGAGGAGTACCCATATATCAAGTTTTTAAATCAGAATTTATCTGCTAAAAGACATTTTTTTGTTTCTTATATGGTTGAACCATCTGTCTAACGCAAAGAGTAACACAAAAATAATCAACGCAAGTACAGGTATAGGCGTGTTGAATTCTATAGATTGCAATTGATTGCCCAGATTCTGTAAAAAAGGCTGCAACTCGACTGATTCGGTTTGTGGTGTGGTAATTACATCCTCTACCAGTTGTTTCGTATCCACATAATAAAAAGAAACATTGATTGCCACAATTACTACAAATAACGCTATAAACATGTGCAGCAGATTGAAATGTACTTTACCCAATGTTGCGATGTTGGTTTTTTTGATTACATCGCTGGTAAAACCGGGGGATAGCTGTATGTCCTGATCGTATTCAAGGGACGCATAGAGAGAACGGTATTGATCAAGTGAATCACGTAATTCACGATTTTTACCCAGTTCAATTTCAAACCGTTCTTCCATATCCGGAGACATGTTGCCGTCCAGATAATTCTGTATGTCATGATCTGTAAAGTTCATTGGTTATATAGATCCTCTGTTTTATATTGTGCCACCAGTTGTTCTTTTAGCATTTTGCGGGCACGAAATAAATAATTTTTTACAGTGCCTTCGGGCATGTTCATGATCTCACCAATTTCGTAATAACTCATTTCCTGCAGATGATAGAGTGTAAGCACACTGCGATATTTAATGGGCAGTTTGTTGATTTCCTGCTCTAGTTTATTATGGGCGTCTCTGTTTTCCAGTTCTGTATCGGGAGCAGGGTTGTAGCCTTGCAGGTGGTCTAGGGTCATGTCTTCTGGTGCAATATCACTATAAAGAGCAGCTTTTTTCTTTTGTAAATAATTAATGCATGTATTATAAGAAATTCGAGCTATCCAGGTAGAGACTTTGCTTTCAAACTGAAAGGTATGTAGATTTTGATATATTTTTACAAAAACATCCTGGCATAAATCTTCACGGTCTTCAGGAATATGTACCAGTCTGAAAACAATGTGAGATACCAGGTTTTTGTAATCATCTACAAAAGCGCGAAAAGACCGGGTACTACCCTCCAGTATACTTTTAATGCGCTCTTGTTCCAGGTTTTGTTTCATATTATAATAGACCTTCAAGTCCTTGTAATGTTGCATACGAAATTTAAAAAAAATGTGCAACCTTTTTTTTTGTTTTCTGTCTGATATTTATAGAAGGAACAAAGTTTAATAAAAGGAGAATAATCATGGGAATTCTGGTACCTATAGTTTTATTTGTTGTGATCGGATGGATTATAAAAATTTTATCTGACAATAATGTGAAACGTTTGATGATCACCCAGGGCAAACTGGATGAAAATGCCAAATATCTCTATATTGACAAGCTTGAGCGTTATGTGCCTACTTCATTAAAATGGGGAATGGTAATGATAGCGTTGGGGCTGGCAATATTTATAGGCAAGATTGTTGATGCTATGAATATTACCGGTTTTGGTCGTAATGATGAAGAGGCGTTGATCTTTTCTCTCATGTTTATCTTTGGCGGTACTGCTTTGATTATTTATTATGTTATTGCCAGTAAAATGGCTAAAAAGGCAGAAGAGGAAGATAACGCAAAATGAAATTTATTAAATATTTTTTAAAAAAAGAGATGGAGTAACTGTTCCATCTCTTTTTTTTATGCTCAAACTATAGGTTAGTTCTTGATTTATGTGAAAAAAGTTTGTATATATTATGTTTATATAAATTACAGGATTAATTATGGATAAAGTATCTGCGATTTTATTGATTTCATGTCCCGATCAAAAGGGGATTGTTGCGGCAGTTTCACGGTTTTTGTACGAAAATAATGGCAACGTAGTACGATTAGACCAGCATGTGGATTTTGAAGAAAATATATTTCTTTCCCGAATTGAATGGGAAATGGAAGGCTTTGCAATTCCCCGGGAAAAGATTAAAGACAGTATTGAAGAGCTGGCTTTGTCTTTTAATATGAAATGGGAATTGAAATTCTCTGACTATAAACCCAAAGTTGCTATTTTTGTATCAAAGTTGAATCACTGCCTGTACGATGTATTGTCCCGTTACCAGGCAGGAGAGTGGAATATTGATATTCCACTGGTTATCAGTAACCACCCAGATGCGGATCATATTGTCAAGAAATTTGGTATCAATTATTTTCGTTTTCCTGTTACTGCGGAAAACAAGGCAGAATTGGAACAAAAGCAGATTGAATTACTGCAGGCACATGATATTGATTTTATCATTCTTGCCCGTTATATGCAAATTTTATCACCGGAATTTGTAGATACTTTTCCTAATCAGATCATAAATATACATCATTCATTTTTACCTGCATTCCCCGGTGCAAAACCTTATCATTCAGCATATAAGCGAGGCGTCAAGATCATTGGAGCCACCAGTCATTATGTAACATCGGAGCTTGATGGCGGGCCGATTATTGAACAAGATACCATACGCGTTACTCATCAGCATACTATATCTGATTTTGTTCGCAAAGGAAGAGATCTTGAAAAAGTTGTACTAGCCCGGGCAATTTGGCTGCATATTCAAAACAAAGTATTGGTTTATAAAAACAAAACAGTTGTATTTGACTGAGGTTAACCATGAAACATATAGTAGTGTTAGGAGCGGGTCTGGTAGGCAGAGTTATTGCCATTGATCTTGCAAAAAAAAGTCAGGTTACCGTAGCAGATAAAGATGCAGATCGTCTTGCTGATTTGAATGCATATGAAAGTATTACTACGGTTTATACAGATTTGTCGTTTCAGAACCAAATACAGCCCCTTATAATGGATGCTGATATTGTTGTGAACGCATTACCGGGATTTATGGGGTATGAAACGCTAAAAACAATCATTCAAACGGGCAAAGATGTGGTCGATATATCTTTTTTCCCTCAAGATGCATTAGAACTGGATGAATTGGCCAGGCAACACAATGTTACAGCAATTGTAGACTGTGGAGTAGCCCCAGGATTGGGCAATTTGCTTCTAGGACATCATGCCGAAACCATGAAGATAGACAGCTTTGTATGCTATGTGGGAGGTTTGCCCATTGAAAGAACATGGCCCTATGAATACAAGGCGCCTTTTTCTCCGGTTGATGTAATTGAAGAATATATCCGTCCGGCAAGACTGGTTGAAAATTGCAAACTGGTTGAACGACAGGCTTTGTCAGAACCCGAGCTGATTGATTTTGGCGAGTTGGGAACCCTGGAAGCATTCAATACTGACGGACTTCGCAGTCTTGTCAAGACAATGAATATACCCAATATGAAAGAGAAAACGCTCCGGTATCCCGGGCATATTGAATTAATGCGCGTATTAAGGGAAACCGGTTTTTTTAGTCAGAATCCTGTGCAAGTTGGTAAAGCTGAAATCAGTCCTCTTGATTTAACCACAAAATTGCTATTACCCAAATGGGAATTAAAGCGTGGTGAAAAAGAATTTACAATTATGAAAATCATCATCAAAGGCAAAGAGCAGGGTAAATTGAAAAATATTGAATACCTGTTGTACGATGAATATGATGTTGAAACTGAAACCCATTCTATGGCAAGAACGACTGGATACACCTGTACTGCTGCAGTATCCTTGTTGATTGATGGCAACTATAAAGAAAAAGGTGTATTGCCTCCGGAATTGTTGGCAAAAGATAAGGACGCTGTATCACAAATGTTAAATTATTTAAAAGAACGAAAAATTGAACTGCAAAGAAAAGAATTAGAAAACTGAAATTATGGCAAAGAATAAATTGTTCCGATATGCAGAACTACCCACGCTAACAAATGTTATTAACAAACCCGAGGTCTATAAAAATCATTGGGCTTCAGGTTATTTTAAAAATTCAAAACCTATTGTTGTTGAATTGGGGAGTGGCAAAGCTGAATATACGCTGGGTTTAGCAGAAAGAGATCCTGATAAAAACTTTATTGCTATTGATGTTAAAGGTGCCCGGTTATGGGTGGGCGCCAAAAGTGCGATAGAGCAAGAACTTTATAACACCGCATTTGTAAGAATGTATATAGAAAAATTGACCGATGTTTTTGGTGAAAATGAATTGGATGAAATATGGATACCGTTTGCGGATCCATTTTCTAAAAAACCAAATCGTCGTTTGGTTTCACCCATGTTTCTTGAACGATATAGGCCCTTGTTGAAAGACGATGCCAGAATTCATTTCAAAACGGATGATACAGATTATTATGAATATGCATTAACCGTGCTTGAAGAGAAAAAATGTACAATACATCACAACAACTCTGATATTTATACGGTACAGGAACCCGATGAGTCGGTATATATACAGACAACATACGAATTAAAACATCTTGCACTTGGTAAAACTATAAAGTATATTTGCTTTAGTCTTTAAAATACGCTATTATATAATATTTGGGCAATTTGGGACACACCAAAAATGGATCAGGAATCCAAATCTACAATACCAGAAAATACTATAGAAACACTTGCCAAAAGTTTTTATAAAGAATCTTCGGGATATGGTTTCAAGCAGGTTGATTATTTAAAATTTGTAAACAATTTGCTTGATATTGCAATGAAGAATCAAAATAACGGACAGATTGTATCTGAACCCGTAAAAACCTGGTTACAGGCAAATGGGACCGAACCCGAACGTTTTCCTCTTTGTGGTACCCGACTTTTTATCAGAAAAGCAGCACCGTTGGATGATAAAGCGGTATTGGAAAAATGGTTAAGTGACAGATTTGGAAGATTTTTCCTGTTATCCCGGGTTACGGCCCAATTTATGAGCCTGGATGAGATGTTGTATGATGAGAAAAATCATATAGGTATAATCACGCTTTTGGATGGTACATCAATTGGGGCATTGGCGTTTCTGAATTATGATGGAAAGCAAAAAAAAGCTGAATTGCGTAAAATAATAGGTGAAACCGAGTTTAGGGGAAAGGGGTATGCTAAAGAGGCATCAAAACTCTGGTTACATTATGGATTAACTACTCTGGATTTACGCAAAGTGTATTTGAATACACTTGATACAAATATCAGAAATATTCGATTAAATGAAGAACTGGGTTTTAAAGTTGAAGGCATTCTAACAAATGAGATCATGATTGATGATGTTTATCATGATGTGTTGAGAATGGGGCTTCGGTTTAAAGTATGAAATTCTCTTGTACGGAAAAAAAGTTTTCAATTAACAAATAGTAAAATTTCAACTTGCTTATCTTGATTTATTATTTTATTATAGATGACGCATTTTAGTATAATGATGGATATTCCAATATGATAAAACGATTGCTGATTTGCTACAATTGTGGTACTGAAGTAGAATTTGAAAGAAAGATATTTAGACAGGCAACATGTCCGGAATGTGATTGTTATCTGCATTGTTGTTTAAATTGTGACAATCATGACCCTATGGCACCTCATGAATGCCGGGAATCTCAAGCCCAGTGGGCAAGAGATAAGGAAACTGCAAATTTTTGTGATTATTTTGAACCGGTTGAAGGAGCCAATCACAAAGTCAGCAGTGCAATGAAACGCCAGCAAGATGCCAAAAGTAAACTTGAAGCTTTATTCAAAAAAAACGATACTGAAGGGTAGTGACAATAGGATTGCTAATTTTGAAATATTTGGCATAATTATAGCATTGTAATTATAAGTTAATAGTGCAGTTTTTTTCTAAATACAGAAAGATAACAGGTGATGAAATCACATGTGCAGTAATTGGGGAATTGTATGAATGAAAAAGCAAACATAATGGTTGTTGAAGACGAATTCATTGTGTCTATGGAGATACAAGATCGTTTGAAAGGTTTGGGCTATAGTATAGCTACAGCAGTTGCTTCTGGTGAAGAAGCAATCGAGATGGCTGAGAAAATTAAACCTGATCTTGTACTTATGGATATTATGTTAAAGGGTCAGATGGATGGAGTGGAAGCTGCGGAGATTATTCGTAACCAGTATGAATTACCTGTTATTTACTTGACTGCACACTCTGATGAGGCAACGCTTACGCGTGCTAAAATTTCCCAACCGTTTGGTTATCTTATAAAACCTTTTGATGAACGTGGTTTACATACTACAATTGAAATGGCATTGTATCGCCATGAAATGGAGAAAAAACTTAAACAGAGCGAACAATGGCTTTCTACTGTATTAACAGGCATTGGAGATGCAGTAATAGCCACAGATGCAAGTTTATTAGTCAAGTTTATTAATCCTGTTGCTGCAACTATAATTGATATTGACGAGAATGATGCGTTGGGCAAAAATATTAATTCAATCTTTAATCTCCAGTCTGATGATCTGGGTGAATTGAATAAACGCATTATTTCTGTTCTGGACAGTGGTAAAGTTGAGACATTTCCTTCAGATATTTATATTTATAATAATAATGGTGACCAGATACCTGTAGATTGCAGTGTTTCACCTATTCGTGATGATAAAAACAATATTAATGGTATTGTGCTCGTTTTCAGAGATATTACTGACAAGATCAAGCTGGAAAAGCAATTAACCCAGGCACAGAAAATGGAAAGTATTGGTATGATGGCTGGTGGAGTTGCGCATGATTTTAATAATATTCTGGCAGCAATATTAGGCTATGCTTCATTCATCAAGGTAAAAATACCCACAGATGATCCGAATTTTAAATATGTTGAAACTATAGAACGCAGTGCCCAGCGTGGTGCTGAGCTGACTGCTCAGTTGTTAACATTTACCCGAGGTGGTAAACAGGATATTAAACCGGTCAATGTTAATAGTATTGTTAGGGAAACTGTTAAAATTATTTCAAGCACTTTTGACAAGGCAATTGGAATTGAAACCCGTTTGTTTGATGGTTTACCGTTTGTTCAGGCAGATGAAGTCCAGATGCAGCAATTGTTAATGAATCTGTGTGTCAATGCACGAGATGCCATGCCGCAGGGCGGAACATTATCCATTGAGACGGATATGATCATGATCCATGAGCGTGACACCACTTTTTACATGGGCGCCAAGGCTGGTAATTATGTCTCTTTGTCTATTACGGATACCGGTATTGGTATGGACAAGGACACACTGGATAAAATATTTGATCCGTTCTTTACTACAAAAGAAAAAGGCAAGGGTACGGGTTTAGGGCTGTCTATGGTTTATGGTGTTGTTAAAAATCATGGCGGTTTTGAAAAAGTTAGCAGTGAGCCCGGCAAAGGTACAACTTTTAAAATTTATTTTCCGGCCGGTGATCATGTTGAACAGCAAGCAGAAAAACTCAAAAAAGCACCACAACATGGTGATGAAGTTATTCTTGTTGTTGACGATGAAGAACCCATACGCCTGTTTGTTAAAGATGTTTTGGAATCTTATGGATACACTGTAAAATTGGCTGAAAACGGAAATCAAGCCATTGATGTTTTTGAAAAAGAGCATAAAGATATAGATTTGGTCATTCTAGATATGATTATGCCCAAGATGGGTGGTTTGCAGACTTATCTGAAATTGAAAATGATTAATCCCAAGGTTAGAGCATTTCTGTCTTCAGGATACAGTCCGGATGGCCAGGCGGGAGAGATCCTTCGCCGGGGTGTAAACGGATTTTTACAAAAACCTTATGAAATGAATGATCTGCTTATCAAGGTACGTGAAATTCTGGATATGGAACCCGAACATCTGGAAACCTGAATGCAGGATTAATGCACCCCAATTTTATTATTTTTTATATTCTAACGAACCAGTTTATATTCAGCTGCCAGGCTATACGTTTTGGCAGCTTTTTCTTTTTTAGCAAATATGGAAAGATTATAAACTCCTTTTTGGGGCAATATCAGATAAATAATTAATGTGTTATTTTTGTGCACAATGGTAATATTTTGATCAGATATGTCATTGTCGTTAAGGTTAAGACGGACCTTGCATTGTGCTTTATCTGGGATATAGAATCTCATAGTGTCCTGTTTGTGTGCTTGAAATGTGCATTCTTTATGGGTTAATGCCTGCATCCCCAGTTCAAAGAACGTCCACTTGACATATATGTTTTTTTCAAATTCATTCAGGGTTACATTTTGTGGTAACAGTTGCCATTGCCGGTCTTGTGGGTAATGCGAGTAGATCAATTCATTAGGGGGTGTGAGAAAATAATAATCATTAAACTTTTGTACATATACTCCATTGTTCATGTATCCCGCACCCCATGTGGGATCAATCAGATGCCAGGTACTGTCAATTAGTACGGCAATCCATGCGTGATTTGTTGTTTTTCCCTCAAATAAAGCTCCCGGGGTGTAATTAACACCTTTGGCCCATCCATTAATCTCGACTACTTTTAATCCAATAATATCGGCAAGGCTTTTATACAAACCTGCGTATCCACCACAAACCGCTTTTCGTGTTTTTAAAACATCATTTGCTGATACATTGCTACTCATATGTGATATTGTAGGGCTAATATCATATATGATGTTTTCTGTCATCCATCTGTAAAGGACCCTGGCTTTTTCGGAATCGGATTTAGCTGTTTGGCCCAAATACATGGCCAATGATTGTATGCTGGTTTCAACTGAATCCGGAGTATTAAGTGCGATTACATCCATTTGGCTTGTGGAAGAATGGGGATTATTGTTATTGCGGGTGTATGGAGAACACGCAACAAACATGAACAGGGAAAGGATGGACAAGTATTTTTTTATCATAGTATTCTTGATGTTTATTAACTTGAATTTATTGAAAAAAAGAGACATATTCAATTTGCAATAAATATAACCATGAAATGGAGAGATTTATGTCTGGACGTATGCAAAAAAGTATCATAATGTTAATTGTAATTTTTGCAGTATACTGTTTTGCCGGGAATGGAGAGAAAATTGTTATTGCGCATCGGGGTGCCAGCGGATATCTGCCGGAACATACTCTGGCTGCTAAAGCCATGGCTTATGCCATGAAAGCGGATTATCTGGAGCAGGACCTGGTTATGACCAAAGATAATCAACTGGTTGTGATGCATGACATAAATCTTGACCGCGTAACCAATGTGGAATCCGTATATCCGGCCAGAAAACGCCAGGATGGAAAATATTATGTGATTGACTTTACCCTGGCCGAGTTGGAAATGCTTTTAATGACTGAAAGCTTTGATGTTAAAGATGGGGTGAAAGAACAGAGCTATAAAGGGCGTTTTCCCATGATGACGTCAAATTTTAAAATACATACTTTTCAGGAAGAGATTGAATTGATTCAGGGCTTGAATAAAAGTACGGGGATGAATGTGGGAATCTATCCGGAAATCAAAAAGCCTGCATTTCATCTGGATGAGGGCAAAGATATCAGCAAGCACGTGCTAAAAGTTTTAAAACAGTATGGATATGTTAAAAAAACTGATCTGGTCTATTTACAATGTTTTGATCCGCGAGAAGTTAAACGCATCCATGACGAGTTGCTGCCCGAGTTTGGAATGGATGTTTCATTAATCATGCTAATTGGGAATGCAGACCGGGATGAAAATGGTAAAGTTGAAAATAAATTGATTGCCTGGATGTATGAAAAAGGGGGAATGGACAAAATTGCAACTATTGCGGATGGTATTGGTCCTGATTATAATTTGATTATAGAATATGATAAAATTACAAACAAGATAGAATTGACGGATTGGGTTGAGCGGGCACATAAAGCAGGATTAAAGGTACATCCCTATACGATCCGTTCTGACAGATTGCCGGAATATGTAAATGGATTGGAGCCATTTGTAAAGCTGTTATATGAGAAAGCGGATGTAGATGGTGCGTTTACGGATTTTCCGGACAGAGTTGTTGAGATTGTAAAATAACGAATATATCACATCCCGGAAGACCCTATACTTCCGGGATGCTTGCTTTGGGGATCAGGGAATAAACAACCCATCCGGTGAAAAGGATTCGAACCGGATCATGTCATACCTTTTTGTCTCTCCGTATTCATACAAAATACCAATATTCCCATTGGGTAGCCGGGTTAAACAGGAATAGGCCGACGGACCCGCATGTACCAGTTTTGCAATTGTCCATGATTCGCAATCGTCAAAGCTACATTTGATGGTCATATGTGTACGCCCTTTGGGCACAGCGGGATTGGAGAACAATATCATGTTTTTCTCATTATACTCTTCAAAATTCAACAGAGATGCCTGACAGCGGGATTCTGTCAGTTGATAATCGTGGGTGATTTTACTCCAGGTTTTTCCACCGTCCGTGCTTTTTGAAATTGCACGGCAGTATTCGTCGTTATATGAACGCATATTCATGAGTAATGTACCGTCTGATAATTCAACGATCTGGCTCTCATTGCATCCGGGAGTGATGGGCTCGCTTTTGTTCCAGGTTTTACCATGATCATCACTGTAAAGTACGTGTGAACCGTAACCGTAAGGACCATTACGAATCGTACCCTTGGGATCATCGTAGCTGTGGTTTGCGGGGATAACCAGCCGGTTTTTAAATTTTTCATGTTTCAATTGAATGCCAATACCAGGCCCGGTAGCATACCATCCCCATGAGGGATCTTTGAGCGTTTCTGTCATATCCACTGGTGTTGACCAGGTTTCGCCATCATCGTCAGAGTAACAAATGTATACACGACGGGTATCTGTTGATTCTTTACGGATGATTTTCCCTTCATCATCCTGGCCAAGGTTCCATGTCAGAAACAACCAGATTCTACCGGTTGTCTGGTCTATTACCGGACACGGATTGCCGCACGTATTGTTTTGATCATTCCAGACGATCGATTCACTGCTCCAGTTGGCACCATTGTCAAAGGAGCGTTTGACCAGCATATCAATATCACCGGAATCACCACCCTCGCGACCTTCACAAAACGCCAATACCGTGCCCTGTGTGGTAACAATTATTGCCGGAATACGATAATTTTTGTAATTCCCTTGTCCATTCTGCCAAAGAATGCCGGATACTTTTTCGTTTGATGTACAGTTGCTAAAAAGCATTCCTGATAGTATCATCAGTATCCATAATGATATACGTTTCATTATAAGCTCCAAATTAGTTTATCCAATCAAAGAAACCTATTTTTTTCAAATCCATTTCAAAAGAGACCAATTCTCCCTGGCTGAGTGTTCGGTTAGGAAGTCGGTTCGATCCGCAACTCATTCCAATAATTTTCATCATTCCTTTTCCGCCTATCAATCCACCACCGTATTTTATCAATATCTTGACAAATTCAACAGACCTGCGTTGGTATTCTCTAGCAGTTTCAATATCTCCATCTTGAAATGCTTTAATGATTTGGTTATACACAGGTGCCATATAGTTATATGTGCTGCCCACAGCTCCCTGTACACCGAAGGTTAAACCAGCAAGTAAAACTTCATCATAGCCATGTAAAATGTCCCATTTGCCTTCATCCGCATACAGGCATTGGTACAATTCCATAAAATTATTATGTGTAAATTTGATACCCGCAAGATTGGGGATAAACTCGGTGGCCTGATTCAAGAAATCGGGCATGCTTAACGCAACGCCGGAAATGGAGGGGATATGATAATAATAAAAGGGTAATTCGGGTGCAGCCAGTGCTATAAGGGTACAAAACGCTACAAGTTCATTGACGCTGGCGGGTTGGAGGAAAGGCGGTCCCATGGCAGCTATAGCCTGGGCGCCGCTTTCTGCCGCATGCTCGGCCAGTTCACGGGATTGACTATAAGAAGTGCTGCCCACATGGACAATGACCTTGAAATTGTCTGTAGCATATTTACACCATTCTTCAGTTAATGCTTTTCTTTCTTCCAGGTTTAACAACATACCTTCGCCGCTGGTACCAGAAATAAAAACACCAATAACATTATCATTTTGCAACTTTTTTGCATATTGTTCAATCATGTCGAGTTTTATCTCATCATTCTGGTTGAACGGTGTAAAGGGTGCTGCAATAAGCCCTTGGGTTTTGATGATTTTCATAGATTCTCCAAATAAACTGTAATTAATTTTTGCGTTGTAAAAAGCTAAATAACCAACCTGTTACAAAACAGGTTAAAAATCCGGTTGTGGTATAGAGTAAAACATGTACGGGTTTGTAAACGCCTACAAAATATTGTACAATGATACTAGCTGCAATTCCCAGAATTGCCCCGGTACCATTTGCTTTTTTAGAAACAATGCCTAATAGAAATACACCACCCAGACTACCAAGAACCAGTCCCAGTACTTTGTTAAATTCATCCCAGAGGGACTTTATATCCCAGGTTGCCATAAAAATGGCAAACAGGATTCCCGCAATACCTACAATAAATGATGCTGTTCTGGCAGCTTTGAGAAAATGGCTGTCACTGCCTTTTCCGAACCGTCTGTGTATATCATTAATATAGGCAGTAGCTGCTGAGTTGATACTGCTGGATAGACTGGACATGGATGCTGCAAATATTCCGGCAATCAGTAATCCGCTTACACCGGCAGGTAGATTGTTCATAATGTACCAGGGGAATATTGCATCTGCTTCTTTGAGTGTAAGGCTGATTTGCTGTGGATTTTGTCGATAGAATACAAATAATGCCGTACCTATTGTAAAGAATAATAATGTAGCAGGAATGACCATAATGGCATTAGTCCATACGGTTTTAGATGCTGCTTTTGTAGAGTTGACAGTAAGGTAACGCTGGACCATGGTTTGGTCTGTTCCATACGTGGTTATGTTTGTAAAAATAGATGCAATGATAACGGTCCAAAATCCGGGTTGTTTGAGATCAAATACCATGTTAAGTATATTGAATTTCTGATAATCGATCCCGGTTTCTATAATGCCTATCAGTCCGTGGGGTACATGTACAATAATTAAAATTAGAGAAAGAAAAGCACCTCCCAACAGTACAATGACTTGTAAAACATCCGTCCAGATTACTGCTTCAATACCCCCAATTGCTGTATAAATCAGGCTGAAAACGCCCATAAGCAGGATGCAGGTAAAAATATCAATTCCCGTGACTACATTGAGAGCAATGGAGGGAAGGAACAAAACAATACCCATTCTACCAATCTGGAATATAATAAATGTCAGACTGCCAATCAGTCTTGTAAGCAGATTGAAACGGACTTCGAGGTACTCGTAGGCAGTGGTAATATTTAATTTGCGATAATAGGGGACGAACAGAATTACTATGACCGGTGCAATCATGAAAATACCCATATTGAGCATAAAATAGGACCAGTCAGTGGTAAAGGTTTTTGCAGGGATAGCCATAAATGTAATTGCGCTGAGAGCAGTACCAAATAACGATAATCCTGCTGCCCACCAGGGAATACGACCACCGCCTTTGAAAAAATCGTTTGTGCTTTTTTGGCGTTTGCTGAAATACCATCCCATAGCGGCAAGTATACTAAAATAGATAATCAGTACAATCGAATTGATCCAGCCGAATTTGTCAGTTACTTCCGGAATGGCTATAATAGATATTTGAGGCGTTCTTACTCCCGGGTGAATTTCACCGGAAGGGAGTATGAATTTATCTTTCCATGGCACGAGTGTAGTCGTGACCTGGGTGGGTACTTGCAGTGTATCAAACGTGTATAGTTTGGATGTGATGGTGTTGTACACCCGAATTTCTCTGTTGAATCCTTTATGGTTTACCAGATGCTGTTGTAATTTATATTCAAGATCTTTGTAGGCTTTTGAACCGGTTTTTTCATTAGCCAAAGATTGTTTGATCTTTTGTTCCTTTAACAGACCGGACCCATCAGCGGCACCGGGAAATACAATGTTGTTTGCGCCAATGGCAAAGCCTGTTCCTGCCATAACCGGAAATTGTGTTTCTCCGTTGGGGGCAAGGTTTTTCCAGGTATTAAAAATCGGATCAAAGGCATACCCATCAGTAAGCACATCAATACCTGCTTTGGTTTCGTTTCGACCGCTGAATAGATATATGTTATTGCTCACTCCGTTGCTTTGTACTACCGCAACAGGGAGTATGCGTGGCGGTCCCGGCCAGGGATTTAAGGTTTGCCATTTGAAATCCGGATTATCAATTTTTGACAGATCAAGGCTGTAAAAATGACGGGTTTGATCTCCGTTTAATGTACTTTTTCCTCCAAGAACGTATATTGTTTGGTCGATTTGTACTGCTGCGTGATTGCAAAGGGGAACAGGCAGATCCGGTAAATCAGTAAATTTAATGGATTCCGATTTCGGATCCCACATCATGATAAATACATTGGGGAATATAGAGTTTTGATCATTCCCGCCAATGCATAAAACTTCCTGTTCAAGAGTGAGGGATGTCCCATAAGCTATGGGAAAGGGGAGTGCAAAAGTCTTTGGGTGCCAGTGCAAATTGTTTTCATCTTCCAGATGCAATACATAGATTTCGTTATTGTAGATTTTTGTTCCGCCCTCCCAGGGCATCTTTTCCGGGAAATTGGCACCACCAGCAATGAGCAGGGCATTGTTGCTGATTCCTGCAAATGCACCGGCTACTCCAGGTTGTTTATCATTATCCTGAAGTGGTGGGAGCTCGGGTAGTTGATCAAGCTGGATTTGATTCGCCGCAAAAACTGAAATGTTGATTGATGTTATAAAAACGAGTAAAAATCGAAGCATTTTAATTATCATTTTCGTTTTCCTGTTGAATAAATTCCCAATACGGTGCAAGATGAGCTTTGATGGCAAGACGATATGATTCTGCATCTGATTCTTTTAAACATTTAAATATATCCCGATGAGTTACTATACTATTGCTTTTATCAAGGTTTTCATTTATAGGACGCCAGTATTCTTCATAATGGGTTTTAACAAATGAAAAGACAGGATACATGATACTTTGCAGCTGGTCTATAAAATCGTTTCCGGCAATTTGATGGATACGCTGATGAAATTCCTGTTCGCTTTCAATGCTTCTGTAATTTAACCCAAGCAAATGCTCCCGTTCCAGGATTTGTTGCAGATCGTCTATATCCTTTTCCTGTAATTTGCTAAAGATAAAATCGGTCATACCAATCTCGAGTGCAAAACGCATTCCCATCAGATTTTTAATGGTCTTTTCGCTAAGTAGCTTGGGTGCAAGTGTGCGTTGAAATCCAATTAGAGGTTTAGGTTCTGTGATTACAATCCCCCGTTTGGTACGGGATTGTAATATGCCCAGCATTCTCAATCTACTCATGGCTTCTCTGACCACATTTCTGCTTACGCCAAACATCTCTGTGAAACGGGCTTCATTTGGCAAGGTGTCACCCGGTACTAGGTTTTCTTTTTTGATATAGTCTAGTATTTTTTCTTCTATTTGGTCGGCCAGGGGCCTGGAATCTATTTCCATGATACAACTCGTTTAATTTGTCCTATTTGTAGGACAAATTAAATATTTATACTATTATTATCAAGGAATATCTTTTTTTATTTTCTTGTGATTTTGTTATGATTTGGATATTTTAAAACAGTAGGATTCAGTTTGTTTATCTTGTAAATATATGGAGTCAAGATGAGTCAGCATCCAGTAAATCGAAGATCTTTTTTGAAATCGGTTGGTGTTCTGGGGGGAGCTCTGGCATTACCTTTTGTTTTTAGTAAATGCGCGAAAAGACAGAAACATAATGTTTTATTTATTTCCATAGATGATTTAAACGACTGGGTAGGTTGCATGGGCGGGCATCCCGATGTGAAAACGCCAAACCTGGACAGGCTTGCCAAACGTGGAGTAATGTTCAGCAAGGCATATTGTGCTGCTCCGGCTTGTAATCCATCACGTGCTGCTCTGATGACCGGAATCCGGCCTTCAACCTCGGGGGTATATATAAACTCCCAACCCTGGCGCAAAAGCGAGGTTTTGAAAAATGCTGTAACCATACCCCAGCATTTTATGGCACATGGATACACAGCCAAAGCGAGCGGCAAGATTTATCATGGAAATTATCCGGACCCGCAATCCTGGCAGGAATACTGGCCGTCCCAGCAGCAAAATAAACCTGATGATCCACTGCCGCCGGCAGACACTCTGCCCATTAACGGTATACCCAATACCCGGCATTTTGATTGGGGTCCATTAGAAAATGCCAGTGATGAAATGGGAGACTGGAAAGTAACAGATTGGGTGATTGACCAATTACAGCAAAAACATGAAAAACCTTTTTTTATGGGTTGTGGAATCTTTAAACCACATTTGCCCTGGTTTGTGCCCAAGAAATTTTTCCACATGTATCCTTTGGAATCCATTACTTTGCCCGAAGTGAATGATAATGATTTTGATGATATACCAAAAGCGGGTGATGATATAGCGAGACACCATGACCATGATAATGTATTAAAATATCATCAATGGAAGCAGGCTGTACAAGGATATTTGGCAAGTATCAGTTTTGCGGATGAATGTTTGGGGCGCGTTCTGGATGCTCTGGATAACAGCGCGTATCGGGATAATACCATCATTGTTTTATGGTCTGATCATGGGTGGCATTTGGGTGAAAAACTCCATTGGAGGAAATTTGCATTATGGGAAGAGGCCACTCATAATGTAATGATGTGGGTAGTGCCGGGCATGACATCACCGGGACTGCGATGTGATTCACCGGTGAATCTGTTGGATATTTATCCTACACTGATCGAACTTTGTGATTTGGAACCCAAACCCGAGCTTGAAGGAACGAGTTTAATGCCGTTGCTTGAAAATCCCAGTTCTTTGTGGGAAAGGCCTTCGTTGACGACGCATGGTATGAATAATCATAGTCTTCGCAGCAATCGTTGGCGGTATATACAATATGCGGATGGAAGTGAAGAGTTGTATGACCATGATAATGATGAGCTAGAATGGACCAATCTGGCAATGGATGAAAAGTATGATTCCGTAAAACAAGAGCTGAAACAATGGCTGCCTACAACCAATGTTGAGCCCATTGCGAGTGATCGTTAATTTGATTGTTCAGAGGTGTTGATTGAAAAATTCTCTTTTTATTATAGGGCTGTACGTGCTGTCAGGTTTTTCCTGTGTACTGGGACAAGTTGAGGAACAACCCGATTCGGTTAAAATGCAGATTTTTATCACTTTTTTGCAGGAGCATTTTGACGATATACATGATGTGACCATGTATTATCATCATCAGGATGTTAACTTGAATGGTCTGATCGTTTTGAATATGGATTGGCAGGGCGGCAGACTGGTTGAAGCAGTGGTTATTGATAATGAAACCGGAAATGATCAGCTTGCTGAGGATTTGATCTCGGTGTTGAAAACATGGAAAATTGATAATTTAGGTCCGTTACAAACGCAACTTCCTTTAAGAATAAAGATTGTAGGCAAGGATGATCCTGAATTCCTGCATACAGGGATTATAACCGGAGAAATTATCGATGCCGCGGGCAATCCGTTAAGCGGAACGAAAATTTCTTTCAAGGGTAAGGCAGTTGTACCTGATGCCCGGACTAATCGTAAAGGTATATTTGTAAGAACATTGATTCCACCGGGGAAATATGATGTATATTTAAATGTTCAGGATAGCGAATCAGTAATGATTAAATCGGTAGACCTGAGTGCCGGTAAACATGAACGAATAAATTATATTTTACAATAATTCTTTTAAATGATAAAAAAGGGGCAAAAGCCCCTTTTTTATTTTTAATATATTTTGCAATATTATATCTAGAATACATAAAGATAGATGGATTCTGCTCAAAACAGGACAAATTGTGTATTAATAACTTTTCGGTTGAACGTATTGCTTTATTTCCGTCTTTGCTGTTTAATTGGCGCAATTTGTACAGATATTCTGCATCCTCAAGGCTGTCCCAGATATTTTCCAAACATAATGTTGTGATTGGTGGAGCGATGAGCGCCTTTTCAGGTTTTTCCCGTTGGGGTGGATACATTAATCGACCATCACCATTGCCCCCATTACCATTCTCGGGACTAATGGACATTGCCTGTTCTCACGCATTTTGAAGCCAATATGTGAGTTTATAGTATAAAATACCATTGGTTTGGTACTTGTCAGTCATCCAGAGACGAATACGATGATTGATGGCGGGATGATCAATGAAATTATTAGGATAAGGCGCCTTGGGACCAGTACATACATACCACCAAACTTTTTCCCCCAGCTCTTGACGTTCAAGGCTTCGTTCAGGATTAAAATGGTTAAAGATCGGGACCCATAAATTTTTAGTATCATAAAAATACGGGACCGGGCATCTTCATGGTTAAAAGTGAGTAATCGTCTCATATCAGGACAAGCTTCTTTTAATAATTCAAATCCCGGTAATATTGAAGGATAGGTAGAAAGTGGTGGTTCATCAACCCAATACCAATAAAGCTAATCAAGCCATCCTTTTTCTTTCAAGTGCTCCTGGATTTGACCATAAATCAGTTAAAACAAACGGTTATATTCCGGAGTGAAGCGTTTATGACTGTTTAGTTGTCCCGGCAATTTGTCAAACCTGAAGGAGTTGAAAAGAAATTCGTCAATATAACGTTCCATTGTCGTGTCAAAATCGGTATTTGTTGATCTTTATTTGATTCAAGATAACATGCGGCATATCCCACTGCGGGGGCTGTTATGTTGAATATTTTTTGAGGTCAATATAATCATTCTCTTCATTTATAAGGAACCATTGGCGTGCCTGATTTTTCGGTTCTGTGATTTTTAGTCCTGGTTCGAAAAGTATTCCAGTTTCTCCGCCAGCAGGTTTCAAATAGTCAAAATAAAAGCCAAGTGTTGTTTCATCGTGCAGGTATTCCGTAACTCCTTCTGCCAATGGATTAGGAAATGGGCCACATAATACCCAATCTTTAATAAACTCGCTACTGTTAACATTTATAGCCGGAATTTCATTGCTGAACGCAGAGTTGACAATTCCGGCTAGTATAATAATAAAGATTAATATAGCTGGTTTTTTCAGCATATGAGTAGCTCCGTGAAAATGTTTGTAAAAGGGATTTGTAAATAAATTAATCTGGATTTCTTATAATATCTGAAAAGATGTGAGAACGAGCACATTTACCCGTTCTCACCTTAGGTGGATTTATTTTTCAAGTTTTTCCAATAATGTCATGATTTCTTTTCTTGTTGATTGGATCTTTTGCCAGCGAGCATCTTCAACTTTTCTGAGCACAGACATTCCGTCGTTTGTTGGCTGTGTTCCATCAGCATCCCAACCGCAAAAGGCCGCAATTTCAAAAGTATTTGTGTTTAACAGTTTTTGGGCTGCCTGTTTTATTTGTGGATCTGCATTTTGAGCATTATTTACTGTTTGTTTAAATAATTGCAGCATACTAAAATCTTCAACTCCATCTCGAATGGCTTCCCAGCGTTTGCTTGCAACAACACCATCGCCCTGGTATATCAATAAATAGTCATTGCCGCCTACAGGTGTAAACCAGGGATTGTATCGTGATGTACAATAAGACCAAAAACCAATTCCGGTTAGATCGTGATGATCTGCTAACCAGGCTTGTGCCCGGTAATAACCCAGAGGAGACTGGTGCTTTGCATTGCCATCACACGCATACGTCCAGATGGTTTTATTTGTGGATTTAATAAATGCCAGTTTGTCTGCTCCTATATCAAGAAGATAATCGTTTCGGTTTGGGCACCAGATATCTACATAGGGAGCCATTTTTTCTAGATCTTCCATAGAAGCTTTACCCACAGGATCGGTATAAATTTGTACTTGTTCATCAACTTTGCGAATGACTTTGGAATAAGAGACGAATTTTTCTACCAATCCTTTATGTAAACCGGGCTCATCGATGGGGTAGAGGGCATAGTCTTTATAGTCGATTCCCAGAGTTTTTATGTGATTAAACCAGGCTTTTAGCCATTCGGCGTGGGCTTTTTCCCAAACCGGATCAAACGGCTTTGCCGGTCCACTCAATGAGTGCTGGTAATTAAAAAAGAGTATGGTGCCGTGTGGTGAATGGTTTTTCATATATACATCGTGTTTACTGAAATCGATATTTCCTATTATATTACCGTTTTCATCAAATTTGGCTTTGGGTGAAAAATCATTCGTAGCAACAAAAACATTTGTACCATGACTTACTTGATCATCGAGAGCTAACTGCGGCATGTCTTTGAGAATAGAATTATGTACATAACCCCAGTGACACAAGTTGAGCTCTTGTTTTACGGGTAATGCAATTTTTGATACATTCACTACAAGATTGGCAACAGCCTCTCTGGATTTTGGTTCCAGTGAACGTATACGAATGGCGCTTTTCCAAACTCCGGGATTTAAAGTCGAGGTGTTGACATTAATCCACAATTGACGCAAACCCCATTGCGGAATCAATAAAGTTTGACCCTGTCCGAGAAGTGGAAGTGCATCACCGGAATTGTCCAACATTTCTGTTGGTACATCAATAACTTGATGCAAAGTCATCACTTTTGAGGCAAGTATGGTACTTGAATCTTTGGCTGATATAAACCCATCTGGTTCAATTCTTACAAATATGGGTTTATCACTGAAATTTGCAAGGTTAAATGCAGCGGATTCTGTTTCTCCTGCAAATGCATATACAGAGACATTGGGCGCATCCGTACGGCCTTCAATGATTTCGTCGCTATTGCCAAATGGAGCCCAGGGATTAGCGGCATATACAGCCAATGTTGTGCCCGCATCAATTGCGGCCTCTGCCATTTTTAACAGAGCTGTAGCTTCTTTGCGTAGCGTGGCAACCTGCTCTCTTGTTTCAATCCGTTGTAGATTGTCAAGTGTTCCGGCTACCTCTGTTTTTTCTTGTAGTACAGAAAAACGAAATTCTAATAATTTAGACTGATCTGCAACAAATTTTGATTTGGATAGTTGTGGTAATAATGATTTGACATTTGCCAGGATAGATTTAATATCAGAAATGTCTTTAGCATAGGGAATAATATAAAATGCTTTTTCAATCTTAGAAATTACATGCTTGCCTTGTTTTAATTTTGCAATAAATTGAATGTTAACGGCGTTTCGGGCAGTCAAAGAATATAAAAGTTTAAAATCAAAAGTTGAATCTTGAAAAGTTGCTGTTTGTAAAAGTGTAGAAGAATTGTTTTTAATGATAGCAAGTTCGATTTCAAGTTTTTTCTTTTCGGGATTTTTCATTGTAACTGAAAAATTGTTTTCCCCGACATACATATTACCATAATCTATTGATGCAATATGTGCAGTTAAAGATTTTGGGGCATGTTGCAGAGTGCCCGTTCGTGCTGAATTACCACGATATTCCGAAAATTGAACGAGAGGTGTAAAGTTGGAATTGGATTTGGTCCACGTGAAAGCACTAACATTATTCGTAGTAGGACAAATAACTGTCAAATGCCCATTGTTTTTAAAATCAACAATGGTGGGGCTGGAATTGCATTTTCCCAAGAGTGGAATATCTTCTTCAAGATCCCCTTCAATAGAATAGACATGCAAATGCGCGTTATTCCCTGCAATTAATATTTCAAGTTTAGAGTCATTATTAATATCTGCAATTGTGGGTGAACGTCTGGCTTTTTCGGATATTTTGGCAGTCCATTGCAGCTTTCCTTTGGCGTTGATGCAGGCAATGTTTCCCATGAAATCAATTGCAATAATTTCTTTTATTCCATCCAAATCAATATCACCAACGGAGACACCATCATGGATGGGATGCTCCATGGCATATTGCCAAATGATTTCTCCCTTATTGTTTAGAACAGTTAAATCCTCGGCACAGCTCGTAATAATTTCAGTTTTATTGTCATTGTCAAGATCGTAAACCAATGGACTTGTACCAGATGATTTTCCTTTAATATGCCACAGTTCTTTTCCTTTGTTGGAAAAACAAATCAATGGAAAAGTTGAACTCCCTGCAAGAATTTCATTTTCACCATCTTTATTCAGATCTGCAATGGCGGGGCAGGTATTAAAATTTCCATCAATCTTGATTTGCCAAAGCTGTTTGCCGAAAGAATCAAGGCAGGTGAGGTGTCCCTTGCTGTCTGCAGCAATGATTTCCAGTTTATTATCATTTAATAGATTCCCCACAGCCAGACTTGTTGTGCCCCAATTGATTATTGCGGGTAAATCAAAATCCCATTTTAGAGTACCGTTTTTTCCATCCAGACAAACCACTTTACCGGGATTTGTAACAATCAGTATCTCGGGTTTTTTATCTCCATTCAGATCTGCTACTGTTGATGGATTACTGATCTGGACATTTGTTTCATAGGCCCACATTTTATGTCCAACGGAATTAACGGCCATTACCTGTCCGGCAGTAGTGCAGAGAACCAGATCATTAATACCATCACGATCAAGATCAGCAACACCCGGCGATGCATCTACATTACCGTTTGGTGTTTTTAACTGCCAGACCCTGGTACCTGCAAAACTTGTTGAACAACTAAATACAATACCCAACAGGATGAACATAGAGTACCATAAAAAATTACCAAAACCTGCACGCTTGAATGCCGTTGTCATTGATTTCTCCCTAATTTAAAGTGAGGTTGGTGTAACATTATTAAGATAAATTTATGCTAGAAAATGTTTTTCGACTGGTTAAAACAATATCCTGTATATAGGATGGAAAATAATAAAAATAAGTAATGATTATATTTGGTAATGGATGCATGATTTAAAAAAAAGGGGCCCGAAGGTCCCCATTTTTATTCTTTTACAGGTTGATCACCAAATGTTTCATATGACCATGTAAATTCATCATCTTTAATATCAACCATTACATAACCGGGAGGAAAACCATCTCTGGCACCTTTCCACCATGCTCCGCAAACAGCACCACCCGTGATATAATGAACATCATTGTATATGATTTCTTCTACAACATGTAAATGTCCTTGAAGAACAAGTTTCAAGTTGTAACCGTCAAAACATTTAATTACATCGACAGAGTTGTTAACAACTGCACCATTACCCAGGGCACTTGTGGCACCGTTTTTCATTTGTTGGTAAACCGATGTCAGGGGAATATGTAAGGAAACAACAATGGGTTTTTGTTTGCCAGTTTGCATGAGGTCTTTGCGCAGCCAATCGATTTGAAGTGAATCAATGTATCCATAATATTCACGGTCATTAGTAAAGCCTACGGCATCCAGAATAATAAAATGCCATCCTTTATGATCAAATGAGAAATAGGTTTTTCCATCTCCCAGTTTGTTTTTAAACATTTCTTTGCCAAACATTGGGTTTTCAGGTTGTATACCACTTTTTTTATATAAGCCAAAATTTTCATGATTACCCAGTGTATTGTAAACTGGCATTTGGAATATCGCTGATTTGTCCAAATATAATTGGTATAATTGTTCTGCGCGTTCTTGTGATTGTCCCAATGCGTCCATTATGAGATCACCACCAGTAATCACAAAGTCGGGATTTAAAGTGTTAACACTGTTTACACATTTTTCAAATCTGGCATCTGCTTGTAACTCGGGTTGAATATGGATGTCTGTTAGAAATGCAAAACTAAACTCTGTACTCTTTTTATTTGTGCATGAAGATAATGTTAATAGAACAATGAAAAGTGTTATTACCGACTTTAGATTTTTGATCATTAGAGATTCCTTTCTTTATTTAAAAGAGTATACGAAAATTAGACATAATTAGCGAATTGTTTTTTTAATCGGGTATTAATATCTTGACATACGTACCATTTTTATTTCCTAATTGTATTGAACCTCCTAATTGATTGTTGACCAAAAGTGAAACAAGGCGCATTCCCAAAGATTTGCTGTTTTCTATTTTAAAATTGGCAGGAATACCTACACCATTATCTTGAATAGTAATAATTAACTGATTTTCTGTATTTGAAATGTTAATAAAAATTTCTCCCTTGCCATTAAAGCTGTCAGGAAAGGCATGCTTGAAAGCATTTGTTATTAATTCGTTTATTATTAATCCTACTGGAATAGCTCTGTTAATATCGAGATTAACTTTGTTTATATCTGTTCGTATTGATATTTTGTTCATATCAATTGTATATGATTTGATTAAATTGTTAACCAAGTTGGATATGTATATATTGAGATCGATACTGCTTAGGTCGTCTGATTGATATAACTTTTCATGAACCAACGACATGGAATTGATACGATTATAAGTTTCTTGCAGCATTTCTTTCACTTTAGGATCGTTGATTTGATTGGTTTGCAGACTGATCAGGCTTGAAATGATCATGAAATTATTTTTTACACGATGATGTATTTCTTTTAATAATAATTCTTTTTCAGCCAAGAGTTTTGTTAGTTCTTTTTCAGTTGTTTCTTTTTTTATTAAACTTTTTTCCAGTACCTGATTGAGATGTTCAAGTTTTACAAAATCTTTGTGACGTTCAACTGCGATTATAATTGAGCGTTCAATTTCTTCGGCCTTGGGGGGTTTGGTTAAAAAGGCGCCTACGCCATATTCACCTGCTTTGTGGATAAATTCAGAAGCATCGTGAGCTGTTAGAATAACAATAGGCGTTGATTTAATTTTTTGTATTTCTTTTGCCGCTGTCAGCCCATCCATTTGTGGCATTTGAATATCCATTAGAACAACATCAGGAACAAGTGTTTTTACCATTTCAACAGCTTGTAAACCATTTGTTGCAATCCCTACATATTGACAACCAATTTTTTTTATAGATCTTTTTATTTCCTCACAAACCAGATAATCATCCTCAGCAATTAATATCCTATAATTGTCGTTACTTTGCATTCATTAACTCCTGTTATTCATCAATATCGGGATTGGGTATTACCAAATTAACAACAGCTCCTTTTTCATTACTTAATTTTATAGTACCATTTAAGCTGTGTTCTACAATGCCCTTGACAAGTTCAAATCCAATATTGATGTAATTGTCATCCAGTTTTAGGATTTGTTTGGAAAAACCGGGACCATTGTCTTTAAATTTTAGATTAATCTGATTTTTCCTTTTATGAATTTGAATTTTTATTTTTAGAGATGTTTGCTTTTCAAGGGCATGTTTGATAGAATTTGTAGCCAATTCGTTCAAGACGATAGATAAATTTTGTGCAATCCTACTATTTACAAGTACAGAAGAATGATCTACATGCAGTAAAATATTTTTGTAAGAGGGATCACCTTGAATGATATTGGAGATTATTTTCTCACATAATTCATTTAACAAAATTGGCTGCCATTTGTTTTGCGACAACATGGTGTGTACTGTTAACAAACCATCAACTCGAATTTTAAGATTTTTGATTAAAGGAATATATTGTTCATAACCTTTTCGTTCAGCTCTATCCATTTCTTTATGGAGCATGCTAATGATTGCCGAAAGATTATTTTTTACTCTGTGGTTTACCTCTTGTAATAGTATTTTTTGAGTGTCGGCATAGTTTTTTAATTTTTCAGCATTACGGACGCGATGTGTTATATCATCAAATGTGGTTGCTACACTGACTGGTTTTGCATAACCTTCATTAAAGATGGGGTTTGCATTAACCAGTATCCATTTATATTCATCTTCGTTATAATTGTATACTCCCATGGTTACATTATTAACACTTTTACCGGTTCTCAGGGCTATCATTGCCGGATGATTATCACCCGTGAGAGGGGTTCCATCTTCTTTAATTGCACGCCATTCTTTGTAATAAGAGGTTTTGCCCTGCATTTCATCTTCAGTGTAACCCAGAATCATTTCAGCCGCGGGATTCACTGATATAATCTCTCCATCCTTGTTTTGATATACAACGCCCTGGGCCATGGTTTCGAAAAGCGTTCTGAATTTTTTTTCACTTGCCAATATTGCATTTTCTGCTTTTTTGCGTTCGGTTATATCTCTAAAAATAGCCATTACATAATTACCGTTATGGATTTGTAATTTGTTCAGGCTGACTTCGATTAGAAACTCTGTACTATCTTTTCTTTTATGGTTCCATTCAAATAGAATATTCTCTCCACTTAAAACTCGTTTAATAATATATTCCCCTTTGTTCTTTGACAATTGCCCATCCGGTTGATATTTGGGAGACAGGTCAATATGTGGGGCTTTTCCAAGTATACTGTGTTTATCATATTGAAAACGTTCTAATGTTTTTGTATTACAGTCAAAAATTTTAAGATCTTTAAAAATAAATATAGCATCATTTGCATTTTCAAATAGTGTTTTATACTTGTTTTCACTTTCTAACAAGGCATCCTGATTTTGTTTTTGTTCGGTAATGTCCATGACTGAAACAAAAATCCTTGACCATGTATCACTATAGCCAGCAGGGATAATGGCATGAATAATGATCCATTTTTCCTGACCATTAACGATTTGTTTATACATATTGCTTTTATAAAATGACTCATTATTACAAAATGTAAGCAATTCATGTTTGAAAATTTGTTCAGCATTATCATCCAGTACAATTTGATTTGTTTTCAAAATGTCTTCTTTTGAATTAATGTTTAGATAATTCATAGTCGCTTTGTTTATGTTGATTATTTTGATAGAGCGGATGCATTGCTGAAATATTTGAGGGTGATCGTTAAAGTATTTTTCAAAATGTTTTACACGCTTTTTCTTTAAATTATCAACTATTAATTTCACTTTTGAGAAATCTTCTTCCCATAGTGGGGTAGGAGAATTTTCAAATAGAATGCGGTATCGTTCTTCACTTAGTTCCAATTCTTTGATTGAAGATTTTAATGGCGTAATATCTTCATATGTACCCAGAATACCAATCAGATTTTCTGAAGAATCTGTTAACGGTATTTTACTGGTTTTATACCAGTGTAATGTATTATCTTTTGCGTATCGTGTTTCTTCAAAATTCAATCGGGACTTTTTGCTGTCCATAACAGATTTATCATCCATAATGAATTTTTCTGCAAACTCTTTCCAGACCAGGTCCCAATCGGTTTTGCTAATTATTTCAGACTCGCTTTCCAAACCAGCATCTTGAGCAAAAATTGAATTACAGCCCAGGTATTTTGAATCTAAATCTTTCCAAAAAACACGAACATGCAGTGAATCGAGTATTGTTCTGAGCATTGTTTTTGAATCTTTGAGTGCTTTGGTTGTTTTTTTGTTTTCTGTAAAATCATTGATATAAACTACAATCTGAATCACCTTATTATTCTTGTCTATTATTGGATAGATGGTGTTAAGATAAAAACGACCTAAACTTTCATCTTGGAATTCAACTGTTTTTTGGGTTCTAATGGCAGATTGTATCATCGATTTTCGAGTCTTGGCAACATCGAGCGGGAGTAATGAATATAAATTCATTCCTTCTATCTCTGTTACCGGGAACTGTAATATTTTTGCTGTTGCTTTATTGGTAACCAGAATACTACCTTGAGTATCTATCAAGATAAATACTTGAGAAATAGCATTGATTAATGTTCTAAGGTTTTCTTCATTAATATTTGAGGTGTTTTGGGACCTTGTCATCCATGTTAATTGCGAGTCTTTGTTTTCCCATTCTTTTACAAGCATGAGATCAATAAAATCGAAACAGGCATGAAGGAATTGAGTGCAATCGGATTTATTTATTTTCTTTTGATTACATAATTCAAGATAGATATTTTGAAAGGTTTTCATGATTTCCATCAACGTAGAAAGGGGGACTTGTTCTATATTGGTGGAAATAAAGTAACGAGTGAACTGAATCAGTGAAGAGTTTTCTGATAGATTTTGTAAGCCAGGTATGGTGTTGTTGGTTTGATTAACCGTTTTTGAAATAAACCCATTAAAGAAGGAAATGATGTTTTTAATATCTAGCTCGAGACCTTTATAATGGATTTTATTATTGTTTTGAATAAAAAACTGTTCCGCTTTATGTATCAACCATTCTTCATGAGCCTGTATGGTTTTAACCAGTTCTTTCATGAAAACCTCACTTTTATTGATACACAATTATAATCTTTTATTAATTTTTATATACCACGCTAGTTTCAGTAACAAGTATATTTTTAAATAATTATATTGTGTGTTTTTTTATATATTTATTGTTTTATGTATTGAAATTGATACAATATATATAATTAATATCACGGAGAAATCGGTCTATTTTATGTCAAAACGACTCGAACGAGAAAAGAAAACTATTCAAATTATGATCAAAATGTATTGTGTTGATCATCATAATTCTAATGCTGATGAATTATGTACAGAGTGTGATGTATTGTGGAATTACGCTCAAAAAAGATTGTTCCGCTGTCCATTTGGTGAGGATAAACCCACTTGCGCAAAATGTCCGGTTCATTGCTACAAGCCTGAAATGCGGAATCAAGTTCGTGAAATTATGCGGTATGCGGGTCCAAGAATGATCATCAAACATCCTGTATTAGCTTTCTGGCACATTATTGATGGATTTAAAAGAACAGAAAAAAAGAGTTGAGTAAATAAAATATTCAACAATACAAGTATACCTATCATTACATTAATATATTAATTGGGTGATCTTTCGATCAATATATCATCGTCAGTGTTGGTTATTTTGTCTGGTCCTGCACTCCAAAGATAGTAACTGTTATCACCCGTAAGCTGATACCCGTAAGGATTGCCATCGTACGGATCTATGGGTTCCGGTATTCCCGGACGGTATTGCTGCCAGTAGGGTGAAAGAGAGTTATTACTTGGTAGGGGGAGCTCTCCGGTTGATCTGTAAATATGGTTTACCAACTGTACCAAATTCTCAAGATCCTGGTTTATTTTGTGATTTTGCTGTCCATCGGAAATAAAAGATGTATTTGAATATTCAGTATTTGTTTGTAACTGCTGCAAGCTGCTTTGGAATTTGGGGACAATGGCTACTAAACTAATGATTCCTATTATGACAGGTAGTATAATAAAAGCGCTTAATATTGCCAGTGCTTTTATTGTTCCACTATTATCACCAGGCAAGTTTGAAACATAGCGGGGATCAATAACCGCTACCCGTTCAATCAATGGGGGATACATACTAAGCCATTGCCCTATTGTCAAGAATCCTGTGTTGATATCAAGTTTTTGGTTGACAAAAGCATGGAGGTTAACATGGGGACCGACTTTACCACCAGCAGATAAAATTGTTAATCCTGTTAATGCACCTTTGGGATCATTTGCAAGTGCCACACCGTATCTGTCACAGGTAAACTCGCGCGCCCTGGAATAGGCTGAACCCAAAAAAGGGATTATCATTGCGGGTGCAATAAACCACCACCATTTTAAATGTCCCGCCTTGTGATGGCCTATTTCATGCCCAATAACCATATCTCTGGCACCCTTGTTGGCGCCACATGCTTCTAAAAGATCTGAATAGAGAATGATTATTTTTGAACGAAAAAATTTTGTTGCCAATGCATTCAAACTTCCGCCTGCCTGCATTATATAAGCATCTGGTATGTCTGTCAAGCCTGCTTTTTCACTCAATAGTACAACGCGATTGTACAAATCTGGGAATTGATCGGGGCCCAATTTTACCGCACTTCCCTTTATGTGGGTGATAAAGAGCAAGTGAGATATAAAGAAAAACAGGGCAAAAAATAGTGCATATACCAACCCTAAAACAGTTACTACTAGAGTTAACCATATCAAGCTGGAAATAATAACCATTACAATAAACAGTGGCATCTCTGCCGGATGGTGATTTACATGAATTGGATCAATTAGAGTATTGGATTGCACAGTATTCTCCGGTTAAAGCTGATAATTGTTTAAAACCCATTAATTAAAAATCCCCCGTCAACAGCAATGCATTGACCGGTTATATATGAAGATGCCTGCATGCATAAAAAACTTACTACGGAAGATATTTCTTCCGGTTCAGCAATTCTTTGCATGGGCGTACGGTCTAGTATTTCATTGAGAGACTTTTCATTATCAATCAAAGGGGCTACCAGGGGTGTGCGGGTATACCAGGGAGCAACCGCATTGACGCGTATATTATCGGATACCCATTCAACTGCCAGGTTTTTGGTTAACTGGTTTAAAGCTGCTTTGCTCATGGCATAGGGAGCCCCTGTTTTTAAATGCGTGAATCCTGCAACAGATAAAACATTGACCACTGTACCCGTACCGGATTTTTTTAACAGGGGCCAGGCTTTTTGGCAAAAATCAAATGCCGAATGCAGGTTTGTATTCATGATGGTGTTATACTCGGCGGGAGAATATTCTACAGCTTTTTTCCTGATATTTGTCCCTACATTGTTGACCAGAATATCCATTGTTGGCCATAATTCTTTGATATGAGTAAATAAATTTTCACGATCCTGTTCATTGGATACATCAACTGCCATACCCCAGGCATTGTAACCTTGTTTTTGCCAGTTTTCAACAAGCTGATTTACCTGATCTTTATTTCTGGCTGTTATAAAAACTTGTCCACCAAGTTCCAGGATTTCGTTTGCAATGGCCAAACCAATTCCTTTGGTTCCGCCGGTAATCAAGGCCCGCTTATCTTCAAGTCGCCATTTATTCATATTAGCCTTTCTGTTAAAAAAGAGAGTATATAAAATAAAGCATAAATAATGTGTTTTTCAAGAAATTTTTGCGAGTTATATAGAAAAATGTAGTAATGGGGAAGATGAATATAGATGTTGTTCTTGAATCCGAATTTGAATTATAATAAAAAAAAGCGGGCCTATTTGGCCCGCTGGATTGATAACTGGTGATTTATTTAAGCAGAATACATTTAATGATCCGGTTGTATTCCGGTGTTCGCATTCTAATAAAGTACGTACCTGTAGAATGCTGCATTGAATTCCAGGTGACTGTATAGCGTCCCTGGGATTTTTGTTCATCAACAAGCATTTCAACCAAACTTCCGTTTATATTGAAAATAGCAATGTTGATATGTTGTGCTCTTGGTACATCAAAAGTGATTTGCGTTTGCGGATTAAATGGATTTGGATAATTAGAATACAGTTCAAACCTGTCTGGTGCCGCATTTATGTTTGCTATTCCTGTTGGAAACGCGACTTTAATAAAATCGGTTTTGGATAGCTTTGCCGTACCACCTGGTCCTGATATAGTCAGTGTTACAGTAAATGTATCTGCCGAGGTATATTGGTGTGATGGATTTTGTTCTGAACTGGTTTCGCCATCTCCAAATTCCCATAACCATGATTCAATATTACCTGACGAACTGTCTGAGAATTGAACTGTCAAGGGCACTGGTCCCTCTGTCACATCCGCTCCAAATTTTGCTATGAGTACTGCTTCTGTTACTATTACAGTATCAGATTTGCTGTCAGTACCATCGCTGCTGCTAACTGTCAGTGTTACCTTGAATGTATCAGCGTATTGAAAAGTATGTGAAGGATTTTGTTCCGTGCTGGATTCTCCATCTCCAAAATCCCAGTTCCAGCTTGTGATATAACCTGTGGATTGGTCCTGAAAGCTTACGACAAGTGCTGCATCACCCATATCTGTTGACATGTTAAAATCAGCAACGGGGGGGATTCCTGTTGGAATGTCAAGGATGACAATATATTGACTTTCTACACCCTCTGCTCCAACTGCCATGTTTCCACCAAGTACGAGTTCTCCTGCCGGGACCTCTTTTTGCCAAACATTCATGGGTGTGGAAAAATCACTAACCTGTATTTGAAAAGCTGATGATGAGTAATTTTCTGTTAACCAGTTTGGTGGTGTTTCTGCACGACGATCGTAAGCTATATAAACTGTTCCGGGATTGTCTAAATCCAGCGTGATAAAGTCTGTATCGGTATTGTTTTTATCTTTATTATTAGGTACAAGCCATACAAGGTTTTCAAGATCATCTGGAATATCTTTAAGATAATAATTTCGATCAAGATAATAATTATCACCTTCTTGCAAATATTTCAATTTATATTCCGCAGGTGTATTAATTTCAACCTGTTCAATTTTCTGATCATTGATGATTCTGTATGGTTTCAAGCTAAAAGAATCGGGTTTTAGAAATCCTGACAGGTTTTCATAGCTGAGCGAATGGCCTGGTGGAGTATTGAATCCAATCCAAAGCGACAATTCACCCGGTACCAGTGTTTGGGGATCATCATTGAGAATGATAAACATTTCCCGAGTGTTCGCAAAATCTGAAATATCTTCCCAATTTTCAGTATCAACATTATGCTGATTATTTATAGCATCTCCGATTGCAGCCTGCGGATTATTTTCACCACTTCCCAAACCAATTGCCTGAACGGGTGCCTGTTCCAAATTCAGCTGCATTTTTACTGCAGTTACAATGTCAGAGTCACTTTTTAGATACATGTTGAAAATATAAGGTGCAATCAGAATATCTGAAAAATCTTCTGCTCCATCGAGAACCAGCATACAATCCCGTTCAGTTTTTGTTATTGGAAGATATCCGAAATCGACAGTTTCTGAAAGAATTTCAGTTTGAATGTTGTATCCATCAATTGTAAAGTGGGCGGGAGGGGCAGAAAATTCATCAAATAAATCATATAGTAATGTATTACCGATAGAATTTGAAAAACCCATCCATAAATAGACAGTTGATGCATGATGAGTAAATAAACCAATATCCAGTTCCATGTACAAATCTGCAGTTCCAGCATGAGCTGTCAAGTCTTCCCATGATTCTGAAATGGTATGCGCACTGGCCTGATCAATACCAATCATAGCATTCGGAGATTCTTCATTCATATACGCATAACCAATGGCAGCATCCGGAATACTTTCAAGATGGGAAATGATTTTTGTGAAATTTTGGCTTTCACCAGAATGACTACTTAGAACAAAACGATAGACATACGGTTGGTCAAACAAAGCATTAAAAGCAGATGCACCATCAGCATCAAGCAGACCATCCAGCTGTTCTTTTGTAACATTATCATAATTGATTGCAATTTCGTTTTCTTCGGGGGACGCGATCTGATAACCCTGGACAGTAATTTCAGCTTCACCCAAGAGAAGCTCTTTATAATTAAATTCAGCACCTAAAGAAGTATTAAAACCTACCCATAATTGTAATGTGACAGGAGTATGCAGTATATAATCTTCAATCAGGTTTGTTTTAATCACCGTTGCGTTGCAAAAATTAGTTATATCTACCCAGATATTGTTTTCTTGGAAAACATACCTGTCTGTCTCCAGATTAGTACCTATGATGGCATTTTCATATTCTTCAGTTTTGTTGATTTGACCAATTATGGCTGGTGTAATTTGGTCGAAAAGCAAGTAGGTTACTGTACCGGAACCTGTTGTAATTGGACCATGCATTGTGATGTGATACACAAAATCCTGATTGAAGAGGGCGTTAAAATCTCCTGCGTTCTGGTTCTGCAGTATTTGCTCCAAATCTTTACGAGTTATGATATCATAATCAACGGAAATAGATTTTTCTATAGCCGGTACTATTTCGTATCCTTGTATTTCTATTGTTTGCTCTCCTGCCGCCAGCACCTGGTAGTCCAGTTGTGCTCCCAAGGTTGAGTTGAAGCCGATCCATATATCCAGTTTTGATGATGTGTGTACGACCCAGTCTTCAAACAAGTATGCATAGATGTCCTTTGCATTGCAATATGTTGTTACATTCACCCAGGTATCTTGAAGTTGGAATATGTACGAATCATCATAGGGTATAGTGCCAATGAGTGCATATTCATTACCCGAGGTTTGTTCTACACGCGCAATAACAGCATCGGGAATTTGGTCAAAAAGAAATTTGATTTGACTTGTTTCCTCGGTTTGAAAAGGACCGTCTAATGTAATGTGATATACATATTGCTGATCAAATAATTGATTGTACAAAAAGGCGTCTTGATCTTGCAGCAGCATAGTTAAATTTGAACGTACGATGGTATCATAAGTGATTGGAAGTGACTGATCATGTGCATCTATGATTTCATATCCCTGAACATTTACTGCAGCAATATCGTCAGTAAATATGGAATATTTGAGTGAATCTCCCAGTGATGCTGAAAACCCTATCCATAATACCATTTCTGTAGAGATATGGGTTTGCCAGTCTTCATTCAAGGTTGCATATACATTGTTTTCAGCACAGTATTGTGTAAGATCGATCCAGACGTTTTTTTCTGTGAATTGATAGAAATGTATGTCGCTGTCGCCTATTGTGGTAAAGGCTTGTGATGATTCATCATCAATATTATTTCCAATAACCGCTTGCGGAGCCATTCCCAGTTTGAAAAGGATATCAGAAGATTCATAAGATTCCTTTGGGCCGGTGAGTGAAATACGGTAGATAAAGTTTGAGTTTTGGAATAGACCAATATGCTGAACTGCGTTTTCATTATTGAACAGAATACCCATTTCCCCATATAGTTTTTGTTCATACGATATGGGATCCGTGCAAGGATAAAGGGAGGATGTTAAAATACAACAAAGGCCAAAAAACACTATTATGATTTTCATGGTTTCCCCTCTATATATAGTTTTTGTTTTGTCAGGATTGTTGATTTATTTTAATACTTTTAGTAAATCCTGCTCTATAGTTATATAGATACAATTGTTTTTTATACTGATCAACAGATATGAAAATATAAAATTACAGATCAAAATTGTAAAATTTAATATTGCTAATTTTATAAAGTATTTATTTGTGTTCAAAAATATTGTTTTATTCGAAAGAAGAGATGGCTACTAATCACCCAATAAACTGATTTCTTTATCATTTTCTAGAACAATTTGCAATTTTTGGTAATTCCATTCCCCGTTATCTTTGTCCGCGGTAATATATACAATGCCAGAGGTGTTGCTGCCGTTGATTTTAAAATAGATTTCCGCGTGGCCGTTACTAATTGAGCCGTTCCACATTTTGCATTCAATCGGGTGACCCAGCCCCTGAATGACCTGTTGGTTCTGAGAAATCCGTTCAACTGCCTGTTGATATACCGCAGCTTTGGACAAGCCATAGCGAATACCAAAGAATAAGGAGGGGGGGAATAGTGCAAGAAACAATAATAATATGATTATTATTTTAACAATTTTTTGTTCAAATTGTGAATCAATGGGATCATGTTCTAATTCCAATGCATGGAATCCGGTTTGCCCACATTGTTGACAACGACGTAATATTAATTTTTTACCATACGCTCTAATTCGTATGATACCAGCTTTGGCTGCATCTTGTGTGTAACCACATTTCCGGCAGCGAAGCTGCCAGCCTGGAGCATAGCCCTTTATACTCATTTTATATAAAACCTTGTTCTATAAATATGAATTTCTACTAAATATAATTGTTGTACTATTGAAACAATTTATTTATTTTTGAATATTTCAATAATTCAAAATTATCGGGGTGTTCAATGCGGGGAATTTCTTTCTTTAGAGTTGGTTTGTTTTTCAGTATGTTTTTTTTATTTAGCAGTTCATGTTTTAACAAACAGGACAATGATATAACAAAACCCAATGTACCGGAATATGTTTTATCCGGATCAACTTTGGATTATGTGACGGGTGAGCCTGTGCCTAATACACAATTACGTATTCAAAGTGTTGCAATGTTGTATGATATCAGCTTTCCCACTCGAACGATCACCTCTGACAGTATGGGTAACTATACCATTGATCCTGTGTATCCTGGTAGCTATGCTATACAAATTGTAAAAGATGATTGTTTGTTAAAGCCAATACCTATTCAAATTGAACATGAAAATAGAGAGTTGTCACTAGATGTTCCCCAAATTCTCTATGGAAACCAGTTTCCACATTCAATTAGTTATGATTGGAATGGTACCTTTCAAATGATTGATAGTTCACACCCCTATTTTGCAATGATAGGTTCGAAAGGACTTTTATTAACCAGATTTTATAACAATGGGACCTTTATAGGATTTTATTTTGTTACCACAGATCACAAATTAACCGGATGGCATTATGATACTTTGACTGAAATTGATTTTGATCCATCTGATATTTGGCAATTAGAAGTTGGCAGGGACCATTATTATGCGATCAAGTATCCGGATTCATTGATGATTTTTGATAGATGGGCTTCCCAATTACAACAAACTATTGCTACAGGTATCGTAATGCAGGATATTGCATATAATCCCTATGATAAAGCTTTATATGCATGTACCGATTCACTATTGTATCGTTTGGAAAATAATACATATAATGCAACCCTCATTGCTGAACTCCCTCAAGCCGGAATGTCTGCAATGACCTGGAATGATGATAAACTTTATTTATTGCGCAAATATGAGGACCTGGTTTATCAATTAAACAAACAAATTCAAATAGAAAAAATATATGCAGTTGCAAATTTTTCTGATAATGCAGTTTGGAACAATATCTATGATATTTATTTCGACAGTTCTGACAGATTCTGGGGAACAGTAAGATAATATTATTATTTAGGGAAGGATTTTTCGGATTGGTTTAGGATGTGGTCATGATGTAGATTTTGTACTTGTGCACATTTGATATTGTAAATATTCCTAATAACGTGGAGTTTGAAATGCAACGCATTCATTATTTTACAACAGGTTTGTTTTTCAGTATATTTTTTTTGTTTAACAGTTCATGCTTTAACAAACAGGATAATGATATAACAAAACCCAATGTACCGGAATATGTTTTATCCGGATCGACTTTGGATTATGTGACGGGTGAGCCTGTGCCTAATGTTGGTGTAAATATTAAAGCTGTAATGTTAAATTATACAGTTGATTTTCCTGAACAAACAGTTCAATCTGATAGTTTAGGAAGATATGTTATTGACCCGGTTTATCCGGGTGGGTATACAATCAGCATAGTTAAAGATAATTACAAGCTACACGAAAAGTCAATTCAAATTGGGCACGATAATAGAGATCTGCTTTTAAATATACCGGATATTTATTTTGGTCAAAAATTTCCTATAAATATGGAGCTTGATTTTAATACCAGTTTTATCCACTCAAACTCTGTTCACCCTTGTTTTGCAATTTATAATTTAGCTGGTTTATTTCCCTCTGAAAAATGGAGCGGGTTGGATTTTTTAGGTTATCATTTTTGTAAAAGTGGATATTTTGATTATACCTGGAAATGGCAATCTCATATAAAATTAGATTTTGATCCAACAGTGATTTGGCAGATGGAAATTGATCGAAATTTTTATATTGCTATGAAATATCCTGATTCACTAATGATTTTTGACAAATGGACATCATCATTGTTGAATACTATTTCTACAGGGACCATTTTGAAGGACATTGCTTACAATCAGTATGATAATACTTTATATGCTTGTTCAGATTCAATGCTGTATTCGGTTGACATTGCTGGCAAAAGTGTGACTGAATTAGCAAATTTACCTATAACAGGTATACATTCTATGAGCTGGAATAATAATTTATTGTATTTATATAACAAGACAGAGAATTTGCTTTATAAAGTCAATTTACAACTAGAAATCGATAAAATTTATGCTGTGATCAATCAGTCAACCGATTTGTTACTTTTGGATATTTATGATATGCATTTCGACAGCATGGACAGGCTTTGGTGTACAACCCTTTAATCATTAGTCAAGAGATAAATCGATTATTTTTTGATCATACTATAGAGTTTTTTAATCTCGTCTGCCCAGATTTCGGGTTTGGGGGTTTCGAGTATCATGGGCATATCTTCAAAGCGCGGATCATTCATGATAAACGAGAACGGGTCCCATCCCAATGTGCCTTCGCCCAGGGGAGCGTGACGGTCCACTCGGCTGCCAAGATCGGGTTTGGAATCGTTAAAGTGCCAGCCCTTGAGATATTTTATACCCACGATTGAGTCAAAGTCGGACATGGTTTTGTCGTATGTTTCTTTTGTGCGAAAATCGTAACCCGCAGTAAATGCATGACATGTGTCTATACATACGCCAACCCGGGATTTATTTTCAACGTTGTCAATAATGTATGCCAAATGCTCAAAGCGGTGACCCACATGGTTTCCTTGTCCCGCGGTATTTTCAATCACGGCAATCACATTCTCTGTCTTATCAATCGCCATGTTGATAGATTCGGCAATATTATCCATAGCTTGTTCGTCGGTGATTTTTCCGAGACCGCTGCCGGGATGAAAATTGAGCAGGGTGAGCCCCAATTGTTCGCAACGCTGCATTTCATCAAAAAATGCGTTACGGGATTTTTCAAGCGCTTCCGGATCGGGAGTGCCGAGGTTTATGAGGTAACTGTCGTGCGGCAGTATAAATTCAAGATCATAGCCGGTTTCCTCACAATTGGCCTTGAATTTTTCTATATTTTCATCGGTCAGAGGTTTGGCGTTCCACTGACGTTGATTTTTGGTAAACAGGGCAAATGCTTTTGCATCTATTTTCTGCGCGTTAAGGGGGGCGTTTTCAACACCGCCGGCTGCGCTTACATGTGCTCCCACTCGTTTCATTGTGTATCCTTTCGTATATCCATAGGGATTTTCAAAACAATCATCTTTTCCATCTTCCAACAATGCCGTACGCATATAATATTCCGATTATCAGTGCCACAAGGGAAAATACAATATCACGAATGGGCACAGATGCCGGATTTTGAAAATGCCAGATGGTCTGATGCAGTACGGCTAATCCGCGCAGAACAAAAATAGCGGCAATGGTGATGAGTCCTGTGCGAAGCAGAGGGAGCTTGTGGATTAATTTAGCACCGGACAAAGCATAGAGACCCATTATTGTGAATATCAGCGTTACAAAAAGAGTAACCCAAACCGGGTACAGCGAACCAGCCGCGGCCATGTTGGCCATTTTTTTCCCCGCACCAAAATAGATGTACCATGCCGGACCGCCAATGATAATGGCAATGTGCAGCGCGGCAATGGCGAACAGGCATATCGCCGCTATTTTGAGCGCTACAGCTTGTTTTTGTGAAGTCATGTTACCCCTCGTTTTATAAAATTTGGAGTAATGTGGGGATATTTTGCTAATTATGCAACAGGATTGTTTGGGGAGAGTAGTATCAAATTGGCAAGCGGAACAAGTTATAAAATATATACAGGTGGAAGTTCATCCGGTACGCTGCTATATGATTTATATATCAATGTCACCTATTCCGGAAGTACGTTAAAGAAAATATTTACGCTGACAAGTAAAAGCCAGAACGTATCTTTTTAGAACGGAAAGTAACAAGAGTTTACAAACAGGTTGTATTGTGCTCCCCGATCATCGGTTTGGGGAGCAATAAAATCAGGTTTATGTGAAATTACATAACTGAATTGATTGCGGATTCCAATCTATTCAAATTGATTGGTTTCATAAAAAAAGCCAGGGGATTTATACTTGTTGCCCGACTTTTTAGTTCTTCGTTTCCATAACCTGTCATAAATATTATAGCCGGATGGTAAAAAGAAAGGATTTTTTCCGCTGCTTCAATTCCATCCATTTTCCCAGCCAGTTGAATATCCATGATTATGATATCCGGTTTTATATTCTGTGCGCTCTGCACAACATCTTCCCCCGTGCAGATTTTATTATAAACTTTATATCCTCTATCAATTAAATTTTGTTCTAAATTCAAAGCAATTAAAATTTCATCTTCTGCAATCATAATTGTCGTTTTGTGTTTCATTATTATACCCTTTCCGTATAGAATGTATCCTTGTATCGTATCACACATTTTACTCCATTTTCAGATTCAAATTTTATATTGCCTTTTAATTGGTTTTCAACAAGAACAAGAATAATCCGTAATCCTAAATGGCTATCAATATCAAGATCAAAGTTTTTTGGGAAACCGATTCCGTTATCCGAAACACATAGCTCAATTTCTTCTTCTTTTTTGGCTAGATGGATGTGAATAGTTCCTTCTCTTTTATCCGGGAATGCATGCTTTAGAGAATTTGATATTAACTCATTCAGTACCAGGCCACAAGGGATTGCGGTATCAATTAAAACAGATACACTTTCTAAATCAAAGTCGACAGTAATTCTGTTGGAATTTAAATCAAAACTATCAAACAGAATGTTACCCAGATCAGTTATATAATCTTTCAAGTCTATCCGTGAAAGATTAAAAGATTTATATAATTTTTCATGTACTAATGCCATTGAGTGTATGCGATTTTCCATTTCTTTAAATATTGACAATACTTCTTTATTGGTGGTGTTATGGGCTTCCATGTTAAGTAGGGATATAATTACATGCATATTGTTTTTTGTACGATGATAGAGTTCTCTTAATAGCGTTTCCTTTTCCACCAGGGTCCGTTTAATTTGTTCTTCTGCTTGTTTTTGTTCAGTAATGTCAAGTATCACACCTGTTACTTTTAGTGGATGGCCTGATTCGTCTCTCTCTATATCTGCCTTTGATAATATCGTTTTTCTGGTTTTTGTATTATATGTAAGAATATCAAATTCTAAATTATATTCTTTATCATTTTCAATGAGATCAACCAATGCCTGGTGCACTCTATCTCTTTCCGGAATGCAACCCTCAACTTTTTCTGTTGAAAAAGAATCAATATCCTTTTCAAAACCGTAAATTTTTTTCGCTTCGTCCGATCCCCAGAATTGTGTTGTCTGTATATTATATTCCCAGCTACCCACATGCCCAATTGCCTGGGCTTTTTCATAACGCTTCTCGCTCCCAATTAGAGCATCTTCCATCCGTTTGAGGTCAGTAATATCAGTAAAAGTTACAATAACCTGAGTAATATTTTTCTCATTATCAAAAACTGGATCCGCATTAACCAGGAGCCATATATCATTATCTCTGGCAGGACGATGCACACCTACTATCAAGTTTCTTACAGGTTGGAGAGTTGTAATGACCTGATTAACCGGATATTCTTCAAGTGACAATTTTGTTCCATCTTTGAGGAAAATGTACCATGAAGGATCAATGGCTTTTTTCCTCAGTATCTGGTCTTCTGTTAATCCTAGTAATTCCTGTGCTTTTTGATTAGCTATCAATATTTGAGTATCCGCTCCATGTACAACCACCGCCGTTTGTATTTTCTGAATCAATTCCCGGAATTTTTCTTCACTTTTTTTAAGCTCATTTTCCGCTTGTAACCGTTCTTTTTCCTGTTGATCTCTTTGCAATCTTGCATTCAAAATGGGTGAGATGTAATTGGTAATACTCTCCAAAATTTCTTTGTCTTGTTCAGTATAACCGTTTTCATTATTAGCAACTGAAATTAAACCAATGGATTTATGTGAATAGACTATCGGTACAGATAGAAAATGTTTGATTGTAACATGTCCAGTTGGTGTATTAAAGGGGCCATCGGAATACAGTGCTTTTTTTTCTCTGATCGATCTTCCCCATAGGGTGTTTCCCCATGTATGCTGTGGGAAAATAATAGACTTGTCCGAAACCTGGCATTCTTCCCAAATTTCCCGTGTCATGCTTGGAATAACCAGGTCACCATTTTTCTCAATAAATCCAAATACGCCGTAATGGCTTTTCATCACTTGAAGTACTATCTCTAAAACTTTACTATACATCTCTTCATCGGTAAGAGAAAGAAAAATATTTGAAATTTGGTTCTGGATTGATTTGCGTTGTTCCGATTCTATGAGTTTCTCCTCTACCTGTTTTTGATCGGTAATGTCAATTCGGACACCTGTTAATCGGAGCGGCTTTCCCTCTTTATCTTTTTCAACAGTACTACCAATTACACTATGCCATCGGTACGAGCCATCAGCGTGTTTCATTCTGGTTTCATAACGATAATCACTGGCAGCACCGCTCAATACATCTTTAATTTTTGTTACTACACATTCTCTATCATCAGGATGAATCCTGGTTACCCACAAGTCCCGATCAGAAAACCCTGCTACAGGTTCATATCCAAGCATTGTATAATATGTAGGTGTTGTGTACCAGATATCATCTTTTAAAAGCCAGTTCCAGATACCAATTTTTGTGACTTCTGTTGCAACGCGTAACCGTTCTTCGCTTTCTCTAAGCGCTTTCTCTGCCTGTTTACGTTTAGTGATATCCTCTATTGTTCCTACCGAACGAACAGGTTTGTCATTTTCATAAATGGTTTCGCATTTCTCATGTACAAACTTGATTCTTCCTTCCCCAAAATCAAGGCGGTGTTCAATAGAATATGGAATTCGGGTTTTGAGTGAGTTGGTAAAGGCCCATTTGACTGCTTTGCGGTCATCCGGGTGGATAGCATCAAGTATTATTTTATAGGTTATATCAAGTTTTTCAGGATCGATCTCAAAAATACGATAGGATTCATCTGACAATGTAATGGTATTTGTTTCCAATTCCAGTTCCCAGCTTCCAATGTGGGCCATTCGCTGTGCTTCGTTGAGACGCATGGCTGTATATCTGAGTTTATCTTCTATCCGTTTCTGTTCAGTTACATTGTGTTCCAGTACAGTTACTCCGATTATTTCACCCGTTTCAGTTTTGATAGGATAATGATATACCTGGAAATAGTGTTGTGTATTGGACTCTTTTTCTGAATATGATTTATCAACCCGTTGTTCCCCGGCCAAGACACGGTCCAGGTTTTTCCTGATTATTTCGCGATTTTTTTGCAATGGAATATACTCTAACATGCTATTACCGATTTCGATTTTTGCATTATAATTGGTTTGCATATACATTGCATGTGAGTGGTTAAAATTGATGTATCGATATTGCCGGTCTACTGAATAGACTTTGGTATTGCTACAGTCAAGAATATTGTATAATGCGGTTATCTGGCAATTCAGTGTTTTATCAAATTGTTTATTTTCATTAGTCTCTTTTTTTAAATTACCCGAATACATGATAACTTTGTTTTTTAAAGTAAACCATAGCAATAATGCTATTCCTGACAAAACTAACAATATCAATATTATTTGAAAATTGTTTATAAGATTGGTATAGAAGACTATCCCCTCAGTATCTACTGTTTTAGACTTTATTTGATGAATCAGGTTGTACAGTGTTGAGATTTTCATAATGCACTGTCCTATTTTTTCTCGTCTAAAGTAATAGATTACTTTTCTTCATAACAAAAAGCGTTAATAGTTGATTCAATTGCAATTGTTGATTTTTTAAATTAGTTGATTGAAATATTCAAGTTATTCATCCTATATGGAGATTACTACGGTGCTTTAAGAAAGGTATATATATAAAATTAATGTATAATTTGATAAACTTGCAAGATAATAATTAAAAAAATCATCCATCTACCAACTTTCTGATCCTTTTCAGCATATTCTCATAATGTGAGCCGTGCCAGTAGACGTTGCCGCAACCAGTGCATTGGTGAAATTCGTTGAAATATTGTTCGGTTTTGGGAGGGATGCGATCATGGATTTCGTGCTTGTCTACCGGTTCAAGCAGGCCGTTGCATTCAATACAGCGGCTGAACGGATTTGCCTGTCCCCGTAGGTCCAAACGATCCAGGATTTCTTTTAGCTGTTGTTCCGGTTCGGTATGATGCAGGTACGCGCCATGAGTGACGCGACTGTTTTTTAGTATACCACGGTCCCGTGTGAGTATGATACGGTGCTCTTTGCGTGCAATATCAATAATCTCATCATCTTCGTAATCATTGCGGTAGAGGGTGTCGAATCCGGCCATGCGTAAAAGTCGGGACAGCTTGCCGAGATGTACATCCAGAATGAATCTGGATTCCCGCAATGGTTTGGATCGTAAGCGGACGAGTGGGGAGATGTCCATACTTTCAAATACAGGATAGACCGCGATCCGGTCATTGTGCCGGAGTTTATATTCAAATCCCACCGAGACACTGTTCGCGAGAATGATTTCTACCTCGGTATGGGGTACACCGCAGGCTTCAATGGCATCCTTGATTCCCGGATTGCCATTAAAGGTGTATGTGAATATGGTTTTGCGTTGCACCGGCGGCAGGAAATCGTTCAGTTCTTCGTAAAATCGAAATTCGGCTGTATTGGACATGATTATCGTTAGCGTTATGATTTAACCAGTTCGAATTTTGCCGTAAAATGACGCAGGAACGGAGCCTGCTCGGTTATTTTTACTCCACGTATATTTTCTTTGGTGTCATTAACCTCCAGAATAGATTCCACAACATAATCGATATGGCTTTGGGTATATACCCGACGCGGAATAGCGAGCCGCACCAGCTCCATAGGGGCGGGGAGTTCTGCTCCGGTTACCGGATCTTTGCGCGCAAACATGACTGAACCGATCTCGACCGTACGAATTCCCGCGGCAAGATACAACTCGATAGACAGTGCTTGTCCCGGATACTGCTCTACAGGTATGTGCGGTAGCATGGTTTTGGCATCGATATAGATTGCGTGTCCACCCGGTGGTTGTACAATGGGCACGCCGTAATCCGAGATATGCCTGCCCAGATACTGGGTGGAGGCAATACGATAGCGAAGGTAATCCTCATTCAGAATCTCTTTGAGCCCTATGGCTATGGCTTCCAGGTCACGGCCCGCGAGTCCGCCATAGGTTGGAAATCCCTCGGTGAGGATGAGCAAGTCGCTTTCCTGGCGAGCCAGGTTATCGTCGTTAGTGCAAAGGAAACCACCTATGTTCACCAGCGCATCTTTTTTAGCGGACATGGTACAGCCGTCCGCATACGAGAACATTTCGTGCACAATCTCTTTGATGGTTTTGTTGGCGTATCCTGCTTCACGTTTTTTGATAAACCAGGCATTCTCGGCAAAGCGGCAGGCGTCGAAATAAAAAGGGATTTTATGTTTGTGTGCAATGGCTGCCACAGAGCGTATGTTGGCCATTGATACGGGTTGTCCGCCACCGGAATTGTTAGTGATGGTGAGCATGATGAGCGGAACGCGATCTACGCCCACCTCGTTGATGGTTTTGAGCAGTGCATCGGTATCCATATCGCCTTTAAAGGGCAGAGGATTTGCAGGATCGAGCGCTTCGGGTTTGAGTAAATCGCGGGCCTCGGCGCCTTGAAATTCAACATTGGCGCGGGTGGTGTCGAAATGGGTATTGTTGGGCACCACATCGCCTTTTTTACACAGGATAGAAAAGAGGATGCGCTCAGCCGCGCGGCCCTGGTGAGTGGGAATGACATGGTCGAATCCGAATATATCCTGCACCGTCTCTTGCATGTGGTACCAGCTTTTACTGCAGGCATATGCTTCGTCTCCGCGCATAATACCCGCCCACTGCTCTGAGCTCATGGCGGACGTGCCACTGTCGGTGAGCAGGTCAATCAATACATCGTCACTATTGATCTGGAACAGATTATAGCCTGCTTTTTTCAGGATTTTTTCGCGCTCTTTGCGGGTGGTCATGCGGATAGGTTCAACGGATTTGATTTTAAACGGTTCTATGATAACGGTCATATCCTACTCCTGTGGCTGAATGATTGGCTTTACTGAAAGGAGTAAAATTTTGAGCAGAGAGTCAAGGAAAAAAAGAGGCTAGTTGTCAGTAATCAGTATTCAGTAGTCAGATATTGGATAAATGATTTGGGGATATATTGATAAAGTGATTGATTTGATGGATTTTTTTGTTAAGTTGGAATATTGCTATATTCAGGTATGAGGACAAGAACCTCCAGATTATTACATCGGTTTTTATTGTGAAAATTGTGGATTAATTATGAAATACAATCATATCGGCATTCCGACAAGTGAGCGTTTTGAAGATGAAATTGAAATTCCACATTTGAAAATTACAGTAAGCGATCACAAAAACAATCCATTCGGAATACAATGGATGCGTTACCGGGACGATGCTCCGTATCCGGATGTCGTTAAATCCATTCCCCATGTGGCATTTGAAGTCGATGATCTTGATATTGCTTTAAAAGATCAGGAAATTATTATATCACCCAATAGTCCCACACCCGGGGTTATTGTCGCTATGATTTTGGTAAATGGTGCACCTGTAGAGTTGATGCAAATAAACAGAGCTGTTTACAGGGATGAAATTTAATGATGGAAATAAACTTGTAACCGATGTGAATTATAATAGTGAGTAAACCCCGGATGAGATGTCCGGGATTTATATAAAACAATTATTTCATTTCTGCCCGTAAAACATAGCCATATTCTGAAATGCGTTTTGCCGGGAATTGGATAGTAAGACCGTCTTTTGTCTGTTGCCAATCTATTTTTTGCTCACTTCCAAGCATGGAAATATTTTTAATTTCAGGAGCATAATCCATTTGATCAGATAGGGATTTGATGGTTACTGTACCATCATCCGGGCAGACCAGGGCCATAATGTACAAGTTGTTGTCTTTTTGGGTAAACCAGAAATCCTGTTCCTGAAAATCTGACCTGAATCCATCACGTTTACGTTGAGTCGTACTTTTTATTTCAATTTTTGTGGGACCTTCATGTGTTACATGCTAGGAATGTCTTCCATAAATGGCTTCGCTGTTGATGGACATCCATTTGCCAATTTCGTGCAACTGGTCGATACTTTCCTGGGGTATGGAACCATCACCTTTGGGACCAATATTGAGCCAATAATTCCCGCCCTTTCTGGCAATAGCCATAATCCAGTAAATCAATTCTTTGGTGGACTTCCAATCCACATCATAACTTTTATATCCCCAGATATTGTTCAGGGTACCGGGAGCTTCCCAGTACACGTCACCGCCTTCTCTGTTATCCGGGATTTTATTGTCACCGGTGACCCAATAATCGCCCCAATCATTACCTACTAGGTTGTTGACAAGGCAGTTGGGTTGAATATCGTAAATCAGTTTGTAAAATTCAAAACTCTGTTCTTGTGTCATATGATTCGCCATATCGTACCAAATCTCGATGAGGTTAGGAAGCGTATTTAACAGTTCTACCATTTGCGGTTTGGATTTGACCTCGAGATATTCCTCGAAAGAAACCGGAGAGGGGTCCCACATGTTTGCAGGCCAGTCTGCCTATTTGCTCGTATCGTCCGGATTTTCCTTTAAATAATTGAGCACACCCGCATTGCCGCCATCCATCTAATCGGTAGAATGTGAATAATAAATACCAAAGCGCAGTCCTTGTTTTTCACATTCCTGTGAGAGGGCTTTGATAGGATCGATGTCAAAGGGGGTACTGTCAATAATATCGTAATCCGTTACTTTTGAATCGTACATTGCAAATCCATCATGGTGCTTGGGCATTGCTATTTCATATCGCATACCTGCGTCTTTTGCCAGTTTGACCCAGGCTTTTGCATCAAATTTAACCGGATTGAACTGGCTGCATAATTGTTTGTACTCGTCCCTGGGTATTTACGCGTGGTAAAATATCCATTCACCCAATCCCGGGATCTTTTCTCCCTGCCAAATACTGGCAGGCATGGAATAGACACCCCAGTGACTAAACATGCTAAATTTATAATCATTAAATTGTTCCAGTGCCTGGCTTTTTGTATCGTGCATTGCCTGCCAATCCTGCAATAAAGAATCATCGGCATAAACAAAAGTGCATACAAGAAAGAGTACAAGTATTGCAAATCTTTTAATCATCAACATGTCTCCTGTAGAAGCGTTTGGTGTTCAAACTTTAAGTTGTGCTATTAATTTTATAAATATTTTCATTCTAATATAAATATATAATTGAAAATATTAAAATTTATTTGTTTTTACAATAAAGTTTACTATTTTTATTAGTATAGGAACCATTATTTAATTGCAGGGGTTTAAAAATAACCAGTAATTGATGCTCAATCTATCAATGGGGTAAATCCTATATTTGATAATTGCCTTTTATAAAACACCAAATTTTTAATTTTCTAGGAGGGAGAAAATGTTTAAAAGAATCAGCTTGTTAATCTTGATCATTAGCTGCAGTCTTTTAGCGACAACCATTGATGACAAAGTATTGTTTTTGGATGGGGATGGAGATTATCTTCACCTACCGCAACCTATTGTCAATTCCAGTGCATTTACAATCGAGGGATATGCATATATGAATGGATCCGGAGGAGGTGTCTGGAGCCAGAATCCGTTTTTCCAACAGAGAAGCCCATATCTGGGGGATGTTGATAGATCAACTTTGATTTTTGTAACAGAAAACCAACATGGTGAAATCGGTATGGGGGTGGCGTCCATTGGTTATTCTTATCAAGATTATCAGTATAATCCCAGAGCCGATTACGGTGAGTGGCACCATTATGCATATGTAATTACCGGAGACAATGTTTGTATTTATCTAGATGGAGTAAAAATATTAGAAGATGTATGCAATCAACATGGTGATTATACATCAGAGATATATTTCACTGATATTGGTCGTCATACTATGGTTGATACTGATTATGGATTTTTTAATGGAATGCTAAATGAAATGCGAATTTGGAACAGGGAACTGAGCCAAAGTGAGATCCAGGAATTGAATTTGGGCCCGATTGATCTGGATACATTTGATTCATCTGAAAAAGGTCTTGTTGCTTATTGGCGTTTTGATGAAATTAAATATCTGGGCACGGAAGATGGTATTGTTCGGAGAATTGCGGATTTATCCGGAAATAACAATACAGGTACGCTTGTAGATGATGCTGTTATTATTGGTAATACCGAATCGATTAGTGCGAATAAAATCAAAGTAGAATCTGTAATATACAATGAAAATGATGTTGCGTTTGTTCCAATAAATGTTGATTTTTCTGAAATAACAGGATTTAACACAATCACTTTTAGTATTGAAAAGTCTGACAAGCTGGAACTACTTCAGATCATTCCTAATTCTCAACTTTTATCCATACCCAATACTGATATTACTTTTGAAAGTGTTGAAAATTCAACGGTGATAACCGTACAATGTAGTGAGCCCATTTTACCAAAAGGTCTGCTTGTATGGTTGAAAATGTCTGTTCTTGATAATAACAGTGATTTTATCAATGTTAACCTTGATGCCGCAGAGGTTGGGGGACTTGGTGAAGCTCCATTGAAAATTTCAGGAGCTGTAGTAAAATCAACTGTAACCAAATCCGGAGACGTATATTACGATGGCATTGTTGATATGAATGATTGCAAAACAATACTTGAACATGTATTGGGAATGTATGAAATTGATCCGGATTTGTTTAATGCTGCAGATGTTAATCAGGATGGTTCTATAACATCTCTGGATGCCAGTATTATTCTACAATATATTAATGGACTTATTGATAACCTACCGGTGCCTTATACAACCAATATGTACCCCAGCTCAGGTTCTATCAATTTAGGAGATCCCATCCCAGGAGCCGGTCAACTTGTTTCGATTCCAATTGTTATGAATCAAGGGGATAATATCTTTTCATTGTTTTGTGAAATAAGCTTTGATAGTGAGAATTACACCTTTAATGGATTTAATATGATTTACAATATCGTTCAATTATATTCACGTGTATCTGACGGTTGTTTAAAATGGAGTTTTGCACTGGCTGAACCTCTTTCAGGAAATGCTATTTTGGGTTATATGCAATTCACAAAAAATAATGTTGATGCCGGTAGTGCTATACTTGCAAGTGATATTTGCTTGAATGAAATCAATAGTACCGTCCCGGTAGAAATGTCCTCCTTTACGGCTTATAATGAGGATGGTTGTGTTTTACTCCAGTGGACAACAAAGACAGAAACCAATAATTTGGGATTCCATTTATATCGGTCAAGTACCTCAGAAGGTCCATGGACAAAAATTAATTCATCTATAATCCCAGGTAATTGCACTTCGTTAATAGAAAATAAATATACATTTGTAGACACTGATATTGAAAATTTTTCAAAAGTTTATTATAAAATAGAGCAATTGGATACGGATGGCAGTACAGTTTCTTTTGGCCCCGTGGAACTGGAAGTTGGAGATGGTACTGTACCTAGTCGTTTTGCATTAAAACAAAATTATCCGAATCCATTTAATTCAAATACAATTATAGAATATAATGTACCCAGATCCGCTTATGTTAATGTTTCCATTTTTAATACAAGGGGACAATTGGTTAGGGAACTTTTAAATGCCAATCAATCAGCAGGGAATCATGATCTCGTGTGGCATGGAACTGATCAATTTGGCAATGTGGTCTCTTCCGGTGTTTATTTGGTAAGAATGACCGCGGGGAATTATAATAATACATTAAAAATGCTTTATGTGAAATAAGGAAAATTTTCCGGTATTTACAAGATGCTTTTCAAAAAAAGCAGATACTATAAATACCGGATTTTTTTACAAATTTATTAAGGGCTAAACTACGACATATCGGCGACAGCGTAAGAGGTAGTTGATTTAAATTTTTGACCTGTATTATTGAATCAGGAATTGTAAATTCAGGGGTTCATTTCCGAGCGATAGTTTATAAGCAATTTAATATAAATTATTCATTCAACAAATTTGCAATTTCTTTACTTATTTCATCTGCCAGTTTGTTATAGCCATCCTGATTATAGTGTACATTACCCTTGGATGCACTATACTTTTCAAGCTCTGGTTCAATCAGGTTATACAAGTCAATAACCGGGATATTGTTTTCTTGCATGATCTTTTTTGCAATATTGTTTCTATCAATTACAACCTGGTTTTTTTTTGGATCTAACTTTAGATCAGGTTCATCTGACGGGAAGGGAGTTGTCTAGGAATAGACCAGTTTGCAATTTCTGGATTTTTCAGATTTAAGAAATTTAACAAATTTTCTCAAGCTCTTTTCATATTGGCTATTGTCAAGATGCTAGCCATGAAGTCCATTATTAAAATGTATTAATACATGGTTTTAATTTGCCATAGCAATTTTTGATTCAATCATCAATGATGGATCTGCAATGGATCTGGATGTGGCGTATCGATCGCAATTGCCTTGCGGCAGCTTTTCTGAAACTGCTTTATAGTATCCTCTTGAAATAGAATCCCCAATAAACAATACACGGGGCTTTTCTGTATCGGGTTCATTTGCCCACCAGAAATCGCACCACTCGATTTTTTCACGAATTACTTGTGCTTTCGTGCAACCTGCTATAATAAAACCCGTTAATAATATAAAATAAAGTGTTTTTGAAGAAATTATCCTGTTCCATTGAAACCCGGGCATCGCGTTTTTCATTACTTATTCCTTTTAATTGTTAATTTTTCAGTATGTTTAAAAAGGAATAAAATAATTTGATAAAAATCAATATAATATTTCATTGAAAAATACAGATCCATTTCAATCAAAATATATATCATTGCATTTTTCCGGTATTTGTGATATACTTACTAGTCACATGAGATAATATATGTAAAGGGGGGGTAAATTAATCAAAGACAATATTACTGCATTCTCTGATAAGGTAGTGTAAGGATGGAAATTTATAAATATTAATGCGGGAAAATTATGATCTGTCTATAAATATTCCGGTTTATACGTTTGAGGCATGAAATATTTTTTAATCAATATCAATGTTTTTAAAAAGATTTAAGAGTAAGTTGGAATAAAAGATAATAATTTAAGGTACAATGTGACAAAAATTTTTATGTATATATGGATTTTTCTCCTATTAGTAAATTTTATACTTTTATTTGTAAAGATGTTTTCTATTTCTGAAACCCATGTTAAATTTGGAATAGGAATTAAATTTCTTTTTTTACATTTTTTTGTTATCATGTCTTTAGGATATTATTTTTCTGTCATTGAACCATTTTTTTTGAATGGAAAAGAACCTAATCTGAACGCTACTATTCTGTTGCTATTTTCCATTTTGGGAGTTTATGTTGGATTTAGCTTTCGATTTCAATGTAAGGGAAAGTATTATATATGGTTCAACGGCCTATATATTCGAAAAGTATCTTCCGATACCATCAAATATATTATTTTCTATGTGAAAAAGGGACAAACACAAAAAATTAAGTTTGTTAGAGATGGAAAGAATATTACTTTTCGATTTGGGAATTATTTTGAATATGTTATTTATAAATTTGCACATGAAAACAAAATTCATATAAAAAGAAAAAAATATAGTTGAATTTTAGTATGTATAGATGGCGATTTGTCCATCTTTTTTAGGAAGTGTAAAGATTTTTGTGTAAATCATGAACAAGGGTTCAATAACCCGTAGGGTTATTGAATTTCGATCGCTGATTGATTTGCACACACTTTTCCAAGGGACTGTAAATTCGCTTGTGTTTTAAAAACAAATATTACATTTTATTAAATACAGGAGAATTTACCAATGAAACTTACACCTGAAATTATTAAACAACTTGAAAAAGATTTTGAAAATTGCAAGACAGCAGACGATCTGCTGGGCAAAAATGGTCTGGTCAAGAATTTGATTAAGGGCATATCAGACCAAATTATGGAAGCTGAAATGACCCAGCACTTGGGCTATGAGAGACATTCTTCAGAAGGTGATAACAGTGGCAATAGTAGAAACGGTCACAGCAGCAAAACAGTGAAGACAGATTTTGGTGAAATTGACATCAAAATCCCCCGTGATCGGAATGGAGAATTTGACCCGGTACTTGTCAAAAAGCACCAGCGTGATCTGGGCAAAATAGATGAAATTATCGTTGCCTTATATGCCAAAGGTCTGAGTACAAGAGACATCAAAGACCACCTGGAAACACTTTACGGCCTGGACGCTTCCCCAACATTTATTTCCAATGTTACCGAACGGGTACGCGAGCTTGTCGTTGAATGGCAGTCAAGACCGTTGGATAGCGTTTATCCTATTGTTTATTTGGATGCTATCCACTATAAGATACGTGACGAAGGGCGTATTATAAACAAGGCCGCCTATACTGTACTGGGAATCAATGGTGAAGGCTTTAAGGATTTACTTGGTATTTGGATCGACCAGTCCGAGGGCGCCAATTTCTGGCTGTCTGTTTTAACCGATATACGAAACCGTGGGGTTGAAGATATTCTGATTGCATGCGTAGATGGGCTGAAAGGCTTTCCGGATGCTATTGCCAGCATTTTTCCCGATACTGAAGTCCAGCTTTGTATCATCCATCAAATCCGTAACTCGCTTCGTTATGTTGCATCAAAACATCAAAAAGAATTTATCAAAGATCTGAAGCTGGTTTATCAAAGCACAACTAAAGAAAACGCTGAACTGCAACTGGATCGCCTTGAACAAAAATGGGGGGTCAAATATCCCATTGTTATCAATTCCTGGAGAAAAAACTGGGACAACCTGTCCAACTATTTTAAATATCCCGAAGAAATTCGGCGAATGATCTATACCACAAATAGTGTAGAGGCTCTGCACCGACAGCTTCGCAAAGTCACTAAAACCAAATCTCTGTTCCCCCACGATGATGCGTTGAAAAAAATGCTGTTTCTGGCCTACAGGGATATTGCTAAAAAATGGTCGCAGCCCATCAGAAACTGGGCCTTTGTTGTTTCTCAATTTTCTATTATATTTAAAGACAGGATGAAAATCCAAATATAGCACTACTATTCATTTACACAAAAAAGTTTACAGTCTCCTTTTTTATTTTTCATTAATTAGTTATATTTGATTTTTGTTTGATTATAGATTTATTCTCATTCTCAATCCTGAATAATATTGTATTTTCAGGCGTTTGTGATATACTATTTAAAAGTATTGAGGAAAGATGAATACCGGAGCTGTATTACTTATCCATAAAAATGATAATGTTGCAGTGGCTCTGCGGCCACTTGTGGCAGGGGAGCGTGTCAATGCTGGGGATAAATCTGTTATTATAAAAAATGATATTCCTGCCAAGCATTCTATTGCTTTGCGGGACATGCCTGCATCAAATCCTATAATTATGCACGGTATTTTGGTTGGCGAGACGACTTGTCCTGTTAAATCCGGAGAGCGTTTAGGTACACATAATCTCGTGCACAAGACCGCAGGGTTCGAGTATCGCGGAGTTGTGCAGCAATGGACGCCACCGGATGTGTCTACTCTGCAGGATTTAACCTTTATAGGCTATATGCGTAAAAATGGTTCTGTGGGTACGGCTAATAACTGGATTGTGGCGCCGCTGGTGTTTTGTGAAAATGAAAATATCCTGAAACTGAAAACGGCTTTTGAGGCTATTAACGGACTGCACGGACGATCCCGACACCGTCAGCTTGCAGACCAGTTGTCCCATGCCTGGAGCTCCGGTACGAGTGTGGATGAATTGACATCACTTGATTTTACCTACAGTGCAGAATCTAACCAGTCCCTTTTCCCGAATGTGGACGGTATCAAGTTTCTTACGCATGAATCCGGTTGCGGTGGAACACGTAAAGACGCACATGATTTGTGCGCTCTTTTGGCGGGATACATCACGCATCCCAATACCGCCGGGGCGACTATACTCAGCCTGGGCTGCCAGAACGCTCAGATACTGGACTTATATGAAGCAATTCATGCGCATGATCCTCAATTCAACAAACCTTTGTATATACTGGACCAGCAGCAGTACGGAAGGAGTGAATATTTGCTGGATGACGCTGTGTGTAAAACGTTTGCGGGACTCGTTGAGGCGAACGAAGCAGAACGGCAACCTGTACCTGTCAACAAACTGGTGATTGGTGTAGAGTGTGGAGGCTCTGACGGATTTTCCGGTATAACCGCTAATCCATTAATGGGCCGTATTGCTGACAGGATTGTCGCTGTTGGGGGCAGCGTGATTCTGGGCGAATTTCCCGAGTTTGGAGGTGCAGAGCAATCCCTGATCGATCGCTGCATGGATAAAGAGACAGCAGAACGGTTTATTAAGTTGTATCGGGATTATGAAGCGCGAGCCCGTTCGGTAGGTGCGGGATTCGATATGAATCCGTCACCAGGTAACATTCGAGAAGGATTAATCACTGACGCCATGAAATCCGCCGGAGCAGTAACAAAAGGCGGCACATCGCCGGTAACAGATATTCTTGATTATCCGGAATATGTTACTAAAGAAGGACTCAGTTTGCTGTTGACCCCGGGCAACGATGTGGAATCCACAACCGCGCTGGTAGCTGCCGGGGCAAATGTAGTGCTGTTCTCAACAGGACTCGGAACGCCCACGGGGAACCCAATTGTACCAGTGATCAAGATTGCCAGTAACACGCAGACTGCGCGACGTATGGCAGATATCATTGATTTTGACGCTGGCGGGTTAATTGACGGGGGAAAATCCATGGAAGCATTGGCAGATGAATTGATCCAAATGATTATCAATACTGCCGGTGGAGAGTATAATCCCAAAGCTGTACAAAACCACCAGGATGATTTTATCCCATGGAAGCGGGATGTTTCGTTGTAAAAAAAGAAATGATGTTGTGGTTTCAAAGAGTACGATAAATTTAATAAATAATGTAACAAATAAACCACAAATATATTCGCCAGTAGGCGAACACGCGCTGACGAAAACAGATTTAAAATGAATTTTCCTTCGACGAAATTTTATTTCGAGCGCAGTAATTAATTGCAATAATCATGGTGATTCCAGTTGTTAAAATATTTTGAATTGATAGCATGATCACGAATATTGGAGATATGGAAATGTTGGAGAAAAAATACGGTTCTTGTCTTTGTGGAAAAGTAAAATTTGAAATAGATGGGGAATTTGAAAATTTTTATCTATGTCATTGTAAGCGCTGTCGTAAAGATACAGGCTCTGCACATGCTGCTAATCTTTTTTCAACAACTGCGAGTATAACTTGGATATCTGGGAAAGACCTTGTGAAAGCATATACGGTACCCAATTCACAGCATAAAAAAGCTTTTTGTTCTGAATGTGGTTCCGCATTACCCAATCTTCAAATGGATGGTGAGCTTTTAGTAGTACCTGCAGGCTGTTTGGATAGTTATTTGCCCATAGTACCGGATGCACATATTTTTGTTACCAGTAGAGCTGAATGGGATAACGATCTGGAAAAATTGTCCAAATTTGACCAATTGCCAGAATAATGTTTCAGTTTTTTTATATTTTTTTAAAATTACCTCTGGTTAAAATAAAAAAAATATTATGAAAATAAAATTATATTCGCCATCACTGCCATTGGCAGCGTATATAAAATATTTTTGGGTATTAGAATCCTGTGGAGAGACACATTCCGAATTGGTATATCCTACCGGAAATTTTCAATTACTCTTTCATTACAAAATTCCTTTTTGCAATGTGTTTGCAAACGGAACGAAAATACCGCAGGCACAGTTCCTGGTGTCGGGACAGAAATCCAGTTATTCCAATGTAATGACATATCAGCAGCATGGCGTTGTTGGTGTGGAGTTGTATCCTTTTGCTGCATTTGCATTTTTCCCGTTTCCGTTATCTGAATTTTTAAATCAGGCTCCAGAGTTGTCAGATATTTACAGTGATTGGAATCATTATATATGGGAATTCCTGGATTGTGAGAACGCACAGGAACGTATTCAAATAGTTGAATCCTTTCTGAACAGCAAATTGTATAAAAGTGATCAAAGGGATTTTAGACTGGTACAATCCTGTTTGGTTGAAATGGCGAAGGAAAATGGTCAGATTGCTATTCATCAACTTGGGCAACAATACAATTTATCTGAACGATCTCTTGAACGGTTGTTCAATCAACAGGTTGGGATTTCCCCAAAGAAATATAGTGAGATTTTGAAATTTAATAACGCAATGGATCTGATCAAATCACAAACTCATTTGTCGCTTACTGAGATAGGGTATCTGTCCGGATATTATGATCAGTCTCATTTTATTAAAAGCTGTAAGCAATATAGCGGACAAACCCCATCATCCCTTCGCAAACTCTGTGCATAAAATATTTGATTCCTTTTGTCGGGTTTTTACAATTTTTTTTAGTTCGTATTCCATAATTTTACTGATGTTAAAATGAGGAGAATTGGATTTTGAATAAATTAATCAAAACCACAGAGCACTATTTAGATACCTTGTGCAATATTATACCAAACCGGGCTGTTGGCAGTACTGGTAACAGAATGGCTACGGATTTTTTTCAACAGGAATTGAAAAAGTGGGATTGGAGCATGGAAACGCAGGAATTTGTAGCTATGGATTGGAAAACTGGAGGTGCAGAATTGTCTGTAAGCGGGCAGTCATTTCAAGTATTTTCTAGTCCCTATTCATTAGGATGTGATGTCACTGCTCCCCTGGTTTGTGCTTCAAATGTTGATCAATTAGAGACCGTTAAAGCAAAAGGTAATATATTGTTGATGCATGGTGTACTTGCTATGGAACAAATAATGCCGAAAAACTTTATTTTTTATAATCCTGATAATCATAAACGAATTGTATCATTATTAGAGAACAGTGGAGCAGCCGCTATCATAACCGCCACAGGGCGCAATTCTGCTCTGGCTGGTGGCGCTTATCCTTTTCCATTAATTGAAGATGGTGATTTTAATATTCCATCCGTATATATGACGCATGAGGAAGGAGAACGACTGCTTTTCTTTACAGGCAATGAGGTGAACCTTGTTTTCAAAGCAGTCCGAATTCCTTCAAGTGGATCTAATGTGATTGGAAAAAGGGGCAAAGGACCCAAAAGAATTGTTGTTACCGCACATATAGATACGAAAAAGGGAACTCCCGGTGCTATAGATAATGCTACAGGAGTAATTGTTTTACTTTTATTGTCTGAATTGCTCAAAGACTATCATGGAACAACACAAATAGAATTGACTGCGCTTAATGGTGAGGATTATTATGCTGTTCCCGGACAAATGGAATATATACGAAAAAATTCAGAAACTTTTAATGATATAATATTGAATGTCAATATTGATGGAGCGGGTTACAAGGGGAGTGATATCGCTTTTTCTTTTTTTGATGTTCCTGATAGATTTAAGCGTCCACTTTTAAATATAATGAGCAATTATTTAGATATTAAAGAAGGTGCTTTATGGCCTCAGGGAGATCACAGTATTTTTGTACAATATGGATGCCCTGCTTTGGCAGTTACCTCGCTCTGGTTTATTGAAAATATGGAGACACAGGATGTAACCCATACATCAAAAGATAATCCTGCAATTGTTGATTGTAATAAAGTTGTTACTATTGCCAAAGCGATTACAGATTTTATTAATGAGATGGGTTAAAACAAAAAAACCTCCAACAAGATTGACCTGCCGGAGGTTTATGTAGGAGAACAGGAGAGAAAATCTAGTTTTTACCGCCTTTGCCTCTTGAAGGTGTTGAATCATCAGAGCGTCCAAAACCTACTGTGGTATTTGTTGCTCCACGTCCCAGACAATCTTCCGGGCGGACCCAATCAGAGTCCTGACCATTGGGGATACCGTCACTGTCATCATCCGGTGCATTGTCGTTGATTCCATCACCGTCTTCGTCAACAAATGCATGCATGCTGCGACCTTTGCCATTGCCAAAACCGCTTTTGCCGCCAGCTGCTACGTAATCAGCATCCTGACCATTTGGGATTCCATCACCATCAGCATCAGGTGCATTGTCATTATATCCGTCACCATCTTCGTCTACAAAACTATTTGCGCCTTGTTTCTGACCATTTCCTGCGGCACTACCCTGACCAGCTTGTGCTACATAATCTTCATCCATGCCATTGGGGATTCCATCGCCATCTGCATCCGGTGCATTGTCGTTATAGCCGTCACCATCTTCGTCTACAAAGCCTTCACCGGAAATACCCTGACCATAGCCGGAACCTGTACGGACATAATCTTCATCCATACCATTGGGAATTCCATCGCCATCAGCGTCCGGGGCATTGTCATTGTAGCCATCACCATTGAGGTCCACAAATTTTACACCATGTTCAGCGGTTTGTGAAAATACAGAGGTACTTGCAAATGCTGTCATTGCCAAAGCAAGAAGCAGAACGGATAATGTTTTTGATGTTTTCATGATGTAACTCCTTTTGTTATGTTAGTTGTTTGTCTGTTTCTGCTTCTGTTTAGGCAACTGGCGTGCCAGAAAAATTTTCCCTATTCAAGTTGCTGTAATTTAAGGGCTTGTCTGTGTAATGTTATTTTGCTAAAGTTGCATAATTTCGACGTTTTGGTCGAAATTGTCGCCGGTATTGTCAATTTTAAAAATGATTTTTTAAATAATTATTTGATTGTTTTGAATCTTTTTGCTACATTATGCGTAGCAAGCTACAGATATAATAGTGATATTTCTTGCTTGTAAAGTAAAAGGAGAATTGTGAATGAAGTATGAAAATGCAAAATTTGTTTATTTTTCACCAACCGGAACAACCAGGTCAATTGTTCACTCGATAGCAAATGGAATGAAAATCCGTAATATAAAATTGATTGATATTTCCCAACCAGAAGCTCGATCTCAATCCATGAACATATTGGAAAATGAATTGTTACTTTTTGCAGTACCTGTTTATATGGGGCGAACACCCGCACTGTTGTACGATTTTATCAACTCAATCCATGCTAATAATACACCTGCCGTTTGTGTTGTTGTATACGGAAATCGTGCTTTTGATGATGCATTGCTAGAGTTAAAAGATGCATTGGAGGTACGAGGTTGTATTCCATTTGCAGGTGCGGCATTTATTGGTGAACACTCTTTTTCCAGCAATGAATTACCAACAGCCCATGGGCGTCCTGATGAAAAAGATTTGAAATATGCTGAGGATTTTGGACGTAAAATACAGCAAAAATTATTCTCACTTGATTCTATTGCTTACCTGGATTCTATTACCTTTCCTGGAAACAATCCATATGGTGGAGTTACAAAGATATGGGATGTCGATTTTATCAAAGTTGGTAACGAATGTAATCAATGTGGTATCTGTGCGGACATGTGTCCTGTTGGTGCTATTGATTTGGAAAAAAGTGATTCGATTGATATAATAAAGTGCATTTCATGTTGTGCCTGCATTAAATATTGTCCACAAAAAGCCAGGTCAATTAAGGCAAGCCTTGTTAATGATGCTGCTCTGCGGTTACATACATTATATAGTGAACGTAAAGAACCCGAATTTTTTATATGAAAAATGGCTCAGGAGCTAATTAAAAAAAGTGAGGAGATGATGTCAATACCAACTCCGGGACAACCGGTTAGAGGATCAAAAACCGGTATCCCTATAATGGCACTTTTTGATTTACTTGGCCGGCCCTGGGCCTTGGGAGTCATCTGGCAGTTGCAAAATGGTCCCTTTACATTCAGGGAACTCCAGGAAAGATGTGAATCCATTTCTCCTACAATATTAAACAGCAGGATCAAAGATTTACGTAATGCTGATATTGTAGAACGAACACTGGAAGGATATCAACTAACGGAACGTGGTAAAGAGCTGATTGCTATTATTCGTCCTTTTGGAAAGTGGTCATGGAAATGGGCAAGAGAAGTTTTTGATTATTCTGAATAACATAAAAATTTGGAGAACACAATGGATATTAAAAGTTGTATTGATTTTACAAACGAAAATAAAGTTTGTTATTTGGCAACCACTGAAAATGGTGATCCACGGGTAAGGGCTTTGGGATTTTGGTTTGCGGATGAAACCGGTTTTTATTTTCAGACCGGTGCTATGAAATCATTGTACAAACAATTATTGAGCAATCCGCAGGTAGAAGCATGTTTTTACAAGGCTGTAAGCATGACCGGAAAAATGTTAAGAATTGCAGGGGAAATTGAGTTTATGGAAGATCTGGAATTGAAGGAAAGAGTCATGCAAGAGAGACCCTTTTTAAAGAATTTTGGTCTCACTGCGCATGATCCTAATCTGATTGTTTTTCGGTTGGAACATGGCCATGCACATTTCTGGACAATGGAAGATAATTTAAAGCCCAAACAAATGATTGAATTTTAGGGTTTGACTTTTATAATAAAATTGAAAATAGTTGGTTAAAATTATGATACAGGATATTTCACCACACAATCTGGATACCCTTTTTTTAGCTAATCGTAAAATTGAAAATGATGATATTATTTTCAGTTTTAAAGAAAATGCATTGTTGTTTAGGAAACGTGATGGCAGATTAGAGCTGCCCCGAAAAAAAGAGTTAAACGGTGTTTCAGATGAAACCGATAAAACATTCCTGTTTACACTTGATAGTGTTCCCTGCTATCTTATATGGGATGAAATTCAAACAGAAAATACAGGATTTGATTATCTAAATTTGAATTTTTTCAGAGATACAACACAGCAAGAGATAGCATGGGCCAGCCTTGTGGCTTTTCATCTAAAGAACTGGTATTTAAAAAACACGTATTGCGGTGAATGTGGAACAAAGACAGTGCAAAAATCTGATGAAAGAGCAATCATTTGTCCAAATTGCAATAATACCGTATTTCCCAGGATTGCTCCGGCAGTTATTGCTGCCATTGTTTGTGGTGACAAAATATTGCTCGCACGGGGTGTCAATTTCCCTGGCAGGTGGTATTCGTTACTTGCAGGATATGTGGATATTGGAGAATCATTAGAAGAAGCATTGATCCGTGAAGTCAAAGAAGAAGTGGGGATTAATATTTGGAATATCCGTTATTACAAAAGCCAACCCTGGCCTTTGTCTGGATCTTTGATGATAGGTTTTATAGCAGAAGCGGATGCAACCCAACCGCTTGAGATTGACGCCAAAGAAATAGCCGATGCTGAATGGTACACCAGAGGAGAACTCCCTGAGCATGCTTTAAAATTGAGTATTGCCGGTGAAATGATTGAAAAGTTTGAAAGAGGTGAGTTAGGATAGGTATTATATGTTTGCATAGTTATTTATGTTTTAAAAATCCCCGGTTGTAAATCTAACCGGGGATTTTTTTTAGCATAACATATCTTACAAGATGAGGATATGGATAGAATTTTTGTAATTATAGATTTTTTTGATCTGCCTGATCAATTGTTGTATTTTCAATATTGCCCGAGTTGAAAATGGTTATGTTTTTTATATCTTTCATTTTAAATGTAGGAATTCCCTTTGCATTCTGTGCCTGGATGAAATTAAATTCAGAATTTTTAACATCGTCAAGTATGAATGCGGGGCGCATGTCTTCATTTTCGTATGAGACGTTTACATTATGCAGTTCAATGCCATCAACATGGCGCATATAAAATCCATAGGCCGGGATATCACCATACATGCGGGGATCCGGGTAACCATCTTCCATTTCAGGAACCTCAATGTTGCCTTGTTCTTTGGGAGCGCCGCCCTTGACATAAATCTGGATGTTGCTCATTTTTACGTCTGTAACATCATGGCCGGGAATGCCCATAATGAGCACGCCGTAACGGGGTTCAACATTATGCACAATCACATTGCTGATATTGATACGTCTCATTGTTCCGATGGGAGTGTTCTCCGGAGCACGCATGCGTCTACCAACTCGCAGAAAAAAGGGAGCGTTGGTGATATTACGCATGGTGATATTGGAGATAGTTACATCTTCTAAAATACCACCATCAACGGTTTCAAGTGCCAGGCCGCGGCAGCGATCAAATACACAGTTGGATATGGAAATGTTTCTAAAGCCGCCATTTGATTCCGTACCCATTTTAATTCTTCCGGTCATTCCACCTTTGTCAGGTGCAAGTTCCTGAGTGGTTTGGAATGTACCATCCAGAAACGTACCGGGATCATAACCCATAACCTGGCAATTGGTAATGCTAAGGTTTTCTGTTGAACGAAACATGCCTAATGCAAATGTACTTTTCAATACAATTGCGTCATCATTTGGTGTATTGACGGTGCAATTGGAAATACGAACATTATGACAGCAGTCGATATTCAGACCATCGCGATTTGTGTCAATTTTAACATTATCGATAGTCATATTGTCAATACCGGTTGCAAGAACGCAAAAGTGCCCACACAGTAGAAAGGATACATCTTTGATGATTACATTTCTGCATTGTTTAAGAGCAATAGCCTTGTTTCCATAATCATTGTAACGACTGAGATCAACAGGCTGGTCTTCACGAGGACGTTCAGGTCTGGGTCGTTCTTCGCCCGGTTTTTGTTCTCTTTGCTGCTGTTCGCGTGGACTAAAAGGACGACCACCCCAACGTGAGAGCCCTTTGCTGCCATCAATAAGGCCGGGACCTGTTATGGAAACATTGACCAGATTTTCTCCCCACATCAGACTGTTGCGCCAGTGACTGTGACCAAAATCCTGATATTTATGCACATCACCCCATTTATTGGTCTCAGGATGATCATAGCCGGGTTGACCTTCGACAGTTTCTGCTGCCAAAAGAACAGATCCCTGGTCCAGATAAATGGTAATGTTGCTTTTTAAATGTATGGAATAGCTTTTATATGTGCCAGCCGGGAAAAAGACTGTACCGCCACCGGCTTTTGATGCCGATTCGATAGCCTTATTGATTGCAGGCGTATCCAGGGTTTGGCCGTCACCAACGGCCCCATAATCTTTGATATTATAAAATGCGGTACCCGCGTGCAGTGTAGTACAGAACAGGATAATCAGAAATGTAGATATATACTTTTTCATTTTATTACCTTTCCAAAATAAATCTTTATTTTACAAATACATCCCAAACCTTGGACATTCGAGATTCACCGGTGGGACCTTGAACATTTAAAACAACAACATATTGTCCCGGTTTTTCATATGTATGACTGGGATTTTGTTCATTCGATTCGGTCCCATCACCAAAATCCCAATGCCATGATGTGATTTTACCAATGGATTCATCTTTGAACAACACCAGTCGTTTGTTCATATCATAAACCAAATGTGACCAATCTGCCTGGAGTTCTTTGGTATATTGCTTTTCCAAAGGCATCAGTTTGAATGCCGCAAGTTGTGATGCATGTCCGTACATGGTGTGCTGACGTGAAAGGTTCCAGAACCCATTATTACGATGATTGTTTACGTCATCATAGTCAATAATGGCAAAGCAGAGACCGATGATTTTATCTTCCCACAATTCAGATTCTATTGCCCGTTGTGGGCCTTCCGGGCCGGCATAATCGAATGGTGTAATCCAGAATTCCAGCACCAGTTTACCGGACTCGCCGGGTTTGAAATCATATTTGACACATGCATTTGACCAGGGGAGATCCTTGATCCAGGGTTGTACACCCCAGGCCAGGGTCCAGTCTTTACCTTCAGCAGGTGTAAAAATGTGATAATTTTGTGCATGTACACCATGCACCGCCCAATTTGATTCGCCTTCACTGATACGATCGTCCTTAATTGCGGCTGCTCCTACCTTTTCGGTTATATACATTTCACGATGTTCTTTGTCGATGAGGGGGCCGCCGGAAGCATCTGCATCTATAACAATCTCGAACGTGTCATTATGCAGGCCCGGTTGCGCAAAATCCCAGTAATCGTCATAGGCTTCATAGAGAAAATAGAGTTTGTTCATGCCTTTGACCCAGCCAACTTTGACTTTAATGTCGAGAGTTGAGGGATCAGGGTTTGGGTATTTTCCGTTATCATCCACAAGCTGTTGCGTGTCAATGATATAAGATGCGGGTACCATATCCCAATCCGAGATATCACCATCAATACGTGGAATCATATTGGGCGGGAATTGAAAAACCTGAAATGTGGTATCTTGTCTTTCTAATCCCAATACCAGATTGAAGGAAATGAGAGCCAGAATAGATAAAATTTTAATAAATTTCATTTCTTTTCCCAGATTTATTATTATTCAAATCGATACAATTTGACTTTTTGGATTGATGGAACAGCCTGAAATTTTAGACCCGTACCGGTTCTGTTTTCAGCGGCTCTTGCACCAAGATCATAATCAACCATAATGGCATCACCATTTAAACGGCGTCCGGCAATCCATTTTCCGTTTTCAAAAACACCTTCTTCAACGCAATCAAGGCCTGCAACTGCCGGTCCTTGAGATGCGGGTAAAAATGTGATATGTACATTTGATCCTGCAGCAAAAAACTCGTCTTTACCGGAAGCTATGATCAATCCATATCCGCTTTCAACAGCTTCGCCTGAACGCCAGTTGCTTGCCAGGGCTATTGTAACCATGTATCCGCCGAGAGTAATGGATTGTTTGGGATTGGCACTGTTGAGGATTACACTGGAGATATTTCCACTGCTTTGGGCCCTAAGAATGCTGGGTTGTAATTGTGTCAGTACCTTGTATGCTTGCGCAAATGGATTATCGGATGTATTGTTCATTCTACCATCAATGCCAAAAGGAGAGTAACCTATTGCACTACATGCTCCCACGGCATAAAAAGCGTTAGCGGCACCCGCATAACCGGAAAATGATTCAGGTATAAACAATGGTGTGCCTGAGCGCATATATTGCGCGCAAATATCTGTAAACTCGGGTAGATAAATGTCAGGGGCAAGAATGTCTATATGTTCTGCGGCTGCTTTCCAAACATCGTGAACATGGGCCTGTGGTCCACCACTTGGATAATCGCCGGGGCGCTTGTCTTGGGGTTGAACGATCCATGCGTTTACAAACATGGGGAGTGGATATTCTTTTTTACCCATTTCCGCAAGTTTATCTATGAATGAGGCATAATTCCAGGCCATGAACAGTTCTTCTACAGCGGGACCGCCACCAAAAACATCACTCCAGCTTCCTTTGGTTTTATAACCGGTTGTTGACCAGGTCTTGATTAATTCGGGAGCCAGGTTGTTTTTATTTTTTGATAAATAATTCATCAATTTAGTGGGTACAGGTGCGGTAAAACTTTTTTCAGCTTCCGGAGAATAATCACGTGTTTCTCCAATAATGCCAACTTCATTTTGTACCTGTACCATAATAACAGTATTTTCCTGAGAATCAATTTCTTTGATATGTTTCATGAATGCAGTAAAAGCTTTGAGGTCTGCCTGTAAGGTATTTTCACTCACGGGAGTCAGGATCTCTAACGCTTTACCACTCGCTGTTTTTACATGCGGAAAACGTTTGTAATCTGCTTTTACCCAATCCGGGATATAATGTGATTGTCCATTTTTCCAGCTTCCAAACCAGAGCAGTACAAGCTTTAAATCATTTTCTCTTGCCTGTTTGATCATACCATCCATTAATGTATAATCGTATTGACCTTCAACCGGCTCAAACTGGTCCCATGATACAACTGCGAGTACCGTGTTCAGGTTCATGGCTTTTAATTGCGGGAAAATAGGTGCATGGTAGTCTAGGTTTGAAGCAGATGAGTTATGTAATTCGCCCCCCAATACAAGCCAGGGTTGATCATTTACGATCAATTGAACGGCTTGCCCTCTTTTTTCAAGGCGGGGTATAGTTTGAGCATTTGCAAAGATACCTGCTAAAACGAGAAACAAGAATATGGTTTGAAACTTGAATTTTATAAAATTGTACTTTTTCATTTCTCAGGTCCTCCAAAAGTAAAATTTAACGGGGTGGAGAAATCCACCCCAAAGATTTAATCATTAAAAGGGACTGATTTGAGATTCAGGTTTGCCGGATTGTAAAAATTTTCCGCTTTCATGGATTTTAATGATATTCCAATCTCTTCCATTGCGTGTTGCAAATGTATATATACTGCCATCATCAGATATTTCTTCAAACGCTCTTGCAACCTGAACAGTATTGATCTGTTCTTTTAATGTTTGCAATACAGCATCCGGTACCATATTTTCTTCAACGCCGGTAAATTCTTTACCATTGATTTTTGTATTTGAAGCATTAATTCGTTTTACATTGATGAAACGATTGCCATTGGCTGCGTTATTAAAGGTACAGTTGTTCAAGGTAATATCAGTCACTGGTGAATTGGGGTATCCCATCAAGAGTAAGCCAAAATTGCTTTTTTCGCAGGTTACGTCGCTGACTTTAATGTTTTTGACAGAAGGAGTAAACTCGCCCGCATCTCCATTTTCATAGTAAAAGTTGACTCGGACCACTGCATCAGAAACCTGGCCGACACGAACATTGCGGAAATAGATATTTTCTACATTACCGCCTCGTAAAGAGTTGGTTTTGATACGCAGCGCGCGTTCCAGATTGGGACTGTCCATTTCACAATTTTCAGCAAAAATATTAATTGCTCCACCGGTAATTTCGCTGCCAATTACAACACCACCGTGTCCGTCTTTCATTGTACAATTGCGAACAATTATGTTTTCGCAAGGTATATTGATTCTGCGTCCATCAGCATTTCGTCCGGATTTTAAAGCGATACAGTCATCACCCGTATCAAAAAAACAGTCTTCTATTAAAACATTTTTACATGATTCAGGGTCACAACCATCGTTGTTTGGACCGTGGCTGTTGATATGAACTCCGCGAACGATAACATTTTCACACAGAACAGGGTGCAGTTCCCACATGGGAGAGTTGACAATAGTAATACCTTCTATTAATACATTTTTACATCGGTAAGGTTGAACAAATTGTGGACGAAGAAAAGATCCTTTAGGAAATACACGTTCAACTACTGGTACATTGTTTTCCGCCCACTGGAACAATATGGAGCGGGTTTCGCGCTGTGAATGTATTCCATCTTTCCAGCCGTAATGAGGTGCTCCACACATGGGCCACCAATTTTCTTTGTTCGCTTGTCCATTCAGAGTACCTTTACCGGTAATTGCAATATTTTCCTGCTCAAACGCATAAACAAATGGGGAATAGTTCATGACTTCAACACCTTCCCAGCGACTGTGCACAACCGGCAGGTATTTTTTAACATCCGGGCTAAAGAGGAGGGTGGCATTCTCTTCAAGATGCAGATTGACATTGCTTTTCAAGTGAACAGGTCCTGTGAGGTAATCTCCCGCAGGTACCAATACACGTCCGCCGCCAGCGGCATTACATTCGGTTATTGCTTTAGATATTGCGTCTGAACAATCGGTTTTGCCATCACCAATTGCGCCAAATTCTGTGATATTGAAATTCTTGTCCTGAAAAACCGGTTCTTTAATCTGCTCAAGAATTTCCGGCAAAAGGTCCCAGCCGGTTTTGACTTGAGGTTGACAAGAAATCAGCAATCCTGAAATTAGTGTTAATACCAGGATTGTCAATAACGGTTTGAGGGTTTTCATGTTTACTACTCCTTTTTAAGATTTAATCTCGCATTTACGCCATTTACGAACCGAGTTTATCAAAAATAATTCTTTGGCTTGAATTACATCCGATTGATACAAGATCCGCTCTTTTATTTCACCCTTTTTTAACAAATGCTCCCGAAAGGTCCCTGCCAATAATCCGCAAGAAACCGGTGGGGTATAAAGTATATCGTTTATATTTACTACCAGATTGTGCATGCTGGTTTCTGTAATTTCCCCTTTGTGATTATAAAGCAAAACGTCATCATATTCCTGGTGTAAATTAATGTATGTATCATAGATTTTTCGGTTTGTCGTTTTGTGGTATAACCAAACCGATGATTTATCAACAGGTTCATTTGCAAAGCAAATACGGGCCATAGTGTTTGGATCTGCTTCTATCATGAATGATTGTATTTCTACATTACCGACGGAATCAACCAGCAAGCGCACACGTGTAGAATTTTTAAATGATTTAGCTGATTGGTTCAGCTTTTCAAGTATATATTGGTTGTTGATCTTGAAACCAAAGTAACGGGCAGATTGACGTAAACGTTTAAGGTGTATGTCAAGAAGAAAAAAGCCCATATGAGGTTGCCATAACAGGGTTTCTAATAAGCGAAAAGGTTCATATTTGTGATTTAATATTTTTGCTTTTAATAGGGATTCTTGAAATTCATCATGTGGTTTGGAATCCCAGACAATACCGCTGCCTATATTATAAACGGCTTTACCTGTACTTTTGTTCTGAATTAATGTGCGAATTGCTACATTAAATTGTGCTTTTTTATCCGGAGATACATAACCGATGCTTCCGGTATAGATACCACGCGGATAATTTTCCAGTTGATTTATAATGTGCATTGTACTGACTTTGGGGGCCCCAGTAATGGATGCGCAAGGGAATAGGGCTTTAAATATATCGCTCACTGGTGCAAGCGTTCTAGATTGAACGGTAGATGTCATTTGCCAGACTGTAGGATACTGTTCTATACTGTAAAGTTTAGGTACGGAAACACTATTTAATTCAGCAATGCGTCCCATATCGTTTCTGATCATATCTACAATCATAACATTTTCAGCGCGGTTTTTGGTACTGTATTTTAAATTGCGTTTACTTTGAGCATCTTTTAAAGAGTATTTACCACGAGGTGCGGTGCCTTTCATAGGCTTGGAATAGAGTCTGGTTCCATCCAGTTTAAAAAATAATTCAGGAGAAGCTGAGCATATTATATGTGTTTCGGTTTCAACCAGCGCTGCATAGGGTGCTTTTTGTGCATGGACCATGTGATGGAACAGGGAATAATAACTCCCTTTAAATGTTGAATATAACGGGAATGTAAAATTAACCTGATATGTATTACCCTGTTGAATTTGCTGTTTTATGGTGTCTATTGCGGAATAATATTGCGATTCGTAAATAGCCGATTGCCATGCTGTGAAAGAATATTCCTTGGTTCCATCAAAAGGTAATTCAGCAAGTTCCCGGGGTTGTTTAAATAAGCCAAATGTCATTAATGGATATTCAGAAAGTGAATGGACTTTTAAGTGTGGATCAAATGCAGAAGACGCTTCATAACCAAGAAAACCCGCAGCCCAAAGGTTTCCATCTTTGATTCGTTTTTCGATATAACAAAGCTGGTCTATTATTGTATTGCTATCAAATGATGAAACTATCTCGACAGGATCATCAAAAATAAGCCACTTGTTATCAGTATTATTATAAAGATGAATTTTTAACATAAATCAGTGTTTGTTTTTAACTCTAATTTTGTTATTTTCCATACCCAAAGAAAGGTGTGTTATGGAATTTAAATATAATAAAAAATCTCGTGAAAAACTCATATATAATAACCCGGAAAAATTAAAAATAGCCCGGGATATGTTGGAACGTTATACCGGTGGTAATCTGTCTGACTTTAAAAAACACATTATTTTAACCAATTTCAACAAATATATGCACGTTTTTGCAGAACGTTTCAATGCAGAAATTCATACAGGATCAGTAATGTCAGTCATTCATGCTGAAGATGTGAATGTGAGTATGGTGGATTTCAAGATTGGCGCTCCTACTGCTGCATTGATTATTGAATTGTTGGCCGTACTCGATCCGCAAGCCGTTTTGTTTTTGGGCATGTGTGGCGGATTGCATCCTTCACTTAAGGTTGGTGATTTTATTTTACCAATGGCCGCAATACGTGATGAAGGTGTATCTCAGAATTTCATACCCAAGCAAGTACCCAGTTTACCAACCTTTAAAATACAAAAATTTGTAAGTCAAATGCTGGTAGATGATGGTTATGATTATCGTACCGGTGTGGTCCATACAACAGATTATCGTTTTTGGGAATTTGACCATCGTTTTAAAAAGAAGCTTTATGAGGAACGTGCAATTGCAATTGACATGGAATGTGCTGCATTATTTTCGGTTGGCTTTGTAAGCAAAGTACCTATTGGTGCGCTTTTACTGGTGTCTGATATGCCTTTAAAAGAGGGCGGGATCAAGACCAAAGCCTCGTCAAAGCAGGTTTTTCATGATTTTACTCAAATCCATATTGATGTGGGTATACGTTCCATGGTTGATATTCAGGATCGTGGAGAGCATATTCGTCATTATCGCTGGTAGTTTTAATTGTTAGAAATACGACCGCTCATTTGGGTGATATTTACTTTTATAATGCATGTTTTTTCCAAAGGACCTTCTTTATAAGTAAAAGGAGGCTCAGTGTATTGTGACATGATTATGTCGAGTGCTTTGATTTTATCCTCTCGATCTGTAATTAATTCTGCAGCTCCATATCCTACAACACTTTTATAAAAAGATGACCAGCCACAGGCATGATCTGAAGGTAATAGTTCTACATCGCAATCCATTTCAAAACTCACATTCGAATTTTGATTCAATAAATCAATTTTTTTACCATAATGACCTGTATGAAAATAGAGAGCATTGTCTTTATAGCCAAAATTTAATGGAACAATATAAGGGCGATTGTCAACACTCATTGCCAGTCTGCATAGCTGACATTTGCGAATAATTGATTCAATTTCCTGAATATCCTTGACTTCTTTTTCCTTTTTTCTCATATTAATAATACCTAAAGTTTGTGGTGTTGATTTCAAGATCTGGGTTTATTTAGGGGTTATTATCATAATTTTATTTTGTTTTGAAAAATAGTGATAAATGTATGGCCAATCAAGAGGAAAGTATAAATCTGCAAAAAAGATTGCTGTTAAACCGGATTCTGACATTGCTGGATGAGTACAAAAAAGAAGGTAATAAACAAAATATTGCCCTGGTGCTGGAGGTGTGTGGAAGACAATGCGCACAAACCGGTGCTATTCAACTGGCAAATGAATGTGACGGAGATTTGGAAAAGTTTTTAATAAATCTGGGGCATGTGATTGGTGAAAACAATATTGTGAAATCTGAAAATTGTATTACAATACGCTATGATGAGTGTTATTGTACACTGGTTGTAGAAAATACCGGATTACCGGAAATCTTGTGTGAATGTTCCTGTGGCTGGGTAAAGGAAATGTTTGAAACAGTCTTGAAAAGGCCAGTCATGGTTGAAGGAATAGGCTCTATTATACGGGGAGATCCGCAATGTGAATTCAAGATTCACATTGAGAATCAGTAATTGGGAAACCTATTGTTATAATTGTACCCTCGTTTACCTTACTATCCAATTTAATATATCCATTATGCTCATCAAGAATATTTTTAACAATGGGTAGGCCCAAACCAGTACCTTTTCCTTCTGATTTGGTGGTAAAGAAGGGATTGAAAATTTTATCTTTAATCTCGTCGGGTATACCCGAGCCTGTATCTGAAAAAGTTATTTCAAAATAACTATTATTATTGCTTTTTTGTGTGGTAATGGAGAGTTTACCACCGCTTGACATGGCGTGTGCGGCATTGATTTCGAGATTACGAATAACTTGCTCTATAAGATTGCGATCTCCACATACATACTGGGTTTCATCATCCAATTGAATGTCAACCTGTACATATTTTAAAACTCCACTCATGATCAAGGTGTCAGTGGTTTGGCTGACAATTTGATTGAGGTCAAGCGGTTGGAGCCTGGGCTTTGATGGCTTGCTCAAAGATAGCAGGTTTTTACCGTGAAGGGCGACTTTTTCAAGATTGGTTAAAATATATTCGTTGATTTCTTTAATCTTGTCCGGTTTGTCATAATTTTCCTGCAGCAATTTAGAGTGGATCAGCATGCCGCCAACAAGGTTGTTTAACTCGTGTCCAATGGTTCCTGCAATAATACCCAGGGTTGCCTGTTTTTCAGTCTGAACTAGTTGGTTGTGGGCTTGTTTTAGTTCTGAAATATCTTTATACATGAGAGATACAGCATCTACTTTTTTGTTATCATCAAAAATGGGGGATGCTGAAAGCAGTACATTTTTTGGGGTACCTGATTTTGTATAACGAATGGCTTCGAGACTGCGAATGGATTCACCATTGAGAACGCGAATTGATAGATTTTCCGCTTCATCCCGAACACTTTCCTGAACCACCAGTATATCAATGTCTTTACCCAGTACTTCTTCTTCAGTGTAACCAAAAATATTTGTGGCGCCCATATTCCAGGAAGTAATTTTTTTATCCGGATTGATTGATATAATTGCATCCGCTGCAAATTCAACAATTGATCTGTAGCGTTGTTCTGATTCGCGAAGATCATTTATCATTTCCCAAACCAGTTTTTCCAAAGTACCGGAAATTGTCTTGATCTGGGATGCGTATTTTATTGCTTTTTCTTTCTTTTTCATATTTCTTTCTTGTAATTCATAGAGTTTTTAATTTAGTGATTTTTATAATTAAATCAAACAATCAACTTTTGTACCTGACAATCCATTCGTTGTACCCAGAGGTACATTGGGCAGTTTTTAAAGTATGTGATATTTTCTTTAATTTATTGTTTTTATTGTGTTTGGGTCTATCGTTGTGCTTTTGGCACCGCTGTTGCTTGATTTATAGTAGAAATCAAAACAAAGGAGATAGAGTCATGAAAAAGATGAATGCGATATTATTGATAACCATGTTTGTATTGGGAATGGGATTGTTTGCAACATCCACTGCGGCTGTTGTTTATGTACGTAAAGCCCCACCTGCACGAAAGACTGTAATAGTAAAACCTGCCAGGCCTCACCATAATTCTGTATGGGTTAGCGGACATTGGGGATGGAGAAATGGAGTGCATATATGGGTTGATGGTAAATGGATCAGCTCAAAGAAAGACCATGTTTGGATTGATGGACATTGGAAGAAAACCGCCAAAGGGTGGATCTGGGTTGATGGTCATTGGAAAAAAAGATAATTCTTTATAAAAAGCCGCATAGTAAATGCGGCTTTTTTATGTTTATGAATCCAGTGCCTGCCATCCCAAAAATGAAGCTCCAAGTATGGCAGAATCATCTTTGAGTTCAGCAGCAACAATTCGGACATTTCGTGAAGCAATATCGAAAGCGTTTTCCTGAGCAACCTTACGAACGTTTTTTACATAGTTTTCACCAAAAGCTTCAACAATACCGCCGCCCAAGACGACAACTTCGGGATTGAAAATATTCAATAATGAACCCGTTGCTAATCCAATATAGTGAGACGATCTATCCAAAGCTTCTCTAACTACAGGATCGTTTTCAGAATAGCTTTTAAATAACGAACTGCTGCGTATTTTTTCTTTTCTTTTGGGTAATAATTCAAAAATAGAAGATTCTCGTCCGTTAATTTCTTCAATTCTAATATATTTTTCTATGGCTGTACGGCTTGCAAATGCTTCCAGGCAACCTCTGTTGCCACAACCACACAAGGGTCCATTGGGATCCATGATCATGTGACCCAGTTCACCGGCATTTTCATTAAATCCATGAAGCAGATTGCCATTGATAATAACGCCTCCGCCAATACCTGTTCCTACAAACAGACCAACCATATGTTTGGCGCCATGACCGGCACCATATGCATATTCGCCCAGCAAGCCAACATTACCATCATTATCAATTTTTACCGGTTTTTTTAATGTTTTTTCTAAACGGGATTTTAGCGGTGCATCTTTCCAGCCCAGGTTTGGTGTCTCAATTACTTTACCCTCAGTTAAATCCAATGGGCCAGGGGAGCCGAGACCAATAGCTCCGATTTGAGATAGTGAAAGCCCCGCATTTTTGATTGCTTCCATAACGCAGTCAAATATTCTATCTACAACTGTGTTGAATCCTAATTCCCCTTTGGTTCTTGTTTTAGCAGTACTAATAATTTTTCCTTTTTTGTCAATTACAGCAGAGAAAATTTTAGTAGCGCCCAGATCTACTCCTACAACATATTTGTACTTTTTTGCATCCATACATCTGTCCCTGTGTTGTTTTCAAGTGTCTTAATATAATAAATAAACTCAATATACTCAAACATTTAATATTGAAAAATCTTATGTGCAGAATTGTATATCTATATTATCGGCATTTTAACGTAAAATTTATAAAAAAATGGCCTAAAAGTCTAAAAAAAATGAATTAAATAATGATTTTACTTGACATTAGTTCTTTTATAAACTATCTTAAAATGAAGTGGTGACTTTAGGTGATTGTAGGCATTTTAGCGCTATTTTAGGCAAAAAAACAAGCAAGAGTGGCAATGGCAGGTTTAATTGGAAAATATTCTGTTTCGCTGGATCCGAAAGGCAGACTGGCAATTCCGTCCAGGCATCGTAGTGCCTTTCCGGAATCGCAGCAAGACAAGATTGTTGTCACTCGAGGACTGCATAATTGTGTTACAGGATATTATCAGGAAAGATGGGATGAGTTGATCGAGAACATTGAATCTGCTGATAGGACTTATGCAGAAAAACTTGCAATGCGCCGTGCGTTTGTTGGTAGTTCTGTTGAAACAGCATTTGATAAGCAGGGGCGAATTACCCTGCCGTCACATTTGATAGAGTTTGCTGGTATGCAGGATTGTTCAGAGGTTATTGTGATGGGGTGTACCAATTATCTTGAAATCTGGAATCCAAAGGTCTTTGAAGAATATGAAGAGCAGAATGAGCAGTTGTTGCATAAAGTTTTAAATGAAATAAATATGTAGATGATGCAAAGTGATGGTTGAATATCATATACCGGTACTAGTAGATAAGGTTGTTGAGGCACTTGATGCAGGTAACGCTGAAACAATAGTTGATGCTACATTAGGTGATGCCGGATATTTTTTGAAAATTATTGAAAAAATGCCCGGAACGGGTAAGGTAATCGGATTTGATCGGGATACAGAAGCAATAAATAGAGTTGAGGCCCGGTTAGGTTCTTTGATAAACAGGTTGATGATTGTGCAGGATAATTTTAGGAATATTGGTCCTGCGTTAGACATGCTTGATGTAGGCAAGGTGGATGGTGTTGTTGCGGATCTGGGTGTTTCCCGGTTGCAGATCAGTGATCCTGAGCGTGGATTTATGTATATGGCTTCCGGCCCTTTGAAGATGACAATGAATCCTGATGCTGGTTTGGATGCAGAGCAGGTTGTGAATACTTTTGAGCTGAGAGATCTCACCCGGATTTTTAGAGAGTTTGGTGAAGAGCGGGAGGCGTTTCGTATTGCAAAAGCTATAGTGAGGCAGCGTGAGGGTAAAGTGATCAGGACGACTGATGAGCTGCGAAATGTTATTCAGCGGGTGGTTGGCAGAAAGTATGAGATTAAGTCGTTTGCCAGAATTTTTCAAGCAATCCGTATCTATGTGAATGATGAGCTGGCAAGTTTGAACGAGTTTTTACCAGCTGCAACGGATGCATTAAAGAGCGGTGGCAGGTTGGTTATTGTCAGTTATCACAGCCTTGAGGATCGTATAGTGAAACAGTTTATACGTAAACAAGCTGATCCTTGCGAGTGTCCCAAAGAGTTACCGCATTGTGTTTGTGGTAAAAGGCCTGTTTTGAAACCTATTGGTAAATTGCTGAAAGCTGATGATGCTGAGATTAGATTGAATCCTAGTGCCCGTTCAGCAAGATTGAGAATTGCGGAAAAAATGTGAGATAGATGGCTGTTACCATAAAAAATAGTGTTAGACGTAAAAGGTTAATGAAAAAGTATGTAATACATGCTTTTATTGCTTTTTCCGTTTTTAGCCTGGTGAAGGTTTGGCAGAATGTAAGTGTGGGGCAGCTGAATAGACGTAATGTTAAAATGAGTCGTGAATTGCAGCAATTGGAATATGAAAAAGCTGTTTTGACAGATAAAGTAGAGACATTGACCCATGTTGACCGGATTGAAAGAATTGCCAAAGAAAAGTTGGGTTTTGTTCCTGCTGAAAAGATTAATATGAAATTAAATGATGAAGAAAATTAATAATATATGAATCGATCCGGTGAAAATTTTTGGAGATATAATTTTTTCCGTTATAGCGCGCTTTTGTTCATGTTTTTGCTCGTTGGGCGGTTGTTACAGATCCAATTCTCTGAAATGGAGGGTGTGATGGAAAATGTAGAAAATCCATGGACCAAAAAAGTTGTGATTCCACCAGAACGCGGCAAGATTGTAGACAGGAATATAAAGTTGTTGGCTTTTAATATTCCAACAATAACCGTTGTAGCTGATCCGCATATTGTTGAAAATAAACCGGATGCTGCATCAAAGCTGTCATTGATTCTGGGTGCAACCAAGCGCGAACTGTTGAAAATGATGAATGAAAGCGGCAAGTATGTAGTTTTGGCGCGCAAACAACCTTTTGAGGTAAGAGAGAGAATTGAAAAGCTGAATTTAGCGGGAGTTAAGTGCGAAATTGCAATGACCCGCAAGTATCCTCAAAAAAATATTGCCAGCCAGTTGTTAGGATTCACAGATGTTGATGGAGTGGGGATTAGTGGTCTTGAAAAATCTCTGGATTATTCATTGCGTGGTGTACCGGGCAAGATGCTGTACCAGAAAACCGCTACAAATGATTTTTTTAATCATCCGGATTACCCAATCATTCCGCCGGAAAATGGGCAGGATGTGGTTTTGTCTATAGATTATCGATATCAGCATATTGCGGAAGAAGAGTTGTTGACAACAATTAATACACACAAGGCTGAAGGTGGTGTAGCCGTAATTATGAATCCCAAGACTGGAGAAGTGCTGGCTATGGCATCGGAACCGGGATTTGATCCCAATCATGCGAATCAATATGATGCCAGCTGCTGGAGATTACGTCCAATTACTGACGCTTTTGAACCCGGCTCTACTTTCAAGCTTGTTTTAATGTCTGCGGTATTGAATGAAGGTTTGCATACACCCGATGATTTGGTGTTCTGTGAAAATGGAAAATATGAATTGATGGATGTGAGAATTCCAGATACTTCACCACATGCCTGGTTGACATTGCGTGAGGTTTTGGTATACTCTTCGAATATTGGTGTTGCCAAATTGGCAATGGATATTGATAAACGAACCTTGTATGAATATGCAAGGGCATATGGTTTTGGTAATCGTTATGATTTTGATATTATAGGTGAAAGGGAAGGCATTTTAAAACCGGTTAAAGACTGGTCTGGTGTTACTCCTGCATTTATGTCAATTGGTCATGAAATTACAGCCACTTCATTGCAAATGTGCAATATGTTTTGTGCTGTTGCAAATGGCGGATATTTATTAAGTCCTTCAATTATTAAAGAGATCCGTAAGGATGGTCAGACACTGGTAAAAACAAAGCCAAAAGTAATTCGTAAGGTGATTTCCAGTACAACTGCTGATACTTTGAAAAATATTATGCGTGATGTGGTAATTAAAGGTACGGGTACCAATGCACAGATAGCGGGTATGAATATTTGTGGTAAAACCGGTACCGCCCAAATGGCATATACTACTGGAAATCGTGTTGGATATCAAAAAAATAATTATATTGCCAGTTTTGGAGGCTTTTTCCCTGAAGAAGATCCAAAGCTTGTTATTTTTGTAATGGTTGAAAAACCCCGTGTGGGTTATTATGGTGGAACTATTTCGGCACCATGTTTCAAAAGAATTGCTGAACGTATTATAGATATTGAAGGTCGTGATTATTTTATAAAGTCTGATGATGATTTGGAAAACAGTAAGAATGATGGCCCTGTGGTTGTTCCTAATTTGGTGGGAACAACCAGAGATTATGTGAATGATATGGTAGTGGATGAGCATTTTATTGCAAATATATCTGGTTCAGGTGATGTGATTCTCTCTCAGGACCCAAAACCGGGTACCGAGCTTCAGGAAGCAAAAGAGTTGTTTCTTTCAGCAACTGATACAAAAGTTGAGAATGATTCAACGGTGCCTGATGTAACCGGTCTTCCATTGCGTAATGCATTGAATGTTTTGTCTTTAAATGGGATATCGGTAGTTGTTGAGGGCTCTGGTAAAGTGGTTAAGCAAACCCCTAAAGCGGGCAGTACATTGAAAAACAAGGAACAAGTTTTACTGCATTGTGAAACCGCTATAAATTTAAAAGATTTGATTGTAATGAATTAGGATTGATGTGAGTAGCTTGAATTTAACAATATCAGAAATACTTTTAATTGATGCCATTTCAATTGCCTGGAAAGGTAATGTATCTGTTCCTGATGGTAACATACGGCAAATCAGCACCGATTCAAGAAGCCTTGAAGCAGGTGATGTGTTTGTGGCAATTGAAGGTGAACGGTTTAATGGTCATGATTTTGTAAAGCAAGCTGTAGAAGCTAAAGTTTCGGCTTGTGTTGTTTCTGAAAAATGGTACAGTATGAATTCAGGGGCTTTTGAGAATTCTGGTTTTCTTGTTGTACAGGATACTTTAGAAGCATATCAGGAAATTGCACGATTTTATAGAATGAAATTTGATATTCCTGTTGTGGCTATTACAGGAAGTAGTGGTAAAACCACAACAAAGGAATTTGTTGCGAGCGTTTTATCGCAAAAATATAATGTGTTGAGCAATATTAAATCCTTTAATAATCACATCGGTGTTCCGGCAACTTTGCTGAACCTGAGACCCGAACATGAAATTCTGGTTACAGAGCTGGGTACCAATCATTTTGGTGAGCTGGACCGACTCAGCTACCTGGTTGAACCATCTGTTTGTCTTTTTACCAATATCGGCTATGCACATTTGGAGTTTTTTAAGGATAAGCAGGGTGTTGCAAGAGCCAAAATGGAAATGCTCAACAGTATGCAAGCTAATGGTTTGATTATTTATAATGCTGATGATCCGATTTTGGCAGATGTGACTTTTCCTTCTGAGAATCTGGTTTCATTTGGGACAAGTCAGGGAGCTGATGTATCAGGGCAAATATTATATTGTGATGCTCTTGCAAAATATAGATTTGATTTTTCTGGTACCCTGGTGCAGTTGTCCGTACCCGGAAGTCATAATGTTTCGAACGCATTGGCTGCAACGGCGGTGGCAAAACATTTTAACGTTGAAAATCAAAAAATTAAAGACGGAATTGAGTCTTTTAATTTTGTAGAAAAACGCATGCATGTGGTTGAGCATGGATCCATACGAATTATAGACGATACATATAATTCAAATCCCGGCAGCTGTATGGCTGCAATAGATACTTTGAAAGATATAAAAACCGGATTAAATGGACGTCGCATTGCTATTCTTGCAGATATGAAAGAATTGGGACAATTTTCTATTGATGAACATGTGAACATTTTTAAATATGCGGGAAGCAAGGAAATTGATGCATTATTTCTGTTCGGTAGCGAGATGGAAAAGGCTTTCGAATTGGTTGATAAACATTGTTTTGATTTTCTCGGACATTTTCAGGACAAATCCGGTTTATTTGATACATTGAAACAATATGTGGCTTCCCAAGATGTTTTACTTGTCAAGGGATCACGTTCCATGCATATGGAAGAAATTGTTGAAAATTTAAAATCCATAGAGGAAATGTAAATGCTGTATTATTTACTAACACCTTTACGCGATCAATTTATTGGCTTTAATCTGTTCCGGTATATTTCTTTCCGGGCCGCATTGAGTGTGTTTTTTGCGTTTTTAATAAGTGTGCTGTTGGGTCCTGTCATTATTCGTATGTTGAAAAAGCACCAGATTGGTGAAGAAATAAGAAATGACGGGCCGGAATCTCATTTAAGTAAGCGCGGTACTCCCAGTATGGGCGGTTTGATCATTATTATAAGTGTTTTGATACCCACATTGTTATTTGCCAAGTATATGGAAATGTATGTTTGGTTAATATTGCTGGTAACGCTGGTATTGACAGCTATTGGTTTTATGGACGATTATTTGAAAATTGTAAAAAAAGAACCCAAAGGTTTAATTGCCCGTAAGAAATTATTATTTCAGATATTGTTAGGCCTTGTTGTGGGTGTCCTTTTATACTTTTTCCCTCCTGTTGAAAATGCAAGAGCGGTTTCAACGGTACCGTTTTTCAAAGATTATGAATTTAATTTTGGTATTTTCTATATACCCTTTATTGCTTTTATTATCACCGCTACATCGAACAGTTCGAATCTTACTGACGGATTAGACGGATTGCTTGCAGGATTAAGTGCTGTGGCGGCTTTGGCTTTTGGTGCCATTGCTTATGTTTCGGGCCGTGTGGATTTTACAGATTATCTAAATATTATCTATTTACCAGGTGCGGGAGAAATTGCTATTTTTTGTGCTGCTTTGTTTGGCGCCTGTCTTGGATTTCTCTGGTACAATACGTATCCCGCACAGGTTTTTATGGGCGACACCGGCTCTTTGGCGCTAGGTGGTTCTATAGCTGCCATTTCAATTCTGGTTAAAAAAGAATTTTGGTTGTTGTTCATCTGTGCCATTTTTGTTATAGAGAGTTTGTCTGTAATTATTCAGGTAGCATATTTTAAAAGAACAGGTAAACGAGTATTTAGAATGGCTCCCATTCACCATCACTTTGAATTGAAACCTCTGGCAGAACCCAAAGTTGTTGTACGGTTCTGGATTGTAGGAATTTTGCTGGCATTATTAACACTTGCAACTTTTAAGATAAGATAAAAAGCATGTTGGATTTGTTTAAAAAAATAGATTTTTCTAGAGTAGATTATATCCTGTTATCCAGTGTCATGTTTTTACTGGTATTGGGTGCGGCTATTGTTTTTTCTTCGAGCTCTTATCGTGCTGACCAGTTAACAGGTGACAGTGCTTATTATTTTAAAAATCATATGATAAAAGTTATAATTGGCTTGATATTTTTAGCTGTTTTGATATTGGTGGATTACAGGGTATGGTTAAATATATCTCCAATATTGTATTTGGGAGCTATTGTATTGTTGGTCACTCTTTTTTTGCCATTGCCAATTGTGATCAGTAAAAATGAAGCTTCTCGTTGGTTGGGATTGGGACCATTTACATTTCAACCTTCAGATTTTGCCAGATATGTTCTAGTGTTTCTGATGGCAAGGCTATTATTTGAGAATAAAGAATATCTTGAAACCTGGAAGGGATTTCTTGTACATATATTTGTTGCTGGTGTCATAATCGTATTGATTGCTGCTGAAAAAGATTTGGGTACAGCAATCATGGTCACTATTATTGTATTTAGTATGTTCTTTCTCGCTGAAGTGAAATTTATCTATATTTTGTCGTTGGGAATGACAGCAATTACAGCTGGTTTAGCGTACCTTGTGCGTAATCCTTATATGTTGAAACGTGTTTATTCCTATATCGATGTATCTATCAATAATAATTTTAGCGATTACCAATTACAGCAGTCGATAAATGCTTTTCGTTTTGGAGGTATCTTTGGACGTGGTATTGGTAACAGTATTCAAAAATACGAGTTTTTACCAGAAGCCCATAAAGATTTTATTTTTTCGGTAATTGGTGAAGAATTGGGTATGATTGGCGCAATAGCGGTTCTGGTTTTGTTTTTTGTTGTCATGTACCGTGGATTTCAGATCGCTAAAACAGCACCTGATGGTTATGGGAAATTGCTTGCTGGCGGTATTACCATTTGTATTGGTTTGTATGCTTTTTTCAATGCTGCTGTAACTTTGGCAATTTTACCCACAACGGGTATTCCTATGCCGTTTATCAGTTATGGTGGATCTGCAATGGTAACACACCTTGCAGCGGTTGGTGTGTTGATCAATATATCGTCACAGAGTCGGAAATCGTTTATGAATTATCCGAGTCGTTCAACATATCAAAGTCGTATCAATCGGTTGAATGTGAATGCTTCAAAAGCAACACCCAAGCCCAAGAAACGGAAAAAATATAAAAGACGTCCTGCACCACAGTACAAGGTTGGTTTGTAATGAATGATGGCGCTTTTAAAAAAACTTATATTTTTGCCGGTGGTGGAACAGGTGGCCATTTGTATCCTGCTATTGCCATAGGGCAGCGGCTGTTGGAGTTGGAGCTGGAAGCGCAGATTCATTTTATTGGTACTGAAAAAGGTTTGGAAAACCGGGTAATACCTGAAATAGGCTATCCTTTGCATAAAATTGCGGTTCGTGGTTTTTCAAGAAAGAATCTCTTTTCAAATGTTGGCGTTATTTTCCGATTGATATACAGTTTATTTCAATGTGTAGAACTCTTGAAGAAAATTAAACCCCTGGCAGTGATTGGTACCGGTGGTTACGTAAGCGGCCCTATGTTATTTATAGCTAATTTAATGGGATACCCAACACTTATACAGGAACAGAACAGTTACCCAGGTGTAACGACCCGTTTATTGGCTAAAAAAGTTGATCAAGTGCACCTGAGTTTTAAAGAATCTTTTAAATATTTTAAAAGTCAAAAGAATTTGCATTTGACCGGAAACCCTGTCAGAAAATTTGATATGAATATTGGCACTGAAAAGGCCAGAACTTTTTTTAACCTGGATCCTGATAAGGTAACCGTGTTGATCTTTGGTGGTAGTCAGGGTGCTTTGGCAATCAATAAAGCATTTGCAAATTCAATTAGTCGGGTGTTGGCTGAAACCGATGCTCAGTTTATTTGGCTCAGCGGTAAATATAGCTATGAAATGGCTAAAAAAAGTTCAGCGGGACATGAACCCCGAATTTACGTGACGGATTATCTGGATAATATGAGTATGGCTTATAATGCATCTGATCTTGCTGCCAGCCGTGCAGGAGCTATTGCATTATCTGAATTGGCGATATGTGGTTTACCATCGGTTTTAATTCCATATCCATTTGCGGCAGCTGACCATCAATCGTTTAACGCAAAAACATTTGAAAATGCCGGTGCTGCTCTGATATTAACAGAAAATGAAATTGCCAATAATTCTGAATTATTTACAGACACAATTATTGATTTTGTTAACAATAAAGAAAAACGTATGAAAATGAGCCGGGCGGCAAAAAAGATGTCTTTTCCTAATTCGGTAGATAAACTGGCAGAGTCAATTACGTTAATTAGTAAAAAATGAAGCAGGTGTAGTTATGGATTTTATGTTTCTCGGTAAAAAAGTATTGTTTTTCAGCCTGGCCCTGCTAACCGGTTTGTTTATTACACAGGCCATTATAGAAGCACATTCACCAGAACCCGAAAGTTTTGATGATGTTGTATTAATTGAAAATAATATGGAAACAGTGGAGGATAAAGAATCCGTTAATACCTTGATCAGGTCAAGTATTCAGGAATGGGTGGGTGAAACAGAAGATAATATGGTATCCATAAATTCCCCCATAATATCAACTGTTCTTGAATCCAGAAATGAAAAAGGGACTCCTTTTGCCTATGTATCTGCAAACAGAATTTTTATTGTAGACCACAAAGGTAAATTGCTGGCCCCGGCTGACTCGCTTGGATTTCATGATTTACCCATTATTTCAGGTGATTCGCTAAAAATTTATTCGTCAACTTTTCGACTAGCCGGTGACGGTGTTAGTGATGCGTTAAATCTGATCAAAAATGCACAAAAACAAGGTACTATTGTATACAGTAATCTTTCGGAAATCAACATTCAACCAAAATTGGGATTGGTTGTTTATAGTAATATTTCCAAGGGATTGCCATTAATTGTAGGAAGTGGAAGCATAGAAAAAAAGATTCGGAACTTGAGAACATTTATCCAGGAATTTGGAGATTCAAAGTTACTGACCCAAACCCGTTATCTGGATTTACGTCTGGATGGACAAATTATTCTTAAAAAACGGGTGTAAAAAATCTATGTCAAGAACAACGTAGTGGGGTAACATTATGGAAGCTATGGATATAATTACCGGTCTTGATATCGGTACAACAAAAATTGGTTGTTTTATAGCAGAAATCGGGCCAACCGGTCGATTGAAAATCATCGGTGTGAGCACTGTACCTTCTGATGGTTTGCGATATGGAGTAGTAGTGGATATTGATAAAACCGTCGTGTCAATCCGTAATGCCATTAAAAAAGCTGAAGAAATGGCAGGAATTGAGGTAGATCTGGTTTTTGCGGGTATTGCGGGAGATCATATTCGCAGTATTAATGGAAGAGGTGTAGTTGCAATATCCGGAGAAAATGGAGAAGTATCATCAGATGATGTTCGCCGGGTAATAGATGCTGCAAAAGCAGTTGCGCTGCCTATAGACAGAGAGATAATTCATATTTTACCGCAGGAATTTATCGTTGACGATCAGCGTGGAATTCGTGACCCGGTCGGTATGAAAGGTGTTCGTCTTGAAGCCGAAGTTCACATTGTTACCGGTGCAATTGCATCGGCGCAGAACATTCATCGCTGTATTGAGCGTGCGGGTTATGGCGTTGCAGATCTTGTATTGGAACCGTTAGCTTCAAGTTTTTCTGTCTTGACCGATGATGAGAAAGAGTTGGGTGTAATTCTTATTGATATTGGTGGCGGAACAAGTGATATAGCCATGTTTTATGAGGGTTGTATTCGTCATACCTCTGTTGTGGCTTTGGGCGGCAGGAATGTAACCAATGATCTTGCAATTGTGTTAAGAACACCACTAGACGCGGCAGAAAAATTAAAGATAAATCACAGCAGTGTACTTCACGAAGAAGATGATAAAGATAAAATTGTTGAAGTTGCAGGTGTAAACAATAGAGCACCTCGCAAGATTTCTAAAGGACTGTTGGTTGACATTGTTCAACCTCGTCTGGTAGAGATATTGACACTGTGTTATGAAGAAGTACGCAAATCAGATTATATTAATTTAATGACTACAGGACTGGTACTTACTGGTGGTGGTTCGATGATACCAGGAACAGTAGAGCTTGCAGAAGATATTTTTAATATGCCTGTAAAAATTGGCATTCCACAGGGTTTCTCTGGTCTTGTAGAAGAGGCCCAGAATCCCAAATTTGCAACAGGTGTAGGACTGGTTCAATATGGTTATTTGCACCATGGAGAAATATTTGAAGCATTGGAAGGTGAAGAAGGAATTTTTGATTCGATCAAAAAACGTTTTCGCCGTTGGTTTGGTAGCGTAACCACTATGTATTAAAATTGAGGTTTATTATGAATTTTACCGAATTTGAATCTTTTGAAAATGTAACAATTCCTATGAGCTTGATTGAAGATACGCTCGAATTGCTATTGAATCCTAAACGCATCATTTCGGATTCAAATGAAATTGTTTTGGATTGGAATAAACGGACCGAGGTTTATAACCGTTTATTTGATGTGATGAAAAAGTGCAGCAGTACAGAACTTTTGAATAGTTAATTAATACCCTAATGATTGAAATTTTCGGTTTAGGCTGGTGTTGGGTCCAGCCATGTCCGTATAATTAAATAAAAGGAGTGGGCTATGAGTAATATGACATTTGATTTTGATGATAGCCGCCAGAATGGCGCTATACTTAAAGTTGTTGGTGTTGGTGGTGCCGGAGGTAACGCAATTAACCGTATGATTGCCGAAGGTCTTGCAGGTGTAGAGTTTATTGGTATTAATACTGATGAACAGGCACTGAACCTTTGTAAAGCACCTGGTAAAGTATATGTTGGTACCAAATCTACACAAGGATTGGGTGCCGGCGCTGATCCGGAAAAAGGTAAACGCGCGGTAGAAGAAGACCGTAATGCCGTATATGATTATCTTTCTGATGCAGATATGGTATTCATTGCTGCAGGAATGGGTGGTGGTACCGGAACAGGAGCCTCGCCTATTGTTGCAGAAATTGCCAAAGATATTGGTGCTTTAACCGTAGGTATTGTTACAACTCCATTTATTTTTGAAGGCCCAAAACGCATCCAACGAGCAGAAGAAGGAATAAATGAACTTAAAGAACGTGTAGACACCTTGATTGTTATTCCAAATCAGCGCTTGCTTACTATAGTTCCTAAAAATACACCACTAGATGCTGGTTTTAGATATGCTGATGAGATCCTGTTTAATGCAACAAAAGGTATTTCTGATTTGATCACAATACCCGGTTTGATTAACCTTGACTTTGCCGATGTTCGCACAATCATGAGTGAAATGGGAGACGCTCTGATGGGTTGCGGTCAGGCTTCCGGAGAAGACCGTGCAAAAATTGCTGCACAACAGGCAATTAATAGTCCATTGTTGGAAGATGTTAGCATTTCAGGTGCATTGGGAGTACTTGTAAATATTACCGGTGGTTCAGAAATGAGTTTGCATGAAGTAAATGAAGCTGCCAGTATTATATCGGAAGAAGCAGGACCAAAAGCGAATGTTATTTTTGGTTCAGTTATTGATAATACTTTGGACGAAGAGATTCGCATCACTGTAATTGCAACCGGATTAGCATCGCAACGTGGGAAAAAACGTTTTGGTATGTATGGTCAATTAAACCGCCCAAAATATGAAACACATAGCCCCTCAGGCTCAGAAAATATTGATCCTCGTGAGATTCCGGCATATGATAGAATTGAAAAAATAAATGAAAAAATGAACCAGAGTGCTAATATAGATATGCAATCTGTGAATCAGGCTAAAAAAATGAATCAACCTCGATATGAAGAGCCTAAACCAGAACCAACACCAAAACCCGAATCCCGTTTTGAGCACGTAGATCATACCAGTAATATGAATCATGATAATGGTTCAAATGGGTACGGAAGTTCTTCAAACGGTTCTAATGGATATGACAAGCCTGCGAATGGATATACTAATGATGATTATCAAATCCCGGCATATAAACGTAAAAAATGGAATATGTTTGGTGATTTGGATTAAGTTGAAAACCCCACTCCCATGGCGCTCGACATCCCAACTCGTACAATTGGTTTAACCAATTGTTGAGCGAGCTGCCTATAAAACAAAAAAAGGCCCCAAATTACGGGGCCTTTTTTTTATTCACTAGAAATGAAAAAAGCTTCTGTAAACAGAAGCTTTATAAATAAATAGAAGAAATTTTGGAATTACAGGGCCTTTTCAACCTTACCAGAACGAAGGCAACGTGTGCAGACATATGCATTTTTAACCGAACCTTCATGGCGAATTCTCAATTTCTTGAGATTTGGCATCCAACGACGTTTCGATAGATTGTGTGCGTGACTAACATTGTTACCTACTAATGGCCCTTTTCCACATATGCTACATTTCTTTGCCATTTTTAACTCCTGTATGGAAATTTATTCTATATTTCAACAATAAAGCTTATCAATATATACAATTTAACCTTTAAAATCAAGTTTAAAATTAAAAATTATAGATATTTGTGCTTTTTCTGTAATTTTTTTGTAATAAAAATCCAATATTGTATTTAAATATTAAATACATTACATTCTTTATTATAATATTTTGAGGCCTGTGGTATGCGTTACATAATAACAATCTTAATCGTGATGGTTTTATTTGCAATATCATATTCAGATACAAACCCACTTTATGTAAAAGCAAACAAAAGTGATTTTGACCAAAATCCTGCTTTGCTTGAACGTATTATAGATTCACCTCATGGATATTTTAGATTTATTAATATAGAATTTAGTCAATATATTTGCGAGCATTTTAAAGATATCGTTGAACAGGCCCCATCTTTAAATCTGCATGGTGATGCGCATCTTGAACAATATGCTGTAACTGATCTGGGTAGAGGTTTGACAGACTTTGATGATTCTTCTACCGGCCCCGGAATAATTGATTTAATGCGTTTTATAGTTTCTCTCCGCTTAACCTGTTTTCAGCTTGGGTGGGAGGAAAGGACTGAAGAGTTGGTTGACGAGTTTATTTTAGGTTATATTAATTCGCTTGATAAGCCTGAATTGGTTCCACAGGAACCGGATATAGCCAAACACATCAGAACAGAATTCAAACACGACAGAGATGCGTATTTTGATTGGATTGATTCAATAATGCTCCCCATGCCACAGACAGAAAAAGACTCTATAATTGTTGCTATGGGCTTTTATGTTGAAACATCATTGATGGATAATCCTGATTTGAACAGAGATTTTTATGATGTTATCGATATGGGTTATCTCAAAATGGGAATTGGAAGTGCTCTTGATTTAAAATATGTTGTTCGTGTTAATGGCAGTACAGATGAACCTGATGATGATATTGTGCTCGAAATAAAACAGGTCAGGGATCTTACCGGAATAGATTGTATTCAAACCGGGCAAAAACAGGATCCTTTCAGAATCCTTGTTGGGCAGTCTCGCATAGCATATGAGCCTTTTCATCATTTGGGTTATTTTCGTTTCAGGAATATGAATTTCTGGGTACATTCATGGGTAGACAATTATAAAGAATTATCAATAGATAAAAGCTATACATATCCTTCAGAGTTAAAGCAGGTTATTTATGATGTAGGTGTTCAATTAGGTAAAGGTCATGTTAAGCATATAGCAGCCCCTTTTGATCTGCATGTTAGACTTGAACAGATTAATCTGGTAGCAAAAAACAAAGAGAGAATTCTACGCGAAAGTAAAATTCTCTCTCAAAATGTGATAGACGCCTGGAGATTATTTAAAAGATCTATAGAGTGAAATTTACTCCTCGTTTTTCTGCAATTTCACCCAGTGTTTTAAATACCGTATCTTGAATGGGTATACCTTTACTCATATATTCATCGTGCTTGTTATATTCTTTTTCACCATGAATATAAATATGGGGTTCATCTTTTGCTTTAGCCGAGTTGGTTATTCTTTCAACCAGATCATCCATATTCGTTGTAAATGTATCAAAGTCAACAAAACAGTTAACATCAATTGCCCAAAAAAAGTGACTAACATTTGCCGGAGCGGGTTTGCCGTCTTTGGGTTTGTTGACCAGGTTTGCATACGCTCCACCCGAAAGCACACCACTAAGCACGTCAACCAAGACTGCCATTCCATATCCTTTATAGCCGCTGTATAGTTCACCAGCACCTCCCAGTGGTAGGATCCCACCTCCTAATCTTTGCAATACATTGTTTAAAACTGTTCCGGGATCAGTCATAACCAATCCTTCGGTATCAACTGCCCAACCTTCAGGCATTTGCTTGTGTTCGCGATTATAGACTTCCAGCTTTCCCCTGGGAACAACAGATGTTGCCATATCCAGAACAAAGGGGCGCTTTTTCTTAGTAGGTACAGCAAAACTGATTGGATTGGTACCAATTACCATCTCTTTTCCAAAAGTAGGTACTACCAGAGGTGCAGAGTTGGTCATTGAAATACCAATCATATTTTCTTTGAGAATCATCATGCTGTAATAGCCGGCTATACCGTAATGGTTCGAGTTTTTTACAGTAACCATGCCAATGCATGATGTTTTGGCTTTTTGAATAGCAAGTTTTGTTGCAAAATAGCCATTGAGTTGCCCTAATCCCGCATTGCCTTCAATTGCAGCTGTTACGGGATTTTCTTTGATTATTTCAGGCTTTGCTTGTGGAAAAATGGTACCATTTTCCATTCCGTCAACATATCGTTTCAACCTGGCGACACCGTGTGAAGGTATGCCACGAAGATCTGACATGACCAGAATATCAGCACAAACCCCCGCGTCCTGACTTGACAGATTAAATGTTGAAAAGATATTTTGAGTAAATTCTTTTAGATCTTCAAATTTAACCGTCGGCATCACTACACCTCATATGTTTGATGAATTTATTTTAACATATCACGCAGAACGGTTTGTAAAATACCTCCCTGACGGTAATATGTGATTTCAACAGGTGTATCCAGGCGCAGTGTTACAGTGAATGATGTTGTTTTACCGGTCTCGTCTACTGCATTAACATTAATTCCCTGCATGGGTTGCAAATCGTTTGTCAGTTGAATGGAATACTGTTCATAACCTGTAAGGCCCAAAGATTTTGCCGATTCGTTTTCATTGAATTGTAGTGGGAGAACTCCCATTCCTACCAGGTTACTCCGATGGATACGTTCAAAACTTTCAGCAATTACTGTTTTTACTCCCAGCAACAAGGTCCCTTTGGCAGCCCAATCTCTTGAACTTCCCGTGCCATATTCTTTGCCAGCCAAAACAACCAGGGGAGTATTTTCTTTTTTATACATTTCTGCGGCATCATATATCCACATTTGCTGCTTTTCCGGCAAGTGTAATGTTACGCCACCTTCAGTGCCCGGAGCCAGGAGGTTTTTTAAACGAATATTGCCAAACGTGCCCCGTACCATAATTCTGTCGTTTCCGCGTCTTGATCCATAAGAGTTGAAATCTTGAGGTTCTATTCCCATTGATTTAAGGTATGTAGCCGCAGGACTGTCTTCAGGAATGGCCCCGGCAGGAGAAATATGGTCTGTAGTTACAGAATCACCCAATAACGCGAGAACACGTGCATTGTAGATTGAAGAAATGGGTTCGGGATTGGGTTGCATATCGATGAAAAAGGGCGGTTCCTGAATGTAACTGGAATCTGCCTGCCATTGATATAATGCTGAAGTAGTAACAGGGATATCATTCCATTGCTGGCTATAAGAATTGACATCAGCATACATTTTTTTAAATACTTTAGCGTCAGCAGCTTTTTCTACATAAGAAAGGATTTCTTTTTGTGTTGGCCAAATATCTTTGAGATAAACGGATTCACCAGAAGACGTTTTACCCAGTGGTTCGTTTTCAAGATCCACATCTACGGTACCGGCAATTGCATAGGCAACAACCAACGGAGGAGATGCAAGATAATTTGCTTTTGTATAGGGATTAACCCTGCCTTCAAAATTACGGTTACCACTCAAAACAGAAGCTGCAACCAGATCCTGTTCTTTGATAGCGGATGAAACTGCTTCTGGCAATGGACCACTGTTGCCTATACAGGTTGCGCAACCATAACCCACCGTGTGAAATCCGAGTTTTTCGAGGTATTCAGTCAGTCCTGCTTTGTCCAGATAATCTGTAACAACTCTAGAACCAGGAGCCAGGCTGGTTTTAACGTAACCCGGGACTTTTAATCCTTTTTCTACTGCTTTTTTGGCCAAAAGACCTGCCCCCAGCATGACTGATGGATTGCTGGTATTTGTACAACTGGTAATGGATGCAATTACCACCGAACCGTGTTTTAATTCATAGCCACCATTCATGTCAAGAGATGCTTTACGTGTAAGGTCTTTGTCTTCCAGACTAAATCCACGTTTTTCAGCGGGAGCTGTTAAAATATCTTGAAATGTTTTTTTCATATCGGAAAGGTTGATACGATCCTGAGGGCGTTTGGGACCGGCAAGACTGGGCACAACATCACCCAGATCCAATTCTATGGTATCTGAGAATTCAGGATCAGGTGTTTGGTCTGTACGGAATAATCCCTGTTCTTTTGTATAGCGTTCTACAAGATCAACAAGATCATCTGAACGACCAGTGCGACGTAAAAAGTTGAGGCTTTCGTTATCCATTGGGAAAAATCCCATGGTTGCACCATATTCTGGTGCCATATTGGCTATTGTTGCCCGGTCTGGTAAACTCATGCTGCCTACACCCGGACCATAAAATTCTACAAATTTGCCTACAACGCCTTTTTGTCTCAACATTTCTACAACTTTGAGTGCAATATCAGTTGCGGTTGCACCTTGTGGAACAGCACCGGATAGTTTGAATCCTACCACTTGCGGTGCGAGCATATAAAGGGGTTGGCCCAGCATAACTGCTTCTGCTTCAATTCCACCAACACCCCAACCCACAATACCCAAGCCGTTGATCATGGTTGTATGTGAATCGGTTCCTACAAGACTGTCCGGATAGACCAGTGTTTCAGTTCCTGAATTGTCTGTAAATACGCCTCTGGCAAAATATTCCAGGTTTACCTGATGAATAATACCAACACCGGGAGGGACAACACCAAATTTTTTGAATGCCTGTTGACCCCATTTGAGGAATTCGTAACGTTCGCGGTTACGTTTAAATTCTAAATCCATATTAAATACGAGAGAACGTGCTTCGCCAAAACTGTCTATCTGTACAGAATGATCAATTACCAGATCGCAGGGGATGAGGGGTTCGATCTTTTGTGGATCTCCGCCCAGTCGCTTCATTGCTGAGCGCATTGCAGCCAGGTCAACCAGAGAGGGTACACCGGTAAAATCCTGCAGAATGACTCGTGCTGGTTTAAAAGGAACTTCTTTTAAAGAAGGATTAGATGCCTGCCATTGCGCAAGGTTGAGAACATCCTGCTCATTTATTATGGAATTGTCACAATTACGTAAAACAGATTCCAGTAATATTTTAATACTGAAAGGAAGTTTGGAAACTGCAATACCACTTTTATTTTCCAATGCTTGTAACGCGTACATGTACGCGGTGCCCCCGGCTGTTTTAATGGGAGATTTTGCGTCAAAAGAATTTTGTTTTAAAGACATGTTTAATCTTTCATGTTTAAGATTCTAACCAATAAACTGTTAATTTACGTGGGCCATGAGCACCCAAAATTAATATTTTTTCTATATCCGCTGTGCGGCTGGGCCCCGTAATAAAAAGCATATTTTTTTTCTTTTCATCCGGAATGATTTCCATGAGTTCAAACATATTGGCAACAAGTTGATCGGGCTTGACAATCACATAGATACTGTCAGGTAAAAAGTGAGGATATAAGCTGGGTATATTGTCAAGCAATACAACCAGTGAAGCAACATCTGCAATTGCATAATCTACACTTACCAACGATGCCTGTATATTTGCCAGTGTTGATTTTCTGTCCTGTTCAGGAATGTCAACAGTATTTGTACATTGAATGTCTGATAAATTTGACATTTGTGAAAAAATGCTATCTGTGCCCATAAATGCAATTGTACTATTGTTTCCTGCAAGCAAGTCTCTATAAAGATGCTCAACCAGTATTTTTTCACTGGAAACAGTTACAAACTCTGCTGAAACTGCTTGCAGTTCTTTTTCAAACTGTTCTTTTAATCCTTTATCATCCAAGGGTGTTATGGCTGTTAATTTGGATTCAATCTTTTTTTCAACATATTCCGGTTTATCCGGCAAATGGGATGAGGTTTTAACTGCCTTTTTTATGGCATTCAAGATTTTCTCTCTACTTGGCATTATCGGTTTCCAAATTTTTGTTAATATTCTGAGATTAAACAACGAAAAACACAAAAGGTACGAAAAAGACCTTGAGGTTCGATTAATTTATCAAGCAATTATTTATTTTTCATTTCTAAAAAGCGTTTTCTGAACCCTTTATTATCAAATTTGCCAAGGGCACGTTCTTTGGTATATCCGGGAGCAGGAAATGACTGTCCTTTGGGTAATAACATTTGAATTTTTCCCGGGAACCATGTTGCAAATCTATAAAGTTTTGGGTGTCTGGCAAGAAATGCCCAAATGTCCATGCCTATTTTTTCAATTTTCATAGAATATCCCTTTTCCACTACATTATTGCGGAGCTTTAACAGATGGTGAGGGATATTGATTCTAACCGGACAGATTTCGAAACAGGCTCCACATAAACTAGACAGGTAGGGAGAATATTTGCCTTCTTTTTCTCCGAGATATTGGGGAATCAAAGTAATACCTATGGGGCCCATATACACCCAACCATACGCGTGGCCACCTATTTGTTGATAAATGGGGCATACGTTAAGGCATGCTCCACACCGAATGCAAAAAAGGGATTCGCGCAGTTCAGGATCAGCTAGCATTTTGGACCGGCCATTGTCCAAGAGAACTATATGCATGTCTTCCGGACCTTCTTTTAATTTAGGAAAAGCAGGGCCGCCAACAATATTTACATAAACAGAAGCTTTTTGTCCTGTTGCGCTGGGACCTAATAGCTTGAGGAAAACGGCCAGATCATTCATATTGGGAATGATCTTTTCAATTCCCATAACCGCTATATGTGTTTTGGGGACACCAACAGTCAGACGGGCATTTGCTTCATTTTCAACGACAACTACCGAGCCAGAATCTGCAACAGCGAAATTTACACCTGAAATGCCAATATCTGCATTGAGAAATTTTTCTCTTAGTGTGTTTCTGGCTATGGTAAGCAATTCGTTAGGATCTTCAGTATAATCAATACCTAATTTTTCATGAAAAACCTTGCCAATATCCTGCCGGTTTAAGTGTAATGCCGGAGCTGTAAGGTGAGAAGGAATTTGACCCAACAATTGTACAATATATTCACCTAAATCTGTCTCTAGCGTCTCGAGATCATTTTCAATAAGAAAATCATTGAGGTGCAATTCTTCGGTGGTAAGAGATTTTGATTTTACAATGGTTTTGGCGTGTTTTTCGCGAGCAATGTTTAATATAATCTGTCGGGCTTCTTTGGCATTTGCTGCCCAATGAACATGAATACCATTGGAAATACATTTTTTTTCAAATGTTTCCAGATAGGTATCCAAATGCTCCATAACATCTCGTTTAATGGAGTGGGCTTTGTAACGTAATTCCTCCCAATAGGGAATTTGTTCTTTTTTGTCGTTACGTTTTGCTAATGATGTTTGTGTTGCTTTATCTACAGATGCTCTTAATCGACTGTCTAGCAGTGCTTCTTTGACATATGTTTTTGTTTTTGTAGGTGAAAGATTCATAATAAACCTGCTGTTATAAATTCATGCTCTGGGCTAAAATATCTGCAATGTGTATTGCTCTGGCTTTCATATTGTGTTTTCGTAGGTAGCCATCAATATTCATTAAACAACTTGAATCTGTACTTGTCACATAATCTGCACCGCTTTCATCTATATATTTACATTTTCTTGCAACCATGGAAATTGACATGTCTGCGTATTTATAAGAAAAGGTGCCACCAAATCCACAACAGGTATCTGATTTTTCCATTTCAACAAAATCAATTCCTTTGATGGATTTTAATAATTTGCGAGGTTGTTCTTTGATGCCTAATTCACGAAGAGCATGACAAGAGTCGTGATATGTTACTTTATGGCTGAATGTGCCATCCACTTTATCCATATTCACAACTTTGATTAGAAACTCTGTAAATTCAAAGATTTTGCTACTTAGTTCGTCTCTTGCTGAATGCAATTGTGGATTAATATCAAGTTCGTGATAGAATTTCCTTACCATGGTTACACAGGAACCAGAAGGGGAGACAACATATTCTTTGCCCTGAAAGAGTTTAATGAATCTTTCAGCTACAGGTACAACTTGTTTACGATATCCGGAATTAAAAGCGGGTTGTCCGCAGCAGGTTTGATCATTTACATATTCTATTTCAGCGCCAATGTGCTCAAGAACTTTGACCATAGAAATAGCCGATTCCGGGTATAAATGTTCGGATAAACATGGAATAAAAAGGGCGACTTTCATCAGAATTCTCACTTTAAGTCTTGTAATTGTAATGGTTAAGAACTTGGTAGAAAAGAACCTATAATTTAAAATAATTAATTTTCTCTGAAAATCAATTAAATAATGTAAATTTGTTTCCTGTTGTATGATTTTGATGTGTACTGCAAACAGGTTGAGATAAATCAACTCATACGCAACCCAGGGGAAATATGAGCCCCGGTATATATTATATAAAATGACTATTGATCATTTTAAAAATCACATCCGGCCAGCGTATATTCTGACCGGATGTTTGTAAGCTTTATTTTAATCAAGCAGTATATTGTTTGTATTTTTCGTCTAGATCAGGCAGTTGAACTGTTTCCAGGATGTAATCGCAGAATTCACGTCCGGTTACGCCATTGTCACGACCAGTAATGATCATTTTTTTCTCAAATTGCTGGCATATTTCAAGAGCTTTGCCAAGTTGATCAGCTTTTTCAATGTATCCGATATGTTCAAGCATCATTGCTGCGGCACGGATCAGGCTTGAAGGATCTGCATATTTCCCGCGTCCTTCTTTAATCATACGAGGAGCTGAACCATGAATTGCTTCAAACATTGCATAACGTTTACCAATATTAGCGCTTCCCGCGGTACCAACGCCACCCTGGAATTCAGCAGCTTCGTCAGTTAAAATGTCACCATAGAGGTTGGGAAGAACCATAACCTTAAACTGGGTGCGGCGTTTGGGGTCAACCAGCTTGGCGGTCATAATGTCAATATACCAACCTTCCCATTTAACATTGGGATAATCTTTAGCTACGCGCTCAGCAGTTTCAAGGAAAAGACCGTCAGTTGTTTTTACAACATTGGCTTTGGTTACAACAGTAACGTCATTCAGGCCTGTTTTATGTGCGTAATCAAATGCCATACGAATGATACGCTCTGCACCTTGTTTGGAAATAACCTTAAAGTCCATTGCAAGGTCATCAGTTACCATAAGGCCTTTACTACCTAGCACATAGGCACCTTCAGTGTTTTCACGAAAGAAAGTCCAGTTCAAGCCTTCTTTTGGAACTTTGACCGGGCGAACATTGGCAAACAGGTCCAGTTCACGACGCATAGCAACATTTGCGCTTTCAATGTTGGGGTAGGGCCCGCCTTTTTCCGGAGTTGTTGTTGGCGCTTTAAGGATGACGTGACATGCTTTGAGCTCTTTCAGAACATCATCTGGAATTGCTTTCATATGCTCAACACGATTTTCAATGGTCAAACCTTCAATGGGTGTGAATTCAAGTTTGCCTTTGGCAATTTCATCTTTGAGAAGAATCTCTAAAAGGCGTTGGGTTTCCTGAGAAATGATGGGACCTATGCCATCTCCCCAGCAGAAACCGATTTTGATTGGTGATAATTTACTATAATCAATCCAGTCTTCAGCTTGTTTCATCTTTTCTACGCGTTCAAGCTGTTCCGCAATCAGTGTTCCTAGATGTTCTTTTGCTTTTTCAATTGCTTTTTCACTCATAATAACTCCTGTGTTGATTGGGGTCCCATGTTTTAATAAACATTTTGGTCATCGGAAAAATCTTTGCGATCTTTTTTATATATATAAAAACGCTCTTTTAAGGTATTTAATTCATTTTGAATATCCAAAGTTTTAGAAACATAATATTTGGCAAAGTTGTCTCTTGCGACAGCAAATGCCCTGTTACATTCCGTTAATAATTCCACCAGTTCTTCAGATAAAGGATAGCAAGTGGTAAGCATACTCCAGAATTCATTCTCAAATATACGGATGGCTTTTTGTACTTCTTCCAATGTATAGCCTTCATTTGAGCGTTTGTTTGCAAGATTTTCCATATATTGAATTAATGGTTTGTCATCACAATCGGCAATTACTTTGAGCATTATATCAAGAAATTCTTCTTCGCGTTCCTGATGACGTTCAAAGTCAATAATCTCATAATGTGATTCTGACATTTTTTGCAGTTTATTACAAATTCTGTTTATCAGATCATCGCGGTGTTCTTTGATGACACGTTTGAGATTACTGTTTGTGCAGTGTGTCATGCTTTTTGATTCTCCTGTTTCTCCGTTTCAGTTGCTCTTCAATTCTGCCAATGATACGCTGCGAATATTTACTGTATTCTTTGCCCATGCTTTCAGACTCTTTTTCCAATCCTTTTTCTATTGTAGTTATAAAGTCTTCAATGCTTTTTGCGGAAACGGGTTTGGGCTTGTCGGCCCATTTAAAAAGCATTGCTTCTATGGGTTCAAAATAATCCGGTTTTGGTAAAGTGTTACAAGATTTAAATGGATATGGATTTAATTCTTGCTGAAATCCCTTTAACGCCATGATTAAAGGCTGATAATCATATTCATAAAACAATCTGGAAAATTGGTATTCTACAACAGGAGTCCATTTGTTATCATCTGGTACTGTATGGTGTTTGTTTAATCGCGAAAAATTGAGCCCGGTTTCTTCGTGATCAATTTCCCGTTGATGAATACGCATTTCCCTCAAAATACCATTCCTATCTTCACGCAAGTCACCACCAAGTAAAAGGAGACAGAGGAAATAATCCGGATTATCAATTTCTTTAAATTCTTGATTTGGAGGTAACTGTATACTGAGATGCAGGCTGTGCGGTTTGATGTCTAAGTATCTAACCGCCAAATCAATCATTTGGGAAAGTACCCAGGGGTCCTGGGTTGCGGGTTTGGATACATCTCCCAGTAATTTATACCTTCCAAAAGCTAGTTCAAGAAAGCCACGGGTTCTGACGTTTGATGATGTCAGGAATCCATGATCATCCACATGTGCACCAAGTTTCCACCCTCTGCGCATGATATCAAATTTATAGAAATAATAAAAAGAGTCGTAAAGCGGATCTTCACCTTCTTTGGAATTTACAGCACGATAACCGATATTGGAAAATTCCAGTTCTGCTCCCAATGGTAGGGAGCCAATGTGACGATTCTTTTTAAGCCATTTTACTATTTCGTCTGCTTTGGTGGGGTCATACAATTCTTCTGCAATGATTATTGCGGCAGCAGCATAGTCTGTATATAAAATATCAGGATTGTATCTGTCTACTTCCAGGTGAGAAATAGCACTGGATAAATGTTGCTTTTGATTGACCAGTAGCTTTAGCGCCATTGTAGCAGAAAGGGTGTGGATGTAAAACTCGTCTGCAACATTTACCTGGCCCCTGTAATCATTCCTGAATTTTTCTTCAAGTTGATTAAATATCATGAAATTGAGTGCAAGCTTCATGTAATTGTCTGCATACTTTATTGCTTTTCTGTCGGTCTTTAACCAATTCAAGCGGGGAATGCTAGCTTTTTCTATTTCATGTTTGATAATAAATGCAGGAATACCTGTGTCTTGAAAATATTGGCGTAAAATGCTATGCACTTCTTCAGAAAGCAATTCTCTTGTTACTTTGAGCGGAAGAGATTCTCGATCATAATTGAGCAGCATGTCTGCTTTTTGTTCAACATAGCGGTTTACATTGCTTTCAACAAATTCTTCAATACGGTCCCGTTCCTGGAATCCTTTGTCGATATATGGCTTTATAGATCTGGGCTTGCCAATATATACAAAAGAATCAATTACTTTATCATTAACTTGAATTTGGGCAACTTTGCGTTTATACAAACTGCCTTCGGCCTCGTAAGCATCGAGTTTTTCTAGTATATCTGGTGTTACATTGTACAGAACCCTGCCCTCAATGCTGTATCCTTTCCAGGGAAGCGCAAAGGTAAAGCTGTTTTCCGGTTGAACACGACGGTGATTAATTAACAAACCTTTTTCACTCAACAGTTTGGTACCCGTCAGCAATTCCAGATAATAATCATTATTCAGAGAACCATAAACAAATACTTTGTCTATGGTTTTCCAATCAATCTTTTCTGTTTTCTTATCTTTTGCGCTCACTCTACCTTGTCTGCGAAATAGAGTTCAAACTGCTTCATCATTTCCTCAGGAGAAATTGAAGTTACCCGACCATTTTCATATTGCTCTTCAACCCATTCAAATATCTTTGCAACCTGAGGATTTCTCTTGTCTACAGGAGGTAAACCACGTTTTTTAAGTTCACGGTTTACCCAAAAACCTACGCCTGCTATTCCGGAACGATTGGTAAGATTTACACCAATTGGCCGATTTAATACTTTATCCGTATCAAAAATGTTATAAATTTCTTCATTTTTAATCACACCATCGGCGTGAATTCCTGCCATTGTAACATTAAAGCGTTCACCTACAAAGGGATAGTTGTTGGGTATTACAGTACCTATCTCTTTGAGGTATTCTGCAATTTCAGTGATAGCGGTAAGATCCATTCCGTTAGTGCCGCCTGTTAGAGAGGCATATTCTACTGCCAGTGCTTCTACCGGAGAGTTACCAGTCCTTTCACCGAATCCAAGAATTGTACCATTTACTCCTGAAACACCGGACAACCATGCCGTGACTGAATTTGCATGAACTTTATGAAAGTCATTGTGTCCATGCCATTCGAGGTTCTCTGAGGTGATGCCTACTTCACGCTGTAAAAAGTATGCAATCTTGCGAATAGAGCGCGGAAGTGCTACACCGGGATAGGGGAGTCCGTAACCCATTGTATCGCATAAGCGGATTTTTATCTTTAATCCCGACTTTGCTGAAAAGTTCATTAATTCTTCTGCAAAGGGAACAACCGTACCCCAGAAATCGGCACGGGTAATATCTTCAAAATGGCATCTGATGGCTTCCAGACCTGCATCAGCGGCTGCCTGAACAACACCCATAAAAGCATCCAATACCTGGCGACGTGTTTTTTTAAATTTCATAAAAATGTGATAATCGGATATAGATGTCAACATACCGGTTTCTTTAATGCCCACACTTTTCACAAGTTCAAAATCAGCAGGATTAGCGCGAATCCACGAGGTAACCTGTGGAAATTCCAACCCTTTGTTGCGAACTTCTTCAAGAATTTCTCTATCCATTTCCGAATAAATAAAGAACTCGGATTGTCGAATTACACCTTTGGGTCCCGAAAGTTTGCTGATAAGATCAAACAGCTTTGATACTTGCTCGGGTGTATAGGGGGGACGCGCCTGTTGTCCGTCTCTAAAAGTTGTGTCCGTAATCCAGATATCTTTAGCAGGCTTGGCGTCTACTATTTCACCGTCAAATACGGTTTTGGGAATCTCGGAATAGGGAAATATATCACGCATCAAGTTTGGTTCTTGAACATCGATCAAAGGATGTTTTTGTTGTTTTGATAAAATTCTCCAGTCAGAATTCACTTCAGCCATGATCCCTCCTTGTTTGTATAGTTAAAAAATTTTTACTAAATATACGAAATCCCTATTATTGCCAGTGGATGGCAATTAAAGCCAGGGATTGTCAGAATTGTAAAATTTGAGAGTTACGGTTCTTGAACTTCGGTCAGATATTGTAACGCATCAATAATTTTGCTATTATTGGGGCTGAGTTCGAGACCATGTTTGTATGCGTTAATCGCTTCAGGAATACGTCTTAGACGGTAATAGACGTTTCCAAGATGATAGTAAACACGTGAATCTTCACTACCAATCTTTAATAACTCTTCAAGATGTTCCAAAGCGCAGTGGTAGCATTGTTCTTCAATGCAGGATAATGCAGCATGATAATGTGCCATGGGTGAATCTGCTTTTTTCTCAAGCAATGTTTCAAAAGCCTTGCGGGCTTTGTGATATTTGCCAAGATGCCAGTATGTCATGCCCAACCAGTAATATGCCATTAGCATTTCAGGAGCTAATTCAATTACTTTTTTTAGAGCATTTTTTGCATCCCAGAGCTTTAGTTGGCGATAATGAGAAACACCTAGATAGTAATATGCGTAGGGGAGTTCCGGATTAACTATAATGGCTTTTTCAAAGACTTCAATTGCGGATGAAATCTTGCCTCGTAAATAATAGCCATTTCCCAGCATTAATAAAGATCGTATGTCTTGTTCATCAGTATTGACTGTTTGTTCAAGCTGTTTCATTAATTCATCCAACTGGGATGAATTCATCATGTCCATCGATTCCGGCAGATTAATATCAGATGTAGTCATATCGTTATGCTCCCATATATCTTTATAATCCACTGCTTAATATAATAATGTGTTTCTGAATTAATGTCAAGTACTATTTGTGTTGAAAACAAAATCGATAGTTTTATATTGATTTTTAACAGTCAAATGAATACATTTATTGCCAAAATAGTTTAATTTTTTTAAAAATTTACAGGATTATTTATGTTTTATAAAGCTAAATTGTATGTTGTTTTATTTGCGGGAATTCTCATGGTTGCAGGGTGTGCATCAACACCAAAGACCGTTGCAGTAGTACCAGATGAAAAAAAAACTAAAGTGGTAATGAATGAAGATTTCAATCCATTAACATTAAATGATTACTCTTTACCTGTTGAACAAAAGTCTTCCGTTACAACATACAAGTTGGATCAATTTATGAAAGAGGATAAAGTAGACTCTACTAATTCCGACGAGATGGTTCCCGGGTATCGGGTTCAGTTAATATCAACCCGATATGAAGCAGAAGCCCGTACAGTTAAATTAGATGCCATGCTTACATTTAGAGAAAATGTATATGTAATCTTTGATGATCCATATTATAAAATAAGAATAGGGGATTGCTTAACCCGTTTCGATGCAAACATTTTGCAGGAAGAAGCGGCAGATAAGAATTTCAATGAGGCCTGGGTAGTTAGAACCAATGTGTTTCGTTCTCCGGTTTTGCAAAGTGAAGAAGGAGAAGATAACGAGGACATGAACATAATCGTACCCTGATCTGAATACATGCATTAAACTACATTCTTTGTTATATTTCCCTTGAAATTTGCGAAAAATTTTACTATATTCAAGGTCACGGATTTTCTGTGTTTAAATTGAATTTATTTGTTAATATGATCGAGTTCCGTGTTATTTTGTTATTGCGGAGAATAAAACAGGAGATTTTATGTCAGGACATTCCAAGTGGAGCACCATTAAGCGTAAAAAGGGAAAGGCAGATGCTGAGCGCGGCAAGTTGTTTACCCGTCTGATTAAGGAAATTACCATTGCTGCCCGTCACGGCGGTGGAGATGAAAATGCCAATCCTCGATTGCGTTCTGCCATTCAGGCAGCCAAAGGTGCTAACATGCCATCAGCCAACATTGATAAAGCGATCAAGCGTGGAACCGGTGAGTTGCCTGGTGTTAATTATGAAGAATTAACATATGAAGGATATGGTCCCGCAGGTGTTGCTGTTTATCTAGATGTGCTGACGGACAATAAGAATAGAACCGTTGCTGAAATACGGCATTTATTGTCTAAATATGGTGGCAGTTTGGGTGAAAATGGCAGTGTTGCATGGATGTTTTCTAAAAAGGGTGTGATTATAGTTGATGAAAGTGCAACCACCGAAGATGATTTGATGATGGCTGCTCTTGATGCAGGAGCAGAAGACATTGATCAGGAAGAAGGTGTTTTCCGGGTATCTACAGATGTTGCTGCATTGGAAACAGTGAAATCTGCTCTTGAAGAAAATAATATTCCTTATGAAAGTGCAGAAATTACCATGGAACCTGCTAACACTGTTAAAGTGGAAGGCAAATCAGCCGAGTCTGTATTAAAATTGATGGATGCTTTGGAAGATCACGATGATGTTCAGAATTTGTATTCAAACTTTGATATAGATGACAGTGTTATTGAAGCCATGAATTTATAAACATGCGAGTAATGGGAATTGACCCAGGAAGTGTGGTAACTGGTTATGGTATAGTTGATTTTGATGAGGAAGTTCGGCTAGTAGAATACGGATGTATACGGTTAAAAGCAAAGTCTGATTTTACTTGTCGATTAAAAGAGATTTATATTCGCGTTCAGGATCTTTTAAACCAGTACAACCCTGATTGTGTTGCATTTGAAGATATATTTTATGGCCATAATGTGAAATCAGCGATTCAATTGGGTCATGCACGAGGTGCCGCAGTAGTATCAGCAGCAATAGCTGAATTACCGGTTTCTTATTACTCACCCCGAGAAGTAAAACAAGCCATTACCGGATTTGGTGGTGCATCAAAGGAGCAAGTGCAAAAGATGGTACAAAATATTTTGCAGGTCACTGAAACTATTTCACCTCTTGATGCTTCTGATGCGTTGGGTATTGCAATTTGCCATGCGTTCCGTTACAAAACTGATGAATATTGATTCTATGATATCTTATATACAAGGCAAGATAGCTGAAAAGTCACCCGCATATATAGTAATTGACAAGGGAGGAATTGGCATTCATTTGTTAATTTCTTTGGCGACTTTTGCATCGCTTGGCGATAAAGGTGAACAGGCGCACCTGGAAACACATTTGCATGTAAAAGAAGATTCTTTGACTCTTTTTGGTTTTTCCACTCGGGAAGAGCGCGAGTTGTTTTTGCACCTATTATCTGTGAGTGGAGTTGGGCCCAAGTTAGCGATGGGTATTTTGTCTGGTGCAGAAATTGTCGAGTTGTATCATTATATAGCCGAAGCCGATGAAAATGCACTGGTAAAAATTAAGGGTTTGGGTAAAAAAACAGCACAACGAATAATACTTGATTTGCAATCCGTTGCAAAAAAGAAAACTGGAGATTTAGAGTTAGGCAACTCTGCAATTCGTGTTGCGGATATTGGTTTTAAAGATGAAGCTGTTTTAGCATTATCCGCATTAGGCTATTCAGCAACAGAAGCAGATAAGGCTGTTTCAAAAGCTATCGTTTTGAATCCGGATTGTGAAAATGTTGAAACATTGATCAGAATAGCATTAAATAGTTAGGTAGATTTGGATTATAAAGAGCGCCCAACATATCCCGAGCCGTTGACAGGTGAAGGAGATATCGATTTATCACTACGACCATTGTCATTACAGGATTTTGTAGGTCAAAGCAAATTGAAATCCAATTTAGAGGTCTTTATTAAAGCTGCAAATGCGCGCAGTGAACCTCTTGATCATGTATTGTTTCATGGTCCTCCGGGATTGGGCAAAACCACGCTTGCCAATATAATAGCTAACGAGTTGGGGAGCAAGGTTAAGGTTACATCTGGCCCTGCTTTGGAACGACCTGCTGATTTGGCGGGTATATTGACAAATTTAAAAGAACGGGATGTTTTGTTTATTGATGAGATACATCGTTTAAACCGCGTTATTGAAGAGTATTTGTATCCGGCGATGGAAGATTTTTCTCTGGATATTATTATAGATAAAGGAGCCAATGCGCGTACTGTTCAGTTGAAACTGCCCAGATTTACCTTAATAGGGGCAACAACACGTGCAGGGCTTATAACGTCACCTCTCCGGGCCAGGTTTGGTGTTTCGTTCAGACTTGATTTTTATCAGCCGCTTGATTTGAGCAAAATTGTAAAGCGTTCTGCAAAGATTTTTGAAATGTCTATTGATAATGATGCGGCATTAGAAATAGCCGGACGCTCTCGCGGCACTCCACGAATTGCTAATCGGTTACTTCGTCGTGTAAGAGATTTTGCTCAAATTGAAGGTAAAAATATTATTGATATGGAAATTACAAAAGAGGCTTTGTTGCGTCTCGATGTAGATGAAGAGGGCCTAGACGACATGGATAAGCGTATTATTCTTTCTGTCATTGATAAATTTAATGGCGGTCCGGTTGGTCTCAGTACACTTGCTGTTGCAATAGGTGAAGAAAGTGATACCATAGAAGGTGTATATGAGCCCTATTTAATTCAGAAAGGATTTTTAAACCGAACCCCGCGTGGCAGGACCGCAACAGACATCGCTTATCAACACTTTAATCGAAAGCGCCGGGATAGCGGTCAACCGGGATTTTTTGATTAAACAAATGAATTAATTATTAATGTATATGGAGGTGGCCACATAATGAAGCTATCCGATTTTAAATACAACCTGCCTGAAAAGCTGATTGCGCAGTACCCGGAAGAAAAACGTGATAAAAGTCGTATGATGGTTGTTGATCGTGAACAAGAATCCTTTGAGGAACATGTATTTAAAGACATTGTCAGTTATATGGAAGAAGGCGATTGTCTTGTTTTAAACGAAACCAAGGTATTTCCGGCAAGGTTGGAAGGTACAAAAGACAAAACCGATGCCCGGGTTGAAGTTTTTTTATTGCGTGAATTGGAACAAGGGCTTTGGGAAGTATTGGTTAAACCAGCCAGAAAGGTCCGTGTTGGAAATCGGTTAAGCATTGGCAAAGAACTCTCTTGCGATGTAATAGATAATACTGTCTCTGGTGGGCGAGTAGTCCGCTTTAATTTTGACGGAGACCTTTATAAAGTAGTTGATCAGATTGGCAAGTCTCCTTTGCCCCCATACATTAAACGTGAACCTGAACCCATGGATAAAGACCGCTATCAAACTGTTTATGCTCGTGTACGAGGAGCTGTTGCTGCTCCCACCGCTGGTTTGCATTTTACCAAAGAGTTGTTGTCTAAAATTGAGAAAAAAGGTGTAAAAATTGTTCCTCTGGTATTACATTTAGGCTTGGGAAGTTTCAGACCTGTTGTGGTTGAAGATCTGGGACGCCACAAAATGGACTCGGAGTTTTATGAGATCACCCAGGAAGCTGCCGAAATGATTAATGAAACCAAAGAGAACAAGAAAAAAGTAATTGCCGTTGGTACCAGTGTTGTGCGTGCATTGGAAACCAGTGTAACATCTGAAGGATGGGCCAAGGCGAGCAGTGGATGGACAGACAAGTTTATTTATCCCCCTTATGATTTTAAAATTGTTGACAGGCTTGTTACCAACTTTCATTTACCAAACTCTACTTTATTGATGCTGGTTTCTGCGTTTGGCGGAAGAGATTTGATTTTTAAAGCATACCGAAAAGCTATTCGGGAAAAATTTCGTTTTTACAGCTATGGCGATGCGATGATGGTTAAATAATAAAGGTGTGATCATTGTCCAAGATTGCTGCGATTATAGCTGCTGCCGGCTCTGGTACGCGTATTGGTGGGCCTGTGAAGAAGCAATTTATTTCAATTCATGGAAAACCTCTTCTGCAATATACATTAGAGGTTTTTCAAAATTGTAAAGTGATTGATGAAATTGTTGTGGTAGGCCCAACATTTGGGTATGAGGAGCTGGAAAATACAATTAAATTCCAGTGGAATATATCAAAATTGCGATCAGTTGTGGCTGGTGGTGATGAACGATATATTTCTGTATTTAATGGTTTGAATGTAGTCAGTAGTGATGTAGAGTGGATAGCCATTCATGATGGAGTTCGGCCATTTGTAAGTGCAGAAAAAATAATAAATGTAGTTAAAGCAGCCAAATTGCATGGAGCTGCAATACTCGCAGTTAAGCCCAAAGATACTATAAAAGTGAATCGGGATGGTTTTGTAAAAGATACATTGGACCGGGATTCATTGGCGTTGGTGCAAACGCCACAGGTCTTTAGTATTGATCTGTTAAGACGGGCTTATGATAAGGCAGTTGCGGAAAATTTGTTTGGTACTGATGACGCTTATTTGGTTGAGCAAATTGGTAGCAAGGTCGCTATTGTTGAAGGTGATTATTCGAATATAAAGATCACTTCTCCTGAAGATCTTTTGATTGCAGAAAAATTTATAGGTTAATATGCGTATTGGTCATGGTTATGATGTGCATCGATTGGTGCCAAATCGGGATTTGATTTTGGGAGGTGTTAAAATACCGTTCGAGTTGGGTCTTTTGGGCCATTCAGATGCTGATGTGTTATGCCATGCTGTTAGTGATGCGTTGTTGGGTGCTGTTGCGCTGGGCGATATTGGAAAACATTTTCCTGATACGGATCCCCAATACAAGGGGGCTTCCAGTATTTTGCTGTTAGAGCATGTTGTTGCCCTGTTGAAGAAAAAAGGATTTAGTGTGGGAAATGTGGATGCAACTGTTGTTGTTCAACGTCCCAAGCTGGCACCATTTATACAAAAAATGAGAGAAAATCTTGCAAACAGCTTGAAAATTGATATAGCGTATGTTTCTGTCAAAGCTACTACCACTGAAGGTTTAGGCTTTACTGGAACCGGAGAAGGAATTGCTGTGCATGCTGTTGCTTTGATAAATGAATAGACAAAGGTAAGTTTATGGGATTAAATATTTATAATAGTTTGAGTCGTCAAAAAGAAGAATTTGTCCCAATTCAGGAGGGTCGTGTATCTATGTATGTTTGCGGCCCGACAGTTTATGATTATCCCCACATTGGGCATGCAAAGAGTTATGTGTCATTTGATATTGTTGTGCGCTATTTAAGGTACCTTGGATATAATGTAAGATATGTTCAAAATATAACAGATGTGGGACATCTGCTGGATTCTGGTGAAGATCGGATATTGAAACGAGCAGAGCGTGAAAAAGTTGAACCCATGGAACTTGTTGAAAAATATACACATGCATATTTTCAGGCGATGGATGCATTGAATGTTATGAGGCCCGATATTTCCCCGCATGCTGCCGCTCATATCCCTGAGCAGATAGAGTTTGTTGAAAAATTGCTGGCAAAGGGATATGCTTACGAGTCGAAAGGGTCTGTTTATTTTGATGTTGATAAATGGCCCAATTATGGAAAGCTTTCGGGGCGAAAAGTAGAAGATCAACAGGCGGGAGCCAGAGTAGATGTTTTGGATGAAAAAAAGAATCCTGCAGATTTTGCGATCTGGAAAAAGGCTGAACCGGAACATATCATGCAATGGAACAGTCCCTGGAGTAGAGGGTATCCCGGTTGGCATTTGGAATGTTCAGCCATGTCAATGAAGTATTTGGGTGAGAGTTTAGATATTCACGGTGGAGGTATGGAAAATCAGTTTCCACACCATGAATGTGAAATAGCTCAGAGTGAAGCCCTAACCGGTAAGTCATTTGTAAAATATTGGATGCATAACAATATGGTAATGGTTGATGGTGTAAAAATGAGTAAATCACTGGGCAATTTTACCACTGTATCTGACGCTTTGAGCAAATTTTCTGGCCAGCAAATCAGGTTTTTTGTGATGCAGTCTCACTACAGGAGCCCTGTTGATTTTAGTGATATGGCAATTACAGCTGCCGGGCAGGGTCTTGAGAGATTGGTCCAAACCGTTAATAATCTTACCAGTATGATAGGGCAGGTTGTTGACGGAGATGCAAGTGATGAAATTAAAGAAATAGCCGCTAAATACCGCAAGCAATTTGAAGCTGATATGAATGATGATTTTAATACTCCCAATGCTATTGGCACCTTGTTTGATTTTAGTAAAGAGATAAACAAGCGAGTGCAGGAGGGAACCCTGGAGACAAAGCAGAGTTTAATGGTACTGAATGAAACATTTAGGGATTTGTCTGAAAATGTTTTAGGTTTGTCTTTTGAAAAAGAAGAGTCGGATGTTGAAGCGGCGCCATTTATAGATTTGTTGCTTGAGATTAGAAGAGAATTGCGTGAAAAAAAAGAGTGGCAATTGTCTGATCTGATTCGTGATGAGATGCAAAATAGAGGTGTTTTGATTAAGGATGGTAAAGAAAAGACGTCTTGGAGCGTAAAAAAGTAAAAAAAACTCATTAAATTAAAAAAAGTACTTGATTTTTCAATAAAATGTTCTAAATTAAAAGGCTTGTTAGTTCACGACATTTTGCCGCCACCATAGCTCAGCAGGTAGAGCGCCTCACTTGTAATGAGGATGTCGCGGGTTCGATTCCTGCTGGTGGCTCTCAAGTAACGTGAACGGGGAGGTTCCCGAGCGGTCAAAGGGAACAGACTGTAAATCTGTCGGCGACGCCTTCGGAGGTTCGAATCCTCCCCTCCCCACAAAATGATCGGACTCGGAATCTCTACAATCAAATGATGCTGAGCCGATCTTTTTTTGTAGCAGTAGGCAGTAGAGAAAAGAGAACGTTTTTGGCGGGAGTAACTCAGTTGGCTAGAGTCACAGCCTTCCAAGCTGTTGGTCGCGGGTTCGAGTCCCGTCTCCCGCTCGCAAGAGTTGCCCACGTAGCTCAGTCGGTAGAGCACATCCTTGGTAAGGATGAGGTCACCAGTTCAATCCTGGTCGTGGGCTCAGCAGTAAGAAACGTTACAAGAAATTGGATTGAATTAATTTAGCTCAAAGGAGCAATTTATGGCAAAGGAAAAGTTTGAGCGAACAAAGCCTCATGTGAATATTGGTACAATTGGTCACGTAGATCATGGTAAGACCACTTTGACGGCAGCGATTACTCAGACATTGAGCCGTCAAGGACTGGCCCAGGCTAGATCTTATGATGAAATTGACAATGCGCCGGAAGAAAAGGCACGTGGATTAACGATTAATGTGCACCATGCTGAATATGAGAGTAAAAATCGTCACTATGCCCACGTTGACTGTCCGGGTCACGCTGACTATGTAAAGAATATGGTAACCGGTGCAGCGCAGATGGACGGAGCGATCCTGGTAGTAAGCGCGGCAGATGGCCCTATGCCTCAGACCCGTGAGCACGTATTGCTTGCCCGTCAGGTAAACGTACCTTATTTGGTAGTATTTTTGAACAAAGCAGATCAGGTAGATGATCCTGAATTGCTCGAACTGGTTGAGCTTGAAGTGCGTGAATTGTTGAGTCAGTACGAATTCCCAGGTGATGACATTCCAGTAATTACTGGTAGTGCATTGCAGGCTCTTGAAAATCCGGAAGATGATGCCAAGATCCAACCGATTCTTGATTTGATGGAAGCAGTTGATACTTATATTCCTGAACCGGAACGTGATATCGACAAGCCCTTCCTGATGCCGGTAGAGGATGTGTTCTCAATCACTGGTCGTGGTACTGTAGCAACCGGTCGTATTGAGCGCGGTATTGTCAAGGTACAGGAAGAAGTAGAGATCATTGGTCTTGGATTGAAGAAAAAGACAGTATGTACCGGTGTAGAAATGTTCCGTAAGCTTTTGGATCAGGGTGAAGCCGGTGACAATGCAGGTCTGTTACTTCGTGGTGTTGACAAAGAAGAAATTGTTCGCGGAATGGTAATCGCGAAACCAGGTTCAATTACACCTCACAGAAAATTTCAGGGCGAGGTTTACGTATTGAGTAAAGAAGAAGGTGGACGTCATACACCATTCTTTAACGGATACCGTCCCCAGTTCTATTTCCGTACCACAGATGTAACTGGTGCAGTAGAGCTTCCTGAAGGAACTGAAATGGTAATGCCTGGCGATAATGTAACAATTACCGGTGAATTGATCACTGATATCGCTATGGAAGAAGGATTGCGTTTTGCTATCCGTGAAGGTGGCCGCACAGTAGGTGCAGGTGTTGTAACTAAAATTATTGAATAGTAACATAAATCTTGTGGATCAATAATAATGAGAGATTTAGTCATATTAGAATGCACCGAGTGTAAGCAACGCAATTACACTACTGATAAAAACAAACGGCTTCATACTGGAAGAATTGAGCACAAAAAGTATTGCCGTTGGTGTAACAAGCGAACTGTACACAAAGAAACACGATAGCTTTGGCTTAGGCCTGTAGCACAATTGGCTAGTGCACCGGTCTCCAAAACCGGGGGTTGGGGGTTCGAATCCCTCCAGGCCTGCTAAGTAAAGTTTGCTGTTTTAAACAAATTAAATAAAGAGCGGGAATATGTTTCAAAAGATTAGTAAGTTTCTTAAAGATGTGAATTCAGAAATGTCCAAAGTGAGTTGGCCATCCCGCCAGGAATTAAAAGGTTCAACAATTGTAGTGATTGTTGTAACCTTTTTCTTTGCAGCATTTATTTTTCTGATTGATCATGTTTTATCACGGTTGATTAATATTATTTATTAACTGGTTGATAAGAATCGAACGGCTAGAAGAAAAAAAAGGATCAGGCTAATATCTTGGAAGATCACGACGATTTAAAATGGTACGCAATACATGTTTTGTCCGGACATGAAAAGAAGGTTAAATTGTACCTTGAAAATGAAATTCGGCATAACAATCTTGAAGAAAAGATTGAAAAGATCTTGATTCCTTCAGAAGAAATTACTGAAATGAAGGATGGTAAGAAACGTACGCGTACAAAAATTATGTTTCCTGGTTATATGCTGATCAATATGGCCTTTGATAAAAATACACGTCACCTTGTATTGAATACGCCAGGTGTTACAAATTTCGTAGGCAAGAAAAATGAGCCTGTAGCATTGCGTCCAGATGAGGTTGACCGGATTATTGGAAAGGTAGAAGGGACTGATAAGGACCGTTCACAGGTACCTTTTCATGTTGGAGATCCAATCAAGGTTGTTGACGGACCTTTTACTGATTTTACAGGTTTTGTTGAAGAAGTCAGTGAAGAAAAGAACAAAGTCAAAGTTATGGTTAGTATATTTGGACGTTCAACACCTGTTGAACTTGATTTTTTACAAATTGAACTGGAATCGTAGGAAAAGTTATTATGGCAAAGAAAGTAACAGGCTTGATTAAACTACAAATTCCTGCTGGTAGCGCCAATCCATCACCCCCTGTGGGTCCAGCTCTTGGTCAGCATGGCGTAAATATCATGGAATTTTGTAAAGCCTTTAATGCAAAAACCCAGGACCGTCAGGGATTGATTATTCCTGTTGTTATAACTGTATATGCAGATCATTCATTTACTTTTATTACAAAGACTCCTCCAGCTGCGGTATTGTTGAAAAAAGCTGCAGGACTGGCTAAAGGTTCCGGTGTACCAAACAGAGATAAAGTTGGTAAAGTAACTAAAGATCAGGTTAAAGAAATTGCTGAAACAAAGATGGAAGACCTGAACGCAAATGATGTTGAAATGGCCATGCGTATGATTGAAGGTACGGCCAGAAGTATGGGAATATTGGTTGAAGGATAAGTAGATTGATCTATTTATCCAGTTTGAAACCGTTTTGGAGATAAAATGAAACACAGTAAACGATTCAATGAAGCATTGTCCGGTATCGATCGTTCTGTACTCTACCCGTTAACTGAAGCTGTTGGAAAGCTAAAAAATGCTCCTTCTGCAAAGTTTGATGAGAGTGTTGAAATTAGTGTACGGTTAGGTGTTGATCCTCGTAAGGCGGACCAGATGGTACGCGGTAGTGTAATGCTTCCGAGTGGAACAGGGAAAAATGTTCGCGTGCTGGTTTTGACAAAAGGTGACAAAGAAAAAGAAGCACAAGAGGCAGGCGCTGACTATGTTGGTGCAGAAGACTTGATCGATAAGATACAGGGTGGTTGGTTCGATTTTGATGTTGTTATTGCGACACCTGATATTATGGGACAGGTTGGTAAGCTGGGTCGAGTTTTGGGACCACGCGGTTTAATGCCGAACCCAAAAATTGGTACCGTAACATTTGAAGTTGCCAAAGCCGTTGAAGATTCAAAGGCTGGTAAGGTTGATTTCAGGGTAGATAAATACGGTAATGTACATTCGCTGGTTGGTAAAAAATCCTTTAGTGATGGTCAATTGCTTGATAATATTCGTGCATTTATGGACACCATTCAAAGGATGAAACCTTCTACCGCAAAAGGCGTTTATATTAAAAATATCACCATATCCAGTACAATGGGTCCCGGTGTTAAGGTTGACAAAAGCACATTAAATGAATCATAGAACAAGTATTTGATTCAAATAGGAAGTGAAATACAATGCCACAGCCAGAAAAAATTTTAAAAGTTGAAGAGCTTAGCGAAACGCTTGGCAATGCAAAAAGCATTTTCATGACAGATTTCTCGGGACTTTCCGTTGAAGATATGACTAAACTGAGACGGGAATTGAGAAAAGTTGATGTTAGCTTTATTGTTGTAAAGAATACATTGGCTAAACTGTCTGCTGAAAAAGTTGGTTTGGAAAAGATGAATGATTTTCTTACCGGCCCAACTGGACTTGCAATTGCAAATGACGATCCTGTAGCACCGGTAAGAGTTATTTACAATTTTGCGAAAGACAAGAAAAAGCCAGAAATTAAAGCAGCTGTTCTTGAAGGTCAGTTTTTAGATCAAAAAGCTGCGGAAGAAGTTAGAAACATACCTACTCGTGAAGAGTTGTTGGCCAAGGTTGTTGGTGGAATTTCATCTCCACTTTACGGATTGGTTGGCGGTTTGAATTCAATGTTGAGCAAACTTGTTTATACGCTTGACGCAATTCGAGAAAAAAAAGAAGAATAGAATAGTATAATAGATTTAACCCTAACGGGAGGACAAAATGCCCGAAAAAGAAGAAGCCACAGTTGATCAGGAAACTACTGCTGTAGTAACAGATGAAAAAGTAGAAGAGATCATCAAAGCAATTGAGGAAATGAGCGTTCTTCAGTTGTCAAAACTTGTTAAAGCTCTTGAAGACAAATTTGGTGTAACTGCTGCAGCTCCTGTTGCTGTTGCTGCTGGCCCTGCTGCTGCTGGCCCTGCTGCTGACGCTCCTGCAGAAGAACAAACTGAATTTGATGTTGTACTTAAATCAGCAGGCTCTAATAAAATCCAGGTAATCAAAGTAGTTCGCGGAATTACTAGCCTTGGTTTGAAAGAAGCTAAAGACCTTGTTGATGGTGCACCAAGCAATGTAAAAGAACAGGTTTCCAAAGAAGAAGCAGATGATATAAAGGCCAAGTTGGAAGAAGTTGGCGCTGAAATTGAAATCAAGTAATTCTTCAAAATTGCCAAATATTAAAAAAAGCCGGGCTAAAGACGTACGTCCTTAGCTCGGTTTTTTTAAGTATTAAAACATATATTTTTGAAAGGATGTGATTCTTTGGCCGTTCGTCCAAAAAGAGAAAGAAAGACATTTGCCCAAATCAAGCCGGTCTCAGAGTTACCGGACTTGTTGGATGTGCAATTGAAATCTTTTCGAGATTTCTTGCAGCATGATGTATCACCGGAACAACGCAAAGATCAGGGATTACAGGCTGTTTTTACAGGTATTTTTCCAATTGTGGACAGTCGTGAAAATTTTGAATTAGAATTTATCGAATACTATATTGATCCCCCAAAATATAATGTTGATGAGTGTCAGGAGAGAGGTACAACTTTTTCTGTCGCTTTGAAAGCAAAACTGCGTTTATCCATCAAAGATGAATATGATCAAAATAATCCTCTGGCTAATTCCATAGAGCAGGATGTTTATCTTGGTAATATTCCTGCTATGACCAATAGAGGTACGTTCATTATTAATGGTGCAGAACGAATCATTGTTAGTCAATTGCATCGTTCTCCCGGTGTGTTTTTTGATGAAATTATCCACCCCAATGGCACAAAGTTGTATTCCGCGAGAATTATTCCACTGCGTGGATCCTGGATAGAGTTTACAACAGACATTTACGATCTGATGAATGTTTTTATTGATCGTAGAAAAAAATTCCTTGCCACAACCTTGTTACGTGCAATTGGTTATTCTTCTGATCGTGAAATTCTTGAAGCATTTGATTTAATACAGACACTTGAAATTGCTAAAATCACTGATGACGATATTGTTGGTACCAAGGTTATTGACGATGTTATTGACGTAGAAACCGGCGAAGTCATTATTGATAAATATGGTGAAATTGAAGAAGATAAAATACAATTGATTAAAGATCTTGGTATTAAATCTGTTGAAGTTTTAAAAACAGACAAGATTTTTGGTCAAGATATTGTTAGTAATACTTTGCAAAAAGATCCTACCAACTCTCAAGCTGAGGCCCTGGATCTTATATACAGACAACTTCGTTCGGGTGAGCCACCTGATACTGATACTGCAAAAATGTTGATTGAACGTCTTTTCTTTAATCCTAAACGTTATGAATTGGGTGATGTAGGACGCCATCGTTTAAACCGCAAGTTGGGTATAGACATTGATGCAGATAATGTAGCTCTTACACGTGAAGATATTTTGGGTATTATTGGATACCTGTTGGATTTACGTTTGGGACGCAAAACAGCGGATGATATAGATCACTTGGGTAACCGTCGTGTTCGTACCGTAGGTGAACAGTTGTCTGCGCAAATGAGTGTTGGTCTTGCCAGAATGGCACGTACCATTAAAGAAAGAATGAATTTGCGTGAAAGTGAAAATCCAACTCCTCAGGACTTGGTAAATGCCAGAACTATTCTTTCAGTCATTAATACATTTTTCGGTACAAGTCAGTTGTCACAATTTATGGATCAAACCAATCCTCTTGCAGAAATGACCCACAAACGTCGTCTTTCTGCGTTAGGACCTGGCGGTTTGACTCGTGAGCGTGCAGGCTTTGAAGTCCGTGACGTTCACTATACTCATTACGGCCGTTTGTGTCCTATTGAAACTCCTGAAGGTCCAAATATTGGTTTGATTTCATCGTTAACAACCTTTTCTCGTATCAACGATTTTGGTTTTCTTGAAGCGCCCTATCGTGTAGTTGAAGATGGTGTTGCTACAAACAAAATCGATTACTTGACAGCAGATGAAGAAGAGAAGCACATAATTGCCCAGGCAAATGCACCCTTGGATGAAAAAGGTGCCTTTGTTAATGACCGTGTAAAATGTCGTCATCGTGGTGAGTTTCCATTATCAGCTCCTGAAGAAATTAAATATATGGATGTATCACCCAACCAGATAGTTTCTGCTGCTGCTGCGTTGATTCCTTTCCTTGAACATGATGATGCGAACCGTGCATTGATGGGATCAAACATGCAACGCCAGGCTGTACCTTTGCTTGTGCCTGAGGCACCTATGGTAGGTACCGGAATGGAAGGCAAGGTTGCCAAAGATTCACGTGCTGTTATTTCATGTGATGTTGATGGTGTTGTTGAGTATGTTGATGCTAAAAGGATTGTTGTTCGCAAGACTATTAGTAAAGAACAGGTAAATGAATTAGATCAATTACTTGATTTTGATCAGTCTGATTTATATACTTATAAGCTAACAAAGTTCAAACGTACCAACCAGGATACATGTATAAATCAAAGGCCTATTGTTGATTTGGGTCAGGTTGTTAAAAAAGGTGAGATTATTGCTGATGGTGCTTCAACAGACCATGGTGAACTCGCTTTAGGACGCAATGTTTTGGTAGCATTTATGCCCTGGAGAGGTTACAACTTTGAGGATGCTATCGTCATTTCAGAACGTGTTGTACGTGACGATGTTTATACATCCATTCACATTGAAGAGTTTGAACTTCAAGTACGTGATACAAAACGTGGTGAAGAAGAACTCACACGTGAAATTCCCAATGTAAGTGAAGAAGCTACCCGAGATCTTGATGAAAATGGTATTATCCGTGTTGGTGCTTCCGTGCAAGCAGGAGATATCCTTGTTGGTAAAGTTACACCCAAGGGTGAAACTGACCCAACTCCTGAAGAAAAGCTGTTGAAAGCTATTTTCGGTGAAAAAGCTGGTGATGTTAAAGATGCTTCTTTGAAAGGTTCACCAGGATTAAAAGGTGTAGTAATAGACACTAACCTGTTCTCCAGAAAGAAAAAAGATTCCGCTACCAAAAAGAAAGATAAAGCTGATCTTGAAGCATTGGATGCATGGCTTGAAAAATCTAGAAACCAGGCTTATGCAATGCGGAATGAAAAACTTGCAGCAGTTTTAATGTCAAAAACTGTAGACCAAATTCGTGATATTGAATCCGGTAAAGTTATAACAAAAGCAAATACCGTATTAAATGAACGAAATTTGGAGAAAATTGATTTTGATAAAGTTGATTATTCATTTACACTTACAACAGATGAAGAAACTAACTCTTTGATTAATCAAATTGTATCACGCTATAAAAAGAAACTCAAAGATATTGATAATGAATATGAACTAAACAAGTTCAAGGTTGTAGTGGGTGATGAATTACCTCCAGGTATCACTCAGCTTGCCAAGGTTTATGTTGCTAAGAAACGTAAACTTATGGTTGGTGATAAAATGGCTGGTCGCCATGGTAACAAGGGTGTTGTATCAAACATTGTTCCCATGGAAGATATGCCATACCTGCCAGATGGCACACCAGTAGATATTGTATTAAATCCACTTGGTGTACCTTCTCGTATGAACTTGGGACAGATATTGGAAACAAACCTTGGCTGGGCTGCTGAAAAGCTGGGTTGTAACTTTGCTACACCGGTATTTGATGGTGCTTCTCTTGAGCAGATTGAACAAAAGATGGTTGAAGCCGGATTACCTGCTCATGGTAAAACAAGGTTATATGACGGAAGATCAGGTGAACCATTTGATGAAGAAGTAACAGTAGGAAAAATTTATATGCTGAAACTTTCTCACCTGGTTGAAGACAAAATCCATGCCCGTTCTATTGGACCGTACTCTTTGATTACACAGCAACCTCTTGGTGGTAAGGCCCAATTTGGTGGTCAACGTTTTGGAGAAATGGAAGTCTGGGCGCTTGAAGCTTATGGTGCTGCGTACACATTGCAAGAAATCTTGACTGTCAAGAGTGATGATGTTCGCGGACGTTCCAAAACATATGAAGCCATTGTTAAAGGTGAAAATATTCCTGAACCTGGTTTACCTGAATCATTTAATGTATTGATTCGAGAATTGCAGGGATTGGGATTGGATGTACAACTGCTTAATGAAAAACAAAAACCGAGAACAGTTGGTACACAATCATAATAAAGTAGAAAATGCCGAATTGCCTGCAAAGGTATACCAGGCTCAACAATAGAGTTTGGAGGTGAATTTTGACATATTTGATCGGACAAGAAACTCCGACTAAAAGTACAAAATTTAACGCAATTTATGTGGGATTATCGTCCCCAGACAAAATTCTGGAACGTTCTCATGGTGAAGTTACCAAACCGGAAACTATAAATTATCGCTCATTCAAACCTGAAAAAGATGGTTTGTTTTGTGAAAAGATTTTTGGACCGGTTCGTGATTATGAATGTCATTGTGGTAAGTACAAACGAATTCGATATAAAGGTATCGTTTGTGACCGTTGTGGTGTTGAAGTTACAACAAAGAGTGTACGTCGTGAACGTATGGGACATATTCGTCTTGCAGTTCCGGTAGTACATATTTGGTACTGGAAGTCACTGCCGTCCAAGATTGGTTATGTACTTGGAATGAGCATGAAGAACCTGGAACGTGTGATTTATTATGAATCATATGTTGTTATTAATCCGGGAACCAGTGGTCTTGCAGAAAAAGATTTGATCAATGAAGATGAGTACCTGAAAATTCTGGAACAGGTTCAGGAAACTGAGGCCGAATTGCCTGATGAAGAGCGTTTTCGCGCTGAAATGGGTGGCCAAGCCGTTCTTGAATTGTTGAAGCAGGTGAATGTTGATAAATTGTCCAAGGTATTGCGCCATGCGGTAAACAATGAAACCTCATTGCAGCGCAAAGCAGATGCTTTGAAGCGACTCAAAGTTGTTGAAGCTTTTAGACGTGCAAATAGGGATCGTGAAAATCGTCCGGAATGGATGATTATGACTATAATTCCGGTAATACCACCAGAATTACGCCCACTTGTACCTCTAGAAGGCGGTCGTTTCGCAACTTCTGACCTGAATGATTTATATAGACGAGTTATTATTCGTAATAATCGTTTGAAAAAATTACTTGAAATCAAAGCACCCGAAGTTATTCTTCGTAATGAGAAGAGAATGCTCCAGGAAGCTGTTGATTCCTTGTTTGATAATGGACGTAAATCTGCTGCAGTTCGCAGTGATGGTAACCGTGCATTAAAGAGTTTGTCTGACATGCTCCGCGGTAAACAGGGAAGATTTCGTCAGAACCTTTTGGGTAAACGTATTGATTATTCAGGCCGTTCAGTAATTGTTGTTGGTCCTGAATTGAAACTACATCAATGTGGATTACCAAAAGAGATGGCACTGGAACTTTTCAAACCTTTTGTAATTCGTAAACTTGTAGAGCGCGGATTGGTAAAAACTGTCAAAAGTGCTAAAAAACAGGTTGAACGCAGAGGTGCAGAGGTTTGGGATATTCTTGAAGAGATCATTGATGATCATCCAATTATGTTGAACCGTGCTCCGACCCTTCATAGATTAGGTATTCAGGCTTTTCAACCTGTACTGATTGAAGGTAAGGCTATTCAGTTGCATCCGTTGGTATGTTCTGCGTTTAACGCCGACTTTGATGGTGATCAGATGGCTGTTCATGTTCCATTATCATTTTTTGCACAGATTGAAACTAAAATTTTGATGCTTTCAAGCCATAATATTCTTTCTCCTGCTAATGGTAGACCGTTGGCTATTCCCAGTCAGGATATTGTGTTAGGTATCTATTATTTAACCAAACGTCGTAAAGGCGCTACCGGTGAAGATAAAGAATTTTCTTCACCAGAAGAAGTAATTATTGCCTATAATGACAAGCGTGTTGAACTGCATGCTAATATTAAGGTTAGAATAAATGGTACAATGATCAATACGACTGTTGGTCGGGTAATTTTGAATGATATTTTACCAAAAGATTTAAGATTTGTTAATGAGCTTTTGACTAAAAAAGCTACTGAAGCATTAATTGCCCGTGCTTATACACAATTGGGTAACTATCATACAGCTGTATTGCTGGATGATATAAAAGAACTTGGTTTTACTTTTGCTATGAAATCTGGTTCAAGTATTGGTATTTTTGATGTTATTGTGCCTGATGAAAAAGATCAATTATTAGATAAAGCCTTTGGCAATGTTGAAGCTATTCAAAAACGATATGAGCGTGGTATCATCACAGATGGTGAACGTTACAACCAGATTATCGATATCTGGACACACACCACAAGTGATGTTGCTGAACGAATGTTTGTACGCCTGAGAAATGACCGTGAAGGATTTAATCCTATTTATATGATGGCTGACTCTGGTGCTCGTGGTTCGAAAGAACAGATTCGTCAGCTTGCGGGTATGCGTGGTTTGATGGCTAAACCTCAGAAAAAGATGACCGGTCAAATGGGTGAAATTATTGAAAGCCCAATTACTGCGAACTTTAGAGAGGGCTTGACAGTACTTGAATACTTTATCTCAACTCACGGTGCTCGTAAAGGTTTGGCGGATACTGCTCTTAAAACTGCTGATGCGGGTTATCTTACTCGTCGTCTTGTTGACGTTGCTCAGGATGTAATTATTACCATGGTTGACTGTGGTACCATTTTGGGATTACGTGTGGGTGACTTGAAGGAAGGTGAAGAAATCATCGAAACTATGCAGGACCGTATTACCGGTCGTGTTGTTGCCGAAGATGTTTTTGATCCAGAGACGGGTGATGTTATTATTGAAGTAGGTAGTCTTATTACCGAAGCTGATGCAGAAAATATTGTAGAATCTGGTATTGAAAATGTAATGATTCGTTCAGTATTGACCTGTGAAGCTGACCGTGGTGTTTGTGGCAAGTGTTATGGCCGTAACCTTGCAAATGGCAAGATGGTTTCCATTGGTGAAACTGTAGGTGTTATGGCTGCACAATCCATTGGTGAGCCTGGTACACAGCTTACACTTCGTACCTTTCACATTGGTGGTACTGCATCACGTATTGCGGCACAATCTCAAGTTGTAACTAAAACTGCCGGTACAGTTGAATGGGATGGTTTAAAAACTGTTCAGCGTGAAGATGGTGATTTGATCACTCTTGGACGTAATGGAAGAATCAAGATCATGGATGATGATAACCGCGTTCTTGAAAGACTTACGGTTCCATATGGAGCGACATTGCTTGTAAATAGTGGTGATAAGGTAGAAAAGGGAAGTGTGATCTTTAAATGGGATCCATATTCAGCTTCTATTTTAACCAACTATGCTGGTACAGTCAAATTTAAAGATTTACTTGAGAATGTTACATTCCGCGAAGAGCTGGATGAAACTACTGGAATGAAACAACGTGTTATTATTGAAACCCGAAGCCGTAATTTGAGTCCTACTGTTCTGGTTGTTGATGAAGACGGTGCAGAATTGTCATCATTTGTTATTCCTACAGGTTCATTTTTGCAGGTAGATAATGGTGATGTTGTGGATGCAGGTGACAGCTTGGTCAAGATACCACGTGAAATATCGAAAACACGAGATATTACTGGTGGTTTACCAAGAGTTGCTGAGTTGTTTGAAGCACGTAAACCCAAAGAACCTGCGGTTGTTAGTGAAATTGATGGTATTGTTCGCTTTGGCGACATGAAACGTGGTGTTCGTAAGGTTATTGTTACTTCTGAAGATGGGCATGAAGAAAAGATTTACCTCATTCCTTACGGAAAGCACGTGTTGGTTCATGATGGCGATTTTGTACATGCCGGTGAAAAATTATCAGAAGGTTCTATAGCACCTCACGATATTCTTGCAATTATGGGTTCAAACAAAGTACAAGAATATCTTGTGAATGAGATCCAGGAAGTTTATCGTTTGCAGGGTGTACGCATCAATGATAAACATATTGAGGTTATTGTACGCCAGATGCTGCAAAAGGTTAAGGTTGAAGATTCTGGTGATACCATGTACCTCGAGGGAGATCAGGTTGATCGCCTGGTATTCCTGAAAACGAATGAATATATTCGTAACCATGTTGTAATCACTGAGCCTGGTGATTCAAAATTCTCTGAAGGAGAATTGGTTAAAGTTGATGAATTTAAAGATACGGTTACAAAGTTCCAGGCAGCGGAAAAGGCTATTCCACAGGCGCGTCCAACGCAACCTGCAACATTCCAGCCCTTGCTGTTAGGTATTACAAAGGCATCTTTGACTACCGAAAGCTTTATTTCAGCAGCATCCTTCCAGGAAACAACCCGTGTACTCACGGATGCTTCAGTAGAAGGAAAGGTCGATAGTTTAAATGGACTGAAAGAGAATGTAGTTATGGGTCATCTGATACCAGCAGGTACCGGTATTGATGAATTCCGCAACATTCGGGTAATTGGTCCTGAATTAGAACTTCCGGATTCATTAGATGTTATGGAATTGGAAGAAAAAGTCTCTAATGAATAAAAAAAGACTTGATTTTTGAAAATTAAATTACTATATTTTTTAGCTATGACGTTTTATAGGAGGTTTTTTTGCCAACTCTAAATCAACTGGTAAGAAACGGTAGAAAAAAGATCGTTAAAAAAGGTACTTCTCCTGCGTTGACAGGTTCGCCACAACGACGTGGAGTTTGTACTCGTGTTTATACCACAACACCCAAGAAACCAAACTCTGCACTTCGTAAGGTTGCACGTGTTCGTTTGACAAATGGTTTCGAGGTAACCGCTTATATTCCTGGTGAAGGTCACAATTTGCAGGAACACTCTATTGTGATGATCCGCGGTGGACGTGTTAAGGATTTGCCAGGTGTAAGATATCATATAATTCGTGGAGTGCTGGATACCAGTGGTGTTCAGGATCGCAAGCAAAGTCGATCCAAATACGGTACAAAGGTTAAAAAGTAATTAAAATAGAGTTTGCTGAATGTCTAGAAGAAAAAAAGCTGCAAAAAGAAAAGTTTTACCAGATCCAAAATTCAATAATATTCTTGTAACAAAGTTTATTAATGGATTGTTAAAAGGCGGTAAACGCAGTGTAGCAGAAAAGATTTTTTACAATGCGGTTGACATTGTTGCTGAAAAGAGCAATGCTGATGGTCTTGCTGTTTTTGAAAAAGCAGTTGAGAATGTAAAACCCATACTTGAAGTCCGTTCACGCCGTGTAGGTGGTGCGACTTATCAGGTTCCTGTAGAAATTCGCGCTGACAGACGTCAAGCGCTTGCCATACGTTGGATAATTAATTATTCAAACAGCCGTTCAGAAAAGACGATGGCTGAAAAGTTGGCTAATGAATTGTTTTTAGCTTATAAAGGTGAAGGTGCATCTATGAAAAAGCGTGAAGATACGCACAAGATGGCCGAAGCCAATAGAGCTTTTGCTCATTTTAAATGGTAGTTTGATCGAGTATAGATTTGCCGGTCTTGCAGTCCAACTCCAATCCAAGTGAAGTACGATTACGAAATTATCGAGGACTGGAAAGTAGTTGCGAAGACTTGGCGTAAGGTTGTTTTCCCTGTTCAGAATGTTACCACATTCTTTAAATTCAGGTGACAATTTGCTACGTCATGTTTTTGTTAGCTATTGACATCTGAGGTTAGTTTAACCTATATTTAAAGATTGTGGTTTTTTTATGTCTAAAAGTAACACGCTAGAAAATTTCCGAAATATTGGCATTATGGCCCATATTGATGCAGGAAAAACCACAACCACCGAACGGATTTTATACTATACCGGCAAAGTTCATAGAATTGGTGAAGTTGATGATGGTGCTGCAACGATGGATTGGATGCAGCAGGAAAAAGAAAGAGGTATTACAATTACCTCGGCTGCTATTTCTTGTAGCTGGAAAAAACATCAAATTAACATTATTGACACACCAGGACATGTCGATTTTACTGCTGAAGTTGAACGTTCTTTGAGAGTGCTAGATGGTGCCGTCGCAATTTTTTGTGCTGTCGGTGGCGTCGAACCCCAATCAGAAGCTGTTTGGTTGCAGGCCAACAAGTACAAGATTCCTCGAATTGCTTATGTTAACAAAATGGATCGGATTGGTGCTGATTTTTTCAACGTTGTTGAGATGATGAAAAATAGATTATCAGCCGAACCTATTGTAATACAGTTGCCAATTGGTGCTGAAAGTGAATTTAAAGGTATTGTTGATCTTGTGCGAATGAAAGCAGTTGCATATGATGAAGCATCTTTTGGTTCCAGTTGGGAGGAAGTCGAAATTCCTTCTGAAATGATGGAAACTGCTGAAGAATTTCGTACTTACATGATTGAATCGTTAGCAGATCATGATGATAGTATCATGGAAAAATATTTATCTGGTGATGATGTTCAGGAAGGCGAGATTGTATCAGCTCTTCGAAAGATAACGTTGGGTTATAAAGGTGTTCCGGTACTGTGTGGTTCATCAGTCAAAAACAAAGGTGTGCAGCATTTGCTGGATGCAATTGTAAGCTTTTTGCCTAGCCCGCTGGATGTTCCAAGTATTGTTGGTATTAATCCTTATACTAATAAAGAAGAAAAGAGACATTCTGACGAAGAAGAGCCTTTTGCAGCGCTAGCATTTAAAGTTGCTACTGATCCATATGTTGGTCGATTAACTTTTATACGAGTTTATTCAGGAAGTATTGAAGCGGGTAAGGTTGCTTTAAATACAGAATCTGAAAAAAAGGAAAGAATTGGTCGTATTCTTGTAATGTCTTCCAATAAACGGCAAGATGTTAATAAGGTTTCCGCTGGTGAAATTGTCGCTATAGTAGGTTTGAGAGAAACTAAAACAGGTGACACACTTTGTGATATAAAGAATCCAATCTCTCTTGAAAGAATGAGTTTCCCTGTACCTGTTATTTCGGTTGCAATTGAGCCAAAATCTAAAGCTGATGAAGAAAAGTTGATAAATTCTTTAAATATGCTTGCTGAAGAAGATCCTACTTTTGAATTTAAAACTGATCCTGAAACTGGTCAGATGGTAATTTCGGGAATGGGTGAGCTTCATCTCGAAATTTTGACTGATAGATTGTTTCGTGAATTTAAAGTCCAGGCTAATGTGGGAAAAACTCAGGTTGCTTATAGAGAGACTATAACGGAAACAGTTGTTAGTGAAATTAAATTTGCAAGACAAACCGGTGGTAAGGGACAGTTCGCTCATATTGTGGTTGAATTTGAGCCAACCGAACCGGGAGTTCATTTTCAATTTGAAAACAAAATTACCGGTGGTGATATACCAAAAGAATTTATAAAGCCGGTTTCAGATGGGATAAAAGAATCAATGGTGAGTGGTATTATTGCAGGTTATCCTGTGATTGATATCAAAGCCTCGTTGATTGATGGTTCTTATCACGATGTAGATTCTTCAGAATTGTCATTCAAGATCGCCGGTTCAATGGCGCTTCAGGATGCGGTTCGGAAAGGCAAATCCATTTTAATGGAGCCCATGATGAGTCTCGAGGTTGTTACACCTGAAGAGTATTTCGGTACTATTTTGGGTGACCTTGGAGTGAGAAGAGCAAAGATTGAGGGACACGAGAAAAGACACGGCGCACAAGTTATTGATTCAATTGTGCCTTTGGCGGAAATGTTTGGATACGCAACCGCGCTTCGGAATATGTCTCAAGGTCGTGCATATTTTACAATGCAGTTTTCTAATTATATTAAAGTTAGTGAAGATGTTGCCAAAAAGCTTCTTGAGAAAATGGGGCTTGCGGCTTGAATATAGAAAAAAGTTTATTTTAAAATACAAATTTAAGGAGAATTTGTCATGGCAAAGGAAAAGTTTGAGCGAACAAAGCCTCATGTGAATATTGGTACAATTGGTCACGTAGATCATGGTAAGACCACTTTGACGGCAGCGATTACTCAGACATTGAGCCGTCAAGGACTGGCCCAGGCTAGATCTTATGATGAAATTGACAATGCGCCGGAAGAAAAGGCACGTGGATTAACGATTAATGTGCACCATGCTGAATATGAGAGTAAAAATCGTCACTATGCCCACGTTGACTGTCCGGGTCACGCTGACTATGTAAAGAATATGGTAACCGGTGCAGCGCAGATGGACGGAGCGATCCTGGTAGTAAGCGCGGCAGATGGCCCTATGCCTCAGACCCGCGAGCACGTATTGCTTGCCCGTCAGGTAAACGTACCTTATTTGGTAGTATTTTTGAACAAAGCAGATCAGGTAGATGATCCTGAATTGCTCGAACTGGTTGAGCTTGAAGTGCGTGAATTGTTGAGTCAGTACGAATTCCCAGGTGATGACATTCCAGTAATTACTGGTAGTGCATTGCAGGCTCTTGAAAATCCGGAAGATGATGCCAAGATCCAACCGATTCTTGATTTGATGGAAGCAGTTGATACTTATATTCCTGAACCGGAACGTGATATCGACAAGCCCTTCCTGATGCCGGTAGAAGATGTGTTCTCAATCACTGGTCGTGGTACTGTAGCAACCGGTCGTATTGAGCGCGGTATTGTCAAGGTACAGGAAGAAGTAGAGATCATTGGTCTTGGATTGAAGAAAAAGACAGTATGTACCGGTGTAGAAATGTTCCGTAAGCTTTTGGATCAGGGTGAAGCCGGTGACAATGCAGGTCTGTTACTTCGTGGTGTTGACAAAGAAGAAATTGTTCGCGGAATGGTAATCGCGAAACCAGGTTCAATTACACCTCACAGAAAATTTCAGGGCGAGGTTTACGTATTGAGTAAAGAAGAAGGTGGACGTCATACACCATTCTTTAATGGATACCGTCCCCAGTTCTATTTCCGTACCACAGATGTAACTGGTGCAGTAGAGCTTCCTGAAGGAACTGAAATGGTAATGCCTGGCGATAATGTAACAATTACCGGTGAATTGATCACTGATATCGCTATGGAAGAAGGATTGCGTTTTGCTATCCGTGAAGGTGGCCGCACAGTAGGTGCAGGTGTTGTAACTAAAATTATTGAATAATGAATAGTTATTTTGAAACTATGAGATTTGGAGATAAATAAATGGCGGGTCAAAAAATTCGCATAAAATTAAAAGCATACGATCATCGTTTGATTGACAAGTCTACAGAGAAAATTATCAAAACTGCAAAACAGACAGGTGCTATGATTTCTGGACCTATTCCACTGCCTACTTGTCGGTCAGTATATACTGTTTTGCGTTCACCTCATGTTGATAAAAAATCACGTGAGCAGTTTGAAACCCGTATCCATAAACGTCTGGTAGATATTTTAAATTCATCTCCCAAGACAGTGGATGCACTGATGAAGCTGGAGTTACCTGCCGGCGTAGATGTAGAAATTAAAGTGTGATCAAATTAATCAACGTAAATTTGACCTGTAATTGAAAGCTTAACTATTATTTCGGAATATCCATGCAAGCGATAATTGGTAAAAAAATCGGAATGACCCAATACTTTGATGAAAAAGGCAACTCAAGTGCTGCTACAGTAATTGAAGCGGGTCCCTGTTATGTAACACAGGTAAAAACCAAAGAAACCGACGGTTACAATTCTGTACAGTTGGGCTTTGGTGAGAAAAAAGAGAAAAATGTTACCAAACCGGTAAAAGGTCACTTTGCAAAAGCCGGTGTCAAACCTGCAAAGATCTTGAAAGAGATTAGAGACTTTTATAGTGAAGAACCTTTAAAACCGGGCGACGCTATTACAGTAGATACTTTCCAAGAAGGTGATGTAGTAGCTGTTACTGGTGTAAGTAAAGGTAAAGGTTTTGCCGGTGTTATGAAACGCCACAATTTTGGTGGTGGTGAACAAACACACGGACAAAGTGATCGTTGGCGTGCTCCTGGTTCAATTGGCCAATCCTCTTATCCGTCAAAGGTATTCAAGGGTATACGAATGGCCGGTCGTATGGGTGGTAAGCAAGTTTCTACATTGGGTCTAACTGTATTAAAGGTAGATCTCGATAATAATTTGCTTATCGTTAAAGGAGCCGTTCCTGGTGCAAATAAGGGAATTGTATTAATTAGAAAGTAAAGATAATGGAACTTGAAGTTTACACAAAAGACGGCAGTGCTACCGGCAGAAAAATTGAGGTTTCAGATAAAGTCTTTAATGCTGAAATTAACGATCATGCGGTTTATCTTGATGTTCAGTCTTATATGACGAACAATCGACAGGGTACGCATGCTACCAAAACTCGCGGACTTGTTTCTGGTGGTGGTCGTAAACCTTGGAAGCAAAAAGGAAGAGGAACTGCACGTGCCGGTACGTCCCGTTCACCGATTTGGCGTGGTGGTGGTACGGTTCATGGTCCTCAGCCACATCCTTATGTATTTCGTTTACCGCGTAAGGTAAAAAAACTTGCCAGAATATCAGTACTCTCAGGCAAGAACAGAGATGATCAGTTCCGCGTAATTGAAGATTTTAATCTTGATGTAGTAAAGACCAAAGAAATGTTTAAAGTTCTTACCGGTTTTGGTTTAGAGAGTACAAAAACTCTTGTTTTGTTGCCGGAATATAATTCCGACATTTTATTGGCAAGTCGTAATATCAAAAATCTTCGTGTTTTAACTGCCAAAGATGCATCGACTTATGATTTATTGGATTGCAAAGCGTTACTTGTAATGGAAAGTGCAATCGAAAAACTGGAAGGTACGTTGTTATCATGAGAAAAGATCAAGAAATTTTGATAAAGCCCATTTTAACAGAAAAAATGTTAAGGTTGCAAGAAGGCCAGGGCAAATATGCGTTTGTTGTTAACAGTAGCGCAAATAAAATTGAAATTAAACAGGCAGTTCAGAAAAAGTTTGATGTAACAGTAGATTCAGTGTGTACAGTTTTTGTTAAAGGCAAATCCAAAAAAATGAATACACGTAGAGGAATTACCAGAGGTAATCGCCCGAACTGGAAAAAGGCTATTGTTACTTTGCGGAGTGGTGACTCTATTGATTTCTTTGAAGGTACAACAAGCTGATTTGCTGAATTGGGAGAGTATTTAAATGGCTTTAAAAACATATAAACCTGTTACACCCGGACAGCGATTCAAAACGGTAAATTCATTTGATGAAATTACCAGCACTGAAACTGTACGGTCGTTATTGGCCCCGGTTAAAAAAACCGGTGGACGTAACAATAACGGACGTGTAACATCAAGACGTCGTGGAGGCGGTCACAAGCGTCAATATCGAATTATTGATTTCAAAAGAGATAAATTTGATATTCCGGCTAAAGTTGCTGCAATCCAATACGACCCAAACCGTAGTGCTTTTATAGCATTGTTAAACTATGCAGATGGTGAGAAAAGATATATTCTTTCACCTGTTGGTTTAAAAGTTGATGACCAGATTATGTCTGGTGAAAATTCAGACATTCGTGTTGGTAACGCGATGCCACTTGCCAAGATACCAATGGGTACAACAATTCATAATATTGAATTGAAAAAAGGTAAAGGTGGTCAAATTGCTCGTGGCGCTGGCGCTTATGCTCAACTTGTAGCAAAAGAGGGTGATTACGCACTGTTAAAAATGCCCTCAAGTGAAGTAAGAATGGTTAGGCTGGAATGTATGGCAACCATCGGTCAGGTTGGCAATACTGATCATATGAATATCAGTATTGGTAAAGCTGGTCGTTCTCGTTGGATGGGAAAACGTCCCAAGGTTCGTGGTGTAGCAATGAACCCGGTAGATCACCCAATGGGTGGTGGTGAAGGGCGTTCTTCTGGAGGTCGTCACCCGTGTACCCCATGGGGTAAGCCGACCAAAGGTTACAAAACCCGTAAAGCTAAACAATCTGATAAATTTATAGTTAAACGACGTAAATAACAGGAAATCCAGATGGCACGTTCTCTAAAAAAAGGCCCTTACATAGACGAAAAACTTTTGATTAAAATCGAAGCAATGAATTCGTCTAATCAGAAAAAAGTAATCAAAACATGGGCAAGACGTTCAACAATTCCGCCGGAATTTATAGGACATACTCTTGCGGTTCATAACGGGAATAAATTTATTCCTGTATATATTTCCGAAAATATGGTAGGTCATAAATTGGGCGAATTTGCTCCGACCCGTACATATAGAGGACATGTAAATAAAAAAGCAGAAAAATCAAAGCATTAGTCGTTAATACGTAAAGCTTTTGGAGATATTCAATGGAAGCAAAGGCGATTGCGAAGTGGGTTCGCATGTCACCATTCAAGGTTCGGCGAGTAGCCAAATTGATCCGCGGAAAGGTTGTTAATGAAGCAATCAATATTCTGCATTTCAATGATACCGCCGCTTCAGAGCCGCTTGAAAAAGCAGTTCGATCAGCAGTGGCAAATCTGGTAAACAACCAGGATGCCAAAGTTTCGCCTGAAGATCTTTATATTAAAGAACTAAAGGTAGATGGTGGTTTTCAGTTAAAACGTTTCCGCGCCGCATCAATGGGTCGCGCGTCACGTATCCGTAAGCGCACCAGTCATATTACAGTTGTTGTAGCCGAACAAGAATAAGTAAATTAAGAGATAAGGAGATACATTTGGGACAAAAAACTAACCCAGTCGGTTTCAGACTTGGAGTTATCCGCACCTGGGATTCCAAGTGGTTCGATGAAAAGAATTTTGCCCACAAACTAAGTGAAGACTTGATGTTGCGACGCTACGTTCAAAACAGATTACAACGTGCAAGCGTATCCAAGATTGAAGTTGAACGTACGGCAAAGCAAATTACATTGACCATCCATACTGCACGTCCTGGTATTGTTATTGGACGTAAAGGTGCAGAAGTGGACAAGCTGAAAGAAGAATTACAGCGTGTGACCGGTATGGATGTACAAATCAATATCAATGAAATTAAACGTCCTGAATTAGATGCTTATTTGGTGGCTACAAATATTGCAAATCAATTGGCCGGTAAAATATCATTTCGTCGTGCTATGAAAAAAGCCATCATGTCAGCAATGCGAATGGGTGCTGAAGGTATCCGTATTTGTTGTTCAGGTCGACTTGGTGGTGCAGAAATGGCACGTACCGAACAGTACAAAAACGGCCGTATTCCTTTGCACACTTTACGTGCAGATATAGACTTTGCACGTACAACCGCACATACAACTTATGGCGCCATTGGTGTTAAAGTGTGGATATGCAAAGGTGAAGTAATTGGTGATGTATCCGAATGATTTTAATGGAGCGATAATCCAATGTTAATGCCAAAAAGAATCAAATATAGAAAAGTTCATCGCGGAAATCGTAAGGGTAAAGCTATCCGTGGTTCTCAGATTTCTTTCGGAAAATATGGTCTGAAAGCAATGGAGCCACATTGGATTACAGCCCGTCAGATTGAAGCTGCTCGTATTGCGATGACACGTTATGTAAAACGTACTGGTAAAGTATGGATCCGTATTTTTCCGGACAAACCTATTACCAAAAAGCCCGCAGAAACTCGTATGGGTAAAGGTAAGGGTGCACCAGAATATTGGGTATCTAATGTAAAACCTGGACGTATTATGTTTGAGCTTGATGGTGTGTCTGAAGAACAGGCACGTGAAGCACTGCGTCTTGCAGCGCACAAGCTCCCCTTGAAGACAAAATTTGTCATGGTTGCAGAGACTGGAGAATAATGCAATGAAAATTGATGAATTGCGGCAATTATCTGCTGAAGATTTAAAATTACAGCTGGAAGATGCGATGGAAGAAATGGAAAATCTCCGTTTTCAACATTCCACACATCAGCTTGATAATCCGCTGTTGATTAGATTTAAACGTAAAGAAATTGCACGTATAAAGACTTTAATTACTGAAAGTTCAAATAATTAAGCCGTTAAAATAAATTTGGCTTGGAGAATTTAAGTGGAAGAAAGAAATTTTAGAAAGTCTATTGTTGGTGTTGTTGCCTCTGATAAGATGGACAAAAGCCGGGTTATTGTTGTTGAGCGCAACATTATGCATCCACTTTACAAGAAATTTGTAAAGAAAACTTCTAAATTTATGGCACATGATGAAAACAATGAAAGCCATATTGGCGATACCGTCCGTTTGATGGAAACACGTCCTTTAAGCAAAAGAAAACGTTGGCGGTTAGTTGAAATCGTTGAACGTGCCAAATAATTGAATTTAAGCTAAACCGCGTAGAGAAGGATTGCAACAATGATTCAAGAATATAGCAAACTCAATGTCGCAGACAATACTGGTGCTAAAAAAGTTATGTGCATCAAGGTTTTAGGTGGCAGTAAAAGACGCTATGCAACAGTAGGCGATGTGATCATCGTATCTGTCAAACAGGCAATGCCTAACGGAACCGTAAAAAAAGGTGATAAAAGTAAAGCGGTTATTGTTCGTACAAAGAAAGAAAATCGCCGTAAAGATGGTTCCTATATCAGGTTTGATGAAAATGCAGCAGTATTGATCAATGATGCTTTGGAACCCAGAGGTAGTCGTATCTTTGGACCGGTTGCTCGTGAATTGCGTGAAAAAGAATTCATGAAAATCGTATCGTTGGCACCAGAAGTATTGTAATTTGAATAATTTATCAAATAATCGGATAATATCATGCGTGTAAGAAAAAACGATCAAGTATTGGTAATAGCTGGAGAGCAAAAAGGAACCAAAGGTAAAGTTCTTAAAGTGTATCCAGAGTCCAATAGAATAATTGTGGAAGGTGTAAATTTTATAAAGAGACATACAAGGCCTTCACAGCAGAACCCTCAGGGTGGCATTGTTGAAAAAGAAGCACCTATTCATGTATCAAATGTAATGGTTCTTTGCCCCAAAACCGGAGTACCAACCCGGTTGGGTTCAAATGAGATATTTGATGAGTCACGCAAAAAAAACAAGCGTGTACGCATTTGCAAAAAAAGTGGTGAAATGATCGTTTAGGTCAAAATTGGTGGAATAATAATAATGGCAAAACAAGATTACAAACCAAGGTTAATCGACGTCTATAAAAACCAAATTGCACCTCAGATGCAAAAAAAGTTCGAGTATGGCAACGTTATGGAAATTCCTAAACTTGAAAAAATAGTACTCAACATGGGTGTAGGCGAAGGTACCGAAAGTGCTAAAAATGTTGATACTGCAATGGAAGACATGATCAAAATTGCAGGACAAAAACCAGTAATTCGTCGTGCCAAGAAATCCATATCAAATTTTAAATTACGCCAGGGCATGCCGGTAGGCTGTAGTGTAACACTGAGACGTAATCATATGTATGAATTCTTGGACCGTTTAATTTCTGTCGCTATTCCCCGTGTACGTGATTTTCGGGGATTGCCGGTAAAATTCGATGGACGCGGTAATTATAACATGTCAGTAAAGGAACAATTGGTGTTCCCTGAAATTGATTATGATAAAATTGATAAAATTCGCGGATTTAATATTACCATCGTTACAACGGCCAAAACAGATGAGGAAGCATTCGAACTGTTGAGTGCTTTTGGAATGCCGTTTGTTAAAAAGTCTTAAAAGGTGAGGAGTTATCTTGGCAAAGAAAGCATTGATCGTTAAGGCAAATAAAGAGCCTAAATTTAAAGTCAGGAAATACAATCGCTGTTCCAGATGCGGTCGTCCTCGGGCATATTACCGCAAGTTTGGTGTATGTCGTTTATGTTTGCGCGATTTAGCCCTGGAAGGAAAGATTCCTGGCGTTATCAAAGCAAGTTGGTAATTAATAATTAAATCCATTAGTAATTGTTTACGATTAAGGGTTGTTAGGGAGAACTTAAATGTCTAAAACTGATCCCATCGCTGATTATCTGACAAGAATCAGAAATGCGAGTAGGGCTAAACATCGTAAAGTCGATATTCCGGCTTCGAGCTTGAAAAAACAAATAACAAAAATATTACAAGAAGAAGCCTATATAAAGAATCATTTGATTATTGAAGATGGTAAACAGTCCTTAATTCGCATTTATTTGAGATATAATGAAAGCAATGAGCCCATTATCTCGGGTTTGAAGCGAATCAGTAAGCCTGGTTATAGAAGATATGTAGGTAAAGATAGAGTGCCACGTGTATTCAATAACCTGGGTGTAGCCATCATGACGACTTCTCATGGTGTAATGACCGGCCAGGAAGCCCGTAAAAAGGGTATTGGCGGTGAAATTTTATGTTACGTTTGGTAAAACGCTAATTAGGAGATTATTGTGTCACGAATTGGAAAACTTCCAATAATAGTTCCCGAAGATGTGAATGTTACGATCACGGGAAACGCTATCACAGCAAAGGGCCCAAAGGGCGAGTTGTCTGTTGATGTCCATCCGGAAATGATAATTTCATTTGAAGACGGTCAAATTGCTGTCAAGCGTCCGTCCGACGGAAAAATTCATCGCGAATTACATGGACTTTCACGCTCTTTGGTTAGTAATATTGTTGAAGGTGTGAAAACCGGTTTCGAAAAACGCCTGGAAATTGTTGGCGTAGGATACCGTGCAGAGATGAAAGGTATTAAACTTGTTCTTTCTCTTGGTTATTCTCACCAGATCATATTTGTACCCCCTGAAAGCATTGAAATTGCTGTTGAAGGAAAAGGAAACAATACGATTATTGTCAAAGGGATTAAGAAAGAACTGGTTGGCCAGGTTGCTGCAAAGATTCGGTCTTTCAGACCACCCGAACCATATAAAGGTAAAGGTGTAAGATATGCGAATGAAGTTGTACGTAAAAAAGCTGGAAAGACAGCAAAATAAACGTATAATAACCAGATAATTATTAATCAGAGATAAGAAAATGGCAAATAATACAAGTATAAAGAAATTGGCTCGTGAACGTCGCCGCAAACACATCCGCAAAGCATTAAGCGGAACACCTGAAAAACCCAGACTGGTGGTTTTTCGTAGCAATAAGCAGATTTATGGTCAAATCATTGATGATGTAAACCGTAATACTTTGATATCTGCATCCAGTCAGACGAAAGAAATTGCTGCAGATGTTCAGAAAGCAAAAAGTAAAACTGAAGTTGCTCAAATTGTAGGTAAATATTTGGCTGAACAGGCAGTTCAGAAAAAACTGTCTATTGTTGTTTTTGATCGTGCCGGATATATTTACCATGGCCGTGTTAAAGCTTTTGCAGATGGTGCAAGAGAAGGCGGATTGAAATTTTAAGATAATTGAAATTCAAGGTGTAAAATGAAAAATCGCGTGGAAAAAATAAATCCCAACGAATTGGATTTGACTGAAAAGGTTGTTCATGTTAACCGTGTTGCCAAAGTAGTCAAGGGTGGTCGACGCTTCAGTTTTAACGCTATTGTTGTTGTTGGTGATGGCAATGGACATGTAGGAATTGGTTTAGGTAAAGCCAACGAGGTAACCGACTGTATTTCTAAAGGTGTTGAAGCTGCTAAAAAGAACCTGAAATCAGTTCCCTTGATTAATGGAACTATAACACATGAGATTGAAGGCAAATACGGTGCAGGTAAAGTATTTTTAAAACCAGCTTCTCCTGGTACAGGTGTAATTGCTGGTGGCCCTGTACGTGCAATTATGGAAGCTGTTGGTGTTAAAGATGTTTTAACAAAAAGCCGTGGTTCTGCTAATCCACATAACGTTGTTAAAGCTACAATGAATGCCCTGGAATCACTGATGGATGTACAATCCATTGCAAGAAAACGCAATATGACAGTTATGCGTGTTTTCAATACCGTACCTAAAGTACAGCCGGTTGAAGAGAGTGAATAAGATTTAATTTTTGGGAAAAACCAAGATGGCAAAAAAAACAAAAAGAATTAAAATTACCTTGGTACGCAGTACCATTGGCCGACTGAAAAAGCAAAAAGATACAGCAATTGCACTTGGCTTAAATAAGGTAAATAAAACTGTTGAACATGATGATTCACCTGTTATTCGTGGAATGGTGAACCGTATTTCGCATCTTGTTCAGGTAGATGAAGTTTAAATTATCAATTTGTATAAAGGACTAGCGCGAAAATGGATTTATCAACTTTAACATATGCCCCGGGTTCAAGAAAAAATAGAAAACGCGTAGGCCGAGGTGGCGCTCACGGTAAAACTTCTTGTCGTGGTCATAATGGTCAGCGATCCCGTTCCGGCTCTAAAAGACGTTTATGGTTTGAAGGTGGTCAAATGCCTATCATGCGTCGTTTACCGAAACGTGGTTTTTACAGTTTTACCCGGAAAGATGTACAAATCGTTAATCTTGCTGATTTGATCAAGATTCAAGCTGAAGAAATCACTCCTGAAGTATTGTTGGAAAATGGATTGATTCGTAAAATTGATGTTCCTGTTAAAGTGTTAGGCGATGGTGAATTGACAGGCAAGATTTCTGTTACCGCCAACGCTTTTAGCAAATCTGCAAAGGAAAAAATTGAAGCTGCTGGCGGGAGGGCTACAGAATTATGATGGAAAATGTTAAAAACATTTTCAAGATTCCGGAACTGCGCAAAAAGATCCTGTTTACTGCCATTATCCTTGTAGTTTATCGTGTTGGTGGTCATATTCCGGTACCCGGTATCAATGCACCTGCATTGTTAGAATATTTTGAGCAGGCACAAAGAGGGCTCTTGGGTTTATACGATCTCTTTGCCGGCGGTGCATTCAAGCGCGCTACTATTTTCGCATTGGGTATTATGCCCTATATTTCCGCATCCATTATTATTCAATTATTGGGTGCCGTTGTTCCTTATTTTCAGAAATTGCAAAAAGAAGGTGAGCAGGGACGTAAAAAAATTACCCAGCTTACCCGCTATGGAACTGTTGCCATTTCTGCAATGCAGGGTTTCGGTGTAAGTGTTTTCCTCGAATCTATTGGTTATTCACCTGTTACCGGTCAATTAGTAGTTCCTATGCCAGGTTTTGGTTTCAGACTTTTAACCATGTTAACACTTGCAAGTGGTACTGTAATTATAATGTGGCTTGGTGAATTAATCACTGAACGTGGAATAGGAAATGGTATTTCTTTGATCATCTTTATTGGTATCATTGCTCGTTTCCCCAATTCTATTTTTAATGAAATTCAGTCGGTTGCAAGTGGAACTCGTCCCTTAATCACAGAACTTGTATTGTGGGCAATTTTTATCATTACTGTTTGGTGTACAGTTGCTTTGACGCAGGGTACTCGCAAGATACCTGTCCAATATGCCAAGCGTGTTGTTGGTCGTAAAGTATATGGTGGACAGCGTACCCATATTCCACTGCGTGTGAATACTGCAGGCGTTATGCCCATCATTTTTGCTCAATCAATTTTGTTTGTACCCCAAACAATTATGCAGTTTTTTCCAAACAGTGACTTTGTAGCTTCTATGAATATGCTGTTTGATTATCAATCATGGACTTATTGGATTATTTATGGTTTGATGATTGTATTCTTTACTTATTTTTATACTGCAATAGCTTTTAACCCAATTGATGTTGCAGACAATATGAAAAAACAGGGAGGATTCATTCCCGGTGTTAGACCTGGAAAAAAGACTTCTGAATATATTGATCATATTTTAACCAGAATCACCTTGCCCGGTTCTATTGCATTGGCATTGATTGCAATTTTACCTTCTATTGTATCAAAGTTTGGCCATGTTAACTATGACTTTGCCAGCTTTTATGGTGGAACCTCATTACTCATTGTAGTTGGTGTTGCACTTGATACTCTGCAACAGATTGAATCACATCTGTTGATGCGTCATTATGACGGATTTATGAAAACCGGCAAGATTAAAGGTAGACGTAGATTCTAAAAAACAGGAAATGACTGGAATGAGAACGATATTTTTAGGTGCACCCGGAACCGGTAAAGGAACCCAGGCATCTGTTTTAGCTGAAAAATTTTCTATACCCCAGATTTCTACAGGTGACATCTTGAGACAAGCTGTTAAAGATGGTACTGAACTGGGTAAAAAAGCAAAATCGATTATGGAATCTGGTGGTCTTGTATCTGATGATATTATCATTGGATTAATTGAAGAACGTCTGGAACAAGATGATTGTAAGAATGGTTATATTTTGGACGGTTTTCCACGTACAATTGCACAGGCAGAAAGTCTTGATGCATTATTAACCGAAGCAAAGCCTATTGAAGCGGTTATTTATTTTGACGTACCGGAAGATGAAATCATTAAAAGATTAACCAGCCGTCGTACATGTAATAAATGTGGTTACAATTATAACATGATCACTGATCCACCACCTGCTGACAATGTCTGCAAATTTTGTGGTGGCCCGGTAATACAACGTGATGATGATAAGGAAGATACTGTACGTAATCGTCTGGTTGTATATCATGAAAAAACTGCTCCATTGAAAGCATATTATGAAGAGCAGGATAAATTAAAATCAGTAGATGCAAGTCAACAAGTTGAAAAAGTACGTGTTGAATTGGTTGACATTTACGAAAATTTGAGATAAATTATGATTCATATACGGAGTACACGCGAAATAGATTTGTTAAGAGCCAGTGCCAGAATTGTTGCAGAAGCTTTAAAAATGATTGAATCTCGTGTCGCTCCTGGTGTTTCAACAGAGGATCTGGACAAGGAAATTGAAGAATTTATTCGTTCTAAAAATGCAAGACCTGCATTTAAAGGATTTAATGGTTTCCCTGCGAGCTCCTGTATCTCTATCGATGATCAAGTTGTACATGGAATACCTGGTAAGCGAGTTTTAAAAGAAGGTGAAATAATAAGCATTGATATTGGTGTTGAACTCAATGGTTATTATGGTGATGCTGCCAAAACATTTCCTGTAGGACTAATCGATGAAGAAAAACAGCGGTTGTTAAAAGTAACTGAAGAGTCACTTTACATTGGTATTGAAGCCGCTAAAGAAGGTAATCGTCTTTCTGATATTGGTCATGCGATACAAGCTCATGTTGAAAACGCAGGTTACACTGTGGTTCGTGATCTTGTTGGACATGGAATAGGTACTGAAATGTGGGAAGAACCACAGATACCAAATTATGGTGAACCTAATCAGGGACCGCGTTTAAAATCAGGAATGGTATTCGCTATTGAGCCGATGGTAAATATTGGTACTTATGATGTAAGAACCGAGGCGGATAACTGGACGATTGTTACTCAAGATGGTAAACCATCGGCACATTTTGAACACGATATTGTGATTAATGATGGTAAAGCTGAAATATTGAGCGCCGATCTATAAAGGTAATTTTGTATGGCTAAAGAATCAGCAATTAAAATTGATGGAACTATTTTAGAAACTTTGCCCAATGCTACGTTTAAGGTAGAATTGGAAAATGGGCACGTAGTTTTGGCCCATATCTCTGGTAAAATGAGAATGCATTTTATTAAAATTTTACCAGGCGATAAAGTTACCTGTGAACTATCGCCTTACGATTTGAGTCGTGGTAGAATTATTTATCGTTACAAATAATACGCTGGTAAATGGAATATACAAGTTAGGTGCAAACCATGAAAGTAAGAGCTTCGGTAAAAAAAATTTGTGAACACTGTAAAATCATAAGACGTAAAGGTGTTGTACGTGTCATTTGTGACCGTAACCCGAAACATAAACAACGTCAAGGATAATTTTTTTAATCAAGTATAAAAAAGGAGTGAGTCTTGTCTCGTATAGCTGGTATTGATTTACCCCGGGATAAACGAATTGAAGTAGCGCTGACCTATATTACGGGTATCGGATTAACAACATCCCAAAAGTTGTTGGAAAAAACCGGTATCGATCCTAATATTCGTGTGCGTGATATAACCCCCGATCAGGTACAAAAAATTCGTGATGAAATTCAAAACAATTACAAGGTCGAAGGTGCGCTGCGTAGTGAAATCCATATGAATATTAAACGACTGATGGATATAGGCTGTTATCGCGGTCTCAGACATCGTCGTAATTTGCCGGTTCGCGGACAACGAACACATACAAATGCCCGTACCCGTCGTAATAAGAGATCGGCAGTTGGTGGTAAAAAGTAAGTATAACCATTAAATGAATGTAAAGAGGTGTTAATTGGCTAATCCAAGAAGAAGAACCACGAAAAAGAAAGAAAAAGTTGAAGCCAATGGTGTAGCTCATATCAAAGTGACATTTAACAATACAAATATCACATTGACAGACCAGTATGGCAATGTCATTTCGTGGGCAACAGCAGGTCGAGTTGGATTTAAAGGTTCACGTAAAAGTACTCCATTTGCGGCGCAGATGGCCGCAGAATCTGCTGCAAAAGAAGCGATGGATCTGGGTTTGAAACGGGTTGAAGTGTTAGTAAAAGGACCCGGTGCAGGCCGTGAAGCAGCTGTTCGTTCTTTGCAAGCTGCAGGATTAGAGATTACAGCTATTAAAGATTGTACTCCTATTCCTCACAATGGTTGTCGGCCCCCAAAACGTCGGCGTGTATAATTTTGAATTTGATTCTAAAGTGTACGGAACTCGTTTCCGTTTGATCTGTTAGGAGGTTTATATAAATGGCTAGACATACAGGCGCTGTCTGTAAAATTTGTCGTAGAGAAGGCATGAAGCTTTTTCTTAAAGGAAGCAAGTGCTCGTCTAATAAATGTACTTTTGATAAAAAAAGTTATGGTCCAGGACAGCATGGACAAAGAAGAAGTTTTAAACAATCTGAATATTCTATTCAGCTACGTGAGAAACAAAAAATTAAAAGAATGTATGGATTGCTGGAACGTCAATTCCGTAATTATTTTGAAAAAGCAGACCGTGCACAAGGTATTACCGGTGAAAATCTGTTACAGATGCTCGAATGTCGTTTAGACAATGTAGTACATAGATTAGGTTTAGCACCATCAAGAATATCTGCACGTCAACTTGTTCGTCATAAACATATTTTGGTAAATGGACGCCGAGTTGATATTCCGTCTTTTCAATTGCAAACCGGAGATGTAATAACTGTTGCAGAAAAAAGCCGCAAACTCGATATGATTCATGATTCCATGAAAAGAGTTCGCGATGGTAAATTGGTTCCATGGTTAACTTTGGATAAAGCCAAGATGGAAGGAACCGTTTTAGAGGCTCCAACACGTGATAGTATTCCGGTGAATGTGAATGAACAGTTGGTTGTAGAGTTGTATTCCAAATAACGTTTTCAATAGAAAAGTAAAATTAACGAATGGAGTTCATTTATGGCTTTACCAAGTTTTCAAATGCCCGAAAGCATTGAACTGGATGAGTCAACATATAGCAATACATACGGCCGATTTATTGTGCAACCACTGGAGCGGGGTTTTGGTACAACTATAGGAAATTCCCTGAGACGTGTATTACTATCCTCAATTCCAGGAACAGCTATCACCAGTTTTCGAATCGATAATAATAATGGAGAATCCATTTTACACGAATTCAGCACTGTTGGTGGCGTTCAGGAAGATATTTCCGAGGTTGTTCTCAATTTAAAACAGGTAAAAATTAAATTGATTGAAAAACGACCAGAAAAAGTTGTTCTGGATGTTAAAGGCCCCGGTGAATTTACCGCTGCTGATATTCAGCAGGGATCACAGGAATTTGAAATTTTAAATCCTGACCTTCATATTGCTACTTTGAATGATGAAGCTGATTTCAAATTGGAATTGCGTATTGGACGCGGTAGAGGTTATGTTCCCTCTGAAGAAAATAAAATGCCCGATATGCCAATTGGTACTGTACCAATTGATTCAATTTTTACCCCGGTCACACAAGTGACTTATCAAGTAGAAAATACTCGAGTTGGTCAAAAGACCGATTATGAAAAATTAATTCTTGAAATTAACACAGATGGCAGTATCACACCTGATGACGCCCTCAGTTATGCCGGTAAAATACTCAAGGACCACATTCAGCTATTTATCACTTTTGATGTTGACACTGAAGAAGAAGAAGTACCGGAAGTAGATGAAGAAGTCATCCGTATTCGCAGATTGTTGAACATGAGTGTTGATGAGCTTGAACTCTCTGTTCGTTCTCATAACTGCTTGATGGCTGCAAATATTAAAACCATTTCAGATTTAGTAAGACGTGATGAGCAGGAAATGCTCAAATTCAGAAATTTTGGTCGTAAATCTTTGACCGAATTAAACAAAATTCTGGAAGAAAAAGGTCTTCATTTTGGAATGGATATAGAAAAATATTTGAAAAAAGGTGAAGAATAGTATAGTTACTGAATATACTTAATTAGGGAAATGTATTCATGAGACATTTAAAATCCGGAAGAAAATTAGGACGTACTACAAGTCATAGAAAAGCGACACTTGCTAATTTGGCTACTGCTTTATTGACCCATAAAAGTATTGTAACAACTACTCCAAAGGCTAAAGAAGCACGATCTACTGTTGAGCGCCTGGTTACTTTTGCGAAAAAAGGTGATCTTGCTGCAAGACGACAGGTGTTGCGTACCATTCGTGACAAAGCCCTGGTTAAAGAGCTCTTTGAAGAAATTGCACCCAAGTATGCTGAACGTAACGGTGGTTATACCCGGATCATAAAAATCGGCCGACGTAAAGGTGACAATGCACCGCTTGCAATTTTTGAGCTTGTAGGATATGAATCTGCAAAAGCTGAAAAATTAGAGAAGCAACGGAAAAAACGTGAAGCTAAATCTGAAGATCAAGAAAAGAAAGCTGAAGAAGAAGTTTCCGGCGAAGAGTAAGAAAAAATTATTTTTAAAAAGGGCAAGCATAGGCTTGCCCTTTTTTTTTGTATATTTATTCATCCCTTTTGGTTTTCCATTGGTTTTTTTCCTTCAAATGTTTATATTAGCTTTTTCCAGTCTTGCGTAACTTGTTGAGACTATATTTGAAAATTTGTGTTTGCTCGTAAGGAACTTATTTATACGAATTCAGTAAAAGAATACAAAAACAATCTTGTTATAGGAATCGGAATGAAAAGACTATTAGCTTTATTATCACTTTCTTTTCTTTTATATTGTACTCACGACAAACCCCTGCCAAGCGGTTATGAATTGTTAAACCGTGAAAATAAGGGGGAAATCATTGTTAAAGAGTATCCAGCAACACGTACTGCAACGTATTGGAGCACTCCTCAAGCTGGTATACAAAATTCACTTATGCTTGGACAGTTGGGTGCATATAAATCCTTTATTGCTTTTCGTTTTGTGAATTTTTCTGCAATTGACACAACTACTGTTAATTCTGTTACCTTGAATCTTGAACAATTCTTTCATTATGGTGACGGTGGATCATTTCAGGTGACCGCTTATCCTTTGACTGAACCCTGGATATCTACATATATTTATGAAAGTGACTGGGAATCTGCAGTTTGGGATGATATTCAAGGAAAGATAGATTACGGGAAACCTATTGGTTCATTTACTGCAGGACCAACAGATTCAGTTTCTACTATAAGTATTGATCTTGATACTGCCACTGTGAATAATTGGGTACGTCAATATCAGCTATTATATAACGACGATGATACCGATAATATAGAAGAAAATTTTGGTTTTGTTTTAACACTGGAATCTGCTGATGTAATGTGTCAATATTATTCTGCTGAAGTAAGTGGAGCATGGCCTTTTCTTTCAATATCTTATGATCCCATTGATCAGGATGTTCAAGTTGAGACAGATACTGTTTACGGCTATATCGATGCAAGTATGATCCAGTACGATACTGATGTTTTGCCTGATCAGATAATTGAAAATCCTGATTATTTAAATATTGGAAATGCTTCCGGTTATAAAACTTTTTTACAATTTCATACCGAAGATATACCCAAAGAAGCTACAATACATCATGCAATGATTACTATGAATGTAGTATCCGATGACGATACTACCAATTTAATACCTATAAGTGTAATTCCGGTTTTTGGAGATTCACTTTGGGATCCTCAAGAAATGGTGTTGGATAGCTTGCACGAAGTTCCAACAGCATATGCTGCTTCTATATATGATGAATTCAATATGTCAAATTCTACAGCTACGTCAAACATGTCTACAATTGTACAGCATTGGGCGTGGAATCTTTATAAAAATTACGGCCTATTATTGTTTTCAGGTGACGAAGGATACAGTCTTTCAGAAATTAGTTTTTACTCTGGAAAGAATGATTCAACACTCGTACCAAAATTGCGCGTAACTTATTCATTGCCACCAGACCTTCGTTTCTCAGAATAGATAAGCATTAAACAGTACAGGATATTTTTATGAATCTGAAAAAATATATAGCATTTTTGACTTTGTTATTAACAGGTTTGTTCTTTACCGGATCCGTTTACGGAGATTCATACTATTCTTCAATTGGAATGGGTATGCCGCATTATTTTGTTTCTCCCAAAGCTGTAGGTATGGGAGGCGCTGGCTTGGGTGTTATGGATAGATTTGCATTAAATTCAATGAATCCGGCAGCTGTTTTTGTTCAAGGTAAAACCTCAATTTCTATCGATTCTTATATGGAAATGGTTGAAAGTGAATATCATGATCAAAGTTCTGTAACCCGTAATGGTAATCCATCAGGTTTTCATTTCTATGTACCATTACATAAAAGGGTTACTTTTTTAGCTGGTTTAAAAGCTTTAACCCGTGCAAAATATAATTTAGAAATTGATGGACAAACTGATTATGTTGAATACACCCGTTTTGTAAGAGGTTCTGGTGGAATAAGTGCGGGTGTTCTTGGTTTGCAATATTTAATAACAAAAAATTTGGTTTTAGGTGCAAATGCCAAATTTGATTTTGGTAGTTTTAATGAAGAGTGGAAAACTGAATTTAGTGAAGATGCTTATACAGATGCTGCAGATAAATTGACCAGTCATTTGTGGGGAGCTGGTTTTGAGTTGGGTATGTATTTACTTCCGACAGATTGGTTTTCTTTGGGCATTATTTATCATAGTAAAAGTAAATTGAATGTTGAAGACAATATCACTTTGGGTAGCGCTTTGGTTACTGATATTGTAGAATCTACTGCAAATTATCCCCAGGCATTGGGTATTGGAACTTCGGTTTCAATGAAAAAGGTCCAATTTGCATTCGATGTATATACACAGTTCTGGGACCAATTTGAATTAGATGGAATTGTTGCAAAAGAATTTAATAATTTTACCCGCATTGGCGGTGGTATGGAATACAGAGATTCACGCAGCTATCTTGACGCGTATCATAGACGAATTGCTTACAGATTGGGTGGTTATTTTAGTCAATTACCATATACAGATGTTGATGGCTCAACTGTGAACGAGTTGTTTGCAACGGCTGGTTTAGGATTTCCTTTTTTCGGTGGTACCGGTCAACTCGACTTTGCAATTGAATATGGTAAACGAAGCGGTAATAACGTAGGATATAGCGAAAATGTACTACGTTTTTCTGCAAGCTTTAGTGGTTCTGAACTGTGGTTCCAAAGACGTCGTTAATTCCTCAATTTCAGTTAAAAAATGACTTGATTTTTACTCTTGATTTGACTAAAATTACATGATATTTTTGTGATTGAATTGCTAGTTATTGGTTTATATTTAAAATTTACGAGGAGGTACCACGGTGCTTGAAAAAGGCAAACTTTATTATGGAATCAGTTTTGTGGCTTTGTTTCTCATGTTACTCATTGCTGCAGCATCCATGATGACAGGTTGTACACCTGCGCAACAGACTGTTCAAATCAGCCCTGAAAGACAAAAAGCCATTCAAGATTCATTAGATAAAGCTTATCGCCATCAATTGGATTTGAATTTCAGTATTGGCCGCGAACATCAGAAAAATGGAAATCATAAAGATTCTATCAAACCATACTGGAAAGTTGTAGAATTAGATACCATAGATCGCTTTCCTGATATTTACACCTTTTTGGGTGACTGTTATATGAAGCTCGACAAACCGGATAGTGCATTGATTGTATTTAAAATGGGTACCGAGCGCGCTCCTCAAAAAATACACAATCATAGAATGACTGCTTATTTGAGTATTCCTTTGGGTGACAATGAAACTGCTATTCAGGAATATAATAAAACCATCGAGTTGGATCCTGATAATCTTTCTGATTATAAAGCTCTTGGAACATTATTGTTACAGGAAAATATGTTAGAAGATGCTTTGGAAATTTATAACAAGATTCTTGAACTGTCACCTCAGGATGCTGAAGCTGCTGATACAAAAACCCGTATCATGTCTTCACTTGGATTTGATGATTATGATATTATAGATGCTAAAAAAGAAGCATTGGCTACAAATACTACAGATACACAGTTAATGAGTGAAATAGCAGACAAATATTTTAAACTGGCAGAATACCAGAATGCTTTGGAATATTATAATATGTACCTGGCAATTAAATCTGATGATGAACGCGTTCTGGAATATGCAGGAAGTTGTTATCAGAATATGACTCAGTACAAAGATGCAATTGATGTATATGAAAAAGTACTGGCAATAAATCCTGAGCATAAAAAAGTATTGTGTGAAATGGGTGTATGTTACAAAGAACTGAAACAGTTTGTTAAGGCTCGTGCTATGGCAAATAAGGCTGTTGCAGTAGATTCTGAATATGGTTTAGCATATATGGTCCGTGGATTAACCTATGAAGCATGTGCTGATGAATGTATTGGTAAACGTGAAAAACGCGTTTCCAAGATTGATGATAAATTAGTATATAAACTGGCTTATGATGAATACCAAAAAGCTGCCAAAGATGTCATGTTTTCAGATCAGGCACGTAATCGCATGAACTATATTAAACCTGAAATTCCTTCTCAGGAAGATTTGTTCATGTACCCGAACAAAAAGAAAGCAGAACTTGACTGCTATAAATGGATATATTAATATCAGATTGAGTTGATTTTATCAGGAGGGCCAATGCCCTCCTGTTTTTTTTGGCAAGTAATGGAGATTTACATGACAATTGCTATCGGTTCGGATCACGCCGGTTTTGATCTCAAACAAGAAGTTATAAAATATTTACAAGAACTAGAGTTTAATGTAGAAGATTTTGGTACTTATTCTGCTGAACGTGTTGATTACCCTGATTATGCTATCAAAGTAGCACACAGTGTTACTTCTGGTGAAAATCAGTTTGGTATTCTGGTTTGCGGCTCGGGAATAGGTATTTCAATTACAGCAAACAAGGTTAGGGGAATCCGTGCAGCACTTTGTTGTTCGGAATATATGGCGGAAATGGCACGTAAACATAATAACGCCAATATACTTGCCATGGGTGGTCGTACGACTTCTCCCGAACTTGCAAAAAAAATTATTGATGTATTTTTCTCAACAGAGTTTGAGGGAGGTCGTCATTTAACGCGTGTTAATAAAATACATACATTAACCGGGAAATAATATAATGAACAGTTTAGATTTGTTGCAGTCCTTTGATCCTCAAGTTTATAATGCGATTAAAGATGAAACTGAACGACAGAATCAAAAACTTGAATTGATTGCGTCAGAAAATTTTGTAAGCGTGCAGGTAATGCAGGCTATGGGTCAGGTAATGACCAATAAATATGCGGAAGGATATCCCGCAAAACGATATTATGGTGGTTGTGAATATGTAGACGTGGTAGAAGATCTGGCTCGTGAGCGAGCAATGAAATTGTTTAATGCAGAACATGTTAACGTACAACCGCATTCAGGCTCACAAGCAAATATCGCCGCGTATTTCACATTTTTGAAACCTGGTGATAAAGTAATGGGTATGGATTTATCTCATGGTGGTCATCTTACTCATGGCAGCCCCGCAAATTTTTCCGGTAAATTGTTTGATATAGTCAGTTATGGTGTAGATAAAAGCGGTTATATTGACATGGACCAGATGGAAAAAATTGCTTTAAAAGAAAAACCCAAAATGATCATAACAGGTGCAAGCGCGTATTCACGTGAAATTGATTATGCTGGCTTTCGTGCAATTGCAGACAAGGTTGGCGCTAAACTCATGTCAGATATTGCTCACCCGGCTGGATTGATAGCTGCCGGATTAATTAAAAGTCCTGTTCCTCATTGTCACATTGTTACTACTACCACCCATAAAACTCTTCGCGGACCCCGTGGTGGAATGATCCTTATTGGTAAAGATGAAGAAAATGATTTAGGATTAACCACATTAAAGGGTAGAGTTAAAAAAGTATCCGAAATTGTAGATTCAAACGTTTTCCCCGGTTTTCAGGGTGGTCCTTTGATGCATGTAATTGCAGCCAAAGCTGTTGCTTTTAAAGAAGCATTGCAGGATGATTTTGTTGAATATCAAAAACAAGTAATTAAAAATGCTCAGGCCTTAGCCAAAGCATTACAAGATAAAGATTATAATATTGTTTCAGGTGGTACAGATACACATGTAATGCTTATAGATCTTCGTAACCATAATCTTACAGGTAAAGTTGCGGAAAAAGTATTAGAAGATGCTGGTATTACCGTAAATAAAAACATGGTACCCTTTGATGACCAAAGTCCCTTTGTTACAAGTGGTATCAGGCTGGGCACACCGGCTTTGACAACGCGTGGCATGAAAGAGGATGCCATGGTCGAAATTGCAGGTATGATAGACACAGTATTACTTGATGTTGAAAACGAATCAACTATGAGTAAAATTCGCAGCCAGGTGAATGATTTGTGTGATCGTTACCCCCTGTATTCGTAATTATTCTCCCCATTGCGGGAACACCATAAAACGGGCCTAATGTGACATGAGATGTCCATTCTGTAATTATCATGATACAAAGGTAATAGATTCTCGTACCCGCGACGGAGGGCGATCTATTCGTCGTCGTCGTGAGTGCCTGAAATGTAGACGACGCTTTACTACCCGCGAACAAGTCGATGAAATTCCCTTATGGATCATAAAACAGGACGGACGCCGTGAAGAATTTGACCGTGCAAAAATTTTGCATGGACTTCAAGTAGCTTGCGCAAAGCGGCCTGTTTCAATATCTACAATTGAGCAACTGGTCAATAAAATTGAATATGATTTTAGAGACCAGGGAGTTGAAGAAGTTGATTCTTCCGTAATTGGGCAATTGATTATGGATGCTTTAAAAGAACTCGATGAAGTTGCTTATGTTCGTTTTGCTTCGGTTTATAGAAATTTTCAGGCCAAAGAAGAATTTCTTGATGAATTGAAGCAGTTAAAATAACTGGCCAGGTTTTTTAAAATAAAAATTTTGGAGTGATTTTGGGATTGTTTAATTCAAATTCTTTTTCCGGTGGCATTCATCCTCCCGAAAAAAAGAACACATCAAAAAAACAGATTGAAAAATGTCCCATTCCTAAAGAGGTTATTATCCCCGTTCAACAGCATATTGGTGCTCCGTCAAAACCTATTGTTGAAAAAGGAGATTCAGTTCTTGTAGGTCAACCTATTTCTGAAGCTGGCGGTTTTGTTTCTGTTCCGTCTCATGCTTCAATATCAGGTACAGTTAAAGCTGTAGAAGAACGGCCTCATCCATTGGGTACACCCGTATTGTCTGTAGTGATAGAGAGTGATGGCGAAGATAACTGGGAGCCGTCAATAGCTCCTCAGGAAAATTATCTGGAGCTCGATAAAAATGAAATGATAACCCGAATTCAATCTGCAGGTATTGCAGGTATGGGCGGTGCTACATTTCCTACGCATGTAAAGTTGAGCCCTCCACCAGACAAGCCCATTAATACTTTGATATTAAATGGTGTTGAATGTGAGCCATATTTAACTTCAGATCACCGGGTAATGCTTGAAGAACCCGAAAAAGTTTTAAAAGGTATTCAGATTTTAACCAAAATCCTTGGATGCAGCCGTACGGTAATTGGAATTGAAAGCAATAAACCCGATGCTGTCAAACTGATGAAAAAAATGTCTGCAGATATGGGACTTGACTATGAAGTGATCTCGCTCCATGTTAAATATCCCCAGGGAGCTGAAAAGCAGTTGATTAAAGCGGTAACAGGCAAATTTGTACCTGCAGGCGGACTTCCTATGGATGTTGGTTGTGTGGTGCAAAATGTGGGTACAGCAGCAGCCGTGTATGATGCTGTTGCACTGAAAAAGCCGCTTGTTGAAAGGGTTGTTACTGTTACGGGAAACGGAATTTCTGAGGCTAAAAATATACTTGTACGCATTGGTACCCCCTATACTGATGTTTTTGAATATTGCGGTGGTATTAAAGAAAATGCCGGAAAATTAATTCTTGGTGGCCCCATGATGGGTCTCGCACAGTCTTCTATGGATGCCCCAGTGATCAAGGGAACATCTGGTTTGTTAGTATTAGATGAAAAAGAAAGCAAACGTCGACAGGTTACTGCATGTATTTCCTGTGCTCGATGTGTTGATGTGTGCCCCATGGGTTTAATGCCCAAAACAATTGCCGGTTTTGTGAAAAACGACCGCTTTGATGATGCCAAAAAATATAATGTGATGGATTGTATAGAGTGCGGTTCTTGTGCATATGTATGCCCTGCTCATATTAACCTTGTGCATTTAATTAAATACGGAAAATCTCAGGTATTAAAACAAATTAAAAAAGCCGGTTAACTCTGAATTTTTTGCTAAAGGAAAGACGAGTCTTTTAGATGGAAAAGAAATTTTTTGTATCAAGTTCTCCTCATGTATTTGACAAGGAATCTACATCCAAAATTATGTTTACAGTTAACCTGTCACTGGTGCCTGCTGGCATTGGTGCTGTTTACTTTTTTGGATTGCGCGCATTGTGTATTATTTTGATTGGTATTGCAACTGCCGTTGTGACCGAAGCATTAATGAACAAGATGATGAAAAAGCCGCAAACTATTTCTGATGGTAGTGCAATATTAACAGGTTTATTACTTGCTTATAATGTGTCTGCTCAGGTACCTTTATGGATGCCGGCAGTGGGCTCCTTTTTTGCCATTGCGGTAGGAAAGATGGTATTTGGCGGTTTGGGATTTAATCCCATGAACCCGGCCCTACTGGGTCGTGCATTTTTGCTTGCGTCGTGGCCTACACATATGACCATTTTTGATAAAACTATACCCAAAGGTGGCACGGTTTCAGGTATTGATATGATGACCCAGGCAACCCCGTTAAATGTTTTAAAGCAATCCCGTCAGGTCTTGTTAAACGCTTCAGATTACCCCGTTGATAAATTTACCCAGGCGCATGATGCGATAAGCCAACTGTCAGATTCCATAGGGAATTTGTTCTTTGGACGAATTGGTGGCTGTTTGGGTGAGACTTCAGCTATTTTGTTATTAATTGGTGCTGCTATTCTGATGTATAAACGTTACATTGGTTGGAAAATTCCTTTCAGTTATATTGGTACAGTTGCCTTGTTGAGTTGGATTTTTGGCGGGACCGATGGCCTGTTTACAGGTAATGCATTGTTCCATGTAATGTCTGGCGGATTGATTCTTGGCGCCTTTTTTATGGCAACTGATATGGTAACTTCTCCGGTTACATTTTGGGGACGTATTTATTTCGGAATTGGCTGTGGTGTAATTACGGTTTTAATTCGTCTTGTTGGCGGGTATCCCGAAGGTGTTTCTTATTCTATATTGTTAATGAACTTGATGACCCCACTGCTTGACCGCTGGACTCGACCCAAAGTTTTTGGAGGTGCAAAAGCATGAATGATATTCTAAAACTGGGCGGAATTTTAATGCTGTTTACTGCTATTTCCGCTTCCAGTCTTGCAGGTATATATTCTATTACCAAACCGCGAATTGAATTAAAAAAACAGCAGGAAATTGAAAACGCGCTGTCTCTCGCAATTCCTACTGCAGACAAAGATGTGATCAAACCTGTTTATGACGATGAGACCATAGTATACTATACGGGTTATACCACACCCGATACATCAGAAATTGCCGGCTATGCTTTTGTTGCCTATGGACCCGGTTATTCAAGCACAATTGAAACCATGGTTGGTGTTGATCAAGCCGGTAAAATTATTGGGCTAAAAGTATTGTCACAAACCGAAACTCCCGGTCTGGGTACCAAAGTAGAAGAAATCAAGTACGGAGATGATGATCCTTGGTTTTCAAGGCAGTTTATTGGTAAATCTGCCCAGTCTCTTGCAGTTGACAAGGATGGTGGTGAAATAAACAGTATCACCGGAGCTACCATTTCTTCACGCGCGTTAACCAATTCCGTGGTCAGCGGATACGATGAATTTTTGAAAAAAATTCAAGCCAACTAGATCAGAAACAGGCGAGAAATAGAGGAATATATGTCAGCATTAAAATCATTAACCAACGGATTGTATTCAGAAAATCCGGTATTCAAACAGGCTTTGGGACTTTGTCCCACTTTGGCGGTGAGCAGTTCCGTTTTGAATGGAATTGGTATGGGCGCTGCCGCAACTTTTGTTTTGATTTGTTCAAACATGATTATTTCCATGATCCGTAAAATTGTTCCCGCGAAAATCAGAATCCCAATCTATATTGTAGTTATTGCTACATTTGTTACAATGATTGATCTGTCAATGGCCGGATTTTTACCGGACCTTCACAAATCATTAGGGATTTTTGTACCCCTGATTGTTGTAAACTGTATTATTTTGGGGCGTGCCGAAGCATATGCAAGTAAAAACAATGTCGGCAAATCCATTCTGGATGGTATCGGTATGGGAGTTGGATTTACATTGGCTCTGGTACTTTTGGGCTCCATCCGTGAATTGTTGGGCAATGGCAGTCTTTTGGGTTTTCCTATAATGAGCGCTTCATTTGAACCGGTATTGATTTTTATTTTACCTCCGGGAGCTTTTTTGACTATTGGTTTTGTAATGGGATTTTTTAACTGGCTTGAAGGCCGCAAGGCATAAGAGGGTATAATGGAACTCAGAATGTTATTTGTAATTGTTATTAGTGCAATATTTATTAACAATTTTATTTTTTCAAGATTTTTAGGGATCTGTCCTTATATTGGTGTATCAAAACAATTAGATTCTGCGGTAGGTATGGGTGCAGCTGTTACCTTTGTGATGTCTTTGGCTTCTATGGTAACCTGGTTAATCTTTCGTTATTTGCTTGCACCGGTTGAAACCAATGTGTTTTATCACATGTTTTCAATGGAACAGCCCCCAGATTTAACCTTTCTCAGAACTATTGCTTTTATTCTGGTCATTGCATCGCTTGTGCAATTTGTTGAAATGGTGATTCAAAAAACCAGCCCTGCTTTGTATAAATCTTTGGGTATTTTCTTACCTTTGATTACAACCAACTGTGCTATTCTGGGTGTAGCTCTGTTAAATATTGATGAAAATTATGGATTTATAGAAAGTGTAGTACATGGTATTGCTGCGGGTGTTGGTTTTACCCTGGCCCTGGTGTTGATGGCGGGAATACGTGAAAAGCTCGAACTGGCAGATATTCCCAAACCTTTACAGGGAATTCCTATTGCGTTTATTGTTGCAGGTTTAATGGCTATAGCATTTTTAGGGTTCTCTGGTCTAAAATTGTAATTTTGTATGTTTTAAAAACTTGATTTTGTAAACATTTTTCTCTAAGTTAGCCTCTTGCGTTTTCAAGAGGCTTGTTTTTTATTTACTAAAAGCGAATCAAAAGATGACAGACGAAAAAAATAAAGACAAAAAAAATCAAAAAGAACAGGATAATACTGAAAATCAGAATACTGAAAATCAGAATACTGAAGATCAGAATACTGAAAATAGTAATGAACCTGATTCCGGAAAAGAAGAGAAAATCGATACAGACCGCGAGCAGGATGCATTCAAAGAACCTGCCGGTTATGAAGATTATTATGATGCGGATGATGTTGATTATGATCCAATGACTGAATCACATACATCACGATCTGACCGACATCCTGATGAAGAGCCCTTTGATGAGGAAGTTGATAAAGAAGGAAAACAGGTAGACGACAAGCAGGATGACTCTAAACCACCAACGTCAGATGATAACGATGACGATGACTATGATGATGATGATGACGACGACGATGAAGATGGGGAAGGGAAAATGCCATTCCTTGATCATCTGGAAGAGTTGCGTTGGACAATTTTACGTAGTCTGGTTGCTGTCCTGGTTGGTGCTATTGTATGTTGGTTTTTCTCTGAACAAATCATCACATTGTTACGCAGACCCGGCCCCAAAGATATGGAATTGATCTTTTTGTCACCTACAGAAGGTTTTATGACCTACATCAAAGTGGCAATATACGCGGGTATTGTTGTAGCTTTTCCCTATATCGCTTACCAATTCTGGAAATTTATTGTACCGGGCTTGTTGGAAAAAGAAAAAAAATTTGTACCACATATTGCATTCTTTACAACACTCTGTTTTATGGTTGGAGCCACCTTTGCCTATATGGTAATTATTCCTTTCGGTCTTCGTTTCCTTTTGGGATTTGAAACCAGTTTTTTGCAAGCCAATATAACAATTGGTAAATATTTAGGTTTTGTAATTACAATTATTCTTGTTTTTGGTGCTGTATTTGAACTTCCTGTCATGTCTTTCTTTTTAACTCATATTGGCATTATTACGCCTGATTTTTTGAGAAATAACAGAAGATATGGTATTGTGATTATATTTATTATGGCTGCAGTATTAACACCTCCTGATATTTTTACCCAGTTAATGCTTGCAGGCCCCTTGATTCTTTTATATGAAATTAGCATTTGGGTATCTCGTTCTGTATATAAAAAGAAAGTCAAAGCTGAAGAAGCTGGTTGATAGACAAATTTGAAGTATATTGATTTACATATTCATTCCACACATTCTGATGGAATTATGACTCCGGATGAAATTGTTCAGTTTGCTAAAAAAATTGAGCTTGAAGCAATTTCTATAACGGATCATGATTCTGTGGATGGTATTCAACCAGCGCTGGATGCTGGTGAAAAATATGGTATCAAGGTAATACCTGGAATTGAAATTAGTGCAAATCATTATGGCAAAGATTTACACATTTTAGGTTACTTTTTTGATTATACTAATCCTGTTGTTCAGGATTATGGTAAGCGGATCCGATTATACCGTGAAAATCGTGCAAGGAATATTTTAAAAAAGTTAAAATCCTGTGGAATAGACATCCCTTACGAATTGGTTGAAATGAAATCCAATGGGGGGGTAATTGGTCGTCCGCATATTGCGGATATTTTAATTGAAGAAGGTCATGCGTATTCCTTTAGAGAAGCTTTTGATAAGTATTTAGGAGAAGCGGGAAAGGCATTTGAACCTAAAACGCTTGTAACTCCGCGAGAAGCTATTGATATGGTACACCAGGCGGGTGGTATTGCATGTATTGCGCATCCCGGTGTTGATGTGCCGGATGAAATTTTAATGCATCTAATAAAGATGGGTTTGGACGGAATAGAGGTATTTCATCCCAAACATATTGATGCAGAGATTAAACACTTTGAAAATTTTGCGAAACATCATAACCTTGTAATTACAGGCGGCTCCGATTGTCATGGGCCCAGAACCTATGATGTGACTATAGGTGCATACAAGGTACCGGCTTTTTACCTCACAGAAATGGAAAAAGTTCTGGTTTGATTTTTTAATATTACCTGGAATATTGTTTGGGAATATTAATTAAAGTCCTTATGTTTAAGGTGAAAGTAATAAGCAACATATGGAGGTCGTTTCGTAGCCTCCCTCCTGCAACGACCTCTGTTGAATGGCAAGCTTGAAAGAGCTTGCCATTCTTACTTTTCCACCTTTTCCCACTGAAGAAATCTTGATATTGGAGTTATTGTGATAATAGAGAATGTTTCCGTTGGCCCTTTGGATGTGAACTGTTATATTGTGGGCTGTGAATCAACACGACAGGCTGCAATTATTGATCCTGGTGAAGATGAAGAAAAGATACTTGAGCGTTTAAAAGCTCTTAATTTGAATGCAACACATATTGTACTTACCCATGGTCACGTAGATCACATAGGAGCTGTACCTGAAATTCAACAAGCCACAAATGCTTTAATTCTTATGGGACAGAATGATCGTTTGTTGGTTGAAAATGCTGTTTTGCAGGCAGAGATGTTTAGTCTAAGGGTGCCAGGTTTGTTTAATGTAGATCAATATCTTGCGGATAATGATGAAATTGTTGTGGGATCATTTTCATTCAAAGTTATTACAACTCCGGGGCATTCGCCTGGAGGAATTTGTTTGCTATATGAAAGGCATCTGTGGGCAGGAGATACACTGTTTTTTAATTCAGTTGGCAGAACCGATCTTCCGGGGGGATCAATGGAAGAACTTTATAGTTCTATAAAAAATAAATTGTATTTACTGCACCCTGAGACCATTGTTTATCCGGGCCATGGAGATTATACGACAATTGGTCATGAAATGAAACACAATCCTTATATCTCTTGAAATAGTTGAGGGAAAATTTCCTTGCAAATGAGGGGATAATTGGTTATACTGGTTGGTAAAAATTTTTGGTCTCACCAAACGTGAGGTGTGGTATGGCAGAAGGCCTAAAGGAACCAATTGTCGTTATTCGTGAAGACGAATGTAAGGGGTGCGGGCTATGCATAAGTATTTGCCCGGAAAATGTACTAATTGAGCAACACAAGTTAAACCGAATGGGATATCACCCGGCCGGTTACACAGGGGAAGGCTGTATAGGATGCGGCTTTTGTTTTTACCAATGCCCGGAACCGGGTGCAATAACAGTCTACAAAAAAGGTTATGTGGAAGAGGAGGTTAGCTGATGGCAAAACAACTCATCAAGGGAAATGAAGCCATTGTAAAAGGAGCCATATTGGCAGGTTGCCGATATTACTTTGGTTATCCAATTACCCCAGCCTCCGAAATTGCAGAAGCAGCCGCGTACTATTTGCCTCTCGTCGGAGGCACTTTTTTGCAGGCAGAGAGTGAAGTCGCTTCTATTAACATGCTGTATGGTGCAGCTTCTGGTGGTATACGGGCAATGACCGCATCATCTAGTCCCGGTATCAGCTTGAAAATGGAAGGTCTGTCTTATTCGGCCGGTGCGGAATTACCAATGGTTATTATTGATGTGATGCGCGGCGGTCCGGGATTGGGCAATATTGCTCCGGCACAAGCTGATTATAACCAAATCATTAAAGGTGGCGGGCATGGTGGTTACAAGGTTATAGCACTTGCACCCAATTGTGCCCAGGAAATGAGTGATTTAACAATTCTGGCATTTGATCTTGCAGACAAGTACAGAATTCCTGCTGTAATTATGGCAGATGGATTTATTGGGCAGATGATGGAACCTGTCGAGTTCCCTGAACCTGTCAAAGAGATCCCTGCAAAAGATTGGGCAATACTTGCCAACAAAGATGATGAGCACAAGCTCATAAGCTCTATTGACCTTGAAGCAGAGGCCCTTGAAGAGCACAATATTCATCTCAACAAAAAGTACCAGGATATCCAGGAAACAGAAGTTCGTTATGAAGATTACAAGGTTGATGATGCTGAACTTGTATTAATTGGATATGGTGTGGTTTCTCGAGTGCTTCAAACTGTAGTAGATGAATTAAGAAATAAAAATGTAAAAATTGGAATGATGCGGCCAATCTCATTGTGGCCTTTTCCGGAAAAACATATCACAGAATTGGCAGAACAGGGAAAGAAATTCCTTGTTGTAGAACTGTCAAACGGACAGATGGTTGATGATGTTAGACTTGCAGTTAACGGACGTCAACCCGTTCATTTTTACAATCGTATGGGAGGTATTGTACCCTCTCCGGAAGAGATCATTGAATTTGTTGAGAAACTATGAGGCAGGAAAATGGCCAAAGTATTAAGAAAATCTGACAGTTTTTATGAACTTTATACACACAAAAGTGGTAATCAGGATGTAACTCATTATTGTCCCGGTTGTGGACATGGTGTGTTGCATAAATTGATTGCAGAAGCGATTGACGATTTTGAAATTCGTGATCGTACAATTTTAATCAGCCCTGTTGGTTGTAGTGTGTTTGCATATTACTACTTTCGGGTTGGTAATATTCAGGCTGCACATGGACGCGCTCCGGCAGTTGCTACCGGTATTAAACGTGTGCATCCCAACAGTGTTGTTATCAGCTATCAAGGTGATGGTGACCTTGCAGCGATTGGTGGTAATAATATTCTACAGGCTGCAAACCGTGGCGAGAATATTACTGTATTCTTTGTTAATAACGCAATATATGGAATGACCGGTGGACAGATGGCGCCAACAACTCTTATCGGTCAGAAAACAACAACTACTCCTTATGGACGAAATAGTGATAATGAAGGATTTCCGATTAAGGTTAGCGAGTTGATTAATTCTCTCGAGGCTCCCGTTTATATTGAACGTGTAGCATTGACAGATGCAAAGAATACATCCAAAGTTAGAAGAGCAGTACGAAAAGCACTGAAGAATCAAATTGAAAATAAGGGATTCTCTCTTGTTGAAGTATTGTCCGCTTGCCCGTCAGGCTGGAAGATGACCCCCAATCAAGCCAAAGAGTGGATAGAGGATCAGATGGTTAAGAATTTTCCTCTGGGTGTATTTCGAGACAAGAGTGAAGAAATTGAAAAAACTGATATCATTAAATCCGCATATTCCATAGATAAAATTCAGGAAAAACTCAACATTCCAACAGACGAGAAAAAGATTGATACAAGTGTGTCTGTAAAAAAAGAGTTTGTGAATCCCGGAATTAAAATGGCAGGATTTGGAGGACAAGGGATTTTGATGCTGGGTGTGGGACTAGCGCAAGCGGCAATGCAGGCAGGACACCAGGTATCATGGATACCTTCTTATGGTCCCGAGATGCGAGGGGGAACAGCAAACTGTCAGGTGAAATTTTCAGAATCCCGAATTGGATCTCCACTTGTGTCCAAGCCCACTGTACTGGTAACTATGAATTTGCCTTCTTTGGACAAGTTTGAAGATAGTGTGGTTTCAAACGGTTTGATTATTTATGATTCGTCGTTGATCAATCGGGCACCTGTTCGTTCTGATGTTCAGGTATTGGGAATACCTGCAACACAAATCGCTGATGAATTGGGGAATACTCGAATAGCGAATATGGTTATTTTAGGTGCTTTGATCCAGTATACCGGATTATTATCAAAAGATACGGTTTTTAATGCATTACCTCATGTCATCAAGCGGAAAAACCTCATTCCTCTTAATGAAAAAGCAATTGAAGCTGGCATCAAGTATGTAATTGAAAAATAGCAATTTGCTTTTTTGATTTTTTTTGTTAAATTATTAAAAATCTGTTAAAATCCCCGTTTTGTATTAAAACGGGGTTTTATATATATTTAACAAGTTTGGGGTATGTTGGCATACCTGAATTGTAGAGATTTCCATCTCCTATGATTGGTAGACTTCGCTGTTTAAAAAGATATTATCGTTACATTTAATAACGACAAAGTATCTTACCTGTAAGGTTGTAGCGAGTTGCCAAGCATGGTCAGTAAATTATGAAATTGAGGTTGTATGAAAAAAACAATAGTTATTAATGTTTCCATTGGAGAAACACGTATTGGTATTCTTGAGGGGAAAGATCTGGTAGAACTCTATTTTGAACTACCAGAGAATGAACGAATGGTGGGGGATATTTATTTCGGACGTGTTGGTAAAATAGTTAATGGAATTCAAGCTGCATTTGTTAATATTGGGCACAAAAAAGATGCTTTTCTTCATTTTTCTGATATTAATAAAAACGTGCTTGAATTAACAGGTGTAAAACAGGAACCTGTTGCCAATCAGCCCAGAAGAAGGGGGCCACGACAGCGGAATCCGCACGGAAACCAGACATTAAAAAAGGGTCAAGATATTCTGGTACAGATTACCAAAGAGCCACTTTCAAACAAGGGTGCCAGAATTACAACAAATTTAACTTTGCCAGGTAGATTTCTGGTATTGTTACCCGGTGAAAAATCTATCGGTGTATCACGTAAAATTCAAAATCGACGTGAACGTTACAGATTGAAAAAATTGGGCCAGGCAATAAAGCCCAAAGACTTTGGTTTGGTAATAAGAACCGTATCAGAAAACAAGGATGAAAATCTGTTAAAAGCAGATTTAGACTCTTTGGTTAAAGACTGGGCAAAAATCCAGAAAAAGCTCAACAAAAACCATCCACCTTGTATCGTTCATAAAGATATGGGAATGCTTTCAAGTGTGATTCGAGATCTGTTTACAACCGATATTGAAAAGCTGGTTGTTGACAATAATAAAATGCACAAGCAGATTGTAAAATATCTCAACGAGGTTGCCCCTCAACTTGCAGAGCGTGTAGAGTTGTTCAAAAACAAAGAACCCATCTTTGATCATTTTGATATAGAAAATCAGTTATCAAGAAGTTTGGCCCGCAAGATCTATATGAAAAGAGGCGGCTATATCTTTATTGAGCATACTGAAGCATTAACAGCTATTGATATTAATAGCGGCAGCTTTAGTGGAAAAGCAGATCATGATACCAATAGCTTGAAAATAAATCTGGATGCTGGTAAAGAAATTGCCAGACAATTACGGTTGCGGGATATTGGTGGAATTATCATCATCGATTTTATCGACATGATAGATCCTAAAAATAAAAAGAAACTGTACGACGAATTCTGTCGCGAAGTGAAAAAAGACAGGGCCCAGGTTTCTATCGCTCCAATTTCTGAATTCGGCCTGATAGAGATGACACGTGAACGTGTTCGTCCTACACTGCTGTATTCAATAAGCGAACCTTGTCCTGCATGTAGTGGAACAGGCAGAGTAATATCCAAGACAACCATTGTTGCCCGTATTGAAAGATGGTTAAAACGTTACCGTACAGAAGGCGGTGACAGATCGCTGCAATTGTTTGTTCACCCTGAATTGGCCAAATTTTTATCTTCAGGATATCGCAGCCGTATCCGCAGAATTGCTTGGAAATACTGGACCCGCGTCAAGGTACACCAGGATGAAAATATAAGCCTTGAGGAATTCAGGTTTGTTGACAAAACCGGTGAAAACGATATAACAAGTAAATTTATGCCTTGACATTTATAATTTAATTCTTTAAATTTATTAGCTTTGTTGAAAAATAATAATTAATGGAGATATCTGAATGTATGCCATAGTACAGGTTGGCGGCCAGCAGTTTAAAGTAGCCAAAGATAAAAAAATTGTCACCAATCGTTTGTCTGGAAATATTGGTGATTCTGTGGACATTGAAAATGTATTGTTACTTTCAGGTGATGATGGTGTTAAAGTAGGTGCACCTTATATTGAAGGTGCTAAAGTACAGGCTACCATTCTTGAACACGATAAAGGTAAAAAAGTAATTGTATTTAAAAAGAAACGCCGCAAAAATTACCGTGTTTTGAAAGGTCATCGCCAGGCGTTAACAACTATACAGATTAATGAAATTACTGCTTAATTGTTTAGAACTAAAGGGAGATTGTAATGGCTCATAAGAAAGGAATGGGAAGCTCCAAGAACGGTCGGGATAGTAACCCGCAAATGCTTGGTGTGAAAAGATTCGATGGTCAGGTAGTGACCGCAGGAAGTATTCTTGTGCGCCAACGTGGAACAAAATTTCATCCCGGTGCTAATGTAGGTATAGGTAGTGACGATACCTTGTTTGCAAAAGTAGATGGTAAAGTGAAATTTGAAACACGCGGCAAGGATAAAAAATATATCAGTGTATTTTCCTGATTCTGTAACATACATCAATTTTATTTTTTGAAACGCAACTATATTATTTAGTTGCGTTTTTTTTATTTATAGCAATAACTTTTTATATAAAATGAAAACGCGTGTCTACAAAAATTATGCCATGTGAAAGAAAATTGACTTGACTCTGACTGTGCTATATTATATATTTATTTCGTTTAAGAACATAGGAGATATTTATGTCAGTTACATTACAGGAAGTAGAAAATATTGCCCGTCTTGCCAAACTCTCTTTTTCTGAAGAGGAAAAAGAAAAATTCACAGTTCAGTTTAACCAGATTCTGGGATATATAGAAAAATTGAACGAGTTGGATACTGATAACGTTGAACCAACAGATCATGTACTTGATTTATACAATGTATTCCGTGAGGATGAGGTTAAAACCTGGCTTACTCAGGAAGAAGCCTTGGCAAATGCACCAAACGCAAAACATGGTTTTTTCAGTGTGCCCAAGGTGATAGGGTAATTCATGAAGATCGTCGGAATTATACCCGCGCGTTGGGCTTCGTCACGTTTTCCCGGCAAACCAATGACGATTATTGCTGGTAAACCGATGATCCAGTGGGTGTATGAACGCTCTTGCAAAGCAAAGTCGTTAGAACAGGTAATTATTGCCACTGACGATGAACGTATTTTCAATGCAGTTTCTCAGTGGGGGAATGTAGTTATGACTCCCAATACTTTGCCTACGGGCACTGAGCGTGCTGCGTATGTAGCTAAAGACGTTGATGCAGATATTGTAATTAATATTCAAGGTGATGAACCGTTAATTGACCCTAATGCCATTGAACTCGTTGCATATACTTTGATGCAGGATAATGATGCGGATATGGCAACATTAGCAAGAAGGGTAATTGATCCAAAAGAATTGCTGAATCATAATACTGCCCGGGTTGTATTTGATCATAATCAACATGCAATGTATTTTACCAGAGCGGTTATCCCATTTGCGAGAGATATTAATGATTTATTGGAATGGTCTGGTAAATATCCCTATTATGATCAGATTGGTATTTATGCATATCGGCGGGATTTTTTGCTGGGGTATTCTGATTTACCTGAATCAATTCTTGAACAAGCAGAGAAATTGGAGCAGTTAAGAGCACTTGAAAATGGGAATATTATCCGGGTTGGTATTTGTGAGTATGATGCCGTCTGTGTTGATGTCCCTCAAGATGTTGAAAAAGTTGAATTAAAAATTAAAGAAATGGGTTTGATGTGAAAAATAAAGTGACGAAATATATCTTTGTTACCGGCGGAGTTGTTTCCTCCCTTGGAAAAGGCATTACCGCGGCATCAATCGGCAGGTTGTTAAAGGCGCGTGGTTATAGTGTTACAATTATGAAAATGGACCCCTATATCAATGTGGATCCCGGAACTCTAAGTCCGTTTCAGCATGGTGAAGTTTATGTAACGGATGATGGAGCCGAGACCGACCTTGATTTAGGTCATTATGAAAGATTTATAGACACCAGCATGTCTAAAAGAAATAACACAACTACTGGCCAGATTTATTTTGAAGTAATTATGCGTGAACGTCGTGGCGATTATTTGGGAAAAACCGTACAGGTGATTCCTCATATTACGGATGAAATCAAAACACGGGTTTTAGCGCTTGGTGAAGCAGAAGAAAATTATGATGTTGTTATAGTAGAGGTTGGTGGTACCGTGGGTGATATTGAAAGCCAACCCTTTCTTGAGGCAACCAGACAGTTTATTCAGGATATTGGTCCGCAGCATGTAATGATTGTGCATTTGACATTGCTGCCATACCTGGCTTCTTCCGGAGAAATGAAAACCAAACCTACACAGCATTCAGTAATGAAGTTGCGTGAGATTGGCATTCAACCGGATATGTTGGTATGCAGGACCGTACAACCTCTGGAAAATGAGGAACGGGCCAAGATTGCTTTGTTCTGCTCTATTTCTCCTGAAAATGTGATAGAAGCCAGAGATTGTGACAGTATCTATGAAGTTCCTCTGAATTTTGAAGAAAATGCGGTTGGAAACAAAGTTTTGTTTAGACTGGGATTAACTCCACGTGAACCTGATTTAAGCGGTTGGCGGGATTTTGTACGTAAAGTTGGGAATCCATCCAACTTTGTTAGAATTGCCATTTGCGGTAAATATACCAACCTTAAAGATTCTTACAAATCCATTATAGAATCCTTTGTGCATTCTGGTGTAGAAAATAATGCCAAAGTGGAATTAAAGTGGCTTGATGCAGAACTGATTGAAAAGAACGGTGCAGAACAGTACATGAAAGACATTACCGGTCTGTTAATACCCGGTGGATTTGGAGAACGAGGTATTGAAGGTAAAATTAGATCCATTAAATATGCACGTGAAAACAATATACCATTTTTTGGTATTTGTCTGGGATTGCAATGTGCGGTTATAGAATTTGCTAGAAATATTTGTGGCATTGAAAACGCCAATAGTACTGAATTTGATCCTTCATCTCCACATCCTGTTATTGATTTGATGGAAACTCAGGTCAAAGTTGTGGAAAAAGGTGGTACGATGAGATTGGGAGCTTATGATTGTAAAATTGTCAAAGATACCAAAGCTCACAATGCATATAAAAAAGTGAATATAAGCGAGAGACATCGCCATCGTTTCGAGTTTAATAACAGCTATTTAAAAGATTTGACAAATAAAGGATTAATAATCAGTGGAACTAATCCGGATACCGGTTTGGTAGAAATGATTGAATTAAAAGATCATCCCTGGTTTGTTGGTGTACAATTTCACCCGGAATTAAAATCCAGAGCATTAAATGCACACCCTTTGTTTAGAGAATTTGTGAAAGCATCTATTCAGTGCAAGCTGGGTAAGCTGAACGAGAAAGATAGTAATGAAGACAGTAACAATTAACAATATAAAAATTGGTCCCGATCAGCCAATGGCCCTCATTGCAGGGCCATGTGTAATTGAAGGTGAGGATATTACTCTATCAACAGCCGAAGCAATAAAAAAAATTGCTGATCGATTGTCCATACCATTTATATTCAAATCTTCGTTCACCAAAGATAACCGATCTTCCGAGAACAGTTATCAGGGACCGGGTTTGGATGCGGGATTAAAGATTCTTGAAAAGGTGAAAAAAGAGGTTGGTGTACCTGTACTTTCGGATATTCATTTTGAAAGCCAGGCAGCACCTGCGGCAGAGGTGTTGGATGTGCTGCAAATTCCTGCATATCTTTCAATGCAAACCTCACTTACTCTGGCTGCCGCTAAAACCGGCAAAGCTGTAAATATTAAAAAAGGCCAGTTTCTTGATCCTGAAGATATGAAAAATGTTATTAAAAAGATAGAGAACCAGGGTAACGAAAATATATTGTTAACAGAACGTGGTACATTTTTCGGCTATCATAATCTTGTTGTGGATATGCGTGCTCTTTCAGTAATGCGTGGTTTGGGTTACCCGGTTGTTATGGATCCCACTCATTCTATTCGAGTTTATGGGATTTCATCCAGTGATCCCTCCGGAGGAAGACCTGAATTTGTACCGGCAATTACCCGTGCCGCTGCTGCTGCCGGTTGCGAATGTATGTTTATTGAAACACATCCCAATTGTTCAAAAGCCTTGTGTGATGCCGCAAGTATGTGGCCTCTCCAAAAACTTGAAAATTTGTTACAACAAGTCAAGATTTTGGATGAAACGCGTCGTGAATTGGAACAAAAGTATCCGGCGTTATAAAGAATGAAATATATTATTTTTTACATATTATATATTTTTTTATCAGTTAATCTGATATTTGCTCAAACTATAGAACCGGTTGTTTTGGCTGTTTCAGATTTTAAAAACAGTACCGGGATTTATAGTATGGGTACCTTTGAAAAAAGCTTGCCCGAAATGCTCAAGACCGAATTGTCGCAATCTCCTGAAATAACAATTGTTGAGCGCTCCAAACTTGAGGCCGTTTTTAACGAACTTGCATTGGTTCAGGCGGGAGTGATCAATTCTGATCAGGCACGCCAGGTTGGAGAATTGGTAGATGCAAAGTTTGTTTTAACCGGTGAGATCAGTAAAGTGGGTGATCGGTTTAGAATTGATACCCAGATTATTGATGTTGTTACCGGTAGAGTGTTTGGAGAAAAGGTGACTGGTCCTGATGCGGCGTCTATGGAAACCATGGTCAGGGTTTTAGCCCGTAATATTGTCTATAACCTCACCGGCAGTGGAAATGTGCAAACTGTTCAGTATGTAAATCAATATTATGCCCCCTGGGTACTTGCTGCAGGAACTGGTGCAGCAATTATTACCGGAATAATGCATTCACAATATAATGATCATTGGAACAAGTACAAATCTGCTACCTTGTTGAGTGATTTTGATAAACATTATGATAAAGCAAACAGTGCTTACAAAACACGTAATATTATGTTAGGTGTAACTGCTGGCTTGTTGACAACCGGTGCTGTTTTGTGGTTTAAAAGTAAAAGTAACGGTAATAAAGTTATGGCACTATATTCTTTTGGAGATGAAACCCAAATCTCTATACAGCCGTATTACTGCCATCAAAGTAAGGCATTTGGAATTCAGTTGATGGTGTTATCGTTATGAGCAAATATGGTTACATTTTTTTGTGCAGTTTATTTTTTATAACTGTTGCATGTAGCGATCTCGATAGAACGAATCCTCTTGATCCCAGGAACCCCAACAGCAAAAGAGCTGAAACGGTTTTGATTGAATCTTTTGTGAATCAATCGGGTGGAGATGTTATAGCCAGCTCCATTGAAGCATTTGAAAGACTGTTAACAGAATATGGCAAAGAGTCGTTTATTTATCTGGAACACCATGTTGAAAAGACAAGCGGAACTGATCCATGGGCGCTTGATGCCAGTTTGAGCAGGTATTTGCTACTGGTGCCACAAACCGATGAACAGGCAATACCGGATGTGATGTTTAATGGGAGTAAGGCAAGAGTGCAAGGTGCATCGGATGCCGAAGCGGCTTATCAGCGTTACAAAGTTACGTTGGAAGCGGAATTGGCTCGCGAGACGACTTTTACGATTGAGCAACAGGTTGCCATATCCGCTAATCAGATAAATGTCTCTGCTGATATTGCAAAATTGGGCAATACCAATTCATCAGATATTGTAGCCATTGTGGCTATTATTGAAATTCTGGACAATGGTATCCGGCAGATTGTACGCACATGGGAGTCTGTGAAATCTATTGGGACTTTGGTGCATGGCGAGATTGTCTCTGTTGATCGTAGTATAGATATTCAAAATGGTTGGAATACGAATCATTTAAAATGTGTAGTACTGGTTCAGGATGCTCAAAACTTGCAGGTTTTTCAATGTAACAGTGTTGAATTGAAATGAAAAGTTTGAAAATAAATATATTTTTGATTTCATTGATTGGGTTGTTGTTTTTGTCATGTGGTGTGGTTGAAAAGTTGGCAAACCGGGTACCGGTAATTAAAGATATTCAGGCAAGCAGATATACAATACTTGTTGGTGATACGGTAACCGTTCGTGTAATTGCAGAAGACCCTGATGATGATGAATTGATATACAGTTGGAGCGCCAACAGCGGTACTTTTGATAAACGAAATCTGGCTTCAGTTGTTTGGAAAGCACCATTGATTGAAGATATTTATAATATTCAGGTTATTGTTAAAGACAGTAACGAAGGCGAGGCAACAGAAAATATGGATATTACCGTTATATCCAATTCTGAGCCGAGTGTTAATATCACCAATCCTGTTAATGGTGAGTTTCTGGTTGCAACACAGAATGTAGAAATTCGTTCAGAAGCAACACCTGTAGCATATATAGATAGAGTAGAATTTTTTATAAATGATCAATTAACAGCAACAGATACAACGCCACCATACTTGTATGTGTGGCAGCCGCGTGATTACATTGGCACAGTAGAAATTAAATCCGTGGCTTTTCGTTCTATACCCAGCAATATTAAAGCTGCCGATTCAATTTCAGTTTCAATTCAAGGAGTAGTGCCAATCCCTTGATGGAAAAGTTAGAGATGGAAAACGCTGAGAATATTGAAGATAAAATAATTCAGGATGCGAAACGTGTCCTGGAAATAGAATATCAGGCAATAAAAGATATGCGAGACCGAATAGGTCTTGAATTTGCTCAAGCAGTAAATTTAATTCTGCAATGCAAAGGGCGTGTTATTGTTACTGGAATTGGAAAATCCGGTATCATTGGTAAAAAAATTGCAGCTACACTCACAAGTACCGGAACATCGGCAATTTTTTTGCACCCTGCCGAAGGCGTGCATGGCGATCTTGGAATGGTTTTAAAAAATGATGTGGTTATTTGTATTTCCAAGAGCGGCAACACGGGTGAAATTAGCAGGTTGATACCAGTTTTTAAGACGATTGGCGTTCACATTATTACCATGACTGGAAACTTGCGTTCGGCAATAGCAGAACATAGTGATGTGGTGTTGAATACAAGTGTTCAGGAAGAAGCGTGTCCTAATGATTTGGCACCTACAGCTAGCACAACCGCAACACTGGCTATGGGAGATGCATTGTCTGTTGCTTTGTTGAAAGAAAGAAACTTTGGTAAAGAAGATTTTGCTTTTTTACATCCCGGAGGTGCTTTGGGAAGGCAATTGATCAAAACCAAAGAAATAATGTTTGCCAATGATAAAGTACCCAAAGTGGCATTAGACGCATCGTTAAAACAAATTATTTTGGAAATAACATCCAAGCGTTTTGGTTGTACGTGTGTTGTTAAAGCCGATGGTAAATTGATCGGCATTATTACTGATGGCGATCTTCGCCGTTTAATGCAGCGAGATGAAGAATTACAGCATTTGACAGCTCGTGATATAATGAACAATAATCCCAAGTTTGTTGATGTTGAATGTCTGGCATCCAAAGCACGTCAGCTAATGGAAATGCATAATATTATGCAGATGGTTGTAGTCGATAGTGAACTAAAAGTTGTAGGAATGATGCACTTGCACGATTTACTGGAAGCGGGAATTGAAATAGCGTGATAAGTAAAAAGACAAGAAAAAAAATAAAGAATGATTTAATATATTTTCTAGTTGTTTTTTTCGTCAAACTGTTGCGGAGTATATCGCGAATGCAGGCTATGCGTTTGATGCGTGGAGCTGCAAGTTTGGGATTCCGTTTTGCAAAGAAAGAACGTGAAAAAACAATTAGGCATCTTTCGTGGGCATTTGAAAATAAAGTACCAGATGAAATTGAAAAAATGGCAAAATCCGTGTTTTTGCATTTTGCCATGGCAGCTGTAGATGCTATTCGGATGCCGCTGATTCTAAAAGAGGGAATCAATAACTATGTTTCATGTGATCGTCAGGATATTCTTGACCGTCATTTAAATGAAAACCGTGGTGCCATAATTCTTACCGGTCATATTGGAAATTGGGAAATGCTTGGAGCGTGGATGGCAAACAATGGTTATCCGCTCAAAGTTGTTGGGACCTCTGCTTATGATCCACGTTTGGATGAAATGATTGTAGGTGGTAGAAATATGGCGGGGTATACGAATATTGCGCGAGGCAAAGGAACGCGAGAGATTATTCGGCATTTACGTGATAAAGGATTTTTAGGTATTCTAATAGATCAGGACACCAAGGTTGAAGGTGTATTTGTTAATTTTTTTAATCGTCCTGCTCATACTGCTGTAGGGCCTGTAGTTTTGTCACAAAAAACCGGTGTACCTATTGTACCTGCATTTGTATATATGACACCGGATTATAAATATAAAATTGATGTTGCGGAACCTTTACAATTGGTAGAAATGGACGATAAAGATAAAGAGATGATAAGGAATACGCAAATCTGTTCTGATGAGTATCAGAGAATTATTTCCAGGTATCCTACCCAGTGGGTATGGATGCATGAACGATGGAAAAAACAACCCAAGGATGTATGAAACATTATTATATAAAAATTGCACTGATTTTACTTTTTATTTTCTTTTGGGCATGTGAAAAAAAAGATCCGGTAAATGCTGTTGCAAAAGAACAGCAATCTATTCCTGATCAGGAGATGTGGAACTTTGAAGTCAAGGTAACCAACCGTGGATTACTGGAAGCGCATTTGCGTTCAGGCCATATGGTATTCTATAGCGATGAGAAAAATCCTCAATCTATTTTAAACCAGGGTGTTCTGGTAGATTTTTATGACAAAAATGGAAAAAGGGCATCTACTTTAACCGCAGACAGTGGTATGTTTAATGAAAAGACCCAGGATGTTAAAGCGTTTAGAAATGTAATTGTAGAATCAGATAGTGGTGTAACCTTGTTTACCGAAGCAATTGAATACGACCAAAAACGGGAAAAGATTTTTACAGATCTTGATGTGCTAATCACTACGGATAATGGTGATAGTCTGTGGGGACATGGATTTGAGTCTGATCCGCAGATGAATCACTGGCAGATTACAAAATTGCGAGGTGTTGCACACAAGGGTGTTGATATGTCCCAGGATTTTTCCAAACCCAGAAAAAAAGAAAAAACTGATTCTGTTCAAGTGGATTCAGTTGGTTTGGAACCACAATTTATTTCACCTGATAGTAGTGTTTTAAATGATGAATCTTGATAAATTATTGTTATATTGCTTAATATTGCTTTTGTTCTTTGTTAATGCTTTTACAGCGGAAGAAACAAATGCCCGTCCTGTGTTAGAAAATGCAGACAGAGGGTACGGAGACTTTGTTAATAATCAACAGGTATGGAATTTTATTGATAATGTTCGTTTTCGTCAGGATAGTGTTATTATGCTTTGTGACAGAGCTATACGTTATATGGATGAAGAACGAACACTGTTAATTGGAAATGTGCAAATATATGATAGTACAAAAACCTTGTATGGTGATCAGGTTGATTATTATGAGCCTCAAAGATTAGCTCTTGTAAAGGGTAATGTTAAATTTGTAGACACCACAAAAACTTTTACTTCAGATTTTCTGAAATATTTTCAGGATTCAGAAATTTTAATTGCAGATTCTAATGTTGTAATCTCGGATAATGTTGAAAACAGTTCTCTCACGGGTGATCATGTGGAATATCATCGTGAAGATGGATATGCCAAGTTGCTGGGTGACCCTGTTTTTACCCGAGTAGATACAGTTGAAGATACCGAATTGCTGATAGCTGGTGTTTTTATGGAGATGTTTAATGATGGAGACAGTATTCTGGTTAAGGAGAATGTTTCTATTCATCAGGGTGAAATTTCTGCATTCGGAGATTCACTCAAATATCTCAATGACGCACAAAAAGTTGTATTGGAATCTTTCCCTTATGCCTTTGAAAATGAGGATAAATTAACAGGTGAAGCTATTCATTTGTATCTTGTTGAAAACAAGGTAAGACGTATTCATGTTATTGGAAACGCAATTGTTACAACTAAGGTAGATACACCTGTTGTTACAACAATTCCATATAATTTGTTGACTGGAGATGAAATTTGGGTTAAATTAAAAGAGCAAAAAATTGATTCGGTCAATATTCTTGGTAAAGCCACAAGCTATTATCACATTATTGAAGATAATGCGGAAAAGGGAATAAATAAAATATTATGTGACGAATTGTTGATCTTGTTTGCTGACAATATGGTAAATAAAGTTTATGGATCCAGCACGCCGGGAATGTCAACAGGGCAGTTTTCACCACCCGGAAACAAGAAAAAGCTGGAACAGGAATTGCGTGAAATGCTGCAAAAGCTGGAAATGATAGAAAATAAAGAATCGGAATCGGATGGAACCAATCAGTAATCATAGCATGGCAATTTTAAGATCAAAGGATCTTGTGAAAAATTATGGAAAGCGCCGTGTAGTTAACAAAGTCAGTATAGAAATCAAAGAAGGTGAAATTGTAGGATTGTTGGGTCCAAACGGGGCAGGCAAAACCACTACCTTTTATATGCTGGTGGGTATGATACGTCCGAACAGTGGTAATATATTTCTATCTGATAATGATATTACCAAACTACCCATGTATAAAAGGGCCAGGCGCGGTGTTTCTTATTTACCACAAGAAGCATCAGTCTTCAGACGTTTGACTGTAGAACAAAATATAATGGCAATACTTCAATCGCTGCGCTTATCCCGGGCTGAACAGGTTCAGAGAGCACAGTCTTTGATGAACGAATTACGAATATCTCACCTCAGGAACAACCTGGCATACACACTGTCAGGAGGTGAACGTAGAAGAGTAGAAATCAGCAGGGCGCTGGCAACGAATCCACGATTTATTTTGTTGGACGAGCCATTTGCAGGAGTGGATCCCATTGCTGTAGAAGATATACAGCAAATTGTTGCACAATTGAAAAGTAAAGGAATAGGTGTTTTGATTACTGATCACAATGTGCACGAGACACTGTCTATTACGGATCGCGCTTATCTCTTGTTTGAGGGCAATGTTCTAAAATCCGGTACGGCTGAATTTTTAGCCAACGATGAAGAAGCCCGAAAATTCTATCTTGGAGATAGTTTTAAATTAGATCGATAATTACTAAATAAATTGTTATTTTATAATGTTTATAAAAAGACATATCAAAAGAATGAGGAATTTATATTAAGGAATGGTACGGTTAGGTCAACATCTTAGTTTGCAAATGAAGCAATCACCGCAACAGGTTCTGTTGTCATCCTTGCTTCAATTGCCAATCATCAGTCTTGAACAACGAATCACTACAGAGCTAGAGTTGAATCCTCTCTTGGAAATTGATGCAGAACAAGAGATGGAACAAGAACTGGATGAAATAGATCATGATACGGATAATGACAATGATGAAGAAGATGATGAACCTTTAAAAGAGGTCGAGGTGGAAAATGATAAAGATACTGAAGAAATTGATTGGGATGAGATCCTGAACGATGAAGACAGTTATGAAGTGCATTTTCCCAAAGAAAAGGATTCTGAAGAATTTGAGAGACCTGAGGTTTATCGTGAAACACTGACAGATCACTTGATTAGTCAGTTGAATATGTCAACTTTGGAACCAGCAGAGATTACTATTGGTGAATACATTATATGGAATATCAATAATGTAGGGTATCTGACAATAGATGTTGAAACCATTGCAGAAAATTTAGAAGAGGATATTGATACAATTGATATCATTCTAAGTACTATTCAATCATTTGATCCACCGGGGATTGGTGCAAGAAATTTACAGGAATGTTTATTAATTCAATTATACCAACAAAGACCCCAACACGAGCTTGCTATAATGGCAGTACGTGATAATTTTGATGATTTTAAAAACAAGCGCTATGAAAAATTAGCAAAAATGTTAGAGATTGATCTTGAAGAAGTCAAAGATATTATAGATCATATTATTAAATTGAATCCCAAACCAGGCGAAGGTTACCTGACTTTTGAAAACCATTATATCGTTCCGGATTTGGAAGTAAAAAAAGAAGATGATGAATTTAAAATATCAATGCATGACTGGAACATTCCCCATCTTCGTATTAATAATGAATATCGTAAAATGATGCTTGACCGTAAAAAGTCAAACAAGGAAACACGCGATTTTATTAGACAGCGTTTAGAGTCTGCCCGCTGGTTGATTAATTCTATACACCAGCGACGTATGACTATAATACGTACTGTTGAAGCCATTATTGAAAAACAGCATGATTTTTTTGAGTTTGGCCCCGAGTACTTGAAACCCATGATATTAAAGGATATTGCAGAAGAAATCAGTATGGATATTTCTACAATCAGCCGTGTTACAAATGGAAAATATCTGCAAACAGAGTGGGGCGTATTTGAATTAAAATCCTTTTTCAGTGAAAAATATACCACTGATGATGGAGAAGATGTTTCAAATAAAAAGATCAAAGCCTTTATTAAAAATATTGTGGAAAAAGAACCACCCAACAAGCCTTATAATGATCAAAAGATTTCAGAAATGCTTAAAAAAGAAGGCTTTCCGGTTGCCAGAAGAACTGTTGCTAAATACAGAGAACAGATGTCCATTCCTGTTTCTCGGTTACGCCGTAAAATTTAATTCAAGGAACCTATGCATAATCCACAACAAATTTACGCAACAACAGTCATCGGGCTGATCCACAAAAATAAAGCCGTATTGGCGGGAGATGGACAGGTTACCTACGGTGATCTGGTTTTAAAAGCCAATGCTCGCAAAGTGCGAAGACTGTACAATGATCAGATTTTGGCGGGTTTTGCCGGAGCCGCAGCAGATGCCTTTACCCTTTTCGAACGCTTTGAAGCGCGTCTTGAAGAGTATAATGGAAATCTTGGTCGTTCCGCTGTAGAACTTGCCAAAGATTGGCGTGCTGACAGATATTTACGTCGTCTCGATGCTCAGCTGGCTGTACTTGATAAAGAACGTATATTTTTAATCTCTGGTACTGGTGACGTGATTGAACCGGATGATAATATAATAGCAATTGGTTCTGGTGGACCTTTTGCTCTTGTTGCCGCAAGAGCTCTGCTTTCGCATTCCAAGCTTGATGCGGTACAAATTGCCAAAGAATCTATGGAACTTACCGCACAGGTTTGCATTTATACAAATAACAATCTCACCATCGAAGTGCTGGATTAATTATACGTTTCCATAACATTATTTGTATTCTTACGGGAAACTACATTGCATATGACTCCTAATGAAATTGTTAAAAAGCTTGATAAATATATTATTGGTCAGGATGATGCTAAAAAATCTGTCGCAATAGCGTTGAGAAATCGTTGGCGCAGACAACAGGTACCTGAGGAATTGCGTGAAGAGATCATGCCCAATAATATTATCCTTATTGGACCTACAGGAGTAGGGAAAACCGAATTAGCCCGTCGTTTGGCCAAATTAGACAATGCTCCCTTTATCAAGGTAGAAGCCTCAAAATTTACCGAAGTGGGATATGTTGGCCGGGATGTTGAGTCTATCATTCGGGATCTGGTAGACCTTGCCGTCAGTATGGTAAAAAGTGAATATACTGAAAAAGTGCAAGACAAAGCCTATGAAATGGCTCTTGATAGAATGGTAGAAATTCTCTTACCCGCACCAGATGCTCTTGATTTAAATATTGATCTGGCAGATATTGATCCTGTTAAAGAAGATCTGGAAATGCAGGACAAGCTTTATAATCAGCTAATTAATGGTGAACTTGATGACAAGATTGTAGAGCTTGAAACACAAAGTGATACTTCACCCTTGATGCAGATTATTTCTCCCATTGGTATTGAAGAAATGGGATTAAATATTCAAGACTTGTTGGGTCCTATGATGCCGCAAAAGACCCAAAAGCGTAAAGTTAAGGTTTATGAAGCTCTGGTGCATTTGCAGCAGGAAGAGGCAAGTAAACTGATTGATATGGAAGAAGTTATCCGGGATGCTATTTTCAGGGTGGAAGAAACAGGTATAGTATTCCTGGATGAAATTGATAAAATCGCCGAAGATGAAGAAGGTGGTCCTGATGTTTCACGAGAAGGTGTACAAAGAGATTTGCTTCCGGTTATTGAAGGCACAAATGTTATTACAAAATATGGTATGGTAAAATCGGATCATATTTTGTTTATCGCTTCTGGTGCGTTTCATGTTTCAAAACCTTCCGATCTGATACCCGAATTGCAGGGACGTTTTCCCATACGTGTTGAACTCAATAGTTTGACTGCTGAAGACTTTGAACGAATATTGACAGAGCCCAATAATGCTTTGATTAAACAATATACAGCATTGATTGCAACTGAAAATGTTAAAATAAAATTTACCCGAGGTGCCATTAAGGAAATTGCCAGAATAGCTTATGAAGTCAATATGGATGCTGAGAATATTGGTGCACGCCGCTTACATACAATAATGAGCTTGCTGTTGGAAGATTGCTTGTTTGACTTGCCCAACACTGAAATTGAACTCATTAATGTTGACAAGAAAATGGTACAGGGAAAACTTGAAAAAGTTATTTTAAATGAAGATTTAAGCCAATACATTTTGTAAGGGAACTGCCATGAAAAAAGATTTTTTACTAATTACAGATCTTGTTACTGATGAGATTTATGAACTGTTTGATCTTGCAAAAGAACTTAAAGCAAAGACCAAAGCGCGTCAGGAACATCACATTTTAAAGGGACAAACATTGGCAATGTTGTTCCAAAAACCTTCAACCCGTACCCGTGTTTCCTTTGAAGTGGGCATGTACCAGCTTGGCGGTCATGCATTGTATCTTAGTCCCGCTGAAGTTGGTTTGGGCAAGCGTGAATCTGTTGCAGATGTTGCACGTGTTTTGTCACGTTTTAACGATGGCATAATGGCGCGTGTATTTGGTCATGAAATTGTGGATGAGTTGGCTGAATATGCCAGTGTACCTGTAATTAATGGATTGTCTGACCTGGCACATCCCTGTCAAATATTGGGTGATATGTTGACCGTTATTGAACACAAGGGTAAAACAGAAAATTTGAAAATCGCTTATATAGGCGATGGCAATAATGTTACCAATTCATGGATTAATTTGGCTTCCAGAATTCCTATGCAATTGTATGTAGGTTGTCCCGAAGGTTATGAACCTAATGCGGATTTAATAAAAGCAGCCGAAGCTGAGGGACTTAGTGAAATTGTGGTTACCAATGATCCGGTTAAAGCGGTTGAAAAAGCAGATGTAGTGTATACGGATGTTTGGGCAAGTATGGGACAGGAAGAAGAGGCCGAAGCACGGAAAAAGATCTTTAAGCCTTTTCAGGTAAACACAGATCTTGTATCGCATGCTGCTGACGATTCTCTGGTATTGCATTGTTTACCAGCACATAGAGGTGATGAAATTACTGATGACATAATGGATGGATCGCACTCGGTTGTTTTTGATGAGGCTGAAAATCGACTGCATATACAAAAAGCCATTATGGTTCAATTGATGAAAGATAAATAAGGGGATCTGGCTTGGCACTGGAAATTGTTCGCTTTACACAGTCTGATAGGGAAGCATGGGAAGAATTCGCATGGTCTTCAAACAATGGTACAATTTTTCATACACGCCAGTTTTTATCTTATCATCCCAAAGACAGGTTTGTTGATCATTCTTTGATTTTTTTCAAAGATGGTAAACGAATTGCTCAATTGCCTGCCGTAGATTTTAAAGAGGGTGATAAGCGCATTTTGATTTCTCACCGCGGTGCATCTTATGGTGGATTTATTTGCAAAGATACCTTGTCTATTAAAGATTCTTTTACTATGGTCAAGGCACTTGTTGAATATCTAAAGTCAGAAAAATTTGATGGCGTAGATATTACCCCTGTTCCCCAGGTTTATATGCGTAGACCCAGTAATTATATTGATTTTGCCATGATTCAGAATGGATTTAATTACCGTAAACGGGAGATCTCGAGCGTTATTCCCCTGGATTTTAGTAGAGAACAGATTTTAGCAACCTTTAATGAAGGTTCCAGACGTGCAGTTAGAAGGGCCTGGAAGCAGGGAACTGTTGTGAGAGAATCTGATGATTATGCAGCGTTTTACAAAATTCTTGAAAAGAATTTGAGATTGCGACATGATGTTACACCTACTCACACTTTGCAGGAATTGGAATTGCTGAAATCTATGTTTCCTCAGCGTATTAAACTTTTTGCAGCCTATCATGATGATATTATGGTGGCAGGTGTTGTAATGTTTATTTGTAACCCCCAGGTTGTACTTGCGTTTTACATAAGTCACAATGAAGATTATCAGCAATTCAGGGGTGTGAACTTGTTGTTCCATGATATTATTCAATGGGGAATTGCTGAAAAATACAACTTTTTAGATTATGGTATTTTTACCGTGAATGAAGACCCAAATTGGGGACTAGCACGTTTTAAAGAGAGTTTTGGTGCCCAGGGTGTGTTTAGAGACAGTTTACGATTGATGCTGGGTAATTCATAATAATGGCTGTTACAAAAATTTTACATATTGCTCCTTCCAATACTTCGGGTGTTCCCGGACAACTCGTACTTACAGAAAGACGCATGGGATATGACAGCAGGTTGGTGACACTTTTTCATGACAAACGCAAGTATTATGAAGATATTTGCCTACATCTTCCATTCATTGATTTTTGGGGAACAAAGCTTTTAAAGAAACTTGTATCCAATCCCGATAAAATTGTTGTTGATAATGTATTAAAGATCCCGGAGAAAATACCTGTTCAATGGAAACCCCATTCTCTTGCGGAAAAAGCATTGACAAGTATTCGTGATATGCTTTGGAAGACCAAAGTTGAAGCTACTATAACAAAGTATAATCTTTTAGATTTTGATGTTGTTCAACTGGATGGTGGATTAGATTTTTATCGGCATTCCGGATTTGTTAAAAAAATGAAGTCTAATGGTAAAAAAATTATATGCTTATATACAGGCAGCGATTTGCGTACACGTGGCGTGATCCCTGCTGTAGAGCGAATATCTGATTATAATTTTACAGTAGAGTATGATCATATGCAGCTGCATCCAAATATAAAACATGTTTTTTTTCCGTTCGATGCAGGGCAGTTTAAAACCAACAGACCGAAAAATGCCAAGATCCGGATTGGCCACGCTCCTACCAATCGACGCGCAAAAGGCAGCGATATCATTGTACCCATTCTTCGCAAGTTGGCCTATTCTCATAATATAGAACCGGTTATTATTCAAAACTTGCCTTATACCTTTGCTATGGAAACCAAGCAGACTTGTGATATTTTTATTGATCAAATTGGTGATCTGGGCTATGGTATTAATTCTTTGGAAGCATTAGCAATGGGAATTCCCTGTTGTTCTTGTCTTGCAAAAGGATTTGCGGAAGCGTATCCGGATCATCCGTTTGTAGAAATAGATGCTAATAATCTTGAAGAAAAGCTGATTGATTTGATAAATGATACGGAAAAGCGTACAGAGTTTGGTATTAAAGGGCGTGAATGGGTTGAAAAATACCATGATGCAAAAAATATTGTAAAGCAGATCCATGACCTTGCCGGAATTGAGTGATTATGAACATTCTTTTTGTTAATAGTATACAAATGTTTGGTGGCGGGGAAATGTGGATGCTGCGGACTTTGAACGGTTTGCGCAAAAGAGGACATAACGTCCATCTAATTTGCAGGCCGGACACTGAACTAGAAAAAAGAGCCATTGAACAAGCTATACCTGTCTATAGTTTCAAGATCAGAGGAGATTTTGGCCCAATTTCTATATTCCGGACCTGGAGATATATCAAACGAAATAATATCGATGTAATGCTTGCGAATATGGATAAAGAATTGCGATTCGCGGGAACTGCTGCTAAATTAGCTGGCAATTGTGCCGTAATACCCAGACGCGGTAGTGATTATCCTTTAAAAGATAAAATACAATACAAATTTTCATATTTAACACTTGCTGACCTGGTGATAGCCAATTCTGATGCTACCAAGCAAACACTTTTGCGCAATGCACCCTGGTTACCGGCAAAAAAGATCAATATCCTTTATAATGGTATTGATCCACAAAATTTTATGACACCTGCTGAAACAGATCTTCGCATGGAGTGGAATATACCCCGTGATGAATTTGTCTTTGGATTTGTAGGGCAACTTGTAAAGCGTAAAGGTTTTGATACAATATTACCGGCATTTGCTGAACTTGCCCGTGATCGTCAGGTTCACCTGGTTCTGGTTGGTGAAGGAGAATTGCAGCAGGATATTGATGATTTTATAAAATTAAACGGCCTCGAAAATAAACTGCATAGGGTAGGATTTCGTAAAGATGTTGAAAATGTTATGAAAGCCATAGATTGCCTTCTTTTGCCATCAATTCTAGAAGGCTTTGGTATTGTTTTAATTGAAGCTATGGCTGCCGGCAAACCCGCTATTACTACAAATGTAAGTTCAATGCCTGAGATTGTAGTACATAACCAAACAGGTCTTGTCTTACCGGTAAATGATAAAGATGCATTGCTCGAAGGTATGAAATATCTTTATGATAACCCGGATATTGTGAAACAATGGGGAGAAAACGGCCGTAATCATGTATTAAATAAATTTACTTTGGATTTAATGCTAGACCGGTTAGAGCACCTCATAAAGCTTGCCATGGACCCTAAATAATAAGGAAGTAATTTTGAAATTGTGGAGACAAATTGAGCGATTTTTCAAGCATAACCAGTTAAGGTTCCTTGAAAAGTGGCTTGGTGTGCCAGAACTTTTGCCTGAAAAAATTGAATTTGAAAAGATAAAAAAGATTATTGTTATACGCCAGCATGATCAGTTGGGTGATTTTTTGCTTTCTACACCTGTTTTTCATGCATTGCGTAAACAATTTCCTGATGCACATATTGCTGTTATGGCCAGAAAGTATACTGCTGCACTAATGCAACACAATGAATATATTGATACAGTAATTACTTTTTATGAACATGGAAAAGACTGGAACTTGGGAAGAATTACCAAGTTTATTAAATTATTGAGGCATGGTTACGATCTTGCGATTGTTTTGAACACGGTATCACACTCATTGACAAGTGATTTAGCTGCACGATTATCAGGGGCCAAATATGTTTTAGGCTCCGAACACTTGACCTTTCAAAGAACATCCCGAAACTTTTTTTACCATTTTAATGCACCCTATATTAAAGAGGAAAGAAACCAAAGCTTAAGAAATCTTGATATCCTGAGTTATATTGGAATTCCGCCTGTTGATCCTTATGAGCATATTACCTTACTGGAAGAAGAAAAAGAAAAGGCGCATGATTTATTGATACAAAAGGGCTGGGACGGAGAACAAATGTTGATCAGTGTGCATCCCGGAGCCGGCAAATTGATGAATCGATGGCCTGTAGAACATTTTGCCCTGGCAGCACAAACGTTGGCGGATTATTATAATGCGAAATTGCTCATAACATGGGGCCCCAATGAAAAAGACCTTGGAGAATCATTATGTTCGCAATTAAAAGGTGAAATTATAACAGCTGTGGATCCGGATATCAGACGTTTTGCAACAATTCTGTCTTGTTCTGATATGATATTATGTAATGATACAGGTGTACTACATGTCGCTGCTGCAATAGATTTGCCGCTTGTTGTGGTGTTTGGCCCAACAAATCCTGCTGAATGGAAGCCTTTTGGCAAAAAATTTGTAGCATTGCAAGGCGATAATGGCCGGTGCGACGAAATTGGCCCTGAAAAGGTAATTGAGGCCGCAAAAATGCTAATAAATTAAAAAAGTGCTTGTTTTTTTAATTAAAAAGTTTACAATTAGAATGCGTTATTAAATAACAGTATTATTTGTATTATAAAAAAATCTTGCATTATTAGTTTCCATGTTGTAATTTTCGCCGCGGCGAAAAACTTGGAAAGTTTTAAAATTAACAAAAAAGAGGATACTATGAGTGACAATTCAAACATTATTGATGATTATATTGATGATTCCTTTGAAAACAACGAGTCTGAAGAGGAAGAGTCGTTGAATGAAGAGGAAGTGATTGACGAAGATTGGGATGAAATTCAAGAAGATGATGATTTGGATGAGATTGAAGAAGTAAGCGATGATTCCAGTGAAGATTGGGAGGAAGAATACTGGGAGGACGAAGAAGAGGAAGAAGAAGAGGAAGAAGATGATACTGAATGGAGTGATGGTGACGAGCCTTGGGATAATACTAATGATTGGATGGACAGAACACCTTCATGGGAAGGTGATGATGAATGGGACTGATAGTCCTGTTTTATAAATATGATATCCAATGAGAAGGACATTCGTATATATCCCCAACATCCACGTTTAGGTGTGGGCGTTGTCATATTTAAAAATGAACTCGTATTACTCATAAAACGGGGGAAAGAGCCCAACAAAGGAATCTGGACAGTACCTGGCGGTCTGGTCCAAATCGGAGAATCTGTTGAACAAGCTGCTCATCGTGAAGTATTGGAAGAATGTAATATCAATATAGATCTCGCCGGATTGATTGATTATTTTGAGTTTGTTGAAAAAGATATTGAGCAAAAGATTAAATATCATTATGTTGTTCTTGATTTTGCTGCTGAATATGTGTCGGGTACTCTTTTAGCGTTAACTGATGCAGAAGATGCGAAATGGGTAAATCCAAACCAGTTGGAGAACTGGGAAATTACTGAAAAAACTTTATTGTTGATTAATAAAGCATTATTATCAAAAGCCCGGATGGATTAACAACACCGGGCTTTTTTATAGGAATTATGGATAGTTATAACAAAATACTCGTAATAAAACTTCGTGCAATTGGTGATGTTTTACTGTCAACAATTGTTATAAACAATCTGCGGTCTGCGTTTCCTGAGGCCCCAATTGATTTTTTAACTGAAAAAGCTGGTTCAAAGATTGTATTGGGAAATCCTGCTTTGAATAAAGTCCATATTCTGACAAAAGATAAAAATAAATCTGGGTTTGGCAGATTTTTAGATGATGTTGCTTTTATCCGAAATATTCAAAAAGAAAAGTATGATCTGGTTTTTGATTTTTTCGGAAATCCACGTAGTGCTATTTTGACTTTATTGTCTCATGCAGATATACGTGTGGGTTATGATTACCGGTTTCGACAGATTGCTTATAATCGGGTAGTAAAATCACGGGCAAGTGAAATACATGAAGCGCTTTGGCATTTGGATGCATTGCAACATTTGGACATCCCAATCAGTGATAAGAATTTAAATTTTTTTATCGATGAATCAAGCACCGGGTTTGCAAACCAATTTTGGAAACAGGAACAATTTGAAAACAAGCCTGTTGTAGGAATTAATTTTTCCGGAGGCTGGCCTGCTAAAAAATGGCCTGTTGACAGGTTCGCGCAGCTTGTAGATAGAATTAAAAAAGATTATGAGACCGAGGTGCTTGTGTTTTGGGGACCGGGTGAAAAAGGTGAGGCCCTAAAACTTGCTCAGTTGACAAATCATAAAACTATACTGATCCCTGAAACAGATTTGAAACAACTTGGTGCAATTTTGAAAAAGATTGACATGTTGGTAACTACAGATTCTGGACCCATGCATATTGCCGCTGCTGTAAATACTCCATGTGTAGCTATTTATGGACCTACCAATTTCCGATTACAGGGGCCCTATGGCACAGGTCATGAGATTGTTTATAAAGATAAATTAGATTGTTTGGGGTGCAACCGTTTGGATTGTGAGCATACAACTTGTATGAATGCTCTCAGTGTTGACAGAGTCTATAAAAGTGTTAAGGATTGTTTTGTGAAAAACGGAATTTTGTAATATGAAAAAAATTTCTGTATCTATTATTACATTAAATGAAGAAAAGAATATTGGTGACTGTTTAAAAAGTGTAGACTGGGCTGATGAGATTGTTGTTGTTGATGGCGAAAGCACAGATAAAACAGTTGAGATCTGCAAACAGTACACAGATAAAATATTTTCAAAACCTTTTGTCGAGTTTTCATCGCAGAAACAATATGCACTTGATCAATGTCAATATCCCTGGGTGCTTTCATTAGATTCTGATGAGCGGGTTTTACCTGAATTAAAAGAGGAGATACTTGAACTCTTGTCAAATGATGATGTTCCTCATCAAGGGTATTATATTGCCAGACGCTCATACTTTATGAATAAATGGATTAAATATTGTGGTTGGTACCCTGGGTATCAATTGCGTTTATTTAAAAAGGATGTGACCCATGTTAGCCCTAACCGTGTCCATGAGGGGTTTCTTGTAGATGGCACAACTGCCAGACTTGAGCATGATATTGATCATTATTCTCACCCTACCATTGAAAGCAGTATAAAGAAACTCAATCACTATACTACGCTTGAAGCCAGAGATCGTGTAAATAAAAAGAAAGTTGGCGTGCACAATTTTATTTTTAACCCGCTAAGTGCTTTTCTGATTAAATATGTTCGTCAACAGGGATATCGGGATGGAATGCATGGATTTCTGCTGAGTTGGATTGCCTCTTTCCTTAAAATGGTTTTGTATATGAAGATTTGGGTTTTACAAAAATATGGTGATTCTGTTGTCAATGCTGATGGAGAATCATGATTATGAGTAAACTTTCTGTTATTATCATTACTTTAAATGAAGAACGACATATTGCTAACTGTTTAAAAAGTGTAGAATGGGCAGATGAAATTATAGTAGTAGACTCGCAAAGCACGGACCGTACGGTTGACATTGCAAAAGAATATACTGAAAAGGTATTTATAAATGAATGGTTGGGGTACTCTGAAAATAAAAATATTGCTTTGGGGCACGCGAGCAATGAATGGGTACTTTGGCTTGATGCAGATGAAAGCGTAACACCGGAATTAGCCAGGGAAATTCAAGAGCTTTTAAAAACGAAACCTGAAGAAAATGGATTCGTGATGTCAAGACGAGCTTATTTCCTTGGCAAGTGGATTAAACATTGCGGTTGGTACCCTGATTATGTAATGCGACTGTTTCGCCGTGAAAAGGGAGTTTTTAATGATAATCGGGTACATGAAGGCGTGCAGCTGGAAGGAAGTATAAAGCGTTTGAATCATGATTTATTACACTTTACGGATGATTCTCTGGAACATTATCTGTGGAAGTTTAATAGATACACATCGCTTGCTGCTGAAGAACAGGTTAAACGAAAAAAACGCTCGGGATTGTTTAAAATTTTATTTAGACCATTGCATACATGGTTAAAAATGTATATATTTAAATTAGGATTTCTTGATGGAGTCCAGGGATTTATTTTGTGTTCATTGTCTGCCGGGTATGTGGCTGTTAAATATGCAAAGACCTGGGAATTGGATCGCAAACTTGAGAAAGACAGTTCAGGAGGTAACAATAAATGAATTTTTTGCTCGAAGAAGTTAATGATGTTAAAATATTACGTATTAAAGAAGAACGTCTGGATACTGCTATTGCTCCGGATTTAAAAGCACAATTGCTTGTACTGATTAAAGAACCGGACAATAAAGTTCTTGTTGATCTTTCAGATACAAAATATGCTGATAGTTCCGGTTTGGGCGCAATATTGTTAGGTCTAAGACAAGCACGTGAAATTGGCGCCAAGTTTGCGGTATTTGGAGCACAAAAACGCGTAGAGAGCCTGATAGAAATTGCTCAATTGGGTGAAATTTTAATTAATTATGATAACGAGTTCAAAGCACTTGAACAGTTTGGAGCCTAATACGTTTTTAAACATATTCGTATGAAAATCCGGCATGTTTAATATATTTATTAAAGAATTGATCTCTTGATGCTGATTTAACCAGTTTACTGAAAATATAATCTGGCACTCCAAAGTATTGAATTGTTTCATTATTTGTAAATTCAACTGTAAGGGTAAATAGATCAGCATCATATTGAAATGTACTTATTTTGGGGGCGTTGTTCTTAATCTTTTCAAACAGAATCTCGACCATGTGATATCATCTCCATATTGATTCAATTGGAAAAACTGTGAAAATATTTCATGTTTGTGCATAATTTGCATCTCATGAAATTATTTTATTCTTGTTTTTATTGAATTTAAGTGTTGTAAGCAGCTTTTTTTACTTTCAGAACAATTTAAAAGCAAAATTTATGCCTTGTGTTGCCCCATCCCGTTGTAATAAATGTAATGAATTAAAAATTGTAATGCAAGACATTTCGCCCTGCCAAGAAACAGGGCGAAATATTACTAGATTGTTGATTTGAGTGTTTTTACAAATTCCCCTGCAAAGTCTGCTTTATTTTCCACTTTTTCCAACTTTGCTATTAACCAGCTGCCTATGATAACAGAATCTGCTATCTGGCTTGCTGCTTTAGCATCCAGATTTGATGCAATTCCAAATCCAATAGCCAATGGTATATTTGTACTTTTACGAACGGATTGAATAATGTTTTTCAATTCATCGCTGGCGTGAAAGCCCTTACCGGTTGTTCCATAATTGGATACACAATACAAAAAGCCCTGAGATGCTTGAATGATTTTTTGTGTACGTTCATTTTCAAGCTCTGGTGCTATGAGTTGAATGAGAGAGATGTTGTATTTTGTACACTGTTCCGCAAGATCATGACTTTCTTCAAAAGGCAGGTCTGCCATGATCAATCCATCTCCACCAGCCGTGTTTAAATCTTTAGTAAAAGCTTCCAATCCATATTGGTAAACAGGATTATAATAGCCCATCAATACTATCGGAGTATTATGGGTTTGTCGAAAGGATTTGACCAAATCCAATATTTTTTGAATATTGACATTGTTTTTCAATGCTCTGTTTGAAGCACGTTGTATAACCGGCCCATCAGCAATGGGATCAGAAAAGGGAACTCCCAATTCTATACAATCTACACCATTGTCAGCCATTGCTTTCATAATGTCGAGTGTGGTATCAATATCAGGATCCCCGGCGGTGATATAGAGTATTAATCCTTTTTCCTGATTTTGTTTCAATGTATTTAAATGGGTTTCCAATCTGTTCATTTTTCCCTCTCTAATCATGTTGTAAAGTTACAATATCTTTGTCACCACGCCCGGACAAACAAACCAGAATAGATTTGTCTTTATCAAGTTGTGGTGCCAATTTCATGGTATGTGCAATTGCATGTGAACTTTCCAGTGCAGGAATAATACCTTCTTCGCGGGCTAAAAGTTTATATGCTTCAATTGCTTCATTGTCATAGATTTTAACATATTCCGCGCGGCCCGATTCTTTCAGGTATGAATGCTCTGGACCTACTCCCGGGTAATCGAGTCCTGCGGCTATAGAGTGTGCCTCGGAAATTTGGCCATTTTCTGTCTGGATAAAAAATGTTTTTTTACCATGAAACACACCAATCGTACCAAATGTGAGAGATGAAGAATTATCACCAATTGCATCGCCTCTACCGCCGGCTTCAACACCAACAAGCTTTGCAGTAGTGTCGATAAATGGATGAAACGTGCCCATCGAGTTACTTCCACCACCAACACAGGCAACAACATAATCTGGAACATTAACATTATATGCCGGTAATTGTTCACGTGCTTCACGGCCAATTACGGATTGAAAATTACGCACCATTTGAGGAAAAGGGTGTGGTCCAATTACCGATCCCACCAGGTAATGAGTGGTCTTTACGCTTTGCGCCCATTCACGCATCGTTTCATTAACAGCGTCTTTTAATGTTTGTGATCCACTTTCAACCGGAATAACCTGCGCACCCAATAGCTTCATGCGAAAAACATTCAATTCCTGCCTTATTGTATCTTCTTTGCCCATATAAATATGACATTCCATGCCCAGCAACGCACACACTGTAGCAGTTGCAACACCATGCTGTCCGGCACCGGTTTCAGCAATGATACGGTTTTTGCCCATTTTTTTTGCCAACAGTGCTTGTCCCAAACAGTTGTTTAATTTATGAGAACCGGTATGATTCAGATCTTCACGTTTTAAAAAGATTTTTGCACCGCCTGCTTTTTCAGTCAGATTTTTTGCATAGTAAACAGGGGTGGGTCTGCCGGAATAATTTGCCAGCAACCAGGCCAGTTCCTGCTGAAATTCAGGATCTGATTTAGATTCTTTATAAAACTTTTCAAGTTCTATCAATGCCGGCATCAGCAGTTCTGGAACAAACTGACCACCGAATTGACCAAAATATCCATGATTAGCCATTTTTATATATTTCCTTTACTGTTTTAATCAAGCGTTCCATTTTTGAGTGATTTTTTATTCCCGGTGCATCTTCTATCCCGGAGCTGGTATCAATTCCAAAAGGAGTAAACTCCTCCAGTAATTCCAGCACGGTATCCGGCGTTATGCCACCAGCCAGTATGATTTCATCAAGATTCAAGTTCTTTAATAGTTGTTTGTCTACCAGTTTTCCCGTTCCACCAGCCTGCCCAGGTACATAAGCATCAAATAATTTTTTAAAAATCTGATTGTAATTTCCGGCAGTAGTAATTGTATCTGAATCTTTGACTCTGAAAGCCTTTATTACCGGTTTTTCAATTTGTTCACAATATTTTGGTGATTCACTACCATGCAATTGAATATAATCAAGATTGCATAGCGTTGCAGTATTGTTTACGAATTGTATTTCCTGATCCATAAAAACACCCACTTTGGGTACCGTTGTTTTATTACATATTTCTGCTGCAGCTTGCGGTGTAATCTGTCTCGGACTATGGGTGAAAATAAAACCAACAGCATTTACTCCCAGTTCCTGTGCATACAAAACATCCTCTAATCGGGTCATTCCGCAGTATTTAATCCACATGGTTGATTCCTTTTAATTCGTTTAGGAATGACTCTTTATCTGGTTTTTTCATTAACGATTCTCCAATCAATGCGGCATTAAAGCCTGCCTCTTGCAACATGACAATATCCTCTCGTGTAAAAATACCGCTTTCACTCACACGAATTGTTTCTTTTGGCATCATGTCGCTCAACCGTTTGCTGGTTTCCAGTGTAGTTTCAAAGGTTTCCAGATTTCGATTATTTACACCAATAATTGAAGCATCTGCCTTGACTGCAATTTCCAGTTCTTTTTCATCATGTACTTCTACTAACGCATCCAGATTCATTGAACCAGCCAATTGTAAAAGCTCTGATATTTGTTGAGGATCCAGAGCTGCTACGATTAATAATATTGCGCTTGCTGAATGGTTTACGGCTTCATAAATCTGGTATTCATCAACAATAAAGTCTTTGCGTAAAGTTGGTAACCCGATGAATTCAGAAATCTCGTATAAATAATTCAAATGTCCTTGAAAATACAATTCTTCAGTCAAAACCGATATCGCTGCTGCACCGCCTTGTTCATATTGTTTGGCAAAAAAGAGCGGATAAAAATGCTCGCAAATCACTCCTTTACTGGGAGATGCTTTTTTTACCTCTGCAATGATTGCCATATTATCAGATACAAGTGAGTCTCTAAACCGGTGCGGTGTTTTGTTTTGTGCTTTTTCTTCTGCAATTCTTTTAACTTTTAAAATGGAATTTAATTTTTTCCGTTCTACAAGCTGTTTTTTTGTATCTGTTATAATTTTATCTAATATATTCATTATTCTGCCAGTTTCAGTTCGCATTTACAGTAGTGGATTGGGTGAATTCTATGCATTCGTTTAATTTATTTTTGGCTTTTCCGGAATAAATGGTTTCAAAAGCAAGCTCTACACCTTCTTTGATTGAGCTGCTTTTTCTGCCAATATACATTGCCACACCGGCATTAAATGCGGTAATATCTGTTTTTGCATCCTTTTTACCGTCAAGAATTGATTTGATAATTTGTGCATTCTCATCGGCTTCATTGCCCTTGACTGATTCTATGGGTTGTTTTGTAATGCCAACGGATTCCGGTGAAATGGTGTATTGTTTGATCTCGCCATTTACCAGTTCAAACACATCTGTGTCGCTGCTGATAGAAAATTCATCCAATCCATCTTGACTGTGAATTACCATTACATGCTCGCTGCCAAGTGATTTTAATACATTGACCATTTTCTCTGCGGTTTCAAGATTAAAGGCTCCAATAACCTGACGCTTAACCAGTGCCGGGTTAGACATGGGCCCCAGTATATTAAAAACGGTTCGAATACCCATTTCTCTGCGTGGAACAACCGCATGTTTCATAGAAGGATGAAAGAGGGGAGCAAAAAGAAAGGCTAGCCCGGTTTCATGCAGGCATTTTTCAGACTGTTCAGGAGTTAAATCAATATTCATTCCCAGTGCATTGAAAACATCCGCACTGCCGCATTTGCTTGAAACTGAACGATTTCCATGCTTGGCTACTGGAATGCCAGCAGCCGCTGTAACAATAGATGATGCTGTTGAAATGTTAAAAGTTGAAGAACCGTCACCACCTGTACCACAGGTATCAATGGTACCTACCGGAGCGGATATTGTATTTGCCTTTTTTAACATTGCCTTTACAAAAGAAGAAATTTCTTCTGTTGTTTCACCTTTTATCTTTAATCCCATCAGAAATGCTGCAACCTGAACTGGTGTAAATTTTCCGTTCATTATAGATAACATGGTTTCATATGCTTCTGCACTGCTTAAAGCAGTCTGGTTTGCAAGTTTATCTAAAATGGTTTTCATAATTTTCTCCTGTTAATTTTTTCTTACAAAATTTTCAATGATTTTCATACCATCTTTGGTCATAATCGATTCAGGATGAAACTGAACGCCCTCTACAGGATACTCTTTATGACGAATGCCCATAATCTGGTGATCTGCAGTTTCAGCAGTAATTTCAAGACAGTCTGGTAAAGATTCCCTTTCTACAATTAGAGAGTGATATCTGCCGCCTTTTAAAGGATTTGGAACATTTGCAAATAGCCCTTTACCATCATGATTAATATCGCTGTCCTTTCCATGAACCAGTTCTTTGGCCTGAATAACTTTGCCTTGAAATGCTTCTGCAATGGATTGGTGTCCCAGGCAGACCCCAAGCAATGGATATTTTTTGTAAAATGTTTTAATTACATCCAGAGAAATTCCTGCTGAATTCGGATACCCCGGTCCCGGAGAGATCACGATCTTGTCCGGATTCAACTTTTCAATTTCTTCCAAGGTGATTTCATCATTTCGTTTAACTATTAGTGTTTCACCTAGCGTACCAATATATTGGACCAAATTATAAGTAAATGAATCATAATTATCTATTACCAGTATCATAACAAACCTCCCTGCGCATATTCTATTGCTGTCAAAAGCCCTTTGGCTTTATTCAGTGTCTCTTGATATTCACTTTCAGGTACAGAATCCGCAACAATACCTGCGCCTGCCTGTACATAAGCATTATTATCTTTTATGTATATCGTTCTTATGGCAATACACACATCCATATTGCCGTTAAATCCAAAATATCCTGCTGCTCCGGCGTAAATACCGCGTTTTGTCGGTTCCAGTTCTTCAATGATTTCCATAGCTCTTACCTTTGGCGCTCCCGAAACAGTACCGGCAGGAAAGCATGCTTTAAAAACATCAATGGCATCCATGCCTTCTTTTAGCTTGCCGCTAACAGTAGAGACAATGTGTATGACATGAGAATATTTTTCCGTTATCATTAAATCTTCAACTTTGACAGATCCATATTCAGCAATACGGCCAATATCATTTCGACCCAAATCGACCAGCATGGTATGTTCAGCTCTTTCTTTGGGATCTGCCAACAACTCGTTTATGATTTCCTTATCTTCCTGTTCGTTTAAGCCTCGTTTCCGTGTGCCGGCAATCGGTTTGACCAAAACCTTGCCGTCTTCTAGTTTAACCAGTGTTTCCGGAGATGAGCCAAGAATGCTTGTATTATCCATGTCGAGATAAAACATATAAGGGGAGGGATTAATAACGCGTAAAGCCCGGTAAATATCAAAAGGATTGGTGTCTGTACTGACTCTGAGCCGTTGAGAGAGCACGCCCTGAAAGATATCGCCCTTTTTAATATATTCTTTGGTTTTTTCAACTATTTTTTTGTATTCCTCTTTGCTGATATTGCTTTCAAAGTAATCTGATTTAAGCAAGCTTGTTCTGCCATTCCGAAATTCGGGGCTGGAATGAATAGAATCTATAATATCTTTGATCTTGTTAACAGCTTCTGCATATTCTTTTTCTACGTTTCCTTTTGTTACAACATTATAGATAATTGTAATCGTATTAAAGAGGTTGTCAAATACGATTACTTTTTGAGGAATGAACAATTGTATATCCGGTAATTCCATATCATCTATAGTCTGATCCGGAAGTTTTTCAATATAACGGATAGAGTCGTAACCCATATAGCCAAAGAATCCATTATCGATAAATGGTATTTGATGAGAACTGTTGCTTTTGTATTGTTTATAAAGATTTTTAAGAACCTGAAATGGATTTTCTGTAAATGTCTCTTTTTCACCTGAATAAACATACTCGATATCTGTAACATTATTTTTGCATGTGAAAATTACAAGCGGGCTGTCACCAATTATTGAATAGCGCCCACGTTGTACTCCACCTTCAACGCTTTCCAGTAAAAAGCGAAATTTTCCGTTTGTTGCTTTCAGGAAAGTAGAGACGGGTGTGTCCATATCACCCAGAATTTCTGCCGTAACCGGATGAAAGTTTGAACTGTATTGTTCTCTAAATTCTTCAAAAGTCGTAATTTTCATAATTTCTCCTATAAATAAAAAAGGCGCTGTGATTTCGAGTGCTCACAGCGCCTTAAACAAAAAACGCCGTGAATGTAATGGTACATCCACGGCGAACATTTTTTATATATTAAATTATTTTACCGATGGCGTACCTTAAAACTCCAACGCCACCACCAATTTAAAAGATTTTGTAAAATAATTTGTGTCATTCTTTTTCCATAAAATTGTTAACGAGCCAAAAATTAACATAATAAAATGTGAATGTCAATACTTTTTTAATTTTTTTTGTCAATATAATAAAAAATTCAATAGAGCAGATGTTTTTAAAATTGACTTGACTTGATTTTCTATTATTTATATATTGAGGTTCGAATTTTGTAGGCTTGGTTCTTTTTTAAAATATCTAAAAATTTAAGCCCAAGTATTTGGGCTGTTTTGTGTTTATTTTGTTTGTTCAAGATTTAGTATAATATAAAGGTTTTTTTTTGACTAATCATTCAGATTCCAGTGTTGCTGAGACAGATTTACAATTTATGAAACGGGCCCTAACGCTTGCTGAACGCGGGCGGGGTATGGTGAGCCCGAATCCTATGGTTGGGGCATTGGTAGTTAAAGATGGCAAGGTTGTAGGTGAGGGGTATCATGAAAAGTTTGGACTCGCGCATGCTGAAGTAAATGCGCTGGATAATGCAGGTGATGATTCAATTGGGGCCACTTTGTATGTTACATTAGAACCCTGTTCTCACCATGGAAAAACACCCCCCTGTACAGAAAAGATATATGAAGCAGGCATCTCTCGTGTAGTTGTGGGTATGTCTGACCCTAATCCCATTGTGAACGGCAAGGGTATTAATTTTTTGCGATCAAAAGGGATTTCTGTAACTGAAAATGTATTGCAGGATAAATGCTCGGAATTGAATGAAGGTTATATATTTTATATTACCCATAATCGTCCATTAATTACCTTGAAATTTGCCCAAACCCTGGATGGTAGAATTGCTACCAGTACAGGTCATTCTAAATGGATTACATCTGAAGAATCACGTTCGCAGGCGCACAAGCTACGCGCCCGTAACGATGCTATTTTGGTTGGCATTGGCACTGTATTGATGGATGATCCCAGTTTGACTGTACATATGGCCAAAGGGCCTTCTCCTAAACGAATTATTCTAGATAGTCAACTTCGTGTTCCTCTGGATGCAGGAATTTTTTCAGATTCTATGACCAATCAGACTATAATTATGACAACAGATTCCGCATCAAAAGAAAAAATCAGCAGAATTGAGGAAAAAGGAGCTTTTGTTTTAATACTTGACCCGGATGAGAGAGGTTGGGTACCCCAGGAAAAATTGTGGAATAAACTTGCAGAAATTGGCATTACATCAGTAGTTGTTGAGGGAGGCAGTTCTATTTTTACGGAATGTCTCAGACACGGGTTTGCAGACAAGTTCTTTTGTTTTATTGCACCCAAAATATTAGGCAGCGGAATTGATACCATTGGTGATTTGAATATCCGGAATATAAATTCAGCAATTCAATTGACCAATACCAAAGTTAAAAGATTAAAAACAGATTTCCTGATAACAGGAGATTTTAAAGATTTGTATCCTCTCGGTTAAAAATGTTTACCGGATTAATTGAAGAAATTGGACAAATACGATCCATTGAAAATTTTGGCGATGGGTCCAGAATACATATAAATGCAACAAAAATCCTTGATGATATCAATCTGGGTGACAGTATAGCTGTAAATGGCGTCTGTTTAACAGTTGTATCCCACTCTGATAATTCGTTCAGTGTTGAAGCTGTAAAAGAAACCATGACACGCTCAGCACTATCTGAGTTAAAAATCCATCAAAATGTCAATCTGGAGCGCGCATTAAAAGCAAACAGTCGTTTGGGTGGCCATTTTGTACAAGGCCATGTGGATGGGATTGGTACGGTTTTGGCAATGGATAAACAGGATCCTGGTTATTTGTTAAAAATACAATTACCAGCTGAACTGTCTAAATTTTTGGTTGAAAAAGGATCTATAGCTATTAATGGCATTAGTTTGACACTGGCTTCTGTAGAAAGTGACCGAATCTCATTGGCAATCATTCCACATACGGTGCAAGCAACAACTTTACATGCGCTCAAAAGTGGAGATTCAGTCAATATTGAAGTTGATGTGCTTGGTAAATATATTTATAAAATGGTTGGGCCATTTGCCCAGCAAAGTGGTATTACACTTGAAAAATTAAAAGATTTTGGATTTGATTAACAACAAGAGGCATTGTGACTAGAGAAATTAAATTTAATACAATACCGGAAGCAATCGAAGCGTTAAAGCGGGGCGAGATCATTATTGTTTCTGATGATGAAGACCGTGAGAATGAGGGTGATTTTATTATGTTGGCGGACAAGGTCCGTCCTGAAGATATTAATTTTATGGTAACCCATGGCAGAGGACTTGTATGTGTTGCAATGCCAGGGCAACGTTTGGAAGAGCTTGATATACATCTGATGGTTGGTAGAAATACCGCATTACTTGGAACCAATTTTACTGTTTCTGTGGATTGCATGCATGGCATTGCAACTGGAATTTCTGCATATGATCGTGCAACTACTATAAAAAAACTTATTGATCCTGACGCGCAACCCTCTGATTTTGCCAAACCGGGACATATTTTTCCTATTGCCGCAGAAGAAGGTGGGGTACTGAAACGTGCCGGTCATACTGAAGCAGTTGTAGATTTGGCTAAACTTGCGGGTGCTACACCTGCGGGTGTTTTGTGTGAAATTATGGAAGAAAATGGAGAGATGGCCCGTGTACCCTCTCTTATGAAAATTGCTAAAAAGTTTAATCTCTGTATTGTTTCTGTACGTGAACTTATACATTACCGCCATAAAAATGAAGTTTTGGTTGAAAAAATTGCTTCGGCAGAATTTCCTACAAAGTATGGCCACTTTACCTTGCATGCTTTTAAGAGCCAGTTAGAAATTGAAGAACATTTAGCTATTGTTAAAGGTGATGTCAATACAGATGAACCCATACTTGTACGTGTGCATTCTCAATGTCTGACTGGAGATATTCTGGGATCCATGCGTTGCGATTGTGGAGACCAACTGCAAACAGCGTTAAATGCTATTGAGGAAGAGGGCCGCGGTGTTGTTTTGTATATGAGACAGGAGGGGCGTGGAATTGGCCTGGGCAATAAAATTAAAGCCTATCATTTACAAGACAAGGGCAAAGATACTGTAGAAGCCAATCTTGAATTGGGCTTTAAGGCCGATTTACGCGATTATGGTATAGGCGCGCAGATTTTATTTGAATTGGGTGTACGTAATATTAAATTATTGACCAATAACCCCAAAAAGATTGTAGGGTTGGAAGGGTATGGGCTCAAAGTTGTTGAACGCATACCGATTGAAATCCAGGCAAATGATGTAAATTCCTGTTATCTGACAACCAAGCGTGACAAGCTTGGTCATATGATAATGAACGATAAATAAGAAATTCATATAAATTATACAGGTGTAAAAATGCCCAATATTTTAGAAGGACAATTATCTGCAAAAAATAAAAAATTTGCCATTGTTGTGAGTCGGTTTAATGAGCTGATTTGCCGTAAACTTTTGGACGGAGCACTGGACTGTATCTCCCGTCATGATGGTGATCTTGGTAAAGTTGACATTGCCTGGGTACCTGGTTCATTTGAAATACCGGTTGCTACCAAAAAATTTGCCGATTCCAAAAAGTATGATGCCATAATATGCCTGGGTGCAGTGATTCGAGGTGCTACACCACATTTTGAATATATCTCTGCCGAAGTGACCAAAGGTATTGCACAGGTAAGTCTGGAATATGGCGTGCCGGTTTCTTATGGTGTAATTACTCCGGATACCCTGGAACAGGCGCTTGAACGTGCCGGGACTAAATCTGGCAACAAAGGGTGGGATGCCGCCATGAGTGCCATTGAAATGGCAGACTTGTTCACCAAAATGGCTTAATATAATTCAGATTTTACATTTTCGGGTGATAATTTTAAAATTGTCACCCATTTCTTTATATTGCTGTGAATAACGGGAACCCGTATATTGTTCATAGAGTTTGATATACTAAACGAATTCAACCTGCAATAAGATTGGTTTATCTATGAAAAAAAATATTCTAGTATGTTTGATGATTTTTGTTTCTGCAATATCTGGTTTTGCTGATGTTTCAGATTGGACAACTTTTACCAATGCCGATGATGTACGGGATTTTGTTATTGTAAATAGCACCTTATGGAATGCAACAAATGGTGGTTTATTAACATTGGATCTGAACACATATGAATTTTCAAAATATACGAATATTGATGGATTAAAAGATATACTATTGTCAACACTCACTGTTGATAAATATAATAATATCTGGGTGGCCATGGAAGATGGAACCATTCAACGTTTTGATCCTGATTCTAAAACTTGGGATATGATCTCTGATTATGAGGGATATACGGTAAATGATCTTTTTGCAATTGGTGATTCTGTTTTTGTTGGTTTAAATATTGGCATAAGCCTGTTTGATTCATACCGTTGGGAAGTAAAAGAAACATATAAAATTGGTGATGTAAATAATATTGCTGTTGTAAATAATTCAATTTGGGCGGCAACCTCAATGGGAGTCAAGACTGCCAGTCTTGATTTTCCTAATCTTATAGCACCCAGTGCCTGGACAACCTACACAACTTCACATGGGCTTCCTGATAATAATGTTATGGTCGTTCATGGCGCAGATGGTGTAATATATGCCGGAACGGAAAACGGTCTTGTCTCTTTTCAAAATGGTTTATGGGGAAATATCGCTTTTGAAAATGTTGATATAAATGCCATTTGCGACTGGAATGATACAGTATTGCTATCAACAAGATCAGCAATTTATTATTTAAATGAAAATAGCTGGACCCAACTGGCTGGGTATAGCAATATCACTCAACTTTGTGCAGAATCTAATGGTCACATTTGGGCCAGCCAGGGTGATAACGGACTCTATATGTATGATGGCAACAATTGGACCCACCACATTCCCAATGGCCCTTCAACCAATAATTTTGCTGCACTGGCTGTTGATAAAACGGGCAACTTGTGGACAGCTTCTGCAAGTGATGGGATATCCATGTTTAATGGTACCGAATGGTTTAATTATTCAACTCGAAATGGGTATTTAAATTCTAACGATTTTCGTGATCTTGAAGTTGATAATCAAAACAGGGTTTGGGCTGCAAGTTATGGCGGTGGTGTAACCGTCTTTACTCCTAACGGAGATGATACTTTTGATTTAACTTTATTTTATACTGATCATTTGTCAGGAAGCGCCGGCAGCCCCAATTATGTTCCCACTCATGGTGTGAAATTGGATGATCAGGGGAATATGTGGATTTTAAATTATGCTGCAGCCAGTAATAATCCGGTAGCTGTTGTAGATTCTACTTTTGAGCATTGGCAGTATTTTTCAGTTTCAGATGGTATTCGGTCAAAAGACCTGGTGACAATGGAATTTGACCAGTACGGACGGAAGTGGTTCGGCTCTACAAGCGGTGGTGTATTTGTTTTGAATGACAATAATACACCCTTTGATAAATCTGATGATCAGCTTGAAGGCACTTTGACCAGTGTTGATGGACTAGCAAGTAACAATGTTACATCATTGGTGATGGATCTTGATTATATTATGTACATTGGTACCCCTGAAGGTTTAAATACATATTTTTCAGGCGAATTGAGTGAATATCTTGATAATCGTGTAATCAACAGTACTATTAATACAATAATGCTGGATGGTGTTAATAATAAATGGGTAGGAACAAGTGGCGGTCTAAGTATGCTTCACTCGGACGGGTTTGATACTACGCATTATGTTTCAGAGACCCATCCTCTGGTGTCAGATAATGTAACCAGCCTGGCATTTAATGAAGATACGGGAGAGTTGTTTATAGGTACTACCAATGGTCTTTCCCGGTTTGTTACACCCTATACACGTCCTCAGGAAACGTTAAATTTAGTTAAAGGTTATCCAAATCCGTTTGTTCTTGAATCCGCCATGTCTCGATTTTATATTGATAACCTGGGTAGAGAATCACAGGTACGTATATTTACTGCTGAAGGATATTTTGTAACCCAGTTAACGGATAGTCAGGTTATGGGCTCTCGTGCGGTATGGGACGGTAAAAATGACCGTGGAGAATGGGTAGCCAGCGGTGTATATTTATATCAGATAATCACCCAGGATGGTGATACAAGTGTGGGTAAGGTTGCAGTTGTTCATCCTTAATTTTTAAATTTTTATTTTTCTATTTGTATTGTTCAAAATCTTGCTTATTTTTTATCTGTTTATTACAGATTAGATGAATTAATATGCTTAAAACATTATCAATAAAAAATTTTGCCCTAGTAGATCAATTAAAAGTTGATTTTAATACCGGTCTAAATATAATTACAGGTGAGACGGGTACCGGTAAATCTATTATTATTGGTGCATTGGGAATTATTTTAGGTGAGAAATTCAAGATCGATACGCTACGGCATGGAGCAGATAAATCTGTACTTGAAGCAGAGTTTGAAATAGAAAATGCACCTGAATTGTTTGAATATCTGAATGAACAAGATGTTGATTCGGATGGGAATTATGTAATTATTCGTCGGGAATTAAATGAATCCGGACGAAGTAGAAGTTTTATCAATGACACACCTGTTTCAATGCCTATACTGGAACATGTTGGGAATTTGTTGGTTGACTTGCATGGACAACACCAGCACCAGTTACTGTTGCAAAGTTTTAGACATATTTCATACCTTGATAATTTTGCAAATATTGCGGAAAAGGTAGATGAATATAAAACGATCTATACAGGATATTTGGATTTAAAAAAACAACTGGATGAAATTGTAACTCGTGAAAAAGAAATAAAGCAAGCCAGTCAAATGTACGAGTTTCAATTAAACGAGATTAATTCTGTTGATCCAAAGCCGGAAGAGTTGGATGAGGCTGTCAAAGAAGAACGGATTTTAAAAAATTCTGAAAAGCTTTTTGACATTACTCATATATTGTTCCGTCAACTATATGAAGAAAAAGGTTCTGTTACTGAAATTCTGAGTTCTGCTAAAATTAAATTGGATTCGCTGATTCCTATTGATGAATCTTTTGGCAGTTTAAAAGAAGAATGTGAAAATGCATCAATAATAATTCAAGAGCTTGCAAATGCTCTGGGTGATTATAGCAGCAAAATTCAATTTGATCCTGATAGATTAGAAACGTTACGGCAGCGTATTGCTGTTTTAAACGGTTTATTGAAAAAATATGGTGGCACGATTGATGCAGTTCTGGAGCATAAAGAACATTTGCAAAAAGAACTTGACCGTATTGACAATTTTGATGAAGAGATAGCTCATATTCGCAAGCAAACGGATACGGCTTTAACTCAATTAAAAAATAAAGGGTTAGAGCTTTCTAAAATCCGAATAGAGTTTGCTGAAAAATTAAGTGACTCTGTTACTAATGAATTGGCATCTTTGGGTATGTCCAAATCAAGATTCGATGTATCAGTTCGTTACAATAATTCAGGTAATGATAACAATATTGCTATTGATGGAGAGACTGTCAAGGTTACTCAAAAGGGCCTTGATCGGGTTGAATTTATGATTTCCGCAAATCCTGGAGAAGCATTAAAACCTTTGACAATGGTAGCATCCGGAGGTGAGATATCTAGAATTATGCTTGCATTAAAGTCTTTATTGGCAGAAGCGGATCATGTTCCGGTACTGATTTTTGATGAGATTGATATTGGTATTTCCGGAAGAATTGCACAGGCTGTTGGTAAGAGTATGAAAAAACTGGCCCATTCGCATCAAATATTATGTATTACCCATTTACCCCAAATTGCAAGTTTGGGAGATTACCACTATCTGGTTGAAAAAAAACAAGATGATCATTCAACACAAACTTCAATACGAATTCTTGAAAAATCTGAAAGAGTTGAACACATTGCCCGATTGATTGGCGGCGATACCTTGTCTGATGCACATTTGTCAAGTGCTGCGGAATTATTGAATGAATCTGAATCAAGTAAGACAAAAATATTATAGGAGAGGGGCTCATGTCTGTTTTAAAAATTAAATCACTTGGAATATTGACCTTGACGTTAATGCTCTGTTTGTTTTGGGGGTGTGCATCTCAACAAGCATCCTTAATGGAAGATGAATTTGACTCTGATAGTGATATTGATGCAGAGCTTGAAGATCTGTTTGATTTAAACGATATGAGTGTTGCAGACAGTAATAATGAATTGAATGCAAGCGAAGATTTTTTGACCAGACTGGAATCTGATGCTCCTTTTCAAAAAGCAGAAGAAGAACCTTTTGCTCCTGTTGCTCAAAGTCAATCTGAAGAAGAATCGCTGCAAGAAGTTCTGGCGCTATTGCTGGATGACGATGAGGAAGAAGATCCCTTTCCCACAACGATGGATTCATTTAATTCAATGGAGACGTTTACTCCTGTTGAACAATCTGAATCTGAAACAACAGGATTAGAGTCTTATGCCCTTGAAAATGATGTATTGAGGCTTGAAGATGAGTTGGAAAATAAAAATCAGGAAGCCCAAAGATTGCGTCTACTGATTGATGAGAAAAATAAACGAATTGAACAATTGGAGCGTAATGGCACCCCTACACAAACCAGGGCACAACCCAGATCTTCTGTTGTTGTAAATACCAGCCAGTTTTCTGAAGGTTATGCTTCTGCGCGTTCTTTATTTGAGAGCTTTAAATATTCTGATGCGCTTGCAGCTTTTAAAAGTTTACTGGCATCTCAACCCAATCATTATATGGCTGACAATTGCCAGTATTGGATTGGTGAATGTTATTTTGGTCTAAAGCAATATGACCAGGCAGTAGTCGAGTTTGAAAAAGTTTTCTCATTTAGTAGAAAAGATAAATTTGATGATGCACAAATGATGATTGCGTTATCATATATTCGTAATGGTCAACGGGATATGGCAAAACAGGCTTTTGATAAATTGTTTAGCAATTATCCTGATAGTGAATATTCAGCACGTGCCCGTAAAATGTACCAAAATTTATAAAAAACTGTTTTTCTTCGAAATGAATTCTTGCGGGGTCATGTTGTAAAATATGACCCTGAAATTGTTTTTAACAATTTCCCACCTTGAATATCTGTAATAAAATTCTGAGAGGTTCTAGTGTCCGAGTTTATACATTTGCATAATCATACGCATTTTAGTCTGCTTGATGGCGCATGTCGTATTGAAGATATGGTAACACAAGCGCTTGAATATAATATGGATTCACTCGCTATAACAGATCATGGATGTCTTTTTGGTGCTGTTGAGTTTTATCAAAAGTGTACTGCCCGAGAAGTAAAACCCATTATTGGTTGTGAAGTATATTTGGCTCCCGGAAGTCGTTTTGATAAAAAGACAGGTGACAAAACAGGCACAGCTTATCATCTGGTTTTATTGAGCAAGAATGAAACCGGATATAAAAATCTTATGAAGCTGGTATCTATGGGATACCTTGAAGGATTTTATTACAAGCCCAGAATTGACTGGGAGATCCTCAGTCAATATTCTGAAGGTTTGGTTGCTCTTAGCGCTTGTTTAAAAGGGGAAGTTTCTCAGGCAATATTAAAAAAGGGGAAATCTGACGCTTTAAATGTTATAGAGAAATATAAAAATACCTTTGGTGATGATTTTTATCTTGAAGTTCAAAATCATGGCATTCCTGAAGAAGATACAGTTCGGGAAAATATTATTCAAATTGCCAGTGAAAATGATCTCAAGGTTGTCGCTACAAACGATATCCATTATTTGAAAAAAGAACATCATGAAGCTCACGATGTTTTGTTATGTTTGCAAACCGGAAAGGATTTTGATGATCCTAACCGTATGAAATATTCTACCCACGAGCTCTATTTTAAAAGCCCAAAAGAAATGGCAGCAATGTTTCCCGGCCATCCCGAGCTGCTTGAAAATACTCTTGAAATCGCTGAAAAATGCAACATGACCATGAATTTTAAAGAGTATCTCATTCCTGATTTCGAGATACCTCCTGATGATGGATCAAAAGATCTGGGCGAATACCTTCGAAAACTTTCATTTGAGGGATTAAAAGAAAGATATGATGAAATAACACCTGAATTAACCGAACGTCTGGATATGGAATTGGATATTATTATATCCATGGGTTATGCCGGTTATTTTCTAATTACCTGGGATTTTATCCGTTACGCACGAGAAAATGATATACCGGTTGGGCCAGGACGTGGATCGGCTGCAGGTAGTTTAATTTCTTATTGTTTGCATATCACAAACCTTGATCCCATGCGATATAATTTGATTTTTGAAAGGTTTTTAAATCCCGAACGTGTCAGCATGCCTGATATTGATATTGACTTTTGCTATGAACGCCGTGAAGAAGTCATTGATTATGTAAAAGAAAAATATGGTTATAATAATGTTTGCCAGATCATAACCTTTGGTACAATGGCTGCCCGCGGAGTAATTCGTGATGTTGGTCGTGTATTGAAAATGAGTTATGGTGAGGTAGACAAGATAGCCAAACTGGTTCCAACTCAAATTAATATAAAGCTGGCAAAAGCAATGGAACAGGTCCAGGAGCTGCGAGAGTTGGAAAATAAAGATTCTCAGCATAAACGTTTGTTCCAGTTTTCCCGGGTTTTGGAAGGGCTTGCGCGTCATGCTTCCACTCACGCTGCGGGGGTTGTAATTGCTCCCAAGGAATTAACCAATTACGTGCCCCTTTATAAAACCAAAGATGGCGATATTACAACCCAATACGAAATGAAGGTATTGGATGATGTGGGCCTTTTGAAAATGGACTTTTTGGGTTTACGTACACTTACTGTAATTCAAAAAGCGGTTGATTCTTTAAAAGAGAAAAACATCCATATTGATATTGATCATATTGATATTCAGGATAGTAAAGTTTACGAGTTATTTTCACGCGGTGAAACCGTTGGCGTGTTCCAGTTTGAATCTTCAGGAATGCAAGAATATCTCAAAAAATTGCAGCCTGAATGTCTTGAAGATCTAATTGCTATGAACTCTTTGTATCGTCCGGGTCCTATGGATTTTATTGATGATTTTATTAGAGGTAAAAAGGACAATACCAAAGTTAAATATATCCACCCCATACTTGAAGATATTCTCAAAGAGACCTATGGTATTGCGGTATACCAGGAACAGGTAATGAAAATGGCAAGTGTGGTGGGTGGTTTTACCCTGGGTGGCTCTGATATCCTTCGCCGTGCTATGGGTAAAAAGAAAGTTGATGTTATGCAGGCTAAGCGTGTGGAATTTGTTGAAGGTGCTGCAGAACGTGGTGTGCCTGAAAAGCAGGCCAATGAAATTTTTGACATGATGGAAAAGTTTGCCGGGTACGGTTTTAACAAGTCTCACGCTGCTTGTTATTCTCTGGTTGCTTTTCAAACTGCTTTTTTGAAAACCCATTATCCTGCCGAGTTTATGGCCGCAACCATAAGTAGTGAAATGGGCAGTTCGAACAGAGTTACCATTCTTTTGGAAGAATGCCGTAGAATGGGTTTAAATGTTTTACCTCCTGATGTGAATGAGAGCTATTCTGATTTCAAGGTTATAGGGGATGACATTCGTTTCGGACTTGGAGCGGTTAAAAATGTGGGATTGGGAGCCATAAAGGCGATAGAAAAAGCCAGAGATGAAAACGGAAGTTATAAAACAATTTTTGAGCTGTGTCAACGTGTAGATAAATCTACAGTGAACCGTAAGGCGCTTGAAAGTCTTGTGCTTGCCGGTGCTATGGATTCACTGGATGGCACACGTGCCCAGCTTTTTGATGCTATTGATACTGCGGTTGATTTTGCACAAAAAACACAGGCAGACAGTAATAGCAATCAGGCATCTATATTTGATATGGAAACTACTGAAATGGCAATTGCTGAACCTCTGTTAAATGATGTTGATGAATGGTCACAAACCGATGTCCTCAACAAGGAAAAAGAGATTCTTGGGTTTTATCTTTCAGGTCACCCGCTTGATAAATTCAGAGAAGAAGTCTATACGTATTCCACTGTCACAATCGATTCTGTTGGTGAACTTAAAGATGGTTCTAGTGTACGGTTATGCGGTATCATTACCGATTTAAAGAAACATATTGATCGTAAAAATCGCACTATGGCCTTTTTCAAGATTGAAGATTTTACCGGGAATATTGAAGGTTTGGCGTTCTCTATTCCCTATGAAAAGTATAAAGACTTTATTTTTGAAGATTCAATGATTATGGCAATTGGCAAGATCAATACCCGTGAATCAGAGTCTCCTAAAATATTGATTGAAGAAGTTATTACGCTTGAAGAAGCGCGTAAACGCTATACTAAAAATTTATGTGTATCTTTACAAACCGATTCGATTTCAGATGAACTGCTAGCAGAAGTGAAACAGCTTTTGGAACAATGTCAGGGACAGGTTCCGGTTTATTTTAATGTAAAAACGCCAGACAAAGGCGATTATATGTTAAGATCCAAGTCTTTGAAAATTGCACCAAATCTAGATCTGGTAGAACAATTGCGTGACAAGGTTGGCAGAGAAAATGTGTGGATTGGGTAAGTGAGGTTTTGGTGATAGATCGTGATGAATTGATAATATTATTGGTTGGTTTGGTTGCTATTACTGTTATTACCCGCATTATTGCCGGCAAAGTCGTTAAACATTTATCTCCCTCCATTGCAAGATATACCTTTATTTTTACGGGTGTATTGGGTTTATATTATCTTGTTGATATATTAATCCATATTTCACTTTTTTATCTCAATATTTATTTTTATTTTTGGCTGATTGTAATTTCAATTCAAATCGTCTATTATATTCGTTCAAAATACATGTGGAAAAATGACTAGCGAAAAAAAAGTTTGGGATCTTTTAAAATCAAAAACAAGAGCAGAAGCTATAGGAGTATCAGACTCTGACTGGACTGCTTTTGTAAACAAAGTTGATGTTTTATTTGAAAAACCGAAAATTGAAAAATACAATCTATATTCTGATGGTGCTGCACGCGGCAACCCCGGTCCTTCAGGGGTTGGTATATATATTGAAGATGCTCAGGGTAATATCGTTAAACAGCATTTTGAATATTTGGGTGATCAAACTAACAACTGTGCGGAATATATGGCTTTGTCAATAGGCCTGGATATAGCAAAAGATATGGAGCTGGATAATATAACCGTTTTTACAGATAGCGAATTAATGGCGAAACAGTTGAATGGAATTTATAAAGTTAAAAATAAATCGCTTATTGAATTGTATATGCAGGTTACGCAAAAAATTAATTCCTTTAGTAGTATTGAAATACAACATGTAACTCGTGATAAAAATAAAAATGCTGACCGATTGGCCAATATGGCAATCGATTCTCATGCTTGAGGGAGGAAATATGAAAGCCCTGATAACCGCTGGCGGTAAAGGTACTCGTCTGCGCCCGTTAACACACACTCAAAATAAGCATATGCTTTCTATTGCCAACAAACCTATACTGCATTATGCTATTGAAAAAGTTGTGAATGCAGGGATAACTGAAATAGGTATAGTGACCAATCAGGAAGGCACCGAAGTTAAAGAAGCCATTGGTGATGGCAGCACCTGGGGTGTTAATATAACATATATTCCTCAAGATGCTCCATTGGGTCTGGCACATGTTGTGAAAATATCTCAGGATTTTATTGGCGATGATTCATTCATATTTTATCTTGGTGATAATATGGTTGTTGGCGGGTTGGAAAAGTTTATTCAGGCTTTTAAAGAATCCGGTGCCAACTGTCATTTGACACTGTCCAAGGTCAAAGATCCTGAACGTTTTGGCGTTCCGGAGCTCAAAGATGGCCATATCATTGGTATTGAAGAAAAACCGAAAGCACCCAAAAGTGAGTATGCCGTTTCGGGTATATATATTTATGACAGCAATATCTTTAAAGCTGTTAATGCTATCGAACCCAGTGCGAGAGGGGAGCTTGAAATTTCAGATGCACATCAGTACCTGCTTGACAACGGATATCAAATCGGCTATTCTGAAATTACCGGATGGTGGAAAGATACCGGCAAGCCTGAAGATATTTTGGAAGCCAACAGACTTGTACTGGAACATACAACAGGTAAAACACTGGGTAATGTAGATTCTCTATCAACCATAACCGGTGAAGTTGTCATTGAAAAAGGTGCTTCGGTCATTAATAGCGTTGTACGGGGACCGATTGTAATTGGAAGTAATACACGCATTGAGAACAGTTATGTGGGCCCCTTTACATCTATTGGCAAGAATTGTATCATAAACGAAAGTGAAGTTGAATTTAGTATCATACTCGATTCGTGCAAGATAAATGATGTTGGTGTTCGAATAGAAAATAGTCTGTTAGGAACCGGCGCACGTGTTGTACGCGCTACCTCTCGGCCGCAAACGCATCGTTTTATGGTGGGTGATCAAAGCTTGATTGAAATACGGTAGTAAAATTATCATAATGTTAGTAATTTAAAATTACATCTTGCGATTCTTGAAAAAAAATATTACTTTACACTATTAAAATTCTGCACGACAACTCTAAAATTGACATACAACCCCGATCCGCTGAAGGAAAGCTGGCGAATTGGGGTTTTTAGCACACTAATCAATCATTTTTTTTAGCAAAGATAATTATGGAAAAAAAGAAAATCAAAGCAAGACTCGAACTAGAAGATGGCTCGGTTTTTCATGGATTTTCCTTCGGTGCCCAAAAATCTGTCGCGGGTGAGGTGGTTTTTAATACCAGCATGATGGGATATCCTGAAAGCATGACTGATCCGTCATATTATGGACAGATACTGGTTCTAACTTATCCACTTGTAGGAAATTACGGAATACCTGAAAAAGAACTTGTAGACGGTCTGGACCGTTGGTTTGAATCTTCAAATATCCAGATCACAGGATTAATTGTTTCCGAATATTCTTTTAATTACAGTCACTGGAGCGCTGTAAAAAGCCTGGGTGATTGGCTTACTGAACATGATATCCCCGGATTATATGGTATTGATACCCGTATGTTGACCATGCGTTTGCGAGATGAAGGTACAATGCTGGGACGTATGTTGTTTTTTACTGATGAAATAGATTTTTACGATCCGAACAAGAGCAATCTTGTTGAAAAAGTAAGTATTGATGAGCCTGTAGAGTATGGCAAGTCTGGTCAAAAAGTCATTTTAATTGATTGTGGATGCAAAGATAATATTATTAGAAATTTGGTAAGTCGAGATATTATTGTAAGGCGGGTACCCTGGAATTATGACTTTACCAACGAAGACTATGATGGGGTGTTTATCTCTAATGGTCCTGGCGATCCTAAAATGTGTAGGGAGACTGTAGACATTATTTCAAAAACACTTGAAGGTGATCGACCGGTTTTTGGTATCTGTATGGGGAACCAACTGCTTTCCCTGGCGGCAGGTGCCGATACTTATAAATTAAAGTTTGGTCATCGCAGTCAAAACCAGCCTTGTGTAGAAGTTGGAACAAAGCGCTGTTATATTACATCTCAGAACCATGGTTTCGCAGTTGATGGACGTACATTACAGGAAGGGTGGGAGCCCTGGTTTGTAAACGCTAATGATGGTACCAACGAAGGCATTCGTCATGTATCTAAACCATTTATGAGCGTTCAGTTTCATCCGGAAGCAGCTCCGGGGCCGGTTGATACTTCTATACTTTTTGATGATTTTAAAAGGATGCTTTTATGATAAATAAACCGAAAAAAGTCATAATTCTCGGCAGTTCGGCTTTAAAGATTGGCGAGGCGGGAGAGTTTGATTATTCCGGAAGCCAGGCCATCAAGGCACTCAAAGAAGAAGGTGTATATACCATTCTGGTAAATCCCAATATTGCCACTATTCAAACTTCGGACCATTTGGCAGACCAGGTATACTTTTTGCCTGTTACACCATATTTTGTAGAACAAATCATTCAAAAGGAAAAACCGGATGGAATCCTTTTGGGATTTGGCGGTCAAACTGCTCTGAATTGTGGTATAGAACTTGAAAAAAGCGGTGTCTTGAGTCGTTATGGCGTCAATGTATTGGGTACTCAGGTAGAAGCTATTCTCAATACCGAAGACAGACAGTTGTTTGTTTCCAAGCTGGACCAGATTAAAGTAAAAACCGCAATCAGCAAAGCTGTGGAAAATATTGATGATGCTGTTAAATATGCGGAAAAGATCGGTTATCCGGTTATGGTTCGTATCGCATTTGCTTTGGGTGGTCTTGGTTCAGGTATTTGTAGAAATGAAGAAGAATTACGAGAGCTCGCCCAAAAGGCTTTTTCTTATACCAACCAGATATTGATTGAAGAATATCTCTTGGGTTGGAAAGAAGTTGAATATGAAATTGTACGGGACCGGTTCGATAATTGTATTGCCGTTTGTAATATGGAAAATTTTGACCCAATGGGCATCCATACTGGTGAGAGTATTGTTGTTGCACCCAGTCAGACATTGACTAATCGTGAATATCATAAACTTCGTGAGATTGGTATTCGCACCGTGCGTCATATGGGCATTGTTGGCGAGTGTAATATACAATATGCTTTCGATCCTCATTCGGAAGATTATCGTGTAATTGAGATTAATGCACGTCTGTCCCGAAGTTCCGCACTGGCATCAAAAGCAACCGGTTATCCTTTAGCGTTCGTGGCTGCAAAACTGGCACTGGGATATAGTTTAATTGACCTCCCCAACTCTGTTACAAAAATAACCAAAGCCTGTTATGAACCGGCACTTGATTATATTGTTGTTAAAATTCCAAGATGGGACTTGAAAAAGTTTAAACAAGTCTCGAAAAAAATCGGTTCCGGAATGAAATCTGTTGGTGAAGTAATGGCAATCGGAAGGACCTTTGAAGAAGCATTGCAAAAAGGTCTGAGAATGCTTGAGATTGGCGCCAATGGTATTGTGCAGAATCCCAGTATTACAATAGATGATATAAAGCTGGAGCTTGAAGAACCCACGGACTTGCGGGTTTATGCAGTACCAGAAGCCTTGAAACAGGGCATGACAGTTGACGATATACACAAATTGAGTCATATTGACCGATGGTTCTTGTATAAAATTGAAAATATTGTTCGCATTGAAAAAGAGTTGTTTGGTGTTGGCGAACAGCGTTGTCCCAGAGATTTGCTGCTTGAAGCAAAACAAGCAGGCTTTTCTGACAAGCAGATCGGTTTGATTTTGGCTAAAGATGAATTAGAAGTCCGACAGCTTCGTCAGAATTATGGTTTGACTCCCTGGGTAAAACAGATCGATACCCTTGCAGCCGAATATCCGGCGCAAACCAATTATCTATATCTGACATATAACGGTCAGGAAGATGATTTGTCATTTCTTGATAGAAATGCAGTGATGGTTTTGGGAAGCGGTGCATACCGTATAGGCAGCTCGGTCGAGTTTGACTGGTGTTGTGTAAACTCTGTTAAAACCCTCAAAGATTTAAATTACCAGACCATTATGGTCAATTACAATCCCGAGACTGTTAGTACGGATTATGATGAATGTGATAAACTGTATTTTGATGAAATTAGCTTTGAAACCGTTGTAGATATTTATGAAAAAGAAAAAGCTACCGGTATTATCATCTCCATGGGCGGGCAGATCCCCAATAACCTTGCATTAAGATTGGACAAATTTGGTGTCAAGGTGTTGGGAACATCCGCAAAGAATATTGATAATGCTGAAGACCGCCACAAGTTTTCAAAATTGCTCGACGATATAGGTGTAGACCAGCCGGAATGGAGCGAGCTTACATCAATGGATGAAGCAAGATCCTTTGCGGAAAAAGTTGGGTATCCGGTGCTTATCCGTCCATCATATGTTTTAAGTGGTGCGGCAATGAGCGTGGCGTCAAACGACGCAGAGCTTGAAAAATATTTGGGAAAAGCTTCTGATATTTCTGCTGACCATCCTGTAGTGATGAGCAAGTTTATTGAACGCGCCAAAGAGATAGAGATTGATGCGGTAGGGCAGGATGGAGAACTTTTGATTTATGCCATCTCTGAGCATGTTGAAAATGCGGGTGTGCATTCGGGTGATGCTACCCTGGTGCTGCCACCCCAACGCACCTATCTGGAAACTACTCGACGTGTGAAAAAAATAGCTCGCAAGATTGCCAAAGAATTAAGAATAAATGGTCCATTTAATATGCAGCTTGTAGCCAAAGACAATGATGTTAAAGTGATTGAATGTAACTTGCGTGCATCTCGAAGTTTTCCATTTGTCTCCAAGATTTTCAAAGTTAATTTTATTGACCTGGCAACCCGGGTAATTATGGAACGTCATGTTCCCAGAATCGATAAATCGGTATTTGAACTGGATTATGTGGGTGTTAAGGCTCCACAGTTTTCATTTACCCGATTGATTGGTGCTGATCCTACACTGGGTGTTGAAATGGCATCTACAGGTGAAGTAGGGTGTATTGGCTCGGATTTTGAAGAAGCGTTTCTGAAATCTCTGATCTCGGTTGGTTACAAATTGCCGGTAAAAAATATTCTGCTTTCCACAGGTCCTATTGAAAGCAAAGCCGAATTTTTAAACAGTACACGTCTGCTTGCGGATATGGGAATGAACTTTTTCGCAACCGGTGGAACCGCTCGATTTATGGAAGATAATGGATTTGAGGTAACACATTTGCATTGGCCACTTACGAAAAAAAGCCCCAATGTGATTGATTATCTCAGTGAGAAAAAAATAGATTTGGTAATCAATATTCCCAAGAACTTTCAGGAAGAAGAACTTACAAATGATTATATCATCCGGCGTAAAGCAGTGGATTTTGCTATCCCCATGTTTACCAATTTACAGTTAGCCAGACGGTTTGTTGAAGCGATTAGTCGTAAAAATATTAAGAGTTTGGCAATCAAAAGCTGGAGCGAATACGAATAGATTTTAAAAGAATATATAACTGATTTGCAAGCCCTTTTAATTTTGTTAAAAGGGCTTTTTTATTTAAATACAAAATGCAGTGAGCGCAAAGAATTCGCCGTGGTCGCAAAGCGAACCATCAGAGTATTGTTATTACATTTCATTATAAGCCAAAACCAATCTTTTCCTTATTCGTGTAAATTTGTGTTTTTAGTGTTTTCACGTTCTATTTTTTATTTTCCAATGTACCAAAATAAAAAATCCCCGGCATTAAATAACTGCCGGGGAAGACCACTGTGACGTGTTGTATTGAATAATATCAGCTATAAGAGAGATCGAATAATGTGGCCAGTTTTTGACTTGTTAGGGGTTTGGATACCAGCTTTTTAATGCCTGCAGATTGGGTCGTAGCCTCATTTACGCTGTTTATGTATCCTGTACAAAGTATGATAGGTATGGTCGCATTGGTATTTATCAGTGAACGTGATAATTCAAGTCCGTCCATGTTTGGCATATTCAGATCTGTTACAACCAGATCATAAAATTCTGGATTGCTGTTGAAATTATCAAGAGCCGTTTTTCCATCACTGAATAAAGTGACCTTGTGTCCCATTTGTTCGAACAACATGCCTTGTACCTGAAGTACATCCTGATCATCATCAACCAGCATGATGTGTAATTTTTTTTCATCTGTTGTCATAAAATAGTCTTGGGCCATTTTTTTCTTTTCTTCTACCAAAGAAGGCAAATAGACATGAAAAATGGTACCAGAACCCGGTTTGCTTTTAACCGTTATGTCACCCTCATTGTTTTTTACAATGCTGTGAACGGTTGCAAGGCCAATTCCTTTACCCTTGCCTTTGTCTTTGGTGGTGAAATAAGGATCGAAAATCTTGCTTATTATTTCCTGCGGAATTCCTGATCCTGTATCTTTAATACATATATCTATATACTTGCCCGGTTTCAAGTTTAAAAGTTTAGAATTCAAAATTTCATCGGTATACTCGTGCTCACTCAGTTTGACAGTCAACTCTCCACCGGATTCTTCCATAGCATGAATAGCGTTGGTACAGAGATTCATCAATATCTGATGGATATGTATTGCATCTGCGTTGATTCTTGAAATACCGGCTTTTACCGTGTGTTCAATTTTAATATTATCAGGAGCCAGTCCGGAAATGAAATTCAAAACTTCTTTGATAATATTTTCTACCTGAATCGGTTCTTTTTTCTGTGTTTCCGGTTGTCCAAAAGTATGAATTTGTTTTACCAGATCTTTGGCCCTGCCAGCAGCTTTGGAAATATTGTTAACATATTTATAAATATTACCTTCATTGGGCACCAGCTCAATAAGTAGATCCGAATAGCCAATGATGGGGCTGAGGATGTTGTTTAAATCATGTGCTATACCTCTTGCCATTTTACCTATTGAATCCATTTTTTCTGCCTGCTGTAAACGGATTTGCAGTGTTTTATTGCGTTGTCGGGTTTTGCAAAGTTGGGTAATATCGCTTACAAATCCTTCATAATACAATATGTTATCATCATCTTTGACGATGCGAACGTTTTCAGAAATCCAGATTTTTTCATCATTTTTTGTATGAATTTGAGAAACAAAATCCTTAACAATTCCATGGGTTTGCATTTCATGAATAAATTCCTGCCGACGTACGGGATCAACATACAATTGGTCAGCAATATTGGTAATAGATTCAATCAGTTCTTCAGGTGAGTCATAACCATACATTCTTGCAAGTGAAGGATTAACATTTAAATATTGGCCATCGGGGGTACTTTGAAAGATACCCTCAACAGCATTCATAAATATAGAATGATAAACATTGTCAATGTGCATAAATTCTCCAATATCAGCGTCGTATATTTTCATGTCCTGTCCCACTGCAAAGAATGGGCCAAAAAATGATGATTTTTTGGTGCGTAACTTGTTAATTTACAATACGTTTTTTGAAGGTGTTTTTGTATGTGTTTCCTGAATGAGATTCAAACATGAGGGGTGTGAACAGGATGGGACAATTCAATTATGAGGGAAATACCTCGGTATTATCTGTAATATACCGGGGTATTGTGCAAATTAATGTGAATATTGTAACTGCAGGCCGGCAAAAGATAAACCATTGCTTACTTTGCCGGCTAAAAAATTACAGTTGAACATATTATTAATTTTGTAGCTAAAACCAAAAGTGGTATTATCCTGTTCAAGTTTATAATCATTTATTTCATAATCGGTATTGGGATAAGATACCTGGGGATCATTTTCAATTTTACTTTTGGTATAGGTGAAATTTAATTTGAGTTTAGGAGTTAAAGCCAAAAGAAAAGCAAATGATAGATTTTGTTCTTTATCTCCATACTCGTAAAGATAGTGATCACTGCTGCGTTTTAGATTTTGGGTTTTTCCATTTTTATACTGATATGCCCAACATAAAGTTAATACGTTTTGAATTGGAATTTCAGCACCTGTTGAGATTGTAAAAGTAGAAATATCTTTTTCAGTATTCGGTTTTACTGTATAGGTATTGGTTTTATTCTCCGGATTTTCAGGATCAAAATACCAGTCCGGATTATATTCACTATATGTATACTCGAACCTTTCTTTAAAATTATACTTTTCATAGTCTCCTTGTAACCTGAAACGTATTAATGATGTTTCATAGTTTAATAAAAGATTGTATTCTGGTATTGTACAATTCAAGGGTTTAAATACATAAAAGTCGTTCAAGGTAACAGATAATTGATCTGATGATGATGAAAAATCCTTGAAATATGCAACTCTGCTTTCTTGACCGGTTGATTCTTTTCTTTGATAATTTTCAATTTTTATTCCCGGCACAATTGAAAAATTTGGATGAAATTTGTATTCAAATCCCACTCTTGCAATGTGTGAAATGCTTTTACCGGCTGTTTTGTATCGGTTATATATGGATGTCATGGTATAATAATTAATATATTTATCAAAATTATAATTTTCTGATTTTTGCATTTGATATGATAAACCCGCTTTTATTTTGGGCGATAAATACCTACTAATAGTAAAAGTGGCATTATAAAATTTGTGATTAAATTCTTTTTGATAGAACAGATTGTTATTAAAACCCGTATAATTGTCCAGCAATTGACCATCAAGCATAACACCCAGATTCCAGGATTTATATGGCATAAACATATAGAGATGCGTTCCATTGAGTGGCAGATGCAGCTTGTCAGGCTCGCCTTTTTCGTCATATTTACCACCCGTAAAGAGTGTAAAATGATCAAAATCCATCATGGCGGGATTCAAATATGAATCCATAATGGGATCGGCAATAGCTCCGGTAATGCGTTCGCCTGCCTTGCTTTGCAGTTCGAGTGAAACGGGGGATTGGGCTAAAAGAATATTTGTTGTTAATGCATACCATACTACCGTTAATAACCATAATCTGTTTCGCATGAAAATCTCCCAGTTTGAAATTGTTTAATTTGGAATTTAAAAAATAGCAAAAAAATATTATTTACAAGCATAACTTGAACTGCATGGCATAAAAAGACGGTGTATTATAAAACTCTCGGGTACATATAAAATTGCCAGCCAGGCTGTCTGTTATTGACATTTTAAAACCGATCCAGTCAATGTTTTTGGTTTTATATTTTGTTCCATTAATACTTGTAACATTCATTGCATAAGTCAATATAAATTGAGGTAAAATCCTGAAATGTAATCCATATGATATTTGGTCCACATTTTTGCTATGACTGGAATGACCTGGTTGATCTTTTGTATAAGGTCTGTCTTTGAAAAAATTCATATCATATTGATAGATGGTTTGAATATCATAATTTGTGCTAGTCATGGATATATAATTATTTATTCGATTAAAAATATTAAATTCAATGCCAATTCCTACTGCCAATGTTTGTATGGACTTGTTTTTATATTGTCTATAGTCAAAAAAACTGGAACTGTATTCAATACTATCCTGGGGCATTATCGTTATTATGCTTGATCCTTCATGATGTAGATGCGCTGTTTCAGTATATTTTAGTTTATTATAGTTTCCCCAAAATCTTGTTTTAATGTTTTTATGAATATTATAGCTTCCAATTAAAGAAAACGTACTTTGGGGAAAATTAAAAGCAGGATAATTATCATTGTTGTATGATATTGAATCATAAAATTTTACATAAAAGTCATTATAATTATATATATAATTGCTTTTAGAACGAATGGTATATTGATTATTATATAATTCTTTATTTACTAATGAATAGGAGAATGAGGGGCAAATATACAGCTTTTTCTTAAATTTTAGTTTGCCGCCAATTGTGAGTTTTTTTATTCCCATATCTCCTTGAATTTTGTAAAGCGGATCAAGAATGTACTCATTACCTGTATAGTTGTAAATAGTATTGTATTCATCATATGTGTTATTTCGCTTTTGGTATTCCAATGATAATCCCAAACTGTGATTTGTGCTCAATTTTTTTGATATCGAGAATACATATTTTTCATTAATATGATCCAGATTTGGATTTTCATAATAATAAGTATCAAAATATATTGTGTTTATTATTTTATCTGCCATTATACCAAAAGACCAGGATTTGTAAGGGATAAATATATATAGGTGTTGTTGATCAAAGTATGATTGAGAAATATTGTCTAGTTCTTCAATCCTTGTAAAACGTGCACCGCTATATATTGTTGGCTTTTCAAAATCCATCATGGCGGGATTGATATAAGAATCCGTAATAGGGTCAGCAATAGTACCCAATATTTTTTCACCGGCTTTGCTTTGTAGTTCGAGTGAAACCGGTTGCTGTGAATATACTGATTTACATACAAATAATAAAATTGTTAAAAGAAACCAAAATTTATTTGGCAAAGCGTACCCCTGTCATTGTAATATTCTTGATGATGAAGATTGATATATCCCCCGATATTTCTTTTGGCCCGTAAAAGTTAACTATTCATTGATTGTTTATTTTAAACTCTTTTCATACTTGAAAAGTTCCCCGTAACTTATAAATTGAACCGGTAAGAGCATTTTAATAATAGTATTCTATCGTCAAAATCAAAATTTCGGGACTCTCCGGTAAAAGATTCGTCAGAGCGGCCTTCGTTGTAAGCGAGGTATAAAAAGCTGCCGGGACGGTATTCCCAACTAATAAGCGTGCTCAACAGATACTGGTTTTCTGTAACTTTGTCACCATACCAGGTTGTACCAAAATTTCCCTGCATATGTAAACGAAAATAAAAATCTTTATTTAACATAAAGGTGGTATAGGATGAGAATTGCCAGAATTCACCATCTTTATTATCAATAGGATTGAATGTCTTTGTATATTCACCTTCAAGGGTGGAAAGGATGTGAGAGTGCAAGCGGCCGGTTCCTGCCAGGGTCACGCTTTGCAGTGATCCCACATGTTTTTGCTTAAAGTTGTAAAAGGTACCACCATTTGCACCCAGAATCATTTCAATCCTTGCTCCCTTGTTTACGGGGCGGGATGTGAAATTAGCCATCCAGGTATTTTCAGTATAGGTCTCAGTGATCTCGCTGCGTTGAGCTTGTTGAAAACCGGCGACAAAGATCATTTCATTCATCAATTGTACTTGAAGCTCTTCTTCCACACGCCAGTTTTGAAAATCTCGTTTTCCGGGGGAAATATTGGGAATGCCACCTTCACCAGTCATTATTTCACCAAATTCAGGATTATAATCAATACCGTAATTATCGCCTAACCAGTCTTCAATGTACTTGTTTGTAAAATGATCATAGCTGATTTCACCTTCGGTAGAGAAGCTGATGCGGCGGAGAACCTCACGGTTCAGTCGTGGGCCATAACGAAAGCCCGCTTCGTATTCGGTCTCGCCGCGATTGGCTTCTTTGCGCATATAGCCGATTCGATTAACTTCAAAATAGGGATCGGTATGTGTATAACCCAGCGACATCCCGAAATCGTCCCCGGTTGTTGTCAGTAGGGCATAATATGCATTGCTGTTGTCAGTATGCTGTTCCGTTTGTCCGGTAGCTGCTTGAATATCCAATAAAATATTTTTTTTCACCACAAACGAACCATCAACACCCAGTACGCGGTTATATTCATTGTCGTGTTCTTTAGTGGCGCCCAAAATACCGATATTGCTGGAATTGAAAACATCTTTTTTAACTCGAAAAACCGCATAGCTGGCTTCTTCAGAGGCTGTATTTTCTATCTGGCTGTGTGACAGAGCAGATTCACCGGTGAAACAGCTAATTGCACCAAATTCAAATCCTTTTGCCAGTTTACCGGTCATTTTACCGCCACCCAGAATGTCGCCCATGGCGCCAATACGTCGGCTGTAAAAAAGTTCGAGCGGGGTGTTAAAGATATTTGTCCGTTCCGTGAAAAAAGGACGAAGTTCCTGAAAACGGGTGGGGTAACGGGTCAGATTTATTTCAACCACATCTGCATCTATTTGGGCAAAATCAGGATTCACAGTCAAGTCTGCTGTAATACTGGTGGAGGGACTGTAACGAAGATCCAGACCATAATTTAGTTGCCCGCTTCTTGGGTCTGGCGCGGTCTGTTCCATTCCGGTAAGTATATAGGGGCGAATCTCAAAATTACGTCCGGCATTGATATTTTTAATCCCGGTAATATGGCCCAAAGTAGACATGCGTGTGGTCATGTCCCATTCCCACAAGTGCGGTTTCCATTGCCCTCTTGAGCCGTTTTTGGAAATATTTCGCATCACATTAAAGCCAAAGATATGTTCCTCCAGGTCATTAAAGCGCAGGTTGAAAAAAGGGATTTTAATTTCCGCATACCAGCCTTTTTCGTCAATTGTAGCTTCAGAGTACCAAACTCCGTTCCAGTTGCGGTCGCGTTTTATATCATCATATCGCAATTCATCACCTTGAACACCGGCAGGGGAGACGTTGAATTTGTAACCAGTTCGGTGGTCATGAAACGTATCCAGAAACAGGTTTAGGTTGTCAGGTACGTTTGAACCACGCGGAGTGACCAGATTCACGATTTTATTGGGTTCACTGTCCCAACACCAAACTCCAATATAGAGGTTATTTGCATCGTACAAAACCGCGAATTCGGTTTCATCAGACATGGGTACCAGCGGATAGGGTTCTTTTTCAAGTAGATCATCTTTGTGCTCTGCAAGGTGCCATTCTTTTTCATCCAGAATGCCGTCAATATTGATTTCAGCATCATCATCGAGCCTTAGGGCCTCAATGCTGTATAGTTCTATTAATGTATCGTAAACAGCGGTCCGGACCGAGTCGATATAGGACTGTTCAAAATATTTGGGATCAATATCTCTCTGGCTGTAAATATTTGTTGTAAAGAATAAGAGTAAAAGTGTGAGTGTTGGAATGAAAAGAATAACTGTTTTTTTGAACTGCATTTTACTACCCTACCTGATATGTTTTTGCCATATCCGTAATTGGATCAAACGGATGATTTTAATCCATAATTGATTTACATAATTTTACAATTTAATAAAAGTGAAAAATTGTAAATTTCTCTCTTTTTAGTATTCTGTTGATTATTAGAATAACTGTTGACGATTTTGATTGTAATTTGTATTTTAAAATTCAACAGGGAGGAGTAATGATGTTTAAAAATACAACCAGACGATCATTTATCAAAACTTTGGGTGCGGCTGCATTGACATTACCCGCAATGAATTGCTCTCTGCAAAAAGACCAGCCCAATATACTTTGGCTAACAAGTGAAGATAACAGTCCATTTTTAGGTTGTTATGGAGATGAACTGGCTAACACACCAAATCTTGATAAATTTGCATCCGAATCCATTCTATACGAGAATGCGTTTGCCAATGCTCCGGTTTGTGCACCTGCCCGTTCCACAATTATTACCGGTATGTATGCATGTTCTTTGGGTACACATCAGATGCGCAGCCAAAATCCCGTACCTGCCCAGGTACGTTTCTTTCCACAATATTTACGAGAAGCCGGATATTACTGTACCAATAACCATAAAAAAGATTACAATACAATAGAACCAAAAGGCGTATGGGACGAATCCAGCAGAGAAGCTACATATGAAAATTGTCCTGATGGCCAACCCTTTTTTGCAATATTTAACCACACGGTTTCTCACGAAAGTTCGCTGCACAAGTGGCTTGAACCTGTTCACGACCCGGCTAAAATGAAACTTCCCCCATATCATCCCGATACGCCCGAGGTACGTCACGACTGGGCGCAGTATTACGACAAGATTACAGAACTTGATAAACAGATAGGGGAAAAGCTGCAAAGATTGGAAGACTTGGGCCTTGCAGAAAACACCATTGTATTTTATTATGCTGATCATGGCGGGGTATTGACCCGCAGTAAGCGGTTTTTATATGATTCCGGCACACATGTTCCCATGATGGTCCGGTTTCCTGATAGATATAAACATCTTGCTACACATAAATCAGGATCAAGAACAGACCGCCTGGTCAGCTTTGTAGATCTGGCTCCTACTGTTCTAAGCCTTGCAGGTGTACCTGTACCCGAAATTATGCAGGGCGAGGCTTTCCTTGGTAAACAGGCCCAAACCGAAAGAGATTATGTCTATCTGTTCCGTGGCAGGATGGATGAACGTTATGATCATATGCGAGCCGTTCGTGACAAGCAATTCAAATATATTCGAAATTATATGCCGCACCGGATTTGGGGTCAGCATCTTAATTATCTCTGGAAGATGCCTACAACACAGGCCTGGTATAAATTGCACCAGGAAGGAAAATTGAATGCGATGCAAGATATATTCTGGAGTGAGAAACCCAAAGAAGAATTGTTTGATACTACTCTTGATCCCTGGGAAGTGAACAATTTGGCTGATGATCCTAAATATAAAGATGTACTTGAACGAATGCGTGGTGCATTGAATGACTGGGTGTTGGATGTTAGAGATCCAGGTTATTTGCCTGAAGCTGAGATGGTTATTCGTGCAGAAGGCTCAACTGTTTATGAAATGGGTCAGGACCCGCAAAAATTTAATCAAAAGCGCATCATGCAAGTTTTGGATGTTGTTAATGATCGAGATGAGAAAAATATTCCGCTATTGATTGAATGGTTATCTGATGAGGATAGTGCTGTGCGGTACTGGGCGGCGGAAGGTTTTATTGCGTTGGGCGATAAAGCAAAAACAGCCAAAGTTGATCTGATCAAAGCACTTGATGATCCTGCTCCTAATGTGCGCATTGCAGCGGCTGAAGCCATTTTCAAGTTTGAAAATTCGGAACAAGCATGGCATGTTATTGTACAGGCTCTTGATCATCCTGTCGAGTGGGCAAGGTTACAAGCCGCCAATGTCATGGATTTTCAGGATAAACGGGCCAAAAAGTATTTGTCGATTATGAAAAGTAAACTGGATGATGGGTATCCCGGCAGGGTAATGCTTTCGGCAATTGAAGAGATTTAATAAAAAAAGCGGCTTGAATCAAGCCGCTTTTTTTGTGCTAAATTATTTTGCAATTCCCCATTTTTTGTTGGGTTCAGGACCCATCTCAAACACCAGGGTACCGCCTTTAACCAGATCTTTATGTGTGATATGGCTTTTGTTATAGGTCTTGCCATTTAACATTGCCGATTGGATGTAAATATTCTCTTTTGTTAAATTATTTGCTTCAATGACCATAGATTTGCCCTTGTAAAAATCGGGATCGAGTTTAATTTCAACACGATCAAAAATCGGGGCAGTAATCTGATAAACCGGATCTCCGACACAGATCTGAAACAAACCCATAGAGCTCAATACATACCAGGCAGCCATGCAACCATAATCGTCATCCATTTCAATCAGGTATCCATCCGGAGTGGTTTTATAGATATAATCTATAATGGGTTCAGGAAAGATCTGGTGTGTTCCATATTGCTGTGGAAAGGGCTCGGTTAAAATTTTGCGGACCCATTTTTGTGTCAACCAGGGAGCTCCGGCAGGATTAAAAAGATAGGGGGTTTGTATGTCCGGCTGGTTTCCTGCCTGATATAGATCATTGTTAAAAAAGTAATCCAACTGTTCTACAAAATAATCTTTACCGCCAAATAAATCAATTAAACCCGGTACATCATGAAGTACAAACCAGCGCCAGTGCCACTTGCTGCCTTCATAAGTATATTTTTCCCGGTTCATTCTGGGGTCCTCGGGAAAATCAAGCCATTTGCCGTTTGCCGCTTTTGCCCGAAAGTATTTTATTGAAGGGTCCCATACATTTTTATAATAATTTGCCCGTTTACTGAATTTCTTATAATCTTTATTTTCTCCTACTGCCTTGGCAACTTGGGCAACACACCAGTTTGCATAAGAATATTCGTTTGTTTGGTCCGGTCGTTCCGGAATATATCCATACTTTTCATATTTATCAGGCATTTGCATCGTCATCTCGTTGCGTATGCCGGGATAAATGGTTTTCATGTCAACATCTACCAAGCCTTTGAAATAGGCATCGGTAGGAATGGAAAGCATGTGTTCATTGCGACATGAGCGGATGGGTTGATAACCATTAGGACCTTTGGGCTCCAGTCCGGGACTGTTGTGTGGTTTATGGTCAGAATCAGGAAAAGGCGCATAGTTGTCAACCTGGTCATAAATGTCCCGAATGGATAATGTGATATCATGCATCAATTTGGGTGCAGTAATGCTGTAAAGCGGGTACTTTGTTCTGAAAGAATCCCAGAATGCATAATTATCATAATGGGTATATCCAACTGCTTTATGATTTTTAATATCGTGACCGGGGTATGTTCCATCTACGTCTGTTGTTGTTACAGGTAAAAAATAAGTGTGATATAAAGCAGTATAGAAAATGGTCATATCTCGTTTACTGCCGTCCACCCTAATTCTGTCTAGATAATAACTCCATTTTTTTGCCGCTTTTTTAATGGTATTTTGAATTTTCCAGTCCGTGATTTCATATTCCAGGTTGGTCATTGCGCCTTCCATAGAAGCAGAAGACATACCTGACTTGATTAGTATTTTATCACCCGGTTTTACAGCAAAGTCAAAAACAATTGCTGTATTCTTGCCATTAAAGTCAGATGTGATTTTATTTTGGTCTTTAAATGCAGTAAATTTTTCAAAGGGCTTGTTAAATACCATGTGCATATAGAATTTGGCCTGCCCATAAGTCAACTCGCAATTGAGTTCAGTATCTGAAAGGACATTAATTTTAAAATTCCGAGTGCGCGCCCAGTTACCCGGATATAAAAGTATGTGGGCAGTACCTTGTTCTTTAAAAGTATACTGATGAAAACCTGAATGCGTGTCAGCGGAGAGTAGGGCGTCAATTTTATTTTCCTGTAATGAAACAGAATAAACGCCAGGACTGGCCTTTTCAGTTTTTTTATCGATAGGGAGGTAGGGATTTTCAAGATCAATTTCACCATAGTAGGGTAGTATTGAGATATAACCGGCCCTGTCACCAATGGTAGTGCCGCCTGAACTACCAGAGTGAAAATGGCTGAAACCGCGAACATGATCATCTGCGTAATTGTAACCTGAATGCGCCCAATCACCGTCTCCTGTCAAGCTGGATGGATAGGAGTCAGGTCCCAGTTTTACGAGTCCATTGGGTACCAGTGCAGATGGATGCCAATGCCCATGATCTCCTTCGGTACAAATAAATGGATCAACATATTCTAGTGCTGAAAAATTTTTTTGTGTGCAAGCTGCAAAGAACAATGTTGCAAGTAGAAAGACAATACTACAGATTTTAACATGTTTCATGTTTCTCCCTTTGTGTATGATTTTATTTACGCCAAAAATATGTTAGTTTTAACATTAATGCGCGGTTTGAAACCAAGCCATCTGATGCACCGAATAATCTGGTATCGTTATAAACAATATAGAAATCACTACCGGGACGATATGTCCACCTAAACAACAAGTTTGCAAGAGATATACGATCTCCATCATTATTTAATTTATCATCATTAAACTGGATATATGCTTTCAGGTACATTTTGGTTGAAAAATAGTAATACAGTCTACAGCTAAATGTTTGCGCTTGAAAATCACCTTCAGGTAAACTGACATAATTTATATCAAAATTAAATTCAGCATTCATTCTATTTATTGATGTTGATACAATCTCAGGTGCCATTGAGAAACGGGTACCCGTAAAATAATCACCATATGTTATTCTTAACCGACCAAATAAATTCTTGCTTTCATCAGTTTGCATAAATAAAAATGAGTTCAAATCATCATAGGTTTCCATAGGGATAATAAAACCCGGTCGGACTTCCCAGTCTTCATCAATAAATTCTTTTTTATGGGCAAGTCCGGCATAAATAAAACCACCATTTTGAAATCGGACTCCGAACATGGAGCTTATTTCAGCTTCCAACATTTTATCCTTTTGATCGGTCAGATATGACAGTTCGGTTTGCCATCTGTACTGGCGAATTGATTTAAATTTATGTGAGCGAGGAGAAAAATCAATTTCACTTGCAGTATTCTTGATACCAGTTCGGCGTATGTAACCCATTTCAGCGTTAAAATTTTCCTGAATATTTAAATGTGAAAATTCAACATCAAGCAGATCAGAGTCAAATGCAGCTCCTATATTTCCGGCAAGATTATCTTCATCCATTTTATAGAATTCATCATCTTCTGTATAATCCGGACCCAGTGTTTGAGCAATCGAACCGTTAATTTTAAATCTGTCTGTTATTGGAAAATTACCATCGAATCCTACTGACCGATTGTAAAATGTACTGTCTATTTGTTCTTTGTTAAGAAACATCATACCAATACTAGATCGTTTCAAGATATCGCGACGCAGCCGAAAAACTGTGAAATTACTGGATTTGAAATTCTTCCATTCACCTACGCTTTCAGAATCGTTTTCATCTTCGTCATCATCATCAGGATCATCATCGTAAATATTGATTTCATCCGTTAAGACATTTATCAACCCCATTTGATATTTCCCGGATTTACCAAATAACTTTACACCATTGTTTATCGGCTGTTGAAATCCGTCTTCAATACCAATAGTTCTGCTGTAAAAGAGGCGAATACCATTGCTTGGCCCTCTGCCGCTAATACTTTGACCACCGAAATTGAAAATTTCTGCTCCGTCTAGAAAAAAATCTCTTTTCTCCGGAAAATAGAGTGAGAATCGCGTAAGGTTTACGCGTTCCTGGTCAGCTTCAACCTGGGCAAAGTCTGTGTTCCATGTAAAATTCATGGAAATATTGGATGTGATATTGAATTTTGATTCGAATCCCCAATTTCCTTTTGTTTCAAGATCAAAGTTTGTATTGTCATCTTTGGTTGCGCTTGAGAGCAAATAGGGTTCAATTTCCAGATTTCCCCCGGCTTGCATACCATTCAAGCCGGTGAGGGTACCTGCTTGAGATACACGAAAAAAACCCATTCTGCCAGCATCACGGGGAACAAGCTGCCAAAAATCGGTTTCATTCTTGCGACGAATTTCCCGGGAAAAGTTTATTCCCCATGTCAAAGAGTCGCCTTTACCAAATCGAAGGGTTTTCCATGGAATGGCAATTTCGGCGAACCAACCCTTATCATTGATTTGTGTTTCGCATTCCCAAATTCCATTCCACTCTGAATTATAACTGGTACCTTCATCACCAAAGGTAGCATCTCGTCTGCATCCATTAGGATTAATATTAAAATAGAATCCGTTCCTGCGGTCATTAAACGTATCGAAAACGATTCTGAAATTATCGTCATTGTCAAGATGAGCATCTCTGCGCATTTCACGTGCAATAATTTTATTTGGTTCTTTGTCAAAACATTGTATCGCAATGTATAATTTATTTTGGTTGTAAAGCAGGGCAATTTTTGTATCTTCTGTTGCAGGATCACCTACATTAGGTTCGCGTTGTATAAAATTTCCAATAAATCGAATTTTTTTCCATTCTTCTTCATCAATATTACCATCAATTTTTAGAAATGATTGAATTTGTGTCGCTGAAATATTGCGAAAAGGAATTATAAAGTCTCTGTGTTCGTTTGACAAGTCTTGTGCAGCGTGTAATTGAAATAAAAATCCCCATAAAACAAGGATTAGACATACTAATCCACTAATAACCCGTTTCATTACTACTCCTGGGAGATTAATTCTTTTCCTACTTCCGTTTTAATATATAAAAAACAAACATTAAATATTGTAAAAAATTGTAAGTATTTTGTTTTGTTTCTTTGATGTGATGATATTTTTTTATATTTTATCAAGTAAAAATTTAAATATTAAATTTTAATACTAGAATTTAGTATTTTTATTTTTTTCTTTATTAAAAAAATATAATAGGAGCTTGAGGAAATGAGTGGAATAACACGAAGAGATTTTGTGAAAAATTCCGTTGGTGCTGGTATCGCATTATCCTTATCCAGTGCTTCAATGTCTAATGTATTAGGTGCAAATGATACAATTAATATGGCTGTCATCGGTATAAGAAGTAAAGGTGCGCAACACATAAATGTTTTTCATGAATTACCAAATGTAAATGTTGTTGCATTATGTGATGTAGATAAAGAGATTTTGGATCGAGAAGTGCAAAAATTTACAGACCGTGGTGAAAAAGTTAAAGCTTATACTGATTTTCGCAAGGTATTGGATGATAAAGATGTGGATGCTGTCTGTATAGCAACACCCAACCATTGGCATTCTTTAATATCCATTATGGCTTGTCAGGCTAAAAAAGACGTTTATGTTGAAAAACCCATTTCGCATAATGTGTGGGAGGGACGTCAACTGGTAACAGCCGCTAAGAAATATAAACGAATTGTCCAGGCAGGAACGCAAAACAGATCTGATATAGGTTTACGCGAAGTAAGGCAATACCTGAATGATGGCGGTATTGGTAAAATTAAAGCTGCCCGTGGATTCTGTTATAAACGTCGTGATACTATTGGTAAAGTAGCCGGTCCTCAACCCATTCCTTCTTCAATTGATTATGATATGTGGAGTGGTCCAACACAGTTGCAGCCTTTGATGAGAAGTCGTGTGCATTATGATTGGCACTGGCAGTGGCATCAGGGAAATGGTGATTTGGGTAACCAGGGAATACACGAAATGGATCTGTGTCGCTGGTTTTTAGGTGTTGAAGGGTATCCCGAAAATGTTATGAGTATTGGTGGCCGTTTAGGTTATGTTGATGATGGTACCACTGCAAATACTCAATTGATTTTGCTAGAGTATGAAGAAGCACCCATTCTGTTTGAAGTACGCGGATTACCTACTAAAAAAGGTGAAACGGGTATGGACAATTACAAAGGTATACGTATTGGTGTAGTTATTGAAGGCGAAAATGGTTATTTTGCCGGTGGTCGCGGTGGCGGTTGGATTTATGACAATTCCGGTAAAAAAGTTAAGCAATTTAAGGGTGATGGTGGCGGTAATCATCAGCAAAATTTTATTGATGCTGTGAGAAGTCGTAAAACCAGCGATCTTTTAGCTCCGGTTATTGAAGGTCATTTGTCTTCTGCATTATGTCACCTCGGAAATATTTCATACAGATTAGGCCAGGAAACCCCATCGGAAGATATTAAAGAAGCAATTAAATCAGAAAAATTGCTGCCTGAAGGCTTTTATAGAATGCAGGAACATCTGTTCCAAAATTGGGTGGATTTGAAAGAAACACCGGCCAAAATTGGTCCCAAATTGACTTTTGATTCCGCGTCTGAAAAATTCATTACCAATGAAAAATTTGATAGCGGTTTCTGGGCAAACACCATGTTGAAACCTGAATATCGCGAGCCTTTTGTAGTACCGGAAAAGGTTTGATCTTTATATCAATCTAGTTGTTTCAAAAGCCGGTGGCTGTTAAGTTAACCGGCTTTTTTTTATTCCCATAGCTGTGATGTGATGTGATGTTTTTTTTATTGCTTTTTTCAAAATTATATTGTATGATAAATCGTTATGAAAAGTATACCCGTATATAAAAGACTATACGAAAATTATAAACAGGCTATTCTTACCCAACAATATGCTCCGGGCTCACGGATTGATTCTATAAATGGTATGATGGATCGGCACCGGGTATCCAGAGAGACTGCCAAGTTGGTGTTGAATCTTTTAGCTCAGGAAAAATTGATTGAAAAGATTGCCGGAAAAGGTTCTTTTGTAGCTGATTTGGGTCCCAGAAAACCGGTTTGGGGTGTGATTGTACCATTCTTGTCAGCCCAGATTGATGACTTGCTGCTGCATCTTGGTAAATTTGCAAGCAAAGCCGGAAATCGACTTGAATGTTTTGTTGATTATAACAGTTGGCAGGAAGAAATCCGTTTAACCGGTACACTGATCAACCAGGGATACGAAGCGGTTGTGGTTATCCCTACCTTTGATGAGCGTAAAACTGCTTCGTTTTATCAAAATCTCGTTTCCGGTGGCACGGTTGTAACATTATTGGACCATACCATGGCGGGTTCTTATTTTACCTATGCAATCCAGAGTTATGATTTGGGAGTAAAGCGTGCAGCGCAATATTTGGAGCGTTGTAATGGGAGATTGGCATTTGTTAAAAATGCCATGTGGGCCGGACGTAATATGGTGCAGGAAGTAATGGAAGAGACGTTTAAAACCTTTAACGGCCATGAAAATACAAAGGTAGTGGATCGGTTTGATATCATTACCACTGAATTTATTGAGAAAAATAATATAAAAGGATTGTTTTGCTGTGATGATATAGATGCCGTTCGAATTGTTGGTAGATTAAAAGAGGATGGTTTGAAATTCCCGGATGATATATCAATTGTCAGTTATGGCAATACAGATATGGCAAAATATTTTACTCCAAGTATTACTTCGGTTGACTGTCATAATGAGCAGTTGGCTTTAAAAACATCTGAAATAATAATAAACTATCGCAATGGAATTGATGTTTCTAAAAGTCAGTATGTCATTCAACCAGAGCTTGTAGTACGTGAAACCTGAGCAGGTAAAATATATGAATAGTAAAGATCTTGTAATTAATGCAATACAACGAAAACCCATTGAGCGGGTACCCTGGGTGCCTTTTGTGGGCGTGCATGGTGCTGCCTTGTTGGGTACAGATGCAAAAACGTATTTATATTCTCCGGAAATGATATTTCAGGGAGCTAAACTTGCAGTTGATAAATATTATGCAGATGGTTTGCCGGTGACTTTTGACTTGCAGATTGAACCAGAATGTCTGGGCTGCGAATTGAAATGGAACGATAAAAATCCACCAGCCGTTGTATCTCATCCATTGACGGATGGTGTCAGGCTTGAGGATTTAAAGGTACCGGGGCCTGATAATGGACGAATTCCAATTGTTATGGAAGCCGCCCGCAAGATCCGCAAAGCGTTTCCTGATATTGCGCTTTATGGATTGGTTGCGGGTCCATTTACACTGGCCCTGCATCTGCTGGGCACAGAAGTGTTTATGAAGATGTATGAATCCCCGGAATATATATATTCTGTTCTTGAATTCTGTTCGCAAGTAACCATGGCTATGACCGATTATTATTGTGATGCCGGATGTGATATTATTGCGGTTGTTGATCCCATGACCAGCCAGATTGGTGAGGAGCAATTCAGGCAATTTGTTACAGAACCTGCCACTGTTGTATTTGATCATATTCGTTCAAAAGGAAAATATTCATCCTTTTTTGTTTGCGGTCATGCCCAGCATAATATTAAAGCTATGTGTGAATGTGGGCCAGATAACATTTCTGTTGATGAAAATGTTCCTCTGGATTTTGTACGAGATATTGCCAAAGCTCACAATATCAGTATGGGTGGGAATTTAAAACTGACGGTGGTCTTGTTGTTTGGAGATCAGGTCGATTCGCAGCAGAATGCTATGCGTTGTATTCAACAGAGTGAGGGAGAAGGATTTATTCTCTCACCAGGTTGTGATTTGCCCTTTGATACTCCTCCCGAGAATCTGGTTGTTGTAGGTAATCTTGTCCGTGATCCTTATCAACAACAGGTTGTTCTCAGTATGGCTGCCCATACCGAGGATGACGATCTACCGGATTTGAGTAATTATGGTACAGACGGTCCTGTACAGATTGATATCATAACTCTGGACTCTGAATCTTGTCCGCCTTGTCAATATATGGTTGAAGCTGTGCAGCGCATCATGCCCGAATTTCATGGCAAAGTTGAATGGCGCGAGCACCCCATAAAAGAGCCGGCTGCAGTCAAATTTATGAAAGCATTGGGAGTAAAAAATATACCCACTATATGTATAGATAGTAAACCAGCTTTTGTATCTATCATTCCCAAACGGGATGAACTTGTGCAGGCAATTCAAAATCGTATTGATGAGAAAAAGGTCTAGGTGAATCTTGGCAGAGCCAGCTAAAATCCCATTCTTTCTGGTAACCGGATTCCTGGGCAGTGGCAAAACAAGTTTTTTAAAGCAATTTATTGCCAAATATTCCAAACGTTACCGGATTGCAATCGTGCAGAATGAATTTTCATCAGTTAATATTGATGGAAAAGAATTGCAGCATATCGACAAATCAATCAAGCTTGTTGAGATGAATAACGGTTCTGTTTTTTGTGTTTGCATGATTTCGGATTTCAAACAAGCGTTGCATGATCTTGTTACCCAAAATGTTTATGATGCAATTGTTGTTGAAGCTACGGGCTTGGCTGATCCGATTGCGGTTACACAGGTTTTTCATGATTCTTTTCTTGCAGAAAATTTGTATCTTGCACATATCTGGACGATAGTGGATGCCGAAAATTATTCTAAAATTGAAAAGATAAAAAGTGCGGAACGACAAATCCGTTTAGCAGATACAATTGTATTAAACAAAATGGACCGATTTACTAGAGATGTAGAGGCTCTGACTCTAAAAGTGGCCCAAATGAACAAGACTGCAAATCTGGAATTAGCTGAATATAGCAATATATCATTACCAGATGATTTATCTTTTATTCTTGCGGTTCCTGTTAAAGAAAAGAAATTGAGTGGTATACCGGCAAAACGACCGGCAGTTGATACCATAGTCATTAAAGATGAGAAAAGTATTACCCAACAGCAATTTGAAATGTTTATCAAAGAGATTGTAGGGGATATATATCGCTTGAAAGGCTTTTTGAATATGGATGGAAATACTTTTCTTGTTCAAAAAACATTTGGACATATTGAATATAATAAATTACATTACAATAATAATACAGAACTGATCATAATTGGTACGGATCTGGTTAATAAACAGGTACAGCAATTATGGGTAATGTTCCACTCTGATATTAAAACAATAAAAAAATAAATTCAACTAGAGGTCGACATGAGTGAAATGATTGAAATTTTGGCAACTTGTATTGAACGTGGTAAAGTAGACAAAAACTCTCCATTTCCTCCGGATTTAAAAGATCAGGATGGTGCGGATGAATACGCAAAAAAAGCAGTAGATGATGGATTGGCACCAGATGATATATTAAAGGCTTGTATGATTGGTATGCAGCGAATTGGTGAAAAATTCAGCAAAAACCAGGCTTTTGTGCCTGAATTGTTAATGTCTGCCAAAGCGATGAATGCTGTCATGGTACATTTGCGCCCGTTTTTTCAAAGCGGCAGTGTAAAACATAAAGGTACTTTTATTGTAGGTACGGTTACCGGAGATTTGCATGATATTGGCAAGAATCTGGTCGCCATGGTTATTGAAGGCAATGGCTGGCAGGTTATAGATTTGGGTGTAGATGTTTCTGCAGATAAATTTGTAAATGCTGTTAAAGAACATCCCAATTGCGTGGTGGGACTGAGCGCCTTGCTTACAACAACCATGGTGAATATGGAAAACATTATTCAGGCTGTAAAAAATGAAAATCCGGATGTTCCGGTAATTGTTGGCGGAGCGCCATTGTCTCAGGATTTTGCAAATAAAATCAATGCCGATGGTTATGCTACTGACCCCCATAATGCTGTTCAATTAATTTCCAAGTATGCTGCCTGATTTCATCCCTTTTGCCCCTGTCAAAAACAGGGGCTTTTTTTCCGTTAATATTGACAATTAAATAAAAAATATTGGAATTCACTGCTGAAATGTTAAATTTCAATATTGAATTCGTATTCAAAGCGTTTTTTGAATAGTACCCATTCACTGTCAGGAGGAGCAGGATGATCAAATCCATTTTTCGTATTAATCTAGTATTGCTGTTGTTTTTTTCCGTTTCATTTTCACAAAATATTTTTGATAAATTTGTGACATCTGAAAAACCTTCTACCCCGGTAGACTATGTTGATCCTTACATTGGCGGCATCAGCCATACATTGCAGCCTACCCGTCCTACAGTGCATTTGCCGCTGTCAATGGTGAGGTTGCTTCCCAATTTTTCTTCACAGATTCCGGATATTTATCTTGCTTCACGAATTGAAAGTTTTTCAATAAACATTCCATCTCATCGTGAGCCCTATGTATCAAGTATTATGGCGTTGACTGGTGATTCAAAGGTAAATGAATATACCGGTTCCAAATTCGATCATGACTTTGAAAAAGTAACGCCTTATTTATATTCAGTTCTCCTGGAAGATGAAAATATCATTGCTGAATATACTCCCGCTCATAAGGCGCAAATGTTTCGCTTTCAGGCATTAGATGATCAACCTGTATCTGTTTTGCTTACTTTTAAAACCAATGCGCAGATCAAGATTTTGGACGATAAAACCCTTACAGGTTATGAATCTTTTAAAGATATGAAACAATATTTCTATATGCAATTTGATCAACCTATGGATCTGCAATTCAGTAACGCGCAGGCCAAAGATGATCAATATGCCGGTGATGAAATTCAGATCCAATGTGTATTTAAAAATCCAAAATCCAACACGGTTCTTGTAAGAACGGGTATCTCTTATATCGATGATGATCAAGCGAAAGAGAATCTTGTTAAAGAGATTAACCACTGGGATTTTGATCGTCTGGTTTCAGATGCCAAAGCCGAATGGAATAAAACATTGGGGAAAATATCTATAACCGGTGGTACAGAGGACCAAAAGGTTGTATTTTACACTTCTCTTTATCGTTGTATGGAACGCATGGTTAACATAAACGAGTATGGTCGGTATTACAGTGGTTTTGATGACAAGGTCCACAAAGATGATCGTGCTTTTTATGTAGATGATTGGGTTTGGGATACCTATCGTTCCCTCCATCCATTACGTCTTTTAATTATGCCGGATGTGGAACAGGATATGGTTCAGTCATATGTTACCATGTATGAACAAAGCGGCTGGGTACCCAGCTTTCCCAAGGTGTATGGAGATTATGGCGCAATGATTGGTCATCATCAGGCAGCGTTGATTACCGATACCTATTTTAAAGGGTTCCGTAATTTTGATGTAAAAACTGCCTATGAAGGATTGAAAAAGAATGCAATGGAAGGGACCATGATCCCCTGGCGTGAAGGACCAGCAACTGTTCTAGATGATCATTACAGAAGTCATGGGTATTTCCCTGCTGTTGGTTCCGATGAAGAAGAAACCATTCCCGAAGTTCACAGTTTTGAACGCCGTCAGGCTGTTGCTGTAACTCTGGAACATGCGCATGATGATTGGTGTCTTTCCAATCTTGCTAAAGAATTGAACAAGGATGATGATTATAAAATGTTCCAGAAACGTGGACAAAATTATCGCAACCTGTTTAATCCTGAAATTGGATTTATGGCTCCAAAGGACATTAATGGTAACTGGATTCAGCCTTTTGATCCTAAAATGTCTGGTGGAATTGGCGGTCGTCTGTTTTATGCCGAGATGAACAGCTATACCTATACCTGGTATGTACCACAGGATATTGAAGGCTTGACCGAATTGTTGGGCGGTAAAGATGCATTTGTAAACAAGCTCGATGCCATGTTTGAAGAAGGCTTTGGTCGTATCAAATGGCGCCACTTTGCACAGTTCCCCGATGCTACCGGTATGGTTGGTCAGTTTTCTATGGGTAATGAACAAAGCTTTCATATTCCTTATCTTTATTCCGCACAAGGTGTTGCCTGGAAATCTCAGAAACGTATTCGTCAATTGATGGACCAATGGTTTCGTAATGATTTAATGGGTGTCAGCGGTGATGAAGATGGTGGTGGTTTATCTTCATTTTATGTGTTCAGTGCATTGGGCTTTTACCCGGTATGCGCCGGCAACCCGGTTTATTATATTGGTACCCCATTGTTTAAAACTGCTACTCTGGATATGGGTAACGGTAAAAAGCTGGAACTGGTTGCTAATAATGTTTCTGACCAGAATAAATATATCCAGTCTATGAAACTCAATGGCAAAACATGGAATAAAGCCTGGTTTAGACAAAAAGATATTCAAGATGGTGGCAAGATCGTCTTTGAAATGGGTCCCCGTCCCAATAAAAATTGGGGAACCAATTAAAATTTATAATCCGCTCTCTGCAATGGAGGGCGGATTATTTGCTGTTTTGTAGTACAATACATTTCACCCTTTACTTGCTTGTTGCAAGAGTTTGTTATGAAAAAAATAATAATTTTATTGCCTTTTCTCCTGTTATCCTGTCATAAACCTGTTGAAACAATAAATTTCAAATCCGCTTGTATTGAAACGTTGACAGTTTTTACTGACACTTTATTTGATTTACAAATTAAAAACCCAAATAGTCCTGATTATGGTGCAATACAGTGCCATGCTTGTGATGTACTGCATACCCGAGCTGCAGAAGCTGTATTCCCCTTTATTGTGCGTTTCCAGGAAACCGGAGATGAAAAATGGCTCAAAGCGGCAACACGATTGGGGAATTGGCTTATTCAACAGCAGCAACCTGATGGCTCGTGGAAAGAAACACCCGAGGAATGGACCGGTACCACAACCGATCAATTGTTAATGCTGCTAAAAGCATGGCCCGTTTTAAAAACGAATTTAAATCCTAATGAAATAACTGCCTGGCAACAGTCAATGAAAAACGCCGCAGATTTTTTGGTTAAGGAGATGAGTCCTGATTTTGCCAGTATAAACTATTGCGCAACAACAACAGCAACACTGGCATTGATGAATGAACATTTTCCTGATGTACGTTATGTTGAACAAGCCAGACAATTGGCTTTTCAGGTTTTGTCTAAGATGAATGATGATGGATTTATATGTGCAGAGGGTGATAGGGTTTATGGTGCAAAATATGGAGCGGATGTTGGATATGAAATAGACATGTCTTTGTGGGGACTGGGCATGTATGCACAAATTACAGGTGATACCCTCACAGAACGTTATGTTACAGAATCTTTAAAAAAACATCTTGCTTTTGTATATCCCAATGGGGCCATTGATGGGTCCTGGGGCATCAGATCGAACAAATGGACAACCTATGGCAGTGAAACAGCAGATGGCTGCCAGATTTTGTTTGCAATGTTTGCAGACAAGGACCCACGTTATATAAGAGCGGCTTTTCTCAATTTGCAATATTTGAATGGAATGATTCACAACGGACTGTTAGGATACGGTCCCCAGTATTTTGAATTGTTCGACAAACCCCCATGCATTTATCCTACTTTTGTTAGATCCAAAAACTTGGCAATGGCCGCCAGCATGAATATCAATGATGTAGATATTTCCAACAGACTTTATTCTGAACAACCCGGCTTTTTTAAATTTTATCCGTCTGTTGATGTGACTTTGGTGCGTACAAAAGAATTTATGGCTACTGTCACTGCCTATGGATACGAGGAATTAAAAAAGCGTAATAAAAGCAAATACATGCATCGGCCAACAGGGGGATCGATATCAAATCTTTGGCTTAAAGACCATGGATTCTTGCAATTGTCAAGCCAGACAGAATATCATCGCTGGGAGCCAATGCATTTCCCTGAAATTGGTGATGTGCTGCCTTTGACATCCCGAATTGAATTTGAGAATGAAAATGGATATTTTACCAATTTATATGAATATGATGCCAGAATGGATGTTGCTGACAATGGCAAAAGTGTTACTGTGGCAGGTGAATTAAAAAATAATATGTTGTTGCAGGGTGGCGTTGCCTACAAATGGCAATATTCATTTTCTGATAATGCAATTGTTAAAAATGTACGTCTACGATACCATGATGGAACAAGAAATGTGAAAATTGTAGAACCGATTATTATGATCAAAGATCTGAACATTGAGCAGATTGATGAAAAAACAGTGAATATTAACGGACCCTATAAAACTATACAATTTAAAGTACTTGATGGATCTGTAACTTTGAAAAGTGGTATTGATAAAGAAAAATATTGGGCTGCTTTTCCATCTGTAAAGGCTTTTCCATTGGTGTTAGATGTAAATTGTCCCAATGATTCATTCAAACAGTCTGTACGTTACAAGTTTCAGGTTTTGAATTAACATGTTATTTTGCAATAACGTAAAAAAAGGTTTTTAGTATTCAGGTACAATTGTTTACTTGATAGAACTGTGATTTTTTGTAAATTTATCAAGTTGAATTGTTATTCAAAATTGAATGCTGTCGTAAATGAGGATAATTATGAAAAAATTAATCGTGTTGTTTGTTTTTTTCTTATCCGGAGTCACGTTTTCTACGGAATCTGATACTCTTACCGTCTTGCAGCTGACGGATATACATTTCTGTAACCTGGCGGGTTACCATCCGCGTTTTGTTGAAAAGAGAGAGCATTACGGAAATGTGGCAGCTACTTTTAAATCCTTTCTAAGTGACAAGCCAGAGCAACTCGATGCAGATATGGTTATTATTACAGGTGATCTGATCGATTACTATGAAGCAGAAACTACCAGAGGTCCCTGGCAGGCAACCCAGGTTGAGCAATTTGTCCCTCTGCTGAGTGAATGTTCTGTACCGGTTTATTTAACTTTGGGGAATCATGATATTGCATCTTATTGGATAGTTGATAATGAAAAGGAACAGTTCCAGGTTTTTGTTCAGCAGGCTCGTGCGGACTGGATCCGTAATGCACCAAGCTTTGCGCAAGGGACCTGGTACAGTCGTGATGTCAAAGTTGGCGATAATAAATTGCACTTTATGTTTTTAGATAATGGTTACAGTTTGAATAATGGCAGTTATTTGGAAAAAACTCAACTGGATTGGATGAAAAATGATCTGAAGCAGGCGGGCGATACACCAGTGATCATCTTTATGCATAAATACCTGCCGGTAAAGGATTATAATAATGACGGAAATGTCTTTAATAGAGATACACAATTGGAAATGAATGCTGAAACCTGCTCTGGTGGATTATTAAAAATCCTGAATGAAAATAAAAATATTCAAGCTATGATTACCGGCCATGGGCACCGCAGTATAACCGAACCCATAAAATTCCCGGCAGGTCACACAATATTGCAGGTAGAAACTGCCGCGTTTGCTCAAAATACCGAAAAGCATTGGCGAACATTAAAGATTACAGAAAATTCACTCACCTTGATGGAAACCGGTGGTAAGGGTGTTGAACAGGTTTTTGAATTTAATCATTAATTGATTTGGTGAATTAAAATGAAAAAAAAATATCTGATATTTTCGCTCTTGATTTTCTTTCAACCGCTTTATTCTCAGGATCTGGGTGAGGTGCTTCCCCAATGGTCTGAAGGATATATGGATATTCACCACATAAATACTGGTAAAGGCGAAAGTGTGTTGTGTGTCTTGCCAGATGGTACTACGCTGTTAATAGATGCTGGCGCTACCAATCGTCCCAAGCCCAGGGTGACAGACCCCAGGCCAGATGGAAGCAAAACCCCGGGCGAATGGATTACCCGATATATAAGCCACATGCTTTCTTTCAAGTCAGATATAATGCTGGATTATGTTTTGCTTACCCATTTTCATAATGATCATATGGGTAGTATTTCCGACGAATCCCCGTTATCCTCAAATCAAAGCTATCGGTTGTCCGGTTTAACCGAGGTGGGGGATAATATACCAATCAAAAAATTAGTTGATCGTGCCTGGCCGGATTATAATTTTCCGTATCCGCTTAAAAGTCGTATGATTGAGAATTACCGCCAATTTCTTGACTGGCATATAGAAAATTCGGGGTTGATCGCTGAAAAAATTATCCCCGGTAGTAATGAGCAATTTGTATTAAAAAATGATCCTGCAAAATATCCGGGATTTGAGATCAGAAATATTGCTGCAAATGGAGAGGTATGGACAGGTGTGGCAAATAATACCACACATCATTTTCCTCTTATTGAAACTTTAGATAAATCTCAATATCCTTCAGAAAATATGTGCAGCAGTGCTATAAAAATATCATACGGTAGTTTTGATTATTTTAATGGTGGAGATATTACCGGTGTGCTTGATGAAAATTCTCCCGTATGGAGAGATGTTGAAACGCCGGTAGCAAAAGCCGTTGGACCAGTTGAAGTGAACGAATTGAATCATCATGGGTATACCGATTCTGAAAATGCGTTTTTTGTGAGCACACTCGCTCCTCAGGTTCACATATTGCAGGTTTGGTCGCCAAGCCATCCTACAATGCGCGTATTGCGTCGGTTACTTTCCACAGATTTGTATCCCGGGCCCCGAGATATTTTTGCAACCAATATGATGCAGGAGAACAAGGTCGTATTAGGCAGCAATCTGAGTAAATTGAAAAGTGATCAAGGGCATATTCTTGTTAGAGTTGAACCTGGTGGTAATACTTTTCATGTCATTATTCTGGATGATGCTGCTGAAAGTTATAAAGTGAAATCCGTTCATGGGCCTTATAAAAGCCGATGATTTTACCAGAACCAAATACCTGAAAGCGAGAAAAGGATGAGAACCAACAAAAGGAAAAGATCAGGTAGTCTTTTAATTCTTTGTATTATTGTTTTTATAACAACTGTTAATGTATTTGCCGCTGAGATCAAGGGTGTAATTACAGATGCAGATAAAAACACACCATTGTCTGGTGTAAATGTAACTGTTAAAGGAACTGATACAGGTGCATCAACAAATGCACATGGTGAATATACCATCAAAGGGATTCAACCCGGAACGTATTCACTTGTTATTTCCATGATGGGATATAAAGAACAGATTCAATCTGTTAACGTTTCTTTGTCAAAATCAGCAACAGCAAATGCAGAATTGTCTCCTATAGTGATCCCCATGCAGGCTGTACAGATTATGGGCAGAAGTACACGTAATATAATTGAAAATCCGGAAATGGTTTCCCCCGGTTTGGGAATTTCAACTACTATAATTGATCGCAAAGAAATCGAAAAACAAGCACCCGTTACTTTGATAGATGCTATGCAATATATTCCGGGAGCAGTAGTTGAAACACGCGGACGTAAAGTAAAACAGTTTTTCTCTGTTCGCGGGCAGCGATATCCATATCCCGATTATGCTATTGACGGCGTTTGGCAAAAAGAATTCCATGAAACACCCTATGTATTTCCGGCATCCATGATCGAATCCATCCAGATCATACGGTCAAGTGCTGCTTTGTTATCCGGATTAGGCGGGTTATCGGGAGTCATTGATGTGAAAACCCGCGAGTTTGAAGATCCTGAAACCACAACTGAACTGGAATATGGTTCTTTTAATACGTTACGTGGGAATGTTTCTCATGGCGCAACCCGAGGCACGGTTTCATATGCGGGAGGGATTGGTTATTATCAGACTGACGGCCCAGATGATAGACATGCAGCCGAAACCCTTGCAAACGGGTTTGCCAAAGTTAAATGGCAGCCATCTGACAAATTTTATGTACAGTCTTCAATTATCCATCTCAATGGAAGCCGTGAACTTGCTACAGGTTTGCCACCGGCTGCTGATAAATTTCAAGTGAACCTTGAAGAATTTGATCCTGTAAAGACAAGTATTGTTTCACTGCGATCTCAATATATTGAAAGTGAGAATGCTTCTACAGAAATCAAACTGTCTTATGCGGACCGTAAACCGGTATATCATAGTGAGAACACTAAATCGGGTGCGGTTGCTGAACAGAACGAATATGATCATGAGTTTAATGCCGGTCTGATTCAATCATTGTCTCTGATACCTAATAATGTATTAAGAGCGGGTTTGTTGTACAATCACTGGGTTGCTCCTGAAGGAAAGCGTTTCTATGCCGGTAAACCCTGTGATACTGAAACCATTGCCGCAGTCTTGACAGATGAGCACCAGTTTGGTCGTTTGCAGATTGACGCGGGATTTAAGTGGCAGCGTTCATATTATAACGAGTATGGTGGCTTTGGTATAGATGGAAGTGCCAAAGGTTTTCAAAAAGTTGAACCTATTATGGATGAATGGCAAAAGCCATTGTTGATTGGTTCTTTGGGAATGTCTTATTACTTGAATCAGAGCATTACCCTGAACCTGAATGTTTCTGCCGGAAGCATTGAACCCAGAAGCGGCAGTCTGGATGTAAACATGGCAGAACCTCTGAATGAAAAACGTAACCAGATTGATGCGGGCGTTCATTACAATATTGAAAATGTGGGTGATATTGCGTTTACTGCCTTTACAGTTTATCAGCAGGATGCTATTGTACTGAGTGGTAAAACCTATACATTAAATGATAAAGTGATGGAACTGTACCTGAACCGTGATCAGGTACAAACCGGTATTGAAGTGGAAGCCAGGGCCAATACTCTGTGGGAAACCATTCAGCCTTTTTGTAATGTAACCTGGATGGTCAGTAAACAGGATGAGGATGGAGACATGGTGGAATCTAAAGAGTTTCCAACACTGGTTTCATCTGCGGGTATTTATGGGAAATGGTCACGTTTGGATGTAAATATGCTGATCAAGTATATTTCATCTTTTGAAAATTCGCGTTTTTCTGCAATACCTGAACCGCAGCCATTGGGTGATTTTGTAAATATGGATATCATTGCCGGATGGGATTTTGCTCCTCTGCTACCCGTGCATGTGTACGCAGAGATACGAAATGTTACTGACGAATTATATTCTACCGTTGTAGGATTTCCTGATTTTGGTCGTCGATTTAACTTGAGAGTAGTACATCGTTTTTAATTTATGAAAAAAGTAGTATGAAAAAGAAAATTATGATTCTATTTGCCGGGACCCTGTTTTTTATGGTCCTGGCAAAATCGTTTGTATTTGCATGTAATGTTCCTGTCTTTCGATACGCTTTAGAACGCTGGAGTGCTGATCCATATCGGCTAATCGTGTTTTATGAAAACCATTTTTCTGAAGATGAAAAGACGTTGATTAAAGAACTGGAACACTCTGCAGCGGATTCTTCTTTAAATATCTCGATTACACTTGTTAATACCCATGATGTTCCCGAGAATGCAAGACCCGTGAATGCCACACAATATCCCTGGATGGAATTGCATTATCCTGAATCAGCAAATATTCGGGGGCATGTTTGGGCCAATGCTTTTACTCGTGAAAATGCAGCATTAATTTCAGATTCAGAGATGTTGGCTGAATTGTCAGCCCGGTTGATCAATGGTGATGCCGCAGTCTGGATTTTTCTGGAATGCAGTGATGAAGAGAAAAATGCTGATGCTAGATCCTTGTTGGAAAAGACATTAAAAAACATGACAAAAGAACTCAAAGTTCCAACAGTTGGGTTTGACATTAATGGAAATGAGATCAAGGTTAATGATTTTAAAGATTATGATGTTACCTTTTCAATGCTCTCATTGTCCAGAAAAAATACAAATGAATCGGTTCTGGTGCAAATTTTACTGGGTTCTGAAGAAGATTTGACGTATTTTGATGAGCCTATGGCGTTTCCGGTTTTTGGAAGAGGCCGGGCTTTATATGGATTGATTGGTAAAGGCTTGAGTGAAAAAAATATCGAATATGCCTGTCAATCTATTGTCGGTTGGTGTTCCTGCGAGATCAAAGACGATAACCCCGGTATTGATTTGTTAATCAATCGGGACTGGGCGAATCCTGTTGGAGGCACTCTGGTAAAAAATGAACCTTTACCTCCGTTAACCGGTATTTCTGCGTTTGTGGAAAGTGCAGATACAACAAGCAAGGCTGCAACTCTGGAACATGAAAGCACAATTGAATCTGAATTGCAGGTTCAAGATACTCCACGAGTAGATACAATCCAATCACAATCCAGGAATGATTCATTGGATATAATAGTCTCGCCTGTTACTGTGGTTGAGAAAAAAAACAGCAACCTTTTACTGAGAAATATTTTACTTTTTTTTGGATTGGGTTTGACTGTGTTACTGGTAGTAACCTGGTTAGTACAGCGCAAGAAATAATAGAATTTTGGGAAAAGAAATGAATATTTGGAACTTGGTTGTCAAAGAGATCCGGCAGAGAAAATTAAATTTTATTCTGGGTTTAATTTCGGTAATAATTGCAGTAACAGCTCTTGCCGGCTCTGTTTTTATGTTACGGATACATGATTTACAAACCGAAGAGATTATTGCAAATAAACAAAAAGAGACCGAAGAAAGAATGGCTCTTTTAAAAGATGATTACCGCAAAATTATGAAGTTGTTGGGATTCAATCTGCTCATTCTGCCTGAAAATCAAAATCTGGCAGACCTGTATGCAAATGATTATGCGACACAATATATGAGTGAAGATTATGTAACCAAACTCTCCAACTCTAAAATGATGTCTATTCGACATTTACTCCCCAGTATAGAACAAAAGATCAAGTGGCCGGAAGAAAAAAGAACGATAATTCTAATAGGTACACGGGGTGAAGTCCCTTTTGCGCATCGCGATCCCAAAGAGCCCATGCTGATTGCAGTTCCCAAAGACAGTTTGGTAATGGGGTACGAGCTGTGGAACAGTCTTGGTTTAAAGGTGGGTGATACGGTTAAATTATTTGACAGAAATTTTTCTATCCAAAAGTGCAATGAAGAGCGTGGAAGTAAAGATGATATCTCAATCTGGGTAGATCTTGCTCAAGCTCAGGACATCCTCAACCGACCCAATCAGATCAATGCAATTCTTGCATTAAAATGCCATTGCTTTGGCAGCGATATATCTCAAGTTCGGGATGATATTAAGGCGATTTTGCCCGGAACCAAAGTCATTGAAAAAGATACCAAGGTTGTAACCCGTGCAGAAGCCCGTGACAGGGCAGCCTTGGAAGCCCAGCAGGCAATTGAGGCTGAAATAGCGAACCGGCAGGCTATGAAAGAGGAACGCGAAAAATTGCTTTCCATTCTGCTTCCTCTTATTTTACTTGCATGTGCGGTTTGGATTGTGCTTTTATTTATCATTAATGTACGGGAGCGTAAAAGCGAGATTGGTATTCTTCGGGCTATTGGTGTACATTCATCTGCTATATTGAAACTTTTTCTCACCAAAGCATTAATTATGGGAGTTGCAGGTGGCTTGTTGGGATACATGCTTGCCTTTATTACCGGTAAATTGTTTTATAATGTCTTGACGCTTATGAGCGTTTCAGGACCAGAATTGTTTATTACAGCCATTATCATGTCTACTTTGCTGGCGGTTATTGCAAGCTGGGTACCCGCATTGCTGGCTTCCAAACAAGATCCCGCAGAAATATTGAGAGAGGAGTAGATATTGCTGAAACTTGAACATGTAAATAAAGCTTATAATAAAGATCACCATAAAGTAGATGTGTTGACAGATTTTTCATTAGAAATTGAAAAGGGAGAATTTGTTGCCATTAAAGGTCCCAGCGGTTGTGGTAAAACCACATTGTTATTGATTGCAGGCGGATTGTTGGAACCCGATTCCGGTGAGGTTATTATTAATAATGAAAATATGTATCAAAAAAGCCCTGAAGAACGTTCCATGTTTCGGGCCGGAAATATTGGATTTGTTTTTCAGCAATATCATCTCATTCCATATTTAACGGTTTTGGAAAACATCATGGCACCCGGCCTTGCCAAAGGTGTTCATGTTGAAACTGACAAAGCATATGAACTTTTGGAGCGATTTGGAATTGCTCATCGCGCAAAACATGTTCCCGGTGAAATGAGTGTTGGCGAAAAACAACGTGTTGCTTTGGCCAGAGCTTTGGTTAATGAACCTGCTATTTTGTTAGCAGATGAAATTACCGGTAATCTTGATGAAAAAAATATCGATATTGTAACCGGTTATCTCCATGATTATCATCAAAAGGGAGGTACAATCGTTCTTGTAACTCATGATCACAATACCGCAGAAAAAGCTGAAAAAATAATTACATTATAAATATATCAAGGGTAGATATGAAAAAAGCAGTATTCACGATTTTCACAATTTTTATTCTGACATCTGTTGTTACAAATGTTTTTGCTGTAGACTGGCCCATGTGGCGTTTTGATGAGGGTAGAAGTGCATGCTCAACAGAGCAATTGCCAGATCAGTTGAATGCAATTTGGTCCTGGAAGTTCAGCCCTCGTGAACCGGTTTGGGATGATCCCCTGAACCGCGATATGATGCAATATGATAAACAGTTTGAGCCTATTGTGTTGGGAAATACATTATTTGTAGGCTTTAATGATAAAGACAAGGTTGTTGCCATTGATACGGAAAGCGGTCAGGTCAAATGGAATTTTTATGCAGACGGACCTGTACGGCTTCCCCTGGCAGGAAGAAATGGCAAACTCTATTTTACCAGCGATGATGGCTTTTTGTATTGTCTTTCTGCGAAAAGTGGAGAGGTTTTGTGGAAGTTCCAGGGAGGTCCGCTTGATCGTAAAATACTGGGTAATAAACGTCTGATTTCATCCTGGCCTGCGCGAGGTGGTGTTGTATTAAAAGACGACAAGGTTTATTTTGCCGCCAGTATCTGGCCGTTAATGGGAACATTTATCTATGCGCTCGATGCCGAAACCGGTGATGTGGTTTGGCGAAATGAAGGCATGGGCTCCCGATATATGCTACAGCCCCACAATTCACCTGCTTTTGCAAGTATTGCTCCCCAAGGGACCTTTGTTGTAAGTGGTGATTATCTTTTAATTCCGGGTGGCAGGTCAGTACCCGCATGCTTTGATCGTCATACAGGAGAAATGATCTATTACCATCTTGCGGATTTTAACAAGAATGGTGGTGCGTTTGTTTGTGCTAATGATACCTATTTCTTTAATCACGCACGTGACAGAGAAACCAATCTGTTTGATCTGAAAACAGGAGATCGGTTGTTACGCAATTTGGGCAAGTATCCTGTTCTGGCGGACAAGGCGTTTTACATGTCTGGCGATTCAATCATTGTTCGCAATGCTTTGGATCCCGAAAAAATATTATCAATTATCCGGGTTGAAGCAAATGGTGACCTGATCAAAGCTGGTAATTGTCTCTATGCGGGAGGTAAGAACCATATTACCTGCATTGATGTCAGTGACAGTGAGAATCAAGGACAAATCAAGTGGTCTCAACAAATTGATGGTTCTGTAGCAAGGTTAATCGCTGCTAATGAAAAACTATTTGTCGTAACACAAAGGGGTGAAATAATTGCTTTTGGTAACAAAGCATCATCCTTTAATCAATATGCTGAAAATAAATCAGATGAATTTAAAGTTGATAAATCTATTTCTAAAATTTTTGAACAAACAGATACTCGCAAAGGATTTGCACTTTATTATGGAATTGATAAAGATAAACTCGCTACTTTTGCCCAAAAGTCCGAGTTTTCTATAATTGCGTTTGAAGCGGATCCCCATAAAGTTGATGGATTACGAAAAGAGTTTGATAATAATGGATTGTTGAGTGCCCAATTGAGCATTTTACCGGGCGACCCGGAAACCGCATCCGTACCCCCATACATGGCTTCTTTGATAGTGGTGAATGATGTTGAACGTATCCGAAAAATGAATGATTTGAGCAGCCTGTCACATCTGTTTGACGCTATTCGTCCTTATGGCGGCAAAATGTGGATGCCAGATAAAAAAGGTTTGTTTGAAAAATTGACAAATTTTGCTGCTGGTTATTCTGAAAGTGATTTGAATGTTGAAAAAGTTAAAGACGGTATTATTGTTTGTAAAACCGGTCCACTAAAAGGTTCTTCAAACTGGACGCATCAGTATGGAAATATCTCAAACACGGTCAAGTCTGATGATGAGCTTGTAAAATTGCCATTGGGAATTCTCTGGTTTGGCGGTAACTCTAATCTGGAAGTATTGCCCAGACACGGACATGGACCGCCGGAACAGATTATGGATGGCCGTTTAATTATACAAGGAATGGATTGCATCAGTGCACGTGATGTTTATACCGGTCGGGTATTTTGGAAAACCGAACTGGATTGTACGAATGTTTATGATACTTATTATGATGAATCCTATACCGATACACCATTGGTTGCAACCTATAACCAGGAGCATTTACCTGGTGCTAATTCACGCAATACCAATTTTGTTGTAACCAAAGAAAATGTATACATTCTGGAAAATGATACCTGTCGTGTGTTGGATATTAATACCGGTAAGGATATTAAAAAAATTATGCTGCCTGCTCAGGAAGATGAACAACCCGAGTGGGGATATATAGGTATTGTTCAAGATCTGCTCATTGCAGGTTCAGATTTTGTTCCCTTTTCAGCAATGACGCCGTTAACCAAAGAAGACGAAGCGGCCGTGGCTGAAATGTCTCGAAAAAATCGCCGCAAAGAAAAAATATGGGGTGATTTTGATGATACTGCAAGTAAAGAATTGGTCATTCTTGATCGTCATTCTGCTCAAGTTAAATGGGAACAATCTTCGCGATATGGATTTATTCATAACGCAATAACTGCATCTGACAAACTTTTATACTGTCTGGACAAGCTTCCACCTGGTGTTGAAAAGAAAATGCAGAGACGCGGTATGGATACGCCAACAGATTATCGGTTAATTGCATATGATCTGGAGAGTGGAAAACCCGTGTGGACGATAACAGAAGGTGTTTTTGGGAGCTGGCTCAGTTATTCCAAACAATATAACCGTCTCATTCAGGCTACACGTCCCTCGCGAGATATGATACGCGGTGAAGATGGTGAGAGAATGTCGGTTTACAATGCCACTACTGGCGAACTCGTCTGGGACAGACCCATAGAATATCATAATCCTCCAATATTGCATGGTGATCGAATTATCACAGATAATGCAGCTTATAGTCTGGAAACTGGTGATGCAATATTTCGGACAGATCCCATTACTGATCAGAAAATACAATGGACCTATTCACGGGCTTATGGTTGTAATTATAATATTGCCAGTGAATATCTGCTTTCCTTTCGTTCAGCCGCAGCAGGATTTTATGATCTCTATCGGGAAAGTGGTACCGGTAACTTTGGTGGATTCAAGTCCGGCTGTACATCCAATCTGATTGCTGCGGGTGGGCTATTAAACGCTCCCGACTATACCCGTACCTGTCAATGCTCGTATCAGAATCAAACATCACTGGCGTTTATTCACATGCCTGAATTGGAATACTGGACTACCAATGATTTTGAGTGGAACGGTAGTGCAATTCAACATGTGGGAATCAATCTCAATGCACCTGGTGATCGTATTGATGATAGTGGTACATTGTGGATGGATTATCCCAGTGTGGGTGGTAAATCTCCGGATATACCCATCAAGATCGATTCTCTTGGAATTGGTGATATACGCAGACATTCACTTTTTTTAGACCAAAATGGTTTTGAATGGATTGGTGCTTCTGCATTGACCGGCCCTATTAATCTTGATATTACCATAGATAGTTCTACTGATATTGAACATATTTACAATATTAATCTGGTTTTTGCTGAAATAGAAGAAATGGACCCGGGTGAACGTATATTCGATGTTTATATTCAGGGTGTAAAGGTACTTGCTGATTTTGATGTGGTTAAAGAGGCCGGGGGAAAAGACCTCCCCATCACCCGATCATTTGAAGATATTAAAGTTACTCAAGATGTTGAAATCCGTTGTGTATCGGTGAATGGCTCTCAGGCAGCCCCATTGTTGTGTGGTGTTGAGTTGATCAATACTTCATTCAGACAATAAAGAGTAATGTGTATATAACTGAAATTGATTTAATCTTTCCCGTTTTTTTTAGTTGGTAAAAAACAGACTGTCTTTATATTTCAAGACAGTCTGTTTTATATAGCATACATATTATTTTTTTAAATAATAAAACGAAAAGGAGCAAAATGAAACAGGGCTTAATCTCCATTATGGTTGTATTTTTATTGTCTCTTTTCTCTTGCAGTCTGAAAACAGAGTGGATTGATTATGTTGATCCGTTGATTGGTACGGGCCCCAGCACAACCATAAGCAATATGAAGCATGGTTCTGAACATGTAAATTATGCAAATGCACAGGTCATTCCGGCTGTTACCATGCCATTTGGCATGACAAACTGGACTCCCCAAACCCGGGAAACTGAAAAAAAATGTAATGCACCATTTTATTATACTGATCCCTATGTTCAGGGATTCCGGGCCAGCCATTGGTTAAGTGGATCTTGTGCTCAGGATTACGGCAGCTTTACTATTATGCCGGTTACCGGAGAATTAAAATGTTCGCCATCTGTTCGTGGTTCCCATTTTGATCAGAATTCGCAGATTACCACCCCTGCGTATTATGCCGTAGAATTGGAAAATTATCAAGTAAAAGCCGAGATGACGGCAACTACCCGAAGTGCAATTTTTCGTTTTACTTTTGAAAATTCAGATTCTGCATTTATACTTGTAGATACCAACAGCGATGAAGGCCAAGGTTTTATTCAGATCGATCATGAGAAAAATGAGATTGTTGGTTATAATCCTGTTCACAGACTCTATCAGGGAATTGGTAAATATGCAGGATTTAAAGGATATTTTGTGATAAAGTTCGATAAATCTTTGCAGAATTTTGGTGTTTATCAGGAGAATACTCCAAAATACAAGCAAAACAAAATAAAGGATGAAAAAAATATCGGTGGTTTTGTCGCTTTTCAGGTAAATGCCGGTGATGAGTTATTGGTCAAAGCTGCTTCATCTTTTACCAGTATAGAACAAGCCAGGAAAAATCTGGATACTGAAATACCCCATTGGGATTTTGAGCAAGTACACCAAAATATTCGTGATCATTGGAATGATTTATTGGGCCGCTATGAAATTAAATCTCAGAATAAAGAAGATTATGTAAAATTTTACACTTCTATTTACCATTGTTATCAGCAGCCAAGAATTGTTAATGATGTTGATGGTACCTACACCGGATTTGCACAGGATGATAATGTTTACCAAGCTAATGGATATAACTATTTTGATGATTTTTCCATGTGGGATACTTACAGAGCATTACATCCCTTGTATACCATCATGAACACCAAAGAAACAATCTCTATGATTAAATCCATTGTTTTAAAAGCAGAACAAGGTGGCTGGCTGCCTATTTTCCCCATGTATAACAGCTATACTTCTGCTATGATTGGGGACCATATGATTTCTCTGGTTGGCGATGCATATTTGAAAGGTATTGATGATTTTGATGTAGAGACCGCATATAAATATATGCGTCAGAATGCATTCAAGTCTCCGGAATCTTTAAAAGATTATGCAGATGGCAAAGGACGACGTTCTTTGGGTTCGTATCTCAAATACGGTTACGTACCGGTAGAAGATCCGGTACTTTATGCTTTTCATAAACGGGAACAAAGCTCACGTACACTGGAATATGCCTATGATGATTTTGTGCTTGCGGAAATTGCACAAAAGCTGGGAAAAACAGATGATTATAATAAACTCCTTGAGCGGGCGCAATTTTATAAAAATGTATATGACCCCAATATCGGTTATCTGCGTGGCAGACATGAAAACGGAAGTTGGGTTGAAAATGCAGATTATAAAAAACCTCAAAAATACGTGACCGAAGCAACTCCATTTCATTATTCCTGGTATGTTCCACATGATGTGGCTGGTTTAATTGATATTATGGGTGGAGTAGATTCGTTTACAGCAAGACTGGATACATTTTTTGTAGAAACCCATTATTGGCATGGAAACGAACCCAGTCATCAGGTGGTTTATATGTACAATTTTGCTGGTCATCCGGAAAAAGCACAACAGACAATCCGAAAAATATTAAAGGAAGAATATGGTATAGGCCCCGGTGGTTTGAGCGGTAACGACGATTCAGGACAAATGTCTGCTTGGTATTTGTTTTCCGTATTGGGATTTTATCCTGTTTGTCCGGGTGTTCCTGAATATGTAATTGGAACCCCATCATTTGATACTGTGAACTTGACATTAGAAGATGGAAAGAAATTCAAGATTGTTGCGCACAATAATTCTGACGACAATTGTTATATTGAATCTATAAAACTCAATGGTAAACCCTATAACAAGACTTTTATAAATCATAAAGATATTGTCAGCGGTGGAAAACTGGAATTTTTTATGACTTCTGATCCCAACACGGGGTGGGGAAGTGAGAAAGACGCTGTTCCTTATTCTTTGTCAAATAGAAAGCAGTAATAAACTGTGATACTCATTATATCGTAAAGAACAATATACCGTCGCATTTAATTATTGAAATGTGACGGGAATAAACTTGTCTAAAAATGGATACAGTAACAAGAGTGTCTTTAGAAAAAACATTGAGATTTAATAAAAAATAACTATATTAAAAAATATTTATTTTATCGCAAATATGTTATGAAGCTATTATAAAATAACATAAATTGTCAGATAACTTTTCTAATTAATTAATCTGGTTTGAAATTATTTTTATTTAATTTAAAACGGATATAAAATGCGTAAACTAGTTTTCTACTTTGTTGTAATATTTTTTACATCAATTTTATCTGCAGCAGATTTGGTCAGGTATGTTGATCCTTTTATCTGCTCGGCGGGAGACCACGGTCAACTTGATCCGTCAGCCAATGTTCCCTTTGGAATGATCAAATTGGGACCCCAGACACTTTCCGGTGGTCATACCGGATATGATTATAATGCCAAAGAAATATCAGGTTTTACCCATACACGCTTGATGGGTGTAGGTTGTAGTGGCGCAGGTGGAGTATTGCTAACCAAGCCAGGATTAGGTGAGCCAAATGCAGACGCTATAGAATATCTCAAAAACAGCGAAACTGCTTCTCCCGGGTACTATGCTGTGAAATTCGTGAATGGTATTCAAGCCGATATGACAATTAATCAACATGTGGGTTTGCAGCGTTTTACTTTTCCTCAATCGGGTAAAGCATATATCATGATTGATCCTGCAGCTTCATTAGAGGAGGTGTTGAGCTCGGAATACGATGTTCGGTCAAATCGTGAAATTACTGGTAGAATAACTGCTAAAAATAATTGCAGATTTGGTATGTATACCAATTATTATGTAATTAATTTTGATAAGGCATTTGATTCTGTAGTTAAAAAAGATGGCAAGGTGTTTCTGGTTTTTTCTTTAAAACAAGATGAATCTGTAATCATGAGTGCTGCGCTGTCTCCTTTGAGTGTTGAACAGGCCAGGGAGGATTTGTATTCAGCATTAATGAATAAATCCTTCGATACTGTTAAAACAGAGGCAAAACAGGCTTGGGAGAATATTTTTGACCGTGTTGTTGTTGAGGGTAAAGAAGAGTATAAAACCTTGTTTTATACCCATCTGTATCATTCCTGTTTATCACCTTTCAACAGCACAAGTTCTTCAGGTACATACAAGGGAACGGATAATAAAATCTACAAGGCAGAAGGCTATACCCATTATGATTCGTGGTCCATTTGGGATACGTTTCGTACAAAATTTCCCCTTGTAACTTTGCTTGAACCCGGGTTGATGCGGGATTTCTGTTTGTCGCTGGTTGATTTGTACAATACCGGTTTAACGTATCAACCGAGTAACAGCGAGCCTATTGTTACATGCCGTACAGAACATGCATCCATAGTTTTGCTGGATGCGTGGAAAAAAGGCATTCCCCTTGATTTAAAAGCAGTATATCCCAAACTGGTAGAAGAAACGAAACAGTTTTCTACCGATTCTCCTGATAAAAAGCTGGAAGCTGCTTATGATTACTGGTGTTTGGCAGAGATTGCTAAAATTGTAGGAAATAATGCTGACTATGTAAAATATTCACAAAAGGCCGGGATGTATAAAGACATCTGGGTGGAAAAATTCAAAGTCATGAATGAAAATGCAGACATCATGCATGGTGATGGTTTATATGAAGGAACACTCTGGCAGTACCGCTGGTTTGTTCCTCAGGACATTCCGGGATTGTTGGAATTGTTTGAAGGAAAAGACAATTACACCAAAGATTTGACTTATTTCTATGAAAACGATCTTTATAATCACGGAAATCAACCGGATATTCATGTGCCGTTCATGTTTGCATTCAGCAATTCACCCTGGTTATCACAAAAATGGGTAAATGAAATATTGACCAAAGATACAAAAAATTATTATGGTACCCATGTGAAATGGGACAAGCCTTTTGTTGGTAGAATTTATAACACCAGTCCGCAAGGGTATATACCAGAGATGGATGATGATGATGGAACCATGTCTGCCTGGTATGTATTTGCGGCAATGGGTTTATATCCGTATTGTGTGGGTAAACCAGAATACGTGATTACCACCCCTATTTTTGATAATATTAAAATAAATCTTGAAAATGGTAACCCGTTAGAGATTAAAACCAAAAATTTTTCTGATGAAAATTACTATATTCAATCTGTAACGTTTAATGGAAAAAAAATAAATTCGGCAATAATTACCCACGAGCAGCTGATGGAAGGCGGCGTTCTGGAGTATGAATTGGGAAACAAACCCAATACTAAATTATTCAAGTAATCCACCAAACCGAATTGAAAAACAGGAGTATACTTTATGAACACCGCAATTAAAGATGCAATTGCCTTCCATAAACAGGCAATTGATGAATTTGAAAAAAACAGCCCGGCGTTATTACAAGAGATCGCCGATGCAATTACTAAAAGTCTGAATAACAAAGGTACAGTATACCTTTGTGGTAATGGTGGCTCTGCTGCCGATTGCCAGCATATAGCAGGTGAATTTGTAGGACGTTTTCGCAAAGAACGTAAAGCGTTGCCGGGAGTGGCATTGTCAACAGATACTTCGGTAATTACCTGTCTTGGCAATGATTATGATTATAAAGATATTTTTTCACGTCAGGTTGAAGCATTGATGGACAGCCAGGATATGCTGTGGGCTTTTTCAACCAGTGGCACATCTGCTAATGTTATTAAAGCCGCAAAAGCAGCCAAAGAAAAAGGTGCCAAAGTTATAGCTTTTACAGGAAAAATCAATAGCGAACTGGAAAAGATATCTGATTACTGTATCTGTGCAAACGCCAACTGGACCAGTACCTCCCAGGAAGTACATCAGCTTTCTTACCATATTATATGTGATATTGTCGAACAGAACTTTGTAGAATAGAAATTTGAGGGAATAATGAAAATTGAACGTGTCCGTGAGATCACTGAAAAGATTAAAGATGTAAAAATCGCTGTTTATGGAGATTTTTGCCTGGATGTATACTGGCCGCTTGATCCAAAGGGTGGTGAAATGTCAGTAGAAACAGGTATTCAGGCAGAAGCTGTCAGTCAGCAAAGTTATTCGCTTGGTGGCGCTTCAAATATTGTTGCCAATTTGGCTGCGCTTAATCCTGCTCTGATCAAGGTAATTGGCGTTAGAGGTGATGATGTTTTTGGTAGAGAACTTGAACGTCTGTTAAAAGAAAAAAAAGTAGATACCAGTGAACTGTTTATTCAAAAAGAGAATTTTGATACATTCACTTATATTAAGCGTATCCTGGAAGACAAAGAGCAACCCCGTATCGATTTTGGCTTTTTAAATAAAAGATCTGCTGAAACTGATGAAAAATTATTAGCAGGACTAGAAAAAGCCCTGCAGGAATTTGACATTATAATATTCAACCAACAGGTTGTAGGCAGTATACCTAACAAGGCTTTTATTGAAAAGGTAAATGAATTGTGTCAAAAATATCCCGATAAAAATCTGGTATTTGATTCACGTCATTATGGCGCCGAGTTTCATTATGTTTTGCGTAAACTGAATGATATTGAGGCAGGTATTTTAAATGGTGTTGAATATGAATCGACAGATGTAATTACAGTTCAGGATGCTGAGGTATATGCCAAGGCCCTTTATGAACGTTCTAAAAAACCTGTTGTATTGACACGAGGCGGTCGTGGAATTCTGGTTTGTGATGAAACCGGAGTTACCGAGATCCCCGGTATTCAATTACTAAAGAAACTAGATACCGTAGGAGCGGGTGATACCACCATTAGTGCCCTTGCATTGTGTCTGGCTGCTGGTATTGAGACAGTTGATGCTGCCCGTTTTGCCAACATGGCTGCGGCTGTAACGGTGCAAAAACTCTATACAACCGGAACCGCAAATGCAGAAGAAATAATGCAAATTGCGAGTGACACCAACTATTTATATCAACCGGAACTCGCTGATGATCCACGTAAAGCACAATATTTCAAAGATACTGAAATAGAGTTGACATACAGTCAAGATTCTATGCAATTTGGCAGAATTAAATTTGCTGTGTTTGATCATGATGGTACCATCAGTACTCTACGTCAGGGCTGGGAAGCCATTATGGAGCCCATGATGGTTAAAGCGATTTTGGGTGATCAGTATGAAACCGCTGGTGAAACCCTGTATCATAACGTTGTTCAACGTGTTCGTGATTTTATAGATCAATCTGTTGGAATTCAGACCATTTTACAGATGGAAGCTCTTGTGGAACTGGTAAAAGAATTTGGTATAGTTCCGGAAGACCAGATCCTTGATAAATTTGGTTACAAAGAAATTTACAATGATGCATTGATGATATCTGTTCGTAAACGTATGGCAAAGCTGGAGCGTAAAGAATTGAGCACTCCAGATTGGACCATGAAAGGTGCTGTTGAATTTTTGCAATTGATGCGTGAAAAAGGCGTAACTTTGTATATGGCAAGCGGAACTGATAAAGAAGATGTTATTAACGAAGCCAAAACTTTGGGTTATGCTGACCTGTTTAATGGCGGCATTTATGGTGCTGTTGGCGATGTATCAAAATTTTCGAAAAAAATGCTCATTGAACAGATCATGAAAGAGAATAACCTGCATGGATCAGAGCTGGTGGTATTTGGTGATGGCCCTGTAGAAATTCGTGAATGCCGTAAACGGGATGGTATTGCCATAGGTATAGCAAGTGATGAATTACAACGCCACAGCCTGAATATTGACAAACGTACCCGTTTAATCAAGGCTGGCGCACAGGTTGTCATTCCGGATTATTCTCAGCGTGATTATTTGATGGATTTATTATTTAACGGTTAATAAGGTTTTTAGGTGTTGAATGAAAAGAAGACGATTCTTACAACTTGCAGGAGCTGTTTCTTTAACGGTTGCCAATAGATTTACTTTTGCTTCAGCTTTAACAGAGTCAGATGTGTTTAAAACACTCGTTCGGCAAAATGATGATCTGGTGAAAAAGCTTTTGCAGGACCAGGAGACGGATGCATCGCATCAATGGTATGGAGCCATTCGAAACGATAATGGTATACATTATCCCATATTAACGGCTAATTATATCTGCTATCTGGTCAGTGCTTTTGTTACTCTGGAATCAAAATATTACAAATCCAACGAGTTGGTTAGATCGTTAGAACTTGCTGTGAACTATATGAACAATGTGCAGCATAAAGATGGTACCATTGATCTGCTCTCTACGAATTTTCATTCAACACCGGATACTGCGTTTGCTGTGGAATGGATTGCCGTTGCTTATACTATTTTGGACCAATCATCCTTTGCTGAAATGAACTCGTCAAAAGACGCATTGGGCCGGTTTTTAAAAAGTGCTGGAAATGCACTAACAGTGGGTGGTATCCATACACCGAACCATCGCTGGGTTGTCAGCATGGGATTGGCCCGTATTCATCATTTATTTCCGGATGAAAAGTATGTTAAACGCATTAATCAATGGCTGAATGAGAAAATTGATATTGATGTGGATGGCCAATTCAATGAAAAAAGCACTGCTATTTATTCTCCCACAGTTGATCGATGTCTCTTGACGATTGCCAGATTATTAGATAAAACGGAATTGTTCGAACCTGTTCGTAGAAATCTCGATATGACAAAGTATTATGTACATCCCAATGGCGATGTGGATACAACCGCATCGAGACGACAGGACCATGGAAGACGGATGAGCATGGCTCCATATTATTATTCTTACCGTTATATGGCATTAAAAGATAAAAACGGTCAATATGCATCCATGTGCAAATTGATTGAAAATACTGCGATTGATGAATTAAAGATGGATTTGCCACTATTGATTGAAGATAAAAGTTTAACACAATCATTAACCCATGTACGTCCTTTACCAACCCATTATGCCAAACATTTTTCAGGTTCTGAATTGGTAAGGATTCGTCGTGGGGATAAAAGTGCAACAATTGCTGTGAACAATTCTACATTTTTCTCATTTTACAAAGGAAATGCCGCCTTGACCGGATTACGTTTTGCTTCGTCATTTTTTGGTCGAAAAGGTCAATTCAGTGCAAACAACTTGCAAATTGAGGGGAATAGATATATATTAACAAAAAAAGTAACAGGACCCTATTATCAACCTTATCCTGTTGAGGAACTACCGAATGATGGTGACTGGGAGAAGATGCCCAGAGCGAACCGGCCTTTGAGCGAGATCCAAACCTTGATTTCGGAAATCGAAATTGTAGAAAATGATGGTGAATTTACTGTCAATTTTCATATACACGGCACCGATCGCATTCCTTTTGCCATTGAACTGGGTTTTCGCGACAATGGAACGTTACAAGGCGTTGTACCGGTTCCCGGTATAGAGAATGCCTTCCTTTTAGAGTCGGGAATGGGCTCATTCTCAATTGGTGATGATTTGATTCAATTCGGCCCGGGACAGGCCAAACATACATGGACCCAACTAAGAGGTGCGGAACCAAAACTTGAAGGTAAAAGTGTTTACATTACCGGTTACACACCATTGCAATATACTTTAAAAATCAGTTGATACTAAACATACCGTCACTCACTTAAACGAGGGAAGATGAAATGAATACCACTACCGCGTCGGCAGGCGCAGCGACTTCTGGAAACAGGAGAAAGTACCTTGTACCTTTTTTATTAATGACCCTGTTGTTCTTTTTATGGGGTGCTATCGTTTCTCTTAACGATATTTTAATACCTCACCTTAAAAGCCTGTTCAACATGAATTATACTCAAACCATGTTGATCCAGTTTTGTTACTTTGCAGCTTATTTTACAATGGCAGTTCCAGCTAGTATGATAATTGGCAAGATTGGTTATAAACGAGGAATTGTTGTTGGCTTGCTCGTAGTAGGTGCGGGATGTTTAATATTCATACCCGCAGCATATGTGATATCTTATGGCTTGTTCCTGTTTGGTCTTTTTGTTATGGCTACAGGTAATGTGTTTTTGCAAGTAGTAGGTAATCCGTATGTTGCAATTCTTGGTCCTGCTGAAACTGCATCCAGTCGTTTGAATTTTGCACAGGGTATTAATTCAATTGCTACCGCCTTGATGCCTTATCTTGGTGCTATTTATATTCTGGGTGATTTTGATAATGCTGCAGATCATGCTGCATCTGTTCAGGGACCCTATATCGTTCTGGCAGGTTTTGCAGTTTTGGTTGCAATTATTTTTGCAATTCTGCATTTACCCACTATTAAAACCGAGTCTAAAACCAAAGTATCTGGCAGTGTGTTGAGATTTCGTCAACTTCGCTGGGGTGTAATTGCCCTGACACTTTATGTTGGTGCAGAGGTGACAATTGGTAGTTTTATTGTGAATTTTTTAGGCGAGCCCTATATCGCTGGTATGGCAGAAAAAGCTGCTGCAAAATATATCCCCTTGTATTGGGGTGGTTTAATGGTTGGTCGTCTGTTAGGATCAGCTATCCTGCAAAAGATTAAGGCCAATATCGTATTGGTTGTTGCTGCAGTTATGTCATTTATCCTCGTTTTTGTAACCATTCTGACCCAGGGTAAAGTTGCAATGTGGTCTATTTTGTTAGTAGGACTGTTTAATTCTATCATGTGGTCTAACATTTTTGCTATGGCAATTGACGGGCTGGGTGAGTATACTAATAAAGCTTCTGGTATTCTGGTTATGGCGCCTGTTGGTGGAGCAATTATTCCATTGTTGCAGGGTGTATTGGCAGATATTCCGCAAATCGGATTGCATAATTCATATGTATTGCCTTTACTTTGCTATCTGGTAATCCTGTTCTATGGTATTAATGGATACAAACCTGGTAAAGATGAACTTGATATAAAACTTGATAGTGCACTAAGTGGTGAAGCCGCTTAATTGTTAACCGACTGTAATATTTGCAGGGCTCTGGTGCTCTGCAAATATTGCATTTTTTAATATATGTAATATTTACCCCATAATATCCAGAGTTCGTCTATACATTCGGATTCTTTTTTCATTTTGAGTAATAATGCGTAAAATTTCAATTGTACAGAATTTTTAACACTGTTAATCCTGAATGAATATGCAAACATGGACAAATAAAATACCTCCTGCACGAAAAGAAGAATTGATTCTTTTTTTTCATTCTGCTTTATTTGATGATATTGTACCCTTTTGGGAAAAGTATTCCCTGGATAATGAATTTGGTGGATATCTAACCCGACTCGAACGCGATGGTAATCCCTATTCCGGCGATAAAGATATGTGGATGACCGGAAGGGAGATCTGGATGTTCAGCCACCTCTATAATCAATACAAACCCGAATCCCGCTGGAAGGATTCTGCCCGGCTTGGTCTTGAATTTTTGTCGAAATTCGGATTCAAAGATGATGAAAAAATGTATTTCCGTCTGGACAGGCAGGGAAATCCCATAGCATCTTCTCTCAGCTTGTTTACCAAAGTTTTTGCATCCATCGGTATGGCAGAATATTGGCAAATTGAGAACGACTCGGATCTTAAAAACAAAGCGGAAATTTTATATCAACAAATGATGCAAAAGTTTGGTTTACCCAGCGATACACCCATGCTGGGGTATCCCATGAATGCTGAATTTCACTTGCATTCACATGACATGTGCAAATTAACTGTGGCCTGGGTTTTTAATAGTATCTGGCCTGATCCACAATACGAGCAGGATTGTGCGGATGCCATTACGTCTATACTGAATTTGCACTGGAAACCGCAGGAAAAGGTACTATATGAAAATGTAGCGATGGATGGCACTCCTTTACTGCAATATCCTGAAGGCAGACTTTATCATCCTGGTCACAGTATTGAAAGCTCGTGGATGATGATGGAGTTTGCTGATAAAAACAAGGATGAGACGTTGCTGCAAACGGCGATTGATATACTGCTCGCTTCTCTTGAACAGGGATGGGATAAAGAATTTGGAGGAATCCGTTATCTCACCAATGTGGATTGGACACCCTGTCACAGTCTGGAAGCCGATTTAAAGTTATGGTGGCCGCATAGTGAAGCTCTGTATGCGTTAATGCTGGCCTGGGCTTTAACCGGCAGACAAGATATTTCAAATTGGTATACCAAGGTACATGATTATACTTTTAGTCACTTTCCTGATCCTGAATATGGCGAGTGGTTCGGTTATTTGAATCGTGATGGTTCACCGGTGTGGACTGCCAAGGCGAACGGCTGGAAAGGATTTTTTCATACACCGCGTGCTTTGTTCAGATGTTACCAGTTGTTAAATAAATAATATTCGGGAAAAGATTTGAATCAATTTATAAAAATTTTATCAGTATTCATTATTGTAATGATGCTGACTAATGGATGTAGTGACCCAGTTCCAAAAAGTGTGCATGTTTCAGATATTGCATTGGGTTGGGCGAAAAATAGCGTGAATACTACAATATTGCGCAAGAATTCACTGGTGACTTTTAATGATACGCAATTTACCGCCTTTTATGATTCAACCGGTCATGTAGTACTTGCCAAACGGCAATTGGGCACAGATCAGTGGCTGGTTAAGCAAACCCGCTATACCGGCAAAATTACGGATGCACACAATTCCATCAGCATTATGGTAGATGGTGACGGTTATTTGCACATGGCCTGGAACCATCATAATGACTCACTCCGCTATTGTAAAAGCATTGCTCCCGGTTTATTAGAGTTGACGGAAAAACTATCTATGATAGGTAGGGATGAAGTTAAGGTCACCTATCCTGAATTTTATCGGTTACCCAGCGGAGATTTAATTTTTCTATATCGTGTAGGAAAATCCGGAGACGGCAAGCTGGTTATGAACCGATACAATCTTGTTAAACGAGAGTGGGTACGCTTACAAGACAATCTGATAGATGGTGAAGGAGAGCGAAATGCCTATTGGCAATTTGCAGTAGACTTACAGGGGACATTTCATCTGTCATGGGTATGGCGTGAAACCGGTGATGTTGCAACCAATCATGACATGTGTTACGCAAAATCCACAGATGGAGGCGTAACCTGGATAAAGACAACAGGTGAACTGTGTCAGATTCCTATAAATAAAAACAATGCGGAATATGCTGTTCGTATCTCGCAAAACAGTGAACTGATCAATCAAACATCCATGTGCGCGGATTCAAAAGGACGTCCTTATATTGCCACTTTTTATCGTCAAGACAAATCATCTATACCGCAATATCACCTGATTTATCATGATGGCAAGGCCTGGCAGACCCGTCAGGTATCTGACCGAGAGACACCTTTCTCATTAAGTGGAGGAGGAACAAAACGCATTCCCATGAGTCGCCCTGTAATAATAGTGGATGATTTGAATGACCGGGATGCGGCATACATGCTGTTTCGAGATATAGAATCTGAAAACAGGGTAATGGTTGCTGTATGTAAAGACTTGACAACCGACAAGTGGGAAAATAAACCATTGTCAACTAAATCTGTTGGTGCATGGGAACCCAGCTATGATATAGAATTGTGGAAAATGAACAAAATTCTGCATATATTTGTACAGAATTCGGGCCAGGGCGATGGAGAAAAATTAGAAACTTTACCATCTCAGATGGTTAGTGTGATAGAATGGAAACCAGAGTGATATAACCGAAAAATCAAAAGGAAAATCTATGAGCGAGAAAACATATATTGGAATTGATATTGGTGGAACCAAAACAGCCGTATTGCTGGTTGATGAAACAGGCAAATTGCTTGAACGTAAGCAGTTTCAAACCTTTACAGGTAATGGCGGCTGGCAAAAAAGTCTGGATGAAATTATTTCCATGATAAAGGAACATCAAGATCAAGCTTCTCCTACAGCTATTGGTATCAGTTGCGGTGGTCCTTTGAACAGCAGAACCGGCATGATCTTGTCTCCACCCAATTTACCGGGATGGGATAATGTACCCATTATTGAACTTTTGAACAAAGAATTTGGTTTACCTGTAGCTCTGGAAAATGATGCAAATGCCGGCGCGTTGGCTGAATGGCGCTTTGGTGCGGGCAAGGGCAGTCGTAATATGATATTTTTAACATTTGGCACGGGTCTGGGAGCCGGGCTTGTATTGGATGGCCGGTTATATTCAGGTACCAATGATCTGGGTGGTGAAGCGGGACATTTGCGTTTGGATGATGACGGTCCCATTGGTTTTAACAAACGTGGATCTTTTGAAGGCTTTTGCAGCGGCACAGGCTTGTCACAGATGATGGCATTTGAACTCTTGTGTCTGACCGAAGAAATTGGTAAAGAAGCCATGCTCGAAAAATATAAAGAACCGGGCCAGGTTACGGGCAAAGATGTTGTGATTTGGGCACAGGATGGCGATCCTCTAGCGCTCAAAGTTGTTGAAAAAAGCGGAACCTATTTGGGCAAAGGATTATCGCTTTTAATTGATATTATAAATCCTGAATTGATTGTTATTGGAAGCATGGGTGTGCGCCTGGGTGACATGCTTTTTGATCCTGCCAGAAAAGTGATTGAAAAAGAAGCAATTCCCGGTGCGGTTGAGGTCTGTAAAATTGTGCCCGCGGAACTGGGTGAAAAAATTGGTGATTATGCTGCGTTATGTGTGGCTATTAAAGCAGAAGAAAATAGTATAAATTAAATATTCCTCTTGAAATGAGGTGATCTATGAAACGTTTTACAAGCCGTTTAAATAGCAATTTTGACAATCCAAGCCGACGGGATTTCCTCAAGCAGGGCGGTATAGCAGCTTTGGGAATTTCATTATCCGCAAATCCATCTTTTGCGGTCAATACAGCACCCAAAAAACTCAGAATAGGTATAGTAGGTGGAAGGTTTGGCGCCAGTTTCTTTTTTCATGAGCATCCGGATTGTGTTGTTGAGGCTGTGAGTGATTTGAGACCTGAACGACGTGAACACCTCATGAAAACCTATAATTGTTCAAAATCATACAACTCTCTGGAAGAGTTGGTTAAAGATAAAGAAATTGATGCGGTAGGCGTTTTTACCGAAGGTCCCAACCACGTAAAGCATGTGCTGGAATGCTTGAATCATGGTAAGCATGTGATTTGTGCGGTTCCTGCCTGTTGGGCAACCCTGGAAGAGGCGGAACAGTTGTATAATGCTGTTAAATCTTCCGGATTGATATATATGATGGCTGAAACCAGTTATTATCAGCAGCACACTATATCAGCTCGTGACTTTTATAAAAAAGGCGAGTTTGGTGAGATCTATTACTGTGAGTCTGAATATCAGCACAACGGATTGGAATCTTTATATATTGAAGATGGTAAACGCACCTGGCGTTATGGCGTTGCTCCAATGCATTACCCCACACATTGTACTGCTCATTTGCTCAGTGTAACGGGTGAACGGCTTGAAAAGGTCTCCTGCAATGGCTGGGGAGATGGAGATCCGATATTAAAAGACAATCCCTATAACAATCCTTTTTGGAATGAATCCGCAATGTTTACAACGGATAAAGGCCATGCCTTTCGGGTAAATGTATGGTGGAAAGGAGCGCATTTGGGTTGTGAGCGGGCCCAATGGATTGGTAACAAGATGAGCTTTTATACCCATAATCCGGTTGGCTTTGGTTCTACTCTGGTTGAAGCTACCAGTGTGATGGGTAAAGATGATGCAGGCTTTGCCCGATTAGAAGCAAAAAAGACCCCATATGAGCAGCCGGAATGGTGGAAAACCGATCTGTTACCTGAACCGTTGCGCCATAATAGTGGTCATCATGGATCTCATACGTTTTTAACCCACGAGTTTGTAGACGCCTGCATTCATGAACGAAAACCTGTTATTGATATTCTCGAGGCACTGGCATATACAGTACCGGGTATTGTTGCCCACCAGTCCGCATTGAATGGTGGAGAAAGCAAAACAATTCCACAGTTTGTATAATTTATATAGGATTGTTGTACGCGTATGTTTAAGATAATTCGTAAAATTACATTACTGCTATTACTTGTTGGATTTTTTAGTTCGGTTTTTTCGGGTCAATATAACATATTGGATTATGGTGCAGTTGGAGACTCTCAATTTTTGAATACCCGTGCAATCCAGACTGCAATTGATGCCTGTACTAAATCCGGAGGTGGGACTGTACTTGTGCCGGCGGGTACCTGGTTGACCGGAACGCTACTACTAAAAGACAACGTGTCCCTTTTTTTAGAATCCGGTGCTACACTTTTGGGCAGTCCCTATTTACGTGATTATCCCCTTACCATACCCGCAATTCGTTCTTATACTGACAATTACACAAACAAGAGTCTGATTTACGCAGAGTATGCAGAAAATATATCCATATTAGGCCAAGGTACAATCAATGGCCAAGGCGAGCTGTTTACCGGAGATTATAAAACACGGCCTTATCTCATCCGCATGATAGGCTGCTCGAATGTTACGGTGAAAAACATTTCTTTGCTGCACTCACCCATGTGGGTACAGCATTATCTCGAATGTGATCATGTTTTGATAGACGGGATAACCGTGCGCAGTTTGAAAGAGCAGAATAATGACGGTATCGACATTGATAGCTGCCATTTTGTGCGCATTGCCAATTGCGATATCGACAGTGGCGATGATGCAATTGTGTTGAAAAGTACAACGAACCGTATTTGCAGGGATGTTGTGGTTACAAATTGTATTTTGAAATCGCAGGCCAGTGCGTTAAAATGCGGGACTGAATCCAATGGCGGATTTGAAAATATTACCATTGACAACTGTGTTGTTCGCGACACTCGTCGTTCAGGTATCGCCCTGGAGATGGTGGATGGTGGTATTATGGACCGGGTAACCGTATCTAATATCATTGTTGAGAATTCTGGCAGTGCGATATTTGTGCGCCTTGCCAATCGGGCACGCCCCATTAATGCAGAAAGAGGGCGGTCTTATAATGATTTAAAACGACCGGGTATGGGGACTATGCGAAATATTATGATCAGCAATGTACAGGCAACCGGTATTGACAGTATTGGCTCATCCATAACCGGGCAACCAGGGCACCCCATAGAAAACATAATGCTTGAGAATATTCGCATTCAATACAATGGCGGCGGTACACGTGAACATGCTGCGAGAGATGTGGGTGAATACCCGGAATCGTATCCTGAATATGATCGCTTGGGCGGCCCATTACCCGCGTATGGATTTTATTGTCGTCATGTGAATAATTTGAAATTGGAAAATATAGAGGTTACCTTTGCTCAGGACGATGAGCGTCCGGCTCTGGTTTGTGACGATGTAAAGCAATTAAAGGTTTTAGATTATAATGCAAAATTATTGCGTAATGTTAATGCAATGATTTATTTTAAAAATGTACAGGATGCATATGTTTCAGATTGCAGCTCCTTTACTTCGGTTCAACATTTGATTTGGGTAAAAGGTGAACATACACGCCGGATTGTAATTGATGAAAAGAATCCCTGGAAGGTCAACAAAATACTAGAAATGGATTCAAATGTGTCAAAAAAGGAAATAAAATTTTACAAATGATCATAGAATTATGTTTTGATTGAGAAAGGCTGTACTATGAAAAAGTTGCTCGTTCTTTCCATTTTACTGTTTTGCGCAGAGGTGTTTGCTATGCCGGACATGAGCTATTTACCTGAATTAAACGGAACACATGATCTGAGTCTGCCGGATTGGGGTCCCTATACCAAACGATACATTGGTGTATCTCATATTACTGATGTGGATCAGGGGACCCGTTTTGATCTGAGCGTGTTCCCCGGTTATTACCGTCGTAAGGTATTTGTGCCTAATGTATTTTACGAATCAGGATACCATCCCTGGGAAGCGTCTCCAAATTTTGAGTATTTCAGTTTTCGTCATGAAATCGAATGGCAGGATGAGGTCTATACCGATGTTTCTTATTCAGAGATTGACAAAAATTCCCGACTGGTGCGTGTGGAATGTGTAAATAATACGGATTTGAACCAGAGCCTGGCGCTGCATTTTATGGCGTCTCTGCATTTTCCACCTATCAAGGCATACAGCCCTTATACACCACTGTACATGGGGTTGATTACGCTGCCGGCAAAAGCAGTCTGGATTGACGCACTGGACTATCAGGATTTGACCTTTATTAATCCTCGTCCACAGGACAATCTGGTATACGATGGTAAGATGCGTGCAGAGATCCGAGATGATGGATTTGTAAATGGATCAGGAATTGGACTTGGCTTTGGTGCGGACAAGGGCGATAAAGTCAGCTATGTCATCAAGACCGATGTACCGGTTGATGACGCTGTATTATACATCCGTTATAATATGAGCAAAAACCACAGTGTAACTTTTAATGTGACTGGAATGGTTACTGCCAATTTAACCTTATCCGGTAATGGTGATTTTGCATACCAAACTATTGATCTTGGCAAGGTGTATCCTGGTTCTCAGTTGATTACCCTGGAATCACAGGGAGGAAGTGCAGTTGAGCTGGATGGGATGACTGTGATATCAAAACCGGATGTAAAATCAATCAATATTGTCAATAAAGACTGGGACCCGGTCCCGGAAATTCTTGATGGCCCAACAAAGAATTCTATAATCCTGAAATACAAAGATATTGATCTTTATTATGGTATTTCATGGGATTTTGACATGTTCCAGATCCGTGAATGGTATATGCGTGACCTGGGTGATTATTTTAAACAAATGAGCAATGAACATGTAAAGACGGTCTTTAAAGGAGAAGGAAAAGGCCATTTTACCAATATCTTTTTCAGACCCGTTAATATTGAGCCTCGCTCCACCAAGATTATAAACGGACTGGTTTGTTGTGGAACCAAAGAAAAAGTGGAAAGCTATCTGAGTGACAATAGCAATACCGCTGAAAAATATGATTCTATTTATAAAGATGCGCGATCTCATCTGGTTAATTTGGATGCTAATCCTGAAGGTGAAAAATACAAGTTTAGTATAGAGCGCATGACCGCTACTACAACCTGCAACGTGGTATATCCGGTGTATACTCAGAAACAATATATCCGTCACAGTGCTCCCGGTCGCTGGTGGGATTGTTTGTATACCTGGGATTCCGGATTTATTGGTATTGGACTGTTACAATTAGATGAACGTCGTGCAGTAGAAAACTTGAATGCTTATGTGAACGAACCCGGAGCACAGTCTGCATTCATCCATCATGGTACACCGGTCCCGGTTCAGCATTACCTGTTTCTCGAGTTGTGGAACCAGCTCCAGTCCACCAAATATTTGGAATATTTTTATCCCCGTTTAAAACAATATCACGAATTTATGGCCGGCCGTCTGGGTAGTTCTTCAACCCGTACAATGAAATCTAATTTATTAAAAACCTGGGACTATTTTTACAATTCAGGTGGCTGGGATGATTATCCTCCTCAAAAATATCTACATGAACAGCGCTGGGAAAGTAATGTTACGCCGGTTGTTACAACCGCGCATGTAATACGTACCGCTAAAATCCTGAAAATGGCTGCAACACAATTGGGTCTGACCCAGGATATTAAGGCGTACGATAAAGATATTGAAATGTTTTCCAAGGCACTGCAAAAATACTCGTGGGATGAGGATTCTGGTTATTTTGGTTACGTAGTGCACAATGAAAAGGGCAAACCCGAACATATTATGAAATATGAAGATAAAGTGAATTATAATATGGGGCTCGGTGGAGCGTATCCCTTGTTCTCTGGTATTTGTGATGACGAGCAGAAGCAGATCCTGTTGGAAAAATTGAAATCCGATAAACATATCTGGTCGCAGGTTGGATTGTCTGCTGTTGATCAATCCGCACCTTATTATCGCACAGATGGGTACTGGAACGGTACGGTTTGGTTGTCTCATCAATGGTTTTTCTGGAAATCCATGCTGGATCTGGGTGAAGGCGAGTTTGCTTTCAAGATTGCCAAAACCGCACTCGAAACCTGGAAACGCGAAGTTGAAGCCTCATATACATGTGCTGAGCATTTCCTCATTGAAACCGGACGCGGGGCCGGGTGGCACGAGTTTGGCGGACTCTCTGCACCGGTACTGGATTGGTATACGTCCTATTTTCGTCCCGGTCATTTAACAACCGGTCTGGATGTTTGGACGAACCAAACTGTATTTGATAAGGATAACACCGAATTAAGTACAGAATTTGACATTTTTAGTGATGATAACAAGACCTGCTCTGTTGTGGTATGTATGAATCCGGAATATTCATATAAAGCTGTATGGAACGGTGTTGAGGTACCGGTTAACGAGTTTGCAAAAGGAACATTGAGTATTGATCTGCCGATCGAAAAACTGGAACACGGTTCTTTAAAGGTTACCAAGGCAAATTAAAATTGATTGAAAAGGATCGGTAGTGAAAATAGCCGATCTTTTTTTTATTTGCTATTCAGTGTTTTTTTTAGTATGGTAAAAAATGAGTAAGAAAAGGGAAGAGAGGCGTTTATGAAGAAATTGATTTTTGCAATATTTATAATGGTGTTTTTATTTCTTGTATCATGCTCGCAGCAACAAGAGTGGAAACCCTTATTTGATGGTAAAACATTTGACGGTTGGAGAGGACTGAATCGTACATCTATACCGGATTCCGGTTGGGTTATTAAAGACGGTATGATTAAATGTACCGGTGTACCTGGAAGTGGTGATATCATTACTGAAAAGGAATATGGACAATTTGAATTCAAGTTTGAATGGAAAATGATCACCAAGGGCGGCAACAGCGGAATCAAATATTTTGTTGTTGAAGAACTTAGCACAGGTCATGGCGGTATAGGGTTGGAATTTCAGCTTCTTGATGATTTAAACCACCCCATGATGCAGGAAGGTACCATGAAACCCAATGATTATCATACTACGGGTGCTTTGTATGAATTGTATGCTCCCAGTGAAGATAAAGTATTGCATCCCTATGGTGAATGGAACCAGGGGAAAATCGTATCAAAAGGAAAGCATTTGGAGCACTGGTTGAATGGCAAACTGGTAATGGAGTGTGAACGCGGCAGCGATGATTTTCAGGCAAGAGTCGCTAAAAGTAAATTCAAGAAATATCCTGATTTTGCATTATCAGAAACCGGTCATATCTTGATCCAAAATCATAGCAGTCAAACAGTACTACGAAACCTATTCATTCGCGAATTAAAGTAAGGAACTTTCATGACTTCAAGAGAACGATTGCTAACGGCGCTGAATCATCAGGAACCGGATCGGGTGCCTATTGACCTTGCCAGTGTGCAGGTAACTGGTATTTCTGCCATTGCCTATAACAGATTAAGAGATTATTTGGGATTGGATGCTCGTGAACCTCAGATTTGCGATGCTATTCAGCAAATCTGTATCCCTCACGATGATGTATATGATAAATATGGTATAGATACACGGGGCCTTTGGCCGTTAATGAACCATATGGATTTTACAGATACCGATGAAGGTGAATATTTTGCTCATATTGATGAATGGAGATTTGCCTATCGTCGTAAAAAAGAAGCGTTTTGGTACGATCTGTACAAATCACCCATGGAAAATGATACGCTTTCAGCAGAATTGATTGATAATTTTCCTTTCCCAAAAGGTGATGAAAAAAGACGCATCGAAGGACTCAAAGCTCAGGCACAAGCTTATCGTGATCAGGGATATGCAGTCGTTTTGAAAAGTATTTGTGCTGGTTTATTTGAAATGATGATACGACTGCGGGGAATGCAGAATGCCATGATCGATCTTATGATGGACCCTGTTAACTCGGGGAAATTAATAGATCGTATTCTTGAGCATAAAATAGAGTTCTTTGAAATGGCCCTCGAAGAACTGGGTGATCTGGTAGATGTTGTTGCTGAAGGTGATGACTTTGGCACACAGGCCTCACAATTGATTTCGCTGGATACCTGGAGGGATATTTTCAAACCCCGTCAGGCTGAATTGATACAAACCATGCATAAAAAAGCGCCCAATGCCAAAGTGTTTTTTCATTCCTGCGGCAATATTCGTCCGTTTTTGCCCGAGTTTATTGAAATGGGTATTGATATCATCAATCCCGTGCATATAACTGCTGACGGCATGGAACCCAAACAACTCAAAAAGGATTTTGGTAAGGATGTTGTGTTTTGGGGCGGAGGTGTTGATACCCAGGGTACATTGCCCAATGGTACCCCGGATGAGGTTCGTGAACAAGTGAAACGTTTGATCGATATTTTTGCTGAAGGTGGTGGTTTTGTTTTTAATACAATCCATAATATTCAGGCAGACGTACCGCCACAAAATATAGTTGCCATGTATGAAACTGTTCTCGAATTCGGGAATAAATAAAGTCTGCTAGTACTCTTTCACCGGTTAATATAAACCAAAGGAGTAGTATGGAAAATTCTAAATCCTCATTTCGCTGGATCGTATTGATTTTGTTGTTTGCCGGTACCACGATAAATTATCTTGATCGTATTGTTTTTTCTGTTCTTTTACCTGAAATTCAAAAAGAAATAGCTATTGATCCTGTTGTTTATGGATATATACTAGGTTCATTCCAATTTACCTATACCATAGGTTTGTTGGGGATTGGTTTTGTTATAGATAAACTGGGAACAAAGCTGGGATATTTTATATCCATGGTGTTATGGTCATTATCCGGTGCCTTTACAGGATTTTGTAACACAGGTGTGAGTCTGGCCGCCTGGCGAGGTGTTTTTGGTCTTGCCGCATCCGGTAATTTTCCGGCTGCAATCAAATCTGTTTCCGAATGGTTTGAGGTAAAAGACAGAGCTTTTGCTACATCCCTGTTTAATAGTGGTGCAAGTATATCTTCCATCATCGGTGCGCCACTGGTACTGCTGATTGTAAGTCTTGCCGGTTGGAGATGGGCCTTTGTTGCTTTTGGTGCTTTAGGAATTATTTTGGCAATTTTTTGGCAATTGTTATATAAAAAACCTGCAGTATCTTTGGAATCAACCCAAACTGTTGTCAAAGTGAAATGGTCTGAATTATTAAAACAAAAACAAACCATAGGTATTATGATTGGCAAGTTTCTAACTGATCCGGTTTGGTGGTTTTATCTCTATTGGATGCCCACTTATCTGAATACTCAGCGAGGATTCAACCTTAGAGATATTGCCATAGCAATTCCGGTGATTTATATACTTGCTACATTGATGGGATTTGCCGGTGGTTGGTTACCGCGATACCTCATACAAAAGGGAATGACTGTTGAAAAAGCCCGCAAAACAACCATGCTGATCAGTGCATCTTTACTTCCAATAACTGCATTTGCTGTAATTGCCAACAGCCCCTGGGTAGCAATTTTACTTGTGAGTCTGGCATGTGGCGCGCATAACAGTTGGTCAGCCAATATATTTACCATGTGTAGTGATTGTTTTTCAACCCGGTCTGTAGGATCGGTAACCGGACTTGCAGGGTTTGCCGGCGGTTTTGGTGGAATTCTACTATCTGCTTTAATCCCCGGCTTTGTTGTACAATATTTTGGTTATGTTCCTGTATTTATTTTAATGGGGATCTTGCATCCCCTGGCGTATGTATTTATAAAAACATTTGTAACATATAATATAGAGGAGTGAAATCATGGGTGATATGAAAAGAAGAACATTTGTAAAATCTACAGCGGCAACAGCAGCTGGTGCCATGCTGTGGGGAACATCAAAGTCTTGGGCAGGTGCCAATGACCGCGTCAATGTGGCACAAATTGGTATCCGTGGTATGGGACGAACCCATATTAAAGCTTATAATGAACTTGAGAATGTTCGTATTACTGCTTTATGTGATATTGATGAAAATCTGTTCGCAGAACGCGAAAAAGAGTTTTTTGCGGACCACAATCGTCCTATTCCCAAACGTTATATTGATATGCGAGAGATGTTTGAAGACAAGGATATTGATGCGGTATCCATTACTACCCCCAACCACTGGCATACGTTGGCGGCTATCTGGGCAATGCAGGCTGGTAAACATGTTTCCGTAGAGAAACCCTGCTGCCATAATATTTTCGAAGGCAAGCAATTAGTCAAAGCTGCAAAGAAATATGGCGTGGTTGTGCAGGATGGTGCTGAACAGCGTAGTAATCCGTGTTCTCAATCCATGGCTGAATATCTTCACAGCGGCAAATTGGGTGAAGTTTATTTAGCAAAGGGATTGTGCTACAAGTGGCGTGATACCATTTTGAAAACACCGGACGAGCCCGTACCTGCTGGTGTGAATTATGATCTTTGGCTGGGACCAGCCCCCAAGCGTCCATTTTCACAGAACCGTTTTCATTACAAATGGCACTGGAACTGGGAATACGGTAATGGAGACATGGGTAACCAGGGTGTGCATGAAATGGACGTTGCCCGCTGGGGATTGGGAGTAAAGCTGCCCACAAAAATCTCTGCAATTGGCGGACATTTTATGTTTGACGATGATCAGAATACACCCAATACCTTGATGGCCATGTTTGAATTCCCGAATCCAAATGGTGGTGATGACAAGAAAAAAATATTACAGTTTGAAACCAGACACTGGATCACCAATAATGAAGGTGAATTGAGCCCGGGATTCAACCTCAAAGATGACAAGGGTGGTTATATGATGTCTAACGTCAATGTAATTGGTGATTTATTCTATGGATCTAAGGGTTATATGCGTAAATCTGTTGAAACCTGGGAAGCCTTTCATGGTAAACACCGTGAACCTGCAGAAACAGGTAGTGGATTGGGTAATCATTATCAGAATTATATTGATGCCATTCGCGCCAATGATCCTTCATTGCTGACCGCTCCCATTGAAGAAGGATTTTATTCCTGTGCATTGATCCATCTGGCAAACATTTCTTATCGTTTGGGACGTACCATTGATTTTGATCCAGAAACGCAAGAGATCTTGAATGACAGAGAAGCACAAGCCATGATGACCCGTGAATATCGTGCACCGTTTATTGTTCCGGAAATTACATTATAATGCTAAAATATTTAATTAAATTTCTGCTGCCTGTTTTACTTTTACTGCAATCTGTTTACGGGCAGCAGCAAATAAAGCCTACATCCTATACCGGTTATGTTCAACAGTGTGTTGAAAACCTGATGAAATATGGTACGGACCGGTATGGAAAGATTCATGCGCCAATACTGGTCAGTATTCTGGATGTTGAAACACTGCAATGCCCGGAAAATCCATTGCCATTGGATGAGGCATGGCGGGTGACCCGGCGTGATCGTCGGAACCCTGCCGGCGCCAATCTATTACCGGATCAGCCCATGTTGAGGGCCATGTACTATTTAACAGACATAACCGGAAAACAGGATTATGCGGATTTTGCCCGGTATTCGACGCGTTATTATATCCAAAACTTGTTGGATGATAAAAACATGTTCTGGTGGGGATGGCACCGCCATTATGATGTTTTTAAAGACATCATGACAGGCCATAGCGGCAATCATCATGAAATTCAGGCGGTACATTCCATTGACTGGCCTTATTTGTGGAATGCGGATTCTCTGGCGGTAACCCGGGAGATTGAAGCAATCTGGAAATGGCATGTGATTGATAAACGAACCTGCGAAGTAAACCGTCATAACGATGGTAAACCGGGATGCGATTTTAGTATGAGCGCAGGTGCGTATATTGAAGCCTTTACTTTTATGTATGTAAAAACTGGAAATGAGGAGTGGCTGGAGCGGGCCAAAGGACTGGCACAATACTATTGGGACCGCAGAAATCCCAAAAGTAACCTGTTCCCGGATCGGCCAAACGCCGGTACAGACCGGTTTGATGGCGATGCGTTTGTAACATCCATACCCTCTTTATTTGGTCATTCATTGTTAAAAGCATACACCCTGACAGGTGAGACAATGTTTCGTGATTATGCTGTAGCGGTTTTAAAAGCCTATGCAAAGTATGGCTACGATTCGAATAGCGGTAAATTCTGGGGTGCGCTCGATCTGGAAGGAAATCCTATACCCGGTCCACGTACATTGGGCGATTATGCGCAATACGAACCCCGTGGACATTTGGATTTGTGGGAGCCCTATCTGTTGGGTTATCAGTACCCGGTTTATACCGCACAAATCTATGCGTACGCGTACCAGCTTACGAGTGAAAAAGTTTTTCTAACAACAGCCCAGCGATTTGAGGACTGGATCGCCAAAACACCCGTTGGAATGATTGAAACAGATAAAACCTGGTATACGGATTATACGAATACATTTGGTAAAAAAGGTACATATGCGGATAAATATGGCCGAATTATTGCTTTTTATTTAAACATGTTCATGATCACCGGTAAAAACCAGTATCTTGAACAGGCACAACAAGTAGCTGATACCGCTATTGAAAAACTCTATGTGCATGGGGTATTCAAAGGTCACCCGGCGAAACCCTATTACGAGTCTGTGGATGGTGTTGGGTATTTAATGTGTGCGTTACTGGAATTGGACCAGGTTTTAATCAACCCAAACCAGGCCCTGAAAAAGAAAAAAGTAATGATCGGCAATTCCGATAAATCTATACCTGCCGATCTCTGGTAACGTATAGAAACGGATGATGTATGGTAGGACCTTTGAGTGGATACCTCCGGGGAGGTCAATCCGCTCGCATCATCCGTTTTTTTTATGTTGTATGAGATTTTACAGCGTTCACAAAGGCCTGCATCTGTTCTGTCGTAACTCCCGGCGGCATTCCAACCGCACAGGAAAAAATGTAATATTTTTATGCTTGAATTTATAAATGTTCGTTAAGTGTTGTTGATTAGTTAATGAAATTGCTTTTGAATTAATAAATAATAGTTAGAAAATCTTTTGTTTCATTGTATGTTTTTTGTTCAATCAAAAGAAAAGGGGATTTTAAAATGAAAAAAGTTTTATTGATTGGAAATGATATAAATAATGTTTCTAATACAACATCATGGGAGAATTTATTAAACAAAATTATAGAATTTAGTGGTAATGATATTGAAATTACACAGGATAAATCAAAACCTTTCCCATTGCTATACGAGGAAATATATTTGAGAGCAAAACAAAAATCAAACAACATGGATGAATTAAAATTTAAAGAACATATTGCAAATATTGTATCTAATATTGAACCTAATGTAATACATAATGAATTACTTAAGCTTGATTGTCAAGATTTCATTACTACTAATTATGATTATGTCCTTCAAAAGTCTTTATTAAAAGGTAAATCAACAAAAAATATACAAAATGTTGGTATAATTAAAGAATCAAAATATAGTGTTTTTAGACATAATGTATTGAATGATAAGAATTTTTGGCATATTCATGGTGAAATAAATGTCCCGAATAGCATTACTTTAGGTTTTGAGCATTATGGTGGTCAACTTCAACAATTTCGTAATTATACAGTAACTGGTACTTCTTATAAAAGTAAAGAAATTGAAACACTTTATAATCAATTAAAAAATAATTCATTAAAATATCATTCATGGATTGATTACTTTTTTAAAGATGAAATACATATTATTGGTTTAAGGCTTGGTTATGAAGAAAGTGATTTATGGTGGTTGTTAACTATTAGAGCGAGATATATGTATGAAAAATTTAATGTTGAAAATAGAATTTTTTATTACTGTCCTGAAAATTATAAAGATAACGGGAAGCATGAAATAATGGAAGCAACAAATATTGAACCTGTTTACCTTGCAGGAGAAGGTTTAGAATTTTATGAAAATTTAATACAAAGGATTAATAATTAGATAATTATTAATCCTTTGTTAATTCTATTAAACACTTAAATGCTATTTCCTATAATTATGAAATGAGTAATATTATTTTTAATTAAAAACTTTTACAGCGTTCACAAATGCCTTCATTTGTTCTGTCGTAACTCCCGGCGGCATGCCACCTGCGCAGGAAAAAATGACCCTGGATTTGTCCTGAATTCCATCCAATAGTTTTTTTGTTTCAGATTCAATGGTTTCCGGATCGGCAGATGCCAGTACATCCCGCGGCGGCAGGTTACCCAGCAGGGTTACTTTATTGTCAGTCAGTGTTTTAAGCTCTTCCAATGTCACATCTATTCCCATATTATAAAGATTGACGCCCATTTCCGGCAAAAAGGGAGCGGATACTTTGCACGGTGCGTCATTGTGCAGGAATTTGACCGATACATCCTGATCGTACAGACGTTTGAAATAGGGAAGGCCAAATGATTTAAATTCGGGCTCACCCATAAACCCGATAATATCATCCAATAACAAAATTCCGTCAATATCCGGAAAGGTTTCCCGTTGCAGATGGATCCATTTTTCAAGAAAATCGGTTATCTTTTGGACCAAGAGTTCTGCCTTGTCCGGCTGCATCATGAGCGTGGTAAGAAATTCTGTTGAACCCATCAAATAACTGGCAATGTTCAGAGGGCCTCTGGCTACCGCAAAACGGATTTTATGTCCCGCATGCTCTATAGCCGGTTGTGCCAGTTTCAACCGGTTCAGCATAAAGGGAAGGAGTCCATCCGTTGCAGGATTAGGGACCTGAAGTTTGTCTATGTCATCAGCAGATTGAATGACCTTGTGAGCGTGGGGAAATTCGTTTCCCGGGAAAACACATTTTGCCCCAAAAGCAGAGGGTTCGGTGCACATGCCAAATTCCGACCAGAATCCCGGCAGGAACATAACATCAGGAAACTGCTGAATAACATGCAGATTTGCCTGCATCCAGAGAGTATCGTTACTGAAATAATCGAGAATAGAAATATCATACCAGTTTGGCAGCCAGGGACTGTCAATGATAAATCCTACCGGTAGTGGGTATGTTATATTGCCATGTATTGTTTGTAATAGTTCATTCCATTGTTTATCGGTCATTTTTCCCTCAATTTATTCTGTTTCAAAATTTTTATAATATCCGTAAATCTAACCAATTAATCAATCTTAAATTCAATGCTAACTGGAATTGTTGGATTCTTGATTGCATTTTTGACGATTTTTTGTAAATTATGAAAAATGCAAAATCTCCGGAGGAAACATGCGTTTTATAAAAAATTTGTTTTTAACAGTTTTATTTATTTTTTCTCTGGTTTCAGCACAATCCATGCTGAATAATTACAAGGATGCTCCAGAAACTTTGCCATATGTTCAATATCATCTTACCGCCAGGCCCTGGAATGCGTTGAATATATCTACAGATGCCTATTTGGATGCTGTAGAAAAGATATGCAGGGTAGCGCAAACCTTTCAAAATAACGAGGGTGCTATTATTGACCCTTATCTGCATCGGGAACACCAGTATTCAACTCCTTATTATGCCATTGCGCTCAGTGTGCTCTTACACGAAGGTAGGGCAATAGATATGAAAGAATCGGCCATCAAGGCAATGGACCATGCTACAAAGAGTTTTTCTCAAGGAGCGGATGGTATTCCTGATCGCCATGGCGAATTCTACATCGCCGCACTGGCAACCGCATTAGAAGCATTTAAGGGACATGTGCCGGATGAGAAATATAATATCTGGCATGATCACCTGCAAACTCCATTACTTGAGGTTATTGAAGGTTATGGCTCTCACCTGAATAACTGGCGAACCTATGCCATGAAGGGGGAGTGGATGCGGGCCAAGGCAGGGTTAGCACCCAAAAAACAAATGTATGATTTTATAGAGTATTCCTGGAACCATCAGTCCCAGTTTGAAAAGATTGTAATGGACAAGTGGAATCTGTACCAGGACTGGAGCAGTGATCCGCAATCTCTTGCAGTTGAAGCTGTAGGGCGCGGCAATCTGGTTGGATTGTTATGTAGCGGATATGATGGCGCATCTGCAAAAGAAATGATGGATGCCATCAAGCGCGGTACCCAAACAAGTCTGCTATTGATGAGCCCGGATGGGCAATGTCCCCCAAATGGTCGAACGGACGATCATGTGTTCAATGATGTTCTCTATCAACTCATTTATGAAGCAATGGCTGAAACAGCCTTAAAAGATGGTGATACCCGATTGGCTGGTCAATACCGACGTGCCGCCATGATGTGTTTTGACAGCATCAAGCGCTGGAAACGCAGTGATGGCAAGTGGGCAGGTTCTTATACTATTACCAAAAACCATTTTGATGTAGCTGACCGTGTTGGATATCAACCTGCAAGCCAGTGGGGAAATTATAATGGTGCGTTAATTTTTCATCTGGCAGAAGCTGCTCATGCTCGTCAAAGTGATGTTGATGAAATGGCGACACCCTCCGAGATTGGTGGATATGCGATTACCACGGATCCCCGTTTTGCCACATTCACTGCAAATGCAGGGGGTATGCAGGTTTTTATCAATACCCGTGGAAATGACGTTCCCAAGTATGATATCTATTGGGCACCCCTTGGTGGTGTACGGTTCAGCAGAGTTGGCTGGGACAGCCGTTTAGGTCCCTCTGACGGCATATTTCAAGTCTTTGGAAAAAAAGACGGATCGCGGATCCCTACAGATATGAGCGCCATTCCCGGTGGCGCGGGCCAAGGTGTAACTTTTGGTCCGGCCTGGTTTACCAAAGGCAAGTGGTTTACGGCAGCTGATCTACCGCAGCATTATCGGGCAACACCGGTAGTCGAGTTTGTTCATCCTCTTCTCGTCAGATTTACTTTGACATACAGCACAATAACCGGTCATGACGCGCTCATGTTCAGACAGCATTTTACAGTGACACCGGATGGTGTTCTGGTTAAAATACACGCTGTTCAGGATATCCCCAATGCCATGATGATCCCTGTTATTGAAAATGATGGTCGTCCTTTGGATGTACAAATCACACCGGAGATTATCAGTACCGCATATGACCGAAATGGTGATGAACAGAATTTTATAAACCTTTCCAAATCTGTGGAATTGGATACCTCACGTGTTTCCTTACAAAGCACCTATGGCTGGTTAAAACCGGTAATAACCCTGACCCAAAAAGAAGAAAATATTTTGTTTGTGTATCCGCGCTCAGCAACTGATCCTGACGCTGTTAAAGTAAGAAACAGCTTTTCAGTTACAGACGATGGTTTCGAGTCAGAGCTTGGCAGAGTGGATGGTGACCTCTATATTGGACGCACTTCTGCCGGTGGTGTAGGTGATGCAATCGATTTGGATGATGATGGGAATAGTGATGTGAAATTCAGCGAATCATGTGGTTTCGTTTTACAATTATCTAATGGTAAAGTCATTGGCGTTGAAACAGATAAATCGGTATCCATGCAGTATTCCGGTACCCGTTATGATCTCAAAGTTTTTGCGCCTTTGATATTGAACTGATATCCTATCATTAACAGGACACCCCCGAAAAATCACAAATCATATTACTGTAAGTAATAAAAAATAATGGAGATAGAAGCAAAAAAAGCTTGTAAAAATAAAAAAAGGTTGCCTCATTATAGTTGACAGACCATAATATAGGAGGCAACCCATGGACATCACAAAACGAGTCCAAGTAAAACTTAATCAAGTGACAGCGAAATATCAAGCAGAATTCAACCGACCGGACTATAAATTTATCAGAGACATGCATTATGGGATACTTTGCTCCGGGCATGTACATTTAAATAAAATCGCATCAACCCTAAAGGAAGAGACGAGCCTAAAAAAGACAACAGAACGAATGTCTAGCCACTTGGGCCGCCCAGGATTTGACAGAGAATTAACCATTAGTCATCTGAAAATAAACAAAAGAAGGTTTTCGGATTCGAAATACTTGATAGCAGATATGAGTGATATAATCAAGCCTTATGCGGAAAAGATGGAAGGGCTTGATCGTGTTTATGATGGTAGTACCAAAGAACTAGGGAATGGATACTGGCAACTGAATATCATTGGAGTTGATAAAACCGGTACATCCATCATGCCGCTGGTGAGTACGCTTTGGGCGACGGATCAGGAAGAAGGCAAAGGTATTTCAGAGAACAAGAAAATCCTCGAATCCGTGGACACGATTCGAGAACATATTCATGGAGAACAGATAGTTGTTTATGATCGCGGAGGTGATCGTAGCAAACTGATGAACAAATGGATTAAGCAAAAACAACACTTTATAATACGGCAAACCGGGTACCGGGATATATTTGTTCAAGGAGTAAAGAAGAATTTAAAGAAATATGCCGAAAAAATCCGTCCCAGTACTGAAATTACCGTGCAGAAAAAACGCCGGAACAGGCTGATAAAGCGATGTTTTCAATGCGGTGCCCGTAAGGTATATCTGCCAAAGCAGTATGGGGATGGCCCAATGAACACCGGATTATGGCTGATTTCAGTCACTGAACCTGGCAAAGGCAAAAGCTGGTTTTTAAGCTTTATACCGGCAGAGACTGAACGTGAGGCCATAGAGATTACCATGGAAGGCTATGGTTACCGGTGGAAAATTGAAGAGGTACATCGTCAAATAAAAAATGATTATCATCTTGAAGACATTTGCCTTAAAAGGTATGTTGCGCTAAAAAATTTTAATGCCCTGTTTTGGAATGTCATGAGTTTTATCTATTGTCATTTGGATAATATTTGTTTACATATTTTAGATCAATCTCAAGCTCCGTTGGTGTATAGAAGGAAATTAAACGAGTTTATTGGGTTTGTTTATTATAAACTGGCAAAGGCATTAAGGATCATTTTACCCAATATAAAGCTCAGAAAATTAAAGTGTAATAATCATGCCGGTGACAAAAATCAATTATTTTTGGCCCTCGAATAAAAAAATCGGGGGTACCCTGCCTATCATTAACTGTTGCATTTGAAAATTTATATCCTTATATTTTCAGTTGCTATGCGCCAGTAGCTCAATAGGATAGAGCGTTAGCCTCCGGAGCTAAAGGTTGTGGGTTCGATTCCCGCCTGGCGTACAAAAGGTCCCTGTATTATTCAGGGACCTTTTTTTGTAGATATCAAAAATAATGTTGTTACATAATTATTTTAAATATACCTTTTTTATACGCAGCAAAAAAAACTTGAATTGAATTTTGGTATTGAGAAATTGAATTAGGATCCTGCTAAAAAGAAAATCCCAATCTAAATAGATTGGGATTTCAAATTTAATGGCTTTTGTTGGGACTATTTATTTAGTCGCAAAAGAATCGTGGAATAATTTATCAATTGCTTTTTTGCCATCATCATCCAGGTTGCGGGTTCCTGTTACTGCAATGGTTTTGTGGCAGATTTTGGGTTCATCAGTTATCCATTCGTTATTTTCCCAGGTAATCCATTCTCTGCGTTCAAGATCATAAACATGAATTGGACGATTGAAAAGTTTTGCCAACTCTACACCCCAACCCGTACCACCACGAATTGTATTGTTTGATAGCAACCAGCCTACTGCAAACAGTTGATATCCATTGTTGATTACATGAAAGATGGTCTGAAAAATTTTTTTCATTGTATCTGTTTGTGCAAAAGTACGTTCCATATGTTTATTCACGATAGCAAGACTAATATTACCGAGTGAAAGTTCTTCATCAGAAAGTATTTTCAATCCGCGTTCACGTACAATTTCATGATCTTTGAAATTAAACGTTACTTCATTCATTTTCCATTTCTCAGAACAAATACCAAAATACTCTTCTGTTCCTTTATGACCAGAAGTGTAAACGGTACATTCAGTAGCTTTAAACATAGATGCTCCTATTATATTAAATATTCAAGTAATGTAATATTTCCATCAATAAATTTGGTAATACCAGCAACAATTTAACAATGAATAATATTTATAGTTTGTGGAAATTTATCATATTTGTAAGACAAATTCAATTATAAAGATAGAAATTTATAAAAAATTTCCGGTCTTTGTCTATAATTCTATTAAATCGTTTCAAGATATTGATTCTCTTGTTTGGATTTACTATTTTAAATTGGTTGTTAATTTTGTGTTCAACATGCCATTAATAAATGCTCCCTGAAAAAACCGACGGATTACTGTTAGTTGCAATATACCGTTTTTTCCAACCGGAAAAGTTTATGATAAGATTATTGTGTATACCCGTTTTGATACTTTTTCTTTTTTATAACAATCCGCCCAAAGACCTGCCTCAAACAGTCACAGAATCCCGGATGCAGGAATTCTATGAGCTGGTTAAAACACCGTATAAATATGGACTGATCCTGGTTCCGGACAGTATTGCCAATAAAATGGATTGTCCTACCGTATTCAAACATGATGATCATTGGGGTATGACCTATATTGTTTTTGATTGTCGCGGTTATGAAACGTACCTTGCGCAAAGCGAGAATTTGATCCAGTGGGAGCTGCTGGGACCCATAATGCAGTTTTCTGACACAACCGACTGGGATGTGAACCAGAAAGCAGGTTATCCTGCACTCATCGATTATGAATGGGGCGGCAATTATACGATTAACAATTTTGACAACAAATACTGGATGAGCTATTTTGGAGGAGATTCCAGAGGTTATGAAAGAGGATTGCTCTCTATTGGCATGGCATATACGGAAAAGAACCCTGCACAACGGCATCAATGGAACAGGCTCAATAATCCGGTATTAATGTCAACCGATTCCGATGCGCGGTGGTGTAATAATTATACCATGTACAAAAGCTCGGTTATTGAGGACAATGAGCGCCTGACCGGACACCGGTTCGTCATGTATTACAGTGCTAAAGGTGACAGTCTGAATACTCAAAGTGGAGCTGAACGTATCAGCATGGCAGTTTCTGATGATATGGTCAATTGGAAAAGATTTGGGACTGAACCGTTGATTAATCACCATAAAGAGATTTGTGGGGATGTCGTGATTCAGAAAATTGATGCTCTGTATGTCATGTTTTATTTCGGAGCGTTCTGGCCAGATCACCAAGTCAAAGCTTTTAACCGGTTTGCCTGTTCGTACGATCTTGTGCACTGGACCGAATGGAAAGGTCCACACTTCATTGAACCTTCTGAAAAGTTTGATAATCTTTTTGCTCATAAATCCTGTGTGATCAAGACTATTGGTATTTTTTATCATTTTTACAACGCAGTTAATACACTCGGTAACCGGGGCATTGCGTTGGCAATGTCAACAGATTTAGGCAAGAGTAACCTGTCATTTAATTCTCGAGTAGAATCATATATAAAATAACGAGTTGTAATTAAGAGATGAATCACTTTGTTTGATTTTAAAAAAATAAAAATTATCTTAATTTCTTTGGTAGCCTTGGTATGGTTAACCGGGTGCAGTCAAAAAGAACCAGCATCAAGAATTGATTTTGATGCGAACTGGAAATTTTATTTGGGTGATGATTCTCTGGCTTATACTCCGGACTATGACGATTCCGGGTGGAGAGAGCTGGACCTGCCTCATGATTGGAGCATTGAAGGTGAATTCAGCGCCAGTAATCCTGCAACTCCAGAAGGGGGTGCCTTGCCCACAGGAATTGGCTGGTACCGCAAAGATTTTTGTTTGGAGTCGGGTGACAAAAATAAGCAGATTTATATTGATTTTGACGGTGTGTTTTGCAGCAGCATGGTGTGGATTAATGGAAAGTTCCTCGGCAAACGTCCCCATGGGTATTCTTCATTTCGCTATGATTTAACGCCTTTTTTGAATTCTGGTGATGATGCAAATAACTGTATTGCCGTCCGTGTGGACAACTCAGCCCAACCCGCTTCGCGTTGGTATACGGGTTCCGGGATTTACAGGCATGTCTGGCTGGTCCGAAAGAACAGCATCCATGTGGATCATTGGGGGACATTTGTTACTACAAGTATGGTGGATTCTCTGAATGCCAATGTCAATTTGCTAATCAAAATCCGTAACATTCATGATGGGCCGACAGATATAACTGTTAGCTCTGATTTGATGGATGGCTCCCGAGTTGTGACCTCTGAACTTGATGTTTTGCAATTGGTCAATTCTATCACTGAACTGGGACAAACGTTCAAGGTGGAAAATCCATTGTTCTGGTGTGTGGATTCACCGCATCTTTATACAATACGTACACGAATATTTGAAAATAATCAAATTATTGACGAGTATGATACTCCCTTTGGCATCCGGTCATTCAGGTTTGATCCTGAAAGAGGATTCTTTTTGAATGGCAAACACCTGAAAATCCATGGCGTCAATCAGCACCATGATCTGGGAGCATTGGGTGCCGCGGTGAATACACGTGCTATGGAACGACAATTAGAAATCCTAAAAGATATGGGCTGCAATGCAATCCGTATGGCCCACAATCCGCCCGCACCGGAACTATTGGATTTATGCGATCAACTGGGATTTCTGGTCATTGATGAGGCATTTGACGAGTGGAAACGTACCAAAGCGCAAAAAGGCTATCATCTCTATTGGGATGAATGGCATTTAAAGGATTTGCAGGACATGGTGTTGCGAGACCGCAATCATCCTTCAATCATTGCCTGGAGTATAGGAAACGAAATTCCTGAACAATTTGATTCAACCGGAATTATTAAAACTCGTGAACTTGTTAGGGCTGTAAAAGAGCTGGATATTACCAGACCGGTTACCGCGGCATTGACGGAAACTGACCCGCAAAAGAATTTTATTTATCAGTCTGGTGCACTGGATTTGTTGTGTTTTAATTACAAGCACAAAGAGTATTCGCAATTTCCATCACGCTATCCCGGCGAGTGTTTGCTGCCTTCGGAGAACATGTCTGCTATTTCAACACGCGGGCATTATGATTTCCCGTCAGACAGTATCCGTGTCTGGCCTCCGGGGTATAATGAGCCATTTAAGGGCAATGAGGATTTTACCGCATCGGCGTTTGATAACGTTCACGCGTATTGGGGCGCAACGCATGAAGAAACCTGGTCGTTGGTAAAAAACAATGATTTTGTACCGGGTATGTTTATCTGGTCAGGATTTGACTATTTGGGTGAACCCATACCTTATCCTTTTCCGGCGAGGAGCTCGTATTTGGGGATTATTGATTTGTGCGGATTTCCCAAAGATGTGTATTATATGTACCAGAGCGAATGGACGGACAAGGCAGTGCTGCACCTGTTCCCACACTGGAACTGGAAGATTGGTCAAATAATCGATCTTTGGGTGTATTACAATCAGGCAGATGAGGTTGAACTGTTTGTGAATAATGTATCGCAAGGCCTTAAATCAAAACCGGAAGGTACATTTCATGTAATGTGGCGGGTGCCTTTTACTCCGGGAAGTATCAAAGCAGTGAGTTATAAAAAAGGTATCAAAGTGGCAGAAAAAGAGATCCATACAGCTTGTCCACCCGCCAAGATAGAGCTAACTGCTGATCGGACTGTAATCAATGCAGACGGCAAAGATCTTGTTTTTATCACCGTCAAAATAACCGATGAGCAAGGGAATCTGGTTCCCACTGCAGACAATCTCGTCCATTTTGATGTAACCGGAGCCGGGGAGATTGCTGGTGTAGATAATGGATACCAGGCAAGTCTGGAATCTTTTAAATCTAACCAGCGAAAAGCATTTAACGGCATGTGTTTGTTGATTGTTAAAAGCACAAATAATGCTGGTAATATCAAGATCAATGCCTTTTCAGAAGGATTAATAAATCAGGAAATTATAGTAGAGGTAAAGAAGAATAAATGAGATTCATAGATAAATTAATATTACTGATATTTTTTGTATGTGGTTTTAGTGGTTATGTAGATTCAATCGTATATGCACAAACCGTGACCGGTGAACCGGCGGGTATTCCTCCCGCTCCTGAGGTATATCAAGCTATACCGTGGGAAAATCCACGGATAACTGAAATCAACCGCATTGCGGCAAGGGCGACTGCTTATTCTTATCCCACAATTGATGCTACATTACAGGGAGACCGGGAAAAAAGTGGCCGATTTTTGAGTTTGAACGGGGAATGGGATTTTTATTATGCAATCAATCCCGATGAATCGCCACAAAATTTTTATGAATCCAGAGTCACGGGATGGGATAAAATACCTGTGCCTTCAAATTGGGAAATGCAGGGATATGGCAAGCCCATCTATAAAAGCTCGGTTTATCCGTTTCGTCCCGTAAATCCTCCGTATGTCCCCAGGGATGATAATGCCGTTGGTTCATATCAGCGTGTTTTTACTGTCCCTGTTGAATGGAACAATATGAATATTACCCTGCATTTTGGCGGCATAAGCTCGGCGTTTAATGTATGGCTGAATGGCACGTTTTTAGGGTATGGTGAGGACAGTTGTCTGCCTTCTGAATTTAATATCACGCCGTATGTACAAAACGGAGAGAATATTCTTTCTGTACAGGTAATCCGATGGAGTGACGCATCGTATCTGGAAGATCAGGACCATTGGCGCATGAGCGGAATCCAGCGCGAGGTGTTTCTCATGGCCGAACCCAAACTGAGAATTGCCAATTTTCATTACCAAACCCGACTGGATTCCCTGTATCAGAATGCCGTACTGAGTATCCGTCCCCGTATCGAGAACCTCACAGGTGCTTCCGTTTCCGGTTACACGCTGGAAGCAATGCTGTATGATGCAGATTACAGACCGATTTTTGATACACCCCTGAATAAAGACGTACAGGATATTCTGAACGAAATCTATCCAAGACTGGATAATGTGAAATTCGGGATTTTTGAAACCCTTGTCAAAAACCCGTTAAAATGGAGTGATGAACTCCCGAATTTATATACGCTGGTACTGACCTTAAGAGATAGTACCGGAAGCCTGACAGAGGCAAAAAGCTGCAAAGTGGGGTTCAGGAGTATTGAATTTGATCCTGTTACTGCAAAGCTTTTGATCAATGGTCAGGTCACCTATTTGTATGGTGTGAACCGTCATGACCATGATCCGTTAAAAGGCAAAGCACTTTCACGACAGGATATTCTGAATGATGTAAAACAAATCAAGCAATTTAATTTTAACTGTATCCGTACATCTCATTATCCCAATGATCCCTATTTTTATGATTTGTGTGATGAATATGGAATTCTGGTCATTGACGAAGCCAATTTTGAGACGCATGGGATCGGCGGCAAGCTGGCGAATGATCCGCTTTGGTTCGATGCGCATTTACAGCGGGTTGTTCGGATGGTAGAACGCGATAAAAATCATCCCTCTGTCATTATCTGGAGCTTGGGAAACGAGGCCGGCAGGGGACCTGCAACCGCAATGATGGCTGCATTTTGTCACGATTTTGATGTGACACGCCCGGTGCATTATGAACCTGCCATGGGTGATCATAAAGTCAGGGGCTATATGAACCCGACCGATCCCGATTATCCCAAAGACCATTCACATCGGGTACAGACTCCGCTGGACCAGTCGTATGTAGATATTGTCAGCCGCATGTATCCCGCATTGTATACCCCGGATTTGTTGGTTGAGCAAAAACAGGACAATCGACCGATTTTCTTTTGTGAATACTCGCATTCCATGGGCAACTCGACCGGAAATTTAAAAGAGTTTTGGGATCTATTTCGCTCGCGTCCACGCGTTATTGGCGGTTGTATCTGGGACTATAAGGACCAGGGATTGTTGAAAACAGCCCCGAATGGTGTTGATTATTATTCTTATGGTGGGGATTTGGGAGAAACACTGAATGACGGTAATTTCTGTATTAATGGGATTGTGGCATCTGATGGCCGTCCAAAAGCTGCCATGTATGAATGTAAAAAGGTATTTCAACCGGTAGATTGTGAATTGCTTGACGCAAAACAATTACAATTGCGAATTACAAATAGACATGCGGTTTTGAATGTTGATAATTTTGTGCCGGAACTCGTTTTTCTGGAAAACGGAGTTGTGATTGATAGAGTTAATCTCGATCCTGTTCATTTGGATGCCGGAAGAGATACGGTCATTTCTTTTAAAAAATATCTCCCAGAAATGAATCAGTATAAAGAATATCTTGCGACTCTTTCTTTTGGATTGAAAAAGGATGTGCTCTGGGCTGAAAAAGGACACCCGATTGCCTTTGATCAGTTTAATCTGACAGGGCCGGTTAAAATTGACATTCCATCTGCAAATGGTCCTAATATTGTTGTTGATGATGAGCCAAGTGCATATGTATTGAATTCTCAACAGTTCGTTGTCAAATTTGGAAAGACGAGCGGGGCTCTCGAGTCATTTCAATGGCAGGGAACCGAGCTGGTCCGTAAACCCTTGTTACCGCATTTTACACGCCCATTGACTGACAATGATAATCGGGGATGGAAACCTCAGCAAAAACTCAAGACCTGGTATGAAGCTGTTCCTGTATTAGTTGATATGACAGTAGATAAATTGGATGATAACTCGATTCAAATTCACAGTACATATGAAATTGTGCAAGACAGCGCCTTTTGCCAGGTGATCTATACACTGCGACTTGATGGATTACTGCAAGTGGATTATGATTTAAACGCATCTGAGACTTTGCCCAATCTACCCAAAGTGGGAATGCAGTGTGGGGTTGATGATTCATTCAAACAGATCATCTGGTACGGCAAAGGTCCCCTCGAGAATTATTGTGACAGGAATACCGGATTTGCCGCAGGGATTTATTCGTTATCCCTTTACGATTTTATAAAGCCGTATGTCTATCCCCAGGAAAATGGCAACCGTACGAATGTGCGCTGGATGTATCTTTCTGATCCTGGTAAGAAAAATGGATTACTGGTGGTAGCTGACAGCCTGTTGAGTATGAGCGCATGGCCCTGGACCGAAGACAATATCAATAGCTCAACTCATACGCACGAGCTTGAGGACGCCGGATTTATAACCCTGAATATTGATTTGAAACAGATGGGCGTTGGCGGCAATGACAGTTGGTCGGATGTGGCAGCACCTCTGGAAAAATACCAGATTCCGGCCGGGCATTACAAGTATTCATTCTATATCACGCCATTCAACAGGAATATGGATAATACCGCTGGATTGTTGAATGTGAAAATTAAATAACTACGAGTTGATTTGTGAATCCCGGAGTGGTGGATTATTGAAAGTAATATATAAATTTATTATCACGATTTGTTTAGCATCTCTGCTTTGTTTTACGGCTTGTCAGAATACAGAATCTGTTCCCATTAATGATTCTGTAGATGCCGCTCCCTGGTGTTACTGGTACTGGATGCATGGGGCCATCAGCAATACCGCTATTACCGCTGATCTGGAAGCCATGAAACAAGTTGGTATGACAGGCACCTATATCTTTACTATTCGTGATATTGCTGATCCTGAATTATATCCATCTGCTGTAAAAACCTTGAGCCCGGAGTGGTGGCAGTATATCCGTTTTGCGGCCAGTGAAGCCAAGCGATTGGATATGAAATTGGGATTCAATGCCTGTGACGGATTTACCTGTGCGGGTGGTCCGTGGATAACCCCGGAAATGTCAATGCAGAAATTAACCTGGGCCGATACGGTTGTCTCTGGTGGACGTTTGTTTTCTGCCAAATTGCCTCAGCCAGAGTTTTTACAAAATTATTATAACGATATTGCGGTTTTTGCGTATCCTGCTCCTCCCGGGGCGGGCATGGATTCGTGGAAAAAACGTCCAGTTGTTACCAGCAGCATGACAGACGATAATGTTCAGTACCTGGCTGATTCTGATAATGAGCAATTATTCACCAGTACACAGCCGGGATGGATCCAGTTTGCTTTTGATGAACCTTTTACCTGTCGTTCAATCCAAATCAAAACCGGTTGGAACAATTACCAGTCCAATCGATTGATCATAGAAACCAGTAATGATGGAGTACATTTCTCACGACACACCCGACTGGTCCCTCCACGCAGTGGTTGGCAGGATCTGGACGCGGACAATACCCAGCTCATAAAATCCGTTACCGCAAAATATTTCCGATTTGTTTTTGATCCTGCAGGCTCTGAACCCGGTGCCGAGGATCTGGATGATGCTAAATGGGAACCTACCTTGCGATTGTACGGCATCGGTCTTTTATCCGAAGCAAAAATACATCAATTTGAAGGCAAGAATGGATCCATATGGCGGGAAGCGGAATGGTCGGATGATGAATTGCTTTCGGATTCGCTTTGTGTGGATTTTGAAAAGATAATCAATATCAGCGAGTACCTTGAACCCAATGGTACATTAAACTGGCAGGTTCCGAAAGGGGATTGGGTGATTTTACGCATAGGGCACACCTCAACCGGACATGAAAATTATATTGGCGGTGGAGGCAAGGGCCTGGAATGCGATAAATTTGATCCTGATATTGTGCGCTTTCAGTTTGATCAGTGGTTTGGAGAGATAAATCGTCAACTGGGAGTGGATTTGTCCAATGTGATCACCCGCTTTCATGTGGACAGTTGGGAGTGCGGCAGCCAGAACTGGTCTTCTGTGATGCGTAATGAATTTAAAAATCGCAGGGGATATGATATTGTAGATTATTTACCGCTGATGGCCGGGGTACCGATTGATAATGCGGAAACATCTGAACGGATTTTATATGACATCCGCACAACGGTTGCAGAACTGTTTGCGGATAATTTTTATAAAACATTTCACAAGGAATGTCAGAATATAGGCGTCTTATTTTCTGCCGAAAGTGATGCCCCTGTGGGTGTGGGAGACGGGATGCTGCATTTCAAATATACAGATCTTCCTATGGGCGAATACTGGTTTAAGAGTCCGTCTCATGACAAGCCCAACGATATTCTGGATGCGGTCTCGGGTGCGCATATTTATGGCAAAAAGATCGTCCAGGCTGAGAGTTTTACCGAGCTGCGGTTGGACTGGGACGAAACCCCTGCCATGTTGAAACCACTGGTGGACCGCAATTTCGCCCTGGGAATCAACAAGGTTGTGGCGCATGTGTTTACCCTGAATCCCTGGATGGACCGGGTACCCGGAATGACGCTGGACAGGATTGGCACCTATTTGCAGCGGGACCAGGTTTGGTGGGATTTCAGCTATGCGTTTTGGAACTATATTGAAAATTGTCAAGCTTGGTTGCAAAAAGGCGATCCGGTTGTGGATATTGCTGTATTTACCGGAGAAGAGATACCTCGTCGTGCTATATTGCCGGACAGATTGGTCGATATCCTTCCCAACATTATGGGACAGGGGCGCAAAGAGAGTGAACGTTTGAGGCTGGCGAATAAAGGGTTCCCTCTGCATTCGATGCCGGAAGGTGTTACCGTTTCGACAAATATCGCAGATCCTGAAAAATGGATTGATCCGTTGAACGGCTATGCTTATGACTCAATCAATCGTGATGCGCTGCTCAATCTGGCTAAAGTAGAGGATGGTAAAATCGTTTTGCCCGGAGGTGCAAGCTATTCCATTTTGATTGTGCCGGGTAAGCGCAAGCTTGCTCCCCACGGTGGAGAGCGCATGAGTGTAGAGGTTGCGGAGAAACTGGCAGAACTGGTCTGGAATGGAGCTTCGGTATTGTGGATGGAAAAACCACAGCGGACTCTGAGTAACAAGCAAATTGACAAAGATAAACGATTACAGGATATCTTTTCAGCGCTATTATCAGAGCATTCCCGGAATGATGTTACACGTCTCCTTTGGGGGCCATACAATCAGGAAACATTTTCTCAATTGGGTGTGGAAAAAGATTTTGTTGCGAAATCAACAAACAAGGATTTAAAAGGCAGACTAGCATGGAACCATCGACGTGATAAAGATACCGATATCTATTTTATAGCCAATCAAACGAATGAAACGTTTCAAGCCGAAATGCGTTTTCGGGTTTCAGATAAAGTACCGTTTTTTTATGATCCCTTGGATAATGTCTATATAAAATGTCAATCCTGGCATCAGGTGGATGATCGTATTGAAGTGGATTATGAATTTCATCCCAACAGCTCTGTTTTTGTTCTGTTTAATGATGGAACTACAATATCGAATACGATTGATTATCTGATACCATCTCAAAACGCACTCTCTATTACGGGTCCCTGGACCCTGGACTTTGATCCGGGTTTGGGTGGACCTATGAAGCCAATACATTTTGATACCTTGCAGGATTTGAGCATAAATCCAAATGTAGATATTCGTTATTATTCCGGTAAAGTAACCTATCAATCCCGATTCAACTGGGAACATGATATCACGCAGCCAGTATGGATTGATCTGGGGGAGGTCTACAATGTTGCCCATGTTCGATTGAATGGAGAAACCGCAGGTGTTTGCTGGACGCTGCCGAATCGCTTGCGCATTGATAAATACTTGAAACCGGGCATCAATCAGTTAGAGATAGAGGTTGCCAATACCTGGCACAATCGTTTGATTAGAGATCATTCACTGCCCGAGAGTGAGCGAATCACCTGGACCTCCGCACCGTATCGATTAGAGGGAAAACCGTTGTTAAAATCCGGTTTGCTGGGACCTGTTAGCATTCAGGTTGTGAAATGATTTTTATATCATTTTTTTAATTGATTCTGCATATTTTTTATGATATATTCAAATAATTATCATTAAATGAATTTTTATGACAAATTTTGATTATAAAAAAATAATGAACCATTGGATTGAGACATCAAATAATGATTTCTCAACAATGAAAGAATTATATCAGGCAAAATCTTATAATTGGTCATAGTTTATTGGCCATATTACAGTGGGAAAATTACTCAAGGCTTTATATGTTAAAATCCATCAAAAACATGCCCCAACTATTCATAATCTATTCAGATTAGCTGAATTATGTAACATAGAAATGAATGATGAATGTGCTGATTGGTTAGATACGATAACATCATTTAATATTAATGCGAGATATGATGATTATAAAAAAGAATTCTATAATCTATGTACATATGAATTTACCAGTATGTGGATTGAGCGAATAAAGGAATTACGTATATGGATAAACAAAAAGCTTTAAATTTGGCCCGGCAATATGCATCTATAATAAAATCAAATTTTAGCTGCAAAGATATGTTTCTTTTTGGTTCACACGTGAATGGCATGCCTGCAGAGGAAAGTGATATTGATATAGCTGTTGTACTTGATGGTTTTGAAAATCCTGTAGATATTCAAGTTGAACTCATGCGGTACCGACGTAAAATTGATAGCAGGATTGAACCACATCCGTTCCGGGAAAAGGATTTTATTATTGAAAATCCTGTTGTTAATGAAATATTACAATATGGTGTAAGGATATAGATAACTATTCATTGCTCTTAGGTTAATTGTTTGTTTTTCAACTGTGTCAAGTATTTTATTATTGTTATGTACTAATGATGCCATAGATCCATTTATTACTGTCGAAATTACTCTTACTCACGGATTAATTGTATCTTGCCTAAAATTATTTCCCTTTACTTTTTAAATATTACCTTTTATCTTTTTAATTATATTCATGATTGTTTTGTAATTCGAGTTTGCGATATTTCATATTTGTGAGAAGGAGGCTGGATATGAACATGAATCGCAGAAAGTTTATGGGCGTTTCTACTGCAGCGGTACTTGGGGCAGGTGCAATGCATTCCGGTTTTGCTGCTGAGAATAAATATACCGCCTGTGTTCTGGGTGATACCAACCAAGGGGGATTTGGACACCGCATGCATCTGGTTTGGGAAAAGGTTGACAATGTAGAGCTGCTGGCAATCTCTGATCCTGATGAAAAGGGCAGGGCTCAGATTGCAGAGGAAGCCAAGCCCAAGCGCACCTATGCCGACTATCGGGAAATGCTGGAAAAAGAAAAACCCGATCTGCTCACCATTGGTCCCAGATGGACAAATCATCATGTAGAATATCTCACTGCCGCCGCAGAGTACAATCTGCACGGATTGATGGAAAAACCGCTGGCAGTGGACCTTGCCGCAGCAGACAAGATGATAGAAATGATTGAAGCAAAGAATTTAAAATGGTCCATGGCGTTCAATTTTCGTCCCACAACAATCGTTCACCACGCCATCAAAATGGTGGTGGAAAAGGGACTCGTTGGAGATATCCTGGAACTGCGCGGACGCGGCAAGGAAGACCATCGATCAGGCGGTGAAGATCTGCTTGTGCTGGGAACGCATGTTTTTGATATCATGCGATATTTTGCCGGTGATCCGCTTTGGTGCAGTGCAGACCTCACCACGATGGGTAAACCTTCAACATTAAAAGATATATACCAATCCAAAGAAAATCTGGGTCCCATGCTGGGTGACCGGGTCAATGCCATGTATGGATTCAAAGACGGAGTTGTCGGATATTTTGCGTCCTCACGCAATTCTGATGGCAATGGCGGTAGATGGGGACTCGATATCTATGGATCGAATGGTATTGTCACCATCCGCCTGGACAAACGTCCTTTTGCGTCCCCGGTTGCGTACTGGCTGAATGATTCCACTTGGGCCCCGGGTGAAGAGAATGTCGCATGGCAGCCATTGCCTGATGCGCCCGAGTTGGGCATTACCGATCCCCGAACCGAGAACTATTTGCCTATTGTTACGGATTTGATAAAGGCTGTAGAGCAGGACCGCCTTCCCAAAGTGAGCATGCAGGACGGCCGCGCGTCGCTCGAGATGATTCAGGCGGTGTACGAATCTTATTTAACCGGTAAAAAGGTGACATTCCCGTTAAAGGAGCGTGTACATCCGCTGATACGGTTAACATAATCGTTTTATATCAATAGAACGCGGAAGACACTAATAAAAAAGATTTACACGAATTTTATTATGTGGAAATCCGTGTCTTTCGTTTTATTTGTGTTCTGTTCTGAAATTTTTTATAAAACCACGACGGAAAGAAGAACACGAAGGTAGAACAAATTGTGTAAAATAATCGCTATATTTGATATGATTTTTTCTGTAAAATTACAAGACATAGTAATTAAAAGACTATCAATTAATACTTCGTGACCGGAGTTTATCCGCCCATTGGCGGATGTGCTTCGTGGTTGCTATTTTTTACCCTAATATTGAATTGGCAATGTTTTTGTTTTATTCTTGTTCTAATCAGTATTAAAAAATACTTGAATACTGCCGGATTTCGGTTATATTATAGAATTATTTCCTCTTAAAATTTTACATCATTCTTGGAAAGGGCGTTATGAACAATACGTTGAAATCAGGACAGGGGCCTGCCGGACGGCTTGCGTCGCTGGACTTTTTTCGGGGATTTACCATGTTTTTGCTGATAGCAGAGGGGACGCACCTGTTTTCCAAATTGGTTTCTCCCGAGCTGGAAGGCACATTTATCCATTTTATCGGTACGCAACTGCACCACCATCCCTGGCACGGTCTGCGATTCTGGGACCTGGTACAGCCCTTCTTTATGTTTATTGTGGGTGTTGCCATGCCTTTTTCCATCTCGAAACGTATAGAGAGGGGGGACGACAAATCCGCGATTCTGAAACATGTGCTCCAGCGGTCGCTGTTATTGCTGGTCATCGGATGGGCGCTGTACTGCATCGGACCGGGACGCATCACCTTTCGGTTTCAAAACGTACTGGCGCAACTGTCCGTGACCTATCTCATCGCGTATCTGTTCATGGGCCGTTCATGGAAAACCCAAGTCGGTTTTACCATCGTTCTGCTGATTGCAGTGGACCTGCTTTATCGGCTGTTCCCGGTGGCGGGATTCAACCAGCCGTTTGTCCCGGACCATAATTTCGGCGCCTGGTTCGATATGCTCATCTCGGGTGAGCTCTCGGGCGGGCACTGGGTATCGTTCAATGCTTTTCCCACCACGGCGCATACGGTTTGGGGAGTCATAGCCGGACAACTATTGATGAGCGACAAATCCGACAAGCGCAAGGTGCTCACGCTCGTTGTCGCGGGTGTGGTGGCATTGATTGCTGGGTACGCTTTGGATCCGGTTACACCCATCATCAAACGTATCAGCACCAGTACTTTTGTCCTTGCCTCGGGTGGATGGGCTTTGCTGGCCCTGGCTTTCTCGTACTGGATCATTGACATGCTGGGATATAAAAAATGGAGTCTGTTCTTTGCCATTGTAGGCATGAATCCGTTGTTCATCTATCTGTTCGGGCACGTGGGCGGCTCGGGTATTGTATACTCGATTGTCAAACCCTTTTCTATGGGACTGTTATCATGGATCAATCCGCTTTTTGCCGAGATCGTCACAGGCATGATCACATGGTATCTGTTATGGTACATTTGTTACTGGCTGTACAAACGGAGAATTTTTATAAAGATATAATTGGGGCACAATGTGTGATAATACATTAAAAATTTTGAAATCTATTAAAAGCCGGTCTCTGGTGAGGGCGGCTTTTTGTGTTTAAATGTTTTTGTTGGTAACCTGGATATCCATTATCGGGATTATATTTTAAATAAAGATCAAGCTATTTTTCTGTATATAGTAATTTTAAGAGGCTGGTACGAAAAGAACGAAATGGGTATTGATATTGACCACCTTTTCGACTTAACCCAGATATTTTATTTATCCGAGATCGTCCTTGTGCGGTTTCCCATTTATTCCGACAAACACTGTGAGGTGCCGAAACAGTTGCTACTGTTGAACCACAACCTCCATGCTGAAGAAGTAAAAAAAACAGGTCTTTGGGAGGAAACGAAAGTTAAGAAAAATGCAAAATCAATACAGGTTGAGCTGTGGGTGAGGGGGATTGAGTAATAATGAATATACATGAGGTAAATTATGGCTTGGTATGAACTTTTCTTATGGGGCTTATTTGGGGGCTTTACAGTTGATGGGCTTGAAATGTGGAAAATTGTAAAGCAAAATAGAGGAAATTGGCCCAAAGAATGCTTAACATTAGGATATTTTACTGCTGAATTTATTAGATTAATATGTGGTGCTGGGCTTGCTTATGCATTTGGTGCAACAAGTCAAGTAAATGGGCCTTTAGGTGCAATTGCTATAGGTGTAACTACTCCTCTAATTGTTGAAAAATTTGCAGCAAAATTACCAATTATCCCTCAACCAATAATTGAAGAAACTCAAGGTGAGTAAAATGAAATTTATTAAATTTTATAATGAATTTGTTCAGGCATTAAGTAGACAAAGTAAACCTTTTGTTATATATAATGAAATTACTAATATAAAGAAAAATGATAAACAATATGAAAAAATGAAAATAGATAAGCTATCTTCAGAAAAGAATATTTATCATCAAATAAAAATAATTGATAATATAGCTTTTCAGATAAATTTACTTGCTTTAAATGCTGCAGTAGAAGCTGCCAGAGTCGGTGAAGCTGGTAAAGCTTTTGCCATAGTTGCGGAAAATGTACGAGATATGTCACTAAAAAGTCAAGATGCTGCCAAACATGCTTTTAATATATTAAATGATTTTCAAAAATTAGCAATATCTAATGATGATGTTATTAATGAAGCTTCAGAAAAGTTATCAGAACTAATGAAAAAAAGATTTGATAAATCAACTATATTACAAATGAATCAATTAAAAACAAAAGTTGAGGAGATTGCAATTAGGAGTTCTGTATTGAGTAAGCAGTTTAAGGAATAATTTAAATTACTAAGTTATTTAATTCAAAAATTCAAAATCATTGTCAATTAATTGAAAAAATCTAAGGATTCTATTTTACTAAAAATGTAACAAAGAAGCATAACCCAATTATGCTGACTTGGACTTAGAGGGGATATGTAAACTGTAGGTATAACAAATGGACTATGAAAATAAGATTTTTGATGAAGTTGGGTTAAGTGAAGAAAAACTAGAGTTAATTCACAAAATCCATAATTTTTTTGATATTGGTAATGTGGGTCTGGTATCATATTTTGATAAGTATAATTCTGATTACTATACATTTCTTCCTGAAATTAATGGATTTTGTCATAATATTGAATTTATTGGTCGAGGTGATATTGATAGTGCTAATTTTGATGATGTTTTCAACAATAATTATAGATTTTTAATTTGGATTCCAGAAAAAATAGCAAATGCCAATTTAATATCCTTTACATTTAATTATTCCCATGAATTGCAACATTTAATCCACTCTAAAAATCAACCACAAATTCCGTTCATATCGGATTTTATTTGGTTTTCATGGAAAAAAGTTGGAGAAATTAATCCGTTACATTGGTTAATGAGGCCTGATGAGTATAATTGTGAGAAAAATGCTTTTCAAGCTTTAAATGTATTTTTTGATTATATAAGTGTTGAGAATTTCAAAATATCTGAGAATTTCTGTAATGATTATTGGATAGTATTTAAAGTTTTTGAGAAAATTTATCTGGGTGATGTTGAATATGAAATGAAACAGATTTTAACCAATAATTATAAGGATTTCAAATCTATACAAGGTGAATTGTCTGAAGAACGTAAGCATAAGTTTGATATTGATGAATATATCGAATTACTTGGATAAGTGGGTCGCACGACCCTAGTGTCCGGGTTTATTGAAACAAGGTTGTAAATATCCTAGAGGTAGAATCCAGGCCATGGACTTAAAATTTGTGTGAGGAATATATTTTAAATTAAAACGCAAAGTTCGCTGAGAACGCAGAGGTATTAGTGAAAATGTGATGAATTTCCTCGGCGATCTCTGAGCTCTCTGCGTTAAAAAAATGGGGCGGTGAATTAGTCGCCCGGACCTGTAATACGGGATTATAGTATATCACCTCACGGAGGTTCCATACCTCCGGGAGACTGTTGAAAACTAATATAATCTCCTTACCAATTTGTATTTGGTAAGGAGAGTTGGCTCCAAGCTGTGCTTGGTGAGAATCGAACAACACAAGTGTCGTTAATTTTTAAAAAATTGAGAAGCAGAGCTTCGCACCAAAGTTCCGTCCAAAACTCTGCAGACTGTGTGAAAATGATCTTGAATATATGATATTAAAGTTGGATATTCAAGTTGAAAGGAGAATCCAACTATGCGATATGTTCAAGGTCATAATCGAGAGCAGGAGACGATGTTTCCATCGGTAATGGATGACTATGTAACCGAAGATAATCCGGTAAGGTTTCTTGACGCTTATGTTGATACTCTTGACTTACTTAAACTCGGATTTACCCATGCAGATCCCCAGGCAATAGGCAGAAAACCTTACAATCCGGCAGATCTTTTAAAATTATACATTTATGGTTATCTCAATCGTGTTCGGTCCAGTCGTATGCTTGAAAAAGAGACAATCAAAAATTTAGAAGTAATATGGTTGCTTCGTGGATTACGACCAGACTTTAAAACTATTGCAGATTTTCGAAAGGACAATAAAGGAGCACTTAAAAAAGTACATCGGGAATTTGTCCTTTATTGTCGTGAACTCAATTTGTTTGCCCTGGAATTGATTGCCATAGACGGCAGTAAATTCGCCGCAGTCAACCACACCAGAAAAGTTTTTAGTAAAAAGAAAATTGAAAAGATGATCAAAGAGATAGATCAAAGTATAAATAATTATCTTGAAAATATTGAACAAAATGATAAAAATGAAATGGGTGCTTCCCATTCCGTGGATAATAAAGTAAAAAAAAAGATTAAACACCTAAAAACACAAAAAAGCATCCTACAAGGTTACAAAGCTGAATTAGATGAAACAGGAGAAACGCAGATTGCCTTGACTGATCCTGAATGCCGTATCATGCGCACGGGACATAAGGGGCAGGATGCGTGTTACAATGTTCAAAGTGCAGTTGACAGTAAACACAAATTGGTTGTTGATTTTGATATTACAAACGAAGGAAATGATCTGCATCAACTAGATAATATGACAAACAGGGTAAAAGAGTTATTTCAAATTGAAAGTTTCAAAGCTGTTGCAGACCTTGGCTATTTTGAAAAAAACGAAATCAAAAACTGTCAAGATAATCATGTGGAATGCTACTTACCGGAAGGAAATAAATCACAGAACAGTAAAAAAGGACTATATACCATTAAAGACTTTCAATATGATGCTGAAAACGACTGTTTTATTTGTCCCGCAAAGCGACAGTTAAAGGGAACTCGAATCAGAGTACATAGCGGGAAAAATGAAAAAGATTATTGGACTGCTGCTTGCCGTAAATGCCAACAAAAGTCAAAATGCACTACGTCTAAAGATGTGCGTCATCTTTATCGTTGGGAACAAGAAGGAATCATCGATGAAATGCGTCAACGGGTCAAAGAAAATCCGGAAATTATTGCAGCCAGACGAGACATAGTAGAACATCCATTTGGAACCATTAAATATACAATGGGACACTATTATTTTCTCTGTAAGGGGCTTGAAATGGTTAAAACGGAAATGAGTTTATCCTTTCTGGCTTACAATATGAAAAGAGTAATGAATATTATTGGTGTGAAACAATTAATAAGCATTATTAAAATGTATAAAATGAAAACTCGTGATTTTAAATGTTATTTTCCATTTTGTCCCATTAAAGTCTACAAAATGGCTGTTCTATAGTTTGTTTTCACACAGTCTGTCCAATTTGGGACGGAGAATTGATGGTTTTTTTAAGTTATGGCATATTTCAATAATAAACGGGGGTGCAATATAGTCACATATCCATTTGAAAACTATTTTTTATCACTTGGAGCGTCATCACCGCCATCGTAAATTTCCGGGACTATTTCCTGTTCTCCGGATTTTATTTCACGAGGGAGTTTATAAACCTTGCCATCTTTATTGCAGAAATAAATGTTGGACTCTGAAACCTTTCTGCAATTTCCATCAGCCCATAATCCATAAAAATCACTATGAAAATTCACAGGTCGCCGGACGTATGTGTGATTCATGGGACTGTTATAGGTCAACTGTTTTTCTTTTTCCCAACTCTTGCCGGCGTCATTGCTAATCCACACAGCTATTTCTCCACCCGGATTATAACGCTGCGGGCCCGGTTCAGTGGGTGCAATAAGCTTCCATTGCTTGTCCGATGTAATGTACAACGACCCCATATCATAATTATTGTCAGAGGTTGAAACACTATGGTCAACCCATTTTTTGCCGTTATAATGCAAAATTTCCCACGTTCTTGGATCGTTTTTAGGACCGGATTCATATCCCTTGCTGCTGATTACCAGGATCACAGGATTTCCCTTTTTATCAAAAGCCAGATCCTTCAGGTAGCAATTCAGACCTTCTTTTTTATAATCTTTTATTTTGGCATTGTTATCAATTTGAGTGAGGGGGAGTTTTATTTCTTTACCGTTACCATTAGTCCAGGTTTGTCCAAAGTCAGGTGTTTGTAAATAATATAAATTGGTGCGCCAATTCAATCCGCCCTCATCCGGGTGGTAATTGAACGCGACTGAAAAATTCCCATTGTTTTCGCCGCTTATTTGATAGTGTCCCTTGTCAATCCTGGCAATTATTTTCCATTCACCCCATTGAACGCCATCTTTGCTTGTATTGTATCCAATAACCCGTTGATTCACATTGTTCATATCTTTTTGGTATTTGGTAAAAAAGGCCATAAATCCTTTTTCACTTACGTACCAAACCTGGAAATAGGAGAAATTGTTTAAGGGTACTGTTTTGCCATCGACAATTTCTGTAGCATTGATCGGTTCAAATTCTGATATATCGTAAGGTTTGGTGCTTTTGGATATGTAAGAAGGACGCGATGTACCATGAGAAGTGGAAAAAATCCAGATGAATCCGTCCTTATCCATTGATATTACCGGATTGTCGTGTGCGTCTGTTGTATGTTTGTCAAGAACAATGGTGGGATTCGCTACCGTACCGGTCTTGTGATCAAAATAAGAAACATTGTGAAATAAAGTTGAATTTTGGTCGTCACTGGCCCCAAAACAAAAAAATGTCTTTTCTGCTTTATCAGAATACACTGCAAAGGGCCGGTGTTTTGCGCAATACGTTCCCAGTCCACCACTGTATTTAAAAACATACTCGTCGTTGGATTTTTGATTTGAATACCAGATGCCCTTGAATCCATCAGCTTTAATATTTAATCGTTTACCAGCATCATTTTCCTGCGCTGCCAGGGGGTAACAGGATAGAATGATTAATATCAAGCACGCTAATTTTTTCATGATCATTACCCTTGTTTTGCTTTTCATTATGTGCCATCACCTCCCAGAGGTCCCAGACCTCCGGGAGGTGCAAGATTAAAGAACAATATATTTCAAAAACTTGAAATCCGGTTTTTGTGCAAATTCAAATTCCACATTTCCCATGTCATCCACCTTGACGGTTCGGGAGGTTTCATTGATCAAATCGGTAATCTCTATGGTTTTTCCTGACAGATAATGCAATTGGATTTTTTTTGAGGATTCCCGATTTTCTATTTCGCGAAACAAGGTAATATAACCGGATTGGGTGGTTTGGTTATGGTTCTGAAATCCCGTCCACGATACATTGTCAGGTTTTTCGCCTATGGGATATACATAACCTTTGTACATTTCGTTACGGTGTTTTTTGTACAGCGCCAGCAAGGGGCGTATTTCTTTACGGTCCTGTTCATTGTAATATTGTGTTTCCTGGAAAAAGATAGGAGAACCCATCAGGGTAATGGCTACGCAATAACGATGATTGTGTTTATTGGCGTCACTGAGATCCGGATTCACCCGATCTATATTTTGCACAGATATTTGAAACTTGTTCAGGTTGACATATTTTGCAAGCTGCCACGCATCTCTCAGTACCAGATACGGGACGTATACCACATGATCGGGTTTGACCGGTTTGCGGTTTTCCAGATAAATGTTGCCATATTCACGCCCAAAATAATATCCCATACGCGGAGGATTTTCGGTCACATCCCAGTTTATCCGAACCAGATGATGTGTATATTCTGTGAATTGATGGACTTTGGAGATCAGCTCTTCCATTTCATCATAGTTTTGGAGATTGATAAAATCCAGTTTATAATAGCTGAATCCACCCTGATCAAAATTGTATTTCAAATCCTCCAAAGGGATTCTTTCTCCGGCTGCCCATAATCCCAATATAACATTGTTTTCTCTGGCTGTCTGCCGAATTTTGCCCCAACCATTGGGGTACCGTTCTTTAACCGTATTCCAACTATCATAATCACTACCCTGCCAGCCATCATCAACCTGCTGAACATCAATACCCAAATCCGCCTGGCTTTTAATTTCCTTGATTACATTTTCCTCGGCTGCCCGGCTTTGTGCAGTTTGTTTGTCATCCGAACTGCCCCAGGTATTTGCCAGAATATAGATATCTCGAACCGGATCAATGGGGTACCGGTCCCGGTCAAATGTTTTAAGCGCCAGTTCTCTGCCGGTATCTCCATTTTGGTATACCAGACTCCAGCTTGCCCATGCAGACCTGTATCGTTCAGATAATATGTCCTTTTCCGTCAGGCTCCAACCGGTAGAGACCAATCCCGCGTGCCCAACCGTAAAATACCCGGTATTTAATCCCTGCTGGTTCACACATTTGTGGGATTCTTTGACAATCCCCACGCCTTCTGCGCCATCTTCCAGCCACATCAAACTGGCCCAGTCATATTTTTCAGTATCTTGTAAAGATGATTCTATCAATTCTTCTCTGAGGATCTCGGTTTCTCTCTTGTTTCTTCTCTGGGTTTCGTTATAATAGCCAATGACGTGACGATTAACGTCATTCGTTTTCACCGGGAGATATTCAACCCGGCCATTGTTGGATTCGTTTGATCCCGGTGGACTAAAATCTGATAATCCTTTAACAAAAATCTGGGTACGTATTCCGGGGGAGTTGGGGTAAACGCTGATTTCATATTTCAGTAGCAGCCTGGGAGCAGGATACTTTATTTCAACCACGACTTTGATATGGTCTGACGTATAGGGATCGAACCGTACAGGTTCAGCGGATAAGTTGACCAATTCAGCGGTTGTATGGTTATCAATTAATCCGGGGAAATTCCAGTCACAGTTATATTCAGGAGTATCTTTGACCCATTCCGTTCCGGTAATCATGTTTTTAAAACGTGTAGTGACCAGCCCGTTACCAGTCCATTGCCAATCCCTCGAAACCTGACCGGTTTCAATATGGAGTGTATTGCCATCTGTTGTTATATATGCTTGTTCAAATTGACATAATATTTTACTATCAAAAATACTCGCATAGAGGGAATGAGTAAACAGCATAACGACCAATATATAGTACCTGAATCGCATCATTGTTCCTTTCTTACTGGAATTGTGAATCAATCGTGCTATGTGTGATTTAAAAGATAAGCGTTGGCAGTTGGAATTCCAATGAATTTTTCGGATATGCGTTCCAAGTATCTATCTTTTAATCAAGAGTGGGGGGTGAGAGGGGAATTGATTTTAAATCTGATATATAATTATGAAAATTGGTCAATTAACTTCAAGAGATCTTTTTTATATCCTTCAAACTCTACAATTTCTATCATTTCTAATTTTATAGTGTTCAAAGCAGCTAGTGTAAGGGATGATTGTTCACCAGTGAATCCGTAATATTGATTTTCAGGGGCAAGTAAAAGATGCCTAATAAAATCGAGTACGAACGGCTCTCCGTCACTGTTGTGCATATTATTCAGTGCCATTTCAATCAATCGTGGCATCAGGTATCCCAATGCTTCAGGTAGAAGGTAGGGCAGAGGGCTCCAACCTGCATGACCAACCTGCTCGGGACCTATTTCATGTAATTCACAGGATTGTAGCATTTGCTCATAATCTTTACATTCGAGACTGTTTTGGGTATCTACAAAATGGAGCGGGTGATTAAATGTATTGAAAACCTTGTATGCTTTTGCTATAATTTCTTCTTTTGTCATAATTGACCCGCATCACCAGTTACGTTTGCAATCGGCAGGCGTGTGATCTGTGTTACGGCAAGCCCGTTATTGTATCGACGATCACCGCCACAATGTCCCAACAGAATATGGTCTTGAGTAAAATGAATTGCTGTATAACAGTACCATCCATTGGGATTGGTCTCTATATTTTGCTTGTTTTCCCAGGTTTTGCCTTCATCTTTTGATATGGCAATTGTTAAAGGTGTGCGTTTTTTCTCCAACTCGGGAGAAATGTTTTCGTGATTGTTCCAAACCATTATCAGTTTATTAGTACCGGGTATACGTTCTATAGATGCCGGAGATCTGGGAGACATGATGTTTGAAGCCTGCAGCGGCGTCCAATGTTCTCCCTGGTCTTTTGACCATGAAACGTACTGACATCCTACATTGGTACGGCAAAACATGTACAAGCTTCTGTCTGTCAATTCTACAATGCCGGGTTCCTGTACCAGTACACGGTTATGGTTTTCATCGTATGCTTTTTGAGCATCCACACTACGGTGCCAGGTTTCACCATTATCATCCGAGATATAGCACAAGATGACTCCATTCGAATCTCTTCCTTCAGGCCAGGCAGGGTGATTGTGCATTGCCAGGGGCAATATGATACGTCCGGTTGAGAGTTGTACCGCCCGATCATTATTCAGAATAAAATACCCGCTGCTGTCGGTTACACAGCGTACCGGATCACTCCAGGTTTTGGCTTCATCCGTTGATATACGCATATGCGGACTGCAATCGGTATGAGAATTTTTGACCAGATAAAAGAGGGCAATGTTGCCATTTTGCAAGCGCAACAGAGAAACAGACATGATGTTAAAATCGCCTTCATTGAGAACGATCATCAGGTCTTTATCGCTCCAGGTTTTTCCAGCATCATTTGAAAGGCGTCCCGCAAGGTGTGCTGATGCATGATCACCTGCGCCGCCATTAAAATGGGTATAGACAAAGAGGATGCGCCCGTCATTCAGGGTGATAAAATCGCCTTCACTGTTTCGGGGATTCCCTTCACCCGGTTCAAGGCGGAATACACTGTATTGAGAAACAGGATATTGTTTGTCTGTATTATTACAACTGGTGAATACAGAAAGTATTACAAAAATAAATATTATGGATTGGATTTTTCTGAGCATTAAAATTTTCCTCATCTTGATCTGTAGAAATTAAGATACAAAAAAGTTACAACATGAAAAGAATAATTCCCAGACTAATATAAACAAAAATCCATTTTTTTATTGCCATGTCTAGCCGTTCTCTGGTCATTTGTGTTTTAACGGATAATCGATTGGTAATCAATATAGCAATGGGTAAACCTAGAAATGCCAAGCCTGCCCCGGCTATTACATCACTGGGATAATGTGCTCCCAACACTATACGGGCCATGCATACCAACAGTGCAATTAAAATGAGCAGATACTTGCTCACCCTGTTAACGGTTTTTGTATTTGGGAAAAAGAATAAAAAGGGCAGTACCAGTGCGGTTACTTTTGTAGCATGTCCGGATGGTAATGCAGGTGAACCGGCACTTGTGTAACAAGCGATTTGGTCCGCATACAGCACGATGGGACGTGCACGATCAAATGCTTGTTTTAACAAATCACCGCCAATGCCGGATATGGCAAAAGAGAAAACGATTAACAAAAAAATAAGGCGTTTGTCACCGAGATTTTTTGCTTTAATTTCGGTTAGCATATGATATAGATATATCAATATAACCATTTGCATGCCATGTCGGGAGAAAAATTGGGCCAATGTTAAAACAATAGCTTTAAAATTTGAGGTGTTGAGAGCAAATAAAATAGATTTCTCCCAAGTGGTTTGCCACCATAGTAACAGGGCAATAGCCCAGAGTATGGAAAAGGTTAAAAGGCAAATTCTCCATATGCTTTTGTTAAGGTGGAGAGGTGTAACCAACTCTGATGTGTTTTTTTTTGATTCAGACATGTTTACTCCTTTATCATGTTCTGATCAGTATTTTACAATATTTACACCTAAACGCTGGTTTTTATTTAGTCAGGGGCTAACCTTGAATACATTCCAGTATTTCACCTTTGCTTGTTTCAAGTATAATGATATCCTTTTGATCAGGTTCATATGTGCGTGTATTTTTTTTAATACTTGAACGAATTTGTATCTTTTTCCAGGGGCTTTCCAGTTTTAATGTGCCGCCATATAGCGAAGTGATTTTTATTTTATCAACGTCATTGCTTTTATCTGCCGATACCAAAAAGCCACCTTGTGCGCGTAAATTTGTAAAAGATGCGGACTGGTCATCAGGCAATGCGGGGAACACGCGGATGATATCCTTTACGCTTTGCAGAAGTAGTTCGGATATTGCGATGCCGGTTCCGAATTGTTCGGTATAGTGGCCATTATCGTTAAACCGATGGTGCGGTTCCAATCGGTTCAGAGTCATAGTACCGTTTGGACGATAACGGGCAAGGATTTCATCATTAATCCATTGTTCTGTATCTTTCATGCCAAGACGGGCTTTTGCAACAGCTATCATAATGGTGGCATTGTTGCCGTTCCATTCCATATTTTGTATGGTGCGTTCAAAAATTTGTTTTTCATTTTCCGATGACCACCAGGTAACAATGTCACTTGGGAATACCGGGGTTATGGGCACGGGAATGTTGTACAACATGGGTTCTGCGTTTTCAACATCCACAACTACCGGTGAATCCTTTCCGTATTTGGGATAATCCGGCAGACGTTCAAGACAGGCTTTAAAGCGTGTAACCAAATTGGGGTCAGTATTCAGGATCTCAGCTCCTTCAATGGCTGCATTGAGCGTATAACGGACCATGGAAATGTCAAAAGTGCAATTGTAGTTATATTTCAAGTATTTTGTCCAGCCATGATGTTCCGGTGAGACGGAAGGTCCCAGTTCGATGGTTTCATCACCCGGACACTGGTCAATAAAATCCGCGTAAAACAGGGCTGTTTCCCGTATGGCGGGATAGACTCTGTTTTTCAAGAGCTCAATATCAGGATCATATTTATAATGCCACCACATGGGCTGTACACTGAAACCGTTGACGCCAATTGTTAACCCCCAGGTGTGATGAATGTATTGTCTGCCGTTACGGCTTTTACATAGTTCAGGATTCGCGGGTTCATAAGCATACAAAACATGGGGATAATATGCGCCGTTGATGTTATATACCTGTTTTGCGAGCCATTTTGCGCGGTCCAGATATTCAAACATGAGCCGGTCATAGGGTTCACATAATTCTGTGTGGTTGGCGGCAAAGGCGGCCCAGTAGGTCTGTTGAATGTTATAATTGGTGTGGTAATCGCCATGCCATTGCGGGGTATCGTTGACGAGCCCTGCATATAGCCCGGTGGATTGTACCCCGGGTTTGCTAACACATCGCAGAAAATAGAGCGAACGGTACCAGGTATCTTGCAGCAATTTGTTTTCAATTTTGATACCACTTGCGGACCAAAAATTGTCCCAAATTTGTTCATGCTCTTTTATCATTTTTTTATGATTTATTTCAAGTGTTTGCAAGGCAAGCGAGATCGCCTCCTGCAGGTAATTTTCTGATTCAAGAGAGGTTACAATGGATACTGTTTTTTGTGAAGGAGATGAAGCTGCCGCAACTGCGAACTGCATGCCGGGCCAGTCCAAATCTCCGGGAATGCTCTGGGTAAGCCATATAACGCCATCAGTTGTTCCGGATTGAGCAGGAGGGAGTCCTTTTGATTTGATCGCTTCAAGTTTGATACTGCCCTCGCCATTGATGAGAAAAACATTATTTTGTGCAAGTGCCCGTACCTCTGCCAGTGTTTCAATATCCATATCAACCATCCTGACCCTTGCTTTTCGGATATCCAGGTCTGCACCTGCATGCAGATTGCCCGATGCATTGTCGGGAGTGAGGATAACCCGCGCGCATTGGCGGGGACAGGGATATGCATTGGTATGATAGCTGTCTTCATGAGGCCAGGTGGTGCCTTCCGGAAGCACTGCAGCACGGTTGACATTTTTAATGGGAAAGCCGGTATCAGATTTACCCAGCTTTTTGATGAGATCGAGCGTGGGGATGGGGGGATCGTTTTTTGTCTCTACACGGGCGTCCCATACATCGTTTTTGGTGAGGTTCATGAGAATAGACGCACTGTCTGAATAAACGAGCGCACTAATATCGCCGTTGCCAATGATCAGAGAACCATCCAGGATGTTATCAGGATTCTCTACAACGATTACCGCATCATTTAATGCCTGGCTATAGGGGATTGAGGTTCCGTTTTTGTTTGTACAATTTACAAGAATAGTGCAAAAAAATAGCAATATTAAAGTTCTGATTTTGTTCTTCATGGCATTCCCATTCATAGCTGATGGATATAATAAACATTTGTTGAATTCAAATGTTCAGAGTTACTACTTGAATAATTAGGGTTGTTGAAACTCAAAAGCAGGAAATTTCCTGCTTTTGGGTTGAATTCAATCTGGTTGCAGCCTATGGCTTGAGGGATATGTTATGCTTCTTCAACAACTTTCCAGCCAACCTTGTCGGCAAGGGCATAAGCCTGTTTTTTCAGATCACCGTAAAATGTTACACGGTGCCAGCCCCACGTGCCCCATTGGGTGAACAGTTTTTCCATGTCACCCACAGGTTCCGCGCAGAGTTTGGTACGGCAGGCGCGGTCATCTGGATCATTGTCTACAGCTACAGCCTGGTGCAACAGGATCTCGTTACGTTCCGGTTCCAGTTGCATACTTGTGGTAAGGTAACCTGTAGGCATAATGGATCTTACTGCAGCGCCTTTTCTGTCTTCCGAGTGGTTCATAATGTCGTATGGATTCTTACTTCCCTGGGGACCAAATGCCTTGTTAGACGCAACACAGTGCGCGTAAATGATTTGACCTTTTGCTGTATCAATTACCGGATCCGAGATATATCCGGGTCTTCCTTTGGTCAATGTCGTAAAGGTAACCATGGTTGCAGTTGATCGGGTATCACACTCGCAGGCGCCTATGAATCCTTCGTTATTTAACTGGTGAAATCCCAGGCAGGGGTAAGCGTGTATGTGACCACCGTAGAAACCACCCAGACAATTGATGGTGATTGCATTTGCGTTATGCTTTTTCAATACATCTTTCATACCCAGATAGAATGCAGCTGAATTGATGATGGTTTTTTCAGGTACGTCAATTATATTCTCTGCGTCATTCATCCAGCGTTTTGCGATTTCTCTGGATTCGTCCTTGTCTGCTCTTTCCCAGGCACGATTTACTTCACTGAATGCTACCCGTTCCATGGGTATGCCCATAATGGGATCAGCCGGACCGGATTCCTGATTACGGATGGCAAGGATCTTGGACTCGCCCAATTGTTTTACCCATTCGTCAGTGTTGAGCGTTTCAAATTCATCCTTGGCATAGGTTGCGCCAGAAGGGGGCTTTGTATTTTTAATACGAACTTTTGCAACATTGGCAGCAAAATTTTGAGCAGTGCTGTTGCCAAAACATTTGACTGATTTCACCAGATCGCTTATATCGGAAGAGGAAACGAACCCGAGGTTGGGGGTACCTTTTTCCATAAAACGGCCGATATAGACTAAAAATCCACCACTACCGCCAAATTGAAAATCGGCATACAAGGTGGGTTTGCCGCTTGCGGCTATGGTTTGCACCACCTTGTTCCAACAGTTCATCTGATAGACCAGATATCCGTCAATGGCCTGGTTTTCATCTGCTTTTAAGAGCTTTTCAGCTTCTTCAGGGCCGGTTGCCATGGACGAAACAAATTCGAAATGGGGAATCTCTTTTTGTAACGTACCGGTTATACGTTCCATATGGGGATTAAAATCAAATCCTATATTGGGCCAATCCGGTTTTTCCTGAACTGGTGAATGCAATGAATAAATAATATGGATTTTCTTTTTCTCTTTGGAACAGGATGCCAGGGGAGCCGCCGCACAGAAAGCGGCACAACCAGCGCAGCGCCCCATAAAAGCCCGCCGGTCAAGGATGGAACTGTTGTTAAAACTCATGCACTTCTCCTTAAATTTAAATATATATGAAAACAGGATTTTTAAAGCATGGTTATAATATGAATATGTATAGGCAGAGGAGAATAATATATAACTAAATATAGTTAATATTTTTATAAAGGCAAGGGGAAATGTTAGTGTTGCAGAGTGAAATTGTTGAGTTTCTTTTTATTTTTCTAATAGATTGTCTCTATTGCAATTGAGATCTATTCTAACATTTTTTTTGTTCAATAAATCCATGAATTCGTAAAAATTATTATTTAAAATGAAATCTACTTCTTCCTGGTAGATTGGAAAAAGTTGAAGAAAGTAAATTGTTTTTTCTTTATCGATTTCCAATTCGAAAAAATCTTGGCCAAATGGTGTAGCTAAAATTAGCAACATGGTGTTCAATTTTGTGTTAACAGAAAATGGTATTGGAGGATTCCCATTAGGTATTGTATGTCCATCAAATATCCAAGTATTGTATTCATGCGGGAAATGTGCCAATCGATTCAATTGATCAACAGGCCAGAGATTTTCCTCAGCATTATTATCGTTCGATAAATCCCATGATTTTGGTAATATCATCATTATTTCAATATATTTAAATTTTTCAGCTCCTTCTGGTGTATTCATTGGCAGTTCACTCATTCCTGATGTTATTAATATTTTGTATGGATATTTTGAAGGATTAAAATAATGAACATCAATATGAACAGTATTACTTTCAAATTCATGATATACAAATTCAGGTTCACCAAAGAATTTCTCTGCATGAATTATAATTTTTTCTATTAGTTTATGATTCCCCACAATTAATGTGGAATCTTTTCTGATATCATTTGCTGCATGTATTACAGTTTTATGTTCTATTTCTTTAGAGAAACAGCCTTTTTCGATAAACAAAAAGAACAATATTGCAAAAATAAAATATTTCTTCATCTTTTTCATTAGCCAGGATTCATAAAAGTTAATTTGGTTGATTTTTATTTTTTAAAAAAATCTAGATCCTTTGACCTGATATTTTTTTACTCCATTCATTAGGAGGAAACGCAAAAGATTCGTTTTTCCATGAACGGGCAATTCCAATATCATAACCGCTCATTAATACGATTACAATGGAATTGATATCATTGATGTTTGTATATTTTTCCATCACTACCGATGCTGATCGTATTGCGAGTTCTTCATTGTCAATTGTTTGATTATTTTGGATGATCTTGACTTGAATATAGTCTGTTCTGTTATTAAAATTTTGAGAAAATCCTTTCATTACATAAATAAATGGATTTTTTTCATTTTCAATTAATTGATTTTGAATTTCCATTAAATTAGAAATTGTTTCATTTTGGGTTGAAATATTTTTAGTAATATAATTTGCTAAAAGTGTTGCTGTAAACAGAAAAATGATCATAATTTTATGCACTCGCCATAATGCAGGGACTATATTTGAAAAATTGTTTTTTTCTTTTACTACTAAAGTTTTTGCCAACAAATCATGCAACGATTGTCTGGTTTTTCTGTTAAATATGTATAGATAGATTATAGTACTGCCAGTTCCAAATAATACCAAATTTATCAAATATCCTGCGGGTGATTGGAGTAGACTGTTTGGTAATAATGCACCATTTAAAAACCAGGGTATTGTTATAATTACACTACGTAATAGTGATTTGGGAAACGAAATCAGGTTGCCGTTATAATCCGTAATCTTGAGTTTTAATAGCATTTTCCCAAGTGTTTGTCCTTTACCAATATTACTGTTCAATATCGAGAAATAAATTGTTGTAATAGTAAAGCCAATGAGTTTACCCCATGCGCCAGCTTTTATTAACCACTCTTGAAATATACCTCCTATTATTATACCGAAAATTCCAAGAACGAGAACGTCAATGATAAGCGCGAAAATTCTAATCCAAAATCCGGCAAAAGTTATGTTATTTTCCTTTGTTGTTTCATTAATATGCTCGTTGGATTGATATTCCATAGTCGTCCCTTTTGAATATTACGGATGCGAAAGATTGTTTTGAAATTAAATGGTTCCCCTGATTTAAAAAAGGAATATTTGAAATTTAAAAAAAAACTGGATATTGTCAATAATGATTTTGGTTCAAGGTGATTTTAAATAGAAAAAATTAGAGTTTGTAAGGAAATATGAAAGGTATTTATATAAACCATTTTCTAATTTTTATTCTATCGGCTCACCACTTTCCAATACCTGGAGTACTTTATCATCATTGACTTTAATCTGCCAAGTATGCATGTGTATACAGCCTGAAGGACAATCTCCCCAGCCATATGAAAAGAGGTATGTCCTTGTTTTACCTGCATCTACCAAAACTGGATTTGGAATAAAAGAATAAGCACTGTTAATACTTGTATAATTGAATTCGTTTGTTTGTTCTAAAAGATTGATTGGAACATTTAGATTCATTGGTATAGGTGATAATAGTTCAAAGGTATAAAGATCTGAAAAAAACATTTCAATTTCTACAACTTTTAGGTTGAATTGTTTGATCACATTATCAATTTTTTTAATACCTGATTCTTGTTTACCGTTAAGCCAGTTTTTTACCCAGATTTTATTTGTATCGACAGCAACTAAACTTTCTGTAAGATATTTTGAATCAGAAAAATGCATAGCTCTGGAATATTTAATAAAATTGGTGTCTATTTTGGAAATTATAGAGTATATAGTAATAAAGTCATTGTAATGTTTTTGTACATTATCCTCATCTAGCCAGGGCATGGTATTGTAAATCGTTTCATTTTTTTGCATTATCTCGAATTCCATATTTTGTGCATCAGAATATAGAATGGCTTTTAATGAATCCGAGAGAAGAGAGTCATTGCTATATGATTGGATTTCTTCCGGATCAACTGAATGGTTAGTGCAGGAAATAATAATCAGTAGCAGTAGTAAATAAAGCATTTTGTTCATGTTAATTCCTATAGATAAAAAAGATTATTCCAACGCATCGCCATATTCGATATTCAGGGAAATCTGTTCGCCTTTTACTTTGATTTCCCAGGTGTGTTGATAAATGCAGCCGGAAGGGCAGTCACCCCATCCGTATTTGAAAATATAATTTTTGTAATCTTGATTGCCCTGCATAGAAATGCTGCTCCAATCGGGATGTCTTGCCGGAATTTCGGCATAGAGAAATTCATCGGTTGCTGATAATTTTTCAGCTAATAATCTATTATTTATGGGATTTGCAGATGTTAAAGTGAAATTGTAGCGATTTTTAGATCCATTGCTTTCAAGAATATCCAGTTCATAATTGTAGATGATTGAATCAATACCGGCAATGTCTGCAATCTTTTTGTCGTTTAACCAGTTTTTAACCCATATTTTGTTTGTATCAACAGCGACATGTATTTGTCTTATACCATAGTGGTAATGATTATGGATGCGAGTAATGTTATCAAGAAACCTTTTGTTGATCTTGTAACTGGATTGATAAATATTTATCAGGTCATTATAATACTGACCAATGTTGAATTCGTCTAGTACTGCTGAGCTTGATAGAGTATGTTCTTTGTCTGCTTGCCTCATGTATTCAATATACACCGCATCGTTATAATACAATTGGCGTGTAGAATCATTGAGGGGAATAATATCGGATGCAGATAAATTGTTGGGTTCCGGGTTGGTAGAATTTTGGTTACATGCCAGGTATAATAGTAATAAAATAAAAAAATGAATTTTTCGCATTACAACCCCCACGTATTTTAGTTTACATGTTATCTTTTAAACTTTTCTGTAATTCTTTTGTTCCCTGCTTAAGGTGCACTTTATATTTTATTTAAAAGGTAGCTTTTAAAGATTTATTCTCCTTTCTTTTTCTGCCAGTAATTGGCCAGCATCGACCCGGTGGCATTCATCCAGGGACCCCAGATTGCAGGTGCCAGTGCGGTATTGGCAGAGTTGAGCACCGTCATTGCCAAACCGGATGCCATGCCGCTGTTTTGCATGCCCACTTCGAACGCAATGGTGCGGCAGATTTGGGTGTCCTGGCGGGCCGCGCGGGCAATCCAGTATCCCAGAATATAGCCCATAAAATTATGAATTATTGATGTTGCTATCAACAGCATGCCAACGGACATTAGCTTTTCGCTGGACCGTGCGGTGATGATGGCAATAATAAGACAAATACCCAGCATAGAGATGAACGGCAGAGCCCTGTCCATCCAGTTTGAAGGACTTTTGAGCCAGATACCAATAACCAGTTTGAGCAGGGCAGTGGACGCAATCAGCGCGAATCCCAAAATTAATCCGCCTTTCAGCGGCAGTATGACTCCAAAGACGGCAGGATTTATAAAGATGCAGATCAATGACAATACAAATCCGGTCAATGCTATCAGTGCAAGCGGCAATGCCCGGTTATAGATTTTAGATTTGCTGTACAAGATCTTGTTGGCGATTAATCCTGCAACAATGGGCACGATGATCATATTCAAAATGGATAACATCATGGCGGTAAAATTAATGGGCACCATTTTGCCGGCAAGGGTTTTCATGAGAAACGGGGTCATAATAGGAGACAATAGCGTTGAAAAGGATGTCATGGTCACAGAAAGGGCAACATTACCACCGGCAATATATACCATCAGATTCGAGGCTACACCCCCGGGGCAAGAACCTACCAGTACCACACCCGCGGCAATTTCCGGTTCCAATCCGAACAACAGCGCGATTGATATACCCAACAGCGGCATAATGCTGTATTGCAAAAACAGACCGATAAACACAGGGATTGGCATTTTAATGACACGGGAGAAGTCTTTAACATTCAGGGTTGTACCCATACCAAACATGATGATCTGGATTAGCGGTACAATCAAGAGTCCCAGGTTGAATCCGAACCAGTTCCCAAACAGCCCCGGCCACACCAAGGACGCGATTACGAAGACGAGCACCCAAATGGTAAACGTAAAATTTTTCAACACAGGATGTGATCTGAAATAAAGACTCATGGATATAAACATAAAGACCAGTGTATAACCCATGTATGCTGTTTGTCCGGTAATCCATAATCCAAGCGATAGTAATAATAAAAACGCGGCCACATATCCGAGTTGTTTCATATTATGTCCTGTTTTGAGGGAATATTTGGGTTCATTTTTTTAAAAAAGTATGTAAATAAAATACAATGAAAAAGGGGGGATTGCAAGCGTAGAATTAAAAAAAGCCGCTTTGGAAAAAGTCCTCAAAGCGGCCCGAGTTTTTAACGTATCAATGTCATTTTACGTATTGTTTTGGTGTTACCTGCACACAATTCGTAATAATAGATTCCGCTTGCTACGGGTGATTGGTTTGCATCACAACCGTTCCACTCGATTTGGTAAGAACCAGCGGATTGTGTTTGATGTACCAGCGTATTGATTCGTTGTCCCATATTGTTGTATATGGACAATTCTACATTTGATTGCTGCGTAATGGAATAACTGAGGGTGGTTGTAGGATTAAAAGGATTGGGATAGTTTTGGGCCAATTCAATTGTTGCCGGAATTTGGGATTGTGGATGTATTCCTGTGGGATCACCATCAATGGCTTCCAGAATTCCCAAGTCTTTGGTACCATTGCCTATTACATCCGATTCCCAGATTATAGTATCCTGTTGAACATCCAGTTTTTGTACATGGCCGTCACCACCCCATTCTTTCATATAGGGAACCCAGACCACATCCAGCGAATTATCATAGAATAACCGCTGCAAATTGGGACCAACAAGAATGGGATTTGATGCATCTCGCAATGCTGTACCTGTATTGGCATCATATGAGCAGATATAACCATTCACACCATCACCCCAGGCTGGGCAATATCCCTTGCCATCTACAGTAATCACCAGATCACCGGGGGTAAAGGGAGTGGTATGTTCAGCGTCATGCCAGCCAAAATCCACTGTATCCACAGCGGCGGGGGTGTTTTGATTATCACCCGTATGAAGATCAATAATCACTACAGAGCCGGCTGTGGTTGCATAATCACCGGTGCAAACCACATTTAATCGTCCATCCGGGGCTATTGCAACATCTTGAGCGTTGACTGGCGTGTTAACTGTATGGATTACCATATCATTTTCCGCATCGATAATTGAAACAGAGGATTGTTCATAAGGCATTCCCCAGCCCGCGTAACCGGTATTGGTCACAAACGCTTGACCGTCTTTGCACAAAATTCCTTCAGGCGCTACACCTACTGCAATATTGCCTGTAACCGTACCCGTTGCAAGGTCAATTACAGAAACCGTGTTGGCAACATAGTTTGTAACATAGGCTTTATCTGAATCCGGGAACGCGATAGCCCAGGGATTACTACCTTCAGCCAGAGCAATGGTTTGAACAACCTGATTGTTTTGCTGCGGATCAATGATCATAATATCATCAGTACCGGAATTGACGATATAGATTAAATCATTAAAAACTACCAACTGATTCGGCATTTGTCCGGTTGTCACAATATTAGACTGGATACTCCAATCATCCATTGACATGGATGATACCGTTTCAGCGGATTCGTTCAGCGTATAAAGTGTTCTAGGAATGCCTGCAAATGCACATGTGTATAAAAGCAGAATCATAAACAACAGACATCTTTTGGGGTACATGTTCCCTCCTTTTAAGAGATTAATAGTTCACTACCAGACCCAATCGCCACTCTCGTCCGGTCATTGGCATGTCCCGAATGGTTTCATAACAGCTATTGGATATATTATAAATTGAAAATTTGAGAATCAGTGTTGTTTTTAAAATATCTTGTGTAATTGAGCCATTGAGGTCCCATACCTCATAAGGATCCAACCAACGGGTATTGGCATCATTCACAAATCGCTTACCCACTTGACGAAAATTGAGCCCCAGATCTATATTGTAAAAATGTCCGGTAATTGTGCCTTTAAATGTTTTTTGAGGCCGATAGGGAATGATCTTGTTGCGGGTGGTTTGGTTATCACTTTTATTGAGAGGGTCCAGCTCTGAATAGCTGACATTCAAATGAAACCAATCATTGGGCGTATTCATTGAGACCAGATATTCTGTGCCAGAGATTTCCGCGTGCGTGTTGTACGGACTGAATACTTCAAAGCTTCCCAGACGCCATACAATCAGATTGTCGATTTGGTTTTTAAATGTACTGAATTCCATTCTTAATGTGAAAGGATTGAAAAATTCCAAACCTGCACCTGTTTCGGTTTGAATGCTTTTTTCAGGGAGCAGGTCAGGATTTCCGTCAATGCGAACGTCCTGGTAAAACAGGTCCGCAAAAGTGGGCACCCGAAACGTGTGTGCATAACCGGATTTGATGTAAATGCGTTTTTCATTTCCCGCAGAAATGCGGCTATTTATTGCTGGTCCCCAATGTTCATCAATTCGTTCATCATCATAACCCGAACTTTTACTGTGTCGGGTATCATAACGTAGGGAAGGAGAGATGCTCCATTTTATCTGCTTACGGATTGGAATATTGATTTGTGGATTTATATAAAATCCATGAGCGGTTTCATTCGCCTGTTGTTTTGTGGGATTCAATACCGTCATCAGGTTTTCATTGTCGTATTGCTGTTTTCTAAAAGTATGCCCTGTTGTAAAATCGAGCCAGGAGTAGGGATTTGTGTTGAATTCGCTGTTGACAATAGTTTGATCAAGGGTGTATTGATAATGATATTGCGGATAGCGTTTGTATTTCAACTCTACATCATCCGGATATAGATTGTGGTTCTCGGTAACGGTTTCCATATATCTCGGTTGTATTTTGAGATTAAAGTGCTGGTGGTTTAATTGATAATCCAGTCCCCAGCCGGTTTGATTGTATTGAATTCTTGCATAGGGAGTCCAGCCGTCAATTTTACCGGGTATGCCCCGATCAGAATCCATATTTTGGAATTGTAGTGCCAGATTGTGGTTTTTTATCTGATAGCCGGTACGCAGAAACAGATTCTGAGTTTGAATGTCTGCATTCATCCGGTCTTCATGGATGGTTTGATTATCCGAATTTTTATATTCATAAGGATAATTTCCATCGCTGACATTGTATTGATATGTGGCGATATAGTTCCAGTTTTTGATTCGACCTGAAACCGAAGGCGAGATGCTGTTGTATCCCCAGGCACCGGTGCGGTATTCCAGGTGCAGGTTATTTTTAATGTTTTTACGGGTGATAATGTTTACAGCACCGGCGAGCGCACCAGTACCAAATCGGCTGGCGCTTGTACCCTTGTGGATCTCTATTTTTTCAATCATGTTGACCGGGACCACAGATAAATCGGCATCCCCACTGGATTGATTGTTCAGGGGGACCCCATCCAGCAATACCAATACCTGGTTGCTCTGGCTGCCGCGTATGGATATTTTTTTTGCTCCGCTGCCGCTTTCGTCTGTTATTTCAATTCCGGGTACCTGTGCAATTAACTCGGCGGCATTTTCAGCAGTTTTATTTGTCGTTTCATCTATTCGGATCGACCAGACATCAATACCCGGTGAGTCGGTCCATTTTTCAGCATTAATATTTACATCCGGCATGGTTAGAATACGGGGCACTAGCCGGATGTCTATTTGTATGGCTTGATCTTTTAATACATGTAAATCATAACGGGTTTGTTTTTCATAGGCGATATGTTCAAATGACAGAGAATAGGTACCTTCAAGCAGGTTCTTGATCTTAAAATGTCCCTGCCGGTTTGTAATGGTGCCGGTCCCGCTGTTTTGAATAGATATATTAACCCCTTGAACGGGCATGCCCGTTTTTATATCGGTTACTGTACCCTGTATCTTGATGTCTGATTGGGAATAGAGATGTGTAGAAAATAACAATATCGCAGCAATACTTGCGAGAATTGTTATTTTTGAGAAAAGTAATTTGAACAAGCAGAATACACCTTTGTGTATCCTGTTTGTGGGATTCACGGATTCCAAACCTCACCCTCGAAGGTTGAAAATGAAAGCAGAAAGGCTGTACTGCAAAATGGATTAGATGATGGCCTTTCCGACGGCAGGTCTCCTGGCTTGGATTTTATGCCTACTCACCGCACCTTCCCACCTTATGCTTTCAGGCAGTGGCTGGGTCTAAAGACCGATTGCGGCTTTGGTTATCCTTACAGTAGCGGGGCTGCAACGGATTTGCACCGTTTTCCCTATTATCCCTTTCGGGCACCGTTATGTCTGTTTAATGTAATTATTTTTTTCGAGAATGCAAATGTTTTTAAATTGGGATAATCGCAGAAATTGTTTGATAAAGTTATTATTTTTATTATCTTGAATATTCTTATATTAATTCAACTAAAATAGTCTTTTGGGAAAATATGGAAAAAGAAAACCGGATTACACCCGAATCGATAATACCTCAGGTTGAGAACCGTTCATTTGAAACATTTGAATCCTTTTATGATAGTATCCCTTATGAGGGTTCTTTGGGTATTCTTGCTTTAGGTGCAATGGGGGTGATGGCCTGGCGAAAAAAACGCGCGGATATAGATAAAAAAGATTGAGAGGCCAGTTGATGGGAAAACGACTAGCTAAAAAAGTATTGCTGATTGGATGGGACGCCGCGGATTGGAAGATTATCAATCCATTGTTAGATAACGGGCAAATGCCAGCCTTGGAAAGTCTTGTAAATAATGGCGTAATGGGCAATATTGCCACCCTGGACCCACCCATGTCGCCTATGCTTTGGACATCCATTGCAACCGGCAAGCATGCGGACAAGCATGGCATATTGAATTTTACTGAACCCTCACCCCAATCTGCCGGTATACGACCGGTTTCAGTATCCTCACGTAAAGTTAAAGCTATTTGGAATATTCTAACTCAGGAAAACTATAAAACCCATGTGGTTGGCTGGTGGCCCAGTCATCCTGCGGAACCGATAAATGGGACCTGTATATCCAACTTTTATCAACGCGCGCATGCCCCCATTGACAAGCCCTGGCCCATGAGACCCGGTACCGTTTATCCTAAAAGTAGGGAAAAGCTGTTTGATCAACTGCGCGTACATCCGCAGGAGCTCACGGAGGCACATATTCTTCCATTTGTACCGGATGCCGCAAAAATTGATCAGGAAAAAGACAAGCGCCTAGAGTCTCTTGCTAAAATTATTGCGGATTGTTCAAGCATCCATTCAGCGGCAACGTGGATGTTGGAGAACGAAGAATGGGATTTTATGGCAGTCTATTATGACGCCATTGACCATTTTTGTCATGGCTTTATGAATTTTCATCCCCCACGTATGCCGAATGTTCCTGAGGAGTTGTTTGAGCTTTACAAAGGTGTTGTTACGGGTGGATATCTTTTTCATGACATGATGTTATCGCGTCTGTTACAGCTTGCCGGAGATGATGTGACGGTAATACTGGTTTCCGACCACGGCTTTCACTCGGACCATCTACGTCCATTGTCTATCCCCAAAGAGCCGGCGGGGCCGGCATGGCAACACCGTTCTTATGGTGTTGTATGTATGAAAGGACCGCATATTCAGAAGGATGAAAGAATTTACGGCGCCAATCTGCTTGACATTACCCCAACACTTTTGACACTGTATGGCCTACCTATTGGGAAAGATATGGATGGCAAACCGCTGGTACAATCTTTTGACAAGCCTGTTGAACCCGAATACATTCCATCCTGGGAAGAGGTCAAAGGTGAATGCGGAATGCTGCCTGAAAATGTACAGCAAGACCCCTATGCGGAACAGGAAGCCATGGAACAGCTTATTGCCCTGGGTTATGTTGAAAAGCCAGGAGATGATCAGCAAAAAGCCATTGAGCAGACATTGAACGAGTCCCAGTTTTATCTTGCAAGGGTATACATGAATAAAAATATGTATCATGACGCCTTGCCGATTCTGGAAAAATTGTATGAAAATCATTCAGATCAAACACGCTTTGCTTTTCATTTGGCTAAATGTTACCAGGTGCTTGGCCGGAATATCAGTGCGCGTAAGGTAGTGGAAAAAGTAATTGCCGATAATGATAAATACAGTCCGCAGTTTGATTTGTTATTGGGCTCTTTAGCCTTGGCTGATAAAGATTACCAATCTGCGCTTGAATTTTTGTTAAAAGCAGAAAAAACTCAGCCTCGCCTGCCTGTGCTGCATCAGCAGATCGGGCAGACCTATCTGAAAATGGGCAAGATTGAAGATGCTGAGCGCGCATACACGAAAGCGCTGGAGATTGATCCTGACAGTCATATTGCCAATGATGGTATGGCCATGGTCTATCTGCGTCAACGTCGTAACGAAGACGCTGCGTCATTTGCATTGAATGCCATTGGTTTAATCTATCATTATCCTATTGCACATTATCACCTGGGGCTGGCATTGACGCGTCTGGAAATGTATGAACGCGCGGCAGAAGCATTTGAGGTCAGTGCTGTGATTGTACCAGGGTTTAAAAGTGCCCATAGAATGCTGAAATACCTGTATCAGCGTAAACTGAATATGAGCGACAAGGCGGCAAAACACCAGGTAATTCTTGATGAGATCAATGCAAAACAGGCGGAGAAATTTTTATGATAACGATTGTTTCAGGTTTGCCGCGCTCAGGTACTTCGTTGATGATGCAAATGCTTGAAAAAGGGGGGATGGACGTTTTAACCGATGGAAAGCGCAAGGCAGATGAGAATAATCAGCGGGGATACTATGAATATGAAAAAGTAAAAAGTCTTCGTACAAACAATGAATGGCTAAAGAATACTGATGGGAAGGCGATTAAGATTATTGCCCAGTTGCTTCCGTATGTACCCCCAAAAGTGGAATTCAAAGTTATTTATATGGTGCGACCCATTGAAGAGGTGATTCAGTCCCAACGGAAAATGATCAAAAATCTTGGTAATCAAGGCGCAAGCCTGAGTGATGAAGATTTGACCAAGGTTTTTTCAGTACAAACCAACCGTGTGCAAACCTGGTTAGCTATGAACAAGGTTGATTGTTTGTTTATGTTTTTCCCGGAAATTCTACATAATCCACTTGAAAAGGCCAATGAGGTTAGTACTTTTCTGGGTACTGAATTGAATACGGATTTGATGGCCACAGTTGTGGATAAAAGCTTGTGGCATGAAAAAATAGTATAAATGTATCATGTGCCCATATTTTCTTAATCGATTAATAAGAAAATACTAAAAATTCACGTGCAAGACTTGATTTATTTAATTAAAATCAATATCATTTTATTTCCAATTTGAATAATTTTTTCGATATCGGAGGCAGATATATGAAAACGCAGTTAGACAAGCGTATTGCAGGGTATTCTGCATTGGCAGCAGCCATGTTAACCGGGGCTCAGGGAAAAGCTGAAATAATAAAATATTCTTCAGGAGCTGTCATTAACTCTAATGGTCAAAGTGTAAATTTGGATTTTGACAAAATTGATGGTGACGATTTGAATTTATTCCTTTTTTCCAGTACTTTTGCAAAATCTTTTCAAGTAAAAAATTTAGATAATGATTCCGGTGGTGCTTTTTTAGCTGCAACATTCGGAATCTATGTAAATGCATTTGCTTTGAATCAGAGTAGCAGTATTGGTACAGATAATGCAAATTGGATTGCAGGAAGAAACGGGATAGGTTTTTTGTGCTACAGCTCTACGGGGTACTGGAACAATCAAAGCAATAAATATTTGGGTGTCAGGTTTGATATAAGCGGGCAAACACATTATGGTTGGGTGAAAATGTCTTGTGACGGTACGTCTTTGACTATTCATGAATATGCTTATGAAAATACCCCCAATACAGGTTTTGATGGGCCTCTACCGGTTGAATTGTCCCTTTTTACAGCAAAATCTGTCAATGGTGCAATAAACCTGAGCTGGACCACCCAAAACGAGATCGATAACCTGGGCTTTATACTTGAACGCCGATTAAATGATGATACTGAATGGGAAACCATTGCCAGTTACAAAACCCACTCGGAACTAGCCGGGCAGGGTAACAAGAATACACCTACGGATTACCATTATGCTGATAGCAATGTCTTTATCGGCAACACTTATGTTTATCGTTTGTCGGATTTGGATGTCAAGGGTGAAATTCATTCCAAACGAGAGATACAGGTAGAGGCAACCGATGCGGTTGTTCCAGAATCAACCGAGCTGCTTTCCGCGTATCCCAATCCTTTTAATCCCGGTACCAAGGTACAGTATCAACTCGAGTCAGATGCGGAGGTAATGCTGAGCGTTGTTGATATAACCGGCCGTACAATCCGCACAATCGTTAATGATAAACAACAGGCGGGTCGTTATGAGTTTGCCTGGGATGGTAATGACCAGTCCGGCAATTCATCCCCCAGCGGAGTTTACCTACTTTTTCTAAAAGCCGGCAATCTCACCAAAACTCAAAAAGTGACACGTCTGCGATAATACATTCTGCAAATATATGACATGACCGGGACTAAAAGTCCTGGTCAGGGTCTATTTCTTTTGCCTTTAATGTTGTGAATTTTATTCAATAAATCCCTTGCATTATAATGGAATAATTAATATAATATTAAATTCATATGTATTTCCAAATTTCAAGGAGGGAGTTGGATGAAACCGCAATTGGATAAACGAATTGCAGGGTATTCTGCATTGGCAGCAGCAATGTTAACCGGGGCACAGGGTAAGGCTGAAATATTGAAATACACATCTGGGGCAGTTCTTAATACCAACGGTCAGATTCAAGGTTTAGACTTTGACCAGGTTGGAGGTGATGGTAACGATCTACGATTTTTATGCTATTCTGATGCTTTTACCAAAAAATTCGAAGTACAAAATCTGGATTTCCCTGATAGCGGCGCCTTTTTAGGATTGCTTTCCGGTCCTTATGTTCTTCCTTTTGCTTTGAATTATTCAAGCAGTATACGTACCAACAGTGTTGCATGGAACGCCGGTGCTATAGGAGTTGGAATGCTAAATTATAGATGTTTTTCAACTGCAATTACTTATAGTTATGGCTTCTGGGGAAATAAATCCAATAAATATATGGGTGTAAGGTTTGATATTAGCGGACAAACACATTACGGTTGGGTGAAAATGTCGTGTAATGGAACGTCGCTCACTATACACGAGTATGCTTATGAATCAGTTGCCAATACCGGAATTGATGCTCCACTTCCCGTCAAGCTATCTTTATTTACGGCAGAGTCTGTTAAAAATGCAATTCAGGTAAAATGGACAACCCAAAGTGAAGAAGATAATTTGGGCTTTGTTTTGGAGCGCCGGTTGGATTCAGAAACCGAATGGACAACTATAGCTAGTTATCAGACTCATGATGAATTAAACGGTCAGGAAAATAGTACAAATCAAACAGATTATCAATTCAACGATTCTGATGTATATGCAGGCCATACGTATCATTATCGTTTGTCAGATGTGGATGTAAATGGGAATTCCAATTTTCGTAATGAAATTCAGGTCGATGCTACAAACCTGGTTGCACCCAGCGAAACTGAACTGGTGTCTGCATATCCCAATCCTTTTAATCCGGGAACTACAATACAATACAAGCTGGAATTAGATGATTTTGTAACACTGAGCGTGGTTGATATAACCGGTCGAACGGTTCGTACGTTAGTCAAAGAAAACCAGCAAGCAGGTCAATATTCATTTGCATGGGATGGAAACGATAATAATGGCAATTCATCTCCCAGTGGTATTTACATGCTGGTATTGCGCAGTGGGCAGGTTACACGCACTCTAAAAATTACTAGATTACGATAAATTTTTTATAAATATTTTAGTCCGGCCTGGAATTTTCATTTCAGACCGGATTTTTTTATAATTACCTACCGTTATAAATTTCCTAAACTTTTAGTCGCACTATCCTCGTTTTTTATCTTTTATTGTACTTGATGTTTTTTTTTGGTGTAGTTTCTGCTACTCTATAAGTGGCTGTTTATTATTTAGTAATGTTGTAATTATTCAGCGTAAACAAGCTTGTATATTGACCCCGTTAATGGAGGTAAAATGAAAAAAATCTGGATAGCTCTATTTTTTACACTGTGTTTCTCTTCAATTGTTATTGCACAATCGTCAGAATTTGGTATTAAATTTACCGGTTTTGTTAAAACCGATGTCATGTTTGATTCCCGCCAGACGGTTACTGCACGAGAGGGACATTTTCTACTTTATCCTGCCGGTGAAGATCTGGATGTGAATGGAGAAGATGCAAATGCGCAACCCAATCTCAATATGCTAGCAATACAAACCCGGCTCAAGGGAGCTATCACAGGTCCGGACGCATTTGGGGCCAAAACATCCGGTTTAATTGAGGCTGCATTTTTTGGTCATTCCAATGCGGATGTTAATGGTTTTCGTTTGCGGCATGCTTTTTTAACCCTGGCTTGGGAAAAAAACACACTTTTGGTTGGACAATTTTGGCATCCCATGTTTGTGACGGGTTGTTTTCCTGGTACAGTTTCTTTTAATACCGGTGTACCTTTTCAACCCTTTTCCCGTAATCCTCAGGTTCGTCTAACTCATACAACTGGTGCTATATCACTTTTGGCTGCAGCAGTGTCTCAAAGAGATTTTACCAGTTCGGGTCCCGATGGTGCAGGGTCTCAATATTTAAGAAATGCAGCTGTTCCAAATCTACATGGGCAACTTTTAATCAGTGCTGATAAAGTGCTTTTGGGTGCAGGTGTGGACTGGAAAATGTTAAAGCCGAGATTGAAAACACCACTGAATTATGTGTCTGACGAAACAGTTTCTGGTGTGTCTGTAATGGGTTTTGCAAAATTCAAATTACCCAAAGCAGAATGGAAGATTTATGGTGTTTACGGACAAAATCTAACTGATATGGTTATGCTTAGTGGTTATGCTGTTAACAGCATAGATGCTGCAACCGCGCAGGAAAGCTATATACCTACGGATGTTATGTCTGTTTGGACTGATTTTTCAACCGGTACTACAATCGCTTATGGCTGTTTTGCCGCCTATACTCAAAATCAGGGTGCTGGTGAAAATATTGGCAGCTTTTGGGGGAGAGGTTCGAATATTGATAATATATATCGCATTTCTCCACGAATTATGTGGAACTCTGGTAAAACCCGTTTTGCTGCCGAAGTTGAATATACCGCAGCCGCATATGGCACGGCTGACAAGCAGGGTAAAGTTCAGGATGCTGAATATGTAAATAATTTGAGATTGTTATTAGCCGCTTATTATTTCTTTTAATAAAAAAAGGTCCCCGGATTTTTTCGGGGACCTTTTTAAAAACGATACCCCAAATCCGTGTAAATACGGTGCCCAAACGTTACATCTCCCCATTCGTACTCGTAATTCGTTGTTATATAAAATGATGCAGGCAATTCAATTTGTGTGTTAAATTGTAACCATTGACTGTTTCGTTTCAATCCGGATGTTTGATATTCGTAATTATAGCTGCCATATCCCAAAGATATATAGTGACCATTTTTCAAATATTTACCTAGTGTAACAGATGGGTGAACACCCCGGGTGTACAAATTTGAGAATCCTGAAAAACGGAGTGATAATCTCATTCTTTTTATAAATAGATTGTTTTTATATATACCCAATGAATATGACGTTGTGGTATTTTCATCACTCTTTTTACGTAAACCGTAATTTCCAAAGATACGAGTGTCCTTTGTCCACTTGAAATTGATATTACCACGTAATCCTTGTCTGAATGCATCATCAAACAGACTGTCAGCAACTGACAAGAGTTCATAGGTGTAATAATTTTTATAATTGTTATAAGAGAGTCCGGCTGTGAGCTTTTCTGAGATATTCATACTTGCATTTAAATACAGGTTGGACAAGCTCACCGTTGATTGGTTTTTTTCTTCTTTCCGCCAATCCCGATTTATATCAAGCTCCATACGTTGATAAAAATACCATCCCTTGTAAGCGTTTATGCTGCTTTGCAGGTAAACAAATTCTCTGCTCACTATAGAATCATGATATTCACCGGCTGCTGCAAGTGTAACCTCGTATTTTGTTCCTGTAAAATCGCCCCTGTTGTAGTTGATAAATGTACCATATTTTTGCAGTGAGGTTTGAAAAGATGAATACTGCCATTGAGGTTGAGTACCGGCAAAAGCTCCCAGTTTCAGATTTTTGAATGTATTGTATTGCAAATTTAATCCGTCAATATACCCCAAGCCACTAAATATATGTGAAATGATTCTGCCGACTTTGTAATTGAGTGTTGAATTGGGATTGTCATAGGAAAAGGATACCTCATATAAACGGTTACGCCATTCTGTCTCCGGGGTTGTGGAATTATAACGCCTGCTCCTTTGATTGTATCTGGATCGAAGTTTGATGTTCAGGTTATAATCCCGGTCCCATAATTGTTTGACTTTGAGCTTGAATCTGACCGCGGGTTGTTTGAAATCGTTGTTATATGTTGAGATATCATTAAATTGATAGTGTTGAAAAACAAGATAACCGCTGTATCTGGTTTTACTGATTGTTTTAGTTTTTGGTTTTTCAGGATTATCAATTCTTACCTGGTTTCCTTTACGTAATTCTGTCGAATTTTCAAGAATTCGGCACGTAGCAGAGTTTTTTGAAATATGTGTAATCTCTAATTTTGAAATCATTTCATCATTTCTTGAAGCGGTGAGAATATCTCCCAAAACAAGCCCTTTTTCAGTACCCGCGTTAATTACAATCTGATCGTTACTAATATCCTGTATTGTTGCATAATCCTGAGCATACAGATTTAAGCTTGGTATCAACAAAATGATAATGATCAAAATGTTTTTGCTTCTAATCATCTTCAGCATACCCCCTGGGGTGACATGCATAACATGCAGAGCTTTCATAAACATATCCACTTTCGTCATCATGTATATCATCCATTTTGACTCTGGTATGTTCGTGACAATTAATGCATTCAAATTGTGAATAATCATTTGTTGCTACATGGCAATTGTTGCAGGTATTCCATTCACCGGCATGTTCTCCAGAATAAATTGGAAAGTATTGTCTGTCATGGTCCCAATTTGCCGGCCGCCAGGCCGAGGTGTTGTGACAGCTATTACAGGTTGTTGGGAAATGAGCTGCGCTGTGATTTGGATTGTTGGTGCCATTATAATCATCCATATGGCAGGAATAACAATCTGTGGGTGTATTGTCGTATCCGCTGCTATGACAATCTGAGCAGTCCGCATTTAGATGTGCACCGGTTAGTGTAAATGATGTTGTCGTATGATCAAAAAATGCCGGAATCCATCCATTTATGGAATGGCAGTCCGTACACTCGTGGCTGAAATTGTTACTGACATGATTGGGATCGGTCACGGATTCAAAATCAGTTTGATGGCAACTGTAACACTCGGTTGGGATGTTGGTATAGCCCGTACTGTGACAATCAATACAATTGGCTGATGTGTGTGCGCCTTCCAACGGAAACAAGGTGGCAGCGTGATCAAACTGCGCGGGAGAGAATGCGTTCATACTGTGGCAGTCCGTACACTCGTGGCTGAAATTGTTACTGATATGATTGGGATCGGTAACGGATTCAAAATCAGTTTGATGGCAGCTATAGCATTCGATTGGAATGTTGGTATAGCCTGTGGAATGGCAATCGATACAGTTGACCGTAGTGTGCGCACCTTCCAACGGAAACAAGGTGGCAGCGTGATCAAACTGCGTGGGAGAGAATGCGTTCATGCTGTGACAATCCAGACACTCGTGGCTGAAATTGTTACTGACATGATTGGGATCGGTAACGGATTCAAAATCAGTTTGATGACAGCTGTAACATTCAGTGGGTATATTTGTATATCCTGTACTGTGACAATCAATACAATTGGCTGATGTATGCGCCCCTTCCAGTGGAAACAGGGTGGTTGCATGATCAAACTGCGCGGGAGTAAAGGCACTCATGCTGTGACAATCCGTACACTCGTGGCTGAAATTGTTGATGGCATGATTAGGGTCCGTAACAGATTCAAAATCCGCCTGATGACAGCTGTAGCATTCAGTCGGAATGTTGCTATAGCCCGTACTGTGACAATCGATACAACTGGCTGATGTATGCGCCCCTTCCAGTGGAAACAGGGTGGTTGCATGATCAAACTGCGCAGGAGAAAAAGCATTCATACTGTGACAATCCAGACACTCGTGGCTGAAATTGTTGGTGACGTGATTGGGGTCTGAAACAGATTCAAAATCTGCTTGGTGACAGCTGAAACATTCGGTAGGAATATTGGTATAGCCCGTACTGTGACAATCAATACAATTGGCTGATGTATGTGCGCCTTCCAACGGGAACAAGGTGGCTGCGTGATCAAACTGAGCGGGAGAGAATGCGTTCATACTGTGACAGTCTGAACAAATATGACTGAAATTGTTGGTGACGTGATTGGGTTCCGTAACAGATTCAAAATCCGCCTGATGACAGCTGTAGCATTCAGTCGGAATGTTGCTATAGCCCGTACTGTGACAATCAATACAATTGGCTGATGTGTGTGCACCTTCCAACGGAAACAAGGTGGCAGCGTGATCAAACTGAGCGGGAGAGAATGCGTTCATACTGTGACAGTCTGAACAAATATGACTGAAATTGTTGGTGACGTGATTGGGTTCCGTAACAGATTCAAAATCGGTTTGGTGACAGCTGTAGCATTCAGTGGGTATATTTGTATATCCTGTACTGTGGCAATCAATACAATTGGCTGATGTATGTGCGCCTTCCAGCGGAAACAAGGTGGCTGCGTGATCAAACTGAGCGGGAGAGAATGCGTTCATACTGTGACAGTCTGAACAAATATGACTGAAATTGTTGGTGACATGATTGGGCTCAGTCACGGATTCAAAATCAGTTTGGTGACAGCTGTAGCATTCAGTCGGAATGTTGCTATAGCCCGTACTGTGACAATCGATACAATTGACTGATGTATGTGCGCCTTCCAGCGGGAACAAGGTGGCTGCGTGATCAAACTGAGCGGGAGAGAATGCGTTCATACTGTGACAGTCCGAACACTCGTGGCTAAAATTGTTACTGACATGATTGGGCTCAGTCACGGATTCAAAATCAGTTTGATGGCAGCTATAGCATTCGGTTGGTATGTTGATATATCCTGTTGAATGACAATCGATACAATTGGCTGATGTATGTGCGCCTTCCAACGGGAACAAGGTTGTCGCGTGGTCAAATTGCGCCGGAGAAAAAGCATTCATGCTGTGGCAATCCGAACACTCGTGGCTGAAATTGTTGGTGACATGATTGGGATCTGAAACAGATTCAAAATCGGTTTGATGGCAGCTATAGCATTCGGGTTTTGTTGCGTTATATCCCAGAGTATGACAATCACTACAGGATGCGTTCTTGTGTGCACCGTCCAGGCTGAATCCGGTGATTAAATGGTCAAACTGGATAGGATCCCAATTGTTCACGGAATGGCATGTCAGGCAGTTTTTGTCAAAATTATTCGCAACATGGTTGGGATCTATTATGTTTGTAAAATCATTAATATGACAATCATAGCATTCCTGTGCAAGGCCGGTCAACTGATTATTTACATGGCATTCAGTACATTCAAGCGTTGTATGTACACCTAAAAGAGTAAAACCACTGACTTGAGAATGATCAAACTGTGACCGGTCCCAGCTTGAAGCCGAATGACATGTTTCACAGAGTGTTGGAAAACCCAATACAGAGTGGTTTGGATTCTGTGTTTCCATATAGTCATTTTGATGACAGGTAAAACAATCAGCGGATTGCTGTGAATAAACACCGGTATGACAATCACTGCACTGCTGATTGTGGGGACCCGTTAGGCCAAAGTTTGCAGTATGTTCAAAACGTGCCGAATTCCAACTCATGTCTTCTATATAATGACAGGATTGACAATCCAGGCTAAATCCGGCAAGTTTATGGTCAGGATTATCTGTTGTGTTATAATCATTCAAATGGCAGCCAAAACATTCAACGGGTGTGGTTTTGTATTGAATGCGCTGTTCTTTGTAATGGCAGGCCTCACAGTCCAACTGTTTATGTGCCCCGGTTAATGGATAATTAAACTCGTTATGTAAATGTCGCATACGTGTATAATTGATCCAATTGTCTGGAGTGTGGCAATTTTCACATTCTGTCCCCAGTTCACCATGATGTATGTCTGTATGACAGTTGAAGCAATGTTTGTCATTCTTTTCAAATACAAGGTCTGAATGGCATGTTTTACAATGCAGAGAGTTGTGTTTCCCTTTTAGTGAAAATCCGGTTTCCTGTTCATGATTGAATTCAATGTTTTGAGGATCAACTTGCCAGCTTTCATCTGTATGGCACAGTTCGCAATCCATTTCAAATTCATCACTGTGGGGATATTCAGCATCCTCTTGTGATAAAATAATGGTAAATTGACATAATAATGAAATAACAAGCATCAGGAATACAAAACTGTATTTGATTTTCACTTTTGTTTCCTTTATTTGGTGATCAACATGAATTATAATAAAAGCGCGGAATAGAAGTAAAGACAAGAGGGGGATAGTTGTAGTAACATGTTGATATTTATATATTAAGGTTGATTAAGGCCCAAAATGGTTTTTATGAATATATTCTTTTCTAAATGTCATTCACTATATATAATTATAGTACAAACTTGATACCGTTAAAAGAAAAAAACACAATATTAAAAGGGGGTGTAGAAAATTACGACTGTACTTGTAAGGATGAGAGTGTGTGGGGTGTTACCTGAATTTGACAGGATTTCATAATAACTCTTTGGGAAATACTGCCTTGGCAACACGCAATACATTCAGTCCTAATATCTTTTCTATATCCTGATCACTGTAACCACGCTGAACCAGCCCAACTGTAAACAGGGGACGATTGGTCCATGCGGTTGATTGGCGCATGTGTGGTTTTTCAACATAATCAAAAGGAGGCCAGAGCGCTTCCCAGCGGGTACGTGAGCGTAACTTCCAGTTCAGAGGTAGTTTGCTCTCTTCTTTGTCCGCGTTAGGTGAATGATATCCTAAATCTGTCGCAATTGAAACATGATCACTGCCAAATTTTTTAACCATATAATCGATATGGTCAAGCATTGCGGTAATATCGCCGGTTCCACCAAGAAACCGGGGGATAGCACATATCCCCATTAATCCGCCCTTGTCCACAATGGCTTTGATAACATTATCGGGTTTGCAGCGATAATGCGGATGAAGCGCATGGCATGCCGAATGACTCGCGACTATGGGTTTGTCTGAGATTTGCGCTGCTTCAAGGGATGTATTAAATCCACTATGTGCCACATCAATAATTACGCCCACCCGGTTCATTTCTTTTACAACCAGTCTGCCAAAATCACTTAGTCCCGCGTTGCTTGACTCTCCACAGCCATCACCAATCATGTTTCGGCGATTATAAGTGAGGTGCATCATCCGGATGCCCAGTTGAAAAAACAAGCGAATGTATAGCAAGGCTTCATCTGTATATTTTAACTTATCCGGCATGGGCACACCATTGCCGCTAAAGTATAAACAATGCGAGTTATCTTTGCCTGCTTTTTCAATATCGTTTGGGGTAACCGCTTTGGGCAAGAAATTAGGCAGCATATCGGTGAGAAACGTAAAATTTGATAAGCGTTGTAACAGTGTTGTGATATTGTTGCTTTCTTCGCCGGCATTTTGAAAAACACAATTAATTCCTGCAGCTTTCCAGGCTTTTATAAATTGTTTGCGTTCATTCATATCTATAATGCAATTTGTACGCTGCTGGTCTTCTATTTTTATACCAAGCTCGGTTGATGTTCCGCCCTCATCAATCAATTTCCTGATCTCGTCTCCGTTGATTGCAGAATAGGGACTAAAGCCATAGCCTTCTATAACAAGTGAATTACGGTGCAGCTCCATGCCGTGTTCGTAATCTTTTTTTGACGGTTTCAGTATATTCATTGCAACATTGCGGAGATTTTGGATATATGGATTACTTGCCACACGATCAATGTCTATGTCTGTGTCTATTCCGGCTGATGGGGAGTTTATGGGATTCTCTGCTTTGGCTTGTATGCCGGCAGGAATGAGTGGCAATGCCGCGCTGGATGCAAGAAATTGTCTGCGGTTGATTGGATTTTTGATCATAGTATTGACCCTGTCAATTTATGGTGATTGTGTCTATTGGAAAATATACACAATCGAGAACAGGATCAAGTGTTTTTTCAGGCAGGCTCTTTTACAAACCAAAGTTTAAGAGTAAAATAGGTATACAAGATCAAACCGAGGTATAAACCAAACAAAATCACCTGGTTACTGTTGGTATAGTGGTAAGCAATTTTAGCATAGGCGAATGGGAACAATTGCCCAACAATAGTAATGCTCCACAACAGCCATGCACCGATTGAATTTTCACTGCGGATATATTTAAAAGCGATGATAATGGGCACAAACAGCATGAAAAAGTAGTGCATCCATGCGATGGGTGCGGTAATGATTTGTAAAATAATCAGTTGCGCAACGATTATATCATAATGCCCGTCCAGTTTTTTTCTGGCTCGGTAAACACTGATGAAAAATAATGAAAAAAGAAGGATGGAAATCAATGTTGATGTTACAGAAACCCATGCCGGTGTTTGATACATGTACCATTGTTTCACGGAATCGAGAGTCATTGTTGTGCGCATGAGATACGCGCGAATGCTGTGGTTTCCATATCCCGTCAGGGTAATGCTGCTGATCTGCTGGATCCGTTCCAGAAAATTGAGGTGGCTTTGCCAGCCTGCCAGCAATAAACTGGTAATACCCAATAAAGCACCACCCGTCAATGCGCCCCACAATGCCCGCATTCTTTTTTTAATCATCCAGTAAAATAATATGATAATTGGAGTAATTTTAATGGCAATGGGAAATGCCATAACCATTCCGCCAATAAACGGTTTGTTTTTATGATCAAGATATAATCCCAGAATCAATAAGAAAAATAAAATAGGGTGGGTCTGCATTAAAAACAGGGTATACCTAAAGGGCATAGTTAGCGAAAAGATAATTAAAAACAGCATTAAAGGTATGGGTTCCAGAAATTCAGGCGCCCACATTTTAAATGACAACAATATAGAGCCCAACAGTGATAAAAGGATAATGATATGAAAAATGTGTGTAAATTCAGGGTATTGTAAATGTTTAACCAATGGCTGTAGTAATCCGGCCCACAAAGGAATTTGCACATATGGGTGCAAAACGTCCATACCGCACTCGGATTCCTCAGCAATCTGGTCCCACAGCTCATCATCCTGTTCAGGATACTGGTTTTTATCATAACTGTACAGGTGGTCTATTTCGCCTTTTAATAGTATTTTTGAACCAATGTATCCGCTGGCAAGGTCCTGACCTTTAGAGTGCCAGTCATAAAACAGATTTATGCCAAACCATCCGGCAATGATCAATGCAATTAAAAGGTACTGGGACTGTTGCTTACCACTGTTTTTCATCTTGTAACCACCTGATTTTTTTACATTGAATAGTCTTAAACAGGGTTGCAATTTTTAGACCAGGCAAATCTTTTTGTTCCCAAACAAAAACCTTTTGCATTGTATATGAAAAAATTATTATAATATAATAGAGGAGGAATTGATCATGGCACACAGAACACTACGCAATGGATACTCGCAATTTTCTGAACGTATCAATCGTTTTCCCCAGGGAGCTCCCACATCAGAATCCTTGTTTAAAATACTTCAAGTATTAATGAGTGAAAAAGAAGCTTCATTGCTGGCTCAAATACCTATCAAACCTTTTACTGTTGATAAAGCCGCAAAAATCTGGAAGATATCCCAGGCAGAGTCCCAAAAAATTCTGGAAGAACTTGCCGGTAGAGCAATATTGCTTGATATTGAAGTGAATGGCGAGTCTACCTATGTACTGCCGCCGCCCATGGCAGGATTTTTCGAGTTTTCTATGATGCGTATTCGTGATGACATTGATCAAAAATTACTGGGCAAGTTGTTTTACCAGTATCTGAATGTGGAAGAAGAATTTGTCAGAGATTTGTTTACCGATGGCGAAACCCAGCTTGGTCGAACATTTGTGAATGAAGATGCCTTGCCAAATACAGACGCCCTGTATGTGCTCGATTATGAGCGCGCAACCCATGTGATTGAATCCGCATCTCACATGGGCGTTGGCGTGTGTTATTGCCGTCATAAAATGGAGCACATGGACCGCGCCTGTGATGCACCCCAGGATATCTGCATGACCTTTAACGGATCGGCTGAATCTTTGATCAAGCATGGGCATGCCCGGCAGGTGGACAAGGTAGAAGGACTTGAACTGCTTTATAAAGCGTGGGAACATAATCTGGTCCAATTTGGGGAAAATGTGCGCGAGAGTGTCAACTTTATCTGCAACTGTTGCGGCTGCTGCTGCGAGGCCATGATAGCCCAGCGCAAATTTGCGGTGATGAATCCCATCCATACCACCAATTTTTTGCCTGTAGTAAATGAACAGGCCTGTACCGGATGCGGCAAATGTGTAACCGCTTGTCCGGTTGAGGCCATGACCATGATCTCTGCAAACGACCCGCACAAACCCAAGCGCAAGATTGCCAAAGTGGATAATGATACCTGCCTGGGTTGTGGTGTTTGTGTGCGGGTATGCAAAGACGCCCTGTCTTTAAAACCCCGTGAAAAACGGGTCATCACACCCTTGAATGGAGCGCATAAAGCCGTGGTAATGGCGATTGAACGGGGTAAATTACAGGACCTGATTTTTGATAATCATGCTCTATGGAGTCACAGGGCCATGGCTGCGATTTTGGGTGTATTGGTTAAATTGCCACCTGTCAAACAAACCCTGGCCAATGAACAGATTAAATCCCGCTATTTAGAAGCGCTGATCAAGCGGATGGGATATTGATTTAAAAGTAATTTACTTGCCTATCATTTGAAATTTATAATGTCTCTCGTTTTGGAGGGTGTAGTGAAACCTGCAAAATGGGCTGGCAGGCACGTTTTCGTTGGAGCTGGCGTCCAGGTAATGAAGTGCTGCTGGTCTATAATTCAACCCTGCTTGATCCCCTCGAAAATCGCGAAAACACCGAAAGCAGCACCCGCTTCAAGATCAATTATAATTACAGGTTTTGAGGGAAAAGGTTTTATTGATTAGCGTTAGTTACAATTATTATTTTTCTATTCAATTGATTGGTTTTATATATTATGCTGTGTGTTTTGGTGGTTTATTTTTCTTTAATTCTTGTTCCAGTTTTTTAAATTCCAGCATATCTTGTTCATCTGCAATTTGTGCAGCAAAGGCTTTCCTTTTATGATCGAATTTGTCGTATATTGATCGTACTATCTTTTCCATTTCAGCGTTTGAAATACTTCCAGAGTGGTTTAAAATCTTTTTTTCATTCAATTCTAATATTTTATCAACGTTTTCTTTCCAAAAGCCAACTGTAAGGTCCTGTCGGTTTTTAGCTCTTAATTCGGCTGTTTCTAAAAATACAACAACAAAGCGGTTGAGGCTGTCCATTTCATCTTTTGTCAAATAGTTTTTAGCAATAAAAATATCTTGTTTTCGAACAATTGAGCCTTTCCAGCTTGTTAAGTTCATATTGGACTTTTTTTCATCAGCTCGGTTTACAATAATTTCAGCAGCTGTGTATCCGGTGATGGCATAAAGGAATTTGTTTTGTGTTTCGGCATAAAACATTTGAGTTGCTTTATCTGTGCTATCATAATCACTACAAAGAGAAAAGAGATCTTTTAATTTTTGATAAAATCGTTTTTCAGAAGCCCGGATATCACGTATTCGTTCCAAAAGTTCATCAAAGTAATCCGGCCTGCCATCAGGATTTTTTAGACGATCAGCATCGATTAAAAATCCTTTTATCAAATACTCTTTAAGATTTTGATTTGCCCACAATCTGAATTGTGTTCCGCGTTTGCTGCGTACCCGGAAACCTATTGCCAGGACCATTTCGAGTGAGTAAAATGTGACGTTATATTGTTTGCCATCTGTGGCAGTTGTAAAGTAATTCTTTACAACTGAATTTTCCTTTAACTCTTTTTCTTTCAATATGTTATCTATGTGCTGACCAATATTTTGCTTGGAGGTGTCAAAAAGTTCTGCGATTTGGTTTTGGTTCATCCATACGCTACCTTCTTTTGCATAAAGTGTTACGGAACTTTTGCCATCCACAGTATTGTATATTATAATATTTGTGTTTTTTTCATTCATCGTTCCTGTACCATTTCTTTGATCAAAGTGAGAATATAAACTAGTTTTTTAATTACTGTTGTGAAGAAAATTATTTCGTTGAAATTGATCATTTCGAGATATTCACCGATTGAATATTTTCAAATTTTAATTTTTTTCTACACCGGCATAACCTTCACTATATCCGCATCCCTATCCATAACTGTCATTTAGGTCACCAGTGATTTTTACATAGCAAAAATCACAACGTCCAAAAACATCATAATATACATAACAGTATAAATATAAATATGAACCTTTAAATGGGACTATTGTATGTTCAGCAAAATTTAAACAAATATCACAACACGCCTTGGATTCTTATAATTTTGTCATCTCAAGCAACAGACACAAAATCTCCATTTACAAATTTTGTAATATTAGCATCACCTGGATTTTTAAGAATTAATGATTAATGTTCAACCACTAGTCTCGCTTAAAAAACAATTCTATTACAGTATAAAAGTGAATAATAGAATATTTGGGATTGGGTTCCAATTCCTCAATAGCTTTTTTCAAATAATCAATTGCATTTTGAGTTATACTTTGAAAATGTTCAGACGAGTTCAATTGGCCTCCTTTTTATGGTTCTGGTAATTAATTTTATCCAAAGTAGTTCACTTGTTTTAACATCTTTAATGTGCGGCCAGCCTTCGGATTGAACAATTGATTTATTATCTTGAGAAATGTTATGATACTCGTATTCAAATTCATGTATGGTCGTAATGAGGGGCGTGATACTATTTAGGTCAACGTAAAAACAATAGGGTAACTCTGAGGCATAGTTATCATCATTCTTCCTTATCCCGGTTGTTGATATTGCCAAATAGCAAAGAATACCTTCATATGAAAATACAAGTTTTTCACCCTCTGCAAATTCTTCCTCTGCAATTCTTTTTTTAGTTATCCTGAATCTCCCTTTTTCTTCGGGTAAAGTTTTTTCAAAATGATTTTGAACATCTTTAAAAGTATTAAAAAACTGTGTACTTAATTTGATGATTCGCATAATCCACCCTTTATTTTTTTGTAATTGTCCCACATTGCAATATAAAAATTTATAATTAAATATCTATAAAAAAATCAAGATTTTCTCGCGTGTAAAAAATTGTAGCTCCTGGAATGAGCACATAAACCCGTTTGTCTAATGGCCAGAGAGGGTAAGAAATGTGTTGAAAGGAGAGCACAATGAAAAAGATGTTTAAATTTATTATTCCGTTGACATTGATTGGCGCCGCGCTGGGATTCACCCTCATGAAACCTTTTTTATTGTTTGGAAATGTTTGTTTCTCTCAGCCGGGTGGTAGAACAGGTGGTCCTGGTGGCCCAGGTAAGCCAACTGATGAACAGATTAAAGGACGAGTAAAAGAAATGGCAGAATCTGTTGACTTGTCAAATGAACAGGTTGAAAAAATTGTTGTTATACAAAAAGAACATTTTGAATCCATGTATGAAATAATGCTAAATTCATCATGTGATCGTTCTAAAATGCGTGAAACAATGGACAAGATGTTTGAAGAAATGAATACGAAAATTAAAGCAGTAATGACAGACCAACAATATAAAAAATATCAGGAATATGAGAAAAGCCATCGTAGAGGTCCGGGAGGACCTGGTGGTGGAGGTGAGCCTCCATCACAAAGATGATGCCCCACATAGTGCTGATACCTCCTGCATCAGTGCAAACCGTGAGGTTGTGATGTCTCCCGGGCTTTTTTAAATGTTTACAAAAAATTATTTTGATTTTACATATTTTTGTTGTAATTTATATAGTATAATACTGCTTATTTATATTAAAAAATGGTATCGGTTGGCGAATGTGGACGCTATTAAGACTGGACCATATAAAAAAACGCTAATACCTCCTTCATTAGCGTTAACCGGGAGTTTCTTTTCTCCCGGTTTTTTTTGTCTTCCTCTAAACTTACTTTATGAATAATAAAAATGTTTATATTGTTAAATATATATATAATAAAAGGGGGTATGATGAAATCCAGTCTTGTAGTATTTTTATTATTTTCAATTACATTTTCACTTTATGCACAAAAAGATTATCAATTTACCGGCGGGGTATTGTCTGAAAATCAAGCTTCGTACAATATAATATTCTACGATCTATCTCTTGAAATAATGCCTGATTCACAATTTATATGTGGTTCAAATAAAATACATCTTTTTATAGAATCACCCATTGATGAAATACAACTAAATTTAGATTCTTATCTAACTGTTGATTCTGTATCAATTGAATATGACCTTGAAAAGTCAATCCTTGATTATTGGCACATTGTTTCATCGTTATTTGTTTATTTGCCAAAAACATTTAATACCGGTGAATCACTCGTTATTAAAGTGTTTTATCATGGAAATCCCAGAATCGCACAAAATCCGCCATGGATTGGGGGATTTTCATGGGAACAAACCCATTCAGGTGATCCTTGGGTTGGAGTAACATGCCAGAATGAAGGAGCCGATGTATGGTGGCCATGTAAAGATCACCCATCTGATGAACCGGATTCTATGGCAATAAACTTGACTTTTTCCGGAGATTTGGAATGTATTAGTAATGGTATTTTATTGAATCAAACCTTGAATCCAAATGGGACCAAAACCAATCATTGGTTTGTTCCTTCACCTATAAATAATTATGTTGTTTCTTTTTATCTCGCTCCTTATTTAAATTTAAATACAGATTATACTAGTGTTAATGGGGCAACCATTCCATTAACACTGTGGTATCTTGAACAGGAAAGTCAAAATGCCGAAAAACTTTTTCCATATTTATTAGAGCATGTCCAATTTCTTGAGAATTTATTGGGTCCGTATCCTTTCTATGATCAAAAGTTGAGTGTTGTTCAATCCAGCTACCTGGGTATGGAGCATCAGACAGTTATTGCTTATGGTGATTTTGATGAAACTGATGACCATATAATCCAGTTGCATGAATTGTCTCACGAGTGGTGGGGAAATCTGGTTACCGTATCAGACTGGAAAGATATCTGGTTACATGAAGGATTTGCAACTTATATGGAATGGTTATATTTGGAGGAAAAATATGGATTGAATAGAGTTAGGCAGGTAATTAATGATTATTCAAGATTTTATGATAATGTAGAGCCTATTGTCTTTCAAGAACCCAAATCGTTAACTGTTTTAAATTTATTTGATACATATAAAAAAGGTGCAAATGTTTTACATACATTACGGTATCTATTGGGAAAGGAAGAACTGCTTTCCATATGTAAAACATTTCTCTATCCTGATTCTGTCATTCACAATGATCATATTGAATGCCGGTTGGTAACTGTTGAGGAATTTACTGATCTTGTTGAAAAAAGTGTTAACAGGGATCTGGATTGGTTTTTCAATGCATATCTATACAAGGCTGAATTGCCTGTCCTTTATGTGAATTATTTTGATTATAACCTGGAATTGTATTGGAATTCAAAAGAACAGCCTAATTTTTTTATGCCTGTAGATATTGTTTTAAATAGAATAGATACTGTTACAGTAGATTTGTCTTCGGGGTATGCTTTGATTGATATTATGCCATCTGATTTAATATCAATTGATCCATACAAGTGGGTTTTAAAAAATGTAGTTAAAGGTGACTATAGAACGGATATTCAATCACAATCCAATGAAATTAATAGTTTTGTATTAAATCAAAATTATCCAAATCCATTCAATCCAAATACCAACATCTCATTTTCATTACCCAGAAGAACACAAGTTCGTCTCGAGATTTCTAATATAGTGGGGCAATGTATTGCAGTTTTAACAGACCAATACTATGATGCTGGTCATTATTCTATTCCATGGAATGGTATGTCGTTCCCCAGTGGGATTTATTTTTATACTATTACAACTGACACCCACAAGGTTACACGTAAAATGGTACTGATTGAATAGCAGTTGAATTGCATTTAACCATCCGATTTTTGAAATATTTGGTTCATATTTTCAATTATATATACATGTATGTATTTAGGAGGAAATATGGCTAATCAAAATATTGATCGTCGAACTTTTATTGGTGCAAGCATTGCTTCTACAGCGGGAATTGCAATGAATACTGCGATTGCTGCCCAAGATAAAAAAGTAAAACCCGGACAAAAACGTGTAACTGAACATCCTTATAATCCCAGAACACACAAGGCAATGCCAACTCGTAATTTAGGAAAAACCGGATATCAAGTAGGTATTTATAGCCTTGGTGGACAGGCAACTTTGGAAAAACCGGGAACAGAGCATGAATCCGAGCAGATTGTAAACCGAGCTATAGATTTGGGTATTAACTATATAGATACAGCAGCCGCTTATGGAAAGGGTATTAGCGAAACGAATATAGGTCGTGTTTTAAAGTACAGGCGGGATGAAGTATTTCTTGCTTCTAAAACTCATGACCGAAGTTACGATGGTTCTATGAAATTATTGGAAAAGAGTTTAAAGTAGCTCCAGACAGATCATCTCGATGTTTGGCAGTTACATAATGTAAAACGACAAGATGAACTGGACCAGATATTTGCCAAAGATGGTGCAATTAAGGCCCTTGAAAAAGCAATTGATGAAGGAATGGTTCGTTTTCCCGGTATAACCGGACATTATGAACCGCTTGTATTAGGAAGGGCGTTAGAGTCTTATGATTTTGCAACCATACTCATGGCAATTAATGCTGCGGATGTACATTATCTCAGTTTCAAGAATTATTTACTTCCCCTTGCACAGGAAAAGGGAATAGGTATTATTGGGATGAAATTGGCTACACGAGGCAGACTGTTATCAACCTGGACACCTCCACCGCTTGAAGAACAGCCCGAGCGCATGCGTACGTCCAAACCCGGTGCTGTAACAATGAAAGAATCCCTTTATTACAATTTTTCACTACCACTCAGTACTAATATTGTTGGTGTGGATAATGTAAAACAATTGGAAGAAAATGTGAAATGGGCATCTGAATTTTCTCCTTTAAATGAAAAACAGCTGGCTGAATTAGAGGTAAAAACATTACCGGTTGTAAGACAGGGGCTATATTTTAGACGTTGGGATATAGGAGCATGACTTTTTTATGGGCCCGGTGTTAAATTACCGGGCTTTTTTTAATACTCTATAGGTTGAGGATCATATTCATATTTTTCTCTCCATCTCATTGGTACATCCGCACGGTTATCATAAAATCCACTTTCCCAGTATCCTTTGACGGATTCGCTGGTTAATTCCAGTTGATTTACCCATTTTGCCCATTTGTATCCGATCTTGCCAAAGTTAATTAATCTTAATGGATATTCATCATTGGGTGCTAACGGATTACCGTTAACTTTGAACGCTAACATTGCATTGTATTTTAAAAGATAAGCAAGCGGCAACGATGTTGTATAATCATCAACACAATGGAAAAGTACATGTGCCGCATCTTGTTTGATTCCTGCCATATCTAATAAGGATTTGATAGATACCCCTTCCCATTGTCCCCAAACTTCCCAACCTTCCACGCAATACATGATTATAGTATCTGATTTAACAGATTTCATATTCTGTATCTGCTGCCAATTTAATGAAATTGTTGAATCAACAAGTCCTGTAATGGTGAGGGTAAATGTGTTCATGTCTATTACCGGTACGCCAAAAACACTGCGTTCAGGACCGTTTTCTGCTTTTACTATATATTCTTTAAAAGGATTTTTATTTCCAGTACCTTCAGGAGCGGTTGTATTGTTGTCAGATAATGGCTTTTCATCCTCACAGTATATGAGAAAGACAATAAATAAAAGAAATATATGTTTAATTTGCATTTTTCTTACTCCATCGAACAAAGCTTATATAACAATTCAACAGTGCTTTTTAGTCCTGTATTGAACTTTTGCTTGTTTAAAACAAAAAATCCCCTATATTGAATTTATTGCGTAATGTTACAGTTAACAGGAGAAAAGGGAGGAGTAATGAACAAGGGTTTTAAGATATCTGTATTGGTTATAATTATTATCATGTTTTTGTCGATTTTGGGTTGTCAAAAAGCACAACCGCCTAAAGATTATCTCCAGGAAAGCAAAGCGGATTTTGATGCACGTATGCAGTGGTGGAAAGAAGCCCGTTTTGGTATGTTCATCCATTGGGGCTTGTATGCAATTCCTGCCGGTACATACAATGGCGAACAAATTGGTGGCCTTGGTGAGTGGATCCAGAATAGTGCAAGTATCCCTGCACAAGAGTATGAAAAATATGCCCCCCAGTTTAATCCCATCAAATATGATGCGAATGAATGGGTCCGTATGGCCAAAGAAGCTGGCATGAAATACATTGTTATAACATCTAAGCATCATGATGGATTTTGTTTATGGGATTCTAAATTGACAGAATGGGACGTAATGGATGCAACTCCCTTTAAACGGGATATATTAAAAGAATTGAAACAGGCATGTGATGCCCAGGATATCAAATTATGTTTTTATCATTCCATCATGGATTGGCACCATCCTGATGCACAGGCACCCTTTTATCCGGAATTCAATAATACCAAAAAGACCAATCCCAATTTCCCCAAATATGTTGAAAATTACATGAAACCTCAATTAAAAGAGTTGGTAGATAATTACGGAAAACTGGGAATTATGTGGTTTGATGGTGAGTGGATTGGTGATTATACCTCTCCAATGGGTAAAGATGTTTATAATTATGTTAGAAATTTACAGCCAGATATTATTGTGAATAACCGTGTTGACAAAGGCCGTCAGGGTATGAAAGGTCAAAATAAAGAAGGTGATTTTGCAGGTGATTATGGTACACCGGAGCAAGAAATTCCGGACACCGGTTTGCCAGGTGTAGAATGGGAAAGCTGTATGACCATGAATGATACCTGGGGATTTAAATCTTTTGACCATAATTGGAAATCAACTGAAATTTTGGTCAGAAATTTAATTGATATAGCTTCCAAAGGTGGAAATTATTTGTTAAACATTGGTCCCAAAGCCGATGGTACTTTTCCTGAAGCTAGTATTCAAAGACTTGCAGAAATTGGTGAGTGGATGAATGTATATGGAGAATCCATTTATGGCACCATGGCGAGTCCTGTAGAAAAACCTGAATGGGGCAGATATACCCAAAAGGAAGGTAAACTGTACGCACATGTTTTTGAATGGCCTAAATCAAGGAAACTGGTTGTTCCTGTAAAAAGTAATGTTTCCAAAGTATATGAACTCTCTACTCCTGAAACTGCATTGAATTTCAAAGTTTCAGGTGACGAGTGTGTAATTAATTTACCCCGTAAAGCGTTTAATAAAATAGCATCAGTAATTGTAGTTGAATATTAATTTATGATGCGGTATTCTTGCCGCATTTTAATTTTTGAGAAGTCTTATGAGAAAAGTTTACTTTTTAATAGTTATTGCATTTATTGAAGGTGTTGTTATGAGTAATAGTATAAAGCCCAAGGCAGCTGTTGCAAAATATAAATCCGTATTACCTGAATATACAATTGAAAATTGTGTTTCACAATTTACCCGAGATAAAGCCGTTACCACAGATAAAGGATTTTATTACTGGTTTGTTGAAAAAAAGTTTACTAGTAATCTGAATGTAAAAATGTCAGAGGTGGGTGGCAATTCAGCTAATCATCCCCCTCATGTGCATAATGAAGCCGAAGTGTTTTATATTCTTGAAGGTACAGCAAAATTCTATTTGAATGGTGAGTCAACAACTGCTGGTCCAAACAGTACTTTTTATTGTCCACCAGATATACCACATGGAATAAGCAATGCAGGTGACGGACCCTTGAGATATTTGGTTATAAAAAATAACTGATCAAGAGGGAATTGTTGAACGCATTTGAAAGGTTTCATAACCGCATTCAAGGACTGGCTGTAGATCGTGTGCCTAATTTTAATATAATGATGGCGTTTGCTGCTCATTATATCAACAAAAACTTGTCCAGCTATTATCTTGATTATCGGGTGCTTTGTGAAGCAAATTTAGCTGTTGCTAAGGACTTTGGTATTGATATCTTGCAGGCTATATCAGATCCCTATCGGGAAGCCCATGATCTGGGGGCAAAGATAGAATTCCCGGAGGATGGTCTGCCTGTTTCGCGCGTGCCGTTGCTTTTAGAAAAATCTGATTTGAAAAAGTTGAAAATTGTCAGGCCTGAAGACGGTAAACGTATGCATGATCGTTTGCTGGCAATTCGCAAGTTTCGTGAAAAAGCTGGAGGAGAAATTCCAATATTGGGATGGGTTGAAGGAGCACTCGCTGAGGCTGCGGACTTGAGGGGTGTAAACCAGCTTATGATAGATTTGTATGAAGATCCTGCATGGGTATTAGAACTGCTAGGATTTTGTGTAGAACAGGCCAAAGTTTTTGCCAAGGCACAGGTTGAGGCAGGTGCAGATATTGTTGGCTTGGGTGATGCAGTTGCATCACAAATTTCACCGGATATGTATTGTCAGTTTGCACTGCCATATGAGCAACAGATATTTGCTACAATAAAAAATTATGGAGCAATACCTAGATTACATATCTGCGGAAATACCACGCAAATTTTAACCGCCATGAAAGATAGTGGAGCAGATATTATTGATTTAGACTGGATGGTTAGTTTAAAAGACGCGATAAATATTTATGGTAAGCATCCTATAGTTTGTGGTAATATTGATCCGGTAGCCGTATTGTTAAATGGATCTGTCGATCTGGTCAAAAAGAAAACGAGAAATAGTTTGCAAATGGGTGGAGATTTTTGTATACACATGGCAGGTTGTGAAATACCAGATCATACTCCTGTTAAAAATTTATATGCTCAGGCAGAAATGTTAAGAGTTTAATGGAAAATGATAATTAAAATTGGAATCGTTTATGAGTGCAATTAAAGATTTATTACAAAAAAAGAAAATTCTTGTTTCTGATGGTGCCTGGGGCACCTTTTTGATAGCAAAAGGCCTTAAACCAGGAGAATGCCCCGAAGTCTGGAACCTTGAGCGTCCTGACGATGTGCAGACAATTCCTGCTGCTTATTTTGATGCGGGTGCTGACATGGTATTAACCAACAGTTTTGGTGCCAGTCCCTTCAAGCTTGATCATTTTGGTTTAGCAGACAAAACATTCGAAATTAATAAAGCTGCTGCCGAGATATCCAAACGAGCGGCGGGTACAGGTCAATTGGTTTTAGGTTCCGTAGGCCCTACCGGTGTGATTTTGATGATGGGACAGGTTAGTCCGGATGAACTCTATGATGGTTTTGCAAAACAGGTTACCGGTCTTGCCGCAGGCGGTGTGGATGCGATCTGTATTGAAACCATGTCCGCACTGGATGAAGCAGAGCAAGCATTAAAAGCAGTTAGAGAAAACACCGATCTTGAAGTTGTTACTACCTTTACTTTTGAAGAGACGGTTGATGGTGATTTTAGGACGATGATGGGTGTTTCACCGGAAGATATGATTAATGCTTTATCTGCTTATAATATTGATGTAATTGGTACAAATTGCGGAAATGGTATGAAGCAGATGTTGGGTATAGTTGAACGAATTAAAAAAGCTGCACCTGATACTCCAATACTTGTTCATGCAAATGCCGGCAAACCCGTAATTGACGATGCAGGTAAAACGGTTTTTCCTGAATCTCCTCAGGAGATGGCTGAACTGGTTACACCCATATTAAAAGCTGGTGCATCGATTGTAGGTGGATGCTGTGGTACTACTCCCGAGCATATTAATCAAATACGTAAAGTTGTGGAACAATATAAATGACCGATTCTATTTTTAATAATGATATTTTGTCAGTATCCATTTCAACTGACGAGATCAAAGTTGATCCTGAAAAAATTGAAACCTTTTTGGGGTATCCCAAAGACCAGGCACCTGATTTTATCAAGGAAAGCATTACAGATATCATTAAATCATCTCGCGAGTATATTCAAATAACAGCAGGGTATACAATTCGTCCGGTTGTGAGGGGAGAAGACAAGTCCTTTCTCACAATTGGAAACAAAGCGTTTAATACAGGTAAAATTATTTCAGCTCAAATGAACAGAGCAGAGTATGCTGCATTTTTTTTGTGTACCATAGGGCCTGATCTCGAAAACTGGGTGAAAAAACTCAGTGAAGAAGGAGAAATTATGTCCAGCTTTATAGCTGATCATGTTGCTTCCGAATCTGTAGAAAAGGTTGTTGATGTTTTGAATGATAAATTGAAAATTGATTTGGAATCAAAAGGATATGGCGCAACCTATCCCTTTAGTCCAGGGTATTGTGGATGGCATGTTTCTGAACAACCCATGTTGTTTTCATTTTTCCCGGAAAATCCATTTGGTATCAAATTGAGTGATTCACATTTAATGATCCCTATGAAATCCGTTAGTGGTATTATTGGCATTGGGCGTGAAGCCAAACAACGTGTTTATCCTTGCAAAATTTGTACATTCAAAGAGTGTTATAAAAACCAACAAAAGTGATAAAATATTTTTTTACTTGCAATTCATTATTTTTTTTCTTTAATTAAATCGAACGTTCGTTCGAAATAATTCAGGGCTTTCATGTACAATAATGATCTACGAGAAAAAATTCTAAACACGGCTATCCGTTTGTTTGCTAAACAGGGTTATAATGCTACAGGAGTGCGTCAGATTACCAAAGAGGCTGATACTACTGTTTCTATGGTCAGTTATTATTTTGGTTCAAAAGAAGGAATTCTTCAGGAAATTATTGATGATTATTTTAGAAAAATTCAACCCTTTGTTGATACTGCATTCAAAGATACAACTAGTCATGAAATGATGATAAGGAATTTTGTTAATAATTATTTAACAATAATCAAAGATTATCCTGATCAGGTGCGCATTGTCAACCACGAGTTGGCTTTTGGTAATAGTAAAGTTGAAGATCTGCGTACTGAACATGTTAAAAGACATCAGAATAAAATTCAAGATTTTATACAAACTGATACTCAAGTCAATAAAGATATAGAATATGAAATGACCATCCTTTGGAGTGCACTTATGGGGATGGTTGTTTATCCGGTTATGCTGAAACCTATCTATAGCAAAATATTTTTAGATACTGATCAGGAATTCATGGATCGTTTTGTAGATATAATCACCACAATGGCATTGAATGGAATGCAGCCGTTATTAGAAAAAATGATGTCAATGCATGATGTAATGCATTCAAATTCTTAAAAACACCACGTCCCATGGTGTCTTACAGGCCGGTTAAAAAAAATATTTTTTTAGCCGGCTCTTATTTTTGGGGATGTAATGTTAGCCAGAACCTCAGGTTTTTATCGCCGGGAGTGGCAATATCTTTAAACATGGAGAACCACCCATTTTTTTCTCCACCCCAACCAAAATTCAGATGTACCATGAATTTATCATTTTCAAATCGATACCCATCAATAACAACTGCGTGCCCGCTTCCTTTAACATCCATGTTTCTATAGTAGAAAAAAACAGGGTTACCCAACTCAATCTCATGTATAACCAGATTTCTGATTTTTCTTTTACCTTGTAGTAATCCTTTATACTGCAAATAGAGCTGTGCTTTAACAGGTAAATGTTTTTCTATAATTTTTTTGGAGGGCATCATGGTCATGTATCTTCCTCTTCCAAAATCTTTTTGAACAACTAGAGCAGACGCATAACAATATTCGGCAATTTGTTGTGAAATACTGTCCGGAGTATCCTTTTTAATCTGATCGGCAAAGTTATCCCAAATGATTGTAAAATCCGATAAATTTTCATCTATTTCATATCCTTTAGAACACGTGTATTTTACTTTGCCGTGAGGTATCAATTTATGATGATACATTATCTGTGCAAGAGCGGTTGACCAGCAACCCATTGTATTGCTTTCTGGCTCTGGTGTAAATGCAGCATAGGGACCGCTTCCCGTCCAGTTTGTAGATAGTAAAACGGTATTTTCTCTGTGATTAGGAGAGGGAGAGTAAAAAGGAAGGTTTGAATACAGGGTGTAAATTAAAACAATTGCAACAAGAATGATAATTGAATATTTGATGGTTTTCATAGCAGTTCCGTATTTAAAGTGGTTTGTTGTAATACATACGGAACATCATTGTTTCTGTTACAAAAAAATACCCGCTTTTAATAAATAAAAGCGGGTTGATTGATTATATGTCGATTATTGAATTTCTAAATAATCCTTGTCTGGCAGCTCTGGGAATTTCGCATGTGGCTCTTGTTGATACCAGAAAGCGACAGAAGAGATATCATCCTGAAGAGGTAAATATCTGCCACCGCTTCTCCAACCAAGAGCCTGCATGGTAACTTTGAGGTTTTTATCAAAACGAACCGGATCTGTTATATGCCAACGATACAAACCGAAACGGGTTTGTGATTTGCGCAAAGGTTCTGTATCCGCTTTTACGACATAAAATCCAGCATAAGGAGTTGTGTATTCCCGATATTCTTTGACACCATCTTCACGAAGCGCTGAAAATCCATACGAACCACAGAAATAGTCTTCAGTACCGGTACCGCAGATGGTTGGAAATTGTTTATCACCATCCATGAAAAATTTAATTTCACCTTCACCCCACCAGCTGTTATTATTAGAACCCCAGGCCATATATGTACCTACAAAATGACCTTTACCTTTAACACCATCCAGAATAGTAAAATCTTCTTTATATGGCAAGGGATTGGTTCTGCGGAATTGCGCGTGAAAATATGCTGCATCATCAGATATTTCTGTGAGTGTGTAATTGATTTGAAAATACAATTTCATTCTTTTGTCATCAAGATTAGTCATTGTGATTTTGCATTTTTTACGAAAAGGCATGATCCAATAAGAATTAAAGGCACTGCCAGGATTTACACATACCGGTATTGAAGATATATGTTTATATGTCTTCCACCCCTGGCAAAAGAAATCACCAACAGGGACTTCAACAGAGGGTTCTGTTTCATCATCATAATAGATTCGAATAATTGAGAATCTCCAATCACCAGTTGGTGTCATCCAAATTTGTTGAATAGCACCGGGACCTTCTATGTCAGCCAGTGTAAAGGTTTGTTTAGATTCAATATGAATATAGGGATTTACTTTCCATCCTTGTCCCAAATCTCTAGCAGCTTTTGCGGCTGTACCTTCTTCAAGGGTTGCCATGCCGCCTTTACCTTTCTCGCCGGTTAAATTTTCAGGACTAATGGAACGGGTTTTGGCATTAGACAATAATGTCAGATCACCCAAATTAGATGACAATCCATTAAATGATTGGGCCTGTACAAACCCAATTGTAAATACCAACAATAACAATACTGTGATTCTAACTCTCATAACTTCCTCCGTTATTTTTTTATTATGATTGCTTAAGACCAGATTGTTTTTGCTCTGCACAATTCGCTATTGTCACTTTTACGTTTCAGACTGTGCAGTATTTCTCCATTTCCATTGTAACTGTACATCGTGTTTATGGTATCGTTTTGTAATGCTTCATTAATAAAGTTAATTTCCAACTCTAAAAGTTGATGCTTTTTACAAAAGTCAGGATCCAGTGCATTTACTATATATTCAATATATTTTACATTGTTAACATGTCCGTTCACATCCAAATCAGTAAAGGTTACAGGTTGTGAAAAAGTATGTTCAAGATTGTCCATAGGTGAGATTTTAGCCGCATAGTCATCTAAAGCTTTTTCAGGATGAAGCGGCCTCTCTGCAAGATAAGTATCAATTCTTTGAGGACGTCTCGAGTCGAGGTTGATAACCAACCAGGTAGTTGTTGCTCTGCCAATGGTCTCGTTATCACTGTTTTCTATTTTAAAATCACGATAAAAGAACATTCTATCCATTCCGGAAGGCCATGTATGTACGGTTATGCTATCTCCCCATTTGGGATATTTTTGTAAAGAAATTCTTTGTCTTGCCAGCACCCAGGCGAGATTTTGCTTAACCAGGTGACTGAAACCCAACTCCAGATGTTCGGCATGGTTCCATGCTGTCTCTTGTAAATAATTACTAATTGCTGGAATTGTAGCATTGCTGTTTATATCAGCTTCATAAGAATGTATTTTAAATTCATTTTGCCATATCAACTTCATATGATTATCCTGTATTCTTAGTTTTCGTAGGGAATCCAAACTGTCATTTCACCAGCTCCGCGATGCGCCCATGAATAATAGGGGATTGCTGTTAATAGTTGGTCTTTACCATCTTTGGTTTTCGCAGGACCTGATATTGTGTGAATACCTCTCAAAAGTTCAGGTCTTTCATTCGAGATAAAATGGGTATCCTTTGGAATAACGAGCTTTCTTGCCAGATTATTATTGTCTGCCCATTCTATACAATAGACCAGGGGACCGCGTTGCAGTGCTATTTTATTTTCATTTTCTTTAACTTTGATGTTGCTCTTGATTTTTCTCACCGGCATTTGTAGATAAAGGCTTATATTATCACCTTTTTGCCAGGTTCTTGTAATAATTGCATATCCGTTTTCAACTGTATAATTGATAAAGCAATTATTAACCTTGATTTCTGGTGCAAGAATTCTCTTTTCTTTGAAATTGTACAAGTCTCCTGGTACGGGACTGTTCATAGACCATCCGGGGATTCGAAATGCAATTGTAAACAGTTTGTTTTCATTCGGTTCAATTGTGTAATTAATAAATCCATTCCATGGATAATCTGATTCTTGTTTTACAGTAATTGAATTGTCTGGCAATTCCAGCTTTGCCGTGCTCGCAATAAATAGATTGCTGTAAATAGTGTCATTTCTAACGGCATACATATAACCTGGCAGCGATGGCAAAAATCTTGCTACATTTACCGGACAGCAAGCACAATCAAACCATGGACTTCTTTTATGATATCCATCAGATTCCAAAGGGTTGGGGTAAAAGAATTCATTTCCATCTAATGAAACACCAGACAAAAATCCGTTATATAAAGTGCGTTCAAACACATCTATATATTTTGCATCGCCATGCAGTAAAAACATGCGATAGTTCCATAGCATATTGGCAATTGCTGCACATGTTTCGTTATATGCTGAAAGATTTGGGAGTTCATAATCTTCACCAAAGGATTCTCCACTATAACGTGAACCAATTCCGCCGGTGATATAAAGTTTGGTATATACAGTGTTTTGCCAGATTTTGTTCAATGCTTGAATATATTCAGGATCTCCGGTCAGTGCAGCTGCATCGGCCATGCCGGAATACATATATGCTGCTCGTACCGCGTGGCCTGTTGGACGGTCCTGTTCAATAACAGGGATATGGTCCTGGCAATATTCTCCATAAAGTTCATGGTTTTCGCTTTGCCCACGTTGATCAAGAAAGAATTTTGCAAGTTCCAGGTAATCATTATTGCCGGTTATTCTGTAAAGTTTAAACAGGCCTATTTCTATTTCCTGGTGACCCGGAACATCGTATCGTTTACCGGGGCCAAATACTGAATATATCAAATCTGCGTTTTTAATAGCAACATCAAGTAAAGTCTTTTTACCCGTTGCCTGATAATGAGCAACAGCGGCTTCGTACATATGGCCCACATTATAGAGCTCGTGACTATGAACAAGATATGACCATCTAACGTCTCCGGCTTCTTTTGCAGGTTTATTCGGATTTATTGTTCGTGTGGTATAAAGATATCCATCATCTTCCTGGGCTGCTGCAATTTTGACAATTAGATCATCAAGGTACTTGGCGAGTTCAGGATCAGGATGTAAAGCCAGCGAGTATGACGCACCTTCAATAACTTTGAAAACATCAGAATCATTAAATCGAATGCCTTCAAATTCACCGTCTAAAAGTTTACCTGCTTTGCTGAAATTATCAATTCTGCCGGTTTCCTCACATTTTTTAAAATCATAAGGGATAGTAACCGTACGATTGGTTTCCAGACGGGGATTCCAAAAGTTATCAGTCAATTGGACTCGGTAAAATTCCACAGGTTGAATTGGGTAATCAGATTTCAGAGAATGTGAACAGTTTAAGGATATTAGAAGCACTATTCCAAACCTGAATAATTTTAACATAAGTTCTCCTGTCAATCTGTGGTTAAATATACAATATTGTGTGTCATTGCGCAAGATTTTATATTTGAATATAAAAACGAATGGCCCAATTGCTTTAGGGCCATTCATATTTATTATTGTTATTATTTTTTTATGCCTGGTTCAGAGGCACCATAATTAACGATTTTGTTTTCACCATGAGCATTGTAAAACGTATTGCCTTCACTTACCCAGGCTTTAAAGCCGCCGTCAATATCTTTAATATTTTTATATCCCAATTTTTCCAATGATTGCACTGAAAGACTGCTTCTGCCACCTGAACGACAATACAGAATCATTTCAGCATCCGGATCATCAGTCAAAGATGTAACTCCCCACTCAATTTTTCCACGAGGTATCCATTTTGCACCTGCTAAATGACCGGCATCGTATTCAGCTTTGGTTCTGACATCAATCAGGTAAAATTTTTCATCACTTTTCATTTTTTTGCTCAGATCAGATGGAGAAATATGCGAAATTGATGATTTTGTTTCTTTTACCAGTTCGTCAAGTTCCTCTTTTGGTGATGCAAAAACAAAGTTACTCAGATAAAGAAAGAAAAATATTGTTATTGTCAATGTGGATAGCTTTTTCATTATAAAAACTCCATTTGTGAATTATTTACTGATTTATCATTTTCCACATCCATTGTGCTGCAACAAGTGCAGGTGATAAAAGCAGGCATCCTGTTGCTGCAACTATACTGATATGGGTAATACTGTATATGTTTGAATGTAATAGTTCATAATAATAATATAAACTTGTCAAGAGCACTAAAAGATTGACTAAAACAATACGAATTGATTGTTTATTTAAATTTATTAGTTGAATTAGATGAGCAATGGTGTGAAATGTAAAAACACCTGTCATGGCAATAAACAAGTTTAATAATATTGTATTGTTCGGATTTCGGATGGAAAAAAAAGAAATCGAAGAGAAAATAATAAACTCTGTAATAATTGCAAACTTGAATTCACCAAGGGATATATCAAAAGATTGCAAAAGTATTTGTTTTAGCTGGTTATTATTTGCAATTTCAGGGATTTTGTGCTTGTTGTTATCCAGCCATAAGCGTATTTCAAGCATCTCTTCTACATCATGTAATATGAAAAGAAAGGGGAGTATACTGGTAATAATTTTAAGCATAATGATTATTTTATTAAATTGAATAATTGAGTTAAAATTTCTGTTGCTTTGCCTTTTAAAAATATATCTGTTATTGTATTTGTAAATGCAGAAGGTTCTGCGTTTATTTCAATTATTGTGCTTCCTTTATCTTTCGCTTGGTAAGGAATATAACAAGCCGGCATTACTTCTCCTGTTGTTCCAATTACCAATACCACATCTGCAAGTTCTGCCTGAATAAAGGATTCATCATTAACGTGCGAAGGAATCATTTCACCAAAGAAAATAAAGTCTGGCTTTAATAGACCACCGCAGACAGGGCAAGCGGGGGGGAGTAGATCCAGACTAACATCAGGCTGTCTTGATTTTTTCAGGCAGTTTTGACATTCAAAGCGTTTTGTTGTTCCGTGAAATTCAAGAACGTTTTTACTGCCGGCATCCTGATGAAGGTTGTCAATATTTTGAGTGATTATGGATTTTATAATTCCTTTTTTTTCAAGTTCAGCTAGTTTGATATGAGCTGCATTGGGCTTTGCGTTGCCCATAAATTCGTAAAATATAGTATATATTTTTTCCCATGATTCTTTGGGGTGCGTATTAAAAAAGTCGAGTTCCAGGCAAGTAGGGTCATACTTTGACCATAATCCATCCGGACCTCTAAAAGGAGGTATCCCACTTTCTACTGAAATTCCTGCTCCTGTAAAAACAATGCAATGTTTGGATGCTGTAATGAACTTTGCTGCTTTTTGAATATCGTTCTGCATTATTGATCTTTCATTTGTATCAAAGAATTTACAAATAATCTGCCAACAATACAAAAAGTATATTTCTAATAAAAATAGCTCCCAAATGATGGATTGGGAGCTATAGGAGGAGGATTGCAAGGAAAATAAACATCAATTGTTTTACATTAATTGCTGTTTTGAATTAGTAACAGTATAATAGACTCATATCTTCCCGGTTTTTTTAGGATTTTTCCTGGAATAAATTTTCTTGAATACGTATTGTTAATTAATAAAGTAGATGTGTTTTATGATTATAATAAAGTTCCCACTATGGGGAGTATTGGGTTTTGTTTTAATGATTACCGGTTGGGCTTTTAACTGGTTTTTACCTGGAATGCGCTCACATCTCTTTTTTTTCCCCCTTTGGCTTGGATATTGTTTGGTAATTGATGCCTGGGTTTTTGTTCGCAAGGGTACATCGCTTTATTTTAGATCTGTACCACATTATATATGTTTATTTCTTATTTCTGCTCCGGTATGGTGGCTCTTTGAGTTGATCAACTGGAGAATGCAAAACTGGTTTTACCTGGGGCGTGAATCATTTACGGATTTACAATATTTTATTTTTGCCAGTATCAATTTTTCAACAGTAATTCCAGCGGTCTTTGGAACTGCTGAACTTGTAGGCTCGTTTCGATGGGTGAAAACTTTAAAACAAGGGCCTGCGATTCAATCCACGTTACGTTTAACTGTTTCATTATTATTGGCTGGTATGTCTGGCTTTCTTTTGTTAATGCTTTGGCCGCGTTATTTCTATCCCTTTGCCTGGGTTTCTTTGTATTTGGTTTTTGAATCTTTAAATGTATGGATGGGAAGACGTTCCTTATTGTATTATTTAAAAACGGGAGACTGGAGACCGGTCATCTCTTTAGCTCTTGGATGTTTGATTACCGGTTTCTTTTGGGAGTTTTGGAATTATTATTCTTATCCCAAATGGATTTATCATGTGCCCTTTGTTGATTTTTTGCATGTTTTTGAGATGCCAATTCTTGGATTTTTGGGATACATTCCTTTTTCATTCGAATTGTTTGTAATCTATCATTTTATTGAAAGCATTTTTAACCGTTTTACAAACAAATCTTTTATAAATATTGTTTAAGAAGAATAATCTTTTTAAATTTGTTTCTAGTTGAACTTTTTTTTTGCAATCTTCCCAGTATCCTGAAACTAGATTCTATTATTAAGAGGTTTTATGAGCATCATCAATGATATGACAAATGATCCAATTAAGCAGGAGATTATGGAACAGCGTGTATATGAAATGTTAATTAATATGCAGCAACGTCGTTCTGTAAGAAAATTTTCCTCAACGCCAGTACCTGTGAATATTATAAAAAATTGCATTAGGGTTGCTGCATCTGCTCCCAGTGGGGCCAATCAACAACCCTGGCATTTTGTAGTTGTTACGGATCCTTTAATAAAGAAACAGATACGAACAGAAGCAGAAAAAATTGAATATGATTTTTATACCCGGACTGCTCCGCAATCATGGTTAGATGCCCTGAAACCCTTTGGAACCAATTTTGAAAAGCCCTTTCTTGAGGAAGCCCCTTTTTTAATTATATTATTTATGAAAAAATATGACTTGAAATCTGATGGAACCATTGTTAGACATTATTACCCTTTAGAATCTGCAAGTATATCTTTGGGTATGCTTTTAACAGCCATTCATACCGCCGGCCTTTCATCACTCGTTTATACACCCGCCAAAATGGGATTCCTGAAATCCCTTCTTAATCGTCCTGAAAACGAAAAAGCATTATCTATTGTTGTTGCAGGATTTCCGAATCCTGATTTTGATCAACCATTAATATCAAAAAAACCATTGAATGAATTTGTAACTTTAATTTAAAGTGTTATTTAATATTTTGGAATGGTTTATGCTTATGTTTTTTTACTTGTTTAGGAGATTTTATAATTCTGCTAGAAAACAAAATAAATAATAATCTTGATCTGCCAATTGTCCATACTAGTGCAGAAAATAGACGTAAAATTATACACAGTAATTTGATGATGGGCAAGTTACTTGGTCTTGAAGTCATTCCATTAAACCTGTATTATCAGGACTGGATATTTAAGGACGATGTACATAAAATTTCCAGTTGTATCAATAACCTTACTTTAGATCACAATGAATTTGAGATTGATTATCGTATTATAGCTCATGATGGGAAAATTATACATGTTGTTGAAAAGGGTAATTGTATTTTTACTGATGACAATAAACCCGATCATATACAATCTGTTATTCTAGATATCTCTTTTGTTAATAATGATAATTCAGATTTTTATAGCCCCCTTGAATTAAATAGAAAATTATTATCTCAGGTACTTGAAAGTACTACAATTCCAAAATTTATTATAGATACCAATCACCGGGTATTTTATTGGAATCAACCGTGTGAAAGACTTACAGGTGTTTCTGCAAATGATATGCTGGGTACCAAAGGCCATTGGAGTCTTTTTTATGGCAAGCATCGACCAGTTTTAATTGATTTAATGTTAAAAAAAGATCCCAGTAAAGATATTAAAGAGTGGTATGGGGACAAAATAAAACCTTCTTCATTGATGCAGGACGCTTATGAAGGTGAAGATTTTTTCCCAAGATTAGGCGAAAATGGGTTATGGCTTCATTTTGTTGCAATGCCTATCAAAGATGAACAAGGTAATATTGTTGGTGCTTTTGAAACTATTCAAGATATGACCGAACACTATAATAATTTGAACCAGATCAAATTGAGTGAAGAACGTTTTAGATATCTCTTTGAAAATGCAAATGATATAATATATACACATGATTTGTCAGGTCTACTAACATCGGTTAACCCGCTGGGCGTTGAACTGTTTGGATATAGTTATGATGAGATAATTGGCATGCCTATATCTCAACTAGTAGATGCCTCTTATTTAACTGAAGCGAGACAAATGCTGCAGCGAAAAGTAGACGGAGAAATGACAACAGGGCCATATGAATTATTGACTGTTAGTAAAAGTGGTGAAGCAATTTGGTTGGAAGTTAACTCTCGTTTGCTTAAACAGGATGGACTGCCAAAGGAAATTCAAGGTATTGCAAGAAATATTACAGATAGAAAAAAAAGCGAAATGCTTTTGCATGTATTAAACCGCGCTTCACATGCAATGATGAAGCAATTAAGCAAAAAAGATATTTTTGATCATCTTACAACATTGTTGTTAGAGATGGGTTATAATACAATGTTGTTTAAATGTGATGATGAAGGGAAAAATGCATTTCTTGATTATTATGGTTTTGAAGATAATCGCTTAGTAATGGTTGAATCATTATTAAAAATTGACGCAAAAAAGTTTCGTCTGTCAATTAATGATGTTTCCATGCTTAACAAAGTTTATTATAATCGAAAAAGTTTATTTTGTGACAATGTATCGGCCATGTTGAAACAAATGTTACCCAAGAAAATGCATTTATTTATTCCTCAGCTAATAAAATTGATGAAAGTTAACCAGTTTATTGCTGCCCCTGTTATTGTAAATAATGCTGTTGTAGGTGTTTTTTGTGTGTTAAGTAACGAGTTGTTTAAACAAGATGTGCCGGCAATTTCTGCTTTTGCAAATCAAATGGCCACTGCACTGAATAATGCAAGTTTGTATGAAAAAATTCAACAAGAGTTAAATGACAGAATAAAAGCTGAAAAGATTATAGAAGAATCATTAACAGAAAAAGAAGTATTATTAAAAGAAATCCATCATCGGGTTAAAAATAATTTACAAATTATACTCAGTCTTTTAAATCTGCAATCCCGAAAATTAACGGACAAGCAATCTCTTGAATCATTTCAGGTTGCAAAAAACAGAGTACATTCTCTTGCACTGGTGCATGAACGTTTATATCAAAGCCAGGATTTTGTTAATATTGATTTCCGGGAGTATATTATTTCTGTTGTTCAGCATTTGTTTTATTCCTATGAAATTACAGGCAAGATAGAACTTGATGTGAATGTAACGGATATACAGTTAGATATTGATAATGCCATCCCCTGCGGATTATTAATCAATGAACTGGTTACCAATTCGTTAAAACATGCTTTTCCTGCAGGCAGGAAAGGAAAGATTCAAATCAGTTTAAAGGCGGATTCATTTGGAACAAAAGAACTTGTTGTATCAGATGATGGTGTTGGCTTTTCTTTAGATCTCGATCATGAAAAATCTGATACATTGGGTATGAATTTAATACGCGTATTAACCCGACAGTTAAATGGTAGCTTTGACATTGAAAATGTTGAAGGAACAAGGTTTGTTTGTAACTTTACCGGGGTTTAAGGTTTTTTAATTTATGGAACTTTTTGCGTTTTTTATTTGTTATTATATATAATTACCAAATTAAGGGGATTAATATGAAACGCATTCTTGCCGTATTGTTTTTAATTATAGCAGCATGTTCTACAAGTAAATCACCGACTGAACCCGTTGATTCTGATACTTTTGCAATTTACTTGACAAAAGACTCCCTGACTATATCTCAGGCCCTTGAACGTGGAATTGAAAACATTCAATTAGCAGAACAGCCTTTATTAACAATCAATGATATTCAACACTATGATTTTGATAATCATTATATTGTTCTAAAAGAAAACAGAAAACCCGATTTTTTTGATCTTTCAATGAAATCAGAGGCCCAATTTTATAACAAGGCATTTGTAGTTGTTGCCTTTGATGAACCGGTATATATTGGCGGGTTCTATGCTTATGTCATGTCATATTTCCCTTCTTGTCCTACCATTACTATTGGAATTGGAACTGATAATGATATTGCTAAAAACGCCTTTCGCATACAAAAACAAAGTTTTGATAATGGCCCGGATGAAAGAAATGACGAACGTATTCGCAAGGCCTTGTTGGTTTCTGGTCTTTTTGAATAGTTTTTCAGTATATCGCATAACCATAAAGGGGATTAACCGTGTTTAAAAAGATAATGTTATTTGTATTGTTGTTGATTTCTGGTTTCCAGTGTACAACCAATAAGGATCCGTTCAGCTCTAATATTGCAGAACCGGACACAGTCATTGACCGTAAACCCAATATTTATATCTATCCTCCAAGTGCTTGTGATATGACGTTGGCATTGTCCTTTCCCAAAGGGGGGCGTGTTACTGTTTCTGATCCTCCATACATAAATGGATGGTCATTTCATGTTGAGCCTTCGGGTTTGATTGATAACCAATATCGCTATCTGTATTATGAATCTGCTATTCCTGCAATAACTCAACCTGATGGATGGATTGTCAAGCGTTCATCTTTGAACGATTTTTTTGTGCAAAACATGCAGGCCTATGGTTTTAATTCAACAGAGATAAAAGATTTTTTAGATTATTGGATTCCTCTGCTCAATGATCATTCTTATTATAAAATATGTCCGGTCTATACTGATCTGATCGAACAGTATGTCAAATTTGAATTGTCAGTCATCCCCAACAGTGTGCTTCGTGTTGTTTACTTGATAGAAGGATTAAACGAAAACGAGCTGGTTAAGATTCAAGAACCCGTAATTCCACTGTTTACGAGAAGCGGCTTTACTATAGTGGAATGGGGTGTGATTTATTCCGATTAACCATTAGGGGGATTTATGATGAAAAAGAACATGTTGTTGATCTTGATTCTATTTTCAGGATTTCAATGTACAACCAACAAAGATCCGGTTAGCACAAATACAACAGATACCGATACGCTCAAGGTTTATAAACCCAATATTTATCTGTATCCTCAAACTATTACAGATGTTTCCGTAAAACTGAATTTTCCCATGGGTGGCAGGGTTACTGTCTCAGTGCCTGAATATAATCAAGGTTGGGACGTAACTATATCATCTGATGGTATGATTGATGGTACATATGGGTATCTATTTTACGAATGTAATTTACCGTATTTTTCTGTTGAACAAAAATGGATTGTCTCTCATGATAGTTTAGAATCCTTTTTTGTTGATAATATGACAGCTTTTGGATTCAATGATTCTGAGATTCATGATTTTACTGTCTATTGGATGACTCGACTGCCTGAATATGATTACTATAAAATTTCCCCTCTTATGTCTCCCGAATTAGATTCTTATGTAGAGTTACAAATAGTGCCCGAACCGGATTCTGTATTACGACTGTTTTATGTAATTGCCCCAGCTTTAGAATTCTCAGAATCTGATCAAATTCAGATTCCACAATTTACAAGGGCAGGATTCTCAGTAGCCGAGTGGGGTGTAATTTTAATGCAGTAATATTCTGACAATTTTTTTAATGCTTCGAAATAATCCCCGAATATGAAATATTTAATTGTCATTTCACTGTTAATATTTGTAAATCACCTTAATTTTAGAGGAGGAAGATATGCGCCCACATATCGATCAAACTTCTTTTGGGTGGATTACTATCGAAGGGGAAGCTTTTAATCATGATATTAATATCAACTTACATGGACATGTGCTGAAAAGGAAAAAGCGTCTTTCAAAAGAAATTTATGGTACTTCTCATAATATATCCAAACCCGAAGCAGAAGCAATGTATGAATATGGTGCCGAGTCAGTAATTATTGGCTGCGGACAATATGGACTTGCAAAATTATCTGATGAAGCAGATCAGTTTTTTAAAGAACAACATTGTAACGTTAGTATTCTCCCTACACCTCAGGCCGTCAAAGTTTGGAATGATATACACGGAAGAGTAATTGGTATGTTTCACGTTACATGTTGAAAGGGTGTAACGAATAGATGGATTTTAAAATATCTTGTACCTTTAAAACGTTTTGTGCTATACAATATGTTAAATAAAGGTGCGTGATGAATTATTATTTTCGTCTTTTCTTGTTCTTGCCTGCTTTGAATAATCTACAACTTGCTTTTCCTGATACCATTCAGGATTCTACACCCCATATTTTTTGATTTACAATCGCTATAATTCATGATGGTACGGCTTTGTGGATGACAGATGACAAAGCCAATGTATTGGCATGTATTGATCTTACAAATGGTGAGGTAGTATGTGCCATTTAAGGTTACGGATACTTTCCTGTCGGAACCGAGTGAGCATTATGTATTTGTAGTCTGTTGATTCGTTACAGATAAAGTATTTCTATTTGATCTCTCACAAAATCCATTTAGAAAGAGTTTTGGTGTGGGAACAGGTAGAATCATAGCGATGCATTGGGATACTTGAAATTTAAAACAAATTAAGATTAAAAAAAAGTATGGCTTTTTGTCATTAAACTCGTTATTTTTTAGCTGGTAACTGGTTAATATCCGGATGCTTGTTCCTTGGGTTCATATTACAACCATTATCCAATCCAATAAATCCTTTAGGAGGGAAAATGTTAGAGTATACAGAGAGAATCGATCCGTTTACCGGAGAGATGTATGTGCAGGTACCATTCAAGGGCTTATTTTTAACTGAACATCCTATCTATAACAAAGGTACTGCATTTCCGGAAAATGAGCGCTATTCTCTGGGACTGTGTGGCTTGCTGCCGGATGGTGTGTCTTCATTAGAATTGCAAAAGCAGCGTACCTATGCTAATTTTTGCACAAAACCGGACGCCCTGGAAAAATATATTTATATGATATCGCTTCAGGACAGAAACGAAACTTTATTTTACAGTCTGCTATTAGACCATCTCGAAGAAATGCTGCCTATTGTATACACGCCGACTGTTGGTCAGGCTTGTCAAAGATTCAGCCATTTGTACAGAAGACGTAGAGGCATTTATGTGTCTGTGCATAACATTCACCATGTAGACGAGATCTTGAAAAATGCTTCATTTAGCAATATTTCTCTGATTGTTGCAACTGACGGAGAACGCATTCTTGGTTTGGGTGATCAGGGAGCCGGCGGTATGGGAATTCCTATAGGCAAGATCAGTCTTTATATTGCCGCGGCGGGTTTACACCCGGCGTATACACTGCCGGTAATGCTGGATGTGGGCACCAATAACGAAACATTACTGGAAGATCCGCTTTATATCGGTGTGAGACAAAAACGTTTGACCGGTGATGCCTATGACGCATTTATAGAACAATTTGTCGCCGCTGTGCGCAGACGTTTTCCGCGTGCCCTTTTGCAATGGGAAGATATTGGTAAAAATAATGCGTTCCGCGTACTGGACCGCTACCAGGAGCGTATTACATCTTTTAATGATGATATTCAGGGAACCGGATCTGTCGCATTGAGTGTTTTTCTGTCAGCAATGAAAATTAAAAAGCAAAAACTAGGTGATCAAAAAATTGTTATTTTTGGACAGGGACAAGCAGGGCTGGGCATAGCCCGACAACTTGTTGCCGGAATGATAGCTGAAGGCTTGAGTGAGCAGGAAGCCAGAGACAGGATATTTGGTATAGATAAAGACGGTCTTTTGGTTGAGGGGATGGAAGTTACAGCAGAACAGGAATTCCTGTTAAAATCCCGAGCAATGGTTGGAGAATGGAAACTTTTAAATCCCAATAAAATTACCTTGTTAGACACAATCAAGAATACAGGTGCCACTGCATTAATTGGTGTTACCGGACAAACCGGTGCGTTTGATGAAACGATTTTAAAACAATTGTCTGAAAATTCTGATCTGCCTTTGATCATGCCCTTGTCTAATCCCACTGCCAAAACTGAATGCGTGCCCGAGACTGCCATTAAAGCCACGTATGGTAATTGTTTGATCGCTACCGGCAGTCCGTTTGCTCCCGTAGAGTATAATGGTAAATCGCATATAGTTTCGCAGTGTAATAATCTGTATATCTTTCCGGGAGTAGGACTCGGTGCGCTGGTTTCAGGTACTCCCAAAGTCACAAACGAGATGTTTATTGCAGCATCCCGTGCGTTGAGCGATATGCTTACCCAAGCTGAACTGGATTCCGGCAGACTGCTGCCGCAAATCGACCAGATACGTCAGGTATCAGAAAATGTGGCAGTCGCAGTTGCGGTTGAAGCGCGGGACAGTGAACTCGGTCTGCGCAAAGATGAAGACGAACTCCGTAAAATGGTTAAACAGGCCATGTGGCAGCCGCAGTATTTGCCATACCGTTATAAAAGACAAGATGGTGAATTGTACTAGAGATTAAAATCCATACAAAATGTAATAGGAATAGATATTAGCCTGGCATAAAAGTGCCAGGCTAATACTGAGCCAATTGAGGGATTTTTTATCATTAACAAGAATGTTAAAATCAGAGTCTGGGTTTTCATTGCGTTCATTTGTATTGGCCCATATTTATCCAGACGCAGTCTTTATCTTGCCAATGTATCAAATTATCATGTGTCTGAATATTCTAAATCTAAAATAAAAAGTGCAGCTTTCAGGCCCAATCGATTTGTGAATGTTTCAGAATTAGATATTCAACAGAGATTTAAACTTTGTGATTCTATTGATATTATTGATAATATTCAATATGATAAAATTGGGTTTTATACTCCTTATTTTCAAACTGAAATTATTCAAATTGGAATGTATGCAAAATTGGAAAATATAACAATTGCCGGCGAAGAAAGTGTGAGTTGGGAAGAACATTATATATGGACCCCCTGGAAATGGTATAATTTACGTTTCTTTTCAAGAATGACAGGGTGTGCATAGAGCTAATTCATAGTTGGCAATATTCATAAATTACTAACCAGGAAAACAAGATGGAACGCAGAGAATTCTTTTCATCTGGATTGTTAATGGGAATAGGAACCTTGCCGGCAAGTTACGGGATCGCAGGAGAGGTTAAGTCCTCTACAAATGAGCTGTTGGATGTAATACTTACCATGCCTAATTTTTGTAGTCACGAGCATTGGGGCAGTGTTGCATCCATCGGTAATAACAAAAATGGATATCTTGCCGATTTCAAACCCGGTGCGTTACCTTCAAAAAAGACAAACCTGGTTGATCTGATTATCGATCCCTATATGACTGGGAATTTGCACAACAATGGTATTTCTCCGGATAAAATTGTACTGGATAATGGGACCAAAGCTGATATCTTTCCACTGGCGCAAAAGAATAGTGCCGGGTGTGTACCCTTGCTCCGAAAAATCCTTGCTCCACAACAGTTCACCGGTATTTATATGTGCTTGCGGGAGGGAGTACGGTTTGCTTATGATATGGATATCCATGAAATGGATGCTGACCTGTTTCGTCAAACCAGTCAAACTGTTGCCGCAAATTATGCCGATTTGTTCGGTTGGTACAAGAGACTTATGGAAAAAGCACATTTTACCCGGCTGATACGTCCTGTTCATCCCGAGTTTTATTTTTCAACCAATACTATGCAGGCTGCCGCAGAAATGGCCTTTACCGATACGGTTTTGCGTATTGATCCGTTATTAGACATGTATAAAGATTCTGAAAGAAGGCAAAATCTAACCCGGTTAACCGGAGTAGAGCCTGTGGATGCGGCATCATGGCGGTTGTTTCTTGAAAAGATATTTCAAGCGGCAAGCGATAGAGAGGCTGTAGGCATCAAACAGCTGCAGGCTTATCGTCGCGATCTGGATTTTGCAGTACATGAGGACTCTGATATAAAGTTTGATGGTGCCTCAACAAAAGAAGAAAAAATCTTTTTTAAAGACTGGGTTGTAAATGAATGTTGCAAACTGGCAGATGATTTGAACTGGCCGCATCAGGTGCATGTGGGTACCGACAATATGCCCCATTCAAACCCGTTACCATTGGCTGCATTGGCCCGCAGATATAGAAATCAAAAGATTGTCATGCTCCATTGCTGGCCGTTTTTACAGGAATCCGCGTATCTTGCCAAGAAGCACCCCAATATCTATATCGACATTTGTTGGCAGCCCATTCTGAATCCCGAGTTTCTGGTACAGTCACTCGGACTCTGGTTGAACTATGTTCCCCTGAACAAGATCACCATGGGCAATGACGCCACATCCATCGAAATGGCGGTAGGATCGTCAATACTTGCAAAGCATATACTCGCTTCTGTGCTGGACCGTTTTGGCGCAAATAGCAATATTGAGAAAAATCAACTATTACAAACAGCGCTTGATTTTCTACACAACAATGCGGTACATATTTATAAAGTCGGTAATGTTAAATTTATTTAGATTTCTGGTTCTCAACTAACCACGAAATACGCGAAACAACACGGAAACAAATTTTAAATATCCTTTTTGATTTTTTAATGTAAGTAGTAAAAATGTGATCATTTAATTTTATTTAATAACCAATATTCATTCTGAACAACTGGAAAATGAATAAAAAGGGGGAGAAATGTCGTTAATATACGGGGCTGAGAGTTATAAAGTTCTTGGTGCATGTTTTGAAGTGTATACTGAATTGGGATGTGGTTTCTTGGAAGCAGTGTATCAGGAGAGTCTGGAATTAGAATTGAAAATGCAAGGGATTCCTTTTTTGTCACAGCAAGGGATCGATATCCATTATAAAAACCAAAAACTTTTTCAAAAATATATACCTGATTTTATTTGTTTTTCCAAGATAATTCTTGAAATCAAGGCAGTAAAAGAGTTGTCCGATATTCATCGAGCTCAGTTGATAAATTCCTTAAAAATAACAGGATATAAAGTTGGTTATCTTGTAAACTTTAGTCATTATCCTAAATTAGAGTATGAAAGAATGGTGTACACTTGATTATGGACAAGAAGAAAATGATTGATCATATAACCACAATAATTAGGTCTAGCATTGGAAAAATATTAATAATAAGTGTAAGATTTAATTTTAGGATAATCCAGTCTTAAATTTGAGATTTAAATTTACAAAAAATTAGTAAATTTTCCCGTGTGTTTAGTGTATTCCGTTGTTAAACTTTTTTTATGTTTTCTTTGCGTTTAGTAGAAAATTGATAGATTATATAATGTCTAACTGTTTGTTTTTGATTGTTTTCGTAGCATAATTTATTCTCTTGCATTTTTTGATGAAATCTTGTTATTTAATTTAAATTAATACTACACTTGTTTAGTAAAGGGATTTTCTATGAAGCGTAAGTTAATATTTGTTGTGTTGATTTTGGGTATATTTTGTTTTGATTTATTCGCCGGGGAATACTTTACGCCCATGTTCAACGGACAAGATCTCTCCGGATGGGTGAATGTCAACTGTGCACCAGAAACCTGGACTGTTGAAGACGGTATGATCAAATGTACCGGGTTGCCAATAGGAGTATTGCGAACTGAACAAATGTATGAAAATTTTATCATGGAACTGGACTATAAGCATATGCAGGAAAAAGGCAATGCCGGTGTGTTTATCCATTCTGCTCCATTGCCGGTAACGGGCAAGCCCTTTACCAAATCTCACGAAATTCAGATTCTCGACGGTCGCTATACGGAAAATTATACCAGCGACGGAGATATCTTTTCAATCCAGGGCGCGTTTATGGTGCCGAATCCCATCCATCCTAACGGTTGGATGCGCTCATTGCCGCAGGAGCGACGTGCGAATCCGGTAGGCGAGTGGAACCATTATCGCATTGAGAGCAGAGACGGTACAGTAACCCTGGCTGTTAATGGCAAGGTTGTAACCCGTGCATATGATTTGAATCCTCGCAAAGGTTATATTTGTCTGGAAGCTGAGGGAGCTTTGATCTATTTTCGTGATGTCAAGATCATGGAACTGCCGGGTACGAATCCCCCTCAGGATGTTATTGCAGAATCTGACAATGGATTTGTTTCTCTGTTTACAGGACTTGATCTGCGCGGTTGGAAACAGGTCCCCGGCAATAAAGACCACTGGCTTGTCAAAGACGGAGTGATTGTCTATGATGGTAAAAGTGAGGCAGAGGGAGAAGACAAACATCTGTGGACAGAAAAATCTTATGGTAATTTTATATTCATGGTAGACTGGCGTCAGCCCATGGAGCCTTTTGTTGATAATGTACCGGTTATTTTACCTGATGGATCTACCCTTAAGGATGAAAAGGGCAAAGAAATCACGATACCGGTCAAAGATGCTGGCGACAGTGGCATATACATTCGTGGACATTCAAAGAATCAAATCAATATCTGGAACTGGCCGGTAGGTTCGGGTGAGATTTGGGGATATCGTACTGATCAGTCCATGCCGCCACATATAAGACGAGATGCTACTCCGATAGTAAATGCTGATAATCCCATTGGCAAATGGAACCGGTTTGTAATAACCGTAATAGATGAAACAGTATCCGTTGAGCTTAATGGCGTTACGGTTATCCGAAATGCACATCTTCCGGGTATGGCGAAAACAGGGCCAATTGCATTACAGCATCATGGAGACCCGATCGAGTTTACCAATATTTATATCAAGGAATTAAAATAATACAAATATACAGGAGGTTGTGATGGAGTCCAAAATCACACGCAGAGAATTTATAGGAACAACCGCTGCGGCGGGTGCCGGACTGACAATGGCGTGCAGTTCCAGCAGTGTAAGCAGTTATAAAAGGATTATTGGTGCAAATGACCGTATATCAATTGGAATTATTGGATGCGGCAGCAGAGGGACTGAAGCGCACATGCCGGGAATACAAAAACATGTTGAAGAAATGAATTTTGAAGTCACAGCTGTTTGTGATCCTTATCGTGTTGCAAGGGAAAAAGCCAATTCACTTGCAAAAGAATGGTATGGCAGAGATACCCGTCAGTTTGTTTCTCATCTCGATTTGTTGGCATTAAAAGATGTTGACGCGGTTATGATTGCTTCCTGTGACCACCAGCATGCTACACATTTATTAAATGCCGCCAAAGCCGGCAAGGACATGTATACAGAAAAACCGCTTGGCATGGATTTTAAAACCGTTAAAAAGGCTGTCAAGGCAGTAAAAGACGCAGGTTCCATTTGCCAGGTAGGAACGCAATTACGAAGCATGGCATCATTTACCGGGTGTAAAGAGTTGTACAAATCCGGCAAATTGGGTAAAGTGAGTCGTGTAGAACAAAACCGCAATACCGGTCGGCCCTATTGGTATTCTTATATCAAGGATGTAAAAAAACAAGATCTCGATTGGAAAGAGTTTTTGTTCAATCGTCCCTTTCGTCCATTTGATCCTGTTCAGCACTCTGCCTGGTATGGATATCGTGATTTTTCTGATGGCCCGGTCCCACAATGGGGTGTTCACTATTTGGATTTGGTGCATTATATAACCGGAACCAGTTTCCCGGAAAGCTGTGTGTGTTTGGGTACCACATCTACCTGGAAAGATGAACATCATTTTGATGTTCCGGATAATATAGAAGCAACATGGATTTACCCTGAAGGTTTTATGGTACATTATTCTACCAACTGTGGCAACAGCTTTGGAAATACTTTTAAAATTTATGGTGACCAGGGTGTATTAAAGATGGACCATTGGAGCGAACCCGTACTTACCGCAGAAGGAGGTACCCAAAATAAAGGTGTTATCAGGGGAGAGCAACCAGTAGAAGGTATTGAACGGCCCGATCATTTTTTAAACTGGTTACAGTGTTTACGGTCAAAGGAAACACCGCATGCATCTATTGATACAGGACTACAGCATATGGTAGCAGTGGAAATGGCAAGAATGTCATTAGATGAAGGTAAAAAGACTGTATTTGATAAGGATAAATTAAAAGTAAAAACTGCCTAAATACTATCCTATATATAATAAAAAACCCGGTTGTCAAATGAGAACCGGGTTTTTTTATAATCAATATATAATCTAGATCGAATCAAAATGTTCCTGGAAATTGGCTGCTGATTTTAAATCTTCGATCATGGTTTCATAAGTTTCCTGGCGTTTGGTTTGTTTCAAACGAGCTTCAAGTTCGGTTTTAACTTCGTCAAGAGGTTTGGTCTCATTTTTACGGTCCATAACTTTGATGATATGATAACCATATTGGGTTTCAACCAGATCACTGATAGAGCCAATTGGCAGATCAAAAGATGCATCTTCAAAAGGTTTAACCATGCGACCTCTACCAAAGTCTTCATATAAACCGCCATTGTCTTTTGAACCTGGATCTTCAGAATATTCTTTTGCAAGTGCGGCAAAATCTTCACCATCTTTTGCGCGTTTCAGAATTTCTTCAGCTTTACCTTTTACTTCTTGTTTTTCTTCATCGGTTTTGCCCTGGGTCATAAAAAGGATATGACGAACAGATGCGGTTTTGGGCTCATTGTATGCTTTTTCAAGTTCTTCATCAGAAATTGCGAGGTCGGTTTCAACTTTGTTCTTGATGAATTCCTGAATGTGCATTGACATACGAACATCATTTTCTACATAAGGTAAATCAAAACCCTGTTGTTCTATAAACTCTACAAATTTTTCTTTGCCGCCTCTGCTCTGGAAAAATTTTTCCATTTGTGTGTTAACCGTACTATCTGAAACACTAATGCCTTCTTTGATGGCTTTGGCGTAAAGTAATTTTTTTTCTGCTTCGCCATTTGCACCTTGTTCCAGATAAGATTTTAAACGATCTACCGGAATGCTGGAAATATTATCTTTGAATCTGCCAAAAGCTGAAAAAATACCAGGCATAATATCATACGACCAAATTGTAAAATCATTTGAAGTAACAAGTTTTACAGCTTTATCAGGATCCAGGGCTTTGATACCCAAGGAATCACTAACGGTTTTAAAGAAACTGTACTGTTCAGATTCTTTGGCAAATGGGAGTTTGGGACCTTTTTGCCCACAGCCGGCCAGTATGGCAATCAACAATATTATTCCAGTAAGAGTAAAAAGTTTTTTCATTACAATCTCCGGTTTATAATTATTAAAATTATCAACTATGAATATATAAAAATAAAGGGGGAATCCCTATAGTTTTTTATTAATATATCAAATATTCAATAAAAACCAAACCGATTTTGTTTGGAATCGACTATTATACGAATGATGAAATAAAAAGTTCAATTATTTATCGTATTTGAATGAAAATATTACTTATATTTCTAGAATTATCGAAATACTGTTTGGTAACCTTTCGTAATCTTATATTTCTAGAATTATGGAAATAATGTGACAAAAAAAACTAGTAATCTATTCCTTTACAGCAATTTTCCTGTAAATACAACAAGACATCGTTAAGCGCACGATACTGAGCTATGCAATAGAGTGTACGACTTTTGCGGGTTTGTTTAACAAGCCCAACATTTACCATGCGGGAGATATGGTGAGAGAGTGTAGAGTTGGGGATTTGTAACGCCTTTTGAACTTCTCCAACAGGCAATCCCTGATCACCGGCTTGTATTAACGTTCTGTAAATTGCAAGACGATGAACATGCCCCAATTCCGCCAAACGATTTGCGATTGTTTCATCATAATTAAACATATTAAAAGATAGTGAATTGATTTATATTTGTCAACTATATTTTTAGAATTATCGAAATAATATTTGTTCTTTTAAATAAATTTATAAAATTAATCTTTTTTATTGTACTAATAATATCGAAATATTGATTATTCGTTTTCCTGAGGTTCCGGATCCATATACAACAATTCCCAGGTATGCCCGTCAAGATCCTGAAATCCGTGTCCATACATGAATCCATAGTCTTGCGGATCGTTGTAAACTGTACCGCCTGCTCTGATGGCATCCCGCACCAGCTCATCTACTTTGGCCCGTTCGTTTAGTGTGAGACTTATCAGGACCTCTGTATTTTCAGTAGCATCTGAAATGGGTTTGGGTGAAAATGTTTTAAATTTTTCTTCTGTGAGAAGCATAACAAATATATTTTCAGAAACCGTCATGCAGGTACCGGTTTCATCTGTAAATTGCGGATCAAAAGTAAACCCCATTTTGCTGAAAAATGCTATGGATGCATCGAGGTCTTTGACTGGCAGATTGATATATATCTGATTTACCATGATTTACCTCCATTAATAGTAAATAGCGTGTATTATTGTTTTAATTTATTATTGATTAGAAGTTTTAAACAATAATATAGAGGTAAATCATCCAATAGCATAATCTATTTAGATTGATGCTTTATTCTGCTTATGATGTCGATAATTTGGTGCTTATTCAAAGTACCCAAGTGCAATACAAAAATCGATAACAATGTAAGATGCATTGGGATTATAATTCCCGGTTATCTCAAATCCTATTCCCAATATATATGGCATATGAAACAAAGTTTGAATATTGACTATAACTCCTGGTTTATAATCCACGGTTTTGGACGTACTATAACCTGTGAATTCTGAAACCCTACGCCAATTGGTCATTGAAAGGCCCCCATTTATTGATAGATCTACTTGGGGACGATATATATTATACCCTGCCATGGCCCAAATGCAGTTAATGGTTAATCCTTCTTCTCCCATTGTAGTTGCTCCGACAGCGAATTTGTATTGGTTGGGTATGAAATGTAATCCGCCATTCAAATAATATAAATGATCTCTTTTAAATTTATTGTCAACCTGAGCTTGTGAAAATCCCACTCCTGCTTGCAGCCAGATGGAATTGCGATTTTTTATCTGTTCATCCCAGTTATTTTCCTGCGTTTCCTGTGCTGTTAACAATACAGGAGAGAAAAATAAAAGTATCAGTAGAATCTTTTTTATCATAATACAATACCCCCAAAGTTAAAAGAAATCATGCAGTTTGAATTCAATAACAAGTCCGAATTTGATATATAAAAAGGTCTTGAATACATCATTGTCAAAGTCGTGAAACGTATCCGCGTCCCAGAATATGAGTCCGGGGGAAATATACCCGCCAAGATTTACATCATAAAATTGTGCAATGTTAACCCCGATCCCGATATATAGTTCATTGCCACTGAGAATGTCCCATGTGATTCTGTCCCGGTCAATATATCCGCCATTAATGGTTTCTTCAATGATTATTGGGTTTTTGTATTTCCAGTACATGAAATTTTTAAACGAGACGCCTAAAAACATATTCAGGCCCATAAATGTATGTGGCGGCGTGGTATATGCTTTTACTTCAATACCCGCACTGATAATCCTGACACTGTTTTTGATTGAATACGCGTACTGGTTTGTGTGGGAAACCGGCGACCAGGCATATTCGAGATAAATTTTCAGTAATGTCTTTTTATTGATATGCCCCGCAATATACAAATTAACATTTTGTATACCTGTATAATCCCCGCTGTTTAACAGCCCCGAGCCTATTTTTAAACCCAGATACCCGGTATTGTATTCTTTATCTTCCTCGGGATCAAAATGTTGAGGTGGAGAAGGAGGGTTGGGTGTATGCTTTATCTCATTTTTTCTTTCTTCATTGTTTGCAAAATTTCTGGTTTCCTGAAAGTCATTATACTCGTCTTCAAGGTATTGATCATAAACATCTGCCTCGGTTTCAATGGCTCTGTCGCCCTCGTGCTCGTCCGATGCTTTTTCCATTGCTTCAGAAAGAGAACCCCGGCTTGTATGGCTTGCTGTACTACAGTGTATAAATGTTATGGACGAAATTAACATTATCAAGAGTTGTAGATAATTTAGACGAGTTTTCATTTGCCCCTCAATGGTATCTATTCTATTCTTTTAGTCCCTTGAATTATATTGCCTGTGTACAGGCGCATAACGTACTCGAGTCCGGTTTGTTGTTTAATCATTTGGTCCAAGTCTTTGAATGAATTGAGGGCTTTTTGATCTTTGAATGTTTCTCCGGGAACATATATGTTCAGAAACAGGGTGTCAGATTCTATGGTCAACTCAACATGCTTTTGATGGCTTTTATTGAAAAAGCCGGATTTTATAAATGTTTCACCCAAATCCATTACTGTTTGATCGTTTACCTGTTTTTGGGGATAAAGGATCTCATGTTGTATGGTGCCGAATGTCATGGTTTCCGTATTGGGATTGGGTATCAATACAAACAAAATAAAAAATACAACAAAAAGAGCTATCCCAATCAGGCTCCATAAAAATCCATCTTTAAAAGTAGAAGGGAGAATGCCTTGTTCAATACTGGCATCAATTGCTTCTCCCTGTAGCTTTTTAGCCAGTGCTCCGGTTAAAAATGCAATAATGAGTGGAATGATAACAGAAGGTATATTGGAAACCCAATTTTCCGGTAGCAAAATCGCAATTCCCATCAGTGCAATTGTAAATAGAAAACCTATAACAAGAGATAGTTTGGCTTTTAAGGGTTCATTAAATATTTTAAAATTTTTGTAAAACAGGATACCCCCTGCCCAGGGACCTCCGATCAATGTTACTGCTCTGATTGTGTTGATTGTATTGATTTTCATTAAAATATCCCCATGCGAAGCTAAAGTAGTAAAAAAACTCCCCATCCCGGTTGTTAATTTTTTAAAATAGAAGAATTATTCAAAAGATGCAAGAAAATCTATTCTATTAAAAAGGTCGATTTACCTGTCATGTGACTGAAAATCCCCTTTTGTGATGAAAACTACATAATTTACTTGGCCGTTTCTTCCGAAATTACTGCCGATGGGCACAATTCTTTGATAGGACAAATATCGCATTGGGGTTTGCGAGCGTAACAGACGTTACGTCCCAAATGGAGAAAGTTCATATGCAGAGAGTAGGATTTACCTTCAGGGACCAATGGCTGCATCATGTGATGTGTTTTTTCGGCGGTGGCGTTTTCCGGCACAAGTCCCAGGCGTTTACATATACGATGGACATGTGTATCCACCGGGAAAATATCCACACCGCATGTGAACATGAGCACAACACTGACGGTTTTAATACCTACGCCTTTAAGCTGGATGAATGTATCTATCACTTCCTGCGGGTTCATATCGCATAAAAAATCCAGGTCAAAGGTCCCATAGGTGTCATATACCCATTTTAATACATCTTTGATACGAACACTTTTTTGATTGCCTAGTCCGGCTGGACGAATAGCATCTGCAATTTCTGTTGCAGGTGCGTTCATGACCGCTTCCCAATCGTCAAAACGATTTTTTAAGCGTTCATATGCCGTATCACGGTTTTTATCGTTGGTACTTTGCGATAAAATGGTTAATATTAGGCTGCCCAACGGTTTACCCCGGCCTTCAAATTCAGGTGTACCAAAGGCTTTTTCTAGTCGTTCTGTTATCTGTTGTGTTTTTGTATTGGAGTCCATTTTATGAAGTTCCCTACAAGGTATATTACTACTGCTGCAATTATTGGGGCGCTTTACGCGGCCCTGACTATAGTCCTTTTACCCATCAGTTATGGACCTATTCAGGTCCGAATATCAGAAGCGTTAACTGTGTTGCCGTTCCTGTTTCCACAGGCTATACCCGGATTATTTTTGGGCTGCATGGTAGCCAATATCTTTGGTGGTTTTGGCCCAATCGATATTTTTGCGGGCAGTTTTTTAACGCTGGTAGCTGCCATAGTAACCTGGTGGCTGCGACGCACCAACAAGCCCTGGTTGGCACCCTTGCCGCCGGTGCTGGTTAATGCTTTTGGTGTTAGTGTCTATGTTTCAATTTTGGCAGGTATCCCATATTGGGTATTGGTATTTCAGATCGGATTGGGACAACTTGCAGCCTGTTATGGGCTGGGTCTGCCGTTGTTATACGCGCTTAAAAAACGATTTAAACAAAATTGATTCTAGCTTCCGGGGGAAGCAGTTTCTTTATAGATGACGCAAATTGCTGATCTGTTATTCCTATCACAGCAACCTCTCTGTCAAATAATACTCTAAATTGTTGTTTATCTGCATATTGGAATGCAGAGACCTTGACTGGTTTTCCGAACAGTTTGCTGATTTTGTCTGATGCATCTGTTGCAATCAATAATAGATAAACCTGGTTGCGATCCAGCGCTTTTTGTACCGCTGATCTTCCAATGACAATTCTGCCTGCTTTTTTTGCAAAACCTACTAATGTAAAAACTTGATCATTCATTTTTTAATCCATTCAAAAGTTGAGGGCCTGCATCCGTATTCAAATGTCTGCGCAGAGACCTCTCGAATGCCCTGGTTTTTATGGCTTTTTCCAGGCATGCCATATTATTACATATATATGCACCGCGTCCGTTCATATTTTGTGCAGAATCAGCGGTTAAATTTCCTGTGTTGTCGCATACAATTCTTAAAAGATTGTGCTTTTCTGTTTTTCGTCGGCACGCAATACATGTACGTTGTGCGATATGTTTCGTTTCAATTGACATCATTTTCACCAGGGTTTTGCCAGTATTTCGCGCACCCGAATGTCAAAAAAACGGTTGGAAGATTCTGCTGCTACAATCATCGCAGTATCCGCACCTTTGGCGGTACCTGCTACGGTAATAATATCGGTAGGGGGTAAAAGTCCCGCATCACAAACCATAGCAGCCATCTCAATACCCACCTTGACGCCCTGACCCACCATTCGCAGCGATTTGTTAATGAGCTCCTCCTGAGAATAGCCAAATGATTTACGAATTGCAGAACCCTGATTGCGTAGCACCATCGTGCCGGTATGAACGGTGATCCCGTTATTTATTAGCATTTTTCGTATTTCAGTATCAAATTGTTGCTCACCGCTTTTGGCAAAACCGGTGTTATGTGTTACAATGATAATATTAGCACTTAAGGAGGGATGTAGTTCCAATACTGCTTTGGCAGTTTCACCTGTTGTAGATGCTATAATAATATGTTCAATACCTCTTGATTTTGCTTCTTTAAAAGCAATTTCAAGGGTTTGAATTGTGTTTTCTGGTCCGTTTTTTTGAAAAGAAATGCTCATTATTCATTCTTGAAAATTATTAAACTTTAATGTAGTGTTTGTTGTTAATATTATCAAGTAAAATACTGTTTTGTAGCCACAATGGGACACGTTTTCATTAAAGTGGGGAGCTGAAAAGAGAATCCTAAAAAAAGTGTTGCTTTTAATGGACATTGTTTTTACATTCATAAAATTCAATAGGTTATATGCTATAATACGGTGTATATGACAGGATGGAAACATGTCCGAAAACAAAATGCCAGAGAATGGCCCTGTTTCAGAACAGCAATTGCAAAATTCAGAATTACAGGCCCTTTTAAATTTCCAAACTGAGATTTTCAATTCATTGCCTGCCCACCTTGTTGTTATTGATGACGAGTATAATATTTTAAATTACAATCAATCTGTTGCTAATATGGCACAAGGCAAGAGTGTTGTTGGCAAGAATCTTTTTGTTTCATTAGATTTTTACCAATCCGAAGCTTTGAACAAAGTTTTGACTGATTTTATTAATAGCAATAGAACAGTCATTCATGTAACTTTGGATCATCCACACAAAATGGGTGAAAAATATATCCATTCCATATCCCGATTAAAGGATATTGCGGGTCTTAAAGCTTTTTTGCTGCACTCGACATTGTATGATGGCAAAGAAGGCGATCAGCTAAATGATTTTATTCAGGATAAATTTACCAGTTTGGGAGCTTTTGCCGGTAAAATAGCGCATGATATAAATAATCCGCTATCAGTGATTCTTACACGAATCGACTTTTTACAATCTATGGATCTGGAAAATGCCATAGAAGAAGGTGATGTTGAGATTGTTGAAGAAATTGGCATTATTCAACGTCAGGCGCAGAGAATTTATGATATTCTGGATAAAATTGGTGCATTACAGATGCATGCAAAAGAAACACCGGTAGAATGTGATGTAACTGAAATTGTAACTCGAGCTGTTACCATTGCTGAATTTCAGCGTCCCTTTAAAACCGTGCATGCTGTAAAAGAGCTGACAGAAGGTTTACCCCGAATGGTTTGTAATGAAATAAAACTTGAGCGGGCCATCAATGAAATGTTGAGAAATGCATTTGAAGCAGTTGGCGAACAAGGGGATGTATCCATTAAATTGACCTTTGAAGAACCTGAATATCGTCTTGAAATTAAAGACAGTGGCCTTGGAATACCACCCGAAAATATCGGCAAGGTTTTTGATCCGTTTTTTACTACCAAACAAGGTGTAAAAGGCGCGGGTTTGGGATTAACAATAGCATATGCTGCCGCACTTGCACATAATGGTCGTATTGAAATAAATAGTGTTCCCAAATCAGGTACAACCATGACCCTGATTTTAAGACGGAACTCAGTTAATGAATAACCATCAGGTTTCTATAAATATAAAGGTTAATTGTAGATGCCAACAGTAATAACCGATGATAAGCGAATTTCGGGTTTATTTTTAGAGCTGGATCCGCAGCAAGCCGTTGAATCATGCTCTGGCTCACTTGAAAATTGTGATTCACTATTGAGCGATATAAAACCCGGTATGTCTTTATCTGAAGCGTTAAGACGTCTTTGGAATGTTGATATAGAAGACATGTGCAATGATGCTTATCAGCATGGTCGTACTGCCAGTTATGAGATTCCAGTTCAGTGCAATACCGTTCTACATTGGTATTTAATAACTGTATCTCCACGTGTTAGCAATCAAAAAATAAATGGCGTATCTCTGAATGTTAGAGATAATACACTTGTAAAGCGAAATGAACGTCAGTTATTGCTACACGATAAAATGGGAAATATTGCGCTGCTTGCTTCTCAGGTTGCACACAAACTCAATAATCCTTTGGCAGCGGTATTGAATCATGTTGGAAGTTTACTGGTCACTGATTTGAGTGATGAGAATCTGTTCAAAGTCAAGAGTAAACTTGAGTTGATGCAGGAGCAGATTTACTCCATGTCTGTAATTACCAATGCACTGGTAGCATTCAGTAAAGAATCCGGAGTAAATTTTAGACCTTTGGATGTGAATGAGATTGTGCAAAAATCAGTTGAACTGTCTCATTTACTTCAATTAAAAAGTAATATTACATATCATGTAACTTTGTTACCCGATTTACCCCAGGTGTTGGGAAATGAAATTACGCTTGAACAAAGTTTTATTAATATTATACGAAATGCCCTTGAAGCAATGCCGGATGGGGGAGAGTTTACAATTACCACCAATTTGGATCCGCTTTCGAATGATTATATTTGTATCTCTTTTCATGATACAGGGTTTGGTATTGAAAAACAAGATCTGGATCAGGTTTTTGATCCGTTTTTCAAAACCAAGGATGAAAATCATTCTGGTTTGGGTTTATCAATAAGCTATGGTATTATTGCAAATCACAACGGAAGTATTGAAATTAACAGTGAACCGGAAAATGGTACAAAGGTAACTGTACTTTTGCCGGTGAACCGTAAATAAAATGTAAGAGGAATAAACATATGAGTGATATCAACAACTCGGATTCTAACAAGTTGTTAATAATTGATGATGATAAAAGCGTATTAGATTCCATTGTATCTTTACTTAAAAATTCAAACTATCAATGTTTAACTGCACCTTCAACCGCTACCGGTGTGAATCTTATTAAATCGGAACAGCCTTTGGTTGTTTTGACTGATCTGAAAATGGAAAGAGATTCTTCGGGTATTGAAGTGCTAGAGGAAGCAAAAAAAATTGATCCTGAACTGGTGGTTATTCTTTATACAGCGTATGGTAATGTACCTGCAGCTGTTGATGCATTTAAAAAAGGTGCTTTTGATTTTATACAAAAAGTTCAAACTCACCATGATATTCTGGTACCCATTGATCGTGCTTTTAAATTTGCACGTATTCAGCGTGAAAATGCGTTTTTACGCAGTAGAGTAGATCTAACGGATGACGGCAGTTTTTATGGTGCAGTGGGTACAAGCCCCACTATTCGTGAGGTTTTTGAAACAGTTAAACGCGTTGCTCGTACCAACGCAACAGTTATGATTACCGGTGAAACCGGTACTGGTAAAGAGGTAATTGCTCGAGGGTTGCATTATCACAGTCCACGTCAAAGCGAATCATTTGTTCCTGTAGCTGTTGGAACATTGCCGGATAATCTGTTAGAAGGCGAATTGTTTGGCCATGTTAAAGGCGCTTATACTGGTGCAACTACAGACAAGCCCGGACTGTTTGAAGCTGCAGATAAGGGCACAATCATGCTTGATGAGATTGGCGAAGTCAGTATAGAAATGCAGCACAAGTTGCTGCGGGTTATTCAGGAACGAACTGTAAGAAGATTGGGTAGTGTTAAAGAACGTGATATTGATGTAAGAATTATCAGCGCAACCAACCGTGATCCTGAAGAATTGGTAAAAGCAGGCAAGTTACGTGAAGATCTTTTTTATCGATTAAATGTGATCCATATCCATATACCACCATTGCGCGAGCGCAAAGAAGATATACCTATTCTTGCTTATCATTTCCTTAAAAAATATCGGGATATTGGTGTAGTAGAAGTTGAAAAGATTTCAAATGAAACATTACTTTTGTTACAGGAATATGAATGGCCAGGAAATGTAAGACAGTTACAGGGAACTATGGAGAGAATGGTAGCGCTTGCCGGCAGACCAGAACTCCGCCCTGAAGATTTACCAGATAAAATCCGCCCTACAACCAAACGTGTTTATGTGGATACAAATGAAGAGTTGGATTTTAAAACTGCCAAAGCTCGCATTACCGAAGCATTTGAAAAACAATATATTGAAAATTTATTGGACAAGTATAATAACAATATTACAAAGGTAGCGGATGCGGCGGGTTTGAATAGAAAAACTATATATCGTTTAATTGACTCCCGGAATATTAAATTCAGAGGAGTACGTGATGAGGATGACGACTAGTTGATATAACAACGGGGGATTATACCGCATTAGATACCCAAGGGATATGTACTTTACACCACAGTTTCTTTTCAAGAGTGGCCTGAGGGCAACACATCTCGTCTTTAAAAAATGACTTTTTTGTACATATAAAATATTATTTACTTGTAAGTTTTTGTTTTTATTGTGTTTAATATTATGGTCTTTTAGTGCCATTTACTGGCATGAAACTTGTACTGGCAGTAATAGAAAAATTAAAGACCATTCACTAAACAGGGTGTATGACGGGATGATGAAAGAAAATATTAAACTAAAAAAAGCCAAATTGATCCTCGTTGGAACGATCGATTTTGGTGTTGTTGAAGGTCTTAAAGAACGTATGAAAGGTGCCAATTACGAGGTACATTTCGTTCAAAAAGGTATCAGCGTATTATCAGAAATTTTGGATAATGATGTTGATTTACTTATACTTGATCTTGAACTTGCAGGAATTATGGGTGTTGAAATTCTTCCTGTAATACGACGTTTGCGTCCACGTTTACCTGTAATATTGATTACAGATGATTTTACAAATCGAGTACGCAAAGTAGCCGCTGAACTTGGCATTACTTATCAGGCAAGTAAGCCTATGTCACCAAATGAAACTGAAGCTATTATATCTGCAACTGAAAGTATTGTTGAAAAAAGCGCGCTCAACACATTAGCTATATAATTATTTAGAATTAATAAGCCACCGGAAAAATTTTGTATTCCAGATTTTGCCGGTGGCTTTTTTTTTGTTTCCCCCATAAATTATTTCATCCCCCAGGTTTAAATTCAAGTGTTGTGACATACAGTCAACAGTATTTCATATATGTCCATTGTAATAACCAATTAGTAAACGAATATGTAGTTTATTTGATACCATTATTTAAGATTGAAAGTAACAATGACATTTTCGCACTATATTAAGTCTATAAAAAACAAGTATTTGAAATTTTTATTTTTGCGGCTTTTTGAATTGGCAATCATTTTAGATTTTTTGGCATAAACTCTGCTTTAGCAAGGGTAGAAAATAAATAAGATACAAGAAATGAAGATTTTTGAGGAGAGAAGTAATGAAATATAATCAACGCAAATTTAACCGAATGAAACAGAATAGACGCGTTTTCAGTCTGTTTGTTCAGGCTCATTCTACGGTTCTCTCTTTTTTATTTGTGTTATTCTTTTTTACTCAGGTATATGCAGCCGGTTCTCTTGTAGCAAGCTGGAGCCCCAATGCTGAATCAGATCTCGCAGGATACAAAATTTATTATGGCACTACATCCGGTGATCAGACAAACTGGCAAATGGTAGATGTTGGTGATGTCAATCGTCATGTATTTCATGATCTGGTTGCAGGAGATACTTATTATATGGTTGTTACTGCATATGACTGGGCAGGAAATGAGAGTGAACCTTCAACTGAAGCAACCGCTGTTGCAACTAATCGAGATGTAACAATTGCATATACTGAAGATAACGGTTTGGTTATTACTTGGGATGCTGTAAGTGGTGCAACTGCATATGAGATTTATAAAAGCTCAAGCGCATATTTTACACCAACTACGCCTTTAACTACTGTAACAGGTACACAGTATACAGATAGTAATTTTTCACGAGAAGCTGATACTGGATCATATTATATAATTACAGCTAAAGCTAATGAAACAGAATTGTTTACTTTTTCTACAATTGGTGCTTTAAATATAAAGTTGAACGGTGCCAAAAATCTGGTATCTGTTCCTTTTATTACATCTGATTCAACTTTATCAACAGTTTTAGGTACCCAACTTACTGGTAGCAGTTTTTCAAGTCAAGCTGACCGTGTTAGAGTTTGGAACGGAAGTGAATATGAAATGGCATGGTTGGTTGATGGAACCGGTACAGATTATGATGGTAAATGGTTTCGAAAAGCTGGCGATATGGAATCACCTATCAGACTTGTACCTCAACAGGCTTTTTGGATTGAACTGGTAAATCCGGTTCCAACCGATTCTGTAGTAACAGTTGCTGGCAGAGTTGCTGAAGATGCTAGTTATACATATCAATTAAATAGTGGTCCTAACTTTGTTGGTTCGTATTATCCATCAGATATAACTTTGGCTAACACCAATTTAGGACTCAGTGGAGCAGTAACCGGTGGTTTGAATGGTGCTGTCTCTGATAAAATTATGCATTGGCGTAATGTTAATGACTTTGACGTGGCCTGGCTTGTAGCTGGTTCAGGAACGAGCTGGGACGGGGAGTGGGTGAATGAGCGAGGTGATGCTCTTTCTAATATGACTTTCAAGGCAGGCCACGGTTATATTATTATGATTAAAAATGACAATACAACCCGTAACTGGCAGTTACCGAAACCCAATTGATCTTGGGACGAGATGTTAAAAGGAGTAATTGTGATGAACAAAGCTTATACGATTATATTAGTAATATTTTTAACCATGCTGGTTGTAACGGTACAGGCCGGAACATTGGAAGCTTTTTCCGATGAAGGTTGTGTTGATGTTAACGGTTCTACCTATCTTGTTGGAAGCAACAGTAGTGGTGACCTTGTACAATTGATCTGGACCGGTCCTGATGGTAAAATTAACGAAGCTGATGATATGGGCAATGCAACCGGTGATGATGTAGTTATCGATTCAACTTATATCGGTTATGGAACTTTACCAGGCGTGTCTGCAAACGGTCGTTTTGGAAAAACATTTACCCATGATCTTTTAGCAGCATCCTATACGGTTTATATCCGTACATGGAACGCTCCAACAATTACCGGCTTGACAGATGCTTATGGTAATTCTCCAATACGGACTATGCAAAGCGATATTGACCATTTCAATTGCGGCGCAGTTCGATGTATTGAACGTACAAGTACACCTGTAGAATTGACCAGTTTCACCGTTAATTCTGAACCCGGAAAAATGGTTTTGAATTGGGTAACCCAGTCTGAAACTGAAAACCTTGGATTTTACATCTACCGTAGTGAAACTATAGATGGTGAACGTGTAAATGTGACTGAATCCATGATTAGTGGTGCAATTAACGCACAATCCCGAAATGATTACAGTTGGATTGATAATGGCGTTGAAGATGGTGTTGTATACTATTACTGGCTGGTGGATGTGGCTACAACTGGTGAAACTAATTTTTCAGATTCTCAAAAAGCAATTGGTATTGCCAAACCCGATCACTATGAATTGAGCCAGAATTATCCGAATCCATTTAATCCCAGAACCACGATTAAGTATACACTCAAAGATGACGGTCATGTAGAGCTCGCTATCTTTAATATACGTGGTCAACTGGTACGCAGTCTGGTAAGCAGTGAACAATCAGCTGGCGTTTATTCAATGATGTGGGATGCCAAAGATGACAATGGTGTTTCATTACCAAGCGGAATCTATTTTTACAGAATACGTTCTAACGAGTTTGAATCTATTAAAAAGATGTCCTTGACCAAGTAACAGGTCTTGGGCATTTTTACTAAAAATTTTTACTAAATTTTTTTACTAAATAATTTATTATTAAGCGGAATCGAAAATGAAAACAGTACGAAATACAATCTCTCTTACCTTGACCCTGATGCTTTTGAGCGTATTGACAGCGTGTTCTGTAAATCCTCCGGCAAATCCTCAACAGGAAAAGGTACAGGGAAAACATCGTACAGTTTTTAAAATGAAGGCTCCGCAGAATAATATTACAGAGTCCACATCCTACCGTTTAGGATATGGAGACAGCATTGAAATAAAGTTTTTTAACAATCCGGAATACAACGAAACAATTACAGTGCGCCCTGATGGCCGAATCAGCTTGCAGCGGGTTGGTGATATATTTGTTATCCAGATGACTCCAGCAGAATTGGATGACATTATTACACAAACTTATAGCGAAATTCTGATTAATCCCGATGTTACCGTTTTTGTACGGGAGTTTGGCGGCCAGGATGTATACGTAATGGGTGAAGTTGAAAATCCGGGAGTATTCAAAGTAACAAAAGGTATGACCATGTTAAGGGCTATCGCCGCGGCAGGCGGGCCCAAGGGTGGTGCGGAGTTGGGTAGTGTCTTACTTATCCGCAATGACGGACATAGTCGTGGTGAGGCTGTACGGGTGGATTTAGCATTGTCAACATTGCGTAAAAATCTCAATTATGATTTACCTGTTCAATCCTATGATGTCGTTTTTGTACCACGAACGTTTATTGCGGATGTCAATTCTTTTGTAACACAGTTATATGATATTGCACTACCGCCATTCGACATTTGGTCCAGATATAATTACTGGTATGGCTCAAAGTAACAGTTATTTGATCACTAAATAGGATTGACAACATGATTGAGTACAGTCGATATGACAGTCCAATATCTCCAACAAGTTTTATGAGTATATTGAACAAGCGGAAAAAATTGATTATAACATTATTTGTTCTGGTTTTCGCAAGTATTATTGCAGCATCATTTGTATTACCACCGGTTTATCGGTCAACTGCAAAACTGATGGTTAATTACCAGGGTGAAGATGAAAAGAGTTATATGTTGGGTATGGTTTCTTCAGGCAATCGGGCCCAATATGATCGCATCGGTTCCGAGCTTGCAATTGTAAAAATGCACAGTATTCTTGAACCGGTTGTTAAGGAATTGGAAATGGACAAACCTGAAGAAAAAGAGTTTTCAATATTAAAATCTCTGGGACTTGGCAACGAAGCAATTGCAGAAGAAAACCCGGAAATGCTCCATAATCAGGCCGTAGTTAAACTTTCCAAAGATTTAAATGTAGAACGTGAAAAAGATACCAATGTGCTGGTATTAACCTATGATGCGGATGATCCACAATATGCTGCAAATGTAGTAAAGCAGGTTGTGAGTGAATATATTGGTCAACGTCCATTACTTGACAGAGACGACAGAGATTATGAATTTTATGACAAACAGATAACAGATATTGAAGAACGTATAGCTCAGCTTGAACAGCAGGGAATGAAGTACCGCAGCTATGAACGGTTATTGCAACCCGATGAACAAACCAAGATTTTGGTAACATCTGCAGCTGATTTTGATAAAGAACTGACTAAAACCAGATCTGAACGAATTTCCAAAGAAGCAAGACTTGAAGTTATTCGTGAACAATTATCAAGTGGTAAGCAGGCTATAACATTTCCCAATATGGAATCGAGTGAAAAAGTTGGACGTATGGATTATCTGAATGAATTAAAGAAAACCAAACTTGAACTTGAACTTGAAAAAAGCGCCATGGCAAAGAAATATACAGATAAACATCCTGAAATGGTGCGAGTAACACAGGCAATAGAATCAACAAATATAAAAATACAGGCAGAGATCAATGAGTTTATTAGAGCTGAAGAAACCAGTGTACGCGCTTTGCGGGCAACGGAACAAGCTTTGGCTGGAAAAATGAATCAGGTTGTCAATTCTGTAGTGGATCTTTCCCGTCAGGAATATGAACTTGGTAAATTGACCATTGGTATTGAAGATTTACGCGAAGTGCATTCTATGCTTATTCGTAAACGTGAAGAAGCAAGAATTGCTGCCAGTAAGCAAGAATATAATATCAAAGTACGCGTGCTGGAACCTGCAATGACTGCTCCTCATCCTGTAAAACCGAACAAGGCTTTGTTTGCCGGACTGGCGGTGGTGTTAGGGATTATGATTTCCTTTGGCGGTGCGTTTTTTATCGAGATGTTTGATCACTCGGTAAATACTGTGGAAGATGCCCAACATTGTTTGGGGTTGCCTATTTTGGCTGCAATACCGGATTTTGAATCAAGACGTCTTGGAAACGCTATGCAGCGTCTGCAAGCTCCCCGGTATTCAATGAATGAAATGGCAACGGTGGATTAATTAAAACCTTTTTGGAGGAAAAAATGAGAAATCAATTGAAAATTAAAAGATGGGAAGCCGGATTAAAACAATATGAACTGGCATTTCTGCTGGGTTGCAGCTCTACATATCTTTCAATGGTAGAGAATAACCGAATTGAAGCAACTGTAGAATTTAAACGCAAAGTTTCAGAGATTTTTAATGTCAGTATTGGCGAGATTTTCCATGAAAATATCAATACAACGGCAATGGCTTAATTGGATATTATAATTGAATAATGGAATGGCCATGTATACTAAATATTTTAAATTAAAAGAAGAACCTTTTACAACTACTCCGGATCCCCGCTTTTTATATGAAAGCGAAATGCATCAGGAAGCACTTGATCGCCTGATGATGGGTATAACCAGCAGACGCGGTATTAATGCTATTGTTGCTGAACCCGGTTTAGGTAAAAGCACAATCATCAGAACACTTTTGAACGGTTTAAATAAAAAAGTCCATTTTGCCTGGGTATTCAATACCACGATGGATATAAAAAATCTGATCAAATACATTTGTCAGGATTTTGGTTTTAAACCCAAGAGTGATGATTTGAGTGAAATTCTTTTAGAGTTTTATACCTTTTTGGTTAACGACTATCAAAAAGGGAATATACCCCTGTTAATAATTGATGAAGCACAAAACTTAAAGGCAGATGTGCTTGAAGAGATCCGTCAGCTTTCGAATCTGGAAACCATGCAGAATAAATTATTACAAATCATTCTGTCTGGCCAACCTCAACTCGATGTTATATTAGATTCTCCGGAATTGCAGCAATTAAAACAGCGGATATCCTTAAAAGCCATTCTTCGTCGTTTGGATTATAATGATACCGTTCAATATATACAGCATCGTTTAAAGGTTGCCGGCGCAAAACGTGATGATATTTTTACCGAAGCGTCTATGAAAATGATCAAAAAGATTTCCGATGGTGTACCCAGACTGATAAACCAGGTGTGTGATAACGCACTCATGCTTGCGGCCCGTCGTGAAATGAAAAAAGTAGATTCCATTTTAATTGCAGAATTGTTTGAAAAAGGCATGGTTATGGCCGCTGGTCCTGAACCCGTAAGCTCTCGTTCAAATTATACTGCACTCAAGCAACGTAAACAAGTAGAGACTGAAAATTTACACCCACATCCCCAAACGACAGTTAAACCGCTTCCCAATATTATGGAATCGATTTCAGATGAATTTGGTGGATTGGACCTGAACCGATTAACAATAAACTGATTTTTTGAGGTGCTAGAATGAGCGTTGTCCATGAATTGTTGTGTCAGATCGAAGAAAAGGAAAATTTACAATATTTCCGTCAGCCTGCCCCTGTAGAGACCACTACAGATAATGGTTTATTTGTATTTGATCTGCCAAAAGAGATCATAAATGATTTTTACGGTCTCAAAGAATATGTCCGTATCGCCAATCGTGGTGGCAACGTTCGGGTTTTGTCTATTACAAGTTCTACTTATGGTGAAGGTGCTTCTACCATAGCTACTTATCTAAGTTTTTTAATGGCCGGTGGTCTTGTAAAGCAACCGGCGGTTCCTGCTGCACAACAGGAAAACAATTCACTGTTTAATGACAGTTTGCGAGCACTAGTAAATCACAATCGTAAATCTAATGTTGTTCCCATGGATAACGAATCCTCAAACTCGAGATTTTCAAACAGAGATGATATATTACTCATCGATGCAAATCTTGAACAGCCCGGTCTGCACCGGTATTTCGGATTACCCGATGAGATGGGCCTGGGCGAAATTATTGAACAAAATCAAGACTGGAAAGAATATGTCCGGTCTGTTGATAATAGTAATTTAAAGATCATCACTGCGGGCAGTGCTGAATCTAAATCCATCGAATTGTTAAGCTCTGACAGGTTTCGCGCTCTGGTACGTCAGTGGCGTAACACTTTTAAATATGTAATTATTGATACACCCCCGGTATTGAACTCTATTGAATCTCTTAGTATTGCGTCAGTATCTGATGGTGTAATTCTTATAGTTTGTGCCGGACAAACCCGCTGGGAAAACGCACAAACCGCAAAAATGAAATTAATGTCTGCTAAAGCCAATGTGCTGGGAGTTGCCCTTAATCGCCGCAAGATGGATATTCCTGATGGACTATATAAACGACTGGTTTCTTAGGGGGAATGGTGGCATCGGCTTCTCAAAATGTCTATTCTTCCCGGAATAATCCGGTTCCAATACTCATTGCAGTTGCATTACTTGGAGCAATTCTTTCCGTATGGGCTGTTTGGGCCCTTGATTTTAAATGGGCAGTTTTTACGGTAATGGGTGTTTTGTTTCCGTTTGCTATGGCAATAGTAGGCAAAGCAAGACGTTTTGTGCTGGCTTTATTGGTTTTTACAATTCCCCTGAATATCGATTATAATATTTTGTTTCACCCCAGTCCCGGTGGTGCGAATGCGTTTACCATTGGTTTGACTGATATTTTTCTGTTTGTATTGATTTGTATTACCCTTGTAAATCTGTTAAAATATAAGCATGAAATTCATTTTTCTTTTTTTCCTGTAATATCATTACCCGTTTTAGGATTATTCGTATTTTACCTGATATCCATGATCAACGCCCGCGACTTGTTGTGGAGCGCTTTTGATATGTTCAGTTTGTTCAAAGTCTGGTTGTTTTTTCTTTTTGTTGCCAATAATCTGGAAAATAAAAGCGATGTGAAACTGGTTATTGCGGCATTGTCTTTCGGTTTATTATTACAGGCCTTTTTTGTAACCCTCCAGTTTTTTAATGGACAAAGTATGCTCAATATGCTGGGTCTTGGAGCGTCATCTAAAATGCTGGCTTTTGAGATGCAGTCTTCCATGGTGAACCGACCGGGTGGTACCGTTGGGCATTGTAATCACCTTGCCCGATATATTGGCTTGTTATTGCCTTTGACACTGGTGCTTGCCCTGGTAAGTTATCGCCGGTCATGGCGTTGGTTCATGTCTATTGTTACACTAGCGGGTGTGATTGCCATGATCTTTACACTGACACGTAGTTCATGGATCGGTTTGTTGGGATCTGTGATGGTTATGGTGCCGGTTATGTTTGTTTGGCGACTTGTTAATTTTAGAACCATAACAGCCATGTTTGCTGTTTCTATTTTGTTCCTGTTGGTCATTTTTGCATTCAAAGATGTGATATGGGGACGAATAACTTCTGATGACCTGGGTTCAGCAAAAACCCGTTTAACCACTGCCAAAGTTGCGTTTAATATAATCAAAGATCATCCTTTTATTGGCGTTGGAATCAATAATTATGGTTCTGTTCTTGAACAATATTGGGATGCTGAAGATACATTTACCCGCAGAGCGGCTGTACATAATACCTATTTATTGTATATGGCTGAAATTGGACTGCTTGGATTTGCAGTTTATCTGTGGCTGCTTGTTGCTTTTTTTGCAAGAATAAAAACTGCAATTAAAAGTAGAATTAAATATTTTTCTGCTGTTGCAATTGGAATTTTGGGAAGCTTTATTGGATTTTTAATTATGGCATTTCCTGACAAGAGTTACAAGGAAAACATAACACTTTTGCTTGTGTTTTTTACTCTGGCCGCTATAATTGAAGGTATGAATCGAATTTCATCGCAAAATGAAATGACTCATGTTTTAGCAGAGAGATAATTGAATGACTTCTCAAGACATTGCAGGCTTTATTGGTAATAGCAGTCTTTTAAGACGTTTGGCTTTTATTGCAGTTCATTTGACAACTTTGCGTGAATGGTATTTACGTAAAGTATTGAAACAAACTTTGAAAAAATCTTTTGCCTTTCTTGATGCCGGAAGTGGAATGGGGCAACATGCAGTTTGGATTGCTGAAAATTATCCACAATCTCAGGTTTTGGGAATTGATACAGATAGCAGACAAATTGAGGATTGCCGACGTTTTGCCAAAAGAAACCATATCCCCAATCTGGCTTTTGAATCCGGTAGTCTTGATGAGGTAAAACTGGATACGGAATTTGACCATGTTCTTTGTGCAAGTGTTTTAGAACATATTGAGAACGATGATAAAGTTTTAAAATCTTTTCACAAAATTTTAAAACCCAATGGTACTTTGATTGTTTATGTACCTGTCTCAGAAAAACGGGTTTTAAAAAGTTTGGAAAGAAAAATAAACAAAATGACAGAGCATGCAAATGCAAAATACCCGCATGAGCATGTGCGTTACTATAAACAAATAGAGTTGTTGGATAAATTAATGAAAAACGGCTTTAAAATTAAAACCAGTAAACAAACTTATGGCACATTTGGCAGATGGTCTTATGATATTGTTACTACTGTACAGTACAGTCGTTTTTTTAAATTGATTTTCCCTTTTTATTTTTTACTGGTGCATCCTTTTGTGATGTTCCTCATGTGGCTGGATATGCGTTCCGAAAACCTTGATGGGAATGGGTTATTGGTAGTGGCGGAAAAGGTGATATGAATTATTTAAAATCGATAATTTCAAATACTGTTGCGCGAGGGTTAACCGAATTGGTGAACCGTGCAGGCGGTGCTGTGTTTTGGGTGATGGTGGCACGCTATCTCGGTATTTCAGGTTTAGGAACGCTGGCCTATGCTTTATCCTTATTTTCTTTATTCTCTACCTTGTCATCTATGGGACTTGGTAGTGTAGCTGTTCGTGACATCGCCAAAGATAAAACCAAAGCGGGTGTTTACTTTGGGCAAGGCCTTTTGCTGGGTTTAGGGCTATCTATGCTTTTTGCCGGATTGATGATTACTACCAGTCTTGTATTGAAACCCGGAGAACACTCCATTTTTGCTTCTATTGCCATGGCTGTTGCAATTTTTCCGGCTTCCGGATTCTACTGGAGCAAAACCATGCTCAGTGCCGCAGAAAAGATGGGTTATATTGCCATTGCACGCGCACTTGAAAATAGTTTCAAAGTTATTGTTGGTTTGATCATGATTCTTTCAGGCGCCGGAATCAAAGAATTGGTGCTGGTTATTGTTTTCAGCAAAGTTGTTTCTTTTGCGGTTTGTTTTGCATTTGCTAGTGACAAAGTTGTTCGTCCAGTCTGGCGTTCAGACAAAGAGGTCTTGGGCCATTTGATCAAGCATGCCCCGTCATTTTCTCTTATTAATTTATTTAACAGTTTATTTTGGTCAATCTCTGTTTTATTACTAACGTCACTTCGTGGTGAAGCGGAAGCTGGTATTTTTAGTGCAGCTTTTAAATTGGTAGAGATATGTATAGCATTGGCGCTAGCATATGGGCAGGCATTTTTTCCGGTTATTTCCAGAATTTCCCGAACTGAAAGAGAATTATTTCAACAGTTGTTCCAAAAGTCTATCAAATTTATTACCATTGCCACTCTGGCAGTTGCAGGAATTATGCAGGTCATTGCACCCCAGTTGATTGTGCTTTTCTATGGCCCGGGTATGGACAGGGCAGTACCTGTATTGCAGGTTTTGATCTGGTTGATTGTACCTTTTGGTATTATACCGGTAATGGCTTTTACGCTCATTAGTATTAATCAACAGAAATTTGACCTGGTTGCCAATATTTCCGGTACTATGATTCTATTTGTTATGAGCATGCTTATTGTTCCGGTTTCGGGTGCTTTGGGTGCTGCAATTTCTATAGTCATTGCAGGATTTGTATTTTTGGCTGCCGAGTTGTTTGGCCTTTCCAGTAAATTCTTTCGCTTACAGAATGCTATAGAATGGCTTAAACCTCTGCCCGGTTTATTGTTGATGTGGAGTATTGCTTTTATATTAAAAGATTATCAGGTTTGGTTGTCTATGTTCAGTGGTGCGGTTATGTATGTAATTTATTTGTGGTTGAGTAAAACAGTTACACAACCTGAAATTTTATACTTAAAAAAATGGGTTTCTGTCCGATAATAATAATGAGATGATGAACGATAATGCTAAAATATTGCCCAGGATCTCTGTTATCATTCCGGTACGCAACCGGGATGATGTCATTCTAAGGACCCTGAATGCACTTGAAAATCAGGATTATAACCAATCGCTGTATCAGGTGATTGTTGTGGATGATGCTTCGACAGATGAAACACTGGACCAGTTGATTGCTTTTTCGGCAGATACCCGAATAGATTTTATAATCATTCAGGGACCCGGTAAAGGTGCGGGATACGCTCGCAATCTTGCAATGGAACATGCCCAGGGCGAAATATTATTATTTCTGGATGGTGATACAATCCCCGAACTGGATCTGGTGAGAAAACATGTTGAACTGCATGAACAGCATTATCATCCGGTGTGCATTATGGGACGAGTTGATATGTCACTCGAACTTGATATTCATCGTCAATACCGATTGTTTGATACAGAAATGCCTTTTCATTTTGATGAAATGCAGCGCGTAGATTGGCAAATGTACCGGGCTGCAAATACTTCAATAACATGGTCTGCTATTCACAGTATTGGTGGTTTTGATCTGGAATTAAAAGCTGCTGAAGATACTGAATTGGCCTGGCGTTTGAATGATAAAGGGATTCCAATATATTATTATAATTCACTGGTTTGTATGCACCACCATCCCATTGATGTTGAAGGATATATGGAAAAAGGTGCCATGTATGGACTTGCGGTAGGTGTCTGGTATCAAAAAGCGCCTGAAATTCGTCGTGAATTGGTATCCCGATATGGCGTTACCGCTCCGGAATTGACAGTATTTAGAAAGTTGAAACATACATTTAGAAGTGTTTTTATTAATCGATATACATTCCCTTTGATTGTTAAATCTGGCAAGCTGTTAAGAAAAATCTGGTTAAAGGGATCAGAAATTTTATTAAAGAGTGCTTTTCGGTTCAATACCCGAAAAGCTTTTGCAAATTATGTTTTTTCGAATACGGGTAATATAGCGGCGGGGAGGTCGTGATGAGAGTATTAATGACCCATTGGAACTATGCACCGGAATTTTCAGGAGCTGCATTACAAGGACATCGGTTGTCTCTTGAGCTTATGAAACTTGGTATAAAAGTAAATGTTTTGACCGGAACAGATAATCCGGATATGGTAGGAACTGACTATGTTGATGGTATCAAAGTCGTCAGGGTGTTGCGTGATAAATCATCACGTTTGAAACATTTAAACTATGGCTGGGAAATGTTCAAACATGTATTACGCTTTCGCCATGAAGTGGATGTTGTTCATTCACATGGTTTTATTGCACCGGTAAATATTGCAGCCAAGCTTGCCAAATTGCCGGTTATTCAAAAAATTACCAACCTAAATGTTGATGATCCCATTACTGTGAGAAGACGTAAACTGGGACATATACTGATCAAAATATTCAACTATTCACGTATTCTTGTTCCTACATCTCGTTTGCTGGAAAGAACCTGCAGACGTACTGATAATTCTCAACCCTTTTTCGCCAAAGTGTCTAATGGTGTTGATCCCAATCTGTTCAGGCCGGTTTCTGCTGATGAGAAAAAACAAATTAAACACCAGTTGGGTTTGCCTCGCAACCGTACAATTTTCCTTACGGTTGGTTCTGTTACCCATACAAAAGGATTGGATCTTTTGATCAATGCACTATATGAATTAAAACTTACGACATACGATGATTTTCTTTTATTGGTTATTGGGCCTAATCATTTGAGTAAAAGTTTTGGTTTGGGTGACGAACCTACCGATCCCTTTACCCGCAATCTCTTGCGTTCTATTAATGATAAAGGTTTGTTTAAACATATAAAGTTTTTGGGAGTGCAGGCCAATATTCATGAATATATGCAGGCAGCCGATGTTTATATTCACTCAAGTCGTCAGGAAGGTCAGCCCAACGCTATATTGGAAGCCATGGCAAGTGCTATTCCGGTTGTTGCAAACCGTTTACCCGGTATAACCGATGAATTGCTGCAAAATGGACGTTATGGTTTTGTTGTAGATAGTGAAAATGATGTCGAGTTTGCTTCTGCCATCCGTGTATTGATGAAACATGAAAAAATACGTGGACGCATGGGAGCCTATTCACGTATAGAGATTTTGCAAAATTACAACCTTTGGAAGATCGCTGAAAAATATCGCTCATTATATTATAGCGTAGTTGATGAAGAAACGGTAGCAGAAGCGGGTATGCCGCAAGAAAATCAGTCTTTATTGTCAATATTGAACCATATTAAACACAAGTAATATGGATCTGCAAGATCGTTTAGATAAACGTTTTTCACCGCAGGCTGTTGCATTCAAAAGAATCATCAGTAAAGTTGTACAGCCCATCAAGATTGAAAAAATTCTTGTTGTTGGTTGCGGCCGTGGATACGAAGCAATCAAATTACAAGAACTGTTTGGTGCAAAAGTTCATGGTGTTGATGTTGAACAGGAATTTGATGTCAGGGCTGAGCAATATGCACATTTGATCAACTATGATGGTGCAAACCTGCCTTTTACCGATAATCATTTTGACATTGTTTATTCATTCCATGTGCTTGAACATGTTAAAGTTGTGGATAATATGTTGTTTGAAATGAAACGGGTGATAAATCCGGGAGGATGGGTTTATATAGGGGTTCCAAACCGTTCACGATTGTTTGGATATTTTGGGATGAAAGATAAATCATTTTCTCAAAAATTAAAACAAAATTTGCATGACTGGCAGGCCCGTATTCAGGGCCGTTTTGAAAACCGTTATGGAGCTCATGCCGGGTTTTCAGATTCAGAATTAAAAAAGCTATTATTAAATCATTTTACCCATGTCGAAAATGTTACCGGATTGTATTATCAGAACAAACATAGTTATTTCAAGCTGTTGTTGCATTTACCCGGTTTCTCGAAATTTATTCTACCCTCTGTTTATTTTATTGCCTCAAAGTAAAGAGTATTACCTGTTTATACTGCAAATTTCCCCAAATTTGTTTTTAAATCTTGATTTATTGACGGTAGTATGTTAATTTTATTTCGAATTGAAAATTAAAAGGTGAAATATGAAACCGAAAATAATCATTGGCTTTGTTGTTATTCTGTTCGCTTTGGGATTTGTAATTATTGGTGGTCTCCAGGAAACAGCTGTGTATTATATGACCGTACCGGAATTGCATGCTAAATCTTTACCCGAAGGTGAAGGTGTTCGCATAAGTGGATATGTAGATCCAGAATCCGTGCAATGGAACGCTAAAGATATTGAATTACGTTTCAGTATGTATGAAGAAAGTGATACATTGAGTGTTTATTACAAGGGAGTCATACCTGATCAGATTTATGACGCGCAAATTGTTGTAGCAGAGGGAACTCTTGCAAATGACGGTTCTTTGGTTGCCAGCAAAATTTTACTCAAATGCCCTTCAAAGTATGAAACCGGGGACCCAGGAGAACATCTGGAAGCAAAAACACAGATATAAAGAATAATAAATATAATTTTCAAGCCCTGGTCATTATTGTGGTCAGGGCTTTTTTTTGTCTATTATATTTCATACTTTATATTTTTATACTCAAAATGGAACATTGATAGGTATGGATTGTTTATTAATAAACAAACGAATATAGGCGGGCAGGTTTGAGATATATTATCCCCATTATCAGTAGTCTTTTAATCATAATCGGTGTGTCGTTTATCGCTGCAATGATGTTGAGGTTTTTTAATAAACGTATATGGCAATCACGTTATTTACAAAAATTTGCCATATGGCTGCCGCGTGCAACTGCATTTTCCCAATTAATCTGGCTGGTGGGTATTCTTTTAGGTGCTGGTATTTTCTATTTGATAGGAGGGTCTCTCACCACGGTACTGATATTTTTTATTCTGGCGCTGGTTATAGCTCTTCCAATTTCATGGTTGTTTTATCAAATTGGATCAAAAGTAACTAATGCTAAACATAAAGAGCAAAGACGCAAATTTTTGAAAAGCATGGCAGGCGTATTCCCGGTTGCAGCGCTTTCATTTGCCGCGACCGGAGTCGTTAAATCATATAGCAAAGTCAAAGTTCCTATCATAGAGGTGCCTGTTCCTGATTTACCTCTGGCCTTGGATGGATTACGGATTGCGCATCTTTCTGATCTGCATTTAGGCTATTACTTTCAGCTGGATGAGTTGCAGCTCGCGTTATATGATATTAAAGCCCAGAATCCCGATATCTTTTTTGTAACTGGTGATGTAGCAGATGAACTGCATCAGCTTGATAAAGCTTTGAATATGATCAATGAATTGGATACACCCCACAAAGGATTTGCAAGTGTGGGAAATCACGAGTATTATCGTGGTATTGATAAAGTTATTTCAGTTTATGGTAATAATCCTGTTCCATTGTTACTTGACCATGGTGTTACCATACAAATAAATGGACAGCCGGTTTATATTGGCGGCGCAGATGATCCTGTTTCGCATCGGCTTGATATGCAGTCATTTTTGCGCAAGACTGTGGAGAAAAGTATGCAAGATGCACCGGAGAATGCCTTTAAAATCTTGCTCAGTCATCGCCCTGCAGCTTTTGATATAGCTCAAAATATGGGTGTTCATTTAACCCTGGCTGGCCATACACATGGTGCACAATTTGGTTTCAATGGGCGCAGTGTTTTTGAAGGTAATCCCATAGAGCGCTATTTGTGGGGATTGTATCGCAATAATGGTAAAGCGCTTTATACGTCCTGTGGAATGGGACACTGGTTTCCTTTCAGGTTTGGTTGTCCTGCTGAAGCACCAATATTGGTATTAAAGCAGGCAAAAGCATAGTTGTGGAATGATTATGAATCTAGTTGAAAAATACGGGCAATACGCATTGGTAACCGGAGCCTCTTCCGGTTTGGGTCTTGCATTTGCAGAATATCTGGCAGCATGCAAAATGGATTTGATTCTTGTTGCACGCAGGAAAGTTGAATTGAAGCAAATTGCCAATCGTTTACAACAAGAGCATTCCGTTACTGTAATACCGATAGTTCAGGATTTATCTGACCCTGATTTTTGGGATATTATTGAATCTCAAATCAAAGATTTGGAAATCGGGCTGTTGGTCAATAATGCGGGTATGGGTGCGTCTGGTGAATTTACATCAATTGATTTAAAACGCCATATGGAGCTGGTCCGTTTAAATTGTCAGGCCCCAGTTCAATTGAGTCATTATATACTCTCTGGTATGAAAAAAAGAAAACGGGGCGCTGTAATTTTTATAGGCTCAATTGTAGGGCATGGAGGTACCCCTTTTTATTCTACCTATGCAGCATCAAAGGCATTTAATATTTCACTGGCTAAATCCATTTGGTTTGATGTTAGAGGGTATAATATTGATGTACTTGTTGTTTCTCCTGGTACTATCAAAACCGACTTTCATCATAATGCTGGTATGAGTCAACCGCAGAGGGCAGCAATTGCTGATAAAGTTGTAACAGGCGCAATGCAAAAGCTTGGTAAAAATATTGAACATGTTCCCGGATTTTTGAACCGTTTGGTGTCATTATTTAATGATTTGATTAATGGTGCTTGGTACTATCAAAAAAAATATAATTATATAAAAAAGAACATGTTTGCAAAAAATAGGGAACCTGAGGAGTAACTTGTTCGTTACAAATCTAAACAACTAATAAAGGGAGACGCATTAGCGTAATTTGATACAAAACTGACTTTTCACAATTACAGGATTTAGGTTTATGTATCGTTATGTGTTAATGCTTTTGCTTTTCATATCTGTACCATTGTATTCACAATCACATAACAGTAAGATTGAATATTCAGGCATTATTCATGATGCAAAAAATAAAAGTCCGCTTGCAGGTGCAAATGTACTTTTGCCTGAATTGGATACCGGAACTACATCCAACAAGCTGGGTGTATTTACTTTTATGCTACCAGCTGGTACTTTCCAAATCAATGTTTCTTTTATGGGCTATAAATCGCAATCTTTTACCATTCATCCTGCTACCGGGAAGCATGAAAAACATGTCTTTGAACTTGAGCCCATTGTGTTATCTGCAAAAGAATTGTCCGTATCTGCTCAGGCAGATGATCCGGTGATCAACCGATTCGAAATCAAAGCCCGTGAAATATTAAAGGCGCCGGCACCGCTTCCCGATGCATTATTGACATTAAAGACACTTCCCGGAGTTTCTTCCAGGAACGATTTTAGCGCCTTGTATAGTGTAAGAGGGGGGAATTTTGATGAAAATCTTATATACATTAATGGTTTCGAGATCCATCAACCCCAGGTTGTTCGTAAAGGTATTATGGAGAACCCCTCTCTGGTTAACTCGGAAATGCTGCAAGATATAAATCTACGAACAGGTGCTTTTTCTGTTAAATATGGAGACAAGCTCAGTTCAGTTCTGGACGTGACTTATAAAACGCCCAAAGAAAAAACATTTGCCGGAACAGTAGACCTCAGTACAATTGGTGCAACCTCGGCAATGCAAATACGATTATCTCCTGAATGGTCTATGTCTTTGGGCTTCCGTAAATTAGATTACAGTTATCTTGTGGGGAATATCCAAAACCAGGAAACCCATTTTACACCGGATTATCAGGATGTTCAATCGGTTTTAACCTGGCAGCCGGATTCTACATCACGGTTACAGATTTTGGGCTTGAATGCAGAGAGCCGGTTTCACTCAGCTCCTGAATCCTTTGCGTATTGGCGGGAAGATGAAGGCTATTACAAATACATATATGATGGATATGAAAACTTTGATTATAATACTGCTATGATGGCAGCAAAACTGCAAAAAGATTTTCGATCGATCCATTGGAATGTTGGTGGTGCCTGGTATAGACAGCGTGAAACAGAGAATACGCAGCTGGATGAGAACATGTTGTACAATTATTCATTCCGTGATGAGCCCACCATGCAAGCCTATGATGATTATCGATATCGTTATCACTTTGTTAAAAATCAATTTAAAAGTTATTTCTATACTTTGAATACGGATATTGAATGGTTTGTCTCACCCCTTTGGACCATCAAATCGGGGCTTGATGTTAAAAGATTCAGAATTAATGATAATATGCTTGAAGAACTAAAGGAGTTTAATAATGCTGGCACAAGTTTTCTAATACCTATGCATAATTACAATACTCGTGAATCTCATAAAGGATACCTGCTTTCCCAATTTGCGCAAGCCGTTTGGAGGCCCGCACCAGAATGGCGAATAATTCCAGGAGTACGCTGGACTGTTAGCACATTGAATCACGAACAACTATTCCTGCCACGAATCCAGGGCATATGGCAAATGAATGCTACCTATGAGTATTTTGCTTCTGTTGGCAGATATGCTCAACCACCTTTGAACCGTGAATTCCAATTCCGTCAAGGTCCAGATGAAGAACTGCTTTCTCAGAAATCCTGGAATTTAACTGCCGGATTCAGTCGTACCCCACAGCAAGGGCTTTCATTGCGACTGGAAGCGTATTACAAATCACTTAAAGATATAATATCTTATGAGATAGAAGATGTTCAGCTACGTTATTCAGGAATCAATGATGCCAAGGGTTATGTATATGGACTAGATGCATTCTTGCATGGCGAAATTGTAGAGGGTACAGAAAATTGGTTTAGTTATAGTTATATGGTTGCAAATGAAGATATAATGGGTGATGATGCCGGGTATGTACCACGCCCATCAGATAGAAGGCACCAGTTGTCATATTATATGGAAGATAGAATGGAAAAATTTCCCAATTCCAAAATGCATATTCGCCTTGTTTATGGTACGGGTTTTCCCTTTACATGGAAACGATATGTTCTCAATTATGCTACAGGAGAGTATGAATATTCGGAAGCGAAACGAAATAGTGACCGGTTATCCGCTTATCGTCGTTTCGATGCGGGATTCACTCAGGAATTCCGCATCGGTAAACGATATTCTATAATTTTACGTGAAGAAGTGTTGAACGTATTTAATAATATTAATATTCTGGGTTATGATATTTCTTTTAATCGTAAAGTTGACCGCTATTTAAGCGGTCGTATTTACAATGTCGGGTGTCGGTTGGTATTACATGAATGAAACAGACCGAGGGAGCTGTTTTTAAAATGTAGCCCAAAATGCTTGTTTTAATTCTTGATACGTCGTTGTCACCGGGAACTGGGGGAACTCGTCAATGACATTTTGAGGGGGACGGAACAGGATGCCGGCATCCGCTTCTTTTAACATGGTTGTATCGTTATAAGAATCCCCGGCAGCAACAACTTTGAAATAAAGTTGTTTCAATGCCAATACAGATTGTCTTTTTTGGTCTTTTTGACGCAATTGGTAATCGACAACCATACCCTTGTCGTTAATAACAAGGCTGTTACAAAAAAGTGTAGGATAGTCCAGTTGTTTCATCAAAGGAGATGCAAATTCATAAAAAGTATCAGAAAGGATAATTACCTGAAACTTTTCTTTCAACTCGTACAAAAAGTCTTTGGCACCTTCAAGCGGTTCAAGTTGCGAAATGACATTTTGAATGTCAGATAAACCCAGGTTATGTGCTTTTAAAATATCCAGTCTTTGCTTCATAAGTACATCATAATCAGGTATATCACGTGTAGTAGCGCGTAATTCATCAATGCCGGTATGTTCAGCAAAATTTATCCAAATTTCCGGAACGAGTACACCTTCCAGGTCAAGACATGCTATGCTCAAAATTTTGTTCTCCTGTTATTGGTATTGTTTAAATAAAATAGTGAAAATTTAAAAAAAATAAAAGTATGAAATTGTTGAATCTATTGAGAAATCTCTATATCTTTAATGTGTTATACTCTATATAAAAAATAATGTTAAAAATTTTTCTGCAATTGTATATTATTTTTATTAAATTAATATGATCAGATTTATATCTGGGGAAACACGTTGTTTTATAAATTTCACAAATATGATATTATCGAGGGAGATATCATGTTAAAAGCATTCATGATTTGGATGCTCATATTACTACCGGTATTCACTTTGATGGCTGGTTCTGGCATTGGTGAATCCGGATCTGTATTTATGACATCACTACCGCCCAATGCGCCTGAATTAAGCGCTCCAACCAATGGGCTGGCGTCTGTTCCTGATTCCGTTTTTTTGACCTGGAGGTCACTCATCCATACCTCTGGTTTTAACGTTCAGGTTTCTAACGAGGATGATTTTAATACGCTTCTTTTAGATGAAACAGGTATTGCGGATACCTTGTATTTAATGAAAAATCTGGATTACAGTACGATGCACTATTGGCGTGTGAATGCTGTAAATGCTGCTGGTACCAGTCCTTTTTCATCTGTTTGGTCTTTTTCTACGTTACAGCCTTTGTCAGGACCAGAATTAATACGTCCTGAAAATGGAGCGATTGTAGCAAGTGAGGGTTTGGTATTAGAATGGATTCCTATTGATGGTGCTATTGAATACCATTTACAAGTCTCAGATAATCCTGATTTTTCTTATTTAGTGATTGATAAAAGTGACATTCAGGAATCAAATTATGCATTAAACCTGGAGATGGGTAATGTCTGGTATTGGAGAATAAGTGCAATAAATAAAGCCGGAGAAGGTGATTTCTCAAGTATCTGGTCTTTTTCTAATTTAGCAACTGATATTGATAAAGAATCCATACCCAAAAATTTTGACTTGTTGCCAGCCTATCCTAATCCATTTAATCCTACTACATTTATAACATACCATTTACCAAAAACTGCGGATGTATCATTGGTCATTTACAATAGTATGGGGCAAATGATCCGCAACCTTGAAAATGGTCAGCGCCAGGCTGGTCGTTATACAAAACAATGGGATACTCGTGACAATCAGGGTATGCCTGTTACCAGTGGTATGTATTTATGCAGGTTCGAGTCAGATGGGCATGTTTTTATACGTAAAATGATGCTATTGCGCTAGACCTGTTTTTTTAGATTGAGGCGAAAATGAAAAAAAATATAATATTAATACTTTTATTGTTTATTACCGGTCTGCTATACGCTGAAGATCCGGTTGTGCAGAATGTTACATTTGTTCAAAGAACTGATGGTTCTTTAAAAGCAGATATCTATTATGATGTTATTGATTCTGATAATGATACCCTGACCGTTACATTAGAGGCTTCGAACGATAATGGGATGACCTGGGATTTACCTTGCAGTCATGTAAGTGGTGATGTTGGTGGTAGCATTTTATCAGGAACTGATAAACATATTGTTTGGGATTTTTTAGCTGACAATCCAGGTGTCAGTGGAAACGACTATCGTGTGCGTGTAATTGCCAATGATCAAAAAGAACCGGGCATGGTTTATATTAATGGTGGTTCATTTCAAATGGGAAGTGAATATGGCGAAGATGACGAATTGCCAATTCATTCTGTTTCCGTAAATGGATTTTATATAGACTTGTATGAAGTAACCAACGCTCTTTATGCTGCATTTTTAAATGAAGCTATTGCAAATGATTTGATTACAGTTGTTGGCACAATGGTCAAGCAAGATACCACAACATTATTGGATTTTGATAATCCGGAATGTTATATAACTTTTTCTGAAAACACCTTTCAGGTAGATCAGGATAAACAAGAATTACCGGTAACTTTTGTGACCTGGTTTGGTGCAAATGCCTATGCAGCGTATTATGACAAGCGTTTGCCAACTGAGGCTGAATGGGAATACGCGTCACGTGGTGGCGGCCTGAGTCAGAATTTTACATATAGTGGCAGCAATAATGTTGATGCAGTTGCGTGGTATCAGAGAAATTCTAACTCAAGTCCGCAACCTGTTGGTCAGTTAGAGCCTAATGAATTGGGTCTCTATGATATGAGTGGTAATGTCTGGGAATGGTGTGCTGATAAATATAACGCCAATTATTATATCTTTACTCCTTTAACAAATCCCAATGGTCCTTTTGATGATTTAAATGCCCGGATTTTAAGAGGCGGCGCATGGGATGATGCCATGGTTAAGACTAAACCGGCAAACCGGAATCGTGATTATCCCTGGCAGGGTGCAAACAATCGAGGTTTCCGTTGTGTTAAAACAAATACAGAATTAACGCAGTTGTCAAGTGTTACAGTATCTCCTCTGGATACAACTGTGATTAATAGCGGGACTGTGCAATTTAAATGTTTAGCTGAATATAGTGATGGTAGTAGTGTGGATGTAACCAATTTTACCGAATGGTCTGTTTTATTTGGTATTAGTGGTTCAATTGAAAGTAATGGCTTGTTTACCGCGAGTGAACTGGAAACAGGTACAGTGCAGGTTCAAGCTGTCTTTGATGGAATGAATTTGCAAACAACTGTAAACGTCAGGTTTGAAATTATTCAGGGCGCTGGTACTGTTACGGATATTGACGGTAATACTTATGAAACCGTTAAAATTGGTACGCAATGGTGGATGGTAGATAACCTCAAAGTCACCCATTACCGGAATGGCGATCCTATTCCAAATATTACCGGTGAATTTGAATGGATGACCTCAGAATCCGGTGCGCTTTGTTATTATGATAATGATCAAGATAGTGCTGGTGTTTATGGTGCCTTGTATAACTGGTATACAATATTAGACAGCAGAAGCATAGCCCCTCGAGGTTGGCATGTACCTACTGAAGAAGAGTGGAACACCCTGGTAGACTTGATAGGTGATGAAAGCAATGCAGGTGGAAGTTTAAAAGAGTCAGGTGTTGTGCATTGGCAAAGCCCCAATACTGGGGCAAGCAATGAAAGTGGATTTACAGGTTTGCCAGGTGGTATTCGTGATTATGACTCGAGATTTTTTCATATTGGTAAACTGGGATATTTCTGGTTCAAAGAAAACAATTCAAATAATCCTGCTGCAAAAATATTATCATATAATAATATATTGGTTAATCAGGATGGTGGAGAACCCAAATGCGGATTTTCGATCCGTCTTATTCGGGATCAGAATGTGAATAATAATCCACCCACAGCTTCGCTTGTTGTGACGCCTGAGACGGGTACAACCGAGACGGTGTTTACTTTTGATGCTACGGGGAGTACCGATGATCATGATCAGCTTTCTCAATTACAGGTCAGATGGGATTGGCAGAATGATGGCACCTGGGATACAGAGTATTCCACTACCAAGTTTATAACACGTAAATTCTCTACCGCTGTAGCAAGGACTGTTAAAATGCAGATTCGGGATATGGATGGTATGAGTTCAACAATTACCAAAGAGGTTCGTGTATATCAGGATGATCTGCAAGTAACTTTTCCAAATGGTGGAGAAACATTCAATACCGGTGATACTGAAATTATTCAATGGTTTATAAATGAGCTTGATGAACGGGTCTATGTTGATCTGTTCCTTGGTGATGAATTTGTAACGCGATTGAAAGATACAGGGACAGGAAATGATGGTGATTATACCTGGGATATTTCTTCAGATATACCATCTGGTAACCATTATCGGATAAGAATTTATGGTCTTTGGTCAAAAACCACTGATTTTAGTGATGATTACTTTACTATTATGAACCAGGGTGAAGAACAACCGACAGGTACAGTATTGGATATTGATGGTAATCTCTATAAAACCATCAAAATTGGTAACCAATGGTGGATGGCTGAAAATCTCAAGGTTACACATTACAGGAACGGAGATATTATTCCTAATGTAACAGGTAATCCTGAATGGACGAATCTTGATTCCGGTGCGCTCTGTTATTATGACAATAGCAAAACGAATAATAATGATTATGGCGCTTTGTACAATTGGTATGCAATAAATGATTCTCGAAACATTGCACCTGCGGGATGGCATGTACCAACTGACGCAGAATGGAAGCAGCTTGAAATGCATTTAGGAATGAGCCAAACCGAAGCAGACAAGGAAAACTGGCGGGGAACAGATGAAGGTGGTAAATTAAAAGAAGCCGGTACCAGCCACTGGAATAATCCCAATACCGGAGCAACAAATTCAAGTGGCTTTACAGCCCGTGGAAGTGGGTACCGTAGTTATTCATTCAATGGTGCTTTTGATGGAAATGGACAATATGCTACCTTTGTCACAGCAACAGAATCCGATGCGCAAAATGCCTGGCATCATTATTTATATTACGTTAATGACGAAGTAGGACGCGGAACGTCTAATAAATCTGATGGATTTTCAGTCCGCTTGGTTAAGGATAATTGATTAAGAATTGATATTTAATAAATAGTAAAAAAAAAGACCGGTTATTAATCGGTCTTTTTTTTTTGTGTTAAATTATTTTTGAGCTAGATTTTTTCTGTTTATCAAATAATGTTCAAGCAGATCAAGCTTGTCTGTATTGATAAAATCAACCTGTGCCAGTATTAACTCGTTCCAGAACATGCGTTGATCAAGGATCGGATCAACATCTGTACCCCAGAAGCGTACCCTTTGTCCTTTAGCGTGTGCAGTTTTGACAATCATTTCCAATTTTTCTTTTTCTTGCACGGGAATTGCACCATTTCCATACCATTCAAATAAATCCTGCCAATTGTTACTGATCATAGATACTAGTGATGCCGGATAATCTGTATTTAAATCTGTAATACGTCCATCATAGCTTGTATAGCGAAGTGGCTCGTTTGCCATAAAATCAAGAGTAGGACGGTTCCCGGACAAAATAACTGCAACCGGACCTTTGATCGTTTTGTTGTTTTTATAAATTGTCATCATGCCTTTATATGCTGCCAATACACGATTCAACGCTTGAAACGTTGTAAAAGAATCGGATTTAATGTCAATAAGCAGAATTAGTGGGAAATCTTTATTGAACCGGCAATTCGGAGATTTGAGCAGTTCTTTTATCGGATCAAGATACATATACTGCAAAGTCATTCCGGGTTTTACATCCTCAAGTTCGTGAGCCACCAACAGTTCTCCATTGACCAAATGAATATCTGCTTCAACACTTGTGAAATTGTGTTCCATTGCATCGTAAAAGGGCCTGACATGATTATAATCATTATGTGCATGTGCGCGTGGCTGATATGGATGGTCTAATATTTTTTGATTGTTCGATTGACAAGAGAATCCAATGAGAATTATATAAAGAATCGTTGCATATCTGGTGAAAATGCACATTTCTGTCTCCATGGATTATTGCGGTTAAAATGTAAATGTAACAAGAAGAAAAGGTGAAATCAATTTAATTATGCATTAATCTTGAAAAATGGGGCTCATTGTTATCATTTTCCCTGATTCGATAAAATCTTTCAGTTTCATTATTTCATCTGAAAATGGTCGGTCTTCTATTACCGGGGGAAACAGAGTTGAAACATGAGTTAATATTTGCTCGCAGACTGGATTTATCAATCGGTCTTTCGGTTTGATGGGATAATGCTCTCTAACTGCGATTTCCATTTCAAATGGATTTTTAAGGATTTCCAGTTCTTTTTGCATTTTATGCAGTTTCTGATTGGTCTTTTCAGAAACCGGAACTTTGGAGGGAATATGTGGCAGTTTTTTACGGATAGCAGCCGCCTGGTTTATAAATGCAAGCTCTATAGCCAGTAATTGTGCCAGTTTAGGCAGCGTTTTGTGAGCACGTATTGCTACATCCGTACCCATGCTGACATGGTCTTCCTGTCCTGTATTGGTTGGAATGTTATATAGATGGTTTGGCATGGCTTCTCCCCAGATCGAATTGGCTAGTGCTGCCGAAGTATATTCCAGCATCATCATACCGCTTGAAATGGCTTTTTGACTTTCCGAAAGATCAGGCCATTTCAAATCCCTGCCTAACCCTTTGTTCAGATTTGCATCTACATAACGTGCGCATCTACGATTTACAAGTGACGCCATAATTCCCATGGCTTGTATGAGATTGTATACCCTTACAGCTACCGGCATACCATGAAAATGCCCACCTGAAACGATATCCACGTATTTGCCATAATACGGGTCATCGGTCTTCCAGCCGTATTCTTTATCTGCGGGGAGGATGAGTGGATTATCGGTCACACTGTTTGCCTCTCTAAGAAGCGCGGTTTGGCTTTCGTCTATCAATTCAGCGCATGTACCTAAAATCTGGGCAGAGCATCGTATATTATACGGGTCCTGGATCTCTCCATCTATGCGGTAATCCCGATGCGCTTCACGCAGGGGCGAGTTTTTCATCAGGGCGTAAATCCATTTGGCAACTTTGACCGCACCGGGATGAGGGCGGAGTTGGTGCAGGTCTTCACAGAATGGTGTTTCTGGGGCCAGCATAACCTGAGCGGTCATGGCAGACTGAATTGCAGCGGATTTAAGATAGGTTTGCATTTTGCCGCATACATCCAGACCAATTGCTGTCATGTACTGAACACCATTGTTCAGCGCCAATCCTTCTTTCATCTGCAGGCGTATGGGTTTTAGTCCGGATTTGTGGTAGGCATCAGCTGCATTCATGAGCGAACCTTGGTAACGCACCTGACCTTTTCCCAGCATGCCCAGAGCGATATGAGAGAGGGGGGCAAGATCACCGCTTGCTCCTACAGAGCCAAGTTCAGGAACGATTGGCAGCATATCATGATTGAGCATGTCCAGAATGTGTTCAACCAGACAGGAACGTATACCACTGTTTCCACGGGAAAGGGATTGTGCACGTAATAACATGGTCATGCGGACAATTTCATCAGGTGCCGGATCACCAACACCCACACAATGCGAGATGATCAGGTTTTCCTGTAACGCAGAAAGGTGTGCATCGTCAACTGCCAGATCAACATTGTGCCCAAATCCCCGATTAAATCCATATGCCGGGTATTTTTGAGAGGTTACAAATTCTACAATGTCTTTACGACGTTGATCAAGTAGTTCTCGGGTATCATCAGCCAGTTTGAATTGTAGCTGATTCTGAGCAGCAGCTGTTATCTCTAAAAGAGTAATATCTTTATTATGACGAATGAAGAGTATGTTTTTATCGGACATATGTTACTCCAATCCATGTATCTGCCAACTCAAATTACGGTCAAAAATCACTTTTCCTTTTTTGATGACCTGTTCAACCTGAGGTTCTCCATAAAAATAGATCAGATTCTGATAATTGTTTGATTCGAGTACCATTAAATCTGCCTGCCATCCCGGTGCAATGCATCCAACATTATCTCTTCCCAATGCATAAGCGCCATTTTGTGTGGCTGCTGATACAGCTTCAGGCATAGAAAAACCCATTTGGGTGCAGGCTAGATTCAGTATTAATGGCATATTGAGAGTCATGCAGCTACCGGGATTAAAATCTGTTGCCAGAACCGGAATACATCCGGTATTTAAAATCTTTCGTCCTGGTGCATATGGGATTTTTAGAAACAATGATACTCCAGGAAGCATGGTTGCACAGATATCTGTACCTGCCAGCATGGCAATATCTGTATCATCTAACGTTTCCAAATGTTCAACTGCAACAGCACCCATTTCAATTGCTCCCTGAATGCCGCCAATATTGTTAAACTGGTTCGTATGCATACGGGGGATCAATCCGATTTTTTTTGCTTCGCAAAATATGTCCAGAGATTCCTGTACTGAGAAATATCCCAGTTCACAAAACAGATCACAAAAATCTGCCATTAATGCGGCTTCTGGCATCATTTCCATGATCTCTTGGATATAATCAGATTTTGATTTGTCTGGGGGAATTGCATGAGCACCTAAAAATGTAGAGGTTATTTCGACTGGCTGGATCTCTTTGAGTTTGTCTATCACTCGAAGGATTTTTAATTCTGTATCTCTATCCAAGCCATAACCACTTTTGATCTCTATGCTGGTGGTCCCATGTCTTACTGCTTTTTGCAAATACATCAATCCACGTTTTACAAGCTCTTCCTGTGACATGCGGCGGGTTGCGTTGACAGTACTTAAAATACCGCCACCTTGATTGGCAATCTCTTCATAAGAAAGACCGGAACAGCGTTGTGCAAATTCATTTTCTCGGTGTCCGCCAAAAACCAGATGGGTGTGTGAATCTACAAATCCCGGTAAAACAGCTTTGCCATCGGCATCAATGATTTGACAATCGCTTGTTATCAGTGGTAATAGTTCATCGACAGGGGCTATTGTCTGTATAATATCATCCTGGATGAATATGGAGGTGTCAGAATATTCGGTCAGTTGTTTGATGGCCTCACCACGTAACTCACCTGGTTTGGGAGTGACAATCTGTGATGCGTTTTTTATTAGCAGAGATGACATTGTATTTCCATTTTATTGGATTTTTGAATTAACAATACTTAGAATTTCCCGTTCCATAACATTGGTTTGGGTTTCCAGTTCATCACAATCTTGCAGTAAAACGTCTACAAATGCTTTATCTTTACACCCAGCTGCATTGATTTTTACATTGAGGTGCGCACCCATGACTGCTGAACGGGCGGCAAGCGCAGCAACACCTGCATCGGAAACAGAGTTGGGATTCCCAATCTCTGCCATGGCTTTTATACTAGTCATGGATTCAAATGTTTTTCTCATTACCCGATAGGGGATCTCTATTGCAAATTTTGTTGCATCCTGAATGGCCTGGCTTCGTTCAGCTTTTTCTTCATCCGTTTTCTTTGGCATAGCAAAAGCTTTCATCATGCCATTAAACGCTCTTGTATCTTCATCTACAAGAAATAACAACTCGGCATAACAGGCTTTGGCCTTTTCTGCCCAGTCTGAGAATTCCTGCCAGCGGTCGTCCCAGCCGCGTTTATGAGATGACAGGTTGGCAACCATTGCAGCAAGCGCAGCGCCAAATGCACCCATAGCCGCTGAAATGGATCCACCGCCCGGCGCAGGAGCTTCGGAAGCGGTTAACTCTGTAAAATTCTCTAGTGTAAGATCTTTAAGGCCTTTTTCTTTATCCTTGTTCATTGCATATTCAATAATCTTTTCTTCAGGAACAAAGGGACCCAGTTCATCCAGTCCCATTGATTTTATTGCAATTTTTATCAGTTCATTGTCAGATACACCGGTTGAACGCTGTTGCTTTTTGAGAAAATATTTTCCGGCATCCAACATGGACTGTAAAGGGATGAGCCCAACCAGTTCTGAGCCGGTCACCCGAATGCCTCGTGCATCTGCTTTTTTACAGACCTCATCAAATGCCATATGTACGGGAGTGACCTTGAGGTTGGTTAAATTCATAGAGATTTGTGCTATACCATATTCCTCAATATACCAGCCGATGCCTTTGACGCATTTCAAAGAACCCGGAATCATAACAGGATTCCCTTTTTCGTCTTTAACAACAGCACCCGTGAGTGGGTTGCCCTCTCTTTTGATACGGCCTTTTTCACGTACATCAAATGCAATGGCATTAGCTCTGCGGGTAGAGGTTGTATTGAGGTTTACATTATAAGCCACCAGAAAGTCCCTGGCGCCCACAGCAGTTGCTCCTGATCTGGAATTGAATTCAGTGGGGCCGAAATCGGGTTTTCCTTCAAGAGTTTTGATTTTATCTTTCAATCCTTCATATTCACCAGATCGGCAATACGCCAGATTTCTACGCTTTTCATCGAGTGCGGCATATTCATAACAATATATATGTATACCCAGTTCTTTACCCAATCGCTTGGCAAGTTTGTGTGCATATTCTACGGTTTCTTCCATGCTGATATTTGCAACAGGGATAAGCGGACAGACATCCATCGCACCAAAACGCGGATGTTCGCCTTTGTGCTTTGACATATCTATCACTTCAGTTGCTTTTTTTGCTGCTCTAAATGCAGCTTCGCATACCGCATCCGGAGAACCGACAAAGGTCACTACTGTCCGGTTCGTAGAAAAACCAGGGTCTACATCTAATAGTTTTACTCCATCAACAGATTCAACCTGGTCAGTGATCTGTTTTATAACTGCCATGTCACGGCCTTGACTAAAATTGGGAACACATTCTATTAATTGCTGCACAAGATCTCCTGTTTTTTTGCGGACTATTCAATACACCCGACCGCTAACTGGCGGTTGTGAATTCATGGTCCAGAATCATGAAATACTATTTTTTCAATAAATTCAAGTTCATTCAATTTTTTAATTTTTTCTCGTGCCAAGGCTCAGCCTTGGTACATTATATTGTTAAAGGGTTTTAGAACAGAGACCCTTAACCAGGAATATTACATACTATGTATTTGCATTCTTGACAGTTTTGTTGATCAATGTATCATCAGCAATATGGGGCAGGGTTATATGGTCCTGTCCCTTTCGCAAGTCGTTATATTGTTTAACGGTTTCGATTGAATTCGGATTTCTGGCCCAAGCACGTCTGGCTACACCACCCATAACATCCCAGGGGATGGCTTGTTGAATGATTTCGTCAATACGTTCACTGCCATCCAGCACCAGTCCGAATCCACCATTAATGGCTTTGCCTATGCCCACTCCGCCGCCATTGTGCAGAGCGATAAGGCTCATACCTCGTGCAGCATTACCGGCAAAGCACTGTGTTGCCATGTCTGCCATAATGTTACTGCCATCTTTAATGTTAGAGGTTTCGCGATAGGGAGAATCTGTTCCACCCGTGTCGTGATGGTCACGTCCAATCATTACCGGACCAATCTCTTTATTTCGTACCATCTCGTTGAATTTCAGTGCAATATTCATACGTCCCAGTGCATCCTGATAGAGGATACGGGCCTGCGTGCCTACCACCAGTTTGTTTTTCATGGCGTCACGGATCCAGATATAGTTGTCCCGGTCCTGGAACCTGCGATTAGGATCAATACACTCCATAGCAGCATGATCGGTTTTTATAAGATCAGATTCCTCACCGCTCAGGCACACCCACCGAAAGGGACCATATCCGTAATCGAATAACATGGGGCCCATGATATCTTCAACATAAGAGGGAAAGATGAATCCATCCAGAGTGTCGCGACCGTTTTTACAGACCGCAGTAGCTCCGGTGTCAAAAACGGCTTTTAAAAAGCTGTTGCCATAGTCAAAGAAATAGGTGCCTTGTTCAGCAAGAGATTGTACAAGCTGAAAATGGATTTGCAGACTTTTATCAACCAAAACGTTGAATTGCTTGCGATCTGTTTTTAAAAGTTCGGTGCGGTCCTGAAATGTTAAACCCTTAGGACAATAACCGCCTTCATATACTGCATGGCAGGAGGTTTGATCTGACAAAAGATCGATAGGTACCTTGTTATCAACTGCATATTTTATAAGATCCACAACATTTCCATAAAAGGCAATAGCGTGGCCTTGTTTTTTTGATTTATAAACCTCGGCTGTTGAAAAAGCTTTTGCGGGATCATCAATGACCTCGCTTACCCATCCTTGTTCATGGCGGGTTTGAATGCGGGAGGGGTCCACCTCTGCAATGATGCAAACACCATTGGCAATCTCAACCGCTTTACCTTGTGCACCGCTCATACCTCCGAGTCCAGACGATACAAACAACACACCGCTCAGATCGGCATCATCCGCTAATCCCAGTTTGAGTCGTGCCGCATTTAGAACGGTATTGTATGTACCATGCACAATTCCTTGCGGGCCTATGTACATCCAGCCGCCAGCAGTCATTTGCCCATAGTTGGCAACACCAATAGCCGCGGCGCGGTTCCAGTTTTCCTGATCGTCAAACATGCCAACCATCAAGGCATTGGTAATAATCACTCTTGGTGCATGAGGTGAGGACTTGAACAATCCCAACGGATGCCCCGATTCTACAACCAGTGTTTGTTCTGGTGTAATAACTTGCAGGTATCTTTTAATTAGCTGATACTGCATCCAGTTCTGACATACCTGACCGGTTTCGCCATAGGTTACCAGCTCGTAGGGATAAAGCGCAACAGCAAAATCGAGATTATTGTCTATCATGAGCTGAAATGCTTTGCCCTCAATACATTGTCCTGTATATTCATCAACAGGCTTTCCATATAAATTGCCCGATGGACGAAACCGGTAACCATAAATACGACCGGTGGATTGCAGTTCATCCATGAATTCCGTTGCCAGTTGTTCGTGCCATTTTTCAGGAATGTAACGTAATGCATTTCGCAGAGCCAGTTCTTTGTCCTGTTCGGTTAAATTGGCGAAACGTTTGGGCGCACGCCGAATACCGGGTTTGAATTTTGGCAGTGATGGCAGTTCTATATAGATGTTTTCAAGGGAAATGGAATTAGAAAAATTTGAATTGTTGGACTTCATCGCTCTCCCCATAGCTTAATTAATAGGGAATAAGGAAGGATTGGTGTTTTTGCAAAACCCGTGATTATCATGAATAATAACCGGTCCCGTAAATTTGACAGATCAAAGCGATAATCAATTGACAATGAGAATATAACGGGTGTGGATGCAAAAGTCAATGATTTTTCAGATTAAATCAAACGTATCAATTGATAAATAAATGGCAGATTTGACGAATTTGTATTATATTAAACATGGTCGTTTTTAAAAAATAAGAGCCTGAAATGAAAAAAATCGTTTTAATAGCTTTACTTTTTGTATCTGTTTGTTTATTTCAATTACTCTTTGGATGCAAGAATACACAATCTGAGATGAATATGGAATTCCACTGGCAGGCACATCGTGGTGGTGGGCTTTATGATGCTCCGGATAACAGTGTAGCTGCGTTTTTATATACCTGGAAACTCGGAGGTATCCCGGAAGCGGATATTCGCAAAACATCGGATAACGTTATAATTTGTTTGCATGATGGTACTTTGGCCCGTACTTGTAATGCGCCTGATGATATAAAAAATGTATCTGTTTCAGAGTTGTCATTTAAGCAGCTACAAAAACATGATATTGGCGTGTCGTTTAGCCAGGATTATAAAGGCGAATTTGTCCCGTCTCTAAAACAGGTTTTTGAGCTGATGCAGAACCATCCTGACCGTCAATTATATTTGGATATCAAAGATGTGGATTTGCAGCAATTGGGTCAAATGATCAATAATTACAAAGTCGGTCCGCAAATTCTTGTTTGCAGTCCCAGACAGGATGATTGCAAAACGCTCAAAGCTGTAGCTGGTGGGGTACGCTCCATGTTGTGGATGGGAGGGACAGCAAAGGAAATTAAAAGCAAGTTCTATGCTGCCCAAGAATCAGGATTTGAAGGACTGGATCAGGTACAGCTCCACCTCAATGATCTTAAAGGGACGAATGCATGGCGTTATCAGTTGAATGCTGACTTTGTGAAAAAGGCACTAGAGATTTCAAATGCATCTGGCATTGATTTGGAGGTGTTTCCTTTTCATTTCGAGGAAAAGGATGTGTTTGCGTTGTTTGATATGGGAATTCGCTGGTTTGCTACCGATGAACCCGGACGATTCAGTCAGGCTATTGAAAACTGGAAAAAATCGTTATAAAAAATACCCAAATGTATAGAAATTCATTTTCAGGTATTATCTTTTTACTTTCTTTTTGTCAGTATCATTTGTGAAAATAATTCTACATATACCCCTAATCAGGAAAATACTGGAGATTTTTCAAGTCTATACAAGAATTAATTACTAAAAATGTATAAAGGTCTATCATGAAAAGAGAATTGAAATGTATTATTAACGTAATTGTTCTAGCCACTATTCTGACAGTGTTATCGATAGTGCAGGTATTTGCGCAATCAAATTTTCCTACAAATTTTCCAGACAGAATTGTCTTAAACTTGACAGAAGATCCGTCTACTTCCATGGCAGTTACTTGGCGTACTGATACAACCATTGTAGCTGGTTATTGTGAATTACAGCCAGCTTCTGATACCCGGATAAATCCTCAAGAGAGTAAATCTTTTAAAGCACAAACAACCAGATTCGAATTTTTTCCTGAAAAAGAAATTCCTGAATATGCAAATCAGCATTCACAAATATTAACAGGACTGGAACCCGATTCTAAATATATATATCGTGTTGGAAACGACAAATATTGGAGTGAATGGTTTCAATTTCAAACTCCTTCAGATATTGGAAACAAATTCTCTTTTATTTATTTTGGCGATCCTCAAACAAGTTTAAAATCGGAATGTTCAAGAGTAATCCGCAATGCCTTTCAGCAATGTCCCAATAGCGGGTTTATGCTTTATGGGGGAGATTTGATAAACCACGCGGGAAGTGATACAGAATGGCAAGGTTGGTTTGATGCTGGTTCTTTTATTTATGCAACTATACCACAAATTATGACTCCAGGGAACCATGACTATCAGGATTTATTGCTGGATCCTCACTGGAACGCACAATTTACGCTCCCCCCAAACGGACCTAGTGGACTGGAAGGGACATGCTATTTTGTTGATTATGAAGATCTGCGCCTAATATCCATTGATTCTGCAACTGACAATGAGTTGGAACATGAATCTGGTGCTGCAATGACATCACAGAAAATTTGGCTTGATTCTGTATTGACTTATAATACTAAAAAATGGACAATTCTTACAACTCACCTACCGTTCTACTCTCCAAAAGAGAGTAGGGACAATAAACATCTCAGAACACATTTTCAACCAATCATTGAAAAGCATGGTGTTGATATGGTTCTTACAGGTCATGACCATTCTTATGGCAGAGGAACAGCAACTGATAATCCTGATATTCAACCGTCAATCGTTTATGTTGTATCCGTATGTGGTCCTAAATTATATCCGGCGGGAGATAAGGAATGGATGCAAAAGAGCATTTCGTATACACAGCTCTATCAGGTAATTTCAATAGATAAAAATATTCTTTCTTATAAAGCATATTCAGCAAGTGGGGAACTGGTTGATGAGTTTGTATTGGAAAAAGATGATACACCGAAAAACAATTAACTAATGTATATACAATAATATATCCAGTAATACATTTATCAAAATGAAAATTGAAAAATCCAGGAGTTGAAATGAAAAAAAAAGTCATAATAATTCTTATAGCTTTACTTTTTGTTACTGCATGTCAACAATCCAGGTCTCCAATAACAATTGATATATCTAATAATTGGAAATTCTCACCTGATGAGAATAACATTGGCACATCTGAGAGTTGGTATTCCATTAATTTTGATGACTCTGACTGGGCGGTCATTGATGCCGGGAAGAGATGGGAAGATTTGGGCTATCGTGATTTGGATGGCTTTGGCTGGTATAGAAAAACCTTTGACATTCCGGCGGATTGGAAGGGTAAAAAAATATGGCTAAGAATTGAAGCTGTTAATGATGCTTACGAATTGTTTATAAATGGTAAAAGTGTGAGCTATTTCGGTTCAGCAAATATAAGTGTAGCTACACGACCTACTTTTACAGAGATCAGTAAAAATGTCAACTATGGTGAAAGCAATGTTGTTGCAATCCAGGTTAATGATTGGGGGAACAGTGGAGGATTGTGGAGATTGCCGGTTATTCTGACAACTGATGAAGAAAAAGCTACAAGTATTTTTAATCCAATGTCGGATACATGCTATACAGCCGAAAGTCTGGGGTATCAACTCGTTTGGGAGGATAATTTTGACGGTGATAAACTTGATCCTGATAAATGGGGTTATCGGGGTACCGGACCTCGCAGAATTGGTTATAATTCGCCCGATGCAGTAAAAATTCATGATGGTTTTCTTGAACTCCTGGCCATTGAAAGCGGAGACAGTGTCAAGGCCGGAATGATCAGCACGATGAACCGTTTTATGCCTACTTTTGGTTATTTTGAATGCCGTGCGCAATTGCAAAAGTCAAAGGGAGTGTGGGCAGCATTTTGGATTCAGTCTCCCAAAATTTCACAGGGAGAAGACCCTGCAACATTTGGTACGGAAATAGATATCTTTGAATATTTCAAAGAGGCAGGTGAAGATATGATTATGCATAATCTTCATTGGGCTTATGGCCCCAACCAGAAAACTATTGGAGGCAGACAGAGTCATGTTAAAGGCCTGCACGAGGGATTTCATACGTTTGCTCTGGAATGGACGCCTGAAAAATATGCGTTTTTTGTTGATGGTTACAAGTATTATGAAATCAGAGAAGCCATATCTCACATAGAAGAAGAAATTATCCTCAGTATGGAACTCCCAGCTACACAGGAAGCATTAAAAGAGACAGTTTTTCCCGATACTTTTAAAGTAGATTGGGTCAGAGTATATCAAAAGAAATAGTTTATTACAGTTATTTTTTAAGAGAATGGAGAAGAAATGAAATTATTCAAAGAGAGAGTAAACGGATTGTTGCCAGCTGTATTTCTATTTTGTATAATATGTTCTAGCTTGTTTGCGCAAAGTAACAACGGAACCGTTGACGAAAATAAGTCAATCGAGCAAAAGGCCAAAGATATTATATCTCAAATGACGTTGGAAGAAAAGATTGGCTTGATTGTTGGCGATGGAAAATATTTACCTGCTGTTGATCCCCAAACTGTATCGACAGAAACCGGTATGCTGGTAACAGACCAAACAGTAAAACATTTAATACCCCGTCTGTCCATAAAATCCAGTACCATGTCTGATGGTCCGGCCGGTTTAAACAGAGAACCCCGTAAAGAAGGGCAAGAGGATTTTCATTATTCCACCGCATTTCCTACGGCATCCTGTTTGGCTTCAACCTGGAATACCGATTTGGTGGAGCAGGTTGGCAAGGCGTTTGGTAATGAAGCATTGGAATATGGTATTGATCTCGTGCTGGGCCCCGGCCTGAATATTCATCGTAATCCTAAAAACGGAAGGGCTTTTGAGTACTATTCTGAAGATCCATTGTTAACCGGAAAAATGGCGGCATCGATGGTGAATGGAATGCAATCTTATGGATCGGGTTCTACCTTGAAACATTTTGTCGCTCATAATCAGGAAGCGAACAGAAGAAATTACAACGCAGTTATCAGCCAAAGAGCTTTGCGAGAGATCTATTTGCGAGGATTCGAGATTGCAGTCAAAGAGGCAAGCCCAAAAGCGATAATGACCTCTTACAATCGTGTAAATGGGGATTATACTGCTGAGAATCCTGAACTTTTGCAGACCATTGTTCGCAAGGAATGGGGTTATGACGGTCTGTTGATAACAGATTGGGATGGAAACGGTAGTGCCGTGGCAAAAGTAAGGGCCGGTAAAAATTTATTGATGAGTGGTAACAGACAGGAATACAATGAGCTGACATCTGCTATGAAAAATCAAACTCTGGATGAGAGTACACTGGATGAAAATTTGGTCAATCTGATAAAATTCAAGCTCGATTCCCCCCGGGAAAAAGGGCATATTCCATCTTTTAACCCGGATTTAAAAGCCCATGCTGAGACCGCTCGAATAGCGGCAGAGGAAGGTATGGTATTATTAAAAAATGACAAAAACACACTTCCTTTGAAAAAAGGTAAAAGGGTTGCCTTGTTTGGCAAGATTGGTTATCATCTCATTCCTTATGGTACAGGTAGCGGTTGTGTGAGAAGTTTTAAATATGCCGTTTCAGTTAACCAAGGGCTCCAGTCAGCAGGCTTTAAGGTGTTGAAAGAGATGGAGACAGATTATATCGCTCTGATAGAAAAAATAAAACGGGAAAACCTGGTACCACCCTATTTTGATACGCCTAAACACCGCAAAGACAATGGTATAGTCGGAGATCAAGCACCGAAACACTTTAAAGAGAGACTGGTTGCGTTTGCCAAAGAACCGCAAATTCCTGTGGCAGATATTTTAAAATACGAAAACAATGCCGACGTTGCTGTCATTACTCTTGGCCGAAGCGCAGGTGAGAATTACGAGAACGGCTATATTCCCATATCAGAAAATGAACTTGAATTGGTGAAAAATGTAAGTGCTGTTTTTCATGATGCCGGGAAAAAAGTAATTGTTGTGCTAAATGTCGGTGGTGTTTGGGAAACTGCCAGCTGGAGAGATTATGTGGATGCAATTCTGCTGGCTTGGTTGCCGGGGCAGGAAGGCGGGAATGCAATAGCAAATATTTTAAAAGGCGCTGTTAATCCGTCAGGGAAATTGCCCGATTCTTTCCCGCTCAAGTATGAGGACGTACCATCCGCAGAATATTTCCCTGGTGTACCCGAAGAAGAGCCTATTTATTCTCTCTATAACGATGGTGTTTACGTCGGTTATCGGTATTATGATTCTTTTGATGTTCCTACTGCTTTTGAATTTGGTTTTGGGTTATCATATACTACTTTTCAATATTCCGATTTAAAGTTGAGCAGTAATTCATTTTCCAAAACTTTAACAGTAAATGTAACGGTTAAAAATACCGGTAAAGTAGCTGGTAAAGAGATTGTTCAACTCTATATAGCTGCACCATCTACCCGGATGGAAAAACCAGTGCACGAGCTCAAAGGCTTTGCAAAAACCCGTTTATTAAAACCGGGTGAGAGTCAGAAAATCTCCTTTGAACTGGATGAACGTGCGCTGGCTTCTTTCTGGAGTGGCATTGATGCCTGGTTGGCAGATAAAGGTGACTATAAAGTGCAAATGGGTGCATCGTCCAAAGACATTCGTCTTGAAGCTTCTTTTAATTTAGCCCAGGATGTGGTTGTTGAAAAAGTCAATGATGTGTTATATCCCAACTATTTATTGAATGAGAAAAGTCGATTTGATAAATAGTGGGGAGGACCACCTGAAAAATATAATACTAATATTTGGTGGGGCAATGCCCCGCCATATGAATTTATGTTTGAGTATGCAATCAGTGTTTATCTCTGATTAAATCAATTAATCTACACGATAATTTTGTATATAACCAGACACGCATGGATAAACACAAATCAACTTTCTGTTGAAATACCATGGGAATAGATCCCTGGCCTTGTTACAATCTTGAAATAGAAGGTTTGTCTGGTGAAAAACTATTTTATTGATTATTTTAACAATAATTACTATAATAAACCAACACTGACAGATATTTACTATGGAAGAAACCGGGGGGTTTGTTGCCAGGTTAAGAAAATCAATTTGTCTAAAAAGTTTGCTACTGTTTATAATCTAGTGTAACATGATATTCATTGTTATAGATGAATAGAGTTTGGGTACTAGTTTAATTTTTATCAAAGAAAAACTGACGAGTTACGCGTTTGTACTTGTAAATGAATTATGGAAGAATGGGAAAGGATCAATATGATACGAGTCGGGAGATGTGTTGTAGATAATTTTAAAAAATATCATATCAAAAAAAATTTTCTAATTTGCTCAATCGTTTTAGCACTTTTATTTACAGTATCTTGTGAGAGAAATATTCCATCATACACCATAGATTTGGAAAAAGACTGGCGGTTCTCTCCTGATCCCCAAAAGTCAGGCATGTCTGAACAATGGTATTCACCTGAATATGATGACTCTGACTGGGCAGTGATTGATGCGGGAAAACGATGGGAAGATCAGGGATACCCGGAACTGGATGATTTGGGATGGTATAGAAAAGAGGTAGATATTCCCAAAGAATTAAAAGGTCGGGATTTGTGGATAAAATTTGCAGGTGTAAATGACTATTTCGAGTTATTTATAAATGGTAAAAGTACCGGTTTATTTGGAAAGTCTTATTATTCTGTTGCAGGGAGGCCCACTGCGGCAAAAATATCTGATATGTTGGTTTATGGTGAAACGAATCTTGTTACCGTTAAAGTAAGTGATATTGCCGGAAGTGGTGGAATATGGAAATCTCCTGTAATCATTACAACTATAAATGTTGAGCAAAGTGTAAACCGAAAATTTACCTTTGAAAAGGAATATCTGAATTTACCGGTGAAAAAGGGTGCTCCCATGTGCACCGTCAAGTTATTTGTTGATAATGTAATTGAAAGAGAATTTTTCATAGAACTTGCATCCGGAGAACCCGATTTTTGGGTCTATATGGAAATAGATGAATTCAAAGGGAAAAAGGGTGAGATTAAAATATTTGAACTCGATCCGGATCGTAAGGATTTAGTTGATACCATTTATCAGGACAATACCTTCCCGGGAGAAGATGAACTCTATCACGAAAAGTATCGCCCACAGTTTCATTTTTCATCCAAACGGGGCTGGTTGAATGATCCCAATGGATTGGTCTATTATGATGGAGAGTACCATCTTTTCTATCAACATAATGCTTTTGGAGTTGCTGAGGGTAGCAAATCGTGGGGGCATGCAGTTAGTAAAGATTTGCTTCATTGGCAGGAACTGGGTGACGCCCTATATCCCGATGAATGGGGAACCATGTGGTCAGGGTCTGCGGTTGTGGATTGGAATAATACAACCGGATTCCAAACTGGAGATGAACCCCCTCTGGTTGCTATTTATACCAATGCTGGTGGAGAAAATCAATGGTCAGCCGGCAAACCTTTTACCCAGGGATTAGCGTTTAGTAATGATCATGGTCGAACCTGGACTAAATATGAAGGAAATCCGGTACAGGGACATATCAATGCGGGTAACCGTGATCCCAAAGTGATTTGGTTGGAAAAGACACAGGAATGGGTAATTGTTCTCTATCTTGTAGATGGCCGAATGGCATTTTTTACATCACCGGATTTAAAACAATGGGAACTTGAAAGCATACTGGAATCCTTTCACGAATGCCCAGAATTGTTCCAGTTGCCAGTTGATGGCAACGAGAATAATAAAAAGTGGATTTTGTATGGCGGCACCGGAGATTATTTTATTGGTGATTTTGATGGAGCAAAGTTTACGATCAAGAGTGAAAAGAAACGTTACAGTTATGGGGACGCCTTTTACGCATCACAAACATTCAGCGATATTCCCAAAGAGGACGGGCGGCGCATCCAGATCGGGTGGGCACGTATTGATTTGCCCGGTATGCCATTTAATCAGATGATGCATTTCCCGGTAGAATTGACACTGCGTTCTACAAAGCACGGTATCCGCATATTTACGAATCCTGTTAGAGAAATTGAAAAGCTGTATAAAGAAAAGCACCATATACAAGATTTCAAGTTGGCCCCGGAAAGTAATCCGTTATCTCACATTAAAGGAGAATTGTTTGACATATCGGCAGAATTTGCTGTTGGCAATGCTTCAAAGATTGGCTTTGAAATCCGTGGAGTGCCAGTTGAGTATGATGTCAGGAAGGGAGTGCTTTCAGTTAAAAGCCAGTCAGTACAGTTTAAACCGCAAAATGGAAAAATTAAATTGCGGCTTTTGATCGACCGTACATCGCTCGAGATATTTGTTAATGATGGAGAATATTATATGCCAATGGGTTCTATACCGGATGATAACAACAAATCATTAAATGTGTTTGCAATTGGTGGAACTGCTAATATTATTAATCTGGATGTCAATGAAATAAATTCTGCATGGAATTAAGGTGTTTTTGTTAGATCTTTAAAAAAGAGGGAAATATGAAGAAATTTGTCACATTACTTTATGCAATTCTGGTTGTAATTACGTTATCTTGTGTAAATTCTGCAATGGATAAAAGCCCCAAAATATTAAATAATTATGTGGATTTGGTAGATCCATTTATCGGTACAGATGCGAACGGCCATACATTCCCGGGAGCAACGCTGCCTAACGGACTGGTACAACTCAGTCCTGATACAAAAACCGAAACTTGGAATAATTGTTCAGGATACCATTATACCGATAAAAGTATTATGGGATTCAGTCATACACACTATAGCGGAACAGGAGCGCTTGGTGGTGGCGATATATTATTTATGCCCACTGTTGGTGAAATTCAATTGAATGCAGGCGATATAAATCATACCGAGACTGGCTACCGTTCACAATATTCACATGAACAAGAGTCTGCTACTCCCGGTTATTATTCTGTTATTCTTAAAGATTATAACATTCACGTAGAGTTGACCGCAACCAAAAGAGTTGGATTGCAAAAGTATACGTTTCCCCAAGGGGACCAGTCCAATGTCATTCTTGACCTGGTTCACGGTATTGCCGATGGTCCGGACAGCTTGTTCATTCAAATCGATGGAGATGAAATTTCAGGTTACAGAGCGGCATACGGTGGATTGGACAATAGCAATGTGATCTATTTTGCGGCCCAATTTTCAAAGAAATTCCAAAGTTATGGTATAGCAGTTGATAATGTGATAAAGTCAGATATTAAATCCGCAAAAGGCAATAATATTAAAGCCTTTTTTAGATTCAACACACAAGAGAATGACCCTGTTCTGTTAAAAGCAGCAATCTCTACGGTAAGCATTGATGGCGCGAAAAAGAATTTAAAAGCAGAGGTTTCAGATTGGGATTTTGATAATGTACGAAAATCAGCCACAGAAACCTGGAACAAGGTGCTGAATAAAATACAGGTCGAAGGAGGAACAAAAGATCAGCAGACAATATTTTATACCGCGTTATATCATGCTTATATTCATCCCAATCTTTATATGGATGTTGATAAAAGGTATCGCAGCGCCACCAAAGAAATATATAAAGGCGCCAATGATTTTGAAAATTATACCACGTTTTCATTATGGGATACCTTTAGAGCGTTGCACCCATTGTTGACTATAATTGATCACAAGCAAACCAATCAATATATTAAAACATTTATCGAGCGCTACGAGCATGCTTTGAATATGCCCATTATGGAGTTCTCTGGTAGCGAAGGCTATACCATGATTGGTTACCATTCGATCCCGGTTGTGGCAGATGCCTATGTTAAGGGCATTCGGGACTATGATGTTAAAAAAGCGTACAAGGCAGTAAAGCAATTGGCCAATGGTGACAGGGCCGGAAAAGAATTTTATTTGCAATATGGTTATGTGCCCGATGATTTTAGTATTGAATCGGTATCTCGAACTTTGGAATACAGTTACGATGACTGGTGCGTCACCCGCCTCGCTCAGGATTTTGATAAAGAGGATTTTGCTCATTACAATTCAAGAGGGCAGTTTTATAGAAATGTTTTCAATAAAGAAATCGATTTTATGGCCCCCAAAAACAGCGACTATACCTGGACGAAAAATTTTGATCCTATGGAAGTAACCAAGCTGCATTTTACAGAAGCGAATGCGTATCAATATACTCCGTTTGTGTTACAGGATATTGACGGGTTGATTCAATTGTTGGGTGGAGATAAAGCGTTTGAAAAATGGTTGGATGTTATCTTTAATACAGAGACAGATACCATTAACAATAAAATAATGGATGTGGATGTAACCGGATTGATTGGTCAATATGCACAGGGCAATGAACCCAGTCATCATACAGCCTATTTGTACAATTATGTTGGCTCTGCCTGGAAAACGCAAAAGCAGATAAGAGAAATTCTAACTACATTATACACTTCTGGACCGGATGGTATGTGTGGAAATGATGACGCGGGTCAAATGTCCGCCTGGTATATATTCAGCGCAATGGGATTTTATCCTGTTACACCCGGCCTGGATTATTATGCCATTGGCAGTCCCTTGTTCGATAAAGTTACCATCAATTTAGAAAATGGAAAACAGTTTAAACTTGTTACGAACAATAATAACTTGGTTAATGCTTATGTTCAGTCTGTAATTCTGAATGGCAAACCCTATACAAAATCCTATTTGAACCATGATGATATTATGAATGGTGCTACAATGGAAATTACTATGGGTGACCAGCCGAATAAATCGTGGGGAAAAGCGGTACAGGACCGTCCATATTCCCCAAAATATGAATGTGCCCCGGTACCTATGCTGAAATCTACCGGAAGGAAATTCCTAAAAAGCACTTTGGTATCGCTTTCTTGTGAAAACAAGAGTGCTGTTATTCGCTATACTATTGATGGCAGCGAACCCGATGAGGATTCGAAAACATATAAAAATCCAATTACTATCAACCAAACATGTCATTTAAAGGTGAAATGCTTTGTGGATGGATTGCAGCCGGGTTATACTGCCGCTTTTGATTTTGAAAAGCTGGATCTGCAGCCAGCCCTGATTGTTTCAAATCCGAAACCCGGATTAAGATATATCTATAAAGAAGCTTCATGCGCCAATACCGCGGATCTTGATAAATATCCCATTGACAATAAAGGGATTATTAAATCGATTAATGTGGATTCCATCAAAGACTCGCGACCCTTTGGGTATATATTTGAAGGCTATGTCAATGTTCCTGTTGACGGACTGTACATTTTTTATCTGGAATCTAATGACGGTTCAACCTTGTATCTGGATGATGAATTGATTGTTGACAATGATGGCGACCATATGTTACAAACATTGTTTGCGGAAAGAGGATTAAAAAAAGGTTTTCATTCTATCAAAATTAAATATTTCCAAATGGGCGGGGGAAAAAGTCTGGATGTAAGCTGGAAAATACCCGGTTCTGATATCGTAGCGGTTCCGGCAAGCGTTTTGTATCATTAATAGTCTGGTTTTTAAATGTGCCTGGTATCCACCAACTGGTGGATGCAGGGCACATATTAATATTATTTAGGTACTTTGAGTTGAATAAAATACACATAAAAAAGTATACGATTTGTAATGAAGATTATAAATCCTAAAACTTTATTTGAAAACCATAAAAGGATGAATTTATACAATAATTTATACTTGACTTTGCTTTCAAGCAATGAAATAAAAGAAAGAAAAAAATGAAAATTAACGCTAGTAGAATATTAGCAATAATAATCATACTGAGCACTATAATGTGTGTGAACGTATCAGGTCAATATGAACCTGAAGGAAATTACGACTGGAAAAGTAATATGGTTATTGCTGATCGGAAACGCGATGAGGCAGGGATGTTGCAACCACTCCAGTCTTATGATGAAACAATCCGTCGTGGGATGTCGTTGCTGCTGATTGATCATTTACTTTGGTTTAAAGGATCAAGAGAAAACCTTCAGGATGAGAATGGGAACACCCAGATGCCATGGGTATACTATTCAAACATTCAGCACAATGGCGAACCATTTCCAAATTCTATAGACCGTTTTGTGTCATACCCGGCATTTCATCACTCCTTGATGATCAAAACATTTATCAAATACTGGAAATACTTGGGAGATAAGCAGGCGCTCAAGGAAGCTATTAAGCTGGCAGATTGGAACATTGCTCATAGAACACCGAGCGAGTGGGCTTATGGGAACATGCCCTACAGTACCTTTGAGGAAAAGAAACCGGGAGGCTTTAGGGACAAGAGTGGTATCATGCCTGACAAGGGAGCAATTATGGCTTTGGCTTATTTAGAACTGTATGAAGCTACTAATAAACAAAAATATAAAGATGCCGCAGAATCTATTGCCAATACACTATGCAAAACGCAACGCCCTAATGGTACATGGCCTTTTCGTGTCGATCCGAAAACAGAAAAGGTGATCGAAGAATATACAAGCAGTGTCATCTATGCTGTTATGTTATTTGAGAACCTGGATACATTGAACAAAAATAATAATTTCAAGTTTTATCATGACCGAACATGGGAGTGGTTACTGAATGGTCCGATCAAGACTAAGGAATTTCGAGGTTTCTATGAAGATATCCCGGAAAATACAGAGGGGCGTACCAATTACGATTGTCTTGACGTGATACGTTATTTGCTGTCCAACCGGACAGACAGTAATGGCTATCTTGAAATGGCACTGGAGCTTAATGTTTGGGTTGAAAAAATCTTTATGGACAAGATTGAAGGCTTTGAGCCAGCAGAGGGGATTCGAGAACAATTGCAGTGCAATTATATCATGGGCGTTCACAGCCTGAATTGGGCATCAATGCTGCTGGTTCTTGCCAAGGCTTCTGATGACGAAAAGATGAGAGAGCGGGCTATACAGACGGCAAATTATGTTACCTATTATTTACAACCAGACAACCGGATTGTGGTGGGTTTCAATTATAATCAGTGGTGGTACAGTTGCCACATTGGTGTTATCCTGTATTTATTTGATTTTTTGGCTGCAAATTGATTTATAAAAACAATTTGCATAAAACCAGTTGAAAAGATAATGACAGTCATTAGCCCGGACTTCCTGTCCGGGATTATGAAATTAGGTAGAAAAACACCGGACGGAACGTTCGGGTTACGAACGGGTAATCCAAGACATTTCAAAAGAAATCGTAATTTTTTTTGTAATAGGAAAAGACTTGGTATAATATCTGTTTAATAGCATATAAAACTCGTTAAAAATGTTGCATTAGTCAAAGTGTATTGTTAAATTTCTTACCTGATTGATTTTTTATCAGGTTTAGCAATGAATTGAATATATTATCGGTATATAACCACAATGGACAAGTGTTAATCAGACCATGTTTTCTGGATTCGGGAAAAAAATAAAATCAGGCAATCATTTTTTGATCGTATTGCTTGTTTTATTATTATTATTGCAGGTTATCGGGCTTGATTTGTTTCACAATCATGAACCTGATTTCGAACATCATGATGATTGTCCTGCAAGTCTATTGTACTTTATGTTCAGTTCAATTTTTTTCTTTGATACAATAGTCAAATTTTTTTTATTATTAATTTGTATTTTACAATTTGTCTATTACCAAACCCATCATTTATATTTTTATGAAAAATACCTGTCTCGTGCACCTCCTATTCTACTAATTTATTAACAAAACAAATTATTAAACTCTTTTTGAGAGATTTAGCCATTTTTTACTGCATTTATCTACTCTGTTGACTAAACTGGAGGTGGGTAAAGTATATATATTGGTGTATATCTTGTGATTTATTCACCAAAATGCATTTGTGGCTCATTCACTTTTTTTTTAATGAATCGAATTTATATAAAGGAATTCAATCATGAAACGTTTTTATAAATATAAATTTTTTTTCCCCCTTTTATTTGCATCGCTTGTTTTGGTTTTTACCAGTTGTGAGAAAGACAATCCAACTCAACCGAAATTGTTAGAAATCATCGGATTGGTAATTACCCAGGGTGATTCAACCGTAGTAAATTATAGCGGTGATGAAACCGTAAACGGCGAGATTGAAGCAGCAGAAGGACAACTCTCGGCAGAATTTACCATTCAATTTATTGATGGTGACCAGGCAGTTTTTTCTCCTTCAACAGATAGTTATCAGTTGAAAGTCGATGTCCTGGATGAAACCGTTTGCGGATTTTATCAACACGATGATGAGACTGGTGGATTTGAATTTCATCTGGATGCACGAGACAAAGAGCACGGGCACACAACCATAGTATTTAATCTGCTCAAGGGTGAAAATACTGTTTTTACATCCAAAGCCATTCCGGTCCATGTTGAGGGCGAAGAAGAGACCGTGTCAGCCTGGATATGGGCTTACGACGGTACTGCAAGTGCTTTGCGCGCGTATAATGCTGCCACCGGTGAAATGAAAGCTGAATTTACATCAAGTGCCCATCCCATGATGCACATAATTAATGCAGGTCCTGCCGAGGAACCCACAATTTGGATGGCTAATGCAGGTACTGCATATGCCTTTACCTCCGGATTTCACAGTCATGGTGATCATGGCCATATGGAAACGCCGGAAATTTATCAAACCGTGTCTACCGGGCAAAGCCCTGTGCATATCGGTGTTTCACCGGATGGTATGACCGTTGCCTTTTCCAATGACGGCGACCAAACCGTATCAGTGATTGATGTTTCTACTGGTGCTGTTCAAACCATTTCCGGCGGTTCCGGGCATTCTGCCGCGTTACTTACCGGCGAGTATCTTGTTACAACATCGGCAACTTCTACTGATGAAAAATGGGCAAAGATTATTGACATTGCTTCCAACTCGGTCATTGCTGAAATTGAAACGGCAACAGGTACTCATGGTGATGCTTATTATGCCGATGGAAATACTGCTTTTCTGGCGTGTGGTGATGGTATTTATGTTGTTGATGTAACTGCCAAATCGCTAAAAAAGAGTATCCCTTATACGGAAGCCGGCCGTACAAATTTTCTGTATCACGGCGAGAACGCTTCAATAGCAGTGGGATTGCACAAAACAGATGCCGGAGTTAGTGATAAAATATTATTGTTGGATATGTCTGCAGAAACTTTGGATTACTTGACAATTTCCGGAGCTACGCTGGACTGGAAAATTAAAGACGGTTATTTTGCACTCTCCAATGATGGTCAGGTAGCTGTGTTGGCAGATTTGACGTTACCGCAGGTTTATCATATAAACCTGCAAACCAAAACGGTTAATACCTTAACAGCTCCCGCGGCTTCGGCGGCTGTTGCCACGAACCATGATGGATCACAGGTGTGGGTACAAGACAAAACCAACCATAAAGTTTCTCGTATTGATGTTGAGCATAACCAGCTAACGGATGAATTCAGTGTTACATCCGGTACGGAATGGATATTTGTAACTTCATTTGACGGTGAAGTGATAGAATAGTTAATAATATATCGCCGGCTCGAGCTGCATTCCAGAGTCGGCGCTTTATCTTTTTAGGATATATGATTATGAGAAAATTGAAATTGTATTATTTACCTGTGTTGATTGTTTTGATAGGGCTTTTAAGTCAATGTGCTGTTGATCCTGAAGATGATATATTGGCCCCTGAAAATGAAGAACCAACAACAAAACACACTATAGCAGGCTGGGTATGGGCATATAATTCTGACGATGCAGTATGTAATGTTTACCATACAGAAGACATGCAAATGTGGGCTTCTTTTTCCGCTGAAATGCATCCGATGATCCGCGTTTTTGAAGCCGGCCTTATAAATTCAAATTTGAACTACTCCCAATGGATGGCAAAGGGAAACCAAATTTATGCCTTTACGGATGGCATTCTGGACCATGGTGATCATGGACATATTGTTCTCCCTTTAGAACATAAAACAATTACATTGCATGAAAATGCCAACCTTGTACACAATAGTTGTTCCTCTAATGGACAGATGGTCGCATTTGCGGATGATTCGCAGCAAAGTCTACATCTTATCAATGTCCAGGATGGAAAGGTAACGACAATTGAGCAAGGCTCAGCGCATTCTTCGGTAATACTCGCCGGTGATTACGTAATTACAACTGCAGCAACATCGACTGGTGAGAAATGGGCCAAGCTTGTATATATATCAACCGGAGAAGTGGAAAAAACGCTTGAAATTGGTGCCGGGGCACACGGTGATGTTTACTATGATCAAAACAATACAGCATTTATTGCCTGCGATGATGGTATTTATGTTGTTAATGTTGATGAAAAAAAAGTAGAAAAGAGAATTCCTTACGGAGAAGAAGGTAGAACCAATTTTCTGTATCATGCACCAGGAGAAGCTTATGCGGTTGGGCTGCATAAAACGGATTCCGGCACCAGCGATAAATTTATTTTGCTGGATATGGCAAGTGAAACGTTAGAGTATATTACAATACCCAATGCGCAATTGGATTGGAATATATCATTGGGTCTTTTTGCTTTGGCCCGGGAAGGGCGTGTAGCTGTTTTTTCAGATAAATCAAAAGCTAAAATATATCATGTAACCCTGGAAACCCGTGAGATCATCACTCTTGATTCACCGAATGCAGCTTCTCCTGTAACTGTCAGCTATGATGGGACTCATGTCTGGGTACTTTCTGATCAAACAATAAGCCGGATTTATGTCCCAGCGAACAAGGTCGAAGATACCTTTGCAGTACCCGCGGGTACAGATTGGATTCGGGTGACAACATATAAGACAGGTGCAGAACTATACGATAATGAAAAACACGAGTTTTGATAGCGTCATATTTTTAGATGGGACAATCAAATGATAAAATATATTCTTACACTATTATTTTTTCCCCTGCTGTTGTTGGGGAATTCCCTGCCTGCGGTAGATTATTTCCAATTATCTGGCAGGGTAACAGACGCGGAAGGAGAAATCCTAAAGGGCGCTCAAATTATATTGCCTGCATTAAATTCGGGTACTACATCCGACGAGGCGGGAGAGTATAAATTGAATCATATCCCGGCAGGACGTTACCAGTTTATTTGCAGCTTTATGGGATATGCAACTGAAAAATATGAGCTAGAGCTGTTTAAAGATACGCGTTTGAATATCCAGATGAAAAAAACAATTCTTACAATGCCTGCAATCAATGTTACGGCATCGGCGGCCCCAACGGACGTATTGACCTCAAATCGTACTGTTTCGGTTTTGGAGAAAGAGGATTTGGACACTCAATATGCTAATTCACTTAGCGGGGTACTTCAATCTGTTCCCGGTGTTCAGCTAACGGAACAAGGCCCGCTCATTTCCAAACCCATGATTCGGGGCATGACCAATCAACGGATCATTATTTTAAAAGATGGTATAAAACATGAGGCACAGCAATGGTCGAACCATCATACTCCGGAAACCGATCTGTTTGAAGCGCAAAAAATAGAAATATTACGCGGCCCTGCCAGTTTATTGTATGGAAGTGGGGCCATTGGCGGTGTGGTCCACATTATCACACAATCACCAAAAAATCGGCAGGAGGGTGCTCCCGCTTTTGGGATGAATCTGACAACGCAAATGTTTACCAATACCGAGCAAACTGCAGGCGCTCTCTCTGTTTTTGGTGCAAAGCAGCACATTGGCTGGCGCTTGAATTTGAGTGGACGAAAAAGTGAGTATTATGCGGTACCCGGACAGCGTCATTTTCTTGTCAAACAATTGGATACCGGTTTTGAGCAATGGAATTCCCATGCGGCAGTTGTTTTTAACCGTCAAAATCTGGAATTAAAACTCGAGGCAAACCATTATTGGGAAGAACAAACCCTGATAGGAGAAGGGCATTGGCATAACAGCGGCGGACCTGATGGCGGTCCCTGGTACCATGCCGCGGGTGCTATTAAATCACCTACCTTGCACCAAAAGGTACAGCTTGTTGGTAATTACCGTATAGGACTCCATCGCATTGAATTTGATCTTGGCCGACAACGAGACCATCGTCAGGGAATCCCAAGCGGGATGGATCCGCAGGTTGATCTCGAAAATTTTTACACCGAATCTAATGTAAAATTTCATCATATTTTTAATGTATATTTCCCCGGAACTGTTGGGTTCACCCTCGGTGAGAAAAAAGATAAAACCTATGGAGAAGAAGTACTGATCCCCAATTCAACCACTCATGATTTTGGACTCTATTTTCTACAAAATTACCAGGGAATTAAGAGCCTGAAATTTTCAGCAGGGCTGCGGTATGACTGGAGAAAACTTGATTTCACGGAAACGGTGATGCAGCATGCCTATCTTGATGATGATAATCAAATTGTGCCGGCAAACATTGTCCCTCAAGGCGAAAAAACATATTATGGCGTTGCCAGCGGCAGTTTGGGTATTGTATGGCACCAGCCGCACAACCCGTTTTCCATTGCTGCCAATTTGGGCTCGGGTTGGCGGGCCCCCTTGCCGGTGGAATTGTACATTCGGGGAGTCCATCACGCCAGTTACGAGTATATGATTGGAGACCCGGAACTGAAACCGGAACAGTCCATCAATCATGACTTAATATTCAGATGGGTGAATGATAATGTGGCATACGAATTCAATATGTTTTATAACCGGATTTATGACTATATATTTGCAAATCCTACAGGTGAATTTCATTACCTGGGTTTCAAGCAAAATATACCAATATACCGTTATGAACAAAGTGATGCCCATTTATATGGATTTGAGTGGTATAATCAATTTAAATTAACCGAGCGAGCTCGAATTGATTTTGGTTATGATTTGGTTAGAGGAGAAATTCTCTCACCCATGATAGACGCGGATAATGATGGTGATGTGGAAAAAAATCTGCCGCACATTGCCCCGGACCGTTTTCATGGAGGCATTACGCTGCACTTGCCCGATTTTTTGCTGCGTAATCTTAAATGGCGGGTAGAAGCCGAGCACTATATGATACAAGATAAACTCGGTGAATTTGAAAATGTGCTCAACAGGGACGCTGACGGAGATGGATTTAATGATGAGTTGATTTCCAAAGGCTACAGCCTTTTGCATACGTCACTCAGCGGCGATTTACGGTTTTCAGCTATAAAAACAACCGTTCTGGCCAGTGTGCGGAACCTGACGAATGAAAAATATTACAGTCACCTCAGCAATTATAAAAGTATTGCATATAATCCCGGGTTTGATTTCTCATTAAAGCTGGTATTCAGCTTCTAAAAAGAAACCCATCCGCCTCTATCGGCGGATGGGTTATTAAGGTTTTAATATACACCGGTATATCTCAGATTTGAGTATTGTTTTCTATTGCACTTCCGCCCATTCCCACAGCATTTCAATGGCTTTGCCTAAAACACCTGCGGAACCACGGAATGTACCGGCACCTTTGGGGCCGTTGTCTTTGGTGTACCATTCGTAAAAGCCGTTATTGTCCAGAACCCGTTTGATCATGGGGCGAATTTCCCGATATGCTTCTTCCGCGTAGCCGTTTTCCACCAGCGTTTGTATCATGCGGCCGCCAAACCAGGTCCAGTCGCCGCCGTTCTGGTAAGAATACTCATTTTTCATTGCCTTGTTTTCAAAGAACCCGGCAGGATAGGGCGGGTACAGGGTCAAGCCGATACTGGGCGCACCGGATTCGTTAACATTCTCTACCATTTTGTTGAGCGAGACCAGGATTTCTTCATGCGTAAGAATACCTGCTTCAATGGCAACGGCTGTTCCGCCATGGTAATAGATGGCGTTTTCATCAAAATCCGCCGGAAAGGGAGAGCCGTTCAGATAGATATGGGGTATGAATTTCTGTGCTTTTCCATCCCACAGGTATTTGCGTGTATTGGCTTTAGTTTGATCGTAAATTTTCTGCCACTGTTGTTTTTTTGCCTGACCGTCAACCATATCAATGAAATTCTGTACCGCGATTAAAAACATGGCATTGTCGTATACATCTATTGCCTTGTGGCTGGTTTCGTCCAAAACAACACCCCAATCGTGCTCGGGCTGCACATCGCCCCAATCGGCGGTGGTTGCGCCCCAGATGAGTCCGTATTTTTCATCATAGCGTTCGGTTAGTAAAAAATCCAGCGCCATTTCAAGACGATCAATAACATTTTTACCGGCAATTATTTCATTTAAAATACCGGAATCGCCGGTTGCGCGGATATATTTGTGAATACACTGCACCAGCGACGCTTCCTGATCGGTTTCTACTGTATTCTTGTGCGCCAGGTATTCAGGGGCCAGATCGGATTTAATGAAATCGTATTTATAAAATGCCTTTTTTACGGGCGCGTATCCGTCTACAATGTTGCCGTCATTGCCCTGGAATTTGAAAAAAGTTAGGATGTTTTCCCGTATAACTTTTTCATCGTTAACCTGGCAGGACAATTCTACAAATGTGTTCAGGTCTCGTATCCATACTTCTGTGTACTTGTCCCCGGCACTGAATCCGGATTCAAGGATGTCAAGTGCCCGTTCATGCACCTGTACCAGAGTAGAGTCGTTCAAAATTTGTTGTGCCAATTGCTGTTTTGGCGTTTTTGTACAAGAGTTCAAGTTAAATACTGCAATACTGATTGATAAAAACAATATTACCTTTTTGAGGTTGTCCATGTCATGCCCACCATTTTCGTGTTCGATTCGGGATGTTATCTAGTACATCTACTGCTGTATTTACATCATCTACTATCTGGTAATCAAACATACCCACACAGATAAAATCTGCACCGTTTTCAAATGCAAAGCGGAATCCATCATCGGGTTGAATGGCTCCACCGGCAAGTACTTTGAAACCTATGACCGGAATGTTTTTACTATTAATAAATTCCACGGTTTTATCCGGGAACAGGCAAAACATGTTGTCATGGAATTCATCATGGTTGATGGAACGTTTACCGTCAACAGAGAAAGGAATGCGTTTTTCCATAGGATGCGCGGACCAGTATCGATCATGATGCAGGGTTTTCATATAAAAATCAGGAACGAGTCCGGTCTCGTCACAGGCAATCAAAGCCTGTACAGAATGTGCGCCCAGTCCTGCAGGATACCCTTGTTTGCGGATGTAGTCGATGCATTTTGCCAAAACATCAATGTTACCTTCTTTGACGCGCCAATCGCAACAGTTGCCCTGAATCTGGATCAGATCAACACCGTTGTCTATGACCTTGTCCACATGGCTGTAAATATCTTCTGCCGTTGGATGGATCTGGCTGATGGTTTTTATTTTGCCGCCCATCACGGTTTTGTATTTGTTGATCAAAGGAAATTGGCTATGGGTAATGTTCATGGTGTTGATGCCGGCCATTTCCGCAAGTTCAAGTGTTTCAAAAACTTTTTTCTCTGTATTATAAGCTTTGAACAGGGAAGAGACATAAATTAAATCCCTGGAATGAGACCATCCGCCAATCAGATTACCCCCCATAATGAGTCTGCTGATCTCTTGATCACCAATTTTACCCATAGGGAGTTCACCTTTCAGGTCTTTCAGTTTACTGTCACTGACCTTGATAGTTGCTCCGGTAATTGCGTTGACTTTTTCCCAGTTGTATTTTTTAATAACTCCATAAACAAAACCACCCAGAATGGGGAGTGTTACCAGATTTTTCATCACCTCGCGACGGTCCATATTCAGATATGAGGGTTTTACAGGCTGTTTATGCTTGGGAGTCATTTGGGTTTGCAGGTTATTCAGGTTGTCTTTGAGGCTAAAATATTGTACAAATCGATCCAATCCGAAAAACAGACCTGAGGGAAATACCGCGACAATTGCCAGAGCTGCCATTTCAACGAGGTTCTTGTTTATCAAAAGATAATGCCCCTCTTGAGGGATACCAAAAGTAGTACCCACAAACGGGGGATTGGCCAAATAAAAAAGCGCCAGAAATCCTATGCCTGCTATTGCCCAAACACGTGTAAAAAGCCCCAATAGCAATCCCAACCCCACAAGCGTTAATCCCCACATGTTTATAAAATCCACAATCTGTAATACAAACGCATTGGATGCCATCCAGTGAAATAGCCCTGCAAAGATCCAGCGAGAACTTTGAAGGTATGCGCCAGCGGACCAGTCGGGTATCAGGATTTTTGACACTCCTTCGTAAAGAAAATGCCAGCCGATAACCATACGCAATACAGCAAGTAAAGTGGATTGAATTGTTGAAAAATTGTTCCCCTTTTCGTCAATAGTGTTCATTTTCCCTCTTTTCCCTGGTAATTTCAATCTCTTTTACGGAATATACAAAATAATGTAATAGGGGGCAATTTAAAATGTTTTTTAGCAATAATTACCAAAAAATGACGGATTGCCAGGGTTCGGCAGCACATTTGATATCTTTGTGAATCCCCGGAATTTAGACCGATGCGTTCCAATTACCGATTTTTTACTATTGATATTGTGGATAAAAATGTTTACCTATATTGACTAATTGTTAAGATTGTGTTTATATTGGAAGGCTCCTTACTTGGGGCCTTTTAAACAAATTTTAATGCTTGAGCATTGTGGAGTATTTATCATGATTACCGGTAATCATAATATGTCAAATGTGATTTCTCAAAATCCGCGAATATTGATTGTTCTGGAAAATTTCAATATTGATTTGGGATTTGAAGAAAAGACTGTGGACAGGGTTTGTCAAGACTATAATATTAATACACAGCTATTTTTAGCAATTGCAAACCTTAATTGTAATCACGAGCAGATAAAATTATACGATATACATATTGCCCTCCAAGATCTGGAGTATATTTTAAGTTACCTGAAAAACTCTCATGTCTATTTTCTCAATGAAAAGATCCCTGCACTTAAAAAATTGATTGATGGGAAATTGCAAATGAATCCTGATGAGCGATATACGCGTTTGATTAAGAAATTTTTTGATGATTATTCCCGTGAAGTATTTGAGCATATGAATTATGAAGACAGAATTGTTTTCCCGTATGTAAACAAATTGTTAGCAAAGCAGAATGATTCTACCTACGCAATGAAAGAGTTTAAAAAGCATCATTCTGATATTGAAATTAAATTAACTGACCTTAAAAATCTTTTGGTCAAATATGTTCCACCCGAGTACGATTCTGTAATCAGAAGAAAAATATTGTACATGTTGTTCGAGTTGGAACATGATATCAATATTCATGACCATATTGAAAACAATCTTTTGGTTCCTATTGTAGAAAAATTGGAATTGGATGGAGATGCAATTGGATAATGTGAACGGTAGCAATGTCGTTATTATTGACCCATCCGTAATCATTCGGGAAGGTTTGGATAACATATTAAAAGACATATTGGATGATGTTAATATTATTTATCTTCATTCCGTGAAGGAATTTGGATCCATTCCCAAAGATGAAGAACTGTCACTCGTTCTTATTAATCCGGTAGCAATCCCTGATTGTATGAATAATACAATCAATACAATCAGGGAAGGGTTTCCCAAATTAAAAGTAATCGGTATTATTTCAGGTTGTTACAGCAGATCTCATATAAGCCTGTTTGATGATATAATTTTCATTAATGACGATATTGATACGATTGCGAATATATTGAAAAACAATACATTGCCCCTGCAAAGCAAAGACCGTTTAAATAAAGCTTTGACAAAACGAGAGCTGGATGTTCTAAGGCTGCTGGTTAAAGGGTATCCTAATAAGCAAATTGCGACAGACCTTTATATCAGCGTACATACGGTTATTAGCCATCGTAAAAACATAAACCGGAAACTTGGTATTAAGTCTATTGCCGGTCTGGCAATTTATGGTGTTATCAATAATATTATTGATATAGATGAGTATTTAGACACTGCCCGCTAAATTCATACCCCAACAGTACTTTTTTATCCCCAAAATATACTAGTTTTTCCGTTTGAAAATCACATACTCTGGCGATTGATTGAGATGTCAAACAATTGTACATTTTTTGAAATAAAATTCTAATAAACAGGAGAAACAATTTTATGAAAAAATTGTTATTGATTTTTTTTGTATTGGGCATATTTCAAATTTCTTTTGCGCAAGGGAAAACGGATGCCATGCTTTTTGGGGATGTAAAATGTTCTGAAACCGGTGAACATATCCCCTTTGCCAATATAACGATCAAAGGTACCCATATGGGGACGGCTGCGGATGCCAGCGGGCATTTTAAATTGACGAATCTGCCGTTAGGCGAACATATTCTGGTTGTGCATGCTATTGGTTACAAGTCACAGGAAAAAAAGGTGACCCTGCAAAAGGACAAAGCGGTTACTGTTTTTTTTGAGTTGGAACAGGATGTGTTGGAATTGGAACAGGTTGTGGTTACCGGAACAAGGACCAAGCATTATATCAAAGATGTGCCCGTCCGCACTGAAGTGATTACAATGAAAGAAATAGAGAACAAGAATGCATTGAATATATATCAGGCATTGGAGGGTATGCCGGGTATCAGGGTTGAAAACCAGTGTCAATACTGTAATTTTACCATGGTCAGAATGCAGGGATTGGGTGCAGAGCATACCCAGGTGTTGATCAACGGACAGCCAATGTATTCCGGACTTGCCGGGGTTTACGGTCTTGAGCAGTTGGGAACTTCTGATGTTGAAAGGATCGAAGTTGTTAAAGGGGCTGGTTCTGCATTATACGGCAGCAGTGCTGTTGCCGGTGCTATTAATATTGTTACCAGTGAACCGTCATATCAACCTTTAATTACTGCCGGTATGCAATTTGGGAGCTATAACACCAACAAGTATAATATATCGTCTTCGTTACGCAATGAAAGCGGCAGAATTGGACTCAATGTATATGCGGAACGTGTTACCGGAGATGCTATTGACGAAACCGGTGAAGGAACTACAAGGGAGAAAGTTGAGAATAAAGACGGTATCTCTGACCGGGTTATGACCCATATGACCAATGCTGGTTTTAGTCTTTATGTCAACGACGCATTGTTCTCAAACGATAAGCTGATTGTAAGAGGCAAGTCTGTTTCGGAAGACCGCCAGGGCGGCACCATGACAGATGATTATTATAAAAATCCCCTTACTGACGGAACAGAAAGTATTAACACTGACCGGTATGAAGTGGAAGTAAATTATAATAAAATGCTTGAATCCGGTTCTGAAATTGATTTTACCCTGGGCGTTGTTGATCACAAAAGGAACGCAACCAATGATTCGTATTTAGGGGATTACATGGATACCCACGACGATAACGTTCCCGATCTTCGGGATATGCGTCCGTATTTAGCTGATGAGCAATCCTATACGGCTACACTGACTTATGGTACAACCCTGGGCAGTCATAGTTTATTAACAGGCGTTCAAACTTTTTTTGATGATCTCGAAGAATCTGGTATGTATGTTATTGTTGATCCTGCGAGCAGTTATCTTGGCCAGTCGTACAAGTCGAACAGTAAAAAATCAGCACAGGAATTTGGCGCGTTTATTCAGGATGAATGGGCCGCTACAAGCAAGCTGATCATTGTTCCCGGAGTAAGAGTGGACAATCACCATTCTTCTGAAGAATATACTGCCGACAAGCAGGTTTTTACAACAACAACTTTTCCTAAAACCGATTTTGATGAAACAAGCATAAACCCACGCCTGGCAGTTAAATATGCGCTTTCTAATGAGTTTACCCTTCGTGCGAACGCGGGTACCGGGTTCAGAGCACCCTACGGGTTTTCCGAAGACCTCCATCTTTGCAGCGGTTCCCCGCGTGTATGGAAGTCGTCTGATCTTGATCCTGAAACTTCTGTAAGCTATAACATGGCACTCGATTATTATGGAAGTAATATGCGTGTCAGTACCAACGTTTTCAGAACTGACCTGAAAGACAAGATCGGCTTTACCGATGCAGATGGGCCCGTATCTGCACTTGGTTATGATTATCAGTGGAAAAACATTGACGATGCTTTTGTGCAGGGTGTTGAATTGTCTGTAATGTCCAATGTCGCTCACAATCTTGATATGGGTATTGATTTTACCTATAACCAGGGTGAATACAATAATGCCCGTGAAGACTGGATTGGTACCTCGTACGAAAGTATCAGCAAGTATATTTCGCGTTTCCCGGAAACCACCGGTAATATCAAGGTCGATTATGATCCTGGTACATGGAGTTTTTCGTTAACTGGAAATTACCAGGGCAAAATGTATATAGATTATTACAATGAAGACATTGATCCTGAAATAGGCGATCAAACAAAGATTAAAGAAACCGATCCCTATATGGTGTTTAACGCGCGTATTTCAAAATCAATAAATATGTGTAAGCTTTATTTGGGTGTGAATAATATATTTGATTATGTTCAGGATGAAAAACATCTTGATGATGCAGCGTTTATGTATGCCCCGGTTTATGGTACCATGTTTTATGGCGGCATCACTTTGGATATTCGCTGATTTATGATTCACCATTAAAACGACCTGTTTACCCTTACCTCCATAAATAAATGAAATACAGCAGGAGAGAGCGGGAGAGAATGATAATGTTTTCTCCCGTTTTTTTATTTTAGAACCCTGGTGTCCGGTTTAAGAGTGTTTATATATAAAAATGAAAAACCAAAAAAATGTTGAATTTTATCATTGGGATGGCTAATCTGTGTAGCGATTACCAATGGCAGATGAAATATTTTGAAAATCAGTGATGATAAATGCTCAAAAAATCCCAGCCTCAATTGAATAATGATCCTGGAGGTGAAATTGACGTACTGCAAAATTGTATTTGTACTATTATTGAATGTTGTGTTTTTTTCTTGTTCTCAAGACAACAAGATACAGCAAGGTTTTAGTTTTCCTGATGTAGAAGCGTTACCAGAACAAAATATTCTCCCGGACCTATTTATTATGCATGATGGCTCACGCGTGCAATCTCTTGCAGATTGGGAAAAGCAACGCCAATATTTAAAAGCAATGCTGATCCATTATCAATACGGCGAAATGCCTCCCAAACCCGAATTCACTGTAGTTACAGTAGACTCGAATTGTATTCTGGACGGTCAATGCGTTGAACAATTGTTAAAAATGATTATTAAACGAAATGGGAAAACTGCCGAGGTACGTTTTGGTATTCATCGGCCAAATAAACCCGGCAGGTATCCGGTGATTATCAAGAACGACCGGTTTCGGTTTAGTCTTGATGACATTCGGGATGATATAATGCGGCAAAAGTACAGTGATAGCGATAAATATCCGGTAGAGCAATTTGTAGCAATAGAAGCTGTAAAGCGTGATTATGTGATTTGCAAATTTATAAGGGATGATGTTGCTGATGATATCTTGAATAGTCGAGAAACGGGTGTTTTTCCACTTTATCCTGAATATGAATTTGCCACCATTGCAGCCTGGTCTTGGTTTTACCTACCTATTATAGATTACCTGATTAGCCAGGACTATATTGACAGTACCAAAATAGTTGCAACCGGACATTCCCGTGGCGGAAAAACTGCGCTTGCTGCCGGCATATTTGATGAACGAATTGCCATTACGGCACCCAATTCATCCGGAACAGGAGGAACGGGTAGTTGGAAGTATTTTGATCCTGAACGTAAACCTCAAATTATAAAATCTCATATTGACAAGCATGATTACTGGTGGGTAAACAGGATTTTTGATTTTGTAGAAAATGATAGTAAACTGCCTTTTGATTCTCATTTCCACAAGGCACTAATTGCTCCACGTGCACTTTTGAATCCTCATGCCCGACAGGATTACTGGGCAAATCCTTACGGTACATACCTGACCTACCTGGCAGCTCAAAAAGTATTTGACTGGATGGGCGTTCCTGAACATAATGCTATACACTGGCGGGAAGGTGGCCATGGTCAGCTTGAAGAGGATTGGTTGGCATTGTTTGATTACTGTGATAAGCTCTTTTTCAATAAATCCACAAAACGGGTGTTTAATGCACCACATGATATTAATTTTGAGAATAATCCGAAATATGAGCACTGGCCCTCATTGTATCCATGGGAGGCGCCTCTGGTTCAAAAGTGATTGGGCCAATTAAAATCAAGAGGATAAATTCCAAGTTCGTGGTGTAAGATATCAATTGTTTTGTTTATATCGATTAATCATGATCGCCCGTTTTCCGGATTGAAGACGGGGAATCTGGTCTACAAAATCCAGAATGATATTTGCATTTTGTCCAAAAATATTTTTGTATTGCGATATGAGTAGATCCTGCAGATTGAATTCCGGTTTTACCTGTAATTTTATCCGGTAGGTATCGCTGGTTTCCTGAATAATCTGATATTGTATAACCCTTTCGGTCAACTCGCGAGACTTGTCAATAGCCCCATAAATCGCACCATAGTTAACATACGCCCCGTCAGTGTTGAACAATTTTTCCGTAATTCTGCCATGGAATGTTTTAAGAGAAGGGATGTTGGGGCCGGAATTGAAAGGAACATCCCATTCTGCACTGTCACCAATTTCATACCGTATCAGCGGCATTGCATGTGAGAACAAATCTGTTATTACAATCCGTCCCGGTTCTCCGGGGCCAACGGGTACATCCTTGTTCATATCCAATATTTCGATATGATGAGATGTGAAATTGATTGTATAGTTGTCTTGATTGGGATTTTCGTGCGCAACCACTCCCAGTTCTTCAGTTGCATATCGGTTTAATACGGTACATCCAAATACATTTTTAAATACATTTCGGGCCCTTTCTGTTAACGTTTCGCCGCTGCTGATGATCCCTTTTAAATAAAAATCCTTTGGTGTATCACCCTGGCTTTTACACCATTCCGCAATTTCAAGAAGCGGGGTAGGGTATGATATAATAAACTCGACTTGCCGGGCTTTTAGCGTTTTACGCTGTTCTTCTTTCCATTCATCATCAACATGGGTGGGATCCATGGGAACAAGATTTTTACTGATTTGCTGCCATTTTGTGAACTGTTTGGGACGGATTTGTGTATACCGCATCCCGATATTGTAACCGGCCCAGCGATTAAAATAGATCAGTTCTGCCATTCGTCTTGCAAATTTACCGGGTGTTACATAATAGTGAAAGGGGATGCCATAAGAGCCACTCGTGGTTCTACCCAGTAAATTATTCCTGTCATATTTTTCAGAAAACAATTCGTCATAATGGTATTTAAGATCATTCTTGGTAATAACCGGAAAATCGGCAAGGTTGCTGTATCTTCTATACTGTCTGTAATACGGAGATGTGGCAGTTGCAAATTTGAGAATGTCGTTTATACGAATTTCATGAATGGCAGAATGGTGTGCGGGATCTTTATATGCTTGCTCAATATCAGTTAAATGTTTTTTTATTAATCCACCATTCAGAGAGTCTCTAATCCAGAATGCTTTGTTTCGTATCGTTTGTCCTAAATGCATCTTTACTTCTTTATAAAATTCTAATGTCCATTATTCTATATCTACATTGAATAGTATATGGTTATTCCGTTTGTACCTCTTATTTGTTAAAATGAACGTGTTTCACTACACAGTGGTTTTTTACCATGCATTATGGAAATGTAACGAGTTGATATTGCTAAAAGGAGGTAATGATTTGCAGTATTGTTATTGCTAGCAAATCCTCGGTAACTGCTCACCGCTGAATAACTGTAGAATACGTCTGCTGCCATAAGCATTCAAGAGTACAACTTGTGATGCTTTTGCGTCCAAAATTTTTCCTATGGCTACGGCATTGGAGCTGACGGGAATCCTGGCAAGTATGGACAATGCTTCTTGCTGCTGTTCTTTTGGAAGAAAGATAATGAACCGTCCTTCATTAGCAACATATTTGGGGTCAAATCCCAGCAATTCACAGGCCCCTCTGACAGGCTCCGTCACTGGAATCGATTCTTCATTGATCTCTATATTATAGCACGAGGTTTCTGCCATTTCAACGAGTGCGGCGGCCAGGCCACCCCGGGTCAGGTCGCGCATACAGTGAATGTCAAGGCCAGCATCGATCAATGCCCTGACTGCTTGGTGCAGGGGAGCGCAGTCGCTTTGCAGGTCTGTCTCAAATTCCAGACCTTCTCTTTTTGCCATGACGGAAATTCCATGTCTGCCAATATCGCCGCTAAGCAGAATAGCATCGCCGGGTTTGATAGATGAGGGAGAAATTGTCAATCCTTCCGGTACAAAACCAATCCCGGTAGTGTTGATATAAATGCCGTCACATTTACCATGCTCTACCACTTTGGTGTCGCCGGTTACTATAAAGACACTGCATTTATCCGCGGCATATTTGATTGATGAAATGATTTGCCACAAAGTTTCAATGGAAAATCCTTCTTCCAGAATGAGTCCCAGGCTAATATATTTGGGAACAGCTCCGCTCATACTCAAATCGTTGACTGTACCATAGACAGCCAATTCGCCAATATCTCCACCCGGAAAGAATAGAGGATGTATAACAAACGAGTCTGTGGTAAATGCAATACTACTTGATTCCACAGGAATAACTGCACTGTCATGGTCACGTTCCAGCAACTCGTTTGAAAAAGCAGACCGGAACATGTCATTAATCAACTGCCGTGTCAGTCTGCCGCCACCACCATGTGCCATTACAATATGCGGGTATTTTTCAATGGGAATTGGGCATGTGCCAAAATTTGTCATAGAGTTGTTTGACATGTCGTCCTCAAGGGTTACGTGTTTACAACAGTATTTCGGTAATGATAATATGCCGCACAGGCACCTTCGGATGAAACCATGGTTGCTCCCAATGGATGATCCGGTGTGCATTCTGTTCCGAATGCCGGGCACTGGTCCGGTTTATGGGTTCCCTGCAATACCAATCCACTGATACATATATCCGGTTCGGTAACAGGTTCTGTATTTATTTGAAATCTGCGTTCTGCATCAAGGTGTTGGAAATCCAATTCAAGTTCGAGACCGCTGTTTTGAATTGTGCCTATACCTCTCCAGTCCCTGTCGGTTATTTTGAATATCCGCTGCATCAATTCCCGGGCAGAGGTGTTTCCCTCGCGGCTAACGGAACGAGAATAGGGATTTTCAATTTTTGATTGTCCCCGTTCCAGTTGTTTGACGCACAGGTATATTCCCTGTAAAAGATCGACCGGCTCAAATCCGGTAACCACAATTGGGATTTTGAATTTTTTCACAATGGGTTCATATTCATGGTATCCCATAACCGTACAAACATGTCCCGCGGCTAAAAAGCCCTGAATTGTATTATGTGGAGATGAGAGCAGTAATTCTATTGCAGGCGGCACACGGACATGAGATACCAGAAATGATAGATTGGGTATGTTTTGCTCATATGCCTGCCATACTGCCATGGCAACAGCAGGTGCGGTGGTTTCGAATCCCACTGCAAAAAAGATAATTTGCTTATCGGGATTTTGTTTGGCAAGTTCTAATGTATCCATGGGAGAATAAACGATCCGTATATCTGCGCCTCTGGCTTTGACAGAAATCAGGTCCTGTGTACTGCCGGGCACACGCAGCATGTCTCCAAATGAGGTAAATATGGCATCCGGTAATTGTGCCAGGGCAATGGCCTTGTCAATCATGTTCAATGGTGTAACGCATACAGGGCAGCCGGGGCCATGCAGCAGGTTGATTTTTTCTTCAAGCAATTGATCCATGCCATATTGCAGCAGGGCATGGGTTTGCCCTCCACAAATTTCCATAATGGTCCATTTACGTGTGGCTATTTGTAAAATCCTTTCAATACCGGTTTTGACAGCATGAGGATCTCTGTATTCTGAAATGAATTTCATGATTCGTTCATGTCTTTTGGATTCATTTCTTTAAAAATATTCAATATTTCCCGGGCATCCTCTTCTTTAAGAATAGTAATAGCAAATCCTGCATGAACGTTCACCCAGTCTCCGGGTTTAGCTTCAGGAACATAACCCATATGTACAGACTTTACTATTCCATTAAAATCCACTTTGGCGGTTCGAGACATGGGTTCATCCCCATGAATGTCTACTATTTTACCGGGTATAGCAAGGCACATGTTTACTCCTCATTTGGTTTGAGAAACTGAGACGCATAAATTTGGCCGGTACTGATACCTCCATCATTAGGAGGGATTTGACGGTTTATGTACAATTGATATCCTTTTTCTACAAGTAATAAATGAACACGATCAGTCAGGTACCGGTTCTGGAACGTACCCCCGGATATTACGATCTGTTCTAATCCCGCAAGATCAGCAATTTTGATTATTGTTTTTGAGAGTGTAATATGAACCTTGGCTGCTATAATCTCAACCGAAATGTTTTTTCTTTTATCCTCTATGATTTCGAGAATCATGGGGCGCCAGTCCAATATATATGTATCGTCTATTTTGTTTATTTCCAGGGAATACCGTTCATAAAAATCATCAATGGGCCATGCTTTGTATTCCAGGCAGATGGCTGCATGTCCTTCGTATTGATTTATATGTTCAAGGTCCAGCAGGGAGGCTATTGCGTCAAATAATCTTCCTGCGCTTGATGTCTTGGGGCAATTTATGTTTTTATCCAGCATGTCAAGTAAAAGGTGGTTATTTTTGTTATTCGAGTGGGCAGTGGGTAGTATTTCAAGGATTTTATTTCTGTTACCCTCAAACAAAGTGTGCAAAAGTCCGGCAAGAGTCCTGAACGGTTCTTTTATGGCCAAATCACCACCCGGTAGTGCAAATGGTAGAAAATGGGCAAAACGTTTATAACTACTCTGGCTGATTAAAATTGTTTCACCACCCCAAATGGTTTCATCATCACCAAGGCCAGTACCGTCCCAGGCAAATCCTAACACGGGGGGATGAATATTATATTCTGCCATGCAAGAGTAAATGTGAGCAACATGATGTTGGACTTGAAGTCTGGCAATTCCGGATTTCTCTGCATATTGTGATGATAAATAGTCCGGATGTTTATCATGAATAACCAACTCGGGAGTAATTTCATACATATTGGCTAGGTCTTTAATGCTGGTAGAGAAAGCATTGTAAGCGGCTTTAGTTTCCAGATCACCAATGTGCTGGCTGGTAAAAATTGTGTTTCCTTTAGAGATACTGATAGTGTTTTTTAAATGACCACCCACAGCAAGTATTGCATTGTAATTTGTTTGTCCGGTAATGGGTAGTGGGGCGTATCCTCTGGCGCGTCGTAGAATGGTAAGGTCAGATGCAATGGTTTTCACAACCGAGTCATCCACATGGCGGGCAATGGGGCGATTGTGCACCAGAAATGCATCTGCAATATTTTTTAGCCTCAAGAATGCTTCGTCATTATCAATACAAATGGGTTCTTCTGAGATATTTCCGCTTGTACATATTACCGGACTGTTCATTTCTTTCATTAATAAATGATGCAATGGAGAGTAGGGCAGCATTGCACCGAGATAAGGATTGTCGGGAGCTACGGAAGGAGCCAGTTCTTTGTATGGGTCTTGAATTTTAAATAGCAAAACAATTGGCGACTGGGCTGAAAGTAATGCTGCTTTTTCCTTGTCAGATATTCTGCAATATGCCTGAATTGATGATAAATTGGGAAACATGACCGCGAAGGGCTTTGCTTTGCGTAGTTTTCGTTTCCGCAAACGATTGATTGTTTTTTCATTGGCCGCATCTGCCAGTAACTGGAACCCTCCCACACCTTTTACCGCAATGATTTTGCCTGCTTTAATCAGAGAAACGCAATGTTTTATTGTGTCTTCCGGGCCCGAAATAGCAATCCCCTTTTTGTTAGCAAGCTGGATTTGCGGACCACAGGTTGGACAGGCATTGGGTTGAGCATGAAATCGACGATCGTTGGGATTATCGTATTCTTCCTGGCAATCCGGACACATGGTAAAAGAGTCCATTGTTGTATTTTTACGATCATAGGGAAGTGACGTGATGATGGAATAGCGCGGACCGCAATGCGTACAGTTGATAAAGGGGTACTGATAACGTCTGTTCGATTCATCTTCAAGTTCGTCAAGGCAATCGGGACACGTTGCAAGGTCCGGTATAATCCAAGCGTTTTTTGTGTAACTATTTTCACTGAATTTGATTTCAAAATTATCAAAATCGTGTAATGGCAGCTTGTTATGTTCAATTGAATGAACCAAAATAGGGGGTGGTGCCTGGTAAAGCAGGCGAGTAAATTGATCAAGAATGGTTGGTGTAGCTTGAATGATCATATGCACGCCCTGATCTGTATTATTAACCTGACCTTTAATATCCATTTGATGCGCTATTCGATAAACAAACGGCCTGAATCCAACTCCCTGGACAGAGCCGGTGATCTGCAATAGCCTGCATTCCAGTCTTTCTGTGTACAATGTTTTTTTCAATTCTTGCCTGCTGTAAACTGATTTACCTGTTGTTTTAACCAACTCACAATTTGTTCCAATCCTTCTCCGGTTTTGGCAGATGCAGTTATAAATTCCAGTTCGGGGTTAACTTGCCAGGCAAATTGCTTTGCCTTTTCAACATCAAATTCAACATAGGGCAGGAGGTCCGTTTTATTAATAATACATAAATTAGCTTTGCTGAACATGGTGTTGTATTTTATGGGCTTGTCGTCTCCCTCTGTTGTGCTGATGATTACTACCTTTTTATACTCTCCAAGGTCATAGCTTGCAGGACAAACAAGATTGCCAACATTTTCAATGAAAAGCAATTGTCTTGTTGTTAAATCCATTTGCTGCAAGGCATTTCTGATCAGCATGGCATCTAAATGACAGCCGCCTTTGGTTACGATTTGAATGACAGGTACACCCAGTGCATCAATTCTGTCCGCATCCCGATTGGTATGGAGATCTCCTTCTATAACCGCCGGATGTAATGCTTTCAAATCTGGTAACAATTTTTCAAGCAGTGTGGTTTTACCTGACCCTGGTGAGCTGAGCAGGTTAAACGTTGCAATGTTTAGTGATTTAAACTGGTCCCGGTTTTGTGCTGCAACCTGGTCGTTTTTTTCCAAAATATTTCTTTCTACTGTAATTACCGCCATCATACCACCTCTATACTTAAAATGTGTAATTCATTTCCATGTGTTACCTGAATCTCATATGATTGACAATGGGGACAGCTAAAAACAAATTCTTCCAAAGTGAACGATTTGTTGCATTGAAGACAAGTACCCTGTATGGGGATGATATTAATTACGAGTTTGGAATTTTCTAACGGAGAGTTTTGAATTATTCCTTCATAAGCGGATTGCAACAGTTCCGGAACAACTGCTGACATTTGGCCAATTTGCAAATGTACTATAGTAAGCTGCTTACCCGGATGGTCGCTCATAATCTTGCTGACGATATCAAGAATTGCGTATGCCATACTTGTTTCGTGCATAGTCGTATCTCTGGGCTTTTTGCGAGTAAAGAATAACGGCAGCAGGAATATCCATTAACCGAAGAGGAGTAAGAGAGAATGTGAGTCGCAGCAACGCTGCCTATCTAAAGAAATCGAATCAAAATCAAATAGTCAACAAAAAAATGAAAAAATACCAGTTAATCAGTTGGATTTTTTAACTTTTTGTATCATTCTCATGAGGAAAATTACGGTGCCGATTAAAAACAAAATGGCACCTGTACCTGTTGCTAGATAATCGGTGTATGATGGCCCCGTTCGAATGAGTGATATTTCAGGATTTTCAGGATTATGGTGAATAGTGATTTCTTTGCCGGGGTGATAGAGTTTAACCAATTTTTCTGCAGCGTCTAATCGGTTCATTCTTCCGCCAAATCCGGGAACATGCAAATCCGTCATACCGCTGTATTTTTCACCATTAATATAATAATGGTAATGTAGCAATGGGCGAAAAGCACGGTCACCAACAACCTGGGAACTGTCAATTTGTCCTGTTGTAATTGGCCATGACCGTTTTGAAAATGCTTTTTCCAGAGCAGGGCAATATGCGTAAAATAAACTCCCACCAACCAGAATCAGAATCACTGCAATAATGAAAATATTACGATGAATGGCGGGACGTTGTTCGGGTTTGGCTAAAATAGCAATTATCAGTGATAAAAAAAATAATATGGTCAAAACATTTATCGATTGCATAAACAGTCCATAAAAATAAGAAATATTCAGACTTTATATAGGGTTATCATTGTAGAAAAATTAGTCATTTCTAATTCAACATTATCGAACAACGCATTATTTCTTGAAAAATTTTGGATTTTGGTTGCTTTTATGCTTTGTACGAAATATATTAAAACAGGGGTATAATAAAATACAATGGTTTACGAATGATAAGAACGATTGCGGATTATATAAAACTTACTAAACCCAGGATCATGATTCTGATTATATTATCCGGTTTCACTGCATTAGTAATGGAAAAAAGCATGCTGGCAGAACCCGGGCGCATCATTCTGGCTTTATTTGCATTATATTTAACGGGTGGGGCAGCAAATGCTCTGAATAATTATTTTGAAAGAGAGATCGATGCGAAAATGGAGCGTACTCGCCAAAAACGCCCATTACCGCAAAAACGAATTGATGAAAACAAGGCATTGGTCTTTGCTATTGTTATTGGTTTAACCGGTGTTTTAATATTAGGGTTCTTTTTCAATTGGTTAAGTGCTGGGTTGTCTCTTACTACTATATTGTTTTACAGTCTTTTTTATACACTAATTTTAAAACCGGGTACACCCCAGAATATTGTGATTGGCGGGGCCGCCGGAGCAATGGCACCGGTAGGTATGTGGGCTGCAGCCAGCGGTAGTTTAGAGATAACACCCTGGACCCTGTTTTTGATTATCTTTTTCTGGAGCCCGCCTCACTTTTGGGCTTTGGCAGTTAATTATAAAGATGACTATAAAAAAGCCGGTTATCCCATGCTTCCGGTTGTAAAAGGCGACACTGTAGCGTTGAAGCAAATTTTTATATTTACTATTATTCTTTTTTTTACGAGTTTAACTCCTTATCTTTTTAAAGCAAATTTATTGTATCTGGTTGCTGCTTTGTTGCTGGGTGCAATTTTTATTTATCGATCGTACGTTGCTATGAAAAAACAGGAAACGCGAAAGGTATGGGCGGTATTTGGTTATTCAATAATATACCTTTTTGCTTTGTTTATTGCTATTATTGTAGATAGTATATTTCCTTTCCATATATAATTACACGTTTGGTATAACTAACTGAAGGACTGGACTATTGGCACAGATTTTTCCTCAGTGGACGAACAAAACCCCGGTTATCATAATCATGTTGGCCTTTGTTTCGTTGGTTGCTATCGTTGGATTCTTTTGGTACTTTGGATCTCCCAAGTATACAGATGTTGGCTATCGTCCTAAACAGCCGGTTGATTACAGCCACAAGCTGCATGCGGGTGATTTGGGTATCGATTGTCGCTATTGTCATTGGGCGGTTGAAGAATCCCGTTTTTCAAATATACCCTCTACTCAAACTTGTATGAATTGTCATCAGCTCATATTGCCCGAAAGCGAAAAACTATTACCGGTTCGGGAAAGCTTTGGTACAGACACTGCCATTGAATGGGTGCGGGTCCATATGCTGCCAGACTATGCATATTTTGACCACAGTGCTCATGTTAATGCCGGTGTTGCATGTCAGTCTTGCCATGGTAATGTGGCGCAAATGGATGTCGTTACCCAGGTTGAACCCTTGAGTATGGGATGGTGTTTGGATTGTCATCGTAATCCTGCGCCGAGTATAAGACCGCTGGATCAGGTAACAAACATGAACTGGACCCCATCCGAAAATCAGCTCGAGCTGGCACACCAGTTTATTAAAGAACACAACATTAATCCGCCCGTAGATTGTTCAGGATGTCATCGGTAAAAATTATGGATAATAAAAACAATACGTATTGGAAAAGTTTGGAACAACTGGATAATAGTCCAGAGTATCAAAGGTTTTTGGAAAACGAATTTCCGGAACAAGCTGCTGAAATGAATGATCCGGTATCGAGAAGGACCTTTTTGAATTTGATGGGTGCTTCTGCTGCCTTTGCAGGTCTAGCTGCATGCAGTAAACCAGTTGAAAAGATTGTACCCTATGTTAAACCTCCGGAAGAGGTCATTCCCGGTGTTGCAGAGTATTTTGCTACAACAATGCCCATGGGAACCTCTCCGTTGGGTTTGCTTGTTAAATCCACTGATGGAAGACCCATCAAGATCGAGGGGAATCCTTTACATCCTGCAAGCAAGGGTGGCACTCATGTATTTGCTCAGGCTGAATTGCTAAACATGTATGATCCTGATCGCTCCAAAGATGTTATGAATTCAGGTAAAAAAAGTACCTGGGGTGATTTCATCAACGCATGGCGAGAACTGTACCCGTCTTTTGTTGCGAATGGTGGTAAAGGATTAGCATTAATCAGTACTTCGTCAGCTTCTCCATCCATTGCACGATTGGCAGAAACATTTAAAAAGAAATTTCCTCAAGCTCTGTGGTTTGTTTATGATTCGGCAGGAGATGATTGTCGGATTGCTGAAAGCAAAGCTCTTTTCGGTAAATCTACAATGCCGGTCTATAATCTGGAAAAAGCGGATGTCATATTATCTCTCGATTCAGACTTGTTGATGCTTGAACCCAATAACGCCCGGCATGCAAGGGATTTTGCTTCAAGGCGCAATCTGGTGTTAGCTGATGATAATTTGAACCGGTTGTATGTTGTAGAAGGTGATCATTCGGTAACCGGTGCAAATGCTGATCACCGACTGCAGGTTAAGACATCGCAGATTGGTGCTTTTGCTGTAGCACTGGCAAAAGTGTTAAAGTCATTAGGATCAAACATTAATATAAGTTTGCCAGAAATAGATGAACATGCATTTGACAGTGAATGGATTAATGCAGTTGCCAAAGATCTTTTACATCACAAGGGTGCAAGTTTGGTTACGGCAGGAAAATCTCAGCCTGCAAATGTTCATTCCCTTGTTTATGCGATCAATGATGCTTTGAGAAATATTGGCAACACCCTTGAATTTTATCCTCTGACAGACCAGCTGGTATCTAAAGCCAGTGAACTGGCTGATTTTTCCAAAGCTTGTAAATCGAAACAAATAGATACTGTTGTAATGTTTGGCGGGAATCCGGTTTATAACGCTCCGGTAGATACTGACTTTGAAAATTGTATCAAATCCGTTAAACATTCAATTCATGTGTCATTATATAATGATGAAACATCACAAACATGCGAGTGGCACATACCTGAAGCGCATTTTCTGGAATCGTGGGGAGATGCGGTAACTTTTGATGGATATCGTTCAATTGTGCAGCCACTCATTCTGCCCTTGTACAATGGGCATAGTGAGTTAGAAGTATTAAATTTTGTTGTCAATGGTTTGGACGAAAAGGGTTACGATATTGTGCGTAAAACCTGGAGTGATATCCTTCCCGGTTCACAATTTGAAATGCAGTGGGATAAAGTTTTGCATGATGGAGTTTACGACAAGAAATCTGACACCGTCTCTGTTTCTATCAATACAAACAACTTGCAAAAAGGTTTAAAAGAGCTAGTCTCAAACAAATCCGGTTTAAACAATGATTTGCAATTGTTGTTACAGGTTTCTCCAACAATTTATGATGGCCGTTATGCAAACAATGGGTGGATGCAGGAGCTTCCGCACCCCATGATTAAAATTACGTGGGACAATCCACTGCAAATTTCACCGGCCCTGGCCAAAAAAATGAAATTAAAAAATGGAGATGTTGTCAATCTCTCCGTGCATGATAAATCTGTCGAACTGCCAGTCTGGATTGTTCCCGGGCTTGAAACAAATACTCTGGTGGTAACATTAGGGTATGGACGTAAAGCCACGGGTAGAGTATCTAAAGGTGTAGGAGTAGATGTGAATCCGCTCCGAACATTGGCAGGGTTTAATTTAGCTCAAGATATCAAGCTGGAAAAGACAGGTAAATCTCAATCACTTGCAAATACCCAGGACCATGGCAGTATGGAGGGTAGACCACTGGTAAGAGAAGCAAATCTTGAAGAATATAAAGCCAATCCTGAATTTGCAACTGATATGGTTGAACACCCCCCCCTGAAAAATTTGTGGAAAGACCACAAATATGATACGGGATACCAGTGGGGAATGATTATTGATTTGAACAAATGTACCGGTTGTAACACCTGTGTTATAGCCTGTCAAAGTGAAAACAATATACCTATTGTTGGTAAAAAACAAGTGGGTAATGGTCGTGAAATGCACTGGATAAGACTGGACCGTTATTTTAACGGAGATCCTGAGAATCCCAAAGTTGTTAATCAGCCGGTAACCTGTCATCATTGTAAAAATGCACCTTGTGAACAGGTTTGCCCGGTTGCTGCAACCGTGCATGATAAAGAAGGTTTAAATTTAATGACCTATAACCGCTGTGTAGGGACCCGTTATTGCTCAAATAACTGCCCCTACAAAGTCAGACGATTTAATTTCTTCAACTATCACAAAAAAATGGAAGATCAGGACAAGCTTATGCAAAATCCGGATGTAACCGTACGTTCTCGCGGTGTGATGGAAAAATGCACTTTCTGTCTGCAGCGAATCAATGCTGCAAAACATACTGCCAAGAAGGAGGGACGTACCCTTGCTCCCAATGAAGTCAAAACTGCATGCCAACAAGCTTGTCCTGCTGACGCCATTTCTTTTGGTAATATACTGGATCCCGAAAGTAAAGTGTCTAAATTGCGGGATAATCCACGTGCGTATGCTATGCTGGGTGAGTTGAACAACAGACCCCGTTTAATGTATCTGGCAAAAGTGAGAAATCCGAATCCTGAATTGATTAAAAGTGAACCAAACGATAAACATCATGGATAAATTTAAGGATACGATTAAGTGAGCGAAATCGTTGAAAACCAAGCTGTTAAAAGCGAACCATTAATTTTAAACAATCCTACATTTTCCAGTATTACAAATGATGTAAGCGGACTTGTAGAATCAAAAGCCCCCATGCCCTGGTACCTGCTGCTGGCAATGTCAGGCTCCTTAGCCTTGATGATGTTTGGCATGATAGGTTACCTTTTTGTTGAAGGTATTGGTATCTGGGGAGTTAATATTCCTGTTGGTTGGGGATGGGCTATTATTAATTTTGTCTTCTGGGTAGGTATTGGACATGCAGGAACATTGATCTCTGCAATTTTGTTTCTACTCAGGCAAAAATGGCGTACATCTATAAACCGTTTTGCCGAAGGTATGACAATTTTTGCTGTCATTTGTGCTTTGATCTTTCCAGGTATCCATGTGGGACGTATCTGGGTGGTTTACTGGCTTTTTCCCATTCCGAACCAGATGTCAATGTGGCCCAATTTCCGCAGCCCCTTGTTGTGGGATGTGTTTGCGGTTTTTACCTACTTTTTGGTATCGCTAATGTTCTGGTACATGGGCCTCATACCTGATCTTGCAACGCTGCGTGACAGAGCTACATCCAAAATTAAGCGAGCATTGTATGGTTTTTTTGCATTGGGCTGGCGTGGCGCAAACCGTCAATGGAAACATTACGAGATGGCATATCTGCTTTTAGCAGGGCTTTCCACTCCGCTTGTTCTTTCCGTGCATAGTGTTGTGAGTACCGACTTTGCAACCAGTCAGTTACCCGGATGGCATACAACTATATTCCCACCGTATTTTGTTGCGGGTGCTGTGTTTTCTGGTTTTGCTATGGTAACAACGTTGAGTATCATTGTACGCAAGGTTTACAAGATAGAACATATTATTACGGTAAACCATCTCGAAAAAATGGCCAAAGTAATGATGGCTACCGGTATGATGGTGGGTTTTGCATATCTTACAGAGTTTTTTATTGCGTGGTATAGCGGCAATGGGTATGAATTATTCACATTCATCAATCGTGCTTTGGGTCCTTATGCCTGGGGTTACTGGACCATGATATCCTGTAATGTTCTGGTTCCTCAATTTTTTTGGTTTAAAAAGTTGAGAAGGAGCGTTCCAGTTCTTTTGGTTGCTACAATTTTTATAAATATTGGTATGTGGTTTGAAAGATTTGTGATTGTGGTTTCTTCATTGTCGCAAGATTTTCTGCCATCCAGTTGGGATTATTATAAACCTTCTATTTTTGATATCGGTACCTTTGTGGGCTCGTTTGGTTTATTTTTTACGTTGTTTTTACTGTTTATCAAGTTTTTACCCATAATTGCAATGTCTGAAGTTAAAGGTGTGCTGCCGCAGGCTGATCCACACCATAAACAACATCATGATTAATAATAAAGGTTTGACTGAAATGTCGGAACAATCTAAACCTGCTCTGCTTTTAGCTGAATTTAAAGATCCTGCCGAATTACTGCACGCTGCAGAAAAAGTCAGAGAGGCAGGCTATACTCAATTTGATTGTCATTCACCATTTCCAATCCATGGTATGGATGCAGCGATGGGATTAAAACGTTCTCCATTGGGATGGATTGTAGGCATAATGGCACTAACAGGAGCCGGTTTGGGAATGCTGCTGCAATGGTGGACGAGTACTGAAGCGTATCCTTTAGTAATTTCCGGTAAACCCTTTTTCAGTTATCAAGCGTTTATACCGGTTACTTTTGGCCTGGCTGTCCTTTTTGGTGCGGTTACCGCGTTGTTGGGTATGCTGTTTTTAAACAGGTTGCCCAAACCGTATCATCCGTTATTTTACTCGGAAAATTTTCAGCGTGTTACAGATGATGCATTTTTCATCAGTATAGAGTGTAATGATCCCCGGTTCAGTGAAGCAGAAACCGGATCCTTTTTAAAAAGTATTGGCGGTACATCTATAGAAATACTGCCGGAATAACAGACCCTCATACTACGAGTGACTTATGTATAAAAAGAATCATACTCTAATTTATATTGTACTTTTTACAACAGTTATTGTGTTAGGTGGTTGTCAGGGGCGCCCGAAACAAAAACCGCCCGTGCACCCCATTCTGGATATGGATTTTCAACCCAAATATGAATACCAGGAAAAAAGTCGGTTTTTTGATGACGGTATATCCATGCGCCAACCTATCCCCGGAACTGTTGCACGCGGCAAGTTGCATGATGATATTGCCTACAATACAGGTAAAAACCAGGATGGTTCATTGGTTGAAAAAAGCCCGGTACCAGTCACCTTTACCGGACTTGAACGTGGAAGAGAGAGGTTTGATATTTATTGTTCACCCTGTCATAGCAAGATTGGTGATGGTAAGGGTATTCTGGTAAATCGTGGTTATATACCACCTCCATCTTTTCATACAGATGTAATCAGAAACTATGCTGATGGTCATATCTTTGATGTTATAAGTCATGGTATCCGCAATATGCCCTCTTATGGGCATCAGGTGCCTGTAAAAGACCGGTGGCTGATAGTAAATTATATACGCGCTTTGCAGCGCAGTCAAAATGCAAACATTGATGATGTGCCCGTAGAAATGCGAGACAAGATTAAATAAAAAAAACAGGATTTCAATCTATGGAATTCAAACAACAGAGTTTTACGCTGAACGGTACCGGATTAGCCGAAAGATTAGCGTTTATAATTGGCGGGATTAGTATTGCATTGTCTGCAGTAGCCTTTTGGGTTGATCCCGGTCAGTTTTACTTTTCATGGCTGGTTGCCTTTGTCTTTTGGACCAGTATTGCACTGGGTGGATTGTTTTTTACATTGATTCATCATTTGACCGGCGCTACTTGGAGTGTGGTTGTTCGTCGATTTTTTGAAGTTTTAATGACCAATATGCCTTTTTTACTTCTTATGGCAATACCTGTATTCCTGGGTATGCACGAGTTGTATCACTGGAGCCACGCTGATGCTGTCTCGCATGATCATTTGCTGCAACACAAAGCAGCATTTTTGAATGTTCCTTTTTTTATCATCAGGACTTTGATTTATTTTGCAGTATGGATTGTTTTGACCACCCTGTTATACAGAATTTCGTTAAAGCAGGATGATGGTGCTTCATCTTTGATAATCAAAAAATTAAATAAAGTAAGTGCTCCTGGTGTTATTCTGTTTGCTTTTACAACGGCTTTTGCTGCTTTTGACTGGTTGATGAGTCTTGACCCGCATTGGTATTCAACAATCTTTGGTGTTTATTATTTTGCAGGTAGCGTAATGGCTGTTATGGCAGTACTCATCCTCATTGTTATGTATTTTAGAAAAAATGGTATTTTAACTGATGTTATTACACCTGAACATGATCATGACTTTGGCAAACTCTTGTTTACCTATATGGTGTTTTGGGCGTATATGGCTTTTTCTCAATATTTTTTAATCTGGTATGCCAATATACCTGAAGAAACTGTTTGGTTCATTCACAGATGGGAAGGATCATGGAAGCTAGCCAGTCAACTTTTAGTGTTGGGGCATTTTGTTGTACCCTTTTTAATATTAATGATCCGTGCTTCTAAACGAAGCAATTTGATACTTTCATTCATGGCTATCTGGTTATTGTTTATGCACTGGCTTGATATGTATTGGTTAGCTGTACCTACATTGCATCCCCATGGTATGCAACTATCGTGGATCGATCTGGCAACCATGTTGGGAATTGGTGGTCTTTATATGGGATTGTTCTTTTATCGCTTGCGCAAGCATGCCATTTTGCCCATTGGAGATCCTAAATTAAATGATTCAATACATATGGTAAATCAATAGGAGCGCAAGGTAATGTCTGAGCAGGAAAAAAACGGCATGACAGCTGAATATGAAACCTCTGATGTGAATATTAGGAATGTCTTTGTAACCGCCTTTGTTATACTGGTTGTTGTTGTTGTTGTTATTGTCGTGATGAATGAAATGTTCATATCATCAAAGGAAGAGCAGATTTATCAGTCGGTGTTGAGCATAGAATCACCGGAATTACGAGATCTGCACGCCCGGGAAGCCAGTACATTAAATTCGTACAAAATTCTGGATGCTGAAAAGGGTATCTATCAGATTCCCATTGAGCGTGCCATGAAGTTAGAGGCTGAAGAGGCGTTTCAAAAGCAAATCAAAGATGGATAATGTGTAATAGATTTAAAGTTGTTTTTCTGTTTTCCTTATTGTTGTCAACCATGATATTCGGACAGGTTGCTAATTACTCTCCCCCTGAACTGCAAAAAATTAATATAACCGAACATTCCGGCGAACAAATTCCTCTGGACCTTGAATTTACTAATGATCTTGGTGATACCGTCAAATTGGCAAACTATTTCAACCAAGGCAAACCTGTTATTCTCATTTTGGCTTATTACAATTGCCCCATGTTGTGCAGTTTAGTTCTGAATGGGACTTCAGAAGTTGCTAAAGCTGTATCTTTGAATCCGGGGGAGGATTATACAATTTTAACTATAAGTATAGATCCATCAGAAACCTATCAGCTCGCAGCAGCAAAGAAAAAGAATTATGTTGCTTCACTTGGTGATAAGGCCAATGCAGATGGATGGATCTTTTTCGCCAGCCGTGAAGATCAGGTGAAAACATTGGCAGATGCTTTGGGCTTTGACTATTATTATGATAAAGAAAAAGAACAATATGCGCATCCGGCTGTTTTACATATTTTGACTGATAAAGGTATCATTTCAAGATACCTTTATGGTATTGAATTCAAACCCAATGACTATAAAATAAGTCTTTTAGAAGCATCACAGGGAAAAATTGGAAATTCTTTGGACAAAATTTTGTTATACTGTTTTCATTATGATCCCGAATCAAAGGGATATGTGGTAATGGCCAGTAATGTGATGCGGCTCGGAGGCGTTGCAACGGTTATCATATTGGGGCTGTTTTTAGGTCTGCTTTGGACCAACAAGCGATTGGGAAAAGAAAAAAATATATAGGTGTTGATAAAAAATGGAAAATGATACAACCGGAACGTTATTTTTACCTCCACAAAGTTCTACGATTTCGGGCGATGTAGATGCTTTGTTTAATTTTGTGTTGTATGCTTCAATTGTATTTTTTTTACTTGTTGTTTTATTGTCCTTGTTCTTTGTGCTGCGATATAGACGTCGCGGACAACTAACATTGTCTACCGGTCCATCTCATAACACAAAGCTTGAAATTGTTTGGACTTTAATACCGCTTGTATTAGTTTTTATTGTTTTTTTCTGGGGATTTAAAACCTTTTTGAAAATGCACATTGTACCTCAAGATGCTATTGATATCAAAGTCACTGCGCAAAAATGGTTCTGGACTTTTGATTATACCAAAGCGGGTGTAAATAGTTTGAACGAGCTAGTGGTTCCCGTAGATCAACCGGTCCAGTTGACCATGTCGTCTACCGATGTGATTCACAGTTTTTATGTGCCCGGTTTCCGCGTTAAAATGGATGTACTGCCAAACCGATATTCGGTAACCTGGTTCCAGGCAAACCATACCGGAGAGTTTGACTTGTTCTGTGCTGAATATTGTGGAACCTCGCATTCGGATATGATCGGCAAGGTAAGGGTTTTAAATGAACGTGAATATAATGAATGGCTCGAGCAGCAATCGATGGGTGGCGATGATATGCCCTTGCCAGAATTGGGAGCTAAGCTGTTTTCATCCAAAGCATGTATAACCTGTCATACTGTTGATGGAATCCCCAAGGTTGGTCCGAGCTTTAAAGGACGATTTGGAAGCAAACAGCCTATGGATGATGGCCAGCAAGTACTGATTGACGAAAATTTTGTTCGTGAATCAATATTGAGTCCTATGGCACATGTTGCACAAGGATTTCAACCGGTTATGCCATCTTATCAGGGATTATTAAAAGAGCGTGAAATTGACGCGCTAATAGAGTATATGAAATCATTGCAGGAAGAGTAGAGAATGAGTGAAACATATGAAAGTTATTTAACTTATCCCAAAGGGATCAAGTCGTGGCTCTATACACTGGATCATAAACGAATTGGGTTAATGTATCTGTTTGCTGTCATGTTTTTCTTTTTTATAGGCGGAGTATTTGCAATTCTCATCCGTCTTGAATTGCTTACCCCTGCTGAAACCATTGTTGATGCAGATACATATAACCAGTTTTTTACTTTGCACGGCGCTATAATGATTTTTCTTTTCATTATACCGGCAATTCCCGCTGCACTGGGAAATTTTGTATTGCCCTTGATGCTTGGCGCCAAAGATGTCGCCTTTCCTAAATTGAATCTTGCGTCATTTTATGTATATGTATTCGGTTCTCTGTTTGCAATTTATTCTATAATTACCGGAGCAGTTGATACGGGATGGACTTTTTACACACCCTACTCTACGGAATCCACAACATCCGTGATCTCGATGACATTGGGTGTCTTTATTCTTGGATTCTCTTCAATATTTACCGGTATCAACTTTATTGTTACCGTACATAAATTACGTGCCCCGGGTATGACCTGGTTTAATCAACCTTTGTTTATATGGGGACTGTATGCAACAGCTATTATTCAGGTTTTGGCCACCCCTGTATTAGCCATTACTTTGGTATTGCTGATCCTTGAACGGACATTGGGAATTGGTATTTTTGATCCGGCAATGGGTGGTGACCCGGTATTGTATCAGCATTTTTTCTGGTTCTACTCACATCCGGCAGTATATATTATGATTTTGCCCGGTATGGGAATTATCAGTGAGACCATAACCGTCTTTTCACGTAAAAAGATTTTTGGCTATAAAGCCATTGCTTTTTCCAGTCTGGCAATTGCATTTGTCAGTTTTCTGGTATGGGGACATCATATGTTCACCAGCGGTCAGTCAGAGATTGCCGCAATGATCTTTTCTTTTCTCACTTTTCTTGTGGGAATTCCTTCAGGTATTAAAACTTTTAACTGGTTGGCAACCATGTATAAAGGACAGATTTCTCTCGAAGCACCCATGATCTATACCCTGAGCTTTCTGTTTCTGTTCACAATTGGCGGTTTAACAGGGATCTTTTTAGGTGCGCTTGCTTTGGATGTGCATCTGCATGACACCTATTTTGTGGTTGCTCACTTTCACTATGTTATGGTAGGGGGTACAGTAATGGCTTTCCTTGCCGGTCTGCATTATTGGTGGCCCAAAATCTGGGGAAGAATGTACAATGAACGATTGGCACAAATTTCTGCGTTTCTGGTTTTTATCGGTTTCAATGTAACCTTTTTTACACAGTTTATTCTGGGCACTCGGGGAATGCCGCGCCGATATTACAATTACCTCGATCAATACCAGCCATTACATGCATTCTCCTCATTTGGTTCGTGGATTATGGCCGCTGGATTTTTGCTAATGGGATATTACATGATCCATTCATTATTCAAAGGAAAAAAGGCGGGGAAAAATCCATGGGGTGCTTTAACTCTAGAATGGACAACACCTTCACCGCCGCCTCATCACAATTTTGATGAAATTCCCAAAATTGAACACGGCCCGTATGATTATGATAAAATTCTTGTAGAAAGGGATTAGCAATATGAGTGATCATACAGCTAACAGCCCCAATTTTCTTGCGCATCATTTTAGTACAGTTGAACAGCAAAGAGATTCTGCCAAACTGGGGATGTGGATATTCCTTTTAACAGAGATTTTGCTATTTGGTGGTTTGTTTTGTGCCTATTCTGTGTACAGGGCCTGGCACCCGGATATGTTTTATAACGCGCACAAGTTTTTAAATGTACAATTGGGAACTTTGAATACAGTTGTGCTCATTACAAGTTCATTAACCATGGCGCTATCTATTCGTTTTATTCAGGTTAATGATAAAAAGAAAGCCATTTTGTTTTTGATTTCAACTTTGGTTTTTGCAAGTGTATTTCTGATTGTCAAGTATTTCGAATACAGTCATAAATTTCATTTGGGACAGCTTCCAGGTAAATATTATACTTTTACCGGAGTAGAAGGTAGCAATCCTCATATATTTTTCAGTATCTATTTTGTCATGACTGGTTTACATGGTATACATATCATAGCGGGTATTATTGTGCTGGTGTGGGTATTGGTAAAAATGATCAATAATAACTTTTCGGCAGAATACTATACACCTGTTGAAATGGCAGGCCTTTACTGGCATTTGGTTGATCTGGTATGGATTTATCTGTTTCCGTTATTATATTTAATTGGGTAAAGCATATGAGTGAAAAACATAAAGAACATATTCTGCCTATAAAAGTATATCTTGGTGTGGCAGCAGCATTAATGGTTCTTACGGTTATTACAGTTGCGGTTTCATTTGTTGATCTTGGCGGGTGGAACGCGGTTGTGGCTGTGGGAATAGCAACCTTTAAAGCTCTTTTGGTAGCTTTTTTCTTTATGCATTTGTTATACGATAAAAAAATCAATTTATTTGTTTTTTCAATATCACTGATAATGGTGGGTGTCTTTATAACGCTAACAATGTTTGATACACTTCGCCGGGCAGATTTGTATGATATTACCGATGGTCCTATCAACAAGAATGCCAAGATGTATGAAAATATGCCGGTCGATTCAACAGCGGGAGAACACCATTAATAACGCATAAAATAGAGGGAGGTCACGTGCGTGCGTTTAAAAGATTTTCATTAATATCCATCTTTTTCACCTATCTGGTTATCTTTATTGGTGGTTTAGTTCGTGTTTCTGGCGCAGGGCTAGGATGTCCTGATTGGCCCAAATGTTTTGGGAACTGGATTCCTCCTCTGCACATTAGTCAGGTTCCACCAGAGTTTAATCCTTTAACATTCAATATCACATTGGCCTGGATTGAATATATCAATCGTTTGGTTGGTATGACTGTTGGTCTGTTGATTGCAATAACGGCTGTTTTGGCAATTATCCATTTTCGGAAAAATAAAAGCATTCTTTACCCATCCATCGCAGCTGCGTTATTGGTTGCATATCAGGGGTGGCAGGGAAGCCAGGTGGTTGCATCCGAGTTGGCGCCCATGATCGTTACGGTTCATATGGTTGTTGCTTTTATTATAATCAGCTTGTTGATCTATGTTTACATGCAAGCGCACTTTATCTGCAATCCGGATGAGGTCAAACGAGCAAAATATCTCAATGGCATACACTGGGGGGTAGCATTGGTTTGGTTGATTTCAATTGTACAGGTGCTTTTGGGTACCCAGGTACGAGGTGCACTGGAACAGGCAAAAGAACAGTTTCCGCTTGATAAAGCAACAGAGTGGCTGGCGCAAATTGGTGGCATTGATGATTTGCATATGACGTTGGGAGGAATGGTTGCTTTTGGTGCCTGGATTTTGGGTTTTGCAATTTTAAAGTTCTCAAAAAATGCCCCCTTGCTGGTTAAACAAACTGCCTGGGCAATGATTGTTATTTTATTATTTCAGATTGTTTTGGGACTAGCCCTGGTAATGGCGGGTTTGCCTTCTCTGTTGCAATTGTTCCATTTGTGGTTAGCAAGTTTGTTGATTGGAGCACTATTGATTTTATATACGACTATACGAAAAGGGGAGGGACAATTGAATGGATAATAGCAGCACACCCAAAGTGTTAATTTATGGCTTAATTTTACTCATGTTACTCGTCTTTATTGCTGCCTTTGCAATTGATAAAGCTAATAAATCAAGAGAAGAATTACCTGTACTTGGCAAGGTCACGGATTTTGGTTTTAAAACCAGTATGGGTGATTCTTTACATTCTTCACAGATTGCTGGACGTTTGTATTTATTGGATTTTATTTTTACCAATTGTAAAAATGCGTGTCCTGTCATGTCTTCCAAAATGGCCGAGTTGTACAAGTATTACGAACACACAGATAAAGTTGGTTTTATCTCTATAACTGTAGACCCGCATCGAGATACTCCCCAGGTTTTGCAGGATTATGGAAAATCACACGGAGTAACTGACGACAGGTGGACGTTTTTGCGAGGTCCCATTGATGAGGTTATACGGGTTTCTGAAAAAGTATTTATGCTTCCTGCCGACAATCTACCCATGGGCCACAGTACAAAATTTGTATTGATAGATGAAAATGGTAATATTCGCGCGTATTATGATGCAATGACAGAAGGAATCTTGCCACTTGTTAAAACCCAGGTGAATGCACTGGGGAGGAAGCTGCCATGACAATCAAGGATCTGCCAACACTTAATGCTTTGTTGAATTCGATTAGTGCAGTTTTTTTGTTATTTGGTTTTATAAATATTAAAAAAGGTCGTGCCGATGTACATAAAAAGTTTATGGTAGCGGCTTTGGTTACATCTGCTCTGTTTTTGACCTCTTATTTGATTTATCATGCACAGGTGGGTTCTAATCCTTATCCGCATTACGACTGGACACGTACTCTTTATTTTATTATTCTGGTGCCACATATTCTATTGGCTGCCATTATGACGCCATTCATTCTGTTTCTGGTGTTTTTTGCCTTTCGCCAAAAATTTGAAAAACATAAAAAACTGGCCAGGTGGATCTGGCCAGTTTGGATGTATGTATCTGTTAGTGGAGTGGTTGTTTATTTTATGTTATATGTTCTCTGATCTGCAAGGCATTTGTTTTAGGATTATTAAGGTTTTAAAATTTGTTGTTGTGTTTAGATAACAGCAAGGTGAATTCCATGAAAATCAATGTAATTCGAAAAAATGATCATGTGTGGTTAGATATTGATGACCTGTATCCTCAAAAACCTCATCAGCCCAATACTGTTTTTAAAGCTTTTGCAATTACTTTAAAAACTCTGGGATCAACTCTTGATTACAGTACGCTGATGGCTGTTTCCGGAGCTGCATTCCGATTTCAATTACATCCACAATGGTGCCCCAGTTCTCCTCATCCTGATTGTGGTTTCAACTGTACTCAAACTGTGTTAAAACAATTAGGACTTGAAGAGACAATACAGAATTTTAATTTAGAAAAAGCACAGAAAAACGATCTTGAGCAGGTTGTTTTCAAAAATATTGACGCGGGTAAACCGGTTGTTGCCAGCAGCTTTGAAGCTGGGTTGATTGTTGGGTATATTCAAAATCAAAATGATACAGCAGTTTTATTACGCGAACCTTATAGCAGCAAGGGAGGAGACGCTGATATAGTATCAACCCGCTTGCTTATGAAAATCCCTGGTTTATTAACTGTTTTTGATAAAATACCCCAATATAATCAGGATGAATTGTTTATTTCAACCTTGAAGCGGGCTGTTGAAATTGCTTATCATGAAAAAATTGACGAGTATTTTTGCGGCTTTGAAGCATTTGATAACTGGATCTCTGATCTGTTGAATGATAAAAAGATTAATGAATTAGTAAATGAATATGGTATTGCAGACTTGTGTAATGCGAATGCACATATTTATCATTCTCTGGTCGACGCACGTAAAAGTGCGGCAGAATATTTTAAAGATTTTTTAAATGATACCGGAACTAATAAACAGATCCATATCATGAATGCAGTTGCTTTATATGAAGAGATTGTCAAAATTTTGCGGAATGCTTTTCCCCATGTATTGTTGAAATGGCAAATAAAACAAGGCCAGGAATGGCGGCCAGTAATGCGCAAAGAACAAGCTGAAACACTGCAAACTGTTGTAGAGTTGGAGCATAAAGCCTTGTATGAAATTGAGCAAATAATTAAATATGTTTGAGTATTAATGGTTGGTAAATTATGCAATCACCCGTATTAGAGTCTATTTTTGAGCGGTGTAAATATGATGCACCTGTAGATCCCGATAAACGGGATATTTGTTTTGACGGTATATTATGTTTGCTGTTGAGTGAGGGGTTAACATCTCTGTTTGCTCAGTTGAAAAAGTGGCAGGGGAAAAATAAAGGATTGATACAATCCGGTAGAAAAGAGATTGAAAATGGATTAATGCAATATGCCTTGCTTAAAAACCTTGAAGTTGAAAAATCAAAAAGAATAGCAAACCTTATTTCTCGCTACATTACCGTCGAAAATTTGGATTCAATTATTTTAGAAATTGAACAAATGAATCCATTATCCTGCAAAGAAAAGTATAATGTAGAGCAGGACTGTAAAAACGAACCAGGGGAGAATGTTTATTAATGCTTTTTCTTGCGTTTGATTCGCCAATAAAGGAATGCTATAATCAATCCTAAGCCAGCTATTCTTTGCAACCAGGTAAAAGTCCAGTTTATTTGAAATGTATTTTTAAAATCAGGTGATGAATCATATCGATATACAGGATTGAGATACATCCGTGTTTTACCGTTCAATATCTCTGTTCTTATATAGGTGTCATCAGGTTTTAATAGATAACTTGCCTGCTTTATGTTTTCTGTTACTTGTTTTTCTATACCATTTTGTCCAATAAAACGAATTGCATCTGCAGTATCTGTACAGGTGATTTTCAAAGTGTCGCCGTTAATGGATACAGCCGAAAGAAAATTCTTGTTTTCTGCGTTACGTCCCACTACGCCATACATATGCCCGGATTTTAATGCTGATAATATCTCTTTATTGCTTTTGTCCGGTGCGTTAATCATAGTCCAAATAACCCCGGTTTGGTTAGGATCGCTGATCTTGTGTGAATCATCATCGCCAATGAGCCACGCACGTTTTCCGGCAGACAAGGCGGCATCCCACACATTACTTGAATTTCGATAATGGTTCAATACCTCAAGGGCATCGTAATTGGATAATATTCGTGCATTTTCAGGAGTTATGCTGTTTCTCAAGCGTGGATGCGCAAGTAATAAAAAAGGTGTCTGCGGACGTAGTATATTGATCATGTTTTGCATATTGCTATGGCTTTGCCACAAAAGATAATCACGCCATTCAACTTTTTCAGCACCAATCATTACATGGTGTCGCTTATATGCATTGTAACCATGCTCATAAACAGGAAGAACGTTTGTGTTAATGTTTTTAAAACGATTGATTTTTTGATAATCTGAAATGGTTATAATATCATAACCTAATTCTTTGTATTTATTATATATGGCGTCTGTAGCATCTTTACCGTCAGTTGTGCCGGCCCAAACATTTGACTGGACCTGAAAATTGGCTTTATACCAGTTTGGTGCCAGTGATTTGTACGGATTAAACCAGTTGGGGCCGCTAAAGGGAGTAGGTTCTTGAAAATTATAGACCGGGCACCATAGGTACAAAATTCCATTAAATATTAAAACTAAAAGTAATATCCAACCAATTGGCAGAAAGATATATTTCAATAATCGTAATAAAAATCTCATCATGTCCTCAATTGTGTAGTAGAAGTTACAAATAATTAACCAGCATGAAAAGGATATTATTTCTTATTTATTGCTGTTTTCATGAATTTGAACGATTTTGTGTTAATGGATTGAATGAATTTTACAACTTGAATTTAACTGTTAAAAAAAATCGTACTTTCGGCATATCTCTATTAATCCTATTAAAACACTCAACTTTTTTCAAAATTTGATAACATATTTATTTCTTCTTTTAAGTATTGGATTTACATTGAAAAAATATTATTTTAGTCATGAAAAGAAATAATGCAATCGAAAAAAATTTTTTTAATGAACTTTATGTTCATTAAATAACATATTTATTATCAATTCATATAAAACTGGTAAATTTTAATTAAAAAGAAATGATATGATTATAGTCCAAAGCTGTGGTTCCAGTTCCTGGGGTGGTCTAGAGATGCAGACCCTTAAAATTGCTCGATTAATGCGTGATCGTGGGCATCAATCCTTTATCTTTTGCACAGAGAATTCAACGCTTGAAAAAGAAGCCCAAATTGCGGGAATACAAACAGTACCTGTGTTTCGAAAAAGCAGGCCTGTACACCACTTGGTCAGGTTGATCCGTTTTTTACGTAAAACAAAACCAGATGTAATACATACCCACTTGTCTCATGATTTATGGCTATTGGTACCGGCAATACATATAGCCGGAAGTAAAGCCCGATTGTTTTTAACCAAACGAATGGCAAGCGGAGTTAAAAAGACTGATCCGTTACACCGTTATTTGTATAACCGTACAAGCAAGATTTTTGCAATTTCCAATTATATCCGTACCAGTGTGTTGAATACGTGCCCGGTTTCTGAAGACGATGTTCAGTTAATGCACAACGCAATTAATCCTGATCATTATAGTCCTGAAAAATATGACAAAATACTCATACGCAAAGAATTAGGCATTGCTGCTGATGAAATGGTCATAGGTATCATTGGGAGGATGAGTCCGGGAAAAGGGCATGAAGAGTTTTTTCATGCAGCCAGTCAGATCAAACAGATCTATCCGTTGCCCATTTGTTTTATGATTGTGGGCGAAGCAAGTTTTGGTGAAGATGATTATGGTAATCGCATTAAAAAACTTGCTGAACAATTATTTCAGCAAAACGAGTTGTTGTTTACAGGATTTCGTAAAGACATTCCAAATATGTTGTCTGCCATGGATATTTTGGCGTTTCCATCACATGAGGAATCTTTCGGCAATGTATTGCTTGAGGCAATGGCTATGAATTTGCCAGTGGTTGCCTGTAATAGCGGTGGTGTTGGCGATATTGTGGTTCCCAATGAAACCGGTCTGCTTGTTCCACCCCGGGATGCAGATGCACTGGCAACAGCGTTGTTGAAATTGGTGCTAAATTCTCAGAAACGATCCGTTTTCGGAAAAGCCGGTCGACAACGTGTTGAGCAGTTTTTTACAGATGAAAAATTTGCAGATTCATTGGAAGCCAGTTATAAATTTTAAGTTGATATAAAGATCTATTATTTTTTTCAATTAAGGATTGATTTTAAAGCATAAAGTCTTATATTGACAAAAAACATACCTTGAGGAGTTCATGAAAATCAAAAATTTAATTTTCTTGCTAGTTATTTCTTTGTTTTCCCAGACTTTTGCTCAGGAGAAAAACCCGGAAAATGATGGGAATACTGAATATCCTGAAAAGCGTAAAGGGCGTGAAACCTGGGAGTATATAGTCAATATACCTGGTTATATCTGCCTTTTGCCGGTTTGGGCGCTCGATGCTGCTTTGGTGCCAGTAAGTTATGCTATTACCGAAACCAAAGTTATTGAAAAAACTGTTGATTTTTTAACATCGGATGATGGCAAACGTGGCGTTTTCCCTACTTATGAAGCAAGAACTGGCGCAGGTTTGAATTTTTATCAAAAAGGTCTCATCCAGGAAGGTACGGATTTGCAAATTACAGCAACTGTGTGGGCAAGTGCTCGTCAGTCTTTTCAATTGTATTTTAATGATTTAAAATTGATTGGACCTGTCAATACTTCACTGTCTGCAATGTTTTTTAAATATACTGATGAACCTTTTTTTGGTATTGGAAACAATCTTGATTATGATTTTGAATCACATTTTTTGTTAAAACAATATCAGGCAAATATTGAATTTGGAATTGATCTGGGTAAAAATAATGCCATTACCTTTCACAGCGGTTGGGAGCATAACCAGGTTTCTGAGGAAGATAATGATAATTATGAAAAAGGAGAAGACGATTATTTGTTTTCTACTGTTTATTCCAGGTTTAGTAATAGTTATGTGCCTGTAACTGATGTTTTTGACAAGACCAGATTAGTTCATGGAGAATTGAAATTTAAACATGATTCCCGAAATGTTGTAGGAAATCCATCAAGTGGTTGGGAACTTTATTTGAATGGTGGATTGTATAAACAAACAGATGGCAGCCAATACGGTTTTTATCGGGGAACCGCTGATGTGACAAAATATATTCATTTATTCTATAATCGTGTTCTGGCTTTTCGTGCTGCTGGTCAAATTACAACATCTTATGATGGTGGAGAAATCCCGTTTTATTATCTTGCGGAACTGGGTCAGCGCACAACTATTCGTGGTTACGAGAGAGGGCGTTTTCGTGAAAAAGATAAATTATTGGGCTCTGTAGAGTATCGCTTCCCTATATTAAAACGATTCCGTCCCGAACGTGAAGCTGGTAGTTTGGATATGGTGTTATTTGTAGATTCTGGAAAGGTAGCACCAGATATTAAAGATAATATTACTGATAACTATCACACTACCTGGGGATTTGGACTTAGATTTTATAACTCAAAATCTCTAATGATGCAGTTTTATACAGGTTTTAGTGACGATGGTGTTAGACTTTATTATGTTTTAAACTAAAGGGTTGTTTATGAAATCAACTTTTCTAAATAGATTTTACATACTGGCAGTGTTATTAACAAGTACTTTTGTTTATGCAGAGTATATCCCACCCGAACCTTTGCCGGCAGATACGTTGCCCATACCGAGGCCAGAAGAGGTTAAAATTGATTATCTGCATGATGGATATAGTCAAACTTTTACAATGGCATTTGAGAAATTGTTTGATATTGCAGGACATATAAAAAGCTTGACTGATAATCCAAAACAGGCTATGAACTTGAATGCATTTGATGGTGTTGACAATTCAACCTGGTTTACTAATCGAAATGTTGAAAATAAAATGTCAATCGACTCATTTGCCAAAGGTCCTGACACTGAATATGGTCCGGATACAACAGGTACATGGCTTATCATCCGAGCAAAAGCAGAAGGTATCACACCCGGATTTACAATAAAAGACAAAAGAGGTGGGACCTATGTGATTAAATTTGATCCACCCGGATATTCAGAATTAGCTACCGGTGCTGAAGTTGTTGTTACAAAATTGTTCTATGGCATGGGATACAATGTGCCTGAAAATTATATTACCATTTTTGATCCATCTATGTTGGTATTGGGTGATGATGTAACATTAGTGGATGAAAAAGGCCGCAAACGTAAAATGAACGAAAATGATGTAAAAGAAATTTTAACCCGAATTGAATTTCTTCCAAATGGTAAAATTAGAGCTCTTGCCAGCAAATATGTAGAAGGAAGACCGGTAGGTGGATTTCGTTATGAAAAAACACGAAAAGATGACCCTAACGATATTATTCCACATGAACATCGCAGAGAATTACGCGGTTTAGAGGTGCCTTGTTCATGGTTAAAGCATTTTGATACTAAAGCAGGAAATAATCTGGATACATATGTAGGAGAAAAGGGTAAAGGACATTTAAAACATTTTTTGATCGATTTTGGTTCTACTTTGGGAAGCGCCGCTTTTGCTCCTCAGGACCCCTATAAAGGCCATGAACTGGATCTTGATTTTCAAGTCATGGCTGCCAATGTAATAACGTTAGGCTTGGTTGTTAAAAATTGGGAGAAATTAGACCCACCATTTAATCCTGCAATCGGATTGTTTGATGCCTGGGATTTTGATCCGTCTGATACACGTCCCAATTTCCCAAATCCGGCATTCGCAAACATGACCAATTGTGATGGTTATTGGGGAGCCAAGCTGGTAATGTCTATAACGGATGATCAGTTAAAGGCTGCGATTGAAACGGGTAAATATACTGATCCTGATGTTAAAGAATATATATTCAAGATTTTAAAAGAACGTCGTGATAAATCAGGAATTTATTGGTACAATCAGGTATGTCCACTTGATTTTTTTGAAATCGATGAACAAATAAACAAAGCAGTATTGTCATTTACAGATATGGGTGTAAGGGACGGTTTGTGGGATGCAAAAGATTGCCAATACTCTTTTTCAATTAAATATGGTGATCGAACACTGGTAAAAGATAAGATTGTAGATACACCAAACGTGCCTATCTATGAGTATTTTTTAAATGTTGATGTAGCAAATGGGAACAGACAAGTAGAAATAGAGTTGCGAAATAAAAATCTTGATTCTAGTTTTAATAAATATGTTAGAGTTTATCTTGAACCAGAAGGGGATAGCTTTAAGCTGCTGGGGATAGAGAGAAAAGATTGAAAATAAAAAAAAGGGAGACATTGTCTCCCTTTTTTTTAGATTCCCTTTACTTGCCAAAAGCATAATCTTTTTTATTGATTTTGAGCTTTTTCATTTTGTATCTGAGGTTCGGTTCAGATAATTCAAGCACTTTGGCTGCTTTGCTTTGGTTACCGGCAAATTTACGCAGTGCTTTTTGGATCAGTTCTTTTTCCAATTGATCCACTGCAGAATGCAAGTCCTGGATCTTTATCCGGCTAAAGTACAGGTTTTCAACTTCAAAAGGTAAAGAGTCTGTTAACAATTCACCTTCTGGTGAAGTTAATAACATAGTTCGGATTATGTTTTCCAGTTCTTTTACATTTCCTTGCCATTCGTGCTTCATCAGATGATTAAAAACTTCAAAATCCACTGTTGGAATGGGTTTTGATAATTCTTCACACTGTTTTTTCAAATAGTGCTCAAACAACAGGGGGATATCCTGTCGTCTGTCACGAAGTGGTGGAATTTTCAAAGATACAGCAGTCAATGCTAAAAATAATTCGGCACTGAATTTACTGTTTTTGAGATCATTGATCAAATTAGGATGAGTTGTTGTAACGATTCTAATATCAGTGGCAACAGATTCGTTTTCCAACTCTAGTGTACCTTTGTTTGCCAATAACAACAGTTTGGCTTGAGTTTCCTCATTCAGGTATTCAAGATTTTCAATGATCAATGTTCCCAACAGTGGAGAATCCGGTTTTTTTCGCAATGCTAAAAACGGTTCAATCACTTCTTCTTCATAGTGATTGTTCAGATTATTCGCATTGCTGAAAAGCAGCGGTTTCTCTTTTCTGTGACTGCTTTCAAACAAGATTTTTGTAGCCAATAATTTCTCGGTACCAGCTTCACCATATACGGTTACATTTTCATCGCTTTTGGCGATGGATGGCAGGTAACTACGCAGATGGTTCATTTCCGGTGAGTGCCCGATCAATTCAAGTTGACTCAACGTGTCCCAAGGTGTCTTCATTTTTCTCCTTCCTTCCTTCAAGTAAGAAATAATGAATTAGTGAGTTATTTATGTTATAGTAATAGCACTCTATGGAGATAAAATTTTCTATTTTTCATGATAAACTACCTATGATCCATATATTTAATAAATTTTACTTACTTAAAAAACAATTAAAAAAATATCGAAATTTCATAAATTTTAAAATTTATTGAAATTATTTTCAAGTATTTTTATTTGGGCTTTATATTGCAGATGATAACTAAAATTTTCATTAGCAACGTTAAATTCGAACAAAAGTAAATAAATACAAGAAAAAAATCAACAGGTATTTAGTATTTTTTCGCATTTGCGCCAAAAAAAACTATCAAAAATGCCAAAAATGAATATATAATTTTTTACATTTAAATACAAATAAAGAATTTAAAAAATTGTAAAAATATTATAATAATTTTGATATTTCTTTTTTCCTTGATCTATAATGCTCCCCAAATTTAGGACAGTGAAATAAGGTGTGGAATTATTACCTTATTATCCAATAAAGGAGGAGCCATGCAAGCAAAACGGAAACGATACAGTGCAAAGTTCAAATCAAAAGTTGCATTGGAGGCACTCAAAGAACAAAAAACAATGAGTGAACTGTCCAGCCAATATGGCGTTCACGTCAATCAGATTAGTCTTTGGAAAAAACAGTTATTGATTGAGGCTGAGAACGTTTTTTCCAACAAAAGAGATCGCAAGGAAAAAGAACAAGAAAACCTGGAAGCAGAACTGTATAAACAAATAGGTCAACTCAAAGTAGAGCTGGACTGGTTAAAAAAAAAGTGTCTTAACTGAACACCATCAAAAACGTGCGCTGATTGATCCGTCATATAAACACATCGTTATTGGACGACAATGTGAGCTTTTAGGGATCAGTCGGTCCGGTTATTATTATCAGCCACAACCGGAAAGTGCGCTCAATCTCGAACTGATGCGCCTTATGGATGTTCAGTTTATGAAAACACCATTCTACGGTGCCAGGCGCATGCATCAGTATATTCTTGGCCGTGGATATAAGGTTAACGTGAAAAGAATCAGACGGTTATATCGCTTAATGGGGCTTGAGGCAATCTACCCAAAGCCCCGGTTCAAAAACGATGGTGCTGTTCATAAAATATACCCGTATCTGCTGAAAGATTATAAAGTTACGGCACCTAATCAAGTCTGGAGTACAGATATAACCTATATACCGATGCCGAGCGGTTTTTTGTATTTAGTTGCGGTGATCGACTGGTTTAGCCGATATGTTCTGGCCTGGCGAATCTCGAACAGTTTGGATGCCGTTTTTTGCATTGAGGCACTAACATGCGCTCTCGAGAAGCATGGTGATCCGACAATTTTTAACACCGATCAAGGCGTCCAGTTTACATGCAAAGATTTTCTTGCTGTTCTTGACACTCAAAAAATCCAGATAAGCATGGATGGCCGGGGTCGGGCATTTGACAACATTTTTATCGAGCGGTTGTGGCGTTGCGTCAAGTACGAATATGTTTATATTAATGCGCCTGAAACAGGACTCGACCTTTATTCGGGTTTGGAATGGTACTTTGATTTTTTTAACAACGAAAGGCGTCATCAGGGTTTGGAATACCAAACACCTGCACAAATTTATTTAAAAATGACTTGAACGTGGAAAATTAATTAGCTATTTTGGTGATAACTCCAGTCTCCCTACGGGCTCCTGAAGTTATCACCAAAGATGTTCCACACCTTAAATAATACCTAAAACTGTCTAAACAATGGGGAGCGCCCCAATCAAAGATAATAATTTAAGTATTATTCAAGTATAAATTTCAAAATAATAAAAGAGGCATGATTTGAACGCATTAGAATTTAAAAATAAATTTAAAACCGGCCGAGTCTATGGTACAGCTATCACTTCAATGGCACCTATGTGGCCTGTAATTATTGAGAAAGCAAAACTTGATTTTGTATTCCTGGATACAGAACATATTATTGTAGATAAACAACCCTTGTCTGCAATGTGTAATGTTTATAAATCTATGGGAATTCTGCCTATTGTAAGAATTCCTTCACCGTTACCTGATCTTGCAACCAATGTTTTAGATGGTGGTGCCATGGGACTTTTGGCACCCTATGTGGAAACTGTCGACCAGGTTAAAAATCTTGTAGGTGCTGTTAAATACAGGCCATTAAAAGGTGAAAAATTGAAACAGATATTAGATGATCCCGCATCTATTGATAGCAAATTGAAAGAATATGTTGATGATCGCTGCAAATATAATTTGTTATTTATTAATATTGAAAGTAAACCAGCTTTAGACAATCTGCCTGAATTACTTGATGTACCTGGTTTGGACGGAGTAATTATTGGCCCTCATGATTTATCTTGCAGTCTAGATGTCCCTGAGGAATATACAAACCCTGTTTTTGAAAACGCAGTTTCACAAATTATTCGGGAATGTAAAAAACGTGATTTGGGAATTGGTATGCACTTGTCTGAAGGACCCGAATACCAAATGAAATGGGGCAAAGAAGGTTTGAATATTATTCTACACAGTTCCGATGCTGCGTTGTTTTTAAAAATGCTGAATCATGATATGAGTAAAATTAAATCTACATTGAATGATAAAGTTGAAAATAATGATAATCAAATAATAATTTAATGGATTGGATATGAAAAAGATTATACTGCTACTCCTCATTACTACTTCTTTTATCTTTGCTAATGTTAAAAGTACAGATACTTTTTTACAAGAATCGAGTGAGATTTATACAGGAAAAACATTTCCTGCTACGATAGTTAATCAAATTGTTCTAAAAAATAATGGTAATCCCATTGCTATTACGTCTAGTGGAAATTTTGTGTTTGATGGAAAAGACTGGGGTACCTGTAAAGATAAGGTTGATCTTGAAGTAGATAAAGATATCAATTTTCCTAAAGAAAATGGAAAAATTTTGTCAAATGTGGAATATAATAAACAAATGTTTGTGGGAACAGAAAAAGGATTATTTGTTTTTGAAAATAATAACTGGACTAAAGTATACCCTTCTGATGAAAAGTTTAGTTGGAGTTTAACTCAAGTAACCGTTTTGGGAGTAGATTCTCACAATAGACTCTGGTTTGGTTCAAATCAGGGGGCAGGGGTTCTTGAAAATGGTACCTGGTCACTTTTTACCGGTTCAGAAGGTTTACCGGTAAAGCAGTTTACGTGTATTACTGCCGATAAACGAGGGAATATCTGGTTTGGAACTGAAAGAGGTGTTGTTCGTTCGGATGGTAAAGCATTCAGATACCGATTCAGCAGACGCTGGCTTCCTGATGATCATGTGAATGATTTAGTTATTGATAAAAAGGGTGCAGCGTGGATTGCTACCAATAATGGCGTTTGCAAGATTTATTTTGATGAAATGAATTATGAGCAAAAAGCTGATTATTTTACTAATCAGGTTGAATCTCGTCACAACAGGGATGGCTTTATTTGTCAGAACAAATTGTTTGAGCAATATCAAAAAGAACCATACAGACTGGATATTTCTGACAATGACGGAACATATACCGCAAAGTACGGCGCCGCACAGGTATTTCGTTATGCGGTTACAGGAGACAAACGGGCACGTGAATTGGCGTTGCGTAGTTTTATGGCCTGTAAATGGCTGACTGAAATTACACATGAGGCAGGTTTCCCAGCCCGTGTAATTATTCCAGTGGATTGGCCTGATCCGGTAAATGATATTTATAATGATGCTTACAATAAAAGACGGTTAGAACGTGATCCCTTTTGGAAACAGATTTTGCCTCGATTTGTGAAAAGTAAGGACGGCAAATATCTGTGGAAATGTGATACCAGCTCAGACGAGCTTGCAGGACATTATTTCTTTTATGCATTGTTTTATGATCTTGCGGCAGAAACAGAGCATGAAAAAGAGATGGTTAGAAAAGTCGTTAAAGATGTAACAGATCACCTTGTGCGAAATGGGTTTTTATTACGCGATCATGATGGCAAGCCAACACGTTGGGCAGACTTTTCTCCGGAATTTGTAAACTCGGAAAGAGGATGGGACCAACGCGGTTTAAATTCAATGATGATGTTGTCGTTTTTAAATGTGGCTCATCATGTGACCGGAGACCCAAAATATAAAGATACAGCCAAAATGTTGATGGACGAACATAATTATCATATTAACGCTATGCAGGCCAAAATGTTTTTCCCTCCCGAGGATGTGGTTCCCTGGGACAATAATTTGTGTCTGACTAGTATGTATGGTTTGATAAAGTATGAAGAGGATCCAGAATTATTATTAATGTATCGTGAAAGTCTGGAAAATGCCTGGTTGCATATTAGTAAACAAAAGAATGCATTATGGAATGTACTTTATGCGGCAATGACTGATCATTTTAAAAAGACAGTTGAAACTGGAATTTATGAAACAGGAAAGGTTTTTCCTGAATCAGGTCCCTTTGCTTCTTTCACTGCCAGACAATATAGTAATGCAGATTGCCGCTATGATGATATTATTGAATCTTTGACATTATTGCCATTGGATTTGATTGGATATGATATGGACAATACGCATCGCCTGGATGTCGTTTTTGATCCTACTCCCGGTCAAGCTCCGGATATGGGTTGGCATTATGATGGCTATGCTTTACCCGTTGATGAACGTGGTCATGTACGTCAGGATCGTGATGGCTTTGCTTTACATGCTTTTGAAGGTGGGGGATACCAGGAGCAGGAAGGCACTTTTTATCTGTTGCCGTATTATATGGCTAGATATTATGGATTGATTGAATAGGTTGCTGGAGTATTTATGTTGAAAAATATATTCAAAGTTTCAATCAGGATTGTATTGGCTTTGCTTTTAATAATTGTACTTTTTCTATCCGCATGCCTTCGAAGAATTGATTATCGACCATATCAGGAAAGTAAATATTATGAGGCAACAATCCGGCAGCTTGATAATATAGTTAAGGACTATCCTGATTCCAAACCAGATACATTATTCATGGGAGCAGCGAAAGCAGGTATAACACCACCGATTGGTTTGCCTTTGGCTGGTTTTGGAAACCGCAAAGGAAAGCCCTCAACCGGAGTACATGATAGTTTGTTTGTTCGCGTTATAGCCTTAAAGAGTGGTGCACAGCAAGCCTTTATTGTTGGTTATAATGCACTTTTACTTCATCCCCCGGTAGCAAGGATGTTTGAAAAAAAAGCGAAACAGATGCTGGATGTTGAACCTGAATCGTTTTTTTATACAGCTACACATTCACACTCGGGCCCGGGTGGATGGGGCAGTGGCTTTGTTGAGGAACAATTTTCAGGTCCGTTCGATTCTACTATTGTTCATATACTCATTGATAGCACTTTGGCTGCAGTTTCCCGTGCAAAGTTGGAATTACAGCCATCAACCTTTACAGTACAGACGGTACATGCACCCGAATTTATACGAAATCGTTTGGTTGGCGATGAAGGACAAGTAGATGATGATTTGATATTTGCAGCATTCACGTCAGATACCGGGCAGAATGCTGTATGTGCAACTTATTCTGCGCATGCTACCGTTTTACCGGGGAGCAACATGCATTTTAGCGGGGATTATCCCGGATACATGGAACGCAAAGTTGAATCCGAATGGGATGCAACATGTTTATTTGCCGCGGCAGGTTTGGGAAGTCATAGTAACAAGGGCAAGGGAGAAAAGTTTGATAAAGCAGCCTATATTGGTGAAGGACTTGCGGACAGCTTGTTGAATAATTTACCGTTGAAATTTAATTCAAAACAAACAGTGTTAAAAGTGTTACGTATACCGGTAACCAAACCCCGCTTGCAAATTAAAATCAATAATGATATTTGCCTGGCCCCCTGGTTTGCTAAACAATTATTTAAACCGTACGATGCGTATTTACAATTCATTGTATTGAATGATTTCATTATGATAGGCAGTCCGGGAGAATTTAGTGGGGAATTGGCCCTTGAAGTCAAACACTATGCTGCTCAATATGGGAAAATTGCAACCGTAACCAGTTTCAATGGTTGTTATATGGGTTATGTTACACCTTCAAAATATTACCATCTAGATAAATACGAAACTAAATTGATGAGTTGGTATGGTCCCTGGTCTGGAGATTATCTTGCTGATCTGATGAAGCAGATGATTGATCGATTGTAAAAAAAAAAATGGAGAAAAATGCAACTCGATGAAATAAGTATTTGCATTTAAAAAATAAAATGTTATATTTATCACTGCTTACCAGGGCCCATAGCTCAACGGTTAGAGCAACGGACTCATAATCCGCAGGTTCGGGGTTCAAATCCCTGTGGGCCCACTTTTAAAGCCTCTAATACGATATGTGTTAGAGGCTTTTTTATTATTTTTATTAAAGTTACGAACAAACCTTTAAAATCAATAACTATTAGTTATTTCAGTTTTCCTTTTCAATTTCCTATCATTTCCTTCTATTTCACTTTCAAACTGACACAAAAACTGACACACAAAAAAAGGGAAAAAGAGTGTATTTAAGCACTCATTAATCTTAGTTATTATGCCCTTTATTTTTAATCCATGTTTCCAAATTTTTTCGAGGGATGACTTGCAATATTCTCATTGGATCACTATTATTCCATTGAACCATGATTCTGTTATTTCTGTCAAATTTTATTCGATAATATCCAGTAAGCATTTCTAGTTGAACTGCTTTCTTTTTCTCATCTTTTATCTCTTTTTTCAATTTTGTATTTTCCATCATTAGTATCCGGTTTAAGTTTTAAACAAGCAAAATTGCCTGGTGTTCTTTCGAAATAATTTGGGATAAAACATTTCCATAATAAATTTACGTTCAAGCAGGTTAACCTCAAGCAGTCTGAAAATCTGCTGAATGGATTGTTTTAATTTTTGAGAGTACTTTAAATAACTATCCATCAGGTAGGCAATCATAGCAATCCAAATTTGAGTTAACACCGCGTTTTTTGAAGTACCAATGAATCTCTTGATTTTTAAATTTTGTTTGATGGTTTTAAAGAACAGTTCAATTTCCCAACGTGCTTTATAAATTGCAGCAATGGTTTTTGAATCAAGATCATTCGTAAGGAACGTGAGTTCTTTGGCGGTTTCCGGATCCTGATAAAATATTTTCCGGATCGGAAACGGATATTTTTTATGACTTTGGTAGCCGGTAAATTCTATGATACTATCCGTCAAAACACCATTTTTCGGGTCAGGCACATTATAACTCAAGCTGCGAAAGGCGGCATTTTCCTTCATTCTGGTTACAAATCGTATCTTATTGTTTTTAAAACGGTTATAAAGTTCCAGATCATGATACCCTTTGTCAAAAGTAAGATAACTGCCTTCTGGAATGTTCATTAGCCTGGCAGCAGTCACATCATGCATTTTCCCGTCAGAGATATTCATAAAGACGGGTAATGAACCGTCGGCCTGCATGAGTGTATGCATTCGAACTGCCCCTTTTGTTGAACGGAAACGGGCCCATGGAAATAACTTGAGGCATAGATCAATTGTGCTCGAGTCCATGATATAGAGTTTGGAACCCAAATCAAGCTTATATTGGGGCGCTAAATTTTGTACTTGTTTAAGAAAGATATAAAATAGTTCTTCATAAATTTCAAAAGGTCGTTTATTGTTAGCGTCTGCCAATGTGGAACGTTTCATAGGTTTGCTGCCGAGATGATAGAACTTGTTTATTTGAGAATTTGAACTGAAAACGATATCGCGCAGTGAATGACGGCTACCGAGCTGACCGAATAAAATATGCACAAACTGATCCCAACATGTCAATGTACGGGATCGATAATCGCCATTGTGTTTTTTACAACTTTTTCAAATTCAAAGATAAGCATTACATTATGTTTAACATTTGTCGAAAAATTGTTTTATTATATGCCATGCCCGATAACCTTTTGTTTTGTTAGATTTTGTGTGCAAACAAATATAACAATTATTTTGGTTTTTCGGGCTATTTTTGTTTATATGTATTCTTTTAACCGGACACTAATGATATTAAATATAAATTTAATAAATATATAAATACCATATCTACATCTATGCTATTAAGCTCAAAGGTAATTCAAAGATTGGAAAAATTTTCACGGCTTGATTCTAAAGGGCGTTTGTATTTTGTAATCAATGGAAAAGCATATACTGCAAAGCAAACAGCTGATCGTTTTATTTTTAATACAAAATCCCACGGTGGGAATTCAAGAAACGTTCGTTATGAGAGATTGCCAAATGGGGAATACTGGAAAGCAGAGATAAATCCGATTGATGATTGTGTTTATTTTAACTTTTCGTGGGATAACGTTTTTGCCTTAACCGAACGTGAATTGCTTAATTGTAAAAGATTCATGGCAATAGTGCAGACATGCAATGTTGGGATGTCGAGATTTGCATTTATGACTAGAAAAAAGATTGTACTTCTTTTCCGGGAATTCGGTGTGAAATATGTTTTGACAAAATTGAGATATATAATTCAACTTGATTTATCGCTTTTTATCAGGAATCCTTTTAGGTATTTATGGGCTGCATTGGTAAATGATCGAGAGACAGGTTGGGAAAATTCAATTGCTGTCAAGGATGAACGTAGAGACAATGATGGTATTAGGCGAACTGATGGTTCTTATTCGAAATTTGAAATACCGCTTATAAGTCCAGTATTAAGAAAAATGTCTAAACTTATTTCTAATAACACAAGCTCTGTTGAAGCAAGAGATGAGAAATGGTATTATTGGCTTCTCGGCTTATGTTTAACTGATCAATTGCATGAAGAAATTCACACCGAAGGATATTTTTGTGAGCATGAAAAAAATATGTATCCATTTAGAAACCTTTGGGATGATTTTTATAAGGAGTGGGAAGAAGGTTGGAAGCTGAAGGATCGGGAAACAATAAACGCATACAGTCCGGGTATCCTTGCATTGACCACGGAAGGTTATTAATACATAGGAGAAAATATGGATTTAACACTAAAACAACCCATGCTAAACAACACAACGTTTGCTGAAATATTACATTGGTCAACCAAAAACCAATTGATTGAAAAGAACCAATGGGCAGATTCGAAAGACTGGCAACCGGTTCTTGAACAGGTCCTGAAAGAAAAGAATACAAGCATTAAAAAGTTGTTTAGTAGGAAATTCAGGATTGTGAATTTTATAGAATTCACTGAATCTGCATTTGATACTGCAAAATTATTGATTGGAGAATCTGCAACATTTGAAGAACATAAAAATATTGTCCTTTCCATCTTGTTGCATTATAATGATCAATATGATTTGTTTGAAAAATTGGATAAAATCAGTACCGGGAAAATGAAAAATTGATCGTTTGGAATTAGATTAAAAGTTGTTAAATTATATAAAAATAATTGCTTGTCATATGTATTACTCATGTTGATCATGATGTCATGCTTTATAATCCCTGAGCAAATAAATAAAACAGGGATAATTTACAATTTACATTTCTGAATCCTTTCATTAGCAATTCGTTAAATTCCTTGCTTTTATCCCCGAAAATTTTTATATCAGTACATGTTTTGTTTGGGGCCCTTTGGGGTTAATTTTTTTATTGATATAATATCTTGTAACACATACACACCAATCTCCGGAGACGCGAATGGCAAAGGCCAATAACAACAATAATAAATCTGAATCCATTGAAAAACAGTTGTGGAAAGCTGCGGACAAGCTCCGTAAAAATATAGATGCGGCTGAATACAAGCATATTGTGTTGGGATTGATTTTCCTGCGATACATATCTGATGCGTTTGAAAAATTATACGATATCCTGAAAAAGGGTGAGGGCGAGTATGAGGGAGCAGACCCAGAGGACAAGGACGAGTACAAGGCAGAGAATGTCTTTTTCGTGCCCGAGATTGCGCGCTGGTCTTATTTACAATCCAAGGCCAAGCTGCCGGATATCGGCAAGACTGTTGACGATGCCATGGATGCCATTGAAAAAGACAATCCCTCGTTGCGGGATGTGCTGCCCAAGGTCTTTGCCAGGGGCAATCTGGACCCCACCAATCTTGGCGGCCTGATCGATCTCATCAGCAATGTGGCCCTCAAAGAAGCCAAACAGCGCAGTGCCGATGTGTTTGGTCATGTGTTTGAATATTTTCTCGGCGAGTTTGCCCTGGCAGAGGGTAAAAAGGGGGGACAATTTTACACGCCCCGCAGTGTTGTCGAGTTGCTGGTTGAAATGCTTGAACCGTACAAGGGCCGTGTCTTTGATCCCTGTTGCGGTTCCGGTGGCATGTTTGTCCAGTCTGAAAAATTTGTGCAGGACCACCAGGGATTGTTGAACGATATCTCTATTTACGGACAGGAAAGCAACCAGACCACATGGCGGCTGGCCAAAATGAACCTGGCCATTCGCGGTATTGACAGTTCTCAGGTAAAATGGAACAATGAAGGTTCGTTTTTGAATGACGCCCACAAGGACCTGAAAGCCGATTTTGTTATTGCCAATCCGCCATTTAATGACAGCGACTGGAGCGGCGATCTGCTCCGTAATGACGGCCGCTGGAAGCTCGGTACACCGCCAGCCGGTAATGCCAACTATGCCTGGATACAGCACTTTTTGTATCACCTCAGCCCGAGCGGACAAGCCGGGTTCGTTCTGGCAAAAGGATCACTGACTACCAAGACCTCCGGTGAAGGCGATATCCGTAAAGCATTGATCGAAGCGCGCTTGGTGGATTGTATTGTCAACCTGCCTGCCAAGCTGTTTCTGAACACCCAGATACCGGCCAGCTTGTGGTTCCTAAGCCGCAATAAAGCCAATGGAAATTATAGAAATCGAGTGGATGAAATTCTGTTTATCGATGCCCGCAATCTGGGCCACCTGATCAACCGCAGGACCCGCGAGTTTTCTGATGAGGATATTGCAGCCATCGCAAACACCTATCACAACTGGCGTAATCCTGAAGGGGATTATGAGGATGTAAAAGGCTTTTGCAATTCTGCCCCTATTGACCGGGTACGGGAACTGGATTATGTACTCACACCCGGACGCTATGTGGGACTACCGGAAGAAGAGGATAATTTTGATTTTACCGAGCGCTTTACCCAACTCAAAACCGAGTTTGAAGAACAGCTAAAGGAAGAAGCCAGGTTGAATGAGTTGATCATTGAGAATTTGAACAAGATCGAGTTGAATAAAGAGTGACTTTTTATCGGATTCAATCCCGTCGAATTCGACGGGATTAGATTGATTTCAGGATTCAAGTTTTTTATGGTCACAATTTGTGACCTTATATATTATATCAATCAAAGTATAATATAGAATCTCTTATTATACTTTACCGTCTTAAAGTATAATAAGAAAATCCTTATTTTACTTTAAGGGCTAAAAGTAAAATAAAGAAATTTATATTTAACTTAATAGGCTAAAGTTAGATAAAAGAATAGGAAAAAGGTTAATCTTTAAGATTATTTTAATAATGTTCATACAATAAATTTTGTTCAATATTTTTAAGGATTGTTACAAGCATGGGTAAATACCTATTGTCGGACATTGCAACTATAGTAGATTGTGAGCACAAGACTGCACCAATTGTTGAAAATAGTGATTATTACTCTATTAGGACTACAAATATAAAGAATGGAAAGATTGATTTCGATAGTTCTAATAGAGTTTCATATGAAACTTATTTAAAATGGACAAATCGAGCTGTTCCAGAAGCTGAAGATATTATAATTGCAAGAGAAGCACCTGTAGGAGAAGTAGGGTGGATAAAAAATGGATATAAGATTTGTTTGGGGCAAAGAACTGTATTAATAAAAGTTACTGATGATAAAGTAAATAAGAAATATCTATTATACTTTTTAGCAAATCCATCAACAAAACATGAACTACAAGTCCGATCAACAGGTAGTGTTGTTTCTCATTTAAATGTTAAAGATATAAAAAATTTTGAAATAAATTTTCCTTCTCTCCCCGAACAAAAAGCCATTGCCTCTGTGCTTTCCAGTCTTGATGACAAGATTGACCTGCTGCACCGCCAGAACAAAACCCTCGAAGCCCTGGCCGAAACGCTCTTCCGGCAGTGGTTTCTGGAAGAAGCGCAGGAGGATTGGGAGGAGGTTAAATTAGGGGATTATATTGTTACTAACAAAACATCTATTACAAAAGATACTTTATTGAAAAAAATTAGATATTTAGATACTGGTTCTTTAATTGAAGGAAAAATTGAAAAGTTTCAAAAGTTAGATTTGGTTGATGCACCAAGTCGTGCTCGTAGAATTGTAAGACATAATGATATATTAATTTCAACTGTCCGTCCAAATCAAAAACATTATGGAATTCTTAAACATCCAGATACGGATATTATTGCCTCAACTGGATTTTGTGTTATTACATGTAAACAAATAGATCCTCATTTTGTTTATTTATTATTAACAACAGATGATATGACAGAATATTTGCACTCGATTGCTGAAGGTTCAACATCAACTTATCCATCTTTGAAGCCTTCCGATATTGAAAATTTAAAATTTTTATTACCACCAATGAAGAAATTAAAGTTCTTTTCAGAGTTTGCTGACAATACTTGGAAAAAAATTGATTACATCCATGAACAAATTCGTACACTTGAAAAACTTAGAGACACTTTGTTGCCAAAAATAATGAGTGGTGAAATAAGAATTAGTATGGAGAAAAATAATGCCTGATGGGGCTATTATGCGATAAAAGGGTTTGAATTCCAAATAGATAAAACAGTTTTGGAATTATTATCAGCAGAAGATACTAATCCCGTATTCCTTGAACGAATTCAGGATATCGATACAAATAGTTATGTGATTCAAGTTAAATATAAAGAGACACAGGATTACACACCCTTCAAGATAAAAGAACCTGTAATTCAATTGTTAAATGAATATCAAAAATATCCCCAAAAAATCTATTATTTATACTGTTATTTCAATGATCAAGGGGAAGAATCCAGAAAGCTCAATGAAGCTGGACTTGATAAAATATTGGGAAACAAAAAAGAAGATTTTCAAAGCTCGTTAAAAAAAGCATTTGTTAATAATTTTTTACTCGTTTTTTCAAAATCATTTCAGGAACAGTTTGATCAAGTTATTAAAGTGATTAAAGATGTGTTTCATTGTTCTTCTTTTGAAGAAGCTTTGATTTACTATTCGAGTATTACAAATCATTTACGTAAACTTGTTACAAACTATACAGAACCCAATTTAAGAAAATGCACGAAATCTGAAATAGAAGAATTAATTTTATCAAATCGGAAAATTGTTTTTGATTCAGCTTATCGCTTTTATATGGGGAGGCAAAATTATTTTGCTATGATCAGAAAACGACATTTTTCTTTTCGTAATATAGATAACTGGGAACGTTTTTTCCTGATTGATTTAACTGGAAAGGAAAGTGTTTCGGCTCTAAAGTCTGTAATCATTTCTATAAAAGAAAAGTTTTATATACAATTAAAGAGGGATATAAAATCAGGTGCACCATATATTTATTTGATTAATATTTCTGATCAACATCTTAAACAATTGAAAGCAGAGTTAATCAATGAAGGATATACTTTTAGGGATGGATATGATTTCAAAGATTCAGCTTTTCGTTTGAAAAGTATGATAGTAAAATCAACACTTGAAAATGAAATATCATTGAAATTTATTAATAATGAAAAAGAATTATTAGATTTACTCGATTATAGATTTGATTGTACAAAAATTATTTATCAATTCTTTTTTTCCTTTCCTATGGATTATCAATTTGATATTGAAACAGTAAGTATAAATATTAAAGATATTACTGAAATTCCACAAATTTTATAAAAGGAGTAACATGATGGCCGACGAGAAAAATTTAATAAATGCAGAAGTTGTCGCAGTTTACCCTAATAAAGTTAAAATTTCAATTGATGATTTGAACAAGTTTATAAAAATTGATGATCAAGTTGAAAAGTTAAAAGTTGGATCATATTTGGAAATTGCAGATGACGAAAATCATAAGCTAATTGCAATTATTGAGAGTTATTCCATAGTTATAGATGAAAATAAGGAAAATAAACGATCTTATATTATTGAAGCAAATCCGCTTGGTATTATTGAAAATAAAAAGTTTTCACGTGGGGGTGATTCATTAACAATTCCGCCTACAAAAGTACAGCCAGCAAAGCAGGATGATATAGATGCAATTTTTAATTCGCAGATTACCGATAAAGAAAGATTTTGTTTCTCAAAATTAGCTCAAAATGAAAAGATAGAAACGCCTGTAAATGGCAATAGATTTTTTAATAAGCATTTTGCAATTGTTGGTTCAACTGGATCAGGGAAATCTCATACCGTTGCAAAAGTTCTTCAGGAAGCCATAAATAAGAAGAAAGATCAATTTGATGATTTGAATAATTCACATATTATATTATTTGATATTCATGGTGAATATAAAAGGGCTTTTCCTAAATGTAATTACTTGCAGGCTGAAAATTTAACTTTGCCATATTGGATGTTAAATGAATCAGAACTTGAAGAATTATTCCTAGATACTGGAGATAGAAATAATTATAACCAATCCTCTATTTTAAGACGAACAATCATTGAAAACAAGAAAAAACATAATCAAGGTGATAAAATTCATTTTGGAACACCGGTTAAATTTGATGTTGATGAAGTCTATAATTGTTTATACAATTTTCAACATGAGACAGTAGATGCTAATAGTAATTTATGTGTAAAAAAGGTGGAAGAAGATATCCTTTGTGATAATATCGAAGATAAATATAAAAAGTTCTTTCCAGAAAGAATAGATTTTAAAGTTCCAGTAAGGTCACAAATTAAAAATGGTATTTTCGCTGATGGAACATTAGATAAATTTATTGATAGGTTTGAGAATAAAATTTATAATAAAAGATTAGATTTCTTATTTGGACAAGATTCTCGAGATGCTTCATTTGAAGATACCATGAAACAATTTGTTGGTTATAAAATTGATGAATCAAAAGAAGATAATAATATTACCATAATTGATTTAGGTGGTGTACCATTTGAAGTATTAAGTATTACGGTTTCATTAATAACTCGGATACTTTTTGAATTTGGTTTTTATTTTAAAAAATATCTTGAAAATAATGATAATGATTGTGAAACTCCTTTATTATTAATTTATGAAGAAGCACATAATTATGTTCCTAAAAGTGAATTAGCAAAATATCGTGCCTCAAAAAATGCCATTGAGAGGATTGCAAAAGAAGGTCGAAAATATGGTGTAACACTTGGAATTGTGAGTCAAAGACCTTCAGAAATTTCAGAGACCATTTTTTCACAGTGTAATACTTTTATTGCCATGCGACTAACAAATCCAGATGATCAAAATTATGTAAAAAGATTACTCCCAGATTCAATGGGTAACATTACTGAAGCTTTACCATCATTGAAAACAGGGGAAGCATTATTAATTGGTGAGTCTATAGAAATGCCGTGTATTGTTAAAATTGACAAGTGTGATAAATATAAACCATCTTCCAATGACATTGATTATATTGAAATATGGCAAGAACAATGGAAAAATGTTGATTTTGCAAAAATTGTTGAAGAATGGAAAAAATAATTTCATGACAAAAAAACCGAATCCCAAATCGACCAATTCGCCATCGAGCATCTGAAGCACCAGGTGGAAAATCTTGTAATCAATATTATAAAGGTTTAGCATGGATGATTTAACAAATGACCAGTCTCGTTTTTTATTTTATACAAATCAAGATGGAACAATTAATATAGATGTTGTTATACAGAATGAATCCGTTTGGCTTACTCAACAAACCATAGCTACATTGTTCGGAGTTGGAAGACCAGCTATTACAAAATATTTGAAAAATATAATTGATTCGGGTGAACTGCAACAGGATTCAGTATGTTCCATTTTGGAACCTACTGAAATTTGTGATAATAATGATCGATTGACCGAGCAAAAAGATGAAACATAAAATCACCGAATCCCAAATCGAACAATTCGCCATCGAGCTGCTGGAAAAACAGGGCTTTGAATATATCTATGCGCCTGATATTGCCCCGGACAGTGACGCACCGGAACGACAATCCTTTGAAGAGGTGCTGCTGCTGGACCGTCTGCGCAATGCTGTCAACCGCATCAATCCATTCATTCCCTCAGATGTTAGGGAAGACGCCATCAAACAGATCCAGCGTCTGGTTTCACCTGAACTCATTGCCAATAATGAAACCTTTCACCGTATGCTTACAGAAGGCATAAAGGTCACGTATCAAAAAGACCTGCCTGCGTCCGCAGGACAGGCAGGGGGGCGCGAACAACGCGGTGACCTGGTCTGGCTCATTGATTTCCACAATCCGGATAACAATGATTTTGTGGTGGCCAACCAGTTTACCGTTATCGAGAACAATGTCAATAAACGTCCTGATGTGATCTTGTTTGTTAACGGCATTCCCCTGGTGGTGATCGAGCTCAAGAACGCGGCTGATGAAAACGCCAATGTCAAATCGGCATTTAAACAGATGCAAACCTACAAGCAGGAAATTCCCAGCTTGTTTACCTATAACGGATTCATGATCATCTCTGACGGTTTGGAGGCCAGGGCCGGTACCATCTCGGCCGGATTCGCCCGCTTTATGGCCTGGAAAACATCGGACGGCAAGGTAGAGGCTTCGCCGCTCATCGGCCAGTTGGAAACCCTCATCAAAGGCATGCTGCAAAAAGAGACCCTGCTCGACCTGGTCCGTCATTTCATCGTGTTTGAAAAATCCAAAAAAGAGGACCGCAAAACCGGTGTCATCACCATCGAGACTTTGAAAAAGCTGGCAGCCTATCATCAATACTATGCGGTGAACCGGGCAGTGGAATCCACGTTGAGAGCATCGGCATATCTTGAACCAAATACTGATAGTAACAAGGTTAAGGAATCTCCGGCTTCTTATGGCGTGCCCGGTGTGGATGCTCAACCTGTAGGAGACCGCAAGGGAGGCGTGGTCTGGCATACTCAGGGCAGCGGCAAGTCCTTGTCCATGGTATTCTATACCGGCAAAGTTGTGCTGGCTATGGAGAATCCCACCGTGGTTGTTATCACGGACAGAAACGACCTGGATGATCAATTATACGATACCTTTGCCGCCTCCAAGCAGCTCCTCAGGCAGGAGCCGGTGCAGGCGAAAACGAGGGACCATTTAAAAGACCTGCTCACAGTTGCATCCGGTGGCGTGGTCTTTACCACCATCCAGAAATTTTCTCCTAATGAAGGCAATGTATACGAGACCTTGTCCCACCGTGGGAATATTGTGGTCATTGCGGATGAAGCGCACCGCACCCAGTATGGCTTTCATGCCAAGACCATTGATGCCAAAGACGAGAGCGGCAAGGTGGTTGGTAAAAAGATCGTTTATGGGTTTGCCAAGTATATGCGTGATGCTTTGCCCAACGCAACCTATCTGGGATTCACCGGTACTCCCATTGAAAGCACGGATGTGAATACCCCTGCGGTTTTCGGCAACTATATCGATGTGTATGACATCCTGCAGGCGGTTGAGGACAAGGCAACCGTTCCTATTTACTATGAGAGCCGACTCGCTAAAATCAACCTGAGTGAAGAAGGCAAAAAGCTGATAGATGAGCTGGATAAAGAACTGAAAGAGGATGACCTCACCGACAGTCAGCAGGCCAAAGCCAAATGGACACAGCTTGAAGCGCTCATTGGCAGCCATGATCGCATTAAACGGGTTGCTCAGGATGTTGTTGCCCATATTGAAGAACGCCAAAAAGTGTTTGCGGGCAAGGCCATGATCGTTGCAATGTCCCGCAGGATTGCTGCGGAACTGTACAAAGAGATTATAGCAATCAGACCCGAGTGGCATGATGATGATTTGAAAAAAGGAATGATCAAGGTGGTCATGACTTCCTCATCTGCTGACGGTCCCGAGATCGCCAGACACTATACATCCAAAGAACAGAGACGTTATTTGTCAGACCGTATGAAAGATGTCGATGATGAACTGAAACTGGTGATCGTCCGGGATATGTGGCTCACCGGATTTGATGTGCCCTGTATGCATACCCTGTACATCGACAAACCCATGAAGGGCCACAACCTGATGCAGGCCATTGCACGGGTGAACCGCGTTTATCATGATAAAAAAGGCGGTCTCATAGTGGATTACCTTGGCATTGCATCAGACCTCAAAAAAGCATTGTCCTTTTACTCGGACAGCGGTGGCAAGGGTGATCCAGTTATTGCGCAGGAAGAAGCCGTACAGATAATGTTGGAAAAGCTGGAAATCGTTACCCAAATGTATCATGGATTTGCCTATGAAGATTATTTTGAAGCAGATACCGGCAAAAAGCTCTCCATGATCCTTGCTTCAGAAAACCACATCTTGGGCCTGGAGGATGGCAGGAAGCGATACATCAATGAAGTCACTGGGTTGTCCCAAGCTTTTTCTATTGCTGTGCCTCATGAACAGGCAATGGATGTTAAGGATGAGGTATCTTTTTTTCAGGCAGTCAAAGCCAGGCTGGTGAAATATGAAAGTACCGGCAACGGCAAAACCGATGAAGAAGTAGAGACCGTCATCCGGCAGGTAATCGACCAGGCGCTGGTGAGCGAACAGGTCATTGATGTGTTTGATGCTGCCGGAATCAAGAAACCGGACATCTCGATCCTGTCGGAAGAGTTTCTGCTCGAAGTCAAAAATATGAAACACAAGAACATTGCCATTGAAGTACTGAAAAAACTGCTCAATGACGAAATCAAATCCCGTATGAAAACGAACCTGGTCCAGAGCAAATCGCTCATGGAAATGCTGGAAAGCTCGATCCAGAAATATCATAACAAGATCCTGACTGCTGCAGAGTTTATGGAGCATCTCATCGAGTTGGGCAAGCATATCCAAAATGCCGACAAAGAGCCGGAAGAAATGGGACTCTCTGAATTTGAATACGCTTTTTACACTGCAATCGCCAATAACGACAGTGCGCGTGAACTGATGCAAAAGGACAAGCTCCGCGAGCTGGCAGTGGTTCTGTTTGAAAAAGTAAAAGCCAACGCCTCCATCGACTGGACCATCAAAGAGAGTGTAAAATCCAGGCTCAAGGTTATTGTCAAGCGCACGCTCCGGCAGTACGGTTATCCACCGGACATGCAAAAACTCGCCACCGAAACCGTACTCAAACAAGCCGAGATGATAGCGGAGGAGTTGGTGGGGTAATAATCAGAAAATGAATTTATATCAATATAATATAGAATAGAGTATTAAAGAAAGGTGTCATAAATATAAATGAAAATGGAGGTATAAATGATTTCGAAAATTTTTAAAAAAGTTTTTAAATTTATTTTTCCTGATGATGCTCCTACTGAAAAAATTCCATTACTTTATTATCATATCTTTAAATTATATAGATTTTTTAAAAGTATAATTATTGTATCATTGATTCCGAAATCAATAGAGATTATTGTTTCTTATTTATCCCCTGCTTGGTCGTGCAATTTGGATAAAAAAGATACCGATAAGATTCTAAACAAATCATTTTATATTGTGAGTTTTTTAGTTTTTATCTTGACACTTGTTGTTCAAGGTCTTTGGTCTTTTGGGGAAGGCACATTTAGAGGATCAAATAATGATATATTTTATTTTTGGGATGACAAATTAAATATTTTAAATTATTTTTTTATTGTTCCATTATATATGGCATTGGGTATCCGTTTGGTTTCATTAACAATAGACGGGTTTGGTTTTATTACGAATTTTTTTAATAGAGATGAATTATCAGATAAAAAAATGACTAAACCAAAAGGCTCAATTATATATTTATTTTTTTTTATAATTGTACTCTCTATCGCAATAACTATTAATTACATGCATGAAATATTAGACACATCATTATATTTACAACATTTTTGGTGTATCACAAAAATATCATCATCAGGAGAAAGAATATTTTCGGGTTTGGGGATTTACTATACTTTATTAACCTATAATCTACTCTTAGTAAGCTTGTTTGTTGTAATATCTTATCTCTCAATATTTTTAATTACAATAAATTATGGCAGTAAAATTAAAAATGAAAAAATATTAGACACGATTTCTTTATCTGAATTTAAGGGAAGATTGTCTTATTTTGTTAATATCAATTTAGTAGCAAAAGCAATTGCAGCAATTTATATGTTGAATGCATTAACTTGGAAATATCAATCAACATTAGCAAATAAAGATACTTTAAATTTACAGTTGTTTGTAATAGCGTTAGCTTTTTTAGGATTATTTGTTATTTCAATCCCTCGATACTATATTGAACTTGAAATATATAGTTATCAGGTTTCAAAAGTAGGAGAGCCCAATAATGTAGTTTATAATGATTTACGACCACGTAATGTTAAGATTATTACTAATGTATTAGATTGGACAATAATTGCAATTTTCACTAAAGTATTCTTTTCAATATGATTAAAAAAACAAATTATAAATTATTCATTATTTTCCTATTATTCATTTCTTGTTCTCATTCGATTAAACAATTAACAAAACCCACTTTATCAGAGTTGCAAACTCCTGGTAGAGTTTTGTTAGTTGTAGCACATCAGGATGATGAAGTTTTTATTGCTTCCAGATTAAAATCCCATATTGATCTGGGTGATACTTTGATGATTGTTTGGACTGCAATTTCAACTCAAAAAAATTTAGAATATGCTAATAGAAGAATTGATGAATCATTGTTAGGAGCAAAAACATTTTTAGACTTGTCAGATTCATCTTTAATATTCTTAAAATATGAGGATGGAAAAACATTTGAAAATATTGATGAAATATATGTTAAGATAAAAAGTGTAATAGAAAAATTTCATCCAAATATAATATATGTACCAGCTTATGAACTTGGTCATGTTGATCATGATGTTGCACACATAAGTACGGTTTTAGCACATAATAAATTAAACTACAATTCTAAAATCTATGAATTCCCAATGTATAGTGCATATCATCTTTCAAGAATTTTTCCATTTAAAATGAGAAATTCCCCTCCTGATTATCATACAAGGTATAGAATTTTACTGGACTCAGAAAAAAAGTTTGTATTGGATTATTGGAATGTGTTCGATAGTCAACATTTTCCATTAGACTGGTATATAAGATTTATTAGTAGTAGGAATAAAACTTTTGGAGTAGAGTATATTCGTAAAGTACCTGATTATGATTATTCAAAAAAACCTCCCGAATATGATAATATTGCTTATGAAAGATTTTTGAATAATGTTAAATATCAAGATTTTTCAATACAGGTTGAAAAGTTGTTGAGTATTATTGGAAATTAGTTTAAAGGTGATAAACAATGAAACTCAAAATTATTTGTTTTACTTACTGTCTATTTATCTCAATTAATAGTACAAGTTTTTCACAAGATTATTATGCAAATGGTCAGATTTTTAATGAATTGGATATCGCTCTTGATAGTTTATACATAAACAATGGTTACACTGGGATTTCTACTGCATTTTTATTACCTGATGGTCGTATTTGGACACGAGCAATAGGATATTCAAATATATCAACTTTAGAGAATCTTGATACATTGATGCTTCTCAGTGGTGCGAGTATTACAAAGACTTTTACTTCTTCTTTAATACTCGAGTTATTAAATGAAAATTTTTTGAATTTAAGCGATTCTTTATATCAATGGTTACCTAGTTATAAAAATATTGATACTACTATTACAATTAAACAATTATTAAATCATACAAGCGGAATATATGACTATTCTGAAAATGTACTTGGAAAAATATCAATTTTTTTAGATCCAGAAAAAATTTGGAAGCCAGAAGAAATATTAGGATTCGTTGAAGAACCGTATTTTGATCCAGGTACTGATTGGAAATACTCTAATACTAATTATATATTATTAGGTATGATAGCAGAAAAAATAATTGATAACTCGACAGTGTCAAATGAATTAAGACAAAGATTCTTTAATAAATATAATTTAAATCATACATTTTTTGAAATTAAAGAGGAAATACCGGATTCATTAAAAATTGCACATGGTTATATCGATGTTAATAATGATGGGATAAAGGATGATATTGAATTCTTTTCAAGAAATGCTATTTATAGTGCGGCTTGGGCAGCTGGTGCAATAGTTTCTACTCCAAAAGATTTAGTTAATTGGGCCAATTATTTATTTAATGGCAATGTGATAAATCAAAATTTACTAGATAAAATGATTGATTTTGAACCTGTTGATTTGCCTGAATCTTCACACATTATTGGTTATGGACTTGGGCTAATGCAATACAACATAAATAATTACGAATTTTGGGGGCACAGTGGAAATATACCTGGTTTTACTAGTGAATTGGTATATTCACCCGAGTTGGAAATTATTTTATGTGTATTGATTAATGAAAATGATGCAAATATAAATTATATAACAAAGACTCTTGTTTCTACATTTACTAGTTTCAATACATCAATAAATAGATACGAAAGTAAAAATATTTCTAATTTTGAAATGTTAAATACCTATCCAAATCCATTCAATCCTTTAACACATATTGTTTTTAAAAATTCAATCATGTCAAATGTAGCAATATCTATTTATAATCTAAAGGGACAACTTGTAGAAATTGTTTATGATCAGCAAACACCAGTAGGAACTCACAACGTGTTGTGGAATGCAAGCGAACAACCATCGGGTACCTATTTTATTAAGATGATTGCAGGTGAATTTCAGCAAATCCAAAAATGTATATTGATAAAATAAGGAAAATTTTCCGGTAGGTTTTGGAAAAAAGGCGGTTATTTCATATAGTATTTAAAGGAAGTAACCGGAAGTCAAACAAGGATTTCAAAACTTACCGGAGGACAAATGTACAATACTCGTAGTAGTTTGTATGACAGGATATTAGAAAAAACACCCGAGCAAGTATTCATCAATTCTTTACGAAAGGAATTTGAATTATCACCGGCAGAAAGTAAAGGGATATTGGATCTGGCAAAACAGTGTTTATTTGGCGAGGTTCCCCAGACAGTTGGTAAAATAAAATATATCTGCGCATCCACAAATGCAAAACATGGCAAGCCCCTGGGTGAGCAGGAATTGAAAGAAGTAGAGTTAACACTGGATGCTGGTGTAGAAGATTTAAATGTATTAAAGGAAAGCGGTCCCAAAGCATTACGGCAGCTAAAGGTATTGCGATTGACTGAAGAAGCCTGGGGCCAGGAAGGTTCTTTGACACAAGAGGATTTGGCCTGGATCCTCCAGGTTACGAGTCGCACTGTACGCCAGGATATAAAGGCATTGCAGGCAGACGGCAATTTTGTTCACACACGCGGAACAGACCATGACATCGGTCGGAACTTGTCACACAAAAGCCGCATTATTGAACTGTATTTGCAGGGTGACACATACGATGCAATTATTCGTAAAAGTCGTCATAGTGCATTTTCAATAAAGCGATATGTGTGCAGCTTTGGCAGGCTATTACTTTTATTGAATCATGGTATGCAAGATATCAAGGAGATCAGTCGGTTATTAGGCCAAAGTGAGCGTTTGACCCGTGAATATCTGGATATTTTTGAGCATCATAAACAGGGTGACAAATGGCCGTCGATCTATGTAGAGTTATTGGACCAATTAAAGGTGTTATACCCCTCGAAAAAAAAATAAACCAAGGAGGGGAACGATGAAGACTAAGCCTTTAAATCGTTATGAATCAATAGCTAAGCGTAGCTTTCAAAATGCTATTATTCGCTTACTGGAAGAAAATTATAAAATGTTAGGAAGCCATAAAGTCATCCGAATAATCGCAGAAGATATTGTCGCATTGCAAAATGAATTTTATCCGGAGCTGGAAAAGAAAAGTTTTGGTCAGATTATCTGGCGAACGACCAAAGCGACAAATCGAAAACCAAGCTATGGCACAAAAGCGGAAGATTATGAAGTTCAGACAGTTGTACTGCCATTGGTTACAGATGAAGACATTGACAATCGAATCAAGAGTCATTATTCTTATCGAGACAAAGATGGCAGAGCTGATTATGAGAAGCAGGTTGATCGGGATATTAAGGTAATGGCGCGGTTGTGCAAGAGTGCGGCGGAACAGGGTGGTTGGTTGACAGGCGCAGAACTCAGTGTACTGTTAAATCGTTCATTAAACGCTATTGGTCGGTATATGACAATTTACCATGAAACACATGATGATATATTACCGACCAAAGGAATGATGCTGGATCAGGGCAGTAAGCCGACACATAAAGCCGCAATTATAGATTTATACGAGCAGGGCTATCCCGAACCGGATATCGCCCGGATCACAAATCACACAATTGAATCGACGAGTCGTTATCTCAAGACTTACAAGAACGTAAAGTTATTATTGGAAAAAGGTTTTAATTTAATGGAAATGGTAAGGATAACCGGATTAGGAAAAAAGACAATAACACAATATCGTGATCTGGTTTATCTTTATCATTCAGATTTAAAACAAAAGAAAACTTGAAAATTTGAAAAGGAATTTATAGGTTAGGTTGTCACAATTTTTAGCTAACTCCAGTCGCCCTACGGGCTCCTTCCGTTAGCTAAAAAAATGATTCAATCTTCTAATCTTAAAAAACAACCTACCGGAAATATTTCCTAAACGTAAATAGTGTTGTAACAATTAACAACTTTTAAAAAGGATAACGCTTTCATATAAATCAATAACTTCCCACCGTGGAAAGTTATTGATTTTGTGATCTTCAATAGTTTAAAATATATTTTGTGAATAAGACTTTTCGGACCCAAAATGTTTGAATGAGTTTGTGATTATTGTTTTTATTGTAGTTAAGTGTGTAAATGGTGAACAAAAATGTCCCTATGTTCAATATTGAACATAAATTCCGTAACAACGTTCACAACCTCAAATTTTGATGTTTACTGTCAAACAATTCAAGAGTTTCCCACCGTGGGAAACAGTGTGTAATATTAGTAATTGTCAATTAAGATATATTTATGTTAAAATTTATTTGTGGTCAAAATTGACCCATGTTGAGGAACACCAAGCTAAATATACACTTGATTCAACTTGATTATTTTATAATTTGACATTTTGTGTTATGTACTTTATATTTAAGCATTATGTGTGAAACAATTAGTTATATTTATAGTCATTAACATATTCAGCAGATATTCTCCGAACATCCTCCACATTCAAAAAGCTTTTAATCCATATATATTCATTTTTGATGCTTTTGTGAAATACTTCATCTTTCCCGTTAGTCTACGGATGATTGCCTGATGTAAGAAAGCGAGTCAAATTACTTAGCTTAAATGGACATGAAGTCATAGGCCATAAACTGGTGCCGTGAGCTGAAATGATCCATAGCGCCTTGTCAGGATACTTTTACTGAGTTCGTTGAAGTGCGATCTAAACATCGTATTTTTCCATATGCATTCTGAGTTCATGGTGCATAAAAAAGCGGGAATATTCGTTAAGTTCCGAGATCAATAACAGGTGAGAGCTATGAGAATTGACATATTATTTATCCATATGCCAGTTTTCATGTGGCTTTTCGGCTGTACAAATCATTTTCGTTTTTTTTATAGGTCAAGTTATTCCAACGACTTGTCAAACCTTCAAAACGTAATATCCTGTTGCTTGTTGACAGATTGACAGTAATAATAACGTTATCCAGCCTTTCATAGGTTAAACGTCTAAATCCGGTTTCCATGTGGTCCTTTTTAAATCAAGGATTGCCTGTTTTTTCACGGTTCAATCTAAAAGTCGCGTGGTGAATTGCTGTTGTGTCTATTGGACTGAAAAAATCGTTTATTACCAGTCATGGTACCTGAACCATGACAAATCGGCCGCCTTGAGAAGAGTGTTAACAGGCACATGGGATTTTTTTTTTTAACCAGTCAAATGTTGTGATTTTGTTATCGCATATGTCAGGGGTTACCCAGCGATCATTTTGGGTACCCCAAAATACTTTTTTCAAACCTACTACTTCAGTTAACAGCTCAGTAATCACATCTTGCATTTTGCACATTTTTTTCAAGCTGCACCTCTTTCCGAGATTTACCTTTGCTTTTTTAAGCTACCCAGAAAAACCGTTAAGTGTATTTTCAAATAGTTCATTTTTCCACCTCTGGATCACTCCAGAATGGTCTTCATGTTTTCAGCCATCTCGGATATCTTGACATTATTTTCTAAATGTTCACGTAATATTTGGACTTTGGCTTCGGCTGTAAATCGTTGTCGTGTACTCAATGGGCCTCCTTTGTTCTGTTTTATCTAATTTAATAATTTTGGCCCATTTCTCAAATTCAAAGATAGGCATTACACTTTTGGCTATATTTCAAATTCAAAGATAGGAATTATAAACTTTTTAAAAGCAATTTTATCACAAACTCGTTCACCTATATGTAACTTTTTAGATAACACTCGAAGTATTTTATTGGTTTTGATTTTTTTTTTATTAAATTTAATACATATATAAAATATTATTGATTTTATATTATTCCATCCCAATAAATATCATTTTTTTGTTTAATTTTTCAAATGGGGAATCTGAAGGTGGTAAATATAGATATAAACTTGATTTATCAAATTTATAACCAATATAATTGTATACCTGTAAATACTGATAATAATGAATTGGTTCTTGCAAGTTATAAAGAAATCAGTTCGCATGAAATTGAAGAATTGGAATTTCTATTCAATAATTCAATAACAATACAGAATATTTCAAAAGAACATTATGATTTTCTTTTTACTAATTTCAAATCTCAATCAAATAAAATAAATGATAATAAAAATCAAACTGACCACCTGGCAAATAATAATAAAAATGTCATTCAAATTGTTGATGAGTTTATTAATCAGGCTATTGATGAAAAAGCAAGTGATATCCATTTTGAACCCTATGAAACTTTTTTCCGTATTCGATTTCGCATTGATGGAATTCTCGTTGAAGTAAAAAGAATTTCAAATGATCTAAAAAGTTCTATAATTGCCAGACTGAAAATTATGGCAGAATTAGATATAGCTGAGAAACGTCGTCCGCAGGATGGTAGAATTCGAATTAAAAAGAATAATCAGGATATTGATATCCGGGTATCAACGCTTCCAACTGATTATGGAGAAAAAATTGTTCTTCGAATTCTTGACAAAACAATTGCCAGCTTTGACCTGAATAAAATCGGATTAGAGGAAAAAGAATTAGCCAAAGTTAATGAAGCTATTCAATCCCCTTTTGGTATTATTCTGGTTACTGGTCCAACTGGCAGTGGAAAGAGTACAACATTGTATTCCATATTAAAAGAATTAAATAATACTGAAAGTAATATTGTAACGATTGAAGATCCAATCGAATATAATATTGAAGGAATAAACCAATCACATGTACGGCCTGATATTGGATACACATTTTCAAGCGCATTAAAAAGTTTTCTAAGACAGGATCCTGATGTGATAATGGTTGGTGAGATTCGGGATGCTGAAACCGCTGAAATGGCTGTAAGAGCATCATTAACCGGTCACCTGGTTCTGAGTACAATTCATACAAATGATGCACCAAGTACAGTAACCCGTTTAATTGATATGGGGGTAGAACCTTATTTAATTTCCGCATCCACAAAGCTGGTAATTGCTCAACGACTGGTTCGGGTACTTTGTGATAACTGCAAGACAAAAGTCCGAAATTTTGATGATTATAATCTTAAACTTTTTTCTAGTTTAAAAAATATTTATGAACCGAAGGGATGTCAGTATTGCCGGAATACAGGATTTAAGGGGAGAAGAGCGGTTTTTGAAATATTTAATATAAATCCGGAAATAGAGCTTTTGATAAATAAAACTTCAAACACATCAATAATTCGTAATCATGCAATTGAAAATGGGATGGTCACTTTGCGGAGCCAGGGATTGTCTCTTGTTGAAAACGGAATAACGTCAATATCGGAAATATTACGGGAAACCAGTTTGTAAGATAGGGATCAAATGAATATCATTTTAAAACTACAACAGGTCGGATTATATCTAATTATATTTTCAGTCTTTAATTACAATATTTTTGCTGACTCAATTATCACTAACAATGATGTTGATAATGATAGTACCTTGTCTTTTAATAATGAGCAAATTTCAGTATTAGATTTTAAAAATACCGATATTAAAGATGTTTTACGTGCAATTGCCGATACGTATAAATTGAATGTTTTCATCGATGATGCAATTGAATATCGTGTTTCTATACACCTTGAAAATGTAACAATTGAAAGTGTATTGAATTTTTTAGCTGAGCGTGCTAATCTTAAAATACAGTATGAAGGAAGTATTATAAAGTTCATGATGCCACCTCCTAAACCCGTACCACCATTAGCATTATCGTTTCATGATCAAAAATTATCAATTGATATAAAAAATGAACCCATTGCCCGAGTTGTAAAAGAAATATCTCAGTTATGTGAGACCAATATTGTTCTAAAAAATGGTGTAAATGGTAACGTTTCAGGTTTTCTGCAGAATCTAAGTTTGGCTGAATGTCTTGAAACCTTTTTTAAAATGAATGGTTATGAACTGGAAAAGAAAAAGAATATTTTTTATGTTGACTGGGGGATAGATTATAATTCTACCGATCCACAGAAAAAAAGTCGTGGAAGTCGAATTGAAGTGGTTGATGGATTGATCACTATGGATTTTCATAATGTTGCAATTAAAAACGCTGTTCAAGAAATTGCTCAGCAGGTTGGAACCGATATTATTATTTATGGTCAAATGGAGGGGAATATTTCTGCTAAATGTTCCCATATTACTTTTGACGATGCGTTGAATTATTTGTTCAAGGGGACAAAGTTTACATTCCGTAAAGATGGAGATATTTACTTTATTGGCGATAAAACAGTACAGGGGATAAACACGAGTAAACTTATAAAATTGCAGCATTTAAAAGCGGAAGGCCTCATTGAATCCATTCCAAAAGAAATAATCCAAAATGCGTCAATTATATTAATTAAAGAACATAATGGATTAATGATTACAGGTGCTGAGAATCTTATTCGGGAAACTGAGGCATATATAAAGCAAATAGATTATCCTATTCCGCAAATTTTAATTGAAGCTTTGGTTGTAGATTACAATATGACTGACATTGATGAATTTAGTCTTGAAGCTGGTCTAGGTAATCCAAATGCTGACGATACAACAGGCGTGTTGAATTATCGTTCTTTATTTCCATCCATTGAGCAATCTGCCGATGGAGATTATTTAAATGCGTCCATTGAATTATATGGGCCGCAATGGGGTTTACCCAATGTTGGCAGATTGCCCAGTAACTTTTATTTACAAGTCAAAGCATTAGAGCAGGAGAGTAAAGCCAAAATCAGATCAAGACCTCAAATAGCTACATTAAATGGTCATACCGCAAGTATTAATATTGGTACGACTCAATATTACAAAATAAAAACACAAACACCTTACCAGTCAACCCAGCAACTTTATGTATCTGAATCTGAACGATTTGAAACCATAAAAGCTGAAATGATATTGGAAATAACTCCGTGGGTTAGTGCATCCGGAGAAATAACTACAGAAATACATCCGGAGTTTAGTACTCCCAAAGGGGCTTTGGATTCGGAAACTCCCCCTACTATTGATCATCGTATCCTCAATTCTACTGTGCGTCTAAAAGATGGGGAGACAATCGTATTAGGTGGATTAATACAAGAATCGGATTCAAAAAGTTATGCCAAGTTTCCCATATTAGGTGATATTCCTTTGATAGGGAGATTGTTTCGAAATCATAGTAACAATAAAACTACCACTGAACTAATGATATATGTAACACCTCATTTGTATTATGAAGATTTGGGTAGTGTGAATGTTGATGAAATTATTAAATAAATATTATGACGAATATAATTGATAAGATTAAAAAATTTTTAAATAAATTATTATATTTTCAACACCGAATAATTTGCGTTGAACTTGGGGAAAATTATATTCAAATATTAGGTGTTCACAAAAATAAAAATAATTTATCAATATGGATGCAAGATAGAATTAATCAGGGTATATCTGTCAATTTTAATCAGGAACAACTACAAGAAATAATTGATTCTTTAATAGAGAATTATGCCCAATTTCGTGATTATAGATTGTTATTAATTTGTCCTGATTTGAAAACTATTTATCGACAAAATCAACCTGAAAATGGGGACTCTAATAATTCCATAAATAATCAACTACAAACTTTTTCTGAATTTAGAATAGTATCCAATAACCCAGCTGAACAGAACCTGGACAGTAAATTATATTCATATGCAAAGAATAGTGATTTAATAATTATTGAAAATGTTTTTAAGGAAAAAGAACTTTTTTTAGCGGGTATTTTTAAAGGTAATCCGGAATGGATTTATTCATATTTATTTCAATATCCGGAAAAGTTTCAGGGAGTGTTTTCGTTTTGTTACCAGGAAAATAGCAATGTTTCAGATATTACTATTGAGAATGGAATATGTACTCTAATACAAACAAAAAATAGAAATACAATTGAAAGAGATAATTATGAATGTATTATGAACTGTGAGGGGAATAACAATATAATAACTGATTCTCAGAATCAAATAGTTGAATTGGGTTTTGATGCTGATTTTGCATCTTTATATGGTACTGCTTTGTGTTATTTTTTTCCACAATTTTCTTTGTTTAATTATTTAGATTCTATAATACAGCAAAAAATTAAATTGGATATAATTTGGAAAAGAGTTTACAAGTATTTGATCTTGGGGATTTTTTCAATACTTGTAATAAATTTATTATTATGTATCCCATATTTCATAATTGGTCATCAATATAAATCTGCTATAAATGAAATGCAAATTGTTGAAAACAAAATTACCAAAATCAATCAATTAAAGCATGATTATAATGAGCTCCTTGAACAACAAAAGCAGATTGTAAATATTACAGATCAAAAAACCAATTTTGGAAAATCATTTTACTTGATCAGTCAAGCGATCCCTGCTTCTATCTGGTTAGATGAGATTGAACTTGAAAAAAATGAAAATTCAAAAGATAAAACAACTATAAATGGGAATTTTATATTAATAAACGGTTATGCAAAAGAAGAAACGTCCATATTATCATTTATAGAAAATTTGGAAAAAGAACATGTTTTTAAAAATATTATCCTTGAACAATTTGATAAAGAAATGAAAAATAATAATTATGCTAATAAAAATAAAACAAACGGCATAAAATTTACAATATCACTGAATGTGACAAAATGAATTCTTTTATTGAAAAATTTTTCAAAGATCAAAAACCTCTTCTTTATAGTCTTTTTCTTATATTGGTTTTAATAATATTTTTTATCACGTTTCCAATGATGAAATCTGTTTTTATTGATTATAAAGAGATAAAGATAATGCGAGAACAAATAGTTAATGCTAAAAATTGGAAAAATATCAGTGCTCAATATAAAACTGAAATTGATAAATTGAATTCTTTTATCAATGTATATAATAATTCATTTATTAAAAGTTCGAGTTCAAATGATATTATAAAATATATTCAAATCGTTTGCAAGGAAAATAATGTAGAAATTACATTTATGGATTCCGCATTTAAAAAAAATAAAAGTGAAAATAAGCCCATTCAAATTATTATGGAAGGTAAATATCATAATATTGGAAAGGTTTTTCATTCAATCGAGAGCAGTCCATATCTGATTTTTGTACAGAGTTTCAAGCTGAATAAACAAAAGCAATCCAGGGATAAGTTAAAAATTGAGATTATTTTGGAAATTAAACAGGTGAGTGGATAAATGGCTTTATTTTCCAAAAAAAAAATAAATCTGTTACTGTTGTTTCTTGCAGCAACTGCTGTTTGGAGCTCCAATATTTATCGTTTATTTAAAAATTTTGGAGTTGTTGATTCTGTTTCCTCAACTTTCGATCATGAACGAATTAATAAAACTCATATTTCGATATCCGATTCACTCGGTTTTTGGATGTATCCTAAAGGTTCCAGAGACCCATTTAATTTACCTCAAGTGAAAAAAACAAATAAAGTTGTTAATAAAAAACGAATAGTAAAACCCGAAATACAAAAACCTGTTCTCAGTTTAACTGGAATAATATTAGATAAAAATAAAATGGTGGCGTTAATTGAGACTCCTGATGGTAAAGTCCATTTCATGAGTGAGGGTGACAAACTGGATTCTTTATATATCGAAAAAATTACTGAAAAACAAATTATTGTAAAATATAAAAAAAATGGATTTACATATTCTATGTGATTGCGCTAAATGAAATTAAATAAAAATGAAAAGGGACATGCGCTTTTATCTTCAATGATTTTTATTATTATTACATCATTGATTTTTCTGACATTTATAGAATATATTCATATTCAATACAAATTTGTTTTAAAGGATGGTTTCCAGCTGCAATCTGATTATTATGCAGAAAGTTGCGTTTATCGTTTTATTAAAGATATTGATGAATATTTTATGCGTGTTGATAATTACTACTTTGATGGATATAAAAAGAAATATAATGTAACAAATGGTTATGTGAATTTAACAGCGTCACCATGGGGTGGATTTATTGATGTATATGTTAAGTCAAATTATAAAAATTGTGTATCCAGTAAACATGCTGTAATTGGACAATATATGACCGGATCATTAGAAAATGCCATTGTTTTTGACAAACTTAATTATCCCTTAATGGTTACCGGTAGTACTCAGATTGTTGGTGATGTTTGTGTAGGCGCAAAAGGGGTTCGTCCTGCTACTTTAAAAGGGATACGCTATAAAGGTGAAAAAGTAGTTTATGGTTCTGTTAATGCTTCAAATATTTCCAGGTTTTCTGATTTTAAACCGGGAAACTCTATTAATTATACTTTCCGGTTAATGGACTCTTTTGTTAATTCTTATCAGAACTACAGCTTGTCGTTATCAGATCTGAGTGATGATGATAATTATTTATATTTTGAAAACAATTTTAACTTTACAGATTCAACATTTTTTAATCCTTCTAAACCTTGCACAGTCATTACGAAAGGCTCATTGACTATTTCCGGCAATTTCAAGTTTCCTGAACGTTCAATCATTGTTTCAAATGATTCACTCGTCATATCGGGTTGTGAACTTGATGATGCATTGGTTTATGGGAAGCATTTTATAAATATTAAAAATACAGTAACCGGGAAAGCACAGTTTTTTTCTGAAGGACAAATTGAAATTGATGATGGAACCGAATTAAAATGGCCTTGTTTGATTTATGTTAATAGAGATAATCCCATTCAAAAACCGTTTACTGCAATCAAAATTGGAACCGGTGTAAAATTAACGGGATCAGTTATTCTCTGGACACCAGAAAATATTAGCAACATAACTAATTGTGCAAGGATAGAGATTGAAAAAACAGCAACAATTCAAGGTATGGTTTTTACAAACCTGGTAGTGGACATGTCAGGTAATATTAATGGACATATATCTCTGGCTTGTTTTTATTTATATTATTCTCCAACCAATTATATCAATTGGTTGTTAAATGCCAGGATAGATCGTGAAATATTGGATGATGATTTCCCGGTACCCGTGTGTTTTGGTGATAAGCCCGAGTTTCAGATAATTAAATGGCAAAACATTTAAGCTAGTTTTAAACCCATATGAAAAAACTGTTAAATAAAGTATATAGTATATTAAAGCGAGACCCTGGTTTTACTGTTATTGAAAATATTGTAGCGTTGGTCCTTATCACTGCTGTTTTAGTTCCATCAGGATTATATTTTGTGAAACTTGCAAATAGTAAAAAGGTGGCGAATCACTCAAGTGCAATTTTAATTTGTCGAACTGAATTGGAATATACTATTGCACATGAAAATTTTTATTCAGATGAATGGCGAATACACTATTCAAATAAGGATTGGATGATAAGAAGAGAAATCAGAAATGAGTATAAATTAGTCAATATTACAATATATTGTAAACCTGTTGATTATGATAATTGGGTATATTCTCTAAGTACGAGTCGATGCATATATTAAGAAATGAATCCGGTTTTACTCTGGTAGAAACCATAGTGGCAATATCCATATCATTTATTGTTATTGGTTTAGGTTATATGGTTTTCTATAATTTTCAAAAAAATTATTTTTCATGGAAAGAGCGAGAAAAGTTTGTTCGACAAAATCATATGATTAATAAAATACTTTATAATGATTTAATTCATGCTAATAAAGTATTGAGCCTTAATAATAATAAAATAGAATTTGTTGGAAATAATAAAAAGTTGATAAAATATGAATTGATAAATAATAGAATTTATCGAAACAACCGGGCTCTTAATGACAGTTTAATGCCAGTAAAAATGTTGTATTTTTCTACTGAATTTTCTGAATTCAAATTGCATGATTCCTTTAATCCGGTAGATTATTTAACAGTGGTAACAACGGATTCCGGTTATGTGAATACGGATTCAACCTGTATTAAACAGCTTTTATATTATTTTGAAATGGATTCCAATACCAAGCAAAATATAGCATCCTATTTGTATGTCAATCTTCGAAACAGGGTATATTAAGAATGAAAGATAATTTATCAATTCCCACAGAATTCATTAATAAACATCCGGGATTCCCTCATAAAAAAGCTGGCTCAAAATTCAATTCTAGTTCAAAACGGTTTAAATTTTTTTTTATCTGGATAAGAAAAAATGATATTGCTTATGCTATAAGACAGATCGCAACTTTAATTCAGATGCATTTCCCATTGGATCGAACTTTATCTATTGTTTCAGATCAAATTCAAAAACAGGATTTAAAAAAAATTATTATTGATTTGAAACAAAGGATAGAAAAAGGTGAATCGTTGGCACATGCATTAGCTTTTCATAAAAAATATTTTCCTGAAACTGTTCTGAAATTCGCAGAAATTGGAGAAATCTCGGGCAAGCTGGGTGATACTCTGGACCAGGCAGCATCGCAACTTGAAAAAGTGTTGAAATTGCGCCGCAAACTTTTTACTGCTTTATCATATCCTGCGATTGTTATTATTGTGGCAATCGGTGCAATTGGATTTCTACTGGCTGTTGTTGTTCCAACATTTTCCGATGTGTTTTCTGACTTTGGTGCGCAATTACCTATTGCTACCCGAATGCTTGTCGCAACAGGTGATTTTCTTGTTAACTATTGGTATATACTATTTTTGTTTATTTTGGGTACAGGATTCCTTTTGCGGAAATTATGGAACTTCCCCAAAGCCCGGTTAAGAATGGAACGTTTTTTTTGGAAATTGCCTATAGTGGGGCCGGTAATCAAAAAGGAAATTGTAACCCGTTTTATACAAACTCTCGGTATGCTGCTAAAAAATGGTATTTTACTGCCGGAAGCCATCTCTATCAGTGGCAAAACTTCAACCAATTTAAATGTTGAAATCAGTTCTCAGATTTTGATTGAAAAAATTAAAAGTGGACAATCATTTTACACGGCTCTTGATGAAGCCAAAATTTTCCCCAATATGCTGGTCCAAATGGTAAGGGTTGGGGAAGAAGCAGGGGTAATCAGTGAAATGCTTGAAAAATCCGCCGAGTACTATGAATCGGAAATTGATGCTGCAATTGAAACATTGAATGCAGTACTTGAACCTGTTTTGATTATTGGATTGGGAATTATAATGGGTGCTATAGTGATCGCTATGTATTGGCAAATTTTTAATATTGTAGATGTAATTCAATAATGGAGGATGATATGAAATCTTTAAAAAGATTGATTCGTGATGAATCCGGTTTTTCATTAACAGAACTTTTGGTTGTAATCGTTATTATTGGAATTCTTGCTTCACTGGCATTGCCTAAATTTATGAGTGTAATAACTAAAGCTAAAAACACCGAAGCAAAATTGATGTTAAAGCAGGTTTACCAGCTACAGGATACCTATTATCTTGAGAATGATACCTATGCTGCTGATTTACAATCCATTGGTTTTACTCAGGACTTGCTAAAGACGGATGGTGGCGCGGCCCGTTATCTCATTGAGATGCAGGAAGTCAGCAATTTGGGTTTTATTGCCAAAGCAACTTCTGTGGTGGATTTTGACAAGGACGGTATTTTTAATGTCTGGACAATCAATCAAAATGGAACCCTTATTGAAGAAATTCCCGATTAAATGGAATTGTCAATCTATTTGTTTATTGCTGTCATTGCTCTCGTAATGGGTAGTTTTTTGAATGCATGTATTTATCGCTTACCCGAAAAAACATCCATGTGGCAGAGATCTGCTTGTCCTGTTTGCAATGAGAACATTCAATGGTATGATTTGGTACCGGTGTTGAGTTATTTCATTCTGGCCGGTAAATGCCGTCATTGTAAAAACAAGATTTCTTTGCAATATCCCGTGATCGAATTAGCAGCAGTACTGATCAGCCTGTTCTTTTTTTATACAAATGGACTTGACTGGTTGTCCGTCAAATGGACATTTTTATTATATATCATCCTGGTAATGATTGTCATAGATTTCAAGCACTTTATAATACCCAATGTGCTTGTCGCTGCTATTTTGATTTTGGGGGGCTTTCAATATATAATATCACCGGGGTTATTTATGAATGGATTATTGGGTGCAATCTCGGCAGCGGGTATTCCTGTATTGGCCATGATCATAAACTACCAGTTAAAGGGGGAAGCGGGGTTCGGATTGGGAGATGTTAAATTATTGGCTGCAATTGGATTTGTTACCGGTTACCCGGCAGGATTTCTGATTTTATTTCTCGCAGCTGTTGCAGGGTCAATCGTTGGAATTGTAGGTATTATAAGTAAACGGCTAAACCGGAAAAGCAAAATTCCTTTTGGGGTGTTTATCGGATTCGCGGTTTATGGCTTTTTAGTTTTTGATCTGTTATTGGTGAAAAATTTCTAGTTTTCATAAAAAAAAGATTTGTGATTTTAAGAATAATTATTAATTTATTCTAGCACCAGGGAGTACCTTTTTTATTAATAATTTCAAATTTCTATATTCTATCTGAGGGAGGCAGAATATTATGTGTTTTATAAAGGGGTTTTAAAAATTATTATTTTAAAATTTTATCCAAATTGTCCTGAAATTTATTTGTAATTCTTAAGAAATCTTATAAAATACCAAAGGGTGGTCAAATGACAAATATTTTAAAAAACGGAATAATTTGTTTTGTGATTTTATTGATTTTAAACAATAATATGTGTTTTGCAGAAGGATCTCCTGAAACATTGAATCCTACTGTTGAACAATTTCCTCTGAAAATTAATTTGGATCAAATTGGTCCGGATTATAAAGGGAACTTAAATTTTAGCTACCCGTTATTAACTGTTCCAGGTAGAAATAACTTGAATTATGATATTATACTCAATTATGTTGCAGGGGGAGGTGTTTCTGCTTTTAGTAATGCGAGCTGGGTTGGACTGGGATGGAACCTGAATTTAGGGCAAATTTCATGTCTTCCCGCCAAAGAATCCCCTTGGACATATTTGGGTTCAGATCGATATTTACTTTCATTTCCTGGCGGTACCTATATGTTTGTAAATAAATCCATTATTGATTACCCGGTTGGAGACCCGATTTGGTGTTTGGATAAAAATGATGGTTTACTCATTGAGGAATTAGAAGCAGATTCTCAGGATCGATATAATTATACCGGATTTATTGTCACTACTGTGGATGGTACTAGGTATGTTTTTAACCATGCGTTAAAAAGAAATTCAAACTCCCTGTTACTAAACCATTCCACTCAAACAGATCCAATAAGTGGTGAAGATATAGTAAATGATAAATATATTTATGTTATAAAATTAACTGCAATTTTAGCTCCAAATTATATTGATGGAAGTACTGTCCCGGATTTCATTCCGGATAACAGTACGAATGCAGATATGGGTGACTGGATCAAATTTGAATATACAACACCTTTTATGCAGGGGTATCCAAATCCAAGCTACTCAGGATATGGAATTAATGTGTACGAATCTGATTTGAAGAAGATAATTACACCTACACATAAAGCTGTTTTTTATATGACTTATGGTGAAACATGTATTTTTACTGAATGGGATAGATCATTATACGATACCGGAAAATACTTGAAAGAATTAACTTCAATAAAATTGTATAATTATAAAGATGTTCAGGGTAATGAAATTTCTGAAGTTGATGCGAATGTGTTAAAAGAAGTATGTTTTAACCAAATACAGGATTTTTATTTCTATAATAATGATGATGATTTCAAAAGACATCGATTAAGTCAAATTGATTTTTATGGCTCCGGCGGATATAACGGTAATCTTTTGATCAATTCAATCAGTTTTAATTATCATAATTACCCATATACTGAAGGAGATGCAAAGGAATTTGATAAATGGGGCATGTTTACAGAAAATATGACTACGGACCCAGATCCTGCTCATTGTGATAGATGGATGCTAAAAGATGTGATTTTACCAACCGGTGGGAAAATTAGCTTTGAATATGAATCGGATTATTATATTCAACTTCCTTATGAACGTTTTGATCAACCTGCAAATATACCGGAAATTCAATTAACAGGAGGTGGGGTAAGATTAACTCAAAAAACGATTTATAAAGATGCTGATGACAATTTAGGGCAAGAATATCATTATAGTTACGCAAAATCTGAATATCACACAGGTTATGGCTTTATTAGTGGCTATCCTCCATTATCTGCATATCAAGGAGCATTTACACGACCTTTCTTTTCTGCAATTGGTGACAATTATATTGATTTTGTTCATTATCCTGATATTACTATTACCTTACCAAATGGTAGTAAAATAATACGTTATTATACTACAGCAGCAACAGGATATAATGATGTTGTGGAATATGAACCTGATGAAAAATATCCCCCGACATGTACTATTATAGCGAATACTTCCTTGCCTTGGTATGCAAGTTCTGATGAAATTTATGATGATAATATTAGGCTTAATTATGGATGGCATTTAGGATTTGTTTTTTATCGTGAATTTACAAACCATTGGAAACGAGGTATAATGTGGAAAGAAGAAAAGTACGGCGTAGATGATTCCGAATATTATATTTCTGAAAAATCAGAATACTATTATACATTTATTCCGAATCATTTAAAAGTATTGAATGAAAAACTTGGACCAGCACCTTATGATCCTTCAGCAGCAGATAGATCAATTTTTTTTACAGGTGGATGGGTAAGATTGGATAAAATTCAAGCTTTTAATTATGGCGATAATAATGAAGATTATGCAACTATAAAGACTAATTTATTCAAATATAAAAATTTTTCTGATAATGTTAACTATCTGCCGGAAATGATAATCGATGAAGGAAGTCAGATTGTTGTAAATGAGGAATCAAGTGTAAAAAACAGGGTGATCCGAATAAAATATGCTTATGAAGATTATTCTGATATGGAAAATCATCATATGATCTCTCAAAAGACACAGGAAACTATATATCAATTTAACGGTTATGCTGATAATCTGGAAATTGCTGACTTGACTAGTACAGATGCTCGTTCATCCACTAAAATAACCTGGAAAGATAATTGGGACCATGGAACAGGCAAAGAACAATGGGCGGAAGAAAGTGTGTTCACATGGATTAGTAATTCTAGTTCTCCATCGCTACCTGATTGGGTGTACAATTATTCTTATGATCAATGGAGACAACAATCAAAAACTCTTTCAAGAGATATTTATGGTCGTGTTACTCAAGTTGAAGATGATAATGTTGATTTGAATAATAATAAATATAATAGAGTAAAATTCTTTTATGGTTACTATACTGATTATGATACCAATAATATTGATCCCTTTGAAACAAGCTTTTCCGGACCATATCTTACTGCAAAGCAAAAGATTATGAATACACTTGATGCTGTACCTGCTTCACCGGGTGTAAGAAATGGTGATGATTTGATTACTGAATATCAATATAATGAACTGGGACAAATCACAAAAATTATTGATGAAAATGGTATTGATAATAAATATGAATATAATAATAAATGGCAGTTGGCATTTATTAAGAATTATAATAATGAACTATTAAATACATATGAATACCACTTGAAAGGAGAAGGAACAACAGGCTATTTTTTTCAATCCGATCCAAATGCTATTTTGGAAATGAACCACTTTTCGGATTCTAAAACGGGTTATAGTATAAACTATTTTGACGGATTGAGCCGTTCAATTCAAACCCAAACTAAAGGGATTAATTCTGAACACTTTTTTGTAGGAACAGTTTATAATAATATGGGACAAAACGCTGTAACGACAAAACCAATGCGAACAGATTCCCCTTCTATCATTGGTTATAAGATTGATCTGGTTGAAGAGCCTTGGACTCTGGGTACTGCTATGACCAGTAGTTCTGTTGTAAATAATTACTATGATGCTAGTCCGCTTGAAACCGGTGTGCCGAATTGTTATGGTTACCCTTATGTTTTTACTGAATACAATTCTGATCCATCTGGCAGAGTAAGTAGAATTTATTATCCTGGTTTGAATGAAAATAGTCAGCGTGTTTATACAATATTTGATTATTCTACGTGTACTAGTAATCAAACAATAGGGAATGGTTTTACAATTAATTCTGTAAATACTGATGTGGAATATGATGTGGAGTCTTATGATGATAATGGAATAAGTGTTTACGAAGCCCCTTTATCTACATCTACCGTTATAAATGGAAATAATAGAACTACTGAATATAAGGATGATTGGGGTAATTTAGTACGTAAAACCACCGAGATGTCAGGAACAGATTTGATAACTGATTATCATTATGATATATTAAACAATCTTGTTCGGGTTTTTTCACCAATGTCGAAAAAAAGTGAAAACCAGGGTACCAATAATTATATTACTGAATATGATTACAATACAGCAGGACAATTACTTGAAAAAAGAACCCCTGATGCCGGAACAATCAAGTATAAATATGATGACAATAATAATTTACGTTTTGTACAGGATGCCAATCATGCTTCTTATGATTATATGTATTATACTTTTGACGAAATGAATCGTGTTATTTATATCGGTGAGAGAACAGGACTCTCTTCGACAAACTCTGAAAAATGGGAATCAATTTTAGCAAATACATCATATCTATTTGAAAGTAATGAATCGAATCTTTGGGTAGTGAATTATTATGATTCTGAACCCGGTTATGGTTCAGATGTTTGGACTGATGCAGAAGATCCCGGAAATCTTGAATATTTAAAAGGCCGACTGGCTGCTACTGCATATAAAGACAAAGATAGCGGCAATTGGGGGTATACTTTTTATTCATATACACCTGAAGGATTTGTTGATAAAGTTATACAGGATTTACCCGATGATATTCTTGAAGAACAAAAAGTAATCTCTTATGAGTATGACCGTTTGGGGAATTTGATTAAAACCTCATATCAACAAGGTGTCGATAAAGAGGCATTTTATCAATGGAGAGAATATGATATCGCCGGAAATCTGGAAAAAATTAAAGCCAATAATGTGGATGATGAAACAACTGCTAAAAACTGGGAATATCAATATTGGCCAACCGGGCAAGTCAAAAGTTTAAAATATCCGGGGATGTCTGATGATGTCAAGTATACGTATACCGGACGTGATTGGATTAATAAAATATATTTGAATACAATATTCCAGGAAGATATGGTTTATAATGATTTGGGAAATATAACGCAAATGACCGGCAAGGTTGATAGGGACTTGGATTCAGCTATTTCCGATGAACTCGATTTGGGATTTGATTTTACTTATGATTTGGCAAACAGGTTGACGAGTGCACTTAAAACACCAAGAAATATTGATTATACGGATGATTTGCGAGATGTATATTTGCATTATGATCTTAATGGTAATATTACATTTCTAACACGCACTCCAACTGAGAGTTATACGCCATCAGCGAATGATGTGAATTATTATTATTATAATTCAAATAACAGGTTAGACAGGTACCAGGATAGTGATGCAGTAATTTATACTGATTACACGTATGATAACAATGGAAACTTGACCTCCGATTTGACCAAGAACCTTGCCGGACAAGTTTTAATTACAGATACTTCAGGTAAACGATACAGGTATCTTCCCTCAATACTTTATAATTATCAGAATTTACCCTACTATATTGGTATGGATGGTACCAATTTAATTAAATACGGTTATAATACTCTGGGCAAGCGTATCTACAAAAATGTTCAAGTTGAAATTCCGGCTGAATAATTATAACTAAACCTGGAATGAGAGGATAAAAAATGAAAAAAAATATTGGTTTTGCATTTTTAATACAATTGGCAGTAACTATTTCAGTTTTTTCATTACCTTATAATGATTATACTTATAAACTTACATTTGAGTTGACCGGTGATAACCCTAATGATTATATTGAAATTTATTTAGGAGAAAGTTTGACTCCTGTAAAGAAAATAGAGTATACCGGAGATGGTGTAACCCCGTTAGAAGTAGAAATTCATTTCACAACAGATACTTATGAATCCGGTTTTTCTATTAAACCGGGAGGGAATTCGGTTTTATCAATGACGGATATGAACATGACCAAAGCCGCTGAAATTACAAAATATATACACGGTGCCAATGGAGAAACTCTTGCTAAATATAAAACCAATAGTATTGGCAGTTCTGTGACCCATTTCATTCGTGACAATTCAGGAAAGATTATTGGCACTTTTGAAGAAGAACTGGATGTAATTGCCGGTCAGGCACGTCAAATAGCAGCACCCAACAAGATAATTATTAAATTATAATAAGGGGCGATGAAATGAAAAAAAAACATTTGATAATTACTATATTTTTATTTACTTTATTAAAATCAAGCGGTTTTGCAGGAACCTGGACATACCATGTACATGATCATTTGGGTTCAACCCGTGTATTACTGGATGAAAACGGCAGCACACAGGCTTGGTATGACTATTACCCCTTTGGTATGGTCATGAAATCATCTATATCTGATATTGAATCTCGTTACAAATTTACCGGAAAGGAACGCGATGACGAAGGCGGCTTGAACTGGGACTATTTCGGTGCCCGGTTTTATGATGCGAGTCTGGCAAGATTTTTAAGTGTAGACCCCATGGCGGAAAAATATCCGGCATGGTCACCTTATACCTATACATTGAATAATCCGTTGATTTTTTTAGATCCGGATGGTAATAAAGTTGATCTCCATAGCTATAGCCGTACATATGGCTGTTTATTGGGATATACTGTAGGTTATTCTATAGTATCAGATGAACATGGGAATCAGGGATTTACTAAATTTTCTGGTTATGGTTATCATATTGGAATAGGAGTTTCCTGGACAACTGATAATTATGTAAATTCTGAGTTAAACACTATTTATGAATTAGCTGGACGAAGTGGTCAAACTGGATTTTCCTCTCAATTTTTTGTTATACCAGCGATTTTTTCCGTTGAAGGAATTGATGCGAAAGGTGATGATTTAAACTCAATTAGTTCTATGAGTGTAGTTGGTGGATCATTTTCTTTAGGAATTGGATTAGGAACTCCCGATTTTCATAGCTATTGGCCAATATCAACACTTTATTCTTTTACTGAGCAAGAGTTTGGGGAACTTGAATCAAGGTTAACAGGTATTTGGGATTATAGTATTGATGAAAATAATATGCTAATACAAAAGCATGCTGTAACAGGAGAAACTTTTGTAGTTGGGAAAATGGTACAAATAAATGAATATACATGGGTATCAGAGGATGTTTATAACGAAATGATGCAAAGTGAAGAAGAAGAAGATGTAGTTAATTAGTATACAATAATTATAATGAGCTAAAGTGTTTTTATATAATAAATTATTTGGTTAAAAAACTATGTTTACAATGATGATCTTTTTTTTTCTTATTGTTATTGCATATGGATGCATGTGGATTGCTCATTCTCTATTAGGAGAAATTGATAAAGAGTTATATAAAAATATTCCAAGTCCTTTTTCCTATAAAAACCAATTGGCAATATTTTTTGTTACAAAAAAACAAGTTAAAAATTCATATTTTCATATTATAAAAACAATAGGAGCTATATGTTATATAGGAGCTATGATTATATTTTTTTATTTATTTTTTTTTAAAAATACCTGGTAATTAACACGAATATAAGTTGGTATTTTGTGTCTGTGGCCCAAGATTTCATTTTTGTTCAATAGCTCAAATTTAAATCTGAATTTTTTAATTTTGCATCATTAGTTATATAATAGGCAAAAATATATTTTCAACAACTTTTCTACACCCGGCTGCAAGAGTCCATACCTGATGCCGGGTGTTTTTTGTTAATGTCGGGATTTTATTTTATTTAATTCCACTTCGAGCTGGTCATTTCGTTTGTTCTGCGTATCTACCTGTTTTTGTAAATCTATCACATACAGGGTCAATTCTTCAATCTTTTGCAAGAGTTTGGTTTGCATTTCACTCACCTGTACACCGTTTTCCTGCATTTCCTGAGCAGAAGGTATTTCGGGCAGGTGTTTGTTTTCCTGCACATACTGTTCAACCTGGGCGAGGGAGGGGAGAGCGTAATCTTTTTCAAAAACAAAATCCGCGCCTGCGTCTGCTTTGATGGTAATGTCCTGTGCGGTGATTTTACCGGCAACGGTGAGTTTGGAGTCGGATTCAGGTGAACTTGAGCCAATGCTTACATTTCCACCTAAATCATTCAAAACCAGATTACCACTGGTATCGTCCGAATCCATACTTCTAAGATACATGTCACCGGTATTTGCAAGATGTTCAATAACACCACTATTGGAATTAACCCGTAAACGGATATTCTCATTAATACGAAGTCCGCCATCCTGATCAATCGCTATCTCATTGTCTTCATCACTAACGAAACGGGCAATATATTGGTTAGAAGATTGTTTCGTATGGAAAAGTGCGGTTGGGACTTGAATGCCAACACCGATTCTGCCTGCCGCATCGATTCTCATTTTTTCGGTTATATCATTATTCATATCATAATCGTCATGAGTAAAAAAAGCCAATCCAACTCTGTTTGCATCACTGTCCGTTTGAACAGAGACAATGGCGGCATGTCTGGTTGCGTGCCCCCCTGTGAATCCTATAGATGCGCCGTAAGTATTAATACCTGTTGTTAATCTCGCTAAAAACAGATTGTCATAATAAGTGCTTGCGCCGGTAGAAAAACTATTACTAGTATTCTCTATATTTACTTTACCATAATTATTGTTTGAACCTATACTGATGTTTCCACCTAAATCATTCAAAACCAGATTACCACTGGTATCGTCCGAATCCATACTTCTAAGATACATGTCACCGGTATTTGCAAGATGTTCAATAACACCACTATTGGAATTAACCCGTAAACGGATATTCTCATTAATACGAAGTCCGCCATCCTGATCAATCGCTATTTCATTGTCTTCATCACTAACGAAACGGGCAATATATTGGTTAGAAGACTGTTTCGTATGGAAAAGTGCGGTTGGGACTTGAATGCCAACACCGATTCTGCCTGCCGCATCGATTCTCATTTTTTCGGTTATATCATTATTCATATCATAATCGTCATGAGTAAAAAAAGCCAATCCAACTCTGTTTGCATCCCAATCCAACTCTGTTTGCATCACTGTCCGTTTGAACAGAGACAATGGCGGCATGTCTGGTTGCGTGCCCCCCTGTGAATCCTATAGATGCGCCGTAAGTATTAATACCTGTTGTTAATCTCGCTAAAAACAGATTGTCATAATAAGTGCTTGCGCCGGTAGAAAAACTATTACTAGTATTCTCTATATTTACTTTACCATAATAATTGCTTGAGCCTATACTTACATTGCCTGTGCGATTAATATCATTAATTGTATCAGTTGCACCTGACCATTGTTGACCAAATGCGAAAGAATAAAAAACCAATAATGTAATAACACTTTTATTATAATTGCTCATGATTGATCCTTTATCTGATAATTATTATTCATTTATTTGTGATTTATCTTAGAGTTGTTTACAGTTTTCTACTGAATTGAACCCGTTCCTTTAAAAGAGATAGGGTTCAATTCAGTAGAAACGATTTTAAGTGTTGTTTACAATTTCGGGATTTCCTAATTTATATTATTCAAAGGAGATCCTATGGTTATTCACAAACATACTCGATTAACGCCGATTCAAAGAGAAACAATTTGTAAATTATATTTCGATGAAAGAAAACGTGTCTGTGATTTAGCTCGTGAATTTCGTGTTAGTCGTCCTACAATCTACAAGATAATACATCGTGGGCGTCAAAAAGATTATACAGTTCACAAGAGCACAAACAAACGCTTTCGCTGTTTGAAATACGGCATCAAACGCCTGGCTAAAATTGAGAAAAAAATTGAAGAAAAACTCAAACGCCAGGCAAAACGATATAATAAGGACTATCCAGGTCAAATGATACACGGAGACACTAAAAAATTGCCCTTAATCAAGGGAGAATCACCTTTTGAACGCACTGAATACTTGTTTGTAGCTATTGATGACTTTTCAAGAGAGCTATACGCAGCTATTTTACCGGATAAAACTCAATTTTCTGCTGAAAAATTTCTGGAACAAGTCGTTGATGAATGTCCATATACAATCGAACAGTATTACACTGATAATGGTACAGAGTACCGAGGTGATCCGAATAACCACAAATTTATGCTATTGTGCAAAGAACACGGTATTGAACAAAAATTTACCAAAGTCAGAAGACCACAAACCAATGGAAAGGCAGAAAGAGTTATACGGACGTTGATTGAACTCTGGCATAATAAAACCATATTTAATTCATCAGCTCATCGTAAAACAGAACTGAAAAGATTTCTTAATTACTATAATGGAGTAAAACCACATAAAGGTATTGATGGCCTTACTCCTGAAGAAAAACTAATTCAATATTTTTATCCCGATATATTGTAAATAACGCTAGCATTTCTAACAATTTATTAAAAGAGTATTAATTTTTAATTTCGATTTGATTTAAAAGTTTTTTTATTTCAGAATTTTGTTTTTTATTTTCTTTCTCAAGTTCAATAACATACAATGTCAGTTCTTCAATCTTTTGCAAGAGTCTGGTTTGCATTTCACTCACCTGTACTCCGTTCTCCTGCATTTCCTGTGCAGAGGGGATTTCCGGCAGGTGCTTGTTTGCTTTTACAAACTGCTCTACGTGTTCAAGAGAGGGGAGAGCATAATCCTTTTCAAAAACAAAATCCGCGCCACCAGCATTTGCTTTGATGGTTATGTCTTGTGCGCTGATTTTGCCGGCAACTGTGAGTGCCGCGCCAACGTCGGGAGATGTAGTACCTATTGTTGTAATTCCATTTACAGTTAGATCGGCATCCAATTCAACGTCACCATTACTGTTATGGATCGTCATTCCTTCACCATGAGTATTTTCAAGACGTAAAGATGTAGAACTTGAAGAGCTAACCACACCATACCATTCTCTGCCTTCAAGTGCAACACGATTTGAGCCATTGTATTGTGCGATTACTACTCCGCTACCATTGGTTACATTTGATTGAATAACACCTTCAACATCCAGTGCTCTTGATGGTACTGATGATGGTATTTTATTAATGCCAACCCTGCCGGATTCATCAAGATAAATTCCATTATTTGCCAATGTACTCTTTGAAATATACCCATTAACAATTAAAGCCGTATCTAATTTTACTATCCCTGAAACATTCTGAACGGTCATTCCAATTCCTTGTGTATTTTCAAGACGTAAAGATGTAGAACTTGAAGAGCTAACCACACCATACCATTCTCTGCCTTCAAGTGCAACACGATTTGAACCATTGTATTGTGCGATTACTACTCCGCTACCATTTGTTACATTTGATTGAATAAAACCTTCAACATCCAGTGCTCTTGATGGTGCGGAGGATGGTGTTTTATTAATCCCGACTCTACCAGCATCGTCTATGAAAATTCCTACACTTGTATTACCATTATTAGATATGTTGCTGCCGTTCAACTGAATGCCGTTAGAGAATGATGCAATACCAGTATTGTTGAATATAGTAATACCCAAACCTTGCGTGTTTAAAAGTTTTAATTGTCTTGAGCTCAATGATTGTAACACACCTGATGCCTCTTCAGCCCTTAACCAGATTCTAGCAGCTCCGTTGTATCTTGCAACAACGCTGTGCCCTGTTGCCCCGTCAAACCAGCTTTCCGAACCGTAAACATTGAACTTGGCGTTAGTAGCAGTAGAAATTCCAATCCCCACAGTACCTGTAGTTGAAGTGAAACCGTTTCCATCCGATTGCCAGGTATCTGAAGTGGGATCATTTTGTGCGAAAATAGTACTAATACCTAAAAATATAAAAATGAAAACAATGAAAAATCTACAAGATTTCATGCAACCCTCCCTAAAGATTTATATGATATGAAAATAAAAGAATGTGTCTATTGGTTTGGAATCCCCAATTAAACCCACGATGAAAAGTACAAAAATGAGATAAGGAAATCAATGTTTAAATTGGAATAGATAAACAAAAGAACAACAGATTTTTGTTGTCCTTTTGTTTGGATTGCTCTAGTTTTTTATTTGGGCTTTTAAAACGTTAATTTCATTTTTCATTGCCAAGTTTTCTTTTTTTATCTCAATCATGTACAAGGTCAGCTCTTCAATCTTTTGTAATAATTTTGCCTGCATTTCACCCATATTCACACCATTCTCTTTTGCCTCTTGCGCGGAAGGGATTTCGGGTAAGTGTTTATGTTCATTGATAAATGCTTCTGTCTCTTTAATGGACATGAGAGCGTAATCCTCTTCGAACACATAGTCCGGCAGGGCATCCTGCTGGAGTTTAATCTCTTCGGCTGTGATAATTCCACCAACACAAACGTCATTGCTGAATGTACCATTTCCATCATTGTCGATGGATAGGCCTTCATCATCTCCGTCACCGGAAAGAAAATCATCTAAAACAATATTGTTTAAAAATTTCACTGAATTGTTATAATATGTGTTCATTGGTAAGCCATTATAAATACCACGATCAACCCGGGTTGTTAAATACCTTACCCATCTTAATGCTTGGCTAACACCAATTGAGCCAAAATCAAATGTAATTCTCCAATATTTACTTTCAGTGTGATCTAATTTGGGAATGATTACATGAGTTTGTCCATCTGGTATTGATACTGATACATCTTGAGTCCAGGATATTTTATCAGAACTATATTCAATAGTAATATCATATCCTTTCTGTCCGTCTGGTACCCATTCCTGATATATGGCTAGCGCACCTCCACCCAACCAGGAACCAGCATCAACAGTGAATCTGAATTTTGATCTTTCAGTGTTGACAGAATAGGTGGTACTAAAATTTCCATCTAACAGATATTGTAATTGGTCCGAATCAATAGTACTACTTGTCCAGCTACCTGAGCTACTGGTTTCTACATCAGAATATTCTGCTCCTTGAAAAGCATCAGCCCAGCCAACAATTGATGAGGAAAAATATCTTCCATCCCGCATATCATATGCATTAAATAATGTATAATCTCCCGTAAAACCCAGGCTGCTATTATTTGATTGGAGAACAATGTCATCCTTAACAAACAAATCATAACCGAGGGTGACATTTCCATTGGTATCCTGTAAAAAGCCAAAGGTATTTCCACTTTGAGTTTTTATACCTATAGTTTGATATGCATCATTAATAGCATTTCTGCCTTGTATATAGCCTATAAAATTTGATCCGTCCTTTAAACCACCCATCATTACTGTTGCACTATCATTACTAAAGGAAGCCATATTAATATTTGCCCCTGCCTCAACATCAATAAAAAAAGTTGCAGATGATTTTCCAAAACCAACTTTATTCATAAAGTACGAATCATCATCTGAATGCAATTTGACTCCAATATCCGAGGCAGAATCTTCAATATATAAAAGTCCATCACCAGCGGAGTCATTAAAAAAACGATGGGTTGTTTCCCCATTAGCATTTCTTAAAATCATAATGTTTGAATTTTGTTCAGTATTTTGAATTTCAAATTCATTGTTTGGCGAAACACCAATACCAACATAACCCGTCGTTGTAGTATTACCATTTATGTCAGTTTCCCAACTGTCGTTAGTCGTATCGTCAGCAGCTAACAATAAATCGGAATTAATCGTTAATATTAAAAATACATTAAATAAAACAATACATATTGTTTGCTTTTTCATCAGAGCCTCCCCAAAAGTAGTATGAAATTGTAAGATTAGATTAAAAGTATTTATTTGATTGAAATCCCAAATAAACCCACCATTGAAAAATACATATAGATGTGATTTTATGCAATCAAAAAAGTAGTACGTCGATGAGAAAGGGGACCAATAATTTTGCCCCCTTTTTTATTCAAATATTATTTTGATGAAATGATTTGATTCAAGCGTTGGTTTTCTTTTTCAAGCTTGTCGACTTTTTTATTTACCTCAATCATGTGCAATGTCAGCTCTTCAATCTTTTGTAATAATTTTGCTTGCATTTCACCCATATTTATACCATTTTCTTTAGCTTCCTGAGCAGTAGGTATTGCCGGGAGGTGCTTGTTTTGTTTGATAAATGTCTCTGTTTCTTCAAGAGACATGAGGGAATAGTCTGCATTGAAAACAAAATCGGGCAGAACGTCCTGTTGTATCTGGATTTCTTCGGCTTTAATTTTACCGTTAACGTTTAATTTTGCATCCGTAAGGTTTTGGTTTGTACCAATACCTACATTACCGGAATTATCAATTATAATTCCTTCATCGTCTCCATCCGCTGATAAATATCCTTGTCCTGTAATATAAAATCCTTTTTCCTGATTTGTACCGGTACGTAATCCGATATCAAAATTACCGTTTCTAGGTTGGATGATAAGATTACCGTATGTGTTAAAAGGATATGTTCCACCGGAAGCAGTAGCGTATATCAAGGGCATGTCACAGGTTTCAAATGATATTGTATTGGATCCCCCATGCAATGCCAAATGATTATTTTCTATTTGGACACCATATAAGGGGCTGATACCTGCGCCAATACGAGTGCATACAAAATCCCCATCCGACTCCATTTTAAATTGATCGACACCATTGGTTCTGAATGTAAATCTGTCATTTGTATTTTCATAAGTGATTCTTCCGGCAATATTATTTTCAGGATCACCAAAATAAAGACTGCCAGAAAAATTATTGGGAGATAAAAAAGAGATCCCAACATTATCTGCTGCTTCCAATACAATTGCATCTGCGTTTGTACTTGCTGTTGCACCGGAATTGCCCAGGAATGCATGTATAGCAACACCTGCATCCGGTGTTGTACCTACGCCTAGTGATCCACTCATTGTTACATCGCCATTATCTTCAACCTGGATTCCTTCATCATCTCCATCATTGCTGATATATTGTTCATTGAGGGCCAAGTTAATTCCTAAAAATTTCATATAATTACCACTTCCATTCAAGTACATTACTTCATTTTCTGAACCTACGCCAAAAACCAGACCATTATAATCACCACCAAATTCGTTGTCAGTAGATCGAATATATGCCCTTTGCGATCCATTTGTGTCCGATAAAAAACCTATTTTTTGGGAACGGGGTACCCAAATACTTTCATCATTTATAATTTCACCCGTATTGTGTATATTTCCATCTGTAGTCCAAGTTGTAAGTGTATTATCTTCACGTACTAATTTGAGTTGGTCACCATCAAACGCATCTAGTTTAATTAACCAATCAATTGCAGTAGCTGTATTCCTTAAGTGATAGTAAATATTTTGATTGTTAGCCCCCAATTCTAATTCTGCTTGTCCGGTACTTGCCGTCAAATTTAACAAGTCAACTGTAGATGAACCTTCTTTATAAACGTGTAACCAGTGAGCTGGAGCACCAATACCAATCCCAATTTGACCACTTTCGAGAATTACCATTTGTCTGCCAGTATCTCCGATGTTTATATCCAGACGGTCGTTACCATCAGGAGCATAACTTGGGGCTAGGTACATTAGGTTCTCTATTTCACTATTATCTGTACGATCAAGAATTAATTGTTTTTGGTAATTCAAAGCTTTAATATGCAAAGCACCTGTGGGACTGGCTAAACCAATCCCAATATTGTCCGTTGTAGTGGTATTTGTACCATTGGTTGACCAACTGTCTGCTGTGGGGTCGTTTTGGGCATAAGTATGACTCAATAATAAGAAATAAAATAAAATACAAAAGGTTTTAGATTTCATTTGTCCTCCAAATAGATCGATTTTATTTTTTCAAGTTCTGGTTTTCTTTAAGCAACTTTGCTATTATTATATCTTGTTCATCATTTATTTTATTCATTTTGATAACGTACAACGTCAACTCTTCAATCTTTTGCAAGAGCTTTGTCTGCATTTCGCTCACCTGCACACCGTTTTCCTGCATTTCCTGAGCGGAGGGGATCTCCGGCAGGTGTTTGTATTCCTGCACAAACTGTTCAACGTGTTTAAGAGAGGGGAGAGCATAATCCTTTTCAAAAACAAAATCCGCACCTGCGTCAGCTTTGATGGTAATGTCCTGTGCGCTGATCTTACCGGCGACGGTGAGTCTGGCATTCACGTCAGAAGATGTGGTACCTATACATAAATTCCCGCCATTAAAATACGAATTCCCATTGGGATGAAGTTGTACTGTAATATCGCCTTCATTGGTTGTACTGTTATACAGTCTCAGCACATTGTTGGACAAAACCATTTGCGGTACCCAGCTAACTCCATCAGCCGAATGCCCCCATTTAAATGTTTGGCTCCATCGAAATCCTTTGAATCTTAATTCAGGAGGACTAACATCACTATATTCCAGAAACACTCCGGGGAAATTATCATTAGTAACTCCAAAGGCAGTATTTCCTCGTACATCTAGTTTAGAATCAGTATGATATACTGAAGTTGAACCGATTATTACGTTACCATCCGAGTCGATCCTCATTTTTTCCTGTCCAACCGTATTAAAGGCCATTGAATTGGTGGAATTGTCATAACGGATTTGGCCTTGAGCATCACTTTCAGCATCACCAAAGAGAATGCCCGTAACATCATTAGGATTAGTTCCGGTACTGACAAGACTGAGCCAGGTGTTGGCAGTATGTTGGATATCAACTTTTCTATTCGGACTCATTGTTCCTATCCCTACATATCCACCGTTAAAATAACTGTTGCCGCTTGGATGAAGCTGTACGGTGATATCGCCTACATTGGTTGTACTGTTATAAAGTCTCAACACATTATTGGATAAAACCATTTGCGGTACCCAGCTAACTCCATCAGCAGAATGCCCCCATTTAAATGTTTGACTCCATCTAAAACCTCTGAACCGGAGTTCAGGTAGAACGCCTGAACTACCATCTATATAATTCAGAAAAACTCCGGGATAGTTATCATTGGTTACACCAATGGCACTATTCCCCCGAACATCCAGGATATACCCCGTGTAATTGGTAGATGTGCCTATACCCACACTGCCGTTAGTACTGGTTTCTACTGATGAATTGTTCCAATAGTCCACTGCAAAAACAATGTTTACGAACCCAGTAACCAGAAAAATAATGAAAACCAATTTTTTCATAGAGATTCCCTTTCAGTATTTTTGATTTTAGTTGTTTTTTCGAGTTCATCAATTCTTGCTTCTAGTATTTTATTATATTTATCCTGATTAATAATATAAAGGGTCAGTTCTTCAATTTTCTGCAAGAGTTTGGCCTGCATTTCACTGATCTGTACGCCGTTTTCTTGCATTTCTTTTGCAGATGGGATATCCGGCAGGTGTTTGTTATCTTTGACGAACTGTTCTACGTGATCAAGCGGGGGAAGGGCATAATCCTTTTCAAAAACAAAATCCGCACCTCCGGCATCGGCTTTGATAGTAATATCCTGTGCACTTATCTTGCCGGCGACGGTGAGTTTCGAGTCGGTATCTGTAGCGTTTGTACCGATACCAACATTACCATTTGAAGCAATTTTGACTGTATTTTCAGGTGCTCCATTTTCTAATATGAAAGGAGTATGTGAATTATTATTGTCCCATATACAAAAATCATCATTTATATTGTTGATGATTTTCCATTCTTGAGAATTATTTTTTAAACCTAGTATTGCATTTTCTTGTGTGGTTTCAATTTTTGCTTCCACATCATGTGCTACTAAACTTGTTTTATCAACCGTAAAAACAGCATCTCCAGGATAAACTCCACCTGAGTTAGTTGCCGCACCAAATCTGATTTCGAACATTTTAGCGGCTAATCTCATAAACATTGCTCCGTCATAAGAATGCGTACTTGTTTGTATCCAATTGGGATGAGTTCCTGAGAAACGACTGTTTACTGACAAGAATCCTCCTTGACTCTCACCATCATAATTAAGAGAATTCCAAGTGATTATGTTGGGTCTTGTCATTCCGCTTGTGAGACTGAAATATTTATTTGCTGAAACATCACCTGTTATTGAACCGGATACAGATATATTATTATTAACATTTAAACTTCCTCCTACCTGTAAGTTAGAATATGTGCTAATGGTTTTATCAGCATGAATATAAAGCGCTCCAACCCCGCTGGGAACCGGATTAAAAAATAATCTTGCATTAGCATCGAACCCAATATGTCCTGTATTTGCAAACCAGATTTCTCCCTCATTCGGCATTCTTAAAGCTTTAGTGTTTCCTTGTATATTAAATGAACCATTGACTATATTTACATCTCCGTCATCTTCCACTTGAATGCCTTCATTGTCCCCGTCATTCGAAAGATAATAATCATTCAATTCAATGTTTTCATATACCACTTGGTTTGTAAAATTTTTTTTGTCTTTCGGATTTTGAGATGTATCTGAGGGATTTTCCGCAGCTGTTGATAATGCTGTTCCCCAAAAAAGAATGAACAGAGCAAATCGTATTTGTCGTTTTGATGCAAAATACATGTACGCCTCCATAAAGATTTATGAAATTTTATAAAATGACTAGAGGTATTATTTGCCTGAATTCCCCAAATAATCCCACAAACAAATATATGAAAATGAATGAATAATTTCAATAGATGAAAAAAAGGGGGATATCTCTTAATTGCTCCCCCTTGATTTATTAAAGGTAATTATTTTGAAGAGAGAATTTCTTTGAGTTGCTGATTTTCTTTTTTTATGGTTTCCATTTCTTTATTCATATCAATCACATACAAGGTCAATTCTTCGATTTTTTGCAGTAATTTCGCCTGCATTTCACCAATATTTATACCGTTCTCTTGAGCTTCCTGAGCAGAAGGCATTTCCGGCAGGTGCTTGTTTTCTTTGATATAGGATTCAACTTTATTAATCGGCATCAGGGAGTAATCATCAGCAAATACATAATCGGGCAACGCATCCTGTTGAAGCTGAATTTCCTGCGCATTGATTTTTCCATTAATATCCATATCACCAGAGTTGATGGTGATATTACCATTATTATTAATTCGAATCGCTTCGAAAACATTATTTGCATTTCCAACAAAAATCGAAAATCCCACAGCACCACCACTACCTTCATCTATAGCCGCAATGCCTGTGTATCCTTCTCCTAAACGAATCCCTCCCTGGATTGCATCAGTTGTATTATTCCATCTACGTTGTACTCTCATTCCGTAATCAGTTGTTACATCAAAAGTTGTAACCGTTTCTCCAAATGTAGTTGAACCAATATCCACTAAAAATAAAGGTGTATTATTGTAAAAGCCTGTTTTACCACTCAGATAGTTGATATCATCCGATCCTTTTTGATAAATTCCATATCCATTATCAGCTATAATATCATTAATACTTAGACCATAACCGTTCAGTATATTTCCATTCTTCTCATCAATTGTTATTTCAATGCCTGTTCCAGAATTTATAGTACCTGTTCCAGTTGAATAATTTGTAATCTCAGTTTTTAAACCAATTGTGTTTGTGATATTGCCGGTACTTCTGTTTTCTACCGCGGATTTTATTCCAAATGCATAATTAACTGTATTGCCGGTTGTGGTATTGATAATTGATCGAGATTCCAGGCCAGCCATATAATCTGTGGAGATACTTGCGTCTCCATTTGCTGCTTGAAAATAAGCTCCAATTGCTCTGGAATTTGTACCAGCTGGTGAAGTTTCACTTCTTAGGCTAAAAATATAAGCACCGGAGGCATAATCTGTTGATAAAATATCAAGTTTCCTGAATTCATCCGGTAATTTTCCGATTCCAACATTTCCATCATCAATTGTCATCCAGATTTTATCAAGATCACCCCATGACATCAATGTTGTATAGGGATCACGCTCCCACCAAACCTTTGATGTTGAACCTGGAATGTCAAAAGAGGTATCTACAGACAAGCCATCGTGTAATCGCCAGGTTCTCCAATCCGAATAATTTGGATCATCCCTAAGCGCCCAATGCCGGTGATATATCTGATTCCCACCACTACCGCCTTTCATTTGGACCTGCCAGATTAATAAATAATCATTCAAGTTGTCACCCAGTGTTGCTGTTTCTTTTATATGGAATTTTGACAGAGGTGGATTAACGCCAATTCCTGTATTTTCGGCAGTATAAACATTGCCATTACCATCAGACAACCAACTATCGTTGGTTGTATCTTGTGAATAAATTGTTCCTGATAGCTGAAAAAGGAAAAAATATAAGAAAATTGTACTGGATGTAGACTTCATTATCGCCTCCTTGAATAATTTAAATATGTGAGTAAAAACGAAATATTATTGTATTGATTTGCTTGTTAAATTAACTCAAGTTAAAATGAAAATTTAGGGATTTAAAAAATCTATGTAAAAGTTGGAAATGTTTATAAAAAAGGACAACAGATTCCTGTTGCCCTTAAAGTTTTATTTTTCAAGTTCATTGATGCGGGATTTTAAAGTGCTGATTTCATTTTTCATATTCATGTTTTCTTTTTTCATTTCTATCATATACAAAGTTATTTCTTCAATTTTTTGTAAAAGTCTGGTCTGCATTTCACTGATATGTACGCCGTTTTCTTGCATTTCCTGAGCGGAGGGGATATCCGGCAGGTGTTTGTTATCTTTGACGAACTGTTCTACGTGATCAAGCGGGGGAAGGGCATAATCCTTTTCGAAAACAAAATCCGCTCCTCCGGCATCGGCTTTGATAGTAATATCCTGTGCACTTATCTTGCCGGCGACGGTGAGTTTGGAGTAGGCATCTGGATTTGTTGTCCCAATACATACAGAACCATTTGAAGAAATTTTGAATGAGCATTCAGGTGCTCCATTCTCCAATACAACCGGAGTGTGTAAACCAGTCTGATCCCGTATGCAAAAATCGTCATTTACATTATTTACTATTTTCCATTCCTGTGTACCATTGATTAAACTTAGTATTGCATTTCCCTTAGTCATGTTAGTTTCTATTGCTGCCTGCACATCTGCATTATAATTAAAAACATGAAGTTTGTATACTGGATTGATACCTATCCCAAGGTTTTTATGAACTCTAAACCTTGTGGGTTCGACAGTAAATATTGCATCACCAGGATTATCTCCACCAGAATTGGTAGCATCTCCAAATCTGACTTCATATTTTGCTGCGCCTAATCTCATAAACATTGCACCCGAGTATTGGTCAGTACTTGTTTGTACCCAATTGGGATAACCACCACATTGGCTATTAACTGTTATAAATCCTCCTTGAATTTCATTAGCAAAATTGACCGTATTTAGAGTAATGATATTCGGGCCAACATCTATTCCTAATCTAATACCACTTCCCCCAGGTACTTTATTTAAATGAAGTAAATCTTGTGGATTACTTACACCAATTCCAACAAATCCATTGTTATAATATATATTATTCGGATCACCTGAGCTTGTTTGCCAGGTTTGTGCCATACAAAAAGTATTTAATAGTATAATAAGAATAAAAAGAAATAATGATTTTGATGAATGCATGTGCTTCCGCCTTTTTTATTATTATCAAGTTTTTGAATTATACTGTGGGGAATTTATCTTTTAATTAGCTTTATAATTAACGATTTTAAGTTGTTTTATTTCATTTTTCATTTCCTGATTTTCTTTTTTGAGATCTATGACATATAATGTTAGTTCTTCAATCTTTTGCAAGAGTTTAGTTTGCATTTCACTCACCTGCACGCCGTTTTCTTGCATTTCCTGAGCGGAGGGGATTCCCGGCAGGTGCTTGTTTTCCTGCACATACTGTTCAACTTGTTCAAGCGAGGGGAGGGCGTAGTCTTTTTCGAAAACAAAATCCGCGCCAGTACCAGCGTTTGATTTGATGGTAATGTCGCGAGCGCTGATCTTACCGGCAACTGTGAGCTCTGCATCGGAATCCGGTGTTTCTGTGTTGATCCCAACTCCATTTTGAGTAATTGTTAGAGAATTCTGTTTTGCTTCTTTAGTAATTCTTACAGGTAAAATATTAACTCCACTTGAATTGTTTCTAGCAATGGTAAATGCATCGTCATACACACTACCTGTTGCATTTCTATTTTGCACTATCCACGTTGCATCAAGATTAGTTAATTCTACATTTACAGTTGAAGAATAAGAACTTTGAATTTTAATGGATTTGTTGTATAAATGTAATCTGTTGACTTCAGGATTGTCTGTACCTATGCCAATACCGGAATCTTTTAAAACCATCAAGTTTTGAGCTGCGTTCGGATTAATTCTAAAGGGCAGAATGCCGCCTGTTCTTCTTAGTACAAACCAACCGGCTTCAGCTCCGGCCCTGTTTTCCAAACGCCATTCCTGATCAATACTTCTTTCTAAAATTAAAGCGGATATGGTATCATCGGTTCTTTGTATTAATACATTTCCATTTTGAACTTCTAATCGTTCATCTGGTGATGCAGTTCCAATTCCAATATACCCTGTATTACCTTCTATGAATAATCTTTCCACACTACCTGCGCGTATAGTAAAGTCTTCATTTGAAAATGTATCCAGCCTCCAGACCGGATTGGTGGTGTTACTAGACGCATAAATACCCAACCCACCGCCACTATCTGTAGTTATCTTAAGCGCGTCATTTGTTCCTTGAGAATAATCAGTCTGTACAATTTCGAATTTACCATTTGGTGCAATTGTACCAATACCTACCTTGCCCCAACATAAAGTCATTACGTCAATTAAGTAACCACTTTTATTTGTTTGAAAGGACATACGATTTCCGCTACTATAGTCATTTTCATATGTTGTGTAAATTTTTCCTGAAATAGCAGCAACTGCAGCTGGATCCTGTATTATATTGTTTGTTTTAAAACTTATATCAGCAACTGCTCTTACGGTATTACTAGTTTTATATAATGTTAGCAATGCATCCGGAGAACTTGTCCCTAAACCAATTTTTCCAAGGGTTGTTGTTTTAACTGTTGAATCATCCCAAACATTACTTTGAGCTGTTAGTATAGATGTAATTGATATTAAAATAGCAAAAATAATTAATTTTAATTTCATGTTTTTGCCCTCATTGGTTTGTTAACTCATTGTCCATTGGATTTATCAAATACCAGTTTTTCAATTATTTGATTCTGTTTTTTATTTTCTTTCTCAAGCTCAATTACATACAAAGTCAATTCTTCAATCTTTTGCAAGAGCTTGGTTTGCATTTCACTGACCTGTATGCCGTTTTCCTGCATTTCTTTTACAGAGGGGATTTCCGGCAGGTGCTTGTTTGCTTTAACGAACTGTTCTACGTGGTAAAGAGAGGGGAGGGCATAATCCTTTTCGAAAACAAAATCCGCTCCGGCGTCTGCTTTTATAGTAATGTCCCGCGCGCTGATCTTGCCGTTAATGGTTAATTTTGCGTCTGTATCCGGTGAACTTGTGCCAATGCAGACTTTGCCGTCATTATCAATTGCAATGCCTTCATCATCACCATCCCCGGAAATGTAATTTGAATTCAATTTAATATTGTCTGAACCATTTATATCTATTTCTTTATTGATCTTAATATTTTGAGTGAAATTTATTATGCCATCCTGTTTAATCTCATAAATTTGAATGTCATCACCTTCTAATGCTTCTGACCATAATTCAAGATCATTATTATTTCCAGAACCGGTCCCTTCATATTTCCAATAATAACCATAATCATCTGTATTAGTACCGATCTTTAAATAAATATCTTGATTATCAGGTGTTTGAATATCAATAGCTGTCCCTATTCCACCGCTAATACTACTAATAAATTGTTTAGAGTATACATTTTTAAAAAATTTTGTCAAAGAACCAATATTATAATAAAAATTTGTATTAGGTAATAAATTTCCTTCAGAAGTTATGATAAATCTTGGAGCATTGTTTGTCCAAAATTGTAAATCCCAATTTTCCCGTAGTCTGAAATAACCAATTTTTGTATTTGCGTCTGTTAATAGACCTATTGAAAAACCATCTTGAGCAGTGTGACCGGAAGAGTCTGCAGTGAAATGTACATATGGTAATGTAGAGTCAAATACATGTAATTTCCGCTGTGGAAAACCACCTACACCTAAAGCTCCACTGATTGTTACATTACCGCCATCGTCTACACGAACACCTTCATTGTCACCATCATTTGACAGATAAAAATCATTCAGTTCAATGTTTTCATTTATTACTTCGGTAGTAACATTTTTTTTATCTCCCGGATTTGGGGAAGTATCTGAGGGATTATCCGCAGCTGTTAAAAATGCAGTTCCAATAAAAAGAATGAACAGAGTAAATCGTATTTGTCGTAATGATACAGAATACATGTACGCCTCCCGAAAGTTTTATGAAATTATATAAAATGATTAGAGATATTATTTAATTATTTCCCCAAATAATCCCACATATGAAACGTACGAAAAAAATGATTTTTAATCAAGGAATGATAACAGGGTTTATAAGAAAAAAAGGGGGAAATTATTATTTCCCCCTTTGTGTATGAGGATAATTATTTAGAGTTGATGATTGTTCTTAATTCTTGATTTTCGTTTTTCAGTTCAGATATTTCTTTTTTCATATCTATCATATACAAGGTCATTTCTTCAATTTTCTGCAAGAGTTTAGTTTGCATTTCACTCACCTGCACGCCGTTTTCTTGCATTTCCTGAGCGGAGGGGATTTCCGGCAGGTGTTTGTTTTCTTTAACGAACTGTTCTACGTGGTCAAGAGAGGGGAGGGCATAATCCTTTTCGAAAACAAAATCCGCTCCGGCGTCCGCTTTGATAGTAATGTCCTGTGCGGTGATCTTACCGGCGACAGTGAGTTTGGAATCATTTTCTGGTGAACTTGGACCGATACAGACTTTTCCGTCAAAGTTGATTGAAAGACATTTATGTTCTCTTGTAAAAAAAGACATTTCATCAATTTGATGATCATAGTAAATTCTACCTCTTGTAACACTTGTATTACTACCAAATAAAATACAGCCTTTACCAGTATTGGGACATAATAAGCTGATTCCTGTATTATTATTTGTTTCTAAAACCAGGTCATCGCTTGCACTGTTTGCTGGCATAGCCCCGGAACTCCCCATTCGTGAATGGATAGGATATAACGGAGAGGTGTTAATTCCCAGTTTATCGCTTACCATTACGTCCCCATCATTTTCAACCTGTACGCCTTCATTACTACCATCGTTTGATATAAAGTTAGAATTTAACTTTATATTTCCATTAAATTGTATATTTCCGGTACCTGCTGGAGTAAGTTGAATACTGTTATTGTTATATAGTGCTTTAATATCCATGTAACCTTCTGCGTTCCATCCATAGCGTGCTACATCAGTATTATTTGATTTTATTGTAATCTCTGAAGTTTGTGGTCCTGTACCGCTTTTATTAAGAGTTAACAGGCTGGTAGGAAAAATTCCTATACCTATTTTATGAGTTATTTTTACATCGCCATCATCTTCAACAATAATACCTTCATCGTCACCATCATTAGAAATGTAATTACTGTTTAAATTAATATTCGAATTATATAGTATTACTTTATTATCAACAATTTGCAATCTTCTTTCTTGATAGTTAGTATTACCAGACCAAACATTAAATCCCTGATATGTACCTGTTCCGCCACTACAGATGAATTGTAATCCTCCTGCTGCAGCATCACTAAACTGATACCCAAGCCATACATTATCATCATAATTTTGACCTGCAAAAGTACCCCCTATACCTGTAAATAGAGCTCTGCTGTTTGGTTGAGAAATTTTACTTATTATTCCACTATTATCACCCGGGCTTTTTACTTCAAAGAAATAAGTGGGGGAAACCCCTATACCCACTTTGTCGTTTGTAGTAATTTTATCTGTACTATCATTCACCCAGTCATCGGCAGATGTATCTTGGGCCAAAATAAAATTGAAACAACATAATACCAGAATTATCGAGAACGACAAGTTTTTCCATATGGAATTGTTTCTCATCAAAGCCTCCCTTGAGAAAATAAAATTGAATGAATAAAACAGAAAATGTTTATTTGATAGACAGCCCCAAATAAACCCACGATGAAAAGTACAGAATTTGGACATGGAAATCAATGTGTAAATTGGAAAAGATAAAAAAATGACAACAGATTTCTGTTGTCATTTAATGTATTTTATTGCTCAAGGTCAATGATGCGGGATTTTAATGAGAAGATTTCGTTTTTCATTTTATTGTTTTCACTTATTATTGCCATATTTTCTTTTTTCATTTCAATCATGTAAAGCGTTAGTTCTTCAATTTTTTGCAAGAGTTTAGTTTGCATTTCACTCACCTGTACTCCGTTTTCCTGCATTTCCTGAGCGGAGGGGATTTCCGGCAGGTGTTTGTTTTTTTTAACGAACTGTTCTACGTGGTCAAGAGAGGGGAGGGCATAATCCTTTTCGAAAACAAAATCCGCACCTCCGGCATCTGCTTTGATAGTAATGTCCTGTGCGCTGATCTTGCCGGCGACGGTGAGTTTGGAATCAGATTCCGGTGAGTTTGTACCAATACTGACTTTACCATCAGATTTAATTGTAACTCCTGAAGTAGTTGAACCTGCTGTACCGATATACATTTCATCAGTTGGATTGTAATAGTGTATTATTCCTCTACTTATTTGATCTTTATCACCAATATGAATTCCACCTACACCCTGAATACCGGTACCGGATTCTCCGGCAATTATACCTAATATAGAGTTATTCGTTGTTTCAATATTATTTTGAAATAATGCTACATGTGATCCTACCGATGGCGTGGCACCTTCACCATTCGGCCCGATAACATGTAATCTTTTTAAAGGATTTAATGTACCAAGTCCCAAAAATCCGTTTGAACTTTTTATAAACATTGCTTCTTTATGCGATCCACCGGCTCCAATTGCCAAACCGGTTACACCATCTCCTCCACTTCGTATTATCGGATAAATGGATTGTGTCCCATCTGCCTTGTAGCCAATAATTAAACCGGATTCTGATGTGTTTGTTCTTCCGAACCATGAAACACTGTAATCTGTAGAAGAAATACCCCCATTTGATCTCACTTCAAAATTATAATTGGGGCTTCCGTTAATTCCCAATTTATTGCTTATTATTACATCTCCATCATCTTCGACTGAAATACCTTCATCATCGCCGTCCCCTGAAATATAATTAGAGTTTATTGTAATATTACTGCCAAAGGATACTTTTCCATCCGATTTAATTGTGACTCCTGAAGTGGTTGAACCTGCTGTACCAATGTACATCTCATCAGTTGGATTGTAATAATGTATTATACCTCTATTTATTTGATCTTTATCACCTATTTGAATGCCACCGACACCCTGAATTCCGGTACCAGATTCACCAGCAATAATTCCTAATACTGCGTTATTTGTAGATTCTACATTGTTTTGAAATATTGCTACCTGTGATCCCAGCGATGGTATAGAACCTTCACCATTTGGACCGATAACATGTAATCTTTTTAAGGGATTTATTGTGCCAATACCAACATTTGTTGTTGTTGTTGTATTCGTACCATTTGTAACCCAGTCATCATCACTGGCTAAAAGGTTCATAATATAAATAAAGAACAACAGAAAGCAGAGTTTGCATTTCATTTCATTCTCCCTATGAATTCAATAAATTTGCTAATTAATTATTCTCTTTAAGTATCTCGATTTCCTTTTTTAATTCAATTACATACAAAGTCAATTCTTCAATCTTTTGCAAGAGCTTGGTTTGCATTTCACTGACCTGTATGCCGTTTTCCTGCATTTCTTTTACAGAGGGGATTTCCGGCAGGTGCTTGTTTGCTTTAACAAATTTTTCAACATGATCAAGAGAGGGGAGGTTATAATCTTTTTCGAAAACAAAATCAGCGCCACCGGCATCGGCCTTGATGGTAATGTCCTGTGCGCTGATCTTGCCAGCAACAGAGAGTTTGGATTCATTTTCTTGTGAACTTGTTCCGATATAGACTCCATCGCTTGCAATTATCATTCTGTTTTTATTTTCTGTGAAAAACCAAATTTCATCAGTAGGGTGATTATAATAAATTCTTCCAACAGTTGGGTTGCCTTCATCTGCGAAAAAAATTGAACATTGTCCACTACTAGGACTTAATAAACTGATCCCTGTATTATTATTTGTTTCTAAGACCAAGTCATCGCTTGCACTACTTGCTGTGGCTCCGGAACTCCCTAGTCGTGAATGTATATTATATAAAGGAGAAGTATTAAAACCAATTTTATTTTTAATAATTACATCTTTATCATCTTCAATTTCAATTGCTTCATTATTATTTGTTCCAATACTGAATGAATTAGTTGAGTGATTGTACCTGATATAGCCTCTGGCATTGTCCCCGGGATCCGTACCATCGGCGAAATAGATGGAACCAATCCCGCTTGTATTAGATGCAATAGTTAATCCCCCATTACCGCTTTCATAAATAACCAAATTGTCTGCGTCCGAATGATATATAGTTGTAGTATTGATACCAATTCCAACACTTCCGGTTGTTGTTGTTGAAACAGATGAGCCTTCCCAGGTGTTTTGAGCCCATACAAAGCTGCCGAATAAAATTAAACACAAGAATGTGATAGTTAATTGTCTCATGCTGTATTTCCTTTCTGAATTGTCGATGAGTTGTGATTTACGTAAAGTTTAATGACGTTCCAATTTCGAGAGTCTTGATTCAAGTGCTTTAATTTTTTTATTTTGTTCAATAATGTACAATGTCAATTCTTCAATTTTTTGTAAATGAAGAATTTGCATTTCACTGACCTGTATGCCGTTTTCCTGCATTTCTTTTACAGAGGGGATTTCCGGCAGGTGCTTGTTTGCTTTAACAAATTTTTCAACATGATCAAGAGAGGGGAGGTTATAATCTTTTTCGAAAACAAAATCAGCGCCACCGGCATCGGCCTTGATGGTAATGTCCTGTGCGCTGATCTTACCGGCGACAGTGAGTTTGGAATCATTTTCTGGTGAACTTGGACCGATACAGACTTTTCCGTCAAAGTTGATTGAAAGACATTTATGTTCTCTTGTAAAAAAAGACATTTCATCAATTTGATGATCATAGTAAATTCTACCTCTTGTAACACTTGTATTACTACCAAATAAAATACAGCCTTTACCAGTATTGGGACATAATAAGCTGATTCCTGTATTATTATTTGTTTCTAAGACCAGGTCATCGCTTGCACTGTTTGCTGGCATAGCCCCGGAACTCCCCATTCGTGAATGGATAGGATATAACGGAGAGGTGTTAATTCCCAGTTTATCGCTTACCATTACATTTCCATCATAATCAATTTGAATACCTTCATTGCCACCATCACCAGATATAAAATTTGAATTCGTTCTGATGTTACCATTACATTGAATATATCCCGTACCGGATGGGGTGAGAAGAATATTGTTATTACTATAAAGAGCTCTTATATCCAGATAACCACTAGCATTCCATCCATAGCGTGCCACATCTGTATTGTTTGATTTAATAGTAATCTCTGAAGTTTGTGCTCCTGTACCGCTTTTGTTAAGGGTTAACAGGCTGGTAGGAAAAATTCCTATACCAATTTTATTTGTTATTTTAACATCACCATCATCTTCGATTTGAATTCCTTCATTATCACCGTCATTGGAAATATATTTGCTATTTAATTGAATGTTACCCAGGTTTAAACCAAGGTTACCTGTTTCATCAATTTCAATTGTTTTTCTCCATACACCATTTATTCTTTGGAAAATTCCAAATTTAGTATCTTCAGAACCTGCAGTCAGGTCAATATATTGCATACCAATACCACCCATATGCGCAGTACTGCCGGATAAATTTCTTGCCCCAAATAAATAACCCGCATACGTATTATTTAGTTGACTGTCATTAAATGTCTCGAATCCCCATGAACTCCCATTAGCACCAAAATTTGTATCAGAATATGTAAATACTGCTCGTATTTCAGCCTCACCACTTGCACCTGTCCAGGTTCCGTTGTTCATTTCCAAGCCTCCATTAGAAATTTCAACATTCCCCGTTGTTGTTGTATTGCCACTTCCATCAGTTGTCCAGCTGTCGTCGGTAGTATCATCAGCCGCCGAAAGTTTTATCGGATTCATTGCGAAAACAATTATTACAATAACTAACAGAATGAAACAGGATTGCCTTTTCATGGAAAATCTCCCTCAAATTTATGAATGTTTAAATGATTGAAAAGGTATTATTTGATAACTTCCCCAAATAATCCCACATATAAAACGTACGAAAAAAAGGTTTTTTAATCAAGAAATGATAATAGGAATTATAAGAAGAAAGGGGTAAATCATTATTTACCCCTTTTACAGGAAGAAAACTATTTAGAAGTGATAATTGCTTTTAATTCCTGATTTTCGTTTTTTAAGTCTGAAATGGTATTATTCTGTAATTCAATTTTTTTATTCATATCAATTACATACAATGTCAGTTCTTCGATTTTTTGCAAAAGTTTGGTTTGCATTTCACTCACCTGCACACCGTTTTCCTGCATTTTCTGTGAGGAAGGTATTTCCGGCAGGTGTTTGTTTTGTTGTATAAATTGTTCAACATGCTGAAGAGAGGGAAGGGCATAATCCTTTTCGAAAATAAAATCCGCTCCGGCGTTTGCTTTGATAGTTATGTCTTGGGCACTGATTTTACCGGCAACGGTGAGTCTGGCATTTACGTCAGAAGATGTGGTACCTATACATAAATTCCCGCCATTAAAATACGAATTTCCATTGGGATGAAGTTGTACTGTAATATTACCTTCATTGGTTGTACAGTTATACAGTCTCAACACATTGTTGGACAAAACCATTTGCGGTACCCAGCTAATTCCTCCTGAAGCATGACCCCATTTAAAGATTTCACCATCTCTAAAACCCCTGAACCGGAACTCTCCGGTACCCGCGTCTATATAATCAAGGAATAATCCAGGGTACAGATTATCATTTGTTGCACCAATGGCAGTATTTCCTCGTACATCCAGTTTAGAATCAGTATGATATACTGAAGTTGAACCGATTATTACGTTACCATCCGAGTCGATCCTCATTTTTTCCTGTCCCAATGTGTTGAATGACATTGAATTGTCTGTATTATCATATCTGATTTGACCTTCCGAATCTTTTTCTTCATCACCAAACAGGATGCCAGCAACATCGTTAAGCTCAGTGCCGGTACTTACAAGACTGAGCCATGTATTTGCGCCATTTTGTATAACAAGTTTTCTGCCCGGATTGTTTGTTCCGATACCAACATTTCCACCGGTAAAATAAGTATTGCCGCTGGGATGAAGCTGTACGGTGATATTGCCTTCATTGGTTGTACTGTTATACAGTCTCAGCACATTGTTGGATAAAACCATTTGCGGTACCCAGCTAATTCCTCCTGAAGCATGACCCCATTTAAAGATTTCACCATCTCTTATGCCCCTGAACCGGAACTCTCCGGTACCCGCGTCTATATAATCAAGGAATAATCCAGGGTACAGATTATCATTTGTTGTACCAATGGCACTATTTCCCCGCACATCCAGGATATACCCCGTGTAATTGGTAGATGTGCCTATACCCACACTGCCGTTAGTACTGGTTTCTACAGATGAATTGTTCCAATAGTCCACTGCCAAAATAGTGTTCAAAAACCTGCAACCATTAAAATAATGAAGACCAATTTTTTCATAGAGATTCCCTTCCAGTATTATTGAATTTAGTTGTTTTTTCGAGTTCATCAATTCTTGCTTCTAGTTTTTTATTATATTTATCCTGATTAATAATATACAGGGTCAATTCTTCAATCTTTTGCAAAAGTTTGGTTTGCATTTCACTCACCTGCACACCGTTTTCCTGCATTTCCTGTGAGGAAGGTATTTCCGGCAGGTGTTTGTTTTGTTGTATAAATTGTTCAACATGCTGAAGAGAGGGAAGGGCATAATCCTTTTCGAAAACAAAATCCGCGCCACCAGCATCGGCCTTGATGGTAATATCCTGAGCACTGATCTTGCCGGCAACAGTGAGTTTGGAACCTGATTCAGGATTGCTGCAGCCGAGAATCACTGAACCATCATAGAGTATCCTCATTCCTTCATTATTTGTACCAACTCCTAAAATTAATGAACCGTTTTCGGTTGACCTGCCTCTTAAAACAGTATCCCCTGCTTTGCTTCCATTAATGAAATTATCATTACCAGTTGCTATTCCAAAGAAAGCCCTGTCAGAATCAATATTGTCAGTATTATTTGTGTTAAGCCGGATTTGAGGTGTGGTTGTTTTGGTTATCAGAATTATTCCTTCATCCAAATGCATCTTTTGCAAAGGATTGGTAATACCGATCCCTAAATTCCCTCCAAACCTTTGTAGAATCAATGGTTTCACTCCAACTCCGTCGTGAGTAGCTTGTATAAATCCCTGATCATTTGTTATATCAAAGCCTATTTGCATTTCTTTAGCTGCGTTTGTTTGCCCTCCGATTATCAGTTGCGGATTGCTTGTTCCATTCCAATCGCCACGAATTGTCAGAACAGCATTTGACGATCCTGTTGCCTGAACTGTTCCTCCCAATACTACATCACCATTTACATTTAATTTTGTGGTAGGAGAGGGCGTACCAATACCCAGATTCCCATTTTCATCCAGTACCATTCTGTTTATTTCAGCGTCAACATCTCTGAAAATCAGTTTGCCTGCTCCTGATGTAGCAACGTTTGCGGTACTACCAATCATATATGACTTACCGTTGGAATTGGGTTCCGCATTTAAATAAATCCCAGGTCCATACCCATTACCTGCCCTGGTTACTTTTATATTTCCATCAACATTCAATCGTTCAGTTAAAGTTGTGGTGCCTATTCCAACATTACCCGTTATATTGGTGTCCCAGTTTAGATCTATTCCATAATCATCAATGATAATTGCATCATTATAATACCAATTATTTCCTGTTCCAAGTTTATCATAATATCTTCTTGTGCCTATATACATTCTGCCTGTTGCATTGCTATTATTGGTATTTGCTGGAGTAACCAGGATTCGCCCTTGTCCCCATTGTCCTGAACCGTCGGTTGATGAAGGTGCTGTAAACTCTAACATTGAACCTGATTCTGTAGTTCTTGAAGTATTATTGGCATGTATGATAAAAGCATTATTCTGATCTGTAACAGTGTTTATTGTAGTTGCTGATGTAAAAACGAACCGGGCACGTCCGCCGGAAAAGTCAAGTTTGTAAGTTGGAGTGATTCCAATACCTACATTAGTTGTCAAAGTAGTTGTACTGCTGCCGGATGTTTCCCAATCATCATTTGTTGTGTCTTGTGCAGCAAGGTTATAAAAGAAGCAACTAATAAAAAACAGGATATTGATTAATCCAAATAGCCATTGATTCGTTTTCATCTTTCCTTTCCTCCAATGAGATAGAATTTGATTAATTGTTTTGAATTGTTTTGATCCATTTTTTGATTTCACTGTTTTCTTTTTTTATGGAATCATTTTCTTTTTTTAATTCAATGACGTATAATGTTAATTCTTCTATTTTTTGTAACAGATTTGCCTGGAACTCACCAATATCAATTCCCTTATTTGTTGCTTCATCTGCGGAAGGAATACCGGGCAGGTGTTTATTCTGGTGGATAAATGCTTCGGTTTCTTCTATAGACATGAGGTCATAATCATCTTTAAATACATAATCAGGTAATGATTCCTGCTGTAACTGGATTTCCTGTGCTTTGATTTTATTGTTTACAACCAGTTCTTTATTTACAGTTACCTGGTTATCCGTATTTATTGACATTGATACATTATCAGATTCATCGAGAAAAATTATATTATTCCCTTTAATACCCACGGGAGTTGTCCAATCGTTACCGTTATATGCGTCCCATAGCATCGTACTTAGTCCACTATTATAATATAATCGTCCTTTTAACAATCCATTACTATTTATACCAATCGAGCCATTAATATCCAGAGTATGGGTGGATTCCATATTGATACCCAATTTATTTATCTGTGTATAAGCATTTTCCAGATTTATATCAAAAATATTTACATAATTAGAACCACGGATAAATAAATGTTTTGAGGTTCCTGATTGCTCTTGAATATAAAAATTTCCATTTGCCACTGACATAGACCAATCCATATTTACATCATCTTCTGAAAACCATATAACCGGAGAAGCACTTTTAATTTGAAATGAATAATCTGGAGATATTCCAATACCTATTTTGTTGGAAATAAATATATCTCCATCATTTTCCACTTTAATTCCTTCATCATCTCCATCACCTGATAAAAAATTGGAATTCAGTATGATTTTACCAGTAAGTAAATTCAGATCACCACCTGCATTAATATCAATTAACGGTGTTGAGAAATTTGTAAATCTAAAGAGAGGTCTGGCATTGACTGTAGTAAATGTTCCGTTTATGGGATCGCCACTGTGAAGTTGACCAATAAATGTTATTAGGGGAACATTTCCAATGTCATATTCACTTGTAGTCATTCCCTGGAATATTAATGAATGCCTGGTACTGGATGGAGTTGTACCATAAAAAGCTGGTTCAAATATTCCGGTAGAATATGTAGAATTTTTAATTCCGAATTGATATCCGGTTGCATCACTTACTGTCGCTTTTATAATACTTTCACGGCTCGTTGATTCTGCTAAAGAAACAATATCAATGGTTGAATTAATATTTGTTGTATTAACGCCTAATTTTCCATTTTCATTAACCCTGAATAATTGTGAGTTTATGTCATTATTATGACTTATAATTAATGCAGCATTTTCGTCATTTGTATCCGAATCCAGGTCGATAATGTAATTTCTTAAACCCGATGTCCAGGCATCCCTTGTATCTGTTAGTCGTGTACCGAATATTGCATTATTGATTTTTATTTTGTCTAAACCATATGTAGTTCCAATTGTTAATTTTTCTGTTGGATTAATTCCGATTCCCAGTTTACTACTTGCGACTACATCGCCATCATTTTCAACAGTGATTCCTTCATTACCTCCATCATTGGACAGGTAATACCCATTGAGAGAAATGTTTTCGGTAAGCACTTCATCAATACTGTTACTTGAAGAATTCTCAACAGCAACCAAAAAATTTACCATTGAAAAAAAGAACAACAAAAACAGTTTACCTGTACACATTGTAAGGTTTTTCATAGACCCACCTTGATTTTTTGATATGATTAAATAATGAAAGTGTTTATTTGATTTGAATCCCCAAATAAATCCACAATTATTATACAAAAATGGACTCTATTATCCAATTACTAAATGACGATTTGCAAATAAAAAAGGGACAATTTATTAAAACTGTCCCTTTTAAAATCAGTAAATTATTGTGGATCAATAATTATTTTGTTTTTAGTAAAATATTTTTTTCCAGTTTTTCAATTTTTTTATTCATCTCTATCATGTGCAACGTCAGTTCTTCAATCTTTTGTAAAAGTTTGATCTGCATTTCACTCACCTGTACTCCGTTTTCCTGCATCTCTTTTGCAGAGGGGATTTCCGGCAGGTGCTTGTTTTCCAGAACATACTTTTCAACATGTGCAAGAGAAGGGAGGGCATAATCATTTTTGAAAACAAAATCCGCTCCGGCGTCCACTTTGATGGTAATATCCCGTGCGCTGATTTTGCCGGCAACTGTGAGTTTCGCATCAGCAACAGGAGATGTAGTTGATGTACCAATACAAACTTGTCCATTAGAATCGATTGAGATGCCTTCATCATCGCCATCACCTGAGATATAGTTGTTATTTGTATTAATCGTTCCTTGTAGATTAATATTGCCAGCTGAGCCCGCAACCAACTTTAACATTCCTGGAGAAATTGCATGGTTTTCACCATAGCTTACAATATATGACCCCCTGTTTGAACTGATCCCGCCTCCACCGGAAATAGCGACTGATTTTTCATCATTCCCTGTTGTTGTGTTTGTTCTTAAAGTTGTTGTTGATAGTCTTCCAATAAATGCACCGTTACATTCGATATTGCCTGAGAATGAAGCTATACCTGAATCTGATATTTGTAATCCTTCATCGTCACCATCATTTGAAATAAAATTATTATTCATCTCAATATTTGTATTTGTAAACCTGAATGTTCCTTCATTTTCATCAAATCTTCCAACTTCAATGCCATTATTTACATGAAAAACAATATCTGCTATATTCCCGGATGAAAAGCCCAAAGCACCTGATGAAGTCATTTTTACAGCAGAGCCTCCCCAACCATTGAAATTCAGTGAAGCTGAATTGTTTAATTTAGAAAATTTAACATCCCCATCATTCCCTATTTGAATACCTTCATTATCCCCATCATTTGAAAGATAATTCGAATTTAATATTAAATTTCCATTATTAAGATGGATATTATCATTTTGATCAATTGATAATGAAATTCTTCCGGCAGTACTGTTAACTATTTGAAAGTAATCTAAACCTGTACCTGAACCGTTGACTCGCATTGTCCATTCTCTGGCGTCATTTTGTAAACGTAATGTTGCATTTTGGTTCAATGTTGTTGATTTAATTCTCAAGTCAGCCACAGATGTTTGAATGTCAAAATCATAATTAGGAGATAAACCAATACCCACATTGCCAGTTGTTGTTGTATTGCCATTTCCATCAGTTACCCAGTTATCATCTGATGCTTGTATAGTACATGAATAAAAAATAGCAATAAAGATACTGATGAAAAATTTTTTTAACATGGATACAGATTTCATGTTCGCCTCCCTAAATACATTAAAGAATTTGTGTAAATAGAATGATTAATGTGTTTATTTAATATACATCCCCAAATAAATCCTCGAAAGAATATAGATATATATTTTGAGTGAATCAATGAATTGTTGAAAAGAAAAAGGGGAGACGTGGAATAATTTCTCCCCTTAATAGTTAATAGGATTTTATTTTGCAGAAATCATTTCTTTTAAACGATGATTTTCTTTTTCAAGTGAATCTACTTTTTTATTCACTTTTATCATGTGTATTGTCAGTTCTTCGATTTTTTGTAAAAGTTTGCTTTGCATTTCACTCACTTGCACACCGTTTTGCCGCATTTCCTGTACTGAGGGGATTTCCGGCAAGTGCTTGTTTTTCTGTATAAACTGTTCAACGTATTCAAGTGAAGGGAGCGCGTAATCTTTTTCAAAAACAAAATCCGCACCGGCGTCCACTTTGATGGTAATATCCCGTGCGCTGATTTTGCCGGCAACTGTGAGTTTCGCATCAGCATCAGGAGATGTAGTTGATGTTCCAATACAAACTTGTCCATCAGAATTAATTGAAATGCCTTCATCGTCGCCATCATTTGATATATATTTTGTGTTAATCTTTAAATTTGCACCAAATGCAATAGCATCAGGTGTTGCTGAGTTTTGTTCAAACCAGAAAAAACTTTTTCTGTATGTGTAATCGTCATTCATTGCCTGAAAATACAGATTACCTAATGTTGTGTTAATTCTCCAATTCTTTTGGTTAGTTGCGACATCATTTTCTTCAAATAATAATTCTGGACTATCTCCATAGACATGTAATAATGATTGCGGATTGGTTGTACCAATTCCAACTTGACCACTATTTTTTAGAAACAATGTGTTTTTTAAAATTCCATCTAGTTGTGTTCGAAATTGTAGATTCAAGTTTGTGGTTCCAGATTCATCTCGTGCTTGAATAAAGGCAGTTCCGGAAGTACCCTCACCATTATAAGAATACAAATAAATATGCCCTCTTCCGTAATAATCGCCATTTACATGTAATGATTTTTTGGGATTTAATGTCCCTATCCCAACACTACCGTTTGTAGTCGTTTCAACTGTTGTTGAACCATTCCAGTAATCTTTACTCATAGATTTATTGCTAAATAAAAATAAAAATGCAAATATCATAATATGCTGTTTCATTCATGTTCTCCTTATAAAATGAGATTTTTTATTTATTTTTTAAAAAAAATATGCAATTTGTATGGGAATCCAATAAATTTTAAGGAAATAAACTTAACTTTTTAAGCTAATTTTTATAATTAATACGTGTTGACATTTTTTTCAAGAATGTAATATTTTAATTAACTTTTAAACGAACAGTTGTTGCTTTATCCAATACTGAGTTTTCCGCTTATAAACACATCTCCATCATTTCTATTTGAGATCTTCATTATCTCCATCATTAAACAGGTAATCCTGTTGAGAGATATGTTATCATCGAGTATAAGCATATCTTCAGTATTGTTATAATTTTGGCTGTTAATCCTATTGCCGGTATTTTTTGCATTTTTAACAGCAATGAACAAGTTTCCCAATAAAAAAAAATGAGCAACAAAAATAATCTGCCAGTAAGCATTGCCATGTTTTTCATTGTACCGACTTAATTTTTTTATAATTGATTGAAGGAAAGTGTTTATTTGTTTTACAACACGAAATAAACCAATAACGAAATATACAAAAATAGGATAAGTAAATCAATGTAGTAAGTTGGAATGATATTAAAAGGAAAACAGAATTTTATTGCCTTTAAATTCTGGGGGTGGTGCTATACATGAATATAAACTATAGGGTATAGGTTCCGAATGTACCTATGAAGGAATGAACCGATGTCTTCAATCAATAGTATCCAACTTGAGGTGTATTCTGCTAGCTAAAGGCTGTCATGCACTCCGCTAAGGGAGTTTTTCCTCTATCACTTTCCAATTTTAAATTGGATGAATTGTTAAAAGTACTTAAACGTCGAATTCACCAGTTTGTATAATACCCATACGTATATGCTGATTTAGAACAAATCAATACAAGTTGGTAATTGGTATATTTCAATTCGTCCAAAAAAGAGGGCCCTAATGGAGAAACAGGCTAGAATCCCTACCTAACAAAGTATAGAGGAGACTGTCGTATCGTAGGTGCGCACGATGCAATGAGAGGAGATGAGGCAGATAAATATCCTCCCTCATCTCTATCTCGATTATTATATCTCAAGAAGTGGGTTCTTCATCATATCCGATACATTAGAAAAGTCTGATAATTCCGGATGAGTATAAATATCCGTAGTTGAAATGGATGAATGTCCCAGAATCTCTTTGATCAAAATTGGATTTTTTGTAAGACGCATGGCGTTTGTTGCAAAACTGTGTCTAAACCATTTAGGAGAATAACGGGAGTCCAATCCACTTAGCTCTAAATATTTCTTGAATATTTTTGAGGGTCTTGAACGTTCATGTAATTTGTCATAATTAATTTGAGGAAAGACCCGTTCAGAAGTTTTGGGCAAGGATTGGGGCGCTCCCCATTGTTTAGACAGTTTTAGGTATTATTTAAGGTGTGGAACATCTTTGGTGATAACTTCAGGAGCCCGTAGGGCGACTGGAGTTATCACCAAAATAGCTAATTAATTTTCCACGTTCAAGTCATTTTTAAATAAATTTGTGCAGGTGTTTGGTATTCCAAACCCTGATGACGCCTTTCGTTGTTAAAAAAATCAAAGTACCATTCCAAACCCGAATAAAGGTCGAGTCCTGTTTCAGGCGCATTAATATAAACATATTCGTACTTGACGCAACGCCACAACCGCTCGATAAAAATGTTGTCAAATGCCCGACCCCGGCCATCCATGCTTATCTGGATTTTTTGAGTGTCAAGAACAGCAAGAAAATCTTTGCATGTAAACTGGACGCCTTGATCGGTGTTAAAAATTGTCGGATCACCATGCTTCTCGAGAGCGCATGTTAGTGCCTCAATGCAAAAAACGGCATCCAAACTGTTCGAGATTCGCCAGGCCAGAACATATCGGCTAAACCAGTCGATCACCGCAACTAAATACAAAAAACCGCTCGGCATCGGTATATAGGTTATATCTGTACTCCAGACTTGATTAGGTGCCGTAACTTTATAATCTTTCAGCAGATACGGGTATATTTTATGAACAGCACCATCGTTTTTGAACCGGGGCTTTGGGTAGATTGCCTCAAGCCCCATTAAGCGATATAACCGTCTGATTCTTTTCACGTTAACCTTATATCCACGGCCAAGAATATACTGATGCATGCGCCTGGCACCGTAGAATGGTGTTTTCATAAACTGAACATCCATAAGGCGCATCAGTTCGAGATTGAGCGCACTTTCCGGTTGTGGCTGATAATAATAACCGGACCGACTGATCCCTAAAAGCTCACATTGTCGTCCAATAACGATGTGTTTATATGACGGATCAATCAGCGCACGTTTTTGATGGTGTTCAGTTAAGACACTTTTTTTTTAACCAGTCCAGCTCTACTTTGAGTTGACCTATTTGTTTATACAGTTCTGCTTCCAGGTTTTCTTGTTCTTTTTCCTTGCGATCTCTTTTGTTGGAAAAAACGTTCTCAGCCTCAATCAATAACTGTTTTTTCCAAAGACTAATCTGATTGACGTGAACGCCATATTGGCTGGACAGTTCACTCATTGTTTTTTGTTCTTTGAGTGCCTCCAATGCAACTTTTGATTTGAACTTTGCACTGTATCGTTTCCGTTTTGCTTGCATGGCTCCTCCTTTATTGGATAATAAGGTAATAATTCCACACCTTATTTCACTGTCCTAAATTTGGGGAGCATTATAAGTAATGAGTTTAGTAATTTGTTTTGGTTAGATGATAATTCAATAGTTTATACACGATCAACCGGTAAGAATTGGGATCATACACCTTTCACATTAAATCCGACTGATATATACTTGCTTGATCTTGAAAGCAAAATGGAACAACAGATCACACATATGGGAAATGTTGATGAAATTGTCAATTGCTATGAGAATAATACTATACTCTTCAAAACTCTCGGAAAACACACAGAGACATCTGTTGTTGATCAGCGAGTCAATGATATCTATTCCGTCAATAAGGAATGCTCTTTACTTAATATTAACGATTTATCGATTAACGAAATAATTTTACCAGATGGACAAATTTCCCCTGGATTTGAAATGATACTTCAACAGGATAATAAGAATATGAAAATAGTTGATCTTGAGTCAATGATGCTTTTGGACAAAATCACTATTCCTGTAACTTGTGAAGATCAATCAATTAAATGGCTTACAGAGAATCTTATATTTATTGGTTGCCAGGATGAAAGTTTGTCCCCAATAATATATATATATGATTTGTCTACTCGTACATTGCAAGAAGATACGCTTTTGACTGAAGAAAAAAATATTTTTAATAGTTTTTTTCAAATTGCACCGAATAAAAAATGGTACAGTGCATCAAAATTAATTAACAGAAATTATATACTTTACTATCAATACGTTGATCACCAAAATATTTATTTAATTTCCAATGATAGTATGTATGGGATATGGTCACCAAATTCTAAAAATATCGCATATATTGAAAAACGAGTTGATAGTAATAGTAACATAATGGAACTTTTAAAAGTTGAAGAAATACCTTTCAATCTTTAGTAATTGTATAATACCAAGAAGCCTTTGCCACTGTCACTGGAAAAGAATTGTTTTGTACAATTATATATAGGAATTATTAAATCCAAACTAGTATATTTGGCACAAGTTTACAATTTCAAGCGCCGGCACACTGCTAACTATACAGTGTTCGGCGCTTTTTTGTCTGAATTATGATTCATAGGATTATAGGATTACAGGATTGAATGGACGTTGTAATTCTAATCATGGGGAGATTGTCTTCGTCACAACTTTGATTATATCTCTTAACTCTCATTTTGAATACTTTGGGTGATTTGCAGTTTCGCTCTATTTTATCAAGAGGTCCGCCTGCTAATGAAGATAAATGATGTGTCAAGTCGGGTCCTGCCGGGTCCGTCTGCGCCGGTCAAAAGAAATGAATTTCGTTCTACATGTAATCCCCTGAATAATCTCAGAGGCTTCTTGCGGGGCTGGTCCTGAGCTTTCAAATCCCGGAGGAAAAGTGCCGCGAGTTGAGGGAGCGTGATCCGTTACTTACGGGATGGGGACTGAATCAGATTTGCAGTACACGACGCTTGAGCAACTCTGACATGACCCGCGATTATACCCCATTTGGTGAAACCCTGGTCGCTTCAGGGAACAACGATAATAATTACCAGTACTCGCAAAAAGAGCTTGATTCGGATATCGGACTTTATTATACTCCATAGGCGCACCTCCGCGTTGCTGCGGTTTTGGAGCAAGATACTATAATCCCGGCATTGGACGCTGGTTTGTGCCCGACCCCGCCGGACAGGGATTCAGCCCGTATGTGTATTGCGGTAATAATCCGTTGATTATGGTGGACCCGGATGGGGAATTTTGGCAATTTGTTTTTGGTGCAGCTATTAATGTCTTTACTCATTGGGATGAGGTTAAACATGGCAATTTTTGGGATTTTTTAGGATTTGCCTCTGTAGGTGCTTTAGGCACAGGTTTGAGTATGATTGGCAATCCATCAGCATGGTATGGATTTCAAAATATTATTACTGGTGCAGGACAGGGTGCATTAATAGGAGGATTAAATTCATCTTTAAGCGGTAATAAGTTTTCTCAAGGTTTAAAGGGAGGAAGTATTTCTGGTGCTGCATTTGGCTTAATATCAACTGAACAGTTTCAAAATACCTTACGTGGAAATCTTTGGAAATCTGATCAACAGGTATTTGAGCAATTTGCAAGTTCAGAGGATTTTCAAGGAGCTATTGATTATTTCGGAGGAGAAGGTGTTTATGATCCAAATAATCAAGTATTTCAAGATCATCCAAATTGAGAAGCAGCGACTACTGATAATCCAAATGTCCGAACAATTTATAGTGATAATTCATTTGCTGATGTAAATACATTAAAAACTAATATTTTTCACGAAAGTATTCATCGAAATCAGTTTTTATCTCATGATTTTTCTACTGAAGGTGTTAATAATATGACACAATTAGAGAGATTCGATTTTACTGCCGCAATAGAAACACCAGCTTGGATAGCTTCTTATAGAAATCAAGGTTTAAATGGGAAGTCCATTTCTTCTTGGAATATTTCACATTTTATAGGTGAAGAATATCAAAAATGGTGGCATTTTATCTATAAAATGCCACGAAGGTATTAATACTTTTATATGAGGATCATAATGAAAAGTAGATTATTGATTTATTTTATTTTGCTATTATCAACTACTAATATAAGATGTGGTAGTAATCGTCAAAATTCTCAGTTATATGTAAATCCAATGTTGATTATGTCCATTGAAACAAATAATAGTCATTATATAAAAAATGATAGTTTATTTTTACATACTTGGATTGAAAATAAAACCAATAAGGAATTAACATTTTTTTTTAATGAAATTTTATTCGAGTTATTTATAAGTAAAAATGACTCGATAATCGATTTTTACAATATTGATGCAGAACAGCATGGTTTTGGTAAAATGTATGATAATATTTATAAAATAAAACCAAATGATAAATTGAATTTAATGTTTCGAATTGACAATGTTATTCCAAAAAGTTTTACTGGGAGATATAATCTAATGTTATTATATAGATCCCAAATATCAAAAAGATATAATAAAGATGTATGGACCGGAAATTTATTATCAAATGAAATTGAGCTGTTTATTGAGGAGAAAGAATAATAACGAAACGATATTTGTCGATTATACTGAATAGTCCGTTGCCCGCACCAATTGGTGCGGGTTTTTACTTTAAGCGCCGGCACACTGCTAACAATACAGTGACCGGAGCTTTTTTTGTCTGAATTATGATTCGTAGGATTAAAGGATTGAGTTGACGTTGTAAAACAGATCATAGGGTAGATTGTCTCTGTCACGGTTGAATTATACCTCTTTGCGCTCATTGCGAATGTTCTGAGAGCTTTGCGGTTTCTGACCTCCGGGCGGTCTTTACCCACCGGTTCTCGCCAAAAGAGCTTGACTCGGGTATTGGACTTTGTTATACTCCATAGGCGCACCTCCGCGTTGCTGCGGTTTTGGAGCAAGATACTATAATCCCGGTATTGGGCGCTGGTTTGTGCCAGACCCCGCCGGACAGGGATTCAGCCCGTATGTGTATTGCGGTAATAATCCGCTGATTATGGTTGATCCGGATGGAGAGTGGGCTTTTTTGATGCCAATTATAACAAGCGGCTTAATTCGAGCTTTTTCTGGCAATCCGTCTAATTTTGGCAAGAATTTTGGTATTGGAGCGGCGTTTGGAGCTCTGGGCGTATTATCAGCTGGCGGCATTAGTGCTTTTACCTCAACATCATTTTTACAAGGAGCAGGTACAGCAATGACTGTGCTTGGTGCGGAAACCGGATCAGGATTATTATGGGATATGGCAAGAAATAATACGGGGTTTGGTAATATTATTGATAATCAGATGGGTTCAGTAATTGGCACCGCATTTAATTTTATTGGTCCTACTATACTGGAAAGTGAGTTGTTTTTACGTTTTACAAAGCCACCTGACCATATTCAAACGTTTGCTGCTGAAACGCAGAAAGAAGAAGAAATTATACAAGAGTTATTGGTTCCCCAAAAAGGTGAAAGCTCCTTTGAATTTAAAAAGGGTCAAATCGGCAGGTATGCACATGAGGGAAATATGGCAAATGGCTCCTATTTTATAGTAAATACGAATGATATGAATGTTTCTATTGTACGATTTGGGAAAGGAAATCTTCATGGCGCAGTTGCTGCACGAAAAGGTTTATTTATGGCGTCAGAACGCCCTCCGTGGCAATATATCTCGCGGGATGTTTGCCTTCAACAAGGTGCAAGGTCAATAAGAAAAGCAGTCGGCGGTGCTTTCTTAGCAAACCAGTTGTTCGGGAATTCGGTGTTTACACGATTATCATCAGCCGTTTTTAGCGGTGGATATGGGCCTGCTGCAGGGCTTCAGTGGATGGGAACACAATATTATAATTATCAAGAAAAATATTAGGGCAAATTAATGAAAGCGAAAATGATTCTGTTTTTTATATTGTTTTCAAAGACCATAATGTCTGCTGAAACACCCTGGATGGTTTATATGGAACCCGCGGCAAATGACCAGAAAAGATTAGTAGTTTATGATATTGGTAACGATTCATTGGTAACAGATTTTTTTACACAATTATCAGGGTCTTTTCTGGTAATGAAGTTTTTTTCAAACACCGGACTCATTGGTTTTGCATCTGATAATCATTTATACAAGATTGATATTGAAAACAAAAAAATAGAAAACCTTCCCGAATTAAATAGTTCGGCATTAAATTATGGGCAGGATATATGGATTATCTTATATGGTGATATTTTGAACGTGAATGTGCCAGGAAAATCGTTTTCAATGGATTTGAAAAGTATAATCAATCACAAATACCGTGAAATTGTCCGTTTTGAATGGGTATTGAAAAAAGAGGAAACAGTTTATATTGGCGTGTTGACAATTGATGATAAAAATAAATATCACCGCGTATTGATCAAGAAAACCTTGAATGAAATAATATGCTGTAATATTGAAAACAAAACCGGATTATCGTTTTGGGATAGGAGCTGTATTGAAGAAAAGAGTAATCCTTTTAATGATTATGTTGGATTAATTTATGTTAATTCAAAAACATTTAAACGGGAATTGGTCTTTTTCGATTTGCGGAAAAATGAGCTCATTCATGCGGCGACAAATGTAGATGATTTTGTGTGGTTGAATGGTGATTCATTGGCGTTGTATTCGTATAATCGTGATGCAGGAGAATATCAGATTGATATGTTTGATTCTGTGACTAAAGAAAGGACTGAATTGTTTCAATATGATCATATTGGCCATAATCAAAATTTGTTTTACTTTGATAATTCTTTATATTTTAAACATTTTTCAAGACACATGGAAATTTTTACAAAAATTAAATTCAGAAAATATAATGTGTTAACAAATGATGTTACAGATGTTCTTGAATTTAATAAAAGCCGAGATTCCTATTATAACATTTTTGATTGGGATATTAGAATTGTGAATCTTGAAGAGTAGTTATTAACCTGGGCTTATAGCCCAGGTTTTTCTTATCCGGTATACATTCTGTTTTTACGAGTTTAGAATTACGAAATATACTAAACAATTTAGCACCGTCTCACTGCAAACCATGCAGTGCCCGGCGTTTTTTTTGTCTGAATTATGATTTATAGGATAAAATATGACAGGATTGAATTGACGTTATGAAACTGTTCATGAGGGAGATTGTCTCCGTTACAACTCTGATTATCCCTTTTAACTCTCATTTCGAATATACTCTGGGGGCTTTGCATTTTAATCCTATTTTATCATGAGGTCCGCCTGCGAATAAAGATACATGATGCGTCAAGTCGTGTCCTGCCTGCCGGGTCCGTCTGTACCGGGCAAGCGAAATAAATTTTGTTCTACATATAATCCCCTGAATAATCTCAGAGGCTTCTTGCGGGGCCGGTCCCGAAGTGAATTCAGAATGACCTCTAAATCATATCCCTTGAAACCAAAAAATCCCCAGAAAAATTCTGAGGCTTTTTGTGTTCTTACTTGAATATGTTATTCATGCCGCCTCGTGCTGCCTTATAAAGGCCCCTTGAGCGTACGTCCTAAACGCTGCATGCGCAAGTTTAAACAAGAAGTTTGATATAGTTGCTCAAAATCCAACGTTTTTGAGACACTTTAAAAGCCTGAATTTTCAGGCTTTTTTTTATGCCTGATTGTGTCTCAAAAGTCGTCTCATATTCTAATTCTTAATTCCTCAACATTATACCCTTTTTGAGACTTTCCCAAAATCATCATATGATGAAATTAATCTATTTTTTTCATTTTTTTTCAAAAAAAATACCAAAAAATTGAACTCTCCTTGTATTTATAAATGAGAGCCAATAGGACTCATAAATTTTTATTAAAATTAGGAGGTAACATGAAAGAAATGTTACTACCTGATGTAGTTAATCAAAACTTGCAGAGCATAGCTGATGCAAGACAAACCCCCTTACTCTCAATCATGTGCGGAAAGTCCGGCATCAATTGGCGTACGGTAGATTCGATGTATAACAGTTTACATGGCATCGAACTAGCGAAACTTGATCTTTTAATCCAGGCAAATGACTCGGATTACGATGTAATTTCGCAGACACTTGAAATTCTGAAGAAATCAGTGGATGAATTACATGTAATTATACCAGCACCTCTTGTGAGATTGTCTGGCTTAATCGCATTATCATCAAGCTCTATTACCCTCGGAACATTTGGGTCAATTACTCCAATTACACCTGGCTATGATCCAAACACTCCTGAGAATAGTGAAAAAGCGATATCTCACTTTTCTGTAAATGGTTTCAATGTTGTGAACAAATTGCAATTTGACGCCATCGAAACGTTACAGTGTAGAATCATCGATGCCAGCGGTGATAATGTATCTGTAAAGGATGCCTGGGACATCGCAGCCAGTTTTGTATCTGAAACCAGCTATGAGAACATTGATGAGAAAACCGCTAATAACTATGATTCTGTTAACGCGACCATCGATGCTGTAAAAAGAGCACTGGACATAGGGAACTGTGTATCAGGGGAGAATGATGAAATCGCAAAGAAACTGGTCACCGGGTTTTCGAATCCGAACCAATTCATCAGATTCGATGAGTTAAAGGCGATGGGTTTTAATGTGAATCGTGCTGATGAAGATCTTGATTTCACTTTATACGAGTTATCAGCACAACCGGACTCTACAAAGTGGGCTGATTTATTTAAATGGGTAATTTAAATTTTTTCGGATTTGAAAAAGCAGTTAAAATAGCAGGTTTTATTGCTTTGCTATATTCTTTTATCAATTTAGGGCCTATAATTTATTTCTCGCAATTTTAGTATAGTTACATTAATTAAGAGGCAACGATTATTTTTAAAAATTGCATAGTTATTTTTTTGTGAGTTAATGTGCTATTTAGCAAAAAAACCTTGTTATGTTCTCCAGAATTTGTTAGTATAATATCTACTTTAGATGGTAATTGTACTGATACCTCCTCCGGGTGATATAATACATTTGGATTTTTTCTACAGGTTAGAAATAATAGGTTCTGGTTTGAGGTTAATAGATTAGGGTAGGTTTTTGATAAAATAATTTGAGACAAACTGACACCGATAATTATTTCCAACTATTTTGAAAGATGCTAATGACAAAAATACAAATTTTGCTAATTGAAGACAATGACCTTCTTCGGGAAGGCATTGCAGCTATGCTCAATGATCATCATGAATTCAATGTCATTGCACGATCTGAAGATGGTAATATTCTGCAACAACTCAACAAGCTGGGGGAATTACCCAATATCGTCCTTTTAGACCTGGGATTGGAAAAAGTAAACAGTTTAATGTTGATGAAGCAACTTTTTGAAGAATTACCAACGGTCAAAATCATTGCCATGGACATCCTTCCCGATCACGTCGATATTGTCGAATTTGTTAAAGCCGGTGGCTCCGGTTTTATTCTTAAAAACGCCCCTTCGCAAGATTGGATCGAAACAATCAAATCCGTTGCTGTGGGCGCCAAAGTACTGCCCCCGGGTTTGACCCAATCACTGTTTACACAAATCATCGAAATGGCCCTCAAAAACAAAGATGGCATACCTGCCGACTCGGTCCGCTTTACGAACCGGGAACGTGAAGTTATCAACCTGATTACTGCAGGTCTGAGCAACAAAGAAATCGCGGAATCACTTCACATCTCCACTTATACCGTCAAGAGCCATGTGCACAATGTCCTGGAAAAGCTGGAACTCAGTAGCCGACTTCAGATTGCGGCACATATCCGCAATGAAGGCCAAATATAATCGTCCCCATATACTGATTATCATTCACTCCATTATTAGCAATTATAACAACCTCCTGATACATACTAACTGCATAACAAATTCACAGTTTTCTTGAAATTTGATTTTTCCCTCAAATAGCTCTAGTCCTTTATCAAACTTGGGAATTAGTTCTAAATTCAATCTTTTGCCCGATTGTTATTATGGTTAATTTTGAGTAACTATAATAGTCTAAAACTGTATCCAATGGAAAAGATTATGAAGAAATTTAGAAACAAAAGAGGTTAAGCAGTGCAATTGAGTATTCATTATTATGTCTTGTCATTGAGTGATCAATTAAGCATTCTTTATGAAGCTTTTCGGGACAAACTTATTTCGATCCAAAACTCAAATTTCCCGTTTGAATCTTTTATTCACGCAGATCATTCTGATAATCAGGCATTTAGAAACTCCCAATTGAAAGAATTTTTCCGCCAGACAGACCAGCATTTTATTCATTATTATGATCAGGACCCGCTTTACCTTGTAGTTGTAGGCGAAAAAAACAACCTGTCCATTTTTGAAACCCTGATAACCCATCGGGACGCATTAATCGGACACATTGAAGGTAATTATATTATAACCTCTCCTCATGATTTGGGAAAAATTGTCTGGCCAGTTATTAAAGAAGCCATATCCGGCTCAAATAATAATGCTTTACGTGAACTGACAAAGGCGGCAGAAGCGAGTAATGTCGTCTCCGGAATTGATGCAGTAGGGCAATCCGCTGAAACTGAAACAGGCCCCATGTTATATGTTGAAGAAGATTATCATGTAAAGGGTAGTCTTCGAAAAGTAGATCAAACAACAATTGTACGTTCAAAACATGTGGAATTATGGGATGTTATCGATGACGTGGTGGATATCATCATCGAAAAAGTACTTGAAATGGGTGGCACTGTAATCTTTATGAAAAATGACTCATTGAAAAATCATGAGAGAATCGCTTTGGTCCCAAGTAGTTGATCACCATGATAGAGTTAACAATAAAGAAAATGTAGTAAACAAAAGGTATTGAACATGACAAATAGTGAAAAGCAGCTTTTTGAGGATTTGTCAATCGAGCATATGGATAGTTTATATACCAACGCGATTCGATTGGCACGAAGTACCATAGGCGCTGAATATCTGGTGCAGAAAACCTATGCCTATGCTTTTTGTTTTTTTGATCAGTATGACAAAAACTCTAATTTCAATAATTGGCTGAACGAGATTTTGATAATTATCTATACCAATGTTAACCCATATGTTCAAGCACCAATCTACACGAGTTTAGTTGAAATAGAAAAATAGAAAAGGGAGCAAGTTATGTTATGGATTGTCGCTGTTGTACTGATCATTTTGTGGCTTTTGGGACTGGTATCATCTTATACTATGGGCGGGTTCATCCACATTCTGCTGGTAATTGCCGTCATCGTAATTCTGGTTAAAATTATTCGCGGACGAAAAGTTATTTGATAATCATGCCGTGAGCTGGTTGGTTCCTTGCAGTTGTTAAGATGATTTCATCCAGCTTTGAAATGTTGGTTGTCTAACCATATACTACCGGAAAAGGACACCAAGCCTTACCAAATTTTATTTTAGATTCTCAAACTGTGTTGCATCTATTTTGATTATTAATCCAAATTGGAGGTTCCAAATGAGACAAGTCATGTTTTATTTATTGCTGGGTATATTGCTTTTAGCCATTATACCAAGTTATGCACAATTCGACAATCCTAATATAGGATTTGGTTTTGCCGCTGGTGGCGCTGCTGGTGATAATAGCAATGCTGACAAATGGGTAGTTCAGTATCGTGGATATCTGCAATATAAAATAATCTCTCCTGTATTGCTGGGTCAACTCGGTGTGGGATACACCAAACTCAACGCTCCGAGCGTGTATGAAACAGAAACCGTCACGGCTGATATCAGGTTCCTGCTTGTTCCTTTTTCTTTGGAAAAGTTGAACCCATTCTTATATGGTGGTTTTGGTGTAGCCAAAGACATTGCTGAAACAGGTTCAGATTACTTGCCAATGGTCCCAATGGGGGCCGGCATTCAGACACGGCTCGGCAGCCAAATGCTTTTGGAACTGAGTGGAGGATATAATCTGGTTATGTCAGACAAGCTCGATGGGCGTCAACGCACGAGCGCCAATTATAATAGTCTTACCAATAAGAAACATGATGGTTACTTTGGCTTTCTTATCGGACTTTTGTTTACCGGCACTTCCGGTGCGGATTCCGACGCTGACCATGATGGATTAACTAAAAAGGTTGAAAAAGAACTGGGGACTGATCCCAAGAATGCGGACACAGATGGCGATGCTTTGAATGATGGCGCTGAAGTAAATTCATACAATACCTACCCCCTAAAGACAGATAGTGATGCAGACGGTTTGAGCGACGGCGTTGAAGTGAAAAAATATAAAACCGATCCACTCAATGAGGACAGCGATGAAGACGGTTTGAGTGACGGCGATGAAGTGAATAAATACAAAACCTATCCCCTCAAGAAAGATAGTGATGCAGACGGTTTGAGCGACGGCGATGAAGTGAAAAAATATAAAACTGATCCACTCAATGAGGACAGCGATGCAGACGGTCTGAATGATGGTGATGAAGTTAAATATAAATCCAAACCATTAAAAGAGGATTCCGATGGCGATGGTATTAATGATGGTGTGGAAGTAAATCAATACAAATCTGATCCGGCCAAAGCAGACACGGATGGCGATGGTCTGAGCGATGGCGATGAAGTAAATAAATATAAAACCAGTCCGATTAAAATCGACACGGATGGTGGTAGTGTAGCCGATGGCGCCGAGATCACAAATAAAACGAATCCGTTGGATAGTCAAGACGATATTAAAAAGCCAATGATTAAACTTGAAAAAGGCAAAAAAGTGGTCCTTAAAGGAGTTAATTTCGAATCCAATAAAGCGACTTTAACGGCAAACTCTGCAAGTATTCTGGAAAAGGCCTATAACGCACTTGTTGCCAATCCTGATGTGCAGATTGAAATTTCCGGTCACACAGACAGTCAGGGCAGCGATGAATATAATCAAGCGCTTTCGTTGCGCCGTGCCCAGGCCGTTAAAAATTGGCTGGCACAAAGAGGTATAGCAGGAAATCGTATGATGACAGTTGGTAAAGGTGAAATGGAACCCATTGCGAATAACAATACGAAAGAAGGCCGTGCGGAGAATCGTCGTATTGAATTCTATGTTCAGCAATAGATTGTTTAAAATTCAAGTTTAATCAATCAAAAAGCTGGTTAATAAACAATAAAGAAACAAGAGAACGCAAGCCTTTGGCGGCATCGGCCATTAACCAAAAGCTTGCCCTTCTTTTTACAATAATAGTTACACATGAAAAAGAGGTGTTTTGTGAAATTTAAAATGAACATTGGGGCCGCAGTGGCGCTTTGTGTTACGGCCGCTATTCTGATAGGGTGTAGCCTCAGTAACGCAATGAAAGAGGGCGGGACTTGGAAGAGCAGCTATTGTTGAAAATCATTACTTTATCAGCAAATGGTGTATCTGCTTTCTTGTATCAATCGGGCTTCCCCAATGCGCGCATTGACGATCCGTCCGAGCAATCAATACTTGATGTGATCAGGGAATCGTTACGATAAATTAATGCGTTGTTTTTGAAAAAATGTTTGATATTAAAAAAAAACAACGATTATTTTGTTCACTTTTTTAAATAAAAGAGGTCATAACATGGGTGACAAAGGTAAAAAAGATCATGAAAAGAAACAAAAACAAAAGTTGCTTCAGGAAAAGGCCAAGACTAAAAAGAAACAAGAAATGGACCAAGAGGCAATTCAATGGAAAGACAAAAAATAGTGTTCGTGTTTAGAGAAAACTGGTAATAATCTCTTTTTGGAATAAGATTTAATTTATTGATCAAATCCAACTTTTTTTTTAGAAATGTATCAGATTTCGAACAAATCAGCAAGGATAGAGGTAATTATGCAGAGCGATGGAAATATTATATTTGTTGGTATGAAAATTAATGAAAGACTTCAAGAACATCTTGATGCCAGCAAGCCTTCTATGAAATCATTCTATGAGACTAATAATCCAGAATTTCTTCAGATCATGAATATTGACCATGATGATTACATTGGTAAAGTTATTAAAAGTGGTTCCTCTATTGAGATTTTTAGCAACATACTTTTGAATGTGAAATCTATGCTTAAAATGATATGCCCCAGATTCATCTTTGCTGATAACACTTTTACGATTTTGGCACTTAACACAATGCCGTCTAGAACTTTTTACTAATAAGTATTGGATTGTATAGCGATTATTAATCCAAAAAAGTTGTGAACATTTTAATCAAAAAGGAAATTACTATGAATATTTATGTAGGTAATCTGTCATCTGACGTAACCGAAGATGATTTAAGAGAACCATTTGAAGCTTTTGGCAAGATTGATTCCGTTACCCTTGTCAAGGACAAATACAGTGGTGATTCAAAAGGCTTTGGATTTGTAGAGATGTCTTCTAAAAATGAAGCACATTCTGCTATCGATGGCTTAAATGGCAAGAACTTGAAAGGTAAAAGTATCACAGTTAATGAAGCTCGGCCTCGACCAGATAAAAATAAACGACATGGAGGAGGAAGACGTTTTTGAAAAAACGATTCTATGAATAAACATTAAATATTATATCCCGAGCGCTTTACAGTTTTATCAAACCCAATTACTCACAGTCTACCTCTCAATTAGATAAATTTATATGACTATTAATGAGATTAATTGTCCGGTTTAAAATTTTGTGAGTATAGACCTGATTAACTGATTGTAAAAAACAAGTTAGTGGGCTAACGTTTTCATAGGACATAATTCGCTAACAAGCAAATAAAGAGAAAGAAGATCAACAATATGTCGAATTCAGAAAACATCAGAGGCGGAACACGTTCTCCTGGTGGGCGGGTGAGAGATTTTTTTTACTGGTTGAGTGGACTTTGGTCGCCTAAATATACTCCCACAAGATCACGATATGGAGACAAAAAGAGGAAATTAATGTACCGGAATTCAGATTCTAGAGCTCAGTCACAAGAAAAAGATAAGAGTAAATGAAGGATATAACCTTCTGCGTTTTTAATGCTTTATTAGCAACATTACTAATAAAAAAAATCAATTTACAGGATTGTTGTTGTAAATACTTGCCGGGAGTGTTTTTAACTTGCAGAAAAGAACAATTACCGGAAATAACAACTTTTTTCTGTTGAAAGAAATATTAAATCAGGGAGAATAGCATGATCTTTATTATAGCAGTACTTGTTTCCATTACAGCCTTTTTTATATGGCGACATGCCAGGCAGATGGTAAAGCAGAAAAATGTAGCATATCAGACTGTAAAAAACGGAAGCCTTTTGGCTTTAGTGATATTTGGGGTTTTTGCAATGATTCAATGTTTTACACAGGTCCCGGCAGGGCACGTTGGAGTTGTTGATTTTTTTGGTATTGTGTCAGAAAGAACGCTTCCTTCTGGTATCAACTTGGTGAATCCATTTGCACGTGTAATCAAATTTTCCATTCAGACCAAAGAACACAAGGAAACCATGGAAGTGCTCTCGCGTGAAGGGCTAACTATTGGTTTAGAGATAAGCGCACTTTACCGGCTAAATCCAGACTCTTCGGCACGCGTTTACAAGACTGTTGCCGGAGGCGACTATGAAACCATTATTCTAATCCCGCAATTTCGTTCCATCAGCCGCGCCGTTACGGCAAGTTTTCAGGCTAGCGCCCTCTATTCAACCGAACGTGACCAGCTTGGCATGGCCATTCAGGAAGAGCTTGCCAAAGTTGTTTCGCCGCGCGGTGTCATTATAGAGACAACTCCATTGCGTAATGTAGCGCTGCCGGTTCAGCTAACCGAAGCGATTGAGCAAAAACAAAAAGCCGATCAGGAGAGCCAGCGGATGGAATTTATACTGACGAAAGAGAAACAGGAAGCTGACAGAAAACGGATAGAAGCAAAGGGTATTGCCGATTTTCAGACTATTGTGGCAGCAGGTATCAGCGAGCAATTGCTGCGTTGGAAGGGAATAGAAGCCACGGAAAAACTCGCAAGCTCTCAAAACACCAAAGTGATCATTGTCGGCGCTGGGAAAGACGGATTGCCGATAATCTTGGATACAAATTAGGATGTCTCTATTGATTCGATTTATTGAATCCCAACATATTGTTTTTTCTTGGTGAACGGAGTTATGTTATTGTTTATCAAACATTTTTCACAAAAAAAAGTTAATTGAACAATATATGAAAAAAACAAAGTTTCAAAACAATAAAGAGTCCAATACTTATAAAAAACTCGCGTTGCCATTTCAACGTCGTCTTTATCGAACAGCGCTTATTTTGACAAAAAGTTCAAATTTGGCAGAAACGCTGGTTGTCGAGACTAATATTAAAGCCAGAAAACTATATCATCAACAAAAATTAGATAAAAATTTTAACATTGGCGTCTTGTTATTTCAGTTTTTATTAAAAAATTTCAAGTCAGATTAGGAAAAATTAGGATTGATATGATATTTTGTACTTTATTATTTGCCTTTATAAGTATAATGATCATTCAATACTTGCAATACAATCCATTTTTGAAACACACAAATTTTACAACTAATATAACAAAGTAAAATGGAGACTTTAATGTATGTTGAGAAGAATAGAGTGGTCACACTTTATTATACACTGAGTTTGGATTCAGGGGAAATAATAGATTCAACGCCCCTACAAAAACCGTTGCATATTCTTGTTGGGTATCATCACATTCTTCCAGGATTGGAAAATGCAATAATTGGAATGAAAAGTGGTGATAAAAAAAGTGGTACAATTGAACCCAAAGATGCATATGGACTTGTTGATGAAAAACTTTTTAAAGAATATCCGCGAGATCTTTTCCCCGTGAACATTACTTTACAAAATGGCCAAAGATTAAACAAACTAATGAAAAATGGTCAGCAGATTAAAGTGGTTGTAAAATCATTTAATGCAACTAGAGTCGTTCTCGATTCAAATCATCCTCTTGCCGGGCAAGAATTGAAATTTAAAACCAAGATTGTAAATATCAGGAAAGCTACTCTTGAAGAACTGAAATCTGGAATACAAAATTGATGGATTAAAGATATGTGTTTACTTTTTCTTGAAAATAGATAGTCTGGATTGAAAAGAACAGTAACATTATTTTTACTGGTGAATTTGCTACTTTTTTAATTTTTAGCTTAACAAAAGTAAACCAGATGTTTATCAAATTTATAATGATATAATTGAAAGGCTTGTGTATGAAAAATTTATTGGAAAAAGGAACCCGGTGCCTCATAATACAGTCTGAATTTTCAGAATATAGTTACTGGAATTACACTGATATATGTAAGCTTTTGGGAGCAAAATATCCTGCCGCGCCCCTGGGCTTGATGACTGTAGCTGCTTTGTTACCACAGCAGTGGAAATTCAAGTTGATTGATAAAAATGTTGAACCTTTACTGGATGAGCACTTTGAGTGGGCAGATATTGTTTGTATTGGAGGTATGCTTCCTCAGCAAAAAAGTATGATATCTATCATTAATAAAGCACATCAATATGGTCTTCCCGTTGTTATCGGCGGACCGGACCCAACGTTGCAACCCCAAATGTATCAATCAGCAGATTACCTTGTACTTGGTGAAGGCGAGGTCACCATTCCCATGTTCATACAAGATTTGGAAAAAGGCAGTAAGAGAGGTGAATACAGGTCAGATGAGAGAGCAGATATGACCCGAGCTGTGGTCCCAAGGTTCGATTTAATTCGTTTCAAAGATTATATCCAGGTGGGGATACAGTATTCCCGCGGTTGTCCCTTTAATTGTGAATTTTGTGATATTATAGAACTCAATGGCCGGAAATCGCGGACCAAAACCGAAGCGCAGGTCATAAAAGAACTCCAAAAGCTTTATGATCTTGGCTATCGGGGGCATATTGACTTTGTGGATGATAATTTTATTGGTAACAAATATAATGTTAGAAAAGTACTGCCCGTAATTAAGGAGTGGTCTATTGAACACCATTATCCCTTTTATTTTTCAACAGAAGCTTCATTAAATTTGGCCGATGATGAGGAGCTTTTACAAATGATGCAAGATGTGGATTTCAGGTTTGTATTTATTGGCATTGAGACGCCGGATAATGCAATATTAAAACAGACAAACAAGACCGCAAATATCAACATTTCCATTGATAAGGCGATAAGCAAGATTTACGCTTATGGCATGATTGTCAATGCAGGTTTTATCATTGGTTTTGATAATGAAACCGATCAAACCGCTGAAAACATGATCAGCTGTATTCAGGATTCAGGGATATGCATGGCAATGCTGGGAACGTTGTATGCACTTCCAAATACGCAATTATCCCGGCGTTTGCAAAGTGAGGGTCGATTGATAGAAGAGGGATCTGAACTTAGGAAGGACATGTCCTTAATAGATCAAATGACCAGCGGCTTAAACTTTATCACTTTAAGACCCAGGATTGATGTTTTGAAAGACTATGTCCAGGTTATTAAATATATCTATGAGCCAAAACGCTATTATGAGAGAGCCATCCATATGGGCCTTCAGTTGAAACCAGATTATAAATACAGACCGACTTTGAGAAAAAAATTCAAGTTAGCAAAAGCATTCCTAAAACTTGGTATAAAAGCAGGATTTAATAACATAACAGGATGGCACTATTGGAGGATGCTTACCACAATTGCATTTAAAAATCCAAAAGCACTTGAAGCGATGGTAAATTTAGCGGCCATGTATATACATTTTCAAAAGATGTCAAAATTTATTATTGACCTTACAACCATAGATATCCAAAAATTAGAGCATGGTGAAAAAGAGGTCTCAATTCAATTCTTGTTTCAAAACGAAAAATTTATACAGATCCACTCCTTACAAAAAGAGATTGTGGCAAACAGAGCTGCACCGCTTGTCACTTTTAAATAGATTTGTTTAAATCAAACCATTTTCTTTCTTGGTTAAAAAAAAACACAAAGAGAACCACTATGATAGATGAATTTAAAGGTCCCATAATAAAACGCATTGCTTTTATTGGTAACTATTTGCCCCGCCAATGTGGAATTGCCACATTTACTACTGATTTGTGTGAAGCCATTGCTGCCGAATACAGCGATACAACATGCATTGCATTACCCGTAAATGACAAAGAAACCGGATACGTTTATCCACCCCGTGTACGTTTTGAATTGACAGAAAAGGACATCGACTCGTATCGCCGTGCCGCTGACTTTATAAACATCAATAATGTTGACCTCACATGTCTTCAATTCGAATATGGTATCTTTGGTGGACGAGCTGGCAGTCACATCCTGGCGCTCTTGCGCGAGCTGTGCATGCCTGTTGTCACAACTTTGCACACGATTTTACGCGATCCCAGTCCTGAACAACGTCGTGTTTTGGAAAAAGTCGCAGCGCTATCCGATCGGTTGGTTGTTATGAGTGAACGGGGTGTAGAATTTTTAAAAAAAGTCTATAAAGTGTCACCAAATAAGATAGATTTTATTCCTCACGGAATTCCTGACGTGCCTTTTGTCGACCCGAGCTTTCACAAAGATCTGTTTGGTGTTGAGGGCAAAACCGTTTTACTGAGCTTTGGCCTGCTCTCTGCGAATAAAGGCATCGAGACTGTTATTTCGGCACTTCCTGCCATTGTCGCCCGTTATCCTGACTTGGTATACATCATCCTTGGCGCCACTCACCCACATGTCATTCAACACGAAGGTGAAGCTTATCGTTTATCCCTACAATTGCTGACTCAGGAGAAAGGTGTGGAGAACCATGTTGTTTTCTACAACCAGTTTGTCAGTTTAGATGAACTTGTGCAGTTCATTGGGGCGGCAGATATTTACATTACACCTTATCTCAATGCAGCGCAGATCACCTCTGGTACACTGGCCTATACTCTGGGTGCAGGTAAAGCCATTATTTCGACACCGTATTGGTATGCAGAAGAAATACTGGCCAAAGGAAGAGGGGTTTTGGTTCCTTTTCAGGATCCGAACGCAATGGCCAGTCAGGTGATTAACCTTTTAGATAACGAATCCCAGCGCCACGCCATGCGAAAGCGAGCCTATGTATTTGGACGTGATATGATTTGGCCGCAAGTGGCACGACGTTATATGGAAAGCTTTGAACGCGCAAGCGCCGATCGCAGGCATTTCATTTCGGCCGGTTTAGTGATCAAACCGCTCAAACAACGTTCAAGTGTCTTGCCGTCAATCAAACTCGATCACCTGCATCATATGACGGACGATACCGGTGTGTTACAACACGCTTCTTTTATAATACCCAACTATTACGAGGGATACAGCATTGACGATAATGCCCGTGCTCTAATAGTGAGCACCTTTCTTGCAGAATTGGAACCGGGTAACAGAGAAGCCTTGGACCTGGCTTCTTGTTATCTCGCATTTATCGGCTATGCATTCAATACTGAAACCGGCCGTTTTCGTAACTTTATGAATTATCAGCGAAACTGGCTAGAGAAAAGTGGTTCGGAGGACAGTCATGGCCGCACATTGTGGGCGTTGGGAACTGTTTTGGGCCGTTCCAGCAACCCGGCCCTGCAAAGCATGACCGGCAGTCTGTTTGAACAAGCCTTGCCATCTATTCTCAACACAACCAGCCCACGGGCCTGGGCCTTTACCCTCATTGGTATACACGAATATCTGCGACGTTTTGATGGCGATCGCCAGGCCAGTCAAATTCGCGATAATTTAGCTGAACGTTTACTAAAGTTGTATCATAGTAATCGATTTGATGATTGGCTCTGGTTTGAAGCAGGATTAACGTATTGTAACGCTGTACTGTCACAGGCCATGCTGATGTGCGGTCAATGGATCCCGAACAAGGCTATGACTGAGGCCGGACTGGAATCGCTCGGTTGGCTGGCTGAAATACAAAGAGCAGAAACAATGGGTGGGCATTTTGTACCTATCGGCTCTAACGGATTTTTCGAACGTGGGGGTGAACAGTCTAGATTTGATCAACAACCGGTAGAGGCCCAAACTATGGCTTCCGCCTGTCTTGAAGCTTTCCGCAACACAGGTGACGAACGCTGGCTTAAAGAAGCACGGCGTGCCTTTGATTGGTTTTTGGGGCGTAATGACTTGAACCTGCCTGTTTATGATCCAACAACAGGGGGATGCCGGGACGGCCTACATCCTGACCGCCCAAATGAAAATCAAGGTGCCGAGTCAACACTTGCGTTTCTACAGACTTTGTTAGAGTTGCGCCTGTCTGAGAATTTTTCACTATCAATGGAGACACAAACAAAATGAATCTAAAATATTCCGAACTTTTTCACCGTTACCAGTTGAATCCTATTTTGACTGCTGCCGATTGGCCTTATCCGGTTCATACGGTATTTAATCCTGCTGCAACACTGTTACCCAATGGTATGACTTTGCTTTTGTGTCGGGTTGAGGATCGCCGCGGGCATTCCCATTTATGTGCTGCGCGTTCCGTCAATGGAATGAATGATTGGCAGATTGATCCCCAACCCACTTTCCTGCCCGATCCTGAAAACTATCCGGAAGAATTGTGGGGTGTTGAAGATCCACGTATAACCTTTGTTAGCGAACTAAACAAGTATGCTGTCGTTTATACTGCCTACACACGCGATGGTCCTGGTGTCTCTCTGGCCCTGACAGAAGATTTTCACCATTTTGAGCGCTATGGTTTGATTATGCAGCCGGAAGACAAAGATGCTGTACTTTTACCGCATCGCATTGATGGGAATTGGGCATTGATACATCGCCCGGTTAGTTCGCCAGGCGCACATATGTGGATGTCCTTTTCAGCCGATCTAAGACATTGGGGCAGCCACAAGCTGATACTGGAAGCGCGGCGTGGTGGGTGGTGGGATGCAAATAAAATTGGTCTTTCACCTCCCCCTATAAAAACTTTAAAAGGCTGGCTGGTGATCTACCATGGAGTGCGACAAAATGCAGCAGGTGCCATTTATCGGCTTGGTTTGGCCTTGTTTGATTTACATGCACCGCATATTTGCCTTAAACGTTGTAACGAATGGATTTTTGGTCCTGATGAACCTTTTGAGCAACGTGGCGATGTAGACAACGTTGTCTTTCCCTGCGGCTACACTATCGCTTCCGATGGAGACACAATCCAATTGTATTACGGCGCGGCAGATACGTGCATTGCTCTCGCCACAGCTAGTATAAATTCCCTGTTAGAGTGGTTGGATCAACAAAATTGATATAGGACTTTTCTATTTTACACGATCTGGTTGGTAATTACCGAATCAAGGAATCTTTTTATCCTTACAAAACCCAATAAATAGTAACCATGGCTGTGATGTGTGGCTTTAATACCGTTTTGCCGGATTGGAGGTCAAAGACGTCCAGGAGCTTTTCGGCCATTCTGACATAGATACAACAATCGTAGTGTTTCCGTATAAAGTTTAAGAATAAAATATTTTTAGTTTAGTGCATGGATTATTATCTTGTAAAAGAAAGGAGCATAAAATCCATGCCAAAACAAAAGTATACATCAGAGTTCAAGGTCCGCACAGTGTTAGAAGGTCTCAAGTCACCAGACGGGATTGCCGCCTATTGTCGCCAAAAAGGGATTAGTGAGGTTCAATTTTATGGTTGGCAGAGACAGATGATCGAGAATGCGGATTCGGTATTCCACAAGATGTCCAAAGCTCAGGAACGCAAGGTTTCGCAAATGGAAGCAGATCTGAAACGCAAGGATGAAATCATAGCGGTGGTTACTGAAGAAGCGTTAGAGCTCAAAAAAAAACTGCGCAAATAAAGCGTTACCGCCATCTGGATATTGCAACGCGAATGGATCTGTTAGGGATGCTGGAGCGCTATGCCAATACGGATGGAGTAAAGAATCAATATGCCGGAAATGGGGCCTCAGCCTCAATTCATTTTACTCATTCAATCCGGCTCCAAAAGGAAAAGCAGGTTCGTTGAAAATCCAGATAAACAAGATCACTGACGAAGAAAAGACCAAAGTCATATCTTATGCTCTTTCCCATACGGACCTGAACCATAGAGAAATGGCGTATCGCATGATTGATGAGAATATTGTTTTTATGAGTTCATCGAGCGTGTATCGCATCCTTAGAGAAAACAATCTGTTAGTACGTCGCCAGCCGAGACCAAAGCGAGATTATTGGAATGCTCATACTATGTTAACAGGCCCCGATAAAGTCTGGCAAACCGATCTGATGGTGGTCCGGTATAAAAATCGGGATTATTATCTATTGTCTTACATGGATGTGTTTTCACGATGTATTGTATATTACAAACTTTGCAGCAGCATGACAGGTGACACAGTTAAGGAGGCAACCCTGGAAGCATTTGCGGTAACAAATAAAAAGCCGGAGGTTATCCAATCCGATAATGGCAGCTGTTATATTAGCAGTGAGTACAAAAAGTGCTTTGCCAACTGCCCAATGGAACACCGTTTTATACATCCACACTGTCCGAACGAAAATGCCGAAATCGAACGATATCACCGGACACTGCGGGAAATGATAGATCCGTACGATGCCAGAGATTTTAATCAACTGTGCGAACTTGTCAAAGAACAGATAGAATATTATAATCATAAACGCTATCATTCCGGTATAGGATTTGTACCGCCCTGGCTGAAATATACTGGTAAGGCGGATTCACTGATCAAGTCCAGAAAACAAAAGTTACAAATAGCCAAACAGAAACGTATGAAACAAAACTGGACAAATTATCAAAGTGCAATTCAAACAATCAAACAAAAAGCAGCATAATGTACTAAACTAAAATTTTTCCATTTTTAATCATTATGTGTGAAACAATTAGAAAGTACTCTATTATGTGATAATTACCCTTTATTTTGTAGTAATATACAAATGTTAATACTGTTAAAAACATTATTTAACAGTTATTATCTGGATATTTGCTTTATTTATTAATACTATACTAAAGATTAATAATTGTTATGAATTATTTTGATCTTGTTATTTTGTTATATATGTAGAAAAAGATAACTGATTTTGATGTAACATATTTTTATCCATTTTTATCTTCCAGAATTATCAGAATTTTATGCGATTGGAGGTTATAACAATGCGATGGTTGCAATATCTTTTCATTACTTTAGGGGTACAATTAACACTCACCTTATCTGTCTATTCTGCAGTTATTCAAGGTAAAATTACAGACAAGTCTACGGGAGATCCTTTACCTGGGGCTAATGTACTCATTCAAGGTACTGCAATTGGTGCTGCTACGAATTTAGACGGAAAGTATTACATCTCCAAGGTTCCACCTGGTAATTATACCCTGAACGTTACTTTTATCGGATATAAATCAAGCTCAAGTAATGTGATTGTAAATGCCAACAAACCTGCTGTCGTAGATTTTACTCTGGTTTACGATGTGGTTGAAGGAGAAACAGTAACAATTACTGCACAGGCTGAAGGGCAAATAGCTGCTATTAATCAACAATTGCGGTCTAATACAATAAAAAATGTTGTTTCTTCTGAAAGAATATTGGAATTACCTGATGCGAATGCTGCTGAATCTGTAGGAAGGTTACCCGGTATTTCTATCAAACGTAGTGGTGGTGAAGGTAATCAAATTGTAATACGTGGATTATCACCTACTTATAATACCATTACCGTTGGAGGTGAAAAAGTACCGGCAACGGATCTGGATACCCGTAGCGTTGATTTGAACATGATCTCACCGGAAATATTAGATGGAATTGAAGTCACAAAGGCGCTTACACCCGATATGGATGCAGATGCTTTTGGTGGTGTTGTTAATTTCAAACTTGCTGAAGCACCATCGGGTTTCCGATCAAATATGCGATTCCAACAAGGATACAACCAACAACGTGATGAACTGGGTCAATATAAAGGCAGTGTTACTTTGAGTAATCGTTATATAAGTGATAAATTGGGTATAATGGTTACAGGAAATGTGGAAAGAGCACAACGTGGTTCGGATCAATATGAAGCCAGTTATGGAATTGTACGTGAAAAACGTGAAGGTGAAGAATATGCTCCAGTATCCGTAGGGCAGGTTAACCTAATATATGTAGATGAAATTCGTGAACGTCTGGGTTTCAGCCTTCTTTCTGATTACAAGCTAAAGTATGGAAAAATTATGTTTTCAAATTTCTTTAGCCGGTTAAATCGAGATGAATTTAATTTACAAAATTCTTACAATGATGGCAGCAATTGGCATGAATATAGATCTACCGATCGTCAACGTCAAATAGATATTATGACCAATTCATTTTCGGGTGAACACAGTTTGTATTTTGGTATGATCGATTGGCGTCTTTCACGTACTGCTTCTATGACTCGGCACCCTTATGACAGCAGATTTCGTTTTCAAGAAAAAAGTGCTTTTGATCAATCCATGTTGCCACAATATGCAACTGCTGATCAGTTGATAGCAGCAGCAGTTAATGATCTGGACAAAACATTCTTGTATCAGGGCAATTATTATGAAGAAAAAGCATTTGAACGTGATTATAATGCCCAGTTTAATGTTGAAATTCCCTATATGATTATAAATAATATTGCAGGAAAGTTGAAATTCGGAGCAAAGTATACCAGCAAGAGTAAAATTCGAGATCGTTTACATGCAAACAAACGATTAGATTCCAGCAGTGAAGCTTTTGAGCGTCATCATTCTAAATATGGAGACCCGGATTTTGAATTTCAGAGAATTGCTGGAACACATTTTCCATCAATTTATAATTATGTTGATCCTGATTTTGATGCAGGCAACTTTTTAAGTGGAGATTATGATTTCCCCATTGGCTTGGACCGTAAAGAACTGGACTATTTTCTAAGTTCGTACCTGATAGATTCAACTTATGTTTTTTCATCACTGGCTGATATGGATGATTACGAAACTTCTGAAAATGTTGGTGCTGGATATATAATGACCGAGATTAATTTGGGAAGATCATTAATGTTTATGCCAGGTGTACGGTATGAGCATACATTTAATGATATGACCGGACGAAAAGGAAGTATAGCAGAAGAGTTTTACGAACCTGATCTTAATGATCCTTTTGTTTCTGATACAACTGCGACAAACAAGTATGGTCGATGGTTTCCAATGATTCATCTCAGGTATAAACCGTCAAGTTGGTTTGATATTCGGGTTGCATATACTCGAACTTTATCTCGTCCTCGATTGTCATGGATGCTTCCCAAACGTAAAATTCATGGCTCCGCGCAAACGGTAGAGTTTGGTCGTCCGGATTTATTACCCCAGATTGCTACAAATTATGATATCTTTTTGTCATTTTACAGTAACAGAATTGGATTGTTTACTTTGGGTGGGTTTTCTAAAGATATTGATGATCTGATATTTGAGAGGGAAGGGCATAAAATTCTCGATCCTGAAGCTGAAGGATTTACAAGTGACCTTAAAGGCCTCTGGCTCGACCGTCCTGAGAATAATCCATACAAGACTAAAATTCGTGGGCTAGAGATGGAATGGCAAACCAATCTTAATTGGCTGCCCAAGCCTTTTAATGGGTTTGTTATTAATGTAAATTATTCACATATTTGGTCAGAAACGCGTTTTCCACGTTCTTATGTGGTTTCGGACAAAATTCCTGTCTTTCCTTTTGTGGTTACAACGGTTGTTGATACATTTCGTGTAGGTGATATGCCAGATCAGCCGGATGATATTGCAAATATTGCACTTGGTTATGATAATGGTCCTTTGTCAGCCAGGTTGTCCATGTTGTACCAGGGTAAGACTTTATCATCTGTTGGTGAACGGGAAGAGTTGGATGGATTTACCGCTGATTTATTAAGATGGGATTTATCCGTCAAATATCGTTTCAATCGACAAATTGGGCTTTTTGTTAATTTAACAAATATTAGTAATGAAGCGGATGAATCTTTCATGTTAAACCAAAAGTATCTGACTTTGAGAGAATATTATGGTTGGACTGTTGATCTCGGTATTGCTTATTCATTATAAATAATTTGTATTGTTGTCCAGCTAGTGAATTTGAATATGATTATAATTAGATTTATCTAGTTAATTCATTTTAAAACTTTGACAAGGAGGTGATTGAGTACAATAATTTTTATTAATTCAATTAATTCGTTAAAACTTATCATCGGAGGTTTTGTATGAAAGTTCTATTTACAATTTTGTTATCAACAACTTTTTGTTGTTTATTGGTTATGCCAGCAGTAGCCCAAGATTACTTGGATGTTGAACCGGGTTATGAAACATTGAACCTTGCCATTGAAGGTGATACAACTGCCGCAGGTGAGCCGGTAAGCCAGAATAGGGTTTATCGACTGCAACGTGGCGGATATTATCTTTTGAATGGTTCTATACAAAACTCGAAAGACATGCCACTGGTAATTGTAGCCGCGGAAGGCGATGGCGCATTACCCATAATTATTCCTGCAACAGATGAAACCGGTGCTTCTTCCAGAGCATTTGCTTTGCCCGCTGATTGTACGTTGAGGAATTTATATGTTTCCGGAATTGATAACCTGGGAAATCAGGCATCAAAGAACATGTTCCGTTTGGAAAAAACAGGTGGCCGTTATATTGTTGATGGCTGTTTTTTTGATCACGATGCACAAGCCTTTGTAAGGATGAATGCTGATGACCAAAAATTATACATCTATGACTCTATCTTTCGTAATTCAATACTCCTTGCAGGTCCTGGAAATGGTCGTTTTATAGATACACGTGGTAATACTGTCGATACCATGATGGTTCAAAACTCTACTTTTTACATGTGTTCAAGCAGCATGGTAAGAGATGGTGGCGGAATTATTCAAAATGTATTGTTTGACCATGTTACAGTATACCAGGGAAATGGTAATTTTGCATTTAATAAAGTATTGAATGGACATTTCAATGACTGTCTTATTATTGATGCACGTTGGGAAGGTGATGTTGAGCCTACTGATCCTGCTGCAGCATTAGCTGATAGTCTGGAAACAGATATCATATCAATTGATTCTTTGAATGCACCTGACCTGATGTCTGAAGGTGAACGTGCTTTTCAGCTCAAGAATAATATCTATGGCTGGACACCAGAAGTCACTGAATTTATTGCCGGCATAGATTCATTGCAAAAGGCTGTTTTGTTTAATGCACGTGCCCAACGTTACTTTGATGTGTTTGATGGTTTTGTAGACGAAAATAATGTTGAAGATACTGTTGTTTTTAGTGATGCTCCAGCTCCTGCCAATGTTATTACTTTTGCTCAATATCGTATTGATACTGGTTTCAGTGATGAGAATAATCCTGATCCACGAGCAGATCGTAATGGTTTGGCTGCTTTGTCTGAAGATCCAGAAAGCATTGGACCGGCTCCGGATGAATATGATTTTGACTACAATACCGATGCTCAAGCTTATACGCATGCAGCAGGTGGATTCCCTGTTGGTGACTTGAACTGGTTCCCTGATAAAAAAGCAGAATGGGAAACCTGGGTAACAACAGATATTACTGAAAATAATGCTACTCCGTCAACTTTTAGCATGAAACAAAATTACCCCAATCCATTTAATCCTACAACTACTATTGATTTTGCGTTAAACAAATCTTCTCAAGTTGAATTAATAGTTTATAATGCATTGGGACAAAAAATAAGAACATTAATGGATGGTAAAATTCAGGCTGCAGGCACCCATAGTATAAATTGGGATGGTCGCAATGATAATGGTACCAAGGTTGCCAGTGGTATTTATATGTATCAGATCAAAGCTGGTAATCAGGTCGAAACTAAAAAGATGGTTTTAATGAAATAATTCAGTTTGCCGGTTTGATTGATTAATTTTAAAAACCGGATTGGATATTCTTTCAGGTTGCAGCAGGTTCAATGCTACACCTGCTGCAACTTTTGATAATAATAATTCCTGAATTTTCATGAAAGGACCTGAACATGAAACATATTCTTATGTTTTTGCTCGTGTTTATTTTCACATCTGTTGGGAGTTTGATTGCCCAGGAGAATAATGATATATCTTTACATTTGTATGGTACATTTTCACTTCCTACTGGTGATTATGGTAAAGATATTACTGACAATTCAATTCCCACTCGTCGTTTCGGATTCAGTATTGGTGATAAAATCGGGTTGGCAACAACAGGTTTTGGCGCAGGTGCTGAATTGACATCCGCTGTGTGGTTTAAAGGATTACAATGGATGTTTAGTGTTAATTATATTCTCAATCCTGCAGAAAATTCAGCTCTGGAATCTGTTTATAATGACATGCTTTCAGATACATCAAAAAGTGTATCCGTAGATTTAGAACTGGGGCAATGGATCAATGTCCCGATATTTAGTGGATTTCAGTACAACTATGATCTTTCTTCCGATTTTAGGGTTTATGGAATATTGCAGGGCGGTATGAATTTTTCTAGACGTCCTTCTCAAAAAGCTGTTGTACAAATTGTTCCAAGTGAAGGCAGCACAGTAGTTGCACGTTCTGATCTTGTTGCAGAAGATACCAGTTATGAATTTGCACGTGATTTTGGATTCGGTACAGGTTTGGGTATTGTTTTTAAACAGCGTATTAATCTTGGTGTAAGATATTTCAATCTCAACCAACCCAAGTATGAAGGTACCCGCCAATTATCTGAAAAAGTTTTCCCGGAAATATATGCCAGAGAAAATTACATCCTCGGTGAAGAACGCTCTATTTCCATGTTACTGGTTACACTTGGTATAGTATTATTCTAAAGATGCCCATATGAAAAAGAACTTGATTGTATCTATCCCTGTTTATTTGCTCTTTACAATGATTTTTTTTCATTCTTGTGAGCAAACAAGTATAAAAAAACCGATCAGATCAATATCCAAAATTGTATTTTTGTCTAATCGGGATTCTGCACCAAGGCAATTTGATGTTTTTACAATGAATCTTGATGGCAGCAAACAAATCAATTTAACGCGTGATTTAAATACTATTCAAACAAATTCAAAACCTTTATTTTCTCCTGATCAGAATAAAGTGGCTTTTACAGCATTTGAAAAAACAGGTCCGGTTTTAAAATTGTATGATTTACAAGATAGTACTTTGGTTACGCTTTGTCTCTTGACACATGATGCACCTCATGCTGAATTTTCTCCTGATGGCAAATCCATTGTCTTTGTTCAAAAAGTAGCTGACCGTCGGCAAATTTATTTGATTAACACTGATGGATCCGATGAAAAGAATATTTCAAACAATTCTTTTGATGAATATAATCCATCTTTTTCCAGTAATGGAAAACACGTTGTTTTTGTATCAGATCGACATAATTCCTATATGTTACGTATTATTGATCTTGAAACTTTCAAGATAGATGATATAAATTTAGATTGCGGTAAACCTGCTAATCCGAAATTTTCTCAAGACAATTCAATGATTGTATTTTCAGCTGAGCAAAAAGGTGTGTCAGATATATATATTATGAAATCTAATGGAACGCGATTACAAAACCTGACCCTTGGTCGATACCGCAATACTTTTCCACAATTTACACCAGATGGTTCAACTATTGTGTTTTTATCAAATGAGCGAGGCATGAAATATCAGGATATTTGCACAATAGATGTTAAAGGAAAATTGTTTACAAATCTTACTCGTGATTTAAATTACATTAATCAGCATTTTATTATTACACCAGGTGGCCGGTTTATTATTTTTGATTCTGTCAAGTTTAATGATTGTGAAATTTTTCAAGTTGAAATTAAATCAGGTGAATTGGTCAATCTTTCTAATCATCCCAAATGGGACCAGTCACCAAATATTTAAAATAAAATTTAGAAACAAAGAGTTGGCTTTGTTGAATTATTTCACCAAAAGGTGAAATAAAGTGTGAATGATATTGATAGATTTACACTTTTCAGTAAATGGAGGTCCAAATGAGATCTTGGCATATACTTTTAATGCTGGCAGTTTTGTTGTCTTATAATTTTGAGGCTTTTGGAGCAACTGGTCAAATTCAAGGAAAAATATCAGACCAGGTTACGGGAGATCCTCTACCAGGTGCTAACATTATCCTGGAAGGAACAGCTATAGGTGCCGCTACAGATTCCAAAGGTGAATATAGAATAACTAAAATTCCACCAGGAAGTTTTAATCTCAAAGTCACCTTTATTGGTTATAAAACGGCTACCTCTTTTGTTCAGGTAACTGCGGGAAGATCTACTACTGTGAATTTAGATCTTGTTTATGATGTAGTAGAAGGTGAAACTGTTACTATTACTGCTCAGGCAGAAGGTCAAATTGCAGCTATTAACCAGCAATTACGGTCCAATACAATCAAAAATGTTGTTTCTGCAGAGCGCATCATGGAGTTGCCGGATGCGAATGCAGCTGAATCTGTAGGAAGATTACCCGGGGTTTCAATAAAAAGAAGTGGTGGAGAGGGGAATAGAGTGGTAATCCGTGGATTGTCTCCAACTTATAATAACATTACAATTGGTGGTGAAAAAGTACCTGCGACTGATCTTGATGATAGAAGTGTTGATTTGAATATGATTTCTCCTGAAATACTTGGAGGTATTGAGGTAACCAAAGCCCTTACCCCGGATATGGATGCTGATGCATTTGGCGGTACAGTAAATTTTAAACTTGCAGATGCTCCATCAGGATTTCAAAGTAAATTCAGATTTCAGGAAGGTTATAATCAACACCGCGATCAATTTGGATTATACAAGGCGAGTTTAACTCTCAGTAATCGTTACCTTGAAGAAAAATTTGGAATTATGATTACGGGTAACATGGAAAAAGCGCAAAGAGGATCTGATCAGTTTAATGCTAGCTATTCAATTGTTCGTGAAAAACGCGAAGGTGAAGAATTTGCACCTGTTACAGTTGGAAGTGTGAATTTGGAATATTCTGATGAAATACGTGAAAGAATGGGATTTAGTGTTTTATCTGATTATCGTTTAAAGAATGGTAAAATATTATTTTCAAATTTCTTTAGTCGTCTTGATCGTGATGAATATATTACCAGCAGCGATTATTCAGTGGAAAGCAATGCTCATGATTATAATTTCTCTGACTTGCAGCGCCAGATTGATGTAATGACCAACTCTCTATCCGGTGAACATAGTCTTTATTTTGGTACGGTTGATTGGAAGTTCTCTAGAACCTCATCTTCAACACGTCACCCATTTAACAATGAAATTGGAATGAAAGAGTTGAGTGCGTTTGATCAATCTCTTTTATCACAGTTTAATACTGCAGATGATTTAATTGCATCTGCTGTTAATAATTTGGATAATACTTTTCTCTATACAGGTCACTTTAGACAGGAAAAATCCTGGGAACGGGATTATAATACTCAGATAAATCTTGAAATTCCCTACACATTAACGAATAGAATGGCTGGTTATATTAAAATGGGATTCAAGTATACAGATAAAGAAAAGAATCGTGACCGTTTTCATATGAATCATAGATTAGACGACTGGCATGATGCGTATATTCGTTATCATACCCAATCTGGTGATCCCAATTTTGAATTCCAAAAAATTGCAGGTACTGGGTATGCATCTATCCGGAATTATATTGACGAATCAGTTGATATAAGTAATTTTTTGGATGGACAATATGATTTGGGGGTAGCCCTTGATCGGGATGAACTTAATAATTTATTTAACCAATATTTATTAGATTCTCTCTATATTTATTCTTCACTTGAAGAATTAGATGATTATGAAACAAACGAAGAGACAGCAGCTGGCTATATCATGAGTGAAATTAATTTTGGACGATTTTTCATGCTGTTGCCAGGTGTTCGTTATGAAAAGACCTCTAACGATATGACAGGGCGCATTGGTAGTGTACCTTCAGATCATATTGAACCGGAACTTGACAGTCCTTATGTTGCAGATACTTCAGCGACTGCATCCTATAGTAACTGGTTTCCAATGATTCATGCACGGGTAAGGCCCACTAATTGGTTTGATATTAGATTGGCTTATACGGAATCAATATCAAAACCTCGACTTGACTGGATGCTACCAAAGAAAAAAGTTAGAGGAAACAGACAATCTGTCGAGTATGGTAGTCCACATTTGAGACCGCAATTAGCAACCAACTATGATGTGTTTTTATCCTTTTATGGAAACCGCCTAGGTTTATTAACTCTGGGTGGATTTTATAAAGAAATTAAAGATTTGATATTTAAACGTAATGGACACAAAATACTGGATGCTGAAGGTGAAGGATATCCACAAAATTTGCAGGGATTTTGGCTAGACCAACCCGAAAATAATCCGTTTACAACAGAAGTCAAGGGATTTGAAATTGAATGGCAAACCAATTTCAACTGGCTACCTAAACCATTTGACGGATTTGTTATAAATGCAAATTATACGCATTTGAATTCAGATACCCGGTTTCCGCGTTCATTTGTAGTTTCTGAAAAAATACCGGTTTTTCCTTTTGTAAAAACCACTGCTATTGATACATTTCGTGTAGGTAACATGCCTGACCAGGCTGATGATATAGCAAACCTTGCCATTGGTTATGACAAGGGGCCGTTTTCTGCAAGATTGTCTATGCTGTACCAGGGTAAGACTTTAACATCTGTTGGCGAAAGACCCGAGCAGGATGGCTATACGGCAGATTTGCTTCGATGGGACATGTCTGTTAAATACAGAGTGAACCGTCAAATTGGTCTCTTTTTAAATTTTGCCAATATAACCAATGAACCTGATGAATCGTTTATGCTTGATCAAAAATATTTAACAGCACGTGAGTTTTATGGCTGGACCCTTGATTTGGGAGTAGGATACGAATTCTAATTATTACACAGCAATTCAGGATATATTTAATTTTCCTGAGTTGCTGTTAAGTTTTATTTAGGATCGGAGATTTGGTTTTTTAGTTCCTGAATTGATTTGTTATAGTCTGTAATAAAATAGATTTGGTTTTTTTTGTTATCCGAGATTATAGAATGCTTTCTTTAAAACATCATATCCAGTTGAAAATGCTTTTCAATGAATCTGTAGCAGGTTTTGATGCATTAAGCATCGGTATTTTAATTTTATTTTCAATTCTCAAAATAATTCATACATCTTGCCACAAAACATTATTTACTCTTATAAATGTCTCAAAGTATTCTATAACATATCATTAATAAATGATTAACGTTTGATCAACAGTCTTTTATTCTTAAAAATTCAAATTTAATATTCTGGACAATACATCTTTTTTTAGTTTTTTTAAGTGTTTTTGATTTGCAATACCATATCGTCAGCATTCATGAAATGTAATAATAGCTTTTTTAAGCATTGTTAGATTCGAAAATAAGGATTCTAAATGAAGAGAGTTTTGAATTGAAAAATATTAACAGTATAAAGATCTATCTCTTTCTGTTTTTGATTGTTTCTTTGCATACCCGTGTTTTTTCTCTGGATCATCCATATATGATTGTGCAGGAACAAGATTTTTCATCTTTACACGAAAAGGCAGAAATTTGGCCCTGGTCTGTTATGAAAACCAAGGCAATTTCCACTGCAAAAAGTATGAATTACAATTCTACCTGGACACTGGATAAAAAGTGTTCAAGAATACATGAAATGGCCAGTGCTATTTCCCTGGCTTTTATATTAGATCAGGAATCCAGGTCAGTTTATATAAACAAAGTTGAAACTCAAATAGCTCTGGGGATCCATTCTATTCGGCTTTTAAAAGGTACAGATGCTGATCATGCTTATAATGTTGCTCCGGCACATGCAGCCTTTATGGTTTATCTTTTACTGGATATCATGTATAATGATCTGTCTGTTGATGTCAGGCAAGCTATTGAAGATGATTGTGATTATATAGCATCTAATCATGTTCATTCATGGTTTGCCAGTGAATATTCAATAAAAGGTATGTTAGAATTGTATCATAATGGCAATACTAATGCATTTAAAGCCTGGAAAGATTTATACAAAAATCATATTCTGGATCTAACAAGCTCAGAGGGTGTCTATTCTGCCGGCCCTGGTTACACCAAGAGTCGTCTTTTTATGGACAACCGTATGCAAAAGAAAATATTTATGGATATTTGTGAATATCAGGGATATACAGAGTTTTACAACAATCCCAAATTGCAGTTGCTGTACGAATGGGTTATGGGCTATATAGTAACTCCTTTTAACCGATCCTATACCTTTGGAGATACTCCACCAACAAAAGATTTGGATTACTGGACTGTTGCTGCTATGCGAGTCGAAAAGTTTTCAGAGTTGGCCGCAGGCTATGCGGCATGGAGATTAGGCCCCTTAAAAGACGATGATATTATTGGCGGGTTATTACATTTTTTGATTTATAAATCTATATCGGTTCAGCCCATTAAACCCCAAAGCCGAATCTTTCATAACGGTGGAACATGGTTTCTGGAAGATTCGGAATCTAAAAAATCACTTGCGGCTGCCTTGTGGAATATCAATACGGTTAAAGATAGTCACAGACATTTTGATATTAATGCAGTACATATTGCCGGGTACGGTGCACATATCCTTCGTAATTCCGGGTATGATGGTTCCGGGGCACCTGATCCTGTTACCTGGGATTGGATTAAATATACTGCCGAGTCTTCAAATACCTTGATGATGAATAATCAGAATCATGCTATGGTTCATGGTTCAGGTATTGATGAGGGCCTGATTGGTGGCAGCTTTGAATATGCGTGTGGTAATTCAGGTTCTGCTTTGCCTTTGGGAATCCATAAAAGAAATATGATATTTGTTAGACCTGAAAACGATAATGTTAATGGATATTTTATTTTTTTAGACCAATTACGTACCATCTTTCAATGGGATGCAACTGCTCTTGTTAACATTGCCTGGCACCCCAATTCTTTTCATTCACCAAGTGTTTCAGAAAATGGTTGTGAGTTTTGCTGGCAAATTGACGGATGTGACTATGGGGGGGATGGAGTAGGTGTTTCAATTCATACTGTTACTCCTGCAATTAATTATGAGATTAGAGATGGCTATTTGGCATCATATAACGAATGTAGCCGTTTTATTGGTAAATATCTTTATAATACCTATCAGTGCAGTAGTGGCCTTGCCAGTATAATGACAATTATTTATCCATTTGACGCAGATCATACAGTTGCACAAATGAAAGCGCTCAAGATAACAGGAGGTGATGGTTATGAAATTACCCATAATGATTCTGTTGTTGACTATGCCCTGGTATCGCAGGATTCTAGTGTCAGCTATGAAAGCGTTTCGTTTACCGGAACAGGTGTTGTATGGCGTGAGTATAATGGTGCCTTGTCTAACCTGTTAGCGATCAAGAGCACAGAATTTATTGATAATGATTCTAAAATTGGTTTCAAAAGCAAAGCTGAAATATCCATTCAATTGGATGATAATGCAGGAGAATTGATTACAAAAGGTGGAGAGATAACTTTTTTTAAGCATGGAATAGAACAAATTAAAATTGATGGAGCCATATTACCTGTATTAGCATCCGGTGACAATTGGATGACAGTTTCTGTTGATTCAGGACAGCATGATATTGTTTTTAAAACTGTCTCAACCCATGTTGATGACGCAACAATTATGATGAATCATTCCAATGTGCTGTTGCAAAACTATCCCAATCCGTTTAACAACTCTACGGTGATTAGTTTCAGTATCGATTCTGTTGAAAATGTTGAATTATCAATCTATAATATTAAAGGTCAGTTGGTTGATCAATTGATGAATGAGCCAAGGTCCGCCGGGAGCTATCGTGTAAACTGGGATGCCCAAGGTTTGTCGCGAGGTATTTATTTTGTGCGGATCAGGACTGGTGAATTTAAACAGGTAAAGAAAATTATTCTTCAATAACGCGGTTGTTATGTGGACACTGAAATTTGAGTTGAATATGAAAGCTGGTTTAAAATATAAATTATATATACATATATTTTTTGGGGTTTTAATCATGCTGTGTATTCCACAGGATGGTTGTACGGAGACAATTCAAACCATTTATATTTCACAACAAGACGGAACGGATATTGATAATATTGGTAATGACAAAAACAAACCCATTCGTACATTGGCAAGGGCCAGAATTATTGCATTATCGAATTGGAGAAATGTGGATGGTTTTGAGATACTTTTTAAGGGGGGCGAACAATTTGACGAGTTTATACCCATTACAAATCAGGTTCTAAAAGATTATGATCCATTACGCAATTCGTTTGCATTTGTCTGGGATATTGACAGGTCTTTGAAAATTTCTACTTTTGGATCTCAAGAAAAAGCCATCATGTATTCAGACAAATATACGCATGAAGGAGGCCCGCAGACAGCAATAGCTGTTACAACTCCCAGTAGCCGGAATGTTATTGTTGAAAATATTCATTTCAAACATTGGCAGGTTTGCGCTTTTTTTGCGTACAAGACCCGTAACATTCAATTTTTGAACAATATTGTTGAAGAAATTGGAACCCTTTATTTCCCTGATGAAAAAACACCGGGGATTTATGGAGCGGGTGCCATATATCCCAAAAACTCTTCCAATGTATTCATTAAAGGAAACTATATTCTCAATATTCATAATCAGTTTGATATGCTCGACAAGATGCATGTTTTTTATTTAACCCGGTTGAACAATTCTGAGATATGTGATAATATTATAATAAACGCAAGCGGACCACCGTTAAAGTTTCGTCGTTCTCAGACCAATAATGTTTATGTGCATGATAATGAATTTTACTATACCGGACCCTCACAATCCTTAAATCAGGTTCAGGAAGGCTGGGTGAGGTATAGCGGAGATGCTGATGATGGCTGCCCCTATGCAATAGTCATAGAACACAATTTGTTTTATTATCCATATTGTTGGGAAGGCACGCAAGCTTGTGATAATGCTTTGGCTGTAAAATACAGTATAAGCAATACAAGCGTTTGTGGTACGGAGGCTTGCGAGGATGATGAAAAGGTAAAGTGGATTGATAACGACTATCGTTATGAATGGGAATCCTATACTGTACCAGATATACCTACCCGTGTTGAAAATACAATAGCCAGTGATGTCGGAACATTTGAATTGTTTGAAAACTATCCCAATCCATTTAATCCGGTAACAGAGATTTGTTTCCGAATACCAACCCGTAATCAAACCCGGTTAAACATATACAATGAATTAGGTGAAATTGTACGTAATCTTGTTGACAAAAGTTTAGAACCCGGATATCATCATTTCACTTTTAATGCCAGTGAATTACCATCCGGAATTTATTTTTACAGACTTGAAAGTGGAGAATTGAACAAAACAAACAAGATGGTACTGATAAAATAAGGAAAATTTTCCGGTAGGTTTTGGAAAAAAGGCGGTTATTTCATATAGTATTTACTAGAAGTAACCGGAAGTCAAACAAAGATTTTAAAACTTACCGGAGGACAAATGTACAATACTCGTAGTAGTTTGTATGACAGGATATTAGAAAAAACACCCGAGCAAGTATTCATCAATTCTTTACGAAAAGAATTTGAATTATCACCGGCAGAAAGTAAAGGGATATTGGATTTAGCCAAGCAGTGTTTATTTGGCGAGGTTCCCCAGACAGTTGGTAAAATAAAATATATCTGCGCATCCACCAAGGCAAAACATGGCAAGCCCCTGGGTGAGCAGGAATTGAAAGAAGTAGAGTTAACACTGGATGCCGGTGTAGAAGATTTAAATGTATTAAAAGAAAGCGGTCCCAAGGCACTGCGCCAGTTAAAGGTCTTACGATTGACCGAAGAAGCCTGGGATCAGGAAGGTTCTTTGACACAAGAGGATTTGGCCCGGATCCTCCAGGTTACGAGTCGCACTGTACGCCAGGATATAAAGTCTTTGCAGACTGATGGCAACTTTATTCACACGCGCGGAACAGACCATGACATCGGTCGGAGCTTGTCACACAAAAGCCACATTATTGAACTGTATTTGCAGGGAGACACATACGATGCAATTATTCGTAAAAGTCGTCATAGCGCGTTTTCAATAAAACGATATGTGTGCAGCTTTGGCAGGCTGTTGTTATTACTGAATCATGGTATGCAGGATATCAAAGAGATCAGTCGGTTATTAGGCCAAAGTGAGCGTTTGACCCGTGAGTACCTGGATATTTTTGAGCATCATAAACAGGGTGACAAATGGCCGCCGATCTATGTAGAGTTATTGGAGCAATTAAAGGTGTTATACCCCTCGAAAAAAAAACAAACCAAGGAGGGGACCGATGAAGACTAAGCCTTTAAATCGTTATGAATCAATAGCTAAGCGTAGCTTTCAAAATGCGATTATTCGATTACTGGAAGAAAATTATAAAATGCTGGGAAGCCACAAAGTCATCCGGATGATTGCAGAAGATATTGTCGCATTGCAAAATGAATTTTATCCAGAGCTGGAAAAGAAAAGTTTTGGTCAGATTATCTGGCGGACAACCAAAGCGACAAACCGAAAGCCAAGCTATGGCACAAAAGCGGAAGATTATGAGGTTCAGACAGTTGTGCTACCGTTGGTAACAGATGCGGATATTGACAATCGTATCAAAAGCCATTATTCTTATCCCCCAAAAGATGGCAGTGCTAATTATGAAAAACAAACAGAACGGGATATTAAAGTAATGGCGCGGTTATGCAAGAGTGCGGCAGAACAGGGCGGCTGGTTGACAGGTGCAGAACTCAGTGTATTGTTGAATCGCTCATTAAACACTATTGGTCGGTATATGACAATTTATCATGAAACGCATGATGATATATTGCCGACTAAAGGAATGATGCTGGATCAGGGCAGTAAGCCGACGCATAAAGCCGCAATTATAGATTTGTACGAGCAGGGATATCCCGAACCGGATATCGCCCGGATTACAAATCACACAATTGAATCAACGAGTCGGTATTTAAAGAGTTACAAGAACGTAAAATCATTATTGGAAAAAGGTTTTAATTTAATGGAAATGGTAAGAATAACCGGATTAGGACGGAGTACAATATTACAATACCGTGATCTGGTTTATCATTATCATTCAGATTTAATACAAAAGAAAACTTGAAAATTTGAAAAGGAATTAATAGGTTAGGTTGTCATTGTTTTTCAGCTAACTCCAGTCGCCCTACGAGCTCCTTTCGTTAGCTGAAAAAATGAATAAATGTTCTAATCTTAAAAACAACCTACCGGAAATATTTCCTAAACGTAAGTAGGAAAACTATTAATTAAAGGATATGGATATGTTTTGGTTAAAAAAAATATTTAAAACTTTTTTATGTCTTATTATAATCTCTACAGTTTTACCTGCGGCAGAGGTTAATTTCAATGTGTTGGATTATGGTGCAGTGCCTGATGGAAAAACATTGTGCACAACCGAGATTCAAAAAACCATTGATGCCTGTAATGAAGCCGGGGGAGGTTATGTTGTTTTTCCAAAAGGTGAGTTTTTAACCGGTACAATTGAGCTAAAAAATAATGTATTTATGCAAATCCATCCTGCTGCAACATTGTTGGGTAGTAAGAACATTGCTGATTATGATCCCGGTTTTTTGATATATGCTGAAGGAATTTCTCATGCGGGGATACTTGGTAATGGTACGATTAATGGACAAGGAGATTCTTTCTGGAAAGGCAAAGAACGTCCATTTAACAGACCCGGACGAACTATAAAGTTTTTAGATTGCAGGGATATTGTTTTTAAAGATTTTCATTTGATCAATTCTGCAAGCTGGTGTATTGATGTTGAAGGTTGCGATCGAGTCACTTTAACAGGGCTTTCAATTATTAATGATCGTGATGCTCCCAATACAGATGGTATTGATCCTGTTTCTTCATCAAATGTGTTTATTTCAGATTGCTATATTGATACAGGTGATGACTGTATCTGCCCCAAATCCAATGATATTAACAAACCCTGTGAAAATCTGGTTGTTACGAATTGTGTGCTCATTAGTGATGATTCCGCAATAAAATGTGGAACCCGATCTAATGGAGCAATACGAAATTGCACATTTAGTAATATTGTCATTCGTAATGCCAAATACGGCATTGGATTTTATATGAAAGATGGTGGCAGCTATGAGGATATCCAGTTTTCTAATATATCTATTGAAACAATCATCCCTGCTGATTTGGAAAATTCAAAATGTACAAACAGTTTTGCAATTTTTATGGATATTGAGAGCAGAGATGAACAAACCCCATTAGGTACAATTCGTAATATCATGTTTAATGATATTAACATACTTTCCTATGATGGGAATTGTCTGTTTGCCGGCATGCCGGAACAGAATATTAAAGATTTAACCTTGAGCAATGTACGGATGAAAGTGTTGAGACGCACTGATTTGACAAAAAGGAGAAAACCCAGAGGTACCCGCACCTTGAAAAATATTGCTGTTAATGATCGTGCAGGAATTCAATCGTATTTTACTTTTGTAAACATTGATGGATTAACTATAAATAATCTGTTTATTGATGACGAATCTGTTACAAATACTGTTAAAAGTTATTTCCTCTGGGGACAAAATATCAAGAATGTTACACTTGAAGGATTTCAAAATCGTCAGTCAGTTAGCAATGAAAATTTTCCATTGGTTCTATTTGAAAACATTTCGAATCTTTTTGTTAGTCGCTGTCAACCGGTTTCGGCAACAACACCATTTTTATCACTCCAGGATGCTCAATCTTCCGATATAACTTTGTTGAATAATAATTTTTCAAGAGTTTGTAAACCCGTTTCAGTGGGGCCGAACGTTGATTCAAAACAGGTTTATATGGATAATAATCGATTGCAATAAATAGGAAATTTAAGAGTATGAAGAATTTATTTAAAATTATCTTTCTTTTATTAATATTTAATGCTCTTGGATATTCAATAATGTTGAATAAAACATATTACTGTTTTGATGCAGGAGGAGATAATTCTAAAATAATTGATGGGGCAATTCAACTTGACGTTACGGATTCTTTTTCGGATGATATCGGATATGGTTGGACTGTATCCCCAAACAAGTCATTTGAAAGAGAAAAATTATCTAACAGTCGTGATGCATTTGATATTGATGGTGTTATTGCCAAAAACATTGGATTCAAATCCAACTTGCCCAATGGACGCTGGTGGATTTCACTTTTTATGGAATCCGGATTGGAAGATTCCGCAACAACAAAGATTATACTAAATGGAGATTTGCAAAATCCGGAATGGCAAAGTTTTAGACCGAATGCAGAAGGTAGAATTAATTGGGCGGATGATTACCGTGTTTTTCACACCCCGGTCCATGTCGAAAATCAGGAACTGTTGTTGGAAGTGTTGGGTGTACAGGATTCGGTCAGGATTATTGGGATCAAGTTATATCGGGATCCTCAACCCGTTTCTGAAACAGATAAACGATTTTTAACTCAAATAAAGGCTGTTGGAAAATTTGCTAGTGCAATTCCATTGGATAGTCTCAATGCGGGACTACCGGAATTAATAGATAAATTAAAACAGGTAATTGATAAAGATCCAGAGAATGCATTTTTCAATTACTGGTATGATCAGTTATCCTTGTTGTATAAAGCTGAAAATTATATAAAGATGATGGGGTGGGAGTGGGAAACAGATAGAACCGGATTAAATATTTTTGACAGATATACAGCAGCAGTAATGCTTCTTGATGGTTTGTTGAACCAGCCAGACCCGGAAAATAATCCATTATATGAGCGGGCACTCTGGCAGCGTAGCCGGGTGTTGTTTTGGCTGGATATGGAACGCCATGGCAAATATGAACGACAAACTGCACTCAGGGATTTATCTATTTTATTTATCAAGTATCCTGATAATAAATTGCTAGCCATGTACAACGGGAACAAGATAGAAACCGATATCTGTCATTTAAAAACAAGCCCCAATGCACCCAAATGGTCTGTTGCACAGCTACAGGTACTATGTCATTTAAGGTCTATTGTGCATTGGTGGGTTATGGAAAGACAGGCAGATAATGGCGAGTTTGGTGGTAAATTGGGAGACGATGTTGAATTACTGCGTGCATTTCCACCTCTGGTATTGTCTGGTGATACTTTGGCATTCAAAGGTTGGCAAAAGCTGGCAGACCGGGTTTGGAACAGTGAGCAGATATTCAAGGGATATGCACGTATTGCCAGTGATGTTGAACACGCATCTGAACTGGTTTCTGATGTAGCGCCTGAAATGGTAATGTATACTGATGATCCGGAATATGCAAAAAGACTTGAATGGTCTGCGAATTATTTCAGGGATTTATGGACTGGGAAAACCAAATCCGGATTGCGTTATTTCAAGTCATCCTGGTTCAGTTCAACATCAGTTAGAACTGATCCGCCTCGGGACCGTGATGTTGAAATGAATTCACGAGCTGTTAAAGCTGTTCGATATTTGGCATGGAAATCCAGAGATCCAATAGTTATTGAAACGCTTCATGAATGGTCTTTAGCCTGGGTAAAAGCCGCGCTGAGAACGGATAAAGGAAAGCCGGCGGGTATAATTCCCGCATCAATTCGATTTGTGGACGAATCAATAAATGGTGATGGCCCCAATTGGTACAATGCAGATATGTATTGGGATTATTATAACTGGAGTCATAATGCCGGTTCAATGATTCTTGACCAATTGTTATTTACATATACCTTGACACATGATGAAAAACTTTTAGAACCTTTGATAAAAACATTGACGTTGATTCAAAACTCAAATGCATCAAGCTCAGAGTTGATTGATGTTGAGCCAGGTTCTGAAATGTGGACTGTAAAAATATTAATTTCAAAATCCGGTTTTTGGAATGTAGTAGAGCAATGGAGACTGTATACCGGTGATCAGCGTTTTGATGATTTAATACTCAAATATGGTACACCTTATATTCGGTACCGCTTAGCAGGAGATGAATCATATCTTGTAGATGGGCTTGAAAATAATTTAGAGAAAATTAAATATAATTTTCCACTTTTGACCCGTGAAGTATTACATACAGACCGGGTATATCTTAGGGGCGGTTCTGCCAATTTGGGCACTTTTCATTTAAATGCAATGCTTACTGGTAGTGGATTACAAACGTCTCCATATAATGCAATTAGCTGGGAAAATACAAATCCCATGTTTACTGCTTTGATAAAAGATTCCGGAGAAAATAAACTGAGTGTAGATGTTTTTAATCATTCTAAAAATAAAACAAATGTAACCCTTCGGCTTTGGCAATTTAAACCCGGAAAATATAATGTGTATTCTGTTATAGATGGCAACAAACATGATGAATCTATTATGAACTTGAAAAAAACAGGTGATCGTATTTTACTTGAATTACCGGGCGAAAAGTTGATTAATTATGTTTTTTATTCTGTTGATCCAAAATAATTTATGAAAGGTGTGTATAATGCGAAATATAATAGTTTTGTTATTCCTGGTTATAACTGTAATGTCTGCGGCTCAGACTGATGCTGTAATTGAATGGAAAAAAAGGCCTGATCTTGTTACAGAGCGGATTGTATGGCAGATAACCAGCCATGATTCTGCAAGTGAAGCTGTTTATTTTGAGCAACAACCCTTTACCTCTGATGATAGATATCTGGTTTTCAAGTCTAAGAGAACAGGTGACTGGTTAATTTATCGTGCGGATCTGCAAACCGGTGAAATCATGCTGGTATCGAAAGAAATAAATCCGGGTACAATTTCCATTGGTCCGGATGGACAACATGTATGGTATACAAGTGATAACAAATTGTTTAAAACAGATGTTGCCACACTGGAAGAAAAAATAGCATTTGATTTTAAAGACAGCTTTAAAGATCAGCATATAAGCTTTTCAGGGTCTCTCAGTGCAGATGGCGTTTATACGCTTGTCCGAACATCTAATGAAACATCACGATCAATATATCGTGTAAGTCTGGAAACGGGCAAGGTAGAGCATGCATTGACAGTGAATAAATCAGAGGGTACATTTTCTCATCCTCTTATCAATCCCATGTACCCGCATTTAATCAGCTATGTGCCGGGACCAGACACGCAAAATGATATGACACTGCCCATGGAAAAAAGGGCCAGAACCTGGATCATCAATATGAAAACCGGGGAGAACAAGCAATTTCTGACCATGCCTTATGGATTTAGAGCAACTCACGAGAAATGGTCTGCAGATGGTGAATTGTTTACATTTTTTAGAAAAACCGTACCAGGGTGGACTCCTGTAAGTATATGTTCAATTAATAAAGATGGATCAAATTTTCAGGTATATTATTCTCATAACAATATCAGGCTTGGTCATGGTTTATCATCCGATGATGGGAAATGGTTTGTCTCAGATGGCCAGGATCCCCATTATAATCCTATTATTTTGATAAATATGGAGACAGGACTCGCAACAACACTTTGCTGGCCCAATTCAAGTATATATGGCGGATTAGGTACAACCGGCCATGTTCATCCATCTATAAGTAAAAGTGGGCGTTTTGTTTGTTACAGCTCTGACCTTAGCGGTGTTCCGCAGGTTTATGTTGTGCCAACAGGGATTGAATGATTTTTTTTTTAGTATTGATTACAAGCAGTTAGAATCTACCCAGCATAATAAAAATAATATACAAGATTGGTGAGTATGTTCTAACTGCTATTTTTTTGAATTGATACGTGCTGAAATTATATCAATCATGAAGTTTTACCAAGTCGATATTTGGAGAGATGGGGAATGATGCTATCAGTTTGGTGCTGAAACCAATTCGGCTTATTGTGTTTACTTCCAAAGCCAGTTCATAATATTCAGGAATTACCCCATGTTTTTCTCTCAATTGCGCTTCAAGTTGTTTTAGAGATTCTTTTTCAGTTAATGCATTAACTGCTTCGTAAACGCCTGCCAAATCAGTACAAGTTATAATCATGATACTGTTTTTTTTGTTCGGCCCGGGTAATTTGCTAACCATAACATAATCTTTTCGGGGGCCTGAACCTTGTATACCTTTGGGAGAAAAAGTTTGAACTGAATCAGGAGAATGATTTACAATGAGCTGATGCGGAAAGACTTTATATTGAATATGAAGCTTGGATAATAATGGATTTAGTATACCCAGTGTTTTGGTTATGCCAATGAAAATAATGTTATAGTTTTGTAAATCAGATCCATTCAACTCTGATGCAAGCTTCATTTCAAAATTGTCATTATAAAAGTCAAGAATGGGATATAACGAACGAAACGACCACAAGATTTCTTTTTCAATGATTGCAGGTTTATAAGGCTTGAACGAAACAAGTGATGTATCTGCCTCTATCATTGTTGAATAATTATTCAAATCATCAATAGAATTGATTCTACTGAATCTCATGATTTTCATTCCAACGAGTTCATGAATATTGTTTGGGTTGTTATTGCTTTCAATAAAAAAGAATTGGTCACCTACTACAAATAATACAGGTTGATCATTTGTAATTGAATTATTCCAAATTGGACTTTTATGAATATATGACAACTCTCTTGAATGTCTTGGATTTGTGTAATTGTAGTAAATCCATTGCAGCAATAACAGTATACTAGGTATAATAATTAAAATATATTTTAATTTTTTAATATTGAAAAAAAATGAACCGGATTTTTTCTTAACATTATTTGTGATGAATTTTAAATTGTATCCACCTTTGGGTATCTCTATTTTAATTTCATCATCTTTGCCTTCAGACAGATAATAGGTGTAAAGTTTTTTTCTGAGGTTGTGGGTGTGAACTCTAACAATAGAGTCTTCAGCAGGATTAAAGTAAGAGTTTTTTGAAAAGACTTCATTCGCTATTGTTGTTTCATTTAGCGGTTCTTTATTAAAAGTGTTTTTGAATAAATATAAAAGTAGCTTTTTTTCAGTTTTACATGATTCAAATTCTTTACTATTTAGAATCTTTTCAATTTGTTTTGAATATATCTGCATGTTGTTCATAGTCTTTTTAATTCATGTATTAATTAGTTTTTACAGATGTAATCAACAAGAACGTTTTTAAAGTAATAGTATAATATTTAAAATGCAATAGTATTGTTAAGCATGTTAAAAACAAAAATTAACAGTTATTATCTGGCAATTTGGGATAAATATTAATACCATAAAAAAACATTTCTTATCAATATCTTTACTGTTTAATGGGTTTTGATATTTTATATAACATTATAAAGCTTTAAAAACATACACTTGATGCAAAGATTTTTTAGCATAATTGTTTTGTAAAAATTGTTAATTAAATTGAAAAAAATATTGTGTTTAAATATTTATGATGACTTTTTAAATCAAATATCTGCTGCTTTTCATTATTTTGATATGTTATATGATAAATTATATTTTTCACCATGGCTCTCTAATGCCTCACCAAAGGAACTACGGTTTGCGATATAATCCATAGCAATTAATAAGGATACATTATTAATTAAAACAATACAGGTCAAAGGAAGATATGAAGCTCGGAGTTTGGGATTATATAATACTTGTAGCATACTTGATGATTGCCCTTGTTTTGGTAGGTCTTTATTTTAAACGTGCAAGCAAAGGGGTAGAAGAGTATTTTGCAGCCGGGCGTTCTTTGCCTTGGTGGCTTTTGGGCACATCTATGGTTGCCACTACCTTTAGTACCGATACGCCAAATCTTGTTGCAAATCTGGTTCGTGAAAATGGCGTGTCTGGTAATTGGGTGTGGTGGTCTTTTCTGGTTACCGGAATGCTGACCGTGTTTTTTTATGCACGACTATGGCGACGCTCTGGGGTACTTACCGATCTCGAGTTTTATGAATTGCGTTATTCCGGTAAATCCGCAACCATTGTTAGAGGTTTTAGAGCTTTATATCTGGGTTTCTTTTTTAATACTGTTATTATGGCTACGGTAACATTGTCTGCTGTCAAGATTGCCAACATTCTTTTTGGTTGGTCAAGAATTGAGACGGTTATTATTTGTTCATTGGGGTCTGTTGCTTTTTCTGTTACATCCGGTTTATGGGGAGTCGTTGTGACAGATTTGCTTTTGTTTATAATGGCAATGGTCGGCTCCATATCTGCAGCCTGGTTTTCTTTGCAGCATCCCAGTGTTGGTGGATTGCATGGTTTGGTGGATAAAATTGATCCTCAAACATTGAGCTTGCTACCGGATTTTAGCCATATGGAATCAGCTCTTGCTATTTTTATAATTCCATTGGCAGTTCAATGGTGGTCTGTTTGGTATCCCGGTGCAGAACCCGGTGGCGGCAGTTATATTGCACAAAGAATGCTGGCGGCAAAAAATGAACGTCACTCTATGGGTGCAACACTCTGGTTCAATATTGCGCATTATGGCCTGAGACCCTGGCCCTGGATTATTGTGGGGTTGTGCTCGATTTTGGTTTATCCCACTCTTGGTGATATTCAGCAGGTTTTTCCCCATGTCAGTCCCAATCTTGTGGGGCATGATATTGCCTACCCGGCAATGCTGGTGTTTTTGCCGGAAGGTTTTAGAGGGGTTATGGTGGCTTCGTTAATTGCTGCATACTTGTCTACTATGGATACTAGTTTAAATTGGGGGGCTTCTTATTTAGTACATGATTTTTATAGACGTTTTTTTAAACCTCAAGCCAGTCAACATCATTATGTTATGATTTCCCGATTTAGTACTTTGTTATTGATGGTTTTTGCTGCACTAATTGTGTTTGTACTGGATACCGCCAAAGACAGCTTTGATTTATTATTATCTATTGGGGCAGGTACAGGTTTGATTTACCTGCTGCGCTGGTTCTGGTGGCGTATCAACGCGTGGAGTGAAATTGCTGCAATGATCAGCTCATTCATTATTGCATTTGCTCTGTTTTTTGCAAAACATGCAGGATTAGAATTGTCAACATACTCAACTTTGATCATTAGTGTTGCAGCAACTACATTTATATGGATGCTGGTAACTTTATTAACAAAACCGGATGACATTAATGTGCTGGAAAAGTTTTATAAACTTGTTAGACCTGCGGGAAATGGATGGAAACCAATACAAAATCGTCTTCGACTTGGTCCTTCTGATGACAGTGTTACGCTGAGTATTTTGGGATGGATTCTGGGTTGTGTTTTTGTTTATTCAGCCCTGTTTATGATGGGATACATTCTCTATGGACAATATATTTTAGCCATTATTTGTCTGGTACCTTTTCTTGTTAGTACAATTGGTTTGTATAAAATTTTAATTCGTATGTTTAGTACCCAAAATTATTAATATAGGCTCAGGTGTATTTTGAATTCCAAAAAACGAATACTTGATGCAATAGAGCATAAAACTACAGACAGGATTCCAATAACCTTTGATGCTGAAATAGAAGTTTATGATGCTCTTTACAAACATCTTTTAATTTCCAATAAAGAGCAATTGTTTGATCGCTTGAATGTGGATACATGGATGGTATTGCCAAAGAATTTCATTTATCCGGATGCTGAGCTTGGCAATGAATACAAAACTTCGATTTGGGGATACAAAACCCAATATAAAAACTATTCAGGTGGGGCTTATGACGAGTTGTATTACAGTCCACTTGCTGGCAAAAATGAAATTGATGATATAAAAAATCATACCTGGCCGAACGAGAGTACCCAGCAATATGACCATTACCCAGCAGAGATAGCCGCTCACAAGGATCGTGCAATAATGGGTGTGTTTACATGGGGAGCCTATTTTATTGCTACACATGTGCGAGGTATGCAGGATCTAATGATGGATTTTGCCCTGAGAAGAGAATACATTCTATACCTTTTTGATACCATTGCAGATATCAGCTACAATTACCTCGAAACCATGTTGAGCACATATGGAGATGGTGTGGACATTGTCTATATGGCGGATGATTACTGTTCCCAGCAGGGCCCTTTTTTTAGTCCTGATGATTTTAAAACATTTGTTGTACCTTATCTTAAAAGGTATGTTTCGCTGGTACATAAATATAACAAGAAATTTCTGCTGCATGTGTGCGGTGCTGTGAGACCCTTGCTGCCTATGATTATTGATTGTGGTGTGGATATGCTTGAGCCTATCCAGACGCGTGCCGCGGGTATGGAACCGGAAGTATTAAAAAGAGATTTTGGCAAAGATATTACGTTTTACGGTGGTATGGATCTGCAACAAACTCTGCGCCTGGGCTCTGTCGATGATGTGAAAAATGAAGCAAAACATCTCATTGAAATTTTGGGCAAAGACGGCGGCTACGTATTTGGCCCCGGACATACCTATATTCAAATTGATGCGCCACTTGAAAATATTATGGCCATGTATGATACGGCATTGCAATTTTATCCATATTAAAGTGAGGGTGTTATGGCAAAAATTTATTATGTAGGAGATTGGGCGGTTATGACAGGGCCGGTTTTCGCTGAAACTCCATTTAACTATGCTTATAAAGGTCTGGATATATTCAATTACGGCAAGTGGTTAAAAGAGGGGCTGGAAAAAGGCGGCAAGCATGAGGTTACATCGGTTCCTACCTGGGAGTTTTACAAGTTGGCTCCGGGCGAATATGAAAAAATTCTGGATGAATATGATGTTATCATTTTTAGTGATGTGGAAGCTAAAAATTTTCAACTTGCTCCTGCATTTTTTGACCGTAAAAAATTTGGTACACAGGTTTTAACTTTTCCAGACCGCATTCGTTTGACTATTGATGCGGTTAAAAATGGTAAAAGTATCATGTTCCTTGGTGGATGGTTATCTTTTACAGGTGAAATGGGCAAAGGAGGATGGAACCGCACTCGTTTAAAAGAAATGCTGCCTGTACAATGTCTGGATTATGAAGATCTGGTAGAGAGTACTGAAGGATTTACTGCAATATTGTCAGCATCAGGGTTGCTATCATTGGGAACTATCGATATTGATTCGTTTCCACCCATACTTGGTTACAATAAAACCTTGCCTATTGATGAGGGTGATGTATTGTTGACCGTAAAAGAGACAGGTGATCCTTTGGTGGCGTATCGGGAATTTGGCAAGGGTAAGGTGCTTGCATATATGTCTGATCCCGCTCCACATTGGGGCTGTAATTTCGTCTTTTGGGAACATTATGCAAGGTTTTGGACTGTATGTATTGAACTTGTGATGTGAGATTTTAATAGATCACTGTGTAATTAATTAAACAGGAATTGCTTACATGATGAAAACTGTTTTTAAAAAGATCGGGTTATTCTTTGCTTCAATAGCGCCAGGTATTTTTCTGCTGGGTTACAATATAGGAACCGGTAGTGTGACCACAGCTGCCTCTACAGGTGCTTTATATGGAATGATGTTTGTTTGGCCGTTTTTATTGTCTTGTATTTTTACCTATGTGCTGATATTGGCGTTTGGTAGGTATACGGTAGTGACGGGCAAGACTGCATTGTTCAGCTTTCGTGAATATTTTGGAACTCCAATTTCAGTTTTTGTGTTGATTGCAGTTGTGTTTAGTGAATGGGTAGCATTTATGGGGGTAATGGGGGTTGTTACCGAGGTAGTTAAGGAATGGTCGCGACCGCTCACTCCTTCTGGAAACGGTATCAGTATGGTTTGGACGACATTGGTATTTGGTGGATTAATATATTTTCTGTTCTGGAAAGGTAAACATCGTTTCTTTGAGAAAATCTTGCTGGTTTTTGTAACATTGATGGGGATTAGTTTTATTGCGACTATGTTTATGGTCATCCCGGATCCCATACAGGTTATTAAGGGTCTTGTACCTCGCATTCCACACGAGTCCAATGCTGCGTTACTTGTGGCAGGGATGGTGGGCACGACTATGGGTGGAGTATTATATCTGGTGCGTTCCATCCTGGTACAGGAAAAAGGCTGGCAGATTAGTGATCTCAAAATAGAAAAACGAGACGCTTTTATTAGCGCCACACTCATGTTTGTTCTCAGTGCAGCAATAATGGCCTGTGCAGCTGGTACCCTTTATCCGCTCGGTTTAAAAGTGGATAATGCTATTGATATGGTCAAGCTGCTGGAACCGCTGGCAGGGCGTTTTGCCATATCCATTTTTGTGGCTGGAATTGTGAGTGCCGGGTTATCTTCATTATTTCCCCATATCTTGCTTGCACCCTGGTTTCTTGCCGATATTACCGGCCAGCCTCGCGATATGACTTTGACCCAAAATCGCCTCATAGCACTTTTTACTGTCAGCCTGGGCTTTGTAGTACCTGTCTTTGGCGGTAGACCGGTTATGGTGATGATCATTTCGCAGGCTTTTGCTGCAATTGTTACTCCCGTGATAATTATATTAATGTTAATATTGTTGAATCGTTCATCTTTAATGGGTGAGTATAAAATAAAACCATTTTTGAATATAGTCCTAATTGTAATATTTATATTCACTGTTTTTATGGCGATAACCGGCATAGTCGGTATTCGTGGATTGTTTTGATAAATAAGGAGAGTTGTTATTATGTTTTCATCATCAATTGTTTGCTGTTATTTACATCCCATAACCAAATACGGTTATCCTCCCAAAGCTGAAAATACAGTAAACTATTTGCAGGAAATGCATGATATGGGTTTTCGTTCAGTAGAGCTTGAGGGCATCCGCGAAAATCATTTAATGGGTGTTTATAAAAATCGTGATATTATATTGAAAAAGATTGACGAGCTGAACTTGAATATCCCTTATTTCTGTATCGTGTTGCCGGGTTTGTCATCTCCGATTGAAAAAGAACGTATGCGAAATCTAGAGTTGTTTGAAACGGGATGCGAGATTGCTCAATTTTTTGGAACAAAGGGAGTGTTGGATAATGCACCTTTACCGCCATATCAATTCCCCGCAGATATTCCGGTTGTTAGGCATTATGGACAAGAGGCCCTGTCACAGGCATTTTTGCCCAAAAATTTAAAATGGGACCATTACTGGAAAGATTTGGTCTTGACATACAGAGAAGCCTGTGATATAGCAGCGAAATATGAACAGACTTTTCAAATGCATCCGTGCTTGGGTGTGCTATCGTCCAATACAGACGGTTTTTTGAATTTTCATTCTGCAGTTCAACGTGATAATCTACGATTCAATTTAGATACAGCAAACCAATTCATGCAGCATGATAATTTGATTTTATCTGTCTACCGGACCATTGAATTTGTTGATTATATTCATATTTCTGATAACCGGGGAACAAAAGTTGAGCATCTTGTTCCCGGTGATGGCAATATTCCCTGGGATACTTTTTTTGAAGTTTTGGACCGTTGCAATTTTAAAGGCCACCTTGGCATTGATGTAGGTGGTGATGAATCGGGAGTCAAAGATATTGATGCCGCATTTATTCAAACTGCAAAATGGTTGGAGAAAAAATGGAAAAAGTAAAATCATTAAAGGATTGTACTTTTAAATGGGTGTTGACCTTGATTTTTATCACCCTTTTTACCTCAAATTTTAAAGTGATTAACGCTGCTGAGCTATCCCAGTGTGATATTTACAATGTCCGGGATTATGGTGCAAAAGGTGATTCTGTCACATTAGATACAAAATCTATTCAAGCCGCCATTGATGATTGTTCAAAACAGGGAGGTGGTACCGTCTTACTTTCTGCAGGGACTTACCTGAGTGGCACATTGCATCTAAAAAGTAATATCACGCTACATATTCAGAGTGGGGCAGTGCTGCTGGGGAGTACCCGGATAGATGATTACTCTTTAAATTCCCCCGAGTTGGCATCCTATAACGATAGCTTTTTGAAACAGAGCCTTATTTACGGTGAAAATCTTGATCATGTCAGCATTGAAGGAGACGGGATTATTGACGGGCAGGGAGGTGCATTCAAGGTAACTACCAAAGTAAAACCTGATCGTTACAAAAACAGACCCTATATTCTTCGTTTGATTTGCTGCCGAAATGTTAGGGTTGAAAACATAACCCTGCAAAATTCTGCCATGTGGATGCAGCACTATCTTGCTTGTGAAAATCTGAGTATACGCGGAATCAAAGTTTATAATCATTGTAACCAAAATAACGACATGATGGATATTGATGGTTGTAAAAATGTTGTGATTTCAGATTGTATTGGTGATACTGATGATGATGGATTAACATTAAAAAGCACTTCCGGGCGAATTACAGAAAATGTGACCATTACCAACTGTATTTTAAGCAGTCATTGCAATGCGTTAAAATGTGGTACCGAATCGCATGGGGGATTCAAAAATATCGTTATTTCCAACATACTTGTCAAACCCTCAAAAGACGATATGGCTATCTTTGGTGATCCGAAAGGTATTGGGGGAATAGTGCTGGCGGTTGTTGATGGTGGACTATTGGATAATGTGAATATTAGTAATGTACGAGTTGAAGGTGTGCGTGTACCTTTGTTTTTACGGCTGGGCAATCGAGCCAGGACGGTTGTGCCGGGTGATGAACCGCCGGGTGTGGGAACCTATAAGAATGTGAAAATATCCCATGTTACTGCTACCGGCGCGGACAGTGTTGGGTGTTCTATCACCGGTCTTCCGGGACATCCGGTCAGGAATGTAGAATTGAGTGATATCACCATCTCTTTTCACGGTGGTGTTGCTGCACCGCAACGACTTGCGGATGTGCCAGAGAATGAAACATTTTATCCTGAGAGCACCATGTTCGGTACTCTGCCTGCATATGGATTTTATCTTCGTCATGCAGAGAATATTAGTCTCAGTGATATTGATCTGTCATATCAACAGCCAGATGAACGACCGGCTTTGCTGGCAGATGATGTAAATGAACTGGAAATTGATAAATTGAAAGCAACGGGTAGTGAAAATGCGGAATCTTTGATTTCGTTAATCAATACGTCAAATGTTTATTTAACTGGTTCCCGGGTCAAAAACAGAGCAGGTGTATTTGTACGTGTCAGCGGAAAACATACCGGTCCTGTATATATGTATAATAACAAGATGAGTAATACAAGAATACCCTTAATGATAAATGATAATGTTCCTGGAGATGTTGTACAATGTCTAGATTCATATTAATACAATTATTTTTGTCTGTTGTTTGTGTCAATGTTGCATTGTCAGCAAAAACACAATTAAATGTTGTACCCTGTCCACAAGTGGTTGAATTTCAAACCGGCAGTTGTAGATTGAGTGGAACACCGGTAACGATTAAATTGGGAACGAAAAATAGTTTAGAGCTAGTGTTTGAAGCTGAACAAGCGTTACAATTATTTCCCATACACCATACTACCGACAAAAAAGAATTAACCCTTTGGCTGGGATTGTTTGGAGAACACAAGCAATTTAATGAGATTTGCAAGAAATATGGTATTTCACGAGATGAACGTATTGGCAGTGAAGGATACATTCTACTCTTACAAAAGGATTTAATTGTCATTGCAGCAAATTCCTCAGCAGGAATTTTTTATGGTGTCCAGACCCTTAAACAGATATTGATGGATACAAAAAAGGATAATGAACTGCCTTGTGTCAAAATTATTGATTGGCCGCAGTATCGTTTTCGTGGAATGATGGATGATATAAGCCGCGGTCCTGTGCCAACGCTGGCATTCATGAAAAATCAGATCCGGCGTTGTGCAGAAATGAAAATTAACATGCTCATGTATTATATCGAACATGTTGTAGAGACTAAAAGCCATGGCGATTTTGCCCCGGACGAAGCATCTATCACTATACCGCAATGGAAAATGTTGTCTGATTACGCGAAAAAATATCATATTGATCTTGTTGGCAGTTTCCAATCCCTTAGTCATGGTGAAAATATCCTCAAACACCCCAATTACAAGCATCTGGCAGTTACTTTTCGTATGTTTAATCCCTTACTGCCCGAGACCTATGATTTTTTTAAAAACGTCTATTCCGAGATGATTCCGGCATTTAACTCTGATTTTTTTGCCATCAATTGTGATGAATCATGGGACATTGGTGTAGGCGTAACCAAAGAAACTGTGGACAGGATTGGTCTTGAGCAATTTTTTGTTGATCATGTGATTAAGCTGGACAATATTGTAAAGCCCTTTAATAAACGGTCTATAGTATGGGCGGATATTCCGCTAGAACATCCCCAGATTTTGGACATGCTTCCTAAGGATATTATTCTTGGCGCCTGGGAGTATTCACCCCTTGAATCTTATGAATCTTATTTAAAACCCTTGTACGATAAAGGATTTGATATTATAGTAACTCCCGGAGTTTTAAATTCTACCCGTTTAATGCCAGATCTGATCATGGCCCACGATAACATAAAATCATTTATTGAAGCAGGTGTTGATTATGATGCAATGGCCACACTTGTAACCGTCTGGGATGACGGGGGAATGGCCCTGTTTTCACGAGACTGGTATGGAGTTGCCTATTCTGCTGAAAAATCATGGAATATTCATGGTGAAGAGAATAATCCATTTGATGTTCGATTCAATAAAACCATTTACGGCATGTCTAACACAGCATTGACGGATGCCATTAAAATTATTGAAAAGCTTGTATATCTTCCACCCACCCAGGAACTGAACGAGAATGTGTTGTGGCAAAAAATCGTTCCAGATTCGGGACATACATTGTTTTTACGTACTGATTACTGGGACGAGATTTCCTATATCTGTGATCAAACAGACCAGGCGCTCGAGTTGGCTGATGCCAATCGTTTTGCTGTTGATCTGGATTATTTTGATTTCTCAATCGATCAGTATCGTTATCTGGCACAGGCTCGGGCAAGAATGCTGCAAGCGGCACGTGAATATAATAAAGCATACCAGGTTGAGGAACAGGATACCTTTCAAGCTCGGGAACACTTGCTGGTTGCCAAAGATTGTATTAACAAGAATATTGCACAACTATCAGCAATAAAAGCTGAATACCAGCGACTATGGTTGATTGAAAACAAAGTTTGGTGGCTGGACAAGGTACTGAACAAATACCAATCTGTCTTGGATGCATATCAGGATGTGCAGACACATCTTGTTAAAGCGCTTGCAAGACTGGATGTGAACGCGTCTCTGCTTCCGCCGGCAGATTGCCGTTTGGACATTGTAGAATCCAATGGCGATTATTTCCAAGAGTGGATGATTAGCGGTCCCTTTGCTAACGAAAATGGTGCAAAAGGTACGGATTTTGATTTTTTGACTGAAACTGGTGGAATTAAAAGTACAAAACCTATTGCAGGCCAAACTTTTCCTGCTCCTGACGGGCAGCCTTATCGGTGGAGTAAATACCATTCTCCCGAGTTTGGAGTGATTGATGTTACCCAAAAAATTGGCTATGCTGAAAATGCTGTGGCCTATGCAAATTGTCGCATTTATGCCGATGCTGACCAAACGGTAACAGCATCTTTTGCCTCTGATGATGGAGTGGATGTTTTTTTGAATGGAGAAAATATTTATTCAAAGCGAGGTGAACGAAAATTTACGCCTGATCAGGATAGTGTTAAATTACATTTGAATAAAGGCACCAATTATGTAATTCTAAAATTGTTTCAGGGTACTGATGATTGGAGATTTTCGTTTCAACTTTTGAACGAGAATGTTAAACATCATAAATACAAATATACATTGCTCAATAATTAGGAGAGAGATTATGAAGACTATAAACCGTGTTACAGCATTGCTATTATTTGTTTTAGTTATTACTGCTTTTGCCGAAAAGGGTGATGGTGAGAAAAAACAGGAAATTATTTCTGCTATTCATGATGGTGCAAATTATGCCTGTGATGTATTACTTGATGAATCTGGTAAATCACGTTGTGATTATAATTTATTACAGGGCAAATGGTTTGTTTATGAGGCACCGTGGCATACAGGACAAATTATATACGGTTTATTACGGGCGCATGATGTAACCGGGACCCAAAAGTATTTAAATAATGCTAAACGTGCTGGTGACTGGTGGGTAGGCTTGGAAATTAAAGACCATCCTGTATTGAAAGGAATGGTTAATTCCATACATGGTGATTATATTGAAGATCAAATAGTCTTTGCAACTACATCCGATGGAACAGCAGGCCTGTTTTATTTATATGATAAAACAGGTGATGAAAAGTATGCCAGGGTACCTACTCAGGCGGGCCAATGGATGCTTGAGCACATGTATGTCCCTTCTCATGGTGTTTTTTATGATGTTGTTGATGCCAAGACAGGCCAGGTTCTTAAGGAGAACAGTCCGTTTTGGGAGGGAAAAGAAGATCAAAAGTTGTATGATGTTTCTCGTCCCAATAATGAGGGGTCTCTTTTTAAAGATATGTATGAATATTCTAAAGACGAGAAATATAATAAAGTATTTATTGAGCTGTGCGAGAGCCTGGTAGAAAAGCAGGGCCCGGAAGGATTATGGATGGATTTTATGCCGAATGATAAAGAATCCGGTTCTTTTCATCCTCGTTTTAATCTCTGGTATGCGGAATCACTGCTTGAAGGTTATGAATTGACTGGTGATAAACGATATCTGGAAGCCGCTTTAAAGACAGGCAGGCTTTACTCAAAATTTCAACAACCTGATGGAACAATTTATTATAAAAATTACCTCAGTGGCAAATCAAATCGTAATTCCATTTCAGGCTCAACAGTTGCTTTTGCGGGGATTGTATGGCTGCGTTTATTAGAGTACGGTGTTGGTGAAGAGTTTAAAGAAAATATAGAAAAATCTTTAGAATGGACTCTGAAAAATCGTTTTTCCACTGATCATCCGGATAAAAATCTGGCAGGTAGTTTTTTTGAAATTCGTACACGTCGTAAAGATGGATTGTGGATTACTTTGCGTGATATTGCAACAAGCTTTTCGCTTCGTTTTTTAGCAGATTATTATGATTACTATTATGCAAAATAGATAATGATAAAGTATTATCTGGAATTATTGATAAACAAAGTCATGTCGAAAATCCTCTGATTTCCATCAGGGGATTTTTTATTTCATTCAAGTTTTGTCCAATTTATATTAATATTTATTATTATCCAGCTTGAATGCCGGGGGGATTATCATTATATTCCATTAATCAAGAATTATTTTCAGTAGTATTGTAGTGAATTGAGGACAGAATTATGAAATTTAAATTTCCAGTTACCATGGTGATTTTATTTTCCATTCAATTTTGTTTTGCTTCTTCTAGAATGGTTACGGAACTGAATACAGCCAGGTTTTACAAAGGTCAGGCTGAATCAGCGTTCAATTCTTATTTTGATGATTCTGACTGGCGGGTTGTCAAGCTTCCTCATGATTGGGGAATTGAAGGACCGGTAATTCCTGATGGTGATGGAAATACTGCCAAATTGCCTTGGAAAGGAGAGGCATGGTATCGCATTCCTTTGCAAATTCCTCACGACTATGAGGGAAAGCAAATATACCTTTTGTGTGACGGTATTATGGCATTTCCCCAAATATATGTCAATGGTATGCTGGCCGGCAAGTGGGATTACGGGTACAGTTCGTTTTATGTAGATATAACAAAGTTTTTGCAATACAATAAATCAAACAGTCTGGCAATACATGTAGATACTCGCAATCACGACAGTCGGTGGTATCCCGGAGCGGGTATCTATCGAAAAATTCAAATGATTGCTGTTGATCCTGTACATGTTGACATATGGGGTGTGCATATTTCAACTCCAATCATCAAGCCACATTATACAGATGTTCGAATTGCTGCGACTATTAAAAATGATACAAATTCTGAAAAGAATATTACTGTAAAACATACAATTTATGATGTAAATCAAAACATAATTGCGTCAATAGATACCGTTAAACGTATTAAAGCAAATTCCAATATCTTGTCAGAAGTAACATTGACCATAACCGATCCTGTTCGGTGGGATATTTCAAATCCTCATCTCTATAAAGTGATCACTGTAATAAGAGATGGTGAGCAGATTGTAGATACGGTTTCCAATACTTTTGGTGTTCGGACAATGCGTTTTACTGCCGACAATGGATTCTATTTAAATGATAATCGAGTTCAGTTCAAAGGAGTGAATTTGCATCATGGTCATGGTCCTTTAGGTACTGTGTTTAACAAACGGGCCATGCAGAGACAGCTCGAAATTATGAAAGAAATGGGATGCAATGCCATAAGAACGAGCCATAATATTCCTGCTCCCGAGTTGTTGGACCTGTGTGATGAAATGGGCCTGCTGGTCTTTGACGAGATCTTTGACAAGTATGATGACAAAGCAGATATTATGGATACTACGAATTTTGATCATTTTGCGCATCGCAATATCCGTAATTTTGTTGTCAGGGATCGTAACCATCCTTCTATTTTCATCTGGAGTGTGGGGAACGAGATTGGTGATGTACAAACCAATTATGATAACGGCTTTTTAAAATTGCAAACCATGCTCAGTTATGTTAAAAAATATGACAATAGCCGACCAACGACATTGGTCTGTGATCAACTGGATAATGCCAAAACGCGTCATTTTGATTACTATGATATTCACAGTTGGAATTACGGCAGGCGTTGGAGGCTGGCCCGTCAGCTTGAATCAAACAAGGCTGTGATTATTAGTGAATCCGCATCTACCGTGAGCACACGTGGCTTTTACGAATTACCCTTGCCCGTTGATCGTACGGCATTTACCAATTCGCTTCAAATCAGCTCGTATGATCTGTATGCTCCACGTTGGGCAGAGGTGGCAGATGATGATTTCATGTGGCAGCAAGATGAACCCTATATTGCCGGTGAGTTTGTGTGGACGGGATTTGACTATCTGGGTGAGCCTACACCGTATCGGAACGTATGGGTTAAACAGCAGGGAATGACTGATGAGGATGCTTCTCGGAGTTCTTATTTTGGAATTGTAGATTTGTGCGGAATTCCAAAAGATCGTTATTATTTGTACAAGAGTTACTGGAAACCGGATGAAACCACTATACATATTCTTCCACATTGGAACTGGCCTGACCGCATTGGTAAAACGGTCCCTGTTTTTGTGTATACCAATGGTGATTGTGCTGAACTGTTTTTAAACGGTAAATCATTGGGCAAACAGTATAAAAATCCAAAATCCGGGAATTCCATAGAACGGTTCCGGCTCATGTGGAACGATGTGATTTATCAACCTGGCGAATTAAAAGCAGTGGCCTATAAAGCGGGACAACCGATTGGCGAAAACACAGTTGTAACAACAGGAGAACCTTATCGTTTGCGTTTAACTCCTGATTGCAAGGTTATTCATGCGGATGGAAAAGATTTGTCATATGTTTTGATAGAAGCATTGGATAAAGATGGGATTTGTCACCCCCTGGCAAATAATCAGATCAAGATTGAGGTCAGTGGTAATGGGAAAAATGTAGGCGTTGGCAATGGTGATCCACAATGTATGAGCGAGTTCAAGAGTGATACGATTGATCTTTTTTTCGGTAAGGCCATGCTCATTGTTCAATCTGAATTGGATGCAGGCAAGATTACTGTTAAAGCATCTGCTGACGGATTAAAAGACGCTGATGTACAAATTGAAACCGAATAGGTGTTATATTTGAGCTGATATTTTTATTCATTTATTGAGCCATTTCTTTTGAAAATTTTATGAATTTTTGCAAATATTTTGTATTTTTAAAGCAGTCAAAAAAATATTGAATCGAGGACATAAATGAGTAAATATTTAGATTTGAAACGTCGAGTTTATGAATGTAATATGGAGCTTCCACGTCATGGCGTTGTTATCTATACCTTTGGGAATGTAAGTGCAATTGACCGTGATGCAGGTGTTATGGCAATAAAACCCAGCGGCGTCAGTTACGACAAAATGCAGCCCGCGGACATGGTTATTGTGGACTTGGATGGCAAAATAGTAGAAGGCGATTTACGTCCTTCATCAGATACAAAAACACATCTGGTTTTGTATAACAGTTTCCCCGAGATTGGCGGTATTTCTCATACACATTCTACTTTTGCAGTAGCATGGGCGCAGGCAGCCAAAGGGATTCCGGTATTGGGTACTACCCATGCAGACCATCTGCACCTTGAAGTCCCGTGTACAGATTTTATGACTCCTGAAATGATCAAAGGGGATTATGAAATTGAAACCGGTAACCAAATTTTTAAACGGTTTGCTCATCTTAATTATCGGGAAGTAGAAATGGTACTGGTCGCTGGCCACGGTCCCTTTACCTGGGGCAAAACCCCGGAAAAAGCGGTTTATAATAGTGTTGTACTCGAAGAAATGGCCAAAATGGCCTTGTTGACCTATCAAATCAATCCATCAACACCGCTATTGAATGAAGCACTGATCGAAAAACATTATACCCGTAAACATGGTCCAAATGCCTATTACGGTCAGGAAGAAAAATAAATTTAATATACAGGAGTAGTAACAATGGACCTCAAACAATTTGATATATGGTTTGTAACAGGCAGTCAGGCCTTGTACGGACCCGAAACTTTGCAGCAGGTTGCAGAACATTCGCAAGAGATCACTACTTTTTTTAATAAAGCTTTAGAGATTCCGGTTAATATTGTTTTCAAACCGGTAATGAAATCTACTGACGAGATTACCAACCTATGTATCGATGCAAATGCAGACCGTAAATGTATTGGTGTTATTACCTGGTGCCATACTTTTTCTCCATCCAAAATGTGGATCAATGGATTGAAAATTTTGAACAAACCCATCCTGCATTTGCATACCCAGTATAATCGTGATTTGCCCTGGAACGAGATTGATATGGATTTTATGAACCTCAATCAATCGGCCCATGGTGACAGAGAGCATGGATTTATCATGACCCGCTTGCGTATAGAGCGCAAAGTTGTTGTGGGGCATTGGCAGGAAAAAGAAGTCAGTGAAAAGATTGGAATCTGGTCACGTGCTGCTGCAGCGTGGCATGAAATGCAGAATCTCAAGGTTGCCCGTTTTGGTGATAATATGCGTCAAGTTGCGGTAACAGAAGGCGACAAGGTAGAAGCGCAAATCAAGTTGGGTGTTTCTGTAAACAGTTATGGTGTTGGTGATATTGTCAAAGTGATTAATGATTTTACTGATGCGGAAATTGACAAGCTGGTACAGGAATATGAAGACACTTATGAAATTGCCGCTGAAGGACGCAAGGGTGGCGCGTATCATAATAATGTTCGTTATCAGGCACGTATTGAATTGGGATTAAAGGCATTCCTTTCAGAAGGTGGATTTGGTGCATATACGGATACCTTTGAAGATCTGCATGGTTTGGAACAGTTACCGGGATTGGCTACTCAGCGGTTAATGGATGCCGGTTATGGATTCGGTGCAGAAGGCGACTGGAAACACTCTGCACTGGTACGTGCTTTAAAGGTGATGGGCACCGGATTAAAGGGTGGAAGTTCTTTTATGGAAGATTATACTTATCATCTCGATCCATCCGGTTCCAAAGTTCTGGGTGCGCATATGCTTGAAGTTTGTCCTTCTATTGCAGTAGGAAAGCCGTCATTGGAAGTACATCCATTGGGCATTGGTGGTAAAGATGCACCGGCAAGACTGGTTTTTGGAACACCGGCAGGACCCGCTGTGAATGTTACGCTGGTAGATATGGGGAACAGGTTTAGAATTATTACCAATCCGGTGGATTGTGTAGAACCAACACCTCTACCCAAGTTACCGGTCGCGCGTTGTCTCTGGACACCCCAACCCGATTTGAAAACCAGTGCAGCATGCTGGATTTATTCGGGTGGCGCGCATCATACCGCGTTTAGCCAGGCAATAACCGCAGAGTATATTGAAGATTTTGCCGAAATGGCAGGTATTGAATATATATTAATCGACAAAAATACAACTGTATCCGAATTGAAAAAAGAACTTCGCTGGAACGAGATTTATTATCATATGGCAAAAGGATTATAGATCATTTTCAAGGGCCTGGTTATGAATCAGGCCCTTGCTGTTATGGGGTGCTTAAACGGGGTTGTCATATTGAATGAATCAGCTTTTATCATCAATTTATCACTGCATTGTATTGCCTCTGTTATATATTGAATGTCGAGCTTGTCTGGTGTGAAATGGAATTCAACTTTATTAATTTTGGGCCCGGATATATAGTTTAAAATTTGTTCAAATTTGACGGATTGGCTTGATATAATATCATACAGATGTACAACATGTTTTTGTTTTTCAAAAACCAGAATCATATCCTCATCAGGGCAATAATGAAAATTATTGTTTAACATATTATAGGTATACCAGGAAACAATATGCTCAGCATTGTTTACACCAAATGTTAATGATAGGGGAGTCCTTTTTATGAGCAGTTGATTGGCAAGTTTGCGGTTATCTGCTTTGCTAAAATCCAGTTTCCGGATTTGTGATTTATGCGACTCTATCGGGTCAATGTCAGCCCAAAATGAGGACTGTGGTAATTCTTTGAATCCAAAACGTTCATAGAATGTTGTCAACTCGGATTCACAAAACAGATAGAAAAAATTGGCAAGATCAGCATAGTCATGAATAATCCGGTTTATTAAATCAGTCACCAGGCCTTTGCCCCGATGATCAGGATGTGTCATTACCGTACCGATTTGTATTGCTTTAACCTGTGATCCTTGAATGATCAGGTCCATCAGGTTTAGCGATGCATTGGATAGTATTTTATTATCCCAATACGCATAACAGATATATCTGTCATTCCAGTGCCTGCCCTGGAACCAATTTTCAAAATCTATATCAAAGGTCTCTACTGCCAGTCGATTAAAAGCAAGACGTTGTTTGTCATTAGACTGGTAATTTTTTATAAATTCTGGTGATTGCATTAGAATTATTTAAATTGATAAATGACTTGTAAACTTGACTGATAGGCTTTGTTTTTACCAAAAATATCAAGGTAATCATATTCAAAATGGTATGCGTAACTGATATCTGGTGCATATTCGAATTGTAAACCTAATGAGAGGTTGTTAGCAATGGGGTATTGCAGGCTCAACCCGGCAGTTGCTCCAAATACAGCAGATTTTATATCATGTTCATATATATATACGTAAAAATAATCACCGCTATATTTTTGTTCCTCAGATGAAAAAGTATCCGGAGTATATTTGTACTTTTGAAAATAATCCAGTCTTGCGCCTGCCATGAAATTTATTTTCAATTTGTTTATTTTCAATACCGTAACTTTTAAATAAACAGGAAAAGATATATAATCAAGAAGGATTTCATCTTGTGCGGTTTTTAATATTTCGGGACCTGATTCGCCCGTAACAAAAAATTCATCCTTGTAACCCTTTTGTACATAATTTGCACCAAAACCTATCGCTAACCGGGGATGAATATGAGATATTTCAACAAATATTCCGGCTGTTGAACCATTTTTCCAGATCATATCTCCTTTATAGTTTGCCAATTCATGATTTTGGTATTGATTGGAATATACCCAACCCAATGAACCACCAACATTCACCGAAGAAAAACACCGAGAGACTGAAAAAACAATCAATAGAGATACAAAAATAATATTTTTTTTCATCCCGATCCTTGTTTTGAAATATTAATTTGAATTTATTGAATTCAAGATAGTAAATTTTAATATAACCTGCCAGAAGAAATATCAAGACCGCCAAACAAGTCAGCGGCCTTGATGGGGGAGTTGTGTGTGAATTTATCTTACATCATAACGATTAAAAGCAATAAAAGCCCCGCTTATACATAATGATGTGTATAATAGCAGAACCATAATCTGCTTTAATGCCGGGAAAAGAATTACTGACAACCTTGATTTTTCAGGATTATATTCCGGTACTCCGCTAATGTCCAGACTGGTGTTTCGGCCCATTTCCAGTTTGAATCCCGCTTCAGAATCTATGGTAACACGCAATCCGGATATACCGGTTTCTGATTTTTCTTTTTCATCTAAATACTGATTTAGTATGTTTTTATAGTCCTGCATGTTTTGTTCTGTACGTGATTTGAGATGTATATCTGTCTCTGCAATGTTGAGCATTAATAGTTCAAATGCTGCTGCCGGAGATAGTTGAGCCAGCAAAAATGCCAATCGTTCCTGTTCTTTTTTTTGATTATAATATAGATTATATTGCGCAGTAGAATAATCATTGATCTCTTTTTGATAATTTTTGCGTAGAGCATCTTCCTGTTCAACCCATTCCCACATATGGTCATCCTGATATATTTCACGTTCAGATCGGTCCATATTGATCATTTCAAGATTACGAGCGTTCCACATTTGTTCGAGCTCTTTTGTAAAGCTGTCCCAGCGTTGTTTCGAATAACCTTCTGTTTGAGCATCAATTTCTGCAACAGATGGTACTGGTTTTATCTTGCCTGCAGCCATTACACCTATACCGGGTACAATTAATACCAAAGTTATCCAAATGATTAACAAGAGTAAAAATGAAGTTGAAGATTTTTGAGTAATAGAGGAAACAAACAAGCCCATTGAAATAAAGAATATAAAATAAATCATGGTACTCAGTATCATGATAACAATTAAAAGCCATCTGGTCCCATTTAGTTGAATGTTGAATGCTGAAATCAGCAATAAACTGATCAAGATAGACAAAATTACGGGCAATAACAGGCCGCTACAGATTCCTGAAAATTTTGCTGCAATATATATTTTTCTGGGAACAGCGTTTGCAAAAGTCAATCGTAAGGTACCATTCTCTTTTTCACCGCTGATTGCGTCAAAAGAGAATAGTATGGCGAAAAGAGACAAAACAATGAGTACAAATCCTTTAAAATCCAGGTGTCTGAATACGGCAAAAATCGGTTCATCGGAATATGTACTATGTTCAAGTTTGATTTGAGTTGTACGATCAATGGAACTGTACCTGCCAATATCATTGGTGATTCCGGTTGTAAATATTTTTAAAGGGTCGGGTTTTCGGTATAGTGTGCGCTTGAAATGAGACCAGGAGCTCAAGCTGTTCATTTCTTCCATTGATAATTGTTCCCCTGCATTAAAAGTTTGTAATGCAGATTGGTAATCCAGTATTCCAAGATATATTGCCAGCATTAATAATACGATTGTTATTAAAAAGGTGAAAATAAATTTGGGTCCTGTTACGATTGCTTTAAATTCTTTGATAAATATTGTTTTAAACATCATGTCCTCAGTAGTTTATCTGACGTCGTACTTTAAAAATGCAATCAAGGCACCGGTAAAACAGAGTGCATTGAGTACCAATAGTATAGACAGGTTTACAATATAGTATTTAATTTTTTTACTAATGGAAATCGGTTTATATACAAACCCGGGCAGTTCATTAATATCAATGGGTGGGGGCTGGTTTTCTCCATCATCATTGATTTTCATCATAACAGTTCCCTGGTCAAGCAATATCCCTGTTTTTTCTTTCATGAACTGTTGATATACTGTTTGATATCCCTGAACATTTTTGATAAAATTTTCATCCAGATCTATTGATGTACCTGAAATAGTTGAACTCGCTAAACCGAATAGAGCTGCCGGAGAAATTTTAGCTATACCCAGAGCTACCTTTTTTTGAATGCTTTTTTTATTTTGCCTGTCTTCGTTCAATCTACCTGCAAAATCCATCATTTTTTCATTTCTTTTATCTCCAAGATCTTGCATGAATTCCTGAAACTCCTGAATCATCTTTTCAGGATCTCTGGTGTTTATGGGGTTAAATTGAGCCATTTTTTTGCGATCTTCCTGCAGCAATTGAGACCTCAGTCTGCTCTTTTGATAATCCAGGTAATCTATAGAGGGTACATTAACAGCTTTACCGGCAACGAGAACTGAAGCATTAGGTATGACAAACACAAACAGTAACCATAATATGAGCATGGATAAAAAAGATAGAGAGGGCTTGGGTATTACTATGGATGAAAGAAATGATAACAATTGGAAAAAATTGAAATACACCAATCCGGCCAGTATAACCAGTAAGAGTTGTATCCATTCGGATAAAGAAAGTTCAATACCCATAAAAATTAGTATCAGACAACCTAGTAATAATGGAAGCATTAATGGCAATGCAATTGCAAGAAAGGAACCGGTAATTTTGCCAATAATGTATTTATCTTTGGGTACAGGATTTGAAAAGGTCAACCTTAAAGTGCCTTGTTGTTTTTCTCCATTAACAGCATCATAGGTAAATAATATGGCAAATATGGATAAAATAATCTGGAAAATATATGTAAGATCCAAAAATCTGAATACAGCGAATAAAGGATCATTACTATAACGACTGTCTGAGGATGTCAATTCACCCTGGCTATAAATCTCAGATGTACGCCCAATGTCGTTTGATACCCCGGTTATTATGGATTCAAGAGGAGAGGGCGGTAAAAAAACATGGTGACCTGTTACCTGCAGCCAGTCAGTTAAACCGCTAAACTGTCTCAGGTTTTCAGCTTTTGCAGCATTATATTTATCCAGATTTATTTCATAGTTGGCTGCCCCTATATAAAAGGAAACAAGAATCAATATTGAGCAAACTGCAAATGTCCATACGAATTTTCGTGTTTGTAAATGCTCCAACAGTTCTTTATAAATAATTGTTTTAATCATCTAATTCTCCCGTACCTGCTTGTTCTCTGAAAGAATGTATTGTAAATAGAGCTGCTCAAGGTCCTGTTGTTGAAGTCCTTTTTTTGATTGTTCCATTACAATTTTACCCTTGCTCATGATACCAACCATGTCTGCCATTTGTTTAGCTCTGAAAATATCATGTGTGGAAATCAGGATCGCTTTGCCTTCATCTTTTAATTCCAATAACAGGTCGGTAAAATCATGACCTGCTTTGGGATCCAGTCCGGATGTGGGTTCGTCCAATACAATAGCCGGTGCGTTTTTAAGAATGGCGATAGCAATTCCACATTTTTGACGCATACCCTTGGAATAGTCCCCCAGTTTACGATTGTGGCTGAATTTTTCCAAACCAACCCTTTCCAACGCTTCATGGTAATCTGATTTGGTATAGTAATTATGTCCTCCGAGTTTTGAAAAATATTCCAGGTTTTGTATTGCACTGAAATTGGGATACAACATGACATTTTCTGAAACATATGCCAGTTTTTCTCTGGCCTGTAATGGATTTACATGAGTTTCTATTCCATCTACAAGCGCTCTACCATTTGTTGGTTCAATAAAATTTAAAAATATATTTATTGTTGTTGATTTTCCTGCACCGTTTGCTCCCAGCATGGCATAAATTTGTCCTGGATATATTTTAAATGATACCTGATCAAGCGCAAGCACATCTTGATCATAGGATTTTGTTAATGAATCTGCTTCCAAAAGAGGGGTGTTTATATTTTCCATAGTTTACCTCATTATTTATCTTCGTGAAAGGCGAATACCATAATAGATAATAACCGAGATGATTATCAGTATAAACAGGATGATGATTAAAGAACCTGCTGTATTTGATTTCGCTTCTACCTGTACAATAACGGTTTTCTCTTCGCCATATACAGGACGGTTGTCAGATAAGGACGTGGATTTAATCCTGAATTCATAACGTCCTGTACTAATGTCCTGCGGTGGCGTTAGAGTGATTAGTGTCTGTTTTTCTTTACCAATTTCCAGAGATGGCGTCAATTCTGGGTCTATATGTTTTTCCCATTTCATGGGTGTATCAGCTTCAACTTTGATATTATCAAGACGACGTGAACCTTCATTGATCAGTTCTATATTAAATGAAACCTGTTCGTTGGGACGAATGGAGAAATAGAGCATGGGCGCACGCACCAGGAGCTTACCCACCCCGCGGGGTACCAGTTCTAAACGAACATAGCCAATGTTCAGTGTATCCAGTTCTTTATCACTCCAGATTTTTTCAGAATTATTAAATTCACTAATCAGGTTACGAGGTACTGCAAGCACATAAAAGGGGATTGCCTGATCAATAGCAATTTCATCTGATGGACGGTCAGGCATAAAGACCTGTAATGCTGCTTGCCGGGTATTTGTACTTTCGGTAAATTTGAACTGGCTTAATCTAGCCTGGCTTGCAGGATCCATGAAATAATGGTTAATCTGTTTTGGCAGATTTACTACCAAAAGTTTAAACGTATTGTTAACCGCACTGAACAATTCCAGGGTCAGATCGAGAGATGCTGACTCGCCAAGTTCAACTTCTTGAGAGAATTGCTCTGATTGAACAATGACCTTGTTTTCGGATTCATCTTTTTGTAAAAAGATTTTAGGACTTCGCTGGCTCCCGTTACTGTACAAGAGGTTTACAGTAACCGCATCTACATCCTGAAGTAAGCCAAAGTCCAGTGTAATGGGTTTACCGTAAAAAAGTTGTTCAATTTTAGCTTCATAAGGTTGACTGATGATGGCATTGTCGTCATTCAAGAGTGAAACATAAACGTCATGTACCGTTTCCGGTTGCAGTGCATTATAAAGATCATCATCAATATTTAGCAGTTTTTTAAACTCGGCTGTACCTCCAGATGTATTTGCCAATGTGATTTTGACTCGTTTTTGTCCGGTTTTGGATTGATACTTTACTGCATTTTTTACACCTACATACTGATTTTCAAACAGGACGGCCAACAGGGATTGCTGATAATTAACTTCAGCATCTGTCATCATGTTTCTTGCATTGTCCATTTCCTGTTGCGATGTAAGCCCATTGTCAAACATGTCTTTGATTCTCTCGAACCGTTTTTTTGACATGTCATATGCTTCCTTGGCCCGTTTTAATCCTAACAGCGTATATTGATCATCCCGTTGATTAAAATATGTTCCGGTTTGACTGAACGCGAGCGAGTACAGGATAAAGACGATTGAAAAGTATTTTAATAGCTGATTCTGCATTGAACATCTCGTTATTTTTTGATAATGATATTGTCTTTGATTTCCGGTTTAATAAAAGTGACCTTAACAGTTTTATCTTTATTTTTAAATAATAAAGTGGTTTTCTCTCCAATTTTTATTTTAGAATAGAGTGCGTCAAAATCCATCTTGTTGTTAACAGGATTATCATTAATGGACAGCAATTGACTGCCGGGTTCTATCTTTGTTTTACCAAGAATAGTATGCGCATGTGGCAGAACATCAAATACTGTCAGGGTATTGTTGTTTTCTTCCAATACCAGTCCTTCTCCTGCAAGGATAATGAGATTTTCTGCACCCTTGAGTACAACTTGTTCATCATCGCTCATATCATCATCAGGCATTTTATCTTGAATTATCATCACGCGTTTTCCATCCTGGGCCTCTAAATCCATTTTTTTGAATGCAATCATGAGCATTTGTCCATCTCGTTGTATTCCCATTTTTACATCTGATCCCGGATCCAGTGAATCATAAAGTTTATTAACATCATATGCACTTTTTACTCTTTTTTTGTTTACCATCAATATTGTATCAGCCTCTTGAAGTTCGATTTCACGATATGCTTCAGGGCGGGTTTCTTCCGGTAATAGATTTGCAATTTTGACAATGTTGTTCTCACCTGATAGCACCATCCCTAATTCTGATATTATAAAAATATCATCACCGCTAATTTCAATCTTTTTCATATGTACCTGAGCAAATGCGGTAGTAAATAGCAACAGAATAAACAGAGATTCAATTGTTCTTTTCATTTTTTCTCCAATCTTTTCTTATATTTTGTACGCTAAATATAAGTAATTGTTTTTATTGACTATAGTTAAATAGTGTTATAAAGTGTTAAAAAGTGTTAAAATTCGTGTTTTTTTGATCAATTTGTGTTATGTTTAACTCATGAATAATAAGCATATACAAATTGGGATCTTTGCTCTCATCATACTGTCTTTTATTGGATTGGCTGGATTACAGCTTTATTTGTACAATCATAATAAAGATCTGGAAAAGCAGTCTTTTGATAACATTGTGGAAAATACACTCGGTCAAATTGTAAAAAAGATAGAAGCTTTGGATATAGCTGGTAATATAATTCAAATGACACATAACGATTCAACATATCACAAAATTATCCAAATCGATTCCTGTGATACCATGATTACCCGCATTCAACAGATGAATGGTGTGGTAGATACAACAGTAAAGATGCACATTGTATCCGCATACGATTCAATTGATACCCTTGTTGATCCCCAGGGAGGGAATGCTGCAAGTGCATTTGTTTATAAATTTGAAAAATCCATTTTAGACAGCACAATGATTCTAGACCATGACAGTATGAACGTAATGATAAAAATTGCGTCGGATGGGAATGATAGCCATATCAATGCGAATGTGGATCTGACTGATCGCAAGTTAATGATTGAAAAAGTTGTGAATGATTTGACTCTTTTAAGATCCAAACCAGTTATGCAAAGAATACAACCTGCTGTTCTGGATTCAATAATAACAATTACGTTGACTCAAAATGCGCTTGATCTCAATTATTCATTCGCCATATTAGATACCCGAATCGATTCTCTGTTATATACCAGTCCTGGTTATCAATCCAATTATATAACCCGTGCATATAAAAAACAGCTTTTCCCCAATGATCTGTTACCTGTTCCTGTGCAGTTGTGTGTGTATTTCCCAACCCAGGGTTCTTTTTTATTCAAGCGTTCTGGCACATGGATACTATTAACATTGTTTTTTATTCTTGTACTTGTATCCAGTTTTGTTTATTTGTCTGGTCTACTATTGAGGCAGAAACAATTTTTTAATCATATTGTTAATTTTATAAACAATATGACTCACGAGTTTAAAACTCCCGTCTCAACGCTGTCATTGGTTGGAGAAGCGCTAAAAAGCCCGGATATTATTGGTAATCATGAAAAATTATTGCGCTACAGTCAGGTTATTGATGATGAAACAATACGCATGCGAAACCAGGTTGAAAAAATATTGCAAATGGCAGCTTTGGAAAGTGGTCAGGTTGAGTTAAGTAATGAGAGTGTATCTGTTCATCTATTATTGATAAAGTTGATGAAAAGGTACCAATTCTTGCAGGAGAAAGGCAAGCTGACTTGTCAAATTAAACTAGATGCAATTCGTGAAATTGTACTTGCAGATCCTGTTCATTTAATGAATGTTTTTGATAATCTGGTAGATAATGCCATCAAATACAATCTCAATACTCCCAATATTCTTGTTACCACACAAAATGATCAAAGTAGAATTGTTATAATATTTCAGGACAATGGAATTGGAATTTCTGCTCAAGATCAAAAGTTGATTTTTAATACCTATTACCGTGTACCAACTGGCAACGTACATGATGTTAAGGGATTTGGATTGGGATTGAGTTATGTAAAGCGTATTGTAGAATTGCTACACGGTGAGATAGATGTCAAGAGTCAGATAGGCAAAGGCTCTCTTTTTCAAATCTTTTTGCCATTACAGTCAGATAAAATACCGGAAAGATATGACAAAAAAGATTAAAATACTAATTGTTGAAGATGATCCCAATTTAGGCTTTATATTGCAGGAATCTCTTGAAGCTCAAGGATATGAAATAATACGTTGTGAAAATGGCGCACAAGCGCATGAAGCTTTTTTCAAGAATACATTTGATCTCTGTCTGGTTGATATTATGCTCCCCAAAATGGATGGATTTAGTTTGGCAAAAGAGATCCGTAATGTTGACAGTAAAGTCCCAATTATTTTTCTGACTGCAAAATCACTCAAAGAAGACAAAATCGAAGGATTTAAAATTGGTGCAGATGATTATGTTACCAAACCTTTTAGTATGGAAGAACTACAATTACGGATATCAGCCGTATTACGACGAACGCAAAATATGAGTGACGATTCCAAAGAAACCATTTTCACAATTGGTAAATATACATTTTACTATTCTGAACAGATATTGAAATACCGCAGAAAATCTCTCAAACTTACTTTAAAAGAGTCCGAACTTTTATATTTATTATGCAAACATCGCGATAAATATCTGGCTCGTGAACTTGCTTTGCAATATATCTGGAATGATGAAAGTTATTTTTCGGGGCGCAGTATGGATGTTTATATTACCAAACTGCGAAAATATCTACAGGAAGATGATCGCATTGAAATCCGAAATCTGCATGGTAAAGGATTCAGGCTGATTGTTCCTGATAGCACAACACATTGATCAAACTCTGAAAAAAGTTTCAAAAATTTCATACTCTCCTTGCAAATTGACTCAAAATTTATTAACATATTTTCAACTCATTTTTCAAAAAAATATCAGGGAAATGTAATGAATATTGATCCGCATGAATTTGAATTAATCATCAAAAAACTTTATACAAACCCCAGCGATCAGCTGCTACAATACAAGAGATATAACAAGCTTGTAATGGAATATCACGAAACTTTTACTGAAACGGATATTCATATTTTCAGCACACCGGGCCGGACAGAAGTGGGAGGAAACCATACCGATCATAATAATGGGCGGGTTCTGGCAGCATCGGTAAATCTCGATTCTATAGCTGTTGCTGCGTCAAATAATAGTTCAACCGTTACCTTGCATTCAAAAGGTTATGAAAAGCCCTTTATTGTTGATCTGGCTTCTCTTGATAAAGTGGAAAACGAGTCTGGGACCACCCAGTCTTTGATTCGTGGAATTGCTGCCCGAATACATCAGCTCGGATTTGATATTGGCGGATTTAATGCATGCATAACCAGTGATGTGTTACCCGGTTCAGGATTAAGCTCTTCTGCATCTATTGAAGTATTGATTAGCAGCATCTTTAATGCACTTTTTAATAATGATGAAATTGCTGCAGATGTTTTGGCGAAAATTGGCCAATGGGCTGAAAATAATTATTTTGACAAACCCTGTGGTTTAATGGACCAGACAGCCTGTGCGGTTGGAGGTTTTGTTACCATTGACTTTCAAAATCCACAAAAACCTGTTATTGAAAAAGTTGATTTTGATTTCAGCGCCCAAAGCTACAGTTTAATTGTTGTAGATACAGGTGGTAGTCATGCTGATCTTACAGACGATTACGCAGCAGTACCAGCAGAAATGAAAGCCGCGGCCCGTGAGTTGGGTGTGGGATGCTGTCGTGAAACAAATCTTGAAACTTTGATCAATAATATTGCAAATATGCGTAACACAGTTGGAGACAGGGCCATTTTACGTGCTTTTCATTTTTTGCAAGAAAATGAGCGAGTTGTTCATCAGGTGCATGCATTAAAGAATGGTGAATTTCAGAAATTTCTGTCTTTGATTCGTGAATCTGGTAATTCTTCATATAAATGGCTGCAGAATATTTATACATCCAAATCTCCTGAGCAAGGTGTTGCATTAGCACTTGCATTGACTGAATATTTTATTGGTACGATAGGAGAAGGTGCAAGCCGAGTTCATGGCGGAGGATTCTCCGGCACTATTCAGGCTTTTTTGCCAAATAATGCTGTTGATAAATATATAAAGCTTATATCTAGTGTATTTGGGCATAACAGTGTTTATCCTTTGTCTATACGTCCGTATGGAACAGTGCATTTGGATAATTTTGTTGAATAATACAAAGGAAATGTAGGGCTGAAACGACGTCAATTTTTAAAAATATTGGGTACTGCAGCTGCAGTAGGGCTTGCTGGCTGCTCGTACAAAAAGCAAAAACCCAATTTTGTTTTCATTCTTGTGGATGATTTGGGTTATAATGATATTGGCGCCTATAATCCTGATACATTTTATGAAACACCAAATATTAACAAGCTTGCACAAAATGGTGTACGTTTTACAGATGGGTATGCTGCCAATCCGGTGTGCAGTCCTACCCGTTACAGTATTATGACAGGTAAATACCCTAGCAGAGTAGATGCTACAAACTGGTTTTCGGGCAAGCGTTCGGGCAAATTTATGGGCGCACCCCTGAACGACAAAATGCCCCTTGAAGAAGTAACCATTGCCGAATCGTTAAAAGAACATGGATACAAAACAACATTTATCGGTAAATGGCACTTGGGAGAGAGCAAGGAACTTTGGCCGCAGGCGCAGGGATTTGATAAAAATATTGGAGGTTGGAAAAAAGGGTCTCCATCAAGCTATTTTTCTCCTTATAACAATCCCGTATTACCTGATGGGCCTGATGGCGAATATCTGACAGAACGTTTAACCAATGAAGCCTTAAATGTACTGGAGCATGCCGGTGACGATCCATTTTTTCTTTACCTGGCTTTTTACACGGTGCATATTCCTTTACAGGCAATACAGCATTTAATAGTCAAGTATGAGAAAAAAGCAGAATCCATCACAGGCCCTGAATTCGCAGAAGAAGAACAAATATGGCCAACAGAAGATAAACGTAAAGTGCGTATCTTACAAAAAAAACCGGTTTATGCCGCAATGGTTGAATATATGGATACCAGTGTGGGCCGGGTAGTAGACAAGCTTGCGGATTTGGGTTTGCATAAGAACACTGTTGTATGTTTCATGTCAGATAATGGCGGTCTGTCAACTGCCGAAGGTTTACCAACTTCTAACCTGCCATTACGTGCCGGTAAAGGATGGCTGTATGAAGGGGGAATCCGTGAACCTTTTATAATCAATTGGCCCGATGCAAAAAGAAATTCTCATGTGTGTAATTATCCTGTGATCAGTACTGATTTTTATCCTACAATCCTTGATATTGCGGGTATACCTTTATGCCCCGATCAGCATATGGATGGTTTGAGCCTGGTACCGTTACTGAATGGAGAGAAATCACTTGATCGCCAGAGTTTGTATTGGCATTATCCCCATTATAGTAATCAGGGAGGAATGCCGGGAGGGGCAATACGTGAAGGAAAGTACAAACTCATTGAAAGTCTGGAAGACGGTGGTGTCAAATTATTCGATTTGGATCTTGATATAGGAGAACAAAATAATTTGGCTGAATCAATGCCGGATTTGGTCAAAGAAATGAGCGATCGTTTGCACAAGTGGTACAAAACTGTAGACGCCAAGTTTTTACAAGCAAAGCCCGGCGGCCCTCAACCCTGGCGACCAGAATAAAATAGTTATTTGTAATATCAAAAATCCTTTTAAATTAAGAAACTATTCATACAATACCGGAATCCTGATATTCATGTTTCTGTTGTAAATTATTATTATATAAATAAATTTTCAAGGAGAAGAAAATGATAAATGTAACACTAGGCAAAACCGAATATTTTAAAGGTATAGATAAAATCCAGTATGAAGGCCCGGATTCTGATAATCCGTTGGCATTTAAATATTATGACGAAAACAAAATAGTTGCAGGTAAGACCATGAGTGAGCATTTCCGCTTTGCTATTGCTTATTGGCATACCTTCTGCGGAACAGGCGAAGATCCTTTTGGTCCTGGTCCCCAACCATTGCCCTGGCTAGAGGGTAGTGATGACATGACAATCGCGAAAAATAAACTCGATGCTGCTTTCGAATTTATAACCAAATTGGGTGCACCTTTTTATTGTTTTCATGATCGTGATCTGGCTCCCGAAGGAAGTAATGTTGCAGAATCTGAAAAGAATCTGAAGGAACTGGTTCGTCTTGCCAAAGCTAAACAGCAGGAATCTGGTGTGAAATTGTTATGGGGAACCGCAAATGTGTTTAGTAACCCCCGTTATATGAACGGCGCTGCAACTAATCCTGATTTCCATGTTGTTACTCATGTGGCAGCACAGGTTAAAGCTGCTATGGAAGCGACTGTTGAACTTGGTGGTGATAATTATGTGTTCTGGGGCGGACGTGAAGGATATTTTACATTGCTCAATACTATGATGAAAAGAGAAGTAGAACACCTGGCAACTTTTCTGCAAAAAGCACGCGATTATGGCCGTGAAATTGGTTTTAAAGGTACTTTTTTGATTGAACCCAAACCCATGGAACCCACCAAACACCAATATGATTTTGATACTGCAACTGTTTTGGGCTTTTTACAAAAATACGGTCTGGATAAGGATTTTAAAGTAAATATTGAAAACAACCATGGGACTCTTGCTGGTCATACCTTTGCACATGAAATTCAAACCGCTGTTGATGCAGGATTGTTTGGAAGTTTGGATATTAACCAGGGTGATCCCTACAATGGTTGGGATACGGATGAATTCCTTAGAAATTTGTATGATGCTGTAGAGATTATGCTTGTTCTGCTGCAAACCAAAGAAGGTATGGGCAAAGGCGGAATGAATTTTGATGCCAAGACACGTCGTTCTTCTACCGATCTGGATGACATTTTTATCGCACATATCAGCTCAATGGATACATTGGCTCGCGGATTGATAATTGCTGATAATATTCTGCAAAATTCAAATTACCTGGAATTGCGTAAAAACAGATACGCATCTTTTGATAGCGGAAAAGGCGCTGATTTTGAAGCTGGAAAAATGGGTCTGGCTGAAATGGCAAAACTTGCAGTTGAATGGGGTGAACCCAAAATGATCAGTGGTAAACAAGAGATGTATGAAAGTTTGTTAAATAAATATATTCGATAACAGTTACAGATAAAGCCCGTTTCAAAAGAGACGGGCTTTTTTTTATCGTAAAAATAATAATGCAATACCTGCTACAGTAATTACAGTACCGATAAATGCACGCAAGGTTGGTTTTTCTTTATATACCAAATAGAGTATTGGAATTATTATTATTGGGACGGTTGCCATTAGTGTGGATGCAATACCGGTTTTGGTATATTTGATTGCTACAACAGATAACCAAACCCCCAGATATGGACCAAATACTGCTCCACCAAATGCTGCCCACATCCCTTTATTGTCTTTAATTGCTAATAATATCTTTTTGGTTCTTCCGGCAGCAATACCCATAATCATTAAAATCAATGCAGAGGGTACCATTCTCAGAATTGTTGCAGACAATGGATCGATATCATTTTGTAGTCCATATTTAGCCAATACCAATCCAACGGCTTGGCCGGTTGCTCCAATTAACCCAAAGATGATCCCTTTGAGCTTTGAGCCATGGATTTTTTCCTCTCCGTCTTTATGTTCGCTCACTACCCAGAATATTCCCCAGATGGTAACTGTAATACCAATTAAAGCAATTAATCCAAGAGTTTCACCCAAAAACACCCATGCAATAACAGTAGTTATAGGTGGGGCTAGTGATAAAATCAGGGTGGTTCTGTGTGAGCCTAAAATCACCAGGCTTTTAAATAAAGCACCGTCTCCTAAAACAAGACCAATAAATCCACTGAGACCCAGCCAGAATATATTCTGCATATTGGCATGAGTGGGGAAAAACATGCCTTTGGTTGCGAAAAGCGTAAAACATAACAGTATACAAGCCATTACAAGACGAACAAGATTGGTGTTATAAGTTCCAATCCGTTTGCCGGCAATTTCAAACATGATGGCGCATATTCCCCAAAAAAAAGCACCGGCTAAAGCAGCAATTTCTCCAATATATGGCAATTCAAACTCCAAAATATTAAGCTGTCAATATAGGGCTTTATTTCCTTTAATAAAATAAAAAAAGGCCGCAGCTATAACAATTGCATACGGCCCTTTTTGGGGTGAGTTTATTTAATAACGGGTCAGCGTTATTTTACAAATGCCATTTTTTTAATCTCTTTATATTCACCGGCCATAATGCGATAGTAATATACACCGGAACTTACTATTGTACCCTGATCATTTCTACCATTCCATTCAATTTCATGATAGCCAGGGTCCATTTTGTTATTGACAAGGGTTGCAACTTGTTGTCCCATAACGTTGAATATTTCAATCCGGGTTTGCATGACTTTGGGAAGATCAAAACGTATACGTGTTACCGGATTAAAGGGATTCGGAAAATTTTGATGTACCTGGAACGTTTTGGGGAAAGCAGTTTCCAGTGAAACCGGTCCGTGCTCACCAGACCAGCCGGAAACACTCATGTCAACAAGTTTATAATAATAGGTTCTGCCGGGTACAGTTGTTGTATCTGAATAACTGTATTGCCCGTCTTTACGCGTGGGTATTAATTTGTTATTGAGCTGTGCGTATTCACCTTCTTTGGTCAATGAGCGATAGATAAAGAATCCAAGATTATCTACCTCATTGGCAGTTTCCCAATCCAGAATTACACCTTTATAGGGCTCATGAATTGCGCTAAAGCTTTGCAGCTCAACTTTGGTAACCTGGCCCCAGGTTACCTCATCCGTATATTCACCATCTGATACAACACATTTAAGGGAATACGAACCGGGGTGCTCTGCTGCAACAAAGAGGAATTCAGAACCTGTCCCAACTTCGGTATCATCCAGATACCATGTAAATGTTAATGGATCAGAGTCATCGTCTTTAGCCAGTATTGTAAATTTTTGGCTGCCACCTTGGGGTACGTCAAGGACGGATTGTGGCGGATCTTTGTAAACAATCTGTGGTGCAGAGTTACCTGTAACAACTATGGTGAGAGAATCTATATCAAATCCCTGTTCCGACACGGGTTTGATATCATAGACTTCAAATACAATATCCCATGTTTTTTTCTGATTTGCTTTTGGCATCCAAGTAAATACACCTGTCAGGGGATCAAATGAAGAGTTTGCCGGGAGATTTTTAACGGAAAATGTTAATGGATCATTATCATCATCTGAAGCAATTATTTGATATTGATACTGACCCTCGGTATAATCAACAGAGTCTTTGTGTGTAAGGTTTGTAAATACCGGAAAAGCATTGTTAACGCCGGTTGCGGTAAATTCCAAAAAGTCAGGATTTGTACCAGGTTTTGATGCCCATAAAACATTTTCAGCCTGATCACCCAACTGCCAGAAACAGGAAGCAAGCCCCATACTATCTGTTGTATCTTTGGTGCTCGAAACCGATCCTATGAAATCTTTGGGTTGAAAATAGACCAGTTCATCGCTAACGATATTGCCATAACTATCAGTCAGTTTCACAATATTGGGATAAACAAGAAACCGGTTTTTGGTCATTACCTGATTATTGCCGGAAACCATGTTCAATCTTGAAGGTCTGCCATGTACTGCCTGTATATTAAAGATTAACTGAATTTCATCTAGATCCGGAGATTTTACGGTAATAGTATATTCACCAACGATTTGACCTAGTTTAAGAATACCCTTTGCCAAACCATTCGAGTCTGTCAAGAGTGTGTCTGCATTTAAAAATTCTGCATGATGTTCATCAGCAGGTGCATCAGCAATATTGAATACTATTTCAGTGCCGGGAACCGGATTATCATGTTTATCTAAAGCTTTAATGATCAACGTATCTGCTATTACCATGCCCACAGTGTCTGAAACGGTTGTTGCTGATTGTGCAATCAGGTCGACTGCAGAATCTGATTGTGCGGTTACTGTAATCCAAATTGAGGTTTCATCGTTGGTTACATTGGCTTTGATTTGTTGCGGTCCTGATATCATACCCGGGGTGTAATAGATTTCAGAACACCCTAAAAAGTTAGAGGTAGCAGGATTGTCTCCGCCCAATTCTGCATCGTCAACGGATTTTGTGAATGTTACACTTGCTCCTGCAACAGCCAGAGAATCGCTATCGTATACTTTGATCCGTATGGGATTTTCCATCTCTTCACCAACGGTTCCTGAAAATTCTCCCGTATAGTCTGTCAATTTATAGGGGGGAACCGCATCTCTGGATGTAATTGAGAATTCTGCTACCTGACTGCTTTGCCCCAGAGATTTAATATATGCAAGTACCAGTTGCGTCCCTGTATTGGGACCCAATACCCAGCTAGCGTAGGCATTACCTGCGGAATCCGATTTGGTGGTATAGGATTGCAAACCGCTTTCTTTATGATATCCATCTCCAACCTGGGTTTGAAATACTATATCTACATTTTTTATGGGATTGCCATTCAGATCCGTGACATGTGCGCCAAATGGTTTACTCAATACAGCGCCCTTGTTACCGGTCTGATCGGTACCTGCAATTGCATCAATTTGAGATGCATCATCCGGTACAAAACTGATATCTATACTTCCCAGAACTTTACTATTCTCTGCCAAAACCACGTTAACAGTTACAGAATCTGCAATGATTGATTTAACCTGACCTGTAGTTTCACCATTGCCGTTGGTTGCTGTGGTCGGATTAATGATTGTAACACCTTGATCCTCCGCATTCAACTCTACCATTTTTCCGGAAACAGGATTGTTGTATTTATCCCGTAAACGGATAGTAACCTGTGATGATTCTACTCCATCTGCAACCACATCCTGAGTTGCATTTATTTGAGTAGAGTCAGCAAAAGGAGCACTTGCACGTAAAGTAACTTTGACGGTATCAGGCGAACCGGCTAAATGAACATCATCATTGCTGGATGATATTTCTAACCAGTTTTCTGTATTTATATCTGTACCTAAAATCCAGTTTTCTGTCGCTACACCGTTCAATGTTCCCTGAAAGCTTTTGTCAATAGTAGTGGATTCAAGACGACCACCACCTTTGATGACTTTGTAATTGACGTTATGTTTGTCAACGGGATCGCCATCCAGATCATATGCGCCAACATTTACTGCAAAAGTATCTGCAACTGTTAATGTGGTGTCTTGTGTGGTTAATAACCGGATTTCAGTAGCTTCCGGGGTAGAGCCAAAGATAAAAAATGTCTGTTCGGACTGAAGTGAACTGCCATTGTTTTCTGAACTTGCTTTAACTGTATTTATATCCAATACCGGCTTGAAATAGACCTGTGCAATACCGTCATTATTGGTTTGTTGCGTTGTTTCTTCTACCAGGCTATCATCATCCAGAATAAACTTGCCTTTGCTGCCATTATTCGGATAAGTCACAGTAAATGAAACCGGGTGCCCGATGATAGGATAATTATGCCGATCCGTAACTTGAACTTTGATTGCCTGTGATAAACGTTGATTTGCAATACCTGTATCCGTAGCTGCGGAGATCTGCTTGAGGTAAAAAGGTTCACCTGGAATGGTTATCGCTTTAAATTCAACCGGTGAATTTAAAAGAAAAGTTCCGTTATGTTTTGCACTAGCCTCAACTATATTAGTGTCGGGATCAGTGCTCAGAACCCAGTTAACTTTGGCTATTCCATCGGCGCCACTTGTTACAGTAATACTGTCAGCTCCGTTAACTGTACCGTTACCATCAATAACTTTAAACTTGACACTGGTATTGGGAACCGGATTGTTACGAATATCCAGTACTTTAATTTCAGGAGTCAAAGTCGTGGCATTGTTCGACAATATCAAATTGTTCCAGAGGCTATCTTTATTGGCTTTTATCTTTTCCGGAGTACCTGAAGTTGCAGTGGCTCTGAATACAACGGGATCAATATCCGGACGGTTTTCAATGGTAACCTCAATAGAGTCACTGTTTGTACCAGCTGTAAAGCCCAGAGTATAAAATACATGTGCTTGTCCGTTTTCATCTGTAAAACGGGTCAATTCTGTTTCTGAACCAATCTGGCCACCTGTGCTCAAAACATTATAGATTACAGCTTGTTCAGGAATTGGGTTGTTATATTGGTCTCGTACTTCAACTACCAGAGAATCATCCAACATGGAACCTATCTGGGCCTGTTGAACCGGAGAATCACCACTGATTTTGACAACCTGACTGGCAGAATCGGGTATTACAAATCCTCTGAATGTTACCGGGCTTCCTGCTAACGCAGTTTGAGAGTTATTTCTATTTGCTGTTGCTGTTATTAAATTGGTAATATTGACATTGGTACCCATTTGATAATCAACCTGAGCAACACCCTGGCTATTTGTAATGGCTGTAACGGGACTGGTTTTATCCGGGAATAGTCCATTGCCTTGAGTGACCTGAAATTTAACAGAGTGTCCCGGGTATGGATTGTCATATTCATCCGTTACTCTGACCTGAAGTGAAACCGGACTGTGTCCTGCACCAAAAGTGAATGGTGATGTACTGGCAATAATCATATTTGAAGCGGGAGCAGGGGTAGCCGTAGCTGTATACTGTATCGCAGTTACGCCTGGATAATCCGGAAGGTATACACGAATGGTTTGAGTGCCTGCTACAGTTCCTAAACGATAGGTTGCTTCTGCTGTACCGTCGGCTGATGAATTTACGATAGTAGAATCCAGAGAAGAAAAACTACCGCCACCGCTAATGGTTTTAAACACAACACGAATGCCTGATGACATGTTTGTGCCAAAAGGATCAACAATTTTGACCTTGAATGGATTCGGCAATATAGTATTGACCACTGCTGACTGGTTTGGTGTGTCACCGGATATTTTGATAATCTTGTTTGGTCGCCTTGGTAATACCGTCAAATGGAATGTATCTGGTGAACTGATCTGCAAGGCAGGAATACCTTCAACTTTTACCAAGGTTTCACCTTCTGCATTTCCAGCGGCAAAAGTTGTAAGCGCTTTACCCAAAGTGTCGGTTGTTACTGTTTTAATATCATTTTCAACGCTGATACCTTCTTTGCCATCAAAGTTTCCATCGCCGTTAATTACTGAGAATCTAACGGTATAAGACTCTATTCCATTATTGTATTGATCAGCTATTTTAACTGTCAGACTGTCGCCAAATTGTTTTCCTGCGTTTTGTTCCTGTTCATCACCTTCAAGCATAATTAATTGATAAGGTGAGTCTGGTTTAGCTTCCGGACGAAAGTAGAGTGGAGCACCGGGCAAGTTTACATCAACCATAACCTCATTCGTATTTACTCCTGCCGAATCACCCAGTGTATAGTTGACCGATGCTGTACCATCCGCAGATGTGTTTACAGTTTTGCTGCTTCCATTATCCTCAAAAAATCCATTACCTTTTGATACATTAAATGGGACTGGATAATTTTCAACAGGATCACCTTTTTCATCCAGAATTTTAACTGTCAAGGGTGAATTTAATGCATGCATTACCGTTCCGGTTTGGTCTGCGCCTTCAACAACCTGAATTTCTACCGGAACACCTTCCCCTGCTATGCCCCGGAATGTTATTGGTGCAATATTGGGATAACCGGGAAGAGATGCTTGCACAACCGATTCTTCTGCATACCCCAAAGTCAGTTGAATACTTGCAGTACCATCGCTTTCTGTAGATAATCGTGTGGAATCCAAACCTGAACCGTTAAAAGTACCATCTCCTGAAATGACTTTGAAATCAACCGGTATACCCACACATGGATTAGAGTAAACATCTTGTAAGAATATAGAAAAATCAATATCTAATGGGCTTCCGGCTACACCGGGATAACTCGGTGCTGAATTGTAATCGATACCTTGCGGATCAAGTGCTTCCGCATAGACTGAAAATAATTGTGACGAACCTACAGAGACATTTGCATCGGCTTGAACCTGAACAGCTCCTGCCTGTAAACCAAAAGTGATCTCTGTTCTGGCTAATCCTGATGCATTTGTGATAAATGAAAAGGGTTGGGTTTCTTCACCTTCATTGGTAGGTGTATAAGATTCATTGCGGGTTAACAGGATCTTGTCAATCTGTGTGCCCGATTCACGGTTATGTATAACAAAATCAACAAATCCACTGGGGAGTGAAAATGTGTTACGATCTTCGTAAGACACCCACTGCCAATAGTCACGCGCATTAAAGTCCCAGCGATATTCCTGAGAGTTATTGACTGATACATAGCAGGAATTGCTGACACCAGAGGGAGCATAAACACGCAGCCAGACTTTATAAGTACCCGATACCGGTATATAGACATTATATGATGCAGTGCCTTGTTCATTGTTTCCCTGACCATATTCATCAACATAGGGGATAACAACAATATACTTGTTATCTGATGCTTCAATATCATCCTGCTGGGTCATTGGAAGATCAAGCGTGCCGCTTTCTGCTTCAACCCATACATTGTTGTTAAATTCCTGTTCAATGGAATCTGAATGGGTACTTAGATATCCAACACCTGCTGTTACTTTGAATTCTACAGGTTCGCCGGAAACAGGAAGTCCATTAATATCCAAAATTTGAACTGTCAATGAATTTGCCAGCTTTTTGGTAACTCGGCCAGATTCATTATTACCCGCGTAAGTTCTCATTTCGTGCGCGGGGAGTTGAGGGATTTTTAATGTAAAATTATCTACAGCATAATCTTTACCGCCGTAAAGCATGACACCTGAATACAATTGGTCTGCATTACCCTGGGTTTTGTTTGTATCGTGAACGTTACCAATATAAATGGTTCCGGAAGTTGTACTGTTTAAATATACTTCGAATGAATGACCGGTGCTGGAATTGGGATACCCTTGAACAACAAGCCTGTCTCCTGCAGATGGCACAATACTTGTGGATACAGAATATAATTCCGCTTGTTGTATGCTTCCGTTAGTAATGGGATATAGGCGTAAACGGTTTGAACGGATAAAAATAAAGTATCCGTTGGCGGTTGCAGTAGAATCATCAAGCATCATAGCTACGCCAATATCACCAGCCATTCCGTATTCAAAGGTTGTTTCTACATAATCCGCATTTGGTGAATAGGTGACGCGTTTATAGGTTGCAAGATCGTTCCAGCCTCCAACAGAGTTAACATTCACCAGCTGACCGTTTATAACATCATAACTGCCATCATAATCCCACCAGGTGTTTGTCAGTGTTTCATCACTAAAATCATCTGTATATTCCGGTACGACTTCGGGTTCAATATATAAATTAAATACCTCAGAAATAGGCCCTTCATTATTCAACTCATCCCAGCAGCGGATATAAAAATGATAAGTAACATCGGATACCAAACCACTGACTACAACGGATTCGATAGAATTGGGGTCCGAAGGACCATCCACTCCAGGGACAAGAATACCGTCATTAAATTCCTGCAAGTCAAACTCTGAATATCTCAACTCATACAGGTTAGCCCTGCCGGTATAATTGTCATCACCGGGGGCTCGCCATTGCAGCTGAATTGTACCTGTTTGATTATTTAGCACTTCACCACGAACCCAGGTTACAGTACCGGGATCAATCGTATCTCCCGCGTTGATGCCTTTAATGACTCTGGCAAATTCATCTGCCATCTTTTCATACCCGGATTCATTCGGGTGCCTTACTTCTGAATAATCTGCCAATTCTAATTTTGAATACATATCTACAATTGTCATCTTGTCTACTGCCAGACCGGCAGCTCTGTCGAAAAACATGTTTTCAATTTCGGAGTTAAAACTTACAACCTGTGGGTTTTCCAATGTACCATTGTCTTGCTGGGATATGATTTTACAAACAAGAATACGTTCAACGCTTGAAAAAGCTGAAGCAAGTTTTAAAACCTGGGCAAGTTTACCGGATGAAGTGTTGGTATTTAGTGTTATTCCATTATCATCAGAATAGGGGGCTGCCTGATCAGTATAATTATTGGTCCCCAAATGGATCAATAGCATGTTGGGTCTATAGTTATTGATAGCAGCTTTAATATCTTTGGCAGCGCCTTCATAAAACTGTTCAATTTTAGCACCACTCAGAAAAAGTCCATTATAAGGCGCAGACCCATCAGGACCAACAAATTCAAAATCAAGGCCGGTGTCGTTTAGTTGTTGGTACAGATCGTCTCTAAATCCAGGTTCATAAGGATAGCCGTTGGTAATCGAGTTACCCACAGGCATGATTCTCCACCTTGCCGCAAATATATGACATGAAGTTAAAAGGATAATCAATAAAATCAGTTTAAAGCAATTTTTACATTGCAAAGTCAAGAGACCTCCGGAATTTTATTAAAATTTATGAATATTCCGACCTGTATTTTGCAAAGATTATACCTTTAATCCGGCCGGTTTTTGATATATTATTAACAATTCGTATTAACTATTAAAAAAAACTTGTGTTGGCACGTTAATACAAGCTCAATAATAACAGTATATTGCAATACAGTGATTGTCGTGTGATATATATACAAAAATTAATTTATTTATATTAATTTCTGTATAATTAATCACAATTAAAAACTGTACCAATTGAAAACGATTTATGCTTCATTGTCGTACAAATGATTAAAACAAAAAATTTAGTTTGAATGACAATTTAGGTCCACTGTAATTATCGGTTTCTCCGACTTTTTGAGAAAATTTTGCATATAGGTAAGCATATTCAGCGGTTAATGCAAATCTTGAAAATAAATACAGGTTCACACCCGTCCCCACATTAAATCCAAATCCTGCCCGGTCAAGGGGTATATTTGAATTATCAGCACCCATTGGAACTTGTCTGGACCAAATGCCGGCTATTCCATAATTAACAAATGGGCAAATACGTGATTGTGTTAAAATATAATTTTTTAATTCAATGGATAAATGTCGTAATGAGACATAATCGAGTTCAATGTCTTCAAGTTCATTTTGTTTCCAGTACATGAATGCCAAGCGAATAGCATAGCTTTTAAAAGAGGGTGTAGTAAAAGAAACACCCATATAATTGTCTGCACCTTTGATATTATCAAAGGGTTTTGAAGAATTTTGATCAAGTGCGCTGGGTTTCCATACACCATAGTCAAAAGCAATATTACCTCTGGTAAAATGTTCCTCTGCACGCACTTGAGAACATCCGAGTGTGATGGAAAATAAGATAAATAAATATGTATATATACGAAAGTAGCTCAAGAAAACCTCATAAATTCATAAGAAATTGTAAACAGTAATAGTAATGGCAGGTTTTATTATTTTTCAGAATCCGGTTGAAAACCAAATTGTTTAACCTGTCCCATATCCTGTTTTACATCATTTATCTCGCCAAACTGCTCTTCATATTTTTTTATGTTTTCCTGCATTGCTTTCAAGAATGATTTCGCATGCTGAGGTGTCATAATTATCCTTGAATATACTTTGGTTTTTGGAACACCAGGAACAATGCGTGTAAAATCAATTATAAATTCAGCAGGAGAGTGTGAGATTAATGCTAAATTGGAATAGATTCCTTCTGCTTCTTTTTCACCCAGTTGTATATTAATTTGATGTGGTGGTGTTGGTTGATTAGAATTCATGATTTCTCCATCTTTATTCAGTCTATAAATTAACAATTTTTTAGTTCAACACAAATATTTTTTATATTGTTATGTTACCTTTTTTTTATCTTACAGGTTCCAGTTTTTCGTTGTATTTCGTAATGATTTTTACTACAATTCAATTTATAATAAATTCAGGTAGAGCATGAAGCATTTTTTATGGCCGTTGTTAGCAACTGTATTATTTTCAATTTCCTGTGATCAAATTCCATTCTTTGGCAGCAAATCATTTTACACCCATAAAATAGATGATAGTAATGGTGTGTATTTGCTATCCGATAATTTCCCTTTGCATATGGATGGTAAAACCGATGACTCTCAAGCAATTCAGGCAGCTATTGATCATGTCGAAAAGTATAATGGCTTTGGAATTGTTTTTATTCCTTCCGGCAAATATGCTATTCATAATCCCGTTTATATTTGGCGGGGCATTCGTTTAATTGGATATGGTAGAAAGCGCCCTCAATTTATTTTACCCGAAAATACACCCGAATATCAATCTCAAAAGCAGTATATGGTCCAGTTTATGGATAGAAAACCATTACTGAATCAGGAACCTGTTGATGCAGGTAATACTACGTTCTATTCTGGTATAAGCAATATTGATTTCAAGATTGAAAAAGGCAACCCAGCGGCAGTTGCTATACGTTTTAATGCTGCACAGCTTTCTTCTCTCGAACACTTGGATTTCAAGCTGGAATCCGGCATTACTGCCATTGAACAGGCTGGAAGCCAGATTTTTGATTGTAAATTCAATGGTGGTGGATTCGGCTTGACTTTGGATGGTTCATCATCCGGTGCACAGACATTGATTATGAACTGTAAATTTAGTAACCAAACTCAGGCCGGTATTTTAACCAGTGATGCCGGATTAACGGTAATAGGCTGTGGTTTTGAAAATATGTCTCATGCAATTGTGGTCAGAGAGAACCGGGTAGAGAAATTATATATTCAGGATACCTATTGTAAAAATGTTTCTGTTAGTGCTGTGTTAACCAGCAAATATAATAGTCCTGACAATTACATCCTCATGGATACTTTTCAGTGCGCCAATACTCCCAATGTGTTATTATTCAGAGATCGTAATACTCCCGTAAGTATAGACGCTCAGTTTTTTCAGATTAATGAACTGTATCATGGTTTGTTGATAGACCGACAGGTTGCCAACAAGTATGATAAAAGTATTCGTACAAAATATGGTTATAATGTACTTGAAGATCTTGATGATCCTATTGAATTCAAGGTACCTCAGTTACCCAAATCTAAAAATTGGTTTAATGTACAAGAATATGGGGCAATAGGAGATGCATATACAGACAATACCATTGCTTTTAAAAAAGCGATTACCGATCACAAAACCATTTATTTACCAATGGGATTGTATGTAATTTCTGAACCTCTTGTATTGCGCAAAAATACAAAGATTGTTGGGTTGCATCCCAAAGCTACTCAGATAATATTGTTAGACAATACATCTAAATTTACCAATCCCGATTCTTTAGAGCCAATGGTTATCGCTCCGAAGAATGGAAAAAACATGATCTCCGGAATTGGTTTTAATGCCGGATTGAATCCCGGAACCGTTCAATTGAGATGGATGGCGGGACGACATTCCTATTTAAATGATATCTGGTTTGAATGGGGTGGGCAGGGAGATACTCAACTTGGTAATGAGTTTGCCTCCAGTTTGTGGATTGATAATAATGGTGGTGGTTTTTTTAAAAATATTTGGTGTGCCAATCTTTTAGCCAATACCAGTGTAATGATTCAAAATACCCAGACTCCGGGGCAGGTATATTTGATGGGTACTGAAAATAATCATCGGAATATTGCAATTCAAAATGTGAAAAACTGGAATATGACAGCCATTCAATGTGAAGAAAATATGGGGCGCCAGCAATCTTTGATGATTGATGTACGCCAGAACAGTCGTGTGAATTTAAATAATGTGTTTGTAAAGCGTGAGGTCACGTTTAAAAAAGATAATAATTATAGTATACGTTTGGATAATAACAGTTCAGCAATTATTCGTGGAATGCATAATAGTTCATGGGGCAATGTTCCATTTGATACTGCCGTTTACTATACCGGACAATTATTGTCTATTTCTGAAAAAGATTTTTCATACACCAGGGTACCAAATCATTAAAAAAATCATTTTTTCTGCAAACCATTTCCGTGTTTATCTGTCTAAATAGACAAGAAGCGAGAGAATGCATGGAATTCAATGAAATTGAATTAATTAAAAAAGCCCAGTCAGGAGATACAACTGCATTTACCAGATTAATGGAAATGCATGATCGTAGTGTATGGCAGGTTATTTACCACATGTTGGGTAACGTGCAAGATACACAAGATCTGTATCAGGATACATTCCTCAGGGCTTTTGAAAAAATTGGTACTTTTCGTTTTGCAAGTTCGTTCAAGAGCTGGGTTGTACGGATAGGCATTAATCTATGTATTAATCATCGTAAACGGAATCGTATTGTAAAATGGATATCAATTTTTGATACTGTTGACGATGCAGATAAAACTTTACAATGGATGGATACCAAAGTGTTGAATCCTGAAGAAAAACTGTCTCAAACGCAAATTAAAGAACATATTGTATCTGCTATGGATACATTGTCACATCGTGAGCGGGCTGTTTTTGTTTTAAAACAGATTGAAGGATACAAGATCCAGGAGATTGCAAAAACTCTAAATTGTGCTGAAGGCACGGTGAAAAATTATTTGTTTCGTGCAACACAAAAAATGAAAAAAGGGCTTACACCTGTATTTAAAGCCTGAGGTAATGTTATGAATAATTGTAAAAAATATCAAAAATACATTGTGCTTGATTATTACAATGAGCTGGAAGGTTATGAAAAAGCTGACCTTGACGCCCATTTGCTTCATTGTGAATCATGTAAAAAAGAAAAGTTGGAATTGTCAAGTATGGGAGTGGTAATTCAGGAAAATTATACCACAGAACCCAAAGAGCATATTCTCAAGGCATTGAGACACCTTGTAGAAATACGATTACAGCAGTATCATAAGCCAAATTTTGAGAAAAGAGGTGTTTTTTTACCACGCTTTGTTCTACAATTTGCAATGGTTGTGCTTTTAATTGGCGTTGGTTACTTTACTGGCAGAATGATACCAACACAAGAAAAACAACAAGTATCTTCTATAGATCTTTTAAATGACCTTGTTAAAGCCGATCAAAACGTTGAATTCTTAAATCACACAATTGATCCTTACCTGATTGGTATTAATCGGTTAAAATTTGACCAGGAAACAGGCAAGGTAAATGTCAGCTATAATACGGTAAACGATATTGATGTTTCAGCGAGTCTTGATGATCCCCTGGTAAAGGAATTATTGTTGTATGCATTAAATCATGGTGAAAATCCCAATGTTCGCATGCATGCTGTCAAAGCTGTAAATGCTATTGCTGCAAACAAAAATACGCTGGATGTACAATTTATCAAATCCATTGGTAAAACGCTGACCGATGAAGAGAATCCTGGTATTCGGCTATTTGCGTTACGTGTTTTGTCTTCCATGTCAATGGATGAAAATATAAAAATGATGTTGATACATGTACTGCTTTATGATGCGAATCCCGCTTTGCGAATAGAAGCATTTAAAACCCTAACTCGCGAAAATATTACAATTCCGGATATTGGGATGTATCTTGAGCCTGCTCAGGAAGATAGCAACAGCTTTATCAGCAATCAGTCAAAAATAATTATCAAAGAAATACTTGAAAAACAAACCCAAAATAATGGCCCTTATGAACTGGCCAGAAGGAGTCAACCATGAGGAAAATAACATTCTCAATAACAATATTACTGGTTTTAATTTCTCTTGCCTTTTCTCAAGAGTTGGTGAAAAAAAATGGTTATTATGAAGCAAACATACAACAGACTTTTGATGTGAAACCCGATGGGAAGCTGGTAATTGAAAATATAAACGCAGATATAGAAATTTATACCTGGGAAAAAAATCAGGTTGAGATCAAAGAATTCGCCAAATTTGATGTGTATACGGAGGAAGAGGCAAATGAAAGAATAAAGCATTGGAAAAAACAATATTCTCAAACCGGTAATACAATAAAGATTTCAGGTTCCGGCCATTTTGATTGTGAAAATTGCAAGTTTGTAATAAAGGTACCAACACGATTCAATATCGATACCAAAACACGCGGGGGAGATGTATTGATTAATGGGCTTGCCGGTAATGTAAACGCATCCACCTCCGGTGGTGATATGGAGATGTACGAAATATCCGGAACTGTTACCGCTAGAACATCCGGAGGCGATCTTGAATTTTACAATATCAAAGGCCAACTCGATGCTAAAACGTCTGGTGGTGATATTGAAATGGGAAATATTCTTGGAGATGCAATTATTGTAACATCTGGTGGAGATATTGAACTGGAAAACGCAACACAAAAAGTCTTGTTAAAAACTTCCGGTGGTGATATTACTGTCAAAGATCTGGCAGGCCCGACAGAAATGACTACTTCTGGTGGAGACATAAAAGTATATGATTTTACCGGACCAACTCTTGATTTCAAAACCAGTGGTGGTGATATTGAAATGTATAATATTAAAGGGGTTTTAGTTGCATCAACCAGTGGTGGTGATATTGAAGGAAAAACATTCTTGTCACCTGTTCAAGTTAAATCCTCTGGAGGCGATATTGAACTTGTAGATGTTCAAGCCGCGCTTAAGGCAAATACTTCTGGTGGTGACATTGATATCAAAATGAATATTAAAGATTATTCAATCCCTCATGAAATTGAACTCGAAACATCCGGTGGAGATATTAGTCTTGCCATTCCTGCAGATCTGCCGGCAACTATTGACGCTCAGATTAGATTGCGAGATAATAACCGCTCATGGGATCGCAATGATATTTACAGTGATTTCCCACTCACAAAATCAATGGATAAAGACGGGAGTTATGTAATTATTAAAAGTCAGGGTGAGATTAATGGTGGAGGCGATTTAATAAAGTTACGGACTTCGGCCGGTGATATTCATATTGTTAAAAATTAGTGTAACAAAAGAATTTATTTTACGTTTTAATATAAAAATGGAGGCAAGAATGGGAAAATTAAAATTATATCTTTTATCAACAGTTCTTTTCTTCTTTGTTGCGCAAGGTGCTTTTGCCGATATAGATGCAAATTTAAAAAAGACTTTTGATGTCAATAAAGGCGGTACATTAAATATTGAATCTGATTTTGGCAGTATAGAAGTTTCAACTCATCAAAAGAATTCAGTAGTTGTTGAAATTTTAAGAGAAGTCGATGCCTTTACCAAGAAAGAAGCTGAAAGAATACTTGAAGACCTTGAAATTTCTTTTGATCAACAGGGAAATGATGTATATGTTGAAGCTGATTATCATAAAGATGGTTTCAGATGGGGAAATCGTCGTATCAAGATGAAATTTATTGTAACAGTACCAGATGAATATAATGTTGATCTGAGCACTTCCGGAGGCAGTATTTCTGTAGATGATCTTAAAGGTGCTGTTGCTGCAAAAACTTCAGGTGGAAGTTTATCCTTTGGTAATATTGAAGGACCTGTAAATGGTCGTACTTCAGGTGGCAGTATAAGTCTTGATGGCTGCGATGGCAATGCGGATATTAAAACCTCTGGTGGAAGTATCAAGATAGGAGATGTTAATGGAAGTGTTGATGCACATACCTCTGGTGGTTCTATAAAAATTAATCGTGCAGAGGGCAATGTTATTGCCAAAACTTCTGGTGGTAGTATCTCTGTTGAGGAAGTTCTAGGCGAGATTGAAGCAAAAACTTCGGGCGGTTCTGTTACTGCACGTATTTTATCTCAGCCCAAAGCCGATTGTACCCTTAGCACATCCGGTGGAAGTGTGAATATATACATGGCTAATAATGTGGATGTTAATGTAGATGCGAAAACCAGTGGCGGCCGTGTAAAAACTGAATTCCCCGTTACTATAAAAGGTGAAATTAAAAAGAACGAGTTAAAAGCCAAAATCAATGAAGGTGGCCCATTGCTTTATCTTCGTACTTCTGGCGGAAATATAACTTTAAAAGAATTATAGTAATAATTTTTTTTCTTTATCCAAAAAAGCCCTGAAATTTTTTCAGGGCTTTTTTTTGTTATATCAGACAAAATTAATAAAGGGTAAAATATGACAAACAATTCTGGCTTTTCAGGCTTTCCCCGTGAAGGTGTAGATTTCTTGGGTGAATTAAAATTAAATAATACAAAGCCCTGGTTTCAGGAGCACAAGAACGAATATGAAAAGTTTCTGGTAGATCCGGCAAGAGCGTTTATTTTGGAAATGGGGACCAGATTAACTATGCTTTCACCATCAGTTACCTTTGATCCCAGAATAGATAAATCTCTTTTCCGAATTTATCGGGATATCCGCTTTAGTAAAGATAAAACCCCATACAAGACACATCTGGCAATATGGTTTTGGGAGGGGAATCGGAAAAAGGTTGAAAACTCGGGCTACTATTTTCAACTTGATGCAGATCTTTTTTTACTGGCTGTAGGATTATATACCTTTCCACCAGACTTGATTGATAATTATCGTCAAGCTGTTGATGATGATAAATCCGGTCAGGAATTAATCACTGCTGTTGAGCTGGTTGAAAGTAAAGGGTATGATGTGAGTGCTGAAACTTATAAACGTGTGCCGGGAGGATATGCCCAAGACCATCCACGTATGCGTTTTCTCAAGTATAAAGGTTTTGGTGCAATGAAAGCTTATCCAATAAATGAAATACTGCATTCAACTTATTTGATTGACTTCTGCTACAATGTGTATGAGGATCTTAGCCCACTTCATAACTGGTTGGTTAAATATGTAACAAAATAGTTTCCAGCTTTTTCCCCTATTCTTGTTTGACTTGTTTTCTTATTTGGCATATTTTACGTATATTTCACAATCTAATCATAATATTGAATTAATGAATTGATTTTAAATTCAATTGTGTCTAAATTATTATCTTTTGTTTTTGAAAAAGGAGAAACGGCTTATGAATGCTGTATTGGAAAAAATCGGTCAAATGAGAATTGTGCCTGTTGTTGCGATCCACAATGCAAGTGATGCACAGCCACTAGCCCTGGCTTTAATGGAAGGTGGATTACCCTGTGCTGAAATAACATTTAGAACAGATGCTGCAGAAGACGCGATTAAGGCAATGGCAACAATTGATAATATGCTTGTAGGTGCCGGTACAGTATTAAAAGTTGATCAGGTAAAAACAGCAGTAGATGCCGGTGCATCTTTTATTGTTTCACCTGGCTTTAACCCCAAAGTAGTTGAATATTGTGTTAAAAACAATATTCCTGTAACACCGGGTATCAGTAATCCAACAGATATTGAAATGGCTTTGGATTTTGATCTTGAGGTTGTTAAATTTTTTCCTGCTGAGGCTTTTGGCGGATTAAAAACGCTTAAAGCTATGAGCGCCCCGTATCATATGGTAAAATTCATACCCACGGGTGGAATTAACGCTGACAATCTTGTATCCTATTTGGAATTCCCCAAGGTACTGGCCTGTGGTGGTAGCTGGATGGTTAAAGCAGATCTCATTAATGAAGGTAAATTTGAAGAGATATCCTGCCTTACCAGAAAGGCCATGGATATCGCAATGTCTTGACATAATTGAGGATATCATAATGACCCAACCTGTTTTAACAAAAATAATTTGTTCAATATCCGACCGGAACGCGGGTAATGAATTTCTAACTGATCTTTTCAACAGTGGTACAAAAATCCTGAGATTAAATACCGCACATCAATCTGTTGAATCGACCAAAGAAGTGATTGATAATATTCGCAAAGTATCAGAGCGTATCAGCATTATGCTTGATACCAAAGGTGCTGAAATGCGTACAGCAAATGTTGCCGAGCCTATCACAGTTAAAAATGATGGAATGATCAAAATTGTTAACAGTCTGTCAGCAAAGCAATCTGATATTCCCGAATTTCTAATTAATTACAGTAATTTCGTCAAAGATGTACCCGTTGATTCAATGGTACTTGTTAATGATGGAAGCATACGGTTAAGAGTAATTGAAAAAACAAAATCTTATTTACTTTGCCGTGCAGAGCAGGGTGGGACCATAGGAGATAAGCGTTCAGTAAACGTGCCTGATGTTCATATCAATCTTCCTGCAATTAATGTTAGGGATGATGATTATATTAGGCTGGCTGCTGACGAAAATGTTGAATATATTGCACATTCATTTGTGCGTTCAAAACAGGATGTTGAGGCGGTTCGTAGTCGTATTCAGCATTATGGCGGCAATTCACAATTGATTGCAAAAATTGAAAATTATGAGGGTATCAATAATCTTGATGAGATTATTGGTGCTGCTGATGCAATCATGATTGCACGAGGAGATCTTGGTGTTGAGGTCCCTTTTGAAAAAGTTGCCAAAATTCAAAAGCATATAATAAATCAGTGCCGGATAAATGAAAAACCGGTAATTCTTGCTACTCACTTGTTAGAAAGTATGCGGGAAAATATGCGTCCAACTCAGGCAGAAGTCAGTGATATTGCTAATGCGGTTTTTGACGGCATAGATGCATTAACCCTAACTGGTGAAACAGCTGCCGGAGCTTATCCTGTTGAGGCAGCACAAACTCTTGTTAGAATCGTGCAATATAATGAAAAATTGCACCCATTGCTGCCTGTAGATTCGAATCCGCCATTATCCGAACAAAATATTTATGAATGTCGTAAAGCAATGGAAGCTGCCAATTACCGACTTGCTAAAGCTATTGTAATTTCTTCAAAAGAGGAAAATACTATAAGATATTTAACTACATTTAGAAGCAGGGTTCCTTTGATTGTAGTTTGTTCTTCACAAAAACAAAGCAAGCGTTTTGCACTGTATTACAGTGTAACTCCTATAGTTTTGGAACATGAAAATTCTTTGTCTGATCTGTTTAAACAATGGGATTTCACAGAATCTGACCATATTATTTATTTAACACCTCGCGATAATCATTTGCATTCTGAATTGTTAATTTTAAGAGAGGTGTGCCAGCACTTGAAAAAATAACTGTTTACTTGGGTATACAATAAAGCCGAATTGAAAAAGGTTCGGCTTTATTTATTTAGTTGTTTTTCAATAAAAGCTAAACTCCTGTTTTTATGTTGTTATTGTAAAAAATTTTATTTTAAATTCGTATTTTTTGTCTAAAATTGGTATATTAATTGTTACGTAATATTTGAATTCATACAAATTGATTTTTTTTAGATTGGTAGTTATGGCCTCACCCAATAATCGGTTGCTGGATAATTTTTTTATAAGGATGCTGTTAGGCCTTTTACTTGGTGCTTTGGCATTGAGTGTTGAACTTTTTTTTCAACAGGCTGTAATGGGACAAAATCCGTTTTTATTCCGTGCATATATAATTCCAATTGTATATGGGGGGCTTAGTGGTATATTATTGTCATATTTTTACACCAAAAATCAAACGGCCATTAAAAAAAAGCTGCGTTTTGAAACTACTCAAAAAAGCAGATACCAGCGTGAAAATGAAAAAAATAATAAAATTTTAAAACATCTCAAGTCAAAACTCGATCATGAAATTTTTGAAAATAAAAACACTACATCTGCACTGCGTAAAGCAAAGCTGGAAATCAATAAAATCAATGATAGTTCCAATAGTATTGGCCGGGTATTGATTGTTGATGACGAGTATAATTTTTTGAAATTTTTACAAGACCAGATGTTCCAGGCTGAATTTGACGTTATTACTGCAACAAGCGGCAAAGAAGGTCTCATGAAGCTTACAGCTAATAATGTTGATCTGGTAATCAGTGATTATAAAATGCCAGAAATGTCAGGTGCTGATTTTTTAAAAAATGTTAAATTTGATTTTCCACAAGTTAGTCGTGCAGTTATGAGTGATTTTGAGTTTCAACCCTCAGTAGTTAAGATTCTTACTGAAGGACTTGCCACCACTGCTTTTGCTAAACCCCAGGGAAACGATGTCTCTCCTCTGACGCAGCAGATTACGAGAATGCTTAAAATGAGAAGGCAGTTGAATGATCAAAAAATATTGGAATTAATGGAAAGTATTGATCATTTACCCAAATTGCCATTTATTTTTAATGAATTTAATGACGCTGTAAGAAGAGAAGCCAATTTTCAAATGCTTTCTGAAATCATTAGTAAAGATGCTGGCATTTCTACAAAGTTGATGCAAATTGCCAATTCAGCGTTTCTAGCTACAGAAAAAACATCATCTCTTGAACAATCTATCATGATGTTAGGTGTTAATGCTACCCGTGATATTGTATTGACTGTTTCTTTGATGGAGCAGGGAACAGAGAAAAAAGAACATTTGGATTATTTCCAAAAAATCATGAAGCATTCTACTGTAGTTAACAAGTACATGGATCCCATTAGCAAAATTGTTTTAGGCAAAGGAATTGATAGAAATTTTAAATCTATAGGCCTTACACATGATATTGGTAAAATCATGTTGTTGCAGCACTTTCCTGACCGTTTTGAAAAAATCATTTCATACCAGTTTTCTCATCCTAATACCAGTTTCTATGAAAGTGAAATAGCCTTGGGATATGAGAATTGCACCCATTCTGAAATTGGTGCTTATCTGCTCGATCTGTGGAATTTTCCGGATGCAACTGTAGAAGTCTCTTTATTTCATCATAAACCCTCCGATGCCAGAGATATAAAAAATGTTGACGTTTTAAAAGCAGTAACCATTACTAATGAATTGGTCAATTATTTAACCCGCCCGGTAAATATTGAAAATGTTAATTTTAGCAACATGTTTAAAGCTATTCGAGCTGATCTCCTTAAAAACTAGCCTCTTGACTCACTGTTGAAACCTTTTTTTCTATTTCCCCGTATGTTAGATTATACTAAACATAAAAGGAGAGCGGGTATGATAAAGTTTTATCTACTATTATTTCTATTTCCATTCTATTTATGCACCGGGGCCGAGATTGAAGAGGATTGCGATGAAATTACCCTGAACTTTAATGACGGAATATACATGGGTGAATTCAGCACGGATAATTTTAATCTCGATATTGAGGATGATGAAATTATATTCAAATCTAACGAAACTCGTGATGTTGTGGTCATGACCAAAGATTGCGGACTGTTGATTAACAACGAGTCTATCGATTTAAATGGCTATCAAACGGATATGGTTTGTGAATATCGTGAATTAATGTATGGGATTGTTGACGAAGCTAAAGATCTGGGATTAGCCGGAGCCAAAGTTGGTTTAAAAGGGGCTGCAATTGGTTTAACCGCTGCTGCAAGTGTGGTTAAGCTTTTATTACCAGGATATGATGAGGAAGATCTTGAACGCGATATTGAATTTAAAACTGAAAAATTAGAGCTTGAAGCAGAAAAACTGGAAAAAAAGGGGGAAGAGATTGAAGTCATGGGTGATCATTTGGATGATTTGCATGATGAATTAAAAGATAGTATTCCTGAATTAAAGGAATTGGGCTGGTTTTAAACCAGCCCTTTTCTATTAATTTTTCTTTGATAACAATCCGATAATACCAGCCAATATAAACAAAGTCGTCAGAAAACACATTGCAACTCCAATAAACAAAGCGCTGCCCAGTTGTCCGAATCCTCTCCATATTGAAAATACCAGAGATCCAAATCCCATCATGGTTGTTAATGACGTGAGAAGTATCGCTTTACCGGTACTGGAATAGACAAGTTGTAAATTACTCTTTCCTTCGCTGATCCATCGATGTATAACATGCACGCCATCATCTATTCCAATACCAATGATGAGCGGCAAGCCCATAACATTCATTACGGTTAATTGTAATCCCAACAAGTGCATAGCGCCCACCATCCAGAACACACCGGCAATCAATGGTATCATGGCAATTAATGCATAACCCGGTTTTTTAAAGTCATACCACAATACAAAAAACATCAGAATAATTGTCAATAATGCTGCGTTTCGTCCATCCTGGCCTATCACGTCTATCAAAGCTCTAAATACCGGCGGCATTCCGGTTGCGTTGGGGCTTATTCTTTCTAAATCATTTGAGAATTGTTCAAGAAATTTAGCATCTTGCCAGATATTTCCGGATGGAAAAACGGTAACCATGAACTGATCTCTTGTTTTGTTACTGTAACGGTCTTTGATAGATTCAGGTAAATCTTTAAATGTAATTTGGTCAACATTGCACATGTTTAATACTGAACTTTTAAAATAAGGGGCTGCCTGTTTTTGATAATCAGCCAGTTTAATTTTCGCAGTCGGATTTGATGCCAATTCATCTTTAATCAGTGATATATAGCTGGTTGGATTGTCGGCAGAAGGATCGCCCACAAGTTCTTTGCATTTTTTGTCTACCTTGTCTTGTCCGCCCAGATAAGCCATATCCTGCATTTCCATTATATTCATCTCAAGACGTTCAAGTTCGGTTATCAATTTGTCCATGTCTTTGGAAGAGATTTTGGATTGAATTACAGATTTTTCCAGTCTGTTTTGAATTTCATGTATGTGTGGTTTTCTTGCTTGCTGCTGTTTTACAGAAGGAAGATACATCGAGATATCATCCACTATGGCTACTGTTCCGGTCTTGCGATATTCTTCAGCGATCCTTCTTGATTCATCAATTGTTTCAGACAATACCATTCCATAATCCATGCTTAAATCAAATTTGTCCAGAATTGAATCCTGAAGTGCAATTGATGTAAGACCTTCCGGTTCAATATTCATGTAATTATGGTCAAAATTTATTCTAAAGGCGGCAATTGTTAATATGATTGTAAATAAAAATGCAATAGTGAGTGTAATTACCGGATGTTTGCCTAATTTTCCTGCAGTTTTACCCAAAAATATGAATGAAAGATCTCTCTTTTGAGTTACAATACCTTTTTGTTCTTTTTTCTTTTCACGTAAAACCAAAAGTGCAGGCAGGAATAAGAATGTAGAAATCATTATAGCAATCAACCCAAATCCACTTACCAATCCCATTTCTTTCATACCGCGAGAGCTGCTTATAACCAATGCAAGAAATGCAATTGATGTTGTAATACCACCAGTCAATATGCCTCTGCCTATTTTGGAGAGGGTAAGCTCCAAGGATTCCTTGATGGATAAATGTTTGGCCCGGTATTCTGTAAAACCTGTTATAATATGGATTGAGAAATCAATACCTAAACCAATAAGAATAACCGTAAACATGTAGGTCATCATGTTGAGTTGACCCACTGTTATAGCAGCTACACCCATTGCCCAAATGATTCCAATGATCAGATTTATGATTGCGTAAAATGGGGCCATCAACATTCTGAACGCAATAATAAGCATTACCAGAATTGCTATAAATGCTATAACACTGGTAATCCCAAGGCTTTGTTCAGAATAAACCATTTCATCATGCGAAACTGCAATCATTCCAGTTAATCCGGCTTGTACTCCGGGATATGCTTTTACATGATTGTCTACCAACTCTTGAACAACATCAGTTAAAAGAATGGTTTTATCCATTTCCATTAAACTAAATGTGGGTATTATGTTCATAATAATAGCATCTTCGTCATACGACAACATAAAGGGATCGCCGTATAATAATTTGTCAATGACCTGTTTTGCCCGGGTTTCATCCACATTGCCCTTATTGTAATTTTGCAACAAAGTTATTAAATCTTTAATACCATTGAGAAATACAACCGCATTATCTTCTTTTTGACGTGTACTGATTGATTCTTTTTGTCCCACATATTCTTTTTCCATACTATTGTTCATATTTTCAATCAATGAGACAAGATTAGCATCGTAATACATATCTTTAATGTTTTTTAAATCATCTTCTTTAACCAGTAAAAGACCATTTTTTTTCAAAAAATCTATTTCGTTTTTATAATCAATTCGTTTAACCAGTTTTCTGGATATCAATGATTTTTGGGATGTAATTTCCTGTTCCAGTTCTTGAATGTCTTGGCTATTTTGCTCTTGCTTTGCTTGCAAGAGTTTTTGTTCTAATGTAGCAATTTCATCTTTTAACTCTGCGTTCTGGGTGGAATCAACAAGTGCCAGTATTTTCGGGGAAACTGATTCCGCAAATGATTTAATCTTTTTTTCATCTCCCTGTACCATGATGACCAAGCTGGTAGCTGTTGAAAATTCATCAAGGATTTTGTTAAATTGCAGTGTACGGATATCCTTTTCCGGTAAAAGATCTGACCATCGCATTGTAATATCGAGCTGTGAAGAAAATGCCATAAATATCACTGTCATTACGAGTACAAATGTGATCATCCTCCATGGATGTTCCGCATGCACATCAGCAAGCCTGGATAATAATTTCTCTCTCATTTTTACAAATGTCCTTTATGATTAGATTTTTTTGATTTCGGTTTTGATACCCATCGTATCTATATCACGAATAAACTGTACAGGATCTACTATATTGGCTTGATACCATAAACCGGTTTGCTTAATTGTTCCTTCGTTGTATTGTTTTAAACATGCAACCACAGGTACGGCTGTTAAAAAGTAACCATCTGTGTGCATCAAGTTGATTTGAATTTTAGATTTTTTATCGTTTGTGAACCCATCCGCTTCCAGATTTAACATGGTAATAAATGGAGGTTTACTGAATTTTTGCAAACTCCATTGAAACAGTTTGCCCATTTTCTTTTCAGATTTGGGAAACCATTTTAATCCCAGCATTACAATTGGGGTAATGAGATAATCTGTAACCCCATTAAAGCCGGCAATATAGAAACCGGTTTCCTGTAAAGAGGGCACAAGATATAACAATTCTTCAAATTCATTCATAACCATTGCAATACAATTTGTTTTACCAACAGGATACCCAAAGTCGTATTTGGGCATGTTTTTATAAGCGAGGGTTACCCATTCTCTGTTTTTAATTATCTGAGGTTTGTAATCTTTAAATTCATTGACCATTTCAAGAACGGTTGATTCTGAAAATGAATAAGCATTCCAGTCCAGACGAATTGTGCTATAAATATTACCTGTAACCAACTCATTCATCTCTTTGGCTGCATATCGGACCAACGCTGCAGGAACGCCCGGATGAAATCCTGCATCTGTAATAAAGAGCCGCTCATTCCTGAGTATTTCGGTTTTAAAGGATTTTAATGTATTCAGCTTTTGATGATTAGATAATTGCGTGTCCAAATAATCGGTTCCGGTGGTCAATGCTGCTTTTACCGCACTTTCAACATATTCCATCGTGCTTGATGCCATTACAGCCATATCTGCAAGGTTAAATGCAGTTTCAAGACTCTTTTGATTTGCTGCATCTACTTTTAAAGAATGTACCCGATTACCCGAAAACATTTTGTTCAACTCGTCGGATGTTTCCTGAGCACGAATTTTGTTCCTTCCCGCAATGATGACATTTGAATCTGTGTGTAATAACAGTAATTCAGCTATCTGGAAACCTGTGTTTCCATAACCACCAACAATCAGGAATGTTTTGCTCATATATTCCTCGAATTAAAAGTAAACCCTTAATCTGGCAAGTCCACCATTGCCCATGTTTTGAGCATAGCATCTGCCATTTTCACCGGTATAATAATTACCAAAAACAGTCAATTCTACATCCTGGAATACACTGTATACTATTATTGGAACAAGTGCTGCTGAACCATCACTAATGCTGTATATTGTCGATAATCCGGCTGAGATGAGATCTGTAACCGGATATTGGACCAAGCCGGAGAACTGGTCTCTTGATAGTGTTTTCATTTCCGCTGAAAACATCCACATCCAATCATTCAAGTCATAATTCTGCCAATCAGATTTTGCCATTGAATTGTGATAATATTCACCCATGATATACAAACCCGATTCAAATGTATAATCAACACCTGCAATCCATTCCCAATGGCCTTTTATTGATTCAATCTCAATTTCGGATTTATTGTCCACTTTATTATAGGCACCTTCTGCCCATACACCCAGACCCAATAATTCTCCAACCAGATCTCCACCAATCAAGTCTCTTTTATAATTCACTGTTTGAAAGGAATAATAATCTGTAATGTTCCAGTACCTGCTTGTTCCCATAACAGACACGTCAAAATGCCCCAGCCTGCTTTTGAGTTTAAGCATTTTTGCAGTATCTTTCCATTCTTCTCCTGCGGCAAGAATTGAGACCAATCCAAACCTGTCACCCAATGGCATTTCAAGCTTGATGGCATTTTGTCCGGGTTGTTCATAAGTGGGATCAAGAATATCTTTGTGATTGAATATATCTGTGGGATTCCAGGTATAACCTGTACCCATGGGTAACTGTTGTTTACCGATTGTAAGGTCAAATTTGTCAAATGCCAATCTTACATATGCATTGTCTAAAAATATTTTATCTGGTCTGTCAACATACATGGGACCCATATTTGAAACCATATCCCCAAAGTTGAAAACAAAGTAAGGCTTAATCATTGCCGGCACCTGAGCGGAAATATGAGAGGGAAGATAGTCCAGCATGTCCCATTCGGTTTTGCCATGATAGGTGATATAATCAAAATTAGCGCCAAAAGAAACTCTGTCTGAAAGATCTTTGGCAATGTCTACACGGAGTTTATTTGAACTGATATTGTAATAATTGTCTTTAAAGTTTAGCACAGTGTATTGGGGCTCAAAATATCCAAATATATCCAATTCCTGAGCTGAGAGGAAGGAGGTTAGCAATAACAGAACTATTAATAAATGTTTTGTCATTTTTTCAACTCTCTTTCGGTAAACATTTCATCATCCAAATCAATATTATATTGAATGTCTTTGATTTTCATTATTGTATTTGTATTGTCATTATGGTTTACCATTTCCATAAAGGTACCTGTGGGAATGTTATCAATGACTTTGATTTCTTTTTGGTACAAAGATTTTTCAACCCGGTTAGCATCGTCTTTATAATAATCAATTACAACCGGTACAAAGTTTTCTTTGACTACCCACATGACCATTTTAATATAAGCCGAGCTAGCATCCGGTTTGCGGTTTAATTCTAATTTAAAGCAATTGTAACCTTCTTTTTCTTCGTTACCGGTTATGGTAGTTGTAAAATCGGTTAAAAAGGCGTTTGATGCACCCATATCTTCGTACGAAAAATCACTGCCTTCCATTTTTTGTTTTTTTGCATGTGTTGCCAGTTTTCTAACACGCTTTGTCCGTACAAAATAGGACCATATATCATCTGCATTGTTGAGCATTAATATTTTTTGTCCTTTAACTCGCTGCGGAGATTGATAGATCATCAGGTTTTTTTCGCCCTTGTCTTTTGAATAGGTAAGGTATTCAAAAGTGCGCTTGTCCCCACTGGATGTGGTAATTGTCATTTCCATTGTTGCTTTGCTTGACGGTTGATTCATCAAATCATTTACTTTGGTTATAATTTCATTTGCTGTGGGTTCAGCAGCAAATGATGATATAGTTAAGAGTAAACCTAAAAATAAGGGGATTGTTTTAAACTTCATTCTTTTGCTCCTTTTTTAGGGTGAACAATCAAGAGAAATATACCAATTAGAAGGGCCCCAAATCCAAAGACCCAGGTGAATATTTCAAGCCCATATTCCAGGAAAATGGAAACTGCTAAAATGCCGCTGATAACCTGTATTTCACAAAAAAATAATAATATTTTGCGGATGCTAAATATGACCATTGAAAACATTGCTATACCTGTAGAAATTAACCAGAGTCCCGGAATATATATAGCTTGATCAATCTGTATAAATACAGTAGTAAATATGATAGGGAATAGGAAAATACTAAATGCAATTCCCCACATTTTCATCAAAAATGGATTAAAAGGTTCAATACCCCGGGATTTAGCTTCTCTAAACCAAAAGAATGTTTCCAGTGTACCGCCTATAATAAAAATTATGATCCATAAATTGAGAATAAAAGAAAACTGACTGGTTTTAATTAACCATTCTGTGATTAATCCACCAATCAATCCCAGAATTCCCCATTCAATCCATTGCCATGGGGAGAAAAACATACGATCTGTTGCCTTATCCATCAAATCACGGATATATTTGATCTGGTCAAGTGCTTCTTCCTGTTTCATTGTCCCACCATTTTATTTGTTAATACCTTTAATGATTTGCTCCAGCATTTCTAAATAATTCTCGAATGCTTTTTTGCCTTTTTCTGTAATGCTGAACGTAGTGCGTGGTTTATTTTCTACAAATTCTTTTGTAACCGTAATATACTCGTTTTGTTCAAGGACCTTCATGTGTACGCTTGTATTACCTCGTGTTAGATTTAACTCATTTACAAGTTCAGTAAATGTTACCTGCTTTCTGGCAATAAGGATCGTCATTATTCCCAATCGCACTCTGTCATGAAAAATTTTGTCTAGTTTGTTTGTTAGTTCTGTAACCATAAATCTATATTCCTCGACGTGAACAAACTTGTTTGTATCACAAACATGTTTACGTAAAGATAGGAATAATTGTTTCATAATCAAGAATTTTTTTTTATTTTATTTATGAAATATTAAGGCTTGAAGACTGTTATATTATTCTCATATGAACAGGAGTATTTTTATGTCTGATGATTCTCACAATGCGGGTGTTTCAACATCACAAATTAAGTTTTGTGATTTGCGCTGCGAGCATGCAGAGTTTCCCAAGCTTCACAGTGTAGATGGTTCAAACAGTTGCAGAACTTTTGCAGCATTATACTGTAAAGAACTGGATCAATTGGTTACAAAAAACGCACCTTGTGCTGTCATTTTTGGCAAGCGTCGTCCGAAATCAAATATTTAAAGAGGGAATAGGGGTTTGAAGAAAATCTTGATTACCGGTGCAAGTGGATTTCTAGGCGGACATGTCTATAAACTTGCAAGGGAGCGGTTTGAAACGTATGCCGGTTTCCATGATCATGTAATTAATGAAAAAGGAGAGTGGGTTCAGCTTGATCTGACTGATGCTGAAAATCTATCTCTGGTCATTTACAAGATTAAACCCGATGTGGTTGTACATTCCGCTGCTATTAGCAATCTGGATTTATGTGAAAAAGATCCCGAATTTGCTTTTAAAGTAAATACCAAAAGTACAATACATTTGGCCCAACTTGCCAAAGAAATGAAATTCAGATTGATCTTTATCTCCACGGATATGGCCTTTAATGGCCAATCCGGGATGTACAAGGTTTCTGATAATGTTTCTCCCATTTCCATTTATGGTAGATCCAAAGTTAATGCTGAAAAAGCAATTCTTGATAAACAGATTGATACTGTCATCATTCGATCAGCATTGATCTATGGGCATCCTGCAACCGGGGGGAGTTCTTTTTCCATGTGGATAGAAAACCAGCTTGTTGAAAAAAAACCGGTTGCATTGTATCATGATCAGTTCAGAACCCCCATTCTGGTGAATAACCTTGCACGGTTGATCATAGAGCTTACCGAATCAAATGTAACGGGAATTATACATGGCGGGGGAAGTGAGCGAATTGATAGATATCATTTTGGACTGAAAATGTGTGAATTGGGCGGATTTGATTCATCATTATTATCAACAATATCCATGCATCAACATAATCCACCAGCGCCAAGGCCAAAGGATGTTTCTTTGGATATTTCAAATACACTGCAACAATGCAATACACCCATTCTGGATGTTGAAGCGGGGTTGGCTGAAATGTTTAAAGCGAATTAATTCATTGGGAATATACCTTTTATGAGTTTAGTTACATAAAACTCGATTGTAGTGTAGAAAGGATAAAAGAATGAACACGATAGGTTTTAAAGAGAGCATGGAGCTATGGAGAACCCCGGAAAGGGTTGTTCTGGTTACCAGTATAGATAAGCAGCAGGTACCACACGTGATAACTGTTAGTTGGTTTAGTAGGGTGTCATTTGATCCGCCCATGTTTGCGGTAGCTATAGGAAATAACAGAACCATGTATGATTTGATAAATGAATCAAAGGAGTTGGTCATTGCTATACCTGGTCCTGAACTTGCGGAGGCTGTTTTAGGTTGTGGTAAAAGTGGTCAAGAACTGGAAGATCGTTTTGAAAAGTATGGTATTGAAACCAAAGCCGGAAAAGAAGTTAAAAGCCCACTATTGGCAAATTGTTTGGTCAATTACGAGTGCCTGGTTAAAGAACAAGTAGTTGCTGGTGACCATACTGTTTTTATTGTCAAAGTTAAGCAAAGTTGGGCTTCTGACAATCCATCCCAAAACCTGATATTAATTGGAGATGACTCTGGTTATAATTTACTTGCTGAAAGCGGCCCCTATAAAGTTGGCACTGTTATGAAATAGTTGTTAGTTCAAACCGCTGTTAATCACAGCGGTTTTTTTATTATGATTATCCCTCAAATTTACTTAATTTCTCTTTTATACAAGATCGGATTTATTAATGAATAAAGGTGTTATATACGCGGCACTTGCCTATTTGTTGTGGGGTGTTTTTCCTGTATTTTGGAAAGCTGTTCAACATGTACCCGCATATGAGAGTTTGGGACATCGTATGTTTTGGACTTTTATAATTGCCGCGTTATTATTGATCATACGTAAAGACAAGTTATTTTTTATTAAAATCAGGCAACCTAGAACTCTACTTGCTTTTATCGGTTCAAGTTTTCTTATTGTTCTCAACTGGTTCACTTTTATCTGGTCGGTGAATAATAATTATATTCTTGAAGTCAGTTTGGGATATTTTATTAATCCATTGGTCCATGTATTGTTTGGTATCATCTTTTTAAAAGAGAGGTTGCGCAAAATACAGTTGGTTGGTATTCTGATAGCTGCCCTGGGTGTCTTATATTTGACTTTTAATTATGGAAGATTCCCCTGGATAGCTATGGTTTTGGCCATATCTTTTGCATTTTATGCTCTGTTGCGAAAAACTGCCAAACTTGATTCGCTTGAGGCATTAACACTCGAAACCGGTATTGCTTTTATTCCGGCTCTTTTTTATCTGATCTGGTTTGAAACAGCTCACCAGGGTTCATTTTTTCATACAAATTATATTACTCCCATACTCTTGATGGCTACCGGAATTATTACAGCTTTACCCCTGCTATTGTTTGGAGCGGGCGCACAAAAAATTAAACTGGTGACATTGGGAATTCTTCAGTATATTGCCCCTACATTACAATTTTTATTAGGATTGTTTATATATCATGAACATTTTCCACGTGAACGATTTGTTGGTTTTGTGATTATATGGATTGCTGTAGCGATATATACATTTGATAGTATTTATGTATTTAAAACAAATCGACAGCGGATTGCGCAAGCATGATAATTTTAACTGATTAAGAAAAAAACTTGACTATCTGCAAAAAATTCTTAATTTCAATATTGCTAACCTGCCATAGCTATTTTTTGTCTCACTTTAAGAGATTGATTTTTAATCTCTTCATCAATAATAAGACCGGTCTTTTCCGGGAAAAATGAGGTTGGGTAATCCAAAATATATCATATAACTTAACAAGGGAGTGTAATCCATGAAGAAAATGACAGCTGTTGTTGCACTAATGGCAGTATTTACGCTGGCTATGTGTTTTGTAGTTATTGGTGCAATTTCTGTGGAATTGATGGCAAAATTGGGTGTAGGGCCTGCGGAGATTGGAAGTATGATTTTTGCCCTGTATCTGACAGCTGTGGTTGTACAAATTTTGATCGGCCCGTTGGTTGACAAATTTGGCCACAAACCTATCGCAATTGTAGGATTTATTGTAACCAGTGCAAGTATGTTTTTGCTCGCTCTTTCTCCCAGCTTTGCAATGGCCATGGTTGCATCCATCTTTTTGGGTGTAGGTGCCATGTGTTTGAATACAGTAGGAAACACACTGATTCCTGTAGTATTGTTTGATGGACAGGATCCTGCACGTGCCGGTAACTTTGGTAATGGTTTTTTTGGTTTAGGTCTTGTTGTTGCTCCCTGGATAGTTTCTGCAGGTAGTGCAATAGGACTCGCAACCAGTACTTCTATTATTATTTTAGGTGTTCTTGTACTCGTATTTTTAGTTTTTTCTTTACTGGCAAGCTATCCACAAGCCAGCACTGGTTTTAAAATGTCAATGGCATTTAAAGTATTGGCTGAAGGTCCGGTTATTGTTGCAGCGCTTGCATTGTTCTGTTATGTTTCTTTGGAAAGTACAATGAATACCTGGTTGAAACCTTATTTGACTGAGGTGTTTAGTGGTAATGCTGCAACCGCAGGTTGGATTTTGGGCCTGTTTGGTTTGTTTATGATGATTGGCCGTTTTATTGTTTCTGCTATTAAAAACCTTACTGCTATTGGTACCAAAATTATTGCAATTATGGCTGTTGTTTCCATCGCAACAATCCTGTTGATGATCTGGACCCCAAATCCTGCAACAGCAGTTATTGCTGTTATTTTTACAGGACTTGCTTTTGCACCCATTTTCCCGACAGTTGTTGGTGTTACTTTTGCAAAATATGAACCCCATTTATATGGCAGTATTTTTGGGATGATTTTTTCAATTGGATTGTTGGGTGGTACTTTTGTACCCAAGATTATCGGTGATTTGGCTGTAGGAAAAACAGTTCAACAAAGTCTGCCTATTGCCGCAGTAATGGCTGCTATTCTGGTTGTTATTGCTTTGGTTATGTCCAAAGTCGGTAAAAAAGCTGAATAAATTGTTTTGTTTTAAAAGAGCGGCGGGTATTTACTCTCCGCTTTTTTTTTATCTGAATATTAATAAATACGGAGCATGATGTGAACAAAAAAGTTAGTCTCGGCATTATGATGTTTCTGGAATATGCCATATGGGGTTCCTGGTACCCGGTATTGTCTGCTTATATGCAAAATACCCTGGGTTTCAATGGAACTCAGGTTGGTGTTATTTACAGTCTTTTGCCACTTTCAACAATTGTTGCACCGTTTTTTTTCGGTCAGCTCGCAGATCGTTATTTTCCTACACAAAAAGTGATTGCATATGCACAACTCATTGGTGGTGTTATATTATTATGGTTAGCAACCGTTGATTCCTACACTCCAATGGTCTGGGGAATGTTTATATATACTTTATTGTATGCACCTACCATGGCTCTTACCAATTCCATTACCTTTACGCACTTGTCTGATTCCGAACGTGAGTTTGGATGGATCCGGGTTGGAGGAACCATTGGCTGGATTGCCGTTGGATTTACCTTGACGGGTTGGAGAATTCTTGCGGATAATGGAATACTCCCTGGCACCCCGGGCGATGCTCTAATACTGGGTGGTGTTTTGTCTTTGATTATGGGTGTTTTTTCTTTTTATTTACCCCATACACCTCCAAACAAAGAAGCCAAAAATCCATGGGCTTTTCTTGAAGCTTTTAAAATGTTCAAGAATTTTAATTTTGCAGTATTTATGGGTATAGCATTTATTGTATCCACTGAATTAATGTTTTATTATGTACTTACAGGCCCTTTTTTAACATCTGAAAAAATTGGTGTAACCCAATCCGGTTTAGCTGGTGTTATGGCAATTGCCCAAATTGCAGAAGTATTTGTTTTAGCGCTGTTACTGCCATACTTTTTACCCAAACATGGTATGCGTAAAACCTTGACTTTGGGTATTCTTGCTTGGCCTATTCGCTATATCATTTTTTCAATTGGTTCACCGGCATGGCTGGTTATTGCATCTCTTGCATTGCATGGATTTTGTTTTGTCTTCTTTTTTGCGGCATCTCAAATCTATGTTGATACAGTTGCACCACGAGATATTCGTGCTTCTGCGCAGAGTATGTATTCGTTTATTACATATGGAGTTGGTTTATATTTGGGTAGCCGTTTTTCCGGATGGATTCAGAATATATTTTCCGAATTGGGTCCGCAGGGGCAGATTATTCAAACCAACTGGACCTATGTATTTATTGTACCCACAATTATGACCATTGTCTGTGCTGTTTTGTTCTTGTTTACATTTAGAGAAAAACCCAAGATGGCAGAATAAGATAAGCCGGTGTAAACACCGGCTTTTTTGTTTCATATTTTATTTTTTTTTGCAATATTCCATTTGATTTTTTATCTGAAAAAATAAATGGAGTATTTAATGTCTTCACCTTCTCTGGATTCTACAGATTCAAAACATTTATTGCTCAACCGAAATTTGCATATAATATTTGCCATTACTTTAATGGCTGTACTGGGTGTTTCCAGCATAACTCCGGCCTTTCCCCGAATAACACAAGCTTTAAATATATCGCCCCAGTCTATTGGGTTATTGATTACAGTGTTTACTTTGCCGGGTATTTTTTTAACACCGGTATTGGGTGTTTTTGCAGACCGATATGGAAGAAAGAAAATTCTCATTCCGTCAATGTTTCTTTTTGGTATTGCTGGTGGATTGTGTGCCTTTACCCGCTCATTTGAAACGTTATTGATTATGCGCTTTTTTCAAGGCATCGGTGCCGCGTCTCTGGGAGCTATTAATCTTACGTTGATTGGTGATTTGTTTCCTGGAAAACAACGCACCATAGCTATGGGATACAATTCAAGTGTGCTAAGTGTGGGGACGGCATCGTATCCTGCAATTGGTGGCGCTGTTGCTGCTATAGCATGGTATTATCCTTTTTTGCTGGCTTTTTTAGCAATACCCATTGGATTGTGGGTTTTGCTGGGCTTAAATAATCCTGAGCCTAGAAACAATCAATCTTTGGGGCAATATCTCAAATATGCATTAAAAAGTATGAACAAGAAAAATGTATATGTTTATTTTACTGCCAACCTGGTTACTTTTATCATTTTATATGGCATTTTCTTAACATATATCCCTATTTTTTTGCATGAACATTTTCAGTCATCTACAGTTGTTATTGGTCTTGTTATGTCTTCTACATCAGTAGTTACTGCTATTACGGCTTCTCAACTGGGTCGCCTGGTACGTCGATTTAGTGAGATTGATTTGTTAAGAGTTTCCTATTTATTGTACAGTTTGGGTTTGTTATTAATTCCGTTTATTCATAGTCTTTATATATTTATAATTCCAGTTGTTATTTTTGGAATAGGGCACGGTTTAAACATCCCTGTGGTTCAATCATTACTCGCGGGTGAAGCCCCGCTCGAACATCGAGCTGCATTTATGTCCCTTAACGGTATGGTGCTTCGTCTGGGTCAGACTTTGGGTCCCATTATTATGGCTGGAATATTTTTATTGTTGGGATTGGATTGGATCTTTTTTGCCGGTTGTATGCTGGCTGTTTTATTTGTGATTTTTCTTTTCATATTTACAAAAAAAAACAAGGGATTAATATCATTGTTATCTCTGTTAACTTTTGAAAAATGAGGTGCTAATGAAAAGAAGATATTTTATAAAAACAACTTTATTGACTCCTGTTTCACTTGGTTTTATGAACCAGGCAGTTTTTGGCAAGATTGAAGACTATTATATTCAAGCCAAAGGAAAGATCGTTACCGTTACAGGATTAATGGAACCAAAGCAAGTTGGTAATATCTTGCCGCATGAACATGTAATGTCTATCTTTGGTGGTGATGCTGCTGAAAAAGCAGAATATGATAGAGATAAACTATTCAATGCAGTTATTCCTTATCTTGAAAAGGTAAAAGCAACTGGCAGCAATGCATTGGCAGATTGTACTACTGCTTATTTTGGCCGTGATCCTGAACTATTAAAACAAATCTCTGAACGTGCCGGTTTTTATTTACTAACCAATACCGGTTATTATGGAGCGGCTGATGATCGATATGTCCCTGAACATGCTTTTAAAGCAAGTGCAGACGAGCTTGCTGATCGCTGGCTGATGGAATGGGAACATGGTATTGCCAATACTGGTATACATCCGGGATTTATAAAGATAGGGGTAGATAATGGACCCTTGTCTGAAATTGATACAAAGTTGGTTGCTGCTGCCGCAAAAACTCATGTGAAAAGTGGTTTGACTCTGGCAATCCATACTGGCGATAATCCTCAGGCAGCGCTTGAGCAGATAGATATTTTAAAACAAGAAGGTGTTCATCCTTCAGCCTGGATCTGGGTGCATGCTCATAGTGTTAAAGACAAGCAAGCTGTTTTGGATGCAGCAAAAGCCGGTGCCTGGATTGAATTTGACAGCTTGCAGCCTAATAATGTAGAGTTGCATATGGAATGGATTCAATTTATGATCAACAATGGATATCTGAATCAGATTATGCTATCACATGATGGAAATTCATTCAAGTATGGTGACAGACCCATGAAGACCTATCACCATTTACATGAATTACTCGTCCCCATGATGAAACAGACAGGATTGGGGAAAGAAGAAATTAATAGGATTGTTACACAGAACCCACAAAGAGCGTTTACCATTCATAAACGGTTGATATAATAAAGCCCGGTTTAACCGGGCTTTATTATTATATTGTTACTTTTTCAATTGTTATTTTTTCCGGTTTTTCTATTATTAATTCTATTACCGTATCACCATTCTCCGTCTGTAGACTTCCCGATTCAGCAGCTCCTGTTATTTTGTATGCTCCCAGTGATTGCGGCCAATAGATGTTAATTGTACCAGGAGCACCACTTTCTATCATCATTGTCGTATCATCCAGGATCTGAATGTCTTTTAACCAGCAAGTCGAACGACCAATGTATGCTCCAAAGTTATTATTACCCAACACAAAAACGTTTCTAGCTACATCCGGTTCTGTGAAATCAAATGTAAATTCAAGGTTGCTGTTTCCTGTCTGTGTTTCACCAAAAATTCCGGGAACATGATAAGCATGACCAATAACACCCAAAAAACTTTTAGTTTTAAAATATTGCGTTTGATAAGTTTCTGAGGTTATGCTGCCGCTAAAAGCAATGACCTGACCCTGAGCTGAGAGAGAGTCTATCTGTTCATAAACTTCAGGAGATGAGCCAATGGAGCCGGTTTCTGTCGGTCTTACCGAAGAAGCTGTTTTGGCAATTCTTTTATAATTATTAAAATGAAGCTTGCAGAAATCACGTTCTTCCGGTGAAAGTTCAGAAAGATCTCCCCAGATACCATGACCACCCAGTATAGCTGTTGATAAATTGTAATGTTGTGCTTTATAGGGTGAATTGTTGTGTGGGTATACAGCATATGTCTGTAAAACAGGAGGGACGATGCTGTTATATTCATAAGGAATTGTTCGCATGGATTTGGATCTAAACTGACTCAGATCATCATATCCTGAAGCACCATTGTTCATCCAGAAATATCTACCCTCATTGAAGAATTCCAGTCCAATATTACGGCCTTTTTCTGTAACGTCATATACAATGATTAATCCCGGTTTGTAATCTGTTAGTGCCTTTGCAATTCGTGTTACACTATTAATAAGCTCAAATCCATAACGTTCTGCACGTTCTTGTGGAGAATCATTAGGGCCGCCATGATGATGATTGTCTGCATAGCAAAGTTGGCCGTCTATTCCATCCCATTTAAAGTACGAACAACCCATATCAATCAGCTTTTTGGATTTTTCAATGAAATAAGGTTCAAAATCACTAACAAGGCAGGCCATGTCTCGTCCCCAGCTTGCTCTTGGGATTGCACCGGTACTGTCTTTTGCCATAAATTCGGGGTGTTTTTCAAATGTTTCGGATTCTTTGTGAACGCAAAAGGGTGCCATCCATAATCCCAGACGCATTCCATATCCATCCAGTTTTTCTTTAATGGGCCCCAGTTTTTTATCATAATGACGTTTATCTACATTCCAGTCACCCATCCAGTCAAACCAGCCATCATCGATAACAAATACGTCCACACCACATTCATGTGCAAAATCTATCTCTTTGAGTAAACGATTTTCATCACGTAATACATCACGCGGTGAAAAGTACTTTCTTGAACCACCACTGCCTTTGATATTGTAATAGTTTGCAGGATCATAAACTGTAGCGTCTCCATAAATGTCTGTACCAATTTTCTTTTCCCGCAAATCGGCAAAATTAATAAACTCGCGTTGATCATCACGCTGCCAACCCCATGTGTTATAGTAGATCATGGGAGTTCGGGTAGCTGATTTTTCACTTTGCCAATTGTAGAGATAATCCCAAATGAGTTTTTTACCCGTTTCGTAATCCGAATTGCTATAACATCCTGTCAAGACCCATACTGTTTGCAACGGGTGTTGGGGAGAAAATGTTTCATGTTCGGTAAACGTTCCCCGAATGGCTGTCAAGCCAGTTTGTGTTGCATTATTTAATAACAAACCTGTAGAAATTTTGATAAAATCTCGTGTTGTATCGTTATCTGGTGATCCATGTTCATAAGCCATTAACCAGCCAGAGTTGTTTTCGTTCCTTGCAAGTAAAATAGGTCCTTTAAAAGATCCTGCTCCTGATTGTTCATGTACCAATTCTGCCGGATGATACATATGGCATTGTGACAGGTTGGCACCTGATACATCACCAGAATTCCATTCTCTGTCAAGAGGAAATGCATCAATATTTGCGCCCTGTAATTGTTCGCGATTCCACGAAGCCAAACGGATTTCGAGCAATTCTGTCGCTTTCTCTAAATTATATATGGGAAAAATGTATTGAATGTTATCTGCCACAGATTGCATTGTAAAGGGTACTTTGCGCGGTCTGACAACAAAACGTTCCCGGGTTAAAGAGTTGCCTGGAAAAATTTGAACCAGATAATGGATGATAATATCATTATTTTCCAAACGTATATCAACTTCTTTACCACCATGTCCCAATTCACGAATTGCATGGGACTGGTAACCGGCTGAATTCAAAGTGTCATTGTTTATGACAAATTTAAACCAGGTATTGTTTGGTGCGGTTATCAAATTCTGCTCAATATCTTTATGATAAAATGATGTTGGGTAAAATGTGTCTAATGTATTATAATCCCGTTTTATAATATCATTTTCAATAGAGAGTACATTGTTTTCGAATGTGATTTGAATGTCTTCCGCAGCACTCATGGATGCAATTAACATAATACAAAAGAGTAAGACCAGATTTTTCATATTTCCTCTTTACTATTTGATCAGTAACATTTTTCGCTTAAAATTAAAAGTGTCTGTTTTTAATTGATAATAATAAATTCCGCTTGGCCAGGCTTGGGTGTGCAAAGTTGTATTGTATACACCTGCTGCTTGAAATTGATTGACAGGAGTAGCTAAAAGCTCTCCTCGTATATTATAAATTGACAGTGTGACCGTTGATGATTGGGCCAAAGTGTACCGAATTGTGGTTACAGGATTAAATGGATTGGGATAATTTTGATACAATTGAAAATTATCAGGTGCTTGATCTTGATTGTTGATAGATACAGGAAATGTTGTAATGATTGCATTGTAAAGTGTTTTAGTTTTTTCGCCACCGGGTCCTATGACTGTCAGGGATACATCAAAGGAATCTGATTTTGTATAAATATGTGAAGGATTTTGATTGGTACTTTGAGTGCCATCTCCAAAATCCCAATTCCAACTCTTAATATTTCCGGTAGACAAATCCGTAAATTGTACGGTTAGTGGAACCACACCCATTGCAGGAGTAAATTCGAAATCTGTTACAGGAGGTGCAATAACTGTGGTGATAAGATCTGTTTTGGTTATGGTGTTAATTCCTGCTGGACCTGCAACCGTAAGAGAAACCGTAAATGTATCTACTTTATCATATACATGTTCAGGATGTTGCTCTTTGCTTGTTGAGCCATCTCCAAAATCCCAAAGCCATGCATTGATATTGCCATTTGACTGATCTGTAAATTGTACAGAAAGGGGGGCAACTCCCGTTGTTGGAAAAGCGTCAAAATCTGCAACGGGTATAGGATCTTGAACGATAATATAATTTTTTCGTATCAGCGTATCAGTTCCCAGTTCACCTTTTACTGCTAGTCGAACAGAATAGGTGTCGGGCTGGGTATATGTATGTACTGGACTTTTCTTAATTCCGGCTTCTTCATCACCAAAATCCCAGGAATATTCGTCTATATCACCTGACGATTGATTTATAAATTGTACTGCAAGTGGCGCAAAGCCGGTCCGGGGTTCAGCAACAAAAAAGGCTACAGGAGGGCCATTGGTGACTGTGATGTAGCTATATTTAATATTCTGCTTGTTACCTCCCGGTCCTGTAGCATCTAGCGAAACGGTAAATGTACCTGTTTCTCTAAAAGTATGGACAGGATTAGGTTCTGAACTGGTACTATCATCACCAAAATTCCAAAGTAAATTGGTAACGATGCCGGATAATTGACTGGTAAAGTGAACTGTTAAAGGTGCGCTGCCGTTTAACGTATCTGCACTAAATTCAACTATCGGTTGCATAAATGGCAATACATCTATTAATATTACATAATGGCTTTTGGCGTTTACTGCTCCCGCAGCACGATTTCCACCCAAAATTAATGTATCTGGAAGGCTGGACATTTTCCATACATTCAAAGTTATTGCATCATCAGAAACGCCTAGTGTCAAGTCGGTTAATGAAAACGAATCAGCTAACCAGTTGGGAACAGAGGTAGCTCTGCTATCAAAACCAATATAGATATCTGCATCATCCAACAAAACCAGCTGAATGAAATCGTTTGTTTGATTGTCAGCATTATCATTTGAAGCAACAATCCAGATCAGGCTGTCGAGCTCGCCAGGTATTTCAGTTATCGTATAATCACGATCGTTATAATACATATCACCTGTTTCCAGGAGGGATGTATTATAATTTTCCGGTGTTAATATTTGAACAGCCTGCTCAATTGGGTACTGGGCATAAAGATAGAAAGGCATTGCTGCAAATATTAAAGTAGAAATTATCAGTAACCGGTTTTTCATAAATACAAGATAAATGTTAGATTTTAAACATACTTAATAATAGTTATCCTAATCGATCAATTCAAGTACTTAATTGTAAACTGATTGAATCTGTATGTATATTGTTAATAGGTTGCCAGGACGTCCAGCATAAACTTGATGATGGTTATGTTTTGCACGGCCATAAAAATAATGAAAATCGAAGAGATTACAATTGAAGCGATTCTAAATTTGGATTTTAATCTCAAAATACCTGAAAACATGATGATCTCTGACAAAATCCAATGTTGGGAATACAGGAACAATTCTTTGCCATAAAAAGAATGGAATATCCAGTTGAAAATTAACACAAGCAATGCTGCCAGTAATAGAAATTGAGAATTGGGGTCCCGAAACAATATTAGCATACCAAGCATCATGATTAATAATAAAATAACCCGAATTATAATCAAAGGATTAATATTGTCTTGCATTGAAAATGTAATATCATATTTAGCATCAGGATTGTATGCAACAGCGCCGCTGTTATAGTCGATATCCGGTTCCGGAGTTACAAACGCATTGGTCAATGTTTGGGTGAATTCCTGAAATTTGTTACTTGCTTCTGAGAATGAATGTGCTATAAATAATTCATGTTTTGTACCATCCAGAACTGATTTTTCTTTGGGAAGTATAAAGGTATTCACCAATAGTGCAAAGCCAACATTAAAAACTAGGATAAATGCGGTTAAATAGGTTGTAAATTTAACTGCTGTTTTAAAACTGTATCGGATTTGATAAACAACCAATCCCCATAATATCATTACGACAACTATATTAGACAAGGTTATTCCTGCAATCAGGATACCTAATAAGAACCATAGTGGCGTATAGAGCTTTTCTTTTTGCAGACTTGTTAATGCCAACAGGAATAATAGTGCCAACAAAAAACCGGTGATAGCAAAATGTTCAGGCATACTGTTAAAGATTAGCCTGCTAAAACTCAACATTTCAAGCAGACAGAGTATAACTGTTGAAAGAATATCGAATCCCCATTTATAGAAAAAGATAAAGAGGATGAGGGTCTTGAATGCACCTAAAACCGGTAAAAGAAAAATGATAATATTTCTTCTGATTTCATTGGGGTGTGTTTTTATCAATCCACTATGATAAAGAACAGAAGCCAATGCTCTTATAGGTGGATGTACAAAATTTGACAAGTTGGGATGTACCCATTCATGACCACCTGGTCCCAAACCATATTGAAAGTTTTTAAGTCTAAAACTTGGGTCTGCATCAAATAAAACATTATGTTGCGAAAAAACTTGTAAATGGTCTAATTTTTTTTCAAGATAATAATTGATGAAAAAACTACAAACAAAAAGTATTGTGATGTTTGCAAAAATAAGCCATTTATCTTTCATTTATTCAACCTGATAATTTTTAGTTAGAATTATTATATTATATGAAAAAAAAATTAATATGCATAGTAAAATAATATTGAAATTTATACCCGAAATGATTTAAAGGCAGGTTTTGTTCTAGTAACATACAAAAAATGCCCCTGAACTTTTATTAATTTTCTGCTTTACTTTTTTTATTCATAATAAATGATTACATTTATTGTTTGGTAAAAATGGAAAGGATTTTTTTTGTTACAACCAATTAAAACAGGACAGCGCTGGATTAGTGAAATGGAACCCGAATTGGGTTTAGGACTTGTAGTAAAGCTGGAACATAGAAGAGCTTATATTGAGTTTGAAGCAGGTGAATGCGTAAGGATCTATGCAATTGAAACAGCACCCATCAAGCGCGTAGAGTTTACCGTTGGAGACACTCTAAAAACCCGCGATGACGAGGAATTTACTGTTGAAAAAGTTGACGATCAGGATGGATTACTGATTTATAGCGGTAATGGATTTGAGATTATTGAATCTGATCTGAGTCCTCATATCAGTTTTACCACACCTGAAAATCGAATGTCTGCCGGGCATGTTGATCCGAATGGACTGTTTAACCTGCGCTGGGAAGCTCTACAAACCCGTTATAATATCCTCAAATCTCCGGTTAGGGGATTTGTTGGTGGTCGTATAGATTTAATACCACATCAGCTCTATATTGCTCACGAAATTTCTGAGCGCAAAATACCTCGTGCACTATTGGCTGATGAAGTTGGTTTGGGAAAAACCATTGAAGCTTGTTTAATTATGCATCGTTTATTGGTTAGTGGTCGCATAAACCGTGTGTTGATACTTGTACCTGAGGTTTTGATATATCAATGGTTTGTTGAATTACTTCGTCGATTTAATTTAATGTTTAGAATTATCGATGAAGATTTTATGATGGATCTGGAAGAGGAACATCCCGATGCAAATCCATTTGAGAATGAAGCTTTGGTATTATGCAGTAGTGACTTTTTTGAATATGAACCGGATAGATTTGAACAGGCAATGCAAGCGGGTTGGGACCTGTTGATTGTGGATGAAGCCCATCATTTGAAAGAAGGTACGCACGAGTATGAACTGGTTCAGGGTTTATCTTTACAAACTCCGGGATTGTTATTATTGACTGCTACTCCAGAGCAATTGGGTTTGCATGGCCATTTTGAAAGATTAAGGCTGCTTGATCCTGCTCGTTATTCGGATTATGATGCATTTCTTAAAGAATCTGAAACATATCACAAAGTTGCCGAGTTGGGGCATGTTATACTGGGTGACAAAAAAGTCCCTGAAAAGTCAATCAAAGACATTGAAATGATTTTTAGTGATGACAGTTCTTTGATTCAACTGATTCAGGATGCAATCAGTGGTGATGATAAATCTAAAAAGCGGTTAATGGGACATATGCTGGACCGTCATGGAATAGGCAGAGTCATGTTCCGCAATACGCGATCTGCAATGCCTGACTTTCCTAAAAGAGAAATTCATCCTGTTGAGTTAAAGGGAGAGAACGATCCTGTTTTACTTGCAAGAATTGATAACGAGTTTTCTGGCGATACCGGTAGAATGAAATTCAAAATTTCTTATGATTTTCAAGATGATCCGCGAATAGATTGGCTTGCAGAGTTTTTGAAAAAAAATCCCGATGAAAAGGTCCTGTTAATCTGCAGAACCCGTAGAAAAGCTCAAGCCATACATGATGCTTTGAAAAAAAAGATTGAAATAAAATCCACATTGTTTCATGAAAATATGTCAATTGTGCAAAGAGACAGGAATGCCGCATGGTTTTCAGAACCAGATGGTGCGCGGTTATTGATCAGTTCAGAGATTGGTAGTGAGGGACGTAATTTTCAGTTTTCTCACCACCTGGTTTTTGTTGATCTTCCTGTTAACCCTGAATTGCTTGAACAGCGTATTGGACGTTTAGACCGTATAGGGCAAACTTCAACAATCCATATACATGTTTTGTTTATACCCAATACGGCTTATGGAATGTTGTTTGATTGGTACCGTAATGGTATAAATGCATTTGAAAAACATGTTCCCGGAGCAAGACAGGTTTATGAAGAATTTAAAGAGCCATTGTGGGAAATGTTAGGACAGGCAAACAGTTCACCGAACCAAAAAAAATATGAAAAACTGATCAAAGATACCCGTGATTTTAGTGAGAAGCTTGAGCAAAAGCTGGAGGAAGGTAGAGACCGTTTGTTAGAGCTCCATTCATTTCGTCCCGAAGCTGCTGCTGCGCTTGTAGATTTAATAGAATCAGAAGGGAAAAACACCCGTCTTGATCAATTGATGCATTTGATTTGGGAGTTTTATGGCATCAATTCAGATGATATTGATATTGAAAAACGTACATTTCGATTGACTCCCGGTGATTTAAAAATTGACGCCTTTCCAGGTTTTAATCCCAAGGGAATGATTGTATCCTTTGATCGTGAAAAAGCTATTGAAAGGGAAGATATTATATTCCTCAGTAATGATCATCCTATGGTTCATGGCGCGCTTGATCTGGTATTGGGAAGCGAATTGGGTAATAGTACCTTGGCTATTTTGCAAAATAACCACGAGTCTGGTATTTTACTTGAAACAATTTATGTTCTGGAATGTCTTGCTCCTCTTCGTTTGCAGGTTGATCGTTTTCTTGCTCCCACACCTTTAAGAGTTTTAGTTGAACCCGGTGGTAAGGAAAAATCTGAAGAGTTTAGTGAAATCCAATTGAAAAAACGTTTAAAAACTCCTGTTCAAGCAGGACAATTGCTTGATTCTATGCCTATTAAAACAGAATTATTACCGGATCTTTTAAAACAAAGCAAGCTGATTGCACAGGAAAAAGCTTCTCAAATAATCAAATCTGCTCTTGAACAAACGGAACAATCTCTGGGTGATGAAATTAAAAGATTAAAGGCACTAAAGCAGGTTAATGATCATGTAAGTGATGAAGAAATCAAACTTGCCGAACAAGAAAAGCAGGAGATTGTTGCAAATATTAAAACCGCACGAATTCGTTTGGATGCTTTGCGTTTGATTATTGTTGGAGATTTTTCAAATGATTGATGATTTAAATACTGGTAAAGGCATACCCAAGTGGTTAGACTGGGCCAGAAGAATACAGTCTATAGCCCAAACCGGACTGGCTTTTAATCAATCAGAATATGATATAGAACGTTTTAACCAGTTGCAAAATATTGCGGCAGAGATTATAGAAGAACATACTGAACTCAAAAAAACAGGCTTGTTTGAAAATTTTAATCTACAAAAAGGTTATGCTACACCCAAAATTGATGTAAGGGGGGCTGTAGTTAAAGATGGACAAATTCTACTTGTGCAGGAAAAATCAGATGAGCATTGGTGTATGCCCGGAGGATGGGCTGATGTGGGGGAAGGTCCGGCAGATTCAGTGGTTCGTGAGATACGTGAAGAAAGCGGCTTTGAAACTAAAGTTGTTAAGATAGTGGGTGTGTATGATGCCAATAGAAGCGGTAGACAATTGGAATTGTACCATGCTTTTAAAGTTGTTTTTATGTGTGAACTGCTAGGTGGAAAAGCCACACCCAGCAATGAAACGCTTGCTGTAGAATTTTATGATTTCGATTCTTTGCCGGAACTCTCTCAAAACCGTACCAACACATATCATCTTGAACATGTTTTTAGGCATGTCCAAAATCCTAACGAATTAACGTTTTTTGATTAAAATGATAAAGTCGGTTATAACCATAGGTACAGGGGCAGGTTATGCCTCACCTGAAAGAGGTGGAGCTGCCAATTTGGTGTTTATAGATGGCGAATCCATCTTGTTTGATTGTGGTGAAGGAACTGCCGGCTGGATGAATAAATTGCATATAACGAATGATCTGTCTGTTATTTTTATATCTCATTTACATGCAGATCACATAGCTGGCTTGTTTGTCTTGTTGCAAAATATGAAGATTCTAAAAAGAAAGAAATTACTCGAGATTTTTTTACCCGGCCCCGGAATAAATGACCTGTCAAACTTTATATCTGCAGTTTATCTTGATCCTGAAATTGATAACATGCCGTTTCCCATTCAATTAAAACCCATATCTGTTGGCACTCTGTATGCAAATCCTTTTTATTATGTGAATGCATGGGAATCTGATCATTTTTCTCAAGATATCCTAAAGAATAGAGAACAACGCCCTGTTTTTGGATTTACATTAATCACCTCAGAAACTGATACACTAGTCTATACGGGAGATATTACGAGTATCGAGTGTATAATTTCTGAATTAAATAAAAAAGCCACACTTGTTTGCGAATCTACACATACCAGCCCAAGTGAGATAGTTGACATTGCAAAACAAAAGCATATCAAACGTGTTATTTTTACTCATATTGCACCCGATTTTGATGGAAATCAACAAGAGCTAGTTGAGCAGAATGATTTTGTATCTTTTGCAAAAGATGGACAACGATATATTTGGTAAAAAAGCTCTTTTTTGGCAAAAAAATTGCAATATGATTTTATGTAAGGTATATTGTGTAGAATTACACAAGGTGACTTGGTGGGGGGGTAAAAAATATAGGATAAATTGACATGATACTTGTGGTTGAAGATGACCAGATTACCCAAACCATTGTTGCGAAAATTTTGAGCAAAGCTCAGTTTGAACTTGATATAACATCAGATGCATATCAGGCAATTACCAACATTCGTCAAAATCAATACCTGGTTGCAGTTGTTGACCTGGTTTTACCTGGTCCCATGAATGGTATTAATTTAATCAAACAAATCAAAAAATATTCTCCAGCAACGCAAATTATCGCTTGTTCAGCATATGGTTCACAACAACAAAGCCGATTGGCAGCACGTGCCGGTGCGGATCTTTTTCTATTAAAACCCTTTAAACCCAATGAACTTGTTGCTGCTGTAACTAAATTATCAGGTGGAGCATCAAATACAATCTCTATTCGAAATAAAAATGCCCGCAAAGACATTAATCAACTTCGGCCTTTGTTGTTTAATCAATTCCCCGAAGTTGTTGTTGAAGATATTATGAAACTCGGTAAATTAACCCAACTGGGTTTCAAAGAAATGCATGTTATCAATTTTACCGAAGAAATTGCCATTGTACTTGAAGGATCATGCAGGTGTTTGTTTTCCAATAGGGATTTGGGTGTTTTGAAAGCTTTTGAATCCATTGGTCAGGAATTTATTGCTGAGGGATTTGATCCTGATTCAACTTTAAATATTCAGGCATTAATGCCAACAGAGCTGTTTGTTATTAGAAGTGTTGAACTGGTTAAATTTCTTCACAGTCAGCAAAGTGATTTGTTACAAAAATTGAAAAATAACATAAGATTTATGCATACAAAAAGCCTGTTCACTTTGGCTCTCAAGAGCAATGCCAGTGCTGCAACAGGAGCTGATGCAGTAAATTTTGACGATACCAGTCTATTAGGATTATAATTTAGGAATTTGAGTGAATCAATACCTTTATTTATCTATTCTTTGGATGCTTTGGTGCTTTTTGCATAGTCTTTTTATTGCTTCCGCTTTTGTCAAAAAGGCCGAAAATAAAATGGGGGATTCATTTCGATATTATCGGTTGATTTATAATCTTTTTGCATTCATTTCCCTGGTTCCAATCTATCTGTATACCCGTTCCTTATATATCAGACCCTTTTGGGTTTGGGATGGTACACTTTTAATTGTTAAATATTTATTATTATTTACCGGATTTGCTCTGTTATGGCTTGGGGCAAAAAGTTTTAGTATGAAACAGTTTATTGGTATTTCACAGGTTTTGAAAGGGAATTCTTTCCGCACCTTGAATAAAAAAGGCGATATCAGTTCAAGCGGAGTATTGAGATATATTAGGCACCCTTGGTATACCAGTGGAATTTTATTAATTTGGTCTCAGGATTTTGATATTACCAGGTTAATCGTTGCATTTATTTTAACGATTTATCTTTTGCTGGGCGCTTTTATTGAAGAACGTAAGCTTTTGAATGAATTTGGAGATTCTTATAAAAATTACCGGAAAAATGTGTCCATGTTTTTCCCGGTAAAATTTATTCGAAAAAAGTTTAATATATAGTATTGTATTATTTACTTAACCATTCTAATATCTGGTTTTCATCAGGTAATTTCCCTGAACTCATAACCTGACCATCAACAACAAGTGCCGGAGTCATCATGATTCCATATGAAAGGATGTCATTAATTTCAGTCACTTTTTCAAGTTCAATATTAATATTGTTTGTTGATGCTACTTGTTTAACACGATCTTCCAGCATATTACATTTGGGGCATCCGGTGCCCAGTACTTTAACATTCATTTGAATTCCTTTTATTTTGTTTTTATTTTATTAAATAATTCAGGTAATTTTGTGTTGTAAAAATCTATAATTTTTTCTTGAGTATCTCCCAGGGGTTTTACCGGAACGAGATCCTGGACTTGTTCATATAAAAGTCCCGAATTAAACAATGTTTTAAGTGATGTATCTGTCATGACTTTGACCGCAGAAACGGCTTCATCCGCATCCATACCAAATTGTTCTGCCAATTGGTGCAGTGTATGCCATTGAAACCACATATATGTTGGACCCATTGCAACTATCATTGCATATGCTTCCAGTTTTGCTTCGGCTACCAATGGAACTTGTCCCAAATATTTAAAAGCCGAAAATACTTTTTCCTGCTCTTGCGTGGTAACAGATGTTGAAAAACAAATTGGATTTAACCCTTCATTAATGATAGATGCCGCGCTGGGAATTGTACGAACAATCTTTTTATGTTTGTTCAGCCCTTCTGAAATAACCTGAATTGTGAACTTGGGTGCCAGTGAAATGATTAAAGTGTTTTCATCAACATAATCTTTAATCGAATCCAATACTGATTTTATAACTGGTGGGTGTACAGCAATCACTATTGTGCTAAATTCTTTAATATTTGAGTCTATTGATCCCGCTGTTTGAATGCCGAATTTTCTTTTCAGTTCTGCGTTAACATTAGCATCAGGATCAAATACCGTAATATTGTCGAGTGGTATATTGCTGTTTGCCCAACCTTGAAGCATAAAGTTTACAACTCTTCCACCACCAATAAATAAAATTTTTGAATTTAACATTGTCCCTCCAATTGTAATATTATTTAAAGTTTAGTGCATATGACCATAGGAATCATTGTTTTAATAAAAACAGAAATAAGGAGATTCTTATGGCAGATGTTAAAAATAATTATGGTTTAAAAAGACTCGAATCCAAGACAGCTAAAAACGCTATTGTCCAAAAACTGTCTCAGGATTTCAATTTGACTCCTATTATTGCCGAAGCTTACTATCAACAATTTGACCAATACTTTCAGGAACATTCCAACATTTCATTATCAGGAGGTGAAGTCGCTTATGAAGCTGTTGCCGCTGAAGAACCAGCCGGCAAACATATCAGATTAACCCGAAAGCTTACGGTCCGTCTCAAACTAATTGACTTTAATACAGATCTGCAAGCCCTGGCTAATTATGGCCTTGCCGGACTTAGACGACACCGGATCGCCCGTCTGACTCGACAAGCCTATGATCAGGGTGCTTTACTCAGCTATGAAGACCTGGCAATGCTTTTAACCACCAGTCCGGCCACTGTTAAACGTGACATTTATCATCTCCGTCATCACGGTATGTTTATCATGACACGAGGTATGAAACATGACATGGGTCCCGGACTGTCTCATAAAACCATCATTATTGATCTGTATCTTAAAGGTTATACCTTTTCAGAAATAGAACAAAAAACCAATCATTCTGAAACCAGCATCAAACGTTACCTCGCTGACTTTATGCAGATCGCCCTTTTATACAAGGAAAATTTCTCTCCGAACCAGATTCGACTCATTGCAAAGAAATCCGACCGCCTGGTGCGCGAGTATATCCAACTCTACCAAACCTATCTTCAACAAAACAATACGCGATTAAACGATCTGTTATCTCCTGCGGAACCTGGTGGCGACGCGAAAAAAAAATCCATTCCTCAACATCTATCAGGAGGCAAAGAAAATGAGTAAACCTTTGACTAAAGAACAAATTCAACTCAAAAAAATGAGACGACTTAAAGATAAAGATCTCAAGCAGTTACTACTGTACAACTTTTTGAATAGCTATGGCTATGACAAAGGAGCCATCACTGCCAATGCCATCATTGATGATATCCTTAAAATCATTGATGACTATTTCCTTGTCTCCTCTATTGATGATGACTTGCACCATATTCACTATGGGCAACTCGTCTGGATGGCTGTTCCTGTCGATGAATACCCCAAACGCGGAAAAAGTATTGCCGCTACCCGAATGAAACCCGTTGTCCTCTCTTTCATTACTGATCAGGATACTTCTCATATCGCGCATGGTTTTGATTCCAAAACTTTAAGGAAAAGACGCCTCAAACGTTGGGTTGATGAAGCTTTTGATCAAGGTGCTCTGCTTACTCAACTTGACCTGGCTATGTTACTCGGTGTCTGTGATGCCGTTGTCAGTAAATATGTAAATGAAATCCAAAAAGAAGGGCATCTCTTACCAACGCGTGGCAACATCCATGATCTTTCCGGCGCTATTACTCATAAACGCGAAATTATCACTCTGTATCTTGAGGGATATCTCACTCCCGAAATCGCTTTGAAAACCAAACACAGCAACGAAGCGGTTGACAGGTATATCAAAGATTACCATCGTGTTGAATTACTTTGGAAGCATGACATTAAAAACCTTGATCAAATCAGCCAGCTGGCAAGACTTTCCAAACGTGTCATACAACAATATGTTGATCTTTTGCCTGATAAAATTAAAAATCAAAGGAGTCAGTTGAATCTTTCAAAGAACAATTAGTTGCTTTTATATTTCCCTTTTATTACTTTCAGAATGACAGATCACCAAATTTATTAATGATCTGACGCTCCGTTGTATTTTTAGGGGGTTTTATAAATTTCTTTTTCTCCTCTGGTCATATGATACTATTTTAACAAACTTAATTTTTGGGTTTTAGAAAATTGATCTCCTATGACAGTGACAAAGTAAATACCCGAAGCGCAACTGTTTCCCAGGTCATTAGTACCATTCCAATTCAATTCAAATGATTGATTTATATAGTTTTCTACTAATAGTGTTTTTATTTTTTTTCCTGTAATATCATAAATGTAAACTGATATATTTTGAGGTTTTAAAAGTTCTGCTCTGATTTTTGTACCGGCATTAAAGGGATTGGGGTAAGCACTTAATAATGATAACGTTTCCGGCTGTCTGGATTTGTTGATTCCACTGACAACGTCTGATACAGTTATTTTGATGAGTACGTCTCTGTCATTATAAGGCTGCCAGCCACAACAATCATGAAAAAATAGCCTGTCTGTTATAGGTTCATTAAATTCGCAACCAAAAGAAACAAAAAAAGTACTTTCTATTTCAAAAGAAACCGCAATATCACAATCTAAGATAATGTTTTTATCACTTAAAACTATTTCATTCCAGCCGGTCTGTGAAGCAGTTACAGATAACGGTCCAAAAAATTCTACACTTGGCATTTTTTCATTTATATCATACAAATACAAGTTGAAGGTATTTCCTTCATCCAGTGATTCTACATAGTATTCAATCTTTTGCAACTGGCATTCACCGGTTATATCAAATCGTGTAGCTAATTTCTGAAGAAACGGGATATTGAATTTGGCTTCAATATTTGGATTACCATTGTAATATGAAATTACCTGTTCAACTTGTGTAAATGCCAATTGTGTCGCTAATAAAATTAAACCTGCTACTAATTTCCAGTTTTGCATAATCAGATCCTTTTCGATTCAATATGAGAACCACATACCAAACAGCATTCCTGTTAATGTTGACATGATTACTACCAGTGAAATAAAAACAACCGTCTTTTTTAATCCCATAATTTTATTTATAACAAGCATATTGGGTAATGACAATGCCGGTCCTGCAAGAAGCAACGCTAAAGCAGGCCCTTTTGCCATTCCGCCGGCAATTAATCCTTGTAATATGGGTATTTCAGTTAATGTAGCGAAATACATAAATGCGCCCACAACTGAAGCAAAAAAGTTTGCAAAAAATGAATTATCACCCACAAACATGATGATCCATTTACTACTAATTAAACCTTCACTGCCAGGAGACCCTAATAAAAATCCAGCAACGAGTACTCCCATTGCAAGCAGGGGGAGGATCTGTTTCGCAAATCCCCAACTAGATTCCATCCATTCCGCAGCATCGCCTTTGTTAATTGATAATATGATTGTCAAGCCGATGACAGCAATTAAAAATGGAACAAGTGGTTGTGAAACCAACAAAGCTGTTACAATTGTTATGATTGATAAAAGGAGTACATGAAATATTTTAATATTTAAAACGTATACAAGAGAAAAAGCAAAGAGAACTCCGAATCCTGCAGTAATAAACCATTTATTGCTCCAGATAAAGTTCCACAAGCCTGTCGATTCTGCCGGTTTGCCCCAGTTTACAAAGATCAAAATGGCAACCAAGATAAAGAAATGAAAAGCTGTTTTCCACAAGGGACGTTCATTTCCGCTATCATGCAAAATAACCTGGCTTTTTTCTTTTTCCCGCTCTTCTTTAATAAAAAAGAGATGCATAAGTAATCCAATTACAATACTAAAAACTATTGCACCGATAATTCGGGCAATGCCCAGTTCAAAACCCAGAATCCTGGCAGTTAGTATAATGGCAAGAATATTAATAGCCGGGCCTGAATAAAGAAATGCAACTGCTGGTCCTAAACCGGCACCACGTTGATATATGCTTGCAAAAAGGGGGAGGATTGTACAAGAACAAACAGCAAGAATAGATCCCGAAAGAGAAGCTACTAAATAGGCAATCCATTTTTTTGCCTGGACTCCCAGATATTTTATAACAGCAGACTGGCTGATAAATACACTAATTACACCCGCTATAAAAAAGGCGGGTACAAGGCATAAAAGGACATGCTCACGGGCATACCATTTGAGTAAAACAAGTGATTCATTTACAGCATTCAATAGCTGTGGTTTTTCCACAGGCAAGAAATATGCTGAAATAAAAAGTATTATAATCCATAAAAGTGGTTTTTTTTCATTTTTCCAGTTCAATTTTATCTCCTAAACTACATAATTGGTTGCGATCCAGAGTTTCCGCAAGTTTTAAATCCATTTCAACAGTATGTGTATCTGATACTTTTTCATGCACAAGTGACAAAAGGGATGAAATTATAGGATCTTCCGTTTTGTCATTTATATAATAATTCACCCATTTTTGTTCTTTAATATCATAAATAAACCCTGCATTCCTTAATATTTGCAGATGTTTGGATACAGTTGAAGTTGCCAGTTGTAATACTGCTTGCATTTCACAAACACACATGGAACGTTTCTGCAACATTTTGAGAATACGTATGCGGTTAGGATCGGAAAGTGCTTTAAATTTTTCTGTGATTTCTCTCATAGTCTTCCATTTCGTTATTTGACGAAATATAGTAATATGATGTCAAAAAATCAATAAAAAATTTAAGCAAGAGAATATATTAAGGGGGGGGATAAAAAAAGCTACCCTTATTCAGGGCAGCTTTTAGAATTGGATATTACTGGATATATTTTTCGTACATTGCTTCAAGTTCTTCCTGGGTTTTGGTGCCTTCGTACACAATCAATTTAAAGTGAAAAGTAGCACTTTGTCCCGGCTCCAATGTAAGATTGTATGGAACAGGTTCCTGATCGCGACCTTTTTGGAAAACTGACTGACCCAATGGATTAGCAGCAAACAGACCATAATCACGTGCATGCCAGTAGGTCGGGTAATTATTGCTTTCAGGATGGTTGAAAATTGCAATACCATAAACTTTGTTGTCTTTTTTACCTTCCAGAGTAACCCATTTTGCACGAGTTGCCCAGATGTTTTTTGCAGTGCGGTCACCATTTGAGCTCAGGTATTCACTGTTTCCACTTTTTTCTTTTAACCAGTGAGCAACACGAATTGCAAACATGCCTTCTTTGGTGTCATTAAAAACAACTTTATCATCCTGAGCTGTCAGAGTCATTTTCATGTCTACACAGTTTGCTGTACCATTGCTGCTGAAAACCATAGTGCGGTCTTCTTTTAAAATAGGTTTTTCATCCTTGTCAACCCATTGCATTACGGTACCCAAAGTACCGGTTTTTGCATCCATTTTGGTGGTTTCAAGATGTTGAATTTGTGGCGGAAAAGTAGTATTGTTCCAAAAACCATTTTCATTAACTTCATCATAGGTGAAAAAGATACCGGTATGATGAGGATGGTCATGACTTTCACCTTCAACTTCTTCAAATGGGTACATGCGTGTTACAATTGTACCTGAAACAGATTCTACCGGAAAAAGAACCGGTTTAGTCAAGGTTGTTTTATCATATTTGTAGGATGTGAAAAAGTTACCATCTACCAATACATCAATCTGATTTTCGCCCTCTACAAAAGAAATAGCGCGACCTGTTTTTTTCTGTGCCTCTTGAGTACTGCAGGCAACAAACATCATAGATACTGAAAATAGTACCATGACTAGCAGTGCTTTTTTCATGTTAACTCCTCCTTAGGATTGTATAGGTATTTTGAAAAATAGTAAATGAATTATTATCATATAAACTAAAGATTACATTATTTAAACTACTTTTTTTTTCTGAATAATCCAATACTGTTTTAAACATTATTTTTGCACATTTTTCAATTGGGTAGCCAAATATGCCCGTGCTGATTGCGGGAAACGCAATGGATTTAATCTCATACTTGTTTGCAAGTTCTAATGCTGAAAGGGTAGCAGATCTTAACTTGTTGTCTTCATCTCCAGAGCCCATGACTGGTCCCACCGCGTGTATAACATATTTTGCTTTTAATAAACCGCCTGATGTCATTGCAGCAGTGCCCGTTTTAACAATACCTTGGGTTTTGATCCATTCATTACTTTGCTTCTGTATCTCTGGACCGCCTTTGCGGGAGATTGCGCCCGCAACACCACCACCATGAGCTAGATGTTCATTGGCAGCGTTCACAATTGCATCTACATCTTGATCTGTAATATCAGCTTGAATTATATCTATTTTAATCATAAATGACGTCTTAATAAATATAAATATTATTTGAATAAATCCATGGGTACCATTGGTCATCAAATTCCAGGTACGCGGTTATTCGGTAATTACCTGGAGTAATATTGTTTTTAAATTGATACGAGTACTTGTTTACCATAAAATCTAAAAGTGATCCGTTTTTATACAATTCAAACTTGACCGGAAAAGGAGAGACCGCCTGAATTGTGTTAACCTGCTCCAGTTTAACAGAATCCCCCAGGATCGCTGATAGTGAATTCTCGGCATTCAGGGTGAAAAATTGAAATCCTGTAGCATCTGCCAAATGATCAAACGATACAAATGAATGCGCCGCAACCAGGTTATTTTTAATTGCTCTGGTTGTTAATGTATCGCTGAATACATGGTCGTTCACAAAATGGAAGGAGCATTCATATGGATCTACGTCCCAACGAAAGGCCCAGCCGGTAACATCTGTCTTTTTTAACAGTATCTTTTCCAACAGTCCTGGTGATTTAACTGTAATTGTATGAGCATTCGGCCCCACCCATTCCACACTATCATCTGCAGTATATCTGGCTCTTATATTTTGATTGTTATGAGCATCTGGCGCGCCTATACCCGTAATGCGTCTGGTTTGGTTCAAGTGGTCCCAGTTTTTTAGAATTTCTGTTTGTATATCAAAGAATTCTCTAAAAGCCCAATGTCTGTATTTTTTACCTGTAATTGCTGCGTTAATCAGAATTGGAACCAGGCTTTCTTCATCTTTAATGTCTGTATGGATATTATAAATTTCCATTCCCTGGTAATCTGTATTTTCCCAGTCGTGAGGTTCTTCCGTATGTATATAATAAACAAATCCACCATTCGTGATAACATTTTTAATTAACGAATCGGTATCTGTTTTCCAATCCAAAATAACTGTATCTAATGGATTAATTCCCAAGCCGCTTTTTTCTGAGCCAGGTTCAATCAAGATGCCGTCATAGTTACCATAATAGCTGCGGGGAAAAGAGTCTTGATCGCAATGTGGATGATCTGAGAAAAAGAGGAAATCCAGGTTTGCTTTCTTGGCAGCGGGTAGTATTTCATTGATATTGCCATGGCTGTCATGTGACCAAAAAGTATGTGAATGCAGAATTCCATTGAATGCTTTTAAGGGTATATATTGTTTGGGTGTTTTATATTTTAGCTGTAAAGCATGTTTTTGTTTTTCCAGACGGGGATAAGTAACCAGGCGACGCCATATTGAAGGGGCTGTGAAATAGAGGCCGATCAATAATATCAATATAACCAGTATAGAAAAAGCAAAACCAACAGTTTTTAAGATTTTTTTTAGCAAGACTATCCTGAATTATTTGGTATCAATGTTTTTAGAAAAAGTTGGAAAAGGTGTGATCTGAACTAACATATAACAAGTTACGAAATGTATGGATATATTAAAAGTGATTTATTTTAAATCCTTGAATAGTGATTATTTTTCAAAATTATACCAGATAATAAAGATTTAATATTTGTATTTTCTTTTATTTATTACCCCAATTCATTAATTTATCAAGATTATTTAACAATTTCAAATTGAGGAAAGCATATGAAACGCATTATTGGGCTATTCATGATTTTCATGTTGATCGTAAACAGCTTTTCTGCCGATCATTGTATGTATAATGATCTGACAAGTTTTGTTAATCCATTAATTGGTACGGATTCTGAATTCAAATTATCAAATGGAAATACTTATCCTGCAATAGCTTTACCCTGGGGGATGAATTTTTGGACTCCCTACACTGCGGATATGGGAAATGGATGGCAGTATGCTTATAACGCTTACAAGATAAAAGGATTCAAGCAGACTCATCAACCTTCACCCTGGATTGGAGATTATGCTGCTTTCGCTTTAATGCCCTTAACCGGTGAATTGAAAATTGATCAGCAAGAGAGGGCTTCGTGGTTTAGTCACAAGCGGGAAACGGTTTTGCCTCATTATTATAAAGTATATTTGGGTGATTATGACATTTGGACAGAAATTGCTCCAACAGATCGCTCTGCTTGCTTTCGTTTCACTTTTCCGGAAGCAAATGAAGCTTATATATTAGTAGATGCTTTTTTTCAAGGTTCGTCAGTTACCGTAATGCCCAAAGAAAAAAAGATAATAGGTTACTGTTCAAATAACAGGGGCGGCGTACCTGATAATTTTAAAAATTATTTTGTGTTAACATTTGACAAAGAATTTGAAATGGCTTCCACATGGGAAGATTCTACTGTTTATCCCAATACCTTGTCCCGAACGGGGGAGCATGTAGGAGCTGTTTTAAAATTCAAGACAAAACGTAATGAGCAGATCATTGCAAGAGTATCTTCTTCGTTTATTAGTGTTGAACAGGCTGAATTGAACCTAAAACGTGAACTAGGACTACAATCTTTTGATAAAGTGAAAAATACAGCTCATAAAATTTGGAATAAAGAGCTCAACCGTATTCGTGTAACTGGTGGTAGTGATGACCAAAAGACAGTATTTTATACGGCATTGTACCGGACCCTGCTTTTCCCGCGTAAATTTTGGGAACTGGATAAAGACGGTAATATAATGCACTATAGTCCATACAATGGTAAGGTTTTGCCAGGTTATATGTATACAGATAATGGATTTTGGGATACGTTTCGAGCTGTTTTTCCATTTTTTACGCTAATGTACCCCGAATTAAACAGCCAGATTATGCAGGGTTTGGTTAATACCTATAAAGAAAGTGGTTGGCTGCCGGAATGGGCGAGTCCTGGACATCGGAATTGTATGATAGGATCTAATTCTGCCTCTTTGATAGCAGATTCATATCTAAAAGGAATACGGGGATATGATATTGAGACGTTGTACGAAGCTATTCTCAAGAATTCTGAGAATGAAGGGCCGTTAAAATCTGTTGGGCGTTTTGGTGTGAAATATTATAATGAAATGGGGTATATACCCTATGATGTGGACATTAATGAAAATGTTGCACGCACTTTGGAATACAGCTATGATGATTTTGCAATCTGGAAATTAGCTCAGTCTTTAAACAAGCCCCAAACTGAAATTGATCGTTTTGCTAAAAGAGCCCAATTTTATAACAATGTTTTTGACAAATCTACCAATTTTATGCGGGGTAAAAATAAAGATGGCTCGTGGCAAAGCCCCTTTGTGCCCGAAAAGTGGGGAGACGCGTTTACAGAAGGATGTGCGTGGCATTATACTTGGTCTGTTTTTCATGATCCGCAAGGTCTAATTGATCTTATGGGAGGTAAGGAGACTTTTGTCACAAAGCTCGATTCGGTTTTTACTGCGCCTCCGGATTTTGATTATTCTTATTATGGTATTCAAATACATGAAATTACGGAAATGGTTATTGCTGGTATGGGCCAATATGCACATGGCAATCAACCCATTCAACATGGAATTTATTTGTACAATTATGCCGGTGAACCCTGGAAAGCACAAAAAAAAGTGCGTGAGGTGATGGATCTGTTATACACACCTAAGCCGGATGGCCTATGCGGCGATGAAGACAATGGTCAAACATCTGCGTGGTATGTATTTTCTGCAATGGGATTTTATCCTGTATGCCCGGGCACAGATCAATATGTATTGGGTTCTCCATTATTTAATAAAGTTGAAATGACACTTGAAAACGGTAATGTCTTTACAATAGATGCTGAGAATAATTGTAATTGCAATGTTTATATCCAAAATGCGGAATTGAATGGGAAATTGTATACCAAAAATTACCTCACTCATAAAACCATCCATGATGGTGGCGTATTAAATTTAGAAATGAGTAAAGAACCCAATATAAATCGAGGAATTGAAAACGAGGATCTACCATATTCTATGAGCAATGAACAAAAATAAACTCATAGGTTTCACAATTTAACAAGCTGCCAATAGATACAAAAAAAGCCTCTTTTTAAGAGGCTTTTTTTGTTGATGATTGTACCCCCGACAGGATTCGAACCTGTGGCCCACAGTTTAGGAAACTGTTGCTCTATCCTACTGAGCTACGGGGGCTAGATTTGGAAATTTACTAAATTAGATGCAATTTGTAAAGGAATTAATTCTTTTTATTTAATTCATTTTAAAAAAATATTGTAACGTTGAGAAATATTCAAGTTTTTATTTTGTTTTTACATCTATAATTGGAAAAGGAGTAATATGGATTTTCAACCGGCTTATATTGAAGCTTATAAACGCGGTGATTTAGAACGAAAAATAGAGCAAGCTTTTAATGCGTTACATAGTTGTACATTATGTCCCCGTCAATGCAAAGTTGACAGATCTTCACGACAACGTGGTATTTGCAAAACCGGTATTCAGGCTAAAGTTGCCAGCTATCAACCTCATTTTGGTGAGGAAAAAGTATTGGTAGGGAGCGGAGGTTCCGGTACCATATTTTTTTCAAATTGTAACTTGATGTGTAATTTTTGCCAGAATTTTGATATCAGCCATTCCGGGCAGGGTGAAGAAGTTACTGATACACAATTAGCCAATATGATGATCTGGCTACAGAATTATGGCTGCCATAATATCAATCTGGTTACCCCTTCTCATATAGTTCCTCAAATATTATCTGCTTTAAAAATTTCAATTGAAAATGGATTGTCTATTCCCCTGGTATACAACACTAGCTCTTATGACTCGGTATTTACTATAAAATTATTAGATGGAATCATTGATATTTACATGCCTGATTTTAAATTTATGGATCCCATCCAATCAGAGTTGAATATGAATGCATCTGATTATCCTGAAATTGCTAAACGAGCTATTCTTGAAATGTATCGTCAGGTTGGCGATCTGGTAGTAGATTCCAAAGGTATTGCTCAACGTGGATTAATAGTACGTCATTTGTTAATGCCAGGCAACACCAACGGTGCTAAAGAAATATTTGAGTTTATTTCAAATTCGGTTTCCAGGAATACATTTACTAATATTTTGAAGCAATACCAGCCTCTGGGAACTGCATCACAAATACCTCAAATTAATAAAAGAATCACTGATATTGAATTCAACCAGTCACTAGAATTGGCCCGTTTGTCTGGCTTGCATCGAATTATTTATTAATATTGTAATTGTAATTTTTTTGTCGTTTGGAATAATTGTTGCTATTAATATATTTAATTTATTAAACCTTGGTTTTTTTTTGCATAATTCATTAGTTATTATGGCATTATAACCTTTAAATAGAGAATTGAATTTTTTGAGTAGTAATCACGATTTCAAAAAGTGTCCTATGTGTGAACATATTTGGGCAGATCGTATTGAATTGATGAGTGACACTAATGTTACAATCACCGGGTATATGGCAAATTTTGAGGTTTTGGATTTGGGAATATTTGTATTTAATCATGCAACTTGCAATGGAACATTTTCTGTTAAAGGAAAATATTTTCTGGATTTGTATGAAGGTGAAATTTATGATGCATGCAAAATTGGTTCGGATGAGTGTTTGGGATATTGTCTGGATCATAATGTTCTTAAACCATGTTCTGCTGAATGTGAATGTGCCTATGTTCGTGAGGTGATTCAGATAATTAAGCGTTGGCCAAAAGCAGTTTACAAATAGGCACAGGATATTTTAAAAGGGTTGTAACTGGTGGATGATATAACTAAAAATGAACCTATCTTGATTCGTTATACTTTTACTATGGAAGACGGATTTAAAGAGGTATTTAACATACGTTTGGATCCAGTAACTTTGGATTTGATTGCCCAACGTCCCAAGGTGTTACCTGAATGGACGGAGCTAAGTTTTCACAAGTGTCCTCATTGTCCGCTTGAAAATGAAAAGAATTGCCCTTTGGCAGCCAGTTTGGTAAATATTGTAAAGCGTTTTAACAGATTGATTTCTTATGAAAGAATACATCTTGATGTAGAAACCAAAGAACGTTTTATTTCTCAACATACAACTGCCCAAAAGGGGATCAGTGCATTAATGGGTTTGGTCTTTGCTTCGAGTGGGTGTCCGCATACCTGGTTTTTGCGCCCAATGGCAAGGTATCATTTGCCACTTGCAAGCAGAGAAGAAACAATATATAGAGCAACATCAATGTATTTGTTGGCTCAGTATTTTATGAATAAACATAAAAAGCCTGTAGATCTGGATTTTGAAGGATTGACTCAACTATATAAAAACCTTGAAGATGTAAGCCTTTCAGTTGCCGAACGTTTAAATGTAGCAAGTAAGACCGATTCTACAATAAATGCGCTAATTTTGCTGGATGTATACAATAAAACCCTGCCAATGGCAATTGATACTTCTTTGGAACAACTGGAATATCTTTTCGATTTTTATATCAATAAAAAAAATAATTGAAACAATATTTAATTGAATTTGCATTAGAGCTTGTTCTATTTATTGTTTTTTGATGCAAAAATTTAACAAAATGAATAAATATTAATGGCTAACTGTGCTGTTTATATACATATAAAGATCCATAGTAAAATGTTCATTAATTGATGATAATTTTTTCTTTTTGATTAAAAAACAGGATTTAAATTTTAAACACAGCAATATTGTACTTTTAATACTAGTTTTTTCTTGCAATTTTAACTATTTATTCGTTTATTTTTTAAAATAGCGGTAAATATTTTTACTTTAGTGACTTGTTTTGCTTTTTTATAGTTGATTTGTATGGTACAAATTTTGCACTCAGGTAATTTGAATCGTCCGAATTTTCCGGGAGAATTGATGGCCCAAAAGTCTGAAAATCAGTTACAGTATTCAATTGATAAAGTGATTGAGGAAAATGAAAGACTAAAGAAACGCCTTGAATTAATTGAATCAAATTATGAAGAATTACTTTCAAAGGAAATTCGTTTTCATTCTTTGATTGAAAATCTTTCTGCCGGTTTTATTATTAATGATATTTTAGGCAATTGTATTTATGCTAATGATCATTTGGTTAATCTTTTTGGATACAATTTACATGAAATTTTAAAAAGACCGTTAAAGCGATTAATTGATTCAAAGAGTTTTTATGTATATGAAACTGAATTAGCTAAAGTCAAAAATGGTGAATCATGTAGATTTGAACTTGAAATGATCCACCACAACAGGTCAATTATTTCTGTCCTGGTTACTTTGAGTCCACTCATAGACCAGAATGGAAATTATAATGGTAATTATGGACTTTTATCAGATGTTACCAAAAGAAAACAGGCACAAAAGGCATTATTAGAGAATGAAGAGAAATATCGAAACCTTGTGGAAAGAGCTCACGATGGTATTGGAATCATTCAGGATGATTATTTTAAATATGTCAATAATCAATTAGCTCTCTTGACGGAATCTTCAGTTGAAGAATTGATGAATAAACCCTTTTTGAATATTTTTTCTAAAGATGATCAGGAAAAATTGTCTAAAGAATATTCACGGCATTTAAATGGAGAGGTTTCTGACAAAATTTATCAGGCAAAACTGTGTACAAAGTTTGGAAATATAAAATATGTTGAGATAAATGGTGGTTTTATACATTACCAGGGACAAAATGCCGATTTAATCATCATTCGAGATATCTCTGATAGAAAAAAAATTAATGCTGAGCTTATTGAGAGCCGAAAAAAATATAAAGTACTTGAAGCTAATATTCCATTGGGAATTTACCGATCAACACCTGACGGAATACTCGTTTCAGGAAATCCATCAATGTTAAATTTATTCGGGTTCAAGAGTGAACTTGAAATTAAAGATTTTGATGTTTCAAAATTGTATCAGAATAGGGAACAACGGGATAAATTTATAACCCAACTCAACAAAGATGGAACCGTTGAAGGGTATGAAATTGAATTAAAACGTCTCGATGGTAGTTCATTCTGGGCATCAATTAGTACCACAACAGTCTTTGATAAACATATGGAACCTGTTTTTTATGATGGAATTATCCGTGATATAAGTGAAAAGAAACAAGCAGAGATTTCAATTCGAGAAAGTGAAGAGAAATTTCGAACAATTTCTGAACAATCCATTATGGCTATTGCAATTTTGCAGGAAGGTATTATAAAGTATATGAATAATGCTTTTTGCGAATTGTTTGAATTTTCACGTGATGAAATTCAAAAATGGGGGCCGCACCGTTACTTGAAAGCGGTCCATTGGGATAGCATTAGTACAGTCTTGGATCGTGGCAGACAAATGACAAAAGATCCAGAAAATGAAGGAAATAGATTTACTTTTAAAGGTATTACTAAAACCGGCAAATTGAAATATGTTGATAATTATTCAAAAATAATAATGTTTCAAGGCAAGCCTGCAATGTTAATGTCTTTGATTGATATAACTGATAGAAAATTGATGGAAGCTGAAATACAAAGAGCGCAAAAACTTGAATCAACCGGTTTGTTAGCCGGTGGTATTGCTCATGATTTTAATAATCGCTTGTCCGTTATTTTAGGCAACGCCCAATTGGCCCGACTTTATTTTAGCCAAAAAGACAAGTTGGTAAAGTATTTGGAAAACATTGAACAGAGCGCAGCCCAAGCTACATCACTAACGCAGCAGCTGTTAACCTTTTCAAAGGGTGGTGCTCCTATAAAAACAGTCTGTAATGTAAAGGAAATGATTAAAGAGGCCATTAATTTATCGCTAAGTGGTTCAAATGCTTTCTGTATTACAAATTTTCAAGATGATTTGTTTAATATAGATGTAGATAAGGGACAAATTACCCAGGTTTTGAATAATATTTTAATTAATGCCGATCAGGCAATGCCTAGCGGTGGGAAAATTCATATTACAGGTGAGAATCATGATCATTCCCCAAAAGATCCCATTCAGTTGCGTGGCTCAAAATATGTTCGAATAACAATTAAAGATCAAGGTACCGGAATTCCTGCAACAATTTTAGATAAAATATTTGATCCATATTTTACTACAAAACAAAAAGGTAGTGGATTAGGATTAGCAGTTGCTTATTCTATTGTTGAAAAGCATAAAGGGTTTTTAATGGTAGAATCAGAGTTGGGCCAGGGTACAACTTTTCTATTGTATCTTCCGGCTACAAATGAACAAATTTCACTGGAGAAAGTAATGGATATTAACACATCAAAAGGATCCGGCTATATCCTTGTGATGGATGATGAAGAACTTGTGTTGGATATGGTGGGGGATATACTTTTAGAAGCTGGATATGAAGTAGCACTGGCTAAAGATGGTCAGGAAACTCTTGATATTTACATGAATGCTAAAAATAGTGACAAGCCTTTTCAGGCGGTAATTATGGATTTAACAATACCTGGAGGTATGGGGGGCAAAGAAACCATGGTTGAATTAAAGAAATTTGATCCAAATGTAAAAGCAATTGTCTCAAGTGGATATTCAAATGATCCTATTATGTCAGATTATGAATCGTTTGGATTTGCAGGGGTAATTGCAAAACCCTACAAGATTAAGGCGCTTCAAGATACGCTTAATCAGGTGTTAAATCAATAATTAGAAAGAATGGTGTACCCATGAATAATGGACATAAAGTGCTGGTTGTTGAAGATGAATCAATTATTGCACTTAGTATTCAGGAAAAATTAATGTCACAAGGGTATGAAGTACCAGCTATTGCTTCAACAGGTGAGATGGCTGTAGAATTGTACAAAAAATACCAACCTCATGTAATTTTAATGGATGTAGTACTTGCCGGTTTAATGGATGGTATTGAAGCTTCTCGTGAGATACGAAAGAATTCAAATGTGCCCATTGTTTTTTGCACGGCATACTCTGATGAACAAACAATGGAACGCGTTATGGCTGTATCTTTGTCTGATTTTATCCTCAAACCCATATCAGAGTCTGAATTAGACACCAAACTTCAGCATGTTCTAAATATAAAATAATCTTTTTTTTGTTTACAGATGAATCTTTTTCCTACATGGCACATCTAAACATTAGAACGTAAATAAACTAATATTTGGGAGATTAACCATGGCAACAATAAATTTGAAAATGGATGAACTGGAAAGCACACTTCAAAATAATGATATCGTATTTATAGATTTTTGGGCTTCCTGGTGTGGCCCCTGTAAAATGTTTGCACCGGTTTTTGAAAAAGCATCTGAACAGCATCCTGATATTGCATTTGCTAAAGTTGATACCGAAAAAGAACAACAGCTTGCAGCTGCTTTTGGAATTCAATCTATTCCTACATTGGCTATTTTTAGAGAAAACATCTTGTTGTATAAACAACCAGGTGCTTTACCAGAACAAGCATTGACAGATTTGATCAAACAAGTTAGTGATTTGGACATGGAAAAGATTAAGGAAGAGGTTAAAGCAGCTGAAAAAGAAAATGCTAACGCCTAAGTATTGACATATTGGAATTTGAGGCAGCTTTGTTTTTTCAAGCTGCCTTTTTTTTTATATTTTCCTTTTATTCATAAATAAAAGTTTTTATATTATTAAAATTTAATACACACCTTGGGACAGGGATACTTATGAAAACCTTGATTGTTGATGATGAACCTATCAATTTAAAATTGTTTATAAAGTATATGCAGCTTTATGGTCAATGTGTTCCTGCAATGAATGGCCAGGAAGCAGTAGAAAAATTTAAACATGCTCTGGATGTAAACATCCCTTTTGAGTTGGTTCTGTTAGATATTATGATGCCTCAGGTTGATGGTCATGAAGCTTTGAGGAATATCCGCAGTCTTGAGAATGAATATAATATTCCAACAGAAAACAGAGTCAAGATTATTATGACTACTGCATTATCTGATTTTAAAAATGTTCAAACTGCTTTTAATGAATTGGCTGATGGGTATTTGGTTAAACCTATTGATAAACCCAAGCTCATTCAGGAGATTAACAAACTTTGCAATACAAATTTATCTTAATGTTGTCAGATTAATGAAGAAAATTATTGTTTTTTTTGTTCTAGCTTTTTTTTCAATGCTTTTTGCTCAAGATCCTCTAATAACTGATCGTCCTGATCAAACCGAATCTTCTATTACAGTGCCCAAAAAATCCATTCAAATTGAGACCGGTGTATTGTTTGAGCGTGATAAAATTCACATAGGTTTTTCTGATGCAAATGTCAGACAATCATCGTTTTCAATTGCTACTACATTGTTGAGATATGGAATTTTTGATAATTTTGAACTCCGTATGGCCAGTGAATATCTTTATAAAAAAGTTAAACTCTCAAATTTTGACAAAACATCAGATGGATTGCCAGGTGTTATGCTGGGTGGTAAATTTAAGCTGTTTGATGAAAATGGATTGATACCTGAGTCGGCAATTCTTTTGGAATTAACTTTTCCCGTGGGCAATGAACAGCTTGCGCCTGATAATACAGAAACAAAATTATTGTTTGCTTCATCTCATACAATTTCACCTACTTTGGGTGTTGGGTATAATATTGGAGTTGAATGGATAGATGATAATAATTATTTATATTTATACAGTTTAGCAATGGGAAAGAGTTTGACAAATAGTTTGTCTTTTTTTATTGAAAGTTTTGGCTCTCTCTCAGAGCATAATGGATGTCCTCTTTCAGTTGATGGTGGTATTACTAAACTATTATCACCCATTTTTCAGGTTGATTTTTCAACAGGAGTTGCTTTAAATCAAGATGCCTCAGATTTTTTTACTAGTATTGGTTTTTCTTATCGTTTCCCCCATTAAATAGAAATTGTAATAATAGAGAATAATTAAAATATGTTACAAACAATATGTAGCAATTGGGATATAATATACCAAACTCAAAGACCAGATATTTTAATTGCCGGTAGCCCGGATCGAACAGAATACAGGGTTGTTGTTCAGGATGTACATGAGCGTTTATATGTGCTGGAGAAAATAAATCCAGATAATTACAAAGTAAAAGAAAATATAACTAAAGCTTTATCATTTCTTTACAAGAAAAATCTATCTTTTGTTCAGCCTTATTTAAAGACAAGTTCAGGTGACTCATTGATTTCTCATAATGATGAATATTGGCAGTTGATCCCTTTTATTAATGGGGTTGAACTTGACAGACCCAAATATCTTAAAGATGCCTGTCGAGGACAAGCCCTTGCAGAGTTTATGATTGATCTTGACGAAAAATCAACTGGTATTGAAGAGGTTGTAGATTTGGATTATTTTTCAATTATAGAATTTATTGATGATTTTAAAATCAAACTTGAAAAGAATAATCCTAAAATATTTAACCATTTAAAGGAATTATTCGACTATTTGGATTCAGAGTTTGTATATCAACATCAAGAGTTGTCACAAGGATTCTGCCATGGAGATATACATCCCTTAAATATCATCTGGGGCAAAAATGAAATACGCTCTGTTATAGATTGGGAATTTCATGGAAGAAAACCTCAACTTTATGATCTGGCTAATTTAATTGGTTGTCTGGGAATGGAAGCGCCAGATGGTTTGTTATCAACCATGATTTTACAAATGTTTAGAGTGCTAAAAGATAGAGATTATATTGAGCCATTAGGCAATAAAGTTTTATTGGATTTTGTTCTTGCAATACGCTTTGCATGGTTATCAGATTGGCTGAGAAGAAAAGATAATGATATGATTAATTTGGAAATTGCATACATGTTTCTTTTGTTTGATAATCGAAAAACTATTACATCCAGATGGAATTTATAATTCAGCATGTTGTTGGTTTTTTATAAAATAATTGTTCCGAATTATACGTTATTTTTGTATATTATTGTCTTGTTCTTTGAAATGAAGTGGATTCACTACACATATAGAATAGAAAGTTATTATGAACTGGTGGCAAAACCTTCCTTCCCATATTGATCCTGTATTTTTCTCTCTGGGATCATTCCAAATCCGATATTATGGACTAATGTACGTAGCAGCATTTACTACAGTTTACCTGTTGATAAAATATCGTCTGAAACATGAAGCCTATTCCTATACTTTGGAAACAATTCAATCCTTTATGGTTTGGGCAATTCTTGGCGTATTGATAGGTGGAAGGTTGGGTTACATTTTGTTTTATGATCTTTCATATTTTATCTCTAATCCATTGAAAATGATCATGCCTGTCGAGTTTTCTAATGGTTTTCGTTTTACAGGTATTAGTGGTATGTCTTTTCATGGTGGTGTATTGGGAGTCTTTTTTGCTTCATTATGGTTCTGCCATCGGGAGAAAATTAATTTTTTTCATCTTGGCAGTTTAATTTTACCGGCAATTCCATTGGGATATACATTTGGTCGTATTGGTAATTTCCTTAATGGTGAATTGTATGGCAGAACAACAACAGTGCCTTGGGGAATGTATTTCCCTTTGGATGTTACGCATCAATTACGACATCCGTCGCAATTGTATGAAGCATTTTTTGAAGGTATTGTTCTGTTTATTGTTCTTTGGAGTTTGAGAAATAATTTGTATATTCATAAATATTTATTGGCTCTGTTTTTGATTGGTTATGGAGTTTTTAGATTTTTTATAGAATATGTCAGAGAACCAGACGCACATTTAGGATTAATTGCCCTCAATTTATCCATGGGGCAGTTGTTATGTCTGGGAATGATTATCAGTGGAGTTGCACTGATAATTTTGCAGAAATATATTATAAAAAATAACAATAGTTGAACCAGGAAAAGGAGAAGGGGAATGGCCGAGGAAAAAAACGCTGCTTCTACAGATAAAAGTCAGAATGAGCGCATAACCCCGTTTAGCGATGAAGAGTTGGATCGTTTTCGCGAATTGATTGAGCAAAAACGTAAAGAAGCCCTTGAAGAAATTGATCGCTGGAGGAGTTTTTTGTCGACCGATAACCGTGAGGAACTAGATAGCGATTCCGGTTACAGCTTCCACCTTGCGGATTCTGCTTCAGTGGGCACTGATCGCGAACAAGCTTATATGATGATTGACCGTCAGCAAAAATTAATCGGTTATCTTGATAGAGCGCTTGAAAGGATTAATAATAAAACATATGGTATTTGTCGTGTTACCGGCAAACCTATTAATCCTGAACGGTTAGAAGCAATTCCACATACAGAAATTTCTGTTGAAGCGAAATTAAAAAGTAAACGTTAATATTTAATAGAATATCAAAATCTTTTGATTCTAAGGGGTATATTGTGCCCCTTTTTCTTCAAGCCCCTTTTTAGGGGCTTTTTTTTTCTTGAATTGAATCCAATTTTTATTTATTCTTAAATCTATTAATTTTGAGATTAGTAATATGAATGTTAAAAAAATTATAAAACAAATGACAACCAACGCGCTTATTCTTGATACAATGACTAAAAGTATTTCTCATGATCAAGCTGTTTGGAAACCGGCTCCCCAGAAATGGTCTGTGCTTGAAGTGGTTCACCATCTTTTGGATGAAGAAAAATCGGATTTTAGAGCAAGGTTAAAATTGACGCTAGATGGAAAAGGCGAACCGTGGCCGCCGTTTGATCCTTTGAGATTGGTAACTGAGCATAAATATAATGAGCAGGACTTTGACAAAATCATGTCTCTGTGGCTTGATGAGCGAGCTGAATCTTTGGTGTGGTTGCAGAAATTAGAAAAGCCTCAATGGGAACTTTATTATAATCATCCCCAAATTGGTATTATAAGAGCAGGGGATTTGTTGGTATCCTGGTTGGAGCATGATCTGTTACATTTTCACCAGCTTTTAAATTTGCAAATTGAATATCAAAAGAGTCAATATGCACCTTTTAATAGTAAATACGCATCTCCATAACAAATTGAGGGGGAAGAGATGAAAGCTGTATTTTGATAATACCATTTCTACTGGTTTTGTTTTTTTGTTTGTAATTATAAATCTTGTAGGCATAAATTTTATCCTGATAATGAGAGCCAACATTTCAGTTTTAACAGAATCATGAAAATGAATTTTATTGAATTCTTGATTGACTTTCACATTGCATTTCATTAATATTCCCCATAATAATTATTAGAGTGGTTCATATTGTTATCAATATCTTTTCAACAAATTAAAGAATCATACAAACGAATTCGTTCTTATATACATCATACCCCGGTAATGAGCTCATCCCAACTTGATTCAGAAACAGGGTGTTCTCTTTTTTTTAAATGTGAAAACCTGCAAAGAACCGGTGCGTTCAAAATACGTGGTGCCATGAATGCAGTGCTCCAGTTGAATGATAAAGAGCGAAAATGCGGCGTTACAACGCATTCATCCGGAAATCATGCTGCTGCGTTGGCATTTGCAGCCAAAACATTTGATATACCTGCATATATGGTTATGCCCGATAATGCGCCAATTGTGAAACAACAGGCAGTAAAAGGTTATGGTGCTGAAATTATTCCATGTAAACCAACGATGGACGATCGCGAACGTATGCTCAATCACGTTGTCTGTGAAACAAGTGCTGCTGTTATTCCATCATATAATGATCATCGAATAATATCCGGACAAGGAACAGCGGCTCTGGAATTCCTTGAGGAATATCCTGATTTGGATATGCTGCTTGCCCCGGTTGGTGGAGGAGGCTTGATCAGTGGTACGGCAATTGTGGGAAAGTCTGTAAATCCGAATTTAAGAGTGATAGGTGTTGAACCTTTATTAGCTGACGATGCAAAACGATCATTAAAAGCAGGTAAAATTATTCCTTCCACTTATCCCAATACAATTGCTGATGGACTGCGTACATCATTGGGAGATATAACGTTTCCTATAATCCAGAATTATGTGGATGAAATTACAACGGTAACAGAACAGGAAATTATTGATGCCATGTTTTTGATTTGGGAGCGAATGAAGATTATTATTGAACCTTCATCTGCTGTTCCTGTTGCAGCATTATTATTTCATGATATAAAACAAGCAGGAAAAAATGTTGGGGTTATTCTTAGTGGTGGTAATGTTGATTTAAAATCACTTCCCTGGATGAAAGCATAAATTTGTTAACGCTAAAATTATGTTCAAGATCTGAAATATATTGTAACCTGATCTGTTTTTTTGCGTCTATATGCATGAATAATTAATAGATTTAGGTGAAACATGGTTGCAGATACAGAAAACATAATAACGTATACGTTGAAAAATAACAATGACTCTTCTGTTTCTTTCTATCAGGATTTGTCAGGTTTTACGACCAGGTTTGAAGTTTATTTCAATGAAACATTTGGTCTGGTACTTGATGATTATTTGAATTTTTTAAATCTTCATCGTATCGAGACTTTGCGTGATCGTCGCGAATATATGTTTGACTGGCTTGCTTTTGGTGTTTTATGGCGTCAATATATATCAACTGCTGTGGGTGTGAATGCGGTTTCAACCCGCTTGTTAACCAATCTTTATTTCCTCAGAAGGAAATATAAAAAGTTTAAACCTGCTATTGACAGGGTACGTGGTATTTTATCTACTCTTTTGTTAACTCCCAATACTACCAGGCATTTTTCAAATATCCCTTTGAAAATTTCTACAGTTCACAAGTTTATAAATTATTTAGACGCTACCGGGGAATTCCGTGAAGAAGTTAAGCGACTAAATGTTATATTAAAATTCTTGAAGCATGTTGGAGCAGAAAAAACAGAATCAATTATTGAAAAGACGATTGAATTTTCCGGGTGGTTCAAAGACGTTTCACAACAAGAATTTAATACTTGTACACCATTTGTAGAATCTTTTATTGCAACCCGGGCCCAATCTCATCGTTGGCAAGAAGACTATTTATTCTGTAGACGGGGAAAGATTGAATATTTTTTGAATATGGTGGGCAGTGAACTGATGAACCGGGCATTTGCTTCAAATTTCCATCAGACCAACCAAAAAGCTGTATTGTTACCTGCTTGTATGCGTAAACATGCTAATGACGGTCAATGCAAAGCAAAACGGATAAGCCTGGATTATGTATGTTCCGGTTGTGATAAAGCTTGTAATATTTATCAATATAGCCAAATGGGTAAGGAATACGGATTCAATGTACATATCATTCCGCATTCATCTGATTTTACAGCCTGGCTTGAAAATTTTGCAAAGGACCGGCAGGTTGGTGTTGTTGGTGTAGCATGTTTATTAAATTTAATCACCGGCGGTTTGGAATTGAAATCTTTGAACATTCCTGCTCAATGTGTTTTTCTTGACTATTGCGGCTGTACAAATCATTGGCATGAATCCGGTATCGCAACGGATATTAATCCTAATCAATTATTAAAAGTACTTGATGTTTCCAGTAATATCCGGAAACTCGCGGCAGTTGCATGAGTGTATAGACAGCCCCCCCATATTTCATTATCATCCTATTAAAAATTTCTATTTTCTATTAGAATTTTTCCATTTCTGGTTTTTTATTTGCTTTATTGCTATATATTTGCTTTATTCGAATACATTATATTAAACTAGTTTTGTATTTATGATTATGGAGCATTGTATGCGAATTTTTGTCAAAGTAAATATTCTCATCTTGATTTTTTTATCCGTTTTGTTTGCGCAAACAGATTTCAATATTACCCATGTTGAAGCCGTGCATTTAACAGAATATCAACTCAAGCGAATAGATAAACAAATAGACTTGTTTGCTACAGAGGTTACTCGAGGCTCATCTGATCAGGACCCTGCCCTTATAGTTGTTGGACATGATGGAGCAGATGGATTTCGTGCTGTGATTAATGCCAGAACAGCCAGAGTCATGGAGATATATAAAAATGGAACTGTTTTTTATACCTGGCCAGGAATAAAAGTTGTGGGGCATAGAGGCAATGTCAAGCATACTCCTGAAAACACAATCCCGGCTTTTGTAAAAGCTATCGAGTTGGGTGTAGATTTAATTGAAATGGATGTTCGCCAAACAAAGGATGGAGAGCTGGTAATCCTTCATGATATTACTGTTAATCGTACAACTGATGGTCATGGTAATGTATTTGATATGACCTTGTCTGAAATCAAAAAACTGGATGCCGGTTCATGGTTTGGTGACGAATTTAAAGGTACGCGTATACCTACACTCAAAGAAGCCCTGGATACTATAAAGGACAAAGCACTCCCGGATATTGATTTCAAAGGTGGTGACCCGCAAATACTGGTTGAGTTATTGCGTAACGAAGGTTTATTGGGCAAAATAACCATGTATTGCGGCAACTGGAATTTAATGAAAGAAACATTACAGATTGATAATGGTTTTATGGTGCGTCCTTCTGTACCGGTGGGATTCGCTGGTTTACCTACAGTGTTAGACAAGGTTAATCCACCCATTATAAATATTGACTGGATGCAGTTTTCGGAACGCCTGGTACGAGATGTACATTTGAGTGGCAGGGCTTCTTTTGTAAACGCCATGTCTCATGATAATGCGTTTGGTATTGGGGCAATGGTAAACACTATGCCGGATTATATTCAAACAGATGAAATGGAAATTTTAATGCCCTTGTTGCGGGCCAAAGGATATCATAAATAAATGGAAGCGTAGGGCAACGTTATGAAAAAGGCTTTTATAAGAATCATTTTTTTATTAGCAGGTTTAAATGTTATGGTTTATTCTCAAATAGAGTTTTATGGTGAATTTTCAAAACGTATTGAACTTGTTGAAAAACGCCTAAACAATGATTCTCCATATGAGCTGGATCTGGTTGTGCAGGATGTAGCTCGTGTCCCTGAAAACAAACGCAGATTTGAAGAATACGAGGGTGATATTTCTGGACGAATTTTAGGTGCCTGGAGCAGCATGGCCCGCATAACCGATGAACGTCCGACAAAACTGGACTCTATTGCGGAACGTGTTTTACAATATCAGCATCCCGAAGGCTATTTCGGTATCAATCAGAAAATCATTGGCTGGGACTATTGGGGCAGGCAGATTTTTGGACATGGTCGTTTATTGCTTGGGCTTGTTGAATATTATAAACTTTCTGGCGATGAAAGGTTTTTAGAATCTGCTAAAAAATTGGGTGCCTATCTGGTTAAAGCTGTACCAGAATTAACAACAACTCACGAAGGAAATCCCTGGACCGATACCCGGCGCACAGTTGACTGGTCAAACTCTGATTCAAATCGTCGACACTTTGTCAAGACTCACCAAACCAGTATTCTTGAAGGTCTGGTTTCGTTATACAAAATTGCTCCTGATCCTGATCTGTTAAAAACGGCTGAATATTTAGTATCATTGTTCCCCGAGTTTGGTACCTATCATTCCCATTCATATATGAATACCATGGTGGGTATGGTTATGCTGTATCAGGTAAATCAGGACCATGAATTACTGCACAAAATATTGGATATCTATTGGCAAAAAATTCTGCCAAAGGGAATTCGGATGGATGGTGCGGTTTGTGAATTTTTTCCTGATGATGAGCGTACCGAAGGATGTTCTTTGACAGACTGGGTTCGATTAAATTTATACCTGTGGGATGTGACTCATGAAGCGGTATATCTGGACCAGGTGGAACAGTGCTGGCTGAATTCACTATACTATCATCAAACGGCCAACGGCGCGTTTGGTCATGCTTTTCTTACTCATGAAGGCTATGGTGATCGGTATTCTGAATCCTGGTGGTGCTGTTTGATGCATGGATTATATGCTTTTGCGGATATTGCAGAACGATGTGTTGTTCGAGATAACGAGACATTGTATATTAATTTTTATACATCTTTGGATCTCAAATCCACTGATACAATAATGGATGAAATTAAAATAGAGACAGAGTATCCGGAAAAAGGAAAGGTCAAGATTGAATTGTCAGCTTTAACCAATAATCGGTCTGTATGTAAAGTGCGGATTCCTGACTGGGTTGAAGATTATAATATTTCAGTGAATGGTAAAGCAGTTGATGCTAAAAGAGATAACGGATATCTGGTCTTGAATGGTGAATGGAACACAAATGATATCATAGAGCTGTCATTTGAAAATGGACTGCGCTTTGTTGATGGAGCCGGTAATAATATCCAGGACCGGCGTTCAATTGATGAGATAACAGAACCGGTTTACTTTTTTCATGGCCCCATGTTATTGATGATAGATAATAATATAAACAATCAATTCCCCAACTATATCAATTTAGATATCAAGAAAGCATATACTGAACATAAAAACCATGAACCTCAATACACATTCCCTGCTGCAAACAAGAGTGGAGAATTTAAAGTTGTAATGGTACCTTTGAAAGATGAAACCTGGAACGACAAGTGGACTGACGAGTGGAAGAATTTTATTCGAAATGGTGAAACACCCATTAAAAGACATGATATTAAAATTAAACAAAAGATTAAAAAAGTGGAGTAATTTATACTCCACTTTTTACAATATTATTGTTTGGGTATCCATGAATCAACAACTTGCATATTGTTGTTCATCCATTCACGTGCAACGGTTTCAACATCTTGATTAGATTCCTGGATTTTGACCATAAGATCAGAAAGTTGTGCGTCAGTAAATGAAAGGTTCTTTAAGAAATTAAAGAGCTCAGGTTTATCTTGCTCAAGGGTTTTGCGTCCCATAATGTGAATATTGCCTTTTTTCCACATCATTTTATCTTCATCTTGTTTAAGGAATTTAAGATCCCAGCGACCAAATTTCCAATGTGGTTTCCAACCCGTTACAACAATCCATTCCTTGTTGTCAATGGCTTCTTTGAGTGCTGCTGCCATTGCCGGGCCGCTTGAAGAAAGCAATTTAAAGTCGAGATTATACAGATCAATCAACTCTTCTGTAGTTTTCATGATTCCCGCACCGGCATCAATTCCAGTAATTTGACCATTGAATTTTGCCTTGTTGGCATTCATTTCTGATATTTTATCAATCGTGACATAGGTGGGCACAACCAAACCGCTCTGTGTACCTTCATAAACATGTCCCAGATCTACAATGTCATTTTTAAATTTTTCTACATAGTCTTTGTGCAGAACCGGCAGCCAGGTTTCCATAAACGCATCCTGGTCGCCTTGTGCTACTGAAGTATAAGCAGGTCCCACATCTGCAGCTGTTAATTTAACAGTATAACCCATTTTATCTTCAAGTACCACTTTTGCCAGGTTGGTATAAGCAATACCTTCTGCCCAATTTACATAAACAAGATTTGCAGTTTTACCTGATTCGGTACTTTTTGAACATCCTGTAAATCCTGCCGTAAATATTATTGCAGCAAGAAAGAGTATTATTGTTTTTTTAATATTCATTATTAACTCCTTTTCGTTTGTTGTGTCTTTGAGCCCAAAGCATGAGTGACTCTATCTAAAAATATTGCTAAAATGACAATTGAAATTCCGCTTTCAAAACCCAAACCAATATTGAGTTGTGTAATACCTTTTAATACTTCGTTACCCAAGCCACCAGCCCCAATCATACCAGCTATAACCACCATAGATAAGGCCAGCATAATGGTTTGGTTAACGCCTGCCAGTATAGTTGGCAGTGCCACCGGCAACTCTGCTTTGAATAGTATTTGGTTTGGAGTAGAGCCAAAAGACTTGGCAGCTTCTTTTATCTCATGAGGAACTTGACGTATGCCAAGGTTCGTCAAGCGTACCGCAGGCGGCATAGAGAAAATTAATGTAGCTACAACACCTGGTACCTCACCCAGTTTGAAGAATAATACAGATGGAATCAGGTATACAAACGCTGGTAGTGTTTGCATAAAATCCAATATGGGACGTACAATACTTTCAACCAGATCGCTTTTAGATGACCAAATACCCAAGGGTATAGCAATGACAAGAGCAATGATTACTGATGTAATAACCAGGCTCAGGGTTTGCATTGTTGGTTCCCAAAACCCCATGGTATAGATAATAAACATTCCAATGAATGTGAAAATGGCTATACCTCGTTTTGCTGTAACCCAGGCAATAGCACTAAAGATAACTATAACCAGAATGGGATGCAGAAAGAGTAGAACATTGGTAAATGTATTCAATATTGTTGAAATGGTTAATCCCATTCCATCAAATACAGGTTCAAAATTATTAGTTAACCAGTTGATTACATGCTCAAAAGTTTCACCAATTTTTAAATCTATCATTTTATTAACTCCTGTGACAATTTTAAATTATGCAGAATACTCGTTCAAAGAGACCGGAGTAATAGATTCAGCGCTTTCACCACCGACTTCTGCAATAATTGATGCCTGGTCAACCACTCCTAAAAGTTTTTTATTTTCATCTATTACTGCAAGTGGATAGTTGGCCACAAGTGCAGTTGGAAGCAAATCTGCAATAGATGTGTCTGGTGTTGTTAAATAGATATCTTCAACAAGTTCAGCTTCAACAGATTTTTCTTTATTTTGTTGCAATTTTACCATGTCTTTTACATGTACAATACCTTTTAAAATGCGGTCTGAATCAACTGCAAACAAGGTTGATTGTCCATGTTTGTCCATTGTCCTCACTGCCACACCAGGGCCATCTTTGGGAATTGTTATGGTATATGGCTTTCTCATAATTGCCGATGCTGTAATAACTTTGGTACGATCAACATTTAACAAAAATGCTTTTACATAATCATCTTTGGGCTCAGTCAATATTTCTTCCGGGGTACCAATCTGAATGATTTTTCCACCGTTACCCATAATTGCAATACGATCACCCAATTTTAAAGCCTCATCAAGATCATGAGTAATAAAAACAATCGTTTTATGCATCTTGGCCTGTAATTCAAGCAATTCATCTTGCATTTGCGTCCTAATAAGAGGATCAAGTGCGCTAAATGCTTCATCCATCAATAATATTTCCGGATCATTTGCTAAAGCTCTGGCCAAGCCTACTCGTTGCTGCATACCACCACTCAGTTCATTGATCATGCTCTCTTCATATCCTTCAAGACCAACCAGTTTAATTGCCTCAACGGCTTTTTGAGCACGTAAAGATTTTTCAATACCCGAAATTTCTAATCCATATTCAACATTATGTTGAACAGTGCGATGTGGTAATAGTCCAAAATGTTGAAAAACCATAGACATTTTTGTTCTGCGAACCTCGCGCAATTCTTCTTTATTCATTTTAACGATATCGTTACCATCTATTGATACAGTGCCCCGGGTGGGATCAATTAATCTGTTTAAACAACGTATTACGGTTGATTTTCCACTACCCGAGAGCCCCATAATTACAAAAATTTCTTTTCTTTCTATCGAAAAAGAAGCATTGTCAATTGCTACTGTGTTTCCTGTTTTTTTTAATATTTCTTTCTTTGAAAGGCCTTTCTCTAATAGGGGAAAGGCCTTTTCGGGCTTTTGTCCAAAAATTTTATAAAGATTTTTAACTTCAATTACACTCATGGATCAATTCCTTTCTCATCAATAATGGATACTAGAAATAGTATCCAAAATTTATATTGTATCTAATATTCCAATCTGCTTCGCTGTCACCTATGCCCAGGCCTTTACCAAAATTTTGGGTGATCCAGGGTTGATTTTTGCCCATGGCAACATCAAAATAGGTATATACTCCTCCGGCAACTGTAAGAAAGCCTAATATATTTTGTTGAGTATCTGTAAAGGAAGAGACTGTTTTATCTGTCAATGTATAGTCATTATAGAATTGTATACTGGATATCGGTCCCAGGCTAACAGGTACTGTATATGCAAGACCCAGAGTATATACCATTGCTTCAGCAGCAACAGCGTATGTTCCTGAACCATATGCACCCATTTGTACAACATCCAGTTCTGTACCCAGATCATTTTTAACATCATGGTTATAATAAATGGCGTGTACCTTGGCGTTTAAGTTACCAACATTCGCATCAATGTGACCGGCAACAGCCTTATGGCTGCCTGATTTATTTAAAACAGAATTGAAGATTTGTCCATATTGTACAGATAAACCTACTTCTGAATTGCTGAATTTGTAAGCTGCTCTTGCATTGATTTGGTTTCTTTCCTGATTATGCTCACCTTCCACAGGAATGATATCGTATGAATAACGTCCTGAACCACCAACGCCATAAGAGACATCACCTGGTGCCGGGCCAGCTGGTTCAGGTTGGAAATAATATGCTAATGCAAAATCCCAATTGTCTTTCTTATGCAGAAACTTTAATCCCATATCATAATCATCTTCAAGTCCCATATAATAGGCACCCGAAAACCACCAACTGTGAGAAGCATAGGCTTGATCTCCAAAGGGAACCTGTGATACACCCAACTGGACCTGAGTCTGTTCAGTTATATCATAACCAAACCATCCATGGTGAATAAAATGCGTATCAAAAGTGGGATAGAAGCGATATTCAAAGCTCAAGATTATACCCGCAGAATTTTTTCCATCAATGTTTATTCTCCAGGTGTCCCAGGTAAACTGGCCATCATTTGTTGTAATATTGTCATCTTCATAATCCTGTAACATGAGATTGTACCTAACAGCACCACCAAATTTTATTTCTGAATCAGCAGCATATATAACAGAAAAATTAGACATAATAAATATTATCAATAAAACACAATATACTCTTTTATACATGTTTCCAAGTATCACATTAACTCCTTTTGTAAATAATAATAGATATATAGAATGGCATTACATTCTAAAATGAAATGAAAGATTTAAAAATATGAGTGTGAATTGAAAAGTGAGAGATTAAGGATTTGTGGGAGTAAAATCCTGAAAATAAAATAATCGAACAACTTTTAATAATTTATAAAACTTCATATTATAAGATATTAAAATTCTACGGAATAACAAGGGTTTTATGTTTTTTTCTTTACTTATGCTAAAGATGCTCAAGTATTGTGAAATATAAAAATGATATTTAATGTATTTATTTTGGCATCCTATTCTCATCAGGAATTTAACCTGCAAGCTGTATGTTTCTGATGTTTATTATTTGTATTCCATTAAATACCTAATAATTATTTCCATCAAGGAGTAGGAATATGAGCACAACCATTATTGGAAAAATTGGCTGGATTGATCTTACAGTTAAAAATGCAGATAAAATTAAAGATTTTTACCAGGCTGTAACAGGTTGGGATACCATTGGTTATCCTATGAATGGGTATGAAGATTTTGTAATGAAGATTCCAGAAACAGGCGATGCGGTTGCAGGCATTTGTCATCCCATGGGTGCCAATTCTGATCTGCCTCCTGTATGGATTATTTATATTCATGTTGAAAATTTGGAAAAAAGCATTGAAAGCTGCCGCGAAATGGGAGGGACGACATTATCTGACATAAAAAAGATGGGAGACGAGGGACGTTATTGCTTTATTAAAGATCCTGCCGGTACCGTATCCGCATTATACCAATCCAACAGTTAATAGTATACTTGCAGTATTTTACGACAATTGTTTGTTTTCTTATTTCATGTTGAAACAACATAACTTTTAAAACATACAATTTTTAGAAATGTTTCGGTTGTAGGAACTGTTATTTTTCCCATTAAAGGAGGATACAGTCATGAAAACAAAAAATATCTTGAAATTAGTTGTTTTTGCAATTTGGGTTGGAATTGTGGGTTTAAATGTGCATTTTTTAAATGCAAAGGAAGATAGCATGAAATATAACAAACTAACGCCTGATGAAGAGCGTGTCATTATCCAAAAGGGAACGGAAAGACCCTATACCGGTCAGTATTACAAGTTTGATGAAAATGGTACCTATACCTGTAAACGTTGTGATGCGCCTTTGTATAAATCGTCAGACAAGTTTGATGCCCATTGCGGATGGCCCAGTTTTGATGATGAAATTAAGGGAGCCGTAAAGCGCCAGACTGATGCTGACGGGCATAGAACTGAAATCTTGTGTGCCAACTGTGGTGCGCATTTGGGCCATGTTTTTACCGGTGAGCAGTTTACCATAAAAAATACACGTCATTGTGTAAATTCTATATCTTTAAATTTTGTACCCGCAGGAGAAATGATGCAAACACAAAATGCCTATTTTGCAGGTGGATGTTTTTGGGGAACGGAATACTATTTTCAACAGGCCAAAGGAGTGAAAAGCACTACTGTTGGCTATATGGGTGGCGACAAAGATGATCCTACTTATAAAGAGGTGTGTAATGGTACTACCGGTCACGCTGAAGTTGTAAAGGTAGAGTTTGATCCCAAGCAAACGGATTTTGAAACACTGGCAAAATTGTTTTTCGAGATCCATGATCCTACTCAGGTTGATCGTCAAGGCCCCGATATTGGTGAACAGTACCGCTCTGTAATTTTCTTTACCAATGATGATCAGAAAATGACATCGGAAAAGTTGATAGATATTTTAAAGGACAAAGGATACAAGGTTGCAACAGAGCTGGTTAAAGCTGATGATTTTTGGGATGCTGAAGACTATCATCAGAATTATTACCAGCACAATGGTAAAGAACCTTATTGTCATTTTTATACCAAGCGGTTTTAAAAAAAAAGCGGGATTCACTCTCGCTTTTTTTTTTGCTACTACTATATCTCGTAATCTATAAAATTTATGATCATGTTTAAGAGGCACCGGGATGATTAGGGCATCCCGGTGTTTGATGGAGGGGTATTTATTTCAAGAGAGACAGTTTGTTTACAATCTTTTGACTACCAGTATTGATTTCATAAAAGTACATTCCGCTTGACATATATTGACCGTAACGATTGGTTCCATTCCAATTCTGACTGTGAATGCCTTCTGCAAGGTATCCCATATCATAGTCCATCACCAATTGTCCGCGAATGTTATATATTTTCAATGTTACGTTTGCCGGTTCAGCAAGAGAAAACTGAATTGTTGTTCCCGGATTTGCAGGATTTGGATAATTTGAAGCCTTGATTGCAGAATTGGCGGTTTCAATGCTACCCTGCTGATTTGCCGGATTTGTACAGCCAATATTTTTTTTACCAAGACCTTTTCCGCGTCCTTGTCCATTACCACCACGTTCAATAGCAGATTCAATAATTTCTGTAAATTCTTCTACCGAAATATATTGTGGTTCATATGTCAAACCCTGTGCTGTATAAAAGTTGTTAAACGCTCGCATATGATTTCTTGAACCTTTTAAAAGGTTAGTATAAACCAGGGTAATATCCTGATTGTCTGTACGTTCAAGTGTTTCATGCAGATCATTGATATCCAGATCTTCAATGGTTAAACCAACATACAATGCTTCTATCAGAGACTTGCTGCCTGATTCTACCAGGCTGTTATAGATTGCCTGCAAATCTGCATTACTGAATTTTCCTGCTTCTTCTAAATAAGGATCTTCAAGTTCATATTTATCGATCAAAAGTTTAACCATATCTGTGTGCTGCTGTTCACTTTTCGCGATATTGGTGAAAACTGCGGATTGCCATTTTTCATATAATACCAGATAAACGTCTCGTGCGAGTTTTTCTTCTTCACGCATATGTAACAGATCATTTATTTCGTCTTCTGACAAATCTTCGAACGGCAAGTCTGCTAAAATAGTAGAAGCGTTTATACCCCCGGTATTCCCTTTGTTACCGCAGTTACCAAAATTTCCTCTACCCTGAGCAAAAAGTGATTGGCTTGTAGCGAATGCAACAAGCAACAATGCTGCAATTAATAATGTTTTAGAGTTTTTCATGATGATTCTCCTTTTTGTTAGATTTTACCCCTGCTCATGCAAGGGGTGTGCCATTATATCGATTTGATCTTAATGCATTGTTTTTGTGTGACTTATGGCAAGTGTCTTGGTTTGTCAGAACGAAAGATTTCGACGACTCGGGCGAAAAATATCGACAATTTGGTCGAAATGTCGAACAAGAGCATTTTGTCTAAATTGATTTAAGTATCTAATAAATAGTTATTTATCTCATTGAATAAGGTTTTGGCATAACAATTGAATAAGCAAAAGAAATTTCTATCAAGAGAGAATTAAAATTATAAAAATTTTTTAGGAGGGCCAATGAAGGCAAAGTTAATATTGTCTGCAATATTTGTTTCAATAGCTCTTAATTTTACAATCGCGTCTGCTTGTGAAATTGAGGTTACCGTTAAAGGAGAAAATGCAGCTATATATAATCCCGGGCAAGTAGTGGTTTTGCAAGTCAAAGTATTTCTAACTCATAAAGATTGTCCTGAAGGAATCAAGTCAACGAAAATGAATCCAACCGGTATGACCTTGCTAGGTGCAACCAAATGGAAGCAAATATCTGAATTGGAATTTATTCGATTGGTGCAGGCAAAAATTGATTCTTCTGTCACAGAAGCAATTCTAAATGTTGGCCGCTCTTGTGATAAAGAGGGTGGTATAGGTAAAATACTATTAAAAGTTGGTCAGGGCTCATAATGAGGAACATCTTAATTATTGTTTTATTGTTTATGAGTGGAATCTCTTTTGCTCAGGATACAGATTCTGCGGAATTATCATTTGAAGATTTTGGTGCTGAATTTGAATCCATTTCAGATACTGAATTGGGGGATATATCTACTTCAACCCACTCTTGTTCTACCATTGCAGGTATGCCAAAAGGATTGTACTATTCTCTTATTGCACTATCAATGACTTTAATTGCTGGTATTTTTGTCAAATTCAAAGCCCTGCGCAAATTCCGTTATCTTTTTCTATTGTTGTCATTGGTTGTTTTTGGATTTTGGAACGGTGGCTGTCCCTGCTCTATTTCAAGTTTTCAGAATGTATTTTTAACGATTTTTGGTGCAACCGTTAACTGGCACAGTCTTGTATGGTTTTTAGGATTAATTCCCATTACCTATATTTTTGGCAAAGTCTGGTGTGGTTGGGTTTGTCATTTGGGTGCCTTTCAGGAATTTTTGTACAGAATTACAGATGTGAAAATTGTAAAATCTAAAGGTTTCCAAAAATTTCTAAAAATTTTACAATATAGCGTTTTCGTAATTCTTGTGATTCAGTTGTTTGTAACCAAAACCAATATTTTTATCCATTATGATCCATTCAAAGTTGCTTTCAATATGATTTCTTTTCATACATCTGGCTGGATTTTGCTTGGCGTATTACTTGTGAGTTCATTATTTATTTACCGACCTTTTTGTAAAGGGTTTTGTCCTGTTGGTTTGGCATTAGGTTGGGTTGGCAAGATACCCGGTGCACATAAACTCCAGATTTCCGGCAGCTGTTCAAGCTGCAAATCCTGCATCCGTCATTGTAATATGCAGGCAATCACGGATGACTTTAAAGCCGACAGTCATAGCTGTATTTTATGCGGTGATTGTCTGGACTATTGTAAAAAAGAATCTATTAAAGTTACGTATAAAGGATTACAGAATGAAAAAAATATTGATCTTGTTGTTCCTGATTTCAAGCTTGAAACCATTGATAGCGAGAGACTGTCATAGCGATATTGGGATTCATTTAAAACCCATCATACCCAATTTACAATGGGCTGTTGAAACCTCCGCTGCAATTGGTCAGATGTCTGGTAGCGGTATTGATAGAAGACTAAATACTGAATCTTTATTTTGGGCTTTGGATTTTACACCTGAAAAATTTGAGATCTATCTTGAAGGTGGACTCAAGTACTGGCAAAAGTCTGATGATGGCCCCGGTTTGGGTGCAATAGTGAGTGGCTGGGAAAGTTTACCCAAGCCTGAACAACGTAATTTTGGTATGCGCGAAGCCTATTTCAGATTCAATTTATTGAATACCAAGGTAACCATGGGTTTGCAGTCAATGACTTTGGGAACAACCATGCTGCTTGATGAGCGTGTGTTAGGTGTTGCAAATAGTTATGAAAAAGGACATTACAAACTCGAATTAAAAGGTGGTACTGTTTCTACTGACTTTGCACGCATGAATGATTTTTGCGGAACGCGTCATGTTTACAGGTTGTTACGAGGTGGACGGTTTGATATGGTAGCTACAGAACCTGGTAAAACCAATTTTTATGCTGCATCGATAACTTGGAATGCCGAAGAGCCTGTAGAAGTCGTTTCAGGCGATGAGAGTGAATTTGAAATGGAATCTTTTTCGGATTTATCATTTGAATCTTTCGACGAAGAAGAGAAGCAAATCGTTAAAAATGCCGGTCTGTTATTTTATCAGGAATTTGGCTCAGGTTTTTTTGACTACAAGTATTATGGCGGTGCTTTTTCTGATGTCCTTTTGCCATTTGATGTTGATATGCATTTGGAAATGATATATCAATATATCTGGCATGAACAGACTGCTGCCTTTAAAGGACAATTTAGCAAAAATTTCAGTATTTTTCCTGCATATCCCTTTTCTACAAGCCTCTCATATTATGGAGTTTATGAGGTAAGTCAGGATGCCCGGTTTTTTCCGGCATTCAGCAACCTTTATCTGGGTGAAGTCAGCCGGTTGGATGCATTGCATATGCCCTTATTGGTTGTTGATGTTAAGCAATACTTGCCTGGCAAGCTGGAGCCAACACTCCGTTTGCAGTATGTAAACCAGATCAAATTTGATCACAACACCGAGTTGGATTTTCAATTATCAGCCAAATTGTTTAAAGGATTCAGAACAATTATCACATTGAGTAAAATTGATTCAGATTTACTTTCAGAATCAGTAATGCTCAATAAACTTGAATGTCGTTGGTCATTCTAATCAGGAGAACAGAATGAATTCGGATAGAAGAATTTTTATTAAAAATTTAGGTGTGCTTGCTGCATCATCAGCAGTAGGTATACTTGCAGCATGTACCAAACATGGTGTGAATCCTTTAGAATATGTTGATATCTGTCAAAACACCTGTACCGGCTGTGGTGATTGTGTTGAATCCTGTCAGGATAATGCAATTCTGCTCGAACAAAAATCAACATATATCATTGATAAAGATGATTGTACTGAATGTGGACAGTGTGTTCCTCACTGCAAGCTTGAAGCTATCCATATCTCTTCAAGTCAATATATCCTGGATTCTAAAGAATGTATTGGATGTGGTTTGTGTATTGATGTGTGTGATCAGGAAGCAGAGGCAATTGTTTGGGAGAGAGAAGAGTACCTGGTACGCGGAAAATGCCGCAACACCCATTGTAATTTTGAATGTGCTGCAGCTTGTCCTGAAAATGCAATAACCATTGTCAATAATACAGCCGTTATAGATATGGAAAAATGCACACGTTGTGGATTGTGTATCGCTCCATGTCCAGCAGATGCAATTAATCCTGCTCATGTTGAAATGGTTGTTGATCAATGTACCCGATGTGGAAAATGTTTTGATGTATGTGAATTTGATGCAATTAGCAAAGTTGAACCGGAAGGATATTTTGATCCTCATATAGATGATGAGGTTTGTAATGCATGCTCGGAATGTAAAGATTCCTGCCCCGAAAATGCTATTTATGGTAAATTGTACAAGGCACAAATTGATAGCGAAAATTGTACAGCATGTGGTGAATGCTTTGAAAAATGTACGTATGATGCCATACGGCATGTATAAATTATATATCTCTCACACAGCGGAATCCCATATTGCCTGACGAGCTGTCGGGAGAATTTGAACTTCGTGCAGCAACACGATACCGATTACAATAAGATTTATGACATAGATATGAACCACCCCGCATAACCCTGTTGGTACCATCCGATGGGCCAACAGGATTTACTCTAGTATTATTGATATGAAAAGTAGGGTGGAACCAATCCGCGCACCATTCCCATACATTCCCGCAAACATTATATAATCCAAAATCATTCGGAATAAATGATTTTGCCGGAGCTGTACCTATAAATCCATCATCGACTGTGTTTTGAGTAGGAAATGTACCTTGCCATACATTGCACATGTGCTTACCTTCAGGTTCGAGCTCATTGCCCCAGGGAAAGATGGTTTGTTCTCTGCCTCCTCGTGCGGCAAATTCCCATTCGGCTTCTGTGGGTAAGCGTTTACCGGCCCATTGGCAATAGGCATTTGCATCATTCCATGATACATGTATTACCGGATGGTCCATTTTGTTACTGATAGTTGAAAGCGGACCTTCAGGTCTTCTCCAGTTGGCCCCTTTAACAGCAAACCACCAGGGTGTTTGTGCTGCCTGTTGGCTGTTTTTTGTAATAGCGGGAGGTAGAAACATGTGGAAAACATAGGTCCAGCCAAATGATTCAGCTTCGGTTTTGTATCCTGTTTCTTTAACAAATTCAGCAAATTGTTGATTGGTTACTGTTGTTATATCAATCATAAATGGAGATACCGTAACCTTGCGAACCGGTCCTTCACCATCTGCGGGAAAACCTTTTTTATCATCTGTACCCATAAGAAATGTGCCGCCCGGCAGCTCTATCATTTCATTGGATTCTGGAATATGTGTTGAAACACCAATGTTAATTATTTCCCTGGTTGATTTACTATTCCTGGGCGGGCCGCAACATTGCTTACTCATTGTAACCTCTTTATTTTATTAACTTATAGAGTGTAAGGATGTTTAAAACGTTTAATGATATCCATATATTCCTGTCATTTTTGTTAATAAGATAATTGTTGTTGGTAATGACATACAATGTTTTACAATTATTGTCCATAATAGAGTGTTAATCACAGAACTTGCATGTGGTTAATACGTTATGGTTAAGAACGGAACGGAACACGTGTAAACAACTGAGAGGAAAGCTCATGAATAGACGGTTAATATACTTTATATTATTGTTATCCATATCAATCGTTTTTGCTCAACCAGGTCAAAGGTCTGGATCTGCGCGGGGTACAATAATCAAAGGGCTGGTTCAGGATAACCAGTTAAAGACACCCATTGAATATGCCAATATTATTCTTTATAAACAAAAAGATACCGACCAGGTTACCGGTACGGTTTCAAATAAAGAAGGTCTGTTCACATTGACTGGTGTACAACCTGGGCTTTACAAAATAAAAATCAAGTTTATGGGATATTATGAAAATACAGTGGATAGTGTCCGTGTTAGTGCAAACCAACCTGCAATTGATGTAGGCAAGGTGGGTTTGAATCAAACAGTGTTGATGCTTGAAGGTGTTCAGGTTGAAGCGGAAAAGGCACCGGTTGAATACAAGATTGATAGAAAAGTGATTAATGTTGATCATCAAATAACTGCTAGTGCCGGCTCTGCAGTAGATGTGCTTGAAAATGTTCCATCTATTACGGTTGATATTGAGGGTAATGTACAATTAAGAGGTAGCGGAAGTTTTACCGTATTGATTGATAATCGGCCTACTGTTATGGACGCAAGCGATCTTTTGCAACAGATACCTGCCAGTACAATTGAGAATATCGAAATTATTACCAATCCTTCTGCCAAATATGAACCCGATGGTATGACCGGTATAGTTAATATTATTACCAAAAAGAATTCTTTACGTGGATTTAATGGTATTGTTAATTTGAATTCAGGTGTTGATGACAAGTACGGCGGTGATTTTTTGTTTAATTATCGTATGAATAATGTTAATACCTATTTTGGTATGAACTATAACCACAGATACTTTCCTGGAGATCGTATTGGAGAAAACTGGACCGCTCAAAATGATACCATACATTACTTAAATACCAATGGTAGTAATTCAATGGATTTTACTTCTTATGGTGTTCAGGCAGGTGTTGATATTGCTCTGTCAAAACAGGATAATTTCAAAGTTGGCTTGAATTATCGTGGAAGAGGGATGGAGCATGCGAATAAATCAAATTATGAAGAATGGATTAGCACACTGACAGACCGTGATTATTATTCAAGCACGGGTAGTTCTGAAAGAAGTGGCCCTTCTTATAATATGAATTTGGATTATCTTCACCGATTTGAAACCAAAGGACACGAGTTATCAGCTTTGTTGAATTTATCTTCAAGAAGTGGTGATGAAGAATCGCTTAATGAAAATTATAATGCTAACGGAGCAATTACAAATGGACAACGATCTGTTGAAAAAGGTCCATCCATGCGTGCTGATTTGAAATTAGATTATACCCGTCCACTAGGTGAAAACAACAAGCTTGAAGCAGGTTACCAGGGTCGATTTAGCCGCTCTAAAGATGAAAATGAACTCTATGAATATGATTTAGGTATTAGTGATTATGTGTTTCTACCACAATATAGTTATCTAACAAATTATAATCGCGATATTCATGCAGTGTATTCCATGTATGCGGGTGAAACCGGTCCTATTGGTTACCAGGCAGGACTTCGTGGTGAATACACGAATCGAAATATTACACTGGATGCTGAAAATCAGGAATTTGCAATTGACAGATGGGACCTTTTCCCAACAGCTCATTTGTCTTTCAAGGGCGAATCCGGGCATCAAATGATGGCCAGTTATACCCGCCGCATTGACAGACCACGCGGCTATTATTTTGAACCATTCCTAACCTGGATGGATGCGTATAATGTGCGTACGGGTAATCCTGCAATCAAGCCTGAATATATTGATTCTTATGAAATGGGTTACCAGAAACAAGTTGGACAAAATCTATTTTCTGTAGAAACTTATTACCGCATTACTCATGACCGTGTTGAACGTGTGCAATCTGTATATGATGAAAATGTTCTGTTGCATTCAGTTGCGAATGTTGGTCAGGATTATGCATTGGGTGCCGAGTTTATGATCAACTGGGACCTGTTGTCAAACTGGAATATGAACCTGATGGGCAATATGTATGATTATCGTATAGAAGGTGAATTGTTGGGGGCAGATTTTTCACGTAGCAGCTTTAACTGGAATACGCGTATGAATAATACATTCAAGTTAACCCAAAATTCCAGAGTACAATTTAATCTAAGATATAACAGTCCATCCGTATCTGCTCAAGGCAGACGTGAAGGCTTTTTCTCTTCAAGTATTGCCTATAGACATGATTTTCTTGACAAGCGTATTTCCATGACATTACAGGCTCGTGATGTTTTTGGAACAGAGGTACATGAAAGAATTTCAGAAGGTGATGGATTTTATTCTTATTCAAAATTTGACCGTAATACGCCTATAATCACCATGACAATGAGCTATAAAATAAACAATTTCAAAGCAAACCGTGGAAAAGGCAATGATGGTGGTGGTGGTGATGATTTTGGTGGTGAAGGTGAATATTAATAAATAATTGTTTATATGGCCCGGCAAATTTACCGGGCTTTTTTTTACTGTAAAACCCTGCAAATTAATAATTCCTGACATATTCCCATTGTAAATTTTGTTTATTATTAGTAAATGAAACAAATTGTTTCTATGTTGTTCGTTTATTTGGAGATGTTATGGATTTACCCAATTGTATTTCCAGTGAAATTTTAGATTCTATTGGTGAAGGTATATATACAATTGATAAAAAGTTCAAAATCAGCTTTATAAATAAAGCTGCAGAGGAAATACTTGGCGTTAGACGTGAAAAAGTAATAGGTAAATTTTGTAAACATGTCTTCAGTTCCGAAGAGTGTTTGGAAAAATGTCCCATTAGCAAGGTGTTAGATTCCGGTGAGAATGTTTATGATCATATTACAAAGTTTTATCATACCAATGGCATATCGAAAAATGTAAGGGTAAATGCTTCATTACTCCATAATTCAGATAATGAAATAGTGGGCGGGGTTGTATCATTTCGTGATCTTTCAAATGAAGAGAGTTCTGTATTAAAATCCAAAACCATGCAGGATTTTTATGGCATTGTAGGACAATCAAAACCTATGATGGAATTATATGACCTTGTTACAGAAATTGGCAGCACATGCGCTACTGTATTGATTCAGGGTGAATCCGGAACGGGTAAAGAAATGTTTGCTAATGCAATACAGGCCTCCAGTCAGCGTAACAAAATGCCTTTTATTAAAGTCAACTGTTCGGTTTTTCCGCCGCAATTGCTTGCAAGTGAATTATTTGGACATGTCAAGGGTGCGTTTACTGATGCAATTCAAAACCGTAAAGGCCGTTTCGAGATTGCAGACAAGGGCACATTGTTTTTGGATGAAGTTGCTGAAATGCCGTTGTCAATGCAATTACAGCTCTTACGTGTTCTGCATGAAGGAACCTTTGAAAGAGTGGGTGAATCTTTGACACGCTCTGTGGATGTAAGAGTGATTGCTGCTACAAACAAGGATTTGGATACCGCTATTAATGACGGATCATTTAGAGAAGATTTGTTTTACCGATTAAATGTGATTCCTATGCATATTCCTGCGCTTCGTGAAAGAAGAGCTGATATACCGCATCTAGTTAATTTTTTTGTGAAAAAGTTTTCATCAACTTATCATAAAGAAATACAGGAAGTAGATGATGAAGCTATGGATTATCTAACCGCTTATAATTGGCCAGGTAATGTTCGTGAATTGGAAAATGCAATAGAATATTCATTTATAAGAACTCATGATGATGATGTGATTTCCGCCAAAAAATTACCCGCAAATATCCGCCAGAAAAATGGCAAGTTTTTTACAACAGGGGATAGCAAGTTTTCTGAACGAGATGAAATTTTAGAAACCTTGAAAAGACATCATTGGAATAAAAGCAAAGCTGCAGATGAACTACGTATGGGCCGTACCACTTTATGGCGTAAAATGAAAGCTATGGGCATTGAAACATAGTATGAAACAGTGAAACAATTTGTTCTGCATCGTAACTAACCTATTAATAATATTTTAAGTTTGATTTTTATATATTTATTTTTATATTGAAACGTTCTGTTTCATGAGTCTTCTTTGTAACCTCTTGTTTTTTATGGTCTTGTTTTTGGCAAGGTCTTTGCCTGATTTACCCCAAAAAAATGGAATTGTCATGTACGAAATGCTTGGTAATCAGTATTTTATGTCCCGTCAGTATAGCCGTGCTACAATGGCTTTAGAAAGGGCATTACAGTCTGATCCTGATAATATGGGGATTCAGCGCAAGCTGATTATTTGTTATTGTCAAATTGGTAAAGTTGATGATGCATTGCACATGTTTATATCGCTTATAAAATCAGATATTGACTTTATTATGTCTGCTGATCCTATATTAGATGATTGTCCTTGTCCTGATTTGATTTATAATATGGAAGCACAAATATCAGATGAGCGCCAATCTTTGGATTTTAATTTGATAATTGGTATTTTGTGGTTGTTTTGTGATCTTGAACGTTCTTTTGAGTATTTTCATAAAGCACAAGTTATGGATCCTAATAATACCAATATAAAATCTATAATGCTTTTTCTTTCAAATCGTTTAGAAAAAGAGAAAACCCGCCATTAAATATTTTTTCCTTTTAATATATCCCTAAATATCTACTTGCTATAGTATATTGCAAATACATTTGTTTTTTTTATTGGCCTTGTCATTATTTATATGTACTTTATTTACATGAAAAAAATTATGACATACACATTAATTTCTATTTATTTTAGTTTTTTCCCAATTTATCCCTATATTCATTTTCATTTGAATTGTGATGTTGATAAAGTATGTCATCATGTTGATTTCAGTGAATGTGAACATTTTCATCATTCTGAACATCAGGAACATAAGCATTTCAAGGGTGACTGGCAGCATACCATAACCAAAGATGATCCCGGTAAAATCCAGTCCATAAACCTTGTACATGAATACAGTTTTTACTATTCTGTAATTACCGGTGCAAGGTTACCCGAGTTCACCAATCATCTCAAAGATTCCATTCTTTACAGTCCCGATGTTTCACGGGCACCCCCTGCATTACTCGTATAATTTACACCAGACAATTTCAAAATTTATTACATGAATTTCAATCTCTTTCATTAATGGAGAATTGTATATGAACCGCATTGCGAGTATTCTTCTCGTAGCAAGTGCATTGGTTCTGGCTGGGGATAATACTATTCAACTCTCGTATACCGAGTTGGATACACTATTGTCAAACAGTCCTGTTTACCATTCACTTGACTATGAGTTTAGTGCCAAACGATATGATGTTAAACATCATTTAAACTGGCAAAATCCTGAATTTGAATTTGAACGGGACGCATTGAGCGAAAATGGTGATAAAGAAAACGAATCTGTTTTTCTGCTTGGTAAAGATTTTATGCTTCCTTGGGCTGGCTATTATCATCGTTCTGCAAAAAATGCTGAACTTGATGCAATTCAATTTTCGCAAAAAGATGGCTATTTGTTACAGTTGAACACCTTCAAGAGTTATTATATAACTCTTGCACTGTTGCAGCAAAAATCCAATCGATATATTGAATTGGACAGCTTGATGAACAAAGCATTGAATATTGCTCAGGAGCGATTTGAGCAAGGTACATTGTCCGGAATTGAAAACCGTCTTGTGCAGCTGAGCAAGTTTAATGTGCAACGAGATCGTTTTGTTTTACAACAGGAATATAAAGAGCTGCTTGCTCAATTTGCTATAAGTTTGGGATTTGGTGCTGATGATTCTCTGGATTTCTGTACGGATATTACTTTTTTACCTTTTAAATTAAAACCACTTGCAGCCTATGCGCAAGCTCTTAACAATCATCCTGTATTGGCATCTATAGCAGTTTCTCAAGATGCAAAAAAACAGCAGGTCCGTTTTGAAAAAATGGCACCCGTTTCTTCTGTGCATCTTTCAGGTGGCTATAAACAATTAAATGACACAATGGATGGGTATGTGGCCGGTATTTCAATTCCTCTTCCCATATTGAATCAGAATAAAACGGGTATTCAGAAAACAAAAGCCGAGTTGAATCAATTGCAAATTGATAATCAAATGATAACCCAAAAGTTAAATTTGCGCCTTGAGCAGCTTTACTCAGCTCAGGAGGTTCAGCAAAAACATATGCAAACCTTTTCTGAATCATTTCATTCTGCATCACAAATTATTGATGATATTGTGTATACATTTTATCAAGGCTCTGCTGATTTTGGAGATATTCTGGATACATATCAGGTTTATACTGAGAGCATGAGCACCTATTATGATCAACTCTTGTTGTATTATAATTACCTGTTGGAACTGGAATACCTGACTCAAGAGAAAATTATTGAATTTTAGAGGGATATTATGAAATATATAAAATTAACGAGTTTATTATTGGTTGCCTTGATCGCATGTAGTAAACCGGGTGTAGATGAACATGCAGGGCATGACCATGGTGAAGAAGCTGTTTCCTTAACAACCTGGACTGATGATTACGAGTTTTTTGCCGAGTTTTCACCTAATGAAGATCATTCTCAGAATGCGTTGATACATGTAACGCAATTAAAGGATTTCAAACCCCTTGTTGATGATCATATTGCGATCATTTTTGAATCTGAGAGTGATCAGGTACTTTTTGATCAAGAGCTTGAATTAGCCCGACCCGGTATATATAGCAGTGCTATTGAATTACCTGAAACGTCAGAACATTATCACGTTGCTCTGAGAATAGGGAATGAGATGTTTGATTTAGGGCATGTAGCGTTTGATGAACATGAGCTTGAGGGACTCGCTGAATCAGAAAATGGTGAGCATGATCATGAACATGATGCGGAAGCGAATGAAAATAATCATAATACTGATATCAAGGGAGAAATTGTACCTTTTTTAAAAGAACAACAGTGGGTTGCTGATTTTAATGTTTATAAAAGTAAAGTTGGGGATGTTCGTTCCGTTGTATATGCTATTGGTCAAGTCATTCCGCATCAACAGGGCTTGTCAGAAATTGTTTCACCCGTTGAAGGTTATTTAAATGTCAACCACAATCAAAATATGGTTGTAGTGGGTGCGCGGGTTAAAAATGGCCAGATACTGGCTACACTATGTCCGCCAATTGGGCGTTCAAATACATGGACAGAACGATACCTTTCATTTCAACGAGCTGAAAAAAATTACCAACGCGCTCAGGAATTGAAAAAACGACAGGCTATATCAAATACAGAATTTGAACAAATTGAACAAGACTATCTTGTTGAAAAAGCCGGATTTGAAACCCTTTTAAACGCATACAATATTACTCCGGATATGAACAACAAGGAATGTATGCATTTTTATGTCAAAGCTCCTATTGATGGAATTGTTTCGGAAATGAATATTAAACCCGGACAGAATATAGGCGCAGGTGATCAAATGATGACCCTGGTTGATCCTGATGTGGTTTGGATCCATGCGGATTTGTATGAAAAAGAATATTATAGATTGGGCAAGCCGGATGGAGCTACGCTTGAACTACCTGGTAGGGATGAAAAACTCCATCTTGATAAAAATGAAATCAAAATGATTAATAAAGGTGAAATTGTTGAACAGGAAACACGCACTATACCCGTGCTGTTTCAACTCCAAAATAAAGATAGGGTGCTAAAAATCGGTCAAACATTACAGATGAACATATATTCTGCCAGTGATGATAAAGCTGTTATTGTACCTGTATCCGCTATTCTTGATGAAGATATTCAAAAATTTGTTTTTGTACAACATTCTGGAGAATCTTTTGAAAAGAGGCTGGTGAAAACGGGCCCAGTATATAAAGACAATATTGCTATTCTTGAAGGATTGAATCCCAATGAACGTATTGTGACAAAAGGTACCTATTTGTTGAAACTGGCAACAGTTACAACAGCTGTAGGGCACGCTCACAGTCATTAATTATTCATTGAGGAGAATAAATATGTTAGATTTTATAATGCAAAATAGTCTGCGAAACCGGTTGATTGTGGTTCTGGCCGGTATTGCAGTTCTGGTGATGGGAATTCTCATTTCCGGCAAGCTGCCGGTTGATGTTTTTCCGGATTTAACCGCACCAACTGTTACAGTTATGACCGAAGCACATGGTATGGCCCCCGAAGAAGTAGAGATGCTGGTTACGTTTCCTATTGAAACTGCGGTGAATGGAGCAACAGGGGTAAGGCGGGTACGGTCCACTTCAATTCAGGGATTCTCTACGGTCTGGGTTGAATTCGAATGGGGCATGGATATTTATCGTGCTCGTCAAATCGTTAATGAAAAAATGCAGAATCTTCAAGGTGCATTACCTGATGGTGTAGATTCACCTGTGCTGGCACCTATAACTTCGCTTATGGGCGAGATTATGACCGTTGGTTTGACCAGCGACTCGTTATCTCTGATGGAATTGCGCTCATTATCTGATTTTCAAATACGACGCAGATTGCTTGCTGTGCCCGGAGTTGCACAAGTCAAGGTCTATGGTGGCGAAGTCAAACAATATCAGGTCCTGGTAAATCCTAATATGTTACGCAAGTATGATCTTACTTTGCATCAGGTGCATGAAGCTGCACAAAATGCAAACTTGAATGCTGCGGGAGGATTTTATGTACAATCCGGTCAGGAATACCTTATCCGGGGTATGGGCCGTATCCACGATATTAAAGAGCTGGAACGTGCGGTGATCAGCACGCATAATAATATTCCGGTATTGATGCGTGATATCGGTAGGATTGTTATTGGTCCTGCAACAAAGATTGGTGAAGCATCTATCAACGGTGACCATGGTGTGCTGATTGTAATCAGCAAGCAGCCGGACGCAAACACATTGAAACTGAATGAGCGATTGAATACGGTTATTGCCAACATTGCTGATACCCTGCCAAAAGGAACGAAATTGCATCCCAACCTCTTCACTCAGGCGGGATTCATTACCCGAGCAGTGGAAAATGTTATAGATGCCCTACGTGATGGCGCATTACTGGTTATCATTATTTTGGCTTTGTTTTTGGCAAATGTAAGAACAACAATAATTTCCACGCTTGCAATTCCTTTGTCACTCATGTTTTCGGTTCTGATATTGTATTTGGCAAATTTATCTATTAATACCATGACCTTGGGAGGTATGGCCATAGCTATTGGTGTACTGGTGGATGATGCTATTATATATGTTGAAAATGTATTCCGGCGTTTGCGGCAAAATCGGGAAAAACCAGTCAATGAACAGCAAGACGAAGATCAAGTGATTTTAAAAGCATCATCAGAAGTGCGTGCACCTATTTCAATAGCTACATTTATTGTTATAATTGTATTTTTACCTCTGTTCTTTTTGAGTGGAATTGAGGGACGTATGCTCATTCCACTGGGTATTGCGTACATTGTTTCTATTTTTGCATCGCTGATTGTTGCTATTACTGTTACTCCGGCACTGAGTTCTTATCTGTTAAAGCGGAACAAGAGTTCAAAAAATCGAGAGAGCTGGATCGTTTTGTTTTTGCAGTCTCTGTACAAACCGGTTTTAAACTGGTGCCTGACTCACAAAAGATGGGTTGTGGGTCTTGCCAGTATATTTTTGTTGATATCATTGTCAATTCTTCCCTTTATTGGCCGGTCATTTTTACCGGAATTTAATGAAGGCACGCTTAATATCAGTCTGGCAACTTTACCGGGTACATCTCTGGACGAATCAGACAGGATTGGTCGGATTGCAGAGAATTTATTATTGGAACATCCATCTGTTGTTACGGTGAGTAGACGTACCGGACGAACGGAAATGGATGAGCACTCGTTAGGCTCGCATGCGCATGAACTTGAAGTTGAGATTGATTTTAGCAATATAACACAAGACCAGTTGTTAAAAGACGTGAGAGAAAAATTGAGCTTGTTACCGGGTTGCGTATTTGTCATCGGCCAACCCATTGGCCACCGTATTGATCACATGTTATCCGGTACGCGCGCAAATATTGCAATCAAGATTTTTGGCTCAGATCTTTACAAGCTTCGACAGATCGGTCTCAAAGTTCAACAAGAGATTGCGGACATACCGGGAGTAACAGATCTGTCAATGGATCAGCAAATTGACATCCCGCAGTTACGTATTCGGGCCAATCGTGAGCGCATGGCATTGTATGGTGTAACCATGGGTGATGTGGATGAAATGATAGATACCGCTTTTCTGGGAACTGCGGTGTCGCAGGTATATGAAGGTCAAAATCAGTATGATCTTGTGGTTCGCTATGACGAGTCCTTTCGCAATAACATTGATGCAATTCGTAACAGCCTGATCGATACACCCATTGGTGCCAAAATTCCACTGGATATGATAATGGATATTCAAGTGGATCGTGGCCCCAATTACATCAGTCGCGAAAACGCCCAGCGCAAGATCGTCGTTCAAGCAAATGTGGCAGAAAGAGATATAGGCAGTGTTATCAGTGATATCCAATCAAGGATATCCAATACGGTAGATCTGCCGGTCGCCTATTATGTAGAGTATGGCGGACAGTTTGAGAGTGAACAGCAAGCCACACGTGTAATTTCTTTACTGAGCTTGTTATCACTGTTGCTTATCTTTTTGGCATTGTATCTGGAATTTAAAAATCTGAGAATACCATTTCTCATCATGTCTACATTACCTTTTGCACTCATTGGTGGAATTATTGCCATTCGGGTTACGGGTGGGGTAATGACCATTGCATCTATTGTGGGATTTATCACCCTGTTTGGAATTGCAATTCGTAACGGTATTATCATGGTTTCTCATTACATCCAGTTACGGGATGAGGGAGTAGCGCTATCCAAAGCCGTCATTCAGGGTTCTCTGGACCGTCTGAGTCCGGTTCTCATGACTGCGCTTACTACAGGATTAGCATTGACTCCGCTTGCCTTTGCCGGTAACAAACCCGGTAATGAGATACAGGCACCGTTGTCTATTGTAATATTGGGTGGATTGATCACGTCAACGTTGTTGACACTGTTGGTACTTCCCATTGTTTACAGTTGGATTAATAAAGAGAAATAGATTCCTTGTTAAGGCCGGATATCATTCCGGCCTTTTTACTATCGCAGCAATATCATCTTTTTATTTTTTGAAATGCTACCATAATTCATATTATAAAAATAAACACCAGATGCTACCTTGTTTCCCAAATAATCTGTACTGTCCCATGTAATTGTATACTGTCCTGCTTGATAATGCCGATTTACCAGTGTCTTAACCATTCTACCTTTTATATCAAATACATTGATCATGATTTGCTCTGCTTTTGTAATGCTAAAATTGATTTGTGTTGTTGGATTAAACGGATTGGAATAATTCTGCATCAGTTCAAATTGTTCCGGTGTTTGATCGTGTTTTCCAATGCCAGTTTCTGGTGTGGTGATCTCAAAAACGTGGATGATGCTCTTGTCTTCATCAGCACGTCTCTCATTTATGTACAGCAAACCCCTGGACCTGTCGTAACAGCAAGCACCCAGTGTTGTCATTTTATAATTACCGTAATCGTATCCCGGACTAAACATGTATTCATTGATGTTCATCATGGCATAAGGTTGTGGCTCCCAAGGCGATTTGATCCCATTTGCCACATCTGCCAAATCTGCAGGATCAAAAAACAGAATGACGGCATTGATACTGTCTGCCCACCAGCCGCGTTCATCATGCGGCCATTCGGGAACATCGGGATAGGGAGGGTCCTGCGGCCAGACGGTTCCGTCCGAAAACCCATACCAGGAATCTCCCATAGCTTTGGTACCCACCAGAACGACTGCTGATCTATCTCCACCTGTTAACCAGGCCCCCCCTGACCATTCATCCGGTTCTTTATAGTCGTTCATTTTCTTGTCTTGTGATGCAACCAGGTACGGATTACCGGGCTGATGTTCACCAAACATAAGCAGGGGAGTGATGTTCCACAACGTATCTCCCGCGGTTGGCAATGTGGAATGAACAACAGGTGTATACGCATACAAGGCGGGTCCCAGACCACCCCACTCACCGTCCCTGAATCGTCCGCTGGCAAGGTATTGCCCCGGCGTGTTTGCATCCGCCCATTCATGAGGAATGGCAAATAAATAATCGTTTGTTGTATAGTGACTGTAATTACCATAATACCAGGGTCCCACAGGAGTTGGGCTGCCGAGATCCAGATTGCAATATCCATGCGATGGCACAAGCACATCCTGAAAATGTTCACCGCGACAGTAATAGAGTCCCTCAGGCAGATCACCCATTGCAGGCAAGTACTCTATACCCATCCGTGGGATTTCCTGTTCACCAAATACACCCCCGGTTATATCTCCAAAGGGTTGCAATGTTTCTGCAACGTTGAGATCGGCAGGATCTTTGGCTCCGGAAATCACCGGATTCGGAATCGATATCTCTGAAACCAGTTGATGATGATCGTGTCCTAAAGCAAAGATAGATCCCGGATAATCATCCGTATTGGAGGGATCTCCATCCGGATAAAAAGTCATGGCATATCCACTGTAAATCCATTCAGAAACATCAGAAACATCCGGTAATCTAAACGCCCCAAGATAATTCAGGTCCTGCGGTTGTATTAATTCTCCCGCAGACAATAGTGTTGTTGTGCAAAACAACAGGCTGATAATTGCTTTTAAACTTTTCATGTTAATCCCCTGATTAAACATTGTGATTATGAAATATATTACAATATCTGTGAATAATGCCAGTCTTTTTTACTTGATATTCATGAAATCAATCACTATAGTTCAATATCCTGTTATTGAACAATTCAATCATTTTTACCGGGAGGGTAAACATGAGATTCATCGTTCCATTTTTACTGGTTCTGAGCGTATTGTTATCCTGTACATCTACACCGCCAGGATTAAATGTAAAACATGTAGTGGTTTACCAGGAAAAAGGGCATTTTGGCGGCTGGCCGGCCAACCATGGCATTTGGAGTTGGGGAGACGAAATTCTGGTTGGGTTCTCTGAAGGTGAGTACAAAGATCTGGGTCCTGACCGGCATCACATAGACCGGGAAAAACCCGAGCGTCATTTTCTTGCCCGCAGTATGGACGGTGGAGAAACCTGGGAGATTATTGATCCTGCTTTACAGGGTGATTTGATACCGGAAGGCGGTTTCCTGCATGGAGTACCTCGTGAGGATGTTGAGGTTCCACCTTTAATGGATTGTCCCGGTGGCATTCCTTTTACCCATCCCGATTTTGCCATGACCTTGCGTACCAATAATATTGATGCCGGTTTATCTCGTTTTTGGTACTCTATCGATAAAGGGCATGACTGGCTGGGTCCCTATCGCTTACCTGATTTCGGATTTACCGGCACTGCAGCCCGTACCGATTATCAGGTAGAAGGACCGTCAGACTTGACACTCTTTTTAACAGCTGCTAAAAGTGACAGTAATGAGGGACGCCCCTTTTGTGCCCGCACTCATGATGGTGGAAAATCCTGGGAATTGGTGTCAAAGATTGGTCCTGAACCCGATGGATTTAGTATTATGCCGGCTTCTGTAAAACTGGATAAAGACTCTTATTACGTTGCCGTCCGTAGAAGAGAAGGCGACAAGCGCTGGATAGGTGCCTGGCGCACGGATGATGATTGTAAAACCTGGCAAAGTATGCCTGATCCCGTTGAAGATTGTGGAGAAGGGAATCCCCCCAGTCTTATCCGTTTACAGGATGGCAGACTTTGTTTGAATTATGGCTATCGTGCCGAACCGTTCAGTATCCTTGCAAAACTGAGCGATGATGAAGGCCGGACATGGAGTGATCCCATTGTATTGCGACAAGATGGGGCGGGACGGGATATTGGCTATTGCCGTGCAGTCCAACGCCCGGACGGCAAAGTAGTGACGCTGTATTACTTTACTGATCCTGTAACAGGGCCCGAGCGTTCAATCGTTGCAACCATCTGGCAACCGCCGGCCAAGTAGAAATACAAATATAAAATTTAATGCCCGAGTAGTTTTTCTATTTAGGGCGTTTTTTATTTTATTTGTTGATATATAAGTAATAATTTACTATAGTAAACTGTACCAATTCAAATTGTGGGATCATTTCTATTCATGTATTACAAGAAAGATAAATAACAAAGAATCTTGTTGGTGCATTACCAGCTATAATTATTCTATTGGAAAGGGGTTGTTATGACTTTATCTCAAACCGAAAACAAAGTATTAATGGCACAAGCACGGGAATCCTTATCCGGGAAATGGAAACTTGCAATTGGAACATGTCTTGTTTATGTCTTATTGACAGTTGGAATTGCTTATATTCCCGGAATAGGATTTATTGCGCAATTAATCGTAGCAGGACCTCTAACTGTAGGTATATCTATTTTCAGCCTATCCATTGCGAGAAATCAGGAACCCAAGTTTGATCAATTGTTTGAAGGATTTCAGAATTTTGGTGTTACTTTGGGTACGTATTTGTTAATGATTTTATTTATTTTGCTCTGGATGCTGCTGCTTATCATTCCCGGGATTATTGCTTCAATAGCATATTCGCAAGTATTTTATATTCTTGCGGAAGATAAAAATATTGGTCCTATGGATGCTTTGGCAAAAAGCAAACAAATGATGCAAGGCAACAAGTGGAAATATTTTTGCCTGGGCCTAAGATTGATTGGCTTGGCATTACTTTGTGTATTAACATTAGGAATTGGGCTTTTATGGTTAGAACCTTATGCGAATGTTAGTTTTGCCAAGTTTTATGATGATTTAAAGGATGTTAGCGAGGCCTAGAACCATTTGGTAATGTTGTATTTTTTTAAGCGTTTGCAGCATTCATTGTTTTGATAATTACACTTTATTTTATTGGATTGGTAATTGATAATTGTATACCAATCATTTTTACATTCAACGATTAAGAAAGAACGCTATGGTTAAAAAATGGTTGGTAATTCTGGTATTATCTATGGTTTCTTTAACATTTTCTGAAAACAATTCTTCTTTTGTTAAAATGAAAAATGGTCATCTTTACAAGTATAATGTCAAGCAGGTTAATGATTGGGGGATAACATTTACCAATAACCGTTCTGTTTTATATAAAGTTATTGACAGAATTGTATTAAAAGATGAACTCTATGCAAATCAGATAAAAGGCTATATTCCGGATATTGAAATTCAGTATGAGAATGAGTTATATGTTCTGGATTTTAATAATATTACAATCCCCAAAGTTGAAAGAAAAGTAGAGTATTTATTTGATTTTGTTTCATTTTCTTATGACATCAAGAATGATAGTAAAGCCGGTGACAGACTTTTGGTAATGTTAAAACCACGGAATACAAATTTTACCACAAGATTTGGAATGCTGGAAGCACATACTGACATGGATAATCCTCAATTGGAAACAGTTTATGGATATTTCCTGGGAGTAGGTTATCAATTCAGAAATCTGGTACAATTTTATACAGATATAGCTGGTTATTCAACAACTTTTACAGAAGAAAAATATTATCCTGAATGTTTTGCTGTTAGCGGTATTGAATTTGAACTACCATTATTTACTGATATGTTTTGTGTGAAATTCGGGTACGAATATAAATATTGGGAAACTCCAAAGCTGGATATGATTGGAGGTGATCTGTTTCTAGGATTATGTTTTAATTATATGCTTAATTAATGATGATTTTTTATTGATATCTAATTGTTGTAAAGTCTGTATACAAGCATTAAAAAGCCCGGTGTAATTATGCACCGGGCTTTTTTTATTATGATTTGAATTTGCGCGTAGTTGGATCAATTTTTAATATCTCTGCTATTGTATGTCCCCACATTTTCTTACGGTCATTGTCCGGTACATTATTCGCATCCAGCATCATCTGAAATCGTTCTATATTGCCTTTTAAGCCGGTTGGTTTTTCATCCGTACCGAACAGAATATGTTCCCATGCTCCGGGTCCGCCTTTGAGTGTGTGAGGATTGTTTTCCGATTCATCATCACTCCACCAAAGAATTTCACTCATACGTTCCAGTTTGCCCAGTTTGATAAACTTTAACAGTGTTGAACCGGTTACATCAAAGTAGAGTGTTGGGTTCCATCTTGCAGCTTCCGCGGCTTCATCATACCAGGGATTTCCCAAATGCGCGCCTTGAACTGTCAATCTTGGGAATTGACGACATATGGTATCCAGATACATGGGACGCATTCGCGCTGAAGAGCCCCATTGGGGTTCATCTGTGATACGATGTGAGGAAATACCCGTGTGGAACAATAGATGGAATCCCAGTTCCTCGCATAAACGATAGACGTGGAAATAGGAGGGATCGTCATAATTTTTTTGCGGACTGTGAAATTTCATGCCCACAAAGCCATTCTTTTTAAAATCCTCAATTTCACGTACCGAATTAACATCATCAAGGTTTACACGGCCATACCCAATGAAAATTTCGGGGTGCGATTTCATGGCATCTATCATTAACTGCATATCTTTATGCCAGGTCAGCACACATGCCATGGCTTTGTAGGGTTTATAGTTGGTAATCATATCCCTGACCCACTGTTCATTACTGCCACAATGGATATGAGAATCAATAATGAAATCTGGTATTTTAAAATCCTTTTTTTCTTCCGCAGCCCGAGAATCACCTGGCTGGGTAATCATGCCCGCGGCTGCGGCAACTGCTGTATATTTGGCGGTTCTGGAGAAAAAATCACGTCGTGCTAATTTTTCATCATTCATGTTGTCACCTCTGTTTTATACTTCTAACTTGCCGGAGGTATCTCTGTAATTTCTTCGTTTTGCCGATCCCAATATAATTTTTTACCAGTACGGTATGCCTGTGTTGCCATTGCAGCGCCAACCGAATGCCAGAATCCCGTATGGATGTGTCCATTGGTCATCATGTTTCTGCTGCGAATACAATCAATCCAATTATCCAGATGCGGTTTGCTGTCATCACTTTGGGAAGGTGGTGGTACATTATTGTTTCCTTCTATGGTAACCAATTCCGCTCGACCATTTTGTACAGCTTCTTTAAATCCTTCGTAAAAACGATAACGACCGGATTTATTACCGCCCTCGGGAATCAAGAACCAACGCGGACTGCCTTCACCACCATCAGAAAAGAGAGTTGCTTCTTTTCCACGTATTACTGAATAATCGCCAAACAGATTACCATAGGTCGAGTTGTATGAATAGAGAAAATTCTGATCTTCATATGTTGCCAGGGCTTGAAATGTATCCGGATTCTGCCGTATATCCGGCCATGAGAATATGCCGCCACTGGCTACCATGGTATCCGGAATTGCGGTATCCATAAAAAAGTGGACCAAGCCAATACCGTGGCTCATCCATTGACTGGTAATACCGCCCGAATATTCGCGAAATATTCTGAATTCAAAATACGCCCAGGGATTAAAGGGCTGGTAGGGTTTGTTTAAAAGCCATCTGTTCCAATCCGTATCCTCTTCCCGAATCGCAGCCACATCCGGATCACTGGGTTCATGCCAGCGATGGTTGTTGTCGTTCCAGCATTGTTCTATTTTAGATATTTCTCCCAGTCTCCCTGAACGGATAATTTCTCTGACCTTGAGATGGTAGGGGTCAGATACCCATTGAGAACCCATTTGTACAACCTGATTGGAATTTAGTACAGCTTTACGAGCATACTTTGCTTCTTCAATATCCAGCGCCATGGGCTTTTCACAGTAACAGTCTTTGCCAGCTTGAACAACTTCAGCCAGAAGGTAACCGTGTTGGAAATCACCTGTTGCGATCATGACGCCATCCAGATCTTTCATGGCAAGCATATCTTCAGAATACTGGAATTGTTTAACATCCGTATCAAATCTTTTTTTACAGTCTGCTGCTGCTTTTTCCCGGTTTTTTTCCCAGATATCACAAACAGCTACTACACCCAGGTTTTTGTCTTTAATTGAGGTTTCAACCATTCTGCGGTGTCCTCTGCTGCGTGCGCCACAACCCAGAAAGCCAATATTGATCCTGTCGTTTGCACCTTTAACTTTTGCATAAGATTTTGCGCTCATGGCTGTTACCGCTCCTGCAACGCCCAGTGCGGATTTATTTATAAATCCCCGTCTACTTAATTCTTTTTTCATTTTCCAACCTCGTGAATTTACAATTGAATTATTATCAATTACCATTTCCATTTTAATGGAATGTTTACCAGATCAGCTATTTTTACTCTTTCACCTGTTTGAATCGATTTTCTTGCAGCAATACCAATCAGACTGGACATAACTCCGGCCCTGCTGCCAGCCAGTTTGGAAAGGGGATCAGTCTCACCCGGAACAAATAAAAGTCTTTTCAGTTTTGCATCTGCACCACCGTGTTCACCTTCTCCTTCTTTGAGTGTCCAGCTACGGGATTTTCCAAAGCTTTTTGAATAGCGCAATTCCGTATCATATTCTACATCCCAGGCTTGTCTCTGGAAATTACGGATATCCAGTCTGCCATTTTCTCCGTTAAAATGGATAGACTGTCCTTCATAAGGTGCATAAGCATTCAAAGTATAGGCCAAGATGACTCCGCTGTTATATTTAACTTCAACAGTCATCGAATCATAGGTATCAATATCATTGTCCCAAACACAACCGTCACGCAGGTAGCCGTCTGCATCTTCATTATTGACATACAAATCAACCATACGTTTGCTTTGTGTGATGTCCCAGTAGAATTTACATTTGCTTGTAAAGGGACAGCTTCTACAATTCCGTCCGCGGAAGGCATTGTTCTTGCCGTAAAAATCGACTTTACCAAAAGCATGAACTTCTACAGGTTCAGCATCCAGCCACCAGTTCATTTGATCAAAATGGTGCGATGCCTTGTGAACGAGCAAAGACCCGGAATACCTTGCTTTGCCATGCCATCTCCTGAAATAGCTAGCGCCATGATCAATGTCCAGATATTCATGATACTCTGCAGAAATTATTCTACCCATTTCTCCTGAAAGTATGAATTTCTTGATTTCTTCGGCATATGCTGAATGGCGTGCGTTAAAGGTGGTTGTAACGGTTTTACCAGTTCTAATTTCTGCGTCCAGTAATTTTTGGCATTGTTCTGATTCTGTTGCCAGTGGTTTTTCAGACATTGCATTGCAACCCAGCTCCAGAGTCCTTACTACATATTGTGCATGGAAGCAATCGGGGGTTGTTATTATAACCGTATCCGGTTTGGTTTCTTGAATCATCTTTTCAAAATCTTTTGCCTGGTAAAGTGGTGCGTTTGTGCCAATATATCCTTGTGCATATTTTACCCGCTTGGGATTAATGTCGCATAATCCTACCATTTCAATATGATCTGGTAATTGTTGCAGCAAACGTCGTCCCCAGGTTTCGCTGCCACGTGAACCAGTCCCTATTAATGCGATTCGGGTTTTATCTGTAGATGCTTGAGCATTTTTTATAGATCCCATTGCAGCTGCAGCGGCAACCAGTTTTGTACCTTGCCCCAAAAATTCTCTGCGTGCCATATTTGACTTTTCAGACATTTTAGACTCCCTGTAATATTGTTTACTACCTATGATTTGTCTAACTGAAAATAAGAAACAGATTTATATTTATAAAATTAAGAAATAAATTTATTGTAAAAGAATATCTCAATTGCACGTAGGTATATGTATTTAAAATAGCTAATTTGTTATCATGAGTCAAGTATAAATATTTTCTTACAATTGGGGTAGTTATTTTCTGAATGGATTACGTCCGCAATATGATTTCTTAATTCATTTATTGCATTCATATAATTAAATGATTATTTTTATTTAATTCATTCAAGAAAACACATCAGTTGGAGGGATTTTGAAAAAGTTAACTTTCCTACTACTTATCCTCATGATTTCTATCTTGTCTTGTAAAAATGCACCTGTTAACAAGGGTAAACCTGCGCCAAAACCGTTGTACCGTGATCCTATTTTTGATGGAACTGCTGATCCGGTTGTATTGTGGAACCAGCATGAAAAAAAATGGTTCATGTTTTATACTAATCGTAGAGCAAATGCAAAAGGTGAAACCGGGGTAACCTGGGTACATGGTACACGTATAGGCTTGGCCGAATCCTTTGATAATGGTGCCACCTGGAGATACAGGGGGACCTGTAATATCCCATTGCGTACAGATGAGGATACTCACTGGGCACCGGAGGTCATTGAACATGATGGTGTATACCATATGTACCTTACATATGTCCCCGGCATTTTTCAAAATTGGGACCATCCACGCTATATAGAACATCTTACCAGTACAAACATGATCGATTGGAAGATAGAGTCGCGGTTGAATTTGGTTAACGAAAAAGTTATTGATGCCTGCGTTTTTAGATTACCTGATGGAACTTGGCGTATGTGGTACAATAATGAGATTGACGGTAAATCCATTTATTATGCAGACAGCAAAGATCTTGATACCTGGGAAGATAAAGGTAAAGCTATTGGAGATCAGAGTGGTGAAGGCCCCAAGGTTTTTTCATGGCATGATTCCTATTGGATGGTTACCGATGTGTGGGACGGACTCGCACTTTATAAATCTGATGATCTGCTTGATTGGAAACGCCAGCCCGGGAATTTGCTACAGGGTGTGGGGATAGGCAAAGATGATGGTGTAAATGGCCAACACCCGGATGTGGTTGTAAATAATGGCAGAGCTTATTTGTTCTATTTTACCCATCCCGGACGGGTAGATTCAATTCCCCGTAGTGACTGGTATCAAAAACGACGCAGTTCTATACAGGTTGTAGAGCTTGAATATAAAAACGACAAGATCACATGCGACAGGGATAAAACCACATATATTAATCTGTTACCACCAATAAAATAAAAGTATTAGAGTAGATATTGGGAGTTTTAGATGAGAAAATTAATTGTATTGAGTTTAATTCTGTATTCTATACTTTTAGCACAACCCAAAGCAGAGAATATAAACCTTGATGATATAAAAATGAGAGATGTTTGTATTTTAGCAGATGATGCAACGCAAACCTATTATATGATTGGCCCGGCATGGCGTAATGGAGTAAGAGCATATACCAGTAAGGATTTAAAAAACTGGTATGGCCCAACAGTGATTTTTCAGGCTCCTGATGATATTTGGGGTGATATTGAAATACGTGGTATCTGGGCACCCGAGTTGCATAAATACAAGGGGAAATATTACCTTTTTCTCACGTTTAATACCAACAACGAATTTCTTGAACAATGGCGTGACTGGCTCCCAAGAGTTACCCGTGGCTCTCAGGTACTTGAGGCTGATTCTCCCATGGGTCCCTTTAAACCCTTTCAAAATCGTTCTACACTTCCACCAGATATGATGACTTTGGATGGCACACTTTGGGAAGAGGATGACACTCCATACATGGTATTTTGTCATGAATGGGTACAAATCAAAGATGGTACTGTGGAATATGTACAATTAAAAGATGATCTTTCTGAAATTGTAGGCGAGCCCAAGCGTCTTTTTGACGGTAGTGATGCGGTGTGGAGTCAAAAATCTCCTCAATATGGATGTCATGTGACTGATGGCCCTTATCTGTATACCGGCAAGACCGGCAAGCTCTATATGATCTGGACTAGCGGTGGATATACGGGATATACGTGTGGTATTGCTATTTCACAGTCAGGCAAGCTGGAAGGTCTCTGGGAGCAACAGGAAGAACCTTTGTATGGTGAGGATGGCGGGCATGGAATGCTGTTTACAACTTTTGACGGCAAACTGATGATGGTATTGCATTCACCCAATAATCGTGATGCTCAACCCAGACTTTTTGAAATGGAAGACACGGGTGAAACATTAAAGGTTGTTAAACCCTTTACTGGACGAGAATAAATATTTTATTAAATCAATTGTCTTGCTCGTTTTTCTTTAAGGTATAATAATGGTTAAAATCAAAACTGCCCTAAGATCCATAGGTCCAGGATTCATCACTGCTTCGGTAGTACTGGGCCCTGGAAGTATTGCTGTTGCTTCGCGAATTGGTTCAGTATATGGTTACGCTCTGTTGTGGATCATTTTAATCGCTGCGATCAGTATGGGGATCTTTACAGCAATGGGTACCCGGTTTGCCATTGCGTCAAATTCTTCTATTTTAAAAGCCATTAAAGACGTATATGGTAAATGGTTTGCCGGTCTTATTGGCATTTCTGCTTTTATGGCGGCAGCGAGTTTTCAATTCGGCAATAATCTGGGAATTGCTACAGCCATGCACGGATTAACAGGAATTGGGATCAATATCTGGCCTCTTGTTTTTACTCCATTGGGTTTAATTCTTTTATTCTGGGCAAAGAATGTTTATGCTATTATAGAAAAATTAATGATGGCTCTCGTGATGGTTATGATTCTTGCTTTTATAACCAATTTGTTTTTTGTAAAGCCCCATCTTTTTAATATTCTTAAAGGCTTTAATCCGTTTTCATTTCAAACCAGCCAGTTGGATGAAATCGCTGCACTGGTTGCTACCACTTTTAGCCTGAATGCCTGTATATACCAGTCTTATCTGGTTCGCAATAAGGGGTGGGGGAAAAGTGATCTTAAAACCGGAATTCGTGATACTGTAGCCGGTATAACCGTTTTAGGGTTAATTTCAAGTTTTATCATCATCACATCTGCTACTGCCCTAAAACCCCAGGGAATAACCGTAGCAACTGCAGGAGATATGGCGATACAACTCGAATCATTATTTGGGAGTTTTTCCAAGTATATTTTTAGTTTGGGATTGTGTGCCGCAGCGTTTTCTTCACTATTAGTCAATGCTGTTATTGGTGGTGGACTTTTATCAGATAGCTTGGGATATGGACGATCCATGCAGGATAAAGTGCCCAAAATATTGTCTGCAATTATTATGATCATAGGTATGACTATCGCTGTTTTTTTCAAGGGGAACATTGTCTATGCTCTGGTAATGGCTCAGGCATCTTCATTGCTGGCGATACCTTCTGTAGGATTGGGATTATTTTTAATTGCCAATAATAAAAAGATAATGGGTGATTTGAAAAACACCAAAACACAAAACGTTTATGCTTTATTTGGATTTATATTAATAATTATTATGGTAATTTATATGTTTTCCAAAGTGTTTAACATGATCAAAGCTTTGTAATAAATTAGAAAAATAAACTGGTTTTTATCAATAATATCAAGCAGGTAGTATGAAAAACATATTATTATTCCTCTTGCCCGTTATATTATTCAATTGTACGCACAAAGATTCTAATACTGTTCATTATGAGAATTCATTATGTAAACTGGAATATAATAATCCGGGATTACTGGTTGATCTTGATGCAGGATTTAAAGCTTTACCCATGCCAATGGATTTTGATGGTGATGGAGATACGGATTTATTGATTTCAGAATCGGGTAGTTATGCAGAGTCCGGTATATTTTATTTTGAAAATATCAGTGGAAATGTGGAAATGCCGGTTTTCAGGCGGGCAATGAAAGTGTCTTATGAGAGAAGACGCCTGGGTTCTGATGGAAGCTTGTTCCAGGTATCAACCTTGAATGGTGGAACACATGTAATAACACCGGACAATGTACGCGAAAAGCTATTGATCTATCGTAATGTTCCACAGAATGTTTTCTGGGATATGAATGAGATTGTGCTACCCAATAAGGGATATGATTATTTACACAGTTTTAAATTAACCCAATGGCTTTTGATTGATTTTGATGGTGATGACATAAAAGATCTGTTGTGTTCTGCCGCTAGTCCACACATAACAACTTTACGTGGTGCGGGCTCATTACAGAGACAGCAAGCTTTTGACAAACTCCCCAAACATTCACAGTTATTATTTTTCAAGAACAAAGGTACCGATATTGATCCGGTATTTGTGGATCCGGTTGAAATATTAAAACAAAATGGCGAGTCCCTGGCATCAGAACTTTCTGTTAAACCTACCTTTGCTGATTATGATAATGATGGAGACGTAGACTATATTGCTATAGGTCTGGTTGATAAACAGTTTAAATTTTTTGAAAATATAGGTACTCTTGAAAAATATCTTTTTTCAGAGGGAAAAACGATATCATTCAACGGAAATCCTGTCTATATGGAATCTCGTGCTACGATTCATTCCACAGCCATAGACTGGAACAAGGACGGGCGTGTAGATCTCATTGCCGGAGATGAGGATGGTAAAATATCTTATTTGAAAAATGTAGGCAAATCAGAGAAAGGGGTATTGCAATTTGAACCACCCCGTTTTTTTCGGCAGGAAGCAAAGTATGTTGATTTTGGTGCATTGACTGCTCCACGAGTATTTGATTGGGATGGCGATGGACTTGATGATATTGTTAGCGGCAATGGAGTGGGGCATATAGGGTTTATCAAAAATCTGGGTGGCAAAGTGCCGGTTTGGGATGCTCCTAAATTACTCACTGTAAATGATGAACCTATCCGAATTATTCCTGATAAAGCTTTATGGGGATACACTACGATTGATGTTGCAGACTGGGATCATGATGATCTACCCGATATTCTGGTGAATCATCATCATGGGAATGTTTTATGGTTTAGGAATATTGGAACACGCACATCCCCCAAACTGTCAGAACCGCAACCCATTACCGTACAATGGGGAGATAATGGACCTTTAAGGCCGGCATGGGTCCCCGGAACAGCACAAGACAATGAATTGCTTGCGCAATGGAGAACATCACCTCTGGTACGTGATTTTAATGAGGATGGTCTTAATGATCTGGCTATGTTGGACCATGAGGGATATCTTGCTGTTTATTTGCGATATCGTGATGAGAACGGCACTTTGCAGCTAAATTCCTCAGAACGTCGTTTTGTTAATCCCTCCGGTGAGCCCATCTTGCTGAATCAGCGCACAGGTTCCAGTAGCGGGCGATTAAAGATTACCTTTGCTGACTGGGATGGTGATGGTCTGGATGATTTGATTATTTCATCCAAACCCGCAGTTGACTGGATGAAAAACATGGGGACCCGTGATGGAAATATGGTTCTGCAATATATGGGAAGGGTGTTATCTCGTACACTCATGGGTCATACTGATGGTCCTGTTGTTTCTGACTGGAATCGTGATGGTATTCCTGATCTTTTGGTGGGAACCGAAACAGGTACATTTTATTACTGGCAGCGGAGTAGTTATGATATAACGACAACAATGACTACAACGGGAAAACAGGTACCAGCAAACTATTCATATTTCAAGCGGTAGGAGAGCATTGCTCGTGCCTGTTCAATATATCGGCTGTTGTGGCGCGTTCTGCAAAACCTGTCCCGAGTATGTCAACTCGAATTGTAAAGGATGCAAACTGGGATATGATGATGGCAAACGGGATATCAATAAAGCCAGATGTAAAATAAAACTCTGCTGTTTTCGTGACAAGCAGTTATCTACTTGTGTAGATTGTGCTGAATTGGATACATGCAATGTTATACAATCCTGGTTCAGTAAAAATGGCTATAAATACAGAAAATACCAGGAATCCATAAAATTCATCCGTCAATTTGGATATGATAGATTTTTAGTTTTTGCAAACAGTTGGAAACGTCACTACGGCAAGCTGGATTGGGATCCAGAACAATAAACTCTATTCAATAATTTTTGTTAGAGAACAAGGATTATGCAAAAAAAATCATTGTTCTTTAGGCATGTTTCTCTTATTTTACTTTTAATAATATGTCATTATAAATACAAATTTTAATTGATAGTGGTTGCAGTACGGTTGTGAAATTCAAAAAGAGGCTACCTATGAAATTCCTATGTCGCGATTCCAAAAATTTTCCCCGATTATTGTTTTTTACTTTATTCTTGTTTTTTATCAGTACTCATTTTTCTTTGTTTGCTGCTGAATGGCAGAAAAAGTATGATTATGATCAGACCCGTCAACAGTTTGAGCAACCGCCGTTATGGTATGCACCCCATGCATTCTGGTTCTGGGATGATACTCTGGATGTTTCTGTAGCTGAATCTATGGCTAAAGAAATGACAACGCAGCGTTTGAATCCCGGTTACGCGCATCCACGTCATAGTGATGCGCCAGACAAACCATACCCATCCTTACCCAAAGCAGAATGGTTGTCCCCAAAATGGTTCGAATGCTTTTCTGCCGCATTGACTAATTCTGAAAAAGCAGGAATGACACTGGGTTACTGTGATGAATACTGGTGGCCCAGTGGTCAGGCAGCTGGCAGGGTATTGGAACAACATCCCGAGTTGGCTTCCCAATCCCTCTCTTGGAAACGTCAGGTCTTTCAAGGCCCCAAAGTTGTTAACTTACCAGATAACAAGTTTACAGTTGCAGCTCAATTAAATGATAAAGATACAATTATTGCCAACACTCTACAGGCTATTGGTGAGGGTGGTTCTTTTAACTGGAATGTTCCCGCAGGTAAATGGGTGATATATTCATATTCAATCTATCATCACCCTGGTGTAGACAATGGTCAAGTAAATTACCTGGATCCCAAGTTAATGGATGTGTTTATTCCCATTGCTCACGAGTCTTATGAAAAATCATTAAAAGATAAGATGGGCAATTCAATTCCCGGTGTGTTTGTGGACAATGAGGGCGATTATGGTTGGCAAATGGCTTGGTCAGAATATCTGCCTGTACGCTATAAGGAAATGAAGAATCGTGATATTCGTTTGTGGATGCCATTGCTTACCGAGGAGGACGAAAGCGGACTGTGGGCAAAAGCAAGATATGACTGGTTTGATGTGGTTTCTGATATCTATTCCAACCAATTTTTGGGCAGGCTAAGTAATTGGCTGGAAAAACGAGATATGTATTATATCTCTAATTTATGGGAAGAAGATTTAATGCTTCAAACCCGTGCGGTGGGTGATTTTATGCGCGCGCAGCGTGCAGTTTCACTACCCGGGAATGATTGTTTGCAAATGAAATCGCTACAGGTTCATGATTTCAAGGAAACCCAATCTGTTTGCGAGTTTGAAAATCGTCCCTTTATGAGCGAGTTGATGGGGGTAGCCGGCTGGGAGCAAACACCGGTTCAAATGAAAATGACCCTGAACGCCGTTACTGCATGGGGTATAACCCATACGGTACCTCATGGTATTAATTTAAACCGACAAGTTGAAACCATTCCTTTTCCTGCTGACTGGTTTTCGGAAAATCCATTTTGGCGCTATCTGCATCTTTGGACAGATTTTGCGCGTCGTGCTTCATTTGTTAACCGGCAAGGGAAATTGGTTGCAGATATCTTGCTTGTTAATCCATTTGAAAGTGCATGGGCATTGTCTGAAGGATATTTTACCAGTCATGATGGTAAAGAATGGCCGGATAAAGTTATTGAAATAAATAATACCTATTCCGATGCGATGCAAGTCCTTTCAAATTCCCGTTTGGACTATTTGATTGCAGACAAGTATTATTTGGAAAAGGCAACCATTACAAAATCTACACAAAAAAGTGTTTCTCCGGAATTGAATATTGCTGATCATAATTTTTCCGTTATTGTTCTACCACCAATGTTTATTTTGTCTCAATCTTTAGCTCAAAAGATACTGGATTTTGCAAATAGTGGTGGTACAGTTGTTTTATTGGGCGATTTACCACAGGGCTCTCCTGAGGTTGGTTCCAATGATCCTGTAATTGTTTCCAAATTTGAGAATCTGGTTTCTCTACCCTCTGTAATCAATTTGGCAAATGACCCGGAAAAGATTAACCTACTCCCCGCAAAAATCAAGGATGTAATCACTCCTCAGGTTGAAATGCGATCTGGTGATTTTCCATTGTTGGTATCTCACCGCAAAATAGATGGTAAGGATTTCTATTGGATGGTGAACAATACCAATCAGAAACAAATCTGTTCACTCTTGTTGCGAGATGGTTCCGGTAAAGCAGAGATTTGGGATTGTGAAACGGGTGATATACGTAATGTTTCTTCTGGTACAATAGATAACCGGGTTAAAGTTGATCTGTCATTTCAACCGTATGAAGCATACTGGGTTGTTCTGGATCCCGCTGAGAAGTCTGTCAATTTTGCTGAAAATGATTCCAAGTTGAAAGAAATTCAACTTGGCAGCAATTGGTCAGTTTCGTTTCCTGAAACAGATTCTGTACTGGTAACATCCGCCAGATCTTTTATTTCTCTAAATGAAAACAATTTACCGAATGTACTGGAACCGGATTTTGATGATTCAAACTGGCGTAATCTCAATATATTGGGTGAAACGCGGTTTATTGATACCTGGCGCGCTAAAATGTTATATATCCCATTTGCTGACACTAGACGTTATTATAGATATAACTTTGATTTGAACGATGATGTGGAAAAATCACTCATCAATATAAACGCTGATAACAGTGTGCGTTTCTGGGTTAATGGTACAGCAGTTGAGCCGGGTTTTCTTTCAAGCAGTATGAGGGATGCGGATATACATGATATTTCACCATTGTTGAAAAAAGGCAAGAATTGTATTGCAGTAGAAGCTACCAACCGTCCCGGATTTGGTTGGATGTTGTTTCAAGGACAAATTCTCTTGAAAAATGGAACAATCATTGAAATCCTTTCAGATTCTACATGGAAGGAATCGGAAACAGAGACCCCAGGATGGTACACGCTGGATTTTAATGATGCTGCATGGGGTCAACCCCTTTTGGCTAATGAGTTGCAAATGCAAGAAATTGCTAAAATGCGGGAACCGCAAAAATTGGTTCCTTCCACAGGAATACTGTGGTGGCGAATGGGAATCCCTCCCGGTGCAAATACATGTCGGCTTTATGGCTTGTCCAAAAAAGCGGAAATGTTTATTGACGGTAATAAAATCAAAGCCCATAATAATTTAATTTCTATTCCCTCTGATGCAAAGGTGCTGGTTGTTAAAAATTATATGGGTGAAAACGGTTTGTCACAACCCGCTGCATTTTATTGTGAGAATTCCAGTAACAGACAGCTTTGTTCATGGATCGATATGGGATTAAGAAGATTTACCGGTTTTGTTGATTATGAAACAAGTTTTAATGTCACTGATAATAATTCCAAATTGCAAATAGATCTGGGCAAAGTTTTGCATATGGCTGAAGTTTGGGTCAATGATGAAAAGGTTGGCGAACGTTTGTGGCCACCTTTTACATTTACCGTCAAGACTCCAGTCAAGAAAGGTGAAAATACGCTACGCGTTCGAGTTGGAAATTTAATGGTTAATGAAATGGGACTCAAAGATGATCTGGGAGAGCTTCGTACCTGGGGATGGGTGGGTACACCACCAGATTCCTGTTATGTTGCCGGTTTGTTTGGCCCTGTCAAGTTGTATGTTGAATGATATTAAAACCCGGATTTATTTCCGGGTTTTTTTATATGATATTATTCCCGAGTTTAAATTTTTACATTTTTTACGCTATTGATTTTTTTAATTGACAGTTATTTTAGAATTATATACATTTAAAATACACTTTGGGGCGCATCCAATGCTGAAAATTCAATATGCTTATTATGACTGCTTCTACGGCCAAAAGTAATTTGTTAAAATTAAATATTACATGACAAATTTACAGTATAATATAAATATTAATTTTACTAGTTAGATTATATTTCTTTAATAAATAATTCATAAATCATTGTTTACGATTAACAGTTGTTCTGTCATTGGGTTAATCTTGATCATGTATAATCTTTTTCATTCAATTGTAAAATTCGAGGTGATCATGAAAAAAATTATCATCTATTTACTTTTCTTTTTTATTACTTCATTTGCTCAAACAGCAATCAAGCCTCAACTTTTGGTAATGGATTTTGATTTGACTGATGTTAAGCAATCAGAATTTTCCAAACTTTATGATATTTTTCTAACTGAATTGAATAATACCGGACGTTTTGATGTAATGACAGTCCATGATCGGTCAAGTATTTTTGAACAAAATGGCATCAGTCCGAAAACATTATGCAATGATGTTGATTGTTTTGTCAATGTAGGGAGAATTGTTCAGGCAGAACGTGTTATTGGTGCAGTAGTCAAAAAACAAAAAGAGAATTTTCAATTAACCGTTAAAATGATTGATGTTGAAAATTCCAAACCCATGCTGATCAGAACAGTGGATTTTAATAATCCCGATAACTCGTTTTTTGATTACGAATTAAAAAAAATCGCCAGAGAAATGGCCGGAGTAACAAACTGGCAATTGCCTACAGGTGGAGCTGTTGATACTGAAATTAAAGGCAAGGGAACACTGTATTTAAATTCAAATCCATCTCAGGCCAGTATTTACATTGATGGTAAAGACATGTCTTTAAAAACACCGGCAACTATTAAAGATCTGCAGGCAGGTGTTCATTTTATCCGTATTGAAAAAGAGTCTTTTTCAGCATCAACCCCTGTATATTTGGAAGCGGATGAGTTTGAAAAAATTGGACTACAACTGGATGAAATAAAACCCAGTTTGAAAATTCTTACAAAACCCACAGAAGCAGAGGTGTTTATTGATAATGAAGACCATGGTGTATCTCCTCTTTTAGCCAGTAGGCTTGATGCCGGTGAGCATTTGATACGAATTCGTAAACAAGGTTTTGTTGATTATATCAGCACAGTATCTGTCTCTGGTGAATTTATTAACGATCTAATTGTTGATTTGCAAAAGTGGAGCTCTCTTACCGTGTTATCAGAGCCCGCTGATGCAGATGTCTATATTGATGATATTTATCTTGACAAATCACCCGTAAATGACAAGTTGATAGCTCCGGGAAAACACATGATTGCAGTTAAAAAGAAGGGTTTTAAAAGTTATTATCAATATATAGATGTTGAACCTGGAAAATCTTCACTGGTCAAGTCAAAATTAGAAAATATTTCTCAACCTGCAAAAAAAGTTGAAACAAGCTCTGCTGCACCTGCACCCAAAAGAAAAACACAGACAGTAGAATCTCAACGTCCCAAACAGGAAGAAATGCCGGTAACAGATGAACAAATTAATGAAATACAATCTGTTTCTCCCAAAACGACAAAAGGCGCAGTCTTGCGCTCAGCTTTAGTACCTGGATTGGGACAACATTATTCAGGTTGCAATAAGCGATCTATCATTTATCCGGCTTTGGAGATCTTGATGATAGGGGGCATTGTGTGGGCAAATAGTCAATACAATACATCGATTGATGATTATGATGTTATCAAGATTGATTATTTGAATTCCGTTTCAGATAATCAAATTAATTCCAACCGAGATCTCATGTTGTCTACATATGATGATATTGAAAGCTATGAAAACCAACGTAACTATTTTATCATTGCTGCAGTAGGAGTTTGGATTGTAAATATTCTGGATGCTGCTTTTTTTGAACCCAAACTTGAGAGCAATAACTCAATGGGGAATGTGAAAAATTCTGAACCTAAAATATGTCTATCGTTAAATAAAGAATGTACTCGAATTGGTTTTTCATTACATTTTTAAAATGTACCGATAAAAAGGGTGGAAAAATGAATAGAAAAATTGTTGTTATACTATTGTCCTTTATTGTCGCTTTTATGAGTTGTAAAGACAAACCCACCGAACCGGATATGTTGAATCCTCTGGATACTCAAAATAAACAAACTGCTGGTGACCCTTTCGGGCTCGCCGTTACTATTGGTAATGGCGGTGTGTTGCTGGAATGGGAAGAGGTAGACGTTAAAAGTATTACAAATTATTATATATATCGATCAGCTGAATCCAATTCCGGATTCCTAAAAATGGGGCAGGTGACATTTGAAACTAGAACGTTTACGGATACTACCGTTCAAAATGGTAACAGCTATTGGTACAAAGTCTCTGCCCTTGATGAAAACGGACAGGAAAGCAATTACACCCATGTTGCGTCTATCCGTATCAATACAGAACCGGTCATTGATATCAATAATGGAAACAAATATATTACATCGGGTAATATTGATCTCACCATACTTGCCATGACTGCGAAACAAATGTGGATTTCGAATAACAAGGATTTTTTAGATGGTGAATGGGAAGCGTATTCCACCCGTAAAAGCTGGTCCACAAGTGAAATTGAAGGTCAGAAAATTATATATTTAAAAGTTAAATATGATAACGATGAAATATCCACAACATCTTCTGACACTGTTTATTATGATACAACTCTGCCTGTTGCTGCATTTAGTATTTCTCCCGAGATAGGTGTCTTTACTGAAACTCCATTTCAGTTTGATGCATCTCCATCTACTGATAACCTTACTCTGGATGAGGATATGAACTATCGTTGGGATTGGGACAATGATGGCATTTTTGATACGGGCTGGACCCATGATGAAATAACCTATCATAATTTTGATATAGGTGGTGGATATACTCGTGTAAAATTACAAGTTATGGATGGTGCCGGTTGGCAGGCTGAAATTGTGGATTCGGTATATGTAAACACTGCGCCGGTTGCCAAATTTGATTGGGATTATGATAGGGACAATGTGAAAGTGGTCTATTTTGATGCTTCCAAATCAACCGATTTGGAGGATGGGCAGGAATTGCAATATCGTTGGGATTGGGAAGGTGATGGTGTTTGGGATACGGATTTTGTATCTTTACCTGAAATTTCTCATGAATTTGGTGAATCTAATGATACGGTTTCGGTTGTACTGCAAGTTCAGGATTTACATCAAGGGAAAAGTACAAAAGTAAATTATTTTGATTTTTTAAATGCGATTTTATTTGATATTGATGGAAATCTTTACAAAGTCGTTTGTATTGGCAACCAGTGGTGGACGGTCGAAAACCTCAAAACGACCCATTATCGAAATGGAGAGCCAATAGAAGAAGTTACAGATAATGCTGAATGGACAACCCTGACTCGCAGTGCGTATTGTGCCTGGGGCAATTTTTATTCACTGGTTGAGGAATATGGATTGCTATACAACGGCTATGCCATTGAAGACAGCCGGAATCTGGCACCCGAAGGATGGCATGTTGCAACAGATGAAGATTGGAAAGAACTTGAAATGTTTGCCGGTATGAGTAAAGAGGATGCGGATTATTATGGCCCTGTGCGCGGAACAACTGAAGGCGCAAAACTTAAAGAAGAAGGCTATGAACATTGGGATAAACCCAATGTTAATGCCAGTAACGAATTTGGATTTACAGCTTTACCTGCCGGATACCGTGATTATAAGACCGGAATTTCTGTATATATGTTAAGAAAAACTTATTTCTGGGGTGCAGGCAATTCAACAGAGACTCATGCAATTATGCGAAAGATGAATTATTATGTTACCTTTATTTATCGGAATTTATATGATAAAAGATTTGGTGCTTCTGTAAGACTGGTTAAAGATTGATACATATCCCATGTATCGTCAAGCGTTTGTTGATGATACATGGGATTTATTTTATTTTTCAATGAGAATAAATTTTGCTTCATTTGCGTCAAACCGCATTTTAATTTCTGACATATTTTCAGGTTTTTCAATTGCTGATATTGCTGTTGTTACTCCACTTAAAATATTCAACTCTTTAATGGTTCCACTACCTTTTAAACTTGCCTGACAGGTAATGGGTTTTTCACCTTCATTAAAGAAAAAGTAGAGTTCACCATCAGGAAACGTCCGGTGCATATAAAAAAGTTCAGGTTGATTGCTGTCCAGTAATACATCTGCATGTGGCAGTTTTTCTATCTGTTCCCGGGTAAATTCATGCATCAGGTATTCTTGCATCCAGTTCGCCGGGGCTGGAGCTGTTGCCTGCATGAAGGATTTATCTGTAATTAATTCAGGTGTCTTGTTCAAAAAGATTAATGTACCGCCTGCTTTTGCAAATGCTTTCACACGTTCAAGTGAGGCTTGGGAAATTGCACTCACACCTGGGATAATCAAGGTAGAATAGTATTGATAACTTTGATTCACAAATTTACCATCTTGTAATGTTAATACCTCGCTTAGTGCCTGTTCATCAACAATATCAAAATCGCGTTGATTGCTTACGAGTTTGTGAGCAGTCTCCCACAATATATCGTTCGCTCTCCAGTCATCCAGCCAGTAACTCTGCGTGGGAAAGTAAATTCCAATGTTTGCCGCCGGTCGTCCTTGAGATAGTAAAAAGGATGCCGCGTTTGTGAATTGCATTACTTGCGGGAATTTTTCTTCTCCCATATAACCGCGTATGTTAACCTGACCTTTTGACGAGGCTCCATAAAACATGAATTCAAAAAGATTTATACCGCGTACCAGTTGATAGTTAACTCCCCACAATACCTGCTCACAGTCGGGACGGGGATTATATGCCGCGTAACTTTCGCTGAGTGCTCTGGGTCTGCCATACAAGTGAGAGGCAGAGGAGGCCAGCTTTACAAAATCCGCAACAGTACCCGGCCATACCTGGTTCCAGATTGCATCTACACCCGGTATTTGTACCTTACGCATAGGTCTGAAAAAATCTCCTGTGGATCGAAAAAGTTTGGGGAGAACATGCTCATTGTTTAAATGGGTCATGTATTCAACATTATTTTGCGCACACCAGTCAGCCTGCATCCCGAAAAAGTGATTACCAAAAAGCTCTGACCATACATCCCAATAGTCTGCTCTGGCGCGTTTTTCTTTATCTGTTCGGGTAGGAGCAAAGAATGATGCAAGGTAGGGTTTAACATCGTATCCCTTTTTGTTCATAAATGTATCCAGCATGCCTGTTGTCCAGGGAATGTGACCAAAATCCGGTTCATCACCTCTGAAGCCCAGAACCGTTTTTCCAAACTCGTCGCCAAGGAATTGTTTGTATCCTTCATGCGTCCAATTGATAAATTGGGCCACTGCCTGTGGATCCAGTAAATTGCCCATGGAATTTTTTGTGGTTTTTGCACCGGTTGAATCGTTTACTGCACGTGTAACCGGGGTCCTGAACTGGTGGTCAATGATACGTATTTCCCATTTACCGGATGGTGCCTGCCAGTGCAGTTTGTTGTTTTGGGTATCCAGTATTGTACTGGTTTCATTGTCAAGGTTTACTGCAACAGCACTTACTACATTGTCAGCCAGGTCTTTGTCTATGCTCTGATTGTCGGTTAATTCGATTTTTTCTGCAATGCCCAATCCCTGCATACGCAGATCAGGACGCTCCTGGCTGAATTTACCACCTGCAAATCCGCTGGGATACTTACCCTCATCAATGATCCATACTCGCATATTCCGTTTTTTGGCTTCATCCACTGCATACCGTATCATTGCAAACCATTCATCAGAGAGATAAGGTGCATTATTCATCCGGTAACCGGCTTCAATAGTGACGGTGCGAAAGCCCCTTTTGTATAGGGCATCCAGGTCGCGCTCAATAACCTTGTGAGACATGGGCCCATTCCAACCCCAGGTTACGGTGGCGCAATATTCGGATGGAGGTTCTTGCGCTTGTTTTACAGCATCACTTAATTTAATGTCTGACAAGTGCTGCCAGGAACGATCAGAATTGCAGGAGAACATCAACAGGGTGATTATCAATAAATGGAAAAATAGAATTGTTCGGGTTTTCATTTCTACTCCTTGATTATTACTATAATAATATCAATTTTATAAAATCAAAACAATGAAAAATATTAAACACATATATTGCCTGGGAATTTGAATAGTTTCAAATCCGTTATTAAACTATATGCAGAATACCTGATTTTGATTTGTAATACGATTTTAGCCTGGCTATACTTTAATTAAATATGTTTGATTCCCAGGGGAATTCATATATATTCTAATACTAAAACTCTAAAATTTATTTGTTCTAACCTCAGGAAAGCTGGTATATCATGATCGCGAAAAAAATTCTGGAAGCAATTGGTAATACCCGACTTTTGAAATTAAATCGGGTCGTTCCTCAAAACTGTGCAAATATATATGTAAAATTGGAATGGGAAAATCCCACCGGCAGTATGAAGGACCGTGCAGCACTTGCCATGATTGAAAGGGCCGAGGCTGATGGTAAATTAAAATCCGGTGATACCATTCTGGAATATACAGGCGGCAGTACCGGTATTTCTCTTGCCATGGTTTGTGTAGCAAAGGGATATCCGTTGGAAATTGTAACGTCCGATGCATTCAGCAATGAAAAATTGAACCAGATGAAATCTTTTGGCGCTGAACTGACAATGGTACCCAGTGAGGACGGACTCACAACCAAAAAGCTGATTCAGGATATGGTTGCAACCGCCAAAGAGATGAGCATGAAACCCAATACGTATTGGACAAACCAGTTGGAAAATGTTGACAGCATATCGGGGTATTATGCGCTTGCAGAAGAGATATTGCAGCAGACATACCAAAGCATTGACGCGTTTGTTCATAGTGTTGGAACGGGTGCGTCATTGCGTGGAGTGGCAACGATTTTGAAAAAGCATGCTCCCAACTCTCGCATTGTTGCTGTAGAGCCCGCGGAATCTCCGGTATTGTCCGGCGGGCAGCCGGGACCACACAAGATCGAAGGCGTGGGAATTGGTTATACGCCGCCTCTCTGGAAACCCGACCTTGTGGATGAAATTGTACCTGTAGCTACGGATGATGCTAAAGCCATGTGCAGACGTTTGGCAAAAGAAGAAGGGATCTATGCGGGGACCTCTTCCGGCGCAAATGTTATTGCTGCCATAGAGATCGCAAAAACGCTTCCTCCTGATGCCAATGTAGTAACGCTGATGGTTGACTCGGGATTAAAATATACCAGTACGGACGTGTTTCGATAGAAAAGTTATGAGAATGAATCGAGAATAAATATATTTGAATATTAAAAGCGAGTATTTATGAGTACATATATAGCACTATTCAGAGGGATCAATATTGGTGGCAAGAATTTGTTGCCCATGAAAACGCTTGTTCCTTCACTTGAAGAGATGGGGTGCAGCGGCATTCAAACCTATATACAAAGCGGCAATGTTGTGCTGGAATGGGAGGGAGAATCTGCTGAATCCCTTGCACGGGATATCAGTTCGGCTATACAAAAGCAATTTGGATTTGAACCGAGGGTCGTGCTCCTTACCGCGGATGAGCTTGAACAAGCCATTGCCAATAATCCCTTTCCCACGGATAACGGCAAGGTGCTAAGCTTCTTTTTTCTGGATGAAATTCCTGCACATGCTGATTTTGAGAAAATGGACGAAATCAAAATTGCATCAGAAGCCTATAAACTGCATGACAAGGTATTCTACTTTTGCGCACCCGACGGATTTGGCCGGTCCAAACTCGCCGCGAATGCAGAAAAGCTGCTGGGTGTACCGGCAACTGCCCGAAACTGGAATACGGTTAACAAGCTGAGAGAGATGGTGGGGGGATAAATAATATATAAATTTTTGTAGAGTAGTAGGTTGTTACAACTCTTCAATCTGACGTTTTTTAAATTCCAGTAATTCTATTTTGCGATTGGTGATTTTGTGGGCCCGGTTAATCTGTTCTTTTTCTTTCATATCTATTTTCAGCATCATTTCAGTTGCCGTGCTTCCGGTAAGATTCCTTTTCGCCAATTCTCTTTTGGCTTCAATGCGCGTATTTCTGAATCTCTGTTCAAGCTTTAAAAGATGTTCTTCTAAATCCTGTTTCACATGTTTAATTTTAATATCCATTTCTTCAGGCGTACTGAGCTTGAAATATTGCTCAATCTTTTTCATTTGGAGGGTTTGTCTATACGCAAAGATTGCAAGGGTAAGTGAGCCGAGACTGATAAATAGTGCCAATATGCCTAATATCATATTTCTTCCTGTTTACTGAGGGATTAATAATTAAATATAAATTCGTTCAGGATAAATGCTTAATATTATACAAATTGTAAGGATATATGTCAAGGACATTGATGTGATTTCGGGATGTATCTAAACAAAAAAAGCCCGCTTTAAAAGCAGGCTCCAGTGCCGAGGGGGGGAATCGAACCCCCATGGGATTGCTCCCGCTGGATTTTGAATCCAGTGCGTCTACCAATTTCACCACCTCGGCGTGAATTGAACGTCGAATAATATAGCTAATCTAAAATTAAATGTCAAGAAAAAGATATTAATTTGTTGATTTGTTTTTCATTGATTTTTAATCAGGAATGATTAAATTAAAAGATTCTTGTAAATTTGATGTTTTTTATATAACCCATATCTTCAGGAGATATAATGAAAAAACAAACAATTGACGATCTTGCCTTAAAAGGCAAACGCGTTATGATGCGCGTGGATTTTAATGTTCCGCTGACTGCTGATAAAACGGTTGCGGATGATAAACGAATTGTTGCTGCATTACCTTCAATTAAAAAAGTTGTGGATGAAGGCGGTAAAGCTATTTTAATGTCTCACCTGGGTCGTCCCGGTGGAAAAGTTGCTCCCGAGTTTTCATTAAAGCCGGTTGCCGATCATCTGGGTACCCTGTTGGGTAAACCCGTTGTTTTTGCTCCCGATTGTGTTGGAGATAAAGTAGATGCACTGGTAGCCAAAATGAATGACGGCGATGTTCTTTTGCTTGAAAACCTGCGTTTTCATCCTGAAGAAGAAGGCAAAAAAGATGGCACCAAAATGACAACCGAAGAACGCCAATGGTTCATTGATGGATTGGCTAAAAATGCTGACCTGTATGTGGATGATGCTTTTGGTACCGCGCACCGCGCGCACGCTTCCATGTCTGGTGTGCCTGAAAAATTGGGACAAGGAGCTGCCGGTTACCTGCTGCAAAAAGAACTTGAATACTTTGCCAAAGTATTTGATGCACCTGAACGTCCGTTACTGGCTATTCTGGGTGGTGCCAAAGTTAGCGACAAAATCCTTGTGATTGAAAATTTACTTGAAAAAGTAGACAGTCTTATGATTGGCGGTGCAATGGCATATACCTTTTTAAAAGCCAAAGGTATTGCTGTTGGTAATTCACGCGTTGAAGAAGATTTTGTAGAAAAAGCAAAAGATTATATTGAAAAAGCCAAAGCAAAAAATGTAACACTGTTGTTGCCTGTTGATCACGTTGTTGCATCAGAATTTCCCGCAGCAGGCGTCGATGTAACTCCGCAGGTTACAGAAGGTGAAGCCATTGCAGATGGTATGATGGGACTGGACATTGGTCCTAAATCAGTTGAACTGTATGTTGCTGAAGTACAAAAATCAAAGACCGTTGTTTGGAATGGACCTATGGGTGTATTTGAAGTCAAAGGTTTTGATAACGGTACTTATACACTGGCAGAAGCTATTGCAGAAGGCGATTGTGTTTCTGTTGTAGGTGGTGGTGATTCAGCAAGCGCGGCTAAAAAATCCGGTCATGGCAGCAAGTTTAGCCACATCTCTACCGGTGGTGGTGCCAGTCTTGAATTGATGGAAGGCAAGCTTTTACCCGGTGTTGCCGCTCTAACCGAAAAGTAATAATATTGATTTTTAAAAAGCCGGGTATGTAGATATCCGGCTTTTTTTTGTAACATTCACACATTCTCTCCGTTTAAGATGCTGTAAATGAATTTTATGGAGGCATCATGAAACGCATCATATTCATCATATTTTTATTTTCCATTTCAGCTTTCTCTCAGGAAACACTTTTACCAGAAAATTTTGAATCCGGTGGGTTTGGTGGCCCGGTTATAAAATTTACTCAGATTCAGGGTGACAATTCCGTACTAATTGGTGGCCGAGGCGGATGGATTATTGGTCATCAATTAATAGTTGGAGGTGGTGGATATGGACTCGCCAATTCAATTGATATACCCGAATATCAGATCAATAACAAGCCCGCGGAGATGCATTTTGGTTATGGCGGCCTGGAACTGGAGTACATTATCAAACCCTCTAGTCTTATACATTACTCGGTTTATTGTCTCTTGGGTGGTGGTGCAGTAGAATATGCAGATAATGACGGCTCAAAATGGAGTGATTCTGGTGATTATACTGCTACAGTTATGGATGAATTTTGGGTGATTGAACCAGCGGTACATGCAACAATCAATATTGCTACGTTCTTTAGGATCAGTACCGGTGTTTCATATCGACAAGTAGGGAATGTTAAACTTGCTGGTACCAGTAATTCAGATTTATCCGGACCTGCATTTAATATAACCTTACGGTTCGGTAAATTCTAATATGAACTGATTTTCTTGAATTAGTTGGTTTCATCTTTTTATTATTATGATTATATTGTCCATTATAAAAGAGGAAATATATAATGGACAATGTACTTTTAGAACAGATAAAAAGTTATCAAAAAAATGAAATAACAGAATATCATATTTATACCCGCCTATCCAAAATTGTAAAAAACAAAGAAAATTCAGAAATCCTTTTTAAAATTGGTAAAGAAGAACTGGCCCATTATAAAAAATGGAAAGCTATTTCAGGTAAAGAGGTTAAACCCAATCGGTTAAAAATTCTTTTCTTTGTTTTCATTAGCCGCATATTTGGATTTACATTTGCAATCAAATTAATGGAAATGGGCGAAGAAGATGCTCAGGACAATTACGAGTTGATCATTCCGCATTATCCCGAAGCAGAACAAATCATGCGGGAAGAGAATGAGCATGAAGAACGCTTGATGGGTATGTTAAATGAAGAACGCTTGCATTATATTGGCTCTATCGTTTTGGGCCTTAACGATGCTCTGGTAGAATTGACAGGCGCATTGGCTGGTTTAACACTGGCGTTGCAAAATACCCGACTTATCGCTCTAACCGGATTAATAACCGGTATTGCTGCATCTCTATCAATGGCTGCTTCTGAATATCTATCCACCAAAACCGAAGAAACAGTACGGCATCCGGTTAAAGCATCTTTGTATACCGGTACTGCGTATGTCATTACGGTAACCTTGTTAATATTGCCATATTTGTTTTTAACAAACTATTTTATTTGCCTCGCAACCACTATGCTTGTTGCTGTAATGATTATTGCTTTATTTAATTATTACGTAGCCGTTGTAGACGATGTATCCTTTAAAAAACGTTTTTTTGAAATGGCTGGACTCAGCTTTGGTGTTGCCGCGTTTAGTTTTTTTATTGGTATTTTAGTAAGGCACTTTTTGGGAGTTGATATTTAATATATTATTGTGATATCATTTATTTTCTTGCTATTCCTACCGGATTTGTATACATTTTAGTGATCATTTTTTCATTGTCTAATAAAGGGGCACTTCAATGAAAATCCTAAAATGTTTTATTATTATTATTATTCTATCTGTTAATGTTTATTCATTTGAACAGATTGCACACTGGCCGGGTGGGCCCTGTCAATGTGTTGCTGTAAACGAAAACTATGCTTTTATGGCAAGTGGTGGATTTTTGGGTGTTGTTGATCTACAATCACTAGTCATGATTTCTAATACACAGATTGCTGATCAAATAGTCTCCATGGTTGCTAACGGAAATCACCTGTATATTGCTACTGTTAGCACCGGTGTAGTGATTTATGATGTAACTGATGGTGCTGCTCCTCAACAAGAAACCATTATTCCTGTTTATGCAATGGATTGTTCAATCTATGAAGACAGGCTATACATCGCTTCTTCAACATACGGCCTCAGTATTTATGATATTGCAGATCCTGCAGATCCTCTTCTGGTTGGCAGTGGAGATGCCTGGGGCTACACCCGAGGTGTAGCAATAAAAGGGGATTATGCGTATATCCCGCAAAGTAGCATGGGCCTAAAAGCTGTAGATATTTCAGATCCTTCTGATATCTCACAATTCTCCGAGGTTCCCTTAACAAACCGCACGGCTACTATTGTTAAAGTATATGGTGATTACCTCTATGTAGGCTCATGGGGAGAAGATGGTTTTGAAATATTTGATGTTTCCGATCCTGGCAATCCGGTATCTGTAAAATATGTTGATGTGAGCAGTTCTTATAAATTTGCTTTCCTGGATAATTATTTGTTTCTTGCCGCAGTAGGGGACCATTTGAAAATTTATAATATTACAAATCCTCCAGAGTTGATTGAAGTTACTGAATTTGAAGAAGCATCTCCATACGATGTGGCTGTTACTAATGGATATGTTTGTATGGCTGATCAGGAAGATGGTATGTATGTATTTCCCTTGACTGATGAAAAACTACCACAAAAGATTAAATCATTTGATCTCGATTTTTCCGCAATGTCCATGTTTTCAAACGGTCCATATTTATATTTTCCAATTCACAATCAAGGATTGAGAATTCTGGATGTTTCCGATCCTCTTAATGTTGTAGATCAGGAATTGTTGGATATTAAAACCGATTATGTACGGTTTTATAATGATCTAATGTTTATATCTTATCTTGATGATATACATGTTGTTGATAATTCGAATCCGGCAAATCCTCGGGAAATATCGGAAATTGAATTGCCAGATCGTGATATAGGTGTTTTAATTAATTATCCTTATCTATATGCTTATTGCGCTGATGTTGTTGTGGATAATTATAAGCTGGTAACGGTAAATATTTCCGATCCTGCTAATCCGGTTGCCGTTGATACATTGAGTGGCGCATCTACCTATTATTTGGCAGAATATTATAATCATTATTTGTTTCTTTGTGACAGAAATAAACAACTGCATTGTGTTGATGCAAGTGATCCTGAAAATATGGAATTTGTCAGCAAGGCGTTTTTCCCTGATTCCGTAGCCGGATTCTGGATAAAAGAGCATTATGCTTATGTCACAGATACAGATGGTATGATGAATATTTACGATATGAGTGAACCGTTATCACCCGTTTTGAAAAATACATTAAATATTAGTACTATCATAGCAAAACCTTTGTTCTATGGAGAATTAGGCTATGCACCAGGATTTATGGGAACAGATATTTATGATTTTTCTAACCCTGCGTTGCCTGTGTTAAAGGGATTTGTTAGTCATGGTGGATATATTGGAAGTAAGGCAATTGTAAACGGGCGGTTGTTTGTACAAAAAGTGATTATGGAAGATAAACTGCAGATCTTTGATCTGTCTCAACCGTTGAATCCGGGAGAATTGGGACTATTTCCGGCTTTTGATGGGACTGAAGCCGTACTCGTTAAAGACGGAATTGTATACACTGCTGCAAACAGGGGAGGACTGCGAATTTTTGATTTTTCCCAATCCGATGATCCACTGATCGCTCAAATAGATTTTTCCGGCAAAGTTGTAGATTTAGCTATGCAAAACGATTATTTGTTTCTTGCTGAATCCGAATACGGTATGCGTGTAGTGAATGTTACTGATCCTGCTCATCCTTTTGTGGCCGGAGAATTTCATCCCAATACCAACAGCGCTGTTGGGGATATTATCATTGATGGCCAGTATGCCTATTTGATCGGAGGACCTTATAACGATGTGATTGATATCAGCGATCCCGAAAATCCGGAATACATTGCGGACATACCATCCGCTGGTATAAATGCGCAGGGCCAGGTTTTAAACAGTTATTTGTACCTGGCAGACCAATATAATGGATTAAAAATAATGGATGTTAGTGATCCACAGAATGTCACTTTATTAAAGACCGTTGAAACAGATGGCTATTTTATGGATGTCTGTATTCATAATAATTATGCTTATATTGCTGATATAAACAATCATTTAATGCGAATATTTGATTTAACTGATCCTATAAATCCAACTCAGGTTTCTTTTTTGGAATTTCCCTATGCCCCGGTGAGTGATATTTGTATTTATGATCATTACGCATTGGTAGCTTGTGACTATAGCGGAATATATATCGTAGATATTGAGGACCCACTGAATCCTATAAATGTCGGTCGATTTTATATTTACAATGCAGAATTTACCGATGTAACGGTAGAAAATGGTTATATCTATGCAACAGACACAGTAACGGGAGTTTACAAACTGGGCGATGAATTGATCACAGCCATAGAGGAAGCATCCGCATTACCGCAAACTTTTAGGTTGTTCGATAATTATCCCAATCCCTTTAATCCGGTTACAACCATAACCTATACATTACCCGAACCTGTATCTGTGAAAATCGATATATTCAATATCAACGGACAGCATATTTGCACTCTAGTGGATATGAAACAAGGCCCCGGAGTTCAAATTACCCAATGGGACGGCAAAACCGCAATGGGAATTTCTGTTTCGTCAGGTCTCTATTTTTACAGGATACAAGCAGGCGCTAATACAGAAACCAAAAAGATGATGCTTTTACGATAAGGAATATAATGAGAACTTGTTTTTATTTGATCTTTTTTATGATAGGAATATTACTGTCATGTGCTACGGAAAAGTCGCCTTTATCAGTTGTTACCGATGAAACAGAAACTGAAATTGATGACCAGGATTTAACAACTAATGCGATTTGTAAAACTGTGAATGGTCAGGAATGTGTTGTATATTATCGGGAATTCAATTCAAACAATAAAGTGGTTATTGCTCCGGATTCTATAATATCCAAAGCTTTTACTCATATTGTAGATAAGGTTGGAAAAGAATATGCAGATCAGTATTTTACCTTGCATTCGGCAAACCATACTGATTATCCACGCATGTGGGATACGAGCGATTCCTGTTACTTTTTTTATTATGAATACAAAGTGACAATAGATGATTTTACAACTATATTACCCATACGGTTTACAACAAATCTGGATGGAGATTTATTATCCGGGTTTCGTTTACCAGAGCGATTATCTGATCCTAAATTTGGAATGCCCATTACTATTAGTGATTCAGTAGCCGTTTTGTTGGCGCAGAATGACGGATTGCCGGGTAGTATAGATCCTTATGAAATATCTTTTACCATATTATGGAACAAGAATGATGAATATACATATTGCTGGTACATTAAGAGCTTTGTATGGGGAAGAACCAGTGGACAATATATAAGAATTGATGCAACAAATGGTGAGTTGATTGACAAAGGTGGATTTATTGTTGCAACTCCTGTAGGATGATTTTTTTAGTCAATGTCTTTTAGGGATAAATGGGACAATAGTTACCCCAGGATTCTTGCCTCTCTATGTATAGGCTAGCTCGGGTTATATGGATTCAACTTTTTCCGTGCTATTTAACTTGCTAATAACATAATAAAGCGGGAATGTGTGGGAATCGAACCCACCCAGGACGGGGACACCGCCCCACAACGGGTTTGAAGCCCGCGGGCACCACCAGGTCACCTTTCATTCCCGTATTTTTAATATAACAATTTTAGTATTATTTCAAATAGAATTGTTACTGATCAATTTTAAATTTTAATTTCATTTAAAATTTTTCGAATTTTCATTGCGATTGTTATTATTTTTTTTTATCTATGTGTGCAATGTTTTTTAAATTTTTTGGAGATGGAAATGAATAAATTCTTTTGGTATTTGCTGTCACTATTAATTTTTTCTGGTAATGTGTTTTCCGGTAATGTAAAGGATTGGGAAAATCCGCTTGTAATCAGTATAAACAAAATGAAAGCGCGTGCAACATCCTTTGGTTATCCGGATGTTAAAAGCGCGTTACAAAATGATAGGGAAGCTTCACCCTGGTTTAAATCCTTAAATGGAACCTGGCAATTCAAATATTCTCCGAATGTAGAATCCGCTCCTGATGATTTTTACAAGGATGATTATAATCATGCAGACTGGGATGATATCACAGTTCCCGGTAACTGGGAACGCCAGGGTTTTGGTACCCCTATTTATACAAACGTAAAATATCCTTATCCAGCAACACCACCGGTTATTACGATAGACAATCCTGTAGGCTGCTATCTGCACACATTTGATGTGCCCCGGGAATGGGAGGATATGCGCATTGTATTGCATTTTGGTGGTGTATCAACCGCTTTTTATCTTTGGGTCAATGGTGAACAGGTGGGGTACAGCCAGGGAAGTCATTTACCCGCAGAGTTTGATATTACCGAGTATGTGAAAACCGGTACAAACCAGGTAGCATTAAAAGTTTTTCGCTGGGGTGATGGCTCGTACCTTGAGAACCAGGACCATTGGCGCATGAGTGGTATCTATCGTAAAGTATTGCTCCTGGCAGAACCCAAGATCAATATAAATGATTTTGCGGTTCGTACTGTTTTTGATGCTTCTTATAATAATGCAGATTTGCAAATTCGCCCCCGAATTTTTGCCTGCCCGGAAGTGTCTGGTAAAATGGATTTGTCAAAATGGACTGTTAACGCTCAACTTTATGATGATTCGGGTCTTGCATTATTTCATGAACAGCCGTCAATAACCGCTGAAAAAATAATAAATGAAAAATACCCACCCACAGGTAATGTTTCTTTCGGTTTAATAAACAAGCAAATTACAAGCCCCAAAAAATGGTCTGCAGAAAAACCAAATCTGTATACTCTGGTTTTAACACTTACTGATGAAAATCAAAATGTTGTACAGGTAAAATCCTGCAAAGTTGGATTTCGTCAGGTTGAAACTTCTGAAAAAGGCGAGTTGTTGATCAATGGTAAAGCTGTGAAATTATATGGTGTAAATCGTCATGATCATCATCAGTTATATGGAAAAGCTGTTACTCGCGAGTCTATGCGTAAAGATGTTGAATTGTTAAAGCAGTTTAATTTTAATTCTGTGCGTACAAGTCATTATCCAAATGATCCCTATTGGTACGAGTTATGTGACGAGTATGGTATTTATCTTATAGATGAAACCAATATCGAGACCCATGAAATTGGTGGTAAATTGTCAAATTCATCTGAATGGCAACATGCTTTTGTTGATCGTGCTATTCGAATGGTAGAGCGCGACAAGAACCATCCGTCAATTATATTCTGGTCTTTGGGTAATGAATCCGGTATGGGTCCCAACCATGCGGCAATGTCAGCCTGGATTCATGATTATGATCCTACACGCCTGGTTCATTATGAAGGCGCACAGGGTAAAGTTCGGGATCCTTTATATGTAGACATGCTAAGTCGCATGTACCCAACTCCCGATGTATTAAAAGCGTTGGCTACTGATGCTTCTGATAATCGTCCGGTTGTCATGTGTGAATTTGCTCATGCGATGGGGAACTCGGTTGGCAATTTTAAAGAATATTGGGATATCATTCGGACTCAACCTCGTTGTATTGGCGGATTTATCTGGGACTGGGTAGATCAGGGATTGCTTGAAACAGATTCTAGAGGTGTGAAATATTGGGCATATGGTGGTGATTATGGAGACAAGCCCAATGATTTGAACTTTTGTTGTAACGGTGTAATTGGCCCAGATCAAACCCCCAAACCTGCAATGTGGGAAATTAAATATATTTATCAGCCGGTTGTTATCTCTCCAGTGAATCTGGAAAAGAATTACATTTCAATTTTCAATCGATACAATTTTACCAATCTTGACCAACTGGAAATTCTCTGGCAGGTAACAATTGATGGTATTGTTGAGCAGGAGGGAAGTCTGGGTTCGTTAGATATTTTACCCGGAGAGAGCAAGACACTTCAATTACCCATTCAAAAAATTGAATCCTTGCCCAATGCAGAGGTGTTTCTAAATTTAAAATGTATTCAAAATAACAAAACACTGTATGCAGATAAAGGCCACGTTGTTGCTACTGAACAATTTAAACTTCCGGTTCAGTCAAAGCCTGTAAAGTTTATTACCCTAGATTCAATGAAACCCTTGACAACTACTGAAAATGATAGTTTATTAATTGTTGAAAATAAATTGGTAAAGTTTGAAATCAACAAAACCAATGCTGCATTTGAATCTCTGGTATATAATGACGAATCTTTTCTTGCGCAACCCCTTGAGCCAAATTTCTGGCGTGCATCTACAGATAATGATCGGGGCGGTAAATTTATGGTAAATAATCAGGCTGTTTGGAAAGTTGCTGCTGAATATCGTAAATTGAGATCATTTGAGTACAAACAACTAGCTCCCCAGGTTGTAAAGGTCAGCGCATCAATGTTGTTGCCGTTAGGCGCAGGTACAAGAATACATGTTACTTATTTTCTGTATGGCAGTGGTGATGTTAAAGTTAATGCTGAACTTGATCCGATAGGAGATATACCTTCTCTGGTCCGTTTTGGAATGCAAACCGCTGTACCCAACCAATTTAATGAAATGACATTCCTGGGTAAAGGACCTCAGGAAAATTATTGTGACCGTAGTCAGGCCGCCAAAGTAGGCCTCTATTCTGGTACTGTGGATGAAATGATATGGCAATATGTTTATCCCCAGGAAAACGGTAATCGTACAGGTGTAAGGTGGATTGCGTTGACCGATGATAAAGGTAAAAAAGGTCTGTTGGTAGTAGGTGAAACCGAGTTAAGTACAAGTGCCTGGCCTTATACTATGGAAGCATTGGAAAAAGCCAAACATATAAATGAACTTGAAAAAAGTCCGTTTATTACCTTGAATCTTGATTACAAACAGATGGGAGTTGGAGGGAATAATAGTTGGTCTTTGAAAGCACGTCCCCTGGAGCAATATCGAATACCTGCTGAATCCATGCGGTACAGTTTCAGATTATCTCCATACACAAGAAAGCGAGGCAAGATCAATTCCTTTGCAAGAATGAAAATTGAAACTATAGATTGACATGTACCCCTGCTGATTTGAATGATCAGCAGGGGTTTTTACTTTAGCCACTTTTTGCTTATAAATCTAAATAATTTTGAAATTAATAAAAATAACAATTGACCTTTATTATTTAAAAAACTATAATGAAATGTAAACAAATGTAATATTTAGTCTCACCCTTGGCTATACAAGCTCTTTCTTTTTATTTAATCCGTTTGCAGTCTAGTATTTTTATACATATTCGTATCGGTTAAATGAAACCTCTTTTCTTAAAAATCACATCTAATCAAACATGGACAGTACTATGCAAAAAAACTTTTTTTTATTGTACTGCGTTATTTTGTTTTTGATTTTTCAGATTTTTGTACTTCCACTACATGCTGCTGTAACAGGAAAAATAAGGGGGCAAATTGTTGATTCAGTATCAGGAATGGCCCTTCCCGGAGTGAATGTTGTCATTTCACATGTGTGGATAAATGGCCAGGAAGAAGTTTATGATGGAGGCCTGGGTGCAGCAACCAGTATTGATGGTGAGTATTTTATTCTCAAAGTCCCACCCGGTATCTATTCTATTACTTCATCAATGATCGGTTATAATACCATTACCAAGCAGCAGGTTCAAGTCAGTATTGACCGAACATCAATTGTCGATTTTCAGATGGAAGAGGCTGCTTTGCAAGGCGAAGAAGTAGTTGTTACCGCAGGACGTGACCAGATCCAGGTTGATGTTGCTGCGACTGAAAATTATGTCACTGCTGAAGAGTATCAAAATACACCGTTTGCAAACAGAGTTGAAAATGTTATAGGGCTGCAATCCGGTGTAAGTGGCAATATTGTTGAGGGTCAAATATCTATTCGTGCTGGTGATACTCGTGAGGTGGGCCTTTTGGTGGATGGTATGTCGCTGGTAGATAAAAAGTTCAACCGCCCGGTTTTCTCTGTGCAACCCGGTGTTGTACAGGAAATAAAGGTAATGCGTAATGGTTTTAATGCTGAATATGGCCAATCACGTTCCGGTATTATTAATGTAATCACCAAAGATCCTGATGAAAAATATAGATTTTCAATGGACTATCAGTTTACACCCGCTCACAAGCCCCATTATGGCAGAGATAAATATGATAAAGATTATCGATGGGAATGGAGATTGCTTGACGGCCCAAACGCTTTTATTGGAGATACTTTGTACCTCCCCGATGGCACTCATCAGAATATGAAAATCTGGATGGGTTGGAACAAGTATGCTGAAGAATTGCTTTCAGATGATAATCCCGATAATGATCTGACTGCTGACGAAGCATACGAGTTATGGAAATGGCGCCATCGTCCTATGGAATATGGAAATCTCAATGGTCATAATGTTGATTTGTCTTTTTCGGGACCTGTACCTTTTATGCCATGGAGAACCAATTTCCTTGCAGGCGCAAAATATGAATTCAAGCCGCTTAATTATCCTCAATCTACCGACCATTATGATGAAAAGATGGGTTCATTAAAGATTATTTCAAATCCTTCTCCTAATATTAAACTGACACTAAATGGTATGTATTCTTCTGTTACTTCGGCAGCTGGAGGCAGGCTGGATGCAACCTGGGCAACAGAAACGTTGATAGACTATGATGGCGTAACCCTGAGAGATTATTATCCCTATTATTATCCAGTGATCAATCGTGAAACCAGTTTGATCGGTGCCAAGTTGGTACATACCTTGTCACCAACACTCTATTATGAAACATTTATCAACTATTTCAATATAGGTTGGAACTTGTCCCGTGCTGATCAATCCAATCCTGCCGATGGGCGCTATTTTCATGGAAGATTATATTATGATCCGCAATCAGGTTATATACCACGCTCCTTGGGAGTAGATGATGATGCATCTGATTTTAAAATGGCAGGTATTGACCAAACCTGGGATGATTCATGGAACAAGCGGTTTGTATATAATTTTGTACTGACAAGCCAGTTCCATCCCGCGCATGAACTTAAATTTGGTGTTAATGGAAATTATGACATTTTACGTGAAAATCGGGTTTATTGGCCCAATGAAGATCCTGATAAAGAATTCATTCGTCGATACAAAGTAAAACCTATTGAATTTGCTTCTTTTATTCAAGACAAGATCGAATTTCAGGGTATGGTTGCCAATATCGGTTTGCGCTTTGATTATTTCAATACCAATACAGACCGGCCGGATGTAACAGCAATACTCTCTTATGCCAAAGACCGTGATATGTGGGAGGCAGTCAAGAACAATGAATATCCAATGATGCGGGCAAAACCGAAATATTATCTCAGTCCTCGTGTTGGGATTTCTCATCCCTTGTCAGACAAAAGTAAGGTGTATTTCAATTATGGCCATTTTGTTCAAACACCTCCCAGTCGTGACCTTTATATCATTACTTTGGATGGTGAGCGCCCCGGTATTCAAATGATGGGTAATCCTGAACTCAATTTTGAAAAAACAATAGCCTATGAACTTGGTTTTGATATGAGTGTGAAAAGTGAACTGCAATTTCATGTGGGTGCATTTTATAAAAAGAATAGTAATGTGGCCAATCGAATGACCTCAGCACATCTTGATCAAAGTGTGGTTGTAGATTGGTTTGATGATATAGGTTACGCAGAAATACGTGGTCTGGAATTAGAATTACGTAAATCAACAGGTCAGTTTTTTACCGGTTGGATAAATTACAATTATATCAAAAAAAGTAATTCAGATCTGGGTGTTCCCGGTTTGTCTGATAATCCCATTATTACCGATGATCCATCCGTCGGTAGGGATGGTATAATCTGGGGAGTGCCTACTTCAGTGATCCGTGATATAATTCCCAATGCACGTGGTGTTTTATCATTACATACTCCCGGTGATTGGGGACCCAAATTTAAAGGCTTTTCACTAGTCAGTCAAACCAGTATCAGTTTACAAATGCATTATCAAGGTGGTGCTTTAAAAGAACACCCTAAAACGAGTTTCCAGGATATGTACCCTAATGTCCGTTTTCGCGAGTTGTGTAAATTCTGGGCAGACTTGCGTGTGTCACGCCAGTTTAGAGTAGCTTTTATCAACATGGAATTATATATGGATATAAGTAATATTTTTCACTCTACTTTTCGAAATCCGCCAACAGGTACAAGTGGAGAAGATTATTATGACGAACTGTGGGAAGCAGGACGTTTAGATCAGGTAGGAACAGACGAGTTGACGAATCCCATGATTCTGCTAACTGAAAATGATGATGTATATTGGGGCAGGGTCAAAATTTTTAATTTTGGATTGCGTATTAATTTATAGCAGAAAGGTCACGAATGAAAACCAGAATTATTGGATTGGTTATATTATTTATATGTTTATCTGCTGTCAATTCATACAGTCAAATGAAACACCATCAGATAGGGCGCTTGTGGCAAACCATGTTTGAGGTGGGTACCAGGCCAAATTATTCACCCTTGTATACGGCAATGAATTATCCCGGTGGCGATTTTTATCTGGGTACTCGAAAAAATATGGACCGTACCGGCCTTTGGATTGGTGTTAAAGAATGGACAAATAAATTCAACGAATATCAGCCCTATTATGTATCAGAGGGCGGGTATATGAATAATGAAGCTACCGGAGTGGTGTTTCCCATTTATAATAAAAAGTATGTGCGCCAGCGCCTGCCGCTTGTATCAATCAATGGTACAGCTGAAAAACGTTATTCGGATTCACGAGACAGTAGCACCAGACGTTCTTCACTGGATTCTGATGAGCAAATCGTTACAAAATGGGCTACTGATGTGGGTATTGAAGTCACACGTACCAGTTATGCTTTTGCAAATCCAAGGCACGACAGTTATATCATTCAGGAATATGTATTTAAAAATACCGGCAATGCAGATAAAGAGGAAAATACAGTTGAATTGCCTAATCAGGTTTTAAAAGATGTATATTTTGGGTTTTGGAGAACATTTATTCCATCATTGGACGTGGGCCACCAGCAAATGGGTGGCAAACATGATGAATGGTGCCATTATTACGGCAACCAGCCCGGAGATTCTCTACGTGGATTCTGGTACGTTTACGATGGTGACAACAATTACAAAATTTTTGATGATACCGGAGATCCGTCTGAATTGAATGGTGAATTTCTGTCTCCGCAATATCCCTCTTTTGGAGTGCTTTATGCTGACACGGATTACATGACCGAGATTGATGATCCCAATCAGCCGGCAACTGTCAATTTCTGGCCTTATAGTCAGGTCAATTCTCATGTGAGTGGTGATCCTGATGCTACGCTTTATTCTGATCTTAGCAGCGGTGTTCAGAGTATGGGATCAGACACCCGCGAATTCGGCAGCCCTGTCGATCCGCAAATTCAACAGCCCCAATTGCTCATGTCATTTGGTCCTTATGAAATCCCTTTTGGCGAAGACATTCGAATTGTTATGTTTGAAGCTGTTGGAAGTGTGTCACGAAAACAGGCTATGCAAAAAGGCCGTGATTGGTTCGCTGGTAAATTAGAGTTGAATGGTTTGACAGGTGATGATGCAAAGAATGCCTTTGTTGCGACAGGCAAAGATTCTTTACACGAAATTGCCAGGCGTGCAGAATGGACGTGGCAAAATGGTATTGAAGCAGTACCTGATGGTCCGGAATCTCCCAGTTTAAATATTTCAGCCGGTCCGGCAAAAGTAGAATTGGAATGGTATTATAACACTGATGATTCTTTACCTCCCAAACCGGATGTGGACACAGGTGAATATGATTTTTCCGGATACCGCGTGTTTCGGGCTGCTGATGACTATAATAATGAATATTACAAGATTTGGGAATGCGGTGGAAATTCGGGAATTGATGTTACCAACAAATATACAGACCGAGATGTAGAACGCGGTCAAAGTTATTATTATTATGTAACTGCCTATGATGACGGTTCGCAAAATACCAGCGGACTGGTTCCCGGTGAATCTGTTGAATCCAGCCATTTCAGTAACCGGAATTTTATCTATGCCGGTGTGCCTTATGCAGGGGCCAGACCCCAACTGGATTCCGTATTTGTTGTTCCCAATCCGTTTCATTTTCAGGGGCTTGCATTCGGTGGTACCTGGGATGCTGATTACAAGTTTGATCCCAATACCGGTGGCCGCCCTGAAGACAAGCTGTTATTTGTTGGATTACCGGCCAAAGCCACAATTAGGATTTTTACAGGCAGTGGTAATTTGATTAAAACACTTGAACACCCGAATCCTTATAACGCTCAATCTGTTTCAGAGTCTGCTGATGAAATGTGGCTGCAGATAACTGATGAATGGCAAACGATCAAAAGTGGTGTTTACTTTTTTCATGTTGAAGGATGGGACCAGCAAGGCAATTATATTGGTGAAACCATGGGCAAGTTTATCATTATACGCTAACTGGAGTGTTTTATGAAAACCGGTTTTAAAATTGTTTTTATTTTTTACATTTTGCTAAATGCTATAACCTGTTTGTATGCCGGGCAAAAAAATGCGGGACAAAGTGGAATGACATATTTGGCAATCAGCATGTGTTCCAGAGAAAATGCAATGGGAGATGCCGGTACGGCCAGTGTTAAAGGAATTAACGGGTTGTGGCATAATCCTTCTGTTATTGCTGATATTGCCAATTTTGCTGTTTCTCTTAATCAGGTTGACTGGTTGATTGATACTTATGTTTCGGGTGTTGCTGCTGCTTATGGATTGGGAAACTGGGGTACGGTTGCACTGGATGTAACTTATATGGATTGGGGGGATATTATTGGAACAAAACCTGTTGACAGATCTGTTGATCCCAGAGGGTTTCAGATTACCGGCAATATTGAAGTTGAAGATTATGCCCTGGGTGTTGCCTATGCAAGAAGAATCAACAACAAGTTTGCAATGGGTGTTAAAATAAAACGAGTACATGAAAATCTGGGTAATGCACTATATGTTACCAGTGAGATTGGTGAGAACGAGGATGGTGATATTGAATATGAAAGAGGCTCGAAAGAATGGGAGTTGAATAACTGGGGTTTTGATTTTGGTACTATCTATGACACGGGCTTTAAAGGCCTCTTGTTTGCAATGACTTTGCAGAATTTTTCTCGTGATATGAAATATTATTATGATGAATTTCAACTTCCCATGACTTTAAAAATGGGACTGGCAATGAAGATCTCTGATATTTTTTTCCCAAACAGTAAGCAATTTTGTGTCAACGCTGCCATAGATGCAAGTACACCCAATGATTATTCTGAAAGAGTAAATATTGGTTCTGAACTGGTTTACCTTGATCGTTTCGCATTACGCGGTGGATACAAGTTTAATAATGATGTAGAATCCATGACAATGGGCTTTGGTTTGAATTTTGATTTTTCAGGCGTGAATGCAAGTATAGATTATGCCTATTCAAGTGCAAACTATTTTCAGGATATTAACAGGTTTTCACTCAATTTTAATTTCTAGGTTGTAAGGATGAATGTTAAATAGAAAAATCCGTCTTACTTTGAAAACATTATTGGTACTTTTTTTTTTACTGCCTGTTCAACTCACTCTGTAGATCAATTTATATCAATACATGGTAATCGATTTGTCGATTACAAGGGGAACCAGATAATTTTTCATGGAATAAATCTGGTGAACAAGGATAAATCAGTCAACTATTTAGGAACTGAAGCTGAACATGATTTCCAAATAATGAAATCATGGGGCTTGAATTGTATCAGGTTAGGAATTATTTAGGATGGTTTGGAACCACAACCCAGTGTGTATGATGATAAATATCTAGAGGGAATTGACCAACGCATTGCATGGGCAAAACAAAATGGAATGTATGTCATTTTAAATAAGCACCAGAATTTGTTCAGTGTAAAATTTTCAGATGGTGCGCCTGAATGGGCTACTTTAACTGATAGTAAAGAACACATCCATAATAGTCCTGTATGGAGCGATGCTTATAATACCAGCTCTGCTGTACAAACCGCGTTTGATAATTTTTGGAATAATACGCCTGAATCTGATGGTACGGGAATTCAAGACCATTATGCAAAAGCCTGGCAATATGTTGCCAAACGGTATGCAAACGAAACATCTGTTGTCGGATATGATATTATGAATGAACCGTTTATCGGTTCAAAAATAAACGAAATACAACCGCTTCTGTTTTTTGAAGGAGCAAAGATTTTTGCTGAACAAGATTCTAAGGAGCATGCTTCCGTTTATAAACTTTAACAAATGTGGATGACAGAGGAGGGACGTTATAAAATTTTGCAGCATTTGGCTAATCCCTATGTTTATTCACGTGTAATAGCTCGCACTGAATCCGGTTATCAGGAATTTGAGAAACATACACTGGCATCTATGTTTCAAAGAGTTGCCAATGCTATATGCAAAGTAGATCAGAGTCATATTTTGTTTCTAGAGACAACAATTGCTTCCAATATGGGAGTTCGATCTGGTCTTGAACCCCTTGCGGATGCTTTGGGCAACCGCGATCCATTACAGGCATATGCTCCACATGGATATGACCTTGTAACGGACACAAAATTGGTAGCGCTTGCAAGCAATGACCGGCTGGATTTGATCTTTGACAGACACTTTGAAGCCTCAAAACGACTACAAATGCCCATGTATGTGGGTGAGTGGGGGGCCTATTACATGAATGCAAATGCAAAAACAACAACAATGCATGTTGCCGGATTGTTTGAAAAAATGTTGTGTAGCGACACCTATTGGAGTTATAATAATAATTTACCCAAGGCTGATTTTTTTGAAGCAATCAGCAGGATTTATCCTGTTCATGTTCCGGGAGTATTACTGTTTTATTCTATTGATCCCGAAACAAATATATTTCATTGTCGCTGGCTAGACGATACTGATATCAGCGGATCACTCAAGAGATACATCCCATCACGATATATGGTTTCACTTGATCAAATTGAATGCATACCTGACAATATGAATATCAGGTTAGAGATAAAAGAGGGCAGTGAAAGCAATTACATTATTGCAAAACCTGCCCGGGATTATTCGGATATTTGTACTATAACATTTCGACTTTATACAAAATAATTGTTGGTTATTATTTTTCCAAAAACTTGATCAAACCTTCAGGATCGTCTGTCTGAATACCATCCGTACCCCAATCCAGTGCTTGCTGCCAGCATGAGGAATCACTTTCATCAACAATAACAATAGCACCGGCCTTGTGACATGCATCCAAAAATGTTTTTGAATAATATTTCCATACCGATGCAACCACATAAGGTTTTAATTCAGTAAGCAGTGTATTCAGGTTCTTTTCAGGGCCCGGATCAGGCATAATAATGCATTCAGAACATAATTTTTTGACTTGTTTTAGCTCTTGAGGATCAGCATACCACACAATATCCTTTTCCATGTCCCATTTTTTAATTACCGATAGAGTTTGATTAATATCTGCGTTTTTAAAATCCAGATATATGCCTATTTTACCTTTACACAATTCCAATATCTCATCAAAAGTAGGAATTCTCTCATTCGTCCATTTCGCATCAATGCGACTCCCAACATCCATAGCTTTCAATTCTTCAAGCGTAAACTCGGATACTAATCCTGTAGTACCGTCTGTTACATATGCATCGATTTTACTATTATGAACACTAACCAAAGCACTGTCACGGGTTGTTCGAAGATCAATTTCAACAAAGTCAGCACCCAGATCAATAGCTTTTTGGTAGGCCGCCAGCGTATTCTCCGGAATTCCTATATGAGCTCCCCGATGAGCAACCACATATACTTTACCATTTTGGGGTGGCTTTAGAAACGTTTCTGATTGGTTTTTACAGCCCAATACTACCATTGTTGCAACTAGAATTATTAGAAATTTAATTCGGTTCATCAGTTTCATTCCTTATATTGATAAGCGTTAAATGGGATCATTGTCCAGTTTCCGTCCTTAAACTTGTACCATAATCTTAGCCGTTCATTACCATTCTGGTTCATATATTCAAATTTTATCTTGTGATATCCTTTTTGTAACCCCAAAAAGCCTAAATTACTATTCTGATTTTTGGGGATATCATCATCAATAACCAGTTCATCATCAATATAAACTTTGACAGCGTCATCTCCTCTGGAACGAAACTGGTACAATCCATCTTGCGGTATTTTAAAAAATCCATCATAGACAATACCGAAATTCTCCTCACGCCATTGAGGGCCATCCGTCCAGAAAAGATCAGTCTTCCAGAATTCTTTAACAACGCCAGATGATTTTGGAACGAGTTTTTCAAAAAACGGTAATTTAGTCCATTCACCCTCATAGTATCTATATCTCAGGCCTTGTTTAAATGCTTTATTTTTTGTACTGTTTTTTAAATTTATTTTAATAAAATCAACTGGTGCCAAGGATGCGAATTGGTTATTGTCGTTATAAAGACTTGCTTGTACAGTTGAATTTTGTTTAACAACCAACGAGTCCTTGAATTTAATATCCGGTATTGAATTATCCAAAGAAAATCCAGAGTGCAGATCGTGAAAAGGCATATCCATATATACTATTACAGAGTCAACAAATGCATAGAGTTTGGGGTTCAGGTAATCCTGATTTATCTTGGGGCTTATGGGGAGATCAAATTGCCCATGCTGTTCAAAATCCTGATTGTTGCTGTAACTTAATTCCCAATCAAATTGCAACAGGTCAAGATCTTTGTATGCAGTCATTTGATTAGCATGAATTTCTGATTGGATGACTGTATCTGTCTTTGCCGGCAGAACGAGATTGATATGAGCATTTGTAATATCAACCTGATGATGATGATAAAATTTCATTTCAATATTCAAAGCTTCAGCAGCATCATTCTTGAAATATAAATACAAGCTGCCATTTTTAAATTCATTCCCTTTATTGCACAATACCAGATTTTCGAATGATGTATTCTCAAGTAACGAGGCTGCCATCTTGCGAGTTTGTTTATTGCTTACATCATGTGGATGAATCCCATCAAGCTGCAGATTGGAAAATACTGGCCCATCATCTGTTACTGTCACCCAGGAGATGTGATCAAACTCACCAAAATGGGGTCCACGTAAACGGCTACCCCCGCCGGCAGTCGCTAAAATATAATAGTTGTTATTGTTTCTCTCATTATGAAAATACCGATGTTCATGACCCGCAAAGACAGTATATTGCCGGTTATGTAATACGTCTTCAATTTCCTGAAAACGGTTTTGTGTATCATATTTCCAGACAGGGTGGTGCATGAATAAAAATGTCCACCGTACGTTTTGATTTTCCTTTAACGTTTCTATTACGAATTCTTTTTGTTGATTTGTTATTGAATAGTCCTTGTCATCATTACTATCCAAAGTGATAAATAATACGTCTTTGTATACAAAAGAATAGTATCTTTTGCCATAACGTTTTTCCCATTCTTTTTGCATTACTTTGTTGGTAATATCGTGATTACCTGGTAAATAAAAGAAAGGGACGTTGAGATTTTCAACAATTGAATTGAACTCTTTCCATTCTTTGTCAATAAGCAGAGAATCCTGTGTATAACCGGGGATTAAATCACCCACACTCATTACAAATTCAGGCATAAGCATATTAATTTTATCTACAGCTTTGGGGAAAATACCTTTTCTTAAACCACCGGTACGATCACTGACAATAACAAATTGAAAATTCTGAGGATCATTATAGAATTTTAAATTCGTCCAGGGTTTTGCCTCAGAGTCAACCGTACTTTTAAAAGCATTGTCTTTTTTACAAAATGCATATCCGGCTGTAAATAAATAAAGAGCAATTATCCATATCACTGATAACCGATTATGTTTATTTCTCAATCTTGAATTCATCTTTAATATCTCCGGCAAGATTGTAGGTTTTATATTCGAGTGTGTTCTTGTTTACATCAAGCGATAAATACAAAGGTTCACCTCCAAATCGTACATCGACAAACTCTCTGGCAGGCATTTCACGGTCCCCGTTCGGAACGGATATGGATATTACATATATAGTTCCATCAGCAGGAGATTTAACCGGTTTTTGGTTATACATGGGTTTAGAACGCATGTAATAATGTACGTGTCCTGAAAAAACCATATCTACATGATATTTGTCAAACATATCACCCCATTGCTTGCGAATTACCGGATAATCCTCTTCATAGCTGTAGGGAGGGAAATGGAAAAATACAAATTTCCAGGTTTTATCAGAATTAGCCAATGTGTTTTCAAGCCATTGTGTTTGATCTTTTATAGGGGCCGTTGCATCTAACATCACAAAAAGCGCGTTGCTGTATTCAAAGCTATATACTCTTTCTTTTTCTATAAAGTCAGGACCGTTTTTAGGATATTCAAACTGGTCCAGATATAGTTGTGCGCCCAGACCATCCTGATTATCATGATTGCCCAGAGTTGTCATCATGGGACGTTGTTTTAATACATCCTGGCCATATTTAAACCAATGATCCCAATCATCCCTATACAGTCCCGTACTGACAACATCTCCACCGATTGTAAAAAAGGAGGTAGAGGGATGTTGCTTAAAGGCTGTATTGATCAATTGTCCCCAATGGGGTGATCTGTGTGTATCTCCAAAATAAACAAATGAAAAAGGTTCATCATCTTTGGGACCGGTTACAAATTCCGAGGTATCACTCCATGTTTGATTATAACCTACAGTATAATTGTATGTTGTATTGGGTTCAAGCTCGACTAGTTTTGCATGAAAACGATGTGTGTATCTATCATTTTTAAGCAATCTGTTTTCAATTAATGTTTTTTCTGCAACGCTGGTTTTCATATCTTGTTTTTTTTGCCAGTAACGGACCTGACCCTGGTTAACCTTGGAGTTGGTTCTCCATTGTATGTTCATGGTGGTTGATGGATCATCGCTCCAGGTCAGAGATATCTGATCAGGATACTCGGAAGAAGGAAAGGGTGTGTTTCTGAATGCATTGATAAGGTGGGCTTCTCTTGCTCTTCCTCGTATTGTGGTAAGCAGTTGATTGCCAATCAATGATTCTGGCACCTGTGTTAATACCAGTTCATCCCAATCATGATATGTGAACGCTCCCGGTTGCATAATTTCAATATGTTGGTTCGATGGAAAGAAATTGCTTAACTCGAGCTTGTCTGCTTTATTCTTTGGACCAACGGAAACAAAGTAAACCGGACGGTGTTTGTCGAATCCATTAATCCCCAATTCCACACGCCCTGCAGGAAATTCTTTTTGCCATACTGAATATGTGTTTAATTCATTTTTTACAATCATATCCGTTTTGCTGAACCCAGATGGTTCGAGCCAAAAGGGAGGTTGCTGCTGATTCTGGTGTTGCATGATTGAAACAGTCACAGGCACATTTACATCAAAATACCAATATTTTTTTGCAAGTATATCTTTTTCTTCTTTTGTAATATTGTTCATGATAAAATCATGATTAATAGATTCAAGTTCCCCGTCCGTTAAATTTGCATACATTCGTGTAACAATATTGTCCATTGTAGATTTAACAGTTGGCGTTGAATGTGTTACACACCCAAGAAAAAATAAAAATATTATACCCAAAACTATGATGCTTTTTTTGTTTTTCATCAGATCTCCATATGTGATTTGTTAAATTTAAGCATTTTGATTAACACTCTTTTACAATTGAAAATTCATGTTAGGGAAAGAGTTTATTGAAAATAATGAAAAAATTATAAAATTGCAGCTTATTGCAAAAAAAAATGTAAATTTTGTCATTTTTTTCTTTGATTTGTTTGAAAATGGAATATATTTATAAAAACAAACGTTTGCCTTTTTAAGGTTCAGATATTGTAAAAGAATGTAAAAATTAGATTTATTTGTTTTTAAAATACGAAAAATGGCACAAAAAATAAATAAAAAAACAAGTTTTGGTTTGAATTGCTGTTAATTTATATGAAAAATATTTAAAATCTGCTTAATAATTTCTTAATCATGCATGTTTACATTTAATTATAAAATGCAAACGATTGCCCCTTAAGGAACCTTATGGCAACACTTAAAGATGTAGCAAAATTAGCCAAAGTCCACCCGTCAACAGTTTCTCGTGTATTACGTGATATTGATAGTTTATCAATAACTACCAAAACACGTGAACGAATCCTTAATGCAGTAGAAGAATTGAAATATCGACCAGATCAGATGGCCCGGGCATTAAAGATGGGTAAAAGTTTTTCAATCGGTCTGATCATACCAGATATATCAAATCCATTTTTTGCAGAACTTGTCAAAATTATAGAAAATGAATGTACCAAGGCTGGCTTTATTCTTCTTGTTTCCATTTCTAATGAAGATCAGGAAAAAGAGATTCAGCATGTTAACAATTTGTTAGGCAGAGGTATAGATGGATTAATTCTGGCTCCAGTGCAGAATAGTTATAATCATATTTTAGAATTAAAAAGCAAGAACTTTCCTTTTTTGTTGATCGATCGGTATTTTGAAACATTTGAAACCAATGCAATAATTAGTGACAATGAAGAATCAGCATTCAAGGCTGTTCAATATCTTGTTAAGCTCGGACACAATCGTATTGGTTTTATCAGTGGTCGTCCAGAAATTTATACAATTCGGAAAAGGTTGGAGGGATTTAAAAAAGCTCTCAAAGAATTCAATTTAGAAGATAATAAAGAATTTATGTGGGGGGCTGGCCATACTTTTCAGGATGGGTACGAAGCAACACAAAATTTGCTGGCTTTAAATAAACCGCCAACAGCCTTGTTGATATCTGGCAACCTCATAACTTTAGGCGCTTACAAAGCTTTGTTGGAAAAAGGATTGCATATACCGAATGATATCTCTATAATAGCATTTTCTGATAATGTTATTTCTCAATATTTGTCTACACCTTTAACAACAATTTCACACCCCCTTGAAGAAATGGGTAAACGTGCATTTCAATTATTGTTTCAGAACATAAATACCGAAGTAAGGAATTCTTATACTAAAATTACGGTTTGTACTAATTTCATCATAAGAGAATCAACAGGTAAAAGAACAAGTTGAGTTTTAATATAGTAATTAGATAAAAATAATAATATATAATCAAATGAGATGTATTTCTTGCTCTTGGAGAAAATTATGACAAAAATTCCTAAAAATTGGTTGTATTTATTCATCATCCTTATTTTGCTGGCAACGCAAAGTGGTTTTGCCGCTGTTACCGGTAAAATTAGCGGAAAGGTAGTTGACGGTGAATCAGGTGATCCGTTACCTGGTGCAAATGTGCTGATAGATGGCACAACACGTGGTGCCGCTACAGATGTTGATGGTAACTATTTAATAATTAACCTGGCTCCTGGTACCTATTCGCTAAGGGTTAATATGATTGGTTATAATACGGTACAGATTCAAGATGTTCGTGTTTACACTGACCGCATAACCAAACAGAATTGTGAATTGACAATGGGTGTTCTTGAAGGGCAGGAAGTTGTTATTGTTGCCGGAAGAGAGCCGATTGAATTTGATAGAACCAATACCGCAGCTTATGTGAATCAGGAAGAAATTGAAGCCTTGCCGGTAACAACTTTTAGTGAAGTGATTGCTTTGCAGTCGGGTGTTGTTGCTGATGCTGGTGGAAGTCTTCACTTTCGTGGTGGTCGTTCCCGTGAAGTTGCATACATGATTGATGGTATTCCCGTAACCAACAACTTTAGTCAGGGTGGTGGTTCAAACGTTGCTATAGAAAATAACTTTATTAAAGAACTTCAGGTTATTACCGGTACATTTAATGCAGAATATGGTTCTGCCCAATCTGGTATCATTAATGTTGTAACCAAAGTTCCTGAAGACAAGTTTGATTTTAGTTTTGATGCTATGACTGGTGGATATTATTCACCGGATCAACCTCAATATATTGGTCTTGATTCATATGATCTGTTAAATACTCAGGAATACAAGTTTTCAGTTTCAGGTCCGTTACCTTTTCCAAAAAGACTTGGTAAACTCGGCTTTTTTGTAAATGGTCGTATTGTTAATGATGACGGTTATTTAAATGGTGAAAGACGTTATTCACCAGAAGATGGTTGGGAAATTGAAGTTTTTCGTGAATGGTATAATGCAACTTTTGATCCCAAAGATCCGCTTTTGATTCCAATTCCGGATTCATTGCATACTGGTGATGGCTCAATAGTTTCTATCGATTGGGAAAAGAAATACAGCATTAATACAAAACTTGTTTATCAACCCATTCCATCTATGACATTGTCATACAACTTGTTTACAAGTGATGGTGAGGGTAAATCTTATTCACATTCCTGGCGTTATACTCCAGATGCGTTGCCATTCTGGTATGATGATAAAATAACGCACATGTTGGTTTTTACACATTCTCCTCTAGAAAATCTTTATTATAATTTGCGTTATTCAATGCAAAAAAGTGAAACAAAAGCTTATACATATGAAAATCCTAATGACCCCAGATATCAAGCAACTTCTATTAATGCCTGGGATCCGGGTTCAATCACTGGTTATGACTTTGGCGGTATCTATAGCTGGGATCGTAATTTCCAGGAACGCACAATGAATCTGATCAATGGTGATGTAACCTGGCAACTTAATAAAGTAATGGAAATTAAAACAGGTTTTGAATATAAAGACCATGATCTTCATTATAGAAACGCTCCAATGAAACCCAAGTTTGGTTATGAAACTCAGCAATTCCCATTCACCCGTAGTGAAATTGCGGGTCTTGAATTGCCTTATGAATTCTTTCGCGATTCTACCAGAGCTTATGATTATGGAACTATAAAACTTCGTCAGGCAAGTCCTGACAGTTCATTGGATGATCTTTACTATGTGAATTATAATCGTTATCCTATCGAAGCTGCAACTTTTGCTCAAACCACGTTACATATGGGTGAAATTATTTTAAATGCAGGTTTGCGATATGATTATTTTGCACCAGAAGATCGTTGGGCACCAGATTATACAATTATCTATCCTGAACTTGTTGGTAAGGATTATATTGAAACTGAAAGTGGTGAAAGAATTCAATACTATGAACAAGCCGAATCCAAGTGGCAATTGAGTCCGCGTTTTGGTTTGTCATTCCCCATTTCAGAAAAAGGTGCTATGCGTCTTTCTTATGGACATTTCTTTCAGACACCCAGTTTTGAAAAAATGTATCAGAACCCAGTATTACCGGATTACAATGAATTTAGTATTATGGGAACCAGTATTGGTAACCCCAATCTTAAACCTGAAAAAACAATCCAATACGAGTTGGGTTTGCAGCAAGAGCTTTCTCCCGGTTTGTCAATGGAGTTGACAGTTTTCTATAAAGATTTTCGTGATCTTTTGGGTATAGAAATTTTGACATTGAGTAATGCAACCACATTCTATCGTTATATCAACAAAGAGTATGGTGATTCAAAAGGTGTTTCATTTGCTTTAAATTATAGCTCAATGGACAACAAGGTTGTTGCCGGTGTTGATTATTCATATATGACGGCTAAAGGTACATCTTCCAGTCCTGAAGCTGCCCGTGATGTTGCGATTTTATCCGGTTCTTCCAAAGGTGCATATTCACTTGCTTCTCGTAGAATTGATTACCTGAATTGGGACCAAACTCACAGTTTAAATGCAACAGTCAGTGTGCAACCTGTTAAAAAACTTTACTTGAGCGTTGTCGGTCAATTGGGTTCTGGTTTACCTTATTCGCCTTCTACACTAGATCCTAATATTGAGATTCCAAGTGGTTGGTGGGACAATGCAGACCGTAAGCCTGTTAGATGGGCTGTTGATTTCAAGATCAATAAAACTGTTACTTTGATGAATTATAATTTTTCAGTGTACATGAATATTTATAATATCTTTAATCACTTGAATGAAAATTCTGTTAACAGCATAACCGGGCGTGCGGGCCCAGATGCATACCTGCCAGAAATTGCACGTAAACGTTATTACAGACTTGAACAATTGGGTGAATTCACTCAGGAGGAAGCAGACTATAATCCTACTGAATATTCACGTCCACGCTTAATTCAATTTGGACTTTCATTTGCATTATAGAAAAATGGGTATTTAAGATTATGAAAAAAATACATTTATTATTCAGCTTTATTGTAATCTTTTACTGTAGCCAGTCTGTATTTTCTCAAATTGATTTGAGTGATGCCCAATACAGTTCTGATATTAGTAGAAGTGGTACTTCTGCAGGTGCAATGCTTGAAATTGGTATTGGCGCCCGTGCAGAAGCTATGGGAGGTGCATTCGTAGGTGTTGCTGATGATCCTTCCGCTCTTTACTGGAATCCTGCAGGAATTATTAAAGTAAATACAATTTCTGTTCAGGCGACAAAAACCGAATGGTTTGTAGGCACAACTTTTAATTCACTGGACTTGGTAGTGCCAGTTAAAATGGTTAATTCTGCACTTGGAGTTCACATTGCCATGTTAGACTATGGCTCTAATCCTGTTCGTACAATATTTCGTCCAGAAGGAAATGGTGAAACATATTCGGCTTCAGATCTTGTTGCCGGACTTTACTGGGCGCTGGGCATTACAGACCGTGTTAACGTTGGTTTGGGTTTGAAATATTTTCAACAGAATATCTGGCATGTTACAGGTACCAATGTTGCTGTTGATTTGTCAATATTGTTTGATACACCGGTAAAAGGTTTGACACTTGGTGGAGCTTTGAGCAACCTTGGACCTGAATTTTCACTGAACGGTCGAGATTTAACTAGAGTTTATGATATTGATGGCCGTAAAGATACATATTATAATAATGATAATGTAGCAATCCAGCTTGCTACAGAAGCTTATCCTTTACCACTTTTATTTAGATTTGGTATTGCTTATACATGGCAGCTTACATCCAGAAATTCTTTGCTTGTTGCGTCTAATATAAACCATCCAAGTAATAATGTTGAAACTGTGGATGTAGGCGCAGAATTGAATTTGCTTGATCTTGGTTTTTTAAGAGCTGGATATCAATCCTTGTTTGATGATAAATCTGTTTCAGGGCTTTCTCTGGGAGCTGGTTTGAAATACAGGGTACTTGGTTCAGCTACTTTGACTTTTGATTATGCATGGACAGACTGGACTGTTCTTGCGTCAACCAACAGATTTACTGTTGGTATCAGTACAGCTTATTAATTAAGGTTTTGTTTCTAAAATTTAGTTAAAGGATGATTTATGAAAAAGCTTGTTAATATATGTGCATTGATCATTTTATCAGCAAGTTCGCTTTTTGCGCAGGCTGCAGGATCACAATTCGATCTGCATCCTATGCACTGGGCCCGTTTTTGGGCAAGGGGACTTTTTGATCGTAACTTGATTTATTGCCCTGTTTGGAATATTGGAAATGTAACAGACTCTGGCGTTGACCCGGGTGATGATATGCAATGGCCTGGTAGTGAAGGCCTCAGTTTTGTTGATGCTGCTGTTTTTTATATAGGTGCATTGGTTTATGACATGTCTGCTTATGAAGGACAGCAAGTTCCTGAAACCTGGGATGGTAGTGATATTTATATTGTGAGCGATGCTTATAATACTCATGTCTCTCAAGCTGTTCCATGGGCACAATTATCAAAAGATAAAACTCACCAGCAAAAATGGGCACCCATTCCTGGATTTTTTAATGATGGTGCTTATGGCTATATTTATGGTATAAATGAAGATACTGATGGTGATGGTGAATTGTCTCCTGCGGAAGATATTAATTTGAATGGTATTTTGGATTATAATCTGGAGCCACCTGAAAGTATTTTGAAAAGCATGGCTATCAGTACCGATAAACGTACCTGGCCTGAATACTGGCCTGGTGGTACATATGTTGGTGATGAGCGTGAGTTTTTTGGTAGACCCCCAAGAACAGTTGAAGCAGGTGAAAGAAAAGGCAAGTGGAATGGTGAATTTAAAGCAGGAACCATTTCTGATCAGGAAACATTGTATTGGATGGATGATCATGAAAATGACCATTGGAATGATTACAAACAGGGTCGTTACTGGCCAATGAAGAATTCTGATGGAACTCCAGATACAACACCTTGGGCTGATGGTGGTATTGCTGGTGCCGGTGTTGAAGTTGAAGCCAGAACTTATGCATGGTTTCACCCCTTAGCTGAAGACTTGCTGGTTTCTGTTTATCGAGTTCGAAATTATAGTGATTATACTCTGAAACGCGTTGTTACCGGTATGTGGGCAAATGCCAATATTGCAGGAAAAGGTGATTATAACCTTGCCAGTTATATTATAGCTGATTTTGATTATGAAGGCTCAGGTGGTCGTCTTGACTTTGATATTTTGTATCAATGGCACCAGTTCCCGGATCAACTTTCTACATATAAAAAAGTTGGTACTTTTGGATTTGCATTTCTTGAAAGTCCCGGTATCCCTTATAATGGTTTGGATGATGACGCTGATGGTCTTGTAGATGAAGCTATGGATGATGGTATTGATAATGATGGTGACTGGTTACCTTATGCTGATATAGGTATAGATAAAAAAGGCCCAGGTGATGAAGGTTATGTAGGTCCCGATGGTGATGGAACTGAAAATAATGGAAGATGGGATACTGAAGATGCAAACCTGAATGGTGCTTTGGATCCTGGTGAAGATACTAATAAGAATGACAAACTTGATTTTGAACCAATTCGTAACGACCGTGGAACTGATGGAATTGGTCCTGATGAAAATGGCTGGCCAGGTCCTGATACTGATGGCACTGAAGCCAATGGCGCTATGGATCTTGGTGAGCCCAATTTTGACAAAACTGATATCGATGAAGCTGACCAGGCTGGTTTGAAACATGTTTATGTTTATGAGAACAATAAAGATCTTAAAGATGATAAAGCCTTTTGGGAAAAATATCTTGCTAAAGATGATGTAGATATTGAAGAAACAGATGAAGATATCGTTTTTACTTTTGGTGCTCGTAATGTTCAATTAGATATTGATGTTTGGAGACGCTTTACTATTGCAATGATTATGGGTGAAGATGAAGCTGATGCCATTCGTAATAAAGCAACCATGCAGAATATCTATGATGAAAATTATCAGTTCCTGACTCCTCCATTACAACCTACTTTGGTATCTAATACTACAAATAGAAAAGTACAATTGTATTGGGATACAGATGCTGAAGCATCAAAAGATCCATTTTTTGGTGAAGACTTTAATGGCTACCGTCTTTACAAAAGTACCGATCCTAAATTCCTTGATGTAAAAACTATTACAGATGCTTTTGGTAATATCCTGTTGTTTGAACCCCTGGAAATTTGGGACAAGGATGATGGTTTGATGGGCGTTCACCCAATTCCATTCCCCAACTTGGGTGTCCATTATGACATGGGTAATGACAGTGGTTTAAAACATGCTTATACCGATACTGTAGTTGAGAATGGTAGAACTTATTACTATGCGTTGACAGCAATTGATGCTGGTAATGATGATGATTTTTATGAAAGAAAACTTGTTACTGAAGATTATCCTATGCAGGCTATGCCTAGTGAATCACCTTTCAATATTACAGTAAACAAGCTGGGTGAAGTTGTGTATAGAGATCGAAATACTGCCGTTGTTATTCCTACTGAACCGGCTGCCGGATTTACTGAACCCCATATTGATTCAACCTTGATTAAACACAATTCAGGTTGGGCACGTGGTGGAAAAATGAATATTGAAGTTTTTAATAAAAATCATGCAAACCTGGGAAATGTTTATGAACTCCAGTTTGAAGATGATCACTGGCTTGATAGCCTCACCAACAAGTTTGAGTGGGGTGGAACGACAGGTATACGTTGTTTGAATGTAACAACCGGTGATACAATGTTTGATTTTCAGTATGATACACCTTACTATTTCAAAGAAGAAGCTTATAAGGAAATTGAGCAAGGCTTTTTTGAAGGTGTTCACTATGATCTAAGTTTTCCGATTGATACGGATGTAAGATATCATGGTATTGAAATTGTTAAAACTAATGCAGATGGTCGCAAAACTAATGAATGGAAACGTTGGGCAACTGATACAGAGTCTAATCTTCGTGTTGAAGAAATAGATCTCGACAATTCAGATGCTACCATTGCATTGCCTTTTGATTTTGAAATTCGGGTTGAAGAAGATATGGGTGCTGATACATCTATTGCTATTCCACCATTGATTAAGGCTTATCCTCTTAATTTTACTACCTGGAATGTTACTGATCCAAACAATCCTATCCAGATGGACGTTGTTGTTCGTTATGATAAAGATTCGCGTCTGGAATTACCTCAGGAAATGTTTGGACAACTTTGGGACAGCACGCGTGTAATCTTAAAGCTGCCTAATAAAAAAGAAACAGGTTGGTTGTCTTCTTGGACTGTAGAATTTTATAAAAACCGGTTTGATTCTTTAAAACCTGTTATTGCACCTGCTCCTGGTGATATTTACAGGTTTAAAACGACACGTAACCCGTCTCGTCATGACCGTTTTCAATTTACAATTGATGGTGGTACATGGGATGAAGATAAAGCAAAAATTGAAATGCGTGATATCTATGTAGTACCTGATCCTTATGTAGTATCAAGTAGTTACGAGTCTATATATGAACTTGCAGGTTACTCGCAAAGACGTGTTGATTTTGTGAATTTACCGCCACAATGTACAATTAAAATATTTACAGCCAGTGGTAAGCTAGTGAGAACACTGGATCACAATGAAGCAAATGACTTTGGTAGACATTCCTGGGATTTAACAACAGAGGATGGACCTGAGGTTGCCTTTGGAATGTACTTTTTTGTAGTTGAATCAAAAGCACTTGGAACAACACGTGGTAAATTTGCGATTATCAAGTAATAAAATCTTTTATCTGATTTTTTTCGGGACATTGATCTTTTTAGCGTGTTCAAAACCTAAAATAGACAATGTCCCTATGGATCAGATTATTGCTCAAGTTGGAGATCAATATATTACTGTTGATCAGTTTCGTATTAGTTATGAGCAAAGTTTTCCGATTATGCGTCAGGGTGAAAAAGAACCTCGATATGTTTACCTTGACCATATGATAAATGAACTTTTACTTGCTTCAAAAGGTTTTGATGAAGGTTATGATAAATCACCATATGTAAGTAGTCGAATCAATCGAAGGCAATATCAGGATTTGTTGGAATCTTTTTATACAAAATATGTTTACAGTCGGGTTGCTATCCCGGAAGATGAGTTGCAGGAAGCGACAAAAAAGTCAAGTGTTAAATTCCGCTTAATGTTTTGGCCTACACCTTCACTGGATGATGCAAAAAATGCATATGAGCAAGCTGTGAAAAGTGATTTGGAAAATTTTATTGATAATGAACTTGCAAAACAGGAAACAAAGCTTCAGTTTAAAGAATTTTTTCAGACCGATTGGATTGATTTTTTAGAGTTACCTCCTAGAATTTTTGATCAATTGGCTGATTTGGAAATTGGTGTTCCTTCTCAACCCTTACCCCTGGGAAACGGTTATGCATTGTTTCAGGTTATGGATGTTAACTTTGAAGGTTTAACATCTGAAGAAGTAAAACACGGTATTAAACGTAAAAAAATGGAACAACGTTTAAAAAATATAGAAACTGATCGTATAGCGCATGCTGTCATGGATTCTGTACTCACTCCTATGGATATTCGTGTTAAAGGACCTGTAATTAATAGAATTGCACCATTGCTTTATCAATGGTTTCAAGATGGTTTACCCAAAAGTAAACCTTTGCTGGAACATGTGAATACTCCTGATGATACGGCAAAACAATATATTTTTGATTTAAAAGAATTGCTAAATGAAGCCTTGGTAACAACAAGCTCTGGCATTAAAACAGTTTCAGATCTTTTGGACTATTTAAATTATTATCGTAGTTCTTTGAATCAACCCATGGAATATGATTTGTTCCGGGAGATGCTAATTACACAAATTGGTACAATGATAAAAAATGATGCATTTGTAAATATTGCTAAAAATGAAGGTTTCCTTGATTCTACCAAGGTTCATCAGGATTTGAGAATATGGCGTGACAAATGGACATTTGACATAACACGCTATGAAATGATTAAAGATTATAATGTCACAGAAAATGAAATGAAGGAATATTTTAAAAACCGTTATACTGAATTAGGAATTGCTGATGTTGATACTACTCGGTTTTATAAATATGAGAATGAGATCTATAATCGTATTTTACATGAAAAACACTTGCAGGAAATAAATAATAAACTTGATGGGTTAAAAAAACAATATCCAATAGTAATTCATTATAATGTTTTAGACACATTAAACCTGAATGAAGGGAAAAAAGAAAAGTTTCCTTTTTTTCTAAGAAATAATTTTTCAGGTGAAGCTGTTGCACCTACAGTTGATTTAAAATGGTTATACTATAATTAGAGTTAGTTACCACCTAATAAATAAACCAGTCACAATCACTTAATTAAGGAGGAACCATGATGAAACACTTGGCTATTGTTCTTGTACTATTAAGCATGTGTGCTTTCAGTACAGCAGTATTCGCCGATTATATGATTATGGATGGCGATAGCTCAGATTGGGCTATGGATCCAATTCAAATCGTTGGCGAAGACAATGTAGACGGTTTGTTCCCGGCAGAAGTCGGTGCAGCAATCACGGATAATGTTGATGTTAAACATGTTCGTGCAAAAATCGTTGACAACGTTGCTTATACTTTTATTCGTTTTCAAGGCGGCCCGGCTTGGCCAAATGAAGCTGACAAAGGCGAATACGAAGGTGTACCAGTGCAACGTTCACGTGGTTATTATCATCTAATGTTGGACCTTGATAATGATCCTTCAACCGGTTGGAATTCCGGTTACTATGAAGCTCATTATACCCCGGTTGGTTATCTTGAAAGCCAGGGCGTTGAAGGTCAGGAACATATTGGTGCTGAAGCTGTTATTGGTACAGGTTTCTACACATACCGCAGTGCTCCAGATCCGGACAGTGCTGGTATTAAAAACTCTGGTATCAAATCTGTTAGCTATTTTGCAGCTGATGTTTCTGAATATGATGCAGTTTCAGATGGTGGAACTGATTATGAAATTTTCGATACTGAAGTCAATGATCCCGACTCTGCTAAATCATTTCAGTGGAGTGGTGCATTACAGATCGGAAGTAGTGATCTTGAAGGTCTTGCAGAAGACAAATACTACCATATGGCCCATGCATGGGGCGAAGACTGGATCGAGTTTGCAATGGAATTGACTCCATTGAAACATTGGTTTGCAAGCAAAGGCAAGAGTTATTTCCAGGAAGGTGATGTTATTGGTATCACTGCAATGATTGAAACTCCTGCTGATGATTGGGGTACTGACATTCCAACACGTGGCGAAATGGTTTGTCCTGCAATGCCTATGCGTCCAAATGCTATTAATTTTGATGGTGACGAATCTGATTGGGCAGGTATGCAACCAATCATTACTGCTATTGACAATGTTGATGGTCTGTATCCTGCTGATGTTGGTGCAGCTGTTACTGATAATGTTGATATCAAAGAAGTTAAAGCTTTTTATCAGACTGATACAGAAGTTTTGTATTGGAATCTGAAAATGTGGGGCGGTCCTGTATGGCCCAACGAAGCTGATAAAGGCGACTATGAAGGTGTTCCAGTTCAGCGTTCACGTGGTTATTACCATGTATTATTGGATTTTGACAATGATCCTACTACTGGTTGGAATTCTCATTACTATGAAGGTCACTATACTCCGGTTGGTTACCTTGCAAGCCAGGGTGCTGAAAATACTGATCCTATCGGAACTGAACTTTGGGTAGAATTTGGTGCACGTACCTATAAATCAGCTCCAGATCCAGACAGTGCTGGAATCAAAAATTCTGGTGTTGCTGCAGTTAACTGGTGGTTGGCTGATTGGTCACAGTATGTTGGTGAAAATGATGGTGGTACCACCTGGGAATTCACTGATGCTGATGTAACTGATCCTGATTCTGCTGCTGCAATGAAATTTGATGCTTACCTTGCAAATGGCGGTGATTTTGAAACAGGTAAAGTATTCTGGAATGCACATGCTTGGGGCGATGACTTTTTAGAAGTTGGTACAAGCATGACTATTGCTAAAATGTGGTGGATGGAACAATATAACCAGGAAATATTGAAACCTGGTGATGTTGTTGGTATTGCTGGTTTTAATGAAACTCCTGCTGATGACTGGGGTTGTGATATGACTGCACGTGGCGAAATTGTAATTGCTGAAGCTACAGGCATTGCTGACGGTGCTGCAGTTGTTGAAGGTTACAAATTGAGTGACAACTATCCAAACCCATTCAACCCAACAACTTCTATTAGCTACACTGTTCCACAATCTGCTGACGTAAGTATTGAAATTTTTAATACATTAGGTCAAAAAATCCGTACTTTGGTAGATGGCAAAATGGCTGCTGGTGAACATACTGTTAATTGGAATGGTATGAACGATGCTGGCCAATCTGTATCCAGTGGTATCTATTTCTACCGCATGGTTTCAGATCAAATGACTGTTACCAAAAATATGGTTCTCTTGAAATAATCATTTTTTCTGATTATATTAGATGGGATTGTCATTCCGACAGTCCCATCTTTTTTTATGTAAAACAGGATAGGTGAAATGCTCAAATTGAAACTTTTTTTATTGTTGTCTTTTTCTATTTTAATCTTTTCTTGTTCAGAAAATACCTCAACCAATATTGCAATCTTTGATGGTGGTTCAATTACAATTGATGATTATGTAAATCACTTTCTTGAAAGCACCCGTTATAAACCCAATTTTGTTCCTAATGAACAAAATCTTGAGGATATTGTTCACAAATTAGCTATTACAAAATTATCAGTAGCAGAAGGATTTGCTACCCAGATAGATTCTGATACTGCTTTTATTGAACTTTACAATAAAAACAATAGCAGAATACTGTTTCATGAATATATGAGAAAAATGATCATAGATTCTGTTATTACAGACAGTCTTATTCAAAAATATTATGCAGAATTTTCACCTCAATATCATATGTATTATATTATGCGACCGGTACCCAAAACTTCAACTCGTGAGTTTGACCGATCTCAAAAAAAAGTAATTGAACAAGTTTATTCCAAACTTGAAAAAGGGGAGGATTTCCACAAGCTTGCTGAAACTTTTTCTCAGGATATAACTACCAATAAAAAGGGCGGAGATTTAGGTTGGATTATTCGTGAATCCTTGGGTGATAAAGTTTTACGTGCTGTTATGGATACTTTAAAACAGGGACATTATTCCGCTCCTGTCAAAGGTTATGAAGGCTGGTATGTTGTATTTAAAGGAGAAATTCGGAATGTACCTGTCCCATCCTTTCAAGATGCAGAAAATAAAATATGGAAAAGTTTGTACAATTCCCGAAAGCATGTAATGCAGGAAATTCTTGACGAGAAATTTAGCAGTGTTAAAGATAAATATGAGCTTGAAATACATTATGATAATATAAATAAAATTGTAAAAACAACGGGCTCAGATACAACAATGCCCTATAAATTTATGGACTTTTCCCATTTCCCACCTGAAAATTTTGAGCTGGTTTTAGCCACTTTTAAAGGTGGACACATTGTTGCAGGTGAAGTTATACGAAGCATTAAAAAATCTCCGGATAATTATAAAGAATTTCAAAAACGTTTTAAATCTTTATGTGAACAACATATTATGGCAGAATTTTCCAAAACTTTGGGTTTTGAACAAGACCCTAAAGTTGTTCAAGAGAGTGATAATTATAAACAATTATTGATGAAAAATTTGGTATACCAAAAAAATGTTCGTGATAAAGCCATTGCCAAAGTTGATGAACTAAAGACAGAACTTGAAAAATCGACAAATCCGGCAGATTTATCTAAAGTGCTTAGTGCGCACCAGGTACGTTTTGAAAATGAGTTGAATAAAGAATTTGAAGAACATTTATTTAATAAATATAATTTACAAATAGTGAAAAGTAATATCCCACGTGCTTTAAAAATTGCTGAAAAAATGAAAAAGGAACAAGAAGAGAAAAAGTAATTGATGTTTAAAAAATTATAATAAATTATATTGGGGGAATTATGAAAAAGTTAATTGCTTTTGTTATTATATATTTTGTATCAAGCTTATCTCTGGCTTTGGGAAAGCCAGAGATTCAAAATATCGCTCAAAATTTTTTAGATAACTCTTTCATTCATAAATCTCTTGATCAAACACATATCAATATCAGCTCAATCGAAACGTTAACTGATTTTACAGTCCCTGTTTACATTGTTCATTTGTCTCCTCAGGGATTTCTGGTATTTGTGGATAACCAGCACCTTGAAAGGCCTGTCGCGTATTCTGTGAATTCAAACTGGGAGCCGGATTCACAGAATCCATTTAGAGCTTTTCTGAAAAATGATCTACAGTATTTCTATACTACTAATTTAAATCCTGTTGAAACATCACCTGATAATAATAACCATGTGAATGATCTGGAATCCTGGCCACCTCTGGGTTCTACATCCACTGGAGGGTGGATAGAGACCACATGGCACCAGAAAAATCCATATAATCAGTTTTGCCCAATAGATACCTATACTAATAAAAGATCTATTACAGGGTGTGTGGCAACTGCAATGGCACAGATTGTACAATATCATCGTTTTATTGGTGATTTTCAATTTTCTCAGGTAGACCGATATATTACCGGTTATAGAAAAATGCGTATTGATCAGGATAGTGAAATCCTGGATTTTAAAGGTTTTTCAACTTTGAATACGTTTCTCAATGAGATTCAATCCTGTTATGAAACCGGTGTTGATTTGACTAGTGATCAAATTGCTGCTTTGAATTTTGTTTGTGGAATTCTTGTTCATATGGATTTTACTTCAGATGTGTCAGGTGCTGCACTTGCTGACGTAGATTCTGCTCTAATAAATAAATTCGACTATTCTTCTGCAATTTTTTCCAGGTATTCAGATGTGCGCTTTTATGACCAGTTAATTGAACACATGATGAATGCGTTGCCTGTACCCATAAGTTTGGGGGCTCATATTGCAGTTGTTGATGGATATAATACAGATGGTTTTTTTCATATGAATTTTGGATGGGGTTCCGGTACACCTACACAAATTCAACAATGCTGGTATCTGTTACCAGACGGTATGCCATATCAATATGATAAAATCTATTCTGCTGTATTTAATATTAAACCTTCTTTTGCAGCAAATTCTACATTATCAGTAAGTGATAGCCTCTTGTATTTTGATACAACCTTGTTAAATACTGAATCTAATGTGATGAATTTTAATATTATAAATTCAGGTGATGAAATAGTTAAAATTGATAAAATTACTTCTTCTGATTATTTTCAGATCAGTTTAGATTCTAATACTTTTTCTACCTTAATTAGCGAGTTTTCTATTCCTCCATTACAAAATATAGAATTATATGTACGTTGCATACCAGATAGCTTTGGTATTTTTGAGGGGAAAATTGAAATATTATCAACAGAAAATAGTTTAAATCGATATAAAACAGTTGATCTTGCTTGCTATGGAGTACCAGACAATCGAAATGTGATTTATACAGGAAACATAAATGGTGTATGGGAAAAGGACTCGCATCAATATATTATTGGTGATCTTGACATAATTCCCGGAGATTCATTGATTATTGAACCTGGAGTTAAAGTTGAGTTTCAAGGTCCATATAAGATAAATGTTAGTTCAGATGCAAAGATTATTGCAAGAGGAACCGAATTTGATCCCATTAATTTTTTTTCAGAGAATGAACAAATAGGATGGAAAGGTATAAATTTACTTTCTTCGGCTGACGATGATAGTTTTTCTTTTTGTGATTTTCAATTTTCAAAGAACAAAGATGATAATGGGGGAGCTGTATACCTTGATTCTTCAAATACTTTTTTCAGCAATTGTAATTTTTCAAATAATACTGCTGAAAATGGTGGTGCATTTTATTGCAGTTATTCTAAACCTGAATTTTATCAGTGTTCATTTATTAACAATACAGCCAAATTAGGTGGAGCCATTTATTCTGAATTTTCAAATATTAATATTCATCAAACATTAATTTGTGATAATTCAGTTACAATTAATGGTGGTGGAATATTTTCTTATGAATCGGATTTATCTTTAGTAAATGTTACCATTTCTCACAATAATGCTGGTCAAAGAGGTGGTGGATTAACTATAGATGGTGGAGAAAAAATATTTATAAATAATACTATTTTATTTAGTAACAATGCTTCAGATTTGGGGCATAATCTTTATCTCCTAGATAATCATTGGAATAGCACTGTTATTGAATTTGGATTTAGCAATATTGACAGGCATTCTGAATCTTCATTTTATGAATATACTTATTATAATAATATTATTATAAAATGGAATTATGGTAATATTGATGTTGAACCATTATTTGTTGATCCTGAAAATTATAATTTTCATTTGCAATCAATTTCACAATGTATTGATGCTGGTGATCCTTCAATTGATGTTGGAGAAGAGCCATTTCCTCACGGGTATTGTACGAATCTAGGTGCTTATGGGGGAACAGATCAAGCAACAACAACTGATTCACCTAGACTTGCTGTTAATCCCTTTCCAGCCTTGTTTGATAACGTTAAAATTGATTCCTTGAATTTTTTAAAAGTCTATTTAAAAAATGGTTGTAATGAAAATCTTGTTATAAATAATATTTCTAACAATAATACAGATATTTATTCACTTTCTTTACCTCAGGAATATATTGATAATGGAAAATTAATAATTCAATCAGGCAGCATTGATAGCTTGATTTTAACATTAGATTTATCTGATTCGACTTTAATATCAGTTGATGATTCTGTTTTTATTCAGCTCGAAAATGCGCCTAATGTATCTGTTCCTGTATTCTGCAATTCTTTTCTAGCTACAACAATAGATAGTGGTCAAGTTTCCGGTGTTTGGACTCTTGAAAATAGCCCTTATATAATTAACGATTACATATTTGTTAAACAAAATGATTCTTTAAAAATTGAACCTGGTGTAACTGTTTATTTTTCCAGCAAGGCTTCTTTTCATGTTTTACAAAATTCCAAATTGATTGCAAATGGGACAACCGGATTGCCCATTACTTTTACTGCTTTAGATAGTTCATTAGGTTGGAACGGTTTGTGTTTCCGTAATAGTGATTGTGATGATAGTCTGACATTTTGTAATATTTCTAATATAAGATGGGATTATGCAGATATATCTCAATTTTATTATAGACATGGTGCAATGTCTATTCTTAATTCAAAGCCCTTTATATCGCATTGTAATTTTTTTAAAAACAAGTCAGATTTTTTTGGTCTTATTTATATTGATCAGGATTCATTTTCATTTAATTATTGTCGCATTTATGACAATTTTTCTTCTTCTCAATTATTTACCAATATGCATTCTACATTATTATTTAATCATGTTTTAATCTACAATAATTCTATTAAAATGGTTTTTTATGATCAAACGGGTAATTTTCTGCTAAATAATTGTGTAATAACAAAAAACTTTGGTGAGGGTTCATTTAACAATTCATCACAAACATTGAATTATAATTCAATTGTAATCAAAAATTCTATCATTTGGAATAATATTGAATTGCCTATTATTAATCCAGGTAATCGTGATACGGTTTTAGTAGAATATTCTTGTGTTGATACCAGTTTTTCTGATTGGATTCTTATTCCTGTTCAATATCATTCGGATAGCCGAAACATAGTATGGGGAAAAGGTAATGTTTTCACTGATCCTTTATTTATTGATCCTGAATACAATGATTTTCGGTTACAACAAGCATCACCAGGTATTGATGGAGGAGACCCGGCGGATGATCATGGAGATGAACCTTTTCCTCATGGCTACAGAATAAATATGGGGTTTTGGGGGGGGACAGACTATGCAGCCAATACTCAAGGTCCTTTTCTTACTGCTGCTCCAGACCCAATACATTTTAATCGAGTTGATCCTTCTTATGAACACCAGAAAAATCTATATTTGAAAAATGGCAGCGAGTATGATATACAAATCACTGATCTGGCACTTTTAGATACAACTTTTTTTCGATTAACTGATGATTGGGGTAGTACGGATTTTTCAACAAATTTCACTTTACATTCCGGTGATATTGATAGTTTTTCTGTAATTTTTAATTCTATGGATGAATCTGAATTTAGTTGTTCAAGTGAAATTTATCTTAGTTCCGTTGAATGTGGTAATGATACAGTAGATCTTTTGGCAGAAACTTTGTTTGGTAGTAAAATCTCTAATAAATATGTTTCTGGTATTTGGACCCAGGACAATTCTCCATATAATATATTAACAGATATTGAAATACCAGATAGCTCGAAATTGGTAATAGAACCCGGAGTAATAGTCAAGTTTTTAGGACCATTTTCACTGACAATAAATAAAGAATCTCAACTTTTAGCCAAAGGCATACCTGATAATAAAATTGTTTTTTTACAAACTGATTCACTGATTCAAAAAAATTGCTTTAAATTTTTAAACAGTGGTGTTGATGATACACTTGAATATTGCACTTTTAAAAAATTTGCATATAATGCTCCACAATACAATGCTCTATTTTATTTATATCAAACCGGTACCGTTTTTAAAAATGTAGATTTTATTAAAAATTACAGCAATACTTCAAATGGATTGATTTGTTGTGATAAATCTGATGCCATTTTTTTAAATTGCAAGTTTATTGATAACAAATCAGAACTCAAAGGTATTATCTATGCTAATAGTGCAAATATTTTGCTGAAAAATACTCTATTTAATAATAATTATTGTTATGAAACCGGTGGTGTAGCCTATTCAAATAATTCTAATTTCGATTTTATAAATTGTACAATATATAACAATGGCGCCAAAGGGTTGGGGGGAGTTGTGCATTGTAATTTAAAGAATAGTTTAAATTTCCAAAATTCAATTATTTGGAATAATTATGCTTCAAAAGGATCCTTTGTCTATTCTAATGCCACGACAGAACTGAATACAAATTTTTGTTGTATCGATTCAAGTGCAAAACTTGTAGACGCCATAGGTAGCAATTGGGGGCAATTGAATTGGGGAGAGGGTAATATATATTGTGATCCACTATTTACCAATGCAGAAAATAATGACTTTGTTTTATCTAATACCTCTCCATGTATTGATGCAGGTGATCCGGATTTATTGAGTAATGATCTTGAGGATCCATCTACTGATGGTATGGCCCTTTGGCCAGCCATGGGTACCATTCGCAACGATATTGGAATGTATGGAGGGAATCCTAAAGCTTATATTGCAACGGATATTTCTATAGACGATTTTTCTGTTCCGGTGAAATTTGTTTTAATGCAAAACTATCCCAATCCGTTTAATGGGCATACAGTAATTGAATTTCATTTACCCAAATCCGGTGACCTGCGTATCGAAATCTTTAATACGCTTGGTCAAAAAGTTACCACATTGGCAGATACTCGTTATGATATCGGTATTCACAAATTAACCTGGGATGGTACAAATGATAACGGTGTTATGGTTTCGTCGGGTATATATCTATACAGGGTAGTCCTGGATGATAATCAATCCATTATAAAACGATTAGTGTTTTTAAAATAGGTTGATAATTATATAGATTTTAACTAGTTTTTAAAAATAATAATCAATATTGGGGGTGTAATTCCAGTTTAAATTCGGAATTATTCACTCTTGCAATTCAAATTCTAAAACTCGAGGGGTGTGATTATGCTTAAAAAAGAATTGTATAGAGTAATTCTTTTAACGTTATTTTTTACAACAATTGGTTTTACTCAAACCAATATTGAATCGGTTGTTAACGATTTTATTCAAAAGTCAAAATCTAATGATAAAATTATTGATAATATCATTTATTCAATCAAAAAAGTCGAATCTTTTTCATCATTATTTCCCAATGTATATATTGTAAACCTTAATCCTTCTGGTTTTATTGTAATATCCACTGATGAAAATCTGCCTGAAATCTTGGCTTATTCTTTTGATCAAAATTGGACTTTTGATTCTGAGCATCCTTTAGTTAAAATATTATCCAGTGATCTTGAAAAGATTTACTACAGTAATGCGTACAAGAACATTACTGACCAGTCCAATATGCTTGGTTCAATTTTGGGTACTGATGATTTTCAACAATGGCCACCTGAAAACAGTACCAAAACAGGTGGTTGGATAGAATCCACATGGCATCAAAATAGCCCTTTTAACGATTTTTGTCCAATGGATGATTTTTTGAAAAATAGATCGTTAGCAGGATGTATTCCAGTAGCTTTTGCTCAATTGGTAAATTATCATCATTATATTGGCGATTTAAAAGTGAGTCAGCAAGACAGTTATAAAACCCGAACTCGTGGTCTTTTGATAGATCAATATAGCGATTCGCTTGATTATCCTGACTTTGAAATGTTGAATTCATATCTTTCAACTATACAGACAAATTATAATAATTTTAATTATTTAACTGACTCTGAGATTGCGGCCCTAATGTTTGCTTGTGGTTTGATAATTCAAACTGATTACACATATGCATCATCAGGTGCCGTGTTAGCTGATATTGTACCTGTTTTAATAGAAAGAATGGGATACAAAAATGCCGATATTATATACGCTTCCGATGATAATTTTTATGAACAGTTGAAACAAAATGCTATAAATGCTTTACCTGTTCTTTTATCTATGGAAACACATGTGGCAATTGTTGATGGATACAATACTAATGGATACTTTCATTTGAATTTTGGTTGGGGAGATAATTCTCCAAATGCAATACAGCAATGTTGGTATTTGTTGCCTTCAGATTTACCATATCAATATCGTGATATATACAGAGGTATATTTAATATTTCACCTTCCCATAAAAATATGCATGGTCTTAACCCAAGTTGCTACGAGTTACAATTATCTGCTTCAAAAATTCAGAATTATTCAGATTCACAATCTTTTTATATTTATAATAATTATGATATAGATGTTGTCGTTGATTCTATTATTACATCCCCAAATTTTTATACAAGCTTGACTAATGACAGCTATGTGCAAAAGTTGACTGATATAACAATTAAGGCTGGTGATTCCTTAAAGATTTTTGTTAATTGTATGCCAGACACTCTAGGTTTAGTAAAAGGATCGATCAAAGTCGTTGCTATGAATGATGATTTGAAACGATTTATAACTTTGGAATTATTTGGATACGGTGTTGAAAATACGGGTTCTGTTGTATATGGTGGAGAAACAAGTGGGATATGGACCAAAGAAAATTCACCTTATTATATAATAGATGATATCAGTATAAAGCCTAATAGTAATTTATTAATTGAACCTGGAGTTACAGTATTATTCAAAGGGCCTTATACATTTAATGTTGATAAATCTTGTGAATTATTGGCAAAGGGGACAGAATCTGATTCAATAAAGTTTATCTCTCTTAATGATACTGAAAATTGGGCAGGATTTAAAATCTATTATAGTGGTGATGATGACTCGCTTTTGTTTTGCAATTTTACCGATTTTAAAAATGAAGAAGCTGCCGGTGGAGTGTTTTTTATTAGTAACAGTTCTCCAATTTTCAAATCTTGCAAGTTTATAAACAATAGTGCAAATTTAGGCGGCGCCGTTTATTTTACTTCAAGTACCCCCGAGTTTATTCAAACGCATTTTATTAATAATAATGCTCCATATGGAGGAGCAGTATATGCACATAATTCTACATCAATATTTTTCCAATCTTTATTCACCAGAAATGTTTCACTTAAAAGAGGTGCTGCTATTTATGCCAAAAGTTCATATTTAACTTTGTCAAATGTAACAATTAGTAATAATGTGGCAAGTTATAAATCTGGAAATTCTGGCGTGTTGCATTTAATTGGACCTGGAAATACATCTATACTTAATTCTATTTTTACATCAAATTATAATATTCATGGAAGCGGACCATTTCATATAACTTTGGAGCAATCTAATTCTCATGAGAAAAGTACAGTAGCGTTGAATTTTAATTGTTTTGATTCAATTGATGAAGATGCAATTGATCCGGATGTCAACTTGGGGCAACCCGGGAACGATATAATTTGGGGGTTAGGTAATATAACTGCTGATCCACTGTTTGTTACTCAAACAGGACAAGATTTTCATTTGCAGATTGAATCACCTTGTATTGATGCAGGAGATCCTGATTCTGATTTTTTGGATGAACCATTCCCACATGGTTTTTGTATTAATATGGGAGCATATGGTGGAACAAAGAGTGCTACAGAGCAACATCACCCCAGATTAACGTCTTTACCCAATGCTATTTATTTTACTCAACTATCAAATACTTTTAGAGATAAGAAAAAAATTAATATTGTTAACGGTACAGATAAACTTTTGAAAATTACTGATTTTGTTTTATCAGATAGTACACATTTTCAAATTAAAAATATAAATGAGCAATATATTAAGAATTCTGAATATATATTGCCTCCCGGTGTTCAGGACGATTTTAATTTGATAATTGATTTGAATCATACTGATTTGATGGAATTACATGAAACATTAACCATTTCCATTGAGGATGGTGATGATTGTATTATCCCTATAGATATTAATTCTATATCAGGAACGAATATTGATTCTCAATTGGTAAGTGGAGTATGGACAAAAGATAAAAGTCCGTATGTTATTAATAATAATATTAAAATTCCTGCTAATGAGACGTTGATAATTGAACCTGGTGTTTCTGTTGTTTTTAACGGTAACTTGAAATTTGATATTTCTGAAAATGCCCAGTTGATTGCAAACGGTACAGTGAATGATTCAATACGTTTTATTGCCCAAAATGCTGATCTGGGTTGGCGTGGAATATATTTTTACAAGTCAAGCAATGATGATACATTGAAATTTTGTCATATTTCAGGGATAAAAATTCAAAACTCTAGTTATTCAAACAATTATGGTGTGCTTGTAATTAATCAATCGAGTCCGTTAATAGAAAATTGTTTATTTACTAATAATGATAAAGTGTCTAATATAAATCTAATAAATATTATTCATAGTGATGCACAAATAAAATTTATTAAAGTAACATATAACAACAATTTTACCAGTTTATTTAATTTTGATCAATCTAGTAATGTTATTCTTGAACATATAACAGTATCAAATAATACATGTAATACCATTTTTAATTCCCAAAAATCTAATTTCCAATTAAATAATTCCGTGATATATGGTAATTCATTATGTGGTAAATTATCAGATAATACTGATACTTATCGGCATTTTAACTCAATTCACATAAAGAATTCAATAATATACAATAATGTTGATTTATATGTTTTTGATACGGGTTATCTTGATACCTTATCAGTAAGTTATTCTGCATTAGACCTCAGAGAAATTGAACTAGGTCACCAGGGTAACAAGTCTGGACAAATAAGAAATTTAGTTGTTTGGGGAAAGGGTAATATAAACTCTAACCCATTATTCGTAGGTCCTGAAAAAGGTAATTTTACTTTAAATCCTGCATCACCATGTATAGATGCAGGCGATCCTGATGATTTTTTTGATAAAGAACCCATGCCAAATGGATATCGTATCAATATGGGGATTTATGGAGGTACTGAATCTGCTAAATATTCAAGTAAGACAAAACTGACTGTTTCACCCGGTAAGATTAGTTTTGGTAAAATTAATTTAAATTTTGATAAATCAGAAAAAATATATTTAAAAAATGGTAGCCCTAATAATATAAACATCAATAGCATAAAGCTGACGGATTCAACACTGTTCAAATTAAAAGAATTTAACGGGGGATTGTTCAATAACAATTCCAGGTTATTACTTCCAGGACAGATTGACAGTTTTCTTGTGGTTTTCAAATCTGTTAATATTGAAGGTGATTTTGATAACCAATTATTTATTAAATATAACAACGATAAATCGGACTATGTAAATATTACTGCCAGTACTTATTTAGGAACTAAAATTACTGCTCTAGATTCTTCCGATATATGGACCTTATCCAATTCGCCATATAATATATATAATGATATTTATATTTATAATGGTACATCGTTACAAATTAATCCTGGGGTTACTGTTCGATTTATGGGAAATAGTACTATATTTGTCAGAGATGCAGGGAAATTAGTAGCAAACGGCACTAAAGATGAAATGATCAAGTTTGTTACTTTGAATAATGATTCAGCATTTAGAAATTTTGAATTTATTAATTCAGGTAACGATGATAGTCTATTTTTCTATGATTTCTCTAATTTAAATTTAAAAGAAACTCTTTTTAAATTAAATCAAACATCACCTTTTTTCTATTCTTCTATATTTAATAATAATGCCATACCTGAAGAAACTGTTTTATTTTATTGTGTTGATGCTAATCCTGTTTTCCAAAAATGTCAATTTCAAAATAATATTGCAAGCGGGAAAGGACTTTATGATTTTTTCAATTCAAATTCAACTTTTAAAAATTGTTTGATCAGTGATAATATCACAGATCAAAGTGGTGGTTTAATTTTTAGTTTACATTCAAAATTTAATTTTAAAAATTGTACAATATATAACAATTTTTCAGAAAGACTTGGTGGAATAATATATTGTGGTGGTATCAATAATTCAATTAAATTTATGAATTCTATTTTATGGCAAAACTTTAGTAGCAATAAGGATATAGTGTATTCAAGTGGTACTGCTGAAGTCACTTTTCAATATTGTTGTATTGATACAACCAATCCTTTTTATGTCACCTCTCTTGCAGGAATTCAGGGAAAAGTTAATTGGGGTAAAGGAAATTTCTATTCTGATCCACTCTTGATTTCACCTGAGAACGGGGATTTTACTTTGTCTGATCTATCACCTTGTATAGATGCTGGTAATCCTGAGGTATCATATAATGATATTGAGGATCCAGTTAATCCCGGTAGAGCAAATTTACCTGCCAAAGGAACGGTACGTAATGATATGGGGTATTATGGTGGAAATCCTTATTTTAATATTACAACTGCAATTGAGGATGAAGATGAATCAACAATACCGGATAAATTTGCATTAATGCAAAACTATCCAAATCCATTTAATGGAAACACATTGATAGAATTTCATTTACCGGTTTCAGGTAATGTTGAAATTAACGTTTATAATATTCAGGGACAAAAAGTAAAAACGATTACTGAATCACGTTATTCCAATGGAGTCCATACATTACTTTGGGATGGTACCAGCGATAGCGGTACACTGGTTTCGTCAGGTATATATTTATACCGGATATTGCTTGATAACAACCAATCCATTACAAAACGGTTGGTGTTTATAAAATAATTTCTTACACTCTGGAGTCAATAGAGAGGAAGAGATGAAAAACTTGAAATTCATAATTTGGATATTAATTGTTTTTAATACTAATAGTTTTGCTGGTACGTTAAAAGCAGGTATTGCTTCCGAAAAATTAACTCCACCTCTTGAAATGCAATTTGCTCTGGGCGGTTATGGAGCCCGGATGAGTAAACCTGCCGAGGCAGTGCATGATGATATTTGGGTAAAATCATTGGTTATTAAGGATGCAGAAAAAGAATTTGCACTCGTTACATTAGATATTCTTGCCTTGCCTCCTAATGTTAAAACTCAGGTTATAGATGCTTTAGGTTCATCCCGCTGGTCAATGGAGAATGTTTTGCTGTTGCCAAGCCATTCTCATACTAGCCTGGATATGACCGCGTTGAATGATAAAAATATACTCAACAGTCCACAAATTGGGATTTATCAACCCGAGCTATTAAAATTTGTCATTGATGTTATTGTAAATTGTATCAAAAGTGCCGGTAGTGAATTGCAACCTGTCAAGGTTGGTACGGGTAGGGTGCAACTGGATGGTTTGAATCGTAACCGCCGCCATGATGAAATGATTGACCCGGATTTGACTGTTACACGTATCGACCTGTTAAATGGTAATCCTCTTGCGGTACTGGTGAACTGGACTGCTCATCCCACATTTATGGATGAGAATGATATGTGGGTGTCTGCTGGCTGGCCCGGTTATTTGCAGCGAGAACTTGAAGCCTGGATAGGACATGGAGTTACTGCCATGTATTACAATGGTGCCCAGGGTGATTTGTCTCCTGTTGAAAAATTTGGAGCAAGTCATTATGAAAAGGCTGAACGTTATGGCAGAACCATAGCAAAGCATGCTTTTCAATTACATCAATCCATTTATCCTCATGCTGACATAGTTTTTGATTATTATGCTGATGCTTTCGAATTGCCGGAGCGTAGTGCCCATCCCAAATTCGCTCAAACAGGAGGGGGGGAATATGCCATTGATGATCAGGTAATGAAAATAATTTTGGATATCATGAGTCCTGAAAAAGTGGTTCTCAATTCATTACGACTAGGGGATTTGATTATCGCAGGTACACCCGGTGAATTAATCTGTGAACTGGGTTTAAAAGTTAAATCTGAACTACGAGCCAGAGTAAAATATCCTGTCATTGGTGGTTTGGCTAATGAATGGATCAGTTACATTCTAAGCGAAAAGGAATATCATCAGTCAGGTTATGAAACCAGTGTTAGTTTTTATGGCCCTTTTCTTGGAGATATAATTGTTAATGCAATGATCAAAAACGCTCTTGAATTAACAAAATGAGATGATTTGTTGAAATTGATCTTATTTTTAACTTGCTTTTTAAGATTGTAGCAATTATTTTTATTTATATACCTTTCATCTTGAATATGATTATGCCTTCTCAGTTCTTATCCAGATCGACTTGCCAGTTCCTTACAATAGATACCGATTAATACTTTACATCATGATTTTTGAAATTTGTTATTTAAAAATATAAATAATGATGTGATCATGAATCCGGTTCCCGTTGTTACGACTATTGAACACAAGTGTAAACGCTGTTATTCATGCGTTAGGAATTGTCCTGCCAAAGCTATCAAAGTTGAAAACGGTCAAGCTAAAGTTATGGCCGAACGATGTATTGCTTGCGGTTATTGTGTTCGTGTTTGTTCACAAAATGCTAAACAAATTCGAGATGATCTTGCACCAACTTTAGATTTTTTAAAAAATAATACTCCTGTTGTTGCTATCCTAGCACCATCTTTTCCTGCTGCTTTTCCAGAAAATAATCCAGATACAATTATTTCAGCATTAGCTGAAGCAGGCTTTTCCAAAATATTCCCAGTCGCTTTGGGTGCAGACATTGTAAGCTATGAATATCAACTGCTTTATCAATCTAAGGTTATGCCAGTTATTATCTCTTCTCCTTGTCCTGCAATTGTGAATTATATAGAGAAATATGATCCTGCTTTGACATTGTGCCTGGCTCCTGTTGTATCACCTATGATCGCTACCGGTCGTTTTCTCAAACAAGCATTAGGAGAATCTACCCGTATAGTTTTTATTGGTCCTTGCATTGCCAAAAAAAAGGAAATGACAGACAAGAACGTTGCGGGCGTAATTGATGCAGTATTGACTTTTGAAGAAGTAAAAGCGCTATTTTATCGAATGCATATTGATCCTACAGAATTGCCCCCTCGAGAGTTTGATGGCCCTGAAGTAAATTGGGGAAGGTTGTTTCCTATATCCGGTGGATTATTGAAAAGTGCTGATCTGCAATCAGATATTATGGATAATGATGTTATCATTACCGAAGGTCGGGACAGGGTTATGGAAATTCTTCAAAAATCATCCAATGGTGAAATTGAAGCCAAATTCCTTGATCTTTTATTTTGTGAAGGTTGTATCAATGGACCTAAAATTGACACTCCACTTTCTGTTTTTGTAAAAAAAGACAAGATTGTTAATTACATTAAAAAGAAGCAGAGTAAAAAGGGTTTTAAAAATTTTATATATCCTATAGATTGTAAACGCAGGTTCAGTAACGATTATCAGCTAATGCCAGCACCAACACAAAAAGAAATTCAAAATATTTTATATTTCACAGGTAAGCGAAAACCAAATGATGAATTGAACTGTGGTGCTTGCGGATATAATTCTTGTCGTGAAAAAGCAATTGCAGTTTTTCAGGGACTTGCAGAAGCTGAAATGTGTTTACCCTTTCTTGTAGAAAAACTAGAAACAATACAGAATAAGCTGGAAACCAATAACAAGGAACTAAATTCTTCAATTGAAGCACTTCAACGCACGCAGGAACAACTTGTGCAATCTGAAAAAATGGCCTCGGTTGGTCAACTTGCAGCGGGTGTTGCCCACGAGTTGAATAATCCACTGGGTGGGATTATGGTTTTTGCGAATTTACTGCTTGAGCAAAAAGACAAAAATGACCCTGATCTTTCTGATTTGACCCGAATCATTCACGAAGCTGAGAGGTGTAAAGCAATTATCTATGGATTGCTCGATTTTTCACGACAATCGCACTTGCAAGCTGCTATTGTAAATTTGAATAAAATTATTCTTAGTACTTTGGATCTGGTCAAGCACCAATCATTATTTCAAAAAATAGATATGAAAATTGAACTCAATCCTACTATTGGTCAAATATTTGCCGATGTGGGGCTTTTACAGCAAATATTTCTGAATATCATTTTCAATGCAGCCGAGGCAATGGAAGGAGATGGATGTTTTATTGTTTCGTCTTATATGAGTCAAGATCATAAATATGTCATAGCAGAATTTACTGACACAGGCCCTGGTATGTCTAATGAAATTGTTAAACGTATTTTTGATCCTTTTTTTACAACAAAGCCCCCGGGTCAGGGTACCGGTTTGGGATTATCCATGTGCTACAGTATTATCAAGCGTCACAAAGGGGAAATCAAAGTGTCCAGCCAGTTGGGAGTAGGCACTACTATAATTATACAATTACCCAATTCAATTGAAATTGAAAAAGATATAACAGAATTATACCCCCATAAAATTTATTCACTTTAATACCACTTAAAACTTACTTTAATGATTTTTAATTAGTATATTTTGTAATTATCTGTGAAAAAAATCACAAATTTTACAAAAAATACTTGCTTTTCTGATATTGATTTCTTATTATTTATTAGAGTTGTGAAAAAAATTACAACTTGTCCTTTCTTATTCTAACACTCTACTATTTCTTTTGGGGCCACGGTCAACCATCCTCAAATTTTGGCCCATTCCAATACTTGCGACTTGTGTGTATTGCAAAAGCACGGTGTGGATATATACTATTGGAACTGAACTGATCGGTATTTAAAAATTCATTACTCTGATTTTGATTATTGTATTTCGATCTAGAGCCACTATTATGCTTTGAGGATTGATGATGCACTTTGATTTGAAGTCTATTCGGGACAATTTTTTTACATCACTCCGGTTGAATATTATTCCGGTATTCAGGAATTCTCATATTCAGAACTTTTTTAATTTTATTCGTGATTTAATTTTGAGATCTTTAGCCTTTGTAATTTTATTGGAGGCAATAAAATGATTGTAAATGCTGATGATTTTATCAAGTTTTTAAAAACTTGTCAGGAATCAAAATTGTTAGGATACGAACAGGCAATTGTACCTGTTGTATCGGCTAATCCTAAAAACAAAGAACTTGTTTTTTCTCCTGTTAATACTGAACGCACTATTGAACTCGATACCACCCGGACCATTGATCCTTTGAAAAATCTGTATTATGTTCCTCGGGAAAAAATTTATCCAACTGAATTCAAGAATATCAAACGAATAATCGCCGGTGTCAAAGCATGTGATTTAAAAGCCATTTCAATACTCGATAAAGCATTATTGTTAGACAATTTTGTTGATCCTTCTTATGAGCATTGGCGCAATAATACATTGATTATTTCTACAGACTGTTCAGAACCCTCACCTGCATGTCATTGTACTTTAATGGATGGTTCTCCATATCCTAACGCGGGTTTTGATATTAATCTCTCAAGAGTATTGGGCAATTATCATATAACTGTAGGATCCGATAGAGGAAAACAATTTGTTGAACACATGGCTATGGAAGTAGAGATTGTTGATGCTTTACCTGATGTTAAGGATCAGGTTGAAGCAAATCGAAATAAAATGGAAAGATTGATTGAGCAGCTTAACCAGGATTTTGTACGAACTACTGACTATGAAGAAATAAGACATGACAGTATTAATGTATGGCAGCAAAGATCAAAGGCTTGCGTTGGCTGCGGTGCTTGTACGAATATTTGTCCTACCTGTTATTGTCTTATATTAAATGACGAGTCCAAAGCCGAACAGTTTATCAAAGTCAGATCACAGGATTCCTGTCAGTTAAATGGGTACGCTCGTGTTGCAGGAGGTGGGACTCCACGTCCGCAAATGTTTTCCAGGTTTCGAAATAGATATCTGTGCAAACTTTTATTTATGAAATCAAATTTTGGAGAGATCGGCTGTACAGGTTGTGGACGATGTACTGAAGCTTGCCCTGCTCAAATTGATTACCGTCAAGTTGTAGAGGACATTGGTCATGAAACAGCATTTGAAAAAGTTTCTCAGGATAAATTAGAGGGAGATGAGTTATGAGTAATCCGTATGAGGTTATCCCGGCAGTTGTCTATGATGTGATCCAGGAATCTCCACTCATTCGGACATTAAGGGTAAAACCTGAAAAAGCAATCCCTTTTAAAACCGGTCAATTTATTGAATTGTCCATTCCTGGTATTGGTGAGGGTCCATTTACACCATCTTCATCACATTATATTAATGAAGAAATGGATATTACTATAATGAAAACAGGCTTTGTTACTGAATATGTTCATCAGGCCCAGATAGGTGATCGTGTAGGATTACGTGGCCCTTATGGTTCCAGCTATCCGTTAGATAAATTTGAAAACAAAGATTTACTCATTCTGGGTGGTGGTTGTGGTTTAGCACCTTTACGATCCCTTTTTCTGACATTACTGCATGACGTTGAAAGATACAAGAGTATTACATTTTTTGCAGGGGCTAAAACTCCTCAGGACTGTATTTATAAGGATTCTGTAACTGAATGGAACAAATATGATAATGTCCGCTTTGTTCGTTCGGTTGATGTTGTGCCGGATGGAGAGGATTGGGATGAAAATGTGGGCCTGGTTACTACATTGTTAGAACGACTCGATTTAACACCGGATGGGAATCCTGCCGTTGTATGTGGACCTCCCATTATGATGCGTTTTGGTACAATGGATTTATTGAATTATGGATTTAAAGAAGAAAATATCTATTTATCGATGGAAAAAAAAATGTATTGTGGTTTTGGACAGTGTCGTCATTGTGTAATGGGCGGCTATTATGCCTGCAAAGATGGCCCCGTATTTTCTTATGCTGATATAAAGAATGAGGAGGACATTTGGGAATGAAACGTCTTTTTATTGATGTGCCCGGCCTGCTGGATGCCAATGTTTCGGCAGAGTCAATAGATTGTGAATACATGTTTCATCGTTATAACCATGGAGCATTTTCATTACTTGAAGTTGCGGAATTTGCTTCTTATTGCCGCCAATGTACCGAATCGTTTTGTGTAAATGCTTGTCCGGTTGAAGCTCTTGAACGTCAACCCTCAGGAACAATTAAACGTTTCAATATGAGATGTGTTGGCTGTAAAAGCTGTATTTTAGCTTGTCCTTTTGGGACTATATTCCCCGAAGTTATTAATTACATAACAGCAAGATGTGATTATTGTTTGAACCAGTTAGAGGCTGATCCGAATTATCAACCGGCATGTGTCAAATCGGCTCCGCACGATACTTTTGTGATGAAAGACATTGAACAAGAGAATCCGAAAGAACATGTCTATCTATACGGAGAACACCTGGCCGTTAAAAGTCCAAGCTGGCGTTATAAGGAGGGATTGGTATGAATCTGGAATTGATTTTCTTTTTGTTGATATTCCCCGGCTTTTTATTTACCAGCATTCTGGGGATGACTGTTGGTTGGATTGATCGCAAAGTCTCTGCAAGATTTCAATATCGTGTTGGCCCTCCATTTTTACAGAACTTTAATGACTTTTTCAAATTACTGGGTAAGGAAACCATTATTGTTAAAGACAGTGTGCACTCCCTTTTCATCTCTGCACCGTTTATTGCGTTTGCTGTGTTGGTGTTATTGTCTACCATCATAGGTGTTGCTTTATTTTTTAATCAGGGCTTTGGCGGTGATTTGTTTGTTATCATGTATCTCTTGATGGTTTTTTCTGTTATGGTTGTATTGGGTGGTTCTGCAACCGGTAATGTCTATTCAAGTATTGGAGCTGGCAGAGAGATAAAATTATTGCTGGCTGATGAACTGGTTTTCATTCTAATCTGTTTGGTACCTGTCATTAAATCCGGTTATCAACTTGATCTCCTGGGAATACTTACCGCCCAAGCACAAAGTGGAGTTTTTATCAATTCATTTTCTGGTGCAATTGCCTTTGTATTAGGTCTATTGTGCATACAAGCCAAAATGACACTGCCGCCATTTCATATACCCGAAGCTGAAACTGAAATAGTTGAAGGACCCTTTATGGAATACAGCGGTCCACCACTTGCTTTCTGGAAATTGAACCATTTTCTCATGTGGGTGATTTTACCATTTTTACTGGTACTTTTGTTTATGGGTGGCTTTAATCTGCAAGGAATGGGTATCCTTTGGGCAGTACTCAAATATCTGCTTATCGTTGTTTTGATGATTATCATTAAAAATACAAACCCCCGTATCAAAATAGATACAGCATTAAACTTTTTCTGGAAATATGCTACCCCCTTGGGACTCGTTGCAATCATTTTAGCCGTGTTAGGAGTGTAAATATGGGATGGTATAATAAACGTCTTGCCAAATCGATATGGGTGTTTCATGTGAGCGCATCACCCTGTAATAATTGTGATATAGAAGTATTGGATCTGTTGACACCCAAATATGATCTTGAACGATTAGGGATCAAGCTGGTAGGCTCGGTACGTCATGCTGATGTTTTGCTGTTGAGTGGTATTATTAATCAAAAAGTGGCACCACGGGTAAAGCAGCTATATGACCAGGCTCCTAAACCCGTATTTGTAGTGGGAGTCGGTACCTGCCCATCCGGAGGCAGTTGCTTCAATAACAGTTACAATAAAGTCATGTCACGAGAAGATGTAATTCCCATTGATCTCTATATCCCCGGATGTCCTCCCAAACCGGAGGCTATGATTGAAGGTGTTGCAAAGCTTTTGGAGGTGCTGAATGCCTGATGTGAAATCTTTTATCGATAAAATGGGTGATCGAATAACCAATACGGTTGAAAAACCATTGCGTCTCTATTTTGAGGTTCCTGCTGAACATGTCAAAGAAGTAACGGGTTATCTGTTTAATGAACTAGGGTGCCGGTTATCAACAGCAACAGCTACCGAAGTATATAGGGGAATTGAAGTATTGTATCATTTTTCTGATGATGAAACCGGTCAGTATTACTGTCCCCGAGTTGTTATGACAGACAAAGATAGTCCCACAATGCCTTCAATAACTCCTATTGTTCAGGGTGCGGAATGGATTGAAAGAGAGATGAACGAGTTTTGGGGAGTAATTTTTACAGACCATCCTAAACCAGAACGCCTTTTGTCAAAAGACCATCCCGAAAATCTGGATAAACCCTTACGCTTCAGGAGGCTGTCATGAATGTTAATGGAACCACCAATACTGTTCCGGTAGGTCCTTTTCATCCGCTTTTGGAAGAAGCTGAATACTTTAATATCGTTGTTGATGGTGAAACCATTGTTGACATTGATATTGATATAGGCTGGATGCACAGAGGCCATGAGTATCTTTCTGAACAACGCACATTTACCCAGTCCATTTACCTGGTTGAACGTATATGTGGAATTTGTTCCACTTCGCACCCCCTTGCATGTGTGCATGCTATTGAGGATATAGACAATATTGAAATCCCATTGAGGGCACGTTATATTCGCACCTTGGTTGGCGAATTGGAACGTATACACAGTCATTTGTTGTGGCTGGGTCTGGCCGGTCATTTTATTGGTTATGATACATTGTGGATGTGGTCATGGAAATACCGAGAGCCTATTTTGCAAATGTTTGAGATTATCTCCGGTAACCGCAACCATTATGGAATGATGCGGGTAGGAGGCGTTGCACAGGATGTGGATCCGGATAAAATACCCATCTTGATTGATCATATGGATGAAATTGCTCAAAAGATGGACATGATTGCCAAAGCTGCCAATGATGATCCGGTTTTAAAATCACGTCTTGTCGGAGTTGGTGTGCTTACTCATGAAGATGCGATCAATTATTGCGCGGTAGGTCCAACGTCACGCGCATCGGGTGTACCTGCGGATGTACGTAAATCAGAGGATACTGACGCTTATTCTTTGATCGATTGGAATGTCATCGTCCTTGAGCATGGTGATGTTTATGACAAGCTGGTCGTTCGTGTATTGGAAACCGTTGAATCGATCAAGATCTGCAAAATCTGTCTGGAAAAGCTCAAAACCGTGCAAGGTCCGATTCTAAATAAAGTTAAGGAAATTTCACCTGGGGAGGGTATTGGTAGATATGAAGCTCCACGTGGTGAAGTTTTTCATTATATTCGTTCAGATGGCACTAACAGGCCTATTCGCCACAAGGTACGTGCCCCGAGTTTTGTTAATATTCCAACCTTTGCTGCAACATGCAAAGGCGCTTCACTTGCAGATGCATTAATTACTACTGCTTCTGTTGATCCGTGTTATTGTTGTACAGAACGATCCTTACGTGTCAAAGATACAGGTTCAAATGTTCTGGATGTGGATTTACTGGAACTTTCCCGAATAAAGACCAATGAAATCAGGAGGGAGATCCATGGAGTTTAATACGCTGGTTTTACTTGTTACTGTCCCTCTGGGGATTGCTGTACTGAATCTGGTTTTACCCACATTACTACAAAAACTGTCAATGGTTGTGGGGACATTGAGTTTAATGTGGTTTTCTTTTTTGCTCTATAAAAGCGGCAATATGGTTTGGGATATGAATGATCAGGTGTTTTTACAAACTACACCCTTGTCGGTTTTATGTATTGTATTTGTTCAAATTATTTCCTTTATCATTCTGCTATTTGCGATAAAAGGTATGAATCCTGATCTTGAGCACAGGTTTTTCATTTTGTTTCCATTAACTATTGCCTTAAGTAATGGTGCGTTGGCGAGTGATCATAGTATCTTTTTTCTCATATTTTGGGGGTTTTCAGGTGTGTTGCTTTATCTGTTTGGTGTAATGTCCGGAAATGGAGATGCATCTCAATCTGCTAAAAAGACATTCATGATTATTGGTGGTAGCGATGCATTTTTAATTATGGGCTTTGCTATTTTGTGGACCCTGCAGCCCGGTTCCAACTGGTCTTTAAACGCATTAAATGTTCCTCTCGATAGTGGCATGTCATGGTTGGCATTGATATTTTTACTTTTGGCTGCTTTTGCCAAAGCTGGATGTTTTCCTTTCCATACCTGGGTGCCGGATTACAGTCGGGATACGCATGTAGAAGCCGTAGTTTTGCTGCCTGCATCGATTGACAAACTTTTGGGTATTTACCTGTTGGCCATGATTGTAACTGTATTTTTTCAAGCCACTTTGTTACTGCACATGATACTGATCACTGTAGGTGCGGTTTCTATTATTACCGCGGTTATGATGGCGTTAACACAGCATGATGGTCGTCGTTTGCTAGGTTACCATGCTGTTAGTCAGGTTGGATATATGGTGCTGGGTGTTGGCAGCGGCAATTTGATTGCTTTTGCAGGTGGGTTGTTCCACATGATCAATAATGTGTTATACAAAAGCGGATTGTTTCTTTCTATGGGTGCGGTTGAGAAAAAGACCGGTACACATGATCTTGATAAACTTGGTGGACTAGCTCGCTGTATGCCTTTAACATTCATAATGGCTTTGGTAGCAGCGTTATCTATTTCAGGAATTCCTCCTTTTAATGGATTTTTCTCCAAATGGATGATTTACCAGGGATTGGTTGAAATGGCTGGTTCCATGGCACCGGGCTATCAGCTTTGGTTATTGTTGTGTTTAATTCTGGCTGTCTTTGGTAGCGCATTAACCCTTGCCAGTTTTCTGAAATTTATCCATGCTGTATTTCTGGGCAAACGTCCTGAAAAATACAACAATGTTGATGAAGCACCAGCTAATCAATGGCTTTCAACCGGAGTTCTGGCATTATTATGTTTGGTTTTCGGATTATTTGCTATACAGGTTCCGCTAAAACTTTTTATACTTCCCATTGCGGGTGTTTCTATAGAGTCCCTGCCATTTATTGGATTATATCAGCCGGTTATTATTTCTATACTATTTTTAATAATGCTAATCTTTGGTTTATTGATATATCGTACTGCCCGCACTGTTCGGTATGATCAAAATTATATTGGTGGCATGCCGGCCCATGAAAAATACCGCGTTTCCGGTACCGGATTTTATAACGAAATACGTCGCATGTCTCCGCTCAAAGCATTGTATGATGCTGCTGAGAAAAAGATATTTGATATTTATAATCAGGGAGCCGGTATTACCAATGGTTTTGCGGCCTTGTTCCAAAAAGCCCATCCGGGTCAGTTACAGTTGTACCTGTTGTATATGATAATCGGTTTGTTGATTTTTATTTTCCTTATTTAGTCATACAGGAGCATGGAGGATACTATGCCTGTTGAAACATGGTTGACATTTACATTAGGATTTATGGTTATTGGATCCATTGTAGCGTTGGAAATCAAAGACATTCTTTCTTCAATTATTGCCATTGGCATTGTGGGCCTGGCTGTATCGGTTTCATTCCTGTTTTTGCAGGCCCCTGATCTTGCGATTGTTCAATTTTTATTTGAGATATTTGCTTTAATCATTCTGGTGCGTGCGTTTATATCCAAAGAAAACCACGAGATGGAACCCGTCAAGGCTGGTAAAATGATAACTGCAATATCAATCCTCGTATTAATTGCTATTTTTGCCGGCAGTATCCAGTTCTTTCGCTTAATGCCGGCTTTTGGTGATCCGATTTTGGGAACAGCAGCTCACTATTTGGAAAACGGTGCAGTTGAGACGGGCGCAGCAAATCTGGTTAGCTCAATAATTTTAGATTATCGTGCTTATGATACACTGGGTGAGGTTACCGTTTTGTTTACCGCTATATTGGGAACCATAACTATTTTAAGAATACGGACAAATTCAAAACAGACAGGAGGTACCGAGTCATGAATGATAAGAAAGGAATGACATTGATAGTAAAAACAGTCTCTCGTCTCTCTGTTTGGTTAATTCTACTGTATGGTATGTATATCATTTTGCATGGACATCTAACTCCGGGTGGAGGCTTTGGTGGAGGCGTAATCATCGCTTTGGCATTTTTAAACATACTGCTTGCCTATGGTAAAGACTTTACTCAGTCCTGGATCAATATTCATGCATTTGAGCGATTTGAAAGTTTAAGCGCACTATTGTTCCTCATTATTGGTATCGTTGGTATTGCAACAGGTGTTTCGTTCCTGTTTAATTTTCTTCAACATGGTTCGCTGTTTCATTTGTTAAGTGCCGGTACAATTCCGGTTTTAAATATTATTATTGGCATCAAAGTATCATTGTCACTGTTTCTTGTGATTTGGGTTTTGGCCGGTATTAAAATAGCCAAAGGAGACAACGCATGATCATCTATTATTTGTGTTTTGCGCTCTTTCTTGTGGGAGTGTATGGAGTATTAACAAAACGGGATTTAATTAAAATCATTCTCTCGGTTGCAATTATGGGGTATGCAGCAAATATGTTTTTAATCCTGTTTGCTTATAAAAAGGATGCCATTTATCCCATTCTCACAAGTACAGAAAATATTAAAGCCATGGTAGATCCTTTACCTCAGGCGCTAGTTTTAACGTCTATTGTTATTGAGCTGGGTACAACTGCGTTACTGGTAGCACTAGCAGTTAAATTGTTTGAAAAATATAAAACCTTTGATATTACCAAAATAAGGAGATTGCACGGATGATTCTACCGACTTTTATTGTCATCCCCCTGGCGGCTGCCTTTCTTATTACCCTTATTGCAGGTAAAAAAGATATCTGGGGAATTGCCATTGCACTGGTTGCTACACTAGCGTTACTGATTCTATCCGTTTCCGAATTTATAACATTGGATGGTGAAACTCAAACATATGAAATGGGAGGGTGGATTGTTCCAATCGGAATTGTGTTGGTCAAAGACGCATTAACCTGTTTTATGCTTATTATCAGCAGTTTGATAGCCTTTACATCTTTATTGTATTCCATACAATATATCCGTCATCTTTCAATGGATTGGAAATACTATGCATTGTTTATGCTGCTGCTTGCAGGAATGAATGGTGTAACTATTACCGGTGATTTGTTTAATCTTTTTGTCTTTATGGAAGTAGCATTACTGGCCGCTTTTTCACTTGTTGCTTATGGAGGCAGAGCAGAAGAGTTTGAAGCTTCGTTCAAATACGCTGTAATGGGTGCCGTTTCATCCAGTATTGTGCTTATTGGTATTGCGGTAACATATACCACCACTTCTACTCTGACATTGGCTGGTATTGCCAAAGCACTGCATGCTGCTGATCCCGCACTTGCATTATGGATTGGTGCTATATTCCTTGCCGGATTTGGGCTCAAAGCTGCTGCCATGCCGTTTCATGCATGGCTGCCGGATGCACACTCTTCTGCACCCGCGCCAATATCTTCAATGTTGTCAGGAGTATTGATAAAGGTTTTAGGAATCTATGTACTGGTTAGGATATTTTTCAATGTATTGGGAGCGCCGCAACTTTTTATGACTCTGTTCCTGATCATTGGTGGAATATCGGTTGTGATCAGCGGATTGCTATCCGTTGGACAATGGGATATAAAACGATTGCTTGCTTATAGCAGTATCAGCCAGATTGGTTATATTTTGCTGGGTTTGGGTTTGGCAACCCCTTTGGGCATATTGGGGGCGGTTTTCCATATGTTTAATCATGCCGTATTCAAAGCCTTATTGTTTTATAATGCGGGCAGTGTTGAAATGATAACCGGCACCCGTGATCTCCACAAGATGGGAAACCTGGGCAAGCTGATGCCTGTAACCTCGGCTACTTCATTAATTGCATCACTAGCGATTTCGGGAATTCCTCCTTTTAATGGATTTTTTAGCAAGCTTTTAATCATTATTGCGCTTGTACAGGCCGGGCATCCCGTATATGCTATTATTGCTATTGCGGGCAGTTTGTTGACTCTTGCCGCCTTGATGAAAGTACAACGTCATGGCTTTCACGGAGATGCTGAAATGGTTGAGCCTAAAGAAAAAATTGGCTGGAACATGAATTTAGCCATGATTGTACTTGCTGTAATCTGTGTTGTTTCCAGCTTGTTGCTGCTACCCGGCATCAAAGAAGTAACCCTTGATCCTGTTGTGACAGTCATTGTTGAAAATGCAAAATATACCCAGTTTGTTATGGGGAGGTAGGCATGAATTTAAAATTAAAAAGTCGCATTATTGTTTTTATCTTGTCTTTCCTGGTTTGGATTGCGTTAACAAGCTATAAAGATGTTCAGGAGATTGTTGCCGGATTGATTGTCGCGTTCATAGTATCCTGGGCTGCCGGACATTTCTTTATCACTACTGAAAAACAGCATGGTACAATTAGGCGAATATTTGCAGCCATTCGATATATGTTTAAATTCTTGTTTGAAATGATTCGGGCCAATTTGCATGTAGCCTATATTGTTGTGCATCCTAATTTACCTATCAAGCCGGGTATTGTAAAAATAAAATCTAATCTTACCAAAGATTCAGCATTGACCATACTGACAAATTCAATCACACTTACACCAGGAACATTAACCATTGATATCAATCCTGATACCAAAGAGATTTATATTCACTGGATTGATGTTTTATCCACAAAAATTGAAGAAAATACCCAAAACATCGGACAACGTTTTGAACCCTTGTTGATGGAGGTGTTTGAATGAGAATCTTGAGATGGATTGTTGGATTCATTCTGATAACAGCTTTTTTTGTATACAATTTTGTTTTTTATGATGGCCTTTTGCTCTTTAAACTGATCAATGTCAGTCTGTTTTGTACGTTGTTTGTGCTTTATAGAGTAATTGTAGGGCCTACACCAGCTGACCGAATTGTTGCTGTTGATATTTTGGGTGTATTGATTGTGGGTATGCTTGCTATTCTTGGTATGTATTATGATCAAAATTTTTTCCTGGATATAGCCTTGATTTGGGCGTTATTGAGTTTTATTGCATCACTGGCTTTTTCAAAAATCCTTGAAGGGAGGCAGTTGGATGATTAGAGAAAATATAGGCATGGTTTTTATTTTTATCGGCATTGCTTTTGATTTCTTTGGTGTGTTGGGACTCGTACGATTGCCGGATGTTTATAATCGGCTGCAAGCAGCAACAAAATGCGTAACCTTTGGATCAGCTGGTATATTGTTTGGCGTGTTTCTGATCTATGGATTTAACAATTTTGGATTCAAAGCTATATTGGGAATTATATTTATCTTTTTAACATCACCCGTTGCCGCGCATGTCATTTCACGAGCAGCACATCGCAGTGGAATTCCGTTAACCCCGGAAACAGTTATTGACGAGTATCAGAACGATAATGAATTAAAAGATTAATTAAACATTAACCTCTTTTGGAGACGTTATATGTTTTTACCCAAATTACGTGAAATCAAAGAAGCGCTGACTTCCTTTTTCAGTGCGCCATATACAACAAAATTCCCGGCAGAACCGTTTACCGCGGCCAAAGAATATAGAGGTCATCCCCGCTATAATGCTGAATTTTGTATTGGTTGTGGTACTTGCTCTCAGGTATGCCCTTCAGGTGCCATATCATTTGAGGATGATATTAAAAATGCCACCCGAACTTTGACAGTGGATTATAATGTTTGTATAAATTGTGGGCAATGCCAGGAGCATTGTATTACTGAACGCGGCATAACTCTGACCAATGAGCACTCGCTGGCTTATATGGATAAAACAGTTCCTGAATCTAAAGAATCTTTGGAACGAGAGTTGGCAATCTGTGAAAGCTGTGGTAAAGTAGTTGCCTGTAAGAGTCATTTGGTTTGGATTAAAGAACGGCTTGGAGCCAAAGCATATGCGCACCCCAATTTTATACTGCAAACCCAGGAACAGTTTTTTAATCTTGATCCATATCATGTCAAAAGCCAGATCAGACGTGAAGACCAGTTTAAAATGGTTTGCGCAAAATGCAGGAATATGATTGTGGTTGTAGATGAATTTTAATGATTTAAAAACAGCGTTATCACCTTATTATCCCTCAGATATTGTATTTCTTGCCCTGGGCAATACTTTTAGAGGTGATGATGGTGTGGGAATTATTTTTACTCAATACTTGCAAAATACTCAAGAGTTTAGTTGTGCTAATTTTATCTTTGCATATACTACACCTGAAAATTATTTACAGCAGATTATTGAAATAAAGCCCAAATTGATTGTTTGTATTGACTCGGCCCGGATGGGGAGCGGGCCGGGGGATATTCAGTGGTTGTCTCCTTCAATGCTGGATTCATTCAGAATCAGCACTCATGCATTTTCAATTTTAATGATAGAAACGTATCTGAAAAATTTTACCCAGTCTCATTTTTTTTATATTGGGATTGAACCGCAACAAACCCTGCCGGATCAAGGCTTATCTCATATTGTAGAAAATCAATTGGCCCTTTTTTTTAAAACAGTTCTTGTATGATTTTTTTGCTGTTGATTAAGTGTTTTTCATGTTGTACATTTATTAATATAATCAAATTTTAAAAATTCCTTTAATTATGAAATATCCCAACTCTACAATTTTCACCATTGTCATGATTTTAGTAAATCTGCTTCTGGCTGGAGAAAAGAATACACATACAATTCTCCAGGAATGGCAGCTTATTTACAAGGAAAATAATGCTCAGGGTATTACGATTGTATATGATTTAAATAATGATCAGTATTATTATAATGATACAATTAGGGCCAGGAAACAATATTTACCTGCCTCAACATTCAAATTACTCAACTCTTTAATTGCGCTTGAAACCGGTGCAATTAAAGATGAAAATGAAGTAATTAAATGGGATGGAGTGGATCGCGGAATTCCTCAATGGAACCAGGACCATTGTTTAAAAACCGCCTTTTCCAATTCCGTTGTCTGGTTTTATCAGGAATTGAGTAGACGTATTGGTCGTAAACGCATGCAGCAATATGTAAAATTGTCAGATTATGGTAACCATGAAATAAACGGAGCATTAGATAGTTTTTGGCTTGATGGACAATTGCGAATAACTCCGCTTGAGCAAATTGAATTTCTAAAACGGCTCTATTTTGAGCAATTACCTTTTTCCAAAAGAAATTTAGAAATTGTTAAAAGAATCAGTATTGTTGAACAAACCAATTCTTATACATTGCATGCCAAGGCGGGGTGGGCAACCAGTGTGTTTCCAAATGTTGGCTGGTGGGTGGGATATCTGGAGCAAGATAATAATGTATATTTTTTTGCTACAGAAATAGATATACTCGATCCACCGGATAGGGATAAAAGAGAAAAAATAACCCGGGAAATTTTAAAATCTATGAATCTTTTTTAATAGATTTATGTTTAATAATATATACTTTATACATAGGGGAGTTTATCATGTGCCGTTTTTTAATCTGCAGTATTGTCATTTCTTTGTTTTTCATTTCCTGTTCAGACAATGTTACCGATAAAGAAGAGGTGGGTGTTGATTTTGAATATCTGGGTATGCAAAATTCCGGGTGTCTCAAGCATGGATTGGAAAAGACAAACTCTGATCAAGTCTTTTTAAAAGATTGGTTTTATTCTCAAGGAGTTCTTGATCTATCAATTTACCATCTAGCCAATTGTTGTACGGATTTTCGTGATAGTGTTAATGTTAAGTCGAATACAATCGAATTGTATTTACAAGATGTTCACCCAAATTGTCGCTGTATATGTGATTATACTACAGATTACTCGTTCCGGTTACCTGCGCCATCTGTATATAAAATTGAATTTTATTACAAAGGTTATCTGGCAGAAACCTATACCTGCACATTAGATACTATAATTCATGTTCAGTAAGGTAAACCATTTTTAACTACTAGTTAATTGGGATATAATATGTTAAGATCATATTTCTTCATGGCAGGCTTGACACTGCTCTTGTTTACAGAGTGTTCCAATATTGTGGATGATAATGAAACCCAAAAGTCTGTTGAATATTTGGGGATGCAGAATTCCGGATGCCTGCCAAATAGGCTTAATAAAACTGCTTTTAATGAGCCCTGTGTCTACGAATGGGATTATTTAAATGGTATTTTAAATCTCGGTATTTATCATTCTTCCAATTGCTGTCCAGATTTCCATGACAGTGTTGCTGTGAATGGCCGGCAGATTGAAATGTATTTAAGAGATGATCTTGGGAATTGTTTGTGTATCTGCGAATATCATACGGATTATTCTTTTCAACTGACAGATTTGGGAGAGTATCGCATTTTGTTTTATTTTAAAAATAAAGCACAGCCTCATTATACTGCTTTAATTGATACTTTATTACACGTTAATTAGTTTTATTTTCAATTCAAAGGGTGTTGCCATGTATAAAAAATTATTATTTTTAGGCATAATGGGATTACTTTACTGGAGTTGTTCCGATATACTGGACAATGATAATGAAAAAAAGACAGTAACACAGTATCTGGGAATGCAGCATTCCGGATGTCTGAATGATGTTTTGAAAAAAACGACAAACCAGAAATTTTATCTTGGTGATTGGGATTATAATAAAGGTTTGCTTGTATTGGATATCAATTACTATGCAAATTGTTGCTTAACATCATTTATTGATAGTGTGGATATGGATGAAAATGTCATTAATTTGTTTTTACGAGTGGAAGGCCAGGGTTGTTATTGTACCTGCCCCTATACTATAGAGTATGCGTTTCAAAATACCAAATCTTTACCTTATAAAGTTTTGTTCCATTTGCAGGATCTTGGTAAAAAAGAATACACAACCTTTATTGATACTTTGATATATGTGAAATAATGAAAACAAGTAAATTATATTTTATTTTTGCTTTACTCTTGCTGATTTGCATTCCTTCGTTTGCACTTGAACCTGTTTCGGGGAAGGATTTTTCAAACAAGGTACTTTTTGAATTAAATCATGTTAGACAGAATCCTCAGGATTATATTCAATATCTTGAAGCTGTGAAAAAAAAATACAAGGGCATGTTTGTGCAAAAAGATGGAATTCTTTTCAAAACGCAGGAAGGCATTCAAGCTGTTACTGAAGCTATCAAATTTTTGCAAGCTGCAAAGCCTTTGCCGCCGCTTTTACTTTCAAATGGATTGTCAAGAGCAGCATTAGATCATGTTATACAACAGGGGATGGTAGGGCAAACGGGTCATACGGGTAATGATGGACTTACACCTGATAAACGAATACAAAAGTATGGATCCTGGCTTTATACTATGGGTGAGAATATTTCTTATGGCAGCAAAACACCCCGTAAAGTTGTACTTGATTTAATTATTGATGATGGGGTACCAAACCGTGGCCATCGGGCAAATATTTTTAATCAGGATTTCAAATTAACTGGTATTGCCTATGGACCGCATACCCGTTATGATACTATTTGTGTTATAACATTTGCCGGAGGATTTGTAGAAACCTCTAAATAAAAAAAGGCCGGTACGAAATGTCCGGCCTTATCTATATAAAAATCATTGTCGGTGATATTGTTTGAATTCATCTCGCTAGCAACTTTGCGAATTCATTCAGGAAAAGGAGAAGGGAGTGCAGTATTTTTTATTTTATCACCTAACTAACCAGCTTTCACATGTTATGTATGTCCACCGAACAATGATCAGGATTTTTTTATAACCTTTTTTTTATTTTCCTCCTGCTTTTATTTTTATAACGCATTAAATGCAGTCTTGTTTCATAATTTTGTGTAAACTATTGTATAATTGGGAAATCGTGTTTTTAAATTCCGAATAATTAATTAATTGCGGTTTTATTCAAAAGCATTGCACAGGAATTGTTTTACATTTAAAAAAAGATCCATACAATGCAAGATCACAGTGTATGGATCTTTATTTATTGTTCACTTGATAGCACAAGAGAGCTGTAAAGATTATTAAAGAATTCCCTGTGGTCAGGAGCAGTTATGGATACTGTGCTCTCTTTTGGATTTTCTTTCATATTTGTTTTTACGAGATTGGCATTGATGCGAATAATTGAGGAATTGTTGTTTTTTCAAGTTTGGCATTTTCTTTTTCAACTTTAGCCATGTTCTAATCGGGATATTGGAATTTAAATTTTGTAAGTTGAAACATTGCGCTGTTTTTTAAACCGATATTGTCTGACTCTAATGCTTAAAGTAATTTACTTACTGCCATCTCTACCCGAGGGTTGGGGGCCGGTTTGGGTTAAGCGTATAAAATGCCGGTAAACAGAATACACACCATTGAAAAAATTACAATTTTCTTCATGATGCTTTCCTTTATATTGATAAAACAAATGATGCTGATGATGTTCTCATTATATTAGACGGATTAATTTAAAAAATGTTACATTCAATAAATATTGCAATGTTGCCTTTTTTTCTAAATTAGTGTATATTAGAAAAATTTATGTGTGAGGTGTTTTGATGCGTTATTATAGCGGCCCTTTAATTGTACTAATTTTGTTTCTTTTTCTCAATATCTCTTGTCAAAAGTTGGATGTTTCTGCTACATTTGGTAAGGATGAGAATCCTAGTAATTTTATTGAAAGTTCTGTGTTATGGATACAACGCTCTGCTGAAGCACGTGCATTGTATTATCAGACATTTGCTTTGGCAAAAATGCAGCTTGTTAACAGCCTTTCAACTTTTCACGGCAGCAAACCACCCGCTGTAATTGTTGATGTGGATGAAACTGTTCTTGACAATTCACCTTATGAAGCCATGTTGATAATTGATGATAAAGAGTATCCTAAATATTGGGATGATTGGATCGATTTAGCCGTAGCTAAACCTGTTCCCGGTGCTTTAGAATTTTTGTTATTTGCTGATTCAATGGGAGTAGATGTATTCTATATTACCAATAGAAATGAATCTCAAAAAAAAGGTACACTTTTAAATCTTATTCGTGTTGGCTTTCCTGATGCTGTGAGTGAACATCTTTTGGTAAAAACTGAAAGCAGCGATAAAACATCCCGTCGTCAAGTAGTTAGCCAGTCACATGAAATACTGTTGTTATGTGGAGATAATTTAGGTGATTTTGATCAGATTTTTCAGGAGAAATCTGTAACTGAACGTTCTGCAACAGTCGACAGTCTGAAACGCATGTTTGGAACTCGATTCATTATTTTACCGAATCCCATGTATGGAGATTGGATCGGTGCGGCTTATAACTATGATTATAGAATTGAAAACAGCAAGAAAATTCAAATGAGGCAAAAGTTGCTGGATGTATATTCAAGGCCTATAAAATAAAAAAAGCCTGGTTTTTAAACCGGGCTTTTTTATGATATTTTAAAAATCTTTATCGGGATAATAAATCGAATTATACAGATCAGTGAAAAATTCCTGAGGCTCAGCCGCTGCAAGATTTACCTGACTTTCTGCTACTTTGTCATTTAGAACAGTATCTACAAGATTAGCATTAACGCGTACAATAGCAGATTTGTCTTTTTGGGCTACTTTTTCAACTTCTTTTTCAACTTTGCTTAAATCATAATCCGGATATTGTGCCCTGATTTTAGCGATCTGATAGAGTGCACTGTTTCTTACGCCGGCATTGTCAGATTTTAGAGACATTAATAGATTCTTTGCTGCAATATCTAATTGTGAACTCTTTGGGGCATCTTTTGCAAAAGATAAACCTGTTGCTAGCAATGTTACGATTAATACAATAAAAAGCTTTTTCATGATGTTCTCCTATATGTTAGTTTTATTAATACATTTTGATGTTCTCTAACCGAATTAACGTACAACCATTGAAAAAGTTGCTATAATTTATGTAAAACAATGTATCTGTAATTGAAAACAAGTATGTGTTTATTTTTGATTTGTACAATGTATTGATAAATATGGAATTACGATTGAATGAGTGGGGGGGAGATTTGATTTTATTTTACAATTTACTTACATTTAATTTACCAAGGCAAGATAACAGAATGCTATTTGGGGTAAATGGATCGTGAACAATTTGTAAAGAATACCGGATATTAATCCGGTATTCTTTTAGGCAGCACCAGTATTTTTACGAATTGTAGAAAGTTTGAAAATCTTATATAGTGGGCAAACGTGGACAAGGCCGGTCAAGAGAGGTACAAGGCCTAAAAGGCCCCACCAGTTTTGGTAAAAAATACCTAGAGTTAGAATGATTGTACCTAAAACCAATCTAAATATCCTGTCTGTTGTACCAATATTTTTATTCATGTCAACTCCTTTCCGAATTTATTAAAATAACACATGAAAAACTTAAATATTCCCTCAAAATATCACAGAGAAATCATACAGTAGCATATTACTTGTTTATGAAAGAATTGTGAAATTTTAATGAAAATAACTTGACATTTTATCAAAGATTTGTTAATATTCACTAACGGAGGTTGGAAGCGCTTCCACTGTTATCATAAAACAGGAAGCTATATTGTCTATAACAATTTATGATGTTGCCCGCAAGGCAGGTGTAGGCATTGCGACTGTTTCGCGTGCCTTTAATGACAGTTCGTTAATTCGAGAGGAAACGAAAAAGCGGATTCTTGAAATAGCGGATGAATTAAATTATCAACCACATGGTTTGGCCCGTGGTTTAGCTCGCAAACAAACCCATACTATTGCTACAGTTGTTCCCTTCTTTTTTAATTATTTCTTTTTGAATTTGCTTAAAAACGTTCAATATTCACTGTCTAAAAAGAATTATGACATGTTTTTATACAGTGTTGATAATCTTGAGCATAAAGAAAACATGTTTGACAAGGTTTTGTATGAAAGAAAATGTGATGGGGTAATGCTTTTTTCACTTACACTTGATGAAGAATATGCTGAGAAATTTATCAAATCTAATGTACCTGTTATTATTGTAGATAATTATCATTCAAGCCTTGACTCCATTACAATCTCTAACAAGAGGGGTGCCAAAGATGCTGTTAATCATTTGATTAGCTTGGGGCACAAAAAAATTGCAATGATTAATGGAAACCTTTCCAGTTTTCCTGCCAAAGTTAGATTGGAAGGTTTTAAAGAAGCTTTAATGGAAAATAATATTATCAAGAATCCCCGTTACATTATAAATGCTGATCTGGATTTGGGTGAAGATGGATTTAATGAGATGGCCGGATATCGTGCTATGAAACAATTGGCATCTCTTGGAAAAAACCGACCTACAGCTATATTTATTTCGTCTGATATTCAGGCAATTGGGGCCCTTCGTGCTGCTAAAGAAGAGGGAATTAGTGTACCTGATGACTGTGCTATTGTAGGATTTGATGATATTGATTTTGCAAAATATGTTGGCCTTTCTACTATGCGTCAACCTGTTCATACCATGGCTGAACTTGCCGTGAATCGACTTTTAAGAAGAATTGACAATAAAACCCGTGATAAATTTCAGGTAGAACTTTCAGCTGAACTCATTATTCGCGAAAGTTGTGGTGCCCGAAATGTAACGACACACCTTGGTGATATTAGTAGCAACGATGCAATTTTCCTGTAAACTTGGATTGTTTTATGAAAAAAAATCTAATTTTCATTGTATTATTTATGTCTGTATCACTTTTTGCTCAAACTCCTTCCATCAATTATAGTGTACCAGAATGGAGTAAAAACGTCATTTGGTATCAGATTTTCCCTGAACGTTTTTGCAATAGTGATCAAAGTAATGGTCCCTTTTTCCATGATATTTTTGGTTCCTGGCCGCATGATACTACAAGTGCCTGGGGACTTTCAAACTGGACTGGTGATTGGTATGCTCTGGAAAGGTGGGAAACTGATGGACAGGGATTTTATCATCATGTTCAAAGACGCAGGTATGGCGGCGATTTGCAGGGGATTATCGATAAACTCGATTATTTACAGGAACTGGGTATAAATGCCATCTATCTAAATCCTGTGTTTGAAGCTCCATCTATGCACAAATATGATGCTTCTTCATATCATCACATTGATGATAATTTTGGCCCTGACCCCGAATACGATAGAAAACTCATTGCTACTGAAATTCCCCATGATCCTGCAACCTGGAAAATGACATCTGCGGATTCACTGTTTTTTGAACTTGTTAAGCAAGTTCATAACCGGGATATGCGCATTATCATCGATGGTGTTTGGAACCACGTTGGTATGACATTCTGGGCATTTAGAGATGTTGTTAAAAATCAGGAATCCTCTTTATATAAAGATTGGTTTATCATTAAAGCTTTTGATAATCCCGCAACACCCGAAAATGAATTCGATTACAAGGGCTGGTGGGACGTAAGAGAGCTTCCTGAGTTGATGGAAGATGAAAACGGATTTAATCCTGATTTTTGGCAATATGTTAAAAATTCAGTTTCAAAATGGATGGATCCCAATGGTGATGGAGATCCATCAGATGGCATTGATGGCTGGCGTTTGGATGTTGCTGCAGAGGTGGGTTTTCCTGTATGGCGCAGATTCAGAGACCATGTTCGTACCATTAATCCTGAAGCGTATTTGTCTGGAGAAATTTGGTTCGATGAGGGAATTGACAAGTGGCTGCAGGGTGATATTTATGACGCGGTTATGAATTATCGCTTTGCTCAAAGTTGTGTTCGTTTCTTTATGGATACGGAAAAGCCTTTTGCTTTTTCTCCATCTGAATTTGATGATGCATTGCTCGAAATGAGAAATACTTATCCTCACGATGCTCAATATGTATTACAGAACTTGATGGACAGTCACGATACAGACCGTATGCCGTCTATGATTATCAATAACAACCGAAATTATGGTTCTGATCATCGTTTGGTAGATAATCCTGATTATGATGTACGTAAACCCAACTCACTTGAACGAGATATCCAAAAGCTGATTGTACTTGTGCAAATGACATACATCGGCGCACCTATGGTTTATTATGGAGATGAAGCGGGAATGTGGGGTGCTTCTGATCCTGATGAGAGAAAACCCATGTTGTGGAAAGAGTTGAAATATGATGATGAAGCTACGCATCCTTTGGGTAAACCCCGCACTATTGATAAGAATGTTTTTGATCCCGAATTGTTTGCATACTATCAGAATCTGATCAAAACCCGTTTAAAATATGACGCATTGCGAACAGGTGAATATAAAACGCTGATCAAAGATGATGATAAAAATCTGTTTATATTTAGTCGTAAAGATTCTAAAGATGAATTTATTATTGTAATGAATAATTCTTTTGATGAGCAAACTGTAAAAATTAAAGTCGCTGGTAATTCAGCAAAGGATATAATTACTGGTAAAACTGAGACAATCTTGAATAACGAGTTGTCACTGTTATTAGGTCCAAAACAAGGTATGCTTTTACATATTCATTAAGCCTTTGGAGTTTATTAATGAAAAAGCTTGAAATTTTATTGGTTTTAATTTTATTCGCACAATTTTCCGGGCTGTATGCTGGAACTACCGGCAAGATAGCCGGTGTTATTGTTGATGCGAATACCGGTGATGCATTGCCCGGCACCAATGTTATAATTGATGGCTCTCGAATGGGTGCTGCTACTGATCTTCAGGGACATTATTCCATTTTAAATGTTCCACCCGGCACATATGTACTTAGAGCTAGTATGATTGGTTACAATGAAACAAAGGTGACTAATGTTGTCGTTTCCATTGATCTTACCACAGAGATCAATTTTCAGTTATCAGAAACGGTTCTTGATGCCGGTGAAACGGTTACAATCGTTGCAGAACGTCCTCAGGTTGTTAAAGATTTAACAGCTACAACCGCAATTGTTGGTTCTGAAGAAATGGAAACGCTTCCGGTAACCGAAGTGAGTGAAGCTATCGAGTTGCAAGCTGGTCTGATCAGAGATGCGGGTGGCGGTTTACATGCCCGTGGCGGACGTTCAGGTGAGGTAAGTTACTGGGTAGATGGTATACCGGTTACCGACGTTTATGATGGTGGAACCGTTGTAGATATCAACAAAAATATGGTTCAAGAGCTCCAGGTAGTTACCGGTGCTTTTAATGCTGAATACGGTCAGGCGATGTCTGGTATTGTAAATATTGCTACCAAAGATGGTGATAATAATTTCGGAGGAAGTTTTTCAACTTATTTTGGCGATTATCTCAGTAATCACACTGAACAGTTTTCAAATATTGATGAGATCAATCCCGCAGCTATTCGTAATGGAGAATTTAGTCTGCATGGTGCTATTATTAAAGACAAGTTGTATTATTATGTTAATGGACGTGCAATTCATTTCGATGGATGGCAGGCAGGACAGCGACGCTTTACTCCACAATCTGTTACCGGCACATTATTTCTAGAAGAAGATTATCTCAGAAATAATGCGCCTGAATACCTCGAATTTGCCAGAGAATTAGAAGACAATGAATATGGTATTGAATATGTAGTTGGTTCAAATGCTTCCATTGATTCCATGATTATGCCTTATATTTATGGAATGGACATTATCAGTGATCCTGATTCTTTTGCTTATTATTATCAAAATCTTCGTAGTGTTCATGCCGGTGCTAAAGGTGATGGTGAATACGTTTCCATGAATTGGAATGAAAAACTTTACGGGCAGGTAAAATTGATTTATAATTTGACCCCGTCATTTAAAATCGCATACAATGCTATCTATGATGATGTTGATTACCAGGATTATGATCAAAATTACTATTTGAATCCTGATGGTAATTTAAAACGATTTAGAACAGGTTTAACCAATATTCTCAAGATTACTCATGTACTTAATCAGTCAACTTTTTATGACCTTGGAATTTCCCAGTTCAATAAAGAATATAAACATTATGTTTATGAAGATATGTACGATTCCCGTTATGTGCATCCCGATATGGGTGAACAACAGCCGTATAGTTTTAAAACCGCAGGTAATGATTTGGCAAATTACAAACGCCAAACCACAACTCAACTTGCCAAATTGGATATCACCAGTCAAGTTACCAGCCGTCAGCAGTTAAAAGCTGGTGTTGAATACCGACAGCATAAAGTCTTTATGCGTGATATCTCTCTACGGCCTGTTGATGAAGATTTTAGTATTGATGTAGTTGACGATGGACCTTATATCCGTACCCGTGTAACTCCTGTTAGTGATATTTACCACAGTACCTATGAACACAAACCCGTAGAATTTTCTGCATACTTGCAAGACAAGCTTGAATTCAAAAGCATGATTGTTAATGTTGGTGTTCGTATGGATTATTTTGATCCTGATGGTATTGTTTTAACAGATGAAACAGATCCCACTATTTACAATCCAATCCGTCCTGAAAATCGCTATCACGACTGGGGTACCGATGGTATTGAAGGTACATATGATGCTGATGGTTCCGAAGGTAATGGCATTCAGGATGCTGGCGAGCCGGATGTTACTCTTGAAGAACGTCAAAGTTACTGGTATAAAGACACTACCACAAAAATGAATGTCAGTCCCCGTTTGGGTGTTTCTTTTCCGGTTACTGAACGTGGTGTATTCCATTTTTCTTATGGTCACTTTTTTCAGGTTCCTCGTTTTGAACGTTTATATCAAAATCCCGACTTTGAACTTGAACAAGGTACAGGTAATATTGGTGTAATTGGAAATTCTGATCTTGAACCTGAGCAAACCGTAAGTGGCGAAGTTGGTTTACAACAGCAAATAACGGATGATGTTACCATTGAAATCAATGCTTATTTCAGAGATGTTAGAAATCTGGCTGGTACCCGTGCTGAAGAAATTGAACTTTATGGTGGTTCTTCCACTTATTCAAAATTTGTCAACAGTGACTTTGGTTTAACAAAGGGATTGACCCTTGCAGTTTCCAAACGTTTTAGTGGCGGTTTGTCTGCTTCTTTTGACTATACTTTGCAGCAGGCCAAAGGTACCAGCTCTGATCCCGAGCAGGCTAGAAATGCTATTGATGGTGGTGCGCAGCCTGAAGTACAAATGACAGCTCTGGATTGGGACCAGTTTCAAACCGTAAATTTTTCATTAAATTATCGCGGTTCAAACTGGGGTGGAAGTGCAATTGGTCAATGGGGTAGTGGACTACCTTACACGCCACGAAGTTCTGTAGATATTTCAGAACTTTTGACCAACAGTCAACGCAAACCTTCTTATTCAAATCTTGATGTTCGTGGATATTATGATTTTCGTTTTGGAACAACGACTTTGACCTTGTTTGCACGGGTGTTAAACCTGTTTGATACTTTGAACGAGGTGAATGTTTATGATACTACCGGCCGTGCCGGATTTACACTTGATCAGCGAATTGCTGAAGCAACAAATCCCGATGAAATTATCAACTCTCTGGACCAATGGTTTACAAACCCAACCCATTATTCAGAGCCACGTCGTATAGAGTTGGGTGTAACATATACATTTTGATAGTTCTTTAGCCTTGAATTCAGGAGCTTAAAATGAAAAAACTAATTTACTATACTTTTATTCTGGTTTCAATTGTCCCCTTTTTGATCTATGCCCAAAGCGGACGAGAGTACCGTCGTTCTTCTATTATGCGCGGTAATCTGGTTAAAACTGTTTTCGGCAACTGGGGTGTTATTGGGCAGCCTGCGCAAAAAGGTGCGCGTGGTGCATGGATTTATGAAAACAATGGATACATTGGTGATGTGAGTTTGATGGTTGGAGCTGAAGTAAAATCGGATGATAAAACCTTTCATTCGGTTGTTATCAGCCCGGTTGATCGTCCTACAACTCGTCAGGAATTATCACCAACCGGTAGTTGGTGGTCATGGGAGCCTGTTGGTGGTTATTTTAATGAGAATCAGGAAGGTATTGCCTTGTATAGCGATCCTGATTCATGGCCATCGCTCTGGCCAGATAAAATGTCTGATCTCAATGATCCGGGTTGGTCAGGTTCCTGGGATGGATTTTTTGGCAAGGAAACTACCGCATCAGAAGAATCATTTTTTGTTATGGATGATAACAATGATACCGAGTTTAATGAAGCATCAAACAATATCTGGAATGTGGATTTTAAACCGGATTCAACCAACCCTTCCAGAAACGGTTTGGGCCTTGAAGTTAAAGTAAGAGGTATGCAGTGGTCAGATTTTCTTGCTCAGGATTGTATATTTTGGTTATACGAAATTACCAACAATAGCACAACCGATTATGATAAAGTTGTATTCGGCATGCTTGTAGGAACTTATGTGGGAGTAACCTCTACAGAAAATTACAGCGAGTATGATGATGACTATTCATTTTTCGATGTTGAAAAAGATTTAACCTATACCGGTGATTTTGATGATAATGCACGTCGTAATCCTCGCTGGACGGGTGATGTTGGTGCGGTTGGTTATGCGTTTTTGGAAAGTCCTGGTAATCCTTTTGATGGAATTGACAATGATGGTGATGCTCAGGAATACCCGAATGTACCTACATCAGCAGCGCTTTTTACTCCAGAAGATTTTCAGGAGAAAATTGTCAGAGCTGGTGATGAAATTGTTTTAATTGATAACAACTATAATCGTACGGTTGTAACTGTTCCTGCAGAGGAAACCGTTTTTAAAACCCGTGGTGCAGAAATAACAATTGTTCCGGGGGTTACAAGACTTTCAGAAGGTAACCTGGTTCTCAAAGATGGTCGTAATGAAGTTAACACCAATGCTTATGATGGTATAGATAATGACCTTGATGGATTGATCGATGAAAACTATTATCTGCATTATCGCCAGATTCGTAAAGATCAGAATGATAATATTATTTTTGACAAATTGAATCCTGTTGCTTATGTAAATTATTTTACCGGGGCTGGTATTGATGATGCTTTGATTGATGAACGTCGTGATGATGGTATTGACAATGACGGTGACTGGAATCCATTGTTCGATGATGTGGGTGCCGATGGTGTTACAGGAACCAATGATTATGGTGAAGGAGATGGCGTACCCACTTCTGGTGAGCCCAATTTCGATAAAACAGATGTTGATGAATCTGATCAAATTGGTTTGACAAGTTTTGAATACTTTACACCTGCACGAGAATTTTCAATGGCAGATGATGAAGACTTGTGGGACCGTTTGTCACCCGGATTTTTCAAAGTTCCCGAATCTATTGAAAATAATAAACCCACAAAAGGTGAAGATGGTGACTTTATTTATGGTTCAGGATATTTCCCGTTACCTGCTGGTGCAACCCGTCGTATTTCACTTGCATTGGTTTATGGTGAAGGCGGTGGCCCTGAGGTTGAAATTACCGATTTGTTAAAAAATCGTGAAACCGTGCAGGAAATTTATGATAATGATTATCGTTTCCCACCTGCACCCAATAAACCCAAGCTGACTGCAATTCCCGGTGATGGTAAAGTTACTTTGCATTGGGACAGACTTGCTGAAAAATCCTTTGATCCTGTATTGCAGACTTATGATTTTGAAGGCTATAAAATTTATCGTGCAACCGATTACGAATTTAACGAAGTGTTTAGTATTACTGATGCTGACGGAACACCTATCGCTTATGAACCGATTGCACAGTTTGATCTGGATAATGAATATGAAGGTTATTTTAGAGCTGGGCCGGATCTGTTTCAACAGGGTAGAGGCGCTTCATTTTTCCTTGGTGACAACACAGGATTACAGCATACCTTTGTTGATTCCAGTGTTGAAAATGGTCGGCGTTATTTTTACGCTTTGGTTGCCTATGACCGGGGAGATGAAGATGTTGATATCTATCCCAAAGAAAATGATAAACGTATTGATATTTTACCCAATGGAGAGATTCGAACATTTCAAAATACTGCTGTTGTAACGCCCAACGCTGCTGTTTCAGGATATGTTCCTCCTGAAAACAGTGTGCAATTGCAGGCAACACAATCTCCGGTCGGATCAGGACAAATATATTACAAGGTTATTGATGAACAAAAAGTAACCGGACATGATTATAGATTGGAATTTCTTGATTATTCCAATGACGGTATTGATAATAATAATAACTGGACATCTCCTCAGGATGACGTAGGTTCTGATGGTATTGCTGAAACCAATGATCCGGATGGTACTGAATTAAATGGAATCCCTGATCCGGGAGAACCCAATCTCGACGAGAATGATGTCGAAGAATTTATCCGTCCTATTACAACCAGTTATTCGGTACGTGATTTAACTGGTATTACAGAGACTTTTTTCTCCAAAGATACGCTATATGTTTCATTATCAAAAACACACCAGATACCGGAAACCATAAAAATTACAGATGAAGATGGTAATGTTATTCCTGCTGATAAATATTTAATAAATACCGAGTTTGGTAAAATCAGAGGTGCTAATTCCGGTGATCTGGCTTATGGTACCGGTTACAATATTAGTTACGAATATTATCCGGTTTATAACAGTCCCTACATTCAGGGCAATCCTGTTGAAGATGAAACCAAAGATACAGACAACTTTGACGGTATTCAAATTTATTTCAATAATAAGTGGAAAGTCACGTTAGACTCTACACTTTCAGGATGGTCAAATCCTCAAAAAGATATAGGCTTTAATATCTTTAAAACTATAAGTTATAATCCTGATGGATCAATTTTTGTTTTGGGTTATGAAAATATTAGTGATTATCAAATTATTTTCGATGATGATATTGTCGATAGTACGGCAAATTTACCAGAGTACTATTCAACACCACAACCAGTTAATTTTAGAATAAAAAATGTAACGAATAATCAATTTATTGATTTCATATATCTTGATAATGATAGAAGTAAAGGTATATCATCTCTTGATGAATTATTTTTTGTCGAAAAAGATTTTAATGGTGAAATTGTTTTTACATGGGATATTACATTTGTTTCAACTCAAGATACCGTATTTAATTATGGTACAGGGGATGTGCTTGATATCATTCTTAAAAAACCATTTCGTAAAGGCGATACATTTGAATTCTCTGCAGAACAACCTGATATAAGTACTAGTGCCGGCAAAGATCTGCTCAAGGATATTAAGGTATATCCCAATCCCTATGTTGCAGCATCTACACATGAACGTCCATTACCGCCCGCAATAACAACTGGTCGTGGTGTGCGGGAAGTAACGTTTACCCATTTACCACTTGATGCCAAGATCCACATTTTTACTTCACGTGGTGAGCACGTTATAACAAAAGAACATGAAGGTTCAATGTTCGATGGAACCATTAACTGGGACCTGAAGACAAAAGAAAATCTGGATGTTGCTGCAGGTGTATATTTTTACATTGTTGAATCATCTGTAGGTAAAAAAGAAGGTAAACTGGCTATTATCAAATAATTTGATTATAACTATCGGAGTCATCGATGCTTAATAAAGAGTATTTTAAAATAATATGGGTTGCGATTTTATTACTCGCTTTGGCAGGTGCCGGCAGCGCACAGGACAAGGTGGGTACAACCTCGGCACCGTTTTTAGGTATCAGTATTGCTCCCCGGGCAACAGCAATGGGTGGAGCTTTTACTGCAGTTGCAGATGACGCAACGGCACTTTATTATAATCCTGGTGCAATCTCTCAAATGTCTTCATCGCAGGCACTTGTTTCTCATACCGAATGGCTGGTGGGCACAGGTTTAAACTGGGTTGGATTTGTTTTAAACCTTGATGGTTCGAATGCAATTGGTGTGAGTTTTACAAACCTGGACTATGGTGAAGAAGAAGTGACAACAGAGTCACAACAGGAAGGAACCGGTGAAATGTGGTCCGCTTCTGATATCTCTATAGGTTTATCGTATGCGCGAAGCTTTACAGACCGTTTTTCAATTGGTGGTAGTGTTAAATATATTGAACAAAAGATTTGGCATGAAAAATCAACTGCTTTTGCCGCAGATGTGGGTTTGATTTTTACCACTGCTTTTAATGATATGAAATTGGGTATGAGTATTTCCAATTTTGGTAATGAAATGCGTATGGAAGGTGAAGATCTGTTACGCAAGATTGATATTGATGATGAAACAATTGGACACAATGAAACTATTGTAGGAAATCTCAAAACAGATAAATGGCCTTTACCATTATTCTTTCGTGTTGGATTATCTATGTATGTTTTGGAAACAACATTCACCAAAATGCTGGTTGCGGTTGATGCTGTTCGCCCCACAGATAATAGTGAAATTATTAATGTCGGTGGAGAGTTTTCAGTATATGATATTTTGTTTTTGCGTGCAGGTTACAAATCTCTATTCAGAGATGAAAGTGAAGAAGGCCTTACATTTGGTATGGGTTTAAATATTTCCCAGGTAGGAGGAGTTGCCTGGAAATTTGATTATACTTATGCTGATTTTGGGATTTTAGACTATATCCAAATGTATTCACTGAGTGTCAGCTTTTAGGAAGGTATTTATTAATTTAAATAATTAAAATTTAATTTAAAAAAAGGAGGTGGTTTAAAAATAATTTGTTTATTAAGGGTAAATTAAAAATAATTTTAACGGAGGAATGAAATGAAATTAAAGTCATTTTTAGTATTTGCACTAGCTTTTATGCTTTTTACCAGTGCAGCTCAGGCTGTTCAGGTAACTTTTCTTGCCAATACCGCTGCAGTTCCAGATACTATGCAGGAAACATCAACAGTTCAAATGCGTGGTGATACCGCACCCTTGACCTGGGATGGTGCATCCGATGCAATTTTTGAAAACATTGGTGGTGATTACTGGCAAGTTACTCTCGACTTTGTAGCGGGAGACACAGTAAATTATAAATTCTACACCCATGCAAATGATACCGTTTATGCTGGTGTTGAATGGGAACATGCTGGTTGGGAAGCTGATGTTGCAACCGGTAATCGTCAATTGATCGTTGGTGATGCTGATACGACTTTGCCTCTTCAGTTTGTAAATGGATGGCAAGGTGGCGTTGAACAATATGAAGCTCCTTATACAACAAACGACTCTTCTTTTGTATTTTACGTACGCGTAAACATGCAGGGATGGGATGATTTTAATCCTGCTACTCATGTTGTTGGTCTTCGTGGTTCTAATACTGATGACTGGGGACAAACCGGTGAATTGTCCTGGGGACCCACTTATCCGTTGACTCAGGAAGGCAATCATCCTAATGGTGGCAGCCAACAGTACAATGGTACCAATTTTTACAGTGGTGCAGTTCATGTACCTAACAAATATGCCGGCAAAGGTGTACAATTCAAAGTTGTAGTTCATAATGCTGGTGCTGACCTGGGTGAAGACTGGGGTAACATGGTTTATAATCCCAGCCTCGAAATGAACATTCCGGTTACTGGTGCAGATACCACTATTCATTGGTTCTGGTATGATAATTTACGTCCGGTTTCAGTAGATCATCAGGATACTGTGATTGTTACTTTTAATGCAGACATGTCAGATGCTATCCTGAATAAAGGTTTCTCACATGGTGATACCGTTCAGGTTCGTTCCGGTTACTATGGAACATCTGCTGAAACCCGTACAAAACAAATGTTCCGTCAGGGTTTTAGCAATGTTTATAGTGCAACAGATACAATTGTTACCACACTGGGTGAACGCTTGACTTATCAATACTATACAATTATTGATGGTGTTGAATATCGTGAAGTTTATTACAATTTCTATTACGATGGCGATAATCTGGGTGAAGCTGAACGACGTGTTTATGAATCTCTTGAAGCAAATGAAGTAACTATTGCCGATGATCTTGCAAGTGCAAGTGAAGTACATCGTATGCCATTGTTCCGCAATGTTAGTGTTGTTCAGCAAGAAGTATTGCTGACATTAACTTGTGATATTCGTCCAGCCATTTACCAGGTATTGGCCGGTGATACACTTTTTGATATCCAGTCTACCCGTGAAGTAAACGTTGCAGACAGCATTCTTGCCTGGGGTGTTGCTGTTAACGGTCCATTAAGTGGTGGCTGGGGTACCTGGGGCATTAACCTCCAGGACGAAGAAGGTAGAAATGAAGCTGTAAGAAGAATGTTTGATGATGGTACCAATGGTGATGCTGTTGCCGGTGACAGCATCTTTACAATTCAATATACATTCTATCCTGACAGTGGTGATGTTGTTGGTCAGGAATTTAAATTCGGTATTGGCGGTGGAGACAATGAAGGTGGTTTTGGAAATAACCATATCGAAAATATTGATGATTCTAATCCTAATGCTACAATCAATGCTCAATTTGGTAGCATTGACCCCTTGTTCTACTCTGCATGGGATTTTGATAATCAAGGTCCGGCAACCGCAATTGAAGATTTGAATGTAACTCCATTGACTTTTGAATTGGCTCAAAACTATCCGAACCCTTTTAACCCCACTACTCATATTCAGTATCAATTGCCAAAAGCAAGTGATGTAAAACTGACTGTATTTAATGTTTTGGGTAAAGAGATCGTAACTCTTGTTAACCAAAAACAAAATGCAGGCACTTATCAGTTGACATGGGATGGAACAAATAATGCCGGTTTGCAGGTAAGCTCTGGTGTTTATTTCTACAAAATTGAAGCTGGTGATTTTACGAAAATTAATAAAATGATGTTCATTAAATAATTTTTTAAGGGACCGGTGTAATAACCGGCCCCTTTTTTTATCTTATGGGTTATTTTAATATGCGAATCTTTTACTTTATTTTATTTTCTGTTACTTTATCATTTGGTCAGGCCCTTACTTGGGATCCTCTTTTTCCAACCGATAACGATACAATAACAATTACCTATAACGCAAATGAAGGTAATAAAGCCCTTGAAGGCGTATCACCTATATGGGCACATACTGGTGTTATAACTGATAAAAGTCCTAATCCCAATTATTGGCTATATACAATTGCCGAGTGGGAGACTAATTTGCCAAAAGCCCAAATGACCAATATTGGTACTGACTCTTGGCAAATTCGTTTTCATGTGCGTTCTTTTTATGGTGTACCCGCAGGTGAAACCATACAACAATTGGCTTTTGTATTTCGAAATGCCAGTGGCACCAAAGTTGGAAAAACAGCAGACAATCAGGACTTTTTTATCCCCATATATCAGCAAGGTGTTAATATATCCCTTGTAAACCCCACTACAAATACATTTATCGCTGAAATGGGTGATGAAATACCCATCATCACAAAGACCACATCTGCAATTAAGCAGGAATTGTTTTTAAATAATCAGTTATTAACCGAAACAACTGATGATAGCCTTTACTATCTTTTTACTCCTCAGGATTATGGATTTTATCAATTCACTGCAATTGCTACAGACGCCCAAAACAATACCGAGCAAACTGAATTTACAATTGTTGTAAATACCCCGGTAAATATTGCAGACTTGCCAAGCGGAGTTCGTGATGGTATTAATCGTACCGGAAGTAATTCAGCTACATTGGTTTTGACCGCTCCTCTTAAAGAATTTGTTTATGTCATTGGTTCATTTAATAATTGGGAAATGAGTCAGGATTATTATATGAATAAAACCCCGGATGGTAATCGTTATTGGTTAGAGATTGACGGTCTGGATCCGGAGACAGAATACACCTTTCAATACCTGGTTGATGGCAGCATTCGAATTGCAGATCCGTATTCCGATAAAATTTTGGATCCTACTCATGATAAAAACATCACGGATGATACCTATCCTGACCTGACACCATATCCCATTGGTGAAACCACTGAAGCGATAACTGCTTTTAAAATCAATCAGGATGAATTTACTTTTACTGCATCAGATTATGAAAAACCACAGATAAAAAATCTTGTTATATACGAGTTATTAATCAGGGATTTTATTCAAGAACATGATTATAAAACGTTAACTGATTCTTTAGCATATTTCAAACGCCTGGGTATTAATGCAATTGAATTGATGCCTATAAATGAATTTGAAGGGAATGAGAGCTGGGGTTACAATCCGTCTTTTTATTTTGCTCCCGATAAATATTATGGTCCTGCTAATGATTTGAAAACATTGATTGATGAAGCACATAAACTTGGAATTGCAATAATTCAGGATATTGTATTAAATCATGCATATGGTCAGTGTCCATGGGTAAGACTTTACGGTGATCAAATGGACCAAAATCCATGGTTTAATGAAAAATCCCCCAACACATCTTATGCGTGGGGATATGATTTTAATCATGAGAGTGAATACACTAGAGCATTTGTAGATAGTGTTTTAAGCTACTGGATGACAGAGTTTAAAGTAGATGGCTTTCGTTTTGATTTTACCAAAGGTCTTACAAATACCCCTGGAGACGGTTGGGAGTATGATCCTGCCCGTATAACCATTTTAAAACGCATTGCTGATCATGTCTGGTCTGTTGATTCTACAGCATATGTAATACTTGAACACTTTGCCGCAAATAGTGAAGAAAAGGAATTGTCAGCTTATGGTATGATGTTGTGGGGAAATATAAATACGCCTTTTACCCAATCTGCAATGGGGTATACCAACGATTCAAATATTTCCGGAATTTCTGCATCATACAGAGGATGGACCGAACATCATTTGGTTGGTTATATGGAAAGTCATGATGAAGAACGAATGATGTACAAGAACCTGCAATGGGGTAATTCTGCAGGAACCTATCACATTTACGATCTTCAAACTGCGCTTGAACGTGTTCAATTATCAGCTGCTTTCTTTTTAACTGTTCCCGGTCCCAAAATGATTTGGCAATTTGGAGAATTGGGTTATGATTATTCTATTGATTATAATAATCGTGTAGGCAACAAGCCCATTCGGTGGGATTACTACCAGGATGCTGACAGACGTCAACTCTATGATGTTTTTGCCGCTCTTGCACACTTTAGAAAATTAAAAGCATTTCAGGAAGGTTCGTTTAATTTTAATCTGAGTACTTTTTTAAGAACTGTTCGTATATCACATGATAGTATGAATACGGTCATTATTGGTAATTTTAATGTAACTGAAAGCTATATAATACCCAATTTTCAACATACAGGCTTGTGGTATGATTACCTTGATGGTAATCATATCGATATAAGTCAAACACAGCAGGCAATACTGCTGCGGCCCGGTGAATTTCATGTTTTTACCGATGTACAATTGGAAAAACCGTTTATAACTAAAATTGATGAAAATGAACTTGCACCCGTTACTTTCAAATTGTACGACAACCATCCGAATCCATTTAACGCATCAACGCGAATCGATTTTGAATTGGAAAAATCAGATCATATCTGCCTTGATGTATTCAATATTACAGGACAACATATTGTAACCCTTGTTGACAACCAACTTGAACAGGGAAGGCATTCATTTGTCTGGAATGGTAAAGACTCTAATGATAATATTATGAGTACAGGTGTATATCTTTATGTAATCGCTTCAAGTACCACTCGATACAGTAAAAAGATGCTGTTGTTAAAGTAAAGTTTAACTTAACAAAACAGGAGATAAACGTGACAGTATTTGATTATTCCATTATTTTTGTATATCTCTCTTCAATTATCCTGGTTGGGCTTTTGGCCCAAAAACGTGCAAAGCAGGGTATAGATTCTTATTTCCTGGGTGACAGATCATTACCCTGGTGGGCTTTGGGTGCTTCGGGAATGGCATCAAATATGGATGTTAGTGGTACAATGCTGAATACAGCTTTTATTTTTGCACTGGGAGCTACCGGTTTTTTTATCGAGATTCGCGGTGGTGTTACTTTGTTAATGGCTTTTCTTATGATTTTTATGGGAAAATGGAACCGCCGTGCTCATGTTATGACCCTTGCCGAGTGGATGCACCTACGTTTTGGTAAAGGTAAAGAGGGAGATATTGCACGTTTAATTGCTGCTATTTCTTCAATTATTATGACTATAGCAATGATTACCTATTTTGCAATAGGTGCGGGAAAATTTATTGGCGAATTTTTAGGTATACCTTCATTTCTCGGTCTTTCTCCTGAATTTTGGGCTGCAACACTCATGATCACTTTGGCTATGATTTATACGGTTCTAAGTGGATTATATGGTGTTGTTGCCACGGATGTTTTTCAGGGATTTATAATTTTTGGCACTATAATTTATATTTGCTTTCTGGCAATTACCAAATATGCGCTTCCTGAGAGTTTTATCATCTCTGTACCTATGAAAGATGGCACCTTTATGGCTATGGAAACAACGCGAAATGCATGGACCAGTATCATCCCCTCGTGGAGTCTTGACCTCCCGGAGGCCAGTGCCTATTCAATTTATAACCTCCTGGGAATAGCTATAATCTTTTATTTATTTAAAGTAACAATTGAAGGTAGCGGTGGTACTGGTAACTATATGCTACAGCGTTATATGGCAGCTAAAAGCGATCGTGATACCGGTTTGCTCTCACTTTTTTGGACTTTTTTACTTTCTTTCCGTTGGCCATTTATTGCAGCCATTGCAATGATGGGCGTTGCATTTAGCACCCAGGGTGGAACTGCACTAGATCCTGAAAAGATTTTACCAACAGTTATTAATGAACTGGTTCCTGTTGGAATCAAAGGTTTGTTGATTGCCGGCCTTATGGCTGCAGCCATGTCTACTTTTGACTCTACTGTGAATGCCGGTGCGGCATATTGGGTCAAGGATATTTATCAGGCTTATCTCAATCCCAAAGCCAGTAAACAACAACTCATGCTGCACAGTCGCTGGTCATCTATTATTATTGTATTGTTTGGACTGATTTTTACAATCTTCATCAAGAATATTAATGAAATCTGGGGTTGGATTACTATGGGAATTGGTGCCGGTCTATTAATTCCCATGCTCATGCGCTGGTACTGGTGGCGGCTTAATGGTTATGGCTTTGCCTGGGGTACAATTGGTGGTATGGTTGCGGCATTTATTCAAAAAGGATTTTTCCCTGATATACCTGAATATATTGCATTTACTGTTGCATCAGGGGCATCTTTGCTTGCACTCATAATTGGTACCTATTTAACACCTGCAACAGACAAAAAAGTTTTGATGGAATTCTACAAACGTACCCGTCCTTTTGGATTCTGGAAGCCTGTTACACAGGATATTCCTGAAAAGACAATGACGGCTATCAATTCAGAGAATACAAGAGATCGAATTGCTACATTTTTTGCCGTTCCCTGGCAGCTTGTATTGTTCCTGTTTATGATGATGATTGTTATGGGGCGTTTTGATAATTTGTTATGGTTATCCATTTTATTGGTTTTTCTATCAATCGGCTTATATCATTTCTGGTTTAAGCACTTGTCCACAGAAGTCAAGATGGATTAATAAAAAATATGAAAATTCAAGGTCCGGTTTTAATTTATACCGGACCTTTTTTTGTTTTAAAATAAAAAAAAAGACTGGAAATCCTGTTTCTCTTTGTTTATATTAAAAAATCAGGAATTAAAATTCCTTGTTTTAACTGCTTTTAACAGTAAAATTCAGTTTACTGCATCCACAATATTTTACGTTAATGCAATTTTTATTTTTTTGGAGGAAAGGAATGACCACATTACATCCATTAGACTGGGTTGTTATTGCCCTTTATTTTTCCATTATCCTTGGGCTTGCCTGGTGGGTTATTAGACAAAAAAACGAAAACACAACAGATTATTTCCTTGCAGGACGTCATCTGGGTTGGTTTATTGTTGGTGCGTCAATTTTTGCATCTAATATTGGTTCTGAACACCTTGTTGGGCTGGCAGGCTCAGGTGCAACTGATGGTGTTGCTATGGCTCACTATGAATTACACGCCTGGTGTTTACTCGTTTTAGGCTGGATAATGGTGCCTTTTTATATGCGTTCTCAGGTTTTTACCATGCCTGAATTTCTAGAGCGTCGTTTTTCACCTGCTGCACGAACTGTATTGTCCGTTATTTCTCTTGTAGCTTATGTTTTAACCAAAATTGCTGTTGGTATTTTTGCCGGTGGTATTGTGTTTAGCGTTTTAATGCCAGACATTAACTTTTTAGGTTTAAACAGCTTTTGGATTGGTTCTATCCTTGTAATCTTGTTTACCGGTGTTTATACTGTTTTGGGTGGTATGCGTGCTGTTGCTTATACCGAAGCTCTGCAAACTGTTGTTTTAATTTTTGGTTCTATTCTGGTAACTATCTTTGGTTTAAAAGCCCTCGGTGGTTGGGGAGAGCTAAGAGCAATTGCTGGTTCTGAAATGTTTAATCTCTGGAAACCTATGGTCCCTGCAGGTATTGAAAGTACCTGGGCACCGGTTAAAGAAGCCGGCCGTATGGCTTGGTACTTTAATGATAACTATCCCTGGTTGGGTATGTTGCTATGTGCTCCAATCATTGGTTTGTGGTACTGGACCACGGATCAGTATATAGTTCAACGTGCACTGGGCGCACCCAATGAAAAAGAAGCCCGTCGCGGTACCATTGCTGCATCTTTTCTGAAATTATTGCCCGTTTTTATATTTATCATTCCAGGTATGATTGCTTTTGCTTTGGCAAAATCAGGACAGGTTGCACCAATTGCCACTGAATTGTTTGATGCAAATGGAGAATTGATTCGAGATAATGCTCAAAAAGCTTTTCCATTATTGGTAGCTCATGTACTGCCTATAGGTGTTAGAGGTATTGTAGTTGCAGGATTACTGGCAGCATTGATGAGTTCCTTGGCCGGTGTGTTTAATGCTTCATCAACTTTGTTTACTATTGATTTTTATTCCAGACTTCGTCCACAGGCAACTGAGAAGCAACTGGTTTGGACCGGTAGAATGGCTACTGTTGTTATGGTTGTAATAGGTTTATTGTGGATTCCCGTTATCCAGGGTGGAAGAGGATTGTATGATTATTTACAGGGAGTTCAAGCTTATCTGGCACCACCAATTTTTGTTGTTTTCTTTTTGGGTGTATTCTGGAAACGTTTAAATGCAAAGGGATGCCTGGCTGCATTGATTACTGGTTTTTCATTGGGAATTATTCGTTTGGCTATTGATACACCTGTAAAATTAGGTGAAAATTTTGCGTATTCTCAGGGCTCATTTTTATGGGTTATAAATAATATTTTCTTTCAGTATTATAGTTTGTTGATTTTTATTGTTAGTATTGTTGTAATGATTGCGGTTAGTTATATGACAAAAGAACCGGATTATGCACAAATTAGTGGTTTAACTTTTGGTACAACAACAGATGAACATCGTAAAGAATCTCGTTCAAGCTGGACATCACTGGATGTTGTATTCTCTGGATTACTTGTTGTGTTAATCCTGGTAGCATATATGTATTTTAAAGGTTAATAAAGGATATTGAGGATAACTATGAATAAATATGCAATAGGGTTGGATTACGGTACAAATTCTTGTCGTTCTTTGATTGTTGATATCTCTAATGGTAAAGAACTGGCGAGCCATGTTTTTAACTATCCCACCGGTGAAGCGGGAATTATTGTTGATCCCGCTGATCCTAACCTGGCACGTCAAAATCCTGCGGATTATATTGAAGGCATTGAGGTTTGTATTAAAAATGCTATCGATAAAGCTGCAAAAGTCGATTCTGATTTTTCTGCTGAAAAGATTGTCGGTATTGGTGTTGATACAACAGGAAGCAGCCCAATGCCTGTTGACAGTGATGGACAACCGTTATGTTTCAAACCTGAATTTAAAGATAATCCCGCTGCTATGGTCTGGTTATGGAAAGATCATACCAGCTATAAAGAAGCACAAGCGATTACTGAACAAGCTGCTAAATCAAGACCGCAATACCTTGCAAAAATTGGTGGTGTTTACTCTTCAGAATGGTTCTGGAGCAAAGCCTGGAATTGTCTCAAAACATCTCCTGATGTTTTTAAAGCGGCTTTTGGTTTTGTTGAAGTGTGTGATTGGATTCCTGCTGTTTTAGTTGGGGATGTAACCCCCCAACATTTAAAACCAAGTGTTTGTGCAGCCGGTCACAAGGCAATGTATAGTCAGGAATGGGGAGGATTGCCAGATAAAGAATTTCTCAGTTCTCTTGCACCTGAATTAGGTGACATGCGTGAAAATCTTTATGATGTTGCGTATCCCTCAGAACAGCTTGCAGGAACTCTTTCTGCTGAATGGGCTGAAAAACTGGGTTTGCCGACAAACGTAGCCGTTGCCGTAGGTGCTTTTGATGCGCATATGGGTGCCGTAGGTGCTGGCGTAAGTGAAGGCACTCTGGTTAAAATTCTGGGTACAAGTACCTGTGATATAATGGTTTGGCCTAATGATGAAAAAATGGCTGATATTCCAGGTGTTTGTGGAATTGTTGACGGATCTGTTAAAGGCGGCTATTTTGGTATTGAAGCCGGCCAATCAGCTGTTGGTGATATTTTTCTTTGGTTTGTCAATAACCTTGTTCCTGAAAAATATGGCAAAACCATGGATGAAAAGTTTGAGAATCTTGAAAAAGCTGCCACAGCTATGAAACCTGGTGAATCCGGTTTAATGGCACTCGACTGGAACAATGGTAATCGTACCGTTCTGGTTGATGTACGGTTAACAGGGTTATTGTTGGGCCAAACATTGCATACTGAAGCGCATGAAGTTTATCGTGCATTGATTGAAGCTACCGCTTTTGGTGCATTGGCTATTATTGACCGTATTGCTGAGAATGGTGTTGCCATTGAACAGGTTGTGAATTGTGGTGGTTTGGCCATCAAGAATTCGCTTTTAATGCAAATCTATGCCGATATTACCGGTCGTCCTATGAAGGTTTCACGCAGCGAACAAACTCCTGCACTGGGTGCTGCTATATTTGGTGCTGTTGCTGCTGGTATTTATGATAGTGTGGAATCAGCTCAAAAGGCAATGACTGGTGTTGATAAAGTATATGAACCCATCCCCGAAAATCAGGAAATCTATAAAAAGCTATATGCTTTATACAAACAACTTCATGATGAATTTGGAATACGAAATAATAATGGTAATCTTTACAATGTCATGAAAGATTTGTTGACTATAAGGGATGAGATAAGAAATAGCTAAAATTCAAGCCCTGTCGATTTTTCGACGGGGCTTTTTTGTATGATCCAAATATTTTGAATGATGGGAGATATATATGTGTAGCAAATATGTTAACTCTATTATTTTATTAATCGCTGCATTGGCTCTCCAAATCGATGCGCAAGGTGATTCAAATTTTTTAGTTTACCCATATTTGCAATTTGCTACAGATAGCAGCATCACCGTAATGTGGGAAACCCAATCAAAAACCTCAACCAAAGTATACTATTCTCAAGATACTCCTCTTGCTCATGAAATTTCTATCCCGGGAATGTTAACCATGCATGAGGTTGTCATTTCCAATCTTGACCCGGCTGCAAAATACTTTTACCAGGTTGAATCGGTTAATGACGAAGGGGATACACTGAAAAGTGAATTACTAACCTTTTCTACCGCAGTTGATGAAAACACACCCGTTAGCTTTGCAATAGTGAGTGACACACAAACCAATCCACCTGTTTGGGGCAAAATATCAGATCTTGTATGGCGTGAACGTCCGCAATTTGTACTCCATGGTGGGGATATTGTAGGTACCGGTCGAAATAAAGATCAATGGGTTAATCATTTTTTTGCACCGGCTAAAGACCTGATGTCAAGAATACCCATATATACTGTTTTGGGAAATCATGACGGTGATGATGTGAATTATTACCGGTATATGCACAACCCTGATCCGGAATATTATTACACATTTCATTATGGAAATGTTCAGTTTTTCATGATTGATACAAATCATGATTATTTTGAATCAAGTGATCAATATGTTAGGTTAGAGTGGGATTTGGCTAATTCTAAATCTTTATGGAAAGTTGTTGTTCATCATCATTCACCTTTCTCTTCTGATGAAAATGATTTTGGAGATTCATTTAACGAAAAAGCAGATATGGGTGAAGTGGAATTACTGCCACTTGTCAAGCTTTATGAAAAGTATGGTGTAGATATGGTTTTCTGTGGTCACATTCATGATTATGAACGCAGCTGGCCAATATATGAAAATACAATTGATCAGAAAAAGGGAGTGATCTATGTTCAAACCGGAGGTGCAGGAGGGGGATTGGAAAATTATGCACCTACCCGGTCATGGTTTACTGCCAAAGTCCACCGTGATCATCATTTTTGTCTTGTCAATATATTTGACGGTACTTTAAATTTTCAGGCAATTGATCAGGATTGGCATTTGTTTGATCACTTTTCAATAACCCAAAAACAACCCAAAATCAAATCAGCTGAACTTGATCCTCCTGCGCCCTTGCTTGCACCTAAAAAACAGGTTTTTCTCAATAACACAACGGTTGAAATTAAAAGTGCGTATAAAGATGCTATAATATATTACACACTAGATGGTTCTGAACCCAATGAAAATTCACACATTTATACTCAACCAATCAAAATATCAAATACTATTACTTTAAAAGCTTGTGTGGTTTATAATGATAAAAAAAGTCAAATAGTATCTGGATATTATGAAAAAGCTGAATTTACTAAATCGGTAAAAAAGAAATCTTTGAGTAAAGGTCTGGAATACAAATATTATGAAGGTCAATGGCAGTACCTTCCGGATTTTAAATCCCTTAATGTAGTAAATAGTGGAATTTCTGATGATCTGGATCTTGATAAAATAAAGCAGCGTGATGACTATTGGGGCGTTGTATTCAATGGTTTTATTCATATTCCCGCAAAAGGTATTTATACTTTTGCTACCAATTCCGATGATGGTACGCGTTTATATATTGCTGATAAATTGGTAGTAGATAATGATGGCCCGCACTCGCCAAGAAGTATATCCGGACAAATTGCTCTGGAAAAGGGAGTTCATCCATTCAAGCTTGAATATTTTGATGATTACGGCGGCGAAGTACTATTGGTATGGATAATTGGCCCTGATTTTGAAAAACAATTATTACCTCTGGATTTATTAGTTCATTAGTCAGTAAGATTTAAGAGATGAAACCATGTTTTCATTATACAATTTATATATCAATTGTCATTTCAGTTGAGTCTGACTTTTGTATGTAACTTTAATAAATTAAAATATTTTACAATACCTGCAATGGATTCTTGATTATAGTGAAAAAGTTTGCCCTGGGATTACATCATTTAAACATTGCCTATGTTGCCGGTGATTATAACTCTTATCATCGCCAGGTAACAGAATCAGTTATTCCCTTGTTGGATTTGCTAGGGCGCCATTCTTCCTGGTGTTTCAATATAGAGTTGAGTGGGTATTCTATCGAGTTTATTGCAAAACATTACCCCATTGTATTAAACCGATTAAAAATTCTCATCGAGTCTAAACAGATCCATCTCATTTCTGCTGAATATGCTCCAAGAATTTGGTTTTCTTTTCCCCGTAAAGATATGCTTAAATCAATAGAAATGAATGTTCAAATTTTGAATAAATATGATTTAAAAGCCAGTCGCATATATTTTGCTCAGGAAAATTTTTTTGGTCCAGGGATTAGCTCTTTGGAAGATTGGTTTGATACTGCAATTATCAAAGATGATTACTTTTACCATCTTTATCCCAATTTAATCAAGGATGATATGCAACCCCCATATTATAAATTAAATAAACAAAAACTTGTAATAGGATGGGGGCATATACTTGAAGAAATGGCAGGAAAAGTTTTCAAATCAAACGAACATATAAATTCTGAATATGCTCATTGGCCTGAAAATAGATTAAATCTGCTTGGAAAAGCATTAACAGGCAGACTGTTTGCAAGTAAAGTGCCATTTCAATCTCAAACTTGGAATGAAATAGAATGGACCTGGTATCATTTTGGCTCCAGTGAGAGGTTTTCAAAATTTTGGACGGATCCTTCTGATCCTGATCGATATAAGTTTGAACCGCAATGGATCTCTGTTGCTGAAAAGTGTCTGGAGACATATGAAGAGCAAGGCTTTGAAATATCAGCTATTGATGATTTTGTAAATGCAATTGAGACAAACGGATTTAATGCTCCTATAGCTCCTGCTTTAGTTGAAGGCTCCTGGAATATGAAGAAAAGCAGAGGGGGATTTGTTTGGATGGGGCAGAATAGCAATGATTTTCATAATGCTCTTGAAATACGTAATCAGAATTCAATTACCCGTAAACAAATTATGGAACTGGAACAAAGTTTGGTGATTGAAAAGAAGCCAAAACTCTTGAATTATCTTTGGAAATTGCAGCTCCTTTCTGAAACCAGTGATTCTACCGGCTGGCTGCCAAAACCTTGTGAAGTCGAATTCAGCCTCTCAAAGTCCAAGAGAATTCATCATATTTATGATCTTTTGATGAACCAGACAAATGTTAAGCCTCAAACCTTTTCATGGTCAAAATTTTTCAATGGAAAAGAGATTTCTTTTGATGAATTGTATGTTAAATGCTTTAAAGTTTATGGAGTTGTTGCAAAATCAGAGTTCTTTCAGATCAATTCCAAAACTCAATTTATTAGAATAGAATTTTCTACAAGTAAGAATTTTGCCGGTGTTGGATTTAATTTAACAGAGAATAATGTGCGATATTCACCGGCGTTACTTGAACAAGCAATTAATAAGATAAATCTTGATGCTTTAGCTCCTAAACAATTATGCCTGCCATTAACCAATGGCTTAATATCAATTGATAATAATTTGCATGTAATTAAAAATAATGATTTATTTAATCTTTGTTGTATTGTTGATAAAGAGATGAAAAGTCTAAAGTTTGTTGTGGAGAAAGAAAAGACAAAACCTTTTGTCTGTGAATTTCTCTTGTTTCAAGGGGAAATAAATGATGCTTTAAAATTAGCAAACCAATTAAACCGGGCTGTTTAAAACAACCCGGTTTAAAAAAATTATTTTAAATCCGTTAATTTGTTAATCACTTTTCCGGCGAGTCCGTACTCTATGGCTTCTTCTGCATTCATCCAATAGTTGCGGTCTGTATCTTCGGCAATACGTTCATAAGGTTGACCGGTTCTGTCTGCAAAAATCCGGTTCAATCGTTCACGCATTTTTATAATCTCCCGGGCTTCAATACTAATATCAGAAGCCATACCGCCAACACCACCACTGGGCTGATGTAGCATAAAACGAGTGTTTGGCAAGCAGAAACGTTGTTCTTTAGGAGGCGCAGAATAAATTAATGCACCTGCACTTGCAACCCAACCGGTACCAATAATGTCAACCATGGGTTCAACAAAACGGATCATATCGTGAATGGTATCTCCAGCTTCAACGTGTCCACCCTGTGAATTGATAAAGATTTTAATTTTTTCATCAGAATCATTTGCCAATACCAGGATCTTTTCAGAAACTTCTTGTGCAACTTTTTGGTTAATTTCGCCAAAAATCATAATTGTACGTGTATCCAGGAGCTTTCCGGAAATTACATTGTTGAACATGTTTTCCGGTTTATTGTCTTTTTCTTTAGCCATTCTTAACCTTTCGTGATGTATACGTCATTTCTTGTACATACAAACTACAAAATTATTCAAATAATTTCAATAATTTATTCAATTCTTATTATTGTTGCTTTTCCACAAACAGATCAAAAAACATTGGAATACAATTATCAGCAAGAGGGGATGCCGCATTCATCAAAACTACTATACCAATATTTCTGTAAAGGTCCAGGGCAATTTCTGCTCTAAATCCTTGTACATAACCGCCGTGGTAAACTAAAATATGATCATCAAATTCAAAAATGCGCCAACCTAATCCATACCAGGTTTGTCCCAGATTGTCCCATTTTCCAAAATAGCGTGACGCCTTTGCTGTTGGTATATGGGCTTTCATTATTTCTTTTCTTGTATTATTCGGAATAATGTCCGGGTACCCACCCAACATGGCTTTTACCCAGATGATCATATCATTTATGCTGGCGTTTATCCCGGCAGCGGGAGGGATATTATAGTACGAAGGTTTAACTGTTGTGGGAATCCACATACTATCTGCTTTAATATGGGGAAATGCATGATTGTGTTCCTGGAGATAAGCATCCATACCTATTGATGCATGCCTTAAATTTAAGGGATTGAAGATATATTCTTTCAAGAGTTTTTCAAAGGATTGATTGGTAATTCCAGCAAGTATGTCACCAGTTAAACTGAAAACCACATTTTGATAGTTGTAATGTTCACCAGGCATATATAAAATAGGAATGACTGCAAGGTCCTGTATCAATTGTTCATAAGAAATATTGTTTTCCAATTTTTCAGTACCCGCATATGATGGTAATCCGGATGTTTGGCTAAGAAGATGAGCGATTGTCAATTTCTCAGTTGCCGCGGGATCAGATAGCTGCAAGTCTGGCAAATAATCTTTAACTTTACTGTCCCAATATATGAGCTCCTCATTCACAAGCAGTCCGGTTAATGTTGAAGTAAATCCTTTAGATAATGATGCGAGTCTAAATATTGTAGAATCGTTGACAGCTATTTGTGAATAACTATTTCTTACTCCAAAAGTCTCTTTATATAAGATTTTTTGATCTTGTATTATGGCGGCGGCAGCACCAGGGATCTTGTATTTTAAAAGGTTTGATGTTAATAAAGAATCATATTGAATGACCTTGTTATAGATATTAAAAGGATTATCAAGGCATTGTCCATAACCATAAAATATTAAAAGAACAAGACTGATTCTGAGAGTTATATTCTAATGTTGTGGATGACTTGAAAAAATAAATAAAAAAGCGTATCCTATAGTTTTTAAGTATTTTTTTTCGACCAAGAAAAAAGATAAAACCAAAAAGGACACGCTATGAAAAAAGGTAATACAACAAAGTCAGAACTGCAAGCAGAAACCACAACATTCAATAAAAGTTTGGATGAAATTATTCGAAATGGAGCGCAACAAATATTGGCAGCAGCCATAGAAAACGAAGTTCAGGAATACCTTGATCGCTATAAAAATCACAGAGATGAACAAGGTCACCGCCTGGCCGTACGCAATGGTTCCATGCCGGAGCGCACAATATTGTCCAGTTCAGGTCCAATAACGATCCGGCAGCCGCGAGTGGATGACAGGAAATTACGGCAGGAACATGGCGTAGAAGGCTTTACAAGTGAGATACTACCCAAATACCTGAGACGGACACCCAGCCTGAATAACCTGATACCTGCCCTTTATTTGAAGGGCATTTCGACACAGGACTTCCCGGCTGCATTGTCGGCTATACTTGGAGATAAAGTCAAAGGACTTTCAGCCAACACGGTTGTGCGCTTGAAAGAAGAATGGGAGTCAGAGTACAAGCAATGGGCCAGGCGTGATCTGTCCGGCAAACACTATGTATACATCTGGGCCGATGGTGTCTATTTCAATGTTCGATTGAAAGGCGTAAATCCTTGTATTTTAGTGATTATTGGAGCGGACGAATATGGGCGAAAAGAGCTTTTGGCGGTCAAAGAAGGCTTTCGAGAAAGCGAATTGAGCTGGAAAGAACTGCTGTTGGAGTTAAAGGACCAGGGACTTGAGATGGGACCGAAACTGGCAATCGCAGACGGTGCCCTCGGTTTTTGGAAAGCTTTGCCACAAGTTTATCCCGAGTCTCGTGAACAGCGCTGCTGGGTCCACAAGACAGCCAACATATTGGATAAGCTACCGAAAAGTGCGCAGACAAATGCCAAATCGCTTATTCATGAAATGTATATGGCTGAGACCAAAGAAAATGCGTTAATCGCTTATCATAGATTTATCAAAATTTATGAAGACAAGTATCCCAAAGTTGTTAATTGTCTGGTAAAAGATTATGATCAACTTTTTACTTTTTATGATTTCCCGGATTCACATTGGCAGCATATCCGGACCACGAATCCCATTGAATCTACCTTTGCTACAGTGAGACTCAGGACGCGGAGAACAAAGGGCTGCGGTTCAAGTCAGGCGACTTTGACTATGGTTTTTAAACTGGCTAAAGAAGCGGAAAAACGGTGGCGGCGTTTGAGAGGGTACAAGTGGATACCATTTGTGATTAAAGGAGAAAAATTTGTGAATGGTGAACCGGAAAATCAGGAATTGTTTAAGTTGGCAGCTTAACTTTTATGAAATGGATACGCTTTTTGATCCACAACTATTGACAATAACTCTGATTCTGAGCATGAGTGATTGAATTTGTTTTTTCATAATCTTTCCATTGTTTAAATAGAATTTATAAAATTAATTTATAAAATTCATCATGAATTTACTTTTTATTCAAAGTGGCAATTTCCGAAAAGTCCTTGTTTTTTTGTCTTTTTTTTATTAAATATAATTTTGTTACGAATATGTTTTGGAGTGTTTTGGGTGATTGATCATAATCCCGGGATTACGATCTCTTTTATTATCTATTTAATTTTCATGTTATCTATTGGTTGGTTTTTCTACAAACGTACCAGAAATTTATCTGATTATATTCTGGGAGGTAGAAACCTCAATTCATGGGTAACTTCTTTGAGTGCTCAGGCATCAGATATGAGTGGCTGGCTTTTACTTGGATTACCAGGATATGCTTATTTGTCCGGTATGGATTCTATTTGGATGACTGCGGGCCTTGCTTTGGGTACATATCTAAACTGGAAATTTGTTGCAGCCCGTTTAAGAAATTATACTCATATTTCTTCTGATTCTTTAACCTTACCGGTTTATTTTGAAAATCGCTTTAAACCAAATTCACCTGTCATTAGAATTGTTTCAGCCATATTTATTTTGATATTTTTTCTTATTTATACTGCATCCGGATTTGTAGCAGGTGCAAAATTGTTCAATACTGTATTTGGTTTTAATTATGTTTCAGCATTGTCAATTGGTGTATTTGTGATTATTGCATATACCTTTTTAGGAGGTTTCTGGGCAGTAAGTTGGACTGATTTTTTTCAAGGTATGATCATGTTTTTTGCTATACTCATTGTACCTGTTTTGGCTTTTAAAAGCTCTGGTGGTTCAAGTCCTATACAACAAGCATTACGCTCTATTCCAGGTTTTCTTGATCCATTTACGTCAGGAGAGAGTAAAAGAATTTCCTTTATTGCAATAATTTCATTAGCAGCATGGGGTTTGGGTTATTTTGGACAGCCTCATATCCTGGCAAGATTTATGGCAATAAGATCAGTAAAACAAATACCTCGGGCCCGAAGAATTGCAATGGGTTGGGTTTTGCTTTGTTTAACGGGTGCTATGTTTGTAGGCATAACCGGACGTGCATTAATTACTCCAATGCTGGATACCACTGCCTCAGAAACAGTTTTTATGGTAATGGTACATGAATTGGTTCATTCCTGGTTTTCCGGTTTTTTACTGGCAGCTATACTTGCTGCAATTATGAGTACCGCAGACTCGCAATTACTGGTAGCTTCTTCAGCAGTTACCGAAGATTTGTATAAATTATTACTACATAGAAATGCAAGCGAAAAAGAACTTGTATGGACCAGCAGAGTAGCGGTTGTGCTAATTGCTGTTATTGCATATTTTATTGCTATGAATCCTGAATCAAATGTTTTAGAGCTTGTTTCTTATGCATGGGCCGGATTTGGAGCTACTTTTGGACCCATTATATTATTTTCATTATTTTGGAAACGAATGACAAGTAACGGCGCTCTTGCCGGAATGATTGTTGGTGGTATAACTGTTTTAGTATGGAAACAGTTGTCTGGTGGTTTATTTGATTTATATGAACTAGTCCCCGGATTTATTTTTTCTGCAATAGCTATTGTTCTTGCCAGTTTAATAGATGACATGCCAGCATTGGACATTCAAAAAGAATTTGAATTAGCAAAATTACAAAACGATTAACGATAAATAGGGTTGGAGGTTTGTGTGGAAGAGATTATCCGAAATTTGGCTCGGATACGTGACAACAATATTTATTTTTCTCTTGAAGGTGAAATCATATCCGGTAGTAAACATGATTTTGCTTTATTTGATAAATATTCAAAGCTGGAAAATTTTCTCAAAGAAAACGAAAAAATATTGTCAAGTAATAATCTTGATTTTTCTGATAAATGTTATGCTACAATCAATGTTAATATTTTACCAAAGTATGTCAAGCTAACAGAGCCATCAGTAACTATTTTGATTTCTAATGTTAATTCAAGTTCTCAAAAACCTGTTACGTTTTCAAAATGTCGTTTGAATTTTGATGGTTTTAATTTTTATGGAATTTTGTTTTTTCCCCACATGGACGAAAACAAATCTTCAACAGTTGAAATAATTGCACCCTTTATACCTGGTTTAAAAACAGGGGATAGGATTCAAATTGATGTGAATTCTAAAGAATTTCAGATTCTGGAAAATGGGAATTAGATTCATGGGGTACATTTGAAACAGGACTGTTTGGAGAATTTATTTAAAGCCGGAGTGAATTCACTCCGGCTTTTACGTTTAATTTACTTTATTAATAGAACACCCAAATGCTTTGGTTGTTGCTGTTGGTACCTGTTTACCGGTAATAATTGCCAATAAAACATCCTCGAGATCATGTGAGGTAATGTTGTCAGGATTTTTAGAATCATCAATTCTGCCATGATAAAGCAGTTCTCGTTTTGAATTTAATACAAAAACTTCGGGCGTAACTGTCGCTCCCAATCTGTCAGCAATTAAATTGTTTCTATCAATGAGTACAGGAAACATGAAATCTTTTTCGACAGCGTGTTGCTTGATTTGTTTGGTTGTTTCTGTTCTATTGGAATTTATACCAATAAAAGCCACTCCCTTGCTATGAAAAGATGTATAAAGCTTGTTCATTCTATCATTGTAAGCATTAGAAACCGGGCATTGACTCGAGATAAACAACAGCACAATCGCTTCATTATCATTATAATTACTCAGCTTGTAAGATGTTCCATTAAAATCTTCCAGCGTAAAATCCTCTATTGTTTCACCAGCAAATAAAAATCCATATAATATTGATATAAAAAATAGAAATAAAATTCTCTTCATTTACTGCCTCCGTATATTTTTATTAATATACAATAGAACAACTACGATTTTGCTTTTATTTCTCTCCACAATTCATTTATTTACACTATGTTTTAGATAGTAATTAGACATAATTGCTTAAAATTTAGACAATATTACCAGTATGATAAATTTTTATTTTGTATCACTACTGTCCCAATATTAGTTGAATAAATTCAATTGGTTATCATTTTGTAAGCCATGAGTAAGATTATCATTGTTGCTAAGTAACTGTAAAATAGGAGTTCTTTGAAACATATTAACGCTTAATATTTGCAAAAAAGTGTAGAGCGGAATCGCAATATTCAAACGTTTCTTTATTATCGCTATAAGCACGTATATACATATTGCAATCCATATTTGCGATTTAACGGCATTGACTGAAGTGCCATAAAAGGACTTAATTTTTAGGTTTTGTTTTATCCATTTAAAAAACAATTCAATTTGCCAGCGGCATCTATATAGTTCAGGAATAGTTAATGCCGGCAAGTTAAAAATATTTGTCAACAAAACGAGCGTTCGTTTTTGATCAGTTATGTATATTTTAACGCGTCTGAGTCTTTCAGGATAATCTCGTGATGCATAGTAATTCACTAAAGAAACTGTTTGATCACATCGAAGACCTGTACTTTTATTAACCGGATGTGAATAGACCCTTTTAGCTTTAAGGTTCGACTTTGCCGGAATGACAAAAAAGGCTCCAGCTTGATGGAATCTATACAGACGCTCAAAATCTATGTAACCCTTGTCTAGCAAATATATGGCGCCAGGCTCAGGAATCAACATATCAAGAATGTTAACATCGTGGATTTTCCCTTCAGTTATCTCTATAAAAGTTGGTATGTTACCACGAAGGTCCATTTGAGTATGCACTTTTATAGCACCTTTTGATTTTCTAAATCTGGCCCATGGAAATAAAGAAAGGCACAAGTCAATTGTTGTTGAATCTAATGCGTAAACCATTTCTTTTAATTCAAGGCCGAATTTTTCATCACGATATAACTTGCGGGCCTGATTAATAAGTATTTGAGCAAATTCAGCATAGATGCGCCAGTCTCGATGTTCATTTGCATTAGCCAAAGTATTTCGAGCAACTATGCTGCGAAAACCCATGTGGTAAAGTAGTTTTCGTTGTGATCTTAAACAAGCTTCTATATCTCTCAAACTATCTCGGAAAGTGAGTTGGGCAAAAGCCATGCAATAAAATTGATCAAGACACGAGAAGGATTTAACTTTATACTCTCCTCTGTATTTGTGGACGCAACGATGGAATGCCTTTAAAGGCAGGAATTCCATTATTTGAGAAAAAACAGTTTTCCCTTCGTGCATTTCGCCATTCCTCCGCCATTGTTTTGTTGTGATAGAATGGTGAAATGTAATAATTTAATTCAAATCGTTCCCGTTAAAAATGATAGCGTAAAGATATAATTAACAATTAAATACAATCACTACTTTCCCCTAACGTTGGGACAGTAGTGATTTTGTATAATTTATCTACTGCTTTGTGTCAGAATTAACTTTTAATCCCCAATTGCTGTTAATTCCAAAAGGAGGAAAATCATGTCATCACAAGAATATCCCATTTTTATCCAAACCGCATTTCCTGAACAACCAGATTTAGATAATTGGCAGCAAATTACCAAAGACGAAGCAGATTTAGTTTATAAAATGACAATTGAAAATGAATTGTCTGGTGGAACACCTGTCGTTCGCCAGTTTGAAAAAGACTGGCGAGAATGGTGCAATCTTGAATATTCTATTACGACTTTAAATGGCAGCTCTGCCTTATATAGTGCTTTCTTTGGACTCGGTGTTGGTCCTGGGGATGAAGTGATTTGTCCAACATATACCTGGATTTGTACGATTGCACCTGCATTGTTTCTGGGAGCAAGACCCGTATTTGTTGAAAGTGATCCGGAAACTTTGCAGATAGATCCTAAAGACATTAGAAAAAAAATTACTCCCAAGACCAAAGCTATCGTTGTTGTGCATTTGTGGGGCAATGTTTGCGATATGGATGCTATTATGCAAATCAGTAAAGACACCGGAGTCAAAGTTCTTGAAGATTGTTCTCATGCTCATGGAGCTAAATATAATGGTTCGATTGTAGGTTCAATTGGACATGTAGGTGCCTGGAGTTTACAGGGTAGTAAACCGGTAAGTGCGGGTGAAGGAGGCATAATGGCCACAAATGATCCCGAGATTTTTGAGCGTGCCTGCCTTGCCGGCCAGGTAAACCGTATTGGTGGTATTGATCTTGTATCCCAAAAATATTCTGATCTGCAGCCTTTAGGACTGGGAATGAAGTTCAGAGCACATCCATTGGGAATTGGTATTGCAAGTGTACAATTTAAAAAATTATCTACATTGAACGCTAACCGAAAAATATATGTAGAAACTGTTGAAGAACAATTAAAAGGCATTCCCGGTTTCAAACCACTCAGAGTGTACCCCAAAGCAGAACGTGGTGGGTATTATGCTTTTCCAATTATTCATGAACCTGAATTTCACAATAATATTGATACATTGAAAATGATAGAATTGATTCAAAATGAAGGACTGTCGGCATCTAAGAGCCCTTATAGTCTGTTACACCGGCTGCTTGTTTTTGGCAAAGGTTTTGATATTTTTACTGAAAATAGAGGCCCGCTTTGTGGTGACTATCCAGGTTATAACGAAGGAGATTTTCCTGTATCTGAAAAAATGTACAAAAATTTAATATTTTTACCAATTCTTTCAAATCCTGTAAAAGGCGCAGCAGACAGGGTTGTTGATATGTTACAAAAAGCTGCGAACAAGGCAATAAACTCGTAATTTTTTCTAACCTGAATTGACGTTGTCTAACATTTAAAGGAATGTGAGAGCGACACATGAAAAGAATGAATGGTTATATTATTATTTTGCTTATTTTTTTTAATGTTGGCTATTGTATTGTACCAGAAAATTTGGAATCTATAAATATTCAATCTTTAAATGGAATATGGAAGTTTAAATTATTTGCACATAAAGATAGTATTGATTCAGGCTACCAAAACGTTGACTTTGATGATAGGTATTGGGATGATATAGCCGTCCCCGGAAATTGGGATGTTCAGGGTTTTGAAGAACCTCAATATGGAACACCGGAAGTAAATGCAAATGGAGTTTATCGCAAGTTTTTTCATCTTCCTCAGGCCTGGGCTGAAAAACATATTATACTTTATACGGAAGCGGTTTCTTTTGGATACGAGTTGTGGATTAATGGCCATCGTGTTGGCAGCTTTATTAGTTCATTTCAAAGGGCAGAGTTTGACCTGACAGAGCATATTCGTTTTGAGAGTGAGAATTGTATTGTTATTCGTGTTTATCGAGATCATTACCAAATGCGCTTTGATACAACTGACGACTGGGCCTTTAATGGAATTTTTAGACATGTTTATTTATATGCTGCTCCATATGCTCACATTGAAGATTTGACAATAAAAACAGAAATTGTCAAAGATTATTCATCAGCAAAGATACTCGGGCAAGTTGATGTAAATCATTTTGGTTATGATTCTATTAATGTTAAAGATTTAAATATTGAATTGATTTTATCAAAAGAAAACAGTGTTATTTTTAAAGAATTATTACCTGTGAATTGGGTAAATGCTAAATATCTACCCTCTAGTCTTTATTTTTCAATACCTGTCGAGTCTCCTGCTTTATGGACAGCCGAAACGCCAAATCTCTATGATCTTGAAATTATTCTCAAAAATATTAGTTCTCAACTGCAGACCTTGAAACATAAAGTAGGTATCAGAGAAATTTCAATTGATGGATGTGTTTTTAAAATCAATGATGAACCTGTCAAATTACGTGGAGTGTGCTGGCTGGAGGGGCACCCTTTAACAGGACGGGCAATGACCAAGGAATTATGGCTTCAGGATCTGCAGTTGATGAAAAATGCAAATATTAATGCGATTCGTATGACCCATTGGCCGCCTCCACCTGAATTATTGGACTTTTGTGATCAAATGGGATTTTATGTGCTTGATGAAGTACCATTTGATTTTGGTGATGAAAAGTTGAACGATCCCCATTGTTTAGGTGCTTTGCTTGAAAGAGCACAGCGCACAATTGATCGGGATAAAAATCATCCATCTATAATCATATGGTGTGTTGGAAATGAACACCCATCTACCCGTTATACAACCAAAGTTTCTCAATTTGTAAAAATGCTTGATGATACACGTCCTATCTTGTTTCCGCATAACAATTGGACAGATGATCCGATGATTTCGGGTATACCTGATTTTATCGATTTTTATGCTCCGCATTATAAAGATCCTGATGTCATGATGGGGTATATTAATGAACAATCCTTGCAAAAACCTGTACTTTTTACAGAGTATAACCATTCTCTTGATGTTTCTTTTGGGGGGCTAGCAGAAAAATGGGAATTGATGGAAAAGTATGAAAAATTTGCTGGTGGAATGATTTGGGTATGGGCTGATCAGGGAATTTATAGAAAAGTCAATGGAAGAAATGTCATTGACTCGTATAAAGATGTGAATACGATGGCTTTCCATTCAAATGATATTTCCGGAGATATTTGGATTGATGATAACACATTATTGGACAGTCATGGGCAATATGGCACTGATGGAATTGTTTATGCTGACCGTAAACTGCAAACGGATTACTGGCAAACACGAAAAGTCTATTCACCTGTCAAAATTTTGGAATCTGAAAAGATAATAGAAAATGGAATTCAAAATATATCCTTAACTTGTATAAATCGGTATGATTTTATTAACCTTAAAGAGATTTCCTTTGATTGGAAATTGTTGATTAATAATAAAGTAAAATCATCAGGTTCTGCTCTGATGAATATTGCGCCTCATGATACCGGTATTGTTAATATTCCATTATTATTTGAAAGTATTGATAATAATGATGAAATGTTATTAGAATGTACTGTAACGGATTATAATGATCGCCAAATATATGAACACTCTGTCCGATTATTACCAGAGCCCATAAATCCCAATTATATTCAAAGATTAAATATTGCCAAACAAATTCAACAATCAAATGATATTACAAAGCAAATAGAGTTTCCTGAAAAGATCAATATTAATGATCATTTTTTTGTTTCATTCAAAGAAGATCTTTTAATCCTTAAAAAAGATGATGAAATTATTTTTTCCGGTCCTTTTTTAAGAGTTGGGAGGAATATTACTCTTGCAGAAAGACGCAAGTTTGAAAATACATTATGGGAACCGGAAATATTGGAGAAATCTAGATTAATCAATAAAAAATGTCTATATGATAATGATATTTATAAGCTTTACTTAAATTATGAGTTTACCCGCCCTAACACGAATGAAAAATTGAATCTTGAACTTTTAGTTAATGTCTTACCTGAAGGATTAATTCGATTTAATTATTCAATTACCCCTCATCAATGTACTGGTTTTGCTCTTGAACTTGGTTTGGCATTACAAATACCCACAAAATATTCAAATGTTTCATGGCTGGGAGATGGCCCGTACCCATCATATCCTGAAAAATCTGAATTGTCTGAACGAGGGTTCTTTACTAAAACACCAAAAAGCTTATATTTTAATGGAAACCATATGAATGTTGATTTGACCTTGTTTCATGATTCAAAAGATGTTGGCTTTGCTATGTTTTTTAATCAGGCAAATGCAAGGTGGGACCTAAAAGACTATCTGTACTTTACCCATAATCTATTGGTTGCTGGTTATGGTACTAAATTTTACAAATCAAAAGTTACTATAGACATGTCTAAATTGTCTGCTGCCTCCGGAGATTTTTTATTATCTGTTTTTGACAAAGATAATTATCCCCAAATTTTACAAAAATATTTTTCAGATACTGAATTTTAATTTTCTAGAAATGTAGTAAAACTCCTCCCAAATTAATACCCTTAATTCACAAAGAATATCCGGGTTTCAGGAATGAGCCCGGATATTCAATTGTCTAATCTTAAACTAAATTTAATCTTTCTAAATATCATTGAAAAAGTGTTGTATTTTTAGGAGGATTATTTTATGCATAATCTTTTAAATTTTTTTCTGTTGATTTTAATTGCATCTTTTTCATTTACTGGTTGTGAAGAAAGCTGGGATAATATGCTTGCAGAGCAGGAACAAACAGAAAATGTTGATGATTCCGGAACCGGAAATAATGATGATTTTACAAAATCTTTAGATACGGTTCTAGATGCCAATTGTGCTAATCATGAAGAGTTGACAGATTATATTGCAAGTAATACTGAAGCAATTAATTTTGTTTAATCTCAAGATAATACCATTGTAAATATTAGTGATGTAACTATTAATGCAAATTCTGTAACAATAAATAGTGCCGGTGTATACAATTTATCCGGTACGCTTTCAGATGGTCAGGTAGTAGTTAATACCCAAGATCATGAAACAGTTTGGCTGTTATTAAATGGCGTAGATATTTCCAATTCATCTAGTGCTCCTTTATATATTGAAAACGCAGAGAAAACTGTAATTATAATAGTTGATGATACTGAAAACAAATTTTCAGATCCATCAACATATGTTTTCCCCGATACTGAAACTGATAAACCCAATGCTACAATTTTCAGCAAGGATGATCTTACAATATTTGGCAATGGTTCTTTAATTGTTATGCAAATTATAATGATGCAATAACAAGCAAAGATGGTTTGATTTAAAAAAGATGGAAATATAACTATTACTTCAGTTGATGATGGAATTCGCGGTAAAGATTATTTGATTGTCAATGACGGCAATTATAATATAGATGAAGGAGGCGATGGCCTGAAATCAGATGATGATTCTGATTCAACAAAAGGTTATATATATTGAAAGTGGTGATTTTGATATTTCTGCTGATGGTGATGCAATAAGTGCAGAAACGGATGTACTTGTTACAGATAGTGATTTTAATATTATCTCAGGTGGAGGAAGCAGCCATAATGTATCAAGCAGTGTTTCTGCCAAAGGAATTAAAGGCATAGTAAATGTTATTATTAATGGTGAAAATTTTGTAATCAATTCGGCTGATGATGCAATTCATTCTAATGGAAATATTGCAGTAAATGGTGGTCAATTCAGTATATCATCCGATGATGATGGTATACACGCAGGTCAAGCTTTGACCATCAATGATGGAGAAAATGATATTCAAAATCTTATGACGGAATAGAAAGTACAGTTATTACAATCAACGGGGAAACATTTATCTTGTTTCAAGTGATAATGGATTAAATGTCGCAGGTGGATCAGATGGATCCGGAAATGGTGGATACCCAGGAGGTGGGGGACCTGGTGGTGGCTCAGGATCTAATTCGAATTATTATCTTTCTATGAATGTGGATTTATTGGTATTGTTGTAACTGAAGATGGGATGGATATGAATGGAAATATCACTATGACAGGTGGAAAAATTATTGTACATGGTCCAACATCCAGTGCTAATGGTGCTTTGGATTATGATCTTTCATACAAGATGAATGGCGGATTATTAGCTGTAGCCGGCAGCTCCGCAATGGCCCAGGCACCTGGTACCAATTCATCACAATATTCTTTATTAATAAATTTTCGATCAATAAATAATGCGGCTACAGTTTTTCATATTCAAAACAGTTCAGGAGCAAATGTGTTAACCTTTGAACCACAGAAAAGATACAATTCAGTTGCATTCTCTTCGTCTTTATTAACAAAAGGAGAGACATTTACAGTTTATACAGGTGGTAGTTCTACCGGTTCACCAAACTTGGGATATTATGAGGATGGCAGCTATATCGCAGGTACTCAAGTAACAACTTTTACAGTTTCAAGTACAGTAACAAAAATTACAATTTATGCCACAATCTTTATTTTATATTTATTAGAAAGGTCTTATGTCTAGTTTTTGTAATGATATTTGATAATACACCAAATTGCCCATATTCCATCTCTCCAGGATATTTTTTTCCCGGAATTATATGTGCGAGGTTGATAAGATATATCTACTTCTTTGATTCTAATCCCAGCAATTTTTGATAGTTTTGCAGTAATTTCAGGCTCAAAGCCAAAGCGATTTTCCCGGATGGTTATGTTTTCCATGTATTTAGTTTTAACAAGTTTGTAACAAGTTTCCATATCTGATAAATGATTACCTGAAAACACATTTGAAAAAATTGTTAAAAAACGATTTGCAATATAATGCAATGTGCATTTGTTTTGTTTTCTATTTTTAGAGAACCTTGAACCATATACAACATCTGCCTTGTTTTCAAGTATTGGTTCAAGTAAATTGTTAAATTCATTCGGATTATATTCAAGATCGGCATCTTGTAAAATAAAATATTCCCCGGAGACTGCTTTAATTCCTGTTTGAATCGCAGCACCTTTGCCCCGATTAATTTCGTGTGAGAAAATTATCAGATCATGATTTTTATATTGGTACAAAAGCTTTTTTGTATTATCAGTAGAGCCGTCATCAACAACAATAATTTCAAGTTCTATATCATCAAAAAGCTTGATGGATGCTACTTTGTCAATGATTTGAATTAATGTATTGCCTTCGTTATATGTTGGAATAATTACTGATAATTTTTTTATCATTATTATTTGTTCCATTTAACAAGAAGCACATATTGGTATTACTACAATTCAAAGCGATTTTTTTAAATGAAACAATGTGCCAGCTTGAACAGAATTAATGGTCTCGTGAATATTCTGCTGCCTGAATATTTCTTTGGGCTTGTTCATTACCCGGTTCTAGCCTTAAAAAGTCATTCCAAATTTTTATAGCATTATCATATTCCTTTAAATGGTAATATGACAAGCCCAAATTCATTAATGCCTGTTTATTACCCGGTTCAAGTTCTATAGACTTGGCGAGGTAACGGTTTGCCCGTTGGTATTGCTTACGCAATAACAAGAGGCTGCCCAAATTACGCAGAGCATCTGGTCGGTCCGGCTCTAATTGAATTACTTTGTTAAAAGCTTCATATGCATCGTCATAGTTTTTCATTTTGAGATTTGCAATACCCAAATTATAAAAAGCATTAGCGTTGCCCGGATTTTGATAAACAGCCTGTTTACCCCAAAATACTGAACGTTCAGGATTCCCTTCGATGAGATATGATAACGCCAGATTATAATACTCGTTAGAATCAGTAAATGCACGTAATTGATAATTAGTAAATTTAGTTTGTCCTGCGAATAGTAATAACAAAACAACAAAGAGAATAATATGTTTTTTAGTGAGTTTATTATAAACGTCAAGTAAACTCCATATACCAACAGAAGTCAATATTATCAGAAAAGGCATTGCAGCCATTCGGTACCGTGAAGCCATAAAGAAAATTATTATACTCAGAGAAATTGCAAGAATAGTAGCAAACATTAACCAATATTTTCTCCATTGTGGTGCAAGAACAATTATACCTATAATTGCAAATGGCATATAGAATATCAGGTTGAAAATAGGTATTTTTAACATAGGTGTTTGCTTTTGATGAAAATAATAGTTGTAATTCAAAGGAGTTTCATAAGAAGACCAGAAAAGGGCGGTCTTTTTGAGCATCAATGCTGACCATTTTATTGGATGATGCAATATAAAAGAAAATGATTTTTTGTACCAAAAAAAAGATACCTGATTTAATGTTAATTCTTTTCCTGTCTCTGCTTCTGCAAATTGTTTAGATTGCTCAAGATTAATTGCGCTAACACTTGCATCAAGTCCTTCCGGAGCCTCCCAGGCACCACTTGCATTTTCATGATTACCAATAAAAAAGTTGATACCACCATGTGTAGTAAGAATTGAAAAGGAATCTCCCGCAATTTTATTATGTATTCCGGTAAGTAAAAGCGGTATTGCCAAACCTATAAATAAAAGTAAAGAGGGGAGAGCCGCTTTTTTTAAATTTTCTCTTTGAGTGAGATAATAATAAATAAATGGAATGGGGACTAACAACAACAGGTTGGGTCTGCTGGTTATGGCAAGTGCAAGTGATAAACCTGATAAAAATGAAATGAAAAGTGAAAAGCGATTTTTTGTTGTTGTTAATAAAAGGTAAATACTGCTAACCGTAAAAAAAGTTGCCATAGAGGTACCAACTAGATTACTCTCATAAAACATAAATGGCATATAAACCGCAGCAAGAATACCTGCAAGAACACTTTTTCTTTTATCAAAATACTTGTTTGCTATACCATATGTCATCAATGCCGTGAGTGCACCAGCTGCAAATTGTATAACACGTATTGTATTGATATAATAGCCAAAGATAGTGTAAATTAAAGCAAGAAAATAAATATAAAATGGAGAAATATAAAAGGGCTGATCCAGAATTATACTTTTGTCAATAACACTGTTCGCCAATTTGTTAAACAATGCAGAGTCATGGATCAATCTACCATAAACCGGGTTTGTATCCTGAAATTGAAAAAAATAAATAACTCTAAATAGTATTGCAACAGCAAGTATAACCAAACTCCAGGGTATATTGTGTTTGGTTTTGTTGATTTCAACGCCTTTAGATTTTTGTTGTAGATTCTTTTTGCTCATTACCGTTGTAACTCCGTTGTATATTCATTTTATCAGCTAAAAATACAAAGGCTAAAATGTTAATTCAAGAACAATTTGCATTTTTGATAAAAAAAAACGGGTTGGTCTACACCAACCCGTTTTTTAGGGTAATTGGGTTAAAAATCCATGCTAAGAGAATAAACATGGACAGCATCAAACAAGGTATCACCAGTATCCTTGAATGCATAATCCAGACGGAAATCGCCTTGTGGCAGATTTAAATTAAAACCTGCACCCAGGGTCAAACCTTCTGAAGAGTAATTGAATTTATAGCCCGCGCGAACATACAACATTTTGTTCAAAGAATATTCCAAACCGGTATTAAGCTGTTCACTCCAATCATGAGGATGTAAATAATCAATATTTACTCTCAGATCCATACCTTCTTTTTCTTTGTTCAACAGTTCAAAAACGCTGGCTGTTGTAGCGATGCGAAAAGTCAATGGAATGTCATATGATTCTGCTTCATATTTAACTTCCTGACCAAAGTTACGAATACTCATCGCAATTGTAAGATTACGGAATCCAGTATTATACATGGTACCGATATCAAAGGCAATTACACCCTTGTTAGCTTTGTGATTTTCCTGAACCCAACCATTATCAGTTTCATAAGCGATACGTGATGAAACGCCTGTACCACCCAAAAGATCCTGGTACGCATATTTAAACTGACCACCAATTGCAAATTGAGAAGAAATTTGGCGGGCATATCCAACACCCAGAACATATTCAGAGGGTTCGAGAGTACCGATATCATTATAACCGGCTTCATTTGTTGCAATTTCAGTAGCTTGAATTGGATCACCATAATCAAAAAACATAGCACTAATACCAAATGTACCAATGTTTTCAAAAGTCATGGCTGCAGCACCATAATTCAATTTGGTATCCATAATCCAGTTATTGCTACCAATCATAACAGAGTATTTATCTACAAACGCCAAGCCAGCCGGATTGTAAAAGAGTGCAGAGGCGTCATGAACTTCTGCTGCGCCTGCATCTCCCATTGCCATCATTCTGCCACCAGCACCGGCAGCTAAAAACGGCATGGCTGCTTGACCTGCTCGTTGCCATCCTTCTAAGTCATCAATTCTACCTGCTCCATAAGGTTCAACTTGTGCGAAACTCGGAACAGATAGGGTCAGAAGCAATGTAAGAACAAGCGAAAACCGAATAAAAGTCTTCATTGTTCGTCTCCTATTAAATTCTATTGATATCTTATTCATTCGTTAATCCTGTATTATCGAATGATTACCAATTTACCTTTCGCAACCTCGCCTTCCAGCGGACCTGCAGTAACTTCGATGGTGTAAAAATACACACCTGAAGCAGGGTATACATTATAATCCGTTATAATGGGTGACCAACGTTCATCACCTGAACCGCTGGTATGGTTCAAAGTTTTGATTTTGGCGCCCATTGAATTATAAATGTTGATTTCGCATTTTTCAGGCAGGTTTACGAATAATACTGTATTCTGTTCACGACGTCCGCCATCATAATTAAAGCCGGTAGAATTATGAGGTTGACTTTCTGAATAATTATTACCTTTAACATTAATGGGGTTTGGCACAACACGAACCTTGTCAGCCCAATCACCCGTTGATACAGGGGTACGGTAAGGGATTACCTCTTTGTTAATACGTGTAAAGAAAGGATTGCTTTCCAAACCATTAGCATCAACTGAGACGATATTATAAAAGTAACTGTTACCACGAACCAAACCTGGATCTTCAAATGTAGTTTCGGTAGTTTCTTCGTGCATGTTATAAACTCGTGCGTTATCTATACCACCAATTGCACGATAAATACGATATTTTTCTGCACCTGGAACAGCATCCCAAGTGATTGTTGCCATTTCCGGTCCAGAAGTCATTTTAATATTGGTTGGCGGATCAGGAAGACGTGGTGCGGTTAGTCCATCCTGTGTGTACAGTTTTTTTGCCAGTTCAAATTTAGCAAAAAGATCGTCACGTCCTGTTTCATAGATCTCTTTTTTAGCGTCAGCAAGAGCTATTGTACCCTTTTTTACGCCATCACCCAATTCAATAGCTCTGGCTTCTGAAACTGATCCAACAGCATAAGCTACAACGACCTTGATTTCGTCATTAGCTGCCATATTTAAGGGACCAATTCCAAACATAGGATCATAATTGGGTTGACCTTCAGCAAGTTCCTGATAAGGATCATCCGAAAAACCATCCATATACATGGGGTTTCCGTCTGCACCAGTCATCAGATTCCAGGCCTGGCCCATGTCATCACCATTTACAGGGGATTTAACATTTTTGTACAACTGATAACGAAAAGTTGCAGGTTGTGACGGATCGTCACCACCACCTGGAGTGGATTCGACTTCAATAAAGCACATACCACATATTTCCGGAGCCATAAATTCACCGGTTGGTAAATCAGCGGTATAATTTGGACCACCTCGTGGATCAAATTGATCATCACCGCTAATATCTGCAGCATCGCCGTCCCATGTCCAGAAATACCGTGTTTGTGGATCATATTCCAACAACCAATCAACTTCACCATTGTATTCGAGATCATCACCACCAAATTCAGACCAGTCATAGGGGGGGGCAATCAAATTTCTTGCTCCCAACCATAAATCTGAAAAAGTTTGGCCAGGCTTCTCAATGTCTGGTAATTGAAAATTACATTCACCGCTATTTTTGATTGTTGTTTCATAAATCAAAATACGGTTGTAATCGGGATGTGACCAACCGTAAACAGTACATTTGAATTCGAGACCAATAGGGTCACTCCATTCGGCTGTTACTTGTCCGTCGGCAGTAAGGTCACCATCAACTGTCCAATCATTACCAAAAGGATTGAAAGCAATAGGTGTTTGGACCGTTCCATCAACAGAGATCTCTGGCATATCAACACGATTGTATAATATCGGTGTTGCATATTTGGGGGTATTGACCAAAGAGCTCAAAGTCACAGGGCCATTGTCATTAACAAAAACGTCGTACAATTTTCCTGGTTCATAAACAGCTTCGGCACCAATCGGACCCCATTTAGTGGCCTCTGGTGCTTGCCAGTTTGTTGCACCAGCCCACCAGCCAAAATGACCCGTAATAGGTTTACCATTGCCTGAAGTATGGCCTACACTGTTGATATCGGCACCATGGTAGCCAATATCATTAGCATAATCTGGCCATGGCTGCCAGTTTTGCCAGAGGTTGGGGTGAATTTGTCCGTTTGAAGTAATACCGGACACCCATGAAGCACCCTGGGCATCAATAGCCCAAGTTAACTCACCTACCAGTACATATCTTTGAACCTGTGCGTTAGCTATCGTGGCTAAAAACATCACAGATAGTAGTATAATTAAAAGCTTTTTCACAGCTTTGTCCTCCAATTTATTGATTTAGTTATTTAAGCAATACATGAATCTTGTACGACTATTAGAAATATAGTCTTAAACCAAACCAATAATCACGTGGAACATCCCAGAAATAATATAGACGCTGCACTAAACTATCCATGCCTTCAACCTCATCGCCAAAACTTTTACCTTCAGCTTCAAGGGCATCATAATATTTCTTTTCCATTTCTTTCCAATCACCATTTTCCTGGCGTGCAACAAGGCGTTCAAAACGTACACGCTGATCGTCCCAGTCCATATACTGGTTCAGGTTTTTGATGTTGAACAAGTTGGTGATATCCATAAATGCTCCGGCTGATATACCGGCAAATTGAAACCGTTTTTCCAAATGTAAATCGGTCCGGTTGTAATTCTTAACTCGTCCGTTATATACGCCTTGCATTCTCTGCAGGCTGTTCGGGTTCCAAATATAAGAACGACCCTGGCGGAAATAATGAGAAACTGAAAAGTCCCACCATCCAAGTAATTTAGAATCACCAACTACTGGACCCGGGCCCCAGTCAGCAGGAGAATGCAATGCAACATTTAATTTCCATTTCCATGAACCAGGCTGTTGAGTGTCACTTACATATGTATCTCCGAGAACACGAAGTTGATCCGTCATAGTTGGATCAGATGCAAATTCAGGAGATTCAGGATGATAAATACTGGACCACCCATAACGATAACCCTTTTCAATTGAATAGTCTGCATTAAAGAAACCAGTAATAAAAGTTCCGTAACGTTTTTCAACATTAAATTCGAAACCTTTTATATCTCTCGCCCGACTGTTCCATTCATAAGAAGGACCACCATCTCTGCCTCGCATACTACCATCATCTATATCTTGAGTAACGTCCTTATAGTATGCTGAAACATTGGCTACATAATTGCCAAACAGGCGCTGTTCCCATCCCGTTTCAAACTGAACTGTTTTGGGAAGCAGTAACCATGGATTACCCATTTCTTCTACAGGTTCATCATAACCAACCTGCCAACGGTACAGCCAGTCATTGGTGACTGTATCATAGAAATGACCATAGTTGAAATAGATTTTACTCTCTGGTCCTATGGGGTGAGATACACCCAGGCGAGGACTCAGGTACCATTGCATATCAGGATGTACATCCGGTTCTAAGCCATAATAGTTTTCATAACCAGATGTGAACGCATTGTCACCATAGCGCATCCAGTGTTCGTTCCATAATGAAGGAGTGCGAGGGAAGAAAAGATCGTTACGATCAAACCAGCTATCGTTTGGTTGTACAACATCCAAACGAAGACCCAGGTTCAAGATCATACCGCCATATTCCATCTTGTCCTGAACATATGCAGCACCCTGCCAAGACAATGTGTGAACATCGTGCCAGTTTGCTTGGTCGCCAGGAGCACCGTCATCTTCGGTTCCCCAAATGCCATCGTCACCATTGCGAAAGTCTTCATTGATAATAAACAAATAGTTCTGTGTGTAACCGGTACGTTCCAGAACGTCTTTGTACAGATATTCAACACCAGCTTTGAATTGGTGATTTGCATTAACCTGGCTAGTAATATCATAGTTAAATTGGAATGTTTGGGTTTGGCTCATGTCCATTGAACGTTCACCACGTAGTCCATACAATCCAAGAATATCAGACGAAGCACCTTGTTGATATGCCCAACCTTTTGGAGATTCGTCCAGCCAAATGTTATCATTGACCTGATAAACATCACCAAGCGTACGCAAACGAACGTTACCTAATTGTTGGTAATCAGCATTTGCATAGGTCATTTTTACATCATAATAAGTGCTGGGATTCAAAGTATGGGTAAATGTAGCATTAGCGATTGTTGTATAGATGCCTTTTGGAACCAAGCCTGAATCACGATTGTAAACAGAGTTGTTTCCATTTATGGTATTCTGAACACCTTCTGAAAGTAAACCCTGGGTACCTTCACGAGGTTCGGGGTCACCATTTTCAAAGGTTTTCATGTCAGTGTATAAACCATTGGCAACGATTTTCATATCAGGACTGATCTGATAGATCAATTTACCTTGTGTTGTATTCCATCCGTATACACCACCGGTTGAAGTGGGGTAAGCATACATGGAATTTTCACGAATGTGTGACAAGACAAATGAAAGTTTGTTATTGGTAAAAGGTACAGGACCGCCGAATGAAAAATCACCAACCCAATCACTCTGGTAACCATACCAGTTAAAAGCTTCATCGTGAACGGATGGTATATTGTAAAGTTGATCTACGGTACCAATCTCTTTACCGTCATACAAAACATTACCGTCAGTATCTTCTGAACGATGACGCCATTGCCAGATTTTAAATGCGTCTTCAGCAGAAATGCTTTCATCTCCATATGTATTGTTGGCTGCCCAAGACGTCCAGCCTTCAAAATCGGGCTCGCCATCGCCATTTTTATCAGCAGATGGAGCGCCGCCATTCCAGTCATAACGACCATATTCCCACCAGTTGTTATTGGAGAAAATATAAGGACCAAAATGTTTCAAGCCGGGATAATCAGGATCATCGCCGCCCATTAATGGACTGACACGGGTTTCCATATTGAAAAAGTATTTTTGTTGCGGGGTTTTGCTTACTATATTTACAATACCTGCGCGGGCATTACCAAATTCAGCATTAAAACCACCGGTAAGTAACTGAACTTCCTGGATCGCAGTGGTAGAAACCATGCTCATACCTTGATCCATACGTTCATTACGTAAACTTACACCGTCCAAATAGTAACCGATTTCTTTATAGTTACTACCACGGATTTCAATACCTTTTTCACCCTGCTCAACACCAGCCTGGCTAACCAGGGCATTGTCAAGGTGCATTGAAGCAGGAACAGCTTGCATTTTGTCAGCACTCATATTGTTTTGACTAAATGAAACGTCCTGACGTATAATTTCACGATCTGCAGTAACCGTTACTTCTTCACCAGTTATTGATTCCTGATCAATAGCAAAATCAACTCTTGCTGTACGATCGATTTGTACTAGAACATTTTCAACAACTTTTGAAGTATACCCAATAAAAGTAACACGCAGTTGATACGTTCCCGGTGGTACGTTAATAATAAAGTAATTACCATCGATGTCGGTTGCGCCACCCATCGATGTTCCTTCAATAACAACGTTTGCACCAGGAAGTGGTTCACCAGTGCTATTATCTTTTACAACACCTGCGACTTTACCGGTTGTGGCAGAAAAGCCGATTTGTGTCAATAATAGGAGAGCAATGAGAATCCACACTGGTTTAAAATCAACATACTTGAACATTGATTTTCCTCCTTCATCCAATTAAAAGTTTATCCAATTTTTGTGGTAAAATTGGCTTAAAAACTCTTTACAACAAAAAAAATGTTCTGGCATCACTCCTTTCGTTAGATTTAATAATTATTGATTTAGTGGTTTCGTTTAGATTTTTTTCAATAAACATACATAACAAATTAATATGAAGCATTCTACCCATTGATATACAATATTATAACAATGAAAATCTCGAGAGATTTCAGCTTTTCATTAATTTAAACCACTTTTTTGTTGTATGATTAAGTTATAAAAGAGGGGAGATAGGCGGGTAAAAAAATCAAAATTTGATTTTCCTCCTTCAACCAGCTCAATCGCCCTAAAAATTATAACATATCATCGTTCAATCTCTGTTCTTTATCACTCCTTTCTTTCTGATTATAAATTAAACGTTTAAGTTTATTATATATTAGAAATTCTTCTATAAAAATAAAGGTAACGAAAGATGGCAGATTTTGAATTTAAGAATTAAACTCTTGATACGAATACCATGGGAATAAGAGTCTTGTGATAAAACTGCAAGAGTTTTAAAGGGATTTTTCCGAAGGGAGAAATTCAGGTAATGTGTGGTAACAGGGTTGTGAAACATAAAAATCATATTTTCCTTTTCCCAAAAGTTTCACGATTTTGTTTTCTTTACCTCGCTATATTGTACCTCAAAAAACTTATAAAGTCAAGAGATATTTTTTGATTTTTGATACATTAGTTAACTTGATTTTAAATTGCAATGATATTTATTAAAAGTATTATTAACAAGCATTTCATTTTTTTACCATTTTATTGTTTATTAATTGCTATACAAAATGATATCTATTGTATTGATAATATTAACTTTATTGTTGTATTGAATTTTAACTTTTCTTGATATTAAATAGCTGTTCTTCTATTAACAATTTCTTGAAATACAGGAATTTATGTATTGTAAATTAATGTAACAGAGGCAATAGTGGTTTATATTTCCTATACAATTTTTAAAAATATTTTTTTTTAAAGATAGATTGTTTAAATATTATATACCCTTGAACTGTTAGCATTAAAATTTTAATATGCTAAACCGTAACTGACGTTTCTAATTGATGGAGGATGAAAAAAATACAAATTTTAGTTTCTTGTATTGAGAATTCTAATTGTAAGCAAATATCATATCTTTGGATGGTTCTAGTTATTTTTCCCGAATCGCATCTATTATAGCATTTCAAATTTATTTCATGTTAAAGTACGTAATGAAGAAATTGTATGTTGGCACTTTTCAAGTTGATTGTCCAATAAATTGTATCTGGGATTGGATATAAATAATAAACAATTTTTACCATCCTTTGGATCTTGAACATATATGGTATGGATATAACCCCATAAAGCAAAAGAATGAGAAATTAATTAATCCAGTTTAACTATTTGGTTGCTATTAACTCTTAATTGTGTTTCTTGAATTGAGAATTTTATGTGCATAAAAGTTTTCATTTTTGTGTATTTTAATTGTTATCTCTGAATATTTCCTGTTTCAATATGATTTTTTTGTCAAGTACTTGAAGACCATATTTGACCGTCCAACCTTTGGTTGCTAGCATGTTGTGGGAAAGTAATCTGCTTTCAAGATCTGATGTAAATCCAATATAAATTTTATCATATTTTTCAGAATATAAAACATATGTAATGAACATGGAAACCCCTTGAAATAAAAAAGGACCATCAAATGATGATCCTTATTTTAGTAGCGGGGGGCGGATTTGAACCGCCGTTCGCCAACTGGCGAATATGAGCCTCACGAATTTTTGTTTTGAGATATATAATTGCGAATAAATTCTCTACCTTTAGCAGATTTTAACTGTTTTTCCCGAATGATAGCTTTTTTCTTGGATTCAAATTTTTCATTGTAGACAAGTATCCATGGACGAAATTTGACCGTCCAACCTTTGGTTGCTAGCATGTTGTGGGAAAGTAATCTGCTTTCAAGATCTGATGTAAATCCAATATAAATTTTATCATATTTTTCAGAATATAAAACATATGTAATGAACATGGAAACCCCTTGAAATAAAAAAGGACCATCAAATGATGATCCTTATTTTAGTAGCGGGGGGCGGATTTGAACCGCCGACCTTTGGGTTATGAGTTCAAAGGTTTGACGGGTGTAAGTTGTTGATAAAAAATAAGTTGTGGTTTTGCTTTTGGGCTTTTTATGGGTTTGATTTTAGTTAAATTTTTAATTTATCAAACCTTTTTTTAAGATTTTCACGGGCTATTTGGGTATAGTGTTTTGTCATTGAACCGGTTTTGTGACGAAGCATTTCCTGGGCAAGTCTTTCGTTTTTATCCGAAATTTCGTTCTCCATGATTCGCAGACCAAATGTATGCCGCAGCATGTGTGCCGGTGATTTGATATGTTCAAGTCCGATTTTGTCAAGTGTGCGCCGGAATGTTCTTGAAACGGCATCTTTATTATTGTTGAACAATTTTTTGTCCGGGTTGCCTGTCAGTAATTTTGCCCGGATGATCATGCGTTGTATGATCTGGTGCATGGGGATCAGTTCAATTTCACGGTTCTTGTTTTTTTCCAGTTTGATATATCCTTCTTTCAACAATATGTTTCTTTCCCTTAACTCGAGACATTCTGATCTGCGTAATCCCGCATACCGTAAAAAAAGGAATATAATTCTTATATTACTTTTAGGCAAGTTTTTATAAAACTCTTTTTCTTTTTCCCGGGGGAGTATATTCGGTACCGGTTTCGTTGCTGAAAAAAACTCAAAATCATCAAAAGGATTTATCGGAATATATTTTTTCCGTTTTGCCCAGGAGAAAATATCCCTCAGACATGACAGCTCTTTGTTTGCCCCGCGTCTTGCGCGTTGTACCTTTAAAAAATCATCCTGGTCAATCTTGGCCAGTCTCTGTTCCAGCAGGGAATTACGAAAGCTTTCCAGGCGTTCATCGGTGACTTTATCAATAGTGAGATGAGGGCCCAGGTAATTTATTAACAATTTATATGAATGCAGGTTACGTTTTACGCTGATTTCAATAGACCGCTTTTCTTTATAGATGGAACCGAAATCCTGTAATGTAGGATAAATTTTCTGGGTAGAGGGAACAGCGCCGTTAATGCGCTGCTGTTCGATTTCCAGTTCTTTCTGCTTAACCCAGAGTTCAACGGATCTTTTGGGAGTGTTGGGTGGAAAGTACTTTCGATATCTTTTCCCTTGAACGTTAAACTGGACCCGATAGGCTGTACCGCTCTGCAATTCAATCTCTTCAATATAAGCCATAATAATCTATCCACAAAAAATTTTTCTCCCGAATAAAACTGAGGAGTGGTAAAATTCCTGTCAATAGATTTTATGATATTTACTGCCAAAAAACAACCGGTTTCGTTTGTATTTTATACAAACGAAAGTTCAATCCCATCTTAGTTAATAGGTCTTTTCCAATTCTTTAAATCCTCGTGACGGGTACTTCTCCTTTCTTACGTTGTCTCAATCCCATCATAGTTAATAGGTCTTTTCCAATCGTTGTTTTACCGGTACTGGAATCTTCACAAAAAACTTTAGTCTCAATCCCATCATAGTTAATAGGTCTTTTCCAATATTTCCGGCAGTGTTCGCTACACAATTGGAGACAATAAACAGTCTCAATCCCATCATAGTTAATAGGTCTTTTCCAATAAACAGCCGCGCTAAAGGCAAAGTGGAAAACTCGTTCAGTCTCAATCCCATCTTAGTTAATAGGTCTTTTCCAATAATCTGTGACAAGTCAGGATATTGGTGTTGGTATCATCAGTCTCAATCCCATCATAGTTAATAGGTCTTTTCCAATATGAAATATGTTGCTAAGATTGTTGATGAAGGTAACAGTAATAGTCTCAATCCCATCATAGTCAATAGGTCTTTTCCAATTCAAAGATACGCTTGATGTGTTTATGGATGAAGTACGTCTCAATCCCATCATAGTCAATAGGTCTTTTCCAATGGTGGAAATGTAACTCATATTACAATCGACTATATTGCTATCCAAGAGTCTCAATCCCATCATAGTCAATAGGTCTTTTCCAATTGAAAAAGCGATTTGTGGCGCAGAAACCAACCGCAAAATTGTGTCTCAATCCCATCATAGTCAATAGGTCTTTTCCAATAATTTAACGCTAATAATTTGTCTAGCGGGGTTTATTTTGTCTCAATCCCATCATAGTTAATAGGTCTTTTCCAATTTTTTATAGACAGCCTACAAGTGGCTGTGAAGACTAAGTCTCAATCCCATCATAGTTAATAGGTCTTTTCCAATTGGCAGTAAGCCGGCTTGGGTTACACACTGGAACAAAAGTCTCAATCCCATCATAGTTAATAGGTCTTTTCCAATCATTACAAATGCAAAGCTTGATGACAAGTTCCAAAAGTATGATGAGTCTCAATCCCATCATAGTTAATAGGTCTTTTCCAATTACAATTTTTGCAGCCGGTGAAAAACAATATGTGTTCGAGTCTCAATCCCATCATAGTTAATAGGTCTTTTCCAATCTGTTGCAAAAACAACAGCACCCTTTGCACTAACGTCACTGTCTCAATCCCATCATAGTTAATAGGTCTTTTCCAATTGGCTTGAGCAACTAGCTCTTATAACAAGGTGAAAGATTTCTAGTCTCAATCCCATCATAGTTAATAGGTCTTTTCCAATTGCGCTATGGTGACTTGAAAGGTGTAGACAGTTTTCCTGTAGGTCTCAATCCCATCATAGTTAATAGGTCTTTTCCAATCAAAACTGGCAGTGCTGACAAAATCGGAAAAATTGCGTCTCAATCCCATCTTTTCTTATAGGTCTTTTCTGATCAAAGAAAGTGATTAATGTGAAAGGTAAATTAGTGAGAGTGGTGTCTCAATCCCATCTATTCTAATAGGTCCAAATACATAAAAAGGCGGATTGTATACCCACCTTTAGTTTAAAATTGAATACAATGTTTTTAGATAAAAATTGTCAATGAACAAGAATCTTAAAGCTATTCTTTCATCAGAAAATTAATTTCCTGGGTTAATTTTTCAATGAATTGATCTTTATGAGTCACATCATACTTTACACATCGTTTATGTCGTAGATCGAAAGGTATATCATTTGTATCCTGAGTTAACATGATCACTTTTTTCTTTTGAGCATTGGCAAGACCTAATTCGTAAAAAACATTGGGATTTTTATTTGTCAAATCCGCAATGATGATCGCTGATTTCAATATATTTTCTTCAACTTTATCCATAATACCACCTTGAAATATCTCTTCATCAACTCTTACACATTTTAAATTCATACTTTCAGTAATGTTTCTAATCCACGTATAAATTGTATCAAAGTTGGGGTCAAATGGCATTATAACAAAGACAAAGTTTCTGTCAAAATTTATTCCATACGGACTGTATTTTATCAATTGTTCAGTGCCCGGTATTGGACGAGCATTGTTGGGATCATATTCAGAAAAAAGGTAAAACGCATCCATAGACTGAATTTTTATGGCTGAACTTACAGCACCTAATGACATTATTTTGGTACCGCCTGTCAAATCAATAGCTAAATTTTCAATTTCATATTTGTATTGATTTAGCATTTCATCTTTCCATTTAAAAATTTTACTCTCTACATTATTTTGTTCATCACTACTTATGTTGATTATTTCGTACTTTAACAATGGATTCACTTTTTTTATCTCGTTTATGAATAAATCAAAGTGATTATTAAAATGATATATTTTTGATATATTCGAAAATCCGAAAGTAACAAGTTCTGGCTTCATTATGGCAATAAACAATGCTATGTTTTCTATAGTAAAGCCAAAAGGTACAAAAATGGATTTATATTGTGAATTAGTAATTCTATTTTTAACCAGTTCATTAGTGTTTTCTTTTAATTGTTCAACACTTAATTTGAAAATTCTTTCAAAATAGAATTCAATATTAAAATTTGATTGTTCCCAAATTTTGAACAAGTTTTGTAATAATTTTCGTCTATTTACCATTTTAATTCCTTATATTTCTTGAAAAGTTGTTCAATATTCTATCTTTAATAATTACTGATGGATCTTCTCTGTTTATTTTTTTGATTTTCATTTGTTCCAAATCATTGATATCTAGCAATACTATCAATCGAACCTCATTTCTTATTGAATTGGAAAAGGCTTTCTGCATTAATCCCCAAATAGAGCTTTGATCTGTTGGTTTAAAGCGACATATTAATAAAGTTAATGGTACTTTTGTGAAAATGGTATCCTGAAAAAAAAGGGTGTATTTGAAGCATTGCATAAAATCATTTGGTTTCGGTTTTTTATTTTTTACTTCAACAATAATATTGTCAAAATAAAATCCTGTTTTTTCAATTGCATTGAAATGGTCAAATTTTTCATAAAAGCCATCGAAAACAATACCATTAACATTCTCTTGTTTTCTTTTCAAGTCATGTAAGTACAACATATCTATAAATGTCAAAACTAACTTTTCGAATGGTTTTCCAAATTTTTTATCACCAAAATCGGAATTCAATATTTGATTAAATAAATATTCAAGTTGTTCATCGATTCTCACAAGATATTGTTCATATAAATTTATTAAATCATCAGCACTAGTCCGGATCGGTCCCATTATAGTCTTTGTTGATTTACTATTTGTTGTAAATAATTGAATTTTTTCTTCAACATCGAGTAATTGTTTGTTGTGATTATCTATACGTATATTGGGATTATTAAAATAATTGAGATTTTCAAATAAAGGTTTAAGGATTACTGGTGTCCTTAAATCGTACAACGATGAAAGTTTTTTTAGAGATTTCGAGAGCTTTTCATCGAGTTTATCTTTCAAATCTAAAATCTCTCTTTGAAAATCTTTTTCTAAATCATAAAGTGGGGCTAAATCGTTCTCTCTGTCGTCAATCATATTCATATTTACTTGTTATACTATAAATGATAGACCATATCTATGAATAGTGTGTACATCTAAAAATAGATCAGGGGTTACGTTTACAACCTGGCCATTTATGGGTTTAGTAAATATTGATCCCTCTGCCACCATTTTGCATTCTTTTCTTTTTAATTGAACAGAAGTTGAATATGAATGGAACCAGCCTCTTCTATTCAAGATTTTGAATGAATTCAAATGAACAGCCTCATTATTCTTGGGTGAACAGAGTGATAAGTTGATGTATGTTCCTTTTGGTTTTTGTTCCAATAATTCTTTCCATCTGGCTTGATTGTCAATTTGAGTCATTTTATAAATAAAGTGCCCATTACCTACACTTCTATCACCACCCAATCCTTCTTCTGCCAAGAGATTTAAACCAACAGTAAATAATTTAATAAATTCACTATCATTGATCTCGACAATGAAAAATAATCCTGCACCGTATTTAAAGGAAAAACCGAATGATTCATATAATTGTGTAACTGTCGATATTCGATCAATTGTAACACGTGGACGAAAAGTTGGAAACATTATCTCGTTTAGGGGGTCGTTAAATTCTCTGGACAATAACGAATTTTCATCATTAATAATTGTTTTGAAATCGTTCAAATCCAAAAAATGAACATCTTTTAATTTGGATTGATAAAAGTTTGATGTTCCCCTTGGTGTGGGCAAATAAAATGTATTGCCCATGTATGGAAAAGCAGAGGTCAAGCGGAAGGGAGGTGTCTCCGAATTTAATTTTTTTATCAATACTTTAATCCAATTGTTATATCTATTACATTCGGGTAGCCTCATCCATTGGCTCACCAATGCGCTAAACAGGGTGTCGGAGTGAATGATGCCCTTAAACTCATCATCATCTGATAACAAGCTTGATGACAGGGTTAAAGAACGCTTGAAAGAAAGTTTAATAAGCCAAAACACTGCTGCTTGCCTCCTTGAGAAAATTGATGATTTCATCAATATAGCTGCGCGCTTGTTTGATATCAAAGGATTCACTTTGTAATTCTGTTGAATTTTTTTCATCATCCCCGGTGTAATAATAATCGAGTGAACGGGCAAAAAAACTGGAAAAATTAAATTTAATTTTTCCGTATCCACGGGATGAATACCCACCTAAAGCTTCATCTTCAATAATACTCATAGCGGCGAGTATATTTTGAAGATCTTTTTTGACTGTTTCAGCGTTAAATCTAATGTCCTTGTTTTCTTTTGAAATAATTTCTACAGCATAGATCATTTCAAAATTGAAAATACTGTCAGGCAAGACCCTTTCTACGCGACGTGGATTTGCAGACATATCCTTACGATCAATACCGGTTTCGGTTTTTACTTCTGTAAATTCTGTTTGTTGTGTAATAATACTTGAATCCAACAAACAATCTCGAACTAATAGAGCAGAAGGCATATTTTCAGCTTTGGGTTTTTTTACCAGTTTTGATCTATCATCTCCACTCGATCCAAAAATCCTGCATACATCGCAGGTAATAGCAAGGTCGAAATCTTCACAACAGTGTATGTTTACTTGGTTGCGAAATGTCCCAATGTTACGGTTGTTTTCCAATTTTTCAATTTTCCCATTAACACTACGTGTTCCAACTTTCTCTACAGTACTACGCAATTTACCCTTTAGTGAACTACCCGGTATGTAAGGCAAATTACTTGCGCTATCCCTGATAATTGGTAAATCCACACCGCCAATTTGCATAGATTCATTTGAACCACCGATATGTAAGCCTGTTTTTATGACGATATTTCCTTGAAAGTATATTTTACCCAATAACAATCTTTTTTGTGTCATTTTAGATACTCCCTGTTATGATTAATCCCTACCACCATGAAATTTGTGATATGCTACTACAGATTCGACGAATTTGCACAACATTTCATAATCCTCTATAGTATATATAAAATCAAAAAGTGGATTAATTACTTCAAAAAATGGTGTTACTTCTTTATTCTGTCTGGCCCTTGCGTTTGCAAGTTGTGGTTTAAGTAGAAAAATTTCTGGTTTGATATTCCTTTCGAATAATTCTTGTGAATTTTCTTTTAATTTTACAGCTATAGTCCGTGCCTTGATATTTATCATGCTTTCATAAAAGCGCCTTAATTGAGCAGATTTTAGCCTAATGTCAGGGCTGGCGAGAATTTTTCCTAAAGCATAGCTACAAACCACTAACTTCTCGCCAGTTAAGATTTGTGCTAATGAAACTGCGCTTTCATTTTTTCCTATAATTTTATCAAGAATATTTCTTGCCTTGTGAAGGTTCCATTCCCTTGATAATCTCTCTTCAATAGGTTCATAATTCATTATGATTCCCTCCTGATTTCGTAACATAAATACACCATGTCAATGGAATATGCATGGATGCAAATTTTTCCAGATCATATATATGAAAATAATTTAAAGACCTTTCGTTCAAGTCTTTGTTTTGTCTCAACTTTTCTGACATTTTTGTCAATAGCCAAATTATCTGTGGGAGGTATAGCATCCCCTCATTATACCAGGTTTGTAATAATTTTAATGCAACCTGAAAAAAGTGTCGGGGTATGCGTGCATTATTCAAATCTAATAAAAGCTGTAGAGGCTCAACGACAAAGTTTTGTATTTCATTGGTGAATGATTTGGATGTTGAATTGTATTTGTTACTTTTTAAGGCAAGTTCTAACCGTTGGTAATTTTGTACTTGCCTTATCTTAAGCTTTTCGGTTATTGATTTTTTCCAATATTGATACTGATCAGTAAAAAAAGGGGTTAAAGATGATTTACGCAAGCAAGAGCCATCTTTGAACAAAGGGCATGTAAAGAATTCCTGGCGGCATGTCCAGCAAGGCTGCAAATTGTTTTTTGCTTCGAGTAAAGCATTCATAGAGATATGAGCCATTTTATTGATTGGATATTTTGAATGGTGTACAGTAAAACCTCCACTTATTCCGATATCGATATTATTGCATACGTACTGTTCAAAGGTTTGTGTTATCTCCAGGGAAAGCTGAGCAACATCATTCCAAGCTCCAATGACAAATAAATCGTCTCCACCAGCATAGATGACTTGTAAATTTTTTTTAGATCCTTCTGGATTTAAAAATGAATAGCTTTTATTGGTTTTACTGCATAATGCATTCAGAAATAATTTGAAATAGTAATTCAGATTTCGGGAAAGGTTTGACAGGCTTTCAAAAGTTAAATTATTGCCAAATCCTTTTTGCATGATTTTTCCCAGGTTGTCAACGTCCATACGCAATCCTGCAACATATTTCACACCTGTTGCAGTTTGAGAAAGCAAATCTATTCCTGCAACACTATCATCTCTAAGGGAGGCAAGAGCTTCTTCCAGGTACTTTTTATCAGCCAATTCAATTTGAGCTTGAAGAGCAATCTTTTCTTTTTGAATTTCCTTTTTTATTGCATCGGGCATGTCTTTGATTTTTCTTAAATAAGTTTTACTGTAAACAGGCAGAGTATGCTCAGATAACTCATTTATGATATCAAAAGAGCCTTGATAAATAATGAATTTTAGATTACTGTTATCCTCTTTTCCATCACTTAGTTTATAATATTTTTCGTCAATTTGTATTGAATCAGAGCTTTCATTGTCTGTTGCATATATATATTTGACATTTGGTATCTTGTTGCCTAGTTTTGACAATTTATCACAAAAAGGACATCTTGCTAATCCTGCTTCTTCATCGAGTATGAGGTTTGCCTTTGTATCGTCTCTGGTACAAATATCACAATGCATAAAATGTGGGTCATTTTTATCTATCCATTCAAACTCGCCTTGTTCAATTAGGCTTTTGAATTTTGCTTGTTTTTTCTCAAAGATTTTTAATGAAATTTGGTTTAATAACTCATCCAAATTGTTCTCGATTTGAGTTTCCTCACACTCAATAGCATCTATAGACACATATAAAATTCCGTTAAATTCATTATATAACCATTTGTTGATTCTGTAATCAATTTCATTAATAAGTTCTTTATAATTTTCAGGTTTACTTGCATAAAAATAAATACTTCCCCCGCCATTCATAAGCACATTGACTTGGTGAAGATTGAATTTCTCCATAACTGTTTCAATTAAATGCCAAGATAATAATTCAATATAAAATGATCGTGCCCTTAAATTTTTCAATGCACCGCTGGATGTGATATTATAAATGAAATTTTGTATTCCGGAAAGGTCAACATTGATTAATAAATTTCCATTATGATTATGGTGTGTCGCATTGTAATCAATTACAGCTTTAGCGGCTTTGATTTTATATGCATCGTAAATTGAAATATTTTCATTTTGTTGTGCAGGTAGATTCCCTCCATACATTTCTAAAAGGAAGAAAAGTTGAGAGCAATTTAATGATTCAAGATATGATTGATCAAATGCCTTTACATTAGTTGCAATGTCCATTATAAATTGCTGTTTTTCGGTATCAAACATCTGGTCTTGTTTGAGTTGAGGATAATATGGCTCAAATGTTAAACGATATGGAGGTACGTAATAAGGACTGTCTTGATCATCTTTAAAACTTACTAGATTAAATATAGATCGCAAATAGTTGGGTGTAGATTGTTCACACCAGCTTTTTATCTCTTCAAGTCCTTGAATAAATGTTGGTTTTAATATATCATTCAAATCCAAATTAATTACCTCCATATAGTCATTCTGTAATAGTTACTCTTATTTTCCCCAACCCAAAACTTGTCCCTTTGCCGATGTGGAGGACCTGGCTCTGCAGCAGAAGGGGAGTGAATCCATTTATGTTGCCGGCAAGAAGGATATCGCCGATAAAGCCGCCGATCTCCATTTTTGTGTTTTGCCGGGAGCTGTACCGGTGCCAGTCCTGCCATTTCAGATGCGGGTCCATAATTGCCACTTCATTTGCCTGGACAAGATAGGGGTGGAAGTGCCAGTCGATTTCATTTTCCGGAGCGTAGAAATGCGCGAGCTCTAAAAGGCGCCGGAGCATTTTAAACACCAACAGTCGGAAAGAGAAATCCATTATATATTGGTCTTCGTATTTTAATCGGGTAGGCGTGAGAAACCGGACTTGAACCTGGTCGTGCTCCGAATCCTCATAGTGCGGATGAGTGGGGATTGCCTGGGCGCAGAGGGATTCAGTTTCTCCTTTGTAGATCAGTGTTTCGGTAAAAGTGTTTTCTGCCAGGGAATGTTGTTCCGGATTTATCCAATAAACATTATGGAGTTGGAACGGCAATCGCTTTGATGAAAGTCCCCGTTTGGCCATGAGACTGATGGAGTAAATAATGTATGGATAAAGCGCTCCAATATTACCGAGGAGCGTCAGGGTAAAGCTGAACGTATCGCCCTGGGCATACTCGGTTTTTTGATCAAAAGCGTCTATGATGTATGGCCGGGGAGAGGTTGGTAATTTGCTTAAAAAGGGCGGAGGGGTTCCCTCGACATAAGTCTCAAAAATTTTTGTGTAGGTACACTGGCTCCGGAACAGGCAGGATTGACAGGATTCCTGTTTTTTCTGAATGCAGACAGTCCGTTTTAACGCACTGCCAAATGCTCCCCTCAGCATGGATCCCTTAATCCTGGGCAGTGTGCATACCTGTTCGGCCTGAAGAACGAATTTCAGTTTCAAATAGGGAATAATAGGAAGACAGTAATCCACGGTCATATCCCTTTTGTAAAAGATAAATGATAGTATTATTCAAGATGATTCAAATATAAAACTGCCCCAAAACAGTTCAGTTGTCCCACCAGTAACTGTTAAGGATATTCAAAATATAGAACATTTTAAAATATCAAATTCCGCCCATGGCACAATTGTGAGTCCGTGTAATTGTATATAAGCATTTTCACAGTAAAGGTCAAGATGAAAATAAAAATTTTTCGAGTTTAGTGGTTTTATTGTGCAAGTGATCAGTATTCGGTTATCAGTTTTCAGAGCCGCCAGGGGTCCTTTTGTATTCCATGTTTTTGTATAGAGCTGACAGCTATTAGCTGATAGCTAACAGCTTGAAGCCAATCCCATCGTATTGATTAGGTCTATTTACAGAGAAATGCATGGTTCTTTACTATGAGGTAGAGAAGGGTAGCGGCTTTTTCTTCAAAGCTGGGGTACAAATCCCTGTCTCCCAATGACTGACGGATTTGAGTGATAGCACTCTTGAACCCGTCACCCCGTTCATGTCCAAATACAGAGGAGTTAAAATCGCTTCGCATTTGATCAATAACGGCCATATAGTCTTTGTATGCCGGGTAGACAACGGATTTTTCCGTTTTACCTTTTTTATCCAGGGATTCATGATCATAATCGTCTAAAAGTTTCAGACCCTCTGCATACAAATTTAACCAGTCGTAATCCTTGTTCGATGCTTTTTGCTCTATAGCCCGACTTATAATATGAATTCCATCCTTAAGATGTTGAACTTCTTGTTGTTTCTGTGCCAGTCTTTTTTCATTGATGGTATACCCTTGTACTAACAATTCTCTCAATCTTTTAGTTGCCCATTGACGGAATTGAGTACCTCGTTGTGACTTTACTCGATAACCAACTGATATTATGACATCAAGATTGTAAAAAGCCACAGGTTTATCTGAATTTGCAATATGCATTTTTTGCATATTGCTTTTTTTTTCAAGTTCATTTTCTTGAAATATATTATTCAGATGGCGGGAAATCACTGATTGATCTCGTTGAAACAACTGTGTTAATTGCTCCTGATTGAGCCAAACTGTATCCTCATTAAAACGAACTTCAACAGCAGTTTCGTTATCATTTGTTGTATAGATTTCAATTTTGTTTTCAGTATTATCCATTATGTGTCTTGTAAGATTAGAGTCGTGATGAATGAGCCGTACATACAAGGTTATTTAACAAACTATTTGGAAACATTCAAGGGTATTTTGAAACAGGGTACCCCCGATTTTTTTATTCGAGGGCCAAAAATAATTGATTTTTGTCACCGGCATGATTATTACACTTTAATTTTCTGAGCTTTATATTGGGTAAAATGATCCTTAATGCCTTTGCCAGTTTATAATAAACAAACCCAATAAACTCGTTTAATTTCCTTCTATACACCAACGGAGCTTGAGATTGATCTAAAATATGTAAACAAATATTATCCAAATGACAATAGATAAAACTCATGACATTCCAAAACAGGGCATTAAAATTTTTTAGCGCAACATACCTTTTAAGGCAAATGTCTTCAAGATGATAATCATTTTTTATTTGACGATGTACCTCTTCAATTTTCCACCGGTAACCATAGCCTTCCATGGTAATCTCTATGGCCTCACGTTCAGTCTCTGCCGGTATAAAGCTTAAAAACCAGCTTTTGCCTTTGCCAGGTTCAGTGACTGAAATCAGCCATAATCCGGTGTTCATTGGGCCATCCCCATACTGCTTTGGCAGATATACCTTACGGGCACCGCATTGAAAACATCGCTTTATCAGCCTGTTCCGGCGTTTTTTCTGCACGGTAATTTCAGTACTGGGACGGATTTTTTCGGCATATTTCTTTAAATTCTTCTTTACTCCTTGAACAAATATATCCCGGTACCCGGTTTGCCGTATTATAAAGTGTTGTTTTTGCTTAATCCATTTGTTCATCAGTTTGCTACGATCACCTCCGCGATCATAAACAACTATCTGTTCTCCATGAATATGTTCTCGAATCGTGTCCACGGATTCGAGGATTTTCTTGTTCTCTGAAATACCTTTGCCTTCTTCCTGATCCGTCGCCCAAAGCGTACTCACCAGCGGCATGATGGATGTACCGGTTTTATCAACTCCAATGATATTCAGTTGCCAGTATCCATTCCCTAGTTCTTTGGTACTACCATCATAAACACGATCAAGCCCTTCCATCTTTTCCGCATAAGGCTTGATTATATCACTCATATCTGCTATCAAGTATTTCGAATCCGAAAACCTTCTTTTGTTTATTTTCAGATGACTAATGGTTAATTCTCTGTCAAATCCTGGGCGGCCCAAGTGGCTAGACATTCGTTCTGTTGTCTTTTTTAGGCTCGTCTCTTCCTTTAGGGTTGATGCGATTTTATTTAAATGTACATGCCCGGAGCAAAGTATCCCATAATGCATGTCTCTGATAAATTTATAGTCCGGTCGGTTGAATTCTGCTTGATATTTCGCTGTCACTTGATTAAGTTTTACTTGGACTCGTTTTGTGATGTCCATGGGTTGCCTCCTATATTATGGTCTGTCAACTATAATGAGGCAACCTTTTTTTATTTTTACAAGCTTTTTTTGCTTCTATCTCCATTATTTTTTATTACTTACAGTAATATGATTTGTGATTTTTCGGGGGTGTCCTGTATTTTGAAAGGGGGAATACATTTTGTGTGAAAAATAATCCCATCATAGTTAATAGGTCTTTCCAGTCCATTATCATGGATAAAATGTCAGGTCGTTCAAAAGGTTTTGGGTCTCAATCCCATCATAGTTACCAGGTCTTTTCCAATCTTGTTTGAGGGGCTCCTGATCTTGCAAAAACTTATGGTCTCAATCCCATCGTATTGATTAGGTCTATTTACAGTAGGCTATTTCGAACAAGACGGCCAGACGCGAGCACAATTGTTGTCTCAATCCCATCGTATTGATTAGGTCTATTTACAGCTATTAGATAAAGAGGGTAGTATGAAAAAGAAAGCTGGAATAGTCTCAATCCCATCGTATTGATTAGGTCATTCCACGTGAGACGTGAAACGTAAGACGGTAAACGATCTTTTGACCTTGCGAAAATGTCAAAGAACGGGGGAGTTGTCAGTCATCGGTTATCAGTTTTCAGAACCACCCGGGGGTTCGTTGTATTCCATATTTCTTGAGCTGAGCGTCAGTCGGTCCCTGAGTAGACCGCCGCCAGGCGGACGTACCGAAGGGCAATCCCATCGTATTGATTAGGTCTATTTACAGTCAATCAGATTGGATATTACATCATAACCGCATTTGTGTCATTTGTTCTCACCAACCTGGGATGGATACTATTCAAAAAGGACAAGACAGAACCGGTTGAAAAAGACCATCTTGACCATCCTTGTCAAAAAATTCTGATATTGGAACAGGATTTTAAGAACCACAAAGATGTGGTCAAGAACCGGATTGATTTGAATGAACGTCGGTTGAACGCACACGCGAAAGACCTGGATGTATTGCGGGAAACCATCGTGAGACAGGAACAGAACAATAACCATCTGAACGAGAAAGTAGATGAAATCAAGGCCGAGATTAGTAAAATAACAGATTTTTTATACAGTGGTAAATGGAAATCGGTTAAGTCATGAGCAACCAGGTACTGAAAATCACCCACGTTAAAGGCCTGGTGACCCACGCTGATCCGCAGGACATACCGGTGGATGCTGTGAGCCGTTTGGCCAATCTGCGGCCGGTAAACGGTAAACTGGTGCGGACATTCGGATACGGACAGAACTTTTCCCGGGACCGGCTGGCAGTACTGCGTCAGGAGGGCAAAAGCGTATACTGGGACGATTCCAAAGTGTGGGACGATGGTGACTATTGGCTGGACAATACCGACATTGATGAAAGCCTGGGCGATCCTTTTGACCATGTCATTGTATTTGAAAACCGTAACCTGGGCTACTGTCCTTATGCCACCGGTGAAGGTTATGTTATTATTGCCTATCTGGTGGATACGGACACCGGCCTGGTGACCTTGAAGTACTGGGACGGGGATTCCTGGGAACTGTTGGCATCCACCGGTTTGATGGTCAATGCCCTGGGCAGTTATTACCACCATAAAGGCAACAATCCGGTCATTCTGCACAACGAGATATTGAGGATTTTACCGGGAGCAACCGGCAAGATCAACGGTAATAACGCCGAAGGCATCTGGATCGGATATATAGACCGGGATATCTTTGACGAACACTATACCGCAGGGACATCGGAAGAAGTGAGTGAAGAGACCGCGGATTATGTCAAAGGCTTTTACAATTACAGCAACAGCGTACCGGCGCCGGATATCTCTGCATCCGGATTGGACCCGGTATTGACCGATGAACCGACCGGCGGCAGTCTGAACCCGGACGGGAATGAACTGGTCTATTTTTACAGGTTATCCTATGTCTATGACGGGGTAAACGAAAGTGCCTTGTCCGAGACCCTGTCCAAATCTTTTAAACAAAACACATTTTTGAAAATGGCTTTGACCTTTACCAAAGCCGAACACAATAAACGTATCACCGCAGTAAAAATTTATCGAAGCAGCTATGCCGATGCCGGATTTCAGCAAATCCACACCCTGGACTTGACCCGCAAGACCGATAAACTGAAAAGCGTGGACGGTATGGCCAGCGGCCTGAGCCGGTTTTACATCCCGGGACTGGCCTATTATAATTTCGATAATACCGAAAGCTACCGAATCGGTGTCCGGGTACCGGGCGATACCGGCGCATTCACCTATAACGCCATCTCACCGCCAAGCGGTACCGGTAATGTCATATTTGTAACATCCAGTACCCTGAGCGGGGATTACTGGGACTATGAATGGATCCTTGAATATTATGACGCCAGCTGGGTGCCAATTGACAGTGGTACATCCGGTGTGTTTGCCGGTACCCATACCTTTATATCCACAGAAGTTGACCTTGGTAATGAAAACCAGGCCGGAGGAATACTGTACTGGCCATCCATTGCTTACGAGATCAAGGAATCGGTGAACCGTGCCATCCGAATATACATTGCCATACATATACCTATACCGACCAGACCATGAACATTTACTCCATTACAACCGGTTTGTACTGTTATTATAAATATCCGGGAGTTGGCAAAGAAGTACTGTACTTTTTTGATACCGGGCTGTTGGCCGGTGAAGCGCATCCTTATGCAACCGAGGTTTCCAACAAGGTCAACGGTAAATTTGCCATCTATGCGTACGGCAGACTGTTCCAGTACAGTGTAGTGCTTGACCCGGATTACAAACAGGAAGTGCATATGGACTAGCTGACCTTTTCCGAACTGGGACAACTGGATGTAACACCCGTCGGTAATGCCATTGTGCCGCCGGACCGCACCGGTGGAGCCGGTACCGGTATGGCTATGGCTTTTGGTTCCATTATACTGATGAAAAAACAGGCCCTGTTCCGGCTGGACATCAACGATCCCGCTGATCCGGTAACCTGGTCCATCAAGGAAGCCAATTTCAGCCGCGGCAATGTCGCGAAAAAATGTTTTGTGCAGGTAGGTGAAACATTGTACATCTGTTCCCATGACGGCATCTATTCAATCGACCTCAATGTACTGACCGCGGCAGACGAAACCCCGATGCTGCATAACCGCATATCCGAAGACATCAATGATATATACATGTCTCTGAGCGATTCCTCCGAGAAACCTTACATCTCTGCCGGATATGATCCGTTTCACAGCGAGATCGTGTTCCAGTTAAAACCCGGACAGACCTATGCTTACAATATCCTGGAACAGAGCTGGCGCCAGAGCGATACTGACGCGGACATGGCCCTGGCAGTCAATGACCAGGACGGCAACCTGTTGATTGTGGACAATACCCGACAGCTGCTGTTGTCACCGGTGGTGAAAGAGGAAAGCGGGTTCTGTGTGCGCAGCAAGAACGTTCTGCTCTCATACGAACGGGCCAAAGTGGTGCGTTACGTCAAGGTGCGGTACCGGTCGGAGGAGAAACTGATCATCAATCTGTACGCCGATGGTAACACCGAAACCCCGGTGAAAAGCGGGACACTGTCGGAATTGTCCGAACCCGGCTGGAAAGGTGTGTCGCTGCGGTATTATTGTCATTCATTTTACATTGAAATCTGTTCCGAGAGCGAGGGCGTCCCGGAAACCGAAATATATGAAATCGTTGTTGAACACGATTAAAGGAGATTTTAACCATGGCCGATGGTGATATAACCAAAGATTTATTGAGTGAACTGGCATTACAGCTTGAAGACGCGGACGAAGTGAAATTTACCCAGGCTGCCAAGCTCCAGGCCCTGAACCGCTCACAAGTGAGGGTGGCCCAGATGCTGCACGACGCCTATTTGACTGAATTCCAACATGTGGATGAAGACGTGGACGCATCATCCAGGATCATTGATATATCTCAATTAAACGAGGGAAAAGGCGTTTTCAGGGGTGGAGAAGGCATTGTCCGGGTGCGGATCAAGATCGGTGGTGATGACGCAAAATTGAAATGGGCCACGGAACTGGATTTTAAAGAGGACATCAAGCGCACCCAGAACACGCTATTGGCCGGATCGGATACCAATCCGCTGTATTATGTGTTTAATGGGCATATTTATATTCTGGTGTCCACCTATGACGAAACTACTGCCAATGTGTACTATTTGCAAATGCCGCCAAACATGTCAGAGAGTGTTGATCCGATCCTGAATCCTTCCTTACACCAGATACTGCTGGACCTTGCCGAATCCATCTGCTGGAAAATGGACAATCAACATAACCGCAGTGCAGAGGCCCGCACCAGTGCTTTTGAAGAGATTAAGGTTTTGAACGGCCGGTACACCAATCCCGAAGGCATCGGCACAAGCAGCCGGAGGAGATAAATCGCATGGACCCCATTACAATCGGCGCATTGGTCAAAGGCGGCAGTGCTCTCGGCAAATACGCCTATAACAAATGGTTCAACAAACAGAAGAATTTTGATGATACCCCGGGCGGCCGTCGAATGAAACTGCTGGCCAAAGAAGGAGTGTACAATCCCCGCGTCACCCGCACTATACTCGGACAGGTGGGCAAAGCCACCGGCAGTACTGCCCAGATTGCCAAAACCAACCTCAAAGGTAATTTGATCGCCAGCGGTATGGAAAACAGCATTGCCGGACAGGGACGTATAGCCAGTATCGACAGCCAGCGTATGGAGAAAATAGGGGACGTGGCTGCCGATCTGGCCACCAAAAACGAAATGTCCAAAGTGGAAGCGCAGGACAAATACACCATGGCCAAACAGGGATACCAGGACAGAATCAAAGCCATGGAACAGGAAAATACCGGCAACCTGGTGAGCGGACTCATCAATACCGCGGGCAGTTATGTCATGGGCAAGGCACAGCAGACCGGTATGGAAAATATTGATTTTTCGGATCCTTCTTCCCTGACCCAGTGGGTTGCTTCACAACCTGACCAGGCCAAAGCCATGTCCCAGCTCCGGGACCTGGCTTATTCCAGTTATTACGGCGGTAAAGGCGCCAGTGCGGTGAGTGAACAGGACATATTGGGACTGCTACAAAAAGACCCGGCAAGGGCCGGACAGACCATACAGATTTTGAATGAACTGGGCATGCTGCCGAAACGGATACTGAACTATTTAAAAGCCGGGGAATAACACACATGGCAGAGAAACTGGACCCGAAAAAGCTTGAGAAACTGGTCGGTCTGTTCCAGTCCCCGGTAGACGGCCTGGAGGCCGCATGAAATACAAAGCCAGGGAAAAGCTTTCGGCGGTGGTGCGAGTATACGTATTGGGAGAAAAAGTCGCGGTCGTCTGCCGCGACTTGCACATCTCCCGCCAAACCTGGTACCGCTGGGAAAAAGAGTTTCGCTCTGCAATTGGAAAGATTTGGGGTGGGCTGAAAAAGTTGAATTAAATCAAATGGTTGAATAGAAAATCTGATTCCCTTTTTTATTTAAAATAATTCATATTTCAATTGCATGTTTCTACGAAAATACATTTATTAAAATATTCAAACATTAAACTGATACGGGGTATCTTGGGTGGAAAACTTTTATATGTTATGACGATCTATACTCATGTACCTAACAATGGCGATTAAGGTATTCGCAGCCCAGTTGATGATCTGTAGCAAAGTGTAATCTGGAATACAAGTCGTATAACATAAAATTATGGTCATTGTTTTTTTATGATAACATCATGTTTTTATTGTAATTGAGTCAGAATATCGTGATTTGTTAAACGACAAGTATTTGCATTCTATAATTGGTTATCAAACTCGTTAAATACTATGTTAGAATGAAAAAGGAGAAATCGAATGTCAGAGGACAATCAGAAAACTACCAAGTTCGATGCAGCAGCATCCAAACTCAGATCGGTGACTAGCGGAGCCCTGAGACTTACGGTTATCATTCTCTTTGCCGTCGTGGCATGGCGAATAGCTTGGTCGAATTTCAGTTTGGATCTCAGTAAATTCGATTTTACTGATCTTCTGGCTATGATTTTAGCTCTCTTTGCGATGGGGATGTCGGTGGCTTTTTACTTTAAGTCCACGGATTCAAGCAATCAATTCTACGACAACATTTACAATTTCACGCAAAAGACATCTGAAATTCTTGGCCGTATTGAAGAACGATTTGGTGAGCGACTTAAGCATCTTGACGAAGGCTATGGGAGAATGCAGTCGCAGTTCGATGGAATTGCAAAGACACCAGGCGAGATTGAAAAGGAAGTTAAAGAAACAGAGGGAAAAGAAGAGCAAGAAAAAGAGAAGCTCGAAGAAGCCAAAAAGGCAATGCAAGAGATGATGGAGACGCTTGCTGAAAAAGCAAAATTACAGCAAAAAGAAAAAGAGGAATTCTACCAGAAGATGGGTGAACTCGCAACCGAGAGAGACTTGGCACAACAAAAACTTCGCGAGCTTGAAGAAGATCGTGACGGGATGAGGCAACAACTTCATATGATGGAGCGGGACATGATGGAGGATCCAGAGCTACATAATCCAATAGTAATGGAAATACTTCGTCACCCTGAAATACGACATCTACTTCGAGATGGTACTCCTGCCCGCATCATTCGAAGACAGGCTCAGCGTCTTTTTTCTGAGATGCCGATACAATTTCTCAAACAACTGCGCGAAGCCGGAATAATCAACGAAAATAACGAGCTAACCACCGCTGGCGGGCTAATGCTGCGATCGATGTCACGACGATATAGATGAAGATTCTAACAAAGGCATCCACACGTACGCGCGCCGGTGATGCCAGCCGTTAGCTTTTATGGAAGATAGACTATGGAAATTGCTAAAATTATTCTAGAATACTTAAAGGTTACTATCTGGCCTATCACAACCTTTATATTATTACTAATTTTCAAAAAAGATATTTGTAAAATTTTAATGCGATTGAAAAAAGCAGATTTACCTGGCGGTATATCTCTTGAAACATTTCCAGAACAAATTGAAGAAGCAAAATCTTTATTAATAGAAGTTAAGGAAGAAAAGAAAGAAGAAGATAAATTAAGAAAACAAATATATGCTACAATTCCATTAACAGAAGCAAACGCAAAAATGATAACATTAGGTCTTGCACCATCACCTTCAGGTCTTGAACTTGATAAATACAAACAATTAGCTGAACGAGATCCAAACTTAGCACTTGCAGGACTCAGGATGGAACTTGAAATAATGTTGAAAAATTTGGCAAAAGGCTATAAAATCAATATTAACAAAAGGGCTTCAACGACGAACATTACTAAGGAATTGAAAGAAAAAAATGCTATAACTAAAAATCAATCTGATTTAATACACACAATTATAAATTTAGCAAATGCCGCTGTTCATGGTGTTAAGGTTACAAAGTCTCAGGCCAATGATATCCTACAAATATCAGAAACATTAAGAGATCAATATATTAATTGGCTGAGTTGGGGCTTTACTGATAAATAATAAAGCTAACAATTGTTTCCAGCGGATCGCTAAAGCGATCCACTAAATTCCACGTGGACGTGGAATTCGAAATACAACATTCGGGACGCTTGCTCTTGGCTCGCGACCGCTGAAACAGACGTTATAAGTAATCTCGAGCCTCGCGCAAAGGAGTATAAATATGAAATGTTCCGTATATATAGCAACAAGTGTAGATGGGTAATTGCAACACCTGATGGAGGTGTTGATTGGCTGCATACAGCAGGTAATTTAGAAGCTGACATGGGCGATGAAGATATGGGGTTTCGTGATTTTATGGACTCCTTAGACTGCATGATAATGGGGCGTAAGTGCATGGAAATGATTTCCAATATAAACTTAACCCCAGAACAATGGATTTATGGTGACATGCCTATTTTTGTACTCAGCAATACAGTTAAAGAGGCTCCTGAAAATCTTCGAGGGAAAGTTGAAATGTATTCCGGCAATATTAAAGAATTAACTTTAAAGCTCGAGAAGAACGGATATACACACGCATACATTGATGGTGGTTCCACTATTACATCGTTTCTAAATCATGGCCTAATTAGCGAAATGATTATAACCAAAGCCCCTGTACTTTTAGGCGAAGGTCTTCCCCTTTTTGGAAAAATCAACAAAAAGCTAAAGTTAGAAAATACTGAAGTGAAATCGTTCCCAAATTACTGGTATCAACTTAAGTGTAGCGTAAATTACTTATAACAAATGCATGCACCGGAGCTTCCCGCCGCTGTCGCTCTAGGAACCCCGGTGATGCTGGTGTTAGGCTTTAACAGGGAGGTGGTTTTTGATCCAGATCTACAAGAATCTTTATGTTGGTGAAGATTTTGAGTGTTTTGATGATAAAGAGAAGTGGGTCACTGTCCATGCTTGTAAATCTCCATGTCATCAGCGAATCATAGGCTATAGAGGTAGTCTTCCATCGAACCATCCACACTATTTAGTTTATGAAAATGATAGAAACTTGTATTTAAATATTATTGATCCCCCCATCCCACTCTTCAAACTAGAACTTTTTACAACTTTTCTTAAGTTCGGAGCGAAGCATTATAAAGAGGAAAAATTAATTTTCATTCATTGTAATCGAGGTGAGTCTCGAGCACCATCGTTAGCACTCCTCTTTTTAGCAAAACATTTAAAGGCTATTGACAACAATTCATACCAAACTGCGATGAGTGAATTTGCTGCAATTTACCCCCAGTATAATCCAGGAAATGGGATAAGAAAATTTCTGACTGAAAACTGGACAATAATAAAATGATAATGATTTTTTTTGATGAAACTGGTGATTCAAAATTTAAAGAATATTTTGGCATTTGTTGCGTCCGGATTAATTCCGCATTCTATACACAAGTTAAAAGAGAATTTCAAAGTATCCTTGAATCAAACCAATGGGACACAAATATTGAGTTCAAAGGATCGCATTTATTTTCAGCAAATAGTGGCGATACTAATATTACTATCGATCAGAGGATCAATATAGCTGAATCCTTAATAGGTTTAAATACTGCGAATAAAAATGCACGGATTTGCTTCTCCTATTTTAGCAAAGTATCAACCGACCATAGAAGTGATTATTTAGAATATTTGCCTATATTATTGGATAAGGCCCTTCCAAAAGTAAATCATAAAAACGGGAAGGATATTGTTACAATCCATTGCGATAATAGAAGCGATATTTCAATCAATGAGGTCCGAGAGAGCATTATGCCGATCATATCATCAAATGAATATACATTATTTGAAGATGTCTCGATGCCGAATTCTCGATTTGAAACTGTAGGCTTATTATACGCTGATTTAATCGGATATTTGATCGCCAGAGTTGAAACAATTAGTTCAGATGCGGAATTGTTCGAAAATATTCCACAGGATCAATGGGAAAACAATGGTAAGGTTAAAAAATTGAAATCATCAACAAAGCTATTGCAGCAGATAAAAAATATAAATTTATACAAAGTTAAAGGTAGTCAAGGCTAACAAGCTGCTGCACGCGACGGCTGGCGCCGTCGCTTTTGACAGCTTCGCTGTCAAAAGCTTTGGTAGATTTCGTGGCTTATGCTGATTAGCTTCCAGCCGCCGCGCGTGAGCAAAGTGTTAGCTGCTCAAGGCATTTCCAAAACAAGGAGATTTAATGAAATTACCAGAACCACAAACAAGAACATTTTCTAGTCTAATCTCAGAAATAGAGAAAGGCCAGATTAAAATCCCGCAGTTCCAAAGAGACTTTGTGTGGACAATTCAAAAGTCTGCTGGGTTAATTGATAGTGTTATTAAAGGTTATCCGATAGGCACTTTTATTTTTTGGAAAACGAAGGACAGGCTGCGCTCTGTTAGGGATATAGGAATTCAAGTTTTGCCGGATCCTGAACTGGGTGAATCTGTAGATTATGTACTTGATGGACAGCAACGATTAACAAGTTTGTATGCTTGCTTGAAAGGGGTAAGCATAAAACGAGAAGATAGCAAGAAGATTGATGACTTTTCAAAAATATATATAAATTTAGAATCTGATGAAGATGAAAAAATAGTTACAACGGAAGTTGATGAAGAAAAAATCGATCACCATATAAGTATTCTTGATTTGCTTACGGGAGATTTCACCGTTTTAGCATCTTATCCTGCTGAATACCATGAAAAATTAAAGCTCTACAAGAATAGGATTGAGAGCTACCAATATTCGATTATTCAAGTTAAAGAAGCACCCATTGATATTGCAACAGAAATATTTACAAGGATTAACGTTGGAGGAAAACCCCTTTCCTTATTCGAAATAATGGTTGCAAAAACATTTGATTACGAAAAGGATTTTGATTTATCTGAGAAGTTCGAACAACTAATTGATAATCTTAAGCCTCACGATTACGAAACAATATCTGATGCTACAGTATTGCAAGTTGTTTCAATGATTATTTCTAAAGAATGCAAGCGTCAAGTAATATTGAAGATAGATAAAACTAAGTTTATTGATACCTGGGATAGGGCTGTTGACTCAATTGAAAGAACGGTTGAATACTTTAAAAGTTACTACAGAATCCCTGTTTCTCAGCTACTTCCATACAATGCATTAATAGTTCCTTTTTCATATTTCTTTTTTCATCATAAAGATAAACCTACAGGGGATAAACAAAAATATCTACAAGACTTTTTTTGGCGATGTTCGTTATCAGGTCGTTATTCATCTTCTGTAGAGAGTAAATTAGCTCAGGATATAAAGAGAATTGAAAATATTCTTGAAGATAAATTGCCGATTTATGATTGGTCAATTGATTCCTCTAAGGATTTTATTATTGATAATGGCTGGTTTAGTGCGGGAAGGAGCTATATTAAGGCAATTTTATGCATATACGCATATCATCAGCCGAAATCATTTATTGACAACTCTCTGGTGAACATTAGTAATTACTGGCTAAAACAGGCTAACAGTAAGAACTATCACCACTTTTTTCCTAGGGCGTATCTAAAAAAGCAAGGAGAGGAGGAACACTATATTAACCATATATTGAATATCACAATAGTGGATGATTTTTTGAACAAGCGTGAAATAGGTGCAAAAGCACCTTCAAAATACATGAGCCAGTTCAAAAAGATTAATCCTGAAATAGAGTCCTCAATGAAATCACATCTTATTAATGATTTATATGGTTTTGGTGTTTTGGAGGATGACTATGATTCTTTCTTCGAAAGTAGAGCAAATTTGCTCAATAAGGAAATAGAAAAACGAATCATAAAGCAAGAAGTTGATAGAAAATCGCAGCCAGATATTCAGGATGATTATGAGGAAGAACCAACTGTTACAGAATAAACTGCAGCTAACAATCACATTCACTCGGACAGCAAAAAGCGCCGCTTCGCTCTGCCTTTTGCTGCCGGTGATGTGAAGCGTTATAAAGAACACACACTAAAGTAACAACTCTTCCAACATCCCCCTTATTTTTCCTAAACTTACCTCATTTTTCACACCAATTCTGTCACTCCTTGCACTACAATATATAGATTATTCTTGCATCAAAGGAACCATATATAATATATTTCATTTTATTCCATAAACATAGGTGTAAACGAAAGGAGAATCCTATGGCTAAAGTGGATGAATTTCTGTTATCACTGCATGCAAAAGAAATCATTACCAGTTTGCGGTCTATGAAAACGGCAAATAAAAAGTCATAACCATCCGGGATGACGCGCTGGTGCGCGGATTAAAGAATATGGGAGCTGAAAAAGGACTGCGTTTTCTGGACAATATCAATACGTGGTTACGGGCGGTCAATACCATGCTCAATCCGGAATTTATACTGACCAATTTTGAGCGGGACTTGCAGACCGCCCTGATCAACATATCCGGTGAACAAGTTAAAGGACTGAAACGTAAAGTTGTTAAAGACATTCCCAAAGCCATGAAAGGGATCATGTCCGAACTGCGGGGCGAAGGAGAAGGAGAGTGGGCAGACCATTTTCAGTCTTTTAAAGCTGAAGGCGCGAAAACCGGCTGGTATGACAATACATCATTGGAAGAAAAACAGAAACAGTTTGAAAAGAAAATCCGGTTTTACAGCAAAGGCAGCAAGTGGGCCCAGATGGCCAAAGCCACAACGGATTTTATCTGGGATTTGAACGAGACTGTTGAAAACGCCGTCCGTCTGGCCGCTTACAAGAACGCCATTGATGCCGGGTACACCCGGAAGCAGGCCGCCAATCTGGCCAAAAACCTGACCGTCAATTTTAACAAAAAAGGCGAAATTGGTGCTGCACTTAATAGTTGGTATCTTTTCAGTAATGCCGGAATCCAGGGCGGCGCTCGCCTGGTCACTGCTTTAAAGAGCCCTAAAGTACAAAAACTGGCCGTCGGACTGGTAGCGTTCAGCTTTTTACTGGATATGTATAACCGCTGGTATGATGAAGACGAATATGAGAAAATCCCGGAATACATCCGCGACACCAATTACGTGCTCATGATGCCTAATGGCAAATATCTCATGATCAAACTGCCCTATGGATACAATGTGTTTAACGTCATGGGCAATGCCTTTGCAGAAGTTTATGATATGATGGGTGAAAAACGGACCACATCCCGGGAGTTGCTGCACCAGGGCGGTCGTATTATGAGTAATTTGGTTGACGCTTTTAATCCACTGGGAAACAGCGGTTCAGTGATACAGTTAATCATGCCTACAATATTCGATCCTTTAGCCCAGATCGGGGAGAACAAGAACTTTTTTGGCGATCCTATCAGAAAAGACCAACCGGCTTATGGTACCAAAGTACCGGAAAGTCAATTGTATTTCAAGGGTGTAAATCCCTTAACCCGGGCTTTTACGGATTGGTTAAACCGCGCCTTTGGCGGTTCCGAGGTGAAACAAAGCAGCAAATATACAGATATTAATCCTGAAAATATCGATCATTTGATTGAATATATTGGCGGTGGTTTGGGCCGCATGCTGGCAAACACTATAACAACCGGTATGTCCCTAATCAAGGAAAGCAAACTGCCGGACCTTAACAAAATCCCCTTTGTCCGCAAGGTGGTAGGAGAAACAACGGACTGGACAGAAACACAGAAACTGTACGGCATGTTGGAGGAAGCAGGTCGTACCGAATACACAGAAACCGAAAAGGAGCAATTTTACAACGATTTGGCCGCGGCTTTTGAAAATGGGTTGATCGACAAGACACAATATCGTCGAGTCAGGAGTATGTTCAATAACGCCCAGGCCAAACTGCAGCAATCCCTACAGCCGCAATAAGGCTTTATATTATTGATCACTCTTTTCTCTGACGATTGACAACAACCGGATAAGCTGAACGCATATCCGGGAACCTGTTCAACATTGGAGAAAAACCCATGAAAAAGCTATTTGCAGCAGTCGTATGTCTGTTACTGATTTTCACATCCATCCTTGCGCAAAAACCACCACTGAATGTTGACAGTCTTAAGATCGGTGAAAAGAACGTCACCGGTTTTTTTGACGCATTGGATGAAGAAAACAATCTCACATCTGTTGGAGTAGGAGATACATCTATATCAAGGGGCAAACTCAAGGACAGCGCAGTCGATTCCAGTAAATTGGATACAGACGCAGTCATTACCGACAAGATCAAAGATGACGCCATCAGTAGTGATAAGATCAAAAAAGACGCCATTTCCAACAACCATATCCAGGACCATGCAGTTGATTCCAGCAAGATCGCAAACAAGGCGGTCAATAGTGATAAAATAGATGATGATGCCGTAACCGCGAACCAGATCGCGGCACTGGCCATTCAAACCGCGCATCTGGGTCCGGGAATTGTGGTCAATACCAAACTGGCTGATGGCGCGGTATTTGGGGACAAAATCGCGAATTACGGTATCACCAGCCTGAAAATGGCCAATGCTTCCGTGTATGAACGGGCCATTGTGGACGAAGCCGTGACTACCGATAAAGTCAAGGATGGTACCCTGACCGAACAGGACCTGTCCCCGGAACTGCTTGCAACCCTGAGCCTGAAAAGCCGGTTGACACTCAATCCGGATGATCTCACCCTGGAATTATACATCACAGACCCGGACACCTTTTTTCGGGTGAAAGAACTGGGGATATTGACCTCACACCTGGCTGACGGAACGGTCACCTCTGCCAAGATCGCGGACGGTACCATTACCGAACAGGACATCGGCAACCGGCAGGTGACCGAAGACAAACTCGATGACTGGTCCGTCTCCACTGTAAAAATGAGAGACCGGGCCGTTACCACCGTCAAGATCGATACTGGCGCTGTTACCAATCCCATCATAGCCCATGAAGCGGTTACCACGGACAAAATATCCGATTTACAGGTTACTACTAAAAAGATTGCAGATGAAGCGGTCACGGTTGACAAACTGGATGAAGACGCGGTTACCACTCCCAAGATCAAAGACCGTAACGTCACCGAAGCCAAACTGGCTGACGGAGCGGTCAATTCAAGAGGGATCGAGGACAGCAGTATAACCCGTCAGGACATTGATTATATCATTAACAACATGCTTGACCGTGCGGTAATTGGGAACTATCTGCCAGACGATATTACCCTGGAACTGACGGTAATTGATAATGATACCCTCTGGCAGGTCAAAGATGCCGGTATAACCGCCGGTAAACTGGGTTCCGGGGCAGTAATGAATGAAAAACTTGCTAATGATGCGGTAAGCACAGAAAAGATACTGAATTACACCATTCATCTCGCGGATTTACACCCGGAAGTTCTTGCAGGTTTTCTGACTGCCGATTCCATTTATAACCTGGGCAGTAATATCCTTTTCATTGAACCGCATGACGATATCCAGGCTGTTATCGATACCATGACAAACCGGTCCGCGTCAAACTGGTACACATTGCTGTTGTCACCCGGTAGACATACCCTAACCCAAACCCTTGATCTTTATCCATATATTACCCTGATGGGACTGGGAGACCCGGATGATACAGAGATCTATGCGAACATGGATTCATCCCTGGTTGAAGCCGATTCCGGACTGGTTACCATCAAGAATATGACCTTTCGCAATGATGCCGTATTAACCACCGGTGGTTTGTCCTGGGGACCGAAAAGTCCGGTACGTATCAATATTTCTTCCAGTCTGAATACCATCCCCAGACCGGTTACCTTGGAAAACCTGAATATCAATTATTATTGTAACAACGTCGGCGCGGACATTTCCGGGATATATCTGAACGGTTATTTTGACAGCTATCCTGACTGGGGAACGATCATCAGAGACTGTTTTATACAAAGACTGAGCGCAGGTGTCGGCAATTATGGTATACTGATCAGTGCCACCGGCGGCAGCAGCTCGATCAATTCACTGGCCAACAGCTTGATTATTGAGGATTGCAGAGTTTACAATTGTCATTATGGAATATCAATATCCAATGTGCAGCAGGAATTCGTTTATATCAAGGACTGTATCACCAATTTATGCAATATCAGTATCGGGGTGAGCTCTACATCCGCGGAAAACACCGGGGACAATGATTGTATTGTCAATATATTGGGTGGTTCGATTGTCAATGGTCCCAGTTATGATATTGAAGCCAACGGCAGCTCAAACTGTTATGCAACCGTTAATGTCAAAGGCGTACGTAATAATCCGGCCAACGTCTATGACGGTACCTATGCGGTTATAAACAACCTCGACAATCCCGAAGGAGGGGTAACAACTGTCAGTATCCTGGACAACACCATTGCAATGAATGATATCTCACTGCCAGTACAGGAAGAAATTCGGGATTCCTCCCGTGTAACCTTCCAGGCAGACACATTCAAAGTCGCAAGTGATACGGTCAAAGTCTATGCGGATGCCGACGGCAACCTGGTGCTGTATGACAAACTGAAAGGGGAAAGAACATTGACCGAACTGACAGAAGCGTCCAGCGGCGCCGGTCTTACCGGTAATGTCATGTAACTGGAACCTGCTGACGATATCGAAGATTCGCTTGAAGCGTTGGCCGCCACCGCATCGTCACCCTGGACCATTTTGATGGCGCCCGGGAAATATACCTTGTCCGGTGATATTACCATCCCGTGCGGAAACTTTTCCATAATTGGATTGGGAGAACATCCGTCCCAGACCGAAATTTATTACAATGCTAATGATAATATCCTCTCTGCAGGCGGAAACAACTGGGGACTGTATAACCTGAAACTGCACCGGAACCCCACATCCAGCAATACGTCTTATATGATCTATGCAACCTATTCAGACGCAGCGAACCCTGGACAGTTCCGGATCGAAAACTGTGTTATAGACGATTCCACATCCGGAGGAGGGGCAATACTAATCCAGAACAAACAGGCCGTCAATTCCGTGGTCCGTAATTGCGAGTTTTACCAGCGTTATGGGACAAGGGCCAATGGAGAAGCGATATCTGCGGAATGGGCGGCCGGTGCGGTTTAATTTCCCGGGTCAGATTATTCTTTTGTTGTTTATGGCTGCAAGTTTGACAACTGGGATTATGCCATTAATCATAACGGTTCAGTGCTGCATAGTTACTATGAAAACAATGTGTTCAGTTTTTGTGATTATGGTTTGTATCTTTACGCCAGAAGTTCATCAAATGCCACCAATTTTCATCTTGAAAGCAATACCTTTATGGGCTGTGATGATGATGTCTATTATAACAACAGCAGTACAAACATTCTAAACGTTTGGGACAATCAATCAGAAGGAAAGAGAAACCGGTCTTTTGCGTCTGGTGACAATTTCAATGTGTTATACCAGCATGCCTATGTCAACTTTTATCTCAACTATGGTACCGACACCATTACACCATCCCTGACACAGAATACCTGGGCACGCATTGCGGGACATTCTGGCAGTTATAATTATGGTGGATATGTGGAAGGGGATTCGTGTAAGATCGACGCTGATGGATTTTACAAACTGGATGCTACTTTTACCTTTACCGGTACGGCATCTGATGTTTATGAATTTGCACCCATGGTAAGCGGTTCGTTGAATATGAACTGTGCCGTATCCTGTGCAACAAGCGGGACCGATAAAGTCACTGTATCTATGAATGGAATCCTTATTATAGGTGCTGATCAGTGGGTGAGTATGTGGGTACGGAATACCGGAGACGGTGACAGTCCAACCATTTTACAATCAAACTGGTTATTGACCAAAATACGGGATAATTAAACAGGACAGAAAGGAACCCACCCAAACCCAACACCTGTCCTACCGGCTCCTGTCCATGGCAGGGGCTATTTAAAATAAAAATAAATTTTTTGAATGTGAATTTTCTATGGGCTTATTTTGGGCTTTTTGGTGTTATATTGTGCTATATTTTGGTGTTTTAGGGGTATTTTAGCAACAAAAAAGCCCCTGAATTTTCAGGGGCTAGTTCTTGTTTTTTAAGGCTTTAAGTAGTAGCGGGGGGCGGATTTGAACCGCCGACCTTTGGGTTATGAGCCCAACGAGCTACCAGGCTGCTCCACCCCGCGTCATAGTTAAATAATATAGTAAATTAGATTACAAGAGTCAAGCTATTTATTAAATAAAAAAAGCCCTGCAAGTAGTTACAGGGCTTAAATTTTATTATTTTTTGTCAGATCCCGGAGTTGGCCATTTTTCCAACATACCAATATCACCTAGTTTATATTCTTTGGGTCCCAATGTGAGATCAGAATTCATTGCTTCTTCCCAGGTAACCAGTTTACCTGTATATGCTGACATTCTTCCCATAATAGCACACATTGTAGAAATTGCTGTCAATTCTGCTTCAACAAGAGGGGTATTGTTACGAATTGATGTAACAAAATCAATATGCTCCTGAATATATGGAGATACCGCTACATTGTTTGTAGGTTCACCATTTTCATCTGTTGGGTAGCCATATTTCCAGGCTTCTTCACCATCCGGTGTCCAAATTGTATCTTTGCAATTTGAAGAACCTTTTGAACCCATAATAAATTCTGATACATTGTTTTCACATCCATTAATCTGACGACACATGCTATGAACATGCATTCCGCTTTCATATACAAAGTCTACACTAAACATGTCATATTGATCACCAGTAACACGACGATGACGAGCGCCAAAGCCAACTGCGCTAACTGGTTTTTCACCTGTAAACCAGTTGATTACATCAATATTATGTACATGTTGTTCAACAATATGATCTCCAGAGAGCCAGCACCAGTTTACCCAATCGCGAATATTGTGTTCCATTTCGGTCCAACCACTTTTGCGAGTACGATACCACAATTGTCCCTGATTCCAGTAGCAGTTTGCAGAAACTATATCACCAATTGCTCCTTTTTTAATCAGATCGTAAGTGGTTACATAATTTCGTTGGTGGTGTCTCTGAGTACCTGTTACAACGCAAAGGCCCAGACTTGCTGCTTTTTTTGCATTACTCATAATTGAGCGGGCACCCGGAGGATCTACAGCAACAGGTTTTTCCATGAATACATGTTTTTTTGCATTTACTGCGGCAGCAAATTGTGACGGACGAAAGTGTGGGGGAGTAGCGATTAATACAATATCTACACCTGAATCAATCACTTTTTCATAAGCATCAAAGCCAACAAAACATTTTTCATCTGCAACAACATTATTTTTTTCTTTTGCCAATTTTTCCTTGCAGGTTTGGAGTCTGTCATTAAAAACATCACCCAGTGCTACAATTTTTAAATTGGGTCCTGCACTTAGAAAATTCAATGCAGCACCGGTACCTCGACCACCACATCCAATTAAACCTGCTTTTAATTCTTTACCATCGGGTGCCTGATCAAGAAAAGTGGGAAGGTTTGAAGTATTGATTTTGCCACCACTATTACACGCCATCATTACAGCGCCGGCAGCTGCAACTGTACCAATAAAATTACGACGTGATACATTACTTTTTTCTTGTTGCATGGTCCTACTCCTCCGAATTAATTATGTTATAAATTTTCATCATTCACTTCACAAACTACGCGAAAACCCACATCATTACTATCAGAATACCACCATTTGCTTTTTGGCATTTGTGGGTCTGTCTTCATCCATTTATCATATTGTGTAAAATCTCTGTCAGCACTTCGCAATTGTGATGCATCATTCTTGAATGATCCACCACGAACTACAAATTCTTTACCAGATTCTGGTCCTGTAGGATTTGATATATTCCCTTGCTTTTTATAAGTAGAATATATATTGGGTGCATAATAGTCACTACAAAATTCTCTAACATTACCCAACATATGAACCAGACCAAATGGATTATTGATAACAGCATCTGGTGTTTGTGTTATGCCATTGCTGTTTTCTTTATATACAACATATGTATTAATAAGCGTTGTGTCAACACCAAAGATTCTGTTCCAGAAATTTTCACTGGAATATGACTTGGGATCACCACCCCAAAAGTAGGGTGTTTCTGAAAATCCTCTACAAGCATATTCCCATTCGGCTTCGGTAGGAAGACGATAGGTTTTGCCAGTTACTTCAGATAACCACTGACAATATACTTCAGCTGCGTAATGTGTCATTGTAATGGCTGGTCGTTTACCTTTTCCAAAACCTTGATCAGGATTTCCATAGGGGGGAGTGGGGCCCGTAATAGCATCTAGTCCATCGCTTGAGGCTTTTACCACTTGAATTTGTGTGTCAGATCTTCCTTCTTTATTGGTTTGAGCATAAAATGCTTCATATTCGTCCCAGCTTACTTCGGCTTTACCTATCCAGAATTTTTTCATCTGTATTTCTACCCGCGGCCCTTCATCATTTTCTCGATAGGCTTCATTTTCAGGGCTGCCCATAATAAAGCTACCTTCTGGAATTGCAATCATTTCAAAATCTACAGTTGTATTGGGTATTTGTTCTGTAAAACTCCCGAATTCGTATACATATGTTGGTTTAGTGTAAACTTGTTTTTTTTCAACAGTAGCGGCACCAAAAGTAATTTCCTGTTCTGCTTCTTCCGAATAATGTCCTACATGTAAATGGCAATTGATACATTCCAGCTCTTCAGGTTTTTGAGTGTAATACAAGTGTGCATCTTCACCTTTTTTAGATAGGCCAATTGGAAACAAATTGGCATGACAAGAAGTACAAGACTCTTTAAAAGTAAAATTGACCGCATGTTCCAGGCGCGATTTTTCATCCCAGTTGATTTTTTCTATGTCTTTGAACAATTTACCATAAAAATCCTTAAAACCAGATTTTGCTTTTTCAGTATAATAATATGCATTACCTGCAGGGGGTAGGTGACATTCAACACAATGTACAACAATTCCGTACTTGTTGTCGAAATGTGGTGATTGTTTCCAGGAAATTGTAGAATGTGGGTGAACGTGACAGCTTGCACAAAAATCATCTGATGATGTATATTTTATCATTACATTAAACATTATGGTAATAACAATACCTATAATAATACCAATTGGCCATTTTTTGATTAAAATAAATTTAAACAAAGAATATATTGCTTTTAACGATTTCCATAGTAGTTGGAAGGATTTTTTTAACATTCTGATGATTCCTGTGTAGTGTATGTAATCTTTTACAAGCAATTTTTTGTGGATTAGAGGATATACTTAAATATATTACTTTTCAGGATTTTATGCAAGGTAATTTCAGCGATTTATCGTAAATATCAATCGTGATTTCATTTTGTTAATACCATCTTTTTTCTTGATTTTAAACTATATAGAACTTAATTTAATAAATCATTTACAACAATGAGGAAGTTATAATGCAAAGCAGAGCCCGTATGCCCCAAAAACAATTAAAGAAACCCTCAAAAAAGTTTTCTTTGATTCCTTTTTTAATATTATTTGTTGTACTTTTGGTTATTATTTTGGTATACTGGCATTTTAAAGCCCGAAGTTCAAATTTAGATTCTTTTACAGTTGTTGAGCAAAACACAAGTAACATAACTTATGAAGAACAAGAAAATCTACAAGCAATGCAGGATTCTGTTATTGAAACGCCTGTAGAAGAGCCCCTTGTTACGGAAACTGAGCTTGTAGCAGAACCAGAGCAAGATATTAAAGAGACACCTGAAATTCAACAATCGAATGAGTATACCGCCAACTTTTCAGATAAATATGATAGTGCGTTAAAATTGTTTTATGCTACCAAATACCAGCAAGCTATGGATATATTTTTGGAGTTAAAGTCTCAATATCCTGAACATTCATTTCAGGTGAATTGTCAACATTGGATTGGTGAATGTTATTTTGGGTTAGAAAATTATACCAATGCCCTGGCTGCATTTCAAAAGGTTTTAACTTTTGGGAAAACATATAAAACTGATGATGCGTTGCTTATGATTGGGCGCAGTTATCAAAAAATGGGTGATAAAATTAACGCACGTTTGTATTATAATCGCCTACTTAATGAATATCCAAATAGTGAGTATCTTGATAAAGCCCAATGGCACATGTCCCGTCTTTAACGGGCATCAAGAGCTTGTCTGATAATTTGTGCAATACTACTCATAGTTAGAGGTTTAAAGACAAATTCTGTAATACCCAACTCTTTAGCTTTTTCCATAGTAATGTTTTCACTGTATCCCGTACAGAGAATGACCGGAATTCCTGGCTTTATTTGACTTACTTCTTGGGCTAGTTTTACTCCATTCATTTTAGGCATTGTAAAATCTGTAAAAACAAGATCATAACTTTCAGGATCAGCTTTGAAAAATTCAAGAGCTTCAAGACTGTCAGTTGTGACAGTTGCATTATAACCCAATTGTTCAAGAATTTGTTTGTTTAGCTCTACAATTTCAACTTCATCATCCACAAACAGGATTCTTTCACTTCCTACAGGTAAATCTTTACTTTGTTCTTTAATTTCTTCTGAATCAATATGAACAGGAAAGTAGATGTTGAATGTCGTACCATGTCCTGGTGAACTTTCTACATTAATTTCACCATCATGACTAATAATAATACCGTGTACAACTGATAAACCCAAACCAGTACCTTCTTCGTTTTTAGTCGTAAAGAATGGTTCAAAAATTCGATCAAGTGTAGAAGCTTCCATACCCTCACCTGTATCTTGTACAACCAGTTTCGCATAATGTCCTGATGGTAATTTAAAATTGGGAGAAGATTGGTCCATTTCTACCACATTCAATGAGATTATTAGCGTACCTCCACTTTCACGCATTGCATGAAAAGCATTAACACTCAGATTCATGATGACCTGGTGAATTTGTGTGGGATCCGCTAATACTGGTTTACAATTACTATCTATTCTCTGGTCAATTTCAATACTGCTGGGAATTGATGCACGTAAAAGTTTTAATACTTCTTTGATTATTGTTTGAATATAAATGGGACGTCTTTCTTGTTCAACTCTGCGACTAAATGTTAAAATTTGATTTATCAAGTCTTTGGCACGATACCCGGCTTTTATAATATGTTCAACGTATTTCTTCAAGTTGCTGTCTTCCGGAACTCGTTCTACTAACAATTCAGAATAGCCCAGAATGGGTACCAGAATATTGTTAAAATCATGCGCAATACCACCAGCCAAAGTTCCTATAGTTTCTAATTTTTGTGTTTGTCGAAGTTGTTTTTCGAGTTTCTTTTCATCAGAAACATCTCTTACAACATTTACAAAATGAAGGAGGTTACCATTTTTATCAGTTATTGGAGAAAAAGTAGATTCTCCTTCAAAGAGCTCGTTGTTCTTTTTCTTGTAATATAGTATACCACTCCACTTGTTGCCTTCTTTGATTGTCGTCCATATTTTATCAATTTTATTATTATTTTCTTTAATACTTAGAAAATCAAATGAAGAATTACCTAATGCCAGTTTCTGTTCAAAGCCAGTAATCTTTTCAAAAGCGGGATTAACATATTTTACAATATTATTTTGATCTGCAATCATTACAATTTCAATTGAATGATTGATTGCTTCTGCCAACAGTTCAAGTTCTGCCTCTGATTCTTTTTTCTTGGTGATATCGGTGATAAGCACCAGAACATTTGTAATTTTGTCATCATCACTTTTGACAGGATAAATTCTTGTTTCAAACCAATAAAGCATGTTTTGTATTTCAACAGGTGTTTCATGAAAGATTTCTTTTTTCGTATCTATGACTTGATGGATCATTTCAAGATATTGCAGAGCGATCTTTTCAGGAATAATGTCGAGAATAGATTTTCCAATGATATCGTATTGATCCATTTGTATTTGTTTTGCTGCATTCTGATTTATTAAATTTATTGTACCTTTGTAATCAATCATGCAAATGGGTTGCCCCGAACCTTCGATTAAGGTCCTATATCGTTCTTCACTAATACGTAGAGCATTTTCAATCTTTTTTTGTTCTGATATATCGTTGGTTATAATTCCCATGCCATTTGATACTTTGAAAGCTTTTAACGATATATATTGGTCTTCTGAATTGGATCTTTTAAACTTGACTTCCGATTGGTAGGGTTCTCCGGTCTCAATTACTTTTTTATATTGCTCAAATCTTCCTGATTCAATAATACCCTTTGATATTTCAGTGATATGTTTACCAATTATATTTTCTATATTCGGGCTGTAAAATTTATGAGCAGTATCATTATAACTTTTCAGGTTCATATTGTTGTCAAAAAACGAGAAACCTGCTCCTGCTGAATCCATAAAACCTTTGAAAATTTCTTCAAATTCTTTCAGGTCTTTTTCAGCTTCAATCTTTTTCATTAATTCTGATTTTTCATTCAATGCACGCACCACGACAGGAACAAGGCGAAATAAGCGATCTTTTACAACATAATCCCAGGCACCGGCTTTGATTGTTTCGGCGGCTGTTTCTTCATCAATTGCGCCTGTTACGACAATGAATGGTGTAAGAGGTGCATATCTTTTAGCAATTTCCAGTGCTGCAAGACCGTTAAATTGGGGAAGGTGATAATCGGCTAGGATGAGATCGGGTTTTTCATTAACAAGTTTTTCAGTAAAAGAATCTTCAGTATTTGATGTGAAAAACTCGCAGATCAGTTCAGAGTTCTTTAGTTCATGTTTTGTTAGTTCAATGTCATAAAGATTATCTTCAAGAATTAGAATTCTCAAAGTTCTATTTTCCATATTCAATTGATTACCCCTTTACTGATTTTTATTTATACTACTTGAATTATTTTTACTCATTTACTCCAGAGTAAAATAAAATGTTGAACCAACATTTTTTTTAGATTCAACCCAAATTTTTCCACCATGTCTGGATACAATTCTTTTAACTATAGCGAGTCCTACTCCTGTTCCTGTAAATTCATCATTTCTGTGTAATCTTTTAAATACATCAAATACATTATCTGCATAATGCATATCAAAACCTACACCATTATCCTTAACAAAAAATATACCATCATTTTCGATTATACCTATTTCAATCAAAGGATTTTCAGTTTTGCTTGAATATTTTATAGAGTTTTCCAAAAGATTCATATATATCTGTTTCACAAGCGAGGCATCTGCCCTAATGTTTTTATTTAGAGCAGAATCTATATTGATTTGTAATTTTGATTTTTGAATATCAATATTTAATGTTTCAAAAACTTCATCGATAACTGTTCTAATATTTAAATTTTGTTTTTGTAATGGCTTTCTGTTCATTCTTGAAAAATTCAATAGATCATTTATAAGTTCACCCATATATTTAGAGTTGTCGTGAACTATTGAAAGGTGTCTTTTACCGTCGTTTGAAAGGTTCTCTAGCTCATCCTCTAATAAAATTTTTGTAAAACCATGAATTGATCGAAGTGGTGCTCTAAGATCGTGTGAAATAGAATATGAAAAAGCTTCAAGCTCTTGATTTGCAAATTCAAGTTGATCAGTGTATTTTTTTATTTTCTCTTCACTTTTTATGCGTTCTGTAATATCTCTATACACAACGCCAGCAAGATTAATTTCATTGTTTGCATTTATTATGGGTAAGAAAATGGATTCTAAATATTTCTCACTATCCTTAATTAAAACTTTATCTATTACCTGTATTGTTACCGGGTTGTTGAATGTATTAGATAGTCTATGTGAAAACAAATTTGCCAGTTCTGGTAAATGATTCAAAGCGGTTTCTAATTTTTTATTGAGAAAATCATTCTTGTTAATTTCAGTGTGTTTGATAAATACCTGGTTAGCAAAAACAAACTCTTTGTTGCGGTTCCATACTGCAATACTATCCAATGTCGAGTTGAACATTGCTCTAAATCTTTCTTCACTTTCTCTCAACTCTATTTCAATTTGTTTTCTTTCGGAGATTTCTTTTTCCAGAGCTTTATTTATTTTATCCAGCTGTTCTGTTCTTTTAATAACCCGTTGTTCCAGTTCCTGGTTAAGCTTTAATATTTCCTGCTCATTTATTTTTCTTTCAGATACATCCTGAAAAACCAATTGGAATGCTGGTTTGCCTTTATATTCAATATAATTTTGTTTTGCTTCAACATATATTAATGAATTATCTTTTTTGATGAGCTTAAATTCGTTTATATCAATGCTGTTATTAGGATTTAAAAAAGACTCTAAAGAATCCTGATGTATTATTGATTCAATGGAATTACCTATAAAATCTTTGGCAAAAGACCCGGCCAGAGCATTTATAGCTGCAAGATTAAGAAACAATATACTTTCTTTGTCATAAACCAAAATTGGAATAGGGGAGAGTTGAAATAATGACCGGTAACGTATCTCACTTTCCTGAACAGCATCTTCTGCTTGAGATTTTGCAACATCATGAATTTCTATTACTTCTAAAAATTGATTGAATGCCTGGTAAAGCTCGTTAACCTCTTTGTTAAATTGGGAATTCAAACGAATGTGATAATTTCTTGTTTTTGATATTTCTGATGTTGCATTTGTGAGTTGTTTGATGGGTGAAAATATACTTTTTTTGAGATAAAAGATAATTAGCAGGGAGGTGAGTACTATGAAAAGATCAAGTATCCATAGAAAATTTAGATTATTAAAATTTGCCTGGTTAACAACTAGTGTTAATTGTTCTTGATGAGAATGACTTTTCAGTAATAATAAGATTAGAACGGCCGAAATAATACCAGCGAGTAAAACACTTGCAAGTAAGAGTGATATGATTTTTTTTGATAATTGTACTTTCAAACATTTTTCCAAAAGTTAGTGTTTTATAGAAAATCAATAGGGTCAGGCTTTTATTACTAATGTTTTGGAAAAGAATCAGCTGTTTCAAAAATATATTTATTTCCCTAAATCCTTGGCTTTATATAAATTAGAGAATATTTTTTACAAATCAAGAGAAAAAATAATTTTAATCCTTTTAATCATAAAATTCTATATGAATTGTGTAGAATTTGTCACTTGATTAATACTGAATTTTTATTTACTTTAACTATTAATTTTGTGTTGTGAGTTTTCTTTCACCAATTTCATAATATGTTTTTCAACTTGATAACACCAAAAGGAGCGTTGGATGAGTTTTGCATGGCCTGATTATCTGGTTTTTATAAGCTATATAATCATCATTGTGAGTCTTGGTCTTTGGGTTTCCAGGAGTAAAAAAGGTCACCAAAAGAATGCACAGGATTATTTTTTAGCAAGTAAATCTTTGCCCTGGTGGGCAATTGGAACATCTCTGATTGCAGCAAATATTTCTGCTGAACAGTTTATTGGAATGTCTGGTTCTGGTTTTGCAATAGGTTTAGCAATTGCCACTTATGAATGGATGGCTGCTCTTACTTTGATTATTGTTGGTAAATTCTTTTTACCTATCTTTATTGAAAAGAAATTATATACCATTCCAGAATTTATAGAACAACGCTTCAATACCACTTTAAAATCTATTCTTGCTGTTTTTTGGATTGCGTTATTTGTGTTTGTTAATTTAACTTCTGTTTTGTTTTTAGGTGGTAAAGCTCTTGATACTATTATTGGTACAGGTGATGGCAGCCTGATTGTTTACGCTATTTTGGTATTGGCCTTTATTGCTGCTGCTTATTCTTTGTACGGTGGCTTGTCTGCAGTTGCATGGACCGATGTTTTACAGGTAGCATTGTTGGTTGTTGGTGGTTTAATTACAACTGTTATTGCTTTGAATCATTTAACACCTGATGGTGGTCTTGCTGCTGGTATATCTCATCTTGCTAGTACAGCAGGTTCTAAATTCCACATGATTCTAAGTCGTGACAATCCCGAGTATTTCAACCTGCCAGGTATAGGTGTTTTGATAGGAGGTATGTGGGTTGCCAATTTGTATTACTGGGGATTTAACCAGTATATTATTCAACGTGCATTGGCTGCCAAGTCATTAGGTGAAGCTCAACGAGGATTAGCGTTTGCAGCTTTTCTTAAATTAATTATTCCTTTGATTGTTGTTATTCCCGGTATTGTTGCATGGGTAATGTTTACGCAGCCCGAAGGTACGGCCATGATTGCCGGTGTGCAAGATGCCTTTTTAAAAGCGAATGGAGATGTAAATTTTGATAAAGCATATCCCTGGTTGATTAGTGTATTTATTCCAACAGGTTTAAAGGGATTGGTTGTAGCTGCTTTAACTGCTGCTATTGTATCATCTCTTGCATCCATGTTGAATTCCACTTCAACCATTTTTACAATGGACATTTATAAACCTTATATGAGACCAAATGCTACAGATAAGCAGATTGTTACCGTTGGTCGTCTTAGCGCCGGTATTGCTTTAATTGTTGCAGTTACACTGGCACCAATTATGAAAAACATTCCGCAGATGTTTCAATATATTCAGGAATATACAGGTCTTGTAAGTCCTGGTATTTTGGGTGTATTTTTAATGGGTCTGTTCTGGAAAAAAACAACAACTCGTGCAGCTATTACTGGTGTGTTGGCTTCTATTGTTATCGCTTTATTGTTAAAAGCTTCATTCATTGATCTTCCTTTTATGGATCAAATGTTTTACACCCTGATATTAACAATTGTTATTATTGTAGGTGTTACTTTGACTACTTCTGATAAAGATGAAGATGAAAAAGCGATTGTTTTGACATCCAAAGTTTTTAAAACAGATTCGGTTTTCAATATTTCTTCTTATGCTATATTGATAATTCTGGTTGTATTGTATACAGTTTTTTGGTAATTGTAAAACCCGGTGTTATTTTGTTTGATTTGTACTAAAGCACCGGGTTGTTATATATTATATTGAGGTAAAATGGATTTTATAACCATTGCAGATAAGTTTAAAGATCATTTCAAATCTATCCCCAGAATTTTCAGAGCCCCAGGTCGGGTAAATCTTATTGGTGAACATGTTGATTATAATGATGGTTTTGTATTACCAATTGCCATAAATAATTATACTGCTGTTGCTATGACTCCACGACAGGACCGAATGCTTTGGATATGGTCTGAAAACATGAAAGAGTTGAAAAAGATTGATCTTGATGAAATATCACGCAAACAGAACCATTGGAGTGACTATATTGCAGGGCTTGCTAAATTATTAGAACTGAATGGTATAAAACTGACAGGGGCTAATCTTTTTATTGAAAGTGAAATTTCTATAGGTGCAGGATTATCATCGTCTGCGGCTTTGGAAGTATCTGCATCATTGGCATTATTAAATTCTGTTGATGTAGTTATGGATTCGGTTAAACTGGCTAAACTTGGTCAAACTGTTGAAAATCAATTTGTGGGTACAAATTCAGGTATAATGGATCCGTTTGTATCGGTACATGGTGAAAAAGATAAAGCGATTTTTCTGGATTGCCGCTCATTAGATTATGAATTGATTTCTATACCTTCAGATGATATTAAAATTGTTATTTGCAATACTAAAGTCAAACACGAACTTGGAGAATCCGAGTATAACAATCGTCGTTCTGAATGTGAGGCCGGTGTTAAAGTATTAAAAAAATCTCTTGGTAAAATAAGAGCATTACGTGATGTTACCAAAGATCAATTTAATGAATTTCAAGATCAATTGATGCCCAATATCAAAATGCGTTGCAGGCATGTTATAAGTGAAATTGAACGTACCCGACTTTGTGCTGATGCGTTAAAGAATAACGATCTGGTAACTTTTGGTAAATATATGTATGAATCTCATGACAGCCTTCGAGATGATTACCAGGTCAGTTGCAGAGAATTAGATGTTATGGTTAATATTGCGTCCAAACAACCCGGAGTTTTGGGGGCCAGAATGACAGGCGGTGGTTTTGGAGGTAGTACTGTTAATTTGGTAAAAACTCAACATGTTGGTAGATTTTGTGAAGCTATTTACACAAATTTCAAGAAACAAACAGGTATTGAACCTATTATCTATATTTCTACCGCGGCAAGGGGCGCAGCCGAATTCTTTTAAATTTGCATCAATTTTACTTTTATCAAATCATCGGAATAATCAATATTATTAACCCGTTTTAATTTATAGAAATTTTGATTTCTTGGGGTGTTATTTATTATAAACTAATCTGTTTTTAACAGATAAGGAGTTTTTTTTAATGCAAATGATTCATATTGTATCAAACAGGTTACCTACAAGTATAAGTAAAAAAAACAACAAGCTTTCCTTTAAACCTAGTGCTGGAGGACTTGCTACGGGCTTAGGGTCTCTTTACAAAAAATATGATAGTTTATGGTTGGGATGGCCCGGTATTATACCTACAAATGATGATGAAAAAAATGAAATCAAAAAAAACCTGGTACAAGATAGAATGTCACCGGTATTTTTAGGTAAGGATGATATTGAAAAATATTATGAAGGATTTAGTAACAATACAATTTGGCCCTTGTTCCACTATTTTACCCAATATACTCACTATCATCAGGATCAATGGGAAGCTTATGTTAAAGTTAATAATATATTCTGTGACGAGTTGATTGACAAAATACGTCGTGATGACATTATCTGGATTCATGATTATCACTTGTTACTTTTGCCTCAAATGATCAGAGAAAGAATACCTGATGCTACCATTGGTTTCTTTTTACATATCCCATTTCCTTCGTTTGAAATTTTCCGTCTGCTCCCCTGGAGAAAGGAAATTTTGGCAGGCTTGCTTGGGGCTGATTTAATAGGATTCCATACTTTTGATTATGGCCGTCACTTTATGAGTGCAGTAACCCGTATTGCTGGTCATGAAGTAAAAATGAACCGCATTACTCATGAAGATAGGGTAACGCAGGTCGATTGTTTTCCTATGGGGATTGATTTTGATAAATTTGCCGCAGCACCAAAAAAACAAGCTGTGCAGAGAGAAAAAAAGAAATTTTTAAAAAGGCTTACATCATCAAAAATTATTATATCAATTGATCGATTAGACTATTCCAAAGGATTATTACAAAGGCTTGAAGCGTATGACATGTTTCTTCGGGAAAATCCCGAATACCTTGAAAAAATTGTTCTTATAATGGTTGTCGTTCCTTCACGTTCCCAGGTTGCAAATTATCAAGATCTAAAACATCAAATAGATGAAATGGTTGGACGAATTAATGGTGAACATGGCTCTGTAGGTTGGATTCCCATCGTCTACTTGTATCGTTCATTTTCTTTCAATGCGCTTTCCGCATTATACAGCATTGCTGATATAGCATTAATAACTCCGTTGCGTGATGGCATGAACCTTGTAGCAAAAGAGTTTATAGCCAACAAAAAGGATGACAAAGGTGTTTTGATAATGAGCGAGTTGGCTGGTTCTGCTGACGAGTTGGGAGAAGCTATTTTAATAAATCCCAATGATCAGCGAGATATTGTTGAAGCTTTGAAACATGCACTGGTAATGCCTGAAGAAGAGCAAATCAAGCGTAATCTTGAGATGCAACACAAAATCAAGCGTTACAATGTAAAGCGTTGGGCTGAAGATTTTGTTGAAAGACTTGTACAGGCTAAAGAGCTTCAAAATTCTTTGAAAATTAAACAACTGTCCGCAAATTCAACCCGTAAAATTGTCACTTCATATAAAGAGGCTGAAAAACGGTTGATTTTTCTGGATTATGATGGCACTTTGGTACCCTTTTTTAAGAATCCACTCGATGCAAAGCCTGATAATGAGTTGTTAGAAATTTTAAAAGCGTTGGCTGCTGATTCTAGAAACAGTGTGGTAATTATAAGTGGTAGAAGTCAGGAAATTATCGAAGAATGGTTCGGAGAACTTGAGATTGATCTGGTAGCTGAGCATGGGGTGTGGTTAAGAGAGTTGGGACATACCTGGGAAATGATTGATTCTTTATCTCAGGATTGGAAAAAAGATATTAATCCGATTCTTGATTTATATGTTGAACGTACACCAGGTTCTTTTGTTGAAGAAAAAGGATATTCACTGGTATGGCATTATCGTAAAGCTGATGTTGGTTTAGGTGAACTTCGAGCCAGAGAGTTAATTGATACTTTGAATTATTTTACTGGCAATCTTGATCTTCAGATCCTTGAAGGTAACAAGGTGATTGAGATCAAAAATAGTGGTATTAATAAAGGCAGAGCTGCTATCAAATGGATCAACCGTGAAGAATGGCCATTTATTATTGGCATAGGTGATGATTGGACAGATGAAGATTTATTTAGCGCAATGCCAGACCAGGCTTTCTCCATACGTGTTGGTTTTGTATCCACTTTGGCGAAGCATAATATAAAATCCTATATTCAGGTTAGAAAATTATTGCGCGATATGATTGATTGATAAAGGAGTTCATTATGAAAACATTAGACGATTATAGGTATATCATTGGAGACGAACAATTAGCTGCAATTTATCAAAATGCACGAAAGCTATATGGTAAAGAAATTATTCACATAAATTCTACTTTTATGGGAGGTGGTGTAGCTGAGATATTAACCAGCTTGACCCCTTTGATGAACAGTGCTGGAATTTCAGCAGACTGGCGTGTTATTCATGGAAACATTGATCTTTTTAATATTACCAAGAAATTTCATAACAGTTTGCAGGGAGATCCTATTAATCTTTCTGAAATTAAAAAGGAGCTATATATCCAGGCAAGTGAGAATTTCTCAGCATATGCAAATCTGGATTGTGATGCCGTTATTGTGCATGATCCACAACCTTTACCATTGATCCAGTTTTATCAAAAAAAGCAACCCTGGATTTGGCGTTGTCATATAGATTTATCAAATCCTGATAAAGATCTTTGGGAATTCCTGAAAGGATTTATTCTGCGTTATGATATGACAATTCTTTCTCATGAACAATACAAAAAACAGGATCTGCCCGTAATGCAGAAAATTATTCAACCTGTTATTGATCCATTGACTTTGAAAAACAAAGATCTGGACGATGATACCATTAATGAATATATCAGTAAATTCAATATTCCTACAGATAAACCATTGCTGACACAAATTTCACGTTTTGATAAATGGAAAGATCCTCTTGGTGTAATTGAAGTGTATAAAAAGGTCCGTGAACAGGTTGATTGTCGTTTGATTTTGTGTGGAAGTATGGCCTCTGATGATCCTGAAGGTATTGAAATCTATGAAATGGTTAATGAGAAACACAAAGACCTTATTGATAGTGGCGATATTATACTTATGACACTTGAAAACCATATTCTTGTAAATGTATTGCAGAGAATTTCAACCGTTGTAATTCAAAAATCTTTGCGAGAAGGATTTGGTCTTGTGGTTACAGAAGCATTGTGGAAAGAAAAGCCTGTTGTTGCTTCAAAAATTGGAGGCATCCCGCTTCAGATTGAAGATGGTGTGCATGGTTATCTGTTAGATCCTTTAGACTTTGATGGATTTGCTGATCGTATCATATATTTAATGAAAAATCCTGACAAGGCAAAAGATATGGGTAAAGCTGCAAAAGAGTATGTTAAAGAAAAATTCTTGATTACCCGCTTGTTAAATGATTATATGGATGTTTTAAGCCAGGAATTAGGTAATTATACTTTGTGTTATTATACACCTAATGGCAGATAAAAACTATTTTTTCTTAATTAAAAAAGGCTTACATTCTATTTCGTAAAAATGGATTTCCTTTTAGGATGCTGATAATGAATCGATTTTTTATTTATATGTTAAGCCTTTTTTTTATTATTTCAGGCTGTCAAAAATCACAAGAAAATACTCGAGCAAAGATCCAGGTTGCTGCTTCAATCATGCCATTGGTAGATTTTACGCAGCAAATTGGAGGGGAACAAGTTGATGTTTTTCAAATCATTCCACCTGGTTCAAATGCTCATACTTTTGAATTAACACCCCAACTTGTAAAAAATATTGCAGGTGCTGATTTGGTCGTATTAAACGGTTTAGGGCTTGAATTTTGGGCCCAAAAACTTGATCAAATTATTGATCCTGATAACATAATAAATACCTCTGCAAATATCAAAATCCATGATCTACATGAAGGCCATCATCATGAACATGATGATGATCATGAACTGCATGTGAATCCTCATATTTGGTTGGATCCTGTATGGGCATCTCAACAAATTATTATGATCCGGAATGCTCTAATCCATATTGATAAAGATCATAAAATTGATTATGAGATGAGAGCGGATACTTTACTAAAATCTTTGGATAATTTAACTGTTTCTATAACAGATTCGGTAAATACATGGAGTCAAAAACAGTTCATTTGCTTTCATCCTGCATGGGAATATTTTGCAGAACGTTTTGGTTTGACCCAGGCAGCTATTATTGAACCTTCTCATGGAATGGAACCCGGACCTGCAAAAATTGCAGAGATTGTGGAAACAGCCAGAAATATTCAGGCCAGGGCAATATTTACCGAAGCTGAATTTCCAGATGTTTTGAGCAAGACAATTGCACGTGAAAGTGGAATTGTTACCGTAGCTCTTGATCCCCTGGGAAGTACTAAAGGTATAGATAATTATATTGATTTAATGCATTATAATGTAATGCAGATGTCTAAAGCATTGAAATAAGTTCACTATGGAAGAAATTAATAATACTGTAATATCTACAGAACATCTTTATGTAGCATATGAAGATAAATTGATCCTGGATGATATTACATTTGAGATCAAAAAAGGACAGTTTTGGGGTATCCTTGGTCCCAATGGATCTGGCAAGACCACATTGCTTGGTGCGTTATTGGGATTGGTTAAGCCTTTATCAGGTAAAATACATGTATTGGGTCAATCACCTGATAAATTGGGCCCCAAACGTGATTTATTAGGGTATGTACCTCAATATACTCAGGTTGATCTTAAATTCCCCATCAAAGTCAAAGATGTAGTAATGCTTGGGCGTACGAGGAAAATGGGGATAGGTAAACGGCCTGGGAAAGAAGACTGGCAGGCTGTAGAAAAAGCTCTTGATTTGGTAAACCTAAATAATCTTAAATATAGACAAATAGGCCGGTTATCGGGTGGAGAAAGACAGCGGGTTTTAATTGCCCGTGCTTTAGCGTTAGAGCCGGAAATACTTTTTCTGGATGAACCTACCGCTTCTCTGGATGTAGGAGCCACAGAAAGTTTTTATGAATGGTTATATTCCATGTACAAGAATTTAAATATCACCCTTGTTCTTGTTTCTCACGATGTTGGAGTCATATCGAAATATGTAGATTCGGTAGCCTGTTTGAATGGGCGATTGGTTGCGCATGGATTACCGGAACAAATATTAAATAATCATAATCTTGAAGATATGTATGGTTGCGATGCTGTTTTCTTTCATCATGGCAAAGTTCCCCATATTGTTGTTGCTGAACCGGAATCTAAACCTTATATCAGAGGAAACGATGTTGATTGATCTGTTTCAATATACTTTTATGCAACGGGCTTTGGCAGCATCAACCATAACCGGAATTGTTTGCGCAGTTATTGGAGTATATGTTGTATTGCGCGGTATGGCTTTTATCGGTGCTGGTATTTCACATGCTTCGTTTGCCGGTGTTGCATTGGGTTTCGTATTGGGTATTAATCCTTTTTTTACAACAATTGTTTTCTGTATACTTACTGCATGGGGTATTGGCATTGTAAGTGATAAACAACATGTAAAAGAAGATACAGCAGTAGGAATCTTTTTTGCATCAACCATGGCTTTTGGTATTTTGTTGATTGGTTTTATTAAAGGATATACCATTGATTTGTTTGGTTATATCTTTGGTAATATATTAGCTGTTACACAATTTGATGTTTGGTCAGGTCTTGTTCTAGCCGTTGTAGTGGTAGGCAATATAATTTTCTTTTATAAAGAATTTTTATTTATCACATTTGATCCTGAAATGGCCAAAGTTACCGGAATTTCTGTACGGTTTTTTAATTTTTTAATGCTTACGCTAGTATCGCTTACTGTTGTCATATCAATCAAGATTGTTGGAATTGTTCTTGTTTCTGCATTGATTGTAACACCTGCCGCATCAGCTTATCAATTGACTGATGATTTTAAAAAGATGATGATTCTTGCAATTGTGTTTGGAGTTGTATCATCATGGGCTGGTCTATTATTTTCAGCTATTTTTAATTTTCCTTCAGGAGCCACCATAGTATTGACTGCCACTTTGATCTTTTTTATAACGTTTACATTTTCACCAAAGCGCAAAAACCTGAAACTACGCATGAAAAAACTTTTATCTGTGAACTGAGAGTATGAAGCTAAAGATAACAACGATTTTTGATAATTACGCATTATCCGATGAATTTAAAACTGAATGGGGTTTTTCCTGTATTATTGAATATGGTAATGAATTTATCTTATTCGATACTGGAAATGATTCCAATATTTTGTTAGAGAATATGAAATTGTTGGGATTTGATCCTAACGACATTACCCAGATTTTTATTTCACATATGCATTGGGACCATGTAGGAGGGCTTCTTGGATTCCTCCAAATTAACTCAAAGGTGAGATTGTTTCTGGTTGCCTCTGCACTTGATGATGATATTAAATATATGAAACAATACGTGAAAAGCATTGTACTGATTGATTCCATAACTGAGATATTACCAGGCGTATTTTCTTTAGGAGATATGCCTGGATATCTTAATGAACAGTCATTGCTTGTAAAGGTGAATAGTGGTGTTGTTGTTATTACTGGCTGCGCCCATCCTGGTATTGATTATATTCTGGATACATGTCAATCCATGTTTCCTGGTGAAACGGTAAAGCTCTTGATGGGTGGTTTTCATTTATTACACGATAACCAAAACCAGGTTTCAGCTCATATTCAATATTTATTGCAATCTAATATTGGTCATATTTCACCCTCTCACTGTACAGGAGATGAAGCTATTGATGCCATAAAAAATGCGTTTGGCGATAAATATCTTCAAGGTGGTGTAGGTTTTTCAACAATTTTTGATCTAGATGAGGAGGTATTATGAAAGTAGCACATTATACCGATATACCAGCAAAAGTATTTGGCAGCGAAGCGCCAAATACATCAATCCGTGTTTTGATCAATGATGAAAATGATAATGCACCTGTTTATAATCTAAGAATGATTGAGATAGGTGTTGAAGGAAATACACCTGACCATTCTCATCCATATGAACATGAGAACTTTGTTGTAGAAGGCAATGGTGCAGTAATGATTGATGGTACCTGGTATGAGTTGAAACAGGGAGATGTTGTATTAGTTCCGGCTAATATTCGACATCAATATAAAAACACGGGTAACTCTGTCTTTAAATTTCTTTGTGGAATTCCTAATTCCAAAATTCAATCTGTGATTGAATAGCAGATTGTGTTTTTATTTTATCTATAATAAAAACAATTAAAGTACTAACCAATCCCGGATAGATCGGCTCAATTGAAAACAGTGGTATTGATTGACCATAAGCTGGTTTTAATATAGTCCAACCCAATGAAAAAAACGCTCCCGCCAGAATGCATACTTTAGCCCCGGTTGTACTCATTTTCAATTTGTGAAAAAAACTGCTCACAACCGGAATTAACAATGCCGGGGTTGTAATTGAACCTAGTTGCTTCCATAGTTCAATTACAGATTGACCATACAAAGCTAATCCTATAGAAAAAATTGTTGAAATAATTAATCCGATACGAGTATAGTATTGGATGCGGTTTTCATCTTTCCCTGAAAATCTCCACAAACAATCCCTGCCAATGGTTATTGCGGCTAAAAGCGAATAACTGTCAACTGTAGACATAATTGTTGCAAGCAAGCCCGCAAAAAATAGTCCTGTTACAACAGGAGGTAATACAGTAACTGCCAAATCAAGATAACTGGTAACCGGATTTGAAAGATTAGGCAAAATCGCTTTAGCGTAAAGTCCTGTCATTGTTGTTAGAAAATCAAAAAATATCCAAAATATTACAGAGATTATAATTCCCTTTTTTACAACAGAGGGATGACGAGCTGCAAAGCAACGCTGATAAAAAGCCGGTTCAACCAATGTTGATAATGCAATAAAAAACCACATGATAATGTATATGGCTCCTTGTCCACCATGCCATACAAAATGGGTAGGAGGTAAGGAAGTTTTTAGAAAATGGAATCCTCCATAGTTCTGAAAACAAAATGTTAGTAAAAGAATAAATCCTGTAAACATGAGCGAAAATTGCAAATAATCCGTTTTAACAACAGATTTAAAACCACCGGCAAAAACATAGATAAAACTGAATGATGCACCTATGACAATTCCTATCCAGAGAGGCCAATTGAAAAAGAATTGCAGCAATACACCCAGCATCAAGACATAAGCTGCTGGTGCTGTAAATATGAACACAAATACAGCACCCATTAAAGATACTGGTTTGTCATAAGTCTTTTCCAATAATTGAGGAATAGTCAACAGCTGAGATGTCTGAACTTTTTTTGCTAAAAGAAAAGCGAATAATAATGCTGCTGTATAATATGGAACACCAAATACAATCCAGTTCGAGATCCCGTACAAGTAAGAGAATTCACCTACACCTAAAATTCCCCCATACCAAGTTGACACAAGAGTTGCTACAAATGCCGGCAATGTTAATTGTCTGCCACCTAGAAGGAAATTATTTGCATCCTTATTATCTTTTGAGCGATAAAAAGTTAGACCTAAAATAAATACGAATAAAAGATAGAGTAATATGATCAATGTATCTATTAAAGAAAGCACATTATTTCCGGATTAGTTGATTGATATGTTTAAAGAATGGTAAGAGTTTTTAGCAGGGAATACGTTCCCCCCAATATGGTGCTTATATAAATGTTTTAACAATTTCATTTTGAATGGTCTGCAAGTCTGAATAGGCTTTGTTGATTTCACTTATTTTGGATTGCAGCTTTTTCATCAGTTTTTGCTTCTCAAGACCATTTCTAAAAATGATCAACAGATCATCATTATCCCAGGGTTTTTCAATATATTGAAACAAGCCTACTTCATTAATAGCTTTAATAGCATTTTCTTTATCAGCATAGCCGGTTAATATGATTCTGGGTACTTCGGGTTTTAAATCTCGAACTTTGGCTAAAAAGGAAATTCCATCCATTTCAGGCATTAAATAATCTGAAACTACAAGATGTACATCATTTTCTTTAATGTAATCCAGTGCTTCACTTGCCAAAGTAAAGGTTTTTACCTGGTAATCTGTTTCCAACATGAGGAATGAATTCAAGCTTGAAAGTACAATCTCCTCATCATCAACAATTACTATACTTTCTTTATCTGAACTTTTCTCCATGATTTACTCCTGAAATATCCTTTACAAATCAACCATATTGTCAATTTATTATAACATGAAAAGTAATAAATAATATTATCAATCTCAATAGTAAAATTTTGTTTTTTTTAATCTTGATTTGTATTTTGATTAGTGGGAATATCTATTCGAACGCGTCCAACAAGCCGACGTAATCTTTTCGACATGGTTTTAAGTACCCCTTGAGTGATACGTGTGTGATCAGATAATAAATCATAAAAATCGTCACGATCTATGCGAAGCAGGTGTGTTGGTTCCAAAGTTTTTGCAGTAGCAACTCGAGGTTCATCATCAAAAAGGGCCCATGTGCCCATAACATCTTTTTTACCTGCATCCATGATTTTCTGTTCATTGTGGCTAACTCTCACAAGACCATCGACAACAATATACAGAGCATCTGACGGATCTCCTTCTTTATAGATCACATAATCCGTATCATAGTTGTATTCTTCTGTTATTGCTGCAATAAAAGCCAAATCACCTGTTGTTGTATTTTCAAATACATCAACCTCTTGCAGCAGTAATACTTTTTCAATGATTGTGAGCATATAACCTCGTTTAATTTGCCATCATTTGGTAATATAAACCTATTGTTTGTTTTACCAATGGATCATTATTGATATTCAAATTTTCGACAAGTGTGTTGTATTCAGATTTTTTTAATACTGAAATATAATAAATTGTACAACTTTTTAACCAGCTATTATTAACTGTTAATAAAAACGTTAATGCATCTGTTTCATCTTTAATTACATGATGATGATCCATTTGCAAAGGTTTATTTTCAATCTCACTTTTATCGTCTTCAAGCAAAGGGAGAATGATTTTTTTTAATCTTGAATGTAAAAGGTTATCTAAAAATTCCACAGCATTTGCTGTGCTGTCGTTTTGTTGACTCGTTACAGCAAGATATGCATTGTAAATGTCTCCGGGGGGATAATAAAGTCCCAATAGTCTAAATGTTCTTTCTAAAATATCTTCCATATGTTCTGTTATTGATCTTGACAATAACAACTTGGCTTTAATTTGCTGTTCTGTTAAATCTTTAATATTATTAGAAAATACCTGATGAACTGATAACAAATTATAATATTTTTCAGTTTCTGTAAATATAATATCTTCTATTATTTCTAATTCAAATTTTAACATGGGATTTCCATCCCGTAATTTATTCAATGCCTTTAACACCCTGTATCTAAAGCCGGGATCCCCGGTATTTATATGATTAATCAAAATGTTTGCAGAATCTTGTGTATTGATCGATGATAAAACTTTGGGAATAGCATACATTAGCCTAAAATCTGTTTCTTTGTTATGTAAAATAGAATCCATTTCAGGTAATATGGCTTCACCATATAGAGCCAAGGCATTTCTTGCAAGTGTTTTGTGTGTTTTATGAGTAAGGTACTCTGTCAAAGTTGGAATGAATAAAGGATCTCGGGTATTTCCACTTTGAACAATTGCCGATTGTACAACAGCAATTGATTCATCCTTTAATAATTCAAGCATGTATGGATATAACAACTTTTCAGAACTGATGCCAATAACTTTGGTTATTGTTATGTTTATGAAATTCCTTTGATTACTGTCTAGTTCACGTATACAACTCTGTTGAATAAATTCATGGTAAAGGTCTGATATATTTATTTTTTTACGAAACAATGCATCGTTCTTGAATTGGATAGATGCTGCCAACATTGCCGCACTACATATTTTATAATCACTGTTGGATATTAAAGCGCCTATCAGATTCTCACTTTCTTTATCATGCCTGAGTAAAAACAAAATAGCTTCAACTTTGATGTCAAAGTGATTGTCGCTCAACATATTGCGAACTTTATCTATAAATGCATCTGGTTCGTAATTTTGAATGATTTCCAATGTTTTTAATCGTATTTGATGAGATTTATGGTTCAATAAATTATGTAGAATGGGTGCAAGTTGTGGGTTAATATTATTTTCCAGTAGATCTAGCACATATATCAACTGCCGGGTATTATCAGTTTCCAGTATTTGCTTAAAATAGGCAACCATGGTTGCATCATCAATTTTAGTGGTTTGTTGACTGGGATCAATAGATCTTTTTTCAATGGCTAGTCTGAATGAATTCAGGTATTCACTTTTTACTTTGATGATGAGATAAAGCCAAACTATGATTAACAGAATAATAACAATGCTCAAATGCGCTACAGATAAATGAAGATTTGTAACCAGTATGATTAATAAAAGTCCGCTTATACCCGTAGCAAGACTATCAATAAAAACATCAATAAATGCTTTGGTTTGGTTTTTCATTTTACCAGGTATTGGAACGGTTAACAGTTCCAGCCCTGCTTTATTTATGGATTGTTTGAAACCACCATCCGCAACTTTGATGATTATTGCTGACCAGAGTGCCGGTTGAAGTAAAATACTTATGGCTCCGGCTAAAATACCAACAGGCAGGAAATAGAGCGACGTTGCAACGCCAAATAATTTAAATATTCTACCGGTGAGAAACATTTGTATCAATAAAGACGCCACACTGAGATTCGACAACCAAAACCCAAAAAATGCTGTAAGTTTATCTTTATCTTTAATGATATCACTTGCAATTGCATTAAACTGGTAATCGACCAGGTTGGCTACCATAACGCCTACACCCACAATTAATGCCAGATATAACAAGTGGCGTGATTTTGATATGATTTTGATTGCGTTACCCGGTTTTTCACCTTTACGTCTTTTTTCTTCTTTTAATAATTTTTGAGTATAATTATCACGGGTATCTTTTTGCCATATTAATGATAAAAGTACAATACATATAATTAAAAAAAGCGCACAAAGTAACAGCATATTCGACGTGCCAAGAATAGGAGCCAGCAAACGAGTCATATAGCCCCCGGCAATACCTCCGGAAATAGCTCCTGAGCCTATAAAGCCAAACAGGCGTTTGGCTTGTCTGGCATCAAATACATAATTGGCTAATAACCAGAATTGAGATGTTGTTATGACACCAAATAACGCAACCCAGATATATATAACAAAAAAAAACCAGCCTGCATTATAATTTATTTTTAATAATCCCCAGAATATTAACAACGAGAATATAGATATTAATAAGGTACTTTTTATTAATTTATTAAAATGTACCCTTTTAGACATGCGTGTATATAATTCAATGATGCCTGCCGCAAAGACAGCAACCAGCATAAATGCCCATGGCAGCATATGCACACCATAATGCGTCAGAAATAATGAATTTCGTACTGGTTTGGCAATTAGTAATGAAGCAATAATCAGAAAAATGTATGAGAACATTAACAGTGTTTTATGAACTTCATTTTGTTTTATGTTAAATAATGTATTAAAAATTCTGGACATTCAGTAATTTGCACCTGTAATTATTGATTAAAGCTGGCAACTCTTTTTTTATTTTCAATACCAATTGCTATGGCAATAATTATCCAGATTGTGACTAGTGCAATGTTAAACAGCGCAAACTGTTTGGTATGAAATGCTAAAAAATTTGTACCCAGATAAACAACCAATGCCGATAAAACATCACCTGCCCTTACAAAAAACGTATCAATTGCCTGTTTGGCATTATACTTTTCTTCACGGGTGGTTGGAAGGAACAATACTTGTCTTACTGTATTCTGTAAAGAATAATCTGTTGAATTTTCAAATATCTTGGCCCATTTTACAAACATTAAAACAGGATAAAAAGCCATAATAAAATAACCGCCCAATGCAATAAATGGGAGAACCAGTAAAGCAACTCGAATACCTATATATTTTAAGATCCTTGAAACCAGAAACAATTGTATGATTAATCCCGCAATGTTGACAATGGTAAAGAAATCAGCATAAAATTTTCCAATGTATTCTTTAACCATATCACCCGAACCAGGATCAGTTATCATTTTTGATGCGGCTTCAGTAACTGTTCTTCCAAGAATGTATTCACCTGTTGTATTTACCCAATTGAGAAATAATAATAAAAACGCAATCAGCAATAGATATTTGTTTTTAAGAACCAGACCAAATCCATTGCCTTTTTTTAAAGGTTCAACAATGACTTGTTTTATTTCATCATTCAACTGGACAGTGTTTTTTTGACGTTTATCTACCAGGTTTGTTAACAATAAAGAAATCAATAACAATGCTCCAGAAAGCAGCAATAACTGATAAACTCCTAAAACACCTATTAATCTGCCTGTGATATAGCTTCCAAAAACTGCACCTGATGAAGCTCCAAAAGCAACAATAACAAAGATCCGTTTACCATCTTCCGGAGTATACAAATCATTGGCAAATGACCAGAATTGAGCAATTACCATAAGATTGAAAATTCCAACCCATAAATAAAAGACAACGCCCAGGGGTACATTAAACTGGGCCAGGATATAAAACACAACTAAACACCCTGTAAAAAACAGTGTTACAATATTTATTAGCGGCTTACGTGGAAAACGGCTTGCAAGCCAACCATATAATGGAACAACTCCCAGTAGTAATATCGCTTGTCCCGCAGCGGCATAGCTTTTTACTTCTGCACCACCACCGGCAAGAATTAGGGCTTCTCTAACCGGTTTAATGATATAATAAGAAGTTAAGAGTAGAAACAAGTTGACGAATAACAACAGCGCTGATACACCTTCACCAGCCTTAACTTCGGTAAAGATGTTTAAAAATCTTTCCAGATAACTTTTAGATCTGTTTTCCAACATGACAACTCCGGTAATTTTGATTCTAGTAATATATTTATTTTATGTACATTATAAAAGTCGTTTTTTTCTAATGGGTTACTCCTACCAGTTTAATTTCTCCATTTTCCCTTTTAATGATATGGAATTCAGCAGGGGGCAAATAATCTTTGTTATTTAATTTAGAAATATTTACTACAAGATAATTGTCTGCTTTAGCAAACATTTCAGATGATAGGGGGATCAATATTTCATCATTATTTACCTGATATAGAGTATTGTTTGATTGGATTAAATTTGCATCGTCTTTAATATTTAATTGATAATATTGAGAATCCTGATTGTCTACAATGCCAAATGCAATATCCTTTAACACAAGTGTGTCGTTTTTTATTTTAATAAATTCAAGGGGGGTAACCTGATTTAAATAATATTTGAGCACTTTGGTTTTTCGTCTTTCAAGGGTTGCCAACATGTACTTTGCTGCCGCTTTATTAGGATAATGAGCTGAATCAACCAGAGCATTTAAATGCTCCAAGGTTACATTTGAAAGAATTTTGGCCGCCCAATAATTATCACCAGGCTGACTATATTGTATAGGATCAAAAGGATGAGATTCTTTCCATTTTTCCGGTTTGAATAGCGTTGCCTCAAATGTGCCCACAGATGGCCAGGGTGTATAGCTCGCTTTTTCCCAATCCTGCACCAGTAATCCCATGGTAAAGAAATTAAGGAAAATATCATTTAAACTGAAATTATGATTAAAGCCGGCCCATAATTTTTTACTTCTTGTGGCAAACGTTCCAAAAGCATCATCAAAATCTATCATATAATGTTTGACGTATCCTTTATTCTGTTCGCCTACATAAATGTCAAAAAGGTTGTCACTGCCAATTTCTGACATGTTGGTAAAAGAGGCAAACACCCGTAACGCTCTCAGAATTCTTCGCTCCTCATGAGGAAAAAGATCATTGGCGTCTTCATGCCTTACACCTTTGGAAGGTGAAGGTCCCATTGGTAATCCCTCAATAATACGGCTTGCAATGGATCTAAAAGATCCATTCTCAGGCTCAACCGTGCGGGATAAAATTTTATCAAGCCCTGTTTCATCAAGATCGCTCGTTGAATCAATCTGTAAATCTCTACGCTCAAAATAAAACAATTGATCTTCAGGAACATTATATCCAAAACCCCAAAATAGTCGATTTACAATAAATGATGTTGAGGTAGCAATAGACGGATATCCTTGTGGGTCCATTTTCAACATATAATGATTATCATTACTGTCTTTAATAAATAAACGTGGGGTGGTATCTGCTTTGCGCACTCTGATAACAGTCAAGGGTGGGACAGGGGGACCAAATTCTGTTGGTCCTTTAGCAAGTTCTGCTGGTGTAATGTCTTGGTAACCCAATCTCGGGATATACCAGCTTGAAGCCGGAACCTGGTCCATGCTGTTTACATCTCTGGCCTGGTTATTGGGTGCAATAAAAAAACTTTCAACTACTGGCTTGGGGGCCAATACATTTGCATAATATTCGAAACGGTTGTTGAATACTGTTTTGGGTAAAGGGATAGGGGATATATCATTATAATACATGACCGGTTCTTTATCTGCAAAACGATACGTTTGTGGCGCGCATGCACTGAATAATACCATGAATAATAATATGTGTCTGATTTTGATCATATTAATAAAATGAAACTCCAATATCTGCGTGTAATCGTAAGCCTTCTGAACCATAAATGATTTTAATATTTGCCATTTCATCATCTCTGCTATGTAAATCAAAAATAAAACCTGCCGCCCAAACCGAGTGAGTAAAAGATAGTTTTCTATAATCAGAACTTGCTGTAAGATAATCTGCAAAAATATGAGCACCAATATTTTGAGATAATGGCCAGCTATACTGAATTGATGGTATTAGCAAATGATTGTCTAACCTGAGATATGTTCTTTCATTTACACCTCTAAATTGCTCATGATGGGGATATTCTGTGAATGGAATAATCTTGTTTTTATCTAAATTGCGAATCGCATGAACCGTTAATTTAGGGGTCAAGATTCTGTTGTTATTTAATACAGCAAACCGTTTATAAACCGTAATGCCAGATTTCAGAGATAAATTGGGATTGTTACCAAATCCTCGGTTTATACCTGTATAGGCTTCAAAAATACTTCCTGTCGAAAAATATCGGGTGTTGGGTTGTGAATCAAATTTTAAGGACAGTTCATTATACCATTGATTGTAAGTTGAATTCATGCCTGGTATAGAGCTTGTTAAAAATGTATGTGAAACCCAATTATCACCTTCAAATGCATCTTTGACTATTCTCTGGTCAAATGATGTCATTAAATAAAAATTGAAATTAGGCAAAGGTTTATAACCGGAAATGAGACGGACCGCTGTATGCTCTTGAAAAAAATATCCATATTTTGACTTTGGATTTTTTACATACTGGTTTCTGGAATCATTTCTGGGATCGGCTCCAAAACCATAATACTTTCTATCATCATCGTATTCATGTAATACTTCAAAGTTGAGTCGAATTAACCGGTCGTCATGATTTACAAAATAGGATGCTCGTGTTTCTATTTTATATTTTTCTTCGTCAGCATATTTTGCTTTGAGCGTTAATTGAACAGGAGATTTTTTCATGATAAAGTTGATGCCTATGCGGGGACGCAAACCTGATGTAAGACTGGCAGTAGGGTACCAACCCAAGGTTTTATCCTGTGTAAAGAAAATATATTCCAAATCGTTTATAAATTTGGGATTATTGACAAGCTCTATACCATAACCTGATGCGTATTTGATACCTGCGGAAAATTGTTCAGGAACAAACAATACTGTTTTTTTTAATGTATATAGTGCTCTAAACCCTGCTTTTTCATCTCGCTCAATTCCACGTATATGCATATATGCTTGTTGAGATGTTGATAAAGTCTTTTGCTTTACCTGCAATGAATCCGTGTTATTGGTGTTAGCAGCTAATGCAGAATATATGATAAATTGTAATATTGTAATATATAATAGCTTTTTCATTCGTAATATTTTCCGCAAGTGTGTCTTAAATATTATCGAGCATTTTCATAAATTGAGCAATTGATCAAGATTGGTTGGTATTGTTACTGTAAAAGTAGTTCCCACATCTTGTTTGCTTTTTACAGATATGGTGCCTTTATGATCTTCAATGATCTGGTAGCAAATAGATAGGCCAAGACCTGTTCCTACCCCTACACCTTTGGTAGTAAAGCCTGGATTGAAAATTTGGTCAATTTGTTCCAAAGGTATACCTTTGCCGTTATCTGTAATTTCAACAATGATTTTATTATTTTTATGTTCTGTTTTTATTTTTATTTTACCCTTGCCGGATATTGCTTGTCTTGCATTTATTAACAGATTCAAAAAAACCTGATTTAATCTACCAGGATAGCAGGATATGATAGGTAATTTCCCAAATTCTTTGATAATGGTAATATCATGTTTTATTTCATGGTGAATGATGACAAGCGTGTCCTCAATTCCATCATGGATATTTGCTTCTTTTAATTCAGCCTCATCCAGACGTGCAAAACTTCGTAACCGTTTTACAATATTGGTGACACGTGTTGTGCCTGATTCTATAACCCGATTCGCGTCATTAATGATGCTAAGAGATTTAAAGATCTGAGAATTGTTTTCCAGTATTTCAGGATAGTTTTCAGACAACTCGTTTTGGAGCTTTGAAACCGCCCTAACCAGCGTATTATGCATACTGTTAATTGCACCCACAGGAGTATTTATTTCATGGGCAATGCCGGCAACTAACATTCCCAATGCACCCATTTTTTCTGATTGAACCAATTGGGCTTGGGTTTTGCGTAATTTCTGGTTTGCCTGTTCAAGATTGCTCATTACGGATTTAATTTCCGTAACATCATGGGCAATACCAATTCGTTCAATTAATTCACCATCAAAATTATAAATGCCCGTTGTGTGAGAGATAAACCATCGCCAGTTGCCGTCTTTATGGCGTAATCTGTAATTATGTTCTACATGTTTATCAAGATTCTTGTTGTCTTTGAATGTGATATTGTCGTCAGGATGTATGAGGGATTCCATGGTTTTCCCAATATAATCTCTGACCCTGTGTCCGGTTATTTCCTGGAATTGAGGTGAAATGTAGGAAAAAGTATTGTCCGGTTTCATGGAGAATATAATATCCGTTGCATTTTCAACCAAACTCCGGAAACGTGTTTCAGAAACTTTGAGCGCTTCTTCAGCATTTCTTCTTGCATTAATATTATAAAGTGAAGCAATGTATACTTTTTCACCACCAATTTCATTTTTAACAATTGACAATATCATCCAGATAAATGAACCATTTTTATGTTTTATCTGGAGTTCGTGGTTATAAAGATGCCCCTTTTCTTTCATTATGTTTTCAATAAATATTCTATCACAGTTTTCATGATAAAATTCTAATGTGTCTTTTTCTAATAGTTCTGATTCTGAAAATCCGGTTATATCAGATAATGGTTTGTTGATGTATAAAGTTTTTCCGTCATTTACCCTGCTGATAATATAGGGAATAGGAGATACTTCAACGATTGCTCTTAATTTATCATCAACCGTTTTTATGTCTGTAATGTCAACAAATAACCATGCTCTTCCCAGTGTTTGAGTGCTTTCCTTATTCATAACAGTAATGGATGAAAATGAAAGAAAACGCTGTGAAGGTTTAATAGTCATTAAAGAACGGCTGAAAAATTCTTTGTAATTCGAATCTTTTTTGTAGGCTTTGTCCGGATTTATTTCAAGCTGTTTGATTATTCTCCGAAATTCTTCTGGTTCTTTAAAGCATTTTTTTAACTTGGGCAACAGGTCCTGAAAGGGTTTTTGGGTAATTTCGTTATCCTTGAGATCAAAATATTCGGAAACCTGCTTATTAAACGATGTAACTATACCTAGCGGATTCACCATCAACATTGCACTGTTTGAACTGTCTAATACAGCTTGTAATTCATCTCTGCTTATAGACAATTCATTAAGCAAGGATTTTAATTGCTTGTTTTTTTCTTCAAGTTGTTCCTGAACCGACAATAATGCTACATTTGCATTAGCTAACTTGATTGCCGCTTTTTCAAGATCACGTTGGTTGTTTTTAGAGTTGGTATCGCTCTTCAATATTGTCATCCGTTTTAATGGTATGTGGTTTATTGAAATTACTCAATACTATAGAACGTAAACTTGACCATCAGGTTTCCTTTTTTTAGAACGAATCCAGATTATAGGTAATTCCAAAAATTGGTTTGTTATCAATAATAGATATACCGGGTACAATGCGGGCATTTCTGCTTTCATGCATATAGATAATTGCTTTAGACACTGCAATACCATAAACAGCCCCCATAAAAACATCTGATGGCCAATGGGATTTATAATCGATACGTTGAAAACCAACTGTGGTTGCAATACCATATGCTATTGTAGAGAATGCCCAATGATCAACATGATGTGATAATACGGTTGCCAGTTGAAAGATGTTTGATGTATGTCCTGAAGGAAACGAGCGGTCTCCATCAAATTCAAAGAAATAGGGACCCTGTTCATCATTAGGTCTTGATCTGCCAATGATTCTGTGTAAAATTTGAACACGTGTGTTACCTTCAAAAATCATAGACTCTAACAATTGAACCGAAGCCTCTTGTAAATGTTCTTTTTTCAAGAGATATCCTGCAAAGAAACCACCTATATAGTATGGGTGGGTATTACGGGTAAGTCCCGAGGGTTCGAAAAAATTACCCACTTGTAATACCTTTTTATACACCCGATCGTTATTATGTCTGTTCAAAAAATCATATATTTCCTGGTCTTTATAATACAATAAACCAAAAGTAGCCAGTATGGAGCCTAGTTTAATTGCCGAGTTTTTATCAATTCGGGCAGGGGAGGTAAGAATATATTTATAATCATCATAAAGGAATTTGGTATTGTGTAGAATTAAATCCAGACTTGAATTGTAGCTTTGTACAACAGGATTTAAATTTTGTCTTGATGCTTGAAAAGTGGTATGTTGATTTTGTTGGATTTGCAGGGTGTCAGTTTTAGTGTCGTTGGTTTTGAGTGTATTTTGTTCGTCTCCAATGTCACTAGTAGGAGAATAATGCTGTATAATATCACCTTTATTCTCAAAACCCAATGCTATTGAAAATCCGAATATAAAATATAAAAGTAAAATTTTCATAATAATTGATTTTTTACATGATATTGGATGAATTTGTGTTTTCTAATACAAGAATCCTAATATAAAAACAAGTATTGAATTTACAAACAATAATTGAAAAATGTTCACCATTGCTCTATTTGGCACAAAATTTGAAAAACAGAAAATGATTAATATATTTGCTTTCCATACTTATTATTTTGGAGGATATCTATGTCTCTCGGTACTGATATAAAAATACTTTTGGTTGAAGATGCTGCGGTTATGCGAAAAATGGAATTAAAGACATTAAAGTCGTTGGGCTTTGAAAATATTATTGAAGCCCCTGACGGTCAGGCCGCTCAAGATATCCTGGAAGCAGACAGTTCAATTCAACTTGTGATCAGTGACTGGAACATGCCCAATAAAAGTGGTTATGAACTTTTAATATGGGTGAGACAGCATGATACGTATAAAGATTTACCCTTTCTGATGGCAACAGGTCGTGGTGAGAAAAAAGAAATGGCCAAAGCAGATAGTGCCGGGGTTAGTAGCTTTATTTCAAAACCTTTTGATGCCAGTGAATTGAGTGAAAAGATCCAGGAAGCCTTTGGTATGGGACAACCAGCCGAGAAAAAGATAAATCGGGTAATACAAACAGCTCCTTCCGGTAAAATATTGCTTCGTATTGGCCATATTCAAATAACTGACCATTTGGTTCTTGGTGTTCTTAAACATTTGATTAAAACAGGAGAATTAAAGCCCCAAACATTTGAATTGGATACCCTTTGTTTGTCAAGTTGGAACCCTGTTGCAAAATCGCTTGAAAGCGGTGATATTGATGGCGCTTGTGTGCTTGCACCTATAGCTATGGATTTGTTTAGTTATGACGTGCCAATCCAATTAATTTTATTTGCTCACCGAAATGGAAGTATATTTGTACGTAACCGTAAGGGTGATGAATATAGAGAACCTTATGAAAATTTCTTTCGTGGTAAATCTTTTCTGTTGCCACACCTTATGTCTATACATAACATTCTTGCTCACATGTTTTTCAGCGGAATCGGTTTAAATGCAGGATTTGCAGGTGATGAAGGTGTAGATGTTAACTTTGAAGTTGTACCGCCTGTAAAAATGCCGGAAATTCTTGCCAATAATGAAAAAGCATGTGGTTACCTGGTTGCTGAACCTTTGGGTACAAAAGCGATTGCCAGTGGAATTGCAGAATTGCAGTTTATTTCAAGCGAATTGTGGGACAACCATCCTTGTTGCGTTGTTACAATGCAGCAAGATATTATTGACCAACATCCCGAAGTTGTTCAGGAATTTACCAATATGCTGGTTTACGCGGGCAAGTTGATTGAAGAAAAACCGGGAATTGCCGCTGAAATTGGTGTTGAATTTTTAGATCCTAACAAAGTTTTAGGCCTCAAACCCGCATTAATTAAAAATGTATTAACAGAACCCAAGGGTATTAAAACCGGTGATTTGTATCCATCCGTTGAAGATCTTGATCGTATTCAACATTACATGCACGATAATATTGGTTTAGGAAATATTATTGATCTGGATAAATTTGTAGATATGCGTTTTGCTGATGTTGCCTGCAAAGATACTGATGTTAATAAACGTTCATCTGTAGTTAGGTCTGAAGATAAAGTTCAGGATATTCTTGTTAGAGATAGCGGATATCAGGCAGTTCAGTCTGAAAAATCAATGATCAATTTAGAAGGAAAATATTTATCTTTTTCAATGGGCAAGGAAGAATATGGAATTGATATTTTAAAAATCAAAGAAATTATTAAAATGCAAAATATCCGTTCCATTCCCAATTTACCACCGCATATCAAAGGCGTTATTAATTTACGTGGTAGTGTAATACCGGTAATTGATCTGCGTCTTCGTTTTGGAATGACACCCATGGATTATGATGAACGCACTGTAATTATTGTTTTGGAAATATACTACCAGGGTCGAACTGTAATGATGGGGGTAGCAGTTGATTCTGTTTCCGAAGTTTCTGACATACACGTTGCAGATATAGATGAAACGCCATCATTTGGTGTGAATACGCAAACAGACTACATTCTGGCAATTGCAAAACTCAAGGGCCATGTTAAAATCCTTTTGGATATTGACAAAGTTTTAACCCGCAATGAAGCAGAGATAGTAACCGAGATGTTTCAAGACGCAGCTCAATAAAAAAAAGGAGCTGCACATGAATAAACAATTACGAGCGCTGTACAGGGATATGATAATCGCCATGGGAGTGGAGGGTTTGACTATCCCTGTCACAGCAGTGAAATTTTTTAAAAATGGGGATACCATCCCTGATAAAATTATGGATTATCATCCCGATGATTTGACAGTCACCAGTTGCCAGGCTACCAAGCAGGCATCCTTGGGTGATGCTGTTTGTTTGACTCGTGATAACATTGGCTGTATTGCAGCTGCAATAACCTTTGGGCTTGTTGATCAGTATGATGACAAACCCCTGGGTAAATCAAGAGTTTATACTGATATTATGCGTCAACAGTCAGATGCTTTGAATGATTTTATACCACCTTCACCCAAAGATTTTACTTCAGGCGTTGTATATGCATGCAAGGATTCCAATAACCCAGATTTCTGTTTGTTCGGCCATGACGACAGTGGAAGATTCAAGACTGTAGAGTTGGCCCAAAATGCGATCAGTGAGATGATGGCTATTCAACCTGCAACAATGAACGCAGTCTTTTTTTGTTCACCTGAATTTGATGAAATAGAGCTTGAACCTGATATTATAGTATTATCGGTGAGACCTGTTGAACTGGCAAGAATTATACAGGCCTATCAATTTACAACAGGTAAGCGTGTTACTGCCAATATGGGTCCGGTACGTGTAGTCAATTCGGATCTGATTGTTCGTCCGTATTTAACGCAAGAGATGAATATTTCAACTTATTGTATAGGTGCACGTCTTATTGCCCAGTATGAAGCAGACAAGATGGGAATGGGTATCCCATATCACACTTTTAAATTAATTGCAGAATCAATGAATACCTCTAAAACAGGATATCCTTTTCACTTGTACCCAGGTGCTGATGATTAAGACGTTACGGAATTGCTATGAATAACTATGTGAAAATTTTGATTCGTAGGATGGCCCATATAACGGGTACCGAACTTACACCTGAACATTACCGCGTTCTGGAATATACCTACGATTATTATAAAAAAAATCATGTGGGTCCCATGCATTATAACATTAAAAAGAATTTGGGATTCTCGCAATCTGATCTTCAAAAGATGTTTCCATTTGGTTTAAAATCTGTTTACACATGGGTAGATATACCTATCCAGACACCTGATCAATCATGTAAACCTTTTCCCGCAATTAAGGTTAAGAATTTTAGAGAAGTTTATCTTGACCATAATGCTACTACATATGTCAGATTAAAAATTGTTACTGCTCTTGAAAAATATTATTCCGGGAAAATGGGTTTTGGGAATCCTAGCAGCAGTACAGAGCCGGGAAAAGAATCTTATGAATATATTGAAACTGCACGGGCACAGATAGCCAGATGTCTGGATGTTTTACCACAGGAAATAATTTTTACAGGTAGTGGGTCAGAGGCCAATAATCTTGCTATCAAAGGTATTGCATTTCAACATCTTGAAAACAAGGGCCATTTTATTACATCTAAAATTGAACATTCCTCAGTACTTAAAACCATGCAGTTTTTGGAATCTATTGGATTTACTGTTACCTATCTGGATGTTGATGCTAAAGGGAAAATAAATTTAGAACAGCTTGAACAATCCATTACTGAAAAAACATTGCTTGTTTCTATTATGATGGCAAATAATGAAATTGGTACTATTAGCCCGGTTAATGAGATTTCTGAAATATGTCAACGATATAATGTACCTTTAATGATGGATAGCATACAGGCATTTGGTAGAATACCAATAAAACCTAAAAATCTTGGTATTTCTATGCTATCGCTTTCAGGACACAAAATTTATGCTCCCAAAGGAGTTGCTGCTCTTTATGTTTCAAATGATATTCCGCTGATACCTGTTATCCACGGAGGCAGTCAGGAATTTGGATTGCGCGCAGGTACAGAAAATGTTGGACATATCATGGCATTAGGAAAAGCTACTTTATTAATTTGTCGTGACATGGATACTGAGACGAATCGGCTTTTAGAGTTGCGGCAGTTTTTTCTGGACAGTCTTTACAATATAGAACCTGATCTTATCGTTAATGGTTCATTAAAGGATCGTTTACCTCATAATCTCAGTATTGGCTTTCCAGGTGTTGACAGTGGAGCATTACTTTTAGGCCTTAATCAAATCGGTGTTTATTCGTCTTCAGGATCTGCCTGCAGTTCCGGCAATGAAAGAAACTCTCATGTTCTAAATGCCATTGGCGTTGATCCTAAAAAATATGGTACTATTCGTTTCAGCATGGGATTAAGAACAACTCGTGAAGACCTTGAATATGTGTTGACATTGTTACCCCAGATTTTAAAGCATCTCAAATCCAATCAATCATGATAACTATATGTTTATAATATTTTTTTTTGTATATTGATTCATTAATATTTAAAACAAAATCTTGATGAATATTTTTGAATTTAAGAAATTAATTTTGTATATAGACAATCATTTACTGGTTGCAAATAAACCGGCGGGTTTACTGGTACAGGGTGATCAAACCGGTGATTCAACATTGTTGGAACTGAGTAAAGTTTTTCTTAAACATGAATTTGATAAAAAAGGTAATGTCTACCTTGGTCTTGTTCAGCGGATTGATCGTCCGGTTTCTGGAATTGTTGTATTTGCCAGAACATCCAAAGCAGCGGGACGATTGAGTGAAGCCATACGTCAAAGACAATTCCGTAAAACATATGTAGCTTTGGTGCAAGGTGTACCTGATCAACAGGACAAGTTGATTGATTATCTTGATCGTAATGGTGTTACCAGTATTATTGTTGATTCAGATACTGGAAAAAAAGCCGAGTTGTCTTATAAAAGACTTGATAGCAAAAAAAATGTTTCTTTGCTTGAAATTGATCTGCATACAGGAAGACATCATCAAATCCGTGTCCAGTTTGCAAGTCGAGGATTTCCCATTTTAGGTGATTTTCGTTATGGTTCCAAAACTCGGTTTGGTAACAAGGCCTTGGCTTTACATGCGAGTCGTCTGACATTGCAGCACCCGGTTAGTAAGGAATGGTTGACATTTAACAGTTGTCCGGATATGTCTTATTGGCCAATTGATTCAGAATGTAAGGAGATTATATTTAAATGAGTATATTGATTACAGGAGGGGCAGGTTATATTGGTAGTCACACCTGTCTCGAATTGTTAAATGCAAATAAAGATATTGTTGTAATAGACAATCTTGATAATAGTAAGCAAGAATCACTCGAGCGAGTGCAAAAGTTGACAGGTAAGCAATTAACATTTTATAAATATGATCTCTTGGACCTGGATGCAGTTGAGCGAATTTTTAAAAATCATGATATAACTGATGTTATACATTTTGCAGGCCTCAAAGCCGTAGGTGAATCAAACACAATTCCACTGCATTATTATGACAATAATATTACCAGTACGCTCAATTTGTGTAAAGTGATGAAAAAGCACAAAGTCTTGAATTTGGTGTTTAGTTCTTCAGCAACAGTTTATGGTGATCCGCACACTGTACCCATTCTTGAGGATTTTCCACTTGGACCAACAAATCCATATGGTAGAACAAAATACATGATTGAACTGATATTGCGTGATTTGTATGCATCTGATTCAAATTGGAATATTGCATTGTTGCGGTATTTTAATCCTGTAGGTGCACATAAAAGTGGACAAATAGGAGAGGACCCCAATGGAATTCCCAACAATCTATTTCCTTATATTGCTCAGGTAGCTGTAGGAAAACTTGAAAAACTTGCTGTGTTTGGAGGAGATTATCCAACCCACGATGGTACCGGCGTAAGAGATTATATTCATGTTGTTGATCTTGCAATAGGTCATTTACGAGCTTTGGACCGGTTACAGGAAAATCCCGGACTTGTAACCTATAATTTAGGCACGGGACAGGGATACAGCGTTTTGGATGTTGTAAAAGCATTTTCAAAAGCATCAGTAAAAGAAATTCCATATAAAATTACAGATAGACGCACGGGAGATGTTGCATCATGTTATGCGGATCCTGCTCTTGCACAAAAAGAATTAAACTGGTGTGCTACTCAAACAATTGATGACATGTGTGCAGATAGTTGGCGCTGGCAATCTAATAATCCTAATGGTTACGAATCATAAGGAATTCAATATGAAAAAGATATTTGAAAAGGCTTTGTTAGATATAATCATTACGGTTGTAATTCTGTTAACGTTGTTTACAGGCCATGTTTTTATCCGATGGTTTTTGTATCTTTATACACCTGTAATATTAGCAGCCCGAATTATTGCACTTTTTAGTAAAAAAGTAAAAAGCAGCAAGGGTGTTAGTGATTGGATTTTTCATCTTTTATATGCTATTAATTTTACTGTATTGATTATAGACCGTTGGTGGGTGCTTGCTGGCATGTGGCTGTTAATCTGGATATTGGCATTTCTATTCTCACGTAAAAGATCTGTGCAACAACAGTCCGCTAAACGTATGCGTAAAAGATAATTCAATCTCTACCGGTAATGCCGAATGCAATCAGATAAGCCTTATATTGTTCTTGTGGGTCCAGTTAATCCCAAAACAGGGGGGATGGAAACGTATATCCGTGCGCTTTTGGATTCTCAAGAGGCTGAAGCTATTGATCTACAGCTATTTGATATTTCCAAGCCCTGGGTACGTAAAAAACAATCCCGTAAATATACGGGATATGCGGCATCTATACGACGAAATTTTTTGGTTTCCTTTACAAGCTATTTCCAATCGCTGAGTTTTCTTGTACGATTTACTTACCGTATATTCAAAAAAAAACCAGATCTGGTACACCTGCATACGGCATCATATACATCATTTTGGGAAAAAATATTTTATATTCATGTATGTAACTGGATGCGTGTTCCCGTAATATTGCATGTACATGGTGCCTTGTTTGATAATTTTTATTATAAACAAGCCTTGTTTGTGCGAAAATATATTCGACATATGTTGAATAAATGTGATCATATTTTGGTATTATCTCAGTATTGGTATGACTTGTTGTCTCGTTTGACGGATCCTCGTAATGTTACCATCGTACCTAACGGTGTTGATACCTTAGTGTATTCTGAAATTGTTTACCCCAAATCCGAAATCCCTTCCATGTTGTTTTTGGGCGAATTGTCTAAACGTAAAGGGATATTTGATTTATTAAAAGTGATTCAAGCCTTGGCTGTGGATTTTAAGGATTTTCTGGTATATATTGCAGGTCCGGGCGATACTTTGGAAATTAAAAAACTAGCACAAGATTACAATATTGAAAAACAGATATATTTGATGGGACCGGTCTTTGATCGGGAAAAATTGCAATTGCTACAATCATCCTGGATTTTTATTTTACCATCATATGCAGAAGCCCAGCCCATGTCTATAATTGAGGCAATGGCTTCAGGTTCTGCCGTAATCAGTACCAAAGTAGGCGGCATACCTGAAATGGTCATTGAACCCGAAAATGGCTACCTCACCGATCCCGGGGATATTCAGCATTTAAAAAAAGTTGCCGAGTTGTTATTGAACCACAAGCAATTGTGTGAAAAAAAGGGGATAGCTAATATCAACAAGGCGAAAGAAATATTTGATATTAACATTAACATGCAAAAGATATTAAATTGTTACTATTCGCTCTTATCCTAGTGTAGCATATTGTTTATATGATTTTTAACTTGCTTTTTAGTCGATTTTTTTATATAATATAAATCGTTTGTCAAATTAGATTTGACAATTTATTTAAATTATGGTAAATAAATGGCAAAAAAACAAGATTACATTATTGGCGGTATAATTCTGACAGTAATTGCTTTTTTCGGAATTTTGTTTATTATCGCAATTGTAGGGCTTGGCAGTCAATCGGATGTATCTATTGTTTCTGGTGGAGATAAAGTTGCTGTTATTGAACTTGAAGGTATTATAACCAGTCCGCATGCCATTGTTCGTCAATTTAAAAAGTTTGATGAAGATGAAAGTGTAAAATCCATTGTATTCCGTATAAACAGTCCCGGTGGCGGGATTTCAGCATCACAAGAAATATATGAACATGTTCGTCGGGTGCGAGATGGAGGAAAGCCCATCGTTGCTTCTATGGGAACTGTTGCTGCTTCTGGTGGTTATTATGTTGCTTTGGGAGCGGATGCAATTATGGCAAATCCGGGTACTACTACAGGAAGTATTGGGGTTATAGCCGAATTTCCAAATTTTAAGAAATTAATGGAAAAAATTGGTATAGAGTTTACAGTAATAAAAAGTGGTAAATTTAAAGATACGGGTTCACCATATCGTGATATTCGTCCTGAAGAACGTCAGTACTTACAAGCCTGGATTGATAACGGTTATGAGCAATTTCTTGAAACTGTAATACGTGAACGGGAATTGCCCAGAAACGATGTCCTAAAAGTTGCTGATGGCAGGATATATACTGGTGAGCAGGCAAAGAATTTTGCACTTATTGATACACTGGGTACATTTGAAGATGCAATTACACTTGCCGCTGAGCTCGGTGGAATAAAAGGTAAACCCAAATTGGTTAAAGAACGTCAGAATAAAATTACGTTATATGATATTTTAACTGAAGATATTCAAATCTTGTTATCTGAATATGTAGGTTTGTGGCCAGAGGCTAAATATTTATTTAGATAGAGCATAGAGTTTACCCTGAACTGAGGTAAATCCATTATGAAAAAAGCAGATATTGTTCGAATTATTGCAGAAGGAACAGGTTTAACGCAGGTTGAAACCCAGGCTGTTGTAGACGGTTTTATTGCTACGGTCAGTTATGCTCTAAAAAATGGAGAACGAATTGAATTACGCGGTTTTGGAAATTTTAAAGCTGTCAAGCGTAATGCCCGAATGGCCCGTAATCCGAAAACAAATGAACCTGTTGAAGTGCCTGAACATATGACTGCAGTATTTAGGCCTTCCAGAGATTTAAAAGATTTTTTAAATAAAGAATAATTTTAGTAAGGAGGTGATTACTTTGCCAAGCGGAAAAAAGAGAAAAAGACACAAGATTGCTACACACAAACGTAAAAAGCGCTTACGTAAAGATAGACATAAAAAGAAAAAGTAAAATGATTTTGGGCTGAGAAATAAATCTTGGCCCTTTTCGGTTTAACAGTATTCAATGTTTGAGCGCTTTATGGATTTATTTGACCAGACAGATTTTGAACACATGTATTCAGTTTCTGAGATCAATTCTGAAATTAAAGAGTTGGTTGAAACTTCCCTGCCTGCTATTTGGGTACAAGGTGAAATATCCAATTTCACCCACCATTCTTCCGGTCACATGTATTTTTCACTCAAAGATTCACAATCACAAATTACCTGTGTTATGTGGAAAAGCAGAAACTATGCACTTGGTTTTGTGCCCGCTGATGGAATGAAGGTACAATTACGAGGGAATGTACGTGTTTATGAAAAGAGGGGTTCGCTTCAATTAGATGCTGTCAAAATGGTACCTGCAGGAGTTGGCGATCTTCAGTTTGCATTTGAGGCTTTAAAAAACCGCTTGAATGAAGAAGGATTGTTTAGTCCTGAATTTAAAAAAGAATTACCCGCTTTTCCCGATACTGTAGGTATAATAACTTCACCCACCGGTGCAGCGATTCAGGATATCCAAACTGTTCTTCAACGACGTTTTCCCTCTGTCCGTATGGTTTTACGTCCTACAATCGTTCAGGGAGAATCTGCTCCGGATGATATTGAAACTGCTTTGCATGAAATGAACCAGCAAAAGGATATTGATGTTATTATCCTTGGACGCGGTGGCGGTTCACTTGAAGATCTTTGGGCTTTTAACGACGAAAAAGTTGCCAGAGCTATCTTTGCCTCTCATATTCCTATTGTATCAGCTGTTGGGCATGAAATAGATTTTACGATCAGTGATTTTGTTGCCGATCTACGTGCGCCGACTCCCTCGGCTGCCGCAGAACTTGTTGTGCCGGATATCAATGAAATAAAAGATTCATTGAAAGCATTTCAATCATTTTTTCATCAACATGTAAACAGTCTGATAAATATTCATCAAAAGCATATAAAAGCAATTATTTCCAGTTATGGATTCCGCAGACCTACAGATATGCTGCATACATATTATCAGCATATTGATGAAATTGTGAATGTAATGAGATTTTCAGCATCTAATACGATTAAAAATGTAAAGCAAAATCTTTTATATCAAAAATCCAGATTATCTGATTTACATCCGGATTCAATTTTAAAACGAGGTTTTAGTATAACTCGCAAAGCGAATGGCACATTAATCAAGCAAGTGAGTGATGTCAAAGATCATGAAGCGTTGGTTACACAACTTGAAGATGGTTACATCTATTCAAAAACAGAATCAACTAAATCCAATTAACGGGAAACAATATGGCTAAACAGACGTTTGAAGAAGCAATGGAACGATTGGATGAAATTGCAGAAATCCTTCAACAGGGCGAAAGCAGCCTGGATGAAACTCTGGAATTGTTTGAAGAGGGAAATCAGCTTGTTAATTTTTGTGAGCAAAAATTGAAAAAAGCTGAAAGCAAACTTGAGATTTTATCCGGTCAGGATCCAAACAAAACAGATGAATAATAAAATAATGTGAGATTATGGAACCATTATTACCCGGTATTCAATCACCAAACGATATAAAAAATTTTGATATTCCTCAGCTTTCTCAATTGAGTAAGGAAATCAGAGAAACAATCATTTCAACCGTATCCAATACGGGTGGTCATCTTGCACCTTCTTTAGGTGTTGTAGAGTTGACATTGGTATTACATCACCTGTTCAATACCCCTGAAGATAAAATAGTATGGGATGTAGGGCATCAGGCTTATGCGCATAAATTAATTACAGGTAGATATGATCGTTTCCATACCATTAGACAATATAATGGTTTGTCAGGATTTCCCAAAATTTCAGAAAGTGAATACGATGCCTTTGGTGTTGGGCATGCCAGTACGGCAATTTCTGCAGCTTATGGAATGGCTTGTGCCAGAGATGTGAATGGAGATGATTATAAAGTTATCGCTATTGTTGGTGATGGTGCATTGACCGGTGGTCTCTCTTATGAAGGCCTAAATAACGCCGGTGCAAATTTAAAAGATTTTATACTGATTGTTAATGATAATAGTATGTCAATTTCACCCAATGTAGGTGCATTGTCTCATTATCTTACCAATATTATTTCAAATCCCTTGTACAACCGCCTGAAAAGCGAAATATGGGATATAACCGGGCGCATGTCAACCATGGGTTCTCATATTCGCCGGGCAGTTAAGAGATTTCAAGATGGATTGAAATCTGTTTTTGTACCTGGTATGTTGTTTGAACAATTAGGTTTCAGGTATTTTGGTCCGGTTGATGGTCATAATATTGCCAGTATGGTGCGCTTGTTTAATGAGGTTAAAAAATTAAATGGACCTATTGTGGTTCATGTTTTAACCAAAAAGGGAAAAGGATTTGCACCTGCTGAAGAAAATGCTTCTGTTTTTCATGGGCTGGGGCGTTTTGATCCCAAAACCGGTGAAATTTTAAAAAAATCTAATGTCCCAACTTTTACTCAGGTTTTTGGAAAATCATTGGTCAAACTCGCAGAATATGATAAAAGGATTGTTTCCATTAGCGGCGCTATGGCAATTGGAACCGGTCTAAGCGAGTTTGCAAAGAAATTCCCTGATCGTTTTTTTGATGTAGGAATTGCTGAAAGTCATGCTGTGACTTTTGCAGCAGGTCTAGCAACTCGTAATTTAAAACCTGTTGTTGCAATATATTCCAGTTTTATGCAAAGAGGTTACGACCAAATCATTCACGATGTTGCATTGCAGAATCTACCCGTTGTCTTTGCTCTGGACAGGGCTGGTATTGTAGGTGATGATGGTCCTACCCATCATGGTGTATTTGATTTGGCCTTTTTACGCACGGTGCCTGGGTTGACGATTATGGTTCCAGCAGATGAGGAAGAGCTTCGTCATATGCTCAAGACCTCATTTGAAATTGATGGTCCTGTGGCTTTACGATATCCACGAGGCGGTGCTGAAGGTGTTGAAATGACAGAGGCATTTGAAGCAATTCCTGTGGGCAAAAGTCAGGTCCTTCAAAATGGAGCTGATTTAGCGATAGTCGCGTTAGGCCCCATGGTATATAGAGCACTTGAGGCCGCAGAAATATTGAGAATTGAAGATAAGCTCACTGTTGAGGTCATTAATGCCCGATTCCTAAAACCCTTTGATTCCGAAATGCTTAAACGTGTTGCTTCAAATTTTAAACTCTTATTGTCCGTTGAAGAGGGGACACTCAAGGGTGGACTGGGTAGTGAAATTGCCGAGTTTATTTTGGATAATAAATTTAATCATTTGGAATTTATTCGTTGTGGAATTTCTGATGATTTTGTAGAACAGGGAGAGCGGGGCTTGCTGTTGGAAAAAACAGGACTTGATGCTTCTGGCATTGTTGATACAGTTAGATCTTCTCATTCATATAAATCATTAACTCGTATGCATTTGTTTAAATTTCAAAAACATGTGTCATGATTTTAGGTATTATTGGAAATACAAATAAACCCAAAGTAAAACGGGTTGTTAAAGAATTTACTGATATTCTTGATCAGAAACAGATCCAGTATGTTTATGCATCAGATCTTGTTCCGTTTTTATCTCTTGATTCAGATCAAAAAACAGTAGATCTTGATTGTATTGGTAAGGCCTGCGATATAGTTGTGGCCTTTGGAGGCGATGGAACTATACTTTCAACCGCCAATATTGTTGGGCATTTTGGAGTTCCCATTCTGGGTGTGAATTCCGGAGGATTGGGCTTTCTTGCTGAAGTAATGGTTGATGAGATTCATCAAGCTATTGATGATCTTTTAAATAAAAACTATTCTATTATTGATAGGATGCTGCTTAGTGTAACTATACATCAGAATGGCAATTCTTTGCAATATACTGCATTAAATGACGTTGTCGTTGACAAGGGATTAGGTCCCCGGTTAATATATGCTGATGTTACTGTTAATAATATGTTTTTAAATACATATCGAAGTGATGGATTAATTGTTGCTTCTCCTACCGGTTCTACTGCTTATTCATTGTCAGCAGGCGGCCCGCTGCTTATGCCTACTATGAACGCTATTATTGTAACCCCCATTTGTCCACACTCGTTAACTGAAAGACCTATTGTTTTATCAGAACATGCCGAGTTGAATATTTCAATAAAACCCGGGCAGGATTCTGTACAGGTCAGTCTTGACGGACAAAGTATAGCTAATTTACAAGAAAACGACAGTGTGGAAATTAAAAAGGCTCAATATCCGTTAAAATGGGTATCTATCGGAAAACGTGATTTTTTCAAGATCCTTCGAACAAAACTAAACTGGGGCGTTGATAATCCCGGAATTAAAAAGAACCTGCAGGAAAGAGATTCGTGAGCGAAAAAAAAGCAACAACACCTTTGATGGAGCAATACCTAAAGATCAAGGCATCACATCCTGATGATATTTTGTTATTTCGAATGGGTGATTTCTATGAAATGTTTTATGAAGATGCCAAAACAGGTTCAGAGATTTTAGGGATAACCCTTACCGCCAGAGCTCATGGAAAAGCTGCAGATGTTCCCCTTGCCGGATTTCCACATCATGCGCTTGACAATTATCTTGGCAAGTTTATCAAAGCCGGTCACCGGGTTGCTATTTGTGAGCAAGTTGAAGATCCCAAACTTGCTAAAACCATTGTAAAGCGTAAAGTTGTTGAGGTAGTTACCCCCGGTACAGCAATTGCAGATGATTTGCTTGAGACCAAACGTAACAATTACCTGCTTGGTGTTTTTATTGGTAAAAAGAGCTGCGGACTCGCTTTTGTGGATGTATCCACTGGAGAATTTCAGGTATATGAAACGTTGGAATCTAATCTTGTTGAGCAAATTTTATCTGTTCAACCTTCAGAATTGATTATTAGTGATGCCCAGATTTCTCGTTTTCATGAGATTTTTCGAAAACCCATGTCATTTACATTGACAACCCGTGATGACTGGACCTTTAATTATGATTATTCCTATCAAGCGCTTACTGAACATTTTTCCACCTTGTCATTAAAAGGATTTGGAATTGAATCTTTTAGTGATGGTATTAGTGCTGCAGGCGCAATTTTAGCCTATTTAAAGGAAAACCAATCAGAAAAACTTGTTCATATAAACAAGATTTCCCGCAAATCAGACAGTGAATATCTCATTATTGATACTACTACCCGTCGTAATTTAGAACTGGTTTATTCCATGACGCAAGGCGGAAAGCAGGGTACGCTGCTTTCTGTAATTGATAAAACCAAAACACCCATGGGTGGCAGGATGCTGGTGAAATGGCTCTTGTTCCCACTTTCAAATATTGACAAAATTCAAAAACGTTTATCTGCCGTGCAGGAGCTGGTAGATAAAACTGAATTACGCAAAGATATCCGCAATACCCTTGCAGATGCAGGAGATCTGGAACGTAACCTGGCAAAGTTTTCAGCAGGTAGAGCCAATGGACGTGATGCCAACTCACTATTCGCTACACTCAAAGTAGTACACAAGATTAAAGAGTTGCTTGAATCAGCCGAGTTTGAGCTTTTAAAGCATATTCGCTCTGGTTTAGATGCCATTCCGGATATTGCTAATGAAATTGAAAAGGCGATTGAAGATAATCCCCCAATGTCTATTACAGATGGTGGAATTATTCGCAGGGGATACGATAAAGATTTAGATGAATTACGAGAAATTGCATATTCCGGGAAAGATTGGATTGCAAGGCTTCAACAAGAAGAACGTGAAAAGACAGGTATACCCTCACTCAAGGTAAGTTTTAATAAAGTATTTGGTTATTATATTGAAGTTACAAAAGCTAACCTTGCCAAAGTACCTGAATATTATATACGTAAACAGACGCTTGTTAATGCAGAGCGATTTATCACCCAGGAGCTCAAGGAATACGAAGAAAAGATTTTGGGTGCTGAAGAGAAAATGTCTTCTATTGAATATAAACTTTTTAATCAATTGAGAGAAAAGATTCTGGTCTTTACGCAACAATTTCAGTTAAACGCTCATTTTCTTTCTATTTTAGATTGTATTGCCAATTTTGCACAAATTGCGTTGGATAATGATTATGTAAAACCGGAAATGAACACCAGCAACAAGATTGAAATCAAAGACAGTCGGCATCCCGTAGTTGAAAAACTGCTTCCACCCGGTGAGCAATTTGTTTGTAATGATCTGGTCATTGATAACACTCAAGACCAAATTCTTATTATTACGGGTCCCAATATGGCTGGTAAATCCACATATTTACGTCAGATTGGTCATATTGTAATTTTGGCGCAAATGGGATGTTTTGTTCCCGCACAAAAAGCAGAGATAGGATTAGTAGACCGCGTTTTTACACGTGTAGGCGCATCAGATAATTTAGCTGCTGGTGAAAGTACTTTTCTTACAGAAATGAATGAAACTGCCAATATTCTCAACAATGCAACAGCATCCAGTTTAATACTTTTAGATGAAATTGGACGTGGGACAAGCACATTTGATGGATTATCAATTGCCTGGTCTGTTGTAGAGTATATACACAATACACCGCAACTTGCTGCAAAAACAATCTTTGCTACACATTTTCATGAATTGACGGAACTTGAGATTATCCTTTCGCGTGTAACCAATTATAATGTTGCAGTAAAAGAATGGGGGGACCATGTGGTATTTTTACGCAAGATTGTTAAAGGTGGTTGCGACCATAGTTATGGAATTCATGTTGCTCAATTGGCAGGTTTACCAGCCAAGGTGATTAACAGAGCAAAAGAGGTATTAAGTAATTTAGAATCTGAATCGCTTGATCAAACAAATGAACCCAAGCTGGCAAAACACCATGAAATGAAACATACAATTGTAAAACAAATGAGTCTTTTTTCTGAACTGGAACAATCTTTGCGTAACGAATTGAAGCAAATTGATCCTAATGAATTGACACCAATTCAGGCATTAAATAAACTTGAAGCATTACGACAGTTGGTAAATGAATCCTAATGTTGAATGAACTGGAAGGCTAGATCGTGAAATATAAAATACTGGTTGTTATTAATATATTATTTTTTGCTGTAATAGACTCGCAAGCTATTGAAATTGCAAAATATGCGGGCGATTTTATCAGTACAGGTGTTGGAGCCAGAGCGTTAGGGATGGGAGGAGCCCATGCTGCCATATCTGGAGATGTTACCCATGGCTATTGGAATCCTGCTGCACTGACTAAAATTCAATATCCTGAAATTTCTGCCATGCATTCACGCCGTTTTGGAGGCATAGTAAATTATGATTATCTGGGCTTTGCAGCTCCATTTCGTTCGTCTGAAACATTGGGATTAAATATCGTTCGCCTGGCTGTAGATGACATCCCCATACCTGTTTTAACTAGCCCTACGGAAGAGTTGTCCGAAACAAACAGACCCACAATTGACCATTATGTATCTGATGCTGAATATGCAGTTTATTTAAGTTATGCCAAGCAACGTACCGCCAAGTTTTCTTATGGTGCCAATGTAAAATTAATCCGCAAAGGGACAGGTGATAACTCGGCAATGGGACTGGGATTTGATATTGGTGCTTTATGGAACCCAACTGGTAAATTATTACTTGGTGCAAACTTGCAAGATATTACCACAACAATCCTGGCATGGGATACAGGTACAAAAGAATTAATTGCTCCTACTTTTAAGCTCGGTGCTTCATACCCACTAAATATTGGATTTGGCAGTAAGTTGCTTGTTGCCTCTGATCTGGATGTGAGAATGGAGGGAAGAGACTATGCTGCGCAAGTGAATTTTGGTGCTATTAGTGTTGACCCACGTGTTGGCGCTGAACTGCTGGTGAAAAATGTTGCAGCCCTCCGAATTGGTAGAGATGATATGGGTTCATTTACAGCTGGTGCAGGAATTCGTCTGCCTCGTCTCGATCTTGATTATGCTTTCCTTAGTCACGATGATTTTGATGCCACTCATCGAGTTTCTTTCAGGTTACGCCTTGAAGAAGACCGGTTTTTTAGAAAATAGCAGTATTTTGCATGTTACTGCAAAACCCTTCCATCTTTTCTGAATTTTATGTAAATCCAAAAATTTCAGTTGACTATGACTGAAAAAAATGTTAATTTATAAATCCTATTAAAATAGAATGTTAAGATGAATTTTTATTAATTGGTGCTTGAATGATAAATAGCATGACAGGTTTTGGAAGAGGAATGGAAAACAACGGCGATATGGAGATAACCGTAGAAGTCCGTTCTGTAAATAACCGTTTTCTCGATTTGATTGTCAAAACACCTCGATCGTTAACCAATTATGAACAGCAGATACGTGATATTGTTGGTAAATATGTTAAACGTGGAAGAGTCAATGTTTGGATAGGTATTACCAATGAAGCTGAAAAGTATCAGGAATTGATATTAAATAAACCATTGGTAAGTACATACCTGGATATTGTTAAAGAGTTAAAAGAACTCAATGTCCCCGGACAAGTTGATATTAACCAATTGTTAACATTACCAGAGATTTTGACTGTAGATTCCGAAAATGATGTTGAAGAAAGTACCTGGCAGTGTGCAAAATCTGCTCTAGAGCAAGCACTTGCCGAAATGAACAAGATGCGTGTTGCTGAAGGAAATGAACTCTATAAGGATTTTGTTGCACGTGTTAATCAGCTTGAAGATGTGATTAATAAAGTACAAGTACTTGCTGAGTCTGCACCTCTTGAGCAAATGGACAAGCTTCGTAACCGCGTAAGAAGACTTGTTCCGGATACAATAGTAGATGAAGGCAGGCTCGAAATGGAGCTTGCAATAATTGCTGATAGAATAGATATTACCGAAGAATGTGTTCGATTTCATAGTCATAATAAACTCTTTTTAGAGATGTTAAAAGATGACGAATCACAAGGTCGTAAATTGAACTTTTTGCTACAGGAAATGAATCGTGAAGCCAATACAATTGGCTCTAAAACTTCAAATCCGGAAGTTTCGCACCTGGTTGTTCAAATAAAAGATCAGGTTGAAAAAGTCAGAGAACAGATACAAAATATTGAATAGTGGCTGGATTGGTGAGTAATAATAACGGATGTTTGGTACTGGTATCTTCACCGTCTGGCGGTGGAAAAACCACTATAATAAAAAAAATAATTGAAACAAATACTGATAAATTCAAGTATTCCATATCGTTGACGACTCGCAAAAAACGTAACGGCGAAGTTGATGGTAGAGATTACTGGTTTGTTGACGAAGAGACATTTCAGGAAAAGATTAATTCTGATCAACTCCTGGAACATGAAAATGTTCATGGAAACTATTATGGGACCCCCAAAGGTCCTATTGTGAATTGGATAAACAATGGTAATATTGTTTTTATGGATGTTGATGTCTTAGGTGCTTTGTCAATTCGTAAAAAGTACCCTAAAGATAGTTTATTGATCTTTTTATCGCCACCAGATTTTAAAACACTTGAAGATCGATTAATAGGACGTTCTACTGAGACAATAGAGCAGATTGAAATACGGATGGAACGTGTTAAAAAAGAAATGGAACTTGCAAAGGAATTCGATCATATTATTATAAACAATGAAATTGATGAAACCGTTAATAGTGTTTTATCAGTTATTCAAAAAAGAATATCATAATAATCCAATTTGTTGGAGGAAATAAATGGCTGAAACATTACCTTTAGATTCACTTGAAAAACATGCAAAAAATGTATATGAAGCGATTATTCTAATTGCTAAACGCGCACGTCAAATCAATGAACTACAGAAACAGGTTCTTGATAGTGAGGCTGAAGCTTATTCTCAAGCTGAAGAATACGATGAAGAAGGTATAAATACCGATATTGTAGAACATCAATTTTTGCGTTTGCCCAAACCTTCCACAATAGCATTGCAAGAGTTCCTTGAAGGCAAACTTGAAAAAGTAGAAGTTCAAAAAGAAGATTAATTCGTTTTATCATGTTCTTTGAAAAAAATATATTAATTGGCATTTCAGGCGGCATAGCTGTTTATAAAATTGCCGAATTAGTAAGAGCTTTTAAGAAAAACGGAGCAAATGTTCGGATTGTTATGACACACTCTGCAACACGTTTTGTGTCTCCGTTAACCTTTGAAACTCTATCAGAACATGATGTGTTGACTGATCTTTTTCCTGAAGGATATAGCAGGCAAACCGCACATATTGATTGGGCAAGATGGGCAGATATTTTTATTATTGCTCCGGCAACATTAAATACAATTGGTAAAATTGCATCCGGGATTGCGGATAATGCATTGACCACTACAGTTATGGCTGCAACAATTCCTGTGGTTTTTTGTCCGGCTATGAACAAAGCCATGTATGCAAATTCTTTGTATAAAGAGAATGAACAAAAATTACTTGAACATGGTTACTCAATTGTTTCTCCGGGTGTTGGTGAATTGGCTTGCGGTGAGTTGGGTGAAGGCCGTCTTGCTGATGTTCAAAGCATTTTAGACACTGCCAGGCTGATACTATTTGGTACAAATGAATTAAAAGGCAAAAAGGTTCTGGTTACTGCCGGTCCTACTGAAGAACCTCTGGATCCGGTTCGTTTTTTAACTAATCGTTCATCAGGTAAAATGGGTTTTGCCCTGGCAGAGCAAGCCAAAATTCGTGGTGCGGATGTTACATTGGTTTCCGGTCCTACTCAACTTTTACCTTTTAGTAATATTAATCATGTAACTGTAAGAACGGCTCAGCAAATGCATGATAGTGTATTTAACTTGTTGCCAGAGATGGATGTGCTGATTATGGCTGCTGCTGTTAGTGATTATCGTCCTGATAATATATCTGCTCAAAAGTTAAAAAAGGCTGATCAAACCCATACAATTGATTTGACATTGAATCCTGATATTTTACACAAAGCTGGTCTTTCCAAAGGAAACAGGATTCATGTTGGTTTTTCTGTTGAGACGCAAAACGAGTTGGAGCATTCAATGAACAAGCTTCAACATAAAAAATGTGATATTATTGTGATTAATAATCCACTTGAAAAGGATGCCGGTTTTCAGGTTGATACAAATAAAGTAACTATTTTAGATAAAAAAGGGGCAAAAGAATCATTGCCTGTAATGTCTAAAAATGATGTTGCAAATGTTGTAATAGACAAAATTATACAATTGTTTACAAAATCTTAATACTTATTCATTTTGTTTTTATTATATTTATGCTTAATGTCGTTGAAACGTTTAATCAATTTCTTGAACAGCAAATAGAGCTGTATGGTGACGACCTTGTAATTGACAAGGGTCTTTTAAATTCCCAAAACGAATTGATTGAAGAAAAAATTGAACAGGATGAGCCTTTTTGGGAAACAAAGGGTGATTCTTCTCAAAAAGCCTGGATTATCATAGACGCTATAACCAGAGATGGGAATAATTATGCGTTTGATTTGAATGATAAGGCAGGTGATTTGTTTGTGAAAATATTAAAAGCCATCCAATTAACAGTAAATGATTTGTTTATTATATCTATCGGTGATTTACGGAATGGTGTAGATATAGCAACAAATCGTGTTAATGAGCTTTTTGAAGATTCAAAACCAAAAGCGATTTTGTGTTTTGGAGACAATGCAACAAGAATATTTTTTAATACATTTGATGTTCAAAAGAGTCGGAACCAGGTTATAGACTATAAGGATGTTAAAGTTTTAACTACTTTTCATCCTGCTAAATTACTTGAAACACCTGCGTTGAAACATGATACCTGGAAAGATGTTCAGGTATTTCAAAAATTGATAGATGCTGTATAAATGAGTGATGATCATACAATAACAAGAGTTCCACCCCAGGCTGTTGAAGCAGAAATGGCAGTTTTAGGTGGAATGATGATAGATAGTCAGGCAGCGAGTACTGTAATGGAAAAACTGCAGGATGATAGTTTTTATAAAGAGTCACATAAGAAAATTTTTCAAGCCGGTTTTTCTTTATATGAACGTAATGAACCAGTTGATCTGTTGACTGTATCAAATGAGCTTGAAAAACACCAAAGCCTTGAGGCTGTTGGTGGTCATTTTTATTTAACCGAACTTGTTGAGCGGATTCCTTCTGCGGCCAATATCGATTATTATTGTAATATTGTACGTGATAAGGGATTACTTCGGAAATTAATTACAATTTCCAATGATGTTCAGCAGGAATGCTATTCCGCGACTGATGAGGCGATGGATGTTATTGACCGTGCTGAGCAGCAGATATTTGCAATATCTGATAATCGTGGAAGAAACCAGTTTGAACACATTGGTCCTATCATGCATGAAACCATGGAAAAGATTGAAGGTTTTCATGAACATGACGGTGGTGTAACTGGTGTAACAATTGGTTTTAAAGATATGGATGAGATGCTGTCGGGATTTCAAAATTCTGATTTGATTATTCTTGCGGCGCGACCATCTATGGGAAAAACAGCTTTTGCTTTGAATATCGCCCGGAATGCTGCCATAAAGGGCAACACACCGGTTGGTATTTTTAGTCTTGAAATGGCTTCTTATCAGTTGGTTATGCGTATGCTTTGTTCCGAAGCCAGAGTAGATTCTCATGCTGTTCGTACCGGTAGATTGCCGGAAAATCAATGGCAAAATCTAAGTCGGGTTGCCGGACAACTGGCTGAAGCTCCAATATACATTGATGATACGCCAGGTATAAATATTATGGAACTTCGTTCCAAAGCCAGGCGTCTCAAAGTTGAGCACGATATAGGTTTAATTGTGGTTGACTATTTGCAATTGTTACGTGGGGTAGGCAGGGTAGAAAGTCGTCAGATAGAGATTGCGCAAATATCTCAATCTTTGAAAAACCTTGCCAAAGAATTGGATATTCCGGTACTGTCTCTTTCTCAGCTTTCTCGTGCAGTTGAATCTCGTGGTGGAGATCACAGACCCATGTTATCAGATTTACGTGAATCTGGTGCAATTGAGCAAGATGCAGATGTTGTAATGTTTATTTACAGACCAGCCGCATATGGAGTGGTAGAACCGGAACTGGAAAATGTAGCTGAAATCATTATAGCTAAACAACGTAACGGCCCGGTTGGTACGGTTGAACTTGTATTCTTGAGGGATTTCGTTCAATTTGCTGATAAGGATGTGCATCACGCACTTGAAGTTCCAACAATCAAGAGTGATCCATTCTAAATATATTATAGGTGTTTAATGCAGAATGTCCAAAATATAAATCATTATACAAATGTGTTTGAAGGACTGCTGCAGCGTATAAAGCGATATAATCAAACTGCAGATCTTGATTTATTGCGAAAGGCGTTTGATTACAGTTTTCAAGCTCATATAGATCAAATCCGCAAGTCGGGTGAACCTTATTTTATTCACCCTCTTGAAGTTGCCAAGATTTTAACCGGTCTCAAAATGGATTATGAAACCATTGTCGGTGGCATTCTACATGATGTGGTTGAAGATACCAATATCAGCATAACGGATCTTGAAAATGAGTTTGGAACTAATATTGCTGTTCTGGTTGACGGTGTTACAAAAATTTCGGAATTAAAGCTGTTGGGATTTGAAACCCAACAGTCTGAAAATTTCCGTAAAATGCTGTTATCTATGGTCAAAGATATCAGAGTGATTTTGATAAAGTTTGCCGACCGTCTTCACAATATGCGAACCATTGACCATCTGCCTGAGCATAAGCGAAAAAGAATTGCTTTGGAAACGCGTGAAGTCTATGCTCCTTTGGCGCATCGTTTAGGTCTGGCAAAAATCAAATCAGAACTTGAAGATTTGTCTTTGAAAACTTTGGAACCCGATGTATATCAGGATCTTGCGAATCGTATTCAAACGACCAAGAATCAGCGTGAAATTGCAATACAACAGGTTACCAGACCTATTCGTAAAGCATTAGCAGAAGCAAAGATCTATGCACGGTTTGAAGGAAGAGCAAAGCACTTTTACAGTATATACAACAAGATCAATATACGGGGTGTTGCCTTTGAAGAGATTTTCGATTTATTGGCCATCCGTATTATTGTTGAAAAAATGGAAGAATGCTATCATGCTTTGGGTATTGTGCACTCTATTTTTAATCCATTGCATGAAAGATTTAAAGATTATATAGCTACACCCAAGACCAATGGCTATCAGTCTATACACACAACGGTTATTGGGCCTGAGGGTAAAAAATTTGAAATACAGTTGCGTACCGAACAGATGCATAGAACTGCTGAAGATGGTATTGCGGCACATTGGCGTTATAAAGAAGGTAAACTTCGAGAAGACGATCTGGACAAGCACTTAGTCTGGTTAAGACAGGTTTTAGATTTTGAAGATCCTGATTCAGATAAATCATCTTTTATGGAACATTTGAAAATTAATTTGTTCCAGGATGAGGTTTTTGTTTTTACGCCAAAAGGTGATTTACATAGATTGCCTGTTAAATCTACACCTGTTGATTTTGCTTTTTCTGTTCACACAGATGTAGGTTTACATACATTGGCAGCAAAAATTAATGGAAGAATTGTTCCATTAAGTTACGAACTGAAAAATGGTGATTCAGTAGAAATTATTACTTCTACAAATCAACGTCCTAATGAAGATTGGTTAAAGTTTGTAACTACCAGCAAAGCCAAAGGTAAAATTAAAAAATGGTTGAGAGACTCCAAGTTTGAAAGTAGTATAGAGCTTGGTGGCGAAATGCTATTAAAAGCTTTACGTAAATTTTCCATAAAGCTGAAAACAATCGATCTCAATGATATTGCTCAAAAGATGAAATTAAAAGATGAAAAAGATCTTTTAGCTTCAATTGGACGTGGAGATACAAAGGTTGATACGGTACTACGACGTATTTTACCTGAAGATACACAAAAACCAACTGATACAAATGTTTTTTCAAAATTACTTGATAAAGCCCGCAAGTCGAGCAAAGGCATTCGGGTTGCGGGTATTGATAATGTAATGATCAGCTTTGGTAAATGTTGTAATCCTGTTCCTGGTGAACCTATTACGGGTATTGTCACAAAGGGAAGAGGAATTGTTGTTCATTCAAATAATTGTAACAATCTGCACAAGTTGATGCAGGAACCTGACAGAATTGTTGAAGTATCATGGGATGTTGACAAGAATAATCGTTTTCTTGCCGGATTATACATTCTTGGTGAACGAAAAAATAATTTGTTACCCAATTTGTCAGAAACCATCACAAAAGCCGATTGTATTATAAGCAGCATTAAAATGACTTCAGAAGATTCTTTGGTTACTTGTATCTTGAGTATTGAAGTATACAATCTGGATCATTTAAAGCATGTTGTAACCCAGATCAATAAAATTGATGGTGTGATCTCGGTGAATAGATTCAACGAATGATTTTCTTGAATTACGATAACTGAATTTCACATAACTTAAGGAGTCAAGTCAATGACAACGCAAGTTACAAAAAGCACTATAACCAAAAAGGATGTTTCAAAACGAACAGCTAAAATTGTCAATGAAAAAATATATCTTACTGAAAAAGTAGTTGACGGTGTATTTCAAGCGCTTCGTGAATTTATGGCAGAAGCTGACCCGGAAGTTCGCATTGAAATCCGTGATTTTGGTGTTTTTGAAGTGAAAAAGACCAAACCCAAACCAAAAGCAAGAAATCCGAAAACTGGTGAAATTATTTACGTCCCCGCACGTAGAAAAACACATTTCAAAGCTGGCAAATTGTTAAAAGAAGTGTTAAAAACCCCTTTGGATGAATTGGAAGATTGATGAATTGCAAATTACGGGTTTGATTTTTTTATGAATATGAATGTCCCATTGGGTCGGATTTTAGCAATTGATTTTGGTGAAAAACGGATTGGTATTGCTGCCAGTGATCCGATGCAATCTCTGGCTTCAGCAATATGTACAATTGACAATACGCCTAAAAAGAAATTTGCAAAAATTGTTGATTTGGTACAGCAACATCAGATTGTTGCTATCGTTGTGGGAATGCCTTTCAATATGGATGGATCAATGGGGGATAAAGCTGTTTTGGTCCAACAATTTGTTGATAAACTAGAGCAAAGAGTGCCTAAAATTCCAGTATTTACCTGGGATGAAAGGATGACAACTATTAGTGCTGAAAATATTTTGCATGATGTAGGTAAAGCTCCTTCTAAAAATAGACATATTATTGATCAGATCGCAGCTGAAGTAATATTAAAATCTTTTCTAGATAGGCTTGCTTTTATTAAACGTAATAGTTCTAGCTAGTATTATAACGATCATTTGCATACAATTGTGTTATTGGATTTTCCTCAGAAGGATGTAGATGAAAAAAAAACTTTTTCTTGCTATACTTACCGGTCTCTTGTTCGCTGCTGCATTACCACCTTTTAAAACCGGTTTTCTTGCTTACCTTGCACTGGTTCCTTTTTATTTTCAATTAAAAGATCTGGGTATTAAAGATGCTTTTCGCTGGGGATATGTTACAGGTGTTTTTGTTGATATATTTACCTTGTTTTGGATCGCTTGGGTCACAAAAGCTGGTTTTTTTGGTGCTTTGTTAATTTTACCACTATATTTTAGTATTTATGCAGTTTTGCATGTGTATATAGTAATGAATTTAAAAAAATGGGCATATATTATTTTACCATTTTTATGGGTGTTTATTGAATATATACAATCTGTGTCAGAAATTGCTTTCCCCTGGAACTATCTTGGATATACTCAATCCTATTATTTACATTTTATACAAATTGCAGATATAACATCAGTTTTTGGTCTAAGTTTTTGGATTGCATGCTTGAATGTTCTTATCTATTTGTCAATTCTAAATCGTGATAAATTATCAGCTATTTTTCGCTTTGCTGCTATTTTTGTGATAATTTTCATCCTGCCTTTAATGTATGGTGTTTACAAATTTAAAACTTTTCATTCAAGTAAAAATAAAATCAAGGTTGCGCTTGTACAGGGCAATATTGATCCTTTTGAAAAATGGAACAGAGATCTAGAGGAATCACACTTTAATATTTATGCGGATCATACCGCAAAAGCCAGCTTGAATGATGCCGACCTGGTAATATGGCCTGAAACAGCAACCGCATTTTATTTACGCTATGAAGCTAAATATTTGCAGCGTGTAAGAGACATGTTGGATACAACCAAAACTGCATTAATAACCGGTTCTATCGATTTTAGTTACGATTCTACCAATGCCTTTATTTATTTCAATTCTGCACTTGGATTTCAGCCCAATCTTCCTTATATTCAGCGATATTCGAAAATGATTTTGGTTCCTTTTTCTGAAAAAGTGCCTTATTTGAATTATTTTCCTTTTAATTTATTGAAACATTTGTTATTTGACATGGAATTAGGTATAGGTAATTATACCAAAGGTGACAAATACAAGTTGTTTTCTTTTTCAACTCGCTCGATTTATGAAAAAGAGCCTTATGGCTATCGTTACAAGGTTGCTGTTCCTATTTGTTTCGAGTCTGTTTTTCCAAACCATATTCGATTGCTGACTCGCAAAGGTGCTGATATGCTGGCAATTATTACTAACGATGCCTGGTTTGGCAAAACCACGGCTCCTTATCAGCATACACAGATTGCAGTTTTTCGGGCAATTGAAAACCGGATCCCGGTTGCACGTTGTGCCAATACAGGGATTTCATGCTTTATTGATCCCTTAGGTAGAGTTTCGGATCAAACTGAAATATTCAAAGTTGCAGATGCTGAAAAGGTTATTGAATTAAATAAAGTTGATACATTGTACAAAACATTTGGCAATATATTTGCTCAAATTGCATCGAGTATTGCTTTAATTGCAGCACTGTTTTCTATTGCTTTGCATATTAAAAGTCGGGGGAGACGAATTAATAACTTGAACGTGAATTAGACTTTTGAACAAGATTTTTATATTATTTTTGATTTTTTTGGCTATTCCTGCTTTTGCAAATAGTCATCTATATAACATGACGCATACAATTAAATCGCATTCAATTGCAGTTGGTGATGCTTTTACTGCGGTAAGTGGTGGTTTAAATAGTACAATGTTTAATCCTGCAACATTGGGTTTAAATAAATTTACCAATACAGTCAAGTATAATTACTATTTAAATCCAACAGGTGCATATTCATTGATTGATGAATATGGAGATATTTCAGATTCCAGAAATATGGAATCTATGGACTATGTACATCTGTTTGGTTCTGTTTTTAAAGGATTTACTTTTGCGCGCCCTGCATTTTCCGCTGCATTGGTATTATCTGAACCATTGATGAATTTAAACAGTTTATCAATTGAAGATAGAAACCGAATGATTTCCAGTAAATATCTGTTAGATAGTAATTATGATATTTTAACCTTAAAGTTGGAACTTGCTGAACAGATTGCAATTGGTGCGTCGGGATTTTTATTTACAACATCTGACGATAGTTCTTTTTCAAGACAGAACGGTACATCTTATGGAGTTTTTTTAAAACCCTATCCTTTCTTTGCTGTGGGTGTATGTTATTTTGATGTACCTAAAAATGTATCTGAAATTTTGTTTCAAAATAATAGATTGCTGGATGAGACAATTAATGTTGGTATTCAGTTTACTATTGAAAATCTAGCTGTAAATTTAGATGTTCGCAATGTTTCAGACGAAGAAAAACACAATATCCGTGAAGTTCATACAGGGCTGGAATACAGTATATTAAATGTAACCTCGCTTCGCTGTGGTTACTACTTTGAACAGGAAAATGATACACATGTATATTCAGCAGGATTAGGTCTTTTAAATAATAATTTTCTTCATTCAATTGAAAATTCTTTTTTAAATAATGATTTTGCCATTAATTATGGTTTTCAATATCAAAAAGGCCCTCTGGATAATGTCTATTATCATTATCTGGGATTTTTATTGAGATTTTAGGAACTTGAATCGTTATAAAAAGTTAAATGAACGTATTTGTTAAAACAAGTTTTTTAATTTTATTTTTTGTGCAACTCTTGTTTGCTCAAATTAATGATGCTGTAACTTTAAATAATCTAGCTGTATTTAAAGAACTCGTAAATAAAAGTTTAAATAAATTTATTGAATCTATAGATCACAAAAATTCTATTATTTTAAAAGTACAGGCACCAGATGATTTTAAATGGATTTTTGAAGAACAGATTTCACGTTTTGTAAATGAAAAATCTATAGCTGCTGTATACAATTTTCCAAAGACGGACAGTATGCAATCTGCTCTTTTACTCGATATAAAATTGCAAAAAAGTAAGATAGAGTACAAATCATACTCTTTTTTACCAAAAGATAAAATACTTAGAAGTATCTATTTGGATTATTATATTAATTTAACTCAATCTAATAATAAAGTTATTTTATCAGAACAATATACAAATACATTTCAAGATACCATTAAAACAGACCAGATAAATCAATTACAGGATATTAATTATCCCTTTACAGTAGGTAAAAAACAAAGTAAAATAAAAAATATATTTGAACCTTTATTGATTATGTCGGTAACCGGAACAATTGTTTATATTTTTTATGCATTCAGGAGTAAATAGAAACAGGGACAAACCACTTATGAATTTTAAAAATTTAACTACATTACTTGTACTTTTGCTTTCAATTTTATTTTTGTCAGCATGTGGATCAAAGAAATTAAAGCCCAATCTTCCTATTGAAGAGCGGATGAAGCTTGCTATTGAAATGTTTGAAAAAGAAGATTATTACGATGCCAAAACTCAGTTCAGAATTGTTACGTTGAGTTATAGTGGACATGCAATGGCTGATAAAGCACAGTTTTATTTAGCAGAATGTCATTTCAATGAAAAGGAATACATCCTTTCTGCGAGTGAATACGAGAGATTGATCAAAGTTTTTCCGAATTCCGAATATGTTGATGATGCCAAATATAAACTTGGCAAAAGTTACAGTATGCTTGCACCCAATCCCGCATTAGATCAAGAGTATACTGAAAAAGCAATCAAGGAATATCAGGAATTTCTTGAAGATTATTATTTCAGCCCATTGGTTGAAACTGTTGAAAAAGAACTTGCCACAGCAAAAAACAAGATGGCCAAAAAATTATATGATGCTGCAACCCAATACCGAAAAATGAGTCAATCTCGTGCAGCTATAATATATTTTAACAAAGTTCTTGAAGGATATTATGAATCTGATTATGCACCATTAGCCCAGTATTGGATTGGTGAATGTCATAAACGTTTAAAAGAATATACCGAAGCACGCGATGCTTATAATGCATTTATTGAGAAATATCCCAAACATGATTTAATCTCAAAAGCCAGAGATCGGCTTGAAGATATTCAAAATGAAATTGTCAAACAGGAAAACGAATCTGATAAAGGAGATACAAATACTTGAGAATTTGCCTGTATGGCGGTACCTATGATCCAATTCATAATGCTCATTTAACCATTGCAGAGTGTGCTGTTGAACAACTATTTCTTGATGAACTTGTCTTTATGCCTTCTGCAATTTCCCCACACAAAACCAGACAAACAGTTGCAAAGTCCGATGCAAGATTGTTAATGGTGCAAACAGCAATAAAATCATACCCTGCTTTTTCAGCTTCTGATTATGAGATGAAAAAACAGGGTATTTCTTTTACTGTAGAAACTGTAGAGCATCTTGCTATTTTGTATAATGTTAGCCGTGATGATTTTTTTATGCTTATTGGTGAAGACAATTACAAGGATTTTGAAAAGTGGAGGGAGCCTGAAAAAATTCTTGAATTGTGTACTCCGGTTGTTGCTGCCCGTCCTGGATTTTCCAAGTATAGCATACAAAGTAAAGAATTTTTATTTCTGGATTCCCCCTTGATGGATATCTCTTCAACGAAAATACGTAATCGTGTAAAGAAGAATCAGCCCATTGATGAGCTTGTACCCAATTCTGTAGCAGAGATTATTTATAAATATAAACTTTATTTATAATCTTGGTCTTGTTTACCCATTGTGTTCAAGTGATCATTTATTTCTGTTAGTGTATTATTGAATTGGAGTGGGTGACTGCGATAATACTCGATCACTTTAACAAATTCTTTTTCATCCATATCGAACTTGATCAGTGATGAATCCAAGAGTTCTTCTTTGGGAGTATTCAGTGAATCCAGTTGAATTTTTTCAAGATAATAGGTGTATACCAGCAATCCCTTTTCTATCAATTCTTCAGGCATTGTTTTATCAATAGTAGGTTTTGAGCAAAAAATAAATACAAAAAATAGTAGAATAGTATATCGTTTCATTTATTATCCTTGTTTATATCTTTATAAATTAGAAAATAAATAATAAAAATCCAATAGCATTTCTTTGCTTGATTTTTAACAATTTATTTGATAATTTTAAAACTTGATGTTAACAGCGCCGATTTATCGGCGCTTTTTGTATGAAAAATCCAAATGGCAAAAAACAAAAAAGATAAAACACATTTTGTATGTCAAAACTGTGGCTACGATACTTTGCGTTGGCAAGGCAAATGTCCATCTTGTGACTCTTGGAATAGTTTTGTTGAAGAACGCGTTCAGACAGTTGCTGATGTGGTAACAATTTCTGATATAGTGGAGCACAAGGCCCCGCAGATATTAAGTAAAATCATTACAGATGATGCGCCCAGATTGAAAACCGCAAGCACTGAATTTAATCGAGTGCTGGGTGGAGGAATTGTTCCGGGTTCTGTAATTTTGCTTGGTGGTGATCCGGGAATTGGTAAATCTACATTGTTGCTGCAAGAGGCCGCCCATTTTACCAAACCAGATTTTTCTGTACTTTATATCAGCGGTGAAGAGTCAACCCGGCAGATTAAAATGCGGGCAAATCGCTTAAACATAGATTCTGAACATTTATATGTATTAGCAGAAACAGAGTTAGAAGCTTCGATAAATGCTATTGAAAAGATTAAGCCATCACTGGTGATCATAGACTCTATTCAAACCGTTTATGCCAGTTATCTTGATAGTGCACCAGGCAGTATTAGCCAGGTTCGTGAATGTGCGTTAAAGTTTATACAGGTTGCCAAATCTAATACAATTCCCATTATATTTGTTGGCCATGTTACAAAAGAAGGCTATCTGGCAGGACCTAAAGTTTTAGAACATATGGTAGACGCTTTACTTTTATTTGAAGGTGATCGTGACCATTTTCATCGAATATTAAGATCTGCGAAAAATCGATTTGGTTCAACAAGAGAAATTGGCGTTTTTGAAATGATTGATCGGGGGTTGATGGATGTTGTAAATCCTTCTGCTGTTTTTTTATCTGAACGTCGTGCAGATACCAGTGGTTCAACTGTGATCTGTTGTATGGAAGGAACACGACCCATTTTGGTAGAAATTCAGGCTTTGATTGCACCAGCAAATTACGGGATGCCGCAACGTACAACCACCGGTTTGGATTACAAAAGAACAGGAATGCTGCTGGCAGTATTGGAAAAACGTTTAGGATATAGAATTAAAAATATGGATGTTTTTGTGAATGCGGTTGGCGGTATGAGAATTGATGAGACAGCAGCAGATTTAGGTGTGCTGGCTTGTATGGCATCAAACATTAGCAATAAAATTGTAGATTCTCAAGCTCTGTTGCTTGGTGAAGTCGGCCTGGGTGGCGAATTACGATCTGTATCTCATATTGAATCCCGTTTGGCAGAAGCTGAAAAAATGGGATTCCTTTATGCAATCATCCCGGCAAGTAACAAAAAAAGTATTTCAAAATCATTTGATATAGAAATAAGAACAGCTAAAACAGCTCAGGAAGCATTATCACAAATATTAAACTAGTATGAAATTTACATTAGAACACACAGATCACACAACACAAGCCCGTGCCGGTATACTTGAAACCGCGCATGGCGTTATTAAAACCCCAATATTTATGCCGGTAGGTACTCAGGCATCTGTTAAAGCGATCTCTCCGCTGGATTTGAACGAGTTAAAGGCGCAAATTATTTTAGGAAATACGTATCATTTATATTTGCGTCCCGGGACAGAGATTGTTAAAAAAGCAGGGGGGATTCAAAAGTTTAGCAGTTGGCACGGTCCTGTTTTGACAGATAGTGGTGGTTACCAGGTTTTTAGTTTAAGCGATTTGAACAAAGTCTCCAAAGAAGGCTTCAAGTTTCAATCTCATCTTGATGGTTCTTATCATCATTTTACTCCTGAGAATGTAGTTCAGCATCAGCGTGAGTTGGGTTCTGATATTATGATGGTACTTGACGAATGTGTTCCTTATCCTGCTGAATTTCATTATGTCAAAAAGTCCAATGCCATTACAATAGATTGGGCCGCAAGAAGTATAAAAACATTCAAAGAAATGGGCCCTGTGCACGATTTTGATCAAACCCTTTTTGCTATTGTTCAGGGTGGAACCTATACAGACCTTCGCAGGGATTGTGCAAATGCCCTGGTGGATATGGATTTCCCGGGTTATGCAGTAGGTGGTTTATCGGTTGGTGAACCCAAAGATGATATGTACAACATGACATCTGTTTGTACAGAAATTTTACCCAAAGAAAAACCCCGTTATCTTATGGGTGTAGGAAAACCAGAAGATCTTTTAGAAGGAATTGAACGTGGAATAGACATGTTTGATTGTATATTGCCAACCAGAAATGGTAGAAATGGCATGGCATTTACAACCGAGGGACCTGTATCTATCAAAAATGCAAAGCATAAAGAATCTTTTATACCGCTGGATTCTCATTGTGATTGTTATACATGCAGGACTTTTAGTCGTGCATATTTGCGCCATTTGTATGTAGCTCAGGAATTATTGGTTTTAAAATTACTCAGTTATCACAATATTCATTTTTATTTACGTTTTGTAGAAAATATAAGAACTGCAATTTTAGAGAACCGTTTCTCTCAATTTAAAAAAGATTTTTTAACCGTTTATAACTCGTAAACACATTAAAAGGAGTTCAATATGTTGTCAACAATGTTATACGTTTTTGCCATGGCAGGCGGTACAGCACCACAATCAGGCGAAGCAGCAAATCCAATAGGTATGTTTTTGCCTATTATCTTGATTTTTGCAATCATGTACTTGTTAATATTTCGTCCCCAGGCTAAAAAACAAAAAGAGCACCAAAAGATGTTGAACACTCTTGAAAAAGGTGTTGAAGTTGTTACCGCAGGTGGTATCTATGGTACCGTGATGGGTTTAAAAAAGAATGATACCGTAGTAATTTTGAAAATTGCTGACAATGTGAAAATTGATATTACCAAATCTTCAATTTCTCAGATTGTAATGCCAGAAGACACTCAAAAGAAATAATTGGTTTACTGTTATGAAAATTGTGTTTATGGGAACACCAGAATTTGCTGTTCCCTGTTTTAATACGTTGTTAAATCACCATGACATTATTGGAGTTGTAACTGTTCCGGATAAACCGGCAGGAAGAGGGCGTAAGCTAAAAGCTTCTGCAATTAAACAGGCTGCTCTAGATGCAGGCATACCTGTAGCTCAACCTGAGGATTTAAAATCCGCTGATTTTATTAATCAGTTAAAAGAGTGGAACGCTGATCTTTATGCTGTTGTTGCCTTCAGAATTTTACCTGAAATTGTGTTTACTATTCCACCAAAAGGAACGGTGAATTTACACGCATCACTCTTGCCGCAATTACGCGGTGCGGCTCCAATTAATTGGGCTTTGATCAATGGTGATAATCAATCTGGAGTTACTACTTTTTTTATTGAAAGAAAAGTTGATACCGGAAATATTTTATTACAGCAGAGTGTGGAATTAACTCCATATACTACTGCTGGTGAATTGCATGATAAGCTGTCAGGAACCGGCGCTCAGGTGTTGTTAGATACCTGTAATGGTATTGAAGAAAATACACTAAAAGCTCAACCTCAGAAAGGTGAGGTTACTCTTGCCCCCAAGATCACCAAAGAATTGTGCAATATCGATTGGAACCAGTCTGCTGAAAATATCCATAACCTGATACGCGGATTGTCTCCTTTTCCCGGTGCTTTTTCTTATCTTGATGGCAAACAGGTGAAAATCATAAAAACAGATTTTTCTAATGATATCAAAAAGGACAGTTTTCCTGGCAGAATATCTCAAACTGGAAAAGCAGAGATACTGGTTGAGACTATTAAAGGTACTTTGATAATCAAAGAGCTCAAACCTGAAGGCAAACGTTCCATGGCTGTTGAAGAGTATTTACGAGGCAATTCTCTTGAGTCAGGCAAAATATTTGGTGAACATTAATCTTATGGGTTCATCAATAAAAAGTACTGCCAGGTATTGGGCATTTCAAGCTATTGCAAGGGTTGAAGGTGACAATGCTTATACAGATTTGGTGTTATCATCACTTTTAGACAAAAGCCGGAATTTTACTAAAGATCAAGCTGCAATAAATGAAATTGTCAAAGGAGTTATAACGTGGAAACTTTTACTCGACTGGATTGCAAAATCATTTTTAAACAAGCCAGAATCTATTCCTCAGGATATTATATGGCTATTGTGGCTAGGTATTTACCAGATTAAGTTTTTAAATACACCTGATTTTGCCGCTGTCAATGAAACTGTAGAACTGGCAAAGGCTTTGAGATTACACAAATGGACTCGATTAATTAATGCGGTACTAAGAAATACTATACGTAATGCAAACTCTATTCAATTACCTGATAAGGAAAAAGATCCAGTCAGATTTTTGTCTGTTTCTCAGTCTCATCCTGAATGGTTAATAGAGCATTGGTTGGATGAATTTGGATTTAAAAAGACAGAATCATTGTGCATAGCAAATAATAAAGTGCCAAATGTATCAATAAGAATTAATCCTGTAAAAACATCAGGTGAGCATGTTGAACGCATTTTGCAGGAGAATCAATTTAGTTACAAGAAATCAAAGTTACCCGGCTTTTACCGTATAGCACAAATGGATAGTGCAATATTCCGCGGGATGATTAATGATGGTTTGATTACGGTTCAAGATGAAAGTGCAGCACTTGTTTCATTACTGGTAGATCCACAACCACAATCAGTAATATTTGACCTGTGTGCTGCTCCGGGAGGTAAAACAACTCATCTTGCTGAATTGAGTAAAGATGCAGCTGTAATTGTAGCAGGTGATCTAAATCATGCACGCGCAGGTTTGGTCAGAAAAACAGCGAACCGGTTGGGGGTAAATTCTATTAACACTCTAATTTCTGATGCTCTACATTTTCCTGCAAAAGAAGCTGATTGTGTACTTGTTGACGCGCCATGTTCCGGGCTGGGAGTTTTACGAAAAAAGCCGGACTTGAGATGGAACAAAACAAATACTGATATTTCTTTATTGAATGTTATACAAAAAAATATTTTACAACATGCTGCTCAACTGGTAAAAAATGGTGGAACTCTGGTTTACAGTACGTGTACAATTGAAAAAAAGGAAAATGAAAATATAATATTTGATTTTCTTGAAAAAAATCCCAATTTTGGTATACAAAATTTAGAAACAAATGCATTATTGAATCGTTTTTTAACTAAAGATAAAATGATACGTACCTGGCCTGACCGAGATAATATGGATGGTAGTTTTTCCGTTAAATTGAAAAAAATTAAAGGAATTTAATTTTGAAAAAGATAAACTGGAAATCTTTTTTTCAATGGTTTCTATTTGGCGTTTCAACAATTTTAATATTTCTACTCTTTTATTTTATTTTTGATAAAATTGTAATGCCATTATATACCCGACATTCACAACAAGTTGTTGTACCTGATATCACAAACAAAAGTATGCGTGTTTCTGAAAAATTGTTAAAAGATTCAAATCTGAATCTTGTAGTTTATGAAGAAAAGTTTGATAGTAATTATCCACCAGGATTTGTGCTCTTTCAAAATCCTGCTCCCGGATCAAAGGTTAAAAAGGGAAGACGTATATATTTAACTGTAGGCAAAGGTCAGCAAATTATAGAAATGCCGCAATTAATTGGCAATTCAGAACGCGATGCTAAATTTATACTTTCCCAAAACAAATTGGTATTGAAAAATATTAAATACAAAAATGATAATGAATATCTAGTTGGTGTTACCTGCAATCAGTCTGTATCACCCGGTGAAATGGTTGCCGTTGGTGAAGAAATTAATATTACAGTTAGTCTTGGAAGAGATCCTAACCGGGTAATTGTACCCGAAGTTGTTGGGAAATCACTTAAAGATGCTATTTATAGTTTAAAATCCGCAGGTCTTTTTATAACACAATACGAATATCAAAGTACCGATAAAGTTTTGCCGAACACTGTATTGGGACAATCTCTTTCTCCCGGTACACAAGTAACCAAAAATGATTCAATCCGTCTCGTACTTAGTAAACTTCCCGGCAATGTGGATGAGGAGAAATTGCAATGGTAAAAATAGCCCCGTCAGTTCTTAGCGCAGATTTTGCATATATGTCAGATCAGATACAGGATGCAGAAAAGGGTGGAGCAGATTGGATCCATCTGGATATTATGGATGGCCACTTTGTACCCAATATAACCTTTGGCCCATTTATCATTAAAAGTTTAAGAAAACTAACCAATCTAACTTTTGATGCTCACTTGATGATTGAAAATGCAGATTTATATCTTGAAGATTTTAAAAATGCCGGTGTTGACCAACTTACAGTACATTATGAAGCATGCCCACATTTATGGAGCACAATCGATAAAATCCACGCACTTGGCTTAAAAGCTGGTGTTACCCTGAATCCCGCTACACCTGTTTCCCTTATTGAATCTATTTTACATAAAGTAGAGTTGGTACTTGTAATGACTGTTGAGCCAGGATTTGGCGGACAAAAATTTATACCTGAAATGTTGGAAAAAATTCAACATTTATATCAATTCAAAGTAATGAACGGTTTAGACTATCATATACAGGTAGACGGCGGAATTGATAAGGAAACCGCACCTCTTGTAGTAAATGCCGGTGCAGACGTTTTGGTTGCAGGAAGTGCTATTTTTAATCATAAAGATATTAAAGGTGCCATAGATAACTTAAAAGCCGTTTTGTAGATATAAATAGAAATTTTTTTCGAATAAAATAAATTTCTCTTGACACTCTCCCTTTTGGTTTATATATTATAAAGTCAATATAATTTTTATTTTTTTAAAATTTTTGCCAAAAGCAGGAGGGAAAAATGCCAATAGGCAAAGTTAAATGGTTCAATGACAGTAAGGGTTTTGGCTTTATTGAACAAGAAAATGGCGATGATGTTTTTGTTCATTATTCAGTGATAGATATGGATGGTTTTAAAACATTATCCGAAGGTCTTGATGTAGAGTTTGATGTTCGGAATAGTGATAAAGGACTGCAGGCGACACGAGTTACTAAAGCTTAAATTACCCATAATTTATTGACAAGCCCCGTATTTTTTTTATACGGGGTTTTTTTTTGTTATAAAAATATTTATTTGGATTATTTAAAATTATTTTAATACATTATACTATTAGATGGAAGAAAATACAAGGCTGGTAATGAAACAGGTATTTACAAAAAAAGATATAGATAAAATTGCACACGTGCTGGATGTTGAGCCCAAGCACAAGGGCAATAATTATCGGTTTGTTCTTGTTAATCCCGATACGATGCAGCAACTGTCTTTTGAAATTTACCCTGAAATTCCTATTGGAAATAAAACCGGAAATCTGGTCTGTGTTTATGCTCCATTTGCACATTTACAGCTTCACTTCTGTACCGGATATGTAGTAAGTGAAATGCTGGGTGAGGTAACCTTTATTGGCGAAAGTGGAGATAAACTGTCTGGTTTGATCATAGAAAAGGGTGCAGGTTGTTCAATGCATTCCAATGTTGACAAGGAGATTTTATCCGGAGATTTTACCACATTAGGCCCTGAAATCATGTTGTCTGGTATTGCTTTATCTTTAGCCGAAGATATTTTGCCTGATACTAAAGAATAGTTGTAGATGGATTTACATGATCACCTAAAGGGGTTTATTGATTATTTAAGAATTGAACGCCAGGTTTCTTTAAATACCGTTGAAGCATATGAACGGGATTTAAAGCGTTACATTGATCATCTTTTATATCTTGAATTATTGCCTCAGGAACCCATAACACCAAACCATATTGAATCCTATTTGGAAATGCTACACGAAATGCATCTTGCTTCTACATCCATATCCAGAAATTTATCTGCTGTTAGATCATTTCATCAGTTTTTACTTGGTGAAGGGATTTTTACTAAAGACCCAACCGAAAATATGAATATTCCTAAACCCTGGATGAAATTACCCGAGGTTTTGGATGTGCAAGATATTGAGGGCTTGCTGGAACAGCCAGATATTTCGACAGGCAAAGGAATTCGTGACCGTGCAATTATTGAATACATGTATGCTACAGGTGTACGTGTAACTGAACTGGTCAACTTGAAAATGCAGGATATCCTTTGGGATGATGAATTTGTTCGTGTGTTAGGAAAAGGAAACAAGGTAAGATATATTCCGGTAAGTCAATCTGCTCTTAAATGGATTCAACAATATTATGAGACGCATCGTGCCAGACTTGCATCTTTGGGTCTATCAGGAGATCGTGTTTTTCTCAATAAATCCGGCAAAAAACTGAGCAGGCAGTCCATCTGGAAAATGTTAAAAGCATATGCTTTGCAAGGAGGAATTGATAAATTTATCAGCCCTCATTCGTTACGTCACTCTTTTGCCACACATCTGTTGGAAGGTGGTGCAGATTTAAGAGCTGTTCAGGAAATGTTGGGTCATGCCAGCATTACAACAACGCAAATATATACACATCTTGACAGAGAGATGTTAAAAGAAGTAATTAATACGTTTCATCCTATTCAAAATAAAAATTTTTAAAATCAATGCAACACAATTATATTGGAAATAATGTAATACTTTTAAATACTGTGGATTCCACCAATGCATATCTACAGCGAAATCCTGATTTACCCTGTGGTACGGTGGTTTCAACTGAATACCAGACCAAGGGTAAAGGCAGAGGGGGCAAGATCTGGATTTCAGAGCGTAACAATGGATTGCTCTTTTCATTTAAATTCAAACCCAATATTCTGGCCAAAGATTCAGTATACCTGATGTATCTAACATCTGTAGTTTTGTCAAAATACTTGAATGAAAAATATAATATTTCAGCAGGAATCAAATGGCCCAATGATATTTATATTGAAAATAAAAAGTTGGCAGGAATACTATTAGAAGCAAAATCCGGAAGAAAAAGTATTAAATATGTGGTTATAGGTATTGGTGTAAATATTTCTGAAAATCAGGATAAAAAAAACCTTCCTGATAATTATAGTTTTCTAGATAATTATATTGAAAAGTTTTATAAATTGGAATTTCTTTTCGGTTTTATTGATTATTTCAATACTTATTATCACTCTGTAATTGCAAATGAAAATTTTTTCATAGTTGTTTCTGATTGGAATAAACTCTGTATTCATATAGATAAGATGATAGAGATCACTACACATTCTCAAAAAAACAGGTATATCTTTAAACGGTTAGATGAATCAGGTGCCATTTTGGTAGAATCTGAAATGGGTCATAAATTGTTGACAAATGTAGAGGATATAATATGCTGTTAGCTATTGATATTGGTAATACTCAAATTGCCGCAGGACTATTTAAAGACGACAATCTTGTTGCTCATTGGAGACTTGCCAGTTCTATCAATCGCACTGAAGATGAAACCTGGATCACCATGAAAGCTATTGCTGATTCATTGGGATATGATATTATGAAATCTACTGGTGTTTCCATATCTTCGGTAGTACCAACAATGACTGCTACATTTGATAAATTATCAAAAAAATACCTGAATCTGGATCCGTTAATTATTAGTCATCAGACTTTGCATAATATAGTTCTGGATTATGAAAACCCTGTCAATGTAGGTGCTGACCGAATTTGTAATGCCGAAGCTGGATATGAAAAGTATAAGGCTGCATTGATAATAGTTGATCTTGGTACTGCAACTACGTTTGATGTAATAGATTCAAAAGGTACATATTTGGGTGGAGTTATTGCACCCGGAATAGAGTCATCTTCATCAATACTTCATGAAAAAGCAGCCAGGTTACCCAAAGTTGAGTTGGATTTTCCCGCTTCTGTTATTGGCCGCTCAACCGAAGCCAGTATGCAATCTGGTATTATGTATGGTGCAGTTGAAATGGTGAAAGGATTTATTAGTAGAATCAACCAGGAACTGGGCCATTCTCATATTTTGTTAATAACAGGGGGGCTGGGTAAATTTATAATGAATAAACTTGATGATGAATATATCCTTGAACCCTTTTTGACCTTAGAAGGGTTAAAGATTCTTTATAAAAATAGAAAATAACACTTTTTTTATAAGGAAAATATTTTATATTATTAATTGAATCAGATCTGGGGTAGATTTGGTCCTATTTACTATTGTGATGATAGGGATGATGAAATGGAACATAAAGAACAGATACTAGTTGTTGAAGATGATCAGGTTCTTGCGGATTTACTATGGCGTAATTTGCGGAAACTGCAATATGTTGTAACAGATGTTGTTTTATCTGGTGAAGAAGCTTTAAAAAAAGCAGAGTCTAAGCGCCCTGACCTGGTGCTTATGGATATACGTCTGGGTGGTCAAATGACAGGTATTGAAACTGCTGATTTAATGCGTACCCGGTTCAATCTACCAGTTGTATATGTAACTGCCTATTCTGATAAAGAAACTCTGGATAAAGTGAAAAAGACAGAGCCCTATGGTTATATTTTAAAGCCTTTTGATTCCAAGGACTTACAAATTGCAATTGAAATGGCATTGTATAAACATAAAATTGAAAAAAAACTTCGTGAACGAGAAATCTGGTTCTCAACTACATTAAAGAGTATTGGGGATGCAGTAATCAGTACTGATAATAATGGCAATATAACATTTATGAACCCCATTGCTCAGAAACTCACGGGTTGGTCAATAAAGGAAGCACGAGGAGTTTATATAGATGATGTTTTCAATATTATAAGCAGTGTAGGGAGACATCAACTTGCTAGTCCTGTTCAAGCCGTTATTGCCCGTAATAGCATAATTAATTATTCTGTACCCAAAATACTTTTAAGTAAAGACGGTACAGAAATTAGCATTGATGATTCCTGGGCACCCATTCATAATGATGATAATAATCAATTGAGCGGTATAGTTCTTGTTTTTCGTGATATTACGGAAAGAAAAAAGCTTGAAGAAGATGTGCAAAAGAACCAGAAAATTGAATCTATTGGTTTATTAGCCGGTGGTATTGCACATGATTTTAATAACAGATTGTCTGTAATTCTGGGTAATGCACAGTTGGCAAAGCTCAATTATGACAAGGGTAAAGATATCAGCAAATATCTGGACAATATTGAAAAAAGTACTGACCAGGCAACCACATTGACGCAACAGTTACTTACCTTTTCAAAGGGTGGCGAGCCGGTTAAAAAAGTTAGTGATATAAAAGAGCTTATCCGTGAAACGGCTAATTTATCGCTCAGTGGATCTAACGAAAAATGTGTTTTTGATATTGTTTACAACCTTTATCCCGTAAATGTTGACAAGGGCCAAATAAGCCAGGTCATTAATAACATTGTTTTGAATGCAGACCAAGCCATGCCTAATGGCGGAATAATATATATTAATGCAAAAAACATTACCTTGAGCGATCATAAAGTTCAAACATTGAGTCCTGGTAAATATATCAAGATAGAGATAATCGACAGTGGCTCTGGTATGGATGACGAGATCATTCACAAAATCTTTGATCCCTATTTTACCACGAAGCAAAAAGGTAGTGGATTGGGATTATCTGTTGCTTACTCTATTGTGAGAAAACATGGCGGCGCAATTTTGGTAGATTCTGTTTTAGATTCAGGGTCAACTTTTTCTGTTTTTCTACCTGCTGTTGAAGAAAAAATTAAAGAAGAAGAAAAAGAAAAAGAACGTGCCTTTAAAGGAGCAGGCAAAGTATTGGTTATGGATGATGAGGAGCTTGTGCTGCAAATGGTTGGTGATATCCTTAAAGGCGTTGGTTATGAAATAGAATTGGCAACAGATGGCATTGCAGCAATTGAGCATTATCAGGGAGCTTTAAAATCCGGCGATCCATTTGATGTAGTTCTTTTAGATTTGACAGTGCCCGGTGGTATGGGAGGAAAGGAAACTGTTCAAAAACTTATCGAGATTGACCCTAATGTCAAAGCAGTTGTGTCGAGTGGATATTCAAACGATCCTATTATGGCAAACTTTAAACAATATGGTATTGCGGGTGTTATTGCTAAACCTTATAGAATTATGGAATTATGTAAGACATTGAAATCTGTTGTAGAAGATTAAGAGGAAATAAATACTATAAACAAAAAAAGGCTGATCAAATATTTGATCAGCCTTTTTTTATAATTAAACCGAAACGACTTCTTTAATTTCCGGAATATTTTTGATTATTTCTTTTTCAATACCCATCTTTAATGTCATTTGGGCCATAGGACATGTACCACAAGCACCCTGTAATTTAACTTTGACTATGCCGTCAGAAACTTCAATCAATTCAACATTTCCACCGTCAGCCATCAGCGCGGGTCTAATTGTATCAATTACTTGTTCAACTTTATCAAAAAGCTGTTCACTCATTTTAATTATCCTCTAGTTTGTTTCTGTGTTTGTTTCTGTTTGTGTCTCTTCTGCCGGTACCAACGCCTCGTCTCGTATTACATAAGATTTTGCCGGGCATTTTTTAACGGCATTATATAATTCTTCACTGTTAATATCTTTAATGATAGGAATATTTCCATCCATTTCAATTGCCTGAGAGGGGGTAACCTTGGGAGTTGTACAGATTTTACAACCAAAACAACCTACTTTACAAACAGATTTTACTGCTTTGAGCTTGTCTTGAGAGATACATCCCAAATAAACATTTTGCTTTCTGGGTATCAGCGCCATTATTCCTCTTGGACAAGTAGAAACGCAGATTCCACAGGCCGTACATTTTTCTTCATCAACAATAGGCAAGCCGTTAGTATCCATATGCATTGCATCAAAAGGACAAGCTTTAACACATGATCCTAATCCAAGACAGCCATACTTGCATGCTTTGTTTCCGCCGCCAACTAGCACTGCAGCGTTACAATCATCAATTCCATCATAAATGAATTTCTCTTCAGCAAGCTCTTTGCTACCCTGGCATTGTACAACAGCCACTTTGGGGTCTTCCAGTTCAACTGCCAGGCCCAGAATGTCAGATATTTTTTCTGCAACAGCTTGCCCACCAGGTGTACATTTGTTGGGAGGGACAATTCCACTTGCAACAGCTTCTGCATAAGCGTTACATCCGGGTTGTCCGCATGCACCACAATTTGCTCCTGGAAGTGTTTCAATGATTAAACTTACTTTGGGATCCACTTCAACTGCGAATTTTTTTGAAGCGAATGCAAGTCCGGCACCAAATAAAAAACCTAATCCTGCTAACGCAATAATAGAAGAAATAAATAGGGGGTCCATCTCGTCACCATATGCTATTTAATATTTCCTAAACCATGTAAATATACATATTCACAAATTGAATTGCAAGTTTTTAAATGATTTTCAAAATGGAATATTAAGTATTGAATTTTATTTTTTTTTTTTATATTAATAAAATAGGATGAATTAAAATTTTAGTATGGTAATGCGTAAACAAATTCTTGTAGTTGATGATGAAAAAGAAATCCGAGAAATTCTTGAAATAACATTCAAGGATGCAGGATTTTTTGTAACCGCAGTGGGCACGGGTGAAGAAGCAATTGAGATATTCAAAAATGGTGAATATCTGGTTGTTTTCCTAGATGTACGGCTACCTGGTTTATCTGGTTTTGATATTTGTCAGGAAATGAAAAAAATCAAACCACATGCTTATATTGTTGCCATGACAGGGTATACGGATCTGTTTGATCAAAAAAAATGCCTTGAAGCAGGATTTGACTATTATTTCCCCAAACCCTTTCGATTTAAGCATTTAATGGAATTGGCCCGCAATGCTCTTGAGCGTGTTGAGTGGTGGAAAAAGTATTAATTGCATACATTATATTGAGAGTAAAATACTGAATGATTACGTTACATAATAAATATGCAATCCTTATTGGAGTTCCTGCCTATTCTGACAGCATTAAACCCCTTTCTTATGCATTTAACGATGCTTACAGAATGTCTGCTGTATTAAAAGAAGGGGGATATTCCTTTAAAAAAGTCTTTTTGCTTTCAACTCAAGACAAAGGCTCTGAACATATTTATGCTTCACCTACCCGTGAAAATATACTTTCAGTTGTTAAACGAGTTGCTGAGCTGGCTCAGGAAGGTGATTCGATATTACTCTATTTTTCCGGTCATGCAGTTGATATTTTTGGCAGACCTTATTTAATTGCTTCTGATACGCAACTTGATTACTTGCTGAGTTCAGCCGTTGCTATTTCAGAAATTTATGATCTATTGAAAAAATCAAAATGTGATCAGGTTTTTAGAATTTTTGATGTTTGCCGTACTCACTTTGCCCAGGGACGTACATTAATTTCAAAAATGACCGAGAATAATCTTGCCGGCTTTACTGAAATTTTTCCGGGACATGCTACTTTTATTTCGTGTTCTCCAGGAGAATATGCAAACGAGTCAATTTTTCACAAGCAAGGTGTTTTTAGTTATTATCTCAATAATGCATTGAGTGGACTGGTTGAAAAAGAAGGCAATATTTTTTGGGACCTTGTTGCTGATTATGTAAAAATCAATGTAAATGATTGGTGCCGTGATAACGGGCAACAGCAAACACCTGTTGTAAAGTCATCTTTTAATAATCCGGTTGTTGTGTGCCTGGCACCTTATAAAGAAAAACAACAGGTAAAACCCAATATTGATGTAAAAAAAGATATTGAAAGCGAAATTAAAACTGATATTGATAAAAATGATACCATGATGGTCAATTCACACAATGTGAATGCGTTATATCATAAAAACCAAATAAAACCAGTTGTTAGAAGCAAAAAACAAGTAACAGCTAATACGTTTGAGAATGCACTAAAGGTGTTGCTTGAATCTACTGATGGATTTATTAAAGATTTCTCTAATCCAGCCATTTCAGTTTTTAGAACTGAACCCGTTACTCTTTCAATCATGTCTTATTTTGTAAATACTGAATTTCAAAAGTTTTTAGAAATAAATAATCCTGATTTTAATATTGAGCAGAGCAAGGCTTTGCAAATTTTCTTTAAAAATTCAATGTCAAATGTACCTCATACCTCATTGTATATAAATTTGGTTAAATTTCCTCAATATTATTGGGTTTGGTATTGTTTACCTTTTGAGACATTGAGAAGTGAGGGAGATTTTGTACCTGCGAATCCTTTAAAAATAGATTATTTTTCATTACGTGAACCGCAAATATATGATCCTGTAAAAATTGGAAAAATCATTAGTGATATTTTTCGTGATTGTACTGAAACCATTATTCAATGGACAAAAGAATTAAATATAAAATAATCAGGGGAATTTTCCATAATCAATCATGCCAAAGTTGTAATTTAAGTTTACTATTGTAAAAAAAACTTGCACTAAACAAAAAATTTTATTAAGTTTATTAGCTTTTGTGGTTCTGAAATCGTTTTTGGATAATAAATGTTTAATGAAATTTCTGAAAAATTTGATGGTGTAATACGTAAGCTTAAGGGACATGGCAAGCTTTCGGAAAAAAATATTTCCGAAACAATGCGTGAAGTACGCCGTGTATTACTTGAAGCCGATGTGAATTATAAAGTTGCCAAGCAATTTATTGCTGATGTGCAGGAAAGAGCCATAGGGCAGGAAGTTGTAAAAAGCATAACTCCCGGTCAACAAGTTGTCAAAATTATTCATGACGAGTTGACAAAGTTGATGGGGGTCAAAAATTCACAAATTCAATTTTCAAATAAAATTCCCGGTGTAGTTATGTTGGTAGGTTTGCAAGGATCTGGTAAAACTACTTTTGCCGGCAAGTTGGGCATGCATTTGCGTTCTAAAAGTCGTAATCCCATGCTTGTTGCTGCTGATATTTACCGACCCGCAGCAATTCAACAGTTAAAAGTTGTTGGAAAAGCAACCAACAATACTACTTATTCTGAAGAAAGCAAAGATGCAGTGGCAATTTGTAAGAATGCTGTAGAGTTTGCTCGCAAGAATATTAAAGATACTGTCATTATTGATACCGCAGGCCGTCTTCATATAGATGACGAAATGATGACAGAGCTTTTAAATATTAAAAATGCAGTAAAGCCTGATGAGATCTTGTTCGTTGCAGACGGGATGACTGGTCAGGATGCTGTAAATACCGCAAAAACCTTTTTAGAAAAATTGGATTTTGACGGTGTTGTTTTAACCAAAATGGATGGTGACTCACGAGGTGGTGCGGCATTGTCCATTCGGGCTGTTACTGGTAAGCCAATAAAGTTTACCAGTATCGGTGAAAAATTTGATCAGCTTGAAGTTTTCTATCCCGATAGAATGGCTTCCCGTATTTTGGGAATGGGTGATATTGTAACCCTGGTAGAAAAAGCACAAGACGCTGTTGATGAAGAAAAGGCTTTAAAGCTTGAACGAAAATTGCGCAGACAAGAGTTCACCCTCGAAGACTTTAAAGACCAGCTTCAGCAGATCAAAAAGATGGGTCCATTGCAGGATATTTTGGCAATGATTCCCGGAATGCAAAATAAAGCTTTAAGCCAGGTCCAGGTTGACGATCGAGCTTTGGTCAAGGTTGAAGCTATTATTAATTCCATGACGCGTGATGAACGAAGACGTCCAAACGTTATGAATGGAAGTAGACGTAAACGTGTTGCACTTGGTAGCGGTACATCTGTTCAGGATGTTAATCGTGTGCTGAAGCAATTTGAAACCATGCAAAAAATGATGAAAATGATGAATAAAAAGGGCGGCAAGATGAACATGGGCATGCCGTTTGGATTTTAAAATGGAGGTACTACAGCTTGTCAGTTAAATTACGTTTAACCCGGATGGGTAGAAAAAAATTGCCTTATTACCGAATCGTGGCAATTGATTCCCGCAAACGACGTGATGGTGAATACCTTGATAAAATAGGTCATTATAATCCTGTAAGCGATCCGGTTGAAATTGTAATAGATAAAGAAAAAGCAATATCCTGGCTCGAAAAAGGTGCAATTCCTTCAGATACTGTGAAAAGTTTCATGAGTCGTAAAGGTATTCTGCTTGAATGGGACCTGAAAAAACAAGGTCTCGATGCCGATGCTATTGAAAAAGAATTGGCTAAATGGCGTCAACAACAGGAAGACCGTACCAAACGTAAAGAAGCTATGGTAGCTATGAAGCAGCGTGAAGTTGAAAATGAAGCTGCTAAAAAAGAAGCTGAAGAAAAGGCGCAGGCAGAAGCTGATGCCGCTGCTGCAGCAGCAGAAGCAGCGGCTGAAGAAGCACCTGCTGAAGAGCCTGAAGCTGATGCCGAATCTGAAGATAAAGTTGAAGAATAATAGCAGGTAGGATTATCACTTTTGAATCAGTCAGTTTCTAAACCGGATTTGCCAGATTATGTTGTTATTGGCCGAATTACAAAACCACATGGTATACGTGGAGCTGTTAAAGTAGAGCCAATTACCGATGATCCTGAAAGGTTTAAACTATTAGAATCTGTTTATCTTGCAAAATCAGATACTGAAAGAGAAATTTATCAGATTTCTGATTTGCAATATGGTAATAAACAGCTCATTATTTCTTTTAACAACATTGAATCAAGAAATGATGCTGAATCTTTACGAGGTTTATTCATAGAGATTCCGCGTTCAGAGTGTTTACCATTAGATGAAGGATCCTATTATTATTTTGAATTGATAGGATATACTGTTAAAACAGATTCAGGCGAGATTGTTGGTACACTTGATGATGTGTACGAATATCCGGCCAATGATATGTTTGTGATCCATAAAGATGATAAAGAAATTTTGATTCCTGTTATTGATGAATTTATTGATAATGTTGATGATTCAACCGGTGTGATTACTATAAAACCGGTTGAAGGTTTATTAGAGCAATAGAGTGCTTTGGAAATACATGTAATTACAGGCTTGCCCAAAATTTTAACGGGCCCACTTACGGAGAGTATAATAGAAAAAGCGCAGTCTAAAGGACTGTTGCAGCTATATATTCACAATATCAGAGATTATGCTGAAGACAAGTACAAGCAAATTGATGATTATCCCTATGGTGGTGGAGCCGGAATGATTTTAAAACCAGAGCCCTTGTTTAAATGTTTCAAAGATATTCAGGAACGTTTTGATCTTTTAGATACTCCGGTCACTTTGATGACACCAGCTGGCAATACTTTTAATCAAAGTAAAGCTGTAGAATTTTCATTACGTGATAAAATGGTTTTTCTTTGCGGCCATTATAAGGGTATTGATCAGCGGGTAATAGATACTTTTGTTACCGAAGAAGTATCTATAGGCGATTATGTGCTTACCGGTGGTGAACTTGCCGCCATGTGTATAATCGACGCCGTTACCCGGTTACTACCGGGTGTAATAGGAGATTTTGATTCGGCTGATACGGATTCTTTTCAAACCGGACTGCTTGATCATCCACATTATACACGGCCATCTGAATACCAAGGTCTTAAAGTACCAGATGTATTACTTTCAGGTAATCATAAATTGATTGAAGCCTGGAAGCAGGAAGAATCATTGAATGTGACAAAAGAAAAACGTTCAGATCTTTACAATAAATATGTTAATTAAAAGTGAAATATATAACCCTCTTTGTAAAGGAGGCTTGAAATGAACAAATTGGATGCGGTATCCGCTTCTCAAACAAAATCTGATATTCCTGTGTTCAAAGCCGGTGATACAGTAAATGTACACGTTAAGGTTATTGAAGGGGATAAAGAAAGAATCCAGGTTTTTCAGGGTGTTGTGATCAATCGCAAAGGATCAGGTGTAAATGAAATGTTTACTGTTCGTAAAATTTCTAATGGAGTAGGTGTTGAACGTATTTTTCCTCTCCATTCACCCAATATTGCTAAAATCGAAACCTTGAGAATTGGTAAAGTTAGAAGAGCTAAATTGTACTATCTTCGTAGCTTGCGTGGTAAAGCTGCAAGAATTGAAGAAAAACGTGCAAATTAGGTTTTAAAAAAAGTTTTTAAATAAAAAAACCGGTATTATTACTGAATATCGGTTTTTTTTATTGCACTTGATGAATTTTATTCATATTTATGAATATAAAAAAACATATCCAAATCTCTAAGCATTAAATACAATTCAAGGAGAAACACCATGGATTTCCCTGAAAAGCGAACTCTACAAGAGATTTTCCAAAACACTATCAACTTGTATTCCAATGAAATTGCTATGGGTTTTGTGGATGAAGAATCCATTACCTATAAAAATTTTGGAAACCAGGCTACCAGAATGGCCAAATCATTACTTGCATTAGGCGTAAGAAAAGGAGACAGGATTGCCATTCTAAGTGAGAATTCTCCTCGTTGGGGCATTTCCTATTTTGCAGTTGCTGCTTTGGCAGGAGCAGTAGTAGTACCTATTTTACCTGATTTTCACAAAAATGAAGTTCATCACATTATCCGAAATTCAGGAGCCAAAGTACTAGTGTTGTCTAGTAAACTCGCTCATAAAGTTATCGATACCGATTTTAAAACACTTGAAAATGTTATCGCCATTGATGATAAAAAATTAGGTCTCAAGGGATACAAGATCAACACTTTTTCAGAGCTGCAAGATTCTACAACTTTTAAATCAGATAAAATTAATCTTGATGACATTGAAATTCACGAAGATGATCTTTTAGAAATTCTTTATACCTCTGGTACAACAGGGCACTCTAAAGGTGTAATGTTGACACATCGTGGTATTATTTCAAATGCCTATTCCGCAAGAATGGTAATTGATATTCGTACCAATGACAGATTATTGTCTATTTTACCTATTTCTCATTCTTATGAATGTACATGTGGTTTTATAGCACCTTTTTCTGCCGGAAGTAAAATGTATTACATAAAAGGATTGCCTACAGCGCAAACTTTGCTACCTGCAGTAGCTAAAATTAAGCCTACTATACTTTTATCTGTACCCTTGATTATGGACAAAATTTATAAAAAGAAAGTCCTTTCCGAGATCAAATCTAAACCCGTTGCAAGTCGTTTGTATCAAATCCCCGCAATGCGCAAGGTAATTAACAAGGTAGCTGGTAAAAAACTATATAAAGCATTTGGCGGACAATTGCGATTTATGGTTTTTGGTGGTGCTGCAACGCCTATTGATGTTGAAAACTTTTTAACTGAAGGCGGTTTTCCCTATATTTGTGGATATGGATTAACTGAAACTGCCCCATTATTAACGGTAAATCCTCCTGGAAAAGGTGTTATTGGCTCGGCTGGAATTATTGTACCAGAAGTTGAACTCAATATATATGATCCAGATCCTAAAACCGGTATTGGTGAAATTACAGCCAAAGGTCCTAATATTATGAAGGGATATTATCGTAATGAAGAAGCTACCAAGAATACTTTTACAGATGATGGCTGGTTGATAACCGGTGATAAGGGTATTATTGATGATAAAGGTTACCTGTTTATCAAAGGTCGCTCAAAAAATCTAATTGTTGGCCCCAGTGGTGAAAATATTTACCCTGAAGAAATTGAATTCCATATGTCAGAAAATACATATGTTTTAGAAGCACTGGTATATGAAAAAGAAGGCAAGGTTGTGGCAAAAGCATTTCTGGATTTTGATGCTATTGATAAAGATCATAATTATTATGAAATGAATGAAAAAGATGCCGCTGATTTGTTGAAAAATATTTTGGAGACAATACGTAAGGATGTAAATACAAAAGTTGCATCTTATAGCAGGGTACACAATATTGTTGAACAACGGGAAGAATTTGAAAAGACCCCAACTAAAAAGATAAAACGTTATTTATACACAAATTAACAAAAAAAAAGCCGTTGAAACTTTCAACGGCTTTTTTTTAAAATGTATTTAACGATTTTGTACGAGAACTCTTTCACCGTCCTCAAATACAACACTCATTTTCGAATTATTTACAATTTCTTTGACAACACCTAGTCCAAATTTTGCATGGTTAATTGCATCATGTTCTGTAAAGGATTTCGTCATCTCGTATTCTTCGGGATTATCGGTATCAACCTTGTTACATAGACGGGTCCATTTTCTCTGTTCGGGAGTTTTGGAAGCGGCTTTGGTAGCAGTTTTTTTGGTAGTACTGCTTTTCTTTGTTGTTGTTTTTTTTGCTTCAAGGTCAGGTGAACGATATCGATGAGAACTGTTACAACTTTTACAAAGGGCTTTATAAGGTTTGTCGCTTTTAATTACTTCGATGACATGTACTGTGGCATCTTTACATTTTCCGCACATTGCTTCAATTTCTTGTCCCACAGCATATGACTTGGATTCGGACATAACTTTTTCCTTTGATTTGTTATGATATCTAATTTATTTCTCGCAGACTCAATTATAAATGTAAAAAAAATATTTGAATAAAGCAAGGAATGTTTTAACTTATAGAGTTTCAAGTATTTATAAATTAATTAGGATCAATTATGTCTCTATTACTACAGTCTATCGGTATTAGTCTCGTCCTTGCTGTTTTTATTTCCGAATTAACCGGACTATCAGCAGCCGGTTTAATTGTCCCTGGATACTTTGCTTATTATTGGAATGATCCTGTACATTTACTTTTGATCGCATTTGCTACAATTTACACCTGGCTTACTGAACGATTTGTTTCAAGATTTACAATAATGTTCGGTAAACGTGTTTTTGCATTGACTATATTATCAAGTTTTGTTTTTATGTATTTAATGGAAAACATTTTATATAATATAGGCTTCCAAATTACCCACATGGGTGATGCTATTGGATATTTTATTCCTGCTTTAATTGTTATTTACATTGGTGCTAATGGATTTTTGAATACAATTTTATCCTTAACTTTATTAACCCTGCTAGTTCGAATAATAATGATAGTTTTAATATCTTTAAATTTAATTTAAATTTATCTTTTTAACAATTTGAATGCTATGTTAGGTCCAAGTTGTTGTTTATATGCTAAACTTATCCATAACATGGCAAGCGCTTCTAAATTTCTTGCTGCATCAAGCTCGCCTGCATCAATAACTTCAAAACCCAATTCAACTGCTAATAATTTTACAGTCTTTTTAGCGTTTTTATCATTACCACAGATAAACATTGTAGCTTGTTCAATTCCGAACATGGCATCCATCATATTGCCGGAACCTGTTGTGTTGAACGCTTTAACAACATTAGCCTGTGGTACTCTATCAGCAATAATTTCTGCAGCAGATTTGCAATTTTCAAATTCGATTAAAGTAAGGTCAGAATTTAAAGGATTTGTACAGTCCACAATTGTCTTTTTATCAAGCTTTCAAAGCTTTTCTATCACATTCAAGGCGGATGTCCAGGGTGTTGCTAATACAATTACATCTGAATGTGATGCGGCTTGTTCAATGTCAACTGCTATACTGTTGTTGCATTCTTTTAATAGAGAGAGAACTTTGGGGGATCTTGGATTTCTTGAACCAAAAGTTATTTCATGGTTCATTGCTGACCAGCGTTTTCCCAGTGCTGTACCTACTGCTCCGGTGCCAATAATGGAAATTTTCATAGAACCTCCTGATTATTGTTTTGTACTATATTAACAATAAATCAAGAGTATTTATTTTAAGAAATGTTTAATTATTTTTAATGGGAAAAGTTAATATTATCTCAGTGCCCTGTTCTGGTTTACTATTAACACTAATATTGCCATAATGTTCATGAATAATTTTATAGCAGATAGATAACCCAAGCCCTGTACCAATTCCTGAACTTTTTGTAGTAAAACCGGGTTCAAAAATATGTTTCAAATCTTCCTGAGATATACCTCTACCGGTATCTTTGAATGTTACAATCACATTTTTTTGATCTGAATGTGTTGAAACAGTAATTATACCTGTGGATGTAATTGCTTCTCTAGCGTTCAACATGATATTCCAAAAAACTTGATTTAGCTTGGCAGGAGAGCACAGTATCTTGGGAACTTTATTAAACCGAGTTTGGATTTCAATGTTCTTGTCTAAGCCACTTTTAACAAGACGTATTGTATCTTCAAGACCTTCATGAACATCAAATAATTGAGTTTCAGCTTCATCAAGATTTGCAAAATTACGCATCGCTTTAACAATTTCAGTAATTCTGTTTGTACCATCTTCGGTCACACGATTAGCTTCGCGTAATACTTTAAAGTAATTTTCAATTTTTTTGTCATTTTCTTTGATATAATTCTCTTTAATATGAGATTCAAGCTTACCTGTTGCACTTTTAACCGATTGTTGCATACTTTTTACGGCACCAATAGGATTATTGATTTCGTGAGCTATTCCAGCTGCCAATTGGCCAACAGAAGCCATTGTTTTTGATTCAACCAATAGGGATTGTGTATTTTCAAGCTCTATTGTTCTTTCCTTTACTTTGGTTTCAAGATTTTCATTTAATTCTTCAACCATGCCAAATTGATATCGAAGTATTGCTATATAGAAAATAACTACACCAATAGGAAAAGCTAGAAAAACATAGATTTGCCAATTAATCCTAAAAAGAGGTAGAATATATATCAAAGAAATTACAGATCCATATATTATTCGGAATGCAATGATGTTTAAAAAGAGATATTCTCTGAAAATTTTATCTTTGGATTTTCTAAAAGCTGTATTAAGTGAAAATAAAATCTTACCTAAGCCTGTTACCAGTATAAATAAAAAGATTATAGAGATGGGACCAAATTTTATTTGAAATTTAGTAGAGTTAATACGTTCGATATTGTTAATAAATAAATGTGTCTCTTTGAGAACATAGAGCGTAATTGACCATAAAATTAACCCCAGAAAAAAATAAAACCATACAGGTATATTTTTACCAAATAGTTTTACAACTTTGAATTGCCCTTTTCCTGTTAAAATGTTTGAATACATGATTGCAAAGATAATGGAAAATATTGCAAACAAGGGAACAATCCTCAAATGTTCTTCGGAAATTGTCATTTCTTTGCGTGTTGCTAGAAAAGTAAACAGGGTAGCCATTCCCAGTAATAAACTGAAAATTGAAAGCATTTTCCATTGTGATCCACCTTTTCCAGAAAAATATGAAACGATAGAAAGTGAAAAGAGAAACACCATGCTGATAAGTGGGGGGATAGAATATATACTAATTGTGGTTGGCATGACTTTCCTTTGATATCATTAATAAATATCAATTACTAATATATTCATCCGGATTATTTAAAAACTTTTTGTATACCTGGTAATAACTGGTCTCTTTATAATCAATTTTGCTGCCACCTGGTGTGTCAAATGAATAAATATCAGCACCAGGACATGCAAGTAAAAGGGGAGAATGTGATACAATTACCATTTGGATGTTATCACTTTTAATAATTTTTTGCAATAGTTTAATAAATAAAATTTGACTGGATGGTGAAAGTGCTGTTTCTGGTTCATCCAAAAAATAAATTCCTTTTTTTTCATATCTGGCGGTAAAATATGATAAAATAGATTGTCCATGGGATTGAGTCATTAATGATTTGCCACCAAAATAATCCAACAATCCTGAATCCATAGAACTCCATTCATCAACAATTTGACTGAAATTGTGAAAATGCTGAGAAGAAAAAAAAGATCCTTGTATAACACCATCATTCCAGGGCATATCAATATATTGGTAAAGCATTTCTTCATATGGATTGTTTTCGATTCTAGATCTTTCAATGCCTTTCCAGATATAGATTCCAGCTCTTTTAGCCATACTTTTAAGAATTGTACTTTTTCCGGATCCGTTTTCCCCAACAAAAAAAGTAACATTTGATTTGAATGGAATGGTAATTCTTTCTTTGAATAAATTAATGTTAAAGGGGTAACAATCTTCTTTTGGAAACTGGATTGGATCTACTGTAATACTTTTAATATGCATTTATCTTGATCTTTAAGTTTATTAAATTTTTATCAATATAAGTAAATTTAACCTAAAATAAAAAAATTAAATTTATTTGGAACTTTTTACGAAGAGCTTCGTATTAAATGCTAACTACGAAATGATTCGTATTAAATTGGAGTTATTATGTCCGACTATAAACCAACCGATTCAGAATTAGAGATTCTAAAGTTATTGTGGGAAAAAAGTCCCAGAACTGTACGGGAAATTAACAATCTGTTAAATCAAGAAAAAAAAGTGGGGTATACTACAACTTTGAAAATAATGCAGATCATGTATCAAAAAGGTTACCTCACAAGGACAAAGCAAGGCAAAGTTCATTATTATACGGTTTCTATTGAGCAACAAAAAACCCGTCAGGATTTATTAGACAAGCTTGTAAAAACCGCATTTGATGGATCATCATTTAAATTGGTAATGCAGGCATTGGGTAGTGGAACCCGCTCTAAAAATGAACTGGATAAAATTCGTCAGTACCTTGATCAACTCGAAGGAGAAAACAATGATTAATACGAGTTTTATATCAACTCCCGTTACTCATGCAATCGGCTTGGCCTTGATTCATTCTATCTGGCAGGGAATATTAATTGGATTTTTGGCTGGTATTTTTTTGGTTTTTATTAAAAATGAACGTCCGGAAATTAAATACAATATAGCTATTTCAGCTATGTTTTTCATGTTTATCACTTTTGTTGTTACATTTATTATTTCATTTTATAATACCCATCATACGTCACAAATAATAACTCAAACTGCTAAAGTCCAGGTTTTTAATTCAACTCAAAGCATTATTCCAATCACTCCGAATGCTTTCACAATATTATTGATAAATGTTGAACCTTTTTTACCAATAATAACTATGATATGGTTAGTTGGAGTGCTTGCTCATATATTACAAATTTCAAAAGATTTGTTAAGGGTTCACTACCTGAAAACACGAAATATAAAAAGTGTTAATCCTGAATTAGCCAAAGTTTTTAATTTAGTTGCAAATCAGATGCGTATTTTGAAAAATTTTCATGTGTTTGAATCTTCCAAAGTTCGAATTCCCATGGTTATTGGTTATCTAAAACCCGTCATTTTACTGCCTGCTGGCGTATTCACAGGTTTTTCAACCAAACAAATAGAATCTATCATTGCACACGAGCTTGCTCATATATTGAGAAATGACTATTTGATAAACATTATAATTTCTTTTATTAAACCTGTGTTTTTTTATCATCCGGTTTTTTGGTGGTTTGTATCGATCATTGAACAGGAAAGAGAAAAATGCTGTGACGATAGGGCAATAACTGGAGTTATTGTCAATAGTTGTGGATCAAAAAGCGTATCCATTTCATAAAAGTTAAGCTGCCAACTTAAACAATTCCTGATTTTCCGGTTCACCATTCACAAATTTTTCTCCTTTAATCACAAATGGTATCCACTTGTACCCTCTCAAACGCCGCCACCGTTTTTCCGCTTCTTTAGCCAGTTTAAAAACCATAGTCAAAGTCGCCTGACTTGAACCGCAGCCCTTTGTTCTCCGCGTCCTGAGTCTCACTGTAGCAAAGGTAGATTCAATGGGATTCGTGGTCCGGATATGCTGCCAATGTGAATCCGGGAAATCATAAAAAGTAAAAAGTTGATCATAATCTTTTACCAGACAATTAACAACTTTGGGATACTTGTCTTCATAAATTTTGATAAATCTATGATAAGCGATTAACGCATTTTCTTTGGTCTCAGCCATATACATTTCATGAATAAGCGATTTGGCATTTGTCTGCGCACTTTTCGGTAGCTTATCCAATATGTTGGCTGTCTTGTGGACCCAGCAGCGCTGTTCACGAGACTCGGGATAAACTTGTGGCAAAGCTTTCCAAAAACCGAGGGCACCGTCTGCGATTGCCAGTTTCGGTCCCATCTCAAGTCCCTGGTCCTTTAACTCCAACAGCAGTTCTTTCCAGCTCAATTCGCTTTCTCGAAAGCCTTCTTTGACCGCCAAAAGCTCTTTTCGCCCATATTCGTCCGCTCCAATAATCACTAAAATACAAGGATTTACGCCTTTCAATCGAACATTGAAATAGACACCATCGGCCCAGATGTATACATAGTGTTTGCCGGACAGATCACGCCTGGCCCATTGCTTGTACTCTGACTCCCATTCTTCTTTCAAGCGCACAACCGTGTTGGCTGAAAGTCCTTTGACTTTATCTCCAAGTATAGCCGACAATGCAGCCGGGAAGTCCTGTGTCGAAATGCCCTTCAAATAAAGGGCAGGTATCAGGTTATTCAGGCTGGGTGTCCGTCTCAGGTATTTGGGTAGTATCTCACTTGTAAAGCCTTCTACGCCATGTTCCTGCCGTAATTTCCTGTCATCCACTCGCGGCTGCCGGATCGTTATTGGACCTGAACTGGACAATATTGTGCGCTCCGGCATGGAACCATTGCGTACGGCCAGGCGGTGACCTTGTTCATCTCTGTGATTTTTATAGCGATCAAGGTATTCCTGAACTTCGTTTTCTATGGCTGCTGCCAATATTTGTTGCGCTCCATTTCGAATAATTTCATCCAAACTTTTATTGAATGTTGTGGTTTCTGCTTGCAGTTCTGACTTTGTTGTATTACCTTTTTTCATAGCGTGTCCTTTTTGGTTTTATCTTTTTTCTTGGTCGAAAAAAAATACTTAAAAACTATAGGATACGCTTTTTTATTTATTTTTTCAAGTCATCCACAACATTAGAATATAACTCCAATAACTGTTGTTTCTGATTCACTTTTGTACGCTCGCTCTCTGGAAAAATTGTATCAATTTAATTTAACATCTCCTTCCATTGCAATGACAGCTATTAAGAATAACAACCAGGTATTTAAACGGATAAAACGAATTACGAATCCTGTTGTAATGGAAAGTAACAGACTGGGAGAGACATTGCTGCTTACATTATTCATTATTGGTTTATGCATATTTTCTGCTAATGCTCAATCTGGAATTAATAATACCGATTCAACAAATCATTCACAAAATGAAAACATCTCAGATTCACTATTACATAAAGATCTTTCTGAAACAATACCTGTGGAGAACAATGATAAATCAGAAAGCAATAATACTTGTAATGCTTATCTTTGAATTTGAGAAATGGGCCAAAATTATTAAATTAGATAAAACAGAACAAAGGAGGCCCATTGAGTACCCGACAACGATTTACAGCCGAAGCCAAAGTACAGATACTACGTGAACATTTGGAAAATAATGTCAAGATATCCGAATTAGCTGAAAAATATAAAGTTCATCCTGGTGTGATCCAGCGATGGAAAAAAGAACTCTTTGAAAACGCACTTGATGGTTTTTCCGGCCAGCATAAAAATCGTAAAGATAAAACCCGCAAAGAAGAACAACTTGAGCATAAAGTGATCAAAATGCAGGAAGTGATTACCGAGCTGTCAACAGAGGTGATTGATTTGCGAAAAAAGTATTTTGGGGCCCCCTGAAAGATCGTTGGGTAGCCCCTGACATACGCGATGACATTATCACTACATTTGACCGGTTAAAAACACAAACCCATGTGCCAGTTAACACCTTGCTCAACGCGGCAGGATTATCGTGGGCCAGGTACCATGACTGGCAAAAACGATTTGGACAACCCAATAGGCACAACAGCGATACGCCGCGCGACTTTTGGCTTGAGCCGTGGGAAAAACAGGCGATAATTGATTACAAAAAAGATCACATGGAAACCGGATATAGACGTTTAACCTATGAGATGCTGGATAACGACATTGTTGCCGTCAGCCCGTCAACAAGCTACAGGATATTGCGTCTGGCAGGCTTGACAAGTCGTTGGAATAACAAGACCTTAGAGGTAAAACGGAAAGGATTCGTGCAGCCAAAGAAACCTCATGAGCACTGGCACATGGACATATCCTATGTCAACTTTCATGGATCACACCTGTTTTTGATCTCTGTACTTGACGGATATTCCCGCTTTATTGTGCACCATGAGCTCAGAACACATATGCAGGAATACGATGTGGAGATCGTACTTCAACGGGCTCTGGAAAAATATCCGGACAAGACACCAAGGATCATTTCAGATAATGGCACCCAGTTCATTGCCAACGATTTTAAATCCTTTTTGAGATTGAACAATCTGACACATGTACGAACATCGGTCAATCATCCACAAGCAAATGGAAAACAGGAAGCATTCCACAAGACAATCAAAAATGAATGTATTCGTGTTAAAAGCTTTCTGGGTTTGGAGGATGCGAGAAAAATAGTTGCTGAATATGTTCATGAATATAACCATAAACGACTGCATAGCGGCATAAACTATATCGCTCCGTATGATATGTTATGTGGCCGGGCTGAAATCATTTTCAAAGAACGTGATTTGAAACTTGAACAAGCACGACAAAGACGAAAGGAAAAGGCACAACTTGAACGAAAAGCAGCTTAGAGTTTTTTTTCGAATCCCTTCTCACAAGTGTTGGAAGGGTGAGGAGAAAAAACTCGGACTATAACTTATTTTAAAGTGGCCTTTTCTCAAATTTTCCTTGAACCATTACAGTATTCGGAACTAGAATCAATACAATTGATTTTGATCAATTACATGAAAATATATTACTCATGCAACAGCATTTAGATTCTGTTATGGTTAATAGTAAAGATTATGAGGCACAATTATCAATTGTACAGGATAAATTAAACGATCCTGAATTTATGAAGCAAATAGAACTTGCAATTGAAAACGATCTTCAAAATGTTAAAATAGACACTCAGGTATTAGAGGAGAAAATAAAATCCCTAAATGAAGAAAAAATTAAAGAAATAAACAAAGCATTAAAAGAACTGAATCAATCAGTTGAAAATCAAGATAATGACTAAAAATATATATTTTTTTTATGCTACAGGTTCTTCATCCATAATTAACGTTTTATCAAAGTATCTCATGGATTCTTCCTGTAAGAGAACCCAAAAGGTATAAACACCCAATATGGTACCCAGGGGGATATTGAATAAATTAAAAGCTGCGAGAATCATAATTAGGATACGGGCCCAGTTTTTACCTTTGTACAATGCGTAACCACCAATTATACCTGGAATGGAAAAAATAAAAATAATTGTCGATATAGTAGTACCTACAGCACTTGTAATAAATAATGCCTGTTCATCGCCAGATAAGATACCGCCACCTGTAAGAATAACAAATACAACGAGTGCAGTCAAAACACCCATAATGCTAAACGCAATGTACAGAATACTTAATAAATGAATATGCTTTTCCATTGAACCCTCCAAAGTTATATTTGATTTAAAATAACAAATTACAAATTGCAATCAAATATAAAATAAAAAAAAATGCCAAATCGAAGCAGATTTGGCATTTTAAAAGGTATAGTTTATTTTCGAAGTCGCTTTGCTGCTTCTACCATATTGGCAAGGGCAGGCATAACTTCTTCCCATCTTCGGGTTTTTAATCCACAGTCTGGATTCACCCAAATATGTTCTTTGGGAATATAGTTTTGTGCTTTAACAAGTAGTTCTTCCATTTCATCAATATTTGGAATTCTTGGTGAATGGATATCATAAACACCTGGACCAATCTCATTGGGATATTTAAAATCAACAAAGGCATCCAACAGATCCATTTTTGAGCGTGAGGATTCGATCGAGATAACATCTGCATCCAGAGCTGCAATGGATTCAATCATATCGTTAAATTCACTGTAACACATATGCGTATGAATTTGTGTTTCATCTTGAACGCCTGATGCAGAGAGTTTAAAATTATCTACTGCCCATTCAAGATATTCCGGCCAGTCAGATTGCCGCAAAGGCAAGCCTTCTCGTATCGCAGGTTCATCGATTTGTATGACCTTGATTCCTGCTTTTTCCAGGTCTACAACTTCATCTCTCAATGCTAGAGCGATTTGTTTTGTTGTTTCACTTCGGGGTTGATCATCTCGAACAAAACTCCATTGAAGAATTGTAACCGGACCTGTCAACATGCCTTTAACCGGTTTATCGGTTAATGATTGAGAATATTGTGTCCATTCTACAGTCATTGGTGCAGGTCTGGAGACATCACCAAAGATAATTGGGGGTTTTACATAGCGACTACCAAAACTTTGTACCCATCCGAATCGTGAAAATACAAAACCATCCAGTTGTTCACCAAAATATTCAACCATATCATTACGTTCAAATTCGCCATGGACCAATACATCTATATCCAGATCTTCCTGTTTTTTGATTGTGTCTTGAATTTGGGTTTTAATAAATTCATCATATTCTTTTTGGGTAATTTCATTTTTTCGCAAAAGTGCCCGCATTTTTCTGATTTCAGGTGTCTGCGGAAATGAACCAATTGTTGTAGTAGGAAATGCAGGTAAATTCAAACTGGATTGTTGTATCTGACGGCGTTTTTCAAATTCAGATGAACGTTCAAGATCCTCTTTCGATATTTTTGCGGAACGTTCTTTTACTGCCTTGTTGTGAATACGTGTACTACTGTTTCTTGAATCATTAGCAGCCTTGTTTGAATCCAGCTTTTCCTGAACATTTTCTCCGGAAATTGCTTTTGCTAGTGTAACAATTTCATCCAATTTTTCAGTAGCAAAAGACATCCAGTTTAACAACTCTGCGTCAAGCTTACTTTCATTCGCAATAGTTACCGGGGAATGAATCATTGAACAGGAGGGAGCAATCATCAAGCTTTCAACTCCCAAAGTCGATTTTGCTTTTTCTAATACTGATAATGAATCATTATAATTATTTTTCCAAATATTTCTTCCATTTACAATACCAATGGATAAAATTTTGTTTTCAGGAAATGATTCAATTACAGTATCTATTTCTTTTCTGCCTCTAACAGAATCTACATGCAGAGCAGAAACTGGTAATGATAAAAATACAGCCAGATTTTCTCGTATTTCACCAAAGTAGTTTGCTACCATCAGCTTTAATTTATTGACAGAACCAGCAAGAACTTTATAAGTTTTGGTTAATGCTTCAAGTTCTTCTTTAGTGAGATCCAGTGAAAAAATGGGTTCATCAATTTGTACCCATTCAGCGCCCATTTCTTCAAGTTTTTGTAAAATTTGAATATATACAGGCAGCATTTTGTCTAAAAGCGTATATCTGTCAAAGCTTGAGGCATCATCACCAAATACCTTACCCATTTTTAAATAAGTAACGGGTCCCACAAGTACGGGTTTTGTTTTAATTCCTTCGGATAGTGCTTCCTGAAATTCATCAAATATTTTTGTAGAAGCTAGTTTAAAATCCATATTTGATGTTAATTCTGGAACAATATAATGGTAGTTGGTATCAAACCATTTTGTCATTTCGCTGGCATATGTTGCTTTATCATTGCTTGTACCAATTTTTGACAATCCTCTTGCAATGGTAAACATGAGATCAAGATCAGTGGTGTTCTGGTTCCTATTAAAGCGGGAAGGAATTGCACCCAATGTACAAGTCATATCCAATACCTGATCATAAAAACTAAAATCATTCGATGGGATCAGTTCAATACCAGCTTTTTTTTGTGTGTTCCAGTTTAATTTTCTTAATGCGGAAGCGGTTTCTAATAATTCATTTGAATCAATTTTATTAGACCAATATGCTTCAGTGGCTTTTTTGAGTTCGCGTTTTGCACCAATTCGTGGGAAGCCAAGATTATTGGTCAATACAGAATTAGACATGTTGGCCCTTTCATATTTGAGCTTTGAAGTTAATTTGTTTACACAAATAACTAAAAAACAGTAGTGAATATTTCACAATATTTTATTTTTTCTTTAAAACTGCACGCCACCCGGTTCGGGGGACACTGGTAGGATTGTACATTTTACTAATGGATCCGGCATGTTCTATTACGTAAAATGCATAGGGTGAATGTTTTTCAATTATAGGTATGATTCTTTTTAAATTCTTTCGTTCACAAGCAATAAATAATATGAGTACATCACCTTTTGCACCTTCTCCATTTACAGTGGTTACAGGAAAACCTTCCTGACGGATTTCTGATGCAATAAGATCACCATGCTGTGAAGTTATAATACGCATTACAATTTGTCCAAGAGCAAGCCTTCTTTCTATCAATATACCTACTACATTACCGGTAGAAAAACCAAAAGCATAAAACAATGCAATGATTGGATAGTGTATCACTTTATCCAATACTGTAGAAAGAACCAGTAACCACATACTGATTTCAAAAAAACCTAATATAAAAGCTACCTTGGTCTTGCCCCTGATTATTGATATGGTTCTTAAGGTACCAATACTAACATCTATGATTCGAGCACAAAATACTAAAATACCTGTTAGTAATATGCTCAAGTTTATAAATTCCATAAAATATAATCTTTAATTCAAAAATTCAAAAATACTGTTAACAAATTGAAGGTTACTGTCAATAATTTTTTCTCTGTTTTTATCAGGTGCTTGGTTGTTTAACTCCATTGCATCATACAGGCTTTCGCGAGCAGATTTTAATAAATCTATTTCAGAGTTAATTTTATCTCTCGTTTCCTGAACGTACAATACTTTTTCATCACCATAAGGCATGATTTCAAGATCTTTCATTCTGCTAGCGTATTCTGTTCTCTTTTTGAATTCGTTGATAGAATAAAAGCCAATATTATTGTATTGCCAGGATGCAATATCTGGTCTGTTTAATTTCTGAGCAACGCTTGCAGCCTTGTTTAATGATTTTAATAAACTATCAAAATCACCATTTTCTTTATATTGGGTGATTTCATCACGTGCCTGATTGTATGCAGACCAAAGATCAGCTTCTGATATAACCTGAGAGTATTCTACAGGTTTAATCTTGGGCAGTTTTTCAACAACCTGCTTTGATGATGTTTCTGCCGTATCTGTTATACTGGTTTTATCATCATGTTTTACAGCATTTGAATTATCAGAATTTTCATTGCTACTATGATATGTTTCTGGTTCTATTTCCTGAAATTCGCTTTTGTTTTCATTGTTTTTTTGACAACTCAGAAAAATAAAAACAATTAAAACCACCCCAATTTTTCTCATGAAAGCCTCTAATTTCTACGATATATGAATTTGTGTAATATTATAGACATATTAATAGAGGCAAGCTAATTTTTCTGAAAAAAATTACTGATTAGCTTCAGAAATAGCTTTAGCCTTTATTAATGCATCATTATAGTTTTCAACAATGTGGATTTTAATTCCCTGTTTTTCTGCCGTATCCATATAGTCTTTCATAGCTTCTTTTGTTATTGCACTTGTAGGGGGAATAACAATTAAATCTTTGGCCCCATAGTGTACGGCACGTGTAAAGTAAAATGTATCAATCCATTCAAGATCATCTGTTCTAATGGTATTTTTTGCTTCGCTTGTATCCATAATAACACAAGGAGGTTTAAATTGCTGTAAAGTTTTAGCCATTGCCCTGTAACAAGGTTCAAGATCTTCAAAGGCGATCATTGTATACCATTTTGCAATTAAGCAGTTAATTTCTTCATTATATTCAGCTTTAACAATATTTTCTTTAATAGAATTATATACAACTTGACTCATTTTCTTACCTTTTCTTAATTAAATACTATATTACAAATTTTCTTTTTCTTTATCAAGTAAAAATATGTAAACAATTATAACCCAATTTCTTTGGATACTTTTTGCATAGCTAATATAACATCCTCAATGAGTAAATTAATTTCAATTTCCATCATTGCAGCTCCTTTTTCTATAATTTCACGATTTGCACCAGCAGCAAATGATTTTTGATTCCATTTCTTTTTAACGGATTTTAAAGTAACATCCATAATACTTTTGGAAGGGCGAACCAGGGCGACCGCTGCTATTAATCCGGTCAATTCATCTACAGTATAAAGAGTCTTTTCCAAATCTGTTTCAGGTTTAACATCTGTACAAATCTCCCAACCATGAGACAATACTGCTCTGATATACTCTGGGGGCCAGTTATGTTCCTCAAGCATTTCCTTGGATTTTTGACAATGAAGAGCAGGATATTTTTCATAATCCAGATCATGTATCAGTCCTATAATACCCCATTTTTCTTCATCTTGATTGTATTTCTTTGCAAAGTGTCTCATTGTTGCTTCAACTGCAAGTGCATGATTGATTAAGGCTGTATTACTATTGTGTTCTTTTAGTAGATTCAATGCATCTGAACGGTCAGGTACCATCATATACTCCGAGTCTTTTTATATAGATGAACAGTAAGTAAACAAGATTCAAAAATAATGAAACATTGACAGGATTCGTAAAAAAAAGTTTAGCTATTAAAATTCAAGAAAAGATCAGAGATTCTTGTGATTTTTAGGAAAGTCAAAAAGCTTAAATTTTCCACTTGATTCGGTAATATCCTGCCAGAACAATGATTCAAATGTAACATAAAATATGCCACAAGTTGGGATATTATCAACATGATGATTTGTTAAAAAATATGCTAGTGAAGTTATATCAGGATTATGTCCAACAAGATAAACCGTATTATATTTTTCATCCAGGGATTTAATTTTTTCAAACATTGCATGGATACCATTCAAATACAATTCTTTGTAAAGCGAGATGTTTTTCTTGGGATAATCAGTTTGTTTGGCAATTTTTTTGGCTGTCTTGTGGGCTCTTACGGCAGGGCTGGAAATTATGAGATCGGGTAGAACGCCCATCTCCTTTAAACGTTTTCCCATAAGCGGAGCATCATGCTTTCCGCGTTGGTTTAAAGGACGTTGTAAATCAGTCAAGTTGGGATGGTCCCAACTTGACTTGGCGTGTCTTATTAATACTAGATGTTTCATGAGCGTTCATTACCCGATATGATATCAAGTATTCAAAATTGTTTTATCATTTAGGTACTGGATGAGCTATAGTTTGCATAGCTGCTGCAAAATCCATTTCTTTATATGTAGGACTTTCAGAATTGTGACATTTTTTACAAGTTTCTGCAGTTGGTTCTACAGCTCCTACTGCTGCAAAATCTTGTGTGCCATCATACATGGCTTTCATAACTTTTAATGATTTATAAAGCGAACCCGGTCCATGACAAGCTTCACAACTAATACCTTCTTCTATTGTCAAGGAGGCTTCTTTAACAGATGCAGGTTCTTCATAAGCAGTTACATGACACTTTAAACACTTTGGTGATTCCTGAGGATTTCCTTCAACTCCCACTTTTTTAGCTGCTGCTTTTGCTTCTTCTGTAGCAAGCACTTCATATGCTTTTGAATGCGGACCTTCCATCCAAACTTTTTGTTGGTTACCGCGTTTAGCACTTTTGTGGCATATGTTACATTTTTTTTCACCAATGTATTTTGCCTGGTCTTTTTGTGCTGATACATGAGTTGTCAATAGTGTGAGGGCAAACACAGCACCTAAAACAACAATTATCGCCTTTTTCATAATAATTTTCCTTTCCTATTGTTAACCAACTGATAAATGTTAAGGAATAATAATGCAATAATCAAATAGTTTTGTAGAATTTTTCACAGGTTGCTTGAAAAAAGTACATAATCTGCTTGATTTTATATGGATCTATGATTATCATTCTTTAGATACGCTGCTTTTTTATATAGATCTTTAAAAGTTGTGAAATGTTTATCAATATATTGAATGTAATTAAAGTTGTTGAGACCACATTCATTTTTGGAGAAAACCATTGTTATATTTCGATTACAACATTCATTGGACATAATCAGCAATAAATGTGTTTCAATTTACAACGTACATTTGAATTGAATTAATCATTATAAATGAGGCTGTTGAATTGTATAAGAAAATAATATTTATTCTGGTCGGCATTTCACTGGTCTTTATCGGTTGCTCAAACGATAAGGTACCTACGCCATCAACATCGCATCCTGAATCATGGACAAATGTTGGTAATGCAGATTTTCACGGAACCAAAGTTTTAACTTCAGGTCTTGTTTCTTGTAAATCATGCCATGGAAATGATTTTATGGGTGGTGATTCTAAAGTTTCATGTTACAGTTGTCATGAATCTTATCCGCATACCGATGTTTGGAATGTATTGGGATCAGATAATAATCATGGTGCCTTTGTAATTGACAACAATTGGGAACTTAATGCCTGTAGCAGATGTCATGGTATGGATTATGAAGGTGGGAAAAGTGATATTTCTTGTTATTCCTGTCATGATTCTTATCCTCATTTTCCAACATGGACACTGTCTGAATCTGAACTGTTTCATGGCAAGTATTTAAAAGCTCACGATTATACTGTTGGTAATTGTCAGAGTTGTCATGGACAGGATTATACTGGCGGTTCCAGCGAAACCTCTTGTTATCAATGTCATGCCAATTATCCACATATGGATACCTGGATGGGTACAACCAATGCAAGCCATGGTTCTTTCATTCTTGCAGATGAAAACAATATTCAATCTTGTGAAACCTGCCATGGATCTGATTATGGCGGTGGTACCAGTGATGTTTCCTGTTATACCTGTCACCAAACATATCCTCACTTTGCATCCTGGAATGAACCCGAATCTGATCAGTTTCATGGAAAATATGTAGAATCTGCAAATTGGAATGTTGAATCTTGTGAGTCCTGCCATGGTTATGATTATACCGGCGGAACTTCCAATGTTTCCTGTTATACTTGTCATCAATCATTTCCACATAATGATAGCTGGCTAACAGAAACAGAAGATGGTCATGGTGCATTTATGAAAAATGCAAATTGGGCTGTAGAAAATTGTACAACATGTCATGGTGAAGATTTAGCAGGTGGTAGTAGTGAGGTATCCTGTTATACCTGTCATGAAACGTATCCGCATGATTCCGAGTGGATGAATATGGCTTCCAATGAATCTCATGGAAGTTTTGTAAAAGCCCAGGAATGGGATACACAATCCTGTCAAGCATGTCATGGCGAGGATCTGGCTGGTGGAACAAGTGACGTTTCCTGCTATACCTGTCATGAATCATACCCGCATGATGATACATGGTTAACTGCAACAGAAGAAGGGCATGGCGCATTTGTGAAAGCACTGGATTGGAACCTGGAAAGTTGTACAGCTTGCCATGGTGAAGATTATAAAGGAGGCAGCAGCGAGGTTTCCTGTTATACCTGTCACGAGTCTTATCCACATCCTGAAAATCATGAATGGGTAGGCGGAACGGATGTGTCTCATGGTAAATATATTAAAACTCAATATTGGGATTTGTCTTCATGTCAGTTGTGTCACGGAGAGGACTATGCTGGTGGTTCAACAAACACCAGTTGTACAACTTGTCACTCGGGTGAACAAGGCCCGGAATCCTGTAATGTTTGCCATGGAAGTGGTTTTAATGCCGCACCTCCACAGGATTTAGCAGATCATTCTGAAACTACCTATTTGGGTGTTGGTGCACATCAGACACATATGGCAGTTTCTCCGTATTGTGAATTATGTCACCATCAACCTGAATCATTTGATGACCCGTTACACCTTGACGGGAATCTTCCCGCAGAAGTTAATGAAAATCTGCAATGGGATCGTGAAACCGCAACCTGTGGTAATGTGTATTGTCACTCGGATGAAAATAGAGATTATACCTGGAATTGATTTTGAATAGGGGGAAATGCCTTTAAAGGCGTTTCCCCATTCCTATGACATTGTCGTCTTAATAACCCAAATGCTCATAAAAGGCAATTACATTTTTATTTGTTTTTCTAACCTGTAAATTAATTTTAGGACACCCCATAGATTTAAGCAATTATTCTGCTGCTTGCATTAAGGCCTTACCGATACCTTGTTTCGGATGTGTAAGGGATACGGCAAGATAGTTGACCCAACCACGATGACCTTCATAGCAAACCATTACTGAACCAGCCAAAACATCATTTATTACTGCTACTAGTATTCCTTGTGGATGATAAGCAATTTTCATATCTATGTCTTTATCCGGATCATTCCAGGGAACGATCAATTCGCATTCCTTCCACAATTCAATAAGAGCATTTCTGTCATTTTCCTCATAGATTCTGATTTTAAATGGTTATTATTCTTCACAATTGCTCCCTTAAAAAAAGCCGCATAATAATAAACTATTATACGGCTTGAAAATCAATATTAAATTAAATTTAACAGTTGACTAGTTTATTTTTAATATAATTTTCAAGTTGAAGTGTATCTTTGGTGAAATTGCGAATACCTTCTGCAAGCTTTTCTGTTCCCATAGCATCTTCATTGTGCATCCATCGAAATGATTTTTCATCAATTTCAATTAAGGATTCTCCGTTTTTACTTGCTGCTTCTTTGTTGAGTTTATGCTGTACTAGTTCGGTTTTATTTTTCAATTCTTCAAGCAGGTTTGGTGAAATAGTCAACAGATCACTCCCCACAAGTTCTGTAATCTCGTCAGTGTTTCTAAAACTAGCTCCCATAACCTGAGTTTTGAATCCATTCTTTTTGTAATAATTATAAATACGCGTTACAGATTCAACTCCAGGATCTTTGTGCGGTTCAAAATGTTCTATACCCGTGGATTTTTTATACCAGTCCAGAATTCTCCCTACGAAAGGAGAAATCAGAGTGACTTTGGCTTGTGCGCAAGCTACTGCCTGAGCAAAACTGAATAATAACGTCATATTACATTTAATATCTTCCTTTTCAAGTATTTTGGCGGCTTCTATACCTTCCCAGGTAGATGCAATTTTTACCAAGATACGATCGCGATCGATACCCACATCTTTGTACATTTCAATAATTTCATGGGCCTTTTCTATGGTTGCTGCTGTATCAAATGATAATCGGGAATCCACTTCAGTTGATATTCTTCCGGGAATGATATCAAGTATTTCTTTGCCAAAATTTACTGCCAGTTTGTCCAGAGTGAGCTCAAGTTTATCTGATTCGGATTGAGCATTGTTGTTCCCAAAACATATGGCATCATTTACAAGATGTTGATACTCTTCGCGTTGTGCTGCTTTGTATAGCAGAGAAGGGTTAGTTGTGGCATCTGTAGGCTGGTATTTTTGAATCTCCTGAATTTCCCCTGTATCTGCAACGACTATTGTATACTGCTTTAGCTGTTCCAATTGATTCATATGTCACCTCATTATTTATCTTTCACAATAAATAACATGCCAGTCAGGTCTAATATTTCATTGCATTGTTAAAAGTAGAGTTAAATGGGTTGTTTGGGAATAATTAATATTACAAAAGAATGGATTCTAAATGTGGCTGATTTCCAGCCACATTTTTTATACTGCACTTGTAATTTCATTTAGATCAAATTTAATTTCTTCACTGATTGTTTTAATCTTTTCTACCGGGAGTTCAATATAACCAAATTCAGTGTAATCAATTTCATTAATGTCATCCTGAGTAGCAATACGGTTTACCAAATCATTTGTAAAACGAGAGACAAGCAGTATATCATTATTTTTTGATAAATCAGATGAAAAGCTGTGGTGTAAAAGTGCAACTTCAATACTGATAGGAGGCAGGTTCCACAAATTTAGCAAAAAAGCACCTACTTCTGTGTGTGTATTACCTGCAAGACCCATATCCAATTCACAATCATAAAAACTCATATAGGGATGTTGTTTTTGGTGCTCAATAATTTGTTCAAATCTGTCTGGAAAGTATTGAAGTAAAATGATTTTACCAATATCATGAGTAATACCAACCGAATTGTATTTGGAATTAATGGGTTTCATAAATTTCAATTTATAGAACAATTGAATGTATTTATTTACAATAGAAGAGTGGTCAATAATATTTTGAAAATATTGCTGTTGTACCGAGTTTAATGGCTTTTGTGTGGAAAGCGTTACTGCCAATACAATGTTTTTAACAGCATTCAACCCCATGGTCATTATAGCATGTTCAATTGAGGCTGTTGGCTCTCCCAAACGTCTGTAAAAAGCACTGTTTGCAATGTGTAAAATCTTGGTTGTTACGGATACATCCTGTTTTATGATATCTGCAAACTCGTCAAAAGAAGCTTCTCTATGGAATGCACTCATAAAATACTGATATAACATCGGCAGACTGGGTAATCTGTCAAGACTGTTCATTAAATCAAGAATTTTATCGTTTTTAAATGAACGATGAAATTTGAGCATACGAATAATTTCATCACGCAGTTCTGTAGTGTCCCACGGTTTAGGAAAATAAGTAGATACCAGCCCATTAGTTAAAGCCTGAAGTGCAGTGGATTCGTCAACATAACCACTGAGAAAAACACGAATAATGGAAGGCCATTTCTTTTTAACCAACTCGAGAAATTCCATACCGTCCATTTCCGGCATCCGAATATCACTAATAACCATATCAATTTGTTCGGATTCAATGATTTCAATACCTTCTTTAGCACTTGAAGCTGTAACAATGTCAAAATCATTTTGAAATAGAGTGTCTCGAATGACATTTAAAACACTAGCTTCATCATCTACAAAAAGTACCTTGCCCATATTTGCTGCATTAACGTCAAAAGTGGTCATAATTGCTCCATTTTCCCTTTTAATACCCCTTAAATTTAATACCTTGTTTTAAAATAAGATATTCGGAAATCAATGTAAAGATTTTTTTTTATAGTTCAAGTAAGAAAAGAGTTGCAATAATTATACTCAAATCAGCTATCAAGTGAGAAAAAATTGGAATTATTAAACCATTAAATTTCATTCTACATAATCTCCACATCCATGCTGTTAGAGATAATATTAAAAAGCTAAACAGAATCCATTCAATTTTAATAAATTGATACAATACTATAGTGTGATATGCAGCAAACAAAAAATCTGTTAAAACCGGTTTTGTTGAATTTAAAAATAAAATGTCTCTCCAAAAATATTCCTCAAGGAAAGGGGTGGTCAAAGTATAATAGATGCTGAATATATAAAAAGAAAAACCATTCAAACCCAATGTTTCCAATGTAGATAACATTGACACGCTATTCGAAACAATTGGCCATAAAATATAAATTGATATCCCTGAAGTTAATCCTGCCACTGAAAAGATAAGCAAATAAGTAAGGTTAAATCCTTTAAATAAAATTTGAAAATTTCTTTCAGATGCTATAATGATTGTTAGTAAGATGATTGCATGATAGCCGATAATTGCGGCCCATGCATTTTTTAATATTATAATGCCAATTACCATTATTAAAATTGGTAAACTAGCAATTAAATGTTTCTTGTTCATTAAAACACCCCTTATAAAACAGGTAATTATTTCTTTGTGTTTTGCATATTTACCCCTTTAAGCACTTTATCTGAATAACCCCAACCAAATTCAGATGGAAGGTCGACAAGTATAAAACTCGATTTTTTGATAGATTTGATGAGTAATTGATTTTCAAGTTCAATTCTTGCCTGATCATTTGTTTTTATGACAGAATCATTAACATTAAACATGCCTGAAATATTATATATAAATATTCGTCTTTTATCATAAAGGTCATAAAACAAGGTTTTATCCGGTTCTAAATCGCATCTATATATGGTTGCATCTGCATTTATGTGCACGGCTTCGTCAAAACCCTGGCCCGAAGCAATGGGGTAAATATTGTTTAACCAATTTCGGGATCTTGTTTTTTTAATTTCTGTGGTGGGTTCTAGATTGTGTTTATTGGGATAGAGCCAGATTTGAAAATATTGTACCGGTTTTTCTGAAAAATTAATTTCAGAATGACGAACACCCGTCCCCGCGCTGAGGGAATGGACTTGATTGGTTGAAATTACAGTTTTGTTGTTCATATTATCATGATGGGTTATATCCCCCTTGTGAACCAGTGTAACAATTTCCATGTTTTTATGGGGATGGGTTGGGAAGCCACATTGAGGTTCAATATGATCATGATTAAATATCCGTAAATTTCCAAATTGGATGTTATTCGGGTCGTAATAACTGGAAAATGAAAATAGCCACCACGCTTTTAACCAACCCAGATTTGTGTAATGACGTTCGTCGGCTCTAATTATTCGTATCATAATTATTCATATCTTATTGGCCAGGATTCAGAATCAGTATGGGCTTTTTCAAGTCTTGCTTTAACTTTTTCTAGAATATCCGGATGTGCATTTGCAACATTGGTGGTTTCACCCAAATCAGAATCCAGATCAAACAATTCAATTTGAGCATTCGGGCCATCCTGAACAGCTTTCCAGTAATTCATACGCAGAGCAAAACGTGTGGGTTTGTTCCAATGAAATTCCCAATACAGGTATTCATGTTGTTTTTGAATTTCAGATTTGCCTAAAAGCGTAGGCAGGAATGATATTCCATCGATATTTTCAGGGATTTCAATTCCAGCAAGTTCAACACAAGTAGGAAGGAGGTCCCAAAACGCAGAGATGTGATTACTTTTTGTACCGGGTTTGATCTTGCCTGGCCATTTTGCAATAAAAGGAACCCGAATGCCGCCTTCGTAGACATCACGTTTTATGCCTCGTAATGGACCATTGCTATCATTGAAATCAGGATCATTTAATCCTTCTTTATGTGGTCCGTTATCACTTGAGAACATGATTACTGTGTTTTCTGTTAATCCAAGGTTTTGCAAGTGCTCAACAATTTTTCCAATATCACTGTCCATTCTTGAAATCATGGCAGCATGACCTTTTTGAGCCAAAGGCCAATTTTTATCTTTATAAATTCCATAATCAGGAACTTCCATGCCATGTTCTGCTTCAACAAGGTTCCATTGATTATTTGCATGGGGGATGGTATAAGCAAGGTACAGGAAAAAGGGATTGTTTCTATTTTTATCAATAAAAGTTTGTGCTTCCCGGGTAAATAAATCATGAGAATAAGTAGATTTGTTTATAGATGCACTTCCTATGCCTTTCGAATATCCATTTTCAGACATTACTATGTTATTATCAAGTTTAATCTTTTCATGATTCCGCCAGATCCAATCCGTATAATAGTTGTGAGCACGTGTTTGGTTTAAATAACCAAAAAAATAATCAAATCCTTTTTTGTTGGGTTCACCGGTGGTTTCTGTTTCACCCAAGCCCCACTTTCCAACGAGAGCGGTTGAATAGCCTGCCTTTTTTAATAATTCAGCAATTATCAGGTCACTGGGTTCCAGTGGAATGAGAGCATTTCCACGAATTCTGGCGTGTCCTGTGTGTGTGCCTGTCATAAGGCAACAACGGGAGGGGGCGCAAACTGTGCTTCCGGCATAATGATCAGTAAACAAAATACCATCATTGGCTAATTTGTCGATATTGGGAGTTTGAATTTCTTTTTGGCCGTAACAACCTAAATCACCATAACCTAAATCATCCGCTAAGATATAAATGATATTGGGTTTTGATTTTCGAGTTGCACAATTTAAAATGGGGATAGGTAAAAAGGCAGTGGCCGCACCGAGTACATGTTTAAGGAATTCTCTACGTTGCAGCAAAACTATTCCTTTCCGGTAAAGGTTTATTTTTCCTTTAATTTTTTAAACACAGAGTCAATGTTCTCATCCAATGTGGCAATTTTTTCTTTAAAAAACAAACCTAAATAAATAGGTTCTTTGCTCTCGGCATATTGCAAAGCTTTTGCTCTATCTGTTACATCATAATCATCAGGAAATTTGCCTACTACCTGGTTCCAGCTTTTATATGTAATGAGTTTATTAAATTCAACACAAGGAGATAGATCATGAATAAATGAAAACCCCGGGTGTTGTATAGCTTCTTTAACAATTTGAGAAACTAGTTTACGTTCACGACTAAAAACGCGAGCGACAAAGGTTGCCCCATATGATAAAGCTAAAGTAGTTGGATTTAGAGGGCGCGCTATGTTTCCATATGGAGTAGTGCCGCTAATCATTCCCATTGGCGATGTAGGTGAGACCTGGCCTTTGGTTAAACCATAAATGCTATTGTCCAACAGGATATATGTTATATTGAGGTTGTTTCTTGCAGCGTGAGGAAAATGACCGCCACCAATCCCAACACCATCACCATCACCACCAACCACAACAACCGATAGTTCCGGATTAGCAATTTTGATTCCTGTTGCAATAGGAATTGCACGTCCATGCAGTCCATGAAAACCAAATCCGTTTACAAAGAAGGGAAAGCGACCAGAACAACCAATACCAGATACAACAACAAAATTCTTTGGGGGTATTTTGAGCTCATTGGCAGCTTCATATAGTCCATTTAACGCTGTAAAATGTCCACAACCGGGACACCATGTAGGCAAGTTACCACGCCATTTACTTTTATTTTCAATTTTAACTCGGTCTAGTGCATCAAGAACGGACCTTTTATTTAATGTCATTTTGTACCTCAAGAATCTTTTCTGCAACTTTTGCCGGACTTACCGGATCTACAGAGGGGATATGTACCTCAACAGGTTTAATATTGTAGGTCGATTTGAGCAACGCGGCATATTGACCTTGATAATTCATTTCAAATACAATAATCTTTTTGCAGCTGTTGAAAAATTCGTTAAAAGCATTTTCATCTTGTGGATATATCATAATACTTTTTATCAGTTTAGATTTAACACCTTTTTGCCGGGCAAGCTCCATGCCTTCCAGAATTGCGCCAATAGTTGAGCCCCAGCTTGCTATGCCCACATCTGCATCCTCATCACCTATGATCTCTACAGGAGGCAGGTCTTGCACCATTGTTTTAAACTTTCTGTATCTTTTTGATGTCATGTCTTTGTGAACAACCGATTCAAAGTTCGGATTTCCCTTTAGATTATGCTCAAGCCCGGTTACAGAATAAAAAGCGCCTTCTTCACCCGGTACAAGCCATGGAGAAATACCGTCTGGTGTCATTTCATATCGGTTATAATTTTGCAACTGTTCCGCTGTTGGCTTTATCCGAGTTGAACGGTTACGGTTGATATTGAGTTCCAGACTTTCGGTTTCAACCCGTTGCCCTAAAAAAAGATCACTCAGAAAAATTACAGGGGTCTGATATTTTTCAGCCAAATCAAATGCGGTTTGTACTCCTGTATAACAATCTTTAATATCGGCAGGGGCCATAACTACACGCGGAGAATCTCCTGATCCGCCATAAAGTGCAATGTTTAAATCTGCTTGTTCAAGTTTGGTTGGTAATCCTGTTGCCGGTCCACCGCGTTGCACATTGATGATTATTGAAGGAATTTCTGCCATTACGGATAGATTTAAAAGCTCACTCATTAATGATAATCCTGGGCCAGAGGTAGCTGTCATAGAGCGTGTACCAGTATACCATGCGCCTAAAACTGCGCCAGCGGCAGCAATTTCATCTTCAACCTGAATTGTCCATCCACCTAGTTTGGGTAATTCTGTCGCGCAGATTTCCATGATCTTGGTAGCAGGGGTAATAGGATAACCGGCAAAAAATTTAAGACCGCAATCCATTGCTCCTCTGGCCAATGCTTCATTACCACTAATCATTGTTAATGGTTTTGCACCTGTTTGAATAGGAAATTCATGATCCAGAGGAAATTCTTTTTGGCAATATTCATAACCAAAATCAAAAGCTTTTAAATTGGTATTAACAACCTTTTCACCTTTGCGGGTAAATATTTTTTTAATGTAATTTTTAAAAATGTCCCGAGGTAGTCCATATAGATAGCAAAATGCACCAATTGCTACAATATTACGTCCCTTATTTGTATTGGTTGCCTGATTTGAGAGTTTTTTCAATGGAACGCCATATCCCTGCATGTTGGGTTTAATATGTGAAGCAAGGCTTTCATCTTCAGGAATATCTGATGTTAAACTACTATCATAGATGATACTGCCACCAGGAACCATATCTTCAAGTTCATCAATCGATTCAAGTGAAGCCAGACCCACCAATATATCAATTCCGTCTCCCATGCTATAAACTTTGGAATTTGAGAATCTTACAGTGGAGGTTGATTTGCCCAAGCCTCTGATTTCAGCACTGTAAATGTCATTTACCATTACATTAAGGCCAATACCAGCGCAAGAATTGGCAACAATCCGGCTTGCTGATACAATACCATCACCGGCAATACCACAAAATCTAATAGATAATTCTTTATGTTCCATATTCTACCGTTTCGTTTATTCCCACCAGCGGGCTTTTAAGGGTTTTCCCATTAATTTAAAAGATAATGTTTCATGTATCTGATATTCAATTTTATTTCCGGCAATATTTTTACCGGCAATTTCTCCTTGTTCCTGGGCGTTTGGCCAACCGAAATTAATCCAATAGTTTTTCAAAACTGGGTGATATATTTCCGTACAATCACCTGCCGCATAAATATCCTTGATAGATGTTTGCAAATGTGTGTCAACCAATATCCCTTTTTTTTGATAGACCTTATCGGGTTGACAAAAATCAATGTTTGGCTTCCTGTCATCCCAGGCGTATATAATATCTGTATCAATTTTTTTATTTTTAAGCGTTAATACTCGGTATTTATTATCTTTCTTTTCAACATAAACAGGTTTATCGTTGGTAATTATTTCAATTCCTTTATTTTGAATGAAATCATGTATGTAATCTGCAAATTCCGATTGTAAAAGGGGAAAGAGTACCTGGTCACGACGGGTTATATAGGTGATTTTTTTTCCCAGATTATACATACCTGCTAAAAGATCAAGATTGCTCAGATTTTCTCCATAGATTACACAATGTTCAATGTTATCTAAATTACGTTTTAAAAGCTGTACATCCTGCAGTGTGTAATAGGATTGTATGAGTTGTGAAAAGGGACTTAGCAAGGGCCCCAGATGCTGACGTCCACCTGTTGCAATTAGCAATTTATCAAAAGATAATACTTCATTGTGAAAGAGCTTAATTTTCTTGTTTTCCGGATCAACTGCTTTAACGGATTCACCTTTGCGAAATTTTATCCCCAATTTTTTGATTTCATCCAGATTCAAATAATAGAGTTGTGAATCATCAAGTTGATCGCAAAGATATTCGGTGAGAAGATAGCGGTTATAGGGAAGATAAGGTTCCTTTCCAATGACCGTAACATCAATTTGCGGGTCCGTCTTTTTTATTGTTGAAGCAGCTGTCATACCGGCTATTCCAGCACCGATGATGATCACTTTCATAACAATTCTCCAAATAGCGGGATTGAATTATTTTTTATTTTTCTATAGTTGTCAATGTATATTTGGATATAGAAATACAATCTACCGGACAAGCTCGTACACAATTACCGCATCTGATACATTTGTCGTTGTCAATTACAATTGCTTGTACCTGACCCCAATTTTCAGCTTCAACCGGTTTCATGCTTCCATCTTCCGTTACGGTAATATCTTTGGCCATTTTAATACAATCAACAGGCATTACATCAATGCATGCAAGGCAATAGATACATCGATCTATGTCGATTTGAAAATTGTAATGGCAGAGATAACATCGCTTTGCCTCATTTAATGATTTTTCTTCGCTAAAACCTGTATCTACTTCTTTTTCTTTTATCGATCTTTCTGAAATAGGAATTTTATCCATTGGCTGCAAAGGAATAAAATCATATTCGCGAATTCTGCCAGTTTCTTTAATAGGCTCTATAGTTACAATATCTTCAAAACCACACAGGCCGGCAAGATCTTTATGGACAAGCTGAGCGGTTTTACGTCCGTCAGAACAAGCCTGAATAACTGTGGAAGCACCGTTTCTAAAATCACCAGCAGTATAAATTCCTTTCGTTACCAGTTCTAGATCTTTGACCAGGTGCTTTTCTTCTTCCTGCCCTATTGCAAATATCACAGTATCTGCAGGAATTACAAAATCCGAATCTGGGATTTGTGTTAATTGATTATTTGCCCCTTTGGCATTACGTTTAAATTTAACACCCGTTACCTGACCATTTTTAGATTCGATAGCAATAGGGGTGACCAGAAATGAAAAATCAATACCCTCTGCTTCCATGTCTTCTATTTCGTGTTCACCAACTGTCATTTCATTTCTTGTAAAAAGAAAAGAAAGTGTAATATTCTTTGCACCCATCCGAAAAGCCATACGTGTACAATCAACAGAGGTAAATCCACCACCAACAACTATAACATTTTTCATTTTATGGTCAAAAGTGTTTGTGTTGGCGTCCATCATAAAATCTAGACCCCACGTGACTCCTTTTGAATCCAGCCCGGTAATGTCTAATCGTTTAGGCGCCATACAACCACCGGCCATTATCACGGCATCATATTCAGATTTCAATTCTTTGATCTGATCATAATTGTCTATTCTTATGTTGGTTTTCAAGGTAACACCCAAATCTAAAATAGATTGTAGATCCTGGTTCACAATATCATTAGGTAATCTAAAACGGGGAATACCATAACGCAGCATGCCGCCTGCTTTAGAAAATTGTTCAAGAATAGTTACCTTGTAGCCCCGAATAGCCAAATCATTTGCTGCAGTTAAACCGGAAGGTCCAGAGCCAATAATACAAACGGTTTTTCCGTTAGGTTTATTGCCATTTTTAAATTCTTTAAAACCATAATCAGCTGCTGATCTTTTTAAAAAGCATATAGCAACAGGATCTCCTAAACCATCCCATCCATGTCTACATGCACTTTCACAAGGGCGATGACAAATTCTTCCCAGAATAGAAGGTAACACATTATCTTTACGATTAATTAAATAGGCAGTTTTGTAATCACCATCAGATATTGCTTTGATATACCCGGGTATGTCTGTCATAATAGGACATGCAGATTTGCATGGTATATTCACATCAATCCACTTACGGTCCAATAAATCCGTTGATTTGTAAATTTGGTCCCCATGAGATTCAGGTGCCATCATCGAACTCCCATTAATAAATGATGGATTTTTTAAAAGATAATGAATGCTGTTACCCGAAACAAGTATTTTATCGTTATTATTTTGATTTTATTGTGATTTATTGTTTTTTTTTATCAAGATGTTGTTGAATTTAATTTTTTTTAATACTTTAATTTTTATTGATAATTAAAAGGAAAAGTAAGAATTGATTGGAAATAGTAGAATCATTAAATCAAACCAAGCTGATGTTCATTGTGATTTAATAAAATTATTGGATAGATACAGCAACAAGCCGTTTCAACGTCAAATATCAAATCAGATTGTGGAAAGTTTTTTAATGCTCGATGATCAAGTTAAAAAACATAAAATGCCAATCATACTTGATTCAGGTTGTGGAGTGGGAGAGAGCACATTAAGCATAGCTGAGAAAAATCCAAACAATTTGGTTATAGGCGTAGATAAATCTATACACCGTCTGGATAAAAATTTTTCCAGTAAAGTGAAACACAATAATGTTATTTTTTATCGAACAAATTTAATTGATTTTTGGCCCCTTGTCAATCAGTATGATTGGCAGGTTCAAAAACATTACTTGCTTTATCCGAATCCGTGGCCACTTAAAAAAGACGTCAAAAAAAGATTTCATGCTCACCCCATTTTTATGGAATTGATTAAAATTTCTAATGTTATAGAATTGCGTAGTAATTGGAAAATTTATCTTGAAGAATTTTCACTTGCTTTTGAACATGTTGCGGGGTGCAAAAGTAAAGTAGAAATTTATAATCCTGAATCAGCTGTAACACCATTTGAACGCAAGTACCAATCAAGCGGACATGTTTTATATAGATTGTTGATTCAACATGAGGGATAAATGACAGATCGATCTGTAGCAATCCATAAACAATACAAGATTTTACTAATTCATCAACATCTATCCGGATTTGAAATATTTAAAAAAAATTTTCAAAATCCACGTTTCCATTATGAATCATGTTTAATTTCAAATTTTGATCTTCGAACATTAATATACCAGGACTATGATGGTTTTGTTTTTATTAATCATAGTAAAGTAGAGAGTTTGCTTCCCTTTTGTGAACAAGTACGAAACCATCCTCAACTATTATTCCATCCTATTATATTTGTCAATAATTGTAATAATCAAAAAGATACAATAGCTGCATTTCATGCAGGTTGTTCAGATGTTGTAACAGTACCATGTAATCCTGACGAGTTTTTTATTCGTTTTGAAAAACAATTTACAAATTACCAGACGATACTTGAGTTACATGAAATTAATAATACAAAAGACAAGTTTTTATCTATTATATCTCACGATTTACGTAGCCCTTTTACAATTCTGTTGAATTTTTCTAAAATTTTATATAACAAGTTTGACAGTTTTGATCGTACGCTTCAAAAAGAATACATAAGCGCAATAAATGATTCCGCTGAACATACCTATACTATACTTGAAAATTTATTGCGATGGTCAAAAGCAAATTCCGGAGAAATAAAATTTTATCCTACTCGATTAAATCTGACCTCTGTGTTATATGAAAGTATTTTATTGCTTGCTAACGATGCTAATCAGAAAAATTTGAATATTTATTTTAATAATCAAAAAGAACATTTAATTACTGCTGATAGAAATATGTTGAGTGTTATTTTTAATAATCTGATCAATAATGCGATCAAATATTCCTATCCAGATGGAAAAATTATTATCAGTATAGAAAAAAATGATTCGGATTACCAAATTAAAATTTCAGACAACGGTACAGGTATTGAAAATGAAAGATTGGATCACTTATTCAAGCTTGGTCATTTGATCAAAACTCCAGGCACCAAAAATGAACAAGGGGCGGGGTTGGGATTACTCATTATTAAGGAATTTATTGACAAACACCAGGGAAAAATTATCGTTAAAAGTGTTAAAGATAGTGGATCCACTTTTGTCGTGACACTTCCCAGTGAGGCATAAAGTACACAAAATTATCCATATTTAAGGCAAATTTAAGCATTTTTGCCTCGAAATTGTTTACTTTATGCAACAATTTTTCCAAACAATCGTTTATGTGTATATTTTTCACCTCATAAAAAACAATGATTTAAACTGTATTTTATTTTGGTATAATGTTTGCTAAAGTTGTAGTAGATTTGTTTAAGAATCAATTTACAACAAGTGGAACTTTTATTATGGATATGCAAAATAGTTGTTTGAAAATGATGTATTTCTCATTTGGAAAATCGAGTGTAAGGCAGATTAATTTTGACAGAAAAAAAGTGATTTTTGTATCACTTGTTTTTATTTTGACCTTGACAATATTAATCTCTGTTTCACTCAAAATGTTCACTGGTATTTATCAAAACTGGAGAATTTCACATTTGAGAAAAGCCAATAGTGAGCTTGAACATCAGATTTATAATCTTGAACAAAAGCTGGTACAACTTGATAATAAAGTTGTTTCATTAGAGCGTCAGGATGATGATTTAAGAGTATTTGTAGATATTCCAACAATTAATCCTGATATACGCAGATTGGGTACCGGTGGTCAATCTCCAGCAGTTATTACCGGCTATAGTTCAGTCAACGAGTCTTTACTTGGATTCGCACAAAATGTTGATCAGCAATTATTCAATTTATCACACCGTCTGGATCTTTTGATTGATAGCAGAGATGAAATAGTAACAAAATATAATAAAAATTCCAGTCAGTTACGCCAAACTCCTTCAATACATCCTGTACGTAGAGGAAGAATAAGTGATAGCTTTGGTTACAGGATTGATCCATTTACCGGACAACGCAAGCACCACAATGGTGTAGATATTTCAGCTCCCCGTGGTACAGATATTTATTCTACGGCGGATGGAATTGTTATAGAAGCTGTTAGTAAATATACTCCCAATCAATTACGCGGCAAGTATGTTATTATCGATCATGGTTTTGGCTTTAAAACAAAATACGCGCATCTTTCCAAAGTACTGGTTAAACCCGGCCAAAAAATTGCAAGATATACTGTAATTGGTAAAGTTGGTGATACAGGACGAGCTACGGGGCCGCATCTTCATTATGAAGTTATAAAAGAAGATAGACAAGTGAATCCTATATACTATTTTATGGATTAAATTTGTAATGTTGAACTAATTTTTTATTTGTTTTCTTTTTAATACAAATTTATTATATTTTTGATAAATACTACTCTTACAAAAATATGATAGACTATGCGTTCATTAACAAGATTTATCCTGACAATCCTTTGTTTTTCTGCAATTTCTTCTGCACAAATTAATCCCGTTCAACTTGAACCGGCATTGATTTTCAACTCTGATCGTTCTACGTATTTTAGCAGAACGATCTATTCTTTAGGTTCCCAGTTTTCATCTACAGATTCAATTTTTGCTTTGCAAAAAATTCAAAAATTTAATATAACAAAAGTTGATTCCATAAATTCTCATGAATTACAGATTGATTTTGTTATAGAACCAGGATTTACTGAATTCGGCAGACATAAATTTGTAGTGTTGGATTCTTTGCAAAAGAAAAAACTGGATTTTACTCTGGATGTAAGGTATGCAAATTCCCCATTTGTCGAATCAATTTTGATCCGTCAGAATAAAAAAGTAATGAACGACACTATACGTTTGTCAGATACAGACTATACGTTAGCAACGTTGACAATAAGAGGGACAGGTTTATTTGACAATACTATGATAGAGTTTGATGACCCTGCAATTCAGGTTTCAAATACACCGGGGTGGAGGAGAAGTATTGCCCCGAATTTATTACAAGTTGGACTGGAGATAAAAACCAGTAATATTAATGTTGGCTATAAACAATTTAGAATAAAAAATGATTTTGCCATGGAAGGTTTTGGCAAGATTTTTATCAAAAGTAACAGATCGCCAATAATATATGGATCGGTTCCTGATATCATTGCAGATGGTCAGGACCATCGTATACAAATACGTGGTGATTATTTTCAATCGGGACTAACAGCATTATTACTGCCTCAAGATGGTATAGCAAGAGTACAAAATCGTTCAACCAATGAAGTTGATCTATTGGTAAACATTCCTGTATTGGAAAATACAAAAAGTTATAAACTCGTTATTCAAAATCCTGATGGATTATCTGATACTACCGGATATTTTACTGCAAAAACACCTCCCTTAAATAAAGCATACGCACGGTCATTGAATGATCAACCCGTATTTTTAGATAAAGAAACCCGCATTGTTTTTACAGTTCAAACCTATGCAAACAAGCGGTTAAACAAACAAACTGCTTATGAAATTAATATTGATGGTGAAAAATTTACGGTTAATTCAGTAATAAATGACAGCACTTGTGAAGCTGTAATTAAATTATCTCAAAAATCACCTTACACTTTATTAAATCAGCATGTATTTACTATTAGTCCGGTGAATGCTGCTCCCAGGTGGAAAGGCTTGTTATTTAGCAAACCTGCTCCTGAACTCACCTACATGTCACCAGAAAATGTATTGCATCCTCAGGATACATTGAGTTTTGTGTTCAAAGGTAAAAATCTGGATGACATAATTATGTTTATAACTGACCCAGAGATCACATTTAAAATTCAGGAAAACAGGGGAGACCTGATTCGCGTAACAGCAATAGCCGGGCGTCATTTAAAAAATGGTACATATCCTGTAAAAATTCGGAAAAATGATGTAACTTTTGAGTTCCCAGAGCATCAAATTAATATACAACAGTGGCAACCATTTACTGAATATGCTTCAATCTATACAACTAGTTTAAATAGTCTGCCGCCCGATTCTTTATGGAAAGAAAAACAAAAAGCCCGGATCATTGAAAAAACTGACAAATTACGCATGGATTTTTATTTGCAAAACTTGTCAAAAGATGCTGGCACCCAAAAAGTGTTTATTAACGCTGTATTGATCGATTCTTCAAATGCTGTTCGAGCAGAAACACGCTTTTATAAAGCGTTGACCTATGAAAATAAAACTTTTTCCTGGAATTGGCGTTTACATGAAAAAATTAAATCTGGTGATCGTATAGAGATCTCTATCAATAATACTGGTGGGCAAAACAAAAAGACAGAAGTGTTTTTTGTAAAACCTCACTGGTCAGAATCTTTTAAAGGATCAACCTCATTTATAATTTTCAAGGCACCAATGAATGGAGGAAATGCTACAGCTGAAATTTTAAGAACCGTAGCAATTGGTCTTTCATATCAACCCTTTGAAAATAAAGACTTTTTGGAATTTGATTCTTCTGTATTGATTGGTAATGCAACATCAAGCGACAGTGATCTTGATGTTGATTTGGGTCTGGGTTTAAGTGTGATCTTGTGGAATCATATCCAAATTGGTATGGGTTCAAACCTGACCAATGGACCTTTTTCAGAAATGTTTGCTTTTATGGGTACACGTATAAAGATACCTGTTCCCTGGTAATTGTTAATGGAGATTTTAGTATGAATTGTGATGATATTTTAAATCGAATATGTGACGACTTGTCTGAAGATATCAATTCTCAGGTTTGCAAGGATATTAAAAATCATTTAGAATCTTGTGAAAATTGTAATGCACAAATTAATTCTATGAAAAATGCTGTAAATTTATATAAATGCCTTGAGGAAAAAGAGGTACCGACTGTTGTTCATGAACGTTTGTTAAAAATGTTAAATTTAGAGAATTTACCACCCGCTAAATAACCTAAATATTTAGCAAGATTGTTATTGTTGCAAAAAGTAATAATAATATAATAATTGCAAATCCTCTACCACTGAACAATCCTTTAATTATTCTATTTCTGGCATTGTTAACTGCTTTTCGCAGCGGCAACCAGAAATTTCTATCCATATACAAGAAGAATGATTTAATAAATACCTGTCCTGTATACATGAATTGTTGTAAAAAATGCTGTTGCGTATCTGCTCTTTTTTCCTGATGTTGATTAATCTCAACTGGCAATACCTTTTGCTCTTCAACTTTTAACTGTAGATCAAGATGATCCGGATCTAGTCTGTAATATGGAATATACATTTTTTTAGTTGTTTTGCCTTTTTCATAAACAGAACCTGGTTTTATTCCTTTATGAAATTTACCTTTCGCGTAAATTAATGAAATTATATCATTTAAATAGGCTGTCATAACAGGATTATTTTTATCAACTAGTTCATTGATAAATTGTTGTTGTTGATCAAGTTGATCTATTGATATACTTTTTTCTTTACTGAATGTATCAAATAGTCTTACTAGTTTGTTAATAGCTTTAAATAATTGATCGTCAAAATCAGTAAACGAGCCATCTTGTAATACAAAGGGGACCGACTCGAGTTCAATGTTGAAATTATAGTTTACAGAATTAGTATTTTCGGTATTAAACACTTGAGAGTTGATAATGAATGATAATTTTAAACCAATATTTTGATCAAATGTGTTTATATTTAAACTTGTGTTTAAAAATCGTATGCTTTTATTTGCCAGATCGCTATTTGTTGAATTGATATGCTGCTGAATTTTGGATGATAGCATATAATCCTGTTTGAAATCAATTTTTATATTTTTATTGGGAAAATCATCCAGTGGTTTTTTATGTTTTCCTATGGATTTTAATTGTTCGTATTGTTCAATTTTGAATCGATTAACCTTGGTCATAGAGTTTCCTGTTAAAAAATTATAAAAAGAAGTAAAATATAGATCATTTATCATTGCAAATTTCATCCCAAATACGTATAATTCTAAATAAAAAAACATGTATTTTCAATTCCAATTATGTTACATTTGGGTGATGAAATGTCTGAAAATGAAATCAAGATTGTAGAATTTTCCAATCAAACCAAAAATGATAGACAATTATTAAAGCAATTTGTTAATTTCCATTGGTCTCATTACGAAAATGATCCTCAATATGTACCATTATTGGATTATGAATATTTGGGCTTTCGGTTAATTGGCATGACAGGTTTTTTTGAACCTGGCAATTTATTTTTCAAGCATGCGGAAATGCGTTTTTTCCTGGCTCAAAGAAATGGCGAATGTGTTGGTCGTTGTAACGCTTTTGTTAATCACAGTTATAATGAACATTGGAATGAAAAGACAGGTTTTTGGGGACAATTTGAATCAATAGATGATCTTGATGTTGCACGTGCTTTAACCGATGCTGCTGCAAGCTGGCTTGCACAGCAGGGTATGGATATGATGCGGGGACCTCAAAATTTACCCGTTAATGAAGCAACACCCGGCTTGTTAACTGAAGGCTTTGAAACACGTCCTGTCATTTATTATCAGTACAATAAACCCTATTATCAAAATCTAATCGAGCAGCTTGATTTTGAACCAGCAAAGAAATTTTTATCATGGGAAGCACCTGTAACTCAAGGAGAAAAGCCCAAGCTTGAACGAGTCACTGAAAAGATAATGAAACGTTTTGATATTAAAGTTGAAACCTGGGATGAACGTCCATTTAAAACCCGACATCAAGAGATGTTTGATATTTATAATGACGCCTGGAGTGATAATTATAATTTTGTACCCTTTACGCAGGAAGAGTTTTTTTCCATAGTTAGTGATATGATGTTAGTAATGGATAAGAAACTATTTTTGTTTATTTATGTAAATAATGAACCCGCAGCGTTTTTTGGTGGGGTACCCAATATAAATGAGGTTATAAAACCCATACCCGGAATCAAAAGATGGGAATTGATTCGGGCAGTTAAAATGTTATTAACCAAACATAGAGTTAAAGGATTCAGGTTAGGGTATTTAGGAGTAAAGAAGAAATTCAGAAGAATGGGACTTGATGGTTTAATGTTGTGGAAGCAACATGCATATTCTAAACAAGCTGGTTACGAGTATTCTGATTTAGGTTGGGTTTTAGAAGATAATGTAATGGTACATCGACTGATTGATCTTATAATTGCAAAACCATCAAAGGTTTATACAATTTATGAAAAGCAAATTTGAAAATATTTAAGGAGTTGATATGTCTCTAGTGAATCGTCGTGATTTTATTAAAAAAAGTAGTATTGTTGCTAGCACAACAGCAATGGGAGGATTAATTCAGGCTTGTTCTAAATCTGAAAAACCTGTTGTTGAAAGCTGGAACGGATTTAAACATGCTATGTGTAATGAAAGTATGCAGGATTTGAGCTGGTCAGAACAGTGCAGCATTGTTGCAAATGCTGGTTACCAGGGAATAGAAGTTGCTCCCTTTACATTGGTTCAAAATGGTGTAGGTGATATTGACGCAAACGGTCGCAAAGAAATGAAAAAAGTTATGAATGATTTGGGACTTGAATGCGCAGGTTTACATTGGCTATTGGCCCCACCTCCCAAAGGATTGCATTTTACAACTCCGGATGCTAAACTCCGAGCCAAAACAGTAGATTATTTGAATCAGTTGATTGATTTTTGTGGTGATTTGGGTGGAACAGTCATGATCTTTGGTTCTCCTAAACAAAGAAATACTCTGGGAATTTCAATTGATGAAGCTAAAAAATATTTTACTGAAAATTTGGCATCCGTTGCAGATCATGCACAATCACGCGATGTGAAAATTTTAATAGAACCTCTTGATACCAGTCAAACAGATGTTATTAATGTTACTGCTGAAGCTGTTGAAATTATTAATAAAATTAATCATCCTGCAATCCAAACCATGTTTGATTTCCATAATACACCAAATGAAACAGAACCGTTTGATGTAATTGTTGATAAAAATTATCAATACATTAAACATGTTCACGTTCAGGAAATGGATGGTAAATATCTGGGCACTGGTGATGCAGTCGATTCTTTTGTAAAAGCCTTTCAGGTATTGAAAGATAAAAATTATGACAAATGGGTGTCATTGGAAGTTTTTGATTTTACTCCAGGCGGAAAAACCATTGCCGAAAGCTCTATCAAGGTTTTGAAAGAAATCGAATCGAAACTTGTATAATTTTTCTAGGTGTTGATATCATCAACACCTTTTAAAATTTAAAAAAAATGTTGCATAATTCATAAAAAATGATTTATTCATTCATGTTTTCACTACATGAATTTATTTGAAAGGAAATAAGCAGGTTTTGTTAACTAAACTTATCCATAATGGAATTATTGTTCCGGATCCCCCAAAATATCATGGTGTTACCTTAAAAGTCAAAGATCAACAAATTAAACTTTCCCCCAAACAGGAAGAAATGGCGTATGCCTGGGCAAAAAAGCAAGGAACACCTTATGTAGAAGATCTTGTTTTTGTTAAAAATTTTCTCAAAGATTTTAGTCTTGCCCTTGGATTTAAAAAAGCACTAAAACTCGATGAAATTGATTTTACACCTGTTAATAAAATTGTTGAAAAAGAGCGTATAGCTCGTGAGGCCATGAGCAAGGAAGATAAAAAACTGCTTGCAGCAAAACGTAAAGAGATTCGTGAAGAGTTGAAAGAGAAATATGGTTTTGCTTCAACTGGTGATGAGAGAATAGAACTTGCGAATTATTTAACAGAGCCCAGTGGAATTTTTATGGGTAGGGGTAAGCATCCATTACGTGGAAGATGGAAAGAAGGTGCCGCTCAAAAAGATGTAACTTTAAATCTGAGTCCAGATGCCCCCGTTCCACCCGGAGATTGGAAGGAAATTGTTTGGCAGCCTGATTCTTTATGGGTAGCACGATGGGATGACAAGCTGTCAGGAAAACTTAAATACATCTGGCTTCACGATACTGCTCCTATCAAACAGGCTCGTGAAGCAAAGAAATTTGATAAAGCTCTTGAATTAAATTCACGCATTGAACAAGTTAGAAAATCTCTGGAAAAAGATTTACAAAGCGATGAATTCAAGGTCCGTAAAGTTGCAACCGCATGTTTTCTGATCGATGCATTATGTCTTCGTGTTGGTGATGAAAAAGATCCTGAAGAAGCCGATACCGTAGGTGCTACAACTTTACGCCCTGAACATATTAAATTCCTCAAAGATGGTCGCGTAGAGTTTCGTTTTTTGGGTAAAGACTCTGTATTATGGGATAAAAAGATAGAGCTACCGGATTTTGTTAAAGATAATTTGAAAGAATTGTCTGAAAAAGCCAGACCCTCGACAAATAGTTTTGGTAAAGTCAAGCATGAAGCATATAATAAACCGCAATTGTTTCCAGATATTACCAGCCGTAATGTTAATGCTTATTTATCAAATCATATGAAAGGTTTGACTGCCAAGGTTTTTCGTACACACCATGCTACCAATGTTGTTAAAACTTCATTAAATAATTCTAATGTTGTGAAAACTGATCCTGAATATGTTAAATGGGAAGCAACAGTTAACGCAAACCTTGAAGCTGCAATTTTATGTAATCATACAAAGCAGCCACCCAAAAATTGGGCAGAGCGCAAAGTTAAATTTAGAGAACGTGAAAAGAGTGCCAAGGAAAGAATTGAAAATATAAAAGCTTTGATCAAAACTTTAAAGCAAGAAATTAAAGATCTTAAAGTAGAATATAAAGAAAAGAAAGAAGCTGCCCCTAATAAAGCTCAGCGAAAAAAAGTTAAAGAACGTTACGATAAAAAAATTCAGGCTAAAAAGAACAGGCTGGAAACTACCATACAAAGAGAAGAGAAAGCACAAATATCAATAGGAAAACTACGTGCACAAAAAGCCATAGCTTCTCAAAACAGAACATGGAACCTGGGTACTAGCCAAAAATCATATATTGATCCTAGAGTATTTCACGAATGGGGAAAATCTGTTGATTATGATGTTATAGGAAAATACTATTCAGCAACACTACAACGCAAGTTTATGTGGGTTAAAGAGCAGGATAACGATGAAAATGAAACTGCTTGATTAATTAATTATTTTATTGTAATTTTTTATAACATTAATTTATCCAATTTGGCTTTGTGGAGCAATTAATACTCATCAATTTATTATAATTTATGGATGGAATCCATGCCTGATGAAAGAATTTTGCGTTTATTAAAATTTGTTCCTCTTTTTTCTAAACTCAGTGAATCTGAATTAATTCAAATTTCAGATCAGTGTGTAAAAAAAGAGTGTCAAAAAGACCAGGTCCTGTTTGTTGAAGAAGAATCCGGTCAAACATTATTTATTATTCTCAAAGGAACTGTAAAAATTACCCGAACAAGTGATGAGGGTAAAGAGGTTATTTTAACGATATTAAAATCAGGCGACTTTTTTGGTGAATTATCTTTACTTGATGGTAAAGGTCGCTCAGCTACAGTAATTGCTATGGCTGAAACAGAGTTGTTGCTGTTACGAAGAAGCGAATTTTTATTAATTATTGAAAAATTTCCACACATAGCTTCTGAATTGCTCAAAGTGCTTGCTGACAGAATTAGAAAATGTGATGTTCAGATTGAAAACCTGACGCTTCAGGATGCTGTAGGGAGAGTTGGTGCTACATTAATACATGTTGCTGAACAGACCGGTTATAAACGGGGCAAAAGCATGGTTATTCCCAAATTACCTGTTCAGCAAGACCTGGCAAACATGGCAGGCACAGCGCGGGAAACTATATCAAGAGTTATGGCCCTTTTTGAGCAAGACGAACTGTTTGTGAGAGAAGGAGGACATAGAGTTGTTTTCCCGGATTTTGAAAGATTTAAATCCGATTATTGGTCAGCAAGCAAGGATTGATTTTGGTGATGCAGAATTTAGAAATTAAAGCCAAATACAATGATCTGCAACATGCTGAAAAAGTAGCAATACAAATTAATGCAGTCAAGAAATGGACAAGAATACAAAAAGATATTTATTTTGTAACGCCTAATGGCAAGTTGAAACTTCGCGTTGTTGATAGCGCAGCTTGCGATTTAATTTATTACAACAGACCAGATAATAAAAAAGCTGAAATTAGTAATTATAAAATATATAAAACGCAAAAACCACATGAACTGCTTGAAATCCTGACTGAATTTTTTTCACTTGATATTACTGTTGAAAAAACACGAACATTGTATATTTTTAAAAATGTACGAATACATCTTGATTCTGTTAATCAACTTGGATCTTTTATAGAATTTGAAGCTGTTTTAGATGAAAAAAATGATTTGAATGTTTCCTCAGATCATTTGGATTTTTTAAGTGAAAAATTTAACATCAGTGATAATCAATTAGTAAATACTGGTTATTTTGAATTATTGAAAAACAATTAATATTTTGGAGCGAGTGTGTACGGAAATTTAAAGGTGTTTTCTGGTAATAGTAACCCTCAATTAGCAAAAGATATTTGTGAAAATATTGGAATTGAACCTGGTAAAATTAGAATTCATAAATTCAGTAATGAGAACATTAAAGTCAAAATTGAAGAAAATGTTAGAAATGATGACGTATATGTACTTCAAAGTGCATCAAAACCCTTAAACGAACACTTTATGGAATTGTTGATCATTCTTGATGCATTAAAATATGCTTCCGCCAGAAGAATAACTGTTGTGACTCCGTACTATTTTTATGCACGTTCTGACAAAAAAGATGAACCCAGAATTTCAATTACTGCAAGATTGGTTGCTGAATTACTCAAAGCTGCCGGTGCCGATAGAATTATTACCATGGAATTGCATGCACCTCAGATTATGGGTTTTTCACGTATACCTATGGATCAGCTTTTACCAACACAAATATTACTCAATCATTACCATCAAAAAGACCTTTCTAATGCTGTGATTGCAGCTACTGACGTAGGAGGCGCTAAGGCTGCCAGAAAATTTGCCAGACAACTTGGTCTGCCTATGGTAGTGATGGATAAAGAACGAATTGGAGATAAAGAAAAAGTTATTATTAATAATATTATTGGTGATGCTAAAAACAAGGATGTTTTAATTATTGATGATGAAATTCTGTCCGGTGGTTCAGTGCTTGAAGCTGTAAAATTTCTTAAGGAGCATGGTGCAAATCGTATTTGGGCTGGCTGTACGCATGGGTTTATGACATCAAAAGTTTTAGATAAATTTCAAGCATCAGAGGTTGAAGAGCTGGTAACAACCAATACTGTACCTCAACTTCTTTCTGAAAAACATACAAAAGTTAAAGTATTGTCTGTTGCGGAATTGTTTGCAAAGGCTATCACTGCTATTCATATTGGAGATTCCGTCGGTGCTTTGTTCAGTGACTCGTGAGAATGTGAATGAATAATAACTTTGAAATTATATTTTTTGACCTGGGAAACGTACTTGTTAATGTAAATATTGAAATGTTTTTTGCAAACCTTGCAATAATGACTGGTAGTTGCATGATGGATGTGTATGCAGTAGCAGATTCACATGCCGACACTATTGAGCAGTTTAACAAGGGTTTAATCTCTGCTAACCAATTTTATAATACGGTTACTTCTAGTTATAATAATATTACTTTTGAACAATTTTCTGATGCATATACAGATATATTTACATTAAATGCGCCTATTGTTCCTGTGGTTAATCTATTGCAAAAGTCTGAAAAATTGTCTATTATTAGTAATACAGATATATTGCATTTTGAATACATCAAAAAGAAATTTAATTTTATCAATAATTTTGAAAATCCAATTACTTCGTACGAGGTTCATTCTTTAAAGCCAGAGCCAGAAATATATTTAAATGCAATGAACCAATTTAAAATGCAACCAAAGCATTGTATTTTTATTGACGACAAGAAAGAGAATATTACCGCTGCCAATGATCTGGGTATGACAGGTATACATTTTACCGGTGTAAACAGACTTGTTGACTCGTTAATTGATTTAGGATTCACAAACTTGAAAACCCTGGAGGTTTAAATGTCAGTTTTGGCAATAAATGGTGGAACGCCTGTAAGAACAGATTCATTTCCTGTTTGGCCGGTTTGGGGTGAAGAAGAGATTAATAATGTTACCAATGTTATAAAAAGCGGGAAATGGGGTTGTTTGAATGGAACAATTACATCCGAATTTGAAAAAAAATATGCATCCTATATGAATGCAAAACATGGTATTTGTGTGAACAGTGGTACAACTGCTTTGCAAATAGCACTCAAAGCTGCTGATGTAGATGCCGGATCAGAAGTATTGGTACCAGCTTATACGTTTATAGCAACCGCAACAGCGGTAGTAGAGATGGGATGTATTCCCATTTTTGTTGATATTGATCCACAAACTTACAACATGGATGCTGATAAAGCTGAACAAGCCATAACAGACAAAACCGCAGCCATTATGCCTGTACATTTTGCAGGCTGTCCTGCTGATATGGATAAAATTTTGGCACTCGCCAAAAAACATAACCTAAAAGTTGTTGAAGATGCAGCCCAGGCATGGGGATCTGAATGGAAAGGTCAACGTGTTGGCGCATTAGGAGACGCGGGTTGTTTTAGCTTTCAATCATCAAAAAATATCAATTCTGGTGAAGGTGGTATTATTATAACCAACGATGATGAAGTAGCCAAAATGTCAAGATCACATATCAACTGTGGTAGAAGTGAAGATGGCCTTTGGTATGAGCATTTTTATTTCGGTGGTAATTACCGTATTACAGACCTCCAATCTGCAGTATTGATGGCCCAACTCGAGCGATACGATGAGCTAATGGCAATTCGTAAAGAAAATTTTCAATATCTTTCAGATGCATTAAAAGATATTGAGGGTATTGAGCCTTTAACAATTGACGAACGTGTTACATCAAATTCTTGCCATTTGTTTATTTTTAAATATAAAAAAGAGCATTTTAATAATGCATCCAAATCATCTTTTATTGATGCTTTGCGTAAAGAAGGAATCTATACAAGTCCTGGTTATTCATTACCTTTGTATAAACAACCTGTTTTTATTAATAAGGCTTTTGGACCCAGAGGAAAATCAATTGATTTACCAGTTGATTACAACTCTTTTTCATGTCCTGAAACAGAAAAAGCATGTTATGAAGAAGCTATTTGGTTCACACAAAATATGTTTTTAGGCGATCAGAATGATATGGATGATATTGTAGAGGCAATATCAAAAATTGCTGAGAATAAATCTGAACTGAATTAAGGGGGTATTTTTGTTATCGGTTTGCAGGATGTGTGGCCAGCGATCTTTGCGGCCAAAGGACCTGTTGAGAAATCCGTTTAATGTTACATTCATCTGTCATTATTGTGGTGCAGAATATAAAGTATCAAAAAATTTTTTTCACTATATACTTGTAATTTTAATATGGATTCTAACATTTGTTGCTTTTATTGTATTAACAATTTTCAATTTTGATGGAATATTTAAGCTGGTTTTGAGTTTTATAATATTAATAATTTCATTTACCATTTCTGTGATGATTGGGAATTTGGATAAAATTAGTCGTTTAAGAAAAAAGTAGAATTATGTTCAAGCTTACCGTTCATTCTTCGTTTTCTGCAGCTCATCGTCTTGTTGATTATTCAGGCGCTTGTCAGAGAATCCATGGTCATAATTGGAAAGTCAGGGCAACAATAGCTTCTGATCAATTAGATGACCTGGGAATGGTGATGGATTTATATGAACTTGAAACCATATTAAACTCAACTTTGAAGAAATTTGATCATTATATTATTAATGATATTGAACCATTTACGGAGATTAATCCAACTTCTGAAAATTTGGCTAAATTTATATATTATGATATAAAAAAACAATTATCAGCACCTATAAAAATGGTACAGGTTGAACTTTTAGAAACCGATGATTTCTCTGTAACATTTGCTGAATAACTAAAAAAGATTAAATATTTCTTGACTATTGTTGTTTAAATGATATATTTAAATACTCTATAGCGGAAGAATATAAATTGAGAAAAACCTGAATATGCAATTTTATTTTGAAAATTATTATTATTTTTTTATCGCCTTTGTAGCGGGAGGGATTAGCGTGTAAATGGATTTTTTTTTCTAGCTAACCCCACCCACTGCTTTCACAAAGTAGTGGGTTTTTTTTTATGTATAAGGATATGAAATGGAATTGTCAGAACTTCGAAAAGAAATTGATTTAATTGATGAAGAAATTTTGAATTTGCTTTCTAAACGTGCCAATGTTGCTATTGATATTGGTGATTTTAAAAGTAAAAACAATCTTGAAATTTTTAATAAAGACCGGGAAGATAAAATTTTTGAAAATTTGATTAATAAAAATAATGGTCCGCTAAGTGATAACGCTGTTCGGGCTATATTTGAACAAATCATTGTAATCTGCAGAGATTTACAAAAGCTCTGATAATTATTTATTGAAAGGACAGTATTTTGGTAATTGTCATGAAAGATAGTGCGTCAGATGAAATGATTGCAATTGTATCTGACAAACTTGTTGAGCTTGGTTTTGACGTTCACAAAGTTGTGGGTGTTAACAAGACCATAATAGGTGCAATAGGTGATAAACGCGGTATAGATATAAGACAATTTGAAATAATGGAAGGCGTTCAGGAAGTTGTTCGCATTACTGAACCTTATAAACTTGCAGGACGTACATTTCATCAGGAAAATTCAGTTGTTAAAGTTAAGGAAACATCTTTTGGTGGTGACGAAATACATGTAATTGCTGGTCCTTGCTCTATTGAAAGTGAAGATCAATTATTTACAATTGCTGAATTGGTTAAAAAAGCCGGGGCCACAGTACTTCGTGGTGGTGCTTTTAAACCACGTACATCTCCTTATAGCTTTCAGGGAATGGGAAAAGAAGGTTTACAATTGCTACAAAAAGCCGGAAAAGAATATAATTTACCCACTGTCTCTGAGATTATGCGTGAAAATCAGGTTGATTTAATGTGTGAATATGTCGACATTCTTCAAGTGGGCGCTCGGAATATGCAAAATTTTTCACTTTTAAAAGAACTTGGAAAAACTAAAACACCAATATTACTAAAGCGTGGTCTTGCTGCAACAATTGAAGAATTTTTGATGGCAGCAGAATATATTATGGCTGGTGGAAATTATAATGTAATCTTGTGTGAACGTGGTATTCGTACTTTTGAAAATTATACCCGAAATACATTAGATATTTCTGCTATACCTGTCGTCCACAAGTTGAGTCATTTACCTATTATTGCCGATCCCAGTCATGGAACTGGTATTCGTGATAAAGTACCTCCAATGGCAAGAGCAGCTATTGCGGCCGGTGCTGATGGCTTGACCATTGAAGTACATCATGAACCTGAAAAAGCCTTCTCTGATGGTGCTCAGTCATTGTATCCTAAACAATTTGAACGGTTAATGGAAGAGCTTCGAATGATTGCATGGGCTATAGGTCGTAAAATTAAATAGGATTTAATAATGGATACCAATAATCGTTTTAAAACAATTGCCATAGTAGGAGTAGGACTTATTGGTGGTTCTCTGGGTATGGCACTGAAACGAAAAGGCTTTAAAGGAACTATCGTTGGCATTGATAATCCTTATACGCTTGAAGATGCTATAAAGAGAAAAGCAGTCGATAAGGTTTATCCCATTGATCAACTCAAAGAGGGTGTAGCAACAGCTGATCTGGTTTTTCTTTGTACACCAATAGATGAAATAGTTAACCTGATCAAAATTGTTGGTAATTATGTAAAACCAAATACTTTGATTACGGATGTTGGCAGTATTAAGCGTAGAATAGTTGAAACCGCCAATTTGCATATACCACGCGAATGCGATTTTATTGGTGGTCATCCCATGGCTGGTTCTGAATTTAGAAGTATCAAAGCCGCTGATCCATTTTTGTTCGAGAACACAATTTATGTTTTAACTCCAACTCGGCCTTTAGATGAATCTACACGTAAAGCTTTTGGAGAGTTGTTGGAATCAATTGGTGCCAAAGTATTATTGATGCTTCCCAAGCTGCACGATGAAATTGCTGCTGCAGTTAGTCATTTACCACAAATGGCTGCTGTAGCCTTGATGAATATGGTTGCTGAAAAGCAAAAAGAAAGTCCGCATTTTATGAAAATGGCTGCGGGTGGTTTCAGAGATATGACACGTATTGCATCCAGTCCATATGGTATTTGGGAACATATTCGTCAAACAAATTCAGATATGATTATTGAGTATATTGATGCATATATAAAAGAATTGGAAAAAGTCAAAAAGATATTATTAACACCGGAATTGGAAACATATTTTGAGAGCTCTGCTAAAAACAGGCTCAATATCCCTAGTGATACAAAGGGCTTTTTACGTCCTCATTTTGATATTTCAGTAGCAGTTGAGGACAAACCTGGAATGATTGCTATTATAGCGAATACATTGAATGATGAGAATATTAATATCAAGGATATTGAAGTATTGAAAATCAGAGAAGATGAAGGTGGAACAATACGTTTGGCTTTTACAACAGAAAATGATAGAGAAGCCGCTATTGCGTTGTTAAAAGCCAAGGGACTTGAATGTGGAAAGAGGGATTGAAATGAATGAACGTTTAATTAAACCTGCTGCCAAATTAAATGGCACTCTATTAATGCCTGGTGATAAATCAATTTCTCACCGCGCTTTGATCCTTTCGTCAATTGCCAACGGTGATTGTAAAATCACCGGTTTGTCTGATGCTGTTGACATCCAGAATACAGCCAATTGTTTAAAATCTCTTGGTATTTCTATTGAAGAAAAGGATAACAGTGTAATTGTTCATGGCAAAGGTATGTTGGGAATGTCAGAACCTTCAGTTGTTCTTGACGCAGGAAATTCCGGCACTACTATTCGTCTTTTATCTGGTATATTGGCAGCGTTACCCTTTACAACAGAAATAACCGGTGATGAATCCTTGCAAAAACGTCCAATGCGACGAATTATAGAGCCTCTTGAATTAATGGGTGCCCAGATAGACAGCGCGGACTTTAAAGCACCTTTAAAAATCCGTGGAAATCATTTACGTGCTATTGACTATGCCTCGCCTGTTGCAAGTGCTCAGGTTAAATCCTGTATTTTATTGGCAGGTTTGTATGCACGTGGACTAACCCGTGTTACTGAAACCTCTGAATCTCGTAATCATACAGAATTGATGTTGCGTGAATTTAATGCAAATATACATTTTAATCCTGGCATGGCTGGCGTTCGAGGTCCTGCTGAGCTAGAATCAACAGACATTGACGTTCCCGGAGATATATCCGCAGCAGCATTTTTCCTTGTTGCTGGCTCATTATTAAATGGTTCAGAAATTGTAATGCCCAATATTGGAATCAACACAACCCGTACAGGTATTCTTGATGCCTTGACAACAATGGGCGCCATGATTGATAAATCAGATGAAAATTCTATGAACCATGAAGACCGCGCTACTTTGACTGTAAAATCAACCATGTTAATGCCTACTCATTTGGGCGGTTCATTAATACCCAGAATAATTGATGAAATTCCAATTATTGCTGTTGCAGCAACTCAGGCACCTGGTACAACAATTATCAAAGATGCTGGTGAATTGCGTGTTAAAGAATCTGACCGCATTAAAACTGTGGTTGACAATCTAAAACGTATGAAAGCTAATATACGTGAGATCAAAGATGGAATGATCATTGATGGTCCATCAAAACTCAAAGGTGCAGAGATTGACAGCTTTGGAGATCACCGTATTGCTATGGCGTTTGCAATTGCTGGTTTGGTTGCTGAAGGAGAAACATTGATCAAAAATACAGATTGTGTTGACACTTCGTTTCCAGGATTTTTTGACAAGCTGGAGTCGTTACGTAATGATTGATGCCATGACCCGAGTTTTAGCTGTAATTGGCGATCCCATTGAACACAGTTTGTCACCGCTTATGCAGAATTGGTTTATCCGGAAAACCGGAATAAATGCTGTTTATACTGCATTTCATGTTAATCCAAAAGATGTTAAAGATTGTGTAGCCGGTATGCGTGCAATGAATATTGCTGGGTTGAATGTAACAGCACCACACAAACAACTCGTTGTCGAACATGCTGACTCTGTGTCTAATGAAGTAGAATTATTGGGTGCTTCTAATACACTTGTAAATACTGATGGAAAAATTTCTGCATATGTAACGGACCCTTTTGGTTTTATTGAATCTCTTGGTTCTGAAAAAAATCGTTTCAAGAATGCATCGGTTGTTTTGTTTGGTGCTGGTGGTGCTGCAATGTCTATTGTGTATGCATTATCTAAATTAAAGGTAAAAAAGGTCTTTATAACAGATCTGTATCCTGAAAAAGCTTCTGATTTGCAAAAAATGGCTACCCATGATCTCAATATGACAGATGTAACCATTATCGATCCTGCCAATAAAGATAAATCCGATATCATTCGGGATGCTGATGTTTTAATTAATGCTACTGCTGTTGGTATGCATCCACTGGTTGGTAAATCTGTAATTGATGATTTTACTCCTATTGCTCCTAAGCATTTTATTTACGATCTTGTATATAATCCCGGTGTTACACATTTTATGCATAATGCACAAAAACAGGGTGCAAGCGTACAAAACGGACTCGAGATGTTGATTTTTCAAGGTCTTGAATCTTTTCGGTTATTTACCGGAGAACCTGTTCAGCTCAATGAAAAAGAGCTGAGTGAATTAAAATCTATTATGAATAAGGCTTTAGGTTTATGAATAAAATTAGGTTTCTGACTGCCGGAGAGTCTCACGGACAAGCGTTGAATGCTATAATTGAGGGACTTCCAGCCAATCTTGAAATCAATGAAGTAGAAATACGTCATGATCTTGCCCGCAGACAGCGCGGCTATGGCCGTGGTGGCAGAATGCAGATCGAAAAAGATTATGCAAGAATTATGACAGGTGTAAGATACGGAAAAACATTAGGTAGTCCTGTTTCTCTATTACTTGAGAACAAAGACTGGCCCAACTGGACTGAGAAAATGTCTGTTACACCTGTTGACAATCCTGTCCCCAAGTTACAAATGCCACGTCCGGGGCATGCTGATTTTTCCGGTATGGTTAAATATCAGCAGGATGATTTACGCAACTTGTTGGAGCGATCATCGGCACGTGAAACAACAATGCGTGTTGCAGTAGGTGCTGTTTGCAGGAAATTGTTGTCTGAATTTGGCATTCAAATCTATGGTCATGTTGTAAGAATTGGATCGGTAACGTCAGATTTTTCTGGTTTAAATGTAACCCAAAAAGATTTTAACGATTCTGATTTTGTAAAAAGTTGGATTGATACCTTTTCCAAAGTTGAATCTGCCGATATGGCCTGTGCTGATGATACTGCCAATAAAGCGATGATGGATTTGGTTGATGAAGCAAAAGAAAAAGGTACATCTTTGGGGGGGCAGTATGAAATTATTGCAACCGGTTTGCCTGTAGGGTTAGGCAGCCATGTACACTGGGACCGTAAATTAGACGCTCACATTGCTTATGCTATGATGAGTATTAATGCCATGAAATCCGTTGAAATTGGAATGGGTGTTGGTGTTGCTCAAAATCCTGGTAGTGCTGTACATGACCAGATTTATTATGATGAAAAAAACGGATATTATAGAACCAGTAATAACGCTGGTGGGCTGGAAGGCGGTATGACCAATGGTGAACCCGTAATTGCCCGTATTTCAATGAAACCCCTGCCAACGATGGTTACACCTTTAGATTCTGTTGATGTTAAAACCAAATCATCCAAACAGGCGCATTATGAACGTGCGGATGTTTGTGCTGTACCCGCTGCTGTAATTGTAGGTGAAGCCATGATGGCAATTGTGCTTGCCAATGCTTTAATTGACAAAATTGGCGGTGACTCGATTGAAGAGATGAAGCGAAACTATAAAGGATTACCTAATGTACCCTTGGGATGGTAAAAACGTCTATTTTCTAGGATTTATGGCTTCCGGAAAATCAGCAATTGGTCGTGAATTTTCAAAAATGTTGGGTTGGCCTTTTTATGATACCGATGATCTTGTCGAACAAGCTGCCGGTAAAACAATCAGTGAAATTTTTGAGCAGGATGGAGAACAGGCATTTCGTGACCTTGAATCTCGAGTGGTTAAATCTGTTTCTGAAAAAAAACATCAGGTTGTTTCACTTGGTGGTGGTGCAATTATACGCCAGGATAACTGGAAATATATAATCGATTCAGGAATCACCATTGGGCTTATGGCACCTGTAAGTGTTTTGGCAGAACGTATTGCAAGGAAATCTCATCGTCCTTTAATGTACAACTTGAAGGGTGATGAATTGATAAAAAAGATTGAATCCCTGCTTAAAGAACGTGAGCCTTTTTACATTCGCGCTCAATACAAATTTGAAAACACCGGACTATTGACTGTTCATGATTTTACTCAGGAAATATTCAATACAATACGGGATGACATATGAAAACCGTTAATATAGATCTGGGTGAAAGAGGTTATGCAATTCCAATAGGACCAGGTGTGCTGTCAAGTTTGCCTGAGCTATTAGTAAAACATGAAATACAGGAAGAATTGTACATCATTACCGATACCAATGTACACCAATATTATCATCAAACAATAAAAGATTTATTTAATAAAACTGATATAAATCCTGTCATTTTTACTGTACCTGCAGGCGAAAAATCCAAATCTCTTGATGTTGCAAATCAACTTTATACACAATTACTTGAAAACAATGCTACCCGTAAAGCTGCAATTGTTGCCTTTGGCGGTGGAGTAGTAGGGGACCTGGCCGGTTTTATTGCGGCAACTTTTATGAGAGGCGTTCCTTTTGTGCAAGTACCAACTACTATATTGAGTCAGGTTGACAGTAGTGTTGGCGGTAAAGTGGGTATAAATCATCCATTGGGTAAAAATTTGATTGGTGCCTTTTATCAACCTGAATTTGTCCTTATTGATCCTGATGTTTTGGTAACTTTGCCGGAAAGAGAAATTAAAGCTGGAATAGCAGAAGTTATCAAATACAGTTTTATCTGGGATTATGATTTTTTTACCTCACTTTTCGATCATATTGATTCATTGATCTCATTGTCAGATACTAAATATCTTGTCGATGTTTTGGCCAAATGTTGTGAGATAAAAGCAAATGTAGTAGAGCAGGATGAAAAAGAATCCGGTTTACGCAGTATATTAAACTTTGGTCATACGGCAGGTCATGCGCTTGAAGCCGTTACCGGTTATAATCACTTTCTCCATGGAGAAGCAGTATCTCATGGTATGCGTGCTGCAATTCATTTATCCATGCTTGAGAACCGTATTGATAACAAAACTGCACAAAATGCACTTAAGCTAGTAGATTTATTAACCCCTCCTGAAATTCCATCTTTTGTAACCGTTGATGATATTCTGCAAGCTACCCAAAAGGATAAAAAGCGTTCAAAAGCCGGCCAACTCTGGATATTGTTGGATGGTATTGGTAAATACGCAATGACCCGGGATGTTTCGAATGATCATATTAAATCAGCAGTTGAATTTATGATCAGGTACGCGCTATGATCAAAGTAATTGTCATCCATGGTCCCAATTTAAACTTGTTAGGTGATAGAGAACCTGATGTTTATGGTACTTTAACACTGGATAATATAAACCAGGAAATAACCAAGCTTGCTAAATCTATTGATATATCTGTTGAATGTTATCAGTCTAATCATGAAGGTGAATTAATAGATTTCATTCACAATAATCGTCATTCTGCCAGCGGAATTGTAATTAATCCTGGTGCATATACGCATTATAGCTATGCAATACGTGATGCAATATCCGCAGTCAAACTGCCAACTATTGAAGTTCACTTGTCTGATATTCACAAGCGGGAAGATTTTCGCAAAATATCTGTCATTCAACCGGTATGTATCCATCAAATATACGGTAAAGGTTTAGACAGTTACCTGGAGGGTCTGTTGTTTCTAAACCAATACTTGAAGAAGGATTTGTAATCCATTCATGGGGTACGAGTATTACATCTTGTTTAACCGCTTTAATTAGTTATTGATTCTTTATTTCAATTGTTCTATATTTTAAATTCTATTATTGGAGATATTTTTGAAAAATATTGAAATAGCAAATATTTTTATGCAAATGGCCGATATTTTAGAGTTTAATGGTGAGTCACCATTCAAGGTCAATGCTTATCGTAAAGGTGCCCGTATTCTTGAAGAAATGACAGACGATATTGAATCTGTTTGGCAATCGGGTAATCTTCAGGAAATTCCGGGTATTGGTAAAGCCCTTTACGGTAAAATAGAGGCATTTTTGACCAATGGAAATATCCCTCAATATGACGAGTTGTTAAAAAATATACCTCAAGATCTTTTTTTGTTGTTAAAAATCCCCAATTTTGGTCCCAAAACCGCTGCTCTAGCATACAAAGAATTGAATGTTCAAACACTCGATGATTTGAAAACTGTTATCGAATCCGGTAAACTGGAATCTTTACCAGGAATGGGAGCAAAGCGTGTTGAAAAAATAAAAAAGAGTGTCGAGTTATTAAAGACTTCGCAGGAACGTTTATCTATTGGACTTGCTATTCCCATTGTGCAGGAAACTATAGATTATTTAAATGAACATGTAGGCGACAAAATCCTTAAAATAACAACTGCAGGATCTACCCGAAGAGGGCGTGAAACGGTTCACGATATTGATATTCTTGTCTCTACTGAATTCTCCAAAGTGGTAATTGAGTGTTTCACTCAAATGCCCGGTGTAACCTCTGTGCTCGGTTCTGGTTCAACAAAAGGCAGTATCATAGTAAATGATCGAGAACAAATTGATTTACGTGCTGTACCTGCTGATAGTTTTGGTGCTGCTTTGCAGTATTTTACAGGTTCCAAAGCCCATAATGTGAAACTGAGAGGTATTGCCAAATCTAAAGGTTTTAAAATCAATGAATATGGTATTTTCAAAGATGAAACCAAAGTTGGTGGTGAAACTGAAAAAGAAATTTATGAGCAATTGGGACTGGTTTGGATTCCCCCCGAATTGCGTGAAGATCGGGGAGAAATAGAAGCATCTGCAGAGAATGCTTTGCCCGAATTGATTACTGATTCTGATATGCTTGCAGATTTGCATATGCACACCCACTATAGCGATGGCCAATTATCTATTCAAGAGATGGCTGATGCTGTTCGGCAATTGGGTTATAAATATATGGCAATTACGGATCATTCGGCCAATGCATTTTACGCAAATGGGCTGCAAGTCGATAGATTAAAGAAACAAATTGAAGAAATACGTGAAATTAGTAACAACTATACAGATTTTGAAATTCTTGCAGGTTCAGAGGTAGATATTTTACCCAATGGTAACCTTGACTTTGATGATGATATATTAAAGCAACTTGACTTTGTTGTAGCATCTATACACTCTGCGTTTACAACCAAACCCACTGAGCGTACGCTTGCAGCTATTGAAAATCCCTATGTGGATGTTATTGGACATCCAACTGGCAGATTAATCTCGCGACGTGAAGGATTCGATATGGATATGGATATGGTAATGCAAAGGGCTGCGGAAACAGGAACAGCACTTGAAGTAAATGCCTATTGGGATCGATTGGATTTATCTGATATCCACATCAAACAAGCCATTTCTATGGGTGTTAAATTGTCAATCAATACTGACAGCCACCATACACGACATCTGAGTATGATGCAGTTTGGAATAGCTACTGCAAGACGGGGGTGGGCAACAAAATCTGATGTAATTAATACAATGTCCCTTGAGCAATTGCGGACATGGCAAAAGCGAAATAACTGATACCTGGCAGGAAAATAGACTGGCAAAGCTTTCTCATAAATTGATCCGTTTTTTCTATTTGGATAAAATTTTTGCGGAAAACGGATATTTACTTAGCAGTAGAACACCATTTTATGGATTGTTGATCACAATTCCATTGTTGATTGTTTATGAAATGATGACCTTGTTTGTTGGGCATTATGAAAACTATTCTGTCCGTAATTATGCGGAAATACTGTTCAAAGAACTGCTTGATTTGCTGGGATTACATGGTCCTGTCATGTTTGCTCTATTGGTAATTATTGTTTTAGCAGTTGTGTTTTATTTCAGGGATCAAAAACATAAAAAGTTTTCACCCAGTTATTTAGGCTACATGTTTTTAGAGAGTACGTTTTATGCTATATTTCTGGGTTTTATAGCATCCCGTTTTACACGGATGTTATTCATGGTTATTAATCCTCAAGATCAGCAGGTCTCAATTATGCTGTCTTTGGGTGCCGGATTTTATGAAGAATTAATTTTTCGTGTATTACTTTTTGGAATAACTGCCCGTACTTTGATATTATTAAAGATGCAGAAATTTACCGCGTATTTAATTTCCGCATTGTTTTCTTCTGTTTTGTTCTCCTGGAGTCATTATATGGGATCAGAACAATTTCAAATAATTTCCGGATTTTTTCGGTTGTTTATGGGAATATTATTTTGTGTTTTATATAAATTAAGAGGCTTTGGGATCACCGCTTATACGCATGCGTTATATGATCTTTTTCTTTTGGTAAATGTATGGTCAGTTTAAATTTAAAAAAATATTATAAATATATTCTAGCTGTATTAATACTGGTAATTCTGCTGAGTAGTTTATCAGTTTATTTTTATTTCAATTATCCTTTTGATAACCAAAATCTATCCCAAAAAGATTTTATTATTGAATGGGGCGAATCTTTTTCTTCTGTAAGTAATCGATTAGAAGCAGATTCGTTAATCAAAAGTTCTAATGGTTTAAAAGTATTGGCCCGCATTACGGGTAAAACAATGGATATCAAAGCCGGGAAATACACTTTGCCCAGATCCGGTTCATTATCATATATTCTAAATATGATTACAGAAGGACGTCAGAGTTTTATCAAAGTTACCATTCCTGAAGGCTTAACCATACAACGCATTTCCGTATTACTTGAAGATACTTTGAAAATTGATGCGGTAGAATTTAGACAATTAACTCAAGATACTAGTTTTATTAAAACATTGGGGCTTGAAAAAGGTGCCTCTTGTTCATCACTTGAAGGATATTTATTTCCTGAAACATATAATTTCCCATATGGATTAAATGAAAAGCAGATCATCAGACAACTGGTATCAGCATTTAAAAGTCAGGTTACTGACTCTATGGTAAATGCCGGCTCAGAATATAATTTTGACTTAAACCAGATTATTGCCCTTGCTTCAATAATTGAGGGAGAAGCTATTCTGGATAACGAAAAACCAGTCATTTCATCCGTCTATCACAATCGCTTACGTTTAGGTATGCTATTGCAGGCAGACCCTACTATTCAATACATAATTGATGATGGTCCCCGACGCTTACTTAACAGAGACCTGGAAATTGAATCACCTTATAATACATACAAATATGCCGGTTTACCTCCGGGGCCAATTAATAATCCCGGTTTGATAGCAATCAAAGCTGCAGTATTTCCGGTTGAGAGTAAATTTTTATATTTTGTAGCTGATGGAAAGGGGGGGCATGTATTTAGTGAAACCCTTGCTCAGCATAATCGGGCAAAGCGGCAATTTAATCAGATCAGAAGGCAGGTTGCCAGAGAAAAACGCAGGAAGGAAATGTAATTGAGTTCTACGACGGATTGGATATATAAAGAATTAAACGAGAATCAACTTGCGGCTGTTAAACAGCTTGATGGTCCGGTATTGATACTTGCCGGTGCAGGTAGTGGTAAAACCCGTGTTTTAACTTATCGCATTGCAAATTTACTAGCCCAGAATAAAGCTGAACCTTACCAGATCCTTTCTATGACATTTACAAACAAAGCGGCAGCAGAGATGCGGGAACGAATTGAAAAACTCGTTCCTGAAAATTCTGAAAGAATGTGGATGGGTACTTTTCATTCCTTGTTTGCAAAATTATTGCGACGGGATGGAGACAAGATTGGTTTTGATAGAAATTTTACAATTTATGACGTTGCCGACCAGGTTACATTACTTAAGACCATTATTGGAGAATTTAAGCTTCCTGTGCAGGAAGTTCAGCCCAAGATTGTTCAAAACAAAATCAGCAATGCAAAAAATGCTATGATTATGCCTGAAGAATACAGCAACACTGTAGGCAATCCTATGGATGAGGTTGTGGCCAAGATCTATACCTTGTATCAAAAACGATTGTTGGAAAACAATGCAATGGATTTTGATGATTTATTGATCAAACCCATTGAGCTTTTTTCCAAAAATCCGGATGTTCAGGCATTTTATCAAAATCGTTTTCAATATATAATGGTTGATGAATATCAGGATACAAACCACGCACAGTATAGAGCGTTGAAGATGATGACAGGTAAGGCAGGTAACATTTGTGTAGTAGGTGATGACGATCAATCCATTTATCGTTGGCGTGGTGCTGACCTCAGGAATATCCTCGAGTTTGAATCTGACTATCCCAAATGTAAAAAATTTCGTCTGGAACAGAATTATCGTTCTACCAAAAATATTTTAGCAGCGGCGCATTCTGTGATTGTCAATAATGTAAAACGTCATGATAAAGAATTGTGGACGAATAGAGAGCCAGGTGAGCAGGTTACCTTGACGACATTGTATGATGAACGTGAAGAGGCACGTTATATTGTTGGTCAAATAGGCAACGAATTCCGCAAAGCTGAACGTCGATTTTATGATTTTTCTATATTGTATCGTACCAATGCTCAATCCCGTGTACTTGAAGAAGCCTTACGTATAGATGGCATTCCTTACATCATTGTAGGTGGAGTAAAATTTTATGAACGCAAAGAAGTCAAAGATGTTCTCGCTTATCTCAAAGTACTCGTTAATCCTGCTGACAGTATAAGTTTAAAGCGCATTATAAATTTCCCCTTACGTGGAATTGGTGATTCTACCATTCAAAAACTTGAACTATACGCATTTGAGAAAAATAGATCTATCTATGAAGCATTAAAATATGTAGATGAAATCCAGGGTATTACTGATAAAACAGTAAAACGAATTAGCAATTTTTACAAATTATTGAAAAAGTACCATTCATTGCAGGAAAAAGTATCTCCAACAGAACTTGCTACATCTTTGGTTGAAGAAACCAGTATACTCAAACAGTACAAAGAAGATCCTTCTGTAGAATCTCAAACCCGTGCTGAAAACGTTCGGGAGCTTTTGATTGCTATTGCGGAATATTGTAAGCAAAATGGTTCAGAAGCAACGCTTGAAGCATTTTTACAGCATGTTACCTTGACAACAGATATTGACACCTGGGATGATAAATCCAATGCGGTGACCATGATGACCCTGCACGCTGCAAAGGGTTTGGAATTTCCGGTTGTGTTTATTACAGGACTTGAAGAAGGTTTGTTTCCTACATCACGTAGTCTGGACGATCCACATGCGCTTGAGGAAGAGAGACGTTTGTTTTATGTGGGCGCAACCCGTGCACAGGATAAATTATATCTCACATTGACAAAAAACAGACAGCGGTATGGTGAGAATCCTGCTCGTGTAAAATCCCGTTTTATAAAAGAGCTTGATTCCCGATATGTTCAGTATGAACAAAGCCGTACTATACAAGCCAAAGAAGTCAAGAGACCGCGAGTGTATTACGAATCAGATTCAATGCCTGATTATGAAAATATGTCTCAGGAGAACATTGAATTTTCTGTAGGAATGCGTGTAAAACATGTTAAATTTGGTAAAGGAAATATTTTAAAAATAGAACCCAGTCATGGAACATACAAGCTGCTTGTGATGTTTGATACAGCAGGAGAAAAAAGACTTGTATTACCTTATGCAAAATTGGAAATCTTATAGCTTATGAAAAAACTATTAATTTTTTGGATTCTGGTTATTCCTTTTTGGGTATTTGCTCAGGAAACTGCATTGCAGGAAGAACATGATTTTCGCTTTTCCATGCAGCTCATGAACAAAGAGATGTATGACCTTGCAGCTATTCAGTTTGATAAATTTACAGATAATTATCCATCCAGTCCCAATGCACCGCAAGCAATGATTAATGCTGCATCCTGCTATGAAAAGATGGATAGCCTGAATGTGGCCGCCAAATATTATTACGACCTTGTGTTAAAGTTCCCGCAAAGCGAACTGGTAGACCAGGCTTTGTATAATAGAGGTATTTTGCTGCAAAAAATGGGTGATCATTTAAATGCTGCATTAAATCTTGAACGATTATTGATTTTTACACCTTCAAGTAATCTGGTGCCCGCTGCTCAGTTGTTAGCTGCAAAATCTTTTATTCAAATTAAAGATTATAACAAGGCATTAAATGCTGCCAATATAGTCATTGAAAAATATCCTTCACATCCTGAGCGACCACATGCGCATTTAATAATAGCTGAAATTTATGGTTATCAAGGCAGAATGGAATATGCCTTTAGCGAATTAGATAAAGTATCTGGTAACAATCTGGAAAATGAAATTACCCAGCAGGCGTATTTACTGAAATCGAAACTGTTCCGCGATTCCGGCCGTTACTCCTCGTCTGACAGTCTGTTAGAGAATTTAATTCAAGCAAGGGTTGTAAATGATTTTGTACTTGAAGCAGGGTACCAACTTGCTTTATCCTACCAGGCCTTTGGAGATTATCAGAAATCTATTAAAGTTGCAACAGGTTTATTAAATAAAAAGTCTGCTGGTGAATTACCCTCAAAATTAGTTTTGGTAACCGGTGACAACTATACTATGTTGAAAGAATATGAAACTGCACTTTCGTATTATTCTCAATGTGACACCTCAATTCTTGATGAAAATTGGGATACTGCCTTTTTATATCGTCTTGGTTTTGTTTACCAGAAACTCGAGCATGATCAAGAAGCAGTAGAGGTGTTTGAACATATTTTAAATAATCCCGGTTCGATTGATACCTATATTCTCTTTAAAACTCTTGAAGCATATGCACTTTTGTTAAAAGAAAGTAATAATGCGATAGAAGCTGTTGATTTACTACAGCAATCATTACAAAAGCCTGTTTATTCTATTTATAAAGATCAAATTTTATATATTTTGGGAGAGATACAGGAAAACGGTTTGAATGATTGGGCCGGTGCACGTTCAAGTTATTCTTCAATCCAATCTGCTGCTTTAAAAAGTAATTTGGCTGATCAGGCACAAATTAAAATTTGCCAAACTTTTGAAAAAGAAGGAAATCCTGAGCAGGCTTTGCGAGAATATGAAAGATTCCTGAATATTTATCCAGCTTCTAATAAATATCAGGAAATCAAATCAAAAGCTGAAATTTTGAAAAAGCAATTACCTGTTTCCTCAAATACAGACATGATTGCAAAAATGTTTCTACAGGACCTTAACAGTCCATCCAGTGCGCAAACGCTTGCTGATCTTGCGGAAATATTAATTAATGAGAGACATGATTACCAGACAGCCATTTCTTTTATTGAAAAAGCTGTTGCAGCAGATATGACAGAGTCTTTGGATTTAAAAAAATTGGCATTTGAAAAAGCATATTGTCATGCTATATTATCTGAAATTAATTTTTCCAACCATCAACCCATCAAAGCCAAAGCGCATAAAGATACGCTCAACCAGCTTTATGGACACATGTTGGCAGGTTTTCCTAATTCTGAGCAAACGTTTAAAACCTATATATATAAAATCAAGCTCGACTTGATGGAAATTGAATCACCGGACCAGGTTTCCCGTTACCTGGATTCAACTCTGGTGAAAATTCCCAAGGAAATCAAGTCTGATCCCCAATATGTTACTCTTGAATTAATGCAGATCCATTCTCTGCTTGATACAAAAACAGACACAACCAATTGGTTAAAGCTCCAAAAAGCAAATATGATTTGCGGTAGCATTCAATCCACTACAAGCGACCCTGATCTGGTTTTGGAATCACAATTATTAAATGCTGAAATACTTTACAAGCTTTCCGAGGCTGATAGTGCAATCAAAGTTCTTGCACAAATCAAAAAAAGCAATGCTGTTGGTGTTCAGGCACAGTATTTACTTGCCAATTTGTATCAGGAGCAAGAGATGTATGACAAAGCGTTGCGCATCTATCATACATTAATAAGCACTCACTATTATTCACCATTAGCTATAGATGCCGTTAAAAATAGTATAGAAATACTTTATGAATTAGACAAAATTCAGGATGCACGGGTATTGGTTGATCAATATCTTGAATACAAGGGTAGTGAGTATCTTCCCAATTTTTTTTTCGATACCCAATTTGATGAATTAATATGGCTATCTGCCAAATTGTCAGATAAAAATCAGGAACCCGTCAAAGCAACACAGGATCTACAAAGATATCTTTACACCAGTAATGCCCCAAAACACCAGGCTGAAGCATTGTTGCTCTTGGGTGATATTGCGAGGGAATCAAATAATAACGAAATTGCTATTGGTCATTATACTGAACTGGTCCAAAAATTTCCTGCTGATACCCTGGCACAAAGTGCCAGAGAGTCCATTGCAGATATTTCCTTCCAGATGGAAGATTATCAACAGGCATTGCAGCATTACAAAACCATAAAATCCCAGCAAACCGGAGATAAGAAAATTTTTGCTTATTCACGAGAAGTGGTTTGTGAATTCCGTCTTGGAGAGCTAGCCAAAGCAAAAAATCTTGCTAAACAATTTACAAAAACCTATAAACATCAGGATAAATATGAAGCAGAATTCCTTTATGAAGAAGGCATGCTTCAAATAAAGCTTAAAAATTTTGATGATGCGGAAGATGCATTCAAAGATCTTTCTAAAAAATATGATGATATTCCGGAGGGAGCAAAAGGCGCATTGGGCCTCGCCAGAATGTATGTGATTACAGGAAAACCGGAAGATGCCTTGAAAATTTTAACACAAATTCCCGAAGATTACGATGATCCCATCATTCTGGCTACCGCATATTTAAATCTTGCAGATTTTTATTACGAGAACCGTCTGTTACCACAATGTATTGCTGCAAATGAAAAAGTATTAGAGCTTGTAGATTCTGGTTATTTACATAAAAGTGCTATGAATTTGCTGATCAAAACTTATGATCAATTCAAATTAGGGGATAAAGCCATAGCATTGATCCGGGAGTTTATTGAAAAATATCCCAACGATCCGGATATTATGATCAAAAAAATCCAGATTGGTATTCTTTTGCATGATATAAAGGATTATGATCGCTCTATATCATACTTGAAAAACCTAAAGCCTTTTGTAAGCAGTACGGATGAGCCCGAAGTACAATATTATATTGCATTGTCGTATATGGATAAAGGAGATTTTGATCAGGCAATAGTAGAGTTTTTAAAGGTTAAATATCTCAGCAAAGACACAAAGTTGCCCTGGAAGGTTTCTTCGCTGTATCAGGCAGGTATTGCTTATCGAAAATTGGGCAATTACGATAAAGCTATTGAATTATTGCAGCAGGTAGTACGCGAACAAGGTGCTGTTGACAGTTTTGGGCAGGCTGCCGCTTCAAAAATCAAAGAAATTGAATCTGAAAGAGCGCAATTGTAATATGGATAAAATATTAATAGATACAGCAAAAGAGATCCTCGATAACGCACTTTTGGAGGATCTGGGTACATGGGGTGATATTACCACATTTGCAACAGCCAGTGATGAACAAATTGCTTCTGCCCAAATTATTGCCAAACAGGAGGGAGTAATATCGGGGTTAGAAATTGCCGAATTGGTATTTACATCAATTGATAATACTGTTACATGCAAAAAGCATGTATCCGATGGTGACAGCGTAAATAATCGTAAAGAGATCATGACCATTACAGGTAAAGCATCAAGTTTGCTAAGTGCTGAACGTACGGCGCTTAATTTTTTAGGTCATTTATCTGGAGTTGCAACATTAACCAGCCAATTTGTTGCAGAAACAAAAGGTACCAAAGCCAAAATTCTGGATACCCGCAAGACAACTCCCGGTTGGAGATTGCTTGAAAAATATGCAGTTGTGTGCGGAGGTGGAATGAACCATCGTATGGGATTGCATGATATGTTTTTAATCAAAGATAATCACATTTCACATTGTGGCTGTATAACCAATTCTGTAAAAAAATGCCACAAGTATATGGAAGAAAAGAGAATTCAGGCACCAATTGAAGTTGAAGTTAAAAATCTTTCTGAATTTCGTGAAGCTGCTTCTTTGGATGTTGATAGAATTATGCTTGATAATATGAGTGACGAGTTGATTCAAGAGTGTATAAAAGCCAATCATGGCAATATACCCCTGGAAATATCCGGGAATGTTAATCTGGATACCGTAAAAAGATATGCTCAAACAGGTGTAGATTTTATATCGGTGGGAGCCTTAACTCATTCTTTTCGGAACTTTGATTTCAGTATGTTGTTTTAATATTATGACGTTATGCCAGATAATACGACAATATGACAATCGGCAAATAATAACAGATATTCAAGTTTGTTGTTTCTTTTAGGGTTATCGGCTTTTTGCATCTTGGAATAGTATTTGCAAGTATAACGTTAGATTATATAATAGTTTGTTTATTTAAAGAGGTGTATATACATGAATAGACCTGAAAACAATAAAATTCCTACTCCTGAAGAATTGCAAAAAGATGTTGCTGATTTTTTAAAGGATAAATACGGTAAAAATGTGATTATTCCACAGCAACCCAATAGTTACGGGTCTGATTCAGGTGAAAAAGTAGAAACCCCCAAGCCTGAATATAAAATTAATTTCAATCTAAAACCAACTGAACTTGAAGAATATTTAAACAAGTATGTTGTTGGTCAGGACGAAGCTGTTGAAGTTTTAGCTACAAAGATCTGTACGCATTTTAACAGAATGAATTATGAGAAAAACCATCCCGAAACTGAAGAGCTGGTTGGTAATATTAAAAGTAATGTGTTAATGATTGGGCCCACCGGTGTTGGTAAAACCTATCTTATCAAGCTTATTGCAAAAAAGATTGGTGTACCTTTTGTAAAAGGGGATGCTACAAAATTCAGTGAAACCGGTTATGTAGGTGGAGATGTTGAAGACCTCGTAAGAAACCTGGTGCACGAGGCTAATGGCGATATCTCTCTAGCCGAGTATGGTATCATTTATCTGGATGAAATAGATAAAATCGCTTCAATGTCTAATGGATCTGGACCTGATGTATCCAGAGGTGGAGTGCAGAGAAACCTTTTAAAATTGATGGAAGAAGCCGAAGTTGATTTAAAAACACCTCATGATCTGGCTTCTCAAATGGAAGCAGCTATGGAAGCTCAACGGACAGGCAAAGTTAATCGCAAAAAGATCAATACTAAAAATATTTTGTTTGTAATGAGTGGTGCGTTTTTTCAATTAAGTGAAATTATAAGACGCAGATTGAATCAACAACCTATAGGTTTTCAGGCGAAAAGTGATGAAAATCTCAGTTCTAACAATGATCTTGAAATTATGAAAAATGTTAAAACCGAAGATTTGATTAAATTTGGTTTTGAATCTGAATTTATTGGCCGTTTGCCGGTAGTTGTGACGCTGAACACGCTTGATATAGATGGATTGTATCGCATTCTCAGTAATCCCAATAGTTCTGTTATTCAGGGTAAAAAGCGTGATTTTATGGGATACGACATTGATATTGATTTTCAAGACGATGCGTTGAAAAAAATGGCAGAACTGGCTTATGAAGAACAAACCGGTGCACGTGGTTTGGTGAGTGTTGTTGATAAAATGATGTTAAAGTATGAAAAAATGCTTCCAGACACAGATATTCATGAGCTAATGTTTACCGAGAAAATGATAAACAAACCGGTAGAAGAATTGGAAAAAATACTTACTTCTTATTATATTAAAAAATTTCAAAAACGCTTTTTGGTAACCAATGGAATTGTTATAACATTCACTGATAAAGCTATCGAGTTGTTAAATCGTGATGCTAAAATTAACAAAATAACATTGGAAGAAGAGTGTAATAATCTATTGCGGGATTATGAATATGGTTTACGCCTGCTTGGCAAGGAAGAGTTTACAGTTGATGAGCAAATTGTTACCAATCCCAAAGAGCGGCTTGAGGAATTAATTAAACTCAGTTATGAAAATAAATAGCATTATTAAATAAAATATCGTATTTTAAAAAGCCGTTTCATTCTTGAGACGGCTTTTTTCTTATATTTTATATTTTTTTTTATTAAATTTATTATAATATTGATATTAACAAGCAGTTTTAGATAGCATTGACAATTCAAGAAAAACTTGATAATCTGCCGCGCAAACCCGGCGTATATTTGTTTCGTGATAAATTTGGTGAGATTTTGTATATAGGGAAAGCCAAGATATTGCGCAACAGAGTACGATCCTATTTCCAGGCTGGTAGAAAACCAGAGCCAAAAATCATGCGGCTTGTTGCGCGTATTTCCGATATAGAAACGATTGTAACGGATTCTGAGGTTGAAGCGCTGATACTTGAAGCGAATCTGGTAAAAGAAAACAAGCCCCGTTACAATATTAATTTAAAAGATGACAAAAGTTTTCCATTCATCCGTGTGACAAATGAACCTTATCCCAGGATTTTTCCCACAAGAAAGATTATACAGGATGGTTCAAAGTATTTTGGTCCTTATACGGATGTTTATTCCATGCGGACTTTATTAAAAACCGCAAACAAGATTTTTGCTACAAGATCTTGTAATTACAACTTGAATGATTCTGCCATTGAGCAGGGAAAATTCAAATTGTGCTTGAATTATCATATAAAGCGGTGTTATGGACCTTGCGAAGGATATATCTCTCAGGCAGAATATTCTAAAATCATTACTAATGTTATTGATTTTATTCAAGGTCACACACAAAAAGTAGAACTGGATCTTAAAAATCGAATTCAGCAATTGTCAGGAGAATTACGATTTGAAGAAGCAGCTCGTTTAAGAGATCAGTTACAGTCCATTGAAATATTTCAACAGCGTCAAAAGATTGTTGATTCCAGTCATATTGATCGTGATATTTTGGCGGTTGCTGTAGAAAAAAATGATGCATGTTGTGTTGTTTTCAAGGTACGTGATGGAAAGATTATTGGAAGACAACATTTTTATATTAATGGTGTTAAAGACGAATCTGAACAAACAGTAATTGTTTCATTTATGAAGCAGTACTATCTTAACAGTGATTATGTGCCAAAAGAAGTGTATGTTCCAAAAGAATTGGATGATAAAGAAACGCTTACTCATTGGTTGAGTGAAAAACGCCAGAATAAAGTAAGAATCATTCATCCGATACGAGGTGATAAAGCTCATTTGTTAAAAATGAGTGCAAAGAATGCCAAATTGCTGCTCGAAGATTTGAAAATTCAAAAGCAGAAAAAGCGTGATATGGTAGCTGCGGCTGTTAAAGCATTGCAGGAATCATTAAAGCTGCCAAAACCACCCAAGAGAATTGAAGGATTTGATATCTCTAACATACAGGGTACTAATCCTGTAGCTTCAATGGTTTGTTTTATAAATGCACAGGCTGCAAAATCAGAATATCGTCGTTTTCGGATTCGCATTAAAGAATCTCCTGATGATTTTGCCATGATGCATGAAGCTGTTTACCGGAGGTATTCTCGTCTATTAAAAGAAAATAAACCCTTTCCGGATTTGATATTGATCGATGGTGGAAAAGGGCAATTGTCAGCAGCAGTTAGTGCACTTGAAGAACTGAATATCAAAGATCAGCCAATTATATCACTGGCAAAGCGGCTTGAAGAAGTATTTGTACCCGGCATACCGGATGCTCAGCAGATCAAGCGTGATTCAGCTGCGATCAAGTTGTTACAACGCGTGCGAGATGAATCACATCGATTTGCAGTGACATATCACCGTACTTTGCGTAAAAAACGGACTTTGATCTCTGTGCTGGATGAAATTCCGGGCATTGGAAAGTCGAGGAGACAGTTATTATTAAAGACATTTGGGTCGCTAAAAAATGTCAAAAATGCTTCGGTTTCAGAGTTGGCCAAAGTTGAGGGAATATCAGATTCCATTGCTAAAGAAATACGTGAATTTTTTCATCCCAGTGAAAAAGGGATGGATAGTAATGAAAATAATACTTAATTACTATATAAATAGGGAGCACAACCATGTCTGAAAAGATTAACAAAGTGGTCCTGGCCTATTCAGGCGGATTGGACACATCCATTATTATTCCCTGGTTAAAGGATAACTATGGCTGCGAAGTTGTCGCTTTTGCGGCAGATTTAGGACAATGTGAAGAATTGGACGGACTAGAAGAAAAAGCCATCGCTACTGGTGCAAGTAAATGTTATATTGAAGATTTGCGTAAACCATTTATTGAAGAATATATCTGGCCAACTTTGAAAGCCGGTGCCATATATGAAGGTAAATACCTGTTGGGTACATCCTTTGCACGCCCCATAATTGCCAAACGTCAGGTTGAAATTGCTGTTGCAGAAGGCGCAGATGCTGTTGCACATGGTTGTACTGGTAAGGGCAATGATCAGGTCCGTTTTGAGCTGACTTTTAAAGCTTTTAATCCCAAATTGCAGGTAATTGCACCCTGGCGTGAATGGGATATTCGTTCTCGTGAAGAAGCTATTGCCTATGCGAAAGAAAAACAAATCCCAATCACCGCAACAAAAGAAAAGATTTATAGTAATGACCGGAACATCTGGCATATTAGCCATGAAGGTGGCGATCTTGAAGATCCCTGGAATGGACCCAAAGATGAAATGTTTGTTTTAACCAATTCTCCACTGGAAGCACCGGATAAAGAAGAGATGGTAGAGATTGAATTTGATAAAGGAGTGCCAGTAGCTGTTAATGGTGATCGACTGGGTTCTGTTCCATTGGTTCAAGAATTGAATAAAATTGGTGGTAAACATGCTATTGGACGAGTTGATCTTGTAGAAAACCGCCTGGTGGGAATGAAATCTCGCGGTGTTTATGAAACACCAGCCGGATCAATCCTGTATCGCGCACATATGGAGCTTGAAAGCCTGATTTTGGATAAAGATACCATGCATTTCAAAAATATGCTTGCTCCCAAATATGCTGAATTGGTATATAACGGACAATGGTTTACTCCTTTACGTGAAGCATTGGATGCGTTTGTAGAAAAAACCCAGGAATATGTTTCCGGTACGGTTCGATTCAGACTGTATAAGGGAAATATAATTTCTGCAGGTGTAAAATCTCCATATTCTCTTTACAGAGAAGAGCTTGCTACTTTTGGTGAAGAAGATGTTTATGATCAAATGGATGCCAAAGGATTTATTAACCTTTTTGGTCTGCCACTCAAAGTCCGTTCTCTGGTAGAGTTGGATTGGGGTAAAAAACCCAAATACGAAGAACCCGATTATAGCATATTCAAGAGGGATTAATATGTCTTCTGATCCAAAGATATGGAGTGGACGATTTTCACAGGGTACTGAATCCATTATGGAGGAATTCAGTACCTCTATCCATTTTGATAAAGCAATGTTTGATGCAGATATTAAAGTAAACAAAGCCTGGGCCAAAGCATTGGTCCAGGTAAATGTTTACAGTGAGGATGATGCTGAACTGGTTTGCAGTACACTTGACGATATTCACAAAGATTATCATGATGGCAAGCTTGAATTTGCTCGTACCGATGAAGATATTCATTCCGCAAATGAAAGATGGTTGACTGAACGACTGGGTGATATTGGAGCCCGCATTCATACCGGCCGAAGCCGCAATGATCAAGTTATCACTGATTTACGCATATATCTGCGTGATCAAATTTCTGATCTTGACACTGCTATCTTGTTGCTACAAAGGGAGTTAGTGGTTTTATCTGAGGTGAATATTGAGACTGTTTTTGCGGGTCAAACGCATTTACGTCAGGCCCAGCCTGTTTCGCTTGCTCACTATCTTTTAGCGCTGTTTTTTCAAATGCAACGCAATCGTGAACGGTTGTCTGATTATAAAAAGCGATTAAATAAAATGCCGCTGGGCTCTGGTGCAATTGCCGGCGCCGCATTTGAAATTGACAGAAAAAGTCTTGCAGAGGCATTACAATTTGACTCGCCTACAGAAAACAGTTACGATGCTACATCAGATCGTGATTTTGTACTTGAATTGCTTAATATCTGTACACAAACCATGCTGCATTTATCACGAATGGCTGAGGATTTTATTATTTGGTCATCTGAATCTTTTGGCTTGCTCGAGATTGGGGAACAATTTTCAACAGGAAGCAGCATGATGCCACAAAAGAAAAATCCTGATTCGTTAGAATTGATTCGTGGCAAATGTGCGCGAATTATTGGTAATCAGGTTACGGGATTAACTATGATGAAAGGAATTCCCACTGCTTATGTAAGGGATTTACAGGAAGATAAGGAACCTGTATTTGACTCATTACACCAGACAATTCAATGTATTTTAATCAGTAAAGGTGTGTTTGAAACGCTAACGGTGAATTCAGAGCGCATGCTAAATAATCTTGATCCTGCATTGTATGCAACAGATTTGGCTGATTATCTTGTAAAAAAGGGAATTCCATTTAGAAAAGCTCATTCTATTGTAGGCTCTGTTGTGGCTCGTTCTGAAAAAGACAACATTCCCTTTAATGAACTTGAAATTAATATCTATAAAGAATATTCTCAGGAATTTGATTCTGATCTTTATAATTTGTTTAACCCCCTAAGTGCTATCAATAAAAGAAATATTGAAGGAGGTACAGGAACCAAATCTATCAAGCATCAAATTGATTTGGCAAAATCTTTTATTGTATAAGTAATGTAGATTCCATCAGTTTCACTCAATTTTCAAATATCGAGCGAAAATTACATTATTTTACATGTTAAACTGTTTTGGAATCCTTACATTGTATAATTGTATGATAAACAGTGGAGTTTTCAACATGAAACGCTGCAATATTTTCGTACTTTTACTCTTTTTATCTTTTCAACCTGTCTTTTCTGAAATTTTATCCCAATGGCGCGGTCCGGGACGCGATGGAATATACCCGGAAACCGGTTTATTGAATCAATGGCCTGATGCAGGACCCAAATTAATTTGGGAATTTGAAGGTGTTGGTAATGGCTTTTCCTCTCCCGCGGTAACACCTGATCGGGTTTATGTGTTGGGTGAAATCGATAAAACCGGCTATCTGCATGCGTTTGATCATCAGGGTAATTTGGTGTGGAAAAAAGCATATGGACCTTCATGGACCAAGAGCTATCCTGGTTCACGTTCAATTCCAACAGTTACAGATGGTAAAATCTATTTTACAACCAGCTTGGGAGTTATATATTGTCTCAGTGCTGAGGATGGCAAAACACTTTGGTCGCTGGATTTTTTAAAACAATTCAACGGTGAAAATTTAATGTGGGGAGTAGCAGAATCGCCCCTGGTTTACGATAATAAAGTGATTGTTACACCCGGTGGGAACAAAGCCCTGGTTGCTGCATTAGATAAAAATACAGGTAAAACATTATGGACTTGTACCGATTTAGTTGAAAATTCAGCCTATTGTTCTCCTGTACTTGTTACACATAATGGGCAACGCACGATTTTGACCATGACAGAATCCTCTGTAATAAGCCTGAATCCGGATACGGGCAAGTTAAACTGGCGTCAGGAACATAAAACAAAATGGGATATAAATCCCAACACACCGTATTATTTTGATGGTAAAGTGATTACCAGTAGTGGTTATGGAACAACAGGAACCAATTTATTCAAAATTGCTTCGGATGGTAAAAGTGCAGAACTGGTTTGGAATAATGAAGAGTTGGATAGTCAAATTGGTGCATTTGTTGTGGTAGGTGGTTATATGTACGGTTCCGGACATGATAACAGTAATTGGCAGTGTATAGATATTGCAACCGGAAAAACCATGTATGAATCTGATCTCTTGCGAAAAAAAGGCAACATCGTATGTGCCGATGGTATGTTGTATTGTTATGATGAAACAGGGCAAGTAGCATTGGTAAAACCAAATCCACAAAAATTTGATCTGATCAGTCAATTTGAAATTACAAAAGGCAAAGATCAGCATTGGACTCATATTGTAATTAAAAACAAGCGCATGTATATAAGACATGGAAATGCGCTAATGGTATATGATATAAGGAAATAATATAAAGGGATGTTATGAAAAGTTTTAATCGAATGGTAAGGACTAGTCTCATTTTAATTTTACTCCTCCTGTCAGGCGTTGTATTGGCTGATACCTGGGCAGAATTCAGGGGTAATAATCGGGATGGCGTTTCTACTGAAACTGGCTTGTTAAAATCATGGCCTGCTAACGGACCCAAATTGTTGTGGAAAGTCACTGGCTTGGGTGATGGATATTCCTCTGCTGTAATTGCAAACAATACGGTATATGTTACAGGTGCTACAGACAAGAAAGAATATTTATATGCTTTTGATTTAGCGGGTAAACTGAAATGGAAACAACAGTACGGTGATGTATGGTATCGCTCTTATCCTGATCCACGTACCTCACCTACGTTCAATGGAAACCGGTTGTATGTTGTAAGCGGTATGGGGCAGGTTGTAAGTCTTGACGCTGCAACAGGCAAAGTTCTTTGGACTATTGATATGATCAAAACCTTTAATGGAGAATTTCATCGTTGGGGTATATCAGAGTCTCCGGTTGTAGATGATAAATATGTTTATTGTACCCCAGGTGGACCGGATGCAACAATGGCTGCTTTGGACAAAAATACCGGCAAAACCATTTGGGTAACCAAAGGTTTATCTGATGTAAGTAACTATTGTTCACCTCTAATGATTAAACGAGGTGGTAAAAATATATTAATGACCCAAGTGGAAAATCATTTTATTGGTGTAGATGCAGCGAATGGCAAATTACTCTGGAAGGTTGTTGTAAAAGATTTGTGGCCGAAAAATAAATCCATCAATATTAATACACCCCTGTATAAAGACGGTCAGGTTTTTATAACTGCTGGTTATAATTCTGGCAGTGCCATGTTTGAATTGTCTGCAGATGGTGCCAGCATTAAAACGCTTTGGGTAGATACCACTTTGGATGTTCACCATGGCGGCGTTGTTACGGTTGATGGATATATTTATGGTTCAAACTGGTTAAACAATAATAGCGGAAATTGGGTGTGTTTGGATTGGAAAACCGGTAAGGTTATGTATGAAACGGAATGGATTAACAAAGGCGCCATAATCTATGCTGATGGGATGCTTTATGTTTATGAAGAAAAAGATGGTACTGTCGGAATAGCCAAAGCAACCCCTGATGGATTTAATGTTGTCAGCTCTTTTGAATTTACTGAAGGTGGTGGTCCCAATTGGGCACATCCCAGCATTTCAAATGGTGTTTTATATATGAGACATGGCGATGTATTGCATGCTTACAATATAAAAGCGAAATAAATTTTATGAAGCAGTTTTCTTTACAAATACTCGTTACTATTGTCCTGATTTCTACTGCGTTTGCTGGATTCGCATGGTGGTTGTTTAGTGATCCTACTGCAGAATTTTCTGTGAATTTACCCGGAATGGATAATCGCCCGGCTAATCTCAAAAGTGCTGCTTCCATGGTTGAAATTGGAGAATTTTACCAATGGTATGATTCTTTAAAAACCGATCTTGCCGGAAAATGGCCCCGGTTCCGCGGCAGCAATTTTGATAACAAGAGCACTATGCAGGTTGATGTGGATTGGGGTGATCAGGGACCTCAAATCTCCTGGTCAGTTGACTTGGGTGAGGGACATGCAGCTCCGGCAATTTATAACGGCAAAGTATATCTGTTGGATTATGATGAAGCTGAACGGACAGATGTTCTAAGATGTTTTTCTCTTAAGGATGGTACCGAGTTGTGGCGACGTTGGTATAAGAATCCCTTAAAACGTAATCACGGCATGTCTCGTACTATTCCCGCAGTAAATGATAAATATGTTGTAACAATCGGGCCCAATTGTCATGTAATGTGTGTAGATGCTGATTCCGGTAGCTTCCGATGGGGAATAAATCTTGTTGACGAGTACGATACCAAAGTTCCGCTGTGGTATACCGGTCAATGTCCACTACTGGAAGACTCTATTGCTGTAATTGCGCCTGGTGGCAAAGATCTTGTTATTGGTGTGGACTGTGATAGTGGAAATGTTGTCTGGCGAACTCCGAATCCTAATAATTGGGGCATGTCTCATTCTTCAATCATGCCTATGATCTTTAACGATAAAAAAATGTATGTCTATTGTGCGTTTGGTGGTATTGTTGGAATTTCAGCAGAGGAGGAGGACAAGGGAACAATTCTTTGGGAATCCTCTGAATGGAATCCTAATGTTATTGCACCATCGCCTGTGATTTTACCAGATGGACGGATATTTGTTACTGCCGGATATGGCGCAGGCTCTATGATGTTTCAGCTTGCATACGAAAATGGAGAATATCATTTAAACTCGCTGGACAAGCTTACCCCAAAAGATGGACTTGCTTCCGAGCAACAAACTCCTATATTATATGATGGGCACTTGTTTTGTGTGCTGCCCAAAGATGCTGGTCCGGATCGCAATCAACTGGTTTGTGTTGATCCTGATGATGTGCGATCATTTGTCTGGACTAGTGGCAAAACCACGCGCTTTGGATTAGGCCCATTTATCTTGCTGGATGATAAATTTTTTGTTCTCAGTGATGAAGGCGAGCTGACTGTATTAAAAGCGAGTGTGCAATCTTATAAGGAAATTGCTAAAGCAAAAATTCTGGACGGACACGATGCATGGGGTCCCATAGCTGTAGCTGATCACCGCATGTTATGTCGTGATTCCAAAAAACTGGTTTGTATTGAATTATAGGTTAATCATGAAACCCAAATCCATACAAAACTTGATTACTACTTTGATTGTTATTGGTATTATATTAATAATTACCATTGTAGGTTATCGTTCTCTTGCGTTTAAACCGGGTCCTGATACATCAGAAAATCCATACGAATACAATATTGATAAATTCAAACACGTTCCGGAGAATTTAAAACATTACCAGGAATTAAAACCCATATCTGCAAGTAACATCAAAGCTATTGCAACAGACATTCAGAATCAACTTTATATAGTTCAAGACGAATCCCTAATTTTATACTCTAATGCAGGTAAAAGATTGTCTATTTTTGATGTGCCTGCTCAGGTACAATGCATAACTGTGGATTCACAGGGCAAAATCTATCTGGGTGTTCATGATCATGTCCAGGTTCTAGACAATGATGGGCGTTCAGTAATGAGTATTGATGCATTTGACAGAAACTCTATTGTAACCTCTGTTGCTGTAACTCCCGAGTTTATCTATATAGCCGATGCAGGCCCCCAACGTGTATTACAATACAATCATAGAGGGCAACTGGTGAATACTATTGGGGGTAAAGATGATGCCAAAGATATACCGGGTTTACTCATCCCAAGTCCCTATTTCGATGTTGCTATTGATCCTGATGGATTTTTATGGGTTGCTAATCCTGGTAGGACTCAACTGGAGAATTACACCCCTGAAGGTAATCTAAGGTCCTTTTGGGGACTATCCGGCATGGATTTGGAAGGATTCAGTGGGTGTTGTAATCCTTCTCATTTTGCTATTTTATCAGACGGCTCTTTTGTTACCAGCGAAAAGGGGTTAGCACGTATCAAGATACATGATAGAACCGGCAAGCTTGTTTCTGTTGTTGCCGGTCCTAAAATGTTTAATAATAATCCTGGAGTGATGGATATAGCTGTTGATTCCAAAGGTCGCATATATATTGCAGACCCCAAGCGCAACCAGGTACGTATTTTTGAAAAAAGTCAGGTGTAAACATGCTCAATCGTCGTCAATGGCTGAATAATATTTTCAGATATGGCTTACTCGCATTGATAAGCGGTACATCCGTTTACCTAAGTGCAAGAGATCGCAAAGACAGTTATACGTTAGATTGTAATGGTGTCTGTAAATCGTGTGATTCTGCTTCAAACTGTGATCTTGTTGCTAAAGAAAATGTATCATCAACTCTAAAGTAAATATGAATATTAAAGAGAATAAACCGGTAAATCGCAGACAGTTTATTAAAAACGGACTGCATACGTCTGCTGCTATCAGTATTGGCGGTTTTGCAGGATACGCAATGCAGCGCTCATCCAAATCAGATATGGTTTGGCAGATTGATCCTGAAAAATGTATACAGTGTGAGAATTGTGCTACCCAATGTGTTCTTGCTCCATCTGCTGTCAAATGTGTACATGCATATGCAATGTGTGGTTACTGTGATTTATGCGGTGGCTATCATCGTCCCGGAACCAAAAGACTGGACACTGCTGCAGAAAGTCAACTTTGCCCCACAGGCGCTATACAACGTAAATTCATTGAAGATCCCTATTTTGAATATAGAATTGATGAAGAGCTCTGTATCGGTTGCGCAAAATGTGTAAAGGGATGTGGTTCATTTGGAAACGGATCACTTTTTTTACAGGTACGTCATAATATCTGTGTAAACTGCAACGAATGTGCAATAGCCAAAGCATGCCCGGCCGATGCGTTTGTCCGAGTACCTGCTGATAGCCCATATTTATTCCGCGGTGAATTCAAATCCATACAATTGAATGAAGGAAGCGGGGAAGAGGCATAGTGAAAAAGGCGATTTTCTTTCTATTGTTAATAATTCAACTGGCCCCTGTTGCATTTTCACAGGTGCAGCGGTTCCCCAAGCCTGATTTTGAATCCGGATATGAACAACCTGTTCCTACACAACCGGCACCCCGAGCGGCCGTTTGGGATTATATTGATATTTTAGTCTTAATATCTGCCATGAGTTTGATTACCTGGTTTATTTTAAAAAAACGTTCAAGACGTTCTGTTTTTTGGGTTATGATTTTTTCGTTGCTCTATTTTGGCTTTTTTAAAAAAGGATGTGTCTGTTCGGTGGGATCTGTACAAAACATGGTCCTGGCATTATTTGATTCTGCGTATGCAATACCTATAACGGTTGTAGCTTTTTTCTCTATTCCCTTAATATTTGCTTTATTCTTTGGCAGAACTTTTTGTGCCGGTGTTTGTCCCCTGGGTGCACTTCAGGACATTGTCGGATTAAAGCCTTTAAAAACACCCGCATGGTTAAATCAGGTTCTGGGTATTGTTCCATACATTTATTTGGGTTTAGCTGTTCTGTTTGCTGCAACCGGTGCGGGATTTATTATTTGCAGATATGATCCTTTTGTAGGAATATTTCGATTTGGAATGAATTCAAACATGTTCATCTGGGGCATTATTGTACTGGGTACAGGCGTTTTTATTGCCAGACCGTATTGCAGGTTTCTTTGTCCTTACAGCGTATTATTACGCTGGATGTCTTTATTATCAAGGCACCATTTAACCATAACTCCCACAGAATGTATCAACTGCCATCTTTGCTCTGAATCCTGCCCATATGATGCTATTGCTGGACCCTCATCCGAGAAATATCCAGGCAATGTTACTACTGAAAAATGGAAACTGGGAGTTATGATAGTGGCAATTCCTATTGTAATGATTATCAGTGGATGGGCATTGTCTCAATTATCGGTGGCATTTTCCCGCTCACATTATGTTGTGAAAACAGCAGAGCAAATTCGCCTTGAAGATACAGGACAGGTAAATTATACTACAGATGCCAGTGAAGCATTTCGTGGTACCGGAGAACCAACCTCAGGTTTATACGCACGGGCTTCAAAGGTACAAACGCAATTTAAACTGGGAACTTGGCTGCTGGGGGCTTTTCTGGCATTGGTCATAATGATTAAAATAATCAATTTTTATATATGGAAACACAGGGACGGATACACCCCCGACAAAGCATTTTGTGTTAGCTGTGCGCGTTGTGTGGATTATTGTCCTGTTGAACATGAGCGACTCGCAGAATTAAAAGGAGTAAATCTCATTGAGTAATCCGGAAACAAATAAAAAAATATATGCAATTCTGAATCGGACGATTTTAATCACATCCATTTTTCTGATTCTGGTTTCTGTCTTTTTTGTAACCAATTACCTTCAATTGAAATCCAATGACCCTTTAAACAGCCCGGCTTTGGAACAATTATATAAAAATCTGGATTCTGATCCCAATAATGACATGTTGAGAGACCAGATACGCTCATTGGATCTGTTAGCCAGAAAAGCCTATTTTACAAAGCAGTGGCAAATCAATACCGGTGGTGCGTTATTATTTATTGCAATTATTATTCTGGTAATCGCTTTTAAAATCAAGAGTAATTTGCGACAAAAAGATCCCGGATTAATAAAGTTGGAAGAAAACTGGGACGATCGGTTAATGACGCGTAAATGGTTATCATTATCCGGTGTAATTTTACTCAGCGTAACTATACTGTTGGCAATTTTAACCAATCGTGAAATGGAATCTGCATCCTTTGTTGTCAAAAAACAAAAGAATTTACCTATACCTTCTGAAAACGAGATCATGAAAAATTGGCCGGCTTTTCGCGGTCCGTTTAGTAATGCTATAGCGCATTATACCAATATTCCTTTGACGTGGGATGGAGAAACCGGCGAAAATATACTCTGGACAGTTGATGTACCTCGTATTGGTTTTAATTCTCCAATCCTTTGGGATGATCGACTCTATATGTCTGGTGCTGATGAAGAAGGACAAGAAGTTTTCTGTTTCAATGCTGACAATGGTGAGTTGATATGGAGAAAGCCGGTGAGTAATGTACCGGGCACTCCCGAAGAATTGCCGGATGTAACAGAAGACACGGGCTTTGCCGCACCTACTATGACAACCGATGGAAATTTTGTTTTTTCAATTTTTGCAACTGGTGACCTGGCTTGTTTTGATATGGATGGAAATCAGGTTTGGGTCAAGAATATGGGGCATCCGGATAACCATTATGGACACTCTTCATCTTTGATTATGTATGAAAACTTGTTACTCGTTCAATTTGATCAGGCGGATGTTGCATTTGTTGCTGCACTTGACGGTGCAACAGGAGAAGAAAAATGGAAAACCTTGCGCGATATGGGACTTTCATGGTCATCTCCAATTTTAGCAAAAGTGGGTGATCAATGGCAATTCATCGTTAATGCAACCCCTAATGTGGTTGGTTATGATCCTGAAACCGGTGAGGAATTGTGGAGAATGGACTGCCTCAGCGGTGAGGTTGCACCATCATCCGCTTATGCAGATGGGTTTGTCTATGCCGCTAACGATAATGCAATTCTTGCAGCAATCAAGCTGGGAGATATACCCGAACTTGCATGGGAATATGAAGACGATTTACCGGATGTGTGCAGTCTGGTAGCTACCAAAGAGTATGTGTTTATGCCTTCAAGTTGGGGTACAATTACTTGTCTTGATGCTAAGACAGGTGAAAAATATTGGTTACAGGAATTTGATGATGGATTTTACTCTTCGCCTGTCATTGCAGGTGAATATGTAATAGCTATGGATTTGGAGGGTGTCACTCAAATATTCAAGGCGGATAAAGAGTTTGAACTGGTTGCTTCCAATTCATTGGGAATGGTAGCAAACAGCACACCTGTGATTGCTGACGGTCGTATATATTTTCGCAGTACGGAAAAGCTGATATGTATAGGTGAAAAATAGAAATGACACAGAAATTGAATATTAATGATATAGATACTATTGTACATTCTATTGGTACGGGGCAGGAAAATGTAATATCTATTTTACAGGCAATCCAGAACCAATACAAATATTTACCCCAGGATGCATTAAAACGCGTTTGTGAAATCAGTGATATAACACCGGCATCTATTACAGGTGTTTCTACTTTTTATTCTCAATTCAGACATACTCCCGTTGGTGAACACAGTATCCATGTTTGCGTAGGCACAGCCTGCCATGTTAAAGGTGCCGAGCTTGTTTATGATTCATTTAAACGACATCTGGATATTGCAGGCTCCAATGACACAGACTCTCATAAACAATTTACCGTACAAAAAGTAGCCTGCCTGGGATGCTGTACACTTGCCCCAGTTGTACAAATTGATGATATTACTTATGGTCATGTCCAACCTGACAATATACCGGGTATCATCCAGGATTTTAAGAAATATGCCGGTAAAAAAGTAAGACAAAAGATCCCCAAGAAATGGGAGCATGACCATTATGGAGAAATCCGTTTGGGATTGGGTTCTTGTTGTATTGCCGGAGGAAGCGGCCAAGTACAGGAAGAATTACTAAAAACCCTTACTGATCAGCGCATCCCCATTGATGTAAAGCGTGTAGGTTGCGTGGGCATGTGCCATCAAACGCCGTTGCTGGAAATTGATACACCGGGTCACGAGCCTATCATGTATACCAATGTTCAGGCAGAAGATGTTAATGAAATCATCACACGTCATTTTCGTCCCAAAGGCATACATCTGGTAACACAAAAAGTCGATGACTGGCTGCACAGTCTGATTACAGACAAGCATAATGTAAATATACCTCATTATCCGGTTCATATGCGTGATGAACCCATATCTACCTTTTTAGGGCCACAAGTACATATTGCTACTGAGCATTCCGGTACTATTGATCCGGTCAGTCTGGAAGAATATGTTGAAAAAGGTGGATTTTCAGCCCTTGAAAAATGCATCAAATCTCAAACACCTGATGAGATTATTCAGTCAATCAAAACAAGCGGATTAAAAGGCAGGGGAGGCGCAGGTTTTCCAACCTGGAAAAAGTGGGACATTGTAAAAAATATTGAGCATAATGATAAAGTCGTAATATGTAATGGAGACGAGGGTGATCCTGGTGCCTTTATGGATCGGATGCTCCTGGAATCCTACCCATTTCGCATTATAGAAGGTTTATCTATTGCAGCTTTTGCTGTCGGCGCTAAAACGGGATATCTGTATATCCGTGCAGAGTATCCTCTTGCGGTAAAACGTATTAGAGATGCACTGCAAAAATGTTATGAGACCGGGTATCTGGGTAAAAATATTCTAAATTCAGGTTTTTCTTTGGATTTAAAAGTTAAAGAGGGTGCAGGTGCATTTGTTTGTGGTGAAGAAACCGCTCTTATCGCTTCCATTGAAGGAAAGCGGGGTATGCCTCGCATCCGTCCACCATATCCTGCAGAAAAAGGATTATGGGAAAAACCTACCCTTGTTAATAATACGGAAACAATATCACTTGTTCCATGGATTTTCAGAAATTCACCTGAAACTTTTGCCAAGCTGGGCACGGAATCCAGTAAAGGGACCAAGGTATTTGCGCTTGCGGGCAAGATCGCCAGAGGTGGATTGATTGAAGTACCCATGGGCATCAGCATTCGACAAATTGTGGAGGATATTGGCGGCGGCATTGCAAATGGTAAAAAATTTAAAGCAGTACAGATCGGTGGTCCTTCAGGAGGATGTGTACCTGCGGAATTGGCCCATATCGGTATTGATTTTGAGGAGTTAGATCAGGTAGGCGCCATGATGGGCTCGGGTGGCTTGCTGGTAATGGATGAAAATGACTGTATGGTTGATATTGCCCGGTATTTCCTCAGCTTTACCCAGGACCAATCTTGCGGCAAGTGTACTTTTTGTCGGGTGGGTACCAAACGTATGCTTGAAATTTTGGATAGAATTGTAGCTGGTAAAGGTAATTTAAAGGATTTGGATGATCTGGAATACCTGGCTCACCAAACCAAAGCCGGTAGTTTATGCGGATTGGGTAAAACTGCACCGAATCCGGTTTTAACCACATTAAAATATTTCAGACATGAATATGAGGAACATCTTGAAGGTAAATGCAGAGCAAAAAAATGCTCGGCATTGATCCAATATTCTATTAACGATAACTGTATCGGTTGCACAAAATGTGCTCAAGAGTGCCCGGTAGATGCTATTCCTGTTAAACCCTATGAAAAGCATGTGATTGATGCTGAATTATGTATAAAATGTGATACCTGTGTACAGGTTTGTCCGGTTAATGCGGTTGAGGTGAATTAATGTACGAGATAACCATAGACAACAAGATTATATCAGTCCAACCCGGTACAACTATATTGCAGGCAGCAAAGAGTTTAAACATTGATATCCCAACTATGTGTTATATAAATGGATTAGATTCCTTTACATCATGTATGGTTTGTGTTGTTGAAGATATGAAAAACGGTAGACTCTTGCCTTCATGCTCCATGCTTGTACAAAACGGGATGATAATTGAATCACATAATGCAAAGGTTGAACAAGCCAGAAGAGATGCATTAGAGCTTTTACTAAGCGAGCATATAGGTGATTGCCAGGCTCCATGCCAAAAAGGTTGTCCTGCATCAATGAACATACCTTTAATGATCCGTCAAATCGCCGCTGGGGAGCTTGATAAAGCCATTCGTACTGTCAAAGCTGATATAGCTTTACCTGCTGTACTGGGTAGAATTTGTCCTGCGCCTTGCGAAAAAGTTTGTAACCGTGCAAAGATAGATAATCCTGTCTCTATATGTTTATTGAAGCGATACTCCGCAGACGTTGATATGCAAGGAGTTACAGCGTTTATGCCAGAATGTAAGCCCGATAACGGAAAATCCGTTGCAATTATTGGGTCCGGGCCTACCGGGTTGTCGGCTGCTTATTACTTGCGTCAACGGGGTTACGCTTGTACTATATATGATAAAAAGGAATTGCCCGGTGGAATGTTAAGGTATGGCGTTGATCGCGATATGCTGCCTATCAAAGTGCTGGACGATGAATTAGCAATATTTGAAAAGATGGGAATTAAATTCAAACTAGAAACAGAAATTGGACAAGATATACCCTTTAAAGAGTTACTTGAGAACAACGATGCAATTGTCTTAGGCACTGGCGTGATAGAGCTTGATAAGGCAAAAAGGTTAGCTTTGGACCATACAGACAAAGGATTTAGTGTCAATATGAAAACCCACGAGTCCAGTACTGCAGGTGTCTTTATTGGTGGTAGTGCTGTACGGGAAAGTAAGATGGCGATACGATCTAGTGCTCATGGAAAACAGATCGCCGTTAATATTGATAGATATCTAAATGGATTATCGTTTGAGACTGATTCAAGGTTTGAATCCCGGATTGGCAAGTTGGCAACGACAGACCTTGAGGCGCTGCTTTCTCAGGCAGATGACCACGAGCAGCTTAAAATTGAGAAAAGCAGAGGGTTTGAGTCAAGTGAAGCTTTACATGAAGCAAATCGTTGTATGCATTGTGATTGCCGTAAACCTGACACATGTAAATTGCGTATATATTCCCAGGAATACAAAGCTGATCAAAAGCATTATAAAGGTGAGAGCAGAAATGACTTGAAATTTTTTGACCAGCATGCCGATGTTGTTTATGAACCCGGTAAGTGCATTAAATGTGGTATTTGTGTGCAAATTACAGAAAAATTTAGTGAAAAGTTGGGACTCACATTTATTGGCAGAGGATTTAATGTCCAGATCCAAGTCCCATTTGGTACAGAATTGAACCAGGCGCTGGAACAATCAGCAAAAGAATGTGTAGAATCTTGTCCCACAGCTGCACTGTCATTTAAAAAAGATATTATATGAAAAAAATATTATTACTGTTCAGCTTGATGTGGTTGCTGACCGGGTGCCAAAAAACCAATTCTGTAAAATCTGAGCAACCTGCAAATCCTTCAGAATGGACCGTTTTTCGAGGCAATTCACAATTAACAGGTGTTGCCGGCGGAAAAATTTTCGATAACCTGAAAATGTTATGGTCATTCGAAACCGGAGACGATGTCCGCTCAACTCCTATAATATCGAATAACACTGTATTTGTAGGGTCTACCGATAAAAATATGTATGCATTATCATTAGATGATGGGACAGTCATCTGGAAATTTACAATGGAGGATGATATAGAGGCACCTGCATTGTATTATGATGGAATTGTATATGCAGGGTCCCTTGATGGTACATTTTATGCGTTGTCCGCAGATAGCGGTAAAGTAATATGGTCTGTCGAAACAGGAGACCAGATCCTGGGAGCACCCAACATCTATTTTAATGCGGCTAAAAAGGCCCGCATTCTTGTTGGCAGTTATGATTTTAAAATGTATTGTTACGATGCAAAAACCGGTAGTCCTGTCTGGTCTTATGAAACAGACAATTTTATCAATGGAGCGCCGGCAACAGATGGAAAGCGTATTGTTTTTGGTGGATGTGATGAATTTCTCCATGTAGTGGATGTAAACTCGGGTAAAAAACTCGCTGCTATTCCTGCCGGTTCATATATAGCCGCTTCGGCAGCAATTCGTGATCATTTTGCCTATGTAGGACATTATGATTCAAAATTAATCTGTTTAGATCTTGACCAGCAATCCGTTGTATGGGAGTATGAAGATGAAAAAAATGGGGCCCCGTTCTTTTCTTCCCCCGCAGTTACTGAAAAATATGTTATTGCAGGCTCAAGAGATGATTATGTGCATTGTATTGACCGAGAGACAGGTAAACCAGTTTGGAAATTCAAAACTCTTGATCAGGTTGATAGCTCACCGGTAGTTATAGATAATAAAGTAATCGTTGGTTCAGAAGATGGGCGTTTGTATATGCTTGACTTGAATACAGGTCAACAACTCTGGTCTTTTGAAATCGGGAGCTCAATCATAGGTTCACCAGCAGTTGCTGATGGAAAAATTATTATAGGTGCCGATGATGGACGGATCTATGCCTTTGGAGAAAAAGTATGAAAATTGTACATATTGTGCCCGGTTCAGGAAATACTTTTTATTGTCAGAATTGCATGCGTGACAATACTTTGGTTACCGCATTGCGTAACAGAGGCCATGATGTGACTGCCATTCCCATGTATCTGCCATTATTTGTGGATGATAATGAATTTGAGGATGAGACTCCGGTTTTTTATGGTGCTATTAATACTTATCTCAAGCAGGTAATGCCCATCTATCGAAAAGCACCTGTCTGGTTGGAAAAAGTGTTTGATTCCAGATTTTTGCTCAAACTTGCTGCAAAAAAATCAGGCTCAACCGATGCAGCTGGCCTGGAAGACATGACTATTTCCATGATAATGGGAGAGGAAGGAAATCAATCTTCTGAACTGGACCATTTGATTTCATGGCTGCGAGATCATGCCAAACCGGATGTTGTGCATTTATCTAATGCTCTTTTATTGGGGCTTGCCCATAATATCAAAAATAAGCTGGGGATTCCTGTTGTTTGTTCATTACAGGATGAGCACCAGTGGGTGGACCCAATGCGTCCGGAATATCAGGAAAAAGTATGGCAGCTCATGGCAGAAAAGGGCCAGGATGTAGTTGCATATACGCCGGTAAGCCATTATTATTCAGAGCGGATGAAAAAAATAATGGATATACCTGAAGAAAAAATGCATGTTATCCATGTAGGACTGGACTTGGAAAAATACAGTCCCACAGAATTTCCTATGGATCCTCCGGTGATTGGTTATTTATCACGTATTCATAAAGATTCGGGTTTGGGAATTCTTGTAGATGCGTTTATAGAGTTGAAAAAAGATGAAAAATTTAATAAAGTTCAATTGCATATAACAGGCGGCAAAACAACAGACGATCAGCAGTTTTACAGCTCTATAAAATCAAAACTGGAGAATAATAATTGCTGGCAAGATGTTGTAATCTATGATTCTTTTGACAAAGATAGCCGTTTACAGTTTTTTAAGGCCATTTCAGTTTTATCAGTTCCGGTTCCGCAAGGAGAGGCATTTGGCGTATATTTGATAGAAGCCTTTGCATCCGGTGTTCCTGTTGTTCAACCCAAGGTCGGAGCATTTCCTGAACTAATTGATATGGCAGGTGGGGGTATAATTTATGAGCCCAATGATCCTCACAAATTATCTGATGCATTAAAATCAATAATTAGCAATCCTGAACATGCTGTTCAACTGGGAAAACAAGGCAGTGAAAATGCCTGTAAATACTTTTGTATAGAAAAAATGGCCGATGATATGGTCAAATTGTATGAAACATTAATTTGATATTGGAAAAACTCATGTCTGTGCATCCAATACTTTTTGAATTAAGAAATGTCAGTAAAGCCTACGCTATTAATGCAGAATCAGATTATTCTGTATTAAAGAACATCATGTTAACTCTGCATGCCGGTCAAACAGTTGCCATTACCGGCCCATCCGGGTCAGGCAAGAGTACATTGTTAAACATTTTAGGCACACTCGACAAGCCAACAGAAGGTGATGTGTTTTTTCGTGATCAGGATATTACAGAATTTTCTTCAAATGACCTGGCACGTATCCGCAATCAGGATGTCGGTTTTATATTTCAATTACATCACTTATTGCCGCAATGCACAGTTCTTGAGAATGTTTTGATTCCTGTATTAGCTTTTGGAAACAGCGATGACATTGATAAAGCCACACATCGAGCAGAGGTTCTTTTAACACGGGTCGGTTTGGGACAGCATATGAACAGCATGCCCGGAACGTTATCCGGGGGTGAGAGTCAACGTGTTGCAGTAGTTCGCGCATTGATCAATAATCCATCTATCTTATTGGCTGATGAACCTACCGGTTCACTCGATCAGGAAAATGCAAAAAGTTTAATAGAGTTGCTTATTGATCTAAACAATGAAGAAAACACAGCGCTTGTAGTTGTAACACATTCCAATGAACTGGCAAAAATGATGAGTACAGTTTATCACCTGCAAAATGGACAATTAGAAAAACAACAATGAATTTTTTTAAATTAATTGTTAACAATTTCAAATATTTTCTCCATTCCCAGCATATTCCAATGGCACTTGGAACAATGATTACTTCAGGGGTTCTTATTGGTGCGCTTATTGTTGGCGATTCTGTCAAAGAAAGCCTGGTTAATATAACATATAATCGGTTAGGTAATGTAACCCATGCAATTGATAGCGGTGACCGTTATTTTCGCTATAAACTTGCTGACGAAATAGAAAATGAACTTGAAATTCCTATTTCTCCTGTATTGAAATTGAATGGTTTTGCTATCAAAGACGGGGGAGAGCATCGAGTAAATCAGGCACAGATATTGGGCATCGATAAACGTTTCTGGAACCTTGCCCCAGATTATCCAAATTTTTCTGAACCCGCTCAAAATGAAGCTTTGATCAATGAAAAACTTGCAAATCAACTTGATCTCAAAGTTGACGATGAATTTCTGCTCAGGGTCAAGAGTATTGATTATTTTCCGGTAGACGCTCCTTTTGCACTAGATATCCAGCACACGGCATCAATTCGAGTTAAAATAACGGGTATTGTTGCAGACAATCAACTTGGTCGCTTTAACCTGCAGGCAAACCAGACTTCTCCCTTTAACATCTTTGTGAATTATAATCAACTTGCTACACTTGTTGATATCCCTGGTAAATGTAACACGCTGTTATTCAATCTCAATCTTCACAACTCTATATCTTATAGTGACTTGAGCGGATCACTTAAATTCAATTTTAAATTTGGCGACGCTTCTCTTGATTTGTCAAAAGATAGCAAGTTAGGAGATGTAATGCTGAAATCCGATCGAATATTTTTAGAACCCGTTATTGGTGATTTGCTGGATCAATCGGAATTGAATAATGAAAAATATTTCACCTATTTTGTAAATACTTTAAAAACTTCAACACGTAGCACACCTTATTCGTTTGTATCCTCTCTGGATCCAGATGCGTCACCCAAAATTAAAAACGATGAAATTGTTATCAGTTCCTGGTTGGCCAGAGATTTAAATGCAAGTAAAGGTGATTCCCTGACTTTGGATTATTTCATTGTTGGAACGAATCGTGATCTGATTTTAAAATCATCAGTATTTAAAATCAATTCAATTATTACTATGCCGCAAGCTGAAAAATTCCTTCAGCTCTTGCCAGATTTTCCCGGTTTAAGTGAGTCAGATAATTGCCGAGACTGGGACCCGGGTATCCCAATTGATCTGGATAAAATCAGAGACAAGGATGAAGAATACTGGGACGAGTATCATGGCACTCCTAAAGCTTTCATCAATCTTGAAAAAGCTCAGCAATTGTGGGGTAACCGATTTGGAAACATGACTGCGGTTAAATTCACTAATGAAAAATACACATTATCTCTCATTGAAAACAAAATCTTGGACAAATCCACGCCTTCTTTATTTGGTATTAATATAAAACCGGTTCTAGAGGAAGGCTTGGCAGCAAGCAAGAACGGCGTTGACTTTGGAGAGCTCTTTTTAAGTCTGAGTTTCTTTATAATTGCCGCATCTTTGATACTGACTGGTCTATTATATGTATTTAGCCTTGAGCAACGCAAGGGGGAAACTGGATTATACCTGGCACTGGGTTATAGACCTGTTCAAATTAAATTATTGTTCTTTTTTGAATTTTTTATTACCGCTGTCATTGGTGTCTTACTGGGTTCTGTTGTGGGCATTCTTTATGACTTTTTTATCTTAAAAGCCCTGGGCTCCATTTGGATAGGTGCCGTTGGTACTTCTGATTTGCAATTATTTCTCAAGCCGATTACCATTCTGAAAGGAATCGGAATCAGTTTGTTTCTCGTTGTTATTTCTATATTTATCGAATTAAAAAGACAATCCATTATTCCCGCTACACGTTTACAGCGTCGGGGACAATCATATAAAATCACCAAATTAAATCCAAAAATTATACTTTATATCTCTGCTATATTACTGTTTGGGGTTATTGTAATTTTATTTTTATCTGATCCCGGCCGCGGTAAACAGGCATATGGTGCTTTTTTCGGTGGTGGAAGCCTGTTGTTGGTTTTGGGGCACCTTGTATTTTACTATTTCATCATTCAAAAAGGGAAATCGCCCAATAGTCATGTAAAATCTATATACAAACTGGCATTTAGCAATACCGGACGAACACGCAGTAAAAGTATTGCTATTACAGCGATTTTAGCCATTGGTGTTTTTCTGGTTATTACCGTGGGAGCAAATCGTCATGGTACGTTGGTTCATTCGGATTTGCGTTCTTCGGGTACTGGTGGATTTGAATATTGGTTTACAACCACTTCACCAGTTTTACAGGATTTGAACAGTCCGGATGGTAAGGATTATATAGGCATCGATACCAGGAACGACTCTGTATTGTTTTTAACTATGCGCCATAATATTATAGATGATGCCAGCTGTTTAAACCTCAATATGGTTAAAAATCCGAGTATTATTGGTATTAATGCCAATGTATTAGATTCTTTGCAAGCCTTTACATTTATCAAGACGTTAAACAACCAGGATAAAGATAATCCCTGGTTAATATTGAACAAAAATTATGGCAACAATATCATTCCTGCAATAGCAGACGAAACCGTACTCGTATGGGGACTCGGGAAGGCAGTTGGAGATACCCTGTATTATACCAGTGAAAACGGACAGGAATTAAAGGTTTTAATCGTTGGGAGTTTAGCTGGTTCTGTATTTCAGGGAAATATTTTGATCTCTGAAGATAATTTTGTTGACAATTACCCTTCCATTGGCGGTTATCGTATATTTTTGGCAAATATACCAACATCTTTGAAAAAACAATTCGAATTAAATGTACCTCGCTTACTAATGGACCATGGAATTGAATGGATGCCGGCTTATGAACGGTTAGCCCAGTTCCATACCATTGAAAATACCTATTTATCTATATTTCTTATCCTGGGTGCATTGGGGCTATTGCTGGGAAGCATAGGATTAGGTATCGTCATTTTAAGAAATATACTGGAAAGACGCTCTGAACTCGCATTATTTACTGCGCTTGGGTTTACCCTGAGCAAGATAAAAAAGCTCGTGATCATAGAGCATGTAATTTTGTTAATTTCCGGGTTAATAATAGGAACACTCTCTGCATTATTTGCCATGATGCCCGTTTTCTTTACTCCTGGTTCAGAGGTGCCTTATCTAACTGTCCTTTTAATTGTTCTAGCCTTACCGTCACTGGGTACGTTATGGATATATCTTTTTACTTACCGTGAACTCCTTAAACCATTATTGCCTGCATTAAAAAATGATTAATATCTCTATCATTTCACTGGTTTCTGTTTATAGTATTTAGTAAATTATCACGCTAAATTTTATTGAACAGGATTATATGAGTACACAGCAGGAACCGCAATCTAAATCACAAACTCTTTTATCCAAAAAGGGATTTATCAAAGATACTCTGAAACTAGGTTCGGGTACCGCATTAGGGCAGGTTGTATTGATTCTGTCCATGCCGGTATTGTCCCGGATTTATACTCCGGAACATTTTGGAATCACATCCCTGTTTCTGGCATTTGTATTAATACTTTCACGTGTTTCCGGTTTGAGATATGAAATAGCGATCATGTTACCCAAACAGCAAACCCACGCACGGGTTTTATTTGTTCTTGTAACGCTAATAACTGTGATATTTAGTGTTATTACCGGACTTTTATTATGGGTATTACGGCATACTATTGCAGATGTTTTAAAATCACCCCAACTTTCTGAATATATGTGGCTAACGGGCCCTGCTATTCTGATTTATGGTCTGGTTAACGCATTGAATTATTGGAATACTCGTCAAAAGCGCTATAAAACACTGGCAGCAGGACGGATGAGTAACAATACGGCTTCTACAGCTTTTCAATTGACAGGTGGATTTACCGGATTTGCATCTTCCGGTACATTAATTACCGGTCTGGTTATAGGGAAAATTATTGAATTGTTTTTGATTTCCTTAAAATCCATTCCTTATTTGTTCACCTCGTTACCTTCCAGACTTTATAAAAAAATAGTGGTTCTTGCCAAGCGGTATAAAAAATTTCCACAGTTTAATATATGGTCGATTTTAGTAAATAACATTTCATGGTATGTTCCATCCTTTATGCTGGCTATCTTTTTTTCTCCCAAAATCGTGGGTTGGTATGCAATAGGGGAACGGACTATACGCGCTCCCATGAATTTTATTGGATTGGCAATTTCTCAGGTCTTTTTTCAACGTGGCTCTGAAGCCAACCGATTGAATAATCTTGACAAACTTTTTCGTGACACCGTTGGAATGCTTTCTCGAATTGGTTTATTGCCAACCATTATCATCACTTTGTTGGGAAAAGATTTATTTATATTGTTGTTGGGTTCTGAATGGGCAGAGGCTGGTGTATATGTTCAATTACTTGGCTTATGGGCATTTATCTGGTTTATCACGTCTCCGGTTTCTCCAATTATCAGTATTATAGAAAAACAGGAGATGGGCTTGTTGTTCAATTCAATAATCCTCATTTCACGTTTGGTTGCGCTGGTTATTGGTGGTGTTTTGAAAAGTCCTATTATTGCCATTGCTCTATTGGGTGTGGGCGGTATTCTTTCGTATTGTGCCTTGTTGTTCTGGATTGGTAAAAGTGTAAATGTATCTATACCCGAAACTTTGGGACTTTTGTTTAAAAATAATATACTCTGGAGCCTTTTTACAACAATTTTTGTTTTATTGTTCAAATATTTTCATTTGTCAATTTATTTGATTATCTTTTTTACAGTTATTGTTTTGGCTATATATTATTTTATACTCTTGCAAAAAAACAAAAAAATATTCTACGCGAAATCATAATTTTATGACCAAAAAAACTTTATCTTTTAAAATTATTCGTGCTTTTTGGATCTTGTCCGAGATCTGTTTAATGCCAGTTGAAAAGCTGATAATGCTTTTCAATAAATCAATTATTAAAAAGCCCCCTTATTATCCAATTTTTATTGTGGGTGCACCCAGATCCGGCACAACTTTGCTATCTCAGGTATTTATTCAATATTTCAATGTCGCATATTTTAACAATATTACAGCCAATTTTCCCAAAGCGCCCGTAGCAGCTACATGGTTATTTAATCGAATGTATGCCAATGTTCCTTTATCTGAGTATACATCAAATTTTGGTAAAACAACCGGCAAGTATGGTGCGCATGAAGCTGCCGAGTTTTGGTACAGATGGTTCCCACGTGGTGAAAAAATATATACTTCTGCCGGTGATTTATCCAAAATACAAAAGAGCGAATTGGCCGTAACAATTCAATCCATGTCTGTAATAGCCAATAGACCTTTTGCTTTTAAAAATACATACAATGCAATGCGTTTGGGAGCTTTAATCAAAGCTATGCCAAATGCTATCATTCTGGTTTGTCACAGAGATCCTGTTGATAATGCGCAATCTATTTTAAATGCAAGAATTAAAAATTTTCAATCCAAAGATGCATGGTGGTCTGTGCCTCCAAAAGAAATTGATCAAATACGAAATCTGAACTACAACCAACAGGTTGTCGATCAGGTTTATTATATTGAAGAGCAAATTAAACGTGATGACAATAACAGGTTTATTCATATTGATTATCAGGAATTATGCAAGGAACCGAAAAAGACACTGGACTCTATAGCAAAACAAGCTCAAGCCAAAGGTTTGAATTTATCAATCCGTAATCCAAAACTGCCTGAATCTTTCAAGTTATCAACCGGATGCAAGGTCGATCCCGATGATTATGAACAAATCCAGGCACGAGTTAAAGAGTTGTGGAGTGAAAAGTGATTATTGAAAAACCGGGAACCATTTTTATGCAGCCCTGGTGGCTGGATGCTGTAGCCCCCGGGCAATGGTCTGAGGTTAGTATTTCCAACAATGATGAGATTATTGCACGAATGCCCTATTGTATTGTAAAAAAAATGGGATTAAAATTCATTACAATGCCAGCTTTGACTCAGCATTTGGGCCCCTGGATTCAAAAGAGTGAATCTGAAAAAAGCTATACCCAACTCTCATCAGAATATCAACTTGCCAATGAATTGATTAGTCAATTGCCCCAATTTCATTATTTTACCCAACGATTTTCAACACATTTTACTAACTGGCTTCCTTTTTACTGGCAGGGTTTTCAGCAAACTACCTACTATTCGTATTCTCTTGATGATATTACGGATCCACAGATTGTATGGAAAAACTTGCACGAGACTGCCAGAAGGCAGGTGCGTAAAGCTGAAAAACAACTCGAGGTGCAGGATTGCGATGTTGAATCCTTTTACAATATCAACACAATGACATTTACCCGTCAGGGATTAAAAAATCCACACTCTTTTCAAAAGATTGAAAATTTGTACAATGCATGTACAAACAGAGATGCCTGTAAAATATTCAAAGCAATAGACGAGTCAAACCGCATCCATGCAGTGTTATTTCTGGTTTGGGATGATGAAAGGGCTTATTATTTAATGGGCGGAGCTGACCCGGAATTGCGTAAAAGCGGCGCTTCAAGTTTACTCATGTGGCACGCTATTCAATTTGCATCGACAAAAGTAAGCATTTTTGATTTTGAAGGATCCATGATTTCCGGTATTGAAAAATTTTTTAGAACATTTGGAGCTACACCCAAACCTTATTTCAAAATTACCAAAGTTAATCATCCTTTACTCCGAATTGCAAAAAATTTGATTGCGAAATAACAAGAGAGAATTCATGAGTCAGTCTATCACTTTTGTTTATGAAAATTCACAGTTTGATGCTGAAATTAAATATGCAGCACAACTCTTATTTGAACTCTTTGATGTAAATCTTGAATTTATATCTCTTGACCGTTTGGCACCTGAACAAACAATATCCGTTTTCTATGGAAACGAATCTAATTACGCATCGATTTCACCGGCATTATTTATACAAGAATCCAGTTTTTTTACAAAACATTATCTCAACAAAACCATTCCGGAAATTAAGCAGAATGGTGATCCCAACAGTTTGGTGCTTTTTTCTCCGGATGATTTGGTAATGAATAAAAAAAGTAATACCATTTTTATTAATCAGGATATTATTGCATCCACATTTTTCTGGGCCAGTCGTTATGAAGAATTATGTGTATCAACCAAAGACTCGCATAACCGATTTACAGCCAATCAGTCTATTGCTCTACAAAATAATGTGTTATCAGTACCCATTGTTGATAATTATACTGATATGATCAAAACCTGGTTACAGTTATCCGGTATCAAGCTGTTTCCAAAATCCCGATACGAAGATTATGATTTTATTATTTGTCCCACACATGACATAGATACACTGACCAAAGGTAGATACGAAGCAATATACCATGAGCTCAAGCACTTTAAATCAAATCCCGCACGGTCAATGAGGAACTTGATATATCTGACTGCAACGCTTTTCAATCGAGACATCTATTGGAATTTTAAACAGATTCTTGATATCGAGAGAAAGCACAATGCCACCTCAACATTTTATTTTTTACCTAAAACAGAGTACAAAGTTGATGCGGATTACGATTTGAAAAATAAAGCCTTTCAGCATGTGTTTAAATCAATACTTGAAGGGAATAGCGAGATCGGCTTGCATGCAAGTTATAATTCGTTATATGAAAAGAATGCGATACTTGATCAAAAGCAAGAATTGGAAAAGTCTGCGCAAATTAAATTGAAAAGTATTCGTCACCACTTTTTGCGTTTTGATGTTGAATCCGTTTGGGACGTACACGTTAAAAGTGGCTTTGAAATTGACACATCATTAGGTTTCGCAGAGTATCCTGGATTTAGAGCAGGACTGGCAAGACCGTTTCACCCCTTTAATTTCAACACCCGTTCCAGGTATAATATACTGGAAATTCCATTAATTATCATGGATGGTACATTCAGCCATTACTTGAAAGAATCTCCGGAAACTGCCTGGGATCACGTTCTACCTATACTTGAACAGGTCAAGAAACATAGAGGTATTGCATCCGTATTGTGGCATAATACATTATTTACCAAATATAAATATCCGGGCTTTAAAGAGTTATTTGAACAGATATTAACCTGGGTAAATGAAAATAACGGCAAGTGTATGTCAATCAAAGAAGCCGAGCAAATCTGGAATACTTGATTTAAAATTCAAACCTGCAATTTCTACTTGCTTTTTAATCCATAACTCCTATATTAGTAAACATTTCATGGGAAGTATCTAAACTATTCATTTAAAATTTCTTTATTATGCTCTCACAAATACTGGGTAGTGCTGTACTAGGCATTAATGCCTATATTGTTAAAGTGGAAGTGAATTTAGAGCGGGGTCAACCCAAGTTTTTCATGGCAGGTTTGCCAGATGGTGCAGTGCGTGAAGCGCATTATCGCGTTTTTGCGGCTGTTAAAAATTCCGGGTATCGATTTCCTGTAAATATAATCACCGTTAACCTTGCTCCGGCTGATATAAAAAAGGAGGGGTCCGCTTTTGATCTCCCCATTGCTATTGGCATATTATCCGCAGCCGGTATAATTAACGATGATAAATTAAAGGATTATGTGATACTGGGTGAACTCAGCTTGGATGGTACATTGCGCCCCATTAAAGGAACACTTTCTATTGCAACAGAGGTGGTGCGAAACAAGATTAAGGGGATTATAATACCTGAGGCCAATGCAAAAGAAGCTGCTATGGCGAGGGATTTGGATGTAATTCCCGTTAGATCCCTGAACGACACTATAAATTTTCTGAATGGCGATGAAGAAATAAAACCTTTTCGTGTAAACATGGAACAGATTTTTACCCAACAACGCAATTATATTCATGATTTTCTGGATGTAAAAGGGCAGGAACATGTAAAACGGGCCCTTGAAGTTGCGGCTGCTGGGGGACATAATATCATTATGATTGGACCTCCCGGTTCTGGTAAAACCATGTTATCAAAGCGCATACCAACAATACTGCCGGATATGACTTTGGGTGAATCCCTTGCAACTACAAAAATATATTCTGTTGCCGGCTTGTTACCTGATAACAAAGCTTTGGTAGCTACGCGTCCATTTCGCTCACCGCATCATACCATTAGTGATGCCGGGCTAATTGGTGGTGGCAATATCCCCAGACCCGGTGAGGTGAGTCTTGCACATCACGGTGTTTTGTTTCTGGACGAGTTACCTGAATTCAAGAAAAATGTGCTTGAAGTGATGCGTCAACCCCTGGAAGATGGCAAAGTTACCATTTCACGAGCGGCTTTATCATTAACTTATCCTGCAGAGTTTATGCTTGCTGCGGCCATGAATCCCTGTCCTTGTGGATACTATACGGATCCAAACAAAGATTGTACCTGTACCATACCTCAAATTCAAAGATATCTTTCACGAATATCGGGACCGTTATTGGACAGAATAGATATCCATATTGAAGTTCCAGCAGTCAAATACAAAGAGTTGAGCAGCAGGGAATCTGGTGAATCTTCAACACAAATAAGAAATCGTGTACTTCGGGCAAGGAAAATTCAGCTTGAACGTTTTAAAGAACAGAAACATCTGTTTTGTAATGCAAGGATGAACTCGAGAGAAATTCGCAAGTATTGCGAGTTGGATGTACAGGGCAATAGCTTGTTGAAAATGGCAATCACCAAACTTGGATTGTCTGCCCGAGCCTATGACAGAATCCTCAAAGTATCTCGAACCATTGCAGATTTGGAAGGTTCGCGTATGATCAAACCCGAATTTGTCAGTGAAGCTATTCAATACCGGAGTCTGGACAGGATAGGGGTGTTCAAATAGCTTATTTTCTTAAAAATGGTACAATACTTGTAATGAATTTAAGTTAATTATTAATTCATCAAGATAATAAATACTATGCGATTATACAAAATTCTGCTTTTACTTTCTTTATTGTTTTTGGCAGCAATAGCGATAATTATGCACAGCCGCTTTATAGATGATGCTTATATTGGCTTTCAAGTCGTTAAAAATGCCTTACTTGGAAATGGATGGGTTTTTAATGCTTGTGAAAGGGTAGAAGCTGTAACGAACATTGGCTGGTTATTGATTTTGTATCCTTTATCTATTTTGTTTCCGGTTACATTGATTGCCAAGATATTGAATACAATTTGTATCCTTGCTACCATTATCATTTTGTTCAAAATTCTGAAATCCTTAACAAATAACAATTGGGCATCGTGGTTTACTTTATTGGTTGTCATTAATTTTGATTATATATTCTTTTCCCTTGGGGGAATGGAAACCGCATTTTTATCCTTATTATTAAGCATTTTGGTACTCATAGTTTGTAAGGAAAAAAACACATATATCATCCCTATAATTTTAGCCTATGCTTTTTTTGTAAGGCCGGAAACAATTGTTATTTATCCCATTACTATTGTAATCTTGCTCACCTTAAACAGGGCTTTATGGAAAAAGCATCTGTTACAATTTTTATTATTTATAATTTTGATCAGTTTTGGCCAAGTCATGCGCTATTTGTATTATGGTAACTGGTTACCCAATACTTTTTTGTCCAAACCGGGACAATCGTTGGCCCACATCTTAGAAAAGATTGGCAGATATGGTTTCCATTTACCCAATATTTCAACTCCTTTTTCTGAAATTTTGCTGGTTCTATTGGTCATTATTGGAATTCTTTCTATACCTAAAAAATTCATTTATTTAAAAGCATTATCTGTTGCTATTACAACTTGTGCGTATTTATTTGCGTTATATGCACCCACAGACTGGACAAGAACAGGACGTTATTTTGCACCCTACGTTCCTTTTATGACTATGCTTGCTGTGTTGGGATTTTTTTACATTTACAAGAATCTGGTCAAGAATCTTGAATCCGTATTTCAAAGTAATATACATCTGATTTCAGGAGCAGTTTTATCTCTTTATATTATAATTGCATCATTGTCGTTCTTGGGCTATTTTAATAAAATTAATCTGGAAACATATCCCAATTTTGTTATGACAAGTAAAAACTTGACTGAACCTGCAAAATGGATTAAAGAGAATACTTCTTCCGATGCAGTTATTGCAACAAGACGGATTGGAGCTTTGGCATACTACTCGGATCGATATATTTTTGATTTTACGTATGGACTACCAAATCGGGACGTTGCATCAATCATTCACAAAACCAAACGGCCCCATGATTCACCCAATGCAACTGCATTAAAAGAAATATGGACAGAAACATCTCCGGATTATATTTTAGAAGATACCCAGAAAATATTACCATTACTGGTAAAACCGGATACTCTTTACGTGCAAGGGGAAGTATTTACCATATTGAAAAAATTTCGACTCAACTCAAGTACAGATTGGATTCTTTGCCAGAAAGTATCTGAATAACGCTAAAAGTGAGCACAAAGTAGGGGATAGATACAAAAATCCCTGTAACAGGAGCAGCATTAAAAGAACCCTTTCGTCACAGTGGGCACCGCCTTACCGTTTTTTACTTCCACTGAACACTTCCGAAGAAGCGGAGGCATGTAATACACAGCTAGAGCTAAGCTCCCAATACAAAGGTGTTGGTTCTTTATAACTAACCACCTGTAACAGGGACATAATAAAGTTGGCAATTATCGTGCTAAAAGTCAAGTTAATTATTAGATATTTTAAAATATTTATATCATACCAAAATCATATAACGGGATTTTCTAATTTTCTCAAACTTGTTCTTTTTTTTATTGCTTTATGTTTATGTATTATATAATTTACAAAAAAAAGAGTTTGATGATGAAATCTAAAAGATTTATTTATTTTATTCTTTTCACTATCCTTTTTTCATCACATTTATTATTGCCTGCTCAAAATCAGGTGTTGAAAATTATAATCAATGGGGATATTAATCCTGTTTCTGCACAATATATAATCAAGCATATACAAAAAGCTGAAATCGAAAACTTTGAATGTCTGTTAATTGAAATGGATACACCAGGTGGATTGCTGCCATCAACACAAGACATTGTCAAAGAAATTCTTGCAGCAAATGTACCTGTGGTTATGTATATCGCACCAAGCGGTGCTGGTGCTGTTTCAGCCGGGGCATTTATTACGCTCTCTTGTCATATTGCAGCTATGGCTGAAGGCACCAATATTGGTGCTGCTCATCCAGTAAATTTGATGGGTGGGCAAGACACATCCAAAGTTATGGGTGATAAAGTTACCAATTACACAGCAACCTGGGCAAGAACCATAGCAGAAAAGCGTGGTAGGAATGCCGATTGGGCAGAGGCTGCTGTTCGCGAAAGCAGTTCAATAAATGAAAAAGACGCTCTTGCTAAAAATGTTATAGACCTGATAGCTAATAATCAGGAACAGCTACTTGAACGTATTGATGGACGGAACATTGATCTTGAAAATGGTGAACAAAAAACATTACATACACAACATGCTGATGTCATTACATTAGAAATGAATTGGCGATACAAAATTTTAAATCGTCTTTCAAGTCCCAATATAGCGTATTTTTTAATGATTTTGGGATTTTATGGTATTTTATTCGAGTTGTCTAATCCTGGCTCCATATTGCCGGGCGTCTTGGGTGGTATTTTTCTAATTCTTGCATTTTTTGCATTACAAACTTTACCGGTAAGAACTGCTGGAATTGTATTAATTCTGTTCTCATTGGTTCTGTTTATCGCCGAGCTCAAAGTATCAAGTTTTGGAATATTAACAATAGGTGGTATAGTAGCTATGTTTTTAGGTTCAATAATGCTTTTTGACCAGGCTCCGGGCTTTCCTGTAATGGTTGACTGGAAATTAGCCTTCACAATTGCACTTTCAACAGCAGCTTTTTTTGTATTTGCTTTGGGAAAAGCGGTTCAAGCCAGATTAACAAAACCCACTACAGGCAAAGAAGGATTAATTGGAGAGATAGGTGTAGCAGCATCGGCCATAAATACAGAAGGTCAGATATTAATTCATGGTGAAATCTGGAGAGCAGAGTCTGATGAAAAAATTAAAAAAGGTGATAAAGTTATTGTAAAGAGAATTAAAGGCCTGACATGTCAAATTGAAAAATTTAATCAATAAATTCATTCCATCCTGGAGGAGGAAATGTTATGCAGCCCTTAATCGTTATTTTTGTTTTATTGGTATTGTTGCTTTCAAGTGCTGTCAAGGTTTTTCGTGAATATGAGCGAGGAGTTATTTTTCGATTAGGCCGTCTGGTAGGAGACAAGGGACCAGGAATTTTCTTTGTAATTCCAATTGTTGACCGTGTTGTCAAGGTCAGCCTGAGAATCATCACATTAGACGTTCCTACACAAGATATTATTACCAAAGACAATGTTTCCATTAAAGTTAATGCTGTTATTTTGTACAGGGTATTGGATCCCAGCCGTGCAATTGTTGAAGTTGAAGATTTTCTTTATGCAACTTCACAACTTGCCCAAACAACATTGCGAAGCATATTGGGTCAGGCAGAGTTGGATGAATTGTTGTCGGAAAGAGATAAAATAAATCATGAATTGCAAAAAATTATTGATCAACAAACAGATCCATGGGGTATCAAAGTAGTAACAGTTGAAGTCAAACACGTTGATCTCCCCTTGGATATGCAGCGGGCCATGGCAAAACAGGCAGAAGCCGAACGTGAAAGACGGGCTAAAATCATTCATGCCAAGGGTGAATTTCAAGCTGCAGAAACGCTGGCCAGTGCAGCAGAGATTATTGCCAAGCACCCGCAGGCGTTGCAGTTGAGGTATCTGCAAACATTGTCTGAAATAGCTTCCGAGAACAATTCTACAACAATTTTCCCTTTACCCATCGATATGATGAAGCCCTTTTTTAACATGAACAATGATTATAACAAATAAAAAAAAACGGATTTTTATCCGCTTTTTTGAATACATTTTCACTTTGATGCATCTAAATTAGATAACTAACAATGGAGACGTACGTGGATAACGATACAGTACAGCTAATTTTATTTTTCGTCATTTGGATCGCATTACAAAAATATATTTTCCCTAAATTGGGTATTCCTACTTGAATGTCCGGGGCCTGCGATCTTCCGGCGGAAGATGAGAAAAAAGTAAAATACAAAGATGTAAACCTTTTAGAGGAAAAAGAATAGTATGCCTATCTATGAGTACAGATGCAACGCGTGTGGACATGTTTTTGAAGAGTTTCAAAATATTGGTGCCAGTGGAAAGGACTTGGATTGTCCTTCTTGTGGTTCACCGGCTCCAGACAAACTATTTTCAGCATTTGCTTCGAGTGGAAATGGTGGTACAAGTTTCTCAACCGGCAGTTCAAGTGCTGGTTCATCTGGCTGCAGCAGTGGTTTTGGTTGAGGTTTTTAATAAAAGGCAGTTTGTCTTTAAATTGTACTTGATTTTGTACATGTCTATTTATACATTTGAACGGCAAGGTTAAACTTGCCGTTTTTATATGAATGCATGAGAAAATATGAAAAGAACAGCAAACAAAATAATTGTAATTGGAGGTAACGATTCCGGCCTAAGTGCTGCGGGTAGAGCAAAGCGATTGCAGCCGGACCTTGACATTACTGTGTTTGAACGTTCACCGCATATTGGCTATGCATCATGTGCACTTCCATATATGATTTCAGGGGCGATAACTACTCCTCAGCTTGCTGGTCATTCACCACAGGAAATACGGGATAAAAGACAGTTAAATGTACATAATCATACTGCTGTAAATGCTATTAATACTTTAAAAAAAACTGTTATCGCTCAGGACTTGCAATCTGGCAATGTTCAGGAATTCAAGTACGACAAGCTTTTATTTGCCACAGGGGCAGATCCGGTAATTCCAACACCTTTAAATTCTAATCACAAGAATGTTTTTGTATTACGAAATTATAATGATGCTTTAAAGCTCAAATCGCATATGGATTCATACAATCCCAAAACAGCGGTTATTGTGGGTGGCAGTTATATTGGTATTGAAATGGCAGAGGCGCTATACCAAAAAGGATTAAATGTAACTGTAATTGATAAAGCCCCGCAATTATTCTCTGGGCTGGTTGAACCATTATCTAAAGATCTTCAAGCATTACTTGAATCAAAAGGTGTTAATTTTCTAATTAGCAACTCGATCCAGTCCTTAAATGAGGATAATGGTTTTGTAAAAAGTTTACAATTAGAAAAAAGCAAGATAGTAACTCCTGATATTATCATTGCTGCCGCAGGAATCAAGCCGGCCACTCGTATTGCAACCGATGCTGGTATACCTGTCGGACCTTCCGGAGCGTTGATCGTAAATGATTATATGCAAACTCGCAGGATGGATGTGTTTGCTGTTGGTGATTGTGTAGAGACCCGTAATCTGGTTACAAACAAAATGCAATGGATTCCACTTGCAGGTATTGCTTCAAAACAAGGGCGCATAGCAGGAACGAATCTTGCAGGCAAACGTGAAGCATTCCCCGGAGCGCTAGGCACAGCAATGATTAAGGCGTTTGGTGTAGAGTTTGGTTTAACGGGTTTAAATGTGCATCAGGCAAAACAAGCCGGATTCGACCCCGTTTTATCAAGCATAAATCACAAAAACAAGCCGCCATATGTCTCGGGTTCAGCAGATGTATCTGTTCATTTAATAACCGATCGTAAATCAAGCAGGATATTGGGTGGTCAGGTTTGGGGAACAAACGACGCTGCAATGCGTCTAAATATACTGGCCGTTGCTATAACAGCCGGGATGAAATCACGAGATCTGGAATTTATGGATTTTGGTTATACACCCATGATCTCGAATATTTGGGAACCTTTGTCAGTTGCTGGCAATCGTGCACAAAAAAATGAGGTAATAAAATGAAGAGAAATATTGTAAAAATGAGTATAGGTGCCGCAATTGGAGGTGCACTTGGCTTTGCTTATTATTATTTTATTGGATGTAAATCCGGTAGTTGTCCATTAACCGGAAATCCTTATATAAGTTCACTTTATGGTGCAGCTATGGGATTATTATTAACCATGCCTGGTACCAAAAGGACTGAAACTAATCAAGAATCATAATATTTGAACAACAGAGGAGAGTATGCGGAATTTATCTATCCTGATTATTTTGGTTTTATATGTCGTACCGGTTACTATTGCACAAAACATTTCTACTGTTCAGGATTGTAATTCCTGTCATACGCAAACTTTTAAACAATGGTCTAAATCGAGGCATGCCAAATCTGCAGCTGTTAACAGTCCCATCTACAAAGCAATGCTCAATACCCGTACAACTGAGAATATTAAAGCGTGTCAAACATGTCATGAACCCGTTGCCGCACTTGATCAAACCGGATTTGTTTCAAAATCACTGGTAAATCAAGGCGTAAATTGCGATGTATGTCATGCTTTCAAAGTTGAAGAAAAACATAAAAAATTAGAATTTGTTCCAGTAGAGGGTAATAAAAAGCTGGGTCCTTATGATGATGCAATTTCAACTATGCACCAGCACGAATATTCAAAAGTTCTGAGTGATTCAAAATCATGCATTGTGTGTCATAATAACCGGCAAAATCCTCATGGAGTAGGTTTTATTGATACGGAAGCTGAATGGAAAAAATCAGAATATTATAAAAATGATATAGAATGTCAGGATTGCCACCTTCCCGCAATTAGCGGTAAAACAGCTGAACTCGGAAAAATTCGTGATAAAGTTTACAGCCATCGATTTTGGGGTGGTTTTAACAAAGAAATGATCCAAAACAGCATTTCTCTTGATCTGGATGTTAATAAAGTTGGCAATCAATTTGAGTTATTGGCAACTTTGGAGAATTTAACCGCAGGTCACAATATACCAACCGGTTCACCTTTGCGGATGCTCGTGCTTTTAATAGAAGCTCATGATGATCTTGGCCAAACTGTATGGAAAAATTACTATTATAATCCCATTAAAGAGTCACCCAAGTCAGTATTTATGAAATTGCTAAAAAATGGTAACGGAGAAAGTCCTGCCTTTCCATGGGAAGCAGCAGGAGAGGTTTTTGACAGCCGCCTTGAACCCCAAAAAGAGAAAATTGTCAAATATCAAATACCTGCCGCAAATATACAATCTATTAAAGCAACCCTTGAATACCATATTGCTCCACCACCATTATTGAGAATTATGGGAATTGTGGACGATGATTTTAAAAGCAAGCCAATTGCAACTGCATTTTATCGGATCGACTAGTTTAAAAGTTGTAAATATTAAAAAAGCCCTTGAAATTCTTCAAGGGCTTTTTTGTTTTTAATGACTCAGTTGTAACCTAATGATAAAATTCCTTCCAGGCTCTATAGTAACTAAACCCCGGTTTGTTGATAAATGATTCCGATAGCTGTTGTTGGTTATGTTTTCTATTCCAGCGAGCAAATAGCTTGTGAATGTTAACCAATGAAAATGATTCGTCCGAAGGTAGGCATTGTAATAAGCATAACCCTCAGTTTCAGTTTCCCAATCTGCAATTTGATCCTGTTTTCCATACAAGTTGGCTACCAATTCATAATTGATCAGCTTGAGACTACCGGTAGCGCCCAGCTTTCCATTAATTGGTGGTACAAGGGGAAGGGGAGTATCGTTATATGTATCTTGTCCATGAACATACGCAACATTACCAAAGACAGAGAACAATCTATTAAAGGTATAGGCTGTTTGAGCTTCAATACCATACAATTCAGCTTTACCAACATTGGTTTTATACAAGGCATTTTTACCCTCAAATGTTCCGGGTGATTCAACAACAAGATTAGTCATATTGTTATAAAACACATCTGTACTGAATGTAAAACGGTCCTTCCATATACGCAAACCCGCGTTTACAAAATTGCCCTGCTCCGGTTCAAGATCAGGATTACCAATCTTGACCAAACTTCCCTGATCTATATATTGATAGCGTTCTTCCAGGTATGGAGAGCGGAATGCTTTGCCCAGCGAAAGGGCAAGATCAAAATCAGGAAGCAAGTGATACAATAACCCCAAATTGCCACTCCATGACTGATCACCAGCACTGGTTGCATTCCATAAAACGGTTTGATTAGCAGGAGCATCATTCCTTACGCCATCAACAATTTGGTATAGAGGATTTAATACTTGCTCATTTTCAACATTTATTTTGTCATAGCGTCCGCCAATAGAAATATCCAGTTTTTTAGCTAATGTAAATTCATCCTGTGCATAAACACCAATACTACGGTACCATGCATCAGGCAGTGGTTGTTCACCAACAACCTGAGAAATGCTTTTAATTATCGTATCATTAGGGCTTAATACATCTATTCTTATATTTTTCTCTCTGTGACTGGAGAGGTCTTTTTGCCAGGCATCAATACCTGCAACCAGATGATTGTTTCCATTAAAAATCCAATCCGATTGAAGCTGAACGCCTTGCGTTTCATGTAATGCACCCGGTGTTACGCTCAGTACGTTGGCATTTTTTGCAGGTGAACCTTCAGAAGCAGGAATATGATTCACAATATAAGGCTCGTTTATAACTTCGCGTACAATATCCTGTTTGAAATATTTCAAAGAAAGACTAGAGAGTGCTTTGCGTTGAAAATGAGCGGTATATTTAGCGCTCAGCATTTCCCGTTCTTCTTCAGGATAGGTAACTGTAGCATTTGAAGGAAATACAGGATAGGCACCTGGGATTCCAACATCTTGCGCGTAAAATTTTTGATAATTGACGTTTATTTCATGATTGATGAATGGGCGAATTCCCAGCTTGACACTGGTATTTTCATCATGGAATTGTGAATTGGGGATTATGCCTTCAGGCGTATCCACATCATCGGCATTTCTGGCCATACCACTCAGACGCAAATACCACTTTGAAGCACCTGCTGTGATTGCCGCCTGGCCAATACCGCTGTTATTTACACTTGAATAGCCACCTGTGAGTTGTTCTTTGATATAAAATTGATCGCTGTACCAGCCATTTTGTGTCAAAATGTTTACAACACCACCAATAGCACCGGTACCATAAAGTGAAGAGGCTGCACCTTTAATAACCTCTATTTGCTCAACATCATTTATGTCTATCATGGACATGGCTGCTGCCATATCAGTTGCGGTATCAACACGATTGCCGTCAATTAAAAATACAACATTATTTCGACTAAGACCACGCAAGGCAACATGGCTCCCCCAGGCGCCATCTTTGGAAATTGACAATCCGGGTTCACGATCCATTGCGTTTGAAATATCAATGGGTGAGGTTTCCTGAATTCGCTGCTTTCCTACAACACTCATGGGCTGTGCAACGTCTTTGATCTCTTTTTCATAGCGGGAAGAGGTTACAACAACCTGGCTGCCTGAAAGTGTTTCAGCTTTAAGCTGAATATCAAGCCTTATGTTTTTGGTTGTTTCTATTCTTACTTTTTTGGTTTGTTTCTTGTAACCAATATGTGAAAATGTGATCTCGTACAATTCTCCGTTATCCAGAAAAAGTTCATAATCACCCTTGGTATTACTAATTGCACCCTTGTCACTATTCTGAATTTGAACATTTACATTTTTTAAAACCTGACCATTTTCCATATCTGTTATAGTGCCATCAAGTTTAACAGTTTGAGAAAATACTATAGTGGAAAATACAACAATTATGAACACAATTAAGCGCTTCATGAGAGAGTTCCTTTCATAAATGTAAAAAAAATTTCAATTTTAATAATTACGGTTACGATTCTTTTGCAAAAGCAGATTTGACTGTTACATTTGGTATTTGACCTATCCTTCCGGTCATTGCACCAATTTCATCAGTACTACCTTCTACAATAAGTGAGATAATTGAAAGATTTCGTTCACGATAAGGTAAACCCAGTCTACCTATTATAGTGGACGAGTAATCATGAAGTATTGTGTTGAGGGGTTGATAGGCAGTATTTTGATCATTTACAATGATCGCAATAACACCCAGTCTGCGGTTGTCTTGTGTTGGCATTTTTCCTCCATGTCAGGAACAAGTCCCTTCATTTAAGATGAATGATTTATGTTAGAATGGTGAAACGGTTATCCGTTTTGCCATACCGCGTCCAATGGCGTATTCACTATTATCACTTGAAATAATAATAGGACCACCCAAGGGACCGCTACGGACTACTGAAATTGTATCACCAATATTGATTCCCATATTGCGTAATCTTGATGAAAAATTTTTACCGCCTTGAATTTCCTTTATTACAACTTTAGTGCCGGCATTAACCTGATCTAAGCTCATATTTAACTACTTTATAATTTTGCAATAGTTAACTTACGAATTTTAAAGCTAATTTTCAACTGTTTTTTAATCTGCTCAAAATGAATAAATCTTGACTATGTTGTATCGATTCTATATATTCAAATGATTTAAATCAATCAAGGCAATATATATGAAAAAGATTGTTTACTTTTTGATGCTCATCATGCTAATAGGATGCAAGGTTTCTAACCTTGAAATCAAAAATGCTTTTTCAAAACATGAAATTTCAATCATGTTATTACCGGATGAGCAATTGTTCCTTGCCAAAGATACATTGCAAATTGAATACCAGGGGAATACAAACGAACTTTATTTTTATTTAAATTCATTATTGACAGTTAAAAAAATTGAAATTGGTAAACAGATTATTGATTTTGAATTGGTTCATACACCAATTGAATTTGAATTACCAACCAAAGACTCTTTATTGTACAAGATTAATTTGCCCACATCTCTTTTTCCAAATTCAATTAATATTTGGTACAAAGGTTCGTATCCAATAGTTAGGGAACAATTGGTATTTGGTAACATTCAAGATAATACAATGCTGCTTGATGGTAGAAATTGTTGGTACCCGTTTACTCCGAATAATAAATCAGTTTTTACTGTTAAAGCATTAACAATGGATAGAGACAGCACCATGACTTGTAATGCAAACCTTGTTTGCATGGAAAAAAATGATTTATGTCTCATGAGTTACTGGGAACAAACCGAGCCAATAAGCTATTTGGATTTTTATTTACCCGGGAATGAACAATAAAAAATGTATTCAAGAGATTTTAAAAATCTCATTATTTATTGCTACACCTATTTCATTCAAATAATACAATTTAAAAATTACATATTCTGCACAACCAGTAAATTTTGAGTAGTTATTAATGACATGTAATCCTATCACAACAAAATGAGGGCAAAATTGAAAAAACTATTTCTAGTAGTTATGATATTTTATAGTACCTGCTTATTTGGTTTGGATGTACAGGGTACCATAGAGTCAGATGTAACCTGGACTGCTGCTAATTCACCATATAATTTTACCGGTGATGTATACGTTCAATCCTCCACACTGACAATAGATGAAAATGTTGTTGTTAATTTAAATGGTAACAATTTATATGTTACCTATAAATATATTGGTGATGGTGTTTATGAAACTTATCCTGGAAAATTAAATGCGACAAATGTAGAATTTAATAGTAGTGCTTCATCTCAATCTACTTTGATTTTTGATGGTCATAAATATGATGGAACAATTTACCATGCTGATGGAACCCTAACAAATTGTACATTTGTTAATGTAAAAATTGATATTCAAAAATATTCAAAACCTTCACTCATTTCTTGTGCTTTGACGGGTGCAAACGCCACTGCTGCAATTACTGCTCAAAATGGAAGCTTTCCCACAATACAACAATGCACTATTTCCAATTACACTTTTCCCATGAGTATTATTTCAGGCAGCCAGCCGGTTTTGGTAAATAATAATTTTACGGGCTGTTTGAATGAAAAAATATTGCTTTCAGGGGATTTTACTCAAAGGTTATATATAAACCAGGAATATATAGAGTTGAGTGATAATTATACGCTGCCCAATAATGGATACACCTATGTACTGTTGGACGATATTAATATTAAAGGTGTAAAATTTACAATTGCTTCCGGTAATGTTTTAGAACTGGATGGTAATTCAATTTTTGTAAATTATATCTTGTATTCACAGGAAAACGAGTTGTTTACCAGCCAGCTTTTAGCAGATGATGTTTCATTTGTTGGGGATGGTGATCTTTTATCTACCATAGAGTTTGAAGGATACCGGCTCGACGATATTAACTACTGGACCTATGGAACATTGAACAACTGTGATTTTGATAAAGTACAGATCAAAAGTTCCTGGTATTCCAGTCCCAATATCACAAATTCAACGTTTGTGTCTAACCTTGATGGCGTTGCAATCTCTTGTGAGCATGGAGGACAACCGGTAATTCTAGGCAATTCCTTTTCAAGTTATTTATATCCCATTGGTGTTTACTCTCATGGCAATCCAACCATTCAAACCGGCAATACATTTGACTGTATAAATAATTCCATTGCTGTATCAGGTGATTTTAAACCTGTTTATAGTTATAAAAACAACACCCATGCGTTCCCAAGTGTTTATACTTTTACCAATTATGATATTCCGTATCAATTAGATGGGGATTTAAATTTATCAGGTAAAAATATATCAATCCCGACGAGTACAGAATTTAATCTCAATAGCCATAATTTAAATATTCTACCTTTTATTGGTGATGTTGACTATGCTGGAGCTGTAGATATCAACAAAAGTGCATTTACCAATTTAAATGCATTGGGTACTATTAATATTTATGGTGTTGTAGATAGTGATAATCCTGTTATGGTTAATGTGGATATTGACAGCAGCAGTTTTGAGAATATCAGCTTTCATTGTTACCATACTTCTGAACCCCGATTTACAAATAACAGTTTTGATTCTGAATTTTATGGATCTGCCATAGTTACACACTATGGCAGTAGCCCTGTGATTGATAACAATACCTTTAATGGTTATGATCTTGCATTTGGTATTGAAGGATTTGGTACTCCGGAATTATCCAACAATGATATTGATAATTGCCAATACCAGGGAATGGGTATATCTGGTGAATTTAAACAACAGTATTATGATTATGATCTCAATACATATTATATCATGTCTGATTCGTTTTACGTGGAATCTTTTGGTTATCCCTATTATTTATCAAATGATATGACCGTAAAAGGTTGTACCGTGACATTTGCCCCCGGATTGCAAGTTAATTTAAATGGAAACAATATTATAATCAACTATGATTATCTGGATGCATCAACATGTGTTTCTGGGATTTTGTATGCAAATCAGGTGAAATTTGCAAATACTGACGAACAGTTTTCATCCATTGAATTGGATGGTACAGAGTATTTGGGTGTGGGGTATTATTCTCAATGTTATATTGAGGAATGTACACTTGAAAATATCAATTTCAATGTACAAAGCTATGCGGAACCCCATATTATAAATAACACATTACATGCAAATTCGGGCACTGCTGCAACTTTGAAATTTGGTTCCGGTATTACTCTGCAAAACAATATTATCTATGGTTTTGAAAACGGAGTTACAATAGCCAATGAATGTGATCCTTTAATTGAATACAATGATTTTATTGAATTCTCTGGACTTGCGATTAATAATACATCCAATTCAGCTATTGATGCTTTTAACAATTATTGGGGGGATCCCAGTGGGCCATCTCACAGCTCGAATCCGGAGGGAGCAGGAGTAAGCATTTCAGATAACGTCAATTTTGACCCTTATTCTAACCGCGCAATCAATACATTGCTGCCTGCTGTAGTGATCAATGAAATCATGTACAATCCTGTTGAATCACCCCGCGATTCGACTCAATTCATTGAACTTTATAATAGCGATACGGTTGCTGTAGATCTGCAAGGATGGACCATAACCAATTCTGTTGAATTTGAATTTACAGAAGAAACAATTATTGAACCCAATGGATATTTGGTAATTGCTGATCATCCACAATCTATTCAAGATTTTTACGGACCGGTAGATAATATACATCGATGGGAATCTGCAAGCTTTGCAGATAATCAAGGTACAATAACCATATACAATGCTGATGGATTTCTGGTTGATCATGTCTTTTTTGATGCTGCGGATCTGTGGCCTGCAAAGGCGAACGGTTTGGGACCATCAATGGAACTTGAAGATTATAATATAGATAATAATAGTGCATCAAACTGGTCAGCATCAAATGAAATATTCAATCCATATGGAACACCCGGCAAGTTGAATTCTGCTTGTACAGTTCAAAACCATCCACCTCAAATATTTTCAACTCCTGACACAAGCGCTTATAATGGACATTTATATACCTATCAAATTGACGCAAGGGATATTGAGAATGATACGCTTTACTACGAGTTGGTCACAAATGGGGATTTCCTGGAAATTGATCCTGAAACTGGTTTCCTTTCAGGCACTCCCCAAGATTTACCCTATGGACGTATCACCAATGTTACCATTCGTGTAAGTGATGATTCATCAACATGGGTTGAACAATATATTCCGCTAACAATAGATATATATACGACCAATATGGTAGTTAACGAGTTGTATATGCGAACGGATGACCTGACTAGTTACTATTTTATTGAATTGTATAATAACGATTCGAGAGGGTGCAATTTAAAGAATTGGCAATTAACTTCAAAAGGCACATTTATTATTGATTATTCATTTACCCTAAATCCTGGTGAATTCGTGACAATATCCAACGATACATCTGCCGTGCGGAGCATTTATCACAACATTGATCATATGGTGCAACTGGATGAAAGTTTTGAACTAGATAGCACCCTGGTTCTTAAAAATGATAAAGGTCATTTGACAGATAGCATTCATGTCGATTATCTTATCAACAGTTTCCCCGATGCCGACGTTAATCTTTCACTTGAACTGGCTAACCCAAGCCTCGATAATTCAATAAAGTATGGGTGGACAGCAAATCAGATATTATTAGGTACTCCGGGATTTGTTAATACTGTCTATCAGGATACAACCAATTATCCACCATTCACACCAGGGATTATTAAAGCAACAGAAGATACAGTTGATTTTAACAACTCTGTGACTTTAAAATGGAACAAGGCAGTAGATCTTGATAATGATGATGTAGAATATACCATTTGGTTTGCAAGTTTTGGATCTTTATCAAGAGATACATTAATAACCGGTATTACCGATACTAGTTATACGCTTTTACTTGATGATGGTGTAACCAACGAACAATCAGGGATTCAGTGGAGCTTAAAAACATCGGATTCCATCTATGAAATCCAATATCCTGATACCGTGCACTTTTTTGTCGATTTTGCAACGGGTATAGACAAAGATGAAACCGTTCCATTGACATTTGATCTGTTACAAAATTATCCAAATCCATTTAATCCTGTAACTACAATTCAGTATAATCTTGCTAAAAATACAAATGTGAATTTAACAATCTATAATATTCAGGGACAAATTGTAAAAACGCTTATAGATAACACTCAGGCTGCAGGTACATACCAGATTAACTGGGATGCTACCAATCAATTTGGTTCCAAAGTATCAAGTGGACTATATTTTTATAAATTGACAACAAGTTCTTTTACAAAAACTAAAAAAATGATTGTATTGGATTAAAGAAGGATGGGCGTGTATCCATGGAAACCATGAAAGCACTTGTCAAAAAGCACCGAAAACCAGGATTATGGCTTGAAGAGGTTCCCAAACCAACAATTGGGAATACCGATTTACTGGTCAAGATCACTAAAACAGCAATTTGTGGTACAGATGTTCACATTTACAAATGGGATGAATGGTCGCAAAAAACCATAAAAACTCCCATGACCATAGGACATGAATTTGTTGGCGTTGTGGTTGAAAAGGGGGAGAATGTTACAAGATACAATATTGGGGATCGTGTGTCTGGTGAAGGACATATTGTGTGTGGCGTTTGCAGAAGCTGTAGAGCCGGACGTTTGCATTTGTGTACCAATACCATTGGTATTGGTGTGAACCGTAACGGATGTTTTGCAGAATATCTAAGCCTTCCGGCATCAAATGCATGGAAGCTCAGCCAAAATATACCTGATGATACGGCCGCATATTTTGATCCTTATGGTAATGCTACACATTCAGCTTTATCATTTGATCTTGTTGGTGAAGATGTGCTCATAACCGGTGCGGGCCCCATAGGATTGATCAGTTGTGCAATTGCACGACACGTAGGCGCACGAAATATCGTTATTACTGATGTAAACGAATATCGTCTTGATCTTGCCAGAAAAATGGGAGCAACTTGTGCGGTAAATGTCGCAAAATCATCCATAGAACAATGTCGTAAAGAATTAGGAATGATTGGCTTTGATATTGGCCTGGAAATGTCTGGTAATCCCGTTGCATTTGAATCTATGCTTGAGAACATGTATCATGGTGGTAGAATTGCATTGCTGGGCATCTTGCCAGGCAGGGCATTGATTGATTGGGAGCAGATCATCTTTAAAGGATTGACCATTAAAGGTATTTATGGGCGTGAAATGTTTGAAACCTGGTACAAGATGGAAACCATGCTGCAGAGTGGTCTGGATATTTCACCGGTATTAACACACCGTTTTCCATTTGAAGAATTTGAATCTGGTTTTCAAGTAATGCTTTCAGGTAATTCCGGTAAAGTAGTACTTGAGCTATAAAAGTCATTTGAATGTTTTACAGTAAATTATAAAGCGAGTTGGAGGCGCCATGTACGGGGCTATCAAAGATGATTTACAGAAGCAATTGAACGAAATCAAAAATGCTGGATTGTATAAAAGTGAGCGCTTGATTACAAGCAAACAAGGTGCAGAAATTCAGGTTAAATCCGGAGCGGTTATCAATTTCTGTGCGAACAATTATTTAGGTTTGTCCGGTCATCCGCAAGTCATAAAGGCCGCTCAGAAAACAATGGATGAATGGGGATATGGTCTTTCATCTGTTCGTTTTATTTGTGGAACCCAGGATATTCATAAAGAATTGGAGGCAAAAGTATCTGAATTTTTAAAAACAGACGATACTATACTCTATGCTGCCTGTTTTGATGCTAATGGTGGGGTATTTGAACCCCTTTTTAACCAGGACTGTGCTATCATTACAGATGCATTAAACCATGCTTCAATTATTGATGGAATCCGTTTAACCAAAGCCCAAAGACTTATATATAAGCATAATGACATGCAGGCTCTGGAAGAGAAATTAAAAGCTACTCAGGATTCTAAATATCGGATTATTGCCACAGATGGGGTTTTTTCAATGGATGGAGATATTGCTCCTTTAAAAGAAATTTGTGATCTAGCCGACCGATATGATGCGTTAGTTATGGTAGACGATTGCCATGCTACTGGTTTTATGGGCAAAACCGGTAGAGGTATTACAGAGCATTGTGATGTTATGGGACGAGTTGATATCATTACAACAACATTTGGTAAAGCTTTGGGTGGAGCATCCGGTGGATGTGTATCCGGCAGAAAAGAAATAATCGAATTTTTACGCCAGAAAAGCCGCCCTTATTTGTTCTCAAATACACTTGCGCCGGCAATTGTAGGAGCTACACTGCAAGTATTAGAAATGTTGACAGCAAGTACAGAGTTGCGAGATAAACTGGAAGCTAACACCAAATATGTTCGTGATAAATTCTCAAGCCTGGGATTCGATATCAAGCCCGGCACACATCCCATTATTGCTGTAATGCTTTATGATGAGAAAACAGCACATCAACTTGCTGATGCATTACTGGATGAAGGCATATATGTCATTGGCTTCAGTTATCCGGTTGTTCCAAAAGGACAAGCGCGCATAAGAGTACAGATATCTGCAGCTCATGATAAAGAACACTTGGACAAGCTGGTTAATGCATTTGAAAAAGTTGGTAAATCCATGGGAGTTATATAATTTAAAATGCCCGGAATATATACAGTTCCGGGCTTATTTTTACTTTAATTCCAGCAAAAATATTCTTACATTCATTCCATGAAAAATAAAAAACAAACAAAATCAGTTATGGTTGGCAATGTACAAATTGGTGGCGGTGCCCCTGTATCTGTACAATCCATGACCAATACAAAAACCAAAAATGTAAAAAAAACCCTAAAGCAAATTCAATTGCTTGAAAGCGCAGGTTGCCAGATTGTTCGCTTGGCAGTAAATAATCAAAAAGCGCTTGAAGGTTTTGCCGAAATCCGTAAAAAAGTATCTATTCCTCTGGTGGCGGATATTCATTTCGATCACAAATTGGCTCTTGGCGCAATGGATGCGGGAGCAGACAAGATCCGTATCAATCCCGGAAATATTGGCAAAGAAGAGCGGGTTAAAAAAGTTGTACAAAAAGCAATCGATTGCAATATACCTATCCGTGTAGGCGTAAATTCCGGGTCCATTTCCAAAATAATACTAAAGGAGGAGGGAGGCCCAACCGTTAATGCCTTGGTACGGAGCGGACTAGAGCACCTCGATCTTTGTCGTGAATTTGGAGCTGAACAACTTGTTTTGTCCTTAAAGTCTTCTGATGTTATAAAAACGATTGAGGCATATCGCCTTGCTGCAGAAAAAACGGATGTACCTCTGCATATAGGAATTACTGAAGCAGGTACCCTGAAATCCGGTACCATCAAATCCGCTGTAGGTCTCGGTATTCTTTTGTATGAAGGCATTGGTGATACTCTTCGCGTATCCCTCACAGGTGATCCTGTTGATGAAGTGTATACAGGATTTGAAATTTTAAAGAGCTTGGGACTCTATGAAAAAGGGATTGAGATTATTTCTTGTCCCACTTGTGGTCGTACAGAAGTAGATTTGATCTCTATTGTAAACGATGTAGAAACACGTCTAGCAAATGTACCAAAACATCTTACGGTTGCTATTATGGGATGTGTTGTAAACGGTCCCGGAGAAGCCAAAGAAGCGGATGTAGGTGTTGCTTGTGGAAAGAAAAGTGCAGTGCTCTTTAAAAAAGGCAAGATTATTAAAAAAATTAAAGAATCAGAAATTATTGATACTCTGGTGGATCAAGTACAAAACTGGCCGGATCAATAAATTATATTTTTCTATTCATTATTTGAAAAATTTTTTAGTATATTTCCACACACAATTTGGAGGTTGTTAAGAATGAAAAGACGGATTGTTACAGAAATTATATTAATACTTGTTCTCGTTTCCTTTTCTGTATTGGCACAGGGCAATGCACCAAACATAAACCTTACAAAGTTTAAATATGTTAATGTAGATACCGAAAACCTGAGAATGGGGCCCAACGACAAAGTCATTGGTACAGCCCTTAAAGGTACAACGGTTCAGGTTATTCAGGAAACTGATGAATGGGCACTTGTGCAAATGGTTGCCTGGATATGGAAAGGATCCTTGACTAATGTCAAGCCTGATGTTTTAAAAGGCGAGTACCATGCCTTGCATATAATGGTTTCTTCACGAGATCAGGCTGAATCCATTTTACGTGATTTAAAGAATGGTAAAAAAGAGTTCAGTGCCGCAGCCAAAGAATATTCCATTGCACCCAGCGCACCAAAAGGCGGCGATCTCGGTTATTTCAACAAGGGTGATTTTTCCAAAGAATTTGAAGACGCAATATTGAAACTCAAAACGGATGAAATAAGCGAGGTTGTGCAAACACCGCTGGGATTCAATATTTTTAAACGCATTAAATAATCTATGGAACGAATTTTAAAATCAGAAATGAACTGTTTAATTGTTTTGCCCGTCTACAATGAAGCGGATTATATTTCATCTCTGGTTAAATCGATTTTGTCATATCAAAATCATATAGATATACTTGTTGTCAATGATGGGTCAACAGATGAAACGGAACTGGTGATTGACAAACTGCCTGTCAAGGTCATACATCATGACCAGAATAAAGGTAAAGGTGCGGCAATCCGCACAGCTATTCAATATGGTAAACAATACGGATATGACTGGATCATTACCATGGATGGAGATGGCCAGCATCCTCCTGAATATTTGAATGACTTTCTTGAGGAAATAGCTCTGGACAGAGCTGATCTTGTTTTAGGAAATCGTCAATCCCGAGAACAGGGTATGCCATTTCACAGACGCTTGAGTAACGGTACTACATCTGTCATGGTATCCTTGTGTGCCGGTAACAACAGAATTCATGACAGCCAGTGTGGATACCGGGCATTACGGTTAAATAAATTCCATGATTCAAATTATACCCAAACGGGATTTCAATTTGAATCTGAAATGATTTTGAGAATGGGTAAATCCCGGTGTAGAATTAAAGAAATACCAGTTAGTACCCATTATGGAAATGAATCAAGCTCTATACACCTGGTGTATGATACATTAAGATTTATTAAACTGATTATTAACAGTTTTTTATGGTAAAGGAAAATTATGCAGGAACAGATTATACATTATTTATCATCGTTACCCAACGAATTGATTACTGTCATTATATCCATGCTGCCTATTGTCGAGTTGCGTGGAGCAATTCCCTGGGCATTAGCGGGTCCACCCATTGGTGGAGGAATGCCGATTTATTCCGCTGTGTTTTTCGCAATTATTGGCAATTTGATACCGGTAATACCCTTGCTGTTGTTTTTTGAAAAAATCTACAAATGGTTATCACCTGTACCAATATTTAACCGATTCTTTGAATGGCTGTTCAAGCGTACCCGTAAAAAAGGCGAACTGATTGAAAAGTACGAGTTTTGGGGACTTGTTGTTTTTGTGGGAATTCCCTTGCCGGTAACAGGGGCCTGGACAGGTACACTGGCTGCTTTTTTATTTGGAATAAAATTGTGGAAATCTTTTCTAGCCATAATTTTGGGCTTGCTTATGTCTTCCACAATTGTTACCTTATTAAGCTTGGGAGTTATTAGCTTATTTTAAAAAAGATCGGGGCGTAGCGCAGTCCGGTTAGCGCGCCTGCTTCGGGAGTAGGAGGTCGGAAGTTCGAATCTTCTCGCCCCGACTTTAAGCCTTTATCCAATAATGGATATAGGCTTTTTATAATTTATAATCACAAAACACTTAAAAATGATAATATCAAACTTAATTGATAAAGTTGTTAATATCTTGAAACTCATTTTTTTTATTTAAATATAAAAAATCCCATTTTAGAAATGAATCCATTAAATTTAATTTGATGTGAAATTTTTAAATAATAAACAATCCAAAAGGGGGGAATTGATGCAAAAAATATTTATTGCTTTAATCTTACTTTGTCATTTTGCTTTTGCAGGTTATGGCGTTGGCACTTCTGCATATATTTCATTAACATCCATGCCACCAGATGCACCAGAGTTGTCTGCCCCTGCGCATGGTACAACAGGTATAGCTGATTCGACTGTTCTGTCTTGGCATTCACAAATCCATACATCGGGCTTTAATCTACAATTATCCACAACTCCGGATTTTGAAACAGCTCTGGTAGATAAAGCAGATATTGGTGATACCTTGTACGCTGCTTCAGATCTTGCTCGTGAAACCCTTCATTACTGGCGCGTGAGTGCGGTAAATGCTGCGGGTATAAGCGACTATTCAACCGTTTGGTTCTTTACTACATTAAAAGCTGTAGCTATTGCACCAATTTTATATCAACCAGAAGACGGTTCAATGAGCATTAATCCCAATGTAGAACTTCGATGGAACAACGTTCCTGGTGCTCTATCATATCATTTACAGGTTTCAGAACAAAATGATTTTTCAACTTTAACTATTGATGAGAGCAACTTGACCAATGTTTGGTATCAGGTTGATCTGGAAATGGAAAAAAACTGGTACTGGCGAGTCAGCGCCACCAATGAAGGCGGTGAAGGTGAATTTTCAAACAACTGGACTTTTAGCACATGGTCTACAGGTATTGAAAACGGTGAAGCCTTGCCCAAAACCTTTGCTTTGTTACCGGTTTACCCAAATCCTTTTAATCCCACTGCTTATATAACGTATCATCTGCCCAAAACATCAGATTTATCGCTCATAATTTACAACAGTGTCGGCCAGTCAATTCGTACACTGGTATCGGGGCAACAGCAAGCCGGACGATATACAATACAATGGGATGGTCACGATAACTATGGCCATTCCGTTACCAGTGGTATGTATCTGTGCCGTTTCACATGTGGTGACCACGTATTTATTCAAAAGATGCTATTATTGCGATAATTCGTTGAATGTAGATCTGAAACCAAGAGGCAGACATGAAAAAAACTATAATTTTAATGATATTAATTTTGATTAGTGGATTATTGTATGCAGCTGATCCGGTTATTGAGAATGTACGTGTTGAACAGCGAACTGACGGCTCATTGCTTGTTGATGTTTATTTTGATGTATCTGATTCTGACGGAGATACATTAGCTGTTGCAATAAATGTATCTGATGATAATGGAACAAGCTGGATACCATGTTCAAGTGTAAGTGGAGATGTGGGTATAAATGTAATTTCCGGTAGTGCAAAACATATAGTATGGGATTTTTTTAAAGACAATCCAAATATCCGTGGGGATAATTTTCAAGTTAAAGTAATTGCTGCTGACAAGGAAACGCTTTTGGATATTGATGGTAATATTTATAAAACAGTACAGATTGGTACTCAGATTTGGATGGTTGAAGATTTAAAAGTAACTCATTATCGAAACGGGGAGCCAATCCCTAATGTAATTGACGATGTAGAATGGAGTCGTTTAGCTACAGGTGCTTTTTGTTATTATGATAATGCAGACAGTAATGCTGCAAATTATGGTGCTCTCTATAATTGGTACGCAATTGATGATGATAGAAACATTGCTCCGGAAGGCTGGCATGTTCCCACGGATGAAGAATGGAAACAAATGGAGCTTTCTCTGGGCATGAGCCAGAATGAAGTCAATGATAGTGGTTGGCGTGGTCCGAACGTAGGTAGCAAACTTAAGGACAATGATTTACGGTACTGGAATAATGAAAACAATGGAGCAACCAACGAAAGCGGATTTAGTGCCAGACCAGGCGGATATCGTAATAATTATAATGGAAGTTTTCATGAAAAAGGCAATGCTGTACTTTTATGGACTGCTACAGAATATAATAATAGCTCTGCATGGAATCGCAATCTGTTTTATGAAGATAGTGAAATCTACAGGGGGAGCTCCCAGAAGCGTCTTGGCACTGCGGTTCGTCTTGTGAGGGATACTGCTGCTGAAGCAATCCTTACAAGTGTAAGTATTACTCCACAAGATACGATATTGTACACAAACGAATCCTGTCAATTTACCTGCATGGCAAACTTTAGTGATGGCAGAACAAAGGATGTGACCGGTAATGCTCTCTGGAGTATTACATCGGATGATTGCGGTTCAATTAACAGCCAAGGCCTATTCAAAGCAGATAGTATTGCTGCTGGAGAAGTAACAATACAGGTTGAATATTTAGATTTTAACCATACTGCAACAATTAAGATAATACATGAAACAGGCACTATGACAGACATTGACGGTAATGTTTATCAGACTGTGCATATCGGCAACCAATGGTGGATGGCTGAAAATTTACGGGTAACTCACTATAGAAATGGAGACCCTATTTCAAATATGACAAATAATGAGGAATGGGTGGGTTTATCGACCGGTGCCTACTGTTATTATGATAATGATGGTAGCAACGCCTCTTCTTTTGGTACACTATATAACTGGTTTAGTGTAAATGATGAACGAAACATTGCACCTGACGGCTGGCATGTTCCTACAGATGAAGAATGGCAAATGTTGGTTGATTATCTAGACAATGACGATGGAGCCGGAGGAAAACTCAAAGAAATCGGTACTCTTGAGTCAGAAAATGGATTATGGCATGAGCCTAATACAGGAGCAACCAACATAAGTGGTTTCAATGCACGCCCCTGTGGACAACGCTATTACAAAGATGGTAGCTATAGATTTATTAATTACTATAATTTTTATTGGTCTTCTACAGATTATCAAAATAGTTATAATAATGCATGGGGTAGAAGCTTGAGGTATAATGCTGAAAGAGTTTCTAGAAACGATTATAGCAAAAATTATGGATTCTGTATTCGTTTAATAAGAAATGAATCCAATCAACCAAGCTTGACTGGGATTAATATAATTCCAAACGATACTACTTTTTACAATATGCAAACATTTGATTTTGATTGTTTAATACACTATAGTGATGGTTCAACTCAAAATGGAAATTGGGCAGTTAACTGGACGATTGCTTCAGGAGAAGCCGGTAGTATTAATAACCAGGGGCACTTTATAGCTGACAGTATAGCAGCAGGTAAAGTAACTATTCAAGCTGAATATAATGGTTTTATAGATTCGGCAACGGTGACAGTTATGCATGAAACTGGTACAATGACAGATATTGACGGCAATGTCTATCAAACTGTACGAATTGGTAATCAATGGTGGTTAGCAGAAAACCTTAAAGTAATTCACTATCGTAATGGTGACCCAATACCTAATGTTACAGATGGTACAGAATGGGGACACCTAACTACTGGTGCCTATTGTTATTATGAAAATGATAGTAGCAATGCTCAGAACTATGGTACCCTGTACAATTGGTATGCTGTAAATGATGAACGAAACATTGCACCTGAAGGGTGGCATGTTCCTACGGATGATGAATGGAAAGAGTTGGAAATGTACCTTGGTATGAGTCAAAACGAAGCGAATTATACTGGTTGGGGGCGTGGTTCAGATGAAGGTAGTAAACTCAAAGAGACAGGAACTATTGAAGATGGCACTGGCTATTGGTATGGACCTAACACAGATGCGACTAATGAAAGCGGATTCAGTGCGCGTGCAGGTGGTTCGCGAAATAGTACAAGTGGTGATTTCAACATGATAGGTAAATGGACCCAGTATTGGACTGCAACGGAGTATAACAATTACGCCTGGTTCAGAGACCTGGATTATGGTAACGAAAAAATAAACCGAAATCATTGGTATAAAATTGACGGTTATTCTATACGTCTTGTTCAGGATTGAGTAAAAGCAGCATGTATTAAGAACTACTTTGAATAGTTAATAAATGGATTGGCAGATTTGAGCAATAAGGACACGCGCCTGGTTCGGGAGTAGGAGGTCGGAAGTTCGAATCTTCTCGCCCCGACTGTAAAACAAGAGGTTAGCTAAATGTTTAGCTGACCTCTTGTTTTTTATAGAGATATCTTAGTCATGATATGGTCCAAACGGTCTTTCACTATCTCGCCTTAAACTTTTTAATATTCATCGCTTTCAATTCATCATCCGTCTTTGCATAAATCATCGTAGTAGCAATATCAATGTGTCCCAGGAATTCTTTGACTGTTGAGATTGGTACATCATCTTTTAAACAGTACGTTGCAAAGCTATGCCGAAGTGAGTGAGCATTAAAGTAATCCAGTCCTAATGCTATACGTGCTCGTCCAAACGCCTTCGTAATGCTGGTTTTATCAATGATCTCAAACTGCTTATTATCATTTTTTAAGTACGATACTCGTCTGTCTAACAGTTCAGAGGCCTCAGCGCAGAGTGGCATATTACGGGTTTTATCGCCTTTTCCTGTTAATCTGACAAAAGGCACCATTTCACTTTTGATATCATCAACATATAAATCCTGAACATCGATATTAAATGCTTCACCTCTACGGGCTCCGGTCCATAAACATAGATTAAAGATATCAAGCTGCCAGGATGGTTTATCTGTAAGATACTCCCGGATCAACGTGATATCATCTTCTTTCAAATACCTGAACTGTTTATGACTTGGATCTTGTAGTTTACTGATGCCTTTCCATGGGTTCTTGCGTATTATCTGTTCCTTGACTGCCCAGTTAAAAGCTGTTTTGATATTTCTGAGATATGAGTTTAGCGCACCAGCTTTAAATGGTTTCCCATTTTTAGCTTTTGAGTTTTTTAATGTGACGATAAAATTAATAGCAACTTCATTGGTAACATCAGACAGAGATATCACAGTCCAAACGCTCACATAATAAATTTAGGACCAGAATATCATGATCCAGAGTGGCCTTTTTCAAATTACCAATTTGTACCAGCTTCCTCCGATGTTCGATGAACCGCTCACGGAACTCTCCAAGAGTAACACTTGACCTCTGACGGTCCGCAAAGAAATCATCAAGATTAAACTTGCCCAATGCAATGTCACGTTTAACCTGAAATAGGATCTCCTGGGCTGTTTTTAAATCGGCTTTGATCGTGATGGCTTTTTCTGATTTATCGTCAAATAAAAATGAGAGCTTTGGGTATTTCCTGCCTTTGTGCCGTTGTGCTCGAGTCCATGATATAGAGTTTGGAGCCCAAATCAAGCTTATATTGGGGCGCTAAATTTTGTACTTGTTTAAGAAAGATATAAAATAGTTCTTCATAAATTTCAAAAGGTCGTTTATTGTTAGCGTCTGCCAGTGTGGAACGTTTCAGAGGTTTGCTGCCGAGATGATAGAACTTGTTTATTTGAGAATTTGAACTGAAAACGATATCGCGCAGTGAATGACGGCTACCGAGCTGACCGAATAAAATATGCACAAACTGATCCCAACATGTCAATGTACGGGATCGATAATCGCCATTGTGTTTTTTTACAACTTTTTCAAATTCAAGTCGAGAAATTATGTTTAGCATTTGTCGAAAAATTGTTTTATTATATGCCATGCCCGATAACCTTTTGTTTTGTTAGATTTTGTGTGCAAACAAATATAACAATTATTTTGGTTTTTCGGGCTATTTTTGTTTATATGTATTCTTTTAACCGGACACTAATGATGTTAAACAATACATTCGCCCCCAATATGAGGCAAGAGACGATTCCGGTGTCATTATAGGCTTTTTGCCGTACCGTCCCATTGAAAAAGGCATAGCAGTGCCCGGTTTGTTGGCCCACATTTTAATGAGCAAGTTTGTTGACCACATTCCCTTGAACCGTCAGATTACTCAATTCAAACGTCAGGATGTTCGGATTCCCGGCTCAACCATAAACGATTGGCTCAGTGCAAGCTGTGATGCTTTGCTGCCGCTTGGTCGGATTTTACAGGAACGGACATTGCAATGCAGCTATCTTCAGGCCGACGAAACAACGATCAGAGTGCAGGACCCGCGCAAAAACGGCAAAACGCATACCGGATATTTTTGGCTTTATCACAATCTTGAGCAGCGGCTGCTGTTTTTTGATTATCGTCCGGGACGAAATCGCGCCGGACTCTCAGAAATTTTACAAAATTTCACTGGCTGCCTGCAAACAGATGGCTATCGCAGCTATGATGAGATCGTCGCAAAATACAATATGATTCGACTCGGCTGTATGGCACATGCCCGTCGAAAATTTTATGATGCTCGTGACGGCAGCCCTGAACCCTGCGAATGGATGCTGAAACACATCGGTGAGTTGTATGATATTGAACGTCGTGCCAGGGATAAAAATTTAAACGTCAAAGAACGATTTGAGCTGAGGGAAAAGCATGCCCGTCCAATTCTGGAGTCTATTAAAAAATGGCTGAACGAAAAAACTTTGAGCATATCTTCCCATACTGATCTTGGTGTTGCTATTTCATACATGTTGAAGCAATGGCCGCGATTAAATAATTATCTTTTGGATGGTCGCTTTGAAATTGATAACAATCTCATCGAGAATGCCGTTCGTCCGGTAGCGATAGGGCGTAAAAACTGGCTTTTCGCAGGTTCGCATGAAAACGCCAAACGCATGGCTTTGATTTATTCATTGTTAGGAACTGCAAAATTGCACGATGTTGAACCCTATGCTTACCTAAAAGATATTCTTACGCGTATAAATGGACATTCTATGAAACACCTTGATTAACTTTTACCTCTTCTATGGTCATTGAGCAATAATTGAAAAAATCAAGGTGTTGTTCACCGAATAGATACGATTTTTCTATAAAAGGTTAAGTTAATTTCTGGAGAAAATATGGTATCAATAATTTTAGTGATAAGGTCAAAAATGTTGATTTCCCCCAAAAAAAAGCTCCCGGGAATAATTCCCGGGAGCACGTCCACCCTTGAGTTGTAAATTTAAATATTATTTCATCAACAGCACCTTGTGCGACTGTACGCCCTGTACGGTCTTCATGACCACCTGGTACATACCGGTTGCGGATTGCTGTCCCGCGTCGTTCAGGCCGTTCCAGGATGTGTGATAGCTGCCGGCGGACTGATTGCCGTCTACCAGGGTGGCTACCTTGCCGCCCAGAATGTTGTAAACCGCAATTTCTACCGTACCGGCTTTTGCCAGGTCGTAACTGATTTTGGTGACAGGGTTAAATGGATTGGGATAGGGGGCCAGTAAAGCCGTGGTACCCGGTACTTTGATCAGCTCTACATTCAGAGTACCCAGCTCATTGATTTCACCGTTGACGCTGACATCAGACAACCGGTAGCTGTATGATTCACCGGCTTGTAAACCAGCGTCGGTATAAGCATAATTGGACCGTTCGCTGGTGGTGCCTTTGCCCTGCAACGTAGTGTGGGTAATGTATGAAGCGATTTTGACCCAATCCGTTGTTGCGCCGCGCCGTTCCAGGATGAAACCCAGGTTGTTGCTTTCGCTCTCGGTGGCCCACAACAGGTTTACTGAATTGCCATCTTGCTTTGCTGAAAATGTGGCCAGTTCTACCGGAAGCGATACATCACTGCCTCCGTAATAGGATTCTATGGTAGACTGATCGGCGGCATCCATTATAGCCGATGCTATGGTATTCCAGCTTAGGCCCGAGTTCTGGCCTGCATCATCAATGTTCAACCGGACGGTGAACAAGTGATAATCGGTATCCTGGGCAATTGCCCAGCTTGAACCAAAACCAAAAGTAATGGTTACATAGATGTAAGGAGAATTAACACCGTTGGTAATGGAAAAACCATTTCCTGAACTCAAATTAGGATTAGTATAGGTAATGGTTGGCGAACTGAGCGCATTTTCATTATGATTGAGATAGAGGCTGCAATCGCCCAAATTATTGTAGGACCAGTCGCTAGTACGTGTCATGTGGATTTCGAAATAAAGGTATCCGCCGCTTACGTGTTGATTGCTGATGGTCAGGTCTACGGTTTGGGAAAAAGATACTCCCAGTAATGATGTTACTAATAATAGCATTGCAAAACAAATTATTTTAGTGAATTTCATGATATCTCCGCATTTAGTTAACCGCTGATGATGTTTTGTCCATATTGGTATTGATCAGATCTTTATCGGCATTGGTTACAATACTGTCCATGTTAATATCGCCGTCCTGGTAGCCGTTGGCATCCATATTACTGTTGACCGGGTCCTTGTCTGCATTGGTGATCAAGGCATCGCCATTGGGATTACCTGAATACATACCAAACACGCCTTCTTTGAGCGTGGCTGCGTTTGATTCAAGTGTGTTACCAATGTTTGATGTGAAATCATACACCCCCATAGAACTGCTGAAGGTTTGTGCACTTGCGCTTTCAATGCTCAGATGATTGCGATGTTTGACCACAATGTAATAATTGCCTTCCGCTACTTGTGATGACAAGTCAAGAATGGTCTTGTTTGTATCATCGTCCACCAGGCAGCCGTCTTTACGTAAAAAATAAGAACGGCCGTAATCGGCAACGCCGGTTATTGTTGAGCGTAGTTCCATCCATACCCAATCAACCACGCTGTCCGGTACACTGGTTACTGTACGGCTATCGGAATAAGGTGAAGTCGTGGGAATACTGCTTGCCAGGTTGGTGGTCATGATCGGATCAGTAGCGTCTGCATCGTATGCGCCTTGTAATAATACTTTGACGCCGGTTACGACCATGTTATTACTGAGGTAATATTGTTTAGCCGTACCGTTATTGCCTTCTCCATAAGCGCCTGCAATAAAATCCATATGGCTGTCATTGTCAATATCGCCCAAACCGGCAGCGCTGCAACCAAAATTGTCATCCACATTGCCGGTTATGATTGCGTCGGCAACATTGTCCATACTTGCGCCGCCCAGATAAATGTACAAACGCCCTTGGTCATTCCCATATCTTGCATTGGTCGCAATCAGGTCGGCATAACCGTCACCATTCAAGTCATTTGCCCTGGAAAATACAAGTGGATTTGCATCAATCATTTCAGATTTAAAGACCAGGTCTGGGGTGTTTTCCGCGCTGTTATTGCCATAATAAAGATATGCATATGAAGTATCGCCAACGGAAACACTTAACGGGTCTCTGCTGACCATCACATCATCAAAACCATCATTATTTACATCACCAACCATTTCAGCGTATGAACCAAAATAACATGCGTATTCTTGTCCTAGAAAGGTAACGTCTGCGGTGGTGTCAGCGGATGGTCCACCATAGTAAATGTATACCTCCCCGGAGCTGTTATAGCCGGCCCGTTCACCGCCAATCAACAAGTCGGGATATCCGTCGTTGTTAAAATCATCACCCCCGGACAGAGAACTACCCATGCTGTCGTATGAATCTCCTATAATGGTCATATCTGCTGTATTATCAGGTACGTCTGAGCCCAAATATATGTTTACACTTCCTGTTCTGTTATCAAATTCTGGGGTCCCAATTGCATAGTCATCATAGCCGTCGTTATTAAAATCACCAAGGCCGGTTATGGTTTCGCCAAAATATTCTCCGGATGAAGGGGGTGTAAATACCTGGTCAGCTATGTTGTCCATATTGGCGCCGCCCAGGTAAAGAAAAACTTTGCCATCATAGTTTTCCGCACGATATGCTGCAACCAGAACATCATCATAGCCATCATTGTTTACATCGCCAACGCCGGCTACCGCGTAACCATAATATCCCTCTTCAGTATTTTCTGTTAATTGAACATCGGCTGTATTGTCCATTCCCGGACCGCCGTAATAGATATAAGCAGCCCCGGCAGAGTTATAGCCGGTTGCCCCGGCAATTATATCATCATAGCCGTCACCATTCACATCTCCTGCGTTGGCAACCGAACGGCCAAAGTTGTTTTCTGTACCTGGAATGTAACCTATTGCTCCCACTATGGTCAGGTCAATGGTTTCATTAGGCTCGCTATTGCCCAGGTAAATGTAAAATGTATTGGTATCATCTACGTTGGTAAAAACGGCAAAATCAGCACAATTATCATTGTTCATATCACCACCCGCAATTACCCCCCCCAACCGTTCTCCAGAATTACCTTCCATGAGTAGATCATAATGGATATTCATTGTACTACCGCCTAAATAAACATAGACAATACCCTGGGTGTTGCTACCTTCTGCAGTTACTGCAATGTCATCATAGCCGTCATTGTCTATATCTCCAACGCTGCAAAGCGTTTGACTAAAATTGTCGTCTGTATTATAACCATCTATAATAAGTGCAGGGATTGTACTAAAGGTTGAATTGCCATAATAAATATATACCCGACCGGTTGATTCATTATAACCTGTAGAACCAACAACAAAGTCATCATAGCCGTCGTTATTTATATCTATATTACCGGCCATGGTACAACCAAATTGGTCGCCTTCATTTTCACCGACCAGGGTTTGCGCAGGCGTGCTGCTCATGCTGGCGCCGCCCCAAAAGAGCAAAGCTTCACCTGTTTCATTGTTTGCTCTATCAGTGCCAATAAGCACATCATCATAATTATCTTTATTGACATCTCCTACACCGGCTAAACTGATGCCAAAATTATCTGACTCGTTCGCACCATCCCAGGTTTGAATTGGGGTGCTGCTCAATAAAGCACCACCGGGATAAACGCTAACCCTGCCGGTAAGGCTATTATAGGTAATTGAACCAATTAAAAAATCATCATAACCGTCATAGTTTACATCACCCGCGCTTGCAAGAGAAAGCGGGTACCTAAAAGTTTCCATTTCTGTATCCGGATTTATTATCAGGTCCGGAGTAGAATCCATGGTGGGCCCACCAAAATAGACATGAATACGACCACTACCCTGTTCCATAGCAGCATGGACCAGCAGATCGTCATAACCATCGTTATTTAAATCTCCGGCCCTGGCTATAGTGAAACCGAAATAATCATTACTGTTTTCACCGTTCAGGGTTATATCTACGGTGGCGTTGGGCGTTGCACCACCATAAAAGATGAAAACACTACCGGTCTCATTTGCGGTGGGCGCTCCTATGACCAGGTCATCGTAAGCGTCGCCATTAACATCTGCGTATGTCATGGATTGGCTATTCCAGTTTACCGGTTGTTGCGCATTTTCTTCCGAAAAGGTTTGTACCAGGTTGGTTTGTGCATAGAGCGCTTGTAAAAAAATTAGTAAAAAAAGTGTGATTTGTTTGATCTGCATGCATTGCTCCTTGTCTAAATTGTACGATGTTCGTGTAAAATGATTTCCAGTTTGCTTTCAGGCTGTATTGCTGAATTTATATTGTTTTTGTTTTTATCATATTGGGCTGCTTTTTTCCTTACACCCCATTCCAGCAAAACGCCCAAATCCCGGGCAACCAGTAAATGATTTGAGATGCTATGTAATTTGGGTAATGTTATGGTAGAACCTTGAATATTCATTTCCTGGTCTTGAGATATGGATATTTTACATTCCACGGCATCAATAATTTCCCCCTTGTACATGACGCGACCGGTTTCAAGACGCTCAATTTCAACATACATTTGTGGTCCCTGACTTTGCATGCCTGTTATTTCATTATAATAAAGGGGGCGGGTGGTGCTGGTGAGAACGGTATCCAGTTCGGATAGTTGCGCAGGCATCAGTATTATTGGTGGATCGTAAATAGTATACAACCGGGACGAGTCAGCGGATTTGATACCGGCCAGCAGCACGTTACCGTTGTCGAAACGAAAGTATTCCTGCACGACTTGGCCACTGTGATGACCGGCTACCTGGTCAACGCTACCCATTATAGATGATTTACCGATTGAAGCAATATAGGATGTTTGGGAAATGGTGGAATTGTTTGTTCCATTATTTAACGGTGGTTCCGGCAGCGTCCACACACCGTTAATGGTATGCAATATATCACGGGTATTGGCAGTATCGGTTTGCCATTGTATGTGTTTAACCTGGTTGCCTGATTCCGGCCACCACCTTGAAGTTTTGGATTTACTGCATCCGCAAATTATGAGGGCCACCGGAATGATATAAAAGAATAACAAAACACAACTACGCGTATTGACCATTTTGAATTGTAACATGGTACCTGTACCTGTTCAGGAATGAATAGATTTATCTATTTTTCGGTGGGTTTAAATTATGAGATGTGTTAAAAAATTGACGTTTGGGTTATATCATGGTTTTTTTTTAGGATATAACTATTCGGCATTCTTGATGAACATAATCCGGATATTGTCACGTTGTACTCTTCATCTTTTACAGCCGGTTTGTATTTGGACCGGCAATAAACCCATCACGTTGCGGATTAAATTACATAAAACAGGGATGTGAAAACAAGTCGATATATTGCAAAATGCAGGACATATATTGCATGCAAGATGAGGACTATTGAATTTTATGGTGTATTATAATTGCGATGTAAAATTAGAGGGGGCCACGCCAAACTGTTTTTTAAAGCATTTGCGGAAATAATCAACGGTGCCAAAACCCGTGGCAAAGGCTATTTCTGCAATGGTACCGGATTTTGCTTCTAATAATTGTACGGCCCGTTTTAACCGGACTGATCGAATAAAGGCGCTTGTAGACATGCCGGTAAGGGCGTGCAGTTTGCGGTGCAATTGGGAATGCGACAAGCCAACCTGGCGGCTGTACCATTCTATATTTATGTTTTCATTCTCTATATTATTTTGAATGATGTTAATGGCGCGTTGTAGAAATTGCTCATCAGCGGATGTGACGGCTATTTCTGTAATGGATGTATTAATATTGTTTGAGAACCGCTGGCGTAGCAAGCGTCGTTGCTCAATCAGGTTATGGCTGCGGGTCATTAATTCAGCCGCGTTGAATGGTTTGACCAGGTAATCGTCCGCGCCCAGTTCCAGCCCCTCCAGTTTACTTTCACTGGTTGAGCGCGCTGTCAGTAAAATGACGGGTATGTGGCTGGTCCGCTCGTCTGATTTCAACTGTTTACACAGATCAAATCCGTCCATAACCGGCATCATCACGTCGCTAATGACCAGGTCTGGCACATGTTCGGCCGCTTTGGCAAAACCGGATTGTCCCTCTGCTGCGGTTATTATTTCAAAATCGTTTTGCAAAATACCGCTAATATATTGACACATGTCATCATTATCTTCCACAATCAGCAGCAGCGGGGCATTGGCATTCTCCGCTTGCTGTGCTGCCACCTGCAGGGTATGGGACAGTTTAATCAATGGGGTCGGCAATGTTGTTTTGGTCCATATGTTCTTTGTTATGTTTGTAGTACCGGCGTCCAGTTCCGAATCCGATAAATGCGCCCGGCCCTTGAACAGTTTTACGGTAAAAACGGACCCCTGGCCCGGGGTGCTTTTTACGGTCAGGTCGCCGTGGTGCAGCTTTACCAGTTCACGGGTAAGGGCCAGACCGATACCGCTGCCGTACTGGATGCCAGGGGTTTGTTTGGACTGGTAGAACCGGTCAAATATATGTGGTAAATCTTGCGGTAATATACCGGTCCCCGTGTCTGCAACGGTGATTTCTACCTGATCATTTTCTGTTATGGTAACATCTACATGTCCACCTGACGGGGTGAATTTGATGGCGTTTGACAGCAGGTTGCTGATGATCTTTTCCATTTTGTCTTTATCAAAATACAAGTGGATACGGCTCGGGGTAGTATGTAGCGCCAGGTACTGTTGTTTTTCTTTCGCCAGGGCATAAAAAGACTGGCAAATATTATTAACAAACGGGACCAGATCGGCGGGCTGCGCCTGTAACGGCATTTTACCTGACTCTAGCCGTGAAATATCCAGCAACTGGTTTACCAGGTGCAGCAACCTGTCGCTGTTGCGCAGCAGCATTTGTAATTTTTGGGGGTTTTCGCGGTCTTGCGGATGATCAAAGATTTGGCGTGCGGCCCCCATGATCAGGGTAAGGGGGGTGCGAAATTCATGGGATATATTGGCAAAGAACTGCGATTTCATCCGGTCCAGTTCCTGCCATTTTTCCGTTTCCAATTGATTCAGGGACATGGCATTTTGTAAGCGCTCACTTTGAATGGTAGCTTGCATGGCGTCTTGCCGGGCCAGTTCTTTTTGCTTGTGGGCATCTATATATTGTTCGGCAATGATCCAGAACAAACTGGCAACAAACAACAAGAAGCCAATATGAATCCAACTGATGTTATAATTGTGTATACCGGAATTTTTGTGAATATAATAGGCCAATATTTCAATACTGATGGCGCTAATAGCTGTTATTAATCCGTAAAACAGGATTTTGACCTGTTTGCCGCCCTTTTTCAGACTTTTAATGATCAGGTACATAGTGATCATTAATATACTAGCGGTTAGTATGAGAAACGTGTTGTAAATTAATTCCAGATTCAATTTAACGGGAAGCAATACAAAAATAAAAATAATAATGCCGTAGAATAATTCTATCTGCCAGAATTTTCTGGAAATAGGTTTATAACGTGGAATGATGATCTGTTCCGTTAACATGAATGCGCCAACAGGGCCAAGCAAAAGAGAGAACAAGTCCAGTATGAAAAAGGTAAAAGGCGCATTAAACATGTATTGTAAATACAAGGCATTACTGCCTGTGAATACACCCATACTTAATAGAAATAATGACATGCCCAGTAGCAATTGCCTGCCGTGTAAAAACAGGTTCAGACCCAATATGGACAATCCCAGGATTAAAAATAAAGCGGACAGTAACAATTCATCCAGGTTGTGTACAAACAGTCTTTTCATAATATTCATGGTTGAGGCCAACAGAATAGGGGGCGAAATACCAATACGGTCGCCATTGGACCAGAGCCGTATGTACAGGGTACGTCCGGAAATTTCATCGGGCAGTTGAATGGGGTGCTGCCGCCAGCCGTGAAAGTGGTCGTCGTTGAGGGATATGAAATTACCAAACTGGTAGACCAGGTCCTGGTCCAGGTAAATCTGGCACTCAGGTCCCATCCCGACAAAATAGATACCGGGATTTTTGTCCTTCCATTCCGGGATCTGCACTCGCAGCCACATGGCCTTGATGCCGGGCTGGGAAAGCTCGTGCGGTCCGGATACTGGCTGCCAATCCTCCGCGTTCAGGCTGTCATGCAGCCAAACCAGGTTGCCGGTACTATCTACCGGCGAGTCGCCAATACGATATTGCCATCCGGTATTCAGGTTAAGGTATTGATGGTCGGAGTAGGTGTTGTCTTGGTAACTACAAGAGGTTAGCAACAACAAAGTCAGAATTAGGGATATTTTGAATAGCGTGTTCAGTATTGCTCCGGAATGGTGGGATTGTCTAATTTGCTTTGTAAATTAACAATAAATGTTCAATTTTACAATAACATTTAACGGGTGGTATTTGTACGGATAACGACATTTGATTTTTCATGCTTTTTCGCTGTTTTAATAAGGTGGTTAAGGAAGCCGCAGGTCCGCTTACTAGAGCACCGCAGGTCAGCCTCAGGCTGATCGAATCTTTTTACCCCATCCATAAACTTCATAAAAAAAAAGGTCGGGAATTCAGATTCCAGACCTTTTTATGTTTTAACCGCCGTTTGACCCCTATTTGACCACAATCGTCTATCATATTTAAAAAAGCAGTTGACAAACGACTTAAATGCAACACAAAGCCACCAGGTTTGAATGGAGTGCCGTGTTGAGTTTTAAAATTTTCAGAATTGAGAATATCAGTAATAAAGTCAAGTATTTTATCTTTGATTAACAGGGAAGCAATTATTGATCCGCCAAAGTAGTTTATATATCCCATCGTATTGAGTAGGTCGTTAATGGAAAACGTTAGACGAACTCGATCTTTCAAAAATGTCAAAGAGCGGGGGAGTTGTCAGTAATCGGTAATCAGTTTTCAGAACCGCCAAGAGTCCCTATTGTATTCCATGTTTTTGTAGAGCTGACAGCTATAAGCTGATAGCTAACAGCTTGAAGCCAATCCCATCGTATTGATTAGGTCGTTAATGGCAAATGTGAAACGTTAGACGAACTCAATCTTGCAAAAATGTCAAAGAGCGGGGGAGTTGTCAGTAATTGGTAATCAGTTTTCAGAACCGCCAAGGACCCTATTGTATTCCATGTTTTTGTAGAGCTGACAGCTATAAGCTGATAGCTAACAGCTTGAAGCCAATCCCATCGTATTAATTAGGTCGTTAATGGCAAATGTGAAATGTCAGACGTCAGACGATCTGTACCTTTTATCTAAATCCCGAACTTTTCATAAAGCTATCAGTTCTCAACTATCAATTGTCAGTTTTTTCGTTTCACTTTTGACGTTTCACGTCTCACTTGAAGAATGATGTCCGTTGTGTAGCGATGAATCCTCTAAATACTGACGACTGATCACTGATGACTTGGCAGCCAATCCCATCGTATTGATTAGGTCTATTTACAGTCGCATTTGACCTGGTGTGCAGATCTCTCTCTCGTTCAGCGTCTCAATCCCATCGTATTGATTAGGTCGTTAATGGCAAACGTGAAACGTTAGACGAACTCGATCTTGCAAAAATGTCAAAGAGCGGGGGAGTTGTCAGTAATCGGTAATCAGTTTTCAGAACCGCCAAGAGGCCCTATTGTATTCCATGTTTTTGTAGAGCTGACAGCTATAAGCTGATAGCTAACAGCTTGAAGCCAATCCCATCTTGGTTAATAGGTCTTTTTCAATATATCTGGTCGCTGGGCTGGTCATTGGGCTGGGCTATGGGCTGTCTCAATCCCATCGTATTGATTAGGTCGTTAATGACAAACGAGAAACGTTAGACGAACTCGATCTTGCAAAAATGTCAAAGAGCGGGGGAGTTGTCAGTAATCGGTAATCAGTTTTCAGAACCGCCAAGAGGCCCTATTGTATTCCATGTTTTTGTAGAGCTGACAGCTATAAGCTGATAGCTAACAGCTTGAAGCCAATCCCATCTTGGTTAATAGGTCTTTTTCAATGTTCAAAATATTTTTATTTCGAATTATCTTTGTGGCTACTTCGTCTCAATCCCATCTTGGTTAATAGGTCTTTTTCAATGTTCAAAATATTTTTATTTCGAATTATCTTTGTGGCTACTTCGTCTCAATCCCATCTTGGTTAATAGGTCTTTTTCAATATTTTCAAAATTGCCAGCTGGGGTGATGCTAATGGTTATGTCTCAATCCCATCTTGGTTAATAGGTCTTTTTCAATAAAAATATTGGCATGGGCACTGAAAAAAAACACGTCCAGTCTCAATCCCATCTTGGTTAATAGGTCTTTTTCAATTCTGATACTGCAAAATGGCAGGTTTTACGTGTAGATACTTCGTCTCAATCCCATCTTGGTTAATAGGTCTTTTTCAATACGTTGAACAGCAGCAAGTCGAATTATTAAAAGAAATATTAAAGTCTCAATCCCATCTTGGTTAATAGGTCTTTTTCAATAAATTTAGAAAATGCAAATTTAAGAAATGCAAATTTAGAAAATGGTCTCAATCCCATCTTGGTTAATAGGTCTTTTTCAATAGACCCTGTTTTGAGGCCAATATTTTCAAGTACTTACAAGGGTGTTTTAAATAACCTCGATTTTTTGGTAATTCTAGATCCATATTTTTCTCCTTTCTGTATGTTTTCTGATGACTTAAGCATATGATTTTATTGCAATAATAACACTTTGGATAACCTATACCGCAAAATACGACAAAATTTTCGGCACAAGAGTTGCAACGGGGCCATTTATGGTTTTATAAAATTGTTTTTGGCGCATTGTATACGCAAATTATTAATACCTTCGTTATTCAGGTCTAAAATTGTCAAAGAACGATTTTATTTATGTATTATTGTTTATCAAAAACATTGAATCATTTTTTTTAAGAATTCCCCTGGTTAGTACTGCACTGCAGCGAATTGAATTCTTGTTTTATATTATAAAGATCAGCGAATATGCCCAATATTGGTGATCTGTAGAATCCTTTTTTAAAATCATCCCCCCGGTTTCCATTTCTCGACCTGGACACATGTTTTAGTATGAGAAAAGTATTTGTTAAACATCATATCGCCCATGCTATAATATAGTTGTATTATACTTTAATCTGATTTTTGGTGCCTTTTTTTAAGCACTTTTAAAAATAGACATAACAAAATAATACATATCATTTATATTGAAAATGCAATATACAGGAACCCACTCCATAAATAAACCCCTTAATTCTATGAATTTTTTAATATAAAAATTAAATTATATAATCCAAACAATATATTGGTTTTTTTGTCAATATCTATTCACTCGAAAAGATGAGGGAGGGCTTGATTATTAAAATTATGGTCAGGATTGTATTTTGACCATTATTGGTCAGTGGTCAAATAGTGGTCAAACAAGGTAAAACTGCCTGGATTGTGAGAAATTTCAAAAATCTCACAAATAAAAACAATACTTTACAGTTAAAGATCATCTATTTTGGGAGCAGGAGGTCGGAAGCTGAAAGACCGCCTATTGGCTGTTTCGAATCTTCTCGCCCCGACTAAAAGCCTGAATTTGAATACGTTCAGGCTTTTTCAGTAATTAGAGTAATTTATATTGATTGGATTAAAATCAGGAATCATAATTTAATTCCGCATCCTGATCATCATTAAAAAGATAATAGCTTAAACCCAGTAATAAATAAGCTTCCTGTCGTATCATGGTTCTGTCATCGTTTAATTTAAATTTAAAACTTCCATCTGGTTTTTTATATTCAACAAGTTGAGGAAGGATGGTTTCTGTTATCGCTTCATATTTCTTTTCTCTGGCAAAGGTATAGATGAGCATTCCCAGGCTCCACAATCGAGAATTAAATTCTTTATTTTGATATCCCTTTTCATTGTATTCATACCAGGTGTTGCGTTTGTAAAATTTTGAAGAATGGTTGATAATTTTATTCCAATCTACATTTACATTACCACCATAATCTCTATAATTCCGAATTCCTTCCACAATATAACACATATGCAATAAATCATGCGGTCTCGGACTGTATGATCCATAATCCCAAAAGATGTTTCCATTGTTATCTTTTTGAGCGTTTTCCATCAAAATATCAATTATATGTTTACTCTTTTTGTTTAAACAATTTTTCAATTTGTCGTTTTGGGTAATATTGGCAAATCGTTTCATTTGTCCTGCCAGGTAAACAGCAGGATTGTAAGAGTCATAGCCCAAATCATTAGGATTAAAAGAGTAACCTGGAATATCCAAAGGGGAATGATTGCAATCATCCAGATAGGGGGTAAAGCATTGAGTCACAATGTCTATTATTTTACGAGATACAAGTGTATCTGTTTCCAATTCATACCAGTCAAGCAATCCATTCAATGCAAAAGCGGTTGTTATAGTATACTCTTGATGTGGTTGATTGGTTGTTTGGTCGGCAAACGCGTCCCATGGATCTGCCAGGCCAAAACCGTGTATCCCATTATCATTCAAATCCGAATTGTTTAGTAACCAATGACTGCATACACGAGCAATTTCTAATGCCAGTGAATCCTGAGTGAATTTATACCGGTTGCATTCCGCGCTCAGTATTAATCCATAAGCCATGGGTCTGTCTTTATTAATTGAATTAAACACATCCATGCCGCGTCCTGGATACTCTTTATCAAGATTATTAATAATAGTGTTATATGCTTGTAATGCATTAAAAGAAACGGGGTTTTTAAGGGAATTATTTTTGAAAATTAAACAAGCAGAAAAGAATAATAATGACAATAAAAAGAACGAAAAAAAGGGTTTTTTCATTTTCCCCCCAGATATATTTCATTAATAGTAAATGGCGCAAGAATTTTAGAGCATTATAAATTTTTTAATAGCCCCTGGCATACCATGGTAATTTAAATAAAAAAAATAAAATTTTAATGATTATAGTAAATTATAACTAATTTATATGTTTAATTCAAGTCTTTTTTTATTATAAATTTCTAATAATGAATGGAATATTCTTAACCCCTTACCAATCTTATACTTGAAAGTATTGATAAATGTTCAAATTAAAGAATTTATGCTAGTAAAGTTTTACTTTAGGTGACTGTACCATTAATGCTTCTATTACCTGGGCAATGAATTGCGGGTCTTGTGCAAATTTGAGATACGCATGTTCTGAATCAACAGATGTATCCCATATTGTATGCCATCTCAGAAAGCGGTTATCACCGGGATTGTCGGGAGTCCATTGATCTGCTTTTAAAAATATGCGGGGCGTTCCTGTTGTGTTCAACTCCCAATGTTCTGATGCACCACGTACAGCAAAAAGAGCTGCGGTTTGATCTGAACTGTGAGAGTCTCCAATTTCAAGGCCCCGTTTAGCAAAAGATATTCGATACGCTTCCCGAACTGGATTGTCAAGAGGAGTGTCGTCCAACCCGGCTCCGGTTTGTACTTTGGCGCCAACTTTACCGGAAAAGACAATGGGAGTAGGCCAATTTTCAACAACATATTTACCGGATTCGTATGCCGCAGCAATAACCTGGTTTCCCAAAAGATTCATTTGAGGACGGTAATTTGATGTGTCTGGAGGATCCCAACCACCACCCATCAATACCAGTTGTTTGACTTTATGATTAACGAGCTGGTATCCATCTTTATCCTGCAGTAAATCACACAGATTAGTTGTCCAGCCAACAGAAAGGATGGTTACGGATTTTTCATCAGCGTTTAATAAGGTTTTTTTGTAAACATCCAAAGCAGGAGGGACGTCTTTTCTTGATATTTTATCCTTGGGAAATTTTGGATTTAGAGCGATAGACCTGGTATATTCCATTTTTCCACCGAACCAACGGGATATAGCATCATCTTTTTTATATGCACCAATAGGGATGTCGGGACGTCCATACCAGGTATTGATTGCATCAATCACTCCAACCCCATATTCATCGGAGGTATTGTGCATTACCGCAAGTAAATTACATTCACCATTATCTGATAAAGCATGTAATATACCCAGTGCAGCGGCATCATCAATATCCGATTCCATATCGGTTTCAAATATGATATTGATCTGCGCATAAGCTGAAATAGTTAGAAAAAAAATAACATTGATTAAAATCCTAATAATTCGCATGATAAACCCTGAATTTAATCCCAAAATCCTTATTCGTAATGTATAAAAATATCACAGGGAGTCAATACGAAAAATGAATTTAATCAATTTTCTTCCAGTTCCAGGTGCAAGTCACTACAAAGTATATTTTCAGTTACCGGAGATTTTTTAATCCGTAAATACATATCCAGCACACCTTCAAACTCACCAATTATATTACCGGAACCTTCGTAAGCATATGAAGATACTGGCGAATATTCATATATTGCTTCATGAACGCCTACAATAGCCTCATTTCGGGATTCAACAGGTTCATACTGTTCTACTTTAACTCCGGCAGGGATTTTTTTCATAATCGATTTCATATTGTGTGCAAATTCTTCAGTATAGATATGGAAATGAAATCTAAAATAGGCAGACTCTATTTTTTTTACTGCTTCAATATGAATACCAATGGATTCCTGTGATTGGTTTACAGCCAGTTTGAATTCACGTAGAACGTTTTCAGGTATGCATATTTGGGTACTACAATGAAGTGAGAGATACTCTTTGAATACATCTCCAAATGTTTCTTTTTTAATACCGCCTTTACGTGGGAAAAAATAGGTAAAAGATGAACCCCGTCCCTGCATGAATCCTTGTACAAAACCTTTAACGATTGGGAATGGGGTATCGAGCGAGAGAACATAAAATAGAGTTGCCATGTTACACCTCATAAATAAAGTAAATTTTTTATTTACTCATTTGAACACCAGCAAACCCGTAGTATATCGTCTTAAATTCATAACCAATTATTTTGCAATTTTGTTCCATGTATGCTTTTAATTCATTATAACAGCAAATAGAAATTCCAATTCATTATTTTCATTTGAATTTCTTGATATTTTTTTTATATTAATAGTTTACAGTTTAAATATATTCACAATCAAAGGAAGTTACATGGCAGACGAGTTAAATTTCAATCAGATTGAAAAGAAATGGCAAACAAAATGGGAAGAAACTGAACTCTACAAGGTTAATCTCACTGAAACTGAAAAAAAACTGTATTGCCTGGTCATGTTTCTATATCCCAGTGGAGATAAGCTGCATATTGGGCACTGGTATAATTATGGTCCCACAGATACATGGGCCAGGTTTAAACGAATGCAGGGATATAATGTTTTTGAACCCATGGGCTATGATGCGTTTGGTCTACCAGCCGAAAATTATGCTATCAAAGTCGGTGTACCTCCACAGACAAGTACAGATAATAATATTAAATATATTCGTGGTCAGTTAAAAGCCATGGGCGCCATGTACGACTGGACCAAAGAGATCAATACCAGTTCTCCTGAATACTATAAATGGACCCAGTGGTTATTTTTGCAATTGTATAAAAATAATCTTGCTTATCGAAAAAAAGCTTCTGTGAACTGGTGTCCCGATTGCCAGACCGTGCTTGCCAATGAGCAGGTAATTGATGGTCTGTGTGAAAGATGCGATTCTGAAGTAGAAATGAAAGATCTTGAACAATGGTTCTTTAAAATCACAGATTATGCTGAGAGACTGTTAGAAGGGCATGATCGAATCGATTGGCCGGATAAAACAATTGCAATGCAAAAAAACTGGATCGGCAAAAGCATTGGCGCCACTATAAAGTTTAAAGTTGAAAATAAAGATTCAGAGATTGAAGTTTTTACAACACGTCCCGATACAGTTTTTGGTGTTACTTATATGGTATTGGCTCCTGAAAGCGAACTGGTATCTAATTTAACAACAAAAGATAATGAAGATGATGTAAAAGAATACATTAAACAGACCCGCAGGACAAAAGAGATTGATAGACTCTCAACTGAACGGGAAAAAACCGGAGTATTTACCGGGAGTTACTGTATAAATCCATTTACAGGAGATAAAGTCCAGATCTGGATCGCTGATTACGTTCTTGTTACTTATGGAACCGGTGCAGTTATGGCTGTGCCTGCTCACGATGAACGAGATTTTGCTTTTGCAAAAAAATACAATTTACCCATCAAAGAGGTTATATCTAAAAAAGGAGAATCCTCTAAAGAAGAACTTGAAGCGGCTTATACAGATCCCGGTGTAATGGTAAATTCCGGACAATTTGATGGAACAGAATCTACAAAAGGAAAACAGGCTATTATCGATTATATGCAGGAAAATAACATCGGTAACGCCAAAGTAAATTATAAATTGAGGGACTGGTTGATTTCCCGACAGCGCTATTGGGGAGCACCAATACCTATTATTTATTGTGATGATTGTGGACAAGTACCGGTTCCAGAAGATCAATTACCTGTTAAATTGCCCCAGGATGTTGAATTCAAGGGTAAAGGTGAATCTCCAATGTTATCAAGTGAATCATTCCTGAACGCACCATGTCCAAAATGTGGGAAAATGGGTAAACGAGAAATAGATACGATGGATACGTTTGTATGTTCATCGTGGTATTTTCTGAGATATCCAAATCCCGATATGGATGATAAAGCCTTTGATAAAGAACGTATTAACAAATGGTTACCCGTAGACCAATATGTTGGTGGTGCGGAACATGCTGTAATGCATTTATTGTATGCACGATTCTTTACCAAAGCATTATATGATTTTGGTTTGATCAATTTTGATGAACCATTCAAAAAGCTTGTGCACCAGGGTGTAATTACCGCTGCCGGTGCAAAAATGTCTAAATCTCGTGGAAACGTAGTGAATCCCGATTCATTTGTTGAAAAATATGGCTCAGATACGTTCAGATTATATATGATGTTTATGGGCGCCTATGAAGATGGCGGTGATTGGAACGATGACGGAATTGCAGGCATATATCGGTTTATTAAACGCGTTTGGAGATTAATTGAGCAGCTAACAGAAGAAAAACCAACAGGTAAGGATAAAGATGAGAAATATGCGCCTGTTGAGCGTCAATTACATTATGCAATCAAGCATGCTACTCAGGATCTGGATAGGTTTCATTTTAATACTGCAATCAGTCGTATTATGGAACTGGTAAACGAAATCTATTTATATTTGCAAGAGGTGCCAATTCAGCATCAATATGAGGGATTATTAACTGATGTCGCGATTAAACTTGTTAAATTAATTTCACCATTTGCACCGCATTTATCTGAAGAAATGTGGGAAAAACTGGGACAACCATACAGTGTGTTTAATCAGGAATGGCCAGATTATGATGAAGACAAGCTGGTTTTGGATACTATCAACCTGGGAATTCAGGTTAATGGTAAAATCAGGGCCCAGATTCAAACATCGGCAGATGCAAGTGATGATGAAATTTTAAAATTAGCTTTGGCTGATGATAAAGTATCTAAACATATTGAAGGCAAGAACATTGTCAAAAAGTTTGTTGTTCAAAAGAAACTTGTAATTATTGTTGTAAAATAATTAATAATTTACATTAAAAAGAAAAAGCGATTCATTAATAAATAATGAATCGCTTTTTTTATATATACACACAAAAGGATAAACAGGGGATTAACTACACACACAAGTTAACATAACTATTATTATGCATATTATTCATAATATATCAGATTATCCCATAACTTCTTTTATTGCGTCACGAGCTTTGGTTTTTAATGGTGATTTAAACTTTGACCAAACAATCTCTTCAAGGTTTTCAATGGCTTTGTCGTTTTCACCAATGCTTTTCAATGCTTTTCCAAGATAATATCTTGCAGTCAGATTGTGATTATTGATCTTTACTGCATCATCTAAAAAGCTGATACTCTCTGAAACTTTGTCAAGTTTAAACAAACTTTTACCAATCAATGTTAAAACCGAACTATCTTGTTTACCCATTTCAAAAGCATTACGGGCTGATTGTCCAGAATTTTCATATTGTTCCGCTGCATCATAAATGATTGCTGCCTGCTTGAAAAATATTGGCCGACTGTCAGATTCATAAGCAATGGCTTTATTGATTGACATAATTGCGTCATCAAAATTTCCTGTACGTGCCTGACAAGATGCCAATGAAGCCCAAACCTCAACATCTGTTTCGCGGTATTTTAGATATTCATTGTATCTTTCGATAGATTTTTCATATTTACCATCGATAAAGTATTGATATCCTTCAGCATACAGCAAATTTATATTTTCGGGTTCTTTGGTTCTTGCAAACTGTGTTTCTTCGGTTGGAATTACTATGGCTGATTGTGTTTCCTGCTTTTCCGGTACTTGAGTTTCCAGCTTTTTGATCATTTGATTCGCAATTTCGATCATTTTTATATCTGTCGAAATTTTAGTTACAGCCCGGTAATATCGTATTGCGCTTTCCTGATCATTTAACAAGTTGTATAATTTACCCAAGCCTAGATAAGCTTTCGGCTCTTTGGGCGACAATTCAACAACACGATCAAAGCATTTTATTGCCTTTTCATATTTTGACAACATGCTGTACAAGGCACCTAGATTGATCAATGCCTGGATGTTTTTCCGGCTTAGAAGCAAACCATTCCGTGTAAATTCTTCTGCTTTATCATATTTTTTTTGCTTGGAATATACACTACCCAGTACAAAATATGCTCTAAAATATACCGGACAAATGCGAATTGCTTCCAGACAGCAATCTATACCTTTGTCAGAATTTTGAGCTGAAAAATAACCAAGTCCGAGATTATAATGATAATCCGGATCAACGGGGTTAATTTCAATTGCACGCAACCATAATTCAATAGCTTTATCTACTTGCTTGCTTCTAATGGCTTCAAGTGCTTGTTTATTGAGCTCATCAGCCTCTTGTATAGTTGGATTAAAAATCCATGATATAATAGCCCTGTCTTCAAGCAGCTCAATTTCCTGAAGTTTTTCAGCACCTTTGAATCGTTCTTTGAGTAACTCAGCCAGAGAAGCGCGCTGCTCGTCTTCAGAAAGTAGTTGTAATTCCTGGTATTCCTGTATAAAGTCGGCTAAAAGAATCTCAACTTTAATTATTTTGTTTTTACTTGTCTCGGTCATTGTCCATTTCTTCGATTTTTGTTATTTCCAGCTTTTAATATACATCATTATATACAGTTATTCAAGCATTTTGCCGAATTGCACCAATAACTTTTTATTTTCATAGTAATTATAAGGTCCCGGATGAGGTCCTATATGATTTCTCATATGCGTTACAACAATATTAGTTTCAGGAATAACTGCATTTACAACATTACCAGCTCCTGACATTACAAAGCCTCCTTCCTTTTCAAACAGCCACCAAAGAAGGCCATAACTCCCACCATCGGAATCACGTATGCCATGATATTTCCAGATTTCCGGTTTGTCATGTGCATTAAAGTAATGATGTCCTTCAAATGTTCCATCACTTGCCATGAGTTGACCAAAGCGATTAAATTCTCGTGCTGTGGTATACAATCCTGAACTGCATCGGGAACCTTTGTCAATAAATGCATAATGTTGAGCTGCATCAGAAAAATCGCCGGCTAAACATGGCAGCAATGGTAATTCATTTGTATAATCATAAACATACATCGTTTTTTCTGTATTTAATGGACCCAGTATTCTCTCATTTAATAATACTTCAAGATCCTTGCCAGCTGCTGCTTCAAGTACTCTTTCCAGAATATGCATACCCAGGGCTGAATATAAAAACACTTTACCCGGGTTATCTCTTATTTCTATGCGGGCAAGATCCAATGGTGGCACCATTACAATTCTACCATCAACCATATTGGCATCCGGTAAAAAAACTCCTGAAGTATGAGATGCCAGGTGTCTCAGTGTTACAGATTTGCGACTGAACGGCCCATTTCCATCAGATTTGAATGCCGGTAAAAATAAACCGACCGGTTCGTCTAATTTTATAAGACTATCCTTCATCATAGACAACATCAAGGCTGAAATATAGGATTTTGTACACGAAAACAATGGCCACATTGAGTTTTCATTTATTTCAGATTCGGGTTTTTGAGGTTCAGTACCGGTAAAATACTTTTCATAAAGAATTTCAGGCCCTTTACTCACAATCAAAGCACCTGATGTTGGTTGCAATGCATCCATTGTTTTCAATACAGCATTTTCCAAGTCAACAATATCCGGATCATTAGCATTAAAAACGATTGGCTGCCGAGTATAATCTGCTATCGCATTATAAACCATTTCATCATCATTTTTACCATTAAATTCAAATGGATAATGTTGATTCAATTCCAGGTTCATATAACCCCATGAACATTTATTTTCAACACATGCGCGCAACGCATTAACAGCTTTAATTCCTGTTTTAGCATCTTCGTTACATACAATAGGCTTATCAAAAACTTGAAGCGCTTTTATCCTCTCAGGGATTGTTTCGGCAGGCGTATTATTAAAATGCACAAGTATATAGTCGCATGCTTTGGCCAATTGAGGATTCATCTTGCCATCACCCAATCCGCTAGTGGAAACCAGCAATTCATTGCTAATTCTTTTGGCAATATCTATTAGCTCAAGTTGCCCTTTAACTGTTTTAATTATCTCATGGTCATAGCCAGAATGCGGGTATTCATTAGCAATTTCCAGCAAAACGTTGCTATGTTGATTATCAGACACCCATTTACAAACTTTAACAACTGCATTTTTCACAGCATTAGCATCCTGAAGAATCTGGTCCTGTCTTTGATAAAAGCAGCCCAATATAACTACCATTTCATTTTTGCTGCAAGCTCGGATAACTTTGTCGACACGTTTCATGTATTCGTCATCCAGCTCTCCGTTTTTATCAAAGGCTGAATTCACTGCTCCCTCATATCCCGGCATTCCGCCTTGAAGATTTAGCGTGAATGCTGTAACTCCTTGCTGTTTATAGAGTTTTATTGATTGTATAAAGTTCTCCGTATTGGCTTCCGGAAAAAATTCTGGCTTTGATTTGTCAGCAAAAATGCTATTCACCATTCTTGTATTGAATAACAAACCTTTTGCCGGTGTATTTGGATTTGTAACATTGCCGTTAACTGTCCAGTCTTTGTCTTTAATTGCAACAACCGTTCTTGTTGTTGATTGACAACCAATCGTGACTATTAGAATTGTTAACAAGAAAAAACTTGAAATATTTATTTTACTCATCCTTCGTTCCATTTTAGCAAAATTTGCCGTCAGTGTAATCTTTACGAGCCCAGCATAGTGCATGTGGTCCTGCAAGATGTGCCATTCTTCCTTCAAGCGATTTATTAGATGAATCTACGTTCTCAAGACCAGCCAATTCGATTACCAACGCCACATTCTCTTCAAGTGTCTGAATTCCATAATGACCTATTAGGGCAGTTGCGATCCCCGGCTGTGACAAGGCATAACTCATTAATTCTCTTGCAGAAGCTTCTTTACCTACAATATCCCGCATGACTTTCATGGCGAGTGTGCCAATTTTTCGTTGTCTCGCTGAGGGCAAGGCAACTTTAGCAAAGTCACCATATTGCGTAGGATTCATTGCCAGAATACAAACATCCGGATCCAATTTTTCAATAAATTCTCTGGATTTTTCTGCACTATTCATACTTGAAAAACCAATATTTCGGGCAACACCTTGTTCCTTGAGTGACCGCATCTTGTTATAAACACCTTGTTCAATACTTGAAATGTCCTCATTGGAATCAATGCTGTGTACCATCAACACATCAACATAATCAGTCTTTAAATCTTTTAAGCTTTTTTCAAACTCTTTCATTGCACCATCTACATCACGTGAATCAAATTTTGTAGAGATATATACATCTTTTCTGTATTTTGGCAAAATCAGCCCCAAACGCTGTTCGCTGCTCATAGATGCATTAAATAAATAAGATGAGCTGGTATCAAAATAGTTAACCCCCAATTCAATGGCACGTTCAAGCAACGGTTCCCATTCACCATCAGGATTTTTCAAGAATTGTGAGCCACAACCAAATGATAACATTGATACTTCAAGTCCGGTTGCTCCCAGAGTTCTTTTAGGCATTAAAGCTGTTATAGTTTTTTGTTGAGACTGTTTTTTTACACAACCTGGTACCATTGAAACCGCTGCAGCTGTACTTGCGGTTTGTATAAACTGGCGTCTGGAAATATGATGATTATTTTCATTAAACATGTTGTTCTCCTGTCCAATTTAAAATGCAAGTAAAAAGGTCCTGAGTTGGTTTTTGCCGATTTCAAAAGTAAAGCTGTGTTCGTCTAATGAAACAGGACTTTTAAAATCTATTTGTTTCTCTATATGATTTGTTTCATTTATTGATCTGAGAGGACCTGGTAAATTAACTGTCACTTTGCCATCCCTCCCTTGCGTTTCAAAAATTCGTAAAACTAAATTGTTGGGATTCCAGTCACCTTGCTGCACCTTGATTACCGACAAAACCACATGATCACTCTCGATACTGAAAAAAGAATGTTCAGCAGGTAAACTTTTTTGGATGGATTGGAGAGGAGCACGTTTTCCCGGTAAATCTCCAGTGTGCAGATTCTCCTGCTTTACGAGCAGTGGGCGATTAAATTCAAGAGATTGTTGAAACACATTTGCTTGCTTCCAATCACCTTGATGCGGATATACAGCATAGCCAAACGAGTGTACTCCCTCGTCCATTCTGGGATCCATATCACGTGCACCATGAACCACAGATGCTGATAATGTATTTTTGTTTACGTCAAATCCATATTTTCCATTGTTAAGTAATGCAAAGCCAGTCTGCTCAGTAGATAGATCGATCCAGTTTTGTGCCGGCCAAACAATACCATCTTTTTTTCTTTCAATATAACCATAGGGTTGTTCAAAAACCGCTATACCATTATCAATTGCAGTAGGAAACGAAACTTTGAGTAATTTATCATGCTCATGCCAGTCAACTGTCATCTCGAATTCAATTCGGGCAGAATGTGATTTTAATATCAATTTTCTTACAATTGATGAAGTATTGTTGATATAATCTGTCCATTTTAAGATGATTTTTGCAGGTCCATCACATATCACCTGAGGTGTATTGTTTTCAGGCTTTATTTCATCTAATTTATCAGCAATGTTCAAGTTCCAACTGCTACTATTTTGTTCAACAAAAAGATTTAAAACATTACCTTTTCCTTCTAAAATGGATTCACCAGATAAAAGATTTATTATATCAAGCTCTCCATGAGAGTCCCATGATATCTTGAAAAAATGATTTGAAACGGAATAGGTGGTATATTTTAAATCTGAATTCAAAAGAACTGGTTTTGCATTAACAACCCGATACATTTTATAACCAACCGGTGGTATATTTTCAGCAAGGAAAGACACATTTGCTGATAAACCATCTTGAGCTATATCATTAATCTGAAATAAAACAGGATTCCCGGATGAATCCATGATGCTGAAATCTTTGGTATTACGAATAAATTCTATAGATGCATCTACAACATCAGTCCGTTTCCAGGATAAAGGATTATAAACAACCAAGGGGATTCCCTCACCTCGGGTATCAATGCGTGATCCTATGACCTCTAATCCATATTTTAATAACCTATTACCTTCCTCGTCAAGATGCTTGTAATCGTTTAAAGCATCATCAAATACATCTCCAATGGATGTGCCGGGTAGAATATCATGAAATTGGTTTAGTAAAATTATTTTCCATCCATCTCTAAAATCTACTCGAGGAAACAAGGGCTTTTTTTGCAGCATTGTACCAATTGTTGCAAATGTTTCAGCCGTAAGAAAAAGGTTTTCCATATCCCGGTTGGCTTTTTTGATACGTGCCTGTGAAACAAATGAACCTCGCCATTGGCTGGCAAAATTTGAATTTTCTTCGCCAAAAAGTCCCAATTCGCCGTGGTATGTATCAAATTTTTTATTTTTAACATCCAACTCTTGAAAATATGTTTCTGGAGTTACATACCTGAATTTATATTCGGGATGTTCTTTTTTTAAGCGCTCCATATTATCAATATCGGGCTTACGGGGACCGCCGCCATGATCACCCTCACCAAACAACACCATTACTTTATCAATATCCGAGATTGCTGACCAGGTATCTGCAATCTCTAACAATTTATTATCAATTTTCACATTATAATGATGCGGTGCCTTGTAAGCCAACACCTGAGAACCATCCGGACTCTGCCACCAGAATACTTTTTTATCATTCGGAGCTCCCCTGCCAAATACATAATATTGGATTCCGCAACCGCTGTAAATCATAGGCAAAGTTAGCGCTTGCCCGCAAAAAGAATCCGGAACCCAGGCAATATTTACAGGATCAATATTGAGATACTTTTCATTGAATTCGTTTCCAATCAGGAATTGGCGAATCAATGATTCACCGGAAGGTAGAATGGCATCTGGTTCTATCCATTGTCCCCCGGTTACAGACCAGCGTCCCTCTTTATTTTTTTGTTTCATGAGCTCAAACAAGCCAGGGTATTTAATTCTTGCAATATCATATAGTGCCATTTGACTCTGAGCAAATGTAAGATCGGGTACAACGTCCATCATTTTTATGACACCTTCAAACGTATCAGGAGTTACCCGATCTGCAGTTTCATTCAAACGCCATCGATATGCCATATCAATATGAGCATTACCAACGAGATCAATTTCCCGCTTGATATCACTACCATAAATATTTGTGATTATTATTATAAAGACAAAATATTTCAAAATATTCTTCATGGTTATTCTGCTTTCCGTAAAAGTAATTCCATATCGTATCCGTTATCAAAAAAAATCATTTTATTGTCTTTAAGCATTTCTAGAATAGCATTCACAGGTGTAGCGATAGTTATTCCATAATTTAGAAAACGTACATGGCGGTTATATATATCCTGTTGATATAGTGTATTATTGTCATAATGACCGGATGCCGGATCCGGTACCAGCACATTATACAAATCCGCTGTTGCACTGGTTGCAATACCCAGGATCTCAAAATTGGGTACCCCCTGTTTAACACCTACAATCAAACCTCCACTAAATCCGTAATTAAACATGGTATCAATCAAAAAATTTCTACGATTGTTACGATCAGGTTCAGATATCATTCCCTGTGTTAGCATTTTATACCCTTTGGGGTACCCTGCGAGATATACCAATGTTCCCCACTCGAGTTTTGAAGAATCTCCAAAAGGATAAGGTATTGCAGGTACAAGATATTGTTCATCGTCTTGTAGTTCCAGCCCAAGAACAATTATATCGTTTTGAGGGTCCTGAGCTAAAATATTCAAAGTCTTGTATTCAGGCATATCCGACGAGTAATGCTTTTCACTTTGCTTAATCGAAATGCTTGAAACAAATTTTTCACCGTTACCTGAATCAAAATAGGTAACAAGTGTATCCGGATGATTAAAAATATGCGCACTGGACAATATAGCAATGTGTTTATTGTAATTATAGATAATTGTTCCTGTGCCGTATGCAGATACATTATCGTACTTTATAGATTGAGCATTGTCATTGTTTGTATCTATTGTGGCAATATTTGATCGTATAATTTTAGACTCGGGTTCAAAAAAAATCGTTCGATAGTTTGCAGATGAATTCATAACAATTATAGATCGAAGCAAAGTTTTAAAATAAGGAACTTTTGATCCGGTTGGAACCCGGTAGTCATAAACTGCTTGTGAAAGCTCGATATCTTTATTTTGTACTACATTACTGCATTGAAAAATAAGAACAACCGCGATAAATATGTAAATTATTTTAAATTTTAAATCCATAAATATCCTGATATTGATATCCATATTAAATCGGAAAGGATTGTTATAAAAATGCCTTCTGATCTAATAATGTGTTTTTTAATTTTTCAGTATTAATAAATGCCGGCATTTTCTTATCTTTTAATGCAATTGCTGCTGCAGTGCCCGCAGCCTGGCCAATACCCCATACAATGGGCTGCACCCGCAATGATGAATGGGCTGCATGGTCTGAAGAAATGCATCGCGATGCAATGATGAGATTGTCAACATTCAGAGGAACAATACATCTATAAGGTATCTGGTAAAAAGTCCCATCTTTTAAATAATGGATTTCTGTGCCCGTACCTGTAGGATTATGAATATCAATTTCATATGACGCACAAACGATTGCATCATCAAATTTGCGAGTATCGATCACATCCTCTTTTGTTAATTTGTAATGACCTATAATCCGTCTGGATTCCCGAACCCCAATCTGAGTTCCCATTTTCATCAAATAAGAATTCTCAAATCCCTTAATATTCTTTACTAGAAAACGGACCATATCATCAACCTGGCGGCGGCCTTCGATTTCAGCATCAGTAGATTCCCAACCGTCCAGAGATGATTTGCCGATAATACGGGTCGTATTGAAATGAACAACATCCTTGTGTACTGTTTTAAATTTCAATACATTTTCACGTGGATTCCTGACCGTTCCTTCAGCTTTGGCTTTATCGTACAGTGCATTAATTTCTTCTCTGGGGGGAACGCGATCAGTATCTACATTTGCCATTCGAAAGCTCATAGTCATGGGTTGAAATGCATTATCTGCTTCCCTTCCAATCTCAAAAGGGGCCCCTGCCCATGTCGCAATATCTCCATCACCTGTCGAATCAATAAATATATCCGCACTAATATCTTCAATACCTCCCTTGTGAAAGACTTTGACTGCTTTAATAGTATTTCCATCTTTTAACACGCCAAAAGCGCTGGTATGTAAAAGCATATCAACACCAGAATCCATCACAAAACGGTCTAAAAGCCACTTCATAGGTTCAGCATCAAAGCTCTTTCTGTTTTCAAGTATTGCTCCATTTTCAAGCATAATATCAACAAATTCTTCAAACAAGCCGCGTATGATGATTTTATCACCAGCGTTGTATTTCATATAGGGTTGTACCAATGCGCTAGTTGCCATACCTCCTAAAAAACCATATTTTTCAACAAGTAAAACCCTGGCACCATTGCGCGCTGCTGCAACTGCTGCCGGTACACCTCCAGGCCCCCCACCAATCACTACAACATCCCAATGTTTCATTTTAACCTTTTCAGGTTTGCTAGCAGTTTGCGCAAAACCTTCAATACCAGAAAATAAAAGTCCGGCAGTTGATAAGGATTTTAGAAAAAAACGTCTATCTGTTAACAGGTTCTTACTCATTATTTTTCCCATTTTTTGTTTTCATGTCAATGTGCATAATGCCATCTTCATCATACGGTTCGGAATATTGTTCAAATCCAAATATTTCATAAAAAGCTTCAAGATGTTGTTGAGCGGATAAATGTATATCCATTCCCGGATAGAGTTTTTCTGTCTGCCGAATAGCTTCTTTTAACAATAATTTCCCTATGCCGGTACCCCTTACTTTTGATGTTGTAATAATCCTGCCAATTGATGGACCGTTGAATCGGGCTCCCGGAAAAACAATTCTTGCATAGGCAACAAGTTGACTATCAAGAAATCCCATCAAATGCCAGGATTGTTGGTCCAAATAATCCGCTTCCTGAAACGGGCAGTTTTGCTCTACAACGAATATTGCCTGACGTTCAGCAAGAATGGTATATAATTCATCTATTGTCAAATCTACAAAAGATTTAAACTTCCATTCAATGTTGACTTGAGGTGTATGTTTCAATTCAACTCCCTGACAATTATTCTGAATTCTTCATTACCTGTTAATGTAACTTTAAAACCATCCAGCAATTGGTTGCCGCTTAAAACATTACTTTCTCCATCACTGGTTGCTATTCGATAAGATTTATCCTTATCTACCGTAAACCATTCCGGAAACTGATTGATACGTGGATAGTCATCCGGTATATGCATTATCTCCTGATGACGCTTACGATCAAATAAAATCTTTCCATCCCAAATATCCGTACTGCTAACCGAGAGTAACAAATATCCTTTTTGTTTTTCAGCTCCAATCAGCACATCTTTTCTCCAGGGGAAAATCCACGTACCCTGAGTTTTCCAAAGCGCATACATGATGGATGTACGTGCAAAATTTCCATCCCCATGCCAACCCTCAACAATACCATTCTCTTGTTGTTTGGTCCACATGATTTGAGTTTGATTGTCCATCCATTTGTCTACTCCGGGTACTGGTTCACGATTATAAAGATTCAATCCACTCTCTATAGCATCAGCAAAACCATCCGCGCTATTATTCTCCCAGTCAAAATTGCGATAATGTTCATTCAGATTTGATAATACCTTGAGCACGGCATCACGATATTTTTTATCGTGATCAACCAGGTATACCGTATAAAAACCATTATAATTATAACCCCATGTATCACACAGATCACCGCTATTTTCACCTGTTTGTGGATTAAAGGTATTGTACAACATGCCATGCTCGTTACGTCCAACCTCCAAGACTCTGTCAAGCATGCGATGAATTGGAGCCGTATATTGTGCTTTTTTTTCAGGAGCAGCTTTGCTAATTGTGTAATAAAACTCGGTCAATCCGGATAATACCTCGCATCCATGGTCACGTAGCCTTAATTTTGTTTCTGAATCTGTAGGATGATGATCAAAAAGATAATAATTACCTAATCGTTCAGCATATTCCAGGTATTCTGCATTTCCGGTCATCCAATACAATCTAGATAAAACCTGAAGCATTTCTCCATTTAATTCCTGATTTTCTGAGGGGATTTTCCCATATTTTGTATCAACAGGAGCATATTTCCAGATATCATTTACAATATCAATCATTCTGTCAGCCCATGGCGATTTACCCATCCATTCTGTCAGCGGCAGCAATCCGTCTTTGACATATTCAGAACTACCAAATAAAATATCTACCATATTAACAGTGGGTTTATTAAAAGACTTTGTTTTGAAATTGTAGGTGTCCGGTAGATTACCAACCCGACTGGTCAGCTCTTTTTCATTATAGAGCATTTCAAGCATGGTGCCTTTTAACAGGTTTCTGTCTACAAAAGAAGCTGTGAGTACCATAAAGGGATAGTTGTCTGCAGCTGCATCTTTGGCGTTCCAAATAAGAGAATCTTTGGTAAGGTTTCTGGGAATCAAACCGGTCGCGGGATCAGCATGATCAAGCCAGCCATAAACAAAATTTTCTGATCGAACAAGTGCTTCATTTGCCAAAACAGCATTCTGTTTTACAATTTCAAATTTTTCAGATTTCAACAACTGCTTACTTTTATATTGACTACAGGATATAAACAACAAACCAACCAACAAAAGCACTCGTAATTTCATTGCATGACTCCTGTTAAAAATGAATTTCATTTGTTATGCGTAACAACGAACTTGGAATATCCTTGCTAACTTGTCTCCCTGGGTATTGTATATCTGAATTTTAATTTTTTCAATCTTAATGGGTTTAAAAGTAAAACGGCAAAGTCTAAGATAATTATTCCGCACCTGTTTCAGATTATGCCATTGATTGTTTGCATAATATTGAATGTCGAAATCTTTGACTGTTTCAGGTTGCGGGCCTCTAATTTGCTTTTTGCATTGATTATCCTGGCCGGTAAGAAATAATAATCGATTTAATCCGCTGTCAAATGTGATCTGAATAAATGATATTTCAATTTCATCCTTCCAATTCAATTCGATCCATTGTGGCATTGCATCAATGGGTGCCTGCCATTGATGGGTTAGGCCATCCTCAATATTGCGGTTCCATCCATCAATGATTGAAATGGCTCTACCTGTAGGTGTTTCTGCTGAAGCAGTTATCGTTGCGGTTCTTGCCAGATCTAAAGGATCGGTATTGTTTATATTTAACAGTGATTGATCGTCAAGTAATAGTTTTTGCTGAAACTTTAGCAGCAAATCGGTATTTTTAACAATACCGTTATTGGCTAAATTGTGATTTACAGAAAAAGCAGCGGCTGTTCCTACTGCCTGTCCCATAGCAGCACAGGTTGCCATTACCCGTGTGGAAGAAAAAGCAACATGTGAAGCACTAATATTTCTGCCGGCCATCCACAAATTTTTTATGTTTGTGCTGTACAAACTTCGTAAAGGTATATTATAAGGTTTTTCGAATGTGATAGAAGAATTTGGACTCTGAGCGGTTCTGTCCATGCCTTCAGGGGGATGATCATCCATTGGCCAACCGCCATAAGAAACCCGATCATCATACATTTCTTGCGCTTCCATCTCCTGCTGCACCATTATGTGATCACCGGTAACACGCCGACTTTCTCTTTTTCCGGGAATCATTCCAACCCAATCTAATGCCCAGTTAGCAGAATCAGGATGCTCACCACTGTTCTTAATATAATCCCATACACCCATCACAATACTCAACAATTCCTGACGGATTTTGCGATTATCATGAATGGTATCCAACTCTCCACCCCATTCAATCCACCAGTAACCATACTCATAAGATCCAATATGACGATGTTTAAAATCTTTTTCGGTATATGATTTAGCCCAGACTGGCTTTTCAAAAGGCATAGGACGATCATGTTGTTTCGCAAAAAACATAATCGAGTTGCCCATCGTCTTGGAATCTGTTTTATCTGGAGCAAGTGATTCACCAAATACCTGTTTACCTTCCCTGCCACGCATATATTTTGCTCCTGCGGCAGCAGCCAAGGATGAATCTCCGGTGCAGTCTATTACATGCTTGGCACGAATTGTATAGGTCTCTTCAAGTAAAGGACTAATAGCATCAACTTTATCAATTTTATCAAATGAAACATTCGCACCAATCACTGCAGTATCTAATAATAAGGTAATATTGGGTTCAGAGATGACCTTGTCATACATGACCAGGTCCCACATTTCAAATGAGCGTTGTGGATTGGTAGCAGCTTCGGTAAGTTTTAATTCTTCTATAATGCCTGTTTCTCGCCAGTTTTGCGTCATTGTGTGATTATTGGTACCCAGAATATGCATTCTAATTTCACTGCTTCCATTACCACCCAATCTGGACCTATTTTGAACAAGAATAACTTTGGCTCCATTTCTCGCAGCAGCTATTGCAGCGCAAACTCCAGCCATACCTCCACCGGCAACCAGAACATCGGTTTCCAGTTGAGAGTCTTTATAAACATGAGTATCAATATTTCCTATCAGTTTTTCTTGTGAAGAATTGGCGGCAATTGACGCGCCTGTGGTTAAAAATCCTGTCGATCCTACCCCTAAAATTTTAATAAAACCTCTGCGGTCTGTATCCATAAATGGTCCTGACTAATTGAAAGAAAAGTTACAGTTTATTTTACAGATAATTTCAATATATAAAAAAGAAACTGATAATTCAAATAATAAAAAAACTTGAAACTGCTCAATATTTACAGTATTTTAGTGTTTTATATTTGGAAATATTATGGATAGATTGAAAAAACTTTATATTGATACATTTGGACATCCTCCCAATACCATTAATCAATTAAAAGGTGATGGTTCGGATCGGCAAATTTACAGGATTGTAAAAAACAATAACAGTATTATTGGTATACTGGGAAATAATATACCTGAAAACCATGCTTTCATCTCTTTTTCTAGACAAATGAAATCCATAGGTTTGGCTGTTCCTGACATTATAGCTGTTAATGATGATGAAACCGTATACCTTGAAACTGATTTTGGTGATATAACATTATATGATTTCATAAAGCAAGAAAACGGATTTACTGAAAATACTATAAATGTTTATAAACTCGTTTTAACAGAATTGCCCAAATTCCAGATAAACTTGCATCTAAATCTGGATTACTCGGTGTGCTATCAGCAGGACGTTTTTGGAATTGAAACAATTACCAACGATTTTAATTATTTTAAACAACGATTCCTTTTTCCTTTTTATAAGGAAAAAGTTGATTTTGAATTCATTGACAGTGAATTCCAAGCTCTTCTTAAAGTACTTGTTGAGGCCCCAAATGAATATTTTCTTTATCGTGATTTTCAATCACGCAATATAATGTTTGTATCAAATACCCCTCATTTCATAGATTATCAATCCGGACGACGAGGAGCCTTACAATATGATCTGGCTTCTTTATTATACGATGCCAAAGCACGTGTACCAGAGCCGGTAAGAAAAATTTTGATTGAACATTATCAGGACGAGCTTGAAAAGTATATATCAATAGATCGAGACGAATTCATGTACTACTTTTATCCCTTTGTCTGGATCCGTATTATGCAAGCTTTGGGTGCATATGGGTTTCTATCTCAACATAAAGGAAAAACCTCCTTTTTGCAAAACATTCCATTAGCGCTGGATAATATTCAATTGTTACTCACACAAAATACAATAATGGACAACTTTGAAAGTTTAAAAACAGTTTTTATAAATCTGGTTAATGACAATTCTCTTCATAGATTGGAAAAGATAAAATGAAAGAAACATTAAATATATCTATTCACAGTTTTGGGTATAAAAAATCAGGAATTCCCCGTGATGAGACTGAGAACAATGGTGGATTTGTGTTCGATTGCCGGGGATTGCCGAACCCTGGCAGACTGGAAGCATTAAAAAAAAGCACAGGACTTGAAGAGAATGTTCGTAATTTCCTCGAGTCACATGCTACAGTAAAAGCGTTTATTGATCTGGCATTATCGATTGTACAAATCAATATAGATAATTACATCGAAAGAGATTTTACCCATCTAATGATAAGCTTTGGTTGTACTGGCGGACAACATCGATCAGTATATTGTGCAGATCAGGCATATAAATACCTTGTTAAAAATGGATACCAAACAACCATAATTCATCATGATAAACCTGAGGAATTCGGAAAATGAATGCACTTGTTCTGGCTGCTGGATATGGTAAGCGCTTACGTCCAGTTACTGACTATATCCCCAAAGCATTGATTACGCTGCAAAACAAACCCCTGTTGTACATATTGTTAAAAAAACTAGAACGGCAAAAATTTACTAATATAATAATAAACGCTCACCATCTTGCCGAGCAGGTAGAAAAATATATTCAATCATATAGTAAAGAGAATAATAGCAACATCCTTGTAACAAGGGAACCTATATTAATGGACACCGGTGGCGGAATTAAAAACATGTTGCAGAAATTACCTAATGATGAACCAGTATTGGTACATAATGTTGATATTATTTCAACACTTGACTTTAATCAATTCTATCAATCACATCTGAATTCCGGTGCGGCGGCAAGTCTTGCTGTACAAAAACGAGATACCACACGTCCCCTGCTATTTGATGAAAATATGCATTTATGTGGCAAAAAATCCAAACACGATGGACAGTTTAATATTGTAAAATCGCCTTCAGGTACAATTGTCCAGTGGGCTTTTTGTGGAATTCAGGTAATACAACCTGAAATTTTTCTTGAATATCCCGCAAATCGGTTTTATAGCATTGATGTATATACCAAAAACGCAGCTAAAAACAAAATCATCAAGGGCATAGATATTGGAACGAATTATTGGAAAGACCTTGGGACAAGTACAGATATTACGGAGGCAGAAAAAGAGATAGAATCGTTCCAGTTGGATATAAATTCTTTATGACAATGAATAACTTGGCTGTTTTTTAAATAATTTACTAAATTTTTGCTGAGCAAATTCAGAATATTGTTTTTTCTCATCATCATTCATGAATGACGCTTTTAATCCGTTTAAAACAATGTTCATCATGTCTTTTTCCCGCAAATTAAAATAAGAAGCCGCTTTTTGATATTCGCCTGTCAAAGATACTCCAAAAACTTCAGGATCGTCAGTATTAAGCGTTACCATTACTCCTTTATTATAAAATTGGGGAAAAGGATGATCTTGTAAATTTTCACACACATTTAATTTAACATTACTTGTTAGACATTGTGTTAATGGAATATTGTTTTTCACCAAATATTCTACCAATAATTCATCCTGAATAGCCTGTGTACCATGATCAATTCTATCAATTTCAAGTTTAGTAATCGCTTGCCATATACTTTCAGGTCCACCTATTTCCCCTGCATGTACAGTACAACTTAGATTATTCTGTTTTGCAAATTTATAGACTTGACGGAATTCTGCCATGGATCCGGTATTTTCATAACCCGACAAACCAATTCCAACAACAAGAGGATGATCAAGTTTAACAATTTCTTGAACCAGGTCCATAGCAGATTGTGCCCCAAAAGAGCGTTGAAGGTTCACAATCATCCTGGATTCAATTTGGTAATGTTCTTTTGCTTCAATTACATTTTTGTAAATTGTATCAAGTATTTCCTTGATCGATAATCCTAAATTCTTGTATTTTTGTAATGCACAATCAAACTCTACATACATAACCTGCTGCAAAGCCAGTGTTTCAAGTAATTCACGTGCAATTCGGCCAAGATGATCAGGGGTTTTAATATTATCAGACACTTTTTGCATACCGCGTATAAAGTTTTTCAGGTTACCATAGCGATATAGTCCCTTGATATGTATAGGATCAACATTTTGATGGTTGCAGTTGAATAAATATGAAGCAGTATCGGGTCTTATTGACCCTTCCAGATGTACATGTAGTTCAACTTTGGGCATATTTTTTATAAATTCATTCAAATTATACACAAATAAATAACTCCATTGTTCAAATTGAATTGAATAAAAGCAAAAATCAGGCTAGAGATTATTATAAATGTGAATTTTGAAATTTTTGACAAGCAAAATAAAGGTGGTTTAATATATTGTTAAATATCAATTTACAAAAAAGTTTATATTTAAGTTGAAAAATATTTTTCTAAATAAAATAAATTCGATTACGACAATGCCTTATGTGATACAATTTTGTTATTTAACGGACGCCTCGTTCCAATTAATAAAAAATTCTAATTACATTCTGCTCATCACATTTAATTATAACTGGAATCAACTAAAAAAAAGATGCGGATACGCTCTAACTTTGCCCCAATCTTTCCAATCGTCAGATAATGTTACTAGTTTTTCAAAAGTATTGGTTATTTCATTTCGATCAACCCATTTAAATCCACTAATGTTTTCAGATTTATCATGAACTACCGGTTCACCGTTTATATCTTTAATATTGAAAATATATGAAACGAATGGAAGTTTTTCTTGTTTGTGAGTTAGTAGATAAAAGACCGCTCCAAGAAAAGAATAATCTGAATAAACAAATCCTGTTTCTTCATAAACTTCACGTTCAAGCGAAGGTATCAAGGCTTCATTCGCATTAATACCTCCGCTCAATAATCTATAAACATTCTCAGGAAATTGAGTTTTTGTATGTAATAGTAATTGGCTTTGTATATTTTCCAAACCAAATACTATTTCACCTCTTCTGTCCTGTTTGTTTATTAAAAATTGAAAATAGCCATTATCAATTTCAAATTGGGTTATGTAAAATACTGAATCCGGAAAATTAAATTGTAGTTTTTTTAATTCTTTTGCATCAAGTTTAGGTGTGAAAATACTATTATCTACAATCGTCATGGGATCAATTATTTCCAGACCGGGTTCATGTATCATTCTAATCATTTCCTCAATTCAAAATATTTTTAACAGTTATTCCCATATCAGCAGGACTCTTGCAAACATGAACGCCTGCGGCTTCCAGAGCTGCTATTTTCTCGCTTGCTGTGCCTTTTCCACCAGAGATGATTGCACCAGCATGCCCCATTCGTCTTCCGGGAGGCGCGGTTTGACCGGCAATAAAAGAGACAACTGGTTTTTTCATGTTGGTTTTAATATATTCAGCAGCTGCTTCTTCTGCACTTCCACCAATTTCTCCAATCATTATAACCGCATCAGTATCAGGATCATTATTAAAAAGCTCCAATGCATCAATAAACGGAGTCCCAATAATAGGATCTCCACCAATACCAATACATGTACTCTGCCCAAGTCCTAATTGAGTCAATTGGTTCACAGCTTCATATGTCAAAGTTCCACTTCGGGAAATCACACCAACCCTGCCAGGAGAATGGATAAATCCGGGCATAATTCCTATCTTGCATTGTCCTGGTGAGATAATACCGGGACAATTGGGGCCAATCAACCGGCTTCCCGTCTTTTTCAGGTATTCATTGACTTTGAGCATATCAGTAACAGGTATACCTTCAGTTATACAGACAATTAAATCGATACCTGCCTGAGCGCTCTCCATTATGGCATCTGCCGCAAAAGGTGGCGGCACAAAAATTACAGATGCATTTGCTTGTTGCTTATCTATTGCTTCTTCAATAGTATTATATATGGGTATCTTTTCAAAAGTTTGCCCCCCTTTGCCAGGTGTAACACCAGCTACAACCTGGGTACCATATTCAACCATTTGTTGAGTATGAAAAGAGCCTTCACCACCGGTAATACCCTGTACTACAACTCGTGTGTTTTTATTTGCTAAAATACTCAATGTTTTCCCCTTTCTAATTTAATGCTTTAACGACTTTGGTAGCAGCATCAGATAAATCTGAAGCAGGGATTATATCGAGTGAAGAATTTGCAAGAATATCAGCAGCAATATCAGCATTTGTGCCTGCAAGTCGAACAACTAGTGGCACCTTAACACCAATCTTTTTAGCGGCATTTACAATACCGTTAGCAACACGGTCACAACGTACAATACCACCAAATATATTTACCAAAACCGCTTTAACATTCTCGTCTGAAAGAATAATTCTTAAACCATTCTCAACAGTTTCTTCTGAAGCACCACCACCAACATCCAAAAAGTTGGCAGGTTCGGAACCAGAGTATTTGATGATATCCATTGTTGCCATTGCTAAACCTGCACCATTAACCATACATCCAACCGAACCATCAAGTTTGATGTAATTCAAATTAGATTTGGAAGCCTCAACTTCAAGGGGATTTTCTTCAGCAATATCCCGCATTTCCTGAATTTCTTTATGACGATACAAAGCATTATCGTCAATATTGAGCTTGCTATCAAGTGCGAGGATGTCACCTTCTTTTGTTAAAACCAGGGGGTTAATTTCAATCAATGAACAATCAAAATTAATCATGGTTTGATACAGAGCAATAAAAAATTGGGTTGCTTTGCGTAAAACTGTACCTTCAAATCCCAGTTTAATTGCAATACGGCGAGCTTGAAAAGGTAGCAATCCTAAACCATTATCAATTGTTTCTTTAATAATTAATTCAGGAGATTCAGCAGCAACTTTTTCAATCTCTACACCGCCTTCTTTACTTGCCATAAAAACAAGTTGGTTTTTTGAACGGTCCAGAACAATTCCAGCATAATACTCTTTTTCAATATTTATCGCTTTGGTTATATAAATCCTTCGGACTATTTTGCCTTCTTGTCCGGTTTGGGGAGTAACCAGTTTCATCCCAAACATTTGCTCACCTTTTTCAAGAGCTTCCTCCAAAGAGTGAACAACTTTAATACCACCGGCTTTTCCTCTTCCACCGGCATGAACCTGGGCTTTTAAAACAAGCGGCCAGGTATCTAGTTTTTTTACTGCATCTCCAAGTTCCTGAATGTTAAATGCGACTATTCCATCAACAACAGGTACCTGATACTTTTGTAGTAACTCAACGGCCTGGTATTCATGTATATTCATGGCCCCTCCATTAAGGATTCAACTCTAGCCAAATTAAAGATTTGTTAATGAAAAGTCAAGATACTTCATACTAAAATAATAATTACGTCTGTATTTAAGTCATTTTTAAGCAAATTTTGTATACGTCCACTACAGTGTTATTCTGTTTAATATTACATTTTTTTACTTAAAATGTATGCTAATATTAAAAAAAAGTGTGTTTGATATATATATTTCGTTTATATTTGTTCAATTCAAAAAATATTTGATCATCAATCAAAAGAGGCTGGGAAATGAAAAAATTGTTAGTAGTTGTTCTCTTTGTATTGTTTTGGATTCAAACTGGTATTTCAAGTGATGACATCCAAAATTATGCAAAATCAAGAAGTAACGACCTCCGTCTGGGTGTTTATATTACAGCACACAGCGTACGAGATCACCTTTCTACAGATATGGGAAGACGAGAAGCATTATCCCTTGTACAGTCACTAGGCATGAGTAAAGTATTTGTCGAGTTTTATCGTGGTGGTTTGGTTATTGATTCACAATTGTTAACAGACGTAAACAAATTTTTCACAGACAATGATATTGATGTCATTGGAGGAATTGCCACAGTACCGGGCGAAGGCTTTGGAATACACCAGGAAGGTCCGCTCGGATGGTTTAATTGGCAAAATGAAAAAACTCAAACTGACTTGTTGGGTGCTATGCAAATGGCTTCACATGTATTCGATAAAATTATAATTGACGATTTTGTATGTACCTCTGATACCAGTAAAGAATCCAAAGCTGCAAAGCAAGATCTTTCATGGTCAGAATATCGCCGTAACATGTTGGTTGATATTGCATCAAATATCTTTCTCAAAGAAGTACACAAAATTAATCCCGATTGTGAAGTAACAATAAAATTCCCACAATGGTATGATAGATTCCATCTTTTTGGTTATGATATACCCAGACAATCCGCTCAATTTGATAATGTTTGGGTAGGTACTGAATCACGTGGTGCCCGTACACAACGCTATGGATTTGTACAACCTTATGAAGGTTATATTAATTATAGATGGATAAACTCTATTGCCGGTAAAGTATCTGGTGCATGGTTCGATCATGGTGACTGTCAACCATTGGATTTCATCGATCAGGCATACCAAAGTGTGTTGGCCGGAGCAAATGAAATAACAATGTTTCATTATGGCGATTTTTTATGGGGCCATGGAGGTCATCATTATTTACGTTCAGAATTTGATAAACTTGCTGACCTTGCTGCAAAAGTTACAGGTAATGAAGAAACAGTTATTTATGGTTACAAACCTGCAAACAGTGATGCCGGTGGCGATCTCTATATTATGGATTTCATTGGTATGCTTGGTATTCCTCTTGTTCCAGCTTCTGAATGGCCCGAACAGGCTGAAATACTTTTCATTCCAACGCAGGCAGCTAAAGATAAAGATATTGAATCTAAAATATTTCAAGCTGTAAAAAAACAAAAAACTGTAATTATGACCACAGGATTCTTATCTGTTATGGACAGCAAGAAATTAAATAAACTTGCAGGTTTACAACATCCTGTCAAGAGTAATCCTGTAAAGGCAGAGTTTATTACATTTAATAATGTTCCACAATATGTTCAAGAAGGTTTACTGCTAGAAAGCACTCCTACATTAAAGGAAGCCGAGGCTATTATAACAGCAAACTATCAAGAAAAATTAGTACCGTTTTATTCTCAAAATCAAAACAATGTATTTGTGTTAAACTGTCATACCTTTTCACAGGCTGATTTTGATGCAGTGGGTGAAGTATTATTGTGCCCACGAGATTTGGGATTACTTTACCTCCCCCCCAACGCCATCAGTACTTTGAGGAATTCTATTATTGGCAAGTTGGGAATCCAAATGCAAGCGCCTACACGCGTTACTTTACAGCCAGTGGGTAAAAGTGGCTGGTTCTTGCAAAATTATAACGAAGAACCTGTAATTATTAAATTAAAAATTGATAATAGATCAGGTTCATTCAAAAATGTATTTACAGGTGAAAATATAAAAATTAGTAGTGATGGATTTGCAACAATAATTATCCCCAAAAGATCCAGAATTTGGGTGCAATAAAATACATCAGTTAAGCAAATAAAAAAAATAGTTGGTTGACAAATCAACTATTTTTTTATATATTTAGTTGACTGCTCAACTAATATAAATATGTGAAAGGTTTTAAATGAAAGATATAAATATATTAAAAGATGATAATATAGGCAGATCTCTTTTCAAGCTATCGCTTCCGGCAATGATAGGTATGCTGGTAATGTCTATGTACAATGTTGTCGATGCGATTTTTATAGGTAAAGGTGTCGGCACAATGGGTATTGCTGCTGTAGCCATATCTTTTCCAATTCAGATGATTGTTGGTGCCATTGGTCAAATGCTGGGAATTGGTGGTGCCTCTCTTCTTTCAAGGTCTCTGGGTGCACAGGATTATGATACATCCAACAGAATTCTTGGAAATGTTATTATTTCAACTGTACTATTTTCACTTGTAATCACAATCGTAGGTTTTCTTTTTACGGATCAGGTTCTTGTTTTTTTTGGTTCCTCACAAACAATTTTGCCCTATGCTAAAGAATATTTTATATACATTGTACCTGGTATTTTATTTCACAGTATGGCAATGGCATTGAATAATTTAATTCGGGCTGAAGGCAAAGCCAAAGTTGCCATGTTTACAATGATTATATCATCAGTCCTAAATATAATTCTGGATGCTCTTTTTATTTTTGGATTTAAGATGGGTATTAGTGGTGCTGCCATAGCTACGCTACTGGCTTATATTGCAGGTGCAATTTATTTAGCACTTTACTATCTTTCTGGGAGATCCATGTTAAATGTTAAAATTTCATATTTAAAATTTGATTTAAAAATCAACAAAGAAATTTATGCAATAGGCATAGCTGTGTTTGCCAGACAAGCAGCAATGAGTATTCTGGTTATTATTTTAAACAATTTATTAGGCTTTCTGGGAGGAGATATTGCAATAGCAGTTTATGGTATTGTGATGCGGATTCTAATGGTAATGATGACACCAATAATCGGTTTGGCTCAGGGGTTACAGCCTATTGCTGGTTATAATTTTGGTGCTCAAAATTATCTAAAAACCAAAGAATCTGTCAAGCTGGCTGTTTTAGTATCCTCTATTTTATCAATATCAGCCACCTTTATTATTATGGTTTTTCCAGTAGCTTTATTGAAATTATTTACAAACGATATTTTATTAATTGACCAGGGAAAGACTGCCTTGCGCTTAATGGTACTCGCGTTTCCAGTTGTTGGGTTTCAAATTGTAGGTTCTACCTTGTACCAGGCAATTGGTAAAGCTTTTGAGAATTTAATTCTAACACTTTCCAGACAAGTATTGTTTTTGATACCTTTAGTATTTATTCTCTCTCATTATTTCAAGCTTGTTGGTGTTTGGCTATCCTTTCCAGTGGCTGATATTTTATCATTTTTACTAACCTTAATGTTTCTCATATCTTTGAACAAACAATACAACCTTAAAATAAAAATGTCAGAGGTTTAATCATGCATCATCAGGACAGTATTGGTAAAATGTTGGGCTTTTTGCATAGAAGCGCACAAAAATATTTTAATCATCAACTTTCAAAATATGATTTAGGAAGTGGTGCTTATATGTTTTTGATCTATCTTTTTCATAATGATGGTGCAACTCAAAATGAGACCAGCTCACATCTGGATGTAGATAAATCACATGCAACTCGGATTTTTCACAATCTTGAAAAATTAGGATATGTCACAAGAAAGCATGATATTCATGATAAGCGTGTTTATCGTGTTTATCTCACAAAAAAGGCAATTTCCATTAGAACCGATATTAAAGAGATTATGCAATCCTGGTCTGAGATTATTACCAAAGATTTGAAAGAGAATGAAAAAGATCTGGTCAAAAAGTTATTATGGAAAATGTCAAAAAATGTAACGGACATGAATGACGCACAAAATAAATTATGTCAAAATAGTTGACTATTAAAAATAAGGTTGTAAATTATAAAATAATAACAAGAGGACGATATGGATTTAAAAGACTTTCAAAAAATGGCAATCAAAATTGATCCACCAAAAAAGACACAGGCTGACAATGCAGTTGAAGAAATTGAAAAATACATCCTTGCTGTTAAATCACAATTAGCAGAGAACCAGGATCTTGCAGTTCTTGTACCTTTGAAAAATGGAGAGACTGTTCAGGTCCTTTCTTTTGCTTCAGAAGATGCAAATATGATTTTTGTCAATGGTTTTTGCAATTTTGAGCCTGTTTTTTTGCTGGTTCACCTGTATGATTTTCAAATTATGATAAAAATCATAGAAAATCCCCAGGAAGAAGACAAACATATCGGCTTTGAATTTTCTAAAAAAAAAATTAAAGAATCAGAATAACAACCCAGCTCCCCACCTCAAATTTGTATTATTAAAATAATATCTTTACCTTCAGAAACGCAAACGTTTGCGTGAAAAATTTTTCTAAAAAAAGTAACTTATTAATATCCTATCAATCATGAAAAAAAATAACTATAGATACCTAATAATAATAATTTATCTTGACAAAGAATGAAAATTACATTATTTTACTTTTATAAAAATAAAAATTTTAAAAGTAATGGTGCTAATTTTTTCTATGTATAAAATTATTTAAAAAAATTTTTTTTCATCAGTCAGGCAAACGTTTGCATTATGAGTGGAATGTTTTATTTAATAATTTATTATATATTCTTTGGGCTAAATATTTATGTTTGACAAATCTCAGAAATGTTTCCAATCTTTTATCTCCGTTGATAACGTAATGTTTGCAGGTAAATTAAATGTAATTGATTTGTATTATTTAAGTAAGATTTTACCTAAAAATTAAAAATCCTTAATATTATTCAAGTGTTAGTCATTTATATTTCTAATAAATAGAAGCAAGTTTTTCTCATACATATAGACACGATACCGATTCAATTAGACAGGTTGTATTTAGAAGCGCAGCAGGAGAAGTATAATGAAAAAGCAGCACATATTAATAATTATATTTTATTTACTCGTATTCCCGATATGGGTCTTTCCATCTTCCCCGCAAAAAAGCACCAATACACCTATATACTTTTTTGATACAAATATATTTCAGACTTTTAGTGAAATTGCAAGAATTGAAACATACTATTCTGTAGCCTTACCTCAACTAAAATTTAAAAAGAATGACAATGGATATCTGGCAAATTTTTCAGCAAAATTAATAGTATTTTCAGAAAAGATGGATACAGTTCAAGTAAAGGTTAAAAGCACAGGCACCATTGAAAAAGATGAGAACAATATAAACAATTCTGAAAAAGGGCTAGTTGACCAAATTTTTTACAACCTTGAACCTGGTGACTATTTTGTAAAATTTTCTATAACTGATGAAAATTCAAAGAAAACAAGTGTTATCTGGGATTCATTAACAGTATCACCCGTACCTAACAAACTATCTATTAGTGATATACAATTAGCATCTTTGATTTCAGCTGAATCTAAACACCCAAATTATACAAAAGCTAATAAAACTGTAATTCCCAATCCCTCCCATCGATATCAATATCACAATTCTTTATTATATCTCTACTATGAAATTTATAATTTTGAAAAAAGTGCTGACAGTCTAAAGAACTCATTTGAGACTCAATACATAATTACTAACGCTTTTAACGATACATTAATTATTACGAATCCTTCAAAGAGTATTAAACAAGCTGAATCATTAATCAAGGTCCAGGCAATTGATATTTCAGGTTTAGAAAGTGGTGAGCATCATTTATTTATCAAGATTAAAGATTTAGCAAACAATGCATCGTCTATAGTTTCAAATCATTTTACAGTATCTAATCCCCCACTGCCTGAAACAAATATTCCATTAACAGATAAAGATCTAAAAAATTATAGAGATCAAATCAAATATATTGCAACCCATGAAGAGTTGAAAATTTTTGATTCATTGCCAACAAATGACAAAGGTACATTTTTAATTAATTTTTGGAAAAGCAAAGATTATGATCTTTCCACACCTGAAAATGAATTCATGATGGATTGTTTTGCAAGAATCAATTACGCAAACAAACATTTTAACAGCAATACCAATGGTTTAAATTCAGATATGGGCAGGATTTTTATTGTATATGGTCAACCTGACGATATTGATCGTCATCATATGGAAATGAACAACAAGCCATATGAAATCTGGAGTTATTATGTTGGAGGCCAAAATCATAAATTTGTTTTTGTAGATAGAAATAATGAAAATATTTATTCATTGGTACATTCTACTTTACCTGAAGAAATAACAAATGAAGGATGGTTTGAAAGAGAAGTTGAAGGCCAATAAATTTTTAATCCGTAATTTAAAATAATAAAATTAGGAGGTGATGAAAGGAACCAAAAATTTTAATTAGTAATGGGAACCAGGGTTTATTAAAATCTTATGCCCGTTCCCAAATAACACTTAACATAATAAAATGGAGATTGCAATGGCGAGTTACAAGTGGTTTAAACTACGGGTATTACTGCTGACATTTAGTTTGTTAGTATGTTTTACTGTTGAGAAAACACTTGCTGGAACTACTGGCAAAATTGCAGGGAAAATTTTCGACAGCAAGACTAATGAAAGTCTCCCGGGCGCCAATATTACCATTGTAGGAACAACGATGGGTGCATCATCAGATGTTGATGGTAACTATTTTATCCTGAATGTTCCTCCAGGCACATATTCGGTGCGCGGTTCAATGATGGGTTATGGGCCTGTTGTACAACAAGAGGTTCGGGTTAATACTGACAGAACAACACTGTTGGATTTTGGCTTGTCCGAAGCAGTGTTGGATTTAGGTGAAGAAGTAGTCATTACATCTACCAGACCTCTTGTAGAGCAAGATGTCGTTTCAAGTCAGGTAATAGCAACTGTTGAACAAACAGAAATGCTGCCTGTTTCTAACATTATGGATGCTATAAGTCTTGAACCTGGTATTGAGGTAAATAGTTCCGAGATGAAAATTGAAATTCGTGGTGGTGGAAGCGATGAAATCAGCTTTCAAGTTGATGGTATGGAACGTAATGATAAACTGAACAATAAAGTTTTTGCAGAAACAAACTCTGCTTCAGTATCTGAAGTACAGATCCTTACTGGTGGTTTTAACGCTGAATATGGTAACATTCGTTCAGGTTTGTTTAACGTTATCACCAAAGAAGGTGGAAAAACACTTTCCGGTTCATTTGATTATCGTACATCTCCGGGTCATCAGAAGCATTTCGGCCCCAGTGCTTATGGCGATGACCAATATGACAATATGCTTTATGGTGGCAGCAACTCTTTTGAACCCGTTTTTGATGTTGAAGGCGGTCAATTGTTTGCAGGTTGGAATGCTATTACTGAAACCAAAAATTCTGAATCTTGGATGGGAAAAAATGACTGGACTCCTCAGCAATTACAGGAAGTTTGGAAATGGACCACTCGTGGTGTTGATTATGGTGATAACGCAGACCATTACATTGACGCTGGTCTCGGCGGTCCTGTTCCCGGTTTGGACAAATTGGGCCTCAAAGATGCAGGTTTCTTTTTAGGATACAAGTATACCCGTCAATATCCTATCTTGCCTTCCGTAAGTGAATATTATGATTCTGACATTAAAGAAGCAAAATTTTCATTCAAACCTATGGACAACATCAAAGTTGTTGTTAATGGTTTGTACGGTGAGACAATGACATCTACCAATGGTGATGACTGGGATGAAGATCAATGGACATTCAATTATGGAAACAATGTTTCTGAAATTGAATCAGGTACTGATCTCTTTTCAAATTACAAATACTATCTTGGATCACAAGATATGCTTTATGCAACAACCAAACAAATTGGCTTCAAGATGATTCATACAATCAATCCTTCAACTTATTATGAAGTAAAATATAATTATTTTACTACAGAATCTGAAGCTGGACACGGTACCAAAAGAAATCTTGCAGCCGTTAAAACTATCGGCGGCGTAGCCTTTGATGAAGGTCCGGTAGGTTGGATTGATGAAACCGCATCTTTGACAGATTTGACTGGTAACTGGAGTCTGTCAGGCGGTGGTTTGGTTTCTGATACATCTTCATATGCTACTCACAAATTCAATATCGACTTTACCAGTCAGGTTAACCAAAACAACCTGGTAAAAGCTGGTTTAGAATTTGCACAAGACCACATTATTAAAGATTTCAAAAAACAAGGTACTATCAATGTAAACAATTACAGTACTTTTAATTTTGATAGAAAACCATCTCACTATTCTGGTTACATTCAGGATAAAATTGAGTATGGTGGCATGATTGTTAATGCTGGTATCCGTATTGATCATTATGCTGCAAATGGTTACATCTATGATCCTACAAATATCTATTCTCTGTTGTGGGCACGTGGTGGTACCGCAGGATACACTGATCCTGATCAATTACCAAAAGAAGCAAGTGAAGCTCATACATACTTGAGCCCAAGACTTGGTTTTTCACATCCGGTTCGCAAGCATACCAAATTCTTCTTTAATTATGGTGTTTTCTACTCTGAACCTACCAACACTGACCGTTACGGAATGTTTTCAGAGAGCATGCCTTTTGGCGATCCTCAGGGCGACATTAGAAGATTGGGTTACGCAAATCTTGAAGCTCCAAAAACTTCTGCTTACGAAATTGGTTTTGAACAAAGTATTGCAGATGATTACCTGATTCGTGCAAACTTTTATTCAAAAGATAATACTGAAATGATTGGTAAACTTCGTGTTGACGGCCAAGGTGGCTCTGCCTCTATTGGTGACTTTGTAAATGGTGTTTCTGCCGGTGTTGCAGGTTACGATACACGACGCAACAATATTTACCAGGATATTCGCGGTATTGAAATGAAAATCAGCAAACTGCGTGGTCGTTTTTTCACCGGTTGGTTGAATATGGATTATCGCATTAAAACTCAGGGTAATTATGGTTACTCTTCTTTGAACCAGGATCCACTTGTTGGTTATTATGTATACAGTGCAACCAAACTTCAGCCACAATCTGAACCTGGTTTCATTGGCAACTTTTCTTTCCATACACCAATGGATTGGGGTACATTAAAAGGCAATTGGAGATTAAGTCTTATTCAACGTTGGAACAAGGGTTCAAAATACATCTACAATCCTGATGATCTCCCAGCTCGTGAAGTAAGAACCATTTATTATTGGTTGGATTCTTACTACACATCATTAAGACTTAGCAAATCTTTCACCGTTTATAAAAACCTTTCTGCCCGTGTATATATGGATGTAAATAATTTGTTCAATTACAAAAAACTGAACCTCGACGTATTGGCTGACAATGAAAAAGAACAATACTTTACACAATATATTGATCAAGATAACGGTCTAGGAAAAGACATTGGTGAATATGAAGATGATAACGGCAATGATGTATTTACTGAAGATTGGGTTGATTCAAATGGTACTACCCGTGCACCGATTGCACCGGGAAAAGATTATGCATTATTTTATAATCCACGTTCATTCCTGTTCGGTGTAAAGTTTGAATTTTAAGTTGAAATTCAATTGCTTTTATCTTGAAAAAGAAAAAAAAGGAAACCACAAATGAAACGATCATTATTAATTACAGGCCTTTGTCTGTTATTTATCACAATGCTTTCACAGCTTGCGGTTGCCAATACCAATGAAGCTTTTATGCGTATTGGACGGTTGTGGTCTATTGCTGAATATGACGGTGCAGAAGGTTGGACTGCTCAATACGCCTGGCCAGGGGGACGTATTCGTTTCCCGGACTCGGATGTAAAAGAAATGTTTGGAGCTAATGTACGTAAGACTGGTACTTTGGCTGGATCAAAAAACTGGACCGGCCCCAATGATGAATTATTTGCATATTGGACATCTGGTATGTACCGTACTTATGATTATGACTACCTTCCCTATTGGAAAGATCAGCAGGAATTGACTGCTTTGTATCCGGTAGATCAACAACTTATTCAACGTTGGGCACAACCTAATGTTGTTGTAAATGGCGTTGCCGTTGCTTCTGATGGTGGCGATGATTTTACTAAACTTCATACCAATACTATAGTTGATTCTGGACTTGTAACTGAAAGAGCTATTCGCTCAATCTGGAGATACTCTATGGGTGTTGAATATGATCGTATGATGTACGGTTACAGCACTCCCGGTCATGAAGATTATGTATTGTATGATATCAATCTTACAAACAATGGAAAAATCTACGGTTATCCTGATGCTGAAGGTGGCGGCCCGACAATTTGGCCCTATTCAGATTGGGCATGGCAATTAGAAGGCCAAAAAATTGAAGATTTCTGGTGGTCAATGACTATGGATCCCAGACCTTCTAATTTAGGTCAAAATTCATCTTTTGGTTCTTCTGATGCTGTTAGTGAATTTATTGCACCATTTGCTGATGAAGGTAAAGAACGTGCCTTCTGTTTATTCTATGATGGCGATGGTGAAGGCGGTGTTGTTGACTGGGGCGATCCCGGTAGTACCGATGAATGGGTAGAATTGTTATCCCCTGCTTTCATTATTCATGGTGCTTTGTATGCTGATGAAAGTCCTAAAAACCATGTTAATGATTGGACACAACCAAAATCTACTACAATCAGACACGAACGTGATTATGATTTAGGTAAAACACCTAAAACCATGGCAGATCAATACAATGCAATATTCGTTGAAGGACAACATTGGCCGTTGAATGTTTCACATCGTGAAATTGCTTCTGATATCAAAATTCCCAGTGGCTATAACTGTTTTGGTCCTTATGATTTTGATTATAATGAATCCATCAATATTACCTATGTTGTTGCTGCAGGTGGTATTAACCATGATCTTTGTATTGAATGGGGTAAAAAAGCAAAAGAAGCCGATTATACAGGTCCGGTAATGGATGAGCTCAAACAAGCATTCTTTACAGGTCGTGATTCTGTATTGAAAACTCTTGATCTTGCAAACTGGAATGTAAACGGTGATAAAGGTAATCATGCAAAATATGATGTTCCTGATGCTCCTCGTCCACCGGCTAATTTTATAGTTGATACTGAAGGTGATGCAATTCGTTTGACATGGACTGATGAATCTGCTAAAGAAGCTGATTTTGACACTGGTGTTAACGATTTCGCTGGCTATCGCGTTTACAAAGCAGTAGGTGCTCGCGACAGTACTTATCGAGTTATATATGATGGCAAAGATCTTACATATCTTGATACTGCTGTATCTCCAGGTTTTCAATATTTTTATTATCTGGTTGCTTATGATGATGGTACTCAAAACTGGGAAAATCCTGGTGTTTCTCTTGAAAGTGGTAAATACTACTGTTGGACTGGCTGGGCACCAGAAGGTGCAAAACCGGCTGTTGCTCCAATTACTCAAGAGAGTAAGCTTGAAGATATTCGGGTTATTCCAAATCCATACAGTGCTGCTGGTATGAATTTCCCGGGTGAAGAAGATAAAATCAGGTTTGCTGGATTACCTGGTGAATGTACTATCAGAATCTTTACCACAAATGGTGATTTTGTTCATGAAATCATTCATAACAATGGTGGTGGAGATGAAGACTGGAATCTCCGCACTGAAGACAACCAGTACATTGTTAGTGATGTTTATGTTTATACAGTAGAGAGCGATTTAGGCGATCATGTTGGAAAATTCATCATTATCAGGTAATTCGTTATGGCAGATAATGAATCTGTCATTTAAAATATTGAAACGGAGGCAAACCTCATGAAGAAACTTTTTGTTTTATTTATTATACTATGTCTGTTCATGACAACGCAGCCGTCATTTGCCAAAATGCAAAAAACAGGTCAAGCAGGTATGACCTTTTTACGAGTTGGCGGTAGCGCACGGGCTTCTGGCATGGCGGATGTTTTCACCTTTGCAAAAGGTGATTTGGCTAGCGTATTCTATAATCCGGCAGGTTTAGCGACTGTTGATGGAGCAGCTTTCTTTTTCAACAATACCAGTTGGATTGCGGATATGAATCTTTCACACATGGCAGTATCTTATGATGCTGATACATGGGGTGTATTCGCACTTTCTTTTTCATCAATCGATTACGGTGATATCAATGGTACAGCAATTTCCACAACTGATGCCAGAGGTTATACTGATATTAGTGTTGGTGATGTTGGTGGTATGGCGATTGGATTGTCATATGGTATTCAAATGACCGATAAATTTTCAATTGGTGGTACAGCAAAATTCATCAATCAGGCTTTAGGCCAGAATGATACTTATGTAGCTGATCTTTTGGAAACACCAGGAAAAGAAAACAAAATTGATTGTTTTGGTTTTGATTTTGGTACCATGTATGATACCGGCATTCGTAGCTTGGTATTGTCTATGTCCATTCAAAATTATTCAGGACAACAATTATACGAAAATGAGGAATTTCAACTTCCTCAAACTTATCGTATAGGAATTTCCGGTAATCTTTTTGAATTGTTACCATTGGGTGTTGAAAACCAACAATTAACTGTTGCACTTGAAGGCGTTGACCAACCAGACCGTGAAGAATTTCTGGCCACTGGTATGGAGTACAATTTACTCAACATGATTGACTTGCGCGCTGGTTACAATTTCCAAAGACGCCAGGACAATGTTGGTGGATTAAACGCAGGTGTAGGTTTTAAATTGGAAAGCTTTAATCTTCCTTTTAATGGTAGATTTGATATTTCTTATAGCGATTTTGGTAGCGTTTTTGATGACGTTATTCGCTTCTCAATTCAAGGTTCCTTTTAATGATTATAGAAGGAATTTAGTTCTACCCAAAGCCCTGTCTTTTGACAGGGCTTTTTTTTATTCTAAATCCAGTACTGGCAAAATTATACGAGATGGTGTATCTTTACCATAAAACAATGTTTGTGTCGACTTTAATATATTAGTTGCCTTAAATAATGGTTCACCTGAATTCAAATTACGGTTAAATCTGGGAAACCAGGATGATGTAACAACCACTCTTATTTGATGTTTAGGATTAATTTGATATCCTGTTGCCCATAAAGAAATATCAACTTTGCGTGTTTCTGGCGCTTTAGGATCACTAAAAATTCTAGCTCCTCCCTCCTGTATATTCAATATCTTTCCATCGGGAAATACATCTTGTAAACATACAACAATATCTGTACTGGGTACATCGGTTTTTACAAACAATTCAGCATTAATTGGACCTAATAATATCAAAGCAGAATCTACAGGATTTGTTACAAAAGCCAGTTGGTCTTTACGTTCAATATTGTTGTTTTGCCAGGCCGGTCCAACATCTGTACCTATAATTGTCCCTCCTAATGAAGGATACGGATCAGAAGGATCATAATTCCAAGTATATTTACCGCCAGCATTTGATTCTAGTAAAAAAGAATTGTTATCACCAAAATTAAGATTACTAAATTCAACATCTATCGGTGGCCATTGATTAAAAGAATACCATTCATTACGCTGCATTATAAAAGCATGAAATGGCTTTTCTTCAAATGGAGGTTGTATTATATCAACTTTTCTATTTAACATATATTTATCAACCAATCTGTTCAAAACAGGAGCGACGACTTTACCATAATCTGCATTATCACCAAATTCAACTTTTGCTGCAAATGAACCATGTGCCCAGGGGCCTATAAATAAATAGCTATCTGAATTTCGTCTAGAACCCAGTGCTATAAAATCCATTATTTGGGGCATTAAAAAAATATCATACCAACCTGCTGCAGCAAAAACAGGCATGCTGTATTCTCCTCTGTGGTCAATCTTGCCCCAATATGTATCATAATATTCATGAGATAACCAGTCGTCTGTAAATGGATTATTTTTTAAAGTAGAATCATCTGCAGCGGATAATGGTAGGTAATAATAACTCTGTTCCATTTTTTCAGGACTTATTGCATTCACAGTTTTAGAATCAACCAATAAACCCCACCGAAAAGCCAAACCCAGAGACATTAATCCATCAGGATACAATGCATCATACATATTTGCTGTTGTAAATATGGGTGAAATCATGTCAAGCTGATCTGCTACAGCCCATTGAGTATATCCCAAATAACTTCCGCCCCATCCACATATTTTGCCGTTTGACCAGGATTGTTCTCGAATCCATTCAATTGTTTTAGAACCATCAGATCTATCATTTTTAAACGGATAAAACGTTCCGTTTGAACCAAATTTACCACGGATATCCTGACACACAACCGCATATCCTTTTTCAATAAACTTTTCTGGCTCTTTTTTTATATTCTCTCGCCCATATGGAGTGAGATATAAAATACATGGAAACTGTCCTATTGAATCTGGTAAATAAACATCAGTTGCAAGCTTTATAGAATCACCAATACTGATGTATTCAATTGTTTTAAACATACTCCAACCCGGCGAAACAAATAAAAAAAGCATACCAAACAAACTACAAGCAGTTACTACAAATTTTATTCTTGTCATTTTTAATCCTTGAAATAGTTTATGGATGTTTTTGATAAAACAATCATACAAGTAGATTTATTTTGTTTAAAAATATATGAATAATTTTTATATTTATTCAAATCAATTTAATCTTGAAAGTAAAAATTTAAATAAATTCTTCAAAAAGCTTTATTGAAATTAAACTCAAAAAAAAACAATTTCTTACTTTTGTATATTTTTTTAATTATTAGCTTTGGGGGTTACTTTCCATGCTCAAGATTCTGATATGGTATTCGTTAAAGGTGGATGGTTTACTATTGGAATCGATAGTGGTAGTTTTGATGAACAACCTGCTCATAAAGTATTTATTAATGATTACTCTATTGTTAAATATAAAGTCACCAATAAACAATATTGTGATTTTTTAAACTCAAAAGGAAATCAGATTGAATATGGAAAAAACTGGTTGGATATGGATTTTTCAAGTTGCAGAATTGAATTGGTTGATGATATTTATAGACCCAAAAAAGGATTTGATGAGCATCCTGTTATTAAGGAATTCAATTTTGTTATCAATCATTTAAACCAAGTCCTTTCATGATACGTGGAATTGATTTTTCTATTCTTGAAATACGGGTTTGGGTTTGTTTTGCCGAAGAAAAATATATCGAGTACCCCCTTTGTCTTCCTGGCGTTAATGATTCAAATGCTTGTTTAAAAATCGGATCGTTATCAAACATTTCTTGTAATTCATTTATAATTACAATATTAGATTTTTTCTCTATATTTAATCCGGATTTTTCAATTTCAATAGCTTCATTAATAAATGATTTAACAATGGGTTCATTTTCTATAATTTGCTCAATGTTATTAAAACGAAATTGACGGACGGATTGAGAATTTTCACCGGGAGCGGTTAATAAATTGTTGGCATCTTTAATTAACACACCTTTAAAAAATCCTAAAGAACAAAATTCTTTAAATGCGCTTAATAAAATTACATTCTTATTATTTAAAGTATAACAGGGTACCCCCCATTTCACATCTTCTTTTAATTCAGATTGCAAAAGTATATTTCGTAAATATTTCAACTCGTTTTGCCAGTAAAGTGTTTTGCATTTTGGCGTCTTCCAATATTCACAACGTCCACACCCCTCTTTAATATATATATCAACTTTTGAATTCATATTTAACCTTACTTAAAAAGTCATAAAATAAATCAACAAAAGTAGAATAATTTTTCTTTCAATTTAATTGAAAAATTTATTAATTTCGAACACAGCGAACAGTCATACCGGATTGTTAACAAAGACTTTAATTTTTCACACCCTATTTACATGTGATTTTTCTATTATTAGTGTTCTATCAATTTCAAATAATCTGCCAGAGCAACATACACACCAGCCGTCCATCCCCATCATACCAGGAGATTCATACTCTGCATTCGAAAGTTTCCCTGTCTCGGTATCTGTTTTTCAAGTTTTCCATACTGCAGAAAAATGTCGGTGTTCACTTTAATGAATTTATTAGCAATTCTTTCTGATTCAGCTTTGTAATTATATTTATCCAAAGCCATCACTACTAGCTTCATCTTTATAAAGACTACGATCCCAATTGGCGTAAATATAGTCTAAAACCTTTTCAATATCCTTATCAGAAAAAGATTTTAGGCTGGCATTTAAAATATTTGGTGCAGTTAATAGTAAAGCTGCTCCTTTTGATATACTTTCAATAAACGTTCTTCTGTTCATTGTGACCTTGATTATAGTAAGTTGTAAAAAAATAGGTTGGTATTAACAAAAAAAGCCTGAATTCAACATATTGAATACAGGCTTCTAGTCGGGGCGAGAAGATTTGAACTTCCGACCCCTTGACCCCCAGTCAGCCCGTTTTTATTGGCTCAATTCATTGTTTTTAATTAAAATATGCAAATATTGAAATGTTCAAAATTCCTTAAATGTTCCTATATGCCCCCTATGCGCCCCCTTTTGTGCTATGGCGTATAAGTGGCATGCTCTAAACCCCCGCCTTTATGGTTTGTTCTCTGAAAATATCAAGTAACTCATTAACCCGGTTAATATCACAATTATTGATCTCTTGCGCTTTTTCCTTGAGTGAATCGGTTTCCTTGTCAAGTCTGGCTTTTTCGTTTTCAATCTCAAGTAGGCGGTATAAAACCCCCTCAAAGGTGCGATAATGCCCTGACAACTTGAGCAATTCAGATTCAATAAAATTAGCAAAACGAATATCATAATTATTTAAAATATTTTTGCTTTGTTCTAGTAATTCTGGTTCAATGGAAACCGTTAATTTTATTTTGTCTTTGCTACCTGCTGTTGCCGCTTTAACTGTAGGTAAGTTTTCATAATTAACTAACATCAATAATTTGCTTTCAATAAATTTACTATATGATGTTTTTGGGGTTTCGTCTAATACTTCTTTTGCATCCCTTACAGCTTTTCGATCAAGCCACAAAGTAACCCTTTTTTTATTTGTGAAACTACTACTCATATTCAAAAACCTTTTTTTATTTTTTTACTTGCTTTTCGTCAATATTAGCCGTAACTTATTTTAACCCTTAAAGTTATTTTTCTTAATCATTTAAAGCCCCCGCAACCCTCTTGCTGGGGCTTTTTGATTTATTTTCAACCTGGGGTATTATTGTAATTTTACTTTATTAGATTTCACTGGTCACAATTTCTATGATCTTCTGAAAAATTGGGTTGCTGCCTATTTGATTTTCAATAGTTTGTTAAGTTATTTTCTTAATCACTTTTATCTTATCTCCCTAACTATTAAGGTATAATATGCATTGTTCAAAAATCAATATCAAGAGTTTTTTATTATTTTTGAAATGATTAAGGCCCCAATATTTCCGGGCCTTAATCATTTAATTTAAATACCCAAGTAAATCTTTACGCTGTTTATTTTCAACAGCACTATAAGAATATTTATGCCTATAGCTTGACGGGTGTTGAATACTATACCATATTTTCAAAGCATCAATTGTATTATCCGCTTCCACATAAGCGATTTCGATTAAGCAATTAACATCACTACTTTCATAAATGTTATAAATTCGATTTTTCATAGTTTAGCCCTCATTTTATATATGCCACGGACAACTCCGGGGCGGTCAAATTAACACCAACCACTAACCCACAGGGCATTAATGCCCGGCTCCTCAAAATCTACGTCTGTAGTATAACCTTGACCGTCAATGATTTTTTTCAATTCATTTATTGCTTGTTCTGTTTCATGGAAAAAACCAATTTCTTTACCCAAAATATTTACATCAAAATCAATACCAGTAAAATTTTTTGTTGCCTGTTTCATCTGGTTAATTAATTCTTGTCTTGTTTTTTTCATTTTCAAGCCCTCTTTGTTTGTTTTGTTTCCCTTAATCATTAAGGGATAATATACAGTAATTAGATATTAATGTCAAGCGTTTTTTTACTTTTTTTACAAATAAAAAAGCCCCTTTTCAGGGGCCAGGTTTAATATACATATTTAACTTTATATTTTTCTTTAATTTTTTCTTTTAATAAACGAGTCTCTGTAATGTATGGGAATAAATATTCCATTCTAGTTTTAATGTCTGGAAATATATCCCTGTTTTCATTACAATATTCAACCGCTTTTCGTTCTGCTTTAACCTGCTTTGATCTCCTGTAAATTCGTCTTGTGAGTTTTTGTAAATATTTTTCTCTATCATTTAATTGTGTTTTAAATTCTTTTACTGTAATTCTTAAAAGTTTAGCGGCACAAGTTGTACCGTATGGAAAAATTTCACCGGTTTCATTATTTTTAAGCCATACAACCCGTTTTAATTCCTGTTTGTTGCACAATGTGCAATATGTAGCGTCATCATTAATACCTAATATTTTATATTGTTTCATTGTTAAACCCTCAAGTTATGGCCCCCTGTGGGGGCCGGTTATATTTAATGTATTTCTGTTGGTGTTGTTGGGATTTGACCATCATATCTTGAACCATTAAAAAACTTTACAGCCCCGGAAAATGTTTTATATTCTTTTGATTTGGTTGTGGTCATTGCTGTAAAAATTCCGCCTTGCTCTTTAATTCCGATAAAGCTGTTTAATGTGTTGTTGTTTGCTTCGTACAATTTCATTGTTAAACCCTTTTTTTTATTTTGTTTTCCTTAATCATTAAGGTAAAATATACAACAATTGGTAATTAATGTCAAGCGTTTTTTTACTATTATTTTAAAAAAAAATAAATTTTTTCCTTGACATTTAATTCCAGATATATTATATTATACCTTAATGATTAAGGGAATTAACATAACAAAGGAAAGGGTTAACATGGAAAACGATTCACTCAAAAGCCTTAAATTAATTGCTGAACGCTTTACAGGTGAACAATTTCAAATTAAACTGCAAAGTGACGGCTTGCATTTTACATGCAAAGAACCCGTTTCATTATTTACTTTACAGAAAGTATTGTTTGAAATGGGTTACCAAGCAACAATTCAGTTTAATAAGAAAGGAAAACAATTTTTGTTATTGCCGTTTTAATTGTAAAAAGCCCCGATTTTTTCGGGGCTTTAAAAAAGGGTTGTAATTATAAAAAAAAATGATAACATTAAAATCATTAATTAAAATGAGGGTTAAACCATGGAAACAATGACTTGCGTTGATGAATTATTAGAAACATCATTTAAAAAAATCTACAACTATGACAAAGAAATACTTGATCTCGAAATTAAACGGGCAAAAGCAATAAAACTAGAATCAGAATTGAGTGAAATTTCTGTAGATGAATTTGAGCAAAGATATAAAAACTACATCAAAGAAAAAGGAATATCAAAATAAAAAATACCCCCCGGTTTAATTCTTTTATTAATCCGGGGGGATTATATTTAAAAAGTATTTTTGATTTTTACCCTTTTTAAAAACTTTTTAACCCCATCCTATCCCCTTGATTTATTTATTTTCCTGTTTGCGTTCTGGCCCCAATTGTATCAACTTGATATATAAAAGACAATCCATTAAAACGGGCATCACCTGTCATTGTATCGGTTGCTTGTCCGCCCTCTCTGGAAATAATGATAGATAAAACTGAATTGATTTCTTTGCCTGTACCAGTAATACTGGCAAAAGATGCCTCTTGTAATGTCCTTGCGACTCCACTACTGGCATCCGTTGTATTGATAACGGTAAATCCTGAATCCATAATTTCATCTACATCTGTCCATTTATACTGCACCTGCCAGTAAACCGCCCCAGTTACCGCACTCGCTGTAAACCAAGAAACAACCGGCACAATGCTTGTACCCTCTTTGTAGTCAGTCGGCAAAGTTAGGGTTAATAATAATTGTTCCGAACTGCTGTCATCAAATCGCCACGCAATTAATGACGTGTCAAAGCCAGGTTGATTTCCGCCCTGTGGAATGATTTGTGTTGTTGAGACCCCAAAGCGTTTAAAAACAATAGCATCCCCGGTAAAGACAATAGTTCCATCACTCTCAACTTTTGTAAATCCACCGGATTCACCTAAATAAAATTCTGTACCGGTTAATGGTGAAAGCGTATCGAGTTTAGCACTCGTAAAAGTTGAATCTGCTACCCCTCCGGAACCGGTCAGATATTGGGAAACGGAATCGGCAAAGGCATCTTTATCAAGTTTATTATTTAACCCGGCTGTTAAATCGCTACCTGTAGCGTAATCCGACAAGATAGACGTTAATTCTGTATTCTCTACTAAATACGTATCATTTGCTTGTAATGTACTTACAAAATCCGCTGTATTCAATTTGTCAGATAGTGCGCTTGTTAATTCGCTGTCTGTTGTATATCCTGAAAGCGTTGTAGATAATTCCGAATCCGTTACATAACTTGATAATGTACTTGAAAAGGTTGAACTTGTAACATAGCTTGACAAGGCAGAACTTAATTCCGTATCCTCTGTTAAATAGTCATCATTTGCCTGTAATGTGGTCAGAAAATCACTTGTATTTAATTTTACAGACAAACCGCTTGCTAACTCTGCATCTGTAGCGTACCCACTCAAAGTTGTTGTTAGTTCACTGTCTGTTGTGTAATCGCTCAAGGTTGTAGATAATTCGGTTTCCTCAACTAAATAGGAATCATTCGCTTGTAATGTACTTACAAAATCAGTTGTATTTAATTTACTTGAAAGCCCGGAATTCAATTCACTATCTGTTGTATAACCATCCAATGTACTTGATAATGATATACTTGTAACATAATATGATAAAGATTCTAATAATTCAGAATCCTCTGTCAAATACCCATCATTAGATTGTAATGTTGTTAAAAAATCCGCTGTATTTAATTTCCCGGAAATATCGGACGCTACAAGGTAATTGTTATCATAAACATCAAGAAAAGCTGAAAAATCCGCAGTATCTAATTTTGTAGACAAGGCCGCATTTAATTCTGTATCCTCTGTTAAATACGAATCATTTGCCTGTAATGTTGCTAAGAAATCACTTGAATTCAATTTAGCAGACAATCCACTTGTCAACTCTGCATCTGTAGCGTAACCACTCAAAGCCGTTGTTAACTCACTGTCTGTAGTATATCCTGACAAAATACTTGTCAATTCTGTAGCTTCAACTAAATAGGAATCATTTGCATATAAATTGCTCAAAAAATCAGTAATATTTAATTTCAAATCCAAACTATCCGACAATTGAGACAGAGTAACCCCGCCCCAGGTCAACTCTGCAAGAGTTTTTGATCCGGTCACAGAATCAACAAAAACCAAATTGTTTGAACCGTCTTTGATTATGTATGTAGTATTATTTGCAATAAAAAAGGTATCGGCTAAAACGGAAATAAAAGTGGAATCAATAGCCCCGTCGCCGGTACCAGTTGCCAAATCCGACAAACTTTTTACCCCGGTTGCAGGATCTTTGAAATAAAGATTGCTCCCAGATTGCCACAACCGCATTGTTTTCGCAATATTAAAATTTAATCCTGTGCTGTCTATCTCAAAAAGCATATCGCCGGATTTATTAAAAACCCTCACAAGACAACTATCATTTGATGGGGAAATGATGACCGCCCCGGAATCAATTTCTGCAATGGTCGCACCATGCTCAACCGATTCATCTAAAAACACCGTTGTTTCTGGTCTTTTAATTACTCTTGTACTTGCGAAAACAACGGTAATAAATAATAATAAAATTAATATACCGTATCTTTTAAAACCTGATCTTTTCATTTTTTACCTTTCATTATTAAAGTTCTGTGGCGGGAATTGCTTTTCTGGCAAAATACCGATTAAACCAAATACCATTAACGTAAACGTCATAATGTTCATTGTCTTGTATTGCAGAAACCGGGGTATAAAGCCCGTTTCCTCTGTGCGTACATGCTATAGCGTCATCTGGATAAGTCCCATTGATTGAACAAAATTCCATAGTATAAAACGCCGTGTCTGGGAGACCATTATCAAGACTTGTAATTATAACAGCCGCCTTTGTAAAACTTGCCATTAGTACCCTTTCCTATATTGTTAGTCTGTCATCAGGGGCTAATACTGCAATGCGATCAACACCGCCCCACGTTTCAATAAACGTTAACTCAATTTCTGTTTTTGCCGCTTTCAATCCTACCGCATAAAATGACGGAACACCCGGCAAAATCTTAACACCTGTACATTGTTCCGGGTTGTTTGCATAGTCCCAGTAAAATTCAATTATACCCCTGTGATCTCTCAAGGCTTCAATTTTATCAATCGTTTCTTGTAATTCTGTAATAATCGTTACATTAAATACCCTGTAAGGAATACCGGTAAATATTAAACGGGGTTTTCTGTTTTGCTGTATTTGAATCACAAAAGAACGCTTTGAATTTATTGAGACCTGTGAAACCTCAAAATATTTGAAATTTGTTTCACTTAAATTATATTTTAGTTTTAAAACGTCTGTCATTAAATCGCCTCGATTTCAACAAAAGTGATTTCAATTTCCTGATTTGCCGCAACCAAACCAACATTATAGAAAAATGGCAATTCAGGAATCAATTTAACAGTAGTGCATTGACCGGGGTTATTTTGATAATCCCAGTACAAAGATAATTGCCCGGTCAAACTGTTTATAAAATTAATCTTTTCGATTGTCTCGGTTGTAAATGTAAAAAATGTTACAATAAATTTTCTCGTATTAACCCCCCAATATTGCAAGTGGGGTTTTCTGTTTTGATATTTTTGTATTATGAATTCCCGGCTTGTTTGTATCTCAACTTTATTAATTGAAAATTCATCAAATAACAAGGAATCAGATTCATCATATACAATATTTAAAATATCTGCCAAGTCATTAACTCCAAGTTGTTTCTGGAATATCTAACGCTTCAAACTCAAAGTAAACACCATTATCAAATATGATGGATTTTGATGTAATTGTGGTCAATAACTCAAATTCTGGGGAATCACTTTTTATCTTTATTTTATCACCAATTTGCAAGCTATAACCCCGTAAATCAGTATTAAAGACAACGCCCCTTATACCGTCCCTGTGAATATTGAATTTTATTCCCGCTACATAATCCGCTAAACTCTCTGAATAAATTCCCGGCAAATACAGCTCCCCAGAAATTAGAATACCAGTTCTCCAATAGCTTTTATTTTTCCGGTCTGTACCCTCAAAGGTTTTATTGTTTAAATATTCCCCTGTCAGGAAATCCAAACCCCAAAATAAATTAATATCATTAACCATTTCGTAATTCTTAAAATACGGGTCAGGAATCAACAACCCCGAATCACTATCAATTTCTATAGGTGTTTCTGATCTCTCCCGGAATGAGAAAACATTTTCCCGGCCCCAACTATCTGGGTATGTAAACGCATCAAAATGCCCCCCAATGGTTTCAATGGCTTCAAGTACAGTAATTTCCCTTTCCATTGTAATAGAAATAGCTATACTGTTGTTTTCACAATACAAATATTCAGCATCAAAATTGTAATCTAAATCAGGGCTTGAAATTTGTTCCCAAATCACATTAGAACCCGCCGCCTTAGTTGTACCAGAATACGCGCTTGCAAGATTCAATGTTATAAAAGGCGGGTAACTGTTTTGAATATCCATTCCCGAAACGGTTACGCTTGTACCGTTAATACTCAATGAATGTCCATTTTTCAAAAATACCGGTATTTGTACATCTATTGTTACAACTGTAGCACCCGGAACCAATGCCCCCCGCAATGTTCCTATAGTTTTTTCCCCAAAATAACTACTCCCATTAATTGATTTTTTGGGAATACCTGCGTAATTAACAAGTAAATCATAAAGGATATTTACAGGGTTTTCATTCTCCCATGAAACACCTGTTGTAAAAGTTATAACATCCCCGCCACCTATCGAACCGCCCCAAGCCGCCGGGGTTATGGTTAATTGTTCGCCTTGTGTACTAAATTTTTCTGTTGAATATTTGTACACATTAAAACCTGATGAACCGGGGTAATAAATGTAACCAGATTCAACCACTAACCACATATTGTATGAACCTACATAATCAGGAGGACAAGCTGGCGAATATATTGTTTCGTAATGTACAGGATTTTCCGGGTCTGTGCCTATATCAAATATGGTTATAGCACCATCATAGCCATTTATGGAAAATAAAAAACTCCCATCAATATCTAAACCATAACCGCCTAAAAAATACGGTTTTCCATCATAAACAAAAGTATTTGCAATTACTGGATTGCTTGGGTCAGAAATGTTTGCAATTACTAATGTACTTTCACCTTTGCCGCCCTTCATGTAGGCGTAATCCCCTAAAATACGAATATTCACACAACCCACCGGCAAATCAAACACAGTTACTAATGTCGGGGCTGTAGGTGTTGTGTTGATGTCAAAAATAACCAATTTTTTATATGTTGGTGAAACGGTGTATAAATAATCCCCATCAATTACAGATTCGTAACATTGAATCATATAATAAGGATATTCTTGCCCACCAATCCTTGTAACATAGGTTATATTGTAGGGATCACTGATATTGAAAATATATACATAATCGTGCCCGGTTGCATAAAGATAATTTCCGTTAACAATTGCAGTATAAAAAAAAGCGTCATCAGGAACACCATTTTGCCCCGCTACAATTGAACCTGCATAGCTTGGTGTTAAAACATTACCAACAAGAATGCATTGTATTGCACCTACAACGTCACTACCAACAGGGTAATCGTGAACAATAAAAACATAATTATCTTTTTTTGTAACACTGCTATAAAAAACAAATTCATCTGAATATGATGTTTCTGACCTACAAATCACATTTTCTGGGTCATCAACATCTAAAATTACAAGGTCTCTGCTGTTCGTACCTGCCAAATAAATATATCTATTATCTTTAATGTATTGATAAAAAACACTGTCTAAAGCATCGACCTCACTTCTGCCAATTAACCCAAGCAACCGGTTACAACTTCTCCCGGTTTCTCCCGGCCCTTTTAATGTATAGTCAGTTGTACCGTTAAATGTTGCAGACCATTGCCCTAATTTGCAACCAGATTTAGGGTAAACCTCTGAAATATCAAAGGTCGGGTTTATTTCATCATTCCAATAACTAGAATCAATCAGGGTGCCGCTTTCATTTGGTATCATTAATTTTGTACTATCTGTATCGGCACCAGTCAATTCTTTATTCAACAACTCAATTTTATAATCACCAATGGTTACTAACAATTGTTCGTCAACACTTTCAGGGGATTTCATCATTACCCCCCTGTATAAAATTAAAGGGTTAGCAGTTGAATCACTAACAAGCTGAATTTGAATTGTTTCCCTGAATGTGTTCATGTATACCAAAGAACCTAATGCAAAGCTACGGCCTACCCTGCCAGTTAACTCAATTGTATCAAAAGTTGCACCGGTGGTAAAACTATTTACCGTTACTTGTACGGTACCAATAGAACTCCCCTCCTCATAATCTGGGCCGGTTACCTTGATTGTTTGGCCCGCATGAAATTCCACACCCTTAATCTTTTTAATTTTAATCAAGGTTTCTGAATAATGTACAGATTCATACAATTCAACCTGTACGTTGTAAAAAGGGCTTTTTGAATTGTATGGGTTTAAAAACCCGTCCGGGTCTTTTAATGAAACCGATACATCTTTTAAAATTGGCCTACGTTCATAGTTTACACTCAATTCACGTTCGGTAATTATTTGCGTACATGAATCAATTCCGTATCTACCGGATAAAATCACATTTCTATTTTCAGGGTCTAAAACAAATTCTAATGAAAGCGATAAACCTGCAACTTTCTCTATAGCATTTTTCCAGTCTGTAGGTAAATTTGTGTAATCTGGCATTATTTCAAGCACTCCATAAAAGTTAAATTATGTTCAATATTTGCCGCCGGTTGGCCATAATAAAATAATTGCTCATTGTATTCAGGATATAAAAAGGCGGTTATCTTTTTACTTTCATCATTTTGATATTGGTAATAAATATCCATTTCTTGACATTCATCAACAATCTGTTTGATCTTATCTTTTGTAGTTCTGTATTTCTCATAAAATGTCAATGTTAAAACATTCCATTCATCACCTTTTGTTTTCAAGTCTGGTAATTGCTTGTCATTCCCCAGTAACTCACATTCAGTTGTTGGTACTAATTTTCCTGCAATGGCTTCATCTTGCAAAAAGTCAATGTTTGTACCGTCTTTTAAAACTATTTTAACAGCTATTCCCATTTTTCAAAAACTCCATTATTACGGTTTAAATGGTTCTCTGGTTGTCTGCCTGTTGCGTTCATTAAACTTAATTCTTGGTTGTATCGTGTTATCTACGTACTCATATTCCCAAGTAGTCCGGGGGCCGGGATTTTTGATAATCACAGTAGGCGGGTTAATTACCGGGTTAAAATTTATTTGACCTTTAGAATTACCCAATACTGTAGAATCGAGAGTATTATTAAAAGCCGCTAAACGGTCGGCCCCAAATTTGGATGTTACGTCACGTCTCAAGATAAATTCATTAGCCTGTACGGTTGCAAGTCTTTCATCTGAATTTAAACCGCCTGAATGAAATTTCACCAAGTTCCCACGTTTATCATAATTTTTTCGGCCCTTAACTTCATTTTCTTCTAAACCACTTAAATATATTTTGAGTTTTTTAAGCTCATTTTTGGCTTCTGAAATATCAACATTTAGTGTAATGATCTTGTCAAAAACTTCTTTCATTTTTCCATCTACAACGTCCAAATCATCAAGCAAGGGTTGAATCTCTGCAGTAAATTCAATTTCATTTTGTTGATATTCTCCTAATAATTCATCAAGAATACCCTGTAAATATGACCCTCCATCTGATACGTCTTGCTCAAACATTTCTGTTGCCGCATCCCTGTCAATAACTCCACCCATTGCCTGATATTGTTTTATTAAAGCGTCAAGTTGTTTTTTATAATCTCTATAGGCTTCGCTGTCAGGATCAAGCGTACCTAAAAAATCTTGCATCCTAACAATTGCAGAATTGATTTCGCCCTCAACTCCAGAACCCTCTAAATCTTCGCCGAAATATGATAATTTACTCAAAGCATCCGCCGCTAAATCCATATCTGACGTAAAATTATCATAATCTTGAAAAAGATTATCCAGTAACCCACTCCACTCTATATTTAATCGCTTTGTAACTCCTGTGATTTCTTCAAGTATCTCATACAGTTCATAAAAGCCGCCCAAGTTTCCATGATCCTGCATCATTTCCAAAATAGATTTTTCTTTAAATTGTTCAGGCTCAATGGTAGCAGTATCCCCACCAAACATTTGATGGAAATGATTTTGGAATGCATCCCTATTATATCCAAAAAGTTCATTCATGTCTGTTACTTGATATTTTGACATTAAATATTCTTGTAATCCCTCGTCATTGAATCCTGAAAAAATATCAAGGTTATCAATTTTACCCTGTACCCCCTCCATTTCTAACTCAAGTTCAAGCTGAATTTTATCAAAAGCCTCTTGCTTTTCGTTTATCTCTGCAATGATGTCTTTACGTTGTTGGAAAAGGTCGTCAAATTCCGCCTTGAGTTCGGCCCTCAATTCAACTTTTTCATTGATCTCATTTTTAAGGGCTTCCACTTCCTCCCGTGTGGCTTCAATTTCTTTTTGTTGTTCTTGATAACTGTTATTGGTGGATGTTGTCATTTCATCCGTACCATATTGCAAATCGTACATTCTTGCAATTAACGCATCAAGTTCCGCTTTTAAATCTTTATATGCTTGAGAATCCGGGTTTAATTTTGAAAGTTCGTCTTGCATGCCCTTAATGATTTGGCCAACACGCTCATCCATGTCTGTTTCATCAAAATCAATCCCGTAATATTCCATCTGGTCAAGTATCGCATTAGCTTCCGCCGCCTTACCAGTAGCAGAATCAAACCCCTCAAACATGGCAAGATGTACCAATTCCCACATGTCCGCAAGTTTTTTAACCGCTTCGGTTTGTTCTTCTACATTTTCGGTAGTATCTTCAAGCTGTATGTTATGATCTATCAAATATTCATCTAAAGTAGCATATTCACCATTTAAAACCGCAACTGCACCGTGTGCCCTATACACAGACATTGCTAATAGTTGGTATGCTTCGCTTTGTGGGTCAAGGGTTGCCATTATAGCTAAAGACATATTAATTTGTTCGTTTAATAAATCTATAGCCCCAGAGTAATCATAATTTGGCCCCAATAACTCAAAAGCCCGTAAACTTTCCTCAACAAAATAATCAATATTTTCCTTTTGTCCCTCAAAGGCGTAAAGCCCTGCAAACATTGCCGTTAATTTTGCAAGTTCTTGTTGTGCTTTTTCGGTTAAATCCTCAAGTATAGCAATATTTTTTTCTGCTGAATCTCGAAACGTTTCCGGTATTCTTTGCATTATCGTTTCAAGGTCTGCAATCTGTTGTAAATATTCATCTATTTGGGCCTCAAGGGTTTCCACCAAACTAGATGAAAAATGCTGTGATAAATCGTCAACAATTTCTTGTGTGGCAAGGATTTCATCACCAAGTAAACCCATATTGCCAATAATGTCATCAACAGTATACTGTACAATTTCTTTGCTGCCACCGAACAATTCCAGACCGATATTAATTGCACCAAGCGCAACAGTAGCAGGATTAAACCCTGATGTAACCATAGTCGCTAAAGATGAACCAATGCTTTTAATCGGTTCGGGGATGCCTGGCAGTTTTTGTATCATTTGGTCAAGAAATCCCGCATAATCGGCCCACTCATAGTTAGCCGCTTCTGTTGATCCTGCAAGTTTATCCATTGCATCTTTAACCGCTTGTTGCTCGTCCGGGGTTAACTCATACAAATCTAAAGCACTTTGCAGTCTATCAATATGCTCTTGCTGTGGATCTTTTAAAACATCGTGTGCATCTTTTAAAACTGCAAGTTTATCTCTATAACCAGAAACAAGTAACGCCCCGTTTGTTAAATATTCATTATAATCTTTTTGAACGGTTCGGGCTTCCCCTGTAACGGTTGCAATATCGACAAGTGGCTGAGTTTTTAGGTTGTCGGTTAAGGCTTTAGCTGCTCCCGCCGCTGTACCTGTTGCGGTTCCCAAATTTTCAACACTTGTACCCAAACTATTTGTAGATTTAACAGATTTGTTTTTGATGTATAAATCAAGTTCCTCAAGTTCATCATAGGAAGCTTGCAACTGGTCGTTTAAATTTTTTGTATTATCACTCAAACCTTTCACGCCAAAGGCAAGACTACCTTGACCGCTACCACCAAAACCAGTAACCCCGCCCCTCCCAGAAAGGTTCTTGTTCATCGTGTCAAGTTTACCATTTGCAGATTTGATTTGTTTCTCAAGTTTTTCAGTTTGTTTCTGTAGTTCCTCTTGCCTTTGCTTTGCAATTTCAATGTTCATGTTAGCAAATTTTTTGCTTGTTACATCTATCTCAAGCCCTAACTCTGAATAACGTTTTTTCAATTCATCGGTAACGGTTTTCAATTCAATTTGTTGTTGCTCGGTTAAATCTTGTTCATTCCATAATGTGTTAAATCTACCCTCAAGGGTTTCAAGTGCTGAAATCTCTTCGCTTACACTATCAATTGCATTAACTTTGCTAGACCAATAAACATTCATTGCAGAATTTACCGCTGTAATTGCCGCAACAATACCAGCCAAAGCCAAGCCCGCCGGGCCAAAAGGCAAGGATGTAATCATTGTCAATGCACCGCCTACAGCTCGAATCCCCTTAGCTGTACCGGCTAAACCACCCAAACCAACGGCTAAAGCTGACAGACTTGTAACAACACCCTTAACCGCTCCGGGGTGGTCGTTTAATACTTCAAGTAAATCTGTCATTATTGGTAAAGCGGTATTTTGTCCGGCTTCGATAAAAGCACCCACAACAACATTCTTTAATAATTTAGCCTGATTTTCAAGAGTTCCCATTTGGACCTCAAAAGCCCGATCTGTGGCACCCATTGCGTTATACATGGCCTCGGTCTTTTGCCGCAAAGTATCAGATTGTGTTCCCGTCAATGCGTAATATGCAAGCATTGCCTCTTTACGGCCTAAAACTTTTCCAATAGATACATCGTATTTTTCCGTATACCCTTTGAGGGCATCCATAGCATTACCCAGGGTGCCAAACTTTTCAATCAGTTCTTTGCCAGAACCAACACCCAAAGCCTTAAAAGCCGCATCCATTTCGTTAGACCCTTTAATTAATGCGGTCATAACCGATTCAGCTTGAGTCATTACCTCGGATGTGTTTCCAGTAACACCCGTTAATGTTGCTGTAATACCTGCCAACTCTTCAAAGTCAATACCCAATTCAGATGCCAACGGAATAGCGCCCTGCATGGATGTTGCAAGTTCTGACATTTTAGTTTGGCCCAACTCGATAGTTTTAAACGCAATATCTGAAATCGAACCAACCTCTGACCATTCGTAACCGTACCCTTTAACAACAGCACTAAACAAATTAAAGGTGTCGGATGAATCCGCCACACCTGCAATTGCACCTTTTGCGGATTGTTCTAAAACTCGCAAGCTGTCAGATGCGGGTACAGTAGCAGAAACAACCTCATAACCCAAACCCGCCAAAGCTGTTGCGGTAATAGGAACGCTTTCAGATAATTCTAGCAGATCACCACTTAACTTTTTAAACCCCGCCGGGTCTCCGGTCATCAAGGTGCCTATATCTGCAATCTTAGATTCGTATTGCCCCGCCGCTACAACCATAGCACCAAAGGCCGCCGTACCAGCCGCCAAAGCAACGGTTAAAGTTTTATTCATGTTTTTAGCAGAGTTTGCCGCCGCTGTATCCGCCGCCGTTAATCCTTGCTTGAAATTATCAAGGCCACCAATTCCCAAAAAGGCTACAATATCCCCAACACCCGCAACATTACCAAGTCCGCTACCGAACATAAATCAACCACCTCACAATAAAAAACCCCGACCCAAATCAATAAATGATTATAGGCCGGGGTTAATGAAATTTTCTGTAATTTGTTATTCTGAATAAACCGTTACTGATCTTTCAGAATCTTGTTCAACAATCAATTTGCTATTTTTTTCAAAAATAGAATCAATATTAGCACCTTTAGTATTAGCGTAAAATGTACAAGCAATATCCGTATAGTGCCTTTGTATCTTATATAAATCCCTCTCAATAAAATTCAGGATTTGTTCATCTGTGTTTACATATTCATGTAGTGAATTTATTAGAAATGCCCGTCTGTACGGGTTTTCTAAATCGCTAATTAGCCGGGGGTCGAATGGGCCGTTATAATTAAACTTTTCAGCAATTGCAACTTGTAAATCCCATTCCGGTATTTCCCCGGCCTGTATTAGTTTTTTACTTTACTATTCACCTCACGCATTTTATTAGCAAGGCCCAAATAAGCACCATAAATGGCAGTTTTAACCTCTGGATTTACTGCTATAATTTCCCTGAATTGCTCTTGCTTTTCATAATCCGATAAAAGCAGTTCTTTTGTTTCTACACTTTTAATATATTTTGGAACAAATTCAAGCACCGCATGATCTTTGGTAGTATTCCTTGCTACTTGATGGGCTAAACTTTCAGGTCTTTTTTTGTTAAGTGATAACCTGAAATCCTGCACCTCTTTTAAAATCTGCTTGGTTGTTTTCTGCTGACCCTTGTCAAGTTTTTCATTTTCAGCTTTTAAAATACCCTCTCTCACTACACAGGCACCTTTTACATGGGCATCCCATTCGATTGTATTAATGGGTCTTTTTCCTAGCCCTAATTCAATATTATCAACAAGGGCCATCTGGTAGATTTTTTCTTCATCCCTTGCCATATTTAACCAATCCGACCCGGTTAAAAACGCCCGGATTGTATTACCCTCTGAAATAGGAATATCAAACTCGAATTTTACTACTCGTTCCTTGTTTGCATTAAATAACAAATCTAAAGGATTTTTCACGTCATCGCTGTTAATATCAACCACATTACTCATTTTTAATTTCTCCCTGTAGCTTCTTTTACTTTGTCGTGTACATTTCTCTTTAACTCTAAATATTTTTCTTTTAACTGAATCGGGTTTACTTTAAACTCGGGCAATTTTATTTTGTCCGAAATATCTTTAGGTAAATCATTCCAAACTATTGCAATAGTAACGGCCCGTTTAAAGCCGTTACTATGCACAGGAATAAAACTACTCGGTTCATACCCAAGCAAAATAATTGTTGCCGCTTCAAATAAACAGTCTGTACTATATGAACCTTTTTCCATCATAAAGCCCTTTATACAACAGCTTTAGCGTAACAAACTTCTAAATACTCGTTAGCCTCTAAAGCGGTTTCAAGGGAAACAACGCCGGTAGATTCTGTTACACCATCAATCAAGCGGGTACCCTGAATGTCATTTGCACCCCATTTTTTGATATAAACAAAATTGTCAAGAACCCAGTCAATCAATTCGCCGTTAGCCGTTTTGGTAACCAATTTTACCGGGGTTGCGTTCAATGCAAAATCTGTAGCGCTCCCGTCTCCCTGAAAAACTTCGGTAACCAATTCAGCGCCTTTATTCAAAACAAATGGGTCAAATTTTGAATAAAAAGGCAATGACAACATATTGTTATCTTTTGCGCTACCTGCATTGAAAGCCTTGAGTATAATGTCTTGATAAACAAGGGTCTGTTGTACGGTTTTTCCATCTTTAGCCCTTTGGACAACCTCAATATTTGCAACAGGTCTATCCTCAACCCTCGAAATAGGCAGGGCGTATTGACCTTCAGAACCCCAGGTTATACCCAATGTTTCCGCAAAAAACTCAACCGCATAAATAGCCGGTAACGAAAATGTCCCATCGAATTGATAATCTTGCCGAAATTTTGTTGACCTATTAAAGCTACCTTGCACAAAAACTTCAACCTCTGTATTCGGGGTGGGTGTATTTGCAGTAATAGCGTCAAGGCCGTTAATTGCAAAAGTAGAAACCGGGTTTGCAACAGTCTTTGAAATTGGATGAATCCGGGTTAAATTGTTTGCACCTACATTAATTTTGGCTTCCACCGGTGTAGATACTTGGTAATTTCTCGCAACTGACATTTTTAAAATCTCCTATCTTATGCCGTTAAATTAATAGTAAATAAACATCTAAAATCATTATTATCTATATCTATGGGCCTATAATCATAAGAGTTGAATAATATGCCCTGTGTAAATAATGTTTGATCTGTAAAAGTATCCCCGCCCAACTCAACAGGGAATGTAATCTCATAAAACTTTTTAAGGTTATTAAAATAACTCAACATTTGCGATTCCATTATGTTAAGTTCTCCCGGCCCACCGTGTTCACGGCCTACCCACAACCCAATTATTAAACTCCAATTATTTATATTCTCCCCACCCTGAAAACCAAATGTTGCAACCGGCTTGGGAGATTCAATATAAATTATCGGCTTTTCAAAGTTCTCAAAGATCTTTGTATCTGGGTAATTTAAAATAACATCCCAATCTGTAAATGGTGAAACGGTTTCACTCAAATAATTAAACAGGGAATAAACTACCTGTTGTATGTCATCCACTTTATGAGACGTTCGCATTAACCTACCTTTTGCCCTGTGCGCCTAATGGCAAGGGTCAATTCATAATTCCATTTATTCATAACAGCCGGGGCCAACAACCGTATGGGGTCTGACAAATAACGCCGGGGCTTTGTATATCTGTTTCCCTCATGTACATCTTTTACATGCCCTGCAATACGTTCATCAAAGCCAATAGCTGTTAAATGTATAAAGTTTTCATATCTACCTAACACAGTAGTAAACCTAGCGTTAGATAAGTTTGACGTTCTCCGGGGAATGGGTGTCTTGCCAATTCTGGAATCGTCTTTTCCTCTTACGCTTGGGTGTATGCCCGGCCCGGATATGTTTTTAATCACATCCTGCATTACTCTATCATTACCCCACACAACAGCTTTTTCTATCGCTTCGGGGTACATCTTGAGTATTTCCTCAACCTTTTTTGAGAAATTATTTTGAACGCCGTATTGCATTTTATTCCTTTTGACTTAATACCACAAGTTGACCCACTTGGTCACTGGTAGAAAAATTAAACACATTTTTCACAATGTACTTTGTCCCGTCATACAAAATATAATCGCTTGATTTGTTCAAAGTGGATAAATTCAAAAAAGCCCCGTCACTAACCCGGACGGTTCCGAACAATGCCAAATCACTCTCTTGAATTTCTCCAATTTGTTCAAGTTGCTGTTTGTTTAATAGTCCAGACCCAACATTTAAAACCAAAGGCGAAAAGGTACCCTTGCATATTGTTTCTGTTGGTGTACCGTCAATAATACCAGTACCCTTGCAATCCAATTCATCCGGGTTTAACCTGTGCCATTCTCGACTATATGAACCGTCTCGATATTCCAAGCAGGGACAAGAATCCCCGCCGGTCTTTTGGTTCAAAATAAAACTTTTACCATACGTCAACAGATTCACGCAAAACATTTCAAGGGGTGTCATAAACTCAAAGCCTTTCCCTTGAATGAATACGGCCTGATATAACAATCAATTAAATACAAGTAATCATTGATTTCTTTATTCAATATATCAATCATTTCTTTTTTATCGTTAGCCGGTATGGGCTTTATTTTAATCGGCCCTGCTACATGTTCACGGGTCGGGGCCGAACTAATAACCCTTTGTGCTACAAAAGCAATTTCCGCCGCTTTTGCAAGTCCTTTATCATTATCAGTTAACCCGGTAAAAGATTTACTATTTTTCTCTAATACCTTATTTAACCATATATCCCCCGTTGGTATGTACGGGGTTGTCTCTAAAAGAGAATCAGGAATTTCAACGGACGTCAAAACTCTCAAGCGATTTCTAACGTCCGCCGCTGTTATGTTTGCCATTATTTAAAAGTCATCCATTGAAAAGAAACCGCCCCGGTTGTACCGGTTTTATTTAAAGCAAAAAATAGTGTATCAGCCCCGGCTTTTGCCGTCAAAGTCTGTACTGAATCTGCATTGCCTGACAATGTTGCAATTACTTTATCTGTAGGTAATGCGCCCGCACACAAAACGGTATCATAAGCGGCATTCACTGCAAAGGTATCTTTCCCTGCAATTGTTGAAGAAAAAGCCAAGCTATCCGAAAAGGTCGGGCCGCTCAATGTTTTGTTTGTCAATGTAAACACACCGGTTTTAATCCATTTTTCAGCTTTGGGCCATTGATCCCAAACGATACCGGCCTCACCTGCACCCCACAGGGGAACAGAAACCGATACAACCAAACCAACAAAAGCAATTGAAAGCATTAATAAAAGTTTTTTGTTCATTTCAAGAAATCCTTTGTTATTGTGAAAAAGCGGGTGTTTATGGCACCCGCTTAATTATCGGTTATTATGAAGCGTCAAGCGCACCAATTGCGTTCTGGTCTACAACTGAAAAGGCCGAACGTTTAGAAATTACAGTCTTTACAGATTGATTTGTAATTACCTTGTCCGTCTCTTGCAGGTGAAATGCATCGTTTGTCACGTATTCAATCGCATTAGCAGAATCAACACCAATTACTTTATCAGGGTCAGAGATAACGTCTCTATCCCATTCAATAACTTCCGGCAATGTAAGGGATGTCATTCCCCACTGTGCCGCCGGGTTAGACATATCGCTCAAAGCGTCCCGGATGTCAATTGCACGATCTTTTTTGGCTACAGCTTTATTTAGCTGGTATGGTTGCGGCAACGCAGACGCTAATTTAATAACGTCTTTCTTGGTTATAGAACCGCTTGTTTCAACTGATTGCGTATTATCCGCTAACAACCCGTTACTTGTTGATAATGCACCGTCACCATTAAACAATACATTGATAAGGGCATCAGATTCCTGCAAACCAATTTGTTTACCCATCCTCTCGATAGCCAAAGCAAAAATATTAATTCTTGCTGCCATCAGGATTTCATAACCATAATCCAAAGTTCTACCAAATTTACCCAAAGAAATATTTTGCTTTCCATGTTTAATGGTAGTTGTTGGAAATTCGGTTTTACCTGCTACCTTTTTCCATTCACGATCTTTTTCTTGATCTTCAAGGTACAGTTTAGCAAAACTCAACTCGTCAATCCCTGACATTATAGCAACAAGCCTGGGGACAATAGAACCCTGCAAAGAACCTGCATAAACTCTGTTGGAAATAAATTCAGGGAACAAAACGCTTGTACCCGAACCAACAAAAAATTTATCCACTTTATCTGTATACATTCCAAACGCTTTAACGTCATGGGCTTCTAACTGCATTTCAAAAGCAGTTTTAGGAACTTCTTTTCCCTGCTTGGCAAGGCTTGCTTGTTTTAAAGCAACCTCAAAATTCGTAAGGCCAAAATAGGGCGTTGGTTCCATTCCTTTTTCTATTTGGTATTCCTCAAGCCAACCGGAAAAGGATTTTCCAGTCCTTGCGGCTTGCTCATACATACCCACCTCAAGGGGGATACGTTTAATTCCGTTTACTTCTTGCATTGCTGGCATCTGTGTAACTCCCAGTTTATTTTAAATTCAATTTCCGGACGTATTAAAACAATACATCTACAGTTTCATTTGCGGTATCTTTGGCAATCACCTTGCCCCGTCCACCCTCTCCACCGTCTTTTACAGCGTCATAGTCATCACCCGAAACAACAACAGTATCACCTATTGCAATAGTGCCGCTATATGCCAGGTTCGCAATAACACCCATACCATTATAAGCGTCGTTTTGATCTTTGTAACTGAACAATTCAACACCCAACAGGTAAGACGTTCCATCTTTTTCAACAGTAACAAGCCTACCGTCAAACTCTCCACCGTCCGCCGGGCTTGTTACTTCATACCCATTAATCCCGGTATAAGCAACAAGGCGACCCTCTGGGGTCTCATTGTTTGCCAATAGTGCGGTAATTTCATCCTTGAATGTGGAATCAGGAATACAGGTAACTATTAACTTTTCCCCCTGATCTCCACCGCCAATACTCATATTTTGCATTTCAAAAACTCCCTAATTTATAATAAATTTGTTTATTTCTGTTTTATCGGTTCAACACAGAAATATTAACCGGGGCCTGAAAACGGTTCGGGCCTTTGGGCTTTGCATTTTCTGCATTATCCGGGGTGTCTGGGTTAAATTTGCCGTCCGGTGGATTGCTTTTTTCATAGATGGCTTTATAGTCATCAATGAAATGTTGAATTTCAGAGACAGGCAGTTTTTGCATAAACTCAAGCCGTTTTTGGCCCTCATCCCCTGTGGGGATAATCTTTGCAAGTTGACCCAGTCTTAAGGCTTCGGCTGCTTTTTCAGCTTTTACGGCTGTTTCCATTTCTGCCAACGCTTTAACCCGTTCAATGGAATAGCTTTCACCAAAAACACCTTTGATTTGGTCAAGTTCGTTTTGAACGGCTGTTAATTGATCTGTAGATTTTACTGCATCGGCTTCGTAAATATCTACAGCACTTTTAACGGCTTCAATAACCGCATTTTTAACAGCGTCCTGGGATTCATCCGAACCGATCAACAAAGTTTTAGAAAATTTCTTTTCCTTAACTTCATAGTCAATTGTAATACTCTGTTTTGCCATTGTGTTAACCTCTTTTGAATTTTTATTATCAGTTACATTATTAAATTCCGGTACTTGTTCGCCTGCTAACACCTTGCAAATATTTTCAAGGTCATTATCAGAGAACGATAAAAAAGCCGGGTTATACGCTTGTAATGCACTTTTAAGCACCTTACGGGTACCCGCACCATATTGCGAACCAAGAAACACAAGTGAACCCTCTAACGCTTCGGCCTCTCTTGTATCTGCATTTTGATATTCCCAATATTCCACACCGTCCCCGTCCGGGGTCTTTACAGGGTCAAGAATGGGCGCACGAAATCCTATTGACATATCCCGCATAATCCCGGAATCAATCTTGTCTACTTTTTCGGTATCAGTTGCAAGTACATAATACTTTGCAACAAGCCAATAAATAGCCCCGTCTTTTTTTTCAATTTTCGCTAATTGCTTTTTGAGGGTCTTGTCAGGGTGTCCGCCTACAAAATCAATTACTTCATCAATAGACATCTTTACAAGTTTGGCATCAAAAAAACGCCCCTCACCTGTACCGCCCCAATCATGCCCGTAAAGCAAAGCCCGGCCCGGCAAAGTTTTAACAAAGGATTTCAATACCTGTGCGGAAAAACGTTCCCGGTCACGGTCAACAAAATTATGGGCTAAATATGACTTGTAAACTCTAAAGTCATCCATTGAAAACCTGTCAGGGTTTGCCATGTATTTTCTCATTAACTCAAAATCGGCTTTCGTAACATCAACAGATTTGGCCCGGTAACCTGCAAGGGTCTTATTCAACACATTGTCATTTTCAGGTACCGGTATAATGCCCTTTATAGATTCGATACAGTCCGCCGGGGCTTTAAATTCTCCACCGTCAAATCTTAATATATTTTCATCTTTCATATATATAACATTGTCCGGCAAACGCTCCGGGTTGATTTCAATACCCTTAACGTCAAGCAAAAAACCTAACCCGTTCATGTGTTCAATTTTATCAATAAACTTTTTCATTTCGGCCTTTACTTGGTTTTTGCGGGTACGTCTTTGAATGTTGCACGGGTCTCTGTGAAAGACTCTTTTTGACCGGTTTTCTTTTCAGGTTCAACCTGTGGCGCAACCGTCACTTTTTTAGCCCGTTCGATTGCCAGTTTTAGCTTGGGATGCATGGCACCCAATATAAGGCGTTTAACCGTTTTACTTTTCCCGTTTTCATAACGGTTGTACAGCTCGTAATCTCGTTCGGTAACATTAAACTTTTTGCCGTCTATATTTATAATTGGCATTTTATTAACCTCTCTTTTAAATTTTAGTATACATTGCTTTAACATTTTCTAATATGTTCAAGAAGTTTGAATCTTTACGCAAAATACCAGTAAACAATCCGGGGCCATCCGCAAACCATTCACTTGTTTCATAACCCCATACAACCGCCGGGCATCCTGTGGCCCCTGCTATATGAGCAATACCAGAATCACGGCCTAAAAACATCAAACTATTTTCTAATACATACCCAATTTGTCCAAGCGATAATTTGCCACGTAAATCAAGGCCGTAAATATTTTCGCCACAATTCAAGGGCTTATCATTACCAACAAAAACAACTTTTACCCCCAAGTCTGCTATATAGTCAAGTAGGGGCATTATAAGTCTGGGTTTTATGTTTTTGCTTTTCACCTTATCAATATTCCTTAGATGTACGGTAATGTATTTGTCTGGTAAAAGGTAGGCAGGTTTGCAAGGCTTTTCAATATTTTGTGGGTAAATCATGCCAAACTTTTTTATATTTTTTGACTCTCTTTGTATTACTATCCTATAGACGTTTGGCCCTGAAATCCGCCTAAATTGTCCGGGAATAGATGAAACAAAGATCTTTACAAGTCGTTTGTTGTTTAGGTGGGCCTTGAATTGCTCCCAGCTTTCCGAAAAAATTACATATTCCCCCGGATTGTCAAGCAAGTATTTTTCTTTTATATTAGTAGATACAATTAAATCCCCTAGACCCTCCCCAAAGGGAGAAAATAAAGTAACCCCGCCCTTTATATTTTTGGGGTACTGGCCCATATAAATCACAGTAAAACACCGGGGGCAAATCAACCCCCGGTTACTGAATTTTTTATAGTCCGGCTTTGCACAAGAAACCACCTCCCCACACACCGAACATTTAAAAAACAATATTCCCCCCTGATTGTTGACGTAACACCTGCTTTAGCTCTTTACGCTCGTCATCTTGTTTTTTATTTTGATCTAATGCTTTTTCTACTCGGTTGTTAATACGTTGTATTGCAAGGTCATGGTCATGGTCAACCTTTTCTCGTTCTTTGATGCAAACCGTATTAATATTGATCTTTGAGTTTAACGGGAAAAGCCAAGCCGTTAACAAAGCATTTGCAGTAAATGACATTATCATAAAAACCAACGTCACAATAACGCTTGTTTTTTCAAATATCCACCCACCGTTCCCATCACTTTTAAAGTTCTTTTTTGCCATTTGTCCGCCTGAATTTGTTAGTAAAATTTTCAATTAATAGTTTTACCCTTAAAAGAAACATTTTCCTGTTTATCGCTTTGACCTGTTTGTTTAATGGCTTTGATGTTTTTTTAATATCAAAATATTCAACTTTGCCAAATTCTTTTAATTTGTCCTTTACGTCTTTCATCTTAATAACCCCAGGTTGCTTGCTAGTTCCTCAATACTGTATGGTACATCATAGGGAGACCCCAAAGGTTGCCCGGTTTCTGGGTCTGTTCGTTCCCACTTGTTTTGAACCGTTCCGGTATACTGGTAATATGGAACCCGTATACAAAGACAATGCGGGTGCGTATCATATACCGGGCTTGGCCCCTCCCCAAAATTCCACACCTCATTACTAAATACTTGGCAAACCTCACAAGCATTTGAAGCGGTTGACCATTGTTCATATTTAACCCCGGATTCTTGGCCCCAATAATCAAACGCCCGGTTAGATGCAATAACGGTTTCACTACGGGCTAACCGGTTCCAATGCCATAAATGCCCCTCACCAATAGCTTTATGTATGAACCGGCCTACCTGCATAGGATAAAGCCCATCTTTTGCCATCTGCTTTAATAATACGGCTAACTCTTTGCGCTTGGCAATTGTCAGGGGCGCACTTATTCGCTGTACTGCTGTTTGTAACATAGCCCTGAAATAATCATTATCAAGGGCCATTATTATAGTTTGCAAATACTCAAGCATGTGTTCTGGGGCAACTGCAAGGGCCATTTTTTTAGCACGGTTAAACCCAATTGTAAAAGCGTTTAAAATAAACCACTCAACAATACTCATTTCCGCATCTGCTTTAGTGAATCCGCCGGCTAAAACTATGCTTTTAGGCGTTATTATTTTCCCGTCCGAAACGTCTAAATTCCCTACAAGGTCTTTTTTCCACTGGTCAAAAATACGGTCAAGGCCGTTTTGCATGGAAGTTGTAAACTCAAAGCTACCGGATTCATCTACTGTATCGTTCGATACGCTTTCCCGGATAGCGTTAATATCCGGTAGCTTTAACAAAGTCAAAATGTCCTTTTCATATTCGGTCACTTTTTCAGCAAACGCCTTAAAAAAGTCAACCTGTAGTTTTTGCATTTCCCGCCACCGGTGTTTTCTACCGGCTAACTGCTGTTCTATAACGCTAGAACTTTTTAACCTGTGGTCATCACAACCACAGGCCCGAAATACCTTATCATGGCCCGGCAAATTGTCCGGGACAATCAACCCCTGTGCCACGCTTAAAATATGGTTGTGATCATCCCAGTACAAAGAATTCGTTTCACTCAAGGCCGGATGTTTCCCCAAAGCCTCAATTAATATTTTATTTTCCATACATTGCCCCCAACATATCAATTGCTTGTTTTTCCTTGACCCGTTTTTCAATCACCTTTAATACACGGGTTAATGGTGCGTTTGACGCTTTTGTACCCAACAAGCCCCGGTTTATCAATTCATCTTTAAATTGGGTTTCATCAATAACCCCGTCAAGCATCATATTAATTAAACGGTTGTAGATTTTTTCCGCCGCTTGCGCCCGTAAATATTCGGCCTTTGCTTTTTCGGTTTCATCCATCAGGTTTACAGGGTTCCACTCTATACCAAAATCATGGGCCGTCAAACCCTTTACAATTAAAAACTTTTCTAATATCTCATTTATAATAGGATCAAGTTTTTTTCTGTTTTCCTGAATGTTGGCAACAATCATATCATTTTGGTGTGTTGACATCCGTTCGGTAGATGTCCACTTGTACAAGCCAAACATGAACGGGGGAAATTCTGTCTTGGTAACAAGTTGCTCTAAAACGGTTCGGGTCGGAATTTCCAAATCCATTATTTGACCCTCTGCACCCAAAACCTTTACATCAACTTTTCCACCGAATGATGTACCCCCGTAAACATCTTGAACTTTGCCGGTTTTCCGGGCCGTAAAAGATTCGGTCAATTGCGATTGAATATTGTTAGCAACTTCTAAACTATCATCTGTATCCATTCCCTCACCACCCTCAACAATTACCATAAATGTAGGGTCTCCTACTCTCCAAATAGCATTTTCTATGCTTTTAAAGATCCTTGTAAAAACTTGAGACATAAACGGTAATGAGTAAAATAAACTATAACCCTGTGGGTTACCGTCCCGGTTGTCAAACGACAAACAGAAAATATTGTCAAGTTCGGTTATAACGTTCTGGGCCACAATTCCCGGTAAATGCTGAATTAAAGAAATTTCCCCCTGTTTGCTCTTGATCTCAACATAATTAGCTTTAACGTTTTGCAGTTTATAAACATCAGTTAAAGATTCATTAAAAACCAATTCCCCGTAACCCATACCTTTTACAATAGCACTATCTGCTAATTGGGAAACAAAAGAGTTTAACCCTTTTTGTAAATGGTTTACCTTAACCCCTGCTATAAATTTTTCCAATTCCTTTCTAGTTTGCTCGTTTTCGCAAACAGGTCTAAACCCACCAATTAGCCTAACAAGTTTAGTTGTAGCTACATCCATTAGCGGAATCGCTTCCCTTATACCATCGTATAAGTCCATGTTTATTTTCCCAATATGGTAAGTAGAAAACAATTCAGAGAATGGTGTATCATATTCCGAACGCATACGACCCAAATACCGCCGGGCCACATTTTCATTACTTTGTTTTGCACCTGTTATAAATTTAGGTAAAGGTATATTTATTTTCATTATCAAAAGTCCTTATCTTGGTTTTGCAAGCTTGAATTTTGCGGCCTTAAATGACCGTTTCCCTTTGTAAAATGTTGCAAGCAGGGAATCTAATTTATCCGGGCTACGTCCTATACGATCTTTTATATTTTTTTTACTCTCTATTTTAATATTGCCGTTACTCATTACCTCAAAGGTCGGTGCGGTCAATTCCTGTATTAATTCGTCATCCGAGGGCAAAGCTAACTTTGCATCATGTTCCGGGTTCAATGCATCCCTTAAGCACCAATGTAGCCAAGCCCGAACATTTAAAAACTCAAGTTCCCCGGTAATATCCTTTTTATCTTTTCCACTCTCTGAATGTTTTACACTATATACACTTTGCCTTAATTCTTTCAACCGTGAATATACCCCGGCACCCTCTCCAATTGTATCAATAAAAGCAGACCCGCCACCTTTCAACCTATTTTTTACCTTTCCTGCAACTTCCATATGTACGGTGTCTTTGCCGCCTAATGTATCTATTGTTTCAAATTTTGTAACAATATCCCCGTATCTATAACAAAACATTGTATTGTCAGTACCCCACCCCGCCACATCTACACCCAGCGCTAAAGGGTCTGGAAATTTATCAGTAACCCCGGAACGTTCCCACTCTCTCCACCGATCAACCGCTAAATCTATCCAATGCAGGGGAATGAGTTGCCCCTCGGCTTCTTTGGGGAATTCACCTAAAACCTTGACCCGAAACAAATCATTAGGCCGGTACCATTTACCATCGAATTTAAAATCTAACTCTGCAAGGCTTGCGGCCTCCTCATTAACCGGACGACACCATATTTGAACCCTTTGCTTTACCCAGTTATACCCTACCTGACCCGGTAACATCTCTGTTTTTGCCCTGACATTAACCGTATTTAAACTTGATAGCTTGTGTTTAACATACAGCGGGGAACGTGTCGAGTTAAATGCTGTGCCAGTTGTACGTATGGGGTTAAAGATCAACAATAATTTGTGGTTTTCCGCTGTAAGTAACCCCTCCATAGCGTCGAAAGATTCATCAGGCACCCCGCTTGCCTCGGTAACAACAACCATAATATTAGGGCTATGGTATCCCTGCCAGGCTTCTTTATTTTTATCCGCCGCCTTGAACCCCTCTAAATACCATTGTGGGTTGTCGTCAAATTTTATTTTGGTGTTTAAAACTTCTCCACCCAACGGAATAAGTGCATTATTGTAAACATTTGCAATTTCAGGCATCATAATTGAATGAACCTGCCTACCTGTTGGGGCTGTAGAAATCACTTTAGACGGGCAATGCAAATACAAGAAACATAAAGACGCTACAGCCGCAATAAAATCCTTGCCCCGGCTGTTACCTGATCTCACAGAAACCCGGTAATTCTCTTGAATGTCTCGTAAAATTTTCCTTTGTTCCCGGTCAAGCCTAACACCTAAAACGTCACGGGCAAACTTATTCCAATCATTTTGAAACGATTCAATTAATAATATGTCTTGATCTGTGGGGGTCATTAAAATAGCCTTGCCTGTGTGGTTTCTTTCTCAATCCGGGTCAATGCATCCCGGTAATAGTCCGTATCAGTCTCAAAAGCTATCCAACCAAAACCATTATTCTCAAAAGCTACAACACTTGAACATGAACCCGCATGAGTATCCAGAATTTTATCCCCCGGATTTGCGTATTTATCTAATAGCCATTCATACAATTTTACAGGCTTTTGTGTGGGATGTATACGTTTTTCTTTTTTATCTTTATTGCCGTGTTGTGGGGCGTTACGTCCCACGTATTGACCCTGCTTGAAACCGTTCCATGTATAATAACAGATTTTAGCAGGTTTATTAAATGATGTCCAAGCAAGTTCACAATCTGCATACGTATCTAAGCAATTGTTTTTATCCCACACAATAAATGATTTTGTTGGGCCTAAAAAATCAAGGAAATAATTACCACCCCAAATAATTTGATTGTTAGAAACTCTGAAAAGTTCATCAAAATATTGTTGCTTGGGTATCTCATTATCCCATTTTTTTTGTTTATAATTAAACCTTTTTATCTTTGAACCTTTGCCTCTTGTGGGCTTGCCGTAAGAGGCTTTTATTTTTCCGGCAAAATCAATCCCGTATTGCGGATCTACAATAGCCAATTCAAAATATTTATTCGGGAATTGTTTCATCCCATCTATACAGTCCATATTATACAATGTGTTTAATTCAAGCACTTGTTTAATTTCCTTTGCTCTTGTCTGTGTTTTCTATCATAACCTAAATGGCACCTTTGGCATAATGCCCGTAACCGTTCATCCTTTACCTGCCAATTTTCCGGGTCATGGTCAAGGTGTGCAATGGTCAAAATAACCCTTGACCCGGTTGCAGGATTAACGCTATAATTCTGTACCCCGCAAAATTCGCATTCATGCCCGGCCCGATTTAATACTCGTTTTCGGATTTGTTTCCAGTCAGGGGGATATTTGGAATAATCGCAAGGCATTAATTTAATATTCCGTCCGGGTCAATCTTTTTTAAATAACTTTCAGGATTTTCATAACGTATATTGCCTACTACCCTTGAGTTTTTATTCAGAATAACACGGTCTTTTGTGCAGGCAAAGCAGAGCAAGTCAGGATTCCAATATATTACCGCCTCTGCACCCGCTTCATCATGTATTATATCTCCCTCATATACCTTTGCACCATTCCTAAAAATATCACCAATTAACTGGTCACTTTTTTCAAGATTAGTAGGGCCAATAAACGCTTCTGTATCTCCCTTTATATAACCCCAATAATGGAAGTGGCTAAGTTTACCATCCACATAAACAGGTTGTCTAAACTCTAAAGGTCTCATAATTTCATTTCTCTCTTTCTTTTACAATCTCAACTACATCTAAATAGCAATCTGTCAATATTTTAATTTTAAAATCTTTGTTTTTCCCGGTTATCTCAATACCCTCTTTGCAATAAATTGATGGGATGTCAACATTGCAATTGTGGCAATACACAAAAGTATTATATTCCGACCAATCTAACGTCTCGTTAATTTCTCCACGCTTTACCGTATTGCAGACCGGACAATATAAACCCATTTCCCAGGGTAAGTATACCGGGCAACCTTTGGGGCGCAAGCCTACAACTTTTTCAGCTCGTTCATTCTTTGAATATCCCACTATTTACCGGCCCTCTTTTTGAAATATCCCAAATAACAAATATACCTAACCTGAATTGATCTATCCCCGCCGATTTTTCTAACTATTTTATGAAAATCCCTACCCGCCGCTTTAGCACAATAACGCCTTGAGCCTAAAGCAAGGCTTTTCATTGTGTAACCCACCTCAAGAAATGAACTTACATTATTTCCCGTTTTATTGTTATGGTAATACACTTCTATTTCATACCAAAACCGCCGCCCGGTTAATCGGCTGCATAATGCAACTATACTATCAATCATTGCGGCCCCCGTTTAATAGCATTTCTTGTCCACGCAACAACAAGCACAGTACCGGCAATTACAGCAATACAAAGCGCACCGGCAAAAACCCAAGCAACAACATAAGGAATTAAATCCCAATTCATTTTATACCCCCGCCGGTCTTTGTTCAAGGGTGTTTTCCCAGTTTTTAACCCGGAAACCCAAACGATTTAAAATTGTCGGCTTTTTTGCCGTGAACCAATCAGAACCAAGCCAGAAACCATTCCTTAATATTGACGGCTTGGAACAATACCAATACCAAGCCCCTGTTTTATCTTGTGCTAACCAATTCGCATTCTTGGGGGCGTTTTTCCAACTTGGCTTTTTCACTTGTCCCCCTTTGCCCTATGATGTCGACAAGTCCCGCCCTGTACCGTTGGCCGTTCTTTAACCTCACAATAACCCACGCTTGAACAAGTGGTAGGTTCGCCGTCTATTTCCGCCCGGTTATCCCAATGCTTACAGGTTATACAATTTTTGTTTCCACTCTGTTGAAATGTCCATTGACCCATTTTTACACCTCCGGTCTATTGATTAAAGTTTTTTGCCATCTTGGGTTTCCTCTTGATCTCTTGTAAAACTGGTACCGGCCTTTTGACCAAGTCCAGCCCAAAGAATCCGGGCTTTTTATCGCCGGTTCATATTCGTAAAAATATATTTCGCCGCTTCTATCTTGCGCCGCATATTTAAACAATGCGGGAACCTTGTTCCAGTCGATTTTCATTGTTTCGCCTCGTTTACACTGATTAACATTTTCGCTTTATTTTCCAACTCTACAAAATTTTCATATCTATTTCTTTTTTCATCAAATGGCATATTGTATATATTTTTTCTCGAATATTTCCCAGACCATTCAACAAAAGACTTAACCAATGCGGCACAATCTCGGTAATATTCAACAGCCTTTTCACCTTGCGCTAATATATCTGCTGTAGGATGCAAAGCCCAACGCTTGACTAATTCAGGTTTTACAGGGCCTATAATTGAAGCTGTAAAAAACCCACTATCAACATAAATACCTGAAAGAACCATTCCCTTTTTTGTTTCAAAAATTACCTTTTCCATATCATTTTCTGGCAAACGTTCCGTACACTCAAAAAACTCAAATAAAACAAGATTCATTTTCTTACACCTCCACCGGTCTTGACTCTAATGTATTTTCCCAGTCAATATTATTTACCAAATTAGATGACGGGACACGATAAATAACCCCCTCAGATTGCCATATACCAACACCAATTAATTTCATTGGCTTTTTAGAATAAAAACACCATTCCCCTGTTTTATCTTGTGCTAACCATTTAGCCCATTCCGGGGCCGTATCCCACTTTGGTTTAATATCACATGAAATGAAAAATTCTTTATCAAAAGGAACAAAAACAGAATTATTTTTATATGTACTCGTATAAATCCACCCGCCCGGAACACGTAAGATTCCATACGTACAAAATTCAGTCTCAAACCGTATAGATTCATGTAATTTTAATTCATGCAGTCGGTTCATGCTTAACCCTCTCTTTTTCTGGCCTTGCGCTTCTCGCTAGCCTTTTGCAACACTTCGGCAAAAGTTACCGTACTATCAACCTTTAAATGTTCCGGGGCGTTCAACCCTAATAACTTGCACCGTTCCGAAATACACCATTGCACACCTGCAAGGTAGCGGGGGTCTCCGGGGATTTCCTCTAACCGTTCGCCGATCTCTTGTCTCGATCTATCAATTTCATGTACATCTTTTGAATGGGTTACCTTTTTCCCGGCCTTTGACGCTTCCCACGCTTCCCAGTATTCCCGTTCAAGTTTGTTTATACGCATGAGTTCACGGGTGCGCTGTTCATCAATATTCTTTAACCCGTCTTTTTGCCATTGCGCAATTAAAAAAGCTATATCACGGCTAACTGTAGCTTGAGAGATTCCCAGTTTTTGAGAGATTTCAAATTGTATATAACCCTCGTTATACATCCTTGAGACCTGTAGTCTATCCCGTTCGGCTTGCGCTTTTGTTCTCGGTTTTCCCATGTATCACCTTAATTATTACGTTTATACACTATTGCATACACTCTTGGATATTAAAAAACCGGCCCGTTTCACCTTGTCCCCGGCCAAAGGTACAAGGCATTAATAGGCCGGTTTATATTTTAAAGGGCTTGACTGTCTAAAAATTACACAATAACCAAAGGAGTTATTTTATTTTACCAAGCCCTTTTATTTACACTATGCGGGGCCATTAATGAACAAAGTACAGATGTTCGACCCCGCCTATTTTATGGGGTTTGAAGCAGGCCCAGGGTGCGACCCTGATAATCCGGGGCAATGTAACCCGGAAAGGGCTTCAAACCGCCTGCCTAGTTCGCCGGTCTATTCCCGGCTGTCAACTCTGTTGTGGAATCTGTCGTCACGTTAGCCCTAAAAGATTTAATAGGGTCGAAACCAAAGCGGTATCCTTGTTGTACTTTTTGCAGTTTTTCCAACTACTTTCCCGCTAATCAACCGGCATCCCCGTTGGTCAGGTCTGCAAACCCTTGCAACAGTTAAGGTATCGGCTCCACAACTTACAGACTGCATCAATACCGGGAATCGAACCCGGTCAAGTACCATAATTGACGTTACAACTTTACATCAAAAAAGCATTTTTTTGAATTTCTCCCGCCCACTGCTTAAACGTTTTTTCTCTCAAGCTAATTGTTACGATCATATTCATTACATCCCGCTTACTTTGCCCGACTAAAAACACTTTGCCGGGGAATCCACGTTGTACCATAACAAAAGCATTTTTCCTACTTTCATAAAACGCTAACCTTATAACGGTTTGAAAATCAGTTGCATAATCAGTTTTTTTCATTCTCCTAATATAAGGCTTATATATTTTACGCTTTTTCATTAGCACCCTTTACAATGTGAATCTTTGGTGATCCTCTGTTATTTCCTCATGGTTTACATTGAACTCAACAGCGTATAATAAAGCCCGGTCTGATAACGGTTTATCACTCACATCACAATCCCGTATCACTGCACTTGTACCGTCCCTATAGGTAACTTGAACGGTTTTCCGTATTACCATCCGGGCTATTTCTTTGCTCGATTCTGGCAATTACTCTACAACCTCGGTTAACAGTTTTTCATTAAACCAATCACTATCCTCTTGACCTGCAACATAATATACATTCTCCCCGTCACTATACATCAACGAATCAATCTCACCAGTAAAACCATTTTCCGCCTTAACAGTAGTGCCTTGCTCGTATTTAAAGTGAACCGTAATTCCTTGCGACATTTTTTCACCTCTTGCTTTCATTTTATATTTACCCGATTAATCCGGGATTCACTCAAGTTCAATCTCAAAATTAAGGGCGGGGAAATGAGGGTGTAACCCCGCCCCTGTTTGAGGGTATTGCATGGTATAGAAACATTTATTTATAACGTCTGTAATAAATATCTTTAACTGTACTTGGTGCAAGTTCCTCTTGCCTTGCTACCTCCTCATAAGCTATAGGCATATAAGGGTATATTGATTGTTTTTGTAAACGCTTTGCCACATCCAAAACCGCCGCACGTATCCGGTCGTACTTAATTCGTGTTGATCTTTTTTTTGGGGCTTTAATCAATTACCAAAACCTTTCACCTATAAATAAAAAAACACCGGCAACACTATAATTACTTATAGTGTCCCGGTGTGTTTATAAATATAATAAATGCACCTTTTAAAGTCAAGTTTTATTTATGTTTATTTAGAATAAGTATAAATAAAAAAGCCCCGGTATTTCCGGGGCTAGATTCGCAAGGTTTGGGTAATAGTATTAAACTTATAGCCTTTGATATGAATTATTATAAGTTTTACCTTGCTACATTTTGTGTTTTTGTGTTTTCAGCTAATTTGGGTTTAATCATTACACATGAAAAACCTGTTTAGGTGTAGTTTACTGGATCGGGTCTCCTGTTTTAAGTTAAATGGTTTATGACCATGTTTTATATTTGCCGGGATTCCCCGGATTTTACGCCGCAATTTTTGGGTCTATAACTGGCAGGGTAACACCCGCCTCTTGCAAGGTGTCTGCAAAAAACGATTCCAGACCCGTAATAACATCACCCGTAATTTCGGGTAAATTTTCATCTGCTACAGCATCAGCACCAAAGGTTTTACAGGCTACATAACCCTGATAGCAACCTCTCAACTGATCTTTTGACAAATTTTCACCTTTTACTAAAAGGTCTGCTACATGCTTGGCACCGGTTACCATTGCCGGGCCAATTGTGCTAAAGGCTTCTTTAATGCTTAAATCCAATTTACCGCCTCTTTCAATGAATAATTAAAATGTTTTGGAAATCAACCAAGTGTAACCCCGGTTAATCCAGTTGATTAACTTTTGTAATATAGTATACAAAACACCTGCCTTGCCATTTGTTGCGGGCTGGCTTTTATAGGCTTTATGTGCAACACCCCCTACTGTTAGGGGATAGGAAACAACTTCCAACGCTGTAGCGACCTCAACCTGACCCGCCGCTTTTAATACTTGCGAACCCAACAAACCAATAGTACCCAAAGCGGTTTTTTTACCGTCAAGCCAAGCCCAAGCCTTTATATAAAAGGGTATTTTTGGCCCTTTGTGGTCTGGTTCTGGGTACGGGTCTTTGAATAGAGTTGTGTATTTTTTGGCTATGTCTCTCCATTCATCCGTGTTGGTGTCTACAACCTGTAAGGCTTTTGTTGTGTATGTTTTCCCTGTTTCATCCAGTACAGAAACAACAAAGGTTTCTTTTTTTACAATTGTTTTAATGAGATCAAAAGCCTTTTCAGATTCATAAAGCCGGGTTTGTGTATCTGAAAAATTAAACCCAACAAGTACACAGCCCGTTGTATCATTCACAAAATTACCTTTATGAATCTGTATATTATCCCTGTCAATAACATTAAACAATACAAAGGATCCATTGCCGTTTTGAGTATTAGGATTAAACTTGCACTTGTACCCGGTCACATTTGCAGGTATACAAGAAATATCCCTTTTGTTCATTTTCCACGGACGTTCTAACGTATGGCAAATAAAATCATTGCCATAATAAAGGCTTCCAAAAACCAAATTGGCAGAAACCTTTTTCCTAATTAATGTTAAAGTAATTTGATTATAACCCATTGTTTACCCTTTTATTTATCCTATAAACGCAAAAAACCGGATGCACTACAACAATCGTTGTAATGTCCCGGTTTGTGTTATAAAAGATACGGAATAAACCCGGAAAAGTCAACCTTTATTTATGTTTATTTTAAATAAAGGTCAATCAATTATAGTGAAACAATCCTTGCATGCATACCAGAATATAAACCCCTTTGGGCTTAAATCAATCCTTTGATAAAATGAAAAAGCAGATTCCCCAGGTTCAATATTACACTTGCACCCGGCGCACGTCCGGGGCTTTGTGGCTTTAACAATAACGCCCCTATATTCCAAATCTTGCAATTGATCTATAGGGGTATCATTATGTTTTAATCTGTGATTGTTTGTAAATAAATAGCGCAATTATTCCCCGCCTGTTGTGGCCCGGCTTATCCTTATAGCCTCAATATTTCTATGGTTATCAACAGCATGCAACCAATCAAGCATTTCTTTAATTGTGGTTTGCTCATTACAGATTTTTGTTGCCGGTCTTACCTCCCACGAATCCGGGCCGGTCTGCATAGTTACATTTACTACAAGTACAAATTTTTCAGCACAAAACAAATCCCGTTTTATGAATTCATTCCAAGCATGTGACCGCTTGGGTTCATCCACCGGTTCAAGTCCGGTATCATCTTTACCGGGTGCAAGGAATCCCGTTTCCCTGTAAAACCTATCTGCAAATTTTTCAAATTCATTATTATTCATATTTTAACCCTCACGTTAAAGCCCCGGATAAACCGGGGCTTATTATTTTATTTTATTTGATCTTTAAAAGTCAAAGTGATTTCGGTTTGTGTTCGCTGTGAATTCATGTAAAACGGGAAATGATTAAAACGTATTATATAATATGGGTCGTCATTAAAATATGTCGCTATGGTTTCAACGTTATTAACATCAAAAAAATTATCTTTACCTACAAAAAACCTATGCGCTGTATAATCAATTAACTCAAATTTAAAATTCTTTTTACATTCAGGGAAAACTATATTAAAATTCCCATCAATTTCCTTACCTTGCTCCGCTGGGTGGGTTTTAACCGATACAAAAAGGCTTTTAAATTTTGGTTTGTTTTCATTTACAAATTTTTCTACAAATTCATGTATTTCAATAATTTTTTTAGCTTTTTCAATAGCATTCATTTTTCAACCCTCATTTCAAAAAGTTACCTAGGACAAGCCGGGGGTATATTACGAATCTTTATAAATAGATTTTCTATAATTTATATTACCCTCAAATAATATTCTTAACGTGCTAAACTCTGTCATTTCATTAACTAATTGTTCTGGCAATGCCTCAATTAAATCTTTGAGACCATTTAAACCTTTTTCCAATTGTTCGGTTGTTAATCCTTTTAAATGTCTATCTGTTTGCCCTAAAGTCATTTTTAAACCCTCATTTTTATATAAATACATGGCCCCGGCCCTGCGCCGGGGAGAGTATTTACAATAGTTTTTAATTGTCATTTTTTTTTGAAAAGAACAGAGCAACCATCTTGCCTTTTATAAACTGTACCGTCATCGCCGGTAGCTTCATAACCCATACATCTATTTTGTCTACACCAATTATCTTTGTTTTCTTGACACAGGCTTCTTGCGTCGCAATCTCTACAAATGTTATAACCCTTATAAATTTTAGGCACGGCAATAAAATCCTTTGGGGCTTCTGTTTTATCAATTTTTCCATTTTTTTTCTGACCTATCATATTTTCAACCCTCTTGTTTATTTGTTAATCCCTTAATTATTACGGTATAGTATACAACATTCAGAAATCAATGTCAAGCTTTATTTTACTTTTTTTCAAAAAAACATAAATAAAATGCCCCGCACACCGGGAATGGGCGGGGCCGAAATTGTGAATTAATTGTAAGTTTTACCCTCTCTTTTTAATTAACATACCATTTAGTTTTTAGCTTTAAAATATTTGTAACGTCCGGTAACATAACCCAAAGGGGCCGGCACCAACAAGCCGCCCAAATTACCAAACATAAAAAACCCTGTATGTGTACCTTTGGCAACTTCAAGGCCGATAACATAACCACCCAATAGCATCAAAACCATTCCACCCCCCAAAGTAAACCACTGTTGCAAGTGATACATCCAAGTAGACCGTGAAACATTATCAACCTGCATTTTTTCATATTTTGCAAATTCAATTCCTGCAAGAAATAAAGCAACAACTAGAAACAAATAAATATTAAACATTTTTTTAACTCCTTTAATAGTTTTATTAAATCAAAAAGCATTTAATACAAAATGTAATTGTATCAATTTTACATCATTATCAATTTCAGGCAAAATCTTATCTTGCTCGAAATCAAAAACAACAACAACAGATTCAACATCATACAAAGCAATAAACGTTTTCTCTAACTCGTTTCTTTTTTTATTCCATTCATCCAAAGGCAGGGCCAAGCCCACCCCTGACAAAGTTAAAGAAATTGGGTATATACCTTTTTCCATATTTCCGGGGGAGAATACAAAGATTTCAGCAACCATTATTTCATTGGATTCTTGCAATGGTGCAGATTCAAGAATTAAATTACTATATACTTGTTCCCCGAAAATCTTTGAAAATGTTTTATCAAAATCAACCTTAATTGTTTCCCAGTCACTTAATGATAAACACAAAGGTAAATCGTTTGATGTTAAAGTCATTTCAAAACATTCAATGTGATAATTATTGCAATTCGGGCATTTCTTATATACCTTGATCTTATCTGTTGTGTACATCTTTTCCATTGTTTAACCCTCAAATTTATCTATTATCTTTTGTGTTTCGGCCTCAAAAATAACTAATACTCTTTCCGCATCTACTCGGTTAGATTGCCCGGCGTTAAACCGGGCTGTTGTAACCTTTGCCTTGAGTGCTTGAACCTCTAAAAGCAATTTTTTATAATTGTCCTCTGCGTCAACCTGGGCGAATAAGTCATTTTCTCCCATAGCTACGCCTTGCCATTACTGGGATGTTTACCGTTTCCGTTTGCGCTACCATTTACCGGGATGTATACATTATTATTTCCGGCCTGTACAATTTTCCAGTATTCAGATAATATTTTAATAAAAGGAATAGCAGTTAATGACAAAGGCAAACCCAAAGCCCACGCTAACCCACGATTAAACGCAATTCCGGGGGCCGCCCCGAATAGCTTTGCCGCATTTGTGGCAATTTCTGAATTGATTAAAATATAAGTAAATGCTGAATATACATTCCCTACAACCTGCAAGGAAACCAAAACCGCAATAATACCCCAAATAAAATAAACCGCTAATTTTGGCAATCGATTCAACTCAATCAAGGCCGCAAGTGATACAATAGAAAAATACTCAAACGCACCGGCTAAAACACCTGCAAGTATTGGATTATTACCAATACTAAACCATGAAAACAAGTGTATTGCTGAAATGATGGAAATAGACATAGGGGCAAAAAGTAACATACCAATAACTATATATTGAAATGTTCTTTGCTTTCCTTGCTTTACTTTGCGTCGTTGGTATTTCTCCCGGTTTTTTATTTTCTCCCGGTCTTTTCTCTCTTGCGCTTTTCTGGTTGCATCACTAACACTATTCATTTTTTAAACTCTCCTATCTTGTTCTTTATTGTTATTTTGAATTTTTCAATTAAGCCCGGTTTAACCGGGGGTTGTATTTTTTCTGGAATTACAAAACCGCTTTTCTGGAAATACTTTAATAAATTGCAAAACTCTATCTCTCTTTGCTCATATTCTTTTTTGGATTCAATCAAGAATTCATGCGCCCAAATCATTTCAAGAAATTTTGAATATCTTTCTTGAGTTTTTGGGCCTCGCTTTTGTCCACCGGCCCGAACATATATCCAATGATGAACGCGATTTAATAACTGTTTTCTTTTTGTGGCTTCCATTTATCACCTAAAAAATCCCTTTAATCAAGTGCTTAGGAAACATCACTTTTATTTGTCGTTCAACAATATTCATATCACCCTTGTATTTTCTTTTCAACTTTGTAACCTGTGATTCTAATAATGGGCATTTCTTTAATTTTTCAATTACATTTTCTCCGGTCGAAATACCGCAAAAATTACCATTACTTGTATTTGTTGCGAATTGGCAAACATCTTTTTTCAAAGAACAACGTCCATTCATTCAAACAAACCTACAAACTTTTTTAAAATTGAATCCTGCGGCCTGATCTCATTAATATATTTAAATCCTACAGGTGTGGCATATTTACTATATGTTTTACAGCTAAAACCTACTTTAACCCTGATTTGATATTCCCCTGATTCCGGGAATTTCATGATCTGTGGAAATGTAGCTACGGAATCTAAATATACAACCCGTTCACCTGGCACCCATGAGGGCCACCCGGAATTAACCCCGGCACTGTCAGGGCGTAAAAGTTCAAGATCTTTTATATTTACCTGACTATCTAAAGGCACCTCATAATATAAATTATTAACTACAACCTCTATTCTGTCATCCCGGTAAAACGTTTTTGCTGTACTATCAAGCGTACCGGGTTTTAATTGCTTATAAAAAACCATATAACCATCTATTTTTTCTGGGTCATATTTTTTATAAAGAGAGTCATAAGGAACCGGGGCCGGGTCTTGACCTTGCGCCGGGGTTCCCTGATCTGGGTTTGTTTGATGGTCACAAAAAACAAAAAATAATGATAACGTCATCAACAAACCATTAACACCAACAATTGACAAACAAAAGTAAACCAAAAACGAAATAATTTTTTTCATGTCGCACCTTTCTAATTAGTTAAATATAGCCCGTTTTCTACCATAGATTCCGGGGGTGTTACATCTGTACTTGTTAAAGTTTTAGCAAGATTTCCTATTAAAATAGATTGCTCTAAACTCATGGATTCACAATTATCTGAAATATTTTCAGGCATTGGAGTAATTCCATGCTTTTCAACCATTGCGTAAACAAGATTACTTGAATTTGTTTTATATTCTTGCTCAATTAATCGTTTAGCCTTTTTGTATGTAGATTCTATTTTATCAAATTCTTTTACATATTCATCCCTGTAATGATTATAATACAGGGTAAGGAATAACCCTTGCTTTCTTGTTAATTCACCACATGCGTAATCATTTTTCCACCACAAACCAGATTCTTTTAAGTCCAATAAATGACCTGCAATGTGAACAAATAACTTGAAAATATTTCCTTTTCTATCACCTACTTTAAACCGATATAAAAAAACATCCTCTTTAATCAGGTCATCAATTGTTAACCCGTGTTTTTCTAAAAGTAACTCTAGTTTTTGCTTTGCAACTTTTTTTTCGTTTTCCGTACCACGTTCGGACATTACTTTAATGTTTCGTAACATATCCTTTACATCTTGCATGCTTTTAGACATCCCTCAAACCCTCATTATTAAAATGGTGTTTTATCGCTCAATTTGTTTTGTAAATCTCGAATGATAAAATCTTTTTCAGCAATTAAAGTTTCCAGTTTTAAAATTTTTGTCTCAAGTTGTACATTCTTTGTTACCTGCACCCGGTACCCATTCACACAGTTAATGATTTCTTGACCGTTCAAAAATGAATTTATTGGCTTTCCAAATTCATCAAGATTAATACATTCAGCAATCAACCTCCCGTTTGCATCTGTTATAATGTTTGCTGAAAACGTCCACGGTAACGGGGATATTTTAGCAGGTATTTTAACCGGCTTTTTGGGTTCTTGATCTTGCAACAATTCAGTAATTGCCAGATATGTTTCAGGGGTCAATTTAATAAACTTGTCCCCGCTGTGTTCATCCTGACCGGTTACTGCATTATTTAATATTTTTAAAACCGTTTCACTCATATTTCAATCCACTTTTTCTAATTCGTTAAATTCATCATTGTACGGAACAAAGACACCATGACCGGGGTAATAATCTTGTTTAATTCTATCCCACTGCCTGTAAATCCATCCACCTGGAACACGCTTCCATTGACCGGTACTGTCATTTTTTCCACCAACTTCAAATAACTCAAGATCATAAATTGATTTGTTCATTACGCCGCCTGTGCCTTTTGTTCAAGTTCCGCTTTATAATCGGCCCATAATGTATAAATTGTTAAATCTCGATTACGGGGCCATTCTCTTTTAGTTTGTGATAAATACTGCAAAGCCTGAAATGTTTCCGACCCTAGCCCGGCCTGTGCTTTTTGAAAAATCTTGCTACCCATCAGGGCCGCATCATTCACATGTTCGGAACCGAATTCCCGCCCAAATTCATCACAGCACATTATTTTTTTAAAGGCAGGTTTCCACCCTTGATTGTTCCATTGCCTCGGATGTACCATAATATGATTCGGGAAAATCTCCTGAATTAATCCTACTTGCTTTTGTACTTTAAAAGCGTTTTTCCTATAAACACCCCGAAAATTTTCATATCTTTCAATGAAAGCAAAATCAATATTATGATGGGCTTTCATTTTCTCAAGGCGATCTACATAAGGATAAAAACCCTCATAAACGATTGTACTACCTGTAATGATTTTACCGTATTGGTCAAAGATAGCCGCACCCGTTAATTTACCGGGGTCAAAAGATGCAAGATTAATCATTTTTAAATTCTCCCTTTAATTGCTTAACCTTTTTATCTGGTAATACAGATTCAAGTTGTTTCTGGAAATCTACAGGTAAATTTTTTGTAGCGTCAAACACAGCCCCACCAATTTGTTTAAATGGCAACCGTCCGGTTTTATCTACAAACTTTTCAACTTCTGTTAACCCCTTATGTGAATTAACAAACTCTTTATAAACCACACCCGCCGGGGCTTCAATTATTTTCTTGTACCACTCAACAACAAGGGGGAAAATATACCCCTCGTTCTCTTTTTCCATTTGCGTTTTTAGCTTACTGGATTGTTTCCCAATTTCAGGGGAATTATAACGTTTTATCCAGTCATTAACACGAACCCATAAAAAAGCCGCTTCGGTTTCCTTGTCTATTTCCGGGCCTAGCAATTCCTTTATAGATGGGAAAAAGCCAGTATTCTCTTGGAAAAATATTTCAGCATTTTTTCTTATTTGCTCAATATTCAATTTTCTCAAAGCCTCAAAATAAAAGTCAATAAATTGGGCTGTTAATTTTCTCTTGTTTGCACTGACCTCATTAATTGAAATCATTAAAGCCGCAAAATCGGGGCGGTCTTGCTCTGTCATTATCTCCGGTTCTCCATGTATTCCGCTACCTGCCTTTCAATATCCCCCGATATATCCCTGATTTCCCCGGAATCGTTCGCTTTTTTACCCTTGCCCGGATTTGATGCCATAAAACCGGTTATAAGGTCAACCGTTTTTTCAATGCGTTCTTGGTTATACAGATAATCATATTTTCTTATAAACCCTGAATAATATTGATCTTGCATAAAATTTTTAGCGGCCTGAATAACACCGGCCCGTCTTATTTTTACATTTCCGGACAGGTTGCGCAACCGTAAAAACCTTGATCTAGTGAACTGCAAATCATTTTCCCCCAAAATTTCAATGATTTCTTTGAAAACTTGGTATTCAGGGGTAATAATATATTCATCATTTGGTTTTTCCGGTTGGTTTGCTTCGCCTTGTGGCCCATCCGGGGGTGGGGGCGTTTCTCCCCCCTCTGTATCTGTATCTGTATCTGTATCTGTATTTGTATCTGTATCTGTATCTGTATTTGTATCTGTATGGTTGAACGCCTGTTGAACGTCTGCTGAACGTACGTTAACCGCTTGTTCTTGTTCTGCTGGTTTATCGTTCAGCGTCTGTTCTTTGTCTGTTTGGCTTTTGTTTAGTGTTAATTTCTTCCCTTTGGCCTGATCTTTAATTCTACGCTTTGCGGATTCTTTTCCTGCATTTGACGCTTTTACTGATTTTTCACGTACTTTTTCAAGTTCGCTTTCAATTCGATAGTTATACAAAAGCCCGTCTTGTTCCTCAAAAAACTCTAAAATGGTAGGCTTTATCTGTTGCCATTGTTCCGGGGTAACCTTTGCTATCATTGCAAGACGCTTATCATTGTTCGGAATTGCTTTTCCTCTCTGGTAATAGTTAACCATTAACAATAAATATGCACCGCTTTCCAAACCGTCAAGGTGTGCCGTATCTGCTAAAAAATCCGCCATGTATAATTGCATGTATGGAATAGATGCCATTTAAAAAACCGTCCTGCTTTAATCGTTCAATGGTAACAAAAGTGATTCTGTATTGACTAAAAGGGCAACTTCATCAAGCAAACTAATTTCCTGCAATTTGTCTAGTTTATTAAAGTTTGCGCCCTCAACCGGGTAAACAAATTTAATCATTACAAACACCTCTTTATTACCCTCAACAATTTTATCTTTAGTGTTTGCGTTTTTCACGCCGCCTAAAACTTGCACCTCGTTAAAATTGATTTGAAATTTTTCATCTGCTTTTTGCAGTCGTGAAATTTTATTCATATCTTTGAATAAATTATCACCTAAAGAAAATTCAAAAAACACAGTTACTATTGATTGAAACCTATTACCCAAGTCTTTTTTAGTTATATCAAATTTTTTTATGGTACCTGCTAACTCAAGTTTATATCTATCGTTTTCCATTGTCCGCCGCTCCAAATCTGCATCTAAAATGCCCGCCGCCTTTAGGGGTCGGGCTGTACCCAAGTTTTTTTAATGATAATTCTGTTTTTACTGGGTCATCTATAAAAGTAGTTTTTAAACTAAAAAATTCGTCTTTATGTTGTAAACCTATCCACCACCAATTTTCCCCGTCTGGCATTTCAACAGGATTAAAAACCCAAAATTTAAACTTTTTGATTTTTTTTAAAAATTCTTGCCATGCTCCGTACTTTAATTCCAGAGGGTCAAGTTTGAAAAATATTCCGTTGTCAACTTCTTTAATCTGCATGATTAAAATTCTTTTCCGTGTTTATATGGTCGTGTTTCGTTATATCGCATTTTTGCAATAATTGCATCTGCAAGGTCGATCTTGTGATATTGGCAGTAGTCCATCAAACGGATAACAACGTCCGCCGCTTCTAATTCGAGTTCATCAAATTCAGGAATCTTTTTACTTTCAGGATTTCCACCCCGCAAAGCCTCCAACATTTCCGATACCTCGGAATGTATTAAAGCAATACTTTCCCCATGTGTTGCGGGTTTATCCCACCACCCGGATTTACAAGCTGTTTTGTGTGCATGTTCTTGCACAATCTCAAAAATACCCTTAAAAGCATCCGTTAAACTATTTGTTAATTCCATTATCAAAACACCATTCTATTTTAGTTAAGAGTTGCCCCGGATTCAATTCCGGGGCGGTTCACTGATTTACTGTTAATTAAAAAGGCAAGTCGTCCGAATCGTTGTCGTAATTATCTTGACTGTAGTTAGTCTGTGATGGTGGGTTTTGATGGCTTCTATTGCCTTGATTGTTATTTGTGCTGCTTTGGCTTGATTCTAAAATAGAAATGTGTTCCGCTTGAATCTCTGTCATATATCGTCTGGTGCCGTTATTGTCCTCCCATTGCCTTGTTTCAAGCCTACCGACAACGTGAATACGGTTCCCTTTTTTAGCATAGCTATCCAGATATTCGGACATTTTACCCCAAACTACAACCCTTGACCATTCAGTTTTTTCTTGGTTTTGCCTGTCACTTGTTTTAAAACCTACGGATGTGGCTATAGAAATAGTTGCTACCGCTGTGCCGTTTGGGGTATATTTTAATTCAATATCTTGACCCAGCCTACCGATTAAAATAACTTGATTAAAACTACCGTTTTTATGATGCATTGTTAAAACTCTCCACTTTTATAATTCAAGCCTGATCTCTTGCACTTCATCAATAGTCAGGTAATGATATTCTTTTAAAATGAAACATTCAGGGTTTACGCATCTGTAGGAATTGTAAACAGGGTCATAATTCATTTCGTTTTCGCAACCTGGGCACTCTACATATTCCCCGCCTGTACCATTATAAAAATCAACGTTTGCTTGTTCCGCTACATCTTTACCACAAATCATTGTATTACTCATTTTTAAACCCCTTTTCCTCAAAGTTATTACTCCCATTCAATACGGCCCTTTCATGGCCTATATCATAGGTAAACATTTCCCCTGTAGATTCGTCATAAAATTCGCCCTTGCTTGGAATAATAATATTATGATTTTCTACCGCCCACTTTTGAATTGCAGGAAATGCGTTAATAATATCTGTTTTACCTATGTTCCCAATTTTAGCCATTGACCGCCGTTCACTTAACCCGGTAACCGGGTCGATCTTTTCCGGGAAAAAATTTTGTTTCAAGAGTTCATGCAAATAGTCAAGATCCTCTTGTGTTTCATTACCCAGTAATTCCCGGCAAATAATACGTACTACAACACCCCGAAAAAAACGCAACCACGCAAGGTCGAAATCATTATTTTCAACTGTATAAGAAATTTTAACCCGTGTGTTTATATGGGCTTTAGGGAATTCATGCAACCCCTTACGGGCATCCGAATCTAAACGTATAGACCCGGTTTCATCAATAAAACCCCACCTTGCAATTGTGCGTTTAATTCGGGCCATTATTAATATATCCTTGCTGACGGATTTTTTACAAGTTCAGCACCCGGTACAACGTCGCCTTGCTTTAAATTCTTTTTTATGTCAGTTAAATTAAAGTCTTTTTCCTTTACGATATGACACCCCAAAGATTCTATAAATTCATCAAGGCTATCTTGATCTGTAATAACTCTTGTTTCAATAATCTCAAGGGAGCCACCTACACGCAAATATTTAACCATTTCTTCATAACTCATTTTTTGGGTGGTGAATTTGCGCAAGTAACTCACTGGAATTTGATTAGGTTCAATCATTTCAGCTTTTTCAGAATACACCAAGCGAACTTTTTTACCGCTTTCCGGACCAGAAATTTCTTTTTGGCCTGTTTTTTCCATATAATATGCCAAAGCATTTTTTAAAGATTTAATCTTGTTATCAATTGTTTTATGTTTTTTGCTGTATTGGTCGGCCCAATTTTTGTACTGATCTCGCTTAGTCTCAAGATCGGACAAGAAAAAGATATAATTGTCAATTTTTTCAATGGCAAGGTCTACAATTCTTTGCCATTCTATTTCTTGTTCCTCTGTGAGCTCTCCATCACATTCAATTAACAGGGATTCCATTCTCTTAAATTCTTCCCCATAATCAAATAAAGATTTTTTCTTTGGTTTATCAATTTTCTCAACCGGCGCCTGTAATACATCAATAATAGTTTCCATGCTTTCAACCCTTTTTAGTTTAGTTAACTTTTTCTTTTTGTGCTTTTTCCTTGTTTACTTTAATGATAAGGTCACCCTCTTTTTTTAATGCTTTTAAAAATTTATCCTGATCTTTTGCCGGAATTTCTGTTGCGCTTTGCACACCAAAATCACCCAACACCTTTAAATACAAGCCGTGTACCCCGGTTTGTTCGAAAAACCAGTTGCGCCATTTTTTAACACTTTCCTCAAAAGTTAAGGGCGCTTGAGAGGAACCATTGTTCCCATTTTTATTTCCGTTTTGATTTCCGTTAGGTTTTTTGTTTGGCTTGCCTTTTAAATTTCCATAACCCCGCCCATCATCATCAAACTCATTAGTAGCTAATCCAGTTATTGCAAGCAATGTATATCTTTTTAAATATGAATCTGTTGAACCGATTCCTTGCATATCATTTTTACCGCCTGTTAGATCGGCCTTTGCATAAAGTGCAGTAGATTTACTATACCCCTGAATATGTGTTATTCTACATGTAATTTTAATATAATTATCTGTTTGCTCTTGAATCCATTCATGAATTAAATCGTTTTCTGCTAAACCGTCAATTATTGCAGAAACAACATTACCAATAGAAGCATGGTCGTATTCGACAAGGGTACCATCTTTTTTCCTAAATTCAACATGCTTGTCTTTTACAATCCTCGGAGCATTCTTTTTAAATGCAATCATTGCAGTATTGTAGGCTATTTCAGCGTCACGCTCTTCAAGACGTTGATGTAATTGAATGATTTTTTCAAGGCGCTCAACGTCAAGGTCTTTTTCCAACGCTAACGCAATAACACCCGCTGCTGTAATGTTTTGCAATATAGCAGGGTCTATAATTTGCATATCTTGACTTGGTATAACTGTAGGTTTGGTTTCTTTTTTTTCTTCACTCATAGTAAACACCTTTTAATTAATGCAAAAATTGCCAGTTAATTCTTTTACTTTTTCGGTTTGTGCGTTGTACTGGGTCAACAATCGTTCATCCCCGTAAACATCATAGCTTACTTGGGAAATGAAAAACTGTTTAACCCGTTCCCGCTGACTATCCATAACCCTGTATGTAATTTCCTTATCTGGATTTGCTTGCACTAAATCCCGTGTTACATTTCCGCTTTGCTCAAAGTCATCAATAAAGATTTCCATGATTTTTTCAATGCTTATTCTTTCCATGCTTTTACCCTTAAAATTAAATGAATTGTTTAACTTCGGTTTCTGTACCCTCTACAAATTCCAAAGGCTTGTATTGTGAAAAATTTTGTAATTTTAAATCAACCTCGTGACGCGAAAAAACACCACAAACAGGAACAAAAACGCCCGTCTTAATCATTTGCAGTACCTTATTATCACCTACACCGGTTAAATAGATACATAATTCTGATTGGTTCAAGAAATCTTGCTCTTGTAAATCCTTTTTTGTTAATCCTTTAACCCTTGCCCTGTTCACCTTAAGCCCTCAATCTCAAAATAAATGTTGAATTATTAGAAATATTTATCTATATTTATAAAGATTTTTGTTGTTCGAGTTCTGCAATTTTATCTTTTACTATTTGTTCATTTACATAACCCATCTTTAAACCTTGTTGGGTCAATAGCTTTTTATATCTCTGTTTTAATTCCCTTGAAACCCAAAGCGGGGATTTTTTTTCAATATTTGAATTGGTTTTACTTTTTGACATTTATTGACCTTTATTTGTAATGTTTTGAAATATTACCAACAACTGTAAATAATTTAACAATATTTTTATTAATGTCAAGAATTATTTTAAATAATTACAAATAAAAATAAATAAAAATATTTATAATATAAACGATTAATTAATAATACTTTAAGTGGGGTCAAAATGAAAGTTGAGACGAAAAGTTTAAAGAACGCAGTTGAATTGATTTTACAAGAATTAAATACAACGCCTGATGAACTGGAAAAAATTACTGGGGTCTCAAGGGTTACAATATTTAATATTCTGAATTTGAAAAATCCAACTACTCAAAGGGGGGTCGCTCGGAAGTTAGCAGAAAAAACAGGGCATGCCTTAACGGTCAGTCCTAAAGGAATTTGTACATTTACAAAATTAACAGAAAATTCTAACGAATTAAATCAAGATGAATTTGAATTAATTAAACTTTATCGGGGACATTCTCCCGAAATAAAGCAAGCGGTCAAGCACCTCTTGGGGTTGCGGGGCGATAACTAAAAAGTGGGACGGGTAAAGATATGGAAATGAATGCAGACGAAAAGAGCATATTGCAAGCAATTAGTGGGAACAACATTAAATCACTGGTAATTTTTTTGGAATGTCTTGATAATTTTCAAGACATTGAAAAAGATTTATCTCAGGATCAAAAAAAGTTGATTCTTGGAATGGTTCATAAATGTTTAAATGTTGCTGATGTTTGTAATTGTAGGCTGGAGTTTGAAAGGATCACTAATAAAGAAACAGAATTAATACTGGAGGGTGTAGAATATGATTCAAAATTTTCACAAAAAAATTCAAAGTCTTTATAATGAAAACATTCAGGAAAACGAAACCTTGCTTTATTGTTTTCCGGGGCCAAAGAAACAAGGGTTATTTTGTACTGACAAAAAAGTGTTAATTTTAAAATCAGGATTTGATTATAGTGGTACAATTGTTACACAAATCCAATTAAAACAAATAACAGGGATAAAAATGTTTGAACCTGGGGGCATAAATAGCATGTTTTCATTGCCGTATATTGAAATACAGTCTGCAAGCTATCAATCATTTTCAAATTATAGAAATGTCAAGGGAATTGTATCTGCACCTAATGGAATTTGGTTTGAAAAACCGGGGCTTGTTGTAGAATATTTTTTCAAGGAATGGGCTTTCCAATTACAACAAATTATAGAGGAACAAGTCAAACCAAAATCAAACCCCGCCCCGGAAAAAACCGGGGTTAATTCCATGAATGATCTTGAACGATTGGCGGAATTATATAGAGAGGGGCTTTTAACTGAAAGCGAATTTACAGCGGCAAAGGCAAAAGTTATAGGGGGTTAATATGGAACCTGTACCAGTCCGGGCAAAAGTTAGGGAGAGAAAAACAGGCTATCAATTTACAATTGTTTTCAATAATGGTACTGAAAAATATTTCACAAAACAATGTACCGAACAAACAGCAAACGAAATCCTGTTAATGATTAAAAATAGAATAGCATTAAATACTTTTAATATCAAAGATTTCCATTTAACTACAGAACGTTCTATTTCATTGCAATTATATGCAAATACGTATTTAACGTATAGAGAAAAATTAATTCCATCCGGAAAAATCTCAATAGAGACATGGAAAAAAGATTATTATAGTTTTAAATTGTTTTCTGGTAAAGTTGGAAAAGGTATATTAATTACTGCCATTTCTCCAACGGTTGCAATTGATTTTGTAAACAACCTAATTGATAATAATTACACCCCGTCATCAATAAACGGTTATGTTAAGCATTTACGGGCGGGGTTTAATTGGGGAGTGAAAAACGGGAAATTAAAAAGTAATCCTTTTGAATCTGATGAAATCCCCCGGATAAAGCAGGAAAACAAAAAAAGAGTATTTACAAAAAATGAAATTAGTGATTATATTAAACACACAAAAACATTGCCTACAAGGTGGAAATTAGACGTTTTTTTAATAGCACTCAATACAGGCTTGAGACGTTCCGAAATTTTCAAGTTAACTAAAAATGATTTAATTATAACACCAAAGCAAGGCGGGGGCAATATTTACAATTTGAGAGTACAACGAAAAGGAAATAAAATTCAAGTTGTACCCGTCCGGGGCAAAACAACACTATTAATAAAAGAACGTATTGAAATTTTAAACAACAAATATGAAACAACAAAGATCTTGAGGGCTTCCAAGCAGTCACAAAACCCTTTAGCAAAAGAACGATTAAAAGGCGGGTTTCTGTTTTTTGAGATCACAACACCCGCCGCAATCACAAGAGAAATCCGGGAAATTTTAGACCACTTGGGGATTAAAGCCCGGTTTCATGATTTACGTAAAACATACGGTACAGACCTCATTGAGCATGGTGCAACACTGGAAACCGCTTCAAAGCTGTTGGGCCATGCAGACCTACGCACAACACAAACCTTTTATACTGAAATCACAAGTAGTAAAATAATCCAAGAAATTCAAGACATCCCGGAATATTAACAGATTCGGGGGCAAGGCCGGGATTTGGGGGCATATAGGAGGCATTGCGGGGGCAAAAAAGAAAAAGGTCAAAGCTATTAACTTTGACCTTTGTTTTTATTGCGTTTAAGTCGGGGCGAGAAGATTTGAACTTCCGACCCCTTGACCCCCAGTCAAGTGCGCTAACCGGGCTGCGCTACGCCCCGACGTTATGGTTATTATTACTATCTATAATATCAAGCATTGCTTCAAGTTCAGCTTTAATATCTTTAATCAAATCGTCTCTTTTCAAACTTGAAAAAGATAACTGCAACTTGGGTTGTTGCTTGTTATTTTTCATTTTTATTAATCGCTGTTTAGCACCTTCAATTGTATATTTCTGCTGATACAATAATCGCTTAATAAGGAAAATGACTTGAATATCATTTTTTTTATAAATACGATTTCCAGCTCGATTTTTAGCAGGTTTAAGTTCAGTAAATTCTGTTTCCCAATATCTCAAGACATAGGGCTTTAAACCAGTTATCTCGCTGACTTCAGCAATCGAATAATACAATTTTTTGATGGCTTTTTCTTCCATCAACTTCCTCTTCAGAGGACCACATTCAAAATCAGAATTAGAAAATAATGATAATTGTGTCAATAATCAAGTATTTTTTTTAGTATTTTTCCAAGATTGTTTTTTGACCATTACTGTTCCATTCGAACATATATTGATCATACTTTGCAAAATAAAATAAATTCTCATATATTTCAAGTAAATTTTATTCATAAAAGTAGTTTTATTATCAAATAGATAAACACCAATCCTGGGTATTTTAAATTTATTTTCAGCAGCTGACAAACTTTTCCCCATAATCACGCCGCCATTATATCCAACCTTGCGACATACCTCTATCACTGATTTATTGGTATTACCAAAAGGATAAGAAATATATGGGCAAAAGTTACTTACTTTATTCTTTAACACTTTTAATGAATCACTTAATTCATTGTATACCAAAGAATTAGGGATTTGCGTAAGGTCCATGTGTGACATGGTGTGTGAACCTATTTCCCAACCATCATCATCCAGCTCTGAAATTTGCTTCCAGGTTAGATGTGGAAATTTTATCCAACCGATATTTACATCCCACGTATTCATTTTACCACAGTAATCAGGATTAACGAACACTGTTGCCTTTAGTCCATATTTTTTCAGAATAGGATAAGCAAAAGTGAAAACAGATTCATAACCATCATCAAAAGTAACAGCAATTCGCTTGTTGTTTGGCGAATTGCTGTTAAAGTAATCTGTTAAAGTATGGAACGTAAATCCTTGTTCAAGGGCCCATAGTACCTGGTTTTCAAATTGCTTTGGAGTAACACGTGTTATGCCAAAGTCAAAACGTGTATCTACCATATGGTATGCTAGAATACTCAAGAACTAGGATATCACAGAGTTTAAAGATTCAAAGGGCAAGTCAAATGCTTCGGCTACACCTTCATAGGTGATCTTGCCATTAATTATATTGATACCTGGAGACAACTCATCGTTGTCTCTTAATGCTTTTAAAAATTCATTTTTAGGTAACTTTGATTTTTCAGCAATTTCAATAGCATAGGGTAAAGTTGCATTAGTTAAACCAATAGTTGAAGTCATTGGCACAGCTCCAGGCATATTCGCAACTGCATAGTGTATAACACCATCAATTACATATGTGGGGTCCTCGTGAGTTGTGGGGTGTATTGTCTCAACACATCCACCCTGATCAACTGCAACATCCACAATTACAGTTCCAGGTCGCATGATCTTTAACATGTCTTTGGTAATCAAATTAGGAGCTTTGGCGCCAGCAATCAAAACAGCACCAATTACCAGATCTGCAGTACTGATTGATTCACGTACAGTATAAGGACTGGATTTGATTGTAGCAACATTTTTAGGCATTACATCATCAAGATAGCGCATACGGTCAAGATCAATATCAAGTATAGTTACATTTGCGCCCATACCGGCTGCCATTTTTGCTGCATTGGTACCTACAATACCTCCACCTAAAATAACAACATGAGCAGGTCTAACACCAGGTATTCCACCCAATAAAATACCTCTACCGCCAAAATATTTTTCAAGATACTTGGCACCTTCCTGAACCGCCATACGTCCGGCTACTTCGCTCATAGGGATTAACAAAGGTAATGTACCATCCGCTTTTTCAACAGTTTCATAAGCAATACAGGTGGCCTTACTTTTAATCATTGCATCAGTTAACTCGCGAGATGCTGCAAAATGAAAATAAGTGAATAATACTTGTCCCTCTCTGATTAAATCATATTCAGGTTTCAGAGGTTCTTTAACCTTCATGATCATTTCAGAGCGATCAAAAATTTCTTTCGGGGTGTCTACAATTTCGGCACCAGCATTAATGTACACATCATCGGAAAAACCGCTTTCCACACCACCATTCTTTTCAACAAGAACTTTGTGACCCTTTTGTACAAGGATTTCCACACCGGCAGGAACCAACGCTATACGATTTTCGTTGGTTTTAATTTCCTTTGGTACACCGATAATCATACTGACCTCCAATATGTTAACATGGCGTTAACATGGTTAAAGTAAAGTTAGACTCGGTAAACACCTGATTTGCTAAATCCGTCAAATCATTTGGAGTTACGGCGTCAATTTTTTGAATTATAGTTTCAATTGAATTATGATGCCCACTATAAATTTCGTTCTCCCCTATTTTTCTCATTCGTCGGCCACTGCTTTCAAGGCCAAGTATTATATTGCCTTTTACATGAGATTTAATCTTGTCGAGTTCAATATTACTGATTGGCTGTTTAAGAATTTCGTTAAATTCGTTTTTAACCAATTCTATAGATTGATCAATTTTATCCTGAGCGCAAGCCATATATACACCAAAAACACCGGTATCGCGCATTATATCTGTAAAACTATAGACATTATAAGCGAAACCATATTTCTCTCGTATATTTTGAAACAAACGAGAACTCATTCCTCCACCTAACAATATATCCAATAGTACAAGAGGATATTTTCTATCGTCATTGTAGCCAAATGTGCGAACTCCCAAGCATAAATGTCCCTGCTGGACTGTATCAAATTTAATATTGTTAAATTTCACATTGGGAGATTCAATAAAAGGTGGAAAATTGGTAAATTCAGAAACCACAGTTTTTTCAAAATACTTTTTTACCAGGTCTACAAATTCTTCATGCTTTACATTTCCAGCTGCAGCAACAACAATTTTACTGGTTGTATATTGGGAATGCAAATAATTTCTCAACTCATTTGAATCAAAACGAGAAACATTTTCCTGAGATCCATATATAAAGTAACCCAGTGGATGCTCAGCGTATAAATCCTGGTAAAAATTGTCCAACAACAACTCTTCAGGATCTTCTAAAGCATGATTAATTTCAGCAAGAATTACCTGGCTTTCCAGTTTAACATCTTTACTATCCATCTTGGGATTAATAATAATATCGGAGAGAATATCTACTGCAATTTCCGTATGATCATCAAGAGAATGTGCTGTATATAAACTAATTTCTTTACCGGTAGAACCATTCAAACCTCCACCAACAGCTTCAAGGCTTGATGCAATTTCTCGGGCACTACGTGTATGTGTTCCTTTAAAGAGCATATGCTCTAAAAAATGTGAGATACCGTTATTTTCCAACGTTTCGTTGCACGAACCCACATTCACCCATACACCCATAGAAACCGAACGTACAAATGGCATTCGCTCAGTTACGACGCGAATGCCATTATCAAGAATTGTTCGATTGACTGTATTGTTGATATCAACATTTTCTAATACTGACATATAATATTTTATATTATTCTTCTAATAATACCTTACGGCTCAATACCATTTTGCCATCAGGTTCAATTTTCAACAATTTAACTTTAATTATTTCACCAACTTTGAGAACATCTTCAACTTTGGCTACTCGCTTTACATCAATCTGTGATATGTGCAGCAATCCTTCTTTACCAGGAAGAATTTCCACAAAAGCACCAAAATTGGTTATCTTTTTAACTTTTCCCTCATACACAGTATCAGGTTCCGGTGCTGCAGTCAGGTCTTTAACACGTTGATAAGCTTTTTCACCAGCTTCCTGATCTACTGATGCAATAGTAACTGTACCATCATCATCAATGTTTACAGTTGCACCGGTTGTTTCAGTAATATCACGTATAGTTTTACCTCCCGGTCCAATCACCGTACCAATTGCATCTACAGGAACTTTGATAGTCAAAATTCGGGGTGCATGGGTAGACAGTTCTTGTCTGGGTTCCGGTAAAACAGCAATCATCTTATCAAGCAAAAAGAAACGAGCGTCTTTGGCTTTTTGCAGTGCATTTTTCATAATCTCTGGTGAAATACCTTTGATCTTGATGTCCATTTGTACCGCAGTGATACCTTCATGGTTACCTGCAACCTTGAAATCCATATCACCAAAATGATCTTCGTCACCTAAAATATCGGTCAAGATAGCAACTGTATCACCTTCTTTAATTAAACCCATAGCAATACCTGCAACATGGCTTTTAATTGGCACACCGGCATCCATTAATGACAGGGAACCCGCACAAACAGTGGCCATTGAAGATGACCCATTAGATTCCATTACATCAGAAACAATACGCAATGTATACGGAAACACTTTTTCTGTGGGAATTACAGCTTTGATAGCACGTTCAGCCAGGTTACCGTGCCCGACTTCTCTACGACTGAGTCCACGTATAAATTTCACTTCACCAGTACAGAATGGAGGGAAATTGTAATGCAGCATATAATTTTTCCAAAATTCACCTTCCAGACCTTCAATACGTTGTTCGTCTATTTTTGTACCCAATGTACTTGTTGCCAATGCTTGTGTTTGGCCACGTTGGAACAATGCTGAACCGTGTACTCTTGGCAATAATCCAACTTCGATGTAAATATCACGAATTTCATCCAATGAACGTCCATCAAGACGTTTACCTTCTTCAAGAATGTTCTTTCTCAAAATTTCTTTTTCAAGATCATGGAAAATATTCTTTATACGTTTTTCCTTTTCAGGGAATTCTTCAGCCAATTGCTCAAGAATGTCAGTAACCAAATCTTTTAGTGCTGTATTACGTTCATCTTTTTCTTTAATTTCCAAACATTCTGGCAATTTATCTGCACTCAGTTCTTTAACACGATTTTCCAATTCAGTAAAATCTTCAGGTTCAGGTATTTCCAGTTTAGGTTTCCCTGTAGCTTGAACCATCTCTTCCTGATATGAAATTATTTTTTTAATTTCTTCATGACCAAAACTTAGAGCTTCAAGCATTTCTTCTTCAGAAATTTCTAAAGCTTCACCTTCAACCATGGTAATTGAATCTTTGGAAGCAGCAATGATAAGGTCCATGTCGCTGGCAGCTTTTTGTTCAAAGGTTGGATTCACAACAAATTTACCATCAATTCTACCAACACGAACACCTGCAATGGGACCTTCAAAAGGAATGTTTGATAAGCTCAAAGCCAAAGATGCCGCAGTAATACCTAAAACATCGGCATCATTTTCACGGTCGGCTGAAAGAACCATAACCATGATTTGTACTTCATTTAAAAAATTATCTGGAAACAAGGGTCTTATAGGACGATCAATTAATCGGGCACTTAGAATTTCTGTATCAGAAGGACGACCCTCACGTTTCAGAAAGCCTCCTGGAATTTTACCTACAGCATATGCTTTTTCCCGATAGTCTACAGAAAGTGGGAAAAAGTCCTGATCGGGTGGTGCATCTTTGGAACATACCGCGGTTGCATGTACAACAGTTTCACCCAATTGTACCCATGCAGCACCATTGGCCTGTTTAGCCAGTTTACCGGTCTCCAGGATAAAAGGTTGGCCATTAAGGTCGTATTGTTTTTTATGAATCATTATTCCTCCATTCGAATTCAATACCCGATTAATACTGTTTTACAGGTATATGAACAATAGCACTGTGCTATTAATTAATTCACTGCTTGTTCTGCAGTTTCCAACAAATCTGTTAATACAGGCTCAAATTTTTCCAATTTAAGCGCATTAAACAGATAAACAGAAGCTTTTTCTGTTGTTTTAATATATTTTTTATCACCTTTTGTCTTGCCAATATGGAGTTCCAGGAGAAGATTATTATCCTGAAATAATTTGCATACTACATTTGGCGCTTTTAATCCATATTGATCAAGTGATGATGGATTATCTGATACAAATTCATCTACAGTCATTCGTGATGCTTCGCGTACAATGCCCATCATTTTCCAATTTCTTGCTTTGGCGTTATTTTCTGATTCAATAAACCACGTATCTGATGTATCTTTAACACAAACAAGGTGTTGTTTATTGTATAATAATTCAACTTTATTTACAAAATCAGAATTAATATCTGTAATTTGCTTGTTTCTGAATGCTGCAACCGGGGCCATAAATCTACCAACAAACGTTGTATCTACCATAAAGATATTGCTTTTCAATTCATCTTTAACATAGCACTTGTTTCCGATTTTATTACCAACAAGCAAAGTTTTTACAAATTGATTATCACCTAAAATAAAATTGAGCTTCATTGACGGTTTTGATAATCCATATTGAGATAATGTACCAGGAGTATCAATAAACTCTTTAACTTGCTCGCTGTTCAGCGAGTTGGTAATGGCGCTTATCTTTGTAGAAGTAACCTCCCACTCTACAGGTGATGTAATATTCCAAGAGGCTCCATTCTTTTTCAAAACAATTGTGTCATATTTATTTTGGATTTTGATTTCGCTCAACATTGAGCTTTCAATATCCAGTAACTTTTTATCACGCATGTCAAACAATGTTTTTTCCAAAAAATTGCCAAGACTGGTAGTTGTTAAAAATACATCATCACTTCCGGAACGTTTGGCAAAAATATTTGCCTCTGTTGGTGTTTTATCTCCGATATAAAAAGTATCTAAAACACTCTGGTGTCCAATAATTAACTTTCCTTTGGCTGGTGACAATCCAAAATTAGAGTATTGTGAAGGATCAGAAGACACTGTCCTTTCCATATTTGCCCAGCCAAAAAGACTGGTAATTGAATTTACAGCACTGTTATCAGCCGCGTATTCAATTGGTTTTGTAATTTTCCAGTTATTAACATTTTTAACTAGATGTATACCCAAAGGTTCTATTATGATTTGATCTATACTGTCTTTTTCAACTGTTAACAGTTTTCCAGCTATCTGTTCTTGCTCTTTTTTATCTTTATCCGATTTATTTAAAAATAGTACGGTTGCAACACCTATAGCAAAAACGATAGCCATAACAAGTGTTGTTTTAAAATTCATCCAGATAATCTCCACAATTTGTTTTAACTGGTTGCTACCCACTATCTGAAAACAAAAATTCTGCCGGAATTTACTCCGGCAGAATTGGATTATTTTCGTTTAACGTATACAACAATTCCAGTGATAAAAATCAATACAGGTAGTAATATTACACCCAAATACAAAATCAATCGAGATTGTTTTTGAGTTAAATTTAAACGCCGGTCTTCAGGATTTTTAGGACGAACTGATATTAGATCTTCCTCTTCTGCCAACCAGCTTATAGTGTTCATAAATAAATCATTATTTCCCTGAACACTCAGGTAACTGTCACTTGCAAAATCCGCATCTCCAAAAACGGCAATTCTGGATTTAAACTCTTTAATTTCTCCATTATCAGGAGCATACGCAGGATTCACAACAGACTTTTCGCTAACGGCGAAAACAGTCACAGGACCCTTAATATCCTGGTTATCTTCAAATGATACCCGATCAGACACAATTGGACTGGTTTCAGCCCAACTTTGAGGACTTGTTTGAGCAATTGAAGTAAATGAAATATCCGGCGCTTTATCCGGGTTTTCAGCAATTGATCTTGCAAGCGGGAAAAAAGTCATTACATTAAAATCTTTAGATATTGCATGATCTCCATACTTGGAAACAATTGGAATTGTTGGACCTGCCCCAAAGAGTTGGCCAATACCAGACGCATCCACCACAATATCATTACCAATTACAAAACCATATTTAGCTAAAAAGTCACTATAACCTGATGGAGAATCACTATCAATCAGGAACATGGCTTTTCCACCACTGGCCAAATAGTTGGTAATTTTTTCTTTTTCAATATCAAATAATTCAGTCTGGGGATCAGCAATAATCAGTACACTACAATCATCAGGAATTGAATCTTGAGGATTTATTGCAAGTACTAATTCACTAATCTGGTAATTTTCGTCTAAAATAGATTGTTTGGCTTTGGTGAAACCAGTTTGCGATGCATTATCAAAATCTCTTTCACCATGTCCTTTAGAATAATAAATCTTTTTAATTTTATCACGTGTAACAGTAATAAGCGCATTGGTTATTTCCTCTTCGGTAACATTATTGATTCTTTCCTGTTTGCCAGCACAATCAAAAACAATGGTACCATAAGATTTAACACCAAAATTTTTAGTAATTCCTGGTTTTTTATCAGGATCTACAAATTCATATTTAAGCCTAGATGTAAAATGAGAATACTCGTCAAGCATTTCCTGTAAACGTGCTTCTTCACCCGTTTTAAAGAAACCGGTAATTTTAACATCTTTATCCAAATTTTCCAAAACTTTGCGGGTTTGCTCAGCTAAGCTGAAAAATTTAGATGCGGTTAGATCTGCCCGATACGAGAAACGAGCAAATAGTATGTTAACAACGATTACAATACCCAAAACAAAAATGATCATAAAAGCCGCGTTTGTACCAAATTTTGTTGATCTACTGTTTAATCCTGTTTTAATGGTATTGAATTTTAAAATAATAAAAGTTAAAAGTAAAAACAATCCGGATCCAAGCAATACCCAATTGAGTACGCCCATAACCAGATTAATTGAATATATAATCAAGCCTAGCAAGACCAATGCAAGTCCTAACCAGCCAACAATATTTGCGAATTTTTTAATCATCTTCCCCTCCATCTTGCAGATTCGATCGAAATATAAGAAAGGAATAGACCCATAAAAATAAAACTGATATAGAAAATAATATGCTTGGTGTCAATAACACCTTTGGCAAAATCATCAAAATGTTCAATAAGAGAAAAATTTGATAATATTTTACCAATTTCCGGATTGACAAAACTGGAAACCCAGCCAATGGCCCAAAAGAATAAAATAAAAGTAACTGTACTAACAGCTGCTATGATTTGATTATCGGTAATAGTTGAGAAAAATAACCCAAAAGAAACATATGATAATCCTAATAACAGCATCCCCAAATAACCACTAAAAATGGGACCAATTTCAGGTTTTCCAAAAACCATTAACAATAACATATAGATAAAAGAAGCTGCAAGCATGATAATGAAAAGTAAACCTGCTGCAGAAAATTTACCCAAAATGGATTGAAAATTAGTAACTGGTGATGTTGATAAAAGTTCTATGGTACCTGTGCGTTTTTCATCCGAAAATAAACGCATTGTTACAAGTGGAAGAAAAAACAATGCAAACAGGCTCATATTATGAAAAACAGGACGAATAGCCATCATATTGACATTCAACTTTGGAGGTTGCATTTGATAGTATTGCGCCTGCATATCCGCTTGCATGCACATTTGAACAAAATTTGAAATAATTAGATAAAAGAATAATCCGGAAAGTAATAGAAACAATCCAATTACAACATATGCAATTGGAGACGCAAAGTAGGATTTTAACTCCCGATTCATTATTGCAATATAATTTCTCATTCTACGGCTCCCTCCTCTTTGGTTGTCAATTGCAGGAACACATCTTCAAGACTAATATCTTGAGACTTTTGTTCATACAATGACCATCCATTTTCCACAATGGACCTGGCTACAAGAGGTCTTATTTCTACTGACGAATTAGATTCAATTATAATTGAACCCTGTTCCGGGCTGGTTCCTTGTTCTATACGGATTGTATCGACCCCTTGAATAGTACTCAGTTTGGATTCAATATCCTTCAAAGGGCCCCCTACCTGAACTGTCAGTTGTTGGGAACCGGCAAGGTTTTTAGTCAGGTTTTCTGGTGTATCTTCTGCCACAACCTTGCCTTTATTGATGATAACCACACGTTCACATGTCATACTTACTTCGGGAAGTATGTGTGTACTCAAAATAATAGTGTGATCACCAGCCAGACTTTTAATTAATTCACGAACTTCGATGATCTGTTTTGGATCAAGACCAACAGTAGGTTCGTCTAATATTAATACTTCGGGATTATGAACCAACGCCTGGGCCAACCCAACACGCTGCTTATATCCCTTTGATAGATGTTTAATAACTCGATTACTTACATGGGTAATATAGGTCTTACCCATAGCATCATTAACAGCTTTTTTGTTTTGTTTTGCTTCAACACCTTTAATTTTAGCAACAAATGAGAGATAATCTTTTACTCGCATTTCCTGATATAATGGTGGTGTTTCAGGTAAATAACCAATACGTTTTCTTACTTGCATTGATTGTTCATGCACATCAAAACCGGCAACGGATGCAGTTCCTGTTGTTGCAGGTAGATAGGTTGTTAAAATACGCATGGTAGTTGTCTTACCAGCTGCGTTCGGGCCTAAAAATCCCAAAATTTCACCTTTTTCTACCTGAAAGGAGATATTGTCCACAGCTGCAAACCGGCCATAATAACGTGATATGCCTTTCACGTCAATCATTCGAAAACCTCCTTTCTAATGGTAAATGATAGCTAAATTATGAGAATACTGATTTAGCGACGAATACCCAACTTTTTGATCAATACACGGTATTCTTCAATATCATTATCCTTGAGATAATCAAGCATTCTTCTACGTTTACCTACCAATTTCAGCAAACCTCTTCTTGAATGATGATCTTTAGAATGAGTTTGAAAATGCTTTGTTAAATCATTGATACGTTCGGTTAAAATTGCAACCTGTACTTCGGTATTACCGGTATCGTTGCTGTTTGTACCAAATTCTTCAACAAGTTGCTGTTTTCTTTCGTTTGTTACGGGCATTTAAAACCTCCAACCATTGTTTACAATTGCTTTAATATTTCAAAAGCTGTTTCTTTGTCATGTTTTATTTGTGGTAATAATTCATGTGCTGAATTAAACTTTATATCATCTCTAATAAATTTAGTAAAGTATAATTCAACATGCTTGTTATAAATATCTCTGTCAAAGTCATAAATATGAGATTCAATAACCTTGTGTGACAAGTTAAATGTAGGTCTGGGACCCACATAGGTTACTGAATTAAATATTTCATTGTCAATTTTTATATGTGTAGCATACACACCTTCTTTAGGTATAAGCTTGTATTGAGAATAGGGTTTTATATTTGCAGTAGGATAACCTAATTCTCGGCCACGTCCGTCACCTTTTACAACTTGACCGGTAATAGAATATTCTCTACCTAAAAGATTAGATGCTTTTTCAACATTACCATCATAAACCATTTTTCGAACAAGTGTGCTGCTTACTATTTCATCTTTGATTGTAACCGGAGATAAAGATTCAATTGAAAAATCATTATCATTGCCATAATCTGATAATAAATCGATATTACCTTTACGGTTTTTTCCAAATGAATGATCATGTCCAATAATTATTCGCTTCATATGAAGCTTTTCAAGTAAAATCTGAGTAATAAATTCTTCAGCAGTCATCGACGCAAAAGCACTCGTGAAATTGGTTACAATTAACCTGTCTAAACCCATACCTTCCAGGAGTTTTGATTTCTCTTCAATTGTAGTCAAAAGGTTTAAAGGTATTTTTCCACGGTTTCCAACAACTAAACCGGGGTGGGGTTCAAAGGTTACAAGAGTAGATTTGGCATTTAATGATTTTGCACCGGCAACAAGATTATTAATAATTTCTTGATGTCCTTTATGAATACCATCAAAAGTGCCAACAGTTACAACGCTGTCACTTTTTAGAAATATATTATTAAAATCCCAGATCGTTTCCAATTTCAGTATTATCCATTAAAAACTGTTTTTATGCAAATATTTATTAACATCATTTATTTCTGTCGTAGACTTTAAATTAAACTCACCTATTCTAACACGTGTTAATTTTTGCAAATATCCACAAGTATTTAAATATTTACAAATATCTTGTGCAAGAGTACGAATATAGGTGCCTTTAGAACAGGTAACTTGCATTTTAACGTGAGTAAGTGAAATTTGTTTCAAATTCAATTTGTAAATTGTAATTTTCCTTTTTTCCAATTCAACCTTTCCACCATTTCTAACTATCTCATAAGATCGTCTGCCATTTACCTTTAATGCAGAAAAGTCTGGCGGAACTTGCTCTATAATGCCTGTAAATTGTTCACTGGTTTTACGCAACAAAATATCATCAAGTTCAACCAGATCACAAGTTTTTACAATGTTACCAGAAACATCTAATGTATTAGTTTCAGAACCCAGATAAATATCTGCTTCATATTCTTTTTCCGAGTCCATCAATTCACTTACTCGCTTGGTAGCGCGACCAACACAGACAAGCAATACTCCATCTGCAAATGGATCGAGTGTACCTGCATGCCCAACTTTAAAATTGGGGAAAATGCGTTTAACATACCGGACTGCATCGTTTGACGACCAACCAATAGGTTTATTTATGTTTAATACAATATCCGGTTTTTCAATATTCATAAATTCTAAAACTTGGCTATTTTTCTGTTCGTATCTGCTGTAATAATGTTTCAATATGATGTGCATAAGCAGCAGAATCATCATAATAAAAAGCCAATGTGGGTACATGTCTTAATTTCATCTGCTTACCCACAGCACTACGCAGCATTCCTTTTGAACGTTCTAACGCATCCTGAGCATTTTCTAACTGGTCATCTTTAAGAACGCTGAAATATATTTTTGCATGACGAATATCATCAGTAACTTTAACTTTGGTAATAGTAACAAATTGAACAGCAGGGTCCTGTACTTCTCGCAATAATTGACTGCTGACCACATTTTGTATTACCGATGCTACTCTGTCTGCTCGTTTATAATTCATAAAATTTATATTATCTCTTTTTGATGATCAAGTATTTCCACCTGATCATGATTATCCAGAAAATTAAAGATTCTGGTAAATGTTTGTTCAATAATCTTTTTTTCATTTGCTACAATAGAAATACCAATTGTAGCTTTTTGCCATTTATCAAGTTCATCTACTTCTGCAATGGAAATATTAAACTTGTTCTGCAATTTATCTTTAATGCTCTTAATTACGAATCGTTTTTCTTTTAACGATTCACTTGCAGGAATTATTAATAGAAATTGAAAAATTCCTACCAGCATCATTTATTCCAAAGTACGTTTGGTTTCAATGAGTTCATAAGATTCGATAATATCATTTACTTTGAGATCATCGTAACCTTCAATACCAATTCCACATTCAAAGCCAGAATTTACCTCTTTAACATCATCCTTGAAGCGTTTGAGGGATGAAATCTTGCCGTCATGAATCAAACGATCATCACGATAAAGTTTTACACGATGATTCCTGTTGATTTTGCCATTGGTTACATAACATCCGGCAATTGTACCAATCTTGGGGACCTTGAATGTTTGTCTGATTTCCACAGTACCCACATTTTGTTCCGTAATAGTAGGTTTGAGGAAACCTTCAAGGGCTGATTTTACATCTTCAATAATATCATAAATAACTTCATATGAACGAATATCAACATTTTCTTTACTTGCCAGTTCACGAGCCTTGGTGGTCGGGCGTACATGAAAGCCGATAATAATTGCTCCTGACGCAGAAGCTAACAATACATCAGATTCGGATATAGCGCCAACACCACGGTGAATGACATTTACAGTAACTTCATCAGTTGATAATTTCAACAATGAATCAATAATAGCTTCAATTGAACCATCAACGTCAGCTTTAACAACGATTGAGAGTTGTTCAACCTGGCCTTTCTGGATCTGTCTTGAAATCTCATCCAATGTACGTGGACGATTACTCCACAGATCATGCTCACGTTGGAGTATTTGACGTTTTTGGCTAATATCTCTCGTATCTCTTTCAGATTCCAACACAATAAAAGTATCACCAGCCTGAGGTAAACCGTCAAAACCCAATACCTGTACGGGTTGAGAAGGACCAGCTAACTTTATACGTTTATTTCGTTCGTCAAGCATTGAACGAACTTTACCGCTATAGGTACCTGCTACAAACGGATCGCCTACTTTTAAGGTTCCTGTTTGTACCAAAATTGAAGATACAACACCCTTGCCTTTGTCAAGTCGGGATTCAATTACTACACCTTTAGCTCTTCTATCAGGGTTCGCTTTAAGATCTAGCATTTCAGCTTCAAGTAAAATTGACTCAAGTAGTTGATCACAAGCTTGACCTGTTTTTGCGGATATTTCTATGCACTGGTACTTTCCGCCCCATTGCTCAATCAATACATTATGTTCAGCAAGTTGTTTTTTGATCATATCAGGGTTAGCATTGGGCTTGTCAACTTTATTAATAGCTACTACAATAGGGACTTCAGCAGCACGAGCATGACTGATAGCTTCAATAGTTTGAGGCATCACATTATCATCTGCTGCTACAACCAGAATTACAATATCAGTAATCTGGGCACCACGAGCACGCATAGCTGTAAATGCTTCGTGACCAGGAGTATCTAAAAATGTTATGGCTTTGCCATTCAGATGCACTTCATAAGCACCTATGTGCTGGGTAATACTACCAGATTCTCCAGCTATAATATTACTATTACGATAATAATCAAGTAATGAAGTTTTACCATGATCCACGTGTCCCATGATGGTTACAACAGGTGGTCTGGGTTGAAGATCTTCATCTTCATCGTCTTCATCCATTTGTTCTAAAAGATCTTCACCAAATTCTGCGAGTGGTTCAACTTCATATTCGTATTCAGAAGCGAGCAATGTTATAGAATCCATATCAAGTCGTTGATTAATAGAAACCATCATACCTAGTTCCATACATTTTCTAATCAACTCTGTAGATTCAATATCCATCAGGTTTGCAAGTTCAGCAAGAGACATAAACTCACTAACTTTGATAACTGGATTAATTTCACTCTCTTCTTCAATATCTTCCTGTATTCTACGTTTACGCTTTTTGCCTTTAGCAGAATCATCAATGGATGCCAAAGTTTGACGAATATTTGATTGAATTTCTTCTTCATTAAATACAGGACGGCGTTTTTTCTTTTTCTTTGAACGCTTTGATGTTGCCAAAGCTTCTTCTGGTTTAGGCTGATCTTCACCAGTTTTTTTACCACGAGGCTTACGACGACGCTTTTTACGTCCCTCCTGAGATCCTTTATCCGAATCACCATGCCCTGCTCCATCTTTCGGTGCCGGAGATGTTTTTTCACCAGGTTTTTCTCTGGTAGACTTTGATTCAGCTTTACCTTGATCTTCTTTGGGTTTTTGGCGACTTCCTTTTTGCTCTGGTGGTATTTCTATAATTTTTAATTTTTTCTTTACACGTGGTTTTGGCTTTGCTTCTTGTTCTTCAGTAGCTTTCGGGATTTGCTGCGATGGACTGGAAGCCTTTGCTTCATCTTTAGTATCTACTGGTTGAGATACTTCTACTGTACGATCTTGTTGCTCTTGCCTGTGTTTCAACTTGGGCATTTCTTCAGCAAGCTCTTTGGCAAAACGAATACGCCTTTCCAGCTCTTCTTTGGCTTTTTCGCTTTTTTCCTTTTCGATCGCTTGTTTATCACGCAATCTTTTACGGAATTCCTGCTCTTCATCAACATTTTCAACAGGCTGAACAGTGGTCTCTCCGAATTTTTCCATTACCTTGTTATACGCATCATCCGATAAAGGGCTCATATGATTGCGTATATCAAAGTTAAGACCGGTGAGATATTCGATCAAAGCTTCGTTGGAAATATTAAACTCTCGCGCAACTTGAAATACTCTTTTTTTAACAGCCAAAAAAAACTCCCGTTGTTATGGCGCTACCTATTCACTATTCAATTATTCTTTATCTTCTTTATCCGGTGTCTCATCAGTAGATTCTGACTCATCTTCATTAGTCTCATCTACGTCCGATTCATCTTCTTCCGATTCATCTTCTTCCGATTCATCTTCTTCCGATTCTTCAACTACCGGCTCTGAATCATTTTCAATGTCATTAGAATCATCAACTAAATCTTCATCATCAGATTCTTCAGGCTCTTCCACTTCCTGGCCTTCATCTCCCTGATTTTGAAAATTCTTTTGCAAAGACTCTTTTAATTTCTCTGCGGTTTTTTCTCCAACACCCGGTAAATGGGTCAACTCGTCAAGATCTGCCTCAACAATATCACGTATTGTTTCAAATCCACCGACAAGCAGAGTCTTTTTTAATTTTCCTGGAATATCTTCCACTTCGGTAAGTGGCAGATCAAGGCCGCTTTCAGACTCTATTATCTCTTTATACTCATCATCACGAACAGTCTGAATGTCAAAATTAGTTAACCGTGAAGCCAATCTACGATTTTGACCACCTTTACCTATTGCCAAAGAAATTTGCTCATCATCCAAAACGGCAATTACTTTACGAGCTTCTTCGTCAATAACAATACGCTTTGGTTTTGCTGGACTAAGAGCACGAGTTATAAAAATTTCAGGTTCGCTGCTCCAGTTGATGATATCTATTTTTTCATTATTTAATTCTTTTACAATTGCCTGAATACGCATTCCTTTCATACCCACACAAGCACCAACAGCATCAATGCGTTTATCGTTAGAATAAACAGCAATCTTTGTTCGTTCGCCCGCCTCACGGGTAATTGCACGAATTTCAATAATACCTTCATAAATTTCAGGCACTTCAAGTTCAAACAATCTCGAAAGAAACATGGGATCAGAACGTGAAATAATTATCTCAGGACCACGAGCCGTTTTTTTAACTTCTTTGATCACTGCACGTATGGATTCACCACGTCTATATTTTTCATTTGGTATTTGTTCATACTTTGGCAAAACCATTTCAGTGTTTTCTGCATTGATAAAGATTTCATCACGATTGATCTGACGAATCTCTCCACTAACAATTTCACCAGAACGGTTTTTAAATTCATCGTATATTTGTTCTTTTTCAAACTCTTTAATACGCTGATTCAGGTTTTGTTTCGCTGAAATAATTAATCTACGGCCAAATGCAGCAGGATTAATGATTTCAAGGTATTCATCGCCCAGTTCCAAATCCGGTTCAGACTCTTGGGCTGTCTGAATATTGATCTCTGTAACCTCATCTTCAACATCTTCGACAATAGTCTTGCTTTGGTAAATTTCAATTTCACCTTTTTCCATATTGACAAAAACATCAAAGTTATCAGAAGTACCATACTTTTTCTTAATCATGGACAAAAAGATTTCTTCCATGATTTTCGTCAACACTTCTTTTTCTACATTTTTTTCTTTAATGAGTGCGGCAAAAGCCTGAACAATTTCACTTTTCATGTTTAAATACCTGTCTTGTAGTGACTAAAATTCAATAATGATTTTAGCGGACTTTAATTCAGTTATATTGAACACATGTTCTTTATCACCATCCGTTAAAACGACCTGTTCCGCTTCAACAGTATGTATGGTACCTGTTTTTTCTAAACTTTTCTCTTCATCACCAAGCACTACTTTGACCTTTTCGCCAATATTGCGCTCAAAATCTCGGGCTGTCTTTAAGGGACGCGTCAAGCCAGGAGAAGAAACCTCAAGAACATAGCGCTCTTGAATTACATCATCTCGCTCAAGGATTTCAGCAATAGTTCTGCTGGTTTTTTCACATTGCTCAAGCTTAACTCCACCCTGCCTGTGAATATAAATACGTATAATCCGTTTGCGGCTATTACCCAAAATTTCCAAATCTACCAGTTCAAGATCCATCTCCTCAAGAACAGGTAGAACTATTTTTTTTATAATCTCTATATCAATCGCCATATTTTTCACTTTACAACAAAAAAGTGGGCCCGGTGAGCCCACTTTGAGTTTATAAATATACTAAAGAAAATCCTTAAAATCAAGAATTTTCTATTGTTCAAATAAAAAACTACATTACGGATTTGAGCAACAACGCTTCATCTTTTTCCTCAGAATCCGGATAATCGTGAACAATGGTATCATATAACTCTGCAGCTTTTTGTGGGTTTCCTGCCAAACTATAGCAATTGGCTGCTTTTAATAAATTCTCAGAAGCTGTAAAAGATTCAGGGAATTTGTTAGCAGTTTTTACATACTGCTGTGCTGCTTTTTCGTATTCTTTTAATTGCTCATGACAAGCTGCAACAGCCGCCATGGCAGAGGCTTTTACATAATCATCACCTTTAAAACTTTTTGCAAAATCGGAAAAATGCTTTTCAGCCTGTTCGTAATCACCTGTTTGAAACAGTGCGTTACCAAGGTAATATTGGGCCAATTTACCGCTCTGAGTTGATCCATAGGTGCTGATAATGTTCTGCAATACTGGCTTGGCTGATTCGTAATCATTGCTTGATATGGAACGCATAGCAATTGCCAATTCTACACTTGCAGAAGATTCAGCTTTTTGTTTTGACGATATTACATAAAAAGACAATAGTAAAACAACAACAATTGCACCTATTCCGATAAACAGAATTTTTGAATTGTTTTCAACCCAATCCTGGGCATTAAAATAAAAAGTAACTAACTTGTCTTCTTTTAGTTCTTTTTTTGTCAGACGCTTTCTTGGTGTAAGCATGTAATTCCCTGTTATTATTTATCAACTCTATAACCAATAGCCGGATAATGTAATGAATAGAAAATAAAAAATCAAGAATAAAAATAAAATTTTAACATTCATTAGTCAGGTGGTCTTGCTTCTTTAGCGCTAACAGTAACAATTTCATATGCATTTGAAGCAACTGCAGCAACAAAGATCATAACAAATGTAACAAGCGCAATATCACCCCATGGTGTTCCTGCAATTCCCAACCACTCACATGCTTTGATAAATAATGGCATTGAAAAGAAACTGACCAATAACGAAAAAATAATACTGAAAAATATACGGCTTTTATTTTCCCTTCCCCCTGCAAAATATGAAATAATAAATATCCCAACACCCAAGGTTAAAGCAATAATAGATATTGTGTCATTAAATACAATCCAGTGAATACCACTGGATGTTTTTTCTATTGAAAATAAAGAATCCGCTTGTGCAATTTCCATATAAATCCCGGGTTAAAATCCCAATTTATAAACGATTACATTGTATAAATTTGATAATTGATATGCAAGCAATTTCTTGATTTTTGATTGATGCTCTTATTGTTCTTCCTCATTGTAATAAAACATGTATTTGATAAATACATGATCATGATATACCTGGGAATTTCCTTGCTCATCAATTATAATCGGATTCTCATCAACACGAATTATCAAAGTTATATTTTTCCGCTGCAAACCCAGCTTGCGGGTAGCATCAAAGTCAAAATCTCTTACATAGACATCACCATCAATTGCCGGAATGATCCGTATTGTACCGTAACGGTTTCTAAAGAAACGGTAAACGCTTTCAAAGGACTTTTGGGTTGATAACACAAATACATTTGCATCAGAACCCAACTCTTCCATTTCCATTAACGCAACTTCTTCTTCCAATTTCCCTTCATATGTAAGATTTCCTGCCAGCTTTCTCAAGTCTTCAATAGACCTATCTAAATTCTGAGGCAAATCTACTGTTACCGGATAGCTGATAAGAAAAATATCAATCCGTGTTGGCCAAAAACTGCTGGCAACACGTGGAATTTTAACAGGATAAATCTCTATTCTGTTTGCTGATTGTCGGTTAATTTCAGAAAAATTATATACCAACCTGTCACCTACCTTGTAAAACCGCTGACCACATAATCTCGTATAATGAGCAACAACGGTACGTGGATCATCACGGGTTAAAAAACTCATAATGCGCATTGTACGAGCTTTGGGAAATTTGACCTGCTCTCGTTTTTCAAGATATTCTACAAAATCATTGTCACTAAAAGAATCCGGATATTCAAACTCTTCAAATGTACTTTCCCGAAATAGTATCTGGGAAAACAAAGAAGTTGAGAATAAAAGCAAAAACAAAACGAAAATTAGTCTGGTATATTTCATAATAACCACATTTATTTGGATTCAAGTTTCCATGAAAAACAACTGCGCTTGTTTGTATGACAAGTGGGACCTTTTGCTATTGCTTTAACCAGAATTGTATCATTATCACAATCTGTATACAATTCCACCAACTGCAAAAAGTTTCCTGAAGTTTCTCCCTTTGTCCAGTATTCCTGGCGTGAACGGCTCCAAAACGTAACCAATTGTTTTTCCAGTGTCATCTTTACACTGTCTTTATTCATATAGCCCAACATCAATACTGCGCCATCTGCGTTATCCTGAACAATTGCAGGGATTAATCCCTTGTCATCAAACTTTAATCTATTGATAAAATCTTCTGTTGTTACATTTTCAATTTCTGACATGAATGTTCCTCTCTTTTAAATAATCTTTAACTTCTCGAATTGAATTTTCACGGTAATGAAAAATTGAAGCTGCTAGTGCAGCATCTGCAGCACCATCACGAAATACATCTTTAAAATGTTTTAATTCACCACAACCACCGGATGCAATAACGGGTATACTGACTGCCTGGGAAATGGTACGTGTTAATTCTATATCAAAACCAATCTTGGTACCATCACGGTCCATTGATGTCAAAAGAATTTCTCCTGCTCCCATTTCTTCGGCTTCCTGGGCCCATTCAAGCGCATCTCTTTCAACAGGCTCTCTACCACCATATATATAAACCTGCCAGGATTTGTCATCTTTTCTTTTGGCATCAATTGCTAAGACTGTCGCCTGACTGCCATACCTCTCGGCACATTCCCTTAACAAATCAGGATTATGGACTGCTGCAGTATTCATTGTTACCTTGTCTGCACCGTTTTTCAACAAAACCTGTGCATCTTGCGCAGTTCTAACACCTCCGCCAACAGTCAGTGGCATAAAAACCTGTTCAGCCGTCCGTCTCACTACATCCAGCATTATCTCCCGCTTATCAGATGATGCGGTAATATCCAGAAAAACAAGCTCATCTGCACCATGTTCATCGTAATATTTTGCCTGTTCAACGGGATCACCCGCATCTACAAGGTTTAAGAAATTGATTCCTTTTACCACGCGTCCTTCTGTTACATCAAGACAAGGTATTATCCGTTTTGCTAACATATTTCAATCTTTCAATTAAACATTTCATTCAACTTTTGTAAATCAACTTTATTTTCATAAATGGCAGTACCTACTATTGCGCCATCAATATTGGGTTCATTTCTATCAGCAAGGGCCTGAAACTGTTCATAATTTGCAAAACCACCCGAAGCAATGACCTTTAATCCGCTTTTTGCAGCCAGGTTTAGAGTATTTTCAATATTGGGACCTGTTAATGCGCCGTCACGATCAACATCGGTGTATACAATACGTATTACACCTTTTGATTTCATATCAGCGGCTAAATCATATACATCTTTGTCAGTTTGGGTTTCCCAGCCATCAACAGCAACTTTGTTATTTCTTGCGTCTATTCCAACTACAATCCGTTCGGGACCGAACTCATCTACAACTTGCTTAATCATATCAGGATTATTGATGGCTGTTGTGCCAATAATTACCCGGTCTACACCAAGTTCAAGCCAGTTTTTGACATCATCTATGGTACGGATACCACCACCCAGCTCTACTGGTATATCTATTGATTTTACAATATCTTTGATTACTTGCATATTTTTTTGGGCCCTACCAAAAGCACCATCCAGATTTATTAAATGAAGATATTTTGAACCCAGTTCCTGCCAATGTTTAGCCATTTGTGGAGGATTATCACTGTATTGCTTTGCAGTATTCTCTACACCTTTTTTTAAGCGAACACATTGTCCGCCTAACAAATCGATTGCCGGTAAAATTATCACGTATCAGCCTCTTAGATATTTACAAAATTTTCAAGTACTTGTAGTCCCATTTTCTGTGATTTTTCCGGATGAAACTGCAATCCGAATACATTTTCTTTATTTACGGCAACTGGAACTCTCATACCGTAATCGGTTTCACCAATAATGATTCCACTATTCTCAGGTGAAATATAATATGAATGAGCAAAATAAAAGAAACTCTGATCAGCAATATTGTTCCACAAGGGTGATTCAGTTATGGGAATAAGCACATTCCAACCCAAATGCGGAACCTTTAGATCTTTGGAAAAACGCTTTACAGGTCCTTTAAAAACAGACAATCCCTTAACGCCGGGACTTTCTTCGCTTGATTCAAACAACAATTGCATACCCAGGCATATCCCTAAAAAGGGCTTACCTTTATCAATACTCTCTAATAAGGTATCACGCAAACCAAGCTGATCAATCTTTTCAACAGCTTTGCCAAAAGCGCCTACACCGGGAAAGATTACCTTATCTGCTTCAAGTATTTCTTTAGGACTAGAAGTAACTTTTGCTTCCGTACCCGTATGCTCGACTGCTTTTTGAACACTTCTCAGGTTACCAGCTTCATAATCCACTATACATATCATAAAAGAACTCCTTTTGTCGAAGGTATATCAGTTAACCGGTTATCTGCTTCCAGTGCCATACGCAAAGCCCGTGCGGTTGCCTTAATCATAGATTCAAATGCATGGTGTTGATTGGTACCATATAACAGGGATACATGCAAAGTGATTTTGGCATTTATTGCAAAAGCGCGCAAAAATTCGGAAAACAATTCTCCATCAAAATCGCCAACCATTTTAGGCTCCAGGCTGCAATCATAGTGAAAAAAACCTCTTCCACTAATATCAACTACTGTTCTGGCCAGTGCTTCATCTAATGGACAAAAGGCATTTCCATAGCGGGTTATACCTTTGGCAGTACCCAGGGCTTTTTCAAAAACCTGCCCCAATACAATACCGGTATCTTCAACAGTATGGTGACCATCAATGTGCAAATCACCTTTGACTTTTACTTGCAAATCAATTGCACAATGCTTTGTAAAAGCATCTAAAAGATGATCAAAAAAGCCAATACCTGTGCTAATTTGGCCTTTACCGGTACCATCCAGATCCAGTTTAATCTGGATATCTGTTTCACGGGTTTTACGACTCAATTCTGCTGTTCTACTCATAATTTATTCCTGAACAGTTTCAGTTAGTTTTTCAATAAACAGATCATTTTCATAACGGTTCCCAATCGTTAAACGCTGGAATCCTTTTAGTAATGGATAGCCACTTAGATTTCTGACCAATATACCACGATTTTTCAACTCGTTAAACAAATCTATGTCTTTGCTGCTATTAAACATAACAAAATTAGCAGATGACCTATAAACATTAATCGATGGGATATCCTGCATTTGCTGCATTAATCTTGCTCTCTCTTCAGTCAAATAAGCAACCTGCTTTTTCATGATTGAAAGATCATCCAATAATCTGTTAGCAACAAGTTCTGTAAAAATATTAACATTATAAGGAATGTTGATCTTTTCGAGCTGCTCAATTATAGGTCGTTTTGCCAAAAAATAGCCAAACCGCAATCCTGCAAGACTAAAAGCTTTAGAAAAAGTTCGTGAAACAATCAGGTTCTCATATTTATTTAACAACGAGATCGCTGAAAGTTCCGTAAATTCTCCGTATGCCTCATCAAAAAAGACAAGCCCCTTTGCAATAGAACATATTTTTTCAACATCATCCATTTCCATTTCATAGCCAGTAGGATTACCAGGAGAACATAAAACGATCAACTTGGGTTGCTCTTTTTTAATTACATCCACTACCTGATCAATAGGATATTCTTTGCCAGGCTCATGCATAACTTTAAGACTTTTGGCGTTCAATAGATCAGCAAACATTTCATACAAAGAAAATACAGGGGGATTATATAATACGTTATCTCCCACTTCAAGTACTGCTGTAAATAAAGTCTGCAAAATCTGATTAGAGCCACTGCCAAGCAAGATTTGATCAGCATCAACATGATGCCAACTAGCAAGTTTTGCCCTTAATTCAGGAGAAGAGTTTACGGGATACCGGTTCCAACTCAATGATTCTGCCTTTTTGCACAAATCAGCTTTTATATTCTCTGGCACATCAAATGGATTTTCATTCTGGTTCAATTTAGCCAAAAAGTCTTTTTGAGGTGGTGAGGTGTAACCATTCATCTGTACTACTGATTTTTTAAACCACGCTTCTTTCATTTATCCATCCGCCTGTATATAGATTGTGCATGTGCAGTTAATGCTTCACTGTTTGCAAATTTAATAATCTTGTTACCATGCTTTTGAATAGCTTTTTGAGAATAATGGATAATACTGCTGGTTTTCAAAAAATCTTCGGTACGTAACGGACTAAAAAATCGTGCAGATCCATTTGTTGGTAATACATGGTTTGGTCCTGCCCAATAATCTCCTACAGCTTCGGGTGAATAGGAACCTAAAAAGATGGCGCCCGCATTTGTGATATTTTCAACAGCTTCCCATGCGTTTTCTACATGTAAACCCAAATGTTCAGGTGCAAGTCGATTAGATATCTCTATACATTCCTGCATGGAATCAGCAAGTATGACAGCACCATAATCATTCAGCGATGAATCAATAATCTCTGAACGTTCAAGTAAATTAGTTTGTTTTTCTACCTGCTCTATTACATTGTTGGCAAGGGTTTCTGAATCCGTTATCACAATAGAGGATGCTAGCGGATCATGCTCTGCCTGGGCCAGCAAATCTGCTGCTACATATTCAGCGTTTGCAGTCGAATCTGCCAATACCACAACTTCACTTGGACCGGCAACCATGTCAATACCAATTTGTCCGTACAGCATTTTTTTTGCTGTGGCTACATAGATATTGCCGGGGCCAACAATCTTGTCAACTCGTGGTATGGTAGCTGTACCAAATGCCATTGCTGCAATTGCCTGAGCGCCACCCACACGAAAAACACGGGTTATACCCAGTTCATATGCTGCGGCAAGAATTGTTGGATTGACATTTCCATCCTTATCCGCAGGAGTGGTAACAATAATCTCCTTAACTCCGGCAACCTGGGCCGGTACAACACCCATCAGCATGGATGATGGATACGCGGCACGGCCTCCGGGTACATATATGCCAACCCGTTCAAGGGGCATAACTCGTTGCCCCAGTACAACGCCGTCTTCTTCCCAACTCATCCAGGATTGTGGCAATCCTTTACTGTGAAAACGCTTGATATTATCGCGTGACTCCCGGATCACCTCTAACAATTGCGGATCAAGATTGGCATGTGCTTTTTTCAATACGTCAAGAGGTACTTTGATACCCATTGCGGAAAGATCTACATTGTCAAATTTTTCCGTGTATTCTAAAAGGGCCGCATCTTTACGTGTACGGATATTTTTTAGGATAACCGTAACGGCGTTGTCGATTTCATCGGAAACCTGTGTACGTCTGGATTCAAATTTGTCCAGAAAGGTCTTAATTTCTTCTTTTTGATAAAGATTCATTTTTCTATCCGTTTTTAAAAAATGACTTTATTTAAAGGATACTCTATTATATCCTGTGCCCCTGCACGTTTTAGTGTAGGAATTAAATCTTTGATCATTTTTTCTTCTACAATGATTTCTACAGCAACCCAGTCTTCACCATAAAGCGATGAAATAGTTGGCTTTTTCATGGCAGGTAAAACATTGATCAATTCATCAATTTTATTTTTAGGAAGATTCATTTTCAAACCCACCTTACCTTCCGCCTGAATTGCACTTTGCAATAACATGTTTAAATCTTCAATTTTTTGACGCTTTTCGGGAATCTCCCAGCTGGCTTTATTGGCAACAATCAAAGTACGGGATTCTAAAAGTGTATCAACAATCCGTAAATTATTTGCACGTAAAGAGCTGCCGGTTTCGGTCACTTCTACAATTGCATCTACAAGTGTGGGGGCTTTAACTTCTGTTGCTCCCCATGAAAACTCTACCTCTGCATTAACACCGTTTTTTTCGAGATAATCCTGGGTCAATTGTACAATTTCTGTGGCTATGCGTTTTCCTTCAAGATCTTTAACGCTTTTAATATCAGAATCATTCGGTACAGCCAATACCCAGCGAACAGGACGCATGGTAGCTTTGGCGTATGTCAATTCACCCACTTCAACCACATCCGCGCGGTTTTCCATAACCCAGTCTCGACCGGTCAGACCGACATCGAATACACCGTCTTCAACATATTTTGCAATTTCCTGGGCACGAATTAAAATCGCCTGGATGTTTTCATCATCAATAGATGGAAAATAGGAACGTGAACTGACAGAAAAATAATATCCTGCTTTTTCAAGCAATCTAAAAGTGGATTCCTGCAAACTGCCCTTAGGTAAACCTACCTTTAAAACTGTATCATTTAATGTACTGAGACTGGCCATAATTCAATTCTCCTGATTTAATTCATAAACAAAAAAAAAGCCCACCGAAATTTCGGTGGGCTGTAATAAAAAAATATTTATAATGATATACTGGTCATCCCACCTATTTTAGGTAATATGTAAATGATGGTGATGATGTACAGTATAATTTGGCATGTATCTTCCTTAATTAATTATAGGAATATAACATTGATTTTTCATAAATGCAAGGGATTTTTTGGTAAAAGCTGCCAGCTATATGCTGTTAGCTGTTAGTTTTAAGTCATCAATAATCGGTTATCAGGTCTCAAATGAGATCTGATCGCCTGGTACTTGGGTACCGGGTGGTATATTACTTGAGAACATTTGTCCCTGCATACATTATTCAGGACTAAAGTCCTGCTCTACATTTGAGCCGGGCTCAAATGTACCCGGCGATCAAATTTACACTCGTCATGTACAAGCCCTAAGCTATGAGCTGACAGCCAATAGCTTGTAACTATTATAATCTGGATTCAGGCTTTGGTTCATATCTTTATATGTAACATGAATTTGAGCCTCAATTATTTTACCACCTTGTACACTTCACGAGCAACAACCAATTCCTCATTGGTCTCTACAACCACAATTTTAACTTTGGATGAGGATTTAGAGATGACCGCCTCTCCATTTACGCTATTGTTCAACTCTTCGTCCAGTTCAATACCCAGGCATTCGAGTCCGGTACAGATTTCTTTACGGAACGGCGCACTCTTTTCACCAATGCCGCCGGTAAAGGACACCACATCACAGCCGCTCAAAACCGCATAATAGGCACCTATGTAGGTTTTCACGCGATAACAATAGGTCTGCATGGCAAGTTTGGCGCGATTGTCACCGGCAAGGGCGTCTAATTCAATCTGGAGTACATCCTTGTTACCGCCGGCAATGCCTGAAAGTCCACCCTGGGATTGTAAGAGCTCAGCTACCTCGTCAACACTCAGGTTTTCTTCTTTTTGCAGAAACAATGGTATGAACGGATCGAGATCACCACATCGGTTAGCATTTAACAGTCCGCTTTGTGGTGAAAAGGACATGCTGGTATCCATAGACTCGCCGTTTTTAATGGCACACATGGATGAGCTACCACCCAAATGGCAGGATATTACTTTAGCGTCATTGGGATCGATTTCGGCAAATGTAGGAGCATATTGTGAAATAAACCGGTGTGACGCCCCATGGAATCCATATTTACGTATGCTGTGCTTTTGTTCCAGTTCGTAAGGAATGCCGGTCGTATAAGCATAATCGGGTATGGTTTTGTGAAACGCCGGTTCAAATAATCCCACACACGGGATTTCAGGCACCAATGATTGAAAACTCTTGATGGCATTGATATATGGCGGATTATGGGCCGGGGCAAGAAATACATAATCTTCCATGGCCTGCAAAACCTCATCATCCAGAACGCGGCATTCAATCATGCCTTTTCCATGGACGGTCTTGAAACCGATTGCACCTAATTCGCTCAATGATTTCAGTACCTTGTCATCACCCACCAGGCAATCGATACAGTATTGTAAAGCGTCGGTATAGCCGTTAAAAGACACAGTTTTCTTTTGCTCGGAATTCAATGCCTGAATAGCTATTTTAGATTCAGAATAACCGATATTCTCAATCTTGCCGCTGGCAAGTATCTCTTCGGTTTCCATATCAAACAATTTGAATTTAAATGAAGTGCTGCCTACATTGGCTACAAGAATTTTCATTTTTCCCTCAATTTTTTTGCTGCTTTTCATACATTTCAGCGGCCAGGCACATTGCACCTACCATGCCTGCTTCATTACCCAATTGTGCACGTTTCAGTTTCAAACCAATCAGGTTGGGGCCCAGTGCATGCTTGCTCAATACTTTCCAAACTTCATCAACCAGTTCATCGCCCGCATCTGAAACACCACCACCAATCACAATTACTTTAGGATTAAAAACATTTGCAAGACTTGCAAGAGCAAAACCCAGGTAATTAGCAGTAATTTTCAAGGTTTCTAATGCTTCTTTTTCACCTTCTTTGATCCTGGCAAAGATATATTCGGTATTTATACCATCAATGGGAATGCTTTTCAATTCGCAGTAGGTCTCTACAATACCTGTTGCCGAAGCATATCTTTCAATACATCCTACATTGTTACAGGGACACGGTTTACCATTTAGATCAACAGACATGTGCCCTATTTCAGCTCCGGCATAATTATAACCTCGATAGATTTCATTATTTAAAAGTATGCCACCGCCAATTCCTGTTCCCAGTGTCAAAGCAATCATGTATGCAGCACCTTTGGCGGCACCCTGACGTGCTTCAGCAAATGCCATTACATTTGCATCATTATCTGCCCATGTAGGTATATTAAAACGCCCCTCAATTTGTCCGCGAATATCTGCATCAACCCATTTGGGTAAATTGGGTGTAGTGCCAACTTGTTTACCCGTTTCAAAGTTGATCGCACCGGGACTACCAAGACCAATCGCAATGACTTTAGCATCCATTTTATCAGCTTCATCGATCAATTCCTGAATTGAATCCAGAATAACTTTGAATATCATTTCCATGCTTTCATGAGCCCTGCTTGGCGTTTTGCGTGATATAATCAACTCGCCATCTTTGGTGCCCAAAGCATATTTTAAAAATGTTCCTCCCAAATCCAGACCAATTGCTAATTCCTTTTCCCTGGTCATTCAACCTCCGTAGTTCTTGTTAACCCAATCTCCTCGATATCTTATTTGAAAAGCTTTTGCACATTTTCATACGCTTCCAGCGTACCAATATCATAATATGCTTCCTTCATAATATGTGCAAAAACCGATTTTTGTTGATACAGCCAGCCGGTAAAATTTCCGGGCGCATCAGGATTATTGCCATCATCCAGGTATTTTTTAATTAAAGGCAGTGTTTCTTTTCTATACATATAAAATGCAGGTGCTACATAATTCGATTTTGGCTGCTGTGGTTTTTCTTCAAATCCAATAATTTGCTGGTTGGCATCCAATTCCATGATACCGGAACGTTGCAGCTTTTCAAGATTATCAACAGGATGTGCCAACACTACATCAGCCTGTTTTTCTCTATACATGGCAAGCATATCAACAAACGATGATTTGTACACATTATCACCAGCAGTAACCAAAAGTTCACTATCGATCTTGTGCTTATCCAACACAAATTGAATATCTGCAATTGCACCCAAACGTGTTTCGTTGCTGGTTGTACCATCGTTTACAATGACAATATCAAACTGGGGAAAAATCTTTTTCTTATTAACTTCACTGGCCCAGTTTTCAAAACTGGATGAAAATTTATCATTGGTTACTATATATACTTTATCAATACAATTCAGCTCTATAAAATCATCAAGAATATACTCAACAAGTGTTTTAGTACCCAATTGCAACAAGGGTTTGGGACGATCTTTTGTGAGCGGATACAAACGGGTAGCGTAACCCGCAGCTAGTATAATTGCCTGCATAGATTCAATACTCCATAAGCTTTGGAAATTTTATTAATTGTGTAGGAAAATCAGGATAATTTATAAACGGAATCCTTTACGAGCTCAAAGGTTACCGTTTGTCCAAAATGTGGACGAAATGTTTTAATAAATGGTGTTAGGTCAATTCTGTAATGAACATGTGGTTTTTGTGGACCTCTGCACCAGCAATTTACAATTGAAATTTTTGAATCAAACGTTTCATCTTTAACCTCAACCTGAAATATAACATCAGGTTTTGGAAAGAGTTTCAAGCTATCTAGCAAAACCATAACATACCTTCCATTTGCTTCTTCGCTCGAAAGTTTTCTTTTATATATAATTTTTCTTTCCATCTTGAACCTCAGGATTTGTTTTGTGGGTTGAAATACAATTTTTCATCTTCTTCAAACAGATTTTCAGCATAAAATCGATCCACTTCATCGAGTGTTACGGGCTTATTTGAAGGAAAACCTTCAAGGTCATCATTATCAATCCACTCTAGTGTGGAAAGATCTGCTCTGTCAATATACAGAGTGCCATTTAAATGGTCTATTTCATGCTGCATGACAATTGCCAACAATCCTTTGGCAGTAATTTCAACAGGTTCGCCTTTTTCGTTCAATGCTTTAACAACAACTTTGGTATACCTGGGTACATTGGCTTGCAAGCCCGGTAAACTCAAACAGCCCTCACCACCCTCTTCCATGGATTCGCTGTGCGCAATAATCTCAGGATTAATGAGAACATAGGTGTTATCAAAATCATGAGCAACAATAACTCGTTTCAGTACGTTAACCTGATTGGCCGCCAGTCCCACACCATCTCTTTCGTGCATGGTTTCAACCATATCGTTTAAAAATTGCTCATCCAGCTCTTCGGGTTTTACAGGCTCTGCAACGGTTCGTAATGTAGGGTGCCCGTAATAGATTACATCAAGAATTGCCATGATTTTTCCTTAATTATTTTCTCGTCTCTCTTTGCGCGCTTTACGTCTTGTACCTGCTTGCTCCCATCTTTTGAGTTCTTCAGGTGTTTCAGCGTGCAGTTCTGGTAGCTTGCAAGGTTTATGATCTTTGGTCATTCCAACAATAATAAAAAATCCATTGGCAGCTAAAAATTTATCTCCATTGTAAGTATTGCTGGCCCATACTTCAACTTCTACATCCATTGAGGTTGTAAATGTTCTGCAAAGGACGGCCGTAACAGTTATAACATGACCAACCTGTATGGGTTTGAAAAATGTAACGGATTCTACGGAAACAGTTGTAACCCTGGCTTCTGAATGTCGTCTGGCACATATTGCAGAAGTTTCATCCATCAGATTTAACAAATATCCACCAAATATGGTACCAATAGTATTTGCATGTGCAGGCATTGCCAGTGTGCTGGATTCGGTATATGAGTCTAGAGATTTTTTCATGCTGCGGCCCCACAACCAGAATACTGCTCATCCGCATGATATGAACTGCGAACTAATGGGCCGGATTCAATATGCTCAAATCCCAGTCCCAAACCAATTTGTTTATACTGTTCAAATTCTTCCGGAGTAACAAACCTTTCAATAGCCAAATGGTCTTTTGTTGGCTGCAAGTACTGACCAATGGTCAAAATCTTGCAATTAACAGCCAGCAAATCTTTCATTAAATTTACTATCTCGTCAAGTGTTTCACCCACACCAACCATAATACCAGATTTTGTAACAGCTCCCATCTTGAAAGCATTTTCTAAAACAGTCAGAGATTGTTTGTAATTGGCTTGCGGCCTTACTTTGCTATACAAAGAAGGTACTGTTTCAACATTGTGGTTCAAAATGTCAGGTTTGGCATCGAGTACGGCTTTTAAGGCTTCAACATTCCCTTTGAAATCAGGGATCAATACCTCTACTTTACAATCGGGTTGCTTTTCCTGAATCAGTCGAATGGTTTCTGCAAAATGGGCTGATCCTCCATCAGCAAGATCATCTCGGGTAACCGAAGTTACAACTGCATATCGTAAATCCAGTGCTTTAACAGCATTTGCAACGCGTCTGGGTTCATCAGCATCCAGTTCACCGGGTTTTCCGGTTGTCACTGCACAAAAACGGCAGTTACGCGTACAGATATCTCCCAAAATCATGAATGTTGCAGTACGTCGACTCCAACACTCACCCTGATTAGGACATCTGGCACTTTGACAAACGGTAAACAGGTTTTCATCCTGTATGATCTCATTTACCTTGGAATAATCGTTGCCACCCGGCAATTTAATTTTTAACCAATGGGGTCTTCTTTTATATATTTTCATAATACCATGTATATTTTATTGATCAATCCTGGTCCCAGGTTTCTTTATTAACAATATATTTACCAAAAGCTTCCTGAGTCCAGGGCATATATTCACCAAACATTTCATTTATAGCATTTGCAAACTCGCGAATTTCATATTGAGCATGATCATCCATTCGAAGATTCAAAAAATTCATAAGCGAGCGGGCATTAATCGTCCAGTAAAATTGTGTATACAAAGACAATGGCAGTACTATACGCGCATGTTCTTTAGCTACACCCTTTTCAAGCAGTTCATGATAGAGTTCATAAGAATCCTGAAAATGCTTTTCAATTTTAGCCAGCAATTCAGCATTTAATTCAGATTCAACCTCTGTATATTTGTAATTACGGGCTTTTTGTGAACGCAATACATCCGGAACACAAAATTCTTCTTTCATTTCTGCATAACGACCGGATATTTCATTATAACTGGATATTCTATGTCTGAACCACTGTCTTGCCACAAAAATAGGACATTTGATGTGAAATTTAAATACAGAATGTTCAAATGGAGTTTCATGATGATTTGCCATGAGAAAAAATAACAGCTTTTTATCACGTTCGTCGTTGGTAACTCCTTTGCCAAAAGACACGCGTGCAGCTTGAACCACGGCATTATCTCCACCCATAAAATCGACAAGCTTTACAAATCCTTTATCCAGAACATTTTTTTCCTTTAAAAACTCCACTCTAACCTCACTGTATTATTTCAAAAGTTCACCGGCGATTTGTTCACCGAATGTATAACAGTTTTGCAATTCCTCGTCACTGGGAACCAATACAGCTGTCACCCCTTCATAAGGGACCTTGAATTTCATGGTTTTCAACCGCTCGTCAAGCTGCGGAACAGCTTCTCCACTCCATCCGTATGATCCAAAGCTACCGGCAATCTTGCCTTTTACATCCAGTGTAACCAGACTATTCAACACATCCCAGACGGGTTTAACAACATTATTATTAATTGTTGTAGAACCAAATAATAACGCATCTGCATTTTCAATTTGGTCAAGATGTGTCAGGGGCTCTAAATCTGTTGTATCATAAACAGCAACATCAGCGCCTTTATTTCTTGCACCATCTGCAATTTTATTGGCCATAATTTCTGTATTGCCATGTGCTGAAGCATAATACATTAATATTTTGGGTGGATTGTTTTCGAGGGCGGGTTCGGACCATTTCGCATATGCATTTATAAAGATATCCAGATCCTGGCGCAATATTGGGCCATGTGAAGGTGCAATGGTTTCAATTTGTAAATCACTTATTTTCTCAAGCATGTTACGTACGTTCTTTTTAAAAGGACGCATTATACAATCAAAATAGTATTTATAATCCGGAGAAAAATTATATTTGATCAAATCATTAAACAAATGCGGATCACAATAATGCGAAGCAAACACATCGCATGGGAAGAGAATTTTATCTTCATCCAGGTATGTCATCATTGTATCGGGCCAATGTAAAAAAGGTGCCGGGATAAATGTGAGTGTTCGGGAGCCAAGTTCCAATGTTTCACCTTGCTTAACTTTTCTGATATCGACGTTACGGTTAATAATATTGTTTACATATTTTACTGCTGGACCGGCACAAATAATTTGAGCATCGGGAGCAGCTTCAAGCAGCCTTAACAAACTGCCTGAATGGTCAGGTTCATTATGCTGAACAATGATATAATCAATATCTTTGGGATCAACAAGTTGAGACAAATTTTGCATATATGCATCTGCAAATTTTTCTTTTACGGTATCAATAACAACTGTTTTTTCATCTTTGATCAAATAACTGTTATATGTGGTACCGTTTTTGGTTTCCATAATAATATCAAACACCCTCAAATCCGGGTGCAGCGCGCCTATCCAGTAAATATTTTCTTTAATTTCAACAGGTTTCATAATGTGTCTCCGGCGATCAATTATAACTTTTCAACAGTAATCTTGTAACCATTGATTTTTACTTCTTCTGCTTTGCAGTTACTCATCTCTGCATCTTCCGGTTTGGGTTTGTTAGAGTGATCCAAACAACCGGTCATAGCTTCCTCTGCTGATGCAGCAACACGGATATTACAACATGATTTACTACCAAGATTATAAACCATATATAATTTTAACTCACTCATTTTTATCTCCCTCTGCGTCCTTATCAGACGATAAATTTTTACGATAATCATCAATAGCTGCCTTTAAGGCATCTTCAGCCAGTACAGAGCAATGCATTTTAACCTTTGGCAAACCACCGAGAGCTTCTGTAACTGCCTTGTTTGAAATTTTCAAGGCTTCATCAAGATTTTTACCTTTTACCATTTCAGTAACCATTGAACTGGTCGCTATTGCAGCACCACAACCAAAAGTTTTAAATTTTACATCAGTAATGATATCATTCTCAACATGAATGGACAATTTCATAACATCCCCACAGGCAGGATTACCAACAACTCCTACCCCATTGGCTTCATCAACAACGCCAACATTACGGGGATTTTCGTAATGATCCATTACTTTTTCTGTATATTCATTCCATGCATCCATAACAATACCTATTTTAATGTGAATGATCTGACCAGGTCATTTTATCAATATCAACGCCTTCTTTGGCCAAATCGTACAAGGGTGACATTTCACGAAGTTTTTTAACATTTCTAGTCAACAATTCTATCAAATAATCTACATGCTCAATTGTATTCATTTTTCCTAAACCAAATCGTATTGAACAATGCGCCAGAGAATCAGGGACATTGATTGCGTGCAATACATATGACGATTGTAATGAAGCTGATGTACATGCCGAACCTGATGATAATGCCACATCCCGGCATGCAAGGATCAAAGATTCACCTTCTACATATGCAAAACTGTAATTCAGGTTGTTAGGTAAACGTTTTTCAGGATGTCCGTTCAGTTTTATGTGATCTAAATTTGCTTCGATGCCTTTAGCCAACCTGGCACGTAATGTAAGTAAATGTTCAACATTCTGCTTCATATCTCTTTTTGCAATTTCTGCAGCTTTGCCCAATCCCACAATACCGGGAACATTCAATGTACCGGAGCGCATACCCCGTTCATGACCACCACCATATATTTGAGCAACCAGTTTAATACCTTTTTTAACATACAATGCACCAACACCTTTGGGGCCATACATCTTGTGACCAGAGATTGACAACATGTCAATATTATCGCGTACCACATCAATCTCGATCTTGCCCAAAGCCTGAACAGCGTCTGTGTGAAACAATATATTCTTTTCATGAGCAATTGCGCCGATTTCCTGCAAGGGTTGCACAGAACCAATTTCACTGTTTGCTGCCTGTATTGATATTAACAGGGTTTTATCATTGATCAATGATTTTAAATGTTCAAGATCAACTAATCCATATTCATCAAGATTTGCATATTGAATATCATATCCCTGTTTGGCTAGACGCTTAACCGTATCAAGTATTGCTTTATGTTCAGTAGCTATGGTAATGATACGGCCTTTGGTATCGGCATATTTCTCAGCAACACCTTTAATGGCAAGATTGTCAGATTCGGTAGCACCGCTTGTAAAGATAATTTCATCTGCACTTTTGGCACCAATTAATTTCGCAGTCTGAAGCCTGGCATTTTCAACAGCAGAACGTGCTATATGTCCATATTCATGAGTATTACTTGATGCATTGCCAAAATCATGTGTAAAGAAAGGCAGTATTGCATCCAGGACCTCTTTATCAACAGGGGTCGTTGCATGATGGTCCAAATATATTGTATTCATATAAATTTACCTTTAATTTAGTTAAATCCAAGTATATAAAGTAATTTTTTTTAATGATAAAATCAAGGATTTCAATATTCAAAAAAGCAGGTATTCAAAAAAAAAAGCCCCTGTATAATAAATACAGGGGCTTTTCATGGAAAAGGTAAATTTTCAGGCATCTTGTTCAGATGATACCTTGTTATCAATATATTCATCAGACTCTTCCAAATCTGCAGGGTCAATATCCAAATTCAGGGGTTCTGCAAATAAAGATTCCAAAAGCGCTAAATGTTGCTCACGCTCCATTGCCAAATCACGAAACAGTTGACGCAATTCAGATTCAACAAGGCGACGTGATACCAACTGGTAAAAATCTTTGAGCTCTTTTTCATTCTTTTTAACTGTTCTTACTGCATCATTTGGATCATCACCACACTTTAGTAAAGAACTCAATTTATGTTTCTTTCCGAGATTCAAGTATAATATTTTTTTACCACTGGTTTTACTATATGTCTTGATCAATCTCTGTCTGTTCTTTTCCTCTTTTTCCGAAAGACCATGTAGTATTGCTTCAGCATCATCACTTTTAACCAGCGAAGCAGCTTTGGTATAATATAATTGCATGTCTGCTTCACATTGTATTGATACTTTAAGGGCGTCGAGAGTGTTTATAGAATTCAAATTTGTCATCTAACTCTACCTCCTTATCCGAAATACAGATCATTTAATATATATTGAAACATCAAAAACATATTAGATTGTTTATTTACATTACAATGTATTAAATAATGCTTTAAAGCACAATTCAACAATTGTAAACAATTGTAATAACCTATTGTTTTTATATGTATATATAACGTTTTTTTGAAGCGATTTGTTCCGGAGAAAAGTAGAAAAATGAATTATTATTCAATATCGGCAAGTATATAAGGACCCTTGGGTATAACCACTATTTTTGAATTTTCGCCATATTTTTTAATAGATTCTTCAATAGCTTGCTCTACTGTTTCTGCCCAATTGACATGTATACTGTCCTTTTGTTGGTCAGACAAGCCATTAGAAACCAGAATGACATTGGCTTTTCTGGTTACTTTGACGTATTCCTGAAATTGCCATTGATCAATAACAAAAAAGTCCGGTGTAAACAGCTTTTGGGAAAAATCATCCAAATCTTTAAATTCCTGGACCAACTCGGTAAAATGATCACTTCCCACTCCCTGGCTGCATTCAGAAGCAATTATTATCGTGCCCCCCTCTTTTACCAATGGCAGTGCAGCTGTCATTCCTTTAATGGTTTGATAATATGTTGCATCCAGAGGATAACCGGCAGATGTTGTTATTACAATATCAGCAGGCTCCGGTATTGTATCCCGTACATGTGATTTAACAAAATCAATACCTGCTTTATGAGCTGCGTCCAGTTCACCTGAAAAAATACCACTTATTTTTTTTTGCTCATTCAATGCAACATTTACAATAAAATCAACACCAGCCATTTTTGCTATTTCTAATGCTTCTTCATGAAAAGGATTTCCCTCAATTACGCCTTCACGGGCATTTTCGTGGGACAATATCTCTGGTCCATGCATTACTTTGACAGTTTCAATGCTGGCTATGCCCGGTACTACCAGTTTACGACCTCCTGAAAATCCAGCCATGAGATGAGGTTCAATAAAACCCGTGGCAATTTTAAAATCTGCATTTACAAAACGTTTATCAATCCAAACATCGGTATTTTTACTGGTTTTACCCAAAAACTCGTGTGATTTAAGATTGGTTGCTTCATGGTTCTCTATATGATACTTGGAAGCAATTTCTTCCCCTACAAGTTCAATCAACTCATCACCCAAATTGGGACGATGAATTCCAGTCGCAATGAGAATCAATATATCATCATGAGATAAACCAGCAGCATGCAAAGTTTTCAACAAGGGGGGTAAAATCAAACGATTGGGAACCGGTCTTGTAATATCACAAATAAGAATACAAGCGGATTGTTTCCCGCGTGCCATATCAAAAAAAGACCGATCGTATCCAATGGGTCTCAATAAAGATTTGGTAATTTCTATATAGGTGTCTGATATGGGTTCTGAATCGGACATGGAAAGAATTTTTAACAGGTTTTTATCAGGTACGTCAACTTTTAATCCGGTTTTTCCATAATCCAATTGAATTTGCATGCGGGAATCTCTCCTATTTTTATTTGTTTTTATACAATGCAGGATTAAATCTGGGATCGTTGTACATTTTATATTGACGATAAATTTTGTGGCGCTTACGTGCCTGGCGTAAATCTAACATTAATTTATCCAAAGCTCTGCCAAGATCATCGCGCTGTTCAATTAATACATGAAGGCGCTTTTTAGACAATTCCTGGTGCTCTTTATCTGCATCTTTGCGTTCAACTTCTTCTTCCATATGGAAAATCTTTAAACAAATAATTGACAGACGGTCAATAATACTGCCGGGTGTTTCAGAATTGGATTCAATATTATTATCCGGTTCAATACCGGCATTTTGTAAAACAGTATCGATCCATATGTCAATACGTTCAATTGAATCATTACGGGTTTGATTATATTTATCAATATGACGCTTACAATCAACAATAACAGCATCTTCTACATCTGTTCTACGGGCATCATCTTCATAATGCCAGATTGTAAAATTATTATAATGGATCCATTGGGTCATACCTTTGGGAGAATGATGGTCTTCCGGTTCAAGCGGACCCGTATTGTGCCATAATTCTACAAGATCGGTATACCATTCAATTAATCGATCACTTTTAAATGGGGTCAATATTTCAGATAATGAACTCAAGGCTCCTCCTAAATTTTCAATTATCTAATTTATGAATATTGGACTTGAAATGCAAGTCTATAGAATGTATTTTTATTTTTTCATTTGCGTTTTGAAAATTATTTTGTACCTTTGCATATCCGTTAGGGGTGGTCCCTAAGACCTGAGATTACACCCTAAGAACCTGACCTGGTTAATACTAGCGTAGGGAAACGGTAAAACATTTTATCTTTTTAAAATGCTGGACCGTTTTCCTAAAAAGAAATCGGTTTTTTCATTTTAGGAGGACAAATGTTAAGAAAAACTTTAATCCATTTGATCTTGTTTTCTGTTCTACTCTGCTTCACTTCTATTCATGCTGCAATAATCCGTGGTACCATAATCCATGCAACAGACAAAACACCCATTACAGGTGCAAATATTGTTATTGCATCCACCAATATGGGCTCTAGCACAAACAATGATGGAGAGTTTGCTATAAACAACATTCCTCCCGGTAACTATGAATTAATAGTAAACCATATTGGTTTCAAGGTTGCCAAGCAAAACGTCAATATCTCTACTCATGATGTACAAGTATCATTTACACTCTATCCACGTATTATTGAAGGACAGCAAATTACGGTTTCCGCATTACGGGCGGAAAACCGCAAAAGCCCTGTTGCATTTACCGATTTAACAGAAAAAGAAATTGATGATAAATACTGGGCACAGGAAATCCCCCTGCTTCTTAATGATGTTCCGGGTGTTTATGCATATTCATATACAGGCAGCGGATTAGGGTACTCGGAAGTTAAAATGCGTGGTTTTGATGCTACACGTGTTGGCGTTACACTTAACGATGTACCTTTAAATGATCCGCTTGACCATATAACATATTTCTACGATCTACCGGATATAAGCGCAAACGTGCAGGATATACAGGTTCAGCGTGGCGTAGCTAACTCGTTATATGGAACCGGAGCATTGGCAGGATCGGTCAATATTCGCACAGAATCAGCAGGTAATGAAAGATATCTCCGGTATACTGCCGGTACAGGCAGCTACAATACCCGCAAGCACACCATTGCTTTTGGTTCCGGATTGGTTGATAATACCTATTCATTTTACGGCCGCTTTTCTAAAGTCAAAACAGATGGATATCGGGATAATTCATGGGTCGATTCTTGGTCCTATTTTTTTAGCGCTTCCAGATATGATGAGAATTTCACAACGACTGTCAATCTGTTTGGCGGACCCATGAAAGCACATTTTGCCTGGGAAGGTATCACTAAAGAAGAACTTGAAAGCAACCGCCGATTAAACTATGATACATACAAAGGTGCTGCAGATAGCTTTAATCAACCCCAATACCAGTTGATTAATGAATGGACACCCACAGATAATTTTAAATTGACTTCTACCTTGTTTCATGTTAAAGGTGATGGCTATTACGAACAACTTAAATCCGGTGAGAACTTGACTGAATACAACATGTCTGAATTTTCTATGGGAAATACGACAATCAGTGAAACCGATCTGGTAAGACAAAAATGGGTAGATAAATCACAATACGGTTGGATTCCTCGTATCGAATACATTGCAGGCAGAAACAATATTTCTATGGGCGGTGAGTTCAGCATTTTCAAATCACACCACTGGGGTGAAGTCATTTGGGCAAACCAGATGTCGCCGGAAATTCAGCCTGGTCACATCTACTACAAACATAACATAGACAAAAACTCGGTAGCAGTTTATATAAACGATCTGTTTGAAATAACACCAGATTTATTCTTGAAAGCCGATTTGCAATTTCAACATATAGCATTTGAATTTGATCAGGAGAAAATTGGTTCCTTTTATGGACACAATTATGAACTAAATTACAATTTCCTCACTCCAAGGCTGGGTTTGAATTACAATATCAATAAACAGATGAACATCTTTGGAAACTTTTCTGTAGCCAAACGTGAACCCAAAGATGGTGACATTTATGATGCAGATGATACCGGAGCTATTCCCCTGTTCAGAACAATTAATCTGGCACAAGGGATTTATGAGGATCCTTATATTGATGCAGAAACCTTGTATGATTTTGAATCCGGATTCGGTTATGAATTCGAACAAACCCGGTTTAAATTGAATGCGTACTGGATGGATTTTCGTAATGAAATTGTAGCTACCGGTGGCATAACTGACGATGGATACCCCATTTATGGTAATGCGGAAAAATCAGTTCACCGGGGCATTGAGGTTGAAATGAAACATTTATTACCTGCTCAATTCCTGTTTTCCTTAAATGGATCATACAATGACAGCTATTTTGTAGATTATATAGAGTATCTCTGGAATAAAGATTACAGCGGTAACATTCAAAAAGACAGAAGCGGAAATACCATTGCCAGCTTTCCCAAAGTGATGATGAATGCAGGTATTTCAAAATCATTGGGCCCCATATCTGCCTCATTATCACTGCAACATGTAGGAAAAATCTTTTTGGATAATTCACAGAACAATGAACTTGCAATTGATCCCCATAATGTTGTTAATTTTACTGCTCATGCAAAATTACCTCATTACTTTGGACCGCTGCACTTGTCTTTGTCTGTACATGTTAACAATTTACTTGATGAAAAATATGAACTTTCAGGTTATACATGGGATGGTTTAGGTTATTATATACCCGCTGCAGAACGAAATTTCTTTGTTTCTTTGCAATCACAGTTATAATATAAAGCCCTTTCTCTTTAATAGAGAAAGGGCAACATTTACATAGGTGGTGGATTGTCCCAATCAATAGGACCATTTACAAAACGGTATTGCAAACGAGCAAGTACCACCTGACCCCAGACAGCATTAAAGTACTCGTAAGCTTTTTGCCACTCTTTACCTTCTTTCCAACCAGTATGTTCAAGCGTTACCCGGGTTTCATTTTTGGAGACAGGTTCAAAATGCACAGTTACACGGGTGTGCTCTTTACGTACATTTGATAAATGTGGTGGAGCATTCCAGGTAAATACCAAAAGCATTAGAGGTTCTATTTGTTCTATTGTACATCCTTCGCTTCCTCGGGAACCATTTTCTGCTTCTGTATCAAAATACAATTCATATGCTCCCCCTACCCTGGCTTCAATTTTACAATCAGACGCAAAAAAGGTTTTAGCTCCCTCATTAGTTATCCAGGCGTTCCACACTGAATCAACAGGTGCGTTAACAATAGCTGTTTTTTTAATAACTTTATCCATAGCAAAAGTATTTGATATAATGAACAGTAGAAAAATAAACACAAATCGATTTAACTTCATTTCATTTCCGGTAAATGTTTAAATTTATATTTAAAGGGTAATTGTTCGAGTTGTTCAGGTAAAGGTTTTACCAGTCCTGTTCCAACGTGAGGATAAACGCGTTGAATTTTAGTATCAACAAGCGGATCAAGGGGCATTTTGGGCATATTTTTATCAACTTGAGGATCAACAGGTAATGAAGGGATTATAATATGGTCATTATTCTTATATCGATAATATTTGTAGAAATCGGGAACTAGTGTTTTGGGATGTTGTTTTAAACTATCGACATTGAAATAATTGTTCAAGGATTCAGGAACCGGCACATTCTGCTTGGCATCATCTTCTGCAATGGCAATACCTGATAAAATTAAAGTACAAAAAACCAACAAAAATTTTGGCATATTGAACTCCAGGTAGAATGAAATTTAAAAAATCTTAAAAATTATACGTTTTTAAATTTTACCGGTTCCTTGCATTACTCTATTATTTAAACAAATGATTATATTTTTGATATGCCTCATCCCACATGGCTGTTTCCTGGGGTTCAAATGTTTTCATGTCAAAGGAATTTTTAACAATTTGTCGTCCTTCTTCTATCGAACCAATCTCTCCGGCAGTAATTGCCTGAACCATAATATTGCCAATGGCAGTCGCTTCAATAGGACCGGCAACAACAGGTATTCCACAAGCATTTGCTGCGTACTGGTTTAGTAATTCGTTTTGAGAACCACCACCTACAATATGCAATGTAGTAATTTTACTGTCACTGATCTGATTGATAATCTCAATCACATAACGATATTTTAACGCCAAACTTTCCAAAATGGTACGGGTAAACTCACCGGGTGTTTCCGGTAGCGGTTGGTTTGTATTTGAGCAATACTCACATATTGCCTTGATCATATTTGGTGGATTTAAAAATATGGGATCATCAGGATGAATGATTGCTTTAAACGGATTTGCTGATTTTGCACTCTCTAGTAATACTCTAAAATCAGCAGAAATACCGTTTTCAATCCACTCTTTGCGGCATCCATTCAACAACCACATTCCCATTATATTTTTCAAGAAACGAATTGTGTCATTGATGCCACCTTCATTGGTAAAATTACTGCTCAATGTAAGATCATTTATCAATGGAGACGCTGTTTCAATTCCCATCAAAGACCAGGTTCCACTACTTAAATAAGCCCAATTCTCACCTTTTGCAGGTACAGCAGCAACCGCACTCGCAGTATCATGACTTGCAGGTGCTACAACATCTATATTAGACGCACCGGTTTCTGTAGCTATATCATCTAGTATAGGACCAATACGAGTTCCGGTTTTAACAATTTCTGGCATAATATCAATTGGCAATGAGAGTTTTGCAAAAATCTCTGGTTCCCATTGTCTGGTTTTTGCATTTAATAACTGAGAGGTTGAAGCAATTGAATATTCTGAAACCATCTCTCCGGTGAACATGTAATTCAACAAATCAGGAGTAAATAAAAGTTTTTCTGAAACAGGCAGTAAGGGATGACTTGTTTTAACCATGCTATACAATTGAAAAACAGAATTAAACTGCATAAATTGGATACCAGTGTATTTGTACATATCGTTCGCCGGCATCATATTGAAAGCTTCTTCCATGATATTATTAGTACGGGAATCTCGATAAGAATAAGGATTTCCCAACAAAACATTATCGCGACCAATTAAACCAAAATCCACACCCCACGTATCAACACCCAGGCTGGTTATGTTTTTATATCCTTTTTTTATAGAGTTCGATAAAGCTTCTTTTAACTCTTCGAATAATTTTAAAATATCCCAATAATAATGACCCCACAGTAGTACCTGAACATTAGGGAATCGATGCACTTCTGTTAATTCAATCTTTCCATTCTCCAGACTTCCAACAATTCCACGCCCACTACTGGCACCAATATCAAAAGCTAGATATTCCCTTTTCATCCTAATCCCTTTCTATTACAACAGTTACAGCGTTTCTTTCAATAACTCTATTACACCATTTTCTAATTTTTCTTCAGAAGATTTTCCTGAACCTATTGTATATAACCGCACATTACCTTTTTTGTCAATCAAAACCATATGAGGTATTCCATAAACACCAAAGGCTCTGGCGTTAGCAGCGCCATCAGACGAGTTTGAAATTGCAGTTGGAATGGAAATATTCATATTTTCTTTGAATTTTTTTACCCATTCTTCTTCCCGTTCAGGTGAAATATTTTTTAAATTTTTTCCAAGCTGATTAAAATATCCATAATATTGGGTCACACCTATTGCCTGAAATCCTTGATCTCCATATTCCTCATAAAGAGATTGCAAAAATGGCAGTATATCTCTGCAAGGCGGACACCAGGGTGCCCAAAAATCCAACAAAACCACTTTTCCCTTTAATGATTTTAAAGGTAAAGGAGCAGAACCTAACCAGTTATCAACTTGTAGTTCAGTTGCAGGCTTGCCGACCATTTCAATCAATTGTCGTTTTGCGGCAATTTTTTTAAGATTATTGGGTGTCAGGTTAGCTATTGATTCAGCCTGGTTAATAATATCCAGAGCTTTTTTTGAGTCATTCATAGTTATGAATAACTCGGCTTTATCCAGTAATAAAGATACAGTCAAGGTTGAATCTACATTTTCAATTGCATTATCTACAACACGTAAGGCATTTTCAAACTCACCCTCTTCAATATATCCATATTGCATATATGAATAATAATTTTCAATTTTGGGTGGTTGCTTTTCTAAAATATGCGATTGAAACAGATCTTCGGATTTTGCAATTTCACCCTCATAAACATATAATTGAAACAACAGATCCAGAAAATCAATATCTGCATCGTCTATGGGTTTACGTTCCATTACCTGAACTGCTTTATCAAATTGCTCGGAAAAATAATACAATTGAGCTGCGGCAAATAGATCAGATTCCGGAACCTGATCAGGAATCATTTTGGCAGTATATTTTTCAGCAAGCAATTTTTGTTCATTACGAAGACTGTCATGATCAGATAAACCGGCTTGCACGCCTTTAATCAAGATACTGTCTACCTCTGCGATCTTTTGCTGTAAATTATCATATGTATGCGTGCCGCAGGAGGTTAAAACAAGAATAGAGATAATGCTAAAAATCAATAAAAGTCCTAAAAATGCGCGAAAATTCATAAACACACCTTTACATAAAATACTATTATTATTGACTTACAATATACAAATTCTTGTGTGTCTATCAAATAAAAATAAAAAAAAATCCTGCACCACAATTACAGTACAGGATTTTTAATAATTATTTCAGTTTATAATCTAGTGATCACAAACATTATCACCGGTTTCAAGTGTATCATTTACATGACTAATTACCAGATTTTCAGGAGTATCAACAGAAGCTCCGGTAATAACATGCACCTTTTTCTCTTCAAACAGACTTTGTGCACGTTGTCCCATTCCACCAGCAATAATTGTATGAACCTGATTTTCATGGCACCATTCCGGCAATACACCGGGTTCATGTGGTGGAGGATTCAAAACTTTACTTTTAACAATTTTATTCTCATTCTTGTCATAATCAATAAACGCAAATTTATCACTATGACCAAAATGCATACACAGCTTGCCATCGCTTATAGGAATTGCGTACCGTACAATGTTTTCCGGCAAGGATTCACTTGACTTTTTAACTTCTTTTGGAGTTGTACTTACCGGCAATTCATCGCCTAAAGCGTTTACCATCTTTTCAATAATTGCCTGGATCTTTTTTGCAGTTTCGGATTTATTATAGAAATAAATATAGGGTCTGCCTTCATCGCTTGCAGTCACAATGTCCGGTTCTAAGGGAATCTGACCCAAAAAGTTCACACCCATATCTTTGGCCATTTCTTCACCACCACCAGATTTGAAAATATCAATTTTATCATGGCAATGCGGGCAAACAAAACCACTCATATTTTCAATTACTCCCAAAACCGGCAAATTTACTTGTTCGCAAAAATTAATAGATCGTCTCACATCAGACACGGCAATGTCCTGAGGAGTAGTCACAACAACAGCACCTGAAGCATTTTTAATTATTTGAACGACTGATAAAGGTTCATCACCTGTTCCCGGGGGACAGTCAATAATCAAATAATCCAGATCTCCCCAACTCACATCTTTGATCAATTGCTGTATTGCACCCATCTTCATGGGGCCGCGCCATATTACCGCATCGTCATTATTTTTTAACAGCATACCCAATGAGACGACTTTTAAATTGTTACCATATTGCATGGGAATCAATCCGTTTTCATCGGATTGCATTTTATCTTTGTCTAAACCTAAAAGTTTTGGAATACTGGGACCATGAAAATCAACATCAAGCAAGCCTGTCTTATATCCATCCAGACCCAATGAAATAGCAAGATTCGCAGCAACAGTGCTTTTGCCTACCCCACCTTTACCAGATAAAACCAGTATTTTGTGTTTAAATCGTTCCAGTGTTTTTTCAATTTCAATTTGTTCTAATACTCTGTCAGGATTTTGTTCATGATTCATAATATTTTATCCCTGCTTCAATTTGAATAGTTGAGTGATTTTAATACAGAATCCCAAATGGATTTATATATATCAATTAATTGTTTATTGCCGTATTCAATAATACTTTTTCCTTCTTTTTGTGCAGAAAGAATATCAGTGTGATATGGAATTTTTCCAGCAATTTTTATTCCGTTTTCTTGACAAAAATTAAAAATTTTGCCAGAAAGGTCATAATTCAAATCATATTTATTAATGACTACCAATGGGTATACACCAAAATGCTTAACAAGTTCCAAAACTCTTTTCATATCATGTATTGCAGATAATGTAGGTTCAGTTACTACAAGAGCAATATCAGCTCCACCAAGAGACGCGATAACCGGGCAACCGGTTCCTGGAGGACCATCGGTCAGGATCAATGAAAAATCTTTATCTTCACATACTTTTTTTGCTTCATTTCTCACCAAGGAAACAAGTTTACCAGAATTTTCTTCACCCGGTTCAAGCTGTGCATGAATAAATGGGAGCCCTTGTTTCGAGCTTGACTGGTACCACTCTCCATTTATTCTGTCATTGAAATTTATTGCATCCGATGGACAATTCCAAACACAAACACCGCAGCCCTCACAGGCCAATGGATTTACTGATAAATCAGAGGTTATTGCATTAAATCTACACACCTCCTTGCATTTACCACATTCACTACATAATGATTTATCAATTTCTGCAGCTTTACCACCGGAAAAAGAATGCACTTTTTGATTCGATGGATTCAACAATAAAAATAAATCCGGAGCATCTACATCAGCATCCGCGAGTACAGCATTGCTAATCAATGAAGAAAATGCACCAGTCACAGATGTCTTGCCCGTTCCACCCTTACCGCTTATTATTATAATTTCTTTCATGATTTCAATCTATTTTCTATTTGTTCAAATAATTTAAGGAACGAAAGTTTAAATGCTGGAATCGAATTAATCAACAACTCCCCTTTCGAATACAATTCGGCAATGGTCCTGTCAAGAGGTATCTTTATATGTATTGGTATATCATTTTCATATGCATAGTTCTTGACATCAGGATAATTGGTGTCGCTTTTATTTAACACAATTCCAAAAGGAGTGTTTAATTTTTTAACAACTTTGACAGCCAGCTTGAGATCATTAAATCCAAAAGGAGAATCTTCAGCAACAAGAATAATATAATCCGAATCACGCATTGCTTCCACAGCAGGACAAGCAGTTCCGGGTGGAGAATCAATTATATTGATTACTGTGTCATCAATATATTCCTTGACTGCATTTATAACCGGTGGTGATTTTGCTTCTCCTATTGTCAATAATCCTGAATATACCTTGATTGATCCACTTGAACCTGATTTTACAAGTCCAGTAGAATGTTCACGTTCTGAAATTGCATTTTCCGGACAGGCTATTGTACACCCTCCACAGGCATGACACAATTCAGGAAAAACCAAAACCTGCTTGCCAAAAACAGAAATTGCGTTAAATTCACATACTTGCCCACATTGGTTGCACAAATTACATTTTTGATGATCAATTTCAGGCACCAATATATTTACAGGATTCTCTGTTTCAACAAGAGAATTCATAAAAATATCAACATTGGGGGCTTCAACATCACAATCCAAAAGCTGTACATGCTGTTTTTCACTCAATACTGCCGCCAAATTGGTTGAAACAAGTGTTTTACCTGTTCCCCCCTTGCCGCTTGCAATAACAATATTCATAAAATATATTTACCTTTGTTTCGTCATTTTAACACCACAATCAGGACACTCGGTTTGCGAACAAGGCACACCACGTTGATGGGTAACAATTTTACCACAGGATGAGCAAAAACAGTTACCACCTGAACCTATATTACCACCTTTACCGCCTCTAGAGTTTCCCAAATTTTTTCCACGTCCTGGCCCAGATGTAGGGCCTGTTCCATCGCCGCCTGGCATACTAAACTCCTTTGGTTTTATGCCCAGTGCCCCTCTACATCTGCACCGGAAGCCAATTCCAATTGATTGTTATTAAACGCATCCAAAGCATCTTGAACTGTGCCTTTTATACCAATAAAAATCTTGACCTCGGCTGCATTCAAAGCACGGAATGCTTTAGGTCCGCAATGACCGGTTAACAATATATCTGCATTTAAATCTGTAACATGCTTGGCCGCCTGAATTCCCGCACCAGAAGGTGTATTTAATACCTGGTTATTATCCGCAAATTCAAATGTATTGCTTTCAGTATCAAAAATTACAAAGCCCTTTGCCCGTCCAAAACGTTCATCAACCGGGCTTGACAGGTCTGAACCTGTACTTGAAATTACTATTTTCATATCCATTGCCCTATTTTAATTCATTAATTTTGTTAATAAAATCATTTAATGCTGCCTGATGGCTTTTCAAAGTTTCAAACCATAGCATCAAATTATCTCTTCCCATTTGAGTTATTGTATAGAGTCGTTTTGCAGGGCCAGACCCCGAAGTGTCCCATTGTGATTCTACCATTTGATTATCTTCCAAATGGCGAAGCATTCGATAGATCGCCCCGGGATCTGCAGATTCATCAAAAAAACCAACGGTTGGAAGATCATTCATCAACTCATATCCATGACGAGAATGCTTCCATAATAAATACAAAATTGAAGGTTCTATCCAACGAGTTCTTCTTCCACGATAACATCCACATCCGGTAGTATCTCTGTTTGCAAAACTATTCATTTACACCTCTATATGTAATTTACATATAGAAGTTAATACAATATATATTACATGTCAAGTTTTTTTTATTTCCCGGAAACTAATTAAAACTTGACTGTTTGAGGTCTATTTAGTATACTAGATAAAAATTTGGAAAAGATATGAAAAAATACAACGCTCGACAGGTTGCAAAATTTATAAAAAAGATGCAGCAACAGCATATCCTGGTTATTGGTGATATAATGCTGGATCAATTTATATGGGGCAAAGTCACTCGCATTTCTCCAGAAGCCCCAGTTCCTGTTGTGCAGGTAACAAATGAATCAGCTTATCCGGGGGGTGCGGCAAACGTTGCAAGAAATCTTGTTCAGTTTGGAATAAAATCTACCATGTGTGGTATTATAGGTCAGGATATAAATGGCAAAAAACTGCTGGGAAATTTAAAATCTTCCGGAATTGCAACAGATGGAATTGCAGCGGTTCAGGATTATGAAACCATTGTCAAGACACGCATAATAGCAAAGCATCAGCAGGTTGTAAGAGTTGATCGCGAATCCAATTATCAAATCCCTCAGGACCAATTGAACAACTTGATTAAAAAGCTGGAGAAAATAATACCTACCGTTTCTGCAATTATCATTGAAGATTATGGTAAAGGATTTATAACACAGGATTTTGTTAATTCCATTATCCAAATTGCAGTTGAAAATAAAAAAATTTTAACTATTGATCCCAATCCTCAAAATCCATTGATTTGGGATGGCGTTACTCTTGTTAAACCTAATCGCTCAGAAGCATATGCTGCTGCTGGCATCCCTTTGGATGAATCAAGAGATACCTTGTTAAAAGTTGGTGATATATTACTGGAGAAATGGAAAACCAACCTGCTATTAGTTACGCTTGGTGAAGAGGGCTTAATACTTTTCCAGGCAGGCTATCCCCCTTTTCATACTCCGACTAAAGCAATTGAAGTTTATGATGTCTCTGGTGCGGGTGATACGGTTATTGCATTTTTCACGTCTGCGCTTGCAGCCGGACTGAACAGTTATGAAGCAGCACAACTTGCAAACCATGCTGCCGGTGTTGTTGTAGGTAAAGTGGGAACAGCAACACTTACAATCGAAGAACTCTTGTCAAGTTTCGAGCGTGATGCATAAAGCAATATTCTGGGACAGAGACGACACGCTCGTATACGATGTACCCTATAATGGGAACCCATCCAAAGTAAAACTTTTACCCAACACTGTTAAAGCATTAACACTATTACATACATTTAATTTTAAACAATTCATCATAACCAATCAATCGGGCGTTGGCAGGGGCATTATATCAAAAAGCCAGGTAATTGCTGTTAACAATCGATTGCTAGAATTATTGGGTACCAGTTTAATACAAGGTATTTATTGTTGTTATGATGATCCCGCAAATCCACGAGAAAATTGTCGCAAACCTTCCCCCCAAATGATCTACAAAGCAAGAGATGAGCATAACCTCCTGCTGGCTGCCTCTTATTTTATTGGTGATAAAATTGCTGACATTCAGGCCGGGCACAATGCCGGCTGTAAAAGCATTTTAAAACTCATTGATTACAAAAATGCAGATCAAGCAAAAGAGAAACAAGAAGCAGATTATGCATCTACAAATTTGTTGAAAATTGCTGAATGGATCATCAATTTTGAAACAAGTAACTAATTTCTCTTGCTTTTTATTTTGTAATTTCTTAATCTATATTGTTCATTAGGGAAAAATATTTATGCTAACCAGACGTTTATTCTATTCTTAATCATGAAGTAAACCATTAGAGAGGTGCGACATGAAATTACAATTAATGCGTATTGTATTTTTATTGTTAATTTCTGTATCGTTAACTCTGGGCCAAACTGCTGGCGAAGAGGCTCTGGGATCACGTTCTTACGACGATTATGAAAATCCCAAAGCTTGCTACAGCTGCCATGTAGACATTTATATGCAGTGGACCCAGGCAATGATGTCCCAGGCGTACACACATCACTGGGATGAAATTGAGTATTTTGACCTCGCAGTTGCACATGCAGAGGTTGATCCAAGTTTCAAAGGTCCGGTAGATGGCTGTAATGGCTGCCATACACCAATGGCATACCTGGCCGGCGATGTAACTCCTCCCCGACCGTCTGAAAATACCCGAGCGAACGAAAGTGTGAATTGCGATATTTGCCACACAATCACAGGATTTAAAGACGAACCCAATTTTAATTTCAACTTTTATTCAGATCCTGGTAGAACCAAATATGGAACAAAACCTGGTCTAGTTTCACCTCACCATGTAACAAAAGCAAAAGACATTTATGGAGAAGCTAAATTCTGTGGAGCTTGCCATAACGAGAAAAACCCGGTTGGAATATGGGTTAAATCTACTCAACTTGAATGGGAAGAAGGTCCCTATTCTAAAGAAGGTGTACCTTGTCATCAATGCCATATGCCAAAAGCTTTGGGCAAAAATGCAAAAATGTCTGAAGAAAGTATGGTTGCTCAACACTTGTTTCATGGCGCGCATGATCCCGGCAAAGTTGGTGGTGCAATTGAATTGCGTATTCATCCCGAACAACGCGAATATGAGTACGATGAAAAAATAGTTGTTAAAGTACAGTTATTTAACGGAAAAGCGGGGCACAAAGTACCCACCGGTTCAGTTGAAGACCGTATCATGTGGCTGCATGTTACAGCTACAGATGAAAATGGCAAAGTCTATCATCTGCCAGTAGACCAAAAGGGATTTGATGGTGAAGAATACACAATTGCATCTGATGAACTTGCATATGTGGATTTGGGAATACCTAAAAAAGATCCCAATTTTAAGGGTGTTCAAAGAGATGGCGTGCCCATTGGTGATAGAATATTTAGAATGCCCTATTTTGATAAAAATGGCATTATGACAATCATGCAATGGAACACAGCCTCTTTGGGTGTAGATTATCGCATTGGTCCAAGAGAAACCAAAATTGAGACCTTTACCTGGCAAATGCCTGATGATATCCCACTTGGTAAAATCACATTCAAGGCTGAATTGAATTATCAAAAACTGGTAAAACCTGTTGCGGATTATTTAGGTGTGCCGGAAGAAGAAAGCGAAATTATACCGGTTAACCAGGCACTTACCTGGATTGAAATTTACGACTAGGGAGAAAAATATGAAAAAATTTGCAGGAGTAATAATTGCAGTAATTCTTTTGGCATTCTTTATTCAAGATGCCAGCGCAATACCAGCATTTGCCAGACGTTACAAACTTTCTTGTAACACCTGTCACAGTCCAATTCCCAGATTAAAACCGTACGGCGATGAATTTGCAGGAAATGGTTTTATTCTCAAAGAAGAAGAAAAGGAACGCGACTATATTACTGCCGGTGATGATATGTTGTGGCTAAACAAAGACTTTCCGGTTGGCGTACGCTTTGATGCATATGCACAATATGATCAGGACCAAGATGTTGATAAAGATCTGCAATCTCCCTGGGGAATAAAATTATTGTCCGGTGGTACAGTCTATAAAAATATAGGTTACTATTTTTATTTTTACATGTCTGAACGCGGAGAGGTTGCAGGTATTGAAGATGCTTATTTACATTTTGACAATGTAGGTGGCTCTCAATTAGATATTTTGGTTGGTCAGTTTCAAACATCGGATCCATTAATGAAACGCGAACTCCGACTCACATTTGAAGATTATGCCATTTACAAAACAAGTATTGGTAGTTCAAGTACAAACCTGGCGTATGATCGTGGAGTTATGTTTATGTATGGTCTTGAGCAAACAGGTACAGATATTATAGCCATGGTTGTTAACGGTAATGGTAAAGATGAAGCCGGTGACGACAAAAAATTTGATAATGACGCCAATAAAAATTTAGGGTTCAGAGTAGCTCAAGGTATTGGAGAACTCGTGTCCATTGGTGGATACTATTATCTGGGTAAAGAAACCATGCTGAATTATCTGGATGATAAATTTGAAAACGAGATCACATACATTGGTGTTGATGGGCATATGACTGCTGGCCCCCTGGCATTTACAGGGCAATGGCTCAGACGTAAAGATACCAATCCATATTTTGCATATACGGGTATGGAATACGAAGGCGAAGGCATAGTAGCTGAACTTGTTATTTCACCACAGCTTGATCGTTCTCGTTTTTATCTTACAGCACTATATAATCGCATTGATCATGATATAGACGCATATGATTATCAGACAGCAACTTTGAGCGGCACCTATCTTGTTGCGCGCAACCTGCGTCTTATTGCTGAATATACCCGGGATCTGGAATTAGATAAAAACAGAGTTACAATTGGCTTGGTAAGTGGATTTTAGATTCTAGTGTTAAAATACAAGAAGCAAAAAAAAGCGGGATACTCTCCCGCTTTTTTTTATTAATACAGTGGTCTTAAAATTACATTTTGAATTCTAAGAATTCCATCTTGTTTTGAATGAAAAATCGCAATTTTTCCGGGTCTTACCATTTGCGTATAGGTTTGTTTATAAACACTCATCCCCACAACTTTGGCTTCAAGATAACGGCTTGAAGAAATAATTTGATAAAACGTCCAGGGGTATGGCCAATACGGACCCACATCCCATGCTTTATCTTTAGGAACTGAATTTACCAGCGCCATCGTTCCAGGATGGTCATAGAAATCAATCCGATAACCAGGATCATAGCTTTCATTCCAACGGACATAAAAGGCACCTTTGCGTGGATTTTCAAGATCATTTTCAACGTATGCCTGAAAATAAAAATCTTCATAGTCCTTGTCAGTTACAAGCCAGCCATCACCACCTGAACCAACAATCATATTGTCTACTACATCCCATTCTGCATAACCATATTGTACCCAATTGGACAAATCTTTACCATTGAAAAGTTGAATTTCAGTGACTGGTGGTGCAGGTAATCGCTTCACCCAAATATTTTTAAATTCTACAGGATCACCATGATTTTGTAAGCCAATAGGGCCCGTACGCAATCTAAATTTTGTATACATGTCAGATTCAAAATTATATTCCTGAACCATAACATCATTAAGCCATACTGTACACATGGGCCATTCAAAACGGATATGATAGCGGTTCCACTCTCCTGCCGGCTTTTCCGCAATAGCCATTGCTGGCGAAACATCATAAATGGAACCGGTAGTATGCAAGAGGTCAGGATTGCTATTATGAATCTGGATTTCAAATCCCAAACGTGACTCTCTACCAGACATGGGAACATGAAACAAAATGCCACTATTATGTCCCTTTGCAATTTTAAAATCCGCATAAAAATCAAAATTGCTATAGGATTCAAGTGTTTTAATTACATAAGGTACACTGGGTTTACCTAGACATTTGATAATACCATCCTGAATGATCCACCGTCCACTGTCAGGTTCAATATTCCATCCGGTAAAATCTTTACCATTAAATAAAGATTTATATCCGGGACCGGGTGCTCCATCCGACCAATCAGATGCAAACAAAAAATTCGACAATATTATCATTAATACCACAAGTAGCGTCTTTTTCATAGTTTAGTCCTTTTCAAAAAGTATAGTCAACATCTTTATCCAGCATAGACAAGGTACGGAATCCATGATTTATTTTCTGAAATACAGATTTATAATTATCATAACGATCTTGATTTGTTCTATTCAAAACAATATAAGTAACATTACGTCTTGGCATTACACTCAACACCCAAACATTTTTTTCGACACGTTTTTCAGGTAAAACAACTGCCCAGTAATAACCTACAAGCACATGATGCGCAGGTAAAGTAGTCGGTACCAACAAATTTGCGCGTTCTTTGCTTGTTTCATATTTTTCAAAAATCTCTGCCAACAAAGAAATTGCCAAATCTTTACTATCCGGTTGTTCATCTTGCCATTTTAAAATACCTGTAAGAGATGTTGCCAAAGTGTCACTATTCACAACATGGTCCATTTCAAACACCCAGTTGATTTGATCAAACAAAGAACGATCAGTATCAACAAATTGCAAAACAGAATCCATAGTGAGTACCTGCATATCCCAATCATCAACAACCCGCTTTAATGTAAAATAGTAGGGACGGTTAAAATAGACAGAATCTGCAATACCAATTCTTTCCGAACCTGCAATATCCTTAATATCTTTGTCTGGTTTGGGAATACGACGATTCATCTCAAACACAAGCAATGTAATTGCAACCAGCACAAAAGCTAGCATTAATATTGTGCTTGCACCCAATAGATTTTTCTTTTTTCTAAATTGCTTTATATCCAGATCTTTATTCATTTGGAAAAAGCTCCATTATATCATCAGGTGTCCATTTGGGTGTTGCTCCTTGCTGTGTGGCAACCCAGGCACCCAAGCGGTTACCATATTCAGCAATTTCAGCCAATTCAGCACCTTGAATGAATTTAATTGTCATGCCTGCTGCAAAAGCATCACCCGAACCTGTTGTATCAACTGCAGTGACGTTAAAACCAGGGTGAACTACATATTCAATGTCGTTTACCAAAAAACATCCCTTGTCACCCAGAGTAACAGCTGCAAGTTCAATTTCATATTTTTGTAATAATTGACGGAGAAAAACAACATCATTCGACTTTTTGTTCATGGATGATTTTAATTGAGCCAACTCATCTTCATTTAGCTTTATCACATCTGCAAGTTTTAAAGATTCATCAATCGTTTTTTTGATTGTACTGTCCCAGCCTCTTATGTTAATATCGAAAACTTTGCAACAATCATCTGCTGATTTTAAAGCTTGCTGGATAGATTGACGGGATTCTTCGTTACGTTGTGCAAGAGTTCCCCACAAAACAGCATCCAAATCACCAAGAATTTCAGACCATTTGGAATCATCCTGCATATGATCAAATGCAACATCTTTGGTGCAATCAAAAGAAGGTATCCCTTTATCATCAAGTGTTACATTAACAGTACCCGTTGGAAATTTTTTATCAGTTTGAATTCCGGACGTGTTTATTTTCATTTTTTTCAAAGTTGATTTAATTTTTTTACCCAAATCATCGTTTCCTACTCGGCTCAATACATAAGCATTATAACCTGCATAGTTTACATGAGCAGCAAAATTAGCGGGTGCACCTCCGAGATATTTTTTTTCGCCATAAACATCCCACAGTACTTCACCCATTCCTGCAATATTTAAAGAATCTCTCATTCATTAACTCCATCTTTATATCCGCTCCGCAGAGCAACTGTTATTTTGGGTTGACCCGGCATGGGTCCTGACGCAGTAAAAGGATCAATTTCCTCAAAAACTATTCCCGGTGGTTGAGAAAATTGGCTGTACGGTTGATTCTCTAAAGCATTTTGCATAAAATTCAACCAAATGGGTAATGCTGCCATTCCCCCTGTTACACCTGTTCTACTAGATAAACGCATGGATCGATTATCATCAAAACCAACCCATACTGCACAAACAAGATCAGGAGTAAAACCTATAAACCATGCATCACGATAATCATTAGTTGTACCTGTCTTGCCTGCACAAGGCCTGGTAAATCCGGCCTGTTTAATGCTTTTTCCTGTACCATAATCAATTACACCTTGGAGTGTATTTAAAAGAATGTAATTTGTTTGGGGATCAATAACACGTTTTCCATTCAAATCGTGATCTTTTCTTATGGTATTGTCAGAAATCTGCAATTTAGTTATTGAATATGGATCATGAAAAACACCGCCATTTGCAATTGTTGAATATGCTGTTGCCATCTCTACAGGAGATACGCTGGTGGCGCCAAGTGCTAATGATAAATTAGGCTCAAGCTCACTGGTAATTCCCATTTTTTTTGCATATTCAATAACCATTTCAGGCTTTACTCTTTCAATCAATTTTGCTGCAATTACATTTCGAGAATGCGATAAAGCCCATTTAACAGTCATGGGTCCTAAAAAATTATTTTCAAAATTTTTAGGTTCCCAAACCTGGTTGTAAATTTCAAAAGAAACAGGCTCATCTACAAGTACCGTTTTGGGTGTTACCAGACCCTTGTCAAGAGCAGCCAGGTATGTAAAAATTTTGAATGAAGAACCTGGCATCCGGTTATTAGACACCGCTCGGTTAAAGGGTGCTCTTTGATAATCTCTTCCACCCATTAAAGCTTTAATTGCACCGGTCTTGGGATCCATTACAACCATTGCTGCTTGTGGATATTGCAGCTTGTCCTGCCAGGGTGCCAGCTCATAAGGTGGTAAATCCAGCAATTTATCAAGCTTTGCTAATCCTTCTTCAATGGCAATCTTGGCATAATATTGATATTTTAAATTCATAGTAGTAAAAATATCAACACCGCCATAAACGATTGCGTCACGCCCATACTCTTTGCCCAATTCTCGAATTATATAATCCACATAATAATCAGCATGGCTTTCATAGGGATTCATGCGTTGGAAAACCAGATCTTTATCAAGAGCAAATTGTAATTGGTCACTATCGATAAAATGTTCTTCAAACATGCGCTTTAATACAAAACGCAAACGCTGTAAAGCAAATTCATCTTTTTTATAAGGATTATAACGATTTGGTGATCTGGGTATTCCTGCAAGTAATGCACATTCTGGTAATGTGAGTTCATCTGCATGTTTAGAAAAATAAATTTGAGCAGCCATCTCTAGCCCAAAAATACCGGAACCAAAGTCAATTTGATTAATATATGCTTCAAGAATTTCTGTTTTACTGAATTGCTGTTCTATCTGCAGAGTAATTAAAATTTCTTTGACCTTGCGTGTCCAAGTTCTATCAAATGTAAAAAACAGATTTTTTGCAAGCTGCTGTGTGATTGAGCTGCCACCTTCCGAGATTTTACCTCGTTTTACATTAACAAATAAAGCACGTAACAAGCCGGCTTTGTTTAATCCATTATGTTTAAAAAAATGAACATCTTCAAGTGCTAGCATTGCATGAATGAAATCCTGTGGAATTTCTTCATAACTGATAACCTGACGATTTGTTAAAGTTTTTACAATCTGGCCATTATCAGCATAAATGACTGTGGGATTTTTAGTGGCAATTAAATTTAAATCATCGGGTATTTGTGGTAAATGCCTGACTAAAAAAAATAAACCAATGCTTATCATGAAAAAAGCAACTATCAGAAATACCGCTATCCATTTTAAAACTTTTTTCATTCTAACGACCTCCCGACTGTGGTTTGGAAATCATTGTTCCTTGAGCCTGGTTGTTAATTGCATTGATCAGGTACTCTACTGCTATTTCTGAGGCACTGGAAGTATAAATCCGCGATTGAGATTCCGATATTATTTCGAATGCAAGATCTACGGCTCCCATATTTACTGTTGATGAAATACCAACATAAACCAGATTGTCACCCCAGGAAACTAAGCGATAGGGATCATTCATAATTTGTAGTCGATAAGACAATGGCAAACTTAGAAAAGCTTTATAAAATTCTTCAGCAGAGATTATACGATTTTGAAATTCCTTTTTATCTGCAAGACGAGTATTATAATTGCTTTGACCATTTTTCAACAAAGATTCCAGGTCAACGTACCTCTCATTCAGAGGTTGCCCAAAGCCATCCAGAAAATATATACTTAGTTGTTGATCATTCAAGATAATTTTAACAGATTCCCATTGTGGGTTATGATACAGTTCTAAAAATTTCATAGGATCTTGCAACTGCTTTGCAGATTGAACGGGTATTATTCTGTAAAAATCAATAAAATCTTTGTGACTCATTACAACTTTTTTACGAAGCAATAACTCTGAATGCAAATCATATACATTTGTGAAATGTACCAGCGTTAGCGTATCTGCAACAATATTTTGAGCAAGTGAATCAATCACTGCATCTCCATTTAATTCCTTGTTCTCCTCTTCCCACAACCTTCCTGTCTGAGGACGAGTTGAATTTGTTAAAAGTATCATTTTACCTGTTATAACTTCAAATATATCGAACCAAATTTCAAATACTAACAGACAAAGCAATACGCCTAAAACAATCCATATTATTGATCTTTTCACATTAATCCTGTTATTTAAATAATGAACAGTTAGAATTTAAAAGGCATGGGTGTAAAAGATATTATAAAAATAATAAAAATAATGTAACCAAGCAAGCGACGATTTTGATCTAATGATGTATAATTATCTACTGGCGGAGGATGAATTCTGCCGAAAACAAGTAACAATATAAAGAAAAAAATCCAAACAGGATATATTATTGTCATAATTCCAAAACCTGCTAAAAAAACTAAATTAGATTTCTTGTTAAAATGACCAAATAAACTGTAAAATATGTGCCCACCATCCAATTGGCCAATGGGTATTAAATTAAGAGCCGTAACAAATAACCCAACCCATCCTGCATATGCAAGCGGGTGTAAAGCGATATCATAACCTTCCGGCACTATACCAATTGCCAGATATGACAAACCTTTGAACAACAAGGGCTCTCCTAAAAGAAATACCATGTCATCCATTTCAAGAGTTGGAACAATAGTAGAAAATTTCAAGCCCAAATATATCAAGGGCAAAGTTATAACAAAACCTGCAAGAGGTCCAGATGCACCAATATCAAACAGAGCTTTTTTATTTGGAATGGGCTCTTTAATTTTAATAAAAGCACCAAACGTTCCAAATGGGTTCAAAACAGGAACCGGAAAAGGAATAAAATAAGGTAATGTTGTATTTATATTATATCTCTTGCAAGTAAAATAATGAGCAAATTCATGTGTTGATAAAAAAACCATAATCCCAATACTGTACCACGGGCCCCAAAGCAACCAGGTTGAAGCAAAAGTGAACAAGAATAATATTATCGGTATTCGTAATTTATTCCAATGCTTTAGTTTTGGTTTAACATACATTAAGGTACTATTATCAACGCTATTTTCCATAGATTTATTCTTGAAACTGCACAATCACTCTGGCTTTATTATTAATATTTAAACATTCTGCCGCATTTCCATTTCGAACAGCAATTTCCAACATTCCATGACTGCCAATCAATGCTACCGGAAATCCATCAAGCACGTCACTGTAACTATTTGCAAGTTTTACAATCTTGTGAGCTGCTAAATGTATTGAATGCAACTTTTTATTAATAAACACATGCTGTGGAATATTTGTAATTAAATTTCCGAAATGATCTATATGAGCGACTTCGCCACTTGAAATATTTCCCAATTCTTTACAGATCGGAATATTTCCTTTATTAAAATCAAAACATATTGATCCCAATTCTTCCAATGCAACACCTTTTGATATATGGGCTGCTACAGGTGCAAAAATATCTCGTCCATGAAACGTATTACTTATATTGGGAAGAAAATATTCCTTTTTGTTCAATTCAACAACACCTGCATCCGGATAAGCGGCAAATATCCATTGCAGTACACCATTATCAGGCGCTACAAAGGTATGCTTTTGAATCTGCACAGCCAAAATTTTTCTTTCACTTCCCACACCCGGATCCACCACAACAACATGAATTGTATTATCAGGAAAATAATGAAAAGCTGAATTTAGAATAAACGATGCTGCCGTTATATCACCCTGAGATACCTGATGTGATATATCGATAAACTCAAGTTGGGGATTTATTGACAACATTACCCCCTTCATTATGGCTGCAAAACCATCCTGTTCACCAAAATCTGTCAACAGAGTTATAAGCGGCATCTGGTTTATACTCCGGCATTGTATTGCTGAATTATTTTATCAATATCCTGATATACATTTTCAATTAAATGGGGTCGCTTATCCAGATCCAATTCATCAGCATCTACAATTAAAACGTTGTAACTATCTTTAATACTATTTATCCAACGCTCGTACGCTTCATTTAATTCAAAAAGATAGTCTTTTGAAATTTTTTGTTCATAGTCTCTTCCCCGTTTTCGTATTCGCGATATCAATGTCCAGGTGGATGCCCGCAAATACACAATCAGATCCGGTTTACGAAGATACTGGGTCATTATTGCAAAAAGATCACGATAGTTCTCATAATCCCGATCTGTCATAAAACCTTGTTTATGTAGTATGTATGCAAAAATCTCGGCATCTTCATAAATAGATCGATCTTGGATACAAGGTGCAGGACTATTGGAAATAATTCGTTGATCATTAAAACGATTTGACAGAAAAAAGATTTGTAAATTAAAACTCCAACGATTCATGTCTTTGTAAAAATCGTCAAGGTACGGGTTATCAATAACACGTTCAAAAAAAGGCTCGAGTTTTAATCGCTCACTCAACTTGTTGGTAATGGTTGTCTTACCTACTCCAATATTACCGGCTATAGCCATAAAAAAAGGAGGTTTTTGCCCGGTTCCGTTTTTACTAGAATTCATCATACTCTTTTCAATTGTTGGAAATAGCTACAGTTTCATTTTTCTCAGCAAATTCAATATCGTCAAATCCATACCCGGATTCATCCGTTATTCTAAAGTATAGCCCCATTTCTCCTATGCGATTTGAAGCTTTAACCATAATGTAATTTTGTCCCGCATTTAAATTGATTTTAGTTCTTAAACGGTCCAAAATGGGTTGTTGATAGTCATTCTGTGTAACAACTTTGCGGTTATTCAACCATACTTTTATTGGACTCGTTGGCCCCAATCGTAATTCAGCAGTTCGAGATGAAGGCACCCAAACTGGCAATACTGCATAAACTGCACTATTATAATGAACATCACAAATCTTTTTAAAATCAATAAATCCATCATATAATGCATCATTATCCGAAATTAAAAAACCTTCATTATCATTATGATAAAGTTCATTCAACTCATTCTCTTCAGGATAAAATTGTTGATTAAAACCCTTTTCAATATCATATGGTCCAAAATATTTCCATTTACTTTCTGGTGGCGCACCGGTGCGTTTGACAATTTCTTTATAATCATCAAACTCTTGTTTGTAATAATGAATACTAGCCAATGCCATCAGCATCGAAATTTCAAAATGACGGTTTTCAATTGATTCTGAAAACGCTAACAATTTTTCTATATTCTCTTGGTTTAGACGACCATTATAAAATCCCTGTCTGATTCCATCAAAATAATATCTCCAATAATTATCCCATGTTATATTGGTCATTTGATTCAATGCAGTGGTAATAATTTCATCAAAATCGACTACATAACTGGTATACTCGTCAATATAACCATCGTTGTATAATATTTCCTTGAATGCCATGGCAGATATATTTATCATAGGATCTTTGTTGTTTTCAAGAAGCATGGTCAATAATTGGTCCGTCTTTTTATAATAATTATCGATGGTAAATGCAAACCGAACCATTATAAAAACCATATTCGGAGTTATATTTTCAAGAGATTCTGATTCAATAAATTTATCATAAATAGCTTCTATACGTTTTCTATTTTCAACATTTTCAGGATCAACAATTAACAATGCCAAAAGAGCATTAAAATGTTCAGGTTGTTGTTCAAGTATTTCTTCCAAAACCTCAACAACCTTGTTGTATTTGTTTTCAACAATATATGTATTTGCTAACAGCAAATAAGGATTAACAGTGAGCTCAACAGGACCTTGTTTTTCAATCAACTCTTTGACAATTTTATGTGCCTTGCGAGTATCACCTTTATCAAGATAGGCTGTGACTAAATGATTAGCCGCAGGATAAAAATCTTTATCAATGTCGAGTGATTTCTCAAACATCTTGATGGCTCTGTCAAGCTCTCCCTGTTCAAGCAATAACTCACCATAACTATCCAAAGGATTCGGTTCATCTTTTGCAATATCAATATATTTTTGTAATGCAGCATAAGCCAGATCAATCTTGCCAATATCTGCATAAGCGTAACCCAAATGATTATAAGCCAGTTTTAAATCAGGATCCAATGCAATGGTAGTTTCGTATTGCTCTATAGCTTTTTCAGACCGACCGATCTGAAACTGATAAAAATTAGCCAATTGAAAATGTGCGTCTGCATCTTCGGGGAATTGATCAACCAGTTGTTCAAAATATTTTATTGCTTCAAAAATATCACCGTCAGTAATAGCCTTTGCACCCAGTATTCTCAATTTTTCTTTTGGAGGTGCGTTGGCAGCGTACCGCGCAGCTTTTTCAAGCATTGCTTTACGTTTTTCAACATCCATACGCAATCCGTAATATTCAGCAAGTCGAATATATGCTGAAGCAAAAGTACTATCAATTTCAACCGCTTTTTGAAATTGTTCAAAAGCTTTTTCATAATAGAGCTGATTTTGCAACTTCATGCCTTGCGAATAAAACTTGAATGCTTCTAACGACTGAAAAGTAAGATCACCCTTGTTGACATCAATTTCATTTAACGCATTTAAATTGATTTGAAGATTCTCTCTTAACAAATTTGAAATGCGATTGATCATAGAAAAAACATTTTCAAGGCCGCCACCCGCCTCAATTACTTTTTGCAGCAATCTTCCGGTAGTACCTTCACGCAATTCAAGGTCTATATAAAGTGAATCTGCAGCATAACGAAATTGTCCATTGATAAAAACCTGGGCATTGATTTGCTTTGCCAGATTGGATCCTGTAACCGAATCTTGAATCGCAAAAGAATTTATATCAAAATTTTGGATTGCTTCATTTATTTGCAAACCGGGAATTATAATTAATTGACGGGATTGGGCAAGCTCCGAAGTCAACATCTCTACAATTCCTGATTCAAGCCAGTTTAAATTCGCATCACCGGTTCGGTTCAGGAAATGATAAATGGCAATACTCTTTTTCTGAGATGCTTCAAATTGGATTGTAGATATGCGGTCTTGCATCAATGCGCTGTTTGGCTTTGATGCAAGCTTTATTCTGCGATCCATATTTGAATCACAAGAAAAAAGGAAAAAGATTAATGCGAATAGAATAATATGCTTAAAAAACCTTGTCATATACTCTCTGTTATTTTTGCAACAATAAGGGTTATATCGTCAAATTGGTCCATATCACCAGAAAACTGGTTTACATCATGCAATAAATTTTTTAAAAGAGTGTCTGATGCTTTATTATTTGAATTTTTTAGAAATTCAACCAATTGATCTTCACCATACTCCTGGTATGATTTATTCATTGCTTCAGTAATACCATCTGTATAAAATAATAACGTATCCTGTTTGTTTAATATAACACTTTCTTCATTCAAATACATTTCAAAAGTTTTATTATCTGCCAAACCCAAGCCAATACCGGGTGGTATATGCATTTCAACCTGATTATTATTTTGCTTACGTGCAATTAGCAATGCATTATGTCCTGCTCTTACAAATTTAAAAGAATTATCTTTTAAATCAATAATTCCATAGATCATGGTTGCAAATATTTTTCGGTCTATTGTTTCATACAAACGTTGATTTACATTCAACAACAACTCTTTGGGGCTTTTAACCGTATAAGCCAAAGCGCTCATCATCCCTTTTATTTCAGACATGTAAAATGCAGCAGAAGCACCCTTACCTGAAACATCTGCAATTGCCAGTCCTATCCTTTTTTCATCAAGAATAAAATAGTCGTAATAATCACCACCAATTTCAGCAGTAGATATACATACACCGCTTATGTCAAGTCCAGGAATTTTAGGGTCCTGCTGTGGAAGCAATCTTTGCTGTACAGCTTTAGCGATCTCAAGCTCTCGGCTGAGTCGTTCTTTTTCTGTAACCTCTTTTAAAAGATTTGCATTTTCAAGAGCCAGGGCAGCTTGCTTTCCCAATGTAGACAAAAACTCTAGCACATCCTGGCTATATTGCATTTGAGCGTTTTTGGTAACAAGAACCAGTCCCAATAAAATATTTTGATTAACAAGTGGTAAAAATATTTGATTTTTTAAAAAACCAAAGTGCTCAAACGTATCAGTAACAAGTTGTTGATGATTATGCTCAAGCTGTGAAACATCGAACGCCGCTTGCTTTTCAAGAAACAGGGCTTTGCATTCTGGTGAAATGGGTATCACTTGATTTTTTGAATTTACATCGGGATATGCATACAGGGTACATGCATTAACAACGTTCTCGTCAGAAGGAACAATAAGTAAAGTACCGCGTGATGCATTCATGGATTTAACAATATGTTCAGTAATTACTTTACCCAACTCTTCAAGAGTATAGGTAAAACCCAATTGCTTTGTAAATTGTTCAATACTATTTTTTTCACGTAATCTTGAAATCATATAATTATAAGATTCAGCCAGAGAACCGGTTTCATCATTACTTGTAACCGCTAATGTATTCTCAAGATTGCCATTAGAGACTTGCAACATGGCATCAGAAAGCTGATTAATTGGCCGGGTTATTCTAAGTCCAATTATTACAGAAGCAACAATACCAACAAGCAAAAACAATAATAATAAATAAAGGTTTACAAGAGCTCTTTGTCTAAACTTGTTGTTAAAATCAACCAATGAAAAACCAACATCCACCTTGCCTAATAATTCACGTCCTAAACGTATATTAACAGAAAAATGATCAAAATCATTTTGACTTTCTTCAGCAACCAAACCATTTGCAAGGTTTTCAACAACACGAATTTGTTCCTCACGAGTAAGATAGCTGTTATCGCCAAGATCCAGCCAGTTGTAATTGATTCCAAAAGCTGCCAGGCAGTTATTTTCATCAAAAATAGCGATATATACCAGATCCTTTCCAATATCTGAGGCAATGATATTATCGATCCATTCCTGGTAAACAAACCATCCGGCGGTTTCTGCTAACCGAATTGATGCAATTTGTTTGGCGACCTGTCCCATATTGTTTCTTATTTCCTGTCTTTCAACAGATAATTGTCGAACAGTAAAAAAATAGGATACAAGTCCCATAATTATCAAAATCAAAACTACAATAGCAATTGTAATTTTAATCCATATTTTATTGAGTAATTGTTTCTTCATAGATATTTGTACTCAAAGTGTCATTTCTGTTTGAGATATAATCTTGCTTTAATTGTCTCATGAATTCTTCAACAGCTTGGTAACCATATTTATTTGACCAAAGTGGAAAAATAGATGTATTTGATAATAATAAATCAGTATCATTAGACCATAAATTATTTTCAACAGCTCTTTTCCAATCTATTGTACCCGGAATGGGCGAAAAGGATGCAATATTTATTTTTACACCTAATGATTTAACAAAATTCACACTTGCCAGTACTTCATTCAAGGTTTGATCTGGTAATCCCATTAACACATATACACCAATATCATCAGGATTTACACCTGCTTTTACAAGATTGGAAATAGCCTGCTCCAGATCACGGTTATTTACTTTAGACATTTTATTCTGCCTGTCAGGATCAACAGATTCAAAACTGAGTCTAACGGTTTGCCCACCTGCCTCTGCAAACAAGGATGCAAAATTGCTGTTCACAAATCTTGGTGGTATTCCATTAGGAGTATGCAGCCGGATACGAATATTTGCTTGAACGAGTTGGAGCAATAAAGGTTCAATATATGATGTTGACTTGTATAACAAGGCATCATCATAAAAGGCAACATGAGAAATTTGTTTTACATTAACCCAATATTGAATTTCCCTAAATACCTCCTCAGGCTTTCTTTTATCAAATTTAGGATTTAATAAATGAGACGCACAAAAACTGCATCGATATGGACAACCGGTTGATGTTAATATTGCTATTGCTTCCAATTGAGGGTACAATCCATAAACAGGATACGGTAAATCAGAAAGGCAATTTAAAGTATGCTTAACATCAGTTCCCAATATATGATTCAACAACTTTATAAATAATGAAATATCTGATCCGGTGAAAAGAAAATCCGGGGCAATATGTTCACGTGCATGTTCAGGAGCCAGTGTGGCATATATTCCACCAAGAATTATTGGGGTATCCGGGAAATAACTTTTTAATAATGCATATATATCTTTAACAGCAGGATACCAATAAGTCATAATTGAAGTCAGACAGATTAAATCCGGTTTTTCAATGTGATTTTGCAATTCATGCTTGACCAATTCAATGGGTAATCCATATCTGCAATATTTACGATCAATGTGTGAAAGAACATCTGGTTTATCAATTGAATCTCGATAAAATTTGCCGGTACCATTACTTTTGCCATGGGGAATTTTGAAATTTGAATCACTAAAGGCAGGATGATTTCGGTCAAGACAGTCTAATAACTGCAGATCAAAACCGGCATCCTGCAGTACACCTCCTATTTGCAATAAGCCAAGGGGTTTTGACCAAAAATCATAAGCGGCAAAATCATATATCCATGGATTTACAAGTAAAATCTTTTTATTCATAATCAAGAAAACTGGGCAATCATTATCAATATATCATCCCGAAGATCACCATGACTATACTCTCTAACATCTTTAACAATCGATTCGGCTGCTTTATCAACAGGTTGATCTTTATAATCCTGAAATGTTTTCAGTAATGCGTCTAGCCCAAATTGCTCCTGAAATTCATTTTCAGTCTCAATTATCCCATCTGTATAAAGCGCAATTCTATCACCCGAGGAGTATTCAAAAACATCCTGTTCAAAAATATTGTCCTCTACATCAGAAAAGCCAATAATAGGATTTTGTGAAGACAATTTAATCACAGCTTTCTCGCCGACATGAAACAATAATGCAGAAGGATGTGCGCTACCGGCATGATAAAGCTTTTTATTTTGATAATCAACCTTTATGGATTGTATAGTCAAAAATAATCCGGTTTGTGAGAACGAGTCAAAGAAAAAAGCATTGAGTTGGTGTAGCAATTCTTTAGGGTCAAGCCCCTCACGTACCAATTTGTTTATTTCACTGCAAACACGATTCACTAAAAGTGCTGCGGCAATTCCATGCCCGGTAACATCAATAATAGTCATATAGAAATGACCATTATTGTCATCATATACATCCGCAAAATCTCCACCAATACCTATCATTGGTAAATATTCTACACCAAATGATATATTGTCATTTTCAAATTCTATGGGCACTAGACTATTTTGTACACGCTTTGCAAGATTAAGATCTTTTTCAATCATTGTATGGAATTCTTCAATCTCACGTTTTTGATGCTCTACAAGCATTTCCATACGGCGTTGTTCCAATGCTTTTTCAATACGAACCAGAAACGTTTCGTTATTAAAGGGTTTTGTTAAATAATCATACGCACCCTCTTGCATTGCTTGAACTGCTGTTGAGATACTTCCATAACCGGTTAAAATTATAACCTGCACATATTTATCAGCTTTTTTTGCCGCTTCTAAAACATCAAGGCCACTGACCTGATACATTTGTAAATCAGTAACTATAACGTCGTACTGTGTTTCAGATATTTTCTCAAGTGCTTTTTCACCGGATTCTGCTTCTTCAACATGAAAAGCTTTGAGTTTTAAAATTTGAATGAACAGTCGTCTATTATAACTGTCATCATCCACTACCAAAATTTGGGGTAAATCTACATTGTTTAAACTCATAAAAAACTAACCGATCACTTTAAATCCCAACAAGGTTATATCATCACTTTGTGCTTCACCTTTGGTAAATTCACCCACTTTATCCATAATCAAATTGAGGGTATCCTGAATTTCCAGATTTTCATTCTGTGCCTGATGTAAAAGTTCTAATAAACGCCATTCCTCAAACTCCTGCTCCATTCGATTCATAGCTTCTGTCACTCCATCAGTAAACATTAACACCAAATCACCTGAATTTAGTTCAACAGATTGGGTGGCATATTTTACATTCGGCATCATTCCTAACAACAGCCCCCCTTCATCAAGCTCAATACAAGTTCCATCTGTTCGCAGTAAATAAGGGGGATTATGTCCTGCGTTACAATAAACCATTGTATTATTTTCTAAATCAATTTCCGCATAGAAAAAAGTGATAAACTTGTCTAAATTGGTATTAGCATAAATTAAATCATTTAATTTAGAAACCAAAGAGTTAATATCAGTATTTGTCATTAACAGACTGTGCAAACCCGCATGTAAATTAGACATCAATAATGATGCAGGTGCACCTTTACCAGAGACATCACCAATTGCAAGCGCAATTTTATTTTCATCGATTTTAATGCAATCAAAATAATCTCCACCCACTTCTCTGGAAGGGATATTTAATCCATTGATATGCAAATGAGAAGATTCAGGAAAAGATTCCGGGAGTAATCTCTGCTGAATCTCTCTGGCAATATTTAACTCTTCTTCCATTCTTTGTTTTTCAAGGGTTACATCGAACAGGTTTGCATTTTCAATTGATATCATTGCCTGGTTACAAAGTGTTGACAGGAAACCTATATCATCATCATCATATATAGCTTTATTTATTTTTTCACCCAAAAGCAGCACTCCTTTGGTTTGGTCCTGAATGCGCATGGGTATTACAACTTTGATATTATAATCACGTAATGCATGAATTTCTCGAGTTAAAACGGTTTCATCAATTTTCATGGCTGACTTGACAGTTGAAAGAATCTTTAAGAATTCAGGATCCGCAAAACTAGTAACATCTTGAAGGGATTTTTCAGCCCCCTTGTATTCAAACAGTTCCAATGCATTTGTATTATCTAAAAAAACATAACAACGTGTGGCAAACATTTCTCCCATTATTGCATATATTAATAAATTGACAATTTTTTTCTTATCAAGAGTAGAGTTGAGTTCTTTGCCAATATCAAACAATGTATTCAACTCTTGAATTTTTTTATCTAATTTTTTATTTACTGTTAATAATTTTTGAACAATTAATGCATTCTCTATAGCTGTTGATGCTATATTGGTAAGTAAATTTAAAAAATCGAGCTCATTTTTTGCATATGGGTTACCGGTTATCTTTTTACCGAGTGCAAGAATACCTATTAACCGATCTTTAGTTTTTATGGGTAACAAAATCTCAATTTCAAGGGATTGAAACAATTCTTTCAATTTACATTGAGCAATATTGAGTTCATTCAATAATATAGGCTGATCGAAATGATATTCAATGGAATATGCTTTCCCAACCAGATCTTTATCCAAACCTTTTACAACCTGTATACTGAATGTTTTTTTATCATCGACAATTAATACCAATCCACGTGAAATCATCATTCTGCCCATAGGAGTGAGCAACAGATTATTTAATATGGTAGGCAGATCAAGAGAAGAATTGAGAATTTTACCTGTTTCAAACAAGGATCTCAATTCAACATGTTGCTGATCAATTTCCAAATGCAAAGATTTACTGGATCCAGAATCTATCATTACTGTTCCTTGTTCTTGTCAAGTAATTCCGAATCCTGAGCATTTATAAAATATTTCACCATGGTCACCTGGTTGTTTTTTCCAGGATTAATATCATAGACCACATCATCCATGAGTGTTTTCATTAAATAAATACCCAATCCACCTACTTTGAGCTCTGCAAGATATTGCTTCAAATCCGGAATTTTGATGGATTTCGGATCAAATCCTTTGCCATGGTCAGTAACGACAAGTGTGAACTTTTGATAATCCACTTTGATAACAATATCCAATGTACTGTCTTTGTTATCTTTGGAATATGCATGCTTGATTACATTCGTACAGGCTTCGTCGCATGCAAGTTCAATTTTGTTCACTTCTTCTGCATCGAAACCAACCTTGTCGGCTACTTTGCCAACGAATCCTCTTATTAACTCCAAATTGTCTGTCTGACTGGGAATACGAAGGGTATACACTCCCTCCAGCTTTGGAGCAATTGGCTGTTGTTTTTTCTTTTCAGCAGTATTTGTCATAACATTTCAACCTGTTATTTAACTGTTAAATTTTTCAATAGCTTCTTCTTCAGTATCAACTATATCATATAATGTAGGAAAACCGAGAAGATCGAATACTCTGAATATTTTGGGAGTCATGTTGGACATTTTAATATCACCTTCATGATTTCTGATATTTTCAATAAAGCCCATAAACACGCCCAATCCCGCGCTACTGATATATGACAATTCTTTAAAATTGACTAGAATTTTAAATTGCTCTGTATCGATAATCTTTTGGATTGCACTTTCCAATTCAGGGGCAGTATGCGCGTCCAAAAAGCCACCGATATATAAAACAGCAATTCCTCCTATTTCTTCTCGGTTAATTGTAAAATTTTCCATTAATTCCTCCTGAATCAATTAATATTTAAACGCTTGTTCTTATAAAACCTTAATCACAACAAATGTTAAATCATCTGTTGTGTTCGCACCATCGAAAAAAGTATAAATTTCGTGAATAATCTTTTTCTTAATTTCTGCTGCGGATAAATGATGTAGTTGCGCAAAGGCTTTACCCAAACGTTCTTCACCAAATTCTTCACCACTTCGGTTTCTGGCTTCGGTAACACCATCCGTGTATAGTAAAAATGTATGTCCGGTTTTTAAGGGCATTTTTATCTGCTTTAATGTTTTCTCAAAAAGATTACCTGAATCCAATCCCACACCCAATCCTGCAGGCTCTAGCAATTCATAATCAAATATACCGGTAGAAGCAAATAATATCGGACAATGGCCTGCTCTGCAAAAAGTAAATGTCTTTTTCTTGACATCAATAATACCATAAACTAGGCTAATAAATGTATTTCTATCAAAATTTTTGTACAGAATATTATTGGTGGGTATTAAAAGATTTTTTGGGGTTTCATTTGCCCTGGCAAGGGCTTCCATGATCCCCTTCACTTCTGCCATATAAAAAGCAGCTGACGGACCTTTACCGGAAACATCACCTATGACTACACCCAGGCGGTCATCATCAATCTTGAAAAAATCATAATAATCTCCACCCACTTCATTTGCCGTAATACAAACAGCATCTAACTCTATTCCCTCCAACTGCGGCATATCTTTGGGCAATAATTTCATTTGAGCTTCATGAGCAATGCGGAGTTCCTGCTCAAGTCGCTCTTTAACGATAGATTCCTCAACCAGTCTGGCATTTTCAATAGCTACAACAGCCTGTTCACAAAATGCACGAAGCATATCTACATCATCAACTTCAAAGCCAAATTCAATTCGCTTTCCGGCATATAAGAATCCAATAACCTTTTCATTGTGGATTAATGGTAAAACCAAAAGTGAGTGACAATCATGTTTCCACTTGCATAATTTCTTTGCAATAGGACTTTTTAAAGATTGATTGTTTAAAAAAGGCTCTTTATTTGTCTTTAACCATTCAGAAAGAGGATCGTGAAATGAAGGCTGCCTTCGTTTTAATTCAGAAGGTGAAAGATGTTTGGATGAAACAAGCTGCAATTCACTAGTTTTTGTGTCCAGTAATTCCAGCCACGAGAAATCAGCTTCTGTTACTTCAGTGGCAAGATTTACAATGGTAACTACAAGTTTGTTAATGTCGAACTCGGAACTCACTGCCCTGCTTAAATGATGAAAAGAAGAAATTTGTCTTATTTTTCTATCATACAATTGCGCGGTTGGCAAATGGCCCAGTAAAGCAAAAAAAGCAATGATAATATATATAGTTAAAAAGATAATACTTGAATCAACAAATTTACCCAATACAGGACTAAAAGAATACACCGGATTCAGCTTGTGAAACAAATAACCAAAATAAAACTGAATGGGTATTAAAATAAATCCACCCCAAAAACAGGCCAATTTCTGTTTTCGATTCAGATAATTGATCCAGGAAACTCGAAACGAGTTGAAAACCATCAAATTGATGAGAATAAATAATATTACATATTCCAGATTGTTAAAAAAGCCCTTGTCAAGCCACGAGAACTGTCTCAACGTTTCCGGTAAACTAAATAACGGGTATAATAACAAAAAAATCATCAACCAGGTAAAATTACGGGCTGTAGATTTTTTACGCTTGATATAAATCAAATTACGCAAAGTGCCCAGGCTGATAAGCACAAATATAGTAACAAAAAATGTCCAGGATAACACGAAAATATAATTTCCAGCACTGGAATAGATCGCTTTATTGCCCTCATCAAAATCAAACAAAAAATCCAAACGATCATTGGAAATAATTAACAATAAACAGGTAAATAAAATTAAAAAGAAAAGCGATCGTAAACCACGCAAAACATTTCTATCTGATGCCCATTTTTGTTTATATACGAGGGGTAAAGAAAGGATTAATGCAAAAATAATAAAATATTCACGGATATAGATAGCCGTTACCGGTGGTCCATCGCTCATGGCCATCATGTTCATGTCTTGCACTACGGCTGCAATAAGCAAGGCAAGAGGTAATAATAATGATAATTTACTGATTTCTTTCATCATATCCGCTTTTTTGTTCTATACGTTGATACGAATAAGCTTTTAAATAGTTACAATTATGTATTTCAAGTGAGTTTGAATACCAGCATAGTCATATCATCATGCTGTGGTGTAGATTTTGTAAATGCCTTAACTTTAACATTAATAAAATCCAATAATTCTTTGGCTGTAGCATCATGATTAGTTTGAACAATTTCTTCAAGCATGGATTCACTAAATTCATGGTGATCTTTATCCATAGCTTCTGAAAATCCATCAGTGTATAGCACCAGAACATCGCCTTTTGAGAGAGTTATTGTTTCTTCAGCAATAATTTTTTCAAAAACAGGTCCTTTATCCAATCCAAGAGCTAATCCGGGTGGACAAATTGTTCGTGTTTCGTAATTGCTTTTAAATATCAAAGGATTATGGCCAGCTCTAGCAAATGAAAAAGTATATTTGTCTAAATCAAAGACACCATAAATCATGCTTATAAAATGACTTCTTTCAACATTTTCATAAAACAGACTGTTGATTTCAGTTAAAACTTTTTTAGGAGAATAAAGAGTTCGGGTCAAAGACCGAATAAATCCTTTGGTTAATGTCATATAAAATGCAGCAGAAATACCTTTACCTGAAACATCGCCAATTACGATGCCGAGTTTATTATCATTATATTCAATAAAATCATAATAGTCACCACCTACCTCTTCAGCAGGATAGCAGATACTTGCAATCTCTAAATTCTTGATATGTGGATGAGAACGTGGTAAAAAGTTGAGTTGTACCCTTTTTGCAATTTCAAGTTCTCTTTTTAGACGTTCTCGATCAAGAATTCGCTTCACATGTTTGGGTGTATATTGCACCAAATCATCTTTGCTTAAATCATTGCGAATTCCAATTAATGAACTGGTTGCCATTATAAACAAGATCAACAGAAAAACACTTCCTGAAAGTACAAATGCCATGTGTTCAAAATGAAACATGCGAAGTGCTTCAAAAGTTAGTAAATATACAAAAAAAGTAGTCAATGAAGTTAAAAAATCATATTTCATAAAAATAATTACAAAATATAATCCGGATATATAATAAAACAATGCTATAAACCAGGTAGGCGATGCTACAATATCATTAGGATTTGATCGTAATGCCCAAAATATCGCAACAATGAGAACAATCCATCTTTTTTTTGCCAGAAATCTTGCAAAAAAGGAAGATAAAAATAAAACAAAAACAAATTGGATCCATAGGGTTTCAGTAATAATCTTGCTAATTCTAAACAAAAAAGGTGAATGACTATTTAGATCTCGTATATCGCTGCTATATGGTACAAAATCAATAAATGTGAATGATCTTGTAATTTTGAACAACAATATTGAAAAACCGGCAAAGATAATTCCCAAAGCGATTCCACGCAAGACAGATGAACCGGTAAAAGGATTAAAAAGTTTTCGATTCGCAGCAAGATCAAAGCTGAACATTTTTCCGTTCCAAGCATCACGTGTAATAGCATCAGCACACGAGACAACAATTACACATATAAAACCTGAAAACAAGGGTCCCAATATTAAACCACCCACCATTCTGCCTGTATCAATAGTTTGGGGTTGAAGCAAGAATTCTGACAAAACGGAAACAAACATTAAAATACCAAGGGGCAGAGCAGATTTGAGAGAAAGCTCATCATCCCTTAGTTTTTTTATAAAAATATAAATAAAAGCACCACTGATAGCCAGGAACAACAATAAAACTGAAAACATCCGGTTCATAAATGAACCGTCATCTGCTATATTTTCATAAACATATTCATAACGCCCCACCTGATCACCAATGAGATCAATTTCTATATTGACTGGGAGTTTAGCAATCTCACCAATACTGTAAATGACTGAATAATCTGTACGGGTATCCCGGGTTTGCTGCTTGATTCGTAAAAATTCGGTATGACTACCATATTTAACTAAAATTAAAGAATCTGCTATTGATTTGGCAGTTTCCTGACTTGTGCTTGCAAGTATGCTGTCTTCATAAGCTTCAATCCAAAACGATATTTCTTCTCCGGATTGATTGAGATTCAATCCTACCCTTTTTACCCAACCAGGAAAACCAGTATTTAGAATAGCATTTGAATCTACAGAAGCATTGTCATTGGCCGTCCACATGATAGACCAATAGTACGCAGGCAGATTGTGGGACATATAGTATTCAACACTGTCATAATCAGTAAAATATTTACTGATATACCGAAGTAATCCTTTTCTAACCCTTAACTCGGTTACAATTTCATTTTCACCGGGAGAGTATCCCCATTCAGCCAGACTTTGTTCAGCGAGTTGTTCAATTTGATCTCGATTCAATTTGAAAGATAAATGTGCTGAAGGAAATAGTAAAGGATACCATGAAACAAGCAATGATACGGCAATTACAGTGAATAATAGATATGCTATGGTTTTTGAATTGATATTTTTCATCTGATCCAGAAAAAGACTTAACCGGCGTTATAGACATCTGTAACAATTCTGAAAATCTTGAGAACGTCTCCCTTAATTTCTGTTGCCCCAAATAATTTTGTTGCCTCGAGGGCAATTTTCCAATCCATTTCTGAAACAGATAATAGATTGATTTTGTTGAATCTTCCTAAGACTTTTTTGTACAAGGTTAATTTGTCAGCAGGTATCTTGGCTTCATTTTTAATCAAATACTCTTTCATACGGCTGGTACATGAAGCTAACAATTTTTGACTTTCAATAATCTCTTTCTGACTGAGCATAAACTACTTCCTTGTTTTACTACTAATCAAAATATTTAATTTTTTGTTAAGTTACACAAATACATTATGTTAATCAAGTAAAATCAAACTTTTTTATTTTCCAGGTTCATTAAATATTTGAGCAGAAAAAATATATATGTCCGCATTTTGATCTTTCCAGGCACTCTTATTCAACCCTGCCTTTATACAGGTATGCTGCAAAAAAATTTCAACATTCCATTCATTTTCGCTAGCAACCTGTGGTAATAATAATCCTCGGCGATACCCCTTTTCAATATACAGCCCATGTTCACCAATGTGAATCTCGTCAATGTTGTTTAAACGCTGCATGGGAGTTAAAACAGATATTTCAATTTCCAAATCATCAACCTCATGATGTTCAACCGGATCAAAACGGGGATCACGTAATGCAGCAGCTTCTGACATCTCTATTATTGTTTCAAGCAATGGTTTAACTGCCTGCACATACCCTATACAACCACGGAGATGTTTATTTTTATGTAAAGTTACAAATGCACCAAATTTCTCCTTAAAAACCGGATGCTTCAAGTCGTCATTCAATATCGGACGCTGTTGATGGGTAACTGCAACAATAGCGTCTCTGGCAATTTGCAATAATATGTTTTGTTCTTCAAGACTTAGAATATCTATAACCTGATTATTCATGATATTCTCCTCTTTATATAAATATTATTCTTCAAAGACCTGAGTGTTATATACCCAGAATTCTGCTCCATCCTTCCACGCATTTCGATCCAGACCGGCTTTTCTGCAAAGGCTTGACATCTCTTCATCAACGGTTTTCCACCCTGCTTCTATCGGAACTTCTGGTAAATACGTTGCTCGTTTTCCATCCTTTATTAATATAATACCTTGTTTACCCATTTTAAATTCCGAAATTGAATTGATTTTATAGACATTACTCAAATAAACAGATATTTTAATATGGATTTTGTCAAATTCATCAGGGGTTAACGGTTCAAAACGAGGATCACCAAATGCTGCAGCAACGGCCATATGAGGAACCAATTCAATTAAAGGGCGATCAGATTCATGTTGTCCAATGCAACCTCGCAATATTCCATCAATGGTCAAAGTAACAAATACGCCTCTTTTCTCTTTCATCTCATCAGTTCCAGGCTTAAAAGAAGATAGTTTGCCAGTACGCATGTATTCCGAAATACTTTTACGGGCTATTTCAAGTAACTGATTTTGTGTATCACGATCAATCTCATTAAATTCAACCTTTGCAGAAACCGCTTTTGAAAAAATTATAGCACCATAACCAACAACATACCCTTCTTTAACTCCCATAACATCATTAGAATTGGTTCTGCCTAGTAAACTTGCAGTATACTCACCCATCTGTTTCAATACAACCTGCATAATTACGACAGGTGCACCTCCACAGGCTTGAAAGGAATCATTTAACAAACCTTTACACAAGCGCTCTGGTTTAAATTCCATGATCGCATCAAGTGTTTTTTTGTCTGTTTTCTTACATTCATTATAGGAATGTCCATGATATAGATCTGTGCTGGCTACTATTAACACATTTTTATTTTGAATAGTATTAAAAATAGCGTCACCAATAGATTTACATTGCTCCCAATTAAATCCCCCCACAACAATAGGCACAATAGGAGTTTTTGGAAAAAGTTTCTGAATGAAAGGCAATTGCACTTCTATTGCATGCTCTTCCCTGTGCCCCAGGATAGATAATTGAATAAACTCACTTTTATCGGTTATATTTTTGGCAACAGACTTTTCTACCTTTATGCTACCCAATGGAGTTTCATATGCATCACCATTATATATAGTAGCCCCATAAAAAGGATCACGATGACTGGGTGCCATTAGAATAATATAATCATAGGTATTCCCTTTCAGACTTTTGAATGCCTGCGCAGCGGTTTGAGCAGAAAACCGGTAACCTGCATGTGGAACCATAATGGCATTAATATCGCCAGCCGGCTTTTGATCGGGTTCTCCTGATAATAATTCATCCAATAATTCATTTAATTGTGATGGATCTTTAGGATAAAAACTACCGGCAACAGCAGATTTTCGGGATATTTCTGCAAAAATGGAATTTGAAAAAAATAAAAAGATTAGAATGAAAGAATAGACCTTTGTAAAGGTTTTCATTTCAGACTCCCAACATATTTCATACTATAATATATTGAAATTAGGAAATATAACAAGAAAATTATTATAGCCAAATACCAGCAATAGACTGTCTGCAATAAGAACAAGACCCATCAGCAATGTGGTTTTCAGTCACTTTGAAACCTTTACGTCCTACCAACAACTTGCCGCAGCCCGGGCAATAAGTATTTTCCCCTTTATCACCGGGGATATTACCAGTATATACAAATTGTAAACCGCTATCAATTCCAATCTGACGGGCTGTTTGTAAGGTTTTTACAGGTGTGGAAGGAATATTTTTCAAACGATATTGCGGGTGAAATCTGGAAAAATGTACAGGTGTCTCGGGCCCCAATTCAGCAGCAATCCACTTACACATCTCAGTTAGTTCGTTAGGGTCATCATTCTGTCCGGGTATAACAAGATACACAATTTCGGTCCACATATTGTTTTCTTTGAGTAAAACCAAAGTATCCAAAACCGGACGAAGTTCACCAGATACCATCTCTTTATAAAAACGTTCAGTAAATGCTTTTAAATCAATCTTGACTGCATCCAACACTGTTAAAAGATCCCGCATAGGCTCTGGTTTGATATAACCATTAGAGATCATAACGCTTTTAATCCCCTTTTCCCGACCTTTAGTGGCTGAATCATACATGTATTCTGTAAATATGACCGGTTCTGTATACGTATACGCAATGGATTTACATTGGTAAACCTCTGCAAGATCAGCGACTTTTTCCGGTGGCATATCATAATTCCGAATTTGTTCAGGACGAGATTGAGAAATTTCCCAGTTTTGACAAAATTTACAAAACACATTGCATCCGGCAGTTGCAATGGAAAATGCAAGGGTTCCAGGTAAAAAATGAGACAATGGCTTTTTCTCTATAGGATCAACATTTGCTGAACAGGGTTTTCCATAAACCAGGGTATAATAAGTGCCATTTTGATTTTCACGTACCCCACAATACCCTCTCTCCAAATCATCAATTACGCATTCACGTGGACACAATTGGCACTGTATTTTACGATTATCCAGTTTTTTGTAATATCTTGCTTCAACGAGCTTCAAGTCTTGCTTTATGTTGGTACCATAACTATTTGCAAATAAATCAAAAGCAGTCGAGCATGAACCAAAAGCACAAACTGAACAAGTGGCTTTAATGGAATCGCGTCTTGATATGTTTTTCATAATTGAATCAATTCAATATTGTTCATATTATTGGTACCCAGTTTATGATCTCGATCTGCAGCTGTTTGAATATAAACTGGCTCACGACCAACCTCCTTTAATGGAGGAAAACCTTTTTCTCGTCTTTTTTTCTCAATAACGTTCCAGGCAAATGTATCCAATGCCACAGGATCTGTACCCAATACAAGACTGTTCATATTCCATGTCCATTGCGGCATAAATGGAGGTCCGCCCTCATATTGAGGAGTAATGGCATCACAAATAATGAGTCGGGTTTTATTTCGAATAATTGGCAGCATATTTACATCCGCTACATAAGGATCACCAACATTATCATGATATTTATTGGGATTGTTGATGACACCAAAATTATTTTTCATGGCAGCACTGATACCTACAATTCCGTGATCTTTCAGTATGGGGAGATTAATTATAGCTGAACATTGTTGTTCGAGTATAACAGAAATCAAGCTTGCTACGGCCCCATGTTCATACAATTTACGTGAAAAACCGGTTTTATTTGATCCATAGCATTGGACTTTGCGTCTTCCCTGGTATAATTTGTAACCAGCCCTTTCCAGGTCACGATCATGGCGGTCCCAGATAATAATATGGTTTGCCGGAATGCCATTTTTTTTCAATTTCGTAGATATTGCTTCAACCAACTCTATATTTGTGGATAGACCGCGGCCGGCAAGGCAATTAACTTTTAATCCTACAATATCATCTTTTGAAAAGAGATGGCTCCACACATCATCAGCTGGCATATTATAAAGCTTGCTTATGCTGGAATCCAATAACTGAGTAAGATTTTGAACAGAAATCCCCTGTTTTGACAATAAATCATCATGATTGGCGCAGACAATACGGGATTTAGTAGCACCTTTGGTAATACTGGGGTCGGCAATGGTGCTTGCAAAGAGTTGAGTGCCATGCAAAGCACCGGCTGCACCGGCAGTGAGTGTTGTATTGATAAATTCTCTACGATCAAGCATATTTTAATATCTCCAAACAAAAAAACCGTGATCGGTTTGAACACGGTTTTTATTTTAGATATTTTTAATATACAATTATCTCAGAAAACGTTCAACCAATTTTTTAAATCCGGTTTTAGTAAAATCCGCATCTGCAAAATAATCAGAAGCAAGTTGACTGCTACCCTGAGATGAATCAACCTGGGGCTCGGGATCAATTTCAGGGGGGTCCGGAGGTTCTGGAATATTAGTATTGAATACGGTTGCATTTTCAGGAGCAGTGTTATACTCTACATTTGATAGATCAGTAAATGCAGAACCATTGCCACCGTTTTCTACTACATCTTCATCCGCTTCATCCTGGCTATAATCTTGAATATTATCATTTACTTCTGTAGGATCATTAAAAACAGATTTTGCAACGGGTGGCGCAATAGATTGTTGTACGGGTTCAGGATTGTGCAAATGTGTAGCACTAATTACTCTCCGAGGTTCCGGATTTTTTACCAGTTGAGGTGTTTGTATCTGTTCTTTAGCTTGAACATACATTACCCGGTTATCAATAGCAATAGCTATCTGATTTGCAAGAATTTCCAGTGTATGTAGAGTATCTTTGTTAGGCATTCTGCAATCATTCGGATCATCTGCCATTAAAAATCCAATAATTTTCTCTTCCTTGGACTTTATGGGTACAATAACAACAGCCCAATTTGGCCAGCCACCTTCATAATACTCACCTTCTTCTGAGCCATAATAGATGCGTTTTAAATGATCAAATACGGGTTCCTGATTTTGAACCAAATATGATTTGCCTTGTAAATAATCTTTTCGTAATAATTGACTGTATTCTTTGAGATTATAGTTTAATTCTTTGATCTGTGCCAGTTTAATCTTGTCATCACATGCTACCGCTTTGGTCTCCAACATTCCACTCTTTTTGCTGATTAAAACCAAAGATACAAGGTTGAAATCCAGAGAAAATTTAACAGACCAGACAACTTCTTTAAGCAATTCACTCAAACTGTAATACAATTTAAATACATTACTATTAACGAGTATCTGCTTCATACGACGGTTGCGACGTTCTAGTGTAGAAATACGATAATAATTTTCCACTGTGACTGAAACTAACCGGCTAAAGAGTTCTAAATTATAAAAAGTGGATTTTGTAGGTGTATTACCTTCACCCGGTTCATCTAATGATATATAACCAAAAGTATTGTTGTTTTTATCTGCCAGATTCAAAATGATCAGGTCACGTTTATGCCATTGAGCAATGGGTGATGTTTCCTGAGAATCATTTTTAACCAGTTCATTGTTCAAATGACTAGCCAGCTGACGGCGTTCTTTGTTATGATAAATCACTTTGATGCGAGATTTATCTGCAAATACTTTGTCAATAACACGTTGAGGAACTTCAATATTTTCTTTTGAAGAGTTTTCTCTGACAGAATATCCTACCATTGCCTGTTTTACATATGCATGTTTACGAGGATCCAAAAGCGCAACTGTAGAGCGTTTAAATCCAAAAACCTGGCAAACCAATTCAGAAAGATTTTTTAACAAAACTTCAATAGATTCAGAATAACTGCGATGAATGATATCAATTACTTCAGATATCATTTGTTTTTGATCAACTGTCTTTTGTGTTATAAATGTACCGGATGATTTGACTTGTACTTTAACCAGATTTCCACGAAATCCAATAACATGATTTTTATCATTATCATCATAAATAAGGGAGATCTGTAATTTTGCAGGATTCTTTTCACCGGTCTTTGCAATTACATATACTTCAAACGACATTGCCGGTTTTTTAATTGCCACATTGAGGATTTTGTTGAAAAAATCTGTATCATCAACTGATGAGAGCACATCATCAATGGTTAATTCTAATAATTCTGCGTTGGTGTATCCTGCTACATCTTCAATATATTCATTTGCTGAAAGAAAACGACGTTTACGATCACAAACAAAATAACCTATTTCTCCACTTTGTACCTGGGGTATATCTGTTTCAGGATAAGGTGTAGACTCTGATAAATCTGCAATTGGCTGTTCATCCTGTACTGGCATAGGCTCTGGCAAGGGTTCGTCTGGGTGGACTTTAAACTCGGCTGCTCGTTTCAAGCTTTCGGATAAAGCGGAAAGATAGCCTTTCTTTTTGACAACAAATTCAAAAACACCTAAATTTTGCACATCCTGAAATATCTGCTCGTCATCTTCATTTACAGTCAAGATGGTTGGATGAATACGACTGATCTTTTTAAGCGTTTCCGTAAATGAATCATGATGTCCATTTGCCAGTTCACTGTCAATTAACAATATATCAAACTCTACATTCGTAAACTGTTCCTGCACCTCCTGCAAAGAAGTTGCACCAATTGGATTATATTCATCATTTTGTACGCTTATGACCTGTCGGGTTGCTTCTACATATGAGGCATTCGGATGCGCTATTGATATTTTCATATTACCTGCTACTCCAATATAATTCAGCAAAAAACTCTGAAATTCACGAAACAATTAACAAAAATTTGTACACATAGTCAAGAAAATAGATAATAAATACTGCCCGAAAAATGCTGTGATTACTTTTTGCCACATTTAAAAGAAAAAATATACAATTTTGGGTAATCGCAAATTACATTTTTGAAAAACATTATTTTCATCCATTTACTCTTGTTGATTTTTATATACTTAGACATAAAAATGTCCGGTTATATTTAAAACAAAATTAAATCCAACAAACATCCATTTTAAAGCAAAATCCAAGCCAAAAAGAGTATTGACCCAAAAAAAAGCCAGAGATTTCATAACCTCTGGCTTTTAATTTTCATTCATCTACTTTCGTAACCGCGATCGCGTATATTCAATTAATCCTCCAGCATCCATCACCTTCTGACGTGTTCCGGACAATGGTTGTATTGCATAAGATTTACCAGTGGTTTTGTTTACGACCTGGTCATTAGCTATCTCCAGCTCATGTCCGGTTTCAGCTTCAAAATCAGGAACTGTAAAAGTTTGCAAGCCAAGGTTAACTGCATTTTGCAGAAAAATTCGGGCATAGCTTTTAGCAATAACAATCAAATCATGTCCCTTTAAACAGGAAGCAGCCTGTTCCCGGGAAGAACCACAACCAAAATTTTCACCTCCCACAATTATGCTTTGTGCTGTCAGCTCTCCACTATTTAATTTTGCATTGAATTGTTTATCATCCGCAAAGGCATATTCCGGGGTTTCTGAAGGTAATACAGTTGCCATAAATCGTCCGGGATATATAGTATCTGTTGATATATCATTGCCTAGTTTATAAACAACTTTGGACATATTAATTCCTTTCTTGACGTGGATCAGTTATTTTGCCGGTTATTGCTGAAGCAGCAGCAGTTGCAGGTGAACACAGGTATACCTCTGCATTGGGATTCCCCATTCTGCCTTTAAAATTACGATTTGTTGTTGCTAAAGCAATTTCGCCATCAGCAAGTGCACCCTGGTGAACTCCCAGGCAGCAACCACATCCGGGATTCATTATCACTGCACCACTTTGTGCAAGCGTTTCAAGATAACCTTCTTCCAACGCTTTACGATATATCTTGCCTGAAGCAGGAAAAACCAGCATTCTAACATCATTGGCAACTTTTTTCCCCTTTAATATCTTTGCTGCTATTTCCAAATCTTCTAATCTGCCATTTGTACAAGAACCAATTACAATCTGGTCCAGTTTCACATCATTAACATTGCTGATGGGTTCAACATTATCAACTGTATGGGGACAGGCAATCTGCGGCTCAAGATTAGAGACATCTATATCCACAATCTGCTCATAAGCAGCATCTTGATCTGGTGCAACAAAATCCAATTTATCCTCTACCCCGGCTTCCTCTCGCAAATACCGTTCTGTTTCCTGATCGGCAGGTACAATTCCAGCACTGGCGCCGGCTTCTACAGACATGTTTGAGATAGTTAATCTACCGGACACATTCATTGCCGAAATGACATTGCCATGATATTCTAAGACTTTAAATGTAGCGCCTTTGGCAGAAATTTTGCCTATAAGATATAATATAATATCTTTAGCGGCTAAAGTTTCAGGCATAATTCCATTAATATTGACTTTAATAGTGCCCGGAACTTCCAGGTTTAATAAAGTGCCCAGGCACCATACACTTGCCATTTCTGTAGCACCTATCCCCATTGAAAAAGCACCCAATGCACCATGGCTGGTAGTATGAGAATCCGTGCCTAAAACAACATAACCAGGGCGAACATAGCCATATTCAGGTAAAATCTGATGACATATGCCCCCCACATCACCACGGATCTCGTGAAATTTTTCAACTCCTTGCTCTTTGAGAAAATTTCTAATTTTCTTTTGATTGTTTGCAGTTTTGGAGCTTTCCGCGGGCACACGATGGTCAAATATGATTGCAATTTTATCAGGATCCCAAACCTTTGGAGATAAATCCGTTCCTTTATAAACTTCAAAGAATTGGTTTATAACCAAAGCAGCGTTTTCATGAGACATGGCAAGATCAACAGAAGGCTCAATGATATCACCGGGTTTTACGTTTGTAACATTTGCTGCTCTGGCAAGTATTTTTTCTGCAACAGTCATTGCCATTGTTTTTCTCCAATTAAATTATACCTTCTTTTTGGAAATTATTAATTTCCTCTTTTGTATACCCTACTTGACTGAGAAGTTCATGAGTATGTTGTGATAATCTTGGGGGAGGATTGTCAATATTTGCCGGTGTTTTACTAAATTTTGCAGTCAGATTGAACAGCTTTAACTCACCCAACTCCTGATCTTGTACTGACGCCAATGTTTGCCGATGCTGAACTTGATCTGCAGACAATGCATCCTTTAAATCCAGAATATCTCCCGATGGTACTCCTTTAGCATTTAATAGTTCAACCCATTCAACAGTATCTTTATCTATCAATTTAACTTCAAGCAATGGAGTAAGAATTCTTCTATTCTTTTTTCGTGTATCCCGCTCTTTAAATCTTGGATCCTCCTGTAATTCGGGAATTCCCAGCACCTCAGTTACACTGCACCATTGTTCCTGTTTATTTGCGGCAATGTTAATATATCCGTCTCTGGTTTTAAACGTACCGGAGGGTGCAGCTGTAAAATTATCATTACCTAACAAGGTAGGAGCCTGCCCTCCAATTAACAGATTTGCCGCAACCCATCCCATCAATGGCATTATAGAATCCAGCAAGGCAATGTCAATAAATTGTCCTTCGCCTGTTCTTTCCCTGTAATATAGGGCAGCCATAATAGCAAATGCCGCGTTTAAGCCTCCAACCGTATCACATACCGGGAAACCACACCGTAAAGGATTCAAAGTTTCATCACCATTTACAGACATCACACCACTTAGACCCTGAATGATTTGGTCATATGCGGGTTTTAACGCATCTGGTCCGGTTTGCCCAAAACCCGAAATAGCGCAATACACAATTTTAGGATTAATGGATCGAAGTGTATCATAATCAAGCTCCAACCGTTTCATAACACCGGGTCTGAAATTTTCAACAACAACATCTGCTGTTTTTACCAGTTTTTTGAATATCTGTTTGGCATTATCATCCTTTAAATTCAGCGTTAAAGATTTTTTATTGGCATTTTGAGCCAAAAAACTGGTACCCATTAGCTTTTGGTTCAATTCGGGCATACATCCCAATTTTCTAGCCAAATCGCCATCTTTAGGATTTTCAATCTTGATTACTTGTGCACCAAGCAATGCCAAATGTAATGTACTAAACGGACCAGATAACACATTTGTTAAATCCAGGACCCTTATACCATCCAGCAACCCCATTAAAGCCCTCCTTTAAGCACTGTCGGTAAACCATTTTTATATAATCTACCAGACAACTCACGTTCAAGTATATCAGAAACATCTTTAACAAATGCAACCAACTTTTCAAGATCGGGGAGATTGTTCATTCCCATTCTTTTGAACAGATACACCAAATCCTCGGTACACACATTTCCCGAGCTTGTCTTTGTAAAAGGACATCCACCAAGACCACCAAACGCAGTTTCAAAATGCCTGACACCTGTTTGAAAAGCAGCATAACAATTTGCTATACCAGCACCAAATGTATCATGAAAATGACATGCACCTTTAATTTCAGAATCAAGCTCATAAATTGACGTAAAATAATCCTGTACCTGATCAGGATGAGCGTATCCGGCAGTATCAGCGAGGCTGATAAAACGAAAACCGGAATCAAGATATGATTTTACAATATTCATAACTGATTCTTTGGCAATTTCACCCTCAAAACCGCATCCAAAGGCTGATTGGACTGAAAGTTGGACCTCTTTACCGTGATGTTTTGCCAGCTTTGCCATTAAAAGAATACGTTTTAAAGCCTCATCTGTATCCATTCCGGTATTTTTCTGACTGTGTGTTTGACTCGCAGAAACACCCATGCAAAAGAGATCAACACCACAAGCCAAACCTCTGTCAAGACCCCGTTCATTCAAAACCAATCCACTGAAAACAATATCCCCGGAATTGAACTCAGAATCGTGAATTAATTTAAACAATTCATCAGTATCAGCCATTTGCGGAACTTTGGCAGGATGCACAAATGAACCAAGCTGCAATGTTTTAATGCCGGCATCAATCAATTTTTCAACCCACATCATTTTTTTGTCAGTTGGTATTATTTGCTGTTCAATTTGGAGCCCGTCTCGAAGCCCAACTTCATGTATGATCACACTTTGCATGCAATTGCCTCTGCCATTTCAGATGTAGAACTATTCCCCCCCATATCATATGTTCTCACTTTGCCTTCACGAATAACGTCTGCAACTGCTTTTTCAAGTTTATTTGCCTTATCAGTTTCACCAAGATAATCCAACATCAATTTGGCCGCTAACAGCATTGCGATTGGGTTTACCTTGTCCATTCCTGCATATTTAGGGGCGCTTCCATGAGTAGGTTCAAAAACAGCATAATTGTCACCAATATTACCACTGGAAGCAAAACCCAAGCCACCTACAAGTTGTGCCGCAAGATCAGAAATGATATCTCCAAACATATTTTCAGCAACCAGAACACCGTAATTGTCGGGATTTTTCACAAGCCACATACACATAGCATCAATATTGGTTTCCCACAATTCAATATCCGGATATTTTTTAGCAACATCACGTGCACAACGAGTCATCAAACCACCGGTTTCGCGTAATACATTGGGTTTCTCTACCAATGTAACTGTTTTATAACCAAATTTTTGGGCATATTTAAATGCCTCATTCACAATATTGGTACATCCTGCTTTGGTTACAATGCGTGTTGATACGGCAATCTCATCTGGTGGTACATTTTCAAACTTTTTCATTTTGGGATGATTTTCCAAAAGCGCTTTAAAAACAGGATCAGGTAGCGGATGAAATTCAACTCCGGCATAGAGACCCTGTGTGTTTTCACGGAAAACAACCAGGTCAATGCCTTCTTTATGGTTCAAAGGATTCCCAATATATGCTTTACATGGGCGTAAATTAGCTCTCAGATTAAATATTTGACGTAATTTTACTATGGGCGAAAAATATTCCAGGCCTTTACCTTGTAAATGGGGTGCCAGTTCTTTTGCAGCTTCATCTTTGGGTTTTGATGTAATAGCTCCGAAAAGAGCAGCATCTGTTTGATTTAACAAGTCTATAGTACGATCAGGCAATGGGTTTCCTTCAGTTTTCCAAAATTCCCAACCGATATCACCATAGATGTATTCTGCATCAAGTTCCAGCTTGTTCAGGACAAGTTTGGCCGCATTCATCACATCAATACCAACTCCATCTCCTGGCAGCCATGCAATTTTATATTTAGCCATGATTAATTCCTTAAATTCAATTACATGTCATCAAAAACCTGTTTTAAAATATCCAAACAACAGTCAATATGCTCTTTTTCTACAACCAACGCAGGTGCAAAACGTATAGAATTGGGTCCGCAGCCTAAAATGATTAGCCCCTTATAAAAGGCTTTGTCAAGAATTTCATTACGTTTCTGGGCATCAGGATCCAATGATTCATCATCCTTGATGATTTCAATGCCAACCATCAATCCTTTTCCTCTTACATCGCCAATAAATGGATACTCGGCGGCCATTTCTTCGAGTCGTCCTATAAGATATTCACCCATCGTGGCTGCATTTTCAATTAATTCAGCTTCAAGTAATTCTATGGTTTTTAAAGCAGCAGCACAGGATACAGGATTACCGCCAAAAGTAGAAGCATGCGAGCCATATGGCCAATTCATAACATCACTTTTAGCAATAATAGCTCCAAGCGGCATTCCGGATGCAATACCTTTTGCGACACAGATAATATCAGGTTCTAAACCATAGTGTTCGCTGGCAAAAAACTTGCCTGTACGTCCCATACCTGCCTGAATTTCATCGGCAACAATGAGAAAACCATGTTTTTCAGATAGTTTTTTCAAGCTATCAACATATTCTTTAGGTGGGACAATGTATCCACCTTCACCCTGAATAGGTTCAAAAAACACAGCGGCAACTTCTTCCGGAGGGACCGTTTTTTCAAAGATCGTATTTTCCAGATATTTTACACATTCGAAATTACAGGAGCCGTATTTTTGACCAAAAATGCATCGATAACAATATGGATAAGGAATATGGGTCACATCCGGCAGCAAGGGAGAAAATCCTGCTTTTTGCACAACTTTACTTCCTGTTAGTGACAATGCACCGTAGGTACGACCATGAAAAGCGCCAGTATAGGCCAATAAACGTGTACGCTTGGTATTATAACGGGCAAGTTTAATAGCCGCTTCAACCGCTTCCGCACCGGAATTTGTAAAAAACACGCGTTTTCCTGAATTTCCGGGAGCATTTTCAACCAGTTTTTTAGCTAATTCAGATTGTACCGTATAATAAAAATCAGTTCCTGACATATGTAACAGGTTGTCAGCCTGATCTTTAATAGCTTGAACGACTTGAGGATGACAATGTCCTGTTGAACAAACAGCAATACCACTACAAAAGTCGAGAAACTCGTTACCATCAATGTCCTCTAAAATCACACCTCTTCCCTTTTCCGCGACACACGGAAAATCACGGGTATATGATGGAGAAACGTACTGATTGTCGGTTTCAATAACTTTTTGAGCTTTTGGGCCCGGTAAATTTGTCTTGATATTTGGATATGGATATGTCATAGCAAAGCCTTTCTCAATCAAATTGAATACCTTGCGCAAGAACCGTCTCTTGGCTCCAGTTAATTGTGTTTGTTTGTCTTCGCATATAGCCTTTCCAGGCATCTGATCCGCTTTCACGACCTCCACCGGTCTCTTTTTCACCTCCAAAAGCGAGACCAATTTCGGCACCACTTGTTCCCAGGTTCACATTGGCAATACCACAATCGGAACCGGCATAACTGAGAAATGTTTCTGACTCTACCAGATCGTTCGTAAATATTGATGAACTGAGCCCCTGTGGTACATCATTTTGAATTGATATTGCATGTTCGATTGTACCATCATATTTTAACAGATATAAAATTGGTGCAAATGTTTCTTCCTGAACAATATCCATTGAATTTTCAACCTCAGCAATTGCAGGTTTTACATAACATCCACCCGGATATTCATTCTCATCCAAGGGCTCACCACCATATATCAGAGTACCGCCTTGTTCACGAATCTGTTGAATTGCTTTTTGCATCGTTTCAACGGCTACTGTATCGACCAAAGGCCCCATTAGAATATTTTCATCCATAGGATTTCCTATAGTAATACGATTATAATAATCCAACAATTGTGTTTTAAATCTATCATATATTGATTCGGCAATAATTACCCTTCTGGTTGAAGTGCATCTTTGACCTGCTGTTCCAACTGCACCAAACAATACATTTTTTGCCGCAAGTTCTAAATCTGCCTTGGGAGTTACTATTATTGCGTTATTTCCACCCAATTCAAGTATCGTTTTACCCAGTCGTTCTCCAACTGTTTTAGATATATGTTTACCCAGGCGTGTTGAACCGGTATAACTGACAAGATTGATACGTTTATCATAATTTAATAGATCCCCAATTTCAGAACCTTTACCAGTTATCAGTGTCGCAATACCCTTAGGTGCATCGTTAGCTTCAAGTACTGCTTCAAGTATTTTTTGACATGCTATGGCAGTCAATGGAACAGGAGATGCTGGTTTCCATACACAAACATCACCACAAACAAGTGCTATACTAAGGTTCCAACTCCAAACAGCAACCGGGAAATTAAATGCAGAAATGATCCCTACAACACCAAGTGGATGCCATTGTTCATACATACGATGTTTAGGGCGTTCACTATGAGTCTGTACACCATATAACATTCGGGATTGACCACATGCATAATCACAAATGTCAATCATTTCCTGGACTTCTCCCCAACCCTCTTGAATAGATTTACCCATCTCCAGAGTAACCAATTTACCAAGGGCGTCTTTTTTCTCGCGAAGCGCAACCCCCAATTGCCTTACAATTTCCCCTCTTTTAGGAGCTGGTACTTGTTTCCATTGTAAAAATGCATGCTGAGCAGATTTGATAACCATATCATAATCTTCTTTACTTGCCTGTTTTACCTGAGCAATACGTTCACCAGTTATTGGTGATAAAACATCCATAACAGTTCCATTTCCAAACCATTTTTCTCCATCAAAAACACCGTCATTAACATCTTTTAAATCCAGAGCTTTTAATACTGCGGTTATTTCATCCCGGATTTTCATACCAACTCCTTTATTTTTGATAAATATTTCTCAAAATATGGAAATCATTGCCAAAAATTGATTTTGCCTGTTCTTCCAATCGATTTATTAATTTCCAGCTATAAATATCATGTTTTATAAAATCTTTTGCTACCCCTACCAGACTTTCATTTGCGGTCAATACACCAATATTACTTTTTTGATCAGAAATAATACCTTGTAACAAATAAGAATTATCTACAACCAAAGTAAATTCTCGTCCACCCTTTTCTTTTATTTTCTCTTCTTCCAAAAGATGATGATAAACCGTTCCAAAATCCAATTCAAGGTGACCATATTGTACAATTGCTATATTTTTATTTTGCTTTTCTCGCAGCTTTTCCTGTAAAAGCAATAATTCTTCTTCCCAACAGAACAAGAGAATCTCAGTTTGGCAATTGAGAATTAATTCATTGGCTTTATTAATCAAATCTTCACGGGAGTTGATATCCCAAATATAATGAGATGATACTCCTTTGGCCTCCGGAAGATGCTTTTTTAAAAGATTGATTGATGCAGTTGTATCATCCTGGAAGCGTTTTAACAATATTTCAATATCAATTGGAATATATTTAACAGGATCGGTTTGAATGGGAGAAATAACAGATTTCTCTAACAGCTTGTTGATAACTTCATAAACTTTTGATGGGGGAATCCCTGAACGTTTAGCTAATTCATAACCTGTAATTGGATTTTTTTTAACAAGTGCAACATAAGCTTTTGATTCATATTGAGAAAACCCAAATCTAGCAAGATTTTCCATAATAATTGATATTGGCAAAACGAACTCCTTATTAACTACCCTTGTAGTTATTATATAAAAAGTTCATAGAATTGTCAAGACAAATTTCTAATATTTAAAAAATAGATAAAAAAAGGCCGCTATTTAATAATAACGGCCTTATAGTGGTATGAATTATACATTCATTGGAACAACAAAAGGTTCGCGATAATCGCGGGTGAGCATTTCATCAGCTTCGGGATCATTAACAAATCGTTCACTGGAAGGATCAAAATCTAACTGACGTCCCAGACGATAAGAAATATTACCCAAATGTGCAAGTCCTGATGAAAGATGAGCGGTTTCAACTGGAGCATTTAAAATGGATTTATCGTGAGCGCGTACAGCTTTAATAAAATTAGCATAATGGTCCCCACCTTCTTTCTTACTTGGGCCTGGTTTAACATTTCTACCTTCACCCAAATAAGTCTCATAGGTATCATAACCTTTTACAAGCATAAAACCTTTTGATCCATAAAAGAGGTTTCCTGTTCCCACGCCATCTTCCTTGTTAGTATACCAGTGACGTACCTCAACTTCCATAAATTTATTTTCATTTGGCCAAGCATATTGAGAGCTAAGAACTTCAGGAGTTTCTTTGCAATCATCCCATAAGAATTTTCCACCCATAGAAGAGATTTTGCTAGGTAATCCAACACCTAATCCCCACATACTCATATCAGTTTCGTGAACACCCTGGTTACCAATATCGCCATTACCAAATTCCCAATGCCAGTGCCAATTATAATGGACAATATTACGTGAAAATGGACGTTCCTGAGCTGGTCCCAACCAAAGATTATAATCCAAGCCGTCTGGTACAGGTTCAAAACCTTTATCACCAATATCCGGGCGCCAACGGTAAATTGTTGCTCTTGACATATAAACATCGCCAATTAAACCATCTCTCAAATGCTGAACGGCTTCCTGCAAAGCTACAGAACTACGCAATTGTACTCCATGTTGTACAATACGATCATATTTTGCAGCGGCTTCAACCATTTTACGGCCTTCATAAATATTATGAGAACCGGGTTTTTCTACATATACATCTTTTCCTGCCTGGCAAGCCCAAATAGTAGCAAGTGAATGCCAATGGTTACAAGTTGCTATACTAACCACGTCAATGTCTTTATCTTCATAAACTTTGCGTAAATCTTGTTCTAATTGTACTTTTTTATCATATTCCTCTTTAAAATCTTTGGCTCTTTGATCAAGAACTTTTTGGTCAGGATCACAAAGGGTAACAACCTCTACTCCATCAAGGTTCATATAACCTTTGATATGGTTTTTACCTCTTCCATTTACACCCAATACAGCAACATTAATTTTATCATTTGCACCTTTTGCCGATTTGGGTAAAATCATGGGTGCTGAAATTGCTGCAGCAGCGGTTACACCTGCAGAACTCTTCATAAAATCACGACGGCTAACCTTTTCTTTTTCCATGGTCAAAACCTCAATTTAGTAAATATTTATGTTTAAGTACCAATTGAACCGGTTTAAATTTAAAAATTATTATAGTGTTTTAAATAGAGATTGTCAATAGTTTTATACATATTTACACTTTATTACAAAATGAATCTTAATTTAGTAAAAGATGAACAGTTCTTCAGGAAATGATTTGCATTTTAGTACTTAAATCTTTATCATATAAAGCTGTACTTGTAATGTTCTCTGAATGAACTAGAATATCGAATTTGCTAACAAGGAGATACTATTGTACAACAAAGACAATATTGATCGTTTACTATCCATAAATCCCACTATTCACAGTCTCCTCAAAGATGCCCAAAATCCCAGAATGGCAAGAAATTTTACCCGAATATATTTAGATGAAATGATCAGTATGCTTGACAGAAATACACAAAAAATTCAACCCCTTGAATGGACTGTTCAAATGTCTTGTTTACAAACTTTTAAAAAAATCATCTCAGTTAGAAGTGAAAGGCTTGCAAAATTCAGTATCATTCAAGTACTTTTTTATATAGCAAAAGGGAAAATAGATAAACTTCCTGCTGATCTAAATGACGGCTTTTTTGAAGAAATGATCCACTTGTTTCAAGGTATGCTGGGCAAAAGTGGTATATATACTCAAGAAACAGTCCCTGAATTTACAAATTTGAGCGGACGAGATGCTGCCATTTCCCGATCTAATAAATTAGATAAAATGGCAAATGAAAGTAACAAATTTATAAAAAAATATCCATCAGGCCTTGATGAAATAGTAAAACAAAAACGTAAATCAAATAAGAAACGTATATTGGATTATTTTAATGCTACAGAAGAAGATTGGAACAATCATCTCTGGCAAATGAAACATGTAATTCGAAACGTTGAACAACTTGAAGCATTAATTGATCTTTCGGAAGAAGAAATCCGTGCAGTCAATATGGCCAAAGGCGGTAATTTGCCCTTTGGAATAACCCCCTATTATGTGTCATTAATGGATAAAGAACCTGATCGTAACCTTGATCACGCGATAAGAGCTCAGGTTATACCTCCCCTCAACTATGTAGAAAATATGCTAAAAAATCGTGATGATCGTTCCAATTGCTTTGATTTTATGATGGAATCTGACACATCCCCTATTGAACTTATCACAAGAAGATATCCCATGATCTGCATTCTCAAGCCCTACAATACTTGTAGCCAAATTTGTGTGTATTGCCAACGAAACTGGGAAATTGATGATGTATTAGCTTCTGATGCTTTGGCAAGCAAAGAAAATATAACCAAAGCTGTTCAATGGATCAAAGAACATCCCGCAATCAATGAAGTACTTGTTACCGGTGGCGATCCTCTGGTAATGAATAATAATAGGCTGGATTGGGTCTTAACTCAACTTGCAGAAATAGATCATGTGGAAAGAATTCGTATAGGATCGCGTACACCTGTTGTATTGCCACAACGAATCACTAATGACCTTTTGCAAACGATCGAAAAATATCATGTCCCCGGAGTACGTGAAGTCGTTCTTGTTACACATTTCGAACATCCCTATGAAATTACTCCTGAATCCTTACAAGCTGTACAGAAATTCAAAAAGGCAGGAATTTCTGTTTACAACCAGGCTGTTTATACTCTTGAAAACAGTCGAAGATTTGAATTAGTAGCCTTGCGTAGATTACTAAGATTAATTGGAGTGGATCCATACTATACTTTTAATACAAAAGGTAAAGAAGAAACAAAGAGCTATCGTGTACCCATGGCCAGGCTTCAGCAAGAAATTAAAGAAGAAGCGAGATTGATCCCGGGTACAGTAAGAACGGATGAGCCAGTTTACAATGTACCTAAATTAGGCAAGAATTATATAAGAGCTCAACAGCATCACAGTGTATTAACTATTTTACCAAATGGTTCCCGGGTTTATGAATTTCATCCTTGGGAAAAAAATCTGGCATTAGCTGAAACATATATTGATACTGATGTTTCAATATATGATTATTTAAATATACTTGAAAAACGTGGTGAAAATATTGATGATTATAAATCTATCTGGTATTACTTTTAAAATGAGGAATTCCAATGAGTGAAGAACAAAATTTACAAAATGATGTTCCCGGTCCAATTGAAAGTGAATATAAGGGTAATCCTATATTAACCTTAAATCCGGAAAGCAGATATCCCTTTAGCTTTGGCTTATCGAAAGCAAAGCTGGTAATTCAATACATTGAAGAAATTAAAGCTTTTATTCAAAAACATGATAAATAAAAAAAAGGCCGCTTATTTAAGCGGCCTTTTTTTAAATTCTTAAATCCTATTAACCAATCCGATTTAACCATTCACGTGCTTTACCAACATATTCACTATCCGGATAGTTATTGATCAATTCTTGTAAATAATTTTTGGCATTTTGCATATCATTTAACTGGATATAACAACGTCCTAACATCAAAGTTGCATCATCTTTTTTGTATGAAAAGCTATGTGCAAAAACACTTTGGAATGCCTGAATTGCCTGTTCATAATTCGCAAGCCCAAAATAGGATTCACCAATCCAATAGTCACAATTACTGGTCAATTTGTGATTAGGATATTGAGCTTTTAATTGCTCGAATTGAGAAATTGCATTTGAAAAATCACGAGCATAATAAACTTGCAAAGCACTTTGATATGCATTAGAAAATGATCCATCACCGCTATATGCAGTAGCAGCTCTTCCGCCAGAGCCAGCTAAATCAGATTCAAGATCAGAAATACGCTGCTCTTTAAACTGCAACTCCTGCTGAAGATTGTTGATTTCATTCTGTTTAGTGCTAATATTTTGAGTCAATTCATCATATCTTTGCTGCAATGCTAAATCATCAGTTTCAGTAAACATGGACAGATCATCACTGTCTTCCAATTGGGAAAGGATATCACCTTCCACCTCATTAAATTCTACACGTTCAAGAGCCAAAAGATCTTCATCACTTGGACCTTGTTGTGAGCGGCTACCAAGATGATATGTCAAACCCAGTTTTGCATTTAAATAACCATCTTTTGAACCATTATTATCTTGATTGTTTACTCCATCAAGATCATCTGACATGGTAAATCTATAATCTGCAAAAGTAGTAAAAGCTAATTTATCTGTTAAAAAGAAATCTAGTCCACCACCAAAGATCAAACTACCATCATAATAAACTTCGCCTTGTGGTAAGGTAGCAGTTTGTTTATACACATATGTAGGATCTTTGCTCTCTCTATAAAACTCGAAACTAAATGCACCTACACCCAAAGAAACATAGGGTAAAAATCTGCCTGAATTTAAGAGATTAAAATTAGCTGTCAAGTCAACATTATTTAAATAACTGGTAAATTCATTATCAACATCAGTCAAACGAGAATAACCAACACCTAAGGCTAGGTTGAAACGGTTATTCAAATAATATCTTCCCGCAACACCACCAGAAAGACCAATGCCAGGATCAGCATAATCTCCATAAGGCTGAGTAAAACCACCATATGCTCCAATACCAAACTTGGATTTTCCGGTTGGTCCCTGAGCATAAAGTGAAGGTACTAGTAAAAGCACCATTGCAATTATTAATAAATTCTTCAGGATCTTCATGTTTATCTCCCTTCATGGAAAATTAAACTTGGCAACATAATGCATTAAGAATAATTTTTTTTCTGTTCCCTAAAATATTCTAAAAGCGTTTCAGGAACAATGGTTTCAAGATTAATAGTAGTTTCTGCATTTTGATTATAAGCACTCAACAGGGTTTCAAGATTTAATGTTTCATAATAAAATATTTCACCATTTTTTTGATCAAACAAATTTTTTATTTTAATTATTTGCTCTCCTACTTTTTCAAAATAATAGTTTGTTAATGAATGCCCTATCAAGTCCTTAACTTTTAAATCGATGTCTAATTTACTTTTTAGCACATCACGAATAATACCATGAAACAAATAACGATTCAAATTTAGTTCTAGTCCACTATCAACACCTTTATAACTAAAAATAGATGGACCCTTAAAATAGTCAGTTTTTGGAGCGATATGATTCAAAATATAAAAATCAATCGCTTCACGCTCATTGGTTTCAAGGAACTTGTGTGAAGAATAACATAGTAGATTTTTACTTTCATCAAATTCTATTTCAACGAGCACGTTAAAAGTTGAAAAATATATCGTATCATTCATCACATCAAAATCTTACAATCTTAATTAAAGCAAAAATCAAGCCATTAACAACTTACTTTACATAACTTGAATAACCTACTTTAGAACAAGGAATTACACAAGTATTATTTCAAAAATTTGTGACATGAAACACATTTACGTAATTTAAATAAAACAATAACTTATGAACTTTTTTATTATACATACAATAAATTAATTTTGCGTTAATATTTTTTATTTTCACCTACTAAAACAAAGTTTTTCTTGAATTTATTTACAAATTATATATTCAATTTTAAAACAATATCTCAAACTGATACAGTAATAGTTACCTATTTGAAATTTAATATTACTTTTAAAGAGCTTTGCAAGGATAATTCAAACGCCTTGTCAAAGTCATTATAATGAAATTCTTTTTCAATTAAATCGTCTATAATAAATGAATTATTTTCTATGAGACGAAGAGCAGGTTCAAATCTGCCACACCTAGATCCTACGATACTAATTTCATCCACAACAAACTGAGACATATTGATTGCGATATCACTTGCATAGGTACTTTTTAAAACAATAGTGCCTCTGGGCATAATTATTTTTTTAGCAAACACCAAACCTTCCGGACTGCCAGAGGCTTCTACAACTATATCAAACTTTTTATCGGTATCACGCTTTCCGATTTGTGCACCAAGCTTTTCAGCAATAGCAAGTTTTTTTTCATGTTTACCGAACACTGTACATTCGGCACCTGTTAATTGAATTGCCTGTAAAATTAACAATGCCAATTTACCATCTCCTACAATTGCAATTTTATCACAAGGCTGAACATGAACCTGTTCTAAAATTTCTATAGCAGCTGCAATAGGTTCGGTAAAAACTGCTTGGATATCTGATACGGAATCTGGTACTAAAAATAAATTCTTGTCAGGCAAAACCAGGTATTCAGCAAAAGCACCCTGATGATTATAAATACCCAAGACAGATCGATTAAAACAATGTCTTTCGAGACCTGATTGGCACAACGCACAATCACCACACCCTACATTGATTTCACCAACAACACGTTTACCAACCAAAGTTGAATCAAGTGACTGCTCAACAACTCCTACAAATTCATGCCCCATCACACCCGAGTAGTCCATATACCCTCTTGTAATTTCAATATCTGTATTGCATATACCAGCTTTTGAAATTCTTATCAGGGATTCGCCTCTCGTTGCAACAGGCTTGTCTACTTCAACAAGCATTACTGAATTATCAAACGCAATTACTTTCATATCAATAAACAAAAACCTCTCATCTAAACAAACGCTTTAAGCAAATGTCAGTAAACATTAATACATAACAAATTACGGAATTTGAAATGTATTGTCAAGAGAAATAATCAAAATCAAGTAGAAAATGAAGAAAATTTATCGAACGAGTGCGATTTTAGCTGGGCCGATTACCGTAGAACTTTCAATAATAACCAAATACACCCCTGAAACTACCCCTTCCCCATCGCTATTGATGCCTCTCCATTGAAAAATATTTGTACCATCGGGACATTTTTCTAATTTTGATCGCAATATTTTTTGACCTGATTCATTGTAAATTGAAACATAAACGTCATCACTTTGCTCTTCAAGATTAAAAATTATGTCTGCATACTCGTGTTTATCCGGCATAAATGGATTAGGCTTAATCTCTACAATCTCATTAACACTTTCAGAAACACTTCCCCGCTCAATCTTCATAGAAAAAGTTTTGGCCTTATTATTTACAAAAGAAACATCAGGAAAACGGCTATAAATGGGACAAACAATTATTTCTGAAAGTGAACTAATCGTGTCAAGATTCTTGGGTGAATCTCCACCTACAACAATCGTTTCATAATTATCGTCATAATTGTTTATTATAATTGAATAGATCCAATTTTCAGGCTCGTCAAAATCGGGAACGATTGAATATTCACCACTAGATTTTACTGAAACTTTATAATAATTTGTAGATTGTTGTTCAACTTTGTCTTCCAATTTCAATTCTGAAACAATCTGTTTTTCTTCGGCAAAATCTATTTGCGGGTAAAATTCTCCCTCCGGGTAATACGTTGTTGAATCCGCACGATTTCCTGTAAAATAATTCCAGACTGAAAAATCTGCTATTTCCATTTTAAAGCTGCTGCCATAATCCAGCAACGCAAGATTAATTGCTTCAAAGACTTCATGATCAATAAAATATTCCCAAATAGATTTTACTATATTACGATCATATTTTTTTTCCAACATATGATGGAATATCCCCAAACCATATTCATGCGAATATCCCGTCGAATAAAAGGGTTGGTCAAGATTTTGAAACAATGAAGGTACATAGTAATAATAATCATTCACATCATCATAAACCACATCTTCCATCCAGGTAGCAGTTGATTCGAACAAAAATATAGCATCTATCTCTGTATTAAAATAACCACGATATCCCAAATGGATCATGTGAAAAAATTCATGTGCAGCGGTTACATTAATCGCCCCTACTCCCTGCGTTGGAGTGTGCAAAAAGTCATTATCCATTTCAATATAACTTGTATAATCATCGCGCTTTGTGCCTGACACGGCATATTCAGGTGTAGTAGCACCATAATCACCAAAATTATAAATATATACATCATACTGAGGGTCATCAGGATCGTCTATAGGTGGCGGCATATACCCCATCTCATTAACCTCTATATCAAAAGAATGATCAAAGGCTAAAGCTGCGGCTTGAATAAACTCGAGCGTTGCAGCATCTTCCCCAACAGTTGTATAATGCAATTTGAATAAACCACTTGGACTGATAAAAGAATCTGTCAAATTTCCATAAGAAGCACGAGACAAATAAGGTTTCAATATTTCTTTTTCTTCTAAAGAAGCAGTTTGATATTCCTGAAAAGCCTGAAATTTTAAATGAGTGGCATTTCTGGTGATTTCATTGGAATATATTTTATATTCTTCCGGTAAATTATCAGGATTATAAATAGCATCAAGCTGTTTAACCAATAATTCTGTTTTTGATATACTTCCTTGCTGATACGATTGTATAAGAGCCTGCTCAATTGATTTCGGATTAGAGCTTGCGCTTGCAATTGTAAACGAAAAAAGCACAAAAATAATTGAAACTGTGTATTTCATAATCTAATTCTTTTTTCTAAATATCATACGAACAGGAACTCCCAAAAAGCCGTAATTGTTCCGGAGTTGATTTTCCAGATAATTTCGATAGTTTTGTTTTATTCCTCTTGGCTCATTTGTAAAAAAGACAAATGTGGGTGGTGAATGTTTTACCTGGGTCAGATAATTAATTTTTACATATTTATCACCAAACGCAGGTGGGTGATGTTGAGCAATTGCAATTTCAAGAAATTTGTTCAACTCTGCTGTTTGTATTGTACGTTTTCTTTCTTCATATACAGACAAGGCAATATCCAACAATTTAAATATACGCTGTTTGGTTAAACATGATACAAACAGTATGGGAATGTATGCCAGATCTCTAAATGTATCCTGCATTTCAACTTCAAAATTACGTGAAGTCATTGTATCTTTTTCAACCAGATCCCATTTGTTTACGCCAACAACAATACCTTTACCTTCATCAATTGCCTGACGAATAATTTTTTTATCCTGATCAGCAATTCCCTGCGTAGCATCAATCAAAACCATTGCAATATCACATCGGTGAATAGCGTTATTGGTCCTAACATTACTGAAATACTCTACACTTTCTTTTACTTTTGTGCGCCTTCTCAAACCAGCTGTATCAATCAATACTAGCGACTTTTTCTGATATTGAAGCTCCGTATCAATTGCATCCCGGGTTGTACCGGCAATATCAGTTACAATATGCTTATCATGTCCCAAGATAGCATTCACAAAAGAAGACTTGCCAACATTTGGGCGGCCAATAATGGCCAGTTTTATACGATCATCGATATATTCGCCAGCTTTAATCTTGTGTTCAAATGAATCAAGAACCATGTCTAACAAATCACCAACATAACGCCCACCCATAGCAGAGAGTGCATAGGGCTCTCCCATTCCAAGTCTGTAAAATTCATGAATATCCATCAGGCGATCATCATTGTCAATCTTGTTTACAACAAGTAATACCGGGATACCACTTTTTTTAAGTATATTGGCAATATCCAGATCCAATGCTGTAACGCCAGTCGTTATATCCGTTACAAAAATTATTACATTTGCTTCGCTAATAGCAAGATTAACCTGCTCCCGAATTGCTGTTTCAAAGATATCATCAGATTCCGGTACATATCCGCCGGTATCTAGCAGTTCAAATTCATAACCTGCCCAATCCGTCAGTGCATAATTACGGTCACGTGTTACACCCGGCATGTCATCCACAATTGCTTCACGCTTGCGTATAATTCTATTAAACAATGTAGACTTGCCTACATTGGGTCTTCCTAATATTGCAACAACAGCTCTTTTCATATTTTACTTAATTGATTCATCTCGCTCTTGGTTCCATTTTACCCAATCAAGCGCAGTATCAACTTCCTCGTCAATTTTTGATTTTGCAAATTTTCCATCGGGCCGAACTGTAACTTGAAAACCTTGTACAATCCTAACCCATTCTTCCAGAGTAACCTCAAACGGAGGTGGTATCTCATAAGGACCCGGTACCTCTACGGGTTTTAAACTGTGCGTTTGAGGTACATTAGCTACAGGATTCCAATAAGAGTTGGGACCAACATCAACCGCACCCTGGTAAACGCTACAAGTCGTAGATTTATCAGAATCAATTCTAAATATTGTCCCGCGCACCGCACAAACTGCTGTTGGTGTTTTAACCTGAAATCCCGCTTTCTTGTTTGTTTCAGGATTAATATTTAACCAAATTTTACCTTTCAGTAATTCTGATTTTGATTTACTGGTATTTTCTTTTATTGTAATAGATGTAAAAACAAATTCAGATTGTTCACCAATTCTGACAAGACTATTATCAGTCAAAATTACTTCACAACGAGATTCTTTAGCCGTTTTTATCTTGTCTGTCTCAAATACCATTTGACCCATTTGAGCGTCTTGCCACTCATCTGAATCATGTTGAATTTGCACATCGTTACCTTGTCCTATGATAAATGTTATTTCACCAATGCTTTCAGGTTCAGCAAGTATCAAATTACTGAAAATAATGAAGAATAAAAAAAGGACAATAACTATTCCAATTTTGGACATATATTGTTTCATAAAGACCTCATTTTAGGGCAATATGAATTAATTTTAAATTTAGGCATTTATCCGCACAAAAAAAAGCAAAATTAAAATAAAAAAAGGAGAAGGTTTTAGAATAAAAAAGCCTTCTCCTTCTATCATGAATCTTGGAAAAATTCTATTCCATTCTAACAATATCATTTCGATCAAAGCCGCTTCCGCTAACAACACTACAAACGGATGCTTTACCATTACCAATACCATTATTTGTTACTTTGATAGAACCAATTTTGGTTTCAGTAGAACCTAACGAGATTCCCAAATCAGGATCAATCAATTCTTCACCAGCGCGATATACCTGCAACACATCTCCAACCTGTAAACCGGCTTCGGCACCAGCATTGATGTAGATTTGTGCTCCACCTTTAATAACTTTGGCTTGCCAAGGCAGATTTTCAGCGGCTGCATTACACAATTCTACAATTGAATCAATTGCTTCACGCGTTGCTTTTCCAACAATTGATTCATCAAACTTGTGACGGTTGTCAAAACGAAAATCGTCAGTGTTAACTTTTAAACCCTTTTTAGATTTTTCTTTGCGAACCGATTCTGCTGAAACAATCTCACCAGTCGTTGTATTAACAAAACGGACATCAACGGCAACAGTTGCGCTTGTGCTTTTAACGCCTAATCCAAATCCTTTCAGGCTGCCACCTGTACTTTGTTCAGCATAACCAAATTCAGTTACTGAACCAAAAATGGCAAGCTCAACACCAAGCACTTTGCCTACCTGAGCGGCACTTTCAGGAGTTACAACGCCACTCATACCCATGGATTGTTCTTTTAACAGTTGTTCCATTTCCTGACGTTCCATTACAGAAAATTTACCTGTTTTAACCAATTCGGTTACGAGCATATCTGCCATACCTTCGCCAACAGGCTGACCAGTCCACCAGTGATAACTATGCCCTGATTTATCTTCAAAACTAAAAACAGCTACTCGTTTTTTCAGTTGAGCAGAATATACTCCACTTACTGAAGACAGTAAAATAACAATTAATAAAAATAAAATGATAGTAAAACGATTTCTCATTACCATACCCTTTAATTTTTTATTCAATAGTTGCAGGTGTTTGCGCTTGTTCTAAAGAGTGTTTAACCACTCGAACTGTAACTTTATTAGCAGTTGCATTTGAGACAGCTAATTTATATTCACCCATATCACGCTGGTCAAGTTCACGTGCCAATTGTTCAGCATTGCCAGAAATTTGAATATCATATTCAGCCATCCCTTCAGCAACATTTCTTTGAAATATATTTTTGACACCTCTGGTGGTAAATTGCAAAGCATTCTTGAAATTCGATGCTTCTGTAAAATTGTCAACACCGGTTACAATCAATTTCAAAGAATTAAGATCATAAAAACGGCTGCGCCATTTTTCCAAAATTTTTGTTATCAATTCATCAGACAAGGCTGTTGCGGCTTTTTGGATTGCCATGGTACCACCGGTAACTTCATCAATATGCGGATAAGCAGCATGTTTACTGCCGGTTGCTATAATTGTACCCACATCTGCATCTATTACTCTTGCAGTTAGATTTGCCTGGCAGGATTTCATTCCACCCAGATTAATTCCTGTTGCAACTTTTGCAATAGCTTTGCCTGTAACAACAACTTCTGCATCAAGATTATTTGCAATAGATTTGGCAGCTTTAGCGTCACCATTTATTGCAGCTAAAATTGAATCACGTTCTCTATTCTGCCGCACAGTCATGGGATCAACAACATCAAAGCCTTTTTCAATAAATTTATTGATCATGGCCGTTTCAGATGCTGTCATATCAACTTGAAAATAATGATATCTGTCAGTAGATTGTCCAATATTCTGCTCATCAATTAACATCATTACTCTGGGATTCCCCATACTGGAAATTAAATTCTGAACAGCAGTTGCATCGCTGGATAGATTTGCCATATCAACAGTTGCTTGAATTACAACTTCATAAGTATCAGGTGTTTTTTTACTTTCAGATAAAACCTGATAATTTTTTACATATCCACGGCTCCAACTGAGAATACGATCTTCAACAACCATATAATTCTCAACTTTGGTTTGCGCGTCAATACATGTACCCAAAGTCTGTTCAACTGCTTTACGTAAAGCATCATCAATTGCTCTGTCTCTTGCAGCACCAACGTCGTTATACATAATACCACCTACGCCAATACTCTGCACAGTTTGCATAGGTGAGCCGTTATATCCTTGTGCGAAAAGTAAAGATACAGCTAAAAAAATTGAAATAACTGTAATTTTGAAAATATCTTTTTTCACAGTTAAATCTCCAATAGAAAGTGAAGGGCGGAAAAATCCGCCCATTTATTAAAAAGTCATACGGAGTGCGTTTTGAAAATCACGGATAATCAATAAAGCATCAGCACCCGAAACTTTGTCGTTCATATTGAACGCACCAGTCATCTTGTCTGCACTCATGATACCACGATCAACAGTCAAACAAATTGCATTATAGGCAAAGTGTGAAGGGTTAACATCCGGAAATCTGGATTGTGTACCTATATATTTTGTAGCTAGTGACTCATCCCCTGTTGCCATGATCAAAATATCCTGGATCATTCTTGCATAATTGGAACGTGTAACTTTTTCATCAGGACGGAATGTATGATCAGGATATACATCCATACCTTTAACATCAATAATATCCTGTATCCAATTTTTGGCCCAATGACTATCAATATCAGTAACTTCTGCCATTTGTGTTGTTTGAAAAGTCTGCATCTGAGTTGGGTCATCCGGAGCTTTAAAGCCGGTATCGTATTGTTTAGGACGTTTTTTGTCGATAATTTCTAAAAGTTTCAATTCTTCCATAAATAATACTGCAAGATCTGCTCTATCAATTTCTTTGATCAGGGCAATTTTGGCGCCAACCTTTGTACCAGGTGCAGCACGAACAATCTTTTGAACAAGCTCCCACTGTTCGTTCGCTTGCTTTGCATATTCACCCTTTTTAGCTACTACATCTTGAAATGCATCTTCAGCATCTCTGAATTGATATGCATTCTTTAATGCAATACCTTTATAATAGGTGGGTTTGTCACTTTCGGGATTTATTTCCAAAGCTTTATCAAATTCCTTGATTGCATCTTTTAACCAATCGTCTCCTTTATGTTCTGCAACATAAACACGACCCTTAATGACCCGAGCATCCAAAGATTTTTTGTTTTTGTCAATGCCTTTATCTGCAAAATCATGGGCTTTTTTAAAGTCAGCACGATACGCCCAAACCAGTGCTAAACCTGAATAACCTTCTGCATATTCAGGATCAAGCCCAATAGCTTTATTAAACTCTGCTTCAGCATCATTTAAATTGCCACGTTCAAGCTCACGCATTCCCTGATTGTAGTGATTATCAGGAGTATCTAGTACAGATTGAGGTGGAACCGGTTTTGGTCCACAGCCTACAGATAAAAGAGTAAATCCAATCAAGATACTGAAAAGTATCAATCCTTTTTTTAACATTACCAGCTCTCCAAATTTTATCTCAATAACCGAATAATTGCTACTTAATCCACGATAAACATAACTTTACATTTATCTAAAAAGTTTTGGTTCGCAGCTGCATTTCTTATATTTGCCGCATCATTGTTTGATACAACAATATCAGCTTTATTTGCACCCGAAGCACGCAAACCTTTAACAACCATGGGATTATTGGTTACACGATCATTAGTTTTAGCCTGGTTGACATTTTTATCATAACCAACCATACCAATTTGTACGGCCCAGTCTCGGCTAACATACTTTGAGCCATATACTTCTTCACCAGTTTCATCAACAATTTTGGGTGCCATTGCAGGACGAACGCCCAAACCTTTTGCATCAATTACCAGACCAGTAAAAACACCACCAGCTGCTTGTCCACTTGTAGAAGCAGGACCTTGTCCAGGGTTCACAGGAGTAATTAATTTGTAGCCTGCTGGTACAGGTTTGTCAATTGGCCACAATTGTCCGTAACCTCCTTGACCGGCTGCACCAGCGGAAACAGGTGTACCGCCCATTTGCTGAGGCAAAACAGCATCCAATAAAGCACCTGTAATAGGCATTTCTACGGTTACTTCAATATCACCTGTAGACATGTACTTTGTGTCGACTATGGTAAAATTACTTACAACACCCTGTACACGTGTATTGATGACATCATTTTCAACCATAGCATTGCGAATTGTTGTTTCCGAGGAAAGTGTCATGCCGCGTACAGTTTCGAGAAGATTTCTCAAAGCTACTCGTTTAGCAGCTTCAATAGCTCCTGCTCGCTGTGCAGCTTGTGGCATATTGGGATTAGGAGCACCAATACCAGTAGATCTAACAACCTGTGATGACCAGTCAACATTTCCCGCATCCCCAATGGGTTGATTAACATATTGAGAAAATGCAGGTCCGGAAATTAAGAATAACACTGACACAATCAGCATTATTGAATATTTAACTTTCATTAGTACCCTCCTTGATCAAACATAACTTAATTGCTGAGGTCGGTAAATATTACGCATTTAATTAATTGGTGCAGGTGATAATCGTCACAAAAACTTTTTATTTTGAAAATAGTTTGTAGCTGCATAATTAACAATATAATAATCCCAAGTATTTCATTTCGGAGCAAATTAGTCAAGATAGCCTTAATTGTCAAGTTATATTTGCATTTATCTTATTTTTTTGTAATTTAGGTTCAGTAATTGGGTTATTAATCGATCAATATTCAATATAATTTTGGAGGATTTTATGGCAGATCGTTTGGGTGTTGGTTTTGTAGGCGCAGGATTCAATACCAACTTTCATATTAGATCATGGATTGGTGTCCGGGAAGCTGACATATTAGGAATTGCTGATCCCAATCTTGAGCGTGCAAAGTTTTCAGCTGATGAATGTAGACGTTTACGGGTGGGTGATCCTCAAGTATATTCAGATGTTTCTGAAATGGTACTTGACCCTAAAATTGACGCAATTTTTATTTGTTCTCCTAATTTTACCCGCTTGGATGTAATGGAAAAAATAACAGAGGCAGTAAAAAGTGGTAAAGCCACGTTAAAGGGCATTGCTTGTGAAAAGCCGTTGGCCCGTACTGTTGCCGATGCACAAAAAATGCTAGATATGGTAAATGAAATTGGTGTATTGCATGGATATCTGGAAAACCAGGTCTTTTCCCCCTCTGTTGTTAGAGGCCGTGATATTATTTGGGCACGTGGAGCCAAAGTTGCAGGTCGTCCTTATCTTGCCAGATGTGCAGAAGAACATGCAGGACCTCATGAACCCTGGTTTTGGAGTGGTGAAAGACAAGGCGGCGGTGTGTTAAATGATATGATGTGTCATAGCATTGAAGCTGCCAGATTCCTGCTGACAGATCCGACCAAACCTAAAGATTTTATCAGACCTGTATCAGTAAACGCGGAAATTGCTACACTAAAGTGGTCAAGACCAGAATATATTAAAATTTTAAAAGAAATGTCAAATGGCTCTGTAGATTACGCCAAAACACCGGCTGAAGATTTTGCCCGTGCAAATATCAACTTTGAAGATCAGGATGGCAATATATCTGTTGCAGAGGTTACAACATCCTGGAGTTTTATGGGTCCGGGACTTCGACTTTCATTTGAATTAATTGGACCTGAATATTACATGCAGGCTAACTCATTGGAACCCGATCTACATGTCTTCTTTAGTAGAAATGTAAAAGGTGATGAAGGCGAAGACCTGGTTGAAAAACAATCTGCCGAACAAGGACTCATGCCTGTTGTTTCTTCTGAAGGAATTGTTTACGGTTATACCGATGAAGATCGTTATATGGCTCAATGTTTTATTGATGGAAAAATGCCGGAAGAAAACTGGAACGATGGATTGTTGGTTACACAGCTGCTTATGACGGCATATAAATCCAGTGAATTGAGTAAAAAGATTGCATTTGAACCTGAAAAAGTTGTAGATTTTGTTCCCAAGGTTGCGCAGGGAACTTATAAAACAAGTGATGTTTTAAATACAGCCAGTTAATTAATTTTCAGGAACGGGAAAACCTCCCGTTCCTGAAAAAAAACTAAAGTTATAGAACTTTTACATAACTTGTCCGTTGTTTTAATTGAAGAGCAAAAGCGCGAATGAATCAGGAACAACTTGAATCAGTAATAAAATTAGCTCAACAGGGTGATCAAAAAGCCTTGGGTGAATTGATTGATACATTCGCAGAATCCGTACATGGTTTCATCTACCACATTATTGGTAGACGTAACGATGTTGAGGATCTCGCTCAGGATACATTTATTAAAATGATATCCGGTATAAATTATTATCAACCCAAAGCCCCATTCAGGGCTTGGCTCTTTCGCATTACTCTGAATGTATGCAGAGATTACATGCGTAAGAAAAAAGTTAGAAACATTGTTTCATTTATCACTCAGGATTATAATGATGAAAAAGATATTGTTATTAGCGATTCTTCTCCCAATCCTGAAAAAGAAATGATAATTAAAGATTCGATGGAACAATTAGAAAAAGCGGTACAACAATTGCCATATCCATTGAAAACAGTTTTTTTGTTACGTGACGTTCAGGAATTATCTTATGAAGAAATTGCTGAAACGTTAAACTGGCAATTAGGTACCGTTAAATCAAGGTTATTCAGGGCAAGAAATGAAATTGCTCAATTATTAAATACTTGAAGGAAATATAGTATGAAACGTTTTATAAAAAAAATGTTTGCAAACTATGACCGAATGAACGACGAAAATTTCTCAAATCCGAATGAGCAAACAAAAGAAATTATAGAACAAGCAAAAGCTTTGCGTAACTATACCGTCTCACCCTATTTCACTCAAAAAGTTTTAGCAAACGCAAAAACAAGGAATCAAGAGGTTTGGGATTATTTGAACTTTTTACCCCAATCTAAAATGCGATTGGCGATGGCTGCCTTGATTCTTTTAATTTTCACTGTTGTTAACATTCCTGTTCAAGATCAGGAATCTGGTATAGCTCAAGCTAGTACAGATTTACAATTTATTGTCAGCGGTGTGACTACTACTATTAACCTTGATACCAATGACCAGGTATTACAATTCGCACTCTCGGAATAGTAAGCAGGAGCAATTAAAAATGCTAAGATCTCAAAAAACGGCAATAACCAGTTTGGTTCTTGTTTTTTTGTTCGGTATTTTTTGCGGTATCGCATCGGAAAGGTTTGTTTTTAATAAAATCGACAGACAGCACAAAAAGCGCCGTGAATCTTTGGAACAAAAATTCACAAGAGAGTTGGAACTGAATGAAGACCAGGTTGTACAACTTAAAACATTGTTTAAAGAAACAAAAAAGAAACACCATGATATTCGTAAATTGACTGATTCAATGTATGACAGTGTTCGTGTAGACTTTGATATGCAATTAAACGGATTTTTGGATCAAGATCAGCAATTAAAATTCGCTCAGCTTCAGGAAGAATGGAGACAACGGAAAGAAAAAGAACGACTTGAAAAAGAAGCCAGAGATAAAAAAAGAAAAGAAAAAGCTGAGAGAAATTAAATCGTTATTGAAACTAGTGTAAAAGAAGCATCTTTTTCCATTCTACAGTATTACTAGTTTTCACGCAACATAAATACACTCCACTTGCTAATTTATTAGCATCCCAATTTATAAAAATAGTTCCCCCTAGCTTGAATTCCATTCACTAAAGTTTCTACTAATTCTCCATTTATAGAATATATTGAAATATCAATATGTGTAGTCATTGAAACATCGTATTGGATGTTTGTAGCAGGATTAAAAGGATTAGGATAATTTTGATACAAACAAAATGTATTCAGGAATTTTGGTTCCTCGGCAATTTCTGTTGGAAAACTTGTTTTGATGTAATTCTCCCGTGTTAATGAACCGCTTCCCCCTGGTCCTGAAATAATCAAAGTTACTGAAATTGAATCCACTTTATTAAATACAATTTGAGGATTTTGTTCAGTGCTGGTACCAAAATCACCAAAACTCCAATTGTAATTATCTATCAAGCCGGATGATAAATCAGTAAATTGTACGGTTAATGGAATAGTACCGGAAACAGGAGTTGCTTCAAAATTTGCGTTGCATGAAATATCTTCTTTTATCATGGTTATCATGGATTTTGTACCATTGTCAATGTCGTATTCATCTGCATCTGCACCACAAAAACAATAACTATTCTCATTACAATTGATTATATATCTTCCATTTGAACTGTTACCATCTCCTTTAAAATATTCTCGCCACAGCTCCTTTCCATTGGCATCAGTACGCAAAACCATAGCACTTTGATTAGGATACAAAGCTAAAGAACGATATCCTGTTAATATATATCCGCCATCAGGTGTTTTGACCATATGATTAACAGTCAACCAATTTAAATCTGATTCAAAAAATGTTTGTCGTTTTGTTACAAAACCATCAATATCTGTAACGCACAAAGTTACAAACCCTTTTTGAGTAGCAGGATCAATATCATTATAGCAAAAGCCAAAAGTGCCATCAGCGTTTTGCACTACAGCTTTGGCAGTTAAATTATAAGTATAATCCTGTGACTTTATTTCTTCAAAACGCTGCCACTCTAGCAAACCATCGTATGATATTTTGAGTATAACAGGTTTATTATCAATCTGCCCGGATAGAATATAACCACCATCCAGAGTTGTTGTTGCATTTTCTATTATATCTTTGGTCTGTGTTTCATGCACCACTGACCATACCATATTACCATGATCGGTAATATGGCACCACCATACATTATTATCAATTGTTGAGCCATATAATAAATAATCGTGGTCAGTGCAGGTGATTTGATTTTGATTTTCAAACAAAAATGCGGCGGGTTGAGCGCGAATCAAGCTGGTAACACTATTGGCGGAAATGCTTTCGGATAGATTAATAGTCCAGAAAACATCAAAATTTGCATTTAATTTTGCGGCATAAACGTTTCCAGAGTCACGAAAAGTGATAAAATAACCACTGTCAAAAGATGCCAGGGCAAGAGATTGATATTTTTTCTCCTCATATTTTACATTCCCGGTTGAATCCATCAGGATCAAATACGATCCACTGAGAAGGAAATCACCATTATTATTTATATCAACCATCTGGGCATAGCGATCAGGTGCGTCATATGAGAATTCGCCAAATGAATAGCTCCATAATGTGGTAATGGATTGGGAAAAAGAAGCCCCTGCAAATATAAATAATAGTATTACAAATACTCTAAAGTTCTGTGACATTATAATTTACCAGGACACCCCCGAAAAATCACAAATCATATTACTGTAAGTAATAAAAAATAATGGAGATAGAAGCAAAAAAAGCTTGTAAAAATAAAAAAAGGTTGCCTCATTATAGTTGACAGACCATAATATAGGAGGCAACCCATGGACATCACAAAACGAGTCCAAGTAAAACTTAATCAAGTGACAGCGAAATATCAAGCAGAATTCAACCGACCGGACTATAAATTTATCAGAGACATGCATTATGGGATACTTTGCTCCGGGCATGTACATTTAAATAAAATCGCATCAACCCTAAAGGAAGAGACGAGCCTAAAAAAGACAACAGAACGAATGTCAAACCATCTGGGCCGACCAGGATTTGACAGAGAATTAACCATTAGTCATCTGAAAATAAACAAAAGAAGGTTTTCGGATTCGAAATACTTGATAGCAGATATGAGTGATATAATCAAGCCTTATGCGGAAAAGATGGAAGGGCTTGATCGTGTTTATGATGGTAGTACCAAAGAACTAGGGAATGGATACTGGCAACTGAATATCATTGGAGTTGATAAAACCGGTACATCCATCATGCCGCTGGTGAGTACGCTTTGGGCGACGGATCAGGAAGAAGGCAAAGGTATTTCAGAGAACAAGAAAATCCTCGAATCCGTGGACACGATTCGAGAACATATTCATGGAGAACAGATAGTTGTTTATGATCGCGGAGGTGATCGTAGCAAACTGATGAACAAATGGATTAAGCAAAAACAACACTTTATAATACGGCAAACCGGGTACCGGGATATATTTGTTCAAGGAGTAAAGAAGAATTTAAAGAAATATGCCGAAAAAATCCGTCCCAGTACTGAAATTACCGTGCAGAAAAAACGCCGGAACAGGCTGATAAAGCGATGTTTTCAATGCGGTGCCCGTAAGGTATATCTGCCAAAGCAGTATGGGGATGGCCCAATGAACACCGGATTATGGTTGATTTCAGTCACTGAACCCGGCAAAGGCAAAAGCTGGTTTTTAAGCTTTATACCGGCAGAGACTGAACGTGAGGCCATAGAGATTACGATGGAAGGCTATGGTTACCGGTGGAAAATTGAAGAGGTACATCGTCAAATAAAAAATGATTATCATCTTGAAGACATTTGCCTTAAAAGGTATGTTGCGCTAAAAAATTTTAATGCCCTGTTTTGGAATGTCATGAGTTTTATCTATTGTCATTTGGATAATATTTGTTTACATATTTTAGATCAATCTCAAGCTCCGTTGGTGTATAGAAGGAAATTAAACGAGTTTATTGGGTTTGTTTATTATAAACTGGCAAAGGCATTAAGGATCATTTTACCCAATATAAAGCTCAGAAAATTAAAGTGTAATAATCATGCCGGTGACAAAAATCAATTATTTTTGGCCCTCGAATAAAAAAATCGGGGGTACCCTGTATAATTTACCCCTTGTAATTAATTCAGTCACACAATCGCGAGTCATTTCCGTAAAAGCTAATAATAGTAAAGGTATGTGTAATATAAAACATAAATAATTGTATAATTATTCAAAACAATAAATTGGATTTATTGTTATCTCTTTTTTATGGATTTCCCCTCTTGTTTATATAATTTTTGCCATTTTTCTTTATCAGCTTTATTAGCACCCAACTTTTGACGGTCATTTAAATATTGTGCTTCTCTCATCATTTTATGAAAACTTTCAAGTCTTTCCTGAGCCAGATCCCCATCTATAACAGCCTGCTTGACGGCACAATTGGGTTCTTTTAAATGCTTACAGTCATTAAATTTACAATATTGCGCAAACTCTTCAATTTCCTGAAATGTATCTTCAACATCATCTTCACCAGCTAAAAGTACAATTTCACGCATCCCGGGATTATCCATTATTAATCCACCATCAGGCAACAGTATCAACTCTCTATTTGTTGTGGTATGCTGGCCCTTGTTAACACTTTCACTGATTTCACCGATTTTTTGGCGATCATTTCCCAATAATTTATTGATAATCGTTGATTTACCAACACCAGAGGAGCCAAGTAAAGCAACAGTATTTCCTGTTTCAAAAAAAGATTTAAACAAATCAAGATTATCATCAGTTATAGCGCTTATTGCATGAATGGGAACTCCAAACGCTATTTCTTCGATATCAGATATAATTGAATCAATATCATCACATAGATCTGCCTTGTTTAAAACAATTACAGGATCCGCTCCGCTGTTATATACAAGGGTAAGATAGCGTTCAATACGGCGTAAATTGTAATCCCGATCAAGGCCGGTAACTAAAAATATTGTGTCAACATTTGCCCCTATGAGTTGTTTTTCTGAGGTGCTAAGATTTTGTTTTTTGCGATTTCCAGCAGCAATTCTTGATATCTGGGTCTTGCGCGTAAGAATAGTTTCAATAACTCCGGTACCGTCACCAAGCAACCTTAGCACAACCCAGTCACCAACGGTAGGTAAATCCAGTTTAGATTCTGCTTTGTGTCTTATTTTTCCGGCAAGTTTTGCGGTTACTTCTTTATCTGCAGTGAGTACAAGATATTCGGATTTTTGTTCCAGAAATATTCTACCCGGTACAATGTCCTGAGCACTAAAATTAGCAAACTCTGATTCAAAGTTTGAATTCCAACCGAGCTGCATTAATCTATCATTCATTATTATTATATATCCTTTTTGCGATTGCCATAGGCATGCGCTAAGCCACCGAATGAAGTTTCACGATATAAAGAAGGCAGATCATGACCTGTTTTCTTCATTACATCAACAACTTCATCAAAATCTATATGATGTGTTCCATCAGAAAAAATTGCATAATCGGCACACCCTAGTGCACGTGTTGCAGCATGCGCATTTCGTTCAATACATGGAATTTGTACCAACCCCTGAACAGGATCACATGTCAATCCCAAATGATGTTCCAGTCCCATTTCAGCTGCATATTCAATTTGACGAATGGTTCCACCCAGTAGTTGCGTAGCAGCAGCAGATGCCATGGCACAGGCTGTTCCCACTTCACCCTGGCAACCGACCTCAGCTCCGGAAATGGATGCATTATATTTTACAAGATTTCCTACCAAACCCGCTGTGGCTAATGCACGAAGTATATGTTTTTCATTACATTTAACCGTTTCAAAAAGGTATCTCATAACTGCTGGCAATACGCCGCAAGAACCACAGGTTGGTGCGGTAACTATAATTTGTCCATTTGCATTTTCTTCATTTACTGCAAGCGCATAAGATGTTAACAATGCATTTTGTTTGAAATGCGGACCTGATAATTGAGCTTTGCGATAATAAGAACAGGCTTTACGCGGTAAACCCAAGCCACCGGGAAGAACACCTTCTTCTACAATTCCACGTTCAATGGATTCGTTCATGACAGTCCAAACCTGTGTCAGGAAATCCCATATTTCAGGGCCTTCCACAGATTCTACATATTCCCAAAAAGACTGGCCGGTTTTTAGCAAATGTTCAAGTATTGACTTCATTGTACGTAAAGGGTAGATGGATTTATCCTCATGCTCAACCCCTTCACTAATTGCACCACCACCAATACTAAATACTTCCCATGTATCTGTTACTTGAGTATTAACATCAAGTGCTTCAAAACGCATTCCATTAGGATGAAAAGGTAATGATTCATCCGGTTTCCATACAAGCTCTAATTTATCATCCCCCAGTACTTGATGCAGAACAATGTCCGTAAGGTGCCCCTTGCCTGTTGCAGCAAGACTTGCATACAGGGTCACCCGGAAAGATTCTGCATTAGGATTCCTCCCAAGAAATATCTCTGCGGAATGTCTGGGTGCCATAGTATGACTGCTTGATGGTCCGGCACCTATTCTGAATAATTCTTTAATAGATTCCATTAAACATCCGGATTCAATATAAAACTTTTAATTTTAATATAATTAATCATGAAATCAAAGGCAAGTTATCGTGTAAATAGAGGTCCTTCAGGTTTATCAGGCCAGGTAAGATTATTTTTATCAAGATAATTTTTCAGTTTAAAACCAAGCATTTTATAAATCAATTTTGCAACTGCAAAAACAGAATTTATATCATCATTTTGGAGACTCAGTTCTACAATATCAAATCCTACAACTTTTTTATATTTGAAAATACTATACAAGATTTCCATGATTTCATGCCACAAGAAACCACCAGGTTCAGGTGTTCCGGTACTGCGTATTACACTCCAGTCAAAAACATCAACATCTAGCGTAATAAAAACAGGATCAGGTAGTTCTGCCAATGCTTTTTCAAGGTCGAATCCCTCGTAACGGATTTTATGCATGCTTATACATTGAATGTTATTTTCTTTGACAATTTTAGCTTCAACGGCTTCCATGCTGCGAATACCGAGTTGCAATGTATGAGGCGACATTTCTCGAATTCTTGACATAACAGAAGCATGGCTAAATTTACTACCCATATATTGATCGCGCAAATCTGAATGTGCGTCGAGTTGTATACAACTCATTTTTCCATAATGCTCAGACAGTGCTTTAAAATATCCCGAACTGATTGAATGATCACCACCAATAACGACTGTGAATTTACCTTTTTCTATTAATGATTTGGTTTCATTGTAAAGCACATCAAGCATTGCTGAGGGGTCAGCAGGTATTACAGGAGTGTCAATAGTGGTAATACCCATACGGTAAGGTTCAGCATCAATAACTTCATCGTATAATTCCAGTTGAGAAGATGCATCCAAAACGGCATCGGGAGCTTTTGCTGTTCCAATCCCATACGACACACCTCCTTCGTATGGGAAAGGCAATAAAGCAACAGCAGAAGTTTCAAAATCAGTAAATTGAGAATCAATATCAAGGTATTGAATAGGGTTTAACTTCATCGTGAGGTATCCAGCGTTTCTATAAATTGGGGTAATTGTTTAATAATATTTTTAGGCTCTTTTTTATCACACAAATCATAAACATAAAAAGCCAATAATGGGAAAATGATACTGTAATCCCCCCAAATCTGTACAAGCTTATCCTGATTAGCAGAATGATATTTACCCCACGTTACAGCTTCACCAAAAGTACAACCAGAAAGACTGCCTTCTCTTTCCAGTGCTGTACCAATCTGTAATCCTCTATCAGCACCTTCAAAATCAATAGAAAGAATCTGACTAATGGTTGGACCGGTTTGCTGTATAAAATTTTTAGGTCCTCCACCTCCCAATTCTACAAAACCAGTAGCAGGAGATGAATAAGCAATTGCAGCAGAATCAAAAACATCTTTTTGCCCGGACAAACGGACAGGGTAACCTTCTCGATCTGTTCTGGCAAGGTTCATTGCTATAGAATGATTTGATAAAGAATCCCAAAATATCGGGACTCCTAAACGTGCCGAAGTGGCAGTAAAACTCAACTCGGGATGCGGGGCATTTTCAAGAACCCACATACCTAAATGATAATTAAACTCCCAGCTTGACATTGCTTTGTCTTTAAGCTCATTGTGCTTTTCTATAATAAATTTTCTTATAATTTCATCCTGAGCTTCAAGTGTTTCTTTTTCACGGATACCAATATCGTAAATACGGGTATCTCCATATTGACGTAGTATATCATCGTCCCAATCCGGATTAATGGATTTAACAGGTAAACTGAATGCAAAATGCAGATCATGGTAAACCTGTGCTCCGGTTGAACAAATAACATCTATATATCCGGATTCGAGCAAAGATATGACCATTCCCCCCATACCGCCGGCAATTCCTGCTCCAGCGATACCAAGCCAAATCACATCATTATCATTGATCATCCGTTTATAAAGGTCTGCACCTCGATATACATTGCGAGCTTCAAAACTGGTTTCCCCCATAAATTTGACCAATTGTGGTATACTGGATTTTTGTTTAATTTTATTTGGAACAAGATTCGGGAAATCGTGAAACATGGATTTATAATGAGTCATATCTCTTCTTTCTCAGTCAAGTAACATTACAGCACATGATACAACAGTTGTATACAGACCATCTTTATGGCCCTTTGCAGATTTGGCAATACTACGGCTAACAAATTGTTTCTGTCCTACAATGTACAATTCTCTTCTCTCATCCCAGGCAGCGTCCGGATCAAGTTCGATTCCCAAAGTAGATGCAAGCATTGTTGCAGCAAGGTCTTCGGCAAAATCACCAGATATCTTGGCTGATTCCCCAAAAGCATGGTGTTCGCTAATATAACCATATTGTTTTTTATCTTTGGGTTGAGCAAGGCCTATGGCTGCAGAAAGCAGACGGTTTGGCTCGTTTGTACATTCACGCGCCATCACAACAAAGGTTACTTGGCCTGCCCTTAAACTGTCCATCCCCTCTTTTTTCGTAATAATTTTACAGGCAGGAGGAAAAATACTGGATACCTGTACAAGGTTACATTTTTCTACACCTGCATCACGCAATGCAAGTTCAAAGCTTTGCAGTTTGTTTTTATGATAACCTACACCTTTGGTGAAAAACATACGCTTGGGAATAAAATTGTTCAACTTGTTTCTCCTTAAAAAATATTGTTTTAATAAAAAGGAAAAAAATTAATGATATAATTTTTCTTTTGCAACAATTATTTTTCAATTAAATATACAAGACAAATTTGCCTCATCAATTCTGTATACGTATAAACTCAATTCGTCGATTTAGTGATCTTCCTTCTTCTGTTGCATTTGTAGCTATTGGTTTGTCGGGACCAAAGCCTACAGTTTCTATACGTTCAGCACCAATACCTTTAGAAACAAGATAACGTTTGACAGATTCCGCACGCATTCCCGATAAACGTATATTCAAATCTCTTGAACCGGTATTATCTGTATGTCCACGCACCTGGACAGCCATTTCAGGGTAATCAACCAGAGTTCTGTATACGGCGTCAAGAACCATTTGAGCATTATCAGATAATTCAGAACTACCCGACTTGAATGTAACACCTTTTAAAACGATAGGTGCTTTTGTTTCTATCATAACTTCGGGTTTTTTATCGGGACAACCATCATTGTCTTCAAATCCATTAACGGTTTCAGCTTCATTCGGACATTTATCAAGATTATCCGGAATTCCATCTTTATCATTATCAGGATCCGGGCATCCATCTTCATCCTGAAATCCATCTTTATCTTCAGCTTTTAATGGACATTTGTCATTTTTATCGAGAATACCATCATTATCATTATCCGGGTCAGGGATTCCATCGCTATCTTGAAAGCCGTCCAAATCTTCAGGATCATTGGGAGCTTTATCCAAATCATCATTAATTCCATCACCATCATTATCATAATCAGGGCATCCGTCAGTATCCTGAAATCCATCAAAATCTTCAGGTACTCCCGGACATTCATCCAGCTTGTCTTCTATGCCGTCATTATCCGTATCTTTCCAGCCACCAAAATAAAAGTTGAGGCCAAACCGGGCTTCAATATTTCCGGTTTGAACATCACCAAAACCAGACATATCTTTATCTTGTGCAAAAAGTTGCTGGTAACGTAAGGAAAAATCGAATGCAAAATTTTCACCTACAAAAAACTCTGATCCTGCACCTATATTCAACAATGCATTTTTTTTGATTCCGGAGACCTTATCACCTTTGGGTGTCAAAGGAATGACTGAATCATTATTACTGATATTGCGCAAATCCCAAAAAAGAATTCCTACTCCACCAATGAAATAGGGATTAATAGATTTTTGGGGTAATAAATTATATTTCATATTAACTGTAATTGGGTATAAATATGTTCTAAAGGGGCTGTTAGGTTTTACCAGCACATATTTACCCAATCCGGATTTTGAATCATCAAATGCTCTATCCCAACCTGATGCAATATCTAAATTGATTCCATATTTAGGATTAATTGTATAACCAGCATCTAACCCAAACCATGGACTAGCCATACTATCATCCTGATCACCACCTACAAGCTTTGTTACACTGCCAAAAACACCAAATTTTAATTTACCCGTACTTTGTTCACCAAAAACCAATCCTGCCATACATAATAAAACAATTACAACATTGTAGCGTTTCATCTCACCCTCCCCGGTTTTCCGCCGGCACAAATTTGCAGTTTTAATTAGACATCATATTTTGAAATAATTAACCCTTGAATAATTATATCAAGTTTAAAGACCAATATCAAGAGAAAAATTACAATAATGAAATTGAAAAATTATGTACTTTCATCAGGCATACCTTCAGGAGTAATAGCTTTGTTTCGTAAGCAAGTAATGATCTCTGAAGCAATTTCTTCAATGGGTTTGTTTGTCACATTTATGATTTGCCAATTGGGGTGATTATTGAATAAACGGTTGGCATATCTTAGTTCATTTTGTACATGTTGAAGTTGGGCATAACTGCCTGTTTTACCACCAAGATAGTCATCGCGTGCCTTTCGTAATACAGATAAACGTGTTGCATCAGTAGTCAAGCCAAATACCCGATCATTAGGAATATCAAATATTTCTTGTGGTAAAGGTATATCAAGAACTATGGGTATATTAGAAACCATCCAGCCCTTGAATGCTAAATATATACTCAATGGTGTTTTAAATGTTCTTGAAACACCCAATAGTACAATTTCTGCTCGCTCAACTTGATTAATCCGAAGACCATCATCATGCCTAAAAGCAAATTCCATAGCTTCAATACGCTTAAAATAAGATTTATTCAACTCCCTGAACAAACCCGGCTTACCGACAGGGTTAATATCCAACAGTACAGTGAGTTGAGCCAAAAGCGGTCCCATTAAATCAATGGTTTCAATGTTGAACAACTTTTTATTTTCTTCAATAATACTTCGTAACTCGTCAGAAACTACTGTATGAGCTATAAAAGCATTAGTATTGGTAGCTTCTTTAAAAACAGCCAAAACTTCATCTTTGCAAGTTACACCGGGTCTGGTATGAATCGTAACTTTGTCTTCAGAAAACTGTGTCAAGGCTGCTTTTAACATTTGCTCTGCCGTTTTACCTGTTCCATCCGAAATAATGTAAATTGAATTCATAATTCTTTTCCTCTTTTACCCCGTTTTGTTTATAGAACAAGGTATTTGTCATTGCATATTTCTATATTTTTTGTTAATTTTTAAATAAATAACGCTAAACATAACGACAAGATAAGCAGAAATCATGAGAATAGTAGTTCTGGATGGATTTACAACAAATCCCGGTGATTTAAGCTGGGATGCATTATACAAAATTGGCGAATGCCAGATATATGAACGAACACCACGAGAACTGGTTCTGGACAGAGTCAAAAGTGCCGATATTGTTCTAACAAATAAAACCATATTAGATCGTGATATGTTGTACGCTATGGATAAATGCAAATATATTGGTGTTATGGCAACAGGTTACAATGTTGTCAATCTGGAAGCTGCATCAGAAAAAGAAATTATTGTTACAAATGTTCCAGCGTATTCTACTAAATCTGTTGCTCAAATGGTATTTGCACATATATTAAACCTTACACAGCATGTTGCTGCACATTCCGAATCCGTTACGTTTGGCAAATGGTCATCAAATAAAGACTTTTGCTATTGGGATTATCCGTTAATCGAGCTTGCGGATAGAACAATTGGTATAGTTGGCTTGGGTAGAATTGGTAAACAGGTAGCTAAAATTGCCAATGCCATGGATATGCATATATTGGCATATACAAAACCGACTGAAAAAGATGTGCCAGATTATATTACAATTACTAACAAATTGGATGACGTTTTTATAAAAAGCGATTTTGTAACATTGCACTGTCCACTAACAAAAGATACTGAAAATATAGTTAATGCAGACAGGTTGAGAATGATGCGGTCAACATCATTTCTAATTAATACCAGTCGTGGTCCACTAATTGACGAAATAGCGCTTACTGTAGCATTAAACAAGGGTTGGCTTGCGGGAGCAGGATTAGATGTTCTTTCCGAAGAACCTCCCCGCCCCGAGAATCCATTGTTCAGTGCACCCAATTGCTATATAACACCTCACATCTCATGGGCTACCCGCTCAGCAAGGAAAAGACTATTAGACACTGTAATTAATAATATACAATCATATATTAAAGGTAACGTACAAAACCAGGTTAATTAAAATGCCCAAAACGAATACGATACTGGTGCATACATGCTGTGCACCTTGCGCTGCCCCCTCGGGAGAGAAATTGATGCTGGAAGGATATCAGGTCACATTATTTTATAGCAACTCTAACATTTATCCTCTTGAAGAATATGAAAAACGTCTTGCTGAAGTCCGCAAACTTGCTTCTATATGGGATATTTTGGTAGAAGAAGACATCTATGACCACAAAAAATGGCTACAACATGTAAAAGGGCTGGAAAATGAACCGGAAAAAGGCAGCCGATGTGCAAAGTGCTTTGACTTTAGCTTAAAAAGAACTGCTGAATTGGCTGACAGGCTTGACTTTACAGCTTTTACAACAACCCTCACCCTCAGTCCTCACAAAGTCTCAAAGATGATATTTGAAATTGGCAAACAATACCCCAAGTACGTACCGTTTGATTTTAAAAAAGAAAACGGATTTTTGAAAAGTTTGCAATTATCAGAAAAATATGATCTATACAGACAAAATTATTGCGGATGTGAATTTAGCCTTCGTTAATTCAATCTCAACATTACTGTCGTAAGAATCAATTATTGTATTATTATACTAGAGTTTATCTAGTACAATTTAATAGAAATAATTATATTGCTGCTTACGTTGTATAGTTTGAGAAGCAGTTAACATTTATAGTAATATGAAAAAAATAATATCTACAATTTTATTAATTTTCTACTTTACCAGCAGCTTTGGTTTTGCTCAAATCAACCATATCTGCAGCATGGCGCTATCAAATGGAACAGATCATTCTGATGCTAAATGTACTTGTCATGTGGTAAAATCTAATGTGTCAGAACCCAAATCTGATCAAAGTAGCTGTTCAACAGAATTAAATCAGAATGAACAGGAAGCATCAAGCTGCTGTACTGTTGATACATCAGAAAAACCTGACAATGAACTTGACCAGACAAAGTATGGTGAAATACAAATTACTTTAAACTGCTGTAGTTTTGAAATTAATGTAAAAAATAATGACAGTTTTACATTTCCTACAATTGAAAAAACTGTAGCTGCAAATCATTCAATCAATATTGCAATATCAGAAATTCAGGTATTTAATCAACAATTACCCGTATTAAATATTAACACCTCTCCTACTATTTTTTCAATCAATCTTCCACTCTTGATTTAAAATCAAGGCACCAGTCCGTCCGGACTGTATTTTTTCAATTTTAAATATAACAATCCCATAACTGTAATGGAGAGTCCCATGAAGACACTTTTAGTTATATGGGTAGTTTTTATCTATTCGTATGCATACGCGGAAACAAATACATTACAACAGTGGATTCAAACTGCTCTTGAAAACAATAGAGATGTATCAGTACAAAAGTTAAAAGAACAAATGTCTGAATTTGATGCTGATATAACCAGCGCACTTCCGGATCCTGTCTTTATGACAGAATTCAGAGGTATGCCTATAGATCCTATTGATCTCGGACAAACCAGTGAATGGATGTTTATGTTGCAGCAAACGTTTCCATTTCCCGGAAAACTGGGTAAAAACAAAGAAATTGCAAATATAAACTTAAAAATACAAAATCAGCAATATTTAGCAACAGAGAACCGGGTTGTTGCCATAGTAAAATCACTTTACTATCAAAAATTGTATTTGAAACAAAATATCAACACCTATAATGAAATAGATGAAATATTAACCTCACTATTGCAAGTGGCTGATATTAAATACAAGAGTGGTATGATATCTCTTGTGGATATTAATAGATTCTACATTCAACAGGAAAAAAATCGCAATAAAATAGTAGCATTTGAACAATTAAATCGCTCATTGGATTTAAAAATCAACAACGTTTTGGGTAATCCTTTAAACACACAATTACCCCCTTTAGATGAGCCAATAGATTTGATGCATCCCCTTCCATCAAACACACAAATAGACTCGCTCTTGAAAAGTAATAATCCTGATCTTGAATCTACCGTTTTAAAAGTTCAAACGGCTGAATTGGATTACAAATTATCAAAACTTGATAATTACCCGGATATTACAATCATGGGTGGGTATATGGCAATGTACAATATGCCGGACAGGCTCATGGGAAGAATATCCATATCACTCCCCTTCATGCCGTGGTCATCAAAAAACACCAAAGCAAGAACACAAAAAACAAAATTATTGATTGATCACAACATTACTCAAAAAACAGATTTACTGGAAAAGTTGAAAAATGAATCTGGTGACATTTTATTAAATTTAAAATCTATTAAAAGTCAATACACAACATTTATTGACAAAATATTGCCGACAAGTAAACAAAATATCGATTTGTTGATTACAGCGTTCCAAACCAGTTCTGTTGATTATGCAGATTTACTAAAAAGCATCAATGACTATTTATCACTAAAAGTTGAAAAAGAAAAACTTTTATTTGATTACAGAGTAAAGTTGGCAGAACTTGAAGTTATTACAAGTTCTCAAATAATAGAAAGGTAATAATCATGAAAAACACAAAAATTTCAAGCAAAATATTTATTATCACTGTAATATTTGCAGTAGGTATGTTTATCGGTTCATTGTTCAACAATTCAGATACACCAAACCAATCAGAGCAAACAGTATCAGCAACTGTTTGGACATGTTCAATGCATCCACAAATCAGACAACCCGAACCGGGACAATGCCCGATTTGCGCAATGGATCTAATTCCTGCAACAAGTAATAACACAAATTCAAATAATGCAATACCAGAATTAAAACTTGGTAAAGCAGCAATCGCACTGGCAGATATAGAAACATACAAAGTTAAGGGTGGTTTACCGGAAAAAAATATGCGTCTATTCGGATCAATAGTGATAGACGAAACACAAAAAGGAAATATTACCGCATGGTTCCCGGGTAGAATTGAAAAACAGTTCATAAATTATAATGGAGCAAGGATTCAAAAAGGTGATCCGCTTGTCAAGATTTACAGTCCTGAATTATATACAGCGCAAAAAGAATACCTGGCAATACTAAACAGTCCCAATTCCATGGTTTCAGCAGAATCTGCTGCAAAGAAACTCGAGTTATTGGGATTAACAACTGATCAGATAAATGGAATCAAAGAAAATGGCCAGGCAATGGAATATATTACAATCAAGTCACCGGTTAACGGCATTGTACTCTCTATTAATAGTCGAGAAGGTAATTATGTTAAAACCGGGAGCTCAATATATGAGATTGCAGGTCTGGATCAGCTTTGGATAGAGTTGGAAGCCTTTGAATCAGAAATATCCTGGATAAATAAAGGCTCACAGTTAACATATAGTTTGGATGCAAAACCAGGTCAAGAATATCATGCATCAATTGATTTTATTGAACCTGTTATGAAAAACGGAACACGTACATCTGTTATCAGAGCTACCATTAATAATAAAAATGGTGAAATAAAACCGGGTATGTATGTGACAGGTGAAATTAAAACAGTATCATCAGTAACAAACAATAATGAATTGTTAATTCCGGCCTCTGCCCCACTTTTAACCGGGAAAAGAGCAATTGTATATATTCAAGACAAGCATGACAAAGGTACATTTTATGGCAGAGAAGTTAAACTGGGCAGCCTGGCAAATAATATGTATGTTGTAAAATCTGGTTTGAATGCAGGGGACAATGTGGTAACAAGAGGTAATTTCAAGATTGACAGTGCACTTCAATTAATGGGTAAAACAAGTATGATGTCTGCTTCAATGATCGGCAATATGAATATGGAAAATGAACACAAGGAAACAGAACACCCGGCAGAACACTCTATGCAATCACATGCCATGGATGAAAAATTACCATCAATGAGTTCTGATCAAATTGATGAATTATATAATCGATATTTTGAATTGCAAAAAAATCTAAGCCTTGATGATTTGGAAAAAAGTAGAAAAAGTGCCAAACATATTTTAAATGGTTTGAAAACAATTGACAGCAAAAACAATACATTAGAAAAAATTGAGAATGCTTCACAGGAAATAGTAAAATCAGAGTCAATTCAACAAGCAAGAAAATCTTTTCATGAAATTTCAAATATTATGATTGAATTGGGAAACCAAAAAATAATGCCGGCAAACAGCAATATTTACAAAATTCATTGCCCCATGGCTTTTGATAATACTGGTGCAAACTGGCTGCAAACCCATAAAGAGGTTGAGAATCCATATTTTGGGTCACAGATGTATCATTGTGGCAGTGTTGAAGCAACCCTTCAGGAATCTGCAAAAAGTGATATTGATGTAGAAAATATTTATTTATCATATTTTGATTTGCAAAAAGCGTTAAGCAAAGATGATCTTGAAAATGCCCAAAAAGCATCAGCAAAATTGGTAAAGATGTTACCGAAAAAAATGAGCAGCTCTTTAGAATCTATAAAAGCATCAGCGGTTTCAATTAGCAATTCCGGATCAATTGATGATGCAAGAACTAAATTTCAACCGCTTTCAAATGCAATGATAGATCTGGCAAAAACGAATAAAATACCAGCAAATACAAATCTGTATATTGTTCATTGCCCTATGGCATTCAATAATACCGGTGGGGATTGGTTACAGACACACAAAAATGTTGAAAATCCATATTTTGGTTCACAGATGTATCGTTGTGGAAGTGTTACTGGAACAATAAAAGAAAATGACAAGGGAGAGCAATAATGCAAGAAACCAGAGATAAAAAGAATCTAACAGATTCCATTATTTATTTCCTCTTAAATAACAAGATTGTTGTTGTAATGGTATTGATACTGGTTCTTGTTTGGGGTATTCTGGTTGCTCCTTTTGACTGGCCATTTTTCCGTGAATTACGCACCCCTGTTCCGGTTGACGCAATACCGGATATTGGAGAAAATCAACAAATCGTATTTACAAAATGGCCGGGGCGTTCCCCGCAAGACATTGAAGACCAGGTTTCTTATCCATTAACAGTATCATTGTTAGGAATTGCGGGAGTAAAAAGCGTTCGCAGCTTTTCAATGCTAGGCTTTTCTTCAATCTATATTATCTTTAATGAGGATATTGAATTTTACTGGTCGCGTTCCCGGATATTGGAAAAATTAAACAGTCTTTCACCGGGTACACTTCCAGATGATGCGAATCCTGTTCTGGGCCCCGATGCTACAGCATTGGGGCAGGTTTTCTGGTATACACTTGAAGGTCGTGATGAAAACGGCAATCCTACAGGAGGCTGGGACCTGCAGGAACTACGTTCCATTCAGGATTTTCAGGTTAAATATGCTTTGATGGGAGTCAGTGGCGTAAGTGAAGTCGCATCAATTGGTGGTTTTGTTCAGGAATACCAGGTGGATGTTGATCCCAATGCTTTACGGGCATACAATATAACACTCGAACAAGTCATTAACGCTGTGAGAAACACAAACCGTGATGTCAGTGCAAAAACCATTGAAGTGAATAGAGTTGAATATGTCATTCGTGGCATTGGGTTTGTAAAAAACACGAATGACATTAAAAAAACAGTTATCAAATCAAATGGTGATACACCTGTTTTTATTGAAAATGTTGCACATGTCACCCTGGGTCCCGCTTTGCGTCGAGGAGCTTTGGATAAACAAGGAGCCGAAGCTGTTGGTGGTGTAATAGTCGTCCGATATGGCGATAATCCTATGCAAGTAATTCAACATGTCAAAGAAAAGATTTCGGAAATTGCACCAGGATTACCTCAAAAGATATTATCTGACGGTACACAAAGCAAGGTTACAATCGTACCATTTTATGATCGGACCGGTTTAATCAAGGAAACACTGGGGACGTTGGAATCTGCACTCATACAACAAATATTAATTACCATCATTGTTGTAATATTGATGATCATGCATTTCAAGAGTTCGGTGTTAATCTCTGGCCTTCTCCCTATTGCCGTTATCATGACCTTTATCTTTATGAAGTTATTTCATGTGGATGCAAACATTGTCGCTCTATCAGGTATTGCAATAGCAATTGGTACTATGGTAGATATGGGAATAGTCGTTACGGAAAACATCGTAAAACATCTGGATGAAAAAAACAATCTCTCATCCTTGATGAAAATATATAATGCAACAAAAGAAGTTAGTGGTGCGGTTTTTACGGCTGTAATGACAACAATAATCAGTTTCTTGCCCATCTTTACATTAGAAGCTGCCGAAGGTAAATTATTCAAACCTTTGGCTTTTACTAAAACATTTGCGCTAGCTGCATCATTGGTTGTTGCATTATTTGTAATTCCTCCTTTTGCACATTTATTTTTCAAGAACAAGAGTAAAAAGAGTGTAATGGGCACACTTTTTTATGGCCTGTTCGTACTGGTAGGAATTGTTGTAACCGTTAAGACAAGTATCATGGGTGGTCTGGCAATCCTGATTCTTGCTCTGGCCGGTGGCATAAAACCCTACCTGAAAATAGACAATATGATAATCGATAAATATACCAACTATGGTGTAATATTTATTGTTTTAATATTTTTAACTTCAAGCTGGCTTCCCCTTGGTAACGATAAAGGCATCTTGCTAAACCTGGTTTTTGTAGGGTTAATAGTTGCAATGTTTATATTCTTTTTCACATATTTCATAAAAATTTATCCAGGAATACTAAAATGGGCATTGGATAACAAGATGAAATTTTTAACCATACCCATCATTGTATTATTTTGGGGATTACTGGTCTGGCAGGGATTTTTTACAATTTTCGGTTGGCTGCCTCAACCGGTTCTAACATTCAAGCCTGTATCCGTTTTTGCGCATGCTTTTCCGGGATTAGGCAAAGAGTTTATGCCGCCTCTCGATGAAGGTGCATATCTGTTCATGCCAACCACTATGCCGCATGCGTCCATTGGTGAGGTAATGGACATTATGCGTAAACAGGATATGTCAATAACCAGCTTACCAGAAGTCAAATCCGCTGTGGGTAAACTCGGTCGTGTGGAATCTCCTCTTGATCCGGCACCGGTATCCATGATTGAAACTATTATTGATTATCATAATAAATTTATTACAGATGATAATGGTAAAATTTTGAAATTCAAATATGATGCAGATTCAGTGGGTTTTGCGGTTGATAAAGACAACATCCAGGTTCATGCCAATGATGGATTGCCTTACATGGTCAAAGGAATTCATTTACGAGATGAGAACGGTCAACTCGTTCCTGACAGATTTGGCAAGCCGTTTCGTATATGGCGTCGTCCACTTGATACCGAATTAAATCCTGGGCAAAAGGCCTGGGAAGGTATTCAAACTCCGGATGATATTTGGGATGCTATTGTTAAAGCAGCGGAAATACCTGGTGTTACATCTGCACCCAAATTACAACCTATTAGCGCCAGAATCGTCATGTTACAAAGCGGAATGCGTGCACCTATGGGTATCAAAGTAAAAGGCCCGACCCTTGAAACAATAGAGCAGTTTTCACTTGAACTGGAAAAACTACTCAAAACAATACCAGTCATACGTAAAGAAACAGTCCAGGCTGACAGGATGGTAGGTAAACCCTATCTTGAAATAGAAATTAACAGAGAAAAAATTGCACGTTACGGTATACATATAGAAACCGTGCAAAACATAATCGAAACTGCAATTGGCGGCAAAACCATTAGCATGACTGTAGAAGGACGAGAACGCTATCCCATTAGAGTACGATACATGCGTGAACTGCGGGACAATATTGAGGCCATTGAAAATGTGCTGGTATCATCTCCATCAGGTGAACAAATTCCGTTAAAACAATTGGCAAATATTCAATACAGACGCGGTCCCCAGATGATTAAAAGTGAAGATACATTTTTGACCGGATACGTTATTTTTGACAAGATCAAAGACGCAGCCGAAGTTGATGTTGTCGAACAGGCCAAATCATTCATAGAAACAAAAATTAAAAATGGTGAATTGGTTGTACCTCACGGTGTCAGTTATATGTTTGCGGGTCAATATCAAAACCAGATCAGGGCACAAAAACGACTCGCGCTTATATTACCCTTGTCATTATTTGTTATATTTATGATTCTGTATTTAAAATTCAGGTCTATACCCGTATCGCTATCAATATTCAGCAGTATTGCCGTAGCCTGGGCCGGCGGATTTATATTCATATGGTTGCATGGACAAAGCTGGTTTTTAAATATTCCACTGATTGGAAATAGTTTGCGTGATATATTTAACATTCATCCGATAAATATGAGTGTAGCCATTTGGGTTGGTTTTCTGGCATTGTTTGGCATTGCTTCTGATGATGGAGTTATCATTGCCAGTTATTTACAACAGCAGAATGAAAAGAATAAACCGGGAACGGTTAAAGGAATTCGTGAATCAGCAATGCAGGCAGGATTAAAAAGAGTGCGTCCCTGCATGATGACAACAGCCACAACTGTATTGGCATTATTGCCTGTATTGTCTTCGAGCGGACGAGGTTCAGACATTATGGTGCCTATGGCAATACCGGTATTTGGAGGTATGCTGGTTGTTATGATATCTATGTTTATTGTTCCGGTACTTTATGCCTGGCTGGAAGAAAGAAATCTTTAAATAACAAGCGCCAATATAAATTTATTGGCGCTTGTTTTATTTAGAATAATTATAATAATATTCACCCATATATACAGTAGCAGTTTCCCCTTCTTTGGCAATAACATCACTTTCATATATGGTTTGAATTTCACCGTGGCCTATAATTCCCAAAAATATATAATTTAAACCAATAACTCCTGCAACAACTCCCTTTGCCTGAGTTTCTTCTAAAGATAAATTGCTGTTAGCAACAACACGAAAATGATCTTTGAACAATTTTTCATATTCACCCCATTGATCAAATTCCGATGTCCAGTTTTGTTGTGCTTTTTTATAATCCTGATAGTCTTGAGAATCAAAATATTGTTGTGACGAATCGTAAATTGAAAAATCAAGAATCATAACTTTGACTTCTTCAACAGATTCTGCTTTTAAAATATGTTGAATATTTTCATTAATACCCGAATCCGGGGATAAAATCAAACGGGGCAGCTTGCTGCTTTCCGAACTGGTAAATTTAAATAAAAGTTGAGTAGTATCATCAGGAGAATTGGGCTGCTCGTTACATGACAATAGCATTCCCAGAGCAAAAATCATGAATAAAAATTTCTTCATATATCCTCCAATATCATTATTGGAAATAATAGCGAACACCGCCATTAAGCTTAATACCGGTTAATCCTGTGCTTTCATCAGTATTTTTTATATTACCAAAATAAAACCGGGCTCCCCCATCAAAAACAAGATTCTTTCCTAATGGATGTTGATAACCGCCTCCAAATCCAAACAAGGTTGCTCCACCAGTGTCCCATTCGTTATTGCCATACAATTTCACATCAAACAAGGCAGAATATCGAACATTGTTCTTGGGTGGAAACAACAATTGGCCCATTATTTCAAATTCATTTCCATTGCTGTTTTTCCGTTCTTCTTTAAAAACATCTCCAACACCGGTTTTATTTTTCCCTTTAATTTTTTCTCTCACAAAAAGTATCATGTCAAAAGAATTCATTGGGGCCCTCAATGTTCCCTGCAACATGAATCGATTACCACTTTTAAAAATATCTTGATCATTTCCCTGATCACTGCCATAAAGGGTATAGACTAGATCAGCAGTAATACGCATATCCCGATTCATTAATGTAACATTTCGTTCTAGCCCACCTGTTATGGTAAACTCGTTACCTGGTTGATAATCATATTCAAAGTCGTCAAAGGGCTCAAAATTATCTTTCATTAAATAACTGACACCCGCACCCAAAACATATTCTCCATATTCGTAAGCGGTTGCAATTCCAAGATTAATGTCTCGTCCCTGGCCAAGATATGGAACACGAAAATTCATTGCCCTCACAGACAATGCGTTAGCCACATTATATTCCTCAACAGTTAACGCATTTTTACCCGATGGAAGAACCATTCCAAATGTAAACAAGTAGCGTTCGTCTTTAGTTAGATAATGTCCGCGTAACCTAATGTCAGACATACCATTCAAAGAATGGCTATCCCCGGAATTGAAAGAGGAAAATGCGGGAGATGTAATAACATCAATCCTTGATCTTGGATTTATGGGATAAACAAACGTAATGGGTAAAGCAAATTGAGTAATACGATCTGATTTGGCATTCCAGGTTTCAAAAGACAATCCTGCAATTGTATTCATTTGTCCCTGCAAGCGTGGAGTATATGATTGTCCAAAAGCCATATTGAAAACAACAATTAAAAGAATTATAACCTTTTTCATTCAAGTCTCCACATACAGGTTAATGGATTGGTACAATAATTTCTATATTTGCAGTGTTGCCAAAAGTTGGCTGGTTTTGTTCCTGCACAGGCTCACGTGATTCAACGCCGGGAATAAAACCAATATCAATAATAATCTGTGTATTCTGCATTCGATCCAGCAAAGTAGGTTCTTCAATACCACCTGAATATTCAGCAGTACTTTCGCCCACAACTGTTGCATCCATAGATCTCTCACTTGCTGTTGATGGTGAACTGTCTGCCACAGATACGGTCTCATCAGTTTCAGATGCTTCCTCGGTTGTTTCTGCCGATTCAGTTGTAGCAAATGCACTGGACTCTGCAGGTTTAGAGGATACATCCTGAAACTGGGTTTCTGCGACCTGTATAAGATTTTCAATTGGACTAATGGGCACATTTAAATCCTGCATTATGGATAGTTGTTCCTGAGCCATATCAAATTCAGGATCTTGTTGCAGTGCTGTTTCAAATTCCTGTTCTGCCTGTTCATACATTCCCTGATCACTGTAATCTATGGCCTTACAATACGCCATAAAAGCAAGCATACTTTCGGTAGGAACTTTACGTATGTTATCAATTTCTTCCTGATTGAGTTGAATGCCCATTTTATTAATCACACTGAAAACAAGGTTTTTTTCCAGTTTAAAAAAACTTTCCAGATTACCAATCACATCCTGGGTATTAAAATCCCCGGTTCGGGTTTGGGTAATGCCGGCATCAATACGAAATTGTTCATCCGCAAGATCAATAAAAGCACCGTTTACTATTTCAGATGCGCCTAACAATTTCCCTACACGTGGAGCAGATTGTGCGTCAACCAGCCCTGTTGTACCGAGTCCAATTTCCTCAAGTAATTGCTGCATTCTCAAACGTTCAACAACCGTTAAAGCATTTGCCTTTGACAGGTCTGTGATCATCATTTCAGCAATACCTTTTTGCAAAGGAGTTAATGCTGAATCTGAACCCATGTATTTAAAATAAACAACAGCAATAGTTTTATCTTTAATGTGTATAGTATCCAGATTTGCTTCGTTTTGAATAGTATAAGCAACATCTTGACTAATTTGTTTTCGGGTAAGCTTTTCGAGACGCTTTTTCAAGTCGTCTCTGAGAGAAGAGTTTGGATCAACAATATTGAACTTGCGATAAGCGTCAATTGCATTATCAAGATTATTATTGATCTCATAAGCAGCGCCAAGATAGAACAAGGATTTGCCATCATCAGGTTCCTTTTTTAATACCTGATTAAATGCTTCTATAGATTTTTCAAATTCAAGGTTTTGAAAATAAGCAAGTCCCAGATCCCTCAAAATAGCCGTATTTTCAGGATCCTCTTCAAGCGCAGAGTTTAAATAAGAAATTGCTTCAGTAAAATTATCGCTGCTTAGTTCTTTTTGCCCGAGTTGGTGATTAGATGATGTGGTAGCACAATTTGCAAAAAAAAGAAAAATAACGATGATTCCTATACCCCAAAAACGGAACTTCATATACCCTCCTTACAATATATGAATAACATTCAAAATTCGTAACAGAATTTTGTACAACTTTGTTCCGTTTTGACCAAAGAAATTTTTTAATAATTTAAAATATGGAAAAAGGATTTTAAAATTGTGACAACAATTATTTTCTAACAACAATAACCTGTTTTCTAGCGCCGTTATTAATAATCAAAGCTGCAATTGTACCGGGTACCCATCCACAGATGGTAAGTATAGTTGTAATTAAAATACTGCCGCATCCCCTGTCAAGAACAGCCAGTGGAGGAAAAACAATACATAATAAAACTCTGAAAAATCCCATAAAAAATTCTCCATCTAAATTTATTTATTATACACATTTTTTATAAATTTATTCACGATGTTTTTTGAAAAACCTGAAATGTTATAGTTTCCTTAAAGCCATCCTGGTCCTGTACAGTTAATTGATGAATACCGGGATCAAGAGAAACCGGGAAATTGTGTATATCCTGTGTTTCACGCAGATACTTTCCATCAAGATACCAAAAGATACGAGAAGAAGGATTATGATGTTTCGCAGAAAAAACTATTTTTTCAAGCTTGCCATCAAAATCTCTGGGCACAAGAATCTTTATTCCACTTAAAGGGTAAATCAATTCCAAATTAGTGATATTTTGCTGAACAGGACAATTCCGTGCATGGTTGGGTATTTCATCACAATGCACCCCCTGTTTTTCCAACACTTCTTTAACAAGTGGCGGTACAACATACAAATTAACAGATGTTGTTTGTTTATTGTGCCAGCATAAAGAACAAACAGCATCACCGTTTTTTTCATCAACAATATATTGTTGATGAAATGGACAATAACCTGGGATATAGCTGTTTTTAGGACGTTCAATCAATACCGTTTCAGAACAATCAGGTCCTGCAGGGTAACCACTCTGTTTACAGCATTCTATTAGAACCAAATCATCCTTGGGTTTATCAAACCAGATCTCTTTTTGAGGATCAGTCAAAGCATTGAACAAATCAAACATCATGGGTGCAGCACACGAAGCGCCGCTGATTGAAGCGTTCCCTTCGCCGGTAAAATTACCAACCCACACTCCAATGGTCCATTGTTTATTTACACCAATGGCCCAACCATCTTTTTGACCATAGCTTGTACCAGTCTTCCAGGCAACAGGCACCTGGTCATTAAAACGCTGCCAGTAATATTCAGAACCGGGACGCTGAAGATATTTAAGCGTTTCCAGGATCTGCCACGAGCTCCCTTTGCTATAAAGTTGCAGATCACCTTCAGTTGCCTGATTATTTTTATACGTGACAGGTACATGCTTACCCATATTACCCAACTCGACATATAATTGTAGCAACTCCCACAAGCTTGCTTCTGCTCCTCCCAAAATGAGTGACAAACCATATCCATCAGGAGATCTGAACAAATGTTTGAATCCTGCTTGCTGTAAAAAGAAATAAAAGTCATTAATGCCATATTGGTTCAACAATCGCACAGCCGGCACATTCAATGATTTTACAAGCATTTCTTCGATTGTAACCAATCCGTGAAAAGTTTTAGTTGCATTTTGTGGCGCAAATGTACCATAAAATGTGGGTACATCTTTTAAAACAGATTGGATAGTAAATGGCCCCCTATCCAGCACATTTGCCGCAAGAAAGGGTTTTAGCAAACTACCAGTTGATCGGGAAGAAATTACACCATCAACCTGGCCTTGATTATCATTATCAAAAAAATCGTGGGAGCCCACATACGCACTAACGTTACCTGAACCGGTTTCGGCAATTAAAAGTGCAGCATTTTTTATCCCCATTGAAGATAACCAATTATAGTTAGCATCCATCATCTGTTCAGCAATAGCTTGCACATCCAGATCGAGGGTTGTATGGATTAAATCCTGGGTTGATTCATTTTGTTTTACAAATTCGGTAAAATGAGGTGCTAGAAATGGCAGCTTTTTGGTACCAGTAGGTAGCGGTTCATCACAAGCAATCAAATAATCCGTTTTATCAATAATATTAGTATTGAATAATTTCAAGAGTAAGGTATTACGCTTATTAAAAAGTTGCTCCCTACCCTTTTCCAGATTCAATAAACCGGGTGAATTGGGCAAGACTACAAAAAGCGCAGCTTCAGCCCAGGTTAATTCAGAAAGGGGTTTATTATAGTAACAATAAGATGCTGCGGAAATACCAACAATGTTGCTTCCCATGGGCACATGCGCGGCATAATATTTTAAAATATCATTTTTAGACACATGTACAGAATAACGGAATGCCTGCGCGCATTCCAATAGTTTATTTAGCACAGTTCTTGGCTTGGGTTTGGCTAGTCGAGCAACCTGCATGGTTATTGTACTGCCACCACGTTTCACACTACCCGATTTTATATTAATAAAAGCTGCATTAACAATTGCTTTAACATCAAAACCAGGATGTCTGTAAAAACGTTTATCCTCAAAGAGTATTAATGATTTGACATATTTATCAGGAAGGACCATCTCTTCCATGGGGAAACGGTACTGCTCATCACTGCTCAAAAAAGCACGTATTAACCGATTTTCCTGATCAAAAACAAGAGTAGAGTAATCACATTGAAAGATATGTACAGGCCTGTATATCCAAATCAGGTAAATTAAAACCAGAATAAATACAGGCCCATATAAATTTAAATACTTTTTAGAGAGACTCATTTATTTTACAACAGTCTCATCACCGGCCAAACGAGCGTAATATTCGGGAGAATACATGGCCTCAACTACCACCGGAGGTATGCGATAGGTGCCTTTGAATGTGGGATTCAAATGGGCGGCAAAAACAACCTCTCGGTATTTGGGTAAATCAAAGAACCAATTGATACGATCATCACGTATATCCATATAATCGCCGCTGGCAGGATTATTCTTTTTTACCCACTGCGGTAATTCTTCACCATTTACACGATGGTTGATAATCTCCCAGCCAGCAGGAAAAATACTGCTCAATGCCAGCTCTTCAAGCGTACCAACATATTCACTTTTGACTTTATAGATTACCCAAAAAGATTTGCCCTGTTCCAGATCCTTAACAGAAATGGGATATCCCTCTTCATTGTAAAATTTACGGTCAACCAGAATCCCCTGAGTTTCTGTTCTTATGCGATCTGTTACAGGAATACCTTCAACCTGCAATGACACATAAACAGGATCACTGCTCTTTGTTGTAACGGTAATTTGTTTATTCAAAGCATTAGAAATATCTAATACCTGCTGTGCTTGCTGTAATTCTACATCTTTAAACTTTTTACCATCAACACTGACTGTAAATTTAACATCGCCACCATTTCCAGGTGTTTTTGCATACAATTCACTTGCTGCCAGCAATACTATTGCTGTTTCCTGAGTAGAATGCCAGCTTTTTGCTGAAAAACCATCAAATACCTTTTTAAGGATGAATGAAGCTGTTTTTGTATCATCCATTTGTAAGCATAGGTATGCAATCATTGCCCGGTCACGCAAGTCAGATCCATAGGTACCACCCATCTCGCGATAGGGTTTAATTTGCCATTGTGACTGGTCGACTTGCTTTGCCGCTTCCTTTTGACCGGCTAAATAATAGGCGGTTGCCAGGAACTTACGTGACAAAGGATCAAGATCATCAAGGTTATTCTCCCTTAACAAGTTCATGGCACCCATATCCGGTTTTTCAGCAAGAGATAACAAATACAAACGATAAGATTGGTACCGATGATTTAATATATTTGTAGTCCTTGCCATTTGTTTAGAACTGCTAATCCAGTGATTGTAGAGATTATCCGGCACATAATATCCTTTTCGTTTTGCTAGAATCAAAAAATGTCCGGCATAACTGGTTGCCCAGTCATTATAATCATATCGATAATAGGATGAAAGTGGCCAGTAAGAGAAACCGCGTGACAACTTAAATGAAGCAAGTCGCTCTATGGCGTTATTTACATTTTGAGTAATCATGGATTTTTGGTGATCTCTAACATTAATCAGATCATCAAGAAACAATTGTGGAAATGCGGATGATACGGTCTGTTCTAAACATCCATAGGGATATCGAATTAAATATTGCAGGCGCTCATCAACATTCAGATTCGGGATTTTTGAAAAAACAAGTTTTGCTGCATTGGTTCCTTCATAACCAAAAGGTTTGGGAGCCAAAACCAGGTCAGCACCTTTTACAAGCAAAGTATCCAGAACGTCTGTGTAATATGGATTTGGACTTGAAACAGGTAATTCTACAGTATAATCCGCGGAAAACTCTCCGGAAATTGCTTTGATTATTAACGTGTCTGCTCCTATACGATTTCCAACTTTGACCTTAAAATTAACAGCATCATCACCAATATTGGTAAAAGTTAATTTCTTTGATGCTCCATCTAATACAGTCATATTTGATGTAGTTGATAATTGAACAGTAACATCCCTTACACGTTCATCCATTGCAAAAACAGTAACAGGCAAATCAAATGTATCACCCGGGCGGCCTACACGGGGTACGGTGGGCAATACCATTAACGGTTGCTTGACAGGAATGGTCTCTTCTAGAGATACATAGCTATTTCCACTTGTCCCTACAACCATTACTTTAACCGAACCCACATAGTTGGGCATTGTAAAAGAGGATTCAAGAGTTTCACCGGGTTTAATTTCAATGGGTTCCTGGAACAATACAACAGGTTTAAAGCGCTTCACCTGGGCTTTGTCCATTCGTTTTAAACGGGCTTCTTCCAGCATGCCTCCGCCAATAGTAAAGTACTGGTCCATATCAGGGAACAGCATACCAAAAATCTCATCAAAGTTATCCAATGTTTGAACAGCCAGCATTATTTTCTGATAAAAATAATCCCAGGGAGATGGTGTATCAAATGCAGTTATATCCAGTAATCCTTCATCAACAATAGCTATTGTTACCGATGATGTTTTTGAAGCATTGGAATGGATCTTGACTGAAAAATCCTGTTTGGGTTCTAATGATTCAGGTACCGATAACGACAATGGCAAACGAGAATCTGCATTTTCAACGTAAATAGGTTTTACGCCATACATTCTCAAGGGCAGATCATTATCATCCTGAGTTTGCGGTTGAACTATAAATATAGAAGCATACACATTGGGTACCATTTCATCATTCAGTTCTATTTTGAATTGGGTCTGATTACCTGAAATCTCTTTCCACTCGTGATGCAAAACCTGGTTACCTTGCTCAATTGTCAGGACTGCAATACCTTTAGAAGGTGTATCAAAAGACAGTTCAGCCGTATCACCAGCTTTATAGACATTTTGATCAGAACTAATTTGCAGAAAATTCCGCTCATCTGTCTCTTGCGCTACAACTCCCCTGCTCCATTTGCTAACATAGAAAAAGAAGCCGGTTTGATGTCCCGACTCTTCATCTGTCACTTCAATATAATGTCTTCCATAATCCTCAATTTTAATTGAATGATTAAATGGCTGATTGGTAGATGTATAAAGTTCAGTAGAAATTTTAAATGTTGAACTCGCTTTTTTGAAATTTCTTCTGTCTTCATCATCATAGTGCCACCACCAGTGGCCCTGTCCAACAAAAGTTTCAACTTTTAATTTACGACCGGAAACAGCATTTCCTTCCTGATCTACGGCGACTATTGGGATTTGATAAGATTCACCAAAACTGGCGTTGCCATATTCAAATACATTTTTAATTCCGCAATAACTTTCAAAAGGTGAAAGTGTAACAATTTTAAAATTATCGGTAAAGCCACCACCTTTTTCATAGACTGTTGAATGCAAAGAACAGCGTACAAGTGCATTAGCCCGATCCAGAGAATCAAAAGTATAGTTGATGATGGTTTGCCCCTGATCATCAAGATTCTTTTCAATTATATTTTTAAACTGCTGATTGAACGATTTAAGAGGAGATTCAAATATAAAACCAGGAAAAGAGCTGGAAGTTAAAGACTTGTGTGTTAACACGGCTTCAATTCTGGTTTTCAAATTAGCCGCAGGTGCACCAAAAAGATATTTAGATGTTAAAGTGCCTTTCAAAGCAATTGGGCGTCCGGAAAGAAAGTCAGGTACATCTGTATATACTTTTAAACGGTTGGGTTTTATAGTCTCTATTTTAAGATTTTTGGAAAAATGTTGATCAGCAATATCCAGCATTGCCGTCCAATCCCCTGTGGGATCAGTTAATTCAGTAGGTATAGGAAAATACACATGCCCATTAGGACCGCATTGTGTTTTACGCTCAAGTACCTGCTGACCTCTTGAATTTTTCACTTTGAGAATAACCGGCTGATTCTCTGGCGGGTTTTTTTTATCAAAACGAATGATTGCAGAAAAATGAACGGTATCACCGGGACGATGAACACCTCTATCCGTATACATAAAAGCATCAATTCCGCTTTTTGATCCTGCATGACCGGCAATATCAAAAGAATTCATTTCCCAGCCAGGATGGTCCAATTTGACCAATGCTATACCGGAATTGTCAATACCATAAAGATATGATCCCTTTTCTTTAAAAAAGACATAACCACTTGAATTGGTAGTACCTGTTTCCAAAGGTTTGTTTTGATAACTGTACATAGTCAACTTTAATCCTGATGCCGGCTTGGCAGTCAAAACATCAATTGCCTGCACATGCACTCCATCACCGGCTTTTTTAACAGCCAAACCAATGTTGGAGGAAATCAACAACTTGTTGGAATTTCCACGGGAATAATAATAGCCATATTGGGTAGGATTGTTGTAATAATCATCACCGGAGAAATACAATGTATTATCGGCAATTTCATTTTTACGATTGACCGGTCTTCCGGTAAGGTCATCTTTATTGAAATTTAGTTGTACAACAAATGCCGAGTTTTTTTTGTTTTTTAAGATTAGACCAAGATCGAATTCTGTCTTAATCCATTGGTTCTTTTGTGTTGTTATGTCAAGTTTCTTTTCATAAATGGTTTCACCAACCCGATTTATATCTCTAAATTCATTATCCCATCCATAGGGATCAGAATTCAGGCTTTTATCTTTGATCAAATTTTCCTGAATAAAAAAGCCAATATTTTGTGGAAATATCTCGTAGACTTTAACATCCATCCTGGCAATATTAACAGATTTAAATTGTAATTTAAAATCATTGGATGCGGGTAAATATACTCCCTTTGAAAGCCATTCGATTTCGGGTTTAATATTATCCAAAGAAAATTTTTGCGTAAAGTCATCTTTTAACAAAGTACCATATATGGATGGGAATCCTTTAGTAATGGTAATCTGGTATTCTATACCCGGAACAAAAGCACCATTGACTTGCAAATATTTAGACTGGATCTTTAATTTATGTTCAACCTGTGGAGATATTCTGACAAACCCGGAAAGATCAGTATTCGATTTTATAGGTTCATTAAAGCGAAAACCATAGGTATATAGCTTTGAATCGGGATCGCTCATATCCATATCACCAACAACCCGAAACTCGTCAATTCCGGCAAGTATAAAAGAGTAAGACCAATCATTATTATCTGCCGTATATGATTTTGGCAATGAGAAAACAAGACTTTTGCCCTGACGTGTGCGGTTCATTTTTTCGGTTACTACAGCTACCTGATTATTTGCACCGGAAATCTTTAAATCAAAATCAATTTTTCCAGAGGGTCCCTTAATCGTTAGATCTTTTTTTAGCCGATCAAGTTCTATATCCTGCGAAAATGTAATAACTCCCGCAAATTGAACGACATTCTGCATTTCCGGAACCGGTGCAAAATCACCCGTTACATTTACAATTTCCTGCTCCGCAACTTTGAATGTGAATTCAAAATCATCTACCTGTGCTTGTTCGCCAAATGCAATTTTACCATTAAACACACCTTTAACTGTTTTACCGGGAGGTAATTGAGTTTCAGCATTAAAAACAATCAGACGCGTATTAAGCCATGTAGCGGTTCCCTTAATTCGTGGATCAAAAGAAAAAGGATTATGATCCAATTCATTTCCCACAAAATGTTCCGAAACTATAGGATCTCTGAACTGAATTTCTATCCGGGTTTTAGATGATACCAAAGAAGGAGGATATTTTACAATTTCGTTCTTTAATTCGATTGTATCCTTTTGCAGGGCAACACCCGGACTTGATTGTTCTTTATGTTGAGGTTTCTCCTGACATGACAAAAGCAACAAAGCAATAAACAGAAACGCTAACAGTTTTTTCATGATAATTCCAATGTTAGAATAAATTATTGTTCGGATTTATTATTCTCAATATCCTGAATAAGATCCAGATTTTCAATGGTTACATGCTCCGGTGCAACAGCACCCCCGGAAACGATAAAAGTCATGGCTTCATCAACAGACCAGGTTGTAGAGATCACCTTATCCATTGGTACTATTTCAAGATACCCCGAAGTTGGATTTGGAGTTGTAGGGATATATACTGCAGCTAATTTTTGTCCCGTATGTTCATCGGTAAAAGTACGAGTTACAAATCCTACAACCTTCATCTCTTTATGAGGAAAGTCAACCAACACAACCCGCTGAACACCGTCGGGTTTTTGTTCAAGAGCGGAAACAAGTTTTTTTGATGAACCATAAATATTCTTAACAAAAGGTATCTGGTTAACTATGGCATCAAACCAGGACAAAATTCGTTTACCAAATACCTGTGTTGCTACAAATCCTAGAATATTAATTGAAACAATGACAAGTATAATTGCAACAAGTGTTGTAAACCATGGATGTAACAACCAATTTGCTATTTGAGGAGAATACGGCTGTATTATTGAAACTACCCCTTGAACAGCAGGTTCTCCAACCTTAATTATAAGATCCAGCAAAAACTTGACAATAACAAAGGTAATTGCTATGGGTATTATTGTAAGCATACCAGCAATAAAATGCCTTCGAATTTTGGCAAATAACCGGGCTTTATGTTTTTGTATCATTATTTCTCCATTATCGACAATATCTGCGCCGGCAAACAACGACTATCCCGGATGTTTAATTCTCGGCCTGAGCTCTTAGGTCAGGAAGCAATACAATCTCAATTCTACGATTCTGGCTGCGACCCTCTGCTGTTTCATTACTGGCAACAGGATGAAATTCAGCAAGACCAACAGACTCGAGACGAGTGGGTTCAATTTCTACAGTTTCTTGCAAGAAACGAACCACATTTGAGGCTCTCGCATTTGATAGTTCCCAGTTTGTGGGATATTTTAATTTTAATTTTGAACTAATTGGAACATCATCCGTATGGCCTTCAACCCGTATTATTTTATTTTCAGTATTTTTTAAAACATTCCCCACACGTTCCAAAACTTTAACGCCTTCTAAAGTTATATCAGCTTCACCTGAAGGAAACAAAATTTTATCAACCATGCTTACAGATAACCGGTCAGCCATTCGGGTTATTTTAATTTTCCCATCCTCAATCTCTGTTTTCATATCTTCAACCAGCTCATCAAAAGTTCCCTTGAGTCTGGAAATTTCATCTTCTTTTTCCCTCGATATCTCAGAGATCTGGGTTTCAAGCTCTTTAACTACTGTTTCCTTTTCAGATTTCAATTTTTGAATTTCAAAATCTTTTTCCTGAATTTGATCTTTTAAATGATTAATATCATGAGCAATTTTACCATTTTCATTATAGAAATAAAAACCTGCCAAAGCCAGTAATAGTGCAATAATTGCAACTATTATCAGTGCAATTCTCATAAAGCTCTCCTTTCAAACATGGAAAACAATTAAAGCAAAGTTAAAAGATTATCAGGTTAGTATTCTTGACATAAAACACAAGATTGGTAAAAAATATTCAGATTTAACAAAAAAAAGATTATTCAAACAAATCCCCCTGAATATCAGACGACTTGTTTGATGATTGAGATTTCAAAGTTTCAATTCGTTCTTCAAGCGCTTCAATTATAAGATAATGATCTCCGGACATGAGCTTGCAATCAAATTTATTTTCAAGATCGGCAAGCGTTTCATCCAAATTCAAATAGCATATTTGCAGCGCTTTTAAATCATGAAATTTAGACCAGTATTGGTCCCAGTTGGGTAAACGTGTTTTGGCCATGTTTAGCTCCTAACAGAATGCATCAATCTATCCAAAAGGTGTGTTTACGGGTAGCGATGTTTCCGCAACGATCTTTAACAAACAATTCCAGGGTATGCATTCCTTTTTTTAAATTGTGTTTCGGTTTATAAGTCAAAGTCAGATGTTCAGGATCGTAAACAGCAATCACCTTCCTTCCATCCAACTTTATTATCCGGTCTTTTTCATCATCAATTCCAGATAATGTATCTTTAATTACAGCTTTGAATACAGGTCTGAGGTTGGTTAAACGGCTGTTATTACCGGGATAAAAATACATAATATCCGGTTTTTCATCGTCAATGATCAGTGCATGTGTACCAAACGTTCCCACATGTCCACCAACTGAATGGTTAGAGCGATCATATTCACTACCAAAATATCGCCACGATTTACTACCGCTCTTGTAATAAATACCAACCTTTTCAGCAGGTACGTCAAGCTGATTCATCTTGATCATGACATGAGCACCTTTAAACAAGGGTACATCTTTGGGATCAATACTGTAAATATTACTGGCAAATTTGTATTTACTTGTATCAACTGCTTTAGTCTTTTCAGCCCGGACAAATACAGGTTTATATAAAGAGTTATACGAGAAAGATATTGTACAGGAATCATCCGGAATAGTGATGGTTTTATTGGTTCTGAAAGGAATGGTTACAAAATCTATGCTCTCACGTTGTCGTAAAAATTCATACAAATCTCCACCCAAAACACTCAAAGTTATAGGTCCCTCATCATGTGACGATAACGGAATAGCACCAATAAACTTGTTTTGTATTTTGGATAAAGATAAAGGATGTGATACATTGTTTGCAAAACGATATGTAACGGCAATAGAATCAGGCAGTTTGATAACAGGTGTCAATTCCAAACGTAGGTGACTATCATAAAACTGGTGTTCAATATTGAAAAATTGAGTATCAGGACAGGTGAGATGATTTGCCAACAATAAATCGGTATTGTGTATACTGTTTTGTACCACAGAATTATCTTTAACAAGTAATTTGCCAATAACCTGACTGGTATTTCCCCAAAAATCTTTAGCAACAATTCTAAAAGAATGCTCACTTCCACTTATTATTCGAGTTCCTGCAAAAGATTGATAATCAACATTTTCATCTTTTGTAAAATAAACAACTCCATAATAAGAATCATTATCCGCATAAAACGGTAATGTATTTCCAATATCACGGTAAAGCTTGTAGAAAAATCCCATTCCCCACTGGTTTAACCTAAATTCACGGTCAAGAATTGCCAAATGATTTTCATTATATGAAAATTTGCTATAAACCGAAGAAAAGATCAACTTGTCATCAATGTACAGTTGGTTTTTAAAGGTACCAAATTTATTAGTAATTTGGTCCATTTGATCAAACGCATCAACACCAAAAGCTACCAAACCATTTACAATAATTGGTGAACTCAGGGTATAATATTGAGATTCCAAACGCTGGGTTCTGTATACGCGGGGTTTATAATCATAATTAACTGTTGAAAAAGCATCCATAGGTACAAGAGCAACTTTGGTTATCTCAGGGGCAGTAAAATCTACAACCTTGTAACCTTTTTGCAAAGGATTTATAGGCCTGCCAGAAGCATCTCGCATTTCAAAATGCAGGTGCGGGTAACCAATACCGGTTTGACCGGAATATCCTATTACATCACCCTTTTTAAAAGGAAACTGATCCGGCTTACAAAATGTCTGAACTTCGTAATTATCCCGATCTAATTGAACTTGCCAGATATAATCCTCAAGTTCATCATTAAAACGTTCAAGGTGGCCATAAACAACTGTTTCTCCTGTATCCAATGTCAGGTATAAAGCCTTACCATATCCAAAGGGTGAAACGCGAATACGAGAAATATATCCATCGCGAATGGCAAAGATTTCATAACCTGTTTTTCCCCAGGTTTTTATATCTATACCCGCATGAAATCTTCCGGGTCTGTATTCAGCAAAACTTGAAGTCAACGCACGACTGGCATCAGTTGGCCATCGGTATTCATCTTCCTGAGCATTTAAAAAAGTAACGAGAAGGATAATTAAAAGTGGTAGTATTTTTTTCATAATTCGTCGAGTATTTGTGCCAGATAACGGGTTTGTGATTTTCGATCAAATTGTTTAACAAACATTTGATCAGTGGTTTTCATTTCCAAATTTTGGGTTAAAAGTAAAACAAGATTATTTTTAATTTGTGTAATATCATTCGGATTTGATAATAAAGCCAGTGAATAATCTTTTAATAATACAAAAGTATCAGTAACATTGCTGATACATATAATGGGTTTAAATGAACCCAAATATTCAAAAGTCTTGCCGGGTATAAATGTATCTTGGGCTGTGCCTGTTGCAATCAATAACAAAGCATTCGAAGCTTTAACATAAGCGATAGCATCATTGTGCTGTTGAAATCCAACAATTTCTATACAGTCTGCAATGTTATACTTGTTTGCCAGGTTACTCAGGTTACCTGTTACATCTTTGCCAACAAACCGAATTAATAATCTTTGATACAGTTCGGGAGTTTCTCTTTTCAACAAATCCAGCGCTTTGAAAAAAGGTTCAGGATCGCTGAATTTTGAAATCACACCACTGTAGGTTATTATGTACTTTTCTGCAGGATTTCCATCATCACCTTTAAAATCATCAGGATCATAGCCATTTGTTATAAGGTAATGTTTTTGGTTAGGATTAATGTCAGCAAAAACTTTTTGAATTCCTTCAGAAACACTAATGACTGCATCAGCAGAATGAATAACAGAACGCTGATATTTTTGATGTAAATAACGCTGTATGAATGTAGGCTCGTATACTACATGCCCACCAGCCCAATCGTCCCTGAAATCAGCAATCCAGGAGATATTGAACTTTTTCTTGATTTTCATTGCTAGCAGATGTGTAGAATGCGGTGGTCCGGTAGAAATTACAGCATCAAAAGATTCATCAGAAAACAATTTGCAAATTTTTCGAAAAGCCAACCAATTCCAAAGAATTTTAGTATCCGGAATACAAAAAAAAGCAAATACCTTTTGATTCAGAAATTGCATCAATGATGATGGTTTCATTTCAGCACCAACAGTAGATGTATTTTGGGCAGGTTTCATTTTGTACAACAATCTCTGCGGATCCCATGAACCGGTACGAATAACCCTGATGTTTTTCAAATCATCCAATAGAGAAGCATCTTTGGCCCAATAAAGAATATCTTTCACAGTAATGACAGTTGGCTCCCAATTATTATGAGGAAGGTATTTCACAAATTTGGTCATCCTTTGTGAACCGCCTAAACCCAAAGGTGGAAAGTAATATGAAAGTACAAGAACCTTTTTCATCAATACTTTCTCCCCAGGGTAAGATAAGTTTTTTCGTAAATCTTGTATCCCAACCATAGAACATGATTGAATGGCTTGTCTTGCATTTTTTTCCAGCGTTCAGCAATTTCTAAAAAACGGTTATTCTGAAATACGCGTCCCAGTGCTAACATTTGTCGAACATGGAGTTCATGATACATGTGCGAAGCAGGACGTTTAATTGTAAAAAGATCATAACGGGTCCAAAATCCCATATCCCATTTCTGCCAATGCTCAAGAATTGTATTGGCTCCCTTGTTAGCAAGATCATTCCATTGAGATTCGTTGCTATATAAAGCAAAATCCTTAACTCCTAAAAGCGCAAAAATAAATCCATTCAAAACATGCGGGGCAGGCATTGCAGGATATTCTTGAAAAACAGGACTATTATTATCAATATAATCAGTCACTCCCTGATTCAAAACAGGATAAAGAAATGTTTGAATAGCCTGTTCTGCAATATCTACATATTTTTCATTTCGGGTTTCCTGATATGCTCGCAACAAGAGAGAAACAGCTTCTCCCTGTGCCATTCCAGATATCCACGGAGGTTTGGGGCCATATAGAGGGAGTTGAAAATCCATGATCCAGGCCAAGGTGCCATTTTTCCAGGATCTTGCATTCTCCACCAACCAGTCTGCACAATGCATCGCCAAATGGGTAGAATGCTTGTAATCCAATTCTTCTCGAAAACTGAAATGATGCAAACCAAACTGAGAAATGGTAATAGGATTATATTTCAATCCAATATTTCCACCATAATCTACTCTGGGTAATCCGTCAGAATCAAAACTATATTCATCAAAGTCTTCCAGACCGCGCCAGTCAACAGGATATTTATAAGGTATATCAGCCATTCATTTCCCGGTTAATCAAATATTTAAAATACAAAAAAAATATGAGGAATGCAAGAGAGGTAAAAACAATACAATTTATAATAAATAATCTGGCTTTACATGCTTCATGGATTGAAAAATATTTTCCCGGGCACCATGGTGGTCTTGCTCAATTTTATAAAGTAATTCTTTAACATATTGTCGCTGCGAATGTCCATCCGTAGGGCATTCCTGATCAAAACATGGAATTGCATTTTCTACAGCATAATTTTTTATCATTTTCTCGCTTACAAACAACAAGGGTCTAATAATATGAAATTTCCCCTTGAGGATTTCCAATTTGGGGGGCATGGTACTAATATTTCGACTGAATATCATATTCAATAACAACGTTTCCACTATATCATCTTTATGGTGTCCAAAAACAACTTTATTACAATTCAACTCTTCAGCAGTTTCGAATATCTTTTTACGACGGATACGTGTACACAAAAAACATGGATTTTCCAGATTTTCTTCACTATGCGAATATGGGCCAATGCTTGTCCTGATAATTTTAGCTTCTACACTAAGGGAATCAAAATAATCCTGCATAATCTTGCATCGGTTATCTGCATTTTCGCCAAATCCCATATCCACATAAAATGCAAACAGTTTTATATCTTTACCATAAATAAAAGAACGGTGCTTTAATACTTTTAATAAAGACATAGAATCTGCACCACCGGAAACACATACTAACACCCTGTCTCCTTTTTCAAGCAGATTATATTCCCATATTGCTTTGTCTAATCTAGAAAAAAGTTTTTTCAAAAACCAGCTTCCTGTCGTTTATTGGCAATAACCTGTTCCAACTTTTCAATGAAAGCTTGTGCTTGCTTACGGCCGCCATGAACTCTTCCATCAGACAGTTCTATACCCTTTTTCACTTCAACAAATCCAATACTTAATTTGCCTTCCTTAATATGGGCCAGACCCTGTTGATACAAAACTTCAGCAAGTTTTGCAGTATCATTAATTTCAAGTGCTGTGTTTACACCATTGTCAAAATATTGCTGTGCGGCGTTCCAGTTTTGCAATTGTGCCTCTAATTCTCCTAGGTAACGATAACTGTCAATCATTAGAGGATAATTTTTTAAAAGCCTTCCATTCTGCAATGCTTTTTGCAAAAATGGATTTGCCTCAACATATTGTTTATTTTTTAGAGTTATAACGCCCAAATTAAGATCAATATATGAGGTATAAAATTTATCATCAAGCATTTCAAAATAATTTTTGGCAACAATGAAATCGTTTTTAGCTGTTTGCAAATTATTCAAAGCCAAATGAACCAATCCCAGTTCATAACGGGCACGTGCAATATCAGGTTCACTTTGCAAACCATTGGCCATTGCCAAATATCGTTTAGCAGCAATTTCCGCTTTATCCAATGCATTTACTTTTCTATATATATAAGACAATTTACTCTGTGGAAGCATTGCTCTAAATGTATCTTTTAAATAAGCGTACTGTTTTACACTTTTTTCATGATGAAGAATCGCCAAAGATAGATCCTTTTTAATCTCGAACAAAAGCCCCAAATTATAATGAATTTCAGCAACACTTGCAGAATCCACTGGCGGATTTTTTTGGTTCAATAAATCCTGATATATCTTTTCAACAGTTGACCATTGCTGTTGCAAACCTGCTTGTTTAGCTTCCTCAATTCTGCATAAATTTTCACCAAATTGATCATTCAAAGCTCGAAAAGAAGCTCTGGCATAATCAAGCATTTGTATGGATTGATCAAAGCTGTAAATGGTACGACAAAATGCTGCGAAATTTAATCCAATCCAGGGTTTTAATGGCGATGCAGCTTCTAAAAATCGATAAATCATGTTATAATTATCGAATAATTGTTGTTTAAATACATCCGTTGTCATGAGCCCTGAAACCCAGTTGTGATGCATTATCTGTGTTCTGTAAATAAATAATGGTAAATTGGTCTTGTTCAACTCCAATTGTGTTAACGCACCATTGTCGTTCAAGACTATTGAACAAAAAGTATTTGGATTAAATTGATCAGCACCCTGCTGAAAGCTGAAAAAAGGTTCAATAAGGGGCACATGAGGATATTCAACTTGCAGTGCCGGAGTATTGGGGCTTGAATATGGAAATACCATTGTAACAGGTTCATTTTTCTTTTTAGAAAAATCCAATGCAAAACGGGCTGAATATTGATTTGTCATATTGGCCATATCCATAGCAGATAGATCTTTGCTGGAAATCATTTTATATTTTAGAGAACCATTCCAATAAGCACTTTTATTATCAAAAAAGGTATTATTGATTACATCCAATGTTTTTGATAATAGAATATTTTTAGAATCATCTGTAAACAAGAGGATACCAAAATCAGTGTTTTCAAAGGAAACACCATATTGACCCCATTGATTATTTACCAGATTTTCATATATACTGATCTGAGAAGTAATATTGCTAATTACAGAAGACGCTTTCAAATTCTGCAAACCAACTTTTTTTTCGTTTAATACAATACCAGATGGAAACTCTAATAAATGCATTGAAAACAAATTATCTTCAGCATTTACAAAAAGTAATAAATCCAGATTTTTCTCATTGTGGTATTCAAATAAATTCACCGGACTTATAATTTGTGCAAAATCAATTGAAAAAGGGATTTTGAAATCTTTATCAGGATAAATATTTTCATTCAATCGTAAGTAATTTGAATTTTTAATCCCTGATTTTAATTGATCAAAATATGCGGCCATCTCACCAGTCCATAATGTATCCTTTCCCCTTTTTATTATTGCAATATTTACAGGTTTGGCAATAACCTGCAATGATAAAAACAATATGATAACTACAAAAAATACTTTACGCATCACACCCTCCATTATAATGTATTAATCCCGAATCCATTGTGAGTCATAACGAGTTTGTAACAGACTGGCACGCGTTATGGATTGTTCTCCAAATTTTTCTCTTACTTTATCCAGTACTGAATCTATTTGCTTATCAGACTGTTTTATCTTTTCAAAAAGATCCATCTGCTTTTCATTTTTTTCAAGATGAGATAATGAAACACCAAGCAGCCTGACTTTGGACGTTCTTTCAAAAGAGTAAAACATATCTTTTATCTGATCAAACAGTTCATTCGTTGAGGAAATGACCATTGAAAACGAACGTGAGCGGGTAAAAGTACTGAAATCAGATAACCGAATTTTCATAGTTACTGTTTTACCCCACAATTGTTTTCGACGCATTTCTCTGCACAACTCTGTACATATAAATAACAAAGTTTGAATCAATTTATTTTCATCATCTTGGTCATGTTCAAAAGTAATTTCTTTACTAATGGATTTTGCTGCTGTATATGACTCAATCTGCCTGTTATCTTTGCCATTAGCAAGCTGCCAGAAATGGAGTCCTGATTTTCCAAACTTTTTTATTATTTCCTGTTGCGAATGCTGTGCCAAATCGCCAATGGTTCGAATACCCATTTTCTGCATATGCGGCAGTGTTTTCTTTCCAACTCCCCATAATTTAGAAATATCCAATGGTGAAAGAAATTCCATTACCTTATCTTCTTCAACAACTACCAGACCATTCGGTTTTTCCAGATCAGAAGCTATTTTTGCTAAAAACATGCTGGGGGCAATACCAACAGAAGCAGTAAGTTGGGTTTCATCATATATTTGTTTTTTAAGAGCTATTGCAGTATCTCTGGGTGTTTTGTAAAATTTATATGTATTGGAAATATCAAGAAAAGCTTCGTCAATACTCAAAGGCTGCATATCTGGAGAATAAGATCCCAATATTTTCATAATCTGCTTGGATACGCGCGCATATTGAGCGCCACGGGTGTGAACATATATACCATGGGGACACAATCTATATGCCTGAGATATGGGCATTGCTGAATGAATACCAAATTTTCGAGCCTCATAACTGCATGTAGATACTACTCCCCTGCCTTTCCCTTTTTTGGGATCAGAACCTACAATTACCGGTTTACCACGATATTCCGGATTGTCTCGCTGTTCAATCGCAGCAAAAAAGGCATCCATATCAAGATGTAAGATGATACGAGGTTTCATTATTTTGGCTTTTGCATGACTATAAAAGAACGTACCCCATTAGGTATAATTTTGATCAGTACACGGTCAAGATAAAGAAAATGGGTTACGTTGTAAATAAAATTGGTAAACCGATGAAAAAAAGATTCATTCCAAATTGCAAATGCTTCAGATCTGATATATTTATTCAAGATCCTACAACTCAACAACAAAATTACAGGTAACTTTGTTGCATATTTGACTTCTTTTTCAAATGATCCAAATTTTAAAGCCTGCAAGCCTTCTTTTTCTGCCATTTCCACCAGCTCATAGGGTTTGTAAGCAGTATGAAAATAGCTGTCGCCGCATTCGCAATCCACATCGTATGTTGTTAAAGATCCTACTGCCATATAAGTGGGACGAGTACGGTTAAAATTCGGGGTTGTAAGTAACGCAATACCACCAGGTTTAAGTACAGTGGCTATGCCGTTAAATATTTCCTGAGGATTTAAACAATGTTCCAATACTTCGCTGCACAAAACATGATCAACACTGCTTTCAGAAATACACAGCTTTTCGGCATCAGAAACTGCAAGGTTGACTGGTTTTTCCCGATGTGCCTGTTTCAACACACTAAAACTGAGATCGATCCCAAAACGGGAACCATTATCGTAATGCTGTAAATACATCCCCCGATTGGTACCAATCTCTAACAAAGATCCCTTGAAAGAGTTTAAATATTTTAATACAAATCGCTTGCGAAGTTTTCCACGAAGCGTTTGATAAACAATCTCTTCTTCAGGGTATTTTTCGCCACACTGTTCATAAAACTTTTTCAAAGCTGTTTTTTCATCCATTCTTAACATTCCTCAAAACGGGTAATCCCAATAGAATGGATTTCATTTTACTCAATTCGGATGGTTCAAAGAACCGCATAACAAAGAGTAATACCGGAAATGCGAATAGCAGTAAAGATTTCAATATCAAGCTGCTTGCAATCCAGGGTTGAATACCCAAAACATATACAACAGCTGCCGCAATTACAATTTTTATTACACGCATCCATTCGTACTCTATTTTGTAAAGCTTGGCGGCTACTGTATAAAGAGAAATTGACATAATAATATAAGCAATAACCCGTGCCCACGCTGCTCCCATAATCCCTAAAACGGGTATAAGAGTAACGTTTGCTATTACATTACCCAACATACCTGCGATGGTAATAAATGGTAAATATTTTGTTTTTTTATAAAGATAAATTCCAATAATAAAATTTAAATATGCAGCGTAAAATATATAGGCCAGAAAAATAACAGGAACAACCTTTGTAGCTGGCCAAAAATCAGATCCAAGAATAGTAAAACCACCAATATTGAGTCTTACAATATCTTCAATAAAAAGAGTTAATCCCACATATACAGCAAAGCAAGAAAGAATGACATAGGTAAAGACTTTTTGAAAAATTGCTTTGGCATTATCCTGTTTTGATGTAGCCAAAAAATAGGGATGCCAGGCAAACCGAAAAGCGGTAACAAACAAGGCCATAAACATTCCCAGTTTTGCGCCCTGGCTGTAGAGCCCCGCTGCATCAATACTATCCATGCGTTCAAGCAAAGGCCTGTCTATAGTATCCATTAGTGAAACAGATAATGTTGATGGCAGGTATGGCAATCCAAAAGCAAGCAGCTCTTTCAAAGTAGAAACAGACAAGGTGAATCTAAAACGCTTGATAATAATGGGTAATTGTAAAATGACTGTTAGAAATGAGGCCCAAAAGTTTGCTAAAAAGATTCCTTCAATACCACTTTTTAATCCCAGGATGTAAACAGCATTAAACGTAACATTAATTATTACATTCAAAAATTTGAAAAAGATAAACATAACAGGACGTTCTTCAGCCCTTAATGCCAGAAAAGGCATAAAAGACAAGGCATCAAAAAACAAGATTCCACATATGATCTTTATCAAATATGTCAGATCAATATTTAACGCATGGGTCTGTTCATCAAATAGTATATTTGCAAAAAAACCGGAATTAAAAAACAAAACAAGTGTAAACAAGATGGATGTTATAAAGATTGTCAAAAACGCGGTGGACATGATGCGTTTTTTGCCTTCCTCTGAATCTTCAAGGATGTAGAAACGGAAAAAAGCCGTGTCCAAACCATAGGTATAAATAATCGTAAAAACTGCAAGGTAAGCAAATAAAACGCCGGCTACACCCATCTCTGCTTCATTAAATAGATTGGTATGTAATGGCAGCAATAAAAATACAATCATACGATTGACAATATGTCCAATTCCATATACCGCCGAATGCTTGAACAAGCGTTTTATGCTGTTAAAAATTGACATCTTGGATTTCCAGTACTAATGACCTGTCATAACGTATACATATCAGGATGACGGTCAGTGAATAAATTATTGAGAGGATTTAATTGTTTATTTCGTGCTTTTTCAGGATCAATCTCAACTACCTGTACATCTTCTCTTGAATCAGATGAACGAACAAGAATCTCTCCCCTGGGACCCGTTATTTGACTCGTACCTGTAAAATCCACAGAAAGCTCACCCCTTACATCAGAACCAATTCGGTTTGCGGTTACTGCATATACGCTGTTTTCAAGACATCGAGTTACCATTGCATTCTGGCAATATGGCATAACAAGATTGGCACTGTGGCAAATCAGATCTGCTCCTTGCAGTGCTAATGACCGCATAGATTCCGGAAAAATCCAGTCAAAACAGATCATCATGCCGACTTTGATTTCACCTATATCTTGAACAGAAAATGGAATATCTCCCTGATCAAAACAAATCTTTTCTTTATTAAAAAGATGTATTTTTCTATAAACAGAAATAAATCCATCCGGACCGGACAGAAAACTTGAATTATATACATTCTCACCAGACAGTTCAGGTAATCCGGCAGAGATATAGCATTGCTTTTGTTTTGCAAAGTTTGTCAAAGCTTTACATGTAGGGCCATCTGGAATTGGTTCAGCAAAACTTGCAGATTCATCCCGATCTTTAAAAAGGTACCCCGTATTAAACAACTCGGGAAGCACATAAAGATCAGCATCTTTAGACTGCAACAGCTCTAGTGCATGGAGAACATTTCGTTCTACCTGACCAAAATCACAATACATTTGAACAAAAGCTACACGCATAAGTTCTATCCTTAATCCTGCACTACATTATTTGTCAAGAGCCCCAGTCCTTGAATTGTTGCTTCAATTCTGTCACCGGGTTCAATAGGTAATGTACCTTCCGGAGTTCCTGTACAAATAACGTCACCGGGTTCAAGGCTTATGTATTGGGTAATATATTCTATCAATTCCGGTATTTTGAATACCATATCTTTGGTATTTGCTTTTTGTCGTATTTCACCGTTAACTCTGAGTTCAAGATCCAGATTGTGGGGATCTTCAATCGCGTCAGCAGGTACCAGAAAAGGTCCCATAGGAAGGAATGTATCCATACCTTTTGGCAATGACCAGGGATGTCCTTTTTTAATACAATCACCCTGCATTGCACGAGCAGTAACATCATTGGCAATAGCATAACCAGCGACATATTCCATTGCTTTTTCTTGCTTAACATATTTAGCATGTTTGCCAATAACCACAGCTAATTCGATCTCATGATCAACACGTCCAATACCTTCTGGTATGCGAATATCTCCATCTACCGGCAGTAAACTGGATGGAAACTTGGAAAAAAACATGGGTTTCTCAGGCACTTTGGATTTCCACTCTTCTGCATGAGCAACATAATTTCTTCCCAGGCAAATAATTTTTGAAGGTCTTGAAATGGGTACATCAAAGCGAACATCACCTTTGATAACAAGATCATCAAGGGTACGAAATTGTTTTATTTCATCAAGTACTTCAGTTATAACACTGTTGGAAAAGTTTTCCATTTCAATCATGATCTGCAGGAAATAATAATCCGGGGTTTGCGGAGAACTTTTCAATTCTTTGAATATCTGCCAGATATAGGTAAAATCAAGACGTTTACCGTCAACCTCTACACCTATACGGGGCTGACCTTTTGTCGTAAGATATGAAAAGGCACGCATGCAACAAATCCTCCGGTTTGATTTATCTAAAATAATAATTAACTTGGGACTATTATATTAAAGTAACGTGTAAAAAACAAGTTAAATATAGGCAACGTTAACAAACATTCAGAATATTATTATGAAAATCAGAATACACCAACTCTTTTTAAAACTAGAGTATAAAGAAAGTGATATTTTAAAATTTGCAGCAAAAAAATTAAACTGCAAGCCTGAATCTTTATCAATCATCAGAGTGAACAAACGATCCATAGATGCACGCCCCAGACATCCCGAACCTTTGTACACTTTGTCTGTTGATGTTGAATTTACCGGAAACAATTTATCCGGTAAATTTAAACCAAACGAAGTTCAAATTCTATCAGAACCGGATAATCTTGTCTCAAATTTTTCACCGGTCAAAGCCCACAATCCATTCCCTCCAGTTGTTATTGGAGCAGGACCCGCAGGGCTCTATGCAGCTTTGGTTCTTGCCGAATCGGGATTAAACCCCATACTCATCGAGAGAGGGTCTGCCGTTTCGGAACGTTCAAATCATGTTGAACAATTTTGGACAAAAGATATTCTCAACGTAGAAAGTAATGTCTTGTATGGAGAAGGAGGCGCCGGACTTTTTTCGGATGGCAAACTGACTGCCCGCAGTAAAGATAAACCCCGTATCCGATATCTGTTACAAACACTGGTAGAAAACGGAGCACCTAAAGACATTTTATTAGATTGGGAGCCTCACGTAGGTACTGATCTGCTAGCCACTATAGTTCCCAGTATGCGTAATAAAATCATATCGCTTGGTGGTACCGTTAAATTCAATTCTCAATTAATTGATCTGGTAAAAAAAGATAAAAAGCTGGTTGCCGTACAACTCGAGAATGAAACCATTGAAACAAATCACTGTATTCTTGCAACCGGACATAGTGCACGGGATGTTTATGATATGTTACATCAGGCAGGTGTTCCCTTACAGTCAAAGCCCATTGCAATTGGTGTGCGTGTTGAAGTTCCTCAAATACAGGTTAATCATGCACAATGGGGAAAATTTGCAGAGCACCCCAAACTGGGTGCAGCAAGTTACCGGTTAACACGAAAGAGCCAACAGAACGCACGTGCCTGTTATAGCTTTTGCATGTGCCCCGGTGGAACGGTAATATCTTGTGCATCAACAGAGGGTGAATTTACAACAAATGGCATGAGTCATTCTACCAGAGGCGGAAACTTTGCAAATGCCGCATATCTGGTCCCTGTAAATCCTGACGATTATTTTAATGCAATAGATCCATCAGGACAGAATGTACTTGCCGGGTATCGCTATCAACAGGAGATTGAGAAAAAAGCATATCTAGCCGGTGGTGGAAATTATCATATACCTGCCTCTACTTTGCCGGATTTTTTAAATAAAAGTCATCCTACCTCCATCCCCAATGAACGATCCTGGCATTTTGCTTTTCCAGCAAACCTATATGATATTTTACCTGAATTCATTACAAATACATTAAAGGTTCAAGTCCCTCAAATGCTCAAAGAATTAAACAGAGTTGATCCTGGTGATGTATTAATCTATGCACCGGAAACGCGCAGTTCAAGTCCTATTCGTATAGAACGTAATGAAAATGGCGAATCTACAGGATTAACAGGATTGTTTCCGGCTGGTGAAGGTGCAGGTTATGCAGGAGGAATCGTTAGTTCTTCAATAGATGGTATCAAAGCGGCAGAAGCAGTTATTAAGTCAATTGTGACATAAAAAAAGCCCGGCTCTCTCATTCCGGGCTTTTTTTTCATCATCTTTGGAGGAAGATGTTACATTTTATTTCATAAACTTTTTATAGCGTTCATTAATGCGTCCCCAATGCAAATTATCAAGAAAATTATCGATATATGTAGCACGTCCGGGACCATCTTTATGATAATATGCATGTTCAAACACATCCAGTGAAATCAAGGGAATACCACCCCAAATTGCACCATATTGATGTTCATCAACCAGAACATTTAACAGTCTCTTTGAGTAGAGTGAATCAAACACGAGTAATCCCCAGCCACTCAACTTGGCAGAAAAAGCGGTTGCTTTAAAGTCTTCTTTCCACTTTTCAAAAGAACCAAACTCTTTTTCAATAGCAGCCAACACATCGGGACCTTTTGATGGATCACCATCTCCACCCATTACTTCCCAATATACATCATGAAGCAATGCACCAGAGTGGTTCCAGGTCAGTCTTCTTTTCAGTTCACCAATTTCGCTGTAATTGCCATTGGCTTTTGAGCGGTCTGAAGATTCCAAACCTTTTTCAATTGTATTAAGCGCTGCTACATAACCTTTATGGTGTTTATTATAATGCCAGTCCGAAGTTTCCGGACTAACAACATTCGACAACAATGTTTTAGCTTCTTCATCGCTATAAGGGCGATTTCCAATTTTCCATTCGTATGACATGATGTTCTCCTTAATGTTGTTCTTTATCCTTTCAAGCAAGGATGTATACAACAGAACCCTATTACCGGTTATTCCAAATTTTTTAAAAATGATAAATATTATGATATTCATTAAAGAGGCAGAATGGGCCAAGAATTCATGCTTGCAATTTTTAATTAAAAGTCGTATTGTTTGGAATGTATTTTATAAAATGTAAAACAACGTAATGAATGCAAAAACAATGGAACCAGCACTCTTTTAATATCGTCTATTAATATAATAATCAATTATTTATCCGGGAAGAGAATGATAAAAAAACTTTTTCTATTTCTGATCCTGTTTAATTCGGTTTATCTATTTGCACAAACAACCGGTTCACAGGCCGATAATGACTTTTATGTTGCTAAAGGAATGTATAACGATCAGTTATATGATCTGGCAGCATCTCAATTTCGGGAATTCCTCAGTAAACATGGAGACAATTCTTTGGCTGAGGAAGCACAATTCCTGCTTGGAGAATGCTATTATCAAAGTGGAGATTATTCACGTGCTGTAACGGAATATAAAAAATTATTATCCGATTACCCGGCTATTGGTTTCAGGGACAAAGCCTATTATCGTATTGGAGAAACCATGGTTAATTCAGGCCAATATGAAGAAGGTATAAAAGCATTTCAAATCTTTTTGTCACAATACCCCAAAAGTACTTTGTTGACAGATGCGTATTACTGGTATGCCGAAGCATTATATCATACCGGAAATAACACCAAAGCACTTGAATATTATGCGCGTGTCTATAATATGGACAAATCCGGTCCCCTGGCTGATTACTCTTTTTATTCTGCTGCATTTATTTATGAAGAAATGAAAAAATGGGACCAGGCTCTTAAAGCTTATCAACTTTTGTTAAAAAATCACCCGTCAAGTCCGCTTGTACCACAAACCACCTATCGGATGGGTTTGGTCTATTTTGGTAAAAGCGAGTATGATACAAGTATAAAAATCCTGAATAAAGCGATCAAGAATTATCCCCAAAACGATATGCGTTTTGAAGCCCAATATTTTATTGGAGAATCATATTTCAAGCTTGAACAATATGTAAAAGCGCTTGAAGCCTATAATTTGGTTGCTGTTGTTCCTGACAACAGTTATGCCGATGATGCGCATTACAGTATGGGATGGGCATATTTTAAGATTAACCAATTTGAAAATGCAGCACTCTCTTTCTCCCAAGCGGCTGAGATCAGTAATTCCAAAGGAATCATTTCATCATCATGGTTTCAGGCTGGCAGAAATCGCTTAAAACTGGGGCAAACAGATCAGGCATCACAACTTTTTAAAAGAGTCATTCTGAACCACCCGGATTCCAAAGATGCACCCAACGCTATGTATGAACTGGGTTCTATCGATTTTGATGCCAAACAAATTGCAGGCGCAAAACAATATTTTCAGGATATTGTAGACAAATATCCGGATTCTTCTATAGCAGGTCAGGCCTCCCTTATGATTGGAGAATGTTACCTTTTGGATAATGATCCAGAAACAGCTTTAAAGGCATTTCAAACAACGGAAACCTCATACCAATCTGCTTTTATTCAGGCAAATGCATTATTCAAGATGGGTAAACTTTATTATAATACCGGTGATTATAGCAAAGCGCTTGAATATTTTAACAAAGTAAATGATAAATATTCAAATCAACTGGTGCATAGTGAATCCATGTTTTGGTTTGCGGAGACATTGTTTAAAACAAATGATTTCAAACAGGCATTAGCAGCTTATGATAAATTTATAAAATATTATCCCAATTCTCCCAAACTTGCAGAAGCATGGTATGGGCTGGGTTATGCTGCAATTAAAACAGACAACTTTCAACAGGCTGAAAATGCGTTCAAAACCGCAAACAAACTTGCAGACAATCCATCTTTAAAAATTGATGCATTATTGAGAATGGGAGATGCAATTTTTAACACCAAAGAATATATCCGAGCCATTACCTATTATGAAAAAGCGTTAAATACAGATGCATCTCATTCTCAAAAAGCAGAAGCTAATTTTCAAATTGGTTATTGTTATTACCGTAATACCAATTTCCATGTTGCAAAAAAATCATTTACCACTGTAACACAAGAATTTGGTGATACACAATATGCAGCAGAAGCGCAATATATGATTGGCAGATGTTCATTTCGTACCAATGATTTTCCTGAAGCCATAGCAGAATTCAACTCTCTGTTGAGTAAATATCCCAAGAGCTCTTTTGCTGATGACGCAACTTATGCTATTGGAGACTGCTATTATAACCAGGGTGACTATGATAACGCAATACAACAATACCGCAAATTGCTAGATACTTTTCCCAAAAGTGAATATGTGTCGGATGCTGTAAATGGCGTACAATGGTCAATGATGCAAAAAGGTGAATCTGATGATGCCATGAATATGGTTGATGATCTTTTACCCAAAATAGACGATCCCAATGTTGCTGCCAAAGTGTTGATACGTAAAGCTGAATTTGCAGAAAACATGCAGCAGTATGATCAGGCAATTGCACAATATCAGCTTGTTTTAAGAGATTACCCCACCTCGGAAGCTGCTAAAAGTATGTATTATCATATTGGCAAAGTTTATAATAAATTCAAAGACCCGGAAACCGCTGTTACAACTTTACAAAAGCAATGGGTACAATTTCCAGATACCAAAGCCGCGGCAGAAGCATTACTATTGGCAGCATTGATACATCAACGTCAAGGTAATCATGATGCTGCTATAGAAACTTTTGATAAATTCATCGGCAATTTCCCCGATCATGACAAGCTTGCAGAAGCAAATTATCTGGCTGGTAACTCATGGTACAGCAAAAACAACATGGAAATGGCCATCAAGTATTATCAAAATGCTATTACAATTAATAACAATGCAAGAACAACAAACCAGGCAAATATCGGACTTGCCAGAATTTATATCAAAACCGGCAAAACCGAACCGGCTGAAAGTATTTTACACAGTCTCACCAGCCAAACAACAATCGATGCAGATCTTGCGGCTGAAGCACATTATCTCATTGGTGAGGTTTACAAGGCACGTGAGGAATATCAAAATGCAGTAGTTGCATTCTTGAAAATAAAATATATATTTACAACGGAAACGGATTGGGTTGTTCGGGGTATATACCAGGCTGCATTATGTAATGAAGAATTAAAAAAATATGACGAGTCTAGACGTCTCTACAATTCAATCATTCGGGAATACCCCAATCAAACGGAATATCAGGAATACGCAAAGAACAGGTTGCAGCAATTGGCAGGGAAATAATGAAAACGAAAATACTTTTATCCTTATTATTAATCGTTCCGGGGTTGCTGTTTGCTCAAAAAGTGGTTGCTCCCCCCTCTCGTATTACATTGCCATCGGATACGACACGTGTGGTACCGTCTTCATCCAAGGTTAACAGTCAAGATTCAACCTTGACTGTTCCCGAAGTACTTATTTATGGAAAAGATAAAACCACCAGAAATGTTAATGATAAAATCGATTTTAACCGGGAAACGCCAACGCTTTACAAACCTCAGCTTGAGCATGATCCTGTTAACAATATGATTACAAGTACACAAAACAAGCCTGAATATGAAAGAACCTCAAATACAATGCAGCGTATGTCTTGGGCTGACTTGACAGGTGGTGGCTTTTCAACAGTAATTGCAAATGCCGGTTACTGGCAACGTATCAAAAAAGGGGATTTCAGAGTCAATGGAAATATTGATCGCAGCAGCGGTCAATATGATAACAGTGATTACACAATGGCAGGTCTTTCTGGTAATTTACATTATATCTTCAACAAATCAAAAACTACTTCGTTCGCGGAATTGAATTCAAAAGATTTGGGTATGTTTAACTATCTTGGCAAACCACATATAAAACGCAACATCACCAACCTGTATGCCGGTACAGAATGGTATTTAAACGTTAGTAAACTAGCGGACAGCAAGATTGGTTTTTATTTCAACAATTTATCAATAACAGATGATTCCAGCGCAACCGTTAATACCAGAGATCAGTTTACCTATAAACTATTCGGTGAATATAATCAACAATTTAAATATGCCATGGTCAAAGGTTTTGGTAATTTTGAAAGAGATTCTGATGATCTGGATAGAGTAAGCAATCATTCACATTTTGGCGAGTTAGGAGCAGAATTCAGTGGAAATCCTATAAGCACAGTAATGTTGTCAGCAGGATTAAAATACCAGTCTTTTAACTCTAACTTTTTAACATCTATTGACAAGGCTGCCCCCTTTGCCAAAGTTAATTTAATGCCGGTTAAAAACATGGGCGTTACGTTACTGTACCAGAGTGGATTAGAATATACTCCTTTTACTGAATGGCTTTCTCAAAATCCATATGTGGTTTCCGGAATTGCAAGTACAGCCAATGAATTGAAATATAGATTACAATTTGATGTACAATATGAGCCCAAAGAAGGAATGCATCTGTTCTCAACCATTGATTATAAAGGATATGATCAATATATTTACTGGAACAGTCCCGATACTACAATGAATCCCATATCATTGAATAATCTGAACGATATGGATTTGCTATCTTTTAGTTTGGGTGGAAAATTTAATCTTTCTGAACGTTCAAGATTACAAATTGGGTTTACGAAATATCTGCCCAGTCTGAACGATACTACCGGATTTGTTCATAAAAATGTACCCTATATACCTGAATATATGGTTCCTGTTAAGCTTATAATTGAACCTCTGAAAGGTACAACTATTTCTGTTGATGCTGAAATAATAGGTAAAAAATATATTGCTTCCAATCTGGATGAAACATTATCCGGTTATACTGTGTTTAATATTTCCGTGCAGCAATCATTTGGAAAAATATCTGCACATGTTAAATTACAAAATCTATTTGATTCTGAATTTAGTTATTGGTATAATTATCCACAAAAAGGTGTTCATTTGTTGGCAGGTATTAGCGCCAGATTCTAAACAAACAGAAACAAGGAGTCACAATAATGTCCATGATTGAAATCATCCTCAAGGGCGGTGTAATGATGATCCCCCTGGCCCTTTGCTCGGTAGTTGCACTTGCAATATTGATTGAACGGCTGGTATCTTTGAGAAAAATACAAATCAATGCCCGTACGTTTGTATTACAAGTCAAAAATCTGCTTCTTAGAAACCGAATTGATGAAGCAGTAGTTATGTGCAAAGAAACACCAGGCCCCATTGCTAAAATCACGCATGCAGGTTTGATGAAGCATGACCGTCCGCGCGAAGAAATCAAAGATTCCATTGAAGGCGCAGCCAAAGTCCAAATTTATCATCTTGAACGTAATTTGGGTGTATTGGGAACTATAGCAGCTATTGCACCCTTGATCGGATTTTTGGGTACGGTTACAGGTATGATCAAAGCTTTTATGCAAGTTCAAACACTTGGCGGTAGTGTAGATGCAAGTGTATTGGCTGGCGGTATATGGGAAGCATTAATTACTACAGCAGCTGGTCTTAGTGTTGGTATTCCCGCATTGATTTTTTACAACTGGTTATTAAGCAAAGTTGAACGTCACGTATTTGATATGCAGGAAAGCTCAAACGAACTTATGGATGTATTCCTGGAAAAGGAGATTCAGAATGAACATCGAAACATCGCGTAAACGGATGGTAATGTTTTCCACCATCTCTTTGACCGATATTGTTCTGCTGTTACTAATCTTTTTTCTGCTGACTTCATCCTTTGTGGTTCAGCCGGGAATCAAAGTCAAATTGCCTAATGCAGCAAGTGGTCAGCAGGATGATTCGGATAAAATCTATGTCACCATTACTTTGGACAACCAGATATTTTTGAACCAGAGACAGGTTTCCATCACCCAACTCGCGCAGCAAATGGGTCAAATGTTGAATGAAAATCCGCAAAAAATGGTTGTGATTAAAGCAGACAAAGACCTGTCACTTGAAAGAACAATCCGTATCGTAGATACTGCAAAGCTCGCCGGTGCTGAACGGTTTATGATTGCAACTGAACCAGGATTATAATTTTATGAAAAATCTTTTTCAAAATTTAAATCTTAATAAAGCAATGGGAATATCTGTAATCTTTCATTTATTCCTTGTGCTATTGTTTTATCTGGTGCATACCCAGATGGTTATGCCATCACCGGAATATGCGGAAATTTCATTTATGTCAAGTTCCAGCAAGACAGTACCCGTATCTACCAGACAACAAGCCAGACCACAGCCACCTAAACCCGTTACAAAGAAACAGGAACCAGCTCCAGAACCTGTTGCAAAAGAAGAAAAAACTCAACCGATTAATCTCCCAAAATTCAGAAACAGGTTGGATGAAGAAACAGAAATGATTAAACGGGATTATGGCAAAATGGATGCTTCATCATCAGCACAAAAAATAACACCAGACAATTCTGTTTATGATCAACGCGCGCAAGCAATACCGGACGATAATGACAGGAGCTACTACCCTACCCCTTCCACTACAGAGAACGACGCAAAACCTTCTCTGGTAGAAAGAGATGGAGTAAAGCCGGGTGACTCGAATCAACCCTTTACTATTGAGGGTGATGCAGCCAAACGAACGTTGGTTAAAAAAGTTATCCCACAATATCCACCGGGGCTGCAAAAAGAAGCTACAGTCAAAATAAGAGTTTTTGTTTTACCCAATGGTGAAATCGGTCAAATGCTTCCCGTACTTAAAGGAGATTCGGTATTGGAAGAGATTACTTTAAAATCGTTAAGAGAATGGAAATTCAATCCATTACCTCCGGGTGAAAACAAAACTGTGCAAGGTATTGTAACCTTTAGATATGAATTAAGATAAAAATAATTTGAAATTCCCATTTTTTTTTATAATTTAACAATTGTAATTTAAAAAAAAGGAGCTGTCTAGTGAAAGTGTTTTATACTCTACTGATCGTATTGTTATCATCAAGCTTTGTTTTAGCAGAAGAAACACTTTTCAGTGGAGATATTACTCATGGAGGTTATGGCGGCCCCAGTTTCAAAGTCGGTAAAGTATACAACAGTACCGCATTATGGGTTGGTGGAGGCGGCGGCTGGATCATTAACCATCAATTCGTTATTGGTGGCGCTGGATATGGAATGGTTTCTGAACTCCGTGCCCCGTCAGTTGTTCAACCCGTAGACGGTACAGATCTTGAATATTTTATTGATCTGGGATATGGCGGTTTGCTGCTTCAATATATTGCTAATTCAGACAAACTCGTTCACTATACTATAGGAGCACTCGTTGGTGCTGGTGGTATCAGTTATTCTGACAGAAGATCTACAACTGAATATGAAATAACAGATAGTGACGCCTTTATGGCTATTGAACCCGGGCTGGATGTTGTATTAAATATGACCCGTAATTTCAGACTTGCGTTTGGAGTTAAATACTTGTATATATCTGGGTTAAATGGAATGCCGGGATTAGAAAGTTCAGATATCAGCAGTCCCCAATTTCATATAATGCTTAAATTCGGTACTTTTTAAAGATGGGTACCTGCCCAAATAACAAAAACTGCCATAGGATATAATAAAACCTGAGCCAATAAAGTCCCTGCCACCCTGCTAATAATCATAAAAACAATACATTTCGAGTAATAATAAGGACTAGTCTTTCCTTCCAGAATATCATCCGTTAATAGTGAAAAGAATGGATCCACAAAAATCACCAAAATCACGGTAGCCATTCCAGTTAACAATGGTGCAAAGCTCCCCGAAGTCAATCGTAATTCAGGATTTAAATACGAAGCCAGCATAGTAGCAAGAGACCCCGCAGTTAAAAACGCAACTGCAATAAAATTCAATCCAATGATTCTTTTAGGGATCGATTTAATATTCTTTAAATGTTTGAAATTATCTGAAGACGGAATTTTAAATTGTTCTTTAAATTGCCTTATACCACTTTTGGTAAAACTGTGAACAATAACCCGGGGAATTGAGCGGTCAATATTAAAACGTTGTACAAACTTTATCAATATCCTCCTGAATGTAGGCATTAACACAGCACCGGTAATTGTGCCCAACGTAGCAGCAAACAAAATATAATAGAAATAGTGGGTAGAGGGATTCAAAATTCCGGATCTAAGGTCTGTCTCAACTTTTTTGGCAAGAATGGGCACCTGCAATGCATTGGCAGTACGAGACAATAATACCAGAATATTAAACAAGGAAAAAGAAACGGTCAGTCTGCCTGTTTGAATGCCAACCAGCCTGACTGAATACGCCAAAGTATTTATGGTGTGAATAATAAATGTAAAAATAAATACAAATATTATTGAATGTGACATTTTAAAAACTTGTAGAAAGGTTCAAACTAAACCTGGGATCATTATTAACTGAATCAATTTGAAAATTCATATCCATAACAGACTGATCGATATTCTTATTATGCTTGTAAACAGACCAAACCGCATCAATCGCACTTACCACATGATTTGCCAAAATTGCGCCAATAACAAAAGTTGCTCGGTTATCTGCACGATCAGCAGAAATTCTCAACTGTTCATAATTATGCTGATAAGTAGCATTTTCCCAATCCCAGTACATACCTTCTACATCATAATAGTATTCAGGGAGATTGCGGTCTCTCAACTTTGCAGCATTATATTCATTAATATTGTCATAATTGCCCAGATCAACAAAATATGACTCATCTTTATTAGAAAGATCAACACCAGCATAAGAAGCAGCATATGTCTTGTATTCATCCTTGCGCCATTCACGAAAAGTAACCAAACCGGAATAAGCCAGCCACAAAGTAACTTCAGAAGCAAAAAAGTATTGTGCTTTTTTTGTGTTGCCGGTATAACGTTCACCTAAACCGGGAAGAATCATAGACATTAAAAATGCTTTCCCCTTATTCTTGGGAACCATAGAATTAACAGAAACATCTTTGTCCATTTTTACCTGGGGTGTACCCTGGGCTAAAAGCAAATCTTTATTCAAAAACAAATCATGAGACAAAGATCCTGTCTGGGCTTGAATCGTCGTTACAGTTGTTAAAAAAATTAGTATTGCTAACAATGCTTGTTTCATATAATTCACCAGTTCATTCGTAAGGTTAAAGCTGTGTATTGTTTGTTATTATAATATCTGGGTTCTAAACGGAGTGCAGTTTGAACTTTATTATTGTGTATTTTGGTACTCCAGGCAGCTTCAAAAGCACTTATAATGTGATTAAATACGGCAATAGTTACACCTGTAGTGGCACGTTTAAAAGCCTGATTGCTGGCATCTCGGCGATCTTCATAATGCAGCCGATTATCTGAAATGTATTTATTGTGGGTCATTTCACTTACATCCATATTGATATTATAGCTGGGATCAGAACGAAAATCATCCCATCCCCAGTTGAATTGATAATATTTGCCAATCATTTCATAATACTGTTGGTCTTTTTCAACATGCAAACCATGGCTGAATGCTGATTGTTCCCAATTACGTAAAGCGTCCAAATCATTGGATGGTAAACCGGATTGAACAGAAATCCAATTCCAGTATTCATCTTCACTCCAATGTGTGTCAGCATAATCCTGAAATTCGTTTTCTATATCGGTTCCTTCCGCATCATTTACAAAATACATAGCCCACGATGCAGCTTCTACTGTTAAAAAGCCCAAGGCTTTTTTCCACGATCCATTATAATATTGGCCGGCACCGGGTATTACCAAAGAATAGAATAATGCTTTTTTAACAGATTTCACATCATTATTTTGAACAATTGCAGCTGACTGGGATCCGGCCTCTACATCATTCATTACAATAAGGGGTGCAGTTGTGTTTTGCAGATATTCCTGCCAATCAGTCTGTTGGGCAAAAACAGATACAGCAAACATTAAACATAGTAGTAATATTTTTGCTTTCACTTTAAACTCCGTATTGGATTTAATCCTGAAAATCAAACAACAAACTTATATAGTGACGCCATTCATTACCATAGGTATAACCTTCGTGCTCAAATTCGTCGAGAGAATATGCGCTTGAAAATTCAAATGCTGTAGGGAATCCATAAAACGAGAATCCTGCAAAACGAAGATTAACTCCGGCGTCTTTTTTAAAATTATCTAACTTGATCTCATCTGAATCAAATGCATTACCATAATCAACAAACGCACCCAAATAAAGATTGTTTGTAGTTATGTGCAAAATTCTTTTCTGGAAATTTTTAAAAATAGGAAATCGATAGGTAAAACGTCCCACCAAAAGTTTTCTTCCCTCTATACTGTAAAACGGATACCCTCTTAAACCTGGCAAACCACCGGCAAAAAAGTTGAAAAAACTATCTACCGGACGATCAATCCAGCCGCCTATAAGATTTACATCAAGAGCATGATTACGGGTAAAGGGAATTCCATAGTACTGGTGCATATTCAACTGCACCCGGCTGTAATTAAATTTCGTATAGACTTCCTGAGGTGTTCCATATTCATTATCTGTGGCAAAATCATCAAAAAAATCATTCATCTCATAGGTGTACTGGATATCTAGTTTCATTCCAGAGGTTGGATTAATTGAAGAATTTAAACTGGGTGCTATCCAATCTGCATCCCATTGTACACCAAAATGATTACCTACAAAATATGTATTGTTGGGTGAAACCCATTTCACATTTTGAAAAAAGAAATCTTTGATCTTGGATGTATAACGCTGATGGCTATACCAGGCTCTTACACCCAGATCCTTTGTAACATGAAAACGTGCACCAATATCAGCTTCCAATATATTGAACTGAATATCCACAGGTGCTTTTTCGGGATAATCTTCAATTACATCAATTGAACGCTTGATATTGCGAGTAAAAGCGTATAATTCTAAAAAGATAACAGGTGGTAAATGACGATATTCAAAAATGGCAAAAGCATCTAAATCCATTCGATGGTTCATAGCTACTCCACCGAGAATGGAATATCTTTCCAATATATCACTTGCGTAAAAATAGGTGCCCAGCTTGACTTTATTAGAGTCAACCATAACTCTGGGTAAAACCATCATTTGACCATAATCCATGGAATAGGGTTCTGCTTTTACATCCGGTAACTTTGTATCATCATAATGTCTGGCTTGAGCAAATCGGTCACTCTTGAACAAATTGTCCAGCTCCGGTGCAATATCATAAGCAGCAGGATAAACAAGTTTAGAAGCATCAATGGGTTGAATATCTTCAATGACAGCAATTTTATAACCGTTATATTCAAAGTGAGAATATACAAGTTTATTATCCTGAGAAACTGACGGCATAAAGGCACCGCCAATAACATTGGTAACCGGTTCTGGTTGTGCACCATCAGTTTTTACTCTGTAAATATTGTGTATGCCTGAACGGTCCCATGCAAAGTAAATATAATCACCATTAGGTCCATAAACCGGATCACGCGCGTCACCATATTCAGTAACAACATTATTAATTTTCTTTGACTCAATATTTACCGTTTTAATATCACGTCCATGATGGCGTGATTGAGAAAATACAATATTTTTGCTATCCGGTGAAAAACGTGGAGAGTAAACGCCTTCACCTTGCGTAAAATTTGTTAGTTCTGTAAAATTTTTCGCATATTTATCCAGCATCATGATATTATCTGTACCATCTTTTTGAACGATACAGACAATATGCTCACCATCGGGTGACCAATCCGGATCGATGGAACGAAGACTGGAAGTTAATTTTTTCTCTTTTTTGGTAACAAAGTCATAGACATATAAATCAAAGAAATGTGACATATCCTCAACACGATGTCTTTTTTGATACAAGAGTTTTTTACCATCAGCTGACCAGGCAACGCTTCCATTGATACCGCCTTTGATAAACTGAGATTTATCAGTTTCCACATCATAAACAAACAACGAAGTCAAAGAAAGATAGTCAGAAGTTTTACTTCCACAATATGCAATTTTTTTACCGTCAGGAGACCATACAGGTGAAATATTGCCAATGCCTTCATCAATAAGTAATTTACCAGTTACCTGATTTGCTTTAACTGTTTCTAATCTTTTTGCATAATAGGTATTCAAATGCTCTTTCCACTCATCATAGAATGTATAGGCATCTTTACCGGTAACATTCTTGATTGCACCATTCACGGAAAAGTTGAATTTCTTTTTCAAATCCTGAGTAATGGTTTTAAGGGATTCTTCACCATAGTTATGGGCAATATAACGGGTTAGTGCGTATCCCGCATTATAGGTCCGTTCGTTACCCAGACTATTTTTACCAAAAACACCCATTTCATCAAAACTATGCAGCTCGTCATTTACAACTGCTGTACGAATAAGCATATCGCGATGTGTGTCCCAGCGATCATAATCCAGACCGGAAATCATGTATTGGGCCATTCCTTCGGCCAACCACATTGGCACAATAGTCATAGGAATTGCATAAGATGCAATCTGGTTCGGATAACCATACAATACATCGGGACGTTTTTCCTGCTCATAACCGATCCATTGTAAATACAATGCCGGCACGCGTCTGGCCAGTTTGCGAGACGCACCCAAAGAGATCATATGGCTAAACTCGTGGGTAACAACATTACGAAGCCAGTTGTGGGTTCCTCGCAGAATAAATGTCATCTGCGGTGCCCAGATTTCTACCTTGTTATCATAATAATAAGCAGCACCATTTGAATTGTCATCAAAATCTTTAATAATAAAATGAATTTTACCATCAGGACGATAATCATACAAATCGGTGACAGGTTTATAAATGTCCTCTCCTATTTGCATAACAACACGAGCTGTCCGCTCAGCACCTTCATGGAAATGGACTTTGAAATGTTCCGATTCTATGGTATACCAGTCAAGTTCAGGATGTGTATAGTTGAATTCCTGGGCAAATATCTGGATGTTTAAAAATATAAATAATAAAAAGTATATCCGTTTCATTAGCATTCTCTACTTAACCACTGCAATTTTTATAAACTGAACTGAAGTATCATTAGAGCCGCTGGCTTCAATACGTGCCAGGTATGCTCCACTTTGTACATTACCAACATCCCAACGAACCTCATGGTCACCGGGTGTTATTCCGCTTCCGGTTAATTCTTCTATAAATTCACCGGCAATATCGTAAATGCGAATACTGACTGCACTAACCGACTGGTTCAATCGGTAACGTATATTACTAAACCCACTATCAGCCGGGTTAGGATAACAATAGGTTCCCTTTTCAGACAAAACCTTTGTAGATTCTGTCGACTGATGAGTGTCACCTGCAACACTGAAAGAATTTTGATTATTTCCACCATAACTGGTCCAGTTCTTGTCAGATGCCAACGTTACATCAAGATTAAAAAGATAAAAATATCCATCCGTTGAAATCACTCCACATTCCTGTTTTCCATCACCATCCATATCAACCAGGATTGGAGATACATGTACAGCACTGCCTACAGAAAGAGGAAAACCTTCTACCATATCACCATTTGAATCATGCGCAGTTAACTGGCCTCCCTGTGTTGCGTTGATTACAATTGCACCATATTCATTTGTAATCGCAATCAATGGACTTGTCTTTTCTCCAACCAAATTATCACTTGTTAAATGAGCAGGAAAATTGGAAACAGGAGAATTTTCATAATTATATCCACGAATATCAGATTGATATTGTCTGAATAGTTCAGGCAATCCGTCATTATCCATATCACCAACAGCAGGAAGCGTAGATGCAAACATGGGTTCTGCCCCCACATTTCCATCAAAATCTGCCAAAGTGATAAAAAAGGATTGGGCTTCACTATTAATGTTTTCTGATTCCAGAATAGTTAAGTCAGTTGAATACAATGTATAATCACCATTTTGATTTACAACACCCAAACCCGTACCGACCAAAGCTGCAAGTCCGGTAATTTGAGATTCTGTGGTGGAAATTTGTTCAACTATTTCCAAAGTGTCCGTTACATTTAATTTTACCAGGCTGCCATCAGTACCTGCAATAAATACAAAAGTTGCATTATTTTCGGTTAAAACAACTGGACCTGCTGTAGGTAAACTGAAATTTAAATCTAAATTTGAAATTTCAGCTTCGTTACTATTATTAAAAGTAATTAAATATACTTTACCATGTTGGCTGACAAGTATCAACTCTGATGTACCATCATTATCAAAATCTGTTATTGCTGGAGGTAAATTAAAATCATCAGTCAAATCCAGTAATTTCGTTTCAGAAGTATTGTTTAATCCATTACCTGCCTTGTTCCAAATATGTAATTTTCCCAATTTGGTCAATCCGGCAATATAGGCTTGATTATTGACTGAAATGTTTTTCAAAGAACCGTTAAAAAATTCAGAACCCACATTTTTAGGAAATCCATCAGCCAGTCTGTCATTTTTGACAGAAAAAGTCATAACCGTATCATTATCACTAATGTTAAAAATATGAATATGACTTTTTGAACCATCATTGGCATTGCTGTTTGGAATGGTATAGGGAGACAAAGCTACTGTGTCAGTTTGATTATTTACATATTTATGAGATTCATTATCTGCCCAATAGGGATCATAATAGTCACCAGATTCAGCTCCCGAAGCAGCAGAAAACAAATCATAATAATATCCCAAATCCTGTGCACCGTCACTTTCAACCAGATCAACCCCGCGATGTTCACGGTCGTTATTAATACTGTTAGTAGCAAGACTGTCATTGATAATATCTTCATCAATATGCCAGATCAGCAATCCCGATCCGGGTATTCCAAAATCATATTCATCAATACTGGTTATAACACCCAGTTCACTATCAGCAGTTACATTGCCTTGAGTATCAAATTGGGCCCTGTTTCCGTTTTCATCACGGCCAAATGTCACTTTATCTTTAACAGGATCCGTTTGGCGGTTTTCAACAAGAAAATATTCGGTAGAAGATATTGGAATTTTATAGATATGAGGTGCAGAAGCCGTTGTGGTTGTACCAATTTTCAAATCCGTACCATGAGTTACAACAACTGGCTCTTCCCAACCCAAATACACTTTCATCCAGGCACAGGGATACGCGGGAATTAAACCCTGCATATTATATGATCCCTGGTCCATCAAACCCCAACGCCCAATACCTGCAGTACCATCAAGTGTGTTAAACATACTGGGCATACCCAGCTTGCTGCCCATGAGAAGGGTCATTGTACCCAAAAGACCCAGTTCATAACCTTCCTGACTTTGTGATTCTGGTAATATAATTCCTTCTTTAATAAAGATACCATCACCAACATCAATCCCCTGATAAGTGCTGCTGCCCTCACCTAAAGTAGTTTGCAAGGTTTCAAAATCAAGATAAACAGATTGAATGTCATAAGGAGTTGCATCAAAATCAAAAGCAAAATCACTACCAATTCCAGCATGAAAAATAATAACACCATCATACTTGGAAAAGTCAGGATTATCACTCTCTATTGCCATGTTAATTACATCTCGAAGCAATTCTGACCAGCGTTGATTTTTAAGCTCATCATCTTCCTGTCCACTGTAATAAACCATATTTTCAGACAAGGTATAGACTTGATTTTCACCTTCAGGCAAAACATCAGCTTCAATAACTAGCTGATCATTAGAGATTCTGGCAAAATAATTCTTTAATGCCAGCATTTGATGCTGAAAATAAGTACGATTGTGAGGTGGTTTATCAATATTAAATTCACTCTCGTTACCCATATCAAACAAACCATCTCCGGTGGTGGTTGCAAGTTGATCTTGTTCAAATTGCGCACGTAAAACCAAATAATTTAGATTACTCGATTGAGCAAATAATAATGGTGTCAGAAATATAAATAGAATTAATATGCTTCTTTTATACATAGCAGGTCCTATGGTCTGTCATAATCAAGATACAATGTCATTTTAAAAAATTGTGCACAGTCTTTACTTACAAACTGTGCACAAGTCAAAATCTAATTTTTAGAATACAAATGATAATGAAAAACGCATTGTATTAGAAAGTGGGTGCCCCTCACTTGCAGCTACATAACCAAAATCAAAACGATACATGTTGTACTGAATACCAGCACCAAAAGAGGTGAATTTTACTTTACCGGGTTCATCCCAATAGTAACCGGCACGTAAAGCAATCAGATCGCCATACCAGTACTCAAGTCCTGTACTCAAGATTCCATTAAAAATGGTGGTTTCGCCAACAAGCTCTTCCTTTTCATCATCACCCAGGTTTTCATATTCTTTTTCAACAACGGTCCAGGGAGAAGTAAATAATGCTTTATACCAGGCATCAGATGTACCATCAGCATTACGCTTAACCATCATGTGGTTCATATCACCAACCCAAGTCAATTTATTAAATTCATCATCAATGAATTTGTAGGCAAAACCGACTTTTAAATTGGTTGGCAATGGATCAGCCTGGGCTGCATCAATATAGGTAATTTTGGGACCCATATTGGAAAGATTAGCACCAAAGCTCAATTTACGATGGAATGGTATTTTATAAATGGTTGATAAATCAAATGAAAAAGCATTTGCTTTACCATCGCCCTGTTCTGCACCAGCGCCAACACTGGAAAGATTTGAGCGAATGTAACGTAAACCAACGCCTACTGCCCAATCCTGGTTCAACTTTGTACCATAAGTAGTAGAAATTGCAAACTCGTAACTGCTAAATGTACCCAAAGGATCCGGCCCCGATTCATCAGTTATGGTTTGTTCACCAAGATTCAGATAAGTCAAATTAACACCAAAACTACCCAAACCCTCAACAGATTGACGGTAAGCAGCAAAGTCGTAGTAAAGATCGGAACCAAATTGCGGCAGCCAATTGGCATGCATCAAGGTTAATTCACGTCCTTCAAGAAATCCCAATCCCGCAGGGTTCCAGAATACTGCTGTTGCATCATCCGCTAATGCAACAAAGGCTTCACCCATACCAGCAGCTCTGGCTCCGGGAGAAATCTGCAAAAACAACACTGCGGCTTCACTCACAGCATAAACCTGGCTGGCAGAAAACAGCACTGTTGAGATTGTAATCAAAGATAAAATCAGCTTTTTCATCAGAGTATACCTCCTGTTATCACATAGTAAAAAAAAATCCGAACCTAAAAGAGTTGCTCCCTAAAGAAGTTACCCTTTTACATTCGGATAATATATTCCATGGGCAAGCTTCATAGTTCGCAAACAGGTTTAAATAATAAAGAATTAAAGTTATTTCAAATACCAATCAGTTAATTTAATTAAACCTATAACGAACTTTAATAAGCTTACTCCTTGTTTGTGATTAAATCTAATAAAATTACGAATATAAAGCTATAGAGTCAAGCAGTTTTTGTTTAAATTAAAACTGATAATCTCTGTGCCTTTCGTAATTTAACAAATTACTTACTGAAAAAGTTCCTCAATTGCGGAACAAAATTCATCCATTTCCTGTTTTGTGCGTTTTTCTGTAACTGCTATCAGTAAGGTATTATCCATATTATCAAAATACGGTTTTAACTCAATACCTGCCAGAAATCCTTTATTACTCAACAACTCAATATACTCACTAACAGGTTTATTCGAGTTGATGCGTATCACAAATTCCTTAAAAAATGGACGATCAAAAACAGGTTCAATTCCAGGAATTGCGCACAATTTATCAAACAGATAATGGCTTTTTTGCAAACACAAATCAGCGATTTTTGGTAATCCATTTTTACCCATCAAAGCCATATATATTGTTGCAGCCAAAGCTACCAAGCCTTGATTGGTACAAATATTCGATGTTGCCTTTTCTCGTCGAATATGCTGTTCACGAGTTTGCAATGTTAAAACAAATCCGCTCTTGTTATTTTTATCAACGGTTTTCCCTACAATACGTCCGGGCATCAACCTAACAAGATTTTGTTTTGCGGCAAAAAGTCCCAAATATGGACCGCCAAAATTCAAGGCATTACCTAATGCCTGTCCTTCTCCAGTAGCAATATCCGCACCATAACTTGCAGGTGGCTCAAGAATTGCAAGAGAAATAGGATCATTGGAAGTCACAAAAAGTGCTCCTGCCTGATGTGTAATATCTGACAATTCCTGCATTTCTTCAAGGCTACCAAAAAAGTTGGGGTGTTGTACAATAACTGCTGCAACCTGATCATTAATCTGGTTTTTCAATGCAGATATATCAGTTATTCCGTTTTCTACAGGAACAAGAATAACATTTATCTCTCTTCCATGAGCATAAGTTTTAATAATATCTACATAATTGGGATTTAATGCACCCGATAACAAAACTGTATTTCGTTTCGTATAACCTGTTGAAAGCAGCATTGCTTCTGCCAAAGCTGATCCACCATCATATACAGATGCATTTGCTACATCCATACCGGTCAATTCACATATCATGGTTTGGAATTCATATATTGTTTGTAACGTTCCCTGGCTTACTTCGGGTTGATACGGAGTATATGCGGTATAAAATTCCGAACGTGACAAGAGATGTTTTACAACAGAAGGAACATAATGATCATATGCACCTCCACCTAAAAAGCAAACATTTTCAAGACAATTACTATTTTTAGCTGACAGCTCAGACATATGCTTCATAATCTGAAATTCTGATAAAGCTTCAGGTAATTTCAGTTCTCCTTTGAACTGCAACGCTTGTGGTATATTGTCTATTAATTCCGAAAAAGAGTCAACACCAATGCTATCAAGCATTTCCTTTTTATCTGATTTCGTATTCGGAATAAAACCCATAAGAAGCCTCAAATTTAACTTATAACGTTTTTATAATCATCTGCACTTAACAGACTGTCTAATTGACTGGCATCAGACAGTTCAATTTTAATCATCCAACCTTCGCCATAAGGATCTTTATTTACAGTTTCAGGTGCGTCTGTTAAAACATCATTAACCTCTTTAACCTTGCCAGAAAGGGGTGCAAAAAGATCAGAAACTGCTTTAACAGCCTCTACGGTACCAAAAGCATCCATTTGATTAACTTCTGTACCTACTTCAGGCAACTCTACAAAAACCAGGTCACCCAATTCACCCTGTGCATAATCAGTAATACCTACAGTAGCAATATTGCCGTCTACTGATACCCATTCATGTTCTTCAGTGTACTTAAATTCAGCCGGAATCTGCATTTTGGCCTCCCTAAAATTTAAATGTTTCTAAAAATTTAGTATTAAAATTCCCACTACGAAAGTCTTTATCCATGAGAATTTTTTTATGTATAGGAATAGTAGTAGCTACACCTTCAATAATAAACTCGTCCAATGCTCTAAGCATTCGAACTATTGCTTCTTCCCTGTCTTTTCCATGTGTAATTAATTTTGCCAAGAGAGAATCATAATAGGGTGGAATCTTGTATTGATCATATGCATGAGAATCCACACGTACTCCATGACCTCCGGGAACATGAAAATTGGTTATAACTCCAGGTGAAGGACGAAAATCCTTAAAAGGATCTTCAGCATTTATCCGGCATTCAATAGCATGACCACGAAGCTTGTATGATTTCATGCGTTCATCCAGCTTTTCTCCAGCAGCAACCTTGATTTGTTCTTTAATCAAATCAATATCGTTAACTTCTTCTGAAACCGGATGTTCAACTTGAATACGGGTATTCATTTCCATAAAATAAAAATTACCTTCATCGTCCATCAAAAACTCGATGGTACCGGCACTATTATAATTCACTTCACTCGCACCCTTGGAAGCTGCCAAATTCATAGCATCACGAGTCTTTTGAGTTACTGCCGGTGAAGGTGATTCTTCAATCAATTTCTGATGTTTGCGCTGTATAGAACATTCACGTTCGCCCAGAGATATCACATTTCCAAAATTGTCACCAATAAGCTGGATCTCGATATGTCTGGGACTTTCAAAAAACTTTTCTATATATAAAGCAGGGTTATTAAAAGCAGAATTCGCCTCTGCACCGGCAGAACTAAATGCATTGCTCAAGTCTTCTTTTTTTCGAACAACTCTCATTCCTCTGCCACCGCCGCCGGCAGATGCTTTAACTATGATGGGGTAACCAATTTCTTCGGCAATTTTATACGCTTCATCGATGGTTTTAACAATACCATCAGAACCTGGTATTACAGGAACACCTGCTTTTTTCATTGTATCTTTAGCAAAGGCCTTGTCTCCCATACGTGTAATCACCAAAGGATCGGGGCCAATAAATTTTATGTTACAACTCTCACAGATTTCAGCAAAATGCGCACTTTCTGCTAAAAAACCATACCCCGGATGAATTGAATCCGCATTGGTTATTTCAGCAGCGCTGATAATTTGTGGAATATTTAAATAGCTTAAATGACTGGGACCAGGGCCAATACAAACAGCTTCATCTGCAAAATTCACATGAAGGCTGTCAGCGTCGGCTTCACTATAAACAGCAACAGATTGAATTCCTAGCTCTTTACAGGCTCTTATTATCCGTAATGCAATTTCGCCACGATTTGCAATGAGTATTTTTTTAAACAACGAGCTAACTCTCTTTAAATTATTGATTTCATGAAGGTTCTACAAGAAATAAAGGTTGATTATATTCAACCGGCTGAGCATTTTCAACCAAAATTTTGACAATTTTACCACTAACTTCAGCTTCAATTTCATTCATCAATTTCATAGCTTCAATAATACACAAAACTTTACCTTGCGAAATGACATCACCTTCTTTAATATAAGGTTGCGCATCAGGTGCGGGTGAACGGTAAAATGTACCAACCATGGGAGCCTTAATCTCAATAGTATTGGAAGATTCTACCGGAGCAGCAACTTCTGTTGCGGCAGGTGCTTGTGACGGTGCAGCAGGTGCTTCTTGCTGCACAACAGGGACTGGTGCTTGTACTTGAACAGGTGAAACAGCAGGGGTTACAGCTGTTACATGAGTAGCTGTTTTGCTGATTCTGATTTTACCCCAAAACCACCGAGTAATCTCTATTTCACCAACAGTGCTGCTTTCAACAATTTTTACGAGTTCACGAATTTCTTTGGCTCGCATTGTAACTCCTTCAATAAATTCGATTATTTGACACGTTCCATGTATTGACCAGTACGTGTATCGATTTTAAGCATTTCTCCTTCTTCGATGAACAATGGAACCTGAACGGAGCCACCTGTTTCCATTACAGCTTTTTTAGTTGCACCAGAAACCGTATCACCTTTCATTCCCGGTTCTGTTTCTGCAACCTTGAGTTCAACAAAGTTAGGCATTTCAGCACCAATTGGAGTATCACCATCCATTAAAATACTGATAGTTTCACCTTCTTTAAGAAAATCACTTCCCGGCTGCAACATATGTACTTCTAAACCTAATTGTTCATAGGTTTCGTTATCCATACAAATTAATTGCTCGCCTTCACGATACAAAAATTGCATCATACGACGTTCAACACGTACATCTTCAACTTTTTCACCACTACGAAAAGTTTTTTCCAAAACTTTACCAGTTTTCAAGTTTTTAATTTTGGTTCTTATAAAGGCGCTGCCGCGTCCCATTTTTACATGTTGAAATTCGGTTATAGTAAACAGATCACCATCGATTTTAATGATTAAACCGGTACGAAAATCTGATGTTGAGGCCATAAATAATAATTCCTTTTTTAATTAACGTCTACTTTCAAGTTTGCTTTTTAATATTTCATTAACACTTTTGGGATTCGCCTTACCTTGCGAAGCCCGCATGATCTGCCCAACCAGGAATCCTATAACTTTTTCTTTTCCAGCTAAATAGGCTTCTACTTCGTTGGGATTTTCATCAAGTATCTTTTCTACCAATTGCTCAAGCTCACCAGTATCTGAAATCTGAACCAGTCCTTCTTCTTCAATAATTACTTGAGGTTTTTTGCCGGAATTGGCACAAATCTCAAAAACTTTACGTCCAATTTTCACACTAATTTTATCTTGGTCAACCAGTTGAATAATTTCTGCGAGATATTCAGGTGTTACTTTTAATTCTGAAATAAAAAGTTGATTTTCATGCAATGTTCTTAAAACATCGCCCATCACCCAATTACTGGCAGCTTTTTTATCTTTAACATTTTCAGCCAATTTTTCATAATAATCTGCAATTGCCAAATCATCGGTCAGGATAGATGCATCATATTCAGGCAATGCAAATTCATCAACAAAACGCTGTTTCTTAACATCAGGCAATTCAGGCAATAATTTCTTGACACTATCAATCCAATCTTGCTTGATAACTACCGGAAGCAAATCCGGTTCAGGGAAATATCTGTAATCATGCGCGTATTCTTTACTACGCATAGGTTCAACACAATTCTTGTTTGCATTCCACAAGAGGGTTTGCTGTTGAATACTTGCACCATCTTCCAACACTGCTATTTGTCTGCGTATTTCATATTCCAAAGCTTTTTCTACCGCGCTAATGGAATTCATGTTTTTCAATTCTGTTTTGGTTCCCAGTTTGGTTTCACCGCGTTTTCTGATGGAAATATTCGCATCGCAGCGCATACTTCCCTCTTCCATATTTCCATCACAAATTCCAAGATACCTTACAATCTGACGCAACTTTGTCAGATAAGCAGATACCTGAGAAGGTGAACGAAAATCCGGCTCACTTACCATTTCCAACAGAGGTACACCACATCGGTTAATATCCACCAGTGACTCGTCTCGAGCCACATAAGATTCCGAGTGCATAGACTTGCCCGCATCTTCTTCCAAATGAATACGCGTAATTCGTATACGGGTTGTGTCACCATTATCGGGAATATCAAGGAATCCATGTTCACAAACGGGTTGTTCATATTGTGAGATTTGATAACCTTTGGGCAAATCCGGATAAAAATAATTTTTTCTGGCGATTATAGATTTCTCATTAATTTTACAATTTGTAGCAATTGCAAGACGAATTGCAAAATCGATAACCTTTTTATTCAATACTGGCAAAACACCGGGCATTCCCAAACAAACAGGACAAACCTGTGAGTTAGGATCAGCACCAAATTTTGCACTACAGGAACAAAATATTTTAGTGTTCGTCAATAACTGTATATGTACTTCAAGACCTATAACAGCTTCATAATCCATTCGTGTATCCGATATTATTTGTTCGAGTTAAATCTTTTATCAATAAAATCAGCAGCCCATAACAAAGTAGGCTCATCAAAAGGTTTTCCAATCAACTGTACACCAATTGGTAAACCATCAGCATCTTTACCGCAAGGTACAGAAATACCTGGCAATCCCGCGAGATTTACAGAAACAGTAAACACATCTGACAAATACATGGTTAGGGGATCATCAACTTTTTCACCAATTTTAAATGCGGTAGTTGGAGAAGTTGGGGTTAACAGACAATCAACAGATTCAAACGCTTTATCAAAATCATTTTTAATATTGGTTCTAACTTTTTGGGCTTTGAGATAATATGCGTCATAATAACCTGAAGAAAGCACATAAGTACCAAGCATAATACGTCTTTTTACTTCATTACCAAAACCCATTGTACGACTGTTCACATACATGGATTCTAAATCAGAAGCATCTTCATCTCTGTAACCATAGCGTACACCATCATATCTCGCAAGGTTTGCCGAAGCCTCAGCAGTAGCAACAATATAATAAGCTGCAATAGCATACTCTGTATGTGGCAGAGAAATTTCTTTAACCTCTGCCCCTGACTGTTCCAGTTCTTTAATTACTTTTTGAATCTGATCAGAGACCTGCTGATTCACGCCACCTGTAAAATACTCTTTAGGCAGGCCAATTCTTAATCCTTTAACATCTTTGCCCAATAAAGCAGAATAATCCGGAATTTCTATATTCGCAGCAGTAGAATCCTTTTCATCATGACCGGCAAGTACCTGAAGCAGTAATGCAGTATCAGTTACATTTTTAGAAAACGGTCCAATTTGATCTAATGACGATGCATAAGCAACAAGTCCAAAACGTGATACCAAACCATAAGTAGGCTTTAAACCAATCACCCCACAAAAAGATGCAGGTTGACGAATTGAACCACCAGTATCTGTACCCAAAGAGCCCATACAAAGATCAGCAGCTACTGCAGCAGCAGAACCACCTGACGATCCACCAGGCACACGGGTTTTATCATGAGGATTTCTAACGGGCTTGTAATGCGAATTTTCGTTTGATGAACCCATGGCGAATTCATCCATATTGGTTTTACCAATAAAAATTGCATCCTGTTGCGCAAGCTTTTCAATCACAGTGGCGTTATAAGGGGATTTGAAATTATTCAATATTTTAGATCCACAAGTAGTGGTACCATTGGCCATAACTAACAAATCCTTAATACCCAGCACCATTCCTGCTAACGCACCTGCTTTTCCCTTTTCAATTTTACTATCAACAAGCTTTGCCTGTTCGATAGCCTGTTCAGGAAAAACAGAAATAAAGGCATTAAGATCCTTATTTTGCTCGATCTGATTTAGGTAATATTCAGTTAGTTCTACACAACGAATTTCACGGTTTAGAAATAATTGTCTTTGACTGGAATAATCCAGATTGGCAAATGTCAAAATTGTTTCCTCTATATTATCCGATTTTGTAATTATTCAGTTTTTTCTTTATCTTCAGTCTTGGTCTTTTCAGATTTTCCCTTTTCTTCATCATAATCGCCATTGGTAGCACGTTTGAATTCATTAATACCTTTACCCAAACCTTTTGCTAAATCAGGAAGTTTTTTAGCACCAAAAAGAAGAATAATAATGAATAATATAATAATCAGCTCAGGGCCGCTTGGCATTCCCATGTTGTTCCTCCAGAAAGTTATTCAGGTTTAATTATTTAATATCGTCAGATATATCTATTTCTCTCTTGACATCATCAGCTGCTTTTTTAAATTCCCGCATACTTTTGCCGATTCCGCGGGCCAACTCTGGTAATCTTTTTGATCCAAATAATAACAAAACCACAACCATGATTACCATCATTTCCGGCATTCCAATTGCTGGAAACATTATATACCTCCAAAAAAAAAATCAGTTCATATCAAATTCAACACAGAATATATTGTAGTTTTATATTAATTGCAAGTGAAAGTTTGTCTATGAAAAAGAATCAAAAATACCACCGCACAATATATGCAGCAACGATCAACCCTATCACTCCAATTATATTTAACTTAAACGTAAAACCTAATGTAAAGGTCATTAATACCAGGTTTAGTGTTACCGGAGAAAATCCAATACTAATTGAACGTGTAAAAAAATCTTTAACAACACCTCCTGGCAAAATCACAGAAACCAATTCACCTAATACACCACCAATAATAGCTCCAAGGAATATAGCTAAAATTAACCACCCAATTGTCAGTTTACGTGCCATAATTAAACTCTCCAGACATTTTATTGTTCACTATCAGTGTGATTATTTGCAACGAATAAACTTGATTGCAAATACAAAAAAGGTCCGGAAACAAGGTAAATCAGCATAACAATTGCAAGAGAAAATGATGGGAAAATAATTAAAAACATAATCGACACGATCAATATCATTAATTTTATTCTATTTGGCCCCTTTTCTCTCAAATTAAATTTGGGATACCCGTCATAAGGAATTGTACTTGCCATCAATAAACTTATTATAGGAACAATAACAACCATTCCGCGTAATAAAAATTCCCAACTTGTTTTATCATAAAAAATGATTATACTGGAAATTGAAACAGCAGCCATGGGTGCTGGCAATCCAAAGTAATTCCGCTTATTACCATTTTCTCGAGATAATACATTAAAACGAGCCAGCCTGAATGCGGCAAACAGCAATGGCAGAAATGAAATAAATAAACCCGGTAAACCAAGACGAATCAAATAAAATTTGTATACCAATAATGCGGGAGCCATACCGGATGAAATTAAATCGCTAAGTGAGTCCATTTCAAGCCCAAAAGTACTATTACTGTTCGTAGATCTGGCAATTTTCCCATCCAGGCCATCAAGAACGGTAGCAGCAAAGATTAGCCAGGCCGCATAAACATAATTTTCAGAAACAATTAGCGTAATAGCCAAAAAACCACAAAAAAGATTTAGAGTGGTAAATAAATTGGGGACGGTAATATATTTATTTTGTATCATGAATTTTTGCGATTACGCTTTCTGCGGCACGTAAACGATCTCCAAGCTTGACTGTGGGACTTGCGGATTCCGGCAAAAAAACTTCCATGCGGGAACCAAATTTAATAATTCCAAATTTATCCCCCGCCTTGACAGTATCACCCAATACAAGATTACATACAATACGCCTTGCCACCATTCCTGTCATTTGTTTAAATGCCAGCTTACCATACTTTGTTTCCAGGCCAACAAAAGAATGTACATTATGTGAGGAAGCTGCTGATGTATGCGCATGATAATATTTACCTCGATTGTAGGTTAAATACTCTACACTACCTGAAAAGGGAATATAATTTACATGCACATCAAATAAAGACAAAAAAATTGATATTCGAGTTACTCTTGACTCAAAAAAAAGAGGTTCATTAACAGTAGAGATATCAATGACTTTGCCGTCTGCAGGTGAAAAAATGGCATACGGATCATCAACAGCTTTTCTGGCAGGATCTCTGAAAAAGTAGACGCTCAGTATTGTTAATAAAAAAGAAATAACAGCTAAAACAAAAATAACAATATTCTGATAATGAATACCGGTAAATAAAAGAATCAAAGAAAACAAAAAAAAACCGGCAACTGTAGAGTATCCTTCTTTATTCAACTTGACAGCTTTTCTTGTAAAAGTTCAATGTCCTGTTTAATTTTTGCTTTATCTCCGGCATTGGCTTCATTTAAAAGCATGTTATTATTTTCAACATCCATTAAATGACAGCTTTCAAGAGAAAAATCGCCAGCAAGAATAATTCGCTTATCCTCAGGTCTTCCAAACTCTAGTTTAAAATCAATAAGCTTGAGTCCTCTTCTTCTGAAATAATCTTTCAGAATCACATTAACCTTGGATGCCATTCTGTGCATTTCTTTAAGCTCTTCTTTGGAAGCATAGCCAAAAGAGACAATATGATCTTCATTGATCAACTGATCTTCCTTATCTGCTGCATGAAGGTAGAATTCAATCAAAGGACAATCTAATTCTTTTCCTTCTTCCAGTCCAAAACGGCTTACAAGACTACCCGCGGCTACATTCCTAACCAAATTGAAAACCGGAATAGACTCTATATTTTTAACAAGTAATCCTTCACCTTTTTTCTCTTTAATGAAATAAGTGCGAAGGTGATAACTTGCTAATAATTTAAAAACCTGTCCCGCAAAAGTTATGTTTAACAAACCTTTATCTTTAAATTTCTGCGGTTTGCCCTCCCCTAATGCTATCTCATCCTTGTATTCAAGAACACATTCATTAGGTTTTTCTGTTTCTAATAGTGTTGAAGATACGTTATCTTTGATTACGTTTTTCAACTCCAGACTCCTTTAATTGATTTATTGAATACCCACCCGTTTAAAGATAAAATCAACCTGATTCAATGCATTTTTCGCATCAAAACAGTCATTTATCTGTTTAGTAGAGATTATTTTTAAAACACGTTCATCTTTTAAAAGCATTTCTTTGAAATTTAACTCTTCTTGCCAACATTTCATAGCATTTTCTTGAACAATTTTATAAGCTTCTTCACGTGCAATACCGCCCTCTGTCAGCGCTAATAACACTGCTTGAGAAAAAATTAATCCCTTTGTAAGGTTTAAATTTGCTTTCATTTTATCCGGATAAACAACCAGATTATCTAACACTCGTGTTAATCTGGCTAAAGCATAATCAGTAATGATACAGCTGTCTGGGAAAATAACCCGTTCAACTGAAGAATGGCTAATATCCCTTTCATGCCATAGTGCAATATCTTCAAAAGCTGAGATAGAATAAGATCGAAGTAAACGTGCTGCCCCTGTCAAATTCTCAGAAGCAATGGGATTTCTTTTATGTGGCATTGCAGAGGATCCTTTTTGTCCTTTAGTAAAAGGTTCTTCTGCCTCAAGCACCTCGGTACGCTGTAAATGACGTATTTCTACAGCTATCTTTTCTATGGCACAGCCAATAAATGTGAGAGCATTAATAAATTCTGCATGAACATCTCGTTGAATCACCTGAGTTGAAACACTTGCAGGCTCTAATTCAAGCAATTCACAAACACGTTCTTCAACTTTGGGGTCAATAAATGTAAAATTGCCAACAGCTCCGGAAATCATCCCTACTGCAGCGGCTTTTTCAGCTTGCTTAAAGCGACGATAATTACGCTGCATTTCATCATACCACAATGCGAACTTTAAGCCAAATGATGTTGTTTCAGCATGAATACCATGACTTCTACCTACACAAGGTGTATTTTTGTGTTCAAGCGCTCGCCTTTTTAATACTTCGAGTATATTTTGAATATCCTGATCAATAATTTTTGCTGCTTGTTTAATCTGCAACGCCAGTGCTGTATCTAACAAATCAGAAGATGTCATGCCTAAATGAATAAATCGTGAATTGGGCCCAACATACTCTCCTACGTTGGTAAGAAATGCTATAACATCGTGCTTGACACTAGCTTCAATTTCAAGGATACGATCAACATTAAAAGAAGCTTTATCTCGAATTTCCTGGGTTATACCTTTGGGAATTCGTCCCAATTCTTCCTGTGCCTGACAAGCAGCTATCTCTACTTGTAGCCAGGTGTCAAATTTATTTTGGTCAGTCCAAATAGAACCCATTTCTGGGCGTGTATACCTATCTATCATTTATTCCGCCTGTCTTTTGGAAAAGGTGCCAGTTTTACTTTAACATTAAAATATTCTCTATCACGATAGATCTCAATATCCAGAGTATCTCCTGCTTTAAGATCTAAATTATCAATTATTGTACGAATATCGTCCGCCTGTTTAACAGCATTTGAATTGATTGATAAAATCACATCACCAATTTGCAAGCCAGCTATTTCAGCAGGACTTTCTTTTTCAATATCGGAGATAATTGCGCCAACCGTTTTTTTCATCTTTAAATAACGCGCAATGGTAGGCGTAACTGCATCATATTGGATACCTGTCCAATAGGTTCTGTCAACATGGCCAAAATTAATCAAGTCATTCATGATGCGCTTTACACGGTTGATGGGAATTGCAAAACCCAGGCCGATATTAGCAGAACGGGTTTCACTTCCTGAAATGATCCACGCATTGATACCAATTACTTCACCGTTACAGTTCACCAAAGGCCCGCCGCTGTTACCGCCATTTATTGCAGCATCGGTTTGCAGCATATCTTCAAAAACACGGTCATTTTGACGGCCAAAATCCTGATCTTTCGCACTGATTACACCCACAGTAACAGTTGGCTTGGAAGAGATGTCAAATAAGCCAAAAGGATTTCCAAGGGCGATTGCCCATTCACCTATAATTACATCGTCAGAATTGCCCAAAGTGGCAAAAGGGAATGACTTGCCTTTTATCTTTAATATAGCAATATCAGAAACATAATCATCACCAACCAACTCGGCTTTGAGCTGTTCACCGCCAACAAGGGTTACAATTATTTCTGCAGCATTATCAACAACATGCTGGTTGGTTAATACATAACCTTCGGATGAAATGATAACACCAGACCCTAAACTTTGTACTTTTCTTTCTCTGGTTGGTAAATCCTGAAAAAAATGTCTAAAGAAAGGATCATTGAAAAATGGATTATTGGTATAATAGCGCTGTACCTGTGTCACATTGATTCCAACAACAGCAGGACTCACTCGCTCAACTGAACGGGTTATTGCATTATGACGTGAACTTGATACATTGTCATAACTGTGGTTGCCTGAATCATAAGGAGGTGTAGATACAGCATTAAAATTAAAATCTGAAGCGTAAACTATATTATCAGTAATTAGAATAATTACTGATAATATAGCCAAAAAAATCAAACATTCAGATTTTTTAACAAACAATTTAATCATTCTATTCTTGAACATGGCCCAACATACTAACGGTTTTGTACAGTTTCCCAATCTTTTAAAAAGCTTTCTATGCCCTTGTCTGTCAAAGGGTGTTTGATCAATTTTTCTACAATAGAAAATGGTATAGTAGCGATGTGCGCACCAATCAAAGCGGCCTCTTGAACATGCAAAGTACTGCGAATGCTTGCTACAATGATTTCGGTAGTAAAACCATAGTTTTCATAAATTTGCAAAATTTGTTCAATTAAATCCATTCCTACATGACCTGCATCATCTAAACGGCCAACAAAAGGACAAATAAAAGAAGCACCAGCTTTTGCAGCAAGCAATGCCTGCATGGGACTAAAGATCAATGTAACTAGTGTTCTAATTCCTTCTTTTTCAAGAGCGTTCACTGCCATTAATCCATCTTGAGTTGCAGGAATTTTAATGACAATATTATCGTGAATCTTGGCCAGATTCAGGCTTTCGGCAATAATTTCATCAGCATCAAGACTCACCGCTTCTACGCAAACCGGGCCATCTACAATCTCGCATATGGATTTATAAATTTCTTCAGGAGAACCATTTTCTTTTGCCAATAAAGTAGGATTGGTAGTAACACCGTCAATCACTCCAAGTGCTGCTGCCTTTTCAATTTCTTCAACATTGGCTGTATCAATAAAAAACTTCATTTTCAGACTCCATATATTTTTCGTATCCAATTTTAACCAAAAACAATCCTTGTGGGGGTGCGGTTTGACCAGCAGCACATCTGTCCTTGGCTTTTAAAATATCTAACAAATCATCATGATTCAGTGAGCCATTCCCAATATTCACCAAAGTACCTACTAAAATCCTTACCATATTATGAAGAAAACGATTTGCTATAATATCAAAATAGGTCCTGTCTCCCTGTTCATGCCAGAGAACCTTGTGAACATCGCAGTTATAATGCTTAACATCAGAACCTGCCTGACAAAAAGATTCAAAATCATGCATTCCCAATAAAAGTGAACTTGCTTCCTGCATCTTGAGAATGTCAATATCATCCTTTAAATACCAGGCATACTGTCTGCCAATTGCCAAAGGTCTATTAATAATATGATAACGATAAGACCGATAATATGCACTGTACCTTGAATTAAAATCCTCATCTACTTCAGAAGAATTTAAAATCCTGATATCGCGTGGTAATAATGGATTCAATCCTACAGTAAAGACATGAATGGGTAAATTTGAATCCGTTTTAAAGTTGACAACCTGGCCCAATGCATGAACACCAGCATCAGTACGGCCTGCACTGGTAACTCGGATAAAAGTTCTTGTCAATTTTTCCAATGCAGCTTCTATTTCACCTTGAACAGTTCGCACATCATTTTGGACTTGCCATCCGCTAAAATCAGTACCGTCATATTCAACTATTAATTTAATATTGCGCATATCAGCTGTTATAACAGTTTATAATGCAATAATACAAAATGTAAAAAGAACAAGACATGCTGATAATGTAATATAATCAGCATATTTAAAAGATAATACCGTATAGCTTGAACGGGAATCACCACCATGGTAACATCTTGAATCCATAGCCAAAGCGAGATCATCCGCACGTCGAAAAGCAGAAATAAAAAGGGGTATTATCAAGGGAACTATATTTTTTGCTCTATCCATAATACTGCCTTCATATGATGCCCCGCGAGACATTTGGGCATTTTTCAATCGCTGCGTTTCTTCAATCAGTGTTGGAATAAAACGCAAAGATAATGTTAACATCATAACAATCTCATGTGAAGGCAATCCAATTTTTTTCAAAGGTCTAAATAATTTATCCAAAGCATCAGTCAACTCGATCGGCAAAGTAGACAAAGTCAATAATGCTGCTAATACAATCAAGACTGCCAGTCGGATAGAATATTGCAAGCCCAGCATAAAACCTTCATAGGTTAAAGATAAATGCAGACTTTTCAATTCAAATAATGGCTTTCCGGGGGTCCAAAATAGATGAACAATCATTGTAAGAATAAAAAGCCAAAAAAATGGTTTCAAATTTTTAAAAACCAGAGAAAATGGAATTTTGGAAAAAACTGTTATTACAACAAGTAACAAAATAAAAAAAAGAATAATCCATAAATTTTTTGAAACCAGTAATGCCGTCATCAGTAATAATACCGAAAGCAATTTGGTTCTTGGGTCCAATTGATGAACAAAAGAATCACCGGGAAAATATTGCCCCAATGTTATATCTGAAACAAATGCCATAATTCTATCCTAAATAAGTAAAAATATAACAAAATTTAAAATAAAAACAAACAAAATAGTCATTGCTTATGTAATGCATTATTAACATTTTACAACCCAAAAACACATAAAAATGATTGTTTTACTTGCTATTAAAAAATAATTTTTCAATATTATCAAATCTTGTTATTTTGAATTTTCCCCGTCAAGAAAACATTCACTACTGGAGGATTTCATGGCAAATCAGTCTGAAAAGGGTTCAGGTACAAATTTTCAACCGTACGTACCCATTCAAACCGAAATGAAAGAGTTTACTTTCAAGGCAATATTTCTTGGAATGTTAATGGCTATTATTCTGGGTGCCGCTAATGTTTACCTTGGGTTAAAAGCCGGCATGACAGTAGCCGCTACTTTTCCGGCAGCAGTTATCGCTATGGCGATATTGCGTCCCTTTAAAGGAAACATTCTTGAAGAGAACCTGGCCCGTACTACCGGTGCTGTTGGTGAAGCTCTTGCAGCGGGTGCTATTTTCACCATACCGGCATTTGTAATGGCCGGTGTTTGGCAAGATTTTGATTATTTCAAAAGTACCATGCTCATGCTGGTTGGTGGCATCCTGGGTGTTCTCTTTATTATTATCCTTCGCCGAACTCTGGTTGAAGATCAAACACTCCCCTATCCTGAAAGTAAAGCTTGTGCAGAAATTGTCAAGGCAGGTCAAGGCGGACAATCAGGTGCTAAATTTGTATTCCTGCCAATGGGACTGGCTGCATTAATTGAATTTTTGAAAAACGATAACGGTTTAAAGATCATCAAAGATTCCGTAACAGGCTTTTTTCAATTTCATTCTTCCAAGATCTCCCTTTTAGATGGAAACAGTAATATTTATGAAATTGTATCGCAAGCTGGTGATAAATTAAAAGCACAATTTTCTTTTACTGGTGGCATGTTTTTACAAAGCCCCTCTGCTTCTCCGGCGTTTGTTGGCGTTGGTTACATTATTGGATTCAGATTGGCAGCTATTACCTTTTCGGGTGGTGTTTTTGGCTGGTTATTTCTAATGCCAATTGTACTATTCCTGACCAGTGGATCCATTGAACCTTTTGCACAATCCGTTGACTGGACTACCATGGCACGGGCTGCTTACAATTCTACAGTTAAACCCATTGCAGTGGGCGGTATGCTGGTTGGTGCTTTTTATACATTATTTAAAATGAGAAACAGTTTGTTCTCCGGCATTTCTCGTGGTATTCAAGATATTAAAAAAGCGGGTAGTGGAGAATCTAGCTCTGTTCGCACAGACAAGGATGCTCCTTTTGGTATGACAATAATATCAATTATTATACTCGTAGTTTGCATGATCATTTTGTACCAAACATTCAGTCACAATTGGGGTTCTGCAATCCTGGCAGCTGTCGTGATGGCACTTGCAGGATTTATTTTTGCCGCTGTTGCCGGGTATCTGGTAGGAATTATCGGTAGCTCATCTAATCCTATTTCCGGCCTTACATTATCCACACTTTTAATTGCAGCATTATTAATGGTTATGGTTGGTATGAAAGGAAATCCCGGTGTTGCTGCTGTTCTTGCTGTATCTTCAGTTGTTTGCTGTGTTGCCGGTGTTGCAGGAGATATGATGCAGGATCTCAAAGTTGGTCATATATTGGGTGGTACGCCATGGAAAATGCAGGTTGGCGAAATGATGGGCGTTGTTGCAGCATCATTTGTACTGGTTGTACCTATCATGCTTTTACATCATGCGTATGGACTGGGTAGCGAGTCTTTACCCGCCCCTCAGGCAGGACTAATGGCAATGATGAGTAAAGGTATTGTTAGTGGAGAAATGGCATGGCCGCTGGTTATTGCCGGTATGTTATTCTCTATTGCTCTTATTCTCATTGGCTCCCCTTCTCCCATGCTCATTGCAGTTGGAATGTATTTACCTTTAACAACCACATTTGCTATTTTTATTGGCGGTTTGATCAAACACGCTGTTGACGTACTAGCTGCTAAAAAAGCAAAATCGGAAGAAGATAAAAATTTAGTAGAAAATACGGGGTTGTTGCTAGCCTCGGGACTTGTTGCCGGAGAAGCTTTAACCGGCATTATTCTGGCCGCACTTGTAGTGGCAGAAATTAATATTAAATCTTTCTTTGGCATTCCTGAATCATTTGATGGATTCTGGTGGATGGGTTTGGTAGTATTTGCCGTACTGGCATTCGTTCTTATAAAATATCCCATACAAAAACTGAAAAAATCATAAACCGGAATATCTATTGAATTTATTAACATATACAGCTACACACAATGTTGAATGGACAGAAAATGATTCCGGGCAGGTTGTTTTAACCTGCCCCAGAATCATTAATCCATTCATGAAAAAAATATTCAAACCGTTTATAAAAAAACAGTATTACAAAGTTACGCTTGATGACTTTGGCAGCTTTGTCTGGAAACATATTGACAATACCAGAACAATAAAAATGATTGCTGATCTTTTATATAATGAATTTGGTGAATCTATTCAACCAGTTTATGAAAGATTGGGGATATTTATAAACACGTTGGGAAAACACAACTTTATCATACTACACTCTGGTATTGATGAAACGGTTAAAGATTCGCAGGAAAAACATGAAAAAAATGGTTGAAACAGCACAATCACTATTAAAGAATTGTTTGGAAATAAAAAAAGATGAAAGTATTCTAATTTTATACCATTCTCCCTACCAGGATATTGCTGCTTTTTTACATCAAGAATGCTCCAAAAAGATATTTAATACTTTTAAGCTTGAAATACCTGACAAATTTTATAAAGACAACTTTACAAATATTTCAAAATTCCTTGGTGAAATGGATGCAATTATTGCCTTAACTGATCCATCAATTTCATTTTGGGATAGTAAAATTCAGGCAAATCAGAATGGCACACGAATAATATGTTTACCCAATATTACCGATTCATCGTTTGCCAAATTGGGTAAAACAAATTTTAAACGTATTCACTATCTCAGCAAAAAAATCAGCGATATTCTTTCCATCTCTAAAGTAGTCTCTTTAACTTGTCCTAACGGTACAAATCTTTCTATACCCATAACCACTCATGAAGGTTTTGCAGAAACCGGACTAGTAAATGCAAAAGGAACATTCTCCAACCTGCCTGCCGGTGAAGCATCTATTGTTCCTGAAACCTGTGATGGAGAATTTGTTGTAGATAATTGTTCTGAAATGAGCAAGGATGATCCGGATAAATTGGTAGTGCACATTAAAGATGGACGCGCTGTCCGGATTTCAGGAGGTACTTCTGCTAAACGTTTACGCCAAAAACTGGCCAAAATGGGTCCGGATAGCAGGAATATTATAGAATTTGGTATTGGTACAAATGAATCATTAAAAAACAGTGGTAATCCGCTGGAAGATCAAAAAGTCCTTGGCAATATCCACATCACATTAGGATACTATCCAACACAGAGTTCTAAAATGAACCAAATATATCCAATACACCTGGTAGCATATAAATCAACTGTTGAATTAAGGGGTAAAAAGATTATAGACAAAGGTAAATTGATGCTGGATGTTTAATTGCTTACAAGACTATCCAGCTTTTCATTTTTTCGATTTAAAATACGTGACATCCTTTTGCTGCTATTATAAACTGCATATACATCCATCTTTTGTTGTTCAGTAAGGTTCCCCATCTCATTATCAAATAATTGTTTACAAAGGCTAGCAATTGTCGAAGTGGCCAGAGACAAATCATCCATCCATTCAGTTTCATGCTCAGCAGAAGTGGGATGAGATTTTCCATTGCGTGGTGGTGGTTGCATCTTGTTGGATTCCAATTTAGATAACCGCACAACATTATCCACAACATTTACCAGTTCTCTATGACCAAAAGGTTTATTTAAAAAAGCTCTCATACCCATGCGATAACATTCCATTAAATTGTCTACTTCATCTGCCTTGGCAGTTAATACAACAATAGGAATATTTCTTATGGATTCATATTGAGGTTGAGTATGTAATTTTTGAATAAACTGTTTACCGGTTATATCAGGCAAAATGAAATCAAGTACTATAACATCTGGTTTGTGGAATTTAGCGGACTCTAACCCCTCGTGACCATTTCGAGCAGTGTAAAAATCATATCCTGCCCGTCCAAAGATACGCTTTCCAATTAAAAGCATATCAACATTATCATCAACTAACAAAAGCTTATATTTCATAGTGCTTGCACCTTCATTAACCCACAATCCCATCATTCACAATTATAAATATAAGAAAATATTTATTCAATACAATAAAAAATTTACTTTAAAGATAAAAAAAATCAGGACTCCATGAGAGGAAATGTTAGAGTAAAAGTAGATCCTTTCCCCACACCGCTTGTCACATTTATTTGCCCATCATGTATTTCGACTAATTGCTTCACCAGTGACAATCCCAAACCAGAGCCCCGTATGTCTCTGGTTTTCTCATTTTCTGAAACCCGGTAAAACTTTTTAAATATATTTTGCAAATCATTCTCAGGAATACCAAAGCCTTCATCACTGACTTTAAAAAATACATTTCCATTTTCATGTTCCAGCGCCAAAGAAACGCGTGTATTATCCGGACTGTATTTGATAGCATTGGAAAATAAATTGAGTATAATCTGCTCCATCATACCATTATCTGCCCAAATAAACACAGGTGTTTCGGGCTCGTCAACCTGAACAGTAATTTGTTTTTGAGTGGCCAGAAAAGAATTATTGCCAACAACAATTTGTATTGTTTCAAGCAGATCAACTTTAGATTTCTGAGGTTGAATTCTTCCGGATTCTATTCTTGAAATATCTAAAAATTTATTAATCAATTCACCTAATCGGCTTGATTCTTTCATAATGATGGAAGCAAACTCACTTGCCTGCTCTCTATCCAGATCAGGGTCTAACAACAACTCACTGAATCCGGAAATACTGGTTAATGGAGAACGGAGTTCGTGCGCTACCATTGAAACCAGCTCTGTTTTCATCCTATCAATTTCTTTTTGCTGGGTAATATCACGTAATATGGTAGCAATACCAATAAGACCTTCGGTTTGATGTAATACCCGTGCTGCATTTGCCTGCAAAATTAATGGCTGCCAATTACCTTTTTGTTTGATTTCAATGTCTACAGAGGGTAATTCAAGCTTGTCGTGATGGGTTGCTTCCTGTATAAGATGCTGCAATTTGGGTTCATCGATGCATTCCATCAACGTTTTTTCCAGTGCTTGTCCTTCATCCAGACCAAACCATCGCTCCGCAGTTGAATTTACAACAAGTATTTTGTAATTGGGGTCAGTTACAATTACACCATCCGCAATGTTTTTAATAATGGTTTGGGTTTTATTGCGCTCTGCAATTATCTGGGCAAGATTCATCTCATTTAATCGACGAATCTCAGTAGTCATGTAATTGAATAATTTAGCCAATCTGCCGAGTTCATCATCAGATTGCAATTCAATTTTATGCGAAAACTTGCCTCTGGCAATTTCAGTTGCACTTTTGGTAAATTCAGCTATGGGTGTTGTTATGTATCGCGAAATATAAAAGGCAACTACCCCGGAAATCGATAAAACGATAAACAATATTCCAACAATTATCGAAACAATAGATAATACAGAATATTTTGAAAATAATAATCCATTAAAAATTGCATATACAGCAAATAAAACAATTGGAATAATTGTGGCAATTACAATAGCTATAAATAATTTCTTAAACAGTTTGCTATTTAGCTGCTGATTAAGCCAGTTTGTCATATATTAGATCATCCTTCATCAATTACTAGATTTTTTCCACGGTCTTTGGCAATATACAGTCTTCTGTCAGCGCAATCAATAATCTCTTCAAGAGTTGTTCCATCTTTGGGAAACGTTGAAACGCCTACACTTATAGTTATTCGAACCGGCGAATTGACTCTATGATTTCCAAACATATCATTATCAATCAAAGTTTTAATTTTTGATGCTACAGTCATTGCAGAATCCCTGTTAGTATCAGGCAATATTAAAGCAAATTCTTCACCGCCATAACGGGCTGCAACATCATTACTTCTTACATTCTTTCGTAACAAGTCAGCAATACACTTTAAAATTTCATCACCTGCAAGATGTCCATACGTATCATTGTATTTTTTAAAATCATCAATATCAAACAAGATCAACGAAAAGCAGGACTGATTTCTTTTAACACGTTCAATCTCTTTAGTTAAAGTATCTTTAAAGAAACGATAATTATAAAGATTGGTCAAGCCATCTGTTGTTGCCAATTCCTGCAGTGTCTCCTGGGCAACTTCAAGCTGATTAACTTTATCCTGCAACTGGTCATGTAATAATTTAATTCTTAATAATGATTTTACTCTTGCCTTAACTTCATGCTTGTTAACGGGTTTTGTAATAAAATCATCAGCGCCAGATTCTATACCTGTAATTTTGTCTTCTATATCATCAAGTGCTGTGACCAATATCACAGGAATATAAAAATGTTCATCTTTACTTTTAATAATTCTGCATGTCTCAAATCCATCAAGTTCGGGCATCATTACATCAAGCAATATTAAATCGGGATTTTCTTTTTCAACCAGTTCAAGGGCCTCTTTTCCCGATTCAGCAGTAATTAACTGATAATCTTTTTCCAAATATGAAACAAGTACTTTGATATTTGAAGGTATGTCGTCAACAACTAGTAATTTTGATTTTTTTTGTAACTCACTTGACTCCAAAAATGCATCCTTTATGTATCCGTTAATATATGGAGAGATTATTCATCAAAAGTATATTTAACATTTAAATTTCGGGCTGCAAGAGCTTCATTTAATCGGGAAACTCGGGTAGTATGTGGAGCGTTTTTCAACAGATCCGGATTTTCTTCTACCTCATTTGCAATTTGGATCATTATATTTGCAAAACGTTCAATAGAGCGCTTACTTTCTGTTTCGGTAGGTTCTATCATTAATGCTTCAGAAACAATTAAAGGAAAGTAAACTGTAGGAGCATGAACACCAAAATCCAAAAGACGTTTTGCAATGTCTAATGTTTTAACACCTTTGGCTTTTTGTCTGTCACCAGATAAAACAAATTCATGCATGGTTTTTGATTTATAAGGCAATTCATAATAATCTTTAACCAGTGATAACAGGTAATTGGCATTAATAATTGCCCATTCTCCTACCTGGCGCAATCCTTTTGCACCCAACATTCGAATGTATGTATACGCCCGAACAATAACAGCAAAATTGCCATAAAAGGTACAAACCTTGCCAATTGAATTTTCCAAATCACAATACAATGTATATTTATCATTTTCTTTTTTAATACAGGGCTTTGGCAAGAAATCTACTACTCTTGCTGAAACACCTACAGGTCCAGAACCAGGACCGCCACCACCATGAGGAGTCGAAAAGGTTTTATGCAGGTTAAAATGAACAACATCAAAACCCAAATCACCGGGACGTACAATGCCAAGCAACGCATTTAGATTTGCCCCATCCATATACATCAAAGCACCAATATCATGAAGCATCTTGGAAATTTTGTCTACTTGTGTTTCAAAAATACCCAATGTGTTAGGATTCGTCAACATAAATGCCGCAACATCATCATTTAATTTGGATTCAAGGTCCGCTAAATCAACCAATCCATCAGCATTAGATTTTATAGAAACAGATTCGTAACCTGCAATGGTAACGCTGGCAGGATTTGTTCCATGAGCAGAGTCTGGTATCAATACATATTTACGGGGTTTCCCTTTTGATTCATGATACTTGCGAATCATCATTAAACCGGCAAATTCACCATGGGCACCTGCAGAAGGCTGCAAGGAAACTGCTTTTAATCCGGAAACCTCGCAAAGATATTCTGACATCTCGGATAATAATTTCAGCGCGCCCTGAATAGTTGATTCCGGCTGTAACGGATGCAATGCCTGAAATCCTGGCAATGCCTGCATATCTTCATTGATTTTGGGATTATATTTCATTGTACATGAACCCAGCGGATAAAAGTCTTTATCAACATGATGATTCAATGTAGAAAGATTAACAAAATGTCGAACAACCTCTGGCTCGCTTACTTCAGGCAAACGTGCGGGAGATTTTCTTAAAAAGCTATCAGGAATCAACTCTGAATTAGAACGGATTGGTACATCACAATCTGGCAAATTGGCTCCAATTTGTCCTTTTGATCCAATTTGAAATATTGAAAGATTTGGCATTTATCACCTCGAGTTCCATATAAATTAAGATATAAAACTTACAATTTCCAGTAATGATAATCAAGATATTTTATCAAAACATTTAAACTGTTGTCAATGTGCAAATCGCAACTTAATCACCATAAAAACAACATATTAAAACAATAGCAGAAAAAATAATATCATAAAAACAAAAAACATGTAAATAAAATAAAAAGATAATGTTAAGAAAATGTACTTGATTTTTTCAGAGAATCCATTTATCTTGATTTCTGTGCTTTTTAAAATATTTACATTATCTTACTGAGGTCGCTTTAACTTGGGAACTTTAATTGACATTCTCGACTCCACCCGCTCCAAATACTCTGATCAAACCGCCTTGATATTTGGTTCCAACGAATTAAATTATTCATTACTGTTCGAAGCATCACAACGTCTTGCCAGCGGATTACAATCATTAGGTATTCAAAAAGGTGACCGAGTTGCATTATTACTTCCCAATGTACCTCACTTTTGTATTAGTTATTTTGGGATTCTATCTCTTGGTGCTATAGTAGTTCCTGTAAACATTATGTATAACAAGGAAGAGATAGAGTTTATTCTTAAAGATTCAGGAGCCTCTGCATTAATTACATGGACAGGATTTCAGGGCCAGGCATTACCTGCCGCCCAGGCATCTCCAGAATGTAAAAATGTATTAATCCTTGGTGAAAACATACCCAGCGGTTCAATTGCTCTTACGCAGCTCATTTCCGATTCTCCAATCCTCGAAAATATGGCACCAGTGGAAGATATAGATGTTGCTGTTATCAATTACACATCGGGGATAGCAGATCATCCATTGGGTGCAGAATTATCGCATAATGCTTTATATTCCAATTCTGTAACCTGCGCAGACATGTTCCGCTTTGCTTCTGATGATACCCTCATAGCTGTACTACCATTATTTCATCCCTTGGGACAATCGTTGATCTTGAACGCCTCTTTATTTACAGGTGCTTCAATTGTTTTAATGCCAAGATACTCACCGGAAGAAATAACAAAAGCCATTCAAACCTATAATGTTACATTTATGGCCGCAGTGCCAGGAATATTTAAAAATTTAGTAGAAAGCGATACTGATGAAAAATTACCATCTTTAAAATATTGTATGAGTTACGGTGGGAAACTACCAGCTGAAATTATTGAACAATTTGAAGAAAAATATAATTCTTTTATTTTGCAGGCATATGGATTAACTGAAGCAGGCCCCCTTGTTACTTCAACCCGTCTTGACCATGACAGAAAAACCGGTTCAGTTGGGTTACCCCTGGTTGGTGTTGATGTACAGATTCGTAATGATGAAGGAGAACAACTTCGTCCTTTCCAAAGCGGTGAAATCTGGATCAACAGCCCAAGCAACATGAATAGATATTACTACAATGAAGAAGAAACAGCAAAAAAACTCCAAAATGATTGGTTATTCACAGGTGATATTGGTTACCTTGATGACGATTATTATTTATTTATTCAAGAACGAAAAGAAAACATTATCATAAAAGGTGGATTCCAAATCCAACCACAAGAAGTTGAAAAAATATTATTGGAACATGCTAGAGTTGTTGAAGTTGCAGTAGTAGGTGTACCGGATAATGTACAGGGTTCAGAGGTTAAGGCATTTATTGTAGTTAATAACGGAGAACCGGTTTCACCGGAGGAATTAATCGCATTTTGCAGGGAATCATTACCTGTTTATAAAACTCCCAAATATGTAGAATTCATAAATGAATTACCCAAAAGCCCAACGGGAAGGGTTTTAAAGCGGTTGTTAAAAAAACAACCGATTAAATAAGAGGAAAAGAAAATAATTGTTTTTTAATTTAAAGGCTTGAAAATAGGAGGACAACTGTGAAAGATTATAGTCCTAACGAAATTCGTAACATAGGATTGGTATCGCATCAATCTGTAGGTAAAACTTCATTGGCCGAGGCTTTACTGTTTTCCGCCGGTGAAACCAATAGATTAGGAACAATCGATGACGGAACAACATTATCCGATTATCGTACAGATGAAATTGAAAGAAAAATATCAATTAATACATCCGTTTTACATTTGGAATGGAAAAAAAACAAGGTCAATGTTATTGACTTGCCAGGATACCTTGATTTTGTTGGTGAAGTTAAATGTGGCCTAAGAGTTACTGACCTTGCCGTAGTTTTATTAAATGCACAATCTGGCGTTGAAGTAGGTACCGAGATTGCCTGGGAAGTTCTTGAAGAATACAATACCCCCAGACTCTTTTTTATTAATGAATTAGATAAAGAACATGCAAATTTTGACAATGCTGTTGCAATGGCGCAAGAAGCTTATGAGAACGGTGTTACTGTTGTTCAATTCCCTGTAAACCAGGGTTTAGATTTTAATGCGATTGTTGATGTATTGAAAATGAAAATGTATACATTCAGTGACAACACTGGCAAGTTTACTCAGGGAGATATTCCTGCTGACTTGCAATCAAGAGCTGAAGAATTACGTAATGAATTGATTGAAAAAATTGCTGAAAGTGATGATGAACTGCTTGAAAAATATTTCGAAGCAGGAGAATTAACCGATGAAGAAATTGTCAAAGGTTTAAAAGCTGGTATATTGAATTGTAGTGTTTTCCCTGTTCTATGTGGTTCAGCATTATTGAATTATGGCCCTCAAGCTTTATTAGACTTTATTTGTGAATACGGTCCCTCACCTGTTGATCGTCCTTCTGAAGTGGCAACAGATAAAGATGGTAATGAAATTGAAGTAAAATCAGATCCATCTGAACCATTTTCTGCACTGGTATTTAAAACCATGTCTGAAATGCATGTTGGTGAATTATCGTTAATCAAAGTTATGTCTGGTTCAATTAAATCAGGTGAAGAAATTCTTAATGTAACTAAAAACTCGTCTGAAAAAATTGGTCAGATTTACCTGTTGAATGGCAAAAACCGTACAGAAACTGCTGTGCTTGGGACAGGAGATATTGGCGCTCTGGTTAAACTCAAAGATACTCATACAGGAAATTCTTTAACAGATAAAAAACGTCCTTTTACTTTTGCACCTGTTACATTTCATGAACCTGTTGTTGAAATTGCTGTTTCTCCGAAAAACAAAGGTGACGAAGAAAAGATCTCAACAGGTCTTCATACATTACATGAAATTGACCCCAGTTTTACAATCAAGATTGATCCTGAATTAAAACAGACTGTAGTATCGGGGCAGGGTGAAATGCACCTCACAATTATCATTCAACGCTTGAAAGAACGTTATGGTGTTGAAGTGGATCAAAAGAAACCCAAGATCCCCTATCGCGAAACTATAACTGCAAAAGCAGATGAAAAATACAGACATAAAAAACAATCAGGTGGTGCCGGTCAGTTTGCTGAAGTTTGGATGCGTATTGAACCCCAACCTCGCGGCGTGGGTTATGAATTTGCCAGTGAAGTTGTAGGTGGCGCTATTTCATCAGGATTTATTCCGGCGATTGATAAAGGCATTCAACAAGTACTTGTTGGTGGTGCTGTTGCAGGTTACAAAGTTGTAGACGTTAAAGCAATCGTATATGATGGTAAAGAGCACCCTGTAGATTCTAAAGAAATTGCGTTCCAAATAGCCGGACGCGAAGTGTTTAAAATGGCAATTAAAAATGCCAAACCCATTCTGCTTGAACCCATTTACGACGTTGAAGTAAAATGTCCCGAAGAATACATGGGCGATGTAATGGGCGATATGTCTAGCCGCCGTGGAAAAATCCAGGGTATGGATGCAGCTGGTCGTTTTCAGGTAGTGAAAGCCAAAGTACCGTTGGCTGAATTACACAGCTATTCAACCACCCTGAGATCAATTACCCAGGGTCGTGCAACTTTTACACGCACATTTTCTCATTATGACCCCATGCCAAAAGAAGTTGAAGCAAAGGTCATTGCAGAATCTAAAGCAGAAGAAGAATAATTTTATAAAAGGCACGGTCAATTGGCCGTGCCTTTTTCAGTTAAACAACAAGGTGTAATATGAAAAAAATGTGGGCCCCCTGGAGAATTGAATATATTTTATCACCAAAACCTAGCGGTTGTATTTTTTGCGTAAAGCCCAAAGAATCCAAAGATGATGAAAATTTCATCCTCTATCGAGGTCAGTATTCATTTATTATTATGAATTATTATCCCTATAATAATGGACATTTGATGGTTGTCCCATACAGGCATTTGTCTGATATTACAGTATTGAATGATGAAGAGAATAAAGAAATCTCATCATTGATACAGACTAGTGTTAAAATCATTAGAAAAACCATGAATGCAGAAGGATTTAATATCGGAATGAATTTAGGTAAAACAGCAGGTGCAGGTATTGACGAACACATTCACTATCACATTGTACCACGCTGGAATGGCGACACCAATTTTATGCCGGTTGCTGGTAATAGTAAAGTAATTTCACAGGGTTTATATGAAACATGGGAAACCCTGCTCCCCCATTTTCAGGATCTCAAATAAATCTAATTTTCTTCTTCTTTCACCTTGTCCCAGACTGCATCCATTTCTTCAAGAGTGGAATCTAACAAGGTAACACCACGTTCTTTAAAATCAGCTTCAACCTTTCGGAAACGATTATCAAACTTGTTTATAGCACGCCTCAATGCATCTTCAGGATTCACTTTGAGAAACCGCGAGACATTTACAATACTAAACAACATATCGCCAAGCTCATCTTCAATCCTATCTTTATTACCTTCTTCTACAACCTCTTCAAGCTCTTTAATTTCTTCTGCCACTTTGCTCCACACCGGTTCTATTGAATGCCAGTCAAAACCAACAGCAGCAGCTTTATTTTGAATACGATAGGCCCGCACCAAAGCCGGTAACTGATTGGGAACACCATCAATAGCAGATTTTTTGCCCTCTTTTTTCACTTTGGTTTGTTCCCACAATGAAACCTGCTCTTCTGCGGATTCTACAGTTTCATCTCCAAAAATATGTGGATGTCTTCGCACCAGTTTTTCATTAATATTTTCAATTACATCATATATATTAAAACGATTTGCTTCAGCGGCAATTTGTGCATGAAATATCACTTGCAGCAGCAAATCACCCAATTCAGCGGGTAGCTCGTCATACTTTTCTTCATCAATGGTTTCTATAACTTCATATGCTTCTTCTAAAAGATGTTGACGTATTGATTTATGGTCTTGTTCACGGTCCCAGGGACAACCATTATCACTCCGCAATAACGCCATAATCTCAACCAATCTTTCAAATGATCTATCATTTTTATCCAAAAGCGTCTCCTTTAATAACATGAGAATTCATCATTTTTTGACAACAATCACATGAACTAATATAAGAAAAAGCATTATTAAAATCACTTGATTATTGTTTGTGATTTATTTAAGTTAATTTAGTAAAATTTTACGGAACTTGTTATTTATATTGTATTTTAATAAATAGACAAGTATTACAACAAAAAGGTGAATATGTTAAATATCAATAAACCCAGAAAGTTCAATTATAATCCAAGATTTTATAATCCAGAGCTTGAAGAGGGTGAACAAAAACGTATTCAATTTAAAAGAATACGCAAAACAGACAGACCAGCAGGAATGTCAACATTACGGTTGGTTATCTTGTTACTTGTTGTACTTGCTTTGGGTATTTTTCTACAAAGACAAATGCCTTCATCGTTTTCACCTAAAGATTCAACAATAATAATTGAAGAACTTGAAATTGTCAATTAAGGCATTTCATAATAATAAAACGGATTGATAAACAGATTTTGATTAGATTGTTAAAAAATATTAGCAAACGCATTGTATCGTATTATTTTAAATTGAAATGGAGATTTGCGTCTCTTCGTATTCGACAAAAACTGATTATCATTTTAGGATTGTTATTTATTGGCTTGTTCAGCATACTGAGCTTTGTAATTATTCAAAAAGGTCAACAAATTCTAAGTACCCGGCTTGCGCAGACTTGTGATCTTTCTTTAAGACATATTTCCCAGGTCATTAAAGACGACTTTATTCTCTATTATACTCCCGATGTTGATGGAAATGTAAATTCAGAACAATTGGGGCATATTCGGGAAGCTATATTTAATCTGGCAAATGAAGAAATTGAGGGCATGAATTATGCCTGTGTGATTGATCGAGAAGGGTACTTTATAGCAGCTGTGGATTCAAGTGGCCGGGATTTAAGAAACAGGAGAATCAGTAATCGAGACAGTGTTCTGTTCAGCAACTTGCAGGAAAAACTAATTCGAGAAAAAGATGGTATTATAGAGTACATCCACCCTATTCTTGCCAAAGGAAATTCTGACAAACCCATATATCTGGGGGTTGCTGTTTTGGGATTTTATAAAGATAGTATTATGAAGCCTATAAATCAGGCAACCCGAACAATTGTTTTATTTTCAATCGCCATTATTTTCCTCTCTGTTTTCTCCATCTCTTTTGTGGCCCAACGAATGACCCGTCAAATTGATGCGCTAGTTACAGGTGTTCGCAAGATATCTAACGGTAAACTTGATGTAGAGATCCCCCTTTTATCAAATGACGAATTGGGACAACTTGCCCAGGAATTTAACAAAATGACCCGTCATTTGAGAGAAAAACTCCAAATGCAAAAATTTGTATCTCAATTGACTATGCAAAAAATTAAAAATGGTGAATTGAAAAACCTGCCCCCCGAAGGTGAGAACAGAAGAGTTACCGTATTATTTACGGATGTCAGAAATTTTACCATGCTGACCGAAAGGCTGGGTCCCAAAGAAATTGTAAAATTAATAAACATATATCACGATCTACAGTCACGTATTGTTGAAGAAAACAATGGATATATCGACAAGTTTTATGGCGATCAAATCATGGCAATATTCATTGGTAAAACGCAAACAATGGACGCAATCCATTCTGCCGTTGAAATTCAAAAATCCATAAAAATGCTAAATAAACGCCGTGCTGCAGCCGGCAAGGTTACATTTTATATGGGATGCGGGGTAAATACAGGCAATGCAATTCTGGGAAAAATGGGTTCCAGATCCAGACTTGACTTTACTGTAATTGGGGATGTAGTAAATGTTGCCGCTCGTCTTTGTTCAATAGCCAAATCAGGACAAATTCTTGCACCGGTACATATTACACCTTTAATCAATAATGATTATCCTACTGTTGAATTGGCTCCAGTCAAAGTTAAAGGTAAAAAAGATCCTATATCCATTGTTGAGATTGGATATGAACAGGTTCTGATTATGTAGAAAGGCTTCTTTTTTAAAAGAACAGCATGAATAAAAATCATATACTAATTTTTTCCATACTAGTCTTTATTAATGGGGTTTTTGCCCAATCCAGCATTTTGCGTTTTTCACCTGGAGCTAAATCCATTACTTTGGGTAGATCAGGTGTTGTTGAAATATATGATCCTACCGCATTATATTGGAATCCTGCACTTTTGGGCTATTTGAAACAACAGCAGACTGTAGTTTCTATTAATGAACCTTATCACTTGACCTATACAGGTTACTCTCAATTTTATCCCATGCTTGGCACTGTTTCTGCAAGTATAGCCCATACCCAAAAAGATATCTCAGGTACCGAACTATATAGCCTGGGTTGGGGAAAACAAATTAGCAAATTTGTCTATACCGGTATAGGTATCAATAATGCAATAACAGAGACTGAAAATTGGGTATCATTTGGAGCTGGTTTTTATATAAGGGCTGACAACAATCCCAATTCAATTTACAAAAGATTCCCCCCCCTTTCCTTTCTTGAATCACCGGCTTTCAGAGATCGTTTAACTTTGGGTATGAGTGTACAACATGTACCGCTAACAGAACAACAGCATTCACATCAAACTCGTGTAGGTGCGTCCTATAGACTTACTCCGGATGGATTCACAATCGTGTTTGCATACCACATGCAAAGCGTTGAAAACACCTCTCATTTGAGTTTCATCCTCCCCATCCAAAGAAACATAAAGTTCATAGCAGGTATAATGGATTACAAATTTAATCAAACTGCACTGGGTGCAGAGATTAATATGAAAAGTTTTGACTTACAATTAGCCTATGATTATGATTCCAAACGAATTGTTTTTTCCACTGCCATTCCGGTTGGAACATCGTATATTAAACGCTCTGAAGAAGAGCATGAACTGGCAAAAAAAGCGATAGAGAATCAATTGCCCCATGAAGCATTATATTATACAAAACGTGCACTTGATTTGGATCCGGATAACTCTAAAGCAGAAAAATATTTTCAAACGCTGTCTCCATTGATTATACAAAATACTATTAAAGCAAAAAAGACACTCAAAACCGCCATGGAACTTGAAAAAAATGAATGGTATATAAGTGCTGCCATGCATTACATGCAAGTATTGAAATTAGAGCCAGATAATATACAAGCTCAAGCTGCATTAGAAAGAATACGCCCCAAAGTCAATGTTCATACGGAACGTCGATTTCAGTTAGGCGTAGCTACCTTTGAAAAGAATGAATTACTTAAAGCCAAAGAAATTTTTGAATCAATTCTACTAGTAAGACCAGATCACCAAAAATCCGAACAATACCTTGCAGACACCAACGCGCGGTTATACAAGCAGGCAGAGAATCACTTTTTTGCTGGTCTGGGTTATTACAGTCAGAAAAAATATGACCTGGCCGAAAATGAATTCAAAAGCGCTCTTGTATTTTATCCTGCATATAATGATGCAAGTGAATATATTGAAAGAATTGAACGCGACAGGGCAAACAATATTAAACGCATAGATGAATTATTACAAGAATCACAAAATCTTGAAGCACGCAAGCTATGGCTTCAGGCCATAGAACGTTACAAGCAGATTCTTGAAATCGATAACAGTAATCAGGTAGCATTAGATAAAATCAGCTTTATAAATCAAAAAGTTGATCAAATAATTAATCAATATATTAGAAATGGTAAAAATCAGTTTAACCAGGGTAACTATTCATCTGCGAAAACAATATTTAACAAAATCCTCAAACTAGATTCAAACAATACCACAGCCAGGCAATATTTAAATTCAATTGACGATAAAACCAGCGGCAAGACTATCGCGTTTATTGACAGAGCCCAAATTCATATAGATAGTGAAAATTATACACTGGCACTTGCCGTTCTTGATAGTGCTCTTGTTGAAAATCCTGATTTTTCAACAGCTGTTAATATGCGCAAAGATGTTATTAACCATATGGATACCCGTCAAATGCTAAGTAATGCATTGCGTGAGTATCAAAACCAGAATTATCTCGAGTCAATGGAAATTTGCAACCAGATACTAATCAAAGATCCTGAAAACATTCAAGCATTACGTTACCTCGAACAGTGCCAGAGAAAACTGAACGAACAGGTTGATGATTATTTCAACAAGGGTCTTGAAATGTATACAAAGGAAAATTATCGCACCGCAATACTCATGTGGGACAAGGCGCTTGAAATTAATCCCTACCACCGTGGATCGCTCGAATACAGAAAAAGAGCTATTGACCGGTTAAAAGCAATAGAACAACTCCAATAAAAATCAATAAATACCACATAGCTATTGATTATTGTGATTTCTCTTATTAATTTAAAAACTACGGAACTTGAGAGCGTTTTAGCCATTTAATGAATGAGTTATATTGATTCAAAAATTTTGAAACAGATATCTAATGCTCAAAATGTTGTAATACTAACAGGAGCAGGTATTAGTGCGGAAAGTGGTGTTCCCACATTTCGAGGTAACGAAGGTCTTTGGAAAAACATTGATCCTATCAAACTTGCCAGTCAGGAAGCTTTCAGTAAGAATCCGGAATTAGTATGGGAATGGTATGAATACCGAAAGTCCATTATTAATTCGGTTAAACCGAATCCAGGTCATTACGCACTTTATGAATTAGAAACATTGTTCAATACCTTTACTCTTTGTACTCAAAATGTGGATGGTTTGCATCAAATGGCTGGTAGTAAAAATGTACTAGAGTTACATGGTAATATCCATAAAAGCCGTTGCAACCGCTGTTATCAGAACTATGACAATATACACTATTCAAAAACAACAGAACTGCCCAAATGCACATGTGGCGCTTTGCTAAGACCAAATGTTGTTTGGTTCGGTGAAAACCTTCCAGAGGATGTTATTGAAGCATCTTTCAAAGCAGCGGTATCAGCCAATGTATTCATAGTTGCAGGAACTTCATCTGTTGTTTATCCTGCAGCCATGCTTCCACAAGAAGCGAGTAAAAATGGTGCATTGCTAATTGAAATTAACATGACAGAAACACCTCTTACTCCACTTGTTGACCAATTTATACCAGGTAAAACAGGTGAAAAAATACCAGAGTTGCTAAAGTCAATACATACATTTAGGAAAATCAATGCTTGACAGAAAATATTTTAAAATTGTTTTATTCATAATTCCAACGTTTGTACTCTTGTTTTCAGGCTGTGCATATTATAACACGTTTTACAATGCTAAACAGTTTTATAAAGATGCAGAAAAAGACAGAATAGAGCGTGAAAAGAAAATGGTTGTTGAGCTTACCGAACAGGAAAAAGCAGAAAGAAAAAAAGCCGGTGAAGCCACGATAAATGCTTCTGAAAAACCCAGTCAGCAGGAAATGCAAAACTACCAAAAAGCTATTGAACGAGCATCAAGAGTTTTGGAATTTTATCCGGATAGCAAGTATGTTGATGATGCACTGATGTTATTGGGAAGATGCTTTTATTATCGCCAGGAATACAAAAAATCACAACGAAAATTTGAAGAGATTATGCAATTATACCCGGATAGTGATTTTATTCCGGAAGCGAAATTATTAATGGCAAAATGCCAACTAGGATTGGAAGAATTTGATACAGCAGAAACACAATTTTTAAATTTATCTATTGCTAAAAATACCCCCAAGGAAATTCAGGAAGAAGCCAAATTTGAGCTTGCCGGTTTGTATTTTAAAAAGCAAAGTTATGAACTGGCCGCTCAAAACTATGCCAGTTCTGCCCAAGAAGCCGATGATAAACTCATTCGTGCCATGTCGCTCTATAGATTGGGTGAATGTAATATTGAATTGCAAGACTTTCAGGAAGCTATTAATCTTTTTAAACGATCTGCTAAAGAAAGCCCAAATGAAGAATTTAAATCTCAGGCGACATATAAACTAGGGGCCGCATATGGTTTTGCAGGAGAATATGATAACGCAATTGAAACATATGACAAGCTATTATCTACAGAATATGACGACACACGTATCCCTATGATCAAACTGGCACTTGCTGAAAACCTGCATAAAAAAGGAGAATTGGAAGAAGCTGTAAATTGGTATCTTAATATTATTGAAGAACATAAACGTACAGATGCTTCAGCAAGAAGTTATTATGCTTTGGGTACAATAGAAGAGTATATCAACAAGGATTATCAAAGAGCCAAAGAAAATTATGATATGGTACGAAGTGAATTTGCTAATTCACTTATCGCACCAGACGCAAAAGACAGATCTGATAATATTCGAATATTATTGGATTTGAATAAAGAAATAGCCAAACTGGAAGGAAGATATGTAGAAACTGATTCCACGGAAGGCGAAGGTGATCCCAATCAATTGGCAGAACGGGAGCAACGCGATGATGCCCCCATTAGTCTCTCCAGTGATGGAATGTGGATAAATTATGCAGGCAGACATCGTCCACCTCCAGCAACATTACTCGATCTTACGGATGAAGACCTGGAGCGTTCAGCAATTGCTACGCAAATGTCAGCAACAGCAGATTCAACAGATTCCACAGGAGCCAAAATTGCAACCAAACCCGCGATGCTAGACAGTGCCGCACTGGCAGAAATGAAAGCAAAACAGGAACGAGAAAAAATCTTTATCCTTGCTGAAAAACGAATGGCACTTGCTGAAATTTTATTTTTCAACTTTGACAAGCCGGATTCAGCAGCCAGATTGTATGAAACAATAATTGAAAATCAAGTAGACTCTTCTATTTCAACGAGTGCAATGTATTCTTTGGGATATTTATATAAAAATGTATTGCAGGATTCAATAAAAGCCGATTCAGTATTACACTCTCTCATTACTTTTAGTCCAGAAAGCGAACAAGCCAAAGGCGCCAAAAAGTTATTGGGTTTAGCCATTGTTGAAGATAAAATAGACTCTGCGTTTATCTATTTTAAAAAAGCAGAAAATGCCTATTGGGAAGAAGAAAACCCTGATAAAGCAATCGAGTTATATGAGTATGTTATTGAAAATTACCCGGATTCAGAATACGCCCCCAAATCTGCATTTGCACGGGCTTGGATGTATGAAAAAATACTCGTTCAACCTGAACAAGCACTCGAATTGTACAAGAATTTTATTGAGCAATGGCCAGAAACGGATTACACTCAAAAAATGATCAAACCCAGATTAGCTGCGGTAGACAATTACCTAAAAGCTGAAGAAGCAAAACAAAAAGCAATTGCAGACTCTATTGCCAAAGCTGAAGCAGCATTGCAGGATTCATTAAACGCAGCTAATGGTGATTCGCTAGCAGCTACCACAGTTGCAGATTCACTGGATTCCAATTCCGTCATTCAAAATGACAGTACAGTAGCTAATGATGGTAAAAGATTATCATTGCCTGCAAATGTAAACACACAACAACCCGGCGAAGATCAAGCTGAAAACAAACCTGCAGCCGAAGCAAAGCCACCGGAAAATCAGGAGCTACCAGCTACTCCACCTGCCAGTGATACCGCACCCCAAGATAAAGGGAAAACGAATTGACAGTAAAGAAAAAAGCGACCCCCGTTCCAATTGTTGACATTAAAGAAACTGCTCAGGATACATTTCAGTTTACACTATCTGATCCTGAAATTGCTGCAAACTCTCATTCAGGACAGTTTGTAAATATTTCCATTAAAGACATTCCCAATTTATTATGGCGCAGACCATTGGGTATACATCAGTGTGATCCCGAAAAGGGTACATTTGACATATTATTCAAGGCGATTGGCAGGGGTACAAAAGCAATCTCTCAATTAAAAACAGGCGATATGCTCGACATACTTGGGCCACTGGGTAATACATTTGATTACCCGGAGGATTTGAACGAGGTAATTATTGTTGCCGGAGGTTTAGGGATAGCTCCGTTTATACTCATGCTGCAGGACATAGCGGATCGGGAAATTGCCTCCACCCTCTTTTTTGGTGTTAAAAACTCAAAAGAATTATGTTGTATTGAGGCATTTAAATCTTTTAACACCGACATTCATATTTCCACAGAAGATGGGAGCTTTGGTGATAAGGGGCTGGTAACCTCAAGTCTTGAGCAATATTTATCATCACTTGATACTGTCAAGGGTAAACAAATGTATGTATGTGGCCCCACACCCATGCTCAAAGCTGTAAAAGAAATTGCAGAGAAATATCATATCAATGCCCAGGTTTCGATGGAAACAATAATGGCTTGCGGCTTTGGGGCCTGTATGGGCTGCCCGGTACCGCTTGAGAATCCCACAAAAGAAGGCAAAGACTACTTGCTTGCCTGTAAAGACGGCCCTGTATTTAACATGAAAGATATAATCATAAATGAGTGATTTAAAAGTTAAAATCGGTAGTATGGAAATGGCAAACCCGGTATCGGTGGCAAGTGGTACGTTTGGATATGCGGAAGAATTTAAAGATTTTTTTGACCTGAATGCATTGGGTGCTATTGTAACCAAAACAGTAACCATTGAGCCCAGACCTGGAAATGCTCCACCAAGAATTGCAGAAACTTCCGGGGGCATGCTCAACTCTATTGGTCTACCTAATGTGGGAGTACAACAATTTATTAAAGAAAAGATGCCGTTCTTGCGAACATTAACAACAAAAATCATAGTTAACGTAGCAGGCAAAACCGATAAAGACTATCCGGAAATTATTTCCATTCTTAACGATGTACCGGGTATTGATGCTTATGAACTCAACTATTCCTGCCCTAACGTTAAGGAAGGCGGACTCTCTTTTAGTGCTAATCCTCAGGTTGCAGAGGCTGTTACTCAAAATGTGCGAAAACAAACCACTCGCCCTATAATCGCCAAGCTTACACCCAATGTTACATCCATCGGTGAAATTGGTAGAGCTGTTGAAAATGGTGGTGCTGACGCAGTAAGCGCAATTAATACATTAGTTGGCATGGCAATAGACATTAGAACTCGGAAACCCAAAATATCAACAGTAACTGCAGGTTATTCAGGACCATCAATAAAACCCATTGCACTCGCTAAAGTATATGAACTTTATAATTCTATTTCCATTCCGATTATGGGAATTGGTGGTATAGAAAATACAACCGATGCTCTGGAATTCATGATGGCGGGAGCATCCGCTATTCAGGTCGGTACTGCCAATTTCTATAATCCTCTTGCTTCTTTTCAAATAACCCAGGGACTCGATACCTGGTGCAAAGAACAAAATATTTCTCAACTATCACAGCTAACCGGTTCATTAGTACCATAAATTTTATAAAAACAATGAATTTATTCAGGAATCGTTTTCATTTCTTGTTATTTTTTATTATAATACCAAGTGTATTTTGTGTTCCGGATCCCAGGTATAGAGCGAATAACAGCATGGTATCCGAACCATCAAATCAAAAGCAGTCTTTTCAATCAAAAATATATGAACGTGGTATAGCTTCGTATATGGGAAAAGAGTTGAACGGGCGCAAGACCGCAAATGGTGAATCATACAATATGTGGGCAATGGCTGCCGCACATAAAAAATTACCATTCGGTACCATAGTCCAGGTTAAAAATTTAAAAAATAACAAAACAGTCAATGTAAGAATCAACGACAGAGGTCCTTTTGTTAAGGGTCGTGTTATTGACGTTACATTTGCTGCCGCACAAAAACTTGATTTCGTCAATGACGGGCTAGCTCAGGTAGAGTTATATATAATTCAACCCGTGCAATGATGGATCCGGAGGTATTTTGAATTATAAAGATTTTCTGGTTCGGTTTCTTGTTGCCCTGGTTATGGGGCCATTATTAATAGCTACATTTTATTTCGGTAAAATCTATCTACTCATCTTTGTAACCCTGGTTACCTGGTTGTCGCTAAAAGAATTTTTTGACATGTCACGTAACAAAGAGGTTTACGGGCAACTGATAATTGGTGGTGCTTCTGCCCTGATTATTCTAACATCCATCTATTTTCACTCTCCCGAAGCAATTGCAACTTTTGTGCTCATGTCTATCATTGCAATATTCTTTAAAGAATTGTATCAAAAACAGGGTTCTCCCCTATTGAATGCTTCCGTAACATTGTTCGGCACCTTGTTTCTCAGCTTTTTACTGGGAAGTTTTATATTATTACGCCAACTCCCCTTATACAAAGGCATTCCATACAATTGGGGTGGCAGCTGGCTGGTTATGATCCTGTTAACCACATGGTTATGTGATACTGCTGCATACGTTCTGGGTTCCATGTTCGGTAAACACAAACTGATAAAGCGTATTAGTCCCAATAAATCAATAGAGGGATCTGCTGCAGGATTTGTTTTCTCCATCGTTGGCGTGTTGATCTGCCATTTCTGGTTCGTTCACGGTCTTGAGCTTAAAGACTCTATCATTATTGGTGCTATAATCGGTAGTTTTGGTCAATATGGTGATTTGTTTGAATCCATGATTAAACGCGATGCAGGTGTTAAAGACTCATCAAACCTGATTCCCGGGCATGGTGGAGTTTATGACAGGTTTGACAGCCTTATGGTTTCAACCCCCTTGATTTACATCTATTTAAATTTCTATGCCCTTTAAATCATTACAATTTCTGAAAATCTGATTTTGCTGCTCCACAAACGGGACATTCCCAATCTTCCGGAAGATCTTCAAATTTTGTTCCGGGTTCAACCCCACTATCAGGATCACCACTCTCAGGATCATAAACATAACCACACTGTGTACAAATATACTTTTCCATAGTTTTATCCTCTGTTTTTAAAATTTTGTATTTTAAATATTAGTTAATTCAATAGAATTATTCAATAAAATTTTAATCACATCAAACATGAAAATTAATCAATTCTTCAAGTTTTTCCTTAAACATTCCCAAATGAATTCCATCTACAAACATATGATTTACCTGAATATTGTAAGGTAAAAATACCTTCTGATCTCTTGAAAAATATTTGCCCCAGGAAATGCGAGGAATTGCATCTTCCTGCTTTAGATTTATTGTATGATCAATACTGGTAAACGATATCCATGGAATTGCAGAATAGAAAACAAAATCATCTCGATTAATGAAATCCTGAACTTTAAAATATTCTTTTTGACTTGCTGCTTTTTCTTTAGCAAATTGTACAAATTCAATTAATTCGGTACACATTTTTACTGTAACCATTTTAAACAAATCAGTACCTTTGTCAATATGCGCAAAAGACGGGGTTAAAAAATCATGCAAAATCACTTTACCTTTTCTTAACCGATATTTAAAATTCTCAATTTCATTCAATGTTCTAGTTGAAAAATAGACAAGTACAAGATTAATGGGAAGGTCATTAACTTTAGAAAATTCAATCAAGCTTGTAATATCCAAATCAAAACAAATATTATAAAGAGGATATGCTACATTTTTAAAAAAATTAAAATGTTCTTTACGACGCCAGGTATCAATATTAATTTCATGCATGTTCAATTTACCTAAAAGAGGAATTTTCCAAAATCCAATCAAGATGTACAATATAATTAATTATAAATTTATGATAAAATTACAGGAATCAAAACAATAAAATTTCAGGGTGGAAGATCAAGCACAACGAATACCTTCCCGGTATGAATTCGGGAAGGTATAAATAATACTAGTTTTCAAAATACGAAATAATTGCTTTACAATAATCGGGTAAATCATCAGGTCTGCGACTTGAAATCATGTTTCTGTCTACAACAACCGGCTCATCTACCCACACTGCCCCAGAATTTGTAATATCATCTTTAATGCCGGGAGTTGAGGTACAACGGTACCCTTTCATAATTCCGGCGGAAATAGTGATCCACCCGGCATGACAAATGTGAGCAATAAGCAGGTTCTTTTCATGAAAATACCGGACAGTTTCCAAAACTTTATCCAGACGACGTAACTTGTCAGGTGCAAATCCACCGGGTATCACCAATCCATCATATTCCTCTGGCTTGATATCATTGATAGAAATATCTGATTCACAAGGATAACCATGTTTACCCTCATAAACAATACCAGCCTCCGGACCCGCAACGATGACATTTGCCCCTTCTTCAATCAATCGAATTTTGGGATACCACAACTCAAGATCTTCATAAATATGATCTACAAACATTAGAATCTTTTTATTCTTTAAATTGGCCACAACGTTCTCCTTTTAAAAATTCAAACATTGTAACATGGTGGGTTGCTTAAACATTTCAAAAAAAAACCGTTCAAAGTTGAACGGCTTTTTTAAATCAATCACCACCTATTAAATCACCAATCCCACCTAGTATTGATCCCTCACCTTTGCGGTTACCTCCGGCTGCAGGAGCACTTTTAATAATTCTGTCCGCAAGTCGTGAGAATGGTAAACTTTGCAGGTATACAGTGCCTGTTCCCCGCAATGTAGCGAGAAATAATCCTTCACCACCAAAGAACATGGATTTCAAGTTCCCGGCTCTTTGAATGTCATAATCCAAGCCTGAAGAAAATGCAGCAATACAACCCGTGTCGACCATAATTACATCATTGTTCAATTGTTTTTTTACAATGGTACCACCAGCATGAACAAATGCCATTCCATCACCTCTTAAACGCTGAAGAATAAATCCCTCACCGCCAAAGAAACCGGTTCCCAATCTTTTTGTAAAAGCTATGCTGACTTCAGTTCCAAGCGCAGCACAAAGAAACGCATCCTTTTGACAAATCAACTCACCGCCAATAGTAGCCATATCAATAGGAATAATTTTACCGGGATAAGGAGCAGCAAATGCTACCTTTTTTTTGCCTGAACCAGCATTGGTAAAATGTGTCATAAAAATGGATTCACCAGTAATAGTACGTTTAGCAACATCTAACAATTTGCCCATCATACCCTGGTCAGCTTTGGAACCATCGCCCATCTTGGCTTCAAAACTGATACCATTGTCCATCCAGTTCATTGCACCTGCTTCGGCAATTACAGTTTCATTGGGATCAAGTTCAACCTCAACCACCTGTAAATCATCGCCAATAATCTCATAATCAATTTCATGACATTTCATTCAATAATCTCCTGAATTTATAATACTATTTTAAAAACAGAGTAGCATCACCTAAACTAAAAAAACGATATTTTTCCTCAACCGCACAATCATAAGCTGCCTTAACATTCTCCCAGCCATAGAAAGCGCTTACCAACAGTATCAGTGTTGATTTTGGTAAATGGAAATTGGTAAACAATCCTTTTATTGGCAATTTAAAATCAAATCCGGGATAAATAAACATATCAGAAAATTCGGATTTTGCTTCTACCCTGCCGGTTTGACGGGCAGAAGACTCTATTGCTTTCAAAGCTGTTGTACCAACAACAAAAAGTCTCTTTGCATTATTTATTAAATCTGCGGAATCCTGGTCAATTATATAATATTCAGGTTCCATCTTGTGCTCGGTAATGTTGGGATCCCTCACAGGCAAAAATGTACCAAATCCAACATGCAGGGTAACATACACTATTTTCACACCTATATCATTAATCTGCTGTAACAACTCTGGGGTAAAATGTAATCCCGAAGTAGGTGCGGCAAGAGAGCCTGGTTCATCAGCATAAACCGTTTGATACTCGTCTCCTACTGTTCTTTTAATATATGGTGGATTAGGATACAGATGCTGATCAATAACAGATTGTAATTTTTCTTTAAATTCTACAAAAAATATATCATTTTCCTGATCAACCACTTTGACATAGTGCCCATTAAAAGTAAACTCGTTTCCAACCCTGACTTTTGAACACTGAATACGTGCTTTGGTAACATGTTCATCAATAGGTGCCATAACTATCATTTCTGCTTTTGCACCGGTTACTTTATTACCAACGAGTTTATTTTTTAAAACACGTGTTTTATTTAATACAAGTACATCATCTTTTTGCAGATAATTTATAGAATCATAAAAATGAGCATGTTTATGTGTTTGTCCCTGAACAACCAAAAGTCGGGAATGGCTGCGTGGAGTTACAGCAGTTTGTGCAATCAATTCTTCAGGGAGGTTGTAATTAAAATCATCAAGTTTCATGTATATATTATCCTAAAATTTCCAGAAAACGTTCAGTGTCAGTTAAATCTTTGAAAACAAAATCGGGTTCATGCTCTTTAAGCTGGTCAACCGTATAATGAGCAGCTCCAACAGCAATTGAAACCGCATCGTGAGGTTTGGCGCAATGAATATCTGCCGGGGTATCTCCAATGACAAACACATCACGCGGATCTGGCTCTAGTTTGTATTGTTGTTTAAAGCGATCAATGGCAAATGGTAACAATTCATTACGAATTCCAGAATCATCAGCAAAGGCACCAAATGAAAAATAATCGTTTAATCCAAAATAATTTATTTTAATGCGTCCACTTTTCTGCCAGTTACCGGTTAACAGCCCCAGATAAACATCGTCATGCTCTACCAGTCTGGGTAACAACTCTTTAATACCAGGCATGAGATATTTGTCACCAATAGGTTTTTGGATTTCTTCATTTAAATAGTTGTAATAACATTCTTTATATGATTGAAAGACAGATGGATCAAAGGGTATTGAAAATTTCTCAAGAGCATCCTCAATTATTGAAGTGTCTGTACGACCGGCCAGATTAACACCTGCAAGAGCATCCTTAACATGATACACATCAATAAAGGCCTTATTCATGGCTCGCAAACCGGCACCACCACTTAACATGAGTGTTCCGTCTATATCAAATAATAAAACTTTCATATTACATTCCCATAAAATACATAATTATATTCTTACCCAGCAGCAACTGTACGGCAATTATAAATACCAGAACATAAATAATCTTTGTAAATAATTCCTGAGGAATTTTATTATTTAGCCAAACCCCCAATTTTACCCCAAAGGGTATAAAAACAATAAAAAACAATCCGGTTTTAAATGACTGCCAGGTTATCAAATCAATTATCAAATACCCGGGGACTTTGAGTAAATTCACTACAGCAAAGAATAAAGCCATTGTAGCAACAAATGTACGTTTGGGTAATTTTTGCGGAAGCAGGAACATGGTAATAATAACACCGGCAGAGTGTGCTATAGCTGAAAGGAATCCGGCAAGCATACCGGCTAGAAAGCCATGCCACCACTTGGGTTGATATTGAGACTGGCTTCCTGCACGCGAACGGAGTGTTTGCAAAATCAAAAATCCAATGGCAACAAATCCAATGGTTCTTTTTAATTCAACATCAGAAATCACATCAACAAACATGGTACCCATGATGATACCAAAAACAGCTCCGGGAATTAATCGTACAAGATTTTTTAAATCCCATTCACCGCGATAATGATAGATTGTAAACCAATCGGCAATGATCAACAATGGAAGTAAAAAGCCTACAACAACTTTAGCCGGGAAAACCATACTCAACAGAGGTGTGGTTACAAGTCCAACACCACCACCAAAACCTGCTTTAGACATTCCAATGAGAATCACTGCAAGCGCGGGTAATAATATACATATGTAGAGTGGAAAATCACAAATCAACATAAATCCTGGTCTCCTACAATGAACGTAAAAATCGCATTAAAAGTTGTATCAAAGGCCAGGCAAAAATCAATACCAGCAATATAGCGACCCATTTAACAACAGATTTTTGTTTGGGTATTTCGTATTGACATATAGGACAAATGTCATTTGATTCATCAATATCAACTCCGCATGATGGGCATTCTCTCATCGCCATATAAACTCCTTGATAGAAAAAGTTTAACATACATATTTTGCATGAAAATCTCAAGATAAAAGTCCTTTTACAAATGTTTGTTAAAGAATCAACAAACAAGAAATATGAAAAACAGAACAAGTGTTGACAATTGAGAAACAATTCTTTATATTGGCAACGCAACGAAACAAAATCTGAGGAAACATATGAAAGATCCAAGATTAGACAAACTGGCAGACGTAATAGTTAATCACTCAACACGCTTAAAACAGGGTGAAAAGATACTAATTGAAGCAATAGACATTCCCGCTGAAATGGTTGTATCCCTTGTTAGAAAAGTCAAAAAAGCTGGCGGAGAACCTTTTGTTTCAATAAAGCAAAACAAGATATTGCGTGAATTATACAGCCAAGGTACTGATGTTTCATTACAGTTAACAGGCGAACTGGAAGCTGAACGCATGGGCAAAATGCAGGCTTATGTGGGCTTGCGAGGTTCACACAACATAGCTGAAATGTCTGATGTCCCTGCGGACAAAATGAAACTTTACCAAAAATACTGGTGGGAACCGGTACACATTAACATTCGTGTTCCCAAAACCAAATGGGTTGTATTACGTTGGCCCTCCTCTTCTATGGCTCAACAGGCAAATATGAGTAGTGAAACTTTTGAAGATTTTTATTTCAACGTTTGTACTCTCGATTATGGTAAAATGTCAAAAGCAATGGACGCGCTTGTTACCAGAATGGAAAAAACAGACAAGGTACATATTAAAGGTCCCGGAACAGATTTAACTTTTTCCATTAAGGATATTCCTGCAATCAAATGTGCGGGTGAGCATAATGTTCCTGATGGCGAAGTTTTTACTGCGCCGGTCAAAAATTCTGTTAACGGTACACTGTCATATACCGCAAAAACCATCTACCAGGGTGTTGCGCATGAAAATATAGTACTTGAATTCAAAGACGGCAAAATCATTAAAGCAACCTCAGACAAAACAGACATCCTAAACAAAGTTTTGGATACAGATGAAGGTGCAAGGTATATTGGTGAATTTGCCTTGGGTGTTAATCCATATATAACCCAACCCATGCTGGACATCTTGTTCGACGAAAAAATTGGTGGTTCTTTTCATTTTACACCGGGTGCGGCTTATGACGAGTCAGACAATGGCAATCGGTCAAACGTCCATTGGGATATGGTATGTATCCAAACACCTGAATACGGAGGTGGCGAAATTTATTTCGACGGAGAGCTTATACGAAAAGACGGTTTGTTTATAACAAACGATCTACAACCACTAAATCCTGAAAATTTGAAATAGTTAAGTTTAAGCCCGAGTCTTTCTCGGGCTTTTTTTATCTTATTATTTTTTATTATGAAAAACAGAAAACATAAACATATCGTAATATCTTTAAAGAGATTTATTAATTCCAACGAAACAAGGAAACATAATGGCTTTATCATCAGAATATAACCACATTTTGAATTATTTCATTCAAGGAGAATATTTCAAAGCAAGAGAAGAACTGGAATCTCTTGTTAAAGCACAACCCGATAATACCACATTTCTTCTTTTACTTGGCAGGTGTAATCTGGCTTTAAAAAACATTCAAGAAGCAGAAAAAATATATAAAAACCTCGCTTCTTCCACTGATCCCCAATACATAACAGAAAAAAGTGAAGCTGACCTCATATTGGGGAATCCGGAACAAAGTCTCAAACAATTAGAAACACATCTTGCACAAAATACCGGTTCATCTGAATCATTTTTTATTGCTGCTCTGGCAGCTTACAAAACAGGCAATATTATAAAGTCTGATGAAATGATGAGACAAGCCGTTAGTTTGGGATTAGAATGGGAAGATGAACTCCCAATCAACATTGTTGTTGAAAACATGTTGTCACTGATCGAGTTCCATGATTTTGAAAATATATATCTTGATATTTGCGAAGAAATTGATGAAGGAAACGACAGTCCAAATAATCGTTGGTTCGCACTCAACATGCCAATTTATGATTATTTTACAGCTCCAAAAGATCAGGAACAAAAATCATTTCAACTATTGGCTCACATTGATCCCCTGGCGTCACCGGATGTACTTGCAAATGGCAATGAGAAATTAAAAGTTATTCTTAACGATCTGGCAGCCAGCCAAACTGATGCCCGATTTGGTCTTGAAGCTATAAAATTACTGGAAGATAATAACGAAAAAGAACTGGCCAAACTCATTCTTGCGATGCTGCTTGATCACTTGGGTCAGTTTAGCCAGTATATCGGATTAAGTAATGAATTTGTCAAAAAATCACAATTACAAAACTTGGTAACCGTTTTACCATACAGAATTGCCATTATTATCATGGTTTTATATACAACAACCAACCCCATAGAATCCATGCAATATATGTCTGAAAAAGAAACCAATAATACAATCATTAATGGCTTATTAGCAGCTTGTTTGACAACATTTTATCAGGAGATAAAAAAGTATCAATAATTGTACTCTTAACTCATTCACTAATATTAAAGAGGAGGTTGGATATGCTGGCCGAATTTCGTAATGAACCATATTGTGATTTCAACAAAGAGGAAATACGAAAAGCGCAGCAGGATGCTCTTGCGTTAGTTAAATCAAAATTTGATAAAGAGTATCCCCTCTACATCAATGGTCAAGATGTAAAAAGCGACAAAACATTCAAGAGTTACAATCCGTCACAAAAAGATCAGGTTGTTGGCACATTCTACAAAGCCGGAATCAAAGAAGTAGACATGGCCATGGAAGCAGCGTTAACTGCGTTTGAAAAATGGAAACGGGTAGCCCCAAAAGAACGGGCAATTGTGCTTTTAAAAGCAGCCCAGATTATGCGCAAACGTAAATTTGAAGTCAATGCCTGGATGGTTTATGAAACAGGTAAAAACTGGCTGGAAGCAGAAGCAGATACATCAGAAGCTATTGACTTTATGGATTTTTACGCCCGGGAAATGATCCGATGGAGTGAGATCAAAGGCGTTCTTCCCTTTACAAACGAAGTTCCGCAGTTGAATTATATTCCGCTGGGTGTTGGGGCTGTTATTCCTCCATGGAACTTTCCTATGGCAATTTTAACAGGAATGACTACAGCAGCAATTGTAGCCGGTAATACCGTTCTGCTAAAACCTGCAAGCGATTCCCCTGCAATTGGCTACTTGTTGGTTGAGATCATGAAAGAAGCGGGTTTACCCGCAGGTGTTTTAAATTTCATTCCGGGGAGTGGTAGCGAAATTGGTGATTATATTGTAGAGCATCCCAAAACACGATTCATAAGTTTTACCGGTTCTAAAGAAGTTGGCCTTCGTATCAATGAATTGGCGTCAAAATTGTCACCAGGGCAAATTTGGGTAAAACGCGTTATTGCGGAAATGGGTGGCAAAGATACTATTGTGGTAGACAGCGAAGCAGATCTGGAAGATGCTGCTACAAACATTGTTGCTTCTGCATTTGGTTTTCAGGGTCAAAAATGTTCTGCATGTTCAAGAGCAATACTTGTTGAAGATATATACGACAAGGTTGTTAATCTGGTTGTAGAAAAAACCAAGAAATTAACTGTAGGCAATGTTGAAGATTTTAAAAATTATATGGGGCCGGTAATCAATAAAGCATCTGAAGAAAAAATCCTTTCATACATAGAGCATGGTAAAAATGAGCATACATTACTAACTGGCGGCAAAAAAATTTCAGATGAAGGCTATTTTATTGAACCGACGGTATTCAAAGATGTTGAACCTGGCAGTCGTATTGATCAGGAAGAGATCTTTGGTCCTGTATTGGCAATTCTTAAAGCAAAATCATTTGATGATGCAATTAAATTAGCAAACAGTACAGAATTCGGATTAACCGGAGCGGTTTATACAAAAAATCGCTATAAAATTGAAAAAGCAAAATCAGAATTCTTTGTAGGTAATCTTTATATCAATCGTAAATGTACCGGAGCAATGGTTGCAGCTCATCCCTTTGGTGGGTTTAACATGAGCGGTACTGATTCAAAAGCAGGTGGATTCGATTATCTGGGGCTTTTCATGCAGGCCAAATCTGTTTGTGAAAAACTGATTTAATCATGCAAGCCCTGGACAAATTGTCCGGGGCTTTTGTTTATTTTGTGACACAACATGCTACATTTATTCACAGGTATGAGGCATTTTCACACCTGTCATTTCTACCTTCACACCACCAACTAACATAACTCTAATAAAATCAAAGAATAATTATTTTCTATATCTCAACACATTTGGCATATATTTTGTAATTAATTTAATAACAAGTAGTAGGAGTTGGGGAAATGAATAAAAATATTTTATTTATTACAGTATTGATGATTTTTGTCTTTTGCAGCATGAATGGATATGCAAAAGATAAAGAGTCTAATGTTACGGTTCAAATAACTCAAGAGAATACAAATCCATTTTTTATTCTGGAAAAAAATGAACAAAACCCATTTGAACAAAGAGTTTTGCGTTTTACTCTGTTAAAACCTGAATCTGTAACATTGTGCATTTTTGATCTAAAGGGGAACAAGGTTAACACACTTGTAGCTGCGGAATTGGAACTAGGAACACATAATTTTCTTTGGGACGGAAATGATAATATGGGAAATCCAGTCAAGAGTGGTGTTTATCGATATTCTTTAAAAACCAGAGAAATTGAAGAATCTCATATAATAGCATTTTTACGCTAATAAACTGAGATACGTTAACAGGTCATCCATTGATCCTTCCCTGTCAGGTTTAAATTTGCTTTTACCCCTATTCTTTTGAAAATTGGTAACAAGAAAAGTACGTATACCAGCTTTTTTTGCAGACAAGTCATCAATATGGTCATTACCAATCATTAAACATTCACTGGGTTTACAATTGATTTTTTTCAGGATTTCTTCAAAATAACTTTTATGTGGTTTTGAGCTGTGCATTTCATCAATGCCGGTTATTAAATCAAAATTAAAATCTGTAATCCCTCCTTTTTCAAGCCTGATGTTTATAGCAATTTTGGGAAAGATAGGCACAGTGGCAACAACAATCTTGTCGGCAATTTCAGCAGCTTTATTCAAACAATCAATTGCACCAGGTACCGGTTTAATAACATCAATAGATCTGTATTCATTATCATAATATTCTAAAAATAATTTATGCATTTCATCCGGTTCTAACCCTGTATATGTTTTTAATTCATTGTAAAACACATCAATTAAAACCGTATTTGAATTTTTCATCTTGAACAAAGGGCGACTGGATTTGTAAATAGCATCAATAAAATTTACATTTTTACAAAACGGTTGAATTACGGGGGCAAGAGATTTAAAATATGCATCTAAAAAACTTTGCATATCGTTTTCTATAAGCGTGTCATCCAGATCAAAAAGTATAGCGCGAAACATTATACATCCTATAAAATATTGATAGTTACAATATTAAATAATATAGGCAAAATTACTGACAATACATAATAATTTAAAAAAGGAAGGAAATGAGAAAATCTTAATGCTTGATCACTTCAACCCAATACAATTCAGGATTTTCATCGATGCCTGTACATTCAAATCCGCCAAGAGTCAACATGTCTTTTAACCGCTTCGAATGTGGTAAAATATCATGACTAACGACTCCCTCAAGCGACGCATGCATTTTATTGAGTTTACGACTACAGCTTGTATGCAATACAAGCATCTTGCCGCCTTTTTTTAAAACCCTATACAGTTCATGAATAGCTTTAACCGGAGTAGGTATGTGTGGAAATACAGAAAAGCATACAATCTTGTCTGCAGACTCTGGTTGAAAGGGCAATGCCATAACATCAGAACAGGTATAATCGCAATTATTAGAATGAATATGTTGACGTGCAATTTTCAGCATATTGTCTGATATATCTTCAGCCACTACTCTACCCTTTTTCCCAACCAACGGATAAAGATGTTGAGTCAAACGACCTGTTCCTGCGCCAATATCCAGTACATAATCACCATCTTTTACCCCAAATTCATTCATATAATGAACAAGTTGAGAGTTTGGTTTTGCGATATTGTCCCAACGCGCAGCTATTGAATTAAAATATTCACGATGGGTCATGGTCGGTTTCTCCATACCGGTTCATGTTTGATACGTTGCAAAACAATGGTTACAAAAAATAAAACAGAAATTATTCCCGGTAGTCCTTTTAATAAATATGCGATTGTTGCAATCCCCGGAGGAAGCCCAAGCATCTTTGCCAATGGTACTACAGCTAGAAACAAAGAAAATCGGGATGCAACAAAAGCCAGTAATAAAACCCAAAATACACCAAACCGGGTATATTTATATACCAAACCACCAATCAGGGTCAAGGTGAACAATTCAATGATCATAATATAAATAATGGGTGGAGAAATTGGAGGCATACCAGTCAAAAGAAATGACAAAATAGGTGTTAAGACACCAACACCAATTGCAAAATAAAGAGGTAAAAAAAACAAAGAAGCAGCTACGGGCCAAAACATGGGTAAGAAAATATTGGCAATACCGGCTGCATGAAAAACAATCGGAAACAAAACACCAAGCGCAATAAACATTGCGCTCAGTGTTAAATATCTGGAATTTGACATGCCTAGATTCCTACATTCATATCAAACATTAAAGTTCTGCCAGGCATAGGATAACCATAAACTGTCTGATATTCAGCATCCAGTAAATTTCTGGCTGATACTTTGAAACTGATAAAAGGTATAGGAGGATTAATCAATGCTGATACATGTAAAAGTGTATAATCTTCCATAGGAGTCAAACGATTATCACTTCCATATATATCCATTGCGTGTACAACGGTTGCTGATAAACTCGTAAATGGCAATGCATAAGATGCAGTTGCTGACAGCTTTTTACCAGGTGTTTCACGAGTTTCATCACCCAAATCGAGTTTTGCCCAGTTGGTAGTAATATTCAATTTTTCAATGGGCAACCATTTAACAGAAATTTCGTAACCGGAATGGGTAAATTCACCGGAATTTGTAAAGCTTGGTCCGGTTTGGCCCATTACAGTTCTAATCATGTTTTCACCTTCTGAACGAAATAAACTTGCTTCTACATTTAAACTATTGCCAAGATCCTGGCCTACTCCAACTTCATAGTTCCACATACGTTCAGGATCAAGTTCTTCGTTTCTGGGGGGAAAGACATAAAGTTCACGGATTGCAGGGCTTCTAAATCCTTTTGCTGCTGACATTCTTAAAGATGAATGAGTTAAAGGACGAATCACCAAACCAACTTTGGGTAACAATTCTTGTCCATATAATTCATGATTTTCCATACGAACACCGGCAGATGCTATAATGTTTTGCATAATCATTTGCTGAGTATGAATATAGGGAGCCCATTCTGAAATTGAATGTTCGGAATAATCAATATATCCAACCTGTCCTAATGATTCTTCAGCATCACCACCATATTGTTTTACATCAAAACCAGCAGTGGTCATATTGCCGGTAAAAGGCTGAATATTGTGGTAAAACATAACACCAATGGTTTGATCATTTGAACGCCATCCATCATAAATTTTGTGCTTGCCAAAATTTCCATGGAGTTTTAAAAAGGATTCACCTAAACCGCTCTTGTGATCAATAGTCAAATCAGCACCTGAGCGTTTTAAATCATACCAGTGATCTATAAAAGGATTTTCTTCAGTACCAGGATCAAACATGTAAATATTTGAAAGATTGGCATTAAAAGCAATATTGGTAGATCTTAATACCTGATAACTTGCATGAGCAGTATAAAAATCACCTTCATAACCGGAATAATCACGATGTCCATCGTTACTGCGAGTAGCAGCGGTTACATAATATTCAAAACCTCCAAACTTTCCGCCATGAAATCCAGACAATTTTTGAATTCCAAAATTACCCATACCACCAGAGATGCGGGAAGTAAAACCATCTTTTTTAACTTTGCTGGATACAATGTTAATGACTCCACCCATGGCATTGGTTCCGTACAAAAAGGAAGCCGGTCCGCGAACAACTTCAACTCGCTCAACACCATCCAAAGAATAAGCATCAGGGATAGGGTGCCCCATCATACCCATGATATCGGGACGGCCATCTCGCAGCACCAAAACACCGGTTACTGGAGAACCGCCAACACCACGAATACTGATCCCTCCTGCTGCTCCTGAAGCAACTCCATATCCCATGATGTTTTTTTCAGTAATGTGCACACCAGGGACCTGTTCACTAACTAATTCGAGAACAGAATTTGTTGTTGCATGATCAATAGCTGCTTGATCAATAACGGTTACACTGGATGCAATCTCTTTTTGTGGACCTTGAAATTTTGTAGCGGTAACTACTACAGGGTTAAAAACATACTTGACTGAATCTTTAGTACCTACTGTATTTTCAGCGAATATATTAAATGATAAAATAAAAAGGGTCAATACTACTATTGAAGTTTTTTTCAATCTGTTTTCCTCCGCGTTAGTGGATTATTTTAAATTTTTACCTGTTGTGGTAGTAACCAGTTTACCGTGTATCACTCCCTTCATGCCGATGATGGTATCGGCAATTTTACGGACATCTCTGGCTTTACCTCGTACTGCGGATACTTCTAAACAATGATCATGATCAAGGTGGACATGCATGGTTGATATAATTTGATGATGATGGTGGTGCTCTTTTTCGGTTTTCTTTTGGTCAATCTGCAGATTGTGATGATTATATATAATTGTAATGGTACCAATGGTGTCCTGCTCTTCATCTTCCCATTCACTTTTAACCAAAGAGTCACGAATAAGATCACGGATAGCTTCTGAACGGTTCGCGTAACCTTTTTGTTCTATCAAGCTATCAAATTTTTTCAACAAGTCATTATCTAATGATACACCGAATCGGCTTAGGCTGCTCATATCAATTCACCTTCGTGTTACGATTTACAAATTAATAACACTAACTATTAAAATCAACACTTTTTTTAAATTAATTATTTCACTTTTTTAATAAAAAACAAGACTGGAAAAGGAAACAAAAGAATTGTTACCCATATCTGCAGTGCCATAATCAACAAGATGACCAGAATCAGGTGTTAAAAGTTCTAATAGCGTGGTAATTGCAGAATATCCACAAATATGGTAATAATCATCAGTAGATTGAATAATTTCCTGAAATCGCTCATTGTCCCAACCAATGAGTGATTGTATTAATGCATTGTCGTTTGCTTTCATTTTAGTTAAAAAAGCTTTATCAACAGTATGTGAATTATCATAATTTTGCCCTACATGCGCAAAATCCACACTTGCGATGTAGCAAACTCTCCCCTTGTATGTTCTTAGTGCCTGTTTGAGACTAGTAACAAAATCATTAAAAATACTTGCATAATGTTCAAATCCATTTTCAAAAATCATTGGAGAAAAAGAACACAATACAGGTAATATTTTAGCATCAGGATAAAGATATTTTAAAAATACAGATTGAAATTCAATACTGTGTTCGTTTTTATGGACAAATTCATCATCCAAAAAATCCGTTTGTGACAGGTAATTAATTTGTTTCACAACATCTTTATCTGTTTTAACTTTGCCTAATGGTGTTACAAAATCTTTTTCTGTTAAAGCAAATAAATTTTTCAAACCCATATGCCCTATTCCCAATACTATATATAAATCTGCACCGGGTTTATCTTTTAAACATTGATAGGCATGTACAAAACTTTTAGCTCCCAATTGTAAATCAATATGTGGAGCAATGATTGCTTTTGGAAATTTATTAAAGGGTTGTATAAAAGTGGGATTGGTATTTTTAAACAAATCATTTAAAAAAGATGCCAGTTCTTTAGCTTTAGACGGGTAACTACTTCCTGCGCATGATGGCAATCTTTCAGGTAACTGGCGATAGTCTGCTTTAATTCTTTGCATTTCTTGAGAAAATTGCAGTGAATTCAGCATAAAAGACTGATCGAGATGTTTTATAAACTCCTGAATTTTGGTTTCAGGTACATTTTCATTAAAAGCATTTTTATAGATTTCCCAAATATCTTTAATCGTATGTGAACCATCAAAAAATTGTAATAAATACGCATAATCCTGAGTAATTAATAACTCATTATCACTTATGCCGAGGGTATCAAATATAACAATATATTGAATACCATTTTGCTTTGTTGATGTAAAATCAATTCCGGAACGAAGTTGAGGACAATAAATACTACTATTTAATTCAAATATACGCTGCTCAATACTCAAACTACTATTATCCCCTGTAATGAGATGAATTGTTTTGAGCATAAGGGCTGATGATAGGAATTTGAATTTCATCACCAGGTTTAAGATTATTCCATTTCAAATCTTTATTATAATATGCTACAAGCCAATACGGAACATTGAATTTGTATTTGCAGAGATACCAAATATTATCTCCCGACTTTATCTGATAATTTTTTGTTCCAACAATGGAATAATCAGTATAGAATTTTTTCTGAAGATTATCATGAAATTCAAGACGTTTAGATTTAAAATTTTCTTTTGATTGATTTGCAAAATCAATCCTCAACTTTTGGCCAACATGAATGCTACTTTTATAACTAATGCGGTTCAACTTGCGGAGATGTCTTGAAGACACATTCAACCAATCAGCATAATGACCAAGAGTTTCATTTGGTAAAACAGTGATCCATTTTGAATTCTGAATTTCAAGATTTAAAGATTTTTTTATATGTTCAAATGGAACAACCATATTTTCCGCAAACTCTTTTGGTAATTCGGGTCCCAAATGGTTTGTATTGGTATATGCAAAAAACATTGAATCCGGGGCATTTCTTACAATTGCTTTGGATTGATTTATTGACCGCTTGGTTGAAATTCTCGGACTTTTAGGTTTTTCCGGCTTTACATTATTGCCTGCAACCATTATAGATGCTTTTCCAGTATGAGCTTGTTTCTCCTGAATATGCTCAGGATTAATAAAATCATAAAATCCAGGGTCAGAAATTTTTGTTTGAATGCTTGTAAATGCGAAATTTGCAGGTAGAGCGTCTTTTACATGAAATACAAAAGTAGAAGATTGTGTCATGGTAGCTAAATCTGTCAACAAATAAGAATAATCATTCAACTGCACCCATTGATCCAGATCATTATTAAACTTTGAATAAACACCAGAGTATAAAAGATAAGGATCATAATGAAACAATTCGGGTATACGAAGTTCAAAATCTTTAGGTAATTGTCGGGAAGAATCCACAACCTTTTTGTGTAGCGCCGGATTCAACTCTAAAATACTTGAAGAGTTTAAACCCAATTTTTGACTGATTGTTTTTATAGTCGCAGTTTCAGGTACTTTGAATAATGTATAGGTATCCGGTTTTTCGAATTCCAAAGTACCAAAATAATGCTGATAATTTTGACGGACTCTGATTGCTGCTACAAATTCAGCATAAAAATTCTTGGACGCAAAACCAAATGTTCTGCTTTTATAATTCTCAACTATTACGCCAATGTCTTTGGTATTATATCTCTTCATGGCACGTTTCATTCCATTGGGTCCATGATTATAAGCAGTAATAGCCAATGGCCAGGAACCCAATAGTTGATAATTGCTCTTCAATAATCGGGCAGCAGCATCAGAAGCGGCAAAAGGATCTAATCGTTCATCTTCATAATGATTGATGTTCATATAAAGACGACCGGTTGAACGCATAAACTGCCAAACTCCACTTGCTCCATACTTGGAATATGCTCTGTTGGCAAAAGAAGATTCCACATGCGGCAGATAAACCAATTCATCTGGTAAACCATATTTTTTAAATATAGCCTTAAATTCAGGAAGATATTTGCCGGAGCGTTGAATACCAGCGATAAAGTCTTCTTTTAGACCTCTTTGTCCTCTAATATTTTGAATGGCTTTTTTATATTTGTCGGAAGAATTGTCTTCAATCCATAATAAATATACTGAAAACTCTTCATCTGACAAGGAGGAAATATCAACAGATCCCATTTTATCTAGTTTATTTAATATCGCTTGATACCTGTCAATTATAACATTTATCTTTTTCCATTTTGTACGCATGGAGGCTTCAGGACTAAAATAATCATTCAAATTCACAATTTCATAAACAACATCCGGATGATTAGAGTCATGAATAACGACTTCCTGTTTTGAATACAAGGAGAAAATACGCACCCAAAATTCTACATTGGGTTCCAATTGTTTAGGCACGGGGAATTGAGGGTTTGCAAAGGAAATTGATATCCAGCAAAGTATTAAAACGATGATATTATAATGTTTTCGAGTATCCATTTTCACCCACAGTTTTAACCAGTCAGTTCATTAGCTCAATACATTAAGTATTTGTGGATGAGCTTTCATATTTTATTATATATACATAAAAAATATAAATTTGCAATAATATATACTACAAATTTATAAAAATTAATCATGCAACAATAATACCACGTTAAAGGGTATTTGCGGAACAATTTAAGATAAGAAAATCAGCTAAAAGGATCAATATCTATTTCGTCCCAATCTGCCTTATCCTTTGCCAAAAAGACATCGATGAATTGAGGAAAGTTTTGAATAATATTTTTCACAATTTGCAAGAGCGATTCTTTGTCATATTCTTCCAGCTGCTTTAAAATATTTGCAACATTTACAAAATCTTTACCATCAAAGATCCAGGAATACAACAAGGCAACAGCATGAGTACAAATTTGCCGGGATTCTGAACAAGTACAGGTAGATGATATTTCATTCTGATGCAAGCTAACTTGTACATCATGACCTTGAACAAAAGTACCTACACTTCCTAACAATTTATTTCGATAGACTGTGGCGCGTTTTATCTCACAGGATTCGTAAAATTCACGGGTTTTACCATCTGTAACATCTCTGTCAAACAGTTCAACGTTCTCAAGAGTCAGTCCTTTTAATTCTTTTGAAATCTCATTATCTATATTCATAATATTCTCTTAATGACTAAGGAATTCTTGCATTTTCTTTTTACGCTTTTTCAATTCTGAAATTTTCCCCTTTGCTTCTTGAGCAAATTCACCTTCAGGTTCGGTTTTAAGAACAAGTTCAAACTCGCTTATAGCATTGTCATATTCATCACGGTCTTTTTTATTGTACGACATGCCCATATAATAATGTGGTTCTGCGCGTTCAGGAAATAATGCAGATGCATAACCAAATGCAACAATAGCATCCCATAGTCCGTTTTTATCTCCTTTTCGATATAATGGTAATGCAGTAACCATATACTTTTGATATTTTGCTTCTTTATAATCGGGTTTTAATTCAAGGGCTTTATCTATCTCTTTCATTGCATTTCGATATTGTTTCTTTTTCTTGAAAGCAATACCTGAATGCAAATGTTCAGATGCTTTATCTTTGGACTGCTCAAGAGAATTCAACTTGACAGCTATATTTACCGAATCCGCAGAATTTATAATTTTTTCATACCAACTTTTTGCATCTTCATGACGGCCAGCTTGAAGATAAGATTCTGCAATTTTTTTAATAATCAATGTACTGTTGGGATCATATGATAATGCATCTTTATATTGTTCTATAGCTTTATAATAATCGTTTTTTTGATAGAGACTATCACCTTTTACTGCAAGAATTCTGGCTACTTTTTCTTTTGAAACTGCATCATCAGGCAAATAAGACAATATATCTTTATAAAAAACATAGCTACTATCCAGGTTTTTCAATTTCATATAAGAATCTGCAATCAATTTCATTGCATCAGTATTTGTAGAATCCTTTAAAAGTGCAGTTTTACAAATAGAAATGGTTTGACGATAATCACCTGACTCATATAATGTATTTGCTTGTTTTAACGGTGTACAAGCAATGAATATTAATAAAAAAATCCCAAAATATTTTAAAAACTTCATCTATCCTCTTTTTTCCCATCCATGTTAAAAAAAATACCGAGACGTCCTGACAATCGGTTTAGGGGGGTCACCAATTGCGGGGGGTGGACGCTCGGTATTACAATCAAATCAATTTAACATTTTAATTCCAGAAACGCAATAGCTTTTTAAACAAGTTACGATTTAATTCAATTCTACAAGTTGAGATTTTATTGCATATTTGACAAGGGCTGCAAAACTATCCAATTCTAATTTTTCCATAATACGATAACGATGCGTTTCAACAGTTTTTATAGAAACATGAAGCATTTCGGCTACTTGTTTATTGCTATAACCTTCTGCAAGCAATTTAAGGACCTGTGCCTCTCTATTTGTAAGCGGACTCTCAACGGATGTGCCGGTTAAATTTGTATCAGACACCCAGGCACTGACAATTTGACGAGAAATTGGTGGGCTAAGATACATCTCTCCACGTGTCACCTGTTGAATTGCTGTCATGAGTTCTTCAGATGCAGAATTTTTCAACAAATAGCCTGAAGCACCATTCTTTAGACTTTGTTTAATATATTCTTCATGGTCATACATACTTAGAACAAGAATTTTCGTTTCAGGTGAAACTGCTTTAATTTCCATTATTGCTTCTACCCCTCTTAATTTGGGCATAGAAATATCAATAATCATTATATCCGGATGATGTTCTTGAGCAAGCTCAATTGCTTCATATCCATTACCACCTTCTGCAATTACTGAAACATCGGGAAAGGTCATTAACAATTGTCGTAAACCTTCCCTGACCATTGTATGGTCATCTACTAAAATAATGCTATATTTTGCCATGATCCCCTTTGGTTATTGGAACACTTGCTATAATTGTAGTACCATTACCAGGTGTCGAGTTTATATTAAACTCTCCTTCTAAAAAGTCAACACGTTCCTGCATACCGATAATACCAAAATGTAAGGAACCATCAATCTTTTTATGGTTTAAAACATCAAAACCAATGCCATCATCAATTATGGATAGAGTAATGTGATCATTTTTTTTATAAAGTTCAATAAAAACTTGATTTGCCTTTGCATATTTCAACACATTATTTAAAGCTTCCTGGATAATTCTATAAAATGAAATTTCTGCTTCTTTAGTTAAGTATTCTTTTACAGATTCTGTTTTCACTTTAACCTTAATCCCCCATTTCCCTGAAAATTCTTTGGCAAAATCCTTAATCGCGATCTCTAAACCAAAATCATCAAGCAATTGTGGACGTAGTTCACTACAAAGATTTCTGGCTTCAATTATTGCTTTGTTAAGTGTTGATTTTGATTCAGTTAGCATTTTTTTGGCTTTATCAACATTACTATCCAACGATGATGATACTGTACTGATCTCAAATTTTAGTGCAGTTAGCATTTGACCTAACGAGTCATGAATCTCTCTTGAAATTTTCTCTCGTTCTTCTTCCTGAAATTGTACAAGTCTGGCAGAAAATTTTCGGCTGGCATCAATAGCTTTTATCTGATCAGTAATGTCTATATTCATGCCAATATAACCAATTATAGAATTATCCAAAGTAATAATAGGACTGAGTATAAGCTTATAAACTAAAACATCTTCATCGCTGCCTATAAAAAATTCATTTACAACCGAAGTATTGACCTTTTTAATTTCATTAATTGACAATTCTATTGCTTCAACAAATTCATATTGATGTAACACATCAGCTGGTCTTTTTTTAAGTATATTACCCCATTTATTAATAAATTGGTTATTGGCGTTTTGAAAATGACCATGTACACTCATACTGAAAATTTCATAAGGTATATTTTTAAACAAAGTTCTATATCTCGCTTCACTATTTTTCAATTCTCGTTCAGCATATTTTTGTTTCGAAATATCCTTAATAAATCCTTCTATCCCCTTTACAATACCATTTTCAACAACACGTCTGGCATTGAATCCTATCCAATATGGACGTCCATATTCATTTACCAATTCGAGTTGATGCCATTTAATACTCTTGCCCCCCATTACCTGTCCATACATTTTTTTAATATAATCCATTTTAGGGTCGTGGTAATAATGCGCAAAATCTTTAGACTTTATCTGTTCCAAAGTTAACCCTAAAATTTTTTCACACGCTTCATTTAAATACTCTACATGCTCATCTTTGTTGATAAAGAAATAACCATCAATTGATCGCTCAATACTATTACGGAATCGAAGTTCTGATTCTTTAATCACCTGTTCAACCTGACGAAGTTTTGACACATCCATTATAATGCCACGTAAACCAATCACGGTATTATCTCTCAAAATTGGAGATGAACGCATTATTACCGGAAATTTGGTTTTATCTTTACGGAGAGCAGTATATTCATGCGTCATGGTACCCTGGTTGCTCAAGTTTTTAATACTTTTTCTGGCCTTTTCTCGATCAGACTCTATGAATAAATCAAACAGGTAAAAATCATTTTCAAATTCATTATGACTAAATCCGGTTACATGTTCTGCATGCTGATTCACAAAATTTAACTTGCCATCAATGTCTATTTCAAAAACAATTTCCGGCAACAGCTCTGCTAGTTCTCGGAAACGTTCTTCACTGGATCTCAACTCTGCTTCAATTCGTTTTTGTTCATTTATATCACGGCCAACCCCAAGTATTGCATTAATTTCTCCATTATTATCCATTATTGCAGTATCAATCCACGAGAACCAACGCCAACCATTTACTGTCATTGCCCGTTGTTCCACATAACATTTAAAGGGTGGACTGAACAATTTCTCCATTTCTTTGGCGGTATGTTCACGATCATCTTTATGCACAAGTGGGAAAAAGCTATTTCCTAAAAGCTCTTTTTCTGTTTTACCAAAAGTTTTGCAATATGAAGGACTAACAAATTGAAATTTGTTATGCAGATCAATTTTAACAACAAGATCAGCTTGATTTTCTACAAGAATTTGGTATATTTCTTTGCTTTCAACCAGTTCTGCTTCAATTTTTTTCCGTTCAGTAATATCCCTCGCTATGCCCAACACCGCATAATAATCACCATTTTCATCTATTATGGGAACCAATTGTGTACCCAACCATACTTCCTTATTCGGCATATCAGATTGGTGCTCAAAATATAAAGTTTTACCGGTTTTCAACGCCAATTGTAAACGGCTTAATTGACGTTCAGATGCCTTAAAATCAAAATATTTTTTACGGGATTGCCCCATCATTTCTTCAGGATGGATTCCAAAATTTGATGCAGCATAATCATTTACATATATGATGATATCATTTCTATCCACTATAAAGATATTGTCTTTTGCTGCCTCTGCAAGTGTCCTATAGCGTTTTTCACTTTCAACCAATTTCCCCAAAATATCTTTTTCAAGAGTAACATCACGCATTAAACCGGTTATTGCAAATGGTTTATCATTCTGGTCGGTCAAAATGGTTGCATCCACTTCAACAGTAATTCTCACGCCATCTTTTCGTAAAAGATTATATTCAATATTGGTATATGAACCTTTAGTGTATAACTTGTCAAGATTTTTTTCAGCAAACTCGCGTTGTTCTGGTACTATAAAATCAACAAAGCGTTTATTCTCTTCAATTAATTCTTCCCTGCTTGAATATCCCAACAACTCGGCACATTTTTTATTAATTTGTATAACACGTCCTTCAAGGTCTGTTAATGCAATGCCCAACAATGAAGAATCAACCAGAGATCTATATTTTTTTTCATTATCAACAAGATCTTGCTTTATTCTTTTTTTATCAGTTATGTCCTTGAAAAAAGCAAGCAAGCCTATAAATTCCTGGTTACGGTTCAACAATACAGATGTATTGGTTTCAATTCTCCTTTCATCACCAGAAATATTCTTTACACTATACTCAGAATTTAATGGTTTACGAGTCTCTAATACGCTTGCAATATTTTTCTTTGCAAGTTCGAATTGATCAGGTAGTAAAAAATCAAAAATACTGAATTTGTCTGGTTGAGCATGATCCGCTGAATCATAACCTATCATATTAACAGCAAACTGATTTAAATGTTGAAATACTCCATTATCATCAAAAATACCTATACCAATTGGAGCATTTTCAACTAATTGTTGAAAGTGTAGTTCCTGATCAAGGAGTGTATCATACATTTGGTTTCGAAAGAAATAAATTTTAATCATGTCTGCAAAAACCTGAAACAAATTTATTTCAAAAGCCATCCACTCCCTACTACGCTTAACTTCATCAAAGAAAATAATCCCCAAAAGCTTTTTGTCAATAACCAATGGAAGAACAATTTGAGATTGTACACCCATTTCCTGCAATACACTTTTGATATATTGAGCATTAGGTGGCAATTGATTTACATCAGAAATGACAATAACTCGTTCTGAGAATAATTTTTCTCTACCCCACTCAAAGGGTTTAAATTTTAGATCAAGCAATTGTTCACGAATTGACAATTCGCCTTCTTTACACCATTCGAATAAATTGGAGACGTGATTTTTATCATTAAAGGTAACAACGGTTACTCTGTCAACATTTACTGTTTTTCCCATCTCGCCAATACAATACTCAAAGTCATCAGTATCAAATAATATTTGAGTAATATTTGCAATTGTTTGATCAATATTTATAAACCTGTCTATAATGCGACCATGAGAATATTTATGGGAAATATTCTGTGCAACAGCTATCATGCCTACCGTGACATCTTTTTTAACAGGCATACATTTCGTTTCAAACCATTGCGTTTGATTATTATCCGTTTCTATATCATATATAAATTTAAATTCTTTGGAATCATCTATCAGATTTTGAAAATCCTTATCAATATTACGACCAAGTGATTTTTTCAATAAATCAATAAAATTTTTCTCATATAATTCATGGTGGGATGATTGCATTTGGAAACAAAAAGCATTATTTGCAAAAATAATCTTGCCCGCAAGATCTGTTATAAAGACCGCTTCTTCTAACTGGTCTGTTAAATTCAAAAATGCAGAACGTATATTCCCTAACTCAAATAATTCATGAGCATGTTTTGGAGAAAAATAACAGATAATGAATTCAATCTCATCATTAATTATCTTATTATAATCAAGCTTGTAAACTTGATCAGTATTAACAAAATCAATGGACTGTGGAGAATTGGTTAAAAAATCAAGTTTAATGTTAAATAACTCTTCAATACCAGAACCCAACCAGGGAACACTATTATCAATAATAATTGACTCAAAATTTAAATTTGCCCCTAAAATCATCCCCTTTAAATCAGTAATACAAGCCGGAACAGGTGAATTTTCAAGTATTAACAAATAATTAGAAATAAATGGGTTCTTGTTTTTTGTTGTCATTTGAATACTCGATAATTGTTATTATATTTTATATAAATATGATAATCTTAATTTTGACAAATTGCAATTCAATTATAAGGTAAAATCACCGGGATCTATATGTATAAAAAATCGACCCCATTATATTTTTTACTTCATTATATACAAAAATACAAATTTATTCTGGCAATTGGTATTGTTTTTATTTTAATCACAACAGCATTGCAGGTATTGAATCCCTGGCTGATAAAGTATGCTATAGATTATATATCTTCTATAAAAACGGCTAATCCTGAAACTATGCTTCCCTTGATGGATACTGTATTATCTTTTGTATCTATTGACTCTCCCACCCTTGTTTTGCTTGTTTATATATTCATCATAATCATAGCTACTATATTCCAGGGTATTTTTAGATTTCTAATGCGTTATACCATAATTGGTGTATCCAGAAAAATAGAATATGACATCCGGAATGATTACTTTACCCACCTTCAACGACTAACCCAATCCTTTTATCAAAGGAACCAAATGGGTGATCTTATGGCAAGGGCAACCAATGATTTAAACGCAGTCAGATCGCTTTTTGGTCCCGGAATTATGTATATGGTTACAACATTTTTCCTCTTTGTTATTACCATATCCTTTATGTTAAGCATAAATAAAACATTAACATTATGGGCGTTGCTTATTGTTCCTGTTTCAATATGGTTGGTTTATAAATTGGTTTCTAAAATAGAATCTCTTTTCAAAATCATACAGGAACAGTTTTCAAAACTTACCGCTACTACAGAAGAAAGTATTAATGGTATTCGAGTAATAAAGTCTTATACCCGTGAAGAACCATTTATAGCTAAATTCAACAAAGAAAGTAAAGACCTTGTAGATAAAAATCTGGCTTTGGCAAAGATAAGGGCTATGCTCCGCTCTTTGATACAATTTACAACCAGTATCGGATTGTTAATCATCCTGTGGGTAGGTGGACAAAAAATCATAAATCAAACATTAACCATAGGTGATTTGGTTGCATTTTTTGCATATCTGGCCATGTTGACCTGGCCCATGATTGCTTTTGGTTGGGTTTTAAATGTATGGCAGCAAGGTCTTGCATCTGTAAAGAGAATTATTGCCATTATGGATGAAAAACCGGAATTTGAGGACAATGACCTTACCAATCATTCTATTCAGAATATTGAAGGGAAAATAGAGTTCCAAAATGTCTGTTTTTCATATCACGCAGATGAGCCGGAAATCCTTCATAATATAAATTTAACTATAGAAAAAGGTACTACAGTTGCTATTGTAGGGGCAACAGGATCTGGAAAAACATCACTTATAAATCTTGTACCCAGATTAAATGATATTCAAAAAGGTTCAATAAAAATTGATGGCAATGAATTACGTGAAATCCCCTTAAAAGTATTAAGAAATAACATAGGCTATGTTCCTCAAGAAAGCTTTTTATTCTCAGACACAATTGAAAACAATTTACTATTAGGAATAAATGATCCTGACAGTGAGGCACTTGAACATGCACTGCAAGTGTCACAGCTTTCTTCAGATATGGACCAGTTTCCTGAAATGCTTGATACAATAGTTGGAGAACGAGGTATTACTTTATCGGGCGGACAAAAACAACGAGCGGCTATTGCCAGAGCGATCATAAAAAAACCCAGTATATTAATATTTGATGATTCACTGAGCGCAGTTGATACCTATACAGAAGAAAAAATTCTTAGTGGATTACGAAATGTAATGCAAGATTGTACATCTATTATTGTTTCTCATCGTATATCAACAGTAAAACATGCAGACAAAATCATTGTTATTGATAATGGCAATATTGTTGAGGAAGGTGATCATACAGAGCTTTTAGACAGGAAAGGTGAGTATTTCAAATTATACCAGCGCCAATTGCTGGAAAAATCACTTGAAGAATTATGAGTATAAAAGAAGAAGAAAAACTAAATCAGGTACTAGACAGTCAACTCATTAAAAGACTGTTTGTATTTTTACTTCCTTATAAATGGAAACTCGCACAAGCATTATTTTTTCTGGTAATTTTTGCATTGTGTGAATTGGCAGGTCCATATCTGATCAAGATTGCAATTGATAAAGAGATAGTTGCAAAAAACATCCATGGATTAGCACTTGTATCTGGTGTTTACTTTATTGTTATTACAGTTCAATTTATTGTCAATTATCTAAATCAATATATCACACAATGGCTGGGTCAGCATGTGATGTATGATATCCGTAAAATTGTATATGATCACATACAAAAGTTACCCTTGTCGTATTTTGACAAAAACCCTGTAGGCCGCTTGGTAACACGTCTTACTAATGACATAGAAACTTTGAACGAAATGCTATCAAGCGGTGTTGTATCATTATTTGGGGATCTGTTTGTTTTGATAGGCATTATAGCAGCTATGCTTCATTTGAATTGGAAGCTTGCCCTATTGACATTTGCAATTATCCCTGTAATTTTTTATGCCTCATTTCTGTTCAGAACGCGTGTTAGGGAATCCTTTCGTAAAATCAGAGTACGTATAGCAAAAATCAATACTTTTCTACAAGAAAACTTGTCGGGTATGGCTATTGTACAATTATTCAACAGACAAGCACAGAACGAAAAAGATTTCAAGGAACTCAATAAAGACCATATGCAGGCACATATCGAAACCATTCGTTATTTTGCAATATATTTTCCAACAATTGAATTATTGAGTACGGCAGCGCTAATGTTAATCATCTGGTATGGTGGTGTTCAGGTCTTTCATGATGCAGTAACCCTCGGTGTTGTAGTCGCATTTATTCAATACGCTCAACGTTTTTTTCAACCTATCAGAGATTTGTCAGATAAATACAACATTCTGCAATCGGCAATGGCCTCAAGTGAACGTATTTTTCAATTGCTTGATACCCCCATTCAACAAAACACATTAAAAGACGAGATAAAGTCATCAACCACAAAAGGCAAAATAGAGTTTAGAAATGTAAATTTTTCTTATAAAGAAAATGAACCGGTTTTAAAAAACGTATCCTTTACGGTTGAACCTGGTGAAAAAATCGCCATTGTAGGTGCAACAGGATCAGGAAAAACAACGCTTACAAGTTTGCTTACACGTATGTATGAAGTGTTTGATGGAACTATATTGATTGACGACCAAGATATAAGCCAGATCCCTTTCAAAAAATTGCGAAAAAAAGTGGGTACCGTTCAGCAAGACAATTTTATTTTTACAGGTTCTATACGTGACAATATTCAACTTGAAAATCCCGAAATTGATGATGTAATCATACAAAAAGCGGCAACGAATGTGAATGCCGCACCGTTTATTGAAAAATTGCCAAAAAAATATGATCATATTTTATATGAAAGAGGCAACAATCTTTCAATGGGACAAAAACAACTTTTATCATTTGCCAGAGCTCTGGCTTATGATCCGGATATTCTGATTATGGATGAAGCGACTTCAAATGTAGATACCGAGACAGAACTGTTGATTAGGGATGCTATTCAAAAACTACTCAGCAACAGGACTTCGATCATCATAGCACATCGATTATCAACCATTCAATTTGTTGATCGTATTATAGTCATGCACAAAGGTGAGATTCGTGAAATGGGCACACATGAAGAACTGGTCCAACAAAAAGGGATATACCACAGACTATCAAGCCTTCAATTTGATAATATGGAACCAAGTTATTCAAGCGAGGGAGCAGCATGAAAAACAGAACTGCTATCATAACCGGTGCTACCGGAGCATTGGGAAAAACTGTTACCGAACTTTTTAGAAAAGACAGCCAAGTTATAGCTATTGCAAGAGATAAAGCAAAATTGAGCTTGCTTGAAAAACCCGGTTCCTCTTCACCCATTAAAACCATTGCGGCTGATATAACTCGTGTTGATCAGGTAAAAATGGCAATATCCGAAATTATTCAGGAATTCGGGTCTATTGATATATTTGTACATTTAGCCGGTGGATTCAGTGGCGGCAAATCAATTGCAGATACAGATATTGACACCTGGGATTCAATGATGAATTTAAATCTCAAATCTGCTTTTTTATTCGCAAAATATGTCTTACCGGAAATGCAAAAGCAAAAACATGGTAAAATCATTACCATTTCAGCGATGGCAGCAATGCAACAAAAACCCAATCGTGCTGCTTATGCCATTTCCAAATCTGGGCTATTGACTCTCACCAAAGCACTAGCTATAGAGTACAAGGATGATAATATTCAGGTCAATTCAATTACCCCTGGTATTATTAAAACTGAATCGAATATAGATGCAATGCCTGATGCTAATCACTCGGATTGGATACCAACACAAAAAATTGCCCAAACTATACACTATTTATGTTCTGAAATAGGAGATTCTATTACCGGTACAGTAATAGAAATGCCTTAATCATCTATCTATTTATTTCTTTATATTCTTTTTCCGTCTTGAACAATTTAAATCCCCTTGCAATATAGTTTTCAAGAGCAGCTGGATGATCAAGATTACAGGTATGTAACCAAACACGTTTAGCGCCAGCATTCCAGGCACCTTGAATAGCCTGTGACAAGAAAATCCCCCCCAGTCCTTTACCTATAAACTGCTTTAACAATCCAAAATAAACAATTTCAACATCTCCCCCATTTTGAAATTCCAGCTCAAAATAGCCTGCAGGTGTATTTTTATAATACCCAATCCAGGTTTCCAGTCCCTTGCGTGTACCATATTGATGCCATTGTTCATTTGTCCATTCAAGCTTGTCTATCCAATCCCAATGGCTGCCAACAGCAATATAAAACATTTTATTTATTTCAGGACATTCAACATCAATTTTTTTAGACCAAAAATCAGGATCAATTTGAGCTGAAGGAGAATATTCAATTTTATCTTTCATTTCAAGATAATAAACAGTCATTTCAACATTCATATTAATCTTCCCAGTTGAAATAAACAGCAGTACCACGATCCATCTGTTGAAAAGACAATTCAAAACGATTACCGGTTCTGGGGGTCCACACATAAGACCAGTTGTCACAGATACCGGCCTGACAAATGGGTTGATTATCGTTCAAGATTTCAAGGCCAAAATAGAGTACATCCCCTTTATATTTTGATATATCGCAAACTGTATTAAAAACCGGTTTACCAAATTTCCATTCAATGACAGTAAAATCCAGTTCAATGTCCTCATCATCAAATAATCCTGACACAAGCGCACCATCAAGCTGTTCGAGCACATTCTTGTCAATAACATCATCTTTAAGAATCTTTGAATCAATACATCCCCCTCGCAAGATTGCATGATCAGGAAAGACTTTTGAGGGTTTAAATTGCAACTTTTCCAGGCTCAAGATATCTTCATCATACAACATTTGTCCAAATAATTCTTGCACCAATACAGCAACCGGTTCAGGAGGAACAAAACTTTGAATATCAGAATGTATCACCGTAACATTGTCATATTTTTCAAGGCGTTTTTTAGCAATCTGATACATTTTTATATTTGTTTCTACAGCGTAAACTTGCTTTGCACCCAACTTTGACATATGCTCAGAAAGGATACCAAATCCACAGCCAGCCTCAACACAAACAGCATTTTCAATATATGCTTTATTTTGGGTCAACATTTCTAAATAAGCATTTGTACGATTTTCATCATCGTAAATACTTATAAATGCCAATAGATCATCAATTTTATTAAAACGATTTTCATCCAACTCGTTAATAATATCCATAAATTACTAGTTACCTTTATTTTTTGATGGAGTAAAAGTTTTACGTATTTCTAACTTTTTCTTTTTGACCGTAAAATCCACTTTTTTCATTTTCTGGTCCATTGTTAATACAAATTCATGAAAAGGTTCATCCACAAATGTTCTCAAAGGTAACCATTTTTTATCAATTTTTACACGATAAAATCCAGGTACCAGGTCAGTAAATTTATAATATCCATTCGCATTCGTGAAAATTTCACGTAATAGTCCCATTTCATTTTCCAACATCACTCGAATTTGATTTAACGGATCATCTTTGCCATTAAATTTGTGATTGTTATCCAAATCCAGAAAAACATTTCCCTCAATCAAACAAACCGATGTTAGAGGAATTTGTAAATGAATTACAGAACCACGATTTATTGAAATAATTTTTTCATACTCTCCTTGAATTTGTAAATAAGCAGGCAAAGTTGAAACATCAATTTTGAATTCGTAATCACCGGCATCAACCGGACTAAATTCAAACTCTCCATTTGAACTGGATATAACAGTTTCATCATTAAAATGCAATAAAAGCTGAGACAATCCAGGTTCGTCAGGCTCTCGAATTCCATTCTGATTTTTATCAATATAAATTTCACCCTGTAGGGTACCTTTGGTTTTAATAAATGGCACAGGTACATTGAATCTTGGCAATATGGTTGATGTCATGGTAGCTGACAAACGCCACTCTCTTGTCAGCATGTCGAGTTCAGAAATAGAGTTACTTAACTCAAATCTTAGATTATAATTATTATTAAATGGATGTAATTGTAATCCTGTTCTTACACTTCCATAAGTAAGTTTGACTTTACTAAAAATCCCTTCATCATCTAAATACCCTAAATAGCCGGTAGTTAGTGAAAAACCAAATAAAAATCCTTTTATATTTGTATCAAAATCCAAAATATATTGATCTGTATTTTCATATTTTTTTTGTAAAGTAGATCTATATTCAAATTTAAATCTGGACAGGTAATAAAACATATTCAAACCGGCAGAGTATCTTTGGGTATTCGAATACACAAGGGAATTCAACCTGTCTTCAAGACTCCTAAAACCTAAAAAAGGAATAAATACGCCAATTTTTCTTTGTAATGCTATTTCAAAAGATTTCAAATCCGTATATTGCAGTTGCTCGGTTTTAACATCTTTGAAATTAAAACTTGAACTTGTATCAAAAAGGTAGGGTATACGGAGAAATGTTCGTAATTTTATATCGGTAACATTTTCCAGAGAATCCGGGTATATTGAATTTAAATCTTTATTATAACGATGAATACTATTCCAGATATAAAACCTGCTGACAGGAGCATATCGGGATGTCAGTAAAGCACCATATGTGCCCCGGTCAGTTCCCTGAAAAGTATCGTCAGCCCAATGTAATGCTCCCGTTAGATAATACTTTTTATGATTTGTTTTAAATTGTACTTGAGCGGCTCCGCTGGTTGGCTTGTTTTCAGCTCTGCTTAACCCTGTATAGATGCTGATATTATGAGCACTGTTTCCCAGGATTGACGATGAAGTTATAAATGAAGCAGTATCTGCTTTAAAATATTCAGTTGATAATGAAATTTCATTTTTTTTAAATTTCAAACTAGAATAAAAAAATCTATCATCTTTGTATAATTTTTTCCCCTTGAACAAAATCACAGAATAGTCGTCTAATTTTAAATTCAAAAATCCTCCCCTGCTCAACTGTCCAAAAGTAAACAGATTACTGTATTGAGTAATGCTCAAGTCTGCAAGTAATGGATTTAATAATAAACTGGAATCTCCTAACCGAATTGTGCTATATTTGTTTTGTAAACCTAATTTATATCTATGCATATAGAATTCGGGTGTATCATTTGTTCTGGTTAGATTAGATTTTAAGGTAGATTCAAATAGAATTTGAGAGCGTCCCATCTTGATATTACCCGTTTCCAAATATATTTCAGTGTCAGGATAATATCCTTTTTGAATTCGGTTAAAAGAAAATCCCATATTTACTGGTAAATAAATTCCCAAAGATCGGTCCAATGCTTTTGGCGCCTGAATTAATTTAACAGGAATAGTTTGTATGATCCGTTCAGTATTCCAATTTGTACCGGTTTCTATTCGAATAGTGTATTGGTTTTGCAATTGTACATCAATGGGCGTCTCAAAATAAAGTTTAATATGTTTTTGGGTAAATGGTTTCAAGATAAAACTTTTCTCAAGTTGAGGATTAAAATTCCAATGAGGAGGTAAAACAACATTGCAATTAACCGTATCTAATACGTTACCGGTATTTTTAATGATAAAGGAAAGCGAATCTTTTGCTGCAGGAAACACAGATTTCCTTTTTTCAAGAAAACCAACTTTGATATTTCGTTTTGGCTTGATTGCGATTTGGGTTGCAGATGAATCGGTAAATCCATCAAATGAGGTAAATAATTTCAAATAATACTTTATATTTGCTTTAGTAGAATTTGGTATATTGAGTGTTACCCTAACTCTTGCTTTAGACAGTGAAGGAATACTGTCAGGTGTTGAAAAAGTTATCAAATTCCATTCATCAGGTTTGATTATTTGAAATTCAGGATATATTGTTTTTTCGGATGTATTGGTTATTATATAAGAAAAAAGTGGAAATTCACCGGGATTCACAGAGCGAGATTCGGAATGTCTGACGATCAATGACCTTGATGGATCTACAGAAACCGCAAAAGCATTAACTCCCAATAATACTAAAATTAACACAATAAACTGGTGTGAAATCTTCATAAAAATCAGCTCAGAATTTACTGTTTTCGACTTTTTACTTCAATAACCAGATTCGTGCTGTATACAGAAGGTTTTGTATTCCAATCTACTAAAATTCGGAAATCAATTTTCACTTTTTCATTTCCTATACCAGATTTTACTAAATTCTTTTGCAATTCAACAGCATGATAATCCTGACTTTGTGATAATTTCCATAACAAATCCTGATGTGGTTTTTCCAGTTCGACAGGATAAAACCAAGGTTGCTCAGTATATATATATAATTCCCAATAGGTTTCTTTTAAACTATTAATATTTACCAGAAAATCATCAACATTGGCATGTGTTTCAACATACCCCCTATCCAAATCAACAATTGTAGGAACAGGGATTTGTAAGGTTAAAAGGTTACATTGGATAATACCATCGAACCCCCAAAGTACCAAAGGATAAAATAAAAGATAAATTATAAAAATCTTTTTCATATACAAAGCTAATTTAAAGGTTCAAGTCTTATTACAGGATCAAAAATCCAATTACCGGCAGGTGTTGAGTTGACATCGATTTTCATTCGATAATCTAACATTATCTCCATATCATGCACACCTGCTTTTCCTGTATAGATAACCTGGGGTACCTGAGACATGCTGAAAAAATTATGATTGTTTGCACAAACACTAAAATCGGAAATGGGTTTAAAAATACCCTGGGTAGTGTATAGATTGGAACGTGTAGAATAGATGACCAATTGCCACTCAACATTACTGGAAATACGTATTGTTACAGCATCGGTGATCTCGTAATACCCTCTTTCATAATCAGAGAATGTCATGTTAGGGAAACTTTTGGTATGTATTATTTGAAAATTTTGAAGCGGCGGAACATTAAAATATAGTGTAATATCTTCTGATTTTTGAGAGAATATTGAAGAGGTTAATAGCAAAAATAAAAAAGTTTTAAATCTACGGGACATTAAAAAACGCCTCACCAGCAACAAGAAAATCACCTAAAAAATCTACTACAACAAGAGCTGAATAATCGCCTTTATCAAGATCAATAATATTATCAAATTTAATAGTTTTGTATTTATTTGGCAAACAATTAAAATTTTTATTTTCAATTGTTTTTACGGTTTCGCCCAACTCATTTCGAATATCCACATAACTATTACATTTTAAACGAGTATTGCCAATATTTTTAAACACAGATTTAACTTTTAATGAATCATTCATCGAATTATATTCAGCGGTAACATTTGCAATTTCTCCATTGTTTTCTGAATTTTGGTCAATAGTTACATAAAACCAAATGTATGACCGAATATTCATATATATGGTATAAGAAGACTGCTCATTTTGGGTTTGAAAACCAATCTGTGGTTCTTCATCTGGTTCAACAACAATAACTCCATAATATGTACCAGACAAATTAGAATCAGGTATTGCCAGAGTAAATCGAACATTCTGAGATTGCATAGGGGTAACAGAAAAATTTTCTGGACTTAAAAAAATCCATTCCATGCAGCTTCTCTCAGTTTCACCAACATCGGTTATTTCTATCTGATCATCCTCTACAACCAAATCACTCAGAAAAACACGATATTTCATTGTAGAATCTGCCTGATTAAGCAAAGAAAATGATTGATTTATTGAATCACCAGGTGAAACATGAAAATCAAACGACATGGGAGCTATTTGCCAACTTTCTTGCGCAAAACAAACACTTGTGGTAAAAAATAATAAAAGAATAATTACTTTACGCATTTTTAAAATCGCCTAAATAATATTGAATATATATGAAAAAGCAGTTCCGCAAGCGGAACTGCTTTAAATTTAAAATTGTAAAATATAAAAATTAAGGAGCTTCGGTTGCTTCCCATACATTTAATGTAACCGTAACAGAGTAAGCACCTGCTACATCAACACCAGCTTCTAAATCAAATTGAATATCGCCGGCAAAATCATTTACCCATACACCCTGAGCATCACTTGAAGTTACACAAGCCTGACCACTTGATCCTAATTCAGTCATAGTCCCCATAGAATTAGACAAATCACCAAATGTAGTACCAGGATCAATTTGAAGTCTTAAACCAGATGCATTAGGACCATAATTGTCAGGATGTTTGTTTCCTGTATTTGGATAAGCAGCGGGTACTGTCCAAGCTGAACATAGTGCTTGTACTTCAGTATCATAGTTTGTAGTCAAATTACTAACAGTAAAATAATCAGCAATTGTATAATTAGCAGGTGAGCCAGGTGCACCAAAATCTCCCAGAGTAATGCTATTCCACTCGGCTACCCATGCAATGGGTGTCATAAATGAAACTGTAAAAGTTGTTAATCTTCCAATTGTTCCAGAACCGCCACCTGAAGATCCAGTACCTTCTTGACCAAATGACAATACTGCCATAGTTAAAATTAATAATAGAACAAGTAGTGTTTTTTTCATTAGAAAACTCCTTTTAAAAATGATTAGTTTGATTATTTACTTTTCACTCTACGTTTACATCACCTCCCAATCATCATCATTCAAATTATTCAACTTTGGTCATTTTTTTAATCAAACTGGTACCATTTGCTTCAAGCTTGTAAAAATAGACACCGGAACTGATGCTGTTGGCATTATAATCAAGACCGTTCCAGTCAATACTATAATAACCTGCAGATTGGTTGGCATCTACCAAGGTAGCAATTTTCTTACCCAAAATATTAAATACTTGCAGGGATACATGACTATCTATAGCCAATTCGTATCTTATTTTTGTACCTGGATTAAAGGGATTGGGGTAATTTTGCTGCAATACCATAGATGTAGGTGCTTTTGTGGTAATCTGGGTACTGGCAATAACATTTGTTTCACCCTTTATTGTAACTTCCTGTACCTGATACCAATACGTTTTATCAATATCAATAAAAGTGTCAGTAAAAGAATATTCTGCAGCAACAGTAGCGCTGCCTTTTGCAGGTAACAATGCAGATGTAATACATTGGTAATCACCATCAACAGCATCACTGCGGTAAATGTGGTAACCCTGGGTTTCAATTTCAGATTCGGTACGCCAGTTGAGATCAACTTTGTCTTTATTATAATCTGCGGAAAAACTGGCCAATTGAACAGGTAAAGGAAAATCTGTAAGAGAATTCACTGTTACAGTACCAGCGATATCAGTAACAAAATCACTACTCTCTATAACTTGTAATGGAGTTACTGCCTCTTTCGTAATCGTGCCCGTATTATCAGTTGGATTATAATTTATTGTTATCCTTGCAATCAATGTTGTTGCTCCACCAGAACCATCAATGGTAAGATATGGACTAGAGAATTTATCATATGAAATCGATAATGTTTTTTCAGTACCACCAGAGGAAGTTAACGCTTGACTATAACCAGCAGCAACTGAAAAATATCTTGAAGAACCAACCGCACTAATATATTGACTGGTTAGCGCTGCATTCATATGTAGTTTCAAATAAAATGCGGCAATCTCAGGTGTTTCTGCATTATCATCGGTAGTTGCATTGACATCAAACACCAATTGACCTGAAGTATTACTGACAAAATCTACAGTAACATCAACAGCAGCCTGTAATGCGGAAAAACTAACAACCAGAATAACGAGAATTAATGGTAACAACCTTTTCATATAGTGCCCTCCTTAAAAAATTGTTTGTGATTTTTGGTACATTTAAAATTAATTTACACAATTAGGTATTAATATTATAAACCCCATATTTCATTCAAAAATTCCATATTATTAATTAAAAAGCAATTACTATGCCACAACAATTTACGAAAATTGTCATAATATATATATAATACTCTATTAATTTTTTAGAAAAAAAACAAGTTGTTTTTTACAAAAAAATATCATCTACTAGAATAACAAGCATTGTTTTTAAAGGGATTAAATCAGAAAGCTCTAACAGCCAACCAACTACCTGAAATAAAAGTACCCAATGAGCTACCTAAATTGGCAAGCACTACAACCAAAAGTACCCTGCTAACGGGGTTTTTCCAAAAGCCTTTAACGGTAATTATGTCCCCTGCAAGGGACTCAAAGTCAGCAACTGTGGGCTTTTTTACCCACACCTGTACAAGGCCTGCCACCCATCCGGCAGCAATCATAGGATTCAAACTGGTTATAGGAGCTCCCACAAATGCGGAAAGAATAGTTAACGGATGCGCAAACGCAAGAGCAGCACCCAAAGCAGAAAGAATTCCATTTACAAGAACCCAAATGTAGATAGATTGAATTGAATGATCCAGTCCGCCTTTAAAAAATCCTATAACCAATAATGCAAGAATTGCAACGGGTATACCCCACTTAATGATTGTAGGAGCTATAGACTTTGGAGGGAGTTTTGTGATTTCTGTTAAATCATTTTCATTTTGAATATGTTCTTGAATTCCCGGGACATGGCCGGCTCCAACAACAGCTACAACTTTTTTTCCGGGTGCGTTTCTAATTTTTTCAGCCAAATAAACATCACGTTCATCAATCAGACGAGACTTGACTGCAGGAAAAGCCTCTGCAAACGTATCCAATATAGATTCCAGTTGGTCCTGATTTTTCATTTCTTCAATTAGATCATCATCAATTTCTTCACTAAACAAAAAACCCGCCAGCAAATGTGACATCATTTTCATTTTGTTCCAGAAATTCAGATATCCCCAAACACGTTTCAATGTAATTTCAATATCACGGTCAGCCAGAACTAGCTCAGCACCTGTGGCTTCACTTTGTTTGATTCCTTCAACCATTTCAGCACCAGGCTCTACACCCAATTGCTCACCCAGTTTACGATAAAAAGATGTCATTATTAATTGAGCCAGCAAAAACACTGCTTTTTTTTCTTTTATTACTTTGAAAATATTCAGGTTTTTCCATTTATCACGCTGAACAATAGATTGATGCCTTGATTTACAAAGTTCAATACATATTGAATCGGGAGCAACAATTTCAACTGCCTTTTTAACATCCTGCACACTCTCTTTAGATACATGTGCAGTACCAATCAGATATATATCTTTATCATTTGCTACTACATGAGTTACACTTTTAGGTAACTGTTCAATAACGGGTTCCATTCAAAATTCCTTCGTCATAGTGTTAATATAAATACATATTATTACGCAATGCTGGCTGTATTGTTTCCTTTGTTATCGGGTAAAGGCGGGATACTCTTTACAATTCGGGTTTAAGGATTATAGTGGCCAATGGAGGAACTGCCAAATTCAATGAAAACGGCTTGCTATGCCATGGCTTGTCTTCACTATTGATACCACCCAAATTCCCTTTATTGCTGCCCCAATAATTTATAGAGTCAGTATTTAAAACTTCTCGATAATGAGCATCAAAAGGCACACCTATACGATAATTGTCTCTATATACAGGTGTAAAATTACAAACAAAAACAAGGGTATCTTTGGGATCATCGGTTTTTCGCATAAACGAAATGATACTATTTTCAGAATCAAGGAAATCAATCCATTCAAAACCTGACTCGTCAAAATCAACTTTGTATAATGCGGGTTCATTTTGCATTAAATGGTTCAAGTCTTTAACCAGAGACTGTAATTTTTCATGAGGTTCAAAATCTAACAGATGCCAGTCCAGACTCTGAGATTCCCGCCATTCCTGCCACTGTCCAAATTCTGAGCCCATAAATAAAAGCTTTTTACCCGGATGCCCATACATAAATCCATACAAGGCCCTTAAATTGGCAAACTTTTGCCAAAAATCTCCTGGCATTTTATCCAGTAATGCACGTTTTCCATGTACAACTTCATCATGACTTAAAACAAGCATAAAATTTTCATGAAAAGCATACAACAAAGCAAATGTAATCATATTATGATGATATTTACGGTGCACAGGATCTTTACCAAAATATGTCAGAAAATCATTCATCCATCCCATGTTCCATTTCATATTAAAGCCGAGTCCACCAAGATAAGTGGGCTTACTTACTCCCGGCCATGCGGTTGATTCTTCAGCAATAGACAATGCTCCGGGGAAATAGCTAAAAATCAATTCGTTCAATCGTTTCATGAACGAAATCGCTTCAAGATTCTCTCTGCCGCCATATTCATTTGGTATCCATTGCCCGCTATCTCGCGAGTAATCAAGATACAACATGGATGCAACTGCATCCACACGAATACCATCAATATGATATTTATCAAACCAAAAAAGAGCGTTAGCGATTAAAAAATTCCGTACTTCGTTACGTCCAAAATTAAAAATCAAAGTACCCCAATCCTGATGCTCTCCCTTGCGGGGATCAGCATGTTCATATAAATGTGAACCATCAAAAAATGCAAGAGCATGCTCATCTTTGGGGAAATGGGCCGGCACCCAATCTACAATTACTCCAATATCATTATAATGACAATAGTCGACAAAATATTGAAAATCTTCAGGATTTCCAAACCGGGTGCTGGGAGCATAATAACCGGTAACTTGGTATCCCCAGGAGCCATCAAATGGATGCTCCATCACCGGCAATAGTTCTATATGGGTGTATCCCATTTCTTTAACATATTCAACTAACTCCATAGCAAGTTGACGGTAGGATAAAAAATGATCAGGATTTGAAGGATCACGTTTCCAGGAACCCAGATGCACTTCGTATATAGATATGGGCTGAGTTAACGGATCTGTATTGCGGCGTTTTTTCATCCACTCTTGATCATTCCATTCATATTTATTAATATCACAAACGATGGATGCAGTATTGGGTCGTTTTTCATGCATAAATCCATAAGGATCCATCTTTAAAAAGATGTTACCTTGCTGATCTTTGATTTCATATTTATAGACCTCTGTCCCAATACCGGGGATAAAAAGTTCCCAAACACCCGAGCCACCCAAACTACGCATTTGATGTTTTCCACCATGCCATTGGTTAAAATTACCAACAACGCTGACATTTCTGGCATTGGGAGCCCAAACAGCAAAATGCACGCCCTCTATCCCATCTACGGTCATAAAATGAGCGCCCATTTTTTCATAAATTTTATGATGATCTCCAATACCAAACAGATACAGATCTTCATCCGATATTTGAGGTAAAAATATATATGGATCATGAATAAAACGCTCATGCCCATTTTCAGCAATTACATGATATTGATAATTTTGAGGTTTGCGACGGCCGCCCATAACAAGCTGAAAAAAATGAGGATTGTGGATTGATTCCATCTCTGTTTCTTTTCCGCTTTCAGGATCTCTAACAAACACTTGTTTTGCATCTGGCAACCACGCACGAATAGCCCACATTTTGCTATTTTTAACCTGTACCTGATGTGCCCCTAAAATCTGGAAAGGATCATGGTGTAAATTACTTGCAATTTTTTCTACATCTGCTGGTGATACAAGCTCCTGAAAACTGTCGTCTTTTTTCATACTAATATCTTCTCTTTCTTGTTTCCCGAATAAAGAAAACAACACCTACACTAATGCCAAAATCCGTTGCGTCACTTTTTACTCTTTGACCTTCCACTGTATGAGAAACAGCGTTTGAGATCGTTTGATATTTTAGTTCAAAATCTATATGGGGCCCTAAACCAAGATCAAACAAAAATCCCGTACTTAGCGCCCATCCCCAACGTGTCAAACTGCTTTTTGTATCAGACAAAGGTTGCCCATAATCATAATAGTAATAATCATATGAATAAGGTATTGTTTCAATGGTTCTAAAAGTAAACAACCCACCCATTGGAGCGAGATATAAAGAAAAACGACCCAATTTTGTGGCAAATTGGGGACCCAGCAAAAACTGAAACGATTCGTTACGGGTTTCTATATATGAATAAGGATCATATTGATAAATACTGGTACGTTTTTCTCCAAATGAAAGATAGGTTATATCAAAACGTGGGAGGAAATAGGGTAATGCATCTACACGGTAAAATACTTTGGCACCCAGTCCCTCTCCATTTCTGGATATATCAGCAAATTCAGATTGTGGGAATGACATTGAAATATGAGGGCCAATTGCCCAATTGGTATTCCAGTTTTTCTGGGCAAATCCCGAAACAGCAAGAAAAAAAACAAGAACAGCAATTGTATTATATAATTTCATCATCAACTCCTTTTGACTAGAAAGGATTCACTTAACTTTTGTATATTCCACTTGACAAATAAAAAAAAGTTTCCATATACTTGAACATATTAAAAAAAACAATACGGTTCAAGTAAAAACCTGAATACTTGATTCTAAAGACAGTAATTATATTTGTTTACAGAATTCAACCAATGTACGATGAAATAAATGATTCAAACTCTCTAATCGCTTCTTATCGATTGTTTGCGTCTTTGAGTTAAACCAGTTGGGATGCAAATACAAAGATCGGTTAATCTCAATTTGCAACCAGGGTATAGGATTATAACCATATTCTGAAGTTATATATCCACCGTTAAATGGCTTGTTGATCATAACTGTACCTGCATCAACACCAAAATACTGCTGAAAACATTGTGCTAAAATCCGGGTTATGCGATTATCACAAGCCTGACCACTGTTATTGCTTATACAAACCATGGGTCTCTTTTTACCTGTGTCAGCAGCAATAGGCGGACCGACCTCTGCCATAGAATGACAGTCAAAACCAAAAACAATCTCCCGACGACGTACTATTCTTTCAATTTTTTGATGATAAGGATAATAATGTTTATCAAGCAAATCATTGAACAATGAATTGTCAGGAAAAAATCCATCCTTGTAAACCGTTTTTTCATAACAGGTCATTGTTTTAATTACACCATCCGGATATTCAGGTGGAACCATGGATTCATGCCGGTTCACATCAATATATGCCCTTGCAATATCAGCTTTAACAACAGATTCCACATTATCTTTTAGATCAAAAATCTCTTGAGTAAATGCATCAGAATCCTCAAATATTCCCCGGGGTCCAATTTGGCTATTGTCTTTAACTTCCTTGGGGATTGAAGTTCCACCATGGGGTATAGAAATTATAAACGGTAACTTGCTCATCAAACACATCCTTAAATTTAAAAGCCAATAGCCGCACCATCTCGGCGGATATCAGCAACTCCTTGAAATCCTTTATTATTTTTCAACAACATTACAGCTTGAATACAGCCCAGATAAAAAGAATAGTCTTCCCGCATATCTATTCGGAAGCCTTTTTCCTTTAAAAATCGAATCACATCCTCTGAAATTCGTTCTCCTTCAAGACTTACTCTACCCCCTAGTGAACAATGTAATCGCGGCGCCTTCATAGCCTGATCAATGGAAAAATTTTCATCAATAATGCGCGATAAAAACAGAGCCAATGTAGAAATAATCCGTTCACTTCCCGGGCTTCCCAGCGACATCCACAATTCTTCATCATGAAACAATAATGAAGGGCTCACCGTAGCCCAGGGAACACCATTGGGGCGTAAATAATACGGGTGTTCCGGATAAGAATATTCATAATCAAATAAATAGTTATTATAAAGAAATCCCAAACCCTGTGCTGCAGCTTTACTACCATATACTCGTTCAATTGATTGAGTCAGGCTTACTGCATTACCCGCCTTGTCAATAACTGATAAATGAGTAGTATCTCCATGCAACTCATCCAGGGTAGGTATGAATGGTAAAATTGTCTTGTCATAATCTTTAATAATATCCATAACACATTCACGTGCAAAAAGAGGGTCCAGCATATCTGCATTGTCTGCAATCTGTGGAAAGAAATTGGGATCAAAGGGCCGGTCAGATCTTTCCAATAATGATTTTCGCATCAATTGTGCAAATAGATAATATCTTGTTACATCATCTTTATACAAAATCTCTTTTGGCACCCAATCTAACATCATCAAAGTAAACAGCAATGTTCTGCCTGAACCTGGTGGAGGCATGGTATATATTTCAACATCTCTAAACGAACGTACAAGCGGTTCACGTTCAATAGGAAACGGAACCAAAGCCAGATCATCATAACGCAGCAGTCCACCATTCTCTCTCATATCCGCATCAATCTGCTTGGCAATGCTACCTCTATAAAAACTCTCTATTCCGGTTTTAACCAAAGTTTTCAATAAATGTGCAAGATCTTTTTGCTTAAAAATTTCCCCTTCTTTATAGGGTATTCCATCCTTATAAAAGTAAGACAATCCGCTTTTTGATCCAACCTGATTAAATTTTTCCTGTTCCCTTTTCAACAAGCTATGTTGAAGAGGGGTAACAGGGAAACCATTTTCTGCATAATGAATAGCAGGATCCAAAATCTGGGCCCAATCCAAAGATCCATATTGCTTATGAACATACCACAATGTTGCAAGTGTACTTGGTACTGTAGTGGCTCGGTAACCCAAAGATTTATCATGCTCATAAATAGAGCTGGAATGCGCAAGCGAAGGTGCCCGTGACGATCCATCAATAGCCATTACTTTGCCATCTATACGCAAAAGCATCATTGTCTGGCCCCCAAGTCCGCTTGCCTGGGGTTCGGTAACAGATAAAACAAAGGCTGCTGCAACTGCTGCGTCAACAGCATTACCACCTTTTTGTAAAATATGACTTCCTGCTTTTGAAGCTTGAAGCGATTGTGTTGCAATCATACCATTTTCCGCAAATGAACATTTGGAATCAGATGTCTCGCGGAAACGGGTTTCTATTTGTTTTATCTCCATACCTGTTACCGATCAATTTGATGACAATTCATACAAACACATTGCCAGTAAAACGGTTCTTTCAAACAGGCTGTGCTTTAAAATGTACTCTGATTTATGTGTTGGTTTAACGCCAGCGGGTCCAAGTCCATCAATCATCAATTTGCCGGAATCTACAAAGCAAATATCCGCGGAACTCCATCGATGTTCTTTCAGCATACGAATATCCAGATCACTTGAAATGGATTTAATTATATTCCATAATGCTTCAACCTGAGGAGTTTGCATCATAGGTGGACGGCGTTCTCCACCCTCGAGTTGAAAATAAAAATCTTTTTTATATTTGCTGGGAACCAGTTTCTTTATCTGTTCATCGGTCTTGACAAATTGTACATGATTTTGGAATCGAACACTCAAAGTCACTTGACCGTGGCTATAAGGATCCGTAATATTGGTCTCAAAATTTAAATGATGTGGAGCTATTACAAGTCCTTCATCAGGACGGGAAAGTTCGGTCCATTTTTGCACCAAACGGGTAAATACACGAGTTGCCTGAACTACTTTTTCAGTAGAATCCGTATGTTTTAAATTCATATGACATGTATACACCGCTGCACCAGATCTGGATGTAACAACACCACCATTTAAAAATGCACCATGCATTCCTAAAACATTAATCGCTTGCTTTGATTTTTCAACAACAATTTTTCTGGCAAACTGGCCTTGCAGTGAATCATCGCTAGTAAGTAGAATACCAATTTTAAGGTTTCGCAACTTTCTAACAAAACGTAAGGCTTGTAACGCACCTATCATTACAGCCAAACCACCTTTGTGCTCCCATATGCCTGTACCAAAAAGTTTGTGTTCAGTTGCATGAAAAAACTGTTGCCCGGATAGAGCAGTAGCATTATCCAAATTGCCCAGTAATAACACATCATAACTATCATATTCAGTATTACTGAAAAATAAACAGTTTCCAACTTCTATATGGGGCTTAGTTTGCTGTTTAAAACCCAATTGCAAAAGGGATTTTGCCGCAATTTGTCCCAAAGTATTTACACCCTCTACATTTCGCACAAAAGAGTTTGTATTTACCATTTGCTTTAACAGGGTTTCCAGCTGTGGTTGTCGTGAACGGACAAATCCCCTTACACGTACCGGAACAGGTATTTTCTTTTTTGTTATATTACCGTTATTGGTTATCTGTGATGTTGCAAAGTACCTAACTGTAGCCACATCCAACATTTTATTTACCAATGCACTAAAATCATAGCCTGCAACTTTGGCAGCATGTACGTATGAACCAGACATGCCAAGACTGGCCATGGAATTAATTTCCAGTAGATAAATATTATTATTTTCATCCAATCGAATATCTACACGCGAAAAATCTCTTAAATGTAGAGATTGGAATGCCTTTCTGCTAAGGGCTTGCATTTCGAAAGCAAGAGCGGGATCGATATCTGCAGGGCAAATTTTATTTTTAGGACGACGGAGCTTATCTTCGGCCAGTTGAATAGCATCCGGATCATTATCCAGATCTATTTCAAGAACCGGAAAAGTCTCTACAGGGTTATTTCCCAGCAATCCTACTGCAAATTCTCTTCCTCTTATAAACTGCTCAACAAGAGCCTGCTGCTGAAATTCTTCAAGAATAAATGCAACTGCATCCCTCAAATCTTTTTCATTGACTACTACTTTGAGACCAAAAGATACAGATTCCATCTTGGGTTTGACAATTACGGGATAGATAACATCTGACATATCTTCTTCAGCGGAAGAATAAACCCAAAAATTAGGGGTTGGCAGACCGTGCTTTTGCATAATAATCTTGGTTATTACTTTGTCTAAAGCAAGAGCATGCCCTGAAGGACTTGAACCTACATAAGGGATTCCAAGCATTTCCAGCATTGACGGTATATGCGTATAACGACTTTCGCCTTGAATTCCATATGCCATATTAAAGACCATGCCCATTCTTTCCCCTTCTACAACTTTGGGCATAAATTCTTGAATAGCTTCTACTACATGCATATTTCCATCGATAATGCAGACATTATGCCCACCGGCTTCAAGGCTTGATGCTACTTTTTTAACAACCTTTTGGTTATACACTTCTTTATTCTGCATACCAAAGGTATTAATGACCCCGCTTAAATCTTTGTTATAAACCAGTGCTACTTTCAAAATATCTCCTGTTAAAAAGCACAGAATTTAAACAAAAAATTCTATAATAAAAACTGAAAAGAACCTTTATTCTGTATTAAATTATTCAGGCTGTTAAATGCTCAATCAGAATTTTAATACCAATGAGAATTAATATCAATCCACCTAAAAACTCTATACGACTGCCAAATAAACAACCACAAGCTTTACCTAGATATACACCAAATATGGATAAAACAAAAGTTACAGAACCAATTATTATAACAGATGGGAACAATGGTATATTCACAAATGCAAAGCTAAAGCCTACTGCCAATGCATCGATACTTGTGGCAATCGCAAGACCGAACAATAGCCTGGTATTAAAAGGATTTCTGGGTCGTTCAGTTGGAGGCTCAAAAGATTCTTTGATCATTCTAAGACCAATAACCAGCAACAATAAAAATGCTACCCAGTGGTCATATTTTTCAATATAATCAGCAATATGAATTCCGGCAGCCCATCCCAATATCGGCATTCCTGCCTGAAAAATACCAAAAAACAAAGCAAGCTTTAATGCATTACCAACCTTGACCTTTCCAGATTGAAGACCGCTGCTAAGAGAAACAGCAAAAGCATCCATAGCCAAACCAAAAGCAGTTCCAAATATGATTACCAAACTCAATAAATACCTCTAATAACTAGAACATCATTTGAAGGTTATAACATAAATGATGCCAAAAGTTTTAAATCAATTTTTATAATATACAAATTAATTGAAAAATATTCAAATACTTGTACAACATGAGGTAATAGAAAAAACCCAATAATCAATCAAGGTAACTGGTATATTTCTTCATTTTTATCTATGCAAACCATTGTCTGAATTAATGCATTTGTATTCTCAATGGTTATGGGATCATCAGCTCTATAATTGCGCATACGGCATCCTAACAAACTTATCGTCAATTTGTCACTTCCCTTTACTAACATAAAATCCTGTGAAATATCAAGCGTTGTTAATGCAGCATTCCCACCTGAAAACGCTTCAACATTGGTGATAGACGTATGCCCCTTGCCTTCAATGATAAATGGATGTATAGCTTTTATGGTTTGGCCGGTATTGGCTATAATAGAGCCCTGTGAAATCTGCCAGTTTCTATTTTTGGTATTATCTCCAAGTTTATGTATACCTACAGTAACACAATCAAAATTAAAATTTGTCAACTGACCATAGGTGGCGGCTCCAAGAAAAGCACCGCCAAAAGTGCCAAAGGTAAATACATCAATCAATTGAGCGTTATCGGTATGATCAATTGTATATGCAAAAGTATTATTGGCTATGACGGCATCAATGACGGAAACAGAATACTGACCATCGATAAACCTGCGATTTGCAGGATTTATATGGCAATGTAGCAATCGGGGAATATCATAGCAATAATTAATACGGATAAATTCTCCTCCGAGTGGGTATCCATAACAATGCTCAAACAAGATCTGTTCACAAGGATTTTTAGGGGATGCGTTAAAATCCATAGCAAGATATTCACCATAAAAAGTCAAACAGGAAAGCGTTACACCCTGTGCGGGTACAGCTTGGGAAACCTGTATTGTTGGAGGATATTTAATTATGCTGTCAGCTTTACTTAATGTTTGTTCGGGATACCAGAACTGTATACCCCGAATTTGCGTTGCAGATTCAACCGTAATAAATGCATGTTCACGATCTGTTATACTTATAACACTGCCAACAGGTTGTTGTCTATGCGGATGCCGTGTACCCCTACCTACCGGACCATGAACTCCAGTTAATGATACATTTTTACGTAAAACAATCCCTCCCTCAATGGGATAAGGGTCTTCACTGGGTTCAACAAACAATTCAGCACCACAAGTTGATGCCCAGTCAATGGCTTTTTGAAGATTTACCTTATTTTCTCGCGCAGAATTTCCAGGAAGCACATTAAATTCCTGAATGCTTTTAGCAAAAGAATTTACCAATCCACAGAATATAAAAAAATGAATAATAACGATTTGTTTGCTCATCAGATAAACCTTTCTCTTGAATAGTTGCTTTAATATAATTATAAATTCCGGCTTTACAAAAGGCATTACAAGATGATTTTAGAGAATTGTATACAGATATCGAACAATTTCCTATTTTTACCTTGCGAATTGTTTAAAAATTTTTAATATACAATAACTATCAATCATAAACCATGGAGAGCAGGATGAAGCGTATATTTTTGTATGCTGTAATTTTAACTGTAAGTTTATTCGTTCTTGTATCGTGCCAACAAAAAGCAGTCGAGCAGCCAGAATCTAAAACCATTCAATTATTCAATGGTAAAAACCTGGACGGCTGGTATACCAATTTAAAAGAAAAAGGATTGAAAAACGATCCTGAAGGTATTTTCACAGTTGTTGATGGTATGATCCGTATTCAAGGTAGTGAATTTGGTTACATCTGTACAGAAAAAGAATACGAAAATTATAAAGTAACCATTGAATACAAATGGGGCGATGAAAAATTTACTCCCGATGAAAAACCACACAACAGCGGTTTACTATACAATTTTAGTGCTGACAGTACAGATAAAGTATGGCCATATTGTTACGAATGTCAGTTAATGACCGGTAGCGTTGGTGATTATATTTTAATGGGTCCCCCAATTGTGGTTAATGGTGAACAAGGCTCTTATCCCGATAACCGGAAATTTGTAAAAACTGAAGACGCAGAAAAACCAATTGGCGAATGGAATACCGTACAGGTTATTGTTGATGGCAATACATCAACCCATATTGTAAATGGTGTCAAAGTTAATTACGGAACTGAAGCTGGTGCATCAAAAGGTAAAATCTTGATCCAATCTGAAGGTGCAGAACTGTTTGTACGTAAAGTTGAATTGGAATTGTTGAAATAATTTTTTTACTCCTGAATTCCGATACATATCGGAATTCAGGCTCCCCTCCCTTTTTTCCCCAAATACAAAAATGTACTTGATTATAATAGACGATTGGTCTATATTCCTTAAAAACTTGAAGGGTATAGATGAAAAAAAATACAAAAAATCGTATTCTGGAAAAAGGTTCGGAAATAATAAAATTAAAAGGTTTCCACCACACCGGAATACAGGAAATTTTAAACGCTGCGGGTATTCCCAAAGGGTCCTTTTATTTCTATTTCAAAAATAAAGAAGAATTTGGTCTGGAATTAGTAGAATACTTTTCAAAGGATTTTATTACTCAGGCTGATCTTTATCTGACTCTAGAAGAAGGAACATATATAGATCGCCTTCATCAATTTTTTAATCATTATTATGAAAAATATAGATCTATCAATTTTGTTGGAGGCTGCCCTATTGGTAATCTGGCACAGGAGATGGGTGATATTAATATCCGATTTAGAGTAAAACTTAATGATATTATGAACCAGATGAAAGAGAAAATTGAACTCTTTTTACAACACGCGCAACAAGACAAAGAGATCAGTACGGATATAAATATCACAAAGATGTCTGAATTTATATTTAATAGCTGGCAGGGAACACTGCTTCGCTCTAAAATCACAAAAACTAAAGAACCCTTGCAGCTCTTCGATGAAATTGTATTTAATACTTTATTAAAATAATTTAATCATAATAAAGGGGAACTAGAATGAAATCATGTAAATTCAAATTAATCTTTTTATTATTTTTTTGTTTTACAATTCTACCTGTACATGCAGAAGAAATCGATCGTAGAAAAGTGGGTAATCTGGTTATTGAGGGTATACCTGAAATACCGGATTATGTTAAAGAAAGGATGCTGCAATACCAGAATGTCAGATCTGCTGCAGTAAGAGATTGGTTAAATGATGGAAACGGATTGCTGATCTCTACGCGTTTTAGTGAAACTAATCAACTACACAAGATAATGAAACCCGGTGGCGCAAGACAACAAATTACCTTTTTTGACGAACCTATTAGTGGTGCAAAAATGCAACCTGTTAAAGATAAAAAGGCTCTCGTTTTTGGCAAAGATGTAGGCGGTAGTGAATTTTATCAGCTCTTTTATTTTGATATGGAAACCGGAAAAAATAAAATGTTGACCGATGGAAAATCCAGAAACGGTATGGCATTATGGAACAACAAGGGTGATCAATTTGCATTTGCAAGTACAATGCGTAACGGTAAAGATTATGATATTTACACGATGGACCCGACAACCAACGAATCGACAAAATGCATCCTTGAAAAAGGTGGTGTTTGGTTTCCGGTTGACTGGTCAAAAGATGATTCTCAACTTTTGGTATTAAACTATATATCCATAAATGAATCTTATTACTATATTCTTAACATAAAGTCGGGAAATCTTGAACAAATTAATCCCTCCAAGGAACAAATTTCTTATGGCAATGCCCAATGGAGCCAAAACAGTAATGGAATTTATATAACAAGTGATAAGGAAAGTGAATTTACCCGATTATGGTATTATGATATAGCTAAAAAAACATTAACAAATCTGACCAAAGATATCAATTGGGATATTGAAGGATTTGAAATCTCTCCCAATGGATCACTGTTGGCATTTGTAAGCAATGAGGATGGTAATTCAAAGCTATATCTACTGGACACGCAAACGCAAAAGTATAAATCGATTCCTGGTATTCCACCTTGTGGTATGGGAGGTTTGATCTTTGATCCATCAGGTAAGCGGTTGGCGCTTACTCTCAATACTGCTCAAACGCCATCTGATGTTTTTGTATTGGATATTGAAACGCTTGAAATGGAACAATGGACATTCAGTGAAGTTGGTGGACTCAATACAGATACATTTGTAAAACCTGAACTAATCCATTATCCAACTTTTGACAAAGTTGACGGAAAACAACGTGAAATACCTGCGTTTTTCTACAAACCAGAAAATGCAACAGGTCCTCTGCCTGTTGTGATCTATATCCACGGCGGCCCTGAAAGTCAATATACCCCCTATTTCTCATCAACTTTTCAATACTGGATTAACGAACTAGGTGTAGCCATTATAGCACCCAATGTACGGGGATCTGCCGGGTATGGCAAATCCTATTTAAAACTGGACAATGGTTTTAACCGGGAAAAATCTGTACAGGATATTGACAGCTTGCTTGATTGGATTGAAAATCAACCCGAACTAGATGCCTCACGCATTGCAGTTTATGGTGGTTCTTATGGCGGTTATATGGTGCTGGCTTCCATGTTTCAGTTTAACGACAGATTAAAATGCGGTGTTGATGTGGTAGGCATTAGTAACTTTGTAACGTTTCTAAAAAACACGCAGGAATACAGACGTGACCTGCGAAGAGCAGAATATGGGGATGAAAGAGATAAGAAAATGAACGAGTTTCTGGAAAGTATTTCTCCTACAAATCACGTTGAAAAAATACAAAAGCCCTTATTGGTTGTTCAAGGCTTTAATGATCCACGCGTTCCGGTTACAGAATCAGAACAAATGGTTGAAAAAATCCGAGAGAATGGTGGTACGGTTTGGTATTTGATGGCCAAAGACGAAGGCCATGGTTTCAAGAAAAAATCAAACAGTGATTATTATAGAAATTCTGTTATTTTATTTTTAGAACAATTTCTTTTAAAATGAAAACCGGAATGTGTTAGACATCCGTCAAATCTTACTTTTTGTTAAAAAAATGGAATTCCTGAACATGAATTTTGTTGTAGTATGCTTACACAAAATCATTTAGGAGTTTTGTAATGTCTAACACACCATCATCTATGGTGCCATTGGGTAGTGTTGCACCAGAATTCAAATTAATAGATACCGTTAGCGATAAACAATACAGTCTGCAGGATCTGAAATCCGATAAAGCAACAGTAATTATGTTTATATGTAATCATTGTCCTTTTGTCAAGCATGTTGAAGACAAACTGGTTGAACTGAGTGAAGAATATATAGCAAAAGGTATTTCCTTTATCGCAATCAGTTCAAATGATGCTGATACATACCCTGATGATGCACCACATTTAATGAAACAAAATGCAATACTGCAAGGATATCCTTTTCCCTATTTATATGACGAATCTCAATCCGTTGCAAAAGCGTATCAGGCTGCATGCACTCCTGATTTCTTTGTCTACGACAAGGATTTAAAACTGGTTTATAGAGGACAAATGGATGATTCTCGTCCTAAAAGTGATATTCCGGTAACAGGTAAAGACCTTGCAGGTGCACTTGAAAACATACTTGCAGATGAACCGGTTAATAACGATCAAAAACCAAGTATGGGCTGCAATATAAAATGGAAAACATGATGTTATTATCATGATTGCCTGCGAACCAAGATTATAAGGATTTCAAAATAAAATTGAAATAATTACACTCTAGAATATAAAGGGCTGTCTAATGAAGAAAAGTGTTTTACTTTTATTGTTTTGTTTCCTTTATCTTGTCAACTGTCAACCGGATTATTCAGCATCCCGTACAGACAAACATTACACATCTTTTAAAGATTTAAAAACAGAATTCAAATCACCATCCGCATCGTACCGCACTGCCCCACTCTGGGTTTGGCATTACAAAGTTACAAATGATGAAATTGATTACAGTCTTGAAGCGCTTCATTCCCAAGGCATTGGTGGCGTATTTATACATCCACGTGCCGGCCTTGTTACCGAATATTTATCAGATGAATGGTTTTCTTTGTACAACCATGCCATTGAAAAAGGGAAATCCTTAAACATGAATGTGTGGATTTATGATGAAAACACTTATCCCAGTGGATTTGGCGGAGGTCACGTACCTGCAGAAATGCCTGAATCTTATAACCAGGGACAGGGATTGGAAATGACCAAAGTCTCGACACTCCCTAAAGACGTGTTCACCAATTATGAACTGGTACTCAAAAAAATTGGTAACCAGTATATAGTAGTAAATTCCAATGAAAAAACGGACAAGGGTGATTACTATATATTTAAAAAATTATACTTTAACAAGGGAAAATGGTATGGTGGGTATTCATATGTTGACCTGATTTATCCGGGTGTTACGGATAAATTTATCGAGGTCACAATGAATGGCTACGAAAAACATATTGGAAAAGAATTTGGAAAATCCGTGCCCGGTATTTTCACTGATGAGCCCAACATCAGTACGCCCAGAAGAAAAAATTGTATTCGGTACACACAAGACCTGTTTGAACAATTTCAAAACCGCTGGGGATACGATTTAAAACCAAACCTCCCTTCTCTTTACGAAGAAATTGGTGACTGGAGAAAAATCAGACACAACTATTATGGTTTACTGCTGGAACTGTTTATTAACCGTTGGAGCAAACCCTGGTTTGAATATACTGAACAGCACAACCTGAACTGGACTGGTCATTATTGGGAGCATGGATGGCCGAGTCCTCATCATGGTGGTGATAATATGGCAATGTATGCCTGGCACCAGGTCCCCGCAATTGACATGCTGTTCAACAATTTTTCCAAAACCGGTTCACAATTTGGTAACGCACGGGCAGTTAAAGAATTGAGCAGCGCGGCAAATCAAATGGGCAGGCATAGAACGTTAAGTGAAACCTATGGCGGTGCCGGTTGGGAATTAACTTTTAAAGATATGAAACGTCTTGGTGATTGGGAATATGTTCTGGGTGTTAATTTTATGAACCAGCACCTTACTTTTATGTCACTTTCGGGAGACCGTAAACATGATTATCCTCAATCGTTTTCATACCACGAACCCTGGTGGCATTTATACAAACCTCTGGCTGATCACTATGCCCGTTTATCAGTAGCTTTAGCTTCCGGTACTCAGAACAACAACATTATTATACTGGAACCTACAACTTCGGCATGGATGTACTATTCATCCATAGAATCAAACAAACGCCTGAATACAATCAAAGAAACATTTACAGAATTTATCAATTTGCTTGAACAGAATCAAATTGAATATGATCTGGGTAGTGAAAACATAATCTCACACCAGGGTTCTGTTGAAAATGGCAAATTTATTGTTGGGAAAAGAACCTATACAACTCTGGTTCTACCTCCTACCATGGACAATCTGGATTTCACAACAGCAGATCTGTTAAAACAATTTCTAGAACAGGGTGGCAAAGTTATCAGCTATGTGGATATGCCGAAATATCTTGAAGGCGAGGCAACAGACATGTTTACTTTGTTGGCAGATGAATACAAATCAAACTGGCAGCACTATCCTAATGTGGAAACCCATATTCTTGCACTGTTGCTTCCGCAGGACATTTCATTCAAAACAGACAATAACTCTGACAGTCTTTTATTTCACATGAGACGGCAACTGGAAGATGGGCAAATTTTGTTTATGGCAAATTCTGATCTTGAAAAAACTGCCAGGGGTACTGTAACATTAAAAGGTAAAGCTATATACGAATTAAATACATTCACAGGAGAAATCAAAAATTACAAGTACAAAATTGAGGATGGAAATCTGAATTTTAAATTTCACCTTCCCCCTGCCGGATCATTATTGTTATTTATTGATGATCAGCAAGCATCTCCATCAATGGCAGAACCATTAAAACCAGCATATAACAGAATACAATCAAGTCCTTCAAACATCAAAAGAGAAATGCCCAACATTCTGAACCTGGACTATGTGACAGTTGATGTTCAAGGGAATCAATACAACAATATTTATTTTGCAGATGCCGCAAAACATATTTGGCAGGCTCATGGTTTTGACAGCAATCCATGGGATAAAGCAATTCAATACAAGCAAACTATTGTTGAAAAAGATAAATTTGGTGCAAATTCAGGGTTTAAAGCAACATACACATTTAACGTAGCTGATGACACAGATTTAAAATCTTTAAGAGCAGTCATTGAAAGACCCGAGCTCTGGCAAGTTCAAATAAATGGCAATGCTATAAATCCGGATATGGGTAAATGGTATCTTGACAGATCATTTAAAATCTATGATATCAGTAATCATGTAAAATCCGGCAAGAATGAAATCACTCTGAATTGCAAACCCATGTCAATTCACGCAGAGTTGGAACCTATTTATATCATTGGCAATTTCAACCTTGAATCAGCTTCTCAAGGGTGGGATATTTATCCATCCAAGGACATTCAAATGGGCAGTTGGAAAAATCAAGGTTTGCCCTTTTATGGGCAGGGTATGAGTTATGAAAAAACATTAACTGCAGACTCGAAAAAAGGCTATAAAATCAAATTGAATGACTGGCAGGGAACTGTAGTTGAGGTCAAAGTAAATGACAAACATGCAGGCATAATTGGCTGGGAACCTTGCGAACTGGAAATCACTCCGTATATTAAACCGGGAGAAAATAAAATCTCTGTTATTGTATATGGCTCATTAAAAAACACACTGGGGCCACATCACAATTATAAACGTAATGGCATTGTATCTCCTGGTAATTTCAAATCATCACCAGATGAGCAGTCTGCTGGAACAGAATACGATCTATTAGATTATGGTCTGTTAGAGGATTATGAAATTCTTACCGCAAATAAATAATAAAAAAAGGCTGATATAAATCAGCCTTTTTTTTTACTACATGTATACAAATCAATGTATCAAAGTTTTTTCAATTACTTCCAAAGATTTACCACGTGTTTCAGGGAGCTGCTTGTAAATGAATAAAAATCCTATCACACAAATAATAGCATAAATCCAAAATGTAAATGATGCACCCAGATTTTTATTCAAGATTGGAAACGTATAAGTAAGAACAAAACAAGCAGACCACAAGGCAAAAACAGCAACAGACATTGCTGCACCACGTATCCGGTTGGGGAAAATTTCAGAAATAATAACCCAGGTAACTGGTGCAAGTGACATTGCATAACAGGCAATAGCAAGTACAACCAGAATCAGCATATGTACTCCCTGGCTTCCCATAAAGTAACCGCTACCTAACAATAAATAAACCCCGGCTAATCCTGCTGAACCGGTAAGCATTAATGCACGTCTTCCCCATTTATCAACCGTATAAATTGCGACAAAGGTAAACAAAACATTTACCGTACCGGTGATAACAATATTCAGTAATATATCGCTAACACCATAGCCTGCCTGGGAAAATATTTCTTCAGCATAATTAAAGATGACATTAATACCACACCATTGTTGAAAAACTGCAAGAAATACACCAATACCAACAATTTTAAGCACACCCGGTTCTAACAGGTCTTTAAACCTAACGGTTTTTATCTCATCTTTTAAGGATGCCTGAATCTCCTTTAATGATAAATACGCATACTCGTCACCACCAATTTTCTTTAAAATAGCAAGCGCTTGTGTTTTATTGGCATTTTTCACCAGCCACCGGGGACTCTCAGGAATAAGAAACATGAAAAGAAAAAACAACATTGCAGGTACGGTTTCCGCTCCAAACATCCAACGCCAACCGGTTTGTCCGTTCCAGGAATTCAAAATATATTCTGTAGATGCGTCTTGAGGTACAGGCTGGGCTATTAACCAATTTGCTATCTGCGCACCCAAAATACCCAGCACAATGGTTAGCTGGTTTATGGAAACAAACCGTCCTCTCATTGAAGCAGGTGAAATTTCAGCAATATACATAGGAGAAAGATTTGACGCCAAACCAATGCCAACCCCACCTATCAATCGAAAAATGATAAACAGGTTAAAGGAGTGACAAAGTGCAGTACCTATAGCAGAAACAGTAAATAAAAAAGCAGCAATTAATAAAAGCAGCTTGCGTCCATATTTATCGCTCAATCCGCCAGAAATTAAAGATCCCGCCAGGCAGCCGGCAAGTGCGCTGCTCATTGCCCATCCCACCTGAAATGAAGTTGTTAAATTGAAAAATTTTTCGTAAAAAGGTTTTGCACCGCCAATTACCACCCAGTCATAACCAAACAGCAATCCACCCATTGCAGCAGTCAAAGAAATCAGCCAGACATAGCGCAGGTTAATTGATTTTTCATTCATGTTTGCATCCGTGATTTTCTGTAATTAAGGGAGATCATAATTTATACTATACACAAAATATCACAAATAAAAAAGGGCAAAATGTGATCATTTTGCCCTGGATTAACATTTATTTATTCTTTTTCAGGATACAATATCACTTTAATATAGTGGTCTTTATGTAAATATTGCTGTGCTGCTCTTTGAATATCCTCAGCTTTTAACGATTTGATTCGATCTTCCTGTTTAAGCATATCTGTAAGCGGCAATTGGTCTAAATGATAACTGAACATATTACTTAACCAGTAACCATTTTCTTTTAGATTGACCTCAAGATCTCTCAAATCTGTTTCTCTGATCTTAACCAGGTACTTTTCATCAGGGCCAAATGATTTAACACTATCCAATTGTGTAAATATAGCCTGTGTCAATTCATCAACACGTTCTGGATCACATCCTAAACTGATAGTAAATTGGTACTGCTCTTTGGGGATATGAGCCGTACTTGCAGATACACGAACACCATATGTACCACCTTTATCTTCGCGAATAACCTCACGGAGTTTAATTCGTAGCATATCAGCAAGCGCACCTATTTCAAACTGATTTTGTTTAGACCAGTCAAATTCACCCGTAAAAACAATAGCAACACGGCTCTTGGGTTCCAGTCCTTTATAGACTGCTTTTTCTACCACACCCTCAGGAGCAGTAACGCCTTTATCCTCCCAACTTTCAGTACCGGGTTTGGCTGGCAGATTTGCTAAATAGGTTGCTGACAATTTCTTTAATTGATCAAGATCTAAATTGCCTACAAAAAAGAATACAAAATCATCCGTATCTGCAAAGCGTTCTTTATAAAATTCCATAGACTTGTCAAGATCCATTTCTTTCATTATATCTAGTGTCCAGGGACGAGCACGATAATGATGATTAGCCAAGGTTACCTGTAATGTATCTTGGTAGGCGGCTTCAGGTTGGGCACTGCGGTTTTCAAGATACCCTTTCATTTTGGTCTGATAGGCCTGAAATGCAGTTGTGTCTTTACGGGGTGATGTAATATGTAAATAAATCAACTGGAACATGGTTTCAAGATCTTCCGGAGAAGCGCTACCCGCAATACCTTCGGCATTCGTTCCTATCCACGGGCCTACACTAACCACCTTACCAGCCAGCATTTTTTGCATTGTAATTTTGTCAAATTTACCGGCTCCACCCTCTGTTACAACAGTGGAAGCTGTAGAAGCAGAAACAAAGTTGTCTTTATCCGAATGAGAATCGCCGCCATAACTATACGCGTTAAACTGGACTTCATCATTTTTAAAGTCTGTTTTCTTGGCATAAACTGTTATACCATTAGAAAGCTTGAAAACATCTATTCCCAGCTCGTCAATTCGACTTTCTTCAACAATACTACCCGGTTCTGGTAGATCCGCAACCAGAGGTTCATCAGAAACATTGTCTACATATGCTTCAAGCTTTTGTGAATCGGTTTTCTCAAAAATTGAGGATAATTGTTCTTCCGAAGGTATGCTTAATTCAGATTTTTCAGGTGCATCAACAAGTACAACTCTGTTATTTTTAGTCAACCATTTTTCAGCAATAGCATTTACTTCATCAAGCGTTACACCATCAATGTATTTTTGAGCGAGTGCATATTCATACGCTATACCGGGGATGGGTTCTCCCTGCAAAAAATTACGAGTATATTCCTGTGCGTAACGAGAGGATTCTGTTTTATCTCTTTCAAGATATGATTTTTCAAGATAACGTAATATATCTTTTTTTGATCGTTCAAGTTCAGTATCAGTAAAACCAAATTGTCTTACTCGGTTTGCCTCTGTGAGCAGTGCTTCCATTCCCTTTTCTATACCATCTTCGGAAACAAGGGCACCCATAAAATAAACACCTTTGGTGCGAACCATTTCTCCTTCAGATGAAAACCCATACAAGAAAGGGGGCTCAGCCTGTTGGGTCAGTTCTTCAAGGCGAGTGTTTAACATATTATTATATAAAGATTCCACCAGTCCCTGACGGTAATCTCTGACTGTGTTATCAGTCTCTAATTCATGTTTATAATACAATCTCACAATTGTACGAGTTGCTTCAGGGTCAGTTGCAATTGAAAACAAGGTTTCCGTATGATCAGGAATTTGAGACAGCTCTCTCTTTTTTTCATCCTTTAACGGAGGAATATTGGCAAAATGTTTTTCAATTAAACTTTTGATCCAGGTTTCATCAAAATCACCAACAGCAATGACTGCCATTAAATCAGGTCTGTACCAATCTTTGTAAAAGGAAACCAGTTTTTCATGTTCAAAATTTTCCAAAATATCCAGTTTTCCAATGGGTAAACGGCTGGCGTACTTTGAACCTTGATAGAGAATGGGTTGGTGTTTATCAAACATTCTTGCGTTTGCACCTCGTCCCAGTCGCCATTCTTCAATAATAACTCCCCGCTCTTTATCAATTTCTTCCGGTTCAAAACTTATATTTTGAGACCAATCATGTAAAATTTGAAAAGCAGTTTCCACAATTTCCACGCTATCAGTAGGGATATTGAGCATATATACGGTTTCATCAAAACTTGTATATGCATTTATTTCAGGGCCAAACTGCATACCAATGGATTCAAGATAGTCTATCAATTCGTGTTTTTTGAAATTTTCAGTTCCATTAAATGCCATGTGCTCACAAAAATGAGCAAGTCCCTGCTGATCATCATTCTCAAGAATAGAACCTGCATTTACTACCAGGAACAATTGCGCTCTGTTTTCTGGCTTTTTATTGTTGCGAATGTAAAAAGTCAAACCATTTTCAAATTTACCTTTTGTAATAGATGGCTGAACAGGAATTTCATCATCCAGGTTAAACGAATAATTGTCTAATGATTGAGAAAACACAATCCCATACAAAAACAAAAAAACAAACAACAGTACAAACTTTTTCATAATCTGTCCTTATCTTTATTATTCTATAGAACAAAGGTGTAAACAAAATAATTTAAAAATTATTTATAAATTATATGGCAGAAACAGCAAATTGTTTCATCCCCGAATCGATTATTTTCAGGTTTTATTCTTGGGCGAATGCAAAACACACGGTTTTCCGGACGATTGCAAAACTTCTATTGAAGGGATTTTTTTTGATTTTATTTTAAATGCTTTACAGCCATAAGGGAATTGCTTGTCCCAGGTAATATAGAAATGAATACATTGATAGCAGTTGGGAGATTTTTGATTCATAGTTTTAAACAAAAAAACGCCCATTCAATTAAATTGAGGGCGTTTTAAAAATTTAATTTATGTAAACAACCATTATATATTATGGTCAATTTTCTTTACATCGTTAACCATCATTTTAGATACAGAGTCTAACACATCATCAGTATCATAAAATCCCTGGCTTACTTTTTCTTTAATCTCTTCAATACGTTCAGCAGAAACAGAAGCTTCCGGTGAAACATTTGTTAAAACAGGTGCTGAGGTATCTTCACTTGTGTTAATATGCAGACTATAGGCAGACGTTACCCTGTCAGTATTTGCCTGTCTACTTGAAGTATTACCACTAATCTCAACACGATCTTTTAATGAAGATGATTTGGGAGCCTCTTCACTATTACTGGTTTTTTTATCCTTGATATCATTATTATTCGTGTTATCAGGATTAAAAATGCGAGTGTTATTGGAATTAATTTTCATAATATACAACCCAAATGATTAAACATTAAACTCTATCGATGAGTGCTCACCATGTAAAGCTTTAAAGGTCTGCATCATTTTGGTACCGGTCCGTGCCTGTTTCAATGAATGAGCATTTTCTTGTAACAATTGCTTAGATGAGACAAAAAGTTTATCTAATTTCACCTTGTTCTTATTTGTCTGATCTTTTATATCTTTGATTAAAGATAATATATATGAATTAAAAATACCAGTATTATTTTCATAATTTAATTCAATAAATCTTTTAATATCAGTATCGGCACGAACAACCATAACTTGAGTTTTTTTTATTGAATTAAACAATGAATTTAAACTTTTTAAATTCTCAGTACCCAAACAAACCATCAACTGATCATTTAAATTCAAGAGTTGTTTAATATTTCTCAATTGTCCTTCAAGCAACAAGGACAACTGTTGATCATGTACAGACATATCTAGTCCGCTTTTTTTAATTATTACCTAGTATTCCTTGTCAAACAAGACACCAATAACATCCTGCATTTTAGAAGCAATTCTCAAAATCTCTTCACTTGGAATCTGTCTTACAACTTCATCCGTTTCAGAATTGATAATTTTGACAATCGTATCACCCGTTGATTCATCTTTTGAGAAATTCAAATGGGTTTCAAAATGCCGATTCAAATCTTCCAGTGCAACGATAGCTGCATCTATCTCATCTTGAGATACAGCAGAATCAGTTTCTTCTTCCGGTGGAGATTGAAGTTTTTGATCTTCTTTTTTGGTACTTTTGGTCAAATCCTTTGTTTCTTTAACCGCCGGCACCGGGTTTTTCTCCACGGATGGCACAGAAATTTGACTATAGGTGCTGAAATAACTAGCATTGTCAATACTTTCTACCATCATTGCTTACTCCTGTCAATTAGACAGTCTTTCTTAACTTGTATAGGAAGCAACTGAAGCAAGGATACTATCCATTAAAGATTGCTGCTGAATAACTGCATTGTATGTATTTTGTAAAGCAGCATATTTTTCGATATAGTATTCTTGCAACCGCTCTAAACGTTCTTCCTGTCGTTCAATGTTATTATCAATTGATTCAATTTGACTTTCGATACCCTCTTTACTGACATCAATAATACCATCAGTTTCAAGATACGGATCGATCAACTCTGCGACTCTGGTTGCAATACCATCAGTTGAATTAAATAGATTTTGAACAGCCTGACTATCGTTTACCAAAAAATCTTCAAGCAAATCCGAATCAGCAATAGTCAAATTCATATCTTCATCAAACTCGATACCAATTCCTATTAAAGTTGATGGATCTCCCTCAGTTATGTCCGTTATTGTACTTGTAGCAATATTTAAAAGTGAGAAACGAACATCCCGAAAAACAGTTTCTCCGGTCAATGCACCGCGGGTATAAGTATCCATATCAATTTCAGAATTTGTTTTCACAAATTCAAGGATACCATTAAACTTTGAAATAAAATTTTCAATATTCTTTTTAACCTGGGACGTATTCTTTGTTGATGAGATTTGAACTGAGGTTGTATCTGAATCTGTATAATCACCATTAGCAACCGTAACATCATTCAAGTTTATCTCAAGGCCATTCAATTCAAAGGTGTTACTGGATTTTGTAATCTCATTTGCAGAATCAGTACTATTGATTGTAAAAATCGCATCTTGTCCCAAATTTTGTACAACACCGTTAAATTTTAGCGATTCTGACAGAAAAGTACCCTCAACATCTTCAAACTGAATTTCACCACTTCCTTGTGTGTTCGAAGTGATCATTACTTTATCCAATGAATCATCATAAAAAGCTGTAACACCCGCTTCAGATGAATTGATACGGGAAATAATTTCATTTAACGTATCTTCGCCAGCATTCCAATCAATGGAAATTCCATTAATTTTAAAGCTGCCGGTATCTGACTCATCGAGTTCAGTATCAAAATTCACTTTATGCAATAATACATCTGTCTGTAAACCAGTGGAAACAGGTGAATTCTGAGATGGCAAGTTACCATATTCACCAGTTTCCATATTAATCGCTGTAAAAAATCCTACACCACTAGCACCTGCTGTTTCGGATATTGAAAGTTTTGTTGCAGAAGGATCATCATTTTCAATAAAAATTTTATCAAGCGTTTCATTATAATATATATTAACATTCGCAGTGCTATCGTTTCGAATATCTGTCAGCATGTCATTTACAGTTTCATAATCAGCCAGATTAAATTCTTTACCATTGATAGTGATGGTTCCTGTGGCCTCTGTTTCAAAGCCAGCATCAGCGAAACTTTCATAAATATCCAGTTCGTCAGAACCGGCAACAACCTGAAAAGCACTTGCTGCAGCAATAGAAGAATTCAATTGCGAGGTACTAATCATTGAAGTAGATGTTGCCAGTTGTTTAACACGAATGTTAAATGTTCCGACAGCAGCATCATCATTGGCCTTGACAGATACGGTGTCACTGTCACTGGAAGATACAGATACAGCATTAAAGATAGTATTATCTTCAGTATCTGTAAAATCCTCAGCCAAATCCTGCAAGTCTTCCAGGTATGTTGCCAGTTTGTCATAATAAGCTGTCTTGGCGTTTACTCTGTCTTTACGGTCTTCCAACTCGTAAATAGGTTCGCGCTCAAGAGACATTAGCTGACTAACATAACTCGTCAAACTACCGCTGGAATAAGATGATGTACTAATACTGGGCATGGTTCATCTCCAAAACTCAGGCAGCTTTTTGCTGCCGTAAAGCCTCTATCCAGGTATTTCGCAAGTCCGATAAAATTATTTGGGCTTTGCTGTATTCCTGTTTTTGAATTAATTGCATTGAATATTCATATAATCTAAACAGACCAGTAGCGATCTCATTATATTTAAAATCAAGTGAATCTATTAATTGAGCAACAGCTTTGGAAGCTTTACGGTTATCATTCGCTTTGCAACCAACTATTGCCTGATCATATAAAAACAATACTAATTTCTCAGGTGATGAAGACATTACTTCATTTTCCTGATATGTATTTATTTTCCTCAACGTGGTACGTTGTGACACGTCTGAATATAGCATCTTATAACTCCCATAACGAAAATCATCCCATCAATTTTGGCACGTCCACAATAAAAGACGTGCCAAAAATTATACCAAACTATTAACCAAACAGTGACAATACAGCTTGTGGCTGAGTATTTGCCTGAGCCAACATTGCTGTAGCAGTCTGTTGTAAGATCTGGAATTTAGTAGCTTCTAACTGCTCTTCTGCCATATCAGCGTCCATAATACGACTGTATGAAGATTGAGTGTTGATTTGAGCTACTGACAATGATTCTTCCTGGAAGCTGAGTCGGTTGAACTGACCACCAAGATAAGCCAATGCTTCCTGAACACCATCAATTGCAGAGTCTACTTTGGCCATAAATGCCTGAGATGACTCTTGGTCAGAAACACTGCTACCACCTTTTGCATAGTCAAAACCGATAGATAAGGATTGTTCTGTTGCTGTTGAAATTGCACCCAAGTCAATTGAAACACCTACTCCGAGATCAATTACTGCAGGATCTCCACCACCAGCAACTGTTGTTGTAAGGGTGTTGCCCACGTAATTTGTAGCACCATCAGTATCAGAATTGATATCCATCAGATTTCCTTCATCATCACGGATTTCAATACTGATTGTACCATTTGTAGTTACGCTAGCATTCATTGTATAGTGGCCTGTTCCCAATTCATCTGTTAAAGTATTGAATGTTGAGGAAGCAGCAAGTGATCCACTAATGCCGCCACTGGCACTATTATTTGATTCAGTTACAGAACCGGTAGCTGTTGCAGCTGCAACAACATCAAGACCTGAAGAATCCAACCCGGTAACACTAACATTACTCAATACATCCATTACCAGTTCGTCTTTAACAGAATCATTTCCTACACCAATCTGGAAATTCATAGTGCCGGTAAGCATATTGGTACCAAACCAGTCAGCTTGTCCTACTTCTGCGTCAATCTGGGAGTTAAATTTTTGCAATTCTTGTAAAATTGCGGTTCTTTCACTTGTTCCAAGTGTATCGTTTGCAGCCTGAACAGCTTTGGTTTTCATCTGGTTCAAGATCTCCAAAACATTATTCAAGTGACCTTCAGCGGTCGTCATAACGTTTTTAGCATCACCAATGTTATCAATAGCCTGTCCAAGACCACGGGCCTTTGTATCAAGACCACCTGCGATGGCGAGACCAGCCGCATCATCAGCTGCAGAGTTGATGCGTTTACCGGTAGCCAAACGTAACTGATGTGTACCCAGTTTTGAATTGATCGATTTTAACGAATTGAGTGCGCTCATCGCGCCTATATTCGTATTAATACGACTAAAATCTGCAGTTGCCATAATATACCTCCTTGTTAATATTATTTAGGCGTCCATGCCTAATGGTCTAAATTGTTCACTGCATCATGAATAATTATTTGTCCTTTCAATAATATTTATCGACTGGACGCATTAAAACTTTAATTTATTACTTAAAAAAAGTAACAAATTAATGGAGGTATATTAAGAAGATTGTAGTTGTTCCAGGATATTTTGCAAAACCTGGAGGTTTTGCAAGACGCGGGAATTGTTAGGATCGAGTTTTAATACATTCTTGTACCCTGTTAATGCAACATCATATCTTCCGGATTTTGCATAACAAGTAGCAACATCTATTAAAACGTCAATATTTTGAGGATCATATTGTAAATATTTTGTATAACATTCTATTGCTAGGTCAAATAATTCAAATTTTATTGCTGAACCCGCAATTTTTTTCATAATTTGATAATCATCCGAATATCTGATAATATATTCCGCATGGTGAACAAAATTACCCTTTTCATTATTAACCGCACTAATTGTAGCAATTCCAACATGAGCGCCTTGATGATGCGGTTGAAGCAACAAAATACGCTTCCATAATTCAACAGCTTGACTCTGATCTTTATTTACCAATTGAGTTGCAACTAAATTCATAATATGAACATCATTAGGGAATTTATCCAATCCCCTTTTCAAAATATCAATTGGATTACCAAAACCATTATACTTTAGTGCAATTCCAGCCCATTTTTCATAAAAAACGGGTTCAAGCGGTTTATTTTTCTCATAGTCTACTAACAAATTTTTGGCGTTATGGGGATCGTCCAGTTCTAATAAAAGACGAGCAAAAGCCGTATAATAAACGGGTATATCATCACGTAAATCAATGGCTTTTTCTAGTGCCGTTCGGGCGTTTTCAAATTCACCCAGGTAATAATAACAGTCAGAAATATTCCCCAAAGCTCGGTGATCAAAATCAAAAGAGTCAATTAATACCAGAGTATGTTGAGGATTTTTCTTTTGTTCCCTGCTCAATTTAATAAATCGATTAAATTCTTCAATTGCTTCCCTGTACTTATGCAGGCCCTGCAATACCAGAGCATGTGCAAAAACCACATCAAGATTACGAGGATTTTTTTGCAACACCTTGTGTATCAACACTTCTGCTTTATCAAACTGCTTTAAACTTATCAGACTATAAGCCGTATCGTTTGCAATCATTTGAAAGTGTAAATCATTCATAGTTTCACTACAGACTTTGAATGCTCTGGTTCCAAATTCAACTGCTTTTCTGTATTTATGCTGAACACGTAAAATCCTAATATAGTTCTGATATGCAAAGGCATTGTCCGGTTTTTCTTCGAGTTGCTTTAATAACAGTGCAGACGTTCTTTTAAACTTGGCTTGCATTTGCTCATCTGTTAAATTATACCCATGATGGTAAATGCGTATATTGGTATGCAGCCAGGCAGAATTATGTACCAATTGGTTATGTACAATGCCTTCATAATGCGCTTTCCCCTTCCGAAAAACCCGATGAGAATAATTTTTAGAAACACCATGAGGGCTGGAGCTTAACACCGCACAAAAAATAACATCATAAGAATCAGATTTGAGTGCATTTTTTAATAAAATTTTATCATTGGGATCTAATTCTTCATCTGCATCAATTACCATGATCCAATCACAGGTAGCATATTGCAGGCTTTGATTTCTTGCCTTACTAAAATCCCCTTCCCAGGGATGATGATATACTTTAGCACCAAAGGATTCCGCAATTTCTACTGTTTTATCTTCTGAACCTGTATCTACAATAATAATTTCATCTACAACATCTTTAACACTTTTTAAGCATTTGGGTAAAAAGTGTTCCTCGTTTTTAACAATCATACATAGAGATAATGTGGGGTTGTCACTAACTGCCATTATTTAAACCGTCTTTTTTAAGAAATTCGAATATTATTTTTTATTACTGCGTCTAAAATCTGCACCAAACCGTTTAACAATGAAGCTTGATACCTGATAAATGATGGAAAGGTATTAATAGAGATGGTATTATCATTAAAATCAAGTTCTGAAATAAAACTTCCGGATTCATTGGTAAACAAATCAAACACAACAGGTAAGGTTTTATAAACTATGGGTATTACATCTGTTCCATTACTTGCCATTTTGCCAAGTAATTTCAAAAAAAGGCCCATACTAAAAGTATCTATCATAGGCTTTTCTGTACTATTTTCAAAAGGGAATTCAAATTGATTAAAGTATTTGTTGATAAATGCATTAAAATAATGTTGATACTCGTAGCTAATATCAACATCATTTAAAAAAGTTGAACAATTTAAAAGTGCATTCAGATGATATAAATGGTCAGTCAAGGTTGCAACTTGACTTTTCTCTTTATCTTCATAGCCGTATACATATTTTTCAAGCAAACCATTTGTTGTAATATCATTGCTGCTTGCATATAGGGCTTTTTTACCCAAGGAAATCCAATTCTCATTTTTATTTATTTGTCCCAATTGGATGAGCAAGTCCGCACAAAAGAGGTTACTGCTGTGGAGCTTGGCATCATCAAATTGAGTTAAACCAAAACAAACTTTATTATCCCCCAGATCAGTCTTTGATAATGTTTTTTCAATAAAAACAGCAACGTCATTACATATTTGAAGATATTGTTCATCATTAAAAAAATGATATAAATCTAAAAATCCTTTTGTAACCCAATATGTAGTATGAATATCAGGCACTGCTGTATGTATATCTTGATGTAAAAATCTATCATAGGGATATGCCCATCCAATACCTGCCTGGGTCTTGATCGATTGTTTCGCAAGTATTTCAGAGAGATACTCCAGACGGCTGTTTATATTTATATTTTCAATATCCCTGGGAAGCTTGCAGAATGATGTAAGAAACATTCCAAATGAATCAGGAAATACAACTTTGGTAATTCCAAGTTCATTACGAGAGGTTAAGGGATTTATATTCTTATTATCGGCATGATACTTCTGTTCTTTGGAGAGTATTTGACCATTACGTACCATTTCATTAACAATTGAATCTACATCTGCAATATCATAACCGGCAAATCCATTAAGTTTAATCCATTTGAAATGATTAATAATAATTTTTGATAAATTGATAACCAGATTTGACTGAACCAGCGTTCTTGACGTCAAAACATCAATAGGAATTTCAATTTTATAATTGCCTTCAGAAATTATAGTTGCCTGCTCTTCACTTTTATTCAAAACAACTTGTAGTTTCTCAGCAACATTTTTTTGATCAGCAGTATGACTTTGCCGGACTTTGGCAGAATAGAATTCTGTCATGACTTTATCATATAATGATTCTAACCTGTAAATTTGATCTTCATAAGTAAATATATACTCCTGAGGATCAAATTTATATTCCTCAACAAATCTATTGTTTATAATTTCAAGTACATCATGAACTGAATTAAATGTTCTGCCAACTCTATTTGTTGAAAAAAAATCTTGATAGGATTTTAAATTTGAAGTTAAAACAGGCAAGCCAGCAGCTAGATATTCAAAAAGCTTGTTAGCAATTGTTGTCTCTAAAAATGCCTTATTGCCCTGCTCAAGATTGAATGGTATAATTCCAATATCATATTGAGACATTTCTTTAATAATCTCTTTAGGGCAAACCGGGTCATAAATATGAATATTGGTATAATTGGCAAAAAGTTTATCGACAGCCTCATTTTTATATGATGGATAAATATGAATATGTAAATTATTATTTATTGCCAATTGTGAAAACAGATCAAAAAAATTACGATGAGGATTACTACCTATACCTCCCTCATACACAAGATGTATGTGGCCATCCTTTTCTGATAATTTGGGTAAAAAACGGGTGGGCAGATCTGGTTGAGATGAATAATTGAATAAAACAATTGAATGATCTTTAATTCCATATTGTTTACTGGCAGTTTGTAATTGAAATGGAGTAGTATAAACTCTTCCATGAGCACCGTAATTTGCAATACTTTCAAAATATTTTAACGTTTCATTTTCCGGATCTCTTAACGAGATCAAGTCATGTGTATCATGAATTACAGGGCGTTTACCTGCCAATGCGGTTACTGTCAGTATATCGGGTTCATTATGACAATGTACCAGATCGAAATTTCCCATTAATTCCCAGAGTTCTTTGTTTGATTTTATATGAAAATTCTGTGTATATACAGAATCAGACAGATCTTTATACATTTGGCTCAATTTTGCTTTAGAATAAGCAAGAGAAACCTTGTGACCTCGCTGGACAAGAGCGGTTGCGATTTTATAATTTCGTATACAGGGAGACTCTTGAACAAAAAGGATATTAAATTGTTTAGCGGGTGCTCTATAGTGATCTAACATAGAGTCTAGATTATTCTCTGCAACCAGCCCCCTGAGAAAATCCAGAGATCGTTTTTTATCAGGATTCAGATTAATACTTTTTTCAGCATACTCCCTAGCAGCTTCAGTATTACCAAGAATTGCTAATACACGGGCATAGTTATAATTTGCATCAAAATGAAATGGTTCAAGATTCAAAACGAGTTGAAAATACTTTTTTGCCTGTTGATATTCTTTAATTTTAAAATTAATAATACCGAGTTTGTTAAGTACATCCGTATTATTATTGTTAATACCCAGAGCCTGTAAAAGATATTTTTCAGCATCTTGCAGATTACCATTACGCAATGCAATATTTGCAGACTTTATAATATCCGCAAAATAAAGTTGAGAGTTTTTTGGTAAAGCTGAAGCCATGTATTCATCCTGAAAATAAAATTAATCATCATTTGAAATTACAAAATCATCCAAAGAATCCAAATCAGTTGATGTTAATAATAAATTCTTGTAATGGTTTACTTTATTATCATTTTTTAAACGATTGAAATAATCAACAAGATATTGACATACAGTATTGAATTGTTCCTGAAACGTTTTAGATTTAATTTCTATATTTTCGGCTTCCATTGTTACCCATTGTTCATAGGCAGAGACAGCTGAATCTATATTCTTCTTTTTCTCATAAGCTTTACCCAAATAGTATAAAGGATCTGAAAAATGTTGATCAAGTTTAAATGCATTTGCAAGCAGGGGTATGGATTGATTATTTAAACCCAATTCAAAACAGCAATAACCTAACTCATAATAAGCTCTGGAATTATTTTCATCCAGCATAATAACCTTGCGGAAATGGCCAATTGCGTGTTCATATTCTTTTGTGGTTTTATAAATATCTCCTAGTGCAAAGTGTAATTCTTTTTGGTCGGAATGTGTAACCAATGCAATTTTCAAAACCTCAATAGCATCAGTGAAATTATTATAATAAAGATACAATTGTGCAAGATTAACTGCACTATTTAAAGATTTAGGATCAATACGTAAAGCAGTATCATAAAATACAATAGCGTCTTGAGCATTGTCCAAAGCCTGGCAACACTCTCCCAGCAATTCATAGACCTGACTATCTTGAGTATTTAACAATACTACTTTTTTATAAAAAGTGGTGGCTTTTTCAAATTCATTTTCATTTTGATACAATAGGCCCAAGTTGTAATAAGCCTCAGCAAGGGTTTCATCAATTTGAACAGACTGCATTAGCACTTTTTCAGCCTCTGCATAATTACCCTGCAATATATTTATTACACCCAACTGACAATATAAAACAGCGGGTGAAGCAAAATTATCTTCCAAGGCATCAATTATTACTTTTGTTGCCTGATCAAATGCATCATTTTGAATGTGAGCTTTGATTATTTCTAATATCTGCTTATCTGATTCTGATTCAACATTTAATTCTCTGATTTTTTCAGATAGTTTATTTGCAGCATCCATATTACTACCCTCATTACCTCATTTTTTAGATTGCTGCAAAGACATAATTAAAGATGAATAATCAGCGGTTAGACTTTCATTTGCAGCAATTCGATTTTGTTCTTGTACTTTGAGATATATTTCTTCACGATGAACGGGAATATGTTTAGGAGCATGTATGCCAATACGTATACTCTTCCCATGGATTTCGAGGATGGAAATGCGTATATCATTTCCAATAGCGATCCCCTCCCCTCGCTTTCTCGTCAAAATCAACATATGTTTGCCTTCCTTAGCTTTTGTTTAGTTTTGGCTTCCTGCCAGTATCGGTTGTTTTAACGAATAATTACTCTCCGATAATATAATCTGTTTACCCAATTTCCTTGACGGATTGATAACTATAGGACCTCTTAAATTTGCACTTACATTATGTATGCTTTTACCAACAGTTACAATAACAAACAGTTGCCCGCCATTAATATCTTCCAAACCAATACTCTGCAGTTCACGCAATCCCGACTGAGCAATATAATCTTCTTTTACCATCAATGGATCAATAATTGGTAATTGCAATGCAGGATCATCAACACAGATTAACCATTGAAATGGTTCAAATCCCTGTTTGTTAAATATAATAAATTTAGATTTATCTTCAAAACCTATAATGCCTTCAGGAAATAAAACAATATCAGATTCTGTATATGTCACATCTCCCAGTGTTGTTTTTACATAATACTTTTCCATCACTTGCGATGCCTCAACCATAGAATTTCAATCTCCATAAATTTCTCGACTATTAGGCCAGATAATCCATAAGACTCATTTGCAGGATACTGGAACTGAATTTCAAGTTTGCCTGATAAATCGTGTTCATTTCTTCATAATTTATTAATGCTTCTGCAACATCCGCATCTTCAATTGAAGATTTTAGGCTTATCATTTGCAAATCAAAACCACTCAATGTTTCTTCTATATTGTTAATATGTTCATATCTTAATCCGGCAACACTTGAAAAACGGGTAATGTCAATTGTAGAATCTTTAACTTTCATATAAGCATCTTGAATAGCATCACCATCATTTGCTTCTAATGCGTCTCTTAATTCAATCAAGCTGTCAAAAACACCGTCTTCCCCCATAAATACTTCCTCACCGGAAAAATTGATCTGAACATCGTCTCCTTTTGATATCTCACGAAGGTGAACACCATTTATTGCAGTATCATTAGTCATAACAATAGTACCATCTTCTTGTTTTTCAAATGGAGGTTGATCTACAGCTGTACCACCATATAAATATTTTGAATCATATTCTCTGTTCGCTTCAGCCATTACCCGGTCAATGATATAATCAACCTGGTCTGCTAATATGCTTCGTGCATCTTCGCCTGTTGAATCTGACGCGCCTTTTAATGCTATTGTAACAGCTTCCTGAAGACTTTCATTAACAGCAGATAATGAAGCTTCTGTGGATGTTAGAAAACTTTTAGCGTCATCAATGTTTTGTTGATAAATCTCATTCTGTGCTAACAACTGGTTTAATTGAATAACTTTGGCTGTACCCGCCGGATCATCTGATGGTTTTTCAATACGTTTCCCTGTAGAATATTGATTATAGTATTTTTGCCGCTGGGTATTGATTGTATTCAGATGCATCATTACTGAATTATTTTTTACATTTTGTGTTATGCGCATTTTAGCACCTCATTAAACCATATTGATCAATGTTTCAGATATTTCATCTGCCAGAGTTATCAATTTTGACGCTGCCTGATAACTACGTTGATACTTTAACAGATCAGTCATTTCTTCATCTAACGAAACACCCGTAATCGATTGTTGATAGGAATATAAATTATCTGTAAAGATTTCCTGTCCCTCATACAACGTAATGGCTTCTTCTCGTCTATTACCTTCAGTTGCTACAATCTCGGAATAATAATCGGTAAATGTTGAAGTGTTATCAGCCAGAACTTTGGAATCCTGAAGTTGTGACATTAACAGAGCATTACCACCACTACCAGCCTCTCCATCTCCGGATGCTGCAAGTAATTGATTATTTGTATAAAGGGATGAATTTAATGCTATTGTATTTGCATCTACACTGTTAACATCAAAAAAGACAACACCTGTACTGCCATCATAACCATAGCCTGCTTTATGTTGGGTATTAATAGTATCAACAATAGCTGTTGCCAGATTATCGAGTTTTTCAATATTTTCAGGGATGATGTTTTCACGCAGTTCAATCAAAGCGCCCAATTTACCACCTTGAGCGGTTGCACTGGTAGTACCATCAGACCAGTTCATTTCAGCCATATCGCCATCAATTTTTGACGAATCAAGCTGAATGAAATGTGTTTTTTGCAAAAAGACCTTACCATTTAATGATAAATTTACCTGTCCATCATTATTTTCTTGAATTGAAATATCAGCTATTTCATTCATATTTTCTAAAAGAACATCACGTTCATCCAGTAAACTGGAATAGGAACCACTGCGTTTATCGACATAGAGTAATTTCGAGTTAATTTCAGTTATTTGTCGAGCATAATCATTAAATTTTTCAATTTCATCACTGATCTCACCAGTAAATTCATTTTCCAAATCAGTCAGGCGTTCATTCAAGCTGTTAAATTTCTTTACCAGTGCATCACTCTGGTAGATTACATTTTCGCGTAAACTTGAATTTTCGGGAGCATTTGCCAACTCACTCCAGGATTCAAAAAAAGAATTCATTATATTTGAAAGACCGGTTTCACCAGGCTCTTCATATATTTGTTCTATTAAAAGATGTTTTGATTCCATGGTAGACCAATAATTGAGAGTCTGTCTTTGCAAAGAGAGCTGACTGTCAATAAAACGGTTTCTTACACGAGCCACTTCATTAATGGTAACACCAGAACCTATCTGCAGTCCATTTCCCATATAATTAACTGAAGCTTCAAAATTTGTAACCTTTCGGGAATAGCCTTCAGTATTAGCATTGGCAATATTCTGGCCTGTAGTATTTAAAGCCGATTGACTAGCAGCCAAAGCACTTTTGCCAATTTCAAATATATTATTCAGACCTGCCACTCATAAACCTCAAATTAGATGGTTTTTGTCAAGGTTGGTAATTTCACCTGTTTACCAAACTTGTTACTGTTACCATGATAATCGTATTGACCAAATTCACTGTATATCAGTTCCAAATTTTTATTTACAAAATCTAACGATTTGTTCAATAGATAATGATTCAGTTGATTTGTACTTTTTATTTTTTGCAATGTATCAAGCAGACTTTGTCTCAATTCCTGCAAACGATTTACATACTGTCTCTTGCAGATTGGAATGACCTGTTCTATAGATTGCAATTCTTTACTTGGCCTAATATGTTTCGAAAGTTCTGTCAACTTTTCAATCCGTTTTAAAGATGCAGTTTGTGCTTCTGCCATATATTGTTCAGCATCATCAGTTAATTCAGTCATTTGCAAAACATCTCTATCAATAATAGCAAACTTTTGAACTTCAAGTTTATTCAATAAACTTTTATATGCACGGACCTCAACTTGAATTAAGGCAATAAACTCCTCAACCCAGGAATCTTGCAAATCATTATAAATATTTTCTACGACTGTTCCCATTTTTTCTATTCCTGGTTAAACTTCACCAAGCCGCTTATTAAATGTATCGGCATAATTTTGTACTTTTTTAATATAATTTTGTGTTTCTTTGAACGGAGGTACACCACCGTAGCGTTTTACGTTACCTGGACCCGCGTTATAAGCGGCTAATGCCAGATCTACATCTCCGTCAAACCTGTCAAGTTGCTCTTTAAGATATTTAACTCCACCTTCAATATTCTGATGCGGATCAAAAGAATTTTTAACACCCATTTCATTGGCTGTACCATCCATTAACTGCATTAATCCTTTTGCTCCGACATGAGACTCGGCATTAGGATCTCCTGCAGATTCCTGAGCTATAACACCATAAATCAAATTTTCAGGAACATCATATTTTTGAGAAGCTTTTTCAATTGTAGATTTAAATTGCTCAATCTTTTCAAAAATAGGTAAATTGGATAACTTTTTATATTCTGCATTAATAATATTTTTTAAAGAAACGGGTTGTTTCAAGGTTAATTCATTTGAATTTTCATTATGTCCCAAATCCCTTTGAGCAAGCTCCCGATATAAAATTTCACCAATCCCCATTCCTCCCGCACTTGCCATTTCCTTAGACATCTCGGTATCAAACAAATTCTGATACATATCAGCACCAAGTCCATCACCCATCAACGAAGAATCGTCAATGGTTTCGCGCATGGATGAAAGCATTTTCTGCAAAAAGATAGATTCAAAATCAGCACAAACTTTACGAAGATGTTTTAATTTAGCATCTGTATCATTCGCATTATTGTTTGATTCTACCGGCGAAAACAAATTATTATTAACGGGTGTAAAACTCATATCATTATCTTTACATTATTACCAATTCTGCCTGCAATGCTCCGGCTCCTTTCAAAGCCTGAAAGATTGAAATAATATCTCTTGGTGTTACCTGTAAATTATTAAGCATTGCTGCGAGATCATTTACATTTGCCATATTGTCTAAAACGGCTACGGTACCTGCACCGTCTTCTATCACTTGGGTTTGAGTTTGTGGAACAACTACTGTATTACCACCAGAAAACGGAGGTGGTTGAGAAACAATAGGATTCGATGCAATTCGTATCGTTAAATTTCCATGAGCAACAGCCACAGGTGATAATCTAACATTACTACCAACAACAACTGTACCAGTTCTTTCATTAATTACAACTTTGGCCATTTGATCGGCTTCAATATCCAATCCTTCTATTCTTGCGATTGTCGCAACAGTCTGTGCAGGATCTTGCATACGTAATTCAACCCGACCAGGATCTTTAGCAGCTGCTTGTTGAGAACCCAATTCACTATTAATTGCTTCTGCAATTCGTGTAGCCGATGTAAAATCCGGCTCGCGCAGCAAAAGTTCAAGTACAGGTACTTGAGAAAAATCAAAACTTACTTCACGGGCAATCATTGCTCCATTGGGTACACGACCAACCAATGCAAAATTCTTACGATACTTTTCTCCACTGGCTGTTTCGATATTAAAACCACCAATACTCAAAGGTCCTTGAGCATTTGCATAAACCTGTTTATCTGGCCCCATTAGTGGGGTTGGTAACAAAGTACCCCCTTCAAGACTGGAAGCATCTCCAATAGAAGAAACCAAAACGTCGACTTTGCTTCCATGCTGTGCAAATGGAGAAACTTTGGCTGTTACCATAACAGAAGCAACATTGCGCAGATTCAAGTTTTTATCTGGCAGATTCATACCAAATTTATTCATCATATTTTTGACTGCCTGAATTGTCATTTCAGAACGTCGGGAGTCACCACTTCCATCGAGGCCAACAACCAGACTATAGCCAATCAACTGCTGATCCTGTAAACCCTTAATATCTACCATATCTTTAATGCGTGCAGCCAGTAAAAATGAGGGTAATAAAAGCAGTATGGCAATATAAACAAAATATGATTCAATGCTATTTTTCAAGATCATAATCAACTCCAGATTAAAATAACCAACCTAAAAACCTACCAAAGAATCCTGGTTTTTGACCGCTATCAACCATTCCTTTTCCCTGATACGAAATTTTAGCATCACCAATATTTACAGATAAAATCGTATTATCACTGTTAATATCCTGGGGACGGATAATACCTGAAATGGTAATTCTTTCTTTCTCACCATTTACAATAACTTCACGTTCACCCTTTATTATAAAATTACCATTACCGGTAACATCCGTAATGGATGCTGTAATATTACCGGTTAAACTTCCTTTACGTGAAGTTTCAGCATCATTGTCATAATTATTTTTTGTTTGACCATTAAGGCCAAACAATGGCATATATGTCGAGGAACCGGTTCCACCGGTCATTGTCATACCTTTGTTATTTGTTCTTTTATTAGAACTGTTGGCTTGACTTTTAGCACTTGATTGTTCAATGATCAAAACGGTTATTATGTCTCCAACTTTGTATGCCTTGTGATCAGTAAATAAGGATTGAGCCGAATAGCTATTTTGCGCCCAAACCATATTGCTAAACAGAATCAACACAGCAAATAAAACGGATATTACTTTTAAAGACTTCATGGCTTATCTCTTGTTTGTTTTAAAAATAACAATTGACGAATTCTGTATTTCAGCATAATAGTACTTGTTACTCATTGCATCTCTGACTTTAATTATATCTCCGGGTGCACCTTTACCCTGACAAATTACAGGTATAGTCAAAGAAATATTCTTGTTCACAACGCTCATATTTACCTGATCACCACGCTTTATAACGGGTACTGTTTCAACCATAGATTCCATAAGTACACGTCCTTGCGGAATATATCGTTTGGTACGTTGACCCACGGCCTTTTTTAATGAAACTGGTGAATCGTTTCCTCGCCAAGTCACCTCTACATATTGAATAGCAAGATCAGCTTTGCTTATAATATGGTATCGGTCTACAGGTTTTTTCAAAACCGGCACATTTGTAAACCGTGAAATATCGGCAACCACTTGAAAAGATTCATCACTACTTTTTTCTTTATATGAAAAAGTAAATACTGTTTTACCGGTAATTAATCCCTGCTTTCGACACGATACTCTTACCGGAGCTTGAATTATATTATCATGAGATACTGAATTAAAATTCACTTTAATTTTACTATCTGATTCTGAAACATTCCTACTAGATAGAAACGTGTAAATTTCAGTTTCAATCCATGCTATTGTTTTTGCATCCGGTTTTGCATATACAGTTATAGAAAATACCAGAATCAGAAACAGATATTTTAAAAAAAGTTTTATTTTTGTCGGCATCATATTAAGCATTATAAATCAAGATTTTAAATTATTCACCAGTGCCATCATATCATCACTGGTTTGAATTGCTTTGGAATTTAATTCATACGCGCGTTGCGCAACAATCATATTTACCATTTCTTCAACAACTTCAACATTAGAACTTTCGATATAGCCTTGATTCAGTCCACCAAAACCATCAAGTTCGGGTACACCAATTATAGGTTCCCCGGAAGCACCTGTTGGCATTAAAAGGTTTCTACCAATATTTTTGAGTCCTGCAGGATTTATAAATCTTGCAAGCTCGAGTTGACCAATCTCTTGTGATTGAGTGGAATTTGAAAGTTCAACAGAAACAATACCATCACGGCTTATACTGATACTTTGTGTATCAGATGGAATTGTAATGTTGGGTTCCAGATAGTATCCATCAGAGTTTACAAGCTGTCCATCACTCGATATTTTCAACGTTCCATCGCGAGAATAACCAATGGTACCATCGGTCATTCTGAATTGAAAAAAACCATCGCCTTCAATTGCGAGATCCAGAGAATTGCCTGTCTGGGTAACATCACCCTGTGTAAAGAGTTTAGCAGTTGAAACAGGTTTTGTTCCACAACCAACCTGTAACTCTGTAGGATTTTGAATACCTTCACCGGTAAAGGAACCAGCAGGACGAATCGTTTGGTACAATAAATCCTGAAATTCAACTTTACTCTTTTTAAAACCGGTAGTATTCACGTTCGCCAGGTTATTGGCGATTGTATCAATATATAACTGCTGAGCATGCATTCCCGATGCGGCAGTTCTTAGTGCTTTATCCATAAATCAACTCCAAATCAATATTATACCCTGCCAACATCATTAACTGCTTTATCAAGAGAATCATCTTGGGTAGTTAATGCACGTTGATTGGCTTCAAAATGACGATATACCTCAATCATATTAACCATTTCTTCCAAGGTATTCACATTTGAACTTTCAACAAATCCTGCTTTTACTTTGACATCCTCATTGGTAGGACGAACAAAAGCATCTTCAGAAGCTTTGAAATAACCTTCGCCCACTCTTTTCAACATATTAGGATCATCAACCTGAACAATAGCAAGATAATCTATAATACTATCATCTACCATTATAGCACCATCTTCTTGAACAGTAAAACCTTCATCAAGCAAAATGGGTCCGCCTTCGCCCATAACCAGATCTCCAGATGTAGTTGCAAGATACCCATCATCAGTCAAAGTAAAATTCCCTTGTCTGGTAAAATAGGTTTCAGCACCGCTTTGAACAGTAAAGAATCCATTCCCTACCAGAGCCATGGATAAGGGATTTCCGGTTTCGCGCAATTCTCCTTGAGTAAAATCAACCTGATCAAGTGGAGTTGCTTCTTGTGCAGGAAAACGACTAGCCTGCTCAAGGGTTTGACTGAAAACAACGCTTCTCTTAAAACCTACACTATTAGCGTTTGCAAGATTATTTGCAATAACATCTAGCGATCTTGCATTTGTTTCCAAACCATTGTGGGAGTATATCATACTTTTTAACAAAACACTCTCTCCTTTACTGTCGGATTAAAAAATTGCTTTTCCGGCAATTGCATTTCTTACTACTCGAATCAGATCACGTGTATCATAGGGCATGGGAAAAAAAGAATCGTAACCTGCACTTTTACATTCTTCACAACCATATACAGTATTAAATGAGGTCATGGCAATTACTCGAGTTTTGGGATTATGCTCTTTAATAACCTGACAAATTGCTTTACCATCAACAATGTTATCTTGAATATCTAAAAAGACAGCATAATAATTATTTTTCTGCCCCAACTCTAGACCACTGTCTGTTGAAAATGCAGTATCAACAAAATACCCTTCATCACGAAAAGTTAATTGTAAAAGTTTGCATTTATCCCTGTCAGGAATTACAACAAGAATATTTTCAGCCATTTGAGTTGTCCTCATTTTTCATCATAATAAAAAATAACTAAATGAGTCAAATCAAATAGCATGCCACTCGCCTATTTTTTTTGTTTATAAAAAACAAACACTTAGGCGAGCCAAAAACATTTTATTTTGGATATTATTTTAATAGAGGGAAATATTTACCGGTTTTGGGTTCAATCTTACCTTTAACCTAATTAATATATATCGGCAGAAATTATAAAAACTTAAACTTCTTTTTGCAAATGTTCAATTAAAGCTGAAGCACATTGATCAAGGGGAATAATTTTATCAACTGCACCCATTTTAATAGCTTCTTTTGGCATACCAAAAACAACACAGCTTTTTTCATCCTGGGCAAAGGTATAAGCGCCATTATCATGCATTGCCTGTAAGCCTTTAGCTCCATCTGCCCCCATCCCGGTAAGAATCATTCCAAGGGCATTAGAGCCGGCATTTCGGGCAACAGAATGGAATAAAACATCTACACTGGGACGCTGATGATGTACGGGAGGACCATCTTTTAAAGAAACATAATATTTTGCGCCGCTTCTTTGTAACAGCATATGACTGTTACCCGGAGCAACCAATACCATTCCAGGAACAACATAATCATTATCCCGGGCTTCTCGTACTTCGAGTTCACAGATACTGTTTAATCTGGCAGCAAAAGATGCTGTAAACACTTCAGGCATATGTTGTACAATAACAATACCCGGCATTACTGATGGCAAATTCTGTAATACAACCTCAACAGCTTTGGTTCCACCAGTTGAAGCACCAATAGCAATTACTTTGTGGGTTGTTTTAAGTTCAAATGATTTGGATTTTGATGCAGCAACGGCAGGCGATTGAACTGTAGCTGTTTTATCCTTTGGTAAAGACACTTTAGTATTAGCAGCAGCAGCTGTTCTAACTGCACGCACCATTCTATTTATATCAGGTGTAGAAAAGCCTGAACCTGGTTTGCTGACAACATCAATAGCACCAAGTTCAAGTGCTCGGAGGGCAGTTTCGCTATTTTCAGGTGTTAATGAGCTAACAATAACCACCGGCATGGGATAATGTTTCATCAATTTCTCCAGAAATGACAAACCATCCATTCGTGGCATTTCTATATCAAGAGTTAACACATCAGGCTGCAGTTTAACAATTTTCTCCCGCGCCATATATGGATCAGTTGCAGAACCTACAACATCAAAATCATCAATTTTACTTAATTCTTCGGATAATATTTTTCGAACCAAAGCCGAATCATCTACAACTAGTATTTTAATCACTGCTATACCTCAAGTTAAATACTATTTTTATTATAATGCCAATAAACATTTACCAGCCCTTCATCAAAGGGAATCTTGACTTTGACACGTTCATATTCACTACCAGAATAATCACTAATAAAATCATCTACAATTTCAGGGGCACTAAGGCGATATTGCTTATCCTTACCGGCCAGTTGTGGCAAGATGTTGCCACAAATCACATTAGCAACTTCTTTTAATGCGTCTAATTGTTGTTCTATTGGAATATCATCTTCAGCCAAAATATTTTGCGCCAATACAGGTAACGCGCTATCAGGCAGCTTTATATAAAATCCACCATCAGTAAACCCGGAAAATCTTACCAGTGTCATTTTAGTACTAACATCTGCATCTTCAGGCTCATCCGGAACGGGCATAAAAAAAGCCAATTCTTCAAAAGTTTTAACTGAAAAATCAAACAAAACCTGTTCTAACTTATCCATCAATATCTCCTAATAAATCCATAACAACCTGTTCAAGTTCTTCAGGTTGGAATGGTTTATGAATAAACAACGCACCTTTACTTTTTAATATATCAATTGTTGCTTCACTACTTTCCGAAGAAATTACAACAACAGCCATATCTTCAGTATCCGGATTATTACGAATTTTGTCTATCATTACATCACCGCTCATAACCGGCATATTAATATCTACTAAAATGAGGTCTACCCAATTGTCATCTATAATATTAAGCCCTTCTTGCCCATTACTTGCTTCAAAAATGTTACGAATCGGGATGTCGCAAATGTTCAAAACGCGCTTTATCATTGCCCGCATTACTGAACTATCATCCACTATCAAAACATTCAACGACATTTATATACCTCCATTGGTATTACAATTCTTTATCTACACCTTGAGATTTTACAATCACACTTCCAGTATTGATATCTATTGAAATATTTCTGGTAATATTTGAACCAACATCAAAAGATTTTAACATGATTCCTTTTTTCCATAACAGCTTGCGAAACATTGTAAAGTTTCGTTTACCAATTTCAAAAATATCATTTTCACCGGGCTTTTTAAAACTCGCTCCACCTGCAACCTTGACTACCAGTGATCTTGGATTTGCACCCAATTTCACACACTCGTTTAACATAGCTTCTACCCCGGTATCAACAAACATATAAGGGTTCTTTTTAGCTTTTTCAACATCAATTGAAGATTGCGGCAACATAACATGCAACAATGCTCCAATCTTTGTTCTGGGATCATAAACAGTGATCCCCAAACAGCTTCCAAGTGCATATGTTATTAGTGTATCAGCAGGGTCTGTTGAAATTATCATTTCAGCGATACCCACAATCCGTTTCAATACTTACTCCTCGGGTATTTCAAACACGTTTTTGATAAACCGCCGGTTGAATATAGGTAAACTTGTGCTCCGACGATGTTAAACTTTCAGAATGCCCAACAAACAAATAACCATTGTTAGCAATTAACGAATAAAAACGATTGATTAAACGTTGACGGGTTTCTTTATCAAAATAAATCATAACATTACGACAAAAAATAATATCAAAGGGACCTTTCATTGGCCAATCTCCCATTAAATTCAAATAAGCATATTTAACAAGAGATTTAATATTGTTTTGCGCTTGGTAAACAACCTTGTCTTGATTTTTCGTTTTCGTAAAATATTTATTCAACCTTCCCGCGGAAACTTCGGTTGCAATATTTTCACTAAATTGGCCCAACTTGGCAATTTCCAACATTTCATTAGAAATATCAGTCGCCAATATTTTGAAATCACGCTTTGCAATATCCGGGAATTCATCATGAAGAACCATTGAGATAGTATAAGGTTCAGCTCCCGATGAACAACCCGCACTCCATATTCGCATCGCTTTATTATTATTTTTAAATTCGGGCAAAAAAGTATTTGTCATATAATCAAAATGCTGTTGCTCACGAAAAAAATTGGTTTTATTAGTTGTAATGATATCTATCATTTGTTCTAATTCTTTAGAATTTGCTTCCTCTGAAACAAAATCAATATAACTTTCAAACGAATCTAAATTTAACAAACGTAAGCGTTTGAGCAATCGTGACTTTACGAGTCCCAATTTATTAGGCGGTAAATAAATTCCAGCAATATCATAAACAATTTTACTTATACGCTCAAACGAAGAACGTTTTAAATCAAGTGACAATAAATCTAATGCCATATTCAATTTCCTTTTGATACTACAAAGGTTACAATCGTTTTTGTGTTTCTAAGCTTATATTTTCAACCAGATTAAATAATGGACTATCTGGAGGCATTTCTTCCTTGAGTTGTTCTGCATAAACCGCAATCTTGCCCAAAGCCTCTCGCTGCTCTATAATTGCACGTTCCCACTTTTTTTGAGCTTGAAAAAAATGATCAATTTTTGCATCAATTGATTTCAAATATGGATGAAGATCAGGATCATCAAGCATATCTCGTTTCTCAATCAAGTCCAGGATTTCATTATGCAGTGTTTTATATATATTTATAGTATTTATCGGATTAATAAAACTCTTGTAATCCAATACACGTTTAATTTTCTCGCGCAAATCTTTGATTGAAAATGGTTTGTAAAAATAATCAAAAGCGCCTAATTTCATAGCTTCAATAGCTGTTTCAATAGTAGCATAACCAGTTACCATAATCACTTCTGTATCTATTGCTTCTTTTTTCACATATCGAAGCAAATCCATACCCCCTTCCTGATTATTTTCCAATCCTGGCATGTTTTTATCAGTAACCACAATATCATATTTATTTTCTTTAAGATATTTGATTGCATTTTGAACTGTTGCAGAACTATCAACTGTATATCCTGAATCTACAAGAATACCAGCAATTAAAGATCTGGAGTCATCTTCATCATCTACAACAAGAATTCTTATTTCCATTTTTACACCTTACAAGCTTGTGGATCGGTTAATAATTTAATCAGGCTGTTTGCACATCAATGGTTTTATTTACATTTGACAGTATCTTTTCAATATCTAAAAGTATTTTAACACTACTGTCAACCTTTGCCATACCTAATATATAGTCTGTATCAATATTAGTACCAAAAGCGGGTACAGATTCAATATCATCAGCAGAAATATTTAAAACCTCTGAAACCTTGTCAACAATAATACCTTTTTCACCTAATCGGGTCTGCACTACAATTATACAGGTTTCCTGAGTAGCTTCAATTTCTTCCATTAAAAACTTTGAGCGCATATCAACAACCGATACAATTTTTCCGCGCAAATTAATTACGCCTTTAATAAAACGTTTTGTGCGGGGTACGCGGGTTATGGGTAATAAGCCCATAATTTCTTTTACTTTGGTAATTTCTATACCATAATCTTCACCAGCTAGAACAAATGTAAGATATTTGCCTTCGAGTTCCAGGTTCTTTTTAACAGCAGAACCTTTTGCATCTTGCTTCACATCCCGGTTCTTTTGTAATAAAGCTTTTGATGCACTTTGTAAACCTGTTTCTACTTTAGGGGCAGATTTTTGATTACTTGGTTTCTCCGGTTCAGACTTAACAGCTTGTGGTTCAGGCTGTTTTGGGCTTTCGGCTTTTGGCTCCTGTTTGACAGGTTCTGTCTTGACATTAGCTTTTGATTCGGATTTGACAGGTTCTGCAGCCTTTGGCTCAACTTTTTGAGCTGGTTTACTCTCTGTTTTTTCTTCACTTGGTTTTGGATCTTGACTGCTGTCACCAATCCAGCTTAGCGGATCAGCACCTAATCTATCTTTCTTTGCCATGAAATTATCCTCTGTTAATAATTTCCTCGGTTAATTTTCTATAATCTTCTGCTCCCCTGCTTTTGGGCTTGTAATCAAAAATTGACATTCCAAAACTTGGGGCTTCTGCAAGGCTTATATTTTCACGAATTACAGTATTAAACATTTTTTCACCAAAATGAGATTGTATTCGCTCTGCTACCTCATTATGAAGACGTTTACGTTTATCAAATTGAGTACAAATGATACCGGTAATATCTAATTGAGAGTTTAATCGTTTTTTTACAATTTCTACAGTTTCCAGGAGTTTTGCCAGGCCCTGCATAGGTAAAAATTCTGTTTGCAGGGTAATATATACTTGTTGAACTGTTGTTAAAGCATTTAATGTGAGTAAGCCTAACGATGGTGAACAATCAATTATCAAATAATCATAATTTTGAAATTCTTCCAACTTTTCTTTAAGAATAAACTCTCTGCCAGGCATAGTAGAAAATTCAATATCCGCACCACTTAGACTAAGATTTGAAGGTACAATATCTAAATTCTCTCTTTGAATCAATATATCAGATAGAGGAATATCTTGTTTTAAAACATCGTATATAGTATAATCAAGATCATGGGCCATTACACCTAAAGAATAGGTCAAATTTGCCTGGGGATCAAGATCAACCAGCAATACTTTTTTTCCATACATTGCCAAGCCGGCACCAATATTTACTGCTGTTGTGGTTTTACCAACTCCACCTTTTTGATTTAATATTGCAATTGAATGCATCAATATTCCTTTAATGATAATTTAAAACTCTTTCAAAGTGCTTTCGTCAGTTCCATTTTGGGATCTTGGTAAATCTTCATCAAATGGAATAAGATTTTTGGGATCATCTTCATCTACTGATTTAACTTTTTTTCTATTATTATTGGAAAAGGATGATTGATCTATAAAAAAATCATCTCTATCAATTCTTGAACTTGAATCACTAAAAACTTTAGAGTTTTGTGAGGTCAAATTAAACTGTTCAACCATACTTTTAATCTCTTCAGTCTGGCTGGACAACTCTTCAGCAGTACTTGCAGATTCTTCAGAATTGGCAGCATTTTGCTGGGTTAATTGGTTCATTTGTTCAACTGCCGTTGCTATTTGACCAATACCTTCATTTTGTTGGTCAGAAGCTATTGTAATTTCTGCCATAACTTCATTTACTTTATTAACGCTTTCATGAATTTCATGCAAACTGGTTAATACGTTATCATTCAGTTGAACACCTTGTTCTGCACTCTTGACAGAATCTTCAATCATCATAGCTGTATTTTTTGCAGCTTCGGCACTATGCATGGCAAGATTTCTTACCTCTTCGGCAACTACTGCAAAACCTTTACCTGCCTCGCCTGCTCTTGCAGCTTCAACCGCAGCATTTAAAGCTAAAAGGTTCGTTTGAAATGCAATTTCATCTATGGTTTTAATAATTTTAAAGGTTTCATCAGACTTTGACTTGATCATTGTCATAGCATTTGTTAAATCGTTCATACCAGACATTCCATTAGAAGTACTTGTCTGAGCGTTTTCGGTTAAACTTTTGGCTTCTTTGGCGTTTGCCGTATTCTGATTAGTCATTGACTTCATTTCCTGCAAATTACTGGAAACTTCCTCAAGAGAACTTGCCTGTTCTGATGCACCTTGCGCAATTACCTGACTACCCGTACTGATTTGAGTAGTTGCGTTTGCAATTTGCTGCACACCTAATGAAACCTGTCCCAAGCCATCATCAAGGTTATTCAAAGCTTTATTTAAAGATTCTTTGATGGCAGCAAAATCACCACTATAATCACCATCCATACGAATACTAAGATCTTGTTCTGCAACTTTTTGCAAAATATTGGATGCCTTTATTACCGGTTCAGAAATAGCATTTAAAAGACCATTTATACCTTTAACAATCTCTTGAAATTGTCCGTTGTGCTGCAATTCATCAGCTCTGGCGCTCAAATTACCTTTTTGACCCTCATTTAACAGAATCTTTATTTCATCAACCAGCTTCTGGATATTTATTTTCAATTGTTGCATGGAAATACCCAAATAATCATTTTCAGATAAAATATGCGTATCAACCTGCAGATTCCCTGCTGATAGCTGTTTGGCAATATTTTCTTTTGCACTCAGCGTTTCACTGATAACATTGAAAACTTGAGCAAGGTCACCCAATTCATCATTACCCGATTTTTCAAATGTAACATTAAAATCGCCTTTGGATATTTTCTCAGCTTTGCTCAACAAATTTGTTACAGGAAACACAAAGCTACGAACCATCAACAACATTGTAAGAACCACAACAGCTATACCCAAACCAAATGAAAGGATATAACTTGTAACATGCATTGATCTTGTGATACCAAAGAAATATGAATCTACAGCAACAATGGCTATAGCACTAAAAAGAAATATGAACAATTTAAAGATTAAACTATTCTTCCAGATAATACGGCTGGCGATTGCCAAACTTGTCCATGATATTACTACAAGTAAAACATGAATCAAAACAGGTTTAAAAAAAGATTCCAAACTACTACTCTCTTATTTTTTAGGCAATTAATTGTTCAACATTTGACATTAAAGCATCAATTTCCTGAGTAATCACATTTTCAATATCGAGAAGTATTGTAACTCTGTGCTGCATTTTTCCTAAAGCAAGAATAAAATCTGTATTAAGCGCGGTTCCAAAATCGGGTGTACTTTCAATATTTTCATCGTGAATATCAATTACTTCTTTAACCTGATCAACCAAAAGTCCCATTCTAACTTTGGACGTTTGAATGATTATGATAACGGATTCTTCATCAACAGGTTTAGTAGATATGCCAAAACGACTACGGAGATCCATTATAGGAATTACCTGATCACGCAAATTAATCAAACCCAGAATAAAATCCGGTGTTTGCGGTATTTCACGTATCTCCATATATTTGATGATTTCAACAATTTTTAATATTTCTATACCATATTCTTCTTTTTCGATTTGAAAAGTTAAATATTTTCCGCTTAAAGATTCTTTATTTTCCATAACAAAACTCCATATATATTAGTTAATTGGTAGATGTTCTTTCCACCTTAAAATTTTTCTCAATTCCCAATAATTTCAAAAAATGTTATATTTTTCAATTAACCAATAAAAATAAACTTTTCCACCAATAAACTAAATTCTCATCATTGTGGTGTTAATTTAAATTTTTCAATCATATTACGCATATCGGCAGATTGACTTGCCAATTCTTCAGCAGAGCTTGCAGACTCTTCAGAATTAGCCGCTGTTTGTTGCGTAACCTGGTTCATCTGTTCAACCGCAGAGTTTACCTGATCAATGCCCTGGTTCTGTTCATTAGATGCAGCAGCAATTTCTGCCATCACTTCACCAACCTTGATCACCCGTTCATTGATTTCCATCAAATTACTAAGTACTTTTTCATTCAGTTCTACACCACTATTGGCATTTTTAACAGATTCTTCAATCAAATTAGAAGTATCTTTGGCTGCTTCAGCACTTCGCATTGCCAAATTTCTAACTTCTTCAGCAACTACCGCAAAGCCTTTACCTGCTTCACCGGCTCGAGCCGCTTCTACTGCAGCATTTAAGGCCAGCAAATTGGTTTGGAAAGCAATTTCGTCAATTGTTTGAACAATTTTAGACGTTTCATCTGACGAATCTTTAATCTTTTCAATGGCAATTGACAAATCATTCATACTGTCAACACCAGTTGATGTACTATCCTGTGCACTTTGGGCAAGATTTTTTGCTTCATTTGCATTGGCAGTAGTCCGACTAATGCTGGATGACATTTCCTGTAAACTGCTTGATACTTCTTCTAGAGAACTTGCCTGATCTGAAGCGCCATTAGCAACAGATTGACTGCCATTGCTAATTTCACGCGATGCTACGGAAACCTGACCTACCATATTTGCAACTTTACCAAGACTGTCATCAAGATGATCAAGCGCAACATTCAGGGTGTTTATTATTTCGGCATGCTTTCCTTTAAAATCACCTTTAACACGAACACAAAGGTCATGGTTTGCTACCTGGTTCAATACTTTAACCAATTCATTAATAGGACCTAATAATGCATCAAGGGTATCATTAAAGCCATGGATAATTTTTGCAAAATCACCACCATGTTTACTTGCATCAGCACGATAATCAAGATCGCCACGAACAGCAGCATCTGCAAGTGTATTGGCATCGCTGACAACCGCTTGCACGCTGGCTTTCATTGTGTTCATGGCAATACCCAATGTATCATCGTCCGATAATACATGTACATCAACATTGAGATTACCTTGTGAAATCTGATATGCAACATCAGCCCGTTGTTTCTGAGACGAGATCATTTCTGAAAAAGAATCTGCCAATTCACCAATTTCATCACTTCGATTGATGTTAATTTCTGTGTCCAACTTGCCCAAGGCAAATTCCTTGGCAATTTTGGTAATTTTTTTAATTGGATTCACTATCATATTAGAAACAATGATTGTAATTGCTACAAATATAGCAATCATAATAATTGCTAAAATAATTGTTGTTCCCTGAGCAGCTGCCAAAGCCTTATTTCGTTCCTCAAGATGAATACCAATTGTCATTTTACCCAATTCAGAACCTTCTTCACCAACTGCACGTTGATAAAAGATTTCATTCTTTATTTTTTTCAGTCCTTCTTCTGTCTTGTCTGTAATTTCAGGTACACCTTCATCTCGATATTCAAAAATTTCTGTTCCTGCTTTATTCGAAACTGAAACATAAGAAATATTTTTTTGAGCGGTAAACGCTGTCATTGAATTTCCTACTTCATCAGCATCATCAAATTCTAAACCCAAAGTAACTGCTTCACTGGCGATATCAGTCATCACTTGAAGTGATGATTTCAAATTTTTGTCTAATGCAGTTTTGGTAATATTTGAATTAATAAAAATAACTCCCAGCATCAATACAATAATCGTCGCTATAAAGTACACCATCATCTTTGACCGTAATCCAAGAGCATTTAAATTCATTAATCGTCCTCCATCCTTTTTGGTAATAATAAAATTATTCCTGCAATATTTTTGTATTAACAACCTTTGTGTCAACTTCACGCGCAAGAGTAGTCAATTCAGATGTATCAAGAATCAACCCAACTTGTCCATCACCTAAAATTGCACCTCCTGAAATTCCTTTACTTCCGCCCATTTCTTCACCCAAAGACTTTGTAACTACCTGCTGTTGACCCAATAGTTGATCAACCAACAAGGCACAACGTCTATCACCATCACCAACAATAACCAACAAGCCTTCTGTTGGATCGTGTATAGCATCAGGTATATCAAACAAATTATATAATCGGAAAATAGGAATAAGTTCATCCTGGAACATTACCATTTCCCCTTTTTCCGCAACTGTAAAAATAGCATCTTTTGCGGGTCTAAAACTCATATGAATATTAATTATAGGCACAATATATCTTTCAACACCAATCTTTACAAGCATGCCGTCAATTATTGCAATGGTTAATGGGAATATCATTGTAAATGTTGTGCTTTTTCCCTGAATGGTATCAATGTCAATTCTTCCACGTAATTCTTCAATATTCTTTTTTACGACATCAAGGCCTACACCCCGACCAGAAACATTAGTAATCTTTTCTGCAGTAGAAAAACCAGGTGCAAATATCAGGTTATAAACATCGCTTTCAGTCAAGTTTTTATCATTTTCAATAATACCTTTTTCAATAGCTTTGTTTAAAATTTTAACGCGATCAAGACCTCGGCCATCATCCTGGATCCTGATCATAACATTACCACCTGAATGGAATGCAGACATAACAAGCGTACCCACACGAGATTTTCCCAGGTTTTCTCTTTCATCTGCATGTTCAATACCATGATCAACAGCGTTTCTGATCATATGAACCAACGGATCTTTGATCAGCTCAACCATTTTACGATCAATTTCTGTATCTTCTCCCTGTATTACAAGATTAACTTTTTTCCCGGTTTTTGTAGCAGTATCTCTTACAAGACGAGACATTTTTTGAAATGTACCAGCCAGAGGAATCATACGCATAGACATACTAAGATCTTGAAGGTCTCTTACAATTTTTCCAGCATGAATGACTTTGCGTGTAAATTCGGCTTGCTTTTCGTCTATAACAATTTCATCTTGTGAAATCATGGAATGTGCAATGACCAATTCTCCAATCATTTCAATCAAACCATCCAACCGCTCAGTTCGCACCCGAACAAAATTATCTTTGGCTGTTGAAGTTGAAGCCGTATCTTGAATTGGGGTTGGCAATTCAACTTTGGGTGGAGCTCCATTACTCTTTGGTGTTGCCGCAACTGGTGCAGCAGCGTTTGGAGTTGCCTGAACTTTTTCCGGACCGGCTGAAGGTGACGCAGCTTCAACTTTGGGTTGTGGCTGAGCAGCAGGCGCTTCTTCACTATCAGATGCCTTAGCATTCGCCAATTCATCTAAAAGCTCATCATACCCCTGAGGCTTGACTAGTGGATTACCATCAAGGGCCATCTCAACCGATTGTACCAATATTTTAACCATATCTATACCACGTAAAGAAAGGTCTGCATTAGCACCGGTACAGGCAATTTCTCCATCACGAATTCTGCTAAAAAAAGATTCCGCAACATGTGCAAAATGTGATGAAAGTTCAAGCTGCAAAAATCCTGAAGTGCCTTTGATTGTATGAAAAGCCCGAAACACAATATTTATGGCTTCAGAATCATGCGGATTATTTTCAAGCTGCAACAATGCGGATTCAGCATCTTCAAGATATTCATTTGATTCAGCAATGAATTCATTTATAATATCGCTATCAAAATCACTTGGTAATTCATATACTTGTTGTGTAACCATTTCTTGCTCGGTAGATTGTTCTTTTTGTGATGTTTTCTTTTTCTTTGTTGGCTGTACTTCTTCCAATACTTCAAGTGTATTACCTAGCAAATCATTTATTTCTATCAATTCTTCATCAGTTGTTTCATGCTTTCCATCAAGCATTAAATCTAATTTTCCCAGTACAGCATTAATATCTATTGTTACCTGTTCAGGAACAGAAGAATCTTCTTTTACTTTGACCAACGATTCATGAATATTTTCAAACTCTTTACGATCATTGGGTCCTAGTTGCATTAGTAATGCTGCAACATCATTCAAAATCATTTCTGAAGTTTGATTGCTGAGTAACTTTTCAGTTTCAGATAAATAAGGTGAATGCTCAGGATTACGGCCTAAGACAATCCATAATTCATGACCTGATTGAAAGATAGAATTTTTAATTTTTTCTTCATCATCCGAATCCAAAGCCTTAGCAATTGCGTGTATTGAAGAACCTGCTTTCGTTTTAAATGCATCAGGATCTTTATGCTCATTATTATATAAATCTTGCAACCCTTCAAGACACATGAGAAAAATTGCAATCAATTCAACAAAATCATCAGGAATTTGAGATTTTATTGTTTCAAGCTCCATTCCAACAGTAACAATATCCTGCTGGTTTCCTGGATCAATACTTTCAAGTTGATCAGCATATTTGGAAATATCACTAACTAATTTTTCATCAAGCCGTACAATATCCAAAATAAACTCCTATTTTCTTTTACCATGAAACTTGCCAGAGGTCAGGTTCAATGCAAACCCACCCAGGCTGGATTCATAGTGTAATTGTATACGTGGTAAACGGTCAGGAACATGTACTTCCATTTGACTGCCGCGTGCAACAGTAGGCAAAGACATATCTACAGAAGCACCAATTGCATCCAGTTGAGCTACAATATCACCAGCTAACACATTAATTAATTCACCGGTAACATCATCCATATCGACAGAATCATAATCTATATCAAAGCCTGCAAATCTTTTTGCAAAATTGATAGCAGTATCTTTGGGCATTCCAAGTGAAACAGACCATGACAGGTCACCAATCAATGAAATAATACCTACAATACCCTCAGACATCCACAAGCCATCACCTTGTTTTTCACCGGCAAACTTTAATGAGCCATCGTCAATAAAGAAAAAAGAAATATCGATTGATTTTTTCAAACATTCGATATGCACAGCAGAAAAATCTTCAGAGTTATAATTATCAGACATTTTTATCCTCTTTACTTATTTTTTTCAATTCAACTAACCCAAGTTATGAAAAAAGCCTGCTGCTTTGCTGCCTTTATTCAATTTATCAACAATAGGTACTAATTTTTTACGTAATTCAAGTGTGGTAAAGGGTTTACATATATAACTGTTTGCACCTGCATCAGAAGCATCAGTCATTTTCCCCATTGTCTTTTCACTGGTGATCATAATAAATGGGATGGATTCAGTACCACCTTTTTCTCTCGCCCTGTTTACAAACTCAATTCCATCCATATTGGGCATATGGATATCTACAAAAGCAATATCAAACTTTTTGGGACTAAACTTTCTTAAAGCATCTTTACCATCTGAAGCTTCAGTGAAGATAAATTCAGCAAGCCCAGTTCGTTTCAGATTTTCCATCACCATATTTCTCATTACTCGTGAGTCATCAACCACCAGAGCTCTTAGTTTAAGCATATTAAAAGTCTCCTATATTTATTTTTATTTTTTATTTTATACAGAAAAATCCACCTTATTGCCAACATCTAAATCATCCGGTTTTCTATTTTGACTTTGCAAAGATTGTTCCTTTTCATCGTTTTCACTGAAATCTTTTTCTTCTGAATCATCATTTTTTTTACTTTTTTCGTAATGATCCTGAAATTTTTTATCTTTGTTTCTTTTTAAAATTTGTTTCTTCTGATCAGGACCCTTGTTGGTAAATTCCAAGGAAGAATGGTCCGCAGAATTATCAGCCACATTGGTTTTAGGTGCTTCTACTACCTTTTCCAGATGTGAAACATGTATATTGATATTTTGAGGTATGTCCACAGGTGTTGACATACAGTCACCTTTAAATCAATTAAAACGTTATACATGATGTAAATCACGCTTTATTATCTTTGTTTTTAAAAGCAATAAAGATTGTGCGTGAATTTGACAAACACGAGACTCTGTAACATCAAGAACAGATGCAATATCAGCCAAATTCAAACCTTCATAATAATAAAGTGTTAAAACCAGTCTTTCCTTAGTGGGCAGATCCTTTAAAATACCTTTTATCTGCTTTTCCAGTTCTTCAGTAGATTGGCGCCAATAATCATCATCCTGATGATTTTCAACAAAGTTGTCAAGACTGGCGTTACCCTCTTCATGCTGAAAAACAATATCTTGCAAAGAAACAAATCTGTCGGTATATACAGATTCTAAAATTTTTCGATACTCATCAACAGATATATCAAGCTTTTCTGCAACTTCATCTTCAGTTGGGTTTCGGACCAATTTATTCTGAAGCTCAGCAATTGCTTTATATACTGATTTTACATTACTGCGAACCTTGCGGGGCGCCCAGTCAATTTCTCTCAATACATCAAGTATTGCACCTCGTATCCTGAATGTAGCAAATGTAGTAAATTTAATATTTCGATCAGGATCAAAACGATCAATCGCTTCAATAAGTCCTATAGTGCCAGCGCTTACCAGATCTTCCCAATCGATAACACCGGAATTATATGACTGAAATCCTTTTGCTACATACCCTACAAGATGTTGGTAATGATAAACCAACTTGTCCCGTAATGAACGGTTTTTTGTTTCAACATATTCTTGCCATAAATTATTTAAATTTTCTTCTGACATTACATTCAAATCCGGTTTTCAAGCATCCCGTAATTATACATTCATTGCAGCCTTTTCAGACTTTACATTTTCAGTTTCCATAGATTCATAATTTTCTTCAGAATCCGGTACTTCGTCATCATCCGCAGTTTTCATGGTTACTGAAGTTAAACCCATTGCTGCATAACCTATTAAATTTGTAGCAACAAAAATGACAACGGTCTTCCAAATGGTTGCTTCAAAATCAGCACCAGTAAACATGCAATACACTAAAATGAGTAATGCAATCAATCCGCTTAACGATGTAATAATATCTTTCATGACTGTTCCTCAATTTTATACGGTTTGATTGTTTTCGACAGTATTTCCAATTAATATTTTTGCAACATTTATCATATTTTGACTAGCAACAGAATTTTTATTTAGAAATAAAAAGGGCTCTTGTTTGATTACCGCTTGTCTGACAGCCTGGTCAAATAACAGATAACCGGCAATACCTACACTTGTATCGAGAAAATGTTCCAAAACAAGAGACAACCTTTGGTACACATCGGTAACTTCTGAAGGTGATGTGACCATATTCAACAAGAGATCAATTGATATATTCTTTTTCATCGAATTTAAAATTTTAATCATAGCATAAGTATCATTAATAGCCGTTGGTTCCGATGTAGTTATCAAAATAACCTTGTCAGCTTTGATAGATATTTCTAAAGATATAGGCGACAATCCGCCAGCAGTATCTATAATGATATAATCATATTTATGGCGTAACTTGAAAAACAACTCGAATATTCTTGAATTTAAACTTTTATCAAGATCAAGCCAATTGCGATTACCAGAACTATTGGGAAGTATAGATATTCCACTTGAATGTTTAATGATAATTTTCTCAACGTCAATGTCATCAAGTATATAGTTTAAAAAATTAAACTTTGGGTTCATACCTAACAAAATGTCAATATTTGCAAGATTTGTATCTGCATCTATTACCAACACGTTTTTTCCCAGTCTGGCTAATGCAATTGCCAAGTTGACAGATACATTTGATTTTCCTACTCCACCTTTTCCACTTGTAACAGCAATAGTCTTAGCCTGAGACTTGGAACTAGAGTTGATCATTTCCTTTATATGTTTCAACTGGTCTTGCATGTTTTACCCTTTAAGAATCATGTGAGATAATTTACTTTCATTCGCATAATCAACATCATCAGGTATAATTGAACCATTGCCCAAATAAGAGAGGGGCTTTTGCATCAAATTTGATATACCAATTACCGTACCAATTTTTTTAATTTTATCCAGATGAGTTAAAATAATTGCATTAAAATCAGTTTTTGCGTATTGCTTTGAAATGCTCTTAAATTCATCAACAGCCATTACCATAGACAATGTTAAATATACCTGAGATTTTTTTATTTCTTTTAAATAAGTTTTTAAAACCTCAATATCTGAAACAGCAAAATCAATCACTACCTGGTCCTTGTCAGAATGGATCTTGAGCGCATTTTTCAGGTCATCAACCCCTGATATTATTGCAATTGGGAGCTTTGTAGCCAAAGAAAGTTGATTTAAATGCTGAATTGACTTTTCCTGCTTATCACTTACCAGTATCAGGGCAACTTTTTTATTCTCAAATAAAGCTGTTTTTAAAGCTATCTTCATACTGGTCAAAGTTTTTCCGCTTTTTTCAGGACCAATTAAGGATATAATTTGTGCCCCTTCATTTTTAGGATTATAAACTTTGATATTTTTTTTCAACTCTTCAATAATCAGAGTTTTTAGCTCTTGAATTTCCAAAGAAGAATCAAAATTCCACTTGTTATCGGTACATTTTTTCTCAACAGTGGCAACAATTTCTTCTGCAGTTGCTTTATCTACTCCCCTGTCAATCAAGCGTTTGTTGATATTTTTATAAAAAATTTTCAACGATTCATCATTCTGTATCGTTTGCGGGGCAGAATTTTGTTCCTGCTTTTGTTTTTTCAACTCATCAGCGCGTTTTTTAAGTTCACTCAATTCCTGGCGCAATATAGATTCTTTTAAATCTACCAATTGTTTTTTAAGCGAATCCAATTGTTTTTCATGCTCAATCCATATCTTGCGCTGCTCATGTGTGGTTTTCAATTCTTCTTTTAACAATTGAGAAAATTCTTTTGCTGTTTGAGTTGCTTCTTCAATCTGCTGAATGCGTTGTTTTTCAAGTTCTTTGATAAAAGCATCATCAACCTTTGGTTCAACTTTAACTTTTTCCGGCTCTTTTACAGATTTCACCTCAGGAGCTGGTTTTTCTTCGCTTTCCTTAACAAGACTGTTAATATCAAATGAACCCGCTCTGCTATAAGATTCGATCTCTCCAAGTGTTGGAGATGATTTCCGGGGTTTAGTTTGAGGTTTGGGTTGCAATTTTGATCGCAACTCTTGATCTTTTTGGATAACTTCATCAAGCCAGGAGTTCCCGGTCTTTTGTTGTTCCTGATCACGGGCAGCAATAACCTCAATGCCCTCTTTGGTTGTTCGGGTATTTAAAATCACTGCATCATCACCTAATTTTAGTTTAATTTTATCTAATGCTTCACGCATTGTTGCAGCTTTAATTCTCTCAACTCTCATTATTCAGACTCACAGTTCCTAGTGATTGAATTTCCACCTGAGCTGGTATTTCAGCAAAGGACAAAATAATTAAAGATTTAAAAATTGGTTCTATCAAACGTCTCAAATAAGGCCTAAGGGTTGGTGACGTAATTACGATTGGCTGCTGGCCTTCATCTTCAAGCTTGTTAATGGCTCCAGATAAAACTGTCAACAAACGTTGCAAAACTTCTGTAGACAGTGCAAATCCCAATCCCTGCGTATTCATAACACCTGCTTTTTTAGCTTCCTGAATTGCATTATTTAATGTCATTTCAAGTCTTTGATCAAGTGTTAACGCACTAATTTTCCCTTCTATATCCAGATATTGCGAAACAATACTTCTTCCCAATGCCTGTCTGACATGTTCTGTCAATAAATCAAGATCTTTGACAGTAGTAATATTATCTGCAATGGTTGTAAGAATAGTTGCAAGATCACGGATAGAAACGCGTTCACTTAGCAGGTTCTTTAATATGCGTTCAATTGAACCCATGCTAACAAGACCAGGAATCACTTCGTTAACCAGAGAGGCCTGGTCACGTTTCAAATTTTCAATCAGTTCATGCACATCCTGTCTTGTTAAAATTAAATCAGAATGTGATTTTAATACTTCAGCAAGATGTGTGCCCAATACTGCACCCGGGGCCACCAGGGTGTAACCGGCAATTTCTGCTTTATCTTTTTCCTCTCCCCTAACCCATACTGCAGGCAAACCAAAGGCAGGTTCTTTAACTTTAACGCCACCCAGATCATCAATATCGCCACCAGGATTCAATGCAAGGTAATGACCCAGTTTAAGTGTATTGCTTGCAACTTCGTTGCCTCGAATTAATATCATGTATTCATTTGGTTTTAGCTGCATATTGTCACGAATTCGTATAGGGGGAATAACAATACCCAAATCCATTGCGCATTGCTTTCGTATTTGCGTAATACGAGCCAATAAATCGCCATGTTGTTCAACGTCAACAAGTGGTATCAAATTATATCCAATTTCCAGTTCAACAGCATCTACATGCAAATAGTCTTGAATTTCTGCTTCTTTATCCACTTCAACAGGAGGTTCTTCTTCAACAACTTCTTCCTGTGGACGGGTTTTAATTACCCAGCCAATAGCCCCCAAACTTGCAGACATTAACGAAAATGGCAGAAAAGGCAAGCCTGGTGTAATTGCAAGAAACAACAAAACGCCTGAAGCAATAAAAGCAACACGTGGATTAATAAACAACTGAGATGAAAGATCAACACCCAAGCTTTCTTCAGAGGCTGAGCGGGTAACAATCATACCGGCTGCGGTTGAAATAATCAATGCGGGAATTTGAGAAACCAAACCATCACCAACGGTAAGCATGGTATAAGTAGCTAGTGATTCAGTAAAACTCATATTCAGTTGAACAATACCAACAATAAATCCACCAACAATGTTTAACGCGGTAATAATAATACCCGCAATTGCATCACCTCGAACAAATTTGCTGGCACCATCCATAGCTCCATAAAAATCAGCTTCTCTTGAAATATCTTCTCTTCGTTTGCGAGCTTCAGATTCTTCAATCATACCCGCGTTTAGATCAGCATCAATACTCATCTGCTTGCCTGGCATAGAATCAAGAGTAAATCTTGCTGCAACTTCGGCTACACGTCCCGCACCTTTGGTGATAACAATAAAATTGATCAATACAAGAATCAGAAAGATAATAAAACCAACAACATAATTCCCTTTTACAACAAAATCACCAAATGCGGTAATAATTTTACCGGCATATCCGTCACCCAAAATCAAACGAGTGGTTGCCACATTTAAAGACAATCGGAATATAGTTATGATCAATAATAAACCCGGAAAAACTGAAAACTGTAAAGGCTTGGTGATATACATTGAAACAAGCAAAATGACAATTGCTAATGTAATATTTAAAGCAAGCATCAAATCCATTAAAACCGTGGGTATTGGCATCAACATAACAATCAGAATACCAATAACACTGATTGCCATTGCAACATCACTATTTTTTGCTAAAAATGTTAAATTAAAACCCTTGGGCATATATTACTCCGTTCAAGCCTTTTTCTTCATTTGATATACTTGTGCCAGGATCTCAGCAACGACCTGATACAATTCTACAGGTATTTCATGACCAACTTCTGCGGTCTTGTACAATAACCGAGCTACAATCGGTTTTTCAATTATAGGAATGTCATTTTCTTTAGCAATTTCTCTAATCTTTAATGCAATCTTGCGCATACCTTTAGCAACAACTATTGGCGCAGACATTTTATTTGAATCAAATTTAAGTGCAACAGCATAATGTGTTGGGTTGGTTATAACGACATCCGCAGTGGGCACATCACTCATCATACGATTTCTGGCCTGTTCTCGTTGTATTGCACGTATTCTGGATTTGACAAGCGGATCACCTTCAGACTGCTTCATTTCTTCTTTAATTTCCTGCTTGGTCATTCTCAGGTTTTTCTCATATTCATATTTCTGATATGCAAAATCCAGAATGGCAAGAAGAATAAAAACCATACCCACTCTAAAAATCAATTTTAAACTGAGACTGCCAATAAAAGCTGTAATCTGGCTGATATCCTGATTTACAAGTTTAAAAAATTCATCCATTTCGCCTTTAATTGTTATATAACCCACAATGACGATAACTGTCATCTTTAACACATTCTTTATCAATTCAACAAATGATCTTAGAGAAAAAAGACGTTTAAAACCAGATATGGGTGAAATTTTTTCCAATTTGGGTTCAATAGATTGTGTAGAGATGGTAACTCCAGATTGAATGACATTTGCAGCAACACCCGCCACCATAATGGTTAACAAAAATGGTCCCAATATAAAAGCGAATGCTATACCAGCGTCCTGAGCCAGTTGAGGCATATTATTAACTGTCAATTCAATTGTACCAAAATCTCTAAATATACTAGAAATAAAAACTTTGATACCATTAAACATATGCTTGCCAAAGATGACAAAACCCAAGCCCGAGATCAACAAAATCACTGCCGAGTTGACCTCGTTACTTCGGGGAATGTTACCTTTTTCTCGCGCCTCCTGCTTTTTCTTAGGAGTCGCCTGCTCTGTACGTTCCTGAAAGGATTCTTCTGGCATTTACAGTCTCTACTTAGTTTTGCATCAATCGCATTAATTGAAAAAAATCAGTTTGAAATTTATGAAAAACACTGGCAAAAAAGTAAGCAAACAATGGTAATGAAATTGCCATTGCGGCCAGCCCCATAGCAATTTTTAAGGGCATACCTACAAAGAACACATTCATTTGAGGTACCGCACGGGCAACCAGACCCAAGGCTACACTTGTTAATAATAAAGATACAATAATAGGTGCACCAATTTTAATAGCTGCAACAAATATATCTGCAGCTACTGACATGTGAAGATCAACAATACCTACTCTAAAAGTTGCTGTTGAAGGAGGAATTACCTGAAAACTTTTATACAGCCCTTCAACCAGAAAATGATGTCCGTCAATTGCTAAAAAAACCATCATAGCCAGATACAGATAAAATTGACCAACTATGGGAATTTGTCTGCTGGTTTGGGGATCATAAACATTTACAATACCAAATCCCATTTGCATAGACACCAATTGTCCCGCCAGTTCAACACATGCAAAAATCATAGACGCTAAAAATCCCAATACCAGTCCTACCAGTACCTCTTTAACAAGTACAAAAATGATTTGTGCAACAATTTCGGGAACAACCATTTGTGAAGAAATAACCAATGGCGACATAATTAATGACAATACCAGGCTGATACCTATTTTAGCCTGAGTTGGAATATACAAGGAATTGAATACAGGAAATACGATCATTGCTGAAGATATTCTCAGCAATATCATCAAAAAGACAACGATTTCATTTTGTGTAATTCCTAATAACATTGATATTCCTATTTACTTATCATGGGTATTGTTTTAAATAAATTGCTGGTAAAACCTACAAACTTGCCAATCATCCAGGGCAACAAGATCATCATGGTAAATACAATTGCCAAGATCTTGGGGATGAATGTAAGGGTCATTTCATGAATTTGAGTTACAGCTTGTAAAATTGAAACAGCAAGTCCTACCAGCAACCCTGCGAGCAACATGGGGGCCGCTATTATCAAAGTTGTCATAATGGCCTGATTGGCCAATTCCAATACCATTTCCTGGGTCATTGTATATTCCTATTATTTAAATCCCGTAATGATTGATTCTACTATTAAATACCATCCATCCACAAGTACAAAAAGCAATAACTTGAATGGTAAAGAGATGGATATAGGTGGTAACATCATCATACCCATTGACATTAGCACACTAGCTACAATCATATCCAGCATAAGAAAAGGTATGAATAACAGAAAACCAATCTGAAAAGCAATTCTAAATTCACTGATAATAAATGAGGGTATCAAAACTTGTGTGGGTACATCCTCAAAATCTTCAGGTTTTGATAAATTTGCCATTTTCATAAACAAACCTAAATCTTTTTCACGGGTTTGTTTAAACATGAACAACCGCAAGGGTTCCATAGCTTTTTGATAGGCTTCACCTTGACTTATTTGCTGATCAAGATAAGGCTGCAAAGCATTTGTGTTAATATCCTGCCAAACGGGTGCCATAATAAAAATGGTCAAAAACACTGCAAGACCAATCATCACCTGCGTTGGCGGAGCTTGTTGAGTACCCAATGCCTGTCTTAAAAAGGAAAAGACAATCATAACACGGGTGAATGATGTAACCATGATCAATAATGCAGGAGCAAGTGAAAGCACAGTCAACAACAGAATAATCTGCAATGTTACAGCAACATCACCCGGATTTTGTGTCTGATCTAATCCAATAGTAACCTTGGGAAGAGGTTGTGCATTGGCAAGTACCGGCAAGAAAAACAAAGTAATCAATACCAGTACAAAAATATGTTTATTCGTAATTCGCATTTTAATGTTTTACCGATCCGCCAAGTTTCGACATTTGTTCTGAAAGGGATTTAGAAAATGGTTTGGCCTTTTCTTTTTTTTCTGCCAGTTCTTTTTTTTCATCTTCATCCAGTTCAAGCAAAAGGTTAATACCTGTTTCTGAAGCACCAATTAGTATTACACGGTTCATTACCTGTACAAGATGAATTTGACGTTTGGGGCCAACGGAAAGAGAATCTTGAATTGACATATTGTGGTATTTGTAATATCCGGATTGGGTTTTAGACTGTAGCCATTTTAAACCATAAACAAACAACACAAGCAATACAATAACAACTGCTAATGATAAAATGGTTTTAAACAGTAATGCTGCAAAATTGAAATTCCCGGTAACCGGGGCAGATAGGACTTTAGTACTGTCAGCTTTAACTTGCGCCAAACTAACAGAATTCACCAAAACCAGTAATATAGAAATAAAACTGGTCAAAAAGTATTTGACTCGTATTTTCATGTTTCCCAAAAAGTTGTATTAATAAAAATCAAACGCGCAAAGAAGCAAACCTGTCTCGTTTGGCAACCAGCGACGTAATTCGAACAGCAAAGTTTTGATCAATAACCACAACTTCGCCTTCAGCAAATTTTTTGTTGTTCACATACACTTCAACCGGCTCACCTGCAAATTTGTTCAGCTCCACAATACTTCCAGGTCCTAATGCCAGCATATCTTTAAGTGTCATCGTTACACGACCCAACTCTACAGTTACCAGCAGTTCAAGGTCATGTATAAAATCAATAGATTGTTGTGCGTCAATATGTTCTTCCGCATCAGAAAAATCTTCAAACTCGTCGTTTTCAACTCCACCATGCTCACCGGCTTGATCCTGATCGAAATATTCAGCCACTATGTCGGCAGGAATCATGCGGACCAGAGTAATGTTGCTTTTTTCTCCAACCTGCATTTTGTAAAACGTGAGAACGCTTTCACTGAAAATCAAATCAATTGAACCATCCCATGCTGATAAAGCTGGACTATCAAAGTCTACACCCTTTGAAAGGACTTCATCAAAACATTGTTTTTTGATCATAGATAATTGCTCAGATACATCCATAATCATTTGCATGGAATCCGGAATATTGGGTGTATTATCCCCTTCATCAGACAAATATCCCGTTAAATCAGGTAAAAGCTTACCATTAGCAAAATATGTGAGTCCTTTATCTTTACCGGGAATATTAAAATCCAGCCGTAGCGAAGGAACGCCTACAGTGTTTTTTAACAACTCGGGATTAAATACTTTGGAATTTTCAACAACAATGTTAACTTTTTCATTAAAAATCGTTTCAAGCAGGTTTGATGCCTGATTGATAAATGCATTGTCGAAATTTTCCAATGTTGTAAAAACAGCTTCCTGATTCAAAACAGTCTCCTCAAAATTTGTTGCTAGTTCTATTTGATATTACTGCTGGGTAATATCAGTAACCACATCAGTTATTTTAATAGACTTGTGCTTGCTGCGTACACCTGGCACACCTCTAAATCTGACAGAGCCATCAACTAAAATATCCAGTGGTTTTTTTACCCATTGATTCAATACCATCAAGTCACCTTCATCAAGTTCCATCAACTCTTTGAATTTCAATTTGGTTTTGCCAAGGTTAACAATTACCGGAAAATCAGTTCGCAGAATCGTTTCCCGCATCTGCTCACGCTGGTAAACGGCTGCTTCCTGACTTTTAATTGAAATAGACCACTCTTTGATAGCTTTGAAAAAGGGACCCATCATAGGAATAGGTAAACAAATACTGATCTGATGTCTGTCATTCTGCATGGTTACATCATATACAACCAATATTGTTGGCTCACTTCGTCCAACAACCTGCGCCATGTATGGATTGGTTTCAAAAGATTTAACTGTAGATTCAACTGCTATCATGTTATACCATGCACGATCTAACATTTGCAGCATTCGGTCCAGAACACGCGTAATAATATTTTTCTCAATGGCAGTGTTGGGTCTTTCAAGTACTTTGGGAATTCCCAAACCACCGAATAAACGGTCAATTATCAAAAAAATAAAAGTTGGTGGAAGTTCAAAAATACCAGGTTGATCAGATTTGTTGGTTGTAAATATACAAAGACCATCTGGCTCTGTACGTGAACCAATAAAATCACCAAACATTACTTCATCAATTCTTGACAATTGCACATCTGTTAAAGTTCTTAACAAGGTCGTAAAATATGCACCCAGCAGCTTGGCATATGCTTCATAAACCAAAGATAATGCAGACCGCTGCTCCTTTGTTAAGCGTCTGGGATGACGAAAATCATATAACGATACCTTGACATTTTTACGCATAGTTTTTCAGATCCTATATTTATACAGTTGCATAGAAACACTTGAATCTTTACAAACTATGTGCCAGTAAATCAACATAGAAAAAAATATCATAAATTCATAATTTACAACAAGAAAGATCTAGGCAGGTTGTTATAGAAAAGAAACAGGGTAAAAATTTACCCAATTCTTGGGATTTCTTTCCTATAATAATTTAATTTGTTATCCCCCTAATAAACAATTAATTATTGGAACAGATATTTCGTAAAATAAACACGCAAAACCTTGACATCACCCATAACAGATTCAATTAACAATTTTATTTCTTCACGCAAATAAGGGCGGTTATCAATATCTGATAGCCAAAGCACTGTTTTACGAGAAATAAGAGTATTAACCGCATCATTAATTGCTGGCAATTTTGCATCCCATTTACTTTGCACATCTTTACCATTAATTACAAGGTTCATAGACATAACAATATATCGTGTACCCCGCGTTTGAGCAGGATTGATAATCAAATCATCAAGTGTTAAAGTGATTGCGCCTTTTAATTCTTTTTCCGGTATTTCTTCTTCCAGATAATCAGATAATTCATTATAAAACTCGGCTTCTTTAATAGAATCCGCTTCCGCAAGAGCAGCATCCTCTCCATTTTCAATTGCTTCTCCAGAATCCTCACCCTCTTCTCCATCCTGTACATTTGAAACAACCAAGCCACCATTGTCTGGAACGGGTTGAGCAGGTTTATTGGGAGGTAATATATAAGTAACCAGACCATAAGCCAGTCCTATCTGCAATATTATAATTGCAGCAAAAATACCAATTTTGGGCAGATGTTCTTTCATTTAAAAAACTCCAATATTACAAAAACTATTTTAAATAGTTTCTAGATTCTATCAATTCTTGTCCACTTAGATACATATAATTCAAATATATTTCTACTCGACGATTTTTTGCCCGATGTTCCGGAGAATCATTCGGGGCCACCGGTTTATACTCACTTCTACCAATTGCAATAATTGTTTTGGGATTAACTCCCATCTTGTCTACAAAAAAACGCAATACATTCAGTGCTCTTGCGGATGAAAGTTCCCAATTTGATCCATATTGCGTAGTGTTAATAGGTACATTGTCCGAATGACCTTCAACAACAACATGATAATCATACAAAACTATCATTTTTCCTATTCTTGCCAATAAATCAAGCGCACGCCCTTTTAACTCTGCTTGTCCAGGTTCAAATAGCATGGTATTACCCAAACGAATAATTAAACCATCATCAACTTTTTCAACAGCTATTTGATCGCTATCAGCCTCTTCCATATAACTGTTTTCGACTTGCTCGAGAAACTCGTCAATAGCATCGTGAGCTGATATAGTTTCTTTCATATCCGGACGCGGGATCTGTTTGGGCATAATGCTTGAACCGGGTGCGTCTGTCAATGCACCTGTTGATCCTTGCAATGCTCCCATAGCCTGACGAAATTTTATAAGTTCAGTATTTGAAAATGACACAATCAGGATAAAAAAGGTTAACAAAAGTGTCATCAAATCTGCAAAACTTGCCATCCAACCAGGTGCACCTTCTTCAGCTGCTTTTTGCTTTTTAGGCGGTGGACATTTTGGGGCTTCGTCACTCATCTAATTGGTTCTCATCTACACCTGCGGCCTGCTCTCTCTGACTCGGTGAGAGAATAGACAACAATTTATCGTTCAGTAATCTCGGGTTATCGCCAGCCTGAATAGAATAAATTGCATTCACAATTAATTGTTTAACAGCAATTTCTTGTTCAGACCTGGCTTCTAATTTTGATGCCATGGGTAAAAATATCAAGTTTGCAAATATACTTCCGTAAAAGGTAGTTACCAGTGCCGTTGCCATACCTACACCAATCTGTGAAGGATCACTCAAAGAAGAAAGCATCTGAATCAAACCAATCAGCGTTCCAACCATACCAAAAGCAGGACATAAACCGCCCATCGTCTTGAACATTTTTTGTCCTATTTCATGACGATCTTCAATATGGTTCATTTCCATTACAAGTATATCATTAATAACTTCTTTTTTGATACCGTCAACCATTAATTGAATACCTTTTCGGGTAAAATTGTCATTGGTTGCGTATATATCTTCTTCCAAAGCAAGTAAACCATCTTTTCTGGCTTTACGTGAAAGAACATACCAAAACTCGACAGTTTCCTGAATTGAATCTAATTTTTCAGTAAAAGCATTTCTTGATACTTTTATGACTTTGACAACATCACTCACCGGATGGCTTACAAAAGTTGCCGCCACTGTTCCACCCATCACAATAATAAATGAAGGTAAATTAAAGAAAAATTGCCATCCCTGACCCAAAAAGATCATTGCAAAGATCAAAACAAAACCGGATGACATTCCAATGACTGTACCTTTGTCCATAACTAACCATTACTTTTTTTAATATTCAGTGCTATATACAAATTTTTATACATTATTATTATCGGTTAAATCTGTACAAACTTGAATTAAAAGAAAATTGGGGTGAGTTTGTCTACTCACCCCCTATTTATATTACCTTGTTTTTAACTGAACAATTTCATTCAACAGGGTATCACTTGTTGTAATGATACGTGAATTTGCCTGAAAACCTCTTTGTGAGATAATCATATTTGCAAATTCTTCAGCAAGGTCAACATTAGACATTTCAAGATTTTCAGGTGCAATTTCAGCTTGAATAGTTGAACCTGCCCAACCGCGGACAGGCATACCACTATTTGCGCCAACCTGAAAAACATTTTCACCAACCTGGTCAAAACCCTGAGGATTATTAACAGTTGCTACTGCAACCTGGGCAATTGTCTGACTTACACCATTGGTGAAATGACCGGTAATTGTACCAGTTTCATCAAATGAAAAGTCATAAAGTTCACCCATGCCGTAACCATCTTGCATACTGGGTACTGCAGAAGTTGTACTATTAAATTGTGTTAAACCATTAAAATAACCCGCTTCACCAGGATCAAGAACAACTTCCATTGTGGCAGAACCATCACCCGGTTCAAAAGTCAATGGATTACCATCTTCAATCTCAATTGCAGATAAACTACCATCAGGATTAAACTTGCAATAGCCTCTGTTACCGGCTGTTGGTTCAATTGTACCATCATCAATCGTACATTCCCATTTCCACAAATCAGGATCAGTTAATGTTGAAATATTGGTAAATTCAATTTCCAATGTATGTGGTGTACCTTTAGAGTCATAAATCAAAATACTTGTAGTATGTACACCGGCATCCTGACCTTCAATTTGAGTATTGAATGTAGGAGTTGAAACAGAGTTGAAATTCTGGTCGGTCATACTGATAGCACATGTACGTTCAGAAACACCAGCTTCAGAATCTGATACTGTTACATTACCAGCAGAATCTATAGTAACTTCGGCTCCTGGAAAAACGGAATCAATAGCAGCTAACAAATCACCAACTGTACTGGGGTTACCCATACCGTCAGCATCTGCCTGGTAAACAAATACACCGGATTTACCATAACCTTCTTTATCAGCTCCGTTGATGTTGATTTCGTCACCATCTACAAGTACGCCATCAAAAAATGGAACATCATTCAACGATGTTGATGAAGTTGTTCCATATTCAGTACCTGTGATACCCAAAGTTGAACCTGTATCTGAAAAAGTACCACCAATAGTTATAAAAGTATCGGCACCGCCTGTGTCAGTAGTACGGATTCTGAGATAATCCATATTATTTTCTGTTATAGATTCAGCAACAATTTCACTGGTCAACTGGCGGGTTGAATCTATCTGTTTATTGATTTCCGCTACCAACTCTTTCAATGTACCATAGGTACCATTTGTTAGTGTCAATGTGGCTGTTAAACTTTCATCAGCATCATCATCAATAGAAATCTCTATCTGATTATTGGTATCATCAATCAAAATACCATTGGGATCAGCAGCCAAAACATCTGACCAGGAATTCATACTGGTAACTGCTGCATTTTTAGAATAATCAGCAGCGAGTACTTTGGAAACTTTACTGGTATCAGAATTTAAATTACCTGTCAATTGAACTTGTGAAGTGGCCTGTGCAGGCGCTTTTTGGCCAAAAGGTAAAGCGATACTCGAAATATCTGTAGAATTGGTAAGATCGCCAGTAGCATCGGCTGTACGTCCCTGTACACGAAGACCGGTATTTCCATATACCAAATAACCGCTACTGTCTATGGTAAAATTACCTGCACGGGTAAAGTATTCCTGTTCGCCATCGCTGAGCAAAAAGAATGCATCGCCATCAATAGCGAGATCCAGGCTGCTGCCTGTACTTTGAAAATCTCCCTGGGTAAAGAGTTTATCAATACTACCGATTGACATACCAATACCAACATATTGGGGATTCACACCACCTGTAGCTGTAGAAGGTTGAGAACCAATGGTAAGAGCTTGAGAAAGGTTTTCTTGAAAATTTACACGAGCTGCCTTGTATGCAGTTGTGTTAACATTTGCAATATTATTACCAATTACGTCTAACTGGACTTGATGATTACGAAGTCCAGAGACCCCTGCGTATAATGAACGTAACATTGTTATATCTCCTTAAATAGAGTTCTAAAACCGCGTCTGTCATTCGGCGGTTTAGAGCCTCCCACTTGGGGTCCGGCCCTTTGAATTCAAATTAATTAATTACTAGTGCACTATCGATATTAGTGAACACATTTTCACGTAAACCTTCACTGTCCATGGCAGTGATCACAGTTCGATTCGCAGCACTGACAACAAAAGCATTATTATCCATAAGAATCAGAGATTCATTTCCGCCTTTTTCAAGAATTTTGTCAATGCCGTTTTGCAATCGTATTCGGTCTTCATCAGATAATTGAATATTTCTTTCCTGAATACGATTTTGCGCGTGTACGGAAAACTTTAGATCATCAGTTTGTTGACTGGTTTGCTGATCTAGAATTTCCTGAAAACTGGTTCCGATTTGTGCCTGAGCATTAATACTTTTCTTGATTCGCTCAGCACCTGATGGCCCTCGGATGCCAGAAATATTGTTTATGTTCTCAGGCAAAAAACTCACCTCCTTTCATAATTTTTTTTATGCTTCAGTATCTGTATTTTCTTCACTATTTTCTGCACCACTTTCTGCTGCAGCAATTTCTAGAACTTCACTGATAGATATTTCTGCATCGCCTACCATAAAAGTTGGGGTACCATCATTATAACGTAAACCGGTTACTGTTCCACGGAATACAGGAACAAAATTAACCTTTTCACCATTGTCGTTATATGCTGCAACATCCATATGATACACACCTTCGCTAACTGTACCACCACCCAGGTTTGAACCATCCCAGGTTGCGGTTACTTTACCGGCATTCTGGTAATCCATATCTATTGTTTTAACCAAAGTACCATCTTCAGTGTATATGGATACAGTCACATCTGAGGCATCTTCAGCAAGTGTAAATTCGACTTCTTTTTCACCACTTCCTGAATATATAACAGAATCTGACTGGGCAAGAATATCTTTACCAATAACCGAAGACACAATAGAGTTGTGCATTGATTGTGTGAGGTATGCGTCTGTCTCCAGTTGCTCGTTAACTGTGTATAATTGTTCTAGTGAACTAAACTGTGCTAATTGGGCTACATACTCTGTATTGTCCATGGGATCTAGGGGATCCTGATATTTTAATTCAGTAACCATCAGGTTCAAAAAGGCATCTTTATCCATCTCACGGGATGCCGAGTTGTCTGAATTAACACTGTATTCGTAATATGTACCAACCGATGAAATTGGCATAATTAACTCCTAATTTTATGCAAGTGTTTCATATACAGATTGAAACTCTGTATACTGTTTGTCTTGGGTTCTGCTTTTTGAAATAGCAGAATTGTTTTGATTATTTTGTTGTTCCTGTCGTTGTCTGTTAAATGCATGTTGTCTTGACATGTCTTGTTGATCCGAATTCTCTGAAGATACAATACGTAATTCCTGCACCTGAACCTGGGACTTTGATAATGATTGTCGTAATTCAGGCATTGCCTGCTCAAGCATACGTTGAGACTGTTCAGACTGTACTTTTAATACAATCTGTACATCATTGTCTTGTTTAGTTAATTCTATTCTTAACAAACCCAACTCTGCTGTTCGAGCGCTTAGAGCCAATTTCTCGTCAGTGCTACGATTTAACAACATCTCATATCCTTCATGGATCTGCTGACTGAGATATGATATTTCAGATTTGGAAGCAACAATATTTGCATTCATCTGACTTGAAAATGTAGCATTATTAACTGCTGAATTTGAAAATACTGTCTGACCTTTGAAATTTGATTGCTCAGATAGGTTCTGTTCATTAGAGCCCATATCTTTTTGAAACTCCTCTGTCACAGCTTTTTCAGTAACCAGAGTAACCGGTTTTGCTGTCTGGGTTTGGTTAGAGTTTGATTGTGTTTTATTAACTGTTGCAGGTTTATTCTCTGAAGCTGCAACAAATACATGTTTATTTTCTACATTGTCTGCATCACCAAAAGATTTTGCTTGCGATACCGATTGTGCAAGTACCTGTTTTTGATTTGTGCTCACTTTGGGCTGTTCAACAGTCTCGGATGCAATATTTGAATTCTTTTCGTTTTTAGCTATCATACTTTCTGATATAGCTGTCTTGCCTGGGGTATCTTTGGTTTGCAACCTACTATCATCATCCTTGAGTTCTGTTTTATCAACTTCCATATTACTGGTATTGGGTACGACAGTTTTTGATTGATACTTTTTATTCGAATCAGATTTGATTTCAGTATCACTACCTGTTTTAGCTTGAAAAGTATTTTCATCAAACTTTGTATCATCCAGTTCGTATTCAGTAACTTTTGGGTTCTGCAAAGTTGGATTACTTCCCTGACTTTTGTTCACACTAAATTTATTTACAACCTGTTGCTTGTTTGTGTTGTCTTGTTTTTCATCAACAATAGCTGTTGATTTTTCTGCAATAACATCAGCTTTAACCTTAGATACTGGTTTGATAGCTTTATCACTTTTTTCTGATTCTACTGAAACTCTGGACTCTAAACTCGAATTCAAATCAGTATTAATTTTTGAATTTACAAATTTATCTTTATTGGAATTGACAGTTACCGTTGTTTCTTTCTTTTGATCGACTGTATTGTTAACAATTCCAAAAGTTTGGTTTTGAACAATATTTTTTTCAGCAGATGCAGTTGCTATGTATTCATTTCGAATTGAATCCATTAATGGTTTTGTGCTTTTGATGGCATTATTTTTTTCTGTATGCATCTCTGGCAAAGGTTCAATAACTTTTTGATTACTTTTTTCAGTTACAACTCTTTCCGTGTTTTTATTTAAGGCTAATATCGTTTGCTTTTCATCAAGTTGCACCTTTTCATCAACAAGCGAAATTTGACTATCATTGTTTGCAGTATTAATTTTGTCCGAAACTGTCAAAGAATTCTGAGTATCAACTATTTTATCAGAAACACGAACAGCATCAACAACAACTTTGTTTTCATTTACTTTGGCAGCAGGTTCATTCAAAGATGTTTTAATAACTGCATCATCTTTCACCTGTTTGGATTCGGTTTTAGAAACTGATGGTCCCGGTGTGGAAACTGTCTTTATTTTATTACCATCCTTAACAGTGGAATCAGTTTCAATGTTAACTGATCCATTTTTATTTTCTGCCAGGGGTGTATCAGATTGTTTCTGAGCAGCATTGTCAGACTGATTAGATTTTACAATAAATTGTTTGATTTTTGTGATCACATTCTTGGTATCAACTCCTTGATCTGCTTTTGCAACAGATTTTGCATCTGTATTTTGGGAATCAGTTTTAGCAATCTCTGGCTCTGATAAAGTCATCAGTTTCATTTCTCTTTTGGCTGTCAGCTTGTTAATTTCTGTATCGGCAAAAGTATTGGACTTGATTTCTTTAGGTATTGATTCAACTTTTTTTGAATTATTAGATGTAACAGTATCTATCTTGTTATTTTCTACTGATGCTTGTTGTTTTGCAGCTGGTTTTGTGTTCTCTGACTTTACATCATTCACAATCACACTGGCTGTTGTATTTTTAACAGATGCAGATTGTTTTGCTGTACTCGCAGATTGTACGGATGCTTTGGTTTCAGCAACAACCTTATTTTGTACAGATCCGGATTCTTTTATAGATGGAGCGGCAATATCTGTTTTATTTTTTTTTGTATTAATAACAGTTGGTTCTAAATTCACACTATTAACAGACTTTGTTGATTTTGAATTATCAGGAACCAGAGTTTCATTTGGTTTTTCCATTTTAGCATTCCGAGTAATTGACTCGGAATTTGTCACAGTCTCTTTTTCAGTCTTTGAGGATACAGCTTTAGTTTCAACTTTAAAATTTTCATGGGTTTTTGCATGATTCGTAACTGTCGGGTTAACGTTTACATTTTCTGATTTACTATAGCTTACCGATTCAATAGCAGGATCGGTCATTCTTAAAGATTCTGCTTTGATCGAATTCTGACTATTATTTTGCAAACTGGTTATCAACTCATTTTTAGCAGTATCTTTAATCTCATTTGTTGCATGCTCACCCCGAATCAGAGGTTTATTTGATGTTTGATAATCTGCTTTATTTTCAACTTTGGGAGTTGATTGCAAATTGTTTTTTACTGTGATATTATCTTGAACGGGTTTACTCTCTGCCACAGTTGTGTTTTTAGTATCGCTTGTTTTGGGGGTTTCAATTTCCGTACGTGTAACATTATCATTATTTTGAACAATTGGCTTAGCGTTGTTATGGATGCGGTCAACAGCTGAAACCGTGGAAGGTTTTGCCGCTTGGTCTATTTTTTCAGGTGCCTGGGTTTGCACAGGAGATTTTTCTGCTGTATTCTTTTCTGTCTTGACGACTTTAGCAGAAAGATCTGTTTTCTGATTATCTATTGCACTAGTCCCATTATCAAAAGATACCGGGACTTTATCCGCGTTTAAATTGCCATTCGAATTGGCTGCTTTAGCAATTGTCGCACTGGTTCGCAGAGTTTCTTGAGCTATACTGGTACGAGTGTCAGAATTTGAATCGGCTTTTACCTGGGCAATATTAGCATCACTGTGCTCTGTCACAACAGACGGATTTTTTATAGCGTTTTTTTCAGATTTTGCTTCAACATTAACTTTATTATTAGTGGCAGTAATAACATTTTCATTATTTTGCTTTTCCTGCTTTATTACAGGTATTAGATCGGATGTGTCAATATTAACTTTGGCATTTTCATGAACCAAAGTTTTACTGGTGCTCACAGCAGCATGTTTAACATGTGTATGTTTAGATTCAAGTGGTTTATCACTTTTTTCAACAGAATTCAACATTGATACAGTTTCGACAGCTTGAGCTTTGAATTCCTCTTGTGGTTTTTCAACAATTGACACTGTATTCTTTTTAATTTCTACATTTGAATTAACTTGATGAGGCATCCCGATTATGGGTTGCGTTTCAGCGGAATTCGCATCAATTTTTGTTTTTTGATATTTTTTTACTTTTACAATATCATCAGTTACATTTTCAGTTGTATTAGTAACTGGTTGTTCTTTACTGCTTGCCTGGTTAATGTTAGATACAGATTTCTTTTTAACATCAGTTATCGCGTTTTTTGTCGTGTTTTTTTCAACGGTACCTGTAACATCTTTGTCCATTTTTACAGATACAGATGGATTGATAATAAACTGTCTTACACGATCCTTATTTTTTGCTCCAAGCGTATGGATATTGATGGGAGAGTCAGTATTTTTCTTGTTGTTTGTTGGTACACTAGTATCTTTAATTTTTGAGCTATCTACATTATCACCAAAAGGAGAGATATTAGATTTCTGAAAAGATTGAGTACTATTAACATTACCCAATATCTGTTTAAATATAGATTGACCGGCAGATTCAGCTTTTGCCTGTTGTTTACCGGAAAACATTTGCATCAATCCACTGTTTTTGAATTTGCTAAATAATTTCCCGATGTTTGTCATTTGTTTCATGCCAGTCTCCTCTACTGCACCATATACTTACAAATCTGTGTAGCTTTTCCAGGCTCCATAGCTTCAAGAATTTTGGCTGCCTGTCTCTCACGTATTTTCATCAACATTTGCGCTGCGGTTTCAGAATCAAAATCAGCAAGTATTGTTGCAGCTTGTTTGGGTTTCATTGAACTGTAAATCTTGGCACTATTTGCCAGGGCCTTTTCACGTTCTAGTCTTTCCTGTTCGAGTTTAGCCAACCTGGCCTGTTCTTTTTTTGCCTCAAGTTCCTGCTCAAACTTTTTTTCTTCAATACTGGGTGTTGTATCTTGAACAACAATGGTTTTAGGCTCTACCAATTTTAATGAATCAATTTCCAGAGACATCTGCTCAATATCTGCAGCCTGTTTTTTCAGATTTCTCAATTCACTCCACAGAAAATCAATTTCACGCTTTCTGCGGCCATTCTCCATTTTGAGTATTTGCATATGATCTTCAACTGTTAAAAACCCTTCCGGTGGTACATAATACCCGTCACCTTTAACAGTATCACCCAAAGACATTGCATGTATCGAGTTTGAATCCACTTGTGACAAGGCCAAAGAATCAGCATTCATTGTGGAATCCACATCAACAACTGATTGATTTTGAAAAATATCAAATGAATTTTGGTTCCGTTTATGAACAATAAAATACATAAATACAAATACAATAAAGAATGACCACATGAGTGCAATTCCCCACATGAGTAAATTCTTGGGGAGCCATTTTTTACCGCCTTCATCGTAATCATCAAAATCGGTAGGACCAAAATCCTCTGCCTCTTCATTTAGATCACTGGATTCATCATCTAATTGATTTTCTAATTCTTCATCCATATTCTATACTCTGGTACGTTTTCTAATTGAATCGATTACCGCGACCTCGTCCAGGAACTTTTGTTCTTCAGCTTCGGCCAACTTTAAATAATTCTCATATTGTTTTTCATCAAGCTTTTCAAGTATCTTTTTATCTTTTTGTGCCGATATTGCTTGAATTACTTTTTCATTTACTACTTTTTGTGCTTTTTGTATATTTTCAACTTGTAATTGCTTGAGTATTAATTTTCCTTCAATATTTCTATAAACCGTATTTAATAAAACAGATGACTGATGCTGTTCTTTCAATAGTTGAATTAATGCATTAGCTTCCATTTCTTCAGCTTTGAGTTTCTCCAGCTTTTCCATTTCCAGATTTAATTGTTGAAAAGCCTCAGCCAATTCTTTTTGTTTTTCCTTTTCTCTTATCTTTCTTACTTTTAAGACCTGTTCAAGTGAAAATTTATATCGTTTCAATATAGTATCCAGTCTGCTTATTTAAATATAGTCAACAGTTGTTCTATCGTTTGATTAAATACCGCTTTTTCATATTGTCGCTGTTTTAAAAAGGTTCGTATAGTTTCTATATGATTAATAGCAAAATCAATTTTAGGATTATTACCTTTAATATATGCTCCTATATTGATCAAATCTTCAGCTTCCTGAAAAGTTGCAAGTGCATCTCTTAATTTTAATGCAGATAATAGATGTTCCTCCGGGATAATATCATTCATCACACGGCTAACACTTTGCAATACATCAATTGCAGGATAGTGGTTCTGTTCCGCCAACCGTCTTGACAAGACCATATGACCATCCAGGATAGATCGCACGGTATCTGCAACCGGATCATTCATATCATCACTTTCTACTAAAACTGTATAAAATCCGGTAATACTGCCTTTATCAGACATGCCGGCACGTTCCAGCAATCTTGGCATCAAAGCAAATACAGATGGTGTATACCCCTTTGTTGTTGGAGGTTCACCTACTGCAAGACCAATTTCACGCTGGGCCATTGCAACACGAGTAACCGAATCCATCATCAATACAACACGGTTTCCCTGATCTCTAAAATACTCTGCAATAGAAGTGGCTATTTGCGCACCTCGAATTCTTAAAACTGCAGCCTGGTCGGAAGTTACTACAACTATGACAGATTTCTTTAATCCTTCTTCGCCCAGACTGTTTTCAATAAATTCATTAACTTCCCGGCCACGTTCTCCAATCAAAGCAATTACATTAACATCCGCATTACTGCTGCGGGCAATCATACCCAGCAATACACTCTTGCCAACACCACTACCTGCAAAAATCCCCATTCTCTGCCCTTCACCACAAGTGATCATGCTGTCAATTGATCGTATACCTGTGGTTAATGGCTCTGTGATTCTGGGACGTGACAATGCAGATGGTGGCTCCTGATTGATATTGGCTTTTTCTGTTGTAATAATGGGGCCTTTGCCGTCAATAGGATTTCCATAACCATCCAGCACACGTCCTAACAGACTGTTACCAACCTGAAGTGTCAACGTTTGTTTCTCGGTTGAAACTTTACAACCCGCACTTATACCATTTGTATCTGAAAATGGCATAAGCAGTACATGATCTCCATCAAGCCCAACAACTTCTGCTGCTTTCTTTTCATCAGACGTTGTTGTTTCAATCCAGCAGATATTTCCAACCGATACATTCGGACCACGAGATTCAACCAAAAGGCCCTTAACCCGAGACACCTGACCTCTGAACTGAATGGCATTGCATTCTTCAAGAGCTTTGATAGCATTATTCATCATTAAATTGTTATATTCAATCATTGCCATCAGTATCTCCGAGAAAACTTTCAAAGAGCGATTTTTGTAATATTTCCAATTGCTTATCTATGCGAGCATCAATATCACCACTTTCAGTAGCAATTATGCAACTACCTTTATCAATATCCGCATGTTCTTCAAGCTTTATTTTTTTGTCGAAATAATCTTTTTTAATAGCAGGCAAATATTTTTCAAGAATCTTTTTATCTTCAGGATTCACCTGGATTAAAAGCTCATCATCATTACCGCTTGAATGAATAGCATTATTTACAATATTTAGTATAAATGTGTCATCAATTTCTATTTTATCATAAATCACTTTTTGTGCAACTGCCATTGCAAGCGTAGCAACCTTTGTATTAAATTCATCATAAAAGATAGCGCGACTGTTCATAAAGTGGTTCACTTCATTAGATAAAGCAGTCAACAAAGCATTCACATGAGCCAGTTCTTGCACTTTATTCTTTTCAACCTGCAGATTCTCATATTTTAATTTAATTTCCTGAGCTGCAAGATCCAGTTCTTGTTGTCTTGCCTCCATTTCGGCTTTTTTGATAATGGTTTGTTTCGGTTTGAGTTGTTCTGCAACTCGCCTTACATCTTTCATTTCACGAACCGGGAATGGCATATTTAATTTAAGATTATACATAAACTTCACGATCCGATGTTGGCAATGCAACTTCACCAGCTTCAACAAGCTTTTTAATTTGCTGTGCAATTTGTTGTTGTACAGCTTCCACTTCAGACAATCTAACTTTACCAAGATATTCAACTTCTTCGTTAAGAATATTTTTAGCACGTTCAGACATATTGTCAAAAATTCTGTTTTTCAATTCATCTGGTGATACCTTGAGAGCAAGTGCTAGATCTTTCATTTCAATATCACGCATGAGACGTTGAATCGCATTGTCATCCAATTGGATAATGATATCGAATACAAACATACGTTTTTCAACTTCTTTAGCCAGATCATCGTCATAATCTTCAAGGGCTTTAAGAGCACTTTTCTCAGCTTTCTGACCGATAAAGTTAAGGATAGCAGCAACCTTGTCAGCACCACCCGCTTTTTCATGTCTAATCCTCAGATCCATACTGGATGAAAGTGCATGCTCAACTTCACCAACAAGACTACTGTCAATAGATTTCATAAGAGTAAGACGAATAATAATCTCGTTCCGCATATTTTCATCAAATTTTGACAAAATTGAACCCGCTTGTTCAGAATCCAACTGTGATAAAATAAATGCAACAGTTTGTGGATGTTCTTCAGAAAGCATCTGAATAAATTGTTCCGGATGCAACTTTCCAATAACTCCAATATCATGTACATCATTGGTTCGACGGAGCTTGTCGATAATTTTCATAGCACGGCCAGAATCGAGAGCTTCAACAAGAACGTCACGTGCATAATCAATACCACCCGCGACCATATATTTTTGACCCATGATCAGATTCTGAAATTCTTCAATTACCTGTTCAAACTGGTCAGAGGGAACGTTTTCTAGAATTGCCATTTCCCTGGTTATTAATTCGATTTCCTGGTCATTGAGTTCTTTAAAAACAGCAGCTGCAGCTTTTGAACCTAAACCGATAAGCAAAATGGCTGATTTACGAATACCGACGCCATGACTACTAATTTTGTTTTCACCATCCATATTTTAACCTTCCGACAACCAGGCACGAATCAATTGTGCCGTCATACTTGGATTATTAACAATATAATTTGAGATGTCTTCATTACGCTGCAATGGACCAGCTGTAGCTTTTTCAATTTCTTCCAAAAAGTCTATATCATCTTCCTCAGGCGCTTCAAGTGATCCTGCCATTTCAGAATCATAATCACCACCTTCAAGTTGATGAGTAGTATCTCCAAAAATCTCTCTTCTACCTTTATTCATTCTAGCTCTGAATATTATAAATCCTACAATTAGCAGTAAAACTGTTGCTGCTTTTTGAATAAGATCTCCCCATTTTTCCCAGAAGGTTATCTGTTTGTTCAATTCTTCAAGGGTTAACCAGGTTTGACCTTCAAACGCAAGATTGTGTACAACCAGCTGATCGCCACGATCTTCACTAATACCAATTGCATTGCGTGTTAATGTTTCAATTTGAGAAATTTCTTCAGGTGTACGGGGGCTGTATTCAATAACCGTTTCACCATCTTCATTGGTTGTTTTTACCTGACGGTCATTTAATGTTACAGCAACTGAAAGACGTTTAATGCTACCAATATCTTCAATGATATGTTCAACAGATTTTGCCAATTGGTAATTTGTTACAATATGTTCTACATTATTTTCACCATAATTGGCAGAATCAGAAGCAGTCTGAGTTTCAGTTTCTTCTGACAATACAACAGTATTTTCAGGATCATAAATTTCATTTGTCTTTTCAATACGACGAAAATCAAGTTCAGCAGTAGCTCTTACAATAGAATTCCCCTGACCCAAAAATTGGTCAAGCATAGTTTGAGCTTTATCTTCAAGGTATGATTCCAGTTGAGATTGCAGTTGTAACTGACTTTCATTTAATGCTGCAATTGAATCAGACTTGCGATTTTTGGTAAGAATATTACCTTTATCATCAACAATGGTAACATTTTCATTATCAAGTCCTTCAACACTACCTGCAACCAGTTGAGCAATACCTCGTATATGTTCTTCACTTAAACGGGCTCGGCCTTTTAAAAGCAAAAAGATAGATGCGGAAGGATCTTCCTGGTCTTCTTTGAAAACACGTTCTTTGGGGAAAACGAGGTGTACGCGTGCTTTTTCAACTTCTTCCATAGACTGGATAGTTCGGCATAATTCGCCTTCAATAGCACGTCGATAGTTTAATTGTTGAACAAATTCAGATACGCCAATATCGTTTTTATCGAAAAGCTCATATCCGAATCCGGTTGAATTTGCAGGTAAACCATTTGAGGCCAGCTTCATTCTGGCTTCATAAAGTTCTTTCCGGGGGATCATTAATCCCCGGCCACCCTGGGTAATTTTATAAGATATATTTTCAGCTTCAAGTTGATCTATTACAGCCTGTGCATCGGAAGGTTCTAGTTCAGTCATCAATAAAGCATAATCTGGCTTAACAGCCCAATTGATCACTCCACCCAGCAACACAAAAGCCATAACAAACACAAGAATAATAGTTGCGCGCTGTGCCATTGTCAAATTAACAAACGGCTCCGCAAAGCGCTCCCGTAGAACACTCAATAATTCAGCCATGTTTCCCTTTTCAATATTAAACTACAAAAACTCACTTATTCTTACATTTGCATTCGTGTGACCTCACGATATGCTTCTATCAATCTGTTTCTTACCTCAAGTACCAATTCCAATCCAACACCGGCTTTTTCAGCAGCAATCATTACATCATGCACGTCCTCAATTTCCCCAGAAGCAAACTGCTCAGCTATTTCCCCTGCCTCTAATTGAGAATCATTGATCTCACCCAAAATCTGTTTAACCCGTGAACCAAAACTGCTCACATCTTGGTTCGGATTATTATTTCCCTTTTGGGGATTAATTTCGGGAAGTAATGAACTTCCTGTGATTGAATTAATGGAACTCATACATAAACTCTTATGTTGTTAAATCCAGTTTTGTACCGATAGAGTAACTGTTAGATGCGGTGTTGTTCATCTTGTATGCATCTACTCCCCAATTACTGGAATTACCGGGGAACAGTTCTTGAAGCATTGATTTTTCTTCAGGCTCTATCACTTCATCCAATGTCTTTGGTAAATTTTGTAAACTAATATCAACATTTGCAGCTTTGGTAGTGGACTGTGCAGTCTGTGCTTTTGTTTGTGACTGCTGTGTTTGTACCTGATTCTGCTTTTGCACTTCAGCACCAGTACCCTTTTGGGCCTGCTGTTGAGGCATGCTTGATATCATATTACGTGAATATGCACTGGATTCAATTCTCATTATTTACCTCAAATTTATAATTAAATTTCGAGTGCTTTTTTAAACATATCTTTGGCTGCATTAATTACTGTAGCATTGGCTTCATAAGCTCTTGCCGCAGACATTAATTTCACCATTTCTTCAATTGAATTTATATCTGCAACTTCAACATATCCTTCTTCATTTGCATGAGGATGCTCAGGCGCATAAATCAATTTCGTATCACTGTTTTCAAGTTCATATGCTTCTGCACGCACACCTGTTTCTGTTTCGTTTGCGTTCAGCTTTTTTTGTATACCTTTCATATGCTGAGCATAAGAACGTACCAATCGGGTTTGAGACCGTTGCAAAGAGCCTTTAAATGAATCCTCTTCCCTTGCAATAAACTCTAAATCTTTGGGTTTATAAGGTTCACCGGTCTTGCTATCTATACTTTCGGCATTTGCAATATTTTCAGCACGTACTTCGAGATTTTTGCGCTGTGCGCTTAAACCACTTCCGCTTATACCAAATACACCAAATATTTTTCCGATTGCCATAATTAAAACTCCCTGCTTATTTTCCGGTAATTGCTTTATGCAAAGATTTAAATTTTGCCGCAGTAATACGGGAAGTAGCAGAATAATACAACTGGTTTTCAGCTGTTTTTACCATTTCTTTATCAATATCAACATTGTTAACGCCACTTTCCAAAATCTTGGAATTATCTCTTTCAATTACAATATTTTCCGATGAACTGGAACCACCAATAGGAATATGTCTATAATCAGAACGGAGCGTTTCCAGTTTGCTTGTTTTGGCATTTAACAATTCCGTAAAATCCACATCTTTGGTTTGGTAACCAGGTGTATTAATATTTGAAATATTTTCTGCAATAGTACGTTGTCTAGCCGCAGAACCATCCAGCATGCGGTCGAACAGGGGTACATTTACTTTGTCAAATATGGCTTTAAACATGTTTACACCTAATAAAATTTATACCTACAGTGCAAAACTAGCAAGGCCTGTGCCAAATTGTTTGACACAGGCCTTGTGTTTAAATTCATTGATTTTATTTAACTTATAACAGGATGGGTAAAATCAGAGGAAAAAATGGAGATTTTAAAGAGAAAAAAGTTACAGTTATTGGGAATTTTCTTCCCAAACCTGTTCGCCATAACTTTTTAATTTATTACGAAGTGTTTTAACCGTTATACCCAAAGCGTGGGCTGCTTTTGTTTTATTATTACTAACCTTTTTAAGGGTCTTGAGAATCAAACGCCTTTCCGCTTCATAGATTGTCAAATCTTCATCAGCATTGAACAGATAATCAAAAAGATCACCATATTCATCAATAAATTCAAGGTCTTCGGCGGTAATTGTATTATCTTCTGCTATTACAGATACTTTTTCAATGGTATTTTGTAATTCACGAACATTTCCAGGCCAATCATATTCTGTCATTCTTTTCAAGGCATCTGAAGAGAAGGATTTTTCGAGGCCATGTTCGTCATTAACTCTATTAATAAAAAAGTCAACAAGCAATGGAATATCATCCTTGCGCTGTCTAAGAGACGGAACATTGATCTTTATAACATTTAATCTAAAATACAAGTCTTTACGGAAACGACCCTCTTTAACTTCTTCACGCAGATCACGGTTTGTTGTTGCAATAACACGTGTATTAACTTTAATACTTTTAGCATCTCCCAAGCGTTCAAACTGTTTGGTTTGTAAAACACGTAACAATTTTGCTTGTAAGGTAAGCGGCATTTCACCAATTTCATCTAATAAAATGGTTCCGCCATCCGCCTGCTCAAAGCGTCCCTTACGTCTCATATGTGCTCCTGTAAAAGCACCTTTCTCGTGACCAAACAATTCGCTTTCAATCAATGTTTCGGGTAGTGCTGCACAATTTACTTTAATATAAGGTTTATCTCTGCAAGTGCTAGCTTTATGAATAGCATCAGCAATTACCTCTTTACCAGCACCTGTTTCTCCTTCAATCAAAACACTGGCCTGGGTAGGAGCAACCCGACGAATCAAAGCCATAATATTCATCATGGTTTCAGATTTTCCAATTACCAGATCACTAAAGTCCTGGTTTGCAGGTTCTTGTTGTGCAGTAGCACGGGTTGCGGTATTTCTCTGTTTTAAAACACGACGGATGAGTTGCTGAATATCTTTTTTAGAATACGGTTTTGTAAGATAATCAAATGCCCCTTTTCGCATGGCTTCAACAGCATTTTCTATTGAACCATAAGCAGTTCCAATTACAACATCAATTTCTGGTTTTACTTTTTTGATATGTTCCAGTACTTTGATACCGCTTAATTCGGGGATTCGCAAATCCGTAAACACAATATCAAAATCTTTATCTTCTATTGCATTAATTGCTGCTTTTCCGTCACCTACACTGACTGTTGCACAATCAATATCTTTGATAACAACTTCTAAAAACTGTCTTACTGTAGGATCATCTTCAACAACAAGGACATTTGGGATTCCCTGCATTATTCTCTCCCAGGTAATTTAGGTATAATTATACTCACTTTTGTTCCAATTTTATCTTTACTTTCGATAGATATATCACCTTTATGTAACATAATATAATTTCTTGAAATAACCAAACCTAAACCACGTCCATTATGTTTGGTAGTGAAAAATGGTGTAAAAAGTTTACCAAAGTTTTGTTTTTTTATGCCAGTACCAGTATCTTGAATTACAAGTGCAATTGCTTCTCGATTTTCATGGTTAATAATTTCAGAAGTAATATAAATTAAACCATGATTTTTTACCGCATCAACCGCATTATCAAGTATATTTACTATTGTACTTTGCAATAAAATCAAATCAGCCCAAATATAAACATTATTATCTAAAAAATCTAATTTATAATCAATTTCTTTATCAATAAAATATTGCCGAACGACTTGTTCAACAAAAGATGCAAAATGCAATTTGATAAATGACGGATTAATGGGCCGCGTCAACAAATAAAGATCTTCAATAAAGCTATCAATTCGTTGAATACAAGTATCAATCGTCTCAACTTTGGCTTCATCTATATGATCTTTCAACTCCTCTTTCAGGATCGAAACAGTACCTGCAATACCTGCAAGCGGATTTCTTATCTCATCGGCTATTGAATCAGCCATTTGAGATAAAAAATTATAAAATGCCGGATTTAGATGATTCACCTGATCGGAAACAATGATATCATCAAAAGTCTCAATTTTTTTCATAAATAATAGTCAGTCAATGTGTAAATTTATTTATCAATAACCAATGATTGGGTGTCATCGTGGTAATCCAAATCAATATTAATGACTTGGCCACATACACAGGTTACTTTGATAGCAGAAATAGAGTCTCCATCCTTTACCAGTTCAATTTCTGGTTGAACATCTCCATGCGACATGTGGTTTCCTTGAAATGTCGTTATCGGTGGAGTATTACCATTCTTATTATTACTGGCAGGAATTTCTTCCTTTTTCACAATTTTGTTTCCACTTTTGGAAAAATCATTTCCATTGGAATTTTGATTTAACCAATCCGTTAAATCCTGAAAAGAGACTTTGTCATTCTGTTTCTTCAAAGCTAACCTTGTACTTTAGACAGTCCACTAGACTCTTTCACCAAAGAATGTGCCAAAAAAAATGCCGCGCTGGCAAATAGAACGCGGCGTATAAGAAGGCCATCTTGATATTGTGTTGGATTAAGCCAGCCAGTAAAAAATTCAACACATAAACTATTATTTACATTACAATATAGTCTATTTTAGTTTTATTTGCAAATAAAAACATAATTTTTAATTTGATGAATATTATTTTAATTCAACAAATTTTATTTCACTAGAGTTACCGGGTATATTTTACCCATTCCTATACAAAACGAATTTTACAGTAATGTAACAGGTTTGTGTTTTGCTAGAAAATCGGGATCAATAGTAATACCTAATCCCGGGCCTGTGGGTACTGTAACTTTTCCATTTTCACTTTTTAGTGAAGAGGTATTGCATTCAAAACGTATATTCTCACTTATTCCTTTGAACTCGTGAAAATCACCCGCATTTTTAAGAGTAGAAACAAAATGCACCATATACAAATATCCCAAACCAGAACCTGAAATGTGAGGCACACATTTTTTCCCAACTAATTCTGCCATTCGGGCTACACGTGTACATCGAATCATTCCTCCAAAATAAAACAAATCCGGTTGTACAATATCCAATGCATTATTAGCAATAAGCCATCTAAAACGATGCATACTGGTTTCCTGCTCTCCTCCGGACACAGGTATAGTCAACGCGTCTTTGATCATCTTGGTTTCTTCCAGCCAATCAAACGGACAAGGTTCTTCATAAAAACTGTAATTGTATTTTTCCAGCAAATGACCAATTTCAATTCCCTTGTCAACAGTATATGATCCATTAGAATCCGCATACAGAATCATATCATCACCAAATGTTTCACGCACCAGTGGAATCAATTTAACTGTACGATCAGGAGGATAATCTTGATTGTTACTCATGCGGCCACCAATTTTAACTTTTAAAGCCTTGGTTTGGCTTTTTTCAACATTTTCTTTAATTGTTTCGATTGATTTTTCAGCAGATTCTCCGCGATAGTTATTGGCACGATAAACATTAATACTATCCTGATATCGCGTACCAATTAATTCAGTCACGGATTTATTTGAAATATTTCCAAGCATGTCCAGAATTGCAAATTCCATAGATGCCAGCGATATCCATAAAGCTAGCCCCTGCAGTTTATAATTACTATTAGCAATGTAGACTTTGTGCAACAATGCTTCCAACTCTCTTGCATCTTGTTCCAGGAACAGAGGTTTAATTTTAATCAAAAATAATGGATATAAATATCGCATATGCGCATTATTACAAACAGCATGCCCTTCTGCCCCATCTTTAGAACGGACCTGTACAATAAAATTCTCATTATAATGTAGTAAAGATACAGACTCAATTATGACCGGTGATGTAAACAATTCCTTGTTAAACACAGGTTGCTTTAATATTTCATCAAATTCAGAATAATCAACAGATTTTGATTGTGGTGCAGCACAACCAGTAGTTCCCAAAGAAATTGCAGCGCATCCGGTACCCAGTGTCTTGAAAAAAGTTCTTCTTTCTTGTTCCATTATAAACCTCCAAATGGACATTATTTGACAGATAATCTGAACAATCGTATTTCATGAGAATGGTTTTTACGGGCAGCTTCGGCATATACCCACAATTCGTTATTAACCCACATCCAATGAGAATAACGCAAAGTATAAAATTTATTCGCTGTTGTGCTCATTACCAGGGGTGAATCAATAGTTAAATCCTGAATATTATTCAAGTCAAAAGTAAAACCTAATCCTGTAACAACATTATAAACCGGGTCATACCAGGTTGAATTTGAACCTTCATATATAAAAAGATAACCTACTCCCAAGGGGAGTACACTAGCCGGGCGGATAAAAAAGTCGTGCCAACCTGTAAGCTTTAATACCGGATTGTTAGGATGCCCAATAGGCGACCAGCTTTCACCATCCTTACTGGTATAATGATAAATGCGTTCCAATCTGCGTAAATACCCAATGACATAACAATGGTACATGCCATCAGCAAAAATTATTACCGGATCTTTATAGCCGTCTATAGTGATATCACGTTCCCAAGTTTTTTCAGGAGGAGAAATAACAGCACGGGCTGTTGATGGAATAAATTGCGTGGGATCTTTAGCATCATCAAATTTAATAATCGACCAGATTCCATCTTTGAATGCACCACAAGCATACAATTTAAACATTCCGGTTTCAGGATCAATTAATAGTGCAGGTCTCTCAAATCCGGGAATAGGTACATCCGTTCGAAGAATACTTTTTTCTTTTTTAAAATGAATTCCGTCTTTACTACTCAAAATACGTAATTCATACCCCCTGTTACCTCTTGGTGCTTCAGGAGATCGCATTCTACATGCCATCCAGAATGTTCCATCTTTATCAATAACAACAGAAGGAGCTCCTGCCCACCATTCAGCGGCATTTTTATCCGGCTCCAGTACAACATCGTACTGATTAAAACGGTCGGAAATATTTTGAAAATCAGATGTAATTTGAGGGATTGAATTTTGAGCTAAAGCATAACAAGCAGAAATTAACGTCAATACTATTGTGAGTACTTTCATTTAAAGCCTCTCATATTAAGTAAAATTTAAAATTCATGCCATTTTAAATTGGGTTGCACACCCCCAACAATTTGTTTACTGTCCTGTTTATTTTCATCAGTTAAAAAAAATTGATCAACCGGTAAACGATCACGGTAACTGCTCAACTCCTGTATTTCCATATTATATGCATTTTCAACTGCCTCAGAAAATGGAATTCCAGTAATCCATTCTTGTATATAAAACACCGGTGAGAATAAAGCAAAACTGTTAATTGATACAGCTCCATTCACAGCTTGAATCCCATATTCTTGCCAGTCGTCAACCATACCGGAACCATTACAGCAGGTTTGATATAATGAACGAATTTGAATATCCCTGTCATTTAAATCTTGAATGAATTTATCAATAAGGCAAAAATTTGAATAGAATGAAACACCATTACTACCGCCATGCAGATTAAAAATCATATCGATAGAATATCCCTGCTCTGATAACAATGACAATGAATCGATTAAAACGGAATACATAGCCATTTCATCAGTCAGTGAAATAAATTTATCATAATATTCGGATGAAATGTTTTGAATCTCTTTTATCTGCCATGCTTCACCATAAACATCAATAATTTGGTTTAATGTCATGTTTTTCATTGAATCCTTGGGAACAGTAAAAAAATCTGAAAACACAGGTAAAATTGAATTTTTAAAAATTTGAAATGCGGTTTCAATGCTTTGTCCCCCTACTGAATTGTTATTTTCAATAACACAAACCAATGCCTTGGGAGATTCCAAATTACCGAGTTCATTTTCAGGTTCGTTGGGATTTTTTTGACAAGCAAGTAATAGTACAAGAATAAAAGTAAAAATGCCAAGTAAGATATTACGCATCATTGATCCTGGTATCTATTTAATCGTGGCTGTGGATGAAAAAAATAAACGTGAAAGCTTTTTCATTTTATGATTAATATTTAAATTATATTTTTTAAACACAGATTCAAGGAATGGTATAGTAATATTATTAGAACCAATTTCCCAAAAATGATGATCAGTAGACAGTTTCTTTTTAGGCAAAGAGAGTTTTAATTCACGATTACCTAACTTGGGAATACGGGCTTCTAATCTAAATAATACATATTCAGAAATAGGCACGCTGCAAAAAAATGAACCCTTACAAATTTGATTAAATAATGCAAGAAACTTTTCAAATTCAGTGAATGGAATATGTTCAAAAACTTCAAAAGCTAAAATATGGTCAAATGTATAACCACTCCAGTCAAATGTTACTACATTTGCAACAATATCAGGATTTTTATCTTTATCAATATCAATTGTTGTTACCTTAACCCCCTTTGATCTAAGATAATTTGCAGTAAAACCACTTCCAACCCCTATTTCTAATATATGTTGTCCTGCATTGATATGGTTTTGCATCAACTTTTGCTGCTGCCAGTACAATCGCCAATGGTTTTCAGTTTCCAGACTATGAATCCAATCAGATGAGTAGCGGTATACTATATCGCCTACGGTATCAGTCTTTTCAGTATCAGAATTTCGCATAATTTATCAGTCCTTGATTAAATTACAGTATAACCATACTAGATAAATAAATCAAGAACAATAAATGTGCTTATGGAGAGAAAAAAAGGCGGTTTAAAAACCGCCTTAAAGAAATTAACTTTCACTTTTTCCAGAGAAAAATAAAGCAGCCCCAGCCAATGCAAGATCCTTTAGGAAACTTGGCATAGACATTTGCATTGTTTCCGGATTCAATACACCTGGGAAATGTACGAGAAACGCAAACAGAGCTAGCATAATGCCGAGTAACAAGGCAGCAAGCTTATCATATTTTTTTGCTATAATACTTATAGCCGCTGCAATTAAAGCTAACCCTGTAAAATATACCCAAAATACCTTAAAAGGCAAAAATGCAGGTACAATACCACTCATAGCACTACCATTCATTAAATGCAATAAACCAAATACAGCTAATGGTACAGCATATATTAATCGAGCTACAATTCCAGTTACGAATTTCATGATGTTCTCCTTTATTAAATATTAATCCCTCAAGCTATCTAAAAGCTTATTCATTGTTTTAGCTTCGCTTTCAGAGATGTTTTGAATTTTACTTTCCCAATTTATTGCAACGTTATCCAATTCAGCTAACAGATCCATTCCTTTATCTGTGATATATACATCAACAGCTCTACGATTATCATCACAAATTTCACGTTTTACTAGTCCTTTAATTCTCAAACGTTCTACAATTCTTGAAGCGTCAGACATTTTGTCCAGCATTCTTTCCCGTATCAATTTTACAGTTACTGGATCAGGATGCTGCCCTCTTAGAATCCTCAAAACATTATATTGTTTTGGAGTAAGTCCATAGGGTTTTAATCCTTCAACTGTTAGTTCAACAATCCAATTACTTGTGTACATGATGTTGATCAATAATTTCTGATACTCGGTTCTAAATACCGGTTGACTGATTTCGTTTTCAATTTTAACCATTTATAACTCCCTCATTTTAGCCGATACAACAACTAATGTTTAAACATTATTCCTTAAATATAATTATTTTTAGCTATATGAAAAAAGATCCTGTCATTGTTTAATAACAGGATCTTTTTCCTATAGGCATTATTTAATGAATGTCATTTTCTTAACCTTTTTAAAAGCAGTACCCTTTTGATCTTTTGCTTCAAATTGCAGAAAATATAACCCTGATGTTTGTTTATTTCCGTATAAATCATCACCATACCATGACCAACTGTACTGACCTTCTTGTTGAGTCATAAAATTGAATTGTGTTACCAATTGTCCAAGTTGGTTAAAAATAGTTATCGTAACATCAGATTGATCGGGTATTGAATATTGGATAACTGTTGAGGGATTAAAGGGATTTGGGTAATTGTCTGACAACTGATAACGATCAATATCCTTAATATTATTTCTAACTAGCGTATTAACCTCTACATCCCGGGTTAAAACACCATATTCTTTTGCATTAAATGCTCCGGTCATATGATAAAATACAATAAATTGATCTAGTCCATAGTTTCCCATCACTTCTGCAGTGATACCAATAGACTCATAAGCTATTGTGCCATTAATTTCTCCATTTGAAACGATAACACTCCCCTGCCAGGGATCTGATGCGGCAAATACTACCGAATCCCCTGCATCATTCACACTACCGGTAAGCGTATAACTTACCGGATTCGGATCACCAAATATGCCCCAGGCTGTGAGTGTTAAATTTGCAGTTTTATTATTATCCTGCATTTCAACTAGAGCGGTTGCAGAACCATCCACTTCATAAGTAGTATTATCCCAAACTCCTTCCCACTCGTCAACAAGATCTAACAACTGTACTACATCAGGGAATTCAATTTCAGTAAAATTTGTATTATGAATAAAATCCAATTGTACATCATCCTGAATATTGGTAATCATCATTTCCCAGGCATGGTCGACAGGTGGCAAATCATATGACTTGTTATTATTAAAATCAGCATAAAAACTGATTTTATAATCATGTGATTGTAATAGTACCCAAAGATCAATCTTAAATTCAGCCCCTGGAATAGCATGCAGTGTTTTTCTTCCAACTTCCAGGCCATTATCCAGATCTACAACTCGTAACTGCAGCATCTGCCCGATATGTGGGGACATTGAACTGAAACTAACTGTTAATTTATAATTTGCAAAAGACACAGATGAAAAAAATAAAAGCAAATATACAACCAAGTTTTTAATATTAATCATTTCTATCTCCTAATGAATTCAATTCATATAACAATTAAAAACAGAGCATAAAAATGTATTATTCCTCAAGATGGATGTTGCAACATATATTTTACTAAATAAACATTGTGAATATAATTCATTCTACATATATTATCTTGTCCATTTAATACCAGAAATATGAATTTAATAATTAGTTAACACTTGCTACATGCAATAATTATTTAATTTTCATAAATTATGAAAAAAGTTAATAAAAGGAGTATGTATGAAATTTGAAAAAATGGCAGGACTGTTTCTTAGTGCACTATTCTTTTTCACATTTGCCTGTGAAAAAGATAAAGAACCCACAAAGCCGGAAATAGTCCAAAAATCCGCTTCAATTGCGGTACTTTCCGATCTCCATTATTATGATCCTTCGCTGGGAACATCCAGTGATGCTTTTGAGGAGTATCTCGTTCATGATCGAAAGCTCATAAAAGAGAGTGAAGCAATAATGGAAGCAGTTGTTGATTTGATATCTGATGAGAATGTAGAGATCGTACTCGTTCCGGGTGACTTGACTAAAGATGGCGTTAAGCAATGCCATGAAAATGTTGCACAATATCTGGCAATGCTGGAAAGCGCTGGTAAAAAGGTATATGTTGTTCCGGGCAATCATGATATAGGCAACACTGATTCATACAGCTATCCTGATAACAGTGATCCTGTACTGGAATCTTCAATTACAGCAGATGAGTTCAGTAGTATTTATAATGATTTTGGTTTCTCGGAAGCAATTTATAAAGATGCTTCCTCCCTTTCCTATATAGCAGAACCGAAAGAGGGTATTTGGATATTAGGTATTGATGGATGTAATTACAATTCAAAATATCCTGAAATTTCATGGGTTGGTGGTAAACTAGCCACCGAAACATTAACCTGGATTTCAGAAAAAATGCAATATGCAAAAGAAAACGATATTACCGTTTTCGCTTTAGCGCATCATGGTGTTGTTGAGCATTTCCCTGAAATGGATATGTTATTTGCCGACTATTTATTTGTAGACTGGGAAAATGTAGCTGCTCAACTGGCTAATATGGGTGTAAATCTGGTTTTCACAGGACACCATCATGCAACTGATATAAATAGTTTACCCGTTGATGATACATACATAATTGATATCCAAACGGGCTCAACAGTTACCTGGCAGTGTCCCTATCGTTTGGTTAACTATGATGGTGAAAACAACCTGGTTACTATTAACACCAAAGTCATTACCAGCATCAATTATGATCTAGGCGGACAGGATTTCCAGACTTTTGCCAAAGATTATCTGGATAATGGTATGCAGGATCTTATTGTAACGGAACTGGGCAAAATGGGAATTCCTGCGGGTATAGCAGGACTCTTGGTACCGAATATTGCTCCCACTCTAATGGCCTATTATCATGGGGATGAACCAAACATGCAGAGTGAATATCAGAATGTTATAACCAGCATCAATCAGATGACAACCAATTCAAATGAAATGATTGCCGGTTTGGGTTCTATTCTGTTGGGTGTTTGGAATGATACTACGCCGGATAATAATGTTATTATTGATTTAAATACAGGAACAATCAGCTACAATTCAGGATCCTAATCTTATTTTCTTTCCTGCCCTTGAACAAATCAAGGACAGGAAAGATTTGAACTTTTTCATGATAAAAAAGTAAAATTAGAATACGACAAAAAAAGGGGTTTATCATGAAAAATTCAATTTTGTTTGCTTTTCTTATTTTAATATCCTTTTCAAATTGTGCAGTAAAAGAGTTAAACTCTGCAAAAGTCTATTATGCAATGGAAATGGACGATAATTTATACAATACAGAGGAATACATCAAAATTGATGAAAGTGGATTTATAAATGCACTTTCGAATCCTCTATCAACATTTGCGGCAGATGTAGATGCAGCTTCATATTCAAATGCCAGACGTTTTTTCATGCAGGACAAAATACCATACAAAGATGTGGTACGTAGTGAAGAATTTATAAACTATTTCAATTATGATTATCCAACGCCCAATGATAATTATCCCCTATCCATTTACATGGAATATTCAGATTGTCCCTGGACTGCCAATAATAAACTGGTACATATTGGTATTCAGGGAAAACATATGCAAAGCGGAAAAAGACCTGCGAGTAATCTGGTTTTCTTGCTGGATAAATCAGGCTCAATGAAAGATGCCAAGAAATTACCACTTTTGTAAAAATCATTTCATTTATTGGTTGATCAATTAAATGAAAATGATAAAATTTCAATTGTAACCTATGCCGGCAATGCAGGAATTATTTTGGGACCCACGCCTGGTAGCGACAAAGAAAAAATAATTAAAACCATAAACAGACTTGATGCCTGAGGTTCTACAGCAGGTGGTAAAGGAATTCAACTGGCTTATGATGTAGCAAAAAAAAATTATATAGAGGGAGGAAACAATCGTGTAATTCTGGGTACTGATGGTGATGGAAAACTTGACCGTCATTATGGCTACCCATCTTATATTGGTTCCGGGGAATGGGAGACAAACCATATGGTTGGAGGAGAAAAATCAGAACATTGGACCAATTTTACAAAAATAGTAGCTGCACCTGAAGATGCTATAATGGAAGCAGTGTTTTGGTACACAGCTCATGGTGTCGAAATTGGACCTGTTATTTGGGGAGAATTTGCTACAATACAAAAAGTTGAAAGTGGTTCTTGTGATTATTACATCAGCCCTACCGGACCTGGTTTTGGGAAATGGAATTAATGGATTAAAAAAACCCCGGCAGTGCCGGGGTTTTTCACTTTTGATAAAATTAGGCTTTGAAATTTGCTCTTGTTTCTGTATGTTTAGGATTCAGAAACAGGAGCTTTAATTTATGTATCGCAAATTGTTTTACAATATTTGTATCATTCTTGTTATATACAGTTCTATTTTACTTGCTCAAAAACGTTTTGTAGACAATGATCTTTCCGGGCTTGCATTTGTTTCGCTGGGAACACATAATATAAATCTTGAAGAATTTGATACTGCCCTTGCGTCAAGTTCCCTACCCTATCCCCCGCTTGAAACGTCCATGTACACATTTGGGGCTGGTGGTGTAATAATTATCAAAGACTGGATCATTTCCGCAGAAGGATCAGGATTACTTGCCAACAGTAAAACTTTTGGAGACTATAATTCAAAACTTAGTGGCGGCTATGTTACCCTGAATACTGGCTTTCTTTTAGCTAAAAGCAGATCATTCATGATCTATCCACTTGTAGGTATTGGTGGTGGATCCATAAATTATAAAATATATCAAGAACCCGATGATATGATTTTTGCAGATGTTCTGGAAAATCCGAGCACAGAAACTTCTTTGAACAATAAATCCATATACATGAACCTTGCAATGTCACTACATTATAATATCCACACTTTTCGTGATGACCGGGATAGTGGTAATTTTTTTATTGGTGCTAAAGCCGGTTACAAGGCAACTATAAAATCTTTTGATTGGTACATCCAGGGCACAAGTACTAAACTTGCAGAAGGTCCAATTACAGGTCTGGATGGATATTATATAGAATTTGTTTTTGGCATTGGAGGATTCAATTTCTCTGATGTTGATTGATTCATACCTTAAGTATTTCCATTCATGATTATATCTATATTCCAGTACTAGAAAATAATTTTATCCAACGAGTATAACTGACCAACAGGAAGGTATTAATGAAATTATTATTGCTGGTAAATCCATTAGCAGGTAAAAAACAGGGGCAATCTGTAGCTGAAACTGCATTGGAGAGATTTAAAAACAGTGGTCTGGATGTCGAGTGTATTTTTTCCGAGAAACCTGCACACCTTATTGATGTTGCACGTGAGCAGGTAAACGGAGAATGGGATGGCATTGTCGCCGTTGGTGGTGATGGCACATTGTTCGAAGTTATCAATGGAATGATGCAAGGTAATCCGGACCTCCCCACTCCTCTGGGTGTTATACCGGTTGGTACCGGCAATTCATTTTCCAAGGACCTAAATATCAATTCTTTGGATGATGCAATTAATAAAATAACAAACGGTCATGTAAGAAATATTGACTTGGGCAAGATTTTAACCAAAAATGATATATATTATTTTATAAATATTGTAGGGTTTGGATTTGTATCTGACGTGGTCAAACGGGCATCCTTGTATAAAAAATGGGGAGCTCTCAGTTATATCATTGGTGTTATGCAGGTAACGGCTAAACTGAAATCATATGAAATGGAATTTGAAATTGATGGGCAGCAATTTAAACGCGATAATATTTTTGTAGAAATTTGCAATTCCACAAAAACCGGTGGTGATATGATAATGGCCCCTGAAGCCCAAATAGATGACGGATTGCTGGATGTTGTGATCTTGAATAAATTATCAAAACGAAAACTGCTTGAAACCTTTCCCAAAATATTCAAAGGAACTCACATATATATTCCGGAAATTGAAACCTTTAAAGCAAAAGAAATGACATTTAAGCCCGCAATTTCTAAAATCCTGACTCCCGATGGGGAAATTGTGGGTAACACTCCTATTTCAGTAACAGTTTTACCAGGTAAAATCAAGGTATTTGATTCATGAAAAAAATATTTGAAATTCTGATCTCGGCTCTCTCCTGGACCATTGGCATTGTTCTGTTCACACCTTTTGGATTATCAATTATTTTAACCAGTTTTGTGATGAATCCCAAATATATTGATGGATATATCAAGGCTGGATGTCGGTTTATCATGTGGATGATGGGTGTTCACATATCAACTGAAGGAAAATCTCTGATTGATAAAAATAAAACATATATTTTTATGGCCAATCATGTCAATCTTTTTGATGGTTTGGTACTTTATGGTCACATTCCTAATTATGCCAGAGGTGTTGAACTGGACAAACATTTTAGCTGGCCGTTTTGGGGATACCTGATACGCAGAATGGGGATGATCCCCATAAGTCGTACGCAGGGTAAAAGCGCTTTAGCAAGTCTTGAAAAAGCGAGAAATAGCATAAAACAGGGAACCTCAATCATCATCCTGCCAGAAGGCACACGTACTCTTGATGGAAACCTGAAACCTTTTAAAAGAGGACCATTTTATCTGGCATTAAAGGCCCAGGCAGATATTATACCTGTTGCCATGCTGGATGCATATCGCATTAAACGCAAAGGGAGCTGGCTCATCAAACCCGGTAAAATGAAAATAAAATTTGATGCACCAATTCCATTTGAACAAATCAAAAATATGGAAATAGCAGAGGTTCACTCTCTTGTGAAGGAAAAAATTTCTCAATTAATTGAATCCAGATAAAAAAAGGCAGTTGAAATAAATCCAACTGCCTTTCAAGCATGGGTAAAGAAAAATAACAAATCATTCAATAACCAGAACATTCTTATCGACATTATCTCCATATTGAACAATTGGCTTTTGGGTTTTAAAACCATCTCCATCTACTTTAATATTTTCACTTTTTTCGCCATCAACATGAATTTCAATTTTTTCAGGCATTGGTACTTTAAATTGTGTAAAAGAAATATCCTTGCCCTGCATAATTTCTATTACCGGATTTTCTTTAATAGTAAAGGTAGTATTTTCAAATTGAACCTTTTCTACAAAAATACATTTCACGCCTTTTTCAGAGCTCATTTCCATATTGCTAAAACGAATATCATGAATAAACAACTCGGGTAATCCTCGTATAAAAACCGATGTTTCAGCATTTATACTGCTAATAGTGTCAAAATCAATATTACGGAATATTGGCGTACCTTCATCAACTTTTGGTATATCATCAACTAAACCAATGTTTTCATAAAACAAATCAAACAAGATGGCTTCAAAGAGAACATCAATCATTTGAATATTTCGAAAATACATATTTTCTACAACGCCGCCCCGGCCTCGTATGCTTTTAAATCTCAAACCAACATCCGTACCAATAAAAGTACAATCGGAAACCCAAACATTATTTACACCACCAGACATTTCACTGCCCGTGGTTACCCCACCATGCCCATGATAGACGGTACAGTTGTAGATAATTATATTTTCACTGGCTTTGCCACGTTCCCGCCCAAACGCATCTCTGCCCGATTTTATGCAAATTGCATCATCACCAACGTCAAAGTTGCAATCATAAATCAATACATTTTTTGTGGATTCCAGATCCAGTCCATCGCCATTTTGAGAAAACCAGGGATTGCGTACAGTAATATTGCGAATAATAATATTTTCACACAACAAGGGATGAATATTCCATGCAGCAGAATTTTGAAAAGTAGGCCCATCTAGAAGAATATTTTTACTATTTACCATTCTTACCATTACTGGTCTTAAAAAATCATGGGCTGGTAGATAATCTTCAATCTTGACATTAGGTTTATTCTCAAGAGAACGAATATATTCAGCTCCCTGCATGGCACCTGGTGATGGCCACCAAACATCACCATCATCCTGAACTATTCCACCAGATTCTTTTAATGCATTCCATTGCTTATTAGTCATTTTAAATCTTTTAACAGGGCGCCAAGCACCACCAGAACCATCAATAATACCGGAACCGGTAATGGCTACATTTTCCGCGTCAACAATATTTATAGGGCTTGTACTACGGACTTGTTCAATGCCTTCAAAGGAACTGTGAACCAGGGGATAATCACTCAAATCTGTGCTGAATAAAAGCACAGCACCTTTTTCTAAATACAATTCCATATTACTTTTTAAATCGATAGGCCCTGTCAACCAGATTCCTTCCGGAATCAATATCCTGCCCCCTCCTGCTTTTTCACAATCCTGAATAACCTTTTCAAATACGTTAGTATTCTTTTCCAATCCATTTCCGTGTGCATTGTAATCTACAATATTGAATACTTTTTTCGGGATGGAAGGCTCATATATATCTCCCATGTCAAACGGCACAGGACCGGTTTCTTTTAATATCCATTGGGTAAGATTTGCAGTACTTGCTGAAGAAACCAAAAAAATAGAAATCAATACTGCAAATATTATTCTGATATGTTCTTTGCTCATAAGTTCCTCAATATACGTCCCAATCTAAAACATTGTGTTTAATCGAATTTTCTATCAACCATTGCGGATAATCATTTTTTAATAATGATACAGGCCAGTAACCCAGCCAACCATATTCATTTCTACGTTCACTTGAAATTTCGGACAACTCTGTATATATTTTACCATCTCTGTCACTAAAAAACGGACGGTTATCGTTGATATTATAAAATCGGGCCCAAAGTGGAGGTGCATAATCATCATGGATCACAATCCGGTTAAATCCTGTTGGGCTTTCAGAGTCAGGTTGTTCAACAATTCGTTTTTGCTCTATCCTGACTTTGTGTAACCAGGCAATACCTGATTGAATAGAAATGATAATTTCTTTTGAAGGATTCTCAACAGACATTAAAAATCGCAAAATACCGACAGTTGCCTTGCCGCTTATGGAAACAAGTTCATAACTTCTTGCCTGTCTGGGTTCCAGTGATTTTTCATCATATTGAGCGCACCAACCCGTTAATTCCCCTTCAACCTTGATTTGGCATTTTAATATACAATTAATTCCTTTTTCTATAGCCCGTTTAGCCCTATTTTTCCTGTATTGGTCAACAAAAGAAAACTGCTCATTATGAATGATTTCATTTAGTAAAAAAAGAATACCGGTCATTGCATCATCATTAAATGTAATATGCGAATAATACCCTCTTCTTAATGGAAAATATTGCGGCCATCCCCCGTTTTTATATTGAGCTGCTAAAATATAATCCAAGCCTTTTAAAAAGGCCAAAACATAACGATGATCACCAGTATAACGATAAATTTGGGCAAGAAAAAAAAGCTCTGTACAAGTTGCACCATTATCAAAAGTTGCCAGCATTTCATTGGGAAATTCAGCGAATCGATTCATAACCTCACTGCTCAATTCAACTGAATAATCCACATTCTTGGGCCATCCCCCCGAATCACGTTGATAAACAAGAACCCGTTCTGCAATTTGTTTTGCAGATTCTGAACGAAACCATGCTGTATCATGGTCCATTAAAAATGCCCATAAATTCGATTGAACTGTCTTGTCCGCATAAACAAAACCACTTTTATCATTCGTATCATCAGCAAACGAAAAAATTGGGTAAACCAGAGAAATCAGAATAGATATTACAATTATTTTATTGATAAAAGAAAACATTTAATAACGGGCCTTGTTTAGAGCATTTCAAAATTAACACAGGGGCAAAAGCACTTACCTTTGCCCCTGAAATTTTATTTCAACAACATCATTTTATTAACTTTGGTAAAGTTATTTACTTCCATCCTGAAAAAGTAAAGACCGGAGGAATAGTTTGCAGCGTTAAAAGATACCTGATATCGACCGGCACCATACTGACGATCAGCAAGAACTGCTACTTGCTGTCCCAGTGTGTTATAGATGGTAATCTTGACACGACCAGATTCAGGCAACTGGAATGGAATCACGGTAACAGGATTAAATGGATTCGGGTAATTCTGTTTCAGATCATAGGTTTGCGGTACGGTAGATTCAGTATCATATGCAATAGCGGTATTGATCTTGTCCACATACAATTCTTCAGGAATAGGTTCACCTTCATCCGGGCCATAGGCACCAGACAGATCAAGAATGCACCAATCCAAATATCCACCAATAGCATCTCCGGATCCATCACCAACTTTGATATAATTATCACTGTTAGATTCACCCGATACACCTACCATAAAAGGTACAGGATTTTCATCGATATAGATTGTTGAAGTATCACCACTTATTGCAACACGGATGGTATGCCATTCATACAGACTGAAATCACCTTGAACTTCAACACTGGATTTTTCCAGTTCCAGGGTGCTGTCTGCGCCCCAGATACGCAACTCGTCACGAGATCCAACATTGGCGTTACGCCATTGCAGATCAAAGATACGGTCATAGGTAGAATCTGCTTCACCCTTGATTCTGGCGATCATGGTATAGGCTTTTTCGCCATAGCCTTCCGGAAAATTATAGCGATACATACGGGTACCGTTTGGCTGCAAATATTTAAATATCTTGTTGCCTTCAATATCCGGATCATCAATAATCTCTTCAACCATTTCCGCACCTGGTGCATCCTGACTCAGATCAGAAAGATCAAGCGTACAGATATTGGTATCAGAATCCGTTGGTAATACACTTGCATCATATACCATCCAACCGGGTTCAATAGGTGCAATATAAGGATCCACATAAATTCCTTCAGGAATTGCAAGACCATCATTGGCACCATGTGCACCATAAAAATCTACCATAATCCAGTCCAGATAACCACCAATGGCATCACCAGAACCATCACCAATTTTAATATAGGTATCGCTTGAAGTTTCGGTAGATCGACCGGCAACATAAGGTGTTGAACGTTCATCAACAAAGACTGTTGCGGAATCGCCGCGCACTTCAATACGATAAGAGTGCCAACTGTACAAATTCAGATCCACTTTAACTTGTACATCCGCTTTTTCAAGCTCAAGAGTACTGTCTGCAGGCCAAATACGTAATTCTTCACGGCTGTTTGCATTACCATTACGCCATTGAATATCAAATACACGGTCATAAGCTACATGGTTTACACCTTTAAGACGTACAAAAATAGTAAAAGAAGAATCGGTAAAAGTTTCTGCAAAATTGTGACGATACATTTTGGTACCATCGGGCTGCAGATATTTCAATACTTTATTGCCTTCAATTTCTGCATCGTCAGATATTTGTTCAATAAAGGTTGTACCTGGAGCATCCTGACTGACATCTGACAGATCCAGGGTATCACCATTACTGGTTGTTTCAGATGGCAAAATACTGGCATCATATACCAGCCAATGAGGAATTTCAGGTTCAGGACCTGTATCAACAGTTAAATAACCGGGAACCGGTAATCCTTCACCAGGCGCATACGCACCGGAAACATCCATAATAAACCAATCAACATAACCACCAATAGCTTCACCAGAACCATCACCAATTTTCACATACTTGTCTGTACTTGCAGATTCTGAGACACCCGAAAGAACAGGTTGGTCATTTTCATCCAGATAAATATCAGCCTGGTCTCCATTCACTACAATTCTGAATGTATGCCATTCATAAAAATCAACATCCAGTTTAATGCTGATATCTGCTTTTTCAAGCTCAATAGTACTGTCAACAGGAGAAACGCGAAGTTCTTCACGAGTACCTGCATTACCGTTTCTCCATTGAACATCAAAGACGCGGTCATAGGTTTCCGGATTATTTTCGCCCTTCATACGGATTAACATGGTCAAAGTAGAATCTTCATATGCTTCATCCAAATAATGACGATACATGGTTTTACCATCAGGATGCAAATATTTCAACAGTTTATTCTCGGCAATTTCAGGATCATCAACAATTTCCTGGATAAAACCGGCACCGGGAGAATTATCACTTACACTTGTCAGATCAAGGGTATCTCCGCCACCATCGGTAAACTCGGGAAGTACACTTGCATCATATACCAACCAGCTGGGTACATTATTTTCCTGACCATCTACAAAAAGTGTTTCAGGAATCTCCAGTCCTTCACCAGGAGCAAAAGCACCTGCTTTATCAAAAATAACCCAATCAACGTAACCACCAATAGCGTCACCGGAACCATCACCAATCTTGATGTAATTATCACCACTGGTTGAACCGGAAACACCAGAAACTACAGTAATGGGATTTTCATCGATATAGACAGTAGCTTCATCACCATTTACAGCAATTCGGTAGGTATGCCATTCGTAAAGGTTCATATCCACTTTAATTTCTACTTCAGCTTTTTCCAATTCAATTGTGCTATCAGCAGGCCAGATACGTAATTCATCACGGCTGTTGGCATTTCCGTTACGCCACTGTAAATCAAATGCTCTGTCATAAACCGAGCCTGTATCCGCTTTAACACGGGCAATTAATGTAAATGCAGAATCGGTATAGGTTTCTTGAAAATAATGACGATACATGGTTTTACCATCGGGATGTAGATATTTCAGCAATTTGTTACCAGAGATATCAACATCGTCAATAATTTCCTGAATAAAACCGGCACCGGGAGAATTATCGCTCACACTGGTAAGATCAAGTACATCTCCACCAACTCCTGTTTCGGAAGGTAGAACACTGGCATCATAAATCAGCCATTTTTGTACATCGTCCATTAAACCATCTACAAAATAATCATCAGGGAAAGCAGTTCCCTCACCGGGAGCATAAGCACCGCTGTTATCAAAAACGACCCAATCTACGTAACCACCAATAGCATCTCCAGATCCATCACCAATCTTGATGTAACTATCACCACTTGTTGATGTAGAAACACCACTAACAACAGCAACAGGCTCTTCATCAATATAAACAGTAGCTTCATCACCATTTACAGCAATGCGGTAGGTATGCCATTCGTACAGATCCATATCAACTTTGATCTCTACATCGGCTTTTTCCAACTCGATTGTGCTGTCAGCAGGCCAAATCCGCAATTCATCGCGGCTATTAGCATTTGCATTACGCCATTGCAGGTCAAACGCGCGATCATAAACTGAACCCGTATCGGCTTTAACACGTGCAACCAGGGTAAAAGCAGAATCCGTATATGCTTCATCAAAATAATGACGGTACATGGTCTTACCATCAGGATGAAGATATTTTAGAATTTTGTTGCCGGTGATAGCAGGATCATCAATAATTTCCTGAATGAATCCCTCACCGGGGGAATTATCACTGACACTTGTCAGATCTAGCACATCACCGCCTGTTCCCGTTTCAGACGGCAATACACTTGCATCGTAAGTTAACCATTGTGCCTGCAACTGCGTTACAGCAAACAGCATAAATACGACGGTTAGTAGTACCAACCCTTTACTTTTCATTTCTCCTCCTTTTTAGAAATTAAATTTGTCTACCCAATTTATTTAATTCTATTATAATCTTTTCCGGCAGGATGTCAAAAAGCAACACCTATTGAAAAACGGTTCACATTTTGGAACACCTCAAACTCCGAATAAGAGTAATCAAATAAAATCTTGTAACCACTAAAACCGGTTGCCAAACCCAAACCACATGACCAAGAAGCAATATCATGGTTGGTCTGATAACCTCCTCGAAACGCAATACTTTTCATAAAAACATATTCAAGACCAAAGTTGGCCCGTTCTGTATAGTTGTTGGGATGCAGAAAATCAAATGCAAGCATCAATTCATTTTTATCATTTCTCAATGCAGGGAATACCTGAAAAACATCCATTGCAGCTCCCATGGTAAATAACAGGGGCAAAGGTTCATATACTTTTTCGCGTTTGAGATTTGAAGAAAAATTACGAATAGCCATTCCAAAGCGCAGGCTCTTTAACCCGGTGTAATATTTTACACCGGCATCAAAAACCAGCTTTACCGCTTTATTTTCTATGGTTTCACCGGTAGTAAAAGTATTGCTGCCCAGATTATGCTCAACATAACGGAGATTACCACCAATAAGGAAACGATCACTGATAGCGCGTCCATATGTCAAACCTATTGCGATAGCGCCAACATCATCCAGGGCTCCATCATCTTTGTACCCCAGGGGATACATGCTGCTTTCTGCCTCTGTAATTAAGCTGGTTCCATTGATTGTTCCGTAATCTACCCAAAGCACACTCAGACCAAAGGAACCCATGTTTCCCGCATTCCAGACAATGGCATCTGCCATATAATTAATATCCGCAATCCAACGGGTATCACACATTTTAAAATCAAAGCGGGACGGAGATTCAACAATACCCGCAGGATTAAAAAATATACTTTCCGCACCTTCACCAACTGCAATAAATGTTTCACCCAAAGCTGCCGCCCGGGGAGAAACATTGACCAGCAAAAAGTTCATGGTGCTCTGGCCAACCTTTTTCAACCCCACTTGCGCCGTAGCAATTGTACTGGCTGCAAGAATGATGACCAGGTTTAGCAGGATTATTTTATATAGTTTCATTAAAGTCTCCTTGCTTCCGAATTATCTAACGACAACGAGTTTTTGGTAAGAAACCTGTCCATCAGGGGTTTCAAAAACCGCGATATAAACGCCACTGTGTATCACCTGCTGGCTTGATGTTAACATGTCCCACTCGGTATGACCCGATTTAACAGGACTGTCGTGTTCCAATGTTTGCACAAGGTCACCATTTTCAGTAAAAATCTTGATTGTTACTTTGGCAGGCAGATTGAAAAACTGTACTGCGCGTTGATCGGTAAATCCATATTCAATCAACAAAGGATCGCTGATATTATAGGGATTGGGGACAATCCGGATTTTACTGAGATCATCCTGAGTAAAATGAGGTGGCTTAACCCATGAGATATTGGGGTCTAAAACGCGCGCACTGTAAATCACATTACCACGTGAAGCGGGATATGCGTTGGCATCATCATTTTCTACAAATGCCTTGGCTTGTACGTAATAATAGTAATGCGCGCCAATCAATACTTGTTTATCCACATACAAATGCTCAGCAGCAACATCATCAGGACCAGATGAATAGATTTCCTGGTACAATACTGTATCCATATTGGAAATCCGACGCATGATTCGGTAGCCGGCAAAATTCTCCATTGTTTCCGCTTCTTCATCTACCCACTTGATTTCTACACCTGTGCCCAGACCGGTAATCTCTACACTTGATGGTGGTGGCGGCGCCAGGGGTACTTTGTATCCATGATCAAAATTCCATTTGGCCCGGCTTGCGCTCTGCATTACAGAATCAACACCGGTACTAATCCAGCGATTTTTAATTTTGTCGCGTTCAGTTGCACCGGAAGGATATACAAAATTATCGGGGAAATAGCCAGTAACCGCATTGGGTATACCCGGAGGTTCTTCCAGATTATTTTTTGTCCATTTGTAACCAATTTCTTTGGATTTAGTAATACTCAATCCTGAATAACCACTGGCATAAACCACGTGCAACTTTGTTCCGGGTAAAAATGTATAAGGGCCAAAACTGCTCCACATTTTGGAATCATTATTCTGATGCGTTCCCGCGGGGTGACTTGCAAAGTCGGCGCTACCCTGTTCATCACTGTTACCACCGTGATAAGTATCCGGCCAGGTATTTCCACCCATGGGAAAATATTCCGAATACCCGCCACGAATGGCCCAAAAATTCTTGCTGCCGAATTCATCACCCTGTTCGTTATAAGGAATCAGGTTATCTTTACCTATATAGGTTACTTTGGGCTGCAGAAAATCATCCTGATCATTAACATCAAATGTATAGGGTTCTTCTGACGCATGCAAAATAGAATACCAGATAAATTTTGAATTGAGCAGTCGTCCATTCTGTGAAACAGCAGGTGCACCCATATCATCACCGGTAGTTTCAGGATCATCTGCGCTGTATTCATAAAAAACACGAAGAGAATCACCTACACGGCCGCCATAATAATGCTGCCAGGTAATTGAAGGATCAAAACGCTCTCCGGATGCAGGTGCCGGATTATTTCCATAGGAACGCAAAGTATTACTACCATTGAGCTGCATATTGATAAAAAAGTCCGTCAATGTGTCATCTGAAACATTGGTAAACGTTACGTCTGTAATGATATAATCATTATGAAAATTCTGAGACCAAGCCATAATCGTTCGATCAATCAGAACTCCCAGAATATTTTCAGTCGTCACTTTTATGATTTGATCACAAGTTAATTCTCCAAATTGAGCGGGATCAATCTCGCCGAATGGATCAATAGTAGATTCTTCAAAATCCACTACCCTGTCCGCATAAGTATAACGAACATAATTTGTCATGGGCTCAACAACTTTACCCACAGGTTGAAAGTCATTAGTTGGGCCATATACAGCAACGGTATGAAGTGAATCAATAGGATCCACCCAATCTGTGGTTGCCAGCAGTATTCCACCGCCTACCCAGGCATCGCGATATTGTCCCCGGGCGCCCAGTATATCAAAATCATTGGGAAAGAATCCTGCCCGAAAATCAAAGCTGCCTTTATCTCCGTTAGCAGTAACACCGCTCCACACAGTTCCCATACGGATCTGTGCTTTTTCCAGTTCTGCCTGCGTTTGTGAAAAGGCATTCACAAACATGAACAACAGCAGGAACAGGGTTACAGAGATTGTAATAATTCTGTTATGATAACAGGGTTTTGGAAAATTCATATAAACTCCATCCCATTTTAATATCGAACTCGATTAAATTAAAAATTGAAACGTAAACCAAACCATATATCACGAGGTTGCCCATAAAGCCAATAGGTATTGATGGGATCGTTGATATAGGGTTTATCTTCTGAACGTAGATCACCAATCTTGTCATCACCGGGGAGATAATACCCTTCATGCTGTTCACGAAGATTATCATATTTCGGTGAATCATATTCGGGTAATTTCAAAGAAGCCATATAGTTTATAAAATCTGAACGTTCATCAAGATCCTGACCAGAGACATATTCAAACGCATATCCACGGTGCATGATACTATTCTTTATATTGAAAACGTTACTTACATCCACATAAAAAGTAGTATTGATATTGGCAACCTTGAATGTTTTGGCAATTTTCAAATCTACCATATAGAATGAAGGCCAGCGCATATTGTCGTTCACATAGGGTTCGTCTAGTGGATTCCAGGTAAAATAATCACCCGCTTCCCACTCGGCAAAAAATGTAATATTCCATCCACCCAATGGACTGCTGCCCATTATTTCAGGACCAAAACTAAGCGGCGAACGAAAAGTAACATTTGCATTTAGCTGGGGGATTGGTAATGAGCGGGTTTCCTGTCCTTCGTACAAACCTTCCCGATCATCCAAAACATCTTCTTCAGTATACTCTTCACGTCCCGTCAGACCTGATTTTTTCAGCATATAATTGAAATTTAACCAGCCATTAATCCAACTGTTATCCTGTTTCGAGATATTGAGTTCAAATCCCTGAATGTCTTCATATTGGTTATTCATCCAGAAATCATAATCAATACCTTCGCTATTCTTGTAATTCACATCTCCATTCTCACCAGTAACATCTTTGGAGTATCCGGAGAGTTTTACAACATAGCTTTCCATAACATTCAATGCAGCGCCCAACTCGTACGATATAGTTCTTGGTGGCGCCAGGTTGGGGTTCGCCATATCATATAATCCGTTCTTGGTGTAACGGTAACGATATAAATACATGGTGGAATAAGGAGGATTAGAGCGAAAATGTCCGTAATTGAAATAAAATTTAGAATTAACTGTAATGGGAAAAGATACACCAATACGCGGACTGACAGTGAAATGGTTTTCAATAGGTTTCAGAAAACCCGGGTGTTCCTTGTCATACGCTTCCCACAAATCCCAGATATATGATCTGCCCTGTTCCAGGTAATCAAACAATACTGAATCTTCAGCAAAATTCTGCGGTGTAAACATTTCAACATTATAAGCATCACCAGAGGGCCACTTGCCTCCGCCGCCATAATAATAATCAAAACGTAGACCTACATTGGCAACGATTTGAGAATAACTCATCTGGTCTTGTATAAAAAAGCCGGTCTGGCTTGGAGTTCGGTGATAATTGAATTCGTATACATTATAATAATTCTCGTTCCATTTCTGCCAATGTTGATGATCAAGATCCATATAATTGTATTCAAAACCTGCTTTGGCATAATGGTTTGAACCAAATTGTGAGGTTAGTTCAAATTTTGCACGATACTGGGTTGTGCTGGTATTATCGTACAAGTCTCCCTCTTTACGTCTAAATCGTCTTGAAAGGCCTGGCAGAGCATCATAACTGGGATACTCGTAACCATCAAGCCTATTGATGCCGTATTGCATTTTCCCATAGGGCATTTCAGATACGGGGAAAGGTCCAAAATATGTCAGAATAGTATTATCACGGGTATTGCCGGTTGGTGTATCATTCTTTATATTTAAAGCGCTTAGGGTCAATTCCCAGAACATGGTAGGATTGAGTATATGGTTTACTGTTAAACCACCCATCATTGTCTTTTGCTTCAGGATAGGAAAAAACGGTTGGTCATACCAATAATCAGGATTTTTATACACATATTTAACATTATTGATGGGCATAAAACCACCTTCACGACTGGCATCCGGGAAATCACCCCATGCCGGCCGAATCGGGCTAATACCTTCCTGATCTTTCATTAACCCGTTAAAAGTTAATGAAAGATTTTCAGAAGGCTGGGCTTTCATTGTTGCCAAGGTGGTGTAGGTTTTCTCACTGCGACGTGTGACCGGCATTACATAATGCCTTTCACGTGAATTGTTAGAGATATAAAAAGTGGCATTTCCAAGCATTTTACCAACAAGAGGTACCGGGCCGCCAAAACCACCATCAAAATTCCAATCGCTACCATCTTCCTGCATTTTGTGTTCTGCAAATAGCTTTTTATGCTCATCTGAAACCGTATAGCCCAATTCAGCAAGACCTTCATAATCTGGCTCTGCCATGTGCATCCAGGCGGCTAATAGATAATAATCTAATGGAGTCGCCTGGTCTTCCGGCTCTTTGCCCATATTATAGATTTGAGCTGCGGTATTCCATCCCATAAAACTGAGATGCTGTTCACGCAGATAATCATTATCTTTCCATGCTTCTTCTGTCCCTACAAAAGCTACATTGGGATCAAGTAACGGACGTAAAGCAGGGCCATTGGGATCATAAAAAGAAGGTCCAAAACGGCGTATATGAGAATTATCCATTGACATCTGAACCGTTCCATGATAACCGTCATGCGTTCCGCTTTTGGTTGTTACATTGATCAGGCCTGAACGGAAATTGCCATATTCTGCATTATAACCACCGGAAAGTAACGACACCTGTTCTACCGCACTGAGTGGAATGCTGGTTTCGGCATTACCCACAGCAGCATTCATATAAGATAATCCATTAACCATCATGCCCGTTTGATCAGCAGAACCGCCGCGGATGGTCAGGTATCCATTATTTTCTGAAACACCCGGTAATTTTGACAGGAATGAATTAATTTCACGGATACCGGTAGCATCCTGCAATTGAACATCCGAAACCACCAATTGCGTGTTAGAGACCTCAACATGTAGCTGGTCTTTTTCAGCCAGCACTACAACTTCGGAGCCTTGAAGTACCTGCGAACTGAGTGAAAAATTTATCTCGGCTTTACGATTGAGCGAAACCATAAGGTCTTTTTTGACCTGGGTTTCATACCCCATCATGGTTGCTCTGACAGTATACTTACCCACCGGAACATTGATTATGATAAAATGCCCATTCAGGTCTGTCGCGGCCCCCAAATTGGTCCCTTCAATCATCACATTGGCACCTGCCAATGGATCACCTGTACCCGCTTCTTTTACGGTACCGGCAATTCGACTTCGGGTTTGAGCAAAACCAATGCTGCTTGCAAAAAGTATCAGCAGCAAAATTACAGGGCCCCGTTTAAAAAAATGATTTTTTAACATTTATCTCTCCCTTGAACAAGTACAACTTACCTGTTCTGACAGCCATCATCGAATTAATTGCATTTTTATAATTTTAGAGCGGTTGCCGTAACGCAAATATGCAAAATACAATCCTGAACTCACTTGCACATTATATTCATTTGTACCATTCCAATTCAGTTCATATGCACCATTATTTTGAAAACCTTCTAAAAGTTTCTTAACCAGTCGTCCTCTCACATCATAGATGCCCAGTGACACATATTCAGGGGTCGGAATACTAAAGGAAATTGTAGTAGTGGGATTGAACGGATTGGGATAGTTTCTCAACAGTACAAGACTTGCTGGCACAGTTGCTTCTTTTATATCTGTAGTTGAATTGGGAACCAGGCTATTGATATAATTTTCCAACATGGTATATCCATTTTCATCTACCACATTGCGGTCGGTATCATCATTCGGATTCAGGTTATGTTCCAACTCCCAATCATCCGGCATGCCATCGTGATCTGAATCAACAGGAGCTGCAAGACTGGATAAAACAGGCCATCCACCAACATCATTCTGGCTGTCAATTATACCCCGAATAATGGTTGTATCTGACAAATTTTGGATCTCTTCATATCCCGGACCTTCAAAAGTTGCTGTTCCAGATTCAACTTCTGAGATTATTCGGGCATCTATAGGGTCACGAGCCGGCAAAGTTGCGCCAACATCTGCCAATACACTGAGGAATGCCTCTTCTGCAGTTTGAGTGGTAACTGTTGTAAATGGAAATGGTTCATCAACACCAATAATAGATTTAACGGCTGAACTTCCCTGAACTCCTCCAGCCCAATTGTCATTTGTAATATTGGGTGAACCTACAACATAATTATCTTCAATATACCACCTACCCGCAGTACCTGAAGGTTCACAAATTCTAAATTTAACACTGCTTTTGGTAGCCGGACCGGATTTATAATAATTGGCAATCATGTTAATTGTACCGGCTTCACCGCCATAAGCACTGTTAAATCCCCAATTATAGATCACATTGTTTCGATAGTCTACATTTTTACAGGTTGAAGTCTGACCTCCGGCAAATCTCGGATTTCTGCTGGAATGATGCGCAAACAGATTGTGATGGAAAGAAGCATCTTCACCACCCCAAATACCTCCGTAACCATGTGCACCTTTGGAATGATTCGAGTTGTACAAACTTTCAGAGATTAAACACCACTGAACGGTAAGACTGTCAATTCCATAATAAGACAATCCTTCATCCACACTCCAGCTTGCTGAACAATGATCAAGAATTACACTCTTGCAATAACGTCCCCATGTTGCATCAGACTCTTCTCCGGATTCATCACCCAATCGAAACCGCATATAACGAATTATCACTTCATTGTGGTTTACATATAAAGTATGGTCTTTAATGCATATTCCGTCGCCAGGGGCAGTTTGACCGGCAATGGTAATATAGGGACTTTTTATTTTGAGATCAGATTCCAGAGCAATGGTACCGGATACCCGAAAAACTACAGTTCTAGGGCCGCTGGCTTCAATAGCTTCCCGTAAACTGCCAGGGCCACTGTCATTTAAATTGGTTACTTCATAGACCTCTCCACCACGGCCGCCTTTTGTATACATGCCTGCTCCTTCAGCGCCCGGGAAAGCAGTTACCCGGGCGTATGTAAAGGAAGAAAAAATCAACAAACATGAAATTATATATTTAGTTAAATTGAATTTCACAATATTCCTCTCAACATCTCGTAATCCATACCAATCTACTATTCAAGCAGGGTCATTTTCTTTGTCATTACACCGTTTGGTGTCTCAAGACGATAAAAATAAATACCTGAAGGTAATTCTTTAGCTTCAAAGGTAACTTTATGTTCACCTGCTGACAATCTACCATCAACCAACTGTGCAACTCGGTGTCCTAGCAAATTATAGACATTCAAAATTGTTTGTCCATCTTGGGCAAGTGAGAATTGAATGCTGGTTTCAGGATTAAATGGATTGGGGTAATTTTGTTTTAATGCCATGGATTGAGGATAAGCTGCTGCATTATCATCTTCAATTGCAGTTGCATTGGTTGCCCAACGAGGATCACCAATAGCGCCACCGTCTGATGCATATGTCAATAATGCAGAACCGGCAGGTAAAGTAAAATCGCCATTTTCGGGATCAGCAAATTCAGGATCAATAGCCAAAGTATCAGAAACCGGATGATCACGCCAGTTACGTGCACCTACATCCCACAAACAAATATTATTAATAACTGCCTGTTCAGGAGTTACGGTTTCTTTGATATTGATTACTACCTTGTCTTTATTGATCTGTTGAACACAAATAGAGTTACTTACCTGCCATTGACCCAAGTGTGGTCCTTTTTCACAAAGAATCACTTCACGGCCATCTTCAGTACCAATGTTATACCACGTGGTACGATCAATAACAACAGATGGTGTATTCAAGGGGAAATTGCTTTCAACAGGACCCGCAACGCGAAAACCATAACTATTAATCGTATTAAAAGTTGAATTAGTTAAAGAAATAAAATTTGCACCACAGTATTTATAGTAAATAGAAGTGCCAGTGTTTTCCATAATTACATTATCTACAAAAGTAGAATCTACAATAACATTACCGCGCATATCTGAACCACCGGCTGCAATAACGTCACTGACAAAATCATGAATGTAACAATTTTCGACTCTGATTTTATTAATAGTAGCTTCGTTTGGAGTTTCACCCATATAAAAGGTAATCAGATAATCTGCACTGGGTGCACTACCGAATGAACCATCAATTTCAAGGTTTCTTAAAGTTAAAGAGGCATTATCGCCAACTTCAAAAAAACGAATGGTACTTTCACCATCGGGGGGAGTTTGTATTTTCAAAATTGCTTTGGCAATCGCGGCATCGCCACCTTCAACATCAATTGTTATATTTTTGTCTACAATGGTACCAAAAATATAACCCGTTGATTCGGTGTATTCACCCTCAGGTACCAGTTCAAGTATATCTCCATCCTGAGCATCTGTCAGAGCCTGGGTCAAGGTACCCTCACCGGGGTATACAGTAACAATATTTTGTGAAAAACCAACTGCAGTTAATGCAACCAAACAAACAATAACTAACCAATTCTTCATTTCTCATTCCTCCGTAATATTTATGATTATTGATATTAAATTCAGGTATCATAAAATCCTGACGAATATTACAGTGGAATATAATATGAAAAGCAGGATTTGTAAATCCTGCTCAGTTCAGAAAAGGTTCAATATTGTTCAGACGGGGTATAAATGCGTATTTTGTGGTATTTTGTGGGTTTTATTCCTGAATCTCTGCTTTAGACTCTCTATATTCAGAGGGTGTTTTGCTATATTCCTGTTGAAAACAGGTACTAAAATATTTGGGATATTTGAAACCAACCCGATAGGCGATTTCACTAACCGTGAAATCTGTTTTTTGCAGCATTTGAGCAGCTTTTTTAAGACGCACAGCTTTAATAAATTCCTGCGGAGAATAGCCAATCAATTCCTTTAATTTCATAAACATCATGGTACGACTCACCCCAACATGATAAGCGAGATGGTTTACTCCCAATTCAGGGTCAGATAAATGTTCTTCAATATAATCTCGTATCTGTACAAGCATTTTTTCATCATGAGAAAACGGAGTAACCTGTGAAGGCTCAATGATGAGTTCCTTGCGATAACGTTCCTGCAACATTTTTCGGGATTTTAACATATTAGTTACACGGGCATCCAGAAATCGAAAGTGAAAAGGCTTTTCAATATAATCATCTGCGCCAAATTCCATACCCTGTATTTTATCCTCAACCTCACTTTTGGCAGACAGCAGAATAATAGGTATGTGACTGGTAGAGATTTCCCCTTTTAATCTTTTACATAATTCAATACCATCAATGCCCGGCATTACCACGTCGCTTATAATGAGACTTGGCATACGGGATTCTGCAAGTTCAAGTCCCTTATTGCCATCCGGGGCATCAATTACTTTATACTTTTTGGACAACTGTTTTTTTAAATATGCCCGCATTTCAGGATCATCTTCAACTAAGAGCAATAAAGTTCGGTTATCATTATCTTTTCCAGTTTCAAATTCTTGTTCCCGTATATCCCATATTTCTTCAATATCAGGAACATTTAAATTTTCCAAATGGTCAGCACCATTTTCATCATGAATCATTTCCAGTTCAGTCAAATGGTCTGTTCCCAATGGAAGTTTAACCGTAAATTCACTACCTGACTCTTCCGTGCTTTTGACGAGTAATGTACCGGAATGCAGCTCGACAAACTTTTTGGATAATGCAAGACCTAATCCTGAACTTGCTTGTCCCTGTCTGTACCCACCTTTGGCATTGTAAAAACGCTCAAAAATGTGAGGTAAATCCTCCTCACTAATCCCTTTTCCGGTATCACTCACCTTGATCAAAATAATAGATTTTTCATTCTCTACCAGGTTTTCAATACTTACTTTGATATTACCATAATCCGGAGTATATTTAAATGCATTATCGATAAGGTTCACCAATACTTCTTCCAATTTAGACCAGTCAAACCAACCCTCAATAGCATCCTGATCTGTATTCAATTCATAATCTATATTGTGCTTTTTAGCAGTTTCGGAAAACAATTCATAAATACGGCGTACAAATTGAATCAAATCATCCTTTGAGGTTTCAAGCGGCATTTTGCCATGTTCAACACGTCTGAAACAGAGCAGCTGTTGTACCAGGCGCATGAGATAACGAACATTTCTGTACATTAAACCCATCTCATCTTTATACAGATCATTTTTGTTAGTAGCAAGCATCTCTTCCAGGGGAGCCTGTATCAATGTGAGCGGGGTTTTAAACTCGTGTGCAATATCAGTAAAAAATTGGAGTTTAAACTGGTTCATTTCTTTGGCCTTTTTACGCTCCAGCCTTTCCAACTTTAATTCATGCTTAACGTTGATCAACGCAAAGATATAAGCATTCACACCATAAATTAAACCAATACCAACAATACCATAAATCAAATAAGCCCAAACAGTTCTGCTAAAAGGCCGGGGTATGTATATATTTATAGAAGCGCCGGTTTCGTTCCAAACGCCGTCGCTATTTGAACCTTTAACTTTAAAAGTATAATGCCCGGGATCAAGGTTGGTATAATTGGCAAACCGTCTGGTCCCGGTATAATTCCATTCCTGCTCAAAGCCCTCAAGAATGTAGGCAAACTGGTTCTTTTCGGGAGCAATATAATCCAGCGCCGCAAATTCAAGAGATATCTGATTTTTATCAAAATCGAGTCTTAACGTATCATTTCCTTGAATGTAGGGAAAAACACTTTTGTTCAAAGGTTTGTTTAAAACACTGATATTTGTGATAACTATGGGTGGAATAAGCGGATTGGCCATTTTCTCTACATAATCCGGGAAAAAGGCATTAAATCCGTTATTACCGCCAAAGAACAGTTCACCGGTCTTGCTCTGAAAGCAGGAACGGTTCCAAAACTGGTTACCCTGCAAACCATCCTGCATATCATAATTTGTAAATTTTTGTTCATTACTTTCATATTTTGAAATTCCATTGGTTGTACTCAACCACAAATTACCATTCGTATCCTCTACTATACCTGCAATTACATTACTGGGTAAACCATCTGATTTATCAAAACGTATAAAATCATCATTTTCAGGATTATATTGATTCAATCCCTTGCGTGTTGCAATCCATAAACGGTCCTGGGAATCCTGAAAGATGTACTGGATAAAGTTACTGCTGAGACTGTTGGAAAAGTTGGCATCTGCTCGATAATGGGTATAACTATTATCAACAGGATTATAAGCTACGAGCCCGGATCGCAAATATCCGATCCAGAGGATGCCTTTTTTATCAAAACAGATGGATACTACAGATTCATCATCAAGCACACCGGTTGAATCAAACTCTACAGGTTTAAAAATACCTGTACTTTTTTCAAAATAAATTACTCCTCCATTGGTTCCCAGCCATAATCCTTCTTCATCTTGCTGTAAAATAGCATTGATGAAATTATTTCCGGTAATGGGAGTTATTGTAACATAATATCGGTGGAACATGCCATTATCAATATTGAATTTATTGAGCCCCTCCTTTGTACCTGCCCAGATTGTACCGGTATTATCTTCCAGTATACAGGTAACCTGGTTACTGCTTATGGTTAAAGTATTGTTAACATTGTAAACATAATGAGAGACATTTTGGGTTGCCCGGGAAAAGCTTACCAATCCTTCACCTTCTGTCCCCAACCAGAGCTTACCTTTAGAGTCTTCTGCAATAGACAGTACTGTACTGTTGATAAAATCTGTTCCATCATTTAAATGAGTACCATAAAATTCAAACTTTTTTGTATTACGGTAAAAGCTGTCAATACCGCTGCCATCCATACCCAGCCAGATCACTCCACTGCCATCCTGATAAATAATTCTGGCACTGTTGCTGCTAAGGCTGGAAGGATCATTTGCATCGGCTAAATAGGCATGAAAGCTTTGGGATTTACGGTCATAATAGTTCAAGCCACCATGTATAGTTGCAAACCATAAATTTTCTGACTCGTCTTCAAAAATATCCTTAATTTCATTACTGGCAATACTGGAGGGATTATTGGGGTCATTTATATAGGGAACAAAGCTCCCGGTATAAGGATTATGGACCTGAATTCCATCATAACGGCTGCCAATCCAAATATCTCCAAAGCTATCCTGAAAAATAGAGGTTATTCTCTTTTCATCTCCTTCGCTTGCATAATGGGTGAGCCTGTTACGCAGATTGTTTATCTTGTAAACATCATTAGAAGTGCCCAACCAGAGGTTTCCATCACGGTCTTCAAGAATTTCAGTTATATTTTCATTAAAAACCGGGCTGTTTGTATCCAATGGATTTGTATGAAAAGCAGTAAAAATTTCTTTTTCTTTATCAAATATTACCAAACCACTTCGAGTACCTACCCAAAAAGTACCATTATGATCAACTAGTAATGCACGCACAAAATTATCATTGAGACTTTGGGGGTCATCATTATCCTGTAGCCATTGATCAAAAGATTCAGTTTCATAATTGAATCGATTCAATCCCCCGCCTTCAGTACCAATCCATAACTGGCCCTCATTATCTTGCATGATGCAACGAATCCAATCGGAAGAGATTGATGTGGAGTCAAATATATCATGTCCATAAACGGCAAAATTATATCCATCAAACCGATTCAGGCCATCCTGGGTGCCAAACCATAAAAATCCATAACTATCCTGTAGTATACAATCCACCCTGCCATCAGACAAGCCGTTATTAATGGTCAGATGATCAAATGTCACTCTTTCATGCTGAGAATGAGCTGCGATATTCAACAATAATACTAGTATGAAAATGGAAAATTTATTCATGATAGATAACCAAATATTATCAATATTAAGCATTACATAGGGCTATTTATTCATCTCGTTATAATTATTTTACCCATTTGTTATGCAACGGGCCCATTTTTTCTACAGGAATAGTTTCCAGACCATAAATACTCATCACATCCGGTCCACATAACTGTTCAACGGTTTTCCCACTTGATGGAAAAACTGTATTATTTTTAATGATATTTACATTATTTTTATTTCTTAAAAATAACTCGTTACAATCCACAATTAAATTATTCTTGACAATATTTCGATCGTGGTTTGATCTCAAATCACGTAAAACCGGATATTTTTCCTGATACAAAGAAGATCGTATATCAACATCCTGATAAAGCTTGTTTTTTACTACATCCTTTTCCAGAAATTCAAGCCAGCGTTTTTCTCCCCATGCAGAAAAACTGACAGCAGCATGACATTGATAGAAAAGGTTATTTTCTACGACATTCTCTTTGCCGCCATGTATCTGAACAGCACCAAAAATAACACTGCCACATCGTTCAAAAACATTTCCAAAAATTTGCACTCCAGAAATCATATCATCAAGGCGAACACCTGCCGCACCATTATGGCCTGTTTTTCCTGCCATATCAGACCACTGATTATATCTGATTACAACTCCCTGGTATGATGGATTAAACCACATATCCAATCCACCCTGATCGTCTGATTCAGTAACGACATGACTGATTTGGTTATACTCAACAATATAATCATTGCCCTCAAGGCGCATGGCGGATGAGGAAGAATATCTAAAACGATTATGAGCAATATAATGACCGCATCCCTCGGTATGAATTGCAGGTTGATAAGTACGATTGAGCAGAGAAAAATGTTCAACAATCGTTTCAGTCACAGAATGCCCGGAAGGAGTTAATGTTTTTCGATCTCCCCCTTCAAGATAGATTCCCATGCCACCCAAATGATGAATATAACATCCAGAAATATGATGTTTAAGACCATTTTCAACACGAATTGCATTTACTCCCAAACGCTCAATTCTGCAATCTTTGACAGAACAATTCTTCCCTTCTTTTATTAATATTCCACTTCCGCGGCTTTCACGAAAAGTTAATCCTTCGAGGATAATATTTTCGCAATTGTCCATTTCCACAATATAGGGTGCATTGAATTCTGTTAAAGTCACAGTTGCAGAATTGGGTTCAATATCTTTTTGCGGATACCAAAACAACAATCCGCTGTCTTTATCCAAATACCATTCGGTTACAGAATCAATTTCACACAGCATGTTGTAGCCATAGTAACGTAAACTGTCACGATATCCATAATGATGGTATGGTTGTGATAAAGTCAAAATATTATCAGCGATATTAATATTCTCAACTTTTTGGTGCTCGTCTTTCCAATCCCAATACCAGTAACCATGCAGCCAGGCATCTTTTTCGTTAATCCACCGGTCCTGATACTCGTTCAGATATTCAAAAACACCTTGTTCAGTTCCATGTTTTTTGGTATATCTGGGTGGGATTTCGGTGTCACCCAAAGTCAATCCTGCATGTACAAAACCAGAATTGGGCCAACGGGCAAGTGTTTGCAATTGACCATTACAAATTAAAGAAGGCCGATTATTGGGATTAGTTAAATCGCCATAATCCTGAATTCCATTAGCTTTTAAATCTGCAACATAAACAAGGGGTCTTACAAAAGCAGGTAACCGGTGGGTTAAAGTATTATCCTCTATCTTTTTCCAGTGCTTGATTTCTTTACTCCCCGTAAAAATGGGCGCAGCATCTTGAAATGCCTTATAGATTACCGGTGCGGATTGGGTACCAGAATCTTTAGTAGAAAAAAGTATGGGGGAATTTAAAAAATAGTTACCTTGCTTGATAAAAACTGTTACAGCCCCATCAGAATCAGCAATGGATTGTCTGGCTACTTTTTGAGCATGTTCAATTGTAGCAAACGGATGTTCAAAAGAACCGTCATCATTATCATTACCATAGGTTGAAACATAAAACGAGTTTTCAGCATACAATAATGCTACGGGTAATAACAAAACTAAAAGATACAATACTAATCTTGAAACTTTACGGTATTCTAACAGTAATTTCATCTTTAGCACCTGAAAAGAATTAATAATATTTTTAGAATTTAACATAATAAATAGAAGGGGAACACGCAACCAGAAAATTGAAAGGATTATAAAACAGCCCAATAAAGACTTTGAACAGAAAATAATCAAAATATCAATGCTCCCACCCACCCGATGGGAGCATGTATACATACTATCTAGAGTGTAGCTAAAGCAGTAAGTTGAGTTTTAGCCGCTTTTTTATAAAGAACAGAGTAAAAATTCGATGATTTTTGATCAAGAATCTGCTGGTAACACTTTTGAGCGTGAGTAAAATTGTTCATTTTCTCTACTACTCTTGCTTTCCACATTACAATTTCACAGCTTTGTTCGGCTTGCTCAAAAAGTTCAAGTGCTTTTGAATATTCATGGTTATGAAAGGCAAGCATACCTCTTAACAACTCGCATGCAGAAAACAGATTTGAATTACTAGTCTGCAATTCGTTGTAATCTTTTAACAGAGATTCAACTTTTAGACCATCATCCTGTAACACTGCAATCTGAATTAAATTACAATAGTAATTTGCATACTGTCTGGTTTTGAATTGTTGATTCAAATCAGAATTGTTAATAAATTCCATCCAGTCATTATATCCCTGAGCTGCCTTTTCATAATCCTGATGCAGGAAATAAAAATCCGCAATTTTATTATAAACTGTTGCAGTCATTACCTGGTTATCACGAAGTTTGCATTTATCCAGAAATGCGGATAAGACCAGTGAAGTATTTTCTTTATCACCCATCAATGTATAGCATGTGGCAATATTCCAATAACACTTCCATCCCAAAGTTTCTTTATCAAGAGATTTCATGATAAATTTAAAATGATCAATTGCTTTTTCTGGTTGATCATTGAACAAATGATTCTTGCCATAACAGCAATGAAAATTTAAATTATCAGGTTGCTCTTTTAACAGTTTCTCATAAATCGCTACTGATTGAGCATATTGACCAGTATTGAGATATGCTTGTCCTAGCATATGTTCAAGTGCTACATTGTCAGAGGATTCATTAAGAAACTTTTGAGCATAATCAATGACATGTTTAAAATCACCTTTTGAATAATAGCTGGATACCAGCCAGTATTTTAGTTCAAAATTGCTTTCTTGATCTGCGCAAGGCAAAAGCAAATCAATAGTCTGAGCGTATTGGTGTTTTGCGTATTTATTGAGAGCATTAACCAAAATACGTTCATTGTCATCAGGTAATTGATTTTTTAATTCAATATACAACTTTTGTTGAACGGCTAAATTGTTATTCCATACGGCTTGAACAAATGTTACATAATTTGATTCAATAGTGCCATCTGTTGAGGCATCAACAGCTTTTTGAATCGAATTATCACGTAACTGATCTCGGCCATTATAAAAATGCAAAACAGCCATGTGATAATTTGCAAAAACATCAAGGGGATGATTTGCAAGCATGCGTTTGGTTAATTTTTCAGCGGTAACAATGTCACCTTTTTGTAACGACTCTAAAACCATGTTTTTATCAGCATTAGAAGTTGTGGTTTGCCAAAGAGAGGATGCGCTAGAGAAAATCGGAGTCATAAACACGGAAAAGAGGACGAGTACGAAAATCGTTTTAAGAAGAGTTTTCATATTCCAACCTACCTTTACTACTTGTCTTGACATTTTGTCAAGTAAAAAATGAATTTATTAGCAAAAAAAATGTATTTTGCTACACAATATTACGAAATTTAAACATTCAAGTCAATAGAAAAATTGAACAATCATTCATATTTTAAAACCCAATCCTGGATGGAATTTACATTAAAAAGTGGGGGTTAATAAAAATATCAATTGAGCCACAATAAACAATTCCCTATATTTAAAAAGAGTTTACAAAGAAAGGACATTAACAAATGTTTGTTTATCTCGTTGCAATACCCGTCTTGATTGCGCTTTGGGGAATTACCATTTACAACCGACTTGTAAAAAATAGAAATCTCGCTGAAGAAGGTTGGAGCGGTATTGACGTACAGCTAAAAAGGCGAACTGATCTGTTACCCAATCTTTTAGAAACAGTCAAAGGCTATATGACTCATGAAAAAGAATTGCTAAGCAAGGTAACTGAACTGCGCAGTCAAAGCATAAAAGAAGCTAATCCTGCTGAAAAAGGGAAATTGGAAAATGCACTTTCAAAATCTCTTGTAAACCTGTTCGCTGTTGCAGAAAACTATCCGGATTTAAAGGCTAATCAGAATTTTCTGGACTTGCAAAACCAGCTATCTGAAATTGAGGATCAGATCCAATTGGCCCGCCGATATTATAATGGTACCGTTCGGAATTTAAACATTATGATAGAAACTTTTCCCAATAATATCATTGCCGGATATTTTAAATTTGAGAAAAAAGAATATTTTGAAATGGATGAATCCGAAGGCGCTGTACCCAAAGTATCCTTTTAAACACGAGTCGTATTATGAAAAAAATCTCACATATCATTTTATGGATACTGTGCATCCTCTCTCCTCTATTTGCCCGTTCAGAGCTGGAAAGAATCATCAGCTTTGATAGTGAAATCCAAATTCAGTCTGATGGATCCATGACTATAACAGAAACGATCAAAGTTTACAGCAATGGAAATCAGATTAAACGAGGCATTTACCGAACATTTTTAACAAAATATAAAGATCGAATAGGCAACACGGTTCGTATTACTTTTGACATACTTGATGTTATGAAGAATGGACAAACAGAACCCTATCATACCGAAAAAATGTCAGACGGAATTAAGATATATTTTGGCAGCAGCGATGTCTTTCTTGAACCGGGTGAATATACTTATACACTGGTTTATAAAACCCAAAATCAGCTTGGCTTTTTTAAAGACTATGATGAACTCTATTGGAATGTTACCGGTAATGATTGGGGGTTCATGATAGAAAACGCAAATGCCACCATTCACCTTCCCCCAAGAGCAGATATAATTCAAAGTGCAGCTTATACTGGCGCATATGGCTCAACTGAACAAAGCTTTAAAAGTAAAATCAACACTGATGGCAGCATTAGTTTTACTACTACCCAATACCTGAGTCCCTGGGAAGGGCTTACTATTGCTGTTGGTTTTACCAAAGGGATTATTCCCGAGCCAACAATGATGGACAAAGGGCGATTGATTGTTCGCAACAATCCTACAACTCTTGTTGCATTAGCAGGATTTATTTTACTTTTGATCTATTATTCACTAGCCTGGACAATGGTAGGTAAAGATCCTGAAAAAGAGACAATCATACCACAATTTGTACCCCCGGATGGATATTCACCAGCCGCCACTCGATTTGTATCAAAAATGGGCTATAGTGACAAAGTGTTTGCAGCAGCAATTGTCAACATGGCTGTCAAGGGTTATATCACTATCAAAGAAAACAAGAAAAAATTCACTCTGGTAAAGACCGGTACAAACGAGTCCAAACTGGAAGCTGGAGAAAAACAGATTGCTAAAAAATTGTTTTCTTCTTCCAATTCCATTGTTTTAACCCAAAGCAACCATGCACGCATACAATCAGCAATCAAGGCACTTAAAACTAGCTTGAAACTGAATTTTGAAACATTAAACTTTAAGACTAACAGCAGGTTCATTACACCTGGTATCATCATAACAATCATTACCTTTGCGTTAATTATTCTAACCGCAGCTGACAAAGCAGTGGCTGCATTTATGGCATTGTGGTTGTCAGGTTGGACGGCAGGCACATTTTTTCTCATGTCAGGAGTCGTGAAAAGCTGGTATGCGTTGCTGACCGGCAAAACCAGGGACATCAAGGAAAAAGCAGGTATTCTTGGAATTACCTTGTTTGCGTTGCCATTTTTTATAGGCGAATTGGTAGGGCTGTGTGTTTTCACTTACGCAACTTCACCCGGTGCCGCATTGTTTCTACTATTGATCGTGATAGCTCATGTGGTTTTTAAAGACCTTTTGAAAGCACCAACAATTTTGGGTAGACAGGTCATGGACCATATTGAAGGGTTTAGAATGTATCTAAAAATTGCCGAAGAAGAACGCTTGCAGTTCATGTCCCCTCCCCAAACGCCTGAACAGTTTGAGAGATATTTACCTTATGCCATAGCACTGGACGTTGAAACCGAATGGAGTAAAAAATTTGAACACAGTCTTTCACAATCCAGTCAATACAAGGATTATACTCCAACCTGGTATTCCGGATATCATTACAGTACCTCAAATATAACAACGCTTACGTCGACGCTGGGCTCTTCATTTTCATCAGCGATTACGTCCTCTTCAAGAGCGCCAAGTTCAAGCTCGGGAAGCAGCGGTGGCGGTTTCTCCGGAGGTGGCGGCGGAGGAGGCGGCGGTGGCGGCTGGTAATGCCACAGCTATTTGATCAATAAACATTTGCAGGTTTGGGTAAACGTACCGGCATTCAAGCGTATCCAATACAATCCGGATGAGTTTGAATGTGCATCCCATGTCAAAGTATGATATCCGGCCTGCATCTTGCCCTTCTCGTAATGCATCACCCTAACGCCTTGTATGTTATAAACGGATATGGTAACATTTGAGGATTTTGGAAGTGCATATTGAATGGTAGTAACGGGATTAAAAGGATTGGGATAATTCTGGTATAATTGAAAATCGTCAGGTATGGGATTTTCTGCACCATCAGCAACTGATGTTGGAAAGTTGGTTTTTATAAAATTGGGGTAGGTGATGGAATCTTCTCCCCCCGGTCCTTTAACTGTCAGGCTTATATTAAAAGAATCAACACGATCATAAACATGTACCGGATGCTGCTGCTCACTAAATGTCCCGTCTCCAAAGTTCCAAAGCCAGTGTTCAATAATACCTTTAGAACTGTCAGTAAACATAACCATCAAAGGCACTGAACCGTGGGTTACATTGCTGCCAAAGTTTGCAACCGGTGGAGTATCCTGAACATGAATAACCTGCTCCTGTTTTAAAGTATCCACACCACCGGGTCCTGTAACAATCAGTGTAGCATCATAATCTCCAGATAATTCATACACATGTTCAGGGTTTTGAACGTCACTTGTGTCTCCATCCCCAAACATCCATTTCCAGTTTTCAATCTCACCTGTTGAGCTGTCAGAAAATTGGACTGTGAGTGGCACAAAACCATTGGCAGGCGTGAACCCAAAATTGGCTGCGGGTGGTGCAGACTGGACAGTTATCAGGTTCGTCATTAATAAAGAGTCAGCACCAGACGCTCCCAATACCTTTAATGAAACATTATATTGACCCGGTAGAGTGTAAACATGAATGGGATTATTTTCATTGGATAGACTTCCATCCCCAAAGTCCCAGTTTATAGAATCAAACTCGCCAGTAGACTGGTTCGTAAACTGGACCAACAATGGCGCAATTCCCTGTCTGGGTTCAGCACTCAGGGCTGCAACCGGCCGGCTATCTCCCACTTTAATAAATTCCAATTTCACCATTTCATCAGCCGCAATTTTATTTTCAACACGCAAAGAAACTGTATATATGCCTGTCTGCTCATAGGTATGCACAGGATTATAAACGTTGCTTGTTGACCCATCACCAAAATCCCAAATTGAGCTGTTAACCGTTCCTGTTGACTGGTTTGTAAATTGCACTTTTAGTGGAGCATTACCGCTTTGCATGTCACTCGTAAATGATGCGGATATTTGTTTAATTCTCAAATCACAAGGCCGCCCCGCTTGATCAAACTTTATCCAAAGATAGCCATCAGCCGCTTGATAAAACCAACCGGATTCAGCATGTAAAAAATTATTATAGGTTGAGATCTGTGCTAGTTCGGTACCGTTTAACGTTATGGTATTCACATTCTCATCATATTTTATCCTAAAAAGCAGCTTTTCATTTCCAGCTCCTGTATAAATCTGTCTACCAAATTCTTTTTTTACAGAAGTAATTGTAAATGATTCATCGGTATCATAATAGTTAAAGAAAGAAGAATCAGAAGGATAATGTATCAAGGTCAAATAACCGGAAGAATATTCGCTGCCATGCCCTGTAACATCATCTACAACATTCATAGGAATGATTGCGCCTTCCCTTATATACACCGGGTATTGTTCATAAGGGAAATCTTTATCAACCAGTCTTTCTCCCCCTCTATAGATTTTATTATCATCCCAAAAGTCAATCCAGTTTGATTCTGCTGGAAACTCGACAGTTCTTCGTTTGGAAGAAAACAATCCATATATTATAGATACAAACAATTCATTTCCCAGGGTATATTGTCTGTCACCAATGGATGGCCTTACAATACTGTTACCTGTTATAGCTCCATCAACTGCGTAAGAGTATATATACGGGACCAATTCACTGTGCAGTTTGGCAAAGTATCGATACACCTCCAGAGTGGGATCTTGAAACATCCAGGGGCGGTGCTCATCCTGACCGCCATTAATCATTAATGGACAAAGAGCTCCCAATTGCGCCCAACGAATAAACAATTTATAATTTACATCCGTTTCACCCATATATCCGCCAATATCAGAACCAACAACATGATACCCACTGTCTGAAGACATGAATATATTATCAACTGCATTGGGCAGCCCCATATCGCTCCAGTCATGCAGTTGATCACCTACAAAAAAAGTGTGGGCATAATTGTGAGGGACAAAAATTGAATCGCTTTGCTGCTCATCCATAGATTTTGCATAGATCACAAAATCATTATCTGTTTTTTCACGAGTATATTCATAAAAATCCATGTAATACAGTTGACTGTATTCTTTATATGTTATGGTATCATTAAAGCAGGACGCTCCATGTGGGAAAACACGATTCCCGGAATCTGTTTTCCAACCGTCAATGCCCATATCCATAACATTATCCAGTTGACCATGCCACCAATCAAGCGCATAAGGATTAGTAAAATCTATAAAGCTCCCTTTTCCTTTCCACCAGGTATAGCTTTCTCCTTCTGCCGTAAAAAAGTTATTTTCAAATGCATAATCATAATTCGTGGCTTTGCCCCAATAAGCAGCATCAACAGACTCTGTGTTGATGAGTGGCGTGATCCACATGATGACCTTGTATTGCTTATCATGCAGCTCATTGATCATCCCCTGGGGATTTTCATAGCGGGTACTGTCAAATATCAATGTGTTATATGATGTTTCCCAGGGACTGTCAATAATGACCACACGCGCAGGTATATCATACGTTCTATAACTATTGGCAATTGCAAGCGTACGCCGTTGTGTATTATCATTATCTTCCCACACCCAGGGTTCAAACGCCCATTTTGGTGGTAATGGCAAATTTTCACGCTCATGAGCTTGTATTAATGCATTGCGGGTTATTACAACCGTATCTGCACCCATGACAGTCAAGGTAACAGTATAGTATCCGGGTTTGGTATATACATGTTTGGGGTTTTTCAAATGAGAAGTTACAGTACCATCACCAAAATCCCATTCATATTGCAAACTGTCATCAGCTTGAGCAGTGAATTGTACATTCAAAGGGATAAATCCACTATTTGGGTTAGCAGTAAAATCTACCTGAGCAAAAAGAAGGTTAACGCTCATTAAAAGTAATATAAATATTCTGGTCTTCATCACGTATGCTGTTTTCATTTTCAGTACCGGTAATTTTTCAAAACAATTTATCAATTTTAAAGCAGTATTACAAAACAATTGACAATAATTATACTTAATAGTTGCTCACCACTGATTTTGCAGAACAAATTATGGATTCAAGATAAAGCTCGAAAACTATTATCACTATAAATACGAAATCTTTATATGTGATTAAAACATCAAACAGGATAATAAAACAATTATTCAAAAAAACAATTGAATTTAATCATTCCATTATGTAACGTATAATATCATAAATGTGGGGAAAAATGTTACAACCGAATTTAGAGGTGTAATATGAAACGGTATACACGCAGAGATTTTCAAAAAAAAGCAATTCTGTCAGCAGGCGCGGCGTTTTTCATGAATTCACTCAGAGGATTTGCAGCCGATAGCAATAAAATTGTGGATATGCGCTCTTTTCTTGAATCGATTCTCTACACACAGGATGAAGTAAAACAATGGCTGGCTGGTAAAGCGTTCCCCTTTGCAAAATATCACAGTGAATTCGGCTGGCTGCTGAACAATGACCGCTATACGGACGGTATTGACGGGGCAGAATGCATTTATACCTATGCGGGCACCGATGGTGAACGGATCATGATCCAATACAATGATAAACCCTGCCGCATTAACACTTATGGTAACAGCTTTACCCAGTGCCACCAGGTAAGCGATGGCGAAACCTGGCAGGAAGTGCTGGCCGCGCATTTCCAGGAGCCGGTACGTAATTTTGGTATTGGCGGATGGTCGGTTTATCAGGCCTATTTGCGCATGCTAAAAGAGGAAAAACGCACACCTTCAGAATATATCATTTTCAATATATACGATGATGACCACCGCCGCAATCTCGATTCCTGGCGCAACATCAGACGACGCAAACATCCCCGGTTCATAGAGCCTACACTGCCCTTTGTAACCGTAGACCTGAAATCCGGACAGATCACCGAGCACGCCAACCCCTGTCCTACTCCTGAATCGGTTTACGATCTATGCGATTTGGATAAAACCTATGCAATATTCCAAAACGATTTTGTAGCCAAGATCATGATTGCACACCTCAATTCGAAACAGGAAAATCCCAACAAGACCTATAAAGAAATAACCGATCTGGCAACTACGCATGGTATCAATACCTCGATTGAGGACAATGGCACCCTGGCGACAGTTGCGGAAGAACTGCACCAGAAAGCGGCGCTTACTGCATCCATGCGGATTGTGGAAAAGGCCGAAGCGTTTGCCAGACAGAATAATAAAAAGATCCTTTGGGTGCTGTCGTTCCCTCCGGGATCAGTGGCAAAATACCTGACCGAGGGCAAACGCTGGGACCAGCCTTTTGTGGATTACATGAAATCGAAAAATCTGCCCATGATTGACCTGATGGACGCGCATGAACAGGATTATAAACAGTTCAACATCAGCGTAAAGGATTACCTCGCGCGGTATTATATCGGCCATTACAATCCTACCGGCAACATGTTTTGCGCATTCTCGCTCAAAGACAAACTTGTGGATATGCTTGAGCCCAAACCGCTGCCGTATAAGATGAAATAGTAGTAAGCATTTAAAAGGATAGTATAAATTTGAATTTTGGCTAATATACATACTGCCAACTTTAAGTTTTTCTAAAATCACAACCAGGATAATTATTCTTGTCAATTTTTTAACATGCTTAATGGAGTTAGTTTATGAAACCAATGAGAAGAATTATTTCAGCCTTGTTAATTTTGTCTAGTGTGTTAATTATCTTGGAAAAAGCAGAAGCACAAAGCAATATCAAAGTTGGTCCTCAACCCGACGGGAGTATTTTGGTCCCGACTAATCAATTGCTACGCCCTGCCGGATTTCAGGTAACATTTCCGGGAAGACCTGTTGATATTGCACTGATTCCAGGGAAGAACCTACTCGCAGTAAAAAACAGAAAATCTCTCGATATCATTCGTATAAAAGATCGGACCATTCTACAATCCTTGAATTATAAAAAAAGCGGGAGTTCATTTACTGGCTTGTGCGTCTCTACAAATGGCAAAAAAGTATTTGTTACCGAGGCAGAAGATCAAATTCTCATTGCTGAATTGGATAAAGATCTAGTATTACGATGGGAGAACGCAATCAAATTACCATCTCCCCCTATCGGTGGAAACCCTGTTCCCGGAGGCCTGGTACTAGATGAAGAACAAGACAAAATTTATGTTACGCTGAGTCGAAACAATACCCTGGGAGTAGTTGATCTGGCAGACACAACAGTGAAAGAAATTCCGGTGGGTATTGCTCCCTACGAGGTTGTTCTTGGCTCTGATTCAAAGGCTTATGTGAGCAACTGGGGCGGTCGGGTACCACATGAGGGGGAATCCACCTATAACACATCCGGCAGCCAGGTACTGGTCGATCCTGAAACCGGTATCGCAAATAATGGTTCTGTATCCGTTATTGATTTAACAAAAAATGTTCAGACAAAAAGTATTGATGTAGGATTGCATCCAAGCGGGATGGCATTGAACCCGGATAAAACACGGCTATTTGTGGCCTGCGCGAATAGTGATATTATTTCTGTAATCGATACCCATACAGACAAAGTTATTGAAGAAATCTCTGTACACATGCAAAAGGATCTGCCTTTCGGCAGTGCTCCTAACGCATTAACAGTTTCTCCTGATGGGAAATATCTTTATATAGCAAACGGAACAGACAATGCAATTTGTATAGTGGAAATTGGTACACCTAGTAAAATCACGGGATTCATTCCAACAGGCTGGTACCCCGCTTCTGTAATTCTGGATAAAGAATCAAATTTTTTATATGTAGCAAATGTTAAAGGAATCGGCTCGAGAAATCAACGTACGGACAGAGGCGGATTTAATTCCCATGATCACATGGGTAGCGTTTCTATTATACCCATACCAGATGAAAAAAAATTATCCGAAATGACCGAAACTGTACATGAGAACAATACTTTTGTTCAAAATCTGGTGGCAGTCAAGTCAGATAATAAATTAAAAAGCAAAGTACCGGTTCCACAGATACCAACCCAGGTCTCACATTTCAAACATGTTGTATATATCATTAAAGAAAATCGAACCTATGACCAGGTATTTGGTGATATGCCACAGGGCAATGGCGATATCAATCTTGTACATTTCGGACGAGATGTAACTCCGAATCATCATAAATTAGCAGAAACCTTTGTTTTGCTGGATAATTTTTATTGCAGTGGTATTCTAAGTGCAGACGGTCATCAATGGACTGACGAAGCCTATGTAACGGATTATCTTGAAAAGTTTTTCGGGGATTTTACCCGCAGTTATCCATATGATGGTGATGATGCCCTGGCTTATGCAAGCTCTGGTTTTATATGGGACAATGTTCTTAGCCATGGATTGACATTTCGGGATTATGGTGAATTTATGGATACAATAGTGAAACCTAAAGACGCAACCTTTGCAGATATTTATCAGGATTACATGGCTGGGACCGGCAAAATAAAAATCCATGCCAAAGCCAATCTTGAACAACTTGAACCGTATATGTGCCCCACATTTATAGGATTCACCAACAATATACCCGATGTGTACCGGGCGGATGAATTCATCAAAGAATTTAAAACTTTTGAAAAGAACAACAATTTCCCCAATTTCATTATTATGTTATTACCCAATGATCATACATCCGGAACACGGCCCGGACGACCTACACCACGCGCTGCCGTAGCAGATAATGATCTGGCACTTGGACGAATCATTGATGCGATATCCCATAGTAAATTCTGGAACGAAACCTGTATTATGGTAACCGAAGATGATCCGCAGGCTGGCCTGGACCACGTGGACGGACACCGCACAGTAGGACTGGTGATAAGTCCCTACACAAAACGCGGTGAGGTCATTTCGACCTATTACTCTCAAATCAATATGGTCCGCACAATGGAAAATATTCTCGGCATTCCTCCCATGAACCAGTTTGATTTGGCCGCCGAGCCCATGACAGACTGCTTTACCAACACACCGGATTTCACACCCTATACAGTCATGCCAAGCAACATAAAGCTCGGCGAATTGAATCCGCCTCTGGAAACGTTGAACGGAGATGCACTCTATTGGGCCCAAAAATCGCTTGAACAGGATCTGGATGAGGTTGATCAGATCGATGAAGATACTTTTAACCGAATCATCTGGCATTCAGTTAAAGGTTATGATGTTCAATATCCCGTACTAACACAAAAATACTAGGTACTTTATAATTAGTAAGCAGTATGAAACAGTCAAAAACCCGCAGGATGCGGTTGCTGATCGTGAATATTATCTACACTCTTAACTTATTGTATGGCTTTTTTATATATAGTATTTGGCTATTATTAAAGGGAAAAAATAGAAATTCAACTCAGATATAAAACCGTTTACTGATTTTATATAGATCATATAAAAAGAAGGTATATATTTCATTAAAAAAAAACAATTCGTTAAAATTCTACAAAAACACTTGACAATTTACTGTATATTTACTATCTATAATTAACACTGTTTTCAAATATGGGGATATCGGGATAGAAAACAGAAATCTCGAACTATTTTACAATTAAAAGGGTAAATTAAAAAAAGAATTCAAGCATCAAAAGAGTATTTGCCAGTATGGAGAATTCTTTTAACAATTATTGATGAGGTATATCATGTTTACTTTTGTTAAAAGATTTTGTTTACAATGCTTTGTAATCATTTTTCATTTCACTTTATGTTTTGCTACATCAAATTCAATTAATTTAGGTACATCTGAAGAAACAGTCTTGTCACAATTGGGTGAACCAACCAGAACTTCATTTTTATTATCCAAAAATCAAAAGCTATTATATTACAATATTTCTTCAATTACTTTAGACAAAAACGGAAAAGTAATAGCTTGGTCTAATTTTAACAATCTACCTCTTTTTACAGGGATAAAAGATCCAAACTTTAACAGTCTTGAAATTGGTTATGATAAATCAAGGGTATCAAAGTCATTAGGTACACCCACAAGAATTTATTTACTTGGTAACAATGAGGAGAAATGGTGTTATGGACAATCGATAGTATTTTTTAAAAATAATCAAGTATACAATTGGGAAGATAAAAGTGAAATTGCAAACACATTCGCGCAAAACAGTAAACTGCAAAACAAAACTGACACAATACAAAACATAACTACCCCAATCGTAAAAAATTCAACAAATTATAATCCCACTAAACCATTAACAACCTCAACACAAACTTCATCTATATCTAGTGAATCATCTTTTAGTCCCAATGTTGCTGAAAACGGATCTTATTATGGAGAAAAAAGCAAAATTACAGGCAGGCCTAAAACTGTCAAAGTTAAAGGGTATTATCGTAAAGATGGAACATATGTAAGAGGACATTATAGAAGTAAACCACGATAAATTCAAATTGCAAAAGCCAGCGAAATATTGTTACCAATAATTAATTGATTTTACCGTTCTGACAATTGGTGCCAAAACCTGAAATTCGTACATCCCCAATCATTAAAAACATTACTTATAGCAGTAACTTGCAGTAATATCAAGCCTATTAACTGGTTTTAGCCAGTTTGATCTTGACAATGGCGTAAATTTTCACCTTTATATTATATAGACTCGTACAATATTTTTTTGAATTCAAAAAGCAGAGAAAATAAACACTTTTAATTAATAATCGTTCCGAATATTAAAAGAAAATATATACAATACAACAAAAGGAGAAATAACTATGCATGGAGAGAAACACATGGCTTCAATGGGCCACCCTGCGGGGAGCGGCACATCGAACAAGGACTGGTGGCCGAACCAGTTGAATCTGGATATTTTACACCAGCATTCAAATTTATCCAACCCTATGGGTGAGGATTTTGATTATGCTCAAGAATTTAAAAAACTCGATCTCAAAGCTCTCAAAGATGACCTTTATAAATTAATGACCAACTCGCAGGACTGGTGGCCCGCGGATTACGGCCACTATGGCGGCCTGTTTATCCGTATGGCCTGGCACAGTGCCGGTACATATCGTGTTGGAGATGGCCGTGGCGGCGCCGGTACCGGCACACAGCGTTTTGCACCCCTCAACAGTTGGCCGGACAATGCAAACCTGGACAAAGCTCGTCGTTTACTCTGGCCTATCAAACAAAAATATGGCAACAAGATCTCGTGGGCCGATCTTATGATTCTTGCGGGCAATTGCGCGCTCGAGTCTATGGGCCTGAAAACCTTTGGCTTTGCCGGCGGTCGAAAAGACGTATGGGAACCTGAAAAAGATGTCTACTGGGGTGCAGAAAGCGAATGGCTGGGCGACAAGCGCTATTCTGGTGAACGGGACCTCGAAAACCCGCTTGCGGCAGTACAAATGGGATTAATCTATGTGAATCCCGAAGGCCCAAACGGCGAACCCAGTGCGGTTAAGTCCGCTATCGACATTCGCGAAACCTTTGCGCGAATGGCCATGAACGATGAAGAAACCGTTGCGCTTGTTGCGGGCGGACATACATTTGGTAAGACCCACGGTGCCGGAGACGCCAAACTCGTGGGTCCCGAGCCGGAAGCCGCTCCTCTCGAAAACCAGGGACTGGGCTGGATGAGCAGTCATGGCAGCGGCAAGGGTGATGACACCATTACCAGCGGTATTGAAGGTGCATGGACACCCAACCCCATCAAATGGGATATGGGTTATTTTGACATGCTCTTTGGTTATGATTGGGATTTAGTAAAAAGTCCCGCCGGGGCTTGGCAATGGGTGCCGGTAAATCCAAATGATAAAGACCTTGCACCAGCCGCTCACGATCCGTCTAAAAAAGTCACAACCATCATGACAACCGCGGATATGGCAATGCGCATGGACCCGATTTATGAAAAGATCTCGCGTCGTTTTCACAAGAATCCCGATGAATTTGCAGACGCTTTTGCACGTGCCTGGTTCAAACTCACACACCGCGACATGGGGCCACGCTCCCGCTATCTGGGTCCCGAAGTACCTGCTGAAGAATTGATCTGGCAGGACCCCGTCCCTGCTGTGGATCACAAATTGATCGATGCACAAGATGTTGAAAGTCTCAAAGGCAAAATCCTGGACGCTGGATTGTCAGTATCGGAACTGGTTTCAACCGCATGGGCGTCAGCATCTACATTCCGTGGGTCGGATATGCGCGGCGGCGCAAACGGAGCACGTATCCGTCTTGCTCCCCAAAAAGACTGGAAGGTGAATCAACCAGCGCAATTAGAATCCGTGCTAAAAAAATTAGAGTCTGTCCAAAACGAATTCAACATCGCGCAATCTGATGGTAAAAAAGTGTCCCTTGCGGACCTGATCGTTCTGGGCGGCTGCGCGGGAATTGAAAAAGCTGCAAAAGCCGCAGGACATAAAGTAACTGTTCCTTTTACTCCGGGACGTACAGATGCCACACAGGAACAAACCGATGTAGGAGCATTCAAAGTCCTTGAACCGGTTGCAGACGGATTTCGCAATTATGTAAAAACCAAATACGCGGTATCTACCGAAAAACTGTTATTGGACAAAGCTCAACTGTTAACGCTGACCGCTCCTGAAATGACTGTGCTTATTGGCGGTATTCGTGTATTGAATGCCAATTTTGAGAAATCACAGCATGGCGTATTTACCCAAAATCCGGAAACGCTTACAAATGACTTTTTTGTAAATCTGGTGAATATGGGCACAGAATGGAAACCCACCTCCAAAGATGAAGATCTGTATGAAGGTCGTGATCGGGCAACAGGCAAAGTAAAATGGACTGCTACGCGGGTAGATCTCGTATTGGGCTCAAATTCTCAACTAAGGGCAATTGCCGAAGTCTATGCTCAGGATGATTCTAAAGAAAAATTCGTAGAGGACTTTGTTGCAGCATGGACAAAGGTCATGAATGCGGACCGGTTTGATATTGAATAAGCATAAATAGTATTCTTTTCAAAGCCGTTGGAATTGTGTCTTTCAACGGCTTTTTTTTATTGAAAGAAAATTATTTCTCCATCTCTTTAATTAGCCTTGTTATTACAATTCCATCCCAAATAGTAATTCAATTCGTGTTAATTTCCAGGGCTCTCTCATATCTTCTTTTGGCAAAAAGCTATTATCATTGATTCCTTTCAAGAACCTTAAATCCAATCTGTAATTATTGTGAAAAATATCAAATTGTTTTCCTAACCCTACACAGAAGAAATTATCATTCTTTCGCATTTGGGATGTAATATTTCCTTTCGCTTTATATTCCGTCTCTGGAAAGAGACTAGCATATTCCATTCCTACAAGATTATAATTCGATTGTATACCCAATTGTAGATCGAGTTTCTGTATTAAATTCATTTTGAATAAAATGGGTAAAGAAAGATATTGTTTAGTATATGTACTTTGAACATACATTTCATCGGTTGAATAATAAACATACTCATTACGAGAATAATTATATGCAAGCTCAAGGTTTAAGGACAAGCGTGATGTAATTTGTTTCTCACCAAACATACCCATAATAAAACCTGGCAGATAATGATATTCTTTGGGTTCAAAATTTTTGTAATCCATTTTTTCAACATTCGTCCCTACTAAAATCCCATATTTTGGGAATGCAAAACTATTATTTGTAAATATGAAAATAATAATAAATAGAAATAGATACTTTTTCAAAACAACTCCCCTTTCAATACTCAATTGCAATTATATAAATATTCGGTGGTCTTGGTATTTCCCCTATTAAAAATTTGCCCCTTTAGTAACATTAAAATAATGTTATCTATCCAAATTCATAAAAAAAATTAATATAATATTTTTGGTTGGGAATAGCAAAAAAATTTCAGGTTGTTTGTGCAGCATAAAAATAAAACGCCGCGGGACATCACCCCCGCGGCACTAACATAAAGGAGAACATCATGAAATGGAACGTGGAGCTAGGGAGGATCGAACTCCCGACCTTTTGACTGCCAGTCAAACGCTCTCCCAGCTGAGCTATAGCCCCAGAATTTCATGAGCAATATAATACTGAATTTTCTAAAAAATGTCAAGGTTTTATTTTTACATTACTTTACATCGCATTGACTCATAAAAAAAGTAACCATGAGAAAATGGGAATATAGACGTTGCCTCATAATTTATGTAACTATAGAGTTATTTGGAGACATAAATTATGGGACCCAAATCAAAAAAAGAATATGCAGCCTCAATCAAAATGCGATATCAAAAAGCAAGCAAAACAGAGAAACAAAAAATACTGGACGAGTTTTGTGCTGTATGCAAATACAATCGAAAATATGCTATTCGACTCCTCAATGCCAGGGAGCAATCAACAATCAATGTCACGTATAAAAAACGAGGGCGTAAAGTCAAATACTCTGATCCAGAAATCCTTAAAACACTAGTCTACTTGTGGAAAAAGACCAACCTTCCCTGTTCTAAAAATTTAAAAGCCATTATACCGATTTGGTTGCCTCATTATCCATTCCCTCTATCCGATAGTGTTAAAATCGATTTGTTACAAATATCACCGGCAACCATTGATCGACTTATGAAGCCAAACCGTGCAAAATTTACCAAACAGGGACTGGCCACCACCAAACCAGGTTCAATCCTCAAAAAGCACATCCCTGTAAAAACCAATCAATGGGATGAGACAACGCCCGGTTATCTCGAAGCGGATACTGTTGCCCATTGCGGCACCTCAGTTGAAGGACAGTTTGTTTATACTGTCAACACTGTTGATATCGCAACCGGCTGGACCGAACAGCGCGCCATCTGGGGAAAAGGTGAGCGAGGCACATTGCAAGCAATTGATAATATTGAGCATACCCTGCCATTTAAACTTCTCGGCTTTGATTGCGACAATGGCTCCGAATTCTTAAACTGGCATCTATACGGGCACTTTGTAAATAGAGATAAACCAATCCGCTTTACAAGGTCCCGTGCTTACCAGAAAAATGACAATGCTCATATTGAAGAAAAAAACTGGACACATGTTCGGCAGTATTTAGGCTATGAGCGTTTTGATAAAATCGAGCTTGTTGATATGATGAACCAACTCTACACCACGGAATGGCGTTTGTATTTTAACTTTTTTATACCATCTGTTAAGCTGCTCGAAAAAAAACGCGTCGGATCAAAAATTATCAAAAAATATGACAAGCCCAAAACTCCTTACCAGCGGCTTGTTGAATCTGACTTTATTGATCAGAGTACCAAATCAAAATTAACCAAACAGTTTCACGCACTTGATCCATTCTTTTTGCAAAAAACTATGGTTGAAAAAATTAATCGTATTCAAAGAACAGCTTTACAAAAATAATTTATATCGTTTGTTTTATTTTACATTCTTCATATTTTATGCAAGGTGGCCTTGGGCTACCCAATTAAAATGGTCTGTAGTTATTAGATATCTTCGCACTGACAGATAGAAACGGGCGGAGACGTTTTTGGAAGGACAGAGTCTTATGATAGTCTTGTTCATTATTCCTTTTTCCTCTCTAATAACTACGGTTACATTTTATTATGAGGCAACTGGACATTAACTCACTTTTAATTGGGATTTTGCAAACTGCAATGCATCGTTTATCTTTGCAGAATCCGGTCCGCCGCCTTGAACAAAATCTGCCGGACCTCCCCCCTTGCCGTTGATCATGGCAATGGATTCACGAAAAACCGAACGCAGATCCAGATCTTTTCGGCTGGTAGCAAACACAAGAGCAGGATTCTCACCTGTTGTTCCCAACAACAGCGTACCCTGAGCTTGTTTGATCACTGCACTGGCTATGCGTCTTAAAACATCAATCCTGACATCCGGGTAAATATAATCCACTATTGATTGATCATTCAACTTGGCACATAATTCTTGAATAACCGATTCTTCTTTTTCTTTGTCAATCTGCTGAATGCGTTTGAAATAGAGTTTGTTCTCGTCTGCAATTTTTTCAATCTTGGCAGGTATATCTGCAAATCCGGTTGTTAACAGCTTGCCGCTTTCAGATAGAATGGTATGATATTCCTGAAACAGTCGTACTGTCCTGCCGCCGGCTGCAAAAGTAAAACGAAAGGTCCCTCTCACACGCTCTTTGTTCAAAATTTTAATCACACCTACTTCACCGGTTGATTTTACATGGGTGCCACCGCATGGGTCCAGATCAAAATCCTCAATCTCCACCAGGCGAACATTTTCATGGATGCCGGGGATCTTGCGTAAACCCGGATTTTCTAAATCCTTTTCAGTGGCAATAAACGCTTTAACAGATCGATTTTGCCAAATGATCTGATTGGCCAACAATTCAACGGCATTAAACTGATCATCAGTAATGTCTTGTGCATCGGTTTCGATTGTAGAAAAATCCTCACCCAAATGCGAAGCAAGCGTCTCTACACCCAACTGGTGTTTAAAACTACCGGCAAGTATGTGGAAGCCCGTGTGCTGCTGCATAAATTCAAATCGTCGTGACCAATCTATCACTCCTGAAACAGTGCCCTCGGACTTTCCCGAGTCCAGAATATGCCAGATAGTATCATCCTCTATAATTACATCAGAAACTGTCAATTCACCCAATCTACCGGTATCATGCATCTGCCCACCGGAAGTGGGATAAAACAGGGTTTTGTCCAGTTGTATCGCGCTTTTCCCCTCAATCTCTTTAACATCCAAAACCTGTGCTTGAAATTCTGTTTGATAGCTGTCATGATAATAAAGTTTTTCAGTCACGGTCGGTTCCTTTCTCTTTTTTGCCAAGCAATCTCTGCCTGCGGTGTTGCAGCTCTGGTGTGCATTCATGCATCAGTCCACGCAATTCTTCCAGCACACGAACACGTTCCATAGCGCGATCAACAATCTCCAGCGCTTTGATATAATCCTTTATCTGGTGTTCATAATATTTGGCCAATTCAATATAGGCAATGGGCAAAAATCGCGTTGATCGGGTAATAATCTCCAGCCACAGGGGTTCTGTTTTATCAAAATGCTTTAGACGTTTTAATATAAACGCTTGTTTTATCATCACATCTACTGAATTATTTACTCCGGGCAAGGCATTTTGCTCACAAATGGATATTGCAAGGTCAAACAGTTCCAGATCTTCAAACGTTCGCACAACTCCCAATATATCATAACTGTCCACACCTGTGGGGGTCTGAAACGCTTTTGAAATAGCAACGGTAATTGTCACCATGGAGAGTATATCCATCACATTGTGTTTGAATACAGGAATGAGCGGCTCGTATTCTCCCTGCCGCAGATAATCAAAATAAATCATGGGGATTTCGTAACCCGGCACATCACCGTGGCGTTTGAATCCCAGCAAGTGTTGTTCAAGGTTTTGCAAGGTACAGGGAACCACCCGGTCCTTCCACAATCGCCGGGATGTGTGTAAAATATCCAGATGCAGATGGTTTTCCCAGGGCACCGGTAATCGGTTTAAAATATATCGGGTTGTAAGTGTTGGCAAATCGTACGACTTGCCATTAAAACTGATAATACCATTCCGGCCCCGGAACAGTTGCGCTAGTCCCTGAAGCATGGCAGGCTCTTCGTGATAATCTCGCATAAAATATTGCTGTACCACATATTCATTGTTGTCAAAAAATCCCGCGCCAATCATAAAGGGATAGGTGCCAGTCCCTCCTGCGAGTCCTGTGGTTTCGGTATCTAAGAATATAATATTTTCCGGGGACATATCCCGCAAGTCATGGGTTTTGCCAGCATATATGAAATCCATTGATCCGAGTTTTAAAAAATCTCCCAAAGCGCTGCCGTGCATGAAATCAAGGGGATAGCGTTTCTCTCTGAGGACAAATTCACCCAATTCATTTTGAACAATGCTTGCACTCAACTCGGCAACAAGAGCATCCTTTTTCTCTGAACGGTCCGGTAACGGCGGTGTGACTGACACTGATTTCTGAATACCGCGTAATTTATCCTTGATTGAGGCCACGTTGATCCCGCCTATTTCCCGGTTGTGCTCATATATTCAAACAGTTGAATGGACACAGCTTTTCCCTGATCTCCCACTTCAAGCACCGGCCCAACGCATGCAGGACATCCATTCTCGCATCCGCAATCATTAACCAGACCTATACAAGCTTTGGCAATTTCAGGATAAATGCTAAACAGCTTTTTGCTGAATCCAACCCCACCGGGATACTGGTCCCAAATAAACAGTGTCGGCTTTTGCCACAACGGCGCTCTGACCATTGGCATGGCGGCAAAGTCCCGGCGGTCTCCCATTACAAATAACGGCACCACATGGCTCAATACATTAGAAGCCGCTTTTAATCCGTCTCCCAACTGCTGTTTGTCAATTCCCAGTATTTCATGGACCTCTTCCGGGAAACCATACCAGAAGGCAGTTGTGTGCAGTTCCATTTCCGGTAAATCGATCTTGGCCCAGCCGATATTTTCATGTGTATTAAACTTGATTTTTTTATACATGGTCACCAGATTGGTTACCACAATCTCACCATAACCCAGCGATCGGGTATCGGTATGGTCTTCATCCGTAATCTCGATGACTTTGAGATCGCTTTTAAGCTGAGCGTCGGTATAATGATCAACCTTGACCTGATGAACGTATGCTTTGCGCCGTTCCCAATCGAGCTTGTCCACATGGAACTGTTGTCCCTCATGGATATAAATGGCTTCGTCATGCACCATCATGGGGGCGGCAAACAGATCAATCTCGCCAATCACTTTTTCCTCGGGAGTGGTTTTGTCAATAATCACTACATTTTCTTCAGCAGCACTGCGTAGACTGATAGTCTCGGCAGGATACGTTTCTGCCATCCAGTGCCATCTGTCTCCGGCTTTGTGAATGACCCGTTCTTCTTCAAGGTATTCAAGAATTTCCTGTGTGCTGTCCAGTCCACCATTACCTTTCAGGTCTTCTCCAAATCGCTCGGATGTAGTAAAAGGCAGTTCAAATGCAGCACATTTGATATGACTGAGCAGAATCACCAGATTATCCGGATCAACAATGCCTGCTTCGGGAGATTTACTGAACAGGTATTCCGGATGGTTTACAATATACTGGTCCAATGGCGAAGAGGAGGCTATGAGAATCGCCAATGATGATCCACTGCGCCTGCCGGAGCGACCTGCCTGCTGCCAGGTACTGGCAATGGTGCCAGGGTATCCGGCCATGACGCACACTTGAAGTCTGCCAATATCGATACCCAATTCCAGCGCATTGGTACTCACAACGCCGGTAATGCTGCCCGCGCGCAGCCCGCGTTCAATTTCACGTCTTTGCAAAGGAAGGTATCCACCACGATAACCGCGAATAGAGCTGGCAGATTTCTTTTGGTGGCGCATATGGTCTTTTAAATAAGTGAGCAGCAATTCCACATTCATACGGCTGCGCACAAATACAATGGTCTGCAGCATGTTTTCAATAAATCGCGACGCAATACGCTCGGTTTCCTTGATGTAAGACCGGCGAATACCCAGTTCACGATTAACAACAGGCGGATTATAAAGGATGAAATATTTTTCGCCCTGTGGAGCGCCATTGTCATCTACCAGGTTCATAGGTTCGCCGGTGAGTTTTTGTGTCAATTCCACAGGATTTGCAATGGTAGCTGAACAGCAGATAAACACAGGATTGCTGTTATAAAACCGGCAAATGCGTTTGAGACGTCGCAGCACATTCCCCAAATGACTGCCAAATACTCCACGATAGTGATGGATTTCATCTATTACAATATATTGCAAATTTTCAAAAAGTTTAACCCAGGTCGTATGATGTGGTAATACACCCGCGTGCATCATATCCGGGTTGGTGACAACAATATGTCCCGAGCTTTTAATCGCTTTACGTGCAGATACCGGGGTATCTCCATCAAAAGTATAGCTTTTGATATCAAAATCAACAGTTTCACCAAGTAACTCTATAACCGAATGTAATTCCGAAAGCTGGTCCTGTGCAAGCGCTTTGGTCGGAAACAGATACAACGCCCGTGCCTCACGGGATTTGAGCACGGCATTAAGTACAGGTATATTATAACACAGGGTTTTGCCTGAAGCAGTAGGCGTAACAATGACCGTATTTTTACCATCCAATGCAGAACCTATAGCCTGTGCCTGGTGTGTATACAATTGCTTGATTCCGTGCTGCTGTAAAGCCGAAACAATGCGTGGATCCAGTGTATCCGGAAACGGTGCGTACCGTGCTTCCCGTTCTGGCAAATGCTTCCACAAAGTTGCATTGCTGTTAAATCCGGGATCACGTTTTAGAATATCAATTACCTGGTCAATTGTCATAATCTATTTTCCTAATTACGAATAATCTCAACAGTACCGGTTTCACCGTTTATTTCAATCAAATCACCATTTTTAATAAGCTGGGTAGCACTGGCAATTCCCGTTACTGTTGCCAGGCCAAATTCTCGCGCAACTATAGATGCATGAGAAAGTACGCCTCCGGTTTCCAGCACCATTCCCGAGATGTACGAAAACACCGGTGACCATGCAGGATCCGCAGAATGAGCAACCAATATCTCATCATCGCCAATCTGTCTGGCCTGGTCCAGAGTACGGGCAACAAACGCTCTGCCTCTGCTGATTCCGCGGCTGACGCCAAATCCCTGCAATCGTTCAAAATCATGCGATACATGGGATTCGGGAAGGGTTTGAGATCCTTGCAGCAGGGATTGATACGCCTGCTTTCTGGACAGAATTTGCTCGTAAGGGATTTTAGAATCAATAAAAGAATGAATCAATTCAATACGATCCATAAAAAAAACATCATCAGCATGAACAAGCTTGCCAGTTTTGTATAAGAGATTACCATATTCAATTACTACATCCCGCATTCCAGACAAGATTTTGTGCCACTCGTTGCGCTGGTTTTCGCGAAGCAGGGTAAATTCTCGGGCGTATTTTAATAAGAGGAAAAATAAGCCCTTCAACAAAGGACGAATAAATAGGGGCAGATTATTAATTTGCTGAATACAGTTCTGTTCTGCCTGGTTACTACGATTCAATAAATCCGTACGATTATTGGCAAACTTTTCACCGCCATTATTATTCTTGATCAATATCTCTGGCATATCTTTCCAAACCGGTTGAAAAATATCCAGGCTTTCCGAACGGTGTCCATACAAATCATGAAAGATCTTGATATCAGCATCTGTTACAATGGCAAGCATAGCACGGTTGGCTTTGACGGTCTCATTCTCTTCAAATCCGGTTAACAAATCCGTCAAAGTTTCATTGATCTGTTTAATTTTACAGATCTGGAGGCATTTCTTTAACAAGGCATAAAATATATCAGCAAAGGTAATACTCCATCGATGGAGTGATAAAAACTTGTCTGTGAGTCTTTCCGTTTCCTCAAAAACAGAATACAATTTATCCGGTTGAGACAATTGGGTTTTCAATACCGTCAGCTTTTCTTTGTTTAGATTGGAAAATTGCCTCCATTTCATCAAATTCACACCGGGTATCCAGTTATAGTCACCGGCAAAGATCAATTGAAACAGATAACGGAAACCACGCCAACTGTTTCTCAACCAGACATTTCGGTGTCCCAATAACAGTGACGCCTGTTTATCAAGCGAGATAAATTGCAGTGGAATAACTGAATATAGACTCTGAAATACGGATATACGGGTAAATGGAAAACCTTTAAACAACCGGGTGATATTTTCGGATGCAGCCAACTTACTATAACCCAATCCCTTCAGGGGATCACGATATGCGTTCTTTTCCATCCATTTCTGTAAAATGGACCAGCCAAGTGGCGACAGCGGTTTTGTAAAACGCTCTGCAAAAAAGTAATCGGTCCAGATACCACCCTCTTTATCAACGCGTATGCGCTGTCTGCTGACACTGCTGGTAACGGGACGTGACTGCAAAATCCATACTTTATTGTTCTCGATCGCCCATTCAATATCCTGATTGGCTCCCAATATAGATTCTATTTCGAGTCCCAGTTCAAGCAGTGATTTCAGCTGATCTGCAAATCTGGATTGTTGTGACAAGGTTTGCCATAATCCGGTATTACCCGTAACAGATTTTACCGTTAACCCATTTCGGTTAATGGATATCCGGACCGGGTCCTCTTCACCAGACACCAAGCCTTCACCATATCCCTGAACGATTTCAAGTAACAACGTATCCGGGTCACCGGTAACCGGATGCCGGGTAAAAAAAACTCCCGCAAAATCAGGATTAATCATTTGCTGCAGCATAACAGCCATGACGGCATGCTTATCAGAAAATCCAAATTGTTCCAGATAAGTAGATACATGTGGGGATTCCAGAGATTTCCAGCAATCAGATATCGCATTTACCAGATTTTCCACACCGGAAACATTTAAAAACGTTTCAAACTGACCGGCCATAGAAAAGGAAGCATGGTCTTCAAATGGAGCCGAAGAACGTACAGCATATTTATTATGGGAATTCAAGTTGGTTAACGAGTCGAGTTGTCTTTGCAGCTTGAGAGGTTTATTTCTGTATTTTTTAAAAGCACAAGTAGTTACAACATAAAATTCAGGAACAGGTATACCCATTTCAGAAAGTATAGATAACCTGCCGGCTTTGGCACCGGTCAGGTTAATATTGGATGCACATGCAGCATCCTTATGTAAAATAGCGTTTATCTTCATTCATGTGTCTTGATCAATTCCGGCTTTTTAATTTAACGCTGTTTATTTGATCTAGCTGTAATTTTTCTAATTCTTTGTCAAAATTATCCAGTAATTTCAACATTTCAAGATCATCTACCATATCTTCTTTTAACGGTAGCTTTTCGCTATTATGATCGAGTATATTCTTTTTACTATCCAATGTCACCGTAAGAATGCTGCCATACTTGCCCATACTTACAGAAGAGGCTACTATTGCGTCAAATTTATCACGCGGGTTAACAAGATAATATTGCCCGCCCATAATCGCGATATCGATATCAGGAACCGTTTCCAAAATATCTTTTAATTTTTTATAATTGCCATTATACAACAATACAACCAGATCCGCCTTTTTATTGACCTTGGGCACCAATTCTTTTGCTACTTCAATCGGATCTTTGCAATACAGCATGGGCTCTTTTAATCGTTTTGAAAAGAGCATACCTCTGTCATCACATAAACCAATTATGCCCAAAGAAATAGATTTGAATGGCAATCCATTCTCATCCTTTGCCTTGACAATTTGAATTTGAAAAGGCTCGGTAAATGGTTTATCCGTATCCTGATAAAATGTATTGGATGCAAGAAAATTGACATCATTTTCTTTTGCAAGTGTTTTCAAGATCTCACCACCGTTTATAAATTCACGGTGGGCCAGATTTATATTCTTGTATCCAAAGCCGGACATGGCATGGATAAGATAATCCGTATATAACTGGCTAATCTGATTTGCACCACGACTAAAGCCGCCGGCATCCAGAAAAACATTGAAATTGTTTTCATTTATATGATCGTTGATAAAAGTAGCCCGCCGGGCTACTCCGCCGTAGCGTGCAGTCTTTCACCCACAGGGGCGAACATAACCCATCAGATCATTTGTATGAAATATGCTCAGAGTAGCAGTTGCTGTTGAATCTACTGCTTCAGAAGTACGTCCACAACCTAAAACCAGTATTGCAATAGATACAACAAATTTCATCATAGTTTTCATAAATAAACCTGTATTAATTTTGCATCAATAATGTTAAGCATTCATTTGATAAAAAGCAAGAATTCATTAGCAAGAATTATATACAAGCAGGGTCCCCTGTTACCCTGCTTGATTAATATTCAATTAATTTCGTTTTATAAATATAAAATTTTCCAGAGCTTGAATTTCTACGTTAACGGGACCTGTTAAATCCAATACTATTCGGGTAAATGGTCCATCGGGATGGAATCCCAACCGGGCACGTATAAAGGGTCCACGATTCAAGGGAATTTCCTTAATGTCTGAAAGCATATAAACATTGGGTACATCAATAATTAACCGTTCAGGTGAACTAAATGTACGGCTGGTAAATTCTACTTTGCCATTAAAGATTATTTGAATTACCTGATCGTTAATGGCTTTGACTGTAATCAATGCAGAGCCATTGGGCATTTCGGGTTTTGAATTATTTGTAAACAATTCAAATTCAACACGTCGGTTACGTTCTCTTCCCTCTTCAGTCGAATTGGGCGCTACGGGTCGCATTTCACCATATCCAATGGGCATGTAGAATTTCTTGTCAGTAAAATGTTTGGTTTCTTTGAGATAATTGATCACACTGGTTATACGTTTTTGAGACAGGCGAATATTATACCAATCGGTACCGATACTGTCAGTATGTCCGGAGACATGTACAACTGAATTGGGATAATTTGCCAGAATGTCTCCCACCTTATTTACAGTGGACTCGTCCGAATCACGAATGTCTGATTTGTCAAAATCAAAGTTGATACGCATACTTACCAGAATCTTGTTATCTGTTTTTTGCTCGACTTCAATCTTGCCATCACTGTCAGCGGCAATCTGCTGTGCGCGGGCCAAACGACGGGACATTTCATCTTTCATTTTATCCAGTTCCATTCGGGACTGACGTGCAGCTTCCAGTTCACGCTGCAGTAATTCATCATAATTATTTTCTTGTTTTTTCCCAACACCAAAATTCAAAAGAATAGAAAAACGATGGATATCTGCCTCAAGAGCATCTACCGGAGAATAAGCATAATCGATACGTGTTTCTGAATTGGCCAGCCATTCCATAGGAATATTTAAACCAAAACCCGCGGATATAGGAGAAGCCGCAACATCATGCAATTGATACCCGGCACGCAAAAATAATAAATCCGACAATATAATTTCACTACCCATATAATAGCGCAGGTTTTCTTTGAGTGTCCAGGCAACATCACCAGCAAAATTTATATTCAAAGACTCTGATTTACCCAGAGTATAACCGGCGCCTAAACGAAATGTTGTGGGTAAAGGTGAAGACATGTCTCTGAATTTGGCTTTGGTAAGACCAATATTCTGAATGGTTCCACCAAACATAATATCATAAAGTGTAAACTGGGTGCCCACATCAACTGCAAGAGCCGAGCTCTGTTCACCGGCAAGAGTCTGGCGTAAAAATTTGACATCCGCACCAACACCAAACACATAATCCCACAAACCCAGACGAGTACCAAAACCCAGTGAGGCAAGGATATCATCACCTGTTGCGGTTCCACCGGTTTCTCTGAAATTAACATCCATTTCAGTAATAGAACCTTCATTAAAATAGGTCAAATCCATTCCTATTACACCGTAACGCATGGGAAATGCAAATGCAAAAGAACCCTGCTGTGTATCATCAATCCAGTTATGAAAGTTCATAGAAAGCATTTCATTAGATAATTGACCCAAGCCACCAATATTGTAACGCATTAGATTCACATCATCTGCAAATGCAGTAAAGGCTTCACCCATAGCTACTTGTCGGGCAGCCGGGCTGATCTTGAGAAACGGAGCTCCATGATAGCCTATTCCGGAATTAGATGCGCTAATAGCAGTTTGAGCAAGAAATGATATGAATACACAAATATGAATGAATATGTGTTTTAAATATTTTTTTTGAAATATGGTTTTCATTTGATCTCCAATACCGTTAAATCTCTATTCGCAATATTCATCTAATTATCGAACAACCATGAACTTGCGAAATATAGCGATTTGTTCGGATTGACCGGATTCATCGGTTATCAAGTCTGCGTGTACTTTGAGCCAATACGTACCGCTGCTTACTTTGTGACCGCTGTCATTATATAAATCCCACCAGTAATCTACAACACCGTATTTTTCTTTGGGTACAGTACTTCCCGTATCAAAAGAGAGTGAATTTCCATCAATTTCTTTAACTTTTTCACCGGCAAGTGAATATACCTCTACTTTGCGTACAATCAAAGAACCCGTTGCAGAAGCGACACGCATACGAAAATTTGTAGCCGAGTATTCAAAATATGGATTAGGAGCCACTTCAACAACATAAGGCTCTCCACCCAAATCAATCAATACATTGGGTTCGCTCGGCACCAGAACTGACCGTGTTAATATCACATTATCAATATATTCTGCCTGTATGCTTCCACCAAAAGAACTTTGCAGTATACCGTCATTAATATCAATACCATTGGTATTGTCAGTAATAAGAATGCCCTCTCGGTTGATAAAATTACCTGTATTATAGATTCCCTGATTATCCGGAATCTCATACAGGTAAATATCTTCCCGGTCGAGAGCTGTATTTTTCAACGTAACCTCTAAAGAATCCTGGGTGATGGGATTCAGGTTTTTGTCCATTTCATCGGTAATCCTCACAAAGATAACCTGATCAAATTCCACCTGACTTAGAGAAACACCCTGATTGTTTTCAATTGTCATATTACCATTTGTTGCCAAAACAACCAATACAGAATCCATCGAGACATCTGTCATATCATTAACATCCTGATATATTACCGCAAGTGTATCTCTGTCTACAACCTCGAGTGTATCATTCCCGGGTGTAAATGTTGAAGAAATGATTATAGGAATTCCTTCACTGTTTTGAAAAAAAGATTGTTTCAAGTCCAAAGTAACCATTTCCGAATCGCCACTTATACAGGCAGTTACCGGCACATCAAAACTCTGACGAATGGATTCAAGATTATTATCATCAAGTCTGATAAGTGCCTGATCCATGGTTTGATCATCATCAGGCTCAGTATTTGATGCTAAATAGCCATATGTTTTTTCGCCTTCAGTGTCAACAAAACGAATAGAAGATGTTGTTGCCTGCACTTCTTCATACACCAGTTTCCACCGAACCAGTGCAGGAGTAATCGCAGAATTCTTTGTACTGGGATACGCATTCAGATTAATTGAAGTAATCCCCAAAAGCGCGGGTATATTTTCAAGATTTACTGTATTGACACTCTCATCTGTATTCGCAGAAAACTCGTAAAGTGTGCGGTATGGAGATGTATTTTCAATAATTCTGAACAACAGATCAATAGCACTTCGTTGTACTGCATTATCCGGCAAATCCAGTTCACATTCAAAAGTTTTCCAGTTTGGGATCAAAGAGTCGGCATCAGAAACACCAATTGTAGATGCCCAAAAATATGGCTTTGGAGTTACATTCACATTGGTATCATAATAATGATATTTCACTGACACACCTTTTAATACAGGTGTATCTTTTGGAGTATCCGTTTGCAGAAAAGCACGGTATTGATATACACTATGTGCTTTATGTTTATCTAAAAACAAACGCATACCTGAACTTGTATAAGTTGTAGTGCTGTCTCCACTGGGTCCAATCCAGTCTTGTCTCTGGATATGGTTTACATCCGTGCCTGATCTGAATTGCATTTCAAGTGAAGTATTGTCACCTGAATTGGTTTCTGCATCCCAAAAGAGTGAGTCAAAATTCACATCTTTATCCAGAACATATAGATCAGATTCTCGCCAGCCGCTTTCAAAACCTATACGAGCAGGAATGATCTTGTTTGCATCATCATCTCGATGCACAATTAAAAGTTTTTCAGAATCGGAAGATTGTGAACCAATCTGGTCAACATCTTTGAGGGCTTGTAATTCAAGCTTTAATTCCCAAAAATAATCAGTGTTTTGTGGATCAACTTCAACAATCCGGTTATTACCCGCATCTGCAATCAATACATGGCCATTTTCAATCATATCCGCATCAACAGGATTCAACAAACCATATGTTGCATCGTCGGCCATAGCTTCTGATGGATACTGCCAAACAATCTCTTTGGACGCTCGGGAAACCAGTAACACACGATTATGCCCCTGGTCTGTGATCAAAACAAGATCCTGATCGCCCTGAATATATTCAATATCTACCGGAGAACTGAGAACCGCTGAACCCAATTCCCATACAATACTCTTGTTACTTTTTTCAACAATAATTACCCGGTCATTACCACGATCAGCAATGAGGAACTCTGTACTATCATCAATTTTCACAGCATCCGCAGGATTAGATAACTGGTTAGGGCCGTTACCTTCAAGACCATTGGGATCACCATAATCCCAATCAATAGATTGTGTTTCTCGTCCAATTTGTAATACACGGTGACTGCCTCTGTCAGTAATCAAAACACGGTATTGTTCATTTTCCAAAAACTCGAATGCATCAACAGGTAGTACTAGCTCTCCACCGGTATACTCCCAGGTAATCCTTTTCGTTACAGGATTATAAATAAACACTTTGGAACCGCTGCGCAAGGGATCAGTGACCAGATAAAGATCCTGGTCATCTATTGTTCGCACATCTATATCTTCAACCGCGCCCAAAGGAATCGTTTCATCCGGCCAGGTCCAGTCAAAACCGCCCAGGGTAAAATTTTCCAACTGGATATCATTACCATCCTCTTCCCATATGGGAGTTAATGTAATTAATGAATCTTTTTGGACACCTTGCTGCACGATTGTTTTTGGAAATGGTGCGGAATCCTGCCAGGTTATTTCCTTTTGCGCAAAAATTTTGCCTGTAACTGTAGTAAACAAAAAAATAGCAATATACAGATAATATTTTTTCATTATATTTTCCGTTTGGTTAGTCGGATTAAAACAAATCTCCGATTATACATATTCCTAAAGTTCATCCCAGGAACTGATACTTGAACCAATTGCAATAGAATAAAACTTTGTCAATTCAGAATCAGCTCTCGATGTCATAATAATAGGAACTTTGGCTCCCAAAACAATACCTGCCGTTTTGGTATCCGCGAAATAACTTAGTGCTTTATAGAAAACATTGCCCGATTCGATATTGGGCATGATCAAGATATCAGCATCACCACCAACAGGACTATCAATCCCTTTTGTTTCACAAGCGCTCTTGCTGATTGCATTATCAAGCGCCATGGGACCATCAATAATACAGTTATTTATCTGTCCACGGTGGTTCATTTTAGTCAATACAGCCGCATCAATGGTACACGGCATAGATTTATAATTTACTTTTTCTATAGCAGCAATCAAAGCCACTTTGGGTGTTTCAATACCAAGCATTTGGGCACAGGCTACCGAATTGTCAATAATACCAACTTTGGCATCCAGATCCGGATAAATATTCATACCACCATCAGACATAAATATCAGCTTGTGATATTTAGGTATCTGCAATACTGCACAATGCGATAACAGCTTACCGGTCCTTACATCATGTTGCTTGTCTAATACACCCTTTAACAAGGTTGCGGAAGAACAACGTCCTTTCATAAGTGTATCTGCAAGACGTTCCCGAACAAGCTGTATAGCACGTACAACAGATTGATTTTCATTGTCTGCCTGAACTATATCAAACTGTGTAGCATCAACATTTATTTCCTTACCTGTACGGATGATACTTTCTTTATCTCCCACTAAAACGGCATCTACAATTCCTTCATAGTGGGCATGTGAAATAGCAGCTAGTACCTCATGTTCATCTGCCATTGCTACAGCTATAGTTTTTTTGGGTTTCTTTTTAACTTCTATCAATAACTCATCAAACGTTGTGATCATAGCTAACCGCCTCTTGTGCATAGATTTTAGGTTCTTCTTGTCCTGTTAATACACGTAGCGCCCCCAGAGCCAAAGCCTCCATCTCTTCCTCACCGGGAAATTTTAATACTTGTGCTATAAAATCAATCCGTTTTTCTATTTTTTCAATAATCTCATTACTAAATGCAATGCCACCGGTAAGGACTATTGCATCCACTTTACCGGCAAGCACAGCAGCCATTGCAGCAATTTCTTTTGATATTTGATATGTCATTGCTTCAATAGCTACATTGATGTCATTTGCAGACGATGTTTTTAATAATTGTTGAATATTATTTGATCCGGTATAGGCAACCAAACCACCTTTGCCGGTCAACATTTTCAAGATCTGCTTTTCCTGAGGTTTACCAGAAAAACAGAATCTCACCAAATCACCAGCAGGTATAGTACCAGCTCTTTCAGGGGAAAAAGGGCCATCTCCGTCAAGGGCATTATTAACATCCACCACTCTACCCTGCTTATGTGCGGCTACAGAAATACCACCGCCAAGATGGGCGATTATGAGATTTAAATCCTCATACTTTTTTTGCAATGATTCCGCTGCTTTTCTTCCAACGGCTTTATGATTTAACGCATGAAAAATACTTTTACGTTTAAATTGAGGATGCCCTGATAATCTTGCAACGCTATCAAACTCATCTACAACAACGGGATCAACAATAAAAGCAGGCGTTTTACAAATACCTGCGAATTTGGCCGCCAGCACACCACCCAGGTTGGACGCATGCTGACCTTGCACCCCTTTGGTTAAATCCTGAATCATCTCGGCATCTACCGCATAAGTTCCACTCGGAATAGGATTTAATAACCCGCCTCTTCCAACATAGGCATCCATATCATTACAATCAATACCTTTATTGGTAAATACATTTTGAATCAGTTCAAAACGATAATCAAGCTGGTCCATTATCGTACTAAACTGTGCCAGTTCATCAACAGAGTGATGTACTGACTCGGAAAATACCGGTTCGGTATTTTTATAAAGCGCTAATTTTGTAGAGGTGGAACCGGGATTGATAACAAAAATATTAGACATTCAACCTCCGGAAAATCAGTTTCAATAGGATTATAATTTTAAAAGCGCTTTTTATAGTTTAATGAAACAAAGCATAAAAAGCAAGAATTCTTGTAAAATAATGTCATTCAGCTGATACATGAACCAGTGATTCTACACGATATTCACCCAACTTTTCACGACCTTTTAAAAAATCAAGTTCTACAAGAAAGCAACATCCTACAACAATGCCACCCAATCGCTCTACCAGGTTGGTAGTTGCTTTTATTGTTCCTCCGGTTGCCAAAAGATCATCAATTACCAGTACTTTTTGGTCTTTTTTAATTGCATCCATATGGATCTCGAGCGAATCCGTACCATATTCCAATTCATAGGTTTCCTGAATTGTATTTGATGGTAGTTTGCCCGGTTTTCTTACAGGTACGAATGCAATACCCCACTTGTATGCAAGAATAGAGGCAAATATAAATCCCCGGGATTCAATTCCCACAACCACATCAATCTCTTCATTTTTGAAATGATCTTCCATTTGTTTTATAGATTCCTGAAAAGCTTTGGGATCATCAAGCAGGGTGGTAATATCAATAAAATTAATTCCAGGCTTGGGAAAATCCTTTACCCGTCTCAAAGTTGCATCCAAATCCATCAATTGTTTTCCTTTATCGTTCTATACTAAAATTTTTGTATTTATTTTCGCAGGACTGCCAGCTTACATTCACATGTGTAACATCAGAAAACCGGGGTCCTCTCTCAAGAGCACTAATATATGCTTCAATATAGGGTCTTTGGCCTTCAGCAAAGCTTTCAACACTACCATCCACCCTGTTACGTACGTATCCGGTTATTCCCAAGGTCTGGGCTTCCCGTAACGCATAGTAACGAAAGCCCACTCCCTGGACTTCACCGCTCACAATAATATGTGCTGCAGTTTTCATTTATAATATTACCTTGTTTATTACGGATACAAACGATACAACATTCTTGGAAATGGTATAGTTTCGCGAACATGTTGTCTTCCGCATAACCAGGCAACAGTTCTTTCAATACCCAATCCAAAACCTGCGTGAGGTACACTTCCATAACGGCGTACATCCAAATACCATTTAAAATTTTCCATAGGAAGTTCATGCGCTTCAATCTTTTTCATCAATGTATCGTAATCATCTTCACGCTGACCGCCACCAATGATCTCTCCATAACCTTCAGGTGCAATCATATCCACACATAATGCACGATCAGGACGTTCAGGATCATTTTTCATATAGAAGGCTTTAATGTTTGCCGGGTAATGTGTGATCATCACCGGTTTGTCATATTTACCAGAGATGATGGTTTCATCAGCACCGCCAAAATCATCACCATAGACGAATTCAGCATTTGCTTCTTTCAGGATATTGGCAGCATCATCATAATCAATTCTGGGGAAAGGTTTAACGACTTTTTCCAAAGGAGCAATATCACGCTCTAAAATATCGAGTTCATCACGACGGTTTTCTAAAACCCGTTCTACAATATAACTTACCAGCCCTTCAGCCATATCCATATCCTGATACAGATCACAATAGGCCATTTCAGGTTCAACCATCCAAAACTCGGTCAAATGACGACGGGTTTTAGATTTTTCCGCGCGAAATGTGGGACCAAAACAGTAAGCTTTACCAAATGCAGAGGCAGCTGGTTCCATATATAACTGACCGCTCTGGGTTAGATAGGCTTTTTCATCAAAATAATTTACTTCAAAAAGATTCGTAGTGCCTTCACAGGCTGAAGGTGTAAAAATGGGTGCATCTACCAGGGTAAAACCATTATTGTCAAAATAGTCCCGGCATGATTTTATAATTTCATGACGCACTTTGATAATCGCATGCTGTTGAGAAGAACGCAGCCACAAATCACGATGCTCCATTAAAAATTCCACACCATGTTCTTTTGGAGAAATCGGGTATTCTTCGGCTTTGTGAACAATTTTTACCGAACTGACCTGGATCTCACATCCTCCCTTTGCACGCTTGTCTTCCGCTACAGTTCCGGTAACATGCAATGCGCTTTCCTGCGAAAGATGCTGACATTGCTCAAACGTTTCTTCATCTACATTACCTTTAAAGACAACTGCCTGTACCAACCCTGTTCCGTCTCGCATCATTAAAAAAGCAAGTTTACCTTTACCGGTTTTGTTGTATAACCAACCAGAGATAGTAACTTCTTTACCAATGTACGATTGCAGTTCTGAAATAAATACTTTTTCAGCCATGAACCTGATTCCTTTCTTCTACTGATTATCACTACCGTGCCAGCATGACATGGCAGTTTGAATGTCTTAAAATGTGTTCTGTATTACTGCCTAACAGCATCTCACGGAGCTTGGAATGACCATAAGCGCCTATAGCTATTAAATCTACTTTATTCTCTTTGGCATACTTTACAATTTCTTTGTCCGGTGTTCCGGGTAAAACAATATGCTCTAGTTCTATATTATAATTTTTTAAATAATCTCGGGCTTCGTTGATATAGTGCTGACCTATTTTTTCATCATCTGTTACTGAAATAAGCGTTACACAAGAGTGTAACTTTTCAGCCAAGTGACCTGAAAACTGTAAAGCCTGGTTGGCATTGGGGCTGCCATCATAACCAATTAGGATATGATTAATAGACCGGCTCTCTTTATCCGTTACCAATACGGGTTTGTGTATATTACGACTTACAATTTGTATAGTAGCACCCAACCGTTGTTGGTCCCAGCGGGAAAATTCGCCGCATTTTCCCAAGACTATTAAATCAGATAGATGAGAACGCTCCAGAATTGCATTTGCCGGAGATGCTACCTTCTTTTCTGTCTCAAACAAAACCCGGTTTTCATTCAAAATCTGTGAAGATTTTTCAAGCACCTTATCACATTTTTCTTCAAGCAAACGCATGGATTCTTTTTGGTAAAGACCTGTAGGAGCTATTGGCACAAAACCATCAGAACCAATTGCAGTAGCCCATTCAAATACGCGTATATCCGCTACAGACAATACTCTCAAATAACTGTTAAAAGCGCGGGCCAAATCAATACCCATAGATAAAACAGGATCCGTATAAGTAGATCCGTCAACGGCAAGCATGATATTTTTAAACATATCGCGTACCTCTCGTTTAAAACCAAACCTCAGGTTTTACATCCCGGGTCATTAAATCCTGCAGAGCCATTCTGGGTTCCTTGTTTGCAAAAAGAACATTATACACTTCAAAGCAGATAGGCATTTCAACATCCAGTTTCTTTGCCAGCTCAACCGTAGAGCGGCAGGTTTTTACACCTTCCGCAACCATGGTCATATTACCCAATACATCGTCAAGAGACAAACCACTACCAATCTTCTCGCCGACATGACGGTTACGACTGTGACGACTCATACAGGTTACAATTAAATCACCCATACCAGATAGTCCTGAAAATGTGTGAGGATCAGCATCAAACTTGCGGCCCAACCTGATGATCTCAGCAAGGCCGCGCGGTTGTAAAGCTGCCTTTGTATTATCTCCAAAACCAGCACCATCACAAATTCCCGCAGCAATAGCAATTACATTTTTCAAAGCACCACCCAGTTCTACACCGGCAACATCCACACTGGTGTAAATTCGGAACGTGGGTGTATTTACAGCTTCCTGAATTTGCAATGCGTTTTTTTCATCCGTTGAAGCTACAACCACAGCTGTTGGAATGTTGCGGCTTACTTCTTCCGCATGACTGGGCCCAGAAAGCACAGCAAACTTCTCTACGGGATGAGCGGGCAATTCTTCACGAAAAATTTCCGAGATCCGCATCAAAGAATCATTTTCAATACCTTTGACACAACTGACAACTATTGTATTGCTGTCAATTTCATTTTTGGCAAGCTCTTTTAATACATTGCGAGTTACATGCGATGGGGTAATAAGAAAAATAATATTGGCACTTTTTACCGCATCTGTTAAACAATTGGTAACATGAATAGTATCATTGAGAATTGCAGCTTTTAATACACTTTCACGCATACGGGTGCGCTGCAAAGATTCTGCTGCTTCTTTATCAAACTCCCACAATCTTACTCGGTGGCCATTACTCGCACAAACATTGGCGATTGCAAACCCCCAACTTCCTGCACCCAATATTGCTATATCTAAATTTGGCATTCATTTTCTCTTAGTTTATTTTACCGATAACAACCGGTTCTTCATCCACTGCCTTTAACGCATCTGATACTTTGGAAACAGCATCTTGTTCTACAACAAAAACCAAACCAATACCCAAATTAAATGTTTTTCTCATTTCTTCATCAGTTACGTTTCCAAACTGTTGAATTAATTTGAATTCGGGTAACACCGTCCAGCTATTCCAATCTATATCCATTGAAAGATTTTCACGAAGTAAACGCTTGGTATTGCCTTCAATTCCTCCACCGGTAATATGGCTAATGCCATTAATTTCCGGCATGCGTCTTACAGCTTTAATAGCATTGGCATAACTTTTATGGACTCTTAGTAATGTATCTCCCCAGCTCATACCACCCAGTTCATCGACAGGCGCTTTCAGATCCACTTTTTTATGATCAAGCAAAACTTTTCTGGCCATAGAATAACCATTGGTATGTAAACCATTTGAAGCAAGGCCAAGCAACACATTGCCGGGAGCTATTTTGCTGCCGTCAATAATATCGGGTCTATTAATAACACCAACAATTGAACCAACCAGGTCATATTCACCTGCAGCATAAAAACCCGGCATTTCTGCAGTTTCTCCGCCTACAAGAGCACAACCATTGAGTTTGCAGCCATCAGACATACCTTTAACAATCTGTTCTGCTTTTTCCGGTTTCAAATCCAAAGTGCCTATATAATCAAGAAAAAACAGGGGATCTGAACCACAAACCATAATATCATTCACACAATGGTTAACCAGATCTTGGCCAACCGAATCATGCCGGTCCATGGAAAATGCAATTTTCAATTTAGTACCCACACCATCAACACTGGATACAATAATAGGCTCGGGATATTTTTTTATATCCAGTGAATAAAATCCTGAAAACAATCCAATACCTTTTAACACATTATCATTAAAAGTGGATTTTGCCAGGGCGGAAATCTTTTTCGTAGAGGCTTCTGCTGCCTGCAGGTCTACGCCTGAATCTTTGTAACTAATGGACAATGACTATTCTCCCTTTTGTATATTTTCAAAGTATTTATTTCTAGCTTTAACAAAAAACTGTAAATTCTCTTTATCGTAATAATCCGGATAAGTCCATGGATTGGCCTGAAAGGTACCTCCCTGCCAGAAAAGTTGAACATCACCATAAATACCATTACCAATATAGATACGGTGACTAAAATTCTTTGTGGTTGCCAACACCAGTTTTGGCACTTCAATATATCCGGGATCCAGATTGATTCTTCGGTTGTTATCGTCGCTTAATTCTTCTTCAATAGAATTTGTTTCAATTTTTGTATTTACAATATCTGAAGGATCAATATAATTTTGAAATGTTACATAATATTTTTTCAAATCATTACCCATCTCTTCAGCATAGTAATTGGTATGACTAAAATCAAAAATATTGCTTTTTTCATCTATCGGACCGTACAAAGTAATCAAACCTTCTTCAGCAATTTTTCTATCTTGCTCATTTTTATAACATATTGCACATAACAACAATACAGGTTGTGTATTTTTAATTTGGCCCATAATAAATTCTCTCTCTATTAATTGATATTTACAGGATTCAAAGTACCGCCACAAAAAGGGCAAAACTTCCACTCGGAATTATTAAACACATGTTCCGAATGCTGTGAACACTGAAGTACTGTTTTATTACAATCGACCCTGACAGTTTTTCCATTTTCCTGATCGATTTGAAGTAAAAGATTACCACGTCTTGTCTGACCCACAAGAAAAACATCAGACATCTCGGGCCTTTTTAGCCGAGAATGAATTAAATTCCCAAGATTATCCATTACTGCACAATCGACTTCAATTTCGCTCCAGTATCGGTATCCATCATTTTCTATATCATTATAATTTCTGCGATCTTGCGCTACGATATATTTCTTCCAGGTTACCCGAATACCTTTGAACGTAACCCATTGAATTATATCGAACCGGATATTCTCACCGGTTTCAAGTGGCAAAAAGTCCACTTGAGGATAATCAGATTTCAGATATGTACCCTCACCATTAAATCTAAAATCTATCATAAAACTGTCTACGTTGATTGATTTTTCACCAATATCCGGCATAACCAATACGCTTGCAACTTTATGACCTTCGTCCATAGCGTATATCAAAACAACCGGAATCAAGACAGTCATTAATATTATATGCCTAAACATGGTTTTCTCCCAAATGTTTTTTATATAAACACACAAGCGAGAGAATTAAATCCCATCAGGCAACAAACAACTTACAAAGCAAAATAAAAAAAAACAAGCCCAAAGTCAAACTTTGGGCTTGTTAAATTTAAATAATAAACTGGTTTACAATCCGTTCATAGAGTTCCTGCTTGCCGCTTTTCGTTTTTGGTTCACCAATACTTGCGGCAATGGTTGCAAGATCATCGAGTTCAAGCTCTCCTCGCTTAAATTTAGCGCCCATACCAGCATCATAACTGGAATAACGTTCTTTTTTCATGGCAAGGTAATCAGTTTCCGTAATAATTTTATCCGCAATCAACAGCGCTTTAGCGATTGTATCAATAGAGTTGATATGCGATATAAAAATATCTTCAAGATCTGTAGAACTACGTCTGGTTTTAGCGTCAAAATTCATTCCACCGTTTCCCAAACCTCCAGCTGGTAACAAAACCAGCATGGTTTCTACCGCATCCTGAATTGAATGCCAGAACTCGTCAGTATCCCATCCATTATGAGGATCACCCTGGTTTACATCCAGACTGCCCAACATATTGGCATTAGCAGCAACTTGTAATTCATGCGCAAAAGTATGACCTGCCAGAGTAGCATGGTTGTTCTCAATATTGATTTTAAAATCTTTATCAAGTCCATACTGACGTAAAAATCCAATCACCGTAGCAGTATCAAAATCGTATTGGTGTTTGGTGGGTTCCATCGGCTTTGGTTCAATTAAAAAAGTACCGCTAAACCCGATTTTTCGTCCATACTCTTTAGCTTTTGTCAGAAACATTGCCAGATGTTCCAGCTCACGTTTCATATCTGTATTCAGGAGACTAAAATATCCTTCCCTTCCACCCCAAAACACATAATTGGAACCACCCAGCTCAACCGTAGCTTCAAGCGCAGCTTTGACCTGTGCGGCAGCATGGGTCAATACCTCGAAATCAGGATTTGTTGCAGCGCCATTCATATACCGAGGATGCGAAAAGACGTTGGCGGTTCCCCACAACAGTTGAATGCCAGATTCCTGTTGTTTCAATTTTGCCAGTGCGGTTAGTTCCTGCAAATTCTTTTCAGATTCAGAAACCGTACTGCCTTCGGGGGCCAGATCGCGATCATGAAAACAATAATATGGTAATCCCAGTTTTGAAATAAATTCAAAAGCTGCATCCAGCTTGTCTTTAGCAGCCTGTACGGGGTCAGTGTTGACTGCCCAGGGGAAATCTTGGGTACCGGGACCAAAAGGGTCCTCACCCGTTCCACAAAAGGTATGCCAGTATGCAACAGCAAAACGAAAATGCTCTTTCATTGTTTTGCCTGCAATCACCTTGTTTTCATCATAAAACCTGAATGCCAAGGGATTTCGGGATTCAGGACCTTCGTATTCAATTTTACCAATTCCTTTAAAATATTCCTGATTACCGATTGTAACTTTCATAAAATCTCCTGTAAAATATCTATTATGGAAAAATGCCGCGTGCTTCAACTGCTTTGGCAACCCGCTGCACAGCGATCATCATAGCAGCATTTCTCAAATCTGTTTTTTCCTGTTGCGATAATTTCCAAACAGCATCAAAACTTTGTACCATAACCCTGCGTAAATTCTGGTTTACTTCATCTTCATCCCAGAAAAAGGATTGGATACTCTGCACCCACTCAAAATAGGATACAACAACACCACCGCTATTAGCTAAAATATCCGGAACTACATACTTTCCTTTTTCTACAAGATATCTTTCAGCTTCGGGGGTTGTCGGACCGTTAGCGCCTTCAACAATAGCATAGGCCTTGATCTTTTCACAATTATCAATTGTGATTTGCTTTTCCAACGCCGCAGGTACAATAACATCTACATCAAGTTCAAAAATCTCAGACGGGTCAATTTTACTCACACCCGGTGCTGTAAAGCCTTCCAGGTGATGATGGCGATTTTTCTGACAATGTTCAATCATATCAGAAATTGGCAATCCCTCCGGACAATAATATGCACCCGTTACATCACTAACCGCATGCACTTTACATCCTTCTTTTGCCAACAGGTCTGCACTAACTGAACCTACATTACCAAAACCCTGAATGGCGACACTTGTTTGTTTAGGATCTTTATCCAGTCGATTCAAGAGTTCAAGAGTATTAAACATAACACCACGACCGGTTGCCTCACGTCTTCCCAATGAGCCTCCCAGTTCAATGGATTTGCCTGTCACAATATCAAGAACTGTGGAACCGTGAAACATACTGACAGTATCCATAATATAACCCATTGTTTCGGCATTCGTGCCAACATCGGGAGCGGGGATATCCTGATGGGGACCAATAATAGGCATAATAGCAACGGTATAACGTCTTGTTAGCCTGCGTAGTTCATCAGGAGATAATTGTGTAGGATCTACCTGCACACCACCTTTACCACCACCATAAGGTATATTTACCACCGCACATTTCCAGGTCATCCACATTGCCAGCGCTTTCACCTCGTCAAGATTTACACCCTGATGAAATCGGATACCGCCCTTACAGGGACCACGCGCATGGGAATGTTGAACCCGGTAACCACAAAACACTTCAATCCGGCCGTCATCCATAACTACCGGAAGAGCGACGGTCAAAGCCCTTTCCGGAAAGCTAAGCACACCTAACGTGCTTGGGCTGAGGTTGAGTTTTGTTGCAGCAGACTCTAACTGCTCAAGAGCCATGTCGAACACACTGGAATTTGGCATCACGCCCTCCCATTTTTGTGTGGTTTTTGGATTATATAATACGCAGACATGGTTACAAAATCCCTGATATAAGGCAAACGGGATATGAAACCATTCTGCAGCCTTGGCTTCATATTGAATTTATATTTATAAATCGGTGCAACAAAATAAAATAACCGTTTGATGAGTTTGTATTGATTTCTTTTTAAAATACGTTCAAAACGCTCTATTGATATTCCTGTTTCTTTTATTTCTAATAATGCCTCAATTTTATCCTCGGTTTCCCCAAAACCTTTTAAAGCTAACCTGTACATAAATTGGGGTAAAAGATGATAATAAGGAAGTTTGGCAGCTAACCGGTTTACGCAGATTTGCTGATGTCCGCCAAAGGGCATGGCAAAAGGTGGAAAGCCAAAAAACACAAATCCACCCGGATTCAGAAAATCTAGCAAACGAGCCATAAAGCGTTCCTGGTCATGAATATGTTCTATTACATCTTTAAGAATAACGAGATCAAACTTTGTTTCAATTTCAGTATCAAAATCCACATCATATATATTTTTAGAAAAAAACCTTACCTGCCCTGATTCGTATTCTGCTTTGGTAAATTGCTTGGCAAGCTCAACCCGACTGGGAGAGAGTTCAACGCCAACGCACTGACAACCAAAATCCAAAAAGGATTTCAACACACCGGCTTCTGCACAGCCTATTTCTAGAACATGGGTTTTATTATTCAGATTTAAATATGGAGAAATAAATGGGATTATTGAATCACGAGAGTTGTTATACTGCATTTCAAAATAGTGCTTTTTATCGGAATGAAAATCGTACATAAAGTTCGGGTCCTAACTCATCCATGATAATGGATCATTCTTAACCTTGTCCATCTTGCGGCGTTCCTTTTTGGTTGGCCGGCCTTTGTATTTGGGTTTCAACTGTTTTGTAGATTTATAGTGAAGACCAATTAGCTCTTTAGCCTCATCAGATAATTCCAGTTCCTCCTTGACATACATTTCTCGGGCATCTTTTGCAGACACATTTTTATGCGCAAGCCCGGATATTGTATAGTTGATATACTGACCACCTTTTTGCTTGATTGTCAATACATCTCCAATATGTATCATCTTTGAGGGCTTGGCAACCTCATTATTGACCTTGACTTTACGGTCATCACAGGCACGGGTAGCCTGGGCCCGCGTTTTAAACAAGCAGGAAATATTCAGCCATTTATCAAGACGCTGCTGTTCGGCTTTATCAAAAATAATTTTATCTTCAATGCTCATGTCTAAAAAATTTCAACCTTTAGGTAGCGTTGTGGATTTTTACGAACATCTTTGACCAAACTGTCAAGTTCCGTGGTTATGCGGGTCATATCATTATACAAATCTTCATTACTTATAGCCTTACCTACAGAACCCTCACCCTTTTCAATTTTTGTAATGATTGAATTCAGTTTAGAGACCGATGTATCAATCTTGTTATACATCTCAGGATCAGAAATTAATCGAGCAGCTGTTCCCTGTCCGGTTTTCAAACTGTCTGATAATTCCTTCATATTTTTAACAGACTCTGCAATATTGATGGCAAAAGTAGAGTCCGTAAGCAGCATATTTAAAGTACCTTCACTGTTTGCAACCTGCGAGCCAATCAGCTCAACCAGATTCAATAGACGGTCAAGACTAAAATAAATACGTGGATCATTAACAATCAAACCCAGCGTACCTTTACCGGAATTGATTTTACCACTAATTTCTTCAATTTCTTTGGTAGCACGTTTAAGTCCATTTACAACATTTACACCTTCATCAATGATTTTTTCAACATCTATTGGGTCAGAACTTTTCAATAATTCATTATTTTGTAATACAGGTTGATCGAGTGAACCCATGGTCAGGCCAATAAATTTGTCTCCCAACAGGCCCAGGGTACCAATATGCGCTTCAGAATCCTGACGAATACGATTCTGTACTGTTTTATCGATTTCCAGTACAACTTCAATCTTTTGGTCTTCCAGATCGCTTGAAAAGTCAACCCCAACAACACTACCCACTCTAACACCAGCAAGTCGAACAGGAGCTCCGGACTGTAGACCATTTACCCGAGACATTAAAACCCGTAATTGATAACGGTCACTCAAAAGTCCTTGTTGGTTCCCCACAGACATAATGGCAAATATTATAATTGCTATTCCAACAAGTATTGTAATGCCCACTTTAATTTCATGCCGTTTTTCGGCTTGTTCTCTATTACTCATTTTGGACCCGCTATAAATCGTTGAACAAATTCATTTTGACTTGATTTAATTTCCGCAATAGTACCTATTTCAATAATTGCGCCATCATTAATAACCGCAACCCGGTCAGCTACACTAAACCCACTATCCAACTCGTGGGTTACTACTATGGATGTAACACCCAGTTCTTTTTGAGTTTTTCGAATCAATGCATTAATAGTAGTAGCCGTAATCGGATCCAATCCGGTTGTAGGCTCATCATATAACATAATCTGTGGCTGACTTGCCATAGCACGCGCAAGGGCTGCTCTTTTTTTCATCCCGCCTGATAAACTGGCAGGCATTAATTTTTCTGTACCTTTAAGATCTACAAATTCCAGATTTCTTTTTACAATTTCTTCTATTTGTGCCGGTTTCATTTTGGTGTGTTCTTTTAAAGAATAGCCAACATTGTCACCCACAGTTAATGAGTCAAACAATGCCGCACCTTGAAAGAGCATGCCAATTTTTTGACGTATAGGAAACAATGCGTTTTCCTGTAATTCTGTGATCTCGTCGCCATCAACATATACCTGCCCGGAATCCGCAGGCAATAAACCGAGTAAAATTTTCAGCATTACACTCTTGCCACATCCGCTACGTCCCAAAATTACCAGAGTTTCACCACGATATATGGAAAGATTTAATCCCTGTAATACATGTTTATCACCAAAGGATTTGTAAACATTCTGAAAATCAATTATGTAATCTCGGTTTTCTATCATCAAATTCTACATCCAGGAAATGGACAAAATCAGCTTTGTTATAAAAAAGTCTAATACAAATATTAAAATTGAAGAAACAACAACAGATTGCGTAGTAGCTTCACCCACACCCTTGGTACCACCTTGCGCATTAAAGCCCATATAACAGCTAACAATTGCTATGGTAATGCCAAACACAAAAGGTTTGATCATGCCGGTTATTAAATCACCAAAACCCAAAGCACGGGTTACCGTTTTCCAATAAAATGAGGAACTGATTCCTAACGAACTGGTGGCTATTAAAAGACCACCTAAAATTCCAACCATATCACCAATTACGGTCAAAACAGGCAGCATTATAGCCAAAGCTTTTAATCGGGTTGATGCAAGTTTTCGGATAGGATTGGTTCCCAGGGCCTTCATCGCATCCAGCTGTTCGGTTACTTTCATTGATCCTAGCTCTGCAGCAATACCAGCCCCAACACGACCGGCAACCACCAATGAGACCAAGACTGGTCCCAGTTCACGAACCAGTGAAACACTGACCAATGTACCTACATACATTTTAGCGCCATAAACAGCCATTTCATAGCCGGACTGTAGCGTTAAAACCATCCCTGTAAACCCGGAAGTCATTAATATAATTAATAATGACCGTACACCTATACTGTGCATTTGATCAAATGTGTCTTTGATATAAAATGGTCGGCTAAAAATATTGTAGGTAGCCCTGCCAAATAATTCAGCAAGTCCATGCAGGTGCACAAGAAATTCTATAAAAGTATGATATGCTCGTTTCAAATTAAATTTACTTTAATTTTTTTATTAAAATCCATAAAAAACAATGTGATAAAAAAAAAGGTATTTTGCAAATATTTCTTGAAAAATCTTTATTATAAAACACTGCTAATCCTCTAATGTTCCATTTACAAGGGGTACATTTTTTCTAATCAACACGGTTATACCAGCCATTAGCAAATATATCAATATTAAATTATGAATAGGATTTTTCAAAAGAACAATATGCATCTTGAACAACAAGAAAATAAAACCAGACATTATTAAAAACAATAAAGCAGAAATATTGGCAAAAAAGGTAAATCCAAGATTCCCATCCTGAAAAGCATCAATCATAAATCCAATACCACCGCCAATTACAACAATAATCAATAAAAACACAAAACAAGCCAGAGAAATGACTATACTTGTCAAAATCATCAAAGATTTTGAATATTTATGAATAAAACTGCTAACTTTTAAAGGTTCAATTACAATAGGTTCATCCGAATCTAGCTCAAGTTCACTGATTTTGAAGGATTCTATATCATTATTTGTTTTTATAACCAGCAAACTTTCAGAAATTAATACAGAGTTTTGAACGGTAGATTCAAAATAATCCAGATCGGGTTCTTTTTCACAAATAATCTCTACCGAATTACCGACTGTCAATTTAACAGGAACAGGATCAAGAAAAACAAGTTTATGATCATCCAGCTCTATTCTGGGAAAAGGCTCAACAAAAGCTTGCCTGTAAAGTGAGATATATTCCATTCCCCTGTTAAACAATGGAACAATTACCAACAATGCAAATAATACCGTGTTGGCCAAAACAATTAAAAAATAATATTTCTTGTTAATCACATGCAAACCTGATTCAATACTCTCTCAACTCTTCCTGACCATTTAACACTCGCAAAACACCCTGCGCCATTGCATCCATTTCCAACTCGCCGGGAAAAACAAAGACAGGAGCAATAAACATAATACGTCCGGTAACTTCGGTAATTAATCGATTTGAATTTGCAAGTCCACCAGTCAAGACAATAGCCTTAACATCACCATTAACAACAGTTGCCATTGCGCCTATTTCTTTGGCAATCTGATAGCACATGGCAAAAAAGACATTCTTTGCCAATTCGTCACCATCCTGAATGCGTTGCTCTATAACCTGCATATCTTTGGTGCCAAGGTATGCCTTTAGACCACCTTTGCTCATGACCATTTCTTTCATGTCATGATTGCCGTATTTGCCTGAGAAACACATATCAATAAAGGGCATAAGTGGTAATGCACCGGTGCGTTCAGGTGAAAAAGGTCCCGCGCTTGAAGCATCGTTCACATCAATCACCCTGCCATTTCGCACAGGAGCAATTGAGATACCTCCACCCAAATGTGCAACAATAAAGTTATTTTTACTGGCATCAATATCCAGCTTTTCAGCAGCCCAGTATGTAGCTGCACGCAAGTTTAAAGAATGTGACAATGAACGTCTTTCCATTAACGGATGTCCGGAATACCTGGCAACAGGTTCAAACTCATCAACGGATACAGGATCAACAGTATACGCAGGACAACTAAATTTTGTTGCAATTTTATCTGCAAGAGCACATCCTAAATTGGATACATGTGCACCCCGGTGCCCTTCGCGGGCGTCTTTTATCATCTGCTGATCAACTTTATAGGTGCCCCGTTTGAGTGGTTTGAGAATTCCACCACGCCCAACTACAGCATCAAGGGGATCCGTTAATTCCTGATCTGCAAGAAAATCTTCAATTGCATTAGTACGATATTCAAACTGGCTCCAAAGAGAATTAAACCTGCCAAGTTCTCGCTCATCATGTTTAATGTTCTCTGAAGCTATCACTTTTTTACCTGCATACAATGCAACTTTGGTTGAAGTAGAGCCAGGATTTATTACAAGAATTAAAGCTTTATCATTTTGGGTCAATTCTTTACTCCTTTAATTGGATATTTTATGGAATTTTCCCTGGTTTTTGCACAATATATAAAAAGGTTCTGTTACAAACAAGAAAAAAGGGAAAGGCTAAAGCCTTTCCCTTTGCAATTATGCTGCGTTTTCTTTATAGATGCTTTTTTTATCATAATGTGTATGAAGCAGTTCATGTGCTTTGTGACCATTAGGTTCACCCAGCCATTCTTCATACAATTTCATAACAGCAGGATTCTCATGAGATTTACGGATCTCCATTTTACGGTCTTGCAGATAAATAGCTTCAGCGCGTTTCTTGCGGATTTCTTCAGAAGTGGGGATCGGTTGACCACCACCACCAATACAACCACCGGGACAAGCCATAATTTCAATAAAATGATATTCAGCTTCACCGGCTGCAATTTTGTCTAACAATTTACGTGCATTTGCTAAACCGTTAGAAACAGCAGCTTTAACTTTTAAACCGTTCAGGTCTATTTCTGCTTCTTTAATACCTTCTAAACCTCGAACATCTTTGATCTCTACATCATCAAGTGTCTTTTCGGTAACAATTTCATAAACGGTACGTAATGCAGCTTCCATTACACCACCGGTATTACCAAAAATAACAGCAGCACCTGTAGAGATACCCAATGGATCATCGTACTCTTCTTCATGCAGATCAGGTAAATTGATACCAACCTGTTTCATCATTACAGCTGCTTCACGTGTGGTCAATACAGCGTCCACATCCTGAAAACCGCTGTCATTCATTTCCGGACGTCCACATTCATATTTCTTGGCAGTACAAGGCATGATGGATACACAATAAATATCTTTAGGATCAATGCCATTCTTTTCAGCATAATATGTTTTTGCCAAAGCGCCAAACATCTGCTGTGGAGATTTACATGAAGATACATGCGGCAACAAATCAGGATAAAAATGTTCAATAAAATTTATCCAGCCGGGGCTACATGAAGTTAACAATGGCAAAGTGCCGCCATTCTTTACACGACCCAACAGCTCTGTACCTTCTTCCATAATGGTTAAATCTGCGGTAAAGTCTGTATCAAAAACTTTATCGAATCCCAACATTCTCAAACCAGTAACAAACTGATTGGTAACCAGAGAACCGGCAGGCATACCAAACATTTCGCCAATTGACGCGCGAACTGCGGGTGCAGTTTGAACAACAACATGTTTTGTAGGATCATCCAAAGCTGCCCAAACGCGTGCTGTATGATCATTTTCATACAATGCACCAACAGGACAACGATCGATACATTGACCACAGGAAACACAGGCAACATCGCCAATGCCTTTACCAAATGGAGTATCAACCCAAACTTCGTATCCACGGCCTTCAAGACCAATTGCGCTAACACTCTGTACCAGTTCACAAGTCTGGATACAACGGCGGCACAAGATACATTTGGAAGGATCACGAACGATAGCCGCACTGGAAAGGTCCAGTTCACCCTTACGTTCATGATATTCAAAACGATTTTCACGCAAACCCAATTGTTCTGCGGCATCCTGCAATTCACAGAAATTATTGCGAACACATTCAGTACATTTCATGGGATGACGAGACAATAACAATTCGAGTGCCATTTTGCGAGAGTCGCGAACTGATTGGGTGCGTGTTGAAACATTCATCCCCTCCTTACATTGCCATGAGCAAGCAGTGCGTAACAAACGATCACCTTCAACCTCTACAACACATAAACGACATGCAGATACCGGCGGTAAATCTGGATGATAGCATAAACGGGGGATTTTGATATTTAATTTTTCTGCTGCTTCTAGAACAGTCGTACCCTTGGGTACTGTTACTGTTTTACCATCTATTGTTAATGTGATATTTTCCACATTTAACCTCCATTGTGCGTATTATAACGTTAAACTCAACATACATTATTTGTTAAGCCACAGCTTCCGGTTGTTTTACCAATTTTTCGAATTCAGGGCGGAAATGTTTCAGCGTTCCCAGAATAGGTACAGGAGCAGCCTGACCTAATCCACAGAACGCACCCTTCATCATGACTACTGCAAGTTCTTCAATCATATCGATGTCTTTGATCTCGCCTTTACCACTGCTCAATTTTTCAAGACGCTCCAATAAACGGCCTGTTCCTTCACGGCAAAGTGTACATTTACCACAAGATTCATGATTAAAGAATTCTACAAAATTGGTTACCAGATCAACAATTTCCTGATCTTCATCAACAACCAGTAAAGCACCTGAACCCAAACCTGAGCCAATTTCGCGCAAGTTTTCAACTGCCAATGGCAGGTCCAGATGTTCGGAGGTTAAAATACCACCAGTAGTTCCACCCATTTGGGCGAGTTTAAAGCCTTTACCATTGGGAATGCCCTGACCGATATCATAAATAATTTCTCGCAGGGTAATGCCCATGGGAACTTCAATAAGGCCGGGATTATTAATATTGCCAACCATGGTAAATACCTTAGTGCCCGGGCTTTTTTCGGTGCCCAGTGACTTGTACCACTCGGCGCCTTTTAAAACAATCTGAGGAATATTAGCAAGTGTTTCCACGTTATTTACGATTGTCGGTTTTCCCCACAGACCTTCGGAAGGTGGAAACGGTGGTTTATCACGTGGTTCTCCGCGTTTTCCTTCAATGGATTCTATCAATGCGGTCTCCTCACCACAGATATAAGCGCCGGCCCCTTCACGAATTTCAAGATCAAATGAAAAATCTGTACCAAACAGATTATCACCCAGTAATCCGTTTTCTTTAGCCTGATCGATAGCGCGCTGCATCCGATCGATGGACATGCGGTATTCACCACGAATATAAACATAACCTTTGGTTGCACCCACTGCAAAACCTGCAAGTGCCATTCCCTCAATAACTGCATGTGGATCGCCTTCAAGGATCAGACGGTCTTTAAATGTACCCGGCTCACCTTCGTCAGCATTACATACAATGTATTTTTGCTCAGCGGTTTCTTTGGCAGCAAAATCCCATTTCAAGCCAGTTGGGAAAAATGCACCACCACGTCCCTGCAGGCCGGATTCTTTAACGGTACTGCGTACAGCATCGGGGTCCATTTCGGTTAATGCTTTACCAAATGCTTCATATCCGTCATGAGCAATGTATTCATCAATGTTATCAGGATCAATAACACCGGCATTTTTCAATACTACCCGTATTTGTTTTCCAAAACGAGGTGCAGGTACACCTGCGGTCTCTGTTTCAGGAATATCAGTATATTGTAAACGATCAACTTTACGACCTTTGATCAGGTGTTCAGAGATGATTTCAGAAACATCTTCAACCTTGACACCGGCATAATATACCGCGTCAGGGAAAACAACCATAACAACACCTTTATTATAAATTCCCAAACTACCAGTTTCAACAACACGGACTTCATCGGCAAGCGCTGCCATTTTCAGTTCGCGCTCCAATGCGTCTTTGACAGAACGGGCGCCCTGGGCAATTGTATGTCCATCCATTGCAATAAGTATGTGAATCCTATGCATTTGCCTGTCCTTTCATTTTATAGTCTTTTAATATTGCCACTGCTTTTTCCGGAGTAAGATTACCATAAACCTCATCATTGATCATCATAACCGGTGCAACCGCACAAAGTCCCAAACAGCTTGTAAATTCCAGAGTAAAAAGATTATCGGGAGTGGTTTCATTCATATCAAGACCCAGATATTCTTTAATTTTTTCCAGAACATCTTTGGAACCTTTAACATGGCAGGGTGCATTGTTGCAGCAACGTACAATATATTTACCTTTATCTTCTGTATTGAACAGACTATAAAAAGTAGCTACACCATAAATATCTGAAAGTGGTAATTTGGTAGCTTTTGCAACTTGAGTAAGTACGGGTTCAGAGAGGGAACCATACTCTTTTTGAACATCTTTTAAAATATAAATAAGTGGTGTTTTTGTGTCAGCATAATTTTTGACAATAACATCCACCTTGGTTAAATCTTGCATTCTCAACCTCCATAGATTGATTTTCCAGCGTTGCGGGTATCGTCTAGTTTAAATTAAATACATATTCCGAAACTACAGTATTGTTCACAATATGTTCTGCAATAATTTTACGAGCTATTTCAGCATTTACTTTACCATATGTAACGGTAGGTTTGTCTGCCTGAGCAATCTGCAGCATGGGTTCATTATCACAGTAACCCAAACAACCTGTTTGTGTAACAACAGCGTCTTTGATACCACGCTTTTCAATTTCATCTAAAATCGCTGACATTGTGTCACGTGAACCTGCGGCGATTCCGCATGTTCCCATGGAAACAATAATGCGATATTTTGCATCGCTTTCCCGTGCAGCCATCTGAGATTTTGCCTTCTCCTTGATAGCACGGAGATCTGCTAATGTTTTCACTGCTTTACCTCCTGTTTGTTTTGTTTATGTTAAATACGAATTAATTCTCATTCTTTTCCCGTTTCGTGTGAATTAATCCAGTTTACTTTCCCGAACAGTGTAACATTTTACTTTTTTTTTAGAATTGATTCTCTTTCTTTTCCCTAAAAATTGAATCAATTCCCTTTTATCTTACAGTGTTTATATTCATTTGTTCACTTTTTTTTACCATCTCCCTTACTATTTATTATTTACATTATTAATCTAATAAAACTTTACTTTTCACTTGAATACGTTTCAATTCAGATTTGATATGTTTTTTTGCCGGAACAACCATATCAAAAAAATCACAATCCTGTTCTGCCATTCTTGCCAAAAGCCAGTATGAATCAAAACATAAAAGTCCCTTGTCCGTACGATGAAGGTAGCAAAAATGCACATCAACCGCACCCATTACCAGGTTTACAACTGTACCGGCAATATCTCCCAAAGGTGCCAGGTTTAAGCTATTGAGTTTGAAATCAGCGGTAACAGTTGTGCCTTTACCCAATTTCGATTTCAAAACCATGCGCCCACCGGCTTCATTTGCTGCCTGGTTCCAGAATGGTAATCCCATTCCTACTGAACGTGTGGTTCTTGAGGTAACAAAGGGATCAATAACTCTGGCCTGAGTAACGTCATCCATACCTCTGCCATTATCACGTATTGTAACCGCGAGCCTGTTTTGTTTTTGAGATTCATCAATAAACAAAATCACGCGTGAAGCCTCTGCTTCAATGGAATTTGTAACAATATCCAAAATATTTAATGATAATTCACGCATCTAGCTCATCTCCTCCGGGAGTTCAAGAGAGGTTTTACGTCCATCTTGCTTTTTGAGTGCTTTACGGATCTCTTCAAAATCCGGTTTTTCGATATAAAACCAGGTATATTTTGAACCCAACATACTTATATCGTGGGCATCAGAAGCTGTAATGATACTTTTGGTAGTATTGAGTAAAAAACGATGATTTTTTGAAACATTCTCAAATGGTTGTGCAATTTCAAGCGCATCGAAAGGCAAGTTGTCGGGAATGAATCCCAAAGAGCGTAACAAACTGTATGATTTCCTATCAATATGCGCAGGATAAATGATACCATTCAAATCTACAACCGTACTGGCAACTTTGTAAATATTCAGGCTTACCGGCAGAGCAAACATACGTTTACTTTCCTCAATAATATTTTCCTGAAAATCGCAAACATATTGTGGACCAAACATGGATGCATCATATTCACCAGGCATCAAATGTTCATATATATAGTTTTGGAAATGCCCGGCAGCATCCAGGTCTGGAAATAAACATATAGAGTGCGCATCTTCACGTGTATAGACTTCCATACCAGGAATGACAAAGAGTTTTTTATTTTCAGCGGCCTTAACAACAGCCTGTGTATTTTCTGCAGAGTTGTGATCCGTAATTGCCAGGATATCCAGTTCATGTTGCAGGGCTGTTTTAACAATATCAACTGGCCCCATTGTCAATTCAGCACAAGGCGAAAGGACCGTATGAACATGCAAATCCGCTTTGTACCATTGCAGCATTCACCTATCTCCCCCGTAAACCAAAATCGTAAAGTTGGCCTGCGACATCAAAGGCAGACAGGGTTGTGCTGAAAACAGGTATATTTTTTTCATTGGCTTTTTCAAGGGCTGAATCGTCAGGAACCAATCCTTCGGGAAAGATAACTCCGGCAAGAGACTTGAAAAATACAATGGCAATAACGTTTTCATGTGTTTGATTGGTGATCCACAATGACCCTTTTAATGCATTGGCCATTGCATCACTAAGGATATCAGACAAGTAACCAAAATCTACTTCTTTGTTCAGATTTTGTTCACCGCTGAGAACTTTTAAATCTAACTTTTTTACAATCTCTTGCAACACCATGGGATCTCCCTTCCTCCAAAAAATTCGAACCCATATTATGAATTATTCCATTTTTGAAGCCGGCAGGAACACTGAAAAAGTTGTTCCTTTTTCATACTCGCTTTCAATTTCGATCTTGCCGGCATATGCATCTACAATTTTTTTAACAATTGTTAGACCCAATCCGGTACCGGTTATTTCTCGGGTGTGTTCATTCTTGGCCCTGAAAAAATCTTCAAACAAGCGTTCTTTATCTTCAGGACGCATCCCTATTCCGGTATCGGTAACATCAATTCGAATATAATGACCGTTACGACTGCCGTTTATGGTTATGGAACCGTTATCACGATTGTATTGAATTGCATTGGATATGACTTGAGTAAATAAACGTTGAAGATCTATCTGGTCAGCATCTACAAACAAATGTTCAGTAACGCTAATACGAACTTCTAGATTGTGTTCCTTGATGTCATTTTTCATGAAATTGAGTCGTTCTGACAATAGCTCTGAAATATCCTGTCTGTTTATTTCGCGTCTTACCTTGCCAGCTTCCAGACGGGTGACATTTAGCAAATCATTGATCAGATTGACAAGTGACTTTGTACGATCTAATGATCTCTTTAAATAATTCTCATACAAGTCCGGATCATCGCCCAGAGTCTTGTCTACAACCAGCTCAAGATAGCCTTGTACAGCAGACAATGGTGATTTTAATTCATGTGCAGCCATATCTACAAATTGAGAGCGCATGATATCAATTTTTTTCAATTCTGAAATATCACGCAAGACAGACACAACGCCCAACAATTCACCCTTGTCTATGATAGGTGTTGTATTGGCCATTATCACCAGTTTTGCCGGCGGATGTATAATGATCTCTTGCTGTATCGCTTTAACCTGTTCTTTTTTGCTAAAAATCTCTCGCAGCTGTTTGTTCAACTCGTCTGGCAGAAACTGCCAAACTTTGTCACCAATTTCAATCTTGCTTTCAACGTTTAATAATTTTATAAACCCGGGATTAAAAAGTACAACCTGCCCTTCCTGGTTAATAACCATAATACCATCATCCAAAGAATTGATAATGGTGCGCATGCGCGATTGCTCATGAGCAACCTGCAGCAATCTTCTTTCCTGCTCTTCACGTAATCTTCTGGCTTCTAAAATATACCAGCGACGTTCAAGAGCACGGTTTACCAGGATTTGCAGTTCATCTGGTTCAAAAGGTTTGGGTATATACTGGTAGGCACCCAGTCGTGTGGTTTCCACAGCAGTTTCAATAGATGCATATGCAGTAACAATCACACAAATGGCTTCGGGATATACCAGCTTGATCTCACGTAATACCTGCGTGCCCTCCACATCCGGCATACGTAAATCAATAAAGTACAGATCATACTCGTTGGCAATACCCTTTTCAATACCTTCTGTACCGTTTGAGGCCGTATCTACATTATGACCGTACAACTCGAGGATGCGTCTAATGCCTTCACGCATCCCCAATTCATCATCTACGACCAGTATTTTACCTTGTTCAATCCTCAAGTTCTTTAAATATCTTTTCGCTTAAATATTGTACCAAATCTCTGGGAGAAATGGGTTTTTCCAAATAATCATCTGCCTTGATCCAGTTTTTTTCTTCATCTGTATCGGTAGAAAAACGGATACCGGTATCGTGACCGGCTGAAGTCATGATGATTACACGAACGTTTTCAGTATTGGGCTGTTGTTTGATTCTGTGGCAAAGTACAAAACCAGAATCAAAATGCTCCATTGCAAGGTCAACAACAACAACAGGCGGATTAAATGCTTTGAATTTTTCCAAACCTTCCACACTGTCATATGCAGTTTCTACAGTATAGCCTTCTTTTTCTAAAACGGGTTTATAAATATTGATCAAATCTGTATCGTCATCAACCATTAAAATCTTTTTATCCATGCGAACATTTTCCTTTAATTCTTGGTTTTCAACATTTCAATTACTTTATCATACAACTGTGTATGTGTAACGGGTTTTTCCATAAAGTCATCTACCGGGTTCCAATTATCATCCGGGCCAATGGTGAGATTAAAATTGTGTTCCTGATTGACACTGGTCATCATCAGGATCAATGTATCGTTAATAGCATCATCTTTACGAATCTCACGGGCAACTTCAAAGCCTTCACCCACTTCGGTCATCATGACATCGAGTATTACCAAATCCGGTTTTTCGGATCTAACCAGTTTCAGTCCATCTGAACCGTTATAGGCCTTGCATACATGAAAACCCTTTGATGTAAAAAAGGCACGGTTCATTTCGACTAGATCAACATCATCATCAATTATTAATAATTTATAACTCATCTTTCCTCTAGAGTTTATTGACCTGTTACCGCTTGAACAGTTTCAAGTGCCATTGGTAAATCAATTAAAAAATTGGTTCCATAACCGGGTGTGCTCTGCACTTTAATATTACCCTTGTGCATTTTCAAAATTCCATAAGCTATAGGAAGACCTAAACCGGTTCCTTTGCCAATTTGCTTGGTCGTAAAAAAGGGTGTAAACAGTTTTGCAACATTTTCCTGAGCTATTCCAACTCCAGTGTCTTTAAATTCAAGGCATACACGACTTGCTTCATAATCTGTATTTGCCGAGATTGTTAACACACCACCATCGGGCATAGCTTCTGCGGCGTTTATTGCAAGATTTAAAAAGACCTGGTAAATCTGATCTCCATCAATATCAACCAGTGGCAGATTCGGATCAAAATTCACTTTAATCTCTATATTTTGAAATAATTGTTGTTTCTCTATTACAGAAATCATCTTGCCAATTAATTCGGAAAGGTTATGCTTTTTCAGCTTTAACTTTCCTTGTCTGGAAAAGTTTAACAATCCGGAAACAATTTTTTGACAGCGTTTTGTCTCTTCCATAATAAACCGCATGTCTTTGGCCTGAGGATCAGTATCTTCCATTTTTTGCAAAACCAGATGCGCGTAAAGTAAAATGGATCCCAAGGGATTGTTTACTTCGTGAGCCACACCTGCTGCAAGCTGACCAATGGATGCCAACTTTTCATGCTGGATGAGTTGTTCCTGCGTTTCAGCGAGTTGTTCCAATGAATTTTTCAACTCTTGCTGCATACGCTGCTGTTTTTCAATAATAAACGGCAAACACATGGCATCTTCTGCAATCCCTTGATAAACAGCAATGGCGTATTCTCTACAACTATCATAACCACAGGATCTGCAATTGAGCTCGTCAGACGGATCAAATTTTTCAATCTTTTCCAGAATTGAGCGAATCTCTTTGTCCGAGGGTAATGGCATTTTGCATGGTCGTGCTTTAAACGTTCTAAACACATCCACATCACGACATTGCTCAAGAGTACTTTTCCATGACATATAATTGGTAGATTGCCGGTGTGATGCTGTATACTGAACAATTTTTTGTTTTCGTGTAAAATAATTGACCGACTTGTTCATAAAGGGTCCATTTATACACCCTTCACAAAACAACACATCAACCAGACTGGCTTTGATTTCTTGGTTTTTAAGACAATCAAACAGTTTGAGAATTTGTTGCTTACCTTCGGTCAAAATGACTTCCTTGTTCATAATATCAAGCGGTAAACCAGCGCTGCGCAAAAAACCTCCGGAAATGGGATACAAACTGCCCAAATACGGATGCGGCGGATCGAAATCCTTCCAAGTACAATTCTCAGGATCAACACCCAGTTTTCTCCAAAGTTCTTCCAGTTCCTGAAAGGTCAAAACTTCGTCTACTGCATCTTTAACTTCGGCATCTCGTATTTCTGTTTTTTTCGCAGTACAGGGGCCAATAAATACCGTTTTTACATTGGCACCATATATTTTTTTTACAACCCTGCCCATAGCAATCATGGGTGATACTACCGGGGCAAGGTCGTTAATTAATTCGGGTACATACATTTGAATATATGAAAAAATTGCAGGACAAGAGCTTGTTATAAAGGGCCTTTCTTTCTGGTTATTTTTTTCATTAACCAGGTTTAAATAAGCGCGATTTATAAGATCAGCGCCAAAGGCCACTTCAACAACATGAGAAAAACCACAAGCGCGTAACGCACCTACCAGCTTGCCGGTTTCCATTTTAGGGTATGCCGCAGGAAACGATGGCGCCAGCATGGCTACTGTATTCTCTTGCTTGAGTAATTCCAAAGCATTGTCAACTCCATCCAGAACTGCTTTTGCCTTTTGTGTACAAACAGTAACACAATGACCACAGCTAAGACAGCGTTCTACAATGACTTTGGCTTGCCCGTTTTCAACCTTGATTGCTTTTGCCGGGCATTCCCGAATACAGGAATAACAGCGCTTGCATTTTTCTTCTATTGTCCAAACAACTGGCATATTATTCTACATCTCTTCTCACATAGTGTGTATGCAAGAGCTCATGGGCCTTATGACTGTTGGGCTCGCCAAGGAACTCTTTATACAATTTCTGAACTGATTCATTCTGATGTGAACAACGCATGGGCAGTTCTTTATCGATCTTGTAAATAGCCTGCATACGCTTTTCAGTTTTTTCAGGATCAGAAGGCAATGGCTGACCACCACCATTAATACAACCACCGGGGCATGCCATAACTTCAATAAAGTGATATGGAGAAGTTCCTTCCTGCATCTGGTCCAGGAAATGGTTTATGTTTTTCAATCCGTTAATAGCGGCAACTTTAAGTTCAATATCATTAATCGTTACAACAGCTTCTTTAACACCACTCAAGCCACGGATTGGACGAAAATCGATATCATCCATTTCTTTACCCGTAAGTGTAAAATATGCTGTACGCAAAGCGGCTTCCATAACACCACCGGCACTACCAAAAATAACCGCAGCACCCGTTGATTCACCCAATGGATCATCAAAGTGTTCTTCTGCCAGGCGGGTAAAATCAATACCTGCGTTTTTGATCATTCTTGCAAGTTCGCGTGTGGTAACTACTGCATCAACATCCGGGTATTTATCACCCAGTTCAGGACGTTGAGCTTCAAATTTCTTTGCAGTACATGGCATTACAGATACTACAAATATATCTTTGGGATCAATACCCATCTTTTGCGCATAAAAAGATTTTACAAGCGCTCCCTGCATTTCATGTGGTGATTTACAGGTTGAGAGATTGCCCAACAGATCGGGATAAAAATGTTCAATATATTTAATCCAACCCGGACTACAAGAAGTAATCATGGGAACAGTACCATTATTGGTTAAACGACCCAACAATTCAGTTGCTTCTTCCATAATGGTAAGATCAGCACTAAAGTTGGTGTCAAAAACAGTGTCAAAGCCCATTGCGCGAAGTGCTGAAACCATTTGACCTGTAACAATAGTGCCAACCGGCATCCCAAATTCTTCACCCAGTGCAACACGTACAGCCGGTGCAACTTGAACAACAACATGTTTTTCTTTATTATTAATGGCATCCCAAACAACTTTTTCCTGGCTCTTTTCTTTCAAAGCACCAACTGGACAGTTAACAATACACTGACCACAGTAAACACAAGGAACTGTGTTCAAACTGTTATCAAATGCAGGGGTAACATAAGTCTGGAAACCACGGTTTGCAAAATCAATTGCGCCTACATTTTGTACTTCATGACAAACACGGATACAGCGACCGCAGAGAATACATTTATCGGGATCACGTTCCATTGATGGACTTGCAACATCCTGTTTGTTTGAACGTTTTTCACCTTCATAGCGCAGGCTGCGAACACCATATTCCGCAGCAAGGGTCTGTAATTCACAATTTCCATTGCGAACACATTGCAAACAATCAGCCGGGTGGTTGGCAATCAACAACTCGATGATGGTTTTTCTTGCACGTCTTACCTTGGGTGAATTGGTTTGCACCTTCATTCCGTCAGCTACCGGAAATGCACAGGAAGGTACAAGATTGCGCTGTCCTTCTACTTCAACAACACATATACGGCATGAACCGGTTGGGCTAAATCCTTTCAGGTAACACAATGTTGGTATTTTAATACCTTCACGGTCAGCTACGGTAAGGATCGTTTCACCCGGATTGGCCCAGCACTCTTTATCATTTATTATAATTCGCATATCTTCCTCAGTTTATTATTCCACATAAATGGCATCAAATTTACAATTGGCTCTACACTGATCACAGCGTATACATTTATCATCAATAATGTAATGTGCTTTTTTACGTTCGCCCAGAATAGCATTTTCAGGACATTTTCTAGCACAAACTGTACAACCGGTACATTTATCTGTATCAATCTTATATGTCAACAGGTCTCTACAAACACCAGCGCGGCATTTACGATCGTACAAGTGTTCTTCGTATTCTTCACGGAAATAACGTATTGTGCTCAATACGGGGTTCGCGGCAGTTTGTCCCAATCCACACAACGAAGTATTAATGATCACTTCTGACAGACGTTCAAGGTATACCATACCCTGGAAACGCAGCAGTGAATCTTCGGCAGATTTTTCAGCACGATGGCTTGATGACAAACGTTCCAGAATTTCCAACAACCGCTTTGTACCCTCACGACAAGGAATACATTTACCACATGATTCAGACTGGATAAAGGTCATAAAGTATTTGGCCAAATCAACCATACAGGTTGTTTCATCCATTACCACCAGACCACCGGAACCCATCATGGCGCCAATGCTTTTGAGTGATTCATAATCTACAGGAGTATCGATAACTGAATCCGGTAATGCACCACCAGAAGGACCACCAATCTGTACAGCCTTGAATTCTTTACCATCAGGAATACCACCACCAATATCAAAAACGATTTCACGCAGTGTAACACCCATGGGAACTTCAACCAGACCTACATTTTTCACTTTACCGGAAAGAGCAAAGATCTTGGTACCTTTAGAATTTTCTGTACCAATCTTTGAATACCAGTCTGCACCATTACGCAAGAGTACCGGTACATTTGCAAAAGTTTCAACGTTATTAATAATGGTTGGTTTACCAAACAATCCTGCATCTGAAGGATATGGTGGTTTAGGACGCGGCATTCCGCGTTTACCTTCAATTGAATTCAACAATGCGGTTTCTTCACCACAAACAAATGCGCCCGCACCTTTTTTAATTTTCAGGTTAAAGCTAAATCCTGTTCCCAGAATATTCTCACCCAACAGGCCATAGGCTTTAGCGTCTTTGATCGTTTTTTCAAGTCTAGCAATTGCAAGTGGATATTCAGCACGGCAGTAAACATAACCTTCATCTGCACCAATAGCAAAAGCGGCAATAGCCATACCTTCTACCATCAAATGAGGATCACCTTCCATTACCGCACGATCCATAAATGCACCAGGATCGCCTTCATCTGCATTACAAACAACATATTTTTTATCGCCTTTTGACTGGGCAGCCAGTTTCCACTTTAAACCTGTTGGAAAACCACCGCCGCCACGACCACGAAGTCCGCCGTCTAAAACTTCTTTAACCACTTTTTCGGAATCCATTTGGGTCAAAGCTTTGGTCAAAGCCTGGTAACCACCATTTGAAATATATTGATCAATACTTTCCGGATCAATTACACCACAATTGGCTAAAACTACTTTTTTCTGTTTCTTAAAGAATGGAATATCTTCCATTTTATCAACACTTGACCAATCACCTGCATGACCATTTTTATCATATACACCCAGTGTTTTTCCTACAATCACTTGTTTATTAATAATGGTCTGTTCCACAATTTCAGGAACATCCTCAACTGTAACTTCACAATAACTGATTCTCGGATAATTGGGTAATTTAATATCAACAATAACTTCACGTGCGCAATATCCAACACAACCAGTAGAGATCAGCTTTGCATTAATATTTTTTTCATTCAATAATGTTTTAAAAGCATCATATATTTTTTGTGCACCATTTGCTAAACCACAGGTACCCATACCCAGCAGGATAACAGGTTCCTCGTGATTTTCTAAAAGAATTTCATCTTTTAAACTTTTAACTGCCTGCAATTCAGCATCCGAATGGCCATTACTATTGCCATTGGTGCTCAGGCATTCTATTAATGATTTCACCGGAAAGTCCTGATCTTTCCATAAATTGGTGAAAAGGTTTTTATATGTATTCATATCAGCCACAATATCCTCTTTTTTATTTTTGCCGGTATTCTGCAATTAATTTTTGTATTTTTTTAACGGTCAAATGACCATAATATTCATCATTGATTGATATTACCGGGGCTATACTGCATGCGCCAATACAAGCAACGGTTTCGATTGAAAATTGTAAATCTTTGGTTGTATCACCAGCTGAAATTTCAAGTTCATTTTCTAATGTTTGTAAAATATCCAAAGAACCTTTCACATGACATGCTGTACCACGACAAACGCGAATAATATATTTGCCCAAAGGTTTCAGGCGAAATTGATTATAAAATGTAGCCACACCATAAATCCGGCTGACAGGCAGCTTGGTATGAGTTGCTACTTTATTCATCTCTTCTTCAGACAAGTATCCCTGAACTTCCTGAATATCCTGTAAAATAGGAATCAGGACTGATGGATCACCCGGAGGATACTTTTCAAAAATCTGTTGCGTCTCCATTAAAAAACCTCTCCATTAGTGTGTTTTTATTTAATATTTTCTTCTATTACCGGCAAGACAACTGTAAAAGTGGAACCGTTGACCAGGTCACTGTCTATTTCAATATACCCATTATGGTCTTCAATAATACGTTTGGCAATTGAAAGGCCCAGGCCTGTACCGGAAATACGTTGAGACACTGCATTCTTGGCACGGTAAAACTCGTCAAAGATCTTGTGTTTATCTTCTTCAGACATGCCAATACCAGTGTCTTTAACAATAACATTGATTTTATTTTTTTCTACTGTTACCTGTACATGAACACTCTTGTGCTCGGGTGTATATTTTATTGCATTACTAACCAGATTATCAAAAACTCTGCCCATATCTTCTTCGTTACCACGTATCGCGGGCAATTGATCAGGAATATCGCAAGCAAAGTTTATATCTTTGGCCTTTGCTTCGTTTTTATAAAACTCACAAGTACCACGAAGCACTGAAGAGATATCAAGAGCAGACATGACCTTTGCTGTTACTTTTTTCTCGGCACGGGTCAGATCCAAAAGATCGTTTACCATGGCCAACAGTTCATTTGCCCGATCTCGAGACTTTGTAATATAATCTTTTTCTTTTTCAGGATTCCCTGTGATAACGCCTTCCAAAATCAAATTCAAATAACCTTCAATAGCGCCTAAAGGTGCCTTGAGTTCATGAGCAACAAGACTGAGAAAATCTGTTTTCATCTGGTCAATCTTTTTCTCTTCAGAGACATCAATTAAAACCGTCACGGTTCCAATCAATGCGCCATTTTCATCAATTACAGGAGTAATATTAGGCTGAAGGACCCTGCCATTACCCAGGTTTACTTCAAATTTTTCAAGAATTTCACAAGAAGTAACTTTGCTCAATGCATTTGCAATTTTCTTTTCAAGATCAGGATTACTCAACAATCCCAATACATTTTTGCCAAACACATCTCCATCCTTTAAGCGCAGCATTTTAAGAGCCGCAGGATTTATGAGCAAGATCTGCCCTTCTTTATTGGTAGCAATTACACCTTCACTCATGCAATTGATAATGGTGTTGGTGCGTGTTTTCTCAATGATATGTTCTGCACGCAGCTTTTCCGCTTCTAACAAAAGTCTGCGTTTTTCGAGCGCGCGTTCAATTTTGGCTCTGAATTCATCGGGAGTAAAAGGTTTGGCCAAATAATCGTAAGCACCTTTTTTTACAGCATCTACCGCGTTTTCGATGGTTGCATAGCCTGTAATAACAATAGGAACAATCTTTTCATCGATCTTGCGAATTTCTTCAAGAAACTGCATACCATCCATACGGGGCATCATCAGGTCAGTGACAACAAGATCATAGTTGTTGTTGCGGATTTTTTCAAGTCCTTCCATTCCATCTTCAGCAAGGTCAACCTCGTATTTGGAAAGTTCAAGAATCCGTTCGCAACCAATGCGGCTTACTTCGTCATCATCAACAACAAGAACTTTAATGTTTTCAAGGGTCATGCTTGATCCTGACTTAATAATTTCTCAACCCGTTCAATCAATTCAGATGGTTTGAGCGGTTTAGCTGCAAAATCATCAACTTTCATCCATTCTTTGTCATTTGAAAGTTGAAAGGTAAAGCCTGTTTTTTCCTGGGCAGAAGAAAGCATTAAAATGGGCATATGCTTCATATTCTCATCTTCCCTTACTGCATATGCAACAGTAAACCCGGCGTCACGTTCTTCCATCATCAAGTCCAGGACCAGCAGGTCATACTGGTTTTCACGGAGTTTCTTCAATGCATCAGATGACGTATATGCTTCTTCAACCGTATACCCTTTTGATTCCAGAATCGTTTTGTTGATCTCGATAAAATCCGGATCATCATCTGCCAGTAAAATTTTAATATCTTTCATATTCTCTCCTGTTTTCAAGAAAACAGACTATTATTTAAATACGGTTTACATCCAGCGCTGACTGAATGGCCGTTGTTAAATCATTTATACCAAAAGAGTTCAAATGGTAATAGAAAACTTGTTCTTTACGGATAGCTGTTTCCAGATCTCTGGAATTGGAACGAGATTGAACAATAATCCGTGATGCTGGCGAACTCCCTTTTAAAATGCGGAGTGTTTGATTTATTTGAATATCTTCCAATCCCGCATCTATGATAATTACATCAAAATGGTGTTCTTGAGCCTGTTGAATACCTGCAAACGGATCATTAACGATCTTGTAGTTTACTTTTTTAGATTCCAGAAAAAGTTCAAGATCGCGGTTAGCTTCGTTTACAGATGTTGATATTAACAGACAATTCATCACAATACCAATAATTAATATTATTCATCTGTTTACTATCAATTTGCGTGCCACAGATTCAAGTCAAAAACCGCAACCACAAACATAACACAAGTCATTTAAAAACAGTAAATTAACAACACTAGCGCAGTAATGTAATAAATGGATTATATCATTTATGAGAGAGTTAAGTGTGGAATTTCTCCACACTACAAATCGTACTTGCGGATCTTGTCGTAAAGGGTTTTTCGATCAATTTGAAGGGCTTTGGCACTCTTACTAATGTTTCCCTGAAACTTTTCAAGAATGTTATGGATGTGTCTCTTTTCCATATCAGCGAGTGATATAGCATCTGTTTCAGACAAGGTTGTAGAGTGAATATGAGCAGGCAAACTGGATTCATGAATAACCAGAGATTCTTCAATTACAATTGCACGTTCTATAACATTTTCCAGCTCTCGTATATTACCAGGCCAATGGTACCCCATTAACGCATTTAACGCATTGTCAGAAACAGATTGTATATCATTTCCCCGCCGTTTATGATTATGCTTTTGGATAAAATGCTCTATTAACAATGGTATATCGTCTTTACGTTCACGTAAAGGTGGTAAATGAATAGGAATAACACTAATTCTGTAATACAAATCTTCTCGAAACGTGCCCTTATCAACAGAATCTTTAAGATCACGGTTGGTAGCAGCAATAATACGCACATCCACTTTGATGGATTGGGTATCTCCTACCCTACGGATCTCTTTTTCCTGTATTGCTCGCAAAATCTTGGCCTGCACATTTAAAGAAATATTGCCAATCTCATCAAAAAAGAAAGTTCCCTTGTTTGCAAGCTCAAATGCGCCATGCTTTGTAGTATGCGCACCCGTAAAGGATCCTTTAGCATGCCCAAACAACTCGCTCTCAAAAAGTGATTCCACAAGTGAACCGCAATCCATTGCGAAAAAGGGTTTATTTGTGCGCAAACTGGCAGCATGTATAGCCCGGGCTATCATCTCTTTTCCTGTACCACTCTCACCCAATACCAGAACTGTGCTTTCAGTGGGTGCAATTTTATCGATCATTTCAAATATGTGACGCATTTGCTGCGAATGGCCAATAATTCGCATCGGTTTTCCATCAAAATCAAACTCATAATACCCATTTTGGTCAGATTTACGGCTTTCCATGATTTGATGAACCAGCTCCAACGCCTGATCTGGCTGAAAAGGCTTGGACAAATAATCAAAGGCACCAATACGTCCTGCCTCTACAGCAGTCTCCAGAGAAGCATGCCCCGTAATAATAATGACTTCAAGTGCAGGATTATCTTTTTTCAATTCCTTAAGCAGCTCTATACCGTTCATGCCCGGTAGTTGATAATCTACAAACGCAACATCATAATTCTTTTTATGAATCTGCTCTAAAGCGTTTGTTGCATTTTCACAAACATCAACACTCAAACCCTTGTCTTTAAAGTAAAGAGCAAAAGCATCACGAAACGAGAGATTGTCATCAATTAGCAAAATATTCAAAATTCAATTCTTTCTTTTAAGAAAGGAATATAATCAGAAAAAATGAATAATGAAATAATTGATTTTTGTAAGAAACTGTAAAAAATTTTAAAATGCTGATTGTTAAATGATTTTAACTTGACATTAGGGTTTGTTTTAATTATAATTACTATTAGTTTTTTAAACATTCGGCCATCGAGGAAAAGGAGTTAAAAACATTATGGCAAGTATATTAGTCATAGATGATGAAGAAGAGGTTCGTGATATAATCAAACAAATCCTTGAACATGCGGGATACACAGTTTATACTGCGGGTGATGGTAATCAGGGAATTAAGACCTATCGTGAAAACCCGACAGATATAGTCATAACCGATATCATCATGCCAGACAAGGAAGGTATAGAAACCATAATTGAATTAAAAACCGAATTCCCCGAAGTAAAAATTATTGCTATTTCGGGTGGTGGACGTGTGGGGCCGATGGATTATCTTAAAATGTCGCAAAAGCTGGGTGCGGTTAAAAGTTTTACCAAGCCCTTTCAACGCCAGGAGCTACTGGACGCAGTGAGTGAATTATTAGATAACTAGGCTTAATTTGCCCACGTTTTTATTCATAACAAAAAGGAGCGAACTATGTTGAAAAACACAATTTTAATTGGATTGTGTATTTCCGTATGTGTATTCATGTTTTCTTGTACAACTCAAGAGGATACAGCTATGAAATTTACAGGCGCCAAGGGTGAAGTTACTATAATGACTTTGGATCCGGGTCACTTTCATGCCGCATTGGTCCAAAAAACCATGATTGACCAGATCTCACCGGACGTTTATATATATGCACCAGATGGTCCGGATGTTGAAGACCATATCAAACGTATGGAAGGTTTTAACAATCGTGCAGAGAATCCCACCAGTTGGAATCTACATGTATATAAAGGTGATGATTTTCTGGATAAAATGATTGCCGAAAAACCCGGTAATGTTATGATGACCGCCGGTAATAACAAGAAAAAAACCGAATATATCAAAGCAACTGTTGATGCAGGAATCAATGTACTGGCTGATAAACCCATGTGTATTGATAAAAAAGGTTTCGAGTTGTTAAAAGAAGCTTTTGCTTCTGCTGAAGCTAATAATGTTCTGCTTTATGATGTGATGACAGAACGTCATGAAATTACAACCATATTGCAGCGCGAACTTTCTCTGATTCCCGAAGTATTTGGTGAATTGGAAAAAGGAACCCCTGACAATCCTGCAGTTACAAAAGAAAGTGTTCACCACTTTTTCAAATATGTTTCCGGCAATCCCATTAAACGTCCGGTTTGGTATTTTGATACTACCCAACAAGGCGAAGGTATTGTTGATGTAAACACTCACCTGGTAGATTTGATTCAATGGGAATGTTTCCCCGAACAGATCATCAACTATGAGACTGATATTGAGATGCTGCAGGCAAACCGCTGGCCAACCATGATCAGCAAAGCCCAGTTTGAAAAAGTTACCCGTGAACCTGAATTTCCTGATTTTCTGAAAAAGAATATCAATAAAAAAGGCGAACTGGAAGTTTATGGTAATGGTGACATGATTTACAAAATCAATGGCATTCACGCCAAAGTATCTGTTATCTGGAACTATCAGGCACCTGAAGGCGCTGGTGACACTCATTACTCTATTATGCGTGGAACCAAAGCCAATGTAATCATCAAACAAGGTGTAGATGAAAAATACAAACCTGAATTGTATGTAGAACATCCGCAAGGCAAAAGCACCAAAGAACTGGATGATGCAATAATGGCTGCTATTCACAATCTTCAGGATAAATATCCTGGTATTGATCTTGAAAAACAGAAAAAACGCTGGCACATTATTATTCCTGACAAGTACCGTGTAGGCCACGAAGCACACTTTGGTCAGGTAACCCAGAAATATCTGCAATACCTGGTTGACGGTAAACTCCCCGATTGGGAAGTTCCAAACATGATCTCCAAGTACTATACTACTACTACTGCTTTAGAGATGGCGTCAAAATAAGAACAAACAAGCATTTATTCTTATACAGCCCCTTACATTTATTTGTATGGGGCTTTTTTTTAACCTTGATTTAACCAGAATTACAAGATTAACATGATTTCCTTGATTAACCACCAAAAGGCATTTTTGAGTCCTGATCAATAGTTTACGGATTGGGATGAATTGGAGGGTCGATAATAGTCTGAATTATGATTATCAGGATTGTTATAATTATAGGATATGAAAAATGAAAAACATTAATCCTCACAAACTTATAATCGAATGCACCCAAATTCAAACAAAAAAATTGAAGCATTTTTCCACTGAATGATAGGGCCTCAAGCCATCCTCTAAAAAACCTGCAACAATAAATTACTTGGAATCGTCAATTATAAATATATTTTATATATCACACACAGTTTTATTCATTACTGAAAATTAAACATTCCGAATCCAATTAAGGAGGCGTTTATGAAGCGATTGTTTTTATTCTTGTTCATCTTGTTAGAAATTAACGCAGCAGCAGCCTCTGACAGTATAGAGTTGGCTAAACAAAACGGCAAACAAGCGCAGGAAGCATTAATCCATAGCAATCGGGTTCTTGATGCATATATGAAACGTCTCGATCCTGTAACCGGCCTTCTACCCCGCAAAGGTGGAAACAAAACCTGGTATGTACGTGATTCCGCAGCCGACCTCTATCCTTTTCTGGTGATGGCAGCTTATTATACGGATCGTGAAATTTATGATCACCAGATGTTTGAAATCCTTCGTAATGAAATCAAACATTCCACACGCGTGGGGATGCTTTCCGATAATGTGCTGGCAGGCGGAGGCTTTGAACATGACGAAATTGACATGGATCGCATCATTTTCGGGTCCTGCGAATATGTCAAAGACGGTCTCATTCCCCTTACCGAACTTTTAGGACACCATGCATGGTATGAGCGAATGACAGGTATTGTTGATGATATGATTGTCAACGCAACCTATGAAACTCCTTATGGTATGCTGCCGTCCATGAGTGATGAAGTCAATGGAGAATTTTTGCAAGCCCTCTCCCGCCTCGCATATCTTACCCATGATTCTCGCTATATCAATCAGGCCATTTCAATTGGAGATTTTTATTTCAATGTGGTCATTCCCGGGTCTCACGGATTACCTACTCATATGTGGGATTTGAAAAATAACAAACCGGAAACAAACTTTTTTAATTTTGCCGATCACGGAAATGAGATCGTTGGCGGTTTATCAGAACTAGTATTATTTTTAAAAGAAACCGGACACCCTAAATTCGATGAATACCAACAACCCATGATCAATCTTATTGACCAACTGCTTGAAAGCGGCCTGAATTCTGATGGCGTATGGTATTCCAAGATCAATCCCGAAACCAATGAGATCATTGACGAACGCCACGCACACTGCTGGGGGTATTTGTTTAATGCGGTTTATACAACATATTTGATTTCCGGAGAAAAGCGCTTTCTGGATGCTACCGAACGTGCATTACAGGCTGTAACGGATAAGCCTGCCTACCTTGACGATCCTGATGGAAGCGGACGCAATTACGGTTCCAACGCTTATTCCGATGCAATTGAAAGCGCAATCGTTTTTCTGAATCGTATGCCGGACGAACATAAATTTACAGTGTTGGATGAATGTGTGGACCGGTTCCTGAAACGCCAGCGGGATGATGGTATTATTGAAGACTGGTATGGAGATGGTAACTATGTCCGCACCGCACTCATGTACGTTTTTATGAAATCACAAGGCACATGGATTGAGCCGTGGAATAAAGATGTTAGCCTGGGCGCAGTTGAACAGGATAACAGTATACTGATAACATTAGTAAGCGAAGAAGACTGGCAGGGTATTCTCCGTTTTGACAAGCCGAGACACAAATTGAACTTCAATCTTTCAGTCAATTATACACGTTTGAATGAATTCCCGGAATGGTATACTGTAGAACAGGACAAACTCTATTCACTTGACATCAATGGCAAACAAGAGGTATATACCGGAGGAGAGCTTGTACGCGGTATACCTGTAGAATCAAATTCTGGTGAGAGCCTGGTGATTCATGTCTCTGCCTTGCCTGGGCCACCGTATGGACCTTGATAAACCATCATTAAAGGAATAAACCCAGATTATAGGATTATCAGGATTGACTGATTAGAACAATTCCGGGCCCTGAGTGCGAGTGAGTGTCATGCTCACGAGTGTATCGAAGGGCCAGTAATTGTCTGAATTAAGACCCTGATTAAAGGATTATCCTGTCTGACTTGATTAGAGCCGGGCTCTGAGTGCGAGTGAGTGTCATGCTCACGAGAGTATCGAAGGGCCAGTAATTGTCTGAATTAAGACCCTGATTAAAGGATTATCCTGTCTGACTTGATTAGAGCCGGGCCTGGTAAGCTGATCGCCCGGCACTTGAGTGCCGGGCGGAATATCACATTGGGACATGTGTCCCTACATACATAATTCAGGACAGAAGTCCTGACTAAAATTCCGCCGGGCACAAATGTACCCGGCAATCAAAGGGCTGGTAATTGTCTAAATTATGACCATGATTAAAGAATTTAACAATGATTAAAGGATTATCAGGATTGCCATGATTAAATCCGGGCGCTGTACTTTGACATGCTCAGCAACCGTGCTGCCTTCGCCTAAAGCAGATGGATTTATCAAAGGGCTGGTAATTGTCTTTTTACGTTACCAAACAGGAGTTTGGTAACGAGTAAAAAAAACGGCAAACATGAGACGCTCAAAAAGCTGATAGCTATCAGCTATTAAAAACCCTATTCCTCATTCAACGTTGCTAGCAATTCTTCAATTTCCATCTGAGCGGTCTCCCACTGTTCCATGTTTTGCTGAAGATTGTTTTTCGCGTCTGCATATTCTTTTTGCAGCTGAGCAGCTTTGGGACCATCTTTGTAGGTTTCAGGATCAGCAAGTAATGTCTCTATTTCACCAATTCGTGTTTCAAGTATCTCAATCTGAGCTTCACAATCATCCACTATTTTTTGGAATTGGTTCCGTTTTTTACTGATTGCCTGCCGCGCTTCCGCTTCTTTGCGTTTATCTTCTTTGGATTTCTTGACTATACTGGTTTTAGATGTTGATTCAGTAGGACTAGAAGATTTGGAATCAGTGATTTTGGTTTCATCCTGCTGGCGTCTATGCAAATAATCAGAGTAATTGCCCTCATATACCCGCAAATGTTTTTCCTTGATCTCAATAACGCGAGTCACGAGTTTATCCAGGAAATAGCGATCATGTGAGATGAGAATAACTGTACCATCATAATATTTTAACGCATGTTCAAGCGCTTCTTTCGATGCCATGTCCAGATGGTTGGTAGGTTCATCCATAATCAAAAAGTTGACAGGCGACATTAATATCTTGGCAAGAGAAACCCGTGCTTTTTCTCCACCCGACAATACCCCAACCTTTTTGAACACATCATCACCCGTGAACTGAAAAACGCCCAATACATCTCTAACCTGTGGTAACAGACTGTCAGCAACAGAAGAACAAACCTCATCATAGACCGTTGCATTTAAATCCAACGTATCCACCTGATGCTGGGCATAGTAACCAATATCGGTCTTTTGGCCAACAGTAATTTCACCTTGCTGTTGTTCAAGCTGCCCTACTACCAGACGAGTGAGGGTTGTTTTACCGGCACCATTAACGCCTACCAATGCCAGTTTTTCACCACGGTACAGATCCATATCCACATTTTCAAGGACCCAGTCCTTTTCGTATTTGAATGACATGTTTTTTACATGCAGTACTTCTTTATAACTTTGCTGATGTACGGAAAGTTTAAAATTCAAGCGTCTTGGCGGTGGCGGCAGTACAACATCTTCAAGCTTATTTAGCTGTTTCACACGACTTTGTACCTGTTTGGCTTTACTGGCTTTGTAGCGAAAGCGATCAATAAACTCTTCCTGCTGTTGTCGTTTAGCTTTGACTTCTTCCTGTCGTTTCATCAACAGTTCAAGATTTTCTTCTTTTCTACGCTCATAATCGTGGTAATTACCGGGATAATGGGTCAGTTTGCCTCTGTCCAGTTCATAAATTTCATTACACAAACGTTCAATAAAATAACGGTCATGCGACACAATAACCATACTACCGCTGAAACTGAGCAAGTATTGTTCAAGCCATTCGAGTGAAGGTAAATCCAGATGGTTGGTAGGTTCATCGAGAAGCAGCAGATCCGGTTTCTGGATGAGCAAACGCGCCAAATAAACACGCATACGCCAACCACCACTAAAATCAGAGATAGGACGGTGAAAATCAGATACAGCGAATCCCAAGCCGGACAAAATCGCTTTAATACTGCTTTCCAGTTTGTATCCGTCAAGCACTTCATAACGGCTTTCCAGAGTGCCCAACTTTTTCAGCAGGGCATCGTGATCGCCTTCTCCATCTTCAAGCTGATGACGGATCTTGTAAATCTGTTCTTCCAGATCCAATAATTCTCCCTGACCTTCTAACGCAACCTCTAGAATACTGCCACGCTCAATACTGATCTCTTCCTGAGGAAGAAATCCTATAACATAATCTTTGGGTTTTATCTGCTCCATAGAATCAGGTTGCAGGTCACCATTTACCACGCGTAACAAGGTGGTTTTCCCCGCACCGTTGGGGCCAATTAACGCGGAACGTCTACCAGGAGTTATGGTCCAGTTTACATCGTTAAATAAATATCTTTCACCAATAGCATAATTTAATCGAGATATTTGCAGCATAGTCCATTCAAAGTTTGTTCATACAAAGAAATGAATTTACTAAAGAATAGACAAAAATCCCAATGGAAAAATAACCAAGATTAATACCATGATTAAAAAAGATTCACATGATTTACCATGATTGAAGGATCATATAGTTTTGAGCAAGAAATATTATTATGCATTTTTATTTCTTTGCGTACACTGTGATATCTTGGCGACCTTTGCGATCTGTATTTTTTAAGCATTAATTAATACTCGCTGAAATACAATCCCACTTCCGAGATTAACGGACACGCGCGCGCATCATTAATGGTCAAACGGACATATCTGGATTTAACTGCATCAATCCGATCCAGCTTTTTATTACCAATGGTTGTGCCCTTACTCACCTCGATCCATTCATTACCGGACTTTACTTCCACAGTATATGCCTTTATCCGTTGCCCCATCATAATGGGTTCGCGAATTTCGACAACATTAAAAGTCTTATCTTCTCCCAAATCCAATTCAAGAGATGCAGAAAGAGTATTATTGTCTGTGGTCCAATAAGTATTATTATCCTTGTCCACTACATTCGCTGCCTTGAACTGTTCCGCGTTCCCCCTCACCTCACTTGCAGTTACAGTTGCACCATCAACAAGATTATCATCAAAAATGGAATCCAGTGCTTTTCTAAACTCATATAGCCGTTTAACATCAGCTTCTTCAAACAGTCCCCTGTCATTGGGTGGTATATTCAGCAACAGTACGCAATTCCGGCCAACGGATTTGAAATAGATATCCAGCAAATGTTCAAGCGATTTGGGCTGCTGCTCCTTATGCCAGAACCAGCCTTTGCGTATAGATACATCACACTCGCCTGCCACCCAATCGGGTCCTTCAATATCACCACTATTTAAATATTTAGTATCGGCTTTACCGATTTTAACTCGGGATTTGTCGATCATGGACCAGCATGTTTCACCGGCAAAACCATGTTCATTGCCAATCCAACGGACATCCGGGCCGGAATCGGAAAACATGCACACACCCGGCTGCATTTGGCGAACCAGCGACCAGAACATATCATAATCATAGACCTGTACTTTACCATTGGGACCTTCTCCGCAAGCACCGTCAAACCACATCTCGGTCAAGGGACCATAATTTGTCATCAATTCCCGCAGTTGTCCGGTATAATACTGATTATACGCTTCTCCCTGTCCATAAGTCGCTTCGTGGCGGTCCCAGGGTGAGAGATAGATCCCCATGCTGATTCCAAATTTTTCACAGGCATTAGAAAGCTCTCTAACTATATCTCCCTTGCCATCTTTCCAGGGACTGGTTTTCACGCTGTGATCGGTGTATGCGCTGGGCCAGAGGCAGAATCCATCGTGATGTTTGGCTGTAAGGATGACAGTTTTAAATCCGCATTCCTGAGCGGTTTTGGCCCACTGTTCTGCATCCAGATCGACAGGATTAAAGATTGCAGGTTCTTCGGTACCGTCTCCCCATTCCTTGTCTGTAAATGTATTGACAGTAAAATGCACAAACATGATCAATTCCTGTTGCTGCCAGGAGAGCTGTCTTGCCGTGGGTATGGGCAGGATGGGTGTGGGTGGTGTGGTTTGCGCGAACAGGTTAACAGACATAAAAAACAGGATAAATAATTTTAGAATTTTCATGATAACTCCGGGAATGGGTCTAACCACAAAGCCGCAAAGGACATAAAGATTTTAAATATACAAATAATCCATAAAAAAGAAAATGAATTGATGGATAATTCCCAATATTTCAACCATATCAAGAAATTAAAAATATCAGAAAGAAATGATCCGTGAGGAACCGTGTAAATCTGTGGCTTGAATTATTTGGCCATGGATTGACACTAATCCACGCAGAATCTCTTCGCGTACTTAATCTTTGTTGTTCCCCCTAAATACAGATAAACCACGAAGGACACGAAACTCACGAAGAAAAACATTGTTTTTTATACAATATGTTTTATTTTTAGTTAAACACAATAAGGGGAAATCATGAGCGAAGAAAAAACCTGTTTCATCATAATGCCAATAACTACACCCGAATCACACTTGGAAGAATACAGAGATGGAAAAACACATTTCAAGCATGTATTAGATTGCCTATTGATACCCAGTGTAAAAAAAGCTGGATTTAAACCAATCCCACCAATTGCAAAAGGTTCTGATATAATTCAAGCAGAGATTATTAAAAATCTTGAAATATGTGAGCTGGTCTTGTGTGACATGTCAACATTGAATCCAAATGTTTTTTTTGAATTTGGTATAAGAACTGCTTTAAACAAGCCAGTCTGTGTTGTAAAAGACGAAATCACCCAAAAAGTGCCATTTGATACAACAAATATCAACTATCATGAATATAATAGCTCAATAGATCCTTGGGAATTAACTTCTGAAATTGATGCATTATCAACACATATTATAGATTCCTATAAGAGGAGTAATAATAAAAATACTTTGTGGAAATATTTTGGATTAAAAGATAAAGCTATTCCATACCAAACTGAACCAGGTGAAAATTCTGATATTGAATATATTAAAATGCAAATCAATTCTATAAATCAAAAAATGGGAGGCTTTACTTACACTGAAAATGAAATAGGTCCATTAACTAAAGCTATAGTTAACTTAAACGATTCAAACAAACAGATTTCTAAGTCCAAAATATATAGAATAATTGAAGAATTCAAACCAACCACAGCTGAAATTGAAAATATTAAAATTCAAGATGGAAACATGATAAATATACATTATACAGGAAAGTGGTCAAGTGTTGATAAAATTCTCTTAATAGATTTCTTTAAGAAAGTACACTATAATGTACAATATGAAATGTAAATAATTTATATTAAATAACACCTTTTAAAAATATATCACAAATCCTATTAAAGTAATCCACTACCTGCTTTGCGATCTTTGCGGCTTTGCGGTTATCTAAAAAAAAGCCCGTCCCAAAATCAGAACGGGCCCAGGTATATTCACTATATCTGCGAGCACCCAAGCGGACGCAGGATAATATCTGTGATATTGGATACGGTGTCTTTGTACTTTTCCACCTCACGCAGCTGTAACCAATCCGGATGGGTACGGAACTTGTCCCAACTGGCAAAACGCTCATCCATGTCGTTAAACGCCAGCATATAGGTCAAATTCGGCATCATGGGGCCTACAATAGTCTGCCCAAACAAAACAGGATTCAAATCGGAATCTTTGAAAATATCAATCTCGCTGCCATTGTTAAACATTTCAACTTTGAGATTACCGGCCTTAACACTGTGACTCTCGTAAATACGTATTTCATAAATGCGGCTCTTGTTTTTCAACATTTCTGTTGGCACCTCTACCTTGGGCATGTGCGCAAAACATTGCAGTAAAGAGGATTCCCTGCGAACATACGCTATATTATCCAGCGTTGTGTTGAGGAAATCTGCGCCGGCTTTATTATATTCCGCATCATCCAGTAATTTTTGAGGTACTGTTAATACAGATTCTATATTGGGGTGCGGGATCATAATATACAAAGTGGGGTCAGTAGGACCAAAAAAGACATTGAACGCACCCACGTTTTTAATGCCTGCACGATTCAATGCGGGTATAGCCGCATCACGATAAAATTCTTCAACGCGGTTCTTGCCAGAACCCACATTCAACCGATATTTAATCAATTCAACAATTTCCTGTTTTCCTGTAGCAGCATTTGCATCACTTTGCATGCCTGCCATGGTGGCGGCGCCGGCTGCAACAGAAGCTGATAAAAAATCTCTACGCTTCATATTTTTCCTTCCTTAATTTTTCCTTACACGTATTGTATATGCGTGTTTTGGATTTTCAACCAATAACTGATTAATTTCCAAATCAGTAAACCCACTTTGTTTTAATGCAGGAATCAATTTCAGGGACAATGAGGCATAATCCCGAAAATCTCCACCATTCGGTTCTCCTACACGGTACCAGCCCGCATCATGAGATAACAAGACATGGTTCAACACATTATTCGCTTTCATTACGGAAAGCATTTCAACTATCGACTCTATTCGTTTCGGATCGTCCCGCATATTATCAATGGATACCCAACCACCCTGTTTTGCAAAACGGATTCGCTCTTCATCTATACCTCGTTGCGAATGTGTCCAGATAAATGCTTGTGGCGAAACACCTTCTTCGTCAAGTATTTCCAACTGTTGAAAGGCCGGTGAACCGGGACCAGTATGAGAATTAATTGTTAATCCGGTAGCAAGGTGGGTTTTGGCTGCAGCGCGGGCAAGTTTAGCGTGCAGTTCGGATAACACAGAATCTCTGGCAACTGCAATTTTTATAAAACCCGGTTTAATACCCGTATCTTCAATACCATTCTGCCATTCGGAAATCCATCGTTCAGCCAACTGTTCGGCAGTTTTGGTATGTGCGTGTTTAGGAATATATTGATCATTCATTGCTCCGTAATAACCGGTATTGGTCAGAATATACATCCCCGATTTTTCGGACAGCATCTTACAAAGCAAGGGATCTCGTCCCACATATGCGGGTGTACATTCAACAAGGGTTTGTATTCCAAGATCTTTGATTTGTTGCAGATAAGGTAAAACTTTGGCAGTAACCTCTTCTCTATCCCAGCGATGGTAACCTGTACTGTCTGCACCTATAAAATCCACCAAAACATGTTCATGGCTCAACGTCTGGCCCATGTCATCCGGTGAAATGGCACCATTCACAGTCATCACAATGCTGGTTTCTTTCTGACTTTTACAGGAAACCAAGACCAGAAAAAGAAGCAGATAAAATATTTTTTTATCATTCTCTTTGCCTTATAAGCTTTTAATAGTGTTCCATATATTTTCATTCATGGGAATTCCGTTTTCCAGATTGTCTTTACGTATCTGTAACACACGTTCTCCCGGATAGGTTATTTCAGTTGAGATGTTTGATGATTTGGAATTTTTCACATCTTGAATGATGCTATCTACAACATCCAAAACATGGTTAGCGGAATGCAGCTTTGTAATATCAATCGCGATAAATACCTGAGACACATTGTATTCACGTACAGGATCACCACCAAGATCACCAACCTGTTTGGTCGATAATCCGCCAGAGATGAGTGTTGCAATTATATCCAGCAACATAGACAGGCCCGCGCCTTTCCAGTATCCTACAGACAAGGGTCGTTGCGCTTCCAGGATATCTGCCGGATCAGTAGTCAAATCCCCGGCTTTATTGAAACCACCGGGTATAGATAATTGCTGCCCCGCCTGTTTGACGACCTCCATTTTGCCATAAGAAAACTGTGACATGGCCATATCAAGTACAACCGGCGTTTCTTTTCCGGGCACAGCCAGAACCAAAGGATTGTTTCCCAGGCGGCAATCGGTTGCTCCCCAAGCCGGCATATTAGGCATGGTGTTCGTCCAGCCGATATAAATAAAGCCATCAGCAGCAACACGACGACCATAAGAGCCCGCCCTCATCCAATGATTGGTATGGGCCAACCCCACACAACCAATACCAAATTCTGTTGCAAGCACTTTTGCCCGGTCTGCCATTGCCAATGCATTCAAAATACCGGGGCCCAGTTTTCCATCCCATTGTTCCAGAGCGCCCATCACATTCACATTTACAGGTTCAGCATCTACAATTACCAACTTGCGTTTGATCTGATCAATAAACCGGGGGAACCGGTTTGCACCATGAGAATAAACACCCTCAAGGCTGGATTCTGCAAATACAAAAGCCAATGTTTCAGCTTTTTCGGTGGTAAATCCATACTTTTTCAATACCCTTATGAACTCGGCTTGCATCTCATTAAATTGGATTCTTTTCATATTTCACCTGTACTCTGGTTAATATTCAATATCGGAATCAAAGTTGAGTAGCTTTACGTTTCTCAATAAATCTTGAAAAAAGTTGATAAACTGTAATAACAAAATATGCACAACAAACACCAACAAAGCCTCCTACCAACACATCAATAGGATAGTGAACACCAACATATATTCTTGAAATCCCAACCAGTACCGCAAAAGTCCAGTACACATACCAACCTTTTGGAAAAAAGTAGGTAAAAAATGCCGCAGTAGCAAAGGAATTGGATGCATGTGCAGATGGAAAAGAAAATGATGTTTTCATCCCAATCAACATGTTAACATTTTCAAGAGCAACACAGGGCCTGGCTCTTCCAATCAAGGGCTTCAGGAAACCTGCCGAAATCTGATCACTAAATGTGATTACAAAAATTATTAATAAAGCAGCAATTCTTCCCTTTTTGCCCCCCTTCCATAATAACCAGACATAAAAAACCAGAAATATAGGATACCAGTGTTTCTGGTTCGTAATAAAAGGCATAAACCAATCAAAAAAGGGATTACTAAGCGAATGATTAAAAAAATAAAAAACAACAGTATCTATATGTTGAAGCCATTCCATTGTAAAAATCCTCTGTATCAAATTTGAACTTTTGGAATATATGAATATGGAATAATTTTTGCAAATTTTAATTCGGAAAAATAAACCAAAACAGCACAAGGCAATATTTAACAATATCTTAAGATAGCAAACAAAACCCTTAAACAATGCAGATACAGAGTCCAAATTAACCTCTTAATGCCCAAAGGACACACCGAATGGAAACCAGCTTATTACAAGAATTCGTAGATCATTACAATATTTCTTATATTTTCACAGATACCAACCATAAAATAATAAAAATGGAAGGAATGCTCTTTCCCAAACTGGTAAGCAATCTGCATTACATAGATATTAAAGATCAACAGTTATGGGACATACTCCCCTTTCTTGAACCTTATCGCACACGAATAACAGGGGTTTATAGCGGACACGCTCCAAAATATTCATTCAATTTTAAAAGTGAGAATCCAAAGCTGGAAGAAATCCAAATCAACGTAATATCAAAAACAGATAAAGATCCTGCCGGTTTTTTGTATATTTTTAATGAATTGAATGAAAATGGTAAAAGTAAGGTCGGAAACACATTTCAAATTTTACCTTCAAGAGATATACAGCAATCTATTTATAAACAGAAATATGAATTATCTGATCTTATCCCCCTTTCTGATTTGCAACACTTTCAAAATATGTTTGCAGATGCCACACGTGTAGCTTCATTAATTCTTGATGTTAATGGACACGCAATCACCAAACCCAGTAATTATAATCCTGTATGCAAACGTATCCAAAAGCATATCAGAGGGATGCAGGATTGTCAATTTTCAGATAACAAGCTTGCTGAAAAAGCCAAACAAGAGGAACAGATTGTATACCAGAGATGTGACAATTGCGATTTTTTAAACGCAGCTATTCCTATCTGGGTTGCTGGCAGACATATCGCCAATTGGATGGTGGGGCAAATTAAAACCGGTCCAACTGATAGCAACAGAATCATAGAATACGCTCAAAAGCTCCACATTGATGAAAACGAGTTACTAGAAAATTACGAACAATTGAAACCCATGTCAGAACAAGAGTTTAAAAGCAGGGTTGAATTATTGAATATTTTTGTACAAAAGCTCTCAATATACATGTACAACAATATGATCATGGCTTCTGAAATTGTTAATCTCAACCAGATTCGTCATGACCTGGACCATGAAAGAAATTTATTACAGACATTGATGGATAACATTCCGGACTTTATCTATTTTAAGGACAATGAAAGCAAATTTACCAGAATAAACATTGCTCATGCTCACAATTTAAATGTTTACAGTCCCTCAAAGGCAATTGGTTATACAGATTTTAAATTTATCGATGAAGAAACTGCAAGAGAAACTGCAGAAGATGAAAACAATCTACTCAACACCGGCAGACCTTTGATCGGTAAAATTGAAATGATAAAAAAGCTGGATGGTAAAATAAGGTGGATATCTACTACCAAAGTCCCCGTCAAAGATGGCAACGGACAAATAACCGGCCTGGTTGGGATATCGCGTGATATTACAAAAATCAAAAGAGCCGAAGAACGATTATTGAAAAAAAATGAGCAATTAGATAAAGCGCTTCAGGCAGCTCAACAGGCAACACAGGCAAAATCTGAATTCCTTGCCAATATGAGTCATGAAATCAGAACACCTATGAATGGTGTGATAGGTATGACCAGTTTATTGCAAAACACAGATCTTGATCCTGAACAAAAGGAATATGTAGATACCATTAAGACCAGTGGTGACGGTTTGATGGTTATCATAAATGATATTCTGGACTTTTCCAAGATAGAATCCGGCAAAATGGAACTGGAACAACATCCTTTTGATATTCGTGAATGTGTTGAAGAGACGCTTAATATTCATTCCCCCAATGCAAATAAAAAAGGATTGGAACTCACCTGCCTGTTTGATCCCAGTACTCCTACAAAAATCATTGGAGATGTAACCCGCATTAGACAAGTTCTGAATAACCTTTTAGGTAATGCAATAAAATTTACCAAAGAAGGTGAAGTGGTAGTATATGTAAGGTCCCGTGAAAAAAGTGAAGATTTTTATGAACTTGAATTTGCCATTCAAGATACCGGTATAGGTATAGCGGAAGAAAGAATGGGACTTTTATTTCAAGCGTTTAGCCAGGTCGATGCCTCAATAACACGGAAATACGGTGGTACGGGTCTGGGACTCGCTATTAGTAAAAAACTATCAAATTTGATGGGTGGAGATATTTGGGTTAAAAGCAAAGCCGGTAAAGGTTCAACGTTTTACTTTACCATACAAACCAAAATCTCTAAAGGCATTATTAGCGATGACGCATTAACCAAAACACTTGATAACAAGAGTATTCTAATTGTTGATGATAATGACACAAATCGTCGTATTCTCGAATTGCAGACACGTGCATGGAATATGAAAACAGACAATACCGGGTACCCGCTTAAAGCTTTAGAATGGCTCAAACAAGGTAAAACCTATGATGTAATTCTGTTAGATATGATGATGCCGGAAATGGATGGATTAACACTTGCAGAAGAGATCCGCAAGCTGAATGCTCATAAAGGTACACATCTTATCATGCTTACTTCCGTAACCCGAACAGACGAGCATAACCAGCGGTTCAAAGATTTGAATTTTAGTAATGTATTATCAAAACCTGTAAGACAGGCTGTATTAATGAACACACTGGTTGAAGCATTTAGTGGAAAACAAACCGAACAAAAAGAAAATGTTATTTTCAAAATGGATGAACAGATGGCGGAACAATTTCCGCTAAACATTCTTGTGGCAGAAGATAATAAAATCAATCAACGGTTGGCACTCAAGGTTTTAAAAAAGTTGGGATATGATGCAACTATTGCTGAAAATGGCAAAGAAGCTATAGAGATGATGGAAAAACAATCTTTTGACATCATTTTTATGGATATTCAAATGCCAATCATGGATGGATTTGAAACCACACAATATATAATAAATAAATGGCATGATGATCGTCCGCGTATCATTGCAATGACAGCAAATGCCATGGAAGGTGACAAAGAAGCATGTTTAAATGCGGGGATGGACGCATATATCAGTAAACCCATCAACATCAAAAGTTTGGTTAATGAATTAAAAAACAACTATCCAGACATGAATGAATGAAATGGTGATACGATAAAATGATCCAATTTAATAAAATACTTGTTGTTTGCGTTGTCTTTTTCAATATTTCTTTAATCTTTGCTCAGAATATTGAATTTCTAAGGTCAAGAAACGAGCAACTGGAACAACGTGATTTGAATAGATACAGGTGGGACCACTTGACTAAACGTGATGGTTTAGGCCAGGGAAATGTTGACTATATTTTAAAAAAGTCTGATGGAAATATTTGGATGGTTACCGGCAGCCAGGGTGCAGAAGGTACAGGCATAACCATTTGGGATGGATATAAATTTAGAAAGCTTACCACAGATAATGGGCTCTCTACAAATCAAATAACTTCAATTATAGAAGATCTTGAAGGAAATGTTTGGATAGGTACAAAAACAAAAGGATTGGCAGTATATCTCAACGATAATATTTGGAAATATTACACCACAAAAGATGGATTAAAAAATAACTTTATTACCTCTTTATATGCTGACAGACAGGGGCGTATATGGGTAGGCTCATTAAATGGTGTTTCCTTTTTTCAAAATAATGAATTCTTGTCGCTGCAACATTCACCAATGACAGATTCACTGGCAATACAAGCTATCTATCAGGCTCCCGATAAGAGCATGTGGTTTGCACAGGAGCCGGGTAATGTTTTTCGTTATAAAGACGGTAAATGGAAATACTGGACATTATCACAAAATTCATTATGGACGAATATAAATCATTACAACTTTGTTGAATTTAAGCCTAATGAACTATGGTTGCCAACCAATAATGGTATATTTATTTTTACAAAAGACCGATATAAACATATCGATACCCGAAACGGACTTCCAGGAAATCAAATTACAGATTTAAAAAAATTCAGCAATGGGAATTTGTACCTTTGTACAGAATTTAATGGAATTGGTGTCTATGATGGTAATATTTGGAGACATTATAACGATTATGATGGACTCGGAAACGACGTAACGTTTTCTATTGTCGAAAATGGCGATAATATTCTTATTGGTACCATGACGGGGCTCACAGTATGGCATCCATCAAATTGGAAATACATTACAAAACAAAACGGCTTGTTAACCAATAGTGTACGTAATGTATTAATTCAGGAGGATAACAGCATATGGTTTTCCACTCCTATGGGCATTGCCGTAAATGAAAATGGTAAATGGCGTTATTTCCATCAAAAAGATGGCTTGCCGGGAAAATTCTGCAATAAACTATACAGCGATAACCAAAATAATATTTGGGTCACCTGTACCGACTGGCAATCCAAAGAAAGCGGCATGGCAATTTATAACAAAAGCACATCTAGATTTGATTATAAAGGGAATTTTCAATCCTTTATTTTCAAAAGTTCAGATGGTGCAGTATGGGCAGGTAATACAAATAACTGGAAGACCCAAAGAGATCTATTAGTCAGAATTAAAGATGATGTAAAAACAACCTTTAATGAACAAAACGGATTTCCTCTTCTCTCCTGCTATGGCGGTTTTGAAGCTAAAGATGGTTCCATTTGGATTTATTCAAAACATAATGGAATTGCTGTTTTCAAAAATGAAAATTGGAAACATTTAACAACAAAAGATGGTTTGTGCAGTAATAAAATCAGTTCCATGTATCAAACCAGAAATGGAGATATTTGGGTTGGGAGCATGGACAAGGGTGTTTCTATTTACAAAGAATACAAGTGGAATACTTTTGATAAAAGAAACGGATTTAATGGATCATTCATTAATAATATTCTGGAGACAAAAGAAGGTCATATCTGGTTTGGCTCAGAAGGTGATGGCATTATCATTTTTGATGGTGAAAACTTTGAACAAATGACCAAACATGGGGGCTTGCCAAGTAATCTGATTTGGGACCTAGACCTGGCAAAAGATGGCTCAATCTGGGTTAGTACCAAAGACAAAGGCGTTGCAATTTATAAACATTCGGAAAACAAAATACCTCAAACTATAGTATATGATAATGCAAATTGGTTAATAAGTAATAATAATAATAAAAACAACTATTATACGATCTTGGAAGATAGCACTCAATATTTGAATAATGTAAGTATTGCCGGACTAAACTGCCATCCGACAAGAAAATTAAATGATATTGTAATTAAGGGAAATAAGCTTGACCTGTATGTAGATGCACTTGTCAAATGGCATAAAACAAACTCTGGGATGTTTAATTATTCATGGAAAATTGATGATCAACCTTGGAGCAAATATGTAAAGGGACCGGTAATTCATATTAAAGATTTAACCAGCGGTCCTCATACATTAGCGGTACGAGCCAAATCTCCACTGTTTCATGTAGATCCTAACCCTGTGATAGTTGAATTTCGTATCATCAAACCTGTTCCTGTGCTGGCAATCAGTTTTATAATTTTGGGAATTATTATCGTATTAATTTCTATTAAACTGTTTGTCATCTCTCAGGAAAAGAAGCGCATTAAATATGATATGGAAGAAGCAGAACGCCAGATAGAAATTGCCGAACAAGACCGTCGAATTTTAGAACTGGAAAAACTACGGGCCATACAGGAAAAAGAAATAGAACGTAAAGAAAAAGAATATTCTCTTCAGGCACAAAAAGTATTAGAAGAAGCTAAAGACCTGGCTGAAGAAGCTACCCGGGCCAAGAGTGAATTTCTTGCCAATATGAGTCACGAAATTAGAACTCCCATGAATGCCGTAATAGGGCTTACCGGATTATTGCTCGAAACAGAACTGGATGAAGAACAACGCGATTATGTAGAAACTGTCAAATCCAGTGGTGATGCACTCATGTCCGTAATAAACGATATTCTGGATTATTCTAAAATTGAATCCGGAAAAATGCAATTTGAACAACAACCATTTAAACTGCGGGATTGTATCGAAAGTTGTCTGGAGTATCATGCAACCAATGCAGCTAAAAAAAACCTGGATCTTACTTATTATATTGAACCCGGCATTCCTGATGTAATCATCGGAGACTTTAACAGGATACGACAAATCCTCAATAACCTGCTGAGTAATGCAGTAAAATTTACAAATTATGGTGACATTTTTGTGCACGCTAATGCAGCTCAAAAAAACGATGAATATGAATTTCATCTGATGGTCAAAGATACGGGTATTGGCATTGAAGCAGATAAAGTGGATCATGTATTCAGATCATTTACTCAAGCAGATGCTTCCACTACCCGTAAATATGGCGGTACAGGATTGGGTCTTACTATCAGTAAAAGCTTGTGTGAAAAAATGGGTGGAACCATGTGGGTTAACAGCCAACCGGACAAGGGTTCATCCTTTCACTTTACTTTCTTAGCTCAGGGTAACATTACTCTGCAAAATGAGTTAAAACCAGATAATGAAGACAACTTTAACAACCGTAACATTTTAATTGTAGATGATAATGATACAAACCGGCGTATTCTTTCAATCATGCTGAAACGTTGGGGCATGAACACCCGAGATGTTGCAACCGGTCAAGAAGCTTTAGAATTGCTAGATCATGGAGCAGAGTTTGATTTGGCAATTCTTGATTTACAAATGCCTGAAATGGACGGTATAATGCTCGCTGAAAAAATCAGAGAGACTAAAAGTGCAGAAACGCTTCCCCTTGTTATGTTGACTTCGGTCGGTTTCAGGGATAATGATGAAAAATTTAAGGCATTGAAATTTTCAAGTTTTGTTCATAAACCGGTAAAACAATCAAGTTTGTTCAATATTCTCATGCATATCTTTGATGGCAAATTGCCTAGAAAAATCAAAGAAAAAGAACCTCGGGATAATAAAAATTCAGAATTCGCCCGCCATTATCCATTGCAAATACTGGTTGCTGAAGATAATCCTATTAATCAGAAACTGGCGCAACGTATCCTGGAAAAATATGGCTATACTCCATCCATTGTTGATAACGGACTGGAAGCAGTACATGCGTTGGATCAGCATAATTTCGATCTGGTGTTAATGGATGTGCAAATGCCTGAAATGGATGGCTACGAAGCAACAAAGATAATTACCGAACGTTTTGGCGGCAGCAGACCCTTTATTATTGCAATGACTGCAAATGCCATGGAAGGTGATCGTGAAAAGTGCCTGCAAGCCGGCATGGATGATTACGTTAGCAAACCCATTCATCTTGAACACTTGTTAGATTTGTTCAAAGAATATTATGGAAAAATTGTGGATTTAAAAGCATCGGCATGACAGAAAAGTAGGCCATAATGACAGATTTACTGACAATCCTGCAATTATTCTGGCAACTCCGCAAATCCGCTAACTGACTGTTAATTAGCTGCTTACATCATAAAATATCTTTTGCACAGAATTTGCTGCATAGACTCAAAAAAATGCATCAAATTCATGAAAGGATAATCATGGCAGAAAAATCATCTCAGTACCAGTTTCAAGCCGAAGTAAACCAACTACTGGATATTTTAACCCACTCTTTATATACTCACCGGGATATCTTTGTTAGAGAATTGGTCTCTAATGCAGCCGATGCGCTGGATAAAGCTCGATTCAAATCTATCAAGGGTGAAGAGATCAACGATTCCGATCTGGATCTTGAAATCCGTATTGATCTCGACAAAGACAACAAAACCATTACCCTCTCCGATACAGGTATCGGAATGACCAAAGATGAGCTGATCAATAATATTGGTACCATTGCCCGCTCAGGAACCTCTGACTTTGTTAAACAATTGTCACAGGAAAATGAAAAAGACGTTAATTTGATTGGACGTTTTGGAGTTGGATTTTATTCTGTTTTCATGGCAGGCGAAAAAGTAGAAATTACTACGCAATCTGCTACTCCGGGTGAACCTACATGGGTATGGATTAGTGACGGAAAAGGCGAGTTTACTATTGACGAAGCAGAAACGCCTGCCAAACGCGGCACTCAGATCAAAGTCTTTCTTCGTGAAGATGCTGAACAATTTGCTGATTCCTATACTATTAAAAATGCTATTGAAAAATATTCAAATTTTGTATCGTTCCCTATCAAGCTCGACAGTGAACAGGTTAACACTATATCCGCTATCTGGAGAGAACCCAAAAGCAGCTTAAAAAAAGAACAATATACAGAATTCTTTAAATATCTAGCAAAACAACCGGATGACCCTATAACTTATCTGCATTTTAGTGCCGATGCCCCCATACAGTTCAACTCGTTGATATTTGTTCCCAAGACCAATCTTGAGCTTATGGGATTCGGACGCGATGAAGAAGGCATTCACATGTTTGTTAAACGTGTTCTGGTAGATGCACACTCTAAAGATATTCTGCCCAATTATCTGCGTTTTGCAAGCGGTGTTGTAGAAAGTGATGAACTGCCCCTCAACATTTCCAGAGAAACCTTGCAGGAAAACCCGTACATGATGAAAATCAAAAATACGGTTGTTAACAAATTCCTCAGTCATTTACAGGACTTTTCCAAAGATGAGGAAGCATACAAAGAATTCTGGAACCAGCATGGCAGAATCCTCAAAGAAGGTTATAACGATTTTCAGCTTAAAGACAAGCTGGTAGAGTTGTTTAGATTCAACTCTTCAAAGTGTGAAAATGGAGATGAACTGGTATCTCTTCGCACTTATGTGGACCGCATGTCTGAAAAACAACAGGATATCTATTATCTGTCAGGTTCATCACGCGAGGCTATTGAAAATAATCCCGCAATGGACTTGTTCAAATCAAAAGATATTGAAGTTTTGTACAGTTTCGATCCGATCGATGAGTTTGTACTTTCAGGCATTATGGAATATGATAAAAAGAAATTCGTTTCCGTTGACCAGGCTGATCTCGGTCATTTGAATGACATTCCCAATCAGGAAAAAGATGAAGAAAAAGAAGAAAAAGAAGAAACAAAATCTGAAGATTTGAAAGATTTTGATAATCTTGCAAGACGCATCAAAGACATTTTAGGCGGCAAGGTTGAAGATGTTCGCCTGTCTGAGCGGTTGGTCAAGAATCCTGCTGTATTGATTGGATCACAAGGCGGCATGTCTGCGCAGATGGAAAAGATCATGCATCTCTATAACCAGGATGCCAAATTGGCGCCCAAGGTAATGGAGATTAATCCCAAACATTCGGTAATCAAAAACATGTTGTCCATTTACAAAAAAGATGTAGCTGACCCTCTTTTGAACAAACTCGCTAACAACCTGTTTAATAGCGTGGCTTTGCTTGATGGCAACATTCAAGATCCCCATGAAATGGCAGCAACAATACAGGAACTACTGGAAGAAACTTCCAAACTCTATATTAAAGAATAAATAGCTATAAATTAAAAAAGGACGGCCAATTAGCCGTCCTTTTTTTTGTCGTTTATATATAAATCCAGGCGTAATCGCCAGATTTTCTTACGCCCGGATTTGGGAGGAGTCATTCACAACTGGGGCAAATCTTTGCCAGCATGGGATCAGTGGGGCATCCTTCCAGGCTGCCCGATTTCACCTGGTCTACCATTTCATCACCATACTTTTCACGTGCCTCAAGTTCAATCTGATTCAAATCAGAGAGTTCTACAATGGGTTCCTCAATCGTGATGGATTCTTTTGGTTTGCCATTACCATTTCCATTTGAACCGGCGCGCTTGCCGAATCCCTTTCGTTCACCACGTTTATTGACATTTGAGGTATATTTCTCGCCCTTGATGGTTTTATCAATAAAGCAGTAATAGGTAGATTTCAATTCCATTTTCCATGCATACTGGTAAATCTCGTCCATGTTTGCACGCAAATCTTCATTAATGTAAAGTGATTTGGAAACTGCCTGGTCAATATGACGCTGAAACGCGGCTGCAATCTCAATCTGTCTGAATGGAGATATTTCATAAGCTGATTTGAACAAGGCTTTATCAATTTTTCCATCCAGTTCATCTATGTACTGTACAGATCCGTTTTGACCTTTAATGATCTCGTACATTTCATCATTCCAGAGATCTTTTTCTTCAAGCATCTGCATAAGCTTTTTGTTAACTACAATAAATTTACCGGACAATGTATCGCGCGAGTATATATTACTGAAAAAGCTGTCTATGGTTGATGTTGTTCCTGCTATAATAGAAATGGAAGCAGTTGGAGCAATTGCCAGCAGAACAGAATTTCTGCGGGGTTTATAGTTATACGGTTTGCCTTTTTCCTGCATTTCTAAGTAATGCGCAAACGCGCCCTTTGCCTCAGCCATGGCTTCAGATTTTGCATAGGCTGTCTCTTTAAAAAACGCAGCAATCTTGTCTGCCATCTGCACAGCCCTATCAGAATCATAAGCGATACCCAGATCCAGCAATGCTTCCGCAAAGCCCATAAGTCCCACTCCCATGGGTCTCAAATCCATGGTATTCTTTTTTGATTCCGGTGAGGGATAAAAATTCCTGTCCATAATATTATCAAGCGCAAGAACAGCGGTTTCTATGGTATCTTTTAATTTTTCCCAATCAATATCAGTCTTTTCCGCATTTACATGTCGAGATAGATTCAACGATGCCAGGGTACATACCGCGGTTGAACCGGGAGAATTGGGAATTGATATTTCTGTACATAAATTTGAACTATTGATAATACTGTAATCTGGACAAGGGTTATGGCGATTATGCGCATCCTTGAATGTGAGCCATGGATGCCCTGTCTTGGCTAGTTTGAACAGATATTTTTTATAAAATTCTTTACTGTCAACCTTGCGCCAGAGTTTGAGCTTGCCCGCTTCGGCATCACGAATATATTTTTTATACTTTTTTGTAAAATCATCACCAATGGCTTCAACCAGATCGGGACATTCGGCAGGATCAAACAAATATAATGGATCACCCCTGTCAATACGATGCATCATTTCATCCGGCATCCAGAAAGCAGTATTCAGGGAGGGTGTTCGCAGATACGCGTTACCGGTTGTTTCTTTTAAATCCAGAAACGCTTCAATATCATAATGCCAGGGCTGAATATAGACTACCTGCGAGCTTCTCCTTCTGCCACCCTGCTGTATAGCGTTAACCGTTGTATCAAAAATCTTGATGAATGGAATGATCCCTGAAGATCTTGCATTCAACGAATGAATTGCGGAACCCGTTGCTCTGATGCGGGTTACATCTGTTCCTACACCACCGGCGAATTTCGCAAGCAATGACGTTTCGCGCACCTTGTCCATAATGCCCATCAGATCATCATCCACCACATTAATATAACAACTGCTGTACTGACTGGTAGTCATGCCGGAATTATACAAGGATGGTGTGGAATGCAGGTACTCAAGATTGGATAGCTTGTTATAAATTTTCACAACTTGTTCTTCATTGTCTCCAATGCCCATGGCAACACGCATAAAAAACCATTGTAGTTTTTCAATAATCTCATAATTTCTGTCACGGGTAAAATAACGGTTCTGCAGAGTAGATAATCCAAAATAGTCCAGCTCATCGTTACGGGATTCTTGAATTGCGTTTTCAATTTTCTTTAGATCAAAATCGAGCAGGTCTTTTTTAAGGATATTCTCTTTAACGCCAAACTTGACATATTCACTAAAAGTTTTAAAACGCAGATCAATTTTACGGTTAATGATCTTTTGCAATTGCCGCACTGCCAGTCTGTCATAGATTGTATTGCGCGGAATGAGCTGTTCAATGGCTTTTAATACCAGGTAATCCAGTTCTTCTGTGGTAACCCTCTCAGGAACCTTAAGATCCAGTTCCTTCAATACTTTGTATACAATGCCGTAATCATCCTGAATGTCCATATCTTCAAGCAGCCAGAAAATAGCATTCACAATTTTACGGGTTTGAAATTTCTCTTCCACCCCTTCGCGTTTAACAACAATTCTCTCCAAGATGACTCCCTCCTCTTAATAATTGGTATATTCGGTAGATGATACTTCAAAAAAGTTGGTTAATTTTTTCAGATCTTCCTTTTGCAGGAATTTGAGCGGATTCTCATCCACATAATAGTGTGGTTCAAATCCCAGTTCTTCCAGTCGCCGGTCTGTTACATATTTCAGGTACAGTTCCAGTTCCTTGTAGGTCAAACCATAGATTGTGCGTCCACCGAATATTCGCTGTAAATACTCAAATTCCAGATTGGCGCCATCAATAATAATATTGCGGATCTCGTCTACAAAATCATAATCGTCAACAATCTCAGGGGTCTCTTCAATAAGAATCAGTATAGCTTCAATACCATTCTGCAAGTGCAGGCTCTCGTCTATCAATACCAGTTCAACACCAGATACTACATTTTTCATTTTTCCGGTATCTTTCATGGCAAAGAAATGCGCGAACGATGAATAAAAGAAAATACCTTCCATTACTATATTATTCAGCAATATACTTTTTACGATCTGCTTTCTACCATCAACCGAATAGGGATCACCTTTACCATAGGTGAGCTTGTCTACTTCACGGATTACAATATCCTGTTTTTCTTTTAGCAGTTTATCGGTTTGGGTTATTTTGTACATTTTACTGCGGTCCATTTCAAATGTCTGCATTACGCTTTCGAAAAAATCACTGTGGATATTTTCAACAAACATCTGCGTGGTAAATGACATTTTGGCATAAGGATCGATCAACAACGGAAAAAATCCGTTTACTAGCACATTGCCTACCAGCAATTCGGATGATGAAAAATATCCTACAGCCATATCAAACACTTCTTTTTCTGAAGCACTCAACGAGTTGTAATCCAATACATCCTGTTGAATGTTTAGCTCTTCCGGAAACCAGATGGCTTGTTTTTGTTGTTTATAGAGTTCTTTGAAAATGGGGAATTTGGGATCATCGCTGATATCGATATTTTCCCTGACCGAAGTTTTGCCAATCAAAGCGGATTTCTGCATAGTTACTCCTCCTCAATATGAATATATTCCGTTTTGTTAAAAGGCCATTAATAACAGCTCTTTTTGATGTGATTTAATGTGGTGATTCTGGCTTACTGCACAAAAATTTTGGGTGCAGGAGTTATACAACGAGGAAGTCCCCCTATATATTCCCATATATAGGGGTTTTTTCAAATTTTTACACTAAATATAGTAATTTAATGAGATTTATTACAATAGCTTGTGCAAACAATCTCATGGCACATACAACAACTTTATGGTAGCTTGCTGATTGTTTGCGATCAAGTGACACAAATAGAGTCCGGCGCTGACAGTTTGACCATTGTCATCAAGTCCGTCCCAGGATTGGGTATACTGCCCGGCGGATCTGTATTCGTTCACCAGGGTGCGCACCTTTTGACCCAACATATTATATATAACGAGTTGTGCATTGCCCATGCCTGCAAGTTCATACTCTATCATTGTAGAGCTGTTAAAGGGGTTGGGATAGTTTTGCTTCAAACCAATTGTTCGAGGAATGACCGGGTCTTTTTCGTTAACCGAGGTGAGAACGCCCCGATATCTCAATAATCCAGAACCGTCTGTGACCGCGTATATGATTGACGGATCATTTTGGTCAAAACGGATTTTGTAACATATCCCCGAACCTTCAGGAAAAGCAGCCGGAAAGGGGCCCCAGGTCTCTCCCGCGTCATAACTTATATGTGCGTCAATACCGGCAGCAACAACAATATTACTATCTGCGGGATGTACAGCTATAGTATAATAAAAATCATAAGGACAATCCAAATCACTTTCTATAAAAGACCAACTTTTCCCCCCATCGACTGATTTTAAAAGCCCGTTAAAATAATTTGTTGCCCATACTGTTTGTTCGTTTTGTGGATTACAACACATATCATAAACTATAAATATGTGCTGTTGTTTTCCCTCATTAGCAAAAGTCCAGTCCAAACCGTTTTCAGAATAATAAACTCCATGCATAGAATTTACATTACCATAATCTGTACCTAATAAAAAATTACATCCATCAAGTGAATTCACAAAAACAACAGGCAAAGATTCTTCTGCAAACAATACCTTCTGCCAATCTTTACCCTTGTTAACCGTACGAAACAAACCTACATTCGTCCCCGCAAAGAGCAAGCTATCTGAAAATGGAAAAATGGTAAACAAAATGCCAATATCATTAGAAAAAAATCTGTCAATTCCATCAACTTTACTAAAAGTTGGTGTTGAACAAACAATATCCATCGCAATATCATTATATTGATTATCGTAACCGTTTGTCAATACTGTCCAAACCTTATTTTCGATATTTGTTTGCTTTATATCATTTATTGTACAAAAACCACTGTCAATTTGAGCGTCATACCAGTCACCGTCACCACATTTATAATACATGCCCGCGCCATCTGTGCCATAGTATAGATTTGTTTCAGGTCCGCTATCATCGATCAACAAGGATCTGCCGGCAAGTCCATCCATTCCCTCAACTTTGCGCTGCCATTCTGTTTCATCTATATCTCGTTTATAAAATCCTTCTTCGGTACCCAGCAACACCTTGTTACCGTTCACCTGAATGCAATTAACGCTAATACATTCCAATCCGTTATTATCGGTCCGCCAGGTTTTACCGCCATCTTTGGTTTGAATTATACCTTGCGACGTACCCACAAACAGGGTACTGTCATTTGTCTGAACAATGGCACGAATGAGTTTATTAGGCAGAATATCCGGAGATATATTTTCCCATGTCTGACCATTGTCCACCGATTTATACAAACCATTAAAGAGTCCCGCATACAGTTCTCCTTTTGTAAATGGACTGCAATACAAGGTTACCACCCGTTTATCGGATGTTATGGGAGAGATATTATTCCATTGCCCAATTCCCCGATTTGTATTGATATAAATTCCATTCAGCGTACAGGCATATAAATAATCACTGTTGTGTGGAGAGATGTACAATCCGGTTATGTCCGTTGAACCCAGACCGATATTATTTTCATGCCAGGTTGTACCATTGTCAATTGTATAATGAAACCCCCAACCAAACATACTATTTCCACGATACAAACCGGTATATATAATATTCTCATCTTCCGGATGTGAGACAATACTGGAATGAATGGCACCAGAACCCAAATAAAAAATAAGGAGCTCCCAGTTCTGTCCCTTGTCAGAGCTGTTATAAAAACCATGCTCTGTTGCAACCAGTACTCTATTGTGTAAATAATTAATATCAATTGTATTCTTTGATAAAAGAGCCGGAATAATTCTCTCTGTATCCAAAAGATACCTGGCCCAGGAATTCCCACCGTCACACGATCTGTAAATGCCACTTTGCTTTGTCGCTGCAAGTATCGTGTCTTTGCTGATACAACAAATGTCAGAAATGGCAGAACCCTGCGGGCCATAGGTTTCCCAGTCACTGGTATATGGCCCGGAATTGTTTATCGTTCTGTAATGCGGATTGAATGCATTTGTATCTCGATTAAAAACGCCCCAACGATTGGGATTTTCAAACAAATTCAAATCAAGACCTAAAGCAATTTGACTTTGTAATAAAAGAACTAAACAACAGATTACATATTTGCTCATTACAACACTCCCCTGGTAAAAAATATGATCACGGCAAATACAACAGCTTGATAGTAGTTTGTTGATTGTTCACAATCAAGCGGCACACATAGAGTCCGGCGCTGACGGGTTGACCATTGTCATCATGTCCGTCCCAGGATTGGGTATACTGCCCGGCCGATCTGTATTCGTTCACTAGGGTGCGCACCTTTTGCCCCAACATATTATATATAACGAGTTGTGTATTACCGTTTCTCGCAAGTTCATACTCTATCATTGTAGAGCTGTTAAAGGGGTTGGGATAGTTTTGCTTTAAACCAAATCTTCGAGGAATGGCCGGGTCTTTTTCGTTAACCGAGGTGAGAACCCCCTTGTAACAAAGCAAACCGTTGCTGCTGGTAGCGATATAAAGAACATCAGGATCACCAGGATCAAAATGTGCGTCGTAACACATTCCCGAGCCCGGGGGCAGCGACTCTTTAAATAACTGCCAGCTCTCACCCGCGTCATAACTGATACATACATCGGTTCCCGCGGTTACCACAATATTAGTATCAACCGGATTTACACACAAAGTAAAAGGTTCCGTATCCAAACTATCAGAATCAAAATCATTCCGGCTCCAGGTTACACCCCTGTTTTTAGATTTAAAAATGCCTTGATACATATTTATCGCATAAACCGTATTTGAATCCAACGGATTTATCTCGATTTCGTTAATCAAATAAACATCCTGACTAAACGGCCCCTCCGCAAGCTGCCAGTTTTCTCCCATATCCTGAGAAATGTAAATACCATTTGGATCTGTCTCCTTGTTACTAATAGTACCCAAAAGCAAAGTATTGTCAATCCGAACAATTCGGTTAACACCAATGTTCAGATTATCAAAAGATTTACTCTGCCATGCTTCTCCTCCATTATAAGAAACAAACATCCCATTATTGGTGCCCATAAACATGCGGCTTTCTTTACATTCACAAATAGTGTTTGGTGCACCAATCAAATCCTCTTTGAATTGGTATATTGTACCAAAATTTTTATTTGCAATATCATAGCGGAACAATGGCATGAGTGTATCATCATATTCTTGGTTATAACCGGTAACAGATAGCTGGTAAAACGATTCATTGTCATTCGATACACACAAGTCTTCAATTCTGCAAAAACCACTATCCACATTAGCATCTTGCCAACCACTTCCGTCTGCCTTGAAATACATACCCGCCCCTAATGTTCCGGCATAGATTACGGTACCGGTGTCTGTAGATATTAACTCAAAATCATTTATAGACATGGCATTTAAACCGTTTGTACGACGATACCAGATACTATCTTTCAAAGATTTTGTATAAAGCCCTTCCCCAGTTCCAAGCCAGATTTCCTCGTCAACATATAAAAGCGTACGAACATAACAATTATTCAACCCTGTATGATCAGTTTGCCAGCTTGTTCCACCATCTTTACTTTTAAAGAGACCATTTTGAGTACCCACATATAATATGCTGTCATCCATCGCAATAATATTGTGAATAATAGTACCATTCGAAATTTCAGGATTGATATTCTGCCAATTCTTACCTCCGTTAACTGATTTGTACAACTCGGTATACAATCCCACATACATGATGTCAGAATTATTGGGATCAATGCACAAAGTAGTTACCGGTCCCGCTGGTAAATCATCGCCCACACGCTCCCATTCTACCAACCCGCTATTACGGTTTAAATACAGACCATCCATGGTACAGGCGTATAACCAATCATGTTTATCAGGGGAAAAAACTAAATCCACAACATCAGCATTACTCAGGCCTTCATTATTGCAATCCCAACTAATCCCTGAATCATTTGTGTACCATACACCTTGTAAACCAAACAAATCACTATATACACCCACATAATAGGTTAACGAATCCAAAGGGTCAACAATAACATTGAATGCCCCAAAAGTGTTAAATAAAATCTGCCAGGATTCACCCAGGTCATCGCTGCAAAACAAACCAGCATCCGTCGACGCAAGAATACGATTTCCGGAAAAACAAACATCTCGCGCAACCATTGTATTGAACCACTTTTCATCAATAATCAATTTTTCCCAGCTCTGCCCCTTTTCATAGCTTTTATAAAAACCAGCCTGACCTGCACCAACAACCATAAAATCACTTTGTGAATCTATCGCCAGACATGAGACACGCCCGCCCTCAGGGCCCGTGAATTCCCAGGCACCGGTATAAGACCCAGTACTTTCTACCACTCTAAAACACAGATTGAACGCATTTATGCCTCGATTAAAAGCGCCCCAACGATTGGTATTTTCAAACAAATTCAAATCAAGACCTAAAGCAATTTGACTTTGTAATAAAAGAACTAAACAACAGATTACATATTTGCTCATTACAACACTCCCCTGGTAAAAAATTATGTTCATGGCGCAATAAATAATTTATTGATTGTTTAAAGTTAAACAACACAACAAAATAACAATATAACCATACGCATTTTACACACCAGACACCCCCAAATGGATATTATGGTTTGGAATTACATTATAAATGCCTAACTTTTATTATTGTTCCCCATAAAACACATTTTCTTGATCTACATCAAGGAAATATATCTAAAAAACAGGTATATTTCTATACATCATATAGCAGGAGGAGACGTAATGACATCAACCAAAGTAACCTCTAAAACCAACAGTAAGGTCAGTCAATATGACTCGTTTACAGTACGGGTTATGGACTGTCTGGACGAATTGTACACAACCGCTGTAAGGCTGACAAAAGACATGCCGAAAGCGGAACAGCTTGTACAAACCACTCTTGAAAAGGGAGCTAAAATTTACAAACCAGAAAGCTCGGCAGTTATTCGTGTTTGGCTTTTGGAAATCATGACGCAAACCTATTACGCATCCGCAAACTAGATCCATTGCGAGGCTATGAAATCACTAAAATCATTGATACTCTGGCTGGGATTCGATTTTAGCCGTAACAAATTTACAATTCAGCCCTGGCGGCGTGTGGTTCAGTATCTGTTTTTGCTTACGCTGATTTGGATTGGGGTCCAGTTTAGCATTTGGATAGACCAATTGCAAAATGGACAAACACCGGGTGTCAGCCGTCCTCCGGGTGTAGAAGGGTTTCTGCCTATCAGCGCGCTTATGAGTTTGAAATACTGGGTATTAACCGGGGTATTCAATACAATCCACCCATCATCACTTGTCATTCTAATCATCGTTATAGTGATGGCAGTGACACTGAAAAAAGCTTTTTGCTCATGGGTGTGCCCTTTTGGATTACTGTCCGAATATCTTGCCAAAATCCATGTTTGGTTGTTTGACCGTCCCCGTCAATTGCCACGCTGGATCGATTATCCGCTTCGCTCTATTAAATACCTGCTGCTGCTCTTTTTTGTATGGGCCATTTTTGCAGGCATGGATGTAACCGCGTTAAAGAAATTTATCTACAGTCCATACAACCGGGTGGCTGATATTAAAATGTACCAATTCTTTGCAGATCCCTCCAATCTTACAATTTATGTACTGATTGGGTTGGTATTGTTATCCATTCTTGTTCGGCATTTCTGGTGTCGGTATCTCTGTCCCTATGGCGCCATGCTGGGGGCATTGAGCTGGATAAGCCTGTACAAAATCAGACGTAACACAACAACCTGTATCGACTGTGAGAAATGTACAAAGGTTTGCCCTTCAAACATTGTTGTTCATAAAGTCAAAAGCGCACACAGCGATGAATGCCATGCATGCATGCAGTGTGTGGATGCATGTCCGGTCAAAGACACGCTATACCTGTCTGCTCTGGGTAACAAGCTCCGTTTACGCAAATGGATGCCGTTAATCATTGTACTCTTGTTCCTGGGTGGCAGCCTGATTGCACGGGGACTCGGACTCTGGCAAAACTCAATCTCTACAGAAGAGTATAAATCCCATATCAAAAATATCAACTCTCCCATGTATCACCATGCCCGCGGGCAGGTGCCAAATTATGAATAAATAAAAAAAAGGCGTCCTCCACAAACAAGACGCCTTTTTCTCGGAGGAATTGGGTATTTTTTATTGGGTAAGGTTAAATGTATTTACAAGATCACTCATCTGCTTTGCTTGCTGCGACAACTCTTTGGCGGAACTTGCAGACTCTTCCGCATTTGCAGCGTTTTGTTGAGTGATTCCGTTCATCTGTTCTACGGCACTATTGATCTGTTCCAGTCCATCATTTTGTTGCTCAGAAGCGGCCGCAATCTCTGCCATAATTTCACTAAACTTTACTACTTTTTCGGTTATCTCTTGTAGGTTTTCAAGCACCTGCTCATTCAGAGATACACCTTCACTGGTATTACGAATTGAATCTTCAATCAATTGGGATGTTTCCCTTGCAGATTCGGCGCTGCGCTGCGCAAGGTTTCTCACCTCTTCCGCAACAACTGCAAATCCTTTACCTGCTTCACCGGCACGTGCTGCCTCAACCGCTGCATTCAATGCAAGCAAATTGGTTTGAAATGCAAGTTCATCAATCGTCTTGACCACTTTGGAAGATTCATCGGATGATGTTTTTATTTTGCCTATAGCTTCAGAAAGCTGCTCCATGCTTTTCATACCTTTTTCAGTGCTAGTCTTGGCAGAGTGTGTTAAATTGTTAGCAACCTGGGCATTACTGCTGTTCTGCTTGATCATTGAAAGCATTTCCTGCAAGCTACTTGCAATCTCTTCCAGAGAGCTGGCCTGTTCGGTTGCGCCCTGAGCGGTGGACAAGCTGCTGTCATCTATCTGTGCGGATGCCGAAGCAACCTGTGATGCTCCTCTGGCAACATCCAGCATGGCTTTATCGAGATTTTCAACAGCATCATTCAATGAATTTTTAATCATTGCATGATCACCACGATACTCCCCATTCATTCGGGCATGCAAATGACGGTCAGCCACTTTGGCAAGCACAGCCGAAGCTTCATTGATAGGTGTTAGCACTGAATCCAGTGTATTGTTTACACCTTCTATAATGGATTTAAAACTACCATTATGAAATGAGCTTTCTATACGATAAGACAGTTCTCCATTTTGAGCAGATTGAGCGAGTTGGTTAATATCATTGACCATCAATTCAATACTGGATTTCATGGTCTTCATTGAAAGACCCAGGGTATCCTGATCGGATGCCAGGTTTATATCATAACTCAGATCACCATTCGATATTTTTTCGGCCATCTTTGCTTTATCTTGTAATGCAATATTCAAAGTTTTAAAGGCATTTGCCAATTTACCTACTTCATCTTTTTGGTCAATATGTATTTCATTGTCCAGATTTCCTTTGCCAATTTCCTGTGCAATATTTGTAATGAGCTTTAAAGGTTTGGCAACACCTTGCCCTATTACAATAATCAACACAACGCCACTAAGAAAGCCAAACAAAATAACAAAAATCAACCCAAGAGATTTTGCTTTATAATCTTTTGTTGATACATTATGAGCATCAGAAGCTTTTTGTAATAAAATTTCCGTAATTACATTTAAATGTTCTCTGGCTGTATTAAATTTATCATTGGCCTCTGAGAGTGAGAGCTGTATTGCATTTTCTTTACTCACCTCATCACCGTTTTGGCAGAGATCAATTACACGCTGAGAAACCTGTTGCCATTCTTTAAAATCACTCTCAAATTGAGGGATAATTTCATGTTCACGATCTGAAGTAGCCAGCTTGGTATAATTTGTCCAACGTTCATAGGTCTGATCAACATTTTCCAGATAATCTGCTACAAATTGTTTAAATACTTCTGTACCACTCGTTTCAAAAAATAGAGAGCGTTCAGCAACCAATGCTTGCTGCATATCACGGTCTGCTTCAATCAAATAGTCCATACCGGGCATGCTGATTGAAAAGATTTCATCTAATGTTTTATCAATTTTTGACATGCTGCTGTATCCTACCAGTCCTACAATAACCAGCAGCAAAATCATGAGAGAAAATCCTATAGTTAGTTTAATTCCAATTCCAAGATTATTTACAATTTTCATTTCAAACTCCTCAGATCAATATATTAGAATGCACCCTGGAATAAAAATTGGACTGAATCAGCCCCATCCAAATCAGACATCACATAGTTAAATTGAATTTTAGATTGTTTACGAACATCAGGATTTAAAAAGATATTAAATCCCACTGTTACAAAAGACTGATCTTTACTATTATCTGTAAGATCATTAGACTCGTACTTGACGATCGGCTGCAAAAAGGGTTTTAATAAATATCCGGCTTGAGCATAATACACAACTCCATCAGAAGCATCTGCCTGAAAATCATCACGTGTCATATACTCTCCTTTTAATTCAATCTTTTTAACAGGTGTTAGTTGTATACCCACACCGGCCACGTTTACATTTTCCTGACCTTCAACACTGGTCAAAGCAGAACCCCAGTATGCTTCTGCATGCAGTTTTTTCGATGGGTCCACATTCACACGTCCAACCAAAGTATAATCATTACCAACAGCAGGATCACCAACGTCGATTGCTTTACTGGGGCCGGCATTAAAAACACCCGCAGCAAAGCCAAAACCATATTTTCCAATACCACTCATATGCAGCATGGCACCGGTATCAAAATGGAAAATAAACTTTTGCGCATAACCACGTTTAACAAAATCCAGACTGTGAGCACCGGTATTCCACTCCATGCCAATGGGCGTTTTCATCTTTCCAACCGACAAACGGAGCTTTTTGTATGGTTTTACAGTAACCATAGCATAATTGATTAGCTTGGGGGTATCTCCATCAGGACCAATGCCCTCGGGAGAATCAATAACATCAATCAATAATTTGTAATCCATATATTCATTCAGAGCCCCGGAGAGTCCAAATCGAACACGTTCAAATCCAAATACAAATGCTTTATTGTCCTCAGATTTAATAATACTGGTTTGAGTATATCCACCCCATTTTAATGTAGGCTTATCCTGAGAAAAAGTAATCTGCGACAAGGACAGGATGAAAACAAATAGCAACAATACCCAAGTTTTTAACATAATACTACTCCTTTACTGTAAATATCTTTGGGACACAATTCCAGAATTTCAGAATTGAATCAAACCAAAAGACATTCACAAATTTATACTAATAAACGACAATGAACTCCACTCAAAATGCATGCCACAAATATAAATCATTTAAGAACTGATATTTAAGTGCCGCGATTCACTACACTAAAACTTTTTCTTGCTTTACAGGAAACCACAATTACTGCGAAAAATATATAAAAATTCATACATTTCAACCACTTCTTTAAAAAGCATTCCTGCAAATTGCGTCATAAATAATTGCATAAACCTAAATCATTCCCAAGATGAAACATAATACAAAAATTCAGAAAAATAGTTCACATATAGATACATTTTTCTCTCAAATGTCAGTATTTTTTAAGAAATTTTTAATTGATATAAACGTTTTATAATTTAAGAACGTCTAATATTCAAGTAACCAAAAAACAAAACGTCAACGAGGGGTATATGATTGGGGAAAAGTTGCGTTCCGTTTCAAGAATGAGCATTATATATTTATGTATTCAAACGTTTACAGCAAACGCAAATATTATGGGGTCAATAACTGACAGTAAAACAAACGAGCCCATTTATTTTTCAAACATTTTTCTGGCAAACACCACAATTGGAGCCACATCAGACAAAAATGGAAACTTTGAAATTCACCACTATCCCCCGGGTGAGTATGAACTTGTAGTGCACCATATTGGATATAAACCCTATAGTCAAATGATACAATTACACAGAAACAAAGACATTCACCTGAGCATCATGCTTGATCAAAGAATCATAAAAGGAGATACGGTAACTGTAACTGCTGAAAATCCTAAAGAGTGGAAAAAGTATCTTGATCATTTTATTAAACACTTTATTGGGAATTCTCCTAATGCCATTCACACCCGGATCCTTAATCCGGAACGAATCGATCTCGAGTTTGATAAAAATACCGGATACCTCACTGCCAAGTGCGATACATTCATTCAAATCGAAAACAATAACCTGGGTTACGAGCTGGATGTTTTGCTGCTTGATTTTAAATGGTATGATATTGATTTGCATGAAAAATTTTATGGCAAGGAGAAAAAGTCAAAACCCATCAGTTATTTTTTAGCTAAACCCTTGTTCAAAGAGCAAGACCCTGAAAATAAAAAACAACTATTGTATTGGCAAAAAAAACGCCAAGAGACCTACAAGGGATCATTCAGGCACTTTTTGTCTTGTGCAGTAAATGACGATCTGGAGAAAGAATCATTTCATATTTCACGAGACGGACTCTCACTCCCTCATGACAGTCTTTATATTACAGACATGGATACATTGGGAAATTTTAAATTAAGTTTTAATGGAACAATTACGGTTCATTATACCAACAGAATCCCCCATGAAAAGAATATTATAAAGCTCTATACAGAATGCCTGAAATGTAATGCAAGAGGCAAACAGGTTGCATTTGGTCCGCTGGATGTCATAAAAAAAGGTAAATGGGGTCAGGAACGTACAGCGGACTGGCTCCCTTTTGATTATACTCCGGAATATACAATCAATCAACTGTTTCTATACAAAGATTTACCTAGCTTTTAAGCTGGATAAATAATTGATATCAACAATATTTCCATAATTCTAGAAATATGATAACTTGAGGGGTAAATTATGAAAAATTTGTACATGGTTACGCTGGTACTGTTAATAACTGTTTTTAGTTTTGGTCAAACAACACCTCCAGATACTTATAATCTGGGATTGGCTATGGTGCACAATGATTCATTGAATGCAGCAGAGGACCTGTTTGAACAACTCTTAAAGGCTGATAAAAACAGCCCCTGGGGATATTTGGGACTCGGATTGGTTGAAAAACATAGGGAAAACCGATTACTGGAAGCTCGAAAACATTTTAAAAAAGCAGCCAAACTGAATCCACAGCTGATTCAGGCATGGACCGAATGGGCTGATGCTGAAACTAAATTTGAACAATATGGACAAGCGGCCAATGTTCTTAGAGATGCAATACTTGAAAATCCGGATAATATGGATTTGCTTAATCGTTTTGTACACTATGTAGAGTGGCAGGATATGCAGAAAAAAGGCCTAAACACGCTGGATAAAATGATAGAAACGGGTCCCCAACCTGACCTCTATCGCTTCAAAAAAGCTGAATTGTGGTATGGAATGCATGAATTTGAAAAAAGTATGAATATTGTGGACTCTATTGATAAGAACTCGGATTCGTTTTCAGAAACAATGTATTATGCTTTGCTGGCAAAAAACTGCTTTACAATGAATAAGATTGAAGATGCGCAGGATTATTATTTAACGGCTATAAACCTGATAAGGGATGATAAAGATGCCACATACATTCTGGAAGATATTCGCTATATCATGAATAGTAACGAATATAAGGAATATCAAAATTTACCTATTGATAAAAAGGGGGATTTTTTCCACAGATTTTGGCGGTCACGTGATCCCAATCATGCTACTATTACAAATGAAAGGATACCCGAGCATTTTAACAGAATTGAATATGCCCGCAAACATTATCACGCTTATAGTACCGACAGGAGAAACGATGTTAACAAGCTGCGGTTAAATCATTCAAGGATACGGTTTGCTGAAATCATAATGGGGCCTGAACTTTTGAGTAAATCAGATTATCCTGATGAACTTTTAAACAATATGGATGTAGATGATTGCGGGCTCATTTACATACGCCACGGTGCGCCAGACCAGACAATATACAAAACAGATTATGCGACAGAGCTGTTTGAGCCCATGGAATTTATTTGGAAATATTACCAAAATATTGACAGAAAAAAAATGATCTTTCATTTTGTACAGTTTGGTAAAAACACCGGCGCTATTGTACAATCCCTTCCCTATTCATTTAAAAACACCTGGGAACTGGGAGCAGATTACGCGGAACTGGATCCGGATATAATAAAAAGTGTTTATGAATGGAATGAAAAAGTGCCTGCGGGTGGTGGAGGTATTCCACCGGACATTAAAATTCCGGACAATTCATCCATTCGAAAAGCTCAAGATAAACAAAAAAATTCCATTGCTGACAGTTCCAGCGGTTTGCATTATCTTACAAGTCGTATTAAAAATTTAATAATCAAAGATATTTCCGTGGGGATGGAAACAGAAACATCCGGCTATCAATATTCTGAGGATCCGTTGAATTACCCCTATTATTTTGCTCAATTCAAAGGCAGTAATGGGAAAACAATGGTCGATCTTTATTATGCGGTCAATGGCAAAGATGTAGCGTTGAACCAGTCTGATTCAACCTCATTTATAGATTTGAAGCGATTTATTGGACTATACGATCAACATTGGAATGAGCGGTTTCGCTATACAATGGATGAAAATATTAATATTTCTATAAATCCAGAAATATGGAAACAATCAAGCATTACAGATATGATGAATCTGGCGCTGCCCCCTGAAACATACGCTTATGAATTACAAATACAGGACAAAAAATCGGGTAAACTGGGGGTCTATCAAAACACAATAAAAGTTGAGAATTTTAATACAAATAAATTACAAATGAGTGACATTTTACTTTCCGGGCCTATATCAACAAAGGGTAAGGTTTCAAGATTTAGAAAAGGCGATATATATTTCACTCCACACATGTTTAATGCATATCGTCAAGATGAAAAAATAGGATTGTATTTTGAAATATATAATCTACTATTTAATGATGAAAACCATACAAAATTCAACATAACATGTATACTGGAATCCAAAGAAAGGTTATTAATGGTGCCAATAAAGGGAAATTTTAAATCTTTGCTTGGATTGTGGGACTCGGGTATAGGTAGTTCTTATGAATATACCGGTCAATCACGAGATGACAAAATTTATGTTAATCTTGATTTTCCGGAAATAGAATCTGGTGAATACGACCTTGTAATCACCGTCAGAGATGAAACCAGTCACATTGCAGTAGAAAAAACCACAGGGGTCGTAGTTCTTTCCTCATCATTTACCCAAAACACAAATTAGTACACTGAGGGGTGGACGCGAAAGCACCGGGCTGTTGGCCCGGTGCTTTTTTTAAATCGTATTTATTCTGCAAAATTTTCAAGATAGCAGAACATGGAAAAAAACAGATTGTTTTTTAAAAACAAATTATTAATTTATGTAGTGTATGAATGTATTCTAATATTCTGCTCAGTTAATTATAAACTTTTTGAATATTTATAGCAGTATATTAAATCCATATTGTACTTTCAGCTTGTTTAAAGCACCATAAAAACATAATAATTACGGAGGAATTTTATGGCTGAAGAAAAAAAGGATATCACACGTCGTGAATTCGGCAAAACCACACTTAAAACTGCAACAGCTGTAACTGCGGCAAGTGCCATTACCGGCCCGTTCTTTTCAGGCAAGGTATTGGGCGCAAATGACCAGGTCAATATTGCGCATATCGGTATCCGCGGCCAGGGTGGTTCTCACATCAATGGTTTTGGAAAAATACCAGGTGTTAAAATTAAAACAATCTGTGACATTGATGAAAACCTGTTTCCAAGACGCGTTAACGAAATTAACGAAAAATTCGGTTATAAACCCTCGACCGAATGGGACATGCGTAAAGTTTTTGAAGACAAAGATATTGACGCAGTAACCTTTGCTATACCGAATCACTGGCACGCACTTGCAACAATCTGGGCTGCTCAAGCCGGCAAGAATGTTTATGTTGAAAAACCTTCAACACATTCTGTTTGGGAAGGTCGCCAGATGGTACATGCAGCCCGTGCAAATAAAGTACTTGTACAGGTTGGTTTCCAAAACCGTTCACGCAAAAACACCATGGCTGCAATGAAATTTCTGCATGAAGGCGGAATCGGTAAAGTATACATGGGACGCGGTATGTGCTTTAAACCGCGTTGGGATATTGGCCGCTATCCCGATGGTCCCATGCAACCCGGTGAAAAAAATTACCTGAGAACCAACAAAACCGGTGAAATGCCGACATATGATGCAAAATACCTGGAAAAAGTCCATTATGATATGTGGATTGGACCTGCCCGTAAACGTGCATTCAACCGCAATCGTTTCCATTACAACTGGCACTGGCAGTTTGAATATGGCAATGGAGACACCGGCAACCAGGGACCACACCAGTTTGACGTAGGCCGTTGGGGTATTAACAAAGATGAATACCCGGTAAGAGTAAGTTCTTTGGGTAACTTGTATCTGTTTGGTGATTCTCAACAAGATACTCCAAACACCCAAACTACTATTTTTGAATACACTGATGGAACAATATTCGAATTTGCTACCCGCGGATTGTTTACCAACCCCGATGGTGAAATAAGAATCGGAAATGTATTCTATGGCAGCGAAGGCTGGTTGGAAATTGATGCAAACGGCAACTGGAAAACCTTTTTTGGTTACAAAGGTGAACCCGGCCCGAACTCTGACAACATCGATTCCGAAAAAGCAGACGCATTGAACACCGTTGGTACCGGTGTTGGCGGTCATTATGGTAACTTTATTGGCGCTGTTCGTTCCGGAAAACAGACTGACCTGACTTGTGATATTGAAGTTGGTCACCGTTCAAGCGTTCTACCTGCATTGGGTAACATCTCTTACCTCGTTGGCAGAGAATTGGAATTTGACGGTCGTAACGAAACTTTTGTAGACGATGCTGAAGCAAACGCATTGCTGAAACGCGAAAATTATCGCGCACCTTATGTAGTGCCTGATCTGAGCTAAGCATAGTTAACATAGCTTTATAAAAAAAACGCCATGCAATTCAATTGTATGGCGTTTTTTGTTTTGTAATGTACGCAAAAAATTAGTAAATAAAAAAATTATAAAACATTGAAATTTTTCATATAATTCATTTGGCAATAGTATTAAAAATTAATTACATTTTTCGATTGTATTTTTTTTGAATACTCAATAGAAGAAATTATATCATTTTCAGTTAAAACTTTATCATACTTTTCATATTTCCTTTTCATATCATTTAACCTAATTAATGCATTTCCAAATTTATCATTTAAAAAACCAATTCGACTTATAATATAATTATTACAATTTTCATCAAAATTAACATTATAAACTTTTCTTATATAAAAAGCTTTTAAAATGTTTGCTTCAATAGTAGGATTAAGTGATTTATACTTATCATTTTTCTGAATAATATCAAGTTGATTATATTTTAAAAAATTTAAAAAATTTTTTATATTCATCTTTTTTGAATGTATATTGATAACTAATGAATCATAATTATAAAAACAGCCATTTGCTATACTTTCTAAAATATTATCATCATTTTTAACTACAAGTTTATTATTAAAAGCCCAATTATTTTCAATACACCACGTATCAATTTCATAATTATCAAGTAAAATTTTTATACCATTCATCCTATTTATTTTATAGTTCAAATTTGTATTTGTTAATAATTCTTTTACTCGTGTTGTAGGTAAACCAATTATTATATCTAGATCTCTTGTTTCCTTATCAAGTATTATATCACGTAAAAAACCCCCTACAACATAGGCTGTACCATATGCGAATATTTCATAAAAGAAATCTTTAACTTTTAAATTTCTATTTAATAATGTTGAAAATTTTATTATAAATTTTTTCCGTATGCTGTTGTAATCAATTTCATCATAATGCATTTATATTCTTATACCTTTCAATTTTTGAAATAATGAAATAGCATATGAATCAGTCATACCTACTATAAAATCTAAAACCAATTGAATCTTATTATATTTTATGTTATTGTAATAATTTTTACTATAACATTCATAGATATGTCTATAGCTAGAAGATATGCATTTATACAGCCTACTTTCTTTATTATTATTCTTCGTATCAAAATCATCAGATAAAATCCCTGCTACAAAAATATCAAGAAGACCACAAATAGCCTCAGAACCTGCTAACTCAGTTTGCATTATTTTTTTATTATCAAACACAATATTTTGTAATTTTTTAAATGATTTTCTTATATCAGATGCTTCTGAAACATTTATAATTTCATCGTTCAAACTACCGCTCATGATGCTTTCATAATTTTGTTTAAATGCTTGAATTACGTGACCAATCATTTTTGATTGAGCTTTCACACGAAATTTTTGAATTACTAAATTAATTTTATCATTACCATCAACTTTAATTTTTTTATATAATTCTTCTAGTTCATCATTTAACTCAATATTTGTTTGTAAATTTTCTTTAAATATATCAATAATATCATTATAACATATTATTCCAAGTTTTACACCATCTTCAATATCAGCAGCACAATAAGCAATATCATCAGCGGCTTCTAATAAATAAACAACAGGATGCCTTTGATTATTTAATTTAAGCTTATCATTAATTCTTTTATATGCCTCTTGCTCTGAAGCAAAATATCCAAATTTTTTCTTTCGAATTTCAATAGAATTTTTCCCATTATTACCTTCAATTGAACTAGAGGGATATTTTATTATAGATGCTAAAGATGGAAAAGTTAAATTAAAACTAAACTCATCACCAAAATAATGCAATTTTCTCAAAATTCTAAAAGTTTGGACATTACCATCAAAATTTTTAAAATCTTCTTTTTCTTGATTATTAAGATCATTGAAAATGTCAGTTTCGAATTTTTTTATAAAAAATTGTTGAATTGCTGTTTCACCAAAATGTCCAAATGGTGGATTACCTAAATCATGCACTAAGCCTGATAATTTTAGTAGAGAGCTTATATGCCCCCTAAATATTTCATCTAAATATTTATTATCAATTAAAAACTTTTCTATACTTAAACCAATCGAACTCGCAATATAAGAGACTTCTAACGAATGAGTCAGTCGAGTTCTTATAAAATCACTTTTCTCTAATGGAAAAACTTGTGTCTTATCCTGCAAACGCCTGATTGAAGAACTGGAAATCAATCTTCCATAATCATTTTCAAATGGATTACGACCATCATATTCCGATTTTTGTGATTTTTTACGGAATGTTTCTGGTGTTAAAAGCTCATCCCATCTTTTCTTCATAGTATAAACTCTTTCTAATCATTTATGATTATAATTTTTTTAGATGTAATTTAGTAAATATAATAACTATTTATTAATGAAAACAATATATAATTATGATGTCTAATATACAAAAATTAGAAATAAGATTATGCTGTCAATTTATAACATTTGATGTATTCATTATATTAATAATTATTATAAGCCCCTTTATCCCCTTTATCCCCTTTATCCCCTTTATCCCCTTTATCCCCTTTATCCCCTTTATAATTTGAATAATTAATAGATTTCAGACAAAATATGCAAGAAATAATTGGTTTATTATCCATTTTCAAAAAATAATTTTATAAAGAAAATTTTCAAATTAATATTTACTAAATATATCAGTGTGAGAATTGTTTAAAAATTACCAACCCGATAAACGATGAGTAAAATGTCCTTGCAACAATATGCAATTTATTGCCCGGCACTTGATAAGTTACCGGGCAAGTATCACTATTACCTTATCACATGATAATATTTTGCCATCCAATAAGGCAGCAGGTATTCATCACCGGCGAGACGAGACATTCCCCCACCACCGGAATCAATACTAAAGGCGTTTGAATTGTGGCGGTTCATGGGACGTTCATTGGGTGATAATACCTCAGAAATTCTTTGACGTCGGAAATTTTTAGGTAAATATTCCAGGTCTTTACGATTCGAATTTTTGATGGTATAGCGGTTCATATCAATAGGATACTCTTTTAAATGCCAGATAACAGAATCAAAATCCATTACGCCAACTGATGCGTATGGCAATACATTCCACAATGCACTTTTTTCGGGACGTTCAAGTTCCCAGTGATCAATAATAGCTTCTTTATATACATCCCGTAATTCCTGGGTAAATGCATATTTATAAGATACATAATAGGTTAAAAACGCCATTTCATCATCAGAGTGGTTCCAGGAATCGCCCATGGTAAATGCATGGTCACGCCATCTATAAACAAAGGTGGTATCTTCTTTAATCTCTTTCATACTGATCTTCATGTTCTCAAGATAGCCGTAATCATCCATCATGCGGTAGGCTTCAGTCTTGAAAATCTCTTTACCCGTCAAAGCATAGGCAAGCTGCAGCCCGGCAATGAGATGCGTACTGTTTAAGCGCCTGTCAAAAATATGACGGGGATACGCGTTAACAAACTCGGGATTCCAACGTCCCCACAAGGTGGGTTCTCCATCAATATCCACAAAATAATAATCATTTTCAATAATATGAGTCATTATCGCATCGATAAAGTTTGCAATGCGTTCATGTTCTTCCGGGGTTTTGGCAACAAATTCGTCCATGACGGTGGTAACATAGAGATAAGCAATATACTCATCGGTACTGGTGTGTCCCTTCCATTCCCAATCCGCTTCAGGAGACTGGCGCCAGCGATCAATGTCAGACATTTTGAATCCCTTACGTTCAAACGTACGGGACGGAAATCCTTTTAATTGATTGATTGAAAGCAGTCTCTCAAATGTTTCAAAAGATTCCCAGGCATAACGGCGTGCACTTTCGTCACCGGTTACCGCGTATTTGTAACACAGACTGCCAAGGTAAAAAGTGGTCCACAAGCCATCGTTGTCTGTATCAACAGTAACAGCGGTTGTTAAATCACCGGCTTTTTTATAATGCAAAGGACGTGTAAAGCCATAGCTGATGTGATATTGCCTTAAATCTCTTTCAATTTCAGCAGTCTTTTCTGCAAGGGTCATATTGCGATAGTGGATTTTGTTCAAACCGGTTGGCGATAAAACATATACATCTCCCCTGCTGTCTGTAGCCAGATCCACAACTGTATCATTATCCAGCCAGCGTTTGGATGCGTAATAACGATATTTTTCACCATTGGGAGTAAATGCACCGGCATCAGAACCAAACCACAATTCGCAGCCTTTTGTCATCATGGCTGTAATTGCAGGTACGGGTAATTTGGCATCAAGTTCTTTTGTGACAGATCCGGTTTCGCTATTAATTTTTAAATATCCGTTTGTTGTACCCAAAGCAATTTCATCTTTAACAAAAGCCGCAGCAGTCAAGTTTTTACCTGAATAAACCGTTTCCCATTTTTTATCATCAAGACGGTATAGATTGCTCTTTGTTAACAGATAAAATTGAGTTTTGTGCACATACAGGTTTAAACACTCGCCTTTAGGAACATCAACATCACTGATTTTTATCTTGTTATGATACAGGGCAGCATTCTTTTCTCCCACCAGCAAAATCTCATCATTGCTGTTCATAGCAATATGATCATAGCTGCCTTTATCAAAATGCGCGTATATGGCTCCGGCATGGGCATTGGTCAGGAACTGATCGTTATAGAGATAATAGAGATATCCAGTACCCTCTTGCACCGTAACATCCACAGGCTGCAAATCAGATAAAGATCTGTAAAGTAAATCTTTTGCTAATACATCCTCAAATACTCGCCACAACCCATGATTTGTCTGCACATAAACAATGTCATTATAATCAACAACCACTTTGAGTAATTGCAAATCAGATGGGGCATTCTGTGTCTGGTATTTTACCGATACCGGAAAATCATAAGGCTTGTCCACATATTGCGCAAAAGCAAAACTGGATAATAAAATACCGGTCAAAAGAATGAGTACTATTTTTTTCATAAAGCGTTCCTTTCCATATCGTAAGAATTTATCAATATACGCATTAATGAGCTATTTTTCAACTTACTCGAGCAGATTAAATACGATGTCAGATTATTTGATTTACAATACACGATCAATAACACCGCCACCCAGCACCAGATCATCTTGATAAAAGACGGCTGACTGGCCGGGAGTAATTGCGCTTTGTGGTTCCGTGCAAATGACTTTGACTTTGCCATGCTCAACAGGTTCAATCAATGCTTCAAATTCCTGCTGAGATGATCTGATTTTCATATTCACTCGAGTTGCGCTTTTTAGATCTGCAACCGCTATCCAGTTTAGCTGGTCTACCAAGAAAGAGTCATTAAATACATATTCACGCGGACCAACAACTACCTGATTACTGTGCGCGTCAATATTGATCACATAAAGTGGTTCTGATGAAGAAATGCCCAATCCTTTACGTTGTCCTATGGTATAATTCCAAACACCCTTGTGCTGTCCCAGCACTTTGCCATCTATATGTACAATATTTCCGGTTCTCTCACGAATATCGATCAGGTCGTTATAATCACCACTGTAAAAATCCTGACTGTCAGATTTATCATGCAATGAGATTTGGTTTTGTCGGGCTATCTTTCGTACCTCTGTCTTTTCAAATTCGCCCAGGGGTAACAGCAGCTTTTGCAACTGCGGCTGAGTAAGGCGATACAGAAAATAAGTTTGATCTTTGGAAGAATCGACAGCCTTGAGTAATACATAACGACCGGAAGATTCCTGATAGTTTACTCTGGCATAATGCCCGGTGGCAAATTTATCAAAAGCTTCACCTGAATCCTGAATCATTGTGGGCAAAACATCCAGCTTGATCTGTTGATTACACTGAATACAGGGATTCGGTGTTCGTCCTGCAAGATACTCTCGCTTGAAATAATCCAGCACAATCTTTTTATAAGCCGTTGAACAATCATAAACCTGAAAAGGGATTTTTAGTTCGTTGCAAAGGACCCGTGCTTCATCAATATCATCCTGTTCTTCCGGGCCAAAGCAAGCGTGTTTACCGGTATGAGAAGTAACATTTGTAGAGTGGTTCCAAATGGCCATGGTAACGCCAAAAACATCGTGCCCCTGTTCTTTTAACATATATGCGGTAACAGCAGAATCTACTCCGCCGCTTAATCCTACAGCTATTTTCATGAGTTTTCCATAGATAAAACAACAATTTGGAAAATAAAACAAATATTGGCAGGAAAAATTCCGGAGAAACTAAAAAACGCCGAGTAGTTTAGCGGACATGATCAGAATGGCTACCAGTAAAACAATACGAACAACCTTTTCACCTTTTTTCACAGCTACCTTGGCAGAAAACCAGGCACCGGTTGCATTACCGGCAGCAAGGGCAAGACCATATTCCCACCTCACATTACCTGTCAGAATGAATACTGCAAGCGCGGGTATGGTATAGAAAAATATTACAAAAACTTTATGCATATTGACTTTGACCAGATCAATCTTTAATATATTTTGCAGTGCTGCCATTAAAATAAATCCAACGCCTACCTGTATAAAACCACCGTAAAATCCAATTCCAACCATAGCGGGATAAATGAGCCAGGCATTTTTAGGGTTTTCCGAGAATTTTATTTTTTTCTTGGGAAGCACAATGGTTATCATAATACCAATCATAACAATACCCAAAATCTTGTGGAACAATGCGTTGTTAATATGCACAGCCAGAAAAGCACCCAAAATAGCACCGGGAAGCGCGAACAAAGACATTACAGTACTGTGTCTGAATGAATGGACTTTTTCCTGACGGAAGGATAAAATTGCGGATATATTTTGGATAAAAATTGCTACACGATTTGTGCCATTTGCAAGTGCACCATCAAGCCCTAAAAATATTAACAATGGCAAAATAATGGCTGAACCACCACCTGCCATAACATTCATAAAACCGGTAAATACACCTGTTGTATAAAGCAATAATATCTTTGGTATTTCATGCATAACTTTATCCTAAAGAAAAAATAATATACTGAATTAAAATAAAAAAATCCAGTTTGAAAAATTGGTCAAATTCACTTGCAATTCTGCACACATTTTGATATTTTTGAATATAGGCCACGTAGTATTTTACAGGACATCAAACAGAATGAAAACAACCCATTTCCTATTAATGCTTTTATTGGGGACAAGCATTAGTATATTCGCTTTACCCGCAAAAAAATCATTAAACGGATGGGAACAGACACAACCGGAAACAGTTTATACAACCAATCTACACGAACACATAAACGGACAATCTCCCCTCTATTATGAACTGGGTTTTGATTCATTATTTGTATTGCAATTTAAAAAAAAGAATTCCGAATTAGAGTTGAATATCTATAAAATGCAATCACCAGAATCAGCAATGGCCATATATCTGGTATCAGCAGGTAACGAAATTCCATCTGACGTGTTTCAGGAAAGAAACAGTGTAAATCCCTACCAGTTAAATCTGGTCAAGGGGAGTTATTATTTTCAGATCAACATGTATAATAGCGATGCATCTACTCTCAAAGACATTCGCACTATAATTTCACCTATATTATCCAAAATTAAAAAACAAAATATTGTTCTTTTAAACCGATTGCCTCAAAATGGTCTTGTTAAAGGATCAGAACGCATTGCCAGGGGCATGTATTCCATGCGAAATATTTATTATTTTGGTAAAGGTGACCCCCTGATGTTAGATGGGAATATATTTGCGGTTGCAGGCGAATATGATGATGGTAACAAAAAATATACCCAACTGATTATCGAGTATCCTGATATTGTTCAGGCAAAAACAGTATTTGACAGTTTAAATTCTGATACAAATAAATATTGGAAGATAGTGTTAAAGCAAAACAACAAAATGGTTTTTAAAGATATTTACAATCATTTTGGTAAAGTTCTGTTATCCCAAAACAAAATTACGATCAACACAAAACTGGAGAATATTCCAAATTGAAGATCAAACTTTTTATCCTGATGACTGTGTTATCAAGTCAAATTCTTGCAGCCAGTCCCAATATCACGGCTGAAAATCGTCCCTGGACCCGTTGGTGGTGGCCGGCGAGTGCGGTAGATTCAGCCGGTATTACTTTTCAGATGGAATCGTTTCATCAAGCAGGTATGGGCGGAGTAGAGATTACACCTATTTACGGCGCAAAAGGCTATGAAGACCGTTTTATCGACTTTTTATCACCTCAATGGGTGGATATGCTGCAATTCACACTGGACGAGGCAGACCGTCTTGGTTTGCAAGTGGATATGAACAACGGTACAGGCTGGCCTTTTGGTGGCCCACAGATCACTCCTGAACTGGCGGCCTGTAAAGTTGAGATTGTAGAGCTGCCGGCTGACTCTGTGCTGCTGTCCCCTCAAAAGCTATTGGGAGTTATAGTTCATGACAAAAAAAACAAGATCATCACTACAGATTTTAAAAAGTCTTTATCAAAACTTGAAACCCAAAAAGTTACTGCTATCTATGAAGGCAGAACTCGTCAAAAAGTAAAACGGTCAGCTCCCGGTGGTGAAGGCTGGGTAATGGACCATTACTCCACTCTGGCAACAGATACATATCTTGACCGGTTCAGTGAAACAATTCCGGTAGAGGTCATGTCACGCGTTCGTACCATTTTTAATGACTCGTATGAAGTGTATGGTGCCAACTGGACCCCGGACATGTTTGCTGAATTTGAAAAACGTCGCGGTTACAAATTACAAGACCATCTGGATGCTTTGGCAGGTCTTGGAGATGAGGACACCATTGCACGTGTCAAATCCGATTATCGTGAAACCATTGGTGATTTGCTATTAGAACATTTCACCCAACGCTGGACGAATTGGGCGCATGAACAGGGTACGTTGACACGCAACCAGGCCCATGGCTCTCCCGGAAACCTGCTTGATCTTTACGCAACAGTGGATATTCCAGAGACTGAGATTTTCGGCCCCACACGCACTCATGTACAAAATCTGAAAATTGATCCTGATTTTCCAACCGAGGGACGTATTCCCCCCGATATGTTTATGATGAAATTTGCTTCTTCAGCAGCAAACATAACCGGTAAAAAACTGACATCCTCAGAGTCTTTTACCTGGCTGGGCGAACATTTTAAAACCGCACTTTCTCAATGTAAACCCGAGATAGACCACATGTTTATCAGCGGTATTAACCACATCCTGTTTCATGGGACGTGTTATTCTCCGCAAGATGCCCCCTGGCCCGGTTGGTTGTTTTACGCATCCGTTCAGTTTGGGCCTGAAAATTCAATCTGGCAAGATTTGCCTGCAATGACCGAATATATAACCAACTGTCAAAACATGTTGCAAAACTCTACGCACACCAACGATGTTTTGATATACTGGCCCATTTATGACATCTATTATGATACGGAAGGGCTCATGAAAACTTTTACCGTACATGGTATTGATGAATGGCTCTATCCTACTGATTTTTACCAGACCGCAAAATTGCTACACCAGAATGGTATTGCGTTTGATTATATTTCAGACCATTTGCTAGAATCAGTTAATGTTAAAGACGGACAGTTGATGACAGCCGGTGGCCCTTATAAAACCATCATTGTACCGGAAACACGATTCATGCCGGTCTCTACACTAGAAAAGCTCTACTCTCTTGCAGAAAATGGTGCAACTGTGTTGTTTCATCATCAGTATCCTCAAGATGTGCCCGGATTCAATGATCTGAAAAATCGCAGAAAAAGCTTGAAACAATGTGCAGACAAGGGAGCAAAAATAACAGGCAATCGTTTTGCCGTAACCGATCATATCCTCCCCGATCTTGACAGATTAAACGTCAACAAAGAAAGCCTGGCAGATTCAGGGCTGGTATATATAAAAAAGAATTATAATGATAAACCCTTTTATTTTGTCAGCAATTTGACATCAAAACCGGTTAACGGGTGGATACCCTTTAATGTTAAATCCGAATCTGTTTGGGTATGGTTGTGGAAACCTATCCAGAACCATCTGGGCAAAGGTCAAATCGTTCAAATAAATGATTCTGAATCAATGGTCTATTTACAAATTGAATCCGGTGAATCCGTTCTCTTGTTGTTTGATTTTGAACTACCGCAGGAATTTAAAAACCTGCGCAAAGGTGACAATCCTGTTCTGCTGACAGGTCCGTGGGACCTTGAATTTACCAAGGGCGGTCCGGAATTACCCGGCTCTGCCACAATAAAATCTCTAAAATCATGGACAGCTTTGGATGACAAGGAATGTCAACGCTTTGCAGGTACGGGCAAATACATAACCACCTTTGACAAACCGAAAATTCAGGCAGACGAGTGGCAACTGGACCTGGGTAAAGTCTGTGAAAGCGCCAAAATCCGTATAAATGGCAAAGATCTGGGTACGGTATGGTGCCTGCCCTTTAACCTCACATTTCCGGCCACATTACTAAAAGACAAAGGCAATACACTTGAAATTGAGGTTACCAACCTTTCCGCAAACCGTATCAAAGATCTGGAACAACGGGGTGTTGAATGGAAACGCTTTTACGAGATCAACTTTGTGAATATCAATTATAAACCGTTTGATGCCTCTGCTTGGGAGCTGGTACCATCTGGACTTTTAGGGCCTGTTCAGCTTGTACCAATGCATTATTTTAAACCGGACGTACATTTGATCAAAAAATCGGAGTAATAAATGAACAAGAAAATCAATCGTCGTCAATTTATATCCCGAACAGCAACAGGAATCGGTGCAATAACTGCGGGTAGTGTATTTAGCAGTTTAAGCTGCACCAAAACCACCAAACGACCCAACATACTTTTAGTTATGGTGGATGATATGGGTTATTCGGATCTGGGCTGCTTTGGCTCTGAGATAGATACCCCAAATGTAAACAACCTAGCCAATAACGGCATACGCTTTACCCGGTTTTATAATGCTTCCCGCTGCTGCCCTACCCGGGCATCACTCATGACTGGCCTTTATCCACACGAGGCTGGAATTGGTGATATGGTGGGTTCAAAATATAACATGCCCTCATACCAGGGTTATCTGAATGACGAATCTGTTACCATAGCAGAAGTTATGAAATCTGCCGGATACACAACTCTCATGTCCGGTAAATGGCATGTGGGTGAACATAAACCACACTGGCCCTGTGACCGTGGATTTGATCGCTACTTTGGTCTCATCAGCGGAGCAGCCAATTACTGGGATATTACCAAAGGCAAAGCCCCAAATGTAAATCGTCAAATGGCACTGAATAATGATCCATGGACTCCCCCGAAAGAGGGATTTTACATGACCGATGCCATTACCGACCATGCAGTTGAATTTTTAAATGAAAATATTTCAGATACCAAACCTTTTTTCATGTACCTTGCCTTTACTGCTCCACACTGGCCACTGCATGCATGGCCCCAGGATATTGCCAAATACAAAGGTAAATATATGATGGGCTGGGATGAACTCCGGCGCATTCGCTATAAACGTATGGTAGAAATGGGTATCATTGATGAAAAATGGGACCTGAGTCCGCGTGACCCTCAAGCCATGGCCTGGGAAGAAGTCAAAGATAAAGAGCTGATGGATTCAAAAATGGCAACCTATGCCGCTATGCTGGACCGTATGGACCAGAACCTGGGCAGAGTTTTAAATACAATCAAAGAAAAAGGCCAGGAAGAGAACACATTGATCATGTTCCTGTCCGATAACGGTGCCTGCCATGAGAGTGGTCCATTGGGATTTGACCGTAGAGACAATGGCCTGCCGGTAGGTGGTGTGGATTCGTACATGAGTTATGGGTTAAGCTGGTCTAATGCCGGTAACACCCCCTTTCGTATGCATAAACACTGGGTGCACGAAGGCGGAATTTCAACACCCTTTATCGCCAAGTGGCCTGCTGTGATCAAAAATACCGGTGGATTAAATACCGAGACCGGCCACATAGTGGATGTAATGGCAACCTGTGTAGATGTTGCGGGTGCAGACTATCCCGAAATATACAATGGTAAATCCATCAAACCCATGCGTGGTAAAAGTCTGGTACCTGTATTTAAAGCCGGAGAACGTAACGGACACGAATATTTATTCTGGGAACATGAAGGTAACAAGGCCGTTCGTCATGGCAATTGGAAACTGGTATCCAAAGATAATGATGAATGGGAATTGTACGATCTTGAACTGGACCGCAGCGAGCTGAACAATCTGGCCAAATCTAAACCTGATCAAGTTGAGCAATTGATTGCCAAATGGACAGAATGGGCCAAAGAAGTGGGCGTATATCTGGGATAAATTATGATGCTTGAGCGGTCACATGTCACTCAAGCTTTTGGAGAATATTATGAAAAAAACATGGTTCTTGTTCCTCTTACTAACTATTGTAATATCCGGTTGTGAAAAAATGGATGAAAAATCCACAACTGCATCAGAATCAGAAACAGTAACGACCAAAGATCAAACCCCTTCCGAGATTATCATTTCAAAAGAACTGGAAGCTCTTACTCGCTGGAGTCATGGTGATCCATCCGGATATATTGATATTGCAGCAGATGATATCACCTATTATGCCGAAGGTTGCGATACATTGATCATAGGGATCAAGGATTTCACAACCGTGAATGCCGCACTTGAAGGCAAGGTAAACATTCCCCATCTAGAGTTGAAAAATCCCAAGGTTGAAATGTATGGTAATGTTGGCATATTTACTTTTGTACTGCACAATTTCAATGATGAACGGGAACTCACCTCTCGCTGGAAAACAACCGAAGTTTACGAAAAAATCGATAACGATTGGAAGCTGGTACATTCCCACTGGTCACTTTTAAGATAGATGCACAAACGCTGAATTGGAATTTAATTTAAAAAAATCCCGAGGAATTAGATTTCTCGGGATTTTTCATTTCTGGTTCTTAAACTCTACCTTGTTTTCTAAATACAATCTCGTTCCAGTGCAAAGCCCATGAACGATAAGTAAAACTTTTAGCCATTCTGTTTGTTTGTATTAGCGTTGAAAAAAGAATCTGCCTTGTCCGCAATCAAATCGTACAAGGCAGATATGATAAAAATTATAAACGGTCTATTTTTTTGCTTTAATCAATGGCTGATCATAAATTGAAGGATAACCGCCACCCATGTTGCGGGCCAACCAGAGTCGGTAATCCAGAGAGGTGGTAGCGGTTAAATATTTTTTGGTGATAGGAGTTACCGCAGTAACCACAGCTACAGCGGGGCCATCTTTATCGTTTACAATGAGTACGAGTTCGTCCCGGAAATCGCCATATAAATCAGCGGTCATTCTTAATCCGCTATGAGGCACAGGATTAGGGACCTCACCCTCCACCGTTACTACTTTATCACCATCATAATTGCCTATTACCCTGCCACTGCCACTCAGCAGTTCGCGGGTATCATCTCCATCCCATTCAAAAGGAAGATAGCCAAAAGGTTGAGCTTTTTTTAACAAACGGCCGTCAGCAGAAAACATTGCTAATTTAGCGTCACCATGACCGGTACGGGTACACAGACATTCCATACCTGGTGAGCCGTCCCAAATATCTGCCGCCCAGCCGTTATGACCATGCGACCAACGTGGATCGTCTTCCTTGTTCTCTTTCCAAATGATCTCGCCGGTACTGGCATCGCACATGTATGTTCCGGCATTGATATTGTCTTCAATCAGGTACCACACTTCAAGACCGGGACGATCCGGTAAAAAGTCGAGTATCTTGACCTTGTCCGCATGCCGTTTATAGATAGACCATCGCAGTGTACCGTCAGAATTGAGACAGGTGGTACCATCAAACACTTCTTGCTTTCCATCACCGTCCACATCACACACTTCAATTTTGTGCCCACCGCTGCCGTTGGTAGCGCCGGTGCTTTTATATTCCCACAGCTTTTTCAAATTATGATCAAAAGCTGTAAGGACTTCATTTTCATAGAGTCCGGTTTGGGTTATCACTGCTGGGTGAACACCATCAAGATAACCGATTGATAATTGAATACGGGTAGATGACCGGTAAATATCAGATATCATTTCGGGCCAGAGATTTTTAGCTTTGAGCTTGCCGGTCATTCCGTCAAGAATTGTGACATAGACCTCATCGCCAATCTGCATGCGGCAAATGACTTCGGCCTTGCCGTCACCATCCATATCCCAGACATTAAAAGGTACATTGCTTGCACTGCCCCAACAATGGTCATGCCAGCAAACATCTTTGCACCATAAAGATCGACCATAAGAGGTAAAAGCTTCTATCTGTACAGGTACTTTGGGATTCTGTGATTGTTCATGATTGCCGTTATACATCTTTATTACACAATCCATAACACCATCGCCATCCAGATCTCCAAAAATGGGAACAATCTGGTCCTTGGTAATGGGTTTGAAACGTGTAACAATAGGCAAATATGTTTCCTGATCAACAACTTTAATATCGGTCCAATCCGATCGTTTACCTTCCTTCTCTTTGCTGTTTACCGAACGAACATAATAGTGATAATGTTTTCCGGGACTCACATCGTCATCGATAAAGCAGGTACCATCTTTGACCGGCGATTTTGTGATGCGGAACCCGTCATGCCGCCGGGAATCACTGCGATAAACGTGAAAACCGTCCCCTTGTTTGTCTGTTTCAAGAAGCGCCCACGAAAGAAAGACACTTGAAGGGCCGGTTTGAACAACACAGGATTTACGCGGCAAGATCGTCCAGTCTCCGGGATTCGGTTCACGTACCGGACGAAAGCCTTTATCCGGACTCTTGATGCCCTGTATTGAGCTATCTGTTCCACCGCAGTGCAGATAAATTTCGCCAACAGCCCAGGATCCGCCAGCTAATCCTTCTTCAAGACATCGAGGATCAATTACACGATATTTAAATCGAATTGCAGAAGCGTCATTCCGGTCGTCTACTCCCTGCCATACATTTCCCATAATATGGTACAAGCCATAACCGTTTTGGTAACCCGATTTAGCAGGTTGAAGCCATTTTTCCCAATCGGGATAGTTGCGTTTGTGATCATGGTTGTAATTGGCAAATTTGGGTGATGCCTTGTCACCCCAGGGGAAAAGCTTGTCTACTAGCCCCCCTCTGGATGCCCATTCAAACTCGGCTGTTGTGGGAAGACGATACAAACGGCCCTCTTTGGCAGAACGCCAGTCAAGATAGGCCAGCATGTCGTAACGGTTGACATAAATAACGGGGTAATCTTTTTTGCCATTGGGGATTTCACCGTTTTCCCAGTACTCGGGTACCGGGTAGCCAGTGTCATCGGTAAACGCTTTATACTCGGCATTGGTAATTGTGTGATCCAGAATCTCAAAGTCATCTACCCTGACCTGTTGACGGGATTTGTACAAAATACTACCGCTTTTAAACTCGGCACCTTTAATAAGCACAAAGCCATCATCAGCCATAACAGCACTAACAAGGAAAAGCAGAAAAACCATACTCGTGTAGAATCTTGCTTTCAACATGGACTCCTTTTAATAAAAAGTGATAATAAAACTGGGGTGGCTGTCAATTAACACAATGTATTGTTCGTTATTATCTAAATAAAAAACTAATAATTGACAATAAAAAGTACAAAATTGTAAACTCGAAAAAAAAGAATATTGTTATGATCAAAATTCAAACCACAATTTAATTCACATGTAATGCCAGGAAATTAGAATAAGGGAATTAATCATTCCAATCTTTTACTGGGCGAATATTATCTTGCAACAACTGGTTTGTAAATTCACCAATACAATTTAAAATTTGATTCGTTTTTGGTATACTAAAAATAAACTCTAAATTCTTAATTAAAACGATCCCATTTTTATTAGAACGAAATTGATATTTTTTTAATAATGCCTTGAGTGATGAAATCTCTTTATCCCGAAGGTCTACAGGAATGGCAATTGTAATATATTTTTTGGAATTATTATAGATAGGAAAAATAGAAATAATAAATCCGTTATGAGGACCTAGATACTGTCGTTCCTGTTGTTGATAACCATATAAAGTTAATGCAGTCATTTTAGGATTATTGAATAACCTTTTCTCTCTTTTAGGTCTGAAAATTTTTTCGTCTAAAAGCAAAATCGATCCTATTAAAATGGATAGAACAAGTGCAAAAAGGAATGCAAAACAAAACAGAAAATAATCAAAATTATAATGTGATTTAATTATTATTACAATAGTAAACATAATCCATAAAACAATAAAATTCAGTAAATAGAATTGTTTTATATTTTTCCATACTATTTTTAATAACGTTTCATTAGCTGAAAAAGTAGTAATTTTCAACTTTAATCTCCACTATTTTGAATTTACATTTGAACATTGAAATCATCAAGTTTTTCTCAACCTCATTCCCAGGCAGAGCCAGGTAACGAGAACTAGATAATTTCTATTAACAACCTTTATATCAGTATTAATCTGCGTTTATCTGTGGTTCAATAATTAAAAATTTAATTATGTATTCGGTAAAACCTCTATCACTGAAACCGGACAAGCAATCACGCACGCACCACACCCAACACATGCATCCTTTATAATCTCGGGGCTGGCAGAAAAATCTGTATTCGATTTTTTAATCACCACTGCCTGATAAGAACAGAAATTTTTACACTGGTTACATTCTTTTAATTGTGTCAGCAAGCAATCTTTAACATGGATAACAGCAATGCCCATGACATAATTCTTCTTTTCATCACCGGTAATTCTTTTCAACGTTCCTGAAGGACACACATCTCCACAGGCTGTACATTCCGGTAGACAATAGCCATTTTTTAAGGAAACATGCGGCGTTAAAATGCCTGCCAAATCAGAGAGATCAAACGAGGATTGTATTATATCCGTAGGACACGCTTTACCACAATTACCGCAACGTAGGCAACTTGCCAGCAGTTCTGCTTCCGGTAATGCAGCAGGCGGACGGATAACAGTCCTGCGAGTATTTGAAAAGACAGACCGGATTGAAAATCCTGCTGCGAACCCGGTTATCGCTCCCAGGGCCAATCTTCTCGAGTGGTTAAAACGGGACTGTTGAGACCGGAAAACCAATCGTTTCAGACGGGTTAGCAAGTCCTGTAATCCTCCAAGCGGACAAACCTTGCCGCACCAGACAAAGGGTAAAACAAAATTCAAAAGCAGCAGCAATACGAGTCCGGCAGCTTTGAGGATAATAAGAAAAACCGGTTGGCTTTTAAAAGCACTGAAAAATGTATAAAAAATAGATATGGGGTCCAATAATCCCAAAATGGTTGTCCCTGTCAAGGCTGCAACTAATCCCGCAACGGCTAGCGCTATTCCCAATGCGGGAATGTGCTTGACAATCCCAGAACGTCTTCCCCGTTTTGATACCGCATCACAAAGCGCACCGGTGGGACACATCCATTTACAATACCAGCGATGACGCATAAAAGATGCAATCAATACAAGTATGGCAATTACCTGCAGCCCCCCAAAAGTAAATTGACCAATGACCATCAACAGCATTAGATAGGGACTGGTCCATAAATAGAAACCGCTGAACCCTTTCCAGGATATAGGTAATGCAAACAAAACTGCAATACCAAATAAAATCCAACGAACATTAAAAGACTTGAACCTCATCCCAAATTGGCCTTTTGCTCACGTAACAGATTTTGTACCTGGGGAACATCCACGGATTTAGCGGTTGTATTGTTTTTCGCTGCAATGGCAGCCGCTGCTCCGGCTGCATGCCCGGTAATCAGGCAGGTACCAATGATTCGTGTATCCTGAAACAGGGATTCTTCAAAATCAAAACAACGTCCTGCTACTAGAAGGTTTTGCGTATTTGACGGGATTAATGATCTTAGGGGTATTTGCCACAAGGGCCTTTTTTTCATAGGAACGCGTTTCCCCTGGTAAGGAATAGTTGTCCACGCTCCGCTTATGCCCACAACATCCTTGAATGATTTAAAAGTCATGGAATCCTGAAGGGTTAAACGATATTCTCCATTCAACAATCGGGAGATACGGGTTCCCAACTGTGATGCCGTATCAAGCACGTATAATTTCTCATATCCCGGAGTAGATTTGATCTTTTTAAATGTTTCCCAAATATCCAAGCGATACTGCTGTTGCATGTGAGACAGGTTCCAGGCATCCAACACATCCTGATAGTCACCGGTAGTCATATTGACCCAATTTACGCCTTCTATGGGGGTCGATTTGCCAATATTCAATTCTTTGTATCCGGGTTTGGTTTTATCCACCAGATGGGTATTACCCAGACGATGTACCAACCCAACCTCATATTTCATGGTACGATAGGATTCACCTGCCAGATGATAAATATCACCATCCCCCGTACAATCCACAATCATTTTTGCTACAATTGCACCGCGTCCCGATTTTGTTTCTACCAGTACAGCTTTAATATGGTCATTTTCAACAATCACATTACCTGCCCAAGCATGATACAACATGCGCACCCCGGCTTCTTTGACCATCTCTTCCATTACATACTTGCCGGCCTCTGGATCTATAATCGTGTTATAATCCCGTATAGCCATGCCCATATCACGCAGTTTTTGTTCAATTTCTCCACCAATGCCATACAAAACGCGTTTAAACTTTCCGGATTCATCAATTGCATGCGTAGATAACAATGGCAAAACCAATCCACCGGTCCATAAACCACCCAGATGGTTATAACGCTCAGTGAGAACAACATCAGCGCCGGCCCTACCTGCAGATACCGCCGCCGCTACACCGGCAGGCCCTCCTCCCACCACAAGTACATCCGTTGTTGCCAGGATAGGTATGTCACGCGCAGGTTCACGTATGGTATCAACACCGGTCAAATCCGTAGTTTTAGTCTTAACTGCTTCTTTATTTTCACATCCAGTACTACTCATGACCGCGCCGGCACCTGCAGCCAAAGTGGTTAAAAACCTGCGACGTTTCATTTTTCCTCCTCCTGTATTATCTTTGTAATTTTTATAAATTAAGGATTTATTTACGAAAATCAAGCAGGAAACAAAACTTGCATTTCGAACATATGTTCATTATATTGTGCCGCATGAATCATCATAAAGGATAAAAATGTCACGCACAAAAAAACAAAAAATGGTTGAAACACCACCCGTATTTAAAACATTCAAACCGGTTGGGATCAAACGAAGTAACCTGCAACATCTGGCTCTGAATCTGGATGAATATGAAGCCATAAGACTTGCAGATTATATGGGTTTAGACCATAAAGAAGCTGCAGAAGAAATGGATATATCACGTCCATCCTTTTCACGTTTAATTGAACATGCAAGAAACAAACTGGCCACATTTCTAATTGAAGGTAAAGCATTGGCTATTGAAGGTGGAAACATACATTTCAGGGGGAACATATATCAATGTTTACAATGTGATCATATGTTCAATATTAGTATTGAAAACAGTATGAATGAATGTCCATCTTGCAGTTCAAAAACACTGGTCAATCTTGCTGGCGGCTTTGGTCATGGTGAGTGTTGTGTAAAAAATCTTGAACAGGATGATGAAAACCATGCATAATTTTAAATAACAATATTTTAAAAACAAAACGACAAGACTCGAGGAAGTAATGAAAAAGACAGACGTATTGGTAATTGGAAGCAGCGCAGCAGGTTTGGTTGCCGCAATAACAGCAAAAACAGTTAATCCGGATAAAGATATCGCAGTAATTCGCAAGGAAGAAAAAACACTGGTTCCTTGTGGAATTCCTTATATTTTTGCTTCAGTAGAAAGCAGCGACAATAACATTCTGCCATCAGACAAAATGTTTCAAAGCGCAGGAGTAAACCTGACAATTGGCAGTGTATCATCAATATCACGTAATGATAAAAAATGTATTTTGGAAAACGGTGATGAAATAGCATATGATAAACTGGTAATCGCAACAGGATCTTCTCCCTCTATACCCAAATGGTTAAAAGGCGCAAATTTGAATAATGTATTCACTGTTCCCAAAAACAAAGTATATCTTGATGAAATGCAGGAAAAGCTGCAAGACTGCAATAAAGTTATCACTATTGGAGCAGGTTTTATTGGCGTTGAACTTTCAGACGAGTTGAACAAAGCTGGCAAAGAGGTAACCCTGGTTGAAAAGTTGCCACACATATTAGGATTGGCATTTGATGAAAAGATTGCCAGCAGAGCAGCCACCCTTTTGACAGAAAGAGGTGTTAATATCAGAACGGGTATTGGTGTTAAAGAAATTGTTGGTGATGGCAAGGTTAGTGGTGTATTGCTTGAAAATGGAGAGACACTTGAGGCAGACGCCGTTGTTTTAGCAATGGGATGCAAACCCAACTCTCAATTGGCTCTGGACGCAGACTTGCCTGTCAGTTCAAATGGCTTTATCAAAGTAGATGAATATATGCGTACCGAAGACTCGGATATTTTTGCAGTTGGTGATTGTGCAGAAAAAAGAGATTTTATTACCCGCAAGCCCAATTCCGTAATGCTTGCTTCTACTGCATGTGCAGAAGCCAGAACAGCCGGAATCAATTTGTACAAATTGTCCGTTGTTAAGACTTTTACCGGAACTATATCTATCTTTTCAACAGCAATTGGAGACACTGGGTTTGGAGTTGCCGGGCTAAACGAGTCTAGAGCGAGAGCAGAAGGATTTGATATCATTACCGGAGAGTTTGAAGGAATGGATAAACATCCGGGTACATTACCGGGAACACAAAAACAATTAGTTAAACTCATAGTCAGTAAAGAATCCGGAATCATTCTGGGTGGTGAAATTGTTGGTGGATTGTCCGTAGGAGAATTGACCAATACCCTGGGATTCATCATCCAAAACCGGATGGATGTAAATGACATTCTGACGTCACAAATAGGAACACATCCGCTGTTGACTGCTTCGCCTGCCGGGTATCCCCTGTTAAAAGCAGCCGGTGATGCTGCCAAGAAAAAAATGGGGCTGGCCGCGTAAATAATTGATCTAAAATACAATAGTCTTATTGCAAATTTATATTGCAATAAGACTATTTTTATATTTAATCTGATGCATTCGATGTTTTGAAATGGAATTTTAAAATAAAATACCCCAATATACCGGATGCAATAGAGCCTACCAGAATGCCCAGTCGTTCATCAAAAATCAAATCTACACCGGTTTCCTCAAATGCCAGAGACCCAATAAAGAGACTCATGGTAAAACCTATACCACATAGCGCAGCGGTACCATATAATCGGGTCCAGTTCATACCTTTGGGTAATACAGCTAGACCAATTTTCACTGATAACCAACATAACAAGAATATTCCAACTTGTTTTCCAATAAATAATCCCAATGCAATACCCACAGGGACATTATGGAACAACTGGTCCATGCCACTGCCAATGAGCGTCAGACCCGCGTTTGAAAAAGCAAAGATGGGTAAAATGATAAAAGCGACCGCATCATGCAGGTCGTGTTCCATACTTTTCAAGGGAGAATAATCAGGATTGGTTTTAGACTGGATGGGTATAAACATTGCCAATACCACACCCGCAAGAGTAGCATGAATACCGGATTTCAACATGGCTACCCACATGACGATTCCGATAAAAATATAAACACTTTTCGATTCCACTCCCTTTTTATTCAAAAGCCACAATATGGGGAGCAGCAAGACCACAACCAGCAATGCAATTTTAGAAATATTTGATGTATAGAAAACTGCAATGATCAATATGGCCCCAATATCATCAAAAATCGCCAGGGATGTGAGAAAAATCTTGAGACTGGTAGGCACCTGGGGCCCAAGCAATGAAAGTATACCCAATGCAAAAGCGATATCTGTTGCCGCGGGTATGGCCCAACCCTGTATTGCAGAAGGATCGTTATAGTTGAATGCAAAATAAATCAGTGCCGGCACAGCCATGCCTCCAATTGCACCAACACCAGGTAAAATAATGTTTCGCTTGTCGCGAAGTTCACCTTCAAGCACTTCACGTTTCAACTCCAGACCAATCATGAAAAAGAAAAATGCCATCAGTCCGTCATTGATCCATAAAAGCAGGGGCTTGGCAATTTTTAACGGTCCTATAATCACTGCAACTTTAGAGGTTAACAGCAGATCATAATATTCCCGCAAAGGAGTATTGGCTACAACAAGCGCAAGTATAGTGGCAATCATCAGTACGATACCACCAGATGATTCTTTTTTCAGGAAATTTGAAATTACGGAATTATTCTCATTCGTCATAGATTGTTCCTGTATTTAGTGAGTATTAATTTATACTATATACAAAAATTTCAACAACTCTATTTCCAAAACTCGTATACCCTGTCCAAACTTTCCCGTTCTTTTAATATTTTAAAGGATTCACCATCATTGAAATATCCAACAACTTTGGGTAGTTGTCGGCTATTGTGACGTGACCACATGCCCATGGTATACGCGCCGGTATCATGAATAATGAGATGGTCGCCTTCTTCTAACTCCGGTAATTCAACATCTCGCGCAATGATGTCCCCTGCAAAACACAAAGGACCGGCAATGGTATACTGGTCTGTTTTATCCAAAGATTTGAGATTCCCCTGCGCATCAGTAACGGCAATCTCGTGGTGCCAGTCCTGCGGCAAATAGCAGGCACGCATAAGCAGATCTGCTCCCACATGGATCATTGCCGTTTTCACTCCTGCCAGGTCTTTGACATACTCGACGCGACTAGCAGTCCATCCACAATTGGCGTGCATATATCGCCCAAATTCAGTAAAGAGTCTATATGTACCAATAAAAAGTTGAGGAAAACGGGACTGCAATGCATCCCGATAATCTTTCATACTGTCAGGAGCAACATCCCGAAAATAGGAAACCGGCAGACCGCCACCCAAATCAAAAATATCGATACGTCTGTCACTGCCTGTCTGTTCTAGTTTAGCGTTGACAGTTTCCGCAAACTCTAATACCCGTTCAACGCCATTCAAGAGCAGCTCCATCTCGCACCCTTGCGATCCCACATGCAAGTGAACACCGGTCAGCCATCCATATTTCAAATATATATTTAAAAGCTCATCGTACATGTCATTCAGAGGAATACCAAATTTAGAGTATTTCCCCGCCACACTGGTAATCCCTATTTTTCCACTCCCCACCTGTGGATTAATGCGAATACCGATGGTGCTATTGCTTTTATTATCTTTAAGGAATTCATCAATACGTTCAAGTTCCTGAAAAGAATCAGCATTTACATGAGCACCCAGTTCAAGGGCGTATTCAAGTTCTTGCCGGGTTTTTGCCGGTGAATCAAAAACCATCTTTTGGGGATCATAACCGCATTTCTCTGCAAAATAGAGCTCGGGTAAGGTAGCGGCTTCTGCTCCGGCTCCCAGAGTTTTCAAATAATCCAATAAAGCAATCAGAGGATTCGCTTTTATAGCAACCGAATGCAATGTATCTTTGGGGAACAGGCTTTTTAAATCGTTAAATTTTTCTTCAAGAAATGACAGATCATGAAACATGACAGCCGTATCGTCAACTGTTAACAGTTCTGAATATTTTAATGCATTTTGTAATGCAATAGATGCTTTTAGATCACTGATTCGATTTTGCATTTTTCTTCCCGGGTTCAAGTATAAAATAATATAGAAAAAAAAGAACAATTCACAAATGAAATCAGGGATGCAGCTTTAGAAATGAAAAAGCCCAATTCAAAGAACCGGGCCTGTAAACTTAGATATTATAAATCGCGGATAATCGCACCATCCATCCATTTTTATCTGGGACCGTAGGCAATACACGCGGTGCCATGCTCGATTGATTGCTCTCGGTAAGGTAAAAAATAGGTCCGGCTCCCAACCGGATTTGCATGGATTCGGTCAACATCTTGACATTGGGACTCAGCAAAAGTTTTGCACCGCCATCGGCCTCTTCTTCTTCAAAAAAGCCTTCCAAATCTTCGCTCACAAACTCTATTCCCAAATGGAAGCGCTTGCTCACCTGCATATTGGTACCCATGGAAAACAAAACATCCACAGCATCGCGATCATCAGAAAAAGGCTTTTGTAAAACAAAATTTGCCGCTGTTCCCCATTTTCCTCTGATCCAGCTAGCAACTAACCGTGTTTGTGCAGTTTGCACAGCTTGGAATTCACGTATCCAGGCGCCACCTACACTAAAGGAAAGACCGTATTTTCTCATTTTATAGAAATCATACATTAACTCTATTTGTCCTGAAGAGATGGCATTATCATCATCTTTTTCAAATATGGTGGTAGCAACTGCCGATAAATTCAAATTATCGCTAAATCCATAAACACCGCCAAGACGCTGTTCCAAACCATCTTCACCAAAGGGCTGTACCGCGCGTAAAGCATAGGCAGATTCATATTTTGTGCGCCACTGGTTCTTTTCAACTTGTCCTGGAGTAACCAGATACAAAAAATTCCCATATTGCGCAAAACTCTGTACTGCAAACAACATAACTGCTAAAAGTATCCATTTTTTCATAATCGTTCCATTTGTAATATTATTAAACAGTAAACTAGTTATCGAACAAACCATCAGGATAAAAAGAATTCAGAAAATCCTCATTTTCCAGCAAGTGTTTATTTACCTCGTTGGAATCCCGTTCAATCAGATATTTTAATTCTTTAATATTATCTGACCATCTTAATCCATTAAAAAACTGCACTCCCTCGAACTGGGTCTTGTAGAGTGCTCCACGGCTGTAACATGAACCCAGGTATATATATTCCACTCCCTTTTCCTGCATAAACCGAACTGTCCAGGTCATCATATACATGCCCAAATTATTGTGAAAATAATCCAGATCATAAAATGAATAGTAATAAAAGGCCATTTGTGGTTCCTGCAGATACAAAAACACAATACCCACATCCTGTCCGGTCTCTGTATCAGAAAAAATCAAAACATGAGATATAATGGGCGACTGCATTAACTTGTCCAGACGTTCATAGCTCATCACATCCTGACCGAATTTAGCATCCGCATAGGTTTTACAAAACTCGCGCCACTGCGATGTAAATTCAAAATCCTCACGAGCAATCAGCCTGGCATTAACACCCTCACCTTTACGTAAAACACGACGGTTCTCGGACGATGGCGAGAAATCCTTTAATTGAACGCGTATATTCCGGCACAAATAAAACCGGCTGAGATCCGGCTTGTTGGGTAAAAAGCCCCTGTCAAAAATATCGGCAGGGGTTTCATTTTCTTCCGGCTCAGCCCAAATAGCATAGGGGAATATATAATTTGAATAATCGGATTTATACTCTGAAAAATATAACTTCATAAGATAATAAACACCTTTTCCTTATTCCTGTCCCGGAGGCCACATACTCTGGCCCACATCGGTACGATAATAACTACTCAAGCAATAGATCTTTTTAATGTTCTGATAAGCTTTGGCAATAGCAACATCTAGTGAATTACCAATACCCACAATATCTGCAATACGGTGACCACTCATAAACAAGTGTTTATTGTTCTTGTCAACCACTTCATTCCACCAGATATCACATTCTGGCTTGCCATTCATTTGTACAGTTAAATATGGTCCGGTTATCTTTGTATAAGGGTATCCCCAGCCCGCAAGTGTAAGCACACAGGCATGAGACAAACCACTGTTAAACTCGATATTGAGTTTCTGATTTTTGGCCGTATCCATCATAACCTTGACAGGGTGTTTCAACATGCGCAGCAGGGGTAAACCGGCAGTAACTCCGGTACGTACATTGTATTCAAGCACATACCACTTGCCATCACGCTGAGCAGCTGTAACCTGAACAGGGCCATTAAAATTGGTCTCCCTGAACCACGGCATAAGTGGATGTAAAAGCTGTTTCGCGAGTCCATATTTATCTTCTGTATCCACCTCTACCAGGCCACCCAAAGGTGCACCGGCAACCGGGCCCATATTTCCATCAAATGCGCGCTTGTATTCCTGGTTTGTTACCAGTGAATAGATCTCTCCTCCACTCACCAGGGCAATATGACCGGCTTCGCGTCTGCCCATATATTCCTGCAGAAATACACCTTCGGCGTAATCTACATTTTCCAGCCAACTTTTGGTATCCACAACGGTTTCACAAACTATGGTGTGAACCGGGCTGCCGGGACGGCATAATGGATTTTTAATTACATAAGGACGGGGATTCGCATCAACATATTTTAGAGCATCCAACCGATTGGGCGCAACATGAGATTTGGGAAACGGTACATCATACCGCTCACACAATTGACGGGCAAAGTCACGGTCCCGTTCCAATTGCATGGCATCGTGTATAGGAGAAAAGATGTGAGTACCGGATTGTAAAAATTCATGCGTCCATTTCTCCTGATGCCAGTTAATGGACATGGGAAATACCAGATCAATTTTATTTTTTCTAATCAACTCGCAGGGATTAGGAAAATCTTTATTATCAAAAACCTCACCCTCTTGCTGCGGACCATAGTGTCCGTAATCCCGTGTCAAATAGCAAGAGACTTTGGCACCATCCTCAGACAATATGCGCATTGCAGATTGGGCAAAAGAGCCCATTCCAAACACCATTATATGTGGTTTTCTTCCTAACATACTCTTCCTTTATTTAAGGGCGTTCCGTTTTTTAAACAATTCAAACTCTTTTTGTATCTTGTAACCTTTGAACTCTTTACGTATAATATCCATCAAGATGTCGTCATGATATTCTCCATTCAAATAACAGGCATGTCGTCTTTTACCTGCCGGTTTAAAACCCACTTTTTCATACAAGGCAGCAGCACGCTCATTAAACGCATGAACACGTAGATAAAGGCTTTCCAGGTTCATTACATTAAACGCATAATCCATAACCAGCAGCAGGGATTCTTTGCCATACCCCATATTTTTACATTCATCCGGCCCAATAAAGATACCCAACTCTGCATAGCGATTAGTATAATCTAAACCCAATAGTGATATTGTACCAACTGGCTCACCGGATTTTTTAGCATAAATGGTAAAGAATCCTTCATTAGGCTTTGCCATATTCTGCAGCCAGTCCAGCTCCTGCTTGTGAGTTAGCAAAATATTTGTAGTGATACCGATCCCATTTTGCATATCATGCACCCATTGGCGATATGTATCAGCCAGATCTTCTCGCATGGGACCTAAAATCACCTTATCCCCAACAAGCTTGGGAGAAATTAATTTTGTTTCCATAAGGTTCACCTCTTAGCCACTAAAAAAGACAACCCATACCCAATCTATCAACAAATGTACTATGGCAGCAGCCATAATTTTTTTAGTTTTCACATAGGTTAATCCATAAGCATATCCTGCAATAGTTGCAAGGAGAATATAAGCCCACGGCATATGCCAAACACCCAAAGATCCCAAACTTATATCCAAAAAGGGAGCATTGCTGTTATTACCATGAGCAAGGCCGAATATTATTGACGAAATGACAAGTGCTTTTGTTTCAGCATTTTTTATTCCGTTCATTCGCCTCTGTATCAAATTGTGAATAACGCCGCGAAAGAGCAATTCTTCAGGTATGGCCACAAAAAACAGGATTGTAACTAGACTGGAAACCATAAATCCCAGATCAAGAGAGTCATCAGAAAAACGGATAAAATTAACCGCCATACCCAATACCAGGATGACCATACAAACAATCAGGAAATTTATAATTGCGGTTTGCCATTCCTTGTGTTTCAGGTTATATGTATATCCTACATCGGGCAATTGACGGATTACCAGATAATCATAAAACAACAACAGTAATCCAACCAAATGATATACCGCAATTCCACCATTCGGGGGTAAACTGGCAGAGGGAATTAAACCAAATTCTATAGGAAGCCATAATAATAAAATGATAGCAGCATCAATAGGTAAAAACTTTTTTTCTTTACCTCTTAAAAACTGCATCAAAAAAACAGGCAGCAGACAATAAATCAAACCGATACCAAGAATAAAAAATGCAAACGGGCCAGTCAGAACGGTATACAAGCTGGCAATAATCCATAAAGAAAAGGGGAAATACCATATGGTTGTTGGTTTATCATCCACATATTTTTGCAATATCTTGACAAGTGTACTACTTGAAAAAAAGATATAAATAGAAATCAGCACAAGAAAAACCAAAAAGCTGGTTAACAGTTCACCAACTGACAGTTGCATACGCAACACACTAAATGCATATGTGAATGCAAGAATAGCAATAATGATAAGAGAAGAACGAATGTCTTTACTGAGCGATTGACGTTGATAATCTTTTAAAGCAACCATTAATGGTCCCTCCTGTTTTATAGAAAACAATATAAGAAATTCAACAACGTCTTTCAATAAAAAGGTTGTCCCGGTTATCATCAAACCGGGACAGTTTGGCAAGAGCTACTTCAAAGGTACTTCATTTTGTATCATTTGTTCAACAGTTTGTTTTTTACGAACAATCTGTGTTTCACCGGATACCTTGAATAAAATTTCGGGGGTTTGAGAGTATGAATTATAATTGTGGAGCGCCATACCTGAGCAATAAGCACCACTTCCACCAATTACTACATGATCACCTATTTCAGGATCAGCCATCACTCGTGGAACAATATGCCCGTGATCATCCAAACACTGAGAGTCTCCGGTTTCACAGCAACGTCCCACAACAACACGCTGGTCCTGTTCAGGATCCAGGTCATACAAATCAAATTCAGAAGATAATATTTCACCATCATGAGCTACAACATAAAACGGATGCTGAGATCCATACAATAGTGGTCGGGTGTTGGATTCCATACCACCATCCAGAACCAGAAAACGGAACCCATCTTCACCAGTTTGTTTTTTATCGATTACCGTAGTTACCAGGTAACCCGCATTGGCTATCATAAACGTGCCGGGCTCAATTTCCATAACCAGTTTACGACCGGTCTTTTGATAAAATGCTTCCAGATGCTCAGTAGCATATTTACCCAATTTATCAATATCTGCTGCATATTCGTCAGGCATACGTGCTTCTTTGAATCCACCACCAAAGTTGATGGTGGTTGCTTTGGGAAACCATTTTTCAACAAAATCCAGTTCACGGTCAATACTGTCGCGCCATTCATCTGGATCACCACCGGAACCGACATGATTATGGACCGTGTCAAACACCAAACCTTTTTCATTTGCAAATTTCATGGCATCATCCAGTTCGGTTATATGTACACCAAAGCTGGCATACTTGTCACCCGTATTGCGAGATTCAGATTCTCCTGTACCCACACCGGGATGAATACGCATGGAAAGCTTGATATTCTTTTGCGACGCAAAGTCTGCAATTAATTTTAATTGACGTAATGAACAGACATTGTATTTCAAGCCTTCAAGAATCATTTGTTCCATAGCTTCGCGATCATTGCCCATGGGTACTTCTTGCGTTGTCAGCATAATATCTTTATAAGGTATACCTGCCAGATATGCTCTTCGTACTTCATTTAATGAACTGGCATCAATATGACAACCTTGTTTATGCAAAAGCTGCAATATGGCCATATTGGGATTTGCCTTCATTGCATAACTTACTCCAAGTCCATACGCGTTAGGCATGGAAAGTACCTGGTTGCACTTTTCAAGAATTAGTGCTTCGTCATACAAGTAAAAGGGAGTTTGAAATTCAGAAACAGTGCTGGCAATCACATCACCGGTAACCATTCCATGACCTGATAATAACATATAATTGTATCCTATTCTAATCTCAAATTTTCTTTAATACTTTTAACTGCTGCTTTAATATCATCCAAATGTCCAAATGCACTCAACCGGAAAAAACCTTCACCACTGGACCCAAAACCTGAACCCGGTGTACCAACAACATGAGTTTCGGTTAACAGCTTGTCAAAAAACTCCCATGATGTTAAACCATTGGGGGTTTTCATCCAGATATATGGAGCATTATCTCCACCGAAAACGGTAATTCCCAGCTCTTGTAAACCTGAACGAATGATCTTTGCATTGTTCATGTAATAATCAACTAGTCCCATACATTCTTTCATACCCTGTTCGGATAATGAAGCAAGGCCTCCCTCCTGCACAACATTAGCTGCTCCATTAAAAAAAGTAGATTGACGACGGTTCCATAATGCATTAACTTTGCCTGGTTCGGCATCTTCGGTTACCAATGCTTCCGGCACAATAGCCCAACCCAAACGAACGCCGGTAAAACCGGCAACCTTGGAAAAGCTGTTAATCTCTATTGCGCATTCTTTTGCACCTTTTACCTCGAATATTGTACGGGGTAATGACGGATCTTTAACAAATGCAGAATATGCCGCATCAAAAATGATAACGGATTTGTTTTCGCGAGCATAGTCCACAAAAGTTTTTAACTGCGCGTGTGTTGCCACAGTACCTGTAGGATTATTGGGACTGCAAAGATAGATGAGATCTGCTTTTTCTTTTGGCAGATCAGAGAAAAAGCCGTTTTCTTCATTACATGGCATATAAATCAAACCATCATAGCAACCTTTATCCGGATTATATTCACCGGTTCGTCCGGCAATAACATTGGTATCAACATATACCGGGTAAGCAGGGTCCTGAACAGCAACTACATTACTCTGTGCGAAAATCGATTGAATATTACCTGCATCAGGTTTTGCTCCATCACTCACAAAAAACTCACTTACATCCAGATCTACATTGTAGGTTTTGTACAAAGCCTGCAATGCTTCACGTAACCGAACATCACCCTGTTCATCACCATAACCGGAATAGGTGTCAATATTTGCCAGCTTATCTACACCCAAATGCAATCCTTTTACCACTTCCGGGGTCAGCGGCTCAGTGGTATTTCCAATTCCCAGTTTCATTATCTTTGCATTGGGATTATTTTCGAGGAACAATCGGGTGCGCTTCGCAATTTCGGGAAACAGATAACCTGCAGCCAGTTTATTATAATTTGAATTTATTTTTGCCATAAAAATTTCCTTGTTGTCAAATTTGCGTTTCAAATACTTCCGGAACAATAACACCTTCACCAATCCGGGTTACCGGACCGGTCATAACAATATCAAAATCATCCGAGATTTTTATAGACAGCACACCACCGGGCGAATGCACAGTGATATCATTATCACACAGACCCAGTTTGTGCGCAACAGAAGCTGCGGCACTGCTGCTGCTTCCTGATGCCAAAGTATAGCCTGCACCACGTTCCCATATCTCTATCTGAATATTGTTTCGATCAAGCACTTTTAAAAACTGTACATTAATCTTGTTTGGAAACATTTCATGCGTTTCCAAAACGGGGCCATATTTCACAGCCAGTTCTTTGGAAATTTCATCCAATGGAACAATACAATGGGGGTTGCCAATAGAGGCGGCACAAAAAGTAAATGTGCGCTCAAGCGCCTCTATCGGCTCTTGGATCACCTGACGGGGTTCACCTGCAACAGGTATTTCATTACTGGTAAAGGTAATCCGCCCCATTTCAACAGTTATACGTTTTCCATTATCCATCACTTTAGACTCAACCAGCCCACCGGGAGTATCAATGGTAAAGGGCTTATCAGACACCTTTTTCATGTCCCATAAATAGCGTGAAAAAATTCGTAAACCATTTCCACTTTTTTCTGCTTCGCTTCCATCAGGATTATAAATTCTTAATCCGAATTCTCCTTTATCCGAAGGCAGCGGGCCATACAAGATGCCATCCGAACCAATTCCAAAATTACGATGGCATATAACTTTGATCTGGTGCTCGGTAAAACCCGGACCAAAATCTGCAGGATCGATCACAATATAATCGTTACCCAAAGCATGATATTTAAAAAATCTTATATTTTCCATTCATTCTCTCTTAGATCAGATTCATTTCTTTTAATACTGCTGCCAATTTATCTTTACTTTCCTGCTTCATTCCCACAAGTGGCAATCTGACGTTTGCACCGTCAATCTTGCCCATCATTTGAAGGGCAGTTTTAGCAGGCACAGGATTAGTTTCTATAAAATTTATTTCCATCAGGTTTAATAATTTATAATGGAGTTCTCGGGCCTTGTCCCAGTTGCCATCAAGAGCATAATGTACCATATCACTCAACATTTTTGGGGTTTCGTTGGCAACTACGGAAATAATTCCATCACCACCCAGGGCCATCATGGCCAAAGAAATTGCATCATCTCCCGAGAGTACAAGAAAATCCTGAGGACGATCTTGAAGTATTGCCATAATCTGGTTAAAATTACCGCTGGCTTCCTTAACTGCAATAATATTTGGTATCTGTGCCAAACGTAATGTTGTTTCAGCAGATATATTACTGCTGGTCCGCCCAGGAACATTGTACAAAACGACAGGAACGTTAATAGCTTCTGCAATGGTCTTAAAATGCTGGTACAGACCTTCCTGGGTCGGTTTATTGTAATAAGGAGCAACAGACAACACTGCATCTGCGCCGGCTTTTTCAGCAAATTTTGAAAGTGAAATGGCCTCTGTTGTAGAATTACTACCTGCACCACACAGAACAGGTACGCGTCCATTCACATGAGAAATAGTGGTTTCAATAACTTTTTGATGTTCTTCATGGGACATGGTTGCACTTTCACCTGTGGTTCCACAGGTCAAAATCACATCTGTTCCCTGTTCAATCTGCCAATCCAATAATCGCTTATAACCTTCATAATCAATATCACCATTGTTCATAAACGGGGTGATGATCGCTACGGAAGAACCGCGAAATCTGGAAGCATCCATCATAACATCCTTTCTTTTTATCATGACTGGTTCATGTCGTTCATAAAATCATCCATTGTAAAAACCCCCTTTTTCCCAATCAGCCATTCTGCGGCAAGCACAGATCCAAAAGCAAAACCTTCGCGACTATGTGCCTGATGACGAAGAGTTATGGTATCGTAAGCAGAATCAAAACCGATTTCATGGGTACCCGGTATACGTCCCACCCGGGACGAGGTTACATGTAAACTTTTAGGATTAATTACTCCATGACTGGTTTCAAAAAAAGGGTTATCTTTATATTCAAGGTTTTCCAGCAATACCTCTGTCAGCTTTTTAGCAGTGCCACTGGGGCTGTCTGCTTTGCCAGTATGGTGCCATTCATGCAAATAACAATCATAGCTATCAAGTTTAGCCATGAGTTTTGCTGCCGCTTGTACAATTTTAGTAAACTGGTAAACACCAATAGAAAAATTGGGGCTTGTAATCATTGTTAGGTTCTCAATCGCTACTGCTTTATCATAATCATCAAGCCAGCCGGTAGTACCTTCAACAATGGGAACACCCAAACCAGCGGCTGTTTGCAGATTGTTCATAACTGCACCTGCAAGTGTAAAATCGATCAAAACCTCAGCACCGTTAAGATCAGAATTTAAATCAAACGGCTGATCAACATCAAAAACTGCGTTTATGGAATGACCTCGGGATTTTGCAATATCTTCTACCTGATGCCCCATTCGGCCGTATCCTAAAATACCTAATTTCATAATAATCCTTAATTATTGTCTGCAAAAATATTTTTATCATAATCTCCGCCAAAGAAATAATTATGCAAAGATTTGATAACTTTTTCAAGATCAGATTCATTGATAACAAAACTAAGATTAATCTCTGAAGCGCCCTGTGAAATCATATGAATATGCACATCATCTACCAGATTAAAAATCTTGGCCGGCATTCCGGGAGTTCTTTTCAAATTTTCACCTACAAGGCAAACAATAGCATTATCGTGAGCTATATTTACAACTGCAAACGCGTTCAATTCCTGTGTAATTTCATCCAGATGTTCGGTACTATCAATGGTAATAGATACACTGACCTCGGAAGTAGATACAAGATCAACAGCTGTTTTATATTTTTCAAAGATATTAAAAATCGATGCCATAAAACCATGTGCCATCAACATTCGGGTGCTGTGTACGGTTATAACCGTTAACGCTTCTTTATACGCTATAGATTTAACAACACATTCTTCCTCGGTCATTTTATCAGATGGCGCAATCTTGGTCCCATCTTTTTCCGGGTGCATTGAATTTAATACATAAACCGGCACGCCTTTGGCAACTGCCGGTAACATGGTAGAAGGATGTAAGACTTTGGCCCCAAAATAAGCCAACTCGGCTGCTTCATCAAAGCTCATTAATAAAATGCGTTTTGCTTCGGGCAATAAAGATGGATCAGCAGTTAAAACTCCACTCACATCCGTCCAAATTTCAACAGCTTCCGCACCTATCATGGCACCAACCAGAGATGCTGAATAATCAGAGCCGCCTCTGCCAAGTGTAGTTATCTTGCCGTTCTCATCACGGCCAATGAATCCCTGCATAACCGGAATTTTGCCTTCCTGCACAAGCGGTAACAGGATTCGTTTAGCATTTTCTGTTGAAGGGCCATCCTTTGGCAGCGCACTGCCATAATTCGAGTCAGTCACCAATATATCTCTGGCATCTGCCATAATACCATTCATGCCGATTTTATCCATATAAGCAGCAAGAATATTGGATGATAAATATTCACCAATGCTTAACAACTCGTCAATCAAATCTTTAGCAGGATTTCCTGCATAAGATAGTGCCTCACACACTGATTGAAGCTGCTCAATTGTATCATCCAGACGGGTTTTTAAAAGCGCATTATCATCAACCTGTAAATCATTAATTATCGTCTGATGACGATTTCTTATTTCAGACAAAATTCCTTTAACATTATCCAAATCACCTTTAACAGCAGTCTTGCTCAAAGCCACAAGATTATCGGTAAGGCCGCCAACTGCCGATACAACAATTACAGGTGATTTATCTTGACGGGATTGAATAATTTCTGTAACCCGACGCATAGCTGCAGCATCGGCAACCGATGTTCCGCCGAATTTCATTACGATCATATACTTGTTTCCTTTATCAATTTTCCAACAATATTCTCCAGATCCTGTACTCCGCATTCAAGATCAGATTTACGAATATATTCATCATCACAATGGGCTACATCAATAGAACCAGGGCCATACAATAATATCTTGCCCAGAGGACGTAGGTATGAAGCGTCTGTTCCAAAACTGACAATTGATTTTTCAAATCCTTCAACAGTATAGAGATGCAAAGGCTCAGATTCGCTTAAATATTCAATACGAATTTTTTCAGTTTTAATAGTATTAATGATATTTTTGATATCATTAACCGATGTGGACACACGAAAAATACCTTCAACACTGGCAGCAGGTGCAATAACATTCATTCCACTTCCACCGGAAATTTTTCCAAAATTCAGGGTAGACGCTCCAAATACAGGATCAACACCCCAATCCGTCTCCAACCATTGCGTCATATATTGTACAAGACGGTGAATTGCAGAATCACCATTATCAGGATTACAAGAATGACCGCCTTTTCCTGATGCTTGAATTCGAAATACAATGGTACCTTTTTGTCCGGCAACCAGTTTGTTTTCTGTTGGCTCGCCAATAATCACATATCTGGATTCCAGATCCAAACGAGCTGCCATTTTAGCACCATCAGAATCCAGTTCTTCACCCACAACAAAGAGCAAACCAAAATTCTGTATACCTTTAGAACGCAAACGATCACCGGCTTCAACCATTGCAACAATCTGACCTTTTGCATCACATGCGCCTCTTCCAAATATTTTTTCTTCTGTTTTACTATACTCACAAAATGGCAATACGGTATCCATATGTGAATTGAGAAGAACGATTGGAGTATCATCTGTCAAGGCAAGAACATTGAATCTGTCTTTAGTAACTGGCTGCGCAGTAACATGATATCCCTTTTGCTTTAACAGATCCAGCAAGAATTGACCAACCTCCCCCTCCTGCCTGGAAGGTGATGGTATACGGATCATATTTTCAAGCAAAGAGATCATTGAACACCACTATATAAAAAAAAAGGTTGAAAGAATGGAGAACCGTTTCAATCAACCAACTAATGAGTTATCAGCCTGTCAACTAATAGCGCTCCACGGCTTTTTTCTCCGTGACAGTCCGGCAGTTATTCACATACCGACCCAACAATACACATTCGCAGTTGTGTATTGTTTCGGCCTGTTATCCTTTCACATGTTGTCTACAAAACTGCAATCTCTCAAACATGTTACTTTTATAACAAGCACCTCTATCAAGTCAATAAACATACAAAAAATAGTATAAATTTGCAACTTGTTTATTTTAAATTACAAGATATTACAAATGAAACACACAAAAAAAAACAATATATATTTGCAATATTTCATCACAAACTGTTGTTCTAATCACAAATCAAACTATATGGGAGGAATAATATGTTAAATACAATTGGAGAATTGTCTGGTAATATTTGGAAAGTACTAGATGATAAAGGTGAACTAACATTAGTTAAATTGAAAAAATCTTTAGACGCAGATGATTTTTCTCTCTACACTGCACTGGGTTGGCTGGCTAGAGAAGATAAAATCAATATTGATAAATCCGGACGTTCAGTCAAAATATCATTAAAATAATCAGATAAATTTTTCACGTTTTTGCAGGTTTAACAAACCCGCAAGCAGCATAAGGATAGTGGCGGATAAAATGTACAAGCGATTTTTCATTTTCAAATCCGCCCATATCACCTCACTTATCTCTTCAGGAATGTGAAATGGATTTAAAAACAGATTCCATTCACTCTCTCTTAAAATTCCACTCAACACCCAAAATGCCATACCAAATGCAACCAAAATTACCATAGATCCAAATCCATTTCTAACCCAAGTAGACAGCATAAATGCAAAACACCCAATAAAAAAGATGGGAAACATGAGTTGGTAAACCATGGTGAGAATATGAAACTCGCTGATTGCTACAAAGCTGAGCAATGACAGAAAAACAAGCAAAGCAAATACCAATACATATATAATTGTCATTCTAACCAGCCAGACTTTGTATCGGTAATCCGGAATACCAAAGAGAATTTCAATCATCCGGTTATCCATATCGTGCTGTATACCAAATGTAGTAGGGTAAAAAATGAGCAACAGTCCGGGGAACAGCAATAAATAGTAGACAGTTGCTGCATCAGGAACAGTATCGCTGTTGAAAAATATCAGCAAACCAATCAACAGATAAAACACAAAAGCAGCTAACAAGAAATAGATAAACAGATTGCCAAAAATGATCTTTAAATTGTATCGAACAATCTTGTTGATGAGCGAAAATGAATTCCGGATTTTTGCTTTATCTATAAACATTATCTTTTTTTCCATATTGCAATAACCATAAATACGCATCTTCCAGTGTGGGCTGTACTGTTACCGCATCATCTGCCGGTTTTTCGATTGATAAACAACGAATTCTTATCTTTTCATCTACCCGCATATGATGTATTACTGTATATTTCTCACTCGTCTCACTAAACTCTGTAGGATCAATATAAAACTGCCAGATATGATCTTTGGCAAGGGTAACCATATTCATGGGATCGCCAAGATAACGCAATTGTCCCCTGTTCATAACCGCAACTTTATTACAGGAACTGGCTATATCTTCAATAATGTGTGTGGAAAAGATGACAATTCTTTCTCTGGCCAATTCTACCAGCAAGTTTCTAAAACGTATACGTTCACGGGGATCCAAGCCGGCTGTGGGTTCATCAACAACAAGAATACGTGGCAGATGTAACAGCGTTTGTGCAATTCCCACACGTTGCTTCATACCACCGGAAAATGATTCTATTTTTTTGTGCTGATGTTCCAGCATATGAACAGCTTTTAAAACATACTCGATGCGTTCAAGCCGATCTTTTTCATTTAACAGTCCTTTAAGAATTGACTGGTAATTCAAAAACTCGAATGCCGTCATATTCTCGTACATGCCAAATTCCTGCGGCAAATATCCAATCAATCCCTGTAATTCTTCACGCTTTTCATTGATATTGTAATGGTTTATCCAAATACGTCCACGGGACTGGTCCAAAATTCCACAGATAATGCGCATCAGTGTGGTTTTACCGGCACCATTGGGCCCCAGCAAACCAAACATACCACTGCCAATCTCGAGCGAGATTCCATCCAATGCCCGGAACGGATTCTTTTTACGACCTATTACCGGAATAAACTGGACCAATCGATAAAAATTCTTTCGGATTCCCTTAAACTTGCCCTGTATGCGAACAATATCAATTTTTTCACGATGCAAACGATTAGAAGTGGTATAAATCGCCAATGCCAGATACCACACAACGCCGATAAAAGCAACGATGGGTATATTGTCCCATTTCATATAAAAAATAAACAGATTAATACAGGGTATCATCCACATGCAGAATTTAAACAATTTATCTGTTTTTGAACTTTTCCAGCGTTCCAACATGGGCTTGAGCAAATAAACCACAAAGAAAAATACAATATGGGACATGACAAACATCCAGAAACCACTGCGCAGGTAAAAATAGGTAAAGTAGATCAATCCACCTAACAGGGGCAGTTCCCATACCAGGGTTTCCAGATCATGACGGGTTTTATAGGATTTAAATATACCGTCTTTTTCCCGCATATGTTTACCCTTGTTCCACTCTCTTGAAAAACGGGAATAGTCGTCATATACTTTAACCAGATGACGAATTTTTATAGTTATCGTTTCATCAGCTCCTATCATTTCAGCGTTTGCACGACGCAAGCTTGTCAAGATAAACAATGTCATGGATGGGATGACAAATAACAGTAAAAATACATCAATGAACCGCCAGAGAATACTGCTAACCTGCACATATACCAGCCAAATTCCCAGTGCCAGTAATATCACCTGAATGAGTTTAATTTTTAATGACAAACCGTTGAACCATTCAATAGCAGTTTCAAGTCCAACATAGACCGTAGGGATAAATACCAGCGTAAATAAAGTACTGAGTGATAATCCGCCTATCACAGTTATGGCAAAAGGAGCTCCAATCTGAGATACGTATTCTGCTTTACCCATAGCCAGAGGAAGCATTGCAATAATTGTTGTAATAGCAGTGATCAGAATGGGGCGTGTTCTGGCATGTCCGGCCATCATAATCGCTCGGGTACGTGAATAATTGTTTCTAATCAACCAACGGGTATAATCTATAAAAATAATACCATTATTCACCACAACTCCCAACAAAATAAGAAATCCTATTAATGTGTTGGCATTGAGGATGGAATTACCGGTAAAGATCAGCGCCCATAGAGATCCGATAGCAGCAAGCGGAATGGTGAACATCATAACCAATGGAGTAGAAACCGATTCAAATACAGAAGCAAGAATCATAAAAATCAAAATAAATGCGGCTCCAATCAAAAAGTAAAAATCGTCAAGGCCCAGATCTTCATGTATAATTTCTACGGCTATACCGGAAGGGAATTGTAAATTTGCTACTAGCTGATCAATCTCGTAACGTGCATCATCAAGATACTCTTTGGAATCCAATACATCATCAATAAACCGGTAATTGACTTGTATTAATTTTTCCTGATTTACTCTGTTAATGCCGGCAAGTCCTTCGGAATAGATAATCTGGCTGAGGTTCTGCAATTCATAATTTCCACCGGATGAAGACGGAACCTGCAATTCCTGTAAATCCTGAAATTTCTTTTCTTCCGTATTATCACTACGGATTACAATATCATATTCTTCATCATCAGTCTTGAAATTAACATTGGCGGAAAACTCTTCCTGAAACGCAGACAATTCACTGGACACAGAAGACAAGGGAACATTGTACATGCTGAGAATATTTTTATCCAGCATTAAATGTATTTCGGGACGATTGTCAGAAACATTGACATTCGCATTATTAATGGATGTCAAATCTTCGAGATAGGTAACCAGATCATCAGCAACATTACGCATGATCTGAAAATCCGTACCCTTGATTTCAATACGCTCTTCTTCCCCACCTATTCCCAGCATTCTCTCAAATGAAGCACCAGGATTACGAGAACCACCGCCTCCACGGAATCGACTGCTGGACGACGGTTCGGAAAAACTGATTTCAGATACCGGCAGCCGCATCCGGTCTATACCTTCTTCAATATTATCTTTGATCTGCGGAATGGTTCGTTTATTGATGTCATAATAATCATCTTTAAGGATGATTGTAAGTATGGCCTCTTCTTCATAAATTTTAGAGATCACATCCTGTTTTTCTTCCAGACTTTCAAGCTGACTTTCAACTTTGGCAACAAGCTGATCAGTATTCTCAAGTGTTGAGCCACTGGGCATGGTTACATACAGATTGATCTCTGTGGTTTCAGCCTCACTTCCTACGTTGATACTGACAGCCAAAGCAATCAATAAAGTTACAAAAAACGCTACTACCGTCAAAACGATAGTTCGAGCAGGATACCGTAAACAGGATTTCAGCAAAACATTATAGATTTGAAACAATCGGTTTTTCATGGAAATCTGCACAAAATGGGTAATCTTGGTCATCCCCGAATGCTTTAAAATAAAATGAATTGCCATGGGAATCAATAACAAGGCTACTACCAGAGAAACACCCAAAGTCGAAATAATAGAAACGCCTACATGTCTGCCAAGTAATTTCACAAAAACGTTGGAAGCAAAAATAAAGGGCAAAAAAACAGTAATGGTTGTCAGTGTTGCAGCAAATATGGAACGCCAAACCTGGGTTGTTCCATTCAGTACCGCATAATCCGGATCTTTACGATTGGCATATAATCGATATATATTCTCCAGCACCACCACCGCATTGTCAAGCAGCATTCCTATGGCAAGGGCCATCCCTACCAGTGTCAGGCTGTTTATGCTGACATCAAAGGCATAAAAAAGATTAAACGCGGTAATAATAGAGATGGGGATTGCCAGGGCGATAATTACAACCATGCGCATGTTTCTTAAAAATATCCACAAAACCAAAACAGCCATTAAACCACCGGTTAGAGCAAGTTCCTTGATCAGGTTAATATTGGTTTCAACTGTTTCGGCAGAATCCGTTTGAATGATAACCTCAACATCATCATTCTTTAATTCGTGGTTTAATCGGTCAATAACTTTGCGTGTATTGTGAGACAACTCGATGAGATTTACCTGAGTATCACGCACCAGCTGCAAAGTAATTGCATCTTTACCATTTACCCTGCTGATGGTCTCTTGCTGCTTTAAACCAAAATAAACATCTGCAACATCTTTGAGGTAAACCGGACCCTCTACATCAACAATGATATTTTCAATTTGAGAAACATCCGTATAATCTGCAGTAATATTTACAAAATAATGTAAATCATTCTGATAAACATGTCCCGCAAAACTTTTGTATTGATTGTTTCTTGCAATCAATTGACGAATTGTTGCTGTTGTAATACCATAGGCCTTGCTGGCCTCTTCGCTTACAATCACTTCAATGGATTGCTGCTGCCCCCCCAGCGTTTCCACACTTGCCATACCGTCAATATTTGCAAGCTCGTCGGTAATCTTTTGATCAATGACTGCGCGTATCCGCTCAAGTCCGCCACTCCCCCGAACCTGCAATGTCATAAACATGTTTGCCAATTGTTCGGTATCAATCTTCATGACATTGATCATAAACTCGTCTTCAAGTTCGACTTTTAAAGCGGTAAGACGCTCTTCAAGACGGAGGTACGCGTACTTTATATTAACACTGGGATTAAAGTAAATAAATACCGTACTGCGACCACGATCAGCAAATGATTCTATTTTGTCAATCCCTTCAAGAGTACTGACTACACCCTCAACCGGGATAATGGCTTTTTTCTCAATATATTCCGGGTCCGTATCCTGTGCACCGGCAATGGATACAATTAAATATGGCATTTCTGTGTTGGGCAGCAATTCCACAGGAAGCTGATAGTATGAAACCAGTCCCAAAAGACACAGTCCCACGAATAGCATTGAGATAAAAACTTTACGATTAATAATAAAACGTACGATTTCCATAATTCAGTACCGTTAATCCGGATATGTGGGATTGATTAACCGATCTATTTTCAGATAAACACATGGAATCACGATCAGGGTCAACAGTGTTGAACTCACCAAACCGCCAATCACTGCAAGGGCCAATGGAGATCGCAGCGAAGCGCCTTCGCCTATGCCCAACGTCAACGGCAATAAAGCCAGAATTGTCGTCAAACTGGTCATAATAATAGGACGGATACGTCGTTGTCCCGCCGCCAGTATAGCTTCTCTGCGAGGTTTTCCCTCTTGTTTGACCTGGTTTATGGCATCAACGAGAATAATAGAGTCATTCACCGCTATACCTGCAAGCATAATCATACCAATAAATGCCATAACATTAAAAGATTGTCCCATAATCAGGAACAATAAAACAGAACCAACACCTGCAAGTGGTATTGTCAACAAAATGGTAAAAGGATGAACCAGAGATTCAAATTGAGATGCCATTACCATATATACCAGAATGATAGATAATAATAATGCAAATTTCAAATTACCAAAAGCCTCACGGCGCATCAACTCTTCACCAGCGACCTCGTATCTGTATTCCGGAGGCAGTTCGAGCTGATCCATTTCATCCAGTATTTGAGATACAATAGCATTCAAGGGTTTATCACTCTGGATTTGTGCAGATAATTTGCCAATTCGTACCTGATTACGACGATATATTTCATTCAATGTCTGACTGGTTTCAATTTCAGCTAACTGGTCAAGTCTATACACCTCGTCACCGGAACGAATTTCAAGCCCGGGAAGCTCGCTCAACGAGACATCCGGCACTTTGACAAGTATATCCTGACTTTCGCCTTCGTTCTGCCAGTCTCCCGCCTCACGACCGGAAAGATGGTCTTCAATCTGCTGGGTAATGGTTTCGATATTGATACCCAACAAACCCGAGCGAACACGATCGACATGGACTTGGACTTCAGGACGTCCTTCATCAAAATTGGTAGTCATGTTTACCAGATCACTGATATTTTCCAAACGCTGTTTTGCCTGTTCAGTTAAAGTTTGGATGGTTTCCAAATCTTGTCCCTGGATCTCTACAACAATGGGTGAACTTTTAGTTCCAAGGATATTTTGCAATTCGGATTGCTCTTGAACAATGTCAAATTCAAAATCAGCAATCTGATGTAATGCTGTTGAAAGCCTTGAAACGATTTGTTTTCCGGTTCCTTTATGGTCAGGAACCAATTTAAATAAAATGGATGCCGTATTTTCATCCTGATACTCGGTCTCTTCAAGGCCCGTCAGGCTGGTAGTGGGGCCAATAAGACTGTACAGAATTTCTATTTCATCACCCAAAATATTTTGCACAATGGTTTCGATATTCTTTACTGTACCTTCGGTGCGATTGATCTCGGTTCCTTCCGCAAGGCGAATATTGATTGTAAAATCATTAGATTCGGTTTTGGGGATAAATTCACTGCCAACAACCGGAAGCAGAAAATATGTTCCAATAACCAGTATAACCGCAATTAATATAATTCTTCCGGAATTGTTTAATACCTTGGCCAGAAAACGGGGATACCCCGGAAATCCAACTGATGTCATTTTTTTGGATTTTTCATGCTTTAGCAACCATACACTTAGCATGGGTATTACAAGAATTGCAACAAATAAAGACGATATCAAGGAAAACGCAACCGTCCAGGCCTGATCTTTGAACAACTCACCGGCAGAACCATGCAGATAGACGATAGGTAAAAACACGACTATGGTTGTAAGGGTCGAAGCGGTAATTGCGCCGCCAACAGTAGCAGTGCCCTTGATGGCTGCCTCTTTGAGTGGTAAACCTTCTTCCAGGTATCGGTAAATATTTTCAACAACAATAATGGCATTGTCTACCAGCATACCGGCACCCAGAGCAAGACCTCCCAATGTCATAATATTGAGTGTTAATCCTTTAAAATATAGCAAATTAAAAGTTGCCACAATAGATATTGGGATTGCTATACTGATAATGGATGTCACACCAATTCTTTTTAAAAACACAAACAAAACCAGTACTGCAAGCAGCACACCAATGAGTGCGGTTTGTTTGACTTCATTTACTGAGGAGATAATAAAGTCACCCTGATTTCGTATCAACTGGAATTCATATCCGGGTAATGCGGCGTTTAATTCATCAAGCTCGTCTAGCAACCGTTCAACAGCTTTGACCGTATTGAACCGGGTTTCTTTATAAATTGCCAGAGCCATACAGCGTTGACCGTTAACATGTACAATATTGTCCGGTTCATGGTTTATAAACTTGACCTCGGCAACATCTTTGAGAAAAACGGGAATCCGGTTTGCAATACTTGCATCTGAACCCGTGGTGGTAACGGTAGAAGCGGCTTCCTGTTTATAAGTCACAATTACATTTTCAATATCTTCAATGGTTTTAAACTCGCCTACACCTTTTATAATATATTTTCGTCCCATTTCCTGAATAGAACCGCCAGACATGTTTAAATTATAGCTGGCCAGTTGCTGTGCAATCAAATCCGTTGTAATTCCAAAAGCTTCCAGCAAATAAGAATTGGTCTCAACGACAACCTCCTGAACCTCCTGACCTAACAATTCTACTTCGGCTATACCTTCAAGGCGAACCAGCTCATTACGTATATAATTTTCAGCAACCTGACGCAATTCATCCATATCAGTAATTTCAGGATGGCTGAATCCCAACAGCATAACCGGAGCGGCGTTGGGATCGTAACGGGATATGGTCAACTCGTCAATGTCCGAGTTTTGCTCAAAACTGGTAAGAGCTTTTTGCAGATCCAGGAATGTTTCATCCATATCCGCATCCCAGGTGTATTCTACAGTAATCTCGGCAGTTCCTACACGTGAAATAGAAGAAACCTGTACTGCGTGACGCTGACGAATAGCTATGGATTCTATATTTTCCACAAATTGCTTTTCTATCTCGTCAGGTGGACGTTCACCAGCTTTTAATTCAATAAAAATCTTGGGACTGTTTAAATCAGGGAACAGATCCATACCCAATTTTTTAAAAGAAATGAAACCCAGTAACAAAAATGCCAACACAAGCATTAAAATTGAAACGGGATATTGTACCGAAAATTTTGCCAGTTTTTCCATAATAAACCGCTATCGTATTATTTTAACTTTGGAGTGATCACGCAATGTTTCATAACCTTTAATAATTATGCGATCATTTTCTTTCAGGCCTTCAAGCACTTGAACCTGGAATGGATTTTCAATACCTGTTACAATCCGTCTGTCTTCTGCTGCTCCTTTTTCAACCACAAAAACCCGTTTTGAATCTCCCCGTGCTAAAATGATCTCTTTGGGAACAACCAACGCGCTGTCTTCACTGGCAACAATAATTTCAGACTTTACAAACATGCCCGGTCTGAATAATAACTTGGCATTATCTACTTCTACAGCAACTTTGAAAGAACGGCTATCAGGATCCAGGGCCGGTGCAACCTGGGTAACATTGCCGTTCAGGGTATCATATTTAACCATATAATTCATAATACGCACAGGCTGTTCTTTATCAACTCGGCCTAATTCTTTACCGGGCAAAGAAAGCTCAAGATACAGTTTTCGATAGTCCATCAATTCAACGATTAACACACCCGTTTCAACGCGTGTACCTGATGTAAAATAGGGTAAATCAACAATAACACCATCAAAAAGTGCAATAACTTTAGTTTTGGCAAGCTGTAATACAGCATTTTCATAACTGTATTTGGCATCGATATAAGAAATTTCTGCATTTTTCAATTCTCGAAAAGTGACCCCTCCCTTTTCGTACAAGGATTGCTGTTTGGTATACTCGCTTTCAGACACTTCAAGGTTGAGCTTTTGTGACTCGAACGCGATGGAATTTTCAAGTTCAGGATTGTCCAGGAATACGATCACCTGGTCTTTTTTCACCTGATCGCCCATCTGAAACGGTTTTCCTGTCATCGGATTGTTAGCAATACGATAATATCCATTGGTTTCAGAATTCAGTTCAACAACCTTTGTTGCATAGACCGTTCCGGTTGCAGAAATATATTCCTGAATGGGCTGAGGCTTTAATTCTTCCACTGAAACCGGAACCGCAATCTGCATATCCATTCCGGCATCCTGGCGACTACATGCCGAAAACATTACAAGAAAAGCAGCGAACAAAATGATTAAAAACTTTTTCATAAGATAATTCCTTGACACGTTTATTGTTTTTCCCTGCCGCGATACAACTTGATTTCAACCTTTTCAAGTGTCACGAGTCCCTCTTTGATCACATCCTTAATGTGGGGCCAAAACGATTCTATTTTTTCTATTGTATCAACTATTTCAATTATAATAGGTAAATCTTCAGACAAGCGTAATATTTTTGATGTATGTAATTTACTGGTTGGACCAAATCCTTCAATACCGCGTATAACTGTAGCTCCTGCCAGCCCTTGTTCTCTGGCCTTACGTACTATCCATTCATACAAAGGTTTGTGCTCGTATTTATCACTTTCTCCAATAAAAATGCGTAACAGGTGTCCCTGTTCTTCGAGCTTCATACTGTTCTCCTTAAATCAAACGGGAGACAAAATCTCCCAGATAAACAGCGGATAATCCCAATACAATATGCACAACCACATTCAGTACAGCAGGTGCTATCTGTCCATCGCGAATAAAACTGAATGATTCATATCCAAAAGTGGAAAATGTTGTAAAACTTCCCAAAACGCCAACAAAAAGAATCAACCGGGTTTCGGTATGAAACACGCCATGTGCTTCACCAATACCATTTAACAAACCAATTATAAAACAACCCAAAATATTTACAGTCATGGTACCATAAGGAAAGTATGCTTTGTCTAATATCTGGTGAACCAGACCTCCTACCGCATATCGTAATATTGCACCTACAAACCCACCTATACCTACAAGTAATGCTTTGAACAAATCATACTCCTGTTATTGCTATTTATATTCCGGAACTACCGGTTCATTTCTCACAAAATCCCACATGGATTCAATTTTTAAATTCAAAAGCGCCAGTTTATAATCAATCAAAGCAGAAATCAGGCTGTTTTTACGATCAGATAACTGGGTCTGGTACAAATTCAGATCCATACTTGTCAGGTCACCATTCTGATATTTTTCCAGATTAATTTCATAGGTCAACTCTGAATTTCTAACATTCTGACGGGCAATTTCAATTTGAATTTCAAGGTTTTTCAGATTGCGCACAGCCTGACGAATACCAATAATAATCTCGTCTTTTTGTGTTCTTTCACGCAATCTGTTTGTTTCTAGTGTAACTTCAGATGCTTTAATACGGGCCTTGCGTTCACCCCAGTCAAACAAGGGTATATCAAAAGAAACCGCAACTCGCTGGTTTTTGGTTGCCTCGTCATAGATGTTTGCATATTGCTCATTAGTACCAATAATACCATAAGAAACGGTTACATCCCCTTTGAATTCATTATAAGCTTTGGTTTCAGTCAAAGTAGCCAAAGCATTTTCAATATCAATACTACGTTGGCGCATTTCCATACGGCTTGCCAGTCCGGTATCAATTGCCTTTTGCATATCAACTGTAACCGGTACATGAGTTACATCTGCGGTAACATCAACATCTTCAAGAATAGATATTCCAATCATCTGTTTAAACTGGTCCAGGGCATTGTCCCAGGTCAGTTTCGCATTCTGCATTGTTGATTTACTGGTAGCCAGGTTGACTTCTGCCTGATACAGTTCCTCCATAGCAGATATGCCAGCATCTACCTTGTTTTTAATGATCTGATAACTGGCTTCCTGATTATTATATTCTTCAACAGCGATGTTATAACTCATCTTGGCACTGTACACGCTGTAATAAGATTGTGTCACATTGTATTCCAGCATTAACATACGCAAAGCGTAATTGATAGAGGCATTTTCAAGGTCCAGCTCCAGAGATCTCAGCTCCAAACGGGTACGATTATACGTAAATATAGGCTGGTTATAACTGAGATAAAGGTTATTGCTATATGATTCCCGTTGGGTATCACTAAATTCACTATACGCGTCTTGCCATTCCAGTTGATTGTTCAAAGATATGGTGCCATCTGTCCATTCAATAGGCTGAGAAATGCTGAAAACACCGGAATAAGACGTATTTTCATTATCATTCCATGTATTATAAAACGTATTAAACTCTCTAACCTTTGTATATTCAAAAGGTGTTACAGACAAGTTGAATTTGGAACGTAATGCAGCCTTTTGAGCTTTTAACAATTGCTGGCTGCGTTCAAGAGACAGTCGATATTGCATAATATCAGGGCTATTTTCGCGTGCTGTTTCCATTGCACTTTCAAGGGTAAACATTTTCTGAGCAAATGTCAGCGGCGTGATGCATAAAACCAAAACGATCAGAACATTGAAATATTTCATTTACATTCCTTACTGTTTAACCCATTTAATTGCGTCTGCCAGAACCACTCTACCACCGGTCTTGTCTGACAATTCTACAACAGCTTTGCCCGATGACAGATAATAGTTCCCCAACAGTATCCAACCATCATCAGCGGATTCAAGAGATACAGGAACTTCTTCCTTACCATCATCATGGTAGATAATATAATTAAATTCTTTTAATCCATCACTGTCTCTACCACCACCAGAACCTCCGGGAGGTCCACCACGTCTTCTACTAAACATATTGAGCGAAGATGTATTAATATAGGTGTAAATATTATACTGTCCATTCGAGGGTATGTCAGCAGTCCACGAAACCTTGTTGGTACCATTTCCTTTTTTCACAGCATATGCCGAGTGTATATTTTTACCCCAGAATTCATCGTTAACTGTTTTTTTCCACTGTGTAGGTATTCGCCAGGGATTTAAACCGATATATTCATCATCTTCAACTTCTTTTATACCCAGAAAACGTTTTAATATACTGGCTTCCTGTACCTGCTCAACTTTAAATCCGTCATCTTCATTATCCACAACAATTTCACCAGGAAGGATTGCGGCTTTATATTCTGCAGGGCGAATCAAATCCAAAGGAACGGCTCGCTCATTGAGCTCCATTTTTTCAAAACGCTCGCTAATTTCATTGGGAAGGTTCATAGATGTCAAAGTATTGATCGTCATACCACGGGGTTCCGTATCCAGAACTATTCCAACATGATAAGCATTTTTACTATCCAGTTTATATAACCGGGGTGGTTCTTCATCTTCATTTCCGCCGCCGCCGAATCCTCTAAAGCCACCTCTTCCACCCATTCGGAAAGATACAGATATTACACCATCTACATCAGAATCATTCTGAATATCAAATCTGAGTTGGTAACGGGTACGGTTATTATCCAAAACTTTATAGGATTGCATGTTGGACACATAAAATGCAGGCAATTCAGTCTGATTATACCAGTTTTCTACAAAAGACTTGAACTCGGATTGGAAATCACCCGGCAGGGTCTTAACAAAAGATTCAAACCCTGCGGTTTGAAACCGGTTTTCTGCTAAATATTGTTTTAATAATTCGTCAAATGTATCAATACCAACCTGTGATTTAATTAATGAAAACAATGCTTCACTTTTTATTTTTAATACATCATTCCACATTTCAGATTCTTCTGAATTGCTCAAAACATTTGCAAGGCTGTTTTCTTCAAGAAGAAGATTGGCCTTTTCCTCTTCAACCAGGCCCTCCATCCTTCTAAAGAAACTTGGCCTGTTGTCTTGCATTTTTGTTAGCATAAATGCTTCAAATGCTTTATCCAATACCGGCCAATCTGTGGATTTTACCGTATTGATAAATGTATAAAAGTTCGGAAAAAGATTACCATCGGGTTGTTCCGCTTCATTATTACCCCTGAAAGGACGACCAAACTGTTGTCCCTTGAATACATTGGTCACAAACATGTTGAACATTTGTGATTGACTTTCACCAGGACTTATACTGCGGTTACTGCGCTGACTGAAACGTTCCTGTCGACGAACAGACAGATTAAAATCAGCAGATTCATATTTTACCGCATTTTCTGTTAGAAAAACCTGTGCCGGTTGTACAACTTCCTGGTGGAACTGCAGCGGTTTTTCAAATGCAAGAAAATGCACCGGGACTTCAATTACTGACAATCGTTTATATGGATAATCGCTATTGAACTGGATCTCAAGATCATTCATATTATCGCGAATCAAAGCTTCAAGTGTATCAGCAATGTCTGTAAAGAAAGGTTTATAGTAATTGTGGTTTTTATTGGTATAAAGCTCATATTCAACACTGTCAACATTAATACTGGCTCTCTGATATTCACCAATGACAAGTGAAATTTGCGGAAGCGGAATTTCGGATATAAAATGATATTCACCTTCTCCTGCTTTTTCAGTCTGTCCCTGGGATATCACTGTCAAGTCGGGACTGGTTTTTACGGTCATTTCAAAATCAATAAAATCCTGATTTTGTTGATAACCAAATCCATTGGTACCCATGGCACCAGCTACAGGATACCAGAGATTTTCACGGGTTAGCAAAACATAATCAGGTTTTACGAAACTGTGCTTTTTGCCCAATTTGTACATAGCCAGACTGTTTAGCAATTGTTCCTGCTCTACAGATAAATCAGGATAACAGGCAAAATCCAATGGAGCGCCTGAATAATTGACTGTTAGCGTTTTGGTATCTCCTGCTGCAATACCGCCTGAATCGGTAATTATTAACAAGTGCTGGTTCTGTTTGAATTCAAGAGATGTATTATCTATAGAAACCGATTTAACTTTAAATCCGGGGTTCAAGCTGAAAACAAGTTCGGTACTTTTTTTCCCAGTAGTATTCTGAATATTTAATACGGCAGTTGCTTGAATAATGTTTCCCAGATGTTCAACATTCAGATTGCAATTTTTGACAGATACAATGGGATGGCTTTTATATTGTTCATTCAGGTTTAAAATTTGCGCACGAACATTTTTATGTTGAAAATATTGAGTAACATAACTCACAGAAAAAAATGATGCCAATGCAACAAAAATAACAAAAAACACCATAGACAAACGGTTCATGAAATTCGATTGGGGCAACCGTTTCATAAACGTAACGGTCAAGAATATGAATCCGAGTCCAAAGAAAAGATAAATTGAGCGTTGTAATATGATCTGATGCAGATCACTAAAACCTACAAAGTCAGAAAAAGCAAGCGGCAGGTAAAACGCAACAAAGTCAAAAATATAATTCACCTTGCTGCCCAGATAAAAAATGGTCAATGCAACCAGACCAATCATAATCACCCAGGTGACCGGAGGGTTCCGAAAAATTGACATAAAAATAAAAGCGATTCCAATGGCAAATATCATGGTTGGTAAACTGATAATTAGAAAATAAACCAAAAAGTTTAATGCCTGAAACGGAACATCAGCAAAAATACCATTGACTATGGCCCCCATCAACAACACGAGTAAATTCAGCGTAATAAAAACCGAAATTACACCTATTGTTTTACCAATAACATATTCAGCATTGGAAATAGAGCGCATATAGATAACTTCCACAGTGCTTGCTTTGGTATCTCGTTTTAAAAAGTCAGAAGCCAGAAAAACACAGAGAATAGCCTGTACCGTATTTAACATCATTAAATTGAAATAAGGTACAGAAGAAGGGATGCCTCGCAGCAGCCAGGGGACAAATTCACTCACCCCGGTAAAAAAAATAATATTTAAAAAAGTTAATAATCCAACTACAACCAATCCAAAAATCCGAAAAAACCAACTGCGAAACAACAACTTTTGTTCATAACGCGCTACTACCCAGAGATTATATAAAGAGAACATAGTTTGCCTCAAAATTAAAAAATAATGTGTTCTTTATTTTCAACACCAAACTCCATGCGGTAAACATATGCATGTTCAAGATTGGGTTCGATGGGTTTTCCGGGGAAATCGTTCAACTCTTCAGCAACAACCTGAACTTCCCAGCCATGGTCTGATGGAATTGTTGAAATAACCGGATACTTTTCTTTAATCCCTTCAAGCTCCTGGTCCACAGCTTCAATAGCCCATACATGACCGCGGCATTCCTCAATTAACAGCTCGGGTGAATCATTAAAGATAACTTGTCCCTTGTTCAACAAAGCCATATCCGTACAGGTACTGGAAATATCGCCTACAATGTGTGTAGAGAGAATAATAATAACATCTTGTGTGCTTAATTCAGACAATAAATTCCGAAAACGAATACGTTCCTCAGGATCAAGACCGGTTGTAGGTTCATCGACAATGATAATTTTAGGTGTACCAATCAAAGCCTGAGCAATACCCAACCGACGTTTCATACCACCCGAGAGTTTGGTTGCCTGTCTGTCGCGTACCTGAAATAAACCAACGCGTTCCAGCATTTCATCAACAGCGTTCATGCGTTCGGCTTTCTTTTTCAAACCGGCAAGGCAACCTACATAATCAAGAAATTCCCAGGTCCTCAAACGTGAAACCACCTGAAAATCCTGTGGAAGGTAGCCCAGAACCGCACGAATTTCTTTGCGGTTCTTTTGCAGGTCCCAATCATTCACCTTGACGACACCCTTACTTGGCTTTAACAAGGTTACCAAAATACGCATTAGAGAAGTTTTGCCCGCCCCATTAGGACCCAATAAACCAAACATCCCGTTATGAATTTCAAGGTTAACATTGTTTAAAGCCTGGTGTCCATTTTTGTAAATTTGAGCTAGATTTTGGATAGAGATGTGCATAATCAAGTCTTTATATTAGAGATGATATAAAATTACCTGAAAGTTGGAATCCCAAATGGATTTCTGTAAATAATAACGGATTGTTGAAATAAAAGTTCTAAAAAAAATAAAAAAATCCCGCTATTGAGCGGGATTTATATTTTTTACCAATGCCAGTATTTTCGCTTGCCAACAAATTCTTTTTCAAAATGCTTTCGCAGTGTGATAAATGCATCTTCAACATCATCAACAAAACTGAAAAGATTCAAATCTTCAGCATTGATGACTCCCCATTCAACAAGCTTGTCAAAGTTAATTATGCTTTTCCAGTAATCAGTACCATAAACAATAACATTCAGAGGTTTTTTAACTTTTTCGGTTTGCCTCAAGGTCAGCAATTCAAATAACTCATCAAATGTACCAAATCCACCCGGGAAAACCACCAGCGCTTTGGCTGTATAAACAAACCAGAACTTGCGCATAAAAAAGTAATGAAAATCAAATGACAAATGTGGAGTAATATAAGGATTCGGATCCTGCTCCATGGGCAAGCTGATATTAAAACCAACAGTCTTGCCACCAGCTTCAGCAGCGCCACGGTTTGCGGCTTCCATAATACCAGGGCCGCCACCAGAGCACACCATAAATCGCTGCTTTTCATCAAGATCTAACGACCATTTTGTCAATTGATAAGCAAGCTGCCTGGCGTCTTCATAATAGCGAGACATTTCAAGACCTTGTTTTGCGGTAAAAAGTTTTTTTTCAATTTCAGCTTTATCCGCGTTACCATTTCCTGCCGCAATCTCTGCTTCAATGGCTTTAAGATCTTTATCAGCATCTGCATGAGAAGGAATTCTCGCAGAGCCGTAAAATACAACCGTATCTTTGATATCATAATGGCGAAGACGGCTCGCCGGTTCAAGATATTCTGCAAGAATACGTATAGTTCTGGCATCCGAACTGTTTAAAAATTTTGAATTTTTATAAGCTTTGGAATATTCAAAAGCTTCATTATCATGCATTGCAGAATGATCAGTTTTATCCATAAAAAAACCTTTCTTTCGGTTAAAAATTTCTCATCAACCAGATCAATGTCTGGCGTATTGCTTGCCTGCGATGATTTGAGGTTTGAAATGTATGCCCTGCTTCGGGTATTTCCATAAAATCTGCCGGAGGTATAACAATATCCCTGAATTTATGAAATCCCTCAACAAATACGGGATTATCAGCGGTACCCTGTAATATAAATTTGGGTATAGCTATCTCTTTTAACGAGTCTCTCACATCATACGCAAGTGCGTCAAGCATAAAATCTTTATGAATTCTCCACCCATTGTAATCAATCACGGTGATATCATTATCAACCGCCTTTTGGAATTCAGATGTTTTATCTTTAAAAATCTCCTGCATATCTGGCACCGATGACCACAATACTATTGCCTGAATATCCAGATCTTTTGCAGTAAGAATAGCGGTTGCCGCGCCCATACTTATTCCCAATACTGCAATTTGAGAATATCCTTTTTGCTTTAAAAATTCAAAAGCATCGCGCAGATTTTGAATATTGATAGACACACGGGTTTCTTCAAAATCACCCTCACTGTCTCCTGATCCATAAAAGTCAAAACGTAAAACATCACAATGTTGCTCAGCAAATATTCTTGCAGCTTCTACATATAATCTTTTATTTTCAATTTTACTTCCGGTAAAACCATGACACATAATCAGTGCCTTTTCATGTCCGGCGGTATGCATTATACCAACCAGTTGACTATTGTCACTAATGAATGTTACAGGTGTTTCTGTTGTTTTTTTCTTTTTAGCCATAAATATACAATCCGATTACTTGAATTTTTCCGCAACAACCTGGCTGATATGTTTGACCTGTACCGGCATTTTATTTTTTCTGGTACCAAATGCCAACTGCATTACACATGCAGGACAGGCTGTTACAAGCACATCTGCTTCTGTTGCTTTTACATTGTCCATTTTAATATCAAGGATTTCAAAAGACATTTCAGGATGCGCAATATTATAAGATCCGGCTCCACCGCAACACATGTCTGCTTTATCCATTTCAATAAAATCAACATGAGAAAGAGTTTGCAGTATATTACGAGGAGCTTTTCTTTCTTTTAAATGATGCACCAAATGACAAGGATCGTGATATGTCATTTTGATCATTCTCCCGTTTGTGGGAAATTCAACATCATTAATATTTTCATTAATCCAGTTGGTCATGTCTTTAAACTTGGCAGCAACTTTTTCTGCTCTTTTTTTCAAACCAGAATTTTCAGTGATTTCAGCGTAACTTTTAATAAATGAAGAGCAGCTCCCACAATCACTTATAATTACATCTGCATCTGTTTTTTCAAGAATTTCAATATTCTTTTCAGCAAACCATTGAACTGAATCCAGATCTCCGTATGCATATGCAGGCAATCCACAGCAGACATTATCCAAAATCTCTACATCATAACCAAAGTTCTGCATTACTTTGATGCTTGCTTCACCAATATCAGGCTGCGCGTAATTTATACCGCATCCGCTAAAGTAGGCAATTTTGCCCCTGGCATTGGGAACCGTTATATTTTTTGCTCCCATTCGTTCACGAAGATTTTTAAACGGGATCTTTTCCAACAATTGTTCAGCATTGGCAAGGTTTCGACCAAACCATCCCAACACTCTAAATACCTGAACAATTTTTGACAAACCGCTGTTTTTACCAACGGATACCAGCTTCAGCAAATTAGCCAACTCTTTGGGATGGCGTAATAGATGTTTAAAAATATACTTTTGTAAAGCCGGTTGGCCATATTTTTTAATATATTCATGTCTTGCATGTGCAATTACATGATCAGTCTTGACCGATGGAAAACAATTGCTATAACAGGCATTACACATTAAACACTCGAATATCATCTCTTTGGTATCGCGTGTTAATTCGATCTTGTTCTCAATAATACCGCGAACCAGCTGGTGCCTGCCCCGTGCTACCTGATGCTCTTTACCTGACACAACAAATGTAGGACAAGTGGGTTGACAAAAGCCACATTTGCTGCATGATATTACATCATTATATACATTCTCAATCGACACGTTAACTACCTCTTGCTATATTCCATCAATAAACCGACCACCTGCAAATACACCCTTGGGATCAAACTCCTGTTTCAATTTTCTATGCCAAATAGAATGGTCCGGCTGCACATCCCATGCGTCACATGAGCTCTCTGCAAACTCGGGTCCATTAAAACATAAAAGCTTGCCCTCAAGATTATGCGCATGATTACGTAATTCTTGCAGAGTTTCTAATGTAAAACTATCTTTATCAATCCGGGCCAAAACGATACCTTTACCCGGATAGCTTTCAATCTGCTTTGCAGAAAAACCAGCATCAGTATGTACTTGCTCCATTACTTCAGAAACTTTAGAAACCGGCACAATCCATTTTAACAGTGTTTCTTTTTCAACATCCAATTTTTTTGATTGAAAGGATTCAAGATACTCATTCCATGATAAAGATTTCAGTTTACCAGTACTAAACATACTCTCCAGTTTGTTTTGATAAAATTCTTTCTCATTTGAAATACAGCCACATTCAACAAGCATTGATGTCTTTTGATCTTTTACAACACAGTTAAAAGCCAATAAAGGCAAGGCACTGGTATTTACCAGTTTTTGCACAGGCAGCATTTCTTTGGGTGAGTTGATATCCATTTCAACAACCAGAACAATCTCCGGGATGGGTGAAAGTTTTAGCGTCAATTCGGTAACAACTCCCAGAGTGCCCATAGCCCCAATGAATAGTTTAGCCATATCATAACCGGCGACATTTTTCACAGTCTTGCCGCCAAAGCGGATCTTGCTGCCATTTGCCAGTACCGCGCGACCGCCTAAAACCAGGTCTCGAAAAGTTCCATATCCTTCAATCCAGCTGCCATAAATATTTGCCGAAACCAATCCACCAAGTGTCGCGGTTCCAGCACATGGATTTACCGGTAGCAACAATCCTTTTTCCCCGGCAATCTTTTGCAGTTCATCTAATGTCATTCCGCTACCAACACTGATTGTCAGGTTATCAGGTTCAAACTCGTTAACACCATTCAATAAACGTGTAGACAATGTAATATCATGAGCATTAAGCGGATTACCAGGAATTTGATGCTGTCCGCTTCCCCAGATATTTACTACAGATCCTGAATGCGCGCATTCAGAAAGCAGATCGGCCATTTGGTCTACGTTTTCTGGTTCAATAACAGCAAAGGGAGATTTATTTTTTACTGAAAATTTATTACAGGTTTCCTGATCGAGATATATATGTTTGTGTTGAAATTTTTCAATCAAAGTTCGGGGATCATCAAGCATAAAATTGACCTTATTCTATCAAACCTTGTACAAATATTTTTCCGGGATTACAGAGTTTGGAAGGATCAAAAACCTGTTTTACCTGCTTCATAGCATTCAAGTCCTGATCATTAAACAAATATTGCATTGCTTTACGTTTTTCCATTCCAACACCATGTTCACCGGTAATTGTTCCACCCAGATCAACACACAACTGCATGATCTTTTCGCAGCCTTGTATTACTCTGTCGGTTTCTTTTAAATCGCGTTCATCATAAACAATAATAGGATGTATATTGCCATCACCTGCATGTAACAATGTGCCGTATTGCAGATCATATTCTTTACAAATCTTGTCAATTTCAATCAAAGCAGTAGGAAGCTGATTACGGGGAACGGTTCCATCAAACACTACCAGAGATGGATTTAAACGCGTCATAGCACCCAAAGCTCCGCGTCTTCCGGCCCACAAAGCATCACGCTCTTCATCGTTACCTGCTAATCGGATTTCTCCCGCATTATTATCCCTGCATATTTGTGTTATTACATCTACCTGTTTTGCCAGATTTTGGACAAAACCATCTACTTCTATAATTAAAATGGCAGCAGCATCAACCGGATAGTCTACATTCAAAGATTTTACTACAGTTCTGATACACAAATTGTCCATATATTCAAGAGTTGCCGGTATAATTCCACGTGCAATAATATCTGACACTGCCTGTGCTGCATGCTCAATATCATTAAATGAAACCAGCAGCGTTTCAAGACTTTCTGGTTTGGGTTGAATATGCAAAAACAATTTGGTAACAATACCCAGGGTTCCTTCAGAACCATTCATAACACCAACAAAATCATAACCCGATGATTGAAATGTTTTACCACCAAACTGTACGGTTTCACCATTGGGCATCACTATTTCTAATCCCAGAACATGGTTAACAGTAACACCATATTTTAAGCAATGAGGTCCACCGGCGTTCATAGCAACGTTACCGGCAAGTGTAGAAACTTTTTGACTGGCAGGATCAGGAGCAAAGAAAAACCCGTATTTACTCAAAGCATTTTGCAATTCAAGATTAAAAACACCCGGTTCTACAACCGCTACCCTGTTTTCAATATCTATCTCGAGTATATTGTTCAACTTTGAGCATTCAATTACAATACCCCCCATTTCTGCAATAGATCCTCCACACAAGTTTGTGGCAGATCCTCTTGCAATGTAAGGAATTTTCTCAGAAACTGCGAGCTGTACAATTTGCTTAATATGCTCTGTTTCCAAAGGAAAAACAACAACATCCGGTTTGCCCAGTTCTATACTTGCGTCAAATCCATAAAGAAACAGGTCCAGATCTTTACATAAAACATTTTCCTTGCCGCAAATTGATATTAATCTTTTTAAGACAGACTTTTCCAGCATTACTTTCTTTCTATTATAATTGACTTGTAAATATAACAAGCATGTGACAGGAAAACAAGCGCTTTATAATTTACCAAATAGACTCTGGAATTTTAACTTCCAGACCATCCAAATGGCTTCGCGAAGTATTTTTTTAGACATTTTGGAAATACCGGCACGACGATCAAGGAAAATGATAGGAATTTCACCCAGTGTAAATCCTTTTTTCCATGCCTTGTAACTCATTTCAATCTGAAATGAATACCCATTAGATGTTACTTTATCGAGATCTAAAGATTCCAATACTTTACGATTAAAACATTTAAATCCGCTTGTACAATCATGAAGAGGCAAACCGGTAATAATGCGGGTATATAAACTGGCACCCATACTTAATAAGAGCCGACTCAATGGCCAGTTAATTACATTAACACCATTCACATAACGTGACCCCATAACCAGATCATAATCTTTTGCAGCATTGATCAGGTTTGGCAATTCTTTGGGATCATGTGAAAAATCAGCATCCATTTCGATCATGTAATCATAATCACGTTCCAGAGCATATTTGAAGCCGGCAACGTATGCTGTACCTAATCCTTGTTTGCCTTCCCGGCTCATCAGGTGAATGCGGGAATCATTTTCAGATAAACGGGTAACCAAATCACCTGTACCATCGGGAGAATTGTCATCTACAATGAGGATGTCAAGATTTTCAATATTTTGTTCAAATACGGCAGAGACCAGGTTTTCAATATTTTCCCGTTCATTATAGGTTGGAACAATAACCAATGTTTTCAAAGGCTACTCCGCGATAAATTAATATGCCATATATTTTTTCAGACCTGTAATTACATCACTGAATTTCATATTCAATTCCGATTCGGCACGTTTTACAATCAAACCTGAATTCAAAGGCCTTGGGGCTGCCTGGCCCAATTCTGCAGTTGAAATTGATTGTATTAATGAAGCATCAAGTTTATATAATTCAGCAATTTTAAGTGCAAATCCGTATCGGTTCACAATTTCACTTCCGGCCGTATTCAATGTACCCGAATATCCGGTTTTTACAACATTCCAAACAGCCGTTGCCAGTTCTTCAGCAAGCGTTGTATTGCCATATTGATCATTTACTATTCTTACCGTATTGCCGACCTTGAGCTGTCCTACCAGCCAATCGACAAAATTGGGTCTGGTATTCAATGTGCGGCCATATAAAACCATGGTTCGTAGAATTGCAAAATCGATGGTAGAGCCCAACAATTCATTTTCAGATGCCAGTTTGCTTCTTCCATAATACCCTAATGGATTGGGACGTGCATCTTCATCATAGGGTCCGTTTTTACCATCAAATATATAATCGGTCGATATGTGGACAAGTTTAGCTTTGAGCTTGCGTGAACAATATACAAGATTACTAACAAGATCCACATTGATCTTCCAGCAAGTTTCTTTATCTGTTTCAGCAGCATCAACATTGGTAAATGCTGCAGCATTAACAATCACATTCGGAGATAATTCTTTAATCAATCTCCAGGCAAGGTCTCTATCAGTCAAATTCTTTTGAATATATTGATGATCTTCAAGAGCTACTCCCTTTTCATGGACATCTATACCGATTATATTAGAATTATCTGGCTGTGTAAACACTAAATTTTGTCCCAGCAGTCCATTACATCCAGCTATCAATATCTTTTTTTTCATAGAATCAGATCTTGCAGCCTTTATCACGGAACTGTTTCAACTTTACTTTAATACTTTCATTGGTAAGAGAAAGCATTTGTGCTACATAGATAGCAGCATTTGCCGCACCGGCTTTACCAATTGCCATAGTAGCTACCGGTACACCTTTGGGCATTTGCACAATAGCATAAAGAGCGTCAACACCATTCAATGCGGAACCTGCTAGAGGAACACCAATAACCGGAACAGTTGTCATGCTGGCAATTACACCCGGTAAATGAGCTGCCATACCGGCACCTGCAATAATAGCAGAAAAACCACGTGCTTCGGCATTTTTTGCAAACTCGGCAGTTTGCTCAGGGGTGCGATGTGCAGATAAAGTAAAAACTTCGCTTTCTATCCCAAAATATTGTAAATATTCTTTTGCAAGGGCCATTACTTCAGCATCTGAAGTACTTCCCATAACGATTGCTGCTTTTGGCATTATTTACTCCTGTTGCTTTTCAACTTGACCTTTAGTTCTAAATGTATGTGCAACGATGTCCAAGTGTCTTAAATAGGGCCATTTTCTTTCATCCGGAGCATAGACAGATCCATCAATTAAATATAAACGCTGATCGGATTCATTATAAAATCCATAACTCATGAAAGGACCACCGGCCACCAGTGAATCATTCTGCCAGATACCTTCCAGTTTAATGGCATAACGGTCCAGAAAATTAACAACATCTTCTCTAACTTTGATATTATCATCTTCATATACTTCATCGCCGCTGTAATATTTTTTTGCCAATCTGGCTCGGGTTTCAAGCATCCATTCTTTACTCAATATAGAAGGATCTTCAACAGGTTCCCAGTAAACAAACAACTCACGCTGTGGACGCATTCTTCGTATCCAGACAAATCGATCTGAATCATTTTCCGTAGCAATAAACCATTCCAGGGGTACATCAACAGTCCAGCCATGGTTGTCCATAAGCTGTTTAACAAGTTCTTCCTGAGGTTCTCTAAAATACAACTGTTTTTTTACACGATAATTGGCATGTTCATCAAATGTATTAAAAATCAGATTATCATCATGTTTCAGGTTTTCAATCAGAGTAGCTTCATCTTTACCAACAAGAATACCCAAAATTTGATCACGTGCCCAGGGTTCATCATATTGAAAGAAATATCTTTCATTGTCTTGAACCAGTTTGCGTGCTTCTGAATTTGGAGGCATCATTTGGTCGAGCAAATTTTTGGTTTCCCCTTCCATATCCAGGGTACCGACAAACAATATCTGCGCGTAACGTTCCAAACGAGTAAATTCTTGAGGAGATAACTGATTTAATGCAAAAATATATTCAGGTTGGGGTGTATAGCGTTCAGGAGAAAGCGCTTTCTTTACCTCGCCTTCAATATCTTGCCATAAAACTGAATCAACTACAACGGCAATATTCCGGGTAGTCCCTCGGGACAAACTTTTCTGTTCACAGCCCGCAAAAACAATCAGGGTAAAGATAATCAGGGCTGCACCCAAATTTGTTAAATAATACTTTTTCATAAGTAACCCCATTTCAATCAATTTCAGGTTTTTTATGTTCCTTACGAAATGCAAAAATAATCCCGCCCGGTATTGTTGCAATAATACCTACCAGGTAGGCAATAAATTCAAAGGCTACAACTCTGGCTGAAGCAATACCAACCTGGGCAAACAACGTTACACCACTTTGTTCCCTGACACCAATACCACCCAGAGAAATGGGTAAACTTGCAGCCATTGCCACAATTGGGATAAAAATAAAGAAATAATATCCATCAATATTGACACCCACCGAACGAGCAGCAAAAAGGTGAGTAAGTATCCTCAAAGATTGAACACCTATAGCAATTACAAATATTTCAATCAGCATTATCTTGTTATGCCTGAATTCATTCAAAGCATAATACAATTCTTTGAGTTTACCGGTCAGAAATTTAGGCAGCACTAGCTCGAATAAAAAAGAAAATTTTCTGGCAACATCTTCACGAAATAACAAATACAATCCTAAAATCCAGACCACAAATACAACACCAATGGTCAACACAGTCAATTGCGATGACAACCGCTGTAACCAGATCAAAGTAACAATCATAGCCAGAGACGTCAGTGCAAAAAAGCCAACAAACCGATCAAAAAAAACGGTCGAGATTGCACTATTGGTATCTCCGGATAATTTATGTATATCATAGATCCTAAAAGCGTCACCACCAACATAACCGATTAAAAAATTATTAAAGAACAAACCAACATGATAATATTTAATCGCTTTCCACAGTGAAATGTTCACTTTTTTCGATTTCAAAAGTAAAAACCATTGAAAAGCGCCCAAAATATTACTGGTCACAAAAGTTAATATACTTGTTATAATCCAAAATGGATTGGCCGTAGTGATGTGCATCATCAATTGATGCACACCAATACGCGCCATTAAAAATATTAAAAGAGCTACACTAATACAAACTTTGAGAACAGTAACTAAAACCTGACGAGTGCTCTGTTTCTTGCTTTGATCTGCTGCCAACCGTTCATTCCTTCATAAAAGGTTAGTTTTGAACGGTCGCACTATCAGCACCTGCCGAACTTGCTTCATTCAACAACTGTTTTTCTGATTCAAGTTTGCGTTTAGCTTCAGGATCATCAGGATGTTTCACAATCCAATCTTCCAGTAATTCAACCGCTTTGTCATGCATACCTTCACGACTGTATAGCTGGACCAAAGTACCTACAACATAGGTATTGTCTGGCTCATTTCTTAAAGCCCATTCCGCTTTTTCAACAAATTTATCAGTTTTACCTGCACGTTCATAGAGCAAGCCAATCTGAATGGGTAATCTTACATCTGGCGGCGGAATAACATCGTCAGGCATTACCGTATCCATTTTTTCCAATACGGTTAACAGATTTTCATAATCGCGATTGCTGTTATAATATGAAGCCAATTGCAGGAATGCTGCACGATAATTTTGCAGTAAACCTTTGGTATTATCGTTCAGATAAACGTCAGGATCATTTAATCCACGGTATTGAAAAGTCTCCAGCATATTTTTATGCAGATTCCTGGCCATTACATCTTCATCCGGTTTTGGTGTTACCTCAAAACACATACCATCCATTCTCATATATCTATCGAGATTGATCTTGTTCTGATTGGAAACGGTAACCGCAAAATAGACCGGTTTTTGCCATTTGTTGGCATATAAAATATTCAGGATCATAAAATCCTGTACACGGATTCCCTGGCCCATTATAGTGGGTTTTACAGTAAATGTAATTTCAGAAGGAATGCTGGTATCATCAAATTGCTCCAATTCCTTTACTTCTTTGATATCACTCAGTAAATTCTGACGTTTTTGTTCAGGTACAGGAATAGAAATCGTGCGGTCAGCCCAGGGCATTACCTGAAGCGCATCAATTTCCCTGTCTGATAATGTAATAGGTACTTTGGGATCTTCATATTTGAGCTGTTTAATATACCAGGGTGTATTTAGTAAACTTAGATTTACAACACGCACATCGGTACGGATACCATACACATATTGCAAGAACCACAGTGGAAACGTATCATTATCACCATTAGTAAACAGGATAGCATCTTTTTCACAGGTTTGTAATATATTATAAGAATAATCATAAGCCACATAATTACCGGTACGATCATGATCCTGGTAATTATTAGCCAGCAAATTGATAGGAGCAACCAACAACAATACAGCTGCTGTTGCTACCGACAATCCACGCCGCAATACCTGCTTGTCTTTGAAACTTTCCTGAATCATCTCAAGCAGGGCAGTAACGCCCATTCCTATCCATATCGCAAATATAAAGAACGACCCCACAAAGACATAGTCCCTTTCGCGTGGCTGGGGGTCCTCCTGATTCAAATAAATGACAATAGCAATACCCGTTAGAATAAAGAACGCAGTTAGAGACATGGCATGCCGCCAATGTCGATAAAAATGATGTATCATCCCCACAAGTCCAAGAAACAACGGCAGCCCCAATAATCCATTAAAGGATAGAGTTTCGACAATGTATCCATCAGATCCAATGGTGTTCCCCTTGCCAGCAAACTGCCAGAAAAAATAGCGTATGTACATTTTCTTTATTTGATAATTCCACATAAAATCCATTTGCTGTGACCAGTTAAAGGTCTTGTAGCTTTGACGAGGATATTGTTGTTCAAATTGCCATTCTTGTGGAATTCCGGGGAACCTGCGTGGAAACGTGCTCCAGGTTCCATATTGTTCACGATTCAGATAACTAACCATTTGCTTTGTGGTTTCCGGATCATTTTCATCAATTTTGGGATCAAGTCCGGACCGAATATAAATCATAGAATAGGTTGAATATCCCATAATCACTAGTACAGCGGACATGAGTGCAAGACTGGCAATTTTCATTTTATTTTTAACTACATAAAAGACTGCGGCAAACAAAATCAAAATCAGCGCTAAAACGGCCCAAAGTGAAAACGCACCCGCTAAACGAGGAATGTACTGTACAACACCGGGATATATGGCAGCAAAGATACCAACGGTTATGAGGCCAAATATTGCAAAGTTGGTAAAGGTAATTTTTTCATTTCGGCGTTCCAGGTAGCGAAAATAAACAATCATAAAGACAGCGGGTAATGCTAGAATCATTAACAAATGCACACCAATTGCAAGACCTACCGTATAAGCGATGAACAAAATATAACGCTCAGCACCGGGTTCATCAGATTTTTCAAGCCATACCATAATCAACCACAGAATGATTGAAGTAAAAAACATACTGATAGCGTAAACTTCGGCTTCTACTGCATTGAACCAGAATGTATCAGTAAATGCAAATGCCAGTGCACCAATCAGGCCGCTGGCTACCAGGGTAAAAATATCTTCACCACTCTTGGGTTCGCCACGCCATTGTTTTACCAGGCGTACAATGATCAAATAGGTAAGCATTACGGTTGCGGCAGATGTTAATGCAGAAATAAAATTAACCCGCAAACCTATATCCGTAGCAAAGGGAATCATGCTGAAAATACGTCCCAACAACAGATAAAACGGCGCACCCGGGGGATGAGGAATACCTAAAATATAAGAACAGGTAATAAATTCACCACAGTCCCATAGCGACACAGTTGGCGCAATGGTTCTGAGATAAATAATGATTGAAAACAAAAAAGAAACACCGGCGAACACCCGGTTAATCAACTTAAAGTTCTTCATTATGGATCTCCGATACTAATTAATTACATCCTCCATGATTCTCACAGCCGTCTCTGCGGACTGGTCCCAACTAAATTTTTGAACCCAATGTAAGGAATTTTTTGATAAATTTTGCCTTATTTTTTCATTTTTCAACAGAAAAATCATCTTTTCCTGCAATTTTTCAACATTTCCAAAAGGATACAGGTATCCGGTTTCGGTATCAACCACAGAATCCCGCAACCCGGGTGAATCTGCTGCAATAACCGGGGTACCACAGGCATTTGCCTCGATAACCGTCAATCCCCAACCTTCTTTGGGTGATGGATTAACAGCAAACCACATTTTATTCAACCACTCCACTTTTACCTCATGTGGAACAAAACCGGTAAAAGTAATCTTTTCTGCAACACCCAATTCATTTGCCAAGATCTCTAATTGAGGTTGATAGTCTCCTCCTCCCATTATAACAAAACGGGTTTCAGGAACCGCCTCAATTACCGCGGGCATTGCTTTTACAAAATGCTCAACCTGCTTGTACTTTTTCAAACGTCCCAGATAACCCACTAGAGGTGTCTGACTTTTTAATATCTCATCATATTTATAATCATTCAATTCAACGGCATTATACAGTAGATCTATTTTGCTTTTCACACCGGAATTCAGCAACTCTTGCCGGGTACTTTCCGAAACCACGGCAAAAGGAGTGTTTCTATATACAAATGGTACAAGTTTCTCTGAATAATAAACATAACTCGCAGGGATAAAAAAAGTTTCCATAAAAATACTTTTGCCAAACAGGTGGTGCTCAATAGCAAGCAAAGGTTTCTTGACGTAATAGGGAGTATAAAATGGAATCTTGTTAATATCATCTATAACAATATCATAATCATGTTTTTTTAAAAGCTTTTTGTACATAAACGGTACATAAAAATTGAACAAATTTCGTGAACCCGCACGCACAATTCGGATTCCATCAAGTTCTTCATACTCGGCAGCACCAGGATATTTACAACACAACAACGTTACCTTGTGCCCCAAAGCGGCAACACGCTTAAATATCTCATGAAAATGGACTTCTGCTCCCCCGCCAAAGGGATTGGTAATATCCTGCCAGTTGATAACCAGTATGTTCAAAGGTTTACTTTTTGTCAAAGATCAAACCTTTTTCTTTTTACCAATGATACCAATGTCCATAAATGTATACAAGGCAAAGCGGGTTTTGGCAAACGTCTTTTCGAAAGACTTGACAAGTGGAGATAATACCGGAACCGGTTTGGGATACAAAGGTAGCTGAATACCCACTTTTTTCATCACTTCACGCAATGAACGATAAAAAAAGCTGGGACGCATCCAGTCTCCATAGGATTTATGGATATCGAAACCCAATCCTTTGAACATTTTACCGAGCTGTCCAATTGAAAATTCAGTTTCCCAACCGGCAAACCACTTGTTCATCAAGATGAGTATATGTTTAACAACTGTATATAAATGATATCGTTGTGGAACGTCTGCCAGTGTATAACCACCGGGTTTTATTACCCTGTGATTTTCTGCCAGAATATCCTGGGGATTGGTAAAATGCTCAAGTAATCCTTGATGATATACCAGATCCAAGGCATCGGTTTTAAACGGCAATTGAAAGGCATCGCCCTGCACCAGAATTACAGGTTTATTAAATTCCTGTGCCAGCTTTTTCAAAACATCAAGCGAACTCTGCGCATAATCGAGCAATATGACTTTGGCACCCATATCCACAAGTTTAAATCCATCGCGACCTGAGCCAGCACCAATTTCCATTACCCATTTATCTTGCATGGAACCCAATTCCCGAATCTGATTAATAATCCGGTCATTGTTAGAATATACATTATGTATATCTTTTTTATCTTCCCAAAAATCTTCCCAAACTTGTCTACTGTGTTTTCCCATTTCCATCCAAATCTATTTCTTGTTTTTTTCTGATACGTATATGGTTTGCAGTTCTGTTAACGCATTGGTCAGGAACTGTTTCTCTTCTTTTTCCAGATTGTTTTCAGTTTTCATTTTCAGCATTTCAAGTAAATCGATATAGTTTTCAGCCTGCTCAAGGTCTACTGTCATTTCATCAGTCATTGGGTTTTCCTGTTGACCCAGATTTTGCAATGCAGCAGTCTGCATGCTGTAAACCAAATTCAGAAACAACATTTTGTAAATCTCGCTTTTATCCCGGTTTTTTGACATTTTAAAACCTCCGTTTTATTATGCTACCCATGCCAGGTCAAATTTTTCATTATAGGTTCTGACAAAATGGTGCCGGGTACCAAGATCAGTATCCAGTTTCAACTGTGGATCTTTTTGCACCAGTTGAAACGCTTCTTTTCGGGCCTTGTGTAAAAGGTCCATATCTTTAACAATATCTGCAATTTTCAATTCAGGGAACCCATGCTGCTTTGTTCCAAAAAACTCACCGGGGCCCCGTAATTCCAAATCGATCTCGGCTATCTTGAATCCATCATTGGTCATGGCCATAGTATCGAGGCGTTTTCTGGCTTCCGCGGATAATTGTCCATATCCTATCAAAATACACCAGGACTGCTTATCACCGCGTCCAACACGTCCACGCAACTGGTGCAGCTGGGTTAAGCCAAAACGTTCTGCATGTTCTATCAACATGATGGTTGCATTGGGGACATTCACACCAACCTCAATCACCGTGGTACTGATAAGGATTTGAATATCACCCTTTTTAAAAGCAGCCATTACCGCTTCTTTTTCTTCGCTTTTCATTCGACCGTGCAACAAACCCAATCGATAATCTTTGAAAAACGTGGTACTCATAATCTCATAACTATCGGTAGCAGCTTTTAAATCCGACTTTTCTGTCTCTTCCACCAATGGAAAGACAATATAAACCTGCGAACCTTTGGCTACCTGGTCCCGAACAAAATGATACACTTTGGAACGAGACCGTTCCTGCCGCCATTCTGTAACAATGGGCTTTCTTCCTGCAGGCAGTTCATCTATAATCGATACATCCAGATCACCATAAACAGTCATGGACAACGTCCGGGGAATTGGAGTTGCCGTCATGACAAGAACATCAGGATTGATTGCTTTTTCCATAAGCTTTGCACGCTGCAATACACCAAAACGGTGCTGCTCGTCAATGATCACAAGTCCCAGATTCTGAAAATCAACAGTTTCCTGTATCAGTGCATGCGTGCCAACTATTATATGCGCTTGCTGTGTAGCAATTGCTTCAAGTACTTCCTCGCGAACCGCTTTGCTTTGTCCACCTACCAACAAGACGGCTTTAACTCCGATAGAATCCAGCATTTCATGGATTGTAAGGTAATGCTGTTCTGCCAGAATTTCTGTTGGAGCCATAATAGCAGCCTGGTATTGGTTTTCCACAGCAATCAGCATGCTGATAATGGCTACCATGGTCTTTCCTGAACCTACATCACCCTGTAATAAACGATTCATGGAACGGGGACTCTTCATATCCGCACGAATCTCGTGGATCACACGTTTCTGGGCATCAGTCAGTTCAAAAGGCAGATTGTCAACCAACGTTTTTACCCGGTCTCCAACCTGTGTAAACTGAATACCGCCACGGCCATCCGAGTAATGGGTTTTCCGTAACGCAACCAGCAGTTCCATAAAGAACAACTCGTCAAACTTTAACCTTTTACTCGCTTCAGCTTTAACCTCATGACTCACAGGAAAATGGATTTGCTCAAGCGCGTCTGCCAGTCCCATTAACTTTTGGCGTTCAAGAATATCTTGCGGTATAGTCTCTCGTATGCTTTTTTTATAAAGCTTGATCAGATCAACCATCTGTCGCCGAAAACCACGACTGTCAAATTTGGTCTTTGTCAGGGCATCCGTAGAAGGATAAAGTGGTATAATTTTACCGGTGTGTATCAACTCTCCTTCCGCCTGATTGCCCAGCATATCAAACTCGGGATGTACCATCTGCATACCGTCAAATCGGGTTACTTTGCCGCTGAATGCATACCAGTCTCCCGGCTTGAACAATCGCTGCCAGATGGTAAACTTGCTGAACCAGATACATGTCAAGTACGATGTTCCATCAGTCACATACAAATGGAACCGATTCCGTTTACCACGAACAAGCTCGTATTTCACAACACGTCCAATAATGGTTGCTTCCTGGCCGTTTTTCAACTGGGCAATTTTGCCAATATAAGACCGGTCCAGATAACGTCTTGGGAAATAGTAGAAAAAGTCAATGATCTGATAGATACCCACTTTATTCAAAGCAGCTGCACGCTTGGGCCCAATACTGGGTAACTTTTCAATGGGCTCGTTTAATATGGATGCAGCCTGGGTCATAATCCTGATAATTATTTAAAAAGAACAGTATATTCAAATTGAGTTTCGCCATTCGATGGCACTTTGATTTCAAACTCTACCTTGTGCGCTTCTTTTTTAGAAATTTTTGGAGTATCACCAATAAACTCCCAATCACCCCAAAGATTTTCTACAACATAAACAGTTACAGCCTCATCCTTGTGGTTACGGAGTTTAATGCGTACCGTTTGCTGCCGACTTTCACGTCCAATTTTCTTGGTATCTACAACAATGCGTTCACCAACAATATCAAATGCATCTCCCAGGTAAATGCGCACGGTTTCATCCTTGGGAGTATGGTCAATAGTATCTTCTCCAATAAACTCTTGAGATCCATCAACATCGGTTTTATACACCCGAATCTTGCCTTTTGGCAGCGGCATACCCAAACCATTATCTTTACTATTTTTCATCTCAAGGGTAACATTGACCTTGTTTTGCCTGTTGCCGTTAAAAGTATATATCTTTTTTACATCGGCACCGGCCGGGGGAAACAAAGAAAGTTGTTTAATTTGACGATCTTTGATTGTAGCGGGGCGTTGAAGCGTATATAAATGGTATTCAAAAAAGGATTTTTCTTCAAATTGCGGTTCAGCAGCTGCATATAAAACATCAGCTTTGGCCATACGGTCATAATTACGACGAGATTCGGGTTGTTCAATATTCACATCTCCTGCAACCAGTTTTAGCTTGGCATTCTCATAGGTTGCTCCGGAATTGTTTTCAACAGAAACCCAGCCACTCATGTTTAGTGCGGTATCATCAGTATTTACCACAGCAACATACTCGGCATGCCAGTTGATGCCCCGTGTAAGATAGCTGATCTGAGCATTATAATCACCTGTTTTGGGGGAATCGAGAAGCCATACCAGTGTTGGCCGGGTTATCAAACCATCAGGTAATGAGGGAAATTCTACACTTTCAAGTGAAGTGGATTTTAATGCTTTTATCGTTCCATCAGATGTCTGAACGATGATATCACCACCCATTGCACTCAGCAACGTGCCATTTATGGTTCCACCGTCTTTGATGGTTGCAACAATATTCTGGTCAATATATTTTTCCAGTAATCTGTTTGTACCAACCAGATCATATTCATAATTCTGCTCAAGCATATTTACACTATTATTGCCTGAAACAGCTTTAAAATGCACAGATGTAGCATCAATTTGTGATGCAACATTGGTAAACCGAAAAGGTTTTACACCTTTTTCAAGAGATACATTACGAGAATCTCTTACAAGTGCCAAATTATCATTATATATTGTTACTGCCATATCATTAGCAAAAACAACCGCAGTAGACAGCAATAACAGCATAATTATAATTCCTTTTACTGTTTTCATATTAAACCCCTCTCCTTTGTTTAATAAACATAACTTGTGTTCCTGTCAGTAAAACAACAGGTTTGCTTTATTAAACCTAATCCTGGAGCAAAAGTTGCAAATTCTCTTCCAACTTTTTCAAGCTGGTTTGCCAATTTTCCTGCTTTTCTTTTTCTTTATCAATTACATCCTTGGGTGCTCTGGCAATAAAATCACGATTTGACAGTTTTTTACTCAATCCGGCAAGTTGTTTATCAATTCTTTCGATCTCTTTTGAAAGCCTGCTTTTTTCCACTTCAATATCAATCAATTCGGCAAGCGGAACAACAATATCCATTCCCTGCACAACAGCAGTTGCAGAAAGTTTGGGACGTTCATTGTCAAAGGCAATATGAGATACTCTTGCAAGTTTCTGAATAGAATGTGAACTGCTTTTGATCAATGCCTGTTTTGCTTTTGATGCACCCAGAACAATTAAATCCGCTTCTTTGGCCGGGGGAACATTCATTTCACCGCGTATATTTCGAATGGCACCTATAATCTGCTGCAACAGTGACATATCTTTTTCTACAGATGCATCAATTCTTTCGGTCTCTGCCTTGGGATATGGCTGGCTCATAATGGATTTCACATCACTTTCCTGATGTAATACATCCGGCAGGTTTTGCCACAATTCTTCTGTAATAAAAGGCATAAACGGATGCAGCAAACGTACTATATTATCAAGTATATATACAGCTACGGAACGTGCAACCTGTTGTTTTTTCGGATTATTACTATCATATAACCGGCTCTTGATCAGCTCAATGTACCAGTCACAATACTCGGTCCAGATAAAGCTGTAAAGCGCATGAGTAGCATCATTCATTCTAAAATCATGTAATGACTTTTCAATCTCGATAATAGCGCGGTTCAAACGTGACAAAATCCACTTGTCTGCCATTTCCAGATTAGATTCAGGAATATCACTCAGTAAAAGTACCGGTTGGTCTTCATCCAGATTCATCAATACAAAACGTGATGCATTCCAAAGTTTATTGGTAAACTTTTGACCCAATTCAATCAAGGTGTGGTCAAATTTTATATCTCCACCCAGGGGTGTTAAATAAACCATGGTTAAACGGATAGCATCCGCTCCATATGCAGTTACACCTTTTTTATAAGATGGATTCACTTTTGAAAATGCTGTAATATCTTTACCTTCAACTCCATTGATCAGCCAAAGCGGATCAGGAGAGTTGCCAAGTGATTTTGACATTTTCTTACCTGACAAATCACGGATCATTCCATTGAAATAAACATCTTTGAAGGGTATATCATCCATAAATTCAAGTGAAGCCATAATCATACGGGCAACCCAGAAGAAAATAATATCCGGGCCGGTTGCCAGTGTATCTGTTGGGAAAAACTTTTTCAGATCTGTTGTTTCGTCAGGCCAACCCAGTGTACTGAACGGCCACAACCAGGATGAAAACCAGGTATCCAAAACATCCTGTTCCTGTTCAAGGTTGGTACTGCCACATTCAACGCATGCTTTTGGTTCGTCAATGGAAACCGTTACATGTCCGTGTTCACAATACCAGGCAGGAATTCGATGTCCCCACCAGATTTGACGGCTTATACACCAGTCACGGATGTTTTCCATCCAATGAAAATAGGTCTCTTCCCAATGTTTGGGATGGAATTTGATCTGACCTTCACGAACGACCTTGATAGCCGGCTTAGCCAGGGGTTCCATTTTAACAAACCATTGGTCTGAAAGATGCGGCTCTACAATATCTCCGGAACGGTAGCATTTGGGAATTGCAACGATTTTATTACGCTCACCACGCAACAGTTTCAAATTCTCAAGATCAGCAAGGATCTTTTTACGGGCTTCAAAACGGTCCAAACCGTTATAATGCCCTGCATTTTCATTCATTTTACCATGTGCGTCAATTACCGAGATCTGTTCCAGATTATGACGTTGGCCTACTTCAAAATCGTTAAAATCATGTGCGGGTGTTATCTTGACTGCTCCACTTCCCAATTCAGGATCAGCATGTTCATCACCAACAATGGGGATCTCACGTCCAATCAAAGGTAAACGCACTTTTTTACCAATCATTGCCTTGTAACGTTCATCTTCGGGATGTACAGCAACAGCGGTATCACCCAGCATGGTTTCAGGACGTGTAGTAGATACAATGATCTCTCCTGATCCATCAGCTAATGGATATGCCAGGTCCCAAAACTTGCCTTCGGTTTCTACATTATCTACTTCTTCATCAGCCAGAGCCGTATAACATTTGGGACACCAGTTGATTAAACGGCGTCCTCTATATATCAAACCTTTATCATACAAACTTACAAATACTTTTTTAACCGCAAAACTGAGGTTTTCATCCATGGTAAAGCATTCACGGTCCCAGTCACAAGCAGCACCCAGATGACGTAATTGTTTAAATATAATGCCGCCATACTTTTCTTTCCATTCCCACACGCGCTCCAAAAACTTTTCGCGTCCCAGCATGTGGCGGTCCAAACCTTCTTCTGCGATGGCAGCTTCTACCTTGTTCTGAGTAGCAATACCGGCATGGTCCGTACCCGGCATCCACAAGGTTTCATAGCCCTGCATTTTTTTCCATCGAATCAACAGATCCTGAATCGTATTATTCAAAATGTGCCCCATGGTCAACATACCGGTCACATTAGGCGGTGGAATTACAATAGAATAATGCTTTTTCTTGCTTGTTTCATCACCATGAAAAAGCTTGTGCTCTTCCCAATAAGTGTACCATTTATCTTCAACTTTGGTCGGATCGTATACCTTGTCAAGTTCTTTAAAGCCCATGAAACTCCTCAATCTCTGTCATCGGTTTGGTTCATTACTGCATAAAAGCAGACCTAAATATATATAGTTTATTAATATAGTAAAACCCTTTACAAGAGTCAACGAATTTTGGCTCCTCTCAATAGAGAAAAATCATTTTAAAATGAATATTGAAAACAATTCATCAGTTTTACGTATAAAGATTAAATAACAGAAAGGATGAATTCATGCAGATCAAAACCATTATTATCACCGTACTATTAACTCTATTTACTATAATCCTAATCCAGAATACAACAATTGTTACTTTTCAATTGTTATTCTGGCAGGTATCCACATCATTAATTATTCTAATGATCATTATGCTGTTGATCGGTTATTTAATTGGATTATTTTCAAGAGCATTATTTAAAAAGCGTAAAAAGCAGGAAAATAAACAAACGGAAACCAGCGAAATTTAAAAACTTCCCCACTATCCAATTCAACTTATAATAATTAAATTGAACACTTTTGCACACAATCTGTACCTGTAGGTACAGATTGTGATTCTCCTGTAAACGGCTAAAACAAACCAATCCCTTGTAAATTATAAACTTGCAAACCAGAAGATAATTCTGGCATATCCATTGCCAAAACAAGGGCAGAAACAAAAACAAACTAACATACAGGAGAACATCATGAAAGTCTTGACCACCAAACGAATCGCATCATTCATTTCTACAAGTATTTTGGTATCAATCATTACCTTGACAGGTTGTAGTGAAAACAGTCCTATTGAACCAGAGAGTAACTTTGCATATGATGAAAACGCAGATGTTGCTGAATCTGTTGCCGGAACCGTTGGTGAAGACACCGGTGGTATGATGGACCAAATGAACGATATGATGGTTCTGGCCGGTGAAGAATCTCTGGCAAAAACTGAGGGTGACTTTTTTGAATCCAAAGAAAAAAACTGGGATGAAGCCACACAATCGTGGATTATATCAGTTAAACGTGAACGCGGATATGAAGAAAGCTCTTTTTACGCATTGATTGAAAGAGAATACCAGGTCCAGTTCCTGAATTCAGGCAATGTTCCTCAAAAATTCTGGATAACCAATAATGATACAGCCACCACAATGACGTTTAAAATTGTAACAGGAGAAGGACGTCATAAAACACTCAAATTATCACAGGAATTGCTAGAACTGGATGGCAGCTTTACTGCAACGGGTGTAAATACAGATACTGTAACATTTGTAGGAAATTACTCACGCGCGGCTGTAGATACCATTACTACAGAAAGGTTTACACGCATACATAATCATTCAACAGCATTATCCTTTACTTTGGCAGGTCCTCGTATGAGCAGTGCAGACCTGACCCAGCACTATACAGGACAAATTACCGGTACTTATAATGCCGATATAGAATTCAACGGAGAAAACGGCATGGTAGATCGGTCAATTGAAAAATCATTTACCATTGATGTAGATGAAGGTAACGCAGAAATCATCATCAACAAGCACTTGTACATGTGCAGTTTAATAACCGGACAGGTTGAATAAATATTCTCTCTCTCTCCCCCTCAAACACACTCTTCTAAAAACGACAGTCAAAATATGACTGTCGTTTTTTAATTATAAATTAAAAAAAATGAGAAAAATCATTGAAAATTAATTTTTTATTTTGAAATTTAAAAATCTTTACTATTTTATAAATGAATATGGACATCTAATGTATCTTTATAATTATTTAAAGGTTACATTAACGAACATTTTCTCCACAAAAGGGGAAAATTAATGCAAAATATGCGCGATTTTGACAAACCCTATATACTCCTGGTTGAAGATAATAAAGACCAGGCATTTGTAGTATCTTATTTTTTAAAAGAAAAAGGCTACCATGTAGACTGGTGTAACACTGCTAAATCCGCTGTGCGTAAAGCCTACCAGCATGATTACAATTTAATTTTACTTGATGTAATGTTAAATTCGGACAAGGACGGATTTGAATTGATCCAATTTTTCAAATCTTCTCCCCCACTCAAGGAAATACCGGTAATTATGCTGACGGCAAGATCAAACAGCAAGGATAAAGTCAATGGTTTAAAACTGGGGGCAGACGATTATATTACCAAACCATTTGACAGGGATGAGCTTCTTGCAAGAATTGAAAGTACTATCGAACGCAAGAATAAAGTCAGATACATTGAACAGTTTAAAGATCTTTTAGAAAACACAGATGATATTGTTTTACTGTTAGACAGCAAAGGGATTATTGATCACGCCAATAAACAGGCCAAGATCATCATTCCTCAATTAAAGAACAAAGATAAAAAATATAAACTTGTAGACATATTTGATCCCATGTTTTCTTCGGCTATCCTGGCATTTTTTGACAGGGTGCTTCAAGGTATGGAAGTAAAAGGCACAGATTGGAAATTAAGGCAATCAGCAGAAACAGTCACATCCGTTGATGCCAAATTATTACCCATCTTGCAGGGAGAACGGATCATTGGTGTGGGATGTATTTTTCGGGATTCTTCACAACGTATACAGGCAATTCAGGAATTTGAAAAACGGAATCGTGATTTACAGCAGCGAGTCAGACAAACTGATGCCCGTCTGAACGAAGTACAGGAAAAGCTAATCATGTCTGAAAAGCTGGCAGTTATGGGAGAACTTGCAGCCGCTATTGCACATGAAATACGAAATCCGTTAAATACAATCAGTTCTTCCATATACTTTTTGCAAAGGATATTAAAATCAGAAGAGCCCAAGGCACATGAGCATTTAAATATCATCAGGCAAGAGATACAACGCACCCAGAATATTATTGTCAATCTTTTAGATTTTTCAAGAAAATCAGGTTCAGACAAAACAGAAACAGAAATTAACCAGCTTGTAAACCAAACCCTGGTTCTGGTTGAAAAAGAACTATTTATCAACAATATTTCACTAAATAAGGAATTAAACAATGTTGAAAAATGTTTTGTGAATCCAGATGATATGAAGCAAATTTTTTTAAACCTGATTCTGAACGCTAGAGATGCTATGCCTAAAGGTGGTGATTTAACCGTAATAACGGAAATGAAAGACGACAAGATACGGGTGACCATATCAGATACAGGCAAAGGGATCCCAAAACACATTTTAGACAAAATTTTCGATCCATTTTTTTCCACCAAAGAAGAAGGGCAGAATGTAGGTATAGGGTTATCGATAGTACAAACTGCTATAGAACGAAACAATGGTACAATTCAGGTTTCTTCCAATGGTAACTCGGGAACGACATTTACAATTTGTCTCCCAGCGATAGATTCTAATCCCAAGAACCCTTTAAATGAACTAAAAAACTAACAAATTCATTCAAGCAGGATTGTATTATGCAAGACTATGAACCAACAATTTTACTGGTAGACGATGAAGACAATTGCTTACGGGTCATTAGTGATGTATTCGAACTTGAGGGAATTGAATGCATTACAGCAAATTCGGGGGAAAAGGCCCTGGAGATATTCGAACTCAATGATATTGATATTGTTGTGACGGATATCAAAATGCCGGGGGTCTCCGGATTGGATTTGTTAAAAGAGGTTAAGGCCAGAAAGCCCGAAACTGTAGTAATTATGATGACTGGTTATGGTTCTATAGGAAACGCTATAGAATCAATCAAGCAAGGAGCATATCAGTACATTATAAAACCCATTGTTATGGACGATTTCCTTGCACAAATCAGAGACATTATGAGCCAGGTCCAAAATGGTAAACCTACTAATGTCTACAAACCAGATAGCAATTATTTTAACAATAATCTCCAAGGAACAGCATTCCGTATCCAAAACATTAACAAGATTATTGGTCTGGTTTCAAAATCTGATTTACCTTTACTCATAACAGGTGAAAGTGGAACCGGAAAAGAATTGGCCGCTTTACAAATCCACAAATCTGGTGATCGTGCTGACCAGAACTTTGTAACACTCAATTGTACAACATGCAAAGATGTACATCTTGAAAATGACCTGTTTGGCTCCAAATCCGGCTCAAAACCATCCGAGATAGAAAAAGCTAATGGCGGCACTTTTTATCTGGAAGAAATTGGAAATCTCAAATCATCGTTACAAACCAAATTATTAGAAGTAATTAAAACCGGAGAAATTAAATATGCCGGTAATCCGGAGCCGGTCAAAGTAGATGTAAGATTCATAGCATCTACAAGCCACAATCTTGAACAGGAAGTTGAAGAAGGCGTTTTTGATTTCGAACTGTTCCATGTTTTCAATTCAATTACCATCAGAATGCCGGCACTTCGCGAAATCACAAATGACATTCCTGCACTTGCACAGCACTTTGCTAATGAGTACAATTCCAAATCCACCAAAAAGATCAAGATCAACAAAGAAACGCTGACAACCTTGCAAAACTATTCCTGGCCGGGTAATGTTAGGGAGCTTATCAATGTTATTCGCAGCGCAGTATCTATATGCGAAAGCAATGAGATTATGAAATTTGATCTCCCTGCCCATTTAACCAATGGTAAAGCTAAAGAAAAACCCGGGAAAAAAGAAAAACGTTCTTCATTACTTTTAGCAGATGTTGAGCAGGATCATATTATGGGTGTACTTGATATGGCCAAAGGTAACAAGAGTATGGCTGCAACCATGCTGGGTATACACAGGGATACGTTATTGAGGAAATTGAAAAAATACGGTGTAGATTAAAAAAAAGCCCCTTATTTAGGGGCTTTTTTTTATTTAAAGCTTTAATTGACTTTGCCATTTGTTAAATATTCATGTATAGATTTTGCTGCTTTTCGTCCGGCTCCCATTGCCAGAATAACCGTAGCGCCACCCGTTACAACATCACCACCTGCATAAACACCTTTTTTACATGTTGCACCTGTTTCTTCATCCACAACAATGGTTCCGCGTTTTGAGCATTCAAGATCCGGTGTTGTCTGTTGGATCAATGGATTCGATCCATTACCAATTGCAATAATGGCTAAATCAATATCAATTACATATTCTGATCCTTCCATAGGAACAGGTCTGCGGCGACCGGAAGCATCGGGTTCACCCAACTCCATTTTAATGCATTTCACACCATTCAACCAACCTTTACCATTATCCAAAAATTCTAATGGACTGGTAAGCATTTTAAATTCAATGCCCTCTTCTTTGGCATGATGAATTTCTTCATTACGCGCTGGCATTTCAACCTCTGAACGACGATACAGAATATAAGCATTTTTAGCACCCAAACGTTTAGCGGTACGTACAGAGTCCATTGCGGTGTTTCCACCACCTATAACTGCTACATTCTTGTCTTTTACACTGATTACCGGTGAATCATATTCCGGGAAACGATATGCTTTCATCAGGTTTACGCGGGTTAAAAATTCATTGGCAGAATATACGCCAATCAGATCTTCACCGGGAAGGTCCATAAACCAGGGTAATCCTGCACCTGATGCTACAAAAACAGCATCATAACCATCGCTCAACAACTCGTCAATAGTATCTACACGACCAATAACAGCATTAGGCTCAAATTCCACACCCATTTTACTGAGATTATTAATTTCCTGCTTTACAATATCTTTTGGCAGACGAAATTCAGGAATACCGTAAACCAATACACCACCAAGTTCATGAAAAGCTTCAAAAACGGTTACGCCATAACCCATCTGCACCAAATCACCGGCACATGACAAACCGGCAGGGCCGCTGCCAACAACTGCTACTTTTTTATCGGATTTCCGTTCAGCTGCTTTAACTTCAAGAGGTTGGTTTGTTCGCTCGTAATCGGCTACAAAGCGTTCCAGGTTACCAATAGCAACGGGATCGCCTTTCTTTCCGACAATACACAGATTTTCGCACTGTTCTTCCTGGGGACATACACGTCCGCAGATAGCTGGCAGCATATTATCTTCTTTAATAGACTGACTGGCAGCCGCAAAGTCACCTTCTACGATATAATTGATGAATCTGGGTATATTGATATTAACAGGACAACCTGACACACAAACCGGTTTTTTACATTGCAAACACCGAAGGGCTTCTTTTTGGGCCATTTCAACGGTATAACCCAAATTAACCTCTTTAAAATTCGTAACCCTCTGCATGGGATCCTGTTCGGGCATCTTTTGCCGCGGTATTTGTCGTCTTTCTTTGGCTGAAAGTTCATTCATAGGGTTGATCCTTTTACATTCTATAGTTATTACTCTAATTCTTTAACAGCAGCATCAAGTCTGCATCCATCCTCGCCATGATCATGACCAATAGATTCAAGCGATGCTTTTTCCTGATTAGCATAAGCAGTATTACGGTTCAATAAACTCTGAAAATCTACCTGATGTGCATCAAATTCCGGTCCGTCTACACATACAAATTGTACCGAATCACCGATATTTACACGACAACCACCGCACATACCAGTGCCATCTACCATAACCGGGTTCAAGCTAACCATGGTTTTTATACCGTATTCGCGAGTAATATCCGCAACACTTTTCATCATCATGATAGGTCCAATTGCCAGAACAAAATCGGGTTTATTGCCGCTATCAATCAGTTCTTTCAACTTGCCGGTCACAAAGCCGTGATATCCGTAACTGCCGTCATCGGTAGTGACATAGGTTTCATCACAAAATTCCTGCATTTCTTTTTCAAGAATGACCAGATCTTTGTTCTTGGCGCCAATAATAGAAATAACATGGTTATCGGCTTGCTTTAACGCCTTTGCTGTTGGAAAAGCAATAGCAGTACCTACACCACCACCAATTACACATGCTTTACCAAATTTTTCAATTTCTGAGGGTTTTCCCAATGGACCTACAATATCCATTACCTCATCACCGGTATTGAACCGGTTCAATAACTTTGTAGTCTTACCGATACCCTGTACAATGATAGTTACACTCCCTTCAACCGGATCAGAATCCGCAATGGTCAGCGGAATACGCTCACCTTTGTCATGCACACGCACAATCACAAACTGACCGGCCTGACGTTTTTTACTGATCTTGGGTGCTTCAATTCGGAATAATTTGATATCTTTTGCCAGGAATTCAGCATGCAGTATCTTCGGCATCTATCTTCCTTTCATCTCTAATATTTTGTTCAAAACTACATTTACAGAATACAAGTTAGGAAATTTTTCACAAAAATGGAATGAATTTTTTGCAGAAATACAAAAAGAGGAAATAAATATGTTACAAAATATGTTCATTCCGGCAGTTTAATTCTGCCGGAATGATACAAATGCCTAACGAGATATTATTTCACAACTGCCTTTTAACGCTTTTGCTTTGGCAGTAACTGTAATGTTGCCAGATTTGCCAGTGGATTGTACGAGTACCACTGCACTTCCATCTGCACTTTCAGCAGATTTTGCCCCGCCAATACCTATAATTTTACCGCCATTTGTTGATTCGAATGCAATCTCTACTCCATTAACGTGAACAGGATTACCATCAGCATCCACCAGTTGCGCGGTAACGGGAATTGCGTCGTATCCATCTGCAAACATTTCATTGCTCAAAGCCGTCAATTGGATAGCTGCAGGATCACCTGGTGTGATCAATACATGCTCAACCTGCTCTCTGCCCTGCTTTGCAACCGCTTTTAGCTTGCCGGGTTCAAAAGGAACATTCCATTCACATTCTTTTTCTTTAGAGGATTGGATCTTTTTTCCATTTAAATACAGATCCACTTTATCACCATTGTGCCATACATTAACATTAACAGGTTCACCCGGGGATTTATCATTATCCCAGGTACCGGCTATATGCACAAAAGGCTCTTTACTCCAGCGCGCTTTTATATACCAAGCCGGTTCCTTGTAACGACGGTAATAATCTACAACACCTGAGGTTTGTATGGGCCATACTGGCTTGTACTCGCTGCCATAATCATGGAATCCCCAAATACATGCACCGGGCAAATAGCTTTTACTTTCTATCAAGTCTAAATCTTGCTTTACACTTGCAAAAGATTTCATTTCACTGGTATAATCGCCAATATATGTTTTATCAGGATTGGTACATTCGGAACTGATGAGTATAAGCTCGGGATAATTCTTGTGCAGTTCATCATACGCTTCAATTTTGTAATTGAGAGCCAAAATATCGGGTATAAACGCCGTACCTTGTTCAAGTGCTTCTTTGATATGATTTTCAGCATAACAAGTGGGACGCGTAGAATCCAAACGATCCGCAGTGGCTTGCAGCAACTTGAACATTTCAGCAGAACGTCCTTCATTCATTAATCCCCAGAGAATGATGGATGGGTGATTGCGGTCCCTTCGCAACATGGCATCGAACATATAGTCCATATTTTCCATAAACTCTCTACCGCCAATATGCTGCCACGACACCGGCTCTTCATAAACCAGGATTCCCAAACTGTCGCATGCGTTTAAAAAATCAGGATGCTGGGGATAATGCGAACAGCGTACAAAGTTAACTCCCAAATCCTTTAGTATCACTGCATCCTGGACCTGTAGGCGCTTGGGTACTGCGTTTGCCAATCCCGGATAACACTGATGTCTGTTAATTCCTTTGGTTTTCAAAGGTTTTCCATTGAACAAGAGACCCTTATTAGCAGTAAACTCGAATGAACGAAATCCGATCTTTGTTTTCAATTGATCAATTAATTGATTGTTTTCAAACAATTCAACGTTGAGTAAATACAAGTTGGGTTGATCAGGCGACCATAACTTGACATTTTTTACAATACTTTCAAGATTAGAGACAGCCCGTGTGAGCTCCGGTGGTATGGTAATGGATTGTTCAGAAACCGATTTTTCCTGCGCACCATCTAACACGGTTGTGCGTACAAGAATGGTACGATACTCCTGGGAGGTATTACTCACTTTAACGGCAGTATTAATAACAGATTCTTTTTCGTTTACCACCGGTGTGGTTGCAAACAGATCATATTTTTCAAGATAAACATCAGACAGGCTCTCAATCGTCACTTCGCGATAGATTCCACCATATACATTGTAATCCATGCGCCAGCGCCCGGGTGGAATTTCGTCATTATGGATATTGTTTACCCGCACGGAGATCAGGTTTTCACTGTCCCAGTTTAAAACATCAGTCACATCAATCTCAATGGGCGTAAAACCGCTGTTGAACTTGCCCATATACTGCTCATTCACCCAAATCTCGGACTGATTACTTATTGCGCCAAAACAAATAAAAATTCTTCTACCCTTGTGTTCAGCAGGTACCGTAAAATGTTTCCGATACCATGCATATCCACGATAATACCATCGAACATTATCAAATGAATCATCCGCATTATAGGAATGCGGAGTTTGGATTTTGATCCAGTGCGAATCCTTCCAGTCCCAATGACTGGCATTGTTTAACCCAACCCAGTCATCCTGTTCAAACAACCAGTCGTGATTAAAATCCATAATAATCCGGCCGTTATCCTGCTCCGCCAGGAGAGTACCGGTTAACAACAGTACAACAAACAGCAACTGCAAAATCACTAATCTTTTCACGCCGCACCTCGGGTTTTATAAACAAAAAGTATAATGAAATATAGAATAATAATCTTGTAATTCAATACTTAAAATATAGATCTTATTCTTTCACCAAACGAACAGACAGGCCGAATCCATTTTCATCATAGCTTCGTATAATATCATCATTCAAATAAGATAATTCACGCGTAAAAGCACTAACATTTGTGACTACATGTGTTGATGTCCAATATCTTGCTCCATAGTTCATTGAATAAAAGGCACCGTTAGCATCATATCGATACCCACCCCCACGGGCTCTAAAGCCACTTTCATTCGTGGCAGAAGTATTGGGCGTATTCCAATGCGATGTACCTTCTTCTTTTAATTTACCACCGTCATCGCAACGGCTGGCACCGGAACTATTTGCTTCTGCAGATGTCAGGCCTATACTCATTTCAAGAACTTTATAATCATAGTCAGAAGGTACTCGCCAGCCTTCCGGTGCAAGATTACGCGGATCCACAACAGCATACCAGTTGTACATGGCGCCATAAACAGCAGCATTGTCGCTGTCATTATTATAATAACAATAAGCACCTGTACTGAGTGCTGACCACTCTGCATTATCTGTTACATGGGGAATTGGATCACCATTACGATAGGTAGTAACTCGCAGATCTTCAGCCATCCACCATTTTTCACCAATCTTAACAGTTGCATATACATTACCATCCTGATCGGTCATGGTACCGGTTTCGAGATAGTCCTGGGCAGTTACGCGTACCATAAAATTGCTGCCGGATATTCCGGGATTATCAGCATAAAAATCCCATACAATGTGTTTATTAGTACCTTTGCTGATAGCACTTCCCACATCTCCGCTTACACTGCTGCAATTCAGGTCCCAGGTTGAGCCACCATCATCAGACGCGGTCAGCGTTATATTCATCAGATTCATATCATCTACATCATAATAGACATCCACAATCAAACTACCATCTGTTCGCTGTGAAAAACTAACATTCGAAATCACTGGTGCCTGCGCATAAAGCAGACCTGAACAAAAAACAAAAAGTAATATTATAATCTTTTTCATCATCATTCCCTTTTTCTTTCATACCATACTACTTAATCAAGAAGGCCTTTTGTGTTAACATTTGATTATTTGCTTTTAATATCACAAGGTACATTCCTGAAGGAAGCGAATTCCCTGCATCATCTTTACTGTCCCATTGAACATTATAACTTGAAGCGGATTGGGTACAATTTGACAATTCCCGTACTTTTCTTCCGTTTATATCATATACACTCAATTCAACCTGTGCTTGTTCGGCGAGTGTATAGCGTATATGGGTTTGTGGATTAAAGGGATTCGGATACAAGGGCAAAAGTTCTGTTGTTTCAGGTATCTCTGCAACTGTACTGCAAACAGTGCCGCATACATGCAGATCACCGGAATAACTGACATCGGAAAGACGGTAAAACCAGGTTGTACCGGGTTGAGCGGACGTATCTCGAAAAGTATACTCTTTGGGACTGTCGATTGTTCCCCGCCCGGCAAGTTCAGAATGTGTTTCATAGGAAACAACAACCTGCCAATCAGGATTTGTAATATTCCTTGTACGCTCAAGAATAAATCCCAGGTTATTGGATTCTGTTTCAGTTCTCCACGAAACAACAATGGAACCTTGCTCCCGTGTTGCAGAAAAAGAAATCAGCTCTACCGGTAATGATGTATCAAAAGTAAAATCCCATGTGTCGGAATAAGCACCGGTTCCGGCTACATTTACAGCACAAACCCGCCAATAGTAATTATTACTTGTGACCAATTCACCGGCATCATAGGTGGATTCGTTTAAACCGGACTCGTTCACAACATATGAATCAAAATTAGATGCTAATGATACTTGCAGTATATAGCTTGAAGCATGATCAAGATCATTCCAGTCCAGAACGGATAAAGCGGTTCCGCTATGATTGGCCGGGGTGGATAAAACCGGTTGTGCCGGTGGTAATGATGTCAGAGAACCAGTCCCGGAATTACCATAACCGGTATCTGCCAATACATTAATACCAGACAAAAAGACTAAAAATGCAAAATAAAACCATTTTGGCATAGTGCCTCCCAATAAAATAAAAAAAGTAAAAAGATATAAAAAAATATTAATAATTTTTTTGCTACCCATAATCTTTGACAAATTAACCAAATTTAATCAAAAAAACAAAAATTATTATTTTCCAGTCACAACTGAAAAAGATTCATTATAAAGATTCTGAATTGATTAAAGCACGGTGGGATATTTATAACTACTGACATCAACAAAGATTTTATTGGCTTATAAAAACCCCAAATTACAAGATATGAATAAAGAATAGTGATGCATTAAGAGCAAACACCCAGGCCTGTCCAAAGGCATTGCAGATTAGATGATACTGTGAAAATAATTGGGTATATTGTAAATTAAAAATTGGGATATTAATTATGAATTAAATCTTAATTTGTGATAAAATATAATCCCAGCTGGCTGAAAACATACCCTTTTAACCGGATGGACCGCTTGTGATGGATTTTCGAATTGTAATTCATAATTCCCCCCTGATTACCATTTAAACCATTTTAAAATTATCCCCTAAAAGCATCATATTTGATTTATTTATTTCCACTGTTCATTTTGCTCTTTAACAATATCCATCACCTCCTGATATATCATCGATGGATCTTTTTGTAACAATTCATCAATTTTATCAGCGATATCTTTTGTACAGCTTTCTTTTAACACCAGTAATTTATCATATACATCTAAATTTTCTTTCGCATTGCTGGCCAGTGACCATTCAGCCGTACCTGCTGCTAAAAAAAGCGTCAATGCCTTTCGTTCCTCCAGATATTCAAGGTTTTGAACTACCATATTTAAATAAAAAGGATCACCGCTTGCTTTAAATGCACCCCAACACATGTCGTTCTGCTGGGGAGAGATATCCTGCGCTTTCAAAACTTCTTTGGGATTATCAGATATGTATATTATAGTTTCAACAAAATCAACAACCGTTGAATCGCAGCCATCACTTGTAGATTTCCATTCGGCTATCATCTCCTTATTCTGATAAAAACATTCTCCAAAGAAAAATAATAACGGGGGAATTGCACTTTCTTTGTTCAATGTTCCATTTTTGATGATATATAACAGGGCATCATCCACCATATCCGGATTCGGATTATTATAATATTCGCTGGTAAACCGATCGAACCACTCGTCATTTTTTTCCTGGATGGATTTATGCGTCTGTATGCTTTCGGTTGGTGGATCGCCTTCAATCACCTCAAATGCCAGGTTCAAAGGAACATCAATCCCCTTGTTTTTTTCATGGATTACAGCATTAACTTTATAGGCCCCAAACGGATCGTCTTCCTCGATCCTTATCACTATCTGTTGATCCATTAAATGCATTTCGCTTGCGGGATTATCTTTCCAGACCAACAGGTCTTTGAAATCGCCATAAATCGAACCATCCGGTTTCAGAATTTGAATATCATAAGTCAGATATGCATTGCCATTATCATCTTTGCTATCCGTTCCAAAAATAATAACGGGAAAGATATGGCCACCACGCTGAATTTTATCAGCACTGCTGACAACTGGTGGTTCTGGCTTTTGCCAATCCTCAAAAAACTGTTCATTGTCTATTAGGGCAAAAAATAGAAATAATCCATCTTTATCATAGGTCACATTAGAACGAGTTACAACATCTGTCACTGCATACAGATACGAAGTAAATAAAAATACAACACAAAACAATCTATTGAACATATCTTTCTCCCCTGGGCAGAATATATTTATTAGTATTTACCCATTTGTGTATAGTAACTCCTCTCCCCTTGTTCAGAGGAGACCCAACAAAATCAATTTGCCTTAAATATGCAAGACAATATTACAGATTAGAAGTAAATGTAAGGGTAGACTCGAAAGTCTCCCCCAACATACACATTACTTTAACTCTTTTATCATCACATTGCGGTAATCCACGCCGGTACCATGGGATTGCATGCCGATATGCCCTTTGCGGGGACGCTCACTGAGCGGCAGATAGTCACCGTTAGCGATGGTGACCTCGTCCATGTTGGCAGAATTGATCTGTACGCCATTGAGCATGATGGTTACTTGCGGGCCGTTGCAGGTGATCTCGTACACATTCCATTCGCTGGGAGGATTTGTATGTCCTTTCTCCGCGGCCACCTGGTAATAGATGCCGCCGGTATATTGCGCGGGTTTGAGATCATTGTATTTTTCCGCATTATCGTCCAACACCTGAATCTCCATACCCACATGCGCGGGATCACCTTTTTCAGGGTAACGGATACCTACACCACTGTTGCCTCCTTCGGGTATGCGCCATTCCAGGTGCAGCACAAAATTATCATATTCTTTTTTGGTAGTAAGCCAACCGCCTTTTTCCGCAATACAGGATAAAACTCCATTCTCATACTTCCAGGATTCGATCTTGCCATCCTTGGCATACCAGCCGGACAGGTCCTTGCCATTGAACAATGATACAAAATCATCATCAGGTACCGGACTGCTGCTGACCAGATTTTCCGCTTCGTTCATATAAATCTCGGCGGTATTTTCTCCCAGGCTGGTGCGGGTGATATAATTATAGCGTTCAAAACTGTTAAAATCCACTTTGGCAATCATGTATCCAAAAGCGTCGTTGGTAAGTCCAAACAGCAACGGCTGTTTGGTATTCATGTGGCGTTTTACATAAAATCCCACATTGGGCAGGGCCTCACCGGGTATAGTAAGTACCTGTGCCGTACCAATATTCACCAGGTTCAGTGTTGTACTGATGGATTTATCCTCAGACAATGCATACCCCAGCGGAGAGATTTGCAGTATCATTTGCATCATTTTCGACTCTATAGGAAAACGAATGGTTTTGGATGTACAATACAATCCGGGATCATTTTGTACAGGTGCATTTTCCACAATGCGCAAAGCTTCGTCCGCCATGAGGTTACCAATGCGGATACATTCTTCCCAGGTATTGTTCTCTTTGCCGTCATCTCTACGAACATCCGCGGTTACCATGCCTCCCTGTGCACTGTTCATAAACAGGGCAATACCGCCGCCCTCTGCCTCAATGCGGTCATACATGGGTCCGCACAGATCGGGTGAAAGAATACCTCGTTCTGAGCCCAGCACCTCCGGGTGTGTGGCATAATTGATCAGCGTTGCAATGGGTTTGCCTGCGTTTGCGCCGTCTTTAGCAATGGCCTGTATCACACCCATACGGGGATCATAAAGCCGGGGTGCATATGCGTTAAAAGCAATTTTACCTTTGGCGTCATCAACAGCAATTTTTAGAGATGCGGGTTCCAGATTGTTCACCGCCTCATTCACTGCATCTGCAATCTGCTTCACACACCAGTCCAGATACTCGAGGTCCGCATGGTGCTGACCATTCTGGTCCGGAAATCCATACGCATCGGGAGCACTATGGGTATGTGTCACACCAATGATCACATTCTCCGGCGCAATATCTTTGATCAGTGCCCGGGATTTATCTCCCAATTTTGCGGGCCAGCCGAGATTATCAATGCTGACTATAGCAATCCGGGTTGTGCCGTCATCCAGCACCAACGCACGGGCAAACAAGTCTCCCTTTTTTTCAGTCACAGGATTAGGCGTACCTACACCACCGGAAACCGGCAGCAAAGGGTCAGGGGTTATGACACGCAAAGCCGCACCCGCCTTGAATGCTCCCGCCCAAACAGATGTTGACATTGCAAAAACGCAAAAGATGAATATGATTATAGATTTTTTCATAAGATATACTCCCAACTACTTTTTAAACTCTACTTTTTTCATGGCAATGATTTTGACAGGGCCCAACAATCCGGACGCCGGCAATGGGCTAAATCCATATTCCTGTACAGTGTCAGTCAGTGCATTACCAAAACGCTTCTGTAGTTCCTGAGGAACCGGTGGAGATTTTTCCCACGTGGAAACTTTGTTTATGTTGGTATTGGTAACAAGAAATGTAAGATGGTTCTTTCCATTTTTCAAGAGACCTGTCACATCCAACTGCATCCCAGTCATCCAACAGGTTCCGGCATCCTTATCATTGACTTTTATGTCGGCTATGCTCCCCACCTTGCCAGTATCAAGGATTAAAACAACATCCTTTTGCAGGTACGTATCGGGTAAGGTAAAATCAATATCATACCTGCCGGTCCCGCTGAAATGACAGGTCAGGGAGTCATCAGTCCAGGATTTTAATACCGGCAGGTTCTGTTCTACTCGCTCGAAATCACTGCTTTCAAGTACCAGCTTCCATTCGCCGGAAATCATAAATGGAGAAGGTACACTGTCTATTTCTTTTTTAACAAATTTCTGTCCACTGTTTTCAACTTTGGCGTAAAACATACCATTTTCTTTAGCAAGTGCAGAGACTGAATTTTTATCAACTGATACAATTTCATCAAAATTGGTTTCACTAACAAAAGATACGCCTTTATCGGGACCGAACACCAGTACAATAGATTCCCAGGGGGATAATTTCAGCGGAACTTTGATACCGTCTCGAGTTTCACTAAACTGGAAATAACGTTGTACAGAGCCGGTAAAAGGGTCCCAATCAAACACATCTTTATTATGGGTACGGAATGTTATAGGCACAGAACTGGGGGTGTTTTGCGTATTGGTGACAAAATAAACATCACAATCATCCACTTTGCGGTGGATAAATCCCAATCCATTATTCCGACGCAGTCCCTCTTGAGCGAAATCAATTCCAAAATCCGGTGCAATATGCGAACGGATGGTATTTACAAAAGGATCAAGCGGACTACTGCGAAGGTCCCACCAGATCTTTCGATCAATGACATTTTTAATAAAATAGGCTTTACCTTTGCCATAATCTACTGTTCCCACCTCATCCCTGCGAAAAGGTTCTTTAAACATTTCAGAAATTATCTGCTGCACCTTTGCATCGTTTACCTCGTAATTGGTAAATCCGGTTGAACTGTCAGGTACACGATCACAGGCAATCACCACACCACCACTTTTAACATAATCCTGAATACGTAAAAGTGTCTGTAATGGCAATGCTTTAATATTAGGTAACAGTAACACTTTGTATTTCATATTTCGAACACGAATCTGTCCGTTTTCAAATTTAGCGAAATTCTGCAGAGCGTCATCATTGATCAAATCAAAATCATATCCGTTTGAGACCAATAAAAATCCCAATTCATCCCAGTCAAATTCACGTGTCCATTTACGGGGATTCAAAGCGTCCAAAGTCCATTGATTTGCCAGAGGCGAATACACTGCAATATCCGGGCTGAAATCACCCTGTCTCAGCAGAAACGAGCAGCGTGCAATGTACTGAGAAAGTAGTGGATAATAGGGCCACATGAGATTAGACGGATTGAGCTGAACGGCCCAGCCTGTACGTCGTGAAGGCGCCAGGTTGCGGTCAGGTGAATAACAAAAGCCATGATTATAGAATTTTGTTGCTCCGGCACGTAAAAATCCGTCAGTAGCAATTTTCAATTCTTCCAAAGTGGCACGATACCGTTCCCAATGCAGAAAAGTATAGGCCTCCAACGAAATGACATCCCGCCCATACAAGTGAGCACCAGAGGAAACATATTTTTTGGGTCCAATCCTATTATCGAACCAGCCCTGCGAATCCTTTTCACCAGGAGTAATTTCCATTTCCGGAATATGTGTTGCACCTGCTGCCTGCAGATTGTCTGTAGCAAAGCCATAGGTCTGCACCCGTCCTTTGATGCCATTATTCTCACACCAGGTCATAAAGGTTTCGAAAAACGTCTCCATCCCTACATGATGCAAAAACTCATTCACATCATAACGGATCTTGGGTGAAATATCACCAACCTGCCACCATACAGCCGGTAAATACGGAACCAGATCGTAACCCTTGAATTCCTCAAATTTGCTCAACAGATTATCAGACCAGTATAAACCACTTGCCAGATTAGGCAGCTCAAAGCTGTCTGCAAAAAATGAATCTACTGTTTTTCCAAATTCATCACCAAATGCCTCTTTGAAACGATTACCCAGATCGTCACAATAGCGTTGCATTGCATCTTTGTTAAAATGATCTACCGCATTGGCATGACCATTCTTTGCCAGCCAGAAGCACATAATCCGCCATCTTCCATCAGGAACCTGCCAGATCAGTTTGCCGTCTTTAACGTTATCTGTTATGACTGTCAGTGTGGGTTCCTGAATCACACTTTCTACAACTTTAGCGGCAACAACTGCAAGCAATTTTTCGGAACCGTTCAAATTGGTTTCGTACAATTCCCAGGAACGCTTGGTTTTCATCAAGGTATCGGGTAATACATCATTAAATTTAACAGGCCCCACAACATCTACAAATGTGGGTATAAGATCTTTGGAGTTATCATCCTCGGGGACCCATTCACCACCAATAATCCATCCGGGACCGCCAAAATTGAACGATATTTCCATTCCTAACCGTTTGGCCTCCATAACAGCATGCCTTGCCATTTCCAGAAATTCCTCAGACATGTAGGGAATGTTGCCCTTTTCATAATAAGGCTGCATGGTAATCTGCTCCACACCCCGGATGCCTACACCGCGCATCTGTTCCAACTCCCAGGTTATTTCTTTTTTGGTAACTGCATTTCCGGGCCACCACCAGCGCGTATGCGGCCAGCAATCCATGGGTGGATTCTTGAACTGCTCTTCTAACGCTTGCAGAGGTCTTGCCTCTATTGTTCCGGAAAGTATCCATAATACAACAAGCATAAAAATTGAGCGTTTCATGGTAGTAATGCTCCTTTAATAGATTTCAACATTATCAAGCGGTGAACCATCATCACGGGTTATTCGGAGATACAATCCCCAGTTCAATTCTGAATTACATACTTTGATCAACACCTTGTTCTCGCCCTTGTTCAAGCGGACAGACAGAATATCAGAATCCGGGGCGGCAGAACGTTCAATATTCTTAGCAAACAACTTTTGACCGTTAAACCACAATGTTGCCGTATCATTGGTACCCAGTCGTATCTGAGCATCCTGTTCAATTGTGCTGTTCACAGATATGTACGCATAAGCACAAACCCATTCGGTAGGTTGAAAATGTTTTCTAAAATCAAGATATCCACTGACCGGGTCAACCTTGCATTGCTGCCATTTCAATGCTTTATCTTTTACCGTATATTCCGCATGGATATCTGTTTTTGTTTCTGGTGGAAATTCAGTATCAAAATTATTACAGGATTCACATCCAAAGGGACCCACAATATGGAATTCTGATACAAATCCCAATTCCGCATTAAACGCATCAACTTGACGGGTTTTTGCAAGCTCGACAAGATTTTGAATTGCAGGAGTAGAGATCCATTTTTCTTTAACAACATTGAGGTATTGATCAAATTGGGGGTCCAAAGGCAATACGGAATTACCCACCTTGCCATATTTTTCAACATCTGCCTGATCAAACTGCCACCAGGTGGCACCATGCCCATAGATCCAGCAATATTTTTTACTGCCCAGTAGAATACCTGCATACTGATTTTTAAAATCCTCAACGGAAAAACGACTGCTCTTGTCCGCATAAGAGCCAACCAAAGAATCACCAAAGGTCTCTTTTTTACCGGACCACCCTAAAAACTCGCCATCTTTATCAACGATCTCGCGGTAATAGCCTAGCGGCCAGCCCGCCAAAGAAACACCACACGTTTTCATCCAGTAATCCTGAGCTTTGGGGCTAATCGCATCCAAAATTTTTGATTCCAGTTCGAATGCATAATGTAAAAGTCCAAAGGTGCTGACCATGTCATAAGACAATTCAGTCAAAACAAACAACCCACCGGGAGCCTGTTGTTCTGCCATTGCCTCAAGCCAACCGGTAAACAGTGCCTTTGCTATAGGGCCATAAAAGGTAATACTTTCCGGAAGGGTGAGATAAACCATATCCGGATATTCTTTCAACATGGCGTTGACCATTTCATATCCGCGTTTGTTAGCGGCAGTTATCAAGTCTTGTTGAGAATATCCTTTATAATCATACCCCTGCCAATTAAACTGATATTGCTCGTTAACATATTCAATATCCAGGGATATCCCTTTACAGCCGGATAGTTTTGCAAAGCGAGCAGCCTCGGCAAAATTCTTTATAATTCCTTCCCATGCAGCATTATCGGTCCAAAGGGGTACATGTTTATAAAAAGCGATTTTGATAAAATTATCGGTAATACCTGCCTTTCGACACATATCGTTACAGTTTTTTATCCGCTGAAATGTAGCATCAGATTCATTTCGACTCGATGGATCACCATCCTGTGCCCAGATATCATCACCCCAGTTGGCCATGATCCCGGACAACAAGAACCCATCAAATCCATTCTGCTTCCATTCAACCGCTGTGTCAGCCAGATATTCAGGTGAAATAGGACTAAACAGCAGGGTTTTGGGTAAATCCTGCTGTTTATTGTTTGTACAACATAAAAACATGGATACTGCGATGAAAACAAAAAGCTTTTTCATTTCTCAATCCTGTTTTAATAATTTATTTGTTTATTTATTTATTCAACCACTGCACAAACTCGAGCACATTATTGTCCGGATCTGTTATATACAGCCAGGTTACCATATCTGGAATCAGCATGGGGCCTTTAAGGATATCTATTTGAGCAGATTTCAACTTTTCCACCAGTGCTTCCAGATTATCCGTCCCAATGGCCATATGCGGACTGTACGGCGGTTTAATTTCATTTTCAGGCGCCGGTATGGGGTTATTTTTCTCGTCCAGCAGTTGCAATAACTCAATGTTGCATCCATCGAGTTTTAAAAAAGCAAATGCCTCGTGGTGCTCCTCATCCACGGTTTTGGACATGAGCTCCAGTCCCAGTTTTTCCTGATAAAATTTTATCGAAACATCCAGATCAGAGACCTGAAACGCGAAATGATCAGCAAACATTACGTTCCTCCAGTTCTTATTCTATACTGTCCATAAGATCATGAAATTCTTTACTACGCAATTGATGGCGTTCAGCATAATGGGTTATACCTTCCCGTTCAACAATTTCACAAAAACGGGCATAGCTTCCATCATGTTTTGATTGTTGTGGAAAATATAAACATTTGAGATACAATATTGGTAACCGGGCCACTTCTACACGTTCCAAAACATCCTGGTTGTCTGCAATTCTTTCAGCACGATCGAAAATTTCACCGGCTTGGATGATAAAAGATTCCGTAAATATCTTGTCTTCCGGTTTCATAAATAAATGGATATGCGTTAAAGGTGTTACAAGCCCCTGCAGTAAATCAAAATATTCACGAATATACTGTCCACTGCGCCCATAATAACCATAGATAAAGTCATTTACCACTGTTTCCACATCACAATCGGGGTTCCAAAGTAATTTAGAGATTAAATAGGCTCTTAGCTCGGCAAACTCACCGCCGCGACTTTGATATGCCGCCTGTTCCATAATCCCTATTGCGTTATTCTCTTGAAAAGTCTTTATATTTTCCTGCAATACTCCAAAGTTGGGATACGGCATAATATAATGACCAAAATTCACAACATAATCCCAAATATACATATGCGGCGCAATAGCAGACCAGCCTTGCAGATCATCAATAAAAGACTGGTTTAACGGACAGGATTTAAAATCATGTGAAAAACAACATTCAATACTGCAAAGACGGATAACCACATTTTCCCGCGGCTTTATATTTTTACAGGGCTTGCGGGTATATTGATATGCAAGTGTACCTACATATTTATCTGGAAATTCTTTTTCAATCTCTTTTGCAATCTTGTTCACAAACCAGATTAACGGCCCGGCTTCACTTTCTTCTTTCCGTGCGATTTTCTGGCAATTTTCACATTGACATGGATTTTGCCAGTCGTTCTGTGACACGGAATAAATTAAACAATCGGGATTGTCAAGCATGGCCTGTTTGAGGCGCTTTGTAACAATCTTGAAGACATCAGGATTAGTGAGACACAGCTGCGCATGATCATGAACACGTTTGCCATCAATCAAACTGTAATATTCCGGGTGCTCGTCATAAAATTCTGTTGGCGGCATAAAGCGGTAAAAAGTATGTACGGCCCAGTATCCTTCCACTCCACCAGGTTGTTTACGGCTGTTCATGGCCCCGTTCACACGGTTCCGGGCCGCCCAAACCGGATCAAAGGCTTCATAATAAAAATCGTTACGTACACGTATGCCCGGGGATTCATGGTTATAAAAATAAGTGAATTCAAATTTATCTTTTTCAGGAACATTTGTTACCTGCGGGGTATACCAGCGGAGCCCAAGCTCATTTTCCAGAAAATCAAATACTCCGTACATAGTACCCCGTTGACTGCCGCCCCAAATTAAAATATGATTACCAATATTTTTATAGGTAAAGGCTTCTGACATTGCATCTGGTTTGTGTATATCATTCGGAAACATCTCCAACACATCCGGATGACATCCAACAATGATGGACGGGATTGACTCTTTAAACTGATTTACAATAGGGAAAAAAGCACCACTGACTTTGTTGAGCCAATGCTGAAGATCACGTGCAGCCCATTGCTCGGACTCTGACGCGTTAACATCCACAACAATAGCATACTTTGATTTGCGGTTGTTGAAAAGCTCAAAAATCTGACGATTACCCGCACTAAATAAATGGAATTCCTGGAATGACTGACCATCTATAAACTTTGCCGTAATTGACAAATCGAATTCTCCGTATCGTTCTGTCGGCACAGAAAGGGCCAGATCCTGTTCGGTCCCTAATTTGCCTTGCCATATAATTGAATCCGGAGCAAATTTGGGAGTAATTGTAACAAGATTTTCCTTAAACAATGAGGCTAAATTGCGTTTATCATATTTAAAATGCAGAACCGGTTTAGCATCCAAAGTCAAAACAGTAAAAAAAGAACCCGCCCCTAAATCCGAATCAAAAGATAGAAATCGGGTACAAAAAGCCCATACATTGCCCAACTCTTCAATCTTGAGTAGTAAAGTATTTCTCCCCTTTTTTATAACCACTGGGACCAGACCTTCATCAGGATTGAGTCCACCGGGTCTTGCTTCGTCCCAAACCAACATACCGTTAAACCAGACCCTTCCGCCATCATTACAGGCAACGGACAAATAGCATATCTGGTCCTTTTCCGCAATGATTTCTCTAAACGCATAAGCGCAAACATTTTCATCAGTAGAAACAAAATCATCCAGAACAATGACAGAATCCGGCGCAGCAATCTCTTTAAAAACCAGCTTTTCTCCATTTACAGAGATCATTGTCCCCGCTGTTAAAACAGGATTTTCTTCTCCTCCGATACCTGCGAGGTAATCGGTTTCAAATCCAGGGATGTGCTGTTGGTCAAGTTCATTATCTTTGGGAGACTCTAAATGAATAGGCCCGCAAACAGTCCATTCTTTCATCCACTCTCCCATTTCAAACTCGTATTCGGTAGCAAAAAGATTAACTGATAAAAATACAAATAATATTAATATCAGAAAATTGGGTTTCGATCTCATCATCACTCCAAAAAAATTTATAATTTTCACTTTTAATATTGAGATTATTAATTGGACCTATTTAGCATATTCCATAAATTGATGAAATGCATTTTTATGTTCCAAACCATGTTCAGCGTAATGCGTAATACCCTCCCTTTCCGTTATCTCACAAAAACGGGAATATGTCCCATCCTGTTTAGATTGCAGGGGGTATCGCAAACATTTCAAATACATTAACGGCAGTCTGGCCACCTCTACACGCTGCAGTATTTCCTGATCATCTGCAACGGCCTCCGCACGATCAAAAATATCACTAGCCTTATATATAAAAGAATCAGGAAAAATCTTGTCTTCGGGAGTAAGGCCCAAATGGATATGGGTATTTGGTTTTACAAGGTCATGAAGTAAATTAAAATAATCATGAACAAACTTTCCACTACGTCCATAATATCCATACATAAAGTCATCAATTACATCATCCACATCACAATCGGGATTCCACAAGAGTTTCGAGATTACATAGGCACGTAATTCAGCAAACTCGCCTCCACGACTCTGATAAGCAGCCTGTTCCATAATACCTATGGCATTGTTTTCACGGAATGTTTTAATATTCTCTTGTAAAACACCAAAATTGGGATACGGCATTATGTAGTGGCTAAAATTCACTACATAATCCCATATATACATATGCGGAGCAATTGCTGACCAGCCTTGTAGATCATCCATAAAGGATTGATTTTCAGGACAGGATTTAAAATCATGCGCAAAGCAACATTCAATGCTGCACAAGCGGATAACGACATTTTCTCTCGGCTTGATATTTTTACAGGGCTTGCGGGTATACTGATATGCAAGTGTGCCCACATATTTATCTGGAAATTCTTTTTCAATATCTTTGGCTACCTTGTTAACAAACCAAATCAATGGTCCTGCTTCAGTCTCTTCTTCCTTTGCAATTTTCTGACATTTTTCGCATTGGCAGGGATTATAATAGTCATTTTGTGATACAGAAAAAATCAAGCAATCTGGATTTTCACGCATCGCTTGTTTTAGGCGTTTTGTGATAATCTTGAACACATCTGGATTAGTAAGACAGAGTTGAGCGCGCTCATGAATACGTTTGCCATCAATCAAGCTATAGTATTCGGGGTGCTCATCATAAAATTCTGTTGGAGGCATAAACCGATAAAAGGTATGCACAGCCCAGTAACCTTCTACACCGCCGGGTTGTTCACGGCTATTCATTGCACCATTTACACGGTTTCTCGCCGCCCAAACCGGATCAAAGGCTTCATAATAAAAATCATTGCGCACCCGAATTCCTGGTGCCTCTTTATGATTCAAATAGTCAAAGACATATTCGTCTTTTTGCGGCGCTGATGTAACCTGTGGCGTATACCAGCGTAAACCCAGTTCATTTTCCAAAAAGCTGAGCACACCATACATGGTACCACGTTGAGGATCACCCCATATATATATATGTTGTCCTATAGTTTCATAAATAAAAGATTCTGACAAAATATCAGATTTCTTCAAGATTTCAGGGCTTACAAACGGATTAAAGCCAATAACTATTGAAGGCTTTTTAGGATGGAATCTATTCACTATTGGAAAAAACGCACCGCTAACCTCGTTTAACCAGTGCTGCAACTCTTTTGCAGCCCATTGTTCAGAATCTGAAGCCTTGTCATCAACCACAATAACATATGGGGTTTTGCGGTTTTTAAACAGGGTATATTCTTTTCGCTCCCCTACACCAAACGTATGGGTTTCTCTCCATTGCTGTCCATCTGCAAATTGTGCGGTAAAAGTCAATTGATACATTTGATAAATTTTTGACTCAACAGGTAGAATATTCTCTTTCACAGGGTCCAGTGTTCCCTTCCAGATAACGGTTTCCGGAGAGTCTAACAATGACACCTGGATAATTGTATCTTTGAATAATGACTTTAATACACCGTCATCATACTTGAAACGCATGACAGCATGATTATTCTGATTCAACATTTTAAAATATGAAACGGGACGAATTTTTGATTCTATTGGTAAAAAACGGGCACAAAACGCCCACACATTGGCTCGTTCTTCAACTTTGAAAAGCAGTGTATTTTTCCCTTTTTTCAACAAAACAGGTAATAAAATATCATCTGCGGTTACTCCCCTTGGTTCAGGACGGTCCCAGATTTGGGTCCCGTTTAACCATACACGACCTCCGTCATTACATCCCAGAGACAAAAAGCAAACCTGATCATTAGGAGAATTAATTTCCCGGTACATATAGGCACAGACAATATCTTCTTTACTTATAAAATCATCCAGACTAATAACAGAATCAGTTGCAACAATATCTTTAAATATCAAAGTATTGCCATTTACAGATATTGATTGACCGTTTACAATGTTAGGATTTCTCTCTCCGCCTATAGATACAAGATAATCGGTCTCAAATCCGGGAATATGCTCCTGAGTAAGATCGGAATGATTGCCAGGTTGAAGCTGAATAGGACCACTAACGGTCCATTCTTTCATCCATTGGCCCATTTTTAAATCTGCGCTAAATGCACACATATTTACAAGCAGTAAAAACAACAATACGACTAAAAGGGTGCGGTGTATTGCTCGCATTTTGACTCCGGTGTTTGGGTAAAAGCCGGGACAGGGGTAGAACATAGTCCCGGCTGGGTAATATTATTTGCTTAAATCACGACAATAGAGATCTTTGGCTTCAATGGTCATACCGGGATTATGTCCCTGAATTGCAAAATGACCTTTGGTGTATTCTGCATCTTGCCAATCTGTCATCAATTGATCATTGATCCAGATCTGAATGTGGCTGCCAACAGCTTTAACTTTCATGGTAAACCATTCTTCATCTTTGGTAATCAGTTCTTTGGCCTTGCCGGTGGGGGTACCGGGTTTCCACAGCCAACCGGTAAAAGCATCGCCCCTATTGGTGATTTGTGCTTCATAACCACGGGGAAAACCATCCGGATTGTCTTCAGGGGGATTAGCGCGGAAATAAAATCCGCTGTTTCCATTTGCACTGACTTTGAACGTACCTTTTACTTCAAGATCGGTTAAAACGGGATCCGCGTAAATATGGCCCATTCCACCTTCTCCAACCAATACACCATCAACCACTTTCCATTCTGCTTTACCTCGCACGGTCCATCCGTCAAGATTTTCACCGTTAAACAAAGATACCCATTCAGGCTCTTTTTCAACCGCACATGACATGAACATAGCTGCAAGCAGTACAGTCAACAACATGATTTTTTTCATTGTCCTTCTCCTTGTAAAAAGTAATGTAACAGGTTATTATTAATTATATCTTTTTGAAATTGCTTTACACGTATTAATAAAAAATAAAATTCTATCATCAGGCGTACCCGCTTCTATATCAGCGGCTACAATATCACATGGACCGTAATCCGTTGCAATTCTTTCCAGGTCTGCCAGGATTTCCTGATACGATTTATTCGCAAGGTCCATAGGCGTATACATGATAGCACGACGTGCCTGGGGAAACAACTCTTTTGATTTGACCAAATCAGAATGCAGTCCCATATCAATATATCCTACATTGGGGATTTCAGCATAACTTTCAAGATAGGGATCAGCCGTCCATGCGCAATTGTGAATACCAATACATCCAAATTCTTCCGCAAGTCGTTTATCAAATGGCAGCACAAATTCTCGATATAGATCCGCAGACAACATATTAACCAGACAATTACTGATGGTAAAAAATGACACCTTGAAACCGGCATCCGCCTGAACTTTGTAGAGGCGCTTTGCCGCATCTGTCATGGTTTTATAAACACATTCAAACAAATGCTTAACCAACTCGGGACGTTCATACATGTCCATGAATAGTTGCTGGCCCCGCAAACGCTGGGCATTGTTCAAGATACCCTGCCAGTTGATAAAACCGGTTACGCTCCCTTGCATCGTTTTGATTTGTACAACCTGCTCCAGCAGTGCATTGAAAAATGGATTGCTATCCAAATCAGGAGGAACAAGCTCTGACATTTGCTCATCCGTAAAATAATTTGATTCATAGGCTGGCCAATTCTGTTTTTCGTATCGGATGGGTATTCCATAAATCCCGGCAATTGTACAAGCACCATGTGTACCTGTCAATAAATCCAGGGGTAAATCCGTATTGCCGAAATGCGTATCAGGAAACCGTTGATTTAATATCCGTCGCATATCAAGAACAGATTCTTTGCGATAGACAGGATCAGTATGCCAACGTTCACCAAAATCAATATCCAGATATTGACGATACCATGCCGGTGTAAATCCGATTTCAGGGCGCAGATAGGGTAATTCTCCATCAACCGGACGACGTGTTGCCGGTGCTGCAGGTGCAATATAACTAGAGAGTTGGTTCAAAAATCATTTTCCTTTGATGTCAAGGCTGGTGATTAAATCAATAACACGATTGATCAACAAATCAGCAGTTTTTTCATGGATTGTATCAAAAGTCAGAATTGGTTCTCTGACGTTTGAGGTTGTGTATATTCCCTGCTTGTATAGCAGTCGTTTAAAAAAGTGTATGGATATATCCAAATGTTGATTAGCAAATGCAAGAACGGGCAAAAGTTTGTAAAACAGGGATTTTGCCTGTTCAATTTTATTCTCTTTATATAATCTGTAAATTTCACAATAAATCTCGTGCATACCGGTGGGCATGAATGCATGCACACCCCGATCCAATCCTTCTATCATTTGCTGAACCGCCCAACCTCCGGAAACGTTCAGTCTGTCCTGGGTTGCGGCTAGTATCTCGCTGTATTTTACTCCTGCGGGCACGACTTCAATTTTCAAGCACCTGAATGCATCCACCGTATCAAACAAATCGCAGATCAAGGGGACAGGTAAACCATACCCGCCAAAATCCCAGTCCTGCAGCATGATCATATCAACATCCATTTCTGCAATGCGATACAGATCAGAGCGATACTGATTTTCATCCTGAAATGGTATTTGCAGCAGAATATTTTTACAACCCGTTTGAATCAGATCCTGAACAATCTGAATGCGCTTTTCAACATCCAGTTCGCCCGCACCGCCAATGACCGGCACCCTGTTATCGACCTGTTCCAGCACTGTGGAAACAATGTCTCTGCGTTCCTTACGGGATAATTTATATACTTCGGATGCCATTGCCGGTACCAGAAAGCCACCAACACCGGCCTGGATAGCATTTTCCACATTTCGTTTTAATCCGGAAAAATCTATCCGATCCTCTCTAGTAAAAGGAGTATTGAGTACCGTAACAATCCCAAACAATGGGTATAATTCTTTTATCATTTCATCGATTTATTGTTTAATTAACCAGACATCAGAAATATGAGACCACTGGCGCCAGTTCAATTCCAATTCTTCCGTTTTCCGGTCAAAGGTTAATTTAATGGTTCCGTCACTAACAGCAGATTGCGGGACAGTAAATTCTTTAAATGTTTCCATCTCTTTATTATACATTGTATAGGTAATACGCTCACCGTCAATACGGGGAAAAGCCTCACCAAATCCCGAAATCCGTAATATATACGATGCTTCAGGATCAAGATCATGATATTCCAACACCGGAGAATACTGGAACACCTGAGAAGACAAACGGGCACGGCTTTTACCTTCATCCCACCAGGCAAAATGGGGTGCTACGTCCGAACAGAATACAGTATGTAGCGACTGGGCTACACTGCCAATGTTATCATAATAACTACCGGGAGTAGGCTTTTCCCAATCGGCCAGCACTTTGATGCGGGCCAACTTTTCTTTATCTGTAGATAAGTTGCTAATCTTTTCAAACTCATCCGCTAGCCACCACCGATTATTGAGAGGATAATCAACAAAATCAAGAACGCAACCGCGTTCCGGATTTTTAGCCTGGTATTTGGGTACACTGGTTTGCAATCCAATGGACTGATACAAATTTTCGCACAGATCCACAATCCGCTGCCGTAAATCCGGCGCAACACAATGATTATCAGCCTGTTTCAACAACGCCAAAGCGGATTGCATAGCAGTACCGCTAGCGATATCTCCCGCCTTAGCCAGGATCCGGTTGGCTTTGATTTCAAGATCATTTTCGTATAAAAATCGACGGCGCTGATAAGCATCATAATTGGCTCGCAGCAGGCACAACTGCCAACGCCAGTTGCCGGCAAGCTGTGGGTACTCTTGTTCCAGATCCTTCCAGTAAGCAAGCGTAGCCTCTATACCGCCATTCTGACGGATGGGGCCCACCCAGTTACCTTCAAGAGCAAGAATTCCATAAGCGGCTTTTTCAGCAACCTGATCATTGAAAAACAACCGGCAATAATCGGTAACAATTTTTTGTACATCCTGTTCCGGGTCCCAGGCAAGTTGAGACCAAAGGGCCTTGTTCACATCATCATGCACACCATCGGAATAGGCCAGAAATCCGTCTGTAAAAGGAGCAGTCTGTTGAAATATTTTAGCGTAATAATAGGGCTGGGGATTCGAAGCTTCACGTCCCAGCGTAAGGGCAAAAGCCTGATCCCACCATTCCACAGGGTACTGACAGGTCATATTGTGGGTAATATCAGGATAATGACGGTGTTTATATTGCTTTGGTAAACGGTAACGGGTCTCGGACATGGACGGGCTGCCCGGTCCGGATACTACACCCTCAAGCCAATCCGGCTTTTCACGCTCTAGATAATCAAAAAAATAATCCACTTTTTCAGCATTGAACCCCTGTAACGAGATCCACATACCAGCAGTTGGGTGAGATTGTTTTAATAGTTTTGTCAGTTCTTTTAGATACGGCATCACATCTCGGGGGTGATTGTGGCCAGGATCGCCGCCCGGAAAGAATACATTATCAAGCCGGGGACAAGTTTTGAAAAATTGTTCATGTTCTTCAAGAGCTGCCACACGCTTTTCAGTATCGGTCAGATCAAACTGTGCAGGCATCCAGCACCAGTAATCCATATCATATTTAATGCAAATCTCACTGATCTTTTTATTCATCTCTTCACGAGGCAGTTTGAAATGCGGACTGGGGCTATCCTGCATGGGGATATTTTCAATACAATTGGCGCCAAAAAGTGCCAGCTCACGGATGTACTGATCAAACTGCTGAGGGGTCCATGCGTCCCACGAGTTGGCAGTATTACGGTACCCCAACTGATGTCCACGGATCTGATATTGTGGGCCTGAATATATATCTAATTCATCAGGAATCGTTATCGATCCTTTTTGCAAATCCATTAAAATTAAAAGTCGCCCCACACCATACAACGTACCGCGACGATGTGCTCCCAAAATCCACAACTGGGGCTGGCTGTTTTCATGGATTAAAGAGAGATAAAATGCATCCTGCTCATGAAAAGGTCTGTTTAGGGATTCAGGGATCTTTTTAGCATATTTTTTATTGTTACTTTTATGGATCGCAATTACCGGTTTATCAGATGGCCAGGAATGGACCACGGGGAGTTTTATTCCGGTACGTTTTTCGATCTCTTCCGCAAGCACCTCTGCCGAGACCTGCACAATATGCTCTGAATCATCGCTGATAACAATAACCGCATCATTCAGATTGATTTCACCGGCAAACGCTGAAACGTGCAAAGTCAAAAAAGTAGAAATCAGTATGAAAATATATTTTCTATTTCTCATTTTCTTGATCTATTCCACCTTTTGAACAATGGGAACGCCAATTTGTGGTAATTTATATTGAATTTTATCTTTGGCAGCAAGAACAAAATCATTGATATCCACAGTATTAATGGTAAACATGTTGTAATGCATGGGAATTGTAGTTTTGGCATTGATAGCAGTAGCAAAATCAATTGCTTCTTCTATGGAAAAATTGGGTTCAAGATTATATTCTGGTGATTTTTGCCCATTGATTGGTAAAAAAGCAATATCAATATCAAAAGGTTTAATATAATCCAATTGTTCTACATATGGCACAGTATCCCCAGCAAAAAACAGCGTTATTTTACCCAGGCGTACAATAAAGCTGAGATACGGATATCCATAATCATGATTATAATCCAGATCAGAATGTGCAGCAGGTATTGCATAAACACTGATTTGTTGAAATACTTTGGAATCCAAGCCTCTCAACAGTCCCAGTTGGGTTGGATTAACATATAATCCCTCCAAACGTTTTCTGGCCGCCTCCGGGGCAATAAAAACCGCATCAGGATTACGCTGGGCAACGATAGGTATAGTAAAGGGATCAATGTGGTCTACATGATCATGGCTGCACAATACATAATCAATACCCTGAATATCTTTAGGTTCTATGGGTATTGCACTCATACGAACATGCTGATTTGGGGTACCCGCAGTCCATTGTTCAGCAAAATCAGACAAATACGGATCAAACAATAAATTCAAAGACTGATAACGGATTAAAAATCCATTTTGACCCAGCCATACAAATGCCAGTTCCTGCTCAGAGAGTTCAAGATTTTCCAATTTTTCTAGAATAATATGCTTTGTCATGCTATCTCCTGTTTTACTGAAAACAGTTGCTTTTGTGCGGATTCATTAATATGTCCAATATTCATCCAGTTTAATCCCAGCAACTCTGCCGCTATTCGATCTATAGTTATAGGGTCTGTACCTGCAATCAATTGATTTACATGGGGACTACATTCACGTCCACCCAGGTGAAAATCAGCCAGTCCTATGCTTGCATCCATCAATGTCATATCCGGTGCACGATAGCAATTGAGATCAACAATTGCCTGATGCATCATATGATGAAACACTGCTTTTTTCCATGAGCCAAACCTTCCCGAATAATATTTAGGGGGCGCAATACCCATCATATTCTTGAGGGTCCCTGTTATTTGAGCCAGGGAATGTGCTTTTAACACCGGCACTGATATCAGATAATGCGAAAAAACAATTTCAGGTAAATACATTTCAGGAAAAACATTACAGTCAGATCTTTTTATTTTTACGAGTGGTGTATGGTTCAAATCAACCAATTTAATATTATATTGTGATGCAATTTGATCATAACCCAAAATCCGGAAAACCTCGTCCGTTTCCATGCTCATGTCACCACATCCTTCTGCAATGACAATCTCTGCATTAGAGCAACCCTGAATATACTCTACAATTGCAGCACTATTTGCCGGAGAGGTTGTTATGGGATGTTTAGATGCCATAATCAGATTGGGCTTTATAAGAATATGGGTCTGTTCAGCAAATATTTCTGCTGCACCAATTTTATTTAAAATTTCAAAAACTGAAGTCTTGAAAGATTTAAAATTAACAACTGCTGTACTACTCATACTACCTACCTCTTTTTTATAGATCAGGACGACTAGCGCAAAATCCCAATGTAAGACCACCATCAACTGTAAAAGAAGAACCTGTAATATAATTTGCTTCTTCTGAAGCCAGGAACAACACCATGTTTGCAATTTCACGTTTAGATCCTACGCGTCCTGCAGGTACGGCTGTTAAAAACTGTTTCTGCCTGTCAGGATCGGTTAAACGTGTTGCTATCGCTCCCGGAGCAACCTGATTAACCTGAATATTATACTCTGCCAATTCAAGCGCCATATTTTTAGTTAGCATAACCAAACCACCTTTTGCAGAGCTGTAATGCGAAAAATTACGCTTGGTCTGGTATTCATGTACAGAACCAATATTAATAATCTTTCCCCCGCCCTGTTCAATCATCATTTTTGCAGCAAGCTGTCCGCAAAGAAATGGCGCTTTTAAATTCACCGCCATGATCCGGTCCCAGTCTTCTTCCGGCATATCAATAAAGGGAACATTGTTCTGTGTTGCTGCATTATTTACCAATACGTCAAGCCGGCCGAAATGGGAATTAATTTTTTTAAACAGTTTACGAATTGCCTCTGGCTCTTCCAGATTACAAACCAGGCTAATGGATTCAGGACTGTGGGGAATGACTTGTTCCAAAGCCGATGTAATTTCTGTATTATAATCCGGGCCATGAACAATCACTTTGGCGCCTTCACGCGCAAAACAGACAGCAGTCTCTTTACCAATACCTGACACCGAACCGGTTACAAGAACAATTTTACCATCAAATCTTTTCATGTTTCCTCAATCCGCTTTCCACGGTTCAAAAACAACTTTGAATGCAGCTTTGGGTTGTTGTAATAACAATTCAAACGCTTGCTCAAATTCATCCAGAGGGAATGTATGGGTTATCCATTTACTTACATCCAGTTTACCGGTATTGAGTAATTGATAAGCTCTAACCAGATCAGAATTAAACGCATTGGACGATGTGGTCAATGTTCGTTCCGAACCAAGAGCCATGGCATTCATGTTTACCGGTGTATCATGTACTGCCATATTAACCCAGGTACCTCCTTCCTCAAGCAAGGGTAAAAGATTTTGAATCATTTCACCGGAACCAACCGAATCAAATATCGCGGCAAACTTTATATTTTTCTCAAGCAGATATTCGTTTAGATCAACTGTTGCAGGATCAATCACTGTAAACTGTGGATAATTTGCCAAAACGTTTTGAGCAATGGGTGACGGATCAGAAATATAGACGGGAACATTGCTCAACGTTTCAACAACCTGAGCAATACCCAAACCAGCAGGGCCTCCTCCTATGCACAAAACGTTCGCGCCGTCATAAATCCGGACCCGTTCAGAAACATGTACCGCAACGCACAAAATATCTGCCATTGCAGCCGATGCAAAATCCAGGTCATCGTCCAATGGATGCAAGAGATCAGCCCAACCCAAACAATACTCGGCATATCCACCGGGGAAATATTCCATATCTCCCCACCCCTGGGCATGGCCAATATGGATCATATCCCGGCATAAATTCTCACGACCGGTTGTACAAAAGTTACATTTACCGCACACCCGATAAGACTGAACGCCAACCCGTTTTCCAAGCAAATGTTCATATTCTGACGAATTAACAGCCTCAACAACTCCTGAAAATTCATGTCCCATCACCATATTGGGAGGATTGTCTACATGTTTACCCAGTGTATGCAGTGCCCATGGATTTTCTCCCGCCCAGTAACGCAGGTCACTTCCACAGATACCACAAGCTTCCACCCGGATCAGAACATGGTTCTTTTCTGTCATAACCGGTTTGGGAATATCCAATAGTTGGAGTGTTTTAGGTTTTGTTAATACAACTGCTTGCATATTATCCTTTATTCTGTTACAGCGGCATCTATAAAGCCATGATAACGTCCCATCCAATATGCCAATAACCAGGATGCACCATCATCTTCGTTTTTACCACTTTTGCCACTGTCAGGGTAATAGGGATTTTTGTTCCATTTATTAAAATTCGTTTCATCCGCCGGGAGTACAGTAATTAACTGTGGTCGGTCAAACCGGTCCTTACGGGGATTCAAAATTACATCAGCACGGTTACTGTTGATCATTTCCCACTGGCGTCTATCAGTGGGGATCTGTCTCAAATTGGTAACCGCACTTTTTATGTCAACAAAATCAAGATCAATTGTAGCTGCAGCAAAATAGAAAAAAGCGGAACCATCGGTCCACAAGGTTTTATAATGTCTACGCACAGCGCGTTGTAATGCGTTTCTCGCTTTATCCCCATGCTCTAACTGAAGTATGGGGTACAGGGCACAAAATCCCAATTGATTATCTGAATGATTATTCTCATCAGGAAAGACTTTTTTCTCCAAAAGCACATTACCCAGATAACCATGTTCCTTAATCAATTTATCATAATGTTCCTTGTACTTGAGATCACCGGTAATATAATAGGTTACTTTGAGAAACGACAAGATTTGCGCGGCATTTAAACCATTTTCAATATAATGATCCGGATCATCATTCAGGTTTTCGGGATTCCAGAATCCCCAGCGGGTTCGTTCACCATCCCAGTCAATCAACTGGTAATTATGGTCCACAATATAATCCATAAGGATTGATATTTGCTCTATTATCAATTCCCGTTCTTCCGGAATGAACCGTGCAATATGTTCCCAATAGGCATAAAAAGCAAAGAAATGACCATCAATTTCATCACTGGACGTATCACTTTTCCAGATCATTTTACCGTCTGGTGTTACCCGCCATTGCGGGCTTTTGTTTTTCTTTTCAGAAACAGGCAGCACACTGCGTGCAACCAAACCGGGTATACCGGAAGCATTCTGCAGCATGATCATAGCATGCATGCTCTTTTTTGCAGATTCAAGATAATCGATCCGGTCAGTTACCGCATATGCCATAGACATGGCAACTACATGATAAGATGTCCATAAACCATCATTATCATTATCAATGATAACATGTCTAGTAGGATTCTCAGCATCATCAAATGTACAAGCGGCTACAAGTCCCAGGCGGCGATGATATTTGTTCAATCGTTTTTCAATAATCTCTGCTTTTTGTTCCAATGTTCGTTCAACAGCACCCAGTTTACTGATTCCTTTGGATGTTTTAAAATAGACCGGCATTCCATTAGGTGGTATAGCAATATCGTTAACAATATTATCTATTAAATAACGCTTGCCGGCACGATAATACCATTGACGATCCGAAACATAAGGTTTGTACAGAATAGCGCCTTCCGATGTACCGATCCAGATTTGGTCACTCTTATCAATAGCCAGGCAATTTACAGATTCAACCGGCAAACCCTGTTTCCCCCGGATTATCGACCAGGTACCATCAGCATCCAACCGTCCCAGGCCCGCTCGTGTTCCAACCCACAATGTTCCCTTAGAGTCAAAAGCTAGATCTGAAATAAAAGAAGCCGGGGGACCGTCAATACCATAGCTGTTATGACGAACTGCCGTTTTAGAACCAGCCTTAACAAAATATAACCCCATAGTGGTACCAAACCAGGTAATATCTCCGTTTTGCGCAACAGATGTAATCTGGTTATTTTCCACAGGTGGATCAAAAGTAAACTTTTGAACATTCTGCATTTGCTGAAACAGCTTTTCGGCTAGTTTGTATTCGTCTTTGTCCAGAGATTGGCGGACATGCTGTACAAAAGGTGTATCTTTAACAGGGATGTATTCTGTTGCATAGGTCAAAAGCTCAAGATCATCTTCATAATCCAGGGCTGGTACGAGATTAGGTAATATATAATCACCATCAATTTCAAAAGGTTGACGAATCCATGCTTCATTGACAATAACGTGCTTCATTCCTTTATCTGTATTATAAATCAGGTTAATTTTTTTATCAACGGTTTGTAACAGTGAATAGAACGCATTACAGCCTTCCGGTTCCAACTCGCGATATAGCGGCCACGACTTTCCGCCATTGGGTGAAAACCACAAGCTCAACTGGTCCTTTCCGGTAAAACTACCGGAATTTATTGCCATAACAACATTACCAGATTCCAGTTTTATGATATCCCATGCAGCGCCTGCTATCACTTTACGCTGTAATCCCATATATTCATCATAATCCGGAGACTTTTCGACAGCACCCAGATTAATCTTGACCAGAGAGCCGTCAGACATTTCTACAAGAACAGGAGTTTGGTCTTGATTCACATTAACCATATTAACTTTATAATACGGCTGCGCCAGTGATACCAGCGCACCCGATATTATCATATAAAATAGTAAATAAAAACGAACGAACCTGAACATCTAGCTACCATTATTTATTTTCAACTGATAATTTAAAATCCTGAAACTCTACCCAATAGGGTACCTTGTCACAGGAACCGCCGGCAAGCCCAATATCGATGGTTTCTTTCAAACCGGGCAGATCATTGGTATTGCGTTCACGGGTCCATGTTTTGCCATCCAGACTGACATAACCGGTAAAACTGTTGCCATGACGAATTAGCTTCAACCATACCGGGTATTTCACATCTTCGGGAAGATTGGCACTGCTCGCCTTGTGCATACAACCATCACCAAACTCGTCATAATTAATACCGGCACGCCCCGGCGTGGTAAACATGAGTACAGATCCTTTACTTCCCGGTTCAGTATCAAAACTTTTTGATATATCATTACGCGCGAACAATCCGGTTCTAAACCATTCATGGGTACGGTTGCCAAAGCCATTCACCTTGACTGTTGCAACAAAGTTACCTTTAACACCTTTAATATAGGCAGAAGCATATGAATCTTCAGCATGATAAAAATCCGATCCACTTGCTTCTATTTTAACCTTGTTTCCCTTTTTGTCTATATCCACTTTATAGGGAAAAGCCGTGCCTGAGCAATAAACCTTGAAATCCGATTTTTTAATCTTTACTGGTTGATGAGCAAAAACAGAGAGTTTCTTTTGAGGGCTGTTGCCAATTTGAACAGTATAATCCCCGGCCTTGGGTTCAAGTTCAAACTGCACAGAAACCGAGCTGTTTGCCTTTATATCAATCTGTTTTTCCTGCGCAGATTTACCATTCATTAACAAAACAGCTTTAACAGACTGATTCGTCCCGGTTTGATTAAATGCAGTTGAAGAAACAGTAATGATCTCTCCTTCAGGTATCAAATCATGATCAAGTGTCAGTTCTTTATAAACAACCGGTACATAATCTCCCTGAACGTTGACAGATTGATACGGAGTATCTCCAATAGCAACACGATGTTCACCCGGTTCAAACAGACGTAATCCAAATTCTATAGTGCGTGTATTGTTTTGTATTACCGGTATGGATTGCGTTTCATATACTTTTCCATCCAGATAAAGCTGTACAGGCATGATTCCAGTGGCTCCGGAATTGTGTACCTCCGCAGTGATTGTCAAAAAAGTTCCGGTTTCAATCGTACCTGACAGTTTGCTACCATTGGCTTGAATTAAAAGACCCTCTATATTGAATTCAGGTTCGCCTTCAATAATTCCCTGTGGAGTGATTTCAGGAGCATCAATTACAAAATTATTACGATAAATATTATCAACCAAATTGGCTGCACAGAGTTTCATTTCACCTTGCTGTAAATTATAGAAAATATTCTCTTCCGATATCCAACCGGATGACATGTTATCAAACCAGAAACCTACATTGTCATTAAAGTAACCGGCAATTACATCGTGCACCAAATTTCTGCGAACTATTGAATCATAGGTCAAGCCGGTGGTTTTGATAGCCCCCGAATCATCCGCGTCTTTCTGTACCTGGTATAAATGATTATACTCTACACGATATCCGCATTCAATAGATTCTTCAAGATTTCGCCAACCACCAACGGCAATTGCGTAACGACCGCGAGTATAACTGAGTTCATTATGGGATATAGTAGTAAACTGTGTATTATTGGCAACAATATTTACACCACCACAATTGGTAATCACATTACGGGAAATGGTCGTTTCCCGGATTATGTCCCGCCAATCCATGGGGTGTGGATTTCCAATCACATGAATTACACCATTATCAATCATTTCAAATGAATTGTCCAGAATCTTTGTCAGGTAACAACCATCACCCAGAAAAACTCCGGTTCCGGCAATTGCACTCAAACGGGATCCTACAAGTTCGCAGGAATGAGCATATTCAATAGAGACCGCCTTGCCCTTTTCAAGAGTAGATTCAAAGGTCAGGCCATAAATGCGCAAATTGCGAACAGGCTTGTCCGGTGTTCCTTTTATCACAAACAGTTCTTGGAGTTCGGGGACGACAAGGTGTGTCTGGTTCGGATTTACGCCATTTTCCGGGATATAACTGAGCTCATCTTGCTCTTTATCATAAAACCATTCTCCCGGAGCATTCAACAGTTCTTTGACATTTTCAACATAAAAACGGGGCGGTACAATTACAATACCCGGTTGAGGTTTTTCGAGGGTGGCTACACCCTTTTTTACATCAATGCTTTTAATGGAATTTAATCCGGCATGCCAACGCAGCAAGAGTTTGATACGGTTACCTTCCAGACCTTCCCAATCATCAAGATCACCTTTGCGGAAATAAAGCTCAGTATCTGTTTTGGAAATAACGGGGGGGGTAAAATATTCTTTATCCGGTGTGCGGGCCAGTATTTGTTTGCGTCCGTCTGCAACAAGCATGTTTACAGAACCGTCTACTTTGGCTGTCCATTGATCGCCTTTTTTACTCCAACCGGAAACCGGTTTACCGCCGGAAATAACAGGTTTTTCACCGGGATACGCAGCCCAGGTCACATAATGGTCTTTGAGTTTGTGATATTCAAATGCCCCTGTAGGAAGGTTTGTCTCAACTCTCTCTCCACCATCAAGAGGGCCGAAAACAACAGGGGCATTTAAAGTGTAAAATCCTTCACGGATCAATACGAGTATGTCTTTGCCTTTTCCCAATTCATGAGGTGAACCAATCCAGCGTTTCTCCACAGGTTCATCTTTGGGAAAATAGACTTGCTTTTTTAAATCTCTTACAGCCTGCTGTGCGCGATTAATCGTTGCAAATGGGCCATCTGTTTTATTTGCATTAGGTTCTGCAAGTGTGCCGGACCAGGTATCGTTACCATCCGGAGATACATAAAAGTCTGCTGAGGTTTCGGTGTTGGAATACTGCTGCCATTTTTCACCACGTAGCAATTTACCATCTGCCAATGTTATAGATGATAAACAAAAGAAAAGAAAAATCCAAACAATTTTAATTTGATTCCGTGTCATTTTACACTCTCCAGATCTTAGTATTCATTTTTCACCCAACCTTCTGTGAACGTGACATGTTTAATTGTTTTTACATCATGGCTATACGTTGCATGTAACATTTCGTCCCGACTCTGAATCAATGCGGGGTAATCATAACGCCCTTTATCCGATTTTTCAATTTGTTTTTTCCATTTCCAGGTACGCCCCTCATCATCAGACAGAGAGACCACCAGAGAATTTCTTTCTTCATCTGTATTGTCATTATAGATCAACATTATATTGCCACTATTCAGGCGCAAAACCTGAATACCTGCTCCCGGATTCGGAAAATCAGTTTCTGTCACCGGTCCCCAGGTCAGGCCCATATCTTTAGACTCGCTTTTACGAATACGGTCAATGCCCGAAGAATCCCGAAACCAGGCTACCAATGTTCCATCACGACGTTCCAATACGGTGGGTTGTTCAATCCCATATCCCAATGCAGGTTTTGAGAATTCCCAGGTATGTCCAGCATCCGAGGTCAATGCCATTGCTGCCAATCCAAATATTTCAGACGCCATGGGCAGCAATAACTTGCCATTAGACAACCTGACAGGGCTCGTACGGGTAGTCCACCCCAGTCGACGGGCAAGCTGGCTTTCTAATTTAGGTTGGGCTTTTTTACGCATTTTTTGAAATTGTTGATTACTCTTGTTCTGTTCACACAACAGTTCAATGGTTTCATCTAAAGCATTAGGTATTATCGGCAAATCTTTTTGAACATACCAGGTTATGGGGATACTAAGATAATCCGATGAAATTTTATACCGCAAAAAAGCAGTATCCCAGGGTTCCTCAGGTGCGCCCAAAAGTGTATAATAAAATAACCACAAGCGTTCCTGCTCATCTATATACAAACATGGATTATTATCAGATAGCATCGGGGTATCGGCTAAAAGAAATGTTTCTGACCAATCAATTTCTCCTTTTGAGAGCCTTGCTGCCTGAATATGTACATCCCTGCTTTTATCAGAAACACCTTCATACCAGCATGCCAGTAACGAACCGTCAGGGCACTCTACTATTGAAGACGCATGGGTATGCCCATGCAGTTTTTCATCCGGTTGGAAAATAAATTCTCCCTGTATACCGGATTGAGAAAACAACATAGCAGGTAATAGTACAATATAAAGTAATAAAAAGTTTTTCATATTACCTCCGATTTTTCGGATCCCATGGGGGTACAAGACCTAACGCGTCCGGAGTTTTGGATATATAATACAGTTCAAATTTCCACCAACTGTATCCATGTTCCGGAAAATCTGATAAATATAATGTAACCGTATAATCATTATCTTTTGAAGGCTGTTCAAGAATAAACGGATGAAATGAACGGGATTGAATGTCTACGGGTATGACAGTATATTCCTCAAGTGGAAGTTTATCGAAAAAATCAGATTTCATTTCCTGTATCTGGTCATAACGCAAATGCTCAACAATGAGTGAATCAAGCCTGATATGCAACAGATCACGACCATCTACCCTACCCTGCCAATACAATAATTTGACTGCATCAGCTTGATTTTCTTCAAGAATTGCAGCGTATTTTGCCTGCTGATCATCAATAATCTCATCAATTTCCGTATCATTGGGTGCATGCTTTAATACAGCTATTGCAGCTTGCGGATCTTTGAGCATTTCTTTTGCATTAACCAGTAATTGTTCAGGACCATCCAGACGGTAGATGCAATTTGGCGTATTCTTGAACGAGTGGATTGCGGTTTTCAACTGCATTGCAGACAATTCCAAAGCCAATCGGTTCTTTTCTTCTTGTTGATCCCGATAATTAAAATAAGCAAACAAAGTTTTAACATACAAATTATTGCATTCTATCAAACCATATGTCAAATCAACAGAATTCTTGATATCATCAAGTGTATCCGGCAACTGCGATGCGATAATCTTCATTTTTTTGCCGAGGTCTAAGCCATAGTCCAGATACAATAGCGTCTCGGTTTGCCATGGATTACAGCGGTAATAGATCTTTTCCAGAAATTCCATGTGTTTTCTGCCGCCGTCTAATTTTGGCAAACCCTTTGCCGGGAATGTGGTTAATCGTAATTGCAATAAAGAGTTGAATTGCCAATGCGAAACCGGTTCAATATAGAGTCCATACTTGTATGCATTGGGAGACATGAGCAGCAAATCAGCCAGGTGATCTGCATACTCGGTTGAAGCATATAGTTTGCTAAAATCCTGGGCAATTTGACGGATATCTTGATTCATGTTCCAGGATAACCGGTAGACGGTATATGCCGTTAAAGACCAGGTATTCCATTTCATCTGTGGTTGCAAGCCAAAGTCTGTTCCCACACAATTAGAGGTCTCTCCACTAAAGATGGTCCGCAATCCATTTTGATAATACGCCGCAGGATAGGTTGGAAATATAAAAGCATTATTGTGACCATGATAATCGAGTGGAGACAATAATACAATCATATTGTGTGGAGTTTGATTAAAAGTGGGATTATAGGGCTGATGAAAATACCGGTCTGTTGTACTTAGATAGGGTGATAAATACAGGTCCCTGACCGGAACATCATCTGTAAATATACCTTTATACACCTCTGCCATGGAATGTTGTTCATGGGCACTGGTAACCCAGGTGCGTTGATAATAGATCTTGCCAAACTCGCCAACAACAACATTATAGATCTTTTTCACAAAGGTACGATAGCGTTTTTCCAGGCTCCAATCGCTTAAAGTCTTGTCGTGCATAACATCAAATGCCCTGAAATTACCACCAACTCGTGTTGCTTCACCTGTACGCAATCGGATGCCATCTATTTCCGGTAATGCCTGCAAGAGACGTCTATACTTTGCCTGTACCGCATCCCAAAACACAGGGTCTTCAGGATTTAAAGTGGCCCCAAACTCGTCTAACAAGGTTGGATGATAGGAAAATTCATCTTCATAAACAAAATATTTCAGGTGCAATGAATGGGCATATTCGGCAAGCGCTTTTACTTTTAAACGATTTTTTTCATTTTCGGTTCTCTCGGGCTCTGCATCCCAGGGGACCAGATGATTGGAAGAATAACTGCCACATACCCATGTAGCGCCATAACGCAAAGCAATATGCATATCTTCCTTGCTTGCCCCACGGGTAAACCGGATTTTCAAATCGGGTATACGTAATTCGTTCAACTCGGGCATACTTTTTTGTATTTTGAGTTGATCCCAAATGCGATACAAGGCATAAACTTCTGCGGGGATGCTGGCACCTGCTGTAACCACTACAGTTTTACCATCCAGGAACAGCGTTTTTATTTCGTATCCCTGTTCATCAGAGATGGATTCAAGCTCCAGCTCTTGCTTTTCGATCAGTTTTGCAACAAGATCATTCCGCTCCGGCGATCCCACCAGCAGCGTATGATCTGCAAGTTTCATTTTATAACTAGTTGACAGTTCAATACCAACATCCTCACATGCGGATTGTAAATCCTGCATTGCTAGCTGAACGGCGGCATCCTGGGCAAGCTCCTTATTAATAACTATACGCCAATTGTTTTGACCGGCAAATACAAATCCCGTCATCAGGATAATTAATACAATTCCTGCTCTCATTTTCCCAACCATTTAATACCCCGATTATTTTTCCATAATCCAATCCGGTTCTACCGATAGATATTTAATAGCTCTACCCGCTTTAACTTTATATGAATATGTCATGTGCAGCTTTCCATCTTTACCCTGAATAATTGAAGGATATGAAAACTCGGCTTTTCCATCAGCCTGGTATTCAATATGACGCTTCCATTTCCAGGTTGCACCTTCATCGTCAGACATGGCAAGCGCCAGAGAATGACGCCCATGCTCCACATCGTTAAACAAATTTACCCAGCGTCCGTCTTTTAGTGAAATCACTTCGAGACTTGAACCTGAATTGGGTATATCCGTATCAACAGCAGGTGACCAGGTTTCACCATCATCTTTTGAAGTACTAATCAATACTCGATTCGGACCATCTCCGGCATCGCGTGAATATGCGACTATAGTGCCATCTTTTTTTCGTACCAATGTTGGTTGTTCTGGCGCGTACCCTACCAAAGGTAAACTTGCACGCCAGGTTTTCCCCATATCATCGCTAATTGCCATTAATCCAACAATAAATCCATCCGAGTATAAAGGAAGCAAAATTCGTCCTGAAGGTAACACCAATGGATGGATTCGTGTCATCCATCCGGTTTGACGCTTGGGAGCATCCTGGGCAGCTTTTAATATGAGTTCCGAATAGGGAAGCGCATATTCGGCCCACATGCCTTCATCGCGATCAAGATATTTAAAAGCAGATTCAATTTCTTTTGCAAATGCATCACCTGGCTGCAGCAGAATAACATCCTGCCATTCCCAGTTGGGTGCGCCCTCTTTCATATAATCCGTTGTGTATCTGTATTTAAGGACAGAGTATTGCCATCCTTCTGCCTGAACAGCAATCCAAAACAGCCACAGTTTTTCATCTTTATCAATAAATAAAACAGGATTACAATCGGGCAGGTTGGGTGTATCTGCCATCAGGAACATGTCGCTCCACTCGGTTTCTCCCTTTTTCAAGCGGGCACCATTTACTACAACATCATTCGCTGTACGCTCACCGGAGCCATGAAACCAGCACGCCAACAGATCGCCATTCGGACATTCAACAATACTGCTGCCATGGGTATGCTTGTCCTGTAGATCAAAGATCAGCTTTTCAACCGGTGCTTTTGCTAAAGACACCGTTGTGATCATAAATATCAGCAGTACAATTTTCTTCATGGTACAACCTCCGAATTTTTATGTAATTAGGGTTTTGCTATTTTCAATTCCTTTTCAGGTTCAACAAGCCTTGCATAAAAACCCCAACTTGCTCCCTGATTTTCAACTTTGGCAAGTAAAATATTTTTACCTTTTTTTAATTGTATATCCAGAAAATCCTGATCTGCTATGGCATTTCTTCCCCCGGTAAATGTATAAATAACCTCATCATTCAACCAGACTTTGGCACCATCATTACTTCCCAGGGTCAATGTTACGGTTCTATCATCCGGACTGATAATAACAGCACAAGCATATACCATCCCAATCATTGCTGACCCTGCATAACGGCTGTCAGAATTATAGACTGAAATAAAATTCAGGTAACCATTTTCAGCGGTCGTTATCGGCTTCCAGCTTACATTTCCCCCCAAACCTTTATAGGTATTCTCGAATACCAGTTCTTTTTCCGGAGGATATACCTGATCAAGACCCGTTCCCGTTTCAAAAGGACCCACAACCTGCCAGTCGCGAATAAATCCATCTGTGGTATTGTGAAGTTCCCACCAATCCTTCAAACGACCGGGTTTGTCAAAGGCAGAACTGTTTTCAATACTGCGCGATTTACCCTGCAAATGAAAAACCTCCAGCGCATTCTCTCGTAATATTCGGCTGGCAATATCTATTGCCTCCTGCTCCAATAGATATCCGGATTCAACTTTTTCTACAAGTACATCTGCAACAATCTTTCTTGCCATAACCGAATGCGCGTACACACATTCAACCACACTGAAATCGCCTCCAAAAGCAAGGATCTTGTTAGAGGGAACGGTTTCGATCCATTCGTGCAAATAACGTTTTGCATAGGATGGAGATATTATATGCGTCCAGCACATATCTATATATACATTGGGAAAATTCTTGGCAAGTGTAGACAATTCACCGCCATAGGGATAACTGCCATGAAAAATGCAAAAATCCACATTGGGATATTCCATAAACAAATTCGCAAGATGAGTAGGATTCGAATTGGTGATTATATTCCCATTGCCCGCCTGCAGGCCTGTATGAACCTGGAAAGGCAAACCAAATTCGTCAGTAAGATCCAGTATACGATGCATAATATAATCCTGAAAGGATTGGATCTCTTGAGGAGATGCAGAAACATTACTATCCATCAGCTTGGCGAATATCATTTCAGCGGCATCATCGGGTACATTTTCATATTTTAGTATACGATTATAAGCCATTCCGGATTTTACCGCTACAATTCCATATCCCTCTGCTTGCAGGAAAGCATTTCGCAATGCCGTTTTTACATCTGTTAATTGATGAATTTGAACACCATATCTATTCCCTATCTTTTCAAAATCAGCAGGTGAGGTCAACCAGAAAAATTCACCAAAGCGTTCCGCATGGCGGTAAAATTCCTTGTCCAGCTTTCTATGCCCCTGGTCCTGAATAGACAGCTCAATATTAGCCATGTCTTTTAAAATGTGTCGATACAAGCCGGGTTTTGTGGCTTCTCTAATTTTTTGAGACAATTCTTCAATGGTGTTTTCATTGATATCATCGATTTGGTAAATATCACGTGCGGCGATCATGGGGAATCTGCCATATGCGGTTGAGCGCATGGCATTATAGTATGGCTCAAACAATTGCCAACGATCTTTGAGCGGGAAACCCTGTCCAAAAATGATTTCAATGATGCCTTTATCATTGGATGCCGAGATGAGATCTTCTTTGGCATAATGACTAAACAGGTAGGTGAAATCGAGTCGGTCTGCCATTGCCAGGCGTTCTTCCTCGGTAATCAGGTGCTCATGCGTATCGATAATACGGATATCATTAACAAACTGACGGATTCTTTGCTCGAATCCCGGTTCAGGGGGAGCAACAAGTTGAATTTGGGTGAAACCAGTTACTGCGAAAAAAACAACAAACAGAAAACAACCTTTGAATTTCATCCCTGCCTCCAAGTATGAAATTTACCCAACCAATCCAGTTAGGCAATCGTTTGCCTAACTTTAGAAAAAATTTCCCAATAGGGTTTATCTATTGGGAATATATTTTTACAACAATTAATAACTAGTTCAATATAAGAATAAAGAATTAAAATGCAAGAATAAATATTGAAGGAACATGTAAGACAAGGGGTTTTGCAATATGTAATTTTTTTTCAGCATTAATTATCAATTAATCCCATTTTTTGAGCACGTTCCTGCCATTTCTTTCGGGCAAGTTCCTGCATGTCTGCATTTGTATCATTTTCATCAAGAATCTCTAATCCTAACAAGGTCTCGATGATATCTTCCATAGTCACAACACCATTCAAAGCGCCATATTCATCAACTACAAGTGCAATGTGCTCACGTGCATCGATTAAATTTTCGAAAAGTACCGGTAGCTCAAGCTTTGTATTAACAGTGATAATTTTTCTTTTAAACTGTTCAAGAGACATAGGACCTTTATTATCTGCAAGATGTTTTAACACATCATCCTTGAGGATATATCCCGTAATATTGTCCTGTTTTTCCAAAAACACAGGTATGCGTGAAAATTTAACATCTTTGAAATGTTCGTGAAACTCTAATACATCCAGATCCTGACTCGCAATACTCAAAACAGTACGAGGTGTCATAATATCACCAGCTGTAATGGCTTTGAAATTCAGCAAGCTTTTAATGATTCGGTATTCAGATTCTTGCAGCACACCTTTTTCAGCTCCCAGTTCTGCCATAGCGGCTAGATCCGTGCGACTGAGAACACTCTTGTGAGCATTTTTACCAATCAACCGGGTTACAAGTTGCGCGGACCAAATAATACCTGTCCATTTTAAAGGGAAAATTAATATCAAAAGTGCTTTTGAAGTAAAATTTGCAAGCTGTTTCCAATAGGTTGCTCCAATAGTCTTGGGGATAATTTCAGAAACAACCAGGATCAGAAAGGTCATGATTGCAGATACAATGCCCACCATATGATTTCCGGTACCAAAGGCATTTTCAGATTGAACACCAACAAGGATAGCTCCAACCGTATGAGCTATGGTATTCAAGGTAAGAATTGCGATAAGAGGCTTATCAATATCTTTCTTCAATGCTTCAAGAGTTAGAGCATAGCTCTTGCCCTCTTGCTTTTTGACATTGATAAATGTAGGGGTGATGCTGAGTAAAACTGCTTCAAAAATTGAGCATAAAAACGAAAAAAAGATTGCAATAAAAGCATAAAAAACCAAGAGTGCCATAAACTTTCCACCTGTTAATACCCTGTTATGTACAAAAAGATAAAAAGATTTATGCTTAATTGCAATCTTTTAACCCGCATTGCTGCGGGTTATTTTTAATATATTATTTCAACAAAATGCATTTTTGAATTTTGCTATATCCTTCCGTCACCATCCGGATGAAATACGTTCCTGATGAATGATGGCCCGCCTGCCAGTTGATTGTATACCTGCCGGGGGATTTGTGTTCATCCACAAGCGTTTCCACCAGGCTGCCGTTGACATTATAAATGCTCAAGGTAACATGCTGTGCTTTAGGTACATCAAAGGTGATATTCGTAGTGGGATTGAACGGATTCGGATAACTACCATACAACGCAAAGCTGGTTGGTTGTTCAGACATGCCCGCAATACCGGTCGGGAATTGTACCGAAATATAATCCGTTTTTGACAATTTGGCTATGCCCCCCGGCCCTGTAACAATCAGCGTTACCGTATAGGTATCCACTTTGGTGTAAACATGCTGCGGGTGTTGATCTGTACTATTATTACCATCACCAAAGTCCCAGAACCAGGTATTAATGGGACCTTTTGAACTGTCACTAAATTGTATTGTCAAAGGCGCTGGGCCTTCGTTTACATCCGCACAAAATTTTGCAACCGGAAGAGGTTCAGTTACAATGATAAAAGCCTCTTTTACCATCTGGTCAGCCCCGTCAGGACCACTTGCAGTCAGTGTTACATCAAAAGTATCAACAGATGTATATACATGAACGGGATTTTGATCGGTGCTGGTAAATCCATCTCCAAAATCCCACAACCACGCATCAACCGAGCCAGTTGACTCGTCTGTAAATGTGACAGTCATAGGATTTTCACCATGGGTGATATCCGCACTAAACGCAGCTACCGGTGATGTATCTGATACATACGCTGTGTAGGTTTTGCTGTCACTCCCCTCTGAATTACTTGCAGTCAACGTGACATTATAGGTATCATTTACCGCAAAGGTATGCTCCGGACTCTGTTCAATACTGCTTTCGCCATCTCCAAAATCCCAGTACCAGTTTTCAATATATCCAGTAGACTGGTCCGTAAACTGTACTGTTAATGGTGCGGCCCCAATTTTAGACTGATGGGTAAAATCTGCTACCGGAGGTACTGTTGATCCAAGACTCAATATTACTAAATATTGACTCTCCGCACCAATAGCGCCCTCTGCCATGTTTCCGCCAAGGACTATTCGTTCCCCCGCATCAACCGATTTGCGATGTAAAGTAAAAAATCCGAGTCCTTCGCTGGAGTTAATGGGTCTATGGGAATGGTAATAATCATTTGAAATCCAGTTCGGCGGTGAGGTTGCGCGGCTGTCATAAGCGATATAGACATAACTGTGACATTTAAATAAAATTGAACATAATGAATCCAAAGTATTGTTCTTTTCAATGCTTGGTGTTTGCAGCCATACTACTTTATAATAATCATCAAATGATGAAGTGAGGTAATAGTTACTATCGATGTAATAGTTATCACCTGCCTGCAGGTAATCTAGATTAAAACGAGTGGAATCACTAATAATGACTTGTGTAATGGGTTGTTTATCACAAATACGGTAAGCATTGAGAGCAATTGAATCCGGTAATAAATAATTATTTACATTAAAATATTTTAACACGTGACCCGGCTCTTTATCAAACCCAAACCAAAGAGACAACACACCTGCTTCTCCTGTACTTTCATCATCATTTAAAATGGAATACAAAACATTAGAATCGCATACAGATGTTAAATCTTCCCACTCCTGAGTATTTACATTATGCTGGTTTGTAATTGCATTTCCTATTGCGGCTTGTGGTTTAACAGTACCGGAACCTTTACCAATTGTAGCAACAGGTGCTGCCCCCAATTCTATACAAAATTTCACAGCGGTTTCAATATCATCACCACTATCAAGATTCAAATTATAATAATATGGCAAATCAAGAAACGATTGATAGTTTTCAACATTACTCTCAATTAAAATATTTTCAAATTCCTGCTTTGTGACCGGATTATATCCAAATCTCATAAAGTCCATCGTATCATTTTGTACAACTTGCCAGGCATCAATTGATATATACGTTAACCCATCTGCCAATTGCACATGCATCAATTGATCACCCAAAGATTCTTCAAACCCCAGCCAAAGATCACAACCAGTGCCACTATGGTAATACATATCCTCAGAAAATGAAAAAGTCAGGTAACCTTTGCTGCCATAGGGTGTCAAGTCCTGCCATTGTGTAACCCTATCGAAATCAAAAAGATACTCAGAACCAGGACTCGGTCCAATATTAAATCCAGGTCCATAAGGCTCTAGCTCTTCGTCTCCCTTGCCAATGATAACTGAGGGAGTCTGATCAAAGTGTAAACTTGTAAAAGAATAATTATATGAAATCTTGGGTCCTCCCATACCTAACTTGTATATATATGGTTGCGTAAATAACTCAGCAAAATCCTCAAGTCCATCATTTTCAAGTATAGATTGCATTTCATCAGTATATACGGTAGTATAAGAAATGCTTTCTTTGCAGACAGCATCAGGGAGATGATATCCCTGAACCGTAACCGTAATATCTTCATCACCTTGAAGATAAAAGGACAGGCTGTCTCCAACACTTTTAATCTGACAAACCCACAAATCCAGTTCAAGAGGTTGTTCCCCTTCTTGGATAGGAGAAAAGATATAATCCGGATAACATTCAATTAATTCATACTTGTCTAACGTATTAATCCAGGTATTAGAATTTGTAGAATTTAATTCAATTAGAGTTGACCACCTGTTTTCAATAATGATAGGATTTTCATCCGAAGCATTCTTAGACTTTATAAAATATGTTAAATTAATGTTACCAACTCTCAAGTTGTTTATGGTCTCAGCTATCCCAGCGGTTGTGGGGCCGGTTATATGCAAACGAAAAGCATAACGATATTTGAATTCATCAATATACTCCTCAAGACCTTCCTCAGCAAGAATCTCACGCATTTCATCAATGGACAGTTTCTGATATTCAACAGGTACTTTTGCATAATCATCTACATAGTCTTCTTCCGGTGGTTTTTCTGATAAAATAGTTGGATCACCAATTTGCGCAAAACCCAGGCTAATTCCAAAACAATATACTACCAGAATTAAAATCTGCCAAAATCTCATTTATAGTCCTTTTCTATAAAATATTAATCCCTGGCCCGTTATACAACGAGCCAGATAATGATCCGATTATTTTAACAAAACACATTTCTGAATCTTGAAATATCCCTCCGTCATCATCCTGATGAAATACGTACCGGATGAATGTTGCCCTGCCTGCCAGTTGATCGTGTATCTGCCGGGAGATTTATACTCATCCACCAGCGTTTCCACCAAACCTCCATTAATGTTATATACACTCACCGATATATGCTGGACTCTAGGTACATCAAATGTTATATTTGTTGTCGGGTTAAACGGATTTGGATAATTGCCGTACAATGCAAAAGTCGTCGGTTGTTCAGACAAACCCGCAATACCAGTATCGTAACTCAATTTGATATAATCGGTTTTAGATATTCTGGATATTCCTGTTGGTCCGCTGACCCGAAGCGATACAGTAAATGTATCCACCAGAGCGTACTGGTGCATTGGATGCTGTCTAGTACTAAAGCTGCCGTCTCCAAAATCCCAAAACCAAAAGTCGATTTCACCAGAGGACGTATCAGAAAACTGGACCGTCAACGGAGCAGTCCCTTCAGTGACATCAGCAGTAAACCCTACTATGGGTGCTGGTTCAAACACAATGATATAATCTTCTTTTACGATCTGGTCGGATCTGTCAGGACCGAATACGATTAGTGTTACATCAAAAGTATCCGCTGTGGTGTATTGATGCACAGGATTCTGTTCCGTACTGGTAGTACCATCTCCAAAATCCCATGACCAGGTATTGATTGATCCGGTGGATTCATCCGTAAAGTGGACTGTTAATGGATTCACTCCGCTTGTGGTATCGGCACTGAATTCCGCAATCAGGTTGGAATCCTTTATGTAAATCGTATCAATTTTGCTGTCTGTGCCCTGCGTACTGCTGACAGTCAGGGTGACATAATACGTATCCGGAAGGACGTATGTATGCCCCGGGTTCTTTTCAGTACTGCTCTTGCCATCACCGAAATCCCAGTTCCAGCTTTCAATGTATCCCGAGGACTGGTCCATGAACTGAACAGTTATTGGTGCTCTTCCGGTTTCAGGTTGATAGGTAAAATTTGCCACCGGCGGGCTCTGCTCAATGTCAAATAATAAAATATATGGGAACCTTTCGCCTGCCTCCAGGTAATCTCCCAATACCAGTTCACCGGGTGTGACATTTATTTTGTAGATCGGAAAATAACTGCTTCTTTCTCCTAAAAACATTTGATCTTGAGTGTAAACCAAACTATTTCTCATCCAATCTGGTAAAACCCAGGAATATTTCAAAAACACAACATAAACAGTGCCGGCCCCCTTGACCTTTACAGTGAGTAAAGAATCTGGGGTGCTATCAAGTACATTATATGGGGTTTTGAGCCAAACCAGACCTTTTAAACTGTCAGGAATGGATTCAATATAATACGGCCGGTCTGTGTTATACTTGTCACCCTCTTGCAGATATTCTAATTCACAATGCACTGTATCATTAATCGAAATCAGGGGTATAGGCTGTTTTTCAACAACACGATAGGCATTTACATCAATTGCATTCGGTAAATAATAACCATCCAGATTTTCATAAAACACATTATAGCCGGGTTGTTCATCAAACCCGAACCAAAGTGAGAGTTTGCTGGCTTTTTGGGAACCTGGAGTATTGCTGAGTATCGAAAACAATGTATCTGCATTGCATATAGAAGTCAAGTTTTCCCAGTTTTCCATATCAACATTGTGTTGATTGGTTATAGCATCTCCAATGGCTGCCTGGGGTGAGGTGGTACCAGAACCTTTACCAATAGCTGAAACAGGAGCTATTTCCATACCCATTTTCATTTTCACAGGTTTGTCCGTATCAACTCTGTTTATGAGCTCAAGATGATACAAATAGGGTTGTTTTAGAGATTGAATATAATGGCCTGCATTATCATCATTCAACATACCTATTAATTCGTTTTGGGAAACAGGATCATAACCAGATTCCACAGTTGACGCATAAAGCTGATCTGAAACCAGATGATAGCCACTAATAGAAATACCCGTTAATCCACTACTAAATTGTTCATGGATTAAATTGCTGCCAAGGGATTCATCGAGTCCTATCCAGAATTGAAAACCAGCAGATGTGTGCATTTGCCAATCCCCACTTAATCCAACATACATAGTACTTGAGCCACAATATTGTGTATAATCCTTCCAATAGGTATCTTCTTCATCATTTAAATAAAGAAAACCACTTTCATTGGAACCGATTTCTACTGACTCCCACAAACCATCAACATCTATACTTGCTTTACCAATTAAAACCGGGACACTCTGGTTAAAATACAATTTGGTAGTTGAGCCACCAGCATAATCATCCATTGGACCAGACATGCTAATACGATATATATGTTTCTGGGTGAATAAATGTTTAAATTCTTCAAGGCCATTTTCAGTTAACAACCGGTCTAAGCCAATATGATCAATATCATGATTATTGATTTCTTCCTCGCAATGCGCGTCAGTAATACGATAAGCTTGAATGGTTATAGAGGCACCATCAGGTCTATCAACATAATACCCTCTTATCTGATTTCCTACTGATGGAATCTGACACACCCATATATCCAGTTCAATAGGTTCTTCATTCTGCTCAATTGCGCTAAAATCTACATGGATACTGTTTTCTAAATAACGATAAGTCTTGGCAATATCCAGCCAGGTGTTTGTATTTGATGCATTAAAAACAAATCCTTCTTTGGAGCCGTTTTGCATAATTGCTGTTTTCTCATCTGTTGTATTGCCGCACCTGGCTAATATAGGCTGGTAGTAAAGACCCACATATAATCCAACACTTACAAGAGAATCAGGAATAACAGGGCCGGTAATGCGTATACGATAAGCATTATGATATGTAAATTGATCGGAAAATTCCTGTGCTCCATCACTGGTTAATATTTGATCGAACTCTCTTTTTGTTACTTGTTGATATTCAATAGGAATTTCAAAGTTAAAACGTTCTTCATTCACCTGTTCAACATCATCTTGATTGGACTGGTTTTGAAGATCATTTTCCTGCGCAAATCCCATTTGGAACATAATTAAACATAAACTAAGTACCACTATCTGCCAAAATCTCATTTAAAATCCTTTTCAATAAAATAATAATCCATGGCCCATTTTTAAACGAGCTAAAGTCAATCAGATTATTTCAACAAAATACATTTCTGAATTTTACTATATCCCTCTGTCACCATCCGGATGAAATACGTTCCGGATGAATGATGCCCCGCCTGCCAGTTGATCGTGTACCTGCCGGGGGATTTGTGCTCATCTACCAGCGTTTCAACCAGGCTGCCGTTCACATTGTAAATACTCACTTTGACATGTTGGGCGGCTGGAACATCGAATGTGATATTCGTTGTTGGATTAAAGGGATTGGGATAATTACCGTACAACGCAAAGCTGGTTGGTTGTTCGGACAAGCCCGCAATACCGGTCGGGAATTGTACCGAAATATAATCCGTTTTTACTAAATTCGCTGACCCTCCCGGTCCCGTAACCGTCAACGCTACTGTGTAGGTATCTACTTTTGAGTATACGTGCTGTGGATTTTGATCTGTACTTGAACTTCCGTCACCAAAATCCCATAACCACGAAGTTATAACCCCGGAAGACGTATCTGAGAATTGAACGGTTAATGGAACAGATCCTTCTGTTATATCCGCGGTAAACTGCGCTACCGGTACAGGTTCTACAACAACAATATAATCTTCTTTTACAACCTGGTCCGACCCACCGGGACCACTTACTGTCAATGATACATCAAAGGAATCAGCAGAGGTGTATACATGCACAGGATGTTGTTCGGTACTGGTAGAACCATCGCCAAAATCCCAGCTCCACGTATCAACCATGCCTGGGGATTCATCTGTAAACGAAACAGTCAATGGTTTATCTCCGCTTTTGATATCAGCATGAAAAGCTGCTACCGGAACTGTATATGTTACAATGACTGTATCGGTTTTGCTGTCAACACCAACCGCATTGCTGATAGTCAGGATAACATGATAGGTATCCGCAACTGCATAGATATGCTCAGGATTTTGCTCGGTGCTGCTCTCGCCATCGCCAAAATCCCATGCCCAATTTTCTATGAATCCTGTGGACTGGTCCGTAAACTGCATGGTCAGGGGTTCCGATCCTGATTTGCGTTGATATTTAAAATCAGCAACCGGTGGCAATCCTTCAGGTATTTCAAACAGCACTACATATGGACATCTGTAACTTTCATCTTGGTTACCTCCCAATATCAGCTCACCGGGTGTTACCTCTTTTTTATAGACAGGAAAATAACTACTCGTTTCACTTAGATAAATTTTATATGACGTTAAAACAAAATCCTTACTCATCCAACCCGGCAAATACCATTCAGGATTAATATAGGCAATATAAACAGTACCACTGGCCTTGATGTTCACAGCAAGTAAAGAATCAGAACTGCCATTAAATTCATTGTATGAGGTTTTTAACCAAACCAGACCTTTTAGTTCCTCAGGTATGGATTGAATAGAATACTGCCGGTCTGTGTAATAATTGTCTCCTTCTTGCAGGTATTCAAATGCATAATTTAATGAATCCTCAACCCCTATCAGGGTTATGGGTTGCTTTTCAACTACACGATAGGCATTCACATTGATTATATCTGGTAGAAAATAGCCATCCAGGTTTTCATAAAACAATTCATGACCGGGAGGATCATCAAACCCGAACCAGAGAGAGAGTTGGCTGGCTTTTTGGGAACCCGAATTATTGCTGAGTATCGTAAACAATGTATCATTATTACAAATGCTTGTCAGATCTTCCCAATTTTCCATGTCTACATTGTATTGATTATTAATTGCATCTCCAATGGCTGCCTGAGGTGTTGTATTACCTGAACCTTTACCAATGGCTGAAACAGGTGCCAAGTCCAGACCCATTTTCATTTTCACAGGCTTGTCAGTATCTATACCGTTTATGAGTTCAATATTATAGAGATAGGGTTTATCCATGATAGAAATAAAATCACCTGCATCATCATCATTCAACATGCTTTTTAACTCGTTTTGGGAAATGGGATCAAAACCAAAATCCATGGTAGACGCATATTGCTGATCTGAAACCAGGTGCCAACCATCGATATAAATACGCGTTAATCCATTCCTAAATTGTTCATGGTTCAAATAGCTGCCTAGAGATTCATCCAATCCTATCCAGAATATGAAATTGGGTCGTGAGTGCGAAATATCATCTTCCACCAAAAGAACATACATAGAGTTTTCGCCACACAATTGTGTAAAATCAGTCCAAATATAATATTCTTCTGTATTGAAATTATAAAGATCAACAGAACTGGGACCAATTTTTACGTAATCGTGACTGTTGGAATAAATTTTTGTGACTTTGCCAACCAAAACCGGGACATTCTGATTAAAATTCAACTTTGACAGAGAGCCATATGAATATAGATTGGTTGGACCATTCAAATGAATCCGATAAATATGTTTCTGAGTAAATAAATGTTTAAAATCATCAACACCCTCATCAGATAGCAACTGGTCCAAACCAATCCTATCAATATCTTGATTATTAATTGCTACAGAACTGTGCGCATCAATAATGTCATATGCCTGAATGGTTATAGAAGCACCATTCGCTTCATCATAATAATAACCAACAACACTATCTCTAACTTTTATAGTCTGACACACCCATATGTCAAGCTCAATGGGTTCCTCATTTTGAGCAATTGCACTCAAAGTAACGAAAAAATAATCGTCGTTAACGTGATAAGGCTCGAGAATATTTAACCATGTATTGGTATTTGAAGCATCAAAAACAAAACCATCATTTTCACAAAATTGTATTTTGGCTGTTTTATTATCTGTGGTATTCTGGCTTTTTCCAATAACAAGTTGGTTAAAAGAACTAAGATTTAAACGAAAACGGACGATTGTATCATTATTCACAGGACCGGTTATATGAATACGAAATGCATTATGAAACTCAAATCGATCTGAAAAAGCTTGTGCTCCATCATCCGTCAGGATTTGATCAAATTCGCTTTTCGTTAACTGCTTATATTCTATTGGAATATTAAATTTAATAGATTCATCATCAACATTGTCAATATCTTGCTGCTCTTTTATTGTATCAAGGTCATTCTCTTTCGCAAAACCCAAACAACATCCAAAGCAAATTACAACCAGAATAAAAATCTGCCAAAACTTCATTTCAACCCCGTTTCGAAAATAAATATTAATCCCTGGCCCGCTTTTAAACGGACCAGAGAATAATCAGATTATTTCAACAATATACATTTCTGGATCTTGGAATATCCCTCTGTCACCATCCGGATAAAGTATGTTCCAGATGACCGGTTGCTCGCCTGCCAATTGATCGTGTATCTGCCGGGAGATTTGTGTTCGTCTACCAGCGTTTCAACCAGACTGCCATTCACGTTGTAAATGCTCACCTTGACATGCTGTGCGGCCGGAACATCGAAGGTGATATTCGTTGTTGGATTAAACGGATTGGGATAATTGCCGTACAATGCAAAAGTCGTTGGTTGTTCGGACAAGCCCGCAATACCAGTTGGGAATTGTACTGAAATATAATCCGTTTTTGACAGCTTTGATACGCCTCCAGGTCCTGTGACCGTTAGCGTAACCGTATAGGTATCCACTTTGGTGTAGACATGACTCGGGTTCTGCGCGGTACTGGTGAGTCCGTCTCCAAACTGCCACAACCACGATATTATAGCTCCGGAAGAAGTATCTGAGAATTGGACTGTCATGGGTACAGATCCTTCAATGATATCTGCAGTAAAGCCTGCAACAGGCAAAGGCTCAATTGTAATAATATAATTTTTCTTTTCAACCTGATCCGTTCCACTGGGACCGCTAACCGTCAGTTTTACATTGAATGTATCTACAGTCGTGTATTCATGTACGGGATTTTGTTCGGTACTGGTAGAGCCATCACCAAAATCCCAGCTCCACGCATTGATAGAGCCTGATGATTCGTCAGTAAATGTAACTGTTAATGGATTATCTCCACTTGTAGTATCTGCGCTGAACGCAGCAACCGGAGCTGCATCGGTTACATATACTGTATCGGTTTTGCTGTCACTACCGTCAGTACTGCTGACAGTCAGAGTTACATAATAGCTATCCGCTGTAGCATAGGTATGTTCGGGATTTTGCTCAGTGCTGCTCTCACCATCACCGAAATCCCATGCCCAATCTTCTACAAATCCTGTGGACTGGTCTGTAAACTGTACGGTCAAGGGTGCCGTACCGGATTTGGGCAGGTGGGTAAAATCCGCAATCGGTGGCAGCGTCTCGGGAATATCCAACAGCACAACATACTGGCTTTCAGCTCCATTTGCACCCTCGGCAAGGTTGCCGCCAAGCACCAAATCACCCGAACTTACTTGTTTTTTATATAAATCGAAATATTCTGCTTCATCGCTGATCCCAATCTGATCTCCAGTAGCTGTATATTGGTCAGCAATCCAGTTTGGCAAAGATGCAGCACGGCTGTCATAAGCAATGTAAACAGTACCGTTGCCATTTAAACGTACTGCACACAAGGTGTCTGAGATATTACTCTTTTGTTCATTGGGCATTTGCAGCCACAACAATCCCTGTAGACTATCAGGAACTGATGTGATATAGTATCCCCGATCAGTGTAATAGCTGTCACCTGCCTGTAGAAAACCCGGTTGATACAGAACAGAATCACCTGATGTGATTTGTTGTTTCACCGTGTCGGTAGTAATACGATACGGCAAAATAATGATAGAGTCAGGATACTCGTAACCCATTAAATTTTGAAAAATAATCGAGTTTCCTGGCATTTCATCAAATCCAAACCAGAGAGACAGTTCAGCAGCATTTACAGCATTTTGTTCATTAGTCAAGATTGTATATAATTCTGCTGAATTGCAGATATCTGATAAATTTTCCCAACCATCAATACTCACATTATGTTGGTTGTTTATTGCATTACCAATAGCAGACTGGGGATTTATCTGGCCGTTCCCTTTACCAATAGCCGCATTGGGAGAAGAATCCAACTCCATAGCAAGTTTTACAGAATTCTCAAAATCCAGTGAACCTTTTAACACAATATTTAATAAATTGCCTTGAGTAAATTGATCGGCAAAAGCCTCTGCACCGTCATTTTTCAACAACTCTTTGAATTGGTTTTGCGTTATAGGATTATAACCAAAAATTTCGGTTTGTTTATCATTTTGTAACGTATACCCAGTTATGGTAAAAATATCAGGATAATTTGTATTGTCATTATTTTTATCAAAGGTAATATACTCACCCAACGATTTATCAAAACTCATCCACAAAACAACACCCGTAGTGTCTAGCGGATTATTAGTTGATAATTCAGTCTTGAAATACAATTCTTGAGTAGATAAATAATCAATTTCCTGCCAATTCACATCATTCATTTCAACAGCACTATCAGAATCTGGCCCTATTTTACAAATATTACCATTGCTGGAGATGGCCCTGCCAATAACTGCCAGCGGAGTCTGCTTCAGATTAGCAGTAATATATTCCACAACAGTTTCATGGCTATACTCTTTGGGTAACCCCGCAATCTTGAACTCGTAAACATAAGGTGCATCTAATTTTTCCAAATATTGAGATGGCAACGTATTGCTCATATAATTATTAAAATCAGACCTGGTAATAGTATGCCGATCTATAATTGCAGTATGATCAGTAGTATAGGCATTAATAATAAACCTGGGCTCACAATCTCCATAGTCTTCATAAACAATCTCGTCCCCTATAGATGCATACGAACCAATCCAAATATGTAATTTTGATTGATGATGCATTTGAGGATGTGCAAGCATTGAAAAATAGATCCTTTTATTTGCAAAGTATTTTGTAATATTGAACCATTCAACGTTTTCTTGATAATCTAACATTAAACATGAATCAGGATCGGTCAAATAAGACAAATTAATTCCCAAATCAACGCTACCTTCATTTCCTGGCTCCGAATCAAGTCTACCAATCACTAAAGATGGTACAGATTCAAGTTTCCATAGAAAATCAGTAATTGTATCATATACATAAGCTCCACTTATTTCTATTTTATAAACAAATGGATAATTAGGCAAGTTTGCAAACCCATCTGCCTCACCTTCTTTTATTAATTCCTCAAGTTCTGCTCGAGGTATATATTCATGTTCAAAAGATATTCTTTTCTCATTTTCTTGTGCAAAACCAAAATTTACAATCACACAGCACACCAATAAAAAACACATCATAATATGTTTCATAGATCCATCCCCTTAAATTATTTTAAATTATTAAATAAAAAACAACATGGCAATATAGACAATTGCCCAAAATGTTAAATAGAAATGAAATTGTAGTTTTAAAAAGTGGGGAAATTCTTGACCCGCCCCTAAAAAGCAGGAAAAAATCTTGTTTATATAACTGAAATCATATATACTATATATTATCAGTTAGTTAATATTACAAAATTTTTCCAATGAATGCAAATATTTTTTTTAAAATAAAATATATCTGCATCTCTTCTTATTCAATGGAGGATCTGTTATGAACCGCATTGTATTCTATTTGTTTCTCACCACACTATTCTTTTCAAATCTCCCGGCTCAATCATTACCGATTGAAAAAAGTGCTACTCATGACCAAAATAACAATATCCGTCAATATCTGAACCGTGTAGCCAGTGAGATCACCCAGAACTCTCTTTCAAATATTAACAGCGCTGAACAATGGCAGCAAATACGAGACGAAAAATACAAACAGTTCACGAGTATGATGGGACTCGTAGATGTGCCCGTCACGGGTGAACGCTCCCCCCTCAAGACACAAATTGTGGGTACCATTCAAAAACAGGGATACAAGATCGTCAAACTACATTATCAGTCCTTACCCAATCTATACGTACCTGCCGATCTGTACATCCCGGATGATGTGAGTACTCCCCGCCCGGCGATTCTCTATGTATGCGGTCATTCACGCACACAAAAAGTGCATTATCAGCCTCACGCACGTCGATTTGCGGAATTGGGATTTGTTTGTCTCATCATTGAAACCATTCAATGGGGTGAAATTCGGGGTGAACATTGGGGATGTTATGCTAACGGCTGGTTCAATTGGTACAGTTTAGGCTACACTCCCGGTGGAGTAGAACTCTGGAATGCTATTCGTGGACTCGATCTGCTTTGTGAACGACCTGAAGTGGACCCTGAACGATTGGGTGTAACCGGTATTTCCGGAGGTGGCTCACAATCCTGGTACATTGCCGCTGCTGATCCCCGCATCAAAGCCGCTGCACCTGTCTGCGGTGCAAGTACGCTGGAGGCGCAGATCCATACACGTACCATTGACGGACATTGTGACTGCATGATGCCACCCAACACGTATCTCTGGGATTTTACAGATATCGGTGCATTGTATGCACCCAAACCCCTGTTAATAGGTCAGGCAAACCGGGATGGTCTCAACACCATAGAGTCCGTTAGAGACATCTATTTTCGATTAAAAGATTTTTACGAATTGTTTGATGCCAAAGAAAACATTAGTCTTGTTGAATCTCCCGGTGGGCATTCATATCACAAAACATCAAGGCAAAAGATCTTTTCGTTTTTCCTCAAACATCTCATGAACAAGGATGTGTATTATGCCGATATAGCTGATGTTGATGAGGATCCTGAAAAGCAACTGACTGCGGAAGAATTGAAAATCTTTACCAATGGCCCCATTCCGGGTGACAGAACAAAAACCATACAGGATTATTTTATCAAATCAGCTATAGCACCCGATATTGCAACACTGGCAGATTTGGAAAAACATCGGGACTGGGTGATCAATAATCTAAAAGAACAAACCTTTGCGGCATTTCCCCAAAATCCGGTTAATCTTGATCCTCGTCTCGAGTTCAGAACTCTGGATGGCGGCGAGTTTGGACGGACCGTATACAGTTATGTATCAGAACAGGATTGGCGACTCAAAATAGATATTCACTGGAAACATCCACAAGACGAGCCTAATCCTATTCTAATCGTACTACGAAATGCTAATGCCAGGCGATGGGATGCCGAAGGATTTATTGGCGAACTGGCTTATAATATGAATGTGGCATATCTTGAGGTACGAGGTGTAGGTGAAGCCGGATGGGCGCCGGAACTGCAATGGCATATCCGCCGCGCAGCCGCATGGACAGGACGTACAATTGCCAGCATGCAGGTATACGATCTATTAAAAAGTATCGAATTCTGCATATCTTTACAGGGTGTGGATTCGAAAAAAATACATATTGCAGCAAAAGATGAAATGACAGTAATAGCATTATATGTGGCATTGCTCAATGGCTCAATAAACGCGTTGCTATTACAAAATCCCCCTTCTACCCAAAACAAAACATCAGCCAAAGATGGAACAGGACCTGCAATAGAAATGCTCAACTGTCTGCGGTTTACAGACATAAATCAGATACCCGGGCTGCTTTATCCAATGAAAATAGCATTCATGCAAGAGCTTCCACAAACATTCAACTGGTCAGAAAATATTTATAAAAAATTGGGTAAAGAATCAGCATATATAAAAATTAATGAAGCAAAAGAATTTTAACAGAAAAAAAACGCCGGTCAAAAACAAACCGGCGTTTTGGAGGAGCTGATCACAACCTGAATGATCGTTAAATTTCGGGCAAGCTTATAATAAATCGCACACCATGTTCAAGATTCTCCACAGTGAACGATCCCTTATGCTTGACAATAATTTCTTTACATATCATGAGACCAAAACGGTTTTCCAAATCGGCTTCTACATTTGTCAAGGGCTGAAACAATTGTTTCAACTCGCTCTTATCAAGACCTTTAAACCGATTGCTAAATAATAACTTTACTCTACCCTGATCAGGATTATAGCAGGTTTGTAGATTAAAGTTATAAATATTGGTTTTCTCAATGAAAAAATTACAAATATTATACAATGCTAAATGCATCTGGGTTTTATCAATTTTGACATCAGGAATATCGCTTTGAATCTGTACATCAAAAATAGGATTATTTTTTGTATAAATGGTATGAATAAAATCCATAAACTCTTTAACTAGATCATTTATACTACAATTTTCAAGCCGGGTCTCTATTCGGATATTATCAACCAAACCGTTTGACATGCTTTGTAGTTCTTTTAACAAAAATGAAATATTACCCAACTTGTCCGCTACACGATCCAAATTTGCATTCTTTTCCAAATAGCGGGTAACTAATTCTAGACTGCTGCTGGTTTCAAGAAGAAAATTATTCAAAAGGTGACCTATACTAGCGGCTACTTTGGTTTCGGCAGCAACTTTTTCCACATCTATCAATGCACCTGAAGTATTTGAAAGACTTGCAAAGGATTGCTCTTGCAATTGATAAAACATGGCATTACGAATTGCAATTGCTGCCTGGGTTGAAAAATGCTGTACAAGCTCCTGTTTGATTTTAGAATCACCAATCAAAGGATTTGCGCTATCGGCATAAATCAGACCCAGAATATCATTATCAATAATCAATGGGCAACAGATAATACTCTTGGAGTCCAAATGTTTATTGGGGAATAATTGTACTTTAGAAACGTCATCAAAGTAATAGATGGCTTTGTGTTGATATGTTTTTAAAAGAATATTTTTAACAATCTTGAAATTTTTCTTGTCCAGATTATTATGGTTTGCATCTCGGGCAATTTTAAACTCCAGACGGCCCTGGGGAGTTTTTAATAATAAAAAGCCTCTTTCTGCCTGAATTACAGAGATAAGGGAATCAATAACAGATTCAAGAACCTGACCAAGACTAAGGGTTGAATAAATTTGACCAAAGCTGTTTACTACGGTTGAAATATAATCCCAATGTTCAGGGGAGTGGTCCAAGGTAGGATCAAGTTGATATTTACCGTGATCTTTGAATTCCAGATTGTCTTGTTGATAATCAATAAAATGTTCATCGTCACGTATGAGTTCTTTATTCAAGTCGTTCTTCATTGCCCGACATCCTCCACACCACACTATTCTGCTATATAAAAAGCAAAGGGCCCAAGTAGGGCCCTGTTGTATTTAAATCAATCTTTTGTAATCAAGTAAATCGAAAAATGTTCAATATCAAATGTTACGCGTTGACGGCCTCTGTCCCATTTGAATTTAGTATCATTTGCTGCTGCTGAATTGGAAACTTTGACCCATTTAGATCCGTTCCAATTCCACAGAGAAACATTGTCATTTTGAAGTTCTCTAAAGTTCATAACCAATTTTGCATTTGGTGTAAACTCTAAACCTGAAGGATCAAAGGTAAAAATCAAATCACCTTTTGAAGTCAAATCTGCCTGAGCATAAATACGCGTATTGCGCTTTGAACTCATTGAGAATGGAGGCACATACAAGTAACCAATATTGCGTTTGCCAATCCATCCGCCTTTGCGGTAATTGATTTTTTTGCTTGTTTTCCAGGTTCTAACGATAGTAAAATCGTCATAAGGTAACTCGTCAATAGCGGTAATACCAGCTATTTTATCCACCCCCATCCCATCATCATCACTTTGTGTTACATCTGCCAATGGTGCATTCGGCATTTTTTCACAACCGGTTAGCTGCAAACCCACGATCACCATGATCGTTACGAACAACAACCCTCTTAAATGTTTCATCTCTCTCTCCTCTTACTATTTATTTTGATTGTGATTAGGGGTCTTATTAAATTTACTTTATTACAAGCAAATTGTAGGCCAGAAATTGTCAAAAGAACACTTGGAAACTATAAAAAATGCAAAAAACCACGAAATATCTTATCATTTATACTAATTATTTACATATTTTCAAAGAAAAATATTAAAAAACTAAACATTTTTTTCAAATTACATAAAATTCAGCATAACAAACCATGCTTTTGTTGCTTTAACTGGACAACTGTTGAGTTTATGGGACAATAAACCATCACATTGAGGCTTTTACTGTCTTTATACTTTTTAACAAGTCCAGATTTTCCGGATACTTTATTAATGATTGCTTATAAGAGTCTGGTTCGATATGAGTCAAACATAACTTTAAGCATTGGTATGCTTTACGAAAACATTTATAACTCTTGATTTTATCTCCGGCTTTGAAATACATTTTGCCGCGGAGATAATAAATGCTTTTCACTTGAAGCATTAACCCCATCGATTGCGCAATTTCTTCTGCACGGTCCAGAGTTTTCTCTATCACTTCTATAGGTTTCTGCGCTTTGTACATTGCATTTGCAAACAATATCATTATTTGCAATTTATACCACTTGAAATTAGAATCTTCTATTACTTTTTGTAAGGATGGCAATATCTTTAAAGCATTTGCCATTTGGCCTTGTTCAATATAATATTGTAAATAAAACATCTCTATCTGCATCTTAAGCATAATATTAGAATCTTTGTCAGATAATGCTTTGGCTTCATGCAGAGATGGGTTTTCAAATTCACCAGTTTCAAGAAATTTAATTCTGGACTTCATTACCAGATATTCACCGAGCTTGGATTTATCGTTCAAAGATTCTGTAATTTTTAAACAGGCATCAATAGACATTTGGGCCTGCTCTATTTGATATAAAGCAACATAAACCCGGCTTTTTTGAAAGAGCATTTCAGCTTTTGTAGACTCGCTTCGTATACGCTCAGAAAACTTTATTCCTTCATCAAGAATATTTAAAGCATTTGTATAATCTTCACGTAAAAAAAGCAATTCACCAATATTACAATGCGATGCTACCAATCCACGAATATCACCAATTCGGTTTTTCAAATCTTTGCATTTTTTAAAATAATTCAAGGCACGCTCATATTGTCCACTTTCCATCAACAGTATGCCCAGATTATTATAATTTTCTGCAAGTCCGGCCCAGTCACCGGCCTCTTCCATTACCTCCATACTTGAACGCCAATAGGTACTGGCTTTTTCAGGATCACCGGAAACATTATATACAATACCCAAATTATTCAGGGTTGCGGCCATACTCTTTTTATCGCCCATTTCTTTCTTAACTGAAGCACTTTTTGCAAAATATTTAATAGCATATTCAATATTTCCGGAATAAAAGCTAGCTCCACCCAACGTATTCAATGTTAAAGCCATAATACGAGATGGAGAGTTTTCAGGCAACAAATTCAATGCCTTTTCACCCAACTGAATTGCTTCCTGATAGTTACCTCTCATAATTGATAGCCATGCCAATTCTCTCAAAATTAACGCACGTTCTATAATAGCACTTGCAGGAGCCTGCTTTAATGCACGGTTTAAAGCTTCATCCGCCTGATCTACATTACCAATTTTCTGATAAAGATCAGAAATCCGTCTTTCAAGGGCTGATTTGGCAACACCCGCTTTATAATCCGGTAACAATTCGCTATATAAATCAAGAGCAGTAGTTGAATCTCCCAACGAATCTTTTAAATCAGCTACGTTTCGTTTAAAAAAACGAACAAGCCTTTTTTTATCTGCAGGACTATGGTCCAATGCTAGCTGGGCAATAACCAGTGCACGTCTATATGAATTTGAATTTTTTAAAATATTAATTGCTTGAGAAGCAAGCGGTATCCCTTCAACGATATACCCTGCTCTTAAAAAATGTAAAGCCTTTTGATTTGGAGCATATTCCATGTCTGAACACTCTAACAAATATGCTGCTATTCTAGCAGTAATATCAGATTTAGCAGTTTCAGACAATTGTCCCATAACTGCATCTCTAAAAGCAATAGATAAAAAGCTGTAAACCGTACCCAGTTTGTCGTGATGTTCCAACAGAATACGCTTATCCATCAATATTTCTACATTATGCTGGATTTCATTCTCATCACAGTTGACAAGATGTAATAGTAATCGCTTTTCTATTGCAGAATCATAGACTGCGATATTTTGTAATATATTTTTTTGGAGTTCAGACAGGTTTCTGAATGTATTCAGATACAGCGCATTGATACTGGAAAGATCCAATGATTCCAGATCATAAGTTTCACTCATCATCCAGGTTCTATCAGATCGGATAAAGAAACCTGCATTATTCAAAGCTGTAACAATAGCAGCTACAATCTCAACATTACCACCACTTTTACCATACAATTGCTGGTAAAATCTGGCAGGAAATAAAGAGGGCTTGAAAGCTGTAAGTAAGAGCTGTTCAAGCTCGGTTTCTTCTAAACACTTTACTCGAAAATCATATACCGCAGCAAGTGAATCTCGACCTTTTTGAATATTTAATGCTGCTTCATCAGACTGTCGGTCTGTGGTAATGGTTACAACTATAGATACTTTATCATGGACCAGCGAACGACCAAGATAATAAATCAGGTCCAGCACTGCATTATTAGCCTGTTCCAGATTACGCAAAATAATTACTATACGCTTTCTTCTGCTTAAATCCCGAACCAGATTTGAAAATTCTTCCATAAACCGAAAACGTCCAAGTTCGTAATCATCCCGATTTTGACGTATTGCCAACAGCTCAGCTTCGGTTTCGGAAACAAGTTTTTCAATATCTGCATACCCTTTAAAAGCATCAATAAAAGGTTGATACAGTGAGCCCTTGTCATCCCGGCACCAGCTCTCAAGGACAGATATATTATCCAACTGCATTTTCGATTTTACATCCTGTAAAATTCTATATGCACCAGAGCCTTCATTGCCATTTATTGTAATAAAGTTGATTACATCATCATGTTGTGACAAGCCAATGGATATTTGCAGTAAAAGTTTTTGAATTTCAGGATCACGCAACTTTAAAAATGCATCCATAATTAATGGAGAAATAAGGTCACGTGTTTTTGCAGAATCATAATCTTCAACACCCAAAGCGGTCAACAATTCTTCGCAACTTGCAAACCTCTCCAAAGGATCTTTAGACAAGAGTCTGAAAATAACAGATTCAAGTTTATCAGAAAGATCAACTCCCAGAGCAGAAAATCTTTTGGGCAGCGTGCGCAAATGCCCGCTCTTGATATCATCCGGACTGCCATAAAATGGAGCTTTTCCGGTCAGGGCCCAGTACATTAAAATACCAACAGCATAAAGATCAGTAGAAAAGGTAACTGGCGCTTTTTGAAAAAGTTCAGGCGCCATGTATTCTAATGTGCCGCTCAGCGTTTGTTTGAGTTTTATATTTTCATCTTTACGTACGGCAAGACCAAAGTCCATTACCTTAATATTGGGATTCCCCTTTTCATCATGGTAAACCATGATGTTTTCGCTTTTTATATCACCGTGCAATATTCCAGAAGCATGAATATAACCCAGTGCCTGTACAAGCTGTATAAACAACTTTACCAGAATTTCGCTGGAAAAAGAACCAACGGCATCAAAAAAATCTTTGCCATTCACATATTCCATTGTATAGAAATACTCATCACGATCAGAAAATTTACCAAAATCAATTACCCGTACCAGGTTAGGGTGCCTGAGTGCGGATAAAATAGCAAATTCCCGACGCAAAGATTCTATAATCTCTGGATCTGAATGTTTTGCATGAAAGACTTTGAGAACAATGTTCTCATTATCACGTGCGGTATCCTCAACAAGAAAAACAATTCCCATCCCCCCACGGCCCAGCTCCTTAATCACTCGATAACGGCCGTTTATCACATCGTCCACAGTTTTCGTTTTTAGTTCAGGAGATTGAAAAACTGCATTTTCCATTTAAACCATTTTTCGTTATTCCCAATACCAATGCGCTATGTTGAAAAAAGTCGATACAGGAGAAAATTGTATTCCCTTTAATTGCTTATCCATTCCAACAATTCGTTCAGGGATCCACAAAAATGTTGCGGGTTGTTCCTGAACAATAATTTCTTGAAATTCATACCACAAAGGCCTGGATTTTTCGGGCTCCAAGATGTCAGGGGCCTGTTCTATTATTTCATCTATTCGTTTATTCTGATAACATGACAAATTGAAACCGGGAGATTCAATCATAGAAGAATGCCAAATAGGATAAACATCAACCTTGGTTGCTGACATCATACCCAGTAACAAGGCATCAAAATCGCGGGACATTAAATCTTCAACATAAGCTGAAAATTCAAGACGCTGTGGAATCACCTTGATTCCAACCTTTTTTAACATTTCCTGAATCATTACGAGTGCATCTTCGCGTACCTGGCTGCCAATATTTGTTAACATTTGAAATTCAAAATCTTTTCCATTTTTATCAAGCCAGCCATCATTATTGCTGTCAGTCCAACCCTCTTCTTTTAACAGAGTTTTTGCGGTTTCGGGATCAAAGGGTATTGATTCAAGATCAGGATTATATGCCCACAACATGGGATGTATAGGGCTGTCATAAACTTTACCATATCCTTTTAACAAATGCTGAACCAGAGTCGGACGATCAATTGACATGGTCAATGCTCTTCGAACACGGGCACTTGCAAACAAAGATCTACTTGTATTCCATGATATTTGATTAAATTGAGCATATGGAAAATGCTCTAAACGCAGTTGGGGTGAATTGCTAAAATCTGCGTTCGCCGGAGGTACACCTTCGATAAAATGAATTTCACCAGTTTTAAGCTGTGTAAGGAGTTGTGTTTTATCCGGTACAATTTTAAATACAATCCGTGGAAGCTTGGGTAACCCTTCAACTGAAAATTTTTCGTTTCTTAACAGCTCAATAAATTGATTTGGTACCCAGGACTGTATAACATATGGACCCGAAAAAACACCATCCAGTGCAAAATCAAAAGATTTTATTTGTTCTGCGGATTTATCGGCAAATATATGTTTGGGAACGATAACACCTTCACAGGCATCCATTAACTGATAGGGATAAAGCGTATCAAAATAAAAATCAATTGTTGAATCATTTAATACACGGACTTGCGAAATATGTTCTTTGACATTCGCACCAGCCCACCCGATATCAGGATCGGTTTGTAATTGAAACGTAAATTCAACATCTGCAGCAGTCAATGGTACACCATCAGACCAAAGCACATCAGATCTCAAATGAAATCGGATTCGACTGTCATTGTCCATCATCTCCCAGGAACGGGCAAGCGCGGGTTTAAAACTGACAAAATCCGGTTGCTCAATTAACAGGGACTGAAACAACATTTTAGACATTTCAGAACCAAATCGCGAGGTTGTAACCAAAGGATTAAAGGAATCTGTATCACCTGGTACACCAATAATCAAAACATTTTTGGTGGCATTTTTTCCACATGAAAATAGAAAAATCCCCAAGACAGATAATAAAAGCAGAATTGAATTTATTTTAATTTTCACAACTGTCCCTTAATAAATGATATCGTCAGAAACATTCAGTTTTTCTACTTGTAATCCTTTTTTATCTTTTTGATAAACAGGCAAAGAGAGTGTAAATGTTGAACCTATTCCTAATTCACTATCAACTACAATGGAACCACCATGTTTTTTGGCAATTGCCTGACAGATACTGAGACCAAATCCATGACCTTCTGCTTTGTCCGTGAACAGAGGTGTAAAAATCTGACTCAATTTAGATTTTTCAATACCGGGGCCGGTATCTTGAATGCATATATCCACGCAATTCTCTTTTTCGAAATAGCGTGTTTTAAATGTAATATGTGTATCCGGACGGACTTCAATAGCATTCTTTGTAATATTGTAAAAGATCTGCTGAATTTGTCCCTTGTCAACATCAATCTCTGGTACTTCCGGATCAAAATCCTGTTCAAAACTGGCACCCGATTTTTTATAAACCGGACGAATAAATTCCATAAAATCATGAACAAGCTGATTCAGGTTACAAGGCTCAATTTTTGTTTCAAGATGTGAATTGTTCATGAGTCCCTGAGAGAACCGGGTCATATTATCAAGTTTTTTGGCAACAAATTCCAGGTGTCCTAAAACCTTTTTTGTATCTCCCTCATTTACCAGATAGTGTATAGCCAGCTCAAGGTTTCCATAAATGATTGATAACAAGTTGTTCAACTCGTGACCAATACGTGCAGCCATCTTGCCACGTGCAGCCATCTTTTCAGCATAAATCATACGGTCCTGAGCATTCTCTAGCTGCTCATAAGATACTTTGACCTTTTGGTATAATTGAGCATTGCGTATACCTTCGGCAGCCTGATCAGCAAACAACTGGAACAATTGTTTCTTGATCTTGGATTTACCAATAAGCGGTTGTGAACTGTCTGCATAGATAACACCTATCAATTCACCATTAATAAACATAGGACAGCAGACAATACTGCGCAATTTTAATTGACGCACACTTTGAGTAGGAGAGTAATTTTGATCTGAAAAAACATCTTCAATATAAACAATCTCTTTTTTACGGATAGTTTCGTGTAAATAGCTGTTACTAATTTTGAATTCACTGTCATTCAAAATCTTTTTATCAGCATCACGACCAATCTTAAATTCCATCTCTCCTTTTGTGTTTTTCAACACAAGAAATCCTCGCTCCGCATGAATAACTGAAATAGCAGCATCCATAACATGCAGCAGAACTCTTTTTATATCCAAAGAACTGTTCATCAACCGGAATGTTTCCAGCAATTTAGAAATAAAATTCCAATCGCCTATGGAACTGTCTTCTTCCTGTGCCTCAATCTCTTCGTCCAGATCCTCAATTTCCTGATCAAACTGACTTATCAGATCCATAAAATCATTTTCAGCACCAGCTTCTTCTTTTGGAAACAGTTCCCTATCTTTATCCGTGAACATTATAAAGCCTCCTAATGCGCTTTACAGCAAAATCATAAAATACAATTGGATAACCTTACGGCTAGCCACTAATTTGAGTACAAATATTGTGCCGCAAAGATAGCACAATACTAAATCTGTTCTACAAACAAGAATAACTCAAATGTTGAATTCCATACAACATATCAACACCGATATAACAGCCCAACCTATTGTTTTTACGAGCCCTGACGAGCAAGTTTAGGTCAGACATCACGTACACAGAAAATTTAATATTTAAAAAATCTTTCCTGCAAATATTCTCCAAACAAATTAATTAACAAAACTGTTACAACAATGGCCACTCCGGGAAACACACTGATCCACCAACCATCTATTAATACCTGCCGGCCCTCATTAATTATATTACCCCAGCTTGGAGTAGGTGGTTGAACACCCAGGCCAACAAAACTCAATGCAGATTCAACAAGAATCACATTTCCAAAAAGCAGTGTTGCTGAAACAGCAACCGGGCCAATTAAATTTGGCAGTAAATGCTTAAATAACAACCTCATTCTAGAGATGCCTATAACGGTTTCTGCCAGAATAAAATCTTTATGCTTTAAAGCAAGGGTCTGGTTGCGCACCAGTCTTGCAATATCCATCCAGCTAAATAGCGCTATTATCAAGACAATCCACAATACTGAACTTTTTCCCAATACAGCGGCAACGGACAAGATCAACAAGAATTGCGGAATCGCCATAAACACATTGATCACATTATTCAAGACAAAATCGAACCGATCAAAAAAACCACTTGTCAACCCATAAGGTATTCCAATCAATAGTGACATACCTACGGATAATAATGCCACCCATAAGGAAATTCTCCCTCCATATAACACTCTTGCCATAACATCTCGACCAAATTTATCAGTACCCATCAGATGTCCCGCATTTGGTGCATGATATGAGTGTTCAAGATCATGAGTTACAGGATCGTAATTAATCAACAACGGTCCTGCAATTAAACTGATCAGTAATATCAACAACAAGACAAGTGATAACGGAATATTTTTTCCTTTAATCTGCATCAAACTCGCCCTGTTTGGATTCTGGGGTCAACCATAGCACTGATCAAATCCGCAATCAACGTACCCAGCACAACAAATAATGACATTAAAAATGTACATGCAATGATTACCGGATAATCACGCGCAAAGGCTGAATTGATCATCAAACGGCCCATACCCGGCCATGAAAAAACCAGCTCTATAATCACAGAACTGGAAAGCAATGCCGGTATATGCTGCCCGGTAATTGTGATTACAGGTACAAGTGTATTTTTGAGTGCATGACGCATAACAATATCTTTATGACCAAAGCCCTGAGCACGGGCAGCCATGATAAAAGTTTGATCCATAATTCCTGCTAGACCATTACGGATATACCTGCTGGTTATTCCCAAAGAAGCCAAAACCATGGTTGAAACCGGTAACAAAGCATGACAGAGACGATCTCCTAATTGAGACCAGAATGGTAAATCCTGAGCAGCAAAAGAAATCATTTGTGACGACGGCAGCAAACCGAGTTTTTGTGAAAACAGCATAATCAACAAAATACCAATCCAAAAGGATGGTACCGCATATAATACAAGTGTCGTTATACTGGTAAGCCGATCGATCCAGCTGTTCATATTTAAAATTTGCGTAACACCCAAAGCAATACCAAAGAGCAATTGAAAAAACAGGGCCGGCAAAGTCAGAGCCAGTGTATTGGGTACAGTTTCTTTTAATATTGATACAACAGTACGATGATTAGCGTACGAAACACCCAAATCTCCATGAAAAATGCTTGAAATCCATGCACCAAATTGAACCAGTAACGGCTTGTCTAATCCCCAGGCATTTTCCAGCCTGCTCATTGCATCAACAGATCGGGTAGGATCAAAAGCAATAGCAGCAGGATTACCAGGACTGAGACGAACCAGAAAAAAAGTTACAATCACCAATCCTACGACAAGCAAAAGCCCGGATATAATTCGCTTTAGTGCATACTTAATCATAAGTTCCTGTTTAATAATGTATTTTTAACCAACTCTTTTGTAAAAGGCTTGGTCGGATTTCTAAATACCTGGTTAACCGTTCCGGTCTCTATCATTTCACCATGATGCATAATACCAATCTTGTCTGCCAGCGCAGGCAACAAGTATAAATTATGGGTCATAAACAAAACACTAAGATTATGCTGGGTTTGCATTTGCCTGATGAGGTTAATGATCTCCCATTCGGTTGAAACATCCAGACCGGAGGTAGGCTCATCACAAATTAAAAACTCGGGCTTGCGCATCAATGCACGTATAATGCAAACACGCTGCGCTTCCCCCCCGCTCAATTGCCGGGGATAACGATCAAGTATTGAGTCTTTTAGTTTTACTTTTTTTAACCAGTTTAAAATATGTTTCTCATAATCAATAAAATCTATTTCCGGCATTAAAGACAAAGGTTCTCTCAAGAGTTCACGGACTGTCATTTTGGGACTAAGTGAAGCCTTGGGATCTTGAAAGATAGCCTGACACTGACCACGATACCAGCCCCTTCTATTTCGGATCACTTCATCCAGCGCTTGATTCTGGTAATAAACTTGGCCAGAATCCGGAGCAAGCAAGCCCAACAATAACTTGCCGATTGTTGATTTTCCGGAACCCGAAGAACCTATCAAACCAAAAATCTCACCGGATTGAATATCAAAACTGACATTTCGGAGCGCGTTAAAAGATCGCTCTGAACCTACATGATTATTATTAAATTTTTTATTTATTTTTTCCAGTCGTACCATATCTGATTCTTAATTATAATATCCGCTTTCAAATTGCTGCATAGACATTTTGAAGCGAGAGACTAACAGTTGAGTATATTTATGGCCGGGATTGCGTATGATTTCCGCGGTCTTGCCGGATTCTACAATTGAACCCTTTTGCATTACATAAATATAATCAGAAAAATGTGATGCAATTGCAATATCATGTGTTATTAGCAGCAAGGACTTTTTTTGTTTTACCAGCCCTGTCAATAAAGACATGATATCATATTTCAATACGGCATCAATTCCAGATGTGGGTTCATCCGCAATGATTAGTTCAGGATTTGCTGCAAGCGCAATAGCTATCATTACACGCTGACGCATACCTCCACTCAACTGATGGGGATATAATTTACAAACACGTTTACCTCCAAGCCCAACTTGCTCTAACCAAGAATGGGCAGCGGCTTGGGGATTTTTGACATGATAATATTTTAAAACCTTGACAATTTGCTGACCAATAGTATAAACAGGATTTAACGCCAACAATGGCTCCTGAAAGATATATCCAAATTGACTACCACGGTATCCTGCATAATCAGGTTCATCTACCGGTAGAACTCTGTCATCATAACAGATTTTTCCGGATTGGAACGCACCTTCCTTAAACTGCAACAAGCCCATTATAGCATAACCCAATGTAGATTTCCCACTACCGGATTCACCAACAAGGGCGGTTACACATGCCTTACCAATTTCCAAATTTACATGATCAACAACATACTGATCAGAATCTGCATACCATACCGAGAAATCATTTACCTCGAGTAAATTCAATTTGGAAACTCCTAAACTGTCGAAAAATACGGCACACTCTTCAGACGAAGAACCGAAAAAAGGACATAATTCGCAAAAACATCAATACAAATAGGCAAAAACTACTCACCACACCTAAATCTATACAAACATGCTGTATTATGCAAGTACTTTTTTGTATTTTTATGCACCTTTTTCCCGCCTACAAAATCAAATACGCAACTCATTACTATATTTTCGAAAAAATTATAGCAACTATATATATTGATATATATAGCATTATAATCTAAACAAAAATTATACCGAAAAAAAAGGGAGAATAGAAATTTTGAAGATTATTCGTGATTTAATAATTGCTCATTTTCAGCAACAGCGTATGTACAAACAATATCCCCGGTAACATTATTGGCGGTTTCAAACATATCAAGGATTGGATTTATCCCCAGAGCTATAGCAACAATAACTGCTGTCTGATCAGCTCCTAATCCCATGGTTTGTAAAATAATAAACAACAACATCAGACTTCCGCCGGGAACACCACCTGCCCCAATTGATGCGAGAACAGTCGTCACAACCAACACGAACAAATCTGACAATGTATGAGGTATTCCAAACATATTTGCAGCCAACATGGCAAACATGGGCAGATGTACACAAACACCATCCATGTTTATTGTTGCACCCAGGGGCAGCGAAAAGCTCGCCAGTTCGTTTTTAATTTTCAAATCTTCTTCGGCAACCCGAATAGAAACTGGCAAAGTAGCTGCACTACTTCTTGTAATAAATGCAGTGATAATTGCTTCCTGAATACGGCGGAAAACCGGATAAGGATTTTTACGGGTGACAATTAAAATCAACAGAGCATATACCACAAACATCATGCACAAAATACCAACAACAATACCCACAGTAACCTTGACATACGGGCCAACTATATTGGGACCATACAGACTGAAATTTACAACCGATAATGCAAAAACACCAATAGGCGAGTACTCTAGAATCCAGTCCACCAATTTAAACATCACATCCCGTACTGATGTAAACATGTCGACAAGCGCATTCAATCGACGTTCAAGCTCTTCACTTGGATCAGCCTCCAATGAAACCCTGATACCCAATCCAAACATTATAGAGAAAACAATAATGGATAAAAAATTACCCTCACTCAATGCCTGAAATGGATTTTGAAACATGCTCAGCAAAATACCGGTAAATCCTTGCGATGTATTGGATCTTTGTTCAAGTTCTCCAGCCTGACTTGCCAGACTGGAGGCCATTTTTTCCCAACCGCCCAGGTCTGCTCCCCCACCGGGATTAATGACAATAGCCAGCACAACCCCAACCAATGCAGCCAAAAGAGAACATAGCAAATACCAGGAAATAACTTTAACACCAATCCTTCCAAAACGTTTGATTGGTAGACTGGCAGCACCCACAACAAGAGAAAAGAATATGACAGGTATAACAATCATTTTCAGCATATTTACCAATATCGTTCCAAAGGGTGCAATATAAGTAATAACGCTATCCGTTATATTTGAACCACTTGCATTCGTAAAAAACCAAAGTGCAGCTCCAACCAGCGCGCCAAATACAAACCCAACAAATATTCTTAAAACCAACGATGTGTTCAAATATGCACGAATCAGAGTCTTCATTTCGCTTCCCAAGGCTAGAGTGTTATACCTGCAAATAGTTTAGTAAAAAAGCCAACAAAAGGCCAGATTATTCTACCGAGAATAGATACGTTTGTACTGTGCCCCAGTATAATCAAACCCAAAAGAACCAAAGGGCCGTATCTTTCAAGAGGAATCACCCAATGTTCATATTGACGGGGCAAGACCCCAAACAAGATTTTTGATCCATCCAGTGGGGCAATGGGTAATATATTAAAGATGGCTAATGCCAGATTGATTTGCAAAGAAAAAAACAACATCATGTACACGATGCGTATCCAGGGCACTTGTGCGGCGTCTACACCCAAAGATACCAATACGCGCATTAATAGTCCGCTCAACAATGCAAGCATCATATTAGAGACAGGGCCCGCCAGGCTGATCCACAGCATATCTCGCTTGGGATTTTGAAGATTCATACCATTAACCGGTACGGGTTTGGCCCAGCCAAAATGTACCAAAAAAATCATAACCGTTCCCACCAGATCCAAGTGCCTGAGGGGATTCAAAGACAATCGTCCCATTTGCTTGGCTGTATCATCTCCCAATCGGAACGCAGCAAAAGCATGTGAAAACTCGTGCAAGGTTAATGCAAGTAAAATAGGTGGCGCTATTAATATCAGTGTATTTAGATCCATCAATAATCCTGTTTATTATCAAAAAAATTTTTATACATTTGCTAATATACAATATATTTTTGTAACATGTAAAATATTTTAGCGTATACAATTTGTTAATGGTATTTCGGCGCATGATATACACGAACGACCACGCTAACCTGGAGGGTTTTCCCTTGAATGCAAAACGCTACCTTTCAATTACCTTTCTATCTATTACTCTCATTTCACTTGAGATCATCTGGACGCGAATTTTTTCCGCAGAATTCTTTTACACTTTTGCGTTCCTGATTATTTCACTCACTATCCTGGGTATGGGACTGGGATCTCTGACCCTGAGATTGTTTCAAAAACTGAGTAATGCTGATCGGCTTTGGTTGTACCTTTCATTAACAGGACTTTTTGCCATGACCGGTCCCCCCGCTGCTGTAAAACTGGGGATGGAATACTCGCAGTTGTTCAGCAATCCACTCATGATTTTAAAATTTGTAGCAACCGTCATCATCCTGGGTCTTCCCTTTTTCTTTGGGGGAATGGTTTTGGGAGTATTTTTCAAATCCGGCCATAAAGAAATGCCCAAGCTCTATATGGCAGACCTTATCGGGGCCGGGGCCGGTGTTGTCATTTCCGTATTACTCATGAATACCGCAGGAACCTTGAATGCTGTCTTTTTAGCAGCTTTACCCGCTCTGCTGGCAGCACTGCTCATGGGTAAAAGATTAAATCGTTTGGTTCCTATAGTGCTGATCACGTTACCCTTTATTGCGCTGCCCTTTTCATCTCAATTATTAGAGAAACAACGCGAAGAACGGGCCCCCGTAATTTATACTCACTGGGATGCCATGGCCAAAATCAAGCTCTATGAATACAGCGAACTGTATCGCGGAATCAACATTGACAATGCGGCCAACAGTCCGGTTTACAAATTTGATGGGGATTGGAACAAGCCCGACTCGCTCAAATTTGAATTTGGGATCAGCGTAGAAAACCTGATCAAACGTTTTGACAACTGTACCTTTATGTCACTCGGCGCTGGTGGCGGTGTAGATGTTGTTCAGGCCCTACAGTATGGAGCAGCAAAAGTACATGCAGTTGAGGTGAATCCGCATATCAATAAATTGTTAAAAACAGGAATGCTGGCTGATTATTCGGGACAAATTTACAATGATCCCCGTGTCATAGTTGCGACCGAAGATGCCCGTACCTATGTTCGCCGGCACAAGAATACCTTTGATGTTATTTTTTCACTCAGTTCCAACACCTTTGCCGCACTGGCATCCGGGTCATTTGCGCTGGCTGAAAACTATCTCTTTACCGTAGAAGCCTTTGAGGATTATTACAACGCTCTGTCTGACAGCGGATTTATGATGATGGAACACCAGTTTTACATGCCCCGCATGACAAGTGAAGTGATGCTGGCGTTACAAAACCTGGGTATTAAAAATCCTCAAGACTATTTCTGTATTTATGACCTGCCGCAAATGCGACGTAACGTATTACTGTTGAGCAAAAAACCGCTTTCAGAGAATATACGTCAAAACGCTTTGGGTCCATTGACGGCAGAAAATTATCCATACATCCACCTGTTATATCCTGCACCGGATTCAACAGCAGATAATCTGGTAAACCGGGTTGTACAGGAAGGATGGAAGTCCGTACAACCGGATGCAAACATAAATCTTTCACCTTGTACAGATAACCGACCCTTTACCGCACAACTGGGTATGTGGAAAAATCTGGACCATGAGAATCTGGATACCGTACAGCCCTGGGAGTTTAAAGGCTTTCCTTTGTCTAAAATGCTGATTGTGATCATTCTTGCAGTGATTACTATTCTTGTCATCCCCCTGAATCTGTTGCCCTTTATAAAACGCGGCAGCAAAATGGGATTTTCAGGTTGGCTCTACTTTTTTGCCATCGGTGTTGCTTTTATGGTGGTAGAGATTGTACTGATACAGCGTTATACTCTGCTCATTGGTCCATCATCCTATACCTTTGTGACCATTCTGTTCACCATCTTGATTGGCTCTGGTATTGGCAGCCGATACTCGATTAAATTCAACTCTAAAACTCCGTTTATCGCCATTCTGTTGTTAATCGCATTTGAGATTTTAATAGCACCATTCATTACCGGCAATCTTGCAGGCTTGAGCATGAATGCCAGAATGTTGTTCACAGCAATTCTGATACTTCCCCTCTCCTTTTTTATGGGCATGCCTTTTCCCAAAGGCGGTATCAAAGCCGGTGAGTCTATTGATTGGGGATTCGCGGTTAATGGCGCGGCATCGGTATTGGGATCAACCGCTATTATGCTGATTTCCTTTAGTTACGGGTTTATTGCGTCCATGTGCATTGGAGCAGCATTCTATTTACTTGCAATGGGAATGTTGAATCTGAAAAAAGGATGGTAAAACGTCAGATGTGAAACGTGATTATATAAACGCAGGGCAACGATTTGTTCTGCGTTTATCATTTCGATGCAGATACCTGCATCACGGAATTTCAATTCGGGACATTCGTTCCGTAAAGCCTGGCCTGTGCAAATTTTCCAGTCAAGAAAAGAGAATACAGGAAAAGTGCCCTGAAAATATCCCACCCGTTATAAAGATTCCAGGCGGTCATGTTTCTGTAACTCAAAATTGAATAACACTTGAAAATGATCATTAATTTTCGTATACATTAATATGAAAATGGATCGCAAAAAAATCGTTATCAAGAATTCAAAAGAAACCCATGAAGAACGGCTCAATCTTTTACCAGAAGAGTGCGTTTTGTTGGTGTGGGAGTTGACAAAAGAAGTGTACGGACTGACAGGGAAACATGATGTTGAACAAAGATTACAAAGAAATGTTGTCAATATTATTAAAAAATAAGCTAAAACTGATCGTGATGCAGATGTCTGCATCACGGCATATTAACTCGGTACATTTATCCTGAAAAATATTTACATTTTTAAATTAAATTATGCTGATAGGATAAGACTTTAAGGACAAATAATCTGAACAAAATTCTACACAACATTAAATTGCATGGCTTTATTGATAATTTATTATAATTTAGGGAAAGTATTATTCAAAACAATTTAAAACTCAAAATATTTAATAAAGGGGAATTTATATGGGGATTTTAATCAAAGTAGCGCGAGTCCAAGGATTTCGAGGTTTAAAAAATATTGAAGTAGAACTTAATAAAACTACTATATTAACAGGAATGAATAATAGTGGAAAAACAACTTTTCTGAAAGCCTTGCAATTAGCATTAGGGAATCGTCAATTTATATCACAGGACGATTTTTTTATACATGAAAATACAATATCTGAAAAAATAATAATCGATTTATTAATTATTCCTTTAGATAATGATAACAAACAATGTGAAAATTTTTCGGAAAATTGGGAAATTCTGTTTACTACAGAAAGAATAAGGTTTAATACGGCAGGCCAGGCATTTGTTCCACTTAGAACCATTATTACATTCGATGCAATAAAAAATAATTACAGGACCGAACAATTCATTCAACAAGAATGGCCAGAATTTATCAAGGGGGACACAAATTGGTTTGATATTGATAATGGTAAAAAAACTAACTTTCATTTTGACGAAATCCCCTTCCACTACATGGATGCACAACGTGATATTTTGGAGGATACAAAATTAAGGAATTCATATCTTGGTAGAATGTTATCCAAAATTGAATACTCACCTGATGATATCAAGGATATCGAAGCACAAATCAAAACATTGAATGAAAGAGCAGTTAACAGTAGTGAGATTTTAACTAACATCAAAAAAACATTAATAGAGTTAGATACTGCAATGGATAGTAAGAGTGATGGTATCGAAATCACACCTTTTACAAAAAAAATTCGTGATTTAAATAAAGGGTTAACTATTTATTATTCCGATAATGAAGATAGTTTTTCAATGGAATATCATGGTATGGGAACAAGAAGCTGGTCTTCGCTATTAACGCTTAAGTCATTTATTTCTTTGCTAACACAATATGCTAAAAAAGAAGACACTGTATTCTTCCCTATTCTTGCTATAGAAGAACCTGAAGCTCATTTACACCCCAATGCACAGAAGAAACTCTTCAAACAGATAGATACTATGACTGGTCAAAAAATAATTTCAACACATTCACCCTATATAGCTGCAGTTGCGGAAATAGCACAGATTCGAAACTTTTACAAAGATATTAATGTTTCTTGTGGAAAAATAGAAATCGAAAATTTAACAGATGAAGATATCAGAAAAATTAAAAGACAGGTAATCAATACAAAAGGTGAGATTTTTTTCTCTAAAGTTATTGTTTTTTTTGAAGGAGAGACAGAAGAACAAGCTTTACCCATTTTAGCACTAAAATATTTTAATAAAACACATGTTGAAATGGGTTTAGACTTTGTAGGTGTATGTGGTTTTGGAAATTACCTCCCTTTCTTAAGATTTGCTGAAAATTTAAGAATTCCATGGTTAATTTTCAGTGATGCTGAAAGCGACATTAAAACTAAAGTCCAAAAACAATTTGCTGATTGTAGAACATCAAAAAATGCAAGTGATTGTATTATTTTTGTTGAAGATGGGAATGATTTTGAAAGGCAACTTATTGCGGATGGTTATAGTGACGAAATCAGACAGGCAATCGCTTATTTTGATAATTATTGCAATGATCATCACAAAGCAGCAAGAGAAAAGGAAATAAAAGGGTACAATGATAGTAAATTATACGAAATTATCACAAGTAAAAAAACTCAATTCGCTCCTGTTATAGCAGAACAAATTATTGAAAGTGATAAAGAGTTATCCCCAAAATTAATAGAACTTTTTGATAAAATTTCTGTTATATTAAAATTAAAAGAGGAAGAAGCGTGATTGTCACTATAGAATTATCTGAAAAACAAAAAAAAATAGTTTATGCTGAAAACGGACCAATCTATGTTAAAGCAAGTGCTGGAAGCGGCAAAACACGTGTTTTAACGGAAAGAGTACGCTATTTACTTGGTAAAACTAACAAAAAAGTTCTTGCTCTAACCTTCACAAACAAAGCAGGAAAAGAAATAAAAGAAAGATTAAGTAGTATTCAAGACTTAGAAAAACGTGTTTTCGTAGGAACATTTCATAGCTTTTGTCAATCTGTCCTTGAGAACCATGGTGGTTTGATTGGATTAGAACAAATGCCTCATATTTTCGAAGACGATATTGATAGAATTGAGCTAATAGAAAAGGTTATAAAACAAACACCATCGTATGCTAATAAATATTATAAACAAGATAAAAATGAACAAAAAAAATTTCTGTATCGTGCTTTAAATTTTATTTCTAAAATGAAACAAAAATTAATTGCAGACAATGAAATTGGTGAACATACTGATAATGAAGATATTATTTTATTATATCAAAACTATCAGGAAATTTTACGATCTCAAAATGCAATAGATTTTGATGACTTGCTTTTACTTGCTTATAACTTACTAATTAATTTCACCCAAATAGCATCATTATATAGACGAAACTTTTTTGCTATTTGTATTGATGAAGCACAAGACTTGAATAATGCTCAATACCAACTTTTAAGAGCTTTAACAAATAATGAATTTAACAATGTAATGTTGGTAGGTGACCCTAATCAATCAATCTATCACTTTAATGGTTCATCACCAGATTTTATGGATAAGCAGTTTGTAAATGACTATAATCCCTTCATAGTTGAACTTGTTGAAAATTATCGTTCATCAAAAAAAGTATTAGAAGCAGCAGGTAAAATCATTACTGACGCGGAATATATAATAGGAACGATCAAAGAAGGGCATTTTGAAATAAACAGTTTGGAGGATGAAGAATTAGAAGCTCAGTGGGTTGTTGACAAGATTAAAGAATTAATTTCATTAAAAGCACATAAAGATATTGAAGGTAAAATTACATATGAAAAAATCGCAGTACTTGCACGGAATAAATATATATTCAATCAACTAGAAGCTCAATTATACAAAGCTAATTTACAGTTCTACTATAAAATGACACCCGGTGCTTTACAATTTGAATCTGAATTAATGAAGATATTTGACCTTGCATTTAGGGTAAAGTTAAATCCTCAAGATCTTTTACATAAACAAAGATTATTAAATCTTATAGAAATTGATACAACTACAAATACAGAAATAAATAATTTCATTCCAATGGTCAAAGATGAATTAGTTAAAAATTTAATCAAACTGGTAATAGAATTATATGATGATGGGAGTAATATTATCAAGATGTTGGAAAATTTTAGGGACAGTTTAAATGTAAAAGATGAAAATGAAAAGAATATGATCTATAAAGACATAGATGAATTCCTCAAACACTGGAAAAATTACGCTAAAAATACAGATAACAAATCCTTGCATCAATTTAAAAATTCAATGGCATTAGGGCAAACCCATTCATTGTCACAACACTCAGGTATAACACTGAGTACAGTTCACACCATGAAAGGACAAGAATTTGATATTGTATTTGTCATTGGAATGGATAATGAGACTTTCCCTGATTATAGAGCATTACGTAACGGGGGGATAGAGCTAATACAAGAAAAAAACAATCTTTATGTTGCTTTTACCCGCGCAAAACGTTTTTTATATATTACCTGGCCACAAAAAAGGATGATGCCTTGGGGTGAATACAAAACACGAAAAATTTCAGATTTTTTAAAAGTATTCAATACCTAAAGAAGTTTCTTCTGGAAATAAAATTGTAAATTCGGTAATTACCCTCTAACGTCCTACATTTCCCACAAATACTCTTTAAATCCCTCAAAATCCTTGCCCATTTTTTCTGACAGCTTGGTCAGGCCCTTCAATTTCTCGAGAGCATCGGGGAGTTGATACTCGGTATCTAGCGCGCGATTGACAATTTCCTGAAACTTGCCGGGATGCGCGGTAGAGAGTACAATAGATGGTGAATCCACATTTCCGGATACAGTCTTGCGGTACCTCTGCAATGCCTGAACACCCACAGCCGTATGCGGATCAATGACGTAATCAAACTGATCTTGGATTTCCTTCATTGTTGCAAGAGTGGTTTCGTCATCAACCGTGGTGGTCCACAATTTATTTGTAATCGTATCATAATCATCTTTGTAGAGCGCACGAATGCGTTCCCAATTACTGGGATTCCCCACATCCATGGCATTGGACAAGGTGGATACTGATGGACGTGGACGGTATTTATGGGTCTCAAAATATTCGGGGATCACACTGTTATTGTTAACGGCAGCAATATATTGTTTCACCGCCAAGCCCATCTCCCAACCAAATAATCCGGCTGTTAAATTGCCAAAATTACCGCTTGGCACACAAACCACAACATCCGATTTACGTTGGGCATATACCTGGAGTACACTCCAGAAATAATAAAAAGACTGCGGTATCAATCTTCCAATATTGATAGAATTTGCAGAACTGAGAGTCATCTTGTTACGGAGATCCTTGTCCGCAAAAGCTTTTTTCACCAATGCCTGACAATCGTCAAAGGTACCGTCTATTTCAAGTGCCTGAATATTATCACCCAGCGTGGTGAATTGTTTTTCCTGCAAGGGACTCACTTTACCGGAAGGATAAAGCAATACAATCTGTACACCCGGAACATTATGATATGCATGTGCTACCGCACTGCCGGTATCACCGGAGGTTGCAACCAGAATTGTTATCTCGCGGTGTTCATGCTGTACAAAATATGACATGGAGCGTGCCATAAACTGGGCACCAAAATCCTTGAACGACAAGGTAGGTCCATGAAACAACTCGAGTATTTGCGTGTGCTCGTCAAGCGTATAAAGTTCAGGTGCAAAATGATAAGCATTATTGATAATCTCTTCCAGTCCGCTTTGAGGAATTTCATCCAGCAGATATTTGCCTGCTACAGCAAGGGCAAGTTCTTTATAGCTATAGGAAGACCATGATAACAACTCGTCACGCGATACCGATGGCAATTGCACCGGCATATAGAGTCCGCGGTCTTTGGCCTGTCCCTGAAACAGGGCATCATGAAAACTGACAATATGTGAAGAATCTTGAGTACTGTATAATTTCATTTGTTTCAAATTCCGTTTTATGATAAATGAAAAGCAAGGCTTATTATATCTGCAAACACACCACCGGCGGTCACTTCACGGCCGGCTCCGGGGCCCTGCACAATGAGCGGATTCTCATTATACCGCTCAGTTGTGATCTGTATAATATTATCCGTAGCTCCGGATTGGGCAAGAGCACTGCTCAAAGGTACCTCTTCAACAGCTACGCGACAGCCGTCTTTATCCAGTTTTGCAATATAGCGCAAAGCCATACCAATTTTCTCAGCTTCCAGGCGGCGTTGTTCAAAGGGTTCATCTATTGATGGCAGTTTTTCCCAAAATTCAGGCAAAGAAATATCTGTAAAATCTTCATCAAGTAAAGATTGCACCTCTACATTATCCAGCTCCATTTTCAAACCAATCTCGCGTCCCAGAATTAGTAATTTACGTCCTACGTCCATGCCTGAAAGATCATCACGTGGATCCGGTTCGGTAAATCCTTTTTCATGCGCTTCCTTGACCACCTCACTAAAAGAACGATCTTTGGAAATGGTATTGAACAAATAGCTCATAGTTCCGGATAGGATACCTTCAATTTTATATATTTTATCACCGCTGTTGAGCAGGTTTTTAATGGTACCAATCAATGGCAAACCTGCCCCCACCGTTGTTTCGTAATAATAATGCAAGCGATGGTCTTTAACAAGATCCATGATCTGGTCGTAATAATCCTGCTCCATGGTATTGGCTTTTTTATTAGGAGTTACAATATGAATACCGGAAGAAATAATGGTTTCATAGTAACTGGCAATAGTTGTGCTTGCGGTTACATCTACCAGAATTGAATTTGCAAGCTCAAGACTATGGATCTGTTCAAGCAATTGCTTGAGAGAAAAAGCATCATTGGAATTGTCCAATTGTTCACGCCAATTATCAAGATTGATGCCTTTTTCATTAAAGATCATTCGCTTGCTGTTGGTAATACCACAAATATTTAAATGCAGATTATTTTCGGAAACGAGTTGCGCTTGTTTTTCACGGATTTGCTCAATCAGGGTTGTGCCAATGGATCCGGCGCCAATAATAAATACATTAGAAATACGATGGGACAGATAAAAAGCACTGTGCATAACATTTACTGCTTTTTCTGCCTCTCCCTTGTTGACCACAAGCGATACATTTCTCTCACTCGAACCCTGTGCAATTGCGCGAACATTGACAGAGTTTCTTCCCAATGCGCCAAATAACTTGCCGGAAATACCCGGAGTACCGGCCATATTTTCACCAACAGCAGCAATGATTGACAAATCATCGGTGCGGTCAATCTTGTCGATTTTACCGGAAAATAATTCAGCTTCAAATTCCAGCTCAAGTGTTTTGCAGGCATCCTGGGCCTGTGAAGAAAGAATAGCAAAACTGATACTATGTTCAGAAGAAGCCTGGGTAATCATTACAACATTAATTTTCTGTCTTGCAAGTGCGCCGAACAGTCTGCCGGCAATACCGGGAACGCCTACCATTCCACCACCCTGCAAGTTGATGAGAGAAATGCCGTTAAATGAAGCAATACCCTTGACCGGATGCTCAAAATCACCCTTGTCCGGTGAGATAACAGTTCCGGGATTATCAGGAGCAAAGCTGTTCTTGATCAATACAGGAATATCTTTTTTGATAGCAGGCACCATAGTTTGTGGATGGATCACTTTGGCACCAAAATAAGACAATTCCATAGCCTCTTCATAACTCACTCGCGGTAATACAAAAGCTTCTTTTACCATACGGGGATCAGCGCTCATAAATCCATCAACATCTGTCCAAATTTCAATCTGGTCAACTTGAAGAGCTGCACCAAAAAGAGATGCGGTATAATCAGAGCCGCCACGTCCCAAAGTTGTGGTAATGCCCTCACCGGTTGAACCTATAAATCCTGTGACTATATATATTTTATTTTCAGTAATACGATTTTTAATGGCCTTGTAAGATTCTTGAAATAAAACACGGGCACCGCCATGTACATTATTTGTAAATAAAACCTCTCGTGAATCGAGATATTCTGCATCAAACCCTCTATCAGTCAGCAATTGAGTCATGAGCTGACAATTAAAACGCTCTCCAAAACTAACTGTATAATCCATGGTGCGCAATGAACACTCGTGTACAAGGCTAACTCCTTTTAACAAGTCATGCAGTTCGGTAAACATAGAATCCACAATTCCATCAATCGCTTTGTTTTTCAACTCGTTGGGGTAAACCTGCTGATGTTTCTCCCGAATCTGTTGAAGATATTCTCTGCCTTTATTTCCATCTTTTTCAGCGGTTTGTGCTGCCTGGATGAGCATATCGGTAACACCTCCGATTGCAGATAGCACCACAACCAGTGGACCATTATTGAAATTGGATGTCACAATATCTGCGACATTGTTTACTCGTTCACGTGTAGCCAGGGACGATCCACCAAATTTCATAACTTTTAACATATGCTTATTCCTTTATATCCAGACAGTAAAACTTGTTTTTTAAAACATTCTATTACTGAATTTAAATTCCGGTTAATTAAAAAATAATAAACCCTGATAAAATCGTATACTGTGTCGGTTATCCACACTTGGGTATGAAAAAGGCACAAAACTTGTGCCTCAAATTTTCAGGGGAGTTGGAACATAAAATTTTGACTTTTAATTTAGTTCGAATCTGTAAAAATGTCAAGTAAAAAAATAAAAACTTGATTGAAGAAAATTGAGGAAAGATATATAGCCCGGAAAAATTTCCGGGCCATTTAAAAATTATTTACCAGCCTTGGCAGCTTCGCGAATAAGCTTTGCTGCAACCACACCACGCTGGATCTGGTTTGTGCCTTCATAGATTTGGGTAATCTTGGCATCACGCATATATTTTTCAATAGGATAATCTTTCATATATCCATATCCACCAAAGATCTGAACAGCATCGGTGGTAACTTTCATGGCTACATCTCCGGCAAAGAGTTTAGCCATTGCAGATTCTTTACCAAAATCTTTGATACCCGCATCTACCATCTTTGCGGTACCGTAAACCAAAGCACGTGCGGCTTCTACCTGGGTTGCCATATCGGCAAGCATAAACTGAATTGCCTGGAATGAAGAAATACTCTGACCAAATTGCTTACGTTCTCTTGAATAACGCACAGCATGGTCTAACGCGCCTGCAGCAATACCAACAGCCTGTGCTGCAACACCGGGACGGGATTTATCAAGAGTTTTCATAGCAACCATAAAACCTTGGCCCTCTTTGCCAATCAAATTTTCTTTGGGAATTCTACAGTCCTGAAATACAACTTCGCAAGTTGCTGAAGCACGGATACCCATCTTGTCTTCTTTTTTACCGAATTCAAGTCCAGGGGTACCTTCTTCTACTATAAACGCAGAAGCACCACGAGAGCCTTTTGTAGGATCGGTCTGGGCAATTACCGTATAATATTTAGCAACACCACCATTGGTAATAAAATGTTTGGTGCCATTTAGTACATAATAATCACCATCTTTTTTAGCAGTGGTCTGAATGCCACCGGCATCTGAACCAGCTTCAGGCTCAGTTAAACAAAAAGCGGCTAAAGCTTCGCCGCTGGCAAGATCCGGTAAATATTTTTTTCTTTGCTCATCATTACCGGAAATCAGTATGGGAAACGTCCCAAGGGCGGTACCTGCCAGCGCTAGTGCAATACCTCCGCAAGCTTTGGAAAATTCTTCGGTAACCAGCGCCATCTCGGTTATACCACCACCGAGTCCTTCATATTCTTCAGGAATCCATAAACGAAAGAAATCCATACGAGCCATTTCTTTTACAACCGGCCATGGGAATTCAGCTTTTGCATCATATTCGGCGGCAACCGGCGCAATTTTGCCCTGGGCAAATTCACGCGCAAGCTCTTGAAAGGCTTCCTGCTCTTCTGTTAAAAAATAATTCATAACCCAATCCTCTTAGATAACATTCATAGATAATAAAGATTCTTTTGCGGCCTGTTGTTCTGCATCCTTTTTAGAATGTCCCTTACCTACTCCTTGTTTTTTACCATCAATTACAGCAGCAACAGTAAAAACCTTGAGATGATCAGGACCGTTTTCTTCTTCTATTACGTATCTCGGACCTTTAAGGTTAAAGCTCTGGCAATATTCCTGAAGGATACTTTTGTAATTTTTGTGCTGTCCCTTTTTTAATATTTCATCCAGCCGAACCGCAATATGTTTCAAAACAAATCGTTTCGCGTTTTCCAAGCCACCATCAAGATAAATAGCACCAATAATGGCTTCAACCGCATCCGAAAGAATGGATTCACGTTTTCTGCCGCCGGAACGTTCTTCCGCTTCGTTCAACAGCATATATTTGCCTAATCCAAAATCCTTACCTACCCGAGACAATACCTTGCGATTAACCAACAAAGACTTGTAATTGGTAAGAATTCCTTCTTCCTCATGGGGATATTTGTGGTAAAGATATTCAGTGATAATGAGGCCAAGCACAGAATCTCCGAGCAATTCTAACCGTTCATTCGATTCGATTCGCTCTTCACCTGTACAGGTTAAATACGATCTGTGCTTAAGCGCTTGGGTCAAAATGTCGATATTACTAAAATTATGATTTAAACGTACGCAAAGCTCTGATAATGAAACCTGGGAATGTTTTTCAAAACGCTTAATTCTTAGCAGTCTGAAAAACGACAAAAAATTACTATTCATAGAAACTATTCTGCATACTTTTTGAACGCCAGACACACATTATGTCCGCCAAAGCCCAAAGAATTTGACAAAGCAACGTTCACTTGTTTTTCCAAAGGTTTATTGGGAACATAGTTTAAATCACAATCGGGGTCCGGAGTTGTATAGTTAATTGTTGGATGTATTATACTGTTTTGTATAGTCAACAAGGTTGCAATGGCTTCACACGCGCCAGACGCACCCAGTAAATGTCCTATCATAGATTTAGTAGAGCTGACATGCATCTTGTACGCATGTTCACCAAAACAACTTTTTAATGCAGCTGTTTCAGTTTTGTCGTTCAGTGGTGTAGATGTACCATGAGCATTATAGTAATCTACGGTTTCCGGTTCAATACCACCATCGGCCATGGCCAATTTCATGGCACGAACAGAACCTTCACCTCCTGGTGCAGGTTGAGTAATATGATAAGCATCTGCAGTAAAACCAGTACCTGCAATTTCACCATAAATTTTTGCACCGCGGGCTTTGGCATGTTCCAGTTCTTCAAGTAAAAGAATTGCGCCACCTTCACCCATTACAAAACCATCTCGTTCAAGATCGAAAGGACGGCTTGCAATTTCTGGTGCCTCATTTCTTGTTGAAATCGCTTTTGCGGAATTGAATCCTGCAATTCCCATCTTGTTTATGGGTGCCTCACTACCACCAGCCAATACCGCATCCGCTTTTCCATAACGAATGTGATGAAAAGCTTCACCTATCGCGTGTGAAGAAGATGCACACGCAGAAATTGTAGAATAATTTACTCCTTTAAGACCATACAACATGGATATGTAACCAGGGGCTATATCTGCTATCAGCATGGGAATAAATAAGGGACTAACCTTACGGGGGCCGCCTTCTAACAATTTTTTGCATTCCTGTTCATAAGTGATCATACCTCCAATACCTGAAGATACAATAACACCAATGCGTTCTCTGTCCGTTGATTCAAAATCAATACCGGAATCTTTGACTGCATCAATTGCAGAAGCCATGGCAAAATGGGTAAAACGGTCCATTCTGCGCGCTTCTCTTTTCTCAATATAATTGGTTATATCAAAATCTTTAACTTCAGCGGCAAATTTTGTTTTAAAATCTGTTGCGTCAAAAAGAGTAATAGGGCCGACTCCACTTTTTCCTGCTATCAGATTTTTCCAATACTCTTCGAGGTTTTGCCCTAAGGGATTAATCGTACCCATTCCGGTTACGACTACTCTTTTTAATTCCATATTTTCCTCACTAATTGTGTTACTTTAAGTAACTATTGAGATAATGATTGACAACAACGGGGTATAAATATACCACCGTTGTTGTTAAATAATCATCTCTAACTTTCCAGATTTGCTTTAAGGTATTTGAGTGCATCACCAACGCTGGTCAGTTTTTCAGCTTCTTCATCGGGGATTTCAAGGCCAAATTCTTCTTCAAATGCCATAACTAATTCTACAGTATCCAAAGAATCTGCACCCAAATCATCAATAAAAGATGCTTCCGGGGTAACTTCACTTGCGTCAACACCCAACTGCTCAACGATGATTTCTTTTACCTTATCTTCTACAGCCATTTTTTCCTCCTGAATTAGGGTTTATTTCGTATTAACTTGTTTACATGACCATGCCGCCATCAACATTGATCACCTGCCCGGTTACATAATCTGACATTGGGCTGGATAAAAACAATGTGATGTTGGCAACATCTTCCGGGGTTCCCGGTCTTTTTAAAGGGATTACGTTTAAAAATGCTTCTTTTGCTGCATCTGAAAGCACATGGGTCATTTCGGTTTCAATATAACCCGGTGCAATGGCATTCACTTGAATATTTCTTGAACCAAATTCTTTTGCAACAGATTTGGTTAATCCAATAACACCAGCTTTTGATGCTGAATAGTTTGCCTGTCCGGCATTACCTATAACACCTACAACTGATGCCATGTTTATAATCTTTCCGGATCTCTGTTTCATCAAAGGTTTGGTAGCAGCCTTGATGCAGTTAAAAGTACCTTTAAGGTTTACCTCAATTACAGAATCCCATGAGGCTTCATCCATACGCATTATGAGATTATCACGAGTAATTCCGGCGTTGTTTACCAGAATATCAAATTTACCAAAAGCATCGATAGATTGTTTTACAAGTTCTTCTGCATCTTCCAAATTTGCGACATTGGTTTTTACAGCTATTGCTTTTTGTCCCGTTGCTTCTATCTCTTTTACACAGGCTTTAGCGCCATCCAAATCAATATCAGACACGACAATATCGCAGCCTTCAGATGCAAGCTTGAGACATATAGATTTTCCTATACCTCTTGCACCACCTGTAACAATGGCTACTTTATTTTCCAATTGTTTCACGATTTATTCCTCTTGTGCTTGTATTTGTTCTAAACTGCTTATAGTAACGGTTGATAGTTTACGATCAATTCGTCTGTTCAAACCGGTTAATACATTACCAGGGCCAACTTCATAAAAGGTTTCAGCACCATTTAAGGCCATTGCCTGAATGGTTTGGGTCCATAACACCGGACTAGACAGTTGGCTGGCTAATAATTTTCTAATTTCAGTTACATCGCTGGCTTTTTTTGCAGTGACATTCGAGTAAAGATCAATCTGAGGTTCTCTCAAGTCCACAGCATCCAGTTTCTGATTAAATTCAGCCAGAGCCGGTTCCATTAGTGGTGAATGAAACGCACCACTTACCTTAAGTTCAATAGCTCGTTTGGCGCCATTTTCCTGAGAGAGCTGTATAGCTGCCTGCACACCTTCAATTGTACCGGAAATAACAACCTGCCCCGGAGAATTGTAATTCGCTACTCCAACAACACCTTTATCGGATGCATGTTTACAAACAGATTCAACCTGTTTAGTATCCATACCTATTATGGCAGCCATTGTACCTTTTTGATAATTAGATGCGTCTTGCATCAATGTGCCACGTTTTTGAACAATTTCCAAACCACTTTTAAAATCAAGTGAACCTGCAGCAGCCAGTGCCGAGAACTCACCCAAACTGTGTCCCGCAACCATACTGGGTTTAACATTTCGTTCAGCTAAAAGCTCAAACATAATAAAACTATTAACAAAAATTGCCGGTTGCGTAAAGCTGGTGGTATTTAATTGATCTTCCGGCCCATTGAAACACAATTCAGCCAGATCATAACCTAAAATATCGTTTGCCTGTTGAAAGCGTGTACGAACGGATTCGAATGTATTATACACATCCTGTCCCATTCCAACAAACTGGGAACCTTGTCCCGGAAATATAAAAGCTAAATTACTCAAAGAGAACCACCTACCTGTTGTCTAAGCTTTTCTCGCTCTAACCGAAGTTCTTTGATATGTGCCAAGGCTTGAAAATACAAGTTTTTATTTTTCAATGCAATTGCTTTTTGAAACTCTTTTTCAGCGCTATCAAAATCGCCAACTACCTGAAATGCAAGCCCTAAATTGTAATGCGCTTTGGGGTCTTGAGGAGTTTGTTTCACTGCTGCTTTAAAAGCATCAAGCGCCTCATCCCATAATCCATTTTTAGCATATTGCACACCTACTTTGACCATGCCTTTACCATCTTCAAGCTGATGTTTTTCCTGAACCAGGTGGGGTGCAATCTGGTGAGCAAATTCTTTAACCATTTCTGACATTAGATCATTTAAAATAGCATCACGGGCTTTTAAATCTCCACGACCGTTAACAATTTTACCGCTGTTAAAAGATTCACTTTTAGCATTAGAAGCTAATAGTTCTCCGGTTTCGACATTTACCATTCGAAAGGTAACTGCTGCGGTACCGCGTCTTATCTTGTATTCCTGATCAACCAGAACAGTTTTTGTAATTTCTTCTCTTACTTTTTTATTATTTTTAGTAACCACACGGTATTTTCCGGTGCCTACTTTTTTCTGTACTTTTTCTCTACCAACCTCATCGGGTTCTACACGGTATGTTACAATATCTCCAAAGATCAATCCATCTACACCCAACAACTGACCAACCTGACGTGCTGTAGATTCGTCTATCACACCGGTCATGGCAAGTTCATGTTCTTTTAATATTTGATCTACTTTGCTCCGTTCAAATATTTGAAAAAACTTGCTGTTCAACAACTCTGATGTAAGCATGCTGGAAGCAAGAGTGCCTGAATTTTCAGGGCCTGAGAAATCGAGAATTGCTATTTTTTTAATTCCCTTGATATCAATTTCTGCGGGTTTATAAACAGGCAGGTTTACAACGGTTGGAGCACAGCCGGTGAGAAACAATAAAATTGAAAAAAATAAAATAAAAACAGATTTTACCTTCATAATCATATTCCTGAATTCATTACAGAATTAATGCAGCAGAGCCCCATGTAAATCCGGCGCCAAATGCTACAAGAACAACAGTTTCGTTTTCTTTTAAACGGCCGGTTTTGACTGCTTCATCCAGTGCAAGAGGAATAGATGCTGCGGATGTGTTACCGTAATTGTTCACATTCACAAAAACTTTTTCAGAAGGTAGATTGATCCGTTTGGCTGTTGCGTCTATAATACGCAGGTTTGCCTGGTGAGAAATTAGTAAATGTACATCATCGGATGTAATACCGGATTCTTTGATAACCTTGACAGCGGCGTCACCCATGGATGTCACTGCATATTTAAAAACTTCTCTGCCAGCCATCTGAACATAAAACATTTTATCATCAATATTCTTTTGGGTGGGTAAATTTTTAGTCCCAAAACCGGGAATGTGCAGCAAATTATGCAAGCTACCATCGCTATATGTCAAAGTTTTTAGCAAACCGCGTTCACCATCAGAAGGTCTCAGGATAGCAGCACCGGCACCATCACCAAAAAGAACGCAGGTTGTACGGTCAGTATAATCTGTAACACGAGAAAGCAATTCCGCGCCAATGACCAAAATATTTTCAGCTTTTTCAGCCCGAATCAAAGTATCAGCAAGTTCCAATGCATAAATAAATCCGGTACATGCTGCTGATATATCAAAAGCAGTAGCATTTACAGCATTTATTTTCTGCTGAACAAAACAGGCAGTAGATGGAAAACCAACATCACCTGTAATGGAAGCCATAATGATATAATCTAATTCACTTGCATCCATGCCTGCACTTTTTAAAGCATTTTGTGCAGCTTCGGCAGCCAGATCAGATGTATTTTGTCCGTCTGCTGCTATATGCCTCTTTTCTATTCCGGTACGAGTGCGAATCCACTCATCCGTAGTATCAACAATCTTCTCAAGATCAAAATTTGTAAGCACTTTTTCAGGAACGGCTGAACCTGTTCCAACAATCATTGATTTTGGTTGTACCAATTATTAACTCCGTTCATAGTTAGCTGACCGATTTACATCAATTTTCTACAGTACTGCTGTCAAGTGATTCCATCTTTTGCTTAATATGATAGTTTACGTTTTCCACAACCATCTTGTTTGCCGCAATTATCGCGTTTTTTATGGCATGCGGTGTAGATTTTCCATGAGCAATAATACAGCACCCGTCAACACCAAGTAATGGGGCGCCGCCGTATTCCTGATAATCAAATGCTTTTTTAATTCCATCAAATGTGGGCTTCATCAACAAAGCACCAATTTGAGAAAAAAAGTATTTTCTCACAAAGCGTTTAATACTCACTTTGAACAATCCGAACAAGCTTTCCGCAACTTTGAGAATTACATTTCCAACAAAACCATCACAAACGACGACATTTGTTTTACCGCGAAAAATATCACCGCCTTCAACATTGCCAACAAAATTAAGAGAGCTTTGCTGAAACAGTTCATTGGCTTTAATTACAGCCTCATTGCCCTTGGAATTTTCATGACCGACACTTAACAATCCTACAGTAGTATCTTCTTTGGCAAAGATATGAGAATAATAAACTTCACCCATAATACCAAATTGTAAAAGGTCAAGTGGACGGCAATCTACATTTGCACCCATATCGGTCAACATTACCGGGCCTTTTTCAGAAGGCAGTAAAGTTCCAATTGCCGGACGCCGTATACCTTTTATTCGTTTCAATCCAAACAAAGCCGAAGCCATAACAGCACCGGTATTACCAGCACTTACAAACGCATCAACCTCACCTTCTTTCAGCATCTTGATACCGACCGCTATGGATGAATCTTTTTTTCTTAAAGCGCTAGAAGGTTGTTCATCCATTAAAACAGTTTCGGAAGCATGCACAATTTCCAGAGGCAAGTTCTGTGTATGAAAATGATGAGAGATTTCCTCTTCAATCTTTTCTTTATCACCCACCAGAACTACGGTATACTGTCCCTTTGAAGCACGAGCAGCCTCTATACCACCATGAACAACATCATGGGGAGCATTGTCACCTCCCATTGCATCAAGGACGATTTTATTCAAATCAAACTCCAATTGTTTTTCCAAAAAACATTTAAATGCAATAAAATAATGTCAATTGTACATATACTGAAAGGGTTGATCATTATGATTCTCTTGGAAGAAATATCGAACGGCCTTTGTAAAAACCACAATTAGGACACGCACGATGCGGCAGCTTGGGCTGGTGACAATTTGAACATTCTGTAACGGTAGGAGCTGCAGATTTCCAGTTTGCTCTGCGTTTATCACGACGTGATTTCGACTGTCTTCTTTTAGGTAATGCCATTTTATCCTCGTTAATGTTTAAGAGTTAAATTTAATATTTTTCAGGGCTTCCCAACGCGGATCAATTGTATCTGATTTACAATCACAAGTTCCTGCATTGAGATTCTTGCCGCACTTGCTGCACAGCCCTTTACAACTTTCATCACAAACATGTTTATACGGAACCGCTATCAACAATGCCTGCCTTACAGATTCCGAAACATCTATAATATTTGAAGAATCAACAATAGGATAGACATCATCTTCACTCTCATTGTAAATATCCGCATTGGGAGTAAAGATAATATCAATCTCTTCATCAACATCATATTGAAAAGGTTCTAAACAGCGGTCACATTCCAACATGGCATTGGTTACAAGGTGTGTTTTTAAAAAATACTCTGTTCCAACCTTGTTGATATTAAATTCAATATTAATATCTTTGCTAAACTCTTTATTTTCTTCAAGACCTAATTCTTCGGCCGTGACTGTCCTTTTATCAGAAGTAATATTATCTGAAAAAACGGATATATCTAACTTTAACACGAGCTTAAATTCTCCAAATCAGTCACAAATTTAGCAAAACAAGTTCTAATAGTCAAGGTAAAATTTTTAAATCTGAATTTAATTCACAATCACAAAACTTCAGATGTACTGAAAAAGAAAGATATCTCTTTTTCTGCATTTTCAGGCGAGTCTGAACCGTGAACAACATTGCGTCTTGTATTTTCGGCAAATTCCTTACGAATAGTACCCTCGGCAGCTTTATCAGGATCCGTGCTTCCCATGAGTTTGCGGTAATCTTGCACCGCGTCATCTTTTTCCAGCACAAGTAATATACTGGGCCCTTCTGTCATAAAATCAATCAATGGTTCATAAAAAGGACGCCCTTTATGAACACTATAGAACGCTTCAGCTACAGCTTTGGTCATTTTTGTCATTTTACAGGCAATCACTTTAAAACCTGCCGCCTCAATTTTGGCGATAATTTTTCCACTATGTCCCTGCTCTACTCCATCCGGCTTTAAAATAGCTAATGTACGCTCCATAATATGGTTCTCCTTTTATAACAAGTACGGGTTTACAGTTTTTCTCCTTCTTCAAGACCAACTTGAAAAGCTTTAAAATTAAGCTCTTCAGTGCCTTTGGGCACTCTGGCTTCTATTGCCTGTCGAAGGGCATCCTGTGAAACAATCTTGGATACATTTGCAATAATCCCCAACGCAACAATATTTGCAACAAGGGAACGCCCCACTTTTTCAGTAGCTAAACGAATGATTGGCGCCTTGATCACTTTGAATCCAGGTTTTTCACCGGGATTCACAGCATCCTGATCAATTATTACAACACCCTCCTTTTTAACATCATGACTGTATTTATCAAAAGATTCCTGCGTTAATGCCAGCAGCAAATCAATATTTACAGCCTTGGGGTAATCAATATCGCCATCAGAAATAATAACTTCTGAACGACTTGCGCCGCCACGGGCCTCGGGACCATAAGATTGACTTTGTGTAGCATTCAACTCATCATAAATGGCTGCTGCTTCTGCAAGAATCTTACCGGCCAATACCAATCCTTGGCCTCCCTCACCACTTAAACGGACCTCATAGCGAAAACTCATAACCATTGCTCCAAATATTTAATACTATTTATTGTATTGATCAATAATTTTTTGATATTCTTCACGAAATTCGGGTTTTTCTTCATCAACAAAAATACCCGTAACAATTTTTTCAGCAAGTTCAGCGGGCAACAACTTTTCAGCCTTTAAAACCGGAATACTGTCAACCTTTTGTTTTTTGAGCATTTCCACGCCATTACCCATCTTGTTTCTGCGTCCATATGTGGTTGGGCAAGGTGTCATAACTTCTACAACAGAAAATCCTTTTGTATCAATAGCTTTGGATATATACTTTTCAACCTGCACAGGATTTGCCACCGTTGTTCTTGCAACAAATGAAGCGCCGGCAGCTTTGGCCAATCCACTAATATTAAAATTATTCTCAGTATTGCCCAATGGTGCAGTACTCGCTTTTCTTCCTGCCGGGGTAGTTGGTGATACCTGACCACCTGTCATGCCATAAATCTGGTTATTGAACAAAACTACAGTCAAATCTATATTTCTGCGTGCCGCATGGATGTAATGATTTCCACCAATAGAGGTTGCATCACCATCACCAGTAACAACGATCACATGCAAATGCGGTTTTGCCAGTTTTATACCCGTAGCATAAGTTAATGCACGACCATGGGTTGTGTGCAGCGTATTAAAATCTACATAACCGGTTAAACGGCTTGAACAACCAATTCCGGAAACCATCACCACTTCATCTTTGTCAAAACCACTTTTATGAACCGCCCGTATCAATGATTTGAGTACAATACCATCGCCACACCCAGGACACCAGATTAACGGCAATTTTGATGAACGTAAATAATAATCATAATCAAACACGGCTTTTTTCCTTAATAAATTCAAGTATTTCGTAGGGATTAATGGGTTCACCATTATATTTATTGAATGGAGATACCGGAACTTTACCTCTAACAGCCCATTCTACTTCATGAAACATCTGCCCCATATTTAATTCAGGAACAATCCACTGGTTCACTTTTTCCGTAAACTCTTGAATCACCTCATGCGCAAAAGGCCACAATGTTTTAAGGCGTAACATTCCAACTTTAATCCCTTCTTCACGTGCCATTTGCAGGGCTTGACGGGCCGAACGGGAAGCGGAACCATACGCCAATATTCCGATCTCAGCATCATCCATATCTATTAATTCGTAACTAATAATTTCATCTTTACGTTTGGAAATTTTTCGATCTAACCGGTCCATCAAAGCTTTAATTTTAACCGTATCATTTGTAGGGAACCCGGTTTCATCATGCGCAAGACCGGTTACATGATACCGGTAACCTGAGCCAAAATCAGCCATGGGTGGTACATCAGACTCTGTCATTTTATACGGCAGATAATCATCATGTCCACCTACAGGTCGCTCACGATCAAACACCTCTACATTTTTCAAATCAGGAATACTGACTTTTTCATTCACATGCCCAATAATCTCATCCAACAATAGTACAACCGGGGTACGAAATCTCTCTGCAAGATTAAATGCACGAATGGTCTCGTCGTAAATCTCTCGTACACTGTTGGGTGCCAGGGCAATAATTTGATGATCTCCATGGGTACCCCATCTTGCCTGCATAACATCACCCTGAGATGGTAATGTTGGCAATCCGGTGCTTGGGCCACCACGCATTACATTTACAATAACACATGGAATTTCTGACATAATTGCGTATCCCAAATTCTCCTGCATAAGAGAAAAACCGGGGCCACTTGTTGCAGTCATAGTCTTAGTACCGGTTAGCGACGCACCTATAATTGCACCAATAGAAGCAATTTCATCTTCCATTTGAACAAAAACGCCCTTGTGTTTTGGGAGCTCAACTGCCAGGACTTCGGCAATTTCAGAAGAAGGTGTAATGGGATACCCGGCAAAAAACCGCAATCCGGCTGCAAGAGCAGCTTCTGCACATGCTTCATTCCCTGAAATAATTTTTGTTTCCATTATTTTTTACCCTCCCCAGCTTCCGGTTCGGCTGTAACATCAATAGCAAAATCCGGACAATACAATTCACACAAGCCACATGCAGTACATGCGCTTAGATTTTTGACATGTGCAATTCCATCCCGCATTTCTAAAACATCATGCGGGCAAAATTCTACACAAATCTCACATCCCTTACACCAGGATGGTTTGACCCTGACGTCAATATTTTTGTATTTAGCCATGATGACTTTCCATTTGATTATGAGCAATCACAGTGCCTGTTTTCCCTTCTAATGCGTCTGCAAGTTTTTCTACTGAACAAATACAGACCTTAAGGCCTCCATTCTCTAAAAACTGAATTGCGGCCTTGATTTTGGGTCCCATGCTTCCCATGGGAAACTGTCCTTCTTTAAGATAATGTCGAGCTGTATTAATATCAAGGTAATCGAGGAACTTTTGTTCTGCTTGCCTATAATTTACGGCGACTTTTTCCACTGCGGTGAGTATATAAAGCTCCGTTGCACCAATATCATGGGCCAAAACTGCAGAAGCCAGGTCTTTATCTATTACAGCATCCACACCTTCCAAAGAGCCGTCCTTTTCACGATAAACCGGAATACCACCTCCACCAGCAGCAATGACAAGTACACCCTGATGCACAAGCTGCCTGATTATTTCCGCTTCTACAATTGCCAGAGGATGCGGGGATGGCACCACCCTGCGATATCCTCTGCCGGAATCTTCTTTTAAAGTATAACCACGTTCATCCTGAAGAGATTCCACTTGATTTTCTTTATAAAAAGGACCAACAAACTTGGCAGGGTCATGAATTGAAGGATCATCTTTTGAAACAAGCACCTGGGTCAATATTGTAGCTACTTTACGTTCAATATTTCGATCCAAAAGCTTGTTTTGCAGGGTCTGTTCAATCATGTAACCCATACCACCTTCAAGATCAGCAACAATCACACCAAGGGGTACCGGCGGCACCATGTGACGTGCCGCCTCTACCCGTATCAATGCATTGCCAACCTGAGGGCCATTACCATGTGTTATTGCCAATTTATATCCGCGTTCAACCAGTTCAACCACTCCAAACAATGCTTTACGCGTATTGGCAAACTGTTGATAAATGTTGCCCTCTTCAAATTCGCGAGTAATCGCATTGCCGCCCAAAGCAACAACAGCAATGCGGTTTTTATCTTGCTTTGCCATTTCTAGATATTCTTTAATGCGTCATGCAGGGTTAATGCACCTATTTCCTGTAAATCATAATAAACCCGTACAGACGGCTTTTTAATATTAATCACACGGTTCAGATCTATTGGTGTGCCTATAATTACTGTGTCACAATCTGTTGCATTGATTGTAGCTTCAAGGTCACGCAATTGTTCTTCACCATAACCCATTGCTGGCAATAATTGACCAATTCCGGGATAAATGTCAAAAGTTTCCTGCAACCTGCCTTTGAGATACGGACGCGGATCAACCAAACGTTCAGCACCCCAGCGCTCTGCAGCTACTACACCCGCGCCATAGGTCATTTCTCCATGCGTCAATGTGGGGCCATCTTCAACAACAAGTACCCGTTTGCCACGAATCAACTCAGGATCATCAACTCGAATTGGTGATGCGGCATCTATGATCTGCGCTTTGGGATTAAAGGTACGAACATTATCACGCACATCTTCAATATCTTCAAATTCTGCTTCAACAACTTTGTTGATTATTACATAATCCGCCATTCTAAGATTAGTTTCACCAGGATGATAAGAAATTTCGTGCCCTGATCTTAATGGATCCGCAACCACAATATGAACATCTGGTTTATAAAATGGAGTATCATTATTACCACCATCCCACAAGATCACATCAGCTTCTTTTTCCGCTTCAGCAAGGATAGCACCATAATCTACACCTGCATAAATAACAGAACCACTGGCAATATGGGGTTCATATTCTTCCATTTCTTCAATGGTACAATTGTGTTTTTTCAAATCATCCAGAGTTGCAAACCGTTGCACTTTTTGCGCGGCTAGATCACCATACGGCATAGGGTGACGGATAGCTACAACTTTTTTACCTTTTTCTTTCAAGATTTCTGCAACCCTGCGTGTGGTTTGACTTTTACCGCAACCTGTCCGTACTGCGCAAATAGATACAACTGGTACTTTGGATTTAAGCATGGTGTATTTGGGTCCCAGCAAATTAAAGCTGGCGCCCAGCGCATTTACTTCTGATGCTTTGTTCATAACATACTCGTGCGGTACATCGCTGTATGAAAAGAACACTTCATCAATATCATGATCACGGACCAATTTTGACAGGTCTTCTTCAGGATGTATGGGAATACCATTTGGGTACAAGGGACCTGCCAGCTCCGCGGGGTATTTCCTCCCCTCAATATCCGGAATCTGGGTAGCTGTAAAAGCTACTACCTCGTACTCTTGGTGTTCGCGAAAGTAAGTGTTAAAGTTGTGAAAATCGCGTCCTGCTGCTCCCATGATCAATGCTTTACGCTTTGCCATAACTTACTCCTTTTGGTTTTAGCATAAAAAAAAGGCAGGTGTAGTTTTCACCTGCCTTTGGTAATTAGTTAAAATCTTCAGAATGTAAAAAACCGCTCAATGTCTCGTGGACATCTTTATAATTTTTTTGAGTAAATATCCTTTTTCGAATATCTGCGGCTTTTGGCAAGCCTTTCAGATACGTTGCTATGTGTTTTCGCATAATCAATACGGCCCGATCAGCACCGTACAATTCTTTTGCATATTCCATATGTTTTAGACATCCCGTTAGTTTCTCCTGCGGAGAAGGCATTACGGGTTCTTTATTTTCATGAATCAGCATTTTAATCTGCTGAAATATCCAGGGATTTCCTCTGGCCGCACGACCGATCATAATTCCATCACAACCGGTTTCGTCGTACATGCGCTTGGCATCAAAAGCGGTTTTAATATCACCATTTCCTATTACAGGAATAGATACAGCCTGCTTTACCTGGCGTATGATGTCCCAGTCAGATTTACCTTTGAACATCATTTTCTGAGTTCGAGGATGCACCGCAATCATGGCAATGCCAGCATCTTCAAGTATTTTAGATGCATCCAGCGCAACATTACTGTCCCAACCACTACGAATTTTGGCTGTAACGGGTATATCCGTTACTTTGGTAACAGCATATGCTATGGATTTCATCAACTCGAGATCACGCATAATTGCTGAGCCGGCACCACGTTTAACAATCTTTCTTGCCGGACACCCGAAATTTATATCAATGAACGCTGGTTTATAACCGGCAATAATCTCTACAGCTTTTGCCAGCGTATCTGCCTCGGCCCCAAATACCTGAATACCTACCGGTTGTTCAAATTCCTTAAACACAGCAAGTTCCAAAGTCTTTTCCTGATACCGGATAATACCATCAGCACTTGCCATTTCCGTGTAAACAATATCGGCGCCATTCTCTTTGCAGAGGCGCCTGAGGGCCAAGTCCGACCATCCTGCTAATGGAGCCAAAGCGGATGGTTTGTCCATATTCAAATCTTTTATCAACACGCGCCGAATATACAGCTTTAAACCCCAAAAGGCAAGCATAAATTATCCGGCACGTTAAAAAAGCTCTATTTTGCGAACAACATTTTAAATGTATTTTGGAAATCACCAGCCTGCATCTTGACAAAATAAATTCCGGATGCTGCCAGTGTACCACTATTGGATGTACCATCCCATACTAAACGATGTGAACCTGCCGATTGTTCCGAATTGCACAATTCTTTAACCAGCTCACCTCGGGTATTAAATATAGTCAACTTTACATTACTTGCACGTGGTACATCATATTCAATGGTTGTATGCGCGTTAAAAGGATTGGGATAATTCTGTCGTAACGCAAATTTTTTGGGTACAGTTGCATCATCAACCTCAATGGATATAGGACCAAATGAGGTCATGGCACCATCTGTATCAATCTGTTCAATCTTGTAATAAACTGTACCGGTTTCATGATTACTATTATCAATATACTCGTAATTGTGTTCATTGGTAGATGTTCCGGCACCCGCAATCAATGCTGAATTGATTTTTGTCCAGGGACCCTCTGCAGTTATAGCACGCATAACATTAAATCCCAGATTGCGGATCTCGGATTTGGTTTGCCATTTCAATACTGCGCCTGTTTCTGCATCATAACTCGCGGACAATGAAGCCAGAGTCACAGGTACAATAGAACCCGCACCCGCGGTAACAACCGGTCTGATAATAAAATCATGAGAAGTAATACCGCTCAACCAACCTGAACTGGTAAAAATACAAGACCGGTTATCCGGTGTACCATTATTTGATTCACTAAAAATAACCAATTTATCAGCGCTATTTGGAATAGAAAGTACAATATGATAATCCTGCCCAGCTTGCACCATAGCGTGCGCATCAAGAAGATTAAAATAATGCATAGAATACTGAGAAACCTGGTCAGAAGCTATTGAAACGGTATGTGTACCAGACAACTTGGTGCCGGGCTTACTGTCAGAATTTGTCCAGATCTCAACATCCAGAGTACTAGTAAGAGGATGAACATCATAGTTTGATTGTAACATATATGTATGCACATAAAACCCAGTCACTTGTCCGGTAATAGATGGTGTGAACCTTACAGAAACTTTGGGATATTCGTTCGTGCCATACCCCATACTGACAACACCATCATAATCATCTTGCTCATCATAAACCAGCACTTCAGTTTCTGCAGAACTATTTGATTGTGCATCACCCATGGCTTTAAATACATTCAGTTTACCATAGCCCCATGATGGATCCCAGACAGTTGAACCGGTATAATCATCCAGGTCTGCATTTTCTGTAATGAGTGATAATAACTGGCTGTGGTCTAAATTGGGATTCTGTTCAAATAAAAGCGCAACAGCACCGGTAACAACCGGGCACGCCATACTGGTGCCCTGCATTAATATATGTTGTTGACCAGGCATTATTCTGCTTGTTGAAGGAGAACTCCATTGTGACATTGCAGAAGCAATTTTATCACCGGGAGCTGCAATATCCGGTTTTTCACGATTATCTCTGGTAGGTCCAACACTGCTAAAATCAGAAATTTCGCCTAAATACTGAGCAGAGCCTCCCCAATACATGTCACTGTTATAATTCAACCAATACCAGCGGTGTGTAGATGAAGCCACCGAAATCACTTCTGCAGCGGTAGCGGTGTTGGTATATTCTGAATCAGAGCCGGTTAAATCAACTGAAGCATAATCGGTACCAATAACAGCATCAGTAAACCACATATGGTAGCCTAGATTCATACCATAGGTACTGGTTAATGTAAGTGTCCAGGTTCCAACCGCAGGATTGACATTTGTTACTCCATCATAAATTCTCACCGTAACATAACGATCACCATTATTTCCATCCATATAATTCAACATTTTGACAGAACCGTCAGACCGGTCCGCATCACGGTCATCTCCAATAGTAGTTGTTACCAAATCACCATTGGGCGACTTTAACATTGCAGTAATATTCGCATTATCATCAAACCATACCTCAAACCTTAGATCATCATTATTGGTACTGCTTTCTGGTGTGTAAGAGGGAATGGTGAATGTTATGGTTGTTGAACTGTTTGCAGGTACGGTACCTGCTTTATGTATAAGATCGTTACCTTCATTACCCGCTGATTTTACAACAGCCCTTCCCGCGTCAACAAACGAATTAATTGCCACACTGCTGTTATCTGTACCATCATGCGGACCACTTTGTGATCCCGCACTGTAATTCACAACAACAGGTTTACCTAGAGACGCAGCTTTTTCTCTGCAATACGTCAGACCATCAATAAAATCCGAAGTGTAAAAACTTCCATCGCCTCCCTTAATAACGATGATATCCGCTTTGGGCGCCATACCTGCATAATTGATTGTTGCCAAAGAAGAGCCATTTCCTGCGGCAGTACCGGCAACATGGGTACCATGGCCATCAATATCTTTTTGGCGAACAAATCCGGATGTAACACCATTCATATCATCTTCAATTTGTGCCTGGTTATATTCCACTCCAAAATTACAACCGGATTCTGAAGGAGCAGTTTCACTGCCGGTAGCATTCAGCGTTTGGTCCCAAATGTAAAGGATACGGCTTTTTGTAGGATCGTCAGGATCACGAAAATCTCCATGTTCGTAATCGATACCCGTATCATAAATACAAACAATAACATCCTCACCTTGGTATTCTGTATTATTCAGAAATCCGGAATGCAGCATATCTGCACCAATCAACCCTCTGGTAACGTCGTTATTGATTTTGTCAATTCGGTCTGCTCTCAGAGATTTAACACTGTTTAATGTTGCTGCAGATAACAATTGATCAATTGTAGCGTGGACCGTAACAAAATTGGGTAAAATAGAATTAACCTGTATTCCTTTTGTTACCAGTTCTCCCGGATTTTGGGTATAAATAATTGCTCTGATTTGATCACTGTTTGCAAGACGGGCATTTACATATGCCTGTGGAACAGATGTTTTATTTTCTGATTTATCAATCATAACACTTTTTAACTGCGGTTCAAATTTATCAACCTGCTCTGAACTCAAAATATCGAACAATGGATTTTGTGCCGCATAAAGAAACATTGGCAGAATAATTAAAATACGCATACATCTTGCCACAAATGGAACCATCTTTGCCTCCCGAATTCGTTAATTATAATAGTATGAAATAAAAAAAGCACATTGGAAAAATTTTTTTCTCCAATGTGCAAAAACTTAAAACCCCCAAATTGCTAAAAACAATGTTAACCCCTGAATATTATTTTAATAGTGAAACTTTTGTATATTTTGAATATCCACCAGTTTTCAACTTTACCAGATAAACACCACTTGCGGCATTGATTCCGCTACTTGTTTTCCCATCCCATTTAATTTCATGACGACCGGCAAACATACCATTATTCAAAAGGGTTTTTATTAATCGGCCCTGAATATCATATACCTGTAGCGAAACATTTCCATCCTGAGCTAGATCAAAAGTAATAGTAGTTTCTGGATTAAAAGGATTGGGGTATGCCGGATATAATTGATGGGTATCAATCACTGATACCAGAGTAACATCTACAACCTGGCTATATTCTTTGTCACCATTTACGGCAACGTTAACAATACAATACTGATATGTATTATCACTTTTAACTGATTCATCAGTATAGGTATATTGAGTGGTGTGGGATACAGTTCCCTGTCCGATTAATTCAGAATTATATGTATAGCTATCAATAGTCTGCCATTCAGCACCAACACCCTGACGACGCATGATCTCAAAACCCAGATTGTCAGTCTCACTTGCAGTAATCCATTGCAATTCTACCGCTTTACCGTCTTTAACAGGATTGGCCTCAAACAGGGCCATCTCTACGGGTAAAGAAAGATCTCCATTGACAAACCAGGACCAACCTGGTCCTGTTATTGTACCATCATTGCTGCCATAACTATCAGTAGCACTGCTTCCGGAGCCATCATCAAATTTATAATAAGAAACCATATTGGCATAGTTGGGGTGTGAAGCCGTCACAGGGGCATTCTTCCAGGTACTGATAGTTGATTGGATTAAAGCTGTATTCCATATTCTTACTTCATCAATATCACCAATAAAACCTCTGGCAGTATCAGATGGACGTTCAGCAATCAATAGATTATTTGCGGTTGATGTAATCGTAGTTGCTGTAAATGTGCTATTCCCAGCACTCACTCCATTAATATAAATATAAATAGCAGTACCATTAAATGTAACAGCAACATGGCTCCAAACCAAAGGAGTTAGAGGTGAAGTACTGTAAACCACTTTTGGGCCAGCTTCGGTATTTATAACAACTAATACTGTTTGTTCAACTTCATTATAAGTTACAAGGCTAACATTCACTCCTGTAGAAGCCTCATCACCATCAGAAATAATTACTCCTGCACCACCTACAAGAAAATAATTTGTTTCATTGGGACGTACCCAGGCTTCAACTGTCAAGCTTGAAGTTGGTAAAAAGGTTGCACCACAATCGACATAATCATTTCCCGCAAAATCAATTGCCCATCCAGCACCCTGAGCATATAAACCGGATGACCACAATAGTAAAAGGATAAATACAGTAATCCTTGTTTTCATAACGTCCTCCGAAAAAAATCTACAAATTGTATGCACATGCATAAAAAAATCAATATATTGAAATTACTAATTTTTAATTCAACAGTCAACAAATAAAATTGAACCACCATAAAAACACATTCAACTCACTAAATATATTGAATATACATATTATTGCAATCCATTGCGGATCTGTTTCAAATAAAAAAAAGCACATTACTGCAAATTGCAGATGTGCTTTTTCCAGGTCATACAATCTATTTTTCAGGGAAATATAGAATTTCCAAATCTGCTTCTTTTACTGCATTTTTCAACAATTCTTCTATATTTTCAATATTGCTTTCTGCTTCATGCACCTCGTCCAGTTTTGCATGCGTTTCGGGACTTTTAGGGAGTAAGTAGCTGCAGCAATCATCATAAGGTTCAATCGAGGTTTCAAAAGTATCCAGTTTTTGTGCCTGCTCTATAATATCTTCTTTATCCGAACCAATTAACGGTCTTAGAATAGGTAAATTTACCACTTCGGAAATGGCTATAATATTATCCAATGTCTGGCTGGCAACCTGCCCAACGCTTTCACCGGTAACAAGCGCTTTTGCTCCTTCTTTATAGGCAATCATTTCCGCGAGTCGATACATCATTCTCCGGTACATAATAATGCGCAGTTTGGGTGGCGTGTTGAGAATAATAGCTTCCTGGATTTTTGCAAGAGGCACAAAATAGATCACACTCTTGTACTGATACTGTGTCAATTTTTCCGCAAGTATGCGGGTATTATACCAGGATGATTTTTCCGTAAAGGGGAAACTGTGAAAATGTACAAACACCACTTTGCAACCACGTGTCATCATTCTGTAAGCGGCAACCGGAGAATCTATACCGGAGGATAACAAACTAACCACCTTACCGCTGCTTCCTACTGCAAGCCCCCGAATACCTTTAATCCGCTCAAAAGAATAATATATTTTATGGTTAAATATTTCTATTGTACAAGTAAGTTCGGCATTTTTCAGGTCTACTTTTTTATGCATGCCCTCTACTACTCTGGCACCAACGATCTGATTTACTTGAACAGAACTGATAGGATAATCTTTATCTGCTCTTCTTGTATTAATACGAAAACTCTCAAAGTCCAGATCTTTGATTTTTTCATAAACCTGCTCCTTTAGCACATCTACATCCCAATCACCCCGATATGCAATATTAAAATGAGCAATACCAATCACTTTGGACAACCGTTCGCTTACCTTGTTTAAAGTAGATTCATCATCCATAAAGATAAACATACGTCCATAATCATTTCGCACACGAATCCCCGGTACATCACTCACCGCCTTTTTCATACTTTCCTTGAGTCTTTTTTCAAAAAAGTTGCGGTTCTTTCCTTTTAGCCCCACTTCACTATAGTGCACCAGAATACATAAAGATTCTGTATTTTGTATTTCTGTCATAAATCTTTCCAAATTTAACATTCATAAAAAAATCCCTCCTGCGGATTCTATCCATAGAAAGGATTTTTTAATAACAACATTACTATTAAAAATATCTAGTCAATGGATTCTGCAACAATCTGCGCAATATCCTTAACTGTAAGTTTTTCTTCCAGTCCGGTTTCATTGATACCGTCTGCAAACATGCTCATACAAAATGGACAAGCAACACCTACAGTAGAAGCGCCACAGCTTTCAGCATCTTTGACACGAATATGGTTAATACGCTGTCCTTCTGTTTCTTCCATAAACATGCGTCCACCACCTGCACCACAGCAAAAGCTCTTGTTGTGCGAGCGTTCCATTTCTACAAAGCCATCTTTGCTGGCAGCTTTTAGCACGTTACGGGGTTCATCATAAATCTGATTATATCGCCCAATATAGCAAGAATCATGGAAGGTTATTTTCCCATGTCCATTTGCATTGATTTTGATTTTGCCCGAGCTGACCAGTTCATTGATCAATTGTGTATGATGAATCACTTCATAATGGCCTTCAAATTGAAGATATTCATTTTTGATCATATGAAACCCATGCGGGCAGCATGTAACAATCTTTTTGAATTTATATTGTTTAAATACTTCAACATTCTGTTCAGCATTCATCTGGAATAGGTACTCATTACCTGCACGGCGAGCAGGATCGCCACAGCATCCTTCTTCCATGCCCAGAATGGCATAATCAACACCAGCGGCATTTAATATTTTTGCAAATGCTTTTGATATTTCTTTACCACGATCATCAAATGAACCGGAACAGCCTACAAACCAGAGATATTCTGCTTCCTGCTTTTCAGACATTAGCGGTACATCTAGCCCTTCAGTCCAATCTGCACGGGTACTGCTTCCCATATTCCAAGGATTCATATTGGTTTCCAGACCTTTAAAAGCAGCATTCAATTCCTGTGGAAAATTATTTTCCATCATCATTTGCGCGCGACGCATTTCCAGAATGGTTGGAATATGTTCGTTAGATACAGGACACGTTTCCATACATGCACCACAAGTGGTACAAGCCCAAATTTCATCCTGGGTTATCCATTTTTCCATAATCGGTTCGGAAATTTCTTTGCCGCCCAAAATATTATCGCTTTCATGCATCATGTGTTTACGGAGACTCATCATAACAACTTTGGGAGATAAAGCTTTATCGCTTTGAAAAGCAGGGCAAACATCCTGGCAGCGGCCGCAATCTACACAGGAAAAAAAGTCGAGATTGTTTTTCCACTGAAACTGGTTAATATTAGTTGCGCCAAATTCTTCTACCTGCTCAAAATCAATCTTTTGCAAAGTGCCAATAGGTTCATGGGTACGCAAAAAGATATTAATGGGTCCGGCAATGAGGTGAAAATGTTTGGAATGAGGTATAAAAACCAAAAATCCCAAAACCATTAAAATATGTGCCCACCAGAACACTGCATTGGCAACCTCTAAAGAGTTATGAGACATACCCTGCAACAAAGGTACAGTAGCACGTGTAAATGGCATCCATGCGGCAAAAGACTGGCCATCATGTAATATAATTTCAGCAGCCTGGTTGAGTAAATAGGTAACCATCAAACCAAAAATAAATGACAGCACAATTGCGCTTTGAGGAGATTTGGAGATCTCGACAGGTTTTGTAATACCATCGGGTTTGAAAGCAAAACGACGAATGCCCATATATACAGAACCAACAATACACAAAATAGCTACTATATCTACACCCAGAAACCATATATCATTAACAACATTCTTTCCAAACAGAGAGAATCCCGGTATCCATGCACCCACAACATGGTTTATGGTTGCAACAGAAAAAAAGGCAAATCCATAAAAGATAAAAGCATGCATAATACCTGCAACCGGTCTGTCTTTGATTGAACAAAGCTGAGACATTACTTTGCCAACCACATAGGTTAAACGACCAACCGGATTGTCCAAACGGTTTACGTCTTTTAAACCCGATTTTACAAGACGATAACGCTTACGCACCTCTAGTGAAAAGAAAGCAACTGCCGCAGCAATACACAAAAGCAAAACGATTTGACCAACTATTCCCAACAAAACACTCTCCTTAAATAATATTGATAATAACGAAATACTGTTATTTCAACTTTTTCATTTCTTCTGTGACAGCAGGAAGCACTTGAAACAGATCACCAACAATACTGTAATCCGCACGTTTTACAATAGGTGCTTCAGGATCTTTATTGATAGCCACAATGCATTTTGAACCAGACATTCCCGCCCAATGCTGAATTGAGCCGGATGCACCAATCATAAAATACAATGAAGGAGAAACCACTTTACCGGTTTGACCAACCTGTTCATCATGGGGACGCCATTCAGCATCAACAACCGCACGTGTGGCACCCACTGCACCACCCAGCGTACTGGCAAGTTCTTCAACGAGATTAAAATTTTCAGCAGAACGTAATCCGCGTCCACCGGTTACAATAATATCAGCATCAGCAACATCCAGCTTGTCACCACCGGTCTTTTTCACTTCTTTAACGGTTATTTTTGATTCAACGGCAGGTACATCCATAGATTCCACAGCACCGGCTTTGGCATCTTTGACCGCTTCAAACATACCCGGGCGTAAAGAGATAACTTTGACATCACCTGCAACCTGAGCATTGGTAAACACTTTGCCCGCGTATAGTGAACGTTCAACAACAATATCGCTGCCATTCACACTAATGCCAACACAATCAGAGGCTACCGTTACACCCAATGCTGCTGCAACACGTGGAGCAAGATCGCGTGTTTGCGCAGTTGCAGAGAACAAAACAATATCTAAAGATGAATCCTGAGCGGCTTTAACAACAGTTGATTTATATACATCAGGATTATATTGTTCAAGAGCAGCATTTTCAGCAGTAATAACAACATCAGCACCATATTCGCCCAATACAACAGCTTTATCAGCAACGGACGCGCCCATAACCAGCGCTTTTACATCAGCACCTGAACTATTGGCAATTTTACGGGCCTGAGAAACCGCCTCAAGTGATGCTTTTTTCAACTCACCATTTTGAATTTCTGTTACAACAAGTATAGTAGACATTTATCTAGACCTCCGGATTTCTGAAATAATTATATCACTTTGGCTTCTTCACGAAGCAGTCTTACGAGTTCTGCTGCGGCATCTGCACCTTCACCAACAACTTTGCCATCCTGACGGGCAGGTGGATAACTCATAGTATCAATTTTAATGGTGTCATCATCTACACTAGCAGCTTCTTCTGCAATCTGTTTTTTCTTTGCCATCATAACACCACGGATAGAGGGATATCTCGGTTCGTTTAAACCTTTTTGGCAGGTTACAATACAAGGTAAAGACACTTGCACAACTTCAGTTCCGCCTTCAATCTCACGCTCGGCTGTAATAGAGCCGTCTTCAACATCCAATTTAGTCACAACCGTAACACAGGGAATGCCGAGCAATTCACCCAACATGGGTCCCAGTACCATATTGCCATCATCAATGGTTTCTTTACCCATCAAAATGAGATCATAATCCAGAGTTTTAACTTTTTCTGCAAGCAGCTTGGCGGCTGACAGGCCGTCAATGGAATAAGCATCATATTTCAAATGCAATACATCATCAACACCCATTGCAACAGCGGTCCGTAATGCTTCCTTGACCCGTTCGGGCCCCCAACTGATTGCGGTAACATTTTCAGCTTTGCCGGCTTCTTTAATTTTTATAGATTCTTCAAGGGCAAATTCACAAAACGGATTTACAATAAATTTAATACCAGCTTCGGCAATGCTTTTTTCATCGGAACCGATCTTGATATTTGCTTCAGTATCAGGAACTTGTTTAATACACGCTAAAATTTTCACACAAACCTCCAGTTCATTTTTCACTGTTCTACAGCTAACCTGTAAAGGAATAATATATAAAGCCATGACAGGAAAGTCAAATAATAATTGAATGAAATTCAGGCAATTACCCGATCAGGCGGCTATGCCATCCAGAATAACTTTGATTATCTGATCTGCAGAATCTTCAAGGTCAATCTTTCTGGATTTTGACAGGGTCCAGTTCATAGAAATCTGATCAAGAGCGCCAAATAAAATCTGCTTAAATATTGTAGGATGAATTTCTTTTTTAAACTCGCCATTGGTTTGACCCAATATAAAAGCTTCGGAAATAATGTTCAAATATTCTTTATACTTTGTACCATTATAACCATGAATAAACTTGCTGCTCTGGCGCAATTCAAGTTCAAGCAACTGTGCCATATCCGGTTTTTCACGCACCATGGTCAAATGCCCCGTAATAAAGGCCTCAAGCTTTTCCCGTGCAGTCTTTTTTCGCAGCAGATTGTTCTTCATATTATCTATAATAGGTACCATTTCTTCTTCAAATATAGAAATCAAAATATCGTCTTTATTTGTAAAATATAAATAAGTTGTACCCGTAGCAACGCCAGCTTGTCTGGCAATTTCTTCCACTTTGGCGTTAAAAAAACCGTCACGTGCAAAAACTTTAATTGCAGCCTGTAAGATTTTGGTACGTTTCACTGTGTCCATGAATTTCTCCGGATTAGAAGTAATAGGTGTTTGTATAAATTACAAAAATTATGAGTGACATTCAAATACAAAATTAATGAAGCGGCTTCATTTAGACTCATAAAGTAACCGAGATTTTCCACTTTGTCAATATTTAATATTGACAAAGCCATATTTTTTTGTTAACATTACAAAATATGAAGCAAATTCATGAAATAAAACCAACCGGAAAATGTTTTCCGAAATAACTAACCTAATTAAGGGAGGGAGTATGCGTCGTTTAACAGCGATAGTAACCCTGACATTAACAATCTTGTTCTTATCATCCCAAATATTTGCCACAGGCCTTGATCTGACTGGTGTTGGCGCACGCGCACAAGCATTGGGTGGCAATTACCGAGCAGTCTCTGATGACTGGAGCGCAATGCATTGGAATCCAGCCGGGATGGCTTTTACCCAGGGTTTTACAGCAGGATTCAGTTCAGAACTGATCAAAGTTAACGTTGGTTACACCCCGGCACAGATAGCAGGCATGCAGTTTAGTACAATAAATACTAGTGAAACTAATAATGAACCCAAAACCTTTTTTGTTCCTTCCGGTGGCCTCTATTACAGCGATGGCAAAAAAGCCTTTGGTTTGGGTATTTGGGCTCCCTTTGGTCTTGGCGCAAAATGGGATGTAATGAACACTATGGATTATAACTCTAATTATCCCGAATTTGACTATGATGATGACTTGATGGTTATCAACATTCAACCTACATTTGCTTACAAATTAAACGATAAACTTTCTCTCGGTTTGGGTGTTGGTTTTGTAATGGCTGATATTATGATCCAAAAACCTAATTTCACTCCTAATCCATATATTTTCAACGAAACTCTAAACGCAACAGTAACTGGTAATGCTATACTTTACAATGGATTAAACAATGCAGGTGCTTTTAATCCTGCTTACAATCATTTGATTACAGATACCAACCTGAATGGTAGTGGTTTTGGATACAGCATTAATGCCGGTTTGATGTTTAAACCCTCCGAAACCTTATCAATTGGCGCATCTGTACAATACTATTCTACAATAACTTTGGATGGAACTGTTGACGCAACTGCGTATTTTGCTGACAACGAAGCAGTTCATACAATTGTTGATTATTGGATTGCGCCACAAATTGCTCAAGATCCTTCTTTATCTGCTACAGAAAAATTGGTTATTTCCAATTTCTATTCCGGTGGAAGCATAGCTAAAGCAAACGAAAATGATGTAACTGCTGAAATGCCATTACCTCTCAAATTAGGTTTGGGCATTTCCTGGACTGGTATTCCAAACTTGCTTCTTTGTGCCGATGTAGCACTTACACAATGGTCAGTATGGGACAGAATTGAAATTAAAGATGAAGACGGTAACTTGTTCAGTGAACTGGTTGAAGAGTGGGAAAACACTATTCGCTTTGGATTAGGCGGAGAATACAATTTTGGTATGCTGGTAGCACGGGGAGCATGGTACACTGAACCCAATGCTGCAGTTGATGAAACCATGACACTGAGTATTCCTGACTTTAACAAACGTAATGTTTTAATGGGAGGTATTGGATTGCCTTTGGGTCCTGTTACTTTGCATGCTAGTTATGAAAAAATTATGGTTGGTGACAAAGAGGTTTCTGACTGGAATTATGATGCTGCATCAAGCGGTTATCATAACCTTGCTGGTAGTTTTAATATGAACATTGATATAATCATGTTTGGCCTGGATTACAATTTTTAGTTTTTTTATTTGGAATAATGTAGTATATTTATAAGTTTTTATCATCAGGGTTCCCAACCAAAAAATGGGACCCTGATGAATAATAATAAATTCCGAATAAAAATGATTTGTAAAAAAACTGTATTACTCTTATCAATATTACTACTCTTCTTTTGGTTCTCTTGCGATACGGATCCCGGCCTTGAACCCACTGCCAGCGGTATACATGGAACCGTTTTTTTTGAAAATGACTGGCCTGAAAATACAGACGAAATCATTGTTGTAGCTTCTCTTAAATTTCCACCAACTTCTATTACTGATATTATTCTTAGCGATCCGCTTCCTTTAAATGTGGATTCGGCAGAATATACTATTTATACGGATCCTATGGATTTTGCTGCTATTGGTGTGGTTTGGAAAGAAAAAGACCAACCCTGGGATGTTACCAATATCATTGGCATCTATTTTCCCACTGAAAACAAATTTTCTCCCGGTACAGTAACAATCCCTAATAAAAACACAATTCTGGATTCCATAGATATCAATGCAGATTTATCAAAAGCCAAGCCAGCAGTAGAAAGTGAAATTCGGGGAACGTTGAGAGTAACAGGTGATTGGCCGCAAGGTGCTACATCAGCACTGGTAGTTGCGTCGGTCCCTCTCCTCCCCTCAGGTTTGATGGATATTACCCTGGGCATTCCCATTGAAGCGGGATTCGATTCCACAGCATACTCTTTTTCAGTACAACCCGGTACGTATAGGCTTTTGGGAGTGTTGGTTTTGGTTAAAGGAGAGCAAGTAGGTATTAACAGTATCCGTGGACTGTATTACCAAAATCCGGGTGATGCTTTTCCCGGTTCTGTTCGAATTGCATCCGAAACATCCGTCATTGAAAACATTGATATAGATGTTAACTTTAACGAACCTGTATTTCCATAATATGAAGAATATTATAAAAAATATAATCCTGACAGTTCTGATACCGGTTATGATATACGCCCAAACATCCGGCAGCATTACAGGACAAGTCACAGATAAAACGAACGGTGGTCCCTTGCCAGCGGTTAACCTGATGTTAATGGGCACGGTATTGGGCACATCTACTGATGTTAATGGCAACTTTGAAATGGGAAAAATCCCACCCGGTTCATATCAGATTCGGGTTACCATGATGGGATACAAGCGCATCGATCAGAAAAATGTTATCGTCAAAGCCAACCAGACGACCTCAATCAATTTCGAACTTGAAGAAACCATAATCGAGACTCCCGAAGTACTTATAACCGCGAATAAACGCCGTCAAAGCATTCAGGACGCCACCAACAGTGTTGGAGTTATGACCGCCCGTGAGATGAAGCAAAAAAATGAAATCTATCTCGACAAAGTATTAGAAAATGTATCTGGTGTAAATTTTATAGGTTCGCAGATCAATATTCGCGGATCGTCAGGCTACAATTACGGTGCCGGCAGCCGGGTTTTGTTTTTGGTAGACGGTGTTCCGGTAATGCCCGGAGACAGCGGAGATATAAAATGGGACCTTATACCGGTTACTCAGATTGAACAGGTAGAGATCATCAAAGGTGCAGGTTCGGCATTATATGGTGCAAGTGCAATGGGTGGGGTTATCAATATTATCACCAAAAAAGGGACTGTCAAACCGGTCACCAACTTGCGCATGTCCAGTGGTATTTATGATCAGCCTCGTTTTGAAGAATGGAAATGGACAGACAGAACTTTACACTTTGACGATATCAATATTGACCACAGTCGCAGAGTAGGTAAATCTGACGTTTCCTTTTCTGTTGGACGTCAACAGAGTACCGGATATCGCCAAAACGGAGATTATCAACGCATTAACGCTTCTGCCAAAGTCCACACCATAATAAACGGGCAACACAATTTCACTATATCTTCAAATTTTGAAGGCGGAAAACGCGGCGCTGGTCTCATGTGGCGTAGTCAACGCCAGGCACTTGAAGTAGCACCGGAAGCTGTGGGTGACCTGATCCGCTCAGATAAATTTGGTCTCAATGCATTCCACAACTGGATTGCCAACAAGAATTTTAAACTAAAGACCCGTTTATCATACTTTCAGAATTTCTGGAAAAATTATTTTCACGACAGTGATAACGCTTCTACTTCAAAACGATCAGGATTTGAAGTCCAGGGAGATTACCAGTTTAGCGACAACAACTCGATCACTTTTGGAACGGAAGAGTCCTGGGACCATGTGAATTCTGGTCTGGTAGGCGACCATGATCAATATGCCATTGCTTTTTATGTCCAAAATGAACGCAATTTGCTTCCAACTGTGATCTTGACGCTGGGACTTCGATACGATTACCAGGACGTTGATATAGGTTTTACCGATTCTGAACTCAGTCCCAAAATTGGCATGGTATGGCATGCACAGCCTTTTGTTACATTTCGGGGATCATCAGGAAGAGGCTTCAGGGCAGCCAGCATGTCTGAAAGATTTTCCGATTCCATCTATTCGGGTATAAGACTGGTACCAAACGAAAGCCTGAAATCCGAAACCGCATGGTCGCACGAGCTTGCAATGAATTTACATCCCTCCCCTTTTATCTTTATTGATATTGCGGGTTTCTGGAGCGACTATTGGGACCTGATAGAACCTGAACCGGATGAAACGCAAACCGTTCAGTTTATTAATGTGACCCGTGCAAGAATCAAAGGTATTGAAACTCATATCAAGTATATGCCCTGGTTTATCAAGGGATTAAACTTTGATATAGGTTATACCTATATGGATCCGCAGGACCTGGATATAAATGATGTTCTGGCTTATCGCTCAAGACATATCGTAAATACATCAATCCTTTGGCAGCTTGGCTTTATGGAAGCCGGACTGGATTATATTTTTGTAGACAGGCTTGAGAATGTCAAAGTCTACCCCAATGATGAACGGGTATCTCAAAAAACAATGAATGCGAGAATTGGGTTTCGTTATGGCAATTACTCGATATTTTTAAACGGTAACAATATATTGAACCATAACCATACTCAAATGGAAAGGACTTTATTACCAATCAGAAACTATGTTGTTGCCGTATCTACAAGTTTTTAATTCATTTATTATGAAACAAGTGTAACATTTTATCGTATAATATATCTTGTACTCGGAAAAATCACAATTCCTATAAAGCTTTCACAAAGAAAGGAGCAATAATGCGTAACCTATTAATTACAGGAGTAATCGTAGTGATGGGTTTAACTCTAGTTGGTTGCAGTAATGGTGTACCGGGAAAAGCCGATACAGCCCTGGTTGAAAAAGAACTGGCTAAACTGGCACCGGTAGATCTTGAATGCGATTTATCATCTCTATCTCAAAACGACAAAAAAGCCCTGGCAAAGTTGGTTGAAGCTGCTAAAGTTATGGACCAGCTATTTTTAATCCAGGTATCACCCGAAAATCCTGAATTAAGAGCAGAACTGGTTAAAGATCCTTCTGCGCAAAAACATCTTGAACTGTTTGACATTATGTTTGGTCCCTGGAACCGATTGGTAGAAGACGAACCCTTTATTGGTACCGAAGAAAAACCGGAAGGTGCTGGTTTTTATCCCGTGGATATGACCAAAGAAGATTTTGATGCAGCCGTTCAGGCAAACCCGGAATTAGCAGATGCATTTAAAAGCGAATTCACAATTATTGAAAAACAAAATGGTGAATTGGTACCTGTCCCCTATCATCAACATTATAAACAACTGGTAGACAAGGCAAGTGCACTGTTAAAAGAAGCAGCAACTCTTACAGATGACGAAACATTAAAAACATTCCTCAATCTTCGTGCAGATGCATTACTGACTGATGATTATTTCAAAAGTGACATGGCCTGGATGGACCTTGCCGGTGATCTTGAAATTGTAATCGGTCCGTATGAAGTGTATGAAGACGGAATTTTTAATTACAAAGCAGCTTACGAAGCATTCCTGTGTATTGTGGACCATGATGAAAGTGAAAAACTTGCCCATGTTGCCCAATATCTGAATGATATGGAAGCGTATTTACCTATCCCCAAAAAGTATAAAAACTTTGAGCGAGGTTCTTCTTCACCCATCAAGGTTGTGCAGGAAGTTTTCTCAGCGGGCGATACCAAAGCCGGCATTCAAACTACTGCTTTCAACCTGCCCAATGATGAACGTGTACGTGAAGCGAAAGGCTCTAAAAAAGTGATGTTGAAAAACATTGCTCGCGCAAAATATGACAAATGCTGGATCCCCATTGCAAATACAATTATTGCACCGGAAGCTCTGGAAAATGTATCTTTTGATGCCTATTTCAACCACGTTCTGATGCATGAAGTAAGTCATGGCCTGGGACCCGGAAACATTACACTTGCAGATGGCACAGAAACCTCTGTAGGTAAAGAACTCAAAGAACTGTATTCTACTATTGAAGAATGTAAAGCAGATATCTTGGGTGTTTATTTTGTAAAATTCATGATCGACAAGGGTGTATTCACCAGCGATCTTGAAGATAGCATGTTCGCTACCTATCTGGGTGGAATGTTCCGTTCTATCCGTTTTGGTATTGACGAAGCCCATGGTGGTGGTGTAGCAATTCAATTTAACTATATGATTGAACAAGGTGCATTTTTTGAAGATGCAAACGGTAAATTAAATGTAGATGAAACCAAAGTAATTCCTGCTATTAAAAAACTGGCTACCCGTATTCTCACGCTCCAGGGTGAAGGCGATTATGATGCAGCTAAAGCTTTGATCGATGAATACCGCAAAGTTACTCCACTTATGCAGCGTTTGATTGATGAATTAAAGGATGTACCGGTAGATATACGTCCGGCTTATCCGGTTTTGACTGAATTGGAAACAATGTAAGTATGAAAGGGACAGATATGAAAAAAATCATAGGGGTTCTTATGATCGCGATATCAATGCTGTTTGCAACAGCTACAGAAAACAAAGCCCAAACACGTGAACGTTCTGAAATTGAAGATAGTTTCAAGTGGCAACTGGAAGACATGTACGCATCAGTTGCGGATTGGAACAAAACCAAAGATGAGTTGGCTCAGGAAATTGATGTTCTGGCTTCTAAAAAAGGAACTTTGGCCAATTCCGCCAAAGACCTGGCTGACGCGTTAAAATTATCAACAGACATTACCAAAGAGTTTTACAAACTCTATAGCTATGCCAGTATGAGTTATGATGAAGACACTGGTAATTCAGAAACCATGGCCTTGCGTCAGCAAATGCAACAACTGGGAACCCAGTTTGGCGCAAAAACATCATGGATTGAACCTGAAATTCTGTCGATGGATCCTGAAAAGGTCAAAAGTTTTATTGACTCTGAAAAAGGACTAGAGACTTATAAATTCTATCTAAATGACTTGTTACGTCGTCAAAAGCATACACTTTCTGAAAAAGAAGAAACCATTCTGGCACAATCTTCAATGATGGCTTCAACCCCGAACGATATTTATGGTGTATTCAGCAACTCTGAATTACCTTATCCTGAAGTTACTTTGAGCGATGGTACTACCGTAACACTGAACAAATCCAACTATTCACTGTACCGTGCTTCTACAAACCGTGAAGATCGTGAAATAGTATTTGATGCTTTTTTTGGCGCATTGTCAAAATTCAAAAATACCTTTGGTACACAATTATATGGTGAAGTAAAAACCAACTTGTTCTATGCTCGTACTCGTGGATACAATTCCAGTCTTGAACGTGCATTGGACGCAAACAATATTCCTACAGATGTTTATCTGAAACTGATTGAAAATGTAAACAATAATCTGGACTCTTTTCACAGATACCTGAAACTGAAACAACGCATGCTGGGTGTAGACACCTTGAAATATTGTGATATTTATGCACCGGTAGTTGAAGGTTTGGATCTCAATTTTGATTACAACCAGGCACAGGACATGGTTTTGGCATCTCTTGAACCCTTGGGTGATGAATACAAGAATGTTGTACGTAAGGCGTTTGATGAACGCTGGATCGATGTTTATCCTACTCCGGGAAAACGTTCAGGTGCATATTCCAATGGTTCTGCATATGACATACATCCCTACATTTTACTCAACTATAACGGTAAATATGATGATGTCAGCACACTGATCCATGAACTGGGTCATACCATGCACAGCTATTATTCAAACCATGCACAACCTTTCGAAACCTCAGATTACTCTATCTTTGTTGCCGAAGTTGCTTCTACTTTTAACGAAGCGCTGTTGATTCATGATCAGCTTGAAAAGATCAAAGACGACAAAGTTAGATTGACCTTGTTAATGAACTACCTTGACGGTCTCAAAGGTACTGTTTTCCGTCAGGCTCAGTTTGCTGAATTTGAATTAAAAATCCATGAAGCGGTTGAAAACAATCAACCCCTTACTGGTGACACATTGACCAAAATGTATGCGGATATTGTTCGCAGATATTACGGACACGACAAGGGTGTTTGTATTGTAGATGATACATGGACTTCTGAATGGGCATATATTCCCCATTTCTATTACAATTTCTATGTATATCAGTACTCTACATCTTTTACTGCATCCACAGCATTGTCTGAAAAAGTTATCAATGGTGAAAAAGGTGCGGTTGAAAAATACCTTAAATTCATTTCTTCCGGTGGCAGCGATTATCCCATCAACCAACTCAAAGATGCGGGTGTAGACATGACCACATCCGATCCTTTTAACAAGACAATGGAAAAAATGAACAAAGTAATTGATGAGATTGAAGACATTTTGGCAAAAAATGTATTATAGATAACAAAAAAGCCGGTTCATTCAGAACCGGCTTTTTTTATTTTCCGTGTACCCGAGTACAATTCATATTCCAACAAACGACATTCTATAGGCCCATTATAAAAGATTTTTTTACTTTTTGTTTTAAGACCTACCTTTTTACCAAGATCCAGATTCCCTGTAAAAACATACCCCATATAACCGTGGCAGCTCTGTTTAAAAAAATCGCCAATTCCCTGGTAAACCGGTTCTAAACGCTTTTCTTCATTCAAACGTACACCATATTCGGGATTTAGAATAACTATACCTTCATCACCGGGAACCTTGGTTTCACTATAATCGCAAACATCAAAAGTAAGCAAACGATGCACACCCGCAGTTTCAGCATTTCTTTGAGCAGCAAATATAGCATCTTTAGAAATATCACTGGCTATTATGGGAACATCCACTCCTTTTGATTGTTTTCTGCACGCAAGTCTTACCTCTTTATAGATGTTTGCGTCATACGGTTTCAAGTGCATGAAACCAAAATTGGTGCGCAATAATCCGGGTGCCTTGTCAGCAGCTATCAAAGCCGCTTCAATGGCAAGGGTACCGCTACCACACATGGGATTAACAAACGCACTCTCTCCTCTCCATCCTGTTGAAAGAATAAGCGCGGCTGCCAGACATTCCTGCATAGGCGCTTTGTAGGGCATTTTTCGATATCCACGTTTTGCCAGCGGTTCTCCGGAAGTATCCAAATAAATTGCGCCTTCATTTTCCCGCCAGTATAAAAACAAAACAGCTTTACTGCGGTCAGAACCCGAATCCGGGCGGCGGCCAAATTTTTCCTGCATGCGGTCTACTACTGCATCTTTGCATTTTAAATTGGCAAAACGTGTATCTCGTATATTTTCATTGCTCACCGATGATGTGATGCTGAAATATCCATGTTCAGACAAATAGTCTTCCCAGGGGACCTGTCTTATATGTTTATACATGTCATCAGGAGTACGTGCATTGAAATCTTTTAAATGGTACAAGACACGCAATCCAGTTCGTAAATGAAAATTTAATTTTATCGTATCGTTGAATGTACCTTCGGTAAATACACCGAGCTGTTTTTCATCCAAAACCGGAAAACCGAGTTCTCTTATTTCTTCAGCTAGTACGCCGGAAATTCCTTTGGCACATGTTACCAGTATTTTTGCCATATTCTAAATAAATTCCTGTTTTATAATTCTCGAATATGAATATACTCTTTTTATGTCAATTAATCACGGATTAATTAAGAATACATAAAAAAAGCCCGGTTTATACGGGCTTTAATCAAATATGTTTTGATCAAAAAAACGAACCAGCGCAATAATGAATAACCAGCTAATTTAATCAGAAATTAAACATTTCAATCAACAATACTATTCAAGTATTTCTCCAACATGGTATAACCGTCTTTAGCTATGATATTTCTATCATTGGGATCGTCTTTATTTAGATGATTCTCAATCTCCCAAACATCAGGCATGCCATCATTATCAGAATCTGTGGGGGCCGGAGCACTTTTAAGTATTGGCCAGCCACCAACATCATTTTGGGTGTCAATAATGCCACATATTTTTGATGGATCAGCAACCTGGTGCTCATTTTTATAACTGAGCCCTTCAAAGGTTGCATTGCCTGTACGTACTTCGTTAATAATTCTTTTATCAATGGCATCTCTTTTGGGCACAATTGCGCCCGCATTGTTTAGAACAGTTTGGTAAGCTTTTTGGGCAGTTTGTTGTTTAATAGACATGGATGGCCAGGGTTCATCAAGTTTGATTTTTTCTACAGATATATCCGTTTGTACTCCTCCATCCCAATTATGGGCTGAAACCTCATCATTACCCTCAACAACATTATCTGCGATGTACCATTTTCCATGATCTGTTTCGCTTCTAAAAGAGGGACTGGCAATTCGGTACGATACATTACCGGGCTTTGTAGCCGGACCCGGTTTATAATAATTGGCAACAATATTAAAACTGGAAAAATTAAATCGATCATCACCGGTTTGAAACTTTTCACCACCGTAAAGGCTTTGATACCCCCAGTTATAGATCACATTATTTCTATAATCCGTATATCCGGAACCCGAAGCCATTCTCGGATTTCTACTGCTATGATGCGCCAGCAGATTATGATGATAGGAACTATAATTACTTCCCCAAATACCACCAAAACCGTGAGAACCTTTGATATGATTAGATTTACTCATACTTTCTGAAATAATGCACCATTGAACCGTCACACTATCGCAATGATAGATCGACATACACTCATCAACACTCCAGCTTGCTGATATATGGTCAAGAATAATATTTTTAGTAAATCGGCTCGATATGGCATCATAATCATTACCCGATTCATCCCCCAGTCTTACCCGAAGGTATCTGATGATGACATGGTCCGCATCAATACTAATGGGATGTCTTTTAATACAAATACCATCACCCGGTGCTGTTTGGCCAGCTATGGTAATATACGGTTTCTTGATTTTTAATGGACTTTCAAGATCTATTGTACCAGACACCTCAAAAACAACTGTTCGTGGACCTGAGGCCTCAATCGCAGCTCTTAGACTTCCTTCTCCGCTATCATTCAAATTGGTAACTTTGTATACAACACCACCCCGACCGCCTGATGTATATTTCCCATAACCCTCGGCTCCGGGAAAAGCGAGTTGTTGAGAATGTAGCTGTCCAAATATTATTAAGATTATAAACAATACTACTGATTTAAAAATGTAAAAATACTTCATAGTTTACTCTCGTCTTAAATTATTCAACGGTAACAACTATCCGTTGATATCTCGTTAATTGCGGTGTTCCTGAATCTTTTACCTCGCAAATGACATGAAGGGTTTCACCTTTAGCAGCATCTTTAGGAATAATAAAGGATGCCTGTTCCTGCCCTGCATCTTTAATATCAATGATTCCATCATAGGTATCCGCTTCTTTATATTGCCACCATTGATATGTAAGATCATCTCCATCCGGATCGGTTGTGCCCTTGGCGTTTAAATTCACCAAATCACCCGGTTTAGCCTGCAAATCATTTGCATGTGCCAGCCTAACGATTGGCGGATGATTGGCCTCATCATACGAATTCACACACCAGTCGGCACGGGCAGCAAAATCATTTTGAAACGCATCGGACCATCTCCAAATGGGTTTAAAATATTCAGCATGGTCATTACTGTTTGATACAGTTGCGCCTTTTTTAGAACTCGTTCTTCCCCATGCCGATGAGCCATACCACCGACCTTTAGGATATTCATAACCTTTTTCTGGTACCGGATCAAGCCAGGTGTTCTCTCGAATGCGTACATAGCGACCACCCCAGCCTCCCCAGTCCGGAGATTCAAGGTTTCGCAAACCGGTAACAATCGCGTGCATAAATGAGGGCGAATCGCCTTCGGAACGGAAATCCCCGTCATCAAATCCTTTATCGCCTGCTTTGTGTGCTTTGTAAAGCGAGCACAAAGGACCATGATTATCTAATATATTGCTTTTCATCCACTCGCCAACATAATATGGATGCATATCCTGGGGCTGACAGGTCTTCCATCGATAGGCAATGGCCTCAAACTGGTCAGAAATAATGGTTAGGATATTATATTTGCCCCAATGCGGACGAATATATGCCTGATAGGTTGAATCCTGTTCCCAGATAAAAAAGAAGCGGATTTTGTTGGCCACCTCTTGCATACGATCAGGATGATCTTCTTCAATTGTCCTGAGCGCTCGCGCTATAGTATTGGTTCCACCCCAGGCCTGCAGCCAAACCGGACGATCATCAGATTTGTCCAATAATACTTTGACAATCAACTCTGAACCGGCAGTTATTTTATCCATTTCACCTTCAGTTTCAACATTTCCAAGTGCTGTACGTGCTTTAAGGTAATCCGGAGTAGGATATTCAGGATCATGCTTGACCAGGTTGGGATAAACCTGCGTGTACGCATCAAGATAGGGATCAAGCCAGTCATCACCGGCCCACCGGTGTCCGTGCCAGTGATATTGCGAACTGGAGGTTACAATCGCTTCAATGTCCCAGTCATTGGTATAAAGCAGACAACGCACCATGGAACACTCGTCATCAATCTCTCCATCACTGGTAATAATAACGCGTGGTTTTTCTGAATCTTGAGACTGGTTTACGGCAAACACATATAATGATGTTAACAAAATAATTAATAGTATAAAATTTATGATTTTCATTAAACAAATCCTCAATTTAATAATGCCACAGCAGACTGCCATCCCTTGTAATCATTCATCACATCAGGATTCTCCAGGGGATAATACACAATATGATCATATTTCAATTGTTTCAAATCATTCAGGTCTTTATACATACCTGAACCCAATCCAGCCATTAATCCAGCACCCAGTGCAGAAATATCGGCTATACCTATATTATTTACATTAACACGCAAAAGGTCAGAGATAAACTGCATTACAAATTTATTATTGGTAATACCACCATCGGCCATCAGTTCCTTTAAGGAAATGCCGGCATCTGCTTCCATAGCAGTGATCACGTCTTTTATCTGGTAAGGAATGGATTCCAATGCAGCCCGAACAATATGACGCTTGTCCGCACCAAAGGTCAAACCGCTGATCACAGCCCTTGCATCCATCTGCCAATGCGGCGCACCTAATCCGCTGAATGCAGGTACCAAGTACACGCCTTCATTGCCATCCAAAGCAGTGGCCATAGCTTCTGTTTCTGACGAATCCGAAAATAGTCCCAACTGGTTCTTGAGCCAATTGATACTTGCTCCCGCAGTAACAATAATGCCTTCCAAGGCATAATCCGTTCTGTCAGCAGTGCTCCAGCAAATCGTTGCAACCATACCATTCTTAGATTCTACCCTTTTGCTGCCGGTATTCATCAAAATGGAGGAACCCGTACCCAAGGTAACTTTGGCATCTCCGGGAGCAAAGCATCCTTCGCCGAAAGCAGCCGCGTGCGAGTCTCCAATCATGCCGGTTATGGGAATAGGAGCTTCAAACACACCTTCAAAATCAGATGAACCATAATTATAAGCAGAGGGTTTGGGTTCGGGAAGGTTTAGTTTCTCCACACCAAACAATTTCAGCATTTCACTGTCCCATTTCAGCTCATTTATATTGAAAAACAGGGTTCGTGATGCATTGGTATAATCCGTATAATAACTTTTTGCCTGTGTCAATTTATATAAAAGCCAGGAATCCACAGTACCGCCAAAAGCTTTGCCTGAATCAATTGCTGATTTTACTATATCACTGTTCTCATTCAACCACATGACTTTAGTACCGGAAAAATAAGGATCAATGATTAAACCGGTGCGGGCTGTGATTTCTTTTTCAACATCCTGCGTTTTGAGTCGGTTACAGATTTCTACCGAACGTTTGCACTGCCAAACTACCGCATTATGTAACGGATTGCCTGTTTCATCCCATAGTAAATAGGTTTCACGCTGGTTCGAGATTCCGCATGTGTTAATATTGTTCAAATCACCGCCCTGTTGTTTATACTGATCTACACACTGGTGAACGGATTCAATAACCGTTTGATAAATTTCTTCAGGGTTCTGTTCTACAAAACCGGGTTTGGGATAACTTGAAGCCAGTTCCACAGTTGCTTTAACAATCAGCTTTCCATTTTCGTCAAATAAAACAGTTTTTGTTCCACTGGTGCCCTGATCAATCGCCAGGATTAATTTCTGCTGCATGAAAAATCCTTACTTTAATAATTGCTTTGCGGTTTCTGCCAATCCTTGTGCAGAAATACCATAATGACCAAATATTTCCAATTGACTACCAGTAACCGTATATTCATCAGGAATGCCTACACGCTTGAACGCGGTAGATATACCAGCTTCCAGAATTAGTGCGGCAACGGCCTCTCCCAGACCACCATTAACCAGATGTTCTTCTACTGTTATTACTGCATTACAGGATTGGGCCGCTGATAAAATCGCTTCATTGTCCAGAGGTTTTATGGTATGCATACTTATCACTCTTGCAAATATTCCATAATCTGCCAGTTCCTCAGCAGCTGCAAGTGCATGATAGACCGTTTCTCCTGTAGCAATTAAGGCAACATCATCACCTTTGCGCAAGGTTATGGCTTTGCCCGGTTCAAACACTGTATTTTCCGAGTGCAGATCATACATGGGGCGTTTTCCAAACCGAACATAAACGGGATGCGGCATTTCAGCCGCAGCCATAATAGCATGACGGGTTTCAAAATTATCAGCAGGTACCATTATCATTATATTATTAATAGCTCGCAATACAGCCAGATCGTGCAGTGAGTGGTGTGTAGAACCCAGGGCACCATAACTGACACCCGAGCTAATACCCACCAACGTTACGGGATTATCAGAATAACAGACATCATTTTTGATCTGATCTAACGCACGGGCAGATAAAAAACAGCCCGGTGATACGGCAAAAACTTTTTTACCTGTAGATGCAAGTCCGGCAGATATGCCTACCAGATTCTGTTCAGCAATACCAACTTCAACAATCTGGTTTGGATATTTTTCTCCAAAAGGTACCAGTTTCCCTGACCCGCGGGAATCACTGGTTACTGCAAATATCGATTTATCTGTCTCTGCCAGTTCCATTAAGGTATTGGCAAAGACCTCAAGATTGGGTTTTCCTAATACAAGGGAATTCATTACGAATACCAGCCTTTCAAATTATATAAACTTGCCTGCCTGTATAACAAGCCAGGCAATGCATTTTATCTATATACCGCCACAAGCGGTGAATCTAATTATAATGCGGACAACTGGCTATCCAGCTCCTGCATAGCAGTTTCATATTGTTCATCCGAAGGAACACCGTGGTGCCACTTTTTCACATTTTCCATAAAAGAAACACCTTTGCCTTTAGTGGTACGGGCAATAATCATAGTGGGTTTGCCGGTTTCCAAAGGCGCATTGTTCAATGTTGTTTCCAACTCGTCAAAATTATGGCCATCAACCGTTTTTACAGCCCAACCAAATGCAGAAAATTTTTCTTCTAAAGGATCGGTCTCACATACTTCCTTGGTTGGGCCGGTGATCTGTAATCCGTTATAATCCAGAATGGCTACAAGATTGTCCAGCTTGTAATGCGATGCAGACAGCATGGCCTCCCAGTTTGAGCCTTCTGCTAACTCGCCATCTCCCAGCAGAGTAAATACCCGATAAGGAAGCTTGTCTTTTTTAGCAGCCAGGGCCATTCCCACACAGATTGGCAGCCCATGTCCCAATCCTCCGGTATTCTGCTCAATCCCTTTTACCTTACGGGTAGGATGCCCCACATAATTAGACTGGTACTTGCATAATGTTTCAAGATCAGTTACAGGGAAAAATCCCTTGTCTGCCAGCACAACATATAATGCTTCAACCGAATGCCCTTTGCTTTGGATATAGCGGTCACGGTTGGGATCAGAAAAGTTATCCGGCGTTACATTCAAAACGCGGTTATAAAGAACATTTAATATATCTATACAGGAAAGATCTCCGCCGGTATGACCGGCATTGGCGATCTTTATATATTTCAATATATTTTTTCGATACTCGATCGATTTTTTCAACAATTCAGTTTTATTCATTTTTACTCAACTATTTCATTATTATTGATGATTATAAACTTCCCATCCCAGGTATTTACTGAACGCTTCGTTTAAAACACCTGCGGTATGAGACAAATTCATGGCAACATGGTGTTCAAATCCATTTTCACAGATATGTCTCAAAAGCCCCTCCAGATTGGGAATATTTGCAACAGCTCGGCTGCCAAAGGTATCTAACGGATCATTGGTAAAATCGCCATGGCCTACATACGCATTAATTAATCCTATTGAATCATCGGTTGACAAGCGGGCATACGTCAATGGACCTGCAGGTGTACGCCCTTCCAGTGCACCATAGGTATTTTCTTCACCTAAAGTAGAGCCCAAAATGGGTGCAGTACTGATTGCTATATCCGGTATAAAGGATTTTGCCCAGTTACCGCAATGGAACATGACGAGTTTATCAGGCTCGCCACCGTAATTATTGTTCCAATCAGCGAGTGCGCTGGGGCGTCCCGATGCCAACTGTAATGCATACATGGATAATGCACCCATTACATCTACTTCACAAGCACTGGGGATGAGTCTTTCACTCATCATGCTCATGCTGGTACAAACATTTATACCGAAATTCATCTGTAATGAATCCCAACATTGGATTGCGGTTGCGTTTAAACCATTTTCCTCTACGAAACGGTTGATCACTGCATCCAGTTTGGCCATGGACATTAATTTTTCTTCCGGTACTTTATCATAGTTAGCAAACGCTTTAATGGTTTCCAAACTCTTTTTCGCTGCAGGATCGCTGTTACTCAGGCGATCAAAATCACCCCAAATCTGGGACAAGTCAACGGTTACCACATTTATTCCATATTCCTGCAACAGTTTCTCACTATAACGTACTGTATTAAAAGCACCAGGACGTGCGCCAATGGCACCAATACGTGCATTCTTTAAACCGTTTACAACACGGCAAACCGATACAAAATCAACGAGATCTTTATGGAACGCTTCATCCTTCAGACTCATCACATGTTTGCTGGTCAAAGAGTATGGAATACCTGCCTGACGCAGATTATTACATACAGAGATTTTACCGCATAATCCATCACGACGGAGTGCAGGGTTCATTTTATTCAAATCATCCGGGCTTGCCTGGATTAAAACAGGCACATTTAATCCGGAAAGCTTAATCGTATCCAAAACTCCACGTTCATCGCCAAAGTTGGGTAAAACAACCAAAACACCCTCTATTTCGTCACGATGTTTTTTAAACAGTTCAGCACAAACTTTGGCATCCTGATATGCTTCAACACCGCCAAGTTTTGTTACAGATTCATCCAGCATGATGGGAACAATGTCTAATTTTTTAAAAAGTGCAAAGATATCTGCACGTGCTTCTGATACCAGATGGTCTGGAAAAAAGGCACGGTTACCAACAATAACACCCAACGTTGTTTTGCTCATTATTTTCTCCTCAACTATATATTATTCTTAATCTCTCTACTCATTTTGTCAATTATGACTGCCAACAGAATTACCAGCCCTTTAATGACCTGCTGCCAAAATGGTGAAACGTTTAATAAAACCAGTCCGTTATTCAAAACACCAATGATCAGCGCTCCCTGCACGGTTCCAATAATAGAACCGCGTCCACCGGACAATGACGTCCCGCCTATAACAACAGCGGCAATAGAGTCCAGCTCAAAGCCCATACCCGCGTTTGGCTGCGCTGAATCAAGCCTTGAGGTAACCAACAATCCGCCTACAGCCGACATGGTGCCGGCAAGGGTATACACAATCATTTTAACACGATCTACATTTAGACCTGACAGGCCGGATGCTTTTTCATTGCTTCCAACCGCGTAAATATAACGTCCTAATCTCTTTTTACGGGTAAGGACCACCATCAGCACAACAATCAAAGCTGTAATCCACACCGGTACAGGGATGCCCAAAAACCATCCGGTTCCCATAAAAGCAAAAGAATTTCCCAAACCGGTAATGGGAAATCCACCAGTCCATAACATGGTCAATCCGCGGGCCATGGTTAACATGGCAAGGGTGGCTACAAAGGGTGGAACTCGGAAACGGGTAATAGCCAATCCATTGACCCAGCCCAGGGCTGAGCCGGTCACCAGACCGGCAATAACTGCTCCCAGAAATGTGAATCCGATAAACAGGTTTAAACCCGGAATTTCAATACCATTTTTCAGTAATCCGGCTGCTACCGCACCACTAATAGCCAGTATGGACCCTACAGAAAGATCAATGCCTCCCGTTAAAATAACCAGGGTCATTCCCATGGATAAACAGACATTGACCGATATTTGTCGCATCACATTCCAGGAATTATCAACGGTTAAAAACTTTTCCGTAAAAATGGATAAAAAAACAATCATGATCAGCAATGCAATCAATGACTGGAACCGTAATAATGTATTTTTCAAATTCTTGTTCATGCAATTTCCTGTTTCTGTGTTTCAATACTCTTGGGGATTGCCGCACATAGTAAATTTTCTTCTGTCGCCTGAGATGGGGTAAATTCACCGTTTAATTGTCCCTCAGACATGACTAAAATCCGGTCCGAGATAGCAAGTACTTCGGGCAATTCAGAAGAGACCATAATGATGCCCAATCCTTTTCCCGCCAACTCGCTGATAAGTTTATAAATTTCATTTTTTGCGCCAACATCTACCCCGCGTGTGGGCTCGTCCAGGAATAATATACGGGGATGCGTAGCCAGCCATTTAGCAATAACAACTTTTTGCTGATTCCCCCCGCTCAATTTTTCAACCGCCTGTGTTGTTCCGGGCGTTTTAATCTTTAATTGTTGTATATAATCTTGTGCAAGGTTCTGTTCAGCCTGACAGCTTAAAAATCCACATTTTTCAATCTGTTGTATATCGGCAAGGCTGATATTCTCTGCAACACTCATCTCTATAATTAATCCCGCGGATTTGCGGTCTTCATGCACATAGCCAATTCCGGCATCTATGGCCTGTTGCGGATTTTCAATAGAGATTTTACTGCCATCAATATAAATAGAGCCGGTGTGCGCATTGCCATACACACCGAAAATACAATCAAACAATTCGGTACGTCCCGCACCCATCAAGCCGAAAATACCCAGCACCTCACCTTTTTTCACATGAAAGGATATATCTTTTAATAAATAATCATTCTCTCTGGCAGGATGTTTCAGACTCAGGTTTTCAATTTGAAGAACCTCAGCACCAATACTCACTATATCCTTTACGAAAAAATCATCCATATCTCTGCCAACCATGGACCGGATGATATCTTCCTGAGTAAATTCTGAAGAGGGTCCGGAGGTTATATATTGTCCATCTCGAAAGATGGTTATTGCATCAGCAATTTTATCTAGTTCGTCCAGCTTGTGAGTAATATAAACAATAGCAACACCATCAGCTTTTAGGGATTTAATGAGACCAAACAAAATATCCACTTCATGTTCACTGATTGCCGAAGTTGGCTCATCCATGATAATAATTCTGGCATTCAAAGAAAGTGACTTGGCAATTTCAACAATCTGCTGCTGACCTACACGCAGATTTTCGACAGCAGAGTGGGAATGAATATCTGAATTGAGTTTTTGCAACAGCGCCCGCGTATCATCAGCCATCTTTCGATAATCGATAAAACCCAGTCGGGTTAAAGGTTCGCGTCCCAGAAAAATGTTTTCAGCAACCGTCAGGTGAGGTATCAGATTCAATTCCTGATGGATGATGGCTATACCCAGATCCTGAGCATGCCGGGGGCCGGTAAAACGGACTGGCTCGCCATCTAGCAGCAGCGTACCCTCGTATTCCGTATATACACCGGACAAAATTTTCATCAAAGTGGATTTACCCGCTCCGTTCTCTCCCAGAATGGCATTAACCTGTCCCGCGTAAATATCCAGATCAACATTCTGCAATGCCAGAACACCGGGAAATCGTTTACTCACTGACCGTGCAGCGAGTACGGATTTTAATACTGCATTACTCATGAGAACCTGAAATAATTTTTATCGGGATAATACCCAGGGGATCAATTTCGGGATCATCCTGACTCACTTCGGCAGCACCGATAAATGAAACGGAGTGTCCCGTTTGCAACTGGCTTTTTGCAGGATTTACCACCAACTCTCTCACCCGTTTATTGATCTCTGAAGAAATGGCATTAAACTCCATGCTGTTGGGGAAATCACTCACATCCACCAATCCGGAAGCATCCCGGACAGCGTTGCCAAACAGATCCAGAGCAATCAGCAAGACATCCGGGTTTCCGTCTTTTGTTGTATCCAAATAAAATCCACTCGGTTCAATCTTGACCACAGTACCCTCACCTTTGATCAAATAAGCGTGTTTGGATGCAATACCCAGTGTTTTAGCATATTTCGATACAGCTTTATCCATATCATTTTGAAATAATGGAAGCAGAACATTTGCATCCACAGCTTGGCCCAATACAGACGGAAGTTCTTTATCCCAAAAATTCTGTACATATATTTGGGCATCAAAAACATCGGATTTAGCATTTTCTTTCATCTTGTCCAGTTTCTTGATATAAACAGACTGGGACAATATGACCAAACCCAACACCAGAAAGATAAAATATTTAATTTTTCTCTTCATTTTTTCCATATGCAGTATATTTTTCAATATTTTCCTGATTCACCAGTTCAACAGCAATAGGCAACTTTTGCGGGAAATCGGTTTTGCCATTCAAATACTGGTCTGCCATTTCAGCAGCCGTACGGGCCATTACTTTGGGAAACTGCATGCCGGTTGCCATGATTTTACCGTCACGGATAGAATCTACAACATCTTTGGCACCGTCAAACCCAAACACCATAACATTGTCCGCTTTACCGGCAGATGCCAGTGCCTGGTATGCACCCATAGCCATTGCATCGTTTCCACAAAATACCGCGTCAATATCGGGATTTGCCTGCAATATAGATTCCAATACTTCCATAGCCTTATTACGGTCAAAATCCGCACTCTGTTGCGCAACCATTTTTATATCAGTGTAATTATCAACAACACTGTGGAAACCGCGTGAACGGTTCCAGGTATTATTGTCACCAACCAGGCCCAACAACTCTACATATTTACCTTTTCCGTCTAATTTCTTGACAAAATACTGTCCCAGGGCAACACAACCGGAATAATTATCAGAAAGAATTTGTGATACAGCGTCGGTATTGGAATTGATCTCGCGGTCCATGCAGAATGTAGGTACCCCCGCTTCTTTGGCGCGCTTGACATTGGATATTGAACCCTCTGCATCAGTAGGATTAAACAAAATTGCCTGATAACCGGCGGCTATAATGTTTTCAAAATGGTCCGTTTCTTTTGCATTATCATTTTGAGAATCAAAAATGGTTACCTTGTAACCCAACTCACGAGCTCTCTCGCCAGCAGTTTCACCCAGTACAACAAACCAGGGATTGTTCAGTGTAGAGATAACAACTGCAATCTGTTTTTCTTTCTCCGCATTTTGACCGGCATCTTTGCTGCATGCGGTGAACAAGAAAACAGATATCACACTCAAAAGAATGATAATTTTTCTAGACATTTTTTACTCCTGTTATTTAGGCAATAATAAACTCTATACCATGCCTTGCAAATTCCTGACGATCCTGGTCGGTAATACCATCATCAGTAATTAGATAATTGATAAGCGACAATGCACCCAAGCTGGCAAGTGATTGAACTCCAAGTTTTGAGGAATCTGCAACCAGATAGACTGTATTGGCCGCTTCGATCATGGCTTTTTTCACCGGCAAATCACTCAGACTGGGGTATGTTAATCCGGCACGAAGGGTAATGCCTGCTGTTGCTAAAAACAATTTATCCACATGTACATTTTGAAAAAATTCCGCTGCCTTTTGCCCGGTAAGCGACAATGTAGGCGCCTTAAATTCACCGGCAGTAAGCAAAACCGTTATACCAGGCTGGCCACCAATGATGAGTGGAATATTGACTGCATTTGTCACCACAGTCAGATTTTTATGATCAACAAGACATTTGGCAACCTCTGTAGTTGTAGTGCCAGAATCCAGGATGATCGTATCTCCATCATCAATAAACTCGGACGCTTTTCTGCCAATGCGCGCTTTTTTATCCATATTTTCGTTATGCTGAAAAGAAAACGATTGTACCTGGCTGGGCAGACTTTTTAAAAAAGCACCGCCATGTTCGCGCATAATCAATCCATCATCTTCCAACCTTGCCAGATCCTGCCGAATGGTTACCTCTGAAATGCGAAAAATCCTGCTCAAATCAGAAACCTTGGCGTTACCATCTTCTTTAATCAGATCAAGTATTCGTTGTCGTCGTTGTGAAGCAAGCATAGATAAACCTGATGTTACATATAATATCTCATTTGCCTATTATACTCATAAATACATCAAAAATCAACAAAAATAAAAAATAATCGAAAGCAAATGAAAGGTTTTTGCTTTCGATTATTTTATCATTCACCAAGATAATAGCTTATCATGGGTGAATGAGAATAACCCATAGACCGGTGTGTTACATCATTGCGGTAAAGTGGGTCCTGCATGAGACAGACGCGTCTGTCTTCTGCCGGAATCGTTGTTTGATAAATCCGCAATTCTCCATCTGTAAACGTAACAATCTCTTCACGCCAGTCACCGGCAATATCAGCGATCAATTGAACACCACGTCCCAAATCTTGCAGATAGGTTTCCCCCTGCCATTTGGAAACCGTGCCTCTGAATAAAATCTCTCTCAATTTATCACCATCCCACCAGACAAGGAAATCCTGCGGAGGGGCTTCCTGATCAATTCTTTTACCATCAGCCGTAAAATAAAAACGCTCGCCAGCAACTTCCATACCCGGAAACGCAGGATCAATATCACCGACTATAGCACGACTCATTTCATTATCATTTGTTGCCTCTCTTACTCCAAACAACAGATCACCGGTTTTCGCGTCACGGAGATTTGCACCCAATTGTGGATGGGGTTCTTCAATAATATACCAGACCTCCAGCCCGGGATGTTCAGGATTAATATCCGACAAGTAAAAGCGGTCTCCATGCCCCAGTCCGGTGCACCACATGGTTTTTCCGGTATTGTCGATTGCAATGGATCCATTCAAAATCTCATCACATCCATCACCATCTATGTCTCCGGTTTTGATACTGTGTTGTCCCTGCCCCTGGTACATAAGAGGAGCGCGTTCATTGGTCCAGCGCCAAATCTTTCTCAGCTTTTTATTTTCAAATGCCCAGGCATCTATTTTCATCATACCATAAATACCGCGAACAACCAATACACTTGGAGTTTTACCATCAAGATAAGCAACTCCCAGCATGTGCCGCAAAGAACGGTTACCAGAGTTATCGCCCCAGTCCTGTACCTTTCCGCGTTCAATCCAGTCTACTTTGTCCAGCTCTTTACCGGTCTCACCATCATAAATCGATAGATATTCCGGACCGTCGATAACAAAGCCTTCCCCCCCGTCAATGGCCTCTTTTTGTGTGGCTGCATAAGGTGCGGTTTTTACACAAACTTCGGCTTTATTGTCACCATCCAGATCGCGTACAACCATGGGTGAAAACCAAATGCCCTGGTTGATATTCCAACCCAGATCAATGCGCCACATAAACTTGCCGCTTTTGCCGTCATAGGCATCAATCTTGTAAGAATCCTTGCTGGGACGTACCCGACCAGGATCAACACTCTGCCTTGGATGTTTAACCACAAAATCGTAAACACCATCTCCATTTAAATCACCTACAGCAATTCGGTCAACACCTTCCACATCTTTTAAGGGGATAGAACGATATTGTGGATTGCTTTTAGCGGGATCAACAGTTACCTCTGCAAGTTTTTGGCTGGTCTTGCTGTCTTTTAAAACATATATGGTTTTGCCATCAACTTTGGATTTATCGATAAAATCAGTGGTCAAAGAAATGGGACTGTCATTCAATTGCTTTTCTTTTTTCTTTTTATCCATTCGAAAAATATTTAAAGCAATGTCATTATCATCAGAGGATAACAACCTCCACGACAAATACACATTACCGTCTGTCAGGACTGTACCTGTCAAACCGCGATCAATCAGTTCTTCAATTCGCTGTTCAGCCCAACCCAATTTCGCATCAGGGTTATAAAGCGGATCAATTGCATAAAAATTGAGATTGGGTGGTATCTCTTCCGGTGTTATTTCACGCAAAGTATTGTCGTTATTTTCAGGCGGACGCGTAGATACCTGCCTGGGTGTATATTGCTCCTGTGCTATGCTATATGTAAAACAAATAACAATCCAAATCAAAGTGCTAAAAACGATTCTTTTCATTTCTATTTCCTCTCTGATTTTGAATAACAATCCGGTTCTATTGCTCAATTACCACCATTGAATATAAACGGGTTTCGGGCACAGTAAATGTAATTTTCCCATTCTCTTCCACATATTCCAGATTTACAGGATCATCCAAATCCGGAGTAAAGTATTTGACTGATTTAATCTTGCCATCATATTGTTTTTGAATTGTGGTTGCAAATGCGGGTTCAGGTTGTTCGTTAAAGTTGATAAAATGTGCCAGTGTTTCACGGGATTCATCCCGGTTGAGCAGCTCCATAACTGTCGTGAGAGAAGCATCGCACGCTAATGCAATTTCGTTAGGAATATTAGATACCAGGGTTTGATAAATCTCGCGATGATTTGCCGGCAAAACCCATTGCGGTGGTGACATTTTTTCACCTCTACGCAATGTTGCGCCCGGTTCAGGATCATCAACCGTAAAATCTACTTGTTTTTTCTCTTTTTTACCCGGTATAATCTCGGGTATATAAACAATCTTGCCCTTGCCTTCTTTTCTTGCAGGTAATAAAGGATTTGTATGTCTCTTTTCGCGCCATCCGTTGTACTCGGCAGTATTACCGGCTATGACCAATATACCACCATTGCGAACATAATTAAGCAGCAATTCAACCTGCTCGTTCGAAACACATTCCTGTCCCGCCAGTACAATTGCCTTATACTGATCAGCACGATCAAGCTGTTCTTCAAACAGCAGATCAAAAGGCACTTTATGCTGAATCAGGATTTGTTCCATAAGGGTGGCCGGTTCATATGTAGCGTTAATACTATATGCCATTGAAGCCCAGTTACGGAGCACAGCAACATCTGCAACATTATCGGTTAATGTGTAAAACCGATCATTATACTCTCTAAAGAATTCCAGTTCAGGCGTAAAGGCATTAAACGCTCCGGAACCAAAAGGTGCGCCAACGGCTCCCGGAATCTGTTTCTGATGTCCGAATGCCATGTGCAAAACTGCTTCAAGGGGTTTGCGACATGAATTTTCACATCCGGTATTTAAACGTCTGGCTATCTTGTACGAACGGATCTGCGAGATCAACGCACCGGTATTCTCATCGATATGTGCATCATAGCCGCCGGTATCAAAAGCCAGCAAATCTATATGGTCTTTAAAAAAGGGTTGATATACCGCATTGGTCCAGTACCGGTTAAAACTGTAAACACCTTTGATATTGAAAAGCACAACAACATTGGGGTTCTGGCTCTTTACATATTCATAAAGATCATTGCAATGATTGGCAAGCGACTTGCATCGAAAACGCACCCACTCTTGCAGAACCGGGTCATTTAACTCGCGTATACCATCCGGTTGGGTTTCGGATGACCATTCATTAACACGTACCCATTCAGGGTCCGGAAGACCAAAACGGCGCATCATGGCTTCTTTTGTGGGATATTCCTCTCGGAGATAATCGCGAAACGCTTTCATACAACGGGAACAACGACAGGATTTGGGCTCCGCCTGCAGCATGATATTATCAAAAGCAATCTCGTCCGCGTGCAGATCATTTATACCAATATCCAGTATACGTTTAACATAATCCCGATATGCCGGTTCGTTGGGACATGCATAATGCCGAAAAGTCTGCAATCCATAAGGAACCCATTGGTCGTTCTGGTCTCGCTGTTCCCAGTTCACAGCTTGGGGCACTTCACGATACAGCGTTTCAGTAAACATGGTACCTGCCATATAGATACTGACTTTCATACCATGCTTGTGCATAATGTCCGCTGTCGCAATAGCCTTTTTGATATTTGGCATTTCATATTCCAAACCAAAGCCTTTGTAGAAAAATATTCTTCCCCATTTAACTCCGGCTTTTGCCATATTGGCAATATTTTCGGGGGAGCACATGTCGCTATAACGTTGGGGTTCGTTATCAAAATGTCCTCCTCGCCGCATCAGGAATTCTATAGGTTCATGCGTTAACCAGGTAATATCTTTAGCTTGTTCCTGGTGTAGTTCTGCTCGTTTTTGCCATTTGGTTTTTGAATCATTATCAACAGCAAAAAGCTGTAATGAAAATAAAATCACACAACATAAAATGATTTGCTTTTTCATCTCGTTTTATCCTTGTCAGTTATTAAGCAATTCCTGCAATATCATGGTGCTGTTCATATCTTTTATAGTCAGGTTTTTCTTGTTTCCGGCAGCATTCCATGCATTTTGAATATATTTCAGTTCTTTTTTATTCAAAGTAGTATCAATTTCACGTTTGGCATTGACCATATTGGTCAATACTACCCGTTTCGGTGCCAGTGATGCCAATAGTTGCGGTGTATCATAATATGCCAGCACATTATGAATGAACAAAAACGGACTTGCAGCACCATAAGGTTTTAGTGCCAGCTCTTTAAAGGAACTCACCATATGGTCCAGCACTATATTTTCAATATTTTCATTCAATACTGCCGCATGCAGGGCCAGCATGGCACCGTCTCCATAGCCATAAATATCCAATGCTTTCCCTTGCATATCCACACGAGATTCCAGATATGCTATTCCGGTCATTAAATCGTGTAACCGCATACCAAACAATGGTTTCTGCATTTCGTATGCAAAGGCGTTAAAATCTGCTTCATTGTCCTCTCGGCCGTAAATGATCTGATATCCCTTGAATACCGGGCCATCGTCACGGTTCTTTTGCTCAGGATGCGGATCAGCAAATTCATTATAACCCCGCAAATCCAGTGCAAAGACACGACAGCCGGATTTTGCAAGTTGTTTTATAGTCTCTATACCATTAGCTTTGCCACGTTCATGTACGTACACAACCGTGCGACCGGTTTCCCGATCAAAAGAATCCGGGGTCAGCATCATGCCAGGCATCCACAGACCCCGTTCGGAGTGAAGTAAAATTCTTTCGAGTTTAAAGTCGTCACCACTAGATGTATTAACAATACGAGACTCTACATATGATGTCATGGAATCTAGCTTTAAAACGGTTTTAATTTTATCTGATATAGATTTTCGCAATGTATCGATATCCGATCTTGATTTTATTTCAGTAAAAGATGGGGAAATATCCTGAACATATTTTTCATTCAAGGTCAGTAACGATTCACTTCCCAATTCTTCAACAGAACCGGATTGGGTTACATTAATATCTTTAGCACCTCTAACCTCTACCGGTATTTCCACATTATTTTCTTCCAGTTTATAAAATTTCTGGCTCAACCAGTGATACATGGTCTCACGGGACTCTCGGTTATAATTATGCGGTGCACCAATAAGATGATATGCAACAGTACGCTCTCTATCATCACCATACACACGGGTAAATACACCATTGATCTCGTTATACATATCTACCGAGGTATTTAAAATATCTTTATCTCCGGTTGCATTGATAAGCAGCATATCCTTAACATTCTTCATCATGAGCAAATCAGACAACTCGAAGCCATATTTAATACGTCCGGGAATATTTTGTTCACCATCCAGATTCCCTTTGCCGGAATGCGGTACTGTTCCATAATGCCAATTGGCACATACGGGAATAACAGCGGTAATTCGGGGATCGGCGCCTGCAACATATTGTGTTTGAGAGCCACCTCCCGATGCGCCGGTCACGGCAATCCGGGTTGTGTCTGCATTGTCAAAACCGCACAACACATCAATTCCACGGATACAGTCCCAAATAAAGTAATTCGTCAAATTATGTCCGGTGAGATGGAGCTGCAGGTTCAATGCAATATGCTGATGTGTTGCCTGCCCCATATCAGATTCCATTTCAGAATCGGGATTAAATAAAATCTTGCGTTCACCCTGTCCAAAGGGATCAAAGGCAAGAACAATATAGCCCAAACGTGCCAGCATGGAACAGCGCTGCTGCATATGGATAGCGCCTTTACCATCAATTTTGCCTTTACCTCCCCACCAGTGTCCGGTTGTACACAACATAAGCGGATAAGGAGCGGCATGGGTTTTTGGCACATACAGATTGGCTGTCACCAGGTAACCCGGTAAACTCTCGTATGTAATTCGTGACAAGTCATAATCCCCACAATCCACAGTGCCATAATATTTAACATTTAATGGTGATTTTTCGGGAAAAGGTCCCACACACTCTGTATAGATATTACGCATCTTTTCACGGTATCGATCAAATTCGGAAGCATCCTGAACCGCATCAAGCTCGATTCTTCGTTTGGCAAAGGAGGCATCCGCAATTTCTCCAAAATAATCCAGTAACTGCTGGTTTGGATCAGCTACATCCATACCGGGATGAATAACTGTTATATCTTTTACCTGCAAGCCTGACAGGTCAACTGCATACCCCATAGAAACAGTAAATAAAAGGACAAAAAATAGTATGGGTACATTTAGCCAGAATTTATGTAAATTCTTTTCCACAATTCACCTCTAATTTAATGCTTCAATTTCTTCCAACCTTTGATAGTCAGATTGTCATCAAGCTTTGATGATTTGAACAAGAAACTGCTAAAATAACCAACGGCCATCAAAACCAGATGACTGTAAACACCCAGCATATACTTGTGCTGTGAAAAATTAAATTTGCCCAAATCCAATAAAATCCTGGGTTCGTCTCCAATGGGGAACTTTGTTGAAGTCAACACGGCCCAACCGGTAAAGAGTATGCAGGCAATAATTCCAATATTTGCTCCCTGACGGTTTGCCCGTTTGCTGAACAAACCCAGAATAAACAAACCTGCAATCCCTCCGGAAAAAATAGCATACAAGGTAAAAACAATACCCAAAACACCGGTATCACCCGCTTTGACATACAGCGTAGCGACAATCATAGCTGCCAAACCAGACAATAATACCACAGTTCTCCCTATGACCATTTGCTGTTTTTCCGTACAATTGGGATTAAACCGTTTATAATAATCCTCAACACCTATGGCAGCAAGACAGTTGAGATCAGAATCCAAACTCGATATAGCTGCGGCTACCAACGCGGCAAGGATCAGCCCGATAACACCCACAGGAAGTTCTGACATGATAAAAATCGGGAAAACCGCATCAGGACGAATATCCGCTGGTAAAACACCACTATTGATCTGATAAAAAGAATACAAGGCCGTACCAATAAACATAAAAATAGCCCAAACAGGTACGCTAAGGAACACACCCATCAAAGCAGCTTTAATTGCACCTTTTTCGGAACGTGCAGTGAGATAACGTTGGACTATGGTTTGATCTGTTCCATATTTCTGAATCGCGTAAAATACACCATTCAGTACCATTACAACAAAAGTCAGTTTTTTAAAATCCCAATCAAAGGGGCCAAAACCCATTTTGTGGTTATCCATAGCAATTCTTATAACCTCAGCCGGGCCTCCCTCGGGTATAAAAAGTAGAAAAGCCATACAAAGCAACCCGCCACCGATGAGCATAAATCCCTGAAAAACATCCAACCAGATAACCGCTTCTATACCGCCGAGCAACGTAAGCACAACCACTGATACACCCAGCACCCAGATGATCATATAGGTACTGACGCCCATAATGTTGGAAAGCGCAAGGGCAAGCAAAAAGAAAACCGTACCCATTTTAGAAAAATGTGCCAGTATAAATGCCAGCGAGCTGTATAAACGCGCCATAAATCCGAATCTTTTTTCAAAATATTCATAAGCGCTTATACCGATAACCTGACGATACAAGGGTACAATAAATTTCACCAATGCAACCAATACAATGGGTACCATTAATCCCTGGACGAGACGTATCCAGTTTGACGCATAGCCTTCTCCGGGATATGCCAGAAAAGTCACACTACTGATCAAAGTAGCCAGTATTGACATACCCACAGCCCATGAAGGAATCGATCCGCTGGCCGCAAAATACTTTTTGGTATTATTTTGACCACGCGAGAAAAACGCCCCAAGGCCCAATGCAATCAAGAGTGATACAAAAATGATGATATAGTCAATAATATGCAAAGCAGGTTGGTCCATTAACAGCTCCTATAAAAGTAAAAACGGATACTAGATAAAATCAGGCCATTTATAACTACCCGGCTTGACGGTTAAATTTATTTCCGGGTGGCAGGCAACGTTCATTCGAACTACACCGGGCCCAAGCTCTTGAATTGGAATAAATCTTTGCCATCCCATATGTCTTACAATTGCAGATGCAGTTGATCCGCCTTCAATAAACAATTCATTTACTTTAAACTGGACAAGAATTTTAGCTACAATTACAGTAACAAGCTCTAATAACCTTTCAGTCAAGTTTTCAATAGGCGGAAGACTCTGACTGACTGCAATTACCAATTTTTCACATCCGTATATTTCTTTTAATATATTGTTTACCCATTCATCAATAGATTTTTCTTTATTCTTTTCAAGTTCTAAAAACGATGCGGGAATCTCTCCCAGAATGAATTGTTTCTGCCCAAACATCTTTATCGAGTTTACTCTATTCGGTGAATTACTACCGCAAACACAAAGAACATTTTTTGAAAAATCTGGTAAAGATTCAAGCTCAATTTCCTGACGCTCAAATTGAGAACCAAGCAAAGCATCAAAATAATCAGAACTACCAGCAGGCAGTGTATTCGCTGGATTGATATTTGTCCAGAATTTCATTTCCATGCTATTATTGCATTCACCAATAACAATTCCAGCCTCAGGGACTCCCTGATCTACAGAACGATATTCTATCAGCATTTCGTCGGATTCATTGAATCGTTTTAAAACATCAGATACTGTAACGGGAAAATCAATATCATGTGCAAATTCAGTTTCATCTAGAGGTACACCATGTATATAATAATGCCCACCATCAATAACCCGACCGGCAGATGGATTTGCGGGCACAAGTAAAGCTAATGGTATATGTAATTGATTCATCATTTCTTTTATCTCTGGCAACAAATGTCCCCGAAGAACGGAATCAATCTTTTTATAAATCCACTCCGGAGAAAGATTTTTCAATATTGTTGCTATTTCAGCAATCTTTTCAACTGCACTTTTTTCAGTAGATGACCGGGTATTAGAATCGATTATAAGCAAATCTGACTCGCAACTGGAAATGGGCTTTGTACATATTTCAACACGTTTACCATAACGAAGCGCGATTCCTCCCATTTCAGCACTACCCGAAAAATCATCAGCTACTACTGCTATCATTTAAAACTCCTTGTCAACATCGCCCTGCTGAATTCTTTTACCACTTTCATATTCTATTTTCTGCTCCTTGCCATTGTTATAGCATATTCAATAGCATAAATCAAAGCCATGGGACTTGCAATCCCTTGCCCTGCAATTTCAAATGCTGTTCCGTGATCCACAGAAGTTCTAATGATGGGTAAACCCAATGTAATATTCACGCCACTAACATTTTGCATTTGCTGCTTTTTATTGTCCCACTTGAAACCTATCAGTTTGAACGGTATATGTCCCTGGTCATGATACATAGCCACACATCCGTCATAATATCCACCAACTGCCTTGGGGAACAAGGTATCTGGTGGAACAGGGCCTTCCACGTCCATCCCCTCGCCAACCGCTTGTTCAATGGCTGGACGTATATGCTTTATCTCTTCATCTCCAAAAAGCCCACCATCTCCCGAATGCGGATTCAATCCTGCCACACCTATCCGGGGATTAGATACGCCAAATTGCCTGCAGGCCGCTTCCATAAGCTTGATAACATCCACAATACGATCTTTGGTTATAATTTCACAAGCCTGATGTAAAGAAACATGGGTCGTGACATGTATAACCCGAAAATTACCATGTGCAAGCAGCATGGCAACACTGGGTGTGTTGGTTAATTCAGCATAAATCTCAGTATGACCGGAATAATGATGTCCGGCAAGATTCATAGATTCCTTGTTCAGGGGGCTGGTTACTGTAGCGTCTATCTCTCCTACAAGAGCAAGTTCAATGACTTTTTTAACAGATTGATACGCGGCATTGCCACACATAGCATTGATTTCACCATATTGCAATTGCTCCATATTTACCAGATCCAGATCCATTACATCAATGGTGCCGCATTCAAATCTCGCATCACTTACTCGAGTACTTTTGTGGATATATAAATCCTTTCCACTAAAAGTCATTGCTTGTTGTAAAACATTTGCATCACCTATTACTATAGGCTTACACTTTTCATAAATATCAGGAAAGGCCAATGCCTTTATAATAATCTCTGGCCCTATTCCGGCCGGATCTCCCATTGATATTCCTAATATGGGTTTTGATTCAACATTTGACATTTGTACTTTTTCTCTAATTCATCAATTCTTTTAATGCGATTTCGATTTGTTGCGCCTCTAATAACGATAATGCTAAAATCGGTGGCAATACAACTTTTTCACACAATCCGAGTGAATGCATGCATACTTTGAGTGCTGCAAGAGACTGGCTTAGAATGCGATCTTTTTGGTATACAAGAGATATATCATTGGTCGCCTTTTGCAGCGTTTCTGCCTGTTCTCTCTCTCCTTTTATTGCGGCATTGTACAAATCCCGATACATACCAGGAACGATATTTCCGGTACTGGGTACAATCCCATCCGCACCATTTAAAAGCGCATATGTAGATTGTGCGGCCCAGCCTATTAGAAAACTAAAATCACTATTGTCTTTCCACAGGGTTATACATTTATCCAGCCTTGCTGGGTCTCGTTCAGAGTCTTTTAATCCTGAAATATTGGGATGTTTACTCAACGTTTCTAAAACATCCAGAGGAATGGACATCCCCGTAGTTCCGGGGATATTGTATACAATCAACGGGACAGGACTGGCATCTGCAAGCTTCTCAAAATACTGCAACATATGATTTGGGGTCAATGGATAATATTCCGGTAAATGTGCTACTACCGCATCAACACCCAAGTCTGCAAATTGCCGGGCCATTTCAACACTGATCTGAAAACAAGTGCTGTCAATACCTGCATATGTCAACTCTTTTTTGTTCGTCACACTTACCATTTCCGAAACCAGCTTAACTTTTTGATCCAAAGGTATGGATGCCGCTTCTCCGGTTGTTCCCAATACAAAGGGACTGGTTTTGGCAGCAACCAGATGCTCGGTAATTTTGGCAACGGCTCTTGTATCAACTTTATTCGAGTTAGTAAAAGGTGAAACCATGGGTACAACCACACCGCTGTATTTTTTTCGACTAGTCAATATACATTCCTGTTTATAATGCATTCATATAAATTTCAGTGGCAATTTTTTCATCTATTGTGAGTGGATTATTTTTCAATAATCGGGTAACGGTTAATGCAGATTTAACCATGCCGGGTATATCATCCATTGTAATGCCAAATTCTGACATTTTGAATGGTATACCAATATTTTTCATCAGGGATTTAAGAGATTCCACTCCGGCCATAGCAGTATCTAAATCAGTATCAGCAAGATCTGCTCCCAATGCCAATGCAATCTGCGCAAATCGCTCCGGTGCGGATGGTATGCTTGCTTGCATTACATATGGCATCATAACCGCTATGGACAATCCATGGGGTACATGAAATTCTCCGCCCAGGGGATACGCCAACGCGTGAACAGCCGCAGTGTTAACAGGGCCCAGGCACATACCGCCATACATACTCCCCAAAGCCAATCTTGAACGGGCTTCTTTATCTTGTCCATTCTTCACCGCGGTTTCAAGATTTTCCGAAATATAGCGAATACCTTCAAGCGCATACATATCTACCATGGGATGTGCGTTAATATTGATATACGACTCGAGGCAATGCGATAGAGCATCAATGCCTGTAAATGCAGTAACATTGGGTGGAACTGATAAAGCCAACAACGGATCAATATAGACCCGATCAGGTACCAGCCAGGGGCTAATGATCCCTTTTTTCAGATTGTCATGTTCATCCAGCAATATAGAATTGGGAGACACTTCACTGCCCGTACCTGCGGTAGTTGGTAAACAGGCCAGGAATATTTCCCTACTCTGCAAATTACCAATGCCAATAGTATCATATATATCCTGATTTTTATTACAGAGTGCTGCTACTATCTTGGCCAGATCCATTACACTGCCCCCACCTATAGCGGCTACACTATCGATACTATGACTTGATGCAATTTCCCGTATACGTTCTGCATCGCGAACTATGGGTTCATTAGCAAGATCATCAACAACAATTACGGAATCACAAGATTTTTGTAAAATTTTGATTTGTTCATCAATAACAGGAACCAATGGTGCAATGGTTACAATTAATAAACTTTTAAACTTTAAGGATAAAATATCATCTACAAACTGATCAATGCAGTTTTCTCCGAAAACAACATGACGTGGAAATGTAAAACTTGTATTTTTCATAATTTATAATATATTTCTCCCAAATATTAGTATCTTGTTCTGAAATTCTTTAAATAATATACAACAGGTGCAACAGGATCGTCAGGTCGTTTTTCATCAAATCCCGGTACAAATTGATCACCGCTTTTGTATTCGGTCACATCATTGGTTAAGCGATAATCGCCTGTACGAAAGATAATCCGTTCGGGAACAGTCCCTTTGGCAGAAAAAGCAGCGTTTGTTACCAACTTTTCGTCATTTAATGATAAATTAAACTGTTCTTTTTTTGCGTCCAGATCGATCATGACAGTATACCATTTCCCGGATTCAATTTCAGTAACAGATGTTGCATTGTTGTTCCCTTTTTTCACCAAAAGCGAACCGGTTGTGTCAAATCGGGCCTGTACCAAACGTTCTCCTTTGGCAGACACAACTTCAACATCAAGCACCTGGTGCTGACATTCTGCATATAAATCAAACGAGATTTGCTGTTTTTCAGATTTATTAAATACCCGTACAGCCTTGGCATAGTCATAGGGATCCACATCTTTGAGCATCAAACATTTTTCAGATGCATAGGGTGCTACTACAACCTCTACCGGGCACCATTTGGGGCTGTAAACATTCCAGTCTGTAACAACACCACCGGTTTCCATTTCATTAAAATTATCATTAATGGGACCTGTAACATCTCCGCGCACAGGCACCGGTATGCGCGAAATCCACATATCCTCTTTACTCACTGAATAAACAACCCAAAGATCATTGCCCGGGGGATTACCATTCCCTTCAATAATTCCTCGTACATATTGAGGTCCGGGTCTTTTTTCACGTCCCCAAAACCGTTTGAGGGGTACTTCACTGTGGACATTTAATAAATTATCGAAATGAATCCCATCATCTCCGGTAGCAATACTTAGTGGATGTCTGGCAAGGCCGCCAGTTGGATTATAAACCAATGCATACTGCCCGTTATCCATACGCTGTGCCCAAATCTTAGCACCGGCATAACTCAGAGTATTACATTGTACGGGTTCTGACCAGCTTTCTCCTTGATCAAAGCTCAAAGTAGTCCAGCGAGCTTTAAAGAAACCAACCAGTACACTGTCAGGACGGGTATAGTAACAAAAAGCCTGTCCCGGACTTTTCTCTCCATCGTCCATGATCCAGGGAACACGATAAAAATCATCCTTGTTTGCTGCAGTGCGATCTTCTTCCCACCATTGTATGCGTTTGACCTTGTCATTTAAAAAAGCATCACAGGCAGATACAAAACCTTTATCATTAGATTCTGTATACATGGGGTAAGTCATGTCTTTTTTACGCCCAAAGTTGGCTTTGATACTGTAAATGGGACCAAAGGTATTGTCCTTATAAACTTCACGCACAACTCGTCCAACACCGTCACCTTTATTGCCGCCATAAAAACCAAAAGCCAACAGCCTGCCATCAGGTGCTACATAAAAAGCCATACGTTGGTGCATGTGAATGAGATCTACCCAGTCGCCTTCTCCCGGTAAAAAATAGATGGGAAATATAACCTGGGGCTTGCTCCAGTTTTTGCCATCTTTAGACATTGCAACAAGTGTTACGCCCGGTGGAATGTGTTCACCAGTGGGATTTGACAGATAAATACAATAAAACATGCCATTCCAATATGTCAGCATAGGTGCATGGTTATAGGTCCACCCCATATCATCAGCCAGCTCGGGATGGGTGCGGTTGGCCCGCAATATCTGATAATTTTGTACACCCACAGCGGGACGGAATTGTCCGTCATGGTAACCTGAATCATAATCGCTATTTGACGTGGTTACCGGCCCAACATAGCGTACCGGTTCAGATTTATCTCCAGGTTTAGCATAAATTTGGATAATACTTGACAATACAATCAGCAGAGTTGATATAATGTGTTCAATTTTCATTCGTTCCATGAGTTTTCCATAATTTATAATGTATTAAAAATGATCAGCTATACCTTCGGAAAGGAACTGATAACTACCGGATTCAAGTTCAAAAATCACCAAGTCATCCTTTATTTCAATAAAACGTACGCCAACAGATTGATCAACAGGAGCCATATTCTCCTTGACCTGTTTTATATTCACGGCAGGTAAATGCAATTCTGCTGTTGTATTTGCGGGTATGGTCACATCCAGAACCAGATCATTGTCACGGATTTTCCAGCTTGACTCGATACGGCCATACAAGGATGTATAATGCGAATTGACATACGTTATTCTCTTGTTGGGTTGCGGCTTTAACAGGATTTTTCTAAATCCGACCTCTTTGGCATCAATACCGGCCATGACCGAAAACATCCATTCACAAACAGAACCAAACGCATAATGACTGAATGAATTCATACCATCGGGGTTAAAACCGCCATCAATGGTATAACTGTTCCAGCGTTCCCAAATTGTGGTAGCGCCATTAACTACCGAATAACCCCATGATGGAAAATCTGTATTTAAAAGCAATTGATAAGCAATATCCGTATAACCGAAACGGGTCAATGAGGGCAGCAGATGTTTAACGCCCAGAAAACCGGTTGCCAGATTACCATTATTTTCTTTAATCAAATCAGCAAGATATTTTGCAGCCCTTGCCTCCTGCTGTGAATCCAGCAGCCCAAAATAAAGTGCCAGAGTATAACTGGTTTGTGTATGTTCAGAGATGCGACCATTACTTGCCACATATTTATCTTTGAATGCCAGACGGATTTTTTCAAAAAGATCAGTGTAATAATCAATGTCACTATTTTTTCCCAGAACTGAAGCCATTTCAGCCATCAGTTTCACATCATACGCGTAAAATGCACTGGCCAAATAATCAAGCGATGTCTGTGCGCCGATTGCCAGCCAGTCACCCCAGTCATTTTCATTTGCCGCAAGTAGGTAACCATCAGAACGATTGTTCATATAGTCTATAAATTTTTGCATTGCCGGATACATGTACTCGAGCAGACGTTTATCTCCATACATCTGATAGATAACCCAGGGTACAATAACGCCGGCATCTACCCATCCCGAGGCTTGTTCATTTTTGAATACAAATGAATACGGTGCCCAATCGGTAAAAATCCCATCATTTTTTTGTGCGTCTACCAGATCAACCAACCATTTACGCATAAAGGAAGCAATATTTGCATTATATGCTGCGGACCGGACATAGATTTGCGCATCTCCGCTCCATCCACAACGTTCATCTCGTTGCGGGCAATCAGTAGGCACTTCAAAGAAATTGGACCGCTGGGTCCACAATATATTGCTGTATAATTGGTTCACCATATCATCAGAGCACTCTAACCGTCCTGCCGGGTGAATATCAGAATTCACAATAATACCGGTTACTGTATGTTCATCCGGCACAAAAGACAATCCTCGTACCTCAACATACTGAAAGCCGTGATAAGTGAAACGTGGCTGCCAGAGTTCCGTACCGTCACCATTCAGGATATATGTATCAATCGCTCTGGCAAAACGCAGGTTCTCGGTCATTAAACTGCCGTCGGGATGGAGCATTTCACCATAACGGATTACAACCTTGCTGCCTGCCTCTCCTGTCACTTTGATCCGTGCAAAACCTGCAAAATTTTGTCCCATATTAAAAAGGTACACACCTTGTTCAGGTTCGGTAATTTCAACAGGTGTCATTTCTCCTGTCATACGTACTGGCACAGTAGGATAAGCCTCTAAAACACCTTTTGCAGGTTCAATGAGATCAACCGGTTTCCAGGTTTTTTCTATATAGCCTGCAAGGTTCCAACCTAAAAGTTCGCTACAGGCATCATAGGTTTCGCCCATGAACAGGTCCGCTTCTTTAATCGGGCCTATGGCAGTAGTCCATGACGAATCAGAACAGATGACTTGTTTCTCGCCATTTTCCAGCTCCACTTCCAACTGACACAACAGCGCGGGGGTATCGCCATATTGGTTACGGGGATTGGGGATATTTTGGTCCAGGCAAAACCCTACATAACCGGCATACCAACCATCAGCAAGTATGGCACCAATGGAATTTTCACCCTTGAATAAATAATGTGTTACATCAAAAGTATGATAATAGATACGTTTGTTATAATCTGTCCAACCGGGCACAAACATCCGTTTTCCAACTTTATCACCATTAATTGAAGGCTCTACCAACCCCAATGCAGTGACATACAACGTTGCCTTGGCTGGAGTCTCATCAAGCTCGAACGTTTTCCGCAGAAATGGGCTGGGCGGCAATCTCAAATCTTTACCGCGAAATTCAGCAGGATAGTCGTTCAAATTCCGGTTACGCCCTATCCATTGGGCTTGCCAGTCATCCTTCTCAAGCAATCCCATAGACCACATATTAATATCACTCCAGGGTGACCATGTGTCATCTTTGTCCCAAATTCTGACTTGCCAGTAACAGTGCATACGGGATTTCAAAGGTTTTCCCTTGTAAGGAACAAGCACGCACTGATCACTCGTTATTTTACCGGAATCCCAGAGATCAGCAAAGTCACGTCTCAACAAGTCCTGGCCGGAAGCCACACGAATCTGATACGCGGTCTGTTTTTGACCGCGTTGTTCAGATTCAATAATCCAGCTTAAACCCGGTTGAGTAACATCAATCCCAAGGGGATTATCGAGGTACTCACAGGTTAGTTTATTTACACTTGCATCTGTCATGAAGCTGTATCATCCTTTTTCTTTTGCATCCAAAACGGAGCAGTTAGAAACCATAAAAACATACCCGCCAGCATCAGCTGTGCGTGCAGGTTCCAGGAAATCACCTGTTTGAACACAAAAAATGAGGGTAATATTGTCAAAGCCAGACCTATATATGACAATACCATTAATAAATTTCTCATAACCTAGGCCTCCACGGTTTTGTTAAGATCAGTACTTTTAACACCAAACAGACCATATTTCTGTTCCAATGCGCTAAACACAATATAAAAGATTACGGTAATGAACCAGCCGGGAAGTGCCAGAAAATAGATTTCAAGGCTGTATTTAAAATACAGATAGAGACACACAGCCAGTGATCCACCCCATGCAAGCGCGGATGGAATACTGAACATTTTATTCATCAATTCAGCATAGTTGCTTTTCAATCCAATTTTTGGGAACACCCAGAAATCGATAAAAATAAATGCGCCAACTGGCATAAAAATGAGGCCATAAAGCGCAACAACTTCGGTTAAACGGTTTACAACCGCCGGAAACATGGCAATAATTGTAGTTGCAGTACCGGCAACCAGGGTCACTTTCCAACGTTTCCAGTTCGGTGTAGCCACCTGGAACGCCAAACCTGCACGGTACAGGGTAGGATTCGCAGTAGTCCATCCTGCAACCACAACGGTTACCGCACCAACAACACCTGCGCCTAACAATGCAATGGGACCGGGAGCAATGCTGTTATTGGGATTAATAGCAAGCGCAGCAGCACACAATATACCGGATGCTACCCAGGCCACGTAATGCCCTAAAAACATGCCAAAAGCGGATGCAAAACCATAGGTCCATTTTTTTGCATAACGGAACAATGTCATGTCTGACATACCAATATGCTGATGAAGATTACACAACCATGAGAAAAAAATTACATGCCAGATGGTGAATTTTGATTGGCCGGCAACTACATTACCAGTCCAGATTTTTTCATTGGCAACAGACCAAAAATCACCCAGTGAGGTCACACCCAGTTTGGGCAATACCGCAAAAGCAGATGCAACAAAGACCAGAAACATCCAAGGTGCGCTGACTTTGGCAAACTTGGCCAGTTTTTCAAAACCCAAAATGGCAAGTAAAGAAACCACTGTTCCCACTGCAAATACAACTACTACCCAGGTAACACCAGTGGGCATGGTATCTGTCAGTTTGGGCATGGGCATATTAAAAGGAAGTCCCACCGCGGTTGCCGAAACAGTAACCATAGCCCCGGCTAGAAGGCATAAAATTAATGCGTACAAAATCCCATAAATAAAAGTTAAATAGGGACCACAGATTTTTCGGATCTGCCAGTAAACGGTCAAACGGGTCCTGACTGCGATTGGAGCGCAGTACAATGCCCAACTCAAAACCGCCAGAATATTACCAATGATTAGACCGATAAACAGGTCAGGTGCGGTTACACCATGTACAACAAACAGGGGTCCTAACACAAATTCTGTTCCGGCAATATGCTCGCCAGAAAACATTGCAATAAAATTCGATGATCCCTGCAATTTGTCTTTTGACACGGGCTCACGGTCAAATTCATACAAACCGTCAAGCCGCTTGATCAATCCACCTTTTTCTTTACTCAAAGTTCACTCCTGTAGATTGGGTTATATTGTTAAGTTAATTTCTATTCAATCTGTCCGGGTACACTAAAATCTTTAGAGGCATCATCCAGCACCAGTACCCAATCATTACCTTCTGCCATTTCACCCGGAGGATCAAAGCTATGGCTTCCACGGTTATCCAGTTCGCCAATCAACTCGGCTTTACCATCACGGGGATTATACCACCATGCCTTTACTTTATCACCGGAAATTTTCCCAAGTGCTACATCAAAGGCACGTCCAGTATAGGTATAAAATACCGCATAACTATTACCGCGAGTTGCAATGACATAATCATATTTTTCACCGTTTTCACCGGCAACCAGTGACTGATCAGGAACACGATCAAAATACGGACGAGACAAGAACAAATTCTTAACGTACTGCATTTGTCCGGCACCGGGATCATTTATAGCTTCGTACCAGTATTCTTTTGCTCCATATGATGCTTTGGGGTATTCGGGCTTGTGCATCTGCATGACCGAACTGTTTCCATATGAATGCCCGCAAGCGCCCGCGCAAACATCCCACCAGGCATAACGGCGTGCGTCTTTGGCTTCCCAAAATGGCTCATTGGGATCATGAAGTCCCTGTGGTATGCCTTCATAAGAGGGTTCACCATCCAATGTGGGCTTGACAGGTTTTAAATCATAGTCATTTTTGACATAACGCCAGCTGTCTTCGCCCCAGGGATTGGAACCATCATCATTCTGGTCATATCTTCTGTGACCGGATTGAAACATGTTAAAATCAAGCCAGGATTCATTATGGAACCAGGTTGACGAGTTTGCACGTCCAAACGGATGAAAAGTAACCAGATGGTTCGGATCTTTGGTTTTGAATATGGTTCCCATAGTATTCCATACATCCATACCGTCGGTGCCTTGAATATCTCCACCAGTAATCCAGATGATATTGGGTTTATCTTTGTAACGTTCTACAAGGAAATTGGCATAGGGTTCAATATTACTCATATTGATCTTGCCGGATTTGACAATACTGCCCCAGCTAGCAACCATACCAATGTAAATATCGTTTTCCGCTGCCTTGTCAACAATATAATCCACATGGTCCCAGTAATCATAAGCTTTTGGATCTGCCGGGTCATTGCCCGGGGTTACATTGGGTTTTGAAGGATCTACATCAACAAAAGCACTGTCACCAAAAGTGTTAACCATGGGTAACCCGTGCAGCACCATGATCTGAATGACATTATATCCCTTTTCTTTGCGATTTGTGATAAATGTATCAGCTTCGGTACGGTCCAGTCTGCGAAAGGCCAGCCATCCGGTATCTCCCAACCAGAAAAACGGTTTGCCGTTTTCAAACTGCAAAAACCTTCCATTTTCTGAAACAACCAGATTTCCATTGTCCCAGGGTTTCATTTTGGTGGTTTGAGTACCGGAACACCCAACCAGCAATGCGAGGAACAACAACAAAAAGAGTTTTTTCATCCCTTTACTCCTGTTTTATATAAATCTTAATAATTCTCTACACTAGCGATTAACCGGCAGCCATACCGACATATCGCCTTTGCCTCGGTTGCCCCAGGCAAAATAGGGTACCAGACAGATTTCCAAATCATCCGGAGCATCATCAGAAATAGGCCGGTAAAGTTCATTCCATTCCGGTTCGTTTACAGATAATGCCTGACCTTCAAGGCATACAATGGTCTGCTCTTCTATTTTTTTGACATTAGGTACCAGTTCAACATCTTCTGGCAGCAGAATATCTGACACATTCACGCCCTTGGGCAGGTCTGCAGATTCCAGGCAATACACAACCGGTCCGCGTTGCACGGCAACCTGATTGCGTGTTTCTTCAACCAGCGGATTTGCTTGCATGAGCATTGCAGGCATGGGAAAATCCAGTTCAATGCGGTCGCCCTTTTTCCACTGACGTGTGATCTCGGTATAACTGGAAGGTACCGTTTTTGTATCTACAGATTCACCATTGATCTGAAGCGCTGCTCCCGTTGACCATCCCGGTATCCGCAGCATGATAGAAACAGGTCCGGTTGGCACTTTTTCAACAGAGATGTTAATTTTCCCGTCCCATGGATAATCTGTTTTCTGCACCAATCGGATTTCTGATCCATTTTCTAATTCTGTATCTATTGTATTAGCTCCATATAAATGCACCCATACACCTTTTTCAGAGATGCTGTATGCATAGCTGTTAACCTCTGCAACGGTTCTGACTACATTTGGCGGACAGCAAAAGCAGGATATATAAGGTTCACGTTCACGTGACCAGCGCAATTCAAAAGGAGTGCGATGATCTACCCGCAAAGGATTGGTATAAAAATAACCTTTTCCATCCAGGCTGATGCTGGACAATACACTGTTGTAAAGTGCAAGTTCAAGCACATCTGCAAATCGTGCCTCGGCAGTGGCGTTCAGCATTCTCCAATTCCATAACACATTACCAATATTGGCGCACGACTCATTATGTGCGGTTTCGTTATGAAGTTGAAATTCTCTACCATATGCCTGATGCACCTGTTGAATCTCGGGGGGACTGTATGATGTACCATCCGGTGAGACACCATCATAAAGCGCACCACAGCCACCGGTAATATACATCTTTGTGTTGACCATATCGTGCCAGATCAAGTCCAGCGTTTTTAACAGGGTCTCATCTCCGGTTTCCGCATAAACATCCGCAACACCGGCATATAGATAATTTGCACGCACCGCGTGCCCCTGAGCTTTTGTCTGTTGCCTGAACGGTACACGGTCCTGATTGTGATCGGTACCGTTTTCAACATACTTGCGGATCTCTATCAGGCTTTCTGCCAACTCTAAATATCTCGGTTCTTTTGTGGTGCGGTACATTTCAACAACACCCATATAATGAGAGGGACAAATGGCGTTTCTGGCAAGTTCGGGGGTTGAATTTTTATAAAAATCGTATAGGAAATCCGTAGCACGGATAGCAATTTCTAACAGACTCTTTTTTCCGGTTACACGATAATGAACACATGCGGCGGTCATGAGATGCCCCATGTTATAGGTTTCGAAATGCAGCCGGTCAGCAAATTCGTTTACCTCGGTTTGATGATAGCGTTGCTGAATGATTACCGGTGTATGGATATATCCATCCTCACGTTGGCATTTGGCGATAACAGGAATGAGTTCATCCATCAATCTTTCAATTTCTTTATCACCCGTTATAGCATAAACCGTAACAGCCGCTTCAAACCATTTGTAAAAATCACCATCATGCCACGATGGCCCATCGTGTTCACCGGTATGGATTCCGGCAGCAATTAGAAAATTCTCCCAATTGTGGCTAATATCCACATCTTTGAGAATGTCCCACATGTGCGGTACCATAACATCACTGCAAACCTGAAAACGTTCAGCCCAAAATCCATCGGTCCAGGTAACATCATCCAGATCAACATTTTTCAGTTTAACATTGGGACTGTTTTCCGTATTCAGTAATCCATTACTTCCCGCCCAGAGCTGGAACGAGAGAACACATAATATATATACGATTATTTTTTTCATGTATTTCAAACCTCCGATTTAAAAAATTATTCCTGAATACGGGTGAGTCGCAGTGCCATATAAGGCTTTTTCGGGAATTTAATTACCGAATGGTCTTTATCAATATAATTATAGCGGTTCAGCATTTCAACTGTATAAACTTTATTTATGGGAGTAATGGTCATATTCCATGTATCTATCAATTCGGCTTTGAATTTCATGCCATTTTCAAGACCTTCATCCGGCAGCTTGAATTCCCATTCTTCCGGTGTGTGTTCTGCAAAATAGTAGAGATAATATTCACCATATTTACCAGCCGCATTCAGCAGATAATAGTGGTCTAATGGTTGTAGACCTTCCTGCGGACCAGACTCTACAATTTCACGCAAAAACCCAATGCGTTCTGCACTGGTTCCGCGCAACACACCACCTTCGGAAATCCAGTCGATCTTGGATTCATGCTCAATAGCCTCACCATGTGTGGCATAAGAACCTCCGATATAGGCGATCCAGAAACGACGGGTCATTTCCTCACCGGAAAGCTGTCCCCATCGGCTGGCAATATTGCCTTCGTAATTGATCTCGTCATTCACCAGCGGTTTTCCGTAAATATCACGGACTACCATACATACACCAAAATTACGTACTACATTATAATACTGCAAGCTGACATGGGTAACCCAGGGTTTGGTATAATCGTACAAATCACCGGCATTATGGATAGAACGGAGATGATGATACGGGTCCTTGTCTCTAACAACCTTAAAATAGTGGTCCCAATCTTCCGCAGTTAAATGCCGGATAAAGCTATTCTCGTTTGCCAGACTCCACCAGACATTACTGTACGCTCCCAATCTGGCGATAACATAACGCAGATACCGGTCATTGGTCTCGCGATCCATTGTATCGAATCCAAACTTTCCATTATCATAAGGTCTGAACAGGATCACATCCGCTTCAATACCCAATTCTCGCAGGCGTTCTACATTCTTTTCAAACGCTTTAAAAAATGTGGTATTAAACCGAGAGAAATCCCATTTATTTTCCGGTTCTCCTTCAAAGGGAAACTCTTTGATTGCTCGGGGACCCTCTACATAATCCTCAGTATAATTGGGTAATACCAGGAAGCGTACCTTGTTAAAGGGAGAATTCTTTAACGTTTCAAGGGTCTGGTTTTGCAGTTCAGGGGATTCAAAACACCACTGGTAGCAGGTGGTGCCGAAGGGAAAGTACGGTTTGCCATCCGCATAAGCAAAATGATACTTGTTCCGCACAACAACGGGACCATGACTATCTGATTTGGGGGCAATACAGGTAAACTCTCCTGTCAGACCATCCAGTTCTTTTTTATTACTGTGGGTCTTGAATGTCCATTCCCCTTCCAGATCAGGCATGAATCGTATTTTAAAAATGCCTTCTCCATCGTAAAAACCTTCCGGCTCATATACAGCATGGGTAGAATCACTGTGATGGAATTCAGCGCTTAAGGTAATACCGACAAAGGGATTGCCATAATCAGGACCGTTAAATTCCGCTTCATAAATATCCCATTTTTCTACTTTTTGTTGCTGTGCAAAAATTATGGTTGTGAATAGTAAAATCATCAATACCAGACTCTTTTTCATTCTAAATCTCCGGGATCAGTAGTTACCAGCCATTTGGCAAGTGATAAATTTTGTTTATTAATATCTTTTGCAAACAGACCTGCCATTTCTATAGCGCCATATTCGCAAAAATGTGTATCATCCTGTTTTCCATCCGGACAGCAGGGAAACGCATCCGGGCCAAACCATAAAAACAGTTCTTTTGAACCTTCGGGACCTTTGGACACAATTATTTCTTTACTCAAAACGTGCATATCTACCAGAGGAACTTGCTGCTCTTTTGCGGTCAGACGTACCGCATCCGGATACTTTCCATGCGTATCAAAGAATTTACCTTCCTCATCAAAACGTCTGCGCATAATAGGCGTACATAGTATAGGTTTCGCTCCCTTTTCTCTGCTCTTTGCTATAAACATTTCCAAATTGGCTTTATAGGTGCCAAAAGGTGTTGTATAGCGTGTGGAATCATAATCTTTTTCATCATTGTGGCCAAACTGGATGATCAAATAATCACCCGCTTTTATCGAATCCAATACAACTTGCCAGCGTCCTTCATCAATAAAACTTTTAGAGCTTCTTCCATTTCTCGAATGGTTATCAATAGTCGCGTATTCATTAAAATATCGCGGCAGTAACTGTCCCCATCCACGTTCAGGATTACCGGTATCCAGGGGTTTGTCTGCCATGGTAGAATCGCCAATCATGTAAATGGTTACTGGTTTGTTGGTATCACAGGAAAAGATAACCATGCTGAAAATCATCAGTAAAAAAAGAATGTGATTTTTCATAACAATACCTTAATTAATACACATTTTGGATGAAATCATATTATCAAAATTAAATAATCATACTATACACTTAATGGGATACAATTCGTTTAGCGTCACGCTTTAATACTTTGCGGTCCATAGGAACAGCACCTAAAATAATATAGCTTCCCTTGCCTATCATTTCCACATCATACACACCCGTTTCATATTCAAAATTATGTAAATCGAGAGCCGGCAGTTCTGATATAATAGCGGCATTTCTTACGCGTGGAGCAAAGCCGCCACGTTCATTAGCGCGGGCTTCAAAATCCGGATTAGGGACCTGCAGCCATTGAGAGTCTTTGTTCTTGAAATAACCTACCAGTAATCGTAATGGCTCATTCACTTTTATACGAAAGGTCATAACATCATTTTGGGCCTGTTTGTTGGAAAACCGGATTCCTTTTAATCCAATAAACTCGGGAGCAATGTCTTGAATTTCAAAATCCTCATCTGTAAACACCCTGGCGCCCATTTCTACAGTATAGTACTCGCCATTGTCAGACAATAACTCGTAATCCGCATTAGGATAGGGTTCCATATCCTTGTCCGCAAATCGCAGATTCGGATCGACCTTGCCGGATTCCAGATCAGACACATATTGTTTAAATCCTGCAAGTTCTTCTTCGTACAAGGGCAGCACCTGGGTCCAATGATAATTGTAAGGAGTACCGTCAACCTCTCCGGGAAATGGAATACGACGATGATAGGTCAACATGCTTTGGGCCATACTATAGGTATCCCGGGTTCTTTCGGTCAATTCTCTAAAATAATCCAAACTCTTGACCAGATTCGTCTCTGCGGATTTTAAATCATGAATGTCGTTTGAGAAATCATATCGCAACACATCCATTGCTGCTTTTACTTTGTAATAAAAATTCCAGGAAAGCAATTGAATGCAAATGATATCATTTTTATACCGCTCAAACTCGTCTTTATTTCGGGTGACATATTTTTCAGCCTGTTGGATTGATTGCATTGCCCTGTCTGCAAATTCCACTGCACCATGTATCACCGAAGGCGGTGTTTCGCCAACATGCGGTTGCTCGTTCCACTCTTTTTCAGCATATTCCTGCAAGCGTTCTCCGGGAGGTGCCTGAGAAAGCCATAAATCCGGAAACGGGCTATACGGTTCAGGATTCGCCAACTGGTCCAATGTCATACCCAGGGAAAAGGTTTGTCGATTTCCCTCGGTAATTCCAAACCGTCGCAGCAGCATAGGCGCACATTCACCGGCATCATTCAAAGCATCCAGTATATTAACTGCGGCTTGTTCACTACCAAATTTTTCTGCAAGACGTGCAATCCAATACGCTTTTTCTCCTGCTTCATCCCGCCAGGGGTTCCAGGCATAACGGGCCCAAGCCTCGTACCACATCCAGTCCCGTTCATATTGCAGTAATTGGGGTTCTACCTTGTCCCCGGCGTAAGGCCAGTTCCAGTAAAATAATGGATAGAGATGCAAGCCCTGAGCTTCCAACCGTTCTTCCATAGCTTGTACGCTTTTTTGAATAAAACGCTGCGCTCCATAACGAAACGGTTCCAGGTTTGCCAATATATGCACATTCACAACATGCTGCGATCCTAACCGGCTCATATCCAAATGGACCTGCCGCCAGGGACCGCGAGGTTCGGTGGTGGTCAGCGATTCACCATTATATTTTGCCATGGTATAGAGATTTTTATATAGTGGTAATGCAGCTTCCATAATCGCTTTGGGATCTGTAGCATGCGCGCGCAATACAATGGGAGGTTCCTCTGTTTTCCCCAAAGCGTTTAATCCATCCTTCACTCCGGGGATAATTACCTTGGTAAACCATTCAACCTGATTTTCGGTACCGCGCAGTGCTTCACCTAAACAAACCAGTAATCCGACATTGGGATATTTTTCCACAAACGCGGCAATGGATTTACGATTATAATCAGATACCAACGGACTGGGCTCTCTGTGCTGGGTATCAATATTGTGTTTTTCCGCAAAGGGTTGTGATACAAAAATATTATAAAACATTTGAATAATCCAGATACCGCGCTTGTCCGCTTCGGTTGTGATGTATTCAAACATTTCCACATTTTTTTCAAAAATCGCATCAGATACTTCAATAGCGTAAGGATACGCTTTTAATTTCACCAATGACGCAAAGGGATGTCCGTTCCACAAATAAAGTGTATTCAGTCGGTTTTCCACCATCAAATCCAGATACTCTTTCCAAAAGGATTTATCATAGAAAAACGGAAAATTCTCGGGAGTATAGGGATATTCATACATTTTGCGATCAGGCAAGATCTTGGGTTTTTGCATACCAATCACAGTACCGCGAAGCACCATGCTAGGCTGGTCTGTTACATCCAGATCGATTGGCAACGCCCCTGCGGTTTGAATACGGTTTGCCAACTCGAGGCAACCATACAACACACCTGAGGGATCCGCACCGATCACATAAATTCTATCTTTATCGGATTTGAGTACAAATCCTTCCTTGTCGATCTCAATTTGTGAGAATGCATCATTTCCATCTGGTAAATCCGAATTATTTCGTGTACCAATAATAATGATTTTATCTTTGAACGACTGGTTACCCGTGCGGGTAACATTTGATTCAAAACCCAGTGTTTGCAAAACGGTTGTAATTTTCTCAATTCCAAAAGCAATCCGGGGTACATGTTTTTGGGGAGATACTATTGTTACAGATTCTGCTGAATAGCTGATTGAAACAGCCAATAGCAAAATCAACAATATTTTGGATTTATAAAACATAAAACCTCAACTCCTTAAACATACGCTAAAATCATTATACTGAAAATCATTTATTACTCTGCACCTATTTATATGCTGGCTGTAACGTTTTAAAAACTTTCAGGGATACCGGACCCTCTGACGGCCACTTGCCATCAGGCATTGGGATGGTTACCAAAGATTCGGGATCCAACACAACATGTTTGATCCGTTCGCGGTGCCAGGTATATACAATATGTACCAATCCGTCACGGGATTGGATGACTGACGGATACGAAAACTGCTTGCCATAGTCGTCAAGATAATCAAGGATCATGGCAGCTTCCCAGTTGATGCCGTCACGACTTGTTGCAACATTTAATATTCCGCGGCCCTTGCGTCCCATACCCGGCTGGGTACGTGTTGAATGGTTATAAACGAGCAGTTGCCGACCATCTTTTAACGTTACACCATCCAATCCTGAATTGTTGTTAGGCATGCCCAACGTATCCAGGGGTGTCCAGGTAAGCCCCTTATCCTCTGACCAGCTTTCACCGATAAAACCATGTTTTGAACTGGTCCGACAAAGTAACTGAATGCGCCCATCAGGATAGGTTAAAAGCGTTGGCTGAATAGCTCCAAATCCATCCTTTGGTAGAATGGGTCCAATAAAGGTCCAGGATTTGCCATTATCTGTACTGCGCTCAACATGCACACGCCACCCGTTTTCATCTTCAATACTTGAAGGGGACAAGATGGTACCATCCGCAAGCTGAATGGGTTTATTCTTGACCGCACCAATAAAATCATTACCCACTTTTTGGGGTTTGCTCCAGGTATGGCCGCCATCGCTCGAGGTCTTGACTCGCCCCATAAATTCTGTTTCAGGTATAAAGACTTTGTAAAAAAGCAAGAGATCCCCGCCTTGAGGTTGAAACAATACAGGATTCCCGGTAGCCATACGTTCGCCACCTTCATCTCCATCGGCTACACTTACGGGAGCAGACCATGCACCTCCGGGAGCTTTACGAGACATCCAGATTTCAACATCAGGATTCCCCTCCCCTGATCCTGCAAAATACACACACAACAGCTCACCGTTTTCCAGTTCCAGTATTGATGAGGAATGACAGGATCGGAACGGTCGCGAGTCTCCAAAAACAAATTCTTCTAATTGCAATCCCGCGCGTTCGGTCAAATTTATATAATCAATAAATATTGCCGGATCCGTATTATTGAGATACTCTTCAAGGTTGGTATATCCATCTCCATCCTTGTCCATTTTACCATCAGACGCATCATGGGGATCAAAGCCCATTTCCTTTTCCCAAGAATCCGGCATACCATCCTGGTCCGTATCGATCGGTGCGGAAGCGGAAACAAGCTCAGGCCAGCCGCCGACATCATTCTGGCTTGTGATGATCTTGCCGGTGCGGTTTTTGACAGATGTGACAATACGTATGTCCACAGCATCCCGTTTTGGCAGAATTGCCCCGCCACTCTGCAAAACGCGTTTATATGCTTCAGGTGCTTCCAAATGTTTTACAGGGCCGGTTTCAAAAGGTTGATCTTTTTTATAATTGCAAATATCATTATCAGACCAGGATTCCCGCCATCTCAGCAAACTCCATTGGTCCTCAACGAGTTGACCATCATAATAATTTTCGGCAAAATAAGAACGGTTATAAGGTGAACCGGTGGAATAAGCAATACCATTATTTGCTGAATTTATACCGGGTATGAGATAATTGCCCACATAATTCAAACGTGTAATGCTTATTGCGTCATTGCTATAACCCGCATAATCACCGCCCCAGTTATAGATTACATTGTTTCTGAAATCAAGCAAAAATCCATCAGAGTCTTTAAAATAAGGATTATCATCATAATTACCCGGACGCGGATTACGACCGCGGTTGTGCGCGTAAAGGTTGTAAAGATAGCTGAATTTTGCACCACCTGAACCGCGGATCAGGGAACCAAATCCGTGATTATCGGGATTTAAACCCTCGGTAATGAAACACCATTGAACGGTGATTCGGGTCATATTGGGATAATGGGTCGAGGCAGATAACGCTTCATCCAGGCTCCAGCTTGCGGAACAGTGATCAATGATAATGTCCCATCCTTTGGAAACACTGATAGCATCTTTACCCTGAAGACCGCCGACGCCATGCATGGAATCGCCCAATCGACAACGGATGTAACGAATAATCACATCATGTGTAGCTACATCAAGGGTTTCACCTTTAATACATATTCCATCGCCCGGCGCTGTTTGTCCGGCAATGGTGATGTAAGGATTTTCAATATCAAGCTTACTTTTGATCTCAATGATACCCGAGATATCAAATACAACCGTACGGCGGCCTTTTTGCTCTACTGCCCATCTCAGGCTTCCGGGTCCATCATCATTAAGGTTGGTAACATGTAGAACTTTGCCACCGCGTCCGCCTTTGGCATATGCGCCAAAACCTTCAGCACCAGGAAAAGCCGGAATTTCTTTCACTTCTGCCAACAAGCTTGATGTTATTAGTAAAAAAGAAACAGTACACAACATACTCAATCGTATCAAAATATTCTTTTTCAAAATCCCATCTCCCAAAAAGTTAATTACAACTTTTCTCATTTAGGTTCCAGACAACGGTTTATACGGGCCTCAAAATCATCGAGAAACGCTTTGCGCCATTGATTCACCGTAACAGCTCCATAGTGGGCACCCTCTTTAAATTCAGGCTCAAGCCTATCGGTCCACCAGTGCGTATGGGCTACTGCTTTGTCATATTTGGGCAAACTATTCTCTGCAACAGCAGTAAAAACACCTTTTCCGCCATCCAGCTCAGATATATCGCTCTTGATTTGATAATTCCAAACACCAACAGCCTTTGGCGCAAAACGGAGTATATACTTGCCGTTTCCATAATAATAACCCTGAAAATCCTGTTTTGCAATAGTAAAAGTAAATTGCGGTTCATCGTTCGCAGGACCTATATCCGGTCCATCCAAAACAATCTCAATTATACCAAAAACTTCAACTTTGTCGTTTTTGTTTGTGTGTCCGTAAAAAACCGATTTTGGACGATAATCGGTTTTGGTATAACTCCCTCCCCAGCTTTCATCAGAGGGATCATCAGGATTCCCATGCAGCAGCCATGCAACACTGGGAGTGTCTCCCATCTTGATACTGCCGCCATAATAGTTTCCAAAAGCAGTACCCAAAGCTCCATGACCGTCAATATTTTGCTTGAAAAACTCTAGGTTATCATAGCTACCATCCATTATTCCACCGTTGAACCAGCCACGATACGTGGAATTACTCTCAATCATCCATAAATCGGGGAAATTCTCTTCAATATAATTGTATGCATCCGCACCCCACTTTTTATTGGGACCACCGATATAATAAATTCGTATCTTTTCCTGAATGCTCGGGTCATCATGCAATGCCTGTGCAACATCCTCCAACAGCCCCCATACCAATATGTTCAGGGGACGTGGATCGTCCTTGTGCGTACATTTAATAATCCAGTCCGAGCCTTCTGTTGCGTCCCGGTAACCTTTGCCGGGTGCGCGATCAATTGCGCCCTGTTTGCACACAGCACGTAACACATCAGGATCAGGATAATTCTCTGACCATGTTTTTAAATTGTCATAATCTTTTTCATACAGATCAATGATATCAAAAATATCCTCTTTTGTACCCGCACCCCAAGGAGAAGCAATCAGTCCTTCGGTATCAAACACATCGGCATAAAGCAAATAATGGATCATGGATTGAAAATCATCAGGATCGCTGCCACCGATATCACTACTCACAATTACCCGGTATCGCTCACCAGTTAACGCTCCACTATGAGATTGTGAAAATCCCAGAACAGGCAAAAAAATTATCGCCACTATTAAAATTATTCTTTTCACGGATTTGCTCCTTATTCAAGTCTATACATGTACAAGACAAAATAAATAATAATAATTAAAGAATAATTAAAACCACTTTTCAGGCCAAGCAAACACATTCCTTTATATTATCTTTTTAAAATAGCTGTAGGCCTGGCTCCATTTTCAAAAACAATCTGATTTTTCTCTAATTCAGAATTCAGTATTTCAATATCTTTGGTTTTGTTTCCAACCAATTTGATAAAAACATTGTCATTATTCACAACTTTGGGTGAATCAATGGATACATTTATACTATTTGCAATAGTCAATGCCGGACCGGTTACAGGTTCAATACATACATTCTTTAACTGGATTCCATCCGCATCTACGCACATTAATCCTTTATCTGCGGAAATATTGACATTATCCAGGTGTATGCCCCGTATTGGCATTTCCGGCAATCCCTGCAGCAAAACGGCACGGCCCGCTCCACGACAGGTAACATCACTCAACCAGATATTACGGAATTGTGGAGTCTCTTCCGAAACAGGTACCGCAGGAGCGCCCTCATTCCCACCGGTAATATCTTTAGGTGCATTATTGTTATAATACATATTGAACCGGATAGCATCGGTTGGGATGTTGATCATGTCAATATTTTTACACCAAATGTTCTCAACAACACCACCTCTACCGCGAGTGCTTTTAAAGCGCAAACCCACATCTGTTCCAATAAATGTACAATCAGAAATATAAATATCTTTAACGCCGCCAGACATCTCACTGCCAATGGTAAATCCGCCATGCCCATGATAGACAATACAGTTGGTTATGATCATTTTTTCGCTGGCAATACCACGTTCACGTCCGGCTTTATCCTTGCCGGATTTTAAACAAATTGCGTCGTCTCCAACATCAAAGCTGGAATTATAAAGATATACATTTTTACAGGATTCGAGATCAAGTCCGTCACCGTTTTGCGAGAACCATGGATTACGAACGGTAATATTGCGAATGGTAATATTCTCACACACCATGGGATGGATGTTCCAACCGGGAGAATTCTGAAAAACCGGGCCATCCAACAGCAAATTCTTGCAATTGATAAAGCTGACCATTACCGGACGGAGATACTGTTTTGCTTCAGCAAAAGCTTCCAAAGGCGAATTGGGATCAGCGGCGAGTTTACGTACAATATTTCTTCCGTCACGCGCTGCTTTTGTAGGCCACCACTGTTCACCGGAAGGTTCCAGAGCCCCACCCGATTCCAGCAATTCGTTCCAACGGTTTTCTGTCATTTTCATTTTCTTAACCGGCCGCCAGGCTTGCCCGTTTCCATCAAACACACCTTGTCCGGTTATGGCGATATTTTCAAGATCAACAGCCATTATGGGAGATGTACAGCGAATAATCCGTCCTCCCTGGTATGGACGCTCCAGCAGGGGATAATCCTCAAATTCAGGACTGAATAACACCAAAGCACCATCCTCTACATGCAGATTGATATTACTCAAGAGATGGATGGGGCCGGTCAGCCAAATACCTCTCGGAATAACAACGGTTCCCCCACCTTGTTCCGCACAGGCTTTTATGGCTGAATTGATGGCTATTGTGTTCAATACTTTGCCGCCAGGTACTGCATCAAAATCAAGAATATTGACCTGTCTATCAAAAAACTGCGGAACTTGAAATACATCTATTTCAAAAGGAACATCGATTGCCTGAATCGGAGTTTCAGCCAAACCTTGCAAAGCGAATGCAAACAACAAGAGCATAACCAAACATAAGAAATATTGTTTCTTTATAACAGTCAATTGGATTTTCATATCAAAATCTCCTGTTATTGCTCCAATACAGCATCTGCGTTAACATCAGACGCAATTTCGACCGGATTTTTAGAATATCTAAAATTATTACCACCTAGTGTTATGTCCCGGGTATTTTCTCCGGATATTTTCAAATAGGTTTCTGTTCCCGGTAATGTAGAATTTCCATAAAAATAAGCATTTTTCACATCACTCAACTCTATAACCGGTGTGTCCTTGTGTGGTGCCAATGTTTTAACGCCATTGATCTCTAAATTCTCAGTCTGTTCGGCAAAAACAGCGGGACCATTCTCTGTATTTACCTGTACATGATGGAATTCTATGTCCTGCGCGTCTTTGATGCTAAAGCCGATTTCGGCATCGATATTGATATCATTAAAGGTAATACCCTGAATGGGCATTTCTTTCAGTCCCAACAAATACCCCGCTTGTTTGGCTTGCGCTGTGATATTGCTGAAATGCATGTTTCTAAAAATGGGTGTACGTTCCGAAACCGGTTCGTCAGGAGTTTCATGGTAAAACATGTTTAGCTTGATCGCTTCCATGCGGATATTTTTCATAATCACATTGCTTACACGAATATCCTCAACCGTGCCACCGCGACCGCGCATGGATTTAATGCGGATGCCCCTGTCCGTGCCATCAAAAACACAGTTGGATATGGTGATCTTTTTTACTCCACCCGACATTTCACTGCCTATAACCACACCACCATGCCCGGAAAGCATGGTACAGTTGGTAATGGTATAATCTTCGGCAGGAACACCTTTTAAACGTCCCGGTTTATCGCGACCGGATTTGATAGTAATACAGTCATCTCCCACGCTGATATGACAATTTGAAATATGTACATATTTACAGGATGATGGATTGATCCCGTCGGTATTGGGAGAGATGGGATTATTGATAGTTACACCAGTTACCGTTACATTTTCACAAAATTCAGGATTAATGGTCCAAAAGGGTGAATTGGTAATGGTGATACCTTCAATCAGAATATTCTTGCAATATATGGGCTGAATGAACGGTGGACGCAAAAATCCGCGGTCCAGGCCTTCAGACGCATCCGGTTTTACAATATTCTTATTCATTTCTACAAACATATTTTGCCATTTACTGCGTGATTTGGGGCCATCTTTGACATATTTTTTATTGGCTTCATACATGAATGCCCACCACTTTTTTCCCTGACCGTCAATGGTGCCCCGTCCACGTATCGCAATATTTTCAACTTTGTACCCGTAAAACAAGGGTGAGAAATTGGTCACATCAATCCCCTCCCAACGGGACTCTACCATAGGCAGGTAATCATCAAAATCATCACTGAATTTCAGTACTGCACCAGCATCAATATAAATGGTAATGTTACTTTTAAAATGAATGGGGCCAGTCAGGTACACGCCCGCGGGGAAATAAATGGTACCACCGCCAGTCTGGGAAGCATCATCTATTGCTTTTTTTACCAAATCAGTAATCTTGGCAGAACCATCATTGGCTGCACCATAATCCAGTATATTATAAAAAGTAGAATGTTCGCCACCAAACGCCAAAGTTGAGAAATATAATATAAAAACAAACAAAATCTTTTTCATTGTATCTCCGATATCAGTATTCACAAGTAAAATTAAGGAAGTGGATTAATTCCTTCCCATTTTACTTTCCAGCTCCCATCCTGAGGAAATCCGGGGGCATTTACATCTGGTGCATCATCCCATCCTGCGGCCATCAATGCAGTTGCAGAAAGCAAAGAACAGTTGACCGGCAGATATGCGGGACAGTTTTTAGGTTCTTTGGGACGTCTTACATGTCCATTGGGTAAATAGCGAGCACGTTCATGAGTATTGCATAAAATATCAACCGCTACATCTGTTTCGCCCAGCCTTGCCGCGGTCATGGCCATTTTACCGGATGTCCAGCTTACAAAGGCATCAATTCCCTGTATCTCTTTGAGCGTGTCAAATGTATTTTTCATTATGGCTTTATCTACACGTTCGGTCTTGGGTAGAAATCCCAATGCCATCACCATAGATGAGGATAATCCCTTGCGGTTGTCTTTAAAAATATCTGGATTGGTTTCAATATCCAGATACAAACTATCTTGAATAGGAAGCAGGGATAACTTTTTATAAACATCATCCCATTGGGGATCAGCTTCCAAGCCTAAACGTTCACGCCATTGTCTGGCAACAGATAATCCGTAATACCAATAAGCCAATTCAAATGTTGGATTTTTTGTATTATTTTCGCCATGATCTTCTGAAACACTTTTAATGGGCGGCCCCAATGTATATCGTTTTTCATTTTCATTGTAAAACGCATAGGTTGCCAGATAATCAGCAGATTCAAAAACCAGGTTTTTATATTTCTCCAACGTCTCTTTGTCCTGCCTAACCCGATAAATCAGTTCAGACAAATATATCACATTCGGCTGGTTCCAAATGATAAAAGGATTAATATTACCGGGACTGGGCTGTCCATGCGGACCAGTCATCTTGGGCCAGCGTGCACCTTTAATGCCCTGTTTTTCAGCAAGATCTTTGGCAACAGGCAAAATGGATTGGTACCAGGCTAAACTTTTTTCAACCACATCTATATGGCCCCACTGAATAAAATGGGCCATATGCCACCAATACATTTCCGTATTGTGTTTGCCATACCAGCTAATATGCGTCAAACCGGTTTCCTGGGGAGGAAACGTACTAGCATAATTGACCCGTAACAGATATTGTGACAAAACAATGCGGCGCTCTAGCTCCATAGCCCGGGGCTCTGTGCTTTCTGAAAGATCTATTGCCCCACCGGTCGTCCAGTATTCCTGCCAGGCATTTGCACTGGCGTCAAGGGTTTCTTTAAATTCAGATAAAGGTGTTGTTTGTTCTTCAGCGGTAAAATCACAATCAAATTCCAGCACATCACCATCCACAGGAATTGAAAACCGATGCTTGCTGTCAGTTATAATAGATTTTTCATTGTTCCAACTTAAACGCGCGTAATAAACATCATCATCCAGAATGCGCTTGAACAGAACACCATCTGATAATTCATTCACCTTTGTGGAATGGAGTTCAGGATGGTCCCAGTCAATGGGGGGTTTATTTTTTATATTCTGGTCATAGTCAAAGGGGAAATGTATAAATGGTGTTAATTTGCCACTTTTTAAAAGTGAAGATTCTATACGGACCGCTATCATATCCCTATCCGGGTGACAAACCGTTTCTACTGTTACAGGGCTTCCCTCCAGTTCAAAATGACTGGTAATGCAGCCTGTCCACAAATCCAATGTTTGATCAATTGCAGTCAGGTCTGTATAGGTTGCAATACTGCCATCCGCTTTTAAAAGCTTCATCCCTATACGCCCCATGGGAATTCGGTGAGGATTTTTACGAAAATATTGCCCCGCCGGACTCTTTTCTTTACGCGCATATTGAAGCACGCGCCATTGAAATTCATAGGGTTCGGATGCATCTTCCAGGGCATAATTGTCTATATTGGGAGTCGTATGCCACGCCCAACTGGACATGGTTTCAAGGGGGATGCCCTCATTATAATAATAATCCGTAAAGGACTGCAAACCGGTTACATCTACCGTAAATGCAAACTCTCCATTACCCACAGTAAATGGAGATAAAGGATCTACTTTATTAATTTCAGGATTGTGACGGTGTACAAGTGCATATCGATCTATAGGTTTATTACAAGCTGCAAAAAATACCAATAATAGGGCTAAAAGTAAAAGTTTTTTCTTCATAATCAACCTTGGTAAATCAGGGTGAGCATCAAATTCGGTTTAACAGATTATCAACAATATTAGGATCAACAATAAAGACATGACCATGTTTGGCGCCTTTCGGGAAATTCAACTTTTCCGAAATATCCTGCCAATTTTTCAAATCTGTTGATACAACTGCACCGTAATAAGGTTGGCTGCCATGGTGATCATAATACACAAACACAGAATCACTTTTTTGAATAGCACAAGGGCCTTCGTTTTGCCAATTACCTGGTCCGGGACCTTTACCTGTAATGGTCTCTGAAATATTCGTATAGGGTCCATAAGGGCTGATGCTCTCTGCCATGCGAATATTCTGGAAACCAGGATGGTAATCCACAGCATCATTACCACGTTCATCTTTAAAAAAAAGACAATATTTATCATCAGATTTCAGGATGAAAGCATCAATACAGCTATGTCCGGGATTAAAAAGCACCTGCGGTTCTGAAAAGGATTGAAAATCACGGGTTGTAACGTACCAGATACGATGATTTCTTGTAGTAGTGGGATCATCATCCCGAGGAAAGGTATTGTCAGACAAGGTTGTAGACCAGTAAACAATCCACTGCGATTGTTGATTATCATAAAACAGTTTTGGGGCCCAGCAATTTTCAGCCGGTTTTTCTTTCATTACCGGAATCAATTTCTCATCTGTCCAATGAATCAAATCTGTAGAATGGGCATACCCAATATCTTTACGGTCCCAGCCGCTTGTCCAAATGAGATGAAAACCTGCATTTTGAGGATCAGGAGCAACAAACGCATCACGCATGATTTTAAAAGAATGGTCTTGATTTTTAATTTCGGTGCCAACAGAAGGTTCAAATATAACACCCGGTATCTCTTGCCAATTGTACAAATCTGTACTGTATTCAAGCTTTAATCCGCCAATACCGTTAGGTTCTCTAAAATTAGAGTGCAAATATACTTTATCATCAGATGACGTATTCGACTCTTTGCTGTTAACACATGCAAGAGATAAAATAAACAATAAAACCAAAATCCGGATTAATAAAACTCTTTTCATTTCCTCAACCTCTTGAGAATAAAACATGATTACAATTTTCCGGGAATTTCGAATATTATTTTACAATTGAATTGTCTTTTCTTCCAATATATCTCAAACTCGTATATGACAGATTCATCGTCTGATCAAGGGGCATTAATATAATATATTCTTCATGATATGAAAAGCAACCGCAAAATAACTTGATTCGTTAAACATTACAATTTAGATATAAAAAAGCGCCGGAATAAGCAGGCATATTTCATTATTATTCCGGCGCCGTGTTACGTATTAATAAGCGATTTTAATAGAAAATCTGTTTACACTGTCAAACACGTCAAATGCTGAATAAGAATAGCTGATATCAACTTTCTTTCCTGCTACTGATGGACAAACTCCAAAACCAGCAGACAAGCCACCAAAGTCAAGATTTGACTGGTAACCACAACGTACAGAAAGCATTTGCATCAGGGTATATTCTAAACCAACGTTTACACGTTCAGTATAGTTATTGGGATGAGAAAACTCTACAGCCAATGTCATTACATTGTCTTGGCTGTGATCAGGAGCAACTATATCAAGAACATCAATTGCTGCACCCAAAGCAAAAGTCAGGGGCAATTGAGCAGTAATTTCCTGGTGCTTCACAGCAGTTGCAAAGTTGCGAATACTCATACCAAAACGAAAGCTTTTAAAACCGGGATAATATTTCAAACCCAAATCAAAAGCAAGTTTGCCAGCTTCATTATCAACAGAACCGGTTGAAATTGTGCTTTGACCCAACTGTTGTCTAACATAACGCATATTAGCACCAATCAAGAACTTGGCACTAATGGCACGTGCATAAGAAACACCTATAGCAAGTGCGCCAACATTGTCCATCAAACCATTATCAATATAACCAATATCATCTGAAGATGCCTGAGAACTGGGCATCAGACTTGTACCATAAATATCACCATAATCAACAGACATAAAACTAACACCAACTACACCTATAGTGTTCAAATTCCATGAAGCTGCTGCTGCAATATATTGAATGTCCGCAATCCACTGAGTAGAAGTAAAAAAAGCGTCCATTTTTGTGTCTAGTTCTGCCAAACCGGCAGGATTGTAAAAAATTGCTTCTGAGCCGGTACCAACACCGGTGTAGGCATCACCAAAGGAACTTGCTCTGGGTGATAAACTGACCTGCAGAAAGTTCATGGTGCTTTGTCCTACTTTCTTTAAACCGACTTGAGCCATAAGAGGACTGGCCATAGCGCCGATTAAAAGAATAATTAGAAATATATAAAGACGTTTCATAATAATATTTCTCCTATTAGTGAATTAACGAACCACAACAAGTTTTTGGTAAGACAGTTCGCCATCAGGTTTTTCAAAAATAACGATATATACTCCGCTCGCAATAACCTGCTGGCTGGAGGTAAGCATGTCCCATCTTGTCGAACCGGCAAGAACCGGGCTATCATGCTCGATAGTTTGTACCAGATCACCAAATTCGGTACAAATTTTAATCGTCACTTTAGGAGGAAGATTAAAAAAGATGATTCCACGTTGATCAGTCCAACCGTATGTCAACAGCGCCGGATCATTAATGTTATAAGGATTAGGCACGATGCGAATTTTAGACAAATCGTCCTGCGAACGACGTGGAGGATCAATCCATTGAGTTGTAGGATTATAAACACGACCGCTCCAGATAATATTACCTCTTTCACGGGGTGATGCATTCATATCATTTTCAGATACTCTTACACCTGCCTGAACATAGTAATAATAAGATGCACCCGGCAGTACACTGGTATCCTGGAAGATATGTTCACCATTTGTACCATCGCTGCCATCTGTAGTATAAGCTACATCATAAAATGTAGTATCTTGATTGGAAATTTTACGCATGATACGGTAACCCGCAAAATTTTCCATTTGTTCAGCTTCAGCATCTGACCATTTTACTTCAGCATATTCCGGGTAACCGGTAATGGTTACAGACGGAGGTGGAGGTGACATGGGTACCATGTATTTGTGATCATAATTCCACTGTGCTTCATAAGCGGCTTTATGCAAAGAGTCAATACCCGTACTGATCCAAAGATCTTTATTGATATCAAATTGATTTGCACCATTTGGAAATTTAAAATTATCTGGAAAGTATCCCGTTTCATCATTGGGAAGATCTTCCGGAGCTTCCAGAGTTTGGTTATACCAACCGTTACCAACTTCTTTCATCTTTTCTATACCAATACCAGATTCACCACTTGCATATGCAATGTGCAGTGACTGACCGGGTTCAAAAGTATAAGGACCAAATACAACATAACGTCTTGGAAAAGCACCATCGTGACTGTGACCAACACCCATTGCATAACAATCCGGGCTGCCATATTCATCAGTATTCATACGATGATATGTACCTTCATAGTTACCTTCCATTTTAAGGGCACCTTCTTTACCAAAATATCCCTGCAGGTATTTTTGGTATTTTTCACCCAATGGATCGTTGGGGTAACCAGAAGGATCATCAATTGGCAAATTTTGAGATGTCATGGTAAAGGTTACTTTGGGTTGCAATGGATCATTTACAGAATTATCAGCAGCACCACTAAATGGAGCTTCAGAAGCATGCAAAATGGCCCACCATTCAAAACCGGTTTCAATCATACGGCCTTTTTGTGATACAACAGGGCCACCCATCATATCACCAGATGTGCGTGGATCATCTGCCATGTACTGATAGAAAATACGCAGGCTGTCACCAGGTTTTGCACCATAATAATGCAACCATTCAGTTTGGTCTATCCAACCTTCATTATCATCCGGAGAAGGATTACGACCATTTGCGCGCTGTGTACCCGATTCCTGCTGCCACATAAAAATCACAAAATCATTCAGAGTCTGATCACCCTTGTGGGTAAAATCAAGTTCTGTGATAATATAATCATCATGATATTGATTTGAAAAAGCAACAACTTTACGACTCAGTTCAACACCATTCTCATAACGAGTTGTATAAGTAACGGTTTGATCACTGTTACCAATCATTTTAGAAGCATCAATATCTCCATACCAGTCAAGGGTAACATCTTCAAAGTTTACATAACTTTGTTTGTAACCATATCGGGTATAACTCTGCAACGGTTCAACATTATCACCTTCAGGTTTATCAGGAGGTGAAGGAACAAACAGTGAATATGGAACGGTTTCACCTTGATAATTATAATTACTGGCAGCCAGAAAGATATTACCACCAGTATAACATTCTCCCCATCTCATATTATTACCAATGGCGTTGATATCTGCAGGGAACCATCCACTGGTAAAATCCGCAGATACATTGCCACCACCGTCACTTGCATTTGCCCAGTAACGGCCCACTTTAATCAATGTAGACTTTACAGCTGCTGTGGCGGGATCCCAAAACAACAGTGTAAATAATAACAAGATTACCATTCCCAGACTTAACGGGGAAAATAGTAGTCTTTTATGTAAAATCTGTTTCCTCATAATTGTCTCCAGTCGGTTAAAATGAAAACCAATTTACATTTCAGGTTCATTAAAAGTCCACCTTTAAACCAAACCATATCTGTCTCTGTTCACCATACATCAGAAAAGTTCTATCAGGATCGTTGATATAAGGCTTGTCATCAGATCTCAAGTCTCCGGGTTTGTCATCACCGGCAATGTATTGGCCAGGATTGAGTTCACGCAGTTTATCAAATTCAGGTGAATCATACATGGGCAAATGTAATGATCTGAGATATTTGTTTGTATCATCGCCATTCGAAAATGGATAACCATAAGCCATCAGGTTGACTTTGTAATTGAATACATTGTCAACATCCATATAGAATGTAAAATTGGTATGTTTGGCGGTAAAGGTTTTGCTGAGACGCATATCGACCATAAAATAATCTGGCCAGTTCATATTGTCTTCAAGATGAAGTTTGCTCAATGGGTTCCAGGTAAAGAATTCACCTTTTCTCCATGTGGGTAAAATACTGAGATGGAAATCACTCAATACATGATTACCTGCAACTTGAGGACCGAATTCAGCAGGAGTATGGAAAATAATATTTGCAGTAAAATCAGGTTGTGGTTTTGGACGAGATTCATCACCCTGGTACAAACCTTCCTGATCACTCATTACATTATCTTCGGTAATCATACTACGACCGGTAGTACCGCTTTTTGTAATCATGTAACGGAAATTCAACCAACCGGAAATCCAGGTACCTGTCTGCTTGGTAATAGTTAATTCAACACCTTGAATATCTTCATAATTGTTGTTTGCTCTGTAATCATAATTTAACAAACCAGAAGTATCTCTGTAATTGATATCACCATGCTGACCGGTAATATCTTTATAAAAACCAGCCACGTGTACCAAATATTGATCAACCAGATTATAATCTACACCCAATTCGTAAGCAATTGTTCTGGGTGGTTCAAGATTGGGATTACCCAATTCTTCCAAATTATTTTTGCTTGAATTACGATAGTGGTTCAAAAACATTTTTGAATAAGGAACGGTTGAACGGAAATGTCCATAGTTGAAATAGATTTTTGAACGGTCAGTTACTGGAAAAGAAACACCTAAACGTGGACTGATAGAGAGATGGTTCTCAATATCTTTGAACAATTCAGGATGATCTTTGGCATATTCATCCAATTGTGCCCAAATATGTGATTCACGATCTTGCAACATACCGATCAAAGTATCAGAATCTTTTACTTCCCAGGCTTCTGTAGCAAACAAATCGCCATCAGGCCATTGGCCGCCGCCAGAGTTGTAATAATCCATACGCAAACCAATGTTTGCAACCATACCCTCAAACGTCAATTGATCTTGAATATATGCACCAAACTGTTTGGGTTTTCTATGATAAGCAAATTCAAAGGTATTATTGACATATGCAGGTCTTTCTTTCCACTGGAACATATCAATATCAAAATAATTATATTCAATACCGGTTTTCAGATAGTTGTGATCTGTAACCTGGCTGCCCAAATGGAATTTAACACGGTATTGCTGTTCTTTAGAATCATCATACAAGTTACCACCTTTATTACCAAAACGTTCTGAAACACCTGGCACTTGTTCATAATAATTCCATTCCCAATCTTCAACATAATAACTGCTTTCAGCAGAGTAACGACCATAAGGCATCTCTGTAACTGAAATTGGGCCGAAACGTGCTTTAACATCGGTATTACGGGTATCTTCCGGGTAAGATTTATTATTACTTGCCATATAACTCATTGTCAATTCCCAGAAAGTTTTGGGACTGAGAATATGGTTCAAAGTAATACCACCCATTTTTGTGTAAACATCCATTGCAGTATAATAAGTAGGATACAACCAATAAGCAGTTCCATCACCTACCCAAGTGTTAAGGTTATTAACTCTCATCAAACCACCACGGCCATCACCACTAGGAACATCACCAGCTGCAGAACGGCTTGGGCTTACACCAGCAATTTTGCGATAAAAGCCATTGGCTTTTAAAGACAGGTTGTCAGTAATATTGGATTTTACCGTTAACATGGTCATAGTTGTAAATTCATTATCACGTATGACGGGTTGAGTATAGTAGTATTTCGAAGTCTGGTTAGACAAATAAAAAGTAGCATTTCCCAACGCTTTGCTAACTAGTGGAACAGGGCCACCAAAACCAGCATCAAACTGATAATCAGAAGAAGAACCCTCTTCATCGTGAGCATGATCAATTAAAGCTTGTTGCAGATTAGAAGGAACACTGTAACCGGCAGCACTTAACGCATTAAAATCCGGAACAGCCTGGAACATCCACGCAGAAGCCAAGTATAAATCAAGAGGAGTGACTTGATCCGCAGGATCTTTACCAGCGTTATAACTTTCTGCCTGCGCGTTCCATCCGCTGAATGTACGGAATTGCTCCTGCATATTACTATCACCGGCCCATCCTGCAGCAGTACCTACAAATGCTACCTGAGGATCGTAGTAAGAACGGAGCAGCCAGTTATTTGTGTCATAAGCAGATTGGCCAAACCGTTTAGGAGAACCGGTTGACATTGAATAATTCAATTGTCCATGATATTTCGGAGAGCCATCCTTGGTTACTACATTGATAAGACCAGAACGAAAGTTACCATATTCTGCGTTAAAACCACCGGTCAAAACAGATACCTGCTCAATTGCGCTGAGCGGTATTGTAGATTGCGCGTTACCCAAGGTAGCGTCAACAAAAGTTAGTCCATTGATCATGGTACCAGTCTGGTCAGCTGAGCCTCCGCGAATTCCCAAATTTTCAGCATCTGTAATACCAGCCTGTTTTGACAAAAAATCGCCAACAGAACGAACACCCGCGGCATCTTCAATCAGCTCACCAGTGATTACCTGTTGACTATTAGATACGTCTTTTTGAAGGATTTGACGATCAGCAACTACGGTTACCTCCTGCCCCTCAATAACGGCAGTCTGTAAATCGAAATTTACTGTACGGATTTGGTCAAGAGAAATTAAAACATTTGTTTTGATTAATTTTGTATACCCCATCATTGATGCTTCAACATTGTAGGTTCCAACCGGAATGTTCACAATTGAAAAACGACCTTCAATATTTGTTGCGGCCCCTATCATGGTGCCTTGAATGGTAACATTTGCTCCAGGTAATACTTCCTGAGTTTCAGCATCCCGAACGATACCAGTAAGTCTACCGGTTGTTTGGGCATGCAAAGAGAAAGAAATCAGCAGCAATAGAAATACTGAAGCCAACTTCATTTGAAAATGTTTGGAAATTAATCGAGTTATCATTCCCATCTCCTTTTAATTATTGTCAAAATGGATTATTTGTTGCATGCATGTAATGTTGGAAATCACCTCCTTTTGCTATTTTATTTTTTACATTTTTAGGTTTTACTGCTGTTGCTATCTTCCTATTCAGCAACAGCAGTAAATATATGTAGTATAAATACTGCCTTAGCTAATCCTGCTCCAAAAATCAGGAGCAGGATTTAGGGTAAAGGAGACGTTCAACTGCCACGAGAAATGATAATTGGGTAGTATTATCCAAATGACAACTTAAACGTTATAGTAGGAATTTTGTGTTTTTTGGGGATTTTATCAACGCCAGATCACGTATTTCTTTCACCAAAATGCGAATTGTTAAATGAGGGGAAATTTGGTAAAAAAACAAATGTGTGCGGTAAAATTAATTACCGCACACATGTTACATTTTAACATAACATGTTAATTATATTAAAAATAGACTACAATGGCCCAAAATTAGAAGAAAAATGAACAAGCTACTGAATATATATTCAGTACAATATTTTACCAATTTACGCACACTTGACAGTTTACAATTTTTTACAAGTATGCTCTTTTCTAAATTCCAGAGGAGTCATACCCACCATGTCCCGAAAATATCGAGAAATATGAGCTACATCCGGAAAATCCAACTGACATGCGATTTCTGTTATAGTCATATCAGATTCTACTAACAATTTTCGTATTCGTAAAATACGTGCTTGTTTTATTTCAAAATGCACTGATCTGTCAAGTTCACGTCTGAATTTCTTTTCAAGTTGACGCCTTGATATTGCTACAGCACGCGCAACCTGATCAACTTTGAGTGCCTTTTGATTATGTTGATGTATATATTTCACTGCCTGTGCTACAGTCTCATCCTGCACTGTTAGAATATTAGATGATTGCCGAACAATGACTTTTACCGGTTGTATAGATACAAGATTATCCTCATCTTTTTTTCCATTAATCCAGTTGGCTAATTTTTGAGCTGCTTCATAACCAGATTTTTCCAAATCAAGTTGAATACTGGATATAGGAGGATACGATGTATCGCAAAGGGTTATATCATTCCCAACACCTAATATTGCAACATCATCGGGCACACGCATTCCTGCAATTTTTGATGCTTCAACAAGCTGTGCTGCCCTGTCATCATTACATGCCATAATAGCAACAGGTTTGGGTAACGATTCTAACCATTGCGCAATTAATGTAGGTTCTTCAAACCATGCAGCATGACTATTATTCAAAGGCGGCGTATAAAAACGAATATCATATCCGGCATCAATTATAGCTTGTGAATACCCCAATTCCCGCTCCAGAGACCACCACCATTCATTAAAACCGCAAAAAGCAAAATGCTTGAAACCACGCTCCAGCATGTGCTTTGCGCCCATTTCTCCAATAGCCTTATGATCTGCAACAATATTTATAACATCATTAATTTTACGTTTAGAATAAGGAGCACTAATAATTGGAATACCTGATTTCACATATTCTTCAAGATTCTCGGGTTCGCGCAGAAAAACACCCTGAACCATTTTCGAATGAACCATGTCCATTAAATGTGAATTTCTTTCGGAATTACGATAATCAAATGACCGACATATAGCCCAATCGTGCGCACAGGATTTTGCATACTCGGTAAATCCTTGTATTAACCCAAATGTATACTTTCTCTTGGGTTGAATTAACAATAAAATATTTTTTAAATTTTCCATAATCGTTCTGCTTTAATTATTCTAGAAACCGTTTTAAATATCGCAAGTTATTGATGATAGCTCTAACTGTCTGGCAACCAATTTTTTATCAACATAAACAGACAATCCTTTCCCGTGTTCGTATTTTTTTCCAGATTCATCCCAAATAATTGTCAAAAGATGACCGCGAACTTTTAAATTATCCAAACAAAACCAATCCCACTCACTGGCAGGCAAAAGTGGTGAAATAACAACTTTATTTTTTTGAGCTTGTAAACCAACAAGACCAGATATAACCAGATCACAAAAAGTTGAATGATTGTAAAAGATACTTCGCGGGTTATCTCCCTTTAGCCACTCTCCGGTAGTTTCATCCTGATATTCTCCAATATATGGATATCCATTCTTTTGATGGGAATGGGCATAAACTTTTAAAGCATCAAAAAAATGCTTTCCTGACATTGAATGGTTTTTGTAATGATGCAATAAATTTGACAATCCCTTCAACGTCTGAGAGGTTGCAAATGGCCAAATGGCCCCATCCCACTCACAACTTCCGGTTCCATGCGTTCTAAACCGGGGATGTCTTCTCTCTGCGGTTGTTAAACCCCATGGGGCTGAAAATCCCTGCTCATCCAGAATCTGGTTCCATGCCTGGGCATATTGCTGCTCATCATAGACCAGGTCAAACATCCAGGGGATGTAACCAATCTCTTCTCTTGCATCAGACAGAATGCCATCTGTAAAACGTACTTTGAAAAAATTGGCATCAGAATCCCAAAGATTTTCATGAACCATTTTTTTTATATGCTCTGCCCTTTCCTCAAAAATATGAACAATGTCCTGACGCTTTGCTAACCTTCCAATTTCAGCAATAGCCAAAGCATTGGCATACATATAACTATTGATTGTAGGACGCGCATTCTGATCACTTCGTGAGCCGCTTATAGATTCTTCCATACCATCTTTAACATCGTGCTGCCAAAACAGCCCCGAATCCAGTAAACGCTCATCTTCCCAACGCTCATAATCTTTAATAAAAACATCCAACAGATCAACTACAAAACTAGTGTCACCATTGACTAAAAATCGCTGATAGATTGCATCAGGTACCCAACTACTAAACTGGTGAATATGCTGCTGAGGGTCTCCATTATTTTTCCTGAACCAAAATTGGATATATTGATCAATATATTGATCATCTCTTAGCCATCTGCCCTCTGCAATATGGTGCCCTAACGCACAACTAATTGTATTGTATTTGCCGGCATGTTTGACAGGGGTAATAAATTCAGTAAATACAAATCCATCAAGAGTTTGTTTGAGATGTTTTCTAAATGTCCACCAACGATAATAATAAATTTTTTCTATTTCTTTATCAGGACATTCAAACAAGGGGATATTATGGCCAAGCCAGGTTAGAGCGCTTTCATCAGGAATGAAATTGACTATAGCTTCTGTGTTGGTTTTATTAAATTCATGAATATATTGAGAAAAAAAAGAAGAATCCAGAACAGAGCCAGACAACTCTGCTGACTCTTTAAATTGAGTGCAGGAAGTAAAAGAAATACTGAAAACTATCAAGATCATCCAAACAAACCGCATAATCTTTTCCTACTCTGTTATGACCCACAAGAACGGCGAATCACAAGCTTGGTTTTTAATACTACATGGACCGTTGGCCGGTCATTATTCTCAATACGCTGAAACAACATTTCAGCAGCGCGCCTGCCAATTTCATAACCGGGTTGGCTAACAGCGGTCAAAGGGGGATTTAAAGAATTGGCCCAATACATATCATCAAATCCGACAATTGCGATATCATTGGGTATATTTAAATTTAATTGATGTATACTCTCAAAGGCTCCCAGAGTCAACAGATTATTACCTGTAAACAAAGCCGTAGGAGGATTTTTCATTTGCAGCAATTCTTTAGTTAGCTGTTGTCCACTGTCACGTTTTGAATCGCTAAACTTTACCAATGTTTCATCATAATCAATACCAAAATCCTGCAGAGCTTGTTTGTATCCATCCAAACGCTGCCTGCTTGTTGGTATACGTATTAATCCGGATATAAAACCAATATGTCGATGTCCCAAATCAATCAATAATTTTGTAGCATCATAAGCGCCTTTAAAATTATCAACAACAACAGCATCAACGTCAATGTCGTTCAATCCTCTATCTACACAGACAATTGGTAAACCACGTTTTACAAGCTCAATAATGGTTTCATCATGTTCATCAAGTGGGGCTGCAATAAGCCCATCGACAGATTCAGATTTGAGGATATCAAGATAAAGTTTTTCACGTTTTTCGCTTTGTGAAAAATTACTGGCCAATACAGCATATTCATTATCATAAGCTGTATCTTCAATACCTTGTAAAACATCAATATAAAATGGATTTTGAATATCAGGAATTACAATACCAATAATATTGCTTTTCTTTTGTTGATGTCGAAGACGTTGCGCAGTACGACTGGGGATATAATTAAGAGAATGTATCACTTTTTCAACTTTTTTACGGGTTTCAATACTTACACTGGTATCATTGTTCAAAACACGCGATACCGTAGCAGTTGAAACGCCCGCTTTATAAGCAACATCTCTTAATTTGACCATAATTGACATCGATTACATTTTGTTTTTACATAACTTACAGCAAAACAGGATCAATTGTATGAAAATGTTTACATTATAATTTACATTTTTTCTAATAGAAATCAAGTAAAAAATATTATGGGCATTTTTTAATGAGATAATTAACAGGTATGAATTTAAGAGGTCATAACAATTGGCCATAAACAAAAATAGCCCCTTTTGGGGGGCTATAATATGTAGCGGCGCAGGGATTCGAACCCCGGACACTCGGATTATGATTCCGATGCTCTAACCAACTGAGCTACGCCGCCGTTCTAACAAAGCCGATAAATATAATAATCTCTGTTAAAACTTGCAAGTAAAATTTTTAATTCATAACCCAATATTATAAATTTTTTAGCTGCAACAAGCTTATGGCAGACCAAGTCTCAACCGAGCTGTTCGAGTTTGTAACAATCTCTTCCAAATCAGTTACTGGTTTGTACCCACCCCAAGCAATTTCTGCATCTTTGGGTTTGATGATTTTCGATGATGTTCGAAGTAAATACAGAATACCAAAATGCACCTGTCCTACTTCTGTTTCATCATCATTTATATATCCTAAAACAATAGGTTTATCAAATTTATCTATAAATATCTCTTCATCTACTTCACGCAGCATACTGGCAATTACAGGATCGCTATCTTCCGAATCAATTTTATCAATGTGACCACCTATCCCCCACGACCATTTGCCACGCAATCTTTCCTCAGTATAAGTATCTTTTGATGCCCGCTGATAGGCAAAAACATCACCGGTATCTTTATTCATAATGATACAATAGGCAATGGGTTGTTTTAGCTGCGGGGTATTTTCTGCAATACCGCGCTTTTTGTAATAATAATTCTCATTTATGATCTGCTTATAATCAATACCGTCAGCGGGAGCAAATCCCTGAAAATAGCCCTTGGCAAACAATGTTGCCCGGTCAACTACCATAATTTCTTTTTCAAACTTGTCCAAAACAATCTCGTTTCTTTTTTATTTTCCCAACAATTCTTTACGACGATCTTCAAATCCCGGTTTACCTAGCAATGCAAACATGTTTTGCTTGTATGCTTCTACACCCGGTTGATCAAAAGGATTGATTTCCAAAAGTAAACCGCTAACAGCAACAGCAAATTCAAAAAAGTAAAACAGTTGTCCCAACGTATATTCGGTTCTATCAGCGAGCGAAATATTCATATTAGGGACATTTCCGGCAGCGTGGGCCAAAGCGGTACCTCGATATGCCTGATAATTAACGTCAGAAAGATCCATACCAGCTAGAAAATTCATCCCATCCAGATTTTCCTCAACTTTAGGAACAGCTATTTTAGTTCGCATATTTTCAATGGTTAAAAAGGTTTCAAACAAATTACGTTCACCATCTTGAATGTATTGTCCCATCGAGTGCAAGTCAGTTGTAAACACGGTACTTGCAGGAAATATTCCTTTACCGTCTTTTCCTTCACTTTCACCGTACAACTGCTTCCACCATTCTCCCACATATTGCAAAGAGGGATCAAATGCAGACAAGACTTCAATGGTCTTGCCGGATTTGTAGAGCAAATACCTCGCGGCTGCATAAGTTAATACGGGATTGCCCAGAACATCCTGGTTATTTCTACAAAACGCTGCCGCATCTTTTGCACCCGCCAACAATGCATCAACATCATATCCTGCTGCGGCAATCGGTAACAGCCCAACCGGTGTAAGAACGGAAAAGCGACCGCCTACATCATCGGGTATTACAAACGAACGAAAACCTTCAGCGTCAGCCATTGTTCGTAGTGCCCCTTGAGATTGATCTGTAGTTGCAACAACTCGCCTGCTGAATTCAGCTTTTGACAAACCAGATTTTAATGCATCAAGCAGAATTCTAAAAGCAACACCGGGTTCGGTTGTGGTGCCGGATTTTGAAATCACATTTACATAGCATTTTTTGTTTTGGATAAAATCAATCAGGTCATTCATATAATCTGCACTTAGATTGTGCCCCAAGTACAATACCTTATTGTTCGTAGTCAAAGGCTCAGACAAAAAGTCAATAGTAGCTCGGGCACCCAAATAACTACCACCAATTCCAATACAAATCACATGATCAGCATTATCTTTTATTTCCTGGGCAATACTTTCAATATCCTCAATTTCTTTCAAACTTACATTATCAGGCAGATCAACCCAACCTAAAAAATCATTTCCGGCACAGGTTTTATCGTAAATACTTTGAGTAACATTTGCAATTAAAGACTGTAAAGCCTTCAAATCTTTTTGCGTTACATGGTCCTTTAACAGTCCAATATCTAATTTCAAATTTTTCATTATATACTCCGATATCAAATAAATAATAATTAACGTTTTAAAAGTAACTTTGCTGCCTGAATAAACAACAACACAGAAACCATCACAAGTAATCCCCCAACAATAACCAGCAAAAAATTACCTTTATGATAATTTTGCACTATCAAGGTAAACAGACCGGATATAGTTATAATATACATAAAAAACATGGGGATTTTGGTAAACCAGTTTGGGCGGCTGATATTGGCCAACCAAGCGGTTACAGCAAGCAGTGCCAATGAAGCCAGTAATTGATTAGCAGATCCAAAAATGGGCCAAATTGCACCGGAAGAACCAGAAAAAATAAAAACAGCACTCAATATTACGGTAACAACAGTACCGATATATCGATTGGTGGAAAGAATTGATTTTTTTTCTTTATTGTTATCAAAAAATTCCTGAAAGGTAAAGCGTGCCAAACGGGTACAGGTATCGAGTGTGGTTAATGCAAAAGCAGAAACCGCTAATCCTGAAAAAGTTATTGCGCTGTTTTGCTGAATACCCAACAATGGAATTTTTGAGATAAATTTACCTACTCCCATAGAAAACATTGCAATAAAATCTCCATTAGCAAAAAGAGAATTGTAATTCCCTTTCAGCATGGTTGCCGCTGCCATAAGCGCCAAAATAGCCAACAAGGATTCTATCAGCATTCCACCATAACCAATAATTTTGGCATCTGTTTCATTATTTAATTGTTTGGCAGTAGTTCCGCTTGCAACCAGTGAGTGAAAACCAGAAATAGCACCACATGCTACAGTCACAAACAAAACCGGAAACAAGTAACCAATATCTGTTTTAAAATGTGTAAACGCGGGTAAAGCAACATGGGCATTTGCAAAGAATAACCCTCCTACCCCGCCAATTAACAATGCGTATAATAAAAAAGAATTTAAATAATCACGGGGCTGCAACAAAATCCACACAGGAGTTACAGCAGCAATCATTACATAGCACAATAGTATAAATACCCACAAACGTTGGCTTTTGGTTTCGGCGGTTGTTACATCAGCAACAATTGATTTATATTCAACATCAGTTAATACCTGTTTAATCTTGGCAGGACTTGAAATATCTTGAACTAAACCATTCATTTTCAAATCATTCAAAGTCTTGACAGTTTCAGGTGAAACAAACTTTTCATACACCACCATGGGATACAATTGTCCCAAATAAATACTGAAAAAAAGCAGCAAAATCCCTAAAACAGATGCGGGCACCAAAGGTAAACGAGATCTATATATAGCCAATCCAAAAACAACTGCAACAATGATAAACAAAACAGATGATGTAGCTACTGAAGGTACCGTAACAAAAGTGGTTGCCACAATCTTGCAAAAAACTGCAATAACAAGTATCATAGTCAGATACGCAAACAGCATAAAAAGCAGCTTGCCCCGTGTGCCCAAATATTTTTCAATAATCTTGCCAATGGACACACCTTTATGTCGGGTAGATGCAATCATGGAAGTCATATCATGAACGCCTCCCATAAAAACACCACCCACAATAATCCATAAATACACCGGCATCCAACCAAAAGCAGAACCAATAATGGGACCTAATATAGGTCCGGCTCCGGCTATAGATGCAAAATGGTGACCCAGCAAAACTGGTGTTTTAGCAGGCACATAATCTACCCCATCATTTAATTCGTGCGCAGGTGTAACAGTTTTGGGATCAATTTCCAATTTATTTGCGAGGTATCTTCCATATGTGAGATATGCAACAAAAAATAGAATTAATCCTGCAACAACAAGAATAACAGCATTCATACCGGCATCCTGACTAATTAATTATTATAATTTAGCAATTTCACTCACTTTTACAAAATGAAAAAAGATAAATGCTCAACATTAACTTTACTTGTTTTAATACCAGATTGCCCAAGCTGGATTATGAAAAAATATTAAAAAACCTCTCACAAACTGCCGGCAAACATTATAAAATATCATGCACTGCATTTGAAAGATATTTAAAAAATGCGGAATTTTATGGCTTTGAATACAAAGTTGCCTTGGAAATTAAAAATCACAAAATCATCAAGGTAGATATTATTAATAATCAGGATAACAATTATGCGCATTACGCGGAAGGAGTAAAATATAAAATCAAAAAAGCCGGCAACATAAATAAAGATGGTATTACCGGTGCTACAACTATAAGCAAGTGTCTATTAAAAGCAGCAGAAAATGCTTTTTAAAAGTCCCCCTGATTTAGGTCATAATATTATAAACAATTTCCTTGATATCATTCAGGTTCTTATCCAATAAACCCAGATGAATGCTGTTATCCAGTGTTTCATCCTGAAAATGTTCATTACGGATAATTTCCCAGGCATAATCCATTTCAATATCAATCTTGTTTTCTTCGCTAATCACCAAACCCAGGTCATGGTTCTGGCAGTATACTCCCGCCAAATGCACTATTGCAACCAGAGTTCGTTCGTAGATAGCGGTTTCCGGACGATGATGTCTTGCAACCACATGAGCAATTTCGCCAAAGAAATTCCACTGTTCCAATAACCAGGGACCAAAATCCGTATGACTTATACCAAAAATCTTATTTTCAGCTTGTTCAAAATTACAGTTTTCCTGTTCTACAGTTTGTAATACTTTGACATAATCATCAGAAAAATTATGGATCAAAATAATTTCACCAATATCATGTAGTAATCCTGCAAGGTAGGCACGTTCAAAATCTTTGTATTTTATACTCTTTGCAAGCAGTTTACTTACAACCGCCGTAGCAAATGAAAACTGCCAAAAAGATTTAAGTATTTTTGAATTTTTTCCGCTTGAAAATGTATTCATTAATGTCGTTGTCAATACAACATTTTTAACTTCTTTGATCCCCAGATAAACCAAAGCCTCACGCAAAGACTCGACCTTACGCCCTAAACCAAAATAGACAGAATTGACAATCTTGACCATCTTTGCAGTTAATACCTGGTCCATCATGATCAAATCAATCAATTCATCAATAGAAAAATCCGGATTTTTGGCCTGCTCAAGGATCTTGATTGCAAGTGGTGGCAATACCGGAAGATCATCTATTTTGTCCAAAAAAGCCAGCAACCGTTTGTCTTTGGTGCCTTGATTATTCTGTACTTCTGACTTTTTCACATCCTCGGCTAACACAGTTTTCTCCTTTTATCCATATATCAATCATACCATGCAATTTTTCTTAACGCGAGCAACATTGGGAAATGCGGGGGTTTCATATCTTTTAATCTTGGGTCCCAATGATAATTTTTTAAATATCCTTTATGCGGGCTTCCCAATTGTCCTACTGCACCACGAGCATATTGTATCAACCCACCATACAATCTCAAATATCCATAAGTTTGGGCAGAATAATTTTCCACATAAAAATTACGTTCATAGGTATATGTTGTAGGATTCATGCACATGATTGTCGCCTGAATTGTTCTGTCTGCAAGATAATGATTATCTGCAACTGCTACATCTTTGGTTGCAACAAGGCCAATCATATCTTGTGAAGTTGGGTTTGTTGCAGGATTGTCATTACAAATCAAATCATCTATCACACGAATCTTGCCCTCAGACGCTACAGTCACCTGGCCACTCACTGTACCTTCAACATTTACTATAGTGTTTATAGGATCACTGGAAAATCTTGTATATATCACTCCGTTTGTACCAGAAAGATTATAACTTGTATATTCAGCGGCAGTTGGTGGTGTTGATACATTTTTAGCACAAATCAAAGCCGTTGAATCGCTTTGAAAATCTATCCAGACATATTTGGCATTGAAATAAAGCCCACCCGTTACACCTGCATTCGCAACATCTGAAGGAATAGATGAGGGCATTTGCAACTCGGGTACTTTCCATTCTGAACCAGCATTAAAAACCGGATTTGTGGACGAATAATATTTTTGATAAGGTGAATAGGCACTATACACACGGTGACTGGTCACTTTACCCATAAAAACTGCCTGATTTCCAGTATAACCACTTATTCTGAAATAATCATTGGTATGTGTAGGACCAAACAAGGTATCTCCACCGGCGAACCAGATATTACCTTCAGTATTGGTAAAATATGCAAACCTTGAAAATGAAGGCCGTGTTAACAATACTGCAACCGTATCATACGCCCCCATATATTGACCAATGGCAGTTACACGAACCATAGTCGGTCCCAAATTGGGATCCTCGGTTTGTCGTTCATATTTATATGAATAACTTCCGTTCGCCCAACTTTCATAACTAACACCATCTGTCCTTTCAATATCCAGCATTAATTCATTTAGCGCAGCATTAGCTCCGCTGTTGGCTATATTACGCAGTACAATTTCACTATAATTGTCAATATAGGTTGACATTCCCTGCCGCACAGCGCCCTGGGTTTGCATACGAACAAACATGACACTGATCATCAACCCCAACACCAATATTATTGAATATTTTCCCATGTCAAACCTCTACTAAAAGATTATTCACCCAAAAGATTTTTGGGTGTTATACGGGTAACGAACATAAATTTAGAATATTCTCCTTTAAAAGGTTCCCGGCTCTCAATACGATATGCAACACGAATTGATCGAATTCTGGACAAGGAATCTGCAACAACAGGTGTAGACAATTCTGTTCCTTGTCTGTTATAATAACGAAGACGAAAACGTGTTAATCCCAGACAATAACCATCATGATTTGAATTATTGACTTTTCTCAACAATTTTTTATCATTCGGATTGGGGGAAGCAGTATCATCTCCAAACAAATAATATTCAACTTGAACAGAATCTGAAGTATGTACGCCCAGTACAGCACGTGGATTGGTATTATATGAAAATCGAATTCGGCTTGTATCTGCAAGGGATATTGCATTATCAGGATCAGACAAACAGTGCCCTATTTTTCTAAAATCATAACTTACAATATCATTTAAAACGCTCATATTATCCTGGGTCCGGATATCCTGCTGCAAAAATATTGAACTCGCTTTTACATTAGAATCCACCTGAATAATTATCAATATCAACATTCCGGCAATAATCAGAGATGTTATAATATCCATCATACTATTCATAATTTATCCTCTTATTCGGTAAAGAAATAATGATACGCGTACAATTTTCTCAAAATGACTTGTCCGTCCAAAGCTCCGGAAAACGCATCTGAATCGATCGTCACGGATATTTCTTTATAGTAGGATTGAGTAGATATCTGTCGGTAATCATTATCCGGATCCACATAATGAACAGAAATATTTATAGTAAATGGGATCGAGTTTGACAAACTGTCTGTTACTGAAAATCCATTAAAATCATCTACATCATCAAAATTTCCATATGACTCACCACTGTCTGGCCCCAGATCTCCGGGTTCCGTATAGGATGCAATGGCCTGTGCCGAATTATCTTCGTCAAACCTTAGATTTTCAGCCTCTTCAATATAGAGCTGCGCTTGTCCTATTGCTTCCAATACCTGTTCACTGTGATATATAACTGTATGATCATAAACCATGTGCGAATTCAATGTCAAAGAAAACAGCGAGAGCAGCATTAGCGCACCAATTGTTAAAATTGTTTCTGATGTGCCCATAATAATAACCTCACTTACTCACCATACCCATCAAATGTCATATTAATATATACTGTGGTACTTGTTGTACCGTTTGGACTATCAAGAGCTACTGTTACTTCCGCAAGACCAGGATCATCAATTACAGGATCCATATTATTCAGCAAATTGATCTGAAAATATGTTGAACCACTGCCATATTTTTCAGCCTCAGCCATGAGTGATGTTGCGTTCAACTTGCCTTTAGAGGTCGATGCATTTAATTTCGAACCTCTTGCTACAGGGTTACCATTGATATCATAAACTTTGATATCTATAGTAGCAACTTGTCCCCAATTCAGCTCGTCTGTGTCTGAAACCACTTCAAATTTCAACAAGGGGCCGCTAAAGATAACCGCACCGGTAGTAAATACCGTAATTGAAGAATCGGAAGCGCCTGTCTCATGGTAATATTGATCACAACCGCGGGTTGTAGCCAAAACATATGCCACACCATCATTTTCATCATAGGTATTCATTGTGTTCAACACTTCTGAAAACTCAAAATCAGGTACAGTAATGGGAAGCATTATATTCCTGTCATTGGGATTCGGAATTCTATGCGGTGCCAGAACATACGGATCTGATGGATTAAGAACTGGACGTGGATTCGCGCTAATCAATGTAGCTGAACCAATTCCATAAGCATCTGTCATAACATCTGTTGTTATAATACCTGCTGTTGAAGTCAGATAAACCGTGGTTCCCTCCTCAACAGGGTTATTATACCGGTCACCAACATAAACCGTTACATTATAATCTCTAACGTTGTTCCAGCCATCCTGGTTGATGTAATCAAACGCAAGGGTCATATGGGGCTCAACATGATTTTTATCAGCCGGATCAACCCACATGTATGGAGGACCAGAACGGATAACCACATTGGTGGTTCTTGCGGATATATTATAATCATCATCAAGCACTTCAGCTTCAACGCGTACCGTTCCGGAATGGGTACCCGAGCGCAGGGTAACAGTTGCCTCACCATTGATCGTCTTGATGGGTGAAGAAACAAAGCCTGAAGGATCGTTTGATGGTAATATCTGTTCACCACCACCGGGTCCACTTAAAATCCGGAATTGTACCATCACATCACTTGAAAGCGGAGTTCCGGTTTGAGATAATAATGTTGCAGTCAAGGTAGTTTGTTCCAGATTACCGGTTTCTTTAACCCAAATAAAACTCGGTTCTGCATCAAGCAGGAACGAAGTTGCTTTTTCAGGTGCAAAAATAATTGGAATGGATTTCACCAGACCACCATAAACCACATTTACTTCTGCAATACCAGATTGGGTTTCAGAAACCAACTCAACACTTGCTGCACCCAGTGAATTGGTTGTCGCAATATTGGGAATTGATCCCAAACTTGAATTAAAATTGATCGTTGCGTTGGAAATGACCTCTTTAGAAGTCGTTTGTTTTAATTGAACAGTAATAACCGTTTTAGAGTTGCCATCTGCCTGAATTGAATCGGCACTTGCAGATACTTGCATACTGACACCCTTTAACTCCATTGGCAATTGATTTGTAACACTGCCAAAGGTTGCGGTAATAATATCACTTGCATCAACGGTATCGGCATCTGCTTCATAAGTTACATTCGCAATACCATACTCGTCGGTCACGGCTACACTGTCTACATACCCGTAATTTGAATAAAAACGAATTTTTGTATTGGTTATTGGATTTTGTTGATTATCCAATATTTTAGCGGTAATACCCACCTTGTCCAATCCATTTCGAATTACCGATTGATTTTCAGCTTTTAAATCAAAAAGACTTTCACCTGCAGATTCAATAAAGGAAACCTGAGCGGTATCTATTAATCCATTGAATGTTGCAATAACCTGAACATTTTCATTTATTTCGCTTCCACTAACCAGCTCAGCAATAGCATCACCTTTGTTATTGGTGTATGCTTTGGCTGTAATAGAACCATCTGTCGTTGTGAATTCTACTTCTGCTCCAATAATGGGGTTATTTTTATGTGTAAGTAACCGGGCAGTCATATACAAAGAAGACCGTCCACCGGCAGATATTTGCGCTTCTTTGGGAAGCAATTCTAAACTGGGTAAAATATATGAAATAGGAAGTGCAATACTTTCAAACGCACCATACTCTACAAACAATGTATCAACCATTTCTTTTGTCATAGAGAGCACATTAACAGTTGCAACACCTTCATTATCAGTCAGAACATATTGAGGTACAGTGTTTTCTAATGCACGTAGATAAATATATGAACTGCTAACTGCTTTTTTACTTGTTGTCTCTTTAACCACAACCCTGAGTTCGGATGAATTGATACCATCTGCCGGAACCTCGGTGTGGCTCAAAGTTGCGTTAAACTGAACACCAATAAACTGGAAATTGATTTTTGAGGTTACAGTAACTTCACCATCTGCTGTTGTCTTTTTCAGACTTTTACCCTCTGCATTTTTAACCGTAAGGCTGACAGTATAGGGTTTAACAACTTTCTTTGACAGTTCAGTACTGTCTAGCAAAGATGTTGTTACAGTTACTGCAATATCTTGTTCACTGGCTACACTGGTTAAAACAGCATACGCTTCACCATAATAATTGGTGACTGCAGATCTTGTTATTGTACCATGTGTTGTACGAAAATTAACCCGCACACCAGATGCAGAATAACCACTGGTATCATTTACGATTGCAACCAGTGTAACATTTGATACACCATCAGCAATCAACACGGGATCTTCAGTATCCATGTTTACTTGTTCAATTGTATTGGGACCCGTAACTTTATCTTCATCTTGATCACATTGCACAAGCATAAAGCTAATCAGGAACCAGGCCGCTATATATAAAAGTTTATGTAATTTCATCTCGAAAACCTGTACATTCATTATTAAACGTTTGAACTGAATTTTACCACAACCATGTCGCCTGGCCGTATTGCGCCTTGAATTCGGCGACCAATGGATCGTTCATATTTTGTTTCCCTGATCAACACATTCCCAACATTGAGTGGTTTATCACTACCATTTGACCGTATTACTGAAAACCGTTTACCATTCAGCTTGTCAGTATTAAAGTCTCCCTGCCATTTGATCAAAATTATATTATCATCGACCTCTACAATCTGTCCCAGAAAATAGTTCTTTTTTGCATCAGCAGTTTGAACAGAACTTTGTGAAGCAGATTTGGGAACTGATACTATTTTTTTCTGAACAGGTGCTCTTGATGTTTGTGGTCTCGCGGTTTGCGCACTTGCTGTTTGTGTTCTCGTTGATTGTGATCTCGCTATTTGTGTGCTAGCTGCTTGAGTCGTTGCACGCGGAGTTGTCTTTACCGGAGTTGTTCGTTTGTTATAAACGGGTTTGGTTTCAACAACCGATGCACTGCGGGGCTGCTGTACAATTCTGTTACTTTCGATCGCCTGGTGTTGAACCTGCTTTTGTATAGGAGGCGCAGAGTAAACAGAACGAATTTGTTTTTCAGGACGTACGGGTTCAATATCACCACGCTGATAGGGCCTTACTTTTAATTCAGCATCATCATCCCAATAGTCCTGATTTACAGGCAAGTCCTTACGATCAAAAACACTCGGCAGAATAGTTGCCTTGATAATTATGATCAACTCTTTTTGACTTACTTCTTCACGATTATAGCCAAAAATATAAGACAAACCGAAAAACCATCCCGGCAAGTCTTTAATGATAGGAACGCCTTTGCGTAAAGAATTTTTCTCAGTATTATATAAACCTGCAATAATGGTTTCTTCACCATCAAATAGTTGAATATATGAATCTGCTTCTGATTTTTTCACAATAGTACTAACCGCGTCAGGAGCGGCCTGACTACGTTCAACATGTACTTTTAAAACAATTGCGTGACTATCATCTTTATCTTGAAGAAGATAGGGAGTAACTTCCATAATTGTACCGGTGCTGAAGAATCGATCAATAACATTTCCTGCAAAGTCTGTGGTTTTAATTGAAAAATCTTCACCAACCTGAATTTTTCCTTCATTACCTTGTGTAACAACAACTTGTGGCTGCGCTAGTACTTTACCAATATTTCTACTATCAAAAATACTGAATAGTGCTCTTACATCAATATCATATGATTCTGATGAGGTAATTTCAAAATTCAAAAAACTATCAGTAATAGATGAAGAACCCAGCTGGTCTCCGGAAACTTTGACAGAACCATTATAAAATGTGCTCCAGTCAATACCTATCTCAGAGATAGCCGTTCTGTCACCTTCAAAAAATATAGTCTCAATCTTTATTTCACGGCTGCCAAGCTTCACATTAATATCATCATCTCCGCTGCCTTTTGATGCAGAAGGTACAACAATTTGCAGAAAATGATCCATCTCATCGTACCATAAACCACGTGAACTCAGAATGATCTGCAACGCTTTTTCCCATTGCATTCCATTGATATCCACTCCAATTGGCCCCTGCTGTTTTGTGGGATCAAATATGGGCTTGTTTGTAAAAGTGATCGAGTATTCGCTCAGTATACTCATCGCGTCTTGAAATTCCAGCTGGCCGTTTATTGAACACATTTCCGCCGGTGGCACAAGTTCACGGGGCATACGTTCTCTGGTTAAACCGGGCAGGGTTAATAACGCAATGATTAAACAAATATTTCTAATTCTTTTCATGGTGTACCACTTACTTTTTGGTTAATGATAATTCAAGGGAATTGTAACCACCCGCCGCATTCATATAGAACCCAACTCTGCCAGATTGTACATTAATATTCCCGACAGTACCACCCAAAACCCGATCCCCTTTTCTCAACTTTTTAATACGTCCGTGCTGATCCCTGATCAACACACTATTTGGGGTTATTGCTAAGACTTCTGTAGCTGGTGAAATTTCCGGTAATCCTAACGGATTTGATACAGCTGTTACATTACTGTTACCTTGTCCTCTTTCTGCTTGAGGGTTAGAATTTTCTAAAGTTACCAGTTCGTGAGAATATTCTGTTGATCTAACATTAACAGTCGACTGTTCTGCTTTTAATATATTGTCAATTGCTTCAGATACTGAATTATCAACAAGACTTGCCAGCATTTCCGGTTTGCCAACATTCCGTCTCAAGCTATCCATTTCAAGACCTTTTTCTTTTCTAAAGCCCCAAACGCTTAATGCAAATGTCAATTCACCGCGGTTAGCTGCCCATTCTTCCTGCTTTTTCTGTTCTATTGGTATTCTATCCATACTGACCGATTGAATATTATAGAAAATAGGTCCGTTTTCCAGGAACCATATCAATCGATAAAAATCTTCAAATTCTGACTCTCCTGACAACAAATAAGTATTTCGTTCAAAATCTTTAAATTTTTCTTTTACAACCAACTCTTGGTTTAATACAAGTTTTGAACTTGTATGGTCAATTTCTCGCAACATGTAATCAAAAGTCTCACCAGGAGATTCATTTCCGGCCAAAGCACCCAGCTTACCCAGGCTAAGATCACGCAAGTAATCATACTCTTGTGTAAGTTCATGACGGGTGATCTGCATCATTTTCAAATCATTCACGCGATTTGTTTTTTGTTTAATCTCGGCTTCAAGACTGGTATGTTTTTTGGCCTGATAACCGTAAACATAATACAAACCGCCTATGAGAATAATCAGCCAGAAAACAGCTATAAATATCGTATTTCGAATTACATATGGCATATCAATAACTATCTTTTTTTAGTTCAACTGTCTCTTCCAAAGATTTGGGTTGCACAAAACAATCAATGGTAACATTAATAAAAGATCGGTCTTCTTCAGCTGTATAAACCGCAGAAACCAAACTAAAATCTATATATCGTTCAAGTTTAACTACCTGCTCTCTGTTTTCCATTTTCAAATCAGCAACAAGATGAGAACGGTCTCTAACTTCCATTTTATATAGACTAAACGGACCAATTTCATTATAAGCCTGAGATAAAGATTCAAGAGTAGATGCCCAACGAATCGTCTCTTTGGTCATAGAATCTATCAATGCAGTATTGTTTTTCATTGCTGTAATTTCTGCACGCAAGCTATCAACTTCGTGCGCAACAGATTTTAATCCATTTAGCTCATTATTGAGAAAAACTATATTAGACTTTGCCTTATTAATTTCAATATTATTACTGATACTTTTGCTGGTTACAAAAAAAGCACTGATAAACAGAAATACCAGCAGCAATAAACCCGGCCAACCAATTTTATAGACAGAAGTTTTATCACGAATTCTTGTTGGCAAAAAATTCTGATTATATACAGTAGAATCGCGTTCATCCAGAATTTTGAGTGCCATAGCAATAGCGATACCATAAGATTCAGCCTGACTTGCAAACTGGTCCTGGTTCATTCCATAGCTGGCACGTGATGCATCAAAACGAATAATTTCCAATTCCGGTAAACGGTTTTTAAAATAAGCTTCCGCGTCCAGTCTTGATATTTCACCGGTAAGAACAATATTATTTAAAGAAGTTATATTACCTGAATCCAGCTCGAACAATATCTTAGAAAAAGCCGTATCACAAACAGTTTCAGAATCTGCACCTTCATGAATTGTTGGCAAAACAGTTTCAATTTCTTCACCCTTCATGAAAAATATTTTTGTAAATCCTTCAGCAAATACAATAACTGCGGTATGGTCTTCATTTTCAAAATCATAATTTTTAATCAGTTCATGTGCCAGGGTAAATTCTATGGTATCTACCATTGATAAACGAACAGGGTCTGTACGCAAAATGGAAGTAGCTTCATCAAACAATGCGGCAAGCACCAGTGGATCATCATGAACTACGGAAAGATAAGAACCGTCTTGACGCTTCAAGTACCCAACATTTTCAAATTTTGCTTCGTTAACTGTACTTTCATAAAAATCAGACCAGATCACCTTTTTGATTTTTTTACGGTTACTTTCCTGAATATCACTGATATTTTTATATAATGTAAATGAATTGGAAAGATTAAATCCAATACGTGTTCCTTTTGGAATCAAATGATTAATAATATCTATTGTAGTATCAATATTGGTTTTACCATCATGCTTAATGCCATTATCATCAAAATCTGCGGGTTTATCTTCCAGATCAATACCAAAGCCCTGGTCATCAAGTGCAAGCTTTTTATCTTCTTTGGGGCTTTCCATAGCATCACGTTCTTCAAGTTGCTCACTCAAATGATATGTTTCAAGCGCTTCAATCTCTACCTCTTTACCGTTATTAACCAGTAACGCAGCTTTTAATTGATAATCATCAATGAATATTCCTAATGCTCTTTTTTTCATAATATTAACTTAATAATTCCTGTGCACGTTTTTTATTGTTTGCAAAATTGATTGCATTTTGTTCTGTAATTTTGCCTTGCTTAACCAGACGGACCAGGTCTTGTTCAAGAGTATTCATACCCAGTTTTCCGCCTTCAGCAATCATCTGATAAATTTCAGTAACATTTTTATTACGAATAGCCGCACGTACTGAACTGGTAACCAGTAAAACTTCTTTTGCAAGTACCAGTTTCTGATCAATACCCGGAATCAACTTTTGCGAAATAACAACTCTTAACTGATCTGCCAAACGCACGCGAACACGCTCTTGTTCAAATGTGGGACATTCAGCCACAATACGGTCAATGGTTTCTACTGCTGAACCGGTATGCAAGGTTGAAAATACTTTATGGCCCGTATCTGATATTTCAAGACAGGTTACAATAGTTTCAGGATCACGCATTTCGCCTACTACAATAATATCAGGATCCTGTCGTAATGCCTGAACCGCACCATCCTTGAACGACAATACATCTCGCCCTACTTCTCGGTGACGGATGATACATTTTTTAGATTGATGAATATATTCAATAGGATCTCCAACAATAACAATATGAGCATTGACCGTTTGATTATTGGCATCTACTATACTGTCCATTGTTGTACTTTTACCAGAACCGGTAATACCTGTTAATAAAACAATACCCTGCTTTTCATGAGCTAGTGATAAAGCTCTGGTAATGTTGGGATGAAAACCCAAATTTTTATAAGGATAAACATTGGTATTAATAGCACGCATATTCAACGCAAGGTGCCCCAAATCTACATACATACTGGCACGCCAGCGCATCATACTTTGTTGATCAGATACAGCATAAGAAAAATCTAATACTCTGTCACTTATCAATGCTTCACGTTGTTTAGTAGAAAGCAGACTCTGGCACATGATATCGGTTTGATCTGTTGACCAATGCCCCAGTTCCTGACGTGGTACTTTACGCCCCTGTAATCTGAACCAGATATAATTCTGTGCGGTTACTCCCCCCATTTCAATATCAGAAGCATTCAATTTGCGCATAACCAACAAAAACTCTTTATATTTATTCTGAAGAAAATAGGTTTCCTGAGGAGACAATTTATCCATTGCATCACTAAGATAACGCTGACGGTCTATACCCTCAGCGTGTGGGGGCAGTTGTTTTTTTACTTTATTAAAAATTTCTGGTAACATGATAAATTAAACCTTTTCAACCATACAATTTTCGTCAAGATACTTTTTCTGATATTCAATAATTTTATAAGGATCTATCAAATCGTGCTCACCATCACGATAGTGTTCTTCAATTTTTTCAATGATTGCGCGTATACGCCCCACACTGTTTTGGATGCTATCTACGCGTTCAATATATGAGCTGCCTTCATCTCGCATCATTAACTCTGCGTTAACTGCCAGAATAGCAAGTGGGTTATTTAACTCATGCTGCAGGGTACGCAAAATTTTATCAATAAAGATTCTTTTTTCAAGTTTCAATTTCTTGGAATATGTGGAAACCATTTCATTATTTTTCCGAATATACTCTGCATTTAATTTCATCAATTCAACATTCTGCATAATCAAAGTATTTGAAAGGAATGATGAAATAAAATAAACCAGAAATAATAGACAGGTATAAGATAAAATGGATTGGATGTTCATACGCAAAAACATCAGAAAAGCTGGTAAAAGCTCAAAACTGGGCATTACTCTATTGTATTGGGTTAGGAACAAAACAGTTATCAAACCCAGCAGGCTGATATTGCTTGCCCAAAAACCTACACTTTTTCCCATTGTAATGCTGGAGGTTAAAACAGGTATTAGATACAGCCAGATCAATGGACTTTCTGTACCACCTGTCATATAAATAACCATTGAAAAGATGCAGACATCCAGCAGATTGTGCAACAAGATGAAAAACCGATTATTCTTTAAAGAATCCAGCCAAAAACTGTATGCCATGTTTAAAATCATAATGCCTATCAAAGTATATACAAAAGTATACTTGGGTAGAGTCATCTGTTTCAGGGCCAGTTGTATAATACCAATTGATAAAAAGCTAATGGTAGAAAACCAGCGTACATAATTCCACCACTTTAGGGTATTATGAATACTTTGATTTTCATCAAACTGATTGGGATTATTCTTAATGGATTTTTTCACCGTGTTACCCTTTAAATAGTTAAACCAACTAGTACATTACCCCGTCGACAGGTGTTTTAAGCTGTCTAACTTCTTCATTCATCCTGGCCACTCTTTCACAAGTGAGCATAAACTTTTTCGACATACATAAAATCACGTTCGCGGCATAACGCATAGCCAGATTCTTGTTATTCTGAAAATACTTTGCAAGATCAGATTTATTAATTACTATTAAATCAAAGCTTTCTTCAGATTTTAAAAGCAGCATAAAATTTGTTTTTCCTGATATAAATACAGAAGATTCTCCAATACTTTCTCCTGCTTTAAAATAACCTATCAAACTATTTCTGTACCAGCACGAAAGACTACCACTTTTTACAATGACCATCTCTTTGGTCGCATCAAGGATATAATTTTCCCTAACCTGAACCGTTTTTCCCGTTCCCAGATCCAAAATACCTCTCACATGCTGGTCAGGCATATTGGAAAAAACAAAGGGGGTAAACGCAACAATTTGTTGTTCCTGCACAACAGGTCTGGGAGCAGATTCCGGTCTGGCATGACCGTTTGTACCATTCGTACCATTGCTTCCATTCGTCCCATTATGTGGAACAGGCCTGCTTTGCACGCTTGATCCATTTTGTGGTTTACTTTCATCTTCCGGTTGTATATTAACAATAGCTGATTCCTTGTTAAAAAACTTGTTAATGTTGGTAACAAGATTTTTGGCTAACCCGGGTTTGGTAACAAATTCATTAGCACCGGCTTTGATTGCCTTTTGAGAGAAATTCTGACCACTGAACCCGGTAAATGCAATGATATGCGTTTGGGGTGATCGGGTCCTTAATTTCGAAATAATCTCAAGACCATTCATCTGACCCGGCAAAACCAGGTCTACCAGGGCCAAATCAAAGTTATTTGCGCCAGATTTCATCACTGCTTCGTCACCATCGGCGGCCGTAACCACTTCATAGCCCTCTAATCTCAACAATTCAGCCGAAGTTTCCCGCAAATCCCGTTCATCATCAACTATTAATATCTTATGCATTCATAACCTCGTTTCACATTATTCCATAGTTGCCGCAACAACTTCATCCATACAAGCCCTACCCTGCAACACGCGTGTCCGTGCAGCCGCCCTCAGTGAAACCATACCATATTTTATTGCACTCGCTCGAATTTTGTCATCATCCAGATCACCGGATGCTTCCAAAATTATTCTTCGTATATCAGGTGTAAAAGGTAATACTTCATGAATTGCAACTCGACCGGAATACCCCTTACGACAACTATCACATCCCACCGGCTCATAAATGGTTGCATTTTGTAACTCTTCATCCTTAAACCCAATTGAATTGGCAAACGCCATATCAATATTTTCAACGGGTTTCTTGCACTTGTCACATAAAGTACGCATCAAACGCTGTGCCACAACCAAATTGATAGCATAGGCGATGAGAAAAGGTTCTATACCCATTTTATATAAACGGGAAATAACGCTAACAGCATCATTGGTATGCAATGTAGAAAAAGTAAGGTGACCGGTGTTGGCAAGTTTAATACCAATCTCGGCTGTTTTTTGGTCACGAATTTCACCCACCATAACAATGTCAGGGTCGTGACGAAGAATAGCACGTATAGCTTTATCAAAATCCATCTTGTGGCTGATCTTTAACTGACGTGCTCCCTTAATATTATATTCCACAGGATCTTCAACAGTCAGTACATTAACTTCAGGAGTCATTACCTGATGCAATGCCGCAACAAGTGTGGTACTTTTACCACTACCGGTAGGACCCGTTAAAATAACCATTCCCTGGGGTTTCTTGATAGCTTTAATAAACTCTGCTCTTGCAAAACCATCAAAACCCAGTTTACCCAGATCGGTTATAACTTTACGGTCATCAAGCACACGAATAACAACACTTTCATACTTGCGGGTAAACGCGCTTGATACAATGGGTACAATAGAAACACGAAAACGCAGCAGGTAATGGTCAATTTCTCGTTGAATAAAACCATCTTGCGCGGTATCCCATTCAAACCGGTCAACATTACGGGTTCTGTCTTTAACCACTGCCAGAAAAGCTTCCGGTTTAACTCCGTCCTGGCGGTGCCACAATTGCAGCTTGCCGTCAATACGGAAATGGATTTCTGTAATGTTTCCTTCTTTGGGGATAATATGAATATCACTGGCACCTTTATGTACCGCTTCGATCAAACATCCCTCAAACAAGTTTACCAACAAACTTTTGTTAATAGCTGCCGTTAACTCGTCTTCATCCAGCCCTTTATCGTCCTCTTCCTCATCCATCGATATAGACATCTCTTCAGTAACCTCTTTGAGGTTTTCAAGGAATTGGTTTTCATTGGGCATGGCTTTCTTGAGGATCTCTTCAACCTCTTCCAGCTTGCCATAAGCAAGTTCAAAGCGCTTAAAACCGGCTTGTCTGAGTAGTTGATCAATTGTACGGTCGGTTGGATCAGGAGTAATAAAGATGGTCACTTCATTATTTTTTTCACTATATCCAAAGGGCAAGATCTTGCGGTTTACAAATGCATCCTGAACATTCTGTGGCAAGTTTTCATACATGCTTCGAATAAATTTTAACCAGCCTTCAGAAACAGATGCAGCATCTATTTTAATTTCACGAAAAGCATAAACCCGGCAAAACGCCTGGTATACCTTGTGACGATCATAACCTAATTCATTGATTAATACATTTTCTAGACTCTGCTTTTTATCAGAGTTTTTTACAATATCGTTGACTTTGGCAAGGTCTTCCTGATTACAGAGACCTTCTCTGATCAACATTTCAACAACTGTATTTGGAATTTGTGTATTTGCTATCATTTTTACATTCCCATTCCTGGTATTTTGGGTGAGAACACTGCAGTTTCAGAAGAAACTACGGTCAACAATGTCATCACAATCATGATGATCATTGAAACAAATACCTGGATCCAGTCCACAATGGCCTGCATCTTGTATTTGGATTCTTTTTCATAATAACGAGCTATCTGCAAACTCACTTTTTTCAAAGTACCCGATTCAGCACCAGTATTAAAACGAGTGAGCGCATTATCAGTAAATACTTCTGCTGCTTTTAATGATTCAACAAATCCTTTACCTTCTCTTACCATCATAGGTATTGTAATTTCTTTGATCTGTTTTTCCATATATTTATTTCTGCAAGCTTCAGCAGCAGTTCGAATAACTTCAATATTTTCACCAGATCCACTGTACATGGAATTGAATACACGGCAAAAAATTTCAATCGAAGTTTTATGCATGATGGGTCCAAGTATTGGAGCTTTTATTGATATTTTGCCAACAACAACTTGACCCTTCTTGGTCACTGCCAGACGTAATAAAACGATAGGAGGAACAACCATTGCAAGTATAATCCACACTATATTGGCTGTTAAGAAATGACTCATTTTCAAACTAAAATCAGTCATTGGGGGAAGCTCTGCACCAAAACTGGCAAACATTTCAGCAGTTTCGGGAAAAATGTAACCGATATAAAATATAACAGCACCCAGCAACACCAGCATTGTAATTGATGGCATTAACAAAGCGCTTTTGATACTTTTTTGAAAATCATGAACGCGTTCTAAAAAGATAGCAGTATTTTCATAAACTTCTGCCATATTACCACTCTTGGAAGCAACACCCAACATCTTTGCCGGGAACTTGCCCAAAAAGGCTTCCTGTTTTCCAAAAACTTCTTCACCATCTTTACCATCTTTTAAATCGCTCAAGATCTCTTTAATAATCTTTTTCATGGACTTGTTATTGATGTCAGTTTCCAAAAGGGTCAAAATCTCATCAAAAGGAAGTTTCTCTCTCAACAAGTCTGCTGATAGACGAATAAAAGTAATAATATCGCCCTGTGGGGGTTTCATTCGAACATCAATAAGACTTTTTTCAACATGGACGTTATCAAAGCCCATGCGTCTGAGTGCGAGTTCAACTTCTTCTTTTGAATAAGCCTGCTGTTCACCTCGAATTGGAGAACCGCCCTGCCGGCTTACTTTATACAAATATGTTGCTTTCTTTTGTATAGAGTTGAGCGTAAAACCCTTCTGACGGGAGATAAGCGCAATCCTCTGTTTCGCTTCAGATTTGTTTTTGGCTTCAATAAACCCCGAAACACGCTTTTGATTGGGGGTCATTCCTGTATATCTAAATTCAGCCATGGTTCTCTATTATCTCCTTTTACTAAAAAAGGGCCCAGTGTGTTGCCGGGCCCTTTTTGATTCGAACATGATACTATAGTAATGATAGAGCTTTATTACTCTTTTATGATGTTAATCCAATTTGCCCAACTATAATTATCAATACATTCGTTAAATATCATTAGTTATTTACGATTCTTAACTGCCTGAAGAAACACGGTCAATAGAAGTAATAGAAATGCTGTTAGCTTGAACTTCCATTACAACCTGAGCCACATTGCCGTCTTTGTCCTGGTAGGTTCCAACACCCTGCAAAGAAACTGCAGTTGCGGTTCCAGCGGTAGAAATAGTATAAGCGCCATTTTCAGTAGACCATGAAGTAGCTGAGCTACCTACTGGTGCCATGTCTTGCATTGCAATACCAACAAATGAATTGCCGCCGCCACCCATACTGGTGGGTTTTACAAAATATTGTTGTGCTTTTGCAGCAAGGTTTGTCAAGTCATTAATGACTGCTTCCTGATTTGAAGATGCAGCAGATGCACCAAACATTTGAATACCAACTACTACTGCAATACCTACAATAATTACAGAAAGAACGATGAGTAAAAGTTGCTGTTGACCCATTATAAACTCCTTTTGTTAATTAAATGTGTTTGTTTTGTTTTTATTTTATTTTTAATTATTTCCAATTTCACTAATGTTTTATCAAACATTATGCCAGAACTCTATTTTTCACACCAACTTTAAAAAAATGACATTAAATCTATATTTTACAACAAATTAAAGCAACTGACAATGATTCAACATCTCTTTTTTTATTCCAAATACATAGCAAAAGTATTGCCTGCAAGGGACAATTCATGGTTCAAATCATTTTTTTTGGGGCATTTGGGGCAACAATTACACAATTCAATCTAAAATTTGGTTTTTTTTTAGGGATTCAATTAATTTTCTGCAAAATGATTGACAAAAAGTATATATAGATAAAGAAAATCAGAAAATTTGAATTTTCTGCTACCAAATTTACGAGATTTACATAGCAAACACCGCCTAACGTGAGACAATGGGGCAACACATTCATATTGGGTGGTTACTCAATGTCACACGTTAGTCCATTCCTTTTCTTTTCTCCATTTTTAAAAACAAGCTTTCAGGGTTTACTAAATACATGCATAAAAGGATTGCTTCATTTTTGAAAAATTTGTACTTTACTCGTCTAATGAACAAGGCGACTTTATGAAAGACAGCAAAAAAATATTATGGGTGGATGACGAGATTGATCTCTTGCGCCCGCATATTCTATTTCTTGAAGGCAAGGGATATGATGTTACATCTGTAGCAAATGCAGAAGATGGTATTGAACTGGTCAAACAAACCGAGTTTGATCTCATCCTCTTAGATGAGATGCTGCACGGCATAGATGGGTTAACAGCACTCAATGAAATTAAATCCATCAATCCTGGCTTGCCGGTAATTATGGTAACAAAGAGTGAAGAAGAAGCATTAATGGAAGATGCCATTGGTGCCAAGATTGATGATTATTTAACAAAGCCTGTTAATCCCAGTCAGATATTGCTGGTTTGTAAAAAAATTCTGGACAGTAAGAAAATAGCCAGTCAGAGAATATCCCGAGACTATACCATGGAGTTTAACAAAATTGCCATGAAATTGATGGGCCCCATGGAATGGCAAGACTGGGTAGATATTCATAACAAATTATCTGAATGGGATGTAGAGTTGGACTCGCACCCAGATCTGGGTTTAAAACAAACCCTTTATGATCAGAAAAAAGAATGCAACGCCGAGTTTGGTAGGTTTATTGAAAAGAACTATCTTGATTGGATCAACAGCGACGATCATCCTCCCATGTCTGTTGATGTAATACCCAAGTTTGTATTTCCACATATAAAAGAAAACAAAAAAACCATTCTCTTAATCATTGACAATCTTCGTTTGGATCAATGGATGGCCATTGAACCGTTATTGCGTTCATATTTTAAAATCCAGCGTGATCATTATTGTTCCATCTTGCCCACGGCTACACCCTATTCCAGAAATGCCATATTCAGCGGACTTTATCCTTTAGAGATTGAAAAGCAATATCCTGAAATGTGGTCAAGCGGAGAAGATGAAGATGATATCAGCCTGAATCGTTATGAAGGCGAGTTAATGTTAAAGTTGCTGGAGAGGGAAAACATTAACCTGAAACCCGAGCCCAAATACGCCAAAATATTAGACATGCAGGAAGCGCAAAATGTTGCCAGAGATATTCACGATTATGCCAACACCCCGTTCTCTGCAATTGTCATCAACTTTGTAGATATACTTGCTCACTCGCGTAGTTCATCTACACTTATAAAAGAAATGATTCCCAACGAAGCTGCTTTCAGATCTACAACGAAATCATGGTTTGAGCATGCCCACATTTATTCGGCACTCCGCTCCCTGGCAGAAAATGGCAATACCGTTGTAATCACATCTGATCATGGCAGTATACAAAGTCATCGTGGAACCAAAGTAATCGGAGACAGACACACCTCTACCAGTTTACGATATAAATTCGGAAGAAATCTCAAAGTCAGCAACAAACATGCATTATTTATCAAAGATCCCCGTGCATACCGGTTACCTGTCCGTGGAGTAAATACAAATTACATCATGGCCAAAGAAGATTATTATTTTGTATATCCAACAAATTACCACCACTTTTTAAATTATTATGCCGACAGTTTTCAGCATGGCGGTATTTCATTAGAAGAACTCGTTTTACCGGTAATAACACTTGAACCCAGATAATAAAAATAAAATCGTATTTGATAAACAATCAACCAGTCCTGAAAACACGCAGGAATACGGTAGGTCCTTTGCTGCGTTATTAAAGCAAGGCGATATTGTTTGTTTTACCGGGAATCTAGGTAGTGGCAAAACTACTTTTATAAAAGGATTATGTGTGGGTTTGGAAGTGAATGATAACGTAACCAGTCCCACTTTTACATTGATAAATGAATACAAAGGCAAACTGCCAATTTACCACTTTGACTTTTATCGTATACCCCAGACTGAAGAGCTGGATGAATTGGGGTTATATGAATATCTTTATGGTGATGGTATTTGTCTCCTGGAATGGCCGGAAATTATATTGAATTCAATTAACAGTTCTTACTATATGGTTACAATGCAGCATTGCTTTGACAGCGGCAATGAAACAACAAGACAGGTCACAATAACCTTTAACGGGATCCAATAGAATGCTGATTTTAGGAATTGAAACATCTACAAAGGTATGCGCGGTAGCCCTTGCTGATGATAAAGGTCTTGTTGCTGAAAGCCGTTTGAATATCAAAAACATCCACGCGCAAAAACTCCATTTAATGGTAGATGATCTGTTTGCAACCGCGGATTTAAATCTGAATGATCTGGATGGCATAGCTGTTTCCATAGGCCCCGGTTCATTTACCGGATTACGAATTGGACTTGCAGCCGCAAAGGGTTTGGCACTACCAACAGATATTCCCATAACAGCGGTACCTACCTTGAAGGCAATTGCCCACAAGGCGCCAATCATGGACGGAAAGGTTGCGGCTTTACTTCGGGCCCGTAAAAACGAATATTATTATGCATTATTTGAACGTAATCATTTAATAAATGAACTGGTTAAAGATGTAACTATTATAACACTTGATGATATTGCAAAAGAGATCCCAAAAGACGCTTTACTTATAGGGCACACAGACGAACTTGGAACGATTTTGCCGAACAAGACTACACCAGAACAATTTTCGCTGCCGGATGCATTTACTATTGCAAAGATAGGGTTGGAACATATTCGAAATAACAACATTCAACCCATTGATACAATAGAACCAGTATATCATCAAAACTTTATTGCAGGAAAACCGAAATCACCGGTAATTTCGTTTGATCAATAATAGAGAATTAGCTTGGAATTTTTTAAGCAGTTAAACGAGAATGTTACCCTTCAAGTAAGACGTATGCAGGAAGATGATATTGACCAGATTGCCGAATTAGAAAAAGAAATATTTCCAAACCCCTGGTCAAAGGTATCGTTTGCCGCAGAGTTATTACACAAATATTCAATATGCCTGGTGGTCCTTGACGACAAAAGAATCATTGCCTATTCGGTTAACTGGTTCATTGAAGACGAGTTACACATTGCCAATCTTGCGGTATCAAGTGAATATCGCAAAATGGGTATTGCCTCCTGGTTGATGGAAATCATTCTTTCCCTTTCAGAATCCATTTCAACACGTGTGATACATCTGGAGGTTAGAAAATCTAATGAACAGGCAATAAACCTGTATAAAAAATTTGGTTTCATAGAAGTGGGTCTGCGTAAAAATTATTATGAAAAAGAACACGAAGACGCACTGTTAATGAGTTTAAATTTAAATTGAACAAATGGAGTTCTTATGGCCTGGTTTAAACGAGGACAAAAAGGTCCAACCACGCAAACAAAAAAAGAGTTACCTAATGGTGTTTGGATCAAATGTGAGAGCTGCAATGAAGTACTTTATATGAAAGAATTGCAAAAGAACTTGCATGTATGCTTCAAGTGTGATCACCACTTTCGAATTACCAGTGATGATTACATTGCAATCATTTCAGATCCGGGTACTTTTAAAGAAACAAACAAAAATATTCAGTCAACTGATCCATTAAAATTTAAAGATAAAAAACGCTATACAGACAGAATCAAAGCCGCAGTTCAGAATACCGGATTAACAGAAGCAATTAAAACCGGTACCTGTACGGTAAATGAATTGCCGGTAGTTCTTGCGGTAATGGATTTCAGGTTTATTGGCGGAAGCATGGGGTCAGTTGTAGGCGAAAAAATTGCCCGCGCAACCAGAGCTGCAATAGAACAAAGGACCCCTCTTATTATCGTATCTTCTTCTGGTGGTGCACGAATGCAAGAATCTGCACTTTCACTCATGCAAATGGCCAAAACCTCTGCATATCTTGCCAGATTGGCAGATGCCAAAGTGCCCTATATATCATTATTAACTCATCCTACAACCGGTGGTGTTTCAGCAAGTTTTTCCATGCTGGGCGATATAATACTTGCTGAACCCAAAGCGCTTATAGGTTTTGCTGGAGAACGGGTCATTAAACAAACAATTGGGCAGGACCTACCCGAAGGTTTTCAGCGCGCCGAATTCTTGCTTGAACATGGATTTGTAGATACGATTGTACACAGGCACAAGCTTAAAGAAACATTGTATAACATACTAACATTTATGCCGCACAATGTCCCTGCAGCTGCTACCCAAATTTCTAATAATGGGGGATATTGATACAATTGAACATATTATTAACAAACGATGACGGAATAAGCGCACCCGGACTGGCTGCTCTTGCGCAAGAAATGCAAAAGCTGGGTACTGTCCATGTGGTAGCACCTGAAACCGAAATGAGTGCTGTAGGGCATGCAATAACATTACATGATCCGTTGCGCGTTAGAGATTTTCATAAAAACGGCACTTATTTTGGCAAAGCTGTCAGCGGCACTCCCGCCGATTGTGTCAAGATTGCCTGGGGCGCATTGTTAAAAGATTTGCCCAAAATTGATCTGCTTGTTTCAGGCATTAACCAGGGTTCTAATGCCGGTATTAATACAATCTATTCTGGGACCGTTTCTGCAGCCACTGAAGGCGCAATTCTGGGTATTCCCTCTTTTGCAATTTCATTGGCATCTTTTACATTTACGGATTTCAGTATAGCGGCACGTTTTGCAGCCAAGCTGACACCCCAAATATTAGCCAACAAACTCCCCAAAGGAGTGTATCTGAACGTGAATGTACCGGCCCTGCCTGAAGATGAAATTCAAGGTGTAGAAATTACCCGCCAGGGCATGGCAATCTATACCGAAGAATTTGAAGTACGAAGAGATCCAAGGAATCGTGAATATTACTGGTTGACCGGGGAAAAACAAAAAATAGAAGCTGAACAGGATGTGGATGACAGAGCCATTATAAACAAAAAAATTTCAATTACTCCTGTACACTATGACCTCACATATTATCCGTTTATGAACGAATTAAAACAATGGAACATTTGAAAATAAAAAAGAGAGATAAATGACGCATAACGAATCGATCATTGTTCTTGATTTTGGTTCACAATATACTCAACTCATTGCAAGACGAATCAGGGAGTTGGGTGTTTATTCCGAGATCAAGCCATTTGACTATGATATTGAAAAAATCAAAAAACTGGCTCCCAAAGGAATTATTCTTTCTGGTAGTCCGTCCTCTGTTTATGAAAAAGATGCCCCCCTGCCAGACAGCAGCGTGTTTGATCTGGGCTGCCCGGTTCTGGGTATCTGTTATGGATTGCAGGTTATGGCACACATTAACGGTGGTAAGGTAGCTGGCGCCCTGCACCGCGAATATGGCCATGCAGATTTACAGGTAGATGACCATTCTGACTTGTTTCATCAGCTGGACAAGCAGGTATCTGTTTGGATGAGCCATGGTGATCGTCTTGAAGCCCTTCCCCCCGACTTTGAGATCATTGCCCATACCCAAAACGCTCCAATAGCTGCGGTTCGACATAAACAAAAACATTATTATGGTATTCAATTTCATCCCGAAGTGGTGCATACTCCCCGTGGTAAAGATATTCTGGGCAATTTTGTTTATAAAATCTGTGGTTGTGACAATTCATGGGGTGCAACTTCATTTGTTGACACAGCCATCAATGATATAAAAAATACCGTTGGCGATGCCCATACCATCTGCGCGTTGAGTGGTGGTGTAGATTCAACAGTTGCCGCTTATCTGGTGGCCAAAGCCATTGGTAAAAACCTGACCTGTATCTTTGTAGATACCGGCATGCTGCGCGAAAATGAAGCAGAACAGGTCTGTGAATACTTTAAAGATGCAGAGTTTAATTTTATTTTTGTTGACGCTTCAGAAAGGTTTCTCAGCAAACTTGAAGGGGTTATTGATCCCGAAGAAAAACGTAAAATTATTGGTACCGAATTTATTCGGGTATTTGAAGATGAAGCGTCTAAACTGGGTGATATTCAATACTTGGTTCAGGGTACCCTGTATCCCGATGTAATCGAAAGCGTATCCATTAAAGGTCCTTCCGCCCTTATAAAATCACACCACAATGTTGGTGGTTTGCCGGAAAAAATGGGGCTAAAGTTAGTTGAACCCTTGCGCGAATTATTCAAAGATGAAGTCAGACGTGTTGGTAAAGAATTACAAATTCCGGAAAATATTTTAAAACGCCATCCCTTCCCCGGTCCCGGCCTTGCCGTAAGGATTTTGGGTGAAATTACACGTGATCGGCTCAAAGTTCTAAGACCGGCAGACAGAATCTTTATTGAAGAACTGATTGCCAATGAAGAATATGATAATATCTGGCAGGCATTTGCGGTACTGCTTCCCATTCAAACAGTGGGTGTTATGGGAGATGAGCGTACCTATGAAAATGTTGTTGCATTAAGAGCTGTTACCAGTCTTGACGGCATGACAGCAGAATGGGCAATTATACCCAATGATTTGCTGGCTAGAATTTCAAACAGAATCATCAATGAAGTAAAAGGTGTGAATCGGGTGGTTTATGATATTAGTACAAAACCCCCAAGCACCATAGAGTGGGAATAAAAAAGGATGTTATCTTATGTGTGGGATAGTAGGATACATTGGTGAACAAAAAGTTACACCAATATTATTAAACGGATTGAAAAGGCTGGAATACAGAGGGTATGACTCTGCTGGCCTTGCAATATTAAACAACAGCTCTATAGACATTTATAAAGCTGTTGGTAAAATTAAAGAACTAGAAAAGTCTATTACCGGGAAAAAGATTTCCGGTACTGTAGGTATAGGGCATACACGCTGGGCAACACATGGTGAACCCTCGTTTACGAATGCGCATCCCCACACGGGTGATGACAATAAATTGGCACTTGTCCATAATGGTATTATAGAAAATTATGAAGAACTAAAATCAGAACTGCAAGCCAAAGGGCACACCTTTAAAACAGAAACAGATACTGAAACCCTCTGTCACCTGTTTGAAGAACTGGTCAACGAAGGCCACGAGTTTACCGAAGCTGTACGCTTGGGACTGGGCCGTGTTGAGGGTACTTTTGGTTTGGTTATTGTGAACTCGGAACAACCGGACAAGATCGTTGCAGCCAGACGTGGTAGTCCATTGGTTATAGGTTTAGGAAATGGCGAAAACTTTATCGCTTCTGATGCCGCCCCCCTGGTAGGCCACACCACCAATGTTGTCTATCTTGAAGATAATGAGATGGCGGTAATTACCCGTAATTCTATGCAGGTAAAAACCATTCAGGATGTTCCCGTCAATAAACTGGTTGAACATATTGACACAGATCTGGCCGAGATTGAAAAATCCGGTTATTCACATTTCATGCTCAAAGAGATCATGGAACAACCACAAACCATGTCAGATACTATGCGCGGCAGACTGTTGTTAAAAGAAGGTACCTCGCATCTGGGTGGTTTGGGTAAAGATATTGAATCTTTGCTATACGCGCGCCGTGTTATTATAACCGCATGCGGAACGTCGTGGCATGCAGCCTTGATTGGCGAATACATGCTTGAAGAGCTGGTAGGCATTCCGGTTGAAGTAGAGTATGCATCCGAATTTCGCTATCGCGATCCTGTACTGGGTAGCGACTCCGTAGTGATCGCCATTAGCCAATCCGGCGAAACTGCTGATACACTGGCAGCAATCCGTGAAGCAAAACGCAAACGCTGTAAAGTATTTGGAATTTGTAATGTAGTAGGTTCAAGCATTGCCCGCGAAACAGACGCAGGTGTATTTTTACACGCAGGACCCGAGATTGGTGTTGCATCAACAAAAGCGTTTACCTCGCAGGTAACGGTATTGTCACTCATAGCGCTGTTATTAGGACGTATGCGTTCAGTCTCCAGTGCTAAAGGAATGGAAATTGCCAAAGAATTGGCCGCAATTCCATCCAAAGTTGAAAAAGTACTGGAAAACCATGAACAGATCAAAGAAATTGCAAAAGAGATCAAAGACATTCGCAATGTATTGTATCTGGGCAGAGGTTATAATTTTCCGGTAGCATTAGAAGGTGCTTTGAAATTAAAAGAAATTTCTTATATTCATGCCGAAGGTTATCCTGCCGCAGAGATGAAACACGGTCCCATTGCTCTGATTGATAAAGATATGCCTGTTATAGTTATTGCAACCAAAGATTCTATCTATGACAAGGTTATGAGCAATATTGAAGAAGTTCGGGCAAGAAAGGGTCGTGTAATTGCAATAGCAACCGAAGGCGATACCGAAATAGCAAAAAAAGCAGACAGGGTTATATATGTTCCATCAACCCTTGATTTGCTGAACCCACTAATTAATATTATTCCCTTGCAGCTATTGTCATATTATATTGCTGTATTAAGGGGCTGCGATGTGGATCAGCCTAGAAATCTTGCAAAAAGTGTAACTGTTGAATAAAAGGAGGATTGTTTGCGTACATCCAATCACTTCACATTACTACTCGTAATACTGTTTTTTAGCATCACCATACAAACTACCTTGGCCCAGGATGCAGAGACAAAAAAACTATTTGATCAGGGTGTAATTTATTACCAAAATAGATTATACAAGGACGCGTTTACCACATTCAAGTCCATTGAATCAATGACAACGCCAAATCCTTTAATTACTTCAACCTACCTCATGCTTGCCAAGACTGCAATCAAAGTGGGTGAAGAAGAAAAAGCAGCCAGTTACATCAAATATTTACGATCTGCATATCCCGAGAGTAAATATAATGCACATGGCTATTACCTGATGGGCCAAATTGATTTTGGAAAACAGTGCTATGTAAATGCTTTTGAAAATTTCAGCAAAGCCAGAGAATTTTCAACGGATGATGAATTAACAAATTTGGCAACTGCCGCATGTGATACCCTGCTAAGTTTGGGCATTGATCACAAAACCCTGTTAAATTTGTATTCAAGTTATCCCTGGCAGAAAAATAAAACCGTTTTCGAGTTATGGACTGCAGAATCTTATATCCGTAATGGAGACAGAGAATCAGCAAACCTCATCCTGAACCAGATACTATCAACTCAAAAAGATTCCAAGGTACTTGATAAAGCGCAAGCATTGAAAAACCTTCAATATACACCCAAATTAAAGATTGGGGTTATCTTGCCCTTGTCCGGCTATTTTTCTGATGAGGCAAAACAATTGCTTCGTGGTATGGGGCTGGCACTGGAAGAAAACAAAGACGTTAAGAATCTGATTGATCTGGAAATTGCTGATTCGCAGGGTGAACAGGTAGGTGCAGTTCATACAGCGCTTGATATCACCCAAAAAGATTATTCATTATTAATAGGCGAACTTGAAGATAATAACTCTATAGCCATTGCAGGACTTGCGGCCCGGGAAAACATTCCCATCATTGTTCCGGTAGGTACACAAAATGGTGTTGCAACCATTGGAGATAAAACCTTTCAAGCCAATAATGACCTCAATACCCGTGGTGCGGCTTTGGGTGAATATGCAGTAAATGTTCTGGGCATGAAAACCTTTGCAACCATAGCTCCCGCCGATGAATATGGACACGCCCTTACAGATGCCTTTACCAAAAGAATTGACAACCTGGGCGGTACCATCATCTCCCAAAAATGGTTTTACCCTGGAACTACGGATCTTAAACGTCAGCTTGATGCAATCCGCGAAGCAGGTTTCAGATATGCGTTTCGTGATTCCATAGAGGCTATGGGCTTACCGGTAACACAATCCAGAATCGACTCTATTTACAATGTAATGAACGAATGGGCCAAAGATAAATCAACTGACAATGAAGGCCTCATCGAGTCTACCGATATTCCGGTTACATCTATTGATGGATTCTTTTTGCCGGTGTATGAAGAAGAGCTCTCAATCATTTCTCCTCAATTGGCATTATCTAATATTGTAACTACACCCTTGGGTGGCGGATACTGGCTTGATAAACGACTGCTTAGAAGACAGAGAAACTATTTAGACGGTTGTGTTTTTGTAGCAGGATATTATTTTTCAGAAACCGACCTGAGATATAAAAAATTTGTAAATGACTATCGTCTATTAACCGCTGCATCACCGGGCAAACTTTCGGTATATGGTTATAATGTTATGAATCTCATTATTAAGGCCGTAAGAGAAGGCAGCACAACACGTGAGGAAATTGTCAACTATCTTGATAATGTGAAAGACTTTGATGGTATTGGCGGCAAAATCACCTTTTATCAAAGCGGACATGTAAACAAGGCAGTAAATATTTTACAATACAAAGACGGAAACATATCAAAAATCAATTAATTATGACTTGCGTCACACCAAATATGGAAATATTCTATTAATATAGTATGTTTAAAAAAACGAAACAACAGAAACTCAAAACTAACAATCATGATGGAGGGCAATCCTAATGAAAAAACTTTTACTGATTATGCTGGTACTCGCAACCCCGTTTATGGCAATGGCGCAACTCGACCTGGGTCTATATGGTGTTGGCGGTCAACTCGGTTATGCAATGCCTGAGAGTGGATTTGAAAATGCTTTAAGCTTTGGTGCAAATGCTGACATTGGCTCATTTAATGAAAACATTAAACTTTTTGCTTACGTAAACTATTTCAGCAAATCCTATGGCAAAGAAACATGGGCAGACTTTACATTCTCTACACTTTCTATAGCCGTTATTGGGAAATACCCCTTTGAAATGCAGGGTTCATTAAAACCATACGCCGGCGGTGGTTTGGGCTTTGAAATATTCAAAACTGAATGGGATGTTGACAATTCATATAGTTATTATTGGGTTGATGAATCAGCAAGTTCAACTAGCTTGGGTATTCATTTGTTAGGTGGTGCTGAAATGGAAATTAACGAAAAAATGACCGGTTTTGGTGAAGTAAGATACACCATTTCTGATCTCGACTATTTCGGAATTTACGTTGGCGTTACCTATTCATTAGGCAAATAATATTTAGCCCCTGTGCCTTTCCCCGGCACAGGGATTCCTTTCTTGACAATAATCCTTTTTTTCCATATATTTTCTTTCGGTGGTTTTTACATTCTGCCTTAAATTCCTTCTAGTATCTCTATTATGTAAGAGTAATACTTAAATATTTATCTCATCCGGAGTTGTTATGAAAAAGCAATCAATTATTTTATTTTTACTCATGGTACTCATTTTCACCCCTTTCATCAACGCGCAAACCATTATTGACAAAGGTATAAGAGGCGGACTCTGCTTGTCGGACGTTACCGGTGATGACGCGGAACATGCTGAATCCATAATGGGATATTCCATTGGTGGTTTTGTAACGTTTTCTTTAAATCAACAATTTACAATCCGTCCCGAAGTCATGTTTTCAGCCAAAGGATTTGATTTTAATCATTCTGTTTTAACAACTATTTCTGACGTTCTGGTAGATATTCATTACAATACGGAAAATAGATTTAATTACCTTGAAATACCTGTTCTGGGTGTCTATAGTTTGAATCCTTCTATTAATATTTTTGCCGGACCGTACATGGAAATTTTTCTAAATGGAAGTGAAAAATACAGTTCTACAACAAAGTTTGAATATGATTTGAACGGTACAACATACACCGATTCTGAAATCGATTCTGGCTCGGATGATATCAAATCCGATGATATCAATTCCCCTGGGTATGGCGTCACTGTTGGCGCTGAATACGTAACATCACAATTCAGTTTCGGTCTAAGATATTCAAAAGCATTTACCGAGGTTTATAAAGACTTTGATTTTCAATTCAGTACTATACAATTCATGTTTGGTATTTCTTTATAAAATCAAAATTGCATGCATTGTTAGACCTTTAAATATTTAATGGCCCTGTATTCTCTTAAATTACAGGGCCATATCCGATTTTCACTTGATAAAGTCCCGCAAAGCTGTTATATTAATCCCAATTTAAAAATGTAAAAAATCATACCCCCTATTCTCGAACTGAAAGGATATATGTGAATATAGGTCAGGCATTATTGTTAGGCATTCTGCAGGGGTTGACAGAATTTTTACCCGTAAGCAGTTCAGGGCATCTCGTCCTTGGAAGAATTTTACTGGGCATTCCCGAAAACGGAATCGCTTTTGAAATATTTGTTCATTTTGGTACCTTGTTGGCAGTATTGGTAGCTTTTAGAAAAGATGTATGGCAAATGATAAAATCTGTACTGGCAGCATTTAAATATATTGTATCACCTGCAAAACTCGCAGAGCAATACCATCGTGATTCTGAATTGCGGTTAGCTTTATATATTATCATTGGTACTATACCCGCTTTTATCATTGGATTGTTGTTCAAAGATAGTATAGAAAACGCCTTTAACGATCCACATCTGGTGAGTCTCATGTTAATTGTGACAGCAGCCATCTTGTTTTCAACACTCTTTATTAAAAAGACCGATAAAGATTTGACGCTGTCTAAATCTGTCATTATTGGTTTGGCACAGTCACTTGCAATTTTACCGGGTATTTCACGCTCAGGTTCAACCATCAGCTTTGGTATGTTTCTTAAAGTAGACGGCAACCGTGCGGCTCGTTTTTCGTTCCTGCTTGCAATCCCTGCAATACTGGGTGCAACAGTATTAAAAATATCAGACCTCATTTCGGCAGGTATTGACAGCAACTATATGCTTGTACTTGCAGTTGGCACAATTGCTGCATTTATTTCAGGATATATTTCAATTCTATTTTTGTTAGATATAGTAAGGCGTGGTAAACTATATTGGTTTGCCCCCTATTGTCTTATCATTGGTATAATGGGGCTTTTGTTTATATAAAGCCTGAACAATTTTACAGAGGGTAGTGTGGCAATAACAGAACAATCTCTTTTAACAGCATTAAAAAAGAAAAAAATTGCACCCGCCTATTTTTTACATGGTAAAGAACAGTTTCTTGTAGAAAAATATATGCAGGCAATTTTAGACCATGCACTTACCCCAGGTGATGAAGACTTTAATCTTGATCTGTTATACGGCAATGAAACAGAAGGTTCACAAATTGTAAATACTGCCATGGCTTTTCCCATGATGGCAGACAGACGTGTTGTTATTGTTAAAAACATTCACCTGGTTAAAGACCCGGGACTTGATCTGTTAATAAAGTATTTAAAGAAACCATCCTCTACTACTTGTCTGGTATTGAGCAGTGCGTCTAAAGAAAAAAAACGTCTGCGTGACATTGCCAAGCTTTGTGACGAGCTCGAATGCAGCCCTATAAAAGACTATAAAATACCGGAATGGATTAAAGAATATTTAAAAGGTAAACATTTAAAGATCACAGAAGAAGCACTACGTTTTTTACACGGCCACGCAGGCAGCTCGCTTCAAAACATTAGCAGTGAAATAGACAAGATAGTCTTAAATCTTGACAATAAAGATCTGATTGATATTGGTGATGTTGAAGCGGTCGTTGGAATTTCCAAACAATATAACGTGTTTGAACTCTGCGACCGTGTAGGCCATAAAGATATTGTAAACAGTATACATATTGTTAACCAATTGATCCAATTGGGTGAAGCGCCGGGTATGATCATAAGCCAGCTGGCACGGCATTTTCAACGGTTAATCATACTCAAAGAACTCAAAGCCGATAGAAAAAGTAATGATGACATTGCCAAAGTCATCAAATGCCATCCCTTCTTTGTTAAAAACTATACCCAGCAGGCAAATAAATTTGACTGGGTACAAATCAATAAAGTTTTCAAACTTTTGTTGGAAACAGATGTTGAATTAAAATCAAGCAGGCAAAAACCAATACTGTTGCTTGAACTGTTTCTACTGAAATTGAAATACTTGTAATTTACTGGAACTTTTTTAAACCATAGGTGTTAGATTAATACAGAATGACGGCCAAAGAAATATCAAATTCAAACTTGACCGATGAGGAACTCATTCGCAAATTCCAGGAAGGCGAGCTTTATGCCTACGATCTCATCGTCCGCCGGTACAAGGATCAATTATTGAACTTTGCCTACCGCTTTTTGGGTAATTTGGAAGAATCTGAGGACGTCGTTCAGGAAACTTTTTTGAGATTGTATAGAAACCGGCACGCGTATAAACAGATTGCCAAGTTCTCTACATGGATCTATACCATTGCAGGCAACCTGGCTAAAACTGAACTACGCAAACGTAAACGCCGTAAACTGGTATCCATATCAGATATGGGTTTTGAAGAAAAAGAATTCGAGATCGAAGATGAAGGTGCCAATACGGAAAGGTTGACAGATTCCGTGTTAAAAGAAAAGATCATTCAGGATGCAATCGAAAAATTACCATTCAGGTTTAAACAAGTTATCATCCTGAGAGATATTCAGGAACTTTCATATGAGGATATCAGTTCAATTTTACGAATTCCATTAGGAACGGTCAAATCACGGGTAAACAGAGCCCGTCTGAAATTACAGTCCCTGTTGGGAGACATAGTAGAAAAAAATTAATAACAAAGAGGCGCTAATGGCAGTTTGTTACCAATTCTTGAAACACATTAACGACTACATAGATAACGACATTGATCAAACAGATTTAAAACTGCTCAACAAACATATGGCAGAATGCGATGAATGCCGTCTCTATGTTGAACGTTCTAAAGCGGTGAAACACTCCTTATCTGCTTTACCAAGGTACAAGACCTCTTCTTCTTTTGATATTGTTTTAAAGGAACGTCTAAGAAACGAGATCAAACAGGAGAAAACCAGCAGGTGGTCTTTCTTTCAATTCAACTTTACAAATCCTGTACGAATTCCTGCAATGGCAGCAGGTGCTTTTGCAATCGTTGTGATTGGTCTGTTTATTTCACAGCCGCTGTTTGTCAGCAATGATTCGCGTCAACCTGCAGTTGCCGAACAGGACGCATTTAGCACAGAGTCTATTGTTGTACCAGCATCCCAAAGCACAACTAATGACCATTCTCTTAAAATGAGAAATTATGTTAATGTTCGGGAGCAATTCCATCTTGATGGGCAATACTCAAATTATTCTTTACAATCAAATAATGCATCAGGTAGAATTGAGCGGTCCAGCAATAACGATAGCATTCGCGCTTTTCAATCGAATACAAATGACAAACCCTTAATTCGTCAGGCGAATTCGACAGTACATTTCTAAGTTGAATTTTAAATGTGGTGAATCATGCAGCATAAAAAATCGACCATTTTTTATCTAATGGTGTATTGCATATTATGGAGCACATACGTACAGGCAGATAACGGATCTTTTCTGAAACAATTTGAAAGGGAAATGACTGGCCTTGTTAAAACCATTTCCCCCTCTATTGTAACTATTTCCGCCAAGTTTGATTATTCCTACATCCAGGACTCTAAAGGGTCTATTCTTAATTTTAAAGATACAAAAAAACAACCAATCGAAATAACCAATATTGGTTCTGGCTTTATTATTGACAGTACATTTATTATTACCAAAACTTCTGTAATAAATGGCAGTCAAGATATTCAGGTTATTTATAATGACAGTACCATTCAAAAAGCAACTGTTCTGGGCACTGATCCTGAATTGGGTATATCTATTATTCAGGTGGACTCTGTCATTCAGCATCCGTTGCAATTTGGAAATTCAGATAGCCTGAGCATGGGGTGCTGGGTCATGCTAATGGGTAATTCCATGGGCATTGCTCCATCGGTATCCTTTGGTATTGTTAATTGTATCCGTAAAGATGATATATTCCAGGTATCTACCAATGTCGCAGCAGGCAATGCGGGTGGAGCCATTTTTAATACCAATGGAGAAATGGTGGGTATGCTTACAAGTTCAAAAGATATTGAAAGCGACTCTCCTATTTTAGGCTCTTCCTTTTTTGCAAACGAAACCGTTTTTGCCCATCCTTCAAAAAAGATACAAAATGTTGTAAAATCCATTATCGAAAGAAGCAAGCTGCCAACTGGCTGGATTGGTGTTACAGCAGAAGACTGGCCAGGACATAATGGTGGTGTACATATAAGCAAGGTTACCCCAGGTGGACCTGCTGAAAACGCCGGTTTGCGTATTGGCGATATTATCTTGACAATCAATGGCAAAAAAATCAATCATACCCTTGATCTTGCTAACCATATTAAATTTTTACGACCGGGTGAAAAAATACAATTCAAGGTCCTCACCAGTAAAGGTATGAATGTAAAATCTGTTACTGTTGGAGAACAACCGGGACAAAATGCAAGTTACTATACAAATGCACCGAATCCCTTTCTTGAAAATGTACCATTTCTGGAACCGGTAAATCAATCGAAAGCATCAGGACAAAGTAAACAAATATTGATGCAGCGTATAGACATGTTGGAACAAGAGATCCATTCTCTCAAGAATATGATTGAAAAAAGATAGCTAACCGCATACAATTATCTTGACTTTTTCAAAAAAAGTGCTAAATTATAAATCTGTTTTAAAATAGACAGAAACGTTCTTTGAAGAAAAATAAAATGAAAACAATATTACTGGCAACTAAAAATAAAGACAAAGTAACCGAACTGAAACAAATCCTTGGAGATTTACCGGTTGTTTTAAAATCCGCCAGCGATATGGAACATATTCCAACGGTTGAAGAAGATCAGGATACCCTGCAAGGTAACGCGATCAAAAAAGCAACCGAGTATTCATTAGCAGCAGGCTTGCCCGCACTTGCGGATGACACAGGCTTGGAAGTTGACGCTCTTGATGGAGAACCCGGAGTCAATTCAGCTCGATATGCAGGTTCCGAAGCTACCTATCAGGACAATGTGAACAAGCTTGTTTCACAAATGGCAGGTGTTTCTAAGGAAAATCGTAAAGCACGCTTTAGAACTGTCATTGCATTTGTTGATGGCGAAAACGTGCAAACAGTTGAAGGTGTCTGCGAGGGAGAGATTCTGGATAAACCAACCGGTGATAAAGGTTTTGGTTACGATCCGGTTTTCTACTATCCCCCACTTGAAAAAACCTTTGCAGAAATGAATACGGAAGAAAAAAACAGGATCAGTCACCGAGGACTGGCACTGCAAAACATTAGAGATTATTTAAAAGATTATATAAAATAGTACCCCTCGGGGTGTAGCGCAGCCCGGTTAGCGCGCCTGCTTTGGGAGCAGGAAGTCGAGAGTTCGAATCTCTCCACCCCGACAGATTAAAGCCAATGTAAATCAAATACATTGGCTTTTTTAATTTTATATGCTTAATACCCGGTTTGCTCGTCCGCCGGAGGCGGAAATTAGAGAGTTCGAATCTCTCCACCCCGACAGATTAAAGCCATTGTAAATCAAATACATTGGCTTTTTTAATTTTATATGCTTAATACCCGGTTTGCTCGTCCGTCTTTTAGTGAACGGTTCAGGACGCTTCACAAACCCATAATCCCACTGGTTATGAGACTTTAATATGAAAGTTTTCAAGATAGATTGTCAGCAGTTAATAGTGTGAATTTTTAGAGAAGTAGTAAGTGCGGTTTATGGTTCAAAATAATTCAGGTTTAGATTAGAAAAATCAAACATACAACACAGATAGACGTATATAGGAAAGAAATTTGCTGCATTTATTATTAAAGGTAAAAAAAGCAAATAAATTGGAATCTGGGGTCAAATTATTTTGCATAATAATATTAAATTAGTATATTATAATAGATATAAAATTGGGAGGTATAATATGGCAACTTCATCATTCGAGGATAAGTTTGTTATCAAGAGTAAAGATGTTGCTGATAAAATTTTATCCGAGTTCGAAAAGAAACATCCAGCAAATTTTGAATTAGTTGATATAGATAAAAAGTTGGAAAAAGGGGAAAAATTATTACAGCGTCATACGAACTTACCTCATTAGATAATTTATTAAATAATTACGAAAAAGCCCAAGTTGAAAAATTCCTTGGGCTTTTTTCGTGTCCATTAAATGTAGATGTTGAAAGTTATTTACACAATACTGCCATAGTGCATTCACTGAAACACATGAGCAAAACATTTCTTTATTTGGGTGATAAATTGGAAATTTACACCTATTTCACATTATCATTAAAACATGTCTCAATTATGAATGAAGAATTATCAAAATCAGCTGTTAAAAAACTAAATGGTTTAGATAAAAACTGTAAAGAATTCATTGCTGTTTTACTTGGCCAAATAGGCAGAAACTATAAAATTGATAAAGAGGATAATCCTGTCAATATGGATATAATGATGACAGATATTATAAATTTTTATTTAAAAACTCAAAAATATGTGGGCTGTAGGGTATTAATTCTTGAATGTTGTGATAACCTAAAATTGAAAAACCTTTATAATAAATTTAATTTTCATTTTTTACAAAAAAATGATGATCCAGAAAAAGACTTGATACAAATGTACCAAATTATTGATTAATATTATCAGGGATTATGAGCATAGTTGGATATTCACTTTGTAATATTATCTTTAAAAAGAGTAATTACGATAATTTACCCCTTGATTATTTATTGAGAAAAACCTTTTAGTACAGATACAATATCCAAATCAAGTTTATTGTAAGAGTTTCATTAAAATACGAGGATTGTATTAGTAGATAGGGCTATTAATAAAATTTTTCACCTAAATGACAGATATTTATAGATGAAATATAAATTAAACTTATGATTTAAATGTACTTGGGTGGTTGCCACTTAAACCCATGGGGTGTTCTTAGTTTTAAGACAGATTAGCAGGGGCTTTTAGCCTAATTTTGTAAGGCTTTAATCTCGTTAGGTTTAATTCTCCACAAAGATTAAATTGATAAAAGTATGATTTACTTGATAATATTCATATATATCACTATTTCATTAAAGCTGTTCAACCCAAAATTATTTATGAAAAAAGTAATTTAATCAATTCTATTATGGAGAATAAATAATGAACGAAAACCCTTTACTATATATTATTTTTGCTTTAATAATATTTCAAAATAATTCATATTCAGAACAACTTAAATATGACACAGAAATTATCATTAACATGGATAAAAATGATTATATTTTACGTGAAAGAATTACCTTAGAAATTAAAGTCTTAAACTACGATATAAAAGGTCCAAAAATCGGAAGGTTTACAGATGTTTTAGAAAAACTGTATCTCCAAAAGTCGTCTGGGGAAATATATCCATTTCAATTTACAATTAGTTATTCAGATGATATTCCACATATGTCACCAGGAGATTCATTAATTGATCAAGTTGACTTGTTGATGTCATACGGGGTGTTACAAAATTTAAAGAATGATTTTATATTACCTGTAGGTGACTATGAAACAAAACTTGTTTGGTATGAACGTGATAATCATGCACCAATTATTTCAAATACAATTAAATTTACTATACACGAACCTGATGAAAATGAAAAAAAAGAACAAAATTTATTTTTAAAATTCCTGGAAAATGTATCATATCATAAAGACAGATATGATAGTACTGCAATAAAAATGAATGAATATTATGATATATTAATTAACCAATTTCCACATAGTGCATACATAGAGAGAGCTTTAGTTTTCAAATTTCTTGTTAATACTAACAATAGAAAATTCAGTAGCAATTTATTAAAACTTTCAAGTGAAACATGTTTTGAATTTCTTAATTATTTTCCAAAAGAAATCAGCTTTCTTACCATTGATCCAATATTTGAATATTATCAGTCAATTGATGATTTTGATAAAGGAATCTCAAGGTTGCATGAGATGTACCAATCTAAAGAAATAAGTAAATACATAACAATATTAGATTCTGAAATTGAAAAGTATAACAAACGTAAGAAAATCAATAACTAATATTTTCGAGACATTATAAGACTATCAAGTCTTGAAAATCTATCTCAAAACCCATCCCACATCCAAATGATTTATTCATCTCCAAAACCGAGACAGAACTTTTATTACGCCATCGCCCACCACTCAAAATTTTGAATACCCTTTATTACTAAAAAAACTCTGTATTTTATTATATAATATTTTATCTTAAAAAGATAAGCAGATGCATAATAACCTATATAAAGGCATTATGATGAACCAGCTCACGCGTCGTAAATTCATAAAAATTCTCGGCAGCAGTGCAATGGCTGTGCCCTTTTCATGTTCATTATCATCAAAAAGCTTGAAAAACGAGAAACCCAACATATTGTTTATTGCAGTTGATGATCTTCGACCACAGCTCGGATGTTATGGAAATAACGAGATAATTTCTCCACACATTGACAGCCTTGCCAGCGAGAGTTTGGTATTTGATCATGCGTATTGTCAGCAGCCCATTTGTATGGCATCTCGGGCAAGTTTAATGAGCGGGTATCGACCTGATTTTAATAATATCTATAATTGTGGCCCATTAACAGATCTTGTACCCAATGCATTAACTATCAATAAACATTTTGAAAATAATGGATACGCTATATGGGCATCGGGTAAAATCTATCACTATGGTTCTGACCGAAAGCAGCAATTTGGTGACAGATATGTCAAACCCAAAGGAGACTGGCAGGGACGTGGGTATCTTGCAAACGAATCTATTGAAATAATTAAAGAATATCAAAATCAGGGCGGTCCCGGAGGTGGACGAGGTCCTGCTTTTGAAGCTCCGGATGTGCCGGATAATGCATATCATGACGGGATTATGACAGAGATGGCCATTGAACAATTGCAGAAATTCAAAGACTCTGAAAATCCGTTTTTTATGGCACTGGGATTCAAAAAGCCGCATTTGCCATTCAATGCACCCAAAAAATATTGGGACATGTATTCCGAACAGGATATCAAGCTTGCAGATAATCCGTTCTTACCAAAAAACGCTACAAAATATACTCCCTATAATTTTGGAGAGTTGAGAAATTATTATGGAATCCCCAAAAATAGTGAACCTTTCTCCGACGATCTCAACAGAACATTGAAACATGGGTATTATGCTTGTGTCACCTATATTGACACTCAAATTGGTATGGTTCTTACAGAGTTGGAAAAACTGAAATTACGGGAAAACACCATAATCATTCTTTGGGGAGATCATGGATGGAAACTGGGTGAACATGGCATGTGGTGCAAGCACACCCCCTTTGAACTGGATTGCAGGGTGCCCATGATCATCAGTGTGCCGGGTAGCTCCTCTGCCGGCAAACGTGTAACCTCTTTTGCTGAATTTGTGGACATCTATCCTACCTTGTGCGAATTGTGTGGTCTGGAATTACCAGAGCATTTACAGGGTGACAGTCTTGTTCCGGTAATCAAAAATCCGGACAAACCGGGTAAAGCGGCAGCATATACACAATGGCCCAAAAGCCACCGCACGGATCCTGAAAAAGTCATTACGGGGTACTCGGTTAAAACCAAATTCTATCGTTATACAGAATGGACCCGGAACAGTACCGGTGAGGTTTTAGCCAAAGAATTGTATAATCATGAGAACGATCCGGATGAAAATGTAAATATTGCAAACATTCAAGAGAATCAAGTGGTAGTTGCTCGTATGAGCAAGCTATTGGATGGCGGAAAAGGTTGGAAAAATAACAGACTGTAAAGATTTAAAGAAAGATTTTTATAAAAACGGTTGATCAAATCTTTTATCAAATACACCATTTTTTTTGAGTTGATTGTCCCAGTAAAAATTGGCAAATCCCGTTTTTTGTAACAACTTGAACACCTGAATACGTCTTGCGGGCATCTTTTCCCAGGGTGTGAGTTGCTTTATTAGATCCTGGTCAAACGTATTATTTTGTGAAAAGTTCTCTCCCAGTTTGTAAAAGGTATTATATAATTTCTTGGTCATGGATGGTGGCATAATTTGGATACCCTCTACTCCGCCTTTGACAATTGTTCCCAAATAATCACACCCTAATCTTTTGGCAAGTTTCTCAAGGTATCTTTCAACATATCTTGAATGGATAGGTTCCGGAAATCCGGATTGCACAATAAATCCGAGTCGGGGATTATTTGCTCGCCCACATAACGGTTCAAGTGCATCAATAAAATATTTCACAATACCCGGCATTGCATCTGTATATAATGGAAATGCAATAATAACGTTCTCGGCCTTTTCAAAAAGCTCTACATGTTGTTGAACATTTTTGGTATGTATGAGATAGGCAATACTAAACTCTTTGTCATTATTTTTGTTGAATCCCTTTGTAAAATGATCCAATAAAATTGCTGTATTGCTGTTTTTCCCACGGGGAGACCCGTTAAATATTGTCAATTGCATATATCATCTCCCCTATCTCTTGTTCTGTTGTTATAGTGAAAACCAGTTCTGATTTAAAATTCAAAGCAAGTCGTTTATAAATATCATTAATAATTTCAACATCCTCATCATCAGAATTTGCATCTTTATCAAGTAGCAAACCTAATCGGGGATAAGATTCGTAACGCTTGTGATGATGGCTTTCATTCTGAACAAATTCGATATAGGGATGAAGCAATGGAATTAGCTTGTCCTGAAGTCGCTTTAGTATAGCACTCGTAAATCCCATAATGATAGGCGATGCAAATAAAACAAAATCCGAATGAATGATTTTATGACAAATATCATGAGAATCATCTGACACAAAACATTTTCCGGGGGTTTTGACCCAACAACTCCAACACCCAATACAATATTTTATACGTTTCTCTTCAAGCTTTATATGTTCAAGCGTGTGATCACTATTATTCAATAAATCGACAATATTATTAAGATATTGATCTAATTTATTGTTATGATCCGTATTGCCATCAATTAATAGAATTTTCATTTTCATACTCGTTATGTAACAAGAATAGTTGACAACTATTACAACCTGAAACTTTTAACCAGGAACTGTTAGATTTTACGATTCTATATGTTTTTTGTTACAATTTATTCTAAAATGAAATATCAGAAAAACATAAAAATAATACATTTTCATGTTGTTTATTACTCATAAATATCATTAATTAATATGTTATAGAGAATGTATTCATCAAGAGGCACTCTTTATGAAAAGATACGGTTTATTTTTCCTCATTCTGTTTATCCTCGCAAATCTGGTATATTCTCAAAACCTGAAAAACAACAACACGCTCAAGAGCAAATCCATTAGTCCCAATCTGTTTGGTATTTTCTTTGAAGACCTCAATTACGCGGCAGATGGCGGACTGTATGCAGAGCTGGTACAAAACCGGTCATTCGAGTATTCACCCAGTGATATAGACAACTGGCACGATGAAACAAACTGGCACCCGTTTACTGCCTGGCAGTTTATGACAAAAGGTTTTGGCTATGGCACTATATCCTTAGAAACCAGGAATCCGGTACACCCCGACAATCCCCACTATATACAAATACACATAGAGGAAGCCGGGGCAAATGGTGTAGGCATTATGAACATGGGGTATAACGGCATGGTTATAAAATCGGGCGAGCAATACCGATTTTCGGTTTTCATAAACCAAATCTCAGACAAACCCATCCCCCTTGTTGTTAAACTGGAAGATAAATCGGGTGAAACACTTGCAGAATCAAATTTTGCTACTGACAGTATGGTTTGGAAAAAATACGAGGTTTTGCTAACCGCAAACACCCGTTGTGATTCTGCACACCTGGTTTTACTGGCACAAGCACCTGGCAAACTTGATATAGACATGGTCTCACTATTTCCGCAAAACACGTTTAAAAATCGTAAAAATGGCCTGCGCAAAGATTTAGCAGAAACCATTGCTGCATTGCAGCCTAAATTCATGCGATTCCCCGGAGGATGTCTGGTACATGGTGATGGTCTTGAAAATATATACAAATGGAAAAATACAATAGGACCTGTAGAACAACGCAAAGAACAGCGAAATATTTGGCAATATCGTCAATCAGGTGGACTGGGGTATTTTGAGTATTTTCAATTCTGTGATGACATTGGTGCAATACCTATCCCTGTTATACCGGCTGCAGTGAGCTGCCAAAATTCAGGAGGTACCTGGCGAACCGGTAGCAACGGACAAAAATGCCTGCCTATGCAAGATATGGAATCATATATTCAGGATGTGTTGGATCTGATTGAATATGCTAATGGCCCTGCAACCTCTGACTGGGGCGCAAAACGTGCAAACGCTGGGCATCCTGCTCCATTTAATCTGAAATATCTGGGAATTGGCAATGAAGACAAGATCACACCTGGATTCAAAGAACGCTTTGAAATGATATATAATGCCATAAAAAAAATACATCCAGAAATCACTGTCATTGGAACGGTTGGGCCTTTTTCTGCCGGCGAAGATTATGAAAATGGCTGGGCTTTTGCCAAAGAGCTAAAATTGGCAATGGTAGATGAGCACTATTACAATCATCCGGAATGGTTTCTAAATAATCAAAATTATTATGATAAATACGACCGGATGATCAAAGTATATCTTGGCGAGTACGCATCAAAAGGCAATACGCTGTTTAATGCCTTATCAGAAGCTGCATATATGACATCTTTGGAAAGAAATGGTGACCTGGTACAATTCGCATCTTATGCCCCGTTATTGGCGAATATAGATAATACACAATGGAATCCGGATTTGATTTATTTCAACAATACAACCGTATGCCCAACTATAAATTATTATGTTCAACAATTATTCTCAAAAAACAGTGGTAATGTTTATTATGATGAAATCATTACAACACCCGAATCACAGAATAACAACCGGATTGCTTACTCTTGTGTGGGTGATACTAGTACAAATGAAATCATTCTCAAGCTGGTAAATGCGGACAGTATATCTCGTACATTTCAACTGGATATAACAAAATTTAAAAATTTATCAAATATTGCCTCCCAAACCATTCTTGCCGGTAAAGCTAAAGATAAAAATACATTCGAATCATCTAACACAGTAATTCCGCAAGTTTCCGAAATTACTATCAATCGTAACAAAAGTATCGTAACACCTGCCTATTCGCTGTATATAATAAGAATAAAGAGTCTCTGATCAACTAAAAACTAAATATCAGGTAATATGAGCAGCTATTGGGCGCCAATTCATTCACAAACGTAATAAAAGTTAAAAAAATATCAAGACTTTACATATGTATTTTTCCTTTAATGCTTATAAAAATATATATTTACAGGAATTTGGAATAATTATTGTTGTTTAGAAAATGTCAGTAATGATTCGATTTGTTTTTAAATTAAAACATTACTTGCAAATTTATTCGAGAGTTTAAAAAGGGCAGTTTATGATTTTCAAATCATTAAAAACCAGAATGATAATCTCCATGACCGGTATTGTTGTCATTTCATTAGCGATAACAACATTTTTCCTTATCCAGAGGACAAAGCACGAGTTAGCATTGGAAATTGAAGAAAACGCTAAAAATCTGATCAAGGCTACAACTAACCAAGTTGAATCTCAATACAATAGTATAGTATATCATAAAAATGCAATGCTTGAACGAAGAGAAAAAGAATTAAAAAACAATACTATCATTGCATACACAATACTTACCAGCGCATACCAAGAATACATTGAAGGTATTCGCACAGAACAAAATGCAAAAGAACTAGCAATAAAATGTTTACGAGAACTGACGTATGATGATGGAGTTGGATATTTCTGGCTTAACAATACTCAACTTCCATACCCTAAAATGGTAATGCATCCAACAATGCCAGAACTAGATGGAACGGTTCTGGATGCTCCGCAATTTAATTGTGCCTTGGGTAAAAATGAAAATCTATTCAAAGCTGCAGTGGAAATGTGTATACAGAACAAAGACGGATATGTAGATTATCTTTGGCCCAAACCCTTACCCGACAGTCTTTCAGAATTGCAACCCAAAATCTCATATGTCAAGTTGTTTGAACCTTGGGGATGGATTATTGGAACTGGGGTCTATATTAATGATATTGAACAGGATGTTCAAGACAGGCTCAATGCAGTAATAGCAGATTTAAACGAAACAATGTTTAAACAAAAAATAGGAAAAAGTGGTTACTTTTTCATACAAGATGATAAAGATTTAATGATTGTTCACCCTTCTTTAGCTGGACAAAATATTTCACAAAAGATTGATCCCCTAACCGGAGAATATTTGTCAGAAAGAATAAAAAAAACCATATTGAATAATCAGGATTATATAGAATATTATTGGGACAAACCAGGATATGAAGGAAAATATAATTATTTGAAACGTGTCTATGTATCATATTTTGAACCTCTTGGTTGGTATATTTGTATTAGTGTATATAAGGAAGAAAATCAAGAAAGGATTACCGCACTTGTTCGATCAATAATTCTCTTTGCTTTATTTTTTACCATTATAGCAATTTTCTTATCTCTATTGATCACCAAAAGTTTAAATAAACCGCTGAACAAGTTCATTGATACCTTTAGTGAAACAGATAGTGATGGTATACCCATAAAGGAAATTCCTGAACCAGACATTTTAGAATTGAAAGTGCTGGCAAATACAACCAAGAATATGTTTAGCACAATCAGTAAATCTAGAAAAGCATTACGGATTAGTGAAACCAAGTTCAGGGCACTTGTAGAATCAACCAGTGACTGGATCTGGGAAGTGGACAGAAATGGTGTGTTCACTTATGCTAGTCCACAAATTTATAATATTTCCGGCTACACACCAGAAGAAGTCGTTTCACTGAAACCAATAGACTTTATGGATCCAGAAGAAGGAAAAAGAATTCAAGATTTGCTTGAAATCATTATGACAAATAAACATAATATAATTATGGAAGAAAATATTAGCAGACACAAAAATGGAAAAATGATAATATATGAAACCAGTGGCGTACCCATTTTAGATGAAAATGGTGATGTTACAGGTTACAGAGCGGTATCGCGTGATATTACGGCAAGAAAAATATCTGAACAAGCATTAAAACAGGAACAAGAAATTACAGAAGCTGCTATCAACTCTCAAAAAGACACATTTTTCCTGTTTGAAACGGAAACTGGTAAAGCTATTCGCTGGAATCATGTATTTTCAGAAATTACCGGATACACCAATGAAGAGATTGCCAAAATGAAAGTTCCAGATGCATATTACAGCCAAAATGATCTTGAAAAACTACCACCGATAGAGAAACATATATTAAAAAGTGGTACCGGCATAATAGAACTTGAGCTAATTTGCAAAGATGGAAGAAAAATACCGACAGAATATAATATTTCTGTAATAAGGGATGAAAACAATCAACCCAAGTATTTTGTATCCATAGGTAGAGACATTACTGAACGAAAATTAATTGAAGACAAGATTAAAAGAGATCTGAAAGAAAAAGAGGTTATGCTGAGAGAGATCCACCATAGGGTAAAAAACAATCTTGCAGTCATAACCGGATTACTCTACCTGCAATCCAAAAGAATTAAAAGCAAAAAAGAAGCTTTTTCAGCTTTCGAACAAAGTCGTAACCGTATTTTTTCCATGGCACTGGTGCACGAGCAGTTGTACCAATCTGGTAATTTCTCCCAAATTGATATGAAGCCCTATGTGGAAAAAATCACAAACGAACTTAGACAAATTATTTCATACGGTAATCAAATAGACTTGAATATCAACATTAATGATGTCTATTTGGATATTAATCAGGCAGTACCTTGCGGCTTGATATTGAATGAATTAATTACAAATGCATATAAACATGCATTTCCCAGAAGAAAAAAGGGTGTAATTCTCATAACATTCAAACCTGTAAATGATGAGCAATACGAATTAACAGTAGAAGATGATGGGATTGGATTGGGTAAAGATATAGATGCAAATTCAAATGCAACATTGGGAATTCATCTGGTTGCCATGTTAACCAAACAAATAGATGGAAGTATAGATATAGAAAGAGATAACGGTACAAAATTCCTTATTAGATTTAATGCAAAACAGGAAAAAGTTCAACTATAATTGAAGTGGTACCATCACAAATTTATAAAATCCAAGGAAGAATATCTCCCTTGGATTTTTTTTATTCTAATGCCCGTTAAAGAGAATATATAATCCAATCATTGTAGCAATTAAAAATATCCATGAGATCCAAACTTTACGTTCTGGTTTGGGCAAAACTCCATAATCAAGAATATTTTGATCATTTGCCGCGCCTTTTTTATCTGCCAGAGTTGTAATAAATGTAACAGCGGCCAGAATAACAAAAATATAAAAAGATAATTGTAAAAAGTGCGGCCAAAAAGCATATTGCTGTGAAGGAAAAACCCACAAATACAAAACACCAGTGCCCAGGCTGAAAATAGTTCCTCCAATCAATGCCAGGTTTGCGGCTTTGGTAGTTGTTTTTTTCCATAAAACACCAAACAAAAAGACAACTGACATGGGAGGCGCAATAAATCCCAAAATTGCCTGAAACACATCAAACAATTTCAGTCCTTTAATACTATCAATTGCAAGTGTTAAAAAGATAGCGATAAAAGCACCTACCACAGTTACAATACGGCCAATACGGATAATTCTTTGCTGTGATGCCTCTTTATTATTTTTCAAATAGATATCCATTGTGAACACGGTACTGAGTGAATTGAGCGCGGAATCTATAGTACTCACCAAAGCAGCAATAAGAACGGCCATAACCAGGCCGGTCATACCTGCCGGGAGTAACCGGGTAACCATGGTCATATATGCTTCATCAGGATCAGCAAGATTGGGGAACAAAACCAAACACACAATACCCGGAATGATGAACAAAGCTACATCCAAAATCTTGAGCCATCCGGTAAAATTGGCACCCATCTGCCCCTGAGTGAGATTCTTTGCTCCCAATACCGACTGAACCATGGACTGATCTGTACACCAGAACCATACTCCCATAATGGGATACCCTAAAACAATAGCCAGCCAGGGATAATTGGGATCATCGGCTGGCAGCAAGAGATTCCAAAAGTGCGGCGGTGTTTGTTCATAGACTGCCATTATGCCACCGGCTTTCACCAACCCAACCACAGTCAGAATGAGTGAAACTACAATCAGTAACGACATTTGAAAAACATTGGTATAGGCTACGGCTTTTAATCCGCCCGCTACGGTAAAAAATGCAGATATTGCAACCAGGATAATAACAGATACCCACATGGGCACAGCTAAAATTTGCCCTACCAATATTCCACCGGCAAACAGGGTCAACGATAGCCATGATATCAATATGGTTAACAAGGTATACCAGGCAAGTATGTTACGTGTGGACTGGCCAAAACGTTTTCCCATAAACTCGGGCAAGGTCTGTACATTGGCACCCAAATAACGGGGAGCAAAAACAACAGCCAGCAAAAAGATGAATACAAATGCATACCAGCCAAAGTTACCCGCAACAACACCGGTAGTATAACCAATACTGGCAGATGCAATCAACATTGAGGGCCCCACATTGGTCCCCCACATGGTTAAACCAATACTTTTCCACCCCAGTGAATGCCCCGCCAGAAACAGATTTTCTTCCTTGTCTTTGTGCTTTATAAAGCTTACCCAATACCCAATAGCAATCAAAACTACCAGGTAAAGTCCCACAACCATAAAATCAATGGGTTTCAGATACGAGTGTATGTTTTCCATGCCAATATTTCCTGTTTACATTTTCCCAACAACCTGTTCTTATAATCTAGCGATATGCGTCTGCAATTTTCAAGGCTTTATCAATATCTGCTTCCGTACGAAAATGCATCAACACCTGCAAGCCATCCGCACCCACATTATCCAACAAGGGTTCAAGTTCGTCCAGTTCTACCCAGCAAGGCATAATAGATTTTCCATGGGCCAAAATCTTTTTATAAAGATCATACCAACGGGGATCCCCTCCCTGCGGTTCTCCTACTCCCGGGGTCCATTGTATTGCATTCAATTCATCTATTTCAAGCATGGCGTCCAAATGACGTATAGCATCAACCCCGTCCAAATGATACAGGGTATAATCGATTTTTTGACATTGTTCACGCAAAAACGGCTGTGCAAAACGACGAAAATCCGTTTCCGAAATCATGGAAGAAATATCACATTGCAGTTTGCTTACCTTGCCCGGTGCCCAAAGTGAAAAATAACAAAAAGCCATTTCCCCATCTACCTGAATAATATCATAAATGCGGTCAAATACATCAAAATAAACATCATTAATGGCCTGCATCTGCTGTTCAAGCACATCGGGACGCATAAGCATGTCAATGAGCACGGCCTGGTTTCCTTTAAGGCCTGCAAGTGTATCCAGATTTTCACACAAATCCGGGCATCCAACAAAATATTTATCATCTGACAATGCCCTGCACGCTATGAGCAGATCAAGATGCACCTGCAGCCAACCGTTGTTTTCATCGAAAATAATATCATCACCAAAAGCTTTATTATGCCGGATCCAGATCGTATCAGGTGCGCCTTCCAATTCTGCGCCCAGAATCCCAGCCAAAGAGCCCGGTCCCAAATGGGTATTTGCAACCGGAAGAATATCTGCTTTTAACGAACTTTTTGACAAATAGTGATGCAGGTATCGCGCTCGCCATTGGGGATCAAACCAGAACTGGTCCATATCTTTGGCTTCCGCTGGTTTGGGAACCTGTTCATGAGGTGCCCCCTCTTTATCCAAATGTTCCCACATGCTGATGAGAAGCCCCTTGCCCTGCCACCATTGTAAATATCGCTCCCGGGACTCGTCCCAGTTTGCTTTCCATGTTTTGATCATAACCATCCGATCATAGTATTACTTAAACAACTCTCCGATTATTGAATCTTTGATTCCATTATAAGAAACATTCACCTTTAATATTTCAGTTTTTGAAAAGTCCATTTCATCCGTACATTGAGCAGAATAAGGATAAACAGGTATCTCTGAGCCGTACCTTACAAAAACCGGCATTTCATCTAAAGGAGATTTAAAGCGATTTAACCAGCGCTCACCGTCAGTTACAGAACCATCAAAAAAGTTTACCCACTTGCCCGCCGGCAGGTATATATCACGAACATTTTCAGAATTCATAACAGGCGCTACAAGAAAATCATCACCAAAATAGTACTGGTTATCAATATGTAAACAGGTACGGTCATCGGGGTGATGCAGCATTAATGCCCGTAACACCGGCATTCCGGTTTCAGTGACTTTTTTCGATTGTTCATAGATGTATGGGATCAACGCGTACCGCAGTTTCCACCAGCGACGGACGATATCAGAAATATTTGGATATTCATACGGTTCGCGCTTGGATGTGCCATGATATCGGATATGCGAAGAAAATACACCAAACTGGGTCCAGCGAACATAGAGGTCATCCGGTACGATGGAATTCATAAAATCAGGATCACTGTGGAATCCCGGAACATCATGGCTCCAAAATCCAAAACCTGACAGTCCCAGGTGCAGTCCGCCTTTTAAAGAACCGGCCAGGCCGTCCCAACTGCACGCTGCATCGCCACCCCAGTGCAATGGGTATCGCTGGCATCCCGCCCAACCTGCACGAGCCCAGACAATTCCATCACCCGTCACTTTTTTTGTAACCTCATACGCAGCTTTTTGATAGAGCAACGCATACAGATTTCGGAACAGACGGGGTTCCATATTTTTGTATTTGGCATTCATATGGATCTCTTCACCGAAATCCGTTTTAATGCACACCGCACCCATTTCCAGCAGATTTCGCAACAATCCCTTGTACCAGTCAGTTGCTTCCTTGCTGGTAAAATCGATTGTACCTGCATAATCCAATGCACTGAAATTGGATCCCCCTGTTTCATTGTTTGGTCTAACGGACCAATGTATTTATTTGCTACCGCCTCATCATGTTGTTCGGCATCGGCAGCAATATATGGCATTTGCCAGAGACTGACACGATAGCCCTTGTCCCGCAAATCTTTCATAAACCGTTGTGGATCAGGGAATCGTTCATCGTTAAATTTCCATTCACACAACCAGTCGGTTTTGAACCAGCCGGTATCCAGATGGATCACATCGCAGGGATATTCTTCTTTACGCAGACGGTCACATATTGCATTGACTTCATCCGCAGAAAAATAGGTCATTCGGCTCATCCAGATGCCAAAGCTCCACAGAGGAGGCATAGATGGAAATCCGGTTAATCGACGATAATTATACAAAACCGATTCCAGATCTTTGCCGCCAATGAGAAACAGATCAATCATCGGATCATCAACCAGGAATTGTACAGACCGTGTAGACTGGTCTGCAAAAGAGATGCGTGTTGCTGCCGAAGTATGCATAAACATGCCATACTGTCTGCTGGATACAAAAAAAGGAATATTCTTATAAGTTCTGCGCGAATTTACACCCTGTCCATCCTGGTTTTCAAGATATAATGTTTTGCCGGACAAGTCCATTTTGGTAAAACGTTCACCTGTGCCTGCAAAAACTTCATTGGCATCCGCATGAAAGGAAATGGTAGACTTGCTAACCTCTTTGCCTTCCTGCACATACGCAAGCGCCAGGCCATCGTGCCGGGCAGGAAAGAACTGATCATAGGCATCAATCCGGATTGCTTTATCACCATCGGGATAAAATACAGCATTTAGCGTTTCTTCCGGTTTGGGTAACAAATCACTCCAATAATCAATTTGGGGATCTGCCAAATTAAACACCGCCCGTTTACGGTCCTGATTATCAAGCACAATCCATTCATCATTTTCAATTTGGACATGCAGGGGAACAATTTCAAGATCAGTGGCCATCTCAAGCATAGGTGAATCGTTAAATCGGGATCCCTTGAAACCAATACACACCCGTAATATATCACTGCCATAGGCTCTTAGCAAAAGTTGATACGATTGCGGGGCAACATCCGGTTCTGGTCCCATTTCTAGAGAACATTTCTGCTGCTGAAATGGCAGATGAATTACAACATCAGTACCATTAGTTTGTATATCGGAGGGTCTAATTGCTCTGAACAACAGTTGACTGCCGTCCAGAGCGGGATCAAAATCTAAAAAGTCTAAGAGATATTGGTTGGTCAACTTCATATTTACGTTTTCCGGTCTTTTACTACAATGGCAATTGTTTTTTCTTCAAGAGATCCAAAAATTCTGGTTCAAGGCCCGCATTTCTCTTGATTTTCGTGGAAACATCAGGTCCGTTATTCTTCCACTCGTTACCGGGTCCCGGATTATTTGAGAAAAATTTATCCTTTTCACTCCAGTTATTCAATGCGCGAATAAAGGAAGAACCTTCATCATAATAAATATATTGATAATGATTGGGATCATGTGTATAGGGCGCATCCAAAAGATGGTGTATGCTGTTTTCACTGATCTCTGTATTGGGTTGACCGGACAAGGTATATACACCGCCAACATCATAATTGTTTTGTGCAAAATGATGAATATTGTTTTTACTCACGCGATTATTTTTCATACAACTGATAGTACGGGTCCAACCCCAGCCAATACTGATACCGGAATAGTTCAAATAACTGATTTCATTATGTTCAATTGTAATATCATGGGCATAGCCCACACCAATGCCAACGCAGCCCCAGTCTTCATTGGTACAATCGGTAATCAGATTATTGACAATGGTTTCAAAGCGACAGACCACACGCTCATCAGTTGGATCATACGGTAAATGTGCTTCAAACGACCGGTCACCGTAATACCCCATCTGCAAACCAGTACCGCCAACATCTCTAATTATATTACCTTGTATCAAATTGTGATGGGTGCCGGACACAAAATCAATTGCGGTTGCCGCCATGTGTTCAAAACTGCAGCGACCAATAAAAATATTATTGGCATTTCTAAGCGTTACACCCGCAGGTTGACGTTCTACCCATGCTTGATTTTCAAGCCATTCTTTATCCGGTGTACCCGGAACAGAAAGCTTGTAAGCATCCAGCAATGAATATCCTGCCTGCAATGGTACATGTCCTTTTAAAGAGGGACGCATCCAGGTTGTATGTTCAAAACCAATTCCCTGAAACTGAACATGAGATACAGGATTGTCTAATGTACCATCAACATAAACCAACGTTTCAAGATAGGGTACAACAATATTCACTTTACTCAAAACTTCAACATCACGGGGCCAGTAATAGACTTTACCTGCATCCAGATCCAGGAACCATTCACCGGGACTGTTTAATAAACCAATATCATTGGTTAAATAATAAGCAGAATTGCCGTTCTGATCTTTATTCACATCAATAAAAGGTGCAGGCCAGGGATGTTCAAACTCGATACGGCTTTCAGGTTGACAAAAGCTGATTTTGGCAACATCACCTTCAATCTCGATATCTTTGACACGCAAAATCGCAATGGCCCACCATTGATGGATAAAAAATTCAAGCTGTGATACATTGTGAATGGGTTGTGACGGGGTAGGAATCATAAAGGTTTCGTTCAGATTGTCAACAGACAGAATGCGTGGTAAATCACCATCGTTCATTGTATTTGCTCTAATGGCTTTGTTATTATCCACCCACATCTGCCTGAATTCAAAAATCCTTCCACCTTCCCGGGGAGCATCCGCAACCCAGACATTTCCCTGGGCCACAGCAGGTAATCCTTCAACTGTACCGGCTTTTTTCCAACCGGTTACTGGCCTGCCGCCACTAAATACAGGATGTGCGCCACGTTCCGCCCTGACAATTGTGGGGCTGTCAGCAGTACCAGAGTCTTCAGGACGGAAAAATACCGGTTCATTCAGTGTATAAATACCATCCTGAACGACAATGTCTATGCCGCCTTTAACGGATTCATCTTTTAACCGACGCAGCTCTCTTGCCTTGCGCTGGGCCATTTGTAATGTTGCAAAAGGTTTTTTTTTGCTGCCATCATTATAATCTGAACCTGTTGGAGAAACATACAAATTCACAGCCGCACCAAGAATAAACGGAAAACCCAAAACCACTAAATAAATAATAAATAATGTTCTTTTCATAACAAACAACCTCTTTTAGGGGCAGAATAGAAATGTATCACAACAGCCAGGATTATTCTTCTACTTAAACGTTTTCCTAACTTTACAAATTATGATATAAAATTTTACAATCATTTACAATAGATTTTTGCAATTCATTCAAGATAATTAATTTCTCTTTTTAATTAAACACGAATGAAACGTAATAACAAAAGCATCTCGAATATTTATGAATTAATCTTTATTGAATTGATATAATCCGGCAATATCGAGCTTGTTGGAATTTATATTTTCTGTGTAATTTGCGATGTATTATAATAATGATAAAAAATATTGAGATTTAATCAAAATCGCATATATTATGAAAACACTTGAGAATATTTATATGAAAGCAAAACGGGATTTCCAAATATTTGTCAAGATAGCAGGTGCTGTCTGTAATCTGAATTGCCATTATTGTTACTATTTGAACAAAAATGAACAATACTCGCATGTATCTCCCATGAATGATACTGTTCTTGAAGCATACATCCGGCAGCATATAGAAGCCTGTCCTGAGCAAATCATCCGTTTCGCCTGGCATGGAGGTGAGCCCACCTTACCCGGCATTGCCTATTTTGAAAAAATAATCAATATTCAGCAAAAACATTGTCCTTCAGACAGGCAGATAGTTAATGGCATACAAACCAATGCCACCCTGATAGATGAGAATTGGAGTAAATTTCTTGCAGAACGCCAGTTCATCGTAGGCGTAAGCATGGACGGCCCAGCAGACCTGCACAACCAGCTTCGACAGAATAAAACCGGACAACCTACACATGATAAAACGTTGCATGGATTTCAGTTATTACAAAAGCATGGTGTCATCCCGGAGATCCTTTGTGTTGTCAATGCTGAGAATGTTCAGCATCCGCTAAGGGTATACCGTTATTTCAAAGAGCTGGGTGCGGAACACATGACTTTTCTCCCCCTGGTAGAGCCTACACAAGACACAGAAACAACAGTTAGTAAAATTTCAGTTCCTTCAAAGCACTTTGGGCAATTTCTTTGTACTATTTTTGACGAATGGACGGATAAAGACATTGGCAACATCAAAATACAAATATTTGAAGAAGCTACCCGTACCGCATTCAAACAGAAACACTCGCTCTGCATTTTTCGGGAAACATGTGGAGAAATACCGGTTGTTGAGCATAATGGTGACTTTTATGCCTGCGATCATTATGTTAATGAGCAGTATCTGCACGGCAACATAATGAATACACATTTGGGATTATTGATCGAATCCCCTGCCCAGCGTCTGTTTGGTGAGAATAAAAAATCCCTGCCCGCTTATTGCAAACAATGCGAGGTCAGGGATATGTGTAACGGCGGCTGTCCGAAAAACAGAATAATTGACACGCCAGACGGTGAACCGGGACTCAATTATCTCTGTTCAGGATACAAATTATTTTTTAACCATTGCCGCCCGTTTGTGGAACAGGTCACCCAATTATGGCGTGAGCAAAATGCTACTGCATCCTCCCCACGCTCATCATCAAAATCACCGGGACGTAATGATCCCTGTCCCTGCGGAAGCGGTAAAAAATACAAAAAATGCTGTCGCAACAAAACCGGTTGATGCGTATCAGGTTGCCAGCTTTTCTTTGAAAAATGCAACCGTCCGGGACCATGCCAGATCGGCCGCCTCCTTGTCGTATCGGGTTCCGGTATCATTATTGAATGCGTGTCCCGCTCCATCGTAGATAAAGGATTGGTACTCTTTGTTTGTGGATTTTAGCGCTTTTTCAAAATCCGCTATTCCTGCATTAATCCGCTCATCCGTACCACCATAGTGCATCATTAATGGAGCTTGAATTTTAGTTACATCTTTTTCTTCAGGCTGGCGCCCATAATAAGGAACAGCCGCGTCAAGGTCCGGGGCATTTACAGCGACCTGGTTGGTCATGGCGCCGCCCCAGCAAAATCCGGTACAACCGACTTTGCCGGTAGATTGCGGGTGCGTTTTCAAATACTTGACCGCAGCGGTAAAATTTTTGACGGTTGTGGGATAATCCAGTACACGCATTTGAGTACGGGCCATATCCTCATCCGGAGGCGTCCCTCCGCTTGCAGATAATGCGTCCGGGGCAATTGCTAAAAAACCTTCCAAAGCCATACGTCTTGTTACATCGCGGATATGATCATTCAATCCCCGATTTTCATGAATGACAATCACCGCCGGGTACTTTTTTTCCGCTTTGGGTCTTGCCAAATAGGCCATCATTTTGCCTGATTCAACAGGATATTTAATATCATCGATATATAACCGTTCATCATCCCTGGGTACAACATCCGCAAAAGATTTTGGGTTACCCAATAGGGTTGCTGCCACAGCAGCACTGCCTGTAACTTTAACAATCCTTGTTGCGAATTCCCTGCGTGTAATCATTCCCCTCGAAAACAAGGCATACAGATCAACAATTTTTTGATCCATTTTATCTCTCCTTGAATTGAATAAAACTCCCTTTTCAATCATAATCATAAACCAGACCCAACGCAACACTTTTTTTCTCTATTTAAGAAATTCCTTTGATTTGCAAAAAATCTTGTTACTTTTTACACAATTCAAGATGAACAAAAGGAGTTTGTAATGAAAAAGTGGTATTTATTCAGTTTAATTTTATTTATATCCTTGAACGTTTTCGGTCAGGATAAATTCTGGATCCGGGACGGAGACGAGATCCTGTTCTGGGGTGACAGTATTACCGATGACGGTATCTATTCCAGAATCGTTGAAAATTATGTGCTCACCTACTATCCGGATTGGAATGTAAAATTTGTAAATCTGGGCTGGGGCGGTGACCGTTCCTCTTTTTATCCCAGACTTGAGCGAGATATTGCATTGAGTAAACCTGATCGTGTAACCATTATGCTGGGTATGAATGACGGATTGTACAAAGCACCGGACGCTGAAGTACAGCAAACCTATGTGGATGGTATTCATACTCTGATTAAAATATTAAAAGAACGTTCGAATCCTGAAATTCTGCTCATATCCCCTACTCCGTACGATCTTCGCTGTCGTGTAGACCTGGCAAACGGATATACAGCCAGGCTTAAAGATATGTCGCGCGCTTTTTATCCCCCCACTCTGCGCCGTTTGACCAAAGCCTTGCAGGAAATTGCAGACAAGGAAGGCTGTCGCTATTATGACCTGCATCAGGATTATATTGAGCGAATCGAAGAACTGGACGGGTTTAGCGGAGATTACCAACTGACCGCAGAAGGCATTCATCCCAATATTGATGGCGCCGTGTATATGGGACTGGGAATCCTGGACGCCATGCAGACCTCCAAAGATGTAGCGGGTGTATGGATCGATGAGACGGGTCAGGTAGACAGCACCTATGCCTGTAAAATATCTGATCTTAAAACGGATGAAAAATGCATATCTTATACACGTGACACACAGCGATTACCCATGCCGTTGTATCCGTCAGTTCGTGAAACGTTCCTGAAACTGATCGATTATAAAAATACCTGGAACCGGGACATGCTCGCGGTTGCCGGTAAAGATTCTGCCGCGTGGTTTGAATTGCGTATCGATGGTGTTTTGGTTGACATGGTAACCGGTTATGAACTGGGAAATGGAATTAACCTCAGTACGTATATGGCTTCTCCCATTATGGAACAGGCGTATCAGGTTTTTGAAGCCACTGAAAGATATGAAGATACCTTTTATACCATGTGGCGCTACAATCTGCTCAAAGGGGTAAGAGGTCCAAATGAATATACTCCTTTTGATGAAACTGTTGATACCAAACCGTTTTACGACAAATTGGATGAAATCTATAAAGAACAGCACAAAATCAATCAACCCCGATCTCATAAAATTGAGATCAAATCGGTAGATGTGCCCGAATTTAAAGAAATTACGCAAGCTGAAATCTGTACCGAATTTTTAGCGAATTTTAACAAACTCCATTTTGAAATAGATTCCAAACTGCTGCGATCATTCAATGCTCCCCTTTGTTTGTATGGCAATTTCACCTATTCTCCGCAATATCAGTGGACCATTCTGGAAACCAAAGGCTACTATACCGACGTTCCCGCAGAGATGTATGATGACGGTACTCATGGCGACAAAAAAGCCGGTGATGGTGTTTACAGCCTGGACATGTACATCCAAAAGGATGCCGGCACACTGCAATTTGCCGTGCAGGATGGCATTTATTTAAAAGAATTCTGGAACCGTTTTAGAAGGGAAAACCATCGTGATGCGGAATGCGACTGGTTGACCACTGCCTGGGGTAAACTGGACAACACCCTGAACGAAAGAGGTAACCGCATAGAAGTAAAATCCGATGCATCCCAATCCTTTATCTGGGACAAGGACAAGTTTGAAAAAGCGGTTAAAACGGGATTGTAATTATTTGACCTCCCAGTGACTTTAAAAAATCACAAACTAAAAAGATATCAACTCTCCGTCCCATCCGTCAGCTGACGGATGGGACGGAATTATGGTGCAAAGCTCTTCCGTGCAAATATCTGTGAATCAATTTTGATCGTGACAGAGATAATCTCTGTCACGATCAAAATTTTATTGTATCCACAATATTTGTATTGATCACATGCTATGGGAACATACACCCAGATCATTATTAAAAAAATTATTTCCCCATCATCCACGCCAGATTAAACGCATAATATAACCTGCTGTCGCTTAAATGGATAATGCCGTCCGGGGTTTGGGTACCTGCCCAATATGAATGCGGCTGACCATGTGTCGAGTCCAGCACAAATTGCTCGTTCCAGGGAGCGGCAAGATGCCTTTCTTCCCCCTCTCTGACATCACTCAACACCCGAATGATCGGCCAGGTCTTGCCTTCATCCCAGGACAATGCGGCATAACTGCCAAAGAGGGTTGCGGGATTTCCATTGGCATCCAGACCCTCCATCCCTTTGGGCGCAATGCTGACAAACAAAATCGGTTTTCTGCCCAATCCTTTGGGATCAAGCGAGGTATTTGAATATTCCAGACGAATAAGCGCTGAACGCATAACCGAACTGATGGGCGGAAATATGGATTTGTGAACGGAAAACGTTTTGCCCTGATCATCAGAATAGCACATGGGCATGTTACCAAAAGTTTCTCCATCGTCGCGATCAAAACACAAAATCCTGCCGTCGTTCAACTCGACTCCTACAATATGCTCTCCCGGGGGACCAGCCTTTTCTGTTTGCACGGACCAGGTCTTTCCGCCATCCTTGCTTATATTCACCGTCGAGCCGCTGCCGCCCACAGGTGAACCATCCGAAAAGGAAATAAAGCTGCCGTCTTGAAGCACAAACACGTTGCCCTGCGGCTGATTGCGGTCCGCTTGTAAATGAAAATCATCGAATCCCTGCTTAATGGTCACCGGCTCCGACCAGGTCACACCATTGTTCGTGCTTTTGCTGAATGTCTGAGAGAGCTTGGACCATCTGCCGTCCGTGCTGATACCATTGAGTCGATACAGCGTAAAGGGTTCGTCAAATCCATTTGCTAACCGTACCGCATTGTTCCACAACTGGGTTCCGTGCATGTTCCGGTCCGCTTCTTTGTAAAACTCGGTTACCTGATCATCCCACACCAATTCACCGGATGCCTGTCGTCTCGCACGCAGGGCCAGCACAGTCAATGCCTGGTCTTTTTCGCTCTCTCCGGTAAACCATGCCATAAGCAGATCCCCATTCTCTCCCCAGGTGATTGCCGGAGAGTGATTATGGGTATACAGCGGAATGCTAAACTGCTCCAGGAGTTCGGGACTGTTGTAGGTTTCAACAATAGTATACAGGGATTTTAATTCATAATAAGACCGGGTGCTGTCTGTTGACCATTGATATTTTTCAGAACTTACATTTTGTGCCCAGATTTTGAGTTCATGCCGCAGAAAAGGTTTGGGCAAGGATTGTCCCTTGGGTACCCGCACGGGCCGGAATCCCATCAGAAAATGTCGGTCAGTTCTGCCGGATGAGATACGATTTGCCGCGCGCAATGTTTGGATATAGACATTGTGACAGCCGCCACGGACCACTTTGGAATCTCCATTCACATATCCAACAGGATCAACGGTGTCAGATGCTGCATAAGGACCATACCAGTCCATGCACAGTTCCTGCACATTTGCGCTCATGTCATACAGTCCCCACGCGTTTGGGCCCTCACGTCCAACAGTCAGGTCCACATCTTTTGGGGTAGTCCAGGCGATTCCGTTAGCGGGACGGTTGCCCCGTGTTACCAGCCAGGGGAAAATAATATTTTGATCAAAAAGCAGATCACCCAAAGGATTGTGATCATAGATATTCTCTTTCACACCATCAATATAGAGTGTACGGGTTCCGGCTCGTGCGGCATATTCCCATTCCGCTTCGGTGGGTAAGCGGTAATCATGTTCCGGATCGTGTTGCGACATCCACTTGCAAAACGCCACAGCATTGTTCCAATTGACATATACCACAGCCTCATTATCATTGGCACTCATGCCCCAGGCCTTGCCGCGTAGTTTTGCATGATCAGGATCAAACAATTCATATTGCGCGTTGGTGATCTCGTATTTTGACATTTCAAATGACTGTGTAAGGGTAACCGGTCTTGCCGGCAGCTCATCCTGGATGAATATCGCTTTTTCAGCAGTGATGTATTCGGGGCCCAGATCCGCGCCCATCATAAAACGTCCGGCAGGAACAGGGACAAATTCCAGATCAGGCAGATCATCTGCTAATACAGAAATACTAGTACAAAACACAAATAAAAAGAAAACAAATTTCAGATTTTTCATCAATCATACCTCAAGCAAGGAAACGATAGTTTAAAAAAAAGAACACGGAAAACACGAATAAGACGAATTTCCACTGATTATCTTTTATAACAAAATATATTATTTTCCAAACCACACCTTCATCTTACCTTCGCCCCGGTTTGACCAGGCATAGTAGGGTATGAGTGTCATATTTGGATTCTTAGCCGAGATCACATTCACGCCATTCAACAAATTATCCTGGTGTTCTATGTCAAATTGGGTTCCACCATCAATAATCAATTCCAAGAAATTGGGATTATCAATTTCTTCCGCGCAATACACAATAGGACCGTAATCGATGGCAGTCTTGCCATGGTCTTCTGCCACTCGGGTATCTGCAATGATCCGTTTGATGGTCATGGGGAATTCCAATTCTATACGGTCCCCTTTTTTCCACGTCCGGGTGATCTCTGCAAAGCCTTTATTATACACAAAGTCAACCGGTTCACCATTGATTAAAATCGAAAACTCCATAGCGCTGTTGGATGAATAGCTGTACAGATTTCCCGGCAATGTACGGTCAAGCACCCATCCCGGTATACGCAGCTTGAGGGTCATGAGGATCTCTTTTGCCGGATCCAGTTTAATCTCTGCATTGCCATTCCAGGGGAACCCGGAAGTCTGTTCAAGACGCATATCCGTATGATTGATACTGAACCGGGCATTGCTTCCCACATACAGGTTGATATAAAGGCTGTCCTCATTGACCGCATAGATCAAATTGGGAATGGACGGTATAAACCGGATGATATTTGTGGGACAGCATGAGCAGTCGAACCAGCCTTGTCGGGTGCGTGAGCCCTGGTTAAACTTGTATTCCCCATCCGCTTCAAGGGGATTGGGATAGAAAAAGTGGGTACCGTCAAGCGACAGACCTGCAAGCATTCCGTTATAAAGCGTCCGTTCAATCACATCGATATATTTAGCATTGCCTGTCAGTTGAAACAGACGCTGATTCCAGTAAATACTACCGATTGCGGCACAAGTCTCGTTATAAGCGGTTAAATTGGGAAGCTCATAATTTTCCCCAAAAGATTCTCCGCTATGTCTGGCGCCAATACCGCCGGTAAGATACATTTTCTTGCCCACCATATTTTCCCAAAGCGCATTTACTGCTTTTAAATACTCTGTATCTCCATAGATAGCAGCAATATCCGTCATGCCCGCATACATGTACACGGCACGCACCGCATGTCCTACCACCTCATCCTGTTCTGTCACCGGCAGATGGTCCTGGCTGTATGCTCCATACAAATCATGGGACAAAGAATCGCCGCGCTGGTCCAGAAAATATTTTGCCAGTTCAAGATATTTCTCCTCTTTGCTGATTCGATAAAGTTTGATCAAACCCGTTTCTACAATCTGGTGTCCCGGTGTTGCCTGCAACTTTTCAGGACCAAAAACCTCTGTCAGCAGGTCCGCGTTTTTCAAAGCAATATTTAAAAATACCGTATCCCCTGTTGCATAATAATTGGCAGCAGCCGCTTCAAACATGTGGCCGCTGTTGTACAGTTCGTGACTCGCTCCCAGGTGCTCCCAGCGCTCGCCGGGATTCACCCATTTTGCAGGTGGATTGTGGGGATCAATGGTCCGCCAGGTGGTCAGGTATCCATCCTCTTCCTGTCCCACTTTAATGATTGCAATCACCGAGTCAATATATGCTTTGAGTTTTGGGTCCGGTGCACTGATCAACGAGTAAGAAGCGCCTTCAATAATCTTGTAAAGATCTGTATCATCAAAGGGCATTTTGCCGCAGGTTTTACCTTCCAGCTTGCCGCCGGCAATAAGAAAATTGTCCATACGGCCCTCGGTGCTGCATTTATCAAACGCATATTGAATGGTCTTTTCCTGCACTGTTTTGATAATGGGCAGCCAAAATCCATCCGTCAGCTCGACATTTTTAACATCCACAGAAGATATGGGATAATCGTGCAATTTTGTTCGTGTTCCGCAGCCTAAAAACAAAGCGATCAGTAGAATCCATGTTTTCTTCATGTTAACCTCTTTACTACAACTCTTTATATGATTGATCTTGAATATAAAATAAGAAAATAAAACCCCTGAGCAAACAGAAAATAAGAAATACCGGAAAAATATTCCGGGTTCAACATCCCCTCATATTTTACTGAATTGATACAGGTTTGAGGAAAATGCTCTCTTTAATTTCGTCCAGCTTTAAATCCGCAATATCCCGTCCCATTTCATCCAGTATTGCTTTATTATCGGACAATTGGATTTCCACGACGCTTTTTTCATCCATTACCAGAAACGTTTTCATGGGAAATCTTTTTTCCGAAACAATATTATTATTTTTGTCACGTATTATTACTTCCTGTAACAAACAAAATTCGATTAAAAAATGGAAATCCTCAATAGTGTTATCTTTATCTTTTGTATCAGTAGGGACACAGGTCACCCAAAGATTGTACTCTAAATCGCCGCCAGTATTGGCTTTAATTTTTTTTACTGGAATCTTTAGGGATTGCAAAGGCATAACATTTGTGAAAACCTGGTCATGTCCTATTGAGGGACTGTATTTTAAATCAAAATTCCATGGAATTTTGACTAAATCAATATCACGAAAATACGATACAAAATCTTTAAACGGTTCATTTAATACGGACGCTGAAACAGACTCGAACCAGAACGAGTTGAATATGATCTTTTTATCATCCTGATATAACAGCAATTTCTCGCTACCGTCATCCATAAAATCCTTTAAAGGCGAACTATTTGCAACTTTTGCAAACTGCCGGGCAATCTGTTTTTTGTTCAGGGAGTAATAATCCAGTTTATACTGATTATCACTCTCGGGTATGTATGTAAACTGCTCAACATTAAAAATTATATCCCTGATTTTAAAATTCTCAATGTCATCAAAAACCGGTGTAAATCCAATATTCCACCTTTTGTTAAAATACTGTCCGTTTCTTTTATAAGCTTTTTGAAGTTCTGCAATATCGTCACTATTCAACCGTGTAAAACAAGCCCCGTTTGTACAATCCGAAACAATTTGATTATCATGGATCAACAAGACACAATAAGGGTCCATGTCTGCAATGCGGGTGTGCATCTTACCGATTCGGGTCAGTTGCTTTGATTGATAACTGTATTCATATTGCTTAATGCTTACAAATACATCCTGTGCATGAATACGGGAACAGAACAAAAAGGATATAAATACAATTAAAATCCGTTTATTCATCTGATGCTCCTTCTGATGAAATCCTGTCCTTATTAGTCAATTGTACAACCTGGGTTGGTGTAAATTCAGAAATTGTAATTCTTTCCGCTGAAACAATCTGGGTAGGAGTAAAATCCTGATCGGTGGGTACTTGCTGAATTGTACAAACAAACAGGACGATGATCAAAATACCGGCTATTGCCAGTCCATATATGCTAACCGGATAATTATTCTGAAAGGGTATCTCAGAAATAAGTTTTCTTAACAGGGTTTCATCCGGCTCATGTTCAGATTCAAATACATGCCTTAACCTATTATCAATATTTTTTTCCTGCTTCATTTCAACTCCTGCACATTCTTATTTTGACGCAGTTGTTCCAAACCAGCATTTAAACGTGATTTCACTGTTCCTTTGGGAATCTCGAGAATTTTAGAAATCTCTGATATGGACAGTTCGTTTTGGTAATGTAAAATAATCGCAGCCTTTAGTTTTTGTGGTAGTTGGTTAATTTGTTCAATTAATAAAACAAATTCCATATCATGCAAATTGTCATTGTACTCTATGTATGAATCACTAAACTTTTCAAGTATCTGATCATCATATAACAAGGTTTGTTTTCTTTGCCAGTCCAGAAATGTATTATATGCAATTTTATAAGACCAAGTTGAAAACCTGGATTTCCCATTAAATCCTTTAATATTTTGCCAAATTTTAATAAAGGTTTCCTGTGTTAGATCTTCTGCAGTTTGCTTGTGCTTGCAAAAACTCAAAATGATTGAATAGACCTGTTTATAATTGGCCTTTATCAACTTTTCAGCTGCACTCCTATCATTCTGTTTTACAAGACAAATCAGAATTTTTTCATGAACAGGAATCAATTCATATCCGCTTTTTATTATTAAGACGTAAAAATTATTCAAGGTGTTCGGTTTTTAATACCCATATTATAATATTTATTTCACACAAATATTCAAATAGAAAAAACAAACATTTTTAATTCACTTCAATTTGAGCCTCAAAAAAACTATTGCGTTCAACTCAAATAATGCTTATAATCATTCACATGTTTTTTGACGCAAAATGGTAAAAATGCCGCTATTAACAAAACATATATTACTCTCTGCAAATTATCATTGAAATTATAAATTCTGTTAATATCCGATTATGATCGGAACTGAATCCTGAACGGAAAGGACCAACTATGCACGTTGTTGGAATCATCCCAGCCCGGTATGGCTCTTCCCGATTTCCCGGCAAAATCATTGCTGACATTGCGGGCAAGTCCATGATCCAAAGGGTTTACGAACAGTCTCAAAAATCAAAATTGTTAAATGATCTCTATGTTGCTGTAGATGATCAAAAAGTTATGGATGTGGTTGAAGGCTTTGGCGGTAAAGCAGTCATGACAGGCGCCCACCACCAATCCGGAACCGATCGCATTGCCGAAGTTATGGACAAGGTTAATTGTGATATTGTGGTCAACATTCAGGGAGATCAACCCCTGTTCGACGCAAACATGATTGATGAAGCGGTAGCCCCCATGCTCGACAATCCTGAAATACAAATGTCCACACTTAAAGTAAAAATTGGTCAGGAAAGCTACCAGGACCCTGCGGTTGTCAAAGTTGTCACAGATCTTGACAACTTTGCATTATATTTTTCCCGGTCGCTGGTACCTTTTCCGCGCGAGGGACAGGATATAGATGTTTTTGAACACGTGGGACTCTATGTGTATCGCAGAGATTTTATTTTAAACATAGCGAAACTATCCCCCTCTCCTCTTGAAAAAATTGAAATGCTGGAACAATTACGTGTCCTTGAAAATGGATATAAAATTTATGTCGCAGAAACAACCTGTACCAAAGAATCAGGCATGAGTGTAGATACACCGCAAGACTTGGAAGCTGTCGTAAAAATCATCAACAATATGGAGTAATAATATTATGGCTGTAAATCGATCCGTAATAGAAAACCTGTATAACAGTCTTGATCCAACAGTTAAAAATCAGGTGGAACAAGCATTAAACAGCATTATTTCCGCAAAACAAAAAGACGGTAAAGTGGTTGTTGTTACAGGCAGCGGTCCCAATGTTCATGAAGGCATAACAACATTGATTGCAGAGCTTATTCATAAAGGCATTATCGATGGTGTTACTACCAGTTCTGCAGTCATTGCGCATGAAATGGCAGGTGCTCTGGATCGTGTGAAACGTGTTGATGGGAAAAAGCTGGGTTTTAATCCCGCTATACTACCGCGTGGTCATATTTTTGAAGCAACAATTCTGACAGATGAATGGACATCCATCCTTGAACAGGAAATGCTGCTTGACAAAGAACTCATCAGTAAAACCCTTGCAACCGATGGTCAGACAATAATCAAAGCTGCAGGTAACATGGCTTACCCCATGGGTTTACGGACCGAGAATCTTGCCAAAGAAATCATGATTATGGCTAAAAGCAAAGGTCAATCCTTTGAAGCTGTAGCGGGTGCTGGCTCAGATCGTATGACCATGCTGGGTGCGGGATTTGAAAAAGGTGTACCGGTGCTGGTTACACTTCCGCAGCTTGTTGGCGGTGGTATGGTAGGCCTGGCAATTGGTGACTCTATATCTATAATCGAGCGTTCAACACAAATCTCCAGAATGATGGCCAGTGCGGATGTAATTATCGAATCGGCAGTGGCATTGACTCAGGAAATCCATGACGGTCCGTTCGAAACCTATACCGGTCATGGAATCTGGGCGCACTGGGAAGGATACAAAACCTACAGTCTGGATGGAAAATCACTCATACGTATCGATACAGATCCCAATCTGCAAAAAGCCTGGGACTTTGAAAAAAATTCAAGCACCGTTCAGGAAGCAATTGATAAAGGATTGCCGAAAACCAAGCTCATGGATATCCCCTTTAGAATGGAGATGTCTGGTTTTGCAAGGCTTGAAAAAAGCATACCCGTAGTCGGAGATATTGGTGCAATCTGGCCCATTCTTGCCCTCAAGCTTGAACAAGCGCTCGGATTTGAACTTGATTTTATATCGTACCCACAGCAGACTCCGGAAGGTCAGGAAATGCGCAACTGGATTGTTGAGAATATACAACCGCTTGATAAAAAGAAAATGATCAAAAACAGTTAATCCGTAGTTAAGGATAATGAGGTTAAACAGAGCTTACAAGAATTATTTGATAAATTTCAGGAGATTACTATGGAACCAACCAAAAATGTAAAGGACGACAAGGACCAGGTGAGTCGTCGTACCTTTATTAAAGGCGCTGCCGCGGCAACCGCTTTTACGATTGTTCCCCGTCATGTATTGGGTGGAACGGATGAACTCTCTCCCAGTGACAAATTAAATGTCGCTTGTGTAGGTATTGGTGGCATGGGTAAAAACAATACCAGACATGTTGCAACGACTGAAAATATTGTAGCACTTTGTGATATTGACAAAGCTTATGCCGCTCCGGTTTGGGAACTCTATCCCAAAGCTAAACAATATCACGATTACCGAGTAATGCTTGAAAAACAAAAAGACATTGATGCTGTTATTGTAGCGACTCCGGATCACACACACGCCTTTGTTGCGCTTGCCTGTATGGAAGAAGGCAAACATGTGTATGTTCAAAAACCCATGACGCACTCGGTTTTCGAAGCCCGCAAGCTCACCGAAGCTGCTCGTAAATACGGTGTAGCCACACAAATGGGTAACCAGGGTCATTCGAACGACGGCGCACGCATGCTCTGTGAATGGATCTGGGATGGTGCCATTGGTGACGTTCATACCGTTCACGCATGGACCAACCGTCCCGTTTGGCCGCAGGGTGTTGAAGTAGGTCGCCCTAAAGAAACTCCTCCCGTACCTGAAACATTGGACTGGGACATGTGGTTAGGACCTGCCCCATACCGTCCCTATCACCCAACCTATCTGCCTGAATTTTGGCGCGCATGGTGGGATTTTGGTACCGGTTCTTTGGGAGATTTGGGTTGTCATATTCTTGATCCTGTTTTCTGGGCATTGAAATTAAAATATCCGGAAAGTGTTGAAGGTAACATTTCAACCTATTGGGAAGGATTCTGGAAATATACCGAACCGAAGAATGAGACCTACCCCCGCTCTACAATTGTACGGTACAAGTTCCCCGAACGTGAAGGCATGCCGCCAGTTAAACTGACATGGTGGGACGGTGGTTTGATGCCACCAAGACCCGATGAATTGGAAGAAGGTCGTCGTATGGGTGACGAAGACGGTGGTTTGCTAGTTATTGGTGACAAAGGCACCATTATGACCGGCTGCTATGGTAAAGGTGTTCGCTTGATCCCAGAAACAAAAATGCAGGAATACAAGAAACCTGAACCTACATTGAAAAGAGTTCCTGGTGGAGAATCTGGTCACGAAGCTGACTGGATTCAGGCTTGTAAAGGCGGAGACCCAGCTTGTTCGAACTTTGATTATTCTGGTCCCTTGACCGAGATGGTCCTTATGGGTAATCTGGCGGTACGTTTTCCGCAGAAACGCCTGTTGTGGGACGGTCCCAATATGAAAGTGACCAACGATGAAACCGCAAACGCCTATGTTCAACGCGAATATCGTGAGGGCTGGGTTCTGTAAGAAAATTTTTGGCCCGGAAGGTTTTGCCCTTCCGGGTTTTTTATAATTTAAACCCCTCGATTCTAATTTAAAAAATCCGGTACGCTATCTGCTTTTGCATAGGGATATTCAGCGATCATTTTAACCTGATGATACATATCCAAACCCGATACACAAACATCATCCACTGCGTTTAATTGCAAACGGCCATCATCCAATAGTGCAGATTTTTGAACCAATATATGTTCAACCTGCCCAATGATTAATTTGGTATCATTTAAAGAAATAGGAATTTCCTGTACAAATCGCAATCCCATTTTTATCTTACTCTCTGCAACAAAAGGGGCTTTAAATTCCTCCTGCATTTCCATTTTTAAACCACAGGCCTCGAATTCTGAAACATCCGCAGCAAATTTTGCCGATGTATAATGGGCATTTTCCACAAAATCCTTATGCACATGGTTCATTGTGTATACACCGGTTTGTACAATGTTATGGTAGGTGTGGCTGAAATCTTTTAAAAGGGGTCTCTGAATAAATCCAATCAAAGGCGGATTCGCACCTATATGAACAATATTTTCAAATACTGCAAGATTGGGAATATTGTCATCAGAAATAGTACCGATCAACATAACCGGCTTATATCCCGATAACGTATTGATGAGATTGGTACGGTAAAACCGGTCCATAGATTCAATATCTTTACCGGAGAAATATGTCAAATTTCCCATTTTTAACTCCTTTATTCTATCCTCTCCACTGCATTAATGGAGAATTAAAAGCTTCTTCCACCCGTCTGCGTGGCTTGTGAAAATAGATCAATCCATGCCCCTGCAACATTATGTCATTCCTTCCGGGACCTGTTTTCATGAATTATAATAAATTTCCATACAATCTAGAATAGCAAATTTACCTGTCCCCCATCAATCACTATACTTTGTCCGGTAATATATCCCGCATATTGAGAACATAAAAACGCACACAATGCCCCAAATTCTTTTACTGTTCCCAAACGTTTCATTGGAGTTTTGTCAGCGTATAATTTCAAAGCCTGGTCTGTTGTTATATCAGATATTCCGCTTGCTTTTACAGCATACTTGCGAATTCTGTCAGTATCAAAAGGTCCCGGTAAAATACTGTTTACAGTAACACCAGAAGAACTGTTTTCACGGGCCAGAGTACCCAATGCTCCTAATAATCCTGGTTTTAAACTATTGGCAAGCGTTGTACCAGGAGTAATTTCTTTGGCAGATGTTGAACTGATATTTACTATCCTTCCAAATCTCTGGTTGAGCATATCGGGCAAACAATATTGCACCATATCAATAGCCGAAAGCATTACCAATTCAAAAGCTTTTTGCCAGTCATTAGCATCTTTAGATGTAAATGCACCAGCAGAAGGGCCGTCAGCATTGGTAACAAGGATTGAAATGGGGCCCAAATATTCACGGGCTTGTTCATAAAGTCTTTTTCTATCATCAGGATCAGAAATATCAGCCTTGACAAAATAAGCGTTTCCATCGAGTTTTTCTACTGCTTTCATTCCCCGATCAATATTACGTCCATTAATAACAACATTGACTCCCTCAGCAGCCAATGCCTGTGCACATCCAAATCCAAGTCCGTTTGTGCTAGACAGCAGAAGCGCAGTTTTACCATCCAATCCTAAATCCATCTGGTCCTCTCGTTTATTTCAAATCATTAAAACTTTTCACCGCCACTGCATCAATGCAGAATTGAGAGCCTCTTCCACCCTTCTGCGCGGTTTATAAAAATAGATCAATCCATGTCCCGGCAGCATCATATCTGTATCCATTTTAGCAAAACGCTGCAAAGAATTCATATAAATACTACGATCAAAATCAATAGAACCGCTCCAGCCAAAATCTCCTGCCAGCAAGGTTCCTATTACGTCTCCACTGATCACAATATATTTGCCTTCATATTTAAAAAAGAAAACCGTGCACCCCATACTGTGTCCCGGTAAATGCATTGCTTTAAAATCAACACCCATCAGATTGAATATCTCACCATCAGATACAATTTTATCGACAGTGAACGGTGTAAAGGTTTTATGATATAAATAAGGACAACACCGCTCATCTCCGGCAGAAACAGCATCCGCAGTTTCCTGACTGGCTATAAAGGTTACACCCATCTGTTTTAACAGATAGCCCCCACCTGTATGATCCATATGTGGATGTGTTAATATACAGTAACGGATGGCTTTGGGATCAAGGCCCCAATAACGCATATTATCAAAAATCTGTTCAAGGGTATCGCCGCAACCACTGTCCACAAGGATCAGTCCCTCGGGACGTTCAATTATATAAGTATTACAATCATTGTATGCATTTACATCTACTCCATCCCAGGTCACACCATTTAAATCTCCACCAACCTGATATAATTTCTTTAATATCTGCATATTTGGCTCCTGTTATTATTTTTAGAAAATAAGAGTTTTATAGCATAGAGTCAAAGGGATTTTAAAATGGAATAGAATTCGAACCAGTAGAATGAGGGTATACTTGGCTTGAAAAAAAAAGGCTTTACCCGGATGAATTCCGGATAAAGCCCTTAAAATATTTTCAAACAGGATATAAAAATACCTGGTCAGAATTTAGCAGTATTAGTTGATAGGAGAATAACTTTCAAAAATACTACTCATTACCGGTTCATTATCATCAAACTTGTTGAGTTCAGTAAAAAGATAGGTGATATAATTGTTTTCATCATAAGTAGCAGCCCAAATTATAATTGCAACACGGGTATGTTCAATAACAGAAGTACCATAACCATACCAAATATCCATACCATTATGTTCACCTTCTTCCGCTTCACCATCAATAGCAATATCAAGACTTTCAACGGCCTGGTCAAACAAACCTTCGGTGGTGATATTTACATCTTTATATGCCATGGTCATAAAAACGATCTCACCATTGGGATCACTTGCCATCAAACTGGGAACATCTTCATCATTATCAATCTCAACTTCCCAATTGGAGGGAATTTCGAATTGAAGATTAAATTCATCAGCTGTATAAGTAACCCAGCTAAAAGCACCAAACAACAAACTGGCAGACAATAATATAACGCCAAGTATGGTTATTCTTGTTTTCATTTGCAACTCCTTCAGTTGAATGTGTATTAGGTTAATTTATAAAATACACTGGTTCCAAGTAAAATAGGTGTTACTGCATATCAGATCTAAAAGTAGGGATTATAATCACTTTATATTCGTATCAAAAAAGTCAATCTGTAAAGCATCAAATATAATGCCATTTGGAAAAAAAGCGAACATGTAAGAATAAAAAATAAACTTAATCACCAAAAACAAAAAGTATGTAATTTACTGATATTACAAAACTTGAGTCAATCTACACAACACAATAAAACATCAGGAAAGCGCTATATGTTTAGGAAGTGAATATTAAATTTGAGATATATAAAAAAGACCTGAATGAGGCAAAAACGGGACAGTTGTATGATATAAAAAGGATTTATTGGATTAAGAATTGTTCAAATCCATTCGCAAAGGGCAGGTATAAAAGCCAGAGTAATAGGACAAATGTCCCGCATCAATATTACGCGATGCATGAATATACATCGCAATCAAGCCGGGCCCTGAGTTCCAATCCGTCCGTATTTGCAGACGGATTGGAGTATCGAAGGGCCGGTTATTACTCGTTCTTAAACTCTTTATTTGGGTACGCAACAATTATGGCTTTTTATTATTTGGATTATTTATTCGCACCTGTTTAGCATCCACATCTTCCGTTATTAGAGTGATCCATTTCACATGGGTAAAATCATTGTTCATTAAGGAAATATCTCGAGTTTTGTCTCCTTTAACAGACAGGAATGTGGTAACAAAATCAAACGGCATACAGTCCCTTATTAAAGCATTCCGTACGTTATCAAAATGCAATACAGATTTGCTGTAATTGCCGGGAGCAGAAACAGATTCAATTTCAAGAATAGTCACATCATCAAAAATATATCCATATCTGTAATCTGTATTCACGAGTGTGATTGCAATATCTTCCAGCTTTAAACCGGTTACATGTCTGGCATATAATCCAAACGCCGGTAAATCTCCAAACCGGGTAGCTTCAGGATACCCGTCTATCAACTCGGGGACACTAATCTCTCTTTGGTCTTCGGTTCCCCCTCCTGCGTATTCCACTTTGATATTATCCAATATTACATTTTCTACGGAATGATCGGGGATGCCCGCAAGGAGAATGGGATAATCTGCACTGGCGACAGTTACATTACTAATAATAACGTTTTTCAAAGTACCTGGGACCGGGGTTTCCATATCACGGCCACGGTTTCCCAAACGTAGGAAAATGGGACATTGGACATCTTGCATGGAGATATTGCTGATGGTAACACCGTCAATATTGGAACCATCCACCGATTCAAGCGAAATACCGGATCTTGCCAGTCGTCCCATATCCCGTTTAAAAATCACAGAATTGCTGAATGTAATATATTTGAAATCTCCTCCGGATTCTGTACCCAGTTTAAAAGCATTGCAATTGGTAGCAAGCTGACAATTGGTAACGGTAAGGAATTCAGTGGATCGACGCTCACCAAGTGAAAAACTGGCCTTGGGCACAATGGCATCATCCCAGGTTTCGATATGGCAGTTGGAAATCCTGACATGTTTGCACGCATCGGGATCAATACCGTCGCAATACCCGTTCAACAGGGTCACACCATCAATATTGACATAATCCGTACCCAGCATACTGATGCAGTAATTGGGTGAATTGAGAATGGTTATATCTTTAATGATTACATCCTTGCAGCGTTTCAGAGCTATGGGCTTGGGGCCGCCGCGTTTTTTACGGTTGGCGTCAATAATCCCGCTGCCGGTAATGGCAATGTGTTGAACATCCTCGCCCCAGATCAGGGCATTGTGAAAAAAACTGGTTTCATGGTCCGAGTCGTTGGGAAAGTCCAGAGTTTCATAGGGATCAAAATCATTTTCATCGGGACTCATTAACAGCGTTGCGCCATGATCCAGATGCAGTGCAATGTTGTCAAGGAGATGTATACTGCCCAGCAGATAGGTCCCAGATGAAAAATACACCGTTCCCCCACCGTTCTGGTTACAGGCATCTATGGCGTTTTGCACAGATGGAGTATCCTTGGTGGTACCGTCTCCCTTTGCACCATAATCCTTTACATCGTACATTTGTCCGGCAACAATAGTTGTGGAAAGTAAAAGTACCCCTATCAAAATCAAACCCGCGTTGATTTTCATAACCAACTCCTTTTCTTTTCAGCAAGAAATGAAAATGGAATTTTGAATATCCGTTTATCCCGGATATCTGATATTATGTAGAGTTAAAAAAATTATGGTTGAAATGCAATAGAAATGTTTGGGGGGATTAAGAGAAAGCCCTTTTTAGTATCATCGAGTTCAAATTCATCCGTTTTCAAAGCACGGATTTAAGTATAAAAGGAATAGTATAAAAGTAAGAGTAGGGGCTGTATCAAAAGGGTCAAATTTGTCATATTTTGAAATATTCGCAAAAAACTCGTTCAATAAAAACAATATGTTACTTCATCGGCATGTTGACCAAAATCACGTTTTTCGGGCTTTTGATACAGCCCCCAAATATTACACGATGCATAAATATGCATCGCGATCAATCCCGTTCTGGTTCATTTCGCTCGTCTAAATTTTTTCCGGTACTCTTTGTCCATTTTTTCAGTGGCGTATTGAACGATCAAGCGACCGCATTCATCCTTCCACTGCATCAGGAAATCTTCGATGGCTTTGGGATATTTCTTCCACAGTCCCCGCAAGAGTGTGCCAATACCTTTCTGCACATATTCGGATGTGTCCGTCATGAGTGGAGTAATCACGGGCAGGGCTGTCTCCGGCTCCAGTCCTTTGTCAACCATTTCAACCAGGGTAACCGGTACAACACGCCGCTGCCACTCGGATTCAGCGGTTACCCATGTACCCAGTTTTTCATAACTGATTATATTTTCCTGCATAATATATGCAAAGACGGTCATACAAAGCACATCGGTATTTGCCCAATTATCAATGCCCTTTTCAAACCATGTGGCGAGTCGGTCAAAGGTATTTTCGGTAAAATCATGCCGTTTGGAATACAGTAAACCGATGGCAAAAGAAATCTCTTCGTATTTGCCAACCTGCGTCAACTTTTCTCCCAGATCGAGAAAATCATCCACGGTCATCTCATCTTGCCACTGTTCGATCCAGGCGTCGCGCTGCGATTCGTATACATGGCGGTCCAGACCATATCCGTCGAATCCGCCTTTGAAATAACGGGACATTTTTTCAACTTCTGCCGGATTTGCGTTTTCCACACAAAAATCGTGGATTTGTTTTACTTTTTCGTCCAGCATATATACTCCTTTTTATTATACTGCGTCCACAACTCCCGCCTTGGACGCAAATGACAAAGATAAACGCTGTTTATTCTCATCTCTGCATACCCACTCGAACTATATTAGCACCCATGCTAAACCAGGGTACGAGAGAAAATGTAAATCCGCTGACCGGTCCCTGAGTTCCAATCCGTTCGCATTTGAGGACGGATTGGAGTATAAAAGGGCCGGCATGAAAATGTTTGAATAACGGGACATATATCCCGCCCAATATTATACGATGCATAAATATGCATCGCGATCAATTTGGTTTCCACTAGTACGGATTAATATTCTCACTTAATAACCATCACAACTTTTACTTCTGACTGGTTTCTGAAAATCACCAGATTCAGTTTACCTTTCCAGCTAACGCCCTGGTAGATACTGAACAAATCTTTAATATTTTCCACGTCTTTGTCATCAGCTATGATTATGACATCGCCACTTTGTAATCCTGTTTTTCCTGCAATCGAGTTTGTTTCTACACCGGCAATCAGCACACCCGCGGCTTTGCTTAAACCATAAGCGGAACGTTCGCCCTGTGTTGTAATATTTTTGAGCTTTGCGCCCATCCACTCTACTATTTGCTCATCGGCTTGACCATCGGCAATAACAGACAGCATCAATGGCAATTCTGGGATCTTGGCAATTGCTTTAAAAGCCGGTTTAACAACGCCAAAACTGTCCATTGCAAAATTCACAAATCCCAGTTTTAGCGCGGGTGATGTATCTTTGACACGAAAATCATAATTTTGCGGATCCATAAATTGGGGATCTCCAAACGTGCTGTGCGTATCTATGTCATGTTCCCTGGCATTTGCAAGCGTTTGCTCGTCCGCAAAAAGATTGTAATCAATCTCTTTGCCCCAACCCAACATGCGGTATTCCCGATGTTCTGCGGAGACAATATTTCTTCTGAATACATCACCGCTGTTTGCAAACCAAGCATGCGGATGAAATCCATTATTGACCATGATATTGTTTTCAACCGTACGGTAAAATCCCTCACGCAGCTTAATACCACCATTCAAACACAAATTGTTATAAAGGTGATAATTTGATGATCCGTCATCCAGGTCAATATCCCAGCCGTGATCACATCGAAACCGGTTATCATGAATGACCGTAGTGTTTACCGCATCCCAGTATGGCATTTCAGGATTGTTACTTGTAATTTCATCCATTTTATCACGGATCGGCAGCCAAAACCGGTCACGTCCCCAGGAGTTGAACGAACCATGATCACCGGTTTCCAGTACCGTATTGAACACATCATTATATTCAAGTACATGTCCGCCCCAGGTCCCATCTCCTATATTGATACCGGCACGCGGCACATCATATATCGAGTTGTGACTGATGGTAATCCCCATTGACATAGCAATCTGTACCCCGGCAGTTTGTTTCTCTGTCCGGCCTGTACGGTGTATCAGATTATTATAAGCGATACAATCCTTTGGATACAGATCATTCTTTGGTCCCGGCTGGGTATCCATTTCTTCAAGCGGCACATATTCCTTATATTGAAAAGATGGTGAACGTACAGCAGAAGGCTCACCTACAAAAAGAATTCCGCTGGCACCGCAATCATGGATGTGGTTTCCGGATATAGAAACATTACGATTATAGCCGCTTGTAAAAACAACATTGCCGCCCAAATTAACAAATTCACAATCCTCAATTGAACAATTCTCTGCTCCGGTAATAAAAACAGCGCCACCACGGTATATGGTCCAGTCACTGCGCAGCAACGGCTCATATTCCTCCATAAACGTACGCTGTGTATATTCAAAGGTGATATTGCTGATCCTGATATTGCGAACCGGGCGTTCACGGCTGCCACTGATTTCGAGCAGGGACTTTAACACAATTCCTTCAAACACGGCAGAGCCCAAATCCAGATCCGTTACAGGCCAATAATATAACAAATGGGTATCCTTGTCCAAATACCACTCGCCCGGACTGTCAAGTTCTTCAAAAACGTTCTCTACCATTCGATATTTAGGATGCAGTTCCGCATGGCGATTGTTCTGGTGCCCACCGGTTAAAATGGGTTTACCGTTTTCGTCCATACCGGTAATGATAAAATGATAATCCCCCCACTCTGCCTTGTGCATGGCGTTTACGATTATTCCAACAGGATTTTTCCAGGATTTCACACGCGCATCCGAATATGCATCAGCAGCGTGTCCCTGAAAATGGCCTCCATTTTCATCATAATTGGGGTATCTTGCCAGAATCTGAATTTCCCCATTAACCACCAACTGGTCGAATGAAATATTCTCATTAACGGGTGCGACATAAACATGTTGATCATATTTCTTCCAGGCAAGATCCAATACCATGGATCCTTTGATTTTCACACGCTTGGCATCCTGACCTGTGATTGTCAGATCACCCAATTCAGCAGGAATATGAACAAGCCTGTTCAAATGATACTCGCCGGGCATTAAATGAATGGTAATGGGACGCGTATCGCCTATTTTTCTAAACTCAAAAGCTTTAAGGATAGCTTTTTCGATATCTAAAAATGGTTCATTCTCTTTACCGGAATTACTATTATCGCCATTTGGAGAAACATAAATATCATTACTGTACAGAATTACGGGAAATATTAAAAGTATGAATAATAAACGAATGCTTTTCTTTTTCATGTTTTCCGAATCCTTGCAATAGTCATTTAACTGAATGGGTTTAGAAAATCAAATCGGGTATGCTTTATAAATGAATCGGTATCATTCTCGGTATTAGCCGGAGTAAAGTAAAAAATTTACTCGTTCCGATCCACCAGCTGGTAGATCGGATTGAGTAACTATTCGTACCCAAGTTAAGCCAGGGTACGAGAAATAAAAAAGGCCGGTAGAAAAAAGTTAGAACAACGGGACAAATGTCCCGATTAATATTACACGAGGCATGAATATGCATCGCTATCATTTAAATAAAAACCTACTTCCACTGAATAAGCACGCTCTTGGCCGTTTGAGCATCTGATGCAATAATCACCAAATCATCCGTCACATTATGCTTGGGACCGGTGGCATTGTTCAATGGTGCATCGATGGCAATCTCTGCGGGTCCGAAATCAATCACATCCGCATCAGATTTGCGTACTTTGATTTTATGATGTAAAGAGTAAAACAGCAATACATCATTCGTTAGCTCGTTCAGGCAGATAATCCCACGGGTGCCTTCATCGTCTACATACACCAAATCATCCCAGGTGCCGTTAGAATGGCGGCGTAGAAACGCAATCTTTGGATACCCTTTTGTGTCATAACTGGTTTTGACAGATACGAAAAGCGTTCCATCATTAGCTACACACATATTTAAATGATCATCGGCCATACCATCACCAATTTCATCCAGCGCGGATTGAGAAGCGGGCTGCTCGTCCACAGACCAGGTTTGAGGAACGTCTCCGTCTTTATGCACGCGGAAACCAAAGCGTTTGGTATCTTGATTAGACCACAATACGGCAATCTTTTTACCGGGCAATGCAGTTAACGCGCAAATATCATCTTTATAAATATCATTTGCAAGAGGAACAGGAATACTCCATTTTGTATACGGAGCGTCACTACAAATCACCATCACATCATGCAGGGTATCAAATGCGCTCCAAAGACGACCGTTAGAATCCATGTCCATAGATGCGGCTTCAGTATCCGGGTGATAGGTAATTGGCGAGATTTCCGGTCTTTGCTCCCACATTTTATAATTACCGGAAGCTTTATCATATTGGACAGATACCAGACCTGAATGTTCTCCCCTGAACAGCAGAATATGCACCAGATCATTAACAGATTTCACATCAGCGTGACTGTCGGTCCATTCTGCAATGCGCAATGCCTTTTGCCATTGCGTAGCGTTTAATTTCCAGATAAACGTGCCTTCAGAATCCGGTAAAACCGCCCACCAAGTATTGTCATATTTCCAGACCTTGGATTGTGGCTTGAATTCGGTATTGGCAGAAATCTTGACCGGTTCCAGATCAGTGATCTTGTATTCCATCTTTTGAGGGCCGGCAGAGCAATTTAAAAACAACAATGCAGCTAAAATTCCTGATAAAATATAAGACACGAAAATTTTTGTACTTTTCAACTTCATAATGTCATTCCCTTTAGTTAATACTATTGACTACAAGATATAAAATCAGACAGAAATCTGATTTATTTATTCATACGTTTATAGGTGATCAATTGTGAACCGGGATTATCAAGGATACGGATTTCAATTCCGTTTTTTAATTCACGCCCGGATTTTGTGCAAATTGCTCCATTATTTTCATAACACAGTTCATAATCACTATCGTCTTCCAATCCCTGCAATGATATTGAATGTTCAATATCATTACATCTGGGACGGCGAAAGACCAGAACCATTCCGGTTCCATCCTCTTTTTGATGAAACTGATACGCCATCCATCTGTCATGACGGGTAGAGTACTCTGTCAATGGAAAAAAATCACCCTCAAAATTGGGTCTGATCTTTTTATATTCATCATAGATGAATCTGGCTTTATCTTGAGGAAAATTGTTTTCATACAAATTCCATCCCGTTACCATTGATGCTGAATAGGTACTGCGGGCCACATACATATCCTGTACGGTACTACCGGTCCCATGCTGAGGAAAATAAAAAGACAATCCGTATGTATGGTTCTGACGGCCAGTGGGCTCGGTGTAATTGTAATCCGAACGCCACAGAGCCACACTGCGCGAAATCATCTCGAGGTCCAAACGCCTGCCGCCGCTGGCACAATTGTCAATCACCAGTCCGGGATGCCGTTCCAGTAACTCGTCCCAAAAGGCATACAGTCCTTCAATATGACGGATTTCAGTCATACCCTGTCGGTCAGGTGCGTCAAGAGAGCGCCAATAGTCCAGGGGACGAATATTAAAATCCTGCCGATACAGATCAACACCGTTTTCTTCAATCAGTGTAGAGATCAGATCGGTCATCCACTGTCGTGCCTCCCGTATGCCGAGATTGAAAATACCATTGCTGTCGTCAGGATTGCGTTTGATGACCCATTCGGGATGTTCCGTATCTACCCACGTGCCTTTGTATACACGCTCCGGTTCAAACCAGAGAATAAATTTGAGCCCCATCTCTTCAACCGCGTCTGCCACCGGTTTCAAGCCGTTGGGGAAATGCTCTTTACGGATGTACCAGTTGCCCACATTCTGGTGCCAGGTACCTTTTTGAAAATCCATACTGCCATACCAGCCGGCATCTATCCACCAATACTCGGCCTGCAGTCCAAATTGTTGATAGCGTTCTGCCAGTGCGATCATGTTGTGCTCTGTAGCCAGTGTAAACTCTTCAAACATGAACGCGCCTCCATTGCACGCCAACGGACCGGTATAAGGTTTACCCTCCAGTTGCGGAGTATGATGAGCCAAAACAAACTGTCTAAACAGGTTGTGACCGCGCATACGATCATCTCCCTGCCAGAATAGCAGTAATATCCTCGGGGTACGGATGCATTCACCGGGATACAAAACGAGATGTGTTTTTTCCATACCGGCGCTGAATTCAACACCCTTTTCATCTTTTCTGCTAAAAACGGATTGCCACTGTCCGGTCCAGCCAACCGCAGCCATAACGCCCCGGTCTCCTGCCTGCAGATTAAAAAACGGTAACGCAGTCTCATCGGATGAACGTCCGCCTTTTGGGGCCAGTACCAACTCGGAATGGGGTTTTAGTTCATTCTTTAACGGGGCAAAATCATTTTCTCCATGATTGCTGCCTAATGCGTGGTGTAATACAAATTCATTGCGGTCATTAAAAAGCTGCAAATCCGCGGCCTGAATATTCTCCAGAACTGGCGTGTTACTTGTGCCGGTGTTTTCAAACTCAAGCACCCACTCTACCGCTGGGAAATCCGCATACACATCCGCGCTACAATGAATGACGAGCCCGGTTTTGGGATCTTTAAAAGTAAGGATATATTTTGAAATATTGTTACCGGCTTTAGCTTTATCAAACAAAAGCTGCCAGTCCTTCAAAAATGCATCAGATGCCTGATTATCATATTGAAATGAGAAAAACGGGGTCAATTCTGTTGACAGATGATCAGCAACCCACTGTTCAAGCATTTCTTTTTCAGCTTTGGAATAATTGTTCTCTGCCGCCGTTCCCGAAGACACAAAACCAATAGACAATACAACCAGAACTACAAAAATCATGCAACTGCGAATTCGATCAGACATGCTTTTTCCTTTTCTAAATAAAAAACTGCCGATGTACAAGATCCTTTATTATTAAAAGATCATATCTCAAGGTAATGCATCAATTTGTTTATACAATAATTGCAAAGTTTCCTGCTCATTTGTTAAACTATCAGCCAATATATAATCCCAAAATGCTGTATTCAGACTGTCCTTACCGTTAAACAGTCGTTCAACAGTTCCATTCTTGATTTCACGGTTAAACAGTTTATTCAATCGTTCACGATCTACTTGTTCCAGACGTTCAATATGATTTTCTCTCAATCTAAAAAATGGAGATTGACTTTCCCAGTGACTACTTTCAATTTTATTATATAAATCAATTGTTGTCAATATCCAATCATTGGTATTTATATCGGAAAACACTTTAGCCAGTCGTTTATAATAACCATAATAATTTTTTTCTATTTTAATTGGTCCCATATGCTCTACTGAATCAGGTCTAATATTGGTCCAATTCGAAAAGGGGCCCCAATATATTCTTGTCTCAGTAGTAAAAGTATTTTCAAACCAAACACCAAATGAATAAATATAGTGCCATTTCAAAAAGACAATAGAAAAAACTAAAATATAAATAACGTTGGTGATTACTTTTCCTTTTAGGTTATTTGTATATTGGAATGCCAGCTTTATCATTCCATAAATTAATAAATAAGAAACAATAATTATAAAAATATCTAACCAATAATTAAATATTGTTTCTTTGGCAGAACCGGAGGATATTCGGCTACAAGTAACAACTTTATAAAGAATAAAAAAGCCCGGTATATACAAATAAGTATGGATCAAATAGACAATAGCTAAAGTAATTCTGAAAATGGTTCTCTTTTGAATCTTTTTACTCACTATTTTGTTGATCCAAATTCATTTATGTATAATTTTTATTAATAATCAGGCTTTGAATCTATATAGACAAAAACGGTACAAAAACCAAAAGAATACGCCCTGACTGATCAAAAAATAAACCAACATAACCTGATAAAAGACGGGTGAATGTTCAGTCATGAATCCGGTAAAATAATAACGTCCAAATTCAATCAGTACCATTAATGCTTTTAATATTTGCAAACCCAGTACTATTGTTAAAAAATTTGCTGATTTAATAAATGTGCTTTCAACATCAGGTATTTGCTTTTTATAAAGTATTAACACAATAAAGAACAAAAAAGAATCAATAAAACCAAAACCTAATCCCAAAAACCTGCTGTCCATTGGACCTAATACTTTGATAACAAACGGTAAATGTAGCAATAAAGTTACCAGATAGCAGGCTATCAATGCTTTAAACCAATTTTTCAAAGATCTGTAAGGTGTTTGATCAAGAAAGAATAAAATCAAAAAAACAAAAACAACTATTCTCGACAACAATGACAAAATTTTAGTAATACTGGCAACGCCCGAACTCTCGAATAATACAGGTGCAAAACTATGGCCCAGCTTGTTTAATACTGTATAAACGATAACAATCATGAATGTAATAGTTATATTTTTTAAATTCATCACATCCCCTTTTTAAAATATAAAGCGACATTTTAAGTTTTACACCTGGCAAATGAGTTTATTCGTTCAAATTTTCCCGGATAAACTCTGGTCGATTGGTAGTAATAGAGCCCGCGCCCCAAGTCTTGAAGCGATTGGCTATATCCGTGTCGTCCACCGTCCATACATGGTATTCGTACCCTGCATTTTTGACAGCATCGATAAAATCTTTTTCAATCAGCTTATGGCTTGAACTGAATCCCGTTGCTTTAATATCTTTTAATGTCGCCAGTACAGATTCTAATGTGGGCGTAACAACTCCATTTTCTTCTTTGAATCCACTCAACCAGTTTGCTTTGTACTGGGGTGCTTTTTCACGCATTGCCTTGATCACAGATTCATTGAAAGAAATGATAACAATCTGTTCGTCTTTTAATCCTGATTTCTCAAACTCTTTTAACATAGAAGGAATGATCTCGGGACCACATTTAATCTCTACATAGATCATTTTCCCATCGGGTACAACCTCCAGAACCTGTTTCAAGGTAGGAATACGGGTACCTTTGAATTTCTCATCTTTCCAGGCACCTGCATCCAGATCGCGTAACTGATCATAGCTGCATTCCTTAATCTCCAGATCAACACCGGTTACACGTTTGATATTACCATCATGGAAACAGACGATCTTGCCATCTGTAGTCAGGTAAAAATCGCCTTCAATGGCATCTGCATTTTTTTGCCATGCGAGTTCAAAAGCAGGGATGGTATTTTCAGGCGCGTCATGAGATGCACCACGATGCGCTACAATAAGCGGCTCGCTGGCCAAAGCTGTTATGGTAAAAAATAAAACAAAGAATAAAATACTCGTTTTTTTCATGTGAGGTCTCTCCCGTATATGTACAATATCATAGAGCATTACAATAAAAGCAATTCCATATAAATAAGCAAATACAATCATCCGAAACTGACAGAAAAATAAAAATCAGGACACCCCCGAAAAATCACAAATCATATTACTGTAAGTAATAAAAAATAATGGAGATAGAAGCAAAAAAAGCTTGTAAAAATAAAAAAAGGTTGCCTCATTATAGTTGACAGACCATAATATAGGAGGCAACCCATGGACATCACAAAACGAGTCCAAGTAAAACTTAATCAAGTGACAGCGAAATATCAAGCAGAATTCAACCGACCGGACTATAAATTTATCAGAGACATGCATTATGGGATATTATGCTCGGGACATGTACATTTAAATAAAATCGCATCAACCCTAAAGGAAGAGACGAGCCTAAAAAAGACAACAGAACGAATGTCAAACCATCTGGGCCGACCAGGATTTGACAGAGAATTAACCATTAGTCATCTGAAAATAAATAAGAGGAGATTTTCAGATTCCAGATATTTGATAGCAGATATGAGTGATATAATAAAGCCTTATGCGGAAAAGATGGAAGGGCTTGATCGTGTTTATGATGGCAGCACCAAAGAACTGGGAAATGGATATTGGCAACTGAATATCATTGGAGTTGATAAAACCGGAACATCCATCATGCCGCTGGTGAGTACGCTTTGGGCGACGGATCAGGAAGAAGGCAAAGGTATTTCAGAGAACAAGAAAATCCTCGAATCCGTGGACACGATTCGAGAACATATTCATGGAGAACAGATAGTTGTTTATGATCGCGGAGGTGATCGTAGCAAACTGATGAACAAATGGATTAAGCAAAAACAACACTTTATAATACGGCAAACCGGGTACCGGGATATATTTGTTCAAGGAGTAAAGAAGAATTTAAAGAAATATGCCGAAAAAATCCGTCCCAGTACTGAAATTACCGTGCAGAAAAAACGCCGGAACAGGCTGATAAAGCGATGTTTTCAATGCGGTGCCCGTAAAGTATATCTGCCAAAGCAGTATGGGGATGGCCCAATGGATACCGGATTATGGCTGATTTCAGTCACTGAACCTGGCAAAGGCAAAAGCTGGTTTTTAAGCTTTATACCGGCAGAGACTGAACGTGAGGCCATAGAGATTACCATGGAAGGCTATGGTTACCGGTGGAAAATTGAAGAGGTACATCGTCAAATAAAAAATGATTATCATCTTGAAGACATTTGCCTTAAAAGGTATGTTGCGCTAAAAAATTTTAATGCCCTGTTTTGGAATGTCATGAGTTTTATCTATTGTCATTTGGATAATATTTGTTTACATATTTTAGATCAATCTCAAGCTCCGTTGGTGTATAGAAGGAAATTAAACGAGTTTATTGGGTTTGTTTATTATAAACTGGCAAAGGCATTAAGGATCATTTTACCCAATATAAAGCTCAGAAAATTAAAGTGTAATAATCATGCCGGTGACAAAAACCAATTGTTTTTAGCCCTCGAATAAAAAAATCGGGGGTACCCTGAAAAATAAAAATATCTTGAAATTCGCTAAAATAGATCGTATTATATTAAATGCTCAATTCATAAAAAACGATTATATTCACAACTACTCTGGAAGTATTATGCAGTATATTGAAAAAAAACAGCTTTTTTTACCGGAATGGATTAAAGATATAAACACATCATCTCCTCTGAATACAGATAAAGCTAAAATGGAATTTTGTATTGACCTGGCAAACCGGAATATTAAAAACAATACCGGTGGACCTTTTGGCGCTGCCGTTTTTAATATGAAAACCGATGAATTGATATCCTTGGGGGTCAATGTAGTGGTAGAACAAACCTGTTCATCCGCTCATGCCGAAGTAATGGCGTTAACCCTTGCGCAGGAACAAATTAAAAGCCATCGACTTGAACCAACAGATTATGTTATTTTCTCATCCGCTCAACCCTGCATCATGTGCTTTGGAGCGGTCATGTGGTCTGGCGTTAAAAAACTGGTATTTGGAGCAACCAAAGCAGATGTGGAATCTATAACCGGATTTGATGAAGGTCCAGCTATACCCAATTGGGACAAAGAGCTAATAAGTCGCAATATTGAGGTTGTATCCGGGTATATGAGAAAAGAAGCATGTACGGTTTTAACAGACTATAAAACCATGAACGGAATCATATACTAAATGGGAAAAGAAATGGATAATTCTACAAAAATTTCCAGACGTACATTTGTAAATACGGCCGCGGCAAGCGCATTTGCTTTTCACTTTATTCCTGCCCGGTTGCTCGGCAAAGACGCCCCCAGTAACAAACTCAACATAGCAGGTATTGGTGTGGGTGGAATGGGAAAAGGCAATCTTTCACGGTGTGAAAGTGAAAATATAATGGCATTATGCGATGTAGACAGCAGTTATGCCGCACCCATATTTGAAAAATACCCAAATGCTAAAACATATACCGATTACCGTGTAATGCTGGATAAAGAAAAAGATATTGATGCAGTAGTGATTGCCACTCCAGACCATACACATGCAGTAATAACAATGGCCTGTATGGAAGCAGGAAAACATATCTATTGTCAAAAACCTCTTACACATACTGTATATGAAGCTCGAAAAATTACAGAAGCAGCTAGGAAATATGGCGTGCAGACCCAAATGGGCAACCAGGGACACTCGTCCGAACATATTCGGCTATTAAAAGAATGGCTGGCTGCTGGAGCAATTGGTAATGTGACAGAGGTACATGCCTGGACAGATCGCCCCGTAGGTGGAGATCCCTGGTCTACTTTTGCGGTCAAAGCCAGATCAGAAGAAATTATACCTGTACCTGAATCACTAAATTGGGATCTATGGTTGGGCCCCGCAGCCAGTCGTCCCTATCATCCGGATTACCATCCGCTGTCATGGCGTGCATGGCTTGATTTCGGAACCGGTGCTTTGGGAGATATGGGCTGCCATATTCTGGACCCGGCTTTCTGGGCCCTTGATTTAGGAGCACCAGATACCATACAAGCAACCTCAACACACTGGCAGGACGATGTGAGCTCGGAAACCTTTCCTCGGGCTTCCATAGTCAGATTCCATTTCCCAGAAAAAAACAAAAGACCACCGGTCAAGATCACCTGGTACGATGGTCGTTTAATGCCGCCAATGCCTGAAGAACTTGAAGATGACCGTGAGCTGCCGGGTAGCGGTGCGTTAATAATCGGTGATGAAGGCAAAATATTACATGGTTCTCATGGCGCAGGTGCTATGCGTATAATACCTGAGAAAAAAATGAAGGCTTATAATCCGCCTCCTAAAACGCTGCCAAGAGTAGAAGGCACACACGAAGGTGACTGGATCAGAGCATGTAAGGATGGAAAACCCGCCAGCTCAACATTTGATTATGGTGGTCCGTTAACTGAAATGGCATTATTGGGAATGATTGCAATTCGTATGAAAAACAAAATATTGAAATGGGATACCCAAAATCTCAGATTTACTAACAATGATGAAGCAAACAAGCTTTTGCATATCGATTATCGAGAAGGTTGGAAAAAAATCTAGTTACTATTATTCCCCCATTTAAAAAAAATCAAGTTTTAATAAAAAAAAAGCCCTGCCGGTTAAACCGACAGGGCTTTAATAATATTAATAGGTTATTATTTTGTCAAAACCGCTTTTTTGATTTGGGTAAAATCACCAGCGGTAATTTTGTAGAAATAAACACCTGAACCATAATTTACTGCATTCCATGCAATTGTATGGTAACCAGCATTCTGGAAACCATCCATCAAGGTAGCAATTTCCTGACCCAGTGCATTGTGAACGGTAACAGTAACATGGCTGGCATTTGGCAGACCATATTTAATTGATGTTACCGGGTTGAACGGGTTAGGATAATTCTGGCTCAGTGAATAAACAGTAGGTACTGCTTCTGCTTCTGTAATAGCATCCGGGAAAGTAACCGAAACGCTATAGGTTTCAGAAGACCAGGTACCATCGGAGTATTCATCTACTGCTTTGACTTTCCAATAATAAGTCTTGTTGCGTTCGAGGGCAGCCCATGTGAATGTGGTTTCAGTCAATCCACTCTGAGTCATTGGGCTTGTGAATTCAGCATCTTCTGACAAATACAAGGTATAAGTCATGTTACCACCCAATTCAGAGTTGGTTGTTGGTTCCCATATGAATTGAACGGTGTTTTCGGTAACAGTTGTATCATCAGCAGGTGAAGTCAAAGAGAATTCTGCCGGTGGCAAAACTTCAATCATAAATGAGAATGTTTCTGTTGATTCAGTACCTTCGGTATTGGTATCAACAGCTTTGACTTTCCAGTAAACAGTACTATTCAAAATATATTCAGCATAATCTGCAAGAATTGCTGCAGGATCCCAGGTATATTCAGAATCTTCCAGGCCTTCCATTGCAATGGTCAACAAGGGGGCGAAAGAAGGATCAACAGAAACATACAGATTATAAGTTACAGCATCACCAGGATCATCATCATATGCATCTTCCCAGTCAAATGTTACATCTGCAGTACTGTAAACTGCTTCGTCTTCAGGAGTCAGCAATGAGAAAGCCATGGGCGGGAATACCGGTACAAAAACCTGACCCAGGAATGGATCATAATCTACACGGTCAGAAACCGGAGAACCAGCACCAGGACCATTACCAGCAGGACCAGAAGCATGTCCCCACCAGTTGTTTTCAGCATTAATTTCGAGTACCTGTGATTCATTCAAAACACCAAACAAGGTACTTCCAACGATGTTATTATAATTAATAACCGGTTGGCCTTCTAATCTTGCATATACACCACGTTTTGCCCCAAGAAGATCATTGTACATAACCGTGGGAGAACCACCATAACAGAATACATTGCTTTCAAGGTTGTTCTGGAAAACATTTGCTTCAAGGAAAGCATGTTGATTAACCTGAACACCATTGGTTGCGTATTCAATGGTACAACGTCTCAGTTTTGAAGAATCATCAGCAGCATCATCAAAAATGATTGCGCCCCATTCACCAGCTTTAGGATCGAAATCGTTAGAAGAGGTAAAGGTTGCACCCATAGCTACCAATTTACCGGTAGGATCATCAACCTGAACTTTATTTGCACCAGTACCTGCTGCATTCAAAGCGCCATTCAATTGAGAACCTACAACCAGATCAGCTTCTTTATTAAAAGTAACAACAACACCTGGTTCAATGGTCAAAGTTGGCATATCTACAGCATCTTCAACAAATACATCGTCAAAGATATAATAGTTAACGCCCAGTTCGCTCCAAACAGCATCAGTAGAGATAAATCCTCTAAAGATGTAAATTGCGTTGAAACGGTTATCTGCATAAGTATTTCCAGTCACAAATTGTGCCTGATCTGGATGTAATTGAATTACATATTTATTATTATTGGTAAATTCATTACCAGATACCATAATTTCAGCATTTACGTTTTTAACACTGATAACATCAGAATTGATGTTTGTTAATGTACTGTTCAGAACATCAAGTTCGCCAACTGCGCTAGCTTCATAGAAAACGCCGGTGAACATGGTGTCAAAAGTACTACCATCAACATACACATCTGACATGCCTTCAGCATAAATACCACTCTGGAGAATGTTGCTAAAAGTAGTACCAGATACAGAAACGTCATTATTGTGTATTAACAAACCATCAGTTGCATATTCAATGGTACAACCATCAAGTGCACAGTCATCTGATGCATTATCGAAAAAGTAGATACCTTCCCAATCATCAGCAGTCTGACCTGAAAGTTTATAAGAGGTAAACTTGGTATCAGTTGCGGTCAATTTTCCGGAATTGGCTGCTGTTTCAGAACCAACCCATAACTGAACGCCATCAAAAAAGCTCAAAGTAGCATCAGGACCGATTGCCAAAGCAGCTTCCGCACCATTACCAGCAACAGTAATATCGCCAGCAATAAGATATTCAAGTTCAGATTCAGGCCATGAAGAGTTAACACTCATGGTACCAGGTCTTACACGAATTCTGTTATATTCAGGAGCATTATCAGAAGCGGAAGAACCTGACATTGAACCAACCTGATTCGGATACAGACTGGCTGCATAATCAACAAGGTTGGTAAAAGTATTATCAGTAATAACCGGAGCAGCTCCAGCACTTTCAACGTTAATAGCAATATCGCCAAGGCTATCAAAAGTGTTACCGGTAATTACAGGAGCGGCAGTACATTTAAAATCTACTAGAATACCTACAGGGGTATTTGAAAAAGTATTGCCACTAAAAGTAGGAGCTGAATTTTTAGCAACAAAAGCTCCATTGTCTTTAATATTATTAAAAGTATTACCTGTCAAAGTGGGTGAAGAACCACTAACAGTAATACCAGTTTCAGCATATTCTACAGTACATCCTTCCATTGCAGAAGAAGCATCAGCGGTAGAATCAAAGATAACTGAATACCAGTCGCCGGCAGCTTTGCCGGTAACTTTGCGTGATGTCAAAGTAGCACCAGTAGCCATCAATGTACCAGGATTTCCACCAACAGGTTCACCAACCCAAATAGCAGAGCCTGTTGAGAAAGTCAATGTAGCACCATCTGAAATAGTCAATACTGGATTGTCTGCACCACGTACATACAAATCATTAGAAATATAATATGGAATATCTGTTTCAGTCCAGCTACCTGTTTCAGAAAGGTCACCGGCTTTAACACGAAGCATATTAAATTCTGCAACGTTATCTGAACCTGTACTTCCTGACAAATTGGTAACCTGATTTGGAAACAAATCTACAAGGAATTTTTTATTGTTATTAAATGTGTTATCACTAATTACCGGCATTGAATTAGCACTTTCAATCTTGACGGTAATATCAGTACAATTTTCAATTGTATTACCAGAAATGGTAGGACTACCGGTAGCAAATTGATCTACCCAAACAGCAACAGGAACTGTATCAATAGAGTTGCCAGAGATTGTGGGAGACGCGCTTCCGGTTACCAGCACTGCAATTTCCATAATATTGGAAACATTATTATTACTGAATGTTGGACTTGCATCTACTGTGAACAATGCATTTTCACAATTTTCAATGGTACAATTATCAACAACAGATGAAGGATCTGATGATACATCAAAATGCAATGCATACCACCAACCTACAGGTATTAAAGCATCAGTTGTATTATCTCCTGTTTTCTGAACCAGTGGGGCAGATTCTTCAAAACCAACTTCATTAAATGAAGTCAAAGTAGCGCCAGAAGCCATCAACTTTGCAGGTTCGTTTACATTAGCTGTACCAACATACAAACCTTTATGTTCTTCAAATAACAACTGAACACCGTCTTCAATAGTCAAAGTAACCAATGTACCCGCATTACCTTTAACAAAAATATTACTGGAAATCAAAAATGGAATTTGATCTTCACTCCAGGTAGCATCCTGCAATACATCGCCTCCAGCAACATAGATCATGCTGCGGGTAGGATCAGCACTGGAACCTGTGTTTCCCCAAATACCACCCATTGTTGTTGGATATACAAACATAACATAATGAGAAGCAGTTGTAATATTGTTATTATAGATTTGAGGGGTAGCAACTTTACTTTCAACATTAATACCAAACTCTATGCTGTTTTCAACAGTATTGTTTGAAAAATCAATAGAGCCGGTACTTTTATCAACAACAAATAATGCAGATTTAACACCTTGAAAAGTATTTCCCTGAACAACAGCATCAGATTCACCAACTACATTTACACCATAATTGACAAAATCGCTGATTGTAGAATTTTGAACCGTGGGACTAGCATCAGTGAGGAAAATACCAGTAACACCTGTTTGAATTACACAATTGTCTAAAATTGATGAATCATCTGACCAGGCTTCAAAATAAATTGAACGCCAGCGATATTCTGCTTTTGTATCATCCCAGTATGCTTCAAATGTAATGGGATTTTCAGCAGTACCTTGTGCAACAATTTTACCATCTGTTACACCTGCGTTATAAGAACCAATATAAAGTGCAGTGTTGGGGAAAAATTTAACCTCTACACCCGGTTCAATGGTTAATGTAGCCAGACTATTTCCGCCCGAGATTGTCACATTGCTTTTGACAACATAGGGGCTGCCGGCAAGATCCCAAACGGTATCTGTACTTATCGTACCGCTGACATCAGTAGCAAGAACTGCCGTTGTGCAACAAAGTGCCATGATGGCAATAAATCCTGCCAGTCGTAAAAAAGATCTCATTCTTGATCCCTCCAATTTAATTAAAGGTTTTTTAAGTGTTTTCATGTTTTGAGTGCCTGCCCGTAAAGGGCATTTGGGAATAAGGTCCTATTATTCTTTATTATAACCCATTTTTATATTTTTATATTCCATACTAAAAATACCAAACTCATATCATTTAAAAATGGTAAAACTAAAAGAAAAACATGGTAATGTAGAAACTTTGGCAGGTATATAATTGCAATATACGCATACAAAGGTAATCGCAATTTCCATACCACAAAATCCAATAAAAAAGAAACCCCACACAACCCAGTAAACCCAATAAAAACAATGAAAGAAGATTTACATCTGTTGTTTCAGGTATTAACTCAGGAAAAATTTGCGCAGTCAATACCTTTTTTTCGTTACAATTATGTCACAGTAAATACAACAAATTATTTCTGGTATTGCAATTCTCTATTTACAGGCAGATATTCGATACATAACAAGTATAATCAACGCTCATGTTAACTGTATAAAATACTGGTAACTATAACTAGAAATTACTAAAATTAAACTTTATAAACAATCATTATTTATTACAAAATCTTGAGAAATAATCACAAATACGTTTATATTTACGATCTTAAAATTTTTAGAATTTTCATTGATTATAATAAGAACATTCTTAATTTATTATTGCTGTTTTTCTTGAATTCTTGATTAAAAAAAACAATCCGTTTTGACAGGCATTGAATTTGCATCAAAAGCAATAACCAATTGAAAGGATATGCCATGGAATCTAATGTACCAGCTCCAAAAGATAAGCTCAAGAAAAAATTTTATGAAAATGAACTGCTGAATCTTCAGATTGAACTGGTAAAACTTCAGGAATGGATTAAGCAGAAAAAGCTCAAGGTTGTGGTTATTTTTGAAGGGCGTGATGCAGCCGGTAAAGGAGGAGTAATCAAACGCATTACTCAATCTCTAAATCCCAGGATCTGTCGCGTGGTTGCACTGGGCGTTCCCACTGAAAAAGAAAAATCACAATGGTATTTTCAGCGTTATGTCCCACATCTTCCCGCAGCCGGAGAAATGGTATTATTTGATCGCAGTTGGTACAACCGTGCAGGGGTTGAACATGTCATGGGTTATTGTACCGAAGAAGAATACCGCGAGTTTCTGCGCACTTGCCCCGAGTTTGAACGTATGCTGGTTCGGTCAGGAATTACATTGATTAAATATTGGTTTTCAGTAAGTGATGATGTACAAGAAAAACGTTTCCAATCCAGAAATGAAGATCCAACCAAACGCTGGAAACTCAGTCCCATGGATCTAAAATCCAGAGATATGTGGCTGGAATATTCAAAAGCCAAAGACCAGATGTTTGATTATACCGACATTAAACAGGCTCCCTGGTGGGTGGTTAACGCGGACGATAAAAAACGCGCACGTCTGAACTGTATTAGCCATTTGCTGAGCATGATAGATTATCAAGATCTTACGCCTGGGCCTATTGACTTGAAGGCCCGTAAAAAAGATACCGGATATATTCGTCCACCTATCACGGATCAGACTTTTATACCGGATAAATATTAAGCGATTAGAACAGCGGTTAAATTATGCACGAGATACCCTATCTTAAAGATGTAGTCATATTGTTCGGAACTGCCCTGGTTATGCTGGCAATTTGTAACCGGTTCCGTATTCCATCTATTATTGGCTTTTTGTTTACCGGCTTGTTAACAGGTCCATCCACTCTTGGATGGATCAAAGACTCGCATCATATTGAAATCTTTGCCGAGCTGGGTGTTGTTTTTCTCTTGTTCATCATTGGTTTAGAGCTGCATTTTGAACGACTCAAAAAGCTGATAAAACCCATGCTGGTTGGTGGCAGTCTACAGGCAGCGCTAACGTTGCTGGCGATTATAACTGCAGCTTGGGGATTAGGGTTTGGTACCAAAACCGGTTTCTTTTGGGGAATGGTTATCACCCTTAGCAGCACCGCTATTGTGCTTACTTTATACCAGGAACGTAATGAAATTGAAACTCCTCACGGACAAACAGCATTGGGAATTTTGCTGTTCCAGGATTTTTTAATTGTACCCTTTATTCTCATCGTACCCATTTTGGGCGGCTCCATGGATGGAACCGGACTCCAAATCGCTTTCCGGTTTGGCGGTGGTTTGCTGCTTATTGGAGCAATGCTGGTGTTGGGTCGATTTGTACTTCCCCATCTATTACACCTGATTGTTCTTACACGTGTGCGTGAGCTCCTGGTATTGGGCGCATTGTTCATTTGCCTGGGTGCAGCATTGGCAACTGAAGCGGCAGGTTTTTCACTTGCCCTCGGTGCTTTTCTTGCAGGTATTTTGATTTCCGAGAGCGACTATCACTACCAAATTGAAAGCGAGATTACCCCCTTCAGGGACGTATTTAACAGCGTCTTTTTTATATCTATTGGTATGCTGATCAATATAAAATTTTTTATCTCTCACTGGCAAACCGTATTAATCATAGCGGGCACAGCACTGGTAATAAAAACCATAATCCTGCTTGTTGTCACATCACTCCTATTTATTCCCTGGCGAACAAAATTCATTGCATCTACAAGTCTTGCGCAGATTGGAGAATTTTCATTTATTCTTATCAGCACAGGCTATTTTTACAAACTGATCCCTTATGACCATTACCAATACGCCATATCAGTCACTGTTTTGACCATGCTGCTCACACCGGTTTTAATTTCAACCGCACCACTACTTTTCAGAGTATCCCAAAAATCTATTGCTATCTCTAAAGAAACCGATCTGTCAGGCCATATAATTATTTCCGGACACGGGTTGACGGGCCAGCATCTGGTCAGGGTTTTACAAAGCGCAAATATTCCTTACATTGTTACTGAAATAAACGGCCAAAAGGTAAAGCAAAATAAAAAACTGGGAACGAATATCATTTATGGAGATTCCTCAAAAAGAACCATTTTGGAAAAATGTGGTATCAACTCAGCCAGCGTATTGGTTACTGCCATATCTGATCCCTATGCATTACGACAGACTATAAAACTTGCACGACAAATAAACCCGGATATTTTTATTATCGCACGCAGTAACCGTTTGGACGAGATACAGGAACTTGTGGAATTTGGTGCCAGCCATGTCATTGCGCAGGAATTTGAATCTTCAATAGAAATTGTTACCAATGTGCTTGAACGGTTGCATATGCCGCAAAACATAATCCGTATGGAAGAAAAAATATTAAGGCAAGATGGATACCAAATGCTCCGTCAACCGGCTACAACCTCTTATGGAATTTCAGATAAAATCATGGATCTGCTGGCCGAAGGTGTTACAACAACCTTTATGGTATTGGAGACCCATTATGCGGTAAATAAAAAGATAAGTGATCTGGATTTACGTAAGCAAACCGGGGCAACCATACTGGCGGTGATGCGGGGTGACAAGCCGAATAAAAATCCGGCCCCTGATTTAGAGCTATCAAGTGGAGATGTATTAATATTAACTGGCGCACATGCAGAAATTGACAATGCATTTGCATGGCTTGAAAAAGGTGGAAACTAGCAATAATAGAACATTTTTCTTTTCACCCAATCTTACCTTTAAGTTTATTCCATAATCCCTTGCCCAACATTCGGTCAGCGGTATTTAATATCCTTTGAATCACTTCCAGGACATCATCATCTCCTGGCCAATGCTCATGAATGATCTCGGGATCAGTATAATTGACCAGACCATTCAACACATAAGCCGCTAAAGCGATATCATCCGTAAACGCTGCCGGACCGAAAATAGCTTCCGGTAACAAATCGATGGGTGATATGAAATATGCCAACGCAGCCAATAATTTCACTTTTTCAGATTTGGGAACGCGTTCATCTTGCGAAAGCTTCCACATCAGGTAAAACAAATCGGGTGCCCATATCAGATATTTACTCCACTCATTGTTTTGACCGTCTTTACTGTCTAACCAGGCTTGCAGTTTATTGCGAAGTTTTTTATAAAAACCAGCTTCTTTATTCAATTTTTTATATTCCTGTTAACCTTGTAGTATGTTAAAATGTTTATTTAACCAGACTGGTATTGGTTTGAAAATCATACAATGTTTTTCGTTTCAAGTCTGCTATTGCCAGTTTATAATCAACATATGCTGATAAATATGCCGACTTGGCGCTGACCAGACGATCACGGTTGTCTGCCAATACTGTACTGGTTATATCACCGTTATTAAAACGTTCAAGGGTAATATCAAAATTCCTTTGAGCAACAGATTGACGCTTTTCAAGAACATTCAAACGATTTTCCGCTTCTTTCAATTGACGCACCGCATCTCTCACTTCACGAACGATTGTTTTTTTCTGTTCCTGCAAGTCCAGCTCCCTACTCCGCATGAGTGCTTTGGCCTGTTCAACTTCTGCCCGGTTTACTCCCCAGTCAAAAATAGGCACAGACAATGTAAATCCTACACTTCGGTTATTGGGACGCCTGTCCATATCTTCCAGGCTTGAATTCCAAAGTGTACCGGGAGAAGAGTCATAATCCAGGTTGGCATCGCTTACTCCAACCAATTCATAAGAAGCCCACAAATTACCTTCTATAGTGCTGCGCGCATCTACTTCTTTGATGGTTAGTTTTGCGAGTTCAATATCAATCTCATTTTCACGGATTTCGGACCGGTTTTCAAGCGCAAGCTCTACAGCTTTATCAAGATTTATATCAAATTCCTGAACATCGATTTCTGTTTGCACTGTCACATTGTCGCTAAAATTCAAACCAATTTCCTGCAAAAACGTATCGCGGGTACGTTCCATATCAGATTCTGCAATAACCAGCAGGTTTTCACTTTCCGCAAGGTCAACTTCCATTTCAAGGGCTTCGGTTTCTGCAATGAGCCCCGCATTGAACTTTTTACTGGCAATATTATACAGCTCTTTTTGCTGATCAACATTGTCCCGCGCTATCTGAAATTGCCGAACACCCTGATAATATTGAAAAAATGCATAGGTAACCCGATAAATAATAAACAATTCATTCTGGTTACTTTGTCTTTGTGTACGTTCATAATTCAAATCTGCCTGTTTTAAACCCAGTTTTAAACTGTTTACGGTGAACAGGGGTTGATCGAATTGCAAACTCAGAGAAGTATAGACATCTTTACGCATAAGATCAGTTGCAGTTTCCGCAAGATAAGTTGATACATCACGATGATAAGAGGATCCCCTTAGTCGGATTACACCATCGGTAGGCAGGGGTTGGTTTAAATCCATTCTACCGTAATACATAATACTACCTGTAGTATTAAAAACAGGCAGAGAATTTTGCACCGGAATAGATGATACCGATTCTTCCCAGTTGGGGAGTTGAAATGACATATCCGCATTGGTTTTAAAACGTCCTTTTGCGGCAATAAGACCTTGTTCTGCACGCATCAGGTTAAGACGTAGTACTTTCATGTCATAACTTTTTTCAAGTGCAATATCAACAGCATCATCAAGAGTCAGCATATAATCAGCAGCAAAGACTGGCATAAAAAAACATAAAATTACAATAGGTAAAATATTTTTCATTTTTCATTTGCTCCCGCGGTTATTCATATCTCAAGGCTTCGATAGGATTGATCTCTGATGCACTTTTGGCCGGAAACGTTCCAAATATAACTCCAACCGCACCTGACACACCAAAAGCAACAATTACGGAAATAGGTGTAATAGCTGTTCTGAATTCAGCAAAGCTGTTGATGACCAATGACATGACTACCCCCAGAATAATACCAACCAATCCGCCGGTAAAAGAGAGCCCAACGGCTTCGATCATGAACTGGTAAAGGATTTCTTTGCGTCGTGCTCCTAATGATCTTCGGATACCAATTTCACGGGTTCGCTCCAAAACCGTAGCCAGCATAATATTCATAATCCCTATACCGCCTACCAATAAAGAAATTGCCGCAATTGATCCCAAAACCATATTATAGATTCGTGTTTCTTTTTCTTCCTGTTTTAACAGCTCGTAAGGTATTACAATATCAAAATCGTTATTACCACGATGTCTGCGGTTTACAATTCGTCTCACTACGGCAGCACTTTCCAACAAATTTTGTGAATCATCTATCTTGATGGTCAACTGATTAATCTCACTCGCCAATTGCTGTTCTTTATCAAATCTACGCAAAAATGAGGACAATGGTATATAAATATCCTGATTCAGGTTCCGTGAAGCAAGTTCCCCAACCGTTTCAGTAAACAGAGATTTGGTTCCCATAACGCCAACCACCTCGAACCATTGGTCATCCAGTTTTACTTTTTTACCTATAGGGTCCTGCACCGGGAACAAATTTTTTTCAACATCTGCGCCCAGCACGCAAACACGTAATTGTCGTTCATGCTGGTCTGGTGTTAAAAAACGCCCTTTGTCGGTTTCATAATTAAGTATATTTGAAAAATTTGAAGATACCCCAACAACGGTTGATTTGGTAGACTTGTCTTCATATTTTGCATCCATATCCATTTCTGTTTGTGATGCAACCATATCCACTGTGGGTACAATTTCCTGTATAGCCTGCGCATCACGCAGTGATAAACCACGAGAAAATTTAGCACGGACTTCTTCCAACTCTTCCTCGTTCAGGTCTTTGTCTCGAACAATAATATTATTAACGCCCAGCATTTTGTATTTTGCAAGGGCTTCACGTTTGGCGCCTTCACCAATAGAAAGCATGGCAATTACAGCAGAAACACCAAAAATAATACCCAGCATAGTCAACAGAGAACGCAATCGATGTACTTTGAGTCCTTCCAGCCCTATGAGTATAATATCCCGCAATTCCATTACACTTCTCCCGTGCTTAAATCCACGACCTTGTCACCCGGTTTGATTCCTTCACCGGAAATAACAACATGTTCATAATTTTTAGGACCCAGCTCAACTTTTACTCTTTTCTTTCCGGATCCTTTTTGTAAATATATATAATATTTGCCATCATCTTCTTCAATACACTCGTTTTTAACATAGGTTGCATCTTTGATCTGAGAAACCAGAAATTCACAGCTCACTGTCATGCCCGGTCTTACAATGCGCGTAATATCGTCCAACAGCACTTCAACATCAAACACCTTGATCTTGGATTCTCGTTCTTTTTTGCGGCACACCTTGCTTACAAAGGTAACAGTGCCAGTAAACTCGTCCTTTGGAAACGCATCGAGCCATACCGAAGCCTTTTGTCCCACTTTGATCTTTGTCGCATCTCGTTCATTTACAGTGGTCAGTACTTTCATTTTGCTCAAATCCGGAAGCTTTATAATTCCATGCCCTGGTCGTAATTCACTCCCCACTTCAGTTTTGCCCCTCCACCGATGTACATAGTGCACGACCATTCCATCTGCTGGAGCACGCAACATAAAGTTATTCATTGTTCGCTCGGCTTTATCTATTGCAGACAATATCTGTTTCTTTTTTTCATCCTGAATGATCAATTCTTCATGATTGAGGATATTCTGCAACTCGAGCGTTTCACGACATTTTTCAAGTTCTATTTTGGCTATTTTAAATTCAAGTCGTGATATCTCTTTTTGTGCATTGGATTCAAATTGTACACGCTGAGTATCAATTATCGCTTTTCGAAACGTAGCTTCAGCGGATTTCAACTCAGCTTCAAGTCCTTTTATTGTTGTTTGCTGTTCCGCTAATAGCTTGTTATAGTCCGCTGTATATATTTCCAACTCGGATCTACGAGTCCCCAATTCTTTTGCAACAGATGAAGTATCGATCATGCCTACATATTCACCTTTTTTCACACGGGTACCTTCATCCACCATATCTGCAACTTTGGGCCTGCCATACTCCCAGTTAAATTGGGGCATAACTACCAGTTTTGAATTCACAGAACGCACTTCACCGGTTTCTGTAATTGTGGCCTCAAATGTACCTTTTTGTATTCTGTCGCCACCGGACAAGACCCCGCCACATGCAGCAATTAATGATGCCAATAACGGAAGAGCGATTAACCATTTTTTCATGATTCCTCTCCCTTTTCTTTTTCTTCCGGTGCTTTAAAAATTTCAGGATCTACAAGAGCAAGTTCCATATTCGGTTCAATTCCCTCAGCTACAATCACATAATCATCATTCTCCGCGCCCAGAGTAACCGGAACCGTATCAAAATCTCTACCTTTTTTTACATATACAATATCCTTACCGTCTTTATGGAAAACAGCTTCTATAGGTATATATAGTGTATCCGCAATTCGATCAATCACAATTTCGCAACTTACAGTCATACCAGGCATTAACGATTCGTGGGTTCTGTCAAGATTTACAATGACATCAAACACTTTGACTTTGGAATCACGTTCTTTATTACGAGCTAGGGTTGCAATGTCTGTTACTATACCCGTAAATACCGAATCCGGATAAGCATCCAAACGAATATTTACCTGCTGCAAGGTATCGATCTTGGCAATGTCCACTTCATTTACCGGGACTTGTGCACTCATCAGTGTCAGATCAGGAAGTTTTGCTATAGAATTACCCCGCCATACATTATCGTCAACCTGGTATTTATCATCTGTTGAACGGTTTCTTTCAAGAATAGCAATACCGGGAGATGGTGCGGTTATGGTCAATTTATCAAGAGTGATTTGTGCTTCTTCAAATTTGGTTTCTTCCTGGTGTACCTGAAGCTGTAATTTATTAAGCTCTTCACGGCTTACATTTTTCTGGTTTTCAATTTCCTGTTTTGCTTTTTCCAGAGTTATAACCGAACGGTCCAGCTCTAGCTGAATTTCTTTTTTACGGATCTCTGACTCGTATGTAGCTTTTTCAAGATTGAGTTGAGATATCTTGTGTTGAAGCTGGGTCTTTTCAAGATCAGATTCCAACTCTTTCATTCTCGATGCATTACTTGCCTGTGCTTTACGTAATTCCGCCTTGGCAATCTCAAGGGCTGCCTGAGCATCGTCCAGCGCTTTTTTTACTTCTGTTTGATCAAAACGGACAATCAAATCTCCTTTTTTAACCTGAGCGCCATCTTCAATAATGTCTGTAATCTGCAATCCACCAAAACGCCATGAAATAGACGGTGCTTTAATCATGATGGAATTTACCGCTTCCAGCTCACCCGTTTCAACAACACTGTACAGGAAATCACCGCGTTTTACTTTATAGGTTTCAATTTCCATTTCAGTTTCGGAACCGCAGCCCACCAATAACCAGATTAACAGTAATGCAAATAATAAAATTTTATTCTTCATGCTTTTGTCCCGATTTATTCAATGGTTTGAGATATTTTTATATCATCTGATAGTTGTGTTTGAATGGAATCCGCCGCCGGTATGATTTGTGTGGAATCGCTGTTCAGCGAATCAACTGGTATCTTGAATGCTATCAAAGTGTCCGGCCAGTCAACATTTTTTTCCGGTGGCTGCAAAAGTGCAAGTTCAAGAGCATTTGTAAAATTGCCATGGATAAATGAATAATCATAATCCTGACCGGTTTGAGCAATGGGATAAGGCTTAAATTTCTTGCCATTTTTTGCATATACAATTTTCACACTGTCATGTTCAAATATACATTCAAGTGGAACAGCCAGAGCATTTTCAATGGTTTCAACTTTGATATTACACATAGCAGTCAATCCTGGTACCATCCCCGGGTACGTACTATCCGCTTGAACAATCACATCCACTTTTTTGACTTTGGAGCGCCGTCTGATGGGTTTGGCCATTTTATCAACAAAGGTTACCTTGCCTGTAAGGTTTAAATCTTTTAATACAGGGATATAGATTATTGCCTTTTGCCCAAGTTTAAGTTTTTGAGATTCTGTTTCACTTACCTGGAGTTTCACCTGCATTGCCGACATGTCTGGAATTTTGGCAATAGGCCGACCGGGATACACGCGGTCTCCAACCAGAACCGGTTCATTGCTCCAGCGATTTCTAACATGTACCACATAGCCATCAACAGGTGCCAAAATGGAAAGCTTTTTCAAGTCCTGACTGAATTTATCAACACTGGATTGAGCCTGACGAATGATCAGATTCTGATGGGCCCGTTCTTCTTCCTGAATTGCGGCAAGAAATTCCATCTTTTCCATATTTTTCTGGGCATCCAGTTCATATTGCTCAATTTGGAGTTGTTTGATTTCTCTGACTTTGGGAGGTTCGAATTCAAGTTTTGAAGACTGGAGTTTAGCGGACTGCATGGAAGCAAGTGCGTCTTTGTATTGGGATTCATATTGCAAACGCTCTAATTCCAATTCAGCAAATCGCTGTTCTGCATCTGCTTTTGCTACTTGCAATGCATCCAAAGCGTTTACATAATTATTTTGCAGTTCTTCTGCTTCGAGAGTAAATACCACATCCCCTGCTTTAATATAGGTCCCTTCTTCAGCCAAATAAGCTACCTGCATATCCGCCCAAATATGAGGTGCGGGAAGGACCTGAGCCTTGATTGCTTCCAAAACCCCTTCTGCTTCAACCTGAACAGTAAAGTCCTGTCTGGTGGCATGATATGTCAAGATCGCTTTTCCGGATTTGGAATTGCAACCCAACAACAAATAGAATAACAGGAAAACATATATGTTTTTTTTCATCATGGTTCCTGATTGTTTTAAATCTATTCTAATAACCGTTTGCCGGTTCTGTTTGGAAATCTTGAGGACTAGATGCAAAGAATATTATATTCAGGGATATATCATATACTTTTTTCGTAATGTAATAAATTTCTCAACACCAACTTGTAAAACATTGTAAAAACTTTTTCCATCTTGTATGGTCACCCTTACCTTGTCTGTCCCCATTGCGAAATCAAACATATTGGTTCTCTCCGAATCAAATATATTATGATCGGGATACAACCGATATAATGCATCAAGAATATGGAATTGTGTCTCCATTGGCCTGTATAAACTATAATCTATTATATGTATTTGAACCCCCTCAAGTTCCTTATTTTCAAGAGAAGTATAGTATGGAGTAAAGTACACGGGTCTAAATTTAACTCCGGGAAGGTCCTGTTTGTTTAAATAATCAGCAAGCTTTTTACCATCAATCCATTCCTGCCCCACCAGTTCAAAAGGCAACGTATAACCAACGCCTCCATTCACTTTACTCAACTCGCCCATACATCCGGTTGTTGCGGTAAAAAACGGTGTTGTGCTCTTGGGAATATGCGGAGAAGTAGGTACCCAAACCAGCCCGGTATCATCAAAACGCATCCATCTGTGCCAGTTTTTCATGGGGACAATTGTCAAGTCCGCATTGATGCTAAATTCTGTATTAAATAACTGAGCCAGTTCGCCAATGGTTAATCCATAGATATACGGAATCTCGTACATGCCGATAAAAGACTTGAAATCCGGTTCCAGCATGGGGCCTTCTACCAGCTCACCGCCTAAAGGATTGGGACGATCAAGAACCAAAACAGGCAGATTGTTCTCTGCTGCTGATTTCATAACATTGGCCATGGTATAAATATATGTATATGCTCTTGAGCCGATATCCTGAATGTCAAATACCAGCACGTCTACATCTTTCAACATCTCAGCAGTGGGCTTTTTTGTTTTTCCATAAAGACTGTAAACGGGCACACCGGTTAATGAATCTGTATATGATGCCACCTTTTTACCGGCATCATGACTGCCGCGTACACCATGTTCGGGCCCGAACAAAGCGATCAACTCAACATCGGGATGATTGTAAATCACATCTACGCTGCTTTGCAAATCCCGTGTAATACCTGTGGGATTGGTAACCAAACCTACACGTTTACCACTTATCAGGTGCAGACTGTCAGCCATTAATACATCAATACCGGGCAATACAACCGATGATATTTGCGTTTCCGGCTGCTTTGTGCAATATACAACGAGAGATAGAATGAATAAAATTTGTATTAACAATTTAGACATTGATGAAAACCATTATTCGTTTTCAATGGGGATAAAAAATAGCATTAATAAACCCGGTATTGTTAATAACAATACCGATACAAAAAACCAGGTGTATCCCAATTGCTGCTGCAAAAATCCGCTTAAACCACCGGGAATCATCATACCCAATGCCATAATACCTGTAGAAATGGCATAATGCGATGTTTTATAAGGCTCTTTGGCAAAATACATGAGGAATACCATAAAGGCGGTAAAGCCTATACCATAACCAAACTGCTCAAAACCCACCAACACATAGATTAGTGCCAGTGAAGGTTTATATACTGACATGTAGATATAAACAACATCTGGCAGTTTTAACATCAAAGCCATGGGCCAGAGGCATTTTTTTAGTCCGAATTTAGAGATGAGCCAACCACCCACTAATCCACCAATGACCAGCATCAAGACCCCCATGGTACCTTTAACCAGCCCAACGGTTTCGGTAGCCAAGCCCAATCCCCCAGCTTCAATAGGATCCAGTAAAAATGCGGGAGACATTTTTTCAAGAACCGCTTCACCCAGTCGATAAAGCAAAATAAACAATACAACAACCCATACTTTTTCCTGCTTGAAATACGATACAAACACATCAAACATCTCTGTCAAGTCTTTGCCATGCTTTTTCTCAATCGTATTTTCTGGATAGGGTAAATAAAACCTATGAAACAGAAACATAATTAAAAACAACAGACCGGTGAATCCCATTACGACCTGCCAACTCGCAGCCATTGAAAATGATCGTTTTTGCAGCAATCCAGCCAAAACAACCAGAAAACCGGATCCAAAAATAACAGCAATACGATAAAATGTGGATCTGACACCAACATATAAGGATTGCATTTTTTCAGACAACGACAGCATATAATAACCGTCAATGGCAATATCATGCGTGGCGGAAACAAAGGCAAGAGCTGAAAACACAATTATACTGGCAAGAATATAAAAATTAAACTGAAGAAAAGCGGCAAGTAAAAATAATCCTACACCTAGTAAAAGCTCAGAGTAAACAACCCAGTTGCGTTTTGTAGATTGGGTATCAACCAACGGGGCCCACAGCATTTTAATTACCCAGGGCCACATAAATATAAGTGCAGTTAACCCTATAAACTGGTTTGAAGCGCCCAGATTTTTATACATGATCACAGAGACACTATTGATCACTATATATGGTAAACCCTCTGCAAAATAAAGAGTTGGGACAAAAATCCACGGTTTGCGGTCAGGCCGCGAAGCAGTATCAGCCATACAAATAAACAATCAGATTAATTATATTTCAATTTTCAGGAATTACTGCGCAGATCTTTTTTCAGTCGCTTAATTTCATCTCGTATCTTGGCGGCATCTTCATAGCGTTCATCTTGAACAGCACTGCGAAGGTCAACATTCAACTGTTCCAAACGGTCCCCCGGGGCCAGTTCTTCATCAAAAACTTCTTCATCACCCTTGGTTTCATTCTCTGTTATCGACGCTTTTGACATTACATCTTCTTCAACAAAAATGTCCGCTTTCATCCGTAAGGCTAGTGCAATAGCGTCACTGGGACGCGCATCAATATTTTTCACTTCACCATTAACATCCAACCCCAAAAGAGCAAAATAGGTATTATCCCTCAAATCATTTACAATAATACGTGAGATATAAACATCTATAGTTTCAAGTAGATTTTTAATCAAATCATGGGTCAAAGGCCTCGGAGGAGAAATATTTTCCAACTGTAATGCTATCGCTTGAGCTTCTGTTGAACCGACGACTATGGGCAGCCATCGATTCAGTTTTTCATCTTTGAGAATAACGACAAAACGACTGGTCGCTGTGTCTAATGTTACACGTTCTACTTTAACGCGAACCAGCATTAACTTTCCTCCGTATTCAGAATAACTACTTTTTGATCTGTAATTTTACTAATTTTTCGTTCCAGTGTCAAGGTTTATTTTTATGATTTTTAATAACATACACCTTAATCCTCAAGGTCCAGTTTGCAAGACAAAAATTGACGATTTCGAGCGATCCATGCATATATTACTGGTGACAGTTTACGGAAAAACGGTAATCTCAAAATTCTGGCAATCCAGCGCCATCGTTTTAAATTCGTAATAATCTCGGGTATACCGTCTGCACCGCTCAAAACTGAACCATCATTCAAAATTACTTGTATTGCGGTCATACAGGCATCGGTTGTTATCTGCGGAAAACGTTCTTTACGTTCATCAGACTGACAGGTAACATACTCGAAGCGATTTGGCAGTTGGTTTTTCTTAATCCAACGAACGCTCGCCTGGCATAATCCACATTCACCATCATATATTATAACTATTTTTTTCAAAAGAATATGCGTTTTAAATTCACAATTATATCAAAAAAGTTGCATCACAATTCATAATTTTGTATGTTGACAATCAATTGGAAATCAATTTATTGTCTTTAATCACCATTTCCTCATAATTACGGAGCCAAAATGCTAACATTTGAAAATGCAATTATTAAAAAATACTGGCCGGCTGAAAACAAGGTTGATGATGATATAATCCGTCAGGTTCATATACAGACAGAAGTCGAAATAGACAATTCCATGCAGGTTGCAGAGCTATATAACAATATGGTTCGCGGCCTTGTCAAAGTAGTACTGCTCGATACCTTGACTGGTGAAGAATACACCCTTCCTCCGGTTACTATCAGACCCTTTAATGTAAAACAAAAGTCTGTTAAAACCGGCAAAGGTCGTGAAGCCGAAATCAGCAAAACCGAAATCGCTTCAATGACACTGGTAAGTAAATTAAGCGACAATAACGGAAGTACCATATTGTCCGACCTGTACCGGTTCTTTCATATTCAGATCACTATCAACATGTATGAACTCCAACTCGCAGACACGGTAGAAACCGACGAAAGCGAAGAAGAAGACGAATTAATCTAATCTGTTTACAACAGGGACTTTAATGCCGCAAGTGCCTTGTCATAATCCGGGTGTGTGGCATTTTCCGAAACCTGCTCTTTATATCGAACAATCTGGTCCGCATCTACAATAAAAATCGAGCGGGCCAACAGTCTCAATTCTTTAATAACCACGCCATACGCCATACCAAATGACAGATCACGATGATCAGACAATACTTTGACTTTATCAACGCCTGCGGCTCCGCACCAGCGTTTCTGAGCAAAAGGCAAATCAACACTTAGGGTCAATATCTCAACCTGATCGCCCAGTTTTGCGGCTTCTTCATTGAAACGTTTGGTTTGAATGTCACAAATTGAAGTATCCAAAGAGGTAACTATGTTATATACCTGAATTTTGCCTGTTAAATCTTGAGATGAAAAGGTACCCAATGCATTATCAACTGCAGTAAAATATGGTGCCTTGTCACCCACATTCACTTCTGTACCCAAAAGGGTTACGGGATTGCCACCAACAGTTAATATATTTTTACGTTCGTTACTCATAATATTCTCCCAAATTATTAGTACGTTTGGAAGATAAAACGATTTGAAAAATGCAGATATTCCCCCGGATTTTGGATCAGCTCATAAACTGAGTACGTCTCTGTATTTCTTTATCACTCCAGCTCTCACAACCAGGAATCATGTTGCGAACAATGGATTTCACATCGGAACTATCTACAAGCCCTAATCGCAGTGCATGCTTGAGAGGTAAAAAATAATCTTCCGGAAGCACAAGGTAATGTGCCTCACATTGCGGATGCGGCAAAGGATGCTTGATAAGACCGGTCATTGCTAAAAAGATTCCAACATAATGGCGATAGATCCCAACATTTCCCGGCGTCCAAAAATCTTTGGCTGCGGCCTGCAGATCCTGCTCAATTGCCAGCGAACAGGGTTTGCCCATTTTTACAAAATCCCGCCACAGCTTGAATAGTGTTGGGCTGATTTGAGAAGCACCCAGCAAATAGCCATGCTTTTTCAAATTCTTTCCGTAACGAGCAAGCGCAATAAACCAGTCATTACCAGTAGAAAACTGTACCCGGTCAGGGGCCACTTGTTCAACAATACGCAAACGATCGATATCATCACAAAAATCATACTGACAAAAGAAATTTGATTTTCTGCTTATCAACGCACTTTTGTATTCATGAATTTCAGGGGTTTGTGCAATAATAGATTCAATTTCAAAAAGATTAAAATTTGAACCAAATCCCGGTATACCAATATCCAGTTCAAAAAAAACAAAACCAAAATCGGTAAATTCAGAGACCACCTTGCCAATTTCACGATACGCTTTAATCTTATCATCTGTCGGAGCGTCATACAATCGCTTATCCGGGACCGGCATATAACGAATACGGCGCGTGGTTTTACGCACCCGAAGGCCGGCATCAATTTCTTTAATCAGTTCACGGGTTTTACCCGCCACATCTTTGATTTCAAGATCAAAAGGATTGGTATTAAGCCCAGCTACAACCAGTGGTCGGTCGCTTGCTATATAGTCTGAATGTTCGGTTGCCAGCTCGGCGGTTCGCCAGATGAGTCTTTTGGTCAGATCCCAGTCGTTATAAATGGCCCAGGTTGTATCTACATTGGTTGCAGGCACATGGCCTGAGCGCAAAGCGTCAATAACCAGGTTATCATAACTCTTCCAGTCAAAATTGCCTTTAGGATCCCACGGCCCATAAAGGGCCGTAGTTCCCAGAATTTCTTTATTACATTGACGATCATACACATCCTGTATGGTCACACCTGTAACCGGAGCAGATGCTTGTGTCAATGAAATGCCTTTTGTCATTAAGGAATTACCCTCAAATTATTTTTCTGTAAACGTTCCGGTTCCCAATTCGCAGGTACGGGTTTGGGATATTTGAAAAAGTCTTTAGATTCAACCGGAGCGCCATTATTGGCAGCACTGTCATACAAGGCTTCAACCTGGCCCAGAATATTTAAAGCACTGACAGCGTCTTTTTCATATTTCTTACCGGTCAAAATGCAAGTCAAAAAGTCAGACAATTCATAAGCGAACGGATCATGATACGGGAGATCCAGATATTCCCAATGATCTCTCCACTCTATCTTTTCACCTACTACTGATTTTTCCCAGCGATTTGCCGGTGCTGTTTCTTTCCACTGTACCTTAAGTCCGTACAGTCCGAAAATCATGGAACCACCTTCACCATCAACAGTGATCTCTAAAGGCCCAAACTCGGAATTTACACGACGATACCATGACCAGATAGAAGTATTGATTACACCACTGGTATGTTCACGTCGAAGCGCAGCATAATCTTCAACATCACAATCGATCACAGTCTTCCCGTCTGTGCTCATTCTTTTGGGAACAATCAGTCTTGCAGAGGCACTCAGCCGTTCAGTCTCACCAAACAAGGCATTTGATAAATACCCTTCATGGCACATATCCAAAATAATACCGCCACCAGCTTCATTGAATACCCAGTTAAAGTCAGGACGTTGACCAGAGAATTCAGCATTGCCTTCAAGTCCGGCACCTACTTCATAGCCAAACAACATCTGGGCGCTAAGGGGTTTGATTTTTGGCATCAGTTCAATGGCTTTCAACAAACCGGGGGTAGAGATCATGTGATGTACAACACCGTGAGTAAAACCACCTTTTTCCATGGCTTCAACAATGGCAAAACCATCATCATAATTGGATGCCAGAGGTTTTTCCATAAAACAAAATGTGGTTTTGGAATCCAACAGAGGTAGTGTATCAAGTACAACCTGGCGACGGATGCCGGTAGAAATTGTACAATGATAAATCTGAACATCCGGATTTTGACTTTTTGCAAAGGCATACGCTTCCGGAAAGTTATTATAGTAATGTTTCAGTCCTTTTTCTTCTGCAACAGCTTTAACTTTGTCAAGATTACGGCTCACTCCAATTGGCAAGGGTTTTACAATATCACCGTTAACAATTGTTTTTTCATCATTGGCAATACTATTTAAAGCAGTTAATGCAATTTGTCCCATTCTTCCTGTAACACCATGTATAATTACAGGGACAATTATATTTGCCATGTTTATGTTCCTCCATCGTGGATTAATATTTATATTACAACAAACCCTGACGATAAGCCATTTCAGCATTCAGAATTGAACCACCGGCTGCACCGCGAATCAGGTTATTTGAAAGTGTTACAAAACGAATAATGTTACCCTCTACCTGCAATCTGCCAACAGAGACAGCCATGCCTGCTGCACGGTCAGGGCTACCGGCATTCACATCATAACGATGTTGTGGGCGATCAATTTCAGTACGATAAATAACCGCTTGTTCAGGGGCTGTTGGCAAACCTGCAACTTGTTCTGGTGACTTGTAATTCTGAAAGGCCGACAATACTTTATCATAATCCATGTCGTTTTCCATTTCCGCGTGAACAGAGATCAGGTGACCAACTATTGCCGGAACACGAATACAATGCGCATGGATTTCCCAATCAGCATCCAAAATATGACTATCATTAAACGTACCACAAATCTTTTTGGTTTCGCTCAACAGTTTAGGTTCTTCATTGCCGATATACGGAATAACATTTCCCTGAATATCCATAGCAGACAAACCGGGGTATCCGGCACCAGAGATTGCCTGATAACTTGCAACAACGAGGCGTTTGATGCCCAAAGGAATAATTGGCAGCAGCGCCATGGTTAATCCTGTGGTTGTACAGTTTGCATTGGTTATGATATATCCCTCGGTATCACTTTGTGCTTTGGTCAAACCAATATGCTCATGGTTTACCTCCGGTATCAAAATAGGTACATTCTTGTCCATACGATAAGAGCTGGCATTTGAAAAAACCTTGATACCCTGTTTAGCAGCTTTTTTTTCTATGGTATCTGCAATATCTGCCGGCAAAGCTGAAAAGATCACTTTAATCTCTTTTTCCATCAATACATCAACATCAATAGGATCAAAAACCAGATCAGTAAAAGTTTCAGGTATACCACCATTAATATGCTCTTTCATCTCGCCCAGTGTTTTACCCGTACGTGCTTCACTGGCACAAACAGCGCCAAGCTCAAAATAGGGATGACCGTTCAAGAGTTTTAAAAAATGCTGGCCTACAACACCGGTTGCACCCAATACTGCACATTTTACTTTTTTCATAACATCCTCGTTTATTATATGTTTTTTCATTAAATACTAAAAAAAAAGCCCACAGTGTAGTTCTCTGCGGGCTTGGAAATTCTAATGGATATAGTATTATAAAGCCCAACTCTTTTTAAAAGTCTTTTTCATTGTTTTCTTTTTCATATCAATAGTCATAATTATCTCTTATATTAGTCATATAAATTACTCATTTCCTGACGAAATGTCAAGATTTAATATTGGCTTTTTTGTTTAGGAATTCTTATAATATAGTGGTAACTGTTAAATGGAAATGATCAGTATTGCGATTTGAAATTAAAAAAACAGGCTTTACCAAAGTATTACCGGGATTGTTTTTCGCAGTAATTGGCAGCACAGGTGTTGCTGTAATTCATTTTTTTCCAGAGATATTGAATCAAATACCCGCTTGTATGTTCAGAGAATTTTTTAATATTCCATGTCCGGCTTGCGGAGCAACACATAGTGGTATACACCTGGCTCATCTTAACATACCGGCTGCTCTGTTGGCCAATCCGTTTTTCTTTATGGTATATATTTTAATATTCCTATGGAGTTTGAATGCTCTGGCAGGATTATTGTTCAAGAAAAACATACAAATTGTTTTGTCATTAAAAGAGCAAACAATTCTTTACAGGCTTGTTCTTGTATCATTTCCACTAAACTGGCTGTTTTTAATTCTCATTTCTATTTTTACAGGAAGAAATGGGCAATAAATTTGTTAATAATATTTAGAATTTTAAATGAATGAACAAGGCAGATGAATAAAATATTTACAGGTGTCACAGTTGACACATTCGACGGCTTTACCCCCTCATTTCTCATTGGGGGCCTTAAATTACTCGGGCTTGATTTTGTAGAGATCAATAAAACCGTATTTCAGGAAACAGAATTATTTGCTTCTAAAATTGGGAAAATTCAAACCGGCTTTCACCTCCCCATTATCAGTGAATCCGGATGGGATTTATCATGCCCCGCTTTTCAAAAAGAGATTGAAACCCTGATCAATAATCTCAATACCTGGAAAGATAAACTGAACATACAACACGTGGTATCTCATCCCATCGAGTACAGCAAAAGACATCCGAATTTAGAAACATCCAAAGATTTTTTAATAAAAAACCTTGAACAAATAGATCTCCCTGTTTATATTGAAAATACTACAATATATTCTCCGGAAACATTTCAGGAATTTTACATTGAAATGAAATCAACCCTAGGCAAAAAAGTAGCAGGTATCTGTTTCGACGCACCCCATCTCTTTATAACCGGAAACGATCCTGTCGATTTCTTTAACAAAATGTCAGACAACATTGGAACCATACATTTATCTGATTGTGAAAAAGATAAAGACAGGCACCTGACTTTTGGTAAAGGCGTTTTACCCATTCAAAACATTTTAAAACAGATAAATCATTCAAACTTTTCGGGTTATATTACGCTTGAAATACAGCCACACTCTATTCAGAATCTTGATCCATATATAAACAGTTATTTACAAACAATAAAAGCTGTTAATTATACCAAATATTTAAAAACTCGGCTTCGAATGATCTTTTTACAACCCCTGATAAAAAGATTTATCAATTAATAAATCATGTATACTCGATTCATAATAATATATTCAGCACTTAAGCTGAAGGATTAATATTTTGAAGAGAATAGAGCAGATCTCACTGTCCGAATTATTTCAATCATTACAAATTAAATTGAAATTTATCATTTTTCTATGGGTTTATAATAATAAGAACCTATGGACCCATTCTAATTAATTATTCTCACCAAAATACAGGAGAAAGTCAGCATGTCTAATCAATATCAAGCAATTCTTCCCGAGCTCAAAGACAAAATTTTGGGATATCAGCTTGAAAACACTTCAGACACAGATACATTAATTGGGCTTCCCTATCCTTATACTGCATCTGGGCAAAACAAACGTAATGCACTCTATTACTGGGATACGTTTTTCATTAACCAGGCGTTAATCAAATTTAAATTGGTAGAAAATGCCCGCTACAATGTTGAAAACCTGATCTACCTGTACCGACAATTACATTATATTCCAACCTCAAACCATAAACAACCGGCACACTATTATCATCCTCCTCTTATGCCCTGGATGATCCGGGATGTTTATCGCGCAACGGGTGATAAAGAATGGCTGCGAAGAATGCTGCCACATGCTTTGGACGAGTTCCATACCTGGACTACAAAGCCTCATACTTCACCCTCGGGTTTATTTCGGTACCACGCAAAAGATGAAAATACACAAAATGTTGAGAGTGTTGACAAGGGATTAATGTGTTCACTCCGCTTTGACAACTTGAACAATGTAAATCCGGTTGATTTAAATGCTATCCTTTACCGGAATGCAAAATTGTTATATGATCTGCAAATTGAAGAATCTGGAAAAGGAGATGAAAGTCTGTTACATAAAAGTGAACAGATTAAGAAACTATTAGAAATCTGTTGGGACCCCAAAGAAAATTTCTATTTTGATAATGACTTTGAAAACAAAACCCACATAAAGATTAAATCTCTTTCAGGATTCATGCCATTGTTTGTAGAAATGGTTGATGGTGATCGCGCCAAAATTCTGATACAACAGCTTAAGCTTTTTGCACAACCCGGTGGTCTCTCTTTTACAGACAAAGACTATAACTTGACATCAGCCGGTTTGCAGTACCCATTAACTACGGCCCCTTGTATCTATTTTATTATTAAAGGCTTGTGCGATTATGAATACATGGAAGATGCATTGGATATCGGATCAAACTGGCTGAATATGATTTATGACACCTTTAAAAGCTCGGGAGAAATGTGGGAATGGTACAATACGTCCACAAAATCGGTAAAACCTGAAAATGGTGTTGCCAATACTCCCGTTATGGGCTGGACAGCAGGTACTTATATTTCACTTTTAGACACACTTGGACTACACTAGACGACGACAGATAATGGATACTCAAAAATACTTTATTATTGGAACTGCCGGGCACATTGATCATGGCAAGTCTGCCATGGTCAAAGCGCTCACGGGAACAGATCCTGACAGGCTTTCAGAGGAACAAGAGCGCGGAATGACCATTGATCTGGGATTCGCGTTTTTAAATGAACAGATTGCAATTATAGATGTACCCGGTCATGAACGGTTTATTAAAAATATGGTGGCTGGTGTCAGCACCATTGATATGGTAATGATGGTTATTGCAGCCGATGATGGTGTTATGCCGCAAACACGTGAGCATTTGGATATTTTAAATGTATTAAATGTTAAACAAGGTATCATTGTTATATCCAAAGCGGATCTGGTTGACGATGAATGGTTAGAGATTGTTAAAGAAGATATTAGCAGTCTTGTACAGGGAACTTTTTTACAAGACAAGCCCATACTCCCCATTTCTTCAGTTAAAGGTACTGGCATCAAAGAGTTGAAACAACTACTGTTAGATACAGTTGCAACACTTCCTCCACGAAAAAATCGGGGTGTCTTTTGGATGCCTGTTGACCGGTCCTTTTCTATCAAAGGATTTGGCACTGTGGTTACCGGCTCGGTATTATCCGGTAGTCTTCAACCCGGTAATGTTCTTGACCTGCTGCCGGAGCAAAAGCAGGTCAAGGTAAGAGGCATTCAAACCCACGGTAAATCTACAGAAACAATAAGACTGGGTGAACGTGCAGCAATAAACCTGACCAACATATCGAAAGAAGAAATCATTAGGGGAGATGTTTTGGCTAGTCCCGAATATTTTACGCCCTCTAATATTTTTGATGCAAAACTGGATGTTTTAAAATCAGCAAAAAAGCCTTTAAAAAACAGGTCCCGGGTAAGGGTACATATTGGTACGCGCGAAGTTATTGGCCGTATCAGAATACTGGATAGAGACCTAATTGCTCCCGGTGAAAACGGGTATGTACAGCTAAAGCTGGAACAAACAGCTGTAGCCATTCGTCGTGATCCTTTCGTAATAAGACAATACTCTCCGGTTGTGACTATAGGCGGCGGTATCATTCTGGACACTAACCCGAAACACCATAAACGGTTCGATCATGCCATATTAAAAAAACTGCAAACGCTTGAAACAGAAAATCCATTAGAGACGCTGAATATTCTTTTAATGAGCAATGCGGAATTAGGCATGAACCTGAACGATCTTGAAAAACAATCTGGCATTGAACAAGAGACATTGAACGAATATCTTGAACAGATGTTAAATCAGGAACAGATTGTTAATTGTGGATCAAGTAAAAAGCCGCAATATTTTCCGGCAACCCAACTTGGGCAAACACGTGAAAACATTTTAAATTTGTTACAGCAGTTCCATGAATCTGAGCCATTAAAACCCGGTATGAACAAGGCGGAATTAAAAAAGGCTACTCGTTCTGCTATCTTGTTCGAATTCATTCTTGAATCACTGATTGATAAAGAATTGATTACCATAACATCAAACCGGGTAAAACTGAGCAGTCATCAGATAAAATTGAATGAAAAACAGGAAAAAATCTCTAATCAAATTTTGGAAATTCTGACAAAATCCAGATATAGTCCCCCTGGAATTGAAGAACTGGCAAAAGTAATTGGATCACCAGTTCAGGAAACCGAAAATATAATCTATGCACTTGAGGGATTGAACAAGGTGGTTAGGGTTGAAGATAATGTTTATTTTACAACAACAGCATTAAAAGCAGCCAGAGAAAAACTGATCAACTTTATTAAACAGAATAAAGAAATTACTGTAAGCCAATATCGCGACGAACTGGATACCTCACGCAAATATGCCATGGCTCTTTTACTCTATTTCGACAATATCGGTTTGACAGTACGGGTGGAAGATGTAAGAATTCTGGATCAGGTAATTTGATGATATAACGGAAGCAAAATAGTGATGGTTGTACCGGCATCGGGGGCGCTGGTGACCTGAATTTTGCCCTCGTGCTTTTGAATAACGTTATACGCAATGGACAATTCCGTACGCAATTGAATGCGGGAATCTTTTGTCCAAAATCCCAGATCAAACATGGTATTTAACTGTTCTTCAGACAAAGGTTTACCTGTATCTGAAATAGAAATCTCTGCAAATTCCGCTTTTTCTTTTTTATCCAGTTTTACAAATTTTGTGGTAATGGTTAACGTGCCTTTGCTTTCCATATTTTGAACCGCAAAAAGGATCAGGCTCATAAATACCTGATTCATTTGATTGACATAACATGGGACATTGGGCAGCTCGGAATATTTTTTAACAATGCTGATCTTTTCATCCAGTTCCTGCCGAATCAATGCCAGTGTATTATCTATACAATCATGAACATCTACAGCCTGCATATCGGCCTCATCCAAACGCGTAAAACTCTTTAAACTTTTAACCAGTCGCGAAATTCGATCACTGGCCTGAACGATAATTTGATTATTGCTTTTTAAAATGTTTAGCGTTTTGTTGTACTGTTCACCATCTTTCAAATCCGGGCAGTCACTGTCGCCAACCAGTTTTTCTATTATTTTCAGACATCGATCAGATATATCTGCTGAGCTTTTTACAACGCCAATAGGATTATTAACTTCGTGGGCAATTCCCGCAACCAGGTTACCCACAGCAGCCATTTTTTCCGCATGCACAAGCTGAAGCTGTGTAGTTTTTAATTCTTCAAGAGTATTAGAAAGTTCCTGTGTACGTTCAGTCACCTTTTGTTCAAGAGTTTGGTTCATTTCCAGTAAACGCTGATGCTGTTCTTCCAGTTGCTTTTCCTGATAAAAGCTCTTGATGGCTTCCTGAATCGTTAAAATCAGGTCTTCCGGTTCCCAGGGTTTGGGGATGTATCGATACAGTTTGGCTTCGTTTACGGCTTTACCAATAGCATCAAGATTGGCCTGCCCCGTCAGCATGATCTTTAGAGTTCCAGGTGAAATCTCGTGGATACGTTTCAAGAGTTCATCACCCTTCATGTCGGGCATTATATAATCTGCAATAACAACAGGAACATCACACTGGTCACTCATTAATTCTTCCAGTATCTCGAGAGCTTCCAGACTGCCTTCAGCAGTTTCAATTATATATTCTTCACCAAATGTACTTTTCAGTTCAGCTTTAAGACTGCTAAGCACAAACATTTCATCATCAACACATATTATAGCAGGTTTGCTCATAACCTTGCCAATCCTGTATTGATAGTATCAACCAGCTCTTCCTCGGTCCAGGGTTTATGCAGACATCTGTGCAAATTCGCATTCTCAACGGCCCGTTTGATAGCCGTATCATCTGCCTGGCCAGTCAGCATAATTTTAACAATTTTGGGGAATTTTTGATGAACTTTGATCAAAAATTCATCGCCTTTAATTCCAGGCATTAACCAGTCAGAAACAATAATAATAATATCCAGACCATCCTCTTCAAGTTCTTCAATTAGCTCCATGGCATCATTTGCGTTTTCTGCAACTTCATAGGTAAACCGGTCACCAAATCTATCTTTTAATTGAATTTTCAAACTATCCAGAATCATTTTTTCATCATCTACGCACAGAATAACCTGCCGACTCATGCTTTCTCCTCCGCTATAGGTGGTGTATCCATCGGTAATATCACACTAAAAGTTGTTCTTCCTGGCTCACTCTCTACATTTATACTACCGCTATGTTTTTCTACAATACGTCTCACAATATCCAGGCCCAGACCGCTTCCCTCACCTCTCGCCTTTGTGGTATAAAATGGCTGAAAAATCTTTTCCTGAATTTCAGGTGGAATACCAGAGCCACTGTCTGTAATTTTCACTATTACATTTTTATCAACCTGGTCAACATCAACCTGCAAGGTGCCCTTGTTTTCCATCGCTTGCAATGCATTGTGGATAATATTTGTCCATACCTGATTCAATTCATCCGGGTAGCATAAAATGGGTGGTATCTCTTTGATATTTCGAACCACCTCTACACCATGTTTTAACTGGTTATAATATAAAGTAAGTACCGTTTCAATTCCATCTGCAATACTTGCAGAAACTTTTTGCCCTGATTGATCATAACGGGCATAACTTTTTAAAGCAAATACTACTTTGGAAGCCCTGTCTGTTGCGGTACGGATATTATCTGCACTGCGCTGTAAACCAGACAATTTATACGCCATTTGCAAAATCATCATATTGTCTTTGTGATTTAACAGGGATGCAAACTGGCTGAGCGAATCATAGATCCCCATATCCACCAGGGTATCAGCAATACTATCTGCCTGATCAATTTGCAATTCCTGCAATTCTATAGTTAAATTTTTACGATGTTGACGTTCCTCTTTAGCAGAAATGCTAAAAGAGCGTGACAAAGATTTTTCCATCAATTTAAAAAATGCTTCCCGCTGTTCGGCATTCAAAATCTCAAAAAATCCGGGTAACTGATCAAGCGTTTGTTCCAAAGCACGCGAAATATATCCAACCGAAGAACGGATCGCTCCCAGCGGAGTGTTGACTTCATGAGCAACACCGGCAATCAACTGCCCCAATGCTGCCATTTTTTCGGATTCTATCAACTGATTTTGGGTAGCCTTTAACTCGTCCAGAGTCTGGCTGAGTTGATTGGTTTTCTCCTGTAATGCCGTAACTGCCTGGTCACGTTCCTGTTCACGCTCCTGTATGGCTTCAAGCATATTATTAAATCCGTCATACAGAACACCAATTTCGTCATTACCCGGCTTCTTGACACGTATGGAATAATCAGCATTTTCTGAAATTCTGTTGGTAACCTTGGCCAATTTTAATACAGGGCGTGATACAAAGCCCTGTAACCACAATGCCATAAAATGGATCAATACCATTATAGATACCAACAATCCTGACATCATCATTAAATATTTCTTAATACGAGCCTGAAGCTGGTGGGTAGAAGCTTTTAACAGTATTGTACCCATTTTTTGGTTATAAGATTTTATTGGCTGAAAGATATATAATAAATTCCGATCAAAATAGACAGCACTGTCTTGTACTGCGGGAATAACATCATTCGGGGAAATGGAATAAGAAGCAAATACAGAGTCTTGATTGGTGTACACAATTCCCTGTACCAGTTCGGGCAGGGTTTCAATTTTTTCAAGAACTTCCTGAGCGCCAATGGGATATTCAAACTCGAGTGAAGTAACACAATACTCGCCCATCAACTTGGCATTCATAAGCGTATTGTTCACCAGTTCTTGTTTAAAAGATTTAATATCATTAAAAATTACAAACGCAAAACCAAAAAAGATGGCAACAAAAGTAACAATCCAGATGATATAGATAATTTTATTACGTATTGACAAATTCTTCAAGATACTCATATCTTGTCCTTTTTGCATTAACTATAGCATTCCATCAAGGCAAAATTTCAAAGCCAACCAGGTAGGTATCATAGATATAATCCGCAAAACCATATTCACGGTGTTTTCCAAATATATTTTTTGCACTGACAAAAGCGGAAACATTTTCCCATAATTTATATGAACATTTTGCATTCAAGCTCAGATATGGATCAAGATGAAGAGGATAATCTTCTTCCACACTCATACCGGTAAAAGTCTGAGAACCGGAATAATATCCATTTATATTTATATTAAACCTTGAAGGTGAATTATAATTCAGAGAAAAACCACCATAGAAATATGGCGTAGAATCGGGTTTATCTCGGGTATCTGATTCAACAATGCTATCCAATTGGGCTTCGGTATAATATTGGTAACCAAGAATTGCTTCCACTTGTTCAATGTTCCTTCTCAGATTACTTTTAATCTCGTCCTTGTCCCAAATCGTATTGGTTTCCTGCAGAATCCCAAAGAACTTGAATTTCCAATTTTCAATGGGTGTATAGGTAACAGAGAATTCTAATCCAAATTGCATAGCGTTTTGATAGTCAACATTATCATAAGTTAAATTCTCTGCAATCACCGGCAATTGAAAGCCATCGTCAACGGTCATGGTATCAAGGCTAAAATCAGAAACGGGGGTTACCAAAAAATCATCCAGCAATGCACCAAACACCTGTACGTCTACATCCAACCTGGGACTAATTTTAGAACGTAAGCCCAATTCCAGATTATGATTGGAAAGATAATCCGTATCCTGATTGGCCTGAAATTTTAACAATACCGGAAAACCCGTAGTATAATCACCCAGCCATGTCAATACCGACACATTTTTTCCAATAAAGGAATCCAACATGAATGGGGCCCGATTTGCTTTAGAATAGACCAATCTCAACAAATTGTTCTTATTAAGTCTATACGTAGTTGCAGCTTCATAAGTTACAGAAAGGGTTTTGTTGATGGAATAATCATCTACCCGAAAACCACCTATCCACCGCCATTGATTCGCAAGCATATAGTCCGCCAGCAGTGAGAAACCGGTTGATTCAATAATCCTGTTGCTCACAGGTTTTTGATGGGTATCCTGGCCAAAGTCTTCATCATCAATCAACAAACCGCTATAATCGGATTTCCGATAGCTGATACCCGGACGTACATGCAGATTTTTAAAATGGTATTGATATTCAGCCAGCAAATCCAGATGGTCAAAATCATATGCATTCCAGAAAAAATTATTATCATGTTTGCCTGTCTGCAAAGAAACCTGGGTATATAAACCTTTATATTTGGCAATCAAATCACCATAGTAGCTTTTGGAATCGTAACCTGACAGCGGAGTAGCAAAATTATTATAATAGGGTTTCTGACTCAAAGCTTCCTGAAAGCCACCACTAAAATTGACAGAAAAATCGTCTGAAAAGAAATAACTGAGATAGCTGTTCAAGCCATATTTATCAATTGCCAAATCTTTATCGAACTGAAAATTCATTCCACTTTCAGACAGTCTATAAGGTTCATTTGTAGCAGGATTAAATCCCCAGAACATGAGTGTTGACATGTCTTCAATAGGTAAATACTCGCGATCCAGCCAGGCATAATAGAGTTCATCTCTTCTATCCTGGGTTTTATAATTTCCGGAAATTCCAATAGCAATTTTTGAATTTGTATAACCTACAGACAAGTTTGAAATTTTGGAATTATCATTCCCTACTGCTGCATTTGCAAAAGCAGATACTCCCGGCTTTTCCGCAAAATGAGTTATAATATTAATTACGCCTGCTGCAGCGTTCGGCCCATAAAGAGCAGAAGCAGGTCCGCGTACTACTTCAATACGATCAATATCACTAACACCAATAGGTAACGATTCCCAAAAAGTACCACCAGAAAAATAATTATACACAACACGATTATCAATCATCACCAGCATGATTGTATTGGTTGGTAACGGGGTCATAAAACTTGTGGTTACATCATCAAATCCACGGATATGTACGTCAAAATTGCCCGGGGTAGACTCTCTTACAATCAAACCGGGAGCCAACCGTAACGCTTCAGGAATGCTGGTAACACCCGCTTGTAAAATCTCTTCCTGTTTTATGATTGTTACAGACAGAGGGGCTTCGAACAGATCTTCCGGCCTTTTGGAAGCAGAAACCATAACATCCACATCAAACAGTTCTTCCAAAGACATGTCTAAATATACGTTATCAGATTGCCCCAGCACGGCATCTGTTTCAGAGAGAATGAATAAACATAAAATAATATATTGGTACCAGCGAGAACCCATACAGGTCCCTCCCAAACTTAGTATACTTTGACCACTTTGAGTAAATTGGCTGACAAGGTATGTCCTTCTTGCTTTAGCGAATCCAGATTCACAAACAATCTGGGCTTATCATTCAACAAACCCAACGCTACTGACGCGTGTCCCTCTTCTGCATACCTTGTTATACCCGTTATTGATAATTTTTTATATTTTTTACAAATAGCAGATACCCTGTTTGTACCCGGCATCATGTAAACAATATCATAATCCTTAATATGCTGCTCAATTTCACCTTGCTGAACAGCTTTTACATTAACACCCGCGTCTTTGAATGCCTGGCTCATTTCATCTTTGATTGAACGCGTACGACTGTTGTAAATAATCAACAACGAAATTTCGCCGTCATCTTTTAGCTCGGTATCGTACTTGAATACCTTGACAAAGGTAGCCACCTGCAATAAAACCGGTGTTTCCATATTTTGAGCAGAAACCGGTTTTGCAATGCAAAAGATCAAAACTAGTAATAAAATTTTGAAAAACTTTTTCAACAAATTGAGCATTAAAGCGTCCATTTAACATTCAGAATATGTAATATATCAATTATGATAATCAAGGGCAATAATTAAGTAAAAACAACCTTAAATATATTTAATTTTTACAGGATTAAGCTTTGTATAAACAAAAAAAATTGATATTTTTATTAACTAAATCTGATAATGGAAAAAATGCAAGACGATTTTTATAAAACAATAAAAACATTTACCGAGACTGAATTTAAAGAAAAAGGTTCGCGTTTTATCAATAAAGCGTATCCGGTTCAAGACAGAGATACTGCCGAAGAAATTATCGCTAAAATCAGCAAACAATATTATGATGCCACACACAATTGCTTTGCATACAGTTTAGGCACCGGTCCGCAATGCATTACCCGATTTAATGATGATGGCGAACCCTCTGGAACAGCAGGTAAACCCATACTCCAGGCGATTGAAGGGCGCGAGTTGACAGATGTGCTTGTCATTGTAACCAGATATTTTGGCGGAACCAAACTGGGAACCGGTGGCTTAATAAGAGCGTATGGCGGTGGCGCAGCCCAGGTGCTTGATGAGGCCAAAACCGTTATCTGTTACATCAAAGAAAGCATTACTTTTGAATACGATTATGCCTTGTCAAATCTGGTTAATACCTGCATTCAAAAATATAAAGCAGATGTTATAAATACAGATTTTAGTGATACGGTTCTGCAAACCATACAAATCCGTTCCAGTTTATTAAAAGCTTTTGCAGATCAAATTGTAGACCAGTCTGCCGGTAAAATTAAAATCATTGAGGACTAATGGTAACACTGTTTGTCATTTCATTATTGCTGAGCGCCTATTTTTCAGGATCCGAAACCGCATTTGTTTCTTCAAACCGGTTACGTTTCCAGATACAGAATCACGAATCCATCAAGCGAAGGCCTGTATTGTTTCTGCTTTCAAACGCGCAGCGATTTTTAACCACTACCCTTGTGGGAAACAATATTGTAATGGTAACCTGTTCCACACTCGCTGTTGTATTATTTACTCCCTATTTATCAGAATCGGTTATTGTGGTTTTGACAACCATCAGCTTGCTGCTATTTGGTGAAATATTACCAAAATCCATTGCACAACAGCTACCTAACCGCCTGATAAGAATTTCAGCCCCGCTGATGCTGATTTTCTATTTTGTATTCTATCCCCTGAACAAAATCGCTGAACTCATGTCCCAATGGGCCATTAACATTTTCAGAGGAAACAAAGGTACCGTCAACACGTTTTTCCGGAAACAGGATCTTTTGGTACTTTTAAGAGAGTATTTCAGCACAAAGACCCTGAGCATGCACGACCGTCAGCTCATAGCCAAAGCCATGAAAATTGGTGATATTCGCGTTGTAGATATAATGATTCCCCGTACCGATATTGTTGGTATTGAACACGACACCCCGGTTGAAGAGATTACCGACCTTTTTATCAAAACCGGCTACTCGCGCTTTCCGGTATTTGGTGCAGATATGGACAATGTATTGGGTTTTCTCTATTTTCAGGATCTGCTGGGTTTGAAAAAAAATAAAAAACCAATCATTCATGAAGCTCTGGTGATACCGGAATCTGCCAAAGCTATTCACGCACTGAACACACTTCGTACAAAGGGAAAGAGTATTGCACTGGTAGTGGATGAACATGGCGGTACCGCAGGATTATTGACCCTTGAAAATATTGTAGAACAGGTATTTGGAAGTATTTACGACGAGTTTGATACCAGTCAGGACCGCATTCGTGCCTTTAACGAATCCACAATTGTGGCAAGCGGCCGCACCGAAGTGGAAGACCTGATTGAAAGGCACAAACTGCCTGTACCTGAAGGCGATTATGTAACTATAGCCGGCTTTATCATCGACTATCTGGGTTACATCCCCAAACCGGGTGAAAAAATTAAATTCCCATGGGCAACCATCACCATCCTCAACTCGGATGACACCAAAATATCAGACATCAAGATCGTCAAGCATCTCTATCAAAAGCGGATAAAAAACGAGTAAATGCTGCAAATGTGGTAAAGTGGTCAGTGGTCAGTGGTCAGTGGTCAGTGGTCAGTGGTCAGTGGTCAGTGGTCAGAAACTAACATTTCACACAATCTTTCTCAATAGTAAGATAGAAAAAACCGGAGTTGATCAACTCAACCCCGGTTAAATTATATTCAATTTATTCAGTACTGTCTTTGACGAGACGTATAGAGCGCCCGTGTTTTAGATACAAGCCGTAACGAGTTATCATATCACTATCATAGATCAGGTACCGCATCTTAGCGGTACTATTACCGGACTGTGTAGCAGTCCAAAATGCGGCATAGCTGCCCAAACTGGAAAAATCAATCCCAGTATTGGGGTAACGGTAACCGCCAGGACGAGCTGAAAACCCGCTTTCATTGGTAGCACCCGTATTGGGATTTTGCCATAAACCATTCCTTGATTCGACAGTTCCCATTTCTTTTAGCTTCCCACCTTCATCTGTGCCGCGGTATTGACTATCATCTATTTCCACATCGTTCATGCTCATACCTAAAAACATTTCCATTTCTTTCCATTCTTCATCACTTGGTACATGCCATCCTTCGGGTGCAATATTGCGCTCATCATCAACAGCATACCAGTTGTACAGGGCACCATAAATAGCAGCATTTTTTTTATCATTATCATAATAACAAAAAGCACCAGATAAGACATCCCACTCGGCTGCATCGGTAGCATTCGGAATTAGATCTCCATTACGATAATGGGTCACCCTTAAATTCTCTGCCATCCACCATTGATTACCAATTTTAACAGTCCTGTAAACATTACCATCATTATCTGTCATAGTACCGATTTCAAGGGAGTTATTTTGCACGCTTATTATTGTTTCAGCAGTTTGATTTTTGTAACTGGCTGTAATTGTTACTACACCTGTATTGGAATTTGAGGATGTAAACAATCCGTTATTATCAATTGTACCTGCGCTACCAGAGGTAATACTCCATGTCGTTTCATTACTTATATCTACTGAACCCCCATCAGTTAAGTTGGTGGTACAATTAAGCTGCAAGGTTTCGCCATTGTAAACAATGCTGTAGGGTTGTGTGATATTGATACTTTCTAACTCACTTGAGGTTTCTTCACCACGGACAAGACGTATTGAGAACCCGCCTATTCTAGGACCATAATTTCGGGATACTCGATTCTCCATAAAATGCAAAATCCGGATCCAATAAGAGTTTTCACTGATAGCCGTAGAAGACCAATAAAACGCATACATACCCATGCCACTATTACGCCAACCACCAGCCCGGGCGGAAAATCCACTCTCGTTCGTAGCACTATTTGTAAAACCAGGGTTGGGTTTTTTCCAGTGAGCATTGCCGATTTCTTTCAGTTTATCACCTTCATCTGTGCCCCGAAATTTGCCCAAAAAATCACCTTCTGAATCCGCTTCTTCCTGGCTCATACCTAAATACATCTCTAACTCTTTCCATTCATCATCTGTCGGTACATGCCACCCTTCCGGTGCAATATTACGTGCATCCGTAGCAGCATACCCGTTATAAAATGCGCCATAGTCATCAGCATATTTATTATTGTTGTTATAATAACATAATGCTCCAGTCACAAGTTCGCCCCATTCTGTATCATCCGTAACGTTTGGTATTGGATCACCATTTCGATAATGTGTTACTCGCAGATCTTCCATCATCCACCATTGTTCACCGATCCTGATGGTCTTGTAAACATTACCGTCAATATCCGTTACTGTTCCGGTTTCAAAAATCGCATCATCATATTCAATCTCAAAGCATTCATCACTCTCATCTGACATGCTGGATTGTGTTCCAATTACATTGATTGTAAACTGGTTGGATGGTGAAAGCGTACTGGGAATATTCCAGGAAAATTCACCATCATTTTCTGTTTCAGCTATCCGTATAGAAAAAACTCCTTTTTGATACAAATCCAGATAAACCATCTTATCATACTCATTAGGATCCCAATGGATACTTGTGGTATTTCCGGCAAGAAAGCTTTCACCGCCATTGGGATAAGTCATTGTAATATCAGGATCCATTTCATCACTATCACTGACCAAACGGATATAAAAGCCATTTCCTTTGTTGTAGGAATCACGGGAAATTGAGCTATGATCATAGCCTAAACTTCGGGCCCATGCTTCATCTTTACCATTTTGAGAAGATGTCCAAAAACATGTATTTGTATTTTTTGTTTGAAATTCTCCAGTAAGGTAGTTACAGAAACCACCGGGCAATGCTCTGAACCCACTCTCATTGGTAGCGCCTGTATTGGGGCTGTTCCAATGATCGGTACCCGATTCTTTCAACATACCGCCTTCAACCGTGCCCCGCGGGCCGACATTATCCAAATCACTCATACCCAGATATGACTCTAACTGTTTCCATTCATCATCAGTGGGAGCATGCCAGCCTTCAGGGAAAATATCATATTCAAAAGCAGTTTCAATCATATTCCAGTTATACATTGCACCGTAAATATCTAGATTGTTTTCGTCATCATCATAATAACAGCAAGCAGCTTCAGACAGCCCAACCCAGGGATCATCATTATCCGTATATAACCATGAAAATCCATATACATTATGGGTTGTTTTCAGGTTTTCGGCCATCCACCATTGATTACCGATCTTGATAATTTTATAGGTTTTTCCCTCAAGATCCGTCATAGTCCCGGTTTCATATTTGCTATCAACTGTTATGGTGGTTTCTGCAGTTAAACCATCAAATAACACTTTAATTTTCACACTACCTGTAGCCAGGTCATCAGCTGTAAAAAGTCCATCAGTGTCAATAATACCGCAATTACCATAAATTATATTCCAGGATACATATTTACTGATGTCAATTGCACTGCCATCACTATATTGAGCAGTACATGTTAATTGTAAAGATTCACTATTATTAACAGTTATATCCTGAGGTGTGATTTTAATTGCATCTAACCTTGTAAAATTTGTATCACCTTTTGCACAGCGAAACCCCCGATTTTTATATCCTAACCACGCCTTATCACGGTTACGATTTGCAGGTCTGGCTTTGGACATGGCCTCATCCCATGCTCCACCTCGCAGTATCCGGCCTGTTTTGTTTACATCAGATGGACCATATGGATTTTCACACGGTCCGGTACTGTAATAATCACGATCATACCTGTCCGCACACCACTCCCAAACGTTACCGCTCATATCATAAATACCCAATTCATTTGCCTGTTTCTGGCCTACAGGTTGAGAACTATTACCAGAATTCTGAGCAAACCAACCCACAACATCCATTTCATTGCCACCGCTGTAAGTATAACCCTGACTCTGGTTACCACCGCGGGCCGCGTATTCCCACTCGGCTTCAGTAGGCAGACGTTTGTTCAAGTATTCCGCGAATGTTTTGGCACCGTTCCAGGTGACATAAATTACAGGATTATTTCCTTTACCATCCTCAACCACAAACTGACCATTCTGAAAAGCGATCTGACAGTCTTCCGCACCAAGATTAAAAAGTGTAAGCGTATCCTTTTTCACTCTGGTATTATCCAAGACTATTAATCCATCCGATAATGCGTAATTTAAAAAATCGGCATAATCGAAATTGGTAACTTCATATTTATCCATATAGAAATCATCCAGGGTAACCGTATGTACCGGTTTTTCATCATCTTGACCATTTGTGCTGCCCATATTAAAGGTACCGCCTTTAACAAAAACCATCTCGGGTCCGTTGTAATCACTGGCAGTAACACGAATTTGAAAGCCATCTCCGCTAACACCGGGATTATCAGCAAGAAAATCCCAGACAATGTGCTTGTTCGTACCGGACAAAACACTGTCCCCCACATCACCGGTAACATGATCACAAGGCAACTCCCAGGTTGCACCATTATCATCAGATGCTTTCAAAGATATAATCAGTGTATCCCCGTCTGCATCTGTGACATCATAATATATGTCTGCTGTGAGTGAACCGTCCGTACGTTGTTCCAAGCGTACATTTTCAACAACCGGGTCCGCCGCAAACAACAGCCCCATAATCATGATCATAATCAGTATTACCAGATTCGTTTTCATTTTTGCCTTTGTATTTATTTATAAAGTTACTATCAGTATTCGTCCCTGTATCTGTTAACCGTTTAACAAATACATCACCTTTATATAAATCAATATATAAATCCAGACATGTGATGGATTATTTCCCAGTCCCAAACATTCAAGGATCAATCCTCATCCGGAAAGGTAACAGTCTGTGGTGCATTCAGTTCACTATTATCACGAATCAAACGTATGGAATATCCGTGTTCACTGATGTAACAGTTCCAATCGATGATCTTTTCATCATAGATCAATTGTCGCTGTATAAAACCATTGTGATATTTTCCATCATTCGGTTGGTCAACCCAAAAGTATGCAGAGTTGTACAAATCTTCAAACTCGCCACTATGGATTTCACGCTGACCACCCGGCCGGGCTGAAAATCCATATTCGTTTGTGGCGCCGGTATTGGGTTCTCTCCAGAAACCGGTTCCCGCCTGGATGGTACCCCTTTCCTTGAGCATGGCGCCTTCATCAGTATCAGATCTGCTGTAACTTTCAACTTTTTCCTGGCTCATGCCCAGGTACAGTTCCAGCTCTTTCCACTCATCATCAGTGGGAACATGCCAACCTTCTGGTGCAATAGAGGGCAAATGATCTATAACATATCCATTATACAAGGCACCAAACACCGATGCATTACTAGAGTCATTGTCATAATAACAGTATGCGCCAGTATCCTTATTTTTCCAAACAGAATTTTGTGTAACATGCTGTATGGGAGTGCCATCACGATAGTGGGTCACTTTAAGATTTTCCGCCATCCACCATTGATTGCCGATTTTAACAGTTTTATATACATTACCGTCAATATCTGTCATGGTACCGGTTTCAAAATCAAGCCCATCATTAACAATTGAAAAATAATCATCACTAATATCATACAATCCGGTTACCACACCGGTAATTTTAATACGATAATCCGTGCCTGAAATCAGATTTGGCGAAATTCTCCAGGTATATTCACTATCATGGGTTGTATCCATATCTACGATCCGTTCAACAAGCTCGTCGCCTTTATATAAATCAATATATACCCGTTCATCTATGGGATTATTGTTCCATTTGATAAAATATTCCACCCCAGCTTTCAAGTATTCACCTCCATTGGGGAATGTAATAATAGGCGGTATATTGGTTTTGTCATTGTCCCGGATGAGACGGATTGAACATCCAGATTGTTTACTCGAAGAATCACGGTATATTGTTTCACTATAATAGCTCAATCTCCGATGCAAGACAGAGGATTTGTTCACTTCCGGAGCAGACCAATAGTAGGAACGAACACCCATTTCATGGAAATCACCATCAAAGAAAGAACGACAACCACCAGACCGTGCGGTAAATCCGCTCTCATTTGTAGCGCCAGTGTTGGGACTTTTCCAGTGTTCAAAACCGATTTCTTTTAGTTTACCACCTTCATTTGTACCCCTATATCCATATTCTGAATCCGCTTCTTCCTGGCTCATTCCCAGATACAACTCTAATTGTTTCCACTCATCATCAGTGGGTACATGCCACCCTTCGGGTGCAATATTACGAACAGCATCAGCAGCATACCCGTTATACATTGCGCCATAGTCATCAGCATAATTGCTGTCGTTGTTATAATAACAGAATGCTCCGGTTTCAAGTTCGCTCCATTCGGTACCATCAGTTACGTTTGGTATTGGGTCACCATTTCGATAATGTGTTACTCGCAGATCTTCCATCATCCACCATTGCTCACCGATCTTGATGGTCTTGTAAACATTACCGTCAATATCTGTTACCGTTCCCATCTCAAAACTCGCTTCATCAAATTGAATTTCAAAGGATTTATCGCTTATATCTGACATGCTGGATTGAGTACCCGTTATCTTGATTGTATAATTGGATGTTGTAAGCGTATTGGGAATTTCCCAGGAAAATTCACCATCATTTTCCGTTTCAGCTATCCGTATTAAAGCAATGCCATTTTGACACAAATCCAGAGTGACCATCTCATCATAAGGGCCAGCATCCCATCGGATACTGATTGTATGTCCTGCAATTATGCTTTCACCACCATTTGGAAAAGTCAATGTGAAATCAGCGTCCTTTACATCACTATCACGGACCAGACGGACATAAAAACCATATCCTTTGTTGTAAGAATCGCGGGAAATTGTGCTATGATCATAGCCTAAACTACGGGCCCATGCATTATCGGCATCATTTTGTGAAGACGTCCAAAAACAAGTATTTGTATTTATTGTTTGGAATTCCCCTGTAGTATAGTGACGGAAACCACCCGGTAATGCGCCAAAGCCACTCTCATTAGTAGCGCCGGTATTGGGGCTGTTCCAATGATTTGTACCCGTTTCTTTCAACATGCCGCCTTCAACCGTGCCCCGCTGGCCGACATTATCCAAATCACTCACACCCAGATATGACTCTAACTGTTTCCATTCATCATCAGTGGGAACATGCCACCCTTCAGGGGCAATGTTTTGTTCATAAACAAGCGCATACCATCTATACATAGCACCGTAAATATCTAAATTATTTTCGTCATTATCGTAATTAAAATTGTAAATTTCATCTCCATTACTGTAATGAGTCACTTTGAGATTTTCAGCCATCCACCACTGACTTCCGATCTTTACAATTTTATAGGTATTTCGGTCTATATCACTCATATAACCAGTTTCATGCCCAAAATCAACCGTTACTGTGGTTTCAACAGTTAAACCATCAAATAATGCCTGTATTTTTACGTTACCCCCCTTATCATCACTTGCTGTGAAAAGCCCTTTACTATCAATACTGCCGCTTGTACCGGACAAAAGTTCCCAGGTTGCATACATACTTATATCAACTTTACTTCCATCACTATACCAGGCAGTACAATTCAACGGCAGGAATTCACCTTTTTTTATTGTTTTATCCTGAGGTGAAATATTGATAGAGTCCAATTTTGTAAATGCTGTATCACCCTTAACACACCGGAATCCGCGATTATTGTATCCGGTCCATGCATGATCACGGTTGCGGTTAGCCGTTTTTGCCTTGGCTTGAACATCGTCCCATGCGCCGCCGCGCAATACACGGGCTGTTTTGTTTTCATCATATGGGCCATATGGATTACTACCCGGTCCGGTATAGTAATAATCACGATCATACCTGTCCGCGCACCATTCCCACACATTACCGCTCATATCATAAAGCCCCAGTTCATTCGCCTTTTTCATGCCAACAGCCTGTGTGCTGTCTGCATTGGTATTAAACCAGCCCACAGCATCCATATCATTGCCGCCGCTATAGGTATAACCCTGACTCTCGCTGCCGCCTCGGGCCGCGTATTCCCATTCTGCTTCGGTAGGCAGACGTTTGTTAAAATACTTGGCATAAGCATCGGCACCAAACCAGGTAACATTTGTAACCGGATGTTCTTCTTTATTGTCTGTAACCGCAAATACACCATTACTGTACGTAATCTTGCAATCCTCATCAGAAAGATCAAGCAGTGTTGTAGTATCCTGTTTGACAACATCCTCAGTGACTGTAATCGATCCATTAGCAAGAACAGCATTTAAAAAATCTGTATATTGCCCTTTGGTTACTTCATAAAGATCCATGTAAAAATCATTCAATGTAACCGAATGCACAGGCTGTTCGTCATCTTCTCCGTCAGTACTCCCCATATCAAAGGTGCCGCCTTTAACAAAAACCATCGCGGGTTCTTTAAAATCAATGGCAATGATTCTCACCTGGTACCCCTCACCACTTATACCGGGATTATCAGCAAGAAAATCCCATACAATGTGTTTGCCTGTACCTGTCAGCACACTGTCTCCTATATCACCACTCACATGGTTTACCGGCAGCTCCCAGGTTGCACCATCATCATCTGATGCTTGTAAGGTGATGGTCAGTGTGTCTCCGTCTGCATCTGTAACATCATAATAGATGTCCGCATAGAGCGAACCGTCCGTGCGTTGTTCCAAGCGTACATTTTCAACCACCGGATCTGCCGCGTGCAGCAGCCCTATAATTAAAGACACAAACAAAATCACCAAATTCTTTTTCATTTCTACCTTTTTCATTCAGATCAATTACCGTCCATTGGTTTTGACAGGATCAATTTTCTCAATCACATAATCACAAGATTCAAACCGGTACATGTACATACCGCTGATTACCAATTAACTTTATGTTACGCGTGTCCCTCTTAATTATATAGGGACCGGCCAGAGACCAGTCCCTATAAATTCAATTAATTACGATATTGCTCAAATATTTTTATTACTCTTGATCCTTTACACAACGGATAGACGAGCTCTTGGCATTGCTTGTGTGTGAAACAATCGGGTTATCGTAATTCAAAATCCGTACCCATGCATAATGTATAGGTGAAGAAACAGCAGTAGATGACCAAAAGTACGCATATCGAGTCATATCTTCGAAAGATCCAGTCGCATAACGGGCGCCACCGGCTAGTGCTGAAAAACCACTTTCGTTTGTTGCTCCGGTGTTTGGATTTCTCCAATACCCTGCCCCTTCTTCTTTCATTTTACCACCGGCAACATTTTCACCACCAAGGTAATTGATCAAAGTATTCCACTCTTCATCTGTTGGTACATGCCAGCCTTCCGGTGCAACTTTTCGTTCATCACTAACCGCATACCAATTATACAAGGCACCAAACATACCGGCATAATTGCTGTTATCATTATAAAAACAATATGCACCCTCTGTTGTCGTAATCCATGCGTCATCTCCAATCACATTGGGAATAGGGTCACCATTTCTATAATGCTTTACATTCAGATTATCTGCCATCCACCATTGATCACCTATCTTGACAGTTCTGTATGAATTGCCATCAATATCTGTAAGGGATCCAGTTTCAAAATTTAACCCATTATTAACGATTGTAAAAAAACCATCACTAAAATCAGATAATCCGGTTTCTTTACCTGTAATTTTGATTCGATAGTCACTGCCTGTTACCAAATCTGTTGAAATAATCCAGGTAAAATCTCCATCGTTGCTGGTACCTGTATCTTTTAATCGCTCAACTAATGCATTGCCTTTATACAAGTCAACATATACCCTATCATCATTTGAACTATTTTCCCATCTTATGATAAGTTTGTCCCAAACCTCCAATGTTTCTCCACCGTTAGGAAAATAAACAAGCGGCAATGATCCAACATCACGATCTTTGACAAGGCGGAGAGAGAAACCATTTTGTTTATGACTTTCAAGCATATCGCTGGCATTGCTTTCATAATTCAAATTCCGGCGCAATCCTTTAAAACTATTATATTCTGAAGATGTCCAAAAATAAGCATAATTCCCCAGTTCCATAAAAGCTGCTTCCAGCTTGGCACAATATCCACCGGGAAGTGCAGTAAATCCGCTCTCATTGGTAGCACCCGTATTCGGGCTACTCCAAAAGCTGGTACCTTCTGATTTTAATTTTCCACCTGCAACCCCTTTACCACCCAGATAATTTTCAAGCTCGCTCCATTCCGCACTTGTAGGCACATGCCAGCCTTCAGGTGCAATCTTGCGGCCATCTGTAACAGCAAACCAGTTATATAAAGCACCATAGACTTGGCCATTATTACTGTTATTGTTATAATAACAATAAGCACCGGTTAATAAATTTGCCCATACATTCAGGTCCATTTCATTAGCAATGGGATCCCCATTACGATAATGCTTAACATTGAGGTTTTCAGCCATCCACCACTGATCACCTATCTTGATAGTTTTATAAGTATTGCCATCATTATCAACCATGTTTCCATATATATTACTAACTGTCACAGTCGCTTCTGCTGTAATTCCATTGTATTCAGCTTGAACGGTAACATTACCGGAAGCTTGTTGAGAAGCTGTGAATAAACCATCATTATTAATTTCTACTGCATCTCCCGACACAATTGACCAATTGGCATTGACTGTTACATCTTTTTCACTATCATCACTATATTGTGCCATACAAGTAAAATAAAATGAACTTGCATTTGCAACAGTGGTATTATGGGGAGTTATGAAAATACTTTCTACTATTGTGAAATTGGTATCACCTATTACACATCGGAATCCACGATTTTTATAACCGATCCATGCATAATCACGATTACGATTTGCGGGTTTGGCCTTGACTTGTGCATCGTCCCAGGCACCACCACGCAACACATGAGCATTGATATCATTTAGAGGGCCCTGTGGATTATTATCAGGACTTGCTCCATAATAATTGCGATCATATTGATCCACACACCACTCCCAAACATTACCACTCATATCGTAAATACCTGCTTCATTGGCTTGTTTTTGTCCAACAGCTTGTACACTGTTGTTGGAATTTGCTCTGTACCAGCCGACTGCATCCATATCATTACTGCCGCTATAGATATAGCCCTGACTTTGGCTACCGCCTCGGGCCGCATATTCCCATTCTGCTTCACTGGGTAACCGTTTTGCATAGTATTTGGCATAGGCATCTGCACCAAACCAGGTAACATTGGTTACCGGATATTCTTCTTTATCATCTGTAACCGAAAACGTTCCATTTTCGTAAACGATCTTGCAGTCTTGATCAGAAAGATCCAGCAGCGTGGTGGTATCCTGTTTCACTGTACTTCCGGATATTGTAATCAGATCTTGCGCAAGCATCGCATTCAAAAACTCGGTGTATTGCGACTTGGTCACTTCATAGGGATCCATGTAAAAATCGCTCAATGTAACAGTATGTACAGGACTTTCATCATCATCACCGTCAGTGCTGCCCATATCAAAGGTGCCACCTTTAACAAAAACCATCCTGGGCTCTTTGTAATCACTGGCTGTAACGCGAACACGGTAACCCTCTCCACTTACTTCAGGATTATCAGCCAGAAAATCCCACACTATGTGCTTGTCCGTACCTGCAAGCACACTGTCTCCTACATCACCCGTGACATGACTCACCGGCAGTTCCCAGCTTGCACCATCATCGTCTGATGCTTTTACTGTAACGGTTAGTGTATCTCCGTCCGCATCAGTAACATCATAATAAATATCCGCTTTGAGCGAACCGTCTGTGCGTTGTTCCAAACGTACATTCTCAACCACAGGATCTGCAGCATATGACAGTCCTATGATTATGATCATAAACAGTATTGCTAAATTCTTTTTCATTTGTGCCCCTTTTATTATTCAGGTTTATTTTGTCTGCTTATTTTAACAGCATCATTTTCTGGATAAATACATGACCTCCGGATTCAAATCGACACAGGTACATACCGCTGGTTACCGGCATTCCCTGATTGTCTCGAGCGTCCCATTGGATGGTATAACGGCCGGCCTGGCGTTGTCCGTTTTCCAAATTACGGATTACCTGACCCACACTGTTGTATACAACCAAAGAGACATCAGAGGTCTTGGGCAGATGATAAGTTACAAATGTAGTTGGATTAAATGGATTCGGATACACTGGCAGCAATGCAAATGTTTTCGGTATGGAGGCTTCGCCATTTATACCTGTTGCCCAAGTACTGAATGACCAAGCACTTGAAAACTCGCCTTCCCCGGCTGGATTGATTGCACTGATGCGCCAGTACCAGGTCTTGTTCATTTCAAGATCTACAGCATACTGGGTCTCTGCGATTCCGGTTTCATCAATAGTTAATTCTGAAAAATCCTGTTTGTTTGATACCTGCAAATGATAAGATCCCGCACCGTCTACACTGTTCCAGCTCAACTGCTGATTGGGGCTGATGCCTTCAGCGCCGTTCTCCGGCTCTACCAAGTCCGGTGCCGATACAGGCTCGAGTGTGGTAAATGTCCATACAGAAGAATACGGACTGCTGCCCGCGGCATTTACGGCATTAACACGCCAATAATGCTGCGTGTTGAAAGATAGTCCTGTGACTTTATACAGCGTATCTGTTATTGCAGCTGCGTCAACCAGCAGCGTATTAAAATCATCCACAGTGCTCATTTGCACATTGAATTCTGATGTGTGAATAAGTGATTTCCAGATCAGTTGAACTGAATCCGGAAGGGATGTTTGTCCGTTTGCTGGCCCACTCAATGCAGGAGCTGCGGGTGGCAGCGAAGTCATGAATACAGATTCGGATTCACCAATACCGGTACCGGCTATCAGCACAGATCCAATCAATATCACAATCATAGAAACCAGTAATGCTTTTTGCTGATTAGACATAAAATGTCTCCATTTTTTAATAATTAAATGAAAATAAAAATTTTATTAGAAACTGACCTTGGTGCTGTGTGCGGCCCACTTTCCCCCTCTCTTTTGAGCCAATATCAATATAACTAGAATACAAAGAAAGATGTTGCCCCCTGAGTGATTAATTAAAAAATTTAAAAATTCCCCCAGACACAATCGCAATATCCCTCTTTCTATTAAACGAAACAAAAGTTACTATTCAAAATGCCTGCCAAAAAATATTTTTCCCATAAATATTTATTTTAAAGACACTTACGCAAAAAAGAATAAAAGCTAAGCAATAAAATAGTACGAAATTCATTCGTACCATTTACATTTTTTTCATAGAATAGAAAGGATTATTATTTTGAATAATTATAAAATACCCCAAGTAGTTTCTTTGAAAAATTGATTATTAGAAAAAGACTTACCAGGATGGAACTTTGGCTATTACTTACCTGTCTTAATCAATCTTGATATTACTATATCCAATTCTTTATATCGATCAGGCCCACCACCTGTATCGATAAAATCAATGATACCCTCGGGATTGATAATAATATGAACAGGATGGCCATGTATATTATAAAGCGAATCAATATGGCTTGAATTAGGTATAATCCGATATGAGAATGGATGATTTTCTAAAAATTTATTTACGGTCGTTATATCATTAAATGTCAGAGCTAGAAATTCAATATTTCTATTTTTATACTTTTTCACGAGTTTATTCAATCCCGGCATTTCAGCAATACATGGTGGACAACCAGTGTACCAAAAATTTAAAATAAGATACTTGCCACGATAATCTTTCAAAGTAACTCTTTGGTTATTCATATCCATTGCTTCAAAATCAGGAGCACGTTTACCTTTTGCTATTCTTTTTACAGGTTTACCTTTCTTTTGAATTTTTTCAAATACAATATGCCGACCCAAGATATCAATTTCTTTAACACTCAGGCTTGCATTTTCAAGGTGAATTGTTTCATTTGCTTTAAACCTCTCTCCATTGAAGCTTTGATATTCCCAAATACCATCCTTATTGACATCAATAAACACTGATACCCAGGGCTTGTGAAAAGTAGCATATCGATATATTTTATAAGGAGAAATAATTATATTATAGTCAATATCATTTACCGTTAAAGTCCCCTTGCGCATTTGCCTGATTTCACCTATAAAATTATCAGGGTTAGTAAATACTTTTTCTTCCGTTTTATCTTTGATTGAAGGATACAAAAGTGCAATTTCAACTTTTGATTTCCTGATACGATTATTTTCAGGATATTCAAATTCTACAGTAGTATCAACAAAATAAAAATCAATTCTCTCTTTTTCGGATTGTTGAATAACAAGCTTTTTAAATGTTGTATCCAAATCAATACATTGAAACAACTGGATTTCTTCATTGCTAAATTTCTCATCATTATTCGTATCAAAACCAACTAAAAATTCACCTCGTTTATTCTTTCCTACCCAGAATGAAATTTCACTATCATAACTCAAATCCCAATTATAATCACTATACATATCTTTTATATTCTGGATTGTTGGACCATTGGAAAGATTCTGAGATAATATATATTTTGCCCAAATCATATCCGCATTGGGAGCGCAAAGAGAGAACAGACCAAAATATTGAATATCAATATCTTTTGGTAAATCCTTTAATGGTTCCAACGGTTCATTTGAGATCAAACCCCGTTCATACAATTCCAAATACCTGGAGGAAATATTCTGCAATGAAGGATCTGGTTCAAAATCTGGCGACAAATCACTATAAATAATCGGTACCAAATCGACTTTGATTATATTATTATCATTTTTTTCACTTTTATCACAGGAACATAATAAAACAATTAGTATAAAAAGTATACAAATCCCTGATTTTATCATATATCACCTCTTGAATCAAGTTCTTAACTATTTGATAAAAATACAAATATTGAATCATCCCATAAAAACTAGCACGACGATCGGGAACTCCCATTAGCTTGTACGGTTGACTGTATTTATCATTAACGTGATAAGGGCCATGTGGTGCATTGGTGGCAAGATAACAAAAAAAAGGCCGATCTTTATGCTTTTCGATAAAATAAAGTGTTTCTGCAAACCAGATGTCTGTACAATAGCCATTATATTTTTGAGGAATGCCATTATGAAAATAGGTGTCGTCAAAATAATCATTATACCAATAATCCAGAGTTTGCCCTACTCCACCTCCACCATGAGCTACGGTTTCATCAAAACCACGATCAAAAGGCTCAAATGGAAAAGAATCTCCCAAATGCCATTTACCAAACATACCCGTAGTATAACCGTTAGCATGAAAAACATTTGCCATGGTCACTTTATCCTGTCGTAAAAGAGAACGTCCCATAACAGTATGCCATACACCGGTTCGGTTACAGTATCGCCCGGTCATCAGGCCTGCACGTGTAGGCGAGCAGGTAGGCCCAACATGAAAGTTAGTCAACCTGGTGCTTTCAGCATACAATGTATCCATTGCAGGTGTTTTCAACCAGGGATTGCCATGACATATCACCATATCCCTGGTCATCTGTGACAACCAGAACGATATTGAGTTTTTCGGATTGAGTAAAAGTGCACTTGCTTATGGATAATGAAGCAAGTGCACCAGTACCTAATAATTTAACAAAAGATCGTCTATTCATTCTTAATCATTCAAAAACAGCTCAATTACCGGTACAGTAACATTCGGTGCTTTTACTGGTATTTCCAGTGTGAGTGTATTGTCTTTTTTGCCTTCACCGGACATCCAAGCACCGCCCCTGTCGCTGAATTCCAACTCCGAAGCGTCATTCAAAAGCTGAGCGTATTTCACTTTGCCCTTGAATCCCGGTAAATGTATATAGCGGAACGGCCAGGCCAAAACATGCACATACATTCGGTTCAATTCAGGATTATAGGTAAGCATGCAGTTTTGCGGCATTTCAAAACCTTCCGGTGCTGCTGTACATCCATAAATAGAGCGGCCGTGGTATTTGAGCCATTCACCCATTGCATCCAGGCGATCCATTGCACGATCATCAAAATTACCGCGGGCGGTTGGTCCTACATTCAACAGCAGGTTCCCGCCTTTGCTGGTGGTTTCAATCAGCATGGTAACCAGTTGTTTCGGATCTTTCCAGCTATATTCGTCACGATAGTATCCCCATGATCCTGAAAAAGTCTGACAGGTTTCCCAAGGTACCTCTTTACCACCATAATTAACCCAGGTTTTAGGCATAAATTGTTCAGGTGTGCGGAAATCCCAGCCACCGGGCGTATCAAGCAGATCCAGACGATCATTGACGATAACATTGGGCTGTAATTTTCTGATCAATGACAGCAATTCTTTAGAATGCCAGTCATCATGTCCCTTTCCGTCTTTACCAGGAAAAGAAAAATCCATAAACAATAGATCGATCTGACCATAATCAGTCAAGAGTTCGGTCAACTGATTTTTCATATATTCCACGTATACATCCATATCACGGTCTTTGGTTTTTTCGCGGAATTCTTTATTATCACGCATAGGGTGCCTGCTATCAACAGGATATTCGGGATGGTGCCAGTCAATTAACGAGTAATACAAACCCACACGCAATCCTTCGGCACGGTAAGCATCCAACATGGGTTTTAACAGATCTTTACCACAGGGAGTGTTGGGTGCTTTATAATCAGTATATTCGGTGTCCCACAGGCAGAATCCTTCATGATGTTTGGCAGTAATGACCATATACTTCATTCCGGCATCTTTGGCTGCTTTTGCCCATTCCTGGGGATTATACATATCCGGATCAAACAGATCAAAATAGATCTGATACCGTTCATCTTTCATTCTTTCCCGATTTTTTACCCATTCATGACGCGCTGCCATAGCATATGTGCCCCAATGGATAAACATTCCAAAACGTGCATCTGTCCACCATTGCAACCGCTGTTGTTTTTGCTGGGGAGATTCAACAGGTATTTGAGCAAAAACCTGCAACGCAAATAACAGGATTAAGAATAAAGATAATTTTTTAACCATTCCTGACCTCCAATTGTTTGAATGTAATATATAAATTGAATTTTAATTAAATTAGATCTGATTTTTTCAAACGTTCCCCAACTTTTCTCAAAGTATCAATATCAATGGGATCAATACTTCCATCCGGTAAGGGACCTGTATTAAGCAGCAGATTACAATCCGCATTCCAGGCATCTGTTAACATACGCATAACCTCATCCGCTTTGCGGTGATTGTCCTCGTCTGACTTTTTATATCCCCAAACCCGTGGTTGCAGTGTATCGCATATCTCGTTATGCTTATGCTTATTACTTTCCCAGGCATTACGGGGAACCTCCTGCATTTCCGGTTTCTTGAACCGGTCCGCCATGGAATGCCCTGAACGCTCAGGAGCGGCAAAATCTTCATCTCCATTGGCCCCCTGTTTGAAAGAAATTAACGTATACGGCTGTAATGACCGGATAAGCGCATAGGTTTCTTTTATGGGAAACAGATCAGGACGAGAATAGTAACCCATTATAGGATCAAACCAAATGCCCGCAATGGGTCCGTATTGGGTCAACAATTCTCGTAGCTGATTGTGCACATAATCCACATAGAGCTTAAAATCCTCATCTTTTTCCCACTTGTATTCCGGTTGATGCTGATCATAAGCAGGACGAGCATTTTGCCATCCGGCATCTCGTGAATAAAAATATGGATGCCGCCAGTCCGCCGCATAAGAGTAATAAAAAAAGAGACCCAGGCCTTTTTTGTCACACGCCTCTGCCAGATCACCAATCAAATCTCTTTTTGCAGGGGACTGCACGCTGTTAAAATCCGTTTCACGTGTATTAAAAAGACAAAATCCATCATGGTGTTTGGCAGTAATATTGATATATTTCATACCAGCATCCAAAGCAAGATCTGTAATAAAATTCGGATCAAACTTTTCTGCTGTAAACCGGTCTTTGAGTTTTGCATATTCGTAAACCGGAATTTTCTCTCTCAACATCACCCATTCACCACGCTCAAGCAAAGCGTACAATCCGTAATGCATGAACAGGCCAAACTTTGCGTTCGCAAACCATTGCAATGCCGCTTTTTTAGGATTAGATTGATAAATCTCTTGATAACCAGAGAGGTATGATGGTACATTCGTGGATGATTCACACCCATTTAAATATATTGTACTGGCTGTAGTGATAAGCGAGTTTTTAATAAAGGTACGCCGATTGATAGGTTTCACAGGGTCTCTCCTCTACAATTCAGTAAAATATATTCCTATTCCTGACCGAAAAAGCGATTGTTCCAATATTTCACAAAATCTTCCGGGGGGCTATCATTAGATAAACCTCTTTCAGCAAGGGCTTGTCCGTCCCGCTCCATTTGGTGGTTCCACCAATATTCGATTTCTTCCTTAGGCTCAGGTATTTCCCCCTGATCACCGGTTTCCTTTATCCATGCCATTAAAATCAATCGCATAGACTCGAGCTGCTGCTTGAATTCGGGATTAGAAGCAAGGTTGTTGATCTCGTATGGATCATTATCCAAATCATATAGTTCTTCAACGGGTCTTACATCTCGCATAAATGCAAGTTGCACAGGTGTGAGTTTGTTTTGCTTTTTCAACACCTGTAATAAAGAGAATACCGGGTAACGTTTGCGTTTATAGCTATTTAGCTGCATATAGGGACGTTCAGGCATAAAATTGCGAATGTATTTAAATCGTTTATCGCGAATACAACGAATCCTGTCCACAGTTTCATCGCATCTGTCTCTGGCAGCCACAATAAAAAGACGCTCCTGGGTATTTTTGCCCAAAAATATATTACCTTGCAAATGCTCGGGTGGCTGAATTCCAACAAGCTCCATGCACGTAGGTGCAAAATCTATGGTACTAACCAATTCTTCATTCACGGTCCCGGCTTTGAAATGATTGGGCCAGCGAATAATAAGCGGTATACAAATACCTCCTTCATATAACCACTGTTTTCCCCGAACATGCGGACGACCATGGTCACCAAAATAAACCACAATGGTATTTTCTGCTAAACCGTCCTTTTCCAACTGTTCCAGCACCTTGCCAATCTGCTTGTCAAGCACCTGCAGCGATTCCAGATAATCGGCCCAATCCCGCCGGGTAATAGGATGGTCGGGATAATACGGTGGTATATCAACAGTATTGGGATCAACAGGATTATCAGGATCACGTTGAAAAATGCGGTGGGTCATTTTAAAATTTACCTGGGCAAAAAATGGTTGGTTGGTTTTTAACGCATTCCAGTCTTTTCCGTCAAATGGATCTTCAAGAGGCTCAAAATTCCAATCGGTTTTTCCTGTACCCTCTACATCAGGCGCAGGATTGGTTACATTTGCTGTAAAATATCCGGACTGTTTGAAATAATGAGTGATAACCCTGACCGGTTCTGGTAATGACTTTTTGATCCGGGTACGGTGGTTATGGGCGCCAATAGTGGTCTGGTACATGCCTGTCATAAAACCAGAGCGCACTGGTGAACATACAGGGCATGTGGAAAATGCACGTGTAAACCTGACACCCTCTGATGCAAATTTATCGATATAAGGAGTTTTGACAGATTGATTACCATAACAAGCAAAATCAGGACTGGTGTCTTCGGAAATTAACCATAGGATATTGGGTTTAGCAGGCTTAGCGCAATGAAAAGACAAAGAAAACAAGGCAGTTGCTGCGGCAGTACGATTCATAAACTGCCGGCGTGTTAACTGTTTAGACATGTTGGGTCCTTTCAAAGATTATTCAAAAATATCTCCATCTCTGGACAACACAATAGCAATGGGCCGGGTTTTGGGAAAATGTGAAAGAATAATCATACCAATTACTGTAATGGGTACACACAAAATCATTCCGGCAATTCCCCACAACGCTCCCCAGGCAAACAGGGATAATATGATGACAATAGGGCTCAAATTCAGATTGTTTCCCATTAATCTGGGCTCAAGAATATTGCCGATAAGGAATTGCAGCATACCAATGCCCCCGGCTACAATGACAATGGGGTATAAACTATCAAACTGGATTATTGCAAAAACAGATGGGAATATAGTGGCAACAATGGAACCGATTGAAGGAATAAAATTTAATGTAAAGATGAGTATAGACCAAAACTCGGCAAAATCAAGATTTTGGGATGACATGATCAGATACCCCAAAATAGCAGTTAATGCGCTATTGAACGTTTTGATACCGATATAAACACGAATGTCTTTATCAATCTTTTTGATCAGTGAAAAAACTTCTTCACGCCGATGCGGCTGTTTGATCAATGCGGCAAGTTTAAGCTGAAAACTCTTTTGCTCCAGAAACAAAAATACCAGGTAAACCAAAATAATACCCGCCTTGCTCACAAATCCGGTAATGGTTACAGCAAATTGAGACAATAGTCCGGCAATATCTATACTTGAAAAAATCTGGCGTATGGTTGGTGGCTCTTCAAGATTAAATAACTGGTAACCCTGCGTTATAAGAGATGTGAATTTCTTTTGGTATGCGGGTGCAACCACTACAACATCAGCGATATTGTTGCTAATCAAATTCAAAAAGAACACAATAAGGCCACCCATGGTGATAAAAGAAAAAATAAAGCACAACCACCGTGGTAAATGATATTTCCATATTTTAATTCTCGCAAAAGCCAGTGCCAGTATATTGATCAGATACCATATAATGATAGCAAGCACAAAAGGAATCAACAAATCTTTGCCTACAATCAATATATAGAAAACTAGTATAGTACTGACAAAAGCCAGGAAAAAATTGAGTAATCTCATTTACCTGTACCCAAATATTTAATATTATTAAAACATAAACATTTTTTTATAATTCAACAATACTCTATTTATAAATTTAGCTCTTTATTACAATGCTTTACAAACGTTTTATTGATAAATAGAATTCATTTCCCAGATATCAATTGTTTTAAAAATAGATTTGTGTTTCTTGCTGAATAACCGGATTTTTTGCATGTCTTTATTCCGGGGAAACGTACGGATGGTAATACATTCCCTACCATTGATATAACATTCAATAACAGACCTGTCTACAAATATATGCAAACGTAATGTCTTTTCGTCTGGCAGCAATTGGAAAGGTGCAGAAGCCTCTCCCGCGTTAAAGAAAAGTTGAATATTATCAAACTCAATCCGGGTTCCGGATTCGGTTTCTTTAGAATATAAAACATCTAATCCGGTTTGGCGTGCAGTTCCCAAATCAATATCAGCAATCAACTCAAAACTGTTTCCTGAAAAGTCAGGCAGTACAAATACATCATCAGATCCAACCGCAACATCTGAATACTGATAATGCTTACCCCGTAATTTTGACAACTCTGGCAGGGGTTCAATACCCAGTGTTTGATCATCTCGTAGCGTTAACACACGCGGTAAGGTCAGCATACCATTCCAGGAATACCCCTCTGTGCCACCACCGGTTATCCATCCCCATATAATACGTCTTCCCTGTTCATCAACCAGGCAATTGGGAGCATAAAATCCACTACGCTCCCCCAAATCCATAGGCTTCCAAAGACCATGATTAAATTTATTATCTTTAAAATCTCCCAGTGTATATTGTACTTTGCCATAAGGAGAAACCGCAAGCAGCCATTTTTCGCCAAGAGGAAAGAAATTGGGGCATTCCCACATGCTACCAAAACCAGTACTTATGGGATTTATATATTCCCAATCTGTCAGGTTGGTGGATTTGTACAAAAATGCTGTTCCGCCTACATCTTTAATACCGGAACCCAAAACCATGTACCATTCATTGCCGTCCTGCCAAACAAAGGGATCACGAAAACCTGTAACATTTTCAACCGGAGGTTTAGCAATCACAGGATTCCCTTCATACTTTTCCCATGTTCTCATGTTGTCATAACTTCGTGCAATACATTGCACTTCCGGGTTGACTCCGGTATAGATAATAGTAGGTACACCTTTATCAATCACACAGCAGCCAGAAAATACTCCATCTTTATCATAACTCCCTGGATTAGGAGTAAGGGCAATGGGTAAATGTTGCCAGGTTACCATATCTTTACTTACCGCATGTCCCCAGGACATGTTGCCCCATTTATCTCCATAGGGATTATGCTGAAAAAACATGTGATATTCACCATTAAAATAAACAGGTCCATTGGGATCATTTATCCAATTGGCTTTTGTGGCAAGGTGAAACAATGGTTTAAGAGGATCTTGTTGGGCTTTTACTGCTGCTTGCTCTACACTGGCATCTGCTTTTACTAAAAGTTCTTTATGAATAGAATCTAAGGTTTGTGAAAAAGAAAGTACTGCTAAACTCAAAACAAGAAAAAATAGAATCCTCATGAACAGCTCCCTTTTTAATTACAAAACAGTATACAAAATAAAAATGTATTGTAAAAGAAAAAAGCCCCAGGATATGAACCAAGGGCTTTAAAGGAGACTGCAAATACAGTAGATTATTCAACTGTGAGTTTAACCGAACCGGTCTTGCCCCAGTAATTTTTTTCGTATTCTTTGGTTACAATCTCTTTACCATTTTTATCAATTGCTTTGATATCAAGATTGAATGCTTCATTAGGAGCATCCTGAGGAATTTTCATTGAAGCTGTCCAGATGTTCTTATCAGTTGCAACATCATTTTCCAGTATGATTTCCGGTGCATCGTAAGGATACTCACGGACAGTTACAGTTATACTTTGAATGTCACTAGCTTTACCGGTAAATTCAGTAGTGATAGTAACTTTTTCACCAATAGATGCTTTTTCAGGATTTATTGTAGCTTTTACCAGTTTAGGTTGACCTGCAAATGCCATTCCTGCAACCAAAAGAACCATAACACTGATCAATACGATTTTTTTCATTTGTTCCTCCCAATAATTATTATAAAATACTCTGGTTATTTGTCAATTTTTCATACGACAAAAGTACAAAAAGGATTCAAAATGTGCGTCTATAACAAGCGGGAGGACGTCCAGACCGCTAATTCTGGACTTTGCGGTACTCTGAAGGGGTTTGACCGGTATATTTTTTAAAAATTGCATTAAAAGCAGATTTCGAATTAAATCCACAATCCATTGCAATTGCTAGCAAGGTAAGATACTCATACTGAGGGTCAGTTAATCTCTGTTTGACTTCTTCTATACGATATGTATTGATATAATGAAAAAAATTCTTGTCGAAAATACTGTTAATAATCTGTGTTAAATGATGACGTGATATCTTCAAATGTGTGGCAAGGTCCTGAATATTTAATTCAGGATCCAAAAAAGGCTTTTCTGTTTCCATATATTTTGCAAGTTGTTCAGCATATTGACGGGCTTGATCTTCAGTTAACCCAGATCGCTCATATTTATTTTGCCGGGGTTCATTAGATTTTTCAACTTCCATAATCCGGTTAAATCTGAATAATGTTGGCTGTTTAATGCCAAAATAACTAACACTGAAAGCAAAAATTGTTAATCCCAGGCGATTAAAAAATCGAGGATCAAAGAAAAAGTTTTTTTCAATAAAAAACATACCCATTATAACCAATCCGGTAATGGATATAAAAAAAATCGTTAGAATAAATTTAACCCAGTTCAGCGTAAGTAAACGAGATGTGAAGGAAAATTTATCAGGAATTTCCAACTGATGTAAATGAATGTCGGATAATATTCGATATCCATAAAATGCCAGAGATAGTATAAAATAAACCATATAGATTTTGCGAAGTATTATACCTATACTATCCAATTTGTTTGGATCACTGAAAATGGGCTCATTAATTAAAAACAAAGATACAAAAATAACATAAATCAATGCAGGCAAAAAATGTAACAAATCCTTATAATGAATTTCAGGAGTTTCATCAATCAAATATTTCACATAAAGATATAAAAATGGCAAATACGTTAATGGGAAAAACAGGCTGATATTCAATAAAGGGATAAACCAATGAGATTCCAAAACCAGAGACAAGGCCATTTCTGATGCAATAAAAAATAACCAGACAGCAAAAATCAAATCATGCAAATATCTTGGTCGCTTGGTCGCAATAATAAAAAATGCAAATGCAGATTGTGATAAACCAATGTATAATAAAGGTATCATTCATTATCCTGAATTGTTTTCATAATTTACAAAAAAAAGTCTCTATATCAAACAATTCATAAAAAAAGAAAAGGCCTCTGGTAAAAAACCAGAGGCCTTGTTCGGAGGTTGGGAAAAGAAATTTTTAGTATGTTTATCTTGCTGCGTAGAAATTGTTCAGCTTGTTATAGACATCGTTGAAAAATACCTTGGGATCAATTTCTTCGGTGTCAATATGTTCAATTAAATCTTTGTCTTTCAACAAATCCAAGGTCATTTTTGCATTTACCCGGATATATGCTTTGTCATCTTTGTTGCTCATTTTCTTCAACAAGGAAGTAAATTCATAAGCATCAAAATCGGGATACTGAGAAGTAAGAACTACAATCTGTTTCAGTGCACTGTTACGTACACCTGCATTATCTGACTGCAAAGACAATTTATATGCTTTTTCTGCTTGTTCCAACTTTTTAGATGAAACCTCTGCACTTGCTATTCCTGCCAGGGTCAGCAGTACTATTAAGATAGTCATTCCTTTTTTCATGATGTTTCCCCTTTCCTTATGTTAAATTTTAAAATTACCACTTGATGTTAGTGATGTTTTCCTTTATGTATTTGCTTCTGTCTTATACAAGAGTTGTGCCAAAAAACACACAAAACAACAAACCATTGTTTTAAATGAGCTTATAACCAAAAACCCAATTGTAAAAAAAATGTTCATGGGTGCCACAAAAAACATACAAAATTGTAGAAACACACATAACACATTAAATTATAGATACTTGAAAAAAATGTCATTTTGTAGCTACTTGCACAAATGTGGCACCCATGAAAAAGATCCAGAATTATTTTTCAGCATATTTGATCTTGATTCTTGGCAAATAATCCTTATATTCAATATAAAATTTGGAGATTTTATGGCAACATACCGGTCTGAAACAATCCCTCCCTTTATCGTCATGGAAATTTTAGAACGCGCCCAGGAGCTAGAACGGCAGGGACGGTCCATAATTCATATGGAAATAGGTGAACCGGATTTTGATACACCTGCTAAAATCAAACAGGCAGCTATAGATGCAATCAACCGGAATGAAACTCACTATACCCACAGCCTGGGAATAAAGCCCCTTCGGGAAGCAATTGTACAGCACTATAAATCAAAATATAATGTAGAAATTGAATCAGATCAGGTGATTGTTACACAGGGCACATCTCCGGGTTTGCTGCTGATTTTGTGTGCATTATTGGAAACAGGTGACGAAGCAATAATCACAAATCCCTGTTATGCATGTTACCCCAATTTTATCAATTATATAGGGGGTGTACCTATTGACGTTCCCCTGTCTGCTGAAAATGGGTTTATCTTGACGGCCAATGCCGCAAGGGAAAAAATATCTGCCAAAACCAGGGCAATTCTTATCAATAGCCCCTCCAATCCTACCGGTACACTATTGCCGGCAAACCACATGCAGGAAATTGCAAACCTGGGCCCCACCATCATTTCAGATGAAATTTATCATGGACTGGTTTATGGTGAGAAAGAACACTCTATATTGGAATACACAGACAATGCGTTTGTATTGAACGGCTTTTCAAAATATTATGCAATGACCGGCTGGCGTCTGGGCTATATCATTGCTCCCAAAGCATTTGTACGACCTATACAGAAATCTCAACAAAATCTATTTATCTGTGCTTCATCTGTTTCTCAATGGGCAGGTGTGGCAGCATTAACGCAGGAACATCCCGAACTTTTTAAAATGCTAAATACTTGTAACGAACGAAGACTATACCTTATCAAGGCATTAAAGGAATTAGGTTTTAAATTAGCGGTTGAACCCAGTGGAGCGTTTTACATGCTTGCGGATGCACGGCATCTTTCAGATAATTCGTATGATCTCGCATTGGACATGCTGGACAAAACCGGTGTAGCCGTTGACCCCGGAATAGATTTTGGTGAGCACGCAGAAGGATTCCTGCGATTTTCATACGCCAATTCGCTTGAAAATATAAAACAGGCTATGGTGCGTTTAGAACAATATATAAAGCCCTGACAATTCAGGGCTTTACTGTATATAAACCAACTTGTTTGTTTGCGTAAAATTACCAGCCTTGAGTCTGGCTATATAGGTGCCGCTTGCAACTTTATGGCCATTCATGTCTGCACCATCCCACTTGGATTCATATTCACCCGCAGCTTGCAGTTCAGAAACTAAAGAAATAACATGTCTACCGTTGATATCAAAAATATCCAATTCCACCTGATCGTCAGTTGCCAATGCGTAACGTAAAGCTGTTGATGGATTAAAAGGATTGGGATATGCATTGTATAGCCGTGTTGTTTCGGGACATTTTATATCATAACGAAATGTAATGGATTTTTGTTCTTCAACAACACCCTGTATTGAAACACTACTTAGACGATAGGTATACGTCTCTCCTTCTAGGGCGGTTTTATCAACAAAACAGTATTCATTTGCTGCGGAACTTGTACCCTGACCTGTTAATTCAATCAATGATTTATAATCCGCAATTTTCTGCCATTCACCATTGCATTTTCTTTCCAGAATAAATCCGGCATTATCAACTTCACTTTGGGTGATCCAATTCAGTTCAATACCATTTTCTAATGATTTCGCATTAAAAACATCCAATTCAACGGGAAGTGTTAAATCAACAGTATTGGTCAAATATACATTTTTAATTTAATGACTTGAACGTTTATTCGTATTTGTTGCTGCAGTAATTCCAAAATAGGCATCAAATGTAGGATATGAAATTCCATTTGTTGTATAATTATATACCCACGTTCTGCTATTATCAAAAGTTCCGCCATCTGTATCCTTGGTCCACCAGAATGACAGTTTGATATCCGAGCCATCTTGCCAGCAAACGAGTTTAAATTTTATCCAACCATTATTCAAATAATATTCCGTATTTGGAGTACCTCCACGGTTAGAAAAATCTTTGGCACCATTGGTGAGATGTACAAATGAAGTGGTTTCAAGTTGTACTACATGCGCATACTCGTCTGACTTAGAATCTCCCGGATTATAGAGATGATCAAATTCAAAGCCAAGCAGATTTAAATTGGTTGGAGCACCTTGAATAGGCCCCAAAGCTCCTAGCATGAAATTATAATTACCATCGGTTACATACTTGGCATCCACAAGACTTTTATCAACCCAGCAAAAAGTAATACCTTCACCATCTTGAGATTCAGCGCTCGCAGCAATACGCACCTCAGCTGTCAAAGTCCATCCCACATTCGAAAATGAATTCCCGGTATAAAAAGCAGAAGCCACCTCATTATTCGCTTCCTTGGTAAGTTGTAAAAATCCCTGTCCACTATTAAAATAATCCATATCATCTTTAGCGCCATTATCATCTGTCCCGGAAATCTGCCAATTGGCAGGTGTTGAAGAACCGTCAAAAGCCTCGTAAATAATTGTGGCAGAAAAAACTGCCTGAATAGAGGCAAAAAGTACCAGTAAAAACATTTTTTAAATCATAATACGCCCTCACGATTAAATATAAATAATTATCCCAATAATCATACCAATTTTGGCTATAAAAATTAATAAAATATTCATTTTGGTTTTTTACAAAATTATTATAAATTGAATTAATTCATTTATATTCACCGGAGGAAACGGTATGAAAAACCATTTTATATTTACACTATCTGGTCCTGACCGGATTGGTATTGTAGAAGAGACCACTTCTATTATTTTAAAATACAATGGAAATGTAGATGCCAGCAAGATGGCACATCTGGGTGGAGAATTTGCCATACTTACACTAGTATCCGTACCAACTGAAAATCGGGACGAATTACAGCAGGAACTGAAAAAACTGAGCGATAAAGGTTTTCTGGTTGCTTTTAAAAATACAGAACCCGATGGCGAACAGAAATACAAAGGCTGGTTGCCCTATCGCATTCAGGTGCATGGTGCGGACCATGAAGGTATTATCCACAATATTACCCATCACCTTGCAGGTTCAGGAATCAATATAGAAAATATGGATACCAGTATGGTACAGGCTCCAATGAGTGGAACTCCACTATTTACGATGAACGCGGTCGTTGTTGTTCCACCCAACATGTCATACAATACCTGGAACACCCAACTTTTAAAAGTCTGTGATGAGGTGAATGTAAATTGTGATATAACACCCTATATGGGCTAGACATTAATCATTTTTTACACATCTAAATCCCAAACCTGTACCACCAGCTTTAGGAGCTCCCCCGCCCCTGGATGCAAGCAAAGAAACCTGTGTTTCGGGATTAATAGAGGTACTCCATGCTCCTCCCCTAACCACTTTGGCGGTTCCCTCTTTGGGACCTTGAGGATCATTCAGGATCAGCTGCTTGTAATAATCGGCATCATACCAATCATTACACCATTCCGACACATTGCCGTTCATATCATAAATCCCCAGCTCATTGGGCTCCAAATGGCCAACCGGCCGGGTTGCAATAACTCCCTGAGCCCCATTTATATTAAACCAGGCAACATCCATCCAGTTATCGCTGCCGCTATAAAAATAATTATTGCTCAATTCACCGCCACGTGCAGCATATTCCCATTGGGCTTCAGTAGGCAGACTTTTGCCATAAAATTCTGCATACATTTTGGCCCCATACCAGGTTACATAAGCCGCAGGATAGGATTCCTTACCCTTATCAATAATAAATCTGCCTTTTTCAAAGCAAAAATGATGTGGAAAATACCCAAACCAGTAATCCCTTGCAACCAAATTGACACCATCACATGTAATATCTCCAAGGTAATGCTCTATCAATCCTTCGGAATAGGCTTGATTTAAAAATCTCACAAACTGTGCGTTGGTCACTTCATATTTATCCATATAAAAGCTTGTTATATGAACTTGATGCACAGGCTTGCAATTGTCCCGTCCATTTTCATCTCCCATAAAAAAATATCCCGCACTAATAAATGCCATTTCATCAGGATCATGCAATTCTATCTCAAGTGTAGTTGATTGCCCGTCGTCAACTTTGACATTACGTTGAACTCCAAAATAAATCAACGTGCTGTCAACAATATAGTTTGCAGCTACAACATATCTGTCACCTTTGGGGATTATCAGAGTCCCCTCAAAATGATCACCCTTATCTGAGAGCTCTATTTCTGCAATTTTATTATAAACATCAGAAGTTACAATGACCTCTATTTTCTGATCACTCGACAAACCTTTATCAAGTTGATCTTTGAGGGAAGCAGGAAAAATCAGATCGAGTGCAAGACTGCCACCCTGCTCAGGCTCCAATGCAGTATTTATGCAGCCTGCGATTATAATCAGAATTATTGATGTTAAAAATGTTTTCCCCAAATCCAATTCCCCTTTTTAATGTAATATAATACTAGAAATCATTTTTAATACAACGGAATCCCCAATATTGCGTACCACTCGAAGGACCTGTTGCACTCCGGTATGTCACATGGTATACAGAATAATCTTCATCTCCCATCTGGCTTTCACTAAATTTATAATACCAATTGCCGCCTCGCAGCACTTTTGAGCGGCCTTCTTCAGGACCTTGGGGATTATAGTAAGGGCTTTTGTTGTAATAATCTGTACTATACCAGTCACTACACCATTCAGAAAGGTTCCCGCTCATATCATGAATACCAAGTTCATTTGGGTCAAGATGCCCTACAGGTCTTGTAAGACAATGAGAATCAATAGAACTTACTTTGAACCAGCCGACATCAAGCCAGTTATTACTACCGCTATAATCATAATAATGTGTCTGTTCACCACCTCGGGCGGCATATTCCCATTGTGCTTCGGTGGGCAGCTCCTTGCCATAATATTCTGCATAACACCTGGCACCATACCAGGTCACAAACGCTACAGGATTGGATTCTTTATAAGCATCGATAACAAATTCACCATTATCAAAATGGTATTGGTGAAGTTTATATCCATAATAGTAATCTTTTCTCACAAGCGGAATTCCATCTTTGGTGATATCACCAGTGGCAGTACATTGAATGTAGCCATTTGAATACGCCTCATTCAAAAATCTTGTAAATTGTGCATTGGTCACTTCATATTTATCAATATAAAATCCCTCAATATATACAGAATGTACGGGTTGGGCATTATCCAGTCCATTTTCATTCCCCATAAAAAACTCACCCGAACTTACAAAAACCATTTCATCAGGATCATTCAGCTTTATTTCGACAATTTGCTTACTGCTGTTTTTGATTTTCACATTCCGCCTGACTCCAAAATATACCAATTTATCATCCACAAAATAGTTCACAGAAACAATATAATCATCGCCTTTGGGTACAATGATTGTCCCCTTGTATGCTTCTCCGGTATCTAAAAGTTCAGCTTCAGCAACCTTATTATATGCGGTAGAAGTCACCAATACCTGAATTTTTATTTCATCTGCTGTTTTTTTGTCGACATGGGTGTTCTGTGATTCGGGGAATGACAATTCTACGACCAGGCTGCCCCCGTCAATATCCGGCCCGGTCGGGTCATTTTTCTGACACGATAAATATCCGAATAAAGAAACAAATAAGATAATTATTATGCTTAACCTGAAAAAATTCATACCCACCCCCTATTCATTTACTTTGGGTACAATAACTGTTATTCTACCCTCGCCGGGATCATCGTAATTTAATGAAAAACCGTCAGTTGCAAAATAGGCAACGCCATAACAGGTTCCCAATGTTGTAAGGGTTACCCAATACCAGGCAAGCCCCTTTTCTTCTTCTTCATACGTCAGTAATGCAGCGTCAATACCTTTCAGGGGCTCCATCTTGATATCCCGAAACAATGTATCATTTTCAGCAATTTTCAACTTGTCGTTAATGGTTTCAAATCCATTACGCTTTACAGTTAAATCATATTCACCAACTGGCAAATCTGTAAAAATATATGTACCAGTCGATGCAAAATAATCTTTATCGGCATTAATCAATTCCACCTTGGCATCTTTGGGAAAAGTAGTAATATCTAACCGCCCTGTCTTGAGCTTGGGAAAAAGGCTTATTTCCAGATCATCATTGGGCTTTAATAAAAGGGTTATCTCTTCCGGAACCGCATTATCCATTTCTGCGCGCAGTGTAATTTGAGAAGGCAGTAATTCTATATTTTGCAATTTTGTTTGCAGCATTCCATCAAGATAAACAACCGCCCCTGGTCTGGCAGAAATACTCAATTTTGCGGTTTGGTTTTGTGCTTCAATCTGATTTTGATCTAGTGCGGCATCAATAATTGCCAATTGTATAACCACAAGATCGTCCAGTTGTATGTTATAATCCATAAACAGTATGGTCAATGGATTAAAATCGGGGTGCATAATTTTGAGAAAAGGATCATCCGGCGACAGATAAACAATCTCCATTCCGTTATGCACTTCTACCTGTACAGCCCCCCTGGCACTTTCGTATTGCAGATTGTCAATATCAGTAAGGATTTGTACTGCAGCACACAATCTATTTTGCACATCTCTAACCTGGGAGATATTGGCTTGAATTTTCTCTGGTCCCCGTATGATCTTGAACTCTGCCAATTGTGCAAATAGAGCCAGAGGAAGAAACAAAATAAAACAGACAAAAATTAACTGTTTCATAGTTACCCCTTATTTTACGACTAAAAATTAGAAATGCTACCTTCCCTTTTTGATTATATCAAATAAATATTAATAAATCAAGAACAAACACAAAAAAAATCCCTGCCGGTAAACCAACAGGGATTTAAATTTAAAAAAAGTTTCAATTTATTTCATCAATATCATGCGTCGTGTTTGAGAAAATTCACCCGCCTTTACTCGATAAAAATAAAGACCGGTAGCCACCCGTTCACCATTTGAATTTGTACCATCCCACACAAAGCTGTGGTATCCTGCACGTTGAGTGGTATTTGTCAATTGCTTAACCAGGTTTCCATTTATATTAAACACATCCAGAGTTACGTGTGCCTGTTCTGGTAACGCGTATTTGATAACAGTTACCGGATTAAAGGGATTGGGATAGTTCTGGAATAAAGCATAATCTGTAATAATTGCGGATTCGTCATCATTAACAGATACGATCACCTGGGAATCAGCAGTCATTCCGCTATTTTTCACATCAGCATGAAATCTGGGCCATGGAGTATTTGCCAGGCCTTCACTGGTTGTTTGCAGTGCATAAAAATAACCATCCATTGAACCGGCATACAAACTGCCATCACTCAGCAGGACTGGTGAAGCAAGACTGAATGCACTATCTGCTTTGAATGACCATAACAATGCTCCCCTGGGATCCAGGGCATAAATAGAGTTATCTAAAGAAGCTGTGTATACTGTACTGTCAGCTCCAACCATTACAGACCTGACCGGACCACCGGTCTTATACGACCATAATAGCGAGCCATCAGCATCAATTACATACATTGTACTGTCATCCGAGCCAACACAGACACTTTCTCCATATTGTATAACTGGCGATGATTTGACAGGGCCATCAGTAGTATATGTCCATTTTAATGAACCATCGGGATTGAGTACATACAGACTGCCATCATCAGAACCGATATAAATAACACTGTTTTCACCGATAGCAGGTGATGATTGAACCGGTGCTGTTGTTTCATATTTGAATATCAATTCTCCCAGAGGTGAAAAAGCATATACAAAATGGTCAGCAGAACCTACATAAACATTTCCATACTTGCCAATCGCAGCAGAGGATGTTATAACACCATCTGTTTTATATGACCAGTTTAAAGAACCATCCGCATTTAATGCGTAAAAAGTACTGTCCTGAGATCCTACATAGATATTACCCTCCGGATGAATTGCCGGCGTTGCCGTCACTTTATCATTTGTTTCAAAACTCCAGTTCAGCGAGCCATCAGGATTCAATGCGTAAATATTATTATCACTTGATCCCATATAAATGGTCTCATCTGCACCAATAACCGGTGCTGTAAGCAAAGAATCACTTATATTTTCAGACCATTGCTCTGTCCCATCAGGATGCATTGCATACAACATTCCATTCGTGTCAGTAAAAACCAATGTAGAGTCGTTTAATACCGCTGGAGAAGTAGAAATGCTGTGATCTATCTGACAAGACCAGAGTTGGTTGGTATAATTTATAACCACTACTGTAGAATTTGCGCCATCATCCATGTCTGTTACGGTTAATAAATATTTGTACTCACCATACACAGAATTCAAAAAAGTAACTGTAGGATTAGCAAGCGTAGAATCAGAAATTTCCACCAGACCGCCTTCCGGCTGGTCAATTAAACTCCAGGCAAAATACAAATCGTCACCATCAAAATCCGTTGATTCACTGGCGTCAAGTGTTACAGTTTCACCAATCTTTGCAGTTATATAATCATTTTCAACTTGAGCTACCGGGACATAGAGATTTTCAACATTGGATGTGTTGGCATTGTTTTGACCAAATGTGGGCCAGGAACTTTTTGCAAGCCCCATGCTTTCTGTTTGGAGTGCGTATAATTTATCATCACGTGTTCCAAAATAAAGTATACCGTCGTTACTGAGGATCATTGGTGCATCAACATCATTTTCTGCCTTATATTTCCATTTCAATGATCCATTTGGGTTCAACGCGTACAAAAACATGTCTCGAGACCCAAAATAAATGGTCCCATCTGCTCCAATTGCAGCGGTACTCCAACTCATGCGAGGAGTTTTAAAACTCCAGCGAAAACCTCCATCGGCATTCAATGCATGGAAATAATCATCATCCGCATATAAGTAAATAGCTCCATCTTTATCAATTACAGGAGACCCAATATCTCCCGTAGATCCATCAACCTGTCTGTTCCATAAAAGCTCTCCATCAGGCGTAAAAGATGCAACTTTACTTACACTATTATAGCCTGTACTTATAATTATAGAACCATCAGCGGCAATAGCAGGTGCTGTTGAAATAAATCCACCAATTTTATAAGACCAGTACAGAGATCCATCTTTATTTAATGCATATACTGTTTCTTGTGATGCACAGAAATAGATTTTACCATTAAAACCAATTGACGGTGATGATCTAATACCACTGATTGCTTTAAACTTCCATTTCAAACTGCCATCAGCATTAATAGCATACAAATATTCATCATCACAACCAAAATACAAAGTACCATCTGAATCAATCGCCACATGACTTCTAATTTGATCATCAACTTGAAATGTCCATAATAGATTACCATCAGAGGTTACCGCATACAACTTGCCCGGGTATGTAATGAAATAAACAATTCCATCAGAACTGATAGACGGTGCATAATAGCTTCTTTCCGAGGCTTTATACTTCCAAAGCAAACTTCCATCAGGATTTAATTTATAAAGAAAGCTGTCAGATGAGCAGCAATATATTGATCCATCGTTCCCAATTGCAGCCGAAGAATAGATATTATCAGAGGTACCAAATCTCCACAATAAATTACCATAATCAATATAAACATGATTATAGCTTTTGTTCCCATCTGCATCAGTTACGGTTAATCGAATCTTGTACAATCCATAAACATTTGTATCCAGCATAAAATTAGAAACTGCGGATTGAGGATCGCTAATATCTACTTTACCACCATCAGGTAAAGTAGTGACTGTCCATTCAAACTGCAACTCGTTACCATCAGGATCAAATGAACCACTACCATCCAATTCAACACTGGAATGCGGTTCTGCATGGATGGTGTCAACTGAGGTCACAACACGGGGAAACTCGTTATTTTCATTACTCCCCGTATTTGCACTGTTTTGTCGCATAGCCGGCCAGGGTGTATCTGCCAGTCCTGCACTGGAGCAGTTGACAGCATACAAAGTACTATCAGAAGAACCTATATACAGTGTACTATCTAGAGAAAGATTCAAACTGTTACCAGGAGTACCTCCCAATTCACAGTCCCAAAGTTTGGTGCCATTTATATCAACTGCAAACAGATTACCGCTATCTGTAACATTGTACAGTACCCGATCTTCACCCATGGCCGAACATAGTACTATACCATCTGTATCCATGGACCATTTTTCATTACCAATAGGATCCAGTGCATAATACATACTAGTACCGGTACCAAAATATATATTGTTATGATTATCAAGAATTGGGACAGTGTACATTTTCCCTTGTCTAAAATTTTTATCAAACTCTTCACCATAAGGATAAAAAATGTTTAATTTGGCGCCCCATGATCCAATATGTAAACGTCCGTCTGAAGCAATTGCGGGACAAATGCCAGGCTTGTAATTAAAACGTAAAGACCAACTCAGTGTACCATCAATATTTAAAGCATATAGATAATAGGAATCAGATTGCACATAAATAGTTCCATCCGGACCAATTGATGGAGTATGAACGAGCCCATCTACATAATACGTCCAGGCTAAATTCCCTTCCAGATCAAACGCATAGAGGTTGAAATCTTTAGATCCTATAAATATATAGCCTTCTTTGCTAATTGCAGGCGATGTACAAATTGCGCCATTGGTCTTATAATCCCATTTCAAAGAGCCGTCTTTGTTCATAGCATAGATATTACCATCTTTGGAACCAAAGTAAATGGTTCCCTCGGAATCTATAGCAGGCGAAGTTTGTACCGAGTCACCAGCCTGATATTTCCACAACAAGGAGCCATCCGGATTAACAGCATATAAATGGTCATCACTACCTACATAAATTGTTCCATCATCAGCAATCGCCGGAGGAGACTGAATCGCACCTTCTGTTTTGAACTCCCACTTAATTGTCCCCGGTTCCTGGGCTAACAAAGCCATTCCAGGCACAAGTAAGCATAATAATAGAATAGAAACTGCTTCATAGCAAAAACGCTTCATCATCGCATTTCCCCTGTTTTAAATTTTTATTAATTCGAGTTTCGCCTGTGGAAATCCCCACCAGCATGATATGTTGTGGTATTAAATTACAAAATTATATAAAAGTTCCAAATAAAAAAAAAGCCCTGCCGGTAAACCAACAGGGCTTGTATATTCTATATATTAATATGAATATTACAGTAATGAAAAAGCTACAGTCAAACCCGCCATTACGATTGACACCATACTCATCAATTTGATAAGGATGTTCAAGCTAGGACCTGAGGTATCTTTGAAAGGATCACCAACAGTATCACCAGTAACAGCAGCTTTGTGAGCTTCGGAACCTTTACCGCCATGAGCGCCAGATTCAATGTATTTTTTAGCATTGTCCCATGAACCACCTGCATTAGCCATAAACACAGCCAATACAAAACCAGCAGACAAGCCACCGGTCAACAGTCCCATAACACCAGCTACACCAAAGATCAAACCGGTTAAAATAGGAGCTGCAATAGCGAGCAATGAAGGAATCAACATTTCACGCTGTGCGCCTTTGGTAGAGATAGCAACACAAGAAGCGTAATCGGGTTCGGTTTCACCTTCCATAATACCTTTGATTTCGCGGAACTGACGACGCACTTCTTCAACCATAGATTGAGCAGCACGACCTACAGCGTTCATGGTCAAACCACAGAACATAAAGGCCATCATAGATCCAATGAACATACCCATCAATACTTTGGGGTTCATCAGGTGAACATCATAATTATGCATAAAATCGATCAAAGTAAGTTTGGAAACATCTACTACAGAATCCAAAGACAAACCATTGGGAAATGTATAAGAACCGGTATTTTCTACGATACGAACAATACCAATTTTCAATTCTTCAATATATGAAGCCAACAAGGCCAATGCAGTTAATGCAGCCGAACCAATTGCAAAACCTTTACCGGTAGCAGCAGTGGTGTTACCTAAAGAATCGAGAGCATCAGTACGTTTACGTACCTCTGGTCCAAGACCGCTCATTTCAGCGTTACCACCTGCGTTATCAGCGATTGGGCCGTAAGCATCAGTAGCCAGGGTGATACCCAGGGTTGAAAGCATACCAACAGCGGCAATACCAATACCGTAAAGACCCATTGATAAATCAGTCATATCAAATCTTGCTGCAGTCAAAAAAGCCAGTATGGTACCAACAACAATGGTCAACACCGGGAAAGCGGTAGAGAACATACCGGTACCGATTCCTGAAATAATAACAGTTGCAGGACCGGTTTCGGCACTTGCAGCAATTTTACGGGTTGGTTTATATGCTTCAGAAGTAAAATATTCAGTTTCTTTACCAATCAACCATCCGGTTAACAGACCCACAACGATTGAGCCCCAGAGACCCCATACATTGGGAATGCCAAGAGCAGTAAGAATAACCCAGGAAAGGATAATGATCAACAATGAAGAAAGATCAACACCTTTACCCAAAGCGCCCAACAATTGTTTTTGTGTGGCATTTTCTTTGGTACGAACTGCAAAAATACCAACGATAGATAACAAAGTACCAACAGCTGCGATCAACATGGGAGCCAATACAGCTTTTAACTGCAAATCGCCCTGATGCATAAATGCAGCAGCACCCAATGCAGCTGTAGCCAAAACAGAACCAGCATAAGATTCATACAAGTCTGCACCCATACCAGCAACGTCACCAACATTGTCACCAACATTGTCTGCGATGGTAGCAGGGTTACGAGGATCATCTTCAGGGATACCGGCTTCAACTTTACCTACCAGATCAGCGCCAACATCAGCAGCTTTGGTATAAATACCACCACCAACACGTGCAAACAATGCCTGGGTAGAAGCACCCATACCAAAAGTAAGCATAGTGGTTGTGATAACAACAAGTTTATGACCAGGATCAGATTCAGGAATCAATGCGGTAAGAACGATGAACCACAATGCGATATCCAAAAGTGCCAAACCAACAACAACCAGCCCCATAACAGCACCTGAACGGAAAGCAACCTGCAAACCTTTATTCAGAGACTTTTGAGCAGCGTTAGCAGTACGGGCACTTGCATAAGTAGCGGTTTTCATTCCAAAAAAACCAGCCAAACCGGAAAAGAAACCACCGGTCAAAAATGCAAACCATACAAAACCATTTTGATATCCACCAAAAGCCATAAGAGCAAATAAAGCGGTCAAAACAGCAAAAACAATTGTTACAACTTTATATTGTTGTGTGAGGTAAGCCATAGCGCCAGTACGTACGTGCTGAGCGATTTCTTTCATGCGGTCTGTACCTTCGTCTTCGGCCATTAATTTTTTGAAAAAATACCAGGCAAATCCAAGAGCTAGCACAGAAGCGATAGGAACAATCCAAAAAAGATTATTAGACATCTCCTCTCCTTATAAGATTAGTGTGAGTTATATATATTAAAATATTTGCTAAAAGCCTATAGTTAAAGCCGATCTCCACCAGTGGTGATGTTTCTCTTCAAGTTCCATATCTGATGGGAACGGGTAAAAATTAAAAGTTTTCTGATCACCAACAAAAAATCCGTTCTTGATAGTCCGGTATAATATGTCCCGATGAAAGCAGCGAAGTACCGTTTTGGTCCGTTTCTCGGTATTCTTTTGCAGATCAATCAGACAATCCCGTAAATGATCAATATTGGCATAAGGTAAATTTTCCGTAGAGCCGTCCGTGGGATTGTTTGCCAGTTCTTCAAGTACAAGTTCTACAAAAATCAAACGAGGAACTGAAATGGGATTTTTCCGATCCGTTACAAATTTGCAAAACTCTTGCGGATCCAGACTACTGGCAATCTGTGGCATTACCGGACCCAATTCCTGGTACAGGTGCAAAATAGAATTGTCGGTATTGACATATTCCTGCTTTTGCAATTCAAGCACTCTGCCATCATCAGTTACAAGGAAAAGATTCTGCAAAGCATCATTGGGAATATGTTCAACCACACGATACACAGATAAATACAAAGAACGTTTGGGTGATCCATCAGGGTGCGGCTGGCACCTTTCGTCAACATCCTTGAATGGAAAATGATCACTCTTGAATGCCGGATCAACCTGAAAAAAGATCGCTTCTCCATGTGTACGTTTTTTAGTTCCTACCGCCAAATACTTGCCAAATTCAATGGGCGGAAGCATAGATGCGATCAAAGACTCGGGTGTTAAAGACAAGTACAGATACCTTTTCATGACACTCTCCTTAATTTGTTTGTTGTTAACGAGTTGTGCCGCCGTCCGAAGGTTTAGTCGGTTCTGAAATTCATATCTGCAACAATGTCATTTCCTGACGAACAGAAAACAAGATTGCAATATAATAACTTTTTACAATAATGTCAATACAATTAAACACCATACATTTTTGTAGAACCGTTATCGATTACAATCCTGTTTTCACTCTATTATCAGAACATTTTTTAGAAAAAGTCGATTCCGTTATTTCTTTAACATCTTGAGCAGCCATTGATTTTTTGCTTCCCGCTGTTCCGGAAAATTCCAGTGACCGGTTTCCAACGCCAGCAGCAACTCTTTGGGCGCATCGATAACATTATATGCCGCGTACATGGATGTTGGCGGACAAGTAGTATCGTTAAATCCCCACGAATACCATCCCGGCACCTGTACTTGTCTTGCAAAATTTACCACATCGTAATACTTGCTGGTCTCAATCTTGTCTTCTTTGACATTAAACGCCTTGTTGTCATCATTAAACATGTGCGGCCAGCCTCCTGCCCTGCCGTGCAGATAACCGGTCAAATCACACAATGCAGGAAAAAACGCAGCCAAGTACTTAATGCGGGAATCCAGTCCGGCAGTGATAATAGACAATGCCCCGCCCTGACTACCGCCGGTTACCGCAAGGTTTTCGCCGTCAAACTCGGGCAGACTGTAAATAAAATCTATAGCTCGTACACAGCCCAGGTATACGCGCTTGTAATAGTAATGGTCCTTGTCATCCAGATTATATACCCAGTATCCATCCAGAGCACCGCGACGTAGATCATAATACACGCCATCATCCATAGTCACGGGAATACCGTGAATTCCAATATTGAAGGTAATTACGCCCTGTTCCGCCAAGGCAATATTTCCATGATATGCCCGTACGCCTGCACCTGGGACTTCTAATACCGCTGGTACCTTGCCTTCAGATTTGGGAACGCACAGAATACCGTACAATCGGGAATCCCGTTTTTCATTCTGCAGATTGACATGGTACACATTGACTTTAGCTGTGCAGCTCTCTGGAATCAGCGTTACGATGGGATCCATGGGTACCTCTGCGGCTTTGGTTTTCTCCTGTTCCCAGAACTCAACAAAATCTTTGGGCACGGTTGTTGTGGGTTCTATTTGCGAGGGAGCGAATCCCGCGGTGGCGCAGCTTTTGTACTCTTGTCCGTCTACGGTTGCTGTGGCCCAGCAGCGCAGAAATCCCGGAGTCTTCATTGTACCACCTTCGATGGTGATTGAACCGGATTTTAACACCTCGGATTTGGATTTCAGTGTTTCCATTTTCTCGGGTTTGATTTCCCAGGACACAGGTACATCGTGAACAGTATTTCCCGCACGCAGCACTGTAATAGTGAATTTTGCTTTTTCACCCACCTCGTACTGCCAGTTCTCATGGTCCGGCGCGACAACTACCTTGACCAGCTCTTGTCTGGGTTGGGCTAATAAAACAGATGAAATTAAGAGTATAGATACAATAATACAATGAATAGATAACCTGGAACGATTCAACATTTCAACCTCCGTAATGTTGGGTAATAGAAAACAATACAAAACCTTGCGGATATATGCAACAGCAATTTCGCTATTCAGCAGACACGAGTCCCCCCCAACCATCTCACAAATAGTCAAAAATCGATTCCTGCAAGCCCGATAAAAAAAAATGAAGAAAATTTCTAAAAAATACAATTTTTCTTGACAATGACATAAATCATGCGTATGATTAATATATGCAAAACATTACGAGCAGAGGGAAGGATGCTTGTAATGTTTGTGCTCGTCCGGGGTTGTAATGCAGGTTAAAATTTCAACCAATTTTTCAGGGGTGAAATATGCCAAAAATATCAGCAATTATTTATCCAATCCTCTTAATCATTATATCCAGTCCACTGTACTCACAAACCCGTTTGGGAATCTATGTTGGTGGTAATTATTATGATAAAGTCCAAAAACCTGCATTCACCCCTATCGATAAAAACAATCTGGCAAAAAACAGCAGAATCATTTTTGACAATGACGGCTATTCATACCAACTCGGGCTTTTATTGAAAATCAAATCCAGATTTGGATTTTCGATCGAATACCGGGGAAAGCGGACCTGTGAGTTTGACTATCCCAAAACCTTTACACCGTACGTTTATGGCCCCAATACCTATTGGATCAAATCACACAGTTCAAGCTGGAATTTTGGCGTATCTGCGGATATTGTGAAATTCCACAAATTCAGTTTGCATGCAGGTGTTGGTATAAGCAACACCAAGATTGAAGGATTTATAAGAGATGGGTTTGTACATCCTACCAGCCACGAAATAAAATATATATATCCGGAGGAAGGATATTCTTCGTGTGGATCTAAAAAAATATATCATCCCCTTTTTACATTGGGAGTAGATTATAATATTTTTAAAAAGATCACAATAGGGGCCGCGTTGAGGTACAGTTCCGGAGAAATCAAACAATGGAAATGGGGTGGCGATTATAATAAACATTTATATGATCAGCAGTTATATGGCATGTATTATATGGTAAATCTGATTTATTGGATAGTTTAGCCGCTGGAATTTATAACAAACATCTAAATTGAAAATTAGCCGATTTCAATATCATGTTATGGGTTTCCCGAGTCAGTATATGAATAAAATCATACTTTTAATTCTCTTTTCAACTTTGGTTTTTTCTCAAGATATCAAATATAGCTTGAATGCGGGCACAAATTATTCATCGGTAATTTCTGAATCCGGTATTCAATATCAAAACGGCATTACCATGGGATTTAGCAGAGAACGAATTCTAAACACACACCAATCTTCTTTTGAAATTTTATGCCTATATACCCTAAAAAAAAGTTCATTGGAAAATAAAATCATCAAATATGTGGACAATGGAGTTTTCATAACCCAAGGAGATATTCACATAAAGCTTGCAACAATTGATATTTGCATGCACAAAAATTTCTATTGGAGCGTTCATGAACCATTCAGGTTCTCACTCCTGGCAGGCCCCTGTTTCTCCCTATGTATTTCAGACAAATCTACAACCTGGACTGATAAAAATCTTTGCAGTTCTAATATAAACGATATCAATTGTCAGGATTTGAATTATGATTATGATACCGAGAATGACAACTTATCGGGGTTTATCACCAGATTGGGTAATTCAGGATTCGGATTTGATTTCGGTATGGGATTTCATTTCAACAATCTGGCAGTTAAATGTATTTATCAAATACCCCTCTATCAAATAGATACGGTTAAAAACATTAAACTCGATAAATACTATCATGCAGTAAATATATTTCTAGCTTGTTCGTTTTGAATTTTAAAAGCATTATATAATGTTTAAATTTCACGCTTGCTGCTCAGGAATATAAAACAAGTCCACCTGACAGCGGACAATCCCATTAAAATGGGACCTACAGGTATAATATTCAATTTGTATGGACGTTCGACCATGTATTGAGTTGTTTATAATCCATTATCATAAATACATGTTTGACATATTGCATTAATCATTAAAAAGGTTTGTATGATAAATACTGGTTTTAAAACATTCATTTTTTTTATCATTGTGTTTACATTAAACTCTGCTCAGGGGGCAATAGGCATTAAAGGAGGTGTCAATTATACATATTATAAAAATCCTGCAATTCATCCGGAAGTGGGTGAAACCTGGGGCGTATTTAAAGAATTTCGTCTAAGTAACAGATTTTTTCTCGAATCTCAATTTTGCATTACACATATAATGGGCAATGAGTTTAATGCTACAGAAGCTGGCGGCCCCTGGGGTATGAAAGATGACAGAATATATGTTATAAATATTCACATTCATGCTGTATTTTTAGAATTTCCGTTTTTGTTAAAATTCACGGTTTATTCTCAAAATAATTTCAAAGTGAATATAACAGCAGGTCCATCTTTTGTCTGGGGTTTAAATGATAAATCGAAAAGAATTATTATTAGGAATGAAGATAAAGATGACTTTGCAAATCAAACTATCGATTATCATCTTGCCGATTATGGAGGTCTAGCAAGCAACGGTAAAAGCTGGAATTTTGGCCTGGAATTTATCTTTAGGAAAATATCTCTAGAATTTCGGTACAGCAATATCACTTATGATCTGGATATGCTTGCAGACCTTTGGTTCAAAGAGGAACTGACACACGCATTTATATTGATTGGAGGAATGCGATTTTAAACAAGAATGCTCATTTGCAAAAAATCATGACTAGATACTATTTATTCAAGTCCACCTAACGGCGGACAATCCCATTGAAATGGGATCTACAGGTAGAACGAAATTTAATTCGTTTACGTCCACAAGCTCAAGACAAGTGTCGGATCGGGATGTATCCAAGGCCCGGCAATGAGTCAACCAAGTAAAACTTGGTTGACAGGGAGTATAGTACTCATCCCGCACCATGTATACATTCACCTACGTCAAACACTCAGGGACCGTTATGCGTCAATCAGGGTAATCCGTTAATCTTGTTAATCAAGGTCTTTTAGTAAATCCGGGTTTATAGTAATACACCAACCCGCTCAAGGTCAAGAGTACTCCCAGCAGCGACGGCAGCGGCGCCGAGATCAGCGTAACCACCATAAACCAGATATGGATGAGCAGTACTATAATCAAAGTAAAGGGATAAAACGGCACCCGGAAAGGTCGTTTGATTTCCTGATATTTTTTTCTCAAAACCCAGACCGCCGCAAATGTGGATACGTTAAACACCGCCGAGGTAAAAGAAAAATAGTCGATTACCGCCTCGTAAGCATGCTCCGCAAAGGCTGCTCCCATTAACAGTACGGTTGCCCAGGCACCCTGTACCAACAGCGCGGTATTGGGGGTTTTGTATTGGGGATGGAGTTTGCTCAGGGGTTTAAAAAACAGTCCGTCCTGAGACATGGCGTACCAGGTCCGGGCTTTGCACAGTACCTGGGTTGAGATATTACCAAAGGTATTGATCATTACTGCCGCGGCTATGAAAATCCCGCCGGTCACCCCAACCGCCTTGTTCATGGCCTCTGTTGCCACCCACTTGCTGGTTTTGATCACCTCAGGCGAGAGCTGATACAGATACGCCGAGTTGACCGCCAGATACAGCAGCATAACCCCGGCAATACCCAGGATGATGGAAAGCGGTAGGTTTTTGCGTGGATTTTTAACTTCTTCCGCAACATAGGTTGCTCCCTCCCATCCGCTGTAGGCGAAAAATCCATATCGCATGGCCGCACCAAAAGCGATCATGGTGGACCAGCTCCATTCCTCGGGCCAGAATTGCGTGGTAAAATGCGAGATCTCACCCGCACGACTGAATCCAAAATAAACAATCATCAGCAATGCCAGAAATTTAACAGCGCTGAACAAGTTTTGAATTTTACCGCTAAGCGCCACACCAAAGCAATTCACCAGTGTTAACACCCACATTGCTGAAAAGGCAATAAGCAGTTCAAGGGTATGAGAAATATGGTTCCCGGAAATAGAAAACAAAAAAGAGTTGAAATACTCGGCAAAAACCAGCGCAACCGCAACAATAGCGGCGGTTTCCGAAACAAAAAACATGGCCCAACCGCGCAGGAACGTCCAGACCGGAGGATACGCAGCTTTGAGATAAGCATAAGGGCCGCCCGATTTGGGCATCATGGCTACCAGTTCCGCGTAACAAAAAGCGCCCAGCAGGGTGGCAATGCCTCCCAATATCCAGACGCCATAAAATAAACTAATTGATGCGGTAAGGAGCATAATCGGTCCGGGCGTACGAAAAATCCCGGAACCGATTATCCTTCCAAATACAATGGATAACGCTTCGGTAAGGCCCAAACGTCGTTCAAGTCCGGTTTGTTCAGAGAATAACGGATTCTCTTCCCCTGTCGGGTCCATGCTTTCCAGAATTGAACGATTGGATCCACTCACCTGCGCTACCGCTATAATTTAAAATTTTTCTTGGACAGGTTGTAGGTCAAGTCTACAATCACTTCTTCCGCTTCATCCATATCCATAACATGTTCGGATACCAGTCCCGCCAGGAAGCGGCAGTCAATACGACGCGCAACATCATGACGCGCGGGAATGGATGGGAACGCACGGGTATCATCAATGAATCCAACAGTATTATAGAAACCGGCGGTTTCGGTAACCATCTCACGGAAACGCAGCATACCTTCGCGACTGTCATGGAACCACCAGGACGGGCCCAGTTTCATGGCCGGATAATGACCAGCAAGCGGAGCCAGATCGCGAGAATAAGTGGTCTCGTCAATGGTAAACATGATCAAAGTCAGATCAGGATTATTGCCGTATTTGTTCAACAGCGGTTTCAGGTTTTCTACATACTCGGTAGTCATGGGGATGTCACAGCCTTTATCCAGACCAAACTTTTCAAACACAACCTGATTATGGTTACGGTATACTCCGGGATGTATCTGCATGGTGAGTCCGTCTTCTATACTCATGCGTGCCATTTCCATAATCATGTGGCCGGTAAACTGTTTTGCGTCTTGCGGGGTGGCTTTGCCTTGCAGAGCCTTGTCGTACAATTGAGAGGCTTCGCTCTCATTCAACTCGACCGTATAAGGATACAAAACTCCCTGATCTGTAGAAGTACAACCCATTTCTTTAAAGAATGCACGACGGTTTTCCATCGCCTGGATATAGCCTTTGTAGGTAGAACAGTCGATACCGCTCATTTCAGTCAGCTTATCAATATTGGATTTCCATCCTTTATACATAAAATCGGTCACATTATCGGGACGAAACGCGGGAACCACTCTGCCGCTCCAGCCGCTCTCACGAATGGCTTTGTGATGTTCCAGCGTATCAATTGGCGAATCGGTTGTGCTCAGCACTTCGATATTAAATTTTTCAAACATGGCGCGGGGCAGGTTTTCCGGTTTTTTCAGGGTTTCCTGAATTTCATCATAAATTTCCATAGCGGTTTCAGAAGTCAAGCGTTTCCGGATGCCCAGTACTTCATACAACTCGTGTTTCAACCAGTTACCGGTGGGTGTAGCGCGGTACAGGTAAAAATTGTCTGCAACAATCTGCCATATTTTACGGTGGTCCTGTTCGGTATCTCCACCATCCACACGGGGAACACCCAATGATTCCAAAGGAATACCCTGTGAGTACAGCATACGGAACAGGTAATGATCGGGAATGACCAGCAGTTCAGCAGGATCAGGAAACGGGGTATTGTTGGCAAACAAGGACGGATCCACATGTCCATGCGGACACAACAATGGCAGATCTTTGATCAAACCGAACAAATGACGCGCAATCTCCCGCTGTCCGGGATCAGCGCTGAAATATCTATCATCGCTTAATTCTAAAGGTTTAACAGACATTGAACTTCCTTTCTATAATTTAACTCTTAATTTTGGACTTTTTTACTTTGACCTGAACAGTCTTTTTCTGTCCATACAACGCAAGCTGACTGCCCAAAAATACCAGCCGCAGGCCAATCTTGATAAAAATAAAAATCTGTTGCAAAACAACCAATATGATCAACACAAAAATTCCTGTGGGATTTATGATCTCTAAAAGACTACCCAATACCAGCATAACAGCGGCGCTGATCAATAGTAACAATCCATACAATCCCAAGGTTTTTAATGGATGTCCTACAACAAACTTGAATGCCAGCCAGATACAAAACCATGAAGACTCGTGGTTTTCTTTGATCAGAATAATTTTAGCATAATCAAACACGATCTTGATCAATACAAACAGCAATGCAAAAATCAAATAGCCGCCAAAATTCAACCACCAGACCGCTTTTTCGCTCATTAAAGGGGCAGCAATGGCATCTATTACAGAAAACAATGCCGGATGCAAAAACTTGTAAATCACCAGAAACAATAATACCATGGTCAATGCCAGTGCAAACAGGTGATGATAGTAAAATCCTGATAAAGAGAAAAACCGTCCAGTGGAATAGGATCGTTTTTCATCCGCATATAGCGCAAGTGTACCGCCATTAAAAAAAGCAGCAATACTGATATAAACCAGTGCCAGTAAAAAAACAACCAGACTGTAGCGGGTAAAGCCTCCGCTCAACAGCAGTTCAAGATTGTCAAATACCGGCCCGAAACCGCCATCAATAGCCGGCCGCAGAGTATTGATCAGACCCTCTTTGGATGTCTGTAATGCACTCCACCAGTCAAAATTAAAACTGGTTGTCAGATCGTCCCGCACGCCTTTAAAGGCAATCTCTTTACCCAATTGGCTTGTAAAAGGAATTGCCAACAGCAGTCCGGCTGCCAGGTTGACCACATAAATAATGGGAACCATTTTATAATTTTCAATTACCAGATTCAATCCGTTACGTAATGCTTTGATCATTTTCATAATTCAATTCTCCTATTTGGAATCCATGTCATGAAAAAATAGCTGCCGTTTCGAGTAAATGCTGCAGCCAGAAAAGCCATCTGGCACCCCATTTCATCGCGGCAAAAGAATTACGTTCACGGTAACGGACATTGTTCGAAACATCTGTATCCAATACTATCTTGTGTTCAGGATCTATTTCAACCTTGTATACCGGTGAATCCACTTTATAATTCAGCACGGTAACCGCATCTTTAGCATCCCAGGTTTCATGTACAATCTCACCATTTTCAAAAGATACAGCAATTTCAGCAGTTATAGCCAGGTCACCATTGCGTTTCAAAACAATACGCGATTCATATCCTGAAGCAGCTTTGGTGTTAGTATAGAGCTTGCCTTGTTCATCCAAGCCATTTACGGGGGATACCGGTTTTGAACTGATATCCTGCACCATCAGATCAATATCAGCGGCACCATACAGTATCTTTTCGAAAAACCAGTCCATAGGTTCGGGAGCAATTTCATTCACCACGTCAATAAAATCCTGCGTGGTTGGATGCTTGTAACTGTACCGGGAAGCAAAAGTTTGCATCACATTTAAGAATGTTTCAGTACCCAATAAATTTTCAAGAGTTGCCAGCATCATGGCAGCTTTATCATAGGCGTGTGCCTTGTAACTAGCATAAGTAGCAAACTCCCATGCTGGTTGGTTCACAGGTTCAACCATTCCCGCATTACGGTATCGATTCATACGCCTGTCCATGGGATCAAGAGTGATATCAAATGTATATGGTATAGCAAAACCTTTACGCTCCAGATAATATTTGTAATGCGAAATATAACCATAAGCGGCGTTCAAAGCCCGTATATCAGAAAATGAGGTAAATCCCTCATCTATCCAGGGTTCTTCAAATTCGTTACTGGCAACCAGTCCATACCAGAATTGATGACCTGTTTCGTGCATAACCGTCCATTCAGGTGACATGTTGCGTTTGGATTCACTGCAAGACACTGCCACGGTAATCAATGTGGGATATTCCATACTGGCAGTCTTTGTACATGGGGGTGTATCTATAATGGTAAGCTGTTTGTAGGGATATGGCGTGTACCACGTACCAAAATATGAGAGTGCGTTTTTAGCCGCATCCAGAAACCGGTCTGCGAATTTTTCGTGCTCGGGCAGATACAACAGTTTAATTTCTACCGGGGGTAATCCATCGGATTCGAATTGAGCGATTTTTGTGAGGAAATTGGGGTAAGCAGCAAAAGCAAAATCATGAATACAATCCTGGGTTACAGTATAAACCGTATGTTCACCAGATTGTTTTGGCTCTGACATTTCACCTGTTGCACCCACAACAAAACCATTCGGCACGGTCAATTCAACATGGTAACTGCCAAAATCCGCAAAATACTCGCTTGCCTGGTGATACTGATGACAGTTCCAACCCTGATCGGTTAACACACCAATCTTGGGAAACCATTGCGACACCATATAGAAATCCTGTTTGTATCCGGCACGAATACCCAGATATGGGATTTTTGCAGTGAATTCAAAATCAAATTGTACTTTTTGCCCTTTCTGAACCGGTTCAGGTAGAGTTAAAATAAAAACCGTCATATCGGCTTTATTATCATCATCCGGTTGTACAAATTGCAATGTAGGTAGTAAATCAGTCTTAAAGTAAAGATCGCTGCTGGTAGCAGATACAGCGCTAATATCAAGCGTGCCCCAGCCATTGTCAGGCCAATTGCTGTTAAACATTGAAAAAGGTCTGGGATCAGCATTGGCTTCACTGATAAATGTGCTGGAAGAATTTCGGAAAGCATTCAAATACGCGTGAAAATAGACCTCATGTACTGCATTATCAGACGTATTGGTCCATTCCAGTTGCATTTTACCGGTAACTGCGTTTTCGTCCGGCATGAGTTGTGCGGAAATATTGTAACGGACAATCTGTTCACAAGGAACTTGTGGAAACACGGGAATTGTGAAAATCAAAAGTGCGACTAGAACCAGTAATCGTTTCATGCTTCGCTCCAATTCAATTTTGGGTCCCATCCGAATTAACGTTTTACAATTTTATATTCAATTTTGTATTGATCAATATATTTATGGGCGTATTGCATTGCTGTTTCACGGTCCTGGAAACGACCGATCCAAACAGCATAAAAAGTACGGTCTCGTACCTGTTTTTCACGAATTTCAACATAGTGGTCAGGTTGAAATTTCTCCTTAACCTTCACTGCGTTATCCTGAACGCTAAAAGCACCAATCTGAATAGAGTAATGATATACTTCCTGAGCTTGGGGAACAGGTTTGGGTTTGGGTTTGGGTTTAGGTTGTGCCGGTTTTTTATTTTTCTCCAATTCTTTCCACAGTTCAGGATTTTCCAAATCCATTACCGCCAAATTCACAAATGGAGAAGATTCGGCATTTTTAACAAAAGCCTGTAAAAACATGTATGAAGAATCAATTTTGCCTTCGCCATAATAACACTGACAAAACAGATATTGAACACGATCAATGATACCAGATTGGGGATATTGCCGTATAAACTGTTGAAAGACTTGACGTGCAGTACTAAAATCACCTGTGGAATAATAATATTGGCCAATACGGAATAGAGATTCATCGGCAAATTGTGAATCCGGGAATTGTTTATGGACCTGCTCAAAACTATCGAGTGCGTTTAGGGCGTCTTGCTCAAATACGCCTTTAAAAAATAAAACAACAGGATGATTGGGGTAATCCCCTTCAAGATCGGGAAGTAACACCTCAAGTTCATCCAATTGATCGTTATAAAACAATACCTGAGCGTTCTTGATAGCAGTTTGTCCCATCCCCAAAGATATTATACAAATCAACAACAAGAGTATATTACGGATATGCAATTTTCACCCTTTTCGCTGAATTCCATGCCCTGCACTCAGGACAGTGCCAAAAATAATCATTTGACTGATAGTTACATTCTGCACAAACAAAATTATGATGATCAGCAACAATTTCCTGAGCAAGCTTTTCTGCCAGGTTTGCGGCTTGGTCTTTCATACCCAGTTTGCTGCGCAAACGAATAAGCATAATTTTGAGCTCAAGACGAGAATCGTCTTTTTCCATCGCTTTTTTACAGACATCAATTGCCTGCAACAGCTCTCCTTTTTTCTCCAGCAGATCAGACAATCCAATATAAGCTTCAATCACATCAGGATTGGTTTTCATCAAATCCACATAAAGCCTTTCAATCTCGCTAAACTGCCCCATATCAAACAAAACATGTTTTAATCTTGAAAAGGCAAGGTATGCCTGCTCGGGTGCGCGTTGTATCAATTGTTTTAGTGCAGCAAGTGCATCTTTTAACCGATCTTCGCGTATATAACTGTCTGCCAGCTCCTGATAACCTCCGGCACAGGCTTTATCAAGCTTGATGGCTTCTCTAAAACAAAGTCTGGCTTCATGTTCTTTTTTCAGCGCAGCAAGTGATAACCCTTCTTCAACCTTGTAACATGCAAGAATTCTGTTTTTGTTATCCTTTGAATTCTTGTCGCTTTTCTTAAACAGTGCAAAAGCGTTTCGCCAGTCACCCATTTCTTCATAAACGGATAACAGCATATCTTTTGTCCATTGCGAATTTTTATTCATACTCAGCACCTGCTCGCAGGCATCAACTGCCTGTGAATAGCTACCGAGTTGTTGATAATCAAGTGCCAGGGATTTGTAAATAGCAATACGCTTATGGTCTGACAATTCTTCACGCACCAGCAAATCACGATGGACTTTGACAGCCTGGTCTGCATGGCCCTGTACTCTGAGTATATCTCCAATCTTGATATATGCATCAATTAAATCTGTATTTAATCTGACCGTTTTTCTGAGATGCTCAAGGGCTTTATCATTCTCGCCATTGATCATGTGATTCAGACCGGCAATATACTCCAAATGTGCCTGGTTCAATGGAGACATTTTGCGTTTGATCTTGATGATAATAAAACCTAACGCCAGAATAAATACAATTAGTGACAATGCAACAATATGGATTACCTCCATAAAACTACTCCTTGCTGTTGCTGGTTGAATTACCGGTTGTTATTGCTTTGGGGGCTTCTTTGATTACTGCCTCTTCAACGGATACATTTCGCAGCCTGTTCAACTCATCTTTGAGTTTTTTCAATTCTTTTTTCACTTTACGGTTCTCATTCCGCATACCCAGCATTTGTATTATTGATATAACAACCCAGAACAACAAACCGGCCACAAAAGAAACATACATGATCACCCAAAGCGGTAAATCTGTAGAGGTCTGCCATTTCAGGAATTTAACCGGAACAGATACATCTGTGTTTTGCATTGCAAAGCCAATAACAAAAATAACCATAATGGCTCCAACAATCCAGCGAATTACCCACATATTTGCCTCCAATAATTAACCTTATAAAAGGTATAATAATCGAATGATAAATCAAAATTTTTTTTTGGTTCCATAAAAAAAAGAGCCGGACAAACACTTGCCCGGCTCTGTATAATAATTCCGTAATACGGATTATTCTTCTGTTTTTTCCTCAGCGGTTGCGTTTGCTTCAGGTTTTTCAGCTTTTGCTTCTGCTGTGGGTGCCGGTGCCGGTTTGGCTTCCGGTTTTGCTTTTTTTGGTTTTCTTCCACCATCCTGCATGGAAAGTTCGTTATCCATTTCTTCAGTATCAACTTTTTGAGAAAAATCGATGTCAGATTTTTCTGACAAGACGATTTTCTTGTTCTCTTTGTTGAATTCGATAACGGTCAATTCCAAATCATCATCAATCTGGTAACCATCAGCAGGTTTGCTAATGTTTTCTTTAGCCAGTTGAGACATGGGTACAAAACCATCAACACCTTGCGGCAATTCTGCCAACAAGCCTTTTTCAATCAAACGTACAACTTTACCAGGGATCTTTGTTCCTACTTTGTAGGTATTTTCAAATACATCCCAGGGATTGTCTTGGGTTTGTTTGAAACCGAGAGAGATACGACGGTTGTCTTTATCTACATTCAATACAACAACTTCGATCTCGTCTCCTTTTTTCACAACTTCTCCCGGGTGGCGGATCTTTTTCGTCCAGGACAAGTCAGAAATGTGTATCAATCCGTCAATACCTTCTTCCAGTTCAACAAACGCACCAAAGTTGGTCAGGTTGCGAACTTTGCCGGTATGACGTGTGCCAACAGGATAACGTTCTGACAATGATTCCCATGGATCCGGTTCCAATTGTTTCAGACCCAGAGAGATCTTGCGGTCGTCTTTTTGGATACTCAGTACTTTGGCTTCAACCATTTCACCTACAGCAAGTATCTTTGACGGATGCTTGATGTGTTGTGTCCATGACATTTCGGAAATATGGATCAGACCTTCAACACCTTTTTCCAGTTCAACAAAGGCACCGTAATCGGAAATGCTGACAACTTTACCACGGACAACAGTGTCAACCGGGTATTTTTTCTCAACATCTTCCCATGGATGCGCTTGCAGTTGTTTCAATCCAAGAGAGATTCTGTCTTTATCATCATTAAAGTCGAGAATCACAACATTGATTTTTTCATCAAGGGCAACAACTTCAGATGGGTGAGATACACGGCCCCATGACAAGTCGTTGATGTGAAGCAATCCGTCCACACCGCCCAAATCTATAAATACACCAAAGTCGGTTATATTTTTAACAGTGCCTTCAAGCACCTGTCCACGTTCAAGTTCTTGCAGGATCTTTTCACGTTGTCCCTTCATTTCCTGTTCTACCAGTACTCTGTGAGATACAACAATGTTTTTACGCGCATGGTTAACTTTGACAATTTTGAAATCCATCATACTGTCAATCAGTGAGTCAAAATCGCGAATTGGGCGTACATCAATCTGAGAACCAGGCAAGAACGCATCCACACCACCAAGGTCAACAACAATACCACCTTTGATTCGGCGAACACATCTACCTTGCAGAATATCTCCGCGTTCATAAGATTCAATAACTTTTTCCCAAATGCGCATAAAGTCGGCTTTCTTTTTAGAAAGTACAAGATAGCCGTCGACATCTTCAATTTCATCAATAAAGACCTCGATATTGTCACCAACAACGATATCGTTGGGGTCCAGGAACTCTTCAACCAGAATAGTTCCTTCTGATTTAAAACCGATGTCAATAGAAACTTCCTTGTCATTTACAGCAAGAACTTTACCGAAAACAACCTGGCCGGGTTTAAAGTCTACAAGTGTACCTTCATAGAGTTTTTCAAGATCTTTAAACTCTTGTTCAGTGTACTCTTGTTCCAGTCTATCCAGTTCTTCCAGGGTTGCTACAGCTGGTTTTGCTGCAGGCTCTGAAGCTTCCTTCACGGGTTCAGGTGCAGTTGCAGGTGCTTCAACTGTAGCCTGTTCCTCATTGGCCTTGGGTGTTGCTTGTTCACTTGATTCAACGCTATTATTAGCATCTTCTTCAAGTGGGTTAGGGTTTGTTTGTTCGTTCATAATTAGATGAAACCTCCTTATTTATTTTATAACCCCTTTTCAGGGAGTTTTTCTAAAGCATGGGCAACTTTTTCAAGCTGCCAAACCGGTGTAGAGGCGCTGCCTGTTACACCAATTGTATCCGAATCTTTGAACCAGCTATTCTCAAGATCATCCGGCCCTTCAATACGATAGCTATTCGGATTATTTTTTTTGATCAGGTCAAATAAAATGCCGGTATTTGAACTCTGTTTGCCACCAACCATCAAACAAACATCAACAGATTTTGCAAACGATTGCAAACGTTCATTTTTACGCTTGATATGTTTACATGTTGTGTCTTTGACCTTGATCTTTTTTACTAACAATTCCAAACGGTCTTGAATTTCCAAAAACTTTTCAGGATCAAAGGTGGTCTGGGAAACCAGCAGGGTCTTTTTATCGGGATCGACTTTATCAAGGTCATCAATATTCCCAACAACAATGCCATTATCATCACAATAGCCCATAATACCTTTCACTTCAGCATGACCATCTTTACCGGTAATCACAATCTGATAATTAAGTTTAAAATGGTCTTGAACCACCCGATGAACACGTTTTACAATTCCACATGTGCCATCAATCAGATCGACTTTGGCATCTCGCAGCAAGTTTTCGACACGAGGTGAAACACCATGACTGCGAATAAAAACCGTATTATTGAAAAAAGATTCGGGTATATTGCCAGCTTCTACAGTCTCTTGGGCTTCTACTATCAAGCCTTTATCACTTAATCTGATCAGTTCACGGTCATTGTGAATGACAGGGCCTAGAGAAATCAAAGTGTTTTTTTGTTCAAGTGTTTCTTCTACTGTCTTTAATGCCCGGGTAACTCCGGGACAAGGTCCGGCATGATTGTCAATGATCACTTTCACGCGGCAGCACCCAGCAAATGGGCTTGCTGCACTACAAAATCTACCTGTTCTTCTATGGTCATGGATGATGTATCGAGCTCAATGGCATCATCTGCTTTTGTCAACGGGTTAGCTTCGCGCTGGGTGTCTTGCTCATCGCGCTTGCGGATATCGTCCTGAATTTCCTGCATATCCACTTGCATACCCTTTTTCTGATATTCTTCATAACGGCGCCTGGCCCTTTCTTCAAGACCTGCAACCATAAAAATTTTCAAATCCGCTTGCGGAAAAACCTTGGTACCAATATCACGTCCTTCAGCAACAATACCACCTTTTAGGGCCCATTGGCGCTGTTTTTCGATCAAAATTTCTCTGACCTTTGGGTTGGCAGCAATCGGTGCTACCGCATTGGTTACTTGCGGAGTGCGAATAGCCGCAGTTACATTCTCTTTGCCCAAAAAGACGTTTAGTTCATCCTGAATCCACTCAAAACCAATCACTGTATGTCTGGCAATGTCTGCAACTTTATCCGCATCATATATATCTAAACCCTGATTCAATGCGTTCAGGGTAACCGTTCTATACATTGCACCGGAATCTAAATGGATATAATTCAACCGGCGCGCAACTTCTTTGGCTGTTGTGCTTTTGCCTGACCCTGCCGGGCCGTCTATGGCAATGATCAGATCATTTTTCAAAGAATTTTCCAGATTTGTTTCTTTTTATCAAACCAGCGGCCATTTTTATTTGACGTACTTGATTGGAATTTAAAAAACGCCATTTGCCGCGATCCAGATTTTCAAGTGTTAACGGTCCATACTGCACACGTTTCAAAGTCACCACATCGTACCCCAAAGCCAGGAACATACGACGGACCTGATTTTTTCGACCTTCTTTCAGCTTGACTTCTACTCTGTCAGAACTGTTTGTATAAAATGAAGCCCGACATGGAGAGGTCATGCCATCATCCAACTCTATTCCCGATCTCAGGGCATCCAATCCCCTGGGATCAAAATCTCTGTCCAATTTTACCCGATAAGTCTTGGTAACTTTGAAGCCGGGGTGCATTAACCTGTGCGCAAGCTCGCCATCATTGGTAAAGAGCAACAGGCCTTCGCTTTTAATATCCAAACGGCCAATGGGGAACACCCGTTCCCGAATATTAAACAATTCAAACACGGTCTTACGGCCGCGTTCATCACTGGCTGTGGTAACAAACCCTTTGGGTTTGTGCAGCATTATATAAACTTTTTTAGTAACTGGTTTTACAGATTTACCGTCAACCGTTACCATGTCTTTTTCACCAACCTGAATGCCAAGCTCAGATACAACATTGCCGTTTATCTTCACCCGACCTTCCTGTACCAGAGTTTCTGAAGCACGCCGCGAGGCCACACCACAACTGGCAAGATATTTATTTAGACGCATCATCAGATTCTACAGATTGCTCCACTGTATTTTTATTTTCTATCGGTTCAGAACCATTGACATCTTTACCATTATCGGCCCCTTCATTTTGCTCCTGTTGGGGAGCAGAATCATCTGCGGGCTTTTCAGTATTTTCTACAGATGCATCAGCGGCCGATTCAGAAGATACATCTTTATTCTGCTCATTTTCATTTTTACTATTTTCAGCATTCTCTTCCTGCGCTTCTTCTTCAAACACTTCTTCGGGCAGGTCATTGAGCAGCTTGCCACCTTCACCTTCAGCTAGCAATTCTTCAATTTCTTTAGGACGCGGCAGATCAGCAATATCATTTAAATTAAAATACTGCAAAAACTCTTTAGTTGTTGAAAACAACAAAGCACGGCCTTGTTCCTTGTCCCGGCCGGTGATGGTTATCAACTGACGTTCCAGTAAATTTTTAATAACACCATCAGAGTTTACACCACGAATAGCAGATACTTCGATACGGCTAATGGGTTGTTTAAACGCAATAATAGATAATGTTTCAAGCGAAGCCCGACTTAGACGATTACGTGCTTTGCTTTCATGCATGTGACTAATCCACTTGGAAAACTCGGGCTTTGTTGCAAATTGATAACCACCACCTACTTTATTTAAAAAGAAAGCACGATTATCGAGATCCTCTTCAAGCAAAGCAATTGCCTGCTCTATCTCTTCCTTGTCTGCTTCTTGAACAATAGTGGAAATCTGTCGCACAGACAATGGAGAGTCCGAAGCAAAGATCAGTGACTCTACAATATATACGAGTTGTTTAATATCCATTTATCAATTTCAAATTTATTTCACCAAATGTTTCCGATTGAATTGCGTCTATAACATTTTTCTTGATCAAAACAAGAATCGCCATAAAAGTAACGATCAATACCAGCTTATCATCAGTAGGATCAAAAAGATCAGAGAACTGTGATTCGCCATGGGTTTCTAAAAACGAGGTTACAAAATCTAATTTTTCATCCAGGCTCACATTGATCTCAACTACCCGGTGTATTGCAACCTTTTTATTTTTTTCTATAATGGTTTTAAATGCGGATACCAGATCAAACAAAGATACATCGGGATGTTCAACCAGCTCATCCTGAAAACCATCAGATTCAATTTTAAAACTGCCACGAGAAAACAGTTTTCTGGCATATTCTTCTTTATCAGCCAGATCAACCGCAACATCTTTGAAACGTTTGTACTCGAGCAGCCGGTAAACCAACTCCTGCCGCGGATCATCAACAATCTCTTCTTCCAGTTCAATGGAAGGCTTGGGCAGCAACATTTGTGCTTTAATCTGGATTAATGTAGATGCAAGCAGCACAAAATCACTGGCCGCTTCCAAATCAAGCATTTGTATAATTTCTAAATATTCCAAATATTGATGTGTAATGATAGATATTGGAATATCATATATATCGAGCTCATTTTTTTTTATCAGAAACAGTAAAAGGTCTAATGGTCCTTCAAATGTATCTAATTTCACTTTATAAGACATAGAGTGCCAAATCAATTAACTAAACACAACAAAGGCCGTAAACATACGGCCAAATTTCTCTACAATAAAAGCATATCTGTTAATTCATAAACAGATACGGCTTCCAGCACTCTTCCTGTATTCCTATAAAGTGCTGTATAAAAAACAAATAACTGGGACGTTTTGGTTTTTTGAGCAAAACCATATTGGCATGAGCCAACGGTGTGCTGCCTTTTTTATTATTACATTGCAAGCAGGCACATACCAGGTTTTCCCAGGAATCCATACCACCACTGACTTTGGGAACAATATGGTCTAGAGTAAAGGGCCCCTTTTTCGATGCGCAATATTGACATTGAAATCCATCACGACGAAAAATATTGTGACGCGTGAGTTCAACACGTTTTTTAGGGATTCGGATATAATTTACAAGCCGAATCACACTGGGCATTGGCCAAGAGTGGTATTGCGACCTTACCAAAAGCTCTCGTTTTTCAATGATCTCAACTTTTTGCAGGCATACCAATATTAAAGCCTTTTTGGCATTAACTACACAAACAGGCTCATAATTCTGATTCAACAAAAGAACTTTTTTGCTCATTGTTTCCATCATCTGCCTTATAGCAAAAAGCCATAAACGAAAATTTATGATAAATAATCTAAAGAGTCAAGACAATTTATTAAAACATGGGTAATAAAGGTATGATTGCAGATTATTCTTTCCAGGCCCCCATCTTGCCGAATTTTTCAACCCGCTGATCTAACAGTTCATTTACCGGAATTTTCTCCAGCTCCGCCAGCTCTTCTTTAACAGCTGCTTTTACTATTGCCGCAACCTGATCATAATCGCCATGCGCACCGCCAACAGGCTCTTTGAGAACACGATCAATAACATTCATCTTTACCAGATCATCCGGCACAACCTTTAGTGACTCTGCCATAATATCTGCCTTTGATGAATCTTTGTACAAAATAGACGCACAGCCTTCAGGAGAAATTACCGAATACCAGGTATTCTCTAACATGAGCACACGGTCACCCACACCTATGCCCAACGCTCCACCACTGGCACCCTCTCCAATAATAACAATAATAATGGGAACAGGTAAATGTGACATCTCAAAAAGATTCCGCGCAATAGCCTCTGCCTGACCACGCTCTTCTGCTCCCAATCCAGGATACGCTCCAATGGTATCAACAAGCGTTAAAATTGGACGATTAAACTTGGCGGCCATTTGCATTACCCGCAAAGCCTTACGATAACCTTCCGGGTGCGGCATACCAAAATTTCTGCGCAGTTTTTCTTTTGTCTCGCGGGCTTTTTGATGCCCAATAACTGCTATTGGTGTTCCATCCAGCTTGCCAATACCGGCAACAATTGCAGGATCATCTCCATAGGCACGATCACCATGTAGCTCTATAAAATCGGTTAACATACGGTCCACATAATCCAGAGTATAAGGACGTTCCGGGTGCCGTGCCAACTGAACCCGCTGCCAGCGTGACAATTTGTTATATATATCAAGTTTTAATTTCTGTGCCTTGTTTTCAAGACGTTCAATTTCATTCTTAACTTCAAGATTCTCATTTACCGAATATTCTTTCAATTCGGCAATTTTTTGTTGAATCTCTACTATGGGACGTTCAAACTCTAATACAAATTTATTCATAGCCCAACCAATTATGGATGTTTGCGTTGTAACAAAGATTTTAATAAAATCTGCATATCAAAAACCATTGAATAATTTTTCAAATAATAAATATTATATTTATTACGATCTTTATCGGTTTCCGAGTGGCGATTTATTTGTTCATATCCGGTTATACCGGGTTTCAAAGACAATACTACAGGATTATCCAAATCCGTTTTTCCAGCTTGAATATCACGCCCTACAAAGCTGATTGTTCCATTTAAAATAGAGCTTAGCCGGGGTAAATATTTCAATAAAATCTTTTTTTCATCATTAAAATGATACAATGTATATTCACGATTTGCGGAATAGTAATGGGTTTCCGCAGTTAAACTTTTTCTATTTATCCAGCGCAGCCACGCATACAGTGGCGCGGTAATAATCATGAGCAGCAATGCCAAAGTAAAATCAAAAACGCGTTTAACACCGCGATAAAAGTTAATGTGGAGCTTGTAGTCGATATCCACAAACGGTAAATCATCAATATAATCAATAGATGCTTTGCCTATGATCACATCCAGATTACTGGGGACCATTTTAAAACTTACGCCTCCGTTAGAGCCGGCGATTACTGAGAGCATCTTGTTATAATCGATACGATCAGTAGCAAAAATCACTTCCTGCACTTTTTCCCGACGAATGATCTCATTTATGTGCTGAAACGTTCCCAAAACGGGTAGTCCAGCAACCTCTTCATACTCCATCTGATTTGTGGTTAAAATTATACCGGTAATATGGTATGAATCCTGAAGATTGGCCTGTATACGATCAACCAGTGCCTTACTTGCCTGGGCATCTCCCACAATCACAGAACGACGATGCCAGATGGAATCTCCAATCTTGTTCATGACAGAACCAAAAGAACGTCTGGCAAACCACTTTAACAGCACCCGCCATCCTGGTAAAAAGACCAGATTCAAGCCACCGGCAACCAGTACAACAAAACGGGAGAATCCCCACTGGTTCAGAAAAAAAGTAAGCGCGCTGTTTACAACCCATCCCAACAGAACAGCGGACGTACACTTGGAACCTGAATACTTGTATCGGAAATACACACCATGAGCGGTCATGCTGAATATCCAAACCACAGTATATAACAAATGTACTTTGAGAAAAGGCAGCCAGGGAAATTCGGGATAAAAGCGAAACAGGATAGCCAGAGAAAGTGACAGGGTCAGGAAAAGGAAATCAATGCCGGGTAAGATCATATAGCGTATTAACGCACTGAAAAATGCGAGCATGGCCCGTGCTTTAATTGCAGAATTAAGGAACCATGATGGTAAAATTGCGTTACTTCCAGAGAAATGCTTGTTAACAAATAAATTCATTGCCTCATAAAACAACTTGCGCTGTGCCAAAGGACTCTTTTTAGAGCTTTCTCCTTTAAAATGGATGATCTGGGTATCGGGAACATAGTAAATTTTGTATCCTCCCTGACGGATACGATAACACCAGTCCAAATCCTCTCCATACATGAAAAAGTCTTCATCAAAACCGCCTACCTTGTCAACGGTCTCTTTGCGTACCAGCATAAAAGAACCGGAGATGGCCTCTACCTCGTAAAATTTTTCAGGATCAAGATAGGTTAAATTGTAACGGCCGAACAACCGGCTTTGAGGGAACAGGTTTGCCAGCCCTGAAATCTTGGTAAAGGCTACCCACGGTGTGGGAAAGCTGCGTCTGCAGGCAAGTTGCAACGTACCATCAGGATTCAGGATCTTGCAGGTCAGCGCACCTGCATCCGGATATGTGTCAAAGAACGATAACAATGTTGTAAAGGTATCTTCCTGTACAATGGTATCGGGATTAATGACGCAAAGATAATCGCCCTTACTCTGTTGTATCGCCTGGTTATTGGCTTTACCAAAGCCAAAATTTTCAGTATTGGCAATCAGCTTGACATCTGGAAACCGTTTTTCAACCAATTCAACCGTACCGTCAGAAGACGCATTATCAACAACGAAAATTTCGTGTTCAATATTTCGCAAAGCTTTTTTTAGAGAAGTAATTGCCTGCCCTAAAAAATCGCGTACATTGTAGCTGACTATAATAACTGAAAGTGTCAAATCAGTCCTGTCGGGTTTCCGTTTAAATCACAGTGTCAAACTTATTAAAAATAAAAAACAATACCAAACAATTTCTGAATGATTTTCATTTTTTGCATTCACTAATTTAGCATATATTGAGGTAAAATACAACCGTGGAATTGTAAAATTACAGTAAAGGGAAAAAGTGATAAATATAAAATCCAGATCTGTAATATAAAAAGGATTTGTATGTTTGCACCATTTTCTTCTCGTTCCGGGGCTTTGACATGGTACGATCTTTTAATTCATGATCCCAAGGCTTTGCCTTGGGATCAATCATAAGAACATCTCTTATTTTAAATACAATGCTTTCTGAATCTGCTGAAACCCTTCCGTATCCATCTTTATGAAATAAGTTCCAGACGGATGGTCTTGCGCGTTCCACTGAATTTCATAAACACCGGGATTACTTGAACCATTATAGAGCGTCTCAATCAATTGTCCATTTATATTATAGATAGAGATTGTGACATCTGCAACTCTCGGTACAGAATACCGGAAGCGGGTCTGCGGATTAAAGGGATTGGGATAATTTTGACTCAATTCAAATGATACAGGCACCAGATCATCCAGGATACGGGTAGCAGCAAAAGAGGTTCTGAATGCAAAGGGACGCTCACATAGCGTTCTTGCTCCTTCACTATCAATCGCTTCAACCTGCCAATAATAAAGAGAGTCTGCTATCAATCCGTCTTTGACAGTATAAAACGTATCAACAAGCGTTTCATTTAAAACAATATTGGTAAAATCAAGATCATCTGAAAAAGATATTTTATAAATAACCGAATCTCCGTCAGCATCGTTTGCGCGCTGCCAGTTAAATTGATAATTGAGGGTATCTAGCTGAATGTTATTAGCAGGATCCAACAAACTAAAGGAACCGGGTGCATGGTTAACATCTGGCTCTAACGCAATATTGTGAACCAACACTTCATCTATTGTTCCCGGGAAAAAACTGCTGTAATACGCATTCGAGCCACCAATCACGACAGGACTTGAATTGGTAGAGAGCAAGCGATTTTCCCTGTAACTTGAATCCAGTTGGTTATTAATATAAATTTTCACATTATCATCATCAGCATCATAATCGTATGTAACCATTATTTCATACCATTCCCCACTTACCCAGTATGATTGTTTGCTCTCAAAAATAGCAACACTGTTGTTTCCATATTGAATCATAAACCGCAAGCGTCCGTTCTCCCGGTTAAATCGTAATACATAGCCGCTCGTATTATCCGTTTTGGACAAGAGATCATAAAAGCTATAGCTACCTGTGGGTAAAATATCAGCCCGCATTTTTACGGCCATTTTCAAAGTTAAACCTGTATTTAAACTCAACTCTGAACCGGCAAAGTCAGGTACAGAGACATAATCATTAGAACCATCAAACTTTATTGCACTTCCCAGGTATCCATACTGTGTCCACCCACTAGTAGAGGTGGCGTCTTGCCAATCAAGATTATCAAACCTCATCAGTTGACCGTTGAATCTCGTATCTCCCTGAAAATTCACAGCAACATCTCCACTGATTTCTTCAAATGGAAAATACAAGATAGCATTCACAAAATCCGGAGTTTCGATTTTAACAACATTAGACAATGGCGAATATTGATCCACCTCATCTCTGACCTTGAGCGCAAAATAATAAATACTATTCGGTTGCAGGTCTGTAATTCGAACACTTTGCAATGTCCCTGGAGTAAGCGGGACAGGTAATGAATCTTTAACAGCTACGGCAGAGCTCCAATTTGCTTCGGTTATACTTTCTTTGAGATATCTGATTTCATATTCTTCGGCCACACCCTGGTCATCATTATCACCGGATGCGGTCCAGGTAAATGTAGCAAAAGTTGAAGCCGTGTTAACCGCCTCAAAATCATCCACAGCACCGGGAGCAACATTATCCGTCACGTTTAATGTTAATGGTACCACGATCTCAGAATTTTCCAAATCATTACTTGTAACGCTCAAATACCCTGTATGCTCGCCAGCATCTACTCGGGTAGCATCAATTGTCATGTTAACCTGATCCACCTGATTATTTTCAACCAGACCACCATTTGATTCAAGTGAACACCAGTATAATGACCCAAAGGCCGCATAATGAATTGCATTATATACAAACTGCATATCCTCAACATCAACATTTCCCGAATATGAATTAATTTCGGGTAAACTGGAATGGTAAACACGATTTTGTTTAGTAATGACTGCGGTTCTCTTGTCAGTAGAAATAGCAAGCAATTCTCCATCAACAATAGCCGTTTCCCAATTTGTATCGGGATAGGGAGACACCGTAGAGCCTGAATATGAAACAGCAAAGGGGGATTGTATATCTTTCCACAGCAGGTGAGAAGGATCACTGATATAAACCGGCCTTGGATTCGTGTTGCCCCAAATATACCCCAAAGAGGGATCAAGCCCTACAAGTGGAGCCAGGTACTGCACCTGGTATCGGGTAGCAGTCTCGTAATAATTATTAAATGTTGCTGCTGATATATATAATCCATGGCCATTTTCAACATATTTAACAATTGCCTTGCATTCATTTTCAGTTAAAGTACCTCCATTACTCATATTAACAGAGACAATTAAAACATCTGCATCGAGTTGTTCCAAATCGGCAAAAGTAAATGCATTCCTCAAACTATTGTAATCTATGATGATTTCTTTGTCACCATAATTATTCCAGTTTTGATTTAAATGGTCCCAGCAACGGATTACATCAGAAAAATTTGTTCCACCACCTCTTACCACAGCAACACGAATGAGGTTATTATCATTTATTTCATTATTATTAAAATCAAACACCTCTGGTTCTACAGGAGATAATTTTGATGGACTCTGGTTCAAAAGTGTTCCTGTCAATGTATTTCGCGCATCCAATTCGTATGCTGCATAGTTGTAATTTGCCTGTAAAATTTCTGATACAGAAAGATATGTAGGATATTGCCTTTCCACGTGTCCATTTATCCCGTTTTCGGAAGGAATTTGAGCTGAGAGTTTTAGACTGTAATCTAACATACCCGGACCGCTGTTGGTAATAGATATGGTTTCGGTTTTACTTGCCCCTTCGACCAAATCTACAGTCAATTCCTGGGGTTTGACTGAAATTGAGGGTCCCAGAACCGTTACCGTTGAGGGTATTACAAATTCCGGGGTATCAGGATCATTACTTCTCACAACAAGATCTGCTTTATGTTCCTGTATAGCCAAAGACGTTGCATCAAAAGTCACCTGGATAGTGTCGGATTGGCTGGCCGGCAATTCGCCTATCACTTTTGAAAAAGACATCCAGTCAGATGTACCGTTTGTTACCAAACGTACGGTATGTTTATTCATATAACCGGATCCCACACTTGAACTATTAATAATATAAATTATCAAAAATTCATCTGCAGTATATCTTGCCATATCTTCTTTACTAATCGTTATTCTGTTTACAATATCAACACCGTCACCAGAATTGGGTTCCGGCAACTGTCCCCATAGTTCTCCATCCAGATATAACGTAGCAAATTCAGAGCTGCTGCCATAATCGCCATTAATGGTAATAATCAAAGTTGCCTCAACGTTAACAACTCCTAAATGAAAATAATGAATAGTAGAATCTTGAGAAGCATTAAAGGTTTGAAAGCTTGTAGAATCATACCCCACAGGTAACTGCCATTCCAAATCAGCATCACCTTTGTTTTGAATAATCATGGACTTTTCCAATTCCTGGCCAAATGATATTTCTTCAACAAATTCCTTTGGCGTCACATCAATATCAGGTTCCTGACCAAACAATACATTTCCGGAAAACATTATTATTCCAACGAATATCAATAGGATGCGGTTTTTCATACTCCCTCCTTTTCAGTTAAACCACTAGATATTATAAACTGCATCTTTTTAAAAATGGATTTAAAAATCAGGTATCCCCTTTTTTCCACCCATAGAATAAAGTTACAAAATCCTGACTCATAATGCAAGATTTATAAAAATCCCTATTTTTCAGATTTTGATAAAAAGATAGATGGAGATTCCCCCCCCTTAAAATGCGTATCCTCTATCTTTTTTCTCGTTCGCGAACTCTGACCTGGAACGATCTTTTAATTGTCGGCCCCAAGGCAGAGCCTTGGAACCAGAATAAAATCCAAACCTGTAATACAAAAATGATTTGCATATATGAGCCATTTTTAATATTATTAGCTTTCCCCTATTACATATTTCAGGACCAGACTATCATGAATGAACATTTGAACCTGTATTTAACAAACATCAAAAAACGATATCAATCCGGCATTTCAACAGAGCACAGCTATAGAGGTGACCTGCAAACATTGATTGAAGCGCTAGTACCTGGTGTATTGGCAACCAACGAACCCACCCGTATTGCTTGCGGTGCGCCGGACCTGATTATAACCCGCAAACAAATCCCCATAGGCTATATTGAAGCCAAAGATATTGGCAAACCGCTTGATAGTAAAGAATTCAAATCTCAATTTGACAGATACCGCAAATCCCTCCCCAATTTGATAATAACCGATTATCTAGATTTCTGGTTATTTATCAATGGCGAACTGGTAACTACTGTACAAATTGGTTATGTAAGGGATAAAAAACTCTTTATCGAAACTGATAAACTGGACCGCTTTATAGACATAATGCAGGAATTTTGCACCCGTGAAGGCCAAACTATAACCTCTGCATCAAAACTGTCAAAGATGATGGCGGCAAAGGCACGTTTATTGTCTCAGGTAATTGAAAACGCTTTAAACAGTGACGAAGAAAACAAACAGGACAGCTCACTCAAGGCGCAATTAAAGGCATTTCAAGACGTGCTGATTCATGACATTAACTCCAAAGAATTTGCAGATATTTACGCGCAAACTATTGCGTACGGCATGTTTGCCGCGCGCTTGCATGACCCCACACTGGAAGACTTTAGCAGACAAGAGGCCGCTGAACTAATACCCAAATCCAACCCCTTTTTGCGAAAACTGTTTCAATACATTGCCGGCTATGATCTGGATGACCGTATTAAATGGATTGTTGACGCACTTGCGGATATTTTCAGGGCAACAGATGTTGCAGCGCTGCTGAAAAATTTTGGCAAAACCACTCAGCAAAATGATCCCATGATCCATTTTTACGAGACGTTCCTGTCCGAATATGATCCCAAATTGCGTAAAAGCCGCGGTGTGTGGTATACTCCGGAACCGGTGGTAAACTTTATTGTAAGAGCGGTTGACGATATTTTAAAAACAGAATTTAACCTGCCGCAGGGACTTGCAGACACTTCTAAAACCACCATTGAAGTAGACACGGATGTTAAAGATAAGCGCTCTTCTACCGGATACAAACGTGAAAAAGTAGAGGTGCACAAGGTACAGATACTGGACCCCGCCGCCGGTACGGGTACGTTTCTTGCCGAGGTCATTAAACAGATCTATAAAAAGTTTGAGGGCCAGCAGGGCATCTGGAGCAATTATGTGGATGACCACCTTATACCCCGTGTGAATGGATTTGAACTGCTGATGGCCTCTTATGCTATGGCACATTTAAAACTGGAACTGCTGTTAAAAGAAACCGGGTATGTGGCTAAAAAAGAACAAAGATTACGGGTATTTCTCACCAATTCACTGGAAGAGCACCACCCCGATACCGGTACACTGTTTGCCAACTGGCTCTCTACCGAAGCCAACGAAGCCAATTATATCAAACGCGATACCCCGGTGATGGTGGTTTTGGGAAACCCGCCGTATAGTGGAGAAAGCCAAAACAAAGGTGACTGGATTATGCACCTGATGCAAGATTATAAAAAAGAACCTGGTGGTAAAGAAAAACTAAAGGAAAAAAATCCAAAGTGGCTAAATGATGATTATGTAAAGTTTATAAGATACAGTCAATACTTTATTGAAAAAAATGGAGAAGGTATTCTAGCATTTATCAATCCACATGGATTTTTGGACAATCCAACCTTTAGAGGGATGCGTTGGAATTTATTAAAAGCCTATGATACAATTTATACTATTGATCTTCATGGAAATAGTAAAAAAAAGGAAATTTCTCCAAATGGTTCCCCAGATGTAAATATTTTTGATATACAACAAGGTGTCTCAATTAATATATTCATAAAAACAGGAAAGAAAAAACCAAATGAATTAGCAAAAATTTATCATAAGGATCTGTATGGGGAAAGAGATTTTAAATATAACTATTTATGGCAAAATTCATTAAAAACCATACTTTTTCAGGCATTACAACATAAAGAACCTATGTACTTTATGACAAAAAAAGATTTAAAAACTGAAACAATCTATAGAAATGGATTCTCCATTTATAATCTTTTCAAACTATGTAGTGTTGGAATTGTTACTGCTAGGGATAAATTCACAATACACGATACTCAAAAAGAAGTTGAAGAAACAATACGAGAATTTCAAAAACTTGCAGATGAAGAAGCACGGGAAAAATTTAAATTAGGAAAAGATGTTAGAGATTGGAAAGTAGAATATGCTAGAAAAGATTTAACAACAAATTACCCTAAAAAAGGGAAATTTGTTAAAATAGCTTATCGTCCATTTGAAACTAAGTGGACTTTTTACACGGGAAAATCAAAAGGATTTCATTGTTATCCTAGGAACGATATAATGAAACATTTCTTAATTAAAGAAAACATTGGTTTAGTATTCAGCAAACAAATTAAAGCTTTTAATAATTATCAACATTGCTTTATTGTAAAAAGTATTTTTGAATCGACAATTGTGTCAAATAAAACAAGTGAAATATCATATGGTTTCCCTTTATTTCGATATGAAACAAATAATAATGAACTTTTTGGTACAGATAAATCAGACAACTTTAATAAAAACATTCTAGAGGAATTTCAAAATAGAATAAAACTAGATTATGAAATAAATAAAACAATAAAAAATAATACTTTTACTCCTTTAGATATTCTTGACTATATCTATGCCGTTCTTCACTCCCCCGCCTATCGCGAAAAGTATAAAGAATTTTTGAAAATTGATTTCCCCCGTGTGCCCTACCCAAAAGACAAAGATACGTTTTGGGCGCTGGTCAAGCTGGGTAGTGTATTACGTGGTCTGCATTTAATGGAATCTCCTGTTTTAGATAAATTTATTACCGGGTATCCGGTTGACGGCAGCAACACGGTCACGCGCCGTATAACTCGAAAAGATTATGAACTGGATGAACAATCTCAATCAGGCCGGGTTTGGATCAATGATGAACAATATTTTGAAGGTGTTCCGCTTTTGGCGTGGGAGTTTTACATTGGCGGTTACCAACCGGCTCAGAAATGGCTCAAAGACAGACACGGCAGAACGTTGACCTTTGATGACATACAACATTATCAAAAGATCATAGTCGCCCTGACAGAAACCCATCGCATAATGCAGGAAATTGACAAGATAGATTTTATGTAATTCATATACCAAACTCTTTTGGTTCAAGTATTCAATTATTTTAAAAAAGTCACTATTCATTCACAAATACGATACGACTAAAACAGACATGGAGACGCTATGATTAACATTAATGACTTTATTATTGAAAAATACTATTCACTTTTTAAAGAATTCATCAAATCCAAAGATGACAAAGAATTTGATTCATTTGCAAATTCAAATTATATAAAAAAACAAGAATTTTATAAATATGAACTTTTAGATCATGCTCACAAGACGCTTGACATTGAAAATTTTGATATAGAAAGTGGACAATTAATCAATAAAATAATTGAATTAATTGAAGATCCCAATAACAATCTTGCATGGAACGACAGACAGCACGCTAAACCTCACAACATTTTATTTGAAATTCATAAAAACCGATCAAAGAAAAATACTTTAGAACAATTACTCTATAATTTTTTCAATAATCATCAAGATGATGAAATTGTGTTTAATAAACTGGTTAAAGAAATTGGAAAAAAATACAGCGTACTTGCCTATCTGTTTTTCATCAAAGATCCAAATAAATATCTGCCCATTGCACCCAGAAATTTTGACAAGGCTTTTGTGAAATTAAAAATTGATTTTGCAACAAGTAACAAGTGTTCCTGGGACAATTATACAACTTTTATTGAAATACTAGTCCAAATTCAAGCATTTCTTAACACCAAACTTGATGAGAATGTTTCATTGGTTGATGCACATTCTTTTTTATGGATTTTAGTTAAACAAATGGAATATGATGGAATTGATCTGGATAACCAATCTAAATCAGCGATTGATAAATTCAACAATCTCCCCCAAAAAGATAGAGAAACTGTAACAAAATCAAGAGTAGGGCAAGGAAAATTTCGTCTGGATGTTATTAAATACTGGGAAAATTGTGCAGTGACCCATTGCCCCGAAGAAAAACTATTGATTGCGTCGCATATTAAACCATGGAACGCTTGCGATCCGCTTGAAGCAATGGACCCATTTAACGGTATTTTACTTTCCCCCAATATCGATAAAGCTTTTGACAAGGGTTATATCTCTTTTAACGACAAAGGGTCAATCCTTATCTCAAAAGAACATTCAAATGACCTGCAAATTCTTGGGATAAATACTAACATGAAACTTGGTAAACTCGCCCCCAAGCATGAAAAATACTTGCAATATCACAGACAACATATCTTTAAAAAAGAAAATATTTAAGCAACATTATAAAACCTTCCCGGCAATTCATCCGGGAAGGCTATTCAATATACTTAACTACTCTCTCCTGCCAGTGTAACCTCTACCTTGTTCTTTGCGGTTACATTACCGTTCATATCCTCGACTTTGACTACCAGCTCGTATGTGCCGGGTTTGACATTACCCAGATCCAGATTGACATACACCGGCTCGTCCCGCGAGGCACCCTGGTACTCAAATGACGTACCCGTAATACCCTTGTCCCGTCTCATGATCGTATTGAACAATCCGTGCAAAACGGTAGGAGGTTCATCAATACCAATATTTTGTATTGTACAAGTCACACGATACTTTGTCTGGTCATTTTGTCCGTAAAGCAGGTTATAGATTTCAAAATAGAGCCCTACCATCTGCCCCTTGGAAAAAGCATTAAACATATGAGGATAATAATAAACCTCACCTTTTTTAAATTTCTCGCCTTGACCTTCGCCGCCTATTTCTGCGGAAAGTAAAATATCACTGATTTCCAGTTGGTTGTTGCTGTAATCTTTGATCTTTAACGTATCACGAAAGACAGCACGACGTTTGGAGACCTGGTCATAGACCTGCATCTCGTAATTATAAGTTGCAGGATCAAGATCAAAGCGTTCCACATCCACAATATTGCTCTTTGCCCAGCGATTCATATCCATTTGTACATCAAGAATGGTATTTTCGTTAACGCGTTCAACTTCGTTCCAGTTGCTGTCATAAAAATTGTAATAATTGGCGAGTTTTATTATGCTTAAACCATGCGTTGTATCCAGCTGCACATTTTGTCCATCTACACTGTAATACAACTCGGTTTCAGTTTTGCCGTCGTCTCCCTTGAAACTGAGATAAGTAAAAGGAACGGTCATGGGGTCTTCAGCAAATTGATATTTACTGGATTCGGTCTGCAATGCAGCTTTAACTGATTCTATTGATTCTTCTTTGATTGTATTGGTATACTGTTGAATTACGCTTGCTACCGGCTGCATACTATTAAATGATTCTTCACCCAGGCGTTGATAAATGGGATCCAGAAACTCGCGATTCGCAACAGTATAGGGTACGGCTTCAATAATCCAGCCGCTTTTACCGGTATATTTCTTGAAATGGAATGTCATTACATCGTGATCATCTGTGGCATAATACTGCCAGGAAATATTCATGGGCATATTGTGAAAAAAGCCATTAGACGCAAGCGATTCGCCATTAAAGGGTTGAGGAACTTTGAAATGACGACTCGCGGTAATCATATTTCCATCTACACCGGAACCCGACGAGGTAACGCCGGTTGCCTCTGTCATGCTGGTATATTGCGTACCGCCAAAACCGCTTGTACCCTGGTTGCCCAATTCCGCTTTTTCATTGAGGTAGGGTTGACCATTAACAACTGTATTTGCAGCAGCAGAAGGATGATAATAAACGGGAATTCCATCACCGGAAGTGACTTTATTATCGGGAGCGCCATGACGCATAAAAATCACACCCATATCATCAAGCTGCCGGTCACGTGGTAAGGCAACAATATTACAATATTCTCGTAACAGCTTGTCACCTTCAATATTGAATTGAGAATAGGGATGCATGGTAGAGTGAACCATATACATCTTGTCTATATCATCTTGTGAGAAATAACGGATAAAGTATTTATGCGCAAAATCCAAACGATCATAATACTCGGCAATAAACTCGTTATTCGATGTACTCAGATTGGGATCACGCTTGTTCCAAAACCGTTTATAAAATGCGAACAAATCAAACAGGTCCGTTTTTTGATACTCGGCATATTCATCATTATCCATCAAATAACACACTTCATTAAACAGAGTATTAATAGAGACACTGTCTTTTAAAGCCTTTAAAGCTGTCCAATAATAATTTTCAGCAATTTTGGGGCGATCGAGTTGGAAATAGTTTTTAGCGCTTAGCAGGTTGATATCAAATTGTGAAACATCAGGGAAATTTTGGCGCATTGCATCCAAACGTTTCAGGCTTTCTTTAAATTTATCCTGATAAAACTCCATCTTTGCCATTCCCAACTGAAGCTCGTAATACTCGGGATTGTCTTTTACCAGCTTTTCAAAAATGGATAAACAATCATCATATTTCTGATAAATGATTGAAATATCAATTAACGATTCGATCAATCTTGAATTATCAGGATTTTTCTTGATACCATCCTCTAACGCACCAATAGCTTCACCAACCCATTCCACCTCTACATGCAATTTGGCAATTTCAAGATAAGCATCAATAAGGTGCTCGTCACGTCGAACAGCTTTTTTCAAATTATCCAGCGCTTTGAGATTACCGTTTTCCATGTACTTGTATGTCATACCGATCTGATAATACGCCATTGCGTAATTTTTATCATAACGGATGGCACGTTCAAATTTATCTATAGCGTCATCAGGTTCACCCTGGGCACGCTTTAAAAGTCCCATTCCATACCAAGCCTGGGGCAGCTTTTTGTTCTTGTTGAGCAGAGACTGCAATACAGTTTCAGCTTTATTATAATCCTGGTTTTCAATAAAATTCAGGGCTTGTTTATAGTCACTTTTCCAGGCTGTATCAGATTCGTTTTGAGCAAGTAGAGCAATAGAGAAAACCATAACAAGAGCAAAAATTAAAAACACATTAAATCTTTTTAATTCATACATAGTTGTTACTCCATGGTTTACATTATGTTACTAGTATAACGATTTAGAATTGAAAATGTTTACATATTTCTCACAACTTTTTAAAAAGCATTATATAATTCCATATTACGCAATTACACTATATTTGACAAACAAGCATAATACTGCATTCCCAAAAAATTTCAAATAATATCAGAACTTGCTTATAATACAAAGGTTAATATAAAAAAAGCAATTGTAACTTGATCCTCGTTTTATAAATAATTATGTTGAATACGCTTCAGATTAAAATCATATTTTTTTATTTTGCCGCAATGTTTCCATACGTAAAATTGTTATGTAAACACTTAAACTAGTAAATGGGGTATTCAATGGAAAGTAAGGCTGGTCAAGAAATTCGTGCGTTTCATATCTTTCTAGTTATTTTATACATACTCTCTTTTATTTCAATCATATACTTTTTTTATAAAGGCTGGGATTATTATTCAACCCCCTTTCCTGAAAGACCCCGCCATGATGGTTACACACTCTTGAAACCCGGTGGAAATTACGGACATGGATTTGGCATTATTGGGTCCCTCATGATGCTTATTATGTTATTGTACTCTATACGCAAGCGTGCACAAATATTTTACAAGTTGGGAAATATTACCAAATGGCTGGATATACATATCTATCTTGGCATTTTTGGTCCTTTGTTAATTATACTGCACAGTTCTTTCAAAGTAAACGGCCTGGTTGCAATCAGCTTTTACTCTATGCTGGCGGTTGCGCTTAGTGGTATAATTGGTCGTTATCTGTATTTACAAATCCCCCGTAACATACAAGGGCATGAGCTATCATTACTTGAACTCAAAAACATGGATGCTCAACTCTCTAAAAAATTAAAAAATGAGTTTGATTTTTCAGATGACATGATTTCAAAACTGGAGCATTTGACCAAAAGCAGCCACCTCGAATCCCAAAATTCAATGGTTTTTCTGGTTAAATTGTTATTGGATGATATTTACAGAGCCAGAGTTTTTCGCACATTTAAAAAAGAAAATGCTTTTATAAAGAAATTGCCACCCAAACAGGTAAAAGATCTTTTAAAAATAGCTCGCAATAAAGTGATTCTTCACCGTAGAATTCTTGCATTGAATAAAATACAACAGCTCTTTCACTATTGGCACGTTATTCATAAACCTTTTGCAATCATTATGATTATTATCATGTTTGTTCATATTGCAATTGCAATTACATTTGGATATAAATGGATATTCTAAAATGAAAGCACAATTCTTTGTTGTACTGATCCTGCTTTTATCACTGCCCGCATTTGCGCAATTGTCCCCGGGAAAACTGCACCAATCCCATGCGGATCTTGAAGGTTTGGAAAACTGTTCCAATTGTCATCAATTCAAAAGAAAAATCAGTGCTGACAATTGTCTGGATTGTCACATGATTTTAAACAATAGAATTGCATCCGGCAGGGGGCTGCATGCAAATGACGAGTATAATGAATGTGAAAAATGCCACATAGAACATCAGGGGCGAGATTATGATCTGATATACTGGCCAGATGGAAAAGACAATTTTAAACATGAGCTCACAGGCTATCATCTTGAAGGCAAGCATTCTCAGCTGAATTGCAGTCAGTGTCATCAATCCCAAAATATAACCAACAAAGCACTGTTTCTTGAAAAGAAAAAGGATCTCAATAAAACCCTGCTGGGCCTTGATGAAGATTGCCTTTCATGCCACCATGATGAACATCGTTCCCAATTCACTCAGGAATGCATCACCTGCCATACGATGGAAGGTTGGAAGCCTGCAAAAAAGTTTAATCATCAAAACACCCATTTTAGTTTAACCGGCAAACATCAACAAGTAGATTGTGTAAAATGCCATCCACAAATCACCGATAATAAATACAATGCACATCCTTCTTTTTCAAAATATAGCAATCTCGAGTATCAAAATTGCATCAACTGCCATCAGGATGTGCATAATAATAAATTTGGTTCCAATTGCGAATCCTGCCACAACACATCAGGATGGAAAACTGTGAACCATAACCAGTTTGATCACAACCGTACATCCTTCCCATTAAAAGGGAAACACATCACAACGGCTTGTGAACAGTGCCATTTACCCGGCAGACCCATTAAAATTAACAAATATGACAGGTGTGCTGATTGTCATACGGATTACCATAAAAACCAATTCACCAAAACCGAACATATTGGCAATTGTGAACAATGCCATACCGAACAGGGCTTTACTCCATCGCTATTTACAATTGAAAAGCATAATAACCTGGATTTCCATCTGGAAGGTAGTCACAAAGCCGTTCCGTGTATTGCCTGCCACAAAAAAATCAATACGGGCACCAGTTATGAAACCATTCAATTCCATTATCCAGATAAAAAATGCAGTTCCTGTCACAAAGATCCACATAATGGTCAAGTCAATAAATTCACCTCACAACAGGGATGTGAAGCATGCCACTCTGTTGCAAGCTGGTACACAATCAATTTTGATCACAATCAGACAAAATTCCCTCTTGAGGGTCGCCATAAAAATGTTTCATGCGCACAATGTCACGTGGAAGAGGATCTGTCAAAGAACAAGACCTATGCCTTTGTTAATCTTGTTTCAGATTGCCAGTCATGTCACAATGATGTTCATCTGGGGCAATTCCGGGAAGACCAACTTGTAAACGGAAATAACCATACCAACTGTGATAGATGCCATACTCCCGCAAACTGGATTGCTGAAAAGTTTGAACATAATAGAGACGCCTCATTCAAACTTGATGGTGCTCACCAGTCAGTCCCATGTAATGACTGCCATAAAGAATTATCATTAAAAGGCAACAAGTTTAGATTATATAAACCCCTGCGCTCGGATTGTAAATTCTGTCATACCCCTTCAAAAAAAACTAACGATACCAGGTCAAACTAATGAAAGCCGTATCTATGAAATATTTATTATTTCTACTTTTACTGCTGAATTCAATATTATTAGCAGTAACCAGTCCTCATGGGGATATAAAAATACCCTGCGAAACCTGTCATACTCCGGCTAACTGGCAGGTTAACAGAGAAACCTTAAAATTTGATCATAACAGCACCGGGTATCCGTTAACAGGTGTGCATAGCCAGATAGATTGCAAAGACTGCCATGAGAGTCTGGTTTTTCATCAAACTGGTGTGCAATGTATGGATTGCCATACAGATATTCACCAGGGACAGTTGGGCAAAGAATGCGAAACCTGTCATACCCCCTTAAACTGGGAAAACCGGCAGAATATGCTAAAAGACCATTCTCTTTTACGCTTTCCCTTGTATGGTGCACATGAACGCATTGATTGCGACGACTGTCACCATGCCGGCTTGACAGAATATGCCAACACCCCTGTTGAATGTATCTATTGCCATGCGGATGACTATAACTCAACCCAAAATCCTGATCATAAAGAAGCACAATTCCCCACAACCTGTGATGACTGCCACCCCATACAATCTCTTACCTGGCAAACCCGTGAATTTGATCATTCATTTTACCCATTGACCGGTGCGCATCAAAATGTAACCTGTGCAGATTGCCACCACGGTACCTATACCAACACGCCCAATACATGTTATGGATGCCATAACACAGACTATGCGGCTACTATCGATCCCAATCATCAGGCATTTGGGTTCGATACAGACTGTTCACAATGTCACACTACTGATACATGGACCCGGACTGCGTTCGATCACTATCAAGCATCCGGCTTTGAATTGATTGGTGCGCACCAGACATTACAATGCAGTCAATGCCACATCAACAATCAGGGAACCGGATTACAAAGAGATTGTTATGGCTGTCATTTAACAGATTACAATTCCGTCAAAGAACCTGACCATCAACTTGGTCAATATCCTCACGAATGTACAATGTGCCACAATGTGAACAATTGGAGCCCTGCCGACTTTGATCATAACCAGACCGGATTTCCCCTTACAGGCGCTCACCAGGCTGTTGAATGTTCGGATTGTCACGAAAATAATGTTTATGCCGGAACTCCATCGGATTGCTACTCGTGTCACGAACCGGATTTCAAGTCCGTGACAGAACCCAATCACGTCACCGGTAATTTTGATCACGTATGTACCATCTGTCATTCCACAACCACATGGACACCAGCAACCTTTGATCATAATAATACCGGTTTTCCGCTTACCGGAGCACATACAACAGCAACATGTCTGGATTGCCATGTTAATGGATATACCAATACGCCATCAGATTGCTACTCGTGCCACGAACCGGATTTCAAGTCCGTGACAGAGCCCAATCACGTCACCAGTAATTTTGATCATGTGTGCACTATCTGCCACTCTACAACCGCTTGGACACCCGCAACCTTTGATCATAATAATACCGGTTTTCCGCTTACCGGAGCACATACAACAGCAACATGTCTGGATTGCCATGTTAATGGATATACTAATACGCCGTCAGATTGCTATTCGTGCCACGAACCGGATTTCAAGTCCGTGACAGAGCCCAATCACGTCACCGGTAATTTTGATCACGTTTGCACTATCTGCCACTCCACAACCGCATGGACACCAGCAACCTTTGATCATAATAATACCGGTTTTCCGCTTACCGGAGCACATACAACAGCAACATGTCTGGATTGCCATGTTAATGGATATACCAATACACCAGCGGATTGTTTTTTCTGTCATGAAAACGAGTACAATAATACAACAGATCCCAATCATAAAGCTTCTCAATTCCCGGTTACCTGTCAGGATTGTCACAATACCAACAACTGGGAGCAAACCACCTGGGACCATGATGCCCGCTATTTCCCCATTTATTCCGGCGAGCATCGCGGAGAATGGGATGCATGTTCTGATTGTCACACCAACGCATCAAATTATACCGTATTTGAATGTATCAACTGTCATGAGCATCAAAAATCTGAAATGGACAACGAACATGATGAAGTAAGAAACTATCAGTACCTGAGTACGGCTTGTTATAATTGTCACCCAAATGGGAAAGAAGATTAATGAAAACAGCATTTAAAATCTTGATTTTTCTCAGTATCTCTACAGCATTTTTTATCAATTATGTATACTCGAAAGACATACCCCACAAGCAATTGAAACTGGAATGTAACAGTTGTCACCTGACAGAAAACTGGAATACTATTACGTTTGACCACAAGTCAACACAATTTCCACTGGATGGCAGGCACCATAACCTGGAATGCGTTGACTGCCACAATCTTGAAGATTTTTCTCAAATCAGGATGGAATGCAAACAATGTCATCTTGATATTCACCAGGGGAAATTAACATATCCCTGTGACCAATGCCATACAACCAGTGGGTGGCAGGTCAAAGATATTTTCAAGGTCCATGCCAATACAACATTCCCGGTACTGGGCGCGCACAGTCGGTTGGATTGCGATGCCTGCCATATATCAGAAATTGTGGGTGAATTTGCCCGCATTCAATCAGATTGTTATACCTGTCATGAACAGGATTACAAAAACACGACTGATCCCTCACACCAGGATTTTGGATTTAATCACAGATGCGAAGATTGCCACAGTATGCTCGCATGGTTTCCGGCAATGTTTGCCGAGCACGAATCCCGCTTCCCCATCTCTTCCGGAGCGCATGCAGGTGAATGGGAAAATTGCAATATCTGTCATACCAATCCCGGTAATTTCCAGATATTCAGTTGTCTCAACTGTCATGAGCATAATCAATCGAGTATGGTTGGAGAACATGACGAAATAAGTGGATTTAGCTACAACAGTGATGCGTGTTACCGTTGTCATCATGATGGCAAAGCGGAGGATTAATTATGAACTTTATAAAAAATAGTATTTTCATCCTGATTTTGATTTCTATTTCGAGTATTTCCGCACAAGAATCTGCTAAAGATTTTACCATTAAATATATCTCGAATGAAAACATTTATATTGATGGCGGCAGCATAGATGGACTTGCAGTTGGAGATACAATAATCGTAATGCGTAAAAACACTCGTATTGCGGTAATGACGATTAATTACACAGCAGATCATTCAGCGGCATGTACAATTGTATCGCAAAGCATGCAAGTTCAACCGGGAGATTTGGCAAGGCCTTTGGTGCTTCGTCAGCAGGAAAAATTCGAAACCGTGTCTTCTCCACTGAAAACAAGAAAAACCATACTACGCCAAAAGACCCAAACAAAACAGAATGATATGAAAATCAGGGGCAGCGTTTCTTTGCAATGGTACCATTTTGAAGACATGTCTGAAGGAAATTTCAGTTTTGATCAACCGGGTGGACGATTGAATCTAAGAATGAAGAATGTGTTTACCAAAAACCTGAATTTCAGGATCAAAACCAAAAGCCGGTATAACAAACGGATGACGCATCTAAGCGGTACTACAGCCAGAAACGAATGGCGCAACCGCATTTATACCGTCAGTCTGAGTTTTGATGATGATAATGCAGCAATAAATTATAAACTGGGACGTATTATCTCGAACAAATTCAGCGGCATTGGTTATATTGACGGTGCTTTAATACAACACAATACAACCGAAAATTTACGATACGGTGTTTTTGCCGGTACGCAACCCCAATGGCAGTATGCCGATTTCCAGACATCCATACAAAAATATGGCGCCTATATTAATTATTTACAAGGCCAATATGGAGGCAAGCGGTTTGAATCTACCCTGGCCGCTGCCGGAGAATATCATGGTGCTGAGGTAAGCCGCGAATTTGTCTATCTGCAAAACAGCTTTTCTTCACAACAATTTAATCTCTATAGCAGTGCAGAACTCGATGTAAACCGTGACTGGCGCAAAGATAAAAGCGGCGAAAATATATCTCTTACCAATCTTTATCTCAACTTTTCTTATGCTATTACCCGGAGCATTACAACAGGATTAAGTTTTGACGATCGGAAAAATTATTATACATACGAAATCCGTTCTGTTGCAGACAGCCTGTTTGATGATGCCATGCGTTATGGAGCTCGCTGGAATCTGAACCTCCGTTTGCCGGGCAACTATCGGGTGTATGCTAACGCGGGTATACGTGCCAGAGAAACCGATACGGAAAACACATATTCCGGGGCATTGGGCGTCAGTAAAAACAATATTACTGATCACAACCTGTATGTAAATTTTTATGGATCAGGATTTCAAAATTATTTTTCAACAGGATTTAATGCATCTTTAAGAATGGGCAAATACTTTAGGGCTGGGCATAATGTAAACATGAGTTATGGTAACTATTCGTATGTGTTGAGCACAACCAATACCACCCGTTCTAACCACTGGTTACGTTTAAACGGAAATTTACAGATTTTTAGACACATCTATCTCGATGAGAATTACGAATATATCTGGGGATCGGACTCGCCAGGGCACCGGATATATATTGAAATGGGTTACCGGTTCTAGTTTTTTACGTAGATTATTAATCAGGATGCACACTATGGAATCACTTTTTATATGGATAGCAGCAATACTTTTAATGGGGTTTGTCTTTATCCCTTATTTTATAAAATTCCGTAAGCAACAAAAAGCGGACTTTGACAGGCACCAGGAAGCGGTTTCTTTGGGAGCAGATAAACCCATAGCGCAATTCCCGCAAATTGATCTCATGCGATGCTTTGGATGCGGTTCTTGTGTAAGAGCATGCCCCGAAGGTGATGTGTTGGGCGTTGTTATGGGTAAATCCACTGTAATTAACGGATTGAAATGCGTGGGGCACGCGCGTTGCGCCGAAGCGTGCCCGGTCAATGCCATAACCGTAGGTTTGGGAGATATCAAACAGCGGGACGATATACCGGTGATGGATGAGTACAATGAAACATCCATTCCGGGGATTTTTATTGCCGGCGAACTGGGTGGATTGGCACTGATTAAAAACGCAATAGGCCAAGGTAAAAAAGTAGTCGACCGGATCGCTGCATCCATTTCAAAACGTGATGATCTTTATGATGTAATCATTATCGGTGCGGGCCCGGCAGGCATCAGCGCCGCGCTAACAGCCATTCAGCACAAACTCTCGTATCTGGTCCTTGACCAGCAGGGATTTGGCGGTACCATTTTACAATATCCCCGCAAAAAAGTGGTCATGACCCATCCCGTAGAAATACCACTTTACGGCTGGTTAAATAACAGTGAATATACCAAGGAAGAACTGCTTGCAATCTGGGATGACATTCATCAGCAGCACCATTTAAATATAAAAATTGGTGAAAAACTGGAAAAAGTAACAAAACAAGACGATTTATTGAGTATCAAAACACAAAACAGCCTCTATAAAAGCCAAAGTTTAATATTGGCACTGGGACGCCGTGGCACTCCCAGAAAACTGGGTGTCCCCGGAGAAGAGTTGTCCAAAGTCATGTACAAACTGGTTGATGCCGAAAGCTTTCAAAACAATCACATTTTGGTTGTGGGTGGTGGTGACAGTGCGATTGAGGCTGCTGTAGGCCTTGCCATGCAGCCCGGCAATACCGTAACAATTTCTTATCGCAAATCTAAATTTTTCCGATTAAAAAAGAAAAACCAATACAATATTGATGAGCTCGTTAATGACGGCAAAGTTAATATAATCTTTGATTCAAATGTAAAAGAAATTAATACAGATTCTGTACTCTTGCAAACGGATAAAGAAACGATGAAGCTTCCCAATGATTATATATTAATATTTGCCGGCGGCGAACCACCGTTCAAGCTGTTAAAAGATATGGGCATCACCTTTGGCGGCAGCGAAAAGACAGAGGTTTTGCAAGAGATTTCGTAAATGGAAAAAGTGAATTCAATATTATATCTTTGGGCTATTTGATAACCGTGCTTTTAGCTGACTCCCGGCCACTGATAACTGATAACTTGAACCGGCCCTTTTGACACGCCAGTCCATCTTCCGGCCGCCAGGCTCCCCTACTCCATTCCTAACCACAAAAATAACAATAAAGCTTGGTAGCTTTTTTTATTTATCGTCCTATAGCATAGTTAGCTATCTGAATTGTAGCGATTATCCTGAAAAGCATTTATTTTTTCACTCTCTGGATATATTTTATTTTATACTTTGATTTTTACGAGTGTTGTTTACACAATGCCACAAAAGAGATAAAAAAAGGACACTATCTCGATAGAAATCCAATTCTACAATGTTCCTAAAATTATTATTGATATAGTATTAAAACAGGGTTCTTTGACTATATTTGGTTTTTCGATGAAGTGCCGGAGCTTTGAGTGCAAAATTTTAGTATATCCATTATCAAAACACATAGAGAATAGATATTGAATGGTGCTTATTCTGAAATTATCACTTTTTTATTCAGGAATAAAAAGTGTTATAAATAAAACCCGGTGTCTTAACAATACATATTAGCTTTTTTTATACTCTCAAATTGTATAAATAAGTATATATTTAGTCAAAAGTGCAGATAATCGTATATAGGATCAAATATTTGAAAATTAAAGAGATGCAGCTTTGGAATAAAATGTTACATTTCGAATATATTTGATCTCAATAGGAATATCCTGATAGTATTCATCAATCTGCGGATCTTTTTGATATGACGGATCCACATATACAACCAGAATAGGTTTACCAGCCTCGTTCCGGGATATACTTATCCCCTTGAAAAAACTATATTTTTCTAATTTATCTCTCAAGTGAACTTTGGCGGTGTTAATTTTAGTCATTTTCATACCATTTATAGGTTATGTTCGGATCATTTATTACGTTCTTTAATGTGTAACATAAACTTATTGGTTTATATTCACTTCCTTCAAAACCGGCTGTTTCTGCACCTGCAAATACTATACCGATAGCATAAAATTCACTATTATTTCGGTAAAAAACCAGACTACCAGAATCTCCAGCTTTGGAAAACGGTTCGTCAACTTTAATAGAATATACTTCAAAAATATCATTAAAGGAAAAGGTTTTTGTTTTATCATTTATATTATCCATTTCAATTTTAATACCATCCATTGATGCTGATTTAACAGCCCCACGTGAATGACCAGTAGTTCTACCAAACTTTTCTACTTCTGTACCAATAACTACTGCTTCAGTATTGGGAGGATGGATATATTGCCCCTTAAAATCACCTTCAGGTATAACATTTCCTTTTATACGTATCTTACTTTTAAGCTTAGCAAAAGCTGCATCATATTGCTTTGCATTTTCAGTACTCAAATGGTAATATTTTTCCAGATACCCAATAATATTATCCGAAGTACAACTGCTGTCAACACTGCCGGGATGAAATATAGGATCACCTTCTTCTGCCGTATTGCACAATGCGAGAACGTGATTACAACTCAGTATCAATTTATTCTGGTTGTCAGGATCTATAAAAAAAGCGCCTAAAGTTCCGCTTCCGCCGTTACTATGCCCTATAGACAGTCCTATGGATAACGTCTTATTTTTCGTGCAAAACGGAGGATACCCGGTAAAGTTGTAATTTGATTGGCTTTTTGCAAGTTTCTCACATTCAGCAGGGCTGTCTGGTATTTTAATATTTCTTAATATTTTGATATTTACATCATCTTTTAATGTATCACGAATTCTACAAGCCAATTCTGCTGCTTTACCGTTTTTTGATTTAACGCGTAATTCAAGCGAATAGTTTCCTGCTTTCTTTTTGGCATAGCCTACAGCTAACATCCTTTGTGTAGAGTCTCTATAATCTTTAAAAAAATTTTGAAATTTTGGTTCAAGCTGTTTTACCTGATGAATTCCATTTAAATTTTTAATAATTTCTGATTTAAGCAGTCTTACTTTTTCCAGTTCCAACCTTGCCAACCTTCCTGATTTTGTAGAATAATTGATTCAATAGCTCAAAAAATGTTGATATAATCAGAGCTATAAAACTAAATAAAATCCGGTATTCATTGGATTCAAAAAAGGGGGCTCCATTTATTGCCAAACCCCATACTGCAAAAGCCAGGGTTGCAGCAAAAAGTTCCCACCAAGGGAAAACGGTACCCTCTGTTTTTTCAATTTTATACACAATAAGAACAAACAAAGGTGTACATGCTAAACAAAACCAATATATAATTGGCGCAAACAAAGGTATCTGACTCTTTAAGATGGGAATAAGAGACAAACCGGTTATATAAATTGTTATCGATTCAGTCGGTACATATTTTGTTAATGTGCCCAAATCAATTTGGGGATTATTATTACTACCTGTTGTTGATTGAGCTCTATATCTGCTTGATGTTTTCTTACTACTTTCCCGCACCAAAGCGTATAAACTCATAAAACATCTCATTTTAATTGTTATTTGGAATAATTTATTAATATAACAATGAATTCAATAAAATCAAGATAATTGTGGTAAAAAATCTCAAAATAACTCAATTTTGTTCTCATTATACACCCCAAACACAAAATGACAACCTTTTTTGCAAAACCTACTGGAAAATTCTCCTTATTTTAACAACAGACACTTTTGTGTTTTATGAAAATTGTCTGCAGTCATTCTTATAAAATATATTCCGGAAGGATGTGCAGAAGCGCTCCACATTATATTATAAAATCCGGCAGGTGTCTCGCTATCATAGATCGTTTCAACAAATTGTCCCTGGATATTATAAATTGTTATTTTTACGTCAGATAATTTTGGAACTGAAAAACGGATATGGGTCTCAGGATTGAATGGGTTCGGGTAATTGTTACCCAAAGCATATTCTGATGGAAAATTATCACTTTTCTCACTTACAGATACAATCACTTCAGGCAAAGGGCGTTTCCAAACCCCGCCATACTGAGTTCCAGCATAAAGAAATGTATCAGCTATTGTCAGAGATTGGACGCCTTGTCTAATAAATCCTGTACCGGTTGTAATATCCATCCAGGATTGCCCGAAATCCGTAGAAAGGAAAACACCTACAGGTGTTCCTGCAAAGAGATTTGTTCCTGATACTGCAAACGCATTAATATAATAGTCGGTTAATCCTTCATTCACTTTGGTCCAGGTTTCACCCTTGTCATCAGAACGATATACACCCCCTCCATCATCCGTCCCGGCAAAAATATATGTTTTTAAAACTTTTAATGATGTAATTTTTTTATCAAGTAAACCTGAATTCATTTCTAACCAGGTTTCTCCCTTGTCTGTTGTTAACAGTACCCCTCCTCCATCTGTACCCACAAAAAGATGTGAATCCATAACAGCAAATGTGGTAACAAAATAATTTGTCATACCTGAACTTACGTTTTCCCAGGTATTACCATTATTCAAAGAAAGATGAACACCCGTGCCACTGGCTCCTGCAAATAGAATCGAATCCATGAATACTATGGATTGAATATCAGAAGACTTTAAACCTTTGTTCAAATTTTCCCATGTTGAACCATAATTTGTTGATCGATAAATAAATCCCCCACTAGTCGCAGCAAACAGATTTGAATCCCTAACAACAAAGTCAGTAATTTTCATCCAATCCAGTCCTGTACTTGATTCTTCCCAAAACGCTCCTTCATCGGAGGAGCGAAAGATGCCTCCGCCATCGGATCCGGCAAAAAGAAATGAATCAGTTGCAGTAAGGGCCTGCACGCTTGACATTTGCAAGCCCTGATTAACAGGTTGCCAGGAATTACCTTTATCAGTGGAAAGAAAAACACCTTTATTTTCAGTTCCGGCTAACAAATTGGTATCGATAACAGCAAGTGCCTGAATTTTATCATACACTAATCCTGAATCCAGGGTTGTCCAGGAATCTCCATTATTCATCGACGACAAAATTTTCCCTCTGGCTGTACCGGCAAAAAGGGTAGAATCCATAATTACCATACACTCTACAGATGGTTTCATTGTCCCTGAATGCAATGCGTTCCAGGATGCACCATTGTCTGTGGAACGAAAAACACCTTCCCATGTTCCTGCAAAAATTGTTGTATCAGAGATTGCAAAGCAACGTATATGATCAGCCCATATGCCATTGTTCGAATTTTCCCAGGAATTACCATTGTCCATTGACATAAAGATACCATTGCCGTGACTGCCAGCAAAAATAATAGTATCCAGAACTGCAATCGTATTAATCCGGGTATTGGTTAATCCTGTATTCACCTCTTCCCAGGAATTCCCCTTATCCGTAGAACGAAAAATGCCCCCTCCATAGGTTCCTGCAAATAACATTGTATCATACACTGCAAGCGTACGAACATCGAGCTCAGTCAGTCCTGAGCTTGCAGGAATCCAGGATTCACCAAAATCCGGTAAAAAGTACACTCCATCACCATAGGTGCCTGCAAAAAGGAGGCTATCCATAAAAATAAGCGTATTCACAAACTGTATTTGATAATCAGGACTAGTCTTGCTCCAGGTTTTTGCGTTATTTGTAGACAGGAAAACACCGTCACCATGAGTGCCGACAAAAATGTTTGTATCGGAAACAGCAAAGGCCATTACATCTCCACCAAAGGGTCCGTTTGTCTGCAGCCATTGAGAATAGCTGTTATTGATGAAAATTATAAAAAATGACAGAATGTAAAAAATTAAAATATATAATTTATGCATTAAAACACCCAACAAGTAAAAATTACTAAAACTTTTGTTGTATAATTACAACAAAAATATTCAAACCAGGTATTTCATATAATAAAAGATAAAAGGCAAGAGTTTGAATTCAAAGAATAATTATCAGGTTTAACCTGTGGATATGGGTGGGCATTAAACGCAAAAAGGCCCCGTTTCCGGCAGCCTCAAGATCTCATGATGTTGAATTGTCGAACCTTTTTTATAAAGACTTTAAACAACTACTTGATTTAACATGATTAAAGACAGAGATGTAACTAATCAGAAAAAAAAACGCTGAAAATGTTTTTCAATCAATATTTCATTAATCCAATTATTTTATCGATCAGTTCAAAAAAACTAGTATTTCTCCGGCCGAATACAAAAGCGCGAGTATTTTGGATTTCAAATTATATTCCGGAATTAATGTATATAATTTTTTGTATATTGATATATACCAAAGGGCTAAACACGAATTTTCACACTGGACGTCAATTTTGCATTGCAGGATTGTATTGCCGTTCGCGCCTGTTACCATTCATGTTATATAGTTGAATCAAAAAATCTTATGAAACTATACATTAAATACATGGTAAGCTTGCGATGCAAGATGATGGTAGAAGAAGAGTTGAAAAAACTTGGACTACATCACTCAAAAATTGAATTGGGTATGGTTGAAATTATAGAAAACCTATCTATAGAACAACGTGAGCAATTTAAAAAAAACTTGTCAAGATCAGGGCTTGAGCTGCTGGATGATAAAAAAAGTATCCTGATTGAAAAAATAAAAAATGTAATTATTGAAATGATTCATCATTCAAATGAATTACCCAAAATGAATTATTCGGATTATATCAGTGAACAATTAGGCTATGATTATACTTATCTGGCAAACACATTTTCAGAGGTCAAGGGCATAACCATTCAGCAGTACATTATCAATCATAAAATCGAAAAGGTCAAAGAATTACTTTTATATGACGAGTTGAATCTTACGGAAATTTCCTATAAACTACATTATAGCAGTGTTGCCCATTTGTCCAATCAATTCAAAAAAGTAACGGGTCTATCTCCTTCCTTTTACAAACAATTGAAGCAAAAACGTAAGAAAAACCTGGAAAACATGTGATATATGTAACATTTAGCCATTTTTATGTAACACAATAACGGTTTGACAAGCCTACATTCCTATACAAGTATTTCTTGTTTATCTCAACAAAATCAGATTGTTTGGAACCTCTCGTATTGTTATGTGTTCCTGTTTTTATTTCTTTTACAATAACAGCTAATCTTGGGTTTATTAATCAATCCATATACCTTATCGCAACCCAACCACATGAAGCTACAAGTAAATACTGCAAAATACGTATATTCAATTATGAATACTGGTATTAACCTAATCAAAAGGTAACCAATGAAAACAAAAGCGATTGTTTATAGTGAAAATGAATTCGGCAAGCTGGATGGTAAAGTTGCTAATGGACTGGCCAGACAATCAGAAAAATATGATATTCTTGGTATAATCGATAGTTCCAAAGCAGGGCTTGATGCCGGAGAGTATCTTGATGGAATAAAGAACGGAATTCCAATCTTTAAAAGTATTAAAGATTCGATTAAAAAGCTGGGGTTTGTTCCCGAATCTTTAATTTATGGCATTGCCCCTCTCTCAACATTGCTTGATGATGACCAGAGGAATATATTATTTGACGCTATGAAAACAGGCATGAACATTATAAGCGGACTGCCTGAATACTTTACTGATGATGAAGAATTTATACAGAAAGCGCAAAAATATAATGTAAAAATAGTCGATGTCAGAAAACCCCCGGCACGTAAAGACTTGCATTTATTCTCTGGACGTATTATTAATGTCAATGTACCGGTCATTACTGTATTGGGCACAGATTGTGCCGTTGGCAAGAGGACTACCGCACTCAAAATTGTTGAAGCCTTGAGACAAAATGGCTTAAATGCCTCATTTGTAACAACAGGTCAAACCGGTTTGCTTCAGGGATCAAAGTTTGGTATAGCAGTAGATGTTTTAACAACTGGATACTCTACCGGAGAAGTAGAAAATGCAGTTGTCAATGCTTATGAACAAGAAAATCCGGATATAATTGTCGTCGAAGGCCAGGGCTCTCTGGGGCATCCGGCATTTACCTCTTCAGTTGCAATTATAAGGGGATCTATGCCAAATGCAATTATACTTCAGCATCCGCCTAAAAGAAAAAAACGGTGCGATTTTTCCAGCTTTAATATGCCCACACTTGAAAGTGAGATTGAACTCTTGCAAGTATTTTCTAAATCAAAAGTCATTGCCATTACAATCAATCATGAAGACATGACTGACAGTGAAGTGAGTAATAAAATTAAAGAATATGAATATAGATTTGAAATCCCTGCAACTGATGTTTTAAAATTCGGATGTGATAAAATTGTTGAACAGTTATTTAACACTTTTCCGGAATTACAGGAAAGCGCACCGCTGGTATGTCAACTCCAAGATTAGAAATAGATCTCAAAAAAATTACCCATAATGCAACATTGCTGAAAGAGTTGTATGGATCAAAAGGGGTTGATGTTATTGGGGTGACAAAAGCCATTTGTGGAGAACCTGTTATTGCTGATGCTTTACTACAAGCAGGTATAAACATCCTTGCTGATTCAAGGATAGACAATATCATAAAAATGCGCAATTCAGGAATAGATGCCAAGTTTATGCTTCTAAGGACGCCCTGCCTCAGTCAGTCCAAAAGTGTTGTAAAATTTGCGGACATTAGTCTGAATTCTGAACTCATTGTGATTCAAAAACTTTCACATTTTGCAATAGAATCTCAAACCACGCATCAAATCATTTTAATGGTTGAACTTGGAGATTTAAGAGAAGGTATCATGCCAAAGGATTTAGATCGTACTGTTCAACAGGTATTAAAGCTTGAAGGCATTGAGCTTGTAGGTTTAGGGACAAATCTGGCCTGTTTTGGCGGCATTAAACCTGATAATGAAAAAATGGCAATGCTGTCATCTATTGCAATGGATGTTGAAAAAAAATTTAGCCTCATATTGGAATTCATTTCCGGTGGCAACTCGGCCAATTATAATTGGTTCATTTCAGCTACAAATGTAGGAAAAATTAACAACCTGCGGCTTGGAGAATCAATTTATTTGGGATGTGAGACACTTGACAGGGAACCCATTTCCGGATTGTTTACTGACGCGTTTACCCTGGTAGTAGAAGTTATTGAATCTAAAATAAAACCCTCTCTTCCCTATGGAAAAACGGGTCAGGATGCCTTTGGAAACACCCCTGAATTTCAAGACCAAGGTTCTATGAGGAGAGCTATATTGGGGATTGGTTTGCAGGATATTCCGGTTTCCGGATTAACTCCCAGAATGGATATTGATATCCTGGGAGCAAGCAGTGATCACATGATCATTAACGCAAAAAACATAAAACTACAGGTGGGAGACGAATTGAAATTTAATTTAAATTATGGAGCTTTGCTTGCAGCAATGACTTCGTCATACGTATTTAAAGAGATTAAAAGCATATGAATACTCGAGAATATTGCATAAAAGCTGAACAAAAAGAAAAAAGGATCAAACAGCTTTATCCCACTTTTCCCGTCAAAGATGACAATTCACCACTGGTTAGTCTAAAAGATTCGGGATTTAGTTTAATGTTTGAGCCCACAATTATAGAAAATTATCAATATTTAGTAAGAGAAGCTGTTTATGAAAAAATTGGTCGCATAAGTAAAATACTGGTCCAGGACGATAAAGAATTGATCATTCGTTCAGCCTGGAGATCTTTTGAACATCAGCGTTTTTTATGGGAAAATAAAGTTGTCTTTATGCAACAAACACATCCGGACAAATCATTGGAAGAAATAGCAGAAATCGTTTCTTTTTATATCGCTCCTGATACCTTGTCGATGCACGCAACCGGTGGCGCTGTGGATGCGTTGATATTTGATTTGAAGAACAATTGTGTTATGGATTTTGGAACGAATGAGGGTTTAAAAATAGACCTGAATGAAAGATGTTACCCCTACCATCCGGATATATCATTCAATGCCCAAAAGAACAGAAAATTATTAATTGATCTGTTTGAAAATGAAGATTTTGTCGTTGATGTTATAGAATACTGGCATTTCAACTATGGCAATGCCTGTTGGGCAATAGAAACAGGAAATGAAGCTATATATGATGTTATTAATCCATAAATAATTTCCCCTCCTTTTAATCATTCTGATTATTTACATAAAAATATATTCAATTGTGTGACACCTTTTCCAATTCAAAAACGCCATTAATGCATTCCGAAGGCGAGGTGGCCTCTTGTTGCGGGAATGATAAAATACGAGTCTGAACCACTGGACGATACTCTAATACCCCAAAACGCAAAAAGGCCGCCTAACTTGGCAGCCTTTAAAGCATCCCCTGGGGGAGTCGAACCCCTGTTGCGGGAATGATAAAATACGAGTCCAAACCACTGGACGATACTCTAATACCCCAAAACGCAAAAAGGCCGCCTAACTTGGCAGCCTTTAAAGCATCCCCTGGGGCGGGTTAAATCCCTGTTGCGGGAATGATAAAACCAGAGTCGGGATCACTGGACGATACTCTAATACCCCAAAACGCAAAAAGGCCGCCTAACTTGGCAGCCTTTAAAGCATCCCCTAGGGCGGGTTAAATCCCTGTTGCGGGAATGATAAAATACGAGTCCGAACCACTGGACGATACTCTAATACCCCAAAACGCAAAAAGGCAGCCATTCTTGGCAGCCTTTAAAGCATCCCCTAGGGCGGGTTAAATCCCTGTTGCGGGAATGATAAAATACGAGTCCGAACCACTGGACGATACTCTAATACCCCAAAACGCAAAAAGGCAGCCATTCTTGGCAGCCTTTAAAGCATCCCCTGGGGGAGTCGAACCCCTGTTGCGGGAATGATAAAACCAGAGTCGGTACCACTGGACGATACTTGATACTCTTAAACGCAAAAAGGCTATCATTTCTGATAGCCTTTTAAAAGCATCCCCTGGGGCGGGTCGAACCCCTGTTGCGGGAATGATAAAACCAGAGTCGGTACCACTGGACGATACTTGATACTCTTAAACGCAAAAAGGCTATCATTTCTGATAGCCTTTTAAAAGCATCCCCTAGGGGAGTCGAACCCCTGTTGCAGGAATGAAAATCCTGAGTCCTAACCACTAGACGAAGGGGACGTCTAAGTATTTTTTGGTGTAAATCAGGGTGAGTGACGGGACTTGAACCCGCGACGACCAGGACCACAACCTAGCGCTCTACCAACTGAGCTACACCCACCATATTGCTGAGCAGAAAGCTCTCGTACATAGCTATATAATATATAGCTTTTTTTATTTCTAGTCAAGTATTTTTTGTATTTTTTAATAAATTTTTTACACGGTCCGGATAATTGCTTATAATTGCCTCCACTCCACTTTCAATCAAGGGCTGTATCTCTGTTTCTGTATTGGGTGTCCACGTCCAGATGCGCTTTTGCATACTATTCCAAAGGGTTACATTCTTTTCAGTAATCAACGTAAATTTTGGACAAACATAATCAAAACGACTGGTATCTGCTTTTTCAAAATCGTTCATTTTTGAAAAAATCAATCCCACAGCAATATGCGGGGCCAAATCTTTAATCCTGTACAAAATTGTATCTGAAAAGGAGGTTATTATAAAGTCGTTAAACCGGGTCCGTTCCAGCAATTGCAGCAAAGGTTTTACAATATTCAGATCAGCGGGAGTATGATATTTCACCTCTATATCCAGCAGCATTTTGTCTTTGACCTGTTCAATCACATTATCAAACAAGGGTACGGTCTCATCTCCAAATTCCGGTGAAAACCAGCTACCCGCATCGCCCTGTTTCAACTGCTCCAGCGTAAACTCACTCAAATGGCCCGTGAGGTTGGTAGTACGGTTTAATTTTTCATCATGCATCACTACAATGCGATTATCGGAGGTGAGCTGTACATCCAGTTCAATACCATCCGCACCCATTTCAATGGCCTTTTCAAAAGCGGCATGAGTATTTTCCGGAGCGTATCCGGATGCGCCCCGATGAGCAATGTTCAATAGATCATGATTCGACATATATTCTCTTGTCCATGAAATAAGCGATTGCCAATCCTATGGCATAAAACAAAAAATCCAACACATCAAATTGTGAACCCAAAATCCAGATAAATGGAGCAGGTAAATTCATCGCTTTAGGAATACCCGAAAGTTGAAAACACTCTACAAATACTGCAACAGCAGCTATAATAATCAATTTATTAAAAGGCTTTAAACGGGTAAAAAAGGCGCCAATGACAAAATATAAACAGGCCACTATGCCTACATCCCCTACCCAGGCATCAACCGCTGATCGAAAAGGACCGGTATATAGTTTAGAGGCAACAGCAAATGCCAGAAATAATCCTGCCCACAACAAGTAGCGTTTCATCAATACAGCTCTATTCAACCTGCCACATGTGAATATACGCATTGGTAGATCTGTCGCTAAAGGCATAAACAAATCCATAGCCATAATAGACCATTCTGTCCCCTCTCATGGCTCCAACAGATAATATATTCAAACCCGGCACACCATTCACTGTTCCCTCGGCAAAACCATTACTGATAGCTAAATTCTGTTCTGATATCGTGGAATAGAATTGGTCCCATAGCTCCCGAATATTGCCCCAATTCAGGGCCGCGGTAGTATCTGAACTGTAAAAAATCCTGTCCATTCTGGAATACACATCCTGCCAGATTTCATTCTCATAAAAATGAGACGACAGTTCCTCAGATGTCAAATTTTTTATGGTATCCGATTCCACCATAATATTTGCATCCAGCACTCCAACACGTACCAGATCAAATTCTTCATACTGCATTGAGGTTTTTATAACCAGCTCGTCAATATATCCATTTAAATAATTTCCAACGCCAAAACTGCCAGTAGTACCCGCCCCAATAGTCAGGTTAGAACTGGAAACGTTGAGGTTAATTCTGTCAGATTCGAACGTAAAAGTAGTGTCAACCGCATTGGTAATCTGCAAATAAGGCGGACTGGGGGAAAACTGTCCGCGTAAAGAGTACCATTGGTTTGGATTTAATGCGGAATTCGATGTAATGCGTGTTGCAACATTGTCTTTACTGATTTCAAAATAAGGTACCCTGTCAATTAACCCCATTCGGTAACCGTCACCTTTGTAATCAATTTTATCAACAATGATTTGATGTGCAAGCTGTGAATCAAATACATTTAACACAACATCTACGGATACACCGTATACTCCGCTCAATTGATAATAATAATCATAAATTTGTCCATACGAGTTTAATCCGGACAATGCCACAGTTCGTCGGACTTTATCACCATCGCTTGAAACATCCCATTCCGTATTCGTGAGATAGGCATTATTCTCAAATCCCGATTCGTCATGCGCGGTTTCGCCGATATTTTCATCAAAATTTAAAACTACAACGGGCAATTCAATAATTGCATTTGCCTTGTTCAACATTGAACCGGTTGCCTGAACGGTATTTCCGTCCAAAGAAGCGCCAAAAGGTGCATTATGAAACTCGAGTTCAAGAGCAAGTTCCGGTTTGGAAGCCACAGGAGTATTGGGAGATTTCACACATCCAATCCCAATGATGATCAATATGAGTATACTAAAAATTATCCCAGTATATTTAGACATATATTACCTCAGCAAAGATTACATATAAAATTTAAAACCACCAAGCGCCTGAAATCCGCTCAGGCCCACACTTTCTGTTGCGGCATTAATAGAACCAAAATAATAGCGCAGATCCACATCAATATAAAACCGGTCAGTCAATCTGCGATCGCCTCCACCACCCAATCCGAATATGGTTGCACCGCCAATATCATACGCATTGTTTGAATAAATTCTGGATTCAATCACACCGGTTACCCGCGTAGCAGGATTTAGTTTATAAAGTCCGGTTGCACTCAGCTCAAACTCGTTTCCATTACTGTTTTGCCGCTCAGGGATCAATTCTCCCGAGCCTGCCTGATTTTTACCCTGAATTCGGTTGCGAGCAAGAAAAACCCATGATAAAAACTCGCGTTCCATAACCCACAAAGCCTGCAATGTTAAACGATTTCCGGATTTAAACACCTGAATATCGTTTGCCTGGTCTTTACCATAAATAGTATAACTGACATCTATCATCAACTTGTCATCACGGCTCACGAAATAATCAACACCACCGGAAATAGAAAATTCATCACCCGGATTATAATTAAAATCATAATCGCTGAACGGTTCATAAGAGCCCCGGTAAAGAAAACCGGCCCCAAAACCAAGCACCAGATCATTCCAGTTTTGCACCATAACAAAACCCGTACTTACATCCAGTCCCTGCCCTAACAAGGGTGATTGAAAATTTAAAGCATGGGTAGCAAGAATATTTGCTACAGTATATTCTTCCTGATCCAGAGAGCTCTTGCCTAAAGGCAGGTTTACGCCAAAGGTCAACAGCATTACCTCGTTATTAAACAGATATGAACCTCTTATGCGGGTATCAGACATCCCTCCCAGTTTGGTTTCGGTTTGTGTAATCAAGGTACTGAATGCAGGAGATGTAATAACATCCAGTTTCAATTGATCATTAACAGAATACGCAAACGTAACCGGAATTGACATTTGTTCCACCTGGTCATCTCCGGCATTCCAGTATTGATATCCAACTTTGGCAGAAAGTGTACGATACTGCTGAAAAGATTGAATACCCACCTGTGAAAAAGTAACAGAGCAGGGAAAGAGAAAAATCATCAATATATAAAACCATCTATTCATCACATCAACTCTCAAATTAAGGTTGCACTACAGGAATTGGTATTTTTATTGTTATAGGTGCCGAAGAACCGAATGTTGAAGCATTTTCTTCGGTTGTGGCTTCACGTGATTCAACACCCGGTAAAAATCCGGATGAAACACTCAAAGCAGTACGGTCCAGACGGCTCCCTAAAGCGTCTGTAACTGAAGCATCAGCCCCGGTATTAACAGAGGATGTATTCCTTTTTCCCGTTACAGACTTTTTAGATTGAGATCCTTTACCTCCTCGACCTCCACCAGCAGTCACTTTTGCATAATTCGGTTTTTGAGTACCTGCTGTTTTTTTATAATTTGAATATGCCCTGGATCGTTCAATTCCCTGGGTAGCAGCAGTAAAGCCGGGATCTTTGGCCAATGCAGCTTTATAGGTCAACTCGGCCTGATCATACAGCCCTCTGTCCTCCTGATCGAGTGCTTTACAATAATACATATAGGCGACCAGATTTTTTGTTGGAACACGTTCAATGGCCCTGCGTTCCTGTGGGCTGATCTTGATTCCCATTTCATCGATTATATTAAAAACCATGTCTTTTTCAAGTTTAAACAGATCCCGCAAACTGCCGGCTGCGTTGGTGGTGGTTGTTAAACCACCGCCTTTGATATTGGTAATTCCGGCATCTACACGTAACTGGTTATTATCCAGTTGTGTCAAGGTACCCTGAACAACTTTGGAAGCACCCAGCAACTTGCCAAACCGGGCTGCTGTGGCCTCGTCAACAACACCTGCTTGGCTCATCCCCATCTCTTCCATTAAAGTTTGAAGACGCGCGCGTTCAACAACAGTAAGCCCTTCAATTTGAGACAAGTCGGTTATCAACATCTCAGTTAAACCTTTTTGCAGCGGAGTTAATGCACCGGATTTATTCATGTTCAGAAAATACAAAACCGCAATAGCATTGTCTGGTATGGAAGCTATCTCAAGCAGACTTTCCTGGGTCAATGTCTTTTGCAGCTCCTGCTTGAGTCTCAGTTTAACCAGCGCAACCAGCCTTTGTTCAAGCTGCTGACGAAATGGATTCAAGGGCGATAGATTTACATAATTTTTATAAAGCGAAATGGCTTCTTTTAATTGGCCAGCGTCTTCATAAACCTGACCAAGATAATAAGACACAACAGGATCGTCAGGATTTTTCAGTGCAGCAATCTTGAGCAAACGCAAAGCTATCTTGCTGTTTCCCTTGTGATACAATGCAATACCCAGATCTCGTATAGCATCCAGATTTTTGGGATTCTCTCCAACCGCTTGTTTCAGCTCCCGAATGGCCTGATTATAATTTTCATCTTTTAATGCCTGTTGGCCCCGAGAATAATATGAGGAAGCACAACCGGATAAAAATACTAGCAAGAGCAGTAATAATACATATTTTAAATATTTACATTTCTTCATGTTAATCACTTGGCTTTCAATTCCTGAATTTTTTGAGCAGCTTTAGAAAACTGTTTATTCTTTTTCAGCGCGCGTTCATACATCTTTATCGCGTTTTTCACATCACCCGCATCTTCGTATTCAAGCCCTCGGGCATAAAACAACGATGCTTCAAAATTGGTGTTATCTACATCGCGTAATTTTGCAATTTCTGCCTTGGAAATACGAACATCCAGATCTTTGATCACTTTGGCAACCAAACGAGTAACCAGCTTGTACAAATCTTTGGGCTTGCCGGTTTCTTCTTCGGCTTTGATGGTAATGCCGGTTTCAACTTCTACAATACGTACATCAATACGCATTTTGCCGTCAAACATGTGCATAAAAGAACCAAGCACCAGATTCCGGGCTCCCAGCAGTTTACCTACCTGCTGCGCGGAATTGGGATCAAGCATCCCGCTTTGTCCCAAAGACATTTCCTGAAACAACTGTTCCAATTGCCCACGCTCTACCATCTGAAACTGTTCAATTTTCGAAAACTCTGTAGTAAACATGTCTGCCAACCCCTTTTTCAAGGGATCCATTTCTTCACGTTTATCCAGGCTATTGTTTTCAAAATACAAAACTGCCATGGTACGTTTTCCGGTAGTTTGCCCCAAAACCGGCAATGAACACAGCAAAACCAAAATCAAAAAAGAAACTGCAAACTTTTTCATAAACTACGTTCCTATCTTAAACAAGATTCTTCAATTTCTGAATTTGTTTATCATTGCCCAAAGACAACAATTTATCATTTTTATCTAAAACAGTATATCCCGGAGGATTAATCTCCATGGTTCTGTCTTTTTTTTCTATACCAATAATCATGGCGCCATCCGTATCCCGTTTGATATAAGATTCGTCAAGACGTTTTCCAACCAGCTGGCTGTTTTCCGATATGGTCAATTTTTCCAGTCGCAAACCATAATCTGCAGCCTGGTTAAATGAATCCATAAACTCTACCACATCAGGATTAATCAACAACGAAGCCATTCGCCTTCCACCAATTTCAAACGGCGAAACGACCTTGTCTGCCCCCGCAAGAACCATCTTTTTACGAGAGGCTTCATCTACACCACGGGCAATAATACGTATTTTTGAATTCAATGCCCGAGCGGTCAATACCAGGTACACATTGGCAGCATCATCAGAGATGGCGCTAATGAGTCCACTGGCATTCTGAATGCCACTTTTTAATAAAATATCATCATCTGTAGCTTCTCCAACGGCGGCTATATACCCCATACCCAAAGCCGTGTCAATTTTATCATCATCTGTATCAATAACAATAAACTCTTTATTAGCGTTTATCAATTGTTCGCATACAGATCGCCCGATTTTACCAAAACCGCAGACAATAATATGTTTTTCTAATCCTGTTATTGCTCTAACCATTTGTCTTCCTTTTAATAAATCTAAAAGGTGCCCTTGCACAAAAAAAGCTGCTATATTACCTATTGCATACCCACCAATACCAATACCCAGAAAAATCATCAGCATGGTAAACAAACGACCGCCATCACTCAGTTCCACAACTTCGTGAAATCCTACCGTAGCAATGGTGATAACCGTCATATACAACGCATCCAGCAGCGGAATTTTTTCAATGATCCGATACCCAACTGTGCCAGTGATCAAAACAGTCAAAATCAGAAAAGCCGCATAGATCAAACGTCTGAATGTTTCATGGCTCAGCAATGCTGATTTTGAAAGTGAAGAAAATGAGCGAATATGACGGGGACTATTCATAGCAATCTTTTTTATACAAAATTATTTTCAAAGATATGTATATTATTGGTTTAGCACAATATTTTTTTTCAATATAATGCAAGATCAATCAAGCTGCTCAGCCTTGACGTCTTTTGGGGAACAGTAAGTGTGTACGCATCTCTTTATTTAACTTAAGCTTACCCGTCATTTGTTCATAATACGGCGCATTCCACACATTTGCGGAACGTCGCAACAATAAAAATAATCCTTCAGCATTGGTATCAATATAGTGCTCTATTCCACCCAGTTGTTCAAATTTCCAGGGTCCGCCATTTAATGGGCGTAATAAATAATCCATTGCTTTGCGCATAGAGCGTCCGTCTTGAGAATAATTCCACAAATCCACCCCAACTTTATCTCCCATAGATGCCAGTTCAAACATACCTCTCAAATTCATCACACTATAGCTATAGGATTTTGTTCTATCAAGCTCATGGGGCTGACTGCCGTCTGGTTCTATATGTTTGGCAATACGGCGTTCTTTGGCTTCCTCAAGAATTGCAATTGCCAAGCTATCCTGCCCGGTATACAATGCCATACTTACGGCCTGAACATCCCACCAGGTTCCATGATTATTGAAATAATAATGCTCATCTTTACCTTTATCACTATTCAGCAGCCAATCCAGATAATTTTTAAACCATGCCTGCATACCCGCATCATCTTTTGCGGTCCATACTTTAGTGGTCTTGAGCATACATATAGCATCAATACAATTCATCAGATTTCGGGTACCAATAATACCAATGCCACGTCCTTTAACCCGTCCGGGTATGGCCTGCCCAAACTCGAGATGGGGATTCATTCGGGTAGAATCATCAAGAAAGAACACTCGCAACAAATGAGCAGCTTTTTCAGCGTAAATATCATTATCAGAGAAAAATGCTGCCAAAGCAAGTGTTTCTACTGTATTTATCAATTTGTTAAGAGTAGGTGCATCAGAACGACTGTCACGACTTGCGGGATTCACCTCTCCATCTCTGCGAATAAATGGCAGACCGTCCGGCTTTTCCGGATCAGGCCACCAGTAAGGGCCATAACTCATAAAATCATGTTTATCACCACTGGGAGGAACAATGCTCTTGTTTATGACTGTTAAATCAGGGCACTCTAATGCAGCATCAGCATCTGCCAGTAATGCATTAAAAGCAGGGATATACTCCGGGTCTTTTGCAACAATCCGTTCTTTGACAGAGTTCAGATCAATGGGATCCAGACGAAACGTGTTCAAAGAATTATCCAGCGCTTTATTATTCTGATAGCAATTAAAAAACATTAGCAAAAACAAAAACGCAAACAAACGCTTATACATGGCTGCTCCTGTAAATTACAAGTATTTATAGTATAATCAAAATTTTAGAGGAATGCAAAACCAATTCATTGCTGCTTGTAAAAATGGCTTGCATTTCAAAAAATCTATTATAAATTTATAATACAATTCTTTGGGTAGATGTTTTAGGGTAAATTTTTATAGCAGAAAAAACGGGGACGATCAATCAGGAGCGCATTTTCTGTTAGAAAGGGGTAACAAAAATGATTTTTCTGGTTGAAGATGAACCAATTTATCAAAAATTAATCGCCAGTGCATTACAACCTCTGCATTGTGAAATTGACATTGCAAATGATGGCTATTCGGCTATTGAAAAATTTAAACCAGACATTCACAAACTCGCAATAATTGATCTGGTTTTACCGGGCCCCATGAACGGCATTGAAGTGATCCGTAAACTGTTACAGTTAAAACCTGACCTAACTGTACTGGTTTGCTCTGGCTATGGTAACCATACAATTCAAACTAAAATCAAAAAAGCCGGCGCCCGCGATTTTATCTATAAACCCTTTACTCCGGACCAAATGCTTGAAAAAGTTACCGCATACCTGAATTTAAAAAAAACAGACCCCCATCAACAGTCAGAAAAAACTAAAAACAGTCAGATTGAGAACATTAATCGAAATACAGAACCATCGCCCCATACTCCCAATATAGAAACGAAAGAACCAACCACTCGAATGACTTTTCCTCAAATCTTTGATAAATTCCCCACACCGGTCATCAAAGAAATCTTTAAAATTGGTACTCAACTACGTCTGCTAAAGCAATGCAGAGATACAATCAACTATACAGAGTCTATAATAACGGTTACATCAGGACGATTAAGGTGTTACCGTCAGAACCAGATAATAGGTATACTGGAAGCCGGCCAAAGTCTGGGCTTTGAATCTCTAACCAAAGAATATGATTCTTATTGTAACCTTGAAATTGAAGCATTAACAACAACTACTTTATTAATTATCCCTAAAATCCATTTTTTACAATTCTTTTGTAATCATAGTGAGAATCTGCTTGCTCAGTTGGAACAAAATCTTAAACTAGCAATGCCACAAAATTTGTTATACAACGCGGGGATGCTGAATCAGAAAAATAGCCAAATAAAAATACTCCACTAGTATCAAAAAGCTTTCTCTGAATCAACCGGCATGAAAATTATTTCTTGATAAATGTTTTAAAAATTGTATATTAGGTTTGTTGTAATTTAGAATTGGTTGAATTGGTGATGGAATGATCCTAATTGTTGAAGATGAAGCCTTGTTCAGTCAAGCAATTGCAGAAATGCTTGATGGATTTGGTAAAAGAGTCATAATAGCTACCGATGGCGACCAGGCTCTTGAAAAAATGGAAAAATATCATTACTCTCTTGCCGTTATTGATTTGGTTTTACCGGGACCAATGAATGGATTAGAAGTGATTAAAAAGATCAAACTTCATACTCCAAGTACCCGTGTGATTGCCATTTCAGGTTATGGGAACCAATCCCTCATCCAAAAAACATACAAAGCCGGCGCAGATGTCTTTATAGCAAAACCATTCAAACCGGTTGAATTGATTGATCATGTTGAAAAGCTGTTATTCAAACGTAAAGCCGTTGAAACAGAAGAACCTCTGCCAGACATGGAAAAACCCACAACTCCGACCTCTGTAGCACCAGAGCCAGTGGCAATGCCAGTCATGTCCCCACAACCTCAACCTGTTGTCAATCAACCTGAACCTGCAAGAGCAACTGGCAATACCATACCGGAACTGTTTAGAAATTTTCCTCAAAAATCTTTGGTCGAATTGGTTAAATTGGGTAAAGTTACCAAAATTAACCAGGGACAAAGACTTAAAATCAATTACACTGAAAATATTGTTATTATTGCCGGGGGTATGGTAGGATGCTCAAGAGATAATGTGCATGTGGGCATGTTGAACGTACGAGAATCCATAGGGCAAGAGTCACTCACACAAGATATTGATCCCAATGCCTGGGTTATCATTGAAACAACCGTTCCCAGCAAGCTCTTTATTATCCCCAAAGTACAACTGTTACGCTACCTCAGCAACCATTCCGAACTGCTTTTAGAAACATTCAAGGCCAATTTAAAAGATTCGTTAAAACACAATATCATTCTCAAAACGGCCCGGCATATGGATTCACCCGAAGAACCTGGCCTATCAGAAAATTCCAGTGAAAACCGGAACCCACAGGACGATTTAATAATATAAAATTATTTACTCCAAATCAACAGACACAAATACTAAAACAGAGGAAACTATGAAGAAGATTTTGTTTATAGTCGCAATAGTTTTTATAGCCCTGCCCGCTTTTTCAGCAAGTAATTCCGAAACACAAAACATTATGACCTTTAATTTACGGTTCAACAACCCCAATGATGGTGAAAATGCATGGCCTCTAAGGAAAGATAATGCCGTTAGCATGATTCGGTTTTATGATGCAGATATTGTAGGCTGCCAGGAAGCGCTAATTGACCAGGTAGAATATCTGGATGATAAACTGAACGATTATTCCTGGTATGGATTGGGTAGAGATGATGGTAAAAAAGACGGTGAGATTATGGCTGTTTTTTACAAATCCGCCAGGTACAATGTACTGATGGATTCTACAATCTGGCTTTCTCAAACACCTACCCAACCGGGAAAAGGTTGGGATGCCGCTTGTAACCGCACAATTACCGTATTGAAATTCCAAGACAAGAATAGCCAAGAGATCTTTTATCTGTTCAATACACATTTTGACCACAGAGGCCAGGAAGCACGCCGACAAAGCGCGCATTTGTTAATCAAATCGGTCAAGGAAATTGCAGGTAAAACCCCATTTGTGGTCACTGGTGATTTTAATATGGTACCCGAGAGTGAACCTTATCAAATTATTACCAGTAGTAAATCACCCCAAATTATTGACGCAAAAAAAATCACAAAGCTTCCACATCATGGACCGACGGGTACCTCTACCGGATTTAAAATAGAAAATATTGATAGAAAGAAACGTATCGATTACATATTCACAGGTGTAGGCATTCAGGTATTGAGGCATGGTACGCTTTCAGATACCTTTGACGGGAAACTTCCCTCGGACCATTTTCCGGTATTGGCAGAAATTAAACTACCATAAATAAATTGATCAAAAAGGAGCAGATATGAAAAAAGTTTTAACAGTATTACTTTCCTTGCTTTTTTTCCTGGTTGCGTGCAGTACCCAAAATGCAGATAAACCTGCTGAAACAATTGTAAAACAACAATTTATTTTTTCAATGGAATATCCACCAACTCCGGAATGCCATGCATCTACACTTGAAGAAACACCGGAAGGCCTTATTGCAGCATGGTTTGCAGGTACCAGGGAAAAAAATCCGGATGTTGGAATATGGACATCTCATTACACCAAAGCAAATGGCTGGTCAGCTCCGGTTGAAGTAATTGATGATCCCACCTACCCATGTTGGAATCCTGTGCTGTTTCAGCCTTCCAGCGGCCCACTGCTTCTTTTCTACAAAGTCGGCCCAACTCCACGTGATTGGTGGGGAATGGTTCTCAAATCAAACGATAATGGTAAAACCTGGAGCGAACCGGAAAGACTGCCGGATGGATTTCTGGGTCCCATCAAAAACAAACCCATTGAAACCAAACCGGGTATGGTCTTGTGCCCAACAAGTACAGAAGATAATGGTTGGGTAGTACACTTTGAAATTTTGGACCTGTCCGATTGGAGCTGGTGGAAAACTGGTCGTTTAAATGATGCTGAAAAATATGGTGCTATACAACCCACTCTTTTGACTTATCCCGATGGAAAAATTCAGGCTTTGAATCGTAGTCGTCAAAAGGTTATTACTGAATTATGGTCAAGCGATGGCGGAAGGACCTGGAGCGAAATGACTGATACCATGCTGCCAAACCCCAACTCGGGTATTGACGGCGTTACATTAAAAGATGGTCGTCAGGTATTGATCTATAATCATACTCCCAAAGGTCGTTCACCCATCAACCTGGCAGTATCCAAAGACGGTAAAAACTGGACACCCGTTCTTGAACTGGAAACCATTGAAGGTGAATTTTCTTATCCTGCGGTAATTCAAAGTTCAGATGGTATGGTGCAGGTACTTTACACATATAAACGCAAAACAATCAAACACGTAATTGTAGACCCCTCTACATTTTAGCATAAAAAAAGCCCCTGGACTCATTATCCAGGGGCTTGATGCCTGCAAATAAAAAAATCTTATAACATCGACAACACACCTTTAATATAACCAATAGATTCAGCAGCACCTGCTAAAGGATCATCTCCGTCTTTTTCATATTCAAGAGAAACTTTGCCTTTATAGCCCAAATCAACAAGCGTTTTGAGGAATCCGGGGATATCAATTACACCCCGCCCTACTTGCAGGGTACTTCCCTTTTCTGTAGATTCAGTAACGTCTTTAATGTGCACATCAAATAAACGATCAAAGTATTTTTTAGATTCACCCGCGGGATCAAGACCAATACGTTGTGTATGACCAATATCCATACACAAGCCAAAACGTTTATCAAGGTTTTTTATGCGGTCATATGCATCACTGGGTGCAGGATATCGTTTATCACCAGGGCCATGGTTATGAATTGCAACCATAATATCATATTCTTTTATCTTTTCATTAACCAGCTCTAACAGATTGTGTTCAGGAACACCAATAATCATTTTCATTCCGGCAGCTTTTGCATATTCAAATGCCTGGATGACCTGCGCTTCATTCTCCATATAAACCACACCGCATCCATACAGATTCAAGCCTGCAGCTTTAGTCTTTTCAACAGTTTCTTTGATCTTTTCCGGGGAAGAGTCAAGTGGTAAATGCATACTTTTAAAAGCAATATTTTTCACACCCACCTTATTGGTCATTTCCAGAGTTTCTTCAAGACTGAATTTACGAAAAGTATAAGATGCCATACCTAACTCTAATGGGCATTCTTTGCTCTTTTTATCATATCCGGCGCCATACACTGAAGAAGCCAATGCACCCGCAGCAGCAACACCAATACCCGCGGTTTTGAAAAAATCTCTTCTTGACTGATGAGACATTTTTGAACCTCCATTTTTTTGAATGGCATAAAGTAACATGAAATTCATGAAATGTCAATATATATTTGAACCGGTTCAAATTATTTGTTTTTCAGGTTTATCACTCACCATATATATCAATGCATCGCCTTCAACACAAACAGTACCATCCTGTTTTTCACATAAAAGCTTTAATGTTACAATGGGTTTATCTTGCCTCAGGTGAGATACTGTAGCAGAAGCGGTAATAGTATCACCAATAAATACGGGGGCTTTCATATCAAAATTATAATTGAGCGAAACACCTCCGGGTGTAGTCAAAGCGCTGGTACAGTTTTGAACAAGGGATGCGGTTAAAAATCCATGTGCAATACGCTGACCAAACTGGGTAGTTTTGGCATAAGTATCATCAACGTGTATACGATTAAAATCACCTGTAATGCCTGCAAATAAATATATATCACTTTCTGAAAGCGTTTTTACAAACTCGTGCCGTAAACCTATATACATATCAGACATGTGTTTTTCGGCAATATCTTTAGACATTATAACCTCCTAATACACCAAAAATAATCAGGTTGCAATAAACAAGAATTTAATGTATACTATACAAAATTGCACAATCAAAAACAATCAAGTAATTATAGCTGTTATTCCCAATAAACTGGAGAAGCATGATGAAAAAAATTGCAGCAATATTATTATTGATAGTAACATTGGCCGTATCCCAGGAAGCAAATTACGACGAATCCCTTGTACCTGATTATACACTTCCGGAACTTTTCAAAATGCAAGACGGCACACTGGTAAAAACAGTTAAAGACTGGGAGCAAAAACGTCGCCCCGAAATTCTGGCATTATTTGAAAAAGAAGTATATGGAAAATCTCCAGAGGCCCCCAAAAATCTGCGCTATAAAGTATTGGAGCAAAGTGACAAGGCAATAGACGGCAAAGCCACCCGTAAACAGGTTCGGGTCTTTTTCAGCGACAATGAAAATCCGCATATGGATATACTGATCTATATCCCCAACAAGGTATCAAAACCCGCACCTGGTTTTCTCACACTCAACTTTTACGGCAATCATACTGTCAGTAACGATCCTGAAATCATTATATCAGATTCATGGTCACGCAACAATGAGGATTTTCATATTGAAAACAACAAGCTGGATGAACGTTCTCGCGGAGTACGAACAAACCGCTGGGCTGTAGAAAAAATAATTGATCGCGGTTACATGCTGTCTACAATCTATTACGGAGATATTGACCCTGATTTTAATGATTTCAACAATGGCATACATCCACTCTTTTATAAAAATGACCAAACGCAACCCGGGCCCGACGAATGGGGCGCAATTGCTGCATGGGCCTGGGGTCTCTCGAGAGCCATGGATTATTTTGAAAAAGATAATCAAATCGATCAAAATAATATTGCAGTTATGGGTCACTCTAGATTGGGTAAAACATCATTATGGGCAGGTGCTACTGATCCCCGTATTGCGATTACAATTTCAAATTGTTCAGGATGCGGTGGAGCCGCAATTTCCCGCAGAAAATTTGGAGAAACCGTCAAACGTATCAATACCTCTTTTCCCCATTGGTTTTGCGATAATTTCCTGCAATACAATGATAACGAAGACAATCTGCCCATAGATCAGCACATGTTGATTGCTTTAATGGCCCCCCGCCCTGTTTACATAGCAAGCGCGGAAAAAGACCGTTGGGCTGATCCTAAAGGTGAATTTTTGTCCGGTAAATTCGCCAGCCCTGTCTTTGAATTATATGGATTTGAAGCAATGCAGGCAGATGAATGGCCGCCTGTAAACACCCCGGTCAAGGGTATCATTGGTTATCATGTACGTACTGGTAAACATGATGTAACTGAATACGATTGGGAACAATATTTAGAGTTTGCAGATAAATATTTAAAAAATTAATTATTATTCATCATTCAAATCCCCTCTGGCAAAAACCCTATTGTCAAGGGGATTTGTTTTCAGGACACCCCCGAAAAATCACAAATCATATTACTGTAAGTAATAAAAAATAATGGAGATAGAAGCAAAAAAAGCTTGTAAAAATAAAAAAAGGTTGCCTCATTATAGTTGACAGACCATAATATAGGAGGCAACCCATGGACATCACAAAACGAGTCCAAGTAAAACTTAATCAAGTGACAGCGAAATATCAAGCAGAATTCAACCGACCGGACTATAAATTTATCAGAGACATGCATTATGGGATACTTTGCTCCGGGCATGTACATTTAAATAAAATCGCATCAACCCTAAAGGAAGAGACGAGCCTAAAAAAGACAACAGAACGAATGTCTAGCCACTTGGGCCGCCCAGGATTTGACAGAGAATTAACCATTAGTCATCTGAAAATAAACAAAAGAAGGTTTTCGGATTCGAAATACTTGATAGCAGATATGAGTGATATAATCAAGCCTTATGCGGAAAAGATGGAAGGGCTTGATCGTGTTTATGATGGTAGTACCAAAGAACTAGGGAATGGATACTGGCAACTGAATATCATTGGAGTTGATAAAACCGGTACATCCATCATGCCGCTGGTGAGTACGCTTTGGGCGACGGATCAGGAAGAAGGCAAAGGTATTTCAGAGAACAAGAAAATCCTCGAATCCGTGGACACGATTCGAGAACATATTCATGGAGAACAGATAGTTGTTTATGATCGCGGAGGTGATCGTAGCAAACTGATGAACAAATGGATTAAGCAAAAACAACACTTTATAATACGGCAAACCGGGTACCGGGATATATTTGTTCAAGGAGTAAAGAAGAATTTAAAGAAATATGCCGAAAAAATCCGTCCCAGTACTGAAATTACCGTGCAGAAAAAACGCCGGAACAGGCTGATAAAGCGATGTTTTCAATGCGGTGCCCGTAAGGTATATCTGCCAAAGCAGTATGGGGATGGCCCAATGAACACCGGATTATGGCTGATTTCAGTCACTGAACCTGGCAAAGGCAAAAGCTGGTTTTTAAGCTTTATACCGGCAGAGACTGAACGTGAGGCCATAGAGATTACCATGGAAGGCTATGGTTACCGGTGGAAAATTGAAGAGGTACATCGTCAAATAAAAAATGATTATCATCTTGAAGACATTTGCCTTAAAAGGTATGTTGCGCTAAAAAATTTTAATGCCCTGTTTTGGAATGTCATGAGTTTTATCTATTGTCATTTGGATAATATTTGTTTACATATTTTAGATCAATCTCAAGCTCCGTTGGTGTATAGAAGGAAATTAAACGAGTTTATTGGGTTTGTTTATTATAAACTGGCAAAGGCATTAAGGATCATTTTACCCAATATAAAGCTCAGAAAATTAAAGTGTAATAATCATGCCGGTGACAAAAATCAATTATTTTTGGCCCTCGAATAAAAAAATCGGGGGTACCCTGGATTTGTTTTATCTCAAACATCTCATCTCAAATATATCACTGTTTTAGTATTGCGTTACATCTTTTTTTTCTGTATTTTATTTGAAATTTTTTCTCACAAAGATGAATTCTATTCAGAGATTGTATGCAAAAAGATCAAAAATGGGGTTTTATCGTTAATCCGGTAGCGGGAAATGGGCTTGCAAAAACCTATCTGCCAGTTATTGAAAAACACGCAAAAACCAGAAACCTGAATTATGATATTGTTTTAACAGAATATCACAATCATGCAGTGGAACTTGCGCATGATTTTGCCGTAAAAGGTTACAAGTACATCATTGCAGTGGGTGGTGACGGCACAATTCATGAAGCTGCAACAGGTTTGCTGCAGCATGATCATGATGCAACGTTAGGTGCCATTCCGGCAGGATCAGGTAACGATATTATCCCCATGCTGGGCTTCCCACATCATTTTACAGACAAAGATTGGGATGTGTTCTTTAATTGCAATACTGTGCATTCTGATGTGGGTGTTTGTAATGGACACTATTTTGTTAATGGGATGGGTCTGGGTATAGATGCTCAGATAGCCGTTTCGAAAACACAAGCAGAAGAGGATATTAATAAAAAGCACACATCTTATTTCAGTCATATAATTAAAACAATTTTGTCATTTAAAGAAGAACCCTTTACCCTTATTTTAGGGGAAGAAGAAACCAATGTACACTGTTTAATATATACCATAGGAAACGGCAGACGTTTTGGTGGTGGATATTATTTGACACCTGAAGCTATAGCTAACGACAGTACCTTTGACATTTGTTTTGCAGATAAATTATCTATTTTGGAAAGAATTTTATTATTGGCCAAAGTGCCAAGTGGTACACATATAAAAAATAAAAAAGTAATGTATTCACAAGCGGACCGAATATTGCTGCAATTTAATACAAAAGTGCCTTATCATCTGGATGGAGAAATTTATTACGATGAACAATTCATTGTCAATATTCTCCCCAAAAAATTAAAGCTCTTGTACAATCCTGAAGGAGATCACTATTTTGGCAGCAACTGATAAAAATTATATAGCGCTTTTTGATCTGGATCATACAATATTAAACGACAGTAGTGGAAAGATCTTGGCTTTGCAAGCCTTAAAAAAAGACATATTGAAACGAAGAGACATAATGGAAGGACTGTTTCTATCTTTTTTGTATAAACTGGGTTTAATGGATGGAGACAAGATCCTTGCACGCATGTCACATTGGATGCATGGCATGTCTGAAAAATGGATCAACAATTTCATTGATGAAATGATGAACATGGCCATGAAACCCGCGATACGTGATAATGCCCTTCGCGAGATTGAATATCATTTAAAGAATAATGCACTGACAGTTATCTTGTCGGCATCTGTTACACATATATGTAAACCTATTCAAGATCACTTGGGAATGGATGATATTATATGTTCAACCCTTGAAGTTTCCGATGGAAAATTTACAGGAACTACCGTTGGTCCCTATTGCTATGGCATAGAAAAATTGAATCGTGCTTTTGATTATTGCAAAAACCACGGTTTTGCACTGGATAATGCATGGTTTTATACGGATTCTGTTTCTGACCTGCCCATGTTAGAGGCGGTTGGAAATCCTATCTGTGTTACTCCGGACAGAAAGTTGCAAAACATTGCCCGGGAAAAAGGATGGCCCATTAACTGGTGGTAATCTTGATTAGGGGGATAATTGTCTGCGTTAACACATTTTTTAAAATTATTCTTGTACATTCCTGAAATATTGCTGTTTTTTATGGCAGGAATTTTCATTCTTAAAACCGGCAGTTTTACAAATCCTTTTATTTATAAAAAACAGGTATATGGACCCATGTCATATATAGTTGCTGCTATATTGTTAATGCTAGCTATTTTGTACCTGATAGGATTTGTAATGGCGTTTAAATATTCTCTTCAAAATTATTAATTGATTACCATATTGGGTATACCCGTGTTTAATTCAACTTTTTTTCCACACTATATACTATTCCTAGGATTTGTATTTACAACATTTAACAGCATATTCATATTTAAAACCGGCTGCTTTACCCACCCCCTTGACCGCAAAAAAAACATAGAAGGCTTGCCCGCATATTTAGCGGCCGTTTTTTTACTGGTCTTTGGTTTATGGTGTCTGGCTACTCTCCTTCTTGCATCGAACATGAGCATATCAAGTCTTGCCAGATATTTCCAGCGTTAATTTATAATCATGAGAAGAAATAAATATTGACCCAATACCATAAATTATTATATTTATATAGGGAGATTCATATCAAATACTAAGGGGATTCTCATGAGAAAATGGTACGTGACATTCTGTATTCATCTTTGCATCTTGCTCAATTCTTTTGCTGCCACTCTAACCGTACCCGATGATTTGGAAACCATTCAAAGCGCCATTGATTCATCCAGTATTGGGGATACAATAGTGGTTAAACCGGGGAATTATTATGAAAATCTGGCAATAATCAATAAAAATATAAAACTCTTTTCATTGTACGAGATAGACGGTGATACAGCCCATATCAGCAATACAATCATTGATGGGGGAAATACAAATTCAGTAATTTCCATCCAATCCGGGATCGATACTACTTGTATAATATCGGGTTTGACTATTACAAATGGATATCACTGGAGCGCGGGTGCCGGTATCAATCTGGTGAATGCCAGCCCTGTTATTAGAAATTGTATTTTGACAAACAATGGTGATGATTCTGACACCAACCCAACAGGCATTGGTGGAATATCTTGTTATCTGGCGAATCCTCAAATTCAATCTCTGAAAATCACTCAAAATTACGGATCAGGGCTTACGGCAGTATACTCGAAACCTATAGTAACAGATTGCATCATCTCTAAAAATGTGGGCAGTGGAATAAATTTGTCAGGAACTTCACAACTTACATGCTCAAAAACAATTATTGCAAATAACAAGGGCTTGAGAGGTGGAGGGATTTACAGTACAAATTCAACAATGAGGCTGGACAATACTACAATTTGCAATAATGCAGCCAGTTATGGTGGAGGTATGTTTTTCACAGAGGATGCAAACATTGAATCATCAAACAATGTCAATATTTATCTCAATAAAGCCTATTCCGATGGTAATGATCTGTTAGTATGGCAGTCCTCAATTTACGATACAGTTATTACCCCGATTGAAATCAATATTGATACTTTTACAGTCAAAAATCCGGATGATTACTTTATAGCACCCAATTATGGATTTACTTTAAATATTAAAAATGAAAAAGTAGAAAAAGTCAATCATGACCTGTATGTTTCTCCAAATGGCAGCAATATAAATTCAGGACAAGATGCAGACCATGCATTAAAAAGTTTGGAATTCGCTCTGTTAAAAACCAATGCAGATAGCCTGAATCCGCAAACCATTTATTTGTCATCAGGAAAATACAGCAGTTCAACAACAGGAGAACAATTTCCTGTCAGATTACGCTCATATGTAACACTTGAAGGAGAATCAGATTCTACAACAATTCTGGATATTGAAAACCAATGGGAAACTGGAATTGTAGCTATTAATTGTGATTCCATCAGTATCTCGAATATGACAGTGCAAAATGGCTTTGAACATGGGGGAATATCTATTAAAGGATCATCTATCAAGATGAACAATCTACTTGTTCAAAACAATACTGGTCATACAGGTGGCGGCATTTATTTTGTAAACAGCCATCTGGAGGTTAAAGATTTAGTATTGATGAATAATAGTAGAGTCGTTACCGGCTGCGGAGGTATAAAAATAGATAATTGTACCGGGTATTTAAAGAACATTTTGTTTGATTCAAATGTTGGCGGTAACCAAAATGAAGAAGGTGGCGGCATGGCAGTCTTTAATTCTGCTATGAAAATGGACAGTCTTGAATTCATCAATAACATTAGCGGCACCAATGGTGGTGGTATTTATATGTATGATTCAGATATTTCTATAAGCAATTCAACATTTGATAATAATTCTGCCCTTTATGGCGGCGGTATAGCTTGCGAAAACACCAGACTTTTTCTTACAAATTCACGGATTAAAAACAACCACGCAGAAAACGCAGGTGGCGGGTTGGTTTGCTATCAATCGAGCCCCGAGCTGAATCGGGTTACTTTTGAAAACAATACGACTGCAAATTGGGGTGCCGCAATCAGTTGTTCTGAAAATTCAAGCCCTGTACTGGCTCATGTAACAACCCTTCACAACACGGCAGACCAATATGGCGGGGGTATTTTCTGCTGGCGGGGTTCAAATCCTGTTTTGGTTAATTCCATATTATGGGATGATCTACCTCAGCCTGTTGCAATAATGCATGATAAAGTGGCATGCTCCCTTACCGTGTCTCATTCATTGATTGATAACGGTTATGAAGGACTACTACTGAATGATAACGACATCATAAACTGGTTGGATGGCAACATTGTGCAAGATCCATTATTTTCACAATCTGCAATCCTTACAAAACACTCTCCCTGTATTGATGCCGGTACAACAGAGGTTATTTTGGAATCAGACACATTGTGGATTGACAATAGCCATGACTATTGGGGTAAAGCTCCTGATATGGGTGCTATAGAGTTTGATCCGCTAACAGACGTCTCCCCTGTTCTTGCACCAGAAACATTTTCGGTACATTTGTCCAGTTACCCCAATCCTTTTAATTCATCAACAATGATTGAATTAGGAATTGATAAACAACAGGATTTGGATGTATCCATATACAACATGCTTGGCCAAAAAGTCAAACAATTGGTCAATAAAACGATGGATGCGGGAGAATATAAATTTCTCTGGGATGGTAAAAATAATTACGGAAATGATGCAAGCAGTGGTATATATATGGTAGTGTTTACAGGTAATATCAAAAAAAATATAAAAATTCTTTATCTTAAATAGCAGGTTAATGCTTGTTTTCCAAAGCCTTTTTTTATATATTTATTCATTCACGGGAAGTTTTATATTTTCTCATAAATAGAATATAAACATATGATTACTATACCAGGCCCCAAAAGGTTAATTCTGTATTTTTTATCAGCGTGGAGTGTGCTGCTTATATTCAGTCTGTCTTTACTTACCATTCGTTATAATGCAACTATCCACGCTATAAATAACAACACGAGACTGGTACAACAAAATGATCTGGATGATGCTGCCAGAAACATTCAATCCGCATTTAATGAGATATCTTCAGACATTTTCTATCTATCAAAATCACAAATAATACAAAACTATATCAATAATAGAAATCGTGAAAATATCATTCAGGATTGGATAGTTTTTATTAAAGAAAATCCCTATATAGATTCCATAAGATTAATAAGCACCAATGGTAAAGAAAAAATCTGTATAGAGTACAATAATGGCTTTCCAACCAGTGCGCCTGATGATATTCTTGGGGATCTGTCATCAGATCAGGATTTTAAACAAATCCTAAAATTAAATCCGGATGAAATATATCTCTCCTCTTTTCATATCAATACTGAATTTGAACGGAAACACCCGGTAAAAAACAAAGCTGCAAAAATTGCAACTAGAATATATAACGCAGGTGTACCATATGGAATCTTGATGTTTATATATCATCCCGAAAAGATTATAAATGGTATCTCCTCTAACCTGTTTTTAATTGATGCCAATGGTGATTATTTAATACATCCTTTGGCAGACTCGATATGGATATCCCCAAATGAGCTAGAGTCTCCCTTTTCTACTACTCACACTACAGTATGGGATTCTATAAAAATCAGCAATTCCGGAATGTTGAAAATGAACGGATTTGAATATCTGTATTCTACAATACAACAGGATATATATTTTATCCATAAAGAGGCAGCCTCAAGTCCTTCATCAATCAAAGCAGGTTTGAAATTAATTTCTGTTCTTCCCAACAGAGACATTGCATTACAAATCAAGAGTACAAAACACAATTTTTCAATCCTTTTCCTTATCATTACAATGTTTACCCTGTTGATTGCTGCATTGTTTACATGGGTAAACCAGAGTAGAGAAAATGCCGTTGCAATGCTTCAGGCAAAAGCAAACGAACTGGAAGCAAACAATAATACCAAAAACAAATTATTTTCAATCATTGCACATGATCTTCGAAATCCCATAGGTGGCATTAAAAACGTTCTTGAGCTGTTGGTAGACAAGAGTTTAAACATTGATGAGCAAAAATCCAGAGAGCTGACTGTGGAATTACTAAAATCCGCAGACATGACATACAACCTGCTCGAGAACCTGTTACTCTGGGCCAAAAACCAGAAAGATGAAATCAGAGTAGATTTTAAAATATTTGCATTAAAAGATGTTATAGATGAAAATGTTAAATTTGTTGCACCTATGGCCAGGAAAAAAGAGATTGAATTGATATCCCAGGTAAAAGGAAACTGTAAAGTGTATGCTGACCCGGATCTGGTCACAACCGTTATTAGAAATTTGCTAACAAATGCATTGAAATTCACACAACCGGGTGGTACGGTAACAATAAAAACAAAAAAAATCAAAAAATATATCAGAACAAGTATTATCGATACGGGGGTAGGCATAAATCAAGAGGATATTGATAGCATTTTTGCTCTCAACCTCAAATCTACATATGGAACCGCAAAAGAAAAAGGAAGCGGTTTAGGGTTAGATATATGCAAACATTTTGTTGAACTCAATAAAGGCAGCATTTGGGCAAACAGCAAAAAAGATCAAGGCAGTGAGTTCCATTTTACCATACCTGTACCCTGAAAGAATTACCCAATACGTACTTTTTATCACATGAATGTAATATCTTCTTGAACACTGCAAGACAGCAAACAAAAAAACAACAAGTTACACCATTACAATATTTATAATTATGGCTTATTTTTTGCTAATAAATCAATAATGTTTTATTCAAAAACTGCAGGTTAAAATGAATTCTGAAAAGTATTATACAGATCTCTTCAACAATGCACTGACCGGTATTTATCAAAGCTCAACTGATGGAAAATTTTTGCATGTCAACCCGGCTATGGCCAGAATAATGGGATATTCAAGTGCCAAAGAATTGATAGAATCTATTGATAATATTCAGAATGTTTATATTTATAAAGAACAGCGACAAAAACTGCTTTCACTAATCGACGCTGAGGGGTATGTAGAAAATTTTATTTCACAAATATATACCCGTGACAATTCAGTTATATGGATTAGTGAAGAAGCCTGGACGATTCGTGATGAGAGTGGAACCGTTATTGGCTTTCAAGGCATGGTTAAAAACATCAGCCCAAAACGCAATCTGGATGAGAGAATAGCCAAAAAGCAAAAAGTGGCCCACCAAATTCAAAAAATGGAAGCCATCAAGACCATGGCAAGAGGAATCTCGCATGATTTTAACAACATTCTGAGCCCCATTGTTGGTTATACAGAAATGCTGCTTGAATTCAATACCCATGATGAAAAGACAGAAAGATATCTGCAAAACATTCTCAAATCAGTCAACAAGGCCTCAGACCTTTCCGCTAGAATTCATACACTTGCTCAACCTGCAAACTTTAAATCCCAGCCGGTTTATCTTGATGCGGTTATGGATGATGTAATGAAAAAACTCACCATTTCAATGCCCCCTACTATCAATGTAGATATAGATATTGCGCCAGATATGCATCCCGTACTCATGGATGAAAACAACATGTATTATATTCTAATGAATCTGTGTACAAATGCATATATGGCAATGGCCAATAAAGGCGGAACCCTCATGGTGAAAATCCACCAGGGAGAGCTAGATGGGCAATTTATCAATGAAGAGTTGTTAGACTTGTCTCCGGGTGAATTTATTATTTTGCATGTTAAGGACTCGGGTGTGGGCATACCGCCGCATGCATTGGAACGTATATTTGATCCTTATTATTCTACGCAACAAAAAGGTAAAGGCCTGGGATTATCTTTATCATATAGCCTGATCAAACAGCATGATGGAGATATTCAGATAAATAGCAAAGAAAGCAGCGGTACAAGCATAACCTGTTATCTACCGACATTTGATACCATGCTGGACAAAAAAAACAACGCTAAACCTTCCAAACACATATTGCTGGTAGATGATGACAAGGATGTGCTGGACATTCAAAAAAAAATGATTGAGAAACTGGGCTACCAGGTAACCGCTTTTATTGAAAGTCCCATGGCGTTAGAATCATTCAAAGACTCTCCTGAATCTTTTGACCTGATATTAACCGATATGAACATGCCACAAATGACCGGAATCGACTTGTCTAAATCCATATTGAGTATAGATTCGCAAAAACCTATCATATTATGCACGGGATTCAGTGACAGTGTAAACGAATCTCTGGTAAAACGAGTGGGTATTAAAAAGTTTATCCTTAAACCTTTAACTACACAAAAACTGGCAAACGATCTGAGATCTGTTTTTGAAGGTTAATAATATATATCATAAAAACATCTTGCTGGCAAAATATTTTTCTTCATACCAGGAATTTTTCTCTATTTAATATAATTATAGATGATGCTTAATTACATTTTTGTAAATCAATTATATACAAATATGTGATTCTATGCATTTCAAAAACCTGTCAACCGCATTCAAGTATAATAAAAACAATGCCGGAATATACTTGTTTATGTTTGCTATAACGGTATGTGATTTGCATAATACAGTTATCTAGAGTTGGAGTAAAAATAAAAAAAACCGGTAAAATTTTATGAGTAGTATTCGTGTTCGTCTTCCCTTTTTGTCTTTACTTTTTGTCCTTTTGTCACAATCTCTTTTTTCACAAAATCTTGGTCTAGATCCTGATCCTAACCAAATCAATGCGGTGCGTTTTGACCCATCCTATTATTATAATTCGGATCTTGAAATCAAAGATATGGCCCATTCCCTGCTGCAAACCTGGAAAGCAAACGGAATTAATACTGTATTTTACAAAGTATATGATCCCGCTTATGGTGCGAAATATGTTACAGACTATGAATTTAACATTATGGCAGATTATGGCAGACAGGATCTTTTATCATATATCATTGATGCAGCCCGGGAAACGGGTGACATGCAAATTATTGCATGGATACCCGCATTTCTACACAAATCCGCTTGGGAAAACAATCCTGATTGGCGGGTAAAAAACAAAGATGGAAGCGATTACCAACCCAATCCTGAAGACTATTTTCTATGCCCTGCAAACGCTCAGGTCCGTAGCTGGTGGATGGGTTTTATTAAAGATATTCTAAACAATTATCCTGCTCTGGATGGTGTTGATATTGCAGAGCCTATTGTTAAATGGAATGATCATCGCTGCTATGGCGAACAATGTACTCTATCTGATGATCCCCTATATACTTCAAAAGCGCTGATAAAAACCTTGAATGAATCTGTTGAACTGATCAACAGCTATGATAAAATATCCTGCATCACCTCTGTTGTTACAGCAAATCGAAATGGCAGTTTGTTATCAATTAATGAGCAACAATTAAAGTCCGGATTCCATCTGGATGGTGTGCTGGATTATAAATCCCCGCCAAACTGGATCAATCTGGAATTAATGTGGCAGCAATGGGCAGATTACTATAATGCTGCTAATATTTTTACTCCTGAATGGACCCAAAAAGCCGCTAAAACAGTGGTCCAATTTGTAGATGACCGTGCAACTTTGATAGCGCATCTTGAACAAACCTCTTTTGGACCTATAAAAGTTGACGCAGAGCAGCTGAATAATGCTATACAATACAGCAAAAAGGCCGGAATTGAACATATAGATATTTACGATACCCATTTACTGGATGAAATGAACGCATGGGCAGTAATAAAACCGTCCTTGGAATATGTACCTACAAAGAATATTCTGGTATTGACGGATCCCAATGGTGAAAATGACGCAAAACAAATTGCCAGCCTTCTCAGCCATTTCAAAACCAATATTGAATTTATCCAACTGGGCAATGATACTCCATTACCTGCTATGGACTCTATGCAAACCGTATTTTATGTAGGTATTGATGAAAAATTTCAGATTCCCGTACCGGTACTTGATGCGTTGGAAAGCTTTACCGGAGATCTGTGCTGGATCAATTACGGTGTTGATCAATATATTAAAAACATTGGAATTGAAAAGACCGGTTTTTATGTAAATGCCATTCATCATGATTCATTATATCAATCAGTGCCTTTTAAAGGATATGACCTTCCCCGATTTGATCCTTCATATGTTGAAACCACTATTACTGACAGCAGCAAATGTCGTGTATTGGTTGAAATGCAAGGCAATAAAGGCAGCCTCCCTTATGTGATTAAAAGTAGTAATCTCTGGTATTATGCGGATCTGCCAACCGCGTTTGTAACCGAAGGCGGCAGACATATTGTTATTAGTGATATGCTGCATGACATTGTACGTGAAGACCATAAACCCAAAAAATTGGCACTGATCAGAATTGAAGATATTCATCCCATTTCAGACATAAAAGCATTGGAACAGGTGACCGGGTATTTAAAATCTCAGGATGCGCCCTATAGCATTGGTATTGTTCCCTACTATCTGGATCCTGAATCTAATTTGACAGCTACATTGAATGACATGCCGGATTTTGTTGATTTTGTGCACAAGACCATGAAATCGGGCGCCACTATAGTTATGCATGGTTCAACCCATCAGTTTAGAGGTGAGACCACTGCAGATTATGAATTCTGGGATGGTATGACTGAAGAAGTGCTATTCTCAGACTCGAAGGAATATGTAAGGCAAAAGATGCTGTCAGGGTTGCAGGCATTTAAAGAAAATGGGATATACCCAATCATTTGGGAAACGCCTCATTATGCCGCGTCACAAATGGATTATGGCGTCATTAATAATTTTTTCAATACCGCATATGAACGCAGACAAACAGTAGACAAACACGGTTCCGATCAACTCTTGCCATATATGATTTATAATCATACTGCTGGCAACAAAATCATCCCGGAAAATTTGGGGTATATCCCTCTTGACGATCCGAATTCAGCCCCCATGCTTCAGGCTGCCGAACATAATCTGGCAATTCGGGACGGTGTAGCCAGTTTCTTTTTCCATACATTTGTTGATCATAATGCTTTAAAAACCATTGTGCCCAGCTTGAAAAAAATGGGTTACACTTTTACATCGCCACGCTATACATCATCCAAAGTAATAGCGCCGGAATACCAGGCACTAACTGGTGATGGTTCTGTAAACCTTACACTAGATGGACAGTATTACCATGAATTTTACCTGGATATCAAGGGCAAGAAAAAGAAAGAACTCTATTCTGACTCTACCCTGACTGAAACTGTTAGTAAAGATGTCAAGGTTCCCATGGGTTGGATTTTTATTGCAGAAAAACTGGATGATAAACCAAAAGGATTTTTTGCAAGAGCAGTCAGCACAATAACTCCCAATGTGCCCGAACTTTCTAAAACTATCTTTAATACTAACTCGAAATCATTAATTGATGAAGGTTCTTTTCCCATCAGTGCCGGAATTATTGTTGATTCCACCGCAACAGGCCCTGTGGGTATCTCACAAAACAATCTGATTAAATCATTACAGGTTGTTGGCATTGATGTACAGATTCTACCCTTTGAAAACCTGATAGAAATCCCCAATGATATAAACATACTGGTTGTTCCCAAGGCAGCAGCAGACAGATTGACAGAGCAACAAAATTTATTTATCTCTTATGCTTTGCAGAATGGCATGAATGTCGTTTTTGAAAAGCACTCCAATATTACCAATAACATAGGCATTATTGAGCTCGAGCAGGAAATCGTAATAGACAATGTGTATGACGAATATTATCCTGGTGTAAACATGACCTGGAAAACACCGGACACTCTGCGCGCCTTTGATGTTGATATTGATTATGTATCTTATTACAGCATTCAGGATTCTGGTGATCCTGTTGTAATTGGTGGTGAATATGGCGATGGTAAATATCTGTTTATGGGCACTTTATTTGATCCCATTACCGATTATGGATATGCTCGTTTCCCCTACTTTATCGATCTTTTAAAGAGACAGTTTAATCTGGTTCCCACGGTACGTAGAAACACTGTAGAAATCTATTTTGAACCGGGTGACCGTGAAGATATCAGCATTGAAGAGTTGGTTAAAATGTGGCGTAACTTTGGTGTTCGCCGGATCTATGTTTCAACCTGGCATTTTTATGAAGAATATACCTATGATTACGAACGACTCATAGAACTTGCTCACCAGAACGCCATGCTGGTTTACGCATGGCTTGAAATTCCACATGTCAGTCAAAAATTTTGGGATAAACACCCGGAATGGAGAGAAATAACCGCAACCGGTAAAGAAGCACAAATCGACTGGCGTCGAAATATGGCGGTAGATTTGCCAGAATGTCGGCAAGCCATTTTTGATGAATTACAAAAAGCCCTTTTGGAATATGACTGGGATGGAATAAATTTTGCCGAACTCTATTATGAATCTCCGGAAGGATTCAAATCACCTCAAAATCTGACTCCCATGAACGATTATGTTCGTAATATGTACTCACAGAAATATGGTTACGATCCCAAAAACTTGTTTGCTACCGCATCCCCCTATTACTGGAAGCGTAATAAAAAAGCTGTAGATCAGTTCCAGCAATTCAGAGAAGACAGAATCTTTTATCTGCATGGTGAATTTTTGAAATTCATGTACGAACTACGGCGCCAAAATGGTCGTGAATGGGAAATTCTGGTTACAACCCTTGAAAATATTTTTTCACCGGAAATTGGCAAAGCAACCGCAACCAACACCAAACGAATTCTGCAATGGGTAGATGAATATCCCTTTACCATTCAAATTGAAGATCCCCAGCCTTTGTGGGCACTGGGTCCTGATCGCTATACAAAAATATTGGATGAATACTCGTCTCTCGATTATCATAAAAACATGATTCTGGATATCAATGTGGTACCTTGGCGTGATAAAAATATTACTCTGGCGCCAACAAGACAACCAACAGGTCTGGAACTGTTTCAACTGGCTAATGCAGCATCAGCAAAGAATACACGTGTAGCAATCTATTCTGAAGCCAGTTTATATGAAGTTGATTTCCCCATGCTAACATACGTGTTTGCCAATAAATCACGGGAAAGTATAAACAATAATGAATGGCTGATTGAAACACCTTATACAGTCAATACCCTGCTTGACAGGGATGCTCATAAAGATATCATGTTGAATGGTGTGATCTGGCCAGCTTATTATCAGGGACGTGCAATCATTCCCGCGGGATTGCACAAAATTCAACCGATTTCACGCTATAACGGATTTATAAAAAAGTTCAAATCAGATGTGCGCCTGGTAGAACTGTCAGGTGAATTAATTGATGCGCAGTCCATTTCACGTGGTATCGAAATCACCTATCGCTCAGATGCGCCCAATATTCTTGTACTATCAGAAAAACCTCTTGCCATCATAATCAATGAAGAAGAGTTGAACATTCCCTCCACCAAAGGAGAGCTGGGCTATTCTCTACGCTTACCGGCAGGTGAACATACGGTAACCATCTATACGCAAACAAATGGTACTCAAACGCTCAAATACACCAGTGTCGTTATTTCAGGTATGATTGTAATACTGGGAATTTTGGCAGGTTTATTATTATCAACTTTATATCTGCAAAATACAATTCGTCGTAAACGCGCTTCAATCTAAAAACAGCAGGAGTTATTTTGCCTTTTTCGCACACATCCCTTGATATACTCTTTTTATTGAGTGTTTCCATAACGTGGGCTATGATTCTTTATCAGTTATTCCTGACCATTGCAGGTAACAGATACAGGTACGACATTCAAAAAACTGAAAAAGAGTTGGAACAAATCCCGGTTAATCCCAAACCGGTATCTATCATGATCCCTGCTCATAATGAAGAACTGGTTATCGAGAAAACCATAGAACGCATCCAGAGCCTGGATTATCCTCCGGAAATGCTTCAGGTAGTAGTAATCAATGACGCATCACAAGACAACACAGCAGCACTGGTAGAGGCCCTGGCTGAAAAGGACAAACGCATCAAACTGGTTACCCTGGAAGGAGACCGGGGACATGGTAAAGCGTATGCCCTGAATATAGGGCTGGAGCATTGCAGCCATGATCTCATTACAATTTATGACGCAGATAATAATCCTTCAAAAGATTCTTTGAAAATTCTGGTTTCCCATCTCAGTCAGGATGATGGGCTAGCAGCGGTAATTGGTAAATTCAGGACCATCAATCGCGCAAAAAACAGTTTGACCCGTTTTATCAATATCGAAACCATGGCATTTCAATGGATTCTGCAAGCAGGCCGCTACAAGACCTCACGTATTGCAATTCTGCCGGGGACCAATTATGTTGTTCGTAAATCTGTTATTAAAGAATGCGGCGGCTGGGACCCCAAAGCAATTACTGAAGATTCCGAAATCAGTGTAAGAATTTACAGATTGGGATACAAGATTAAATTTGTTCCCACCAGTGTAACCTGGGAACAGGAACCCGAAAAAATATCCACCTGGATCAGACAACGCACCCGCTGGGTACGCGGCAATAATTACGTATTGCAAAAATTTGCTCCCGATACATTTAAATTTAAAAGCCGTTTTTTATTAATAGAGTTCTTTTATTTATTTGCTCTGTACTACCTATTTCTGGCTGCAATTGTCATTTCACACATGTTGTTCCTCCTCAGCGCTATAGGAGTAGTGGCGCTAAATGTTCCGGGGCCTTATTTTGGGGTATGGGTTTCTGCCTACATCTTGTTTGTTCTGGAAATTGTGGTCGTTTTATCTTATGAACATGAAGATTCAGGCATCAATTTATTATACACCCTGCTCATGTATTTTACATATTGCCAATTATGGTTATATGTAGTATTCAAGGCCCTCTCGCTCGATTTCAGACGTCACAAAGTTGGCGAATGGGACAAAACCGAACGATTTGAGGTAAACGTACCGAGCGAGCAGGAAGCCTGATGAAATTCACGTTTATTAAAAATACATTAGCTTATTGCATCCTTTTACTAATTTCAAGTACATCTGTAATGGCACTACCGCAACTAGATCCCAAATTCTTTGCGGAAGCTTATGATGAAACCGTAAATTTTGAACGTGAAGGTAACAATACCATTACCGCGGGTCATCTCATTCAAGGCGTAAAATTTCCTGAACTGGGTCTGGTTAAATCCGCCGAATTTTATTTTAAACAGCGTTATGGCAGCGATGCCAACAAAGATTACTGGAACAATCGTGGTGAATTGATCATGGGAACACGCATTCGGTTTTTCTCCAAAATCTATGTTGCCGTTTTTTATGAATATATTCATGGCTGGTATATGGGTGATTCCAATTCCACCAATCCCAATCCATATGGCGATTCTTATGAAGATATGCGATACGGATTTATTTTTTGGCAGGGTCTGGATAACGAGTATAAAAAGAAATGGAAAACCAACATTCCCCTCAGTTTTTGGGATGAGATTTATGCGGATGCGGTCAGATACAAACGGGATGATAACAACTTTGCATCTTATACCAATATTCGCGCGGGTGAACGTCTGGCAAGAGTTGGTAAAATGGCATTTGATGTTTACGGCGCTTTCTATTATGCCTGGGATACTAATAAAGATTATTGGAACAATAAATTTGAATACGGACTGGGTTTTAGACTCAAACCCTGGTCTGATCTGGATTTAAGCTTGTTTTATGAAACGTTGAATGGACAATATATCGAACGTAATGGGCGGTATCCAATAACCAATGGTCTAAACTACTCTGATCATCGGTTTGGGATACTTTTTTGGTATGGACTAGGATTTTAAAAGGCATTACAAGGAGTTTAAAAATGAAAAAAATGCTACTCTTGCTCATTTTATTAATATCAAATCAATACATATTTGCCCAAGACCAACTCTGGGAGTTTTCAGCAGATTGGTGGGTCAATTCAATTTATCCTATAAATGATGTAAATGGTAACAGCCTGCAGGATGTTCTGGTAGGTGCTTCTGATAACCGGTTGTATTGTATTGAAGGTGGTGGCGATACCAAAGGCACAATCATATGGTCCACTACTTTTACCGGCGATGTCTGGGCAACAGTATCTATTCTGGATGTAAACAATGACGGTATTGATGATGCCATTGCCGGCGCTGCTGATAATACGGTTTATTGTATATCCGGTGACCCCACATACGAGGGTGCAGAGATTTGGTCATATACAATTGGTGGTGACGCTTTGTGTGTTGATGTTACTAACGATGTTGATTATGATGGTATTCAGGATTGTGTGGTAGGCAGTAATGATGATTATGTCTACTGTCTTTCAGGTGCTGATGGCAGTCTGATCTGGAGCTACAAAACAGGTAGTACCGTATTTGATGTTACACGTGCGGGCGATGTTGACAATGACGGTTATGATGACATTTTTGCAGTATCTGTAGATGATAATACCTACTGCCTTTCCGGCAAAATGAATATACCGGGACAACGAGTAATATGGCAAACCACAACGGGCGATGTCCGCTCGGTCGCCATGATCTCTGATCTGAACAAAGATGGTGAAAACGAATGTCTGGCTGGTGGGCTAAATGACAAAGTTACATGTATGTCTGGTACGGATGGAGCAATTATCTGGACGTTTACTGCAGGTGCATCCATTCACAGTATTGCCAGCACTGACGATGCAAACAGTGATGGTAAGCACGATGTTTTGGCCGGTTCCGCCGATAACAAAGTTTACATGATTTCAGGACACGATGGTTCTACCATTTGGTACAAACAATATAATGGAGATGTTTGGGATGTTGCAGCCATTACTGATGTTAATAATGACAATGTTCAGGATTGCTTGCTGGGTACGGGTAATAACGATATCGCTGTTATCAGTGGCGCTTCAAGTGGAACAGGTGATGTGATTTGGTCAGACACATTTCTGGGTGACGTTTTGACCGTAGCGTCATTGAGAGATGTTACCGGTAACGGAATTATTGAAGTATTGGGCGGTTCAAATGACAGCCGGGTCCTTGCCTTTGAAGGGAACTCTACAATCACTCCGGTTGAATTGGCAAGCTTTACCGCAATCGTTAATGATAATACAGTAGAACTGTATTGGGAAACCGCAACCGAACATAATAATTATGGTTACAAGATACAACGTTCAACGGACAATAAAACCTTTGACACAATTGGTTTTGTTAATGGAAATGGTACTAGTAATATAAACGAAACCTATGAATATATTGATGAAAATGTTTGGCCTAACCAATATTATTACCGATTGCTTCAAATAGATTATGGCGGTGCTGTTTCAACCTTGGATACGCTGCATGTAAATGTTAATGTCCCCGAGACCTTTGCAATACAAAACAATTATCCCAATCCCTTTAATGCGGGAACGGTAATTTCATACTCGCTGCCAAATCCGGGACATGTGGAAATCAAGATCCATAATATTCGTGGTGAATATATAACAACCCTTTATGAAGGTCAACAATATGCCGGTTACCATAATATTCACTGGTATGGTAAGAATAACAATGGTATATTAGTCTCTAGCGGTATATATCTATGCACTATTAAAAATGGTATTCAGAGCCAAACGATTCAAATGTCATATATAAAATAAAAAAAGGATGTTTTTATATGAAGCCCATTGATGTAATGGTCATTTTTGGTACACGCCCGGAAGCGATCAAAATGGCGCCGGTAATTTTAGAATTGCAAAAACGATCAACCATCAACACCATTACCGTTTCCACATCACAACATCGTGAAATGCTGGATCAGGTACTTGACATTTTTGACATAAAACCAGACTTTGATTTAAAGATCATGCAGCCGGGACAGACTCTGAACCAGATTGTTGAAAGATCTGTTAAAGGATTCAGGGATGTGTTTGCACAAACACGTCCCGATATTGTGCTTGTTCAGGGAGATACTACTACAGCGTTTACCGGTGCATTGGCGGCCTTTTATGAACGGACCCCGGTTGGGCATATTGAAGCGGGGCTTCGCAGCGGTGACATGTACTCACCCTATCCGGAAGAGGCAAATCGCAGAATGATCAGCGTAATTACTGAATTTAATTTTGCTCCAACACAAGGTAATTATGAATCCTTGGTACAGGAAGGCACAGAGCCAGAACGCATTCATGTGACCGGCAATACGGTTATTGATGCTTTACACTATGTATTACAACACAAACCGGTTCAAGGATTCACGGAACAGTTTTGCAGCAATGGAGATAAACTGGTTCTGGTTACCGCGCACAGGCGGGAAAACTTTGGTGAACCTATTCGCAATATCTGTAAAGCTTTGATTGAATTAACTGAAACCCACAAAGACATCCAGATAGTCTATCCGGTACATCTTAACAATAATATTCAAAAACCGGTACATGAATTACTGGATGGTAAAGAACGCATCCATTTGCTTGAACCGGTGGATTACAGACATCTTACCACACTAATGAAAGACGCACATATCGTATTGACAGATTCGGGTGGACTACAGGAAGAAGCTCCCGCGCTGGGCAAACCGGTAGTGGTAATGCGCACTGAAACCGAACGCCCCGAAGCGGTACAAGCAGGAACCGCTGTATTGGTGGGAATCCAACAAGATGCCATTGTTAGTAAAATGACACAGCTTTTAACAGACAATACCGCGTACCAGTCCATGGCCAAAGCCGTAAATCCCTATGGCGATGGAAAAGCGGCTCAGCGTATTGCCGATATTATTGAATCATCAGGATTAAATAAAAACTAAAATATTCTAGTCCTGGTTAATGGTAGATATCCATTTGCCATCTTCCAGGGCAATCTCGTCAATATTTCGATTAACCCAGGCTTTTTCCACATCAATACGGTTTACATTCACACCATCGATCAATGTAACCACATATTTAATGCCGGCATTTATGATCAACCGCTTGCATATTTTGCAGGGTTCAGAAATGGCAAGCGTCTCTCCACTATCCGAATCAATACCCAATAAATAGAGTGTAGAATCCAGCATATCCAGACGCGATGCATGAATGATTGCATTTTGTTCAGCGTGAACAGAACGGCACCATTCATAATGTTGACCGTGCTTTATATTCATTTCTTTCCGGATGCAAACGCCGATATCCACACAATTTTTGGTATTACGCGGTGCCCCGCAATAACCGGTAGAAATGATCTGATCATTTTTCACAATTACCGCGCCATACATTCTTCGCAAACAGGTGCTGCGTCCTGCTACTTCGCGGGCAATGTTCAAGTAGTATTCATCTTTGGAAATTCGTCCCATGTCACCAACCTCGTATTCAAATGAAAAAACAAAGTAATGGTTTTAGCATTATAATTCAAGTGCAATTCAAATAAAATGGCCAATAATTATTAATTTGAAACCTTTCTAGTAAACCATCGTACTAGTTCTATAAAGCAACTAATAAATTGGAATAACAAATGAAAGAAACTGAAATTGCAAACCTGGTCCAATTCGGGTTAACCAAACTGGAAGCCGAAATCTATCTGGTACTGCTTCAAAATCCCAATTCCACAGGTTATCGAATTGCGCAGATTCTGAATAAACCGGTCCCCAATACCTACAAAGCTTTGAATTCGCTGCAAGCAAAACAACTTATTCTTGCAGATTCCAGCCAGAAAACACGCATCTATACAGCGGTTCCCATAGCAGAATATCTGGACTATAAGACAATCGAGTTTAATACAAAGCGTCATGAACTTTTACAGCAGCTAGAGCATTACAAAACACCAACTGTAGAAGGCGGTATCTATCGGCTTGAAAACATACAAGATATTATATCGCGGGCCAGTATACTCATTGCCAAAGCACAGGATATTTTGTTGGTCGATATTTTTCCGGCCCTGCTTCCCCTTTTGCGGGACGAGATTGAAAAAGTTGCTGCATCCGGCACCAGGGTGATGGTCAAAACCTATGAGCCCACAAAAATTAAGAACTGCCTGGTGGTCAATAATGAAACAGACAGCCAACTGGTTGAAAAATTTTACGGAGAGTGGCTCAACATTATTGCAGATGGGCGCGAATATCTGTTATCGTTTATTAATCTGAATAAAGAACGCGTTTATGAGGCATTTTGGAGCAAAAACCTGTTTTTGTCGCTCATGATGCACAATGGCTTTTCCGATGAATTTATCTTTACCCAAATTCGCAGCATGATTGAAAACGGAACAGAGTATAAAGAACTTTTAGAATATCTCAAGCACTATGATACCATTAAAACCAGCAGTACCCATGCATTCCAGGATTTTATGAAACAATTTTCATAACCATTATCATTAGAGGAGGACACCTTGAGATTCAAATTAATCATTACATCACTGATCTTGTTTGTTATATCCCAAGCCGGTATCGCAAACCAAATGACAGATCCATTGCTGATTTTGCAAAAACATTACGAGGCGACCGGTGGATTGGAAAAGCATAAACAGGAAAAAACAACTTTAATGGAAGCAAAGCTCTATCTTGCCGGCCTGGAAGGTACCGTAAAACAATGGAATGAGGTCCCGGGAAAAAGCAGGCAGGAACTTGATCTCCAAATATTAACACAGGTCGAAGGAGATGACGGGAATACAAGTTGGATTGTAGATTCGAATGGCAAATTAAAAATAAATCGTGATAAAGCCACATTGGAAAAACGGGAAATCTCAAAGGCTATGGAACAGTTGGAATTTATGGATCCCAATTCTGAAATATTTACACTGAAATTCGGAGGTATTGAACCGGTGGGAGAAACAGATTGTTACAAAATCATCATTTCAAATTCAATCAATAAAAATGTCAAAGCACAATTCTTTAGTACAAAAGACTTTTACAAGTTAAAATCCTGTGATTTTGAGAACAAGTATGAAACCCAAACGCTATACTCGGATTTTAGAGAAGTTAATGGATTAATTAAACCCTTTTTATATAATATCACAGAAGTGAATACGGGACAAGAGCAGAAAATAGAGGTAATGAGCTGGGAATCCAATATTGAAATTGATCAGTCATTATTTCAGGTCCCAAACCAGGATATTAAAGACTTTGAATTCATAAAAGGCAACAGTTCAGAAAATATTCCTTTTAAATATATTTACAATCATGTCTTTTTATATGTTACCATAGATAATGATGTGCAATTATGGGTACTGGACAATGGTGCTGATGTGACCTGCATTAACCGCCAATACGCGGAAAGAATGGGTTGGGAGATTAGCGGTAATCTCAAGGGAGAAGGTGTAAACAATACTGTTGAATTTGGATTTTTAGAGATTCCAGAATACAGCATTAAAGGAATTCGCCTAAAAAGCCAGACAGTAGCAACACTGGATTTTACATTTATCGAAAAAGGTTTGGGAATCGAACTGGCAGGAATTTTGGGTTATGATTTTCTCTCACGATTTGTCACCAAAATTGATTATGCCAACGAGACACTTTCTTTTTATGATCCCGATACTTTTGAATATAAAGGTAACGGTAGTCAGATAGACGCTCCCCTAACCGGGAAAATGTTTAGTTTCCCTGCAACTGTTGATGGAAAATACACAGGTGCATGGGGTGCGGATATCGGTTCAGGCTCGCTCTCCTTTCACTATCCCTTTGCCAGTGAAAATAACCTGCTGGGTAAAGATGGTGTATTGTATATGGGTGGCGGTGCAGGCGGTGAAATGCAGGAAAAACGATCAAAATTTAACACCCTCTCCTTTGCCGGTTTTACAATCGATAATCCCTACATAGATTTACCAGCGGATTCGTCAACAGGTTCATATGCCAACGATCGGTTAATTGGAGAAATGGGGAATCCCCTATTTTGCAATTTTATTTTTTATATGGATTATAAAAACCAAAGATTGATCTTTGAAAAAGGAAACAATTTCAACAAACCGAAACCGGTTGACAAAAGCGGTATTCAACTTTATTATAATGATAACGAACAACTCTATATTCATTACCTTTCACCCGGCTGTCCGGGTGAAAAAGCCGGGTTCAAAAAAGGAGATATTTTTCTTTCAATTAATGATATTGGTATAGAAAGCTTTAACGGGTTAGAGGCAATTCAAAAGTTGTTCAAAAAACAAAATAATACACAATACAAGATCAAAATCCAACGAGGGGATAAAGACAAAACGTTAAAGCTCACCTTAAAAGACCTGTATTAAACCAGAGGCTGCACAAATTGTGCAGCTTTTTTTTGATAAAAAAAAAATTAAAAAAAACATTTCCAAATTCATATTATTGTCGTATAGTATTAAAATAAGGGTAGTCAATAATTGGGGCTTGTATGCAGAAAATTAATCCTGCCAGGGCAGGAAGGCGGCGATCGACCAACATAAATGAAAACGGTCTGATATGGGGACTGGCAATCATAAAGCTGGTGATCATTCTCATTGCTGCAAATCACTATCACTATAATCCACAAGAACTCTATTATCTGGCTTGCAGTCATCATCCAAGCTGGGGTTACGCAGATGTCCCTCCGTTTTCAATCTTGTTATTATGGCTGGTCAGAAATACCATAGGGACCTCTATTTATGCGCTGCACATACTTCCAGCGCTTAGCGGAGCACTGACTGTATTTTTTATTGGTCATATCACCCGGGAGCTTGGCGGTAGTAGATTTGCCATTACTCTTGCCAGCACGGCCTATATTCTTACTCCTTTATATTTATCGATTCACAGTTCCTTTTCACCTGCTGCTTTTGATGGGTTGTTTTATATATTGGTTTTATATTTTTTCATCAAATCCATCCATACCGAAAATTATTTATACTGGTTTCTAATTGGATTCTTTATGGGGCTTGCAGTCTTGAACGCATTCAGCAGCATGGGGCTTATTCTGGGTCTGTTTGCAGGTCTTTTGTTTAAAAAATATAGAAACGCTTTTCTTCACAAAGAAGTATGGTACGCCGCTTTACTTGTCATCTGCGCTTTATTACCCCATATAACCTGGCAGCTAGATCACAGTCTACCAATCAATCACTGGTTTAGCAATCACTCTGTCTGGTCTTCATCAAACAGTTCGTTAGCAGGATTTTTCAGCAAACAATTTTTATTCAACAATTTATTTGTAATCCCGGTTTATATTGCAGGAATAATTGCGTTTTTTAAAAGCAAAGCATTAAAAGAATATTCAATTTTTCAATTCATTTTTATTACTGTAGTTGTATTGCACCTTATTGCCGGCACGAATGATGGCACATCATTATTTTCTGCCTATCCCCTCTTGCTCATCCCCGGTGCAATATTTATGGAAGAGACATTGGTGGAAAATCTGGGCAATTCTTTTAAGCTGATTATATTAATACCCATCATGTTATTTGGTTTGTTGCTGCTCCCCTTTTCCTCGCCAGTCCTTCCAATCATTGGACTAAAAATATACCAGCAAAATATATCAGAATACCTCCCTTTGTTAACCCCATTGTATATATCACATCATACACTTGAATATGGTGCGCAATTGGATACGGATCAAAAAATTAAGGAAATCCATTCCTTTATAAAAAAACAGGAACCCGGATATTATAAATGCATTATAACTGACAATAGTCAATTGGCCGCGGCAATAGATTTTTATCATGTAAAATATCAATTTCCTTCTGTGATTTCACCTCATAGTGTTTACGGTTATTGGGGACCAGGAAATATAGAGACGTCCCGATGTCTTTATATCGACACCAAAGATATACAGGTACAATGGCGAGACTTGTTTAATACCATTGTGTTAATAGATACGGTAACAATTAGTCCAGACTTTGCTTCCCAAAGCCGTCTATTTTTCTTTGAATGTAAGGACATCAACAAACCTATAGAAAACGCCTGGCCAGCTTTACTGCATACGGACTAGAAAAACTTGTATTTTTTCTAATTGAATTTATTGCATTTTTCATTTATTTTTCAACAAACGATTGAATATAGAGGAACGCTATGGAATGTAAAAAAAGTAGAAATTTGCAAAACTGTAATTGTAGTTATGAACCCTGCTCCCGTAAAGGTGTGTGCTGTGATTGTATTCAATATCATCTCAAAATGCGCGAACTTCCCGCATGTGTTTTCCCGAATGATATAGAAAAAACCTATAACCGTTCGTTTGAAAAATTTGCACAACTGGTGAATGAAGGAAGAGTTTAAAAAGAATTCTTTTCATTTCTTTTAATTCATAATTATTACGGATATATGAGGAGCCATTATGAAAAAACTGTCCATCCTTTTTTTATTGCTGGTATTTTCCTGCAGCTCTCAAAAATTCGATTTTTACTCTCAACCTAAAATCGATGCACATGTGCATGTCAGAACCTATGACAAGAGCTTTGTTGAACAGGCACAAATGGACCATTTTGGATTATTGACTATAAATACACGTTCATCCAGCAAAACCTATATCGATGAACAGCAGCGTTATGCAATTTTTCAGAACAAACACTATCCTGTTAACATTTCATGGGCTGCAACATTCAGTATGGAACACTTTGGTGAACCGGATTGGCAGCAAAATACTATAGCCTATCTTGATTCCTGCTTTCAAATGGGTGCTATTGCTGTAAAGGTTTGGAAAGACATTGGCATGACATTTCGCAATCCAGACAGCACATTCATCATGATCGATGATGAACGCTTTGATCCTGTTCTTGATTATATAGCATCAAAGGGTAAAACCCTGGTAGCACATATTGCAGAACCGCGTAACTGCTGGCTGCCTGTAGATTCCATGACAGTAAATAATGACAAAAAATATTTTACCAACAATCCACAATATCACATGTATTTGCATCCGGATTACCCATCTTATAAAGAGATCATTTCTTCACGTGATAATATGTTGGCAAAACATCCTGATCTGAGGGTGGTTGGCTGTCATTTGGGCAGTTTGGAATGGAGCGTAGATGAACTTGCCAAACGCTTGAATAAATATCCCAATTTTGCAGTGGATCTTTCTGCCCGAATATGCCATCTTCAGGTTCAGGATAGAAATAAAGTTCAGCAATTTATAAAAAATTACAGAACCCGAATTTTATACGGTACCGATTTTGGAGTACGGGAAACCAGCGACTATCAACAAGTCAGAAAAAACATTCATAACCGTTGGCTGGAAGACTGGGACTATTTTACAACCGCTAAAAGCCTGACATCCAAAGATGTGCCCAATGAATTTAAAGGATTAAAATTAAAGCCTGAAATAGTTAAAGATATTTTTTACAACAATGCAATCAGATGGTACCCCGAAATATCAGAATTATAAAATTGAACGAAAGGAAAATCCATGGATTCTGCAAGCAACGCCCGTGAAACATTTCTAAAAGGCTTTACCTGTTCTCAGGCAATTGTTTTAACATTTGCCGATCAGGTAGGTCTCGATAAAAATACAGCACTAAAATTTAGCAGTGGATTTGGTGGCGGTATAGGTCGAACAGGACATGTTTGCGGAGCTGTTTCCGGCGCTGTCTGTGTTTTGGGTATGCAATATGGTTTCACAGATGCAAGTGATGCTGACGCCAAAAACATTATATATGCTAAAATTCAGGAATTTCAAAAAAGATTTCAGGCAAAACATAATACTTTAATTTGTACTGATTTGATTGGACATGACATCAGTAACCCACAAGATCGGGCAAAAGCCATGGAAAAAAATATCTTTAAAACTTTTTGTCCCGATTTCGTTGAAACTGCTGCCAGTATATTGGTTGAAATGCTGAATGAAGAATAACAAGTACACCTGGAATGCAGACGACTATGCTAAACACTCCTCGGCCCAGCTCGACTGGGCCCGGGAATTGATAAAAAAGCTCTCACTGAACGGTAATGAATCGGTTCTGGACATAGGCTGTGGAGACGGTAAAATAACTGCAGAATTGGCAAAAATGCTTCCCCAGGGCTTTGTTCAGGGTATAGATAATTCAACCGGAATGATCCAACTGGCAAAAAAATCGTTTCCCTCTCAAAACTATCCCAACCTAAATTTTATAAATATGGATGCCAGAGATATACAATATACCAATCAATTTGATATTGTATTTTCAAATGCTGCCCTGCATTGGATTCAGGGGCACCAATCTGTTTTATCCGGTATCAGTAACGCGCTAAAAACCGGTGGCAGATATTTGCTGCAAATGGGTGGTTATGGAAACGCAGCAGAAATAATCAAGATTGTTAATCAAATAATCATTAAACCGGAATGGGAACATTATTTTCAAGAATTTACATTTCCCTATGGTTTCTACACCCCGGATGATTACGATAAATGGGTAATCAACACACGTCTCAAGCCTGAACGTACTGAACTTTTACCCAAAGAAATGATTTATGATTCTGCAGAAAATCTCAAAGGCTGGTTCAGAACGACATGGCTGCCTTTTATTGAAAAAGTACCAACGGCTTTGAAGGAGCAATTCATAGATAAAATTATAGAAACATATCTGTCCAACAATCCCCCAGATCCATCAGGTAATATCCGGGTCAAGATGGTACGTCTCGAAACCCAGGGTTACAAAGAGTAATAAAATTCATACTCCACTCTGCTTAACAGCCAAATCTCATTACTCCTTGACTTTGGTACATTTTTTCGTATATTATTATATGTTTTTATTTGAATTTTCAAAAAATTTCAGAAAAACGGGTTCTATTCTCTTTTCATTCTACTTTAATTGATATTTCCCCTACTCTTATCCTGTTTTAACACATGTGTATATAATAATATATAAAGGAATACCTATGTCTATATATAATGAAAAACAACAAAATTTGGCAGAAAAAATAGACTCTGATATTAAAAAATCTCAATGGCAAGATTGGCGTTGGCAAATAAAACATTCAATTAAAGATATAAATACTTTTCAAAAATTATTGGGTATAAAATTTCCAACCAGTACTCAAAAAGCCCTTAAAGAGACACTAGATAAATTTCCGCTTTCCATAACTCCCTATTATTTGTCTTTAATTGATGTTGACGATTATGAAAACGACCCAGTATTTAAACAATCGTTTCCCTCTCCTTCAGAATTGATCATGAATGCTCATGACATGGAAGATCCGCTTGCAGAAGATAAAGACAGCCCTGTTCCTTTGGTAACGCATCGCTATCCGGACCGTGTACTGTTTCATATCAGTAATATCTGTTCCATGTATTGCCGTCATTGCACACGAAAACGCAAAGTAGGAGATGTAGATTCGATCCCTGTACGTGATGATATCAAATTAGGATTAGATTACATCCGAAACACCCCAAAAGTACGAGATGTATTATTGTCTGGTGGAGATCCCCTAATGCTGGCAGACAATTATCTGGATTGGATATTAACAGAATTACATGCCATACCTCATGTCGAGGTTGTGCGCATTGGTACCCGTATGCCGGTTGTGCTCCCGTATCGTATCACGGATAAACTGGTAGATATGTTAAAAAAACACCAACCTTTATGGATTAATACACATTTTAACCATCCCCGTGAAGTTACCGCGTCATCAACTGCTGCGTTGCGTAAACTCGCAGATGCCGGATTCCCCCTGGGTAACCAAACCGTACTTTTAGCAGGTGTTAATGACTGCCCCCGTATCATGAAAAGCCTGGTGCACAAATTGGTTAAAAATCGCGTACGCCCCTATTACATGTACCAATGTGATCTTTCAGAAGGTTTGTCACATTTCCGTACCCCCGTAGGTAAAGGTATAGAGATCATTGAAAGTATGATTGGTCATACAAGCGGTTTTGCTGTTCCCACATATGTTATCGACGCACCCGGTGGCGGCGGCAAGATTCCGGTCATGCCTAATTATCTAATCTCATGGTCTACCAATAAAGTTATCCTAAGGAATTATGAAGGTGTAATAACCACCTATGAAGAACCGGATTCGTACGAACAAGTATTCTGTGACAGAAATTGTGACAATTGCTCATTACAACTCAAGCTCGAAGAAGCGGATGAATACAAGTCCATTGGTATTGAAAAACTCTTGTCATACGATGATGATGCAATATCTCTTGTACCTCAAGACAATGAAAGATTTGAAAGACGAAACAACTCGGAAGACGAAGAATGAGTCTTGTTGATTACCTGATTTTCATAATATATATGGTTCTGGTTTTAGGTGTAGGATTTTATTTCTACTTTAAAAACCAGACAAAAGAAGATTATTATGTAGGTGGGCGTTCAATATCTGCCAGCCATGTTGGTTTGTCTATAGTAGCAACGGATGTTGGTGGCGGCTTTTCAATTGGTTTGGGAGGACTTGGATACCTGATGGGTTTATCCGGTTCATGGCTACTGTTTACCGGTCTGGTGGGTGCATGGATAACTGCGGTTATTATGATCCCAAAAATAAAATCCATTGACGAAAAACTGGGGCTTCTCTCCTTTCCGGATTTTTTACAACACAAATACGATCATCGTGTTGCCCTGGGAGCTGCAATTATTTCGGGTATCGGTTATCTGGGTTTTACTGGTGGTCAGATACTGGCTGGTGCCAAACTGGCAGCAAGCACTATTTTCAGTGATCTGCCCTTTTCTATGGAACCATTGACATTTTCTATTTATATTATGTCCGGAATTATCATTATTTATACAGTATTGGGTGGTATCAAAGCCGTAATATATACGGATACTATCCAATGGATTGTGTTATTATGTGGATTACTTTTCTTTGCATTGCCTATAACCTATTATGAGGTTGGCGGCTGGCACGAAATAACACGTCAATTACCACATAATTTTATGACATTGACTAACATAACTCCTATTCAATTGATCAATTGGTTCATTACCATTGTTCCGATCTGGTTTATTGGAATGACATTGTATCAACGGATATATGCCTGTAGGACTGTCAAAGATGCACAAAAGGCTTGGTTCATTGCCGGCATATTTGAATATCCGGTAATCGCATTTGTAGGAGTAACTTTGGGTATGATGTCCCGTATTATGTTTCCCAATATAGAACCGGAAATGGGAATGCCGCTGCTCATTAAAAATGCATTACCTATTGGTATAACAGGAATTGTGATATCTGCATATTTTTCCGCCATCATGTCCACTGCAGACAGTTGCCTTATTGCCTCATCAGGAAATTTTGTTTCCGATATCATTCATAAACACATCCTGAAAAAGGCCTCCCATCGATTTATTATGAGACTTTCTTTGGTAGTAACGTTGATATTGGGAATTCTGACAATAATTATCGCAAGTTCTTTTGGAACGGTATTGGAGATTATTTTACACGCGTATTCATTCATGGTAGCGGGATTATTTATACCAACACTTGGCGCGCTGTTTTGGGAAAAAAGCCATCCTACGGCCGCATTATGGAGTATTTACACTGGGGGAACGATAACCTTGATTATTATATTTGCAAAGTTGGATATGCCCCTGGGTTTAGATGCTAGTTTTTATGGCATACTGGTTTCGGCTTTGTTCTTTATTCTGTTGTCACTCTGGTATAATAAAACGGAGAATAAACATGTATGATACAATAGAAAAATTACAACATTCCACAATACAGCATGGTAAATATAACGATCGGATCTATTTAATGAAACTGGATCCAAAAGATTATTTCACACTGCCGGGTGAATTGGAAAGACTGGCAGAACAGGAAGAGTATTCTAAAATATTCACCAAAATACCTGTGAATGCGTGTATGAATTTTCAACATTATCAATTTACCAAAGAAGCATATATACCCAAATTCTTTCAGGGCAGAACCCCTGCTTATTTTATTTCAAAATTTGTAGACCGAAAAAGGGCTCACTTGTCAATTGAAAATCGGCAGGAAATATCTGAAATTATCAAACTTGCTAAATCCAAAGCCCGGCAAAAAGATGGGCCTTTAGCAGAGGGTTTGGAAATAAGGGAATTAACTCCCAAAGATATACCCCAACTTACGGCATTGTACAAGATGGTCTTTAAAACGTATCCGTTTCCTATTTTCGAAGACGAGTATATTGCCGAAACCATGAAAGACCATATTCTCTATTTCGGATTGTTTGATAAAGACACATTACTTGCAGCTTCTTCCTGTGAAATGGACAAGGAAAACCTGAATGTAGAAATGACTGACTTTGCAACGCATCCTGATCATCTTGGCAATGGTTACGCATACCAACTTTTACGAGCAATGGATAAAGAAATGAAAGCGCAAGAGTTTGTAACAGCCTTTACCATTGCCCGTTCTGTTTCACATGGAATGAATATTACATTTTCAAAACGAGGATATAATTTTTCAGGTACATTGATAAACAATACAAACATTAATGGCGAAATTGAATGTATGAATGTCTGGTACAAGACATTGCTTAAATAATATCCTGCAAGTTCATTAGAATGCAAGAGTGATTAAAGATTTTCTTTAAATTTTTGCATAAAATTTTGTATATTCATGTTTATAATAAATAAATAAAGAAAATATACATGAATACTATAGAATATTCTGTTACAATTCCGGTTTATAACGAACAGGACAACCTGCAAGAGCTTGCCGATAATATTACAGAAGCAATGGATGCAATAGGTAAACCCTATGAAGTCATTCTTGTAGACGATGGAAGCAAAGATAACAGCAGAGAGCTCATTAAACAACTCTGCAACGAACGTGCACCCTATCGTTATCTTTTTTTCGACGGTAATCATGGCCAGTCAGCCGCATTTGATGCAGGTTTTAAAGCAGCACGCGGCGGCATCATCATCACCATGGATGCAGACTTGCAGGTAGACGCCAAAGATATTCCCAAACTCCTTGAAAAAATGGACGAGTACGATGCGGTTGTGGGATATCGCAAAACCCGCCAGGATAGCCTGAACAAACGAATTTCTTCTAAAATAGCAAATGCAATTCGTAACAAACTCAGCGGAGAGAGTATTCGAGATACGGGATGTCCGTTAAAAGCCATGAAACGGGAAGCGCTGATCAAGGTCAAGTTGTTTAAAGGCATGCACCGTTTCTTTCCCACTTTGCTGAAAATGGAAGGGTATACAGTAACCGAAGTTCCGGTGAATCATTATCCCCGCGTTCATGGCGTTTCAAAATACACAATGCGGAACCGGGCCATCCGCGCATTGCTGGACCTGTTTGCAATCCGCTGGATGCAAAAAAGATATCTTCGCTATCAAATCATTCAAGACAGTTTACATTCCAACTAGAAAAAAATCATGAATACAAAATCAAACAGTTTTGCCGTTTTGTTGATCATTCTGATCACACTGATATTCTATTTACCCGGCGTTTTGTCTCCCCGTGATTTCTGGGTAGAAGACGAAGCCCGTTATGGAGAAATTCTGCGTGAAATGCTGGATGCCGGACAATGGTTTGTTCCCCATTTGAACAATCATTTTTATCCGGACAAGCCGCCGGTCTATTTCTGGCTTGCTGCAACAGTCTCGTTAATAACAGGCAAGATCACTCCGTTTTCGGGATTAATTATTACCTGGATCACCACCCTGGGTGCAATACTGACCACTTACTTTTTCACGAAAAAACTGTACAATCAGAGGGCCGCGTTTCTGGCCTCCCTTGTGCTAACGTCCACCTTTCTGGTTTTGGGCTGCGCTCAAATTGTACGTATGGATATGATGATGACCTGGTTTGTTGCCTGGGCCATTTATGCCTTTTACCTGGGATATACCAAAGGTCAAACACGCTGGTACTATCTGTTTTACATTTTTGCCGCTCTGGCAGTTATGGGCAAGGGACCTTTGGGCTTTACCTTTGCATGGCTCCCGGCTATTGTATATCTGATGACGGAAAAGAAATGGAAAGAGCTGTTCAAGTTTGTGGTCCATCCCGGATTTGTTCTCTTTTTACTGCTTGCCGTGAGTTGGATATTGGCAGCCTGGTTCACCGGTAATAAGGATTTTGTAAATACAATCATTAACGAACAATTACTGGGAAGAGCTGTTAAATCCTTTAGTCATAAAGAACCCATTTATTTCTATCTCATGCTGCTGCCCTTTGTGCTTCTGCCCTGGTCTCCCTTTGTTCCACGCGCGCTCAAACGCGGCGGCAAAGCTTACAAACTGTTAATTCTGTGGTTTGTTCTGGGCTTTGTTACTATTTCAATTCTCAGCGGTAAACTGTTTATTTATCTTTTACCCCTGGTACCGGCAGTTGCCATGATGCTGGGCAAATTGTTCGATGAATTGTTAACCTATAAAGGAACAGTCAAAGCCTGGCGCATTGAGAGTATGATTGCTATTCTGCTCACATTTGGATTCTTTATAGCACTAGTCTTTGCTGCACCACATTACCCTATTGCTGACCAATTGCGGATCTCATCACTTGCATGGATATTCATCCCCCTTACTCTGGCAGCAGTTTGGTTTGCCTGGAAACAAAAGATCAAACATACCTTTGTCATACTCTTTCTGGGTATGTACATATTTTCTTTTTATCTGTTCCAGGTCATGATTCCCCAGTTAAATTCCTATTTTTCTGCCCGTGAAATTGGTTCAGAGATCGCACAACACAAACAACAGGGATACACCGTCTCCATATTCAGGGTGCGCAGAGGCATTCTTAATTTTTACGCCGAAACTTATTTGCCAGAAAAAGAGTTGAGCGATCTGGATGGATTTTTCGAAACACCTAAACAATTGCTTATTATGAAAAAAAGTGAATATAAAAAACAACAGAAACTATTGGCAGATACTCACGTATTATCAAACTATGAAATTGCCAACGAGAAATATGTAATAATAGGAAAAAATGATGTTAAAGAATTTTGATTTCTGGCTTGTGCTTGGTTTTGTAGCACAAGGCATTTTTGGAGTGCGTTTTTTGATACAATGGATAGCCTCTGAACGTAAAAAGCAAAGTGTAATTCCCATTGGGTTCTGGTATGCCAGCCTGCTGGGCGGAATGATGCTGCTGACCTATGCTATCCATATCAAAGACCCGGTGTTTATATTGGGACAGAGTACTGGTTCATTTATTTATGGTCGAAACCTGATGCTGATCTATAATCAGCGCAAAAAGGAAAAAGCAGAAAAAGAAGATCAATCCGTAACTGCTGAATAAAATATTTCAAAACGGGATGTAATTGATACATCCCGTTTTTTTTATACAACGAAATCCCTTCTTCTAGAACACTGTTTGAACGTATATTGAAAAAATGTACATATTTCACTATGTTTTAAAATCGCTTTCAATCTTAAAAATCAAAGGAAACCAAGATGGTATCTCGAGTAAAGTGGTTAGTTCTATTGTTTTTCCCACTAGTCATATTGGGAGAAAAAAACGCAGAAATTATTATTCTCTGCGATACACCTCCCGAACCGCAAATGACTGTGCTGCAAAATTTCCTAATCACTAAAGATTTTAACTGTGATCAATGGTCTCAAGTGGAATATACCGAGAATTATTTAGACGATTTTCCTGGTGCAATAATTGTTTATATTCATAAACCTCTACTCCCTCAAGTTGAAAATGCATTAATAAAATACTGTAACCAGGGAGGCAGGCTCATTGCATTACATCATGCAATAGCTTCAGCAAAACTGGAAAATAAAAAATGGCTCCCCTTTGCGGGTATTCGTTTAAACAAAGAACAAACGAGTCCGTTCCCATGGACAGTTTACAGTAATGGCAGTATGGAGATTGTAAAACTATTAGATCATTACATAACAAATAATAATGTAAACTGGAGCAATTCGACAAATTATATGTCATCTGATCAGCCCAGTGCTGCTGCTCTGTTCCCGTCATTTACGATTCAAGAAACAGAACTTTTAGCCAACCAGATGTTTACGGATGGCCGACAAAAAACAGTGCTATTGGGATACACATTTACAGACTCTGAAACCGGAGCAATAATCACCGCAGACCGAGGCGGATGGTTTCTTGGAAAAGGAAAAGGCTATTTCTTTTATTTTGTCGCGGGACACAATCCCTCTGATTTTGAAAACCAAAATACTAGTCAGATGATATTGAACTGCATTACCTGGGAATGGGATTGATACTCGTTTTTTCTGTCTGAATTAAGATGAATGGGATTTAAAGATGACAGGATTTTGAGAGAATATCCTGTCTGTCATCAATCAGATGGATACAAATAACATGGATTCCCTCTGATTGTTATTTTTCTGCTAAAACAAACCACTAACCAGATATTACATAAACAGCGTTTATGTGTTCAGTTCAGACCGAAACAAGACAGATTGTGTGAAATTGAATCATATTAATGAAACAAATAATATAGCGTTTTTAAAATTTAATATAAAATAGGTGGAGTGCATTACTTTTAAGGAATGCGGGCCGTCGAAGACGGCCTTGACAAGATTGTATATTTATAAAAACATTGAACTTATAATGACACTAAAATCACTTGATATTTGAGAATAAAAGCAGATTTATTTCGGACCTTTGGTCCGACGCATCGCATAAACGCGATGCACTCCAAAAACACTATTTTTTCTAATTTTCACACAGTCTAAAGAGTTTCGGTTGGAGTAAGAAAAATTATAGAGCAACGGATGAAACATGAATAGTAGCCGAGTATTGATTCAACTTTTTCCATATTGTAATATTTACATAATACAATGAAATAACGATCTTGTATATAATCAAGGTAATCAGGAAAATCCTTGAATCAAGGTCTAATTCTTTAATAAGGGTTTAATCAAGGTTCAGGGTAATACTGATCCACAACCAATGCCACCTGTTTCAACCAGGCTTTGCGCTCCTTTTCGGTACTGGTAACAATGATGCGAAACATCTCCCGGTAAAAATCATTAACACCGCACAGATCAAAAATACAGTCCTTCCAGATTCGCTCTAATGGATCACCAAATACCTCAATCTCCCGTTTTTCGGATGTGTTAGCTGTGTTGAAAACCAATGCAGATTTGGCCTTTAATAGTCCCACCGGCACACCCTCACCGCTGTCCCCATCTACAAACTCGTACGCTACACCGGGACGTATAATCCGGTCTACCCAGCCTTTAAGAATAGCTGGCGGCATGCCCCACCAATTGGGATGCACAATGATGATGCCGTCAGATTCCTGCAGTTCTTTGCAATAAACATCCAACTCGGGAGTTATATATGCACCCTTGGGGAATTCTTTAGCAGGCAACAAGGGATCGAATCTCTCTTGATACAGATCATGATACCAGACCGTGTGATTGTTGGACAAGAGTTTGTCCCTGGCAGTATTTGCAATTGCATGATTAAAGCTGTCTGTATCGGGATGTGCGAGTATGATAGAGATGTTCATGGATTACCCTGGATTTTTATTATCAACATCGATTTTACTCGTTCTATCCACCAAACAACGGATTGGAAGCAGTAAAATAATATTATCAAGCAGTGTTATTATAAAGTAATTATCAGAACCTATCCGTGCAGAATAGCCTGTCCGCCTTCTGGCGGATGTGTATCCATGGCTAATTTATCATTTTTTATCATCTTAAACCAATTAGGTGATATGCAAAGAGAAGGCAAATAGAGACCATCTTTGGTGGTCTGCATACCTCCAAAAGTCGGTCAAGCGAATAAAGGCGATGCACTTTTGAAATAAAATAACCTACAGCGACTGTTTTGCAGCTTTGACGGTATTGGCCAGCAGCATCACAATAGTCATGGGACCTACACCACCGGGGACCGGAGTAATGGCTTCCGCAACTTCTTTGACATTTTCAAAGTCCACATCACCTACCAGGCGGTATCCGCGTTTGGCTGAGGGATCGTCTTTACGGTTGGTGCCCACATCGATCACTACCGCACCGGGTTTAACCATATCTTTGGTTATAATTCCCGCGCGTCCCGCGGCAGCCACGAGTATGTCCGCTTGTTTGGTATAAGGAGTCAAATCACCTGAACCGGTATGACAAACCGTAACGGTTGCGTTAGCGTCTTCTTTTTTCTGCATCATCATATTGGCGAATGGCAAACCCACCAGCAGGCTGCGTCCCACCACAACCACATGTTTACCTTTGGTTTCTACACCATTACGGATGAGCAACTGCTGCACACCTGCAGGAGTACAGGGTAAAAAGCAATCTTCTCCCGCGGTCAAACGACCACGACTGACAGGATTCAATCCATCAACATCCTTTTCAGGAGAAATAGCTTCAATAATCTTTTTGGAGTCAATTTGTTTAGGGACCGGCAATTGTACCAGAATACCATGCACTTGCGAATCGTTATTGAGTTTATCAACCAGAGCTAACAATTCTTCTTCTGTTGTTTCTTCCGGTAAAAGTATGGTTTCAGAACCGAGTCCGTGTTTTTCGCAGGCTTTTTGTTTCATACCCACATACACTTTGGATGCCGGATCTTCTCCAACCAGAACAACAGTCAGGTGCGGTGTACATCCATCAGCCTTTAACTTGGCTACATCATCCGCAATTTCCTGGTAAATAGCTTCTGCTGTTAATTTTCCATCAATAATTCTTGCGCTCACAATGCAACTCCCTCTATGGCAGGTTAATACGTTGAATACCGGTAGCCCGGCCGGTTTGAATATCTATATCAACAACCACTGCGTTTAAACGAATGTTTGTACTTGCAAGTTGGTATTTCTCAGGTAATTGGGTTACAAATCTTTTAATGGCAACATGGGTTTCCAATCCAATTACCGAATCAAAAGGACCCGTCATGCCCACATCCGTGATATAAGCAGTACCTTTGTGCAGTAACCGCTCATCAGCAGTCTGCACATGTGTATGGGTTCCTACAACTGCACTGACTTTACCATCCAGATACCAGCCCAAGGCCAGCTTTTCTGCTGAAGCTTCAGCATGAAAATCAACAAATATGATTTTTGTCTGCTGTCTCAGCATCTCGGCTTCTTCCAGCCCAACTTTGAACGGGCAATCAATAGGATTCATAAACGTACGTCCCTGAAGATTGATTACACCTACATTAACACCAGACGGGTGATTAAATAAAAGCGAGCCCTTTCCGGGTGCTTCGGATGGAAAATTCATTGGGCGTAAAACCCGTGTAGCAGTATCGAGATAGGAACGAAAATCAGCAATATTCCAGCTGTGATTACCGCCGGTGACAACATCAATGCCAGCGCTAAAATATTTGCGGACCACCTGTTCTGTCAATCCCCTGCCATTGTAGCCATTTTCACCATTTGCAATGGTCATGTCAACATGATATTGCTTGATGAGGTTTGGCAGCAAGGCAGAAATGATTGTCAGACCAGGTTTACCAACAATATCCGCTATAAATAAAATTGTAAATTTCTTTTTATCAGACACCTGAATCCAAACTTTGTTCGGGTTCTATTTTGCGTATTCTATAGCACGGTACTCACGAATAACCGTAACTTTGATTTGTCCAGGATATTCCATTTCCTGTTGGATCTTTTCTGCAATATCTGCAGACAATTGCTCGCACATATCATCACCAATCTTTTCGTGTTCAACAATAACACGAATTTCACGTCCGGCTTGAATTGCATAAGACTTTTCAACGCCAGGGAAAGAATTGGCAACAGATTCGAGCTTGTCGAGACGTTTAATATAAGACTCGAGAGTTTCACGACGTGCACCAGGACGAGATCCGCTGATTGCATCAGCAGCTTGCACCAGTACCGAAATAGGATGGGTCGGCTCAACATCTTCATGATGAGACGCAATGGCATTCAGTACTATGGGGCCTTCGCCGCATTTTTTTGCAACCTCAACACCAATCTGGGTATGGGTACCCTCGGTGTAACGGTCAATGGCTTTACCAATATCATGCATCAGACCGGCCCGTTTGGCAAGTTCACCATCGAATCCCAGGCTTGACGCCAAAAGACCGGTAACATAGGCAACTTCAATAGAGTGCTGTAATACATTTTGACCATAACTGGTACGATATTTCAATTTACCCAGTAAACGGACAATCTCGTTGTGAACACCGGTAATACCGGTTTCAAATACAGCAGATTCACCGATCTCCATGAGCTTTTCTTCCATTTCATCGTGGACTTTTTTCACCACCTCTTCAATGCGAGCCGGGTGAATACGTCCATCCTGAACCAGACGTTCAAGAGCTACACGAGCGACTTCACGACGGAACGGATCAAAACCGGACAATACTACCGCTTCCGGGGTATCATCCACAATAACCTCAACACCCGTTGCGGTTTCAAATGACCGAATATTACGACCTTCACGTCCAATGATACGACCTTTCATATCATCACCAGGCAGGTTTACAACAGAAACTGTAGTTTCTGTAGAATGATCTGCGGCAGTGCGTTGAATTGCCTGAATAATAATTTCTTTGGCCTCGCGGTTAGCCATTTGGCGGGCGTTGTCTTTGATTTCTTTGATCTCTTTGGCTGCATCTTGTTTGGCCTTGTCGACCAGGTTCTGCATCAGGATCTTTTTAGCTTCTTCGTTTGAAATACCACTGATTGATTCCAGCTTTTTATTCTGTTCTTCAATCAGTTGTTCAAGATCGCCTTCAAGTTTTTGACATTTTTCTTCACGAACTTTGATCCGTTTATCTTGTTCAGTCACAGACCGTTCTTTTTGATTCAAAAGGTCATTACGACGATCTAAATTCAGTTCACGTTGATTACATTTGTTTTCAAGCTTGGAAATTTCGCTGCGTTTGGATTTGGTTTCGTTTTCAAGTGTTTGCTTTAAACGGTGCCATTCTTCCTTTGCTTCGAGTACTTTTTCACGCTTGATATTGCTTGCTTCTTTTTGAGCATCATTAACTATTTTTTCTGCCATCTTTTCGGCTTTGGCAACTTTGGATTTACCAATATATTTGGAAACAATCCAGCCACCGATAAAGGCAATGATAGCAGTCAACGCTGCCACCAATATTGTAACTATCCAATTCTCCATGGCCCCTCCGAAATAAAAAAGCCCAGTATTTGCATATTAATCTGACTCATTCGTTAATTTTCCAAGTGTAAAACAGGCAGGAATGTAAATAAATACAGGAAACAGGTGTCAGACTCTCGCAATCTGGGTCTCACAAACAGTATTGGATGGTTACTTTTTTTTACTCCAATATATTTTTATCAGACTCAAACTTTGTTAATTGATCATCATCCTCCAGGGATTTTTGGATACCAAGTTCCAATTTGTTGGTTATTTGATCAATACGATCTGTATAATTTTTCATTTGTTCGCCATCAGAATTCAATGCCTGATGTAACTCATCAGCGATATTTAAACAAGCCAATATTGCTATTTGGTGCATGGGGCGTTCGGGCTTGGCTGATTGAATTTCTCTCATTTTTCTGTCAACAAAGCTTGCTACCTTTTGAATGTATTCAACATCTTCATTAACCTTTAATGGATATTCAACATCCATTATTTTCACTTTGAGTATATTTTGATCAACATTCATAAGATTTACATTGACATAAACATCAGACTGTATGGTCTGAATTCATTATTTTAATAGGATACAATGAATTAATCTACGAGTTTCAACTCTTCCAATTTCGTCAACATGCTTTTTATTCGTTGACGTAACTGCTCTTCCTTTTCCTGATACTTTAATACTTCCGAGCCTTTTGAATTTTTTTTTAGCTCCTCAATAGTTTTTTGTAATCCTTCCATAAACAACTCTTGCTCTGCCAGACGGGTTCTGAGTTGTTTATTCTCCTTTCCTAATATCCGATTTTTCTTTGTCAAGTAGGCAATCTGCTTTATTGCCTCAAAAACTTTGGCTTCCAGGTTATTAATTTTTTGATCAAATGCTGTCATTGAATTATCCTGGACGAAGTTCAGCACCAAACAATGTTTTTAAATGCTTTAGCACTCCTTGCACGGCGCGGTCTACTTCTTCATCATCCAATGTACGTTCTTTTGATGAAAAGGTCAATGAAAAAGCAACACTTTTTTTACCTTGCTGTATTTGCTCACCTTTATAAAAATCAAAGAGATGTACATTGTTTATATAGGGTCCTGCCGACTTCCAAATTTCATCCAAAACATTTTGGATGGGTATATTCACGTCAATCAACAAAGCCACATCAAATGGAGATGATGGAAATTTGGATACGGGCACAAACTCTTTAAGGGTAGTTCTGTTTTCATATATTGTTTTAAAATCGAGACAGAATGCAAAAACATCCTGAACTTTGATTTTAAACAATGAACTTATTTTCTTATCGATTTTACCAAACTCACCTACCTCTTTACCATCAACAAGTACTAGTGCACTGTGAGCGTCCCAGTAGGAGGATTTGGCTGGTTTGAGTTCGTAATTTTCAATACCACATTTATTTAAAAATGCGGTAACTACTCCCTTTATATCATAAAAATCGAATGCTTCCTCTTTACCATACCAGGTATTTTCTGTTTTTTTACCGGCAAGTATACCACAAACCTCAACCCATTCACGATATTCGTCTTTACCAGGTACTTTATAGGCTGCATTACCGATCTCATAAAATCTGAGGTTAGGTATTTGACGATTTCTGTTATAGGCAACATTTGTTAACAGCGATATCAAAACAGAAGAACGAAAAACTGCCATGTCTGTGCTCATGGGATTCATTAGAGCAACAATTTTTGTTTCCGCTGGTAAAAAAGGATTTGCGTGACGTTCTGAAACCAAAGAAAAGGATACATTTTCCATAAATCCAAATCCGGTCAAATATTCACGCATTTTATCTCTAAATGCCACCTGCGGATTAGCTTCCTGGTTCTGGTCAATCTGCGGTGCCATATTGAAATCAATATTATTGTAACCGTACAAGCGGGCAACTTCTTCCGAAATGTCTACAGGTTTCAACAAATCCGGACGAAAAGTTGGCGCTTTGATTGTAAAGGTTTCATCAGTCTGCGAAAGTACCTGCATTTCCAAAGGCTTTAACAGATCGCACATTTCACTGGTGGTTAAACGAGTTCCAAGTAAATTATTAACCCGTTCAGTCTTGACTGCAATTTCAACAGGATCAATTTCTCTTGCAACATTATTAATAAATGATTCAACAACCTGTCCTTCTGCCAGTTCTTCCATAAGCTGGGCCGCACGGTCCATAGCATACACCTGTCCATTAGGATCAGAACCACGCTCAAAACGACGAGAAGATTCTGTCATTAATCCCAATTTTGTTGATGTTTTGCGTACGGTAACCGGCTCAAAGTATGCGCTTTCCAGAAAAACGGTGGTTGTATCATTTTCAACTTCAGAATTTAATCCGCCCATTACACCCGCAAGCGCAACAGGTTTTTCACCGTCACAAATCAACAGATCATTACTGTCAAGTTTGTGTTCCTGGTTGTCCAAAGTTGTAAATGGTTCACCTTCTTTTGCATCTCTAACAACTATAGTATTACCCGCAAGGGTTTTGTAATCAAACGCATGTAGAGGTTGGCCGGTTTCCATCATAACATAGTTGGTAATATCAACAACATTATTAATGGCACGCACACCAACAGCATGCAGACGAGAAACAAGCCAGTCTGGTGATGGTTTGATAACAATATTTTTAATCATTCTACCGGCATAACGCGCACATTTATCCGCATTTTGGATATCCACACGCATTTCAGCATTTATATCATCATCTATAGTATTGTTGAATTTTATTTCAGGTTTACGTAAAGGCATGCCGGTAATAGCAGAAATTTCTCTTGCAATACCAATGACACTGAGACAATCAGGACGATTGGATGTAATAGCAATATCAATAACGGTATCAGGTTCTCCCATAAGAGCCTGCATATCTGCACCAACCTGTGTATCTGCAGGCAGTTCCATAAGGCCATCAGCACGTTCAGAAAGCCCCAGCTCCATTTCAGAACAAAGCATACCGTTAGAAAGGATTCCACGCACTTTACGCGCAGTAATCTTGAAATCATTTCCCAGAACAGCACCCACCTGCGCAAAAGGAACAATCATTCCTTCGCTCACATTGGGAGCACCACAAACGACCTCTAACTGCTCACTACCGTTATCCACAATGCAAAGGTTCAGCTTGTCGGCATCCGGATGTTTCTCAACAGAAAGCACTTTACCCGCAACCACATTGGAAAATTCGCGGGACTCTTTATATATAGATTCAACCTCAAGACCGGCCATAGTGATCTTTTCAGCCAGTTCTTCAGGTGAGAGTTGAATATCGACGTAATCTTTTAACCAGTTGAGTGTAACTTTCAATGTATTGTTCCAGGAATTATATTAATACTGTTCTAAAAATCGTTTATCATTTTCAAAAAACAAACGGATATCATTAACCTGGTATTTCAGCATGGCAATACGTTCAATACCCATACCAAAAGCATACCCGGTATAAATTTCAGGGTCATAATCCACAAAACCAAAAACAGCGGGATTCACCATTCCCGCGCCTGAAATCTCAATCCATCCGGTATTTTTACAGACACGGCATCCCTTTTGTTTACAAAACGGACAAGAGAAATCATATTCGGCACTGGGCTCTGTAAATGGGAAATAACTTGCCCTGAAACGCACCTTGGCGTCTTTACCGAATAATTTCTGCGCAAATGCCTGAACCACACCCCGTAAATCAGCAAAAGATACACCTTTATCCACACATAATCCCTCAACCTGATGAAAGATTGGGGTATGCGTAGCGTCTGGAGTATCTTTACGAAAACATTTACCGGGAGCAATCATGCGTACCGGTGGTTTTTGTTGCTCCATCGTATGGATCTGTACAGGTGAAGTATGAGTCCGCAACAAATGTTTTTCAGTGAGATAAAATGTATCGTGCATGTCCCTTGAGGGGTGGTGAGGCGGAATATTTAACGCCTCGAAATTATGAAAATCGGATTCAATTTCCAAACCCTCTTCAATCCGAAAACCCATTTGTGCAAATATACCTTTAATCTCATCCATGATTTGATACAATGGATGATAATGACCCACAACTGGTTCTTTGCCCGGTAAAGAGGGATCAAAACCATCAACAGCACCCTGTGACTCTTGAAAAGAGGCCATCTTGTCATCAATACCCTTTTGCACAAGTATCTTGAGAGTATTCAGTTCAGCACCGGCTTTGGGACGATCAGCAGGATCAATTTTCCCGAGAATGGGAAACAATTGCTGTACCGATCCCTTGCGGCTGGTATATTTTAACTTGACCTGTTCAGTATCTTTGATGGAGGAGGCCTTTTCAATATCGGCCACGAATTCGTTACGAATTCGTTCTATCTGTTCAAGTAAACTTGATAATTGTTCCGCCATCCGTATCCGAATCTATGCTTTAATTGATGTTACAATTTCTTCAAATGCTTTGCTATCATTCACTGCAAGATCAGCCAATACTTTACGATCAATCTGAATGTCTTTTTCATTCAACAGATGAATAAAAGTAGAGTAATTCAAATCATAAGGTCTTACGGCTGCATTAATTCTTGCAATCCATAAACGACGAAATTCGCGTTTCTTTGCTTTTCTATCACGATATGCATATTGCAGCCCTTTTTCAACCTGCTCTTTTGCAGATTTGAAAAGACGATGTTTACCACCATAATAACCTCTGGCTGCTTTTAATACTTTATTCCGACGGTGCTTTGTAGGGACCGACGAAGATGATCTAGGCATAACTCCTCCGTATTACTGGGTCTTATTTAGAGATCAATAATTTTACTCTTTTAGCATCGCTCTCGGCGACGAGTCCGTTTTTCCTCAAGTTCCGTTTACGTTTGGTAGACTTTTTGGTCAAAATATGGCTTTTATACGCTTTTGAACGACGTACTTTACCAGTACCTGTAAGTCTAAAACGTTTACTGGATGCTCTGTTACTTTTCATTTTTGGCATGAAAGCACCTCTTATTTCTTTGTAAAAAACATGATCAATTGCCCGCCTTCCAGACGTGCATCTTTTTCAATTTTTGCAATATCTTCAAGCGCCTTTGTAAAACGATCCAATACGCGTTCTCCATATTCACGATGGGCATTTTCACGTCCACGAAAGAAAACGGTAGCCTTTACACGGTGCCCTGCTTCAAGAAATTTGCGGGCATGGCGCAATTTAAATTCAAAGTCGTGTTCTTCAATTTTCGGTCGCAGTCGAATTTCTTTTGTAACGACAACATGCTGTTTCTTTTTGGTTTCCTTTTCTTTTTTGGCCATTTCATATTTGTATTTGCCAAAATCCATAATTTTGCAAACCGGGGGTTTTGCATTTGGAGAAACCTCTACCAAATCGAGACCAACTGATTCCGCTCTTTGCAACGCTTCTTGCTTTGTAATAACACCAACCTGTTCACCATCAGCACTGATTACGCGAACAGAGGGCGCTTCAATCTGATCATTAATGCTGATTTGTTTTTTCTTAATGACCAACCTCCTTAAAAGGATTCGACTTATAATTTATTTTCAATGTCCTGCAAAACAGTTTCAATAAACGCTTCCAATTTGACAGAACCCTGATCACCTTCTCTGCGTTTCCGAACAGAAACAGATCCGGACTCTATCTCTTTATCGCCCACAATGAGCATATAAGGGATCTTTTGTGTTTCACCTTCCCTTATCTTATAACCCACTTTTTCGCTGCGATCATCCAATTTTGAACGAATTCCAGCATCTACAAGCTTGTCATGGACTAATTTTGCATAATCAAACTGCTTGTCAGTAATAGGAATAACATGAACCTGCATAGGTGACATCCAAACCGGAAAAGCACCTGCATAATTTTCAATCATCACACCAAAAAAGCGCTCAAGAGAACCCAAAAGCGCGCGATGCAACATAATAGGCTGATGTTTATCACCATCCTGCCCTACATATGTAATATCAAAACGTTCAGGTTCATTAAAATCAACCTGAATAGTGGAACACTGCCAAGAGCGTCCCAACACATCTTTTATTTTAATATCTATCTTGGGTCCGTAAAACACACCTTCACCCGGATCAACCTGATATTCTACGTTTGCTTTTTCAAGTCCCGCTTTTAAAGACTCGGTAGCACGGTCCCAGTTATCCAGGGTACCTACATATTTTTCAGGACGGGTAGACAGGTAAATATCTACATCATCAAAACCAAAGGAACGCAGCATATACAAAGAGAAATCCAGTGTACGTGCTACTTCAGATTCCAATTGATCAGGACGACAAATAATATGCGCATCATCTTGAGTAAAACCACGAACCCTCAACAGTCCATGCAATACTCCGGAGCGCTCATAACGATAAACCGTTCCCAATTCAGCCCAACGAATGGGCAAATCTCTATAACTTTTTGAACCGGCTTTGTAAATCTGCAAATGATATGGGCAATTCATGGGCTTTACTAAATACTGCTGCTCATCTACATCCATACCGGTAAACATATTTTCACTGTAAAAATCAAGGTGACCGCTTTTATGCCAGAGATCATTTCTGGCGATATGCGGAGTCACTACAAACTCATAACCAGCCTTGATATGTTCTTTGCGCCAAAAATCTTCAATCTGATAACGAATAAAAGCACCTTTGGGATGCCAAAGCACGAGTCCGGGTCCAATTTCATCATTTATACTGTAAAGATCAAGCTCGCGACCCAACTTGCGATGATCACGCTTCTTGGCCTCTTCCATTCTGTAAACATAATCCTCAAGCTGCGATTTTTTAGGAAATGAAACACCATAAATACGCTGCAACATGGGATTTTTCTCATCACCCAACCAGTAAGCTCCTGCAACACTGGTCAGTTTAAAATACTTTACCCAGCCGGTGGACGGCAAATGCGGACCACGACAAAGATCCGTAAACCCATCTTCACTGTAAATACTGGGTGGCTCACCAAGTCGCTCTATCTGTTCAACCTTGAAGGTTTCATTCAAATCTTTGAACAACTTTAATGCATCATCAACCGACATTTCATTACGAACAAAGGGTTGATTCTTTGCAACAATTGCCTGCATTTCTTTTTCAATGACTTCAAGATCATCAGGCGTAATAGGACGTTCAACATCCACATCATAGTAAAAGCCTTCGTCCACAGGCGGGCCAAAGGCAAATTTAGCATTAGGAAAAATATTTTTAATAGCGTGCGCCATTACATGAGCACTGCTGTGCCAAAACACATCCATACCTTCGGGTGAATTGACATCAATAAACAGCAAATCTCCGTCACCGGCCAATGGACGTGACAAATCAACTAACGCGTCATTAAACCGTGCGGCAATAGTTTGCTTTTTTAGACGACCGCCGAGCTCATTCAAAATATCCTGAGCAGTAGTACCCTCGGCATATTCAGCAACGCGTCCGTCTGGAAATTTTATATTTGGCACGTTTTACCTTCCGTTATCGGATTACACCTGTCTATAAACAAGAAACCGCCTTGTATCGGGCGGCTTAATCATCGTCAATGTTTTTCAGTTCGTCCTGCTCTTTTTGAGTGGGCGGTACTGGATTTGAACCAGTGACCCCTTGCATGTCAAGCAAGTACTCTAACCAACTGAGCTAACCGCCCATAATCTGTTTGAACTGGCAAATTTAGCATGGGCTATAAAAAAAGCGCACCTATCAGCTACGCTTGCACTTTTTCAAAATTTTAAGTGCCGAGGGCCGGAATCGAACCGGCACGGACTATAAAGTCCGAGGGATTTTAAGTCCCTTGCGTCTACCAAATTTCGCCACCCCGGCGGGTGAGGCGGCGATCGGATTCGAACCGATGAATAGAGATTTTGCAGACCTCCGCCTTAGCCACTTGGCCACGCCGCCACGCACTAACAAGAGCGGGAGACGAGATTTGAACTCGCGACCCCAACCTTGGCAAGGTTGTGTTCTACCACTGAACTACTCCCGCTTCAAAGTTTCACAATATATACAATCTTTTAATTTTATGCAAGAATTATTTTTAGTTTTTTCATTAACTGTTAAATTTTTTTTCATTTTCTCCGCAAGTAGACTTGAAAACCGCTATTATCTGGTATAAAGTTTTTGAATAATACCTTGAATAATAATTCAGGATTATTTACATTAAAAAAAAGAAAGCTTTTATGAATAAAGTACAATTGGTCATAACCTGTGAAGACTGCGACGCAGTTGCACATTTCGCTGCTGTTAAAGAGTCAGAGATTGAAAAGTATATATTAGAATTTAAAAAAAAACACCAAACCTGCAACCCTAAATATACCAGCTATTTCACCATCTCTTCTATCGATTTCTCTCTTGAGGCCGAACAAACCAGTTGAATGCATTGAGCTTTTTTTATATATTTCCCCATATACTCTTTTACTTTCATTCACCACACTTATTGTCATTATTATACCATTTTTAATCTTTCGTATTGCCAGGAGTAGTCATGAAAGCACTGGTATTAAATGAATATAACAAGCTGATTTTTACAGATTTCCCCACACCTGAACCTGAACCCAACGAAGTACGGGTACGCATTAAATCCTGTGGTATATGCGGTAGTGATGTGCATGGCATGGATGGCAGCACAGGCAGACGCATTCCCCCTCTGATCATGGGGCATGAAGCTTCGGGAGTAATAGAAAAATTAGGGGCCAATGTTCAAAACTGGTCCATTGGAGACCGTGTTACCTTTGATTCCACAATTTACAATCTGGACGATTGGTACACCCGCAAAGGATTGTACAACCTGAGCGATAACCGCAAGGTGCTTGGCGTTTCTCCCAGTGACTATATTCGTCATGGTTGTTTTGCCGAGTATGCGGTCATTCCTCAGCATATTCTCTACAAAATCCCTGCCAATGTCACATTTGATCAGGCTGCAATGGTTGAACCGGTTGCGGTTGCGGCCCACGCTGTTAACATAACACCTATACAGTGGAACAATTCCGCTGTGGTTGTGGGTACAGGCATGATTGGTTTGTGTATTGTTCAGGTATTACGAGCCAATGGCGCAGGACTAGTAATAGCCATAGACAAAGATGAGGGCCGTCTTGAACTGGCAAAAAAACTGGGTGCGGATATTATCCTGAATGCTGACAACGAAAATATTGCTAAAATCATCAAATCCCATACAGAAAACCGGGGTGCTGACATTGCTTTTGAAGCGGTAGGTGTTGAATCTTCTATTCATACGGCTATATCCGGATTGCGACGTGGCGGCTGCCTCACACTGGTAGGCAATCTTGCACCAGAGGTCAACATTCCTTTGCAGTCCATTGTTACCCAGCAGCTTCGCTTGCAGGGAAGCTGTGCGATTTGCGGTGAATACCCCTCCGTACTGGACATGATTGAGCGTGGTAAAATTAATGTGGATATATTGCAAAGCGCTTCCGCTCCGCTTTCTGAAGGTGCGAGCTGGTTCAAACGTTTATATAACAGGGAAAAAGGATTAATGAAAGTGGTTTTGAATCCCTGATTGAGGTAGTAAAATGACAAAACTGAAAACTGCCATTATAGGCGCCGGTAAAGTGGGACACACGCACGCACAGGCCCTACTTGAGCTGGAACAGTCGGAATTGACTGCGGTTTGCAGCCGCACACCCGAAAAAGCAAAAGCCTTTGCGGAACGATACGGCATTCAGGCATTCACAGATGTATCAGAGATGGTCAGCAAGTGCGGTATTGACATGGTAACAAACTGTACACCACATCCTGTGCATGCAGCAACCTCTATCGATGCCATGCAAGCAGGCGCACATGTCATTGTGGAAAAGCCGCTTGCCTCCTCCCTTGCGGATTGCGACGCCATGATTAAAGTATCAGCAGAGACGGGTAAAAAGCTGGCAATGATCAGTCAGAGAAGATTGTATGCGCCGGTAAAACGTATCAAACAGGCCATAGTTGAGGGAAAAATCGGAACTCCGGCTCTGGGCACGGTCAACATGTTTGGCTGGCGCGATAAAAACTATTATGAGAGCGATCCCTGGCGCGGCACCTGGCAGCATGAGGGCGGCGGTGTACTGGTAAACCAGGCCCCGCATCAACTCGATATATTACAATGGTATATGGGCCCCATAGATTCACTGTTTGGCTATTGGGATAACCTGAACCATCCCTATATAGAGGTTGAAGATACCGCGGTGTGCGTAATCCGATTTAAAAACGGTGCGCTGGGCAATATTTTGGTGAGCAACTCTCAGAATCCTGCGCTTTATGGCAAAGTCGCAGTATATGGCAGCAATGGTGCATCTGTGGGCGTTCAAACCGATGGCGGTGCCATGTTTATAGCCGGAGTGTCATCCATTACCGAACCTCCGGTGAACGATTTGTGGACTATCCTTGGTGAGGAAAACATGCTGGAATTGTGGAAACAACAGGACTCGGATTTCTTTAACAGTATCGATGCCACACAATATTATCACAAACTGCAGCTTGAGGATTTTCTAAACGCAATTATAAACGACGCCTCTCCCCTGGTATCCGGTACAGAGGGCCGTAAAACCGTCGAGCTGTTCACTGCTATTTATCGTTCACAACGGGACAACCAGCCGGTTAACTTTCCACTTACTCCTGATTCAGACCGGGATGATATAAATCCCTGATTCAAGGATTACAGGGCTTTATTGACACAATATTGCAAGCAAATGTTACAGAGGGGTGCGAAATTCTATCTTTCCCCACCCTTCACAAACCCAAATACCTGCTCGAGAGCGCAATGAAACAGACAAACGCTGTTTATCTTTAAATCAATAAATATTTAAATTCGCATCCGAATATAATCAATATCAAATGTGTTATTCTTTTCATGTTTTAGCAAAACTAACAATGAAAAAGGATAACCATATGAATACATTTACAGTAAAATTGAATCGCGTTCTAAACGCCCCACCGGAAAGGGTATACAAGGCCTTTATCAATTCGGAAGCGATGGTGAAATGGCTACCCCCGTTTGGGTTCACCGGCAAAATCATCCACAATGATACAAAACCGGGTGGTACGTACAAAATGTCATTCACCAATTTTACAACCGGTTCCAGCCATACGTTTGGCGGAAAATATGTAGAGCTGGTACCCAACGAGAAAATTGTTAATACAGATCTATTTGATGATCCCAATCTGCCTGGAGAAATGCGCTCCACAGTAACGTTGAAAAAAAGTATCTGTGGGTACCGAGTTAATAATAGTACAGGAAGGCATTCCGGCAGCCATCCCCGAGGACGGATGCTACCTGGGGTGGCAGCAATCCCTGACCATGCTTGCACAATTGGTTGAATCTGCCGTCCCGGATTAATTTCACCTGAATACAATATTATTTAACTTGCACCCAAATATATGTTTGGATAAACAACGAGACTTTTTTCTATTGTTTATTTACATCTTTATGTGTATATTCCACTAAAACCATACACACAAGGTGAAATTATGAGAACCAATATAATAATTGATGATGATCTCATGGATGAAGCCATGAACATCACTCAACTTAAAACCAAAAAGGCAACAGTTGAATCTGGGCTTCGCTTACTCATTCAGGTAAAAAAGCAGGAACAAATCAGGAAATTACGAGGCAAACTAGACTGGGATGATAATCTTGATAAAATGAGAACAAACCCATGATCCTTGTAGATACTTCTGTATGGATCGATTATTTTAATGGAAAAAGCTCATGGCAAACAGATTTTCTGGATGGTATGCTGGTTAATTCACCTGTCATCATGGGTGATTTGATATTAATAGAAATATTACAAGGATTTCGTAAAGATAAAGACTATAACACAGCCAAGTCCTGTCTTAGTATTTTACCACTTTATCAAATGGGTGGATATAACCTGGCAATATCAAGCTCTGAAAACTATAGAAAACTCCGCAAAAAAGGGATTACTGTCCGTAAAACCATGGATGTAATCATTGCAACCTTTTGTATTGAAAATAACATTACTTTATTACATAACGATCACGATTTCGAACCGATGGTTAAACATTTAGGACTGGATGTCATTTCTAAATAACTTTTATTCATAATAGATCACTACTTGCCACTAAACCCTTGAATCAAGGCGTAACAATCCGGACAAACATTTTTTCATCAGGTTTCCTGATAAAAAACCTCATCTCTAAACAACCTCCCCAATATCATAAGAATTGATAACAACGCTTTGGGATCCAATCGAATCACGACTCAAATAAACCTGTTGCACAATTATCGTTTAATTCGTATTATAAGCCTTCTGAAACATCCAATACAAGAGATAATTTTTAATGTTATTGCAATAAAATCATCCACTTTCCATTCGCAATGAATTCAAAAAAATATTATCAATACATGCAATACAAGGGAGTATATATGCGGCATATCGGGTACATATTTTTTCTAATCATGACATTTTTTTTTGTCAATTGTAACAGCTCCAACTATCAAAAATTTAGCAAGCCCAAAGACATAAATGCAATAACAAGTCGTGGAGACATAAACCGGACCGCGTTTAAAGACGCGGCAGAGATTCCCTTGTACCAGGGCAACGGCAGATTTGGATGTCTCTATGGACAACTGGGATTACATCATTCGCCGGAGAGTATTGGAAAATTTGGCAAGTATGGTGTAACCCAATTTATGCATTACGGTCATTTTTTTAGAGGTAAATACAATAACGATTATCTGCTCCCTCTTGCAAGGATTTACTGGGAGAATGAGCCGCAGGATATAACATCATATAATCAGCACCAATCTTTTTATGACGGTACAATCACCACATCGTTTTCCTTTGGCGAAAATTCAATCAAAGTAACCACCTGGTTTGATCCGGTTGATCGCAATATTGCCGGATATACAATCGATGTCAAAGGCAAAGCTCCCAACATAATAATGGCCCCACTAACAACAATTAAAGCGCATTACGGACAGACTGTAAATCAGCAATATTCCGGCGAGTTTTCAGAGAATACATGGAAAGGCACTGTCCAGGCAAATGAAACCACAACAGAATTCTTAGTCAAGACCGATTCTCAAATCGATAAAAATGACAAAGGACTTGCAATTACCTTGCATGAAGGTGAGAACACAATCCTGGTGTCTGTTAATGGTAAAATTAACAAATCCGCAGACCAGTCCTTATCAGATACCCAATCCTGGTGGAATGAAACATGGCAGAACCATGGTTGGGTAGATATTGACGATGATGCGGCCCAGAAAATCTGGGTCAGATCCATTGCGTATTTCCTCTCCAGCTTTAACGATGATGGAATTGGGCTTGCACCCCCCTGCGGTTTGGCAGGTAATTTATGGCCCTTTGCTTTTCCACAGGACCTCTCTTATATTTTTCCGGTGTTTCTCTCTACAGGTCATCTAGATATTGCAAAATCCATGATAGAATATTACGCAAATCGGATTGAAGGCAATAAAGCATACACCAAACGGTTATTTAAAACAGAAATCATAAACGGCAAAGTTTATCCGGCAAAGCCCAATAGCACAACATCAGTAGACGGTGTGTTTTGCCCCTGGGTGTATCCTTATGGTGATTTTAAAAACTTTCATTATCCAACACCTCCCAATCGCTGCATGTACGAGATACACAATACCGGGTATTTATCGCGGATGGCTTTTGAGACATCTGTTGCTTTAAATGATCCCGTTTGGAGCAAAACCTATGCAGAGCCATTGATCAGTGAAACGGCTCTGTTTTATAAAAGCATCTGTATAAAAGAGGCGGACGGATACTGGCATATTTTCATTACACCGGCAATGGGCCAGGACGAAATGGGCGGCATTAACCAAAAAGACTATTTGGATGCGCTTTACGGTGCGCAATATTGTTTTCAAAAAGCTGTGGAATGCGGTTTGGATCCTGATGGAGAGTATCAGCAGATTTTAAAAGATGGACTGGCTTTTCCTACCCTGGTCTCTCCCAAAGGTTATTATTTCACCTGTGAAGGACAAACCTTGAGCCAGTTTGGAACACAAAAACACCCGCCTCAGCTTAACGCATTGGCCTTTTTGCCGGTAGGCAAAGTGAATGATGTGGTTAAAACATCATACAATTTGCGTTATGAATTGACGGATAAAGCCTCTACCCCGTTTTTCTGGGGTTGGACGTTGGGAGAATTTTTACTTGCAGGTTCACGTATGGGTGATGTTGAGGGCTGGAAAAAAGACTGGGACAATGCATTCAAAGCCGATTATATGGATCCCGACTATATCCAAATTTTTGAATCGAGTAAAAAGTGGTATGGCTCATTTTACATTACCACACATGGTTTGTTTGCGCAAACGTTGCTTGAGAATATTGTATCGACCTGGAATGATGACCTTGCTATAGGCCATTGTATGCCCTGGGACAAGGTTCGATTTGGGCAAATCCATACCCAGTTGGGTGTGGATGTAAGCGGTAACATTGAAAACAACCACGCGGATTTGGTATTAAAAGCCTGGAAAGACACGGAATTCCGCATGAACGGCAAGGAATACACGTTGAAAAAAGGTCAAACCCAGACAGTTAAAACGGATTTATAGAATTTATGCGTGACGGAGACCGCTTTGCTAATCTCCGTCACGATCATTTTTTGCTAGTTACAATTAGTGTCTGGCCGCACTTGCAGATTCGTCTTCAGTTCATTCAATCATGGCAATCCGGGGAATCTTTTTAATCTGTAACGGTTAAAAAAACAGCTCTGCACTGAATATTCTTCAACGCTACAGTGTTATTTTATTGATGAATTACCCAACCTGTAGCAAGCGGGCAGTAAAATGGATTTGAAAAGAATATTCTTTATTACACTGTTTTTTGGGGGGACTGTTTTATTTGCAGAAAATTATTTGATCAATGGCGGTCAGGAATCGCAGATCAATTATTTGATGGTGCAAAAAATAGAACCGGCGCGCGGTACTAAAAAATTACTAATGAGTTATGTTGTACCTACTTCATTCGGTTCACCCACCTACCAACAACGAATCAGCAAATACAATATCATATTTTCCGAACGCCCCAACTCCCGTAGGGACTATATTGATGACCGCGGTAATAAAATCGTTCGTGTAGTATGGAACAGGCCGCGCAAACCTATCGAAACCACAATTTCCATTCAGGCACAAAATACCACCAGTTTAAAAGCGCTAGAAACCATGGCGTCCTTTCCTATCCGGTCCATGCCGGTAGAGATTCAGGCCTATCTTGCTTCTACCAGTCAAACACCGGCAAACGATCCCATGATCCTATCCACAGCACGCAAACTGACCCGTGACAGCGAAACCGTATTCGATGCGGTGCAAAACATCCTCGCATGGGTAGTAGACCACATGACCTATGTACTTATACCGCAACAATATGACGCCATGTACTCGTTCCAAACCGGCAAGGGTAATTGCCAGAATTATTCACACTTGTCGGCATCTTTGATGAGGGCAGTAGGCATTCCCGCTCGCATAGTCAATGGTGTAACCCTCAAAGAGCCATACGAAATTGAAACTCCGCGAGGGACTTTTACTATGAAAATGGCACAGGGGCGGCATTCATGGATCGAGGTCTGGTTCCCGGATCTGGGATGGGTCCCTTTTGATCCCCAGCAAACCGCCCTGTATGTAAGCAACCGGTTTATTCGCATAGAAGTGGGTGTGGACAATGACGATACATCTAACGACGGACTGGTGCGCTGGTCTATGAGTCGGGGATACCGGGGCAAACCCGGATTTGAAGAGCTGATCCATGCGGATTTCAAGCGGGACCAGGTCAAACTTTTGGCAGAACGACAAGATTGGGGTCCTGCAAAACTTTTATTTTACCCCGAGGTCCAATCTGAATACACCCGGTCACTTGCCCAGGTACAGTATTCTGCTGTACAGACAGTATCACCGCAGGAAATGAACAATGCCAGCTTTAATCATAAATCCGTTACTGGTAATCTGGAATTCCCGGAAAACATTTCATTTATCGAAACACGGGGACCAGCAACCAGTGTAGAAAGTGAAAATCCGGAAGATGAAGAATTAGAGATGCGTAAAAACTTTTTGGTGGAAACCGCTGAATACGTAACAACCCAGGGCACTCAATACGCGCAAACATTTATCCTAAATGAGCCAACCAAATTAGAATCCGCAGCCCTTGCCCTGCATAAATTTGGCGGCAGCGGGCAGCTCTGGCTTGAACTCTATAAAGATGATGGTAACGGTAAACCGGGTGAATATATATCAACCAGTGAATATATGCCGGTTAAGCGTATGCCGCAATCCCAGGGATATTCATGGATAGATTTTGCATTTGGCAATGGAACGCCACCCCTGTCTCCCGGGCGCTACTGGCTGGCTTTGGGGTTCACCGGCAGCCCTGTCATCAACTGGTTTTATACCTATGGTAAATCTGTGGGTCCCATTGACGGCACCAGATACAAGACTTTATTTGATGATACCTGGAACCGCAGTCTTACTTTTGAATTCAATTATCGCATAACCGGGTTAACACCATAAATATCAACATATTACAATTTTCACCAGGATTTGATTTATATCAACTTTTTTTGCATTGGGGGATTGACAAAAGACTGGAATTTATTATATTAGACCGGTTAGCATATTTACTCCGATTTTGGGGTTTTGAAGGAGATCATTATGAAGTTTAAAATTATAACCATCCTTTTATTATCCACATTTATAGCATCTTTTGCAGAAAACTATTTAATCAATGGCGGTCAGGAATCGCAAATCAATTATCAGATGGTGCAAAAAGTTGTTCCGGCATCAGGCACGAAAAAGCTGAAACTCTCTTATGTGGTTCCGGTAACGTTTACATCCCCCACGTATAACCAGCGCATCAGTCAGTTTGATGTCAATTTTTCACTTCAGCCAGATAAACGTAATGAAACAACAGACAAACGTGGTAACAAGATCATACAGGTAGAGTGGGACAATCCCAGCATGTCTACGCCCATCAATACAACAATAACCATAATTGCCATGAACCAGACACGTTTGCAGCAGCTGCAAACCAGCGCACCGTTTCCGCTCTCCAACCTTGAAAAATCCGAGCGTCAGTACCTGGAGTCAACCGAACAGGTACCGTCATCCAACTCGCGCATCATTCAAAAAGCAAAACAGTTGACCAACGGATCCAAAACCGAGTTTGACGCTGTGCAGAAAATTTTAACCTGGGTTGTGGACCATATGAACTATGTTCTTTTACCCAAAAGCTACAATGCCATGTACTCGTTCGAAACGGGCAAAGGCAATTGCCAAAACTATTCTCATTTAGCTGCCGCTCTAATGAAAGCTGTGGGCATACCGGCACGTATTGTTAACGGAGTTACCCTGAAACAACCCTACGATATCAGTACCAACCAGGGTACCCTGACTATGAAAATGGCACAGGGCCGCCACTCGTGGATTGAAGTCTATTTTCCAGATTTGGGATGGGTGCCGTTCGATCCGCAGCAGACTGCTTTATATGTCAGTAATCGCTTTGTCCGCGTAGAGATTGGTCTGGATAATGAGGAGACTGCAAGCGACGGTTTGATCCGCTGGACCCAGAGCCGGGGACACGATGACATTCCACGCTTTGAAGAGGTGATCGATGCTGCCTTGCCGGGTGATCATGTACAATTGACCGCAACCAAGCAAAACTGGGGACCTCAAAAGCTCATGTTTTATCCCCAGGTACAGGCAAACTTTACCAAAGTTTCTACTCCCAAACCCCCGCCACCGAAAAAAGTACCGCAAAGCGATCTTGAACGCATGAACTATAATACTCCTTATATGTTCGGAAATCTGGAATATCCGCAAAATATAGATTTCATGTCCGTCCGTGGGCCCGCGCAATCCACCGGTGAAGAAGGCGGCAAAGAGATGCGTAAAAACTTTTTGGTTGAAACCGCCGAGTATGTAACCACGCGCGGCAACCAATACGCGCAGACATTTATATTAAAAAAGCCCATGAAAATGCTCAAAACCGGTCTCGCCCTGCACAAATTTGGCGGTGATGGACAATTATGGATCGAATTGTACAAAGACGATGGCAGCGGCAAACCCGGAGACTATATCGCTACCAGCGATTACCTGCCCCTGGCAAACCTGTCTTTTGCACCCGGATACCGCTGGGTAGATTTTAATTTTTCAGACGCTCCCCTGCTCTCTCCCGGCCGCTATTGGATCGCCATGGGCTTTACCGGCAGCCCTATTATCAATTGGTTCTACAGTTATGGTAAACCTGTCGGTCCGGCAGACGGTACCCGCTACAAAACTCTGTTTGACGAAGGCTGGAGCCGTAGCCTCAATTTTGAGTTCAATTACAGGATTGCGGGATACTCGGCAAAATAAGTACGTGAAACGGCAAATGTTAGACGTGAGACATTTGAGGATAATTGAAATGTACTACTCATATTTGCCTCTCCCCTGATTGTAAGGGCGGACCTGCGTGTCCGTCCTTTTTTTGTTTTCAATAGGATGCATAGAATTAAAGAATCATTAGGATTAAAATCTGGTCTATTTTTAAATCCAATCACCCAATTCATCCTAAAAACCTGAATTCAGACAAGTATATTTAGCCACAAATCTGCACGGATAGCTAACTTTTCCTTGATCATTTATTTCAACAAGTCAACTGAGGGAAATGTAATATCTATTTTGAAAAGAGGATAATTATTTCTACATTTATTCAATAGATCAATATAATTCAAGTTATTCATTAATACCCAAGGGGGCATGAATGAAATTCCTTTTTTCAATTTGCACAATATTAATTTTATTTATACCATTTTATTCGTTTACCAAAGAAAATATACTTTATCAAAATAGAATTGATACAAACATACCTCAATTTGATATTGATACAGTAGGAATTCCACAAAAATCAGATTTCACAGCAAACAATAAATGCCAACTTGACAGCATTATATATACAACTGAAGGACAAGATATTACACACAAGATGTATTTTGAATATATAAAACCAGGGTACATAAGCTCCCTTTTATTAAATACATTTAATCCGGAAACCGGTCAGTGGGGAAATTATAGTCGCTCTACATATACTTATAATGCCACCTGGGATACCCAAACTTCAATCACCCAAAGTTGGGACAATGATAATGAATTATGGAAAGATGGAACACAGTATATAAAAAAATACGATAGTAATAACAATCTATTATTGTATAAAACAAAGTGGTGGCATAAATATGATAAAATTTGGATTGAACGCAAGCGTAGCTATACATATGATGACAGAAATAATATTTTATCATATACATATCAAATTTGGAACGATGAAGCCAATGATTGGTTCACAGAAATTGAATATATATATTCTTATGACGAAAATGATTCTGTTTTAACATATCAATGGAATAGTTTTATAAATAACAATCGATCGAGTAGCCAATTAACTGAAAACAAATATGATGAAAGAGGAAATAAAATATTTACTCATGAACGTTCAATGAATTTAACAATAGGGGAAATTACCTGGCAAGAAGGTGCTAGAACTACTTTGACTTATAATGATGATAATAAATTAACCAGCACACTGCTTGAATATTGGATTAAAGAAGCAAAAAAATGGGAACCCTATTCACAAGAATTATTTACCTATGATAAAAACAGTAACAAGTTATCATATTGTATCCAAAATTGGCATCCGGAATATCATATATGGATTGATTATTATCAAATGATTTATACATATAATGAATATAATATAGTAGATACTTATTTAGGATCAATATGGGATATAGATGAGAAAAGATGGATCGATACACAAAAAATCACATATTATTATAATAGTATGGGAAAACTCTTATCTCAATTAGAGGTTATTTGGTATGAAAATCAATGGAGAAATAATTTCCGAACAACATATGCATATGGTTTGGATAACTCTGAAATTAAAACAGTAGAAAGCTGGGAGTACTCGATTAATGAGTGGCGTTATCAACATAAATTAATACAAAAACACGATAATAATCATTGTTTAACATACTGGAATTTAAAAACCTGGAGAAATGGTGCATGGGAAAACAACCAAACCTTAACAAATGAGTTCACTACAAGTAATATTGATTTTGAAATAAATTGTAGCGAATTGTATGCTTATTACTCACAACCTGCAACAAGAGTAGAAAACCAGAACAAAAATGTTAACACTTTTGAACTTGCACAAAACTATCCCAATCCCTTTAATCCCACTACAACTATAAACTATTCAATCGAAAAAGCATCTCATGTAAAACTCGGTATATATAACACATTGGGGCAGCTTGTATCCGTTTTGGTTGATAAACATCAAAAACCCGGCAAATACAGTGTAAAATATAATGCAAATCAATCTTGTAGTGGTGTTTATTACTACAAGCTTGAAACCGGGGAGCAAAAAAGCATACGCAAAATGTTGTATCTAAAATAGAATACCTACAAATTGCCTGACCTCTGATTGTATGGCGGACCTGCATGTCCACCCTTTTTTATAACTTGCTATTTCTTTACAGTTATTCTGAAACAGATTCAGCCAAGTATCGTATCAAATATTGTCAAATATTTTCAAACATTCTAATAAATTTAAGGGGTTTAACATGGGTAAAGTTAAAGTTTTATTTCTTATCATTGTTTTAACCGGTATTTACGGAATGGCTCAGGAAAATGGTCTTTCCTCAGGTATTTATACTACACAAATGCACGGTGCCACCAAGTCTTTTAATCTTAAAACTGACAATACCTTTGAAACATTTGTAAACGGTACCTCTGTGGTGACCGGAAACTATACAATTGACGCAGACACACTTACGGCAATAGATATAGCCGGTCAAATTGCCTGTGCTCCTGAAAACAACAAAGGAATTTATACCTGGACCTGTAAAAATGACAGTATAATATTAAAAGCCGTCAAAGATGACTGCCAGGGACGCGCCAAAGCCATGACCCAGGGCAAATGGATCAAAAAAACGGATTAAATTCAGGGCTTCCTCCCGATTTCTCATACTATCCTGAGGAGGTTTTTTTTCGAATTGCTGACTGCAATCAACTAATAGCGGTTTTTACTGACTACTGACGACTGATTACTTTACATCTTACGTCCCGCAGAGATTCTTGCAACCTCTAACTGTTTTTACTCCATTTTCATTCTCAAGATATCACAATCAAAAATTTTTATTTTTTTATTAAAAAATCATTCTATATTAGGTAAATGTTTTCACTCTTTTTACAGCTCACTTTGAAAGGACCGATCAATGCACTATACTCGTCTGCGTAGTCTAATCCCAACTGTACTTTTACTCATCTTTAGTATTACATCATCAAATTTGACAGCACAAACCACAGATCCCATAGAGACGCTGAATCTTTTGGCATTCGGCAGTGTGGGACAATTAAAATATCAAATGGGCGGAAAACCCGGTGGGGAAGCGGTTGACCTGGACGATTCGGATTGGGACGTTACCTTTCCCGGTTACAAATGGCCGCAGGGGAATACCAATGTCTGGTTTCGCAGTACCGCGGTCATTCCGGAAGAACTGGGTGGTTTCTCACTCATCGGTAGAAAGATGACCCTCTACCTCTATATCGATAATGGTGGTGATGTATTTGTAAACGGTGATTCGCTTGGAACATTCGAATGGGGTACTGCCGAGTTTGTCATATCTGAAAATCTGCAACCCGGTGATTCATATGTCATTGCTGTGCGAGGCATTAACCGTCCCGGCTGGGGCAATGTGAGCGAGTACCGGATCGAGTACAGCGGTATGGAAGCGTTCCAGAAAAAACTGCAGGACAAGGTATGGGGATTAATGATCGCCAAACATGCGGCAAAAACACTATCCGAAAAACCAGAGTACTGGACCAATGAAATCAACAAAACCGCGGAACGTATCCTTAATTCAGATGCATACAAATCCGGAGATGAAAACGCATTTCTGGCGGTATTTGATGAGGAAAGCAAGAATCTTGAAGGCTTGAAAAAAGAACTGGCGCAATATAAAATTTATGCCGCCGGTTACGCCCATATTGATCTTGCCTGGCTCTGGCCCTGGATTGAAACTGTAGAGGTGGTTAAAAACACCAGCGAATCGGTTTTGAACATTATGGATCGTGTCCCGGATTTTAAATACAGTATGGGGCAGGCCCATGCTTATGAATGGATGGAGATTTATTATCCCAAACTATTCAAGGCGATTCAGGATAAAGTTAAACAGGGCCAATGGGAAATCGTGGGCGGGCAATGGGTAGAACCGGATTGCAACATTCCCAGCGGTGAAAGCTTTGTGCGCCAGTCGCTTTATGGCAAACGTTATTTTCGCAACAAATTTGGTGTGGATGTTAAAATTTGCTGGATACCGGATTCCTTTGGGTTCAACTGGAACCTGCCGCAGATCCTTGCCCGCAGCGGAATGGAGGCCTTTATGTCCATCCGGGTATTTTTGGACGATAGCAGGGATTTCAAGCATCGTTTATTCCGGTGGCAAGCGCCGGACGGCAACGAGGTACTGGTTTATATCCCACGCGACGGCTATATGCATGACCTGAACGGTGAGCAGCTTGTTAATTTTTTTGCGGAAGAGAAAAAAGAACTCGACAGTGGTAAAGAATTTGTTATGTTCGGGGTAGGAAACCACGGCGGCGGCCCAACAATGGAAATGATTGAACGAGGCATGCGCGCGCAGACTGCACCGGCGTATCCTCAAGTTGAAATAGTAAAATCCGATGCCTATTTTGACGCTTTCAGTGATAGAGAAAAAGCTGAACTGGCTACCTGGAGCAGCGAGCTTTATCTTGAAAGCGCACGCGGCTGCTACACATCTCAAGCCAAAACCAAACAGCACAACCGCAAAAGCCAGGTGATGATCAAGACCGCGGAAAAATCCGCGCTGCTGGCTTCTCTTTACGGATACGAATATCCTTCCAAAAGTATTTTTGACGTCTGGCGCACCGTTATGTTTAACCAGTTTCACGATATTTTGCCCGGAACTTCTGTACCTTCAGTGTACCATGATACCGAAATAGAATATGAACAAGCAGAACAGCTCGCCGGGCTCATCACCCAACGTTCAATGCAGGCACTAACAAAACAAATCGATACACGCGGCAAGGGAGAAGCAATTGTGTTGTTTAATCCATTGTCGTGGGACCGATCAAGTCCGGTTGAAATCGAGCTCGACGATCTTGAAAAAGAAAAGACATGGAGCATTCTGGACGAGTATGGAAACACCGTACCCTCCCAGATCATCGACAAATCAGCTCTGGGCGCAAAACTGCTGTTCATAGCACAGGATGTGCCATCGTACGGATACAAGGTCTATCACTTGGTGCAGGAAAAATCAACAGGACGAACAGAACAACTGGACTTTACCCGCACAATGCTGGAAAACCGTTTTCTGGAAATAGAAATCGACAAGACAACCGGTCTTGTCAGCCGCATATATGATAAAGTAAATGCCCGCGAGGTACTGGCAAACAACAAGGGCAATCAATTACAGCTATTACCCAATGATTTCAACGACGCATGGGGTGTCCGTTTTACCAAACCGCCCATTGACATTGACAACCTGATCGAGACCGAACTGGTTGAAGTGGGACCCGTTCGCGCAACCATCAAGGTTAAAACCGGGTATTGCGGCGGCGGCAGACGTGCGCCCACTGAGGATTTCCCAACCTCGTTTTTTACCCAGTACATTTCTTTATATGATGGACTACCCTATATGGAGGTACGTAACGAGGTGATGTGGTGGGAAGATCAAAAAGTGCTAAAGGTCAAATTCCCGCTTAATGTACAATCCGAGACCGCGCGGTACGAAATACCATACGGCAGTATTGGTCGTCCCACCGGCACCGAGACCGCATTTGAAAAAGCGCGATTCGAAGTCCCGGCACAACGCTGGGCGGATTTATCAGACGGTACTTTTGGCGTTAGCCTGATTAACGACTGCAAACACGGATACGACATTAAAGGCAGCGATATGCGTCTCTCTCTACTGCGCGCGCCTACGTATCCCGATCCCCTCGCGGACCGGGGTTACCAGCATTTCAACTATGCCATTTATCCGCACAAGGGCGATTATGTAGAAGGCAATGTAACCCGCCAGGGATACGCCTTTAACGAACCCATCTATGCCCTGCGTACCACCTCGCACAAGGGTGAGCTGCCAAAATCGCATTCCTTTGTTCAGATCGACGCGGACAATGTAATCCTGAATGCGTTAAAAAAATCAGAAGATGACAACGACTGGATCGTGCGTGTATACGAAACCGCGGGTAAATCCGCTACCGTCAACGTGACCTTTGATCGGCAGGTATCCGCCGCTCAGGAAGTGAACCTGATCGAAGATCCCGTAGGTAAAGTGGAAACCCACAAAAACGGATTTGTTTTTGACATCAAGCCCCGCGAAATCCGGAGTTTTAAAGTAAGGTTGGACTCTGATAGATAGCAAGGGCGGACCTGCGTACTCATTCACTTTTCCATTCTCGTGCCCAGGCTCTGCCTGGGTACGGTAGACTCTCCACAAATTGTAAGGGCGGACCTGCGTGTCCGCCCGAAAATCTTCTAAATCGCCCGGTATCCACCAGCCCGCGGATGCCGGGCGAAATATTTACCACGACGTTTGTCCTGCAAACAAAAATGTAAATCGAGTAGGTGCAGATATAAAATTGTTTTCGGGATAAATATCCCGGATGAATACTACACGATGCAGGAATCTGCATCGCGATCCATACAGGAATTTCGGACGGAGTAATAGTGGGTATATTAAAATCCTGATAATCCTTAAATCCTGTTAATCAAGGTTCATTTATACACCTGGCCCCAAGGCAGATAGACTGTGTGAAAATGAATTAATTTTAAAAAATAAAAATTTGGTTGAGCTGGAGAAAACTCAAAATGGTATGGAGTGCATTACCTTTATGTAATGCGGATCGTCGTAGACGGCCATAATAAAGTTATATTCATATAATAATATTGAACTTATCATACTGTTATGGCTTTAAAATATTAGTCATTGAAGTCAAATCTATATCGGACCTTTGGCCCGACGCGGCGCATAAAGGCGCCGCACTCCAAAAAAGCAATAATTTTCTAGTTTCCACACAGTCTGAAAGCCTTGGAACCAGTATGAAAAATCCTATAATCCGTAAATCCTTTTAATCAAGGTCTCTTGAGTCCTGTTAATCAGGGTCTATGAAAATCAAGGTTCCTTTTTATTGAAAGAAATTGTATATTCCTTCTGTTACAGTAACAAAAACAAAATCGGAGGTGCATTATCAAATCCGGAAAGAATAGCAATTTCATCATCTCCCGCCGGGATTTTCTCAAAGCATCGGCAGCATTAACCACGGGGCTGGGCACGCTTTCCCTTGCTTCATGCGGCAAGCGTTCACCCCTCACATTCGGCATGGTGACGGATCTGCATTACGCGGATATAGACACGCGTGGCACACGCCATTACCGTGAATCCGCGGACAAGCTCCTCTCCTGTATCAACACACTGAATCCGTTAAAACCGGATTTCCTCATTGAGCTGGGCGATTTCAAGGATCAGGGCACACCCCCGGATGAACAGTATACCCTGCGCTATCTCGAGGTGATCGAGTCCGTATTTAAAACATTCGAGGGTCCCCGCTATCACGTACTGGGTAATCATGATATGGACAGCCTCTCTAAACAGCAGTTCATGGATACGGTCAAGAATGCCAATATTCCCCATGCCTCTACCCATTACAGTTTTGACGTCAAGGGCGTACACATGGTGGTACTGGACGCCAATTATAACAGCGACGGCACGGATTATGACCACGGCAATTACGACTGGACCGACGCCAATATTAACCCCGATCAGCTCGCCTGGTTAGAGCACGATCTGGCTCTCTCTCCTTTTCCGGCAATCATTTTTGTTCACCAATTGCTAGATGGCAGTGGTAAGCATTATATCAATAATTCAGAAGCGGTACGGGCCATTTTGCAAAAGCACAAGGTTCTTGCCGTGTTCCAGGGACATCAACATGCGGGGCAATATAACCAGATTGAGGGTATTCATTATTATACCTTAAAAGCCATGGTAGAAGGCGGCGGCCCGGACAATTCGTCTTTTGCATTGGTACAGGTACATAAAAATTACGATATCAGCATCACCGGATATAAAAAGGCGGAGAGTTTAGAGCTTTAATTGATTCTCCCGATGGTCTCTTTGAGCTCTTGGGAGGATATTCTTACTAAAAACATATTCAATAAAGAGGGATAGCATGAATAAAGTAGCTGGTTTATTGGTCATAACAGTAGTACTCGTTGTATCCGCTTGCACCCAAAATCATGAAATCCATGTCTCCAAATCCGGGAACGATTCAAATCCCGGAACATCCCAAAAACCTTTACAAACCATACAGGCAGCCGCAAACAAGGCCCAGCCAGGCGATATCATTACTGTGCATGAGGGAATATATCGTGAACGCATTGATCCCCCCCGCGGCGGTGAATCGGATGCCCAAAGAATCGTCTATCAGGCAGCTCCCGGTGAAAAAGTCGAGATCAAAGGCTCAGAGATCATCAAAGGCTGGCAAAAAAATCCGTATGGCATCTGGCAGATCAGCATTGCCAATTCCTTTTTTGGCGATTACAATCCCTATGCAGACAGTATTTATGGCGACTGGTTCAACGACCGCGGCAGAATCCACCATACCGGCGACGTTTATCTGAACGGCAAATCCCTTTACGAAGTAGAGACCCTTGATCGGGTATTGCATCCGGTCCCGGAAAAAGAAGCTGTGGACAAGGCAGGCTCCTTATACACCTGGTATTGCGAAACAACACAGGATTCCACAATCCTCTGGGCCAATTTCCATGAATATGATCCCAATTCAGAGCTGGTAGAGATCAATGTCAGAGAAGCCTGTTTTTATCCACGCGAGACCGGTAGAAATTTCATCACCATACGCGGATTCGAAATGAGTCAGGCCGCAACACAATGGCCCGCCCCAACGGCAGAACAACCCGGGCTCATTGGCACCAATTGGAGCATGGGCTGGATCATTGAAGACAATATCATTCACGATTCAAGGTGCGCGGGCATTACCCTGGGCAAAGACCGGGCAAGCGGTCACAATGTGTGGTCCAAAGATCCTTCCAAAGGTGGTGCTGATCATTACAACGAGGTCATCGAGCGCGTGCTTGCCAATGGCTGGCAAAAAGGTAACATTGGTTCGCATATCGTCAGAAACAATACTATCTACAACTGTGAGCAATCCGGAATATGCGGAAGCATGGGTGCGGCATTCTGCGAGATCACAAACAACCACATTTATAACATCTGGTACAAACGACAATTCAACGGAGCGGAAATATCCGGCATCAAATTCCATGGTGCAATCGATACCATCATCAAAGGCAACAGTGTTCATGACAGTCAAAAAGGTCTCTGGCTGGACTGGATGACCCAGGGTACCCAGGTGAGCAGCAATCTTTTTTACAATAATGGTGAGGATTTTTTTGCCGAAGTCAATCACGGTCCATACCTGGTAGACAATAATCTATTTTTGTCCGCAACGGCCTTACGAAACTGGTCCGAAGGCGGCGCCTATATACACAATCTCATCGCCGGTACACTCAGAAGCCGTCCGCAAACACGGCAAACACCTTTTCTCAAGCCGCATTCCACAGCACTGGCAGGGCTTTCCATCACAACCTGCGGAGATGACCGGTATTACAACAATATATTTATTGGCGGTACCAAAGATACAGAAAAATTGAGCAATGAAGAACGTAAAGTGGGCTATGGACTGTCGATTTATAACAACTGGGGATTTCCTGTCCAGGCAAGTGGCAATATTTATTACAATGGAGCCAAACCCATGAGCAATGAAATAGCAGCACTGGTCAGTTCTACTAATCCCGATATAAAAATCGAGAAGCAAAATGGCCACACGTTTATCTCGTTCAACATGCCTGAAATGGACCAGGATTATGACACACAAATGATCACATCCCCGATGTTGGGTGTATCAAAAGTTGGTGAATTGCCCTTTGAAAATCCAGACGGAACCGCTTTTGTCATTGATACGGATTATAACAATGTCCCACGAGATGTGGAACACCCTGCACCTGGCCCGTTTGAAGAGCTTGATGGAACACGCGTGCAGGTTAGATAATAAACCAAACCTTGCAATAAAACAGTACAATAATTTGTTGATACATTAAATCATTTTAAACAATATTGTATTATTTCGCATTCGCAGGAAAAAGATGGGCAAACAGATTCCGGTTGATTTTACGCAAGAGCTTGAAACAGTTCTCGAAAAACTGGACAAAATCACATTAAAACAGGCATCCACCCTGTTCAAAGATTGGCAGAACAAACATTTTGAACAATTGCAGTCCTGTGAAATTATTTGCAAAAATGGTCAAAACAGTCTTTTGGTCCTTCTTGAAATCGATTTTTCAACGCTCAACTATTGGCAGGAACTGGATACATTTGTTCACCAGCTGCTGGATTGGCTGCAAGATTTGGAAACATCAGAGAAGGATCCCTTGCCTGCTCTACCGGCAAGGGAAGCTTTTCAAAATAAATATAATAAAGTCATTGACGGTTTCCCTGCAGAACCGGAGCTATCATTAACCAAACAATGGTGGAAAGCCCGTGATGACGATACGCTGCGTATACGTCTGTGGAAAATGCTAAACCGCCGTCGTCTTGATATTCAAGATAACAATTTAAAACTCGGCAATACAATACGGGGATGGTTAAAAAAGCCTGTCAAAACATTGCCCACTAAAACAAGAACCATTCATTCTAGAGATTTCCTGCATTATTATTATACCAGTGCTTTGTATGCGTTGATGGTACAGCTGGGCTCAAAATATTATCAGCATCAGATATCCAATTATGAAAAAATACACCACATTGTAAACACCCTTTTAGAAACCTTGTTCGCTATTCAGGAATTTCAGACAACACTCGAAACCGGCAATCATTCGTTACTTTGGGAAAGAGCAAGTACCGCAGCAAATAGTATCCAGGAGATTGAAACCCTATTATCTGATCAAAAAACTATACTTTCTCAAATACAAACAGAGCTGAAATCCGGGTTACAAATTATAAATTCAAAATTGAAGCAAAACTGGAATTATGTCGGAACTGCCATGCTGCCTGCAACTTTCTTTAATACATCCAGAACTGAAAGCCAATGGCAAAAGAACCAGCAGTTACTCGAGAGAACGTTAAACAAATGGCAATCTGCTTTGGAAAGTGAAAAGCAAGACTGGAAAAAAGACCTTGAGCTTTCACAACTACAGATACACACCATTATCACCAGTGTAGAAACCATAGATACTCTGAATCAGAAAATATTTGAACAAATACTGCCAACATTTCAGGACCCACGTTCCATGCTTGAAGACGCATTGAACAAATTCAAAGATATGGAACAAAATCCCAATGCTGAACTGAAAAAAGAGATTCTCACCGAAAACCGGTTGACAATCCGCACACTGCGTAGAGAAAAAATCCCCAAAATTGTGGATACTATGCAGCATGCACAAATCCTGAAAACCCTTGAGAATTATATTTCCCGCATACGATATAACGCAGAAAAACTGCCTGAACGGCAAAGTATACTGGATGTGCGCGAGAAAAAAAGTGCCATGGTCCCACTGAAAGCCTTGATGATGGAAGAAGTCTTTCCGGGATTGGCACAATCGCATACGCGTTTAATATCAGATATTCAGCAAAAAACAGACAAGATCGTTCGTGATATCTCTGAAGTTGATCAAATTGTGGAATTTAACTTTATTGCCGCGCTGGATGTGCTTGAGCAGGAACAAACGGGCAGCCAGGAATCCATCAAAGTTGTTATTGATGGCCTTACCCGGGCAAACAACCAGTTTTCCATGCTTTCCGAGCATTGTACAGAAATTAATCAAATCGCTCGTGAATGGCTTTTAAAATCTACATTTTCCTTTCAATCTCAGGTCCATGAACTGGAAAACAGCGAAAAGATCAATGAACTACAAATTCGGGTTGCCAAAGCCCACACCCGCGACAAGTTCCGTCAATACAAAAACGATTTTTTCACCGGTATTAAAAAGCTGCTGCCTGCAATTCTTTTGCTTATCAAGAATACCTTTCAGCGTATCAATACCAATTATCAGAATATTAAAAAGATAACAGGACTGGGTACCATTCAACCGGACAGTGAGCAGCGCATTACCCGTTTTCTGCACGATTCGCAAAAACAACTGGATAAAATGCCATATGTCTATCAGCGTTTGTTCAGACCCGCTCCGCTCGATGATGAACGTTTTTTCGCCGGCAGAGACACCGAGCTTGAAAAGATCAAAGAAATCTTTGCAAACTGGAAAACCCATCCCTATTCCGCAACCGCAATTGTGGGTGAAAACGGCAGTGGCAGGACTACTCTATTATATTTTGCGGAATCGCAGGTCTTTCGGGGATACCCGGTAATGAAACTGGAATTAAACAAAACCATAACCAAAACAGCAGACCTCTTTACCCGCCTGTCAGAAACGCTGACCCAGTATGACACAGAAAATCTGGATACACTGGAAACAGAGATCAACGGCTCTGAGAATCGTCTTGTATGTATTGTTGAAAATGCACATAAATTGTTTTTACGCACGGTGAATGGATTTGAAGCGCTTGAACGCTTTATGTTATTTGTCTCGCGCACTCAGCAAAAGATATTCTGGGTTATCACATTTGGAATTTACAGTTGGAAATACCTAAACAAATCCATAGGTATATCCAGATATTTGGGGAATATTATTACACTTTCAGATATGCCCTTGTCCCAGATCGAAGCGATCATTTTAAAAAGGCATCGGGTGAGTGGGTATCGCCTGCAATTTGAAGGTGAACCGGCATTGCTCGAATCCAGAAGATACAAAAAACTGGCAACCGAAGAATTACAACAGGATTTTTTGAAAAACATTTATTTTGAACAACTCAATCGCCAATCTTTGGGCAACATAACCGTAGCGCTGCTGCTCTGGCTTTTATCAATCCGTGAAATAAAAGAAGACAAACTGATAATCTCCCCCATTATCGAGTTTGATGTTTCATTCCTACAGCAGATTTCTCAGGATATTGTATTTACCTTTGCTGCATTTCTACAGCACCACATCCTGAATGAAGCTGAATATGCAGCCATCTTTCGCGCCAATATTCAAACCAGCACCATGCAGCTTGAGAACCTCCGCAACAAGGGATTGTTGACCAAAGGGCCAAATGGATATCAGTTACACCACTTGATTTACAGGCCGGTTGTAAAAAACTTGAAAATGAATAACATATTGCAGGAATAAAAAAAGTGTCTCGTCATGTATTAACACTATTGATTTTTCTAATATCTGCAAGTGCATTCGCACAACCCCAGGCAGACGCCACGGTTCAGGATACTGTGAAAATCAAATCCCAGTTATCACAAGAGCAAGAAAATCTCACAACAGTCATACAGGAAACCCAACCGGAATGGTCTATATCCGTTGGCAAGATTTTCTGGGCTTTGATTGTATTCCTGATTGGATTTATAATAATAAAATATTTAACGCGGCTACTGGAGTTGATGGGAGAACGCTGGAACCGTTTTCGATTGTCCATTATGGGCTTTATACCCATCATTCGGATTACCGGCTGGACATTTGTGGCCTATATCATCATTGCAGATATTTTTGCGCCTCCCATAGCCACATTGGTTGCACTGACAGCTTCCGCGGGTATTGCCATTGGCTTTGCATCACAGGATATTCTAAAAAATATATTCGGCGGAGTAATGATTTTATTTGACCGGCCATTTCAGGTTGGCGATAAAATAGAAATCGGCAGTTATTACGGCGAAGTGATCAGCATCGGCCTTCGCACGGTACGTATTGTAACTCCGGACGATTCTCAGGTTGCCATCCCCAACAGTGAGATTGTAAATCAATCGGTTTCCAACGCAAACGTGGGAGAATCCAACTGTCAGGTAGTTGCAGAGTTTTATCTGCCTGCAAACATTGATATTGCCCGGGTCAAAAAAATTGCATATCGTGCCGCAGTGGTTTCAAGATATATTTATCTCAACAAGCCTGTTGCTGTTATTTTCAAAAACGAGATCCATGAAGGGCGTTCCATGCTGAAAATGCGTCTCAAAGCCTATGTGCTGGATATCCGTTACGAATTCCCCTTTGCCAGTGAAATGACAGAAATTGTTATTGACGAATTGTTAAAACAGAAACTTTTGACTGTAGAAGATTTGAGCTTTTCACATTATCGTAATATGAATTAAAACAAAATAAAAGAACTGACGTAACTCTTTATAAACAGTCCCCGCACACTATTTGACAATTTCTTTATTTGACTATTTTGTTACAATTTTTGAGTTTCTAAATCACATAAAAACTTTAGAAATATGTTTCATCGAATAAATATTCTTTTAAAACAGCCGTATCCCTTTGATACCAGACCCAAAGTAATTTTCAACCACTCTTAAAGCATTGGATTTGTTTATCTTTTAATTATTGTTTATTTTTCAACCCTTTGAACTGCAACCCATAAACGAATCGCTCTATGCCAAAACACTGGTATATTTTGGAGATGGTATAATCAGCTTTGTCTCCTTTTTTATTTCTTGTTTGTATATTTACGAATTCCTATCTTTTGAAAAACGATACCCTAATCTCTACATCATTCTCCGGAGGAAAACATGTTGAGGGGATTCTCAAGAATCACACTTTTAATTATCCTAACAGTATTATTTGTACAACCTGCTCGTCTCAAATCTGCGGATAAATCAGATTACCTTCAATATGTCCAATCCTATGCAATTGCCATGATCGAAAAAGGACGCGATGTGTATGGTGCAGAGCATTCCCCCCTCTTTGCCGCTGCTCTGGATCGGTCAACCATGCGTATTGGTGAATTCCCCGCCATTGAGGGCATTCGTGCAGGAGACCGCACACAAACCGGCGCCAACCCCTATCATGATATGGCATTGTACTCGATACTCTATGGACTGTCAGAAATAACAGGTAATAAACTGTATAGTGCTGAAGCAGACAAGGCCCTCAATTTTTTCATTACCCACTGTTCAAGTCCTGAAACCCATCTTTTCACCTGGGGCGAACATTTGTTTTGGGATTTTAATACAGAAACGCAAGGCAATTCCTTTGACAAGCACGAGATTAATGGCCCCTGGCCATTCTGGGACCAGTGCTATACATTTAATCCGGTAGCCTGTAAACAGTTTGCATTGGGATTGTGGCAGCATCAGGTCGCGGACCACGAAACCGGGGATTTTAGCAGACATGCCCGCTGGTCATCACACGGACCGAACAAGGGCTCGGACTTTCCCCGTTACGCGGGACAAATGATCGAGATTTGGGCGGACGCATATTCACGTCCCGGTATCACAGAACAGGATAAAGCAGAGCTGGTACGCGCAATTACCTGTATTGTAAATCGCATGGAAGAAAATTCAAAATCCACTGCAACCGGGTATCTGCCAGCGCTGCGGGGAGCGGATTATGCCTGGCCTTCAAGCAACCTTGAACTGGCGCGATGTTTATGGGGTGCCGCGGGCAATATGGGGCCTGAACTTGCTGAACGGATGAAAACGCTTGCAACCCAACAGGATACGGATTTTCTACGCGCTCCACACAAGGTGCTTTCAGGTGGTGGATTTGCCGCTACTCTGCATACCGAAACCGGAGAACCCCGGGACCGCTCCATGAACAAGCCTTATACTGCGCTGTGGGCTTCCGGCTATGGATATGGTACACATGCCGCCATGGCTAACCGAAGTTATCAACGTTATTTGCAATTGCAAAAGGCAGAACCGGAAAAAGCCGGTCAATATCATCAACTCATCATTGCCGCTGCAGACCAATACCTGCATGCGGAACCCGATACTACTAGTGGCGTCAAACCCGATGCAGTTTCAGATATCATTAACCTGATGTTAAATACATACGAAATGACAGATGACAAAATATATCTGGATCGTGCTAATGAATTCGCGCAATGGGGAATATCTCTCTTTCTGGATAACGGATTACCGCTTCCCAAAGCCAGCAGCCGGCATACCCATTACGAAGCCCTCACCGGCGGCCCGGATTTCATGTATGCGTTATTAAGAATCTATGATCAAAATTCAAATAAATAAAAAATATCTTGTAAAAAAGAGCAGGTATCCAATCCTTTTGTTGCAATCCCCCTTGTTAAATACGGATTCAGATTTCTGATAATAAATTAACGTATTAAAACAAAAATCAAAAAGCTTGAATAATTCTATAAATTTTAGTAATATATCAAGATATACCTGAATTAAATCTTTTCTATTATTCGTAAAATTCAAAAATCTAAAATTTTAAACCATAATTATGCTATTTAATTCTTTTCAATTTCTTATATTTTTTCCAATTTCGGTAGCGCTCTATTTTAGCACTCCTGCCAAATATCGGTGGACAATTTTACTGGCAGCCAGCTATTATTTTTACATGTCCTGGCGTCCTGAATATGCAATACTCATCCTTGGCTCAACGATCATAGACTATTTTGCAGCCCTCAAGATGAGCAAATACCAAGATAAAAAAAAACGTACACCTATTCTGTTATTCAGCCTGTTCACCAACCTGGGATTGTTGTTTACATTTAAATATTTTAATTTTTTTAGTGAATCATTTTATCATATTTTGAAGCAATTCAGCCATAGTGCAACTCCTTTTGAACTCAATGTGCTGCTACCGGTTGGCATTTCCTTTTATACATTTCAAACGCTGAGCTATACCATTGATGTCTATCGGGGCGACCGTGAGCCTGAACGACATTTTGGAATATTTGCGGTATATGTATCATTCTTTCCCCAGCTGGTTGCCGGGCCCATTGAACGCTCTACAACACTATTACCCCAGTTTCACAAAACGTTTGAACCCAATTACAATAACATGAAATACGGTTTACAGCTTGCTGCGTGGGGTATGTTTAAAAAGGTTGCCATTGCCGATCAATTGGCGCTGTATGTAAACCGGGTTTATTCCAATCCAACGGGCTATACCGGCTTTGATATATTGCTTGCAACCTACTTTTTTGCTTTTCAAATCTATTGCGACTTTTCAGGATATTCGGATATTGCAATTGGTGTTGCTCGTGTTTTTGGTTACAAGTTTATGAAGAATTTTGATCGGCCCTATTTCTCACAATCTATTCATGAATTCTGGAAACGCTGGCATATTTCGCTTTCCAGTTGGTTTCGGGACTATTTGTATATACCGCTGGGAGGTAACCGGGTTTCAAAAAGCAGGCTGCATTTCAATCTTTTGGCTGTTTTCCTCACAAGTGGGTTGTGGCATGGTGCCAACTGGACTTTTGTAGTTTGGGGTGGCTTACATGGACTATTTTTGATCTTTGAAAGATGGAGCCACAAAGCCAGGGAAAAACTTTATACAATTAGCGGAATTGGCAAACATACACCCATACAAAAATTTATAAATATCATTATCACTTTTCACCTGGTCTTGTTTTCATGGGTATTCTTTAGAGCACAATCCCTTCAAAAGGTTTTTCTATATTTCAAAGAAATTGCAAAATCATTTATTTATTTTGATCCAAACAAAATATTTAAAGATCCAATAAATCCATTATATTTTCTTGTGATCATTTTACTTATTATGGTAGAGATTTTACAAAGCCGGTACAAACTGCGTGAAACCATTGCAAAGTTTCCAACCTGGCTTCGTTGGTCAATCTATTTTATTGGATTATTTTCAATTTATTATCTGGGGGAATTTAACGAACAGGAATTTATCTATTTTCAATTTTAATTTTGAAATTTTAAATTATGAAAAAAATAATAATTAAAATATGCTTTTTCATCCCCCTGCTAGTGTTCATAATTACACCGATTGTATGGGTTGATCCCTTACATCTGTTTGGCCGTACTCATGGATTGAACACAGAGTATTTCTATAACCAGAGATTGATTAAAACCAATATACTTCGGTATGAAACTCCGGATTATAACTCTATTATTATAGGCAGCAGTCGTATCCGATACATGTCAGATCTTGAAATTGGTAAATATAAAATTTTAAATTTGGGCATGGATGGCCTCAAACTTGTCGACTTTCCAGGATTTATAGACCTTGCCAATGAAAGAGTGCCGGATTCTCTCGAATGTATTATTGTTGCCATGGATATGTTTGGAACAAGAAAACCCGATTCCACTCGCACCTATTGGGGATCAACCGATGAATATTTGAGAAATTCTCAAGACATTTCTTATCTTTTACAAATCATGATGGGCCCAAACAGCTTTAAATACAGTACCAAATCTATTGCAAATTATATTCTTCACGGAAAAAGTGCAGCTACGTCATGGAAAAAATTGAATTTACCTGTTCCACCGTCCAAATCAGTACATGCAAGGCGTATAAGAAACGCATTCTCAACCTGGGAATTTGATGAAAACAGCTTGACAGCGCTTGAATACATTAAAACCACTTTTAAAAATCAACGGTTAATTTTCATTGTGAATCCGGTATCCGTGGAACTGTTTAAACTCATTGATGACCAAAATCGAACATCCGATTTCCTGATCTGGTTACACACACTTGCTCAAACACTGGATGGTTATTACAATTTCATGGATATTACTCCATTAACGAGTACTCCACAAAATTGGCGCGATGTTAATCACGCTCATCCTGATACGATGAAACTCCAAATCGAGTCTATTGTATTAAATAAAACCGACAATCCCAATTTCACATTTATCACCAGCGAAAATGCGGATAGTTTAATTAGCTGCATCGGAAACAGATTAAAAGAATATAATTTCCCACAATATAGAATAAATTATGAAAATGATAAACCCTGCCCACTCATAAAAAAGTAACTGCCATAGACAGGGATAATCAGGGAGATCCCTAATCCCATACAAGATTTTCAGTTTAAAACGATCACCAGGTTGCACGGATAGAATATCAATACCCCCCCCCAAATAGTTAACCTGCCAGTTGCAAAGCATTTCTCCTCATCGATGGAATCAAACCTATATTATAGATATTATTAAAAGATGATTTTTTTTGTAGAAAGGTAAGTCTTGAAATGGGATCATATTCCATTATTCGTGGTCGATATCCGGTTTCCAGCCATATTTCTGCATGTCAATTTGTCCACGTGCATTGATCTCTATGCCTTCACTCTCGAGCAGATTCTTTTGAATTTCTCCGGAAGCACACATATCCCCCAGACTGATTTGTCCTTTCGAGTTGATTACCCGGTGCCAGGGAATATCCATTTCTTTCGGTGTACTGCTTAGCGCCCAACCCACCGTACGCGCTGCACGTGGATTGCCCAGCATGGCAGCGATCTGTCCATATGACGCAACTTTGCCGTAAGGAATTCGCGCCACCAACGCCCATACCTTTTCAAAAAATCCGGTTGACATACTCATCCTTTAAATTCTTTTGCTGTTATACCCAGTTTTTTCATGCGGCTTTGCAGTGTGGTAGGTTTCAAATCAAGAAGTTCAGCAGTTCCTCCGTCTCCATAGATACGTCCATTACAATGGCGCAGTGCTTTGAGTATGTGACTGCGGGTAGCCTGCTCCAGAGTAGCAATATCGATTTCTGAATCTGCAAATTCTCGCACTTTATCTCCACGGTCGTCCGGACCAAAATGCTCAACATCAATCACATCTCCTCTGGCAACTATGGCTGCACGTTCAAGGGCATTTTGCAACTCGCGAACATTGCCGGGCCAGGTGTATCCGCGTAAATATTCCACTGCACTAACCGTTAACCGCAATTGACGTTCAAATTTAGAGGACAATCGCTGTAAAAAATAATTTGCCAAAAGGATCACATCATCATCCCTGTCCCGTAATGCCGGCAATGTAATGGGAAACACATTGAGACGGTAATACAAATCCTCGCGAAAGCGTCCTTCTTTAATGGCCTGGTCGAGTTTGACATTAGTTGCACAAATGATACGCACATCCGCGGACAAGGTCTTTTCTCCACCAACACGCTCAAAGGTTTGCTCTTGCAACGCGCGTAATAGTTTGGGCTGGATCTCCATGGGCAGATCGCCAATCTCATCTAAAAACAGAGTGCCTGTATTCGCCAGTTCAAAACGTCCTTTGCGCATGGAAACTGCACCGGTAAAAGCACCGCGTTCATGCCCAAACAGCTCACTCTCTACGAGTCCGCTTGCCAGCGCTGAACAGTTGAGCGCTACAAAGGGTCTGCCTGAGCGTGGGGACAATGCATGTACTGCCTTGGCAACCTGTTCTTTGCCAGTTCCTGTCTCGCCGGTTATGAATACCGGCGTATCCGTAGAGGCAACCACCTGTACCTGCTCCAAGACATTTATCCAGGTTCGCGAATGACCAATCAGATCCTCCAGCGCGCGCGGTAAATCTTTGAGCAGTGTATTGCGCTCAAGCACCAGGGCATCACGCTCGGTCAGTAACGAATCCGCAGCAAGAGATTGGGCCAGCGCCAGGGCAATCAAGCGGGAAAGGATCTCAGTCAACTGAACTACCGAAGGCGTAAACATGTCGCAGGCACGATGATCAAGAGTTAGAACACCCAGGGTATTGCCCTCAACATGCAGAGGTGCAACCAGGCACGAATGCCCATCCGGTAGTTCAAGTATGTCCTCATATGTGTCCAGATGTACCTCTCCGTCATCAGGATGGTCTTCAAACAAATGCACCCTGCCTCGTTCAATGATTTCGGCAATTTCTTGGTGCTTGTCCAGCGATAGACGATAATCTCTGAGTTTGGGGGTATTTAAGGGCCCCTGTGCCTTGCGGACACGTAAAAGTTTGTCCGATTCCAGACTCAGCACAACCGCAAGTTCGTAATTCACTACCTCGCTCAAAGCTTCAAGTACAATTTCCATCGTCCGCTCAGGACTTAATAAAGGTGTCAGAGTAGAACTGAACTCCTGCATGGTGACCTCAATCAACAACGATATTTAGTTGCAACGATATTTAGTTGTATATTATAACGCAATATCGGTATTTTTTGTTCCGCAAAATATTATCAGCAGCGCAAATCCAATAAAATCAATATATTAAAAGCATAGAAAATTCTGGCACAATCCTTGAATATAAAGATAGTAAATTAACAATAATTGATATGAAAAAGGAGAAAAAAATGAACAAGGCTGAATTGATAAAAAAAATGAATGTACTATTAGCTGATTTACAGGTTGAATATGTCAAATTGCACAATTATCACTGGAATGTCAAAGGTCAACTGTTCTTTAGCATCCATAATGTAACCGAAGAGTATTATGAATACATGACCGGTCAATATGACGAGGTCGCTGAGCGCATCTTACAGTTGGGTGGAAAGCCGCTTGCAACCATGGCAGAATATCTTGAAAACGCAAACCTGAAAGAAGAGAGCAATAACGAATTCAATGCTGGACAAGTGATTGAGGCACTGTTGAGCGATTTCAGTTCCCTGCTTGAATCTTTTAAATCCGTTTCAGAGGCAGCCGGAGAAGCCGGTGATGTTTCAACCGCCAACATTGCGGATGATAACATCCAGTGGTTTGAAAAAGCAATCTGGATGCTCAAAGCACACCAAAGTTAATATTCAAGCCCGCTCTTTTGAGCGGGCTTTTCTCATCTTCCCCCAAATTACATTTTAAAGTTACCCCAAATTTTTATTCAATCTTTTTTAACACTAAAAATAATTCCAAATCCTTGTTTTATAAGAATTTTCAAACCAGGTAAAATAAATTCCTGTTCTTTTAAGAAACTTGACTTGTATTATTACTAAATTTTTACTATATTAGTTTAACAACTCCGAGACAAATCCCAATTACAATTTTAATTTTTTAATTTAACACAGAACGATTACTATGTTATTTAATTCTGTGCAGTTTCTTATATTTTTTCCACTATCGGTGGCATTCTATTTCAGTACACCTGCCAAATACCGATGGACAATTTTACTGGCAGCCAGCTACTATTTTTACATGTCATGGAGGCCTGAATACGCGATCCTGATTCTTGGCTCGACTATAGTGGACTATATTGCCGCTATAAAAATGAGCAATTATGCGGACAAAAAAAAGCGTACGCTCATATTGATGTTCAGCCTGATCACCAACCTGGGCTTGCTGTTTACATTTAAATACTTGAATTTCTTTAGTGATTCTTTTTACAATATATTCAAGTTATTTAACCACAATGCTACACCTTTTGAGCTCAATGTATTACTACCGGTTGGTATTTCCTTTTATACATTTCAAACCCTGAGCTATACCATTGATGTCTATCGTGGGGACCGCGAGCCTGAACGTCATTTTGGGATATTTGCGGTGTATGTATCTTTTTTTCCCCAATTGGTTGCCGGACCTATTGAACGGTCCACAACACTTTTACCCCAGTTTCACAAAACTTTTGAACCCCGGTACGATAATATGAAATACGGATTGCAGCTTGCTGCATGGGGTATGTTTAAAAAAGTGGTCATTGCAGATCGATTGGCATTGTTTGTAAACCAGGCCTACTCCCTGCCCAATAATTACACAGGGTTTGACACTTTACTGGCAACCTATTTTTTCGCTTTTCAAATTTATTGTGACTTTTCAGGTTATTCGGATATTGCTATTGGCGTTGCGCGTGTTTTCGGCTACAAGTTTATGAAAAATTTTGATCGTCCCTATTTCTCACAATCTATTCACGAATTCTGGAAACGTTGGCACATCTCACTTTCCAGTTGGTTCAGAGACTATTTGTACATTCCCCTTGGAGGTAACCGGGTTTCAAAAAACAGACTGCATTTCAACACAATGGCTGTCTTTTTAACAAGTGGGTTGTGGCATGGCGCCAACTGGACATTTGTAGTGTGGGGGGGCTTGCATGGAATATTTTTAATCTTTGAAAAATGGAGCCAAAAAACCAGGGGAAAAATATATGCACTCACCGGAATTAACAAAATTTCTCATTTGCAACAATTTATCAATATCATAATTACTTTTCACCTGGTCTTGTTTTCATGGGTATTCTTTAGAGCCCAATCCCTTGGCTTTGTATTTATGATTTTTAAAAAAATTGCCAAATCAATTATTTACTTTAATCCCAACAAATTGTTTGTACATCCAATAAGCCCGATTTATTTCTTTGTTATCTTTTTACTCATCATTGTGGAAATTTTACAAAGCCATTATCGGTTGCGTGAAACCATTGCCAGATTTCCGGCATGGCTTCGCTGGACAATCTATTATGTTGGTTTGTTTTCTTTGTATTACCTGGGTGAATTTAACGAACAGGAATTTATCTATTTTCAATTTTAAATTATGAAAAAAATAATAATAAAACTTTTATTCTTTATACCCGTGATCATCATTATTATCACGCCTATTATTATAGTTGATCCATTACACTTGTTTGGATATGACCATGGATTAAACACAAAATGTTTTTATGACCAACGGTTGGTTAAAGCCAATATACTTCAATATGAGAATCCGGATTATAATGCTATCATCATTGGCAGCAGCCGGACCCGGTATATGGGAAATATGCAAATTGGCAAGTATAAAATACTCAACATTAGCCTAGAAGGCCTGGGACTTGAAGACTTTCAGGGATTTATGGATCTTGCCAGAGATAATGCGCCAGATTCGCTTGATTGTGTTATTGTTGCTTTGGATATGTTTGGCGTCAATATAAACCGCCAAAGCCGGAATCAGTTTAAAACTACAGACGAATACCTGCAAGATTCCCAAGACTTTTCTTATCTTGCCGGTATCATGATCAGTCCAAAGAGCTTTAAATACAGTGTGAAATATTTATCAAATTATATTTTTAACGGACGGGATGCAGTAAAATCATGGACTGAGCTCAATGTACCTGCTCCCCCAAACAAAAAATGGCACCTCAAACGCATAAACAAAGCCTTTGCCGGTTGGGAGTTTGATGAAAAAAGTATAGCAATACTTGAAAAAATGAAAAACGATTATAAAGACTATAACATAATATACATTGTAAATCCGGTTTCTGTTGAAATGTTACAAATCATTGAAAAACAGAATCGTACAACCGATTTCTTGAACTGGCTGCGCATGCTTGCACAAAAACTGGATGGATATTATAATTTTATGGATATTACCCCATTAACAACAACTCCAAACAAATGGCGAGACATTAGTCACGCCTTGCCCGATTCCATGAAACAACAAATTCAGTCAGTTGTATTAAATGAAACTGACAATCCCAATTTCACATTTATCACCAGTCAAAATGTTGATAGTATTTTGACCTGCATCCAAAACAGAATTGATGAATTTGATTACTCACAAAAAGGATATCATGTAAAGTATTGAGTATCTCTGTTTTTTGCTAAATCAATATTTTTTCAAACATCTTAAAACTATCTATACTAACAAAAAGAGGCCCGAACGATAATCATCCGGACCTCTTTTTTTTTGGAGTGTAATTGGGTATTTATTACAGGGATTCTATAACATTTTTCAATTTCTGTTGTATTGTGGTTGCCACCTCGGCCAGGCTTTCATTCTTGACAGCCTGCATTGACGCTGCCGGGTCAACAGCAGTGACTTCAGTCTTGCCACCATCCGCATCCTGTACAATCACATTACAGGGCAACATGGCTCCAATCATTCTTTCGGTCTGTAGCGCTTTATAAGCATTAGGGGGATTGCAAGCACCCAGGATCTTGTACTTGCGAAAATCTACATCCAGTTTATTTTTCAAAGTGGCCTGAACATCAATTTCAGTTAAAACACCAAAACCTTCGGTTTTCAACTGTTCTGTTACATATTCAACTGCCTCATCAAAAGGCTTGTCAATTACTTTAGTATAATAATAACTCATCATGTTCTCCCAAAATTATTTCATCCGATAATTATACCGGATTTGTTACCTCTATACATTGGATGCCGCAAAGAACGTTTGGGTTCAAAAATTCAAACATCTTTTTTATCTAGTATAATTTTTTTTTACATTCTTTACAAAATTTCAGACTTTTTTTAAAATATCATTCATTTATTCAGGTACAACATTTATAGTAATTAAAGAAGAATATTGACTGCATCTAAAAATACGCTGTACAGATTTTTGAAAATCATTCGATTCCGCTTTATTAATATTACAAAATTTTTGTGGATTAATATCAAAAAGTGGAAACCATGTACTCTGGATTTGTACCATGATCCGATGACCCTTTAAAAAACGATGATTTATATCAGGCAGTTCAAACTTGACTCTTGTTATCTGGTCTGGAACAAAAGGTTGTGGATCTTTAAAGCTGCTTCTGAATTTGCCTCGCATTATTTCACCTCTTACCAACATCTGGTATCCTCCCATATGCGTTCCGGATGGAAGCTCTTCAGGATCACGAGTTGAATCAGGAAAAACATCAACAAGCTTAACAATCCAGTCCGAATCCGTTCCAGATGTTGAAACATACAAATCAGCGACAATAGGTCCTGATACAACCATATCTTTATCCAGCTCTTGACTAGAATAAAACAAAACATCCGGGCGCCTTGCAGCAAACCTTTGATCTTCAACCATATAGGTTTTAGGAACCCGATTTGTTATTTCTTGTGTAAAAGGAACCGGTTTTTGAGGGTCGCTTATATATTCATCAAAACCATTCAAATTAGAACCAACCGGTTTTTGCATAACCAACTTGTTATTAGATTCAAGATAGAGTGTTTTTTTAACTATATTCTCAGGTGGCCAGTTATTGTAAAATTTCCATATATTGGATCCGGTTTCAAAAGCGGTAACCTTTTGCAATTCTTTTAAATCACCTTTTCCTTTTAAATAATAATTAAAAAAGGGTAATTCAATTTCTTTTTGAAAAAAACCCCCTGCTTTTGTTTTGAAATCAAAAATTCCCAAAGATGTATCTCCGGTATTGGACCAATTGCCATGTGTCCAGGGCCCCATAACAAAATAACATTCTACATTCCGGTTTTGATTTTTGATATGATAAAAAGTTTGCAATGTTCCCAGCAAATCTTCTGCATCATACCATCCTCCGGCAACTAAAACAGCAGGAGAAATCCCTTTCAAATGGGGATATATGGATCGCTCCTGCCAAAACGTATCATAGGTATCATGTTCAAGAACCTGCTGCCACCATTCATTATTTTTAAAATAATTCAGAATATTTCCAACTGGTCCCATTTTCATAAAAAAGGAATATGCATCGGGTTCAGGAAATTGAAAACCAGAAGGTTTAGACTGCTCTAATCCAGATCGTGGTGTTCCCATACTTCCGAAAAAAGTAAAGGCATGATTTAAATAGAGAGCACCATAATGATGGCCATCATCTCCCAAAAATAAATCGGACATGGGTGCCTGTGGTGAAACGGCAACAAGAGCCGGATGAGAATTTACAAGCGACATGGCAGCATAAAATCCAGGGTAAGAGGTCCCATATATTCCAACTTTACCATTGTGATTAGGAATGTTTTCGAGTAACCATTCTATAGTATCATAAGCATCTGTTGATTCATCCGCAACCAAATCATTATTACTGATTGGACGCATATTTTCAAACGTACCTTCTGACATGTAACGACCACGAACATCCTGAAAAACAAAAATAAACTTTTCTTGTGCAAAATGCATTGAAGGGCCTAACATTGTATCATAAGCTTCTCCATAAGGCTTTATGCTATAAGGGGTTCTTTCAAATAAAATAGGATATTTTTGATCAAGATTATTAGGTAAGTAGACTTGGGTGAATAAGGTTTTCCCATCCCGCATAGGTATTCGATATTCATTTTTAGTATAATTTTCATGAATAAATTCAGCCAATTCACTTTTGACAGAATCTGCGAGAACTGATGTACTGATTAAAATCAAAGTAATTAAATTAAGTAAAACTTTATTTAAAAGACGAATAGCACAGAACACAAAACCTCCAATTTTTTACATCAAATATAATAACAAGAATTAAAAAAGCCAGGATAATATTTCATTAAAACAAACTGAAAAAAACAAACCCTGCTTTTACCAATATTGGGCTAGTGGATTATAAAATCGAATTTAAATCATGGCAACTCAAACTTGAAATCTGAATCTTGGCAGAAATTTACGGGGAATTGCTTTAATGGTACAGCAAATTATGCACGTATAACGGGTGGGAACCACATGTCAAATCAGATATCACTGTCAATGCTTACCAACGATTTATCTGTTCATATTTGCGTACCTTTCTCAATCCCTCGCGAGTAAAGTTCGCCTGTAAATCCCTGCGGTCCTCCCCAAACAGGTCCCGATATACCCGGTACTGTATGGAGACATCGCCACCCAAGAGCCAGGTAATTACATCAGATATCATAGAATATACCTTTAGTACAATATCCTTTTATATATACAAAGGTATAGAATGAAATTCAAGAGAAAATTTATCAATCGATTGAAACCTCCTCTCCATTTAAACGTATGTATTATATTACCCCGGCGTATGGAATGACTACCCAAATTTTGTTGTTCCATAATTCATATCAAATCGACCTCAACCCATGCATGGAGGATGTATGAAGCTTTTGAAAACCTTTCTGCTTGTATTGCTGACAGTTTCCGCTGTTACCGCAATGACGCAGGAAAAAGACATTCAAACCTTTACTCTGGACAATGGAATGAAATTCATTGTTCTGGAAGATCACGACATTCCAAACGCAACATTTTATATCTTTTGGAAAGTAGGGTCCCGTAACGAGGTGCCGGGCATTACCGGACTGTCCCACTTTTTTGAGCACATGATGTTCCTGGGCTCTGAAAATTACGGTCCCGGTGAGTTTGACCGCGTCATGGAAGCCAATGGCGGCGCAAACAATGCCTATACTACCGAAGATGTTACCGTGTATATGGAATGGTTTCCCGCCCAGGCGCTTGAAACCATTTTCACGCTTGAAAGCGATCGTGTTGGCAAACTCGAATTCAATGACGAACGCATTGAGAGCGAACGCGCGGTTGTAACTTCCGAGCGCGTCACCCGTCTCGAAAACAGCAATTTTTCGCGATTAAACAGCACAGTCAAACCCACAGCCATGAGCGCGCATCCTTACAGATGGCCGGTCATTGGTCACGAGTCTGACATACGCAACTGGGTAAAATCTGATCTGCAAAACTATTTCAAAACCTATTATGCACCCAACAATGGCGTTGCGGTAGTAGTTGGTGATTTGGGACTCGAAAAAGTCAAAAAGCTGGCTCAGGAATACTTTGGGCCCATACCCGCGCAGGAACCCGCACGCCCCATTCATACGGTTGAACCTGAACAAAACGGAGAGAAACGGGTAATTGAGCACAAGGAGGTATCTACTCCCAATTTGATGATGGTGCATCATGTTCCCAATGCAAAACATGAGGACTATTACGCGTTGGACATGCTGCAGGCTATATTGTCGGATGGTCGTTCATCCCGACTGTACAGCAGTCTGGTGGACCAACAGCAAAAAGCGGTTGAAATTTTCAGCTATTATCCCACTTCGTTTGATCCTTTTCTGTTTTACATTTATGGTGTATGTAATCAGGATGTGTCAGAATCCGAGTTGGAAACTGCTATCCTTGACGAGCTCGAAATGATCAAAACCGATGGTGTAACCGAGCAGGAACTGCAAAAAATCAAAAACCGCAAACTGGTTTCATTCTATAAAAACATGGCAACGATTGACGGTAAAGCCTCTACCATTGGAGATTACGAGATTTATTTCGGGGACTATAAAAAATTGTTTAGCGCCCCCAAAGCGTATCAGGCAGTGACCGTCGACGATATCAAACGCGTAGCCAATACCTATTTCACCAAAAGTAACCGTACCGTGGGCATTTTAATACCGGCAGAGGAGGACCCGTTATGAGATCACGAATAGCATGGATATTTGCCGCAGTGCTGTTACTCCTTTTAACACTGCAATTGCCTCTTATGGCAGCAGGGACCTTTCAACTGCCCAAATATGATAAAGTAACCCTCAAAAACGGTTTGACCGTTTATTTATTAGAACAAAAAGAAGTGCCGCTGGTATACATCTCGATGGTCTTCCCGGCTGGTTCTGTCAAAGATGGCGAGCAATATGGATTGGCCTCACTAACCGCTGACGGACTATTATTCGGTACTGAAAATTACAGTAAAAAAGAGATTGAAGAACAATTGGATTTTATCGGTGCGTCTTTTGGTACCTCGGCCAGCAAGGAATATTCAAGACTCACCATGTCTTTTTTAAACAGCGATCAGGACAAGGTTTTTCCTCTGTTGAAAGAGATTGTGATGCATCCGGTTTTTGATGAACAGGAATATGACAAAGCCAAATCCCGGTTACTGGTAAACCTTGAACGCGCGAAAGAGAATCCCCGCCAGGTGATGGGCAGTTATTATTACAAATTCCTGTTCGGAGATCATGTATATGGTAACCCTACAACGGGTACAGTTTCAAGCGTTACCAATCTGGGCGTAGATAACCTGAAATCATTTTACAAAGACAATTATACACCCAAAGGCTCTGCTATTGCCATTGCCGGCGATTTTAATACCAAAGATATGAAAAAAGCGATTGAAGCCTTGTTCAAAGACTGGAACAACAAGGGCAAATCCGTTGATACAAAAAATGCAGACATTCCCAAACTCGATAAATCGCGAGTTCTGCTGGTAAACAAGGACGATGCAACCGAAACCCGGTTCATGATCGGTCAACAGGGAATCAAACGCAGTAATCCCGATTATATCCCCATTCAGGTGGTCAATACCATCTTTGGCGGACGGTTTACATCGTGGTTGATGGATGAGCTACGCACCAAACGCGGACTTACCTATGGTGCATACAGCTATTTTCAACCGTTAAAGAACTCTGGTATTTTTGCTATCAGCAGCTTTACCCCCACAGATTCTACTGCCAAAGCGCTGGATGTGGCATTGTCAATTGTAGACAAACTCCATGACGAGGGTGTGGACGAAGAGACACTCCAGTCCGCAAAGAATTACATAAAGGGTCAATATCCCCCGGAATACGAAACATCGGGACAACTGGCCGATTTATTGACCGACATGTTTATCTATGACTTTGACGAATCATTCATCAATACATTTGAAAAAAATGTAGACAATATGACCACCGCCAAAGCCAAAGAGATTATTCAAAAATATTTCCCGCAAAAAAATTTACAGTTTGTACTTGTAGGCAAAGCAGATGAGATCCGGGATATTGTAAAGGATTTTGGCGAAGTAACAGAAAAAGACATCAAAGCGGATGGGTTTTGATTGATTTGATAAAAGTTGTCAGTTTTCAGTAATCAGTTTTCAATCGGGTTCCTGGGCACTGCCCGGGGATATCAACATTACGATCGTGACAGAGATAATCTCTGTCACGTTTTTTTTGTCAATTATCCACTTCCGTTTCCGAGACTCTGCCTTTGTACCTTTCTAGTCCGAGTTAGGATTTTCAGGCTTAAAAGATGACAAGATTCACACTCAACGCCCCCTTCTTGAAGTATTCTCACGTGATCGGGATGCGGTCCTTTGCGTTTTCACCTGCTCTTGGTCATGGCTTGAATTATCTCTTATTGTTTTCCTCGTTTCCGCTTTATACGTCTGTGCCTGGTCACGTCTGGAACTATCTCTTTGGGTTTTTCTTGAATCCGTTGTATTCGCCTGCTCTTGTCCCCGCCGGGTATGAGGTCTTTGCTTTTGCGTTGTATGCGTTTTAGGTTTAGGATCTGTATTATGTGTATAATCCGGTTTGGGTTTTGGCGGTTTAGGTGGGTGTGGCGGATGTGGTGGTGGTGGCGGAGGTACAGGAACATCATGATATTTATCCATATATGCCTGTCGAAACATATACTCAAAATTACGGCCCCAAATATATTCAAACTCTGCAAACATGGCATCATTATATCCCAAAGCGTATGGGGATAAACGTCCGTCTAATATGCCGGAATCTTTTTTTTCATCAATATCAAATTCTACCCATAAAAAATAACTGTACCCTTGTGTCAAAATACTACTCGCCGGATAAAAAAGAAACAACCTACCGCGCTCAAGGTCTTTATCCGCATCCATCATTCCCCGTTCATATTCCGCATCAAAAAACACCTGACGACTCGTATTATAGCGTGCAGAGTTTTGATTAGCATAATACACAGGTGCACAAGAGTAAAACAGGGGTACAATCAAGAGGGTCCACAACACTGTTAAATTCCGTTTCATACCAGCTCCATATTATTTGATGTGGCTTTCTATATATTTGACGTAACGTATTAAAGTGGTGTTTACAGCCGAATAAAAAAAACCGCGGCAATACTATTTTAATATTACCGCGGTTTCAATCTATGTTAAGAGGATGAGAGAAGAAACTTACTTTTGAGATATTTGATATTCCTCCACCAGTGCCTTCATTTCCTGAATATCACTTGCCATTTCACTGGCAGCCGCTGCCGATTCTTCCGAATTGGCGGCATTGTCTTGCGTTACTTTATTAAGCTGCTCAACGGCATCATTAATCTGTTCAATACCGCGATTATGTTCAATAGAAGCAACCGCAATCAATTTCACCACATCATTTGCTTTTTGTATTTGTTCCGCAATCTCTTTTAAATCACTTGATACCTGTATATTCAGCTGCACTCCGTCTTCCGCATTTTTGACAGATTCCGAAACCAAATCTGCCGTATCCTTAGCCGCTTCGGCACTACGAATGGCCAGATTACGGACTTCTTCCGCAACCACAGCAAATCCTTTACCGGCTTCTCCCGCGCGTGCCGCCTCAACAGCAGCGTTCAATGCCAAAAGATTGGTCTGGAATGCTATTTCATCAATATTTTTCACAATTGCGGTTGTCTGGTCTGATGATGATTTTATACTCTCTATCGCATCAGAAAGCTTTTTCATGCTATTCTGACCTTTGCGGGTGGTACTGAATGAAGATTCAGAAATGGAAATGGCTTCATTGGCATGAGACGCGTTTTCAGTTGAAGACGCTGTCAGCTCTTGCAATTTACTACCAATCTCCTGCAACGTACCGGCCTGCTCGGTTGCACCCTGGGCAACAGCCTGATTAGTAGAGTCAATTTGCCGTGATGCAGTGACAACACTTTCTGTTTTACGAATGATATTATACAATCCTTCATCCAGATTATTAACAGCAGTATTGAGCGCGATTTTTATCTTTTCATAATCACCTTTGTAAAGACCATTCATTTGAACAGTAAGGTCTTTATTTGAAATTCGTTCCATAACCTGAGCGGCATCGTTAATAGGTCCAATCACGGCATCCAGGGTTTTATTGAAATTTTCAACAATTTTAGCAAAATCGCCTTCATGCCTGCTTTCATCCGCACGTGTTTGCAGATCACCATTAACAGCAGAGGAAGCAAGAGTGTTGGCATCATCAACCAATGCGGAAATTCGTTCTTTCATGCTTACCATGGCTCTGCCCAGGATATCTTGCTCAGAAAGAACATTTATATTTTGAGACAAATCTCCTCGGGCTATTTGCTCTGCATTTGCGGCTTTGGCCAAAAGGCTTTGCTGTAGTACTTTTAAAGAGTCTTTTGCTGCGCCAATTTCGCAATCGCCATTCACACAAATATCTGCTTCTATATTACCTTTAGAAAATTTTTCAAGATAGGTAGTTATCTGTAATAAACCCCGCAAAACCTGTCGTTTCAAGAGTAATATAATAACCAGACAGGTAATAAAAATTGTAAAGAGCGAAATCAGCGTTAAAATCTTTGCCTGGCTGGTGATGGACTTTTTCACTTTATGAATTGAAGTCCTAACACTGATGGTCCCATAGCTGTCCCCGGCATTGCCTTCATGGCAATCCAGACAGTTTTCGGCTGCAATGATTGGGACAATGAAACGGATAACAGGCTCATCCTGAAATGTTTCGGAAATAACCATATTTGTTTTTGAAGCAAGAACAGACGATTCTTCCGCATCCATTTCCTTTTCACTGTTTTCAATAACAAGGTTCGAAGGAACAACCCTGATCTCCTGGGTGTTACCGACGTTCTGAACATCTTTAATATAGGGTTCTACATCATCAACCCCCTGTGCCATAATAAACATTAAAGATTTTGTAACAAAAGTTGCCGCGTCATGAATATTTTCTTCCGCGGTTGCCATCTCTCGTTTTTCCATAGTAGATTGCAATAATATCATCATCAGGCTCATTATAACGACAAGAACAATGGCAACAATCAATCCGATTTTTTTGGATATCGAGTTACCCACAATACTACCCTTTCACTACTTTACTACTTGTTTACTACATAATATGATTATCAAACAAATTTAGTACCAAAACATTATAAATTGAATCAAAATTCAATAAAACATGCATTTTACGTAAAAATCTGTGACTTTTTTCACAACACGATTTTTTAATACTTTGACAAAGCTTTGATAAAATTCTAAATAATGTAATATTGATTATTTTTAACAAATAGGACGAGATACACTCTAATTTAACAACAATAAAAACAAAATGTTGCACTTAAATACAATCATATAAAAATTAAGAACTTATAGTCTGACTCTATAATTCGTATCGAATTCCCCAAGGATAGAACAATTACAACTGAGCTAAAGACTCACCAATAAAAATGAGAGTCAAATGAAAATTTAACATTCATGTTGAATTTCCTTTAAAGTGGGAATAAATTACTCACAAACAGATATAACTGAATTTGAATTTAGAGTTAAATCAGCGGTAGTATTTTGATAAAATACTACCGCCATGCAATATTTCCAGTAGAATAATATTGAAAGAAACTAGTCAGAAATGCGTTTGTTCAAAATCTGAATCAATATAAACCAGCAAACAAGTGCAACCAGCAATGTGATTATTCCATAAATAGTAGAAAAGAATGAAATCCTAAAGCCCATTAATACAATTTCAGGACTCACATCCGTAGCTACGATAATGGCTGCAATAGCCTGCCACAATCCCAAAATTTGACCAATGAATCCCAACATTGCAGTCAAGCTTGCAAAAAATGGAATTGCATGCATTTCCCGATAAATTTTTTCTGGTTTTTTTTCAGCCTTAATCACATCTATTGTACCCTTAACTATTGCATACAAGGTAATCAGTGAAAATGGAAGAACAACCCATAACCAGGGTCCCATCGCTTGAAAAAAGAAAACCAGTGACATCTCTTGTTGCATAACAACCTCCTATTAATATGTTAGAATGAACAACAACAATCTAACATAACCAATTGAGGAATTTATCATTATTAGACAATCTGCTGTATTTAAGACATATACAACAACATGGAACCTAAAGGTCATTAATACAATATTAGGCCTCATTTATACTGAAATATCTGTTGTTTGTCGATTTTTATAGACATTCAAAATGAAAAACCATATCTTTTATTACAACAAAGAGGATATGTTTGAAATATAAAATAAAAAATATAAATCTTTTTGCAATAGAAATAAGCCACAAACAAAAACAGATTGTGAGAATTTTAACACATATCTTTTATTGGACACTGGCTCTTTTCTTTTATATCTTTTATTTTGGACACTGGGAAGGCAATTATTTTTACACATTTAAATTTGTAATTTCACTGTTACCCATTTCTATGGGTACCTGCTATTTGATTATATACTTTCTTTTCCCCAGGTATCTTTTTAATCCGCAAAAACGCTCAATCCCCAAACTATTGTACCTCCTTTTAAACACACTTGTACTATTCGCATACCTGAACTGTATGGTCATTGCTATATTTATGATCAAAAGCGCACTGGGGAAAGGACTTTTGGATAGCAAAATGGACCTCTCAACGATAGACATGACTATTGTGATGTTGAGCATGTTGTTTTCGGTGATGCTGGCCGTTGCTATCAAATTGATCAAATACTGGTACCGGGAACAAAACCGTTCTCAGCAACTGTTGCAGGAGAAAATTGAAACCGAGCTGCGTATGCTGAAAATGCAGTTAAATCCGCATTTTTTATTCAACACCTTGAACAGTATTTATGCATTATCACTCTCACGGTCAGAGCAAACACCGGATGTGGTTCTTAAACTCTCGGCCATGCTCGATTATGTTTTGTACGAGTGTAAAACCAAACAGGTTGAACTGTCCAAAGAAGTATTATTTTTGCAAAACTATATCGAACTTGAAAAATACAGATTTGCAGATCGGGTAAATGTTTCATTCAAAACCGAATTGCCTGACAAACCAGTCAACATACCTCCCATGATGTTAATGCCTTTTGTGGAAAACAGTTTTAAACATGGCGCGGGTAAAAGCCGTAAACAAAGCAATATCGAGATATCACTTTCTGTTGCAAATACAACTCTTAATTTTAACATCCAAAATGATCATCCCGGCTCAGGACCGATTGAATTTAATGGTATTGGGCTCAAGAGTGCAAAAAAACAACTTGAGCTGATGTATCCACAAAATCACACGTTAACCATAACGGACCAGGATGGAAAGTTTAACGTAGATCTATCATTTCCGGTACAGGTAAGTCCATGAAAATTAAATGTATGCTTGTTGATGATGAACCCCTGGCCATTCAGGCCTTGAGCAGTTTGCTTGATCGAATGGATAATATCGAGATTACGGCTGGGTGTAACGATGCCTTGTCCGCATTTCAGCACATAAAATCAAACCCGGTTGATCTGTTGTTCCTCGACATAGAGATGCCTGAACTGTCGGGACTCGATTTCATCAAATCCCTGAAACACCCGCCTAAAATCATTCTGGTTACAGCTTACCGGGATTACGCGTTAGATGCCTTTGATCTGGATGTATTGGATTATCTGCTCAAACCGGTATCTTTTGAACGACTGCTGCAAGCTTTGGATAAATTTTACGAGTCTTTTCAATCCCGCGAAAACGTTATACCGTCTACAAATGAGAGCAATACAAACACTGCTCAATTTCTGCAAATCAAAGCGGATAAAAAAACGGTTCGCATTCCCCTGCAAAACATTCTCTATATTGAAAGCATGAAAGATTATCAAAAGATACACACCGTTGGTGGAAATACGGTTACGCAGATGTCTCTTAAATCCATTTTGGAGAAACTGCCGGATAATCTGTTTATGCAAATCCATCGCTCGTTTATCATCAATCTTGATAAAATCGACTCTTTCACCTCAAACAGTATAGAAATAAAAAAACAAGAGCTGCCCATAGGCAGAATGTACAGGGCCGCGCTTTTTGCGCAGTTGAACTAGGCATCCCCTCTCCTGTTTCTGTATTCCTTAACAAAAAATCCATTGCAAAAGAATGCAATTCTTGCTATTGTATACGGGTTGTATTTTATCTATTATCTAAACTTTTTTAATCCGAGGAACCTATGCAAAAAGTCATTGCAGTGTTGCTGTTATCGTTATTCATCCTGCTTGCCGGATGCAGTAAACCCAGTCAAAACAAACTCGAAAACTCTTATATCACAATAAATCTTAGTTATAACGAAAATGGCATACCGGTCATTCAAAAATTTTCCAGCGTAAAATATACGATTATCAGCAATACAGATAAATCAACCATTAATGACTGGCTTCCCGAGATTGAAAAAGATGCCAGTATCAGCAAATGGAAAGTTGAACGGGACAGCAAATTTATCAAAGCCCGGGCAACTGCAACCTCTAATAATTTGACAATTACCTGGAATGTGGAATTGCCGAAAAACGGAGGCTTGTTTCGTACATATATAGATCTAAAAAATAATGGACAATCAAAGCAATCCATTGTCAGCTATCCGGTTTGGATTGCGCAATGGAATTATAATAGTGACAAGCTGTGTAAACTTGATTACTGGCAGCCATTGACCTATACACCCTTCAGACAATCTCTCAATACCGGTACAAAAATCAATTTAAATTCTGCGGTATACAGTTCTGACAAACACAAACCAGACGGCAAGCTTCCCTTTTGGCAGGTTGAGCATGAAAACGGGTCTGTATTTTACAGCATTGGTTGGAGCGGCGGCTGGAATGCCGATATTTCACAAAAAACAGATGGCACAAATATGCACGTATTTCTGCCACCTGCCGAGACCCAGTTGGTCCTTGAACCGGGCGAGTCGGTTACCGGACCCATGCTCTACATCATGCCCAGTCCTGAAACACTGAAAGCTGATGCACGAAAAGATTGGTTAACACAGCGCAATGACTTTAGCAACCTACTGTACGAAAAACCCGACAACTGGTATCCTTTTTTGTACAATCACTGGTACTCGGTACGCTTTGATCTCAGCAGCACATTCATCAAAAACCAGATCGATACCATGCTGCCGTACAACTTTGATCTGTTTGTGGTAGATGCGGGATGGTACGCGAGTCCAGGCGATTGGGTGCCGGACCCTGAAAAATTCAAACCGGGTGAGTTTGAAAAAGCCCTGAAATATGTGAAAGACAATGGCATTCTTGCCGGCATCTGGAGTTGTCCCTGGTTGCTGCGGGTTGATGGAGAAACGCTCCCTCCTGAAATTGACAATCCCCCCTTTTATCGCGATTTTATGGATGCATACGGAATGGACCTCGCTGGCACTGATTTTACAAAGTATCTGCACAACCATATTGAACATTTGACAGACCAATTTTACATGGACTGGTGGAAGTATGACCAGGAACTGTTTGGGGACAATTCGCGACACGGTAAAATGAAAAACATTATTGCCCTGCAGGATGCGCTTGAGGCAGTACGAATAGATTTCCCTAAACTCAATATTGAGAATTGTATGAGCGGCGGCAGAATGATTAATGAATTTACAGACCAGATTGCCCAGAGCCACTGGATACGCGACGGCAGCCGGAATGGTATGCAGCATGCGCAATCGAACATCAGTGAAGCGCTGGGGGCCATCCAATTGCTGGATCCTGCCAAAGTGCAGCGCTGGACCAATCGCATTAACGAACTGGATGAAAACGATACCGAATTGATCAAGCTCTATTGCCGGAGCTGCATGATTGGGGTGTGGGGAATATCCACGGACATGGCTAAAGTGACTGAGAAACAAAAACAGATCATTCTTGAACAGATCAAGATCTATCGCAAGCTGAATGCACTCAAATCCGCACTCGATTATGACATTTGGTACCCCAATGAAAACTCTGATTTTGCGGGCGCCATCTATTATGATCAACTGCATGAAAATGCTGCGGTCTTGTTGTATAATCGCAAACCGGGTAACGAGATCAACGCGGAACTCAAAGTCCGGCTCAATTCGGATACATCCTATATACTGTACAATGCGGACACGGAAACAAACACAGAGATATCCGGCAAATCATTGATAAATGGCGAATATGTTTTTCATTTGAATAAAGGTGAGCTTTCCGGGGTATATTTTATTACCGGGAAATAAAAAAGAGGAAAAAGGGGAAAAGCATGTCAATCACCTCCAGTCACAGAAAACCGCGTTACAAAAAAGAAATTAAAAACAGGTTCCCGGACCTGGTACAACAATAAAAAAAAGGTGAAAAAATGCAAGTAAACAAGCGCAATTCATTTCTGATCATTACAATCATCATCTCTGTTCTGGCTACATGCCCGCTCTGGGGACAACCAAAGAGAGATTTTACAAAATATGACCTGCTGACCCTGGCCCATCCTGCAGTCATGGTAAACGGGCTTCCGGGTTGGGACGCGGACAAAAAAATGTATCGTCTGCCGTTAAAGATGGAAGGTAACATCCGGGACAAACTGTGGAATCTGGGTACTCAACCTTCGGGTGGGCGTGTACGCTTTCACAGTACCACTACAGTGCTGGGCATTGTTGCGCATGGCAACGGTCCTGCCACCCCCCATCACATGACCAGCATTATGAAAAACGGCATAGATGTATATGTGAATGACCAGTATGCCGGCAGCGCCTGGCCGGATAAAACAGGCAAGGTCACAAGGCTTATTTATCTCCATCCTGATGAGCCGGAGAATGATATAACCATTTATCTCCCCCTCTACGGTACTATTGAAATTGACAGCATCTTTGTGGACAAGGGAGCTGAAATCTCTGCCCCAACCGATCTCAAGGATATGCCGCCCATCATCTATTACGGCTCCAGCATAACCCAGGGTGGATGCGCGTCTAATCCCGGCGCCAGCTATCAGGCGTTTATTGGTCGTGAAAACCATATCGATTTTATCAATTTGGGCTTTAGTGGAAACGGCATTGGCGATATCGAGATTGCGCAATTCATCAGCGAGCTTGATGCCTCAATGATCGTTCTGGACCACTGGGCGAATCCCAAACTGGATGTCTACAAAAAGACCATGGCGCCCTTTGTTGAGGCCATTCGATCAACACACAAGGAAACGCCAATACTATTGATCAGTCCTTTTTTCAGCACACACGATGATTCGATACACGCAGGCAAACGTGAATTCGCCATGGAATTTGTAGAATCTGCCCGGACTGCCGGAGATAAAAACATTTACTTTTTTGAGGGCACCAACATGTTTTCAAAAGAACATGCCTACGGTGCAGTGGATGGCGAGCATCTCAATTCTCTGGGATTCTGGTTTTGCGCACAGGGTCTGGCGCCGGAGATTGACAGGATATTGGCGATAAAACCGGAATAAATAAATTGATCTGGTTCCCAGGCTCTGACTGGTGACCTTGAGAGAAAACACAGAGGAAGCAGAGACAGCGCAAAGAGCGCAATGAAAAACAAATCCTCCTAAAAAAGGATTGAAACGAAATTTACATTATAAATGCAATCAATGGATTCGAAAAAACAATCAATCCAGCTATGAACTTTCTCCCTCTGCGTTCTGTTAACTTGCGTTCTTTGCGTTTTGCTTTTGAATGCATGGAATCCGCAATACAGCATACAAATCCTTCCCAAATGTATAAATCAAAAAATATCATTTTTCCCTTGCATTGCATCCAACTCCTCAATATCTTGAAATAACCAACCCGGAGGAGTTATTATGTCAAGATTTATCAGTTTTATTGTTATTTCTCTGTTCATCCTTCCCCTCAGTCTATTGGCAGCCGATAAAGGCACCGAGCTTTACGGAACCTGGCAAATAAACAAAGAAAAAAGCAATCTGCCCGCCGAGCAAATGTACATGAACAAAATCAAGATAAACATAATTAATGACAGCCTGTATACCACCCGTACGTATTACAACAGCTGGGAAGAATATCCCTTTGATGAAAAAGTCAAAATCGGTGGCCCGGAATATGAATTCTATGTCTATAATATGCCCAGAAAAGTCAAAGCGTATTGGTCAAATGACAACCTTTTGACAATAGAATCTATTACAACGTTTTATGGAGATAATGGAGAGTTTGATTTTATCAATACAGAAACCTGGACTATTAATAACGATAATGATTTGACAATCAGCTTTAAAAACAACTCTCCCCGGGGAGACAGCACAGGTACCTGGTTTTATCAAAAAACGCAATGAGAATTTATATTGGAACCCGGGTCTGTTTATGTTTATTAAATAAAACAGATAAACCGCGGAGTTAAAAATGCGAAAAAAAATAATAACATCAAGTTTGCTGCTCTTTTTCATCATAACAGCAGCCTGGGGGCAGAAATTTACTGTGGAAGCAGTATCTAACGAAACAGCAGATGCACTGGATATTGAAGCCGTTGCAGACCTGTTTGCCGAAACCGAAAGTCTGGAAGCTTTTGAACTGGCCCTGAATGATACCGACAAAGGTATTAACAACCTGGATCTGGACGATGACGGGTATGTGGATTATCTTGTAGTCAATGAAGAGGTAAATGACAACACCCACCTTGTAGTAATACAAGCGCTATTGGGAGAGAATGAAATTCAGGATGTTGCAGTCATTGAAATTGAACAAACCGGTGAAAATGAATACAACATGTATGTACAGGGCGATGAAACCCTGTACGGGCCCGATTTCTATTACATCCCGGCGACCACACATATTTACACGTGGCCAATCGTAATCAGATTGTACAGACCGGCATATAAACCATATCGCACAGTTTATTATTATGGACATTATCACCCCACCTGGCATGCACGTAAACCTGTCCCGGCCAAAGCTTATCATATGAAAACAGCAAAAATAAAAAGGCATGTATTTGTAAGACACAATGCCAAGGTCATTCATACTAATAAAATCAAACGTGAGGTCAAAAGATCGGAAAGAGTTAAAACGCGGAAAACAGTCCGGGCTGAAAAACCGGTAAAAACAAGAACCAAATCAACTCCCAAATCACACTCCACACCTCAAAAACAACGTGATACCAACAGACGATAACCGGATTTCGTTATCAGAATGCGCATTTTAAATCACAATATATTCCTGTTGCTGCTCTTCATGCTATCCACATTGCGGGCAGCAACATTTATCGTTGACACGCAACACCCTCAAGCGGACGATACAAATCCCGGCACGCTTTTACTTCCCTGGGCAACGATTTCTCATGCTGTTGAAACCGCAATTGCAGGAGATTCGGTATTGATACGGACCGGCACCTATCACGAGCACATTGTCTTTGCGAACAGCGGCTCCTCAGAAAATGGTCCTATTGTTTATTCCGGATACAAGAACGAGATCCCTATTGTTGATGGTACTGATGTTCAGGAATCACAAAACGGCATTATAATTGACAAGGATTATATTGTACTTCAGGGACTTGAAATCCAAAACTGGCAGGGCAACGGCATTTGGATCACTCATGCAGCAAACACAATACTGAATGACTGTGAGGTGCATGATATAACGTTTGGTATAGGCGTGTCTGATGGATCACACGATTTTCAGTTCAACCGGGTTGAGGTGCACCATTTTACTTTTTACGGATTCGATGTCTCTCCTTCCGGCGGTGCGGACTGTTACAATGGCACATTCAACAACTGTATTGCGCACACCGGTAACGATCCCGAGCAGAATGTAGACGGATTCGCTTTGGGACATGGTTCTCAACACCATTTCACCTTTAACCACTGTATTACCTACAATGTATATGACGGATTTGATATCAGTTCAGCGCAATCCACGTTAAATGCATGCCTGGCTTATAACTGTGGCAATGGTTGCTATAAATTGTGGCAGGACCAGTTAGAGCTTGTCAACTGCATCGGATACAATGGCAATATCACTGTGGTAGAACTGGACTGGGACGGTGAACCAGGCAAGAGTTCGCTAACCAATTGCACTTTTTTCAACAGCGGCACATTTACCATTTGGATTGAAAACGCGGCAGACACCCTAAATATGCACAATTGCATTGTTGCCGGTGGTGATAACATCGGGCTGGCATTTGAACAGCCGGGCATTGGCAATTATATTGGCGATTATAACCTGTTCCAGAATGATAATCCCTCTCGCGCTATTGCCGTGGCGTATTCGGACGAGTTTAGTATCAGCCAGTTAGCAGATAGCTCCTGGAACAGCTATAGCGGTCAGGATGCCCATTCACTCACCACGGAAATGGATACCGATATATTTATGGCTCCGGCAGATAATAACCTGCATTTAGGTGCAAACTCTCCCGCTCTGGATAGCGGAACCTCTGTGGGTGCACCGGAAATCGATTTTGATGGAAAAGCTCGTCCCGTAGAAAACGGATACGATATGGGAGCATTCGAGTATGGCTTGTCAACCGGAATAAAAAATACAGAGAATACTACAGACCATTATAGCCTATTTGGTAATTATCCCAATCCTTTTAATGCGACTACACGGATCCAATTTAACCTGCCCAAGTCGGAACAGGTACAATTGACCCTATACAACATTCGGGGCAACAAAATCAGAACGTTAATCAACAAGCAATTGACCGCCGGACAGCATACAATACAGTGGAATGGACTGGACGATCAGGGGAACGCTGTTGCAAGCGGAATTTATTTCTGTAAACTCGAATGCGCCAATATGCAACAGGTTATCAGGATGATACTTGAAAAGTGAGATCATGCTGATAGCTAAAAGCTATCAGCTTTTAGCTAATTTCCAACTTACAGTTTTAATAACTTGTCATACTCATCAATCATTTTCATTATAAACTTGAATAAAAAAAAGCCCGGCATCTCTACCGGGCTAATATAATTCTCTGATTACGGAGTACTGAAAACTGATCATCTGCCTACCATCTCAACGTATCTGTTTCTCCCAGCAACTCGTTCAAGCGTCTTTCAATAATCAGTGGCTTTTGTTCTTTGCGTTCCGAAACCATTTCACGGAGTTTGGTAAGTTCTTTTTCAAGACGTTCAATTTTACGTTCCTTATCTGCTTCACGAAGTACAAACAGCTCGTTTAAAAGGCCCTGCAATTCCGAACGGATCTCTTTTTTGCGGGTATCGTCTTCACTTTTACGGAATTCGCGGGACAATGAGCGGCACTGTTTTTCGAGCTCGCTCTTGCGTTTTTGCTCTTCGTATTGCTCGGGATCGCGTTCTTTGAGCAGATTCCATCGGTTCATTTCATTTTCCAACCTAAACAATTCCAGCTCATAACGCTCGGGTCGGCGTTCTCTTAACAGTATGAGTTCATCATACATGTCTTCACTTTCTTTGGCATATTCCAGCACTTCATCCTCGTTGACCTCAATCTCCCGAACCTTGTCTGCTGTCTTTATTTTTTCCTTAACCTTTACCGGTTCGGGCTTTGGCTGCGCATAGACAAAAGAAACTGAAAGCAAAGCCAGCATCGTCCCTAAAATCAATGTTTTTTTCATGGTGTTCTCCTGTATGTTATTTAAAATGATGTTAACGATAATTCACGCGAGAGATTATAAATCTCTTGCTCAATCCTGTCCAATTGCTGCTCGGTTTGAGATTTGACAATACCCAAAACCAAATTCCCATAATCATCCAGCTCCTGATCGCCATTCGGTACCTGAATATCATCAATCTGATCTTCCAGATATTCCAGAGAATCGTCTACCCCGGTGTTCCAGGCCAGATTGTGAATTTCGGAATTTGTATTTATATCCTGTTCCGGAACGGGGGCCCAAACCGCAAACAAGATGATCACCACAGCCAGGCCAGCAAGCGCCGGTGACCATACCGGGTGTACCCCGGCAGTTCGGAGCTTGGTTAAAAATTGATATAGAAAACTCTGTTTCTTGATGTGGGGCTGTACTATGGGTGCATTATCAACCAATACATGAATGTGATTTTCATCAATGAGTTCCGGTTCCAATGAACGGTATGTACCCAAAGTTTCCTTTAATTCATCTACTGCACGCTGGCAGGATTCACATGTTTCAAGGTGTTCCTGAAACGCAAAACGCTCATTATCATCCAGTTCTTTATATACATAAAGCAAAGGATACTCTTTAATATATTTACAAGACATCTTTTACCTCAACGCCTAAATTTTGTTGCAAATGTTCTCTAAGGTGCTGCATGGCATACCGCATTCGTCCTAAAACCGTATTTACCGAACAATGATGAATTGCAGCAATTTCTTTGAATGACAATCCACCATGCTCTCTCATCAAATAAACTTCTCTCAACTTTGCGGGAAGTGCCAGCACCGCTTTTTCAATCCATTCTTTTTGTTCCTGCTTTTCGAGTTCTTGCAGTGGAGTGTCATCAGAAATAGCAGAGCAATTTTCAAAATCCACATAACCATCAGAATCACCATCCATGTACTTGAATCTTGTTTTCTTTTTTCGTACTGAATCGATCATCGCATTACGAGCGATTCGAAATAACCACGCCTGAAAACTTCCCCTGTCGCGATAGTTTGCAAGATCATTAATAACCCTTACAAAAACATCCTGAGTAATATCTACAGATGTTTCTCGGTTTCCGCACATGCGCAAGACATAGGTGAACACGGAGGAATAATAACGCCTCACCAGACAATCCAGTGCAGATTTTGATCCATTCCTATACTGTTCAATCAGTACAGAATCCGTTGAAATTTCCAGTTTTTGTTTTTCCATCTAATAATATAAACGCACTATCGTTAAATTTATTGTGTAAAATTTTCGTTTTTAAAAAATATTTTGTATATTCTTACGCCTTGGAACACTCTTAATAATTATAATCATTAGAATATCCATTATCAAGTTAAGGATAAAAAATGAAGTATATATTTATCTTACTAATGCTTGTTTCTGTAACTGTATCTGCATTTGAGCTTGCCTCACCGGACCAGTCATTAAATATAGAAATTCAAATGGACAAAGAATATTCCGGGTATGCTGCACCAACCTATACATTACATAAAGGCAACACGCTGCTAATGCCCCCTTCCCGTTTGGGATTTACCCTAGACAATTCACAAAAATCTACAAATCCGGTTAAAATCATTTCCAAACAAGAGACCCGTCAGAATAACAGTTGGCAACCGGTTTATGGTGAACGAGCAGAAATCCCGGATGTATATAATGAATTAACATTAAACGTTCAGGAAAAAGATACCAATCTTGAATACCAAATCATCTTTCGGGCCTATAATGAAGGTATAGCATTCTGCTACCATTTCCCGGAACAACCAGGACTCGAAACTCTACATATCGAAAAAGAATTGACAGAATTTTCCTTTAATAATAACCACACAATCTGGGCAGCATATAAAGCCCAGGCAGAATATGAAAAAACTACCATCAATGAAATAAAACCGGGATGTGAACGCCCCCTGGTGATTGAGCAAGATGAAACCACCTATTTAGCCATTGCAGAAGCCAGACTGGTAGATTACGCGCGCATGAAACTCATGCCGCAGGGTGAAAAGCCCAATACGCTGCTCAGCGATCTGGCAGGTCCGGTAACACTTGCACTTCCCTGCTCTACACCCTGGAGGGTTGTCATGGTGGGTGACAGTCCCGGAGAACTGCTTGAGAAGAATTATTTGATTCTGAATCTCAATGATCCCTGTGAGATCAAAGACACCTCATGGATCAAACCCGGCAAGGTAATTCGGGAAACAACATTGACAACTCGTGGTGGCCTCGCTTGTGTAGATTTTGCAGTGAAGCACAATCTGCAATATGTTGAATTCGATGCCGGCTGGTATGGACATGAATATGATGAGAAATCAGATGCGACAACCATCACTGTAGATCCCAAACGCTCACCCGGACCATTGGATTTGCATAAAGTTATAAAATACGCCAAAGAACGCAACATTGGCATCATTGTTTACGTTAATCGCAGAGCGCTTGAAAAGCAACTCGATGAAATACTACCTTTATATGTTCAATGGGGAATCAGCGGAGTCAAATACGGTTTTGTAAACGTTGGTACACAGGAATGGACAACCTGGCTGCACATGGCTGTTCGAAAAGCAGCCCAATACAAACTCATGGTAGATGTTCACGATGAATACCGCCCAACCGGCTATACTCGTACCTATCCCAATTTCATGACACAGGAAGGCATTCGCGGTGATGAAGTACGTCAGCCAAATGAACTAACATTGACGACTTTATTTACTCGCATGATAGCGGGAGCTGGTGATAATACTCTCTGCTATTTTAACCCTCGTGTTCCCAAATACAATTCACACGCTTATCAGTTGGCCAAAGCCGTTTGCTTTTACAGTCCCTGGCAATTCCTGTATTGGTATGACAGGCCCAAAGCTTCTTCTGATCAGATAGATGAGAGCGAGCCAATGAACGGTGTCATTGGTGATGAACCGGAATTGGAATTTTATGATGCCATACCCACGGTATGGGATGAAACACAGGTAATTGATGGAAAAATCGGAGAATATGCCATCATAGCCAGACAAAGTGGCAAAACATGGTTTGTAGGCTGTATGAATAGTGGCAAGGAAAGAGAATTTAATGTTCCATTGACATTCTTATCTCCAAATACAAAATGGTCAGCAACGGTATACAGTAACAATACATCAATAAAAACACGTACACAGGTCAAAATCGAAAATATTAAAGTCAGTTCAAAAGATGTAATTACGAAAAGTATTTCCGCACAAGGAGGTTTTGCCATCAGGTTAGAGTCTCTATAATAAGAGACAAATCTCCTAATACCCATCAGTATCTACGATGGGGATAAATACTCGCAAATACATGCGAAAACAGCTTGACTTTGCATATTTTTTTTATTAAAATAAATTTCGAGTGCAGTATTTTTAGGCAATGCAATGCATGAGATCAGGGTTGGAATTGAGGGTTAAATTGGGAAAAACTAGAAACAATTGGTTTGATACAGAATATCAACCGGAATTTGAAAAATTAATAGACAAACTCGTAACCAATAGTATATATATTATTCTATTGCTTGGAATACCAGCCATCGTCAACTCTGTCATAGAGTTTATATATTCTGATATATTCCCGCTTTTCTTTTATTTTGCTCCCGCATTTCTATGCTTGTTTGCTGTGGAAATTTGGAAAAAAAAGATCCCCCTGGCTACCCGTATTCATATATTCCTATCGTTTATCTACATTACTGGTATTTTATCATTACTGGTATTCAAATTAAATGGTATGGGTATTGTTATTTTAACAGCTTTTACAATTATGGCAACCCTTTTCGGTGGTAAACTTAGGGGATATTATATATTCTTCTTATCTCTTGCCAGCATAGTAATCATAGCAGCCATGTCATCTTTTCAATGGCTTCCACAAAGTGAAACCACACAACTGGCCAGTTCAACCAGATGGATCATGGCAATAATTGTTTTTAGTATTACTGGGCTTTGTATTGTTACAACAATAGGAACAATACAAGAGTATCTCATGTCTTCAATAGCAGCTGTAAATGAAAAGAACCAAAAAATAAACGAAACCAACAAAGTATTAATACAGCAACTTTGGGAACGAAAACAGCAGGAACGCATTATTAAACAAAACAAGGAAGAAAAGATTTTTGTACTTAAAGAACTTCACCATCGCGTTAAAAACAATCTTCAATTTATACAGAGCCTGTTGGCATTACAATCAAAACAGGTCAAAGATCCCCAAACATTGTCCATGTTTTCAGAGAGCTGTAACCGTATCCGTTCTATTGCCATGGTCCATGAAGAGTTGTACCATACCAACAACTTTGCCCATGTCGACCTCACTCAATATATGAACAGAATGATCTATCATCTCAAGCATCAATATCTGCCAAACAGTATTCCCATTCAGGTCAATGTCAACATTCAACAAGTTACAATGGGTATAGATAAAGCCATCCCCTGTGGATTGATTGTCAATGAACTTGTAACCAACGCTATGCAGCATGCATTTAAAATAGAACATCCTACACAACCTTCAATTGATATCATGTTGTATGAAACAGAAGAAAATATTGTACTGAGTGTCAGCGATAACGGGGTTGGAATACCGGTAGAAACCGATATCAAAAATACAACGTCACTGGGATTACAACTTGTACGGGTATTATCAGTTGATCAACTGGATGGTTCCTTGACTATTTCACGTACCGGCGGAACACAGTTTACTGTAAAATTCCAACACTCTTGACATTAACCCATTGTTACCCCCACTTTGGGACATTTTTACCTGCAAATAAAAATGTTTCAAAATTTTATCATTTATCATCACATCATCAATTCCCCACTATGGGCAATCTACTAATATTATTGCACTTGTAAACAAGCTTATCATACAAAATAAAATTACTTGTCTTAAATTGGTATGAAATTTGTTATTGATGTATATTTAAAATTCAGAAAAGAATTAATTGAAATAAACACTCTTGTTAATGATTGATTCAAAAAAGATCAATATACATGTCGGAAAAATCTGACATAATGAAATCACTTGTTAATATCAATTAAAAGTAAAACCGTCATTACTTTTAATTCAAGTCTGAAGAGATGCAAATATATTAAATAATATATTTATGTTATACTAACAATAAGAAAGGGAACGACTGATGAATCTTGGGTCTATCAAGTCTAGAATTTCAATTTGGGCGGGAAGCAGTCTGTTATTAGCAGTATTAGCTATTATGATTGTAGGGGCTGTATATGTAAGAAAAGAAGCAATCAACAGCGCTACACAATTCACTAAAGGTGAAGCGGAAATCAATTCTTCAGGCATTCAAGAAGAGATAAACAAAGCTTTTAATGCAGCAAATACATTAGCATATTCTTTGGCTGCATTAAAGAATAATGAAATTGAAAACGAGCTATCGCGTAGTTCTGTTAACAAAATATTAGAAAATATTTTAAAGAACAATACTCAATTTCTGGGAATTTATACATGCTGGGAACCTAATGCATTTGATGGCAATGATCAGGAATATATCAATACAGATGGTCATGACAGCAGTGGCAGATATATCCCCTATCTTGTTAGATCAAATGGATCTATTATTTTAGAGCCGTTGCTTGATTATGATTCTTCCGATTATTATCTATTACCCAAAGAATCGAAAAAGGCAAATATAATTGAGCCCTATATTTACCCTATCAACAATAAAGATGTCTTGTTAACGTCTATTGTTGTACCTATCATGGTAAATGGGACTTTTTATGGTATTACAGGTATTGATATAGAACTTGATTTTCTTCAACACATAACAGATGAATTCAACATTTACAACAATAGTGGAGAGTTAATTTTAATCAGTAACAATTATACTCTGGCCGGAATTACAAATCATGCGAATTTGGTGGGTAAACATATGCAAGAATATATTCCCAACTGGCAAGATTATTCAACCGCAATCAACAAGGGTGAAACATCCATCATCCAAAATTCAGAAAAGCTTACTATTACTGTACCTTTACAGCTGGGCAATACAGATACCCCTTGGGCTGCTATGGTAAATGTGCCTATGAACAATATAACAAAACAAGCTAGTTCATTAATGTGGCGGCAATTGGTACTGGGGCTCGTGTTTATTCTACTTGGAGTTGGAATAATCTGGTTCATATCCGGTCAAATTGCAGAACCCATTAAAACCATTTCAGATGGTGCAAAAGCAATAGCCAAGGGAGATGCCGAGCTGTCTGAAATTGATGATAATATTATTAAAAAAATATTAAAACGTAAAGATGAACTGGGCGACATCGGTAAGGCATTTGTAGAACTGGTTGAATATTTTAAATATATGGCAGAAAACGCCCAAAAAATTGGCAATGGCGATCTATCTGCTGATGTTACTCCCAAAAGCGATAAAGATATTTTGGGTCAGTCAATGGTCATGATGAAACAAAGCATTAATTCTATGGCCACTGACATCAAACTATTGGGTTCCAATTCAATTGATGGTAAACTCGATTCCAGAGTGGATGTATCAAAGCACAAAGGCGAATATGCTGTTATAATTGATGGCATTAACAAAACACTCGATTCTATCATTGAACCTATAAATGAAGCAACAGCAGTATTGGAAAAAGTGGCACAACGAGATTTGTCCGTTCGCCTGTCCGGCAACTATAAGGGCGATCATGCTAAAATTAAAAAAGCAATCAATACAGCAATGGAGATTTTAGATAATCGAATGCAACAAATTGCATCAGGTGCAGATCAGGTTTCTTCAGCATCTGAGCAGATTAGCAGAGGTAGCCAGGATATTGCTCAATCTTCAACAGAACAAGCTGGTAATTTGCAAGAGATTTCCAGCAACCTTACAGAAACATCCTCTCTGACAGAGGCCAACACCCAAAATGCACAACAAGCTAAAATCATGACAGACTCTTCTCTGGAAAGCGCAAAACAAGGTGTAGATAATATGAATAAACTATCTGATGCCATCGAAAGGATTAAAAGTTCTGCAGACGAAACCAACAAAATTGTAAAAACAATTGATGAAATTGCCTTTCAAACCAACCTGCTCGCACTTAACGCAGCCGTTGAGGCGGCCAGAGCCGGAGAATCAGGCAAAGGTTTTGCTGTGGTTGCAGAAGAAGTTAGAAGTCTGGCAATACGAAGTGCAGAAGCTGCCAAAGATACCGCCAACCTTATTCAAGAATCTGTAACAAATGCAAGTACAGGAGTAACTTTAAACACTCGGGTAATAAGCAGCCTCAACACAATGAACGATCAAATAACAAAAATTGGTGAAATGATGAGCGACATTGCTGCCGGATCAGAACAACAGCGCGATGGTATACTTCAAGTCAACGGTGCAATTGAACAATTAAACCAGCTCACACAACAAAATGCAGCCAACACAGAAGAATCTGCAAGCGCGGCCGAAGAGCTAAGCAGCCAGGCTCAAGAAATGCGTTCTATAGCAAACGAGTTTAAGCTAAGTACACTCTAAAAAAACATGATATACTCACCTCGTCCTAAATGCGGGGTGAGTATTAATAAACAGCATTCATAAATTTTTTAACCTGCTCTTCATCCAATTCACCATTCGTACGCAATCCACTGCAAACATCCAGTCCAAAGGGCTTTACATACGCTACAGCTTTGGTAGCATTTTCGGAATTCAATCCACCAGCAAGATAAACCGGTTTTGAAACCGATTCTACAATTTCCCGGCTCAGGTCCCAGTTGTGAACGCGCCCTGTCCCACCCAATTCTTTGATCTCTTTATTGGGATCTCCGGAATCAAGCAGAATTGCATCCACAAGGTCCGCCGCTTTTACCGCTTGTTCAACGGATTCTTTGCCGGTCACATGCACCACCTGCACAATAGAGATACCGGGCAATGCTTCTTTTAAACGAAGATGACTGAATGGCGGCAGCATATCCACCAACTGGATGGTGTTGCAGCGACAATAACGCTGCTGACGAATTATGTCCAACACATCAATTTTGCTTGTTAATAAAAATGAAGCAACACCGGGAGGAACCGTTCCGGCAATCTCGCGTATTTTCTCTTCCGAGATCACCCCCGGTCCACTCGGCATTTCAGAAACGAATCCCAAAGCAGATGCCCCATACCGAACAGCCATCTCTGTTTCCTGAACAGAATTGATACAGCAAATTTTAACGCGCATTCTCATGTCTTTCCATTCTAAAATTGTATCAATTTCAATTTTTTTTTATATTCCAGTATTAAAAGGTGTTTTAATTTAATTTATTATTATATTAAGAACAACCCTAAACTACAATAGCATCAGTATCCGGAGGTTCATCAGATGAACGCAAATCCAATACTCGGAATTTTCTTTCATGCAGTTGGCGGATTTGCCGCCGGTAGTTTTTACATCCCCCTGAAAAAAGTCAAAGAATGGTCCTGGGAAAGTTATTGGCTGGTTAACGGCTTTTTCGCATGGATCATTATTCCATGGATCGTTGCCATGATTGCGGTACCCGATCTCTGGGCACTGCTAAAACAAGCCCCGGTCAACAGTATCATCTGGAGCTATATCTTTGGTGTGCTATGGGGAATTGGCGGATTGACCTTTGGTCTTACTATGCGTTACCTGGGTATGTCCTTGGGAATGGCAATGGCATTGGGATTAACAGCAACATTTGGGACGATCGTCCCCCCTGTCTATTTTGGCAATTTCGGGTACCTGCTGGCCCACGCATCGGGATTGGTCACGTTGGGTGGCGTGGCAGTATGTATTGGAGGCATTGCGGTTTGCGGTCTGGCCGGCATAAAAAAAGACCGGGAGCTTCCGCAAGAGGTCAAACAAGCAAGCATTCAGGAATTCAGCTTTAAAAAAGGTCTTTGGGTTGCTATTCTTTCCGGCGTTATGAGTGCCTGTTTTGCCTTTGGTATTGCCGCCGGTAAACCGATTGCAGATCTTGCCGTTGCTCAAAACACCCCGGTTCTTTTCCAAAACAGTCCTATATTTGTTGTTATCCTGCTGGGCGGTTTTACCACCAACGTTATCTGGTGCCTTATTCTGAACAATAAGAACAAATCCGGTGGCGATTATTTGAATAAACAAACACCACTGCTTACGAATTATATTTTCTCGGCACTGGCGGGTACCACCTGGTATTTTCAGTTCATGTTTTATGGAATGGGTACAACCCAAATGGGGAAATATGATTTTGCCAGTTGGAGCATCCATATGGCATTTATCATCACTTTCAGCAATATGTGGGGATTAATATTACATGAATGGCGAGGTTCAGGGAAAAACACTATTCGGACGATCCTGTTAGGGCTGGCTGTCCTGGTATTGTCTACAATCATTATCGGCGCCGGCAGTTATATTCAACAATTCGAATAATACGGGAGAATCAATTATGAAACCGGAATTAAAATTGGGTTTATTTGCAATAGGGCTGGATGCGTATTGGCCGCAGTTTGAGGGTTTGCACGATAAACTTTTAAATAATATAAAACACGTTGAAAAACAAATGTTACGCGAAAACATAGAGATTGTGAATATGGGAATGATCGATAATCCTGAAAAGGCGCTTGAGGCTGGCCATACGTTCAGACAAGCCGATGTAGATGCGATATTTTTATATGTAAGCACCTATGCCCTGTCTTCCACAGTGCTGCCGGTTGTACAGCGGGCCAAAGTACCGGTAATCATTCTCAACCTGCAAATGGATGCGGCAATAGATTATAACACATTCAACAAACTGGCTGACCGTACAAAAATGACCGGTGAATGGCTTGCCAACTGTTCCGCGTGCCCGGTGCCCGAGATTGCCAATGTGTTCAACCGAGCGGGCATCCGCTTTCATCAAATTACCGGAGCACTATATGACGATCCTGTTGTATGGCAAGAGGTCGACGAATGGATAGATGCCGCACAAACCGCTCACACCATGTTTCACAACAGATTGGGCTGCATGGGACATTATTATGGCGGTATGCTTGATGTTTATTCAGATATGACCCAGCATTGCGCCCAGTTTGGAGGTCACTTTGAACTTGTAGAAGTAGAAGAACTGGCAGGGTTACGTAAAGAGGTAACAGGTACTGAAATCAATTCCAGACTCGATTTATTCAGTGATGAATTTGATATTCAACAAGACTGCTCACCCACAGATCTGAAAGAAGCAGCAATTACATCCCTGGCACTGGACAAATTGATACAAAAGCATGACCTGGGATCAATGGCTTATTACTACCAGGGTACAGGAAATTCAGAGCATGAACTGGCTATCAGTTCTATCATTCTAGGCAACTCGCTATTGACCGCCCGTGGCATTCCCGTAGCCGGAGAATACGAAATTAAAAATGTACAGGCAATGAAAATTATGGATTGCTTTGGCACCGGTGGTTCGTTTACCGAATATTATGCCATGGATTATAAAGACGATATTGTTCTGATGGGGCACGATGGTCCCGGGCACATTGCCATTGCAGAAGGTAAAACCCGGGTAAGACCGTTAGAGGTTTATCATGGCAAAGTGGGTAAAGGATTGTCCGTTGAAATGTCTGTTAAACACGGTCCGGTTACATTATTAGCAGTAGTTCAAAACACAGCAGGCAAACTCTTTTTATTGACAGCAGAAGCAGAATCAGTAGCCGGCCCCATTCTGGAAATCGGCAACACCAACAGTCGTTATCGTTTTTCTATTGGTGCAAGAGAATTTGTAAACAAGTGGAATGAACAAGGGCCTGCACACCATTGCGCAGTGGGAATTGGTCATATAGCATCCAAAATTCATAAACTGGGACAATTATTAGACATGGATGTGGTACAGATTTGCTAAAAATATAATATTTTTCATGAAATAAAAAAAAGAACACGGATGAGGCTAATAACACGGATTATCAAGAGTTCTAGATCATTAAGGCTCCATCAAATCAGACGCCTTCAAGTGCAGAATAAAATGTTGTGAAAATTCGTTTCATTGGTGTCATTCGTGTTCATTAAAGTTCAACACAAAACAACGACCAAAGTAATTTTTATGGAAATTTTTTATATCCAAATCAAGTCACCCAGGATTTAAGCTGCTCTTTGCCTTTATCAGAGACCGAAAATCCGTCTGATGTATCGATCCACCCTTTTTCTAGCAAATTATCAATACTGTTTTGCAATTGTTCCTGAACATTGATTTCTTTCATGAGACCCATTTCGCGTAGCAGAATGTTACCGCTGAAATCCAGTGATTTATTGCAATGTTCCTCAAGCTTTTGCTGTGTATTCAACCGTTCAGCATCAATCAGATACAGCAGCCATAAATGATAATGCTTGTCCTGCCAGTCCCTGACCTTGTCTGAGAGAAACATGTTGTATCTTTCAAAATCGGGACTGTATTCTTCTTCCTGCTGAAACAACTCCCAGGTCATTTCTACTGCGCTTTTTAAAATGATACCGGCTACAACCAATCCAATTATGCTGTCGATATAGTGGAAACCGAAATATGAAGCAATCAGACCAAAAATCACACTGGCCGCAATAATGATATGATTACGAGAATCCACAGAAAGAGTTATAAGCGCAATGTTGCCGCTTTTAACACCAATAAAACGCTGGTACAGTGCCAACAATATAGATATGATGATAGATAGAATAACGGCGACATAGGCAAAAACCGTATATTTCAAATCAGAGGGAAAAAAGAACTGCTGCATTGCTCTGTAAAATGCGTAAAACCCCGTAATCAACATGGTCCCCACCATAACCGAGTTGGATAGTCTTTGTGTGTTACGCTGAATACCGGTAGTAACCAAAATTCTTGAAAAAACATCCAGCAATGTATCGATAGCATCATTTAACAAGCCCACACTTCCAGATAATATGGCAGCGGGGAGTTTAATAAATCCCAAAACAATATAACTGATCAATGAAACAATAGAAACAGTCTCGGGCCGCGCGGCACGTTTAAGCACATTGCTAAACTTGTTAATTTCTTCAATAGCTTTTTCTGCTTCATAACGACCGCTTTTGGTCAACTCGTATCGGTCTTTAATATTCTCAATTAATCCACGTTTTATAAGAACCGGGAGTTGCTTATTCAGGTGTTCATCCATATCTTCTTCATCTTTGAGCCAATGCGACAACTGGTGCTCAAAAACGCCAAAACGGCGCAAAACACCGGTAAACTGTTCATTCATCTCAGAGATTGTTAACGGACCATCCCACAAGCAGGCCAGTATCATCTGCTCACTATCGTGATCATTATTCTCTTTACGTTTTTTGCACTTTTTTGACAAGACGTCACCTGAAATTGTTTATATAAATATAATCTATTGTACCCCGAAAAGCAACACATGCTTGAAAATTTGAATATTATACGATTGAAATAATAAACGGTTTCGAGAAAAAAATCATGGTGTGGGAATGAATTTACAATACAGATGTCTAATTATTAGTACGACCCAACCTGTCTGACTGGATCGATGAACAGGACAGGTTAAAACCTCTTACCGATTCCTTTTCAAATGTAACATCACACAACTCTGGTCACAGGTGCAGGAACCCGAGGCCAGAGATTTTTTTCAAATTTTATTGATAACTTAAAACATACACACCGGTTACAATAATCAATACAGCCAAAATTATTGTAACAATACTCACTATTCTTTGGGGGAATTTAAACAATGTATGCTGCAAAAAATCAAATAGAAACAACAGTCCCAGCAAAAAAAGCCAAATTCCTTTTAACACATTGGATTGGACAATCAAGATTATTCCTACGGTGCTGAAAAACAAGCCCATAAGAATATGAAAATAATACAATGCCTTGTTTGAATTTCTAATCATAACATTCTCAATACTAGATCTAATATATCAACACTTTTCAAACTTAAATATTCACCTGAATATTCAAACCCCAGAATATATCACGTTTATTTAAAAAAGTCCAGGGAGTAAATTTCGGCATTTCGATATATTCTTTTTCGCCGTTGTGGGGATAATCGCCAGGCCGATCACCGCCATCAATATCCAGAGAATTCATATATTCCACAAATTCTCTATTCCACCATCTATGATCATTCCAGGTCAAATTCCCACTTGCCCCAATGAGATGTTTTTTGCCAAAACTGGCTGTATAAATATACCCATCCGATTTTACCATATTCTTATTGTTGAACAGATTGTTTACATCCATATAAACAATTGCTTTTGCTCCCGCAAAGGAAAACAGTGTTTTGCTGATTCGCATATCTGTATTTTGATAGGGTCGCCAATTGATCTCGTTACCCTCCCAATACACACATTCTCCTTTTTTCCAATAATACAATATGGACATATTCCAGTCGCCAACAGGATAAAGCGGCCCTATTCCCGGACCAAATGCATGGGGTGTTGCAGTGAACAATTTAAAACGAATTAATGGCTGTGTACTGTATTCTACGAGTTGAATATTGAATTTGGGGTTGTGTAATTTTTCATCCTGATAATATCGTGAATATCCGTACCGGCCTCGTTCCAGCGCTGTATATGAAAAACTGGTACTAGCTGTAAACCAGGGTGATGGGATATAATCCAGTTCAACATCATAACCGGTTTTATAAATGTATGTATTGTTTTCAATATAATCGATACCATTACCAGACATGGGATAATATGTTACCCCAGAATAGAGATCCGTCTCATCTGTATAATACATGGAAGCTTTGAGGGTTAATTGGTTCAATATATCTTGGGTGAATCCGGCCTCGGTTCTGATAGTATAAGGCGCTTTTAACATGGGATTACATAAATCACTTACCAAATACCCCCGTGCTGTGCTACGGGTAAAAGCATATAAATCTTTGGCATCTGCCCATTCAGAAAATTTACCATGATTCATAAAAAATTGTGTGCTGCTAAAGGGCTGAAAAATAACTCCCAAACGATAGCTCAACTCTGACATGGAACGGTCAGCAGTTGCAAGTTCATAATCAACATAACCCGGTTGCAACATATGACTATAGATGCTTGAGGTACTATCATCCGACGTATCATGATATGCCAAAACATCATCATGCTTTAACATGTCGTACCGTATTCCCGCGTATAGCATAAATTTTTCATCCGGTTTCCAGGTGTCAGCCAGGTAAATACTGCCAGTCAGGGGTTTAATATTGGCAGAATGAAAATACCCTCCGCCGACTGAGGGATCCATTATTTCATAATCAACATAATAATGATTACGCATCCATTCAAATCCCAGTTCCAGCTTGTGTTTTGGATGAAAAGTATAATTCAGTTTACCTTTTACAGTAAATCTGCGGTCCATTGACTCATTTGACCGAAATGAACCAGATTCCATTCGATACTCACCTGTAACATCCAGCCAGTTAATAGGACCGTATCCCGCAGGTGCCTCATCGTATAGATAATTTCCAATTCTTATTCTGGCCCAATTACGCCAGTTTTCCCATCCATAGTCCCCGTTTTCAACATGTGCATAAATTTCTTCCAATGTACCTAAACGGCCGTATCTCAAATGTGTTGCATTCCATTCGTTACTATATATAGGGGCAGTATTCCTGTTGTCTATTTGCAAGTTCTGTTCTGAAATAGCATAACCAATATCCAGATGGTAATTTATTTTTTCAGTTACTTTATGATTAAATCTGACTTGTCCCTGGCGATGCAGATACTCTACCGGTGTATAAAAATCAGGATACCAGAGTTTGTTAGCTGAACCACCAATAGTGAAAGCATTAAAGGCAATTGGAGAATAATAATTACCATTTAGATTGTCTGTCATACCATTTTGACGATTATTCTGGAATGTAACATCCAGATTCATATTTTTAGTAAAACTCGTATTCAAATTGACACGTGTGGTACGTTCATAATAGGTACTACTGGCCACTTTTCTGGCATACTCTAATTGATCCTGACTGTGATACACAGACCATCGAATCCAGGGTAAATAAGGGACAATGCCACCTGTAAAGACTTCGCCCTGCCAATCCGGTATATCGTTCCCATAATCCATAAAAGCGTCATCATCATTAACGTTGATCAAGCTTATATCAACAAGTCCCTTGTCTCCCAGTTCCCGTAACAAATCAAGATTATCGCCCGATCGGTGACGCCACAGATACAGTGCTAAATTTTCATATGGCTTTCCATAATGCGGATCACCCGGATATAGCCCCCCTTCCTCTCCCAACACCCATTGAGAATCATCCCAGATATCTTCCAGTACATCTCCATTTATATCAACAGGCATACCATATTCATTGACATTAATACCCGAATACTTGAACCAGCCTTCAGTAAACTGGCTTTGGGTACCCGAGTCTTCCATTCCACCTTGTCCATAATAACCGGTCCATGCACCATCAGCCAGTGTCGTAAAAGGAGTAACAATAGGCGAGTCTTTACCATACATCATGGGGCCAAAATGCTTTAATCCCGGTGCACTGTATCGGGTATTCACCTTTAAAATGAAATTTTGAGCAGATTTACGGGTAGTGATCTTGATAATGGCATTTCTGGCGTTACCATATTCTACTCCAAACCAGCCGGGCAGCACTTCAATTTTCTCAATATTGCCAAGATCCATATAGTAATAAGGCGTTTCCGTCAACAAATCAGACATTTCCATACCGTCAATAATGATGCGGGTATCATCCAGGCTCTCGCCACGAAAAACAGGATCAGTTAAATTTTTGTCAAAAGCATCAAATCCAGGTAGCGTATTCAACAACGAAGCAAGATCCCGATATGGCATTTTGGCAATATCCTGCCGGGTGATTATATAGGTATTGGTCTTGTATTCAATTTGACTTTTGTTATCAACAATCAACGGTTCGTTATCTGACATGCTTATACTACTTTTCACCAAAGTCGATTGTGTATCAGCTCCCCATAATTTACCAGTACCAGAAAATAGTATTACTAAAACAAACAACCAATTAACAACCTGCAAAAGATTGTATTCAACTTTCACAGTCCCTCCTGTTACAGATTAATTCAGAAATTCATTTCGATAGTTAATTATAAATGCCTGATCATTTTTTTTGATTAGCTTTGTAAAAACAGGGCCCAAAAACCTGAAAATAAACATCACTTGACAATTATTATTCAGATGGCAACACCCAAAGTTGCCCATTTTTATCAAAAGCCATGTCCCTGATCTGTGCAATCCGGTTATTATCCTTATCCACAAAAACAAAATATCCGGTAATATTTAGCTCATTATCAAATCGTATACAGATTTTTTGCGCATTGTCAAATACATACAATTGATTATAAAATGCCATTGCCTGAAAGCCTTCTGCATCAGTCAAATGGATCTCCCCTGCCTGCAAGGGGTCCCGAGTAAATTCTATAATCATGGTTCTGCTGCAACCCCACAAGGCATTACTTTTTTTATCCAGGGTCAGGCCCACCAGATTCACCCCATCTATAAAGAATCGGTCCAGGACAGAATTATTTTCAATATCCACAACAACAACAGAATCCGGGAAATGGCAGGCAAATAAAATAGAATCATTAGCAGTAATTGTGCTTATATATATATCACCCAAGGGATTACCGGGGGTTTCCTGCAGCTCCCAGTTAATTGAATTACTTTTAAATATTTTTAAGGGATTGTCCCAAGCAATTGCAAGAGAATCATTTATTGCAAGCGGCAGATCGGCATATTCACCGGCAATATCTTTAAACCTCTTGACTGAAAACTTGGTTGGCAAACTGTATTCTCTTGTAGTATCGCCATGTTCTATTTGCAGAGGTACACTGCTTACAGGCAGATCATATCGGTAAAGGGTTACCGTATATAAACCGGGATAAATGGGATCAACCGTAAAGGTACCGTTTTCATCGGTCATCGTTTCCAGTGGAGAAAACACTACATCATACATCATATTATTTGCAGAAACAACCACTTTTAAATCCGCCAGTAAATTGCCGGAAAAGCGATCTGTTACCGTTCCAGTAAAAATATACTGCGGAGCATCTGGTCTTACTACATTGTTATCCTGTTTTCCCCAGCAAGAGAGCAGAATCAGAGTAAAAAAAGTAATCACCCAGAATAACTTTTTAAAAGACATAACCTTCCCCTTTTTATCATGAATGAAACAGGAATATCCCATAATATCATCAATTTGATCCCTGTAAACGGATTTATTACAAATAAATAATTGAAATATATGATAAAAAATAGTTATTATGTATACTGTATGTTAATCTATTTTTAGGAGAATTACAATGGAAAAAATACTGACATACCTTGAAGAATCCGGAGACTGGATACTGACAACGGGATTAAAAATAGTATTAATCATTATCGGTATGATTATCATGTTCAAGCTGACCAAAATCTTGTCTGACAGGTTTGCTCAGTTGCTGACAAAAAGCAAAAGGTTGGATGCCGAATATAAAAAAAGAACAAACACACTTTCATCTGTCGTTAAACATGTTGCCAATGTTTTTATTTTAACTTTTTCAATCATAACAATTTTAGCACAACTGGGGTTGGAAATTGGTCCCATTCTGGCTGCAGCAGGTGTAGTAGGATTGGCTGTAGGTTTTGGTGCGCAAAGCCTGGTTAAAGATGTTATTAACGGATTTTTTATTTTGCTCGAAGATCAGGTACGGGTGGGTGATGTAGTGAATATAGGTGGTCATGGTGGACTGGTTGAAAAAGTCAATCTGCGCATGGTTATCTTGCGCGACCTTGCAGGCAATGTTCATTATATACCCAACAGTACCATAGATATTGTTACCAATATGACAAAAGATTTTTCACGATATGTGTTCGATATCGGTGTGGCCTACCGTGAGAATGTGGATGAGGTTATTGAGCTCATTAAAAAAGTAGATGAAAACCTGCGCGCAGATGAAGAATATGCAAGTGACATCTTGGAACCTATCGAAATTCTGGGGCTTGATCAGTTTGCAGATTCCGCAATTATCATCAAGGCCAGAATTAAAACCAAACCCATTCAACAATGGAAAGTAGGACGCGAATTTAACCGCCGGTTAAAAATGGTCTTTGATCAAAACAATATCGAGATCCCCTTTCCGCATGTTACATTGTATATGGGACAAGATAAAGACAATAGCGCGCCGCCATTGTTCATTAAACAAGAACAGCAACAATGAAGTCAAAAAAGATCAGGAGAAAACCTATGGCCCGTCTTTTAAAAAAAAGAACCCATACAACGGGCACGGTTCCGGGTACCCCGGTTTTTGTGGGGGAACAAAAAGAGCAATCTGTTAATCTTCGGTTGATTGATTATGACGAGCCCAGTATTAAAGAAATCAATTTAACATCCATCGAAGAGATAAGTGAATATCTTAAAACACCATCAATATCATGGGTTAATATTGATGGCCTTCACGATACGGATGTAATTAAAAAGACAGGTGAATTATTCAACCTGCATCCGCTCATCATTGAAGATATTACCAATACAGACCAGCGTTCAAAGATTGAAGAATATGACAACTGCATCCTGATCATTGCCAAAATGCTGTTCCATGACAAAGAAAAAGGCATTATTTCTGAACAATTCAGCCTGGTTTTGGGCAGTAATTATGTGCTTACATTTCAAGAGCGCATAGGGCATGTATTTGATCCTGTACGAGAACGGATCCGCAAATCTATGGGCCGTGTACGAAAAATGGGAGCAGATTATCTGGCTTATATATTGCTGGATACGATTATAGACAACTATTTTGTACTGTTGGAAAAGATGGGTGAACAAATTGAAGATATGGAACTGGATCTTACATCTTCGGTAAAACCAGATTTTTTGAACGATCTTAATTTTTTCAAACGTGAGATTAATTACATCCAAAAGATGGTCCGCCCCATTCGTGACAGCATTTCCAAAATGGCACGAATGGATTCTGACCTGCTGGGTGATTCCATTTCCATCTATCTCAAAGACCTTGAAGACCTGATCATTCAGGTATACGATGCCGTAGAAAGTTATCGTGAGCTGCTGGTAGACCAGTGGGATATATACAACACACATATCAGCAACAAATTGAATGATATTATCAAAGTGCTTACAATATTCTCTGTTATTTTTATTCCGCTCACGTTCATTGCAGGTATATACGGGACGAATTTTGAATATCTACCCGAATTACATTTCAGATACAGTTATTTTATTTTCTGGATTGCATTAATAACCATTGCAATCTCTATGTTGTTCTTTTTCAAGAAAAAAAACTGGCTTTAATTGCCGGCTAAATCATAAAATTGTTAGAAAAGGATTTCAAAATGGAATCCTTTTTTTATTGACTATTATCTAATAATTATTAAATTTAGTAAGCCAAGTAAAGCCTTCCTTTATAATAATAACATTTCACTGCAGTTTCAAGTCTTTATAGATTATTATATACAAGTTATATTGGAGTTACTTGATGTTAAAAAAGTTTTTATTAATATTATGTTTAATATATTCAAGTGTCATATTTGGTGATAATGTTTTATTACTGGATGGCGACGGGGATTATATTTCATTTTCACAACCGATTATCAATACAAATACGTTTACCATTGAAGGACGTGCGCTTTTACATGACAGTGGTGGCGGCTTTTACAATGAAAGTCCGCTCTTTTGTCAAAATTCAGGAACCAACGACCTGCAAGGATCATTGATAAACATGATTCTGGAGAATCCGGATGGTGTTATTAAATTTTCTCTCGCTTCTGCAGACAGTCCTGGTGTATCGTACGAGCTACCCCGTGCACCCTATGGCCAATGGTACCACTATGCCTGCGTAGTTGATCCTGACAGCATCAAACTTTATGTGAATGGCGTACTGGAATCCAGAACTGTCAATACCCAACCGGGGGCTTTTAATCAAAACATTAATCACATCGAAATCGGTCGTCATCGCGTAAATGAAACAGATTACGGCTATTTGAATGGAATGATCAATGAAGTACGAATCTGGAAAACAGCTCTGAGCGATACATTGATCAGACAGCATATGCACGGTACAATTAATTTGTCATCTGTTGATCCAAATCTGACTGCCTACTGGCGTTTTGATGATATTGTATATGATACAACAAACGACAACAGGGATAAAAGAGTTAAAGATCTAACCGGAAATGGCAATGATGGTATTTTGCATGGAGATGCCGCACTTGTTCAATACAGATCTGACCAATACGATGGCATTGTAAGAATAGGGTCTGCTACCGCATCTAACAGGCAGGGCATGTATGCTCCCCTGCATATAGATATTCCCATTGAAATAAACAATATTACAGTTAGTATTGAATGCGATACAACACTTGCCAAACTGGTCACCGTTGTGCCCAATCCTGAAATGATTTTTTTAAATTCATCCTATATTCCTTATGAACAATCCGGTAACAATTGGATCATTTCGGTAACCAGCCCCTACAATTTTGGTTCTTTGGGAAACTTGTTGTGGTTAAAATGGGAAGCAACCAACCCAACCTCTGAAGTTATTCCATTGACTTTAAAAACCGCTGAATATAGCGGCCAAAGAGAATCGCTGGTACTGGTTTCCGGTGAAATCTATGTTGAACCAGATATTACGAATATTGTATCTGATGAAAAATCACCAACTCAATTTAAAATATTACAAAATTATCCAAATCCTTTTAACCCATTTACAATTATAGAATATCAACTTGAAAATCAATCAGAAATTGATCTTTCTATCTATAATGTAAATGGAGAACGGGTAGCCACACTGCTACATGATTTCAGATTGGCCGGCACCCATGCAGTCCAGTGGAACGCACAAAATCAGGCAGGCAACAAGGTTGCCTCGGGCATTTATTTTGTCAGATTACAAACAAATGATTTTGTAAAGATACATAAAATTGTTTTACAGAAATAAATATTGACTTGAATCTTTTTTATTTCTAAATTTAAAAAACTTAAAACAAGGGGTGAAAAAATGTTAAAAAAGATGGTAGTTGCAGTATTCATTCTCAGCACTATACTCATGGCAGAGCCGTATGTTGACAAAGTATTACTATTAAGTGGGGATGGTGATTTTGTAAAACTACCCAAACCTGTCATTGAATCAAACGTATTTACCATAGAAGCCTTTGCGTATATGCATGCCAAAGGTGGCGGTTATTATCATCAAAATCCTTTATTTCAACAACGTGATATGGCTACAGAATATAACGATGGCAAATCTGCAATTGTTTTCTGTGCTGACATGCAATACAATGAAACGTATCTGGCAGTAAGAGATGAAAATCAACTGGTTTATCGTCTAACCTGCCCTTCTCCTGATTTTGGTCAATGGAACCACTATGCAGTAGTTGTTCTCCATGATGTTATGTATCTCTATATCAATGGACAGTTGAAGGATATACAGGAACGTGCCGACCAGGGATCTTTTCTGGAATCTCTTGACTATATTGACATTGGCAGAAGCAGAAGCAAAGAGATTGATACCGGTTTTTTTAACGGAATGATCAATGAAATGCGAATTTGGGACCATGCTATGAGCGGTTCTCAAATTCAGGAATTAAGTACCATTAACAATCTGGAAGCCCAGGTAGAACAAACAAATAGCATAGGCCTGGCAGCTTATTGGGATTTCAATAACGTAAAATATGTTATGAATAATCAAGATGTATTGGAAAGTTACGTTATTGACAAATCAGGGAATGGAAATGATGGCTTGATGATTGATAAAGCAGCCATCGTTCCTTATACCGATCAACTTGAAGATAACAAAATCCAATTTTCAACAGTTCCCTATTTTAACGGACAAAGCCATGTTATTACACCTGTTTATATCGACCTTGACAACCAGGACGATATAAATAAAATCAGAATCACATGCGATGGATTTGCTGGCAATGCAATAGCTAAAGGTGCAAACTTTAATCCCGAAATGGTTGATCCCTCCAATTCATCAGTATACTGTTGGATGGAAGGTGATGAAATGATATTAAAGGTTATGAGTTCCAGTCCCATTAAGCCCAAAGGAGAGCTTGCATATGTCGCATGGGAAATACAACCGCAAGCCAGTGGTCTTGTTCCCATCACAACCAACAAATGCCAAATAAATGATCTTGATATATCTGCAACTTTTGTAGAAGGTGGAATTTATATTCTTGAAAACGATGATACCAATCCCGTTACTTTTGCAAATTTGAGTGCTTCATACAATCCTGATCAAGGTGTTGTTGTGGAATGGCAAACCCATTCAGAGACCAACAACCTGGGCTTTAATATCTATTCAAGCGCATTCGCAAATGGCCCCTGGACTAGAGTTAACAGTACTCTCATTCCTGGCGCAGGTACGTCAGCAGACAAGAAACAGTACAACTTTACAGATGAAACCAATAGCAGCAATAATACTTTATATTATAAAGTTGAACAAATGGATACAGACGGCACCTCTACTTTTTATGGCCCCGTTCAATTGAGTGGAGCACTTGCCACCTATTACAGTCTGAGACGTAACTATCCCAATCCATTTAACCCGACTACCAATATCGAGTATACTATTGCCAAAGAAGGCAATGTTGATGTTTCCATTTACAACATTCAAGGCCAGTTGATCAAAAATCTGGTCAATACTCAACAGGCTGCCGGCTATTACAACCTCAAATGGGATGCTACCGATATGTATGGTAATTCAGTATCCACAGGTATCTATTTTGTGAAAATGCAATCAGGTGATTTTACCAAAATACACAAAATGACATTTGAAAAATAAAATTAGTCATCCCCGGTATTATAATTATACCGGGGATTTTTTATACACCTACCTCTAAATTAGTATATTTTTCCAGCACTGGCACCACGTTAAATTCATTTCGCAAAGCCAGATACTCGGTTTCAATCTCTTGAATATTTCTGAGATTACTTTTTTGCGCCCGCAGCATAATATTCTTGTCCGTATACCGGGATGATACAAATTCAAGTATATCTGTTCTGTATCCGTGCATTTCAAGCAGTAATGCACGCAAAGAATCACCCACCATGTATACCAATCTTTCTTTGAATATACGATGTTTGGTAATACCCGTATAATGATGTCTGCGTAAATGCTTCTTGATAGAATGCTGACAACAGGAAACCGATAAAATACAGGTCGCCTTGTGCCTCAGCCCCAGATGCAGGGTCTTGTCTGTTGCCATATCGCAGGCATGCAGAGAATAGACCAGATCTACATTCCCGTCAATCTGAAAATCAGCAATATCACTGGCATGAAAATGCATATTGGTAAATCCAAATTCTGTTGCCTGTCGATGGCATTTTTCCATCAAACGGGCATTTATATCCACACAATGAATTGTGAGTTTACGTGAATTTATAAAGGTATAATAATAGTTTACCAGATAACTCAAATAACAGTTACCCGCACCGCAATCAATAAATACCAGACTCCGCTTTGGGGAATAGTTTTTTACACGGGCTTGCACCATTTCCAGATAAGCCAGTATCTGCTCAATCTTGGCCGCCTTGTCCATGCTGGACTCGTTTTCAACATTTAAAAGTTTGAGTTTTTGGAAAAATGCGTTTAGCTTTTCCTTTTCATCACGTTCATAAAACATAACAGTCTCCAATAAATGACAGAGGTGCGTTATGTATTATGTGATGGGAAAATAATTAAGAAATGTAGAAATACCATCCTGTAGATAGACCAATTACACAACTCACCCCTGGTGAGTAAATAAAAATTAAAAATTGTGTAAGGTTTTTTTCTACAGATCCAATTTTGCCAACAGGCTCCGGCAAAAATGGAAAGGCATCTCCGTTTATTTGATTGTTGCTAAAAGATATGAAATTTTTTAAAAAATCACAAAAGGATTTTGTTTTTTTTTATATCCAGGTTCTCCAGACTCATCACCCCATCCTTCGACTGGCTCAGGAACCTCATCGATACTCAAATCCGCTCTCAAAACAGGACGGATTTGTACTTGGGTTCCACAGCCACCAAGTTATTGGCTTGATCTTTTTAAAAAGGGTCTGTAAAACATCTATTCACCAATTTTTCGATGATAGAGTTTTATATATTCCACAACGCGATCCAAAACCTCACTGGTATGAATACTCACACCCTTGAACACTCTATGCTCATGTCTGAAAATCTGTACCTGGTAATGCATATTACAGGAGTAATTTGCGCGGGTTTGGGACTATTTGAGATTGTTTCAGAATTTTATATGGGCTTGTCGCCGCAAAACCGTCAATGGTTTGTTTTACCCATTTTATTAATCACCGTTGCTCCCTATTTGCTGGTGGCAGCAGGATGGTATTTTAACACCATTCGAGAGCACAAGGCCGGCAACATTGATGAGAAACAAAAAATGGATATGGTTCTTGCAGGAAATACAGCCTGGCTGGTCTCCATACCCATCATGTTAATTTTATATATTTCTCAATATAATAATATACAGGGATTAATCAGTATATTCTGGCTGCCAATATATATTTTTACAACGCTTCTCATCTTTTCCGCTTGCAGTCTGCTTTATTATAAAAAAGGTTCATTTTCTCTAACCGCAATGGAATAAACTCTTCTCCCGGACTGTATTATAAATATATTTTAGATACAGTCCGGGAATTTTTATTAACATTTTCTCTTTCTTTTCTAAAATACAACCCGTCTTTTTTTTATACAAATCTCGTAAATTTTACTTGAATATAAAATAAATCATTTATATTTTCCAAAAGCAGTATAATCAGCATGTTAATTATTTAAGGGGATCCAATCGGCAAGATTAAACACCATTAACACAAATTAATTCATATTTAAACAGATTACAAACTAAAACCTTTTGGTATTATAGATATATTTCCTCCATATTGTAATATCAAAGTTTCATCTCAATCATACCAGATGTTGGAGGCTTTATGATTAAAAAGCTACTGTATGTTTTAATTGCACTATTCGCATTTCTTCTCTTTTCAGGCTTTACCAATAACGACAACTCGATCACTTTACTCACCCAGGAACAATTGGGACGAATTGACGGCAGGCTGCACACGTTGTTTAAAAACCAGTCAAGTGCCAGCCTTAGGACCCAGGCAATGACCAAAGATTCATTTCTTGCTACGCAAACTTCTGTTATAGAGAGAAAAGATGGTTCAATTGCTTATGGCGTTATTATTCGCACAGATGATCCCGATGCATTGATCAATGCGGGTGTGCCGGTTAACTCTGTTATTACCGGTTATGTTACGGCACATTTATCTCCACAACAAATGATCTCAACCCTGGAATTATCACAGGTAATAAAAATTAGTCTGGGTTCAGTATGTTATCCTAAAAACGATCTGGCAGTTGGTAGTATTGGAGCGGATTTGCTGAATAACAGCTATTTGAACAATACCGAATACAAAGGCAGCGGTGTACTGGTTTGTATTATAGATACTGGTATAGACTGGGAGCATTTGGATTTCCGTGATCCTGTAGACAATACAAAAAGCCGCATTCTCTATATCTGGGACCAAACACTAACAGCAACCGGTGGAGAAGGTACCCCGGCAGACAGAGACCCTGCTAATTTTGGTACATTAGACACCGGGGTTGAATATACACAAGCGGACATTGAAGATGAAATTGACGGTTCACCCGCAGGTTTTGTAAGAGAAGCAGACATTAACGGACACGGTACCCACGTAGCAGGCTCCGCGGCGGGTAATGGTGTTGCGTATTCAAACAAAAGTTTTGCCGGAGTAGCACCGGAAGCGGATATCATAGTGGTTAAAGCCGGTAACGGCAGTTTTCCAAGCAGCAATACCATTAATGCATTGACCTATGCACAAAAAATGTCAGAAACGCTTGGTAAACCAATCGTCGTTAACATGAGTCTGGGTGGTCACGCATCGGCTCATGATGGTACAGGGCCGAAAGAAGTCGCTGTTGATGATTTTACCGGTGCAGGACGCGTGGCGGTGATTTCCGCGGGCAATGAAGGCAGCGATCTTATTCATTTTTCCGGTACCGTACTTGGGAGTGGTAATACAAGTGTAACAATCAGCATCCCTGATTATACAAGCAATATTAATTCAGGTACAGATAATGATGTTTTTGGTGTTGATATCTGGTATGACGATTTTACCGATGTTACCATGACCATTGATTCACCCAATCTTGCCCCCTTTGATGTAATCCATGGCGATGATGATACTCATGGTGTTGAAACAGATGGTACAATCTATTACTATAACAATTCGGATGGGACATATACAAATGGTGACAGAAGAAATTACTTGTACGTTTATGATGATACTGAAGCCAATGTTCCCGCATGGGGTACATGGACTCTAACACTTACCAACAATACCGGGTCAGCTGTTGATTTTCACGGTTGGCTATTCACCAATTCTATGCCAGTCAACATCACCGGCGCTAATTCAAATTATACGGTGGGTGATCCCGGTACCGCTTCCAGCGCAATAACTGTAGGTGCATATACCAGCCGCTGGCGTTGGTCAGATTATTTAGGTAATGGTTACAGTTATGGTGCTGGTGAAACTTCAGATGACATGGCTAGTTTTAGCAGCATTGGCCCCCGTCGTGATGATGTGCAAAAACCCGATATCGTCGCACCTGGCATGGGTATTTTCTCATCCCTGTCACAGGATTGTACTCCATCAGCTAGTCGCATTGCTCCGGGTGAGCAGCATCACATGATACAGGGTACCAGCATGTCATGCCCCATAACCACAGGTGCAGTTGCCTTGTTATTGGAAGCCAACCCAAACCTGACTGCTGCTGAAGTAAAATCTTTGATCACCAGTACAGCCATGACAGACACATATACCGGCGGTTCATTACCGGATTATGAATGGGGATACGGCAAGCTGGATATTTTCAAAGCCGCTGCTAAATTACAGGATTCCGGTACTACATTGGACCGGGAAATATTGGCATACGATACCTGGAGTGGTGATGCATCACAAAATATTTTCGTAAATGAAAAAATTGCTACACGGTTTACACCTTCATTGAGTGGTAAAGTAACAGGTTTTTTCTTCCATCCTTCATCAACGGTTACCATAACAGGCCCCTTGTATGCAGAAATTTGGTCAGATAATGGTGGTCTTCCTAATGCTAAACTGGGAAGTACCGTTACAATTAATCAAAATGCTTTTCTCCCTTATTCTTGGAATTTTGTAGATCTGACTTCCACCGGTGTAAGTGTTGCAAACGGTACAGACTATCATATTGTACTCTATTTCACCTCAGGTACAGAAATATATATCCGATATGATGGGGGCTCTATTGATAACCGTTCGTCTTGGGATACCGGAGGTGGCTGGGCAGCTTTTAGTTCTGGCGATTTCCGCATGCGCCCGGTTATCACGACGGATGAAAACGCATTGCTTGCAGCCAAAGTATTTCTGCAAGGTCCTTATGATACTGTGAATGATGAAATGACAACCAGCCTTAACGCGTCAGACATTCCTACAACTTCACCCTATAGTGAAGATGCAAGAACGGTCTCTTCTATCCCAACTGATATTACCGATTGGGTGCTGGTACAGCTCCGCAGTACGATTGACGGCAGTGCGGTTGTCTCTCACAGTGCATTTTTACACAAAGACGGACGAATTGTTGCAGATAATGGCACTTCCGGTGATATTCCACTGGCTGTTGACGCAGGAAGTTATTATATTGTTGTAAAACATCGCAATCATATTGCGGTGATGAGCGACGAAACCCACGGTCTAGCAACCAGCAGTTCTACCCTGTATGATTTTACAACAGGAACAGACAAATACAGGGACGCGGCAGGTAAAGAACTGGAAACAGGAGTTTACGGCATGTATTCAGGAGATACGGATGCTTCGGGAACTGTTGATGCCAGTGACAGAGCTGCAACCTGGAATGACAGAAATAATACAGGTTACCAGGACAGTGATTGCGACCTTTCCGGCACTGTAGACGCCAGCGACAGAGCAACAACCTGGAACAATCGTAATGTTACCACTCACATTCAGTAACGATATACCGGAGGATAGATAAAAATGAAAAAATTATTAATTCTATTATTATTATTCGCAAGTATCACTGCCGCGCAAACCTATGATTTCACCCTGACAGTTCAAAATCAACAGGTTAGTGGTTCTGATTTCATTTTTGATATTTATATGTTAAGGACCGGTTCGGCAGATATTTATTTGGGTGAATGTGATTTCGTTCTTACGTTTAACAATGGTAATTTTACCAGTCCGGTTGCTTCTGTTGTAACTGCGGAATCAAGAATAGCCACTTGGTATACATTATCCCCAACTATTGAAGCTACGAACAGGATAATATTAAATGTCCAAAAAGCACCATTTAGCAACCAAACCGATTTTGATAATCGAGTACAGGTTATTGGTACATCCGGGAATGGTACGCTGATTGCGCAAATAAAGATCACCAACATTAGCAACGCCGGTGGTACTGCGGGATTACAGTGGAGAACATCTGATCTTAATAAAACAAATATTCAGAGACTTGATAATACAGATCCCTGGGCGCTGGTTAATATTACATCAAGCGGTACCTATACCAATCCATCGGATGCAAGTCTGCCGGTTAGTCTGGCTTCTTTTAATGCAACCAGCACCCCGCAAGGTGTATTGCTGACATGGGCAACCGAGAGCGAAATGAACAACCTGGGTTATATTCTGGAGAAACAATTGATCGGTGAAACCCAGTGGACACAGGTAGCCAACTATAAAACCCATGACGAATTGAAAGGTCAGGACAATTCGACAACCCGGCATGATTATTCTTTTACCGATAAAAATGTACAGGCCAACAGTGAATATACCTATCGTCTCTCAGATGTAGACAAGGATGGAAATAGATCAGTTAAAAAAAGTATTGATGTAACGGTTACCGCAATTGTACCCAAAACTACAGCATTGCTGCATCCATATCCAAATCCATTCAACCCCGAAACAAAAATCAGATACGACCTTGCAAAAGATGCCAATGTAGATCTGTTTATTGTAGATATATTAGGCCGCTCAGTGGTTAAACTGATTGACAATCAGCAAACTCAAGCGGGTTCTTATCATATCACCTGGAATGGTCAGTCTGCTGCAGGCAATTATGCAGCCAGCGGCACCTACTTTGTGGTATTTAATGCTGATAATGTAAGACACATCCAAAAAGTTGTATTTTTGAAATAGTATCATATGACCAGAGGAGAAAAAGAAATTTATAAAACCCCCTAAAAATACAACGGAGCGTCAGATCATTAATAAATTTGGTGATCTGTCATTCTGAAAGTAATAAAAGGGAAATATAAAAGCAACTAATTGTTCTTTGAAAGATTCAACTGACTCCTTTGATTTTTAATTTTATCAGGCAAAAGATCAACATATTGTTGTATGACACGTTTGGAAAGTCTTGCCAGCTGGCTGATTTGATCAAGGTTTTTAATGTCATGCTTCCAAAGTAATTCAACACGATGGTAATCTTTGATATACCTGTCAACCGCTTCGTTGCTGTGTTTGGTTTTCAAAGCGATTTCGGGAGTGAGATATCCCTCAAGATACAGAGTGATAATTTCGCGTTTATGAGTAATAGCGCCGGAAAGATCATGGATGTTGCCACGCGTTGGTAAGAGATGCCCTTCTTTTTGGATTTCATTTACATATTTACTGACAACGGCATCACAGACACCGAGTAACATAGCCAGGTCAAGTTGAGTAAGCAGAGCACCTTGATCAAAAGCTTCATCAACCCAACGTTTGAGGCGTCTTTTCCTTAAAGTTTTGGAATCAAAACCATGCGCGATATGAGAAGTATCCTGATCAGTAATGAAAGAGAGGACAACGGGTTTCATTCGGGTAGCGGCAATACTTTTTCCGCGTTTGGGGTATTCATCGACAGGAACAGCCATCCAGACGAGTTGCCCATAGTGAATATGGTGCAAGTCATCATCAATAGAGGAGACAAGGAAATAGTCATCAATGATTTTAAGGATATCATCAATGATGGCATTGGCAGTGATGGCTCCTTTGTCATAGCCATAGCTATTCAAAAAGTTGTACAGTAGTAACTGCTTGAGATCTTTATCTTTAAGTCGTCTCATTTTTTTGAGTTGAATTTGTTCTTTAGTCAAAGGTTTACTCATTTTCTTTGCCTCCTGATAGATGTTGAGGAATGGATTTTTTTTTCGCGTCGCCACCAGGTTCCGCAGGAGATAACAGATCGTTTAATCGCGTATTGTTTTGTTGAAGATAGGTTTGGTAGAGTTGGATATACTCGCGCACCAGGCGGTCGGATTTCTTTGCAATGAGTCGAATCTGGTTCGGAGAGAAATTTTCCTTGTATAAAAGGGCGATCTGCATAAAGTCAGCGAGGTAACGTTTGATGCTGGTTTCAGAATGATTGGTTTTTTGTTCTATTTCTGAAAAGGTATAACCTTTAAGATACAGATCAATAATGATGGTTTTATGAGACAGTCCGGGACCCATGTCATGTTTCATACCTCGTGTCATGATAAACATACCGTGATGACGGAGATGATAAATGTCACGTTTAACAGTGGCCGGACTGGTGGTTAAAAGCATTGCCAGGTCTTCATAGCTGAGTAAAGCACCCTGATCATAGGCTTGTCGAGTCAGACGGGCGATCCGGTGTCGTCTAAGTCCGGCAAGGCCATAATTAGCCAGGGCTTGCAGATCTGTATTAAAGTCAATTAGTTTGAGACGGACCGTAAGCTTTCGGGTTAATCTGATATGTTTGCCGGCTGGTTCTTCAGCGGCAACAGCTTCATAAGCGACTTCACCTCCTGATAATGAAATGTTGGAATGTTCCTGAAAGTATTGGTCAAATTGTTGATAGTAAGCTTCGGCAATAATAGGAGTCAAATTGAAATCCTGAGACAGTTTTTGGACAATAGCGTTTTTAGCTGTCTTGGATTCGAGTCTTTTTAAACCATAATTATTTTTAACATCTGCCATAAGAATCTCCTTATTTCTGTTTTTATTAAAACAATGATTCCTATGGTCATATGCACTAAACTTTAAATAATAAAATCCGGCTGGCAGAAATCTAAACTGCCAGCCTTTCCTTGCCTCTCGCATCTCTCTTACTCTCAATTTCTTCTTGACATTCAAACAATAAAATCCTATAATTACAAGGGAAAAGAAAAAGAACAATATTTCTAGTATGTAAACCGGCGCAAACCTAATTCATAAAATTGTAGTTATCAAAAACAGGCAAACCATGCATTTCAAATCTTTTTTTCTTGTCTTTTTTCTCCTGGTTCTGTTCGTTGCCGGTTGTAATGTTGCCACACGTGGGGATTACAGCATAGCCAAAGCTGATGTTTATTATCGCTCAGGTCAATTGGAAGAAGCCCTTAAACACCTCAAAAAACTCGTTTCCTTTGAATACGACAATGTTAAAGCGCATCTGCGTATTGCAGAAATTTATGATGAAATGGAAAACTGGGAATATGCCAGACTTTGGGCCGAACGCACAATGAAACTGGATTATAACAATCCGGGTGCGCGACTCATCTATGCAAAATCCTGTCGTGAACGTGGCTATATGCGTCCGCAGCCCTTGCGTTATTTTGACTGGAAAGATGCAAAGAAAAAGTTCCTGCAAGTTATAGAAATAGATTCATCATTTAATAAAGTATTATACGAATATGCTATATTCCAGGGATATAAAAATGAGTTTATGGACGGAATCAAAACCCTGGAAGCGCACCGAAAATTTTATCCCGAAGACATTAAAGCTTTTGAAAAACAAAATTATTACTATGATGCCATCTGCTTTCTGGGGGAGGATGAGGACATCCGGGAATTAAAACAAATGAATACCGACCTTGCCCGGTTTTATTATGGAGAATATTGCAGACAGCATGACATGCTTGAACAGGCAGATTCTGTTTTCCAAAGCCTGGATGGTTCCCGCTCTATATCTCCTACCCTGTACGATTTTGCACTGGCAAAACTGGCGGTACAGCAGGAGCGATATACAGATGCCGAACGTCTGTATATGGCCGCCATCGATACTATGGCTACCCGTATGGATGTGAATTTTGTCTATAATGATATGAAATATGTCTTTTCAGATGCGGAATTTGAATATTATGAAAAGATTGCCGACAAGACAGATGTAAGAACATTTTTCAAAAAAAGCTGGCTGCGCAGAAATCCTCTACCCGCATCTCCTTCTAATCCCCGTTTGATTGAACATATCAAACGAATGGTATACGCAGAAAAAAACTATCGTATTGTTCGCGTGGGGAAATATCGCTGGTCACCACAGCAATGGGAGATCAACCAGGTACCGCATGTCTATACCCTGGCGAACCGGTTTGAAGATCGGGGTGTTGTTTACATCCGTCATGGTGAACCCGCAGACAAGGCCATTGCCTTTGGCGGTGATCTGTTTGACGACTGGATGCAAACCAGCGGCAAAGAACGCTGGAATGAATCCTTACGTAACGGAGAATCATGGCTGTATCCTGCATCCGGCACTACTCCCAAGATGATCTTTCATTTTGCAATGGGCAATGAAGCAGAACCCCGCCTTGTACCCATTTTGCCGCGTATAATGGTACAGGATTGTTACAACTGGGACAAAAAATACGCCAGCTATCTCAATTCTCATGACTATGTTGAAGTGATGCAGTTTGAAGGAGATATAGTCCGGAAAAATCGAAAAAATATAGAGATTGGTCTTGAAACCGACAGGCACCAATGGGACCGCCAGGCGCAACCCATTGAAATGCCATTCTACATTGCCGCATTTGCCGCACCATTGGGACAAACCCGTTACGAGCTGTATTATAGCATTCCTCCACAATCCATAAATAATGATTCAGTGAATTATAATGATCTGGATTTGGGATTGGGTATTTATGATCTGCAATGGGACGAAATAGAGACAACGCACAAATCAATCCCGGTTCAGGATATTGTCCAACTGGATGATTCCTTACATACCTGGACAGATCAGTATACCTTTACCCTGGATACCATAGACCATGCCATCAGCTTTTACGCAAAAACCAAAGATCTGATGCATGTTGGAGGACATAAATTCAAACTCGTTCCTCGTACTTTTAATGATACAGAACTTTGCATGAGCGATCTGGAGCTGGCCCGCCATTTGGAAAATGCTGATATAACAGATGGTAAATTTATCAAAAATCAATTACGAATAGTACCACAACCCAGCTTGAAATTTAATCCTCAAAATCCGGTTTATGTTTATTTTGAGATCTACAACCTTCCGGTAACACAAAACCGGTTGGAATACCAGATCCAGTACAAGGTCAATCAAAAAAAAGCCGCTAAAAAAGGATTTCTCTCAAATCTGCCGGGTTTTAAGGGCAATCTCAAAAAAGAACAATCCGCTACGCTTGAAAGATACAGTACCAGTCGTTTTTCTCCGGAATCCATTGGTCTTGATATGAGTGCCATGGAACCGGGCGAATATGAAATAAAAGTCAGGATAGTACTTGCAGATGGAGAACAGATCTCGCAAAAGCAACGATTTGAGTTGATAAGAAATTAAGCCTGTTTGCCAAGAGAGTAACTTTCGGTTTCCCGAACTCGGCCTTGGGACCCTAACAACGGGACAAATGTCCCTTGATAACATACTGTAATTTACCGGTCCTTCGATACGTTCGCCTGTGGCGAACTCTCAGGGCCCGGTGTTTTTTTCTTCCGACTCATAGCTCTCCCCCAAATCCCCATTCCAACAATTTCTCTTGACATTCAATTTCAAATACAGTATAATAAAAAAGGGAAGAACAAACAGCATTGTTTGTGGTGTTAAATAAATCCAAATACATTCACAGAATACACGAGGGGTATCTATGTATTGCAAACCATTACAATGCTTCATTGCGATTATCGTATTATTTGTTTCGGGCAGAACGATCTTGGCCGCTGAATTCACACTCTCAACAGCAGATTCTCTCTATAACGCAGGGGAAACAAAAGAAGCGCTGAAACACCTGAAACGCATGTATCAGCAGGATGAAAACAACTTGCAGGCATGTCTACGCATCACTGAAATCTATGACCAGCAAGGTGATTATGAATATGCCATATTTTGGGGAGATCGTGCCCGAAAACTGGACGAGAACAACCTTTCAATTCACTATATCCTGGCAAAATCTTTTGCAATGCGCTCTTATATCCGCAGTCAACCCTTTCGGTATTTTGACAATAAAGACGCTGAAAAGAATTTTAAATACGTGTTCAAAGCAGACTCGTCGTACAAACGTATATTATATGAATATGCCAAATACAAAGGGTATCATGAAAAATATTTTGAAGCTATTCAGGCTCTTGACGCGCAATTAACATTTTATCCTAACGACGCTATAGCCATTGCCAAACGCATACTGTTTTACGATACCATCTGCTATTTCGGTGAAGAAAAAGACAGCCAAAAATTAAAAATCATGTCAACAGGAATTGCCGATTTTTATTACGCCGAGTATTGCCGTTATCACGATCATCTGCAAGAAGCGGATTCCATATACACCGCACTGTTGAATGCAAAGAGGTTTTCTGCAACAGCGATTCACCTTGCAAAAGCCAAACTGGCTGTACAGCGGGAACAGTTTCCGGATGCGGAACAACAGTATACAGACGCTATCGTATCCATTACCAATCTTGAAGACGCAATATATATGTATAGCGACATGAAATTTATCTTTTCCGATTCGGAATATGAATATTATCAAACTCTGGCTACAGTTGATAAACAAAAAGACTTTTTTACCAAAACCTGGCTGCGCCGGAATCCCCTGCCCTCTTCTACAGAAAATCCACGACTTCTAGAACACATCAAAAGAATGGTGTTTGCCGAGAAAAACTTTCGTTCAAGCCGATCCGGTCCCGTTCGCACCAAAGCATTACAAATAGAGATTAATAATACACCGTTAATCTATTCTGCTTCAGACCGGTTTGAAGATCGAGGTATGGTCTATATACGTCATGGTGCGCCAAGAGACAAAGCCATTGGCAGCAGCGGTGCCAGTATGTCATTCAAAGAGGAAACCGGGCAAATGTCAAAGGATGTTGAAAATTATTTCAACAGTGGTGAATCCTGGTATTATCCTGCCTTCGGGGGCTCGCCTAAAATGATCTTTCATTTTGCAAGGGGCGAGTACGATCAGGAACCCCGGCTGACTCCCTGCTTGCCGCAACAAATGATAGGAGATTGTTATACGTGGGACAAAAAGTACGCCTGGTATTACAACTCTCGTGATGAAAAAGAAATGCAGCAATTTCAGAACGAAATTATTTTAGAAAACCGCGAAACCATCACAACCGGTCTGGAAACTGACCGCCACCAGTGGATCCGGCAAACCCGTCCTATTGACATGCCGTTCTACATAGCTGCTTTTGCAGCCCCCAAAGGGATGACCCGGTTCGAAATCTATTATGGAATTTCAAATGCATCCAAAGATACGTTAACCGGGAATCTGGAACTGGGATATGGAGTGTTTGACACCAACTGGAACGAACTGGAATCCTCACATAAAACCATTACCGCGGATAATATTACAGCCCCATCCGGTCCCGGAGAAATCTGGACGGATGCGATCTCGTTTGAGGTATATGATCAGGATTATCTGATCAGCTTTTACGCCAAATCCCCGGATATGCAGCATATTGGAGGGCACAAATTCAGGCTCAGACCACGGATGTTTAGCGAAACCGAGCTTTGTATGAGCGATCTGGAGCTTGCCCGCGAACTGGGTGCGGCGGAAACCCAAGAGGGCCCCTTTGTAAAAAACGATTTATATGTTGTGCCTCAACCCAATTTAAAATTCAACATTAACAATCCGGTTAATGTGTATTTTGAGATCTATAACCTGCCTGTCATTACCAACCGGCTGGATTACCAGATACAATACCGGGTTACTCTCAAGGAACCGGCAAACAAAAATCTTATGGCAAGCCTGACGGGCTTTAACACCATGCGCGAAACCGAACAGTCCGCTACGCTTGAACGGTTCAGCGGCTCACGTTTTTCCGCGGAATCCGTAGGATTGGATCTGAGCGAGATGGAACCGGGGCAATACGAAATTGAAGTCATTGTTGTGCTGGCTGATGGCGAAAAAGTATCAAAAATGCAGAAATTTGAGTTGTTGGGAAATTGACAAAGTCCTAAAGAAAGTTTTATTCACAGCTTAAAAAAGACCAAGCGCAAAGAACGCAAGGGTATCGCAGTGGACGCAAAAGAAAACTTTTCTTCTGGCTCCAGGGCTAGGCCTTGGAGCCCTAACAACGGGACAAATCCCCCTTTATATTATTCCACGATTCATGGATATGTGTCGCGATCAGTTATTGAAAGGCAAAACGCAAAGTGCACAGAGGTATCGCAGAGGCCGCAAAGAAAACGTTTTTTCTGTCTCCAAAGCCCGACCCTGGAATCTTGACAACGGGGTATATGTCCCCAAACCAATATTCCGCGACACATGAATATGTATCGCGATCAGGTGTATCCTCGGTCCCTTTTATACATTCGCCTGCGGCGAACACTCAGGGCCCGGAGGCGAGTTCTGACTCCAAGGCTTACTCTTTCCCAAACTCCCGTTTGGAAACGCAATGACAGGAATAAACTCTGTTTATTCAAAATATTGATATGCATATTTCAGGTCTTGTTCAAAACTCTGCCTTGGCTCCCTAACAACGGGACAAATCCCCCTTTATATCATTCCACGATTCATGGATATGTGTCGCGATCATGGGTGCAGAGGTATTGCAGGGGACGTAAATGGGAATTTAATAAGGAATAGACTTTTTTTATCTGCATGCATCTGTGGTTAATTATTCTTAACGCCCGTTTCGAGGTTAAAAACCATCGATACTATTTCAATCAACAATATTCCATTAGCGGCTTTTACGAATTTGTTGTATATTCTTGTATGGATACAAAACGAATTGAATTACTGGCCCCGGCAAAAAACCTTGCTCAAGGTAAAACGGCTATCGATTTTGGTGCCGATGCCGTTTACATTGGTGCACCGCAATACAGCGCACGGTCCCGAGCAGGCAACTCTATTACCGATATAGAACAGCTTGCCGCTTATGCGCATACCTGGTACGCAAATGTATATGTTGTACTCAATACCCTATTAACAGATAAAGAACTTGATAATGCAGTTAACCTGGTTCACCAACTGTACAATGCCGGCATTAACGGCTTGATCATTCAGGATGTGGGACTGCTGGAGCGTAACCTGCCCCCCATCCCCATCATTGCAAGCACGCAAATGCACAACAATACAGCGGCAAAAGCCGCCTTTTTAGAACAAATCGGTTTTAAACGCATTATTCTGGCGCGAGAACTGGGATTAAAAGACATAAAGGCGATTCGGCAGGATACAGAAATTGAGCTGGAATATTTTGTGCATGGCGCCTTGTGTGTGAGTTACAGCGGACAATGTTACCTGAGCTATGCGGCCGGCGGACGCAGTGGAAATCGCGGTGAATGCGCACAACCCTGCCGTAAGCGTTACAGCCTGGAAGACGCGGATGGTAATAGCATTGTGAATGATCGCTACCTGCTATCCATCAAAGATCTGAACCACTCGCAGCATCTGGGAGATCTGCTGGACACAGGCATCACCTCTTTTAAAATTGAGGGACGATTAAAAGACGAAACCTATATAAAAAACGTGGTTACCTCGTATCGACGTGCATTGGACATAGAACTTGAAAAACGGGGCCTGGCTCGCTCTTCATCGGGAGCATCTTTTACAGACCTGCAGCCCAATCTCGATTACAGCTTTAATCGCGGATACACCTCGTATTTTCTGGATGGACGCCCCCGGAACCTGGGTGCAAACGAAACACCTAAAATGATTGGCAATTTCATCGGAAAAATTAAAAATACAGACAAACAGTCATTTACCCTCGAATCAAAACATGACCTGACCAATGGTGATGGAATTTCATTTTTCAAAGACAATGAATTGCATGGAACAACAATAAACCGTATAGAAGGTGAACGTGTCATTCCGGCTAAAATGGAAGGTCTGGCTAAAGGAATAGAAATTTATCGCAATCATCATCATGCATTTATCAAACAGGTTACATCAAGTAAAAGCGAACGGAAAATACCAGTTTCCATATCTCTATTCAAATCTGAAAATGGATTGGGTGCAACCTTTCAAGACTCTGATAACAATGTTATTACCGTAGAGATGGATGCTGAGCTAGCCACTGCGCAGAAACCGGATGCAATGCGTGCTACGTTGTACAAACAAATGGCAAAACTGGGCGACACTGAATTTATAGCAAACCGCATTGAAACGGATAATCTTGAACAGTATTTCTTTCCTGTGGGTGTGTTGAATGCTTTGCGACGTGAAGCGGTTGAACAATTACAGGCAGAACGACAACTCAATCGTCCTGTTGAGCTTGGAAGCATTGATAAAAACAATATACCTTATCCTGAAACGTCATTCACTTTTACCGGGAATGTGCTGAACAAAAGCGCCAAACATTTTTACCATCGACATGGCGTTAGTGATATTGAACCTGCCGCGGAAAGCGGATTGGATTTGAGCGGTAAAAAAGTAATGACCACAAAGTACTGTATACGTGAACAAATCGGCATCTGTACACGTACAAAACCAGACAAACAATATAAAGAACCGTACTATCTCATTGATGAACAAGGGCATCGTTATCGCCTTGCGTTCAATTGCAAAGACTGCGAAATGGAAGTATATTTTTAGTTGTCAGTTGTCAGTTGCAAGAAAAAACAAGGCCGTTAACGCACAACGAGATTGCTATCGCATCAGCAGCACCTTGCGAACCAGGGTATTTTTATCTGCTTTGAGCACAATCAAATACATACCGGATGCGGATATATTGCCCACATTGTCACAACCATTCCACCTGGCTTTATAGATTCCATCTGACTGGTTCTGCCGGACAAGCGTTGCAACCTGCCTGCCTGATATAGTAAACACCAACAGTTCAACAGGACCGTTGTATTCTGATAAAATATATGTAATCTCTGTTGAGGGATTGAATGGATTGGGATACGGAGCCTTGAGTTCTATTTTATCCGGGACTTTGACATTGGCAAGCGTAACAGAATCCAGAATACAGACTTGCCCATCCGTGCTCACATCAGAGATCCGATAGCTTTGCCGGTCCCCAATACCTGACCGTGAATCCGTATATGAATAACGGGTTGGATGGAATATCGTCCCCTGACCAAGCAATTCCGTATGAGTGGCATACGACGCGATTTTGGACCAATTTTGATTACAGTCTCTGCCCTCCAAAATGAAGCCCAGATTATTGATTTCAGTTTCAGTGGTCCAGTTGATTATAACATTTCCATCATTATAAACTGCACTCAATGCAGATAATTCAACCGGTAAACCTACCGTTGTTGTCCCCTGAATTACCCCAGATTTATAACTGACAATTGTATTGAGGGGATTATTATCATGACTGTTGGTTTGTGTTTCCACAACAAAATAATAGGTTGTAGAATGCGTTAATCCGGTTACAACCATAGATATTGTGGATTTGTTTTCGGTCATTTCGTAAAAGCTAAAAGGTCCCCCTGCTGAGGTGGCATAGCTTATTCGATATCCGCCAGTATCACCGGTATAATCAATGGCATTCCAATGTATTGTAATTGTGGTTTCGGTTGGATCTGACGAGTAAATCCCGGAAGGAGTAACAGTTTGGGTGAGTTTCCAATCCCCAACAAATTGTTTTTCGCTCATAAATGATTCAATAGTTGGATTATTTGTATATAGCGCGTTCCAACGAAAATCATGAATATATGTCGGCTTGTCCAGTTTCATCAAATCCTGAGGAACAGATCCGAACAAACAATTGGAATTCATTCCAAGATAAATCAATGATGATAAATTTCCCAAATTGGCAGGGATAGTTCCAGACAACTTGTTTCTGGCAAGATTGAGTGTTGAAAGATTACTCAAATTCCCCAGTTGAGATGGTATACCTCCGGACAACTGGTTATTCGCCAGAGATAGCGTTAGCAAATTCCCAATGTTACCCAGTTGTGCGGGGATGTATCCTGTTAATCTGTTGCCTCCAAGATCGAGTTTGCTTAATGCGGATAGAGATCCCAATTCAGCAGGAATCGAGCCAGAGAGGTTGTTACTGCCCAGATTAATCTGTGTAACATGGTCCGTTGCTATTGTTATACCTTTCCAAGCGGATTCGCTGCCAGGCATTGCAAAGCCATCTGCGTCCAGTGGCGGACTTTTCCAACCGGAATTATCAGTCCAGGAATCGCCATGAGTAACGTTGTATAGCGCAATCAGAACATTCCGTTCAACAGTGGGTACAGCCGCCAACAGTTGCAAATTCATCATAAAAAACAAATGGATTACCAGTAATCCAAAATTCTTGAATGTCACGGTAATATCCTTTCCCAATCCCAAAGATAATTCCAGGAACAATCAAATACTATTTTACTGCTAATACGAGAATGGCGGGATTCATTGAAATTCAATGAAATCAAAATCCAAGTAGTATATTATACAAAATCTTTAATAAGAAAAAAATAGATTTTCAAAAAATCATTACTTTTTTTTCACTTTTATCTCTAAACAATTACTCGTTCCTAATTCGCCAGCCGGCGAATTGAGAATACAATGAAAGGGATTAACTCTGTTTATCAATAGATTACTATGCCTATTCAAGTTCTGGTTTCAAAACCCGCCCCTTGGAATCCTACCGCCCTCAACACTTGCTTTTAGCTTTTAATGGGACAAATGTCCCTTAATGCTATTCCACGACACATGAATATGTGTCGCGATCAAATTCCCTCCCAAAATTTGGGAGGGAACTAAAAAATGAAATATCAAAATTATTTCAAAAGCTGCATTTTACGCACCAGTCGTTCCTCACCTGCGTTCAGTTCGTAAAAATAGACTCCGCTTGGTAGTATTGATGCATCAAAACTGATGGCATAACTGCCTGCCGCATGCTTACTGTTCACCAGCACTGCAATTTCCTGTCCCAATGTATTAAAAACTGACAACTTGACCTGGCAAATTTCAGGCACGCTGTATTCTATGACTGTTACCGGATTAAAGGGATTGGGGTAATTTTGTTTTAATTGGAAAGACAATGGCAACGCCGCGCCATCATTATCAACAGAAACCGGGATATGGGGAATATTCCAGATCGCAAAATTATTGGATGGTTTTGCACCCGCCTGAGTAAACAGGCCGCCAACAAAAATAGTGCTGTCAATTATCGCCATTGCATTGGTGTGGGAATCCAATCCACTACCTAAAGCATACCAACAATCTCCATCCCATCGTGCAATATTTTTGGCTGGAATAATGTCATTGACCCAGTTAAAAACACCACAGGCATAGATATTTGTACCTATTATTTGAATTGCATTCACACATCCCGCAATATCACTACCTATAGGGGCCCAGTTTTCCCCGTCCCATTTGGCGATTCCCCTAACAACAACATCCCCGGCCTGATCAAACCATCCCCCGGCATAAAGATCACTGCCGGATACAGCCAAAGCATTGATAGAAGAATTAAAACCATCAGCCAGGGGCGTCCAGCCCTCGCCGTCCCATTTGGCAATATAATTTACCGGTACATCACCCGCTTTTAAAAAATCACCACCGGCATAAATATCACTTTCCGATACGGTAATGGCATTTACAGTATTATCCAGCCCCTCACCCAGTGCCGACCAGGTTTCACCGTTCCATTTGGCGATATGGTTCGCAGTTATATCACCCGCCTGGGTAAACTCACCTCCGACATAGACGTCGTTTCCTGACACAGCAATGGCATATACGCGTTTATTCAAACCGTCACCCAGTGCAGACCAGGTTTCGCCGTCCCATTTGGCAATTTTATTGGCAGAAATATCACCGGCCCAAGAAAAATTCCCGCCTACATAAACATCACTGCCGGAAACCGCAATTGCAGATACGCTGGCCCCTGAAACGCCACCAGCCAGGTCTGACCAGTTTTCACCGTCCCATTTGGCAATTCCATTAACAGCCAAATCTCCTGCATTTTCAAACCAGCCACCTGCATAAACATCACTGCCGGCAGCAGTAATGACCAGAATTTTGTTATCAACACCCAAGCCGCCGGAAATATCAGGAGTTATGGATATCCAGTTTTCATTGCTCCATTTGGCAATACCCCTGGAGGGAATACCCCCTGCCTGGGTGAAATCTCCTCCGATATATACATCATTGCCAAATGCTGCTATTGTTGAAACAATGTTATTTGTACCGTCACCCAGTGCAGACCAGTTCTCGCCGTCCCATTTGGCTATATAGTTTACATCTGCATCCCCTGCCTGGGTGAATGCGCCTCCTACATAGAGGGCATCACCGGATACAAACAAGGTTTGCATCCAATTATCTATTCCACTACCCAATGCGGACCAGCGCTCACCGTCCCATTTGGCAATATAACGGGCCTGCACATCACCCGCATTGTAAAAAAAACCTCCCGCGTAAATATCATTACCCAGCACAGCAATACTAAACACTGTACCATTTACTCCCGTTACAAGTGCAGACCAGTTCTCTCCATCCCATTTGGCGATATAACTGGTACCTGTAATCCCTCCTGCCTGTGAAAACTGACCCCCGGCATAGATATCTGTACCTGAAACGGCTAAACAATAGACCGTACCATTCGTCCCTGTGCCAAGTGCAGACCAGTTCTCACCGTCCCATTTGGCTATATGGTTAGCATCTACACCACCTGCCTGTGTGAAAGCCCCCCCGGCATAAATATCTATACCAGAAGCCGCTAAATTAATAATTGTGCTATTTGTACCTGTACCCAGGGCTGTCCAGTTCTCGCCGTCCCATTTGGCTATATGATTAGCGTCTATACCACCGGCCTGAGTAAACTCACCACCAACATAAATATCTGTACCCGAGACCATAATACTATGAACAGTTCTATTCAACCCCGCGCCCATGGACGACCAGTTCTCACCGTCCCATTTGGCGATATGGTTCATGGGGGTTTTACCCAAAAAAGTAAAACTTCCCCCCACATATACATTGACGCCGTCTGTGGCCACAGCTTTTATCGATGAATTGAAACCATTCACAAAAAAGCGGTCATCCCAGTTTTGGTCACCAACTCCCTCAATTCTTGGATATGCGGATTGTTCTGCCGCTTCGATAAATACAGGTGTTCCGTCATTTCGCGTGCGCATTTGATATCCTCGGGGATCAATACTACCGGTGTATCCCTGCTGTATATCAAGCGTACCATCGGGATTAATAAATTGTTCAATGGAGACACTTTGTGTTTTTTCAGCAAGATTTGTGTTTGCAAAAGTAATTGTTGTGTACAAGCATACCAGTAAAAATCCAATACATTTCTTTAACATTGCTACTCCTTACCTTATTCACGCTATTAATTGATTCACACTCTGGCTAGTACAGAGTTGCTGCGAAACCCACTAAAAAAATATCAGGGGCCGGATTTACATATTTCATTCAGATAAAATGAAAAAATATTACACATACCTGTAAATAAAAGGATTTATCTGAATTTGATAAATCTATGATATTGGCCCAGGTATCAAAAATTAATAAATTGTGAAATGTTAAGTTGAAAATTTAAAAAATCTTTAAGGAGTTCTATGAAAATTGTTTGTCTCTGATTTCTTGCCTAAAAAACAATTTACATCATATTTTCATATTTAAAAATAAGTATAAAAATTAATAAATGCTAAATAATTATTGAAACATTGATAAATTCGTAAAATGGGTTCCCTGCCGTTTGAACTGGCCAAATAAAATTGATTGCCGGGTGCATGGCAATTGGTGGACGAATATCCTGTTAAACCATTATCCGTGAATATTTCCCAAGAGTTGCATCTTTTTAAACACAAGGAGGGTTGCTTTGCAGTGGACGCAATGATCGAATCCCCTTTCATTCAGATTGAGCCTGGTTGGGAGAATACCAGAGGTAATCCTATTAATCCTAAAATCCTACTAATCTTAATTCTTACTATCTTACCGACTTTTTCTAAACACTCATCTTTGAGCGCCGTGCATATATGAATTCAGTATTCAAAAACAGGGCGATCATAGATAAGAACGAAACATTTCTTATATAAACATGTAATACCTATCACGCGTACATGTAACAAATAACTCCCTCAACAACATAAAAAACAGAGTTTTACAAAAAGCAGTAAGAAGAAAATATGTAACAAAAGCGAATCTAACATGTAGCACATTTGGCTACAATTGTTCTCTAATGAGTAGAAATCCATTTATACCCAACAATTCAATTATACTTTGTAGCAAGTAATTATTATCAAATCTAATAAAATATTTTCGTGACTTTATATTCATTGTGTCCAAAATATGTTTTTCTTTGAGTTCTCAGAACACGAGCTCTTTCTGTATGCGCTTTTCCGGGGAAAAATGATTTTATATCTGATGACATAAACTCTTGCTTTTCAATAGCAACTTTAAGAATTTTTACTTCCAAAGCTGTAATATTTTCTTTTCGTTTTGCTAATACAATTGCAGGTAAAAGTATTTTATTCTTAAAAAAATCGTAATCCAATATTTTATCAATCTTTTCAATTTCAACTTTTAATCCTGCTAAAACATATTCACACCAAGACAATACACCATTGCATTTACCAGAATCAGCAAGCGTTAAAAAATCATAATATTGATTTATGTCATTACAAAAAACAGCAGTTGGATTAATAATTCTTCCATCCTTCACATTGAACCCTTGCTTCACCAACATTGCATAAGTGAGCAGTCTAACTGTTCTTCCATTACCATTATCAAAAGGATGAATCCACGCAAATCGATGATGACAAATAGCCACCTTATGTAACAATCACAATTCACAAATCATTAATTTTCAGAAAGATACAAACAATAAAAAATATGTAACAATTAGACAAGTAAAAAATCTAATAATTTATTCGCCCTCTTTCACCTCAATCCTGTCAATCCCCTTGCGCTCAATGACAAGAATGTTCTCCACGCCGCGGAAATTGCCGAAACTCCAATATTGCGGACTAAGGAGTTTTCCATCAGCATACACAATCGGGGTAAAGGTGAGCTTTAACCGTTCAATACCAGCTTTATCCGCAGTTGTATAGCTGATATTTTTATCATCATACTTTATTTCCAAAACAGTCGAAGAAGAGTAAAACAAATGGTCTTTATCTTGTGGCAGCATTTCTGGTAATTCAGCGAGTCCATCCAGAATGTGGGGCAGATAGTCCCAATAAGAATCGGAAAACCAAGGTTCAGTATACTCTATTCCGGTATAGTTGATAGATATATTGTCTTTGGAATATTTATTATAAGCAGAATAGGTTGCCAGTGCAAATGAAGCCCTTGCCTCGTCCCTTACTTTGGGATCCTGGCATACACCATACCATTTTGCAACAACCGATGCATAACGGGCCGTATGACTGCTCATTTCTTTGAAACAGCCATCCTGTTCTTTGATGCTGGTAGCACCATAGTGTGTTACCTGACCAAACCGATTTTTCACCCATTGGATCAACTCGGGTACATGCGTTTTATATTCCGGATCTGTTTCAGGTCTATTTAACAGGTAGCGCGCGGTTTCCATAGGATTCTGCTGATTCAGATTATCAAAATTGGACTGAACATCTTCATAATACCCGGACCAGAAATGATTCTGCATGGGATATTTTAAAATCCATTGGATCAACAGCTCTCTTTTATCAGCAAGCAGTTTTTTGTCCAGACTGCAGGCGGGTTGTTTCAACAATTCATCAAACAACTGTACTGCTAAAATCATATTGGAACAATAGGGATCCACAACCTCACCGGTTTTGAGGTTCACCCTAAATGGCAGGGGTGAATGTTCCGCATCACCGGGAATGATATGTTGTATAATAGTATTTGCAATACGCTCTGCTTTGTTTATATAGATATCATCTTGACAATATTTTGAAAATTGGATATAACCGATTGCAACCATGCAGAGCTTGTCTACTCCGCCCCATTCATCCGTATATTCACCATCCGGTGAATCATCCTGAGTACGGGGAACATCCGGCCAGGCCCAGTCTAAAGGAGTATGATACATGGCCACGCGTTCAATCAGCTTTTGAACAGGTATCAGGGCGTCGCGGTCACCGGTATAGGCATAGTATTTTTTAAATGTCTCCATACCCCAATAAACATTACTACCCGGATTGTTTTGCTTTTCCCGATAGGTACCGTCCATGTTTAATTTTGAAGTTACCAGATACAAAGGATCTTTACCGTGGTGGGTTTCAACCTCGGGACAGAATTTAAGAAAATTCATACTCCAGGAAAGGATATTATCATAACTCGTCCAGGGTAGCAAATGACCGGATTGGGGATCAAGCACAACATCATGATCAAGGATCTTTTCTGCAAAGGCGTTCAAAGTTGTCAGGCAAATTAAAATGATAAAAAACTGAACAGGATGTTTCATAATTAACTCTCCGAGTGGATCAATGCCAATAGATTTGAATTTAATATAGTTCAATTATGTCGAAAATCAAACCATATTAACGGAAAGCCTAAAAGCATAAAAAAGGTCCCCATATTAACTGATCCCCATGACATGTTATATTTCTATCACATATCTATGATTGCTGCAAGCAATCCCCTGCATGAGTGTTTTATTCCGTTCCATGTGCATATTTTCAATAAATTCTTTTGCCCAGGTATAATCACCACAGCAAATATGCGCGTAACCAATTTCATCCACATCCAGAAAGGTTTTTGCCCAAATGCATTCGGTAACTCGCATTTGAAACGCATTTTCGGTATCCTCAACAATCGTATGTGTTAATGATTTCTCATAATGAAGCGGACGGAATTGTTCAACATACGCAGCCAGACTGTTATTGCCCAGTTTTTTTTGCCTGTTCCTGGCCCCGTTTAAAGGTGCGTTCCTGGGTCTTTTTTGTCAGGAATTCTAACAATTTATCCTTACCCCACTCTTGCTCAAGAGCTTGCGAAAGTTTGATGAATTCGCGGTACTGAACCGCGTAATAATCTGCATAAGAAAAATCAGGATTATGTTTTTGCTCAAACTTATTCGTGTCAGCAAGCGCGGTACCACAAACACCCGCTAAACAGGCCGCAGCGCAGGGTGGAATGATGGCAGTCATAAAATGCCTTCAGCCCAGGTTTGTATGTTTTTTCATAATATTTCCCATTTTTTCAAGTTGTGAATTAGGATATTTCATTTGTGTTAGATTTTTCATTAACCAGTACTGCAAGCAAAATCATAGATACAAATGCAATAAAAGCACCTGTTCCAAAAGCAACAAAAGCTCCAAAGGATTTGTATAAAAATCCAAATATAATGCTCGCCGGCAATGCTGACAATCCTATTGAAAAATTGAACATGCCAAACGCACTGCCCCGTATTTCCGGTGCGACAATATCCGCAACAAATGCTTTTTCTGCCCCCTCGGTAAAGGCATAATATAACGCATAAATAAAAAATAAAACAAATACAAGCGGCAGATGTAATGAGCTGTCAAACCTGTTCAAAAATGCGAATCCCAGGTATACAAAGGCGTATATGGCCCACCCAATATTGATCACTCTTTTTCTGCCGGTCCTGTCAGACAATGTACCCAGGTGTGTTGAAAACAGAACCTTGATCACATGAAAAAAGGCCCACACCAACGGCACAAATAAAATATTGATCAGTTGTTTTCGAATTTCTGCATCCCCGAATCCCTCAAGCATTTCACGGAACAGGGGCAGTCGATATAATATTGAATAAAGTGAATTATTGTCATTGAGCGCTTCCTGAACCCGAAACAATAAAAATGCATCCGATGAATTGCCCAAGGTAAACAGCGTAACAATTGCAATATATTTAAGAAAATTTTTATCAAATTGCTTGAGTGAGAATAAAGTGGATTGTTTTTGGGGAACAGTATCTATTTTTTCATGAACAAATAACACCAAAGCAAGTACAGCAAAAATACCCGGAATGATGGCAAGTATAAAAGTCCAACGCAGGATACGCAATGTATCTTGCATATGAAAGACCAAAATCAGCAGCATCAGAACCGAGATAGCCAGTAACGGACCAATCACCGCACCGGCATGATCCATAGCACGGTGAAATCCATAAGCCCTGCCGCGGGAGTTAGAGTCTACCGACGATGCAATCAACGCATCGCGGGGGGCGGTACGTATCCCTTTTCCGACCCGGTCAAGCATACGCACAAACACAATCTGCCATGCAGATGCAACGATCCCCGTGAAGGGACGAACCAGTGAAGATATTCCATAACCAATCACAACCAGCAGTTTTCGTTTACCCATGCGGTCTGATATTACACCGCTGATCAGCTTTAACATGGCCGCAGTGGTCTCTGCTATACCTTCAATTACACCAAGCACAAGCACACTTGAACCCAACAAGGTGATAAATACAGGCACCAGCGGATAGATCATTTCACTGGCAGCATCGGTAAACAGACTGACAACACCCAGTATTACTACATTCCGGGTAATACCACCTGACTTGGATTTTGGGGCCTTTTGTGCCATCATACAAGTGTTTAATTATGACTATTAATTGGGAAATATAATGAATATTGATAGTATAAAAAAAAAAATGAAAAACACAACAACTTTTAATTAAAAATGATAAACAATTAATCAGATATTACTGGCTATCCCCATGCTATAAAAATGTCCGTCTGCCCCCCCATATACAGACGGACATTTTTTTACTTATCGCATCAACACAACTTTGTGGGTTTTCACACCTGCATAACTTTTGAAAACAATCAAATACATGCCGGATGCTGCCTGGTTACCAGCATCGTCCCGACCATTCCACAAAAGATTATAATGACCAGCAGGTTGTTCACCATCCACCAAAGTAGCTACCTTGCTTCCCAGCACATTAAATACAGAAACCTCAACCGGACTTTTCTCTGCCAGATGATAGCAAATTTTGGTTTCCGGATTAAAAGGGTTTGGGTAAGGTGCATCCAGCGCTGTGGTTTCGGGTATGGATTCCAGGGTAATACTCAGACTTTGCAGTACGCTGGATTCACCATTGGAATTTACATCTGAAAGACGATAATTATAGGTAGAACCATATTCAACAGTTTCATCCGTAAACGCATAACGGGATGTATGAGATACGGTGCCCTGACCTTGCAGTGCATCTACAGTGCGATAGGATGCAATTTCACGCCATTGATCATTCTCTTTGCAGCGTTCCAGTATGAATCCCAGATTATTGATTTCAGATTCTGTAGACCACTTTAATTCAACACCGTTTTCGGCTTCACTCGCCTGAAAAGAAGAGAGCTCTACAGGTAATGGAGAGTCTTGATTAGTAAACGTTACCGTATGCGCTTGTGCCGAGTAATCTGCAATTGCATCGCTGCCGTTAAGTTCAATAAACACATTTCCACTGCCAACAACGGAAAAATTGTAAACAATTGCATTAATACCGCTGGTAGGCCAATAGTCATCCTGTGTAAAAATATCGCCATTGTTATAAAAAACACGTTTGGTAAAGGTATGACCGGCTTTTTCCCATGATCCGGTTTGAATTGCTTTATTAGCCAAGCCAGTTCCCCAACCCCAGGTGGTTTCAATTTGTGAGGCATCGACATTATCTGCAGAGGCTATAGTCGTTACTCCATCATCACAATAGTACAAGTAAACACTTAGACTTGCAGCCTCTTCCGGCTGGCTGTCACCTTTAATATTGAGGTATAAAGGATTTACTCCATTTAATGTTACAGTTACATTACCCGCAATTGCTGTAATGCTTAGTGCGACTAGAGCCACTACTACGGTAGCAATCTTTTTCATTTAATTTCTCCATAGTTAATATTAAATTCTATCAATAAAAATTTCACAAATTACAAACCTAAATTCTCTTCACATTAAAAAAACACAACTATAATTCAATTTCAAGTTCATATATTGCATCTAAAACCAGACAAAATTTATATAATCCCGGTCAAGCATATTGATTTAGGATGGGGTAGATTTCTTAATACCTAACCGGGATTTTTACAATTGTTATTAAAAAAACGTTACAGCAGTTTCAGGATATGAGTTTGTTCAAAATTACATATAGAGCCTAGTTACCACCGATCACATTTACATCATTATTATAGAAACTAGATTCATGTAAATTTAAGAAATCTTAACCTTGGGTACCAAGCACATATGTCGCAAAAACCAGTACATATGTCGCATTTGAGTTAAAATATCAAGAGAAAATCTCAAATCCCGGCCCAAGCGGGATTATTACATTTTTTTTAAATTTCACGGTACTTTACAACATTTTCCACTATTGGGTTTAACTACCAAATAGTCAGTTGAATTGACACTGCCATTCATATTTGCGTCACATTTAGAATAACCGTTTGTACCAGATTCGTTACGAATAGTAAGATAGTCCGATGCATTGATCACACCCGACCCATTACAATCGCCTTTGTACATTCCGTAAATGCCTTCTTCCAGCAGCGCGGCCTCGCCGCCATAGTATTTGTTCAACCCGGTTGAAAAATCATACGTGGAAACTGTAAGGTTCAACGAGTGCGCTTCGGCACTCATTACCGCAAGATGATTGCGATGACGGATAACAATATAGTACGCGCCTACTGCCGTATCACCAAGACTCAGACTGGTATCTGTGCCGTCCGCTTCTGCAAGCCAGCCGTCGCTGCGTAACAAATATGAACAGCTATAGACGGCTTCGCCATCAGCCGTGCTGCGCAGCTCAAGCTGCACCCAATCGGTAATGTCTGCGGCAATACTGCCTGCATCCCTATTATCATCAAAAGGTGAAATAGCAGGAATATTTGCATTCAGGTCTGTATTCATTTCCGGATTATCGGCAGAGGCATTATAAGCGCTTTCCAGAAAAACACGTACGGAAAATTGTACCGCCTGGTCCGTGGTAAAAGTCTTTACGGGGCCGTAAAAAGATCCCAGTTTGCTCTGGCAAAACGCACGATAGTAATAGGTAGTAGCGGGCTCAAGGCCGGTCACCGTGTCGGAAAAACTCCCTACACCACTCTGCATATAGAATTTGGAATCTGCCAGTGTGGGCGTATTGTTGGATGTGCTGTAACAAACGCCGCGCCTGAGAACAGGTACAAAATTATCATACGTCACTTCACCACCCAATGCGGCACTGGTTTGCTCAACCGATGACGCTGACGCGGTAGTAACACACTCTTTGTTGATAACAACATTTCGCGTTTCCCAACGAGTTACCATACCGTCCTGATCCGACGCTATAAGATCAAGTTTTCCGTCACCATCAACATCTGTACAAGCACAAGCAGCAGAATGACCGATAGCTATATTTTGAAATTCCTCATTAACGAGATAAAAGTTATATGCGTTTGGCGCTGACTGCGCAAAGTGCTCAATGTTACCCTGATAAGCTCCTGAAAAAACATCCAGCATTCCGTCACTATTAATATCAGCACAAGCGGGCTGGCTAATACCAACCGGTATATGTTCTCTTGCGACAAAGTCATAACTGTATTTTGAGGATTGTTCATAAATTAAATTATTCCCATATAACTCCCCGATTATGAGATCTAATAAACCGTCCTGGTCAATGTCAGTTAATTGGAGATTGATTTTATAATAATCGACAAATTGAATACCACTAAATTGTTCATTAATCAGAACAAAAGAAGTCGAGTTTAACTCACTTTGTTCAAAATGGCAAATAGCTTCGTCATCGTTGCCGGCAAGCAGGTCCAATAAACCGTCACCATCCAGATCTGCGAAAGCAACAGTCCGCATCCCAACGACCTGCCTTCCAAGAAGGTCGCCCGTTTTTATTATAAAAGAGCTTGAATTGACCTCGGCTTGCTCATAATGTAAAAGACGATACTGTTTTTCCATCAGCAAATCCAGTAAACCATTGCCATCTATATCTGTAAAATTAGGTTGTGACAACGTCCACGAACCATAATTTATTCCTGCAAAATTTGAGGTTACTCTTTCAAAAAGAGAAGTTGAGCCAGTTGTAAAGGATTTTACAGGGCCGTAAAACAGACCCAGCGAACTCTGTGCAAAGGTGCGGCAATAATACGTATTTGCTTCAATCATAGGCAGCGAATTCATAGAGAAATTATCAACACGGTTATTACAATTTGATTTTACAACATCACTATTACCCAAAACAGGTTCCGTGCTTTCAGCGCTGTAACAGACGCCCCGTTCATAAACAAAATGGCCGTTATCATCAGTTACCGAACCCCCCAGGGTCCATCTCGTATCCGTTTCAGAGATCGGAACGTCAGTAGTCATGCACGAACGGTTTACAGTAACATCACCAGACTCCCAAAAAATAATTTTACCATCAACCTGCCCTATTAACATATCAAAACGATTGTTACCGTTTATATCACAAACAGCAGGGACCGCATAGCCTCCCGTGTCAATGCCCCCAAAACTATCTACAACAAGAGAAAAAGACAACGAATACTGTGAATCCTGTCTGTAATGTTCAACCTCGCCATTCCTCTTGCCAACCAAAAGGTCAAGCCGGCCATCATCATCCAGATCTGTGAAAAAGGGGGCCGCGTTATAGCCCACATCGATACCGCTAAACTCGCTATTGACCAGATTAAATATTTCAGGATCAGATGCATCCTGTTCAAAATGGCGGAGCCTACCGTAAAGTTGTCCAACAAGAATATCGATGAGACCATCTCCGTCAATATCCGCTATCGCAGGTTTGGCGTAACTATTTACATCATAGTTTAGAAAATTATTTTTTACTAAATTGAATACTGATGAATCAAACTCGTATTGTTCAAACCTGTCAACAGTGCCGTTCTGGTTACCGACCAGCAAATCCAGCAGACCGTCATTATCCAGGTCCAAAAAAACAGGAGAAGATTGGCCACCAACATCAATATTATTAAAATTATCCGTTACCAGATTTAAGGTCATGGAATTTGTTTCGGCCTGTTCATAGTGAGCAAGGGTACCATCCTCTTTACCTACAATCAGGTCCAACTTTAAATCATAGTCAAGATCGACCAAAGCCGGGGCTGCATATTCACCTGCATCAATATTACCAACAGAAGTGATTAATGTTTTTACATCACCAAACCAAGTCCCCAGGGCATTGGTAGCAAAGGCCCTGATAAAATACTTTTTCCCAACTTCAAGGTCTGTCAAGGTAGTGGAAAATTCACCTGCACCGGTTCCTATTGGTGCGTAGCCATCTCCCGGCCCCGGAAGCGAATTGGTAAGGCTATAAAACACTCCCCGCCTGTAAACAAGAGATCCGTTATCATTCAACACCTCGCCCCCCACAACTGCGGATGTAGACGATAGGATTGTCGGTTCAGTGGTCGATACACATTGGGTTTCCAGCGTTGCTGTTGTGGCCCTGTAATGCGCAATTTGTCCGTTTGCGCTTCCAACCAGTAAATCAAGGTATCCATCCTGTTCCAGATCTGTAAAGCATGGAGCAGGCTCATCGCCAAAAGTAAAACCACCCAATTGGGTTGTTACCCGGGAAAAAACAGGCTGGTTAAGCTGGTCTTGTTCATAATGATAAAGCGCATCATTACTCGCACTCCCGATGATCAAATCCAGCAGACCGTCATTGTCCAGATCAACCAATGTGGGGGCGGCATAGTCTCCGATATCAATACCGCTAAATGTTCCACTAATTCTTGAAAACGTATTTTCTCCCGGGTCCTGTTCATAATGAGGCATTTGTCCATTATACAGACCTGCAAGCATGTCCAACTGCCCGTCAAGATCAAAATCGGTAAAAACAGGCATCGGGTACCACTCGAGTAAATGATCTATCATGATAATATTTGTTGCATTAAATGTTGTTGAATTCAGGGAATTTTGCCTATATACGTTAAAGCCACCAAAACCATCAGCTTCAACTAATTCCAGCAATCCGTCAGCATCAAGATCTACAATTGAAAAACCAAATCTTGCGGTTTCAGAAATACCGGCGAAATTAACTGATTGCCTGATAAACTTGGTTGGCTCTTCGGGATACTGTGTATAGTACCAAAGCTTTGACGGATCTGAATCAACATTTACCAATAAATCCAGCCTGCCATCAGAATCAAGGTCAGTTACAAGAGGTCTTAATTTATAACCACTACCGGAAATATTACTAAACTTGTCGGTTACCAAAGTAAAATCCAAAGCATGGATCGTAGTATTGATAAGGCAAACCAGGAAAAAAATTTTAAACAGTTTCATTGCATTGCATCCTTGGATTTATTCTTATATTGAAAATTAACTAATGTAACGATTTTGAAAAACAAATACCAAGCACATATGTCGCAAAAACCAGTACATATGTCGCATTTTGAAAAAAAATCAGAAAATGATTATGAAATCAAGGATGTGGAGACTAATTTAAGAATCACACCAAATTCTTGATCAACATTTTCATAAAAAAGATTCGGTGTTGGTTTGAGCGGAGCATTATAATGTAATAAGGCTTTATAAAACACGAATGAGACAAAAATATGTAATATAACAAAAGAATAGGAATACAAGGATTCAATGAGATGAGATATTTGATTATAACTGGATTAATAATGAGGAAGAAGAAAAACCGAGAAGTTGAAAACAATCTCCCGATGATTGTTGAAAAAGACTAAAATCTTGAAAACCAAAAACTCTCTGACCCATCCGTCAGATAACGGATGGGTCGGAACTATTGCGCGAAACCTTGCTTCGAAAATATTGGCAAATTAACAATCTGCGCATTGTGAATTTTTCTCCAAGCACAGCTTGGAGCCAACTTTCCTTACTAAATAAAATTTGGTAAGGAGATTGTATTGTTTTTTCATCAATCACCCGGAGGTATAAATCCGAGAGATTTTTGTAAAATATACTATCGAATCAAGATCATTTTTTTGGTATCTGAAAATTGACCTGCTATAATTTTACAAAAGTAAACTCCACTCCCCACCTGTTGATCATATTGGTCAGTTCCGTTCCACTGTAACTCGTAGACGCCTGCGTTTTGTCTACTGTTTTGCAGGGTATTCACCCGCTGACCGTTCATGTTATAAACGGACAACTCTACATGCGATGCTTTAGACAAGCTGTAACTGATAGTAGTAACAGGATTAAACGGATTGGGATAATTCTGGTTTAGCACAAACACATCAGGGGTGCTGCTGTTATCGCCCTCTATCAATACAGGAATACCGGAGGATAACCGGACATCTCCAACCATATCACCATGGTTGCCGTTAAAAGACAGGTCACGTACATCATTGGCTCCCGGTTCGCCAACACCCAGTTCTTCCAGTTCGTCAAAACGCCAGTAACCGATCAGACCATAACTATCATCTTTGTAAATCTCTTCCGGTAGTGGATCGTACATATACTTGTTAATAATTCCCGAAGAGCGTTCATGTGACCAAATGCGTAACTCGTCAATCAAGCCCTGAAAATTCTCGTTCGAATCACCTTGCCGGCCACCTACACGGAATTCATTCATATCCGGATGCCTGTCATCCAGCTCACCATCTGCCCAAAATCCCTGGTAACGACTGCCGTTCCTGTTTGAAAAATACATGACAATTTCATCGAATATAGAGTTATAAACAAATGTGATATGCGTCCACATCGAGTCCGGAGCAATAAAGCCGGTATTTTGCCAGCCCCATCCCGGTTCGGTATTAGCAATTGAAAATTGTATAGAACCATCCGGGAACCGTGCAACTTCCAGAACTCCTTCCAAATTAAAAACAATACCGCCCATAGTGGAATAACCTCCCGGTCCGGTAGGATAAATCCAGCTTTCAATTGTAAAAGCATCGGATGGCAGTTCCACATTGGTACCCATGTTCACATAGCCCATCTCGTCATTATCACTCAACACCACTGCATTGCCCGGCAATTCATTTTCATAGCTAAAACTGAACGAACGGTTCGCTGTATATAATGAAAAACCACCGCCAAAACCGATGCTTCTGTCGGTATCGGGACGGGAGTCGTTCTTGACTGCCATAACATTTACTTTTTTCCAATCCGGATCTGCTGTCACAATCCCCTGGGCACCGGGACTGGTTAGCGCAAACCGAGTCCGCCAACTGACTTGATATGGCGTTCCGGTCAGGTCAACATTGGCATAAGCTGTATCCAAATGACTATAGGTCAGGTTTACACTCCCGTATAGGGGCCTACCGGAATAGGGTTCAAAATAGCTATGAATGGTTTCAGTCTGAGCAAAGGTGGTATCTCTTTCTTTAATTGCCAGGTCTATTGGATTTATTTCAACCTTGGTATAGTGGGTGCGCCAGTAATCGGTATCTTCCAACCAATCCGCATAGTTCACTTTCGGACCGGTCTCTGGCAGAGATAAAAAGGTTTTAGCCGTTTCAAGGCTGTCACCGGTTTCCGTATCGTAAAACAGACAATACAACAAGACCGGTGCATTTTGAAAATAATCTCCGGAATTGATCCAAAAATTACCACCGGGATTGGGTAAAAACCGACTGTACATTCTTACATCCTCGGCACTGTTATAAATAGCAGGAAAGGTGATGGATTTTGTAACCTGATCGCCGCGGGCATTTCTTACGACAACAATACCGGCCCCTTCCGGAACCGTTGTAAAAGGCTCGGCATTGACAAAGAACCCATATTCATTTTTAACGAGGTCAATCTCATGCTCATACCCATCCATGGGAACGGTTGCCGTAACCCGCGAAATGGGAAATTCACCCGGAATAACGCTCACCAAAGCCCGACTGTACGACGAGGTATCTCCCGGCAAACTTGAAAAAAAAGCCATGTTAACCTCGGGAGCATTGTTATCACCGGGGCTTGTTAGCACCATCCTTGTATTTGGATATGTACGTAAATTCAGCATATCATTGGGTCTGCCCACGTTCTCCCATTCATCAATTACCTTTTGTGAAGATGAAGACACGTACCATTCATCAGGATAAGCACGACCTTCAATACGGGTGCCGTTCGGCCCATCTTCCACATCCAGTATACGTTTCAAAACCGTTTTTAAACTGTAAGCGGGGTCCCAGCGGTTCCAACCGGTAAACACCTGATGGTGTGTGGGCTCCTGACTTCCGACAATTGTAATTACATCCATAGAGACCAACTCTATCTCACTGATGTAATTATTCCAGGATTTGGTAATCTCATTATTCTCATTCCCAATGGTTACCACCTCGGCAGATACCTGTGTCACATCCAGAGTCAGCGGAGTACCCAGTTGAATAGCTCGTAATTCTTCCATGGTTACATAAATATCATGACCATTAGCCTGCCCCACATTGATGGTACCGGAAACCGGGTAGCGACTGGTAGTAGTCCCTGCCGGCGTGAGGCTCTCTGCCTGCGGCAAGGTAAAGGTCTCTATGACCTTGTCACCCAGTTTCAGATTTACTGTGGGTACCACATCCAGCGCACTGACTGCACCAGTATTTTCGATAAAAACTTGCAGTTCAAGACGTGCCGCTTTGTCCGGTTGTGTGGTACGGGCACTGTTCCAATTCATTTCACTGCTGGAAGTTGTACTATTGCTATAAGACCAGGTTTCGGAAACGGATTCTGAATACTGTGCGTTACTATTTAAACCACCAGTACCGATTTCAACACCGGTCGATACCTCTTGGGTAAAGGTACTGGAATTGGATGTTTCATTGGTATAAGCGGTACCTTGTGCCCCACCGTGCGAATCCGTTATCGTATCGGTGGGGTACACATCATATTCAGACATTTTTACCACAATTCGCGGACGTGCGGCTACAAGGGGATCATCCTCCGGCGGATACACACCTGCCGGCAAGTTTGCACCGGTGGCTTCGGTATAATCGTCATAAGGATCGCCGTCTGTGCTTGCGCGTCGCCAGTCTGTAATATAAAAAGTCTTGCTGCTGTCACCATCCCAAGGGACAATGTTGCCGCTTTCCACCATAAAACCGTTTTCTTCAAGAGCGGTAGAAATCCCATCAAAATCAGGATCATCATCCGCTTTTACCAAAATGATGGAACCATTCGCATCTGTAACGGGGATCATTCCATTCTCATCCGGTACTTTGGCAGAAAAAACCGGTACTGACACGACCAATAAAATGAGTAACCATTGACGTGGATTAACATATATCTTAAACAACCAGTCTATATACTTCATAATAATACTCCGTTTGAGTGACAAACAAATGAATTGGGTTCAAGAACCATAAAACAGAGTAAGGCCGGGGTTTATTCAACACCAGAGTGAGTTAAATCACATTTGCGTAAAATACAGCAAGAGAGAAAAATTTATAATAAATGTTAAATAACTATAAGAGTTAAAAAATTATGACCATCAGAGCTTTGTGTGCTTGAAAAAAAATTACCCCTTATACCAGCTTTTATCCTTTAAAAGTCATATTATATTGAAAAATAATGAATCAACTCTGACCTGAAAAGTTCTATGTCTTTATCCGGCAAGGCACCTAACTTTTTAATAATGATAGATTGATCTATAGTTGCAAATTTCATTCTAATCAAAGAGGGTTTAGGTAAATTGGCTTTTTTCCATTCCTGAATCAAATAATCTCCGAATCTTGATTTAACATCAAGATTACTGGTAATAAAGGCAATAACAGCATCCTGTTCAACATTGCATTGATTAGGAGAGATAACCAATGAAGGGCGCTTTTTATTTGTAGATAAATCGGTAAAAGGAAATGGTACAAGAACAATATCCCACTGCTTATAATGAGTCATAGATTTCATCCTCCTTATTGTCCCATTCGGCAAATGAGGATTCGGACATTTTCATCAGTTCTTTAAGATTCTCTTTTTCAGGCAGCTCTTTTAAAACATCAATATTCTCATCAATATATCCATCAATTAACTCTGAGATAATACCTCCCATAGATCGTCCCTGAACGGAAGCAATGATCTTTAATGCTTTCTTTTTATTATCTTCAATACGGACACTCATAACACTCATGACATAACTCCTTCATGTAGTAAATACTACAAAATATAAATCACACAAAACATAATGTCAATACAATTTTAAAAAAATCCCTTGAAAACTATATAAAATATCAATACAATTCATTTAAAAGATCCTACATTAGTATATTGTAAAAAGGGGATATTTTTCATGTGTAGAAAAAATAAACCACTTATAAAATCCGAATATATAGAAACAATTGAAGGTAGAATTAACAGATATCAATGGAGACAAAGAAGAAAAATTAAATTTAAAACAAACAAACTTCATCATTTAACAAAAAAAAGTATCCGAGTTCAAGAAAAAAATAATATTAAAAAAGATATATCCACTTTTCTAAAAAAAAATAACAGAAGACCATTTAGAAGTGAAGTTGCTATTAGATTAGAGATTCATACTTCAATATCTAATTCACCACAAATTCAAAATATTGTAAAAAATATTATTGATCTTTTATATCCAAATGCTGATGATAATAACCACAATAGATTACTTTTAAAAGATGATAGCCAAATTTCCTATCTTTCAGTAGTTTACTTCCCACCAATAGATTCAAATGAATTATCAGAAATCAAGGCACAAAATCATCAAACTATATCCAATAATATTTCATATGATACAAATATAGACATTACAGTTTATCCATTTAATTGTTTCTTACAAGATTTATATTTAGCATTCGAAATAATGAAACACCATGATAGCAATAATTATTATTTTAATAATTATAAAGAGAATTACAATAAATATAAACTCAAATATGACGAGTTGATAAAAAATATAAATAATTATGAACCTGATGAATATAACATTCAATTGAATTACAATTTATACAATTTACAAACAAATTTTCTAAGCCATAATAGAATGGAATTTAATGACATCTATTGGATATTTAAATCCTTTGAAAAAATGAAAAACAAAGACCAAACAATATTTCAATTAAACGAAGATAATAATATAACTATTGCAAAATTCCTAAAAAACAAAATTGTTAACTCCCCAATCTATCTTAGATACCCTGAAACACCAAATTCCAAGGGTTTTTCAACTAAAGAATATATGGAAATCATTAAAAAAAATATAAATGATTTTTTTTCTAAACATATGTTTTTAAAAGAACTAAAGGTTCCAATTGAATTATTAGTTCTTTATCAACCACCAATGAAAGCACAAAATGAACTAAATGATTTGGATAATATTATGCTTAAATACATTATACCTCCTTTTTATAATTTTTTTAATTTTTCAAAAAATTCAAAACTGAAAAAGTTAGAAAAAAATTTCGTAATTGGCTATGAAATTTTCAGATTGAGAACCGATAACCAAAATAATTCTAATGGTTTCATATTAATATCAATCACAAATGGTTTAGAATTAAGAAACATGATTTGGGATGCAACATATGATACGATTAATACTTATAAACAAAAATTAAAAATTTCATAAAAATTTTCATATAAATAATTTCCTTTATCGACCGCATTCACCCTTCCAGGCGCATAATACGGCTCAATTAACCATCCATTTTTCAGCATTTCATAAACAGCCTAAAATAAAATTTACAAAATCAATTATTATCATTCTTTAATTATTTATTTGAATTTAATTCAATTTAACATTGACTTTGCTAAATTATTTTGTTTAATTCAAACATATCTTTTTAAATCTAGTGGGAAACAAAAGTTAATGGTTGATATCTGTAATATCTTTTCAATAAAAGAATTATTATAACAATTGATATATTACCTAGGAAAGGGAAAAGCATGAAAAACCTTTTACAAACATTAACATTAGGACTATTATTCATTGTTCTTTTCATGTTCTCAGCACAGGGATTAACTCAATCCAACATTGACGAATTTACAGTTGAAAATGTTGCACATCTGGGTGGAGAACCCAACTGCATTGTTAGCAATGGGACCTATCTGTATTTTAGTCAGGCAATGGACCTGAATGTATTATCTTATAATGACGGCTCTTTTCAAAAACATAACGCGATAACTCTGGCTGATGGTCCGGAAAAAATGTTGGTTCAAGGAGACCAAATTTATGCTTTTTGTGCATGGAGCGACACCGGGATACAGATTATTGATATTACTGATCCACTTGCACCAGTACTGGATGTGACGGTTCCTGTTACTTTTAACAACTTTGATGATGTTTGTATTGATAGTGGAATTGTTTATCTGGCCAGTGGCGACAGTTTGCAGATTTTTTCCATAGAGGATCCGCAAAATCCAACTTTATTATCTAATACGATGGTTTCTGCCAATGGTGTTGCATTAATAGATTCATTTCTGTTTGTAGGTGGCGACGACAATACAGTCATATTTAACATTGCCGATCCATCTACGCCCGACAGAGTCAACGCTATCAACTCGGGACGTGTCAGATCGATTCAAATTTATAACAACTATGCCTATATTGCAACGGACCAATATCCCAATTATGGGATACTGGTCTATGATATCTCTGATCCACTCGATCCACAATACATAAATATTATGGAAACTAAAATTGTGGATGGAAATTCTACAACCTTTCTTAATCCTACTATCTTTGCGATACAAGATGATTATATTTATGTTCCCTGTTCCGGCATGGATACCTATTTTATTATTGGGAACATATCTGATCCACAAAATCCCGTTGTTAAAAGTCAGTATTTATATGTTGAAAATTTATACATGAATATTTCATCCATTACAACAATTCCCAACTATATAGCCACTACTATTCCCTGGGGCAGCAATGCCGGCTTGACGTTGTTCGATGTATCTGATTCACAAAATCCTATACATGCATCAAACTATCAGGAACCGGTTAATTTAACTTCTATGGTAGCGAGTGGTGATACACTGTTTGTTTCTTCTTTTGAAGGTTTATGGATTTATAAATTTACAAATTTTGAAGAACCGGACCCTGAATTGATTGGAAAGACTAGAGAGTTTGGCGAATATATACGTATGGAAAAAAGGGGCCCCTACTTGTATGCCATTAAGGACAGCTCAATATCAATTCTGGATGTAAATGATTTGAACAATATCGCACTGGTCCATAAAACAAAACTTGGACAATCAACCCGTGCTTTACAGGTTGTTGATAATGATGTTTATGTGATCACGGGAATTGAGCAACCGGGTTTTCTTTACCATTCGAATGTAAACCTGGAGGCCCCTGAAACTATAGAATTTAAATCGATTCACGATCTGCCAGGTGACGGTCAGGATTTTGTTGTAAATGCGGATAGTATGGTTGCATATATCGCGTATTTCACGGATAATGATAACCACGGTATAGAAGTATTGGATATCAGTAATCCGGATACTACAGAACTATTGCAAACAGTACCTACCCAGGGCAAGGTCACCAGTATATGCATGAATGATTCTCTGGTAGTCGCAGCCAGCCTTGATCCTGAATTAATAGCATTTGGCGTCCAAAATCAACCAAATCCGAATTTTCGAAATAAATCAAAAAATATTTCTACGGTTAACAGTGAAGGTAATTACAAATATTATCTGGAAATATTTAAAATAGGATTTGATATTCATTTCAGATCCAGTCAAACAGACTTTCTGGTAGAGGAAAATCAACGTGCGTATAATTCAGCGCTTGCAATTAAAAGTACGAATGAAGGTGAGGGCTTGATAACCGATATTATGTTCTGGAACGGTCTGTTGGTCTACAGTATGGGGTATGTTGATCCTGGATTATATTTTGTAGCATATGATTATTATGTATTAACTACACTGGCAATTTGTTCTTCTTATATGCCTGCAATGCTAACTCCCATGGCGAATATGTACAGCATGTTTGCCTATTTATGGTTTTCCATAGATGGCTCGTATTACCATGTTTATGGAGATGTTTACGGTTATATGGGGTTGTACATGCAATACGCATGGTTGACATTTGTTACGTCTGTTGAATCGGATAATGTTGACATACATCTACCAACCATGTACAACTTGTCGCAGAACTATCCCAATCCTTTCAATCCTACTACATCTATTGAATTTACCGTAACCAAACAGGAACTGGTAACTCTTGAAATATTTGATATTCAGGGTCGTCTGGTACAGACTTTGGCCAATCAAGAATTTTCACCCGGTACATATACCCGGACTTTTGATGCCAAAGGCCTGGCTTCGGGTGTTTATTTTTATCGTATCAAAACCGGTAATTTTACCGCAGAGAAAAAAATGCTGCTGGTGCGGTAATAATACATAATTTCAGTTAACACTACAGGAGTTGTTTATTAATTAAACAGCTCCTGTTACATTATCAAACTTGACAATTGATTTTAACGAATGACTCAAAAGATCCTGTTCTCCAGCTCTTGAACAGCCAACTGTTGCTCCCGTACTTTGCCAATACGAATTGCATCGGTTAATGCCAACAATTCATACAATTCTTTATCATTTCTACATGCTACCGGTACACTGGAATACAAGGGTTCTACGGATTGCCCCCTCTCATTTCCTTTTGCCCAGGGCCAGACATAGGGCAAATCCACATGTAGCATGGTATTTAACGGGGACATACTGTGAGCGGTATATATTCCCCGCTGAACTGGACCAATAATTGCCGGAAAAACATATTTTAACCCATGCTCTAGAAATTCAAGCAATGCTGAGGGCATAATCCATTTTTTATTCTGAGATAAAAGTCCAGTTATACTGGAACGATTCAAAGATTCACTAATTTCTGAATGACTGATATACAGAGCATTCGCCAGGTCCTTGGCATACCATTTTTGATTTTTCAAAGTAGAGATTTTCAACAAAACCACAATATCCTGCGGTCTCATCCCTTTATGCTGCTTCATAACAAACACCTTATAATAATATCAATTCGCGATTCGCGAATTGAATACAACTCATTAAAATCATATAATTTTAAAATGTCAAGAATTTAATAAATTTTTCAAAAGACTAGCCATACACTCTCGTGTCTGGCTAGTCGCCTACAAAACTCGATAATTAATTATCGTCTCCCAACCGCATCCGCTCCGCCAGCACTTCGGCCCGTCTTCCCACCTGCGTGTGCCATTTGCTGTTCAGCATTTCATTAGCAGCGGTATTGAAATCCTTTTTATATATAGCAGCAAGCATACGTTTAAAGCTTGTAAATCGTGTTTTGCCCAGGTTGAATACCATTTCAACCAACACTTGTCTGCGGGTATCATCCAATTCGTCAAATGCGGGGATAATGGAGCGTATATCCCGCAAAGCGGTCTCGATATCCTCCGCAAGTATGTGCTCAAGCACCGCATCGGACAAGGGCCGGGCTTCCAGATTGTGCCCGTACCCGATGGTCCAGATGCCCAACGGGTCCTGATATGCGGTGTTACGTTTGCCTTCATGGTCTTTTATGGATTGTATTAAATTTTGCATATTCATAAATTCCTCCGTTCTAATTAACCGCAAAGCCAAAAGAGCTCAAAGGAAACATTAACTAAAAAATATTGCAAAATTTATTTCTTTTGAATCACCTTTAAGCAAAATTCCCCCCAAAAAAATACTTTTTTTCGATTCTGAGCATCTTGATGGCTATTATTTTTATCCCTATTATTATTGGGAACCAAAAAACACAAATTGTAGTTCAATATAATGAGGTTTCATGTTGCCCTCCTCTCCAAATATCGCCCACCTGAGTGACGGCTATTCAGGTGGGTGATTTGGTTTAGTGCCTGCCGTAATAAATATCTTCCAGAGTTGATGGCGCGTATCCGGTTTCATCCGACAGGTCCAAACAAGCCTGCTTGACATAGCTGCGTACTCCGTTGTTCCATAATCTGACTGCATGATCATACACCCTGCGGCGGATTGCATTGTGCCGCTTTACCGTACTTTTTCTCTTTGGCATAGTCATCTCCCTTTGCTGATCCAGTACATACCTGTCCAATTGTCGTTTGTGTGTGGGTAAAATGTATTCAATACAGCATCCAGCCGGTCCGGTGAACGTCCCAGCCGGGTGATGATCTTTTCTTTGCTTTCGATTTGGATTTTTCCATTCGACTGTACCACATATTGCGGAGCAGTAATCTCCTGCAGTAATACGTCATCCGGGGGTAACGCCAGCCTGATCTGCCCGGCAGGGTCCAAAGCATCACGCAAAGCCCAGTGTAAATACGCGCGCATGTTCACAAACTGACGCTCACCAGTTACATCGGTCATATCCTGAGCGGATTCCGATCCTTTTACACTGACAGCATTAATATTCTGCTCCTTTAATCGCGCGTATACACCAGCCCCTTCACCAATGGTGTCAACGAATGCGGTATCTTCTTCCACCCGCAGTTCATGGTAAATCCGCCCCGAGACCGCCATTGCATCCAGTTTAGAGTATACTGAAATACTATCAACTACCTGACCGAAACGCCTCGCAAAACAGGTCGAGTCCCGCCCCATACCTGCTACATCCACGCCCAATCGCATAAAGCCCTGCTTTCGCTCTGTTTCATTCATCTGCTGCCAACGCTGCTGTGCGGTCTCTACCCATGCAACAGGTATGAGCTGTCCCTCTGCTTCTTTGGGAAACTCGCCCAGCACCTTAACCCTGAACAGATCGTTGGGACGATACCACTGCCCCTTGAACCGGAAATCCATCATTCCTGCATCGGCTTCATGCTCTGTTATTTTTCTGCACCACGAGTCCACTCGTTCCTTTACCCAGGTATAATCCACCTGACCGGGCACCAGCGTCTTTTGTGCGCGCACATTTACCGCATTTAAACTGCTCAGCTTGAATTTGCTGTACAAGGGACTGGTTACACTTTTATACGCCTCACCCGAGGTCCGCAACGGATTAAAGATAAGCAGCAGCCGGGAGTCGCCGGTCAGCAATCCCTCAATGGCTTCAAATGTCTCTTCCGCCAGACCGCTGGCTTCGGTTACCACCACCAGAATATTGGGCGAGTGATACCCGGTCCACGATTCCACTGCCTTGTCCCCGGCTTTAAATCCCTCCAGAAACCAATTGGGCTCACCATCAAATTTGATTCGGGTTGCGGTTACGCGTCCCCCCAGCGGTACCAGTGCATTTTTGTGCAGCCGGCCAATCTCGGTCATCATAATGGATGTTACCTGACGCTGAGTAGGTGCGGTATTGATAACCTTGGATGGATAATGCAGATACAAAAAACAGAGCGAAGCCACAGCCGCGGTAAAATCCTTGCCGCGGGCATGTCCTGAACGAACAGAAACACGGCGCCCGTGCTGCAAAGCACTGATGATCCTGCGTTGCTGCCTGTCCAAACGCACCCCCAGAATTTCCCGCACAAAGGCGTTCCAGTCCTGCTGATAATGTTGAAATAGAGCCCGGTCCCTATCCTCTATCCGCATGAATCCCCTTGACCAGATCTGAAAAGGTTACCTGCATCTCACTGCTAACTTGTTTGGGTGAATCTATACCCAACAGTTCACAGCGTTTGTTTATGCACCACTGTACCCCTTGCAAATAACGGGGATTCCCCCCTTTGATTACTGCAACATCACTGTTTTCGTTATTCATATTCCCCTCTCCGGTAGAATGTTTCCATGCAGACCAGTATTCCTGCTGCAACTGGTCTATACGCGCCAACTCGCAGCTCTTTGCCAGATGAAAATCCATCAAAGCCGAACCGCGCCATTGTTCATTCAGCTCTTTTAAATACCGGCTTACCGTTGCCTGCGAAATACCCAGCTCTTGTGCAATTTCAGACTGGTTATAATGCTTGTACAGGTACAACTCGGCCATTCGCTTTATATTGTGCGTTTTACGACCCATTACTGCACCTGTAAATCCAAATTACGAATAATACGGTCGCTTTCCAGATAATCGTCAACATAGCGCTGTTTTGCCCACTCGAACGTGGGTACCTGTGCCGGAGGAACCCAGCACCAGCGGTTTTCAATTTCACCGGGACGGTCATCCATTTCAGCAGGACGATAAACGCACTCGCCCGATTGACGCATCACATTCACAAATGTGGGATACGCAGAGGCCCGCCTGTCATTTTTATCCGAACGAAAATAGAGTCCGCCATTGGATTGTCTTAAGATATTCATACACATCCCCTTTCGGTTTCACCATACACTTTTCAAGAGACAACAGGTTGCCGCTCGAAAATCCAATGTTAAAATTTTAGTGGTTACTGCTAAACTGCAAGACTCACTGCAAAAGAAAGGAATTACAACCCCACGGAAGATGTTCCGTTATCCTCTTTTTAAAACAAAACGCCGACTGCCGGGGCGGCTTTCGGCATAGGCATTGTATAATGCCGGGAAATCCTGTTTAAAACGCTGGTTATCAAATCGTGTACTGTCTTTGCTCTGACGCCAGGTAACAAGCGCGTCATCCCCATCTTTGAGCACAGATGCGTCTTTCATTAATAACTTGATCTGCTGTTCGAGTTCAGATTTTTGACTGCCAAGTTCTGCCAGTTGACGGGTTACATCTGTCAGCCTCTCCAAGGTTTCAAAAGTGGTCTCATCTGCCTGTACACACTTTTCAGGATTTACTCTGGGCCACAGCGCACGGATATCACTCTCATTGCGCGGCTCTGGAGGAACTTTATTTTCAACATGATTGTGCCAGAAATCCAGCAATTGCTCCCGCATTAACGCAATGTATTCCGCATCATACACTACCGGAATATCTTTCAGATCATACCCATCCACCAGTACAGCCACACGTCCCCACTTGTGACCGGTTACATGAAGATAGTGCATAATCTGACAATAGGTATCCGGCGGCAGACCATTCTCTTCCCAGCGTTTAAAATTAAATCCGGAAGTGGTTTTTACCTCCAGAACTCCGGGTCCCCTCTCATCATCCGTTGCCGAGATCAACCGGTCAATATTAGCCAGCAATACTGGATATTGCGGATGAAAGCGCACCTTGTTATCCCGCCTGACCTTACATCCATTCTCCAATGCCCACCATTGCGCTACTACATCCTCTAACAAACGCCCGGCTTTCATGCGCGCGTTTTCCTGACCGGGTTTGGATTGCCCGGTTTTCTCCAAATACACATCCACCGCAGTCTTGTAAGGAGATAACCCCAAAATAGCAGCCACATCCGTTCCACCAATACCCGTACGACGCACTTTTAACCAGGATTCTTTGTTCATTGTTACCGTTGAAAGATATGCCATGTATACACCCCTTTTCCTGGAAATGCCTAAAACTGCCCCAAACACTTCCAATAGTTAATAAAAGTTTATATTAGTTTTAAAACTACTTAAAACAAAGTTAAACTTTTATCAACAAAAGTCAAGAAAAATTTTTATTAGTTTATGTTTTTTTTGCTTTGTTTTAGAATGAAAATGTATTATATTTGCACATGAACAACATTGCAAAAGAAATACAGGCAATTCTGGATCAGGATCTGATCAGCGTTGAAGAACTGGCTGAGCGAACGGGCTTGACCGTACCGGGGCTAAAAAAGATCCTGAATGGCCAAACCTCCAGCGTACAGCGGTCTACCATTCGCAAGATTGCTGATGGGACCGGTCGCGTGGCCAGGATTGAAGGTGACACGGTCACCTTTACACCGGACTTGCCCTCAACGGACAATGTCCCTCCTTTGGAAAGCAATGATAACGCTTTGCCCATTGTGCAGCACGAACGCGAGGTACCGCATTTCAACGTAGAGGCCGGCGCTGGCATTGGTCAGGCGGTTGCGTCTGAACATATTTCCAGCTATACCAAAATCTTTCCCGGAGTGCATCCATCTGTTCAGTTTACAGTACGAGCCAAAGGCGACAGTATGCAGCTTGCCGGCATAAATGATGGCGATCTGCTCTTTGTCTCGCCCGTAACCGACGCGCGCACAGTCAAGAACGGCGCCATTGTGATTGTTGCGGATGAAGATGGCGACCTGCTGGTCAAGATCTTTCAGCGCGAAGGCGATACTATTATGCTGTTTTCCGCGTCACCGCAATACCGTCCCATTATCAAATCCGCCGATCAGGTACGCATCATTGGCCGTGTCATCCACAGTAGTCACTTGAATACATTCGAGTTGTAATAAACTATCCCGTTGTTTAAAAACCCAACCTCAAAGCCACAGAGAACACAAAGAAAAACTTTATCAAATAATAGAGAATCCGGTTGCTGCCCTTCGACAAGCCCAGGAACCGTGTCCACCTTGAGAGCACGTATCGAAGCACCAGCGCAGTTCACAATCATTTTACCCACGAAACACTCAAAATAACACGAAAACAACAACCCCAAATAAATATGCTATTCCCTATCCGTGTAGATCTGTGAGAATCCGTGGCTCAATAATTTTTGATTTAGCCACGGATTTACACAGATGTACAGCACAATTACAAACCCATCAAATCACAAAATTATAGCAAAGCAAACGGTTCAACTTGCATACCACAAATGAATTTGAACGTTACGACTGGTGTTTTCTTTGTGACCTCTGCGTATCCTTGGCGCCCTCTACGATTTGGTTTTTAACCACTTTCCCTAGCCATGCATATCTGAAACTTTGGATAACGAACAGTCTCGATTACAGAACATTATCTATTTTTATTTTTTATCACAAATATATTTTATATATTGCGACAGAAAAAAAGTAACTATCAGGGGACAGCCATGACCTGCACAAACCATCCGGACCAATCAGCAGCATACACATGCGCATATTGCAAGACTCCGGTCTGCATAGACTGTTACGATGCATTCCGCATCATCAAACACCGCAAATCCATTCCGTTTTGCTCAGATGCATGTAAATCGCAATATCATGAAAAGCTGAAAACGATTAAAAGTAAAAACCGCAAGAAATCCTATAGATTCATATTAGTGGGTGCGGGATTGATTGCCATGTCGCTATTGTTATTTATCATACGGATTTACATCGAGTTTGAGCTCGGTATCACATTCGAATCCGGTTGGGGGCGATTGGCTGATCGGCTGTTTCGGGCATTGCTTGTCCCGGCTGTATTTTTCACCGGTGTGGGGTATCTGTTCTATTTTATACGCGCGTTTTTCAGCGGGGAAAATCCGGATTTATTCTAACATCTCCCTCTATGATACTAAAAAATAGTAAAAAATACAGATTGCATATTGACAAAAATTAAATTTTTCTTTATAATTAAATTATTGATGTTATTGGGTATGGGTAAAAAAATTAACAAGGGATCTTTTTTACTGATCAGGTCCCATGGGGAAGTTCATGAACGAACATAATTTTGAGAAAAAACAAAACCAGGAATTGGTGCGTAATATACCGGACCATAAATCTGGCATTCTATTACCACACGAGCTTGTAGAAGATATTCTGGAGCTGCTGACCAATCCGAAAAAATTTCATTACAACACCAACGAGATCGTCTGCGATTGGGATGACGTAACACGTGTTAGCGCAAACCTGCTGGCGATTTTACGGGATCAGGCACGATTAAAAAATAAGGAATAGCATTTAACATAAACTCGTCAAGCAGAAACTTTTTATCACTCTCGTACGTTAAATCCTGAACAACATTCCACAAAAAATACATATAAATTCAAGGGACAAGCCTATGTCAAAACATGACAAGCTCAATAAAATACTTTTTACAATAATGTCAATATTGATTATTGTAACAGCAATTCTTGTAATAGCAATGATCATCCCCGAGATTACAAGTAATCACTCAAAAGACACACCCCCCATGATATCTAATGAACGTATTCAGGAGCTGAAAGAACAAAATCTGTATCAGGAAAAAATAGATTTTGATTATGTTTCTGCACTCGATACAACCGGTCAATTTTATCTGCTTCCTGTAAAACAGGTACTGCTTGACAAACCATCCATGCTCCCGGATTATGACGAGTTGATAGATCAGGAAATTATTCTGGACGAGGGAATTACAAAGAGCATAATTTCTTATGGATATCAGGACACACATAACAATCTTGTAATTTTGGACATGAAAAGTAATACACAGGATATTATTTTCAAATCCCGAATTTGCATAGTAGAATATAGATCCTTTTCCTGGAAAAACAGTCCATATCTCCTGATCAGTGCATGCAACCACGACGATAACAAAGACGGTCAAATGGACAATAAAGATTTGAAATATTTGTATTTGTATGATGTTAAAAACAAAGAATTGACAACCATTATTGACTCCCCCTTTCTTGGATCAGAGTTTCGTTATAGCGGAATAAAGGATGACAATATATTTATTACGATATCAAACGATATAGATGGAAATTTCAAATATGATGCTTCAACAGACCAAAAACAAATCTATAAATTTAACATTCAAACCCGCAAACTAGAATCTATTGTGGATACCAAGCTGTTAAATGATTTACAAAGCATTTTAAATGGCACTATGCTGTAATAAAAATAAAGGAAAAATGCAGCAGAAAAGAATTTCCGGGGCGCAATGCCCCGGATAAAAAATCAAACCTAGTTTACTCCTTCAACTAAAACCGTACCATCACCCTGTTTGATCAATGTAAAGCTATCCATAACTTTTCCATCCATACTCTTGGATTCATAAGTCAACTTTTTCGGACACAGGCTGATGACCTGGTACAACTGGGTTTCACCGATATCTTTACGCATCAGGTGAGCAAATATCTTGTTATCTTTGTACATTTTGGGTCCGCTAACAGATACAGCATAAATGGGTGCATCTGCATCAGCGCCTACGGTTTTATTTTGAATGATTTTGCCTGTTCGACCATAATGGTGATCATGGCCCTGCAAAACCAAATCTACGCCATATTTTTCAAACAAGGGAGCCAAGACCGCACGCTCTTCATTATTATCACGTTCATTACCTGTCGAATAAATGGGATGATGAAAAGTAACAATCAACCACTCTTTGGTATTGGATTTTAAAACCGATTCCAGCCAATCCAGTTGGTCCTTGTTTTCCCACGAATCGGAATTAAAAATCACAAAACGCGCGCTTTGATAATCCATTGTATAAGCCGCTTCTTTAAAATACTTGTTATCCGGTCCGTTTGTTGGCAATGCAAAATGCGCTAAATACAAAGGATCTGGCGTTTCATTGCCGTCTTCATCCTCGACCTTGTCGGTCGTATCATGATTACCGGGAGCAGGAACAAAAGGCATAGTACGTGCAATAAAACCAAAAGCTTCAAAAAACTCGCGCCAATTATCATCATTGTTCCCACGATTCACCAGATCACCGGCAATTAAAATAAAACGACTATCTGTTGCATCTGCATAAGCTGTTCGCAGCAACGGAGACACATGCGAATAAATATCATTCTGAATGTCACCCAAATAGATAAAAGAGAATGGTTCGTCTTTATTACCGGCAGTATGAAACACGTTCCACTCGCTCCAGGTTTCACCGGAACCTACACGATACACATAAGAGGAATTGGGCTTTAAACCATCAAAGCGGGCATTATAATGGGTATAGGTATTGCCATCAATAGTCGTTATATCTTCAGCAACAGCTTTAACGCTGGTTGCAGCATCACTAAACTGTCGTCCCCAAACCATTATAGGAGCTATCTGTGCTTCAGCATTATCCAGATGCTTAACAGTACGCCATGCAACAGATTGACTGGTTGCCGGGTCACCCTGCCAACTCAACGCTATTCGTTGCGGTTGTTCATCCGACATTGCGTAAAGCTGTAAAGACATCAATAGTGCCAGTACTGCAATAAATATTTTTTTCATTTCTTACCCTCGGATTTTATGAGATTTTCATTTTCAGATAATTAAACGTAAAAGAATCAAGAATTCATCCCCCAAAAGCAATCAATACAAATTTTTACAAAAAAAAAGCCGGTATAAAACCGGCATCTTTTACATAATCATTCTGGCCACGGTAGCGGCTTGTTTGGGAATTGGGATTTTCAACTCCCTAAGGTATTGTTGGAACATAATGTTGATCCACTCTTTGGATGTATCGAGTTTTTTAATAACAACATGGCTATTTTCTCCATCAGAAACAAAATTATAATCTGTAATAACCAGGCTGATTGGACTGTTCTCCCCTTTTAAAAACAACAAGGCCGATACTCGCTTGTCAGGGGTTTCTACTTCTACTCGTTCCACATGTCCACATGTCCCATATCACGTATTGCATTATTTAGATACTGCTCAAGCGCGTAAGCGACTCCCTTGCCAAACACATTCATTCGCTTCCCTTCCGAATTTTCTCTTCCGATAACATTACGCGTCTGCCCGCCAAAGGTTCCGTATTATTGGAAAATTTTCATAATTTCTTTCCCCCTCGGGCATTTTTTATTCCATTACATATTACGGGTATTTCACGTGTTCGCGTAAAATCTCAAGACCTTTTTCTATGCAAATTCTTTTGGATCTACCCGAAAATTTTATTTCACCAGTAATACTTTATGTGTAAAAGATTTTCCTTCTGCCTGCATCCGGATAAAATATACGCCACTTGGCATGGAATTACCGGTTGTGTTGGTACCATTCCATTTTACCGCATAATGCCCAGCCGATTGTTTTTCACCATTAACCAAAGTTGTTACCGGTTTACCCAATATGTCATAAACTCGCAGGTCCACCTGGGTATCTATGGCCAATCTGTACGGGATTGTAGTTTCCGGATTAAAGGGATTGGGATAAGCCGCATCTAGAGCAATTTGATGGGGCGTAACAGATGTCAAATCCACTGGCACAACACCGGCAATATTAATGGTACCGTCAGAATCTACACTCGACAACCGGTACCAGACCTTATCCTTATTATAAAAATTACTATCCAGAAATTCATAATGGGTTTGTGTGGTTGTTGTATTCTGTCCTTCAAGTTCAGCATGGGTTTGGTAGGATGCAATTTGCTGCCATGCGTCATCCAGTGAGAAACGTTGTTCAAGTATATAACCCAAATTGTTGACCTCGGAAGCACTCTGCCAGGTCAAGAGCAGGCCCAAATCATTGGGCACAACACTGAACGAAATCAACTCTACCGGCAAAGTATTTTCAACAATCGTCAGTTCGGGCACAAAATCATAAAAATCGTACGCAACACCACCATCACCGGGATTCGGTTCATCAAAGCGTAATGAGAAAAAATAGCTATCATTCAATACCGCATTTGCAGTTGCCTGTAAACAATATTCAATTTCAACACTACTGCCATCTGCCAGGCTCTTTGTGTTTACCTCGGTTAATTCATTACACCACCCAAGTGCATGTGTATATCCATCTGTAGTTGTCAAACGGTCCAGGGCATTATCATCCTGCTCATAGTAGCTCGTTTCACTCAATTTAAAGGCATTGACAGAACCATCAGCTGTTATTTTTGTACCACCTATAAAATCTGTAACATTATTGGTTTCATGATAATATAATACAAAATCAAATCCTGTATATCCATTATCTCTACACATTTCTATCCGCAGCCGAAAATTGGTATATTGCATAGCTTCCGCAGGGGTATCTTCAGCTTCCGTCCAGGTTGCTGTTTCTTCTGTACCATCATCATTTCGCCAACGGTAATGACCCTGGGTATTTGCGGTATATTGAGCAAATAATGGTACGTTAATAATTATCAAAAATAATAGAATTAATCTTTTCATTGTGCTCTCCTTTCCCAATCATTTTTCCACCCCTCACATCCTCGGCAAGATTCAAAAATATTGCTTTCGTTAAATATAACCCTATATACATCAAAAACCAATAATTTTATACATTAAATGTAAATGATTGTATTTTTTCACCACAAGCACTATTGCATTGAAACCTGAAAATATAAATCCCGTATACGGGTATGACAAAATGGAGGTCCCAATAGTGCATTACAGAATACTATCTCTGCTCGATCTTTATAACCGTATCTGGCGCGAGTGTCCGGAAACATTACCCCAAACAGGACGTACCTTTACTCCTGCCGAACAGGTTGTAAACCTGAGAAACCTGGACACTACCCTTGCCGACCTTGACACCACCCAACAGATCAGCAATCGCTTTATCGCCAGAGACCGGTTCACGCATACCATTCAAAACCTGCTTGCAGGTCTTATGGGTTTTGAACAATCCCAACTTGATGTACTTTTTTCCAAAGATTCTATCAAAGCCGCAGTAGATTTTTTCAACATGGCAAAAAAATACGATCCCAATTTACCTATTGCCGATATTTATCAAGCAGCACGCAACGTGTGGGCCATGACCGGAATGCAATATATGTTCGGTCAGCCTGTAGAGTTGACTCCCTCCATGTTTGCGTACAGTCTGCTGTATCCCTATACAGACAATTACCTGGATGATCCCACTATTCCGGCAAAAACAAAACTTTCCTTCAATGACCGATTCGGTAAACGCATTAACGGAGAAAAAGCAAAACCCAAAAACGATTATGAAAAACGTGTGTTCGAATTAATAGGCATGATAGAAAGCCAGTGGGATCGTAAACACTATCCACTGGTTTATGAAAGCCTAATAGCAATACATATTGCCCAGATCAAAAGCATGCGTCTGCTCGACAAAAATGCAAATCTAAACCCGGAACTGGTCTTGTCCATCAGTCTGGAAAAAGGCGGTGCTTCTGTACTGGTAGATGGGTATCTGGTTCGCGGCGAATTGACTCCCGAACAGGAGAAATTTCTTTTTGGCTATGGTGCGTTTCTGCAATTGCTGGATGATTTACAGGATGTAAATATTGATAAAGCAAACGGACAGCAATCCGTTTATACACAATGTTTAGAAAAAACCAAACTCGACAAACTTACCAACAAAACGTTTCATTTCAGTACCGGTGTAATGCAAACAATTGAAGAGATGGGACTCAATGGTAAAACGGAAATTATGAAAACCATGATGGGTAATTCTGCTTTCAACATGCTAATCGATGCGGCTGGCAGGTCAAACACGTATTATACAGACAGTTATATCCGAAAACTGGAACAGCAATCGCCGCTTTCATTTGATCGAGTAGCAGAAAAACGCAAAAGCATTGCTCAAAATACAGATAAATTTAATTCCTGGTTTGAATTATTCTCGGAAAAAAGACCCAAACAACAACAAACAATACCAATTAAAGAATCAGTTATATCAGCATGAGAAAATAGCTGGTTAAAAATGCAGTCAGAATACCGAACCCGAAACTGGTTAACGTGCCAATGATTATGTATTCTGCCTGCATTTTGTCTTTTTGGTCTTTAACCTCCCCATAGCGCAAGATGGACTTGGCAGCAATTAAAAACCCGATGCCTAACCCCTGACCTGTTAGATAAAGCAGCATGATCAAAAAACGCTCCAACCAACCGATCCACATGCCACCGTTACTCAATCCTTTAACAAATCCATTCTTTTTTACCAGTTCTTTTTCAAATGGCGCTACAATGTACTTGATCACAAATCCGCTGAAACGAATAGCAACGATAAATCCGGTTATTATGATTAAAACAGACCAGTATGTGGGTCCGAATATAACAGACCAGATAGATCCGACGTTGTCAAACGCGGGAATGTTCATTATTAGAATCACCAACCCTAATAGAACCGCAACATGAAATAGCTGATCCAACAAAAATACAGTTAATCCATCCTCAAAAAAATGTGATTTACAATAATCCAGACAGGTATGGAGCAAAAGCACCCCAACAGGAATGAGCCAAAGCGTCAGGTAACCACAAACCAGCCAGCTCAATAAAGCAACCAACCCGGTATGCAGCAACAGAAATCCGATTTTCTTTTTATTTTTGACCAGACTATACGATTGAAACACAAAATCACCCAGAAAATGCGCTGCCATCAAACCGATAAATATTCTGCTCCCCTCTATGGTCATTTATTGCTATCTCCTGTTTCTGCGGTTATTGTTTTCGTATTTAATTTCATTTAATACCTGTATAGATAAGGACTTTTTTTATTTTAGCCTCTCAAGGTTAAAATCACCCACATTAACCTCTCAGGGTTAACCTCGCTATAATCTTTGTTGTAATCACCATTCATTACAAATTCATATTCCTGCCATCACGGGGCATAGCTTCTCAACACTACACCTACCCATTATAGCCTTGAGGGGTTATAATGATCATTTATAGCCTCTCAAGGCTATGAATGATATTAAATAATATGCTGCTTCCATGATTTGAAAACCGTTTCAATGGCAAACCATCCACTGCTATCCAGATGCTTTAATACGGCAGGCTGCGATATAGGTGGATTCCACAATTTTGCAATTTTTTCTTGTGTCAATCCCTGTAAGGCACCGGTTACTGCAAGGGCCTGCTTGGCTGTCCAGCCTTTGATAATTGCATCGAGCAGTCGGAACGCGGCATCCATAAGGGATGCTTGGTTCTGGTCAGAAATATAACGGAAATAAACAGCACGCGGCATTTTTTCAAGGGCCTTGCCAGAATCCCGAAACGCCTGTCCGTCGCTTTCAGAAACGCGATTGCCGATAAAATCCACAGTGCCTGTAGCAATCACAATGCGTGAATCCAGCTTGCGGTTTTGCATAGTGGATTTTAAATATGCTCTAAAATAGACGGCAATTTCCAGAGCGTGCTCCGGCTTTTCAATCAGCATCTGCCAGCTATCCCCACGAAAGATATCAATATCCATTGGCACGGCGTCGCTCCAAAAAGCCCGGATTTCTTGTGAGGCTTTGTGCATCACGCCGAGAAGCTTTTCACGGTCCTGGCGCTCAAGCTTGGATGAACCTACAATATCACCAGTCAGTACTGCATATATTTTATCATACGATTGATTCATATTTTCTCTCTATATTATTGATAAAATATAAAGTAAAATAAACAAAATCAAATACTATCTCTGTTTTTTTCCATCCGTTTTGATAGTAAATGAACAACCAGTAAATTGAGGCTATAACAATAATTTTGATGGGAAATAATACTCATTAATTGTAACATTTCAAGATATAAAATTAATATCAATTTCTCTTGATTTTCATCACATTTCTATTATTTTGTATATATCCTGTATTCAAGGGGTGGGTACTTTGGGAAACTACTAACAGGACGTATTTATTCTAAAATAATTAATCAGAAGTAAAGGAAAATAATGCGCTGGCAAATACTGTACATGGTGTATTTTTTCCTCATGGCAGCAATCATGTTCATTCTTGAATCTCCCCGATTGCACGATATTGCTTTGGCATTGAGTATGGCAGGTTTACTGTTTATCTCTCCATTCGATCGATTACGTTCGTTCCGCAACGCGCTTGAAATGATTGTATTATTTTTCATACTTGTTTTCATATATCGCAAATCGGGATTATTCCAGGTATATTTTATTACTCAAATTATCACTCTGGTTATATTTTATCTTTACATATTCAAAATCAAAAAATTCAAGCCGTTCATTGACATTTTCAAAGCAGGCAAAATCAAGGGTTCAATACTGCTCAGTTTAATCTTTGCAATCTTGTCAGTAACAGGATTGGTTTTCTGGTTCATCAACCAAACAGGCAATCCGCATGAACAATATATGCCGCACCTTCCCATTTACATTCTGCCGGTCTTGGGAGTGCTTTTTGCTCTGCTAAACAGTTTGTTTGAAGAGACCATCTTTAGGGGGATTCTGCTCCCCTGCTTTAGTGAATCAACAGGTTGGGTTCCGGCAGTAATCATGCAGGCAATCTGGTTCAGTTTTTTACATTATCAGGCAGGATTTCCATCCGGCATTATGGGAATTGTTCTTACATTAACTTTTGCCATCATGATGGTTGTATTATTAAAACGAACCGGAGGAATCCTTTTACCGGTTATTGTACATGCCATTGCAGATTTTTCCATATTTCTTTTGATTCTGGCAAGAAATTATAAAATCATTTAATTGATTGGGAGTTTGTTATGAAACTGAAATTATGGACCATTATTCTTTTATCACTACTTTTAGCACAAGTCATATTAGCTGAACAACATAAACCCGCACCCTATCCGGAATACTCGCAATTTCTTCCAATCGAAAGAAATCCATCTTTACCCAATACAGAGGGTTACCTGGTAGAATTAAAAGATGAAACGCAAATTGGCGGCAACAATGTCATGTTCACCTTGTATGATCAGTACGTACTGACAATAGAAGGTCCCAATTTGATTATTTTGGATGCACAATTTCCGAATGCTCCCCAAATCTTGTCTAAAACAAAAATTTCCACTTCTATTATCAAATACATTGTTGTGATAGATAACAACGCACTGGTGGTTTCAGAATATGATGGTATTTATATTGTTGACATGTCTACGCCTCTTACTCCACAGGTTACAAGCAGCTTTACAACCGACGCTTATTCTTTACACAAGGCATTTTATGATGACGGTTATCTCTATATTGGCAATACAGATGGATTTGATATTTATGATGTATCTGACTTGACAAATCCCCAATATGTTACATATATCTATGGTAATTATAGAGATAGTTGGTATAAAAACAAAACCCTGTTCATTCTGGAAAGACGCAATGTTAAAATATACGATGTAAACGATCCCAGCTCCCCTCAACTTTTAACAATAATTGATTTGGAATCTACATACAATTACATGGTACGCGTAGAAGGCAATTATTTATATGCCATGGACAATAATCTTTTACGAATATATGATATCAGCAACCTTGCGGATGTTCAACAAACATCGGTTGTAGACCTTGGCAGCGGTCACGCCAAAGCAATTACAGTTAATAATGACAGATTATATATAGCTGAAAACGAACGCGTTACCATTTGTGATATATCTGACATCAACAATCCTGTAATAATAACGTCACTTCTTGAACGCGGAAATCCTGTCAATCTAAACATGAATGGGAATTATCTTTATGCGGCATTAGAAACTCTGGGATTCAAAGCTTATGATACGACTGATGCTGATACATTAATTCAGACAGCAGAATGGAAAAGTGTGCTTCCAACCGTAGGGAATTTAACCATAAATCAAGATCAACTCTATATCACAGCTTACTTTGAAGGTTGGTCAATATTTGATATTCAAAGCCCAGGTAATCCTGTATCACTCTCTAATTATAACAATGGCTTTATATCAGATTTGATTTTCCCGTATAATAATTATTTATATGCAGAGTATAACGGCACCTGTCATATAGTGAATATTTCTGATCCATATACCCCACAATTTGAAAACATTTTTGCTACAGATTACTCTAATTATATATCAGGAATTAACGCCTATGGTGATTATCTCTACTTTTTGATGGATCCCAAAGGGATCAAGGTATACAATATTGCGAATCCTGCCACACCTGTGTGGATTACTGAAACCAACGAAACCGGTTACGACCCGGCAGCCTCTACCATGCTATATCCATATTTATATGTTGCAGATAGAAATAAAGGATTCTATGTATATGACATATCTGACCCAACAAATCCTGTACAAAGCACAATTATCCCAATGGATGACAATGCAAATGATATTGCGGTATATGATCAATACACATATGTAATTAAAAGATATTCAAAATATGTAAACATTATTGATACCAGTAACCCCCTCGTCCCGGTTGTTATTGACAGTATAGAAACGGGATTGAATTATCCCTGGTGCTGCCATATAGCAAATGGTGTATTATATATTGGGGGATTACAGAGTATGCAGGCATTTGACTTGTCTGATCCACTAAACCCACAAATTTCCCTTGAAAATACACGTGTATCCGGTGGCGTGACCAGCATCACATCTCAAGATAACATGTTGTATGTAGGATGCGATGAATTGGGATTACTGGTATACAGAATTGAACAAAAAGAAATTTCACCAGGCATTCGTGTTACCAATACCAATGATTCAGGTGCAGGCAGCCTACGAGCCGCAATAGAATTAGCAAATAATAATGCCGGGCCAGACACCATCCGGTTTACTATACCCTATAGTGATGAGCGCTATGATGAAGATGGATTTTGGTTGATCTATACCTATACATCACTACCTGAAATTACAGATGACAGCCTGGTGATTTTGGGAAACTCGCAAAAAGAATTTATAAATAACGATCCCAATCCACTTGGCCCCGAAATCGCAATCACAGGACAAGCACTTCCTGATGAATATATCAGTTGTTTTACAATTTTAGCTGACGGTGTAGAAATTTCCGGATTGGATATTTATCGTTTTCCCGGTGCAGGTATATTTGCAAGGAATGTGAAAAATTTAAAAATTACTGAATGCTATATAGGCCTTGACCCAAATGGATTTTTTAACGGAGCAAATAAAGAAGGCATTCATCTATGGGAGAATTGTAAGAACTGTATTATTGGTCAAGAAGGAAAAGGGAATGTGATTTGCGACAATGATGATTCAGGAATATTTCTTTCAAATTTTTGCTCATCAAACATTATCCGAAACAATCAAATTGGTTATTCAAAAGTGATCAATAAAGTAGAAGGAAACCATGTTGCAGGCATTTCAATTGAAGACAGCTCGAGTTCCAATCAGATCATTGATAATATTATATGTGATAATTTGAACGGGATCCAAATCGTCAACAGTGATAGTACCACAATCGAGTACAATCGTATTGGCAGTCTGGAAGACCTGGAAAACGATTGGGGTAATGAAGAAAACGGAATCTCAATTTTTGGAGATTCAAAAAATACACGTGTGTATTATAACCTCATTGCCTTTAACGACAAATATGGAATAGAAGTAGGAAATGAAGGCGCAGTGTATAACACACTAACTGAAAACTCGATTACCCAGAACAATGCATCCGGTATTATAATCCATTGGGGTGGAAACCGTGAACTGGCCCCTCCCGTTCTGGTGTCCTTAATTGAGGATGTTATAACCGGCAATGCCGGTCCGGGTAACACTGTTGAATTGTACAATGATCCGGCAGATCAGGGCAGAGTATTTCTGGGTTCATCAATTGCGGATGCCGGGGGTGCTTTTACTTTTGCCCTTGAAGATACACTCGAATTTACAAATGTAAATGCCATTGCCATTGACGACAGCGGCAATACCTCTGCATTCTCGGAAAGCATTCAAACCGCAATTACCAAATCTGATTCCAAAGTCGTTCCCACACATTACGCATTGGAACAAAACTATCCCAATCCGTTTAATGCCGGTACGTGTATCCCCTATCAACTCAAAGAAAACAGCCAGGTTACGCTGACAATTTACAATATCACCGGACAAAAAGTGCGCACATTGTTGAATACAGTACAACAGGCAGGATTTCACGAAATCCACTGGGATGGAAAATCAGATGCGGGATCAGACCTGCCCTCGGGTACGTATCTGGTCCATTTTAAAGCAAATGATTTCAGCAAGCAGCAAAAGCTGTTATATCTTAAATAAAACCTTAAAATAGCCTGTAGAGTAATTCTGCAGGCTGTTTTTACGCTCCACTGCAATTTACTCACCCACACAAAATATGGTTTTCAATAAAGAAATATGCCGAATGGGGCTCATGTTTTCATATTATATCTACTTTGGAGGTAGACATAAAAGCCGCAAAAATATTGGGCAGTATTGTACTGGTCCTGATTTTGTTCGTATTGGGAGCATTATTTTATATAACACAAACATATCCAAAAGTTGGCCCCGCACCGGATATCCATGTACAATCCACACCTGAACAGATTGAACATGGAAAATATCTGGCCAATCATGTTGCTGTATGTATGGATTGCCATTCTACCCGGCAATGGGAATTCTATGCCGGTCCCCCCCAAAATAATACACAGGGCATGGGAGGTGAACGTTTTGATGAAGCCTTTGGCACGGTATACGCTAAAAATATAACACCGGCGGCCATTGGAGACTGGACAGATGGAGAGATATTGCGGGCAATCGCATCCGGTGTGGACAAAAACGGAGAATATATTTCCCCCGTAATGCCGCACGAGCTTTACAATCAAATGGCGAAAGAAGATTTATTGTCCATTATTGCTTATATTAGAACATTAGATTCCATTGAAAAAGATATCCAGGAACGGAGCATAAAACCACCATTTAACCTTATATTCCGTACACTCCCCAAACCCTATAAAACCATATCCAAACCGGATACATCCAACATGATTGCATATGGAGAATACCTGGCAATAGTAGCAGGCTGCAATTTCTGTCACACTCCTATGGAAAAGGGCAAGCTTGTTACAGAGATGACGTTTGCCGGTGGGCATGATTTCAATTTGCCCTGGGGAACCGTACGCACATCCAATATAACTCCAGATGAGGATACGGGAATTGGCGCATGGGACGAAGACGACTTTGTGATGCGCTTTCAGGGCTATGCCGACCCGGTAATGCATCGCTTACCTGTTGCCCAGGGAGAGTTTAACACACTAATGCCGTGGACCATGTATGCCGGTATGAAAGAACAGGACCTGCGGGCTATATACAAATACCTCAGATCCGTAAAACCTGTATCAAATAGTATTGAAAAATTTGTAAAAAAATAATATCTTTTACAAAAGCTGAGGAAGACAAGATGACAACGACAACGGTAAAAGAACTGATTGAATTGAAAAACATTGCGGTAGTAGGCGTTTCGCGTGGCGGTAAAAACTTTGGTAACAAGATCTTTAAAGACATGGCTGAAAAAGGATTCAACATGTATGCGGTCAACAGTAATGGCGGTGAATGGGATGGAGTAACGCTCTATACCGGATTGGACACGCTGCCAGATCCGGTTGACGCTGTGATCACGGTTGTGCCGCCAGAGGTAACCGAACAGATTGTACGCCAGGCACATGACCTGGGTATCAATTATATCTGGATGCAGGTAGGTTCAGAATCATCAGACGCGATCCGTTTTTGCGAAGAAAACGATATCCATTACATAGCAAACCAGTGTATTCTCATGTATGCGCCACCGGTCACAGGTGCTCACAAGGTACATTCCTGGCTCTGGAAGTTATTTGGAAAATATGAAAAATAACCGATAATATATCCAATCTTTTGCAACAATGGTATAATTGTTGAATACAATACCATAAACCTGGCAATACCGGTTTACCCGATTTTATTGCAGCAAACAGATTCAAAACGCAAAGGATTATTATGGCTAAACATATTGGAATTGTTGCATGCAGCGCGGAAGGTGCTGCGCTTTGTTATCAGACCTTGTGCCGTGAGGCCCCCGCTTATATGGGTGAACACATGCACCCGCAAATCAGTATGCATACCCACCCCTTGGGTGAATACATGGAACATATTTATCGCCACAACTGGGAAGGCGTGGCAGACCTTATGCTCTCGTCATCCCGCAAGCTTGCGGAATCCGGAGCAGATTTTGCCATTTGCCCGGACAATACCATTCATCAGGTTTTCGATAAAGTAGCTGACCGCTCACCAATCCCCTGGCTGCATATTGTTCAGGGTGTGGCAACGGTTGCCAGAATACGCGGATTCCGTAAACTGGGAATCACCGGCACCAAATATCTGATGGAAGGCCCCGTTTATCCTGAAAAACTGGAAGAACTGGGCATGCAATGGTCAATACCTGACGGCCCAGACCGCGAAAAGATTAATGATATCATTTTTATAGAACTGGTTAACGGTACATTCAAAGAAAAATCACGGTTGTATTTTAACGATGTGATCAAAAAACTCAAAGCAGACGGCTGCGATGCCGTGGTACTGGGCTGCACCGAAATCCCTCTATTGGTAGACCCGGATGACTGTCCCCTGCCCGTTCTCGACTCGACACGCCTGCTGGCCCGAGCCGCACTCAAACAAGCGCTTGAAGCATAACCCATAATTTTAATATTACACATTCAAACCTCCCAAAAGATTGATTCCTTTGGGAGGTTTTTTTATGTGCAATTTCCCTAACAATTCATCCTCTATATGAAATAACACCAATAAAAAATATCCCCAGCATGAGCTTTGTGGCAACAGTTTTTAATTATTTTTCACAAGAATGAATTTTGTTCATCAAAAAAATTGTTCTAAAAGTAATTCATTTCTCTATAAAACTGGAGTAATAGATCATGAAAAAAATACATGGTTTTATCATTCTGGTAATATCATTCACACTATCCAATTCTCTCATGGCTCAGGAAACAACAGATGTTTTTGTGAACGGCCTCCGAATTGTTGGTCCCGGACATGGATTGAACGGTTCAGAGCTTGTAGCATTCAATCAGCAATCCGGTATATCATTGGCCTTGCTTGTCAAGATGTCCGAAAGCAAAAACATTGTGGAGATTGAGACCCGCAACTGTAATCTCATTGAATTCACTGACAATACTAATTACAACATGCTGGATAGAGTTCACTGGGACAGCTTTCCGGATATCTCCAAGGATGGGCGCACTGCACTGATTGAGGTTTCCTCAAGGCGTATCCCTTCTGAAAATGCTACAAAACTACACATAACCGGCAAAATCCAAATGCGTTTGGCTGCCACATCTTTAACCCAAAAGATTAAAAACCTCCTGCTGCAAGCAGGCACAAACGCAACGTTTGATCTGGAAACCATTCAGGTAATGAAAGCCCAGATTGATGATGAAAACCTCACCCTGGTTCTACAGATCAGCCGTGAATTAAAGGACAATATGCAAGAGATCCGCTTTTTCGCCCCAGATGGAAATCCACTTGAATGCTGGGGACAAGGCTCGTTCAGTTTTGGAAATGCTGCCCAAATGGAATACAACCTCGATACAAAAACAATCCCCGAATACCTGAATCTGGAAATCGATATCTGGCAAAAGCTCGAAACAGTCAATGTTCCGTTTGATATTCAAACGGAAATGGGCTTTGTGCATAGTCAGCCATAATTTGATATTATCATTTAAAAAATATCTGATATATCCCAATCAGGGTAAACAAAATCATTAATTGAGGAGAAATTGACCATGATTTACTCACATTATTTTAGAACAGATATTATACAGGTTCTGGCTCTTGTTTTGTTTTTACTTGTTTTTGACGCCTCTCCGCTTTTAGCAGATGATACAGAAGGCGGAGAAACTCCCCAGGCCGTTTTTGCTGCAGCTAAAAAAGCCGGTTCAGTCAAGGATTTTAATTCCTTTATAAAACTGGTTGCACCTTCTGAACGTCCCATGTTGGCTTTTGGAACGGATATGGGCGTAGATATGTTTGTTGAATTCTATGAAGGTGATAAAGCAGAAGAATACAAGATGAAATATCAGGATATTCAGAAAAAATTTGGCATAAATCCTGAACCGGAAGACAAAGGCGAAACACTGCAAATTACCAGCGAGACCCCGCAGGAAGTCATAGACGAACACATGGTTAAACGGGCAAACAAATTGTACGGTCATGTGGACGCGGTCAACTATATCTCTGAACTATTATCATTCATGTTCAGCATGCCCGAAATGGCAGAACAACCGTTTTTTCCGTATAACGAGCTGTTAAATCTAAACATTGATGGTGATAAAGCTACCGGAACTGCCGGCGACAAAGCAGTCAGCTTTATCAAGGAAAACAATCGCTGGTTCTTAACTGCAGGAGTAATGGACTAGAAAATCCATGTAAAAGTACACAAGAAAAATATCAGCCCATTCCACAGACATTTCAAACTAGCATTAGACCTCGTATAACAGAAAATACAAAAAATACTATATAGAATACATTATCATTACCCTCATTTCACTGGAATATGGAAATAATAATCAGAGCAATCTCATAATCAAGGTCAAAAAATATACTTGCATTCCGTACAGATTAAAAGTATAATAATTATTCTAAAAACCGGAGTAGTTATGAGATTCTTGTTCTGTTTACTGATGATTTGCAGTGCATTTGCCAAAGAATTCACCGAAACCCTGGACCGTGGGCTGGTAGTGATGCTCATGGAAAATAAGCACGCTTATATTGGCTGGCGCCTTTTAAAATCAGACCCGTCCGATATCGCATTCAATGTGTATCGTGAAAATAACAATAATCCTGTTAAACTCAACGACTCCCCCATCACCACATCTACAAACCTGGTCGATTCTACCATATCGCTCCAGCAATCCAATACGTGGTGGGTTACTCCTGTTTTAGATGGTAAAGAACAGACTCCTTCTCGCAAATTCACCGTACCGGCTAATCCTGCAATCCAATCGTGCGTCAAAATCAAACTGGATGGCGATTATGGCGCAAACAAGATAGGAATAGCTGATCTGGATGGTGACGGCGTGTACGATTATATCATCAAACAACCGAGAGGCTCACTCGATCCGGGCAGACAGCGTCACAGTCCCGATACATACAAGATCGAAGCCTATAACGGACGTACCCACGAGCTCATGTGGCGGCATGATCTGGGCTGGAACATGAATATGGGCATATGGTTTACACCGGCTATCATTTACGATCTGGACAATGACGGCAAGGCCGAGGTGGCATTCAAATCCGCACCCTATGCTGCAACCAAAGAAAAAGCACTCATCAGTGAAGGCGGTTTTGTACTGGCAGGCCCGGAATACTGCACAGTGCTGGATGGTGTGACCGGTAAGGAAACCTCACGGGTAGACTGGATAGCCCGCGGTGACCAGATGGGCTGGGGTGACAACAAGGGCAATCGCGTCAACCGCAATCAGATTGGTGTTGCCTATCTGGATGGTGAACGTCCCGCTCTGTTGGTTCTGCGTGGGACTTATACCAAAATGCTGATCGACGCTTATCATTATATCGACAAAAAGCTGGTCAAGGTATGGAGCTGGACCGGTGAGGATGAAAACCCACCATTACGGGGACAAGGCGGTCATTCACTGCATGTCTATGACCTGGATGATGATGGCAAAGACGAGATCATTATTGGTTCTGCAGTGATTGACGACAATGGTAAATGTCTCTGGCGTATGGATATGGGCCACCCGGACTGGAGCTATCTTGCCGATATTGATCCGGATCATGAGGGACTCGAAATAGCATTCGGATTTGAAGACGCACAGCCGCGTAACGGCATCTGCCTTGCTGATCCTCAAGACGGCAGCATTTTGTGGGGATGCGATTTCCCCACCACACATATTCACGACTGGGGCATGGTAGCGGATATTGATCCCGCCCATCCCGGTATGGAAATTTACGGCATGGAACGTGACGGTAAAACCTGTTGGCTTTTCAGCGCCAAGGGAGAATTGCTGGCCAGCAATGAAGATTTGGGACGCCACGGTCCCCGATCGTTTTACTGGTTGGATGGCACTACCAAAGTACGCGTACCGTTCAGCTATCGACCGGGAACGTTTCCTATACTAAAATATAAAGATGAAAAGATTAGCGAAATTGAAGGCCAGCCCATTGCCATTGCTGACTGTCTGGGAGACTGGCGCGAAGAGGTCATTTGCGTTTTTGACGGATATATCCGCATCTATAGCACAACCGTGCCTGCTACCAGCAGACACATTTGCCTGATGCAGGACCCACTCTACCGCATGGAAGTTGCTATGCAGATGATGGGGTATTTTTATCCCCCGCAATTGAGTACCTTGATAAAACCCTGATTGACCTTGATTCACCATGATTTAAGGATTAACCCAGATTAAAGGATTTCAGGATTACCCTGATTTTTCTAAAAACATCCTCTTTTTTAAAGGATGACCCTAAATATTTAAATAATCTCATTCACAAATAATATCAATATCAGGTAAGGACCGGTCTGAGACCGGTCCCTGCTTGAAAACATTTACAATTTCTATTTGCATAACACGGGTGTTACAATACTATAATATCCCTTATGGAGTACAGTCCGTTTATGGACTGTGTGCGGATCAAAGATCCCCATAAAATGCTAACTTTTGAACAACATCAACTGATCACGATGCAGATCCAGGCCCGCTTCCTGAGTAGTCCCGGTTCGTTCACGAGACGGGACTTAACGAAGGGCAAGGGCCTTGTTATGTATTCATTTTACCCGGCCTTTCGATACGCTCATCCGTATTGACTGACTCGCACTCAGGGACCGGTGGGGCACTCTATTATAGCAATTCAAATCCCCGCATCTCGAAAAATTCATTTGGGACATTCTTCCCGCTATTCCGCATTCCTTCACCAGCTAATAGGACGGATTAAAACCGGCACGGTTGCTGAGTGTTCGTTCGCCAGCTGGCGGACGAACGTATCGAAGCATCGGCTCGTTTCAATTGTCTCCTGAAGTGATGATCTGGATATAGACAAAGACAGGCATTTTCCTTCTGACGACTGATAACTGATAACTAACAACCTTAACAGCCTTGCCTCATCTCGAATTATCAATAACCACTTGTAGTTCTCAGCTAATATATATAGCTATCATTTTACAAACCTGAGCACAAACGCCCAATAAAAGAACCTCAAAAACCGAAACCGTTTTACCAGCCTGGCATCAAAAGTATCCAGTTTCTCATCATACTTTTTCAATAGTGGAAAACGGGTAAACTTTTTCAAAAAACTAAAATACTCGATGTGGATATCGGAAAACAACCTGCCAAAATAACGTACATCTTTTTCATTCAACTGCGATCCGCCAGGTGACTCGAAACACTTTGTTGGGAACATGCTTCGCACAAAAATCAACGGTTTAAATGGAATTCGCGGCTCTATAAATAACGCCTCTCCACCAGGCTTTAATAATCTGTAAAACTCTTTTCCTACCAGTTCAAGATTGAGGTGGTGCAGCGCTCCGAATCCCACAATATAGTCGAAATATTCATCCGGGAATTCCGTCTCCTGAGCGGACATGACCCGTATATCAGTTAAATCCGTTACATGGTTAAATTCAGCATTGCGACAGGCCAATTCAATCATTTTATCAGATATATCAATACCTGTTACCTGTGCACCAAATTTTGCCAGTTTAACAGTTGTAAATCCATATCCACATCCTACATCCAGAATGCGTTTATCCTTTATATTACTTAAATAATTGTAAAAATACTGATGCGTTTGAGGAAATTTCTCATCCGGGTCATACAGGAACAATTCCTCATCAAAATCATCAAGATACGACAATGCTTCCTCGTTATAGAATTCGCGCTCAAGCGTATCCTTTTTATCTACATTCTCAATTTGCTTCAAGGGATTATTAAAGGTGCGTAAGATCTTTTTGGAATTTTGGATATATTCTTGAAATCGTTTATAACCTGTGCTCATCGGTACCCCTCTATTTTGTACAAAATAAAATATTAAAAATTTCAGATAAACAAAAACATTTTAACTATTTTTTATATTTTAATTGATAGTTAGAGTCTGATCATAAAAATTACTCATCACACCCGATCCTATTGTATCCAGAGGCAATGATCTAAATATAACAAAGACAGGGCAGGCTATTCTGACGACTGACTACTGATAACAGAATACTTTTCGTTTAACGTCTGCCTTTTGCCTATACCCTCCTCCCAATTAAAATTATTGATATAAAAAAAATTTTTACTAAATTATCTCAATCACAGGAGGAAAATTATGGCTCTACTTTTCAAGCAGTACCGGATTTATTTCATTATAACAATTATGGCAACATCATTATGTTTTGCCCAACAAGAGCTCTCTGTAAACGATTTTAAATTCGACGGCGAATTGGGTTCTCAAGGTGCCAAAATATCCAAACTTGGTAAAAACTATTTTAAAATAAATCTGGGGCATGCACCCTATCACGATAACTGGAGCAACATGCTGCAATTCCAGATCACTGGAAACGCAAAAGGCAATACACTGCGGCTGGATGTGGAATTTGATCATCCGGAAGCCCATTACGTCTTTAACTCTTATGCCTATTCCTGGTCTTACGATCAGGAAAACTGGCAGCCCATTCAATGGAAGCAATACTGTCCCACCAAGTACATGGATGTATTGGTATTCCCCGCATTCACAAAAGATACCGTCTGGTTTGGTCATCAGGTTCCTGTCTCGTTTGAGCAAATTGAAAGCATGATCAAGCAGTGGGAGAAAAACCAATTTGTTACCGTACATACCCTGGGCAAATCTCTTGGAGGAAAAAACCTGTACCGGGTTACAGTAACCAATTCAAACGCCACCGGTAAAAAATGGGTGCATTATTTTTCCAATCAACATCCGGGTGAGCACAACTCGCAGTGGCGAATGATTGCCATGATGGAATGGCTATTGAGTGATGAGGGCAATGCATATCTTGATAAAAGCATTAATCATTTTGTATTCATGATGAGTCCCGATGCCCCGGCGAACGGATGGTATCGCGTAAACGCGGAAGGTGTGGATATGAACCGCTCTTATCGGCTTGAAGGTTCAAACAAGGATGAACAAGCACACGAGGCTTTTATCTTTCAAAAAGATTTTGAAGAGATCATGCAGTCACCCAATCCCGTAACTGATATCTGGGCTATGCATACCTGGCAGGGTGTTGTGGAATCAATCATTATTCCCGGTCCGGAAATGGGCACAGAACTGGGGCCCTGGACGGATTTGAGAGAGATCATAATAAAAAATGATACTGAACTATTAGCAGAGCCTCTACGTAAACAGGATTATAACAAAGACATCGCAACCCATTGGAACCACGGTCCGTATGGTCAATTTGGCATTACGTCAATCCTCTGCGAAGGTGGTGGCAGCTTTTATACTAAAGCAGAGAATAAAAAATCAGGGGTATTGCTGATCAAAAGCATTGCGGAATATTATAAATAACCACGATCATCTAAAAAAAAGCCCGTCTACAGAAAAATGGACGGGCTTTTTTAATAAATATCTAAATGCTCTTACTTGATCAGGAGCATTTTCCTTGTTTGTCTGAAATCATCGGCTTTAATAGAATAAAAATATACACCGGAAGAAAAATCATGAGCGTCAAAGGTAACGGAATAATTACCAGCTACCTTTTTTCCTTTAACCAGAGTTTTGACTTTTTGACCCAGTGAATTATAAAGCTCGATGGTAACCACACCGGTTTTACCAACACTGTAATTTATTCTGGTGGTTGGATTAAACGGATTTGGACAATTTTGATATAATTCTATACTATTGGGTAAATTACCCTCAAAATCATCTATTGCAGTCGTTTTATCAACTTCAAATGCACCCAAATCCGGAGCATTGTCCAGATAAGGGAAACCAATATCAACACCAGCATCAACTATGGGACTCGAACCAACTGGTTTTAAAAAATCAATATTAGGCAAATTGCCAAATTCATCTCGCGGGGCAGTTAACTGGTCCATATCGCTGCTTAAAAAATCATCAGAAACAATGTGAATACCTAAATTCCACGTATTCGTTTCCTGTGTGTTCAACGAGTCAACTATATAAGCAGTGCCATCTCCATACTGTGCAGCTGCCAGGTTATTTTTCAGAACATGGTCATATCCCGGGCCATCAATATTTTCTGCATCTTCACGAGATGGACGGTTTAACATATTAAAATCTTTGGCTGAATTTCTATAACCCGTGTTATTAAACCAATCATTTCCTCCTAAATGATGATTGGAATAAAAGCCATTCGCTTTATTGCGCACAGCAACACAAAATCGGATGGTATGTCTTGGGATAATCTCTGGCAGCTTTTCATTGGAATCATAAGCATGTCCACCTGCTTTGAATCCATTGCCATCACCCAAGCTTTTAAATAAAGTTGAATACCCATTATAAAATGCCCAGCAACTATCAAAAATAACAGCTTCTCCTGAACGGATAATATCAAAACCATCATCACTGTTAAACCATGCGCGGCATCCCTTAAAAATATTGCCAGTCGAACCGACACTCGGGTGACATCCAAAACCATCATTATTGCTGCCCAGCCCATCTTCTGAAACCGTATCCCAATTTCGATATGAATCACAATTCAGGAACAAATTACCTCCACCTCTGTAATGACGCAATCCGGTTCCCACATTATCATGCATACTGATTTGTTCATAAATATTGTTATTCCCCCTGCTATAAATGCAATAGGATTCGGTATGCTCTTTTATTGTGGTCTGTATTCCAGTCATTTCAAATCCTTTTATATGGATATAGCTGCCAACCACATATATACCGACCACCCGCCGATCCTGAGGTTTTACATTTGAAAAGTCAAAGGTTGGTGTTTCACCCGGATAAGCCCAATATTTAATTGTATTGCCATCTGTACCGCTCTTTTCCAGTAAAGTAATACAGGCAAATAATCCTTGCACCACCTGTGAAATTTGACTTTCTTCAATCTGATAAAGTCCCCCCCTCACATAAACCGTGTCGCCAGCACTAACTAGCTCTTGCGCTTTTTGTAATGATTGTAGTGGCAATTCGATCGTACCGGGATTATCATCATTACCGCTAGGAGCAACAAAAATTTGTGTCATGTCGTTTTGTTGTGCATATAAAATATTAAAACATTGCAATATTAAAAATACAGAAATTAATGATAACTTGTACCTCATAATTTCTCCATAAATTAAAAAATTGTAGCTCATTATATTATGGACAGATTTTGCTATTCTCCAGAAGGCATTTTAAATAACAAAGATCTTCAAGTTTTTTACAATTTTCTGTAGAAAATCATCGGGATTAACAATCTTTATTATTAAAAAAAGCCCGTCTACCAATAAGCAGACGGGCTTGCTTGAAAACAGATAATCAAATTAATTACTTCATCAAGATCATTTTCTTGGTCTGGCTGAAATCACCCGCTTTGATCGAGTAAAAATAGACACCAGAAGAAAGTTCATTGGCATTAACAGTAACAGTGTATCTTCCGCTAATCTGGTTACTGTTAACCAGAGTTTTAACTTTTTGACCCAGCGTATTATAAAGATCTATAGTTACCAAACCAGCTTTAGCAATACTATATTCTATTGTAGTAGTGGGGTTAAATGGGTTCGGATAGTTCTGGTTCAGGCTATAAGCTGCCGGAATAGCTGTATCATCATCGCCAATTGCTGTGCTTGCAGGAGTAACCACTGCAGAAGCACTATCACCAGGAATATAAACCCATGATGCGTTTGCCATAGAATCCCGTAATGCAGCAATGTATGTATCTCTGTTAGCTAAATAAGTAGCTTTAGCATCCGGGAACCAGTTCAAATCGCCAAGTGGTAATCCATCTGTACCGGCTGTTTGCAAATATGTATTTGTATAGCTCAAATCCATATCTGGGGGCCAGTTCAAAGTAGGTGTTCCATCCTCATTCCAGGTCACAGGAGGAGTAATACGCCAATCCGGGTAATGGTCCTCTTCTGTCCAATTAGCCAAACACCATCCCAGCATACTATCAATTTTACTAGGATTGTTAACAAACCGAGGATCAAATTGCCAATAATTTTTACCAACTGTAAAATTATCATCTTCAGTAATAGTAGTATCAACACCGGTAGGCCACAAGACACTTTGAATAACTTTGTCAGAATCCGCTGCAACAGTGGGATTAATTGTATTGGTCCAATAATCCAGAAAAGTAGGATCCAGATAAAACAAATTATGGCCTTGATATACAGCAACAGAATCAAGTTTATTTTCTACATCATAAAAATGGTCCCATGTTGTAAAAGGTGCTTCATAGAAATTAGTCTTTAAAGTACGTCCTCTCCAACTCCAGTTATGATAAATATTGTTTGCCTGTAACGCTTCGAACCAATGAAGCTCATGACCGTTCACCTGTTGATTACAAACAGTATTATGAATTTCGGTCATTTTTGAAGTAAAAAAGTTTCCACCATTTCCCATCATTCTGGCTGCATTAAAAATGGTATTATTTTCAAAGGTTAACTGTAAACATTCAGCGTCCAAACGGAAGGGCATACCACCAAATGGTGAACTACCTCTTCGGTCGCCATTAATAAAAACACAGTCGGTAATAGTAATTTCTTCAGTGGCTCCTGTACTTCTGGTACAGTGATCTCTATGGTCGGTAAATGCGCAATTGTCCCAAACAATTTTATAACCTGCAAGATTGCGAACAAATGATGATATATTTACATCATTGCCATGAAGTCCGGTTAACAGGATATTTCGCAGTACAACACTTCCACCCTGGTTCAGGTTAATCATGTCTCTTGCTGTACCTTCACTAGAGGGGGTTTGGAAAAATACAGGCGGGGTGGGATCATTTAATATCCAGCCATTATCGGGACCTTCTATTACAAGATCAAAATCACAATCTAAAGAGCCGTCAAAGGCGTACCATGTACCTGCTTCAACTTTATAAACCGAATGTGCTTGTGAACCATCCGCAAGTGTGTCTGCAATAATTTGTGTGTTGACAAATTGCTGTGAATCAAGAGTCATTTCCTGTGCTACAACTGTTCCCAATCCAACAAATAACACAAATAATAATAGTACTAATTTTTTCATCCTAACCTCCAAAAATTTATAACATCTGTGAATTATAAAACAACAGTATATTTAATAAATTATGTCATATATCACCTCCTAATGGCTATTATTTTGCGAAAAAGTTTTGTTTTCTTAAAACGTATAACGAATCCCAAAATCTGCTGTCCTTCCATAGTATTCTACAGAAGACAATTTTTCCAAAACACTGGTAAATTGACGATCCGGCCTGTCAGTAATATTATTAACATTTAGATACAGTTGTAATCCATCTACCCAAGGAAGCTTTTGGTATGCTGTAAAATCCCATCTGTAATAAGCGGCTGTGTAGGAATCAAGTTCTTCATAAGTTGTATGTGCGGTTCTAAAAACATTATCCTGATACAAGAATGATACTCTTGCAGAAAAGCCACCTATATCATACCCCATTGTCAGGTTGAGGATATCATCTGGCTGATCGATCAACCTGCCGGTTCGTACCGTATCTACAGTACTATATTTATAAAAGGGGAAACTACCTGTTCTTGTAGTATAGTAGTAGGGATAATGTGTTTCAGATTTGATGTGTGTATAATTAACGTTTAAAACCAAACCTTTTAATTTTGAGGGGAGGTACCAAAAGTGGGTTTGCCAATCTAATTCAATACCCTTTACATAAGAAGTTTCCTCTAAATTCGTCCAGGTATAAATTGTTGTAGGATCTCCTGTTTGGATCAATGGATACCTGTTGTTAATCTTTTCAGAGTCCTTTGTATAATATTTAATAGAAGTAATTAAATTATCAATTTCTTTATAAAAGAATCCCGCTGTAAACAATCCGATAAAATTCTGATAAACTGAAGCATAAATATCGTAATTTTGAGTTAACGCGGGTTTAATATAAGGATTACCCAAACGTAATATTGGAGAGCTATATGTATCAATAAACAAATATGGAGAAACAGCACGGTAATCCGGATAAATTATACTTTTTGTGCTTGCTAAACGAAGATCCAGCCAATCTGTTGGTTTGATACGCAGGTGCATTTGCGGGAACCAGTTATCACCTTTTGTTGAATCCCAATGCACAGGTTTATGGTCATAATAATACTCGCCCGGTGTTGTCAGACGACCAAATACATACGTGGAATCTGCCGTATAATCAAAATTAAAATTTTCGTATCTTACACCTGGCATAAATGTAATATATTTGCCAAAATTTAATTCCGACATGAGGTAAAAGGCATAATAATCACGTGTATAATTATAATCATATTGTGTTGATTCTTGTGGTGATCGGAGATAGTAGCCAGACTCTTTGGCCAACTCTTCCAAATGATTCATTTTCCAAATTGAAATTTTGTTATAAAAGATATCACCATTAACGCCCTCATTACCTGAGAGAAAATCACCAATATCATAGTTCGGATCTTCAAATAAAGGAGCAACAATTCCATTATCATCTTTTTCCATGCCCAGATCCGGCCATAATTTTTCCCTTAAAAGGGTATTAAAATCAAGTGAAAGACCTCCCCTATCCGTATCTATTCCCCACTGGGTCTCGTCATTTTCTCTTTTGTTTCGAACATACTTGCCGCCAAACTTGACATTTCCCGCCAGGTAATTTGTAAAAGTGAATGGTACTTTAAAGTTAAGCAGTGCAGATTGGGCAGTTTCATCAACATTTCGTTCAAGAGTGGTTGTACCGGTTGATATTTTATCTTTATCCAAAACGGTAACAGAATTCAAGAATGTACTGGGTGACATATTTTTAAGATCAGAAGCATCACTTTCCAATCCCTGAACACCACCAGATCTTGTTCTAATATCCATCCTCAAATCACCAGGATTACTTTGCTTCGATATAGAATTTGACAATGAAAAATCCATATTGATATTAAAAAAATCAAATTCACCCTGCAGAGCATTACTAATTACAGTATTATCAAATTCCCTGTCTGCTGCAAATCCCCTCCAATCATATGCAGTAGTAAAATAATTTTGCTGTTCTATTTGGTGTTGATACAGATTGCTAATAAAATTGTTCATGATTAACGAACCAGTAGAGAATTCATAATCCAAAACCAGACCACCGCCCATTCTCTTTCTTTCCGTATCATAATCGCTAATAGTAACCTCAGACAGGTAAACCGGAATCAAGCCACCAACCGTTATCTCTTCTTCATCTGTTGCATATTTAGCAGTTAATTTATCAGCGCCTCTGTCAAATCTGTCAATAAAACCAGAAACTTGAACGCCCAACTTTTTATTAAAAAAGCGGTTGCTCAGCAAGCCTGTACCCCTATAATTTCCATAAGTACCAGCCACAGAACCATATCCACCTTGAACGGAAAAGTTTTTACGAAATCCTTCTTTAGCTTTACCAATTTTAAGATTAACCATACCACCAACAGCATCGGCATCCATATCTGCAGTCAATGCTTTGGTAACCTCAATACCTTCAAGAATATTGGGTGCAATCATATTCAGATCCACACTACGATCATCACGATCAGTGGATTGCATGCGAACATTGTTTACCATCATCACATTGTATTTTGGAGACATACCGCGAATGGTAACTTTTTGCCCTTCACCACCACTTCTAACGATGGAAATTCCGGGTAAACGGCCAACAGATTCTGCCGCATTAACATCGGGCACTTCCTGAATCCGGTCAGCGGCAACAACATTTGTTATAGTGCGTGAAGATATTTGCTGGTTGATGGCAGCCATTTGGCCTTCAGCCTGTGCAGTAATCTCAACCGCTTCACCTGTAAGTGTTTCATATTCGAGTTCTATATCCTTTGTAATACTCCTCCCAGGTAAAATCTGCACGGTTACATTTGCATCTTTATAACCAATGTATTTAACAACAATAACAAAGGTACCTACAGATATACGGGGAATAACATATTCTCCTTGCATATTTGTAGCGGCACCAATACTTGTACCTTCAATAAAAACATTGGCGCCTGGTAATGGGTCACCTGTAACCTTGTCTATTACCTTGCCTGAAATTTTTGAACTGGTTTTTTGAGAGGAGCCACCCCCAGCTTGTCCGGCTTCACGGGATATTGCGACATTTCCACCTTTAGTAAACTGTAAAGACATACCGGTATTTTTCAATATACCGAGTAATGCTTCCAGAACATATACATCATCTAATTGAACATTAACCTTTTTTTCAGATGGAATAATGGATCTGTTATAATTCAGGTTCAGGCTATGATCCATGTCCAGCGTATTTAACGCTAATTCAAGAGGTACATCCTGAAAATCTATACTTGTCTTTTCCAGTAAAGCTACCGGCATGAGTTGCCCTGTATATTTATAGATATCAATATTACTATTGTTATCTATATTCTCCTGAGCCAAAATACTAAAATTTAGAATCAGAAATTGAATCAAGAATAGAATTATACTTTTGCGAACCATTTAATAACCTCCGATAAATGTTATTACTTTAGAAAAACTCGATAAGCCTTCCATTACGGTTTACGTTGGTAGATGTCACTACTGAAATTACCCGTATAACTTCTTCGACATTCGCTCCACGGATATGTACGGAAATGATTTGATCTAGTGCCTTGGGGTCACGAAAGGAAAATTGGTAGTCGTACCAGCGTTCAAGTTGAGTTACAACTTCACTTACTTTACTATTAACAAAATGAACTTCATTTTGCATCCATCTAAAATATCGTTCAGCATCAATATTATAAAGATGTGTGAGAGGACCAGTTAAGGGTACGGTACTCTGTTCATTTTTTGTCAATATAACAGTATTTTCATCCCGGGTAGAATCAGTACGGCTAACAAGGACCTTTCCTTCAGCAACAGTGATAACAACATCGGGATTTGTTTCCCATGACCTCACATTAAACCGGGTACCAACTACTCGAACAACCGCATGTTCTGCATGCACATAAAAAGGTTTATTTTCATCATGTGCTACATTAAAGCAGGCTTCACCTTTGAGATACACATGTCTTTCATCTTCATATTTGGTAAAATATTTAATTTCACTACCAGCATCTACAGTCACCAAACTGCCGTCTGGTAGAGTAATATTTTGCCTTTCCCCGTTTTTCACTTTTACAGTTTGAAACTCTTTAACAATTGCATTGGTTTGCTGCTGCCAGGGTAATTTTGAAAACCCATTTGAAAAGAAATAAGGCAGGGATATTGCAAAAATAAAAATTGCCGCATAACGTAAAAACTGCAAAGACCGTCTGGGTTTATGATTATGGACATGAAAATATTTATTCTTGTCCTGCTTTTTATAAAATGATTTTGCGTTTTCCAAAACAATACGTTTCTCAAGCTGCTTCCACATCTCATTGGTATCAATAAATCTTGATGGATTCTCTTGTAGATTTGTTGAAATTTTTAGTTTCCTTATGGCTTTTGCAAAATCCGGATCAGATTTTATACGATCTTCTATTAACTTTTTTTCTTCAGGGTTACATTCTTTTGCAATATACATCGCTATCAGTCTAGAGTCTATGTGCACTTTAACCTCATTTGTTGTAACAGATTATATAATCATTTGATATCATATATAAAACAACTCAAACGCACGATACCCCTATGCGTTTAAGAATATTTTTTACTTTCAGGTGAATTAAATCGGGATTATAAAATTAATTATCAGGGGATGTTTGGTTTTGTAAAGGAATACTAAAACGTTTAAGGATTAAAAACAAATAAATACAAAATATGCCAATTCTGAAAGATTCTTTTTTAAAATTTTGAGGGCTTTTCCCATCTGGTTTTCAACAGTCTTTACCGATATCCCTAAAATCTTGGCGATTTCTGCATAGGTGAGATGATCATTTCTACTCATGAGAAAAATTATACGGCATTTTTCAGGCAAATTGTGTATTACTCTATTAACACTTTTCTCCATTTCGCAAAGGTCAAATTCTGTTTCAGGAGTATTGAAATCCGTCTCAATAATCGTGATTTTTTCTTTATAATCACGTTCAATTTTGGAATGTTTAACAGAATTGATCGCTTTGTTTTTAACTGAGGTATAAAGATATGTTTTGATATTGCCGGAAAAATCAAGATTTTCACGGTTCATCCAGACGTTTAAAAAGACATCCTGAACAATATTCTCCGCAAGGTCAAGATCATATAAAAATTTGTTTGCAAATAACACCAATGGCTTGAAAAATTGTCGAAATAAATTCTCAAATTCTTCCATATCCCCCAAGTGGCCCTGTTTTTCTATCCTAACCGGAAACAAATTATCATCAAAACTTTACAAGTAGTTACAATGATTTACATTTTCAATTTATTAATAAAAATTTAATATGCAAATACTTTTATTTACATTTTCTTAATAATGGTCAAATTAACTATTAATAACAAACGGATCTAAACTATTCTATTCATAAAATTACTCTTGTTCATCTCTTGTTTTTATGGCATCTAAAACCCGTTCCGGAATCATGGGCAACGTGTGCATCCTTATACCTATGGCATCGCTTACCGCATTGGCTATTACTGCTCCGCTGGTGGTAATTGCCGGTTCGCCACAGCCCTGCGGGGCAAGCTCGGGATTATCAATCAATATTGCTTCAACAACAGGCGCCCAACTGAATCGGGTGATTGAGTAGGTGTCAAAATTTTCGGTAAGAATCTCACCACCATTGAATTCAATTTCTTCACCCAAACAATACCCAATTCCCATGGTAATGCCACCTTCCATTTGAAGCCTGGCTCCCAATGGATTAATAATCTCACCCATGTCCTGCGCGCTTACCACGCGTTTGACTGTTACAACTCCTGTTCTTTCATCCACCTCTACCTCTGCCATTGTTGCAACATAGGTATTGAGATAATCCGTACAGGCAATGCCGTATCCCTTTCCGCTGGGACCTTTGTAAAATGTTTTACCAAATTGATCGGCTGCGGCTTTTAACACCCGCACCATCCGCTTATCCGACAAATTTTTCAATCGAAAGCTGAGAGGGTCCATTCCTGCCTCCCAGGCCATCACATCGGTATGCGATTCCATGGCAAAGACATTGGTATTGCTGCCGGGACCTCGCCATGCCCCGGTATCGAATGGATGTACATCACTGGCCCGGTTGGATAAAACACGATAATGGGGTATATCATAAATGGGTTCTGCGCTACGGTTACCGGGATAATAGTGATCAAAATCCCAAAACGTGATTCGCCCCCGTTCATCAATTCCGGAGCGGGCATGAATGACTGCCGCAGGTCTGAACGCATCGTAGAAAAACTCTTCTTTGCGGTTAAAAGCAATCTGTACGGGTTTACCGGTAATTTGGGCCAATTGAGCAGCTTCAGTTATTTCAGTACCGGACTTTTTACCGCCAAATCCACCACCAATAAAAGGTGCACGCAAATGCACCTGTTCCGGTTTAACGTTAAGGATATCTGCAATTTTCTCCTGTACACGGAATGGTGTTTGAGAAGAACACCAAACATCAATCATGTCAGCATTCACATCAACCAGGACGGTATGGGTTTCTATGGGTGCATGCGCAACATAGTGGTTATAATATGTTTCATCAAAAGTCTTGTCGCTTTTTGCACCTGCAATATCTCCTTTTTCTGTAACCGGTCTTTTTTCCGATTCCAGATTCAATAAATGATCAAAAACCGTTTCATTATTCAATTCACTGGCAGGGCTATCATACTCTGCCATTACAAGATCAATGGCCTTTTCTGCCATGTCCGGCTGTTCATGCAATACGGCTATCAGACCATTCTGCTCTACAACGATCACACCGGAGACTGCCTTTGCCTGCGTGGTATCCACTGATTTCAATTTTGCAGCATGAGACGGGGGACGTAAAACTCTGGCGTAGAGCATACCGGGTAAACGAATGTCCCCGGCAAATTTGGCGGCACCGGTCACTTTATCCCGGATATCGGAGCGTCTGACAGGTTTTCCGGATACCTTGTGCTCGCTAAAATGCTTGATTTTTGATTCCGCGTTGCGTTCAATACGCTGACCCTGAGCCAGCTCGGCATAAGACATGGATTTATCCGAATCTGATTTTACAGAGACCACGCCTTTGTCTACCCAAAGATCCTCCACCGGGACACCCAGCTTTTCTGATGCCAGCTGCATCAGCACTGCTCTGGCTTCCGCACCCGCTCGACGAAGCGCGGGACCAAACACTTTGGTGCTTCGGGATCCTGTGGTACCACCATCCCAGGGACACAACAATGTATCACCCATTACCATATCCACCTGGTCAAGCGCAACATCCAGTTCTTCTGCCAGCATTTGTGCCAGAGAGGTTATTATGCCCTGTCCCATTTCAATTTTGCCTGTATAGCAACTCACCCGGCCATCTGTACCAATGAGCAGGTACGCATTAAAATCACTGGGGTATCTCCTGCGGTTTCCCTGCCCTACAGTAATGGTTGGATATAGCGAAAACAAAATAGCAATGCCGCCACTGGTTTGGATAAACTTTCTACGATCAATTTTTTGTGCATGTAATAATTCATCTAAAAGTGATGCAGAAATATTTTCATTTTTCATCGCACACCTCCTTTACGCATTTCATTTGCAGCAGCAGAAATTGCCTGTACAATGCGTTTATACGATCCACAGCGACAGAGATTGTCATCCATACCCGCAATAATCTCTTTTTCAGACGCAGAGGGATTTTCCATCAACAGGCTGTAAGCATTCAGGATCATACCGGGTGTGCAGAATCCACACTGGACCGCGTCATGTACAATAAAAGCTTTTTGCAGGGGATGAAGACTGTCATTTTGAGATAGGCCTTCAATTGTAATGACAGATTTGGATTGAAGCGATTTTATGGGTGTTTGGCATGAACGCACTGCACGGTCATTAACAAGGACGGTGCATGAGCCGCAAAGTCCCTCACCGCAGCCGAATTTAGTACCGGTAAGTTCAAACTCGGTCCGCAATACCCACAACAGACTGCGGCTGCTGTCTGTTGTAATTGAAACTGATTTTCCATTCAAGGTTAAATTTTTAGTTTCATTCATGGTGTGCTCCTGTAAAATGACAAGAACGTTACCGTAAGCATAAAAGAAAGGTATATTTTAGTATAACAGAAATAGAACAAATGCACAATAGTAAAATGCACAAGGATTTGGCTTATCGCTGGATTTAACGGTAAAAGGATACTGAATAAATGATAAATCATCTGAATCAGGACCCTGATTAAAGGATTTACCTGATTTACCTTGATTAGAACATATTTGATCGCCGGGTACATTTGTGCCCAGCGGTTTTTTAGAGCAGGACTTGAGTCCTGCATAATGCATGCAGGGACAAATGTCCCAAGTAATACTCTCTCCTGTCTGAATTAGGATGCATAGGATTCAAGGATGAACAGGATGGGGGAATATCCGCTTTTTTTATTCTCGTGCCCTGGCTCTGCCTGGACACGCAATAAACTGATTTTTGGGTTCCGCGGCAGAGCCACGGAACCAGGAATCTATCACCGGCCCTTCGATACTCTCGTGAGCTTGACGCTTACTCGAACTCAGGGCACGGTTCTGTGCTCTTTTATCGCTTCTCAAGCTTTTACTGAAGACTGATTACTGACTACTGATAACTCCATACTTACAGCTAATAGCTTATAGCTATAGCCCATTTCACCTGATAACTGATAACTGATAACTGATAACTGATAACTGATAACTGATAACTGACAACTGACAACTCTAAACAGATACCTCTTGACAAACACATGTAAAATTATTATATTCATTGAATGAAATTTCAATCAATAATCAGGAATTAATTTTGGCCAGGAATAAAGAATTAAATGAAAAACTCAAAGACGAGCGCAGAGACCTTATCCTAACAACTGCGCTATCCCTTTTTGCCTCGCGCGGACTCGCAGCCACAAAGATCACAGATATTGCCAAGGCTGCCAACATGTCACAGGGACTTTTGTATCACTATTATTCTTCCAAAGAAGAGATCTTTACCGAACTGGTAATCCGTGCGTTTGAACGGCTGGTCGCGGCAAGCCGGGGACTCGAATCAGATCCCTCTCCCCCAGCGGACAAGATCAAAATGGCAATCAAAGCCCTGCTGGAAGGATTTGAAAATAGCAAACACGCGGCCAATTATTACCTGCTCATTGCGCATGCGGAGCTGTCCAATGCCAGTCCGGATGAAGCCAAAACCGCAATTCAAAGATACTGGTACATCCCCTATCAGATCATGGAGGGGATTATGCGCAAGGGACAGCAGGACGGAACTATCAAAAATCACGATCCTGCTGAAATGGCCCAGTTGTTCTGGAATACCATCAATGGCATTGCCATGTACCGGGCCATGCACCCGGATATTTATCGTTCACCGGATATAAATATATTGTCCGGTATGTTTTTAAAAGAATAGAATGGAGTAAAATAAAATGCCCAGCTTTAAAAGTAAATTATTTGTATTTATATTAAAAAACCGTCATTTGATGCAATTCAGATTCAAACGTACAACCTCTGTTGATGAAAGAACAGATGTACAAAAGTTACGCGCGCAGGTAGAACGTGGAGGCGGATTCTGGGGCAAGCTTCCCAAGGATTACGAATTCATCCCTATCGACATTGACGGATTGGATGCCGAATGGATGTATCCACTCAATGCGGACAAGAACAAAGCCATCCTTTATTTTCACGGAGGCGGACTCGTTTTGGGATCCATCAACGCACACCGCAGTATCGTAGTAAAATTTGTACAGGATACCGGTATAGGTGCCATGTTGTTTGATTACGCTTTGGCCCCGGAAAATCCTTATCCTGCAGGATTAAATGACTCTGTCAAAGCATACCAGTACATGCTAGATAAAGGCATAAAACCGGAAAACATTGCGTTTATGGGAGATTCCGGCGGCGGAAATCTGGTTTACGCAACCATGCTGGCATTAAAAGAGAAAAACATTCCCCTGCCCGGAGCAGCGGTGAGCTTGTCCGCCTGGACCGATCTTACCAACTCGGGTGAATCGTGGCAGTTTAACGATGAAAAAGACACCCTCTGCTGGAAAGACGCGCAAAAAGTATTTAGCGAGTACTATTGCGGGGACAATAATGATCCTAAAAATCCATTGATCTCTCCCCTGTTTGGCGATTTGTCAGGCCTCCCGCCCCTGCTCATGTATGCTGGTGGCGACGAGGGTATGCTCAGCGATACCACACGCTTTGCGGAAAAAGCCAAATCCGCGGGTGTTGATGTGACCCTGCGCGTGGGTGAGGGACTCTTTCACTGCTATCCCGCTTGTGCGCCCATCTTTCCCGAAGCCACAGAAGCCAAAGACGAGATTTGCGCGTTTATTAAGGAAAAACTGAATATAAAATAAGAAACGGCCTTTTAATTAACGCCGAGTGCGCAGAGTAAAGCATAGAAATCCTTTGCGACCTTTGCGGCCACTGCGTTAATTACTCGATCCCAAACTCTGTTTATCCAATGACTTTTCCCCTGCTTGAATTAAGATTTAAGGATAATTAGGGTTCATATTGTCTGTTTTTCAAATCCGAGAATCTTATTCATCCTAAAAATCTTAATTCAGACAATTATTCCCGTCTCACATCTGACGTTTCACCTCTCAACTGACAACTGAATACTGATAGCTTATAGCTGACAGCTTTTCTCGTAAAAAATAAACATTTCCAATTAACCCCCAAAATCACTAAATTACCCAATAAATACAAATATAATACGAGAGAAAACCATGCCCACCCTTTTGATACAGATTGCACCACAGCGCAGTACCCAATATTCCGAACTGGCAAGTCTGCTTGCACCCATTGAAATCCAGCTCTCTCCCCTGGGCAAACAGATTACATTCATTGAACCCGTTGAACTGGGGGGACAAACATATCACAAATGCCAGATCGACACCGAACCGGATGAAAATCTTTTACAAGAGCTGGGCAGACTGGCCATGAGCAGTGCCAGCTTTACCTATTATGATCAAATCGGAGATCAGCAGGGGCCGTTTTTACGTCCGCTTGACACCCAATACCCAACGTTTTTCCCAAAAGACCTGATCACAACCCGGCGTTACCAGGGCAAGACCAACGAGCTCTTTACCCAGTTCATGTGCAATATTGCCAGATACAGCAGTGATTTCGCAAACAAACCTTGGACCGATCTACGCTTATTTGATCCCCTTGCAGGAGGGGGTACGACAATGTTTGTAGGAATGGTATACGGAGCAGAGACCGCTGGTGTGGAGCAGAATAAAAAAAGCGCACAAACAACTTCAGTTTTCATAAAACAATATATGAAACAACAAAACATACGTTGTATACTCAAAGAAGAACGCCTGAAAAAGATCAATGCCTACCGGTGGATATATTCCTTTGGCAGAGATCAGTCAATCCGTTGTTTCCTGGGTAAAGGCGAGATAGACCAATCCGTTCAACTGATATCAGGATTTAAAAAACCGCATATGATCGTTGCGGACCTTCCCTACGGTATTCAACACAAGGGCGCATTAAACGATCTGCTTTCGAAAGCCCTCCCTATCTGGAACAATCTGCTGCTTCCGGGCGGAACACTGGTCTATTCCTGGGACTCTACCCGGTTTACCCGCGAAAAGATGGTTGATCTGGTCAAAAACGTATCGCCATTCCAGGTATTGGAAGGCGTTCCCTACGAAAACATGGGCCACCGTGTGGACCGTGTCATCAAAAACCGGGATGTGATTGTAGCAAAGGCATAGGGAATTAGATACAATCCTCCTGAGGGCTCGTGGTTTTTGGGAGGTTATGCTCTGTTTTTTCCAGTACAGAGCACTAGTCTGAATTAAAATTCAAACTCAAACAATCCTCTCTAATCAGGGTTATCCTATAATCCTGTGAATCTGGGTTCAATCCGGGTAATCTGGGTTAATCTTTTTTAATCCGGGTCAAGATTTTATATTGCTTTTTTCTATAAAAATCACTTTATTAGTATTCGCTGTAAAGGGGCGGGCCAAAAGAGAAACCTTTCTATTTTTTAAACCAAAATTTCCTGAATCAAAAACTCCAGTATTAGGGGAAAAGCGTGAATACAATAAAATACGTATGCCTGTACATCTTTACATTTATTTCAATAACACTATCTCAAGACATTCAAATTCAATGGGTCAAAAATTTTGATTATGCTTCTAGCATTGATTTTGCACATGATGGAGGATTTATTTTTCTGGCACGTGATGAAATATACAAGATTGATGATCAAGGCACGGTTAAAGATGTTTGGCCGCTGGATTCAGAACACGATAACCGACATTTTAGTAATCTCAAAAAGTGTAATGAAGGGTATATAATAATAGGTACTGATGTAATTGAAAGCGGATACCGAGAACACGTATTGCTGAAAAAACTTGACAACCAGGGCCGGCTGGTATGGGAAAAATCAGGTTACTCTGGTGGTGAATGTAGTGGTAGACTAGTCAGACAAACACGTGACAATGGCTACATTCTTTATTACACTTATTGGAATCCGGCTGATCCACCGGCAAGCGGCCCCGATGACGCTCGGATAATGAAAACGGACCCAAATGGAGAAGAAGAATGGGATTATGAAATTGGCTCTTTTGAAGGCGGTATCAGAGCATTTCATCAAACCACAGATGATGGTTATATAGTAGCCTATAATGTGTATGGAGATTATAATGGCTTGTATGGTAGATTACTCCGGTTAACCGCAGATGGCCGGGAAATATGGAAGAAAAAATATAAAGAGTATTTACAAGACGCTTTACCAATAGATGATGGTGGTTTCATTATATGCGGTAACAATTATTCAAAGGATAATCCTGTACGTAACACAGCTTATCTTAGAAAAGTAGATGAAAATGGAGATGAAATTTGGAAAAAGACTTTTCATAGTGATATGTCTTATGCCTGGTTTTACAACATAACAAAATTGGAAGACAATAGTTATCTATTATATGGAAATATTTATGATACATATTCGCAAACAAAAGGCTGGCTGATTAAAACAGATAGTTTAGGTAATAAAATCTGGGAAAAAACATTTACAGAACTTGATAATATAAATCAAGTTTTAAAAATCTCCAACAATGAATTTCTTTTATTGGGTAAAAAGGATGATTATAAAACGTTAATAAAACTACAAGAAAATACCCAGCAAGATCCCACAAGTTTTGCATTAATTGATCCTGTATTTTATAAATTGGGTGTTGGTAAACAACTTGTTCTCGACTGGACCAGCATTGCCAAAGCCTCATCATACCTCGTTGAATTGGATGATAACATTGACATGTCAAGCCCCCTTATCTCAAAAACGATTACAAACAGTTCAAGTTGTAACATCGATAGTTTGTCATATTCAACACAATATTATTGGAGAGTCAGGGCCCAATTCCCGGATGATTCAGGTCAATGGTCCGGAATTAGCACATTTACAACCATGCTCCCTCCCCACATAGAGTTTAATGGAAAAGAATACAATATGTCATATATTGATGTTGGTGATCGATACTATACAGACAGAGAGTATATTATAACAGAAATGCCAGATCCATTGAATAATTGTTTATGGATCAAAACCCCAAACAGTGAAAAGTATATAACAGATGACAATTATATTCAATTTCAGTTAAAAAGGGATGCAACTATCTATATCGCCTACGACAACCGCGCCAGCGCTGTCCCATATTGGTTATCATCCGATTTTGAACAAACCGAATATACCATTCAGAATTCTGATGAAGAAAGTAATTTCACTATCTGGAAAGGCCAATTCTCAGCAGGTGATGTAACATTGGGAGCAAATTCAGCAAGCGGTGCAGAAGGTGTACTAACAAATTATATTGTGTTAATAGATATACCCATCCAAATGCTCGACCCCAGGCACAACAAAACCGGGATTGGAAATGATTTATACTTTAGCTGGGAACCATTGGGCAATTACGGGTCTCATGATTTACAAATCAACAATACACCTAATATGTCGTCGCCCTTGTATAATATTACTAATATTGGGAATTCCAGGTATCTATTTGAAGGATTGGAGTATAATAAAGACTATTACTGGAGGATTAAAGCGCATAATCGCAACGATAAGAATGCCTGGTCTCAAATACAAAAATTTCATACAATGAATGAACCTCCAATTGAAATAATATCTTATTATGATGGGGATAAATATGTATTATCATGGCTTGAAGAAAATGATCAATACTATGTTGATCGAAATGATATAGTCCTTTCCATCCCCGATCCCTTGAAAAATTTGTTTTGGATTAAAACAGCAAATGATGATGCACAAAAAGCCTCTAATTATCATCTGCACATTCGATTAAAAAATGAAGCAACCATCTATGTTGGTTTTGATTCAAGGGCTACTTCCCTGCCCAATTGGGTAACAGATAATTTTAGTAATACCGGCTTGACCATAAAAGTTTCGGATGAAGCAAATGAATTAAATATATGGTCCAGAAATATTGATAAAGGCTATACCCACTTTGGGGGAAACATGGCAGAAGGTGCTGAAAATATCAAAAGCCATTATGTCGTTTTAATAGATACAAACCAGGTCCCTCCCCTGTCCGCTCATTTTGGTTCAGATGTAACCTCAGGAGTACTCCCGTTAACCGTTAATTTCGCAGACAGTTCTCAGGGTTATATAACGTCATGGTTATGGGATTTTGGTGATGGATCGACCTCTATAGAGCAGAATCCCTCACATACCTATGAAAACGCAGGCAGCTACACTGTTAGTTTAACAGTAAGTGGACTGGGTGGTTCTGATACCATAACAAAAGAAAATTATATTACCGTAAAAAATGTGATAGCAAATTTCAGTGCGGATGTGACTATGGGAAAAGCACCGCTAACCGTAAGTTTCACCGACAGCTCACAGGGTGAAATCGACGCATGGTTATGGAAATTTGGAGACGGACTCACAAGCACGTCGCAAAATCCAACGCATGTATACACATCTGGCGACTCGTTCACCGTATCGCTTTTTGTGCGTGGACCAGGTGGATCAAATACAATTGTCAAATCGAATTATATAATAGTGGATCATCCAACATCTATTGACGACATGGCCGGGATACCGGAAAAGTTCGATCTGCTTCCCAACTATCCCAATCCATTTAATCCGCAAACCACCATCCGGTATGCGGTACCGAAAAGGTCAGTTGTAAATATAACGATATATGATATCAATGGAAAATTAGTAAACAATTTATTCTCCGGAATCAAAAATCCGGGGAATTATGCTATCACATGGAACGCCTCAGGCTTTTCATCCGGCATGTATTTCATCAAAATGGATACGGATAGCTACTCGTCTGTTAGAAAATGTATACTGGTAAAATAAATTTTAGGGGAAAACCGTGAATAAAATAAAAAATGTATGTCTGTTACTTATTTTAAGCTTTTCAGTAGTAATATCTCAAGACCTCCAAATTCAATGGTCAAAAACATATGATTATAAATCCGGACATAACATTGATTTTTCACATGATGGAGGATTTTTTTTCACAAATAGTATTGAAGGGATTGTTAAGATTGATAATCAAGGAGCTGTGCAAGACGTCTGGCGTCCTGATTCTACATATGTATACTCGGTCTATAATAATGCACAAAAGTGTAATGAAGGATATATAATAATAGGTACAATTAATGATGACAAAATCAAGGTAATATTAAAAAAACTTGACAATCAAGGGCGGCAGGAATGGAAAAAATATTTTTCCAGAGAAAATTATATTGATTATGAAGGTGCAGAAATTCACTTTCAAGACGAAGGTAAAATAGTCAAACAAACACGTGACAATGGTTACATTCTATTGAGTGAAGGACTCGAATCTGACAGTTTTTATTTCGACTCTTACATTTGGTTAGTTAAAACAGACCCATACGGCAAAAAAGAATGGGATCATGAAATTGGCGTTGATAGCGGCTACATTAAAGCAATACATCAAACATCGGATGATGGTTATTTAGTAGCATATAACGAATATGACGACTATGATCGCGATTCTGGTATATTGCTCCGGTTAACATCAGATGGACAGAGAATCTGGAAAAAGGAATATGATGAGTTATTAGAATACGTATTGCCAGCTGATGATGGCGGATTCTTTATTGGCGGTAACATTTATTCAAGGTATAACCTTACACAAAATACATCTCAGTTAAAAAAGGTAGACAAAAATGGAGATGAAATTTGGAAAAAGACGTTTCACTATGAATCTGCAGGTTCCCGTTTAAACAGCATGATAAAATTGGATGACAATAGCTATTTATCAAGTGGTTACATTTATGATTCAGGTTCGCAATCAACAAAAGGCTGGTTAATCAAAACGGATAGTTTGGGTAATGAAATATGGGAAAAAACATTTGTAGAGATTGATAATATAATACAAGCTTTACAAATCTCCCAAAATGAATTTATCTTACTCGGCAACAAGGGAGGCTATACAACCATAATTAAAGCAAAAGAATACATACAGCAAGGTTCTACTATACTTGACTTATTAGAACCTGTAAACTATAAAATGGGGGTTGGTACCCAACTGTGTCTGGATTGGACCATCTATGAAAATGCTTCATCATACCTCATTGAAATTGATGATAACATTGACATGTCTAGCCCCTTCATTTCAAAAACTGTCTCAAGCAATTCAAACTGCATCATTAATGGATTATCCTATTCAACACAATATTTCTGGAGGGTCAGGGCCAATTTACCTGATGGATCAGACCATTGGTCTAATACCAGTTCATTCAAAACAATGCGCGCACCCTCAATCGAGTTCAACCTACCGGAAGGCTATTGCAGTTCATATGTAGATGTTGGCGATCAATATTACACAGACAGAGAATATACCATAACAGAACTGCCGGAGCCATTGAAAAATTGTCTGTGGATCAAAACCCAAAACAGCGATAAATATTTAACCGACGATGATTACATTCAATTTCAGTTAACCAGAGATGCAACCATCTATATCGCCTATGACAATCGTGCAAGCGCTGTCCCCCATTGGTTGTTATCCGGTTTTGAACAAACTGGATATACGATTCAGAGTTCTGATGATGAAAGTACCTTTAATATCTGGAAGGGCCGGTTCCCGGCAGGTGATGTAACATTAGGGGCAAATTCGGCAACTGGAGCAGAGGGTGTGCAAACAAATTATATTGTTCTCATAGATATACCTATCCAAATGCTTGATCCCAGGGACAACAAATCAGGGATTGGAAATGATGTAATCTTTAGCTGGGAAACACCGGGCAATTTTGGATCATATGATTTACAAATCAGTGAAAATCAGAATATGTCGTCACCATTACAAAATATTAACAACATATTGAGTCCGAGGTATCTATTAAAAGGATTGGATTATAATAAAGACTATTACTGGAGGGTCAAAGCGCACAATCGTAATGATGAGAACGCTTGGCACGAGACACAAAGAATCCATACGATGGATTACCCGAAAGTTAGTATTTATTATAATAGAGATAACCAAGTATTAGCCTGGATTGAAGAAAATGATCAATACTATATTGACTGTAATGATGTGGTCATTTCCATCCCGGATCAGTTGAAAAATTTATTATGGATTAAAACAGCAAATAATAAAGCAACATTAGAATATGATAGTTTTGAAATTCACCTGGGGAATAAAGCAACTATCTATGTTGGATTTGATTCAAGGGCCACATCCCTGCCCAACTGGGTAACTGACAATTATAGAAATACCGGCTTGACCATAAAAGTTTCGGATGAAGCAAATGAATTAAATATATGGTCCAGAAATGTTGATAAAGGCTCTGTCTACATGAGTACAATCATGGCAGAAGGCGCTGAAAACATCAAAAGCAATTATGTCGTTTTAATAGATACCAACCAGGTACAACCTCTTTTAGCTGATTTTGGTTCAGATGTAACAACGGGAGTGCTACCGTTAACCGTTAATTTGGCAGACAGTTCTAAGGGTTTTATAACATCATGGTTTTGGGATTTTGGTGATGGAACGACCTCTACAGAAAAAAATCCCTCCCACACCTTTAAAAACTCGGGAAACTATACGGTGAGTTTGACAATAAACGGTCCGGACAGTTCTGATACTATCATGAAAGAAAATTACATTTCAGTTAAAAATGTGATTGGAAATTTCAGTGCGGATGTGACTATGGGACAAGCTCCACTCACTGTGAGTTTTACCGACAGCTCGCTGGGCGAAATTGATGCATGGTTATGGAAGTTTGGAGACGGACTCACAAGCACAGCGCAAAATCCATCGCACGTTTACACCTCTGGCGACTCATTCACCGTATCGCTGTTCGTGCGCGGACCCGGTGGATCAAATACAATTGTCAAAACTAATTTCATTATTGTAGACCACCCCACATCCATAAATGACATGGCCGGGATACCGGATAAATTCGATTTACTACCCAATTACCCCAATCCATTTAATCCGCAAACTACGATACGTTTTGCGGTACCGAAGAAATCATTTGTTAAAATTACAATATTTGATATAAACGGAAAACTGGTCCAGAACTTATTTTCCGGCACCAAAAATCCGGGGCATTATGCCATCACATGGAACGCCTCAGGCTTTTCATCCGGCATGTATTTCATCAAAATGGATACGGATAGCTACTCGTCTGTTAGAAAATGTATACTGGTAAAATAAATTTTAGGGGAAAACCGTGAATAAAATAAAAAATGTATGTCTGTTACTTATTTTAAGCTTTTCAGTAGTAATATCTCAAGACCTTCAAATTCAATGGGCAAAGACATATGATTATGAATCTGGTATTTACATGAACATTGATTTTGCACATGATGGAGGATTTGTTTTCACAACATATGACGATAAAACTATTGTCAAGATTGACAAGCATGGTATTGTTCAGGAAGACTGGCCGCTGGATATTGGAAAAATTCCCATCTATGGTTATCTACAAAAGTGCAATGAAGGATATATATTAATAAGCACTGTTCGTCATGAAGGCAAATTAAAGGCATTACTGAAAAAACTTGACAATCAGGGTCGTCTGGAATGGGAAAAATACTATTACGAAGATGATCATGGTGAAGTTAGTGTCTGGAACTCGGGTGAATTTGTTAAACAAACACAAGACGAGGGTTACATTCTTTTTTGTACTTCAAACAATAATGCTGATCCATCCGGTTCCCGCTTGAGCTTTTGGTTTATTAAAACAGACCCCTATGGAGAAATCGAGTGGGAAAGTGGGGCCTGTGGTGATTTTTATGGATCAAATACATCTATAGATGTACATCAATTATCTGACGGTGGTTATATTTTCGCATATAACAACGATGATGGCGGCTTGACCCGGCTATCACCAGACGGTCAGGATATCTGGGAAAAAAGATATGACCAATATATAAAATACGTTTTACCAGCAGATAATGGTGGTTTCTTTATTGGCGGTAATTATTATTTATCAGATGCTAATACACAAGGTACCGTCTATTTAAAAAAGGTTGACGAAAATGGAGATGAAATTTGGATTAAGACTTTTCAAAATGACTCGAAAGCTTTATATACAAAAAACATGATACTGTTGGATGACAATAGCTGTCTGTTGTGTGGAAGCGGTGCTGAACCAGGTTCGTATACATCAAATGGTTGGATAATCAAAGCTGACAGTTTAGGTAATAAAATCTGGGAAAAAAATTTCCCAGAAATTAATAACATAAATCAAGTTTTAAAAGTATCCGAAAATGAATTTCTAGTATTCGGTGAAAAAGATGATCGGGTAACCATAATAAAACTACAAAAAAACGACCCCAACGATCCCACAAAACTTGAATTATTGGATCCGGTAAACCATAAATTAGGGGTAGGCAATCAACTCTGTCTGGACTGGACCAGCGTGGCCAATGCTTCATCATATCTCGTTGAATTAGATGATGACAGTGACATGTCAAGCCCCCTCATTTCAAAAACAGTTTCAAACAGTTCAAGTTGTATTATAAGCGACCTTGCATACTCCACGCAGTATTATTGGAGAGTCAGGGCCCAATTCCCGGAAGGCCCGGGTAACTGGTATGGTATTAACACATTTACAACCATGCTCCCTCCACACATGGAATTTAGTGAACAGGAAGGTTACTACTTGTCATATGTAGATGTTGGTGATCAATATTATACAGACAGAGATTACACAATAACAGAACTGCCAGATCAATTTAAAAATTGTATATGGATCAAAACCCTGGATAGTGAAAAATATTTAACAGATGACAATTACATTCAATTTCAGTTAAAAAGAGACGCAACCGTCTATATTGCCTATGACAACCGGGCAAGCTCTGTTCCCCAGTGGTTGTCATCCAGGTTTGAACAAACCGAATACACCATACAGAATTCTGATGAAGAAAGTAATTTCACTGTCTGGAAAGGCCAATTCACAGCAGGTGATGTCACATTAGGAGCCAATTCAGCAAGCGGCGCAGAGGGTGTACTCGCCAATTATGTTGCATTCATAGATATCCCACTTCAAATGCTTGATCCCAGGGACAACAAATCCGGAGTGGGAAAAGATTTAAGCTTTAGCTGGGAAGCGATAGGAAATTTCGAAAATTACGATCTGCAAATCAGCGAGAATCAGGACATGTCAAGTCCCTTATCTTATATTACCAACATAAAGTATACCCGCTATATTTTAAGAGATCTGGATTATAATAAAGACTATTACTGGAGGATCAAAGCTCACAATTGCAACGATGAAAATTCATGGTACCAGACACAAAAGTTCCATACTATGGATGAACCTATAGTTAAATTGAGTGAATATGAATATTATATATTATCCTGGCTCGAAGAAAATGATCAATATTATATTAACCAAAATGATGTAATTCTTTCCATTCCAGACCAGTTAAAAGGTTTACTGTGGGTCAAAACTGCAAATAATGATTTAGCCTTGGAATATGATTCATTTTATATTCACCCGGAGAAAGAAGTAACTATTTATGTCGGTTTTGATTCAAGGGCCACCTCACTTCCAAACTGGGTAACAGACGACTTTAAAAACACGGGGTTAACCATAACTGTTTCTGATTCAGCAAATGAATTAAATATATGGACCAGAAATTTAAACAAAAGCATATTTTCCTTTGGCGAATGCTGGGCAGAAGGCGCTGAAAACATTAAAAGCCAGTATGTCGTTTTAATAGACACCAACCAGGTACAACCTCTTTCAGCAAATTTCGGTTCAGATGTAACATCAGGAGTATTCCCGTTGACTGTTAACTTTTCAGACAGTTCTCAAGGCCTTATCACATCATGGTTATGGGATTTTGGTGATGGCGCAACCTCCACTGAAAAGAATCCCTCCCACACCTATGAAAACTCGGGAAACTATTCGGTGAGGTTAACAGTACACACACCCGACAGCTCTGACACGATTATAAAAGAAAATTACATTACAGTTAAAAATGTGATAGCAAATTTCAGTGCAGATGTGACTATGGGAAAAGCACCGCTAACCGTGAGTTTTACAGACAATTCACTGGGTGAAATTGACGCATGGTTATGGAAATTTGGAGACGGACTCACAAGCACAGAGCAAAATCCAACGCACGTGTACACATCCGGCGACTCGTTCACAGTGTCGCTTTTTGTGCGCGGCCCCAATGGATCAAATACTATGGTCAAATCGAATTATATTATAGTGGATTACTCAACATCCATAGACGACATGGCAGGTATACCGGAAAAATTTGCGTTACTGCCCAATTACCCCAATCCATTCAATCCGCAAACTACAATCCGGTTTGCGGTACCGAAAAAATCATTTGTAAACTTGACAGTATATGACATAAACGGAAAACGGGTAAACAATTTGTTCTCCGGAACTAAAAATCCGGGATATTTTTCACTCACATGGGATGCAACAGGATTTCCATCCGGTATGTATTTCATCAAGATGGATACGGATGCCTACTCGTCTGTTAAAAAATGCATGCTAATTAAATAAATATTAGGGGAAAACCGTGAACACAATAAAAAATATATGCTTGTTCCTTATCTTGAGCTTTACAGCAGTATTATCTCAAGACTTGCAAATTCAATGGTCAAAAACATATGATTATAAAGAGGGTAATTGCATTGACTTTACTCATGATGGAGGATTTATTTTTACACTCTTTTATAATTATTATAAGGGGGAAATTATAAAAATAGATGACCAAGGCGCTGTACAAGATGTTTGGCTCTCTGATCCTGCTTTTGAAGACCAGGAGTATTACCATGTACAAAAATGCAATGAAGGCTATATAGCAACCGGCTTTATAGAGCTGGATGATTCAAATAAAATGATGGCAATATTAAAAAAACTTGACAATCAGGGCCGACAGGAATGGGAAAAATTCTTTTATCATGATGATGTTTCGGAAAATGACTATACCGGTGGCTATAATGTTGACGACTATGGCATATTGGTCAAACAAACACGTGATAAAGGTTACATTCTCTTATGTGAAGAAATAGAAGATGATGGCAAATGGGGTATCGACAAAGACTTTTGGTTAATAAAAACAGACCCATATGGGGAAAAAGAGTGGGATTATAGGATTTGGGCTGATTACAGTTTTGTCGATGCTGCCCGAGCAATACATCAAACATCTGATGATGGTTATATTATCGCTTATAACGACATTGATGACGAATTTGGCCATCTGCTCCGGTTTACTGCAGACGGCCGGAAAATCTGGGAAAAAGAATATAAAGAGTATATAAGATACGCTTTACCAACAGAGGATGGTGGTAACATTATATGCGGTAGCAGTTTTTTAAAAAAAGTAGACCAACATGGAGATGAAATATGGGAAAAGACTATACAATATGAATCATTAAAACCTTATGTAAATAACATGACAAAATTGGATGACAATAGTTATTTATTTTGTGGGGTGGATTGGGATTCAGACACGCAATCACGAAAAGGCTGCATAATCAAAACGGACAACCTGGGTAATAAAATTTGGGGAAAAACATTTACTGAATTTGATGATTTAAAACAAGCTTTACAAATCTCTAACAATGAATTTATTTTATTCGGTGATAAAAAAGAATATGTAACGATAGTAAAAATCAAGGTAAACGCCCAGCAAGATCCCACAACATTTGAATTATTGGATCCTGTAAATAATAAATTGGGAGTTGGAACTCAACTTGATCTGGATTGGACCAGCGTCTCTAATGTTTCCTCATACTTTCTTGAATTAGATGATGAAAGAGACATGTCAAGCCCCCTCATTTCAAAAATAATAACAAACAGTTCAAATTATATCATTAATGATTTGTCTGATTCAACACAATATTACTGGAAAGTCAGGGCCCAATTCCCGGATGGATCAGGTTATTGGACAGAGACCGGCACCTTTAAAACAATGCCTCCTCCACATATCGAATTTAATGGACCTGATGGTTACAATCTATCCTATGTGGATGTTGGCGATCAATATTATACAGACAGAGATTATACCATAACCGGGCTGCCGAATCAATTTAACAATTGTCTATGGATCAAAACCCAAAACAGCGATAAATTTAATACATATGACGATTTTATTCAATTTTATTTAGAAACTGATGCAACCGTCTATATCGCCTATGACAATCGGGCAAGTGCTGTTCCCCATTGGTTGTCATCCAGTTTTGAGCAAACTGAATACACTATTGAGAATTCTGATGAAGAAAGTAATTTTAATGTCTGGAAAGGCCGGTTCCCGGCAGGTGATGTAACATTAGGAGCCAATTCGGCAAGCGGAGCAGAGGGTGTGCAAACAAATTATGTTGTACTTTTAGATATGCCGCTGCAAGGGCTCGATCCCAGGGACAACAAAACAGGTGTTGGGAATGATGTGATCTTGAGCTGGGAGACACTGGGCAATTTCGGGGCATATGATCTACAACTCGGTGAAGATCAGGACATGTCAAATCCCTTATATAATAATACCAACATAAAGCGTACCAGGAATAGTATAAGAGACTTGGATTATAATAAAGACTATTACTGGAGAGTCAAAGCTCACAATCGTGACGATGAGGATGCCTGGTCCCAAACGCAAAAGTTTCATACAATGGATGAACCGCCAGTTGAAATAATTATAAGCTGGTATAATCCTGTATTTGCCTGGCTTGAAGAAAATGATAAATACTATATTGACCGGAATGATGTGGTTCTTTCCATCCCGGATCAATTAAAGAATTTACTCTGGATAAAAACAGATAATGATGATGCTCAAAACACTTTTAATTATTATCGTCTGCGTCTTCGATTTGAAAAAGAAGCAACCCTCTATGTGGGTTTTGATTCAAGGGCCACATCCCTACCAAACTGGGTAACAGACTATTTTAGTAATACCGGCTTGACCATAACTGTTTCTGATGCAGCAGATGAATTAAATATTTGGGCCAGAAATGTTGATGCAGGCGAAATCAAAATGGGGGCAAACATGGCTGAAGGCGCTGAAAACATCAAGAGTCATTACGTCGTCTTAATAGACACAAACCAGACACCACTCCTATCAGCTGATTTCGGTTCAGATGTAACATCGGGTTTGCTGCCTTTGACTGTAAATTTCTCAGACAGTTCACAAGGTATTGTTAATATAACAAACTGGGCATGGGATTTTGGTGACGGTGCAACCTCTTCGGAACAGAATCCCTCCCACACCTATGAAAATACGGGAAATTATTCGGTGAGTTTAACAGTACACGGACCGGACAGCTCTGATACAATCATAAAAGAAAATTATATTACCGTAAAAAATGTAATAGCAAATTTCGGTGCAAATGTGACCATGGGACAAGCTCCACTAACCGTAAGTTTCACCGACAGCTCACAGGGAGAAATTGACGCATGGCTGTGGAAATTTGGAGACGGACTCACAAGTACAGCGCAAAATCCTACACACGTGTACACATATGGCGACTCATTCACCGTATCGCTTTTTGTACGTAATCCAGGTGGATCAAATACAATGGTCAAAACGAATTATATTATTGTAGACCATCCCACTTCCATAGACGACATGGCCGGCATACCGGAAAAATTCGATTTACTGCCCAATTATCCCAATCCATTTAATCCGCAAACCACAATCCGCTTTGCGGTACCGAAAAGATCATTTGTAAAATTAACTATATATGATATCAACGGAAAACAGGTAAGCAATTTGTTCTCCGGAATCAAAAACCCGGGGAATTATGCTATAACCTGGAATGCCTCAAGCCTTCCATCCGGTATGTACTTTATCAAAATGGATACGGAAACCTACGCGTCAGTTAGAAAATGTATTTTAGTAAAATAAATTTTAGGGGAAAACTGTGAATTCAATAAAAAACATATTCTTGGTTATCTTGTCAATTATTTCAATAACACTTTCTCAAGACCTTCAAATTCAATGGTCAAAAACATATGATTATAAATCCGGACATAACATTGATTTTGCGCATGATGGAGGATTTATTTTCACAGCAACTGGTAAAATATTCAAGATTGATGGACAAGGCACTATTCAAGAAGGCTGGCCACTGGATCCAGTACCTGATAATCAAGCCATAAGGTATCTCCAAAAGTGTAATGAAGGTTATATAATAACTGGTAGTGCTAAGCTGGAGGACGGATATGATGACAGGGTATTGCTGAGAAAGCTTGACACCCAGGGTCGGCAAGTATGGGAAAAAATTCCTTACAGTGATTATGCTGATTCTCGTGGTGAATTTGTCAAACAAACACATGACAATGGTTACATTCTTTATTACACTATGGAAGATCTATCTGTTCCACCAGGTAACGACAACACAGACTATTGGATAAAGAAAACTGACCCAAATGGAGAAGAAGAATGGGATTATAGAATTAATAATGAAATCGGAGGCCAAAATGCAATACATCAAACATCAGATGGTGGTTATTTACTAGCCTATAGCTACTATGAAAATTGGGTTAGCTTACCTGGTAAATTGGTCCGGTTATCACCAGCCGGCCGGGAAATCTGGGAAAAAAGGTATGATCAGTATATAAATTTCGCGTTACCAACAGATGATGGTGGGTATTTTATTTGGGGCCGCATTTATTCAAAGGATAATCCTATATATGATACAGTTTGTTTAAAAAAGGTAAACCAAATTGGAGATGAAATTTGGGAAAAGACCTTTCAAGGTGATATGGAATATGCCTGGTTAAGTAACATGATAAAATTGGACGATAATGGCTACCTGATAAGCGGTAACAAGTATGAAAAATATCAAGAAAAATATGGCTGGTTAATCAAAACGGACAATTTTGGTAATAAAATATGGGAAAAAACTTTTACCGAAATTGATGTCATAAAACAAATTTTAATCATCTCACCAAACGAATATATCTTGTTTGGTAACAAGGGCGATTATGTAACGATTCTAAAAATCAAAGAAAACTATCCGGAAGACCCCACTAAACTTGAATTATTAGATCCTGTAAACTATAAATTGGGGGTTGGAACCCAAGTTTGCCTGGATTGGACCAGCATCGTCAATGCTTCATCATACCTCCTTGAAATAGATGATGATAGTGACATGTCAAGTCCCCTTGTCTCCAAAACTATTTCAAATGAATCAAACTGTATTGTAGATGGATTATCCGATTCAACACAATATTACTGGAGAGTCAGGGCCCAATTAACAGAAGGTCCTGGAAACTGGTCTAATATTAGAACATTTACAACAATGCTTCCTCCACACATAGAGTTTATCGAACCAGAAGGGTACAACATGTCCTATGTGGATACTGGCGATCAATATTACACGGACAGAGAGTATACAATAACAGGACTGCCGGAAACATTGAAAAATTGTCTGTGGATGAAAACCTCAAATAGAGAAAAATATTTAACAGATGAAAATTACGTTCAATTTCAGTTAAAAAGAGACGCAACCATCTTTATTGCCTATGATAACCGGGCCAGCGCCGTTCCCTATTGGTTATCATCCGGGTTTGAACAAACCGAATACACCATTCAGAATTCTGATGTAGAAAGTGATTTTAATGTCTGGAAGGGGCAATTCTCAGCAGGGGATGTAACTTTGGGGGCCAATCTGGCAACCGGAGCCGAAGGTGTGCAAACAAACTATGCTGTATTAATAGATATACCGTTACAAATGCTTGATCCCAGAGATAATAAAACAGGTATTGGTAACAATGTTATCTTTAGCTGGGAAGCAATAGGTAATTTTGAGAATTATGATTTACAAATCAGTGATAATCAGGACATGTCAAATCCCTTTTATAATATTACCGACATAGAAGACACCAGTCACAAAATAAGAAATTTAGACTATAATAAAGACTATTACTGGAGAATCAAAGCACACAATCGTGACGATGAGGATGCCTGGTACCGGACGCAAAAATTCCATACAATGGATGATCCCCATATTCGTATATGGGGTAGTCGATGGAGTTATGTATTATCCTGGCTTGAAGAAAATGAACAATACTATGTTGATCGTAATCATGTAATTCTTTCTATCCCTGATCCATTAAAAAATTTACTATGGATTAAAACAAATAATGATGATGCAAATCTGGATACAGAAATAAATTTTGATTATGGTCGTCCTCTGGCAATTAAATTAGAAAATAAAGCAACCATTTATGTGGGTTTTGATTCAAGGGCTACATCCCTGCCAAACTGGGTAACAGACTATTATAAAAATACCGGATTGACCATATCAGTTTCTGACAAAGCAAAAGAATTAAATATATGGACCAGAAAGGTTTACAAAGGTGAAACTGTCCTGGGCTCGAATATGGCAAAAGGCGCTGAAAACATAAAAAGTCAGTATATCGTTTTACTGGATTTATACCCCCTGTTGGCTAAATTCGATTCAGATGTAACAAAAGGAGTGCTACCTTTGACCGTAAATTTCTCAGACAGTTCTCAGGGTAATATTAAAAACAGGGCATGGGATTTTGGTGATGGAACAACATCAACATTGCGGAATCCTTCCCACACCTATGAAAACGCGGGCAGCTATACAGTCAGCTTGACAGTGAGCGGTCCAGACACTTCTGCTACAATAACAAAAAAAGATTATATAGCAGTATACAAAACTGCAATTATTGCTAATTTCGGGTCAGATATATCATCAGGGGTGCTGCCATTAACTGTCAGTTTTTCTGACAGCTCTCAGGGTGATATAACCACCTGGGCATGGGATTTTGGTGATGGGTCAACCTCTACAGAAAAAAATCCCTCCCACACCTATGAAAACGCAGGCAGCTACACTGTTAGTTTAACAGTAAGTGGACTGGGTGGTTCTGATACCATAACAAAAGAAAATTATATTACCGTAAAAAATGTGATAGCAAATTTCAGTGCGGATGTGACTATGGGAAAAGCACCGCTAACCGTAAGTTTCACCGACAGCTCACAGGGTGAAATCGACGCATGGTTATGGAAATTTGGAGACGGACTTGCAAGTACAGCGCAAAATCCTACTCACGTGTACACATCTGGTGACTCGTTCACCGTATCGCTTTTTGTGCGCGGTCCCGGTGGATCACATACAATGGTCAAATCGAATTATATAATAGTTGACCATCAAACATCCATTGACGACATGGCCTGTATACCGGACAAATTCGATTTACTGCCCAATTACCCCAATCCATTCAATCCGCAAACCACAATCCGGTTTGCAGTACCAAAAAAATCATTTGTAAATATTACAATATTTGATATAAACGGAAAGCTGGTCCAGAACTTATTTTCCGGCACCAAAAATCCGGGACATTATGCCATCACATGGAACGCCGCAGGCTTTTCATCCGGCATGTATTTCATCAAAATGGATACGGATACCTACTCGTCTGTCAGAAAATGTATATTGGTTAAATAATATTAGGGGAAACCGTGAATACAATAAAAACCATATGTCTGTTTATCTTGTCAATTATTTCAATAACACTTTCTCAAGACATTCAAATTCAATGGTCAAAAACATATGATTATGATTATGATATAACTTTTGATAATAGCATTGATTTTGCGCATGATGGAGGATATATTTTCACAACAGGTCGTAAAATGTTCAAGATTGATGGACAAGGCACTGTTCAGGAAGATTGGCCGCTGGATCCATTGCCTGATAACCAATCCATAAATTATCTCCAAAAGTGCAATAAAGGCTATATAACAACAGGTTATATTTGTCTTGAAAGTGAAAATAAAATTAAGGCATTTCTGAGAAAAATTGACAACCAGGGCCGGCAGGAATGGGAAAAACTCTTTTTCAATAGTGATACTGATTATGCTGATATTAGTGATTATGGTATGTTGGTCAAACAAACTCATGACAATGGTTACATTCTCATTTTTGATGATTTCCAGATGGATTGGACCACATATGAACCTGACAATGACTATTGGATAATTAAAACAGACCAGTATGGGGAAATACAGTGGGATTATTGGATTTGGGGTGATTACAATTCCGGCGAACCTTCAGCAATATATCAAACATCCGACAATGGTTATATTATCGCCTATAACTACGATTCCGGTAATCTGCTCCGGTTAACTGCAGATGGCCATAAAATGTGGGAAAAAAAATATGAAAATAATATAGGACACGTTTTACCAACAGAGAATGGGGGGTTCTTAATTTGCGGCTACAACTATATAAAAATGGTAGATAAATATGGAGATGAAATTTGGATTAATTCTTTTCAAAATGATCATGCGTACTCTTTAACTTATATTAAAAGACCGGACAATAACAGCTATTTATTAAGCGGAAGCATTATTGATTCCTCAAATAGGTCAAAGGGCTGGTTGATCAAAACGGACAACTTTGGCAATAAAATTTGGGGAAAAACATTAACAGACATTACTAACATATATCAAATTTTAAAAATCTCCCAAAACGAATATATTTTATTCGGTTACAAGGGAGGTTATACAACTATAATTAAAATCAAAGAAGACTCTCAGCAAACTCCCACAACATTTGAATTATTAGACCCTGTGGACAACAAGTTGGGGGTTGGAACTCAACTTTGTCTGGACTGGACCAGTGTTGCCAATGTGTCCTCCTACCTCCTTGAAGTTGATGATGACAATGACATGTCAAGTCCCCTTGTCTCCAAAACTATTTCAAATGAATCAAACTGTATTGTAGATGGATTATCCGATTCAACATACTATTACTGGAGAGTCAAAGCCCTATTTTCGGATAATTCCGGCAGTTGGTCTGAAATCAGTACATTTAAAACAATGCAACCTCCCCACATGAAATTTAATGGACCTGATGGTTACAACCTGTCATATGTAGATGTTGGTGATCAATATTATACGGACAGAGATTACACCATAACCAGTCTGCCTGATCCATTTAAAAATTGTCTATGGATTAAAACCCAAAACAGCGATAAATTTAATACTTATGACGATTTTATTCATTTTTATTTGGAAACTGATGCAATCGTCTATGTTGCTTATGATAACCGTGCAAGCTCTGTTCCCCATTGGTTGTTATCTCATTTTGAGCGTACCCAATACACCATAGAAAATACTGATGAATACTGTAATTTCACTATCTGGAAAGGCCAATTCGCAGCAGGTGAAGTAACATTAGGGGCCAATATAGCAAATGGAGCAGAGGGTGTGCTAACAAATTATGTTGTATTCATTGATATTCCACTACAGTTACTTGATCCCAGGGACAATAAAACCGGTGTTGGAATTGATTTAAGCTTAAGCTGGGAAGCACTAAGCAATTTAGAAAATTATGATCTGCAAATCAACGATAACCAGGACATGTCATCGCCCTTGTATAATATTAACGATATATGGAAGCCTTGGTATTGTTTAAAGGACCTGGACTATAATAAAGACTATTATTGGAGGATCAAAGCGCACAATCGTAATGATGAGGATGCCTGGTCCCAAACACAAAAATTTCATACAATGAATGAACCTCCAATTCATATTACATATTGGATTGATTATTATTATTTGGTAGAGTCATTGTCCTGGTTAGAAGAAAATGATCAATACTATTTTGACCGAAATTATATAATTCATTCTATTCCCGATCCCTTGAAAAATCTACTTTGGATCAAAACAGCAAATGATAATGCTCAAAAAGACTCTGATATTTATCTGAACTTTGGATCACAAAGTGAAATAACACTTTATGTTGGTTTTGATTCCAGGGCCACATCCCTGCCAAACTGGGTAACGGACGATTTTAGCAACACAGGTTTGACCATAAAAGTTTCTGATGCAGCAAAAGAATTAAATATATGGTCAAGAACTGTTAAAAAGGGTTGGTTCTATCTGGAGTCAAATATAGGAGAAGGCGCTGAAAACATTAAAAGTCATTATGTCGTTTTAATAGACACCAACCAGGTACAACCTCTCTCTGCTCATTTTGGTTCAGATGTAACCTCGGGAGTACTCCCGTTAACCGTTAATTTCGCAGACAGTTCTCAAGGCCTTATCACATCATGGTTATGGGATTTTGGTGATGGCGCAACCTCCACTGAAAAGAATCCCTCCCACACCTATGAAAACGCAGGCAGCTACACTGTTAGTTTAACAGTAAGTGGACTGGGTGGTTCTGATACCATAACAAAAGAAAATTACATTACAGTCAAAAATGTGATAGCAAATTTTGGTGCAGATGTGACCATGGGACAAGCACCGCTTACTGTGAGTTTTACTGACAGTTCACTTGGAGACATTGACGCATGGTTGTGGAAATTTGGAGACGGACTCACAAGTACGTCTCAAAATCCAACGCACGTGTACACCTCTGGCGACTCGTTCACCGTATCGCTATTTGTACGTAATTCCAGTGGATCAAACACAATGGTCAAAACGAATTATATTATTGTTGACCACCCAACATCCATTGACGACATGGCCTGGATACCGGAAAAATTCGATCTACTGCCCAATTACCCCAATCCATTCAATCCGCAAACCACAATCCGGTTTGCAGTACCGCAAAAATCATTTGTAAATATTACAATATTTGATATAAACGGAAAGCTGGTCCAGAACTTATTTTCCGGCACCAAAAATCCGGGAAATTATGCCATCACATGGAACGCCGCAGGCTTTTCATCCGGCATGTATTTCATCAAAATGGATACGGATGCCTACTCATCTGTTAGAAAATGCATATTGGTTAAATAAATTTACACCCCGGGCATCTTGCCCGGGGATTTTTCGTCTGAATCAAGATTTAAAAGATGAATAGGATGATAGGATTTTAAAAAAAAACAGATCCCAACCATAGTAATCCTGTTATTCCAGGTTCAGACAAGTATCAACGATCCTTCGATCCCCCACCTGCAGACGAAAGTACGCGGACCGGTTCCTGGCTTTACTTCCACTCTCTTATCTGCTATCTCTTGCTTTTCCTGATTACTGACCACTGAATACTGACAACTTTTATCGCAAACATTTTTGAATTTTTAAAAACTTTTATTTATTCAAATTTATATTTATATTCTTATCTTGATTTATATACCATCAATCCGTATACATTCAATGCAGGAGTACATTTGAAAAAATTGCTTTTAGCATCATTAATTTTATCATTCTGCATGAACTGCAGCAAGGCAGACAATACCCCGTCCCCAAAAACGGACACGGTTACGGTTGCTTGTTATTATTTTCCCAACTATCATCCCAATGATGCCCGTAACCAAAAGCAAAAAGGTGATGGCTGGTCTGAATGGGAGCTTGTAAAAGCAGCAAAACCCCGTTTTCCAGGACATTTACAGCCCAATGTTCCTCTGTGGGGATATACGGATGAATCCAATCCTGTGCAAATGGCGCAAAAAATCGACGCTGCCGCTTCTCATGGTATTGACGCATTTATTTTTGACTGGTACTGGTTCAATGACGGACCATTTTTAGAATCAGGATTAGACAAGGGCTTTTTACAGGCGGTAAATAATGATCAGTTAAAATTTGCGCTCATGTGGGCCAATCATGATTGGCTGGATATCCATCCCTATACACGGGGAGAAAAAGCCAAAATCCTCTATCCCGGCAAAATCACCAAAGAGACATTCGAGACCGTATGCAATCATGTTATCGAATCTTATTTCAAGCACCCCTCCTACTGGAAAATCGATGGCAAACCCTATTTCTCCATCTATGAACTCAACAAATTGATGGAGAGCTTTGGCAGCATTGAGGCCACCCGTGCGGCACTGGATGCATTCAGGGCCAAAGCGATAAAAGCTGGTCTTTCCGGAATTCATCTCAATGCAGTGGTCTGGGGCCGCTCTATTTTGCCTGGTGAGAAAAAAACTGCTGATCCCGCGGATGTTATAAATCAGCTCGGATTTGACAGCGTCACCTCGTATGTATGGATACATCATGTTCAATTGCCGGACATGCAGACAGATTACTCATATGTACAGGACGAGTATTTCAAATACTGGACCAAAGCAGATGCCATGTTTAATGTGCCTTATTTCCCCAATGTGACCATGGGCTGGGATTCGAGTCCCCGGGCAAACCAGGAACAACCATACGGCAATTTCGGGTATCCGTTTATGCACACCATATCGGGCAATACGCCCCAACGTTTTGAGCAGGCTTTACATGCAACCCAAAACCGCATATTCCAGCAAGACGGGCCCAAAATTATCACAATCAATTGCTGGAACGAATGGACCGAAGGCAGTTATCTTGAACCGGATACCCAAAACGGAATGGCGTATCTTGAAGCAATTCAAAAGGTTTTTGAAAATCATTAAAAATATAAATTCAACATATACTAAAACTGGAGCCAGAACATGAAGAACAAGGAACGTCAAAAAATCCACTTAACACTATTTACTTTTGGATTCATCTTAATAACCTGGGCAGCTCTTTTAAGCGCAGCACCAACTGCAAAGGACTATACCACTCTGGTGGATCCGTTTATCGGTACTCTGGATTATGGAAACACATTTTCAGGGCCCGCCACTCCTTATGGCATGGTACAACTTACTCCCTATATGCATTTTGAAGAAGAGGATGGTTCCGGTATTCTCAAAGGATTTCAACATACCAGTAACAGCGGAAGCGCAGGCGGTGGAAATCGCGCGCGTGGAGAGATTGTGTTCATGCCCTTTGTTGTTGATGATGCAAGCAACCTTGCGGACATGAAATTCGAATCGCATTTTTCTCATGATCAGGAATCCGCTTCGCCCGGTTATTACAAAATCATTCCTGATGCTTATCCCCTGTCTGTGGAATTGACTGCATCTTTTCACTCCGGATTACACAAATACAATTTTGATGAAACCGGTAATGCCGGTGTAGCGCTGAAACTCGACAATGGTTCCATTACCATGACCAAAGACGAGATTTCGGGATACGAAATTTCTCCCGCCAATAAAAATAAAGTATATTTTTATGCCAAACTCTCCAAACCGGCAGACAGTTACGAGTTTATTGAAAATGGAAAAACAGTCAACAACACTACCTCTCTGGAGGGAGAAAAGATTAACGCGCTTTTTAATTTCTCAACTCAAGCCGGGGAATCTGTCATGCTCAAGGTGGGTATATCCTACGTGAGTGTTGATGGCGCAAAAAACAATGTTTTACAAGAGATCCCCAATTGGGATTTTGACCGCATTGTACAGGAAGCAGTTAAATCATGGAACACTGAACTGGGCAAGATTGAGGTCAGCGGTGGCACGGAAACAGACCAGACCATTTTCTATACCGCGTTTTATCATTCGCTCATTCATCCCAATCTCTACACAGATGTGGATGGAAAATATCATGGCGCGGATGGTAAAGTTTATACTGCAAAAGATTTTACAAACTATACCACTTTTTCATTGTGGGACACATTCAGAGCGCTGCATCCGTTGTATACTATTATCAACCAGGAACGCACCTCTGATTTTATCAAATCCTTTTTGGAACGCTACGACCACCGGGGACGTATGCTGATCATGGATTTCCGTGGTGTTGAGGGTGAATCTGCTCCCATGATTGGATATCACTCAGTATCAGTTCTGGCAGACGCGTATGTTAAAGGTATTCGTGATTATGATATTACCAAAGCATATAAAGCCATGGTACATCTTGCAAAGAATTCCGGCAGACAGGGTATGGCTCTTTACCTGAATTACGGTTACATCCCTTCAGACCTGGTAGGGCAATCGGTTTCCAGAACCCTGGAATATTGTTATGACGATTGGTGCGTAACACGTATGGCAAAAGATTTCAACAATGCAGATTATCAGTATTTCAGCCGTCGCGGACAGTTCTTTAAAAACGTTTTCTCTCAGCAAGTTAATTTTATGCGGGGACGTAAAAGCAATTTCGAGTTTGTGCCCAACTTTGATCCTATGGAAACCATTAACCACTATACCGAAGCCAATGCTTATCAGTACAGTACATACGTACCTCAGGATGTTGCTGGGTTGATTAATCTGATGGGTGGCGACAAGGCATTTGAAGCCTGGCTGGACGCCTGCTTTACCACGCAGACCGATTTTTCAAAAATCAATGTTGCAGATGTTACCGGACTCATTGGTCAGTATGCTCATGGCAATGAACCCAGTCATCATATTTCCTATTTGTACAACTATGTGGGTACTCCCTGGAAAACCCAGGAAATGACCCGCAAGATCATGGCCACTCTGTACAAAGCTACACCGGATGGAATTGACGGCAACGAAGATTGCGGTCAGATGTCCGCCTGGTACGTAATGAGCGCTATGGGACTCTATTCCGTCACCCCCGGACAAACATATTATACCATCGGAAGTCCGGCTTTTAACAATATCAAGATCCATTTGGAAAACGGTAAAACCTTTGAGATCGTTGCAAATAACAACAGTCCGGAGAATGTATACATCCAGTCCGCGCAGTTGAATGGTAAAAGCTATACAAAAACATTTCTGGAACAAGAGGATATTATGAACGGCGGTACGCTTGTTTTTGAAATGGCTAATGTTCCCAACAAAACCCGCGGAACAGCCAAAGCAGACCGTCCTTACGCACCTGAACATTCATTTGTTATTGCAAAAGCACCTGAAATATCATTCCCCAACATTCTGTTCCTGGACCATACCACCATTACCATGGCCCCTGCGGAACCGGGTGCCGAAATCCGTTATACATTAGACGGATCAGAACCGAACAAGCTGTCCATGCTTTATACCCAACCCATAACTATCGGGCAGGAAACCCTTTTCAAAACAAAAAGCTTTGTAGATGGAAAACTTGCCAGCGATACCAAGACCGTGCATTTTAAAACCATTGCAATGCTGGATGCAGTTGCTGTGACCGGAGAGTTACATCCCGGTGTCAGCTATTTATACAAAGAAGGTGAGATTGCGAGTTGTCGTGATCTGCCCAATCACAAGACCCTGAAAACCGGTGTTTTGGAATATTTTCATGTAAACGAGATTCCGGACTCTCGCCAATTCGGATACAATCTTACAGGGTATTTACTCGTTCCGGAAACAGGTGTATACAGTTTTGGATTGGAAGCAAACGACGGTGCGGTATTGTACCTGAATGATAAAATCATCATCGACAATGACGGCGGCCACCGCGCGCAGCGATTAGATACCAAGATTGGACTTAAAAAAGGCTGGCACCCCATTCGGGTAGACTATTTTCAGCAAGGTCTGGCTAAAAGCCTGGATGTCTATTGGCAAGGCCCCGGCATCGAGTACCAGGCACTCTCCCCGGATGTGCTTTTTCATAAATAAAGAATTACCAGACCAAATCCAGAGTGACCACCACAGGTGGAGTATCGATGGATAAGGTCCTGAGTAAGAACAATTTGCTCGTCGGGTACATGTGTACCCGGCGGTATTATTATGCAGGACTTGATTCCTGCTTTTTTGTAGGATACATATCCTGAAAGAATATGTATCCCGCCACTAAAGTACCGGGCGATCATTACCGGGAATTTCTTTAATCAAGGCAATCCGGTTAATCCTTTAATCAAGGGTTATATCACCCAGGACAGAATAAAGCTGACATTTCCCGCCTTGTATTGATCCAATCCGAATGTATAGAATAGATTCATTTGAAAATAACGCTGATAATGCCCAAATCCCAGTTGGTATCGTCTGGACTGTTTGTATTGAATATGTGACAATATAATATAATCATGGTCCAGGAATCTGTAAACCGTATTGATCGATTCTGAATACTGTTTACGGTAATAACGCAGTGATAGTTGGTTTTGCAGAAAGGACATATTTATGGCCTGCCCATCCGGATAAACGGACGCGGATACGCTTGTCCCCAAAACCTGAGCAGGATATCTCATATGCAGTCCCGTTAAATTGGGATATATATTATGAATTTTATATTTCTGCAATAGCGAGCGCGCACGCTTTGCGCCCTGCTGTGCAACCAGCCCGGCCATGACCCACCCCATAATATCCCGTTTGATAGTTTCAGAATTTCGGTTCATTCGCCACGCAAACAACTCTAGAGGTTCGTAGAAATTCACAGCATTTCCTTTACTGAAACGGGTCAGTTTTATGAGATTATACTTTAATCGTCGTTCATCCATATTTACACGAAATCCATTAAACAGGAAATAATTCAACGAATTCGTTTTCTGATAGGAACCCAAAGAATCCAGGATGACGTAACGATCATACGATACTGGTTGAGCAGTCAAAATAGAATTAGCGAACAGGAATAGTCTGAGAATCATCCAAATTACAACTAGTTTTTTCATAGTTTTTCCTGGATGAATATATGTATTTTTTAACCCGGGTAAAATAACATCAATAACAGTTAAACGCAGAATCTGTGATTCGGTTCCTGACCTGATCAACAAACTGAATTTTCGCTGATTCAGGCACCATTCAATGGGGTAAACAAGAATCTGAATATATTATTAAAACATTCTTGCAATACTTTAAAATTCTTAATATCTTTAAAAAAATCAGAGAAAAGACCATGAAAACCTCAATATCCAGACGCAGATTTTTATCTGCCAGCGCCTCCACCATTCTATTGCCATATTTAATGAATTGTCAATCCACGCATAGTAAACCCAATATCGTCTTTTTAATGGATGATCAACATCGATGGGATGCCCTGGGTTTTGTTGACAGCAAGACAATTACCCCGAATCTAGACAAATTGGCAAATAATGGAATTTTCTTTGACCAGGCTGTCTGCCAGGCACCCATGTGCACACCCAGCAGAAACTCGATGATGTTCGGGCTTTATCCGAACCAGATTGGCGTTTTACGAAATGGAACCGGTATTCCGGACGATAAACTGCCTGCAAAAACACTCCCACAACTGCTCAAAGAAGCGGGTTACCAAACCGCAGGATTCGGCAAGACACATTGGGGACTGGACTGTTCCACACGTGGATTTGAAACCAGATACATCGCCCAATGCTTTGAATACGATGCAGTCATGATGAAAGACGATGTTCCGGAAGACAAAAAACTTTACGATGCCGAAAGTATTACCATGGGCGGAGGTGAAGAAAATAATCATGGTTATCTCGGATTTACCAGTGACCTGCCTGAAGAAAAACATCGTGACGGCTGGGTAACAAAAAAATGTTTAGAGTTTATCGAAACCGGTATTGATCCCAATCGACCTCTGTTTCTTTACCTGTCTTTTCTCAAACCGCATGCCGGGCACAATGTACCGGAAGGATATGAAGAAAAATACAATCCTGATCAGATCCAATACGCAAAACAGCCTCCCTGGAAGCAGGACAATTCTCCTCACGCGCTGGGTATCAACAGACGCGATATGTATATCAATTATTGGAGCAAAGCCACAGAAGAACAATGGCGATTGATGACCATGCGCTACCGGGCCAATTGCACCTGGATAGATGACATGTTTGGCAGAGCGATAAAAGCACTTGAACAAAAAGGATTATTGAAAAACGCCTTGATTGTTTATTGTTCAGACCATGGAGAAATGCTGGGTGAACGGTTTTACAGATTTAACAAATATTGTCTTTATGAATCCAGTGTACGGGTACCTGTAATTTTATCAGGATCTGTAGTGCCTGCGGAATCACACGGCACGAAAGACCATAGACCGGCACAACTATTAGACCTTTACCCAACGCTTTTGAAAACAGCTAAACTGCAAGTTCCCCAAACTGCTATGGGGCTGGATTTATTTAGCGATGATAAAAGGACTGCATCGTTCTGCGCACTGCACGAGCGTGAAACTGAAGCTTCTTTTATGTGGCGTACACCCGCATACAAATTAATACTGGTTATGGACCGTAAAACCGATGCAGGCACATATACTGTATCTGATATCAAAGACGGCGAATTTTATGATCTTGAAAAGGACCCGCAAGAATGGAACAACCTGTACAAGGATCCTCTGGCGGCATCCGAAATCCAAAAAATGACCAAAGAACTGTTGTCACAACTCAGCGGATTATCACCTGTGACACCAAATCCTATTTAGTCTAAACTACGCCGGGGGATATCCGGATGATCATTATAGATTATTGTCTAAATTAGGATGAAAGGATTTATAGGATTTAATTTCCCCATTCAAATCCTGTCATCCTTAAATCCTATAAATCAGAATTCAGACAATAAAGATTATTTCAACAAGATCATGCGTTTTGTTTCCGCAAAAGCCCCACTGGTCAACGTATAATAATAGATCCCACTGGATAAATCTGATGCCTGCCACTGTATATCATGCCAGCCTCCGGCTATTTCATTGTCAATCAAAGATGCGACACGCCTGCCATTGGTATTAAAAATAACCAGCTTTACCCGCTCCTGACGAGGCAGGTAAAACCGGATTGTTGTTTGAGGATTAAAAGGATTGGGATAATTCTGCGCCAACTGGTATTCCGTTGGCAACGCAATCTGTACTGTAATCTCGTCCGTAAATGTATAGCTTCCATCAAGATCGATCTGTTTTAATCGATACTGATAAGCAGATACCTGTGTATTTGAATTCATCAATACATCCGTATATTCATATTGTGCATGTTCAGAGAGTGTATTTCCCCCGGAGACAAAATCCAATACTTGCCACCCGTCGCCTATGCTTCTTTCGATCTCAAAGCCATAATTACGGCTTTCGCTATAGGTGTCCCATGTCAGGTGAACCGTATTTTCATCAGGAAGATAGGTCCCTTCCAGAGTTCCAAATTCCACAGGTGTGGTGGTGTTGAGGTCCGCGTCTCTTACTAATCGAACAAAATTAAATATACGGATTACATCTCCCTGCGGTCCATGACCGTAAGGATAATCGTTTGGATCCCCGGATTTAAAATCACTGCGTTGTGCTCCTGCACCATGTACATCCTGCAGCAAATAATTCCCAGAGAAATCCTGCATCCAGCCCAATGCTTCACCAAAACAGACATAAACTGCTTTATCCGGAGATGGGCCATCATAATGCGTCGTAGATGCCCAATAAAAGGGATAATTGGCACCACCGCCTTCATCTACAATGACCGGCACATTAAACAGTGGCGAAATAGCAGCCGAGTTGGTGTATGACAAGCTTCGTTCATAATCCACAATACTTTGTAATTCTTTGGCGTTGGGCAGACGCCAGTCAGAGTGCCCCAGATAACTTTTACTGTTTTTCTTTTGGGCCCAGGCAAGCGCCTCTTTCCACACCATACCCTCGCTGCTGCCTGCCTGGTCCCACATTAATCCCGTTGCAAGATCGGTTATAGTACCATCCTTGTTATCTAAAAAATCGTTGGTACCATAATCCAATCTGCCCCTTACCACCTTGACCTCAAAATCCTTGTTCACAGGATAGCCCTTAATCCTTCCGTCTACAAAATTAACGCCGAACATGGTCTCATTCCCACCCATGGTGGTACCTTTATAAATTGTCAAAGTTGCATACTGTGCATCAATAATCCGTTCATCCTCAATCACCGTACCGCCAAACCGGAAATCAAAGGCATCTGTGTCGATATAGGGAATACACTGATCTTCTGTCATCATGGTTTTACCGCTAAACAGGATCAGTGAATAGAGTTCCTTAATCGTGGGTAATCGCCAATCCGTATAACCTCCAAGTGTACAGGTATCGGCATAGGTTTGGCAAACACTTTGGGGATATTTGCCTTCCGGCAATCCTTTTTGCCACATCAGGCCAGTTATATTGTCTGTGACGGTTCCATCGCCATTATCAGTATAAGAGGGCTGATTCCCATTATATTGTGCATCCTGACCATAAAAATCACTCCCGGATGATGGCGCGGATATAGCTCCCGAGTTGTTGTAGCATACAGTCTGACCGGTATCTACAATGGGATAGGTGATTGCGCTTTGGGTTGTTGGGGATGTTGCAACCGAAGAATGTGCAGTGACCACATCCGGGTAAACCCGGGCAAATACACTCACTGCATAGCTCAGCAGCAGGACAGTAAAAAATGTGATGTAAGTGATGTTCCGCTTCATGATGTTCTCCTAACATGATGTGATGTTTTCATAATGTTCTCTCGTTCTAGTAATTCTGACGCTGCTTTTGAGAAAACCTTGCGGTTGGTTGTAAAAAAAACAACCTTGATTTAACCTTGATTACCTTGATTACCTTGATTACCTTGATTATAGGATTGGAGGATAACATTTGGAAAGGAAAATAAAAAAAATCCCCCGAAAGGATTTGAATTTACCTTTAGGAGGATGGAAATGAAAGCACAACTATCAGCTTTAACGTTTTACATTTCACAGCTACCGTATCACAAAATAAAGCTCAAAACCGAGGCGGTCGTTGTCCTGCTGCAGGTGGTGCCGGTCTGCCACCTTCCTGCCCCTGTGGCGGATGCATCTGGAAAAATTCGCCCACCAGTTGTCGCAATTTGTCAACCTGGTTTGCTTCGCAAAATGTTTTTAATTCCTGAAAATGAGCAAAGGTTAAACGTTCCATTTCAGTCTGCTTGTCACCAATTTGTTCAGATAACATTTTAACCAGGGCACTGTCAACCGTATCTTCAAAAACCAAATCCATTAGTTGTTTTTTTAGAGTGCGTATCTCTACATTAATGTTTTGTGCTTTTCTTGCATGCTGCTGACGAATTCGGTCGAGCTGCTGCATCTGCTGATCAGACAATCCCAATTCGCTTTGCAAAAACCGGGATGTACGCTGTGCGGGTGGTCCCAGTGGCAAACCCGCAACCGGTTTATTTTTCTGCATATCCCAAATGATATACAGTGTAAATGCGTTCAAAATTACAAGCAGAACAATGACCAGCATGGGCATTTTTTGTTTTAAAAAGATATTCATGGTTTGCCTCTGTTAATTCTCAAAAATAAACAGGTTATTAGAAGTGCTGTTCAATGAAAACGTTTTGGCAAATTCAATTACCATCTGTTCACGCGATACCTCTTGAACGGTTTCAGGGCTGGCAAAATAACTACTAATGGTAAAAATATTGATTGCCGCAATTAAAACCAGTAAAGCGGGTTTTAAAATCGGCCATATCGTTTGCAGCCCAAACCTTTTATGACCAGGATTATCAATCTCTGCTTTGACCCGGTTGTAAAACCAGGCATCACCCTCTAGTCTTTCTGATTTCTCAAAACAAGACAGAGTTTTCTCTATTTCCTGCTCTATTTTTTCTTTTTTCTTCATTACAATACTCTCTCTGATATATTTGACGTTGATAGTTTTAAAACCTTGCGCTGACTAAATATTTTTTTCAAAATAATTGTATAATTTTTTATGTAAATTCTTTCTGGCGCGATGCAGTAACGACTCGACAGAGGATACGGACGCATCCAATATATCCGCAATCTCTTTATTGCTGAATCCTTCATACTTGCTCAAAGTAATAGCGGTTTTCTGATTTTCCGGTAAAGAGTCTATTGCCGCATTCAGGATATCCGTACGCTCCTTTATTTCCAAATCTAGCAGCGGATCACTCTCACTTTTGATGTAAACGGGTTCAGCATCCTCCCCTTCTCCAAAAATCGATAAAACATAGCCAAACCGTTTTTTTCGTTTCTTTTTTCGCAGCAGATCCAGCGATTTATTGACCGCGATTCTATAAATCCAGGTGGAAAGCTGGGCATCACTTCTAAAGGAATGTACAGACCGGTACACCTCAACAAACACTTCCTGAGCGGTATCCTGCGCATCAAGATGATTGTGTAAAAAATGAAAACAGGTGTTCAATACCTTATCTTTATACATCTCAACACAGGTTTGGAAAGCTCCTTCATTGCCTGCCTTTAATTTTTTGACCAGTTCGTTTTCCACTCGGATCCTGAATTAATAAATAATTTACAATATACTCAATTCAAGCCCATTAATGCAACCCATGAAATGCATCAATCCATTTAAACTATATATTCAATGTATCGAAATCAACTCGCTATTGATATTGTTTTTAAATTTCAATAAATTACCAAATCCACCAAATTAACATAAAATGAACAGGAGAAATGCTTTAATGAAAAGAAAACGAATTGTTGTATTCGGTTTATTGATTCTAGGGCTCGTTTTCAATCAGTCCTACTCGCAGGATGCACTAAAAAAGTATACAGCAGAAGATACCGTATATGTTTCCGCAGATAAAGATCCCAGAATTGCAGAATTTAACAGCATTGCTATTAAAATGCCGCTAACCATGCAAAGAACGCCGGCAACAGTACAGGCAATTACTCAATCCACGCTTGAAGATCAAAACAGCATGGTGCTATCGGACGCCATGGAAAACATTAGCGGTGTAAATCCCCAGAGTGGTTATGGAACACATGATTATTTTATGGTCCGTGGTTTCGATACACTTGAAAACGGATTAATGCTGACTGACGGCACCATAGAACCTGAAGCCATCATCCACAACATGTACAACATTGAACGCGTTGAAGTGTTAAAAGGGCCGGGAGCCTTTTTGTACGGTGGTAATCCTCTTTCAGGGACCATCAATCTGGTACGTAAAATGGCACAATATCAGAACTTTGCCAATGCCACTGTATCCGGTGGAAGTTTCAATACCATGCGTGGTGTTGCGGATGTTAACGTGAGCAATAATGAAAATCTGGCATTCCGATTTAATGGTGTTTATCAACAATCAGACATGTACCGTGATGATAAAGAAAGCACAGTATACGGCATTAATCCCGCGTTCTCGTGGAAACCCGCACTGCAAAGCCGGTTGGATGTCAATTACGAATATCTGAACAGCCAGTACAGTCCTGATGCCGGTCTTCCTGTCAGTTATACCCCAGACGGTACCATGAATCCACTCAACGGATTAGATAAAATTGCGGATGTACCACGCGACCGTTCATATCAAACCCCCTTTGATGAATCGGAACAGATAATGCAGCGACTCAAAATACATTACACCCATACCTTTAATAATCATGTAAAATTGAGCAACCGTTTTTTCTATACCGATCTGAAATGGGACTCCCAGGGAACAATGCTGTCCGGTGCATATCCTACAGGTTATATGACAACCATGGTTCTCCGAAGCATGCAAAAATTAAATGACCACCAGAAAATCACCGGCAACCAGTTTGAACTGACATTCAGCAAAGAATTTGGCAAAACACAGTACCAGTTGCTCACTGGCATAGAGGCACACCATTTCACTGATGTGTATACCATTGATGTAAACGCCTACCTGCCACCTTTAGACTTGAACAACCCCGTTGAAACCTTTAACGGAGACATGTCTACCGCGTATCGGTACCAGCAGGGTGACGCGGTAACCAATACATTTGCACCATACATCATGAATATATTGACCCTGCCTCAGGGTATCAATTTCATGGCAGGTGGACGTTTAGATCATGCCACATATACAGACGATCTCAACAATGCGGACAAGACCTACAAACAGTTCAGTCCCATGGTTGGTGCAGGTTATAGTTTGCTCAAAAACACTTATCTCTATGCCAATGCGGGGCAGGCATTTTCAACACCATCCGTACGCCTGATCGGCTCACTTGATCCGGAAGAGAGCTTTCAGGTAGAAGCGGGTATTAAACAGAGTTTTCTAAAAGGAAAGATCAAATCTTCTCTTGCGGTTTATTCGCTCAAGAAAAAAAACATGGCTATTCCTGACCAAACCCGCCTAATCAAACAAACCGGTACACAAAAATCACAAGGAGTTGAATTGGAGGTTACCGCACAAATGACCAAACATTGTGCAAGCATTTTCTCCTATGCCTATACTGACGCCAAAATGACCGAGTTCTCTAAAATGGAAACCATAGGACAGGATGACTGGGGAATGCCAATAGAGATGAATGTCGATTATACAGACAACCAGGCCAAATTTGCTCCCAAACATATCGTCAATTTCTGGCATTGGCGTGAAATCGGTAAACATGTTGAAATCGGTTTTGGTGCACGTTATGTGAGCGAACAATACATCTATTATAACAACGTTTTGAAACTTGATTCTTACTATACGTTGAATGCAATGGCAAGCTATTCGTTCAAGAACCTAAAATGGTTCATCAATGCTAAAAACATAACCGATAGCGAATACGAGTTGAGCGGATTCGATGGTTATTCGGTTATTCCGGCTGCACCTTTTGCAATTTATAGCGGCATACGCTTTAATTTGGATTCTTTATAAAAAAAAGGGAGCGAATGCTCCCCTTTTTTTATTCAATAATTATTGCCGGGGGTGACTGGCCCCTGGCAAATTCTTTATCCTTGATACAAAATACAGCATATGGATTAGTGCCCTTTTTTGCTCCATTGCCCACATACCTTTTTATAAATCATAAAAAATCAATCTCATGTAAACATTTTGAGAATTAAATTGTCTAATATTATATAAAACTTGTAACCTTGTTAAACATGTAAAGTTTTTAATATAAAGTATCTATTACTTTGAATATTTTTTATATTAAGGTTTATCAATATCAAGAACACCTTTATCACAGTCGACAATTTTTAACAAAATAAAAAATATTTTACCAGATATTGGAACGAATTAACAGGAAATGTGGTTATATATAATAATCCACTCGAAGCAACATTTCTGTCACGGGCCGATATATTTAAATAGCTGAAAATTTAAGCATTGATTTATTTTAATAGCAATGAGCCGTTTGCTATTTCAGCCGGAGAAGTCCATGAAACCCATTACTCGCCAACAGGCGGAGAAACTGTTTGATCAGGCACAGGTCAAAACCCACAAAATTGAGCAAAGCAAAAAAGAACTAACTATTTGTATAGCACTGGACAATGACAGATCCATATTTGTGGTATATGATAATAAGGAACATGAAGAAAAATATTTCTTCAAGGGGAACTAGAAAAATTCTACGAGAATGATATAACCATTCGGGCACAATACCCGAATGGTTACAAGGTTTATGATACATTTTTATATTTACTTACCTGGGTCAATTTAAATGAAGATACCAGCGCCTCAAGCTCACTGGCCTGACTTGCAAGTTCTTCGGAAGAGGTTGCAGATTCTTCTGAACTGGCCGAATTCTGCTGGGTTACCAGATTCACTTCTTCTACCATTCCACTCAGCTCTTTAATACCCTCACGCTGCCGCTCAAAGATACCAACAACATTTGTTAAAACATCTGAAAGCTTGTTGATATGATCGTCCATCATATCAAAGTTGTCAGAAACCGTACTGTTCATTTTTACAACGTCTTCAGCCTTATTTATCACATCGGCAATCATATCAGCCGTAGACCCCGCGGCGTCAGCGCTTCGCATGGCAAGGTTGCGCACTTCTTCCGCAACCACGGCAAATCCTTTACCGCTTTCTCCTGCTCTTGCAGCTTCTACCGCTGCATTCAGCGCAAGCAGATTGGTTTGAAAGGCTATTTCATCAATGGTATTGATAATTTTTGAAGTCTTGTCTGAAGAGTCTTTGATATCTTTAACGGATCTGGAGAGCATCTTCATATTATCCAGCCCCATTTGCACATTACTGTTACATGTAGAGATCATATTATTAGATGCCTGAATTGTAGTTACATTCTGATTAATCAGATCTGCCATGGCTAATAAATTACTGCTCATGTTCTCTATGGATGCTGCCTGTTCTGCTGCTCCATTGGCCAGATTTTGACTTCCCATACTAATATGATCTGATGCATTTGCAACCTGCATAGTGGAAGCAGCAACCTGGGTAAAGCCCTGCTCCAGATTTAACAAGGTAGTATTTAAAGCATTTTTGATCCGGGCATGGTCTCCAACATAATCCCCATGCATTCGTGGAGTCAGGTCTTTGTTTGCCAGCAAATCAAGTACACCTATTGCTTCTTCAATGGGTGTTAGTATATTTTGTATTGCATCGTTAAAACTGTTTATTAAATCCAGATATACACCCTGGGTATCATCTGAACTGGCTCGAGATTTCAGATCACCGGTTTTGATGGAATCAGCAACCTGTTTAACCTGTTCCAAAGCCCGCTGTGAATTTCTGATTTCTGATTGAATTTTATCATTACTGCTTTTCAGATTATCAACCATGGTTCTGTATGCATTGGCCAATGTTCCAATTTCATCATTTTGATAAATATCAATTTCCTGGTCCAGATCGCCCTGAGCAATTCGCTCAGAAATCCGGGTCAATCGAATAACAGGTGCGGTCAATCTGTTACCGGCAATTAATGAGATGGCTACCCCGGCAAGTAATAGCACCAGACCAACCCCCGCAAAGGTGTATAAAAGCTGATTTAAAGAACCATGAACAACCTGTTGTGTCTCTAGAAAATCATCCTCATAAACACTGGCACCAATTACCCAATCCCATGGCTCAAAATAAGCAAGGGCCGCAATTTTTTTACGTGCTGTATTTTCATTTATATTTTTCCAATAGTATTCCTGAAAAGCGATCTGCTTTTTATCTAATGCAAGTGCAGTGCTGATCATATTTTTGACAAAATAACTTCCATCTGCATCCTTTGCGTTGTATATATTCTCACCATCGCGAGTACCTCCGTAAGAGATAATATAGTTTCCTTTATTCATACCACTGCCTTCTAAAGCAAAGACATAACCGGTCTTGCCGACAGTAATATCCATAATCCCTTTGCGAAGATTTTCAACAGCATCTTGCTTAACCCCTACATATAACAGACCTATAATTTCTCCGCTGCTATTTTTAACGGGTTTGTAAACAGTAAGATACCAGGCATTTACAACAAAAGCGCGTCCATGAAAAGTTTCGCCACGCATTACAGTAGATATCACAGGATTAGCAGAACCATCCGGATTAACTGCCGGGATATAGGTACCAATAGCACGGGTTCCATCTTTTTTCTCAACATTGGTGCAAATTCTCAGCATATCACCGCTGCTGTTCATTCTTTGAAAAATAGTACATGTGCCCCCAACCAGGTCTTTAACTTTATCAACCAGGGGAGATTCGGTTGTCATCTCGTAATTTTTTCCCAGCCACTTTTCACCAATTTCAAATTGAGGCAGTTCTACTTTTAATGACTTGCCGGTATACTGGTTTATTGCATTCCAGCTTGTGGTTTTGGTATTGTTCTCCCTCAACTTGCCCATGGATTGCAATTGAAATTCTGCAACATTTAGATTTTTGGTTAATTGATCTTTGATAATTTCATGCGATGTTTGACAATAGTTGTAAACATCTTTAGTGACTTGGGCAATATTTTGTTCTTTAAGCAAATCCAATTGACTCATAATTACAGAATCCACGTCGTGTTGCTTTTCAAATGTTAACAAAAAAAGAACCAGTATAGTACCGAAAATTGAAATTACAGGTAAAGCTATAATCTTTTGTTTGATGGATAATTGCATAATCTACTCCTTGTCTGCAATATTCACACTATCATTTCACTGTTTTATTATGAATATCCAACCCCCTATAAATAATTTTTTACACAAATTTCAACTGGATTGACGGGAATCCCCTATTTAATATATGCAAATTATAATCAGGAATTAAATCTGCATATAAACAAAATAGTGGATTTGAATCTAGTTCAATTACAATTCAGTATCTACAAAAACCGAACCAAACCCCAAAACATCCACAATCGGGCAATTAAAATAATTTATTGTTTTTATATAACTTACAATATTAACATAAAATTAATATATTCAAAGTTTTAAAAAAATCGGTAAAACTAGTTCAAAAAGAAAAATTTGGGGAAAGCAGGAAAAAACTACTCGAGTAAGTAGAAATTTAAAATCCAATTATTTCTACAGGTATGCAATCATTTTGTAGTTTAAGATATATAAAAAAATAGGTGACTCTGGCTATCTGACATATTGCCCAAAACCCGCAGGATTATTATATTATATATCTGTGTTAATACTGACAAGAAAGAATAAAAAACTGAGGAATTTATGAGTATTCAATCCATATCAGACAAAACGACACTGAACAATGGCGTACAAATGCCCTGGCTTGGGCTGGGGGTTTTCGAGTCCCGCGAAGGCGGCGAGATTGAAAACGCCATACATACGGCTTTTGAACAGGGTTACCGCAGCATTGATACTGCATCTTTTTATTATAATGAACGAGGGGTTGGTAAAGCAATCCAGGAAAGCAATGTACCCCGTAAAGAAATATTTGTAACCACAAAAATCTGGAATGATGATGTTCGCGCCGGTCGCACAAAGCAGGCATTTGAAATAAGCCTTGAAAAGCTGGGACTCGATTACATTGATCTATATCTCATCCATTGGCCGGTGGGTGGACATTTTGTTCAAGCCTGGAAAGATTTGGAAGAGATTTATCAATCAGGCCTGGTCAAAGCCATTGGAGTCAGTAACTTTATGGTCCATCATTTACAGGAGCTGATGGATAGCAGCGAAATCATCCCCACAGTAAACCAGGTTGAATTTCATCCACGGTTGGTGCAGCCCAAACTGCGACAATTCTGCAAAGAAAACAAAATCCAGTTTGAAGCCTGGAGCCCCCTTATGCGAGGAGAGATCTTTAGCATACCACAAATCAACGATCTGGCAAAAAAATATAATAAAACCGAAGCGCAAATTGTTCTGCGCTGGGATTTGCAGCACGAGGTTGTTACTATTCCCAAATCTGCCAAACCGGAACGTATTATTGCAAATGCACAAATTTTTGATTTTGAATTGAAACCGGAAGAAATGGACCTGCTGGATGGACTTGACAATGCAACCCGAACCGGTCCGGATCCCAATAATTTCAACTTTTAATAAAGATTCCTCCGGTCCCCCCTATATTACCGGAGGAACAAATTCTCATCGTATCAATACCATTTTACGGGTATCTGAAAATTCATTTGAACGGATGGTATAATAATAAACACCTGATGCAGCCTGGTTGCCAGATGCATCGGTCCCGTTCCACATGACCTCATAATGGCCGGCTGGTCTGTCTTCATCAACCAGGGTGTCCAGTTTTTCCCCCTTTACATTGTAAACACCAAGCTCTACAAAACCGTGTTCCTGTAATTCAAATGATATCCGTGTAACGGGATTAAAGGGATTGGGATAATTTTGATACAATCGATATTGGTTGGGAGTGTGGGTGTTTAAATCCACAGCAGCATAAGTAGTTATATTTTCAACCAGTTGCGCGTCTGATTCCAGTGTAAGCGAATCTCCCATGGTAGGATAAAGGGTTAATCTCAGTCCATAAAAACCGGGAGTCAAACCCTGTGTATTCCACAAGGCCAGCAAACCATTTTCAACAGGTTGCTTATGCACACCATCGGTATCCCACCAAACAGTACTGCTGTCTCTGCTTCCGGCTGCATATTCAATCTTGTATTGTTTGAACTCGAGCGGATTATCAGGACCGCTAAGAATTCTTGCCGAACCCACAACAGGTACCTGTTCATTTACCCTGTTGTCTACCCATCCAATCTTTTCCTCAAACAAGAGTGCGCCTCCATGTGCTTCAGGAACAGCCAGATAGCCGGTATTTAACAGCGCAATAGCGGCAGACTCGTCAGCGTCAATTTCCGTGCCCAACAAAGATGACATGGCAGCCACCAGAATTCCGGTTTCTCGCGCAATGGTTTGAGACATGTTCAACGTACGGTACAGTACCATTTCACTTTTAGCAAAAGCGCCAATATACCCTCCACTGCCATCGCACACACTGTTATCAACAACAACGTGAGAACTGTCCATTGACAAAATTTCACCAAACACACAATTTTCTACAGTCAGTTTTGCTTCTTTTGACGCGTAAAAATTCCAGGTTTCTACTTTTGTATTTATCATGCGCATATTCCGATCAGGTACATCCAGCACCTTGTCTGAATATTTATATCCATTGGTCAAATTTGATATTGTCACAGAATCTGGAATATCCACATACAGCCCCGCCGCGCGTAATTTTGTATCTCTGAATATTGCATCACACCCACTAATGGCAATAGTTCCCCACCAAACATTTGTACAACTATCTACAGATACAGCATAATCAATGCCTACTACGCCGGGTGTTTCCCCAGAAAACTCGAAACCGGTAACCAATGAATCCGCAGGTAAAGCCATATCTACAACACTGTTTTCCGGTAATATAAACCAGAACAACAGAGAATCACATTGGCTGAATTTTATAGTGTTTTGATTAAAGCAAAGATACTCCCCCGGTAGAATGCTTCTGGCAATATCGGCGCTGCTGTTTTCCATCATTGCGGTTGTAATAAATCCTTTGGTGATATGAGAATCATGGATTTCAAGATACGCTTCGTTGGTCATACCAATATCCCAACTTTGATTAGAAGATGTAAAATTCACCCCGTTCATCAAAAACCTTCCATCCTCAATTATCAGAGATTCATGTTCATAAATATATTCCTGATTAATAGTAAAATTACCACCGCGTACATCCAGCGTACCATTCCCCATGATATAAATATCACCATCGATATAAAAATCAGCGTTATCCAATAACAACGTGCCATTATTCACAATTGCAAGATCACCATTCAGACGATAACTGCCGGTAATTGTAACCATCTCATTGGGATCAGGATACCCTACAATGAGCTTGGCATCATTGGTTTTCTTTTGTTTCTTTAATTGTGGTAAAGAATGGAGTGATCTTGCAAAGGATTTTGCCTGATTTGAAGGAATTACCAATAATGAATCCTGAGCAAGAGCTATCTCAGATATAACAAAACTAACAATTATTGCTACGAGCCCCAAATATCTCATGCGTATCTACTCCTGATTTTATCCAACTTATAGTACGAAAAAAAACAGAATTAGCGTGTGACCCTACGCACAGAGATAAAATTTATTTATGAGAATATTGATAGGTTATATCAAAGCGGGTACCCTTGGAATTTGACACCTCTATTTTTCCACCAAGCTGCCCCACAAGGCTGTTAACAAGGCGTAGACCCAATGATTTAACACTGTTAAAGTCAATATCAGAATCCAGCCCAATTCCTTCATCCCATATTGATAGATTATGTTTAGAGCAATTTTCATAATCGTTATTGCACGGGCCAACTTTAAGCTGAAGATAAATATCACCCTTGCCATCAGGATATGCATATTTAAAAGCGTTTGTCATCAGTTCATTTACAATTAATCCACAAGGAATTGAACGATCAATATCAAGCCCCACATCATCAGGAATATCAATATTGACCTTAACATTGTTTGCCTGTTCTTTGAAAAGATAGGAAATATGATCAACAATACCCTGCATATAAGATTTAAAATCAATTTTTGAGAGATCATTCGTTTGATACAATCTCTCATGCACCAACGCAATTGTTTTTACTCTGTTACGACTCTCTTCTATAACGTTCTGTACATTATCTTCCGGATGGTTGCGTCCCTGTAAATAGAGCAGGCTTGAAATAATTTGCAGATTATTCTTAACCCGGTGATGTATTTCTTTGAGCAAAACTTCTTTTTCACTCAATGATTTCTTTAATTCATTTTCAAATAAAATCTGGTCTGTTACTTCCATTCCATAAATATTAAAATAAGATTCACCAGAAATTGGGGTAATGGTCAATTTGTAATAATATTCTTCATGACATTGCTCAATATACTCTTGCACCTTGTTTTCACGCTCGGCTTTTAAAATTATTTCAAAAATATAATCTGGTACTGTATTGCCTATTTTAACATCCCACTGTGATAAAAGCTGAAAGGATGACTCGTTTGCAAACAAGATTACACCCGTTTCATCAATGCGAATTACAGGACTCGGATTTTCGTTTGGAAAACGCGCCATACTTGCAATATTGACTTGAGCTTCCCGGATTGCAATCAACTGGTTTTCCAACAATTTGTTAATATTGGCAAGCTCCATATTTTTATTATCTACCAGTTTTTTGGCTTGCATCAACTCTTTATTCTGTGTTTCAAGCATTACATTATTTTTCAAGTTTCGGAAAATCAAAAATGTGATCACCAGTAATAGCGTCATCATCATTCCAACAAACCAATTTTGCTTCCAAATTGGAGGCAAAACATGAAAATGTATCTTTGCAGGAGTAGGATCTACATTCAGATCTTTATTCATTGCACGAATTTGAATCGTATGCATTCCCGGTGACAGGTTCAAAAAAACATTATTTGTTTCAGGCGTGTATTCGGACCAGTTACCATCATCCAACTGATATGAATAAAGCAATTCATTGTCATTATGGGGCTGCCAACGATCATTCCCATCCCATCTAATTACAACATTTCCCGGACTTGCAACTTTATCAAACGATGAAAAAATAGTGGTTTCAGGAATATTCTTTTCAAAAAACACACCTACACTAAATACTTTATCAAAGTCATAATCAATCTTGGGGTATTCCGGATTGGGTTGTAAAAACCAAAACTCGTTAAAAAAATTCAACCAAAGTTTTGAATCACTTTCTTTATAAAAATAGATATAATCTTTAATATCCAAATCAAATGGAAATTCCAAATCAAACCATTGTGTCATTTCTATATCAATTTCATTCAAGATACCATAATTAATTCCTATTTTTGTAGAAATCACTACACGGTTGTTACTCAGGAATACGACTTCACGAATATTATTATCAATCAAACCACCTGATGTATCTAATATCTTCCAATCATTGCCATTATATACAACAATACCATAGCCTCTGCTGCAAAACCATAACCTGCCAGCAGGATCAAGCACTATATTATCAAATTTTGCCTTTTCAAGTCCGGGCACCAAGACATCTTGCCAGATCTGGCCATCAAACACTTTGATTCCGTAATAACCGCAGCTCCATATACGACCGTCAGGAGACTGTTCAAGTCCATACGAAACATCCGGGGCATTGGGTTCAAGATGATGGTACCATTCTCCTCCTGTCTGCTCATTAGGAATAAACTCTAATAACCCACCCTTGAAATTTTCATCAAACGCAAAATCGACAGCACCGGATATCCATAAATGACCATCCTGATCTTCAAGGATAGCGTTATATCCAATTGACCAGGAAAGATTTGGGTGTTTAGTTCGTACCCATTTATTATTTTCATAAAATGCAGTTGCTGCAACACCATTATGCGAACCCATAGCCCAGACTTGCCCATTTTTCAGTCCAAAAAGATGTTGTGGGTGACTCATTAAACCCTCTTTAACACCAAAACGGGTTTGCTTTTCCTGCTTTACCTGAATAACATCACTATTATTATCAATATACCAGTTTGCACCCATATCATCTTTTAATTGAAGCACACCAGTATTCCAAAAGGCTTCTTCCTTGCTTGCATTTACAAATCTGGAGACAAACTGGTTTTCACCGCATAGCCAAACATCACCGTTTAAATCTACCAGTCCGAACGTTCTATTACTGGGAACTTTATTTTTTAAGGATGAATAGGTATAAATTTTTATATCATCATTTTTTAAAACATGAAATGACTGGCTTCCGGTAATCCATATCTCATCATCTGCCTCAATTAAATCAGAATTTCTGTTAAAACCGCCAAGGCTTGTAAAATCAATATATCTCCACTTTTCATTCTCAAAAACATGAACACCACTGTTTTTATCTTCACTTAATACCCAAATAGCTCCGTCTTGGGTCTGAAACAAATATGGAGTTTCACCATATACCAGGCCATCATTTTCAGTATAAAATGTATCAAATAATCTGCTATCATCCTTATCTTTTGAAATCCTGAACCACCCAACATCACCATTCTGAACAGCATACCATATGCGATGATTAAAAACATCAAAAACCAGATTTCGGGGTTGAAACAAATCCTTATATTTTAAATCGATAACATCAAGATTCAACTCTACCGTATAAAGTGCGTTTGAAAATGTAATTTTTTGATCAGATTCAAATGAATCCAAATGAAAAGCTTGTCCATTTTGAAAATGAACTGAACGGTTAGGATTAACTTTAAAATCAAATATATTATCAGTCGTTGCATATAAATAGAATTCATTTCTATACCAGCGCAATACTCCAAACCGTGTAGGAATCAATAGACTGCTGTCAGGTGATTGTACAATGTTATAATCCTGCCAAAAAAAGTCAGAAAATAAAAAGAGTGGAGTTAATACATTATTATCCACCATATATAATCCGGTTGTAGATCCCGCAATTAAGCTACCCTCCGATGTTTTTAGTAATGTTACAATTTTATCTGCCGGTTCTCCCATGCAAGAATCATATTTTACCCAATTCAACCCATTATAACTCACAAGCCCCTGGTTCACACCAAACCACAGGGTACTGTCAGGAGTTTGTTCCATACAATTTACACCCAAACCATCCAGACCATTAAATTTTTGCCAAAATGAAATATTATTTACAGGATCATCTTCAAGAGGTTGAAAAAACAAAACAGGCAAGGCTATGCCATAATAGAAAAACAAAACCAGCACTACCCCGAATAAAACTACGCCCCGACGCCACTTGAAATCCATCTGGTTCAATGCCTTATAATTCAGATCTTTCATAAAAGATATCATGAATTCAATTCAATGATGAATTTAATAAAAACATACTTAAACGCAAAGTATAAAATTAAATCCACCTATTAGTCCAAATATAATGTCACAATATTTATGCCGAACTCATTGTAACAACTATTTGGTAAAATATAAAAACAGAAAAGCCCCCTGGCAGGTAGCGAAAACCAGATTAAATTATTTTTTTGGGATACTTGTATGAAATATCGAACCTTGTTCCGTTATCAACATTAATAATAATTTCACCATCCAGTTGATCAACAAGATTCTGTACCAGACGCAAACCTAATGTATTCATATTCTGATAATCGATGTCACTGCTGATCCCAACACCTTCATCCCAAACAGATAGTACATGCTTTGTAAAATCATCTGATCCGTTACTTTTTCCATTTACATCCAATTTTAAATATACGACACCTTTTTTTTGAGGATACGCATATTTAAACGCATTGGTAACCAATTCATTCACAATTAAACCACAGGGTATTGAACGGTCAAGATCAAGTTTAACATTTTCCGGAATATCTACAACTACATTTATACCTTTGACTTTATCTTTAAACAGATAACCAATATGATCAACAATACCTCTCATATAGATCTTGAAATCAATTTTAGACAAATCATTAGACTGATACAACCTCTCATGTACCAGAGCAATGGTTTTGACACGGTTACGGCTTTCTTCAATAATGTTTTGTACATATTCATTAGAATGATTTCTTGCCTGGAGATACAATAAACTGGAAATAATCTGTAAATTATTCTTTACCCGGTGATGGATCTCTTTGAGCAGCACTTCTTTTTCACCAAGCGATTTTTTGAGTTGGTCTTCAAAAACAATCTGTGCCGTTATTTCCATTCCATAAATATTATAATACTTTTCACCATAGATTGGAGTTATGGATAATTTATAAAAAATCTCATTACCGCATCTCTCGATATATTCCTGCACTTTGCCTTCGGTATTGGCTTTACGCATTAAATCCAGAATATGATCAGGGACCCGATTCCCCAACTGCACATTCCATTCAGATAACAATTGTACAGATGACTCGTTTGCAAACAAGATGGTTCCCTGTTCATCAATACGTAATACAGGGCTGGGATTTTCGTTCGGGAATTTAGCCATACTGGCAATATTACTTTGTGCTTCCTGAATCGTCTTTAACTGTTTTTTCTGGATTTCATTCTGTTTGCCCAGTTCAATATTTTTTCTAAAAATACTTGAAATCAATAAAAGAATAATGGATAAAAAAGTAATTAACAAGGTTAGAAACCAACCTTGCTTCCAAATGGAAGGCAATACTTTGAATTCAATGACTGCCGGAGTGGCATCAATATTTAAATCCTGATTCATAGAACGGACAAAAATTTTGTGCTTACCCGGTTCCAGCATATAAAAAGTTTGAGAACGTTGTTTGGAAAACAAAGACCAGGGTCCATCATCAATTCGATAGGAATAATAAATATTATCGTTTGATTCCGGTTTTCCGGGTTCTATACCTCTCCAGTTTACTATAAAGCTCGTTTTATAAGATATTTCATTAAATTTTGTAATTATAAACGTTTCAGGAAACAACTTTATAAAAGTTAAACGTTGCGAATTAGGTTTTTGGATGACATGACTAATATTTTTATAATGCGGATGATTTTTCAAAATCCATTGTTCAGAGTATCTATTGATCCAAAAACTATTTTCACCCTCTTTAACCAGATAATTAAAATCTTTGGATGTGAGTTCTTCAGGTATTAACAAAGGGTACCACTGGATTGATTCATAATCACTTGCATCACACCTTGCAAGATTAATACCCGTAATTGTTGACACAAGTACCTTGTGAATATCCATGAACAAAATATCACGAATTGTGTTATCTGAAAGGCCGTTAAGAATGTCTATATTATGCCAGGCTTTACCATCGTAAATGAAAATACCATATCCGCGGGTTCCCACCCACAAATTCCCATGAGGATCAACCTCTACAGCATCTACTCTTACTAATGTATCCGGGGGCAAATTGAATTTCTTCCAAACTCCATTTTCATAAACACGTAAGCCGAACAAACCACCAATCCAAATTCGTCCATCCGGAGTTTGAGTTATGCTGTATGCAACTTTTTCGGTTGCGTTTATATCAAGATGTTTAACCCATTTACCTTTGTATTTATCCTGAGGTATATACTCCAGTATACCCCCTTTGTAATTACTGCTTGTACGAAAATCAACAGAACCAGAGAACCATACGTGGTCATCTCTGTCAACAAATAAACTGTTCATTTCGATTGACCAGGAAGTATCTCCATGATCCATTCGTTCCCACTTGCCGTTCCTAAAAACTGCGGTTGAGGCACGGCCATTATGAGAACCGGCAACCCAAACATTCCCATTCTTTTGCTGTACCATTTTAACAGGATCACTCATGATATTATCTTTGACACCATATCGTTTCCAGGAATTGTTCTTGAATGCTAATAGATAGCCATCATCATGAATGTACCAGTCTGTGCTATCCGCATCAGTGAATTGGAATATGGAATTATCATAATATACTTTACTCTCATACTGCATGTCAAAGCGCACAACAAACTGGTCTTCACCGGCAAACCATATATTTTTATTATAGTCTTGAAAAATCGAAGTTTTGTTGCCCGGCACCCTTCCATCAAACCTGGAGAAAGGATAAATTCCCCATTTATTGTTCTTGAGTATATGCAAGTAATGAGTGCCCGAAATCCAAATTTCATCATCAATTTCTAATAACTGACAATTATTATCGTACCCCCCCAGATCACCCAGTTTGAAATGTTCCCATCGATTGTTCCGGTATATATTTACACCACTCGAGTTGTCATCACTTATTCCCCAGATACTACCATCCCGGGTTTGTCTTAAACGGGTCAATCTACCGGGTACAAGACCATCTTTACTTGTAAACAGTTTGTAATCAAAATCCTTTCCCTCCAGACAATTTTTAAAATCAATATAACCAATATCTCCATTGGTCATTGTAAACCAGACCCAATCCCGTTGTTTATCATATACCATTTCACGAGGTTTGAGTTTAATATTGTAGGTTTCTTCAACCTCATCTATTTTAAAAACAGTAACCCGTGTAGAAGAAAACGGATCACTCAAATAAACCGTGTCGTTTGTTTTAAGGGTATCTTGGGGGCCGAATAATTTACCATTGTCAAAATAGATTTCATTATTTTTTCTTCTTAAATATTCTCTTATTCTGTTTTCTGTGGTAAAAAAACGGATTTCATCATGGATGATTTGTAGAAAACCAAATTGCATGGGTATCCATAGAGAATGGTCAGGTGCTTCCAAAACATCATAATAATACCAGAAAATATCAGGAAAAGCTAAATATGGTTGCCAGGTATTATTATTAAACAGGGTGAGTCCTGAATTGTTGGCTGCAAAAAATTCCCCATTACTACATGATAGAAAAGTAACAATTTCTAAATTTCTTAATCCCAATGCGTTATTGTGCAATACCCAGTTAATTCCATCATAACTGACAGCCCCCTTGTCTGTACCAAACCACATGGTACTGTCACAAGATTGCCCCATACAATTTAGCCCATAACCGCTTAGTTCTTTAAAAGAATTCCACCGGGTGATATTACTAAACGGATCTACTGTAAATGGCTGGTCATATTCAATGGAAAAAGACTGGCATGAATAAAGTAATAAAAATACTACTATTCCCTTGAAAAGAATTGCATCCAAATCATACTTGAAATTCTTCACCGACAACCCCTTATTCAAAATAGCACTATGGAATTAAAGTATAATTGTTTATATAATTTTAGAACATACTACAAATATAATTAAAAATCAATTATCATCACTGCAAAATTATTTTTTTATGCATTTTTTCCAGTATTTGTTTTCATTTCCTTTTTTTGTATATTTTAAAATGAATAATCAAGGTTGGATAATGATCAAAAATAAAGAAATTTCCGGGTTTTATATTGTTTTTTTTACAATCATGTTACTGCATGTACTCTTGATGGCCTTTACCCGTCTGCTGCCTGCTGTTGACGCGCCTATGCATTTGGCATCTGCAACTATCTTTAGGGAGTTTGGTAATTCTGCCTATGGCTTTCAAAACTGGTTTGTTTTAAAAAACATGGTCATGCAGCCCAACTCTATCCATCATTTCTTTTGCGGATGGCCGATTTTCCCTTCAGTAGAAATTGCCAATACGGTCTATTTCATGCTGTATATGATCATCTTTCCCTTGTCTCTGTTGCTCGCAATACGCAAATTTGGTGGTCACCCGGCATACGCGTTATTGGGCTTTCTGGTACTGTACAATAACAACTTTATCTGGGGATTTATGGGATTTTTCATGTCCGTGCCCTTTGTGCTTTTATTTCTTGTAACACTATCAGATTACTTTTTCAAGTCCCGCAAGCGGGATGCCCTGCTCATTACGCTTATGTTTATTGTTCTCTTTATTATGCATGGTATTACCACCTTGCTGACTATAGGATTTTTTGGTCTTGCTCTTTTATGGCGTTACTGGAAAACCCCCAAAACCCTGATAACCAAAAGCCTGGTTCTGGTACCTGTGTTGCTGCTGCTTGTACGATTTTTCACCACACAGGGCGAAGAAGGCGGCAATGCCGGCGGTAAAAGTTTTCTCAAAGAACTGTTCTACTATTACAGAGATGATTACCTGGCAACATTGTTTGACCGCATGGGTATGCTTTACCGTAACAACTGGTTATTTAATGAAGGCAAATGGGCCATGCTGCTGGCAGCCTCGTTTTCCATATTGCTCCTTTTCATCATCATTTTGAACTTTAAATTCAGCAAACAAATTCTTAAAGCAGCCAGTCCGTCCAAGGCAACGTACATCCCCATATTGTTTGCGGCTGCGGTTACCCTGTTATGGATTATCATTCCCGCACCCAAACGTTTTATCAGCTTTTCTTATGAACGGATTGATGTATTTGTATTCCTTGCACTCATTTTGTTTGCCAGCTTGTTTTTCAAAAAACCATTCAGCAAACCTGTACTGTACGGAATTGCAGTGGTTTGTTTGATCCACTTTGTTATGTGGATGGATTTTTATCGCGATTTTAATAAAGAGAACCAAAACCTGAACGCCGGCTTTTTCCCCAAAGCAGAGTCTCACCATGTGCTTACAGGATTAATTTACGATGCCGAGTTCAGGGGGCACCCCTTGTATATCCATTTTCCCAATTATTATATTGTGTGGAACAAGGGCATTGCAACCCCCCGCTTTACGGATTTGGGCCTCACCTGGCGCGTTGGCAGAAAAGACGATCTGCCCGAGTATAGTGAATGGCTCTACCGACGTATTCCCCGCGAGATGGAGTATTACCCCGAATATGAAAATGTTTCATATCTACTGGTGCGCGGAAAAATGACCGACCGTGCTGCTGCCTTTTTCGACGATTTTCAACTCGTCAAAAGCGCCAGCAAATGGGAGCTGTGGGAACGGGCAGGAGAAAAGTGATCTCTCCAATATATAATAAATTCAATATTGATGTAAATGGATAAAAGATAAAAGTCTTATTCCTTAAATTTGTGATTATTCGTTTCATTCGTGTACAACTTGAGTTTATCCACACATCTCAACAAATGTACCCCAAAAGAAAAAATCCCTAAATATGAACAACAACTTGATTAACAGTAAATGGATATACTTTTTATTACTGGTCCCAGCAGTTTCCGCCATTCTGGCATTAAACCATTTTGGTTTTGTTTTCAAATCGGGCACAGCGGGTTCCGGTATCATCATTCTATTGCTATTATCAATAAAACAAACGCATTCCCAAGACATATTTATGCTGATGGCTGCGTTTGCGTTTTCCATTGTTGGCGACTGGTTTTTGTCCAACATGCATGGAAGCGCCAACATGTTTGTTACAGGAATCGCGTTCTATTTCTTTGCGCATCTGGGATATTTGTTTTACGCGTTGATGAAAGGAAACATGAACAGGAAATTCACTATCCTTTTACTTGTGGCATATTTGATCTTTTTTTATATCGAGCTTTATCCCGCGTTCAACAATTCCATACTCATGTGGGCAGTGCTGATTTATCTGATCGTTTCGTGTATATCTCTGGGGGCGGCGGTAGGATTGCGGGGTACGTTTGTTGCAAAATGGACCTATGTATTCGGTATCTTTTTAATCTTATTTTCCGATACCATTATAGCCTATAAAGAATTTGTAGATTTTAACCAGCTCAATTTCCTCATTTTACCCACCTACTATCTGGCACATATGAGTATTATCTTTTCAGTGATAAAAAGACATTTGGATAAAACAAACTTGTAGTTAAATCAAAACACTGTCTTGTTCAATAGCGAAAGTAAATCTTGCTCTACTTTTTTCCCCTGGCAAAGGCAATTCGTTCATTCAATAATTTGACAAATTCCTGCTCATTAGCAGGTGAAATTCCATACTTTTTGTTGTTTGTCTCTATCAGGATAACATTTTTGAGCATGCTGGTAGAGTACATTTTTACATTACCTTTATCCGTGTAATACACAGTAAACAAGGTATATCCCGGCAGCTTGAATCCTGTTGATGTAATGGAATACGCCAAATCCGTTTCAAAAAATTTTTTCATTTCAGCGAAATCAATTTCATCCTTGAATGGACCGCATTGTAATATCAGAGAATTGCTGGTTAATGTGTAACGCATTGTGGGGTAAATGATTAAGAAAAAGAATGATATAAAAAATACAGCACCCATTAAAAACACAGTAACTATATTTAATACAACAATTCCGGCAGAATTCCATTCTACAACAGAAAGATAAAAAACAATGTGTGCTATGAAAAACAGAGGAACCAGGATTATTAAAACCCACCCCATGAGGGATGTTCTTGGTTTAAAAACATTTTTTTCATTTTCAACTCATCAACATTGCTAATTCAATCGATTAGAGATATCAAACTTTTTACTGATCTCTTGTAATTCCTGTTCTGTAATGGCATTCTCATTTAAGAGCCAGTTTAATCGCTTCAACTCACCAGCACTATCTTTATGAGGATCGATATAAAAATACTGATCACGAAGGTATTGTCTTCGATATTTATAGATTTTCTCTATAAATGCATTTACTGTATTTTCATTTGGTTTATTCTTGAACAAAAACAACCCTGTACCGCCATTCAGCATAATAATCTTGTATCGCTTTTTGGAGATTTGATAAAATGCGCCAATAATAACAGTCATTATGATCCAAAATCCCAAGGGTCTTATATTCGCCCCGGTAATTATTTCATACGCAACGCCTATTACAGAAAATACAGCAAATGAAAGTGTGATATAAAACAGACGCGCACTTTTATCATACTGGTTACGAATATTTTGGGTAATATCCTCGTAACTGACAAAATACTCGGAATCACCACTGGCATCCTTTGCGTGACATTGAATACCGTTATTTTTCAGTACAAAAGATCTTTTTTCGAATAATGTTTTTTGTTTAAATTCCATATCATCATCCTCAAATTAAGAATTCATATGCGTTTATAAATCCAGGCAACTGATTTTGGTAATACACAGTAAACGATAATATTTATTAATGATACAAAATGATTTAAAAAAAACTTGAATTCTAACCCCGGCTGAAATCAGCGTAAACTAATAAATGAAATAAAAAATAAAGATGCAACAGGAATATGCAAAATAGTGCCAGCTATTTCGATTTAAACACCAAAGCCCTTTGATATGCCTCAAGAAGTTGCATTCCATTTCAGGCAATACCAAAGGGCCCGTCCCATGTGGTTTATTATCACATATATGCCGAACCCTTCGACACATCCCGATCCGCCAACTGGTTGACGGGATACTCAGGGCCCGGTCTTTTACAACTTTCAAGCCGGAGTAAAATAACTCCGTATATCATCATTAAATTTTTCAAGTCCCCAAAACATATATCCCTTTTCCACGATCTTGTCTACTAACGGAGCAGGATAAAACGGAGTTGTCAGTTCTAAAATTTGTCCCGGTTCCAGATCTTTAACCTCGGTAGTCACCAGTCCCAATGGATGCTCTCCCCTTTCCAGCATGGGACGCGCGTCAATACGCTTTACAATAGTCCCGGTCTTGAACCATACCGGGGGTTCATCCTGATTTTTGTTTATATTTTTAACATCAACGGGTTCTTGCCCTGCTTTGATTCGCAAAGCATTCAACAAAGTATACAACTCGATCTTGCCAACCAAAGCTGCCTGGTTCACAGAGGTAACTTTGGCAACCGTCCGTTTCAACATGGGATTTTTTAGTTTTCTAAAAGCCGGGGCCAGTTCTATCAATGTATCTTCAAGTTGGGGAAATTCATCCAACATTTCCCCGATTTTGGTATTGGGTCTTATATCTAACATAGTACTACTCCTTGTCAGTTTCATAAGATAATAAACGCTGTTCACCTTCAAGCGCACGGTATCCGCTCAGGTCTTGCGAGACCTCCAATGTTCCCAGATACTCGCCCTGCTCATTGCGCACAGCAAAATATTCGATATGGATAAATTTACCGTCCATATTGATCCAAAATGGCGCACGACTTTGTCTACCGCTTTTAAAATCATCCAGAATCTGCTCTACAATATGTACACTACCCGGGGGATGACACATTTGTACTTTACGATTGAGAATGGTCCGGTTACGATCAAATATACGGTGGCTGCCCTGTGAAAAGTATTTCACATTATCATCCTTGTCTACAAAGGTCATATCCACTGGCAGCGTATTGAGCATGTTTACCAGTTCTTCATTGGTAAAACTACCGCTTGGAAACTGAATGCGATCAGACACAACCTGCTGCTCGGCAGGTTGTATTTCAATATTTTCCGGCTGCCATTTTTCCTGGGGATCATATAAACAAAATCCTATTTCAATACTGGCATTGTAAATTTCAAACCAATCCGCATCAGTCAAACGTTCGGCACACATGGGCAAAAGGATTTTCTCTTCTTTATAAACCATCTCTTCCAAAGCCGTGGTAGCAGGTATAATGAGAAACTCGACAATGGATTCCAGATCATCTTTGAGTATCTCTCCTTCAACAGCTAATCCTTCATGCACTGCTTTAAGCTGCTCGCGTATCTCGTCATGTTTGCCCCACATTACTGTGGGAGGACCTGTAATACCTAGTTTTTCCAGAAACGGGAACAATAGATTTTCTTTACGCCGGTAATGCTTGTCCACATCTGACAGATTGTTAAAATGCTGTTTATATTGGATGATCAGATCAGCCGGCTCTCCATCTTTAATCTTTTTATTGAGCGCTTCAAGCCCCGCGATTTCCAGCTGAATGGCCCGGTTCTCCTGCACAAAAGTATGGATCGGGTGACCGGCTGGAACATCCAGCGAATTGTCTTCTGAAACAACTCCTTTTAATGCCTGGGAATGTACATCACACAGCTTGATCACTTCTTCCTGTGGTAATCCTTCGGCAATCAGTTCCTGTTCAACTTCTACCACTTCACCATAGGGCACTTGTCCCAGCATATCGAGCAACTGGCTCCTTACCACATCAGCTTCTTTGCCCTCGTGCAATTGCAAAATCATATGCTTTAACAATTGCTTGCGTTTATCTATATTATTTATCAATTCACTCATAATGTATACCTTTCAGATATATTTATTGTTTTTACATGATAAATATAATACAGAATCCGGCTAAAATCATTGATTCACATCAAGTGAAATGAGAATAATGGATTAAAATAAAAATAGAGAAAAAAGGGGGTTATTTGATAAAAAAAAGGCCTCCTCAGAATTGGGAAGGCCTCTAAGAAATATGTTACAACTATTATTCTTTAAACACCGGCACTACATTACGAATACCAACCTCTCCACCCCTGGCCGGTAGTGTGATCAGCTTGCCGCCGGTGGGCCAGGCCCATTTGGTGGACTCGCCTGTAATGTATCCATACGCCAGAATGATACCGCCGGTATATTCACCCCAATAATTGTTATAATGATCATGTCCGCAAAAGGTCGCCCGAATGTTTCCCACCTCTACAAATGCATCATACACACTGCCATCGTCTTCTTCATAATAGACTTTTTCCTTACTTTCACCCTGTTTGGGGATGCTGGTATCGTTCCACAAGTCCTGATACTGTTTTAACGGAATGTGAAAAAACGCAATTGCAGGATCATCATACTTTTTCGACATGTCCCGGTACCAGTCCAACTGGTCTGCTTTAATGGATTTAAATCCTTTTTGTGAACCGGAATCAAAATTCCAGAGCTGCCAGGCGGTTTTATCACCAGATTTCACCTCGATTACGTAATCATATTTTTTACTGTCGCCATTGCCATGGTAACCCAACATACCCCATTGAGAGCATTCAATCACCTGGGCAATTGAATCTCTACCGAATCCGCCTTCGGGATCATGATTACCGTAAATGAACAACCAGGGACGCTCAAAAGCGTCGAAAACATTTACAACCGAAGATACCATCAAATGGCCCTCGTTTTCCCATCCGGTCATAATATCACCGGTTAATGCAATGATGTGGGGATCATACATTTCTACCAGCTTACGCACCCGTTGAAAGGTAACAAGATCTTTTTTCCATCTTTCCGTATGGCCCAGGTGCATATCGGTAAATTGTAAAATCCGTATGGAATCCGCGCAATCACAGACGGTTACCTCAAAGCGGTCGGTATCAGTTTGAACGGGTTTGATCTGCGCAAATCCCAACAGACTGGTAAACAATAAGAGTAATACGATAATGTTTCGTTTCATTCATTTCTCCAAATCAGATAACGGTTAATCATTTACAGAAGCTAATTTAACATATATCATAATTCATTACAACGAATAATTTTCTGCTTTTGCGCCGGAACCAACGGAAATCGGTACAGTTTTTTCTTGATTGCATGGATTCATTTTCATACATTTTCATGTGGGGATATTCCCAAAATCCAAAACAATTTCGAACACACGAGGAACACGATGAAAAGTCGCACTCTTTTTTTAACAATCGTCCTGTTACTGCTATTGGGGACAACCATTACGTTTTCAGCGGATAAAGTATTAGAACAGTATAAGCAATTAATTAATAAACTTGAAAAGTACAAAACACAAAAACTCGACCAGGCCGAAATTAAAAAAATCCGTTCTGAATTAATAAACATTCAATCACAATATAATAATTCTATAAACTCACAAAATTCAAAAACAGTTTATACAGACAGTACGGCATATGAATCGGATGATATTATCATTTCTGATCTACTGATAGAAGATTCAGGTTTTGGTTTATATCAGGTAAAAGGATTTGTTAAGAATAAATCACATCAATGTTTTGATCATCTCATAATAAACTTGCATATTTTCCAAAATGACTCCCTTGTACATACAACACCTTTATTTATACAAAAATATTCATATTCATATTTCGGTTTTTTACCATTCTCAACATCAAAGATCTGGATGTTAATGGAAAAAGTAGAATTTACAAGTTTACAATTGGATATCGATTACTCTAAAGTTGTACCCGCTGCAGGTGATAAATTTTTATGTGATCAGCTTCTTGTATTAAAAGATAATAATTTTGAAGAACTGGAAATGTTCTATTCGCGTTGGTTAAACTGGTCCGGCTGCCTTGTAAATGCTTATAATTATTTTATTTCTTATCCGGAAATTGAAGCAATTATGTACAAAAACAATCAAATTGTAGATACGTTTCCTGTATATCTTGATATGCCTTGTCAATTATCAGAAAAAGTTGCTATCAGTATAGTCACTCAAAAACCGGACGAATGGGAGGTAATTTATTTAACCAACTGTGCAAATCAACCCATTGATATTTCAGGTTGGACTTTGGGAAACAGCATCACACCCAAAGCATACAGAATCCCTCAAAATACTACAATAAATCCATCCGTGGGTCTTTATTTTGATGATTTGAATTTTAGCATTCTGGATGAAAATGAAACCATCTATTTACATGACAACGAAGGAAACCTGGTTTGCACTTGGATTGATACAATTGATTATTACGCATTGGCACCTGGGAATAATATATGTTTTATGAATGGTATGTTTATTAAAAATGATTTTGATAATGTACAGTATGAAATCTATTATGATGTTCAGTCTTTAACCGGCTCCGGCAACATTCCGCCCAACCTGCCGAAAATGAATAAACTTATCTACAGTACTGAAACGGACGTGGAATTAACAGTTGAATTCTTTATGATAGATTATAATAACGATGACATGGAGTTAACCATCGACTGGGGAGACGGATCAGATTTCACAACCCAATCCGGTATCGCATCCCGCTCCTTCCCACAGTTCACTCACACCTATGCGGATACGGGTACGTTCTATATCAGCGCCAAAGCATCTGACGACAGTTCGGAAACACAATGGAGTTTTGGCGTGCCGGTCCAAGTAACCAGTTCAACTACTGAAATTATTGCTGACAAATCATCAATTCCGGTATCCTTTGCGTTGCAGCAGAATTACCCCAATCCTTTCAATCCCTCTACTACCATCAGTTATACAGTAGCGGAGAAAAGTAATGTGCGTCTTGAGGTTTTTGATGCCAGCGGCAGGCTGGTCACAACTCTGACCAACGCCGAGCACCAACCAGGTTCTTATCAACTGGACTGGAACGCCGCCACCCACAGCAGCGGCGTATACCTCTGCCGCATGACTGCCGGCAGTTATTCAAGCGTAAGAAAAATGTTGTTGATCAAATAATTATTAATTCATGTATTAAATAATTGAGGAGGATGATATCTGAATTAGTGCATTAAAAAGTTAAATAAAAGCAATTAACTAATTTTTCACACAAGACTAGACTATTAAAATCAAAGGGATGAGATGAAAAATTTTAAAACTGTTGTTTTGACTCTTGTTTTTGCAGTATCCACATTATTCGCAAACCAAAATGCATTTAACCAATTTAAAACTACAAAAGAAAAACTGGGGCAGTTGTATAAACAATCCACATTGACAAAAGAAAATACGAACGATATACTGCAATTAAAAAAAGAACTATTTGAATTCAAGAATGAAATCAAGCAGCAGTCTATTGATTATCCCAAAACTGTGATTGATCAAGATAGTATGATCAATCTCGGTAATAATTTTATTTTAATAAATTACAAATTATTTGACTATAGTGATGATAGCTATAGAATAATTGGTTATATAAAAAGCACATCTGCCACATATTCACAATATGTGAGAATTAATTTTCATCAAAAAAAAGATGGAAACTGGGTAAACTCTGATTACACATATATTGATTTTGATACTTATGAATCTTCTGGCATGTTACCCTATTCATTTTCATTTTTTGATACATTTATAGATAAAATAGATTTTGATGAAATTGCATTTGATATAGAATATAGCGATAGTAGAGGATTTGAGAAATTTAATTGTGATCAAATATTCACAATAATATCAAATGATATAATTGAAGATGGATATACTGACGATTGGATGGGTTGTCTTGAAAACAATTATAATTATTCTTTTACATTTCCACAAATTTTTGCATGTTTTTTCAAGAATGGATTACTGGTTGAATGCGATTATACTTATCTGGATACTGAATGTAATAGCAATCGATCTGTTATCATTTATTACTATACGGATTCTCCAGATGAACGTGAACAGATCACATTAAAAAATTGCACAGATAAAGCTATTGATTTATCAGGTTGGACATTAGGAAACAGCATAAACAAAAATGCCTTCACAATTCCTCAAAATACAATAATCGGAGCAGGTGACACAAAACGCTTCACACATTCTCAATTAGGCTTTGAAATACTTGATGACGATGAAGCAATATACTTGAAAGACAATGAAGGAAAAGATGTCTTTATTTATGATGATAATTATGATTCCAACATGATGATGCCATATACATCATCCTGTTTTGATTCCTATCTTGATGTTCCAACGGATTATGATGAAGTCAAGTTTTTAAAAAGTTTCTCGATATATTCATTGGAAGGTTCAGGAAATGTACCCCCCAATATACCCAATTTCGATCAACCATCTTATAATACTAAACAAAGGCAAGAATTCAATATTGAATTATTTTTAATTGACCTTAATAATGACAACCTAACAGTAGTAATAGATTGGGGAGATGGTTCAACAAATGAGATTTCTTCTGGTCATAATTCAAGATCATATCCAAATTTTACACATAATTATTCTCAAGAAGGTCTCTATTATATTAAATGCAAATCCAGTGATGGAGAGTTAGAGTCAGAGTGGTCTGATGAGATTTTAGTAAATGTTACAGCCATCCAGGAACTCGAAATCCAAAACACCTCAGTAAAACAAGCTATTTATCTAAATACATTTGCAGATACATTAACCGCTACAGGTGGTATTCCCCCTTATTCCTGGGAAATAACAGGATCATTACCTCAAGGGCTTGAACTAGATAACGATAATGGTATTTTATATGGTAAACCTAAAGAATCTGGTGAATATGAAATGATCGTATCTGTATCAGATAACGGTACACCCAGTATATCAAAACAAGAAGATTTTACACTCTTTGTAATCAATCATCCTCCTGTAGTGGAAGCAGATACATTAATAACAATTAATGAACATGACTATTTAGACATGGTTATAAACATGTCTGACCTGGACAATAATCCGATCATAATTGATCACTCTAATCTGCCTTCATGGGCAACCTACGAAAGCGCACATATTTTTGGTACAATTCCAGAAAGTGCTCAAGACACCTTAATTAAAATAATAGCTACGGATAATGAATTGTCAGATACACTGGTTACATTCATTGATATCATACCGGTAAACGACCCGCCACAACTGACATCAGAAAATAATATTTCTACTCCTCAGGATACACTTTTTTCATATATAGCAAAAGCAACGGATCCTGAAGATTCATCAATTACATATGTATTTGAAAACCTTCCTTCCTGGTTAACGACACAGGACTCTCTTGTTACCGGAATCACACCAATAGGTTCACCAGACACATCATTTACAATAATTGCTTCTGATGGTGAATTATCAGATACACTTTTGGTTACAATTCATTTTCAAGAAAATGCTGCACCTCAAATTCAAAACATTAGCAATGTTCAATTTACCAATGATTCCAACTATATTCTTGATTTAGATTCTTGTGCAACGGATCAAGATCATGATATCGAAGAATTATCCTGGTCTGTGAAAACAATAATAGACCAACTCGTGACTGAAATTGATAATAATATTTTAACCTTGTCAGCACCAAACTGGACAGGAACAACAAATATAGTTTTAACTGTTAGTGATCCGTTAGGAGCAAAAGACAGTTTAAATATTGATATTGTTGTTACATTTCCCCTTTCTTTAAATGAAAATGAATCCATACCAAAATCATTTTCTCTAAATGCAAATTATCCCAATCCTTTCAATCCCTCCACCACAATCAGTTATACTGTGGCGGAGAAAAGCTATGTGCGTTTGGAAATATTTGATATTAACGGCAGGTTGGTCACAACCCTGACCAACGCCGAGCACCAGCCAGGATCATATCATTTGGAATGGAATGCCGCCACTCACAGCAGTGGCGTTTACCTCTGTCGCATGACTGCCGGCAGCTATACAAACGTAAGAAAAATGTTGTTGATCAAATAGAATTGACTCAAAATTTTATAACATATTTATACTACCGGGAGATCCAATCTCCCGGTAGCTTTCTTATCAGTCCTCATCCACATTGGCCAGCGGCACTTTGAACTCGCCGGCAACGGATTCGATCACGGATTTTACCGCGCTTACGGCGGCATCGTCCAGGTCTGTTCCTGAACGCTCGCTGAGCGGCTCCAGCTCTGCATCCACAACAGGATAAAGCGTTGCAAGTGCAACAGCACCATGCTCGGGTTCACGCTCCATCAATGATTGTAAAAGCGGTTTTAATACCTGTTCCAATGCCAGTTTAATTACCGGTGCCAGCAAATTCAACAATTGTTCTTTCATGTGTTCTCCCCTTTATTGGTTATTTAATCTTTATGAGGATTTATTTCCCCTTGTGAGGTACCCCATCATTATTTATGTACCGACTTTAATCTCGTCAGCATCTGCTTTTCTCTTACCAGCGCGTCACCCCCTTCTTTTAACCGGCCCCGCTTTTCACCCAACCCAAAAGTCATCCACACAAAACCGGCTTTGCACAACCAGGGCGATATCGCTTGTCCCGCCCCCGGAATAAAATTAACCGCTCCCCCCAGACCCAAAAGCAGCAATCCCGTCAACGTTTTTGGCACATCTCCTCCTTTCTGTTTATTGTTCTACAAATTTCAATTCTATATCCCGTTTGGCCTCATCCAATCCCCCTGCGTAATATTCAGGTATTTCACACGCCATTCTTACAGCAATATTTACAGATTCCCCCTTAACATTGCAATATTGCAACTGCATCAACTCGTCGTTCCCCGCAAGCATTGCCAGTTTATCAAGCGTTGATCGTCTTGCGGTCCGAATGGAACAAGTATAAACATCGTATGCCTGTCCATGTCGCAGAATGAATGGCCTGCGATTCTGCAGCCGTTTCAATGTAAACGGTTGAATGGTTTTGACATTTAGGGACCGTACTTCATCCGAATAAAAAGTTAATGTGACAGCTTCCCCTCCACCGGGCACGGATATACACAATGCTTCTGTCATATTGAAATCTCCTGCTCATGGGTAATATCATATCCTTTCAACAGCACTTCAATCCCATCTGTAAATGATATCTGTTTACCGGTAACCCGAATATATCGATCCAATTCAGGTTTTTCACTCTGTACATGCAGCACATCACCAATCTCGATGGGGATTCCCTGCAAGTTCAACCGACACTGAATCAGCAGTACCCCAAAAGCCCACATTTCATATAATTCCGAGACCAATAATCCAACGGATTCCGATGCAAAATAACCCGGCAGATCAAGTTGAGCGCTTTGCAGCAAACCGGATTGCAATTGGCTGAAAGGAATATCAGTGGGCCCGGCATATAAAGATCTGAATAAATAGGTGTTGTTATCATAATCATATCCATAACGCAATTGCCATAAATTCACCCGTTCCCGCGAACCCATTTCCGGCCCGGGTAATAAATTGGTAACCCCACTTGTATCTACGACTGGTGCCTCACAATGACGATGCACAAATAACCGTTCCACACCCCAGTTATCATTAAACAAGAATCCATTCAAATGCTGTGCAACACATTCCAATGCCTGCAAAACAGACATGTCCCGCTCTAACGATAAACTGATATGTAATCCATTATCCTCGCACCAGAGATATTCACGATCAAAATTATAATTGGGATCCGGAACATTCCGTTTTTTGATATAAACATCACTACCACACGTCAATATCTCACCAAAAGGATTATTAACAGATACCCGGATATATGGAGGATATGATGCCTGCACATTGTTGCCAGAGGTAACAACAAGCTCCAGCCCCCCAATGATCAAAGTTTCACCGGTTTGGATTTTCACAGGTGCCGTTACCGCAATATTAACATCTGTACTCCCTGCACCAATATCCTCAGCCAACACTCCAATCTGCTTTCGTTCAAAAAAAGATGAAGCCGCAATTAAATGCCGAGGTGTCTCTGTATGTTCACGTAATAATTGATAAATAACAGTAACCGGATTAACATCTACCCAGGTTCTGCCCGTCTTGAATGATACCTTGTCACCGCTTCGGGTGGTTCCGTCCCATGCAGACGGTAGAATACATAGCTGCTCCCCACCTTGGATCGTATCAAAAGTTAAACCCAGTCTGTAAATCGTCAATCCATCACGTTCCATTATGTATGCATATTCACCATCCATGGCAATGGCATTGGCATTTCTCAAATAAAAGGGGCCATCCGCTCCGCGTATGGTTTCAATCAACCTGGCATTTAATGGATCAGAAATATCAATAACACTCAATGCATGATTGATGGAAGATACACTGAACAACCGATTTCCCTCAATCGTAAACACCATTCCCGAGCTGTACCAGGGGGAGCCGGCACTGCCAAATTCTGTTGCGACAAAGGGATTTGTAATATCACTGATATCGATCACAAATATTCTACCGTATCGTCCTTTAACAAAAGCATAATTTCCGGAAATTCTCACAGAATAGCCACCCTCTTCAATGGCAAGTGTAGTTACTAGGACCAGATTTCCCGGTGCGTCAATATCAATGATCACCAAACGATTATCATAACTTGATACCGTCAAAAGATAGTGATCAACAATATCAAAATCCCACAAACCCTGCATATAATTTGGCGAACCCACACCACCAAATCTTGATAAATACTGAATATTGAACGGATCATCGACATCGAAAACATATATCGTATCCTGTCCCTGTACATATAAAAAATGGCCGTTCAATTTACATTTCACCGCAAAGAAATCTTCCGGAACTCCCTCTGCTCCCGCGGTTTGGGTGTCAATCAAAACAGGATTATAAGGATCTGAAACATAAAAACACTTAAATTTGCCAACAAACGATCCACTACTGATATCAACATAGGCTACATATACATAATTGGATATTTTCTCTACTGCAGCATAAATACAATTATTTGCAAATGAAATAGAAGCACATTGCACTGGATTTGCAGGATCACTCACATCCAGAATAACCAGTTTGCCCGTTTCCACAACAGGAATGAATACCCAATCCCGATCTTTAACCAGGTCCCATGCAAAACCCATATCATTTACCGGACCGGTAAACCTCCCGGTCATTCCATAATATCTGTCATATACACGGCCATCCACTCCGGAACCGGATAATGTATATTTTGTATTTGTAATAAAATCCAGCTGCCATTTACCGGGATGGCAGTCCGCTTGTGGGAAAATGGATTCACGCTCCAAATCGCATGATGCGTCATCATTCCAGCAAATGCTGCATGCGCTGGAATGCTCTCCACTCACGCACAATAATCGTGATGTTTCGTCCGAATCTACACCCACCAGTGCTCTGTCCAGCTTGCTTTTCCGAGAATCCACCAGAACCATCCGTACTGATCCTGCCAAAACCTCGGGCACTTTGAGTATCCTTCCCCGGAACAAAACCATGGGCTGCGCTGCCCCTGCAAGATGCAGTCTAACCTGCACCGGCGTATTCTCTGGCATTTGTGAGAAAAGATAGCCTCCCCTGGGCATATAAAAAGCCAGTGGCTCGGCAAGCGTGATCCTGTCCGTATGATTGTCGGCAGTATAACTCAATATCTCTACAATTTGTTGTTTTATCGAACCATAATAATAATCTTCACCATAAAGTACAATACGTTCTCCCTGTGCATAGCTTACACCCGCCTGATGCTGGATCAAAATCTCAGAACTCCCGGATTCTGCTGATTCAGCTATAATACTTTTTGCATGATGAAACGGGCTGGCCGGATTTATGGGGGATAGCGAGCCATCTGCATCAGCAATCTCGATCTCCACATCCCGTAAAACAGAACGTCCACCCCATTGCGGATCTACATCTCTGCAATTGCTGATTGGACTAATGTTAATGACACTATTTTGACCATCAATAACAATATTCCGGTCTTCAGGATCAACCAATAAATCCAAATAATATTGCTGCCCTCCTGCTTTTTCAAGTTCATACTGCCAATCCGCAGGTAATGTTTTATAATCCGGCATTATTCACACTCCAACAAGGTCAATACGGTTTCTGATTTTGCCGCAGGTTGATGCCCAAACAAAATCGTTTTTTCAAATTCAGGATACAAGATGCATTTCAGCTCAAAATCAGGATCTTTGATCATGGCATAATGAACTGTCATCACATCCCTGATTGCCGTCAATGTTTTGATACGTTCTGCTGTATCCGCATGCATATTACAAATACGCATTTGAAGCGTATTCCATACGCCCCCTTCTTTCTCAATACCGGGGACCGTATTGCCATTCACACGGATTTGTTGAAAACGCAGGGATTGTTTAATCACATCTCGCACTTCATCCCGGTAAAATTGAACAATAGTTTGTCCACTTGCTATCGAAACTGCTACTATCCGGCTCATGAAAATGGACCCTTTGGAGGCTCAAAAAATCGTTCCCGATATTTTATTTGCTGATAAACAACATCATCAATCCATGTCTCCCGTTCACGATCACGTTTTTGTTTATCGATATCCACCATTCCGGATACAATTGCGGAATCCAGAACCAATGGAGTTAATCTTTTTTGCACATTCACCCCCTATTCTGTAATTAATTTTCCATATACCACACGAATATCTGCATTTGCTTGCGGTGGTGTATCAAACTGCAGTGTTTGGCCGTTCAACTCTAACCCGTCAGTCACATATCTGCCCCGAGTACCTCCCGGCTGCGTAATGACCAGAGCCGCAATTGTAGTATGCGGCCAGCTTTCCGGAATATCAATATCCGCATTCAACAATTCCACAGGTTGCGTGGATAGCTGAAATACTGTGGACGTACCATCCCCCGTAAAACGGTCAATTCGTAACTCCAGTCCCGCAGGTATCCGTAAAGGCATCCGGGTTGATGTAAAGGGAATATCCATAAAATCACATCCATCAACAACCAACGTCCCCGGGGTGCCAAGCACAATTTCAGGAAATATCATACTACATTTGTGCTGTAACGTATCCGTTCGATAAACAGCTTCCAGAGAACCTGCTACTCGCTTGTTCATAACCATAGGGTACAGGGCGGTTCCACTGGCAGCCAGATTCAGTCCGGCAGCCATGGACAAAAACACATCAGCACAACCTGTCAGCATTCGGATTGATCCCCCAAAAGCGTAATCAAAACCCAGTGGATGTGGCTCTTCATCCTCCACACAAAACACCTGCCTGACCTCTGCTGGAGTATAGGGCTCTGCTTTCATGCACTCTACTCCCTGCAAATACATTGGAGCAACGGGTAATGCTGCATCTCCGCTAGCTGGATGAAATCGCAATAATATATTTTTGCCTTGCAGATATTGCTCTGGTCCTGGTGCCCGTAACCGCTCAGTTAATGACATAATCATTCCCCCTGCCTGACATTCAATTCAATCCTGAATTTGCTGTGAATCATATCCCGATTTGCGTTATGCTCACGCACAGGCCCCTCACATTCTTTTACCCGAATTCCCTGGGTTATCAATGTTTGCGCACTGAGCAAAACTCCTTTTAGCTCTACGTTAAATGTTTGTGTATGCAAGCCAACAGGATCGGTAAAACAGGATAACAACTCGCTCAAAATCACCTGGTGCTCATCAATCCCCCCGCTTGCGGGATCATTCCACACGCCAATTGTCAACTCGAACAACAATAACGGTTCGCTGCCCAGATAATTCTGTCGTCCGTTCAAAATCGGTGTATTCACATAAATAACCGGACAATCCACATGGTCCTGAATATTTTTGTGATTGTAGCCGGCTTTAAATCGGCATCCGGCAATTGCTGTATTTCCTACAGCAAACGCTTTCAATAGCGCCATAAAACAGGATTGTATTTCTATCAAAACTCTGTCTCTATTCATATGCCTACTCCTGACCCTGTATTTGACGAAGAATTGCAAACTGGGCCACTTTTTCATCCGATGACAAAATCTCACTTTGCTTTAATCGATAGCGGCAGCCATTGTATTCAAAATAATCGTTCAACAGGTCCAGTGTATTTAAATCCAGAAAAGCACCATCCACTGTATTCACCGTTCCAATGATCATCATGTCTCTGGCAGTTACATTGCCCACAACCTGAAATTGTACAAAAGTTTTCACCATGGTATAGTTGAATACAAAGGCCTTGATGGACAATTCAGAAACAACTGTCCCTGTCCGTCCAATACTCTCACAATCCGTATCATCAGGGTGATTGCGATGCCATTCAGGCGAGTAAACCCCGGTCTTTTCCGTACAGGGACAATCACTGCCGCCCACATGCCGGACCAGTGTCAAGTCGGTACCATAACGCAATACATCCTGACAAAATAATTGATGATCAGTCATATTTGCTTCCCCCAAACGATCCGCTCCACCACGGACCCTGCTCTGAACATCCCAGCAAATTCAGATAACGCTGCCATTCCTCCATCAGCGTTTGACAGATTTGTTCCTTTTCTTGTGCGGAAACCGGTTTTATCTCTACAGGACCGCTTTTACTGCCTCTGACCGGAGCTGAACTGACAACCTTGTGCGCAACAAAAGCAACTTGTGCCGCTTTTGCCAGCACCAACTCTGACGCAGTCAATCCAGACAGTTCCAGTCCGTTTTTATCCAGAACCAATTCCAGCCAGGCATCCCCCGCTGGAATAAATGCGGTACCCGCAAGTACCTGATCCGACACCTCCAGCTCCGTCATTGTCCGTAACCTTGCTCTTACATCCGCTGCTGTAATATTTGCCATATTGTTCACCTGTATAAATAATAGGGACGGACGACCGACCGTCCCTGCAAAATGAAAGGATTAACTGTGCTCAACCTCAAGACAGCCAATAGCTTGTGGATCGATCACATCAAAAGCGCTTCGTTTCGATACTACGGTTCTGACCTGCTGCTTGGCGATGATTCGTTCGGTTTCGGTCAGGTTCATACTGTCATTGGTCACATACCCAATTGCATGTGCGGTATCTACTCCCACCAGTTTGTCCGAAGGAACAATATCCCTGTCCCATTCCACACCCCGTGGCAGAATCATACCGGTTTGTCCCCATTGCGCAACCGGATTCTGCATATCAGACAATGCATCTCTAAAATCGATCATATTGCTCTTGCGACCCACAAACGCGTTCAAGGCATATGGCTGCGGCAATGCGGATGCAAAGGTAATGATGTCTTTTTTCACAATACTTCCACTGGTTGCCGTCTGGCAGGTCTGCTCAGCTTTTAAACCATTATTGTTACCATCACCGTTCAGCAAGGCATTCACAAGCGCGTCCGATTCATCAAGACCAATCTGTTTACCAATTCGCTGCAATGCAACCGCATAAATGTTGATTGGTGTTGCATAAATCACTTCATAATCGAATAATATATTACGACCAAATTTCGCCAGCGAGATACTCTGTTTGCCGGCCTTGATCTGGGTCTGTGGAAACTCTGCGCCCCGTGCCGTTTTTTTCAACTCTCGCGATGCCTGACTGTCTTCAAGATACAACTTGCGGAAATCCAGTCCTGTAATGACCGAAGTCACCGCGGCAAACTCGGGTACAATAGATGCCGCCAAAGCCCCCGCGTAAACGCGATTCGAAATAAATTCCGGAAACAGTACGCTGGTATCCGCACTCTGGAAAAACTTTTCCACGCGGTCCGTATGCATACCAAATGCTTTGATATCATGCGCCTGTAATTCCATCTCAAATGCCGACAACGGCGGGTCTTCTCCTTTGCGAAGGTATGAGAGCCGCTTTAATTCCTTTTCATAATTGGCAAGCCCCCAATACTCACTAGGCTGCTCACCCTTTTCTACGCGGTACTCTTCAAGCCATTCACCAAAGGATTTACCCCGCCGTGCGGCTTCATCGTACATCCCGATTTCAAGTTTTAATGCCATGTAAATTCTCCCCAATTTGATTTAATTAAAACAAAACATCCACAGTTTGTGTGTCCTGATGTTTGGCAACCACGGCTCCCCAGCCGCCGGTGCCGCCATCCGCCATATACGTATAGTCATCTCCGGCAATCGCTACTGCGTCTTTCAAGCCAACAAGCCCTGAATATTTCAGGCTTTTAACCAGAACAGGTGTATGGTGGCCACCCACATCATCTGTATAATGGAACATTCTCACACCCAGCAGATACCCAAATTCATTGTCCTTTTCACAGGTAATGATCTCACCATCCGCAACATCGCCGCTTGCAGGACTCGTGACCTCGTAATTGTTCACCCAGGTCAGTTTTACCAGCCGGCCTTCTACATTTTCATTATTTGCCATCAGAGTGGTAATCTCGTCTTTAAAAGTGCTGTCAGGCACACAGCTAAGCTCTAAAAAATTACCAGTGTCTCCCCCGCCTATTCCTCTCATTATGTTCCTCCTTGATTAAAATTAGGATTGTATGCTGACCGGTGCCCGAAAAGACCGACTATGCTTTTGGGCCAAATCAGTACTGAATTGATTAAATTCCTGCAAATCCTCTGTCAACATATGTTGATGGGGATGTTTCGCCTCAAATGCTTTTCTGGAATCCGATACACATTTCTTCAGCTCCTCCAGAGAAAGCGATTCCAGGTTCTGTTTTTCTGCTTCAATATAATCGGGATCATCTCCAATCTCCCCAGCCAAACAAGCAAATTTAACCGTCTCTTTGATCAGCGACTGTCTTTCAGGATCATTCATTGGTGTTGCCTTGTCCGGTGTATTTTCTGCATCCGTTTTTGTAGCGATTGATTTTCGGGTCCGTGCACCATACTGTGCTCCCAGAAACACATGCGAACCTTCAAGCGCTTCAGCTTCCCGGGTTTCCGTGTTGCGATATTCCCACCATAAGATCTTGTCCCCATTGCCCGATTTAACCGGTATCAGCTCCGGTGCTCGAAATCCAATACTCATGTCCGAAATAATTCCCGAATCGATCTTGCGGATTTTCTCCTCATCATCCGCCAGTAGATAATAACTGGCAACCAGCCAATACAAGCCATTATCTGTTTCCGAGATCTTTTTGTACTGTTCTTTCAGATCTGCACTGCAATGCGGCCCTGCCAATTTCATCATTTCATCGGCACCAACTTTTTGTAATCGCGATTTAAAATAACGCCCTTCACCGGTTCCTTCCCAGTCATGCCCGGTCAACACCGCCTTGCCAATGATGGTTTTCTCGAACGATTTTAACACCTCCATGCTGAACCGTTCCCCGTCACGGTCCACAACATTGTGACACAGCCAGGCCTCATATACACGAAAATCTTTGCGTTCAAAGGATGATGCATTCACCATCAGCTTACACATTGCATCCCAATCTTCATCACCAATCTCTACCGATTTGGTATGAACACTGAAATGTTTCTGTATACCTGCCTGAATGTCAAAAGATTTTACCCGGCTCAATCGATAAAAACGCTGTTCACAATCTGCCCAGCTCCCATATGCTTTGGCAGGAAACCTTACCTCGGTCCGTCCGGTCTCGGGATGTTTGCGACTATCCAGAAATCCTGCTGGGACCTGTTCAGTCTCGTCCAAAACGCCATAGTAATACAACCTGCTTTTTCTTAAAAATTGCATATTCCCTCTTTTATTTATTAAAAATGCGTTAAAACACGTTTCATGCTAAATCAATTTTCAATGAATTGGAGTGCATCGCGTTTATGCGCTTGACCGCCTACTGGCGGTATGCGGCGTGTCCTAGACTCGCTAAAAGCCACACCTTCCTCTCCAATCCCATCCAATCCGCAGATGTTTACACAATGTCTAATCTAAAATATCTGCATAAAACGGATGATCAAAGGGTCTAGGACACAATCCCCCACTCAAACCGATAAAGATTTTTTCACCTTTCCCTTGACGCCTTCCACCCCCATCTCTTTGAACCGCTGACTCCCATCACCACAATGGATCTTGCCAAATTTCTCCAATCGACCGTATTTATTGCCTCTCGGATTAATTACCTTTTGATTTTGCATAAAACATCCCCTTGTATAAATGATTATCCCCTTGAACTGCTACGAATCTAACAGAATCTGTCTTGCTTCTTTAACCGCTCCGTATGCCTTGCTGCCATTGGCAATCCGGTTCAATACCTCTTCTACACGCGTCACCCCCTGTAATGTTTTCCCCGGAAAAAAAGGACCGTTTCGCACCAGATGCACAAACTCTTCATCATCAATCATCCCCATATCATACATCCGTTCAAAGGCGCCCAACTCTTTATCCAGCGCTTGTGCGTTCAAGAGTCTTGCACGGGCCTGTTCCGTTTTGTCCATTAGATTGACTTCCCGCCACTCCAGGTCCCACTGTGCCCCTGCTTCGCCCTGCAGAACCAGAAACGTATTGATCACCCGCCTCAAAATCGGTTCTACCTTGGTCCGGTACGCATTGATATTCGCCACAATCATATCATTCTGGTTGTTACTCATGCGCTCGGTTGTGGTCCATTTATACAAGCCAAACATAAATGGCGGCAGCCCGGTCTTGGTAATGATCTCCTCCTGCATCACATGTACCGGTACCTGAAGATTTAGCACAGGCTCCTGTCCCCCCAACACCTGCACATCTATCCCGGCACCTTCCGGCACTGCCGCCGCAACATCCCGCACATGCCCCTGTTTGCGGTCCTGAAAAACACGGGTAATATCGCTTTGTAATCCTTCTGCCGCCTGTTTAACCCGATTAAAATCGCTGCCCCTTCCGCCACTCACTTTGACCAGAAATGTGGGGTCCCCAACCCGCCATACCTGGTTCTCTATGGCCTGCTGAATGCGTAAAAAAATCTTGACCACAAAGGGCAGCGAGTAAAACAGACTGTACCCCTGCGGGTGCCCGTCCCGTTGGTCAAAACACAGGTAATAGATAAATTCCGGATCATCAAACGGCAGAATATTCAACTCGGAATCCGTCAACTGTCCCAGTTTCAACGTCCCGTCACGCTCCACAAAACGAAAACTGTTGGCGCGCGCAATTTTCAACCGGTCTACACCATTATAATCCGTGTTCGGCACCAATTCTCCGAAACCCATGCCTTTTGCCAATGCGGAATCACAAATCTGGTCCACCCAGGTATTCAATCCCCGGTTAAAATGATTGACCTTGACATCCCCTTTGAATGCATTCAGCAGTTTTTCGATACGTGGATTCGGTGAAGATAACCGAAAATCCCCAATCAAACGCACCAGTTTGATCACCGCCACATCCAGTATCGGTACGGCCTCGCGCATCAGATCGTATAAATCCATATTGAATTGTAGCGGTTGATATCCCCTCAGCGCAGTCGCAAAAGGCCCCTCCCACGCGTCACGGGTTTGCGCCCGGCTGATCTTGACCTGCTGTGTATCCTCACCAAACCATACTTTAAACGGATTTTTCATTTCATCTCCCCTCTGTAAATCACAATCAAAAGATAAACGAAAATCCTGAAAATCAAAGCAACATTGGGTAACTTACACAACGCAGAAACAAAAAAAATGCTCCTAACGTAAGGGCGGACCTGTGTGTCCGCCCCAGACACAATCTCAACACGATGTAGAGTGTTTCAAATCACCAGCAGCTCTGCCCCTTCGTAAGGGCGGACCTGCGTGTCCGCCCTGGTACTACCCACCCTGGTTCCAGGGCTCTGCCCTGGAATCCTTTTTTCACATAACTACAAATATCAAAAAAATCCTTGACAAATGTTCAAAAAATTACTACGTTCATTATAAATGAACATCTAAAAATATTGAACATTATGCAAAAATTACAACACATCATACAAAACCTGAATACGATCTTTGCCCATGACATAGAACTCAGGCTGGTAGAAAATAATAACTCTCCGCAACTGGATTTGATCGTCAATCAAAAACCTATACGATTTTCAATCGAATTCAAAACGACTATTAACCGCTCACTGATCACAATATTAAAACATCAAAAGCAGCAACACCAAACACCGTTTCTGCTCATAACCCCCTATGTCAATCCCGTTCTGGCAAAAGAATTAAAACAACAGGAAATCCAGTTTATGGATACTGCGGGTAATGCATATATTAACCAAACACCGCTCTATATTTATATACAGGGCAACAAATTGCCCAATTTACCCAACACCACCACAAGGCGGTTATTCAAACCTGCAGGCCTCAAAGTCCTCTTTGCCCTTTTGACCGTACCTGAACTAGTGAACAAGCCTTATCGTGAAATAGCAAAAACTGCGCAAGTTTCTTTAGGCACATTAACCTGGGTAATGAACGATCTTGTTGAATTGGGCTATCTCATTGACCTGGGCAAAAAGGGTAAAAAACTGATCAACATGCAAAGACTAGTGGAAAAATGGTGTTCAGAATACAATCAGACCCTCAAACCCAGGCTCATAATTGATAGATTCAATGGTCCAGAAAACTGGTGGCAGCAGCTTAATCCGGTTCAACATAATGCACAATGGGGTGGCGAAGTGGCAGCAGCATTACTGACCCAATATCTGAAACCTGTAAACACCTTGCTGTATCTAAACGACATGAATTACAGCAAGATCATACAACAGAATCACTTATATCAGGATAAAAATGGGAATACGCTTTTCATCCAGTATCCCATTAACATCCAACCTGTTGATAAAACGGTTCACCCGTTATTAATCTATGCGGATCTGTTGGATACAACCGATCCCAGAAGTATGGAAACCGCAAAGGTAATCTATGACCAGTACATCGTTCAACTTGTCGGGGAAAATTGATCCCGAGATCCTGACTGTTATCCAACATATTAAATCAATCACAGAAAAAATAAACATTCCGTTTTTCATTGTTGGAGCAATTGCAAGGGATTTTATCTTTAAATATTGGCAAATTGAATCCCCAAGAATGACTATGGACATAGATATTGCCATCCGTATACCCAATTGGGACCGGTTTCACGAGTTAGAGAAAGCATTCCTGGAATCAGATGTTTTTGTAAAAGATAGAGAATCCCAACGGTTTCTCTATAATAATTTTATTGTGGATATAATTCCCTTTGGTGACATTGCAAAGGACCAGGTCATCAACTGGCCACCGGATTTTAATATTGCAATGTCAGTTGTAGGATTTGATCAGGCATGGGACTATTCAAGTATCGTCAGATTAAATAATGAACCTGAACTGGATGTTCGCATTCCAACACTTCCGGGAATGGCATTAATGAAACTCCTCTCCTGGCATACGGCATACCCTGAACGGAATAAGGATGCAAAGGATTTCTGGTTCATTATGAATCATTATGAATTTGCAGGCATTGCGGACAGATTGTATAAAACTGAATTCTCTTTATTTGAAAAAGAAGATTATAACCTTCAACATGCAGGATATGTTCTGCTAGGTAAAGATATTGCAGCTATATGTAATAAAGAAACAAAAGCGTTGGTCAAACAAATCCTGGCAGATGAAACCGACCAAAATTCAAGCAACAAATTGATTTTACAAATGCTTACTCCTCAGGATCAATTTGAAAAAATATTAAAGGGCCTTGAAAAATTAGAAACCGGATTTAATAGCCAGATTAATTAACATATGAATATCCCCCTCTTTTCGTACACCCTGCAAAACGTGAATACTTTTACCTGCCAAATCTCACATCAATTCGCAATCATTCTGACAACAATCATTTTGTTATAAAAAAAAACAGGATGCAAATTATCAGCACCCTGCTTTTCTTGTTGGAACCATGATGTTTCAATTATTTAAATTCAACCGGAATGCGTTTAACAGGCAAAACTTCATTGCTTGTTTCGGTAGATTTACCTGCTTTTTCAGCCTTGAGCAATGGCCGTTCATCAGGATCTGATGTAATATATATTTTTTCAATTTCAATTTTTTTTCCAATTACATCAAGTCCAACCGTATTAATACCTGGTTCAAGCTGAACATCACCCATACTGTACCATCTAAAATAACGGTGGTGCCCTTCATTTTTCCGGGCCTTGATCCACAATTGACAATTCAGATTTGATTGTGTGTCTATTGCAAACTCTTGTCTGGTTGTATCTGTATTCTCGATTTCTCTTGCAACTGACTGTCCGCCATAAATAAATAATTCCTGCTTGTCTGCCAGGCTAAAAATCGGTTTACGCCAGGATGCCGGCACAAACGGACCGTCCAATACGGTTTCGCTCTTGCCCCATGCATTTACCGCGGTAATGGATATATAAACCGGTTTTTCATTATCCAGATTCTGGATAATTGCTTGATTTACCGTGCCCAGGGCCAATTTATTAGCCATTCGTGTTCTTTCGGTCCCCCATTTCAATTCATAACCGGTTGCTTTTTCTGAAGGATTGAAATTCACAACCAGCATTCCATTCCAATTCTCAACAGTTGTAATCTCGGGTTTACCCGGTATTTCTTTATCAAATGCATTGGGGGACAACTCAGCCACCATCTCTTTTGACTGACCGCCATTCACTTTAACAGAATATCTTTTTTCTCCCCGTTTGTCATGGATCTTTATCTTGATCAAATGCTGGTCCTGGTCATACGTCCAGCCTTGCTGCGTAGAGATAAAATCACTCATTTCAACCTGAGGTACTGTTTTATCATTTACAGTAACAGAGCCGGGTTCGTCTCCAAACAATACAACTCCAAATTTTTGCTCGGGTTTTGTGATATTTAAAATCATATTTTCTTTATCTCGTTTTGCAAGGATACTGACAGATTTACCTTCTTCCCGTAAATCAAACCGGGTATCTTTACAATCGTACAGCATGAAACACAATCGCAATAATTCTTTTTCCGACTGATCAAATGCGCCGCCAACATCCATGGTTTCGTTCAATGCCAGCGGAACTATGGAATTCGATTTAATAAAGACCGGAATCCGGTTCAAGGGACAGGTATAATCAATCTCTTGCTCTCCTTCAAACCGTTCATATGTCCAAAAATCCACCCACTCACCGTTGGGTAAATATATATTTCGTGAAAATCCAGGCTCCAATACAGGTGCAACCAGCATTTCTTCACCCAGCATATATTCATCATCAATATCTTTGGTTGCAGTATCTTGGGGATAATGCAGAAACAGGGTCCGCATCAATGGCAGCCCGTTTTCGTTTGCCTGTATCAAATAGTGATACAAATACGGTAACAGATTATATCTCACCCTGGCATAAAATCGATAATTGTCCCAGCCATAAGGGTCCTGCTCCCACGGTGCAGGCGCACTGCCATGGTCATGAAACGATGGCCCGAATGTGGAATACTGTACACCGCGGATATAAACCTCTCGGTCATGTTCGTCATTACCGCCCCTGTATCCCGCTATATCATGACCAATCAGCGGCACTCCACAGATAGAAATCGCTAACGATGCGTCAACAGTTCCCTTGAGCTGCTGAAAATTCCTTCCGCGGTCTCCACCCCAACAATAGCCCGCCTTTTGCAATCCCAGTCCACCACCGCGTATCCAGATAACGCCGCCATCCGGTTTAATACTCTGTATCCAGTTATATATTTCTTCTCCAAAAATAACCGCATGCAGATTGGTTATACCTTTTACCGGTTTATGCAATAATTTAGGATCATAATCCCGGGGAAACATTTCACTAAAATCAACTTTGATTCCATCCAGGTTCTTGTGTTCCGGTACAGACCGGTCACCTTGACCTGTCAAATATTCCGCATACAGGTTTTCCTTCCACCAATCCATAGCTTCAGGATTTGTGACATCCAGATAAACAGAGTTCATCCGTACCCCACCTATAGCAAAAGTGCTGTCCGTGCGTCTTACAAAATATTCAGGTTTGCCCTCTTTAATTTCAGGACTCTTGGGTGCTACTTGTCCCGTAGGTGACCAAAAAACGGTCTTAATCCCAATTCCATGCCACTTGTCTACAAGATCGTTCATACCGAGCTCAAAATCGCGGTTAAACATGGTCCTAACACCTTCCCACAAAATGATTCCCAGTGGAAACTTTTCCCGCATTAGCATATCAATATCCGCATCAGTATAGGCGGTATTATTCCACCCTGTCATTCTGCGTCGGCTCAACCAGGTACCCAGCGACCATCGGGGGATAACCGGTGTACGCCCGGTAAATGCAGTATTCTGCTCAATTACTTTTAATGGATCAGGATTGCAATACACAAACACATTCATTTCCGAGTCTGGTACCTCTATGGTGTAGCGATCATTTGCCAGATCACCCATGTGAAACACTACCGGCAAACCGGTATTTACCAGCAAACCAAAGCGCTTTGATGAAAGAAAAAACGGAATGGATTTATACGTTCCGCCATCAACCGACATATATGCATCAGAGATAATCATATCTACACGTTTTCCACGCTGGTCCAAACCGTCAAACTTTTCACCAAATCCATAAACACTTTCAGTAGAATCCAGCGCACTGCTAAAACCAATGGTTCGCAAACTGTCCTGATCTACCCACTCTATTCCATCCAGTGTATTGAAAATAATTTCACCATCTCGTTCAATTGCAATATCTAATGGCGATTTATCAATAATTACTTTAATGTCACCGCTCAAAAGTACCAAAGTACTGTCAAAATCATTCCATTGAAATTTATTCAACTCTGCATAAACTGACTCTTGTTTCTCTATGCCGGCTTGAATGTTTACAACATCTCGATATGGGAACGCAATACGAACGTTCAATTCCTGACCAGTTTCATGATCTAAACCGCTGATTTCAAAAATATTACCATGTGCAGTAAATTGATTCACCTGAAATGGATTTTTTGTTTGCTCAATTTCATCTGCTATTGCAGAACTGAAAATAATTAAAGAAACCATAGAAATAATAAATGAGAATCTGTGGTAACTCAAAAACATAAAGTGACTCCTTGATGGAATTTATAAATTGGTCATACATTTATATCTGACGTTATAGATAAAATAATGTGGCAATATGCCACACCTTTCAAAATAAAGTCTTTCACAGCAATTTCCAAGGGAAAAACCAAAATTTACAATCTAATACAATTAGGAAAAAAATCAGTTCTCACTAGAAAAAAATTAAATGCGGATTGCGCGGGTAGCTATAAAACAATCAATATTTCCATACAGAGGGTTCTCATCATCATGGTGCGGGTCTTCATAAAATCCATCAATCACAAAACCGGCCCTAATCTGTTCCCCAATCTGATCTGTCAGGGTATGACCAAATTCAAAGGCATGCCCCTCTCTGGCATATAACTCTTTTTGTTCAGATGTTAGGGTTTCCAGATCAGAATAAGGAATTTTCTGCACCTTTGTCAAATCCATTTCCCACTCGGGCGCGGTTTCTGCAAACAAATACAATATGGGATTACAAAATCCCGCCATCAAGATCCCCCCTTTACGCAAGACACGTGCACACTCTATCCAGACCGGCTTTACGTCGGCAACAAAACAGTTCGAAACCGGATGAAAAATAATATCAAAGGATGCATCCGCAAACGCACTCAGCTCCGCCATATCTCCCATGATTGTGGAAATCTCCAAACCTTCACGTTCAGCTACCATTTCGTCCTGCCCAAGCTGTTTGGGAGAAAGATCATATACCGTCACTTTTGCCCCTGCTGCCGCAAAAACAGGCCCCTGCTGCCCACCTGCACTCGCAAGGCATAGAACATCTTTGCCCTGAATATCTCCAAACCATTCCCGCGGTACGGGTGTTTGCGGAGTCAACACAACCTCCCATTTACCCTTGCGGGCATCTGCAATTACCTGCGGTGATACCGGTTGGGTCCATCGGTTTTCCAGTCGTACATAGGTATCCCAGGTTTTCTGATTGTGTTTTAAATAAGAGGCATCATTACTCATCGTTCTCTATGCTCCCGTTGTAAGATCATTTCAACAAACTGAGGATACGCCATGGAATATTTGCCCATAAAAAATTCTCTTTTGGGAAAACGAATCAATTGAGATTTTCGTACAAATGCAGACTCTGCTTCTCTTCCCTGTCCGGTGCCCTCTAACCCAAAGCTCCACCAATGCTGGTCCCCAATAGTAATACCACTCAATTCCAGTTGATACCCGGCATGTCCCTCTGCTTCCGGCACAATCAACAATAATCTTCTTTTATGGATATCCAGCCATTTCTGAGAAGCTCCAACCATCTGCTCATAATCCGTCCCGGCATCAAGCTTGAAACTCCATTTTGTCCATGTATCCACCAATCCTGATGTATAGGGCCCCAAATCCTGCACACCTAATTCCTTTTGCCGCTCCTTGATTTCGATAAATCCGTCACGCAGTTTGATACTCATGTCCTCGCTGCCTGTGCAAAAATATCGATCAGTCCGCTCTTCAATCAACGGCATCTCTTGCGACATGGTCGCAAACCATTCCGTAATTTCTGAGGGAATACTGCCTTCCAAAAACCAACGTACTTCAATAGTAGAATACATAAACCCACCTGCTGGATTCACAAACATTTCACTATACATAAATATTCAAGAATTTGCAAGCAGAAATTTAGTTTTCAATACATAAAAAAAGCCGAGCCATAATCGGCCCGACTTTCTCATCATGGGGGGTATGAAATATAAATAATATTCTAGTTATCAGTAAGATTTTCTCCATAAACCAGGCTAACCCGTTCAATCCCTTCCAATGCACTCAGGTCCTGAACCAACTCCTGGTGTCCGACATTTTTACGAAATCGGATATTAAAGGTCAATTCTAAAAACTCTCCCAATCTTGCAGATCGGATATTTACCAGTGAATGTACGGTCAGATATTGCTTAAACACATCCATATACACAGACTCATCAGAGTGTTGGGGAATAGACCAGAAACGCAGTACCATCTCTTCCTGCACAGCAGTGCCATATTTGGTAAAATGCAATACCACAACAAATAACACAACACTCACACATCCAATAATGCCAATCACATGGTTTCCTGATCCCGCTGCCATTCCCGCGGCAAGCGAGAAAAACACAAACGCGATATCTATGGAATCTTTAACCGCAGTTCTAAACCGGATTATCGACATGGCACCCACAAGCCCAAAGGCCCGCGCAAGATTGTTGCCTATAACCATAATCACAATCGTTGTTACCATGGTGATAATAATCAACGTATTTACAAACGTGACCGAATACGCGGTATCCTTTATATGTCAGCTTGTAAACCAGTGTTATCAACAATCCCAAACATAACGATAAAGCAATGTTGAAAATCACATCAAAAATAGTTATTGTAGCGCTGTCTGCCAACAGGCTGTTAAATACCAATTCCTGCACTATAGGTCCCTTAATTATTATTAAAATGTCCTTCAATCCCCATAGAATATTTCGATATGGACTCGGGACGCACCTGAATCTCTTGCACCAAACGCCTCATCCATTTGGGCATAAATTCATCAAATTTCAATTCCAAAATACAGCTCTTGTCTGTAGCCGGCATCAAACATTCGTTGGTAAATAGATCCGTTAAACGTGGAGCATAAAGTGTTCTCACATTATAATCTATGGTTAAACGAACACGTTCATTGTACATATCCATATAAGCGTTACGGTCATATAATACCAACAGCAAGGGTTCTAAATTATAAGAAACCAGGTTAAAAACAAACCGGTCAAGAAATATATCGTTTCCATTCGTAATTCTGTAATTTGTATAAAATCAAATGGCGAGTTTACAATATCATCCAGACTGCAAATTTGAAATTTTGAACGCTCTTTAACAACATTATTATTGTATCTGCGTTTTATTTTCAAAAATCCAATACTATCTTGCTGATACTCATTAAAAATACGTATGCGCAATGTCTTTCTAACTTTTAATCCATCTGCTTTTTCATAATAAAAATCAAGTTGTAGAGTTTCCAGGGTACCCCCGATTTTTTTATTCGAGGGCTAAAAACAATTGGTTTTTGTCACCGGCATGATTATTACACTTTAATTTTCTGAGCTTTATATTGGGTAAAATGATCCTTAATGCCTTTGCCAGTTTATAATAAACAAACCCAATAAACTCGTTTAATTTCCTTCTATACACCAACGGAGCTTGAGATTGATCTAAAATATGTAAACAAATATTATCCAAATGACAATAGATAAAACTCATGACATTCCAAAACAGGGCATTAAAATTTTTTAGCGCAACATACCTTTTAAGGCAAATGTCTTCAAGATGATAATCATTTTTTATTTGACGATGTACCTCTTCAATTTTCCACCGGTAACCATAGCCTTCCATGGTAATCTCTATGGCCTCACGTTCAGTCTCTGCCGGTATAAAGCTTAAAAACCAGCTTTTGCCTTTGCCAGGTTCAGTGACTGAAATCAGCCATAATCCGGTATCCATTGGGCCATCCCCATACTGCTTTGGCAGATATACTTTACGGGCACCGCATTGAAAACATCGCTTTATCAGCCTGTTCCGGCGTTTTTTCTGCACGGTAATTTCAGTACTGGGACGGATTTTTTCGGCATATTTCTTTAAATTCTTCTTTACTCCTTGAACAAATATATCCCGGTACCCGGTTTGCCGTATTATAAAGTGTTGTTTTTGCTTAATCCATTTGTTCATCAGTTTGCTACGATCACCTCCGCGATCATAAACAACTATCTGTTCTCCATGAATATGTTCTCGAATCGTGTCCACGGATTCGAGGATTTTCTTGTTCTCTGAAATACCTTTGCCTTCTTCCTGATCCGTCGCCCAAAGCGTACTCACCAGCGGCATGATGGATGTTCCGGTTTTATCAACTCCAATGATATTCAGTTGCCAATATCCATTTCCCAGTTCTTTGGTGCTGCCATCATAAACACGATCAAGCCCTTCCATCTTTTCCGCATAAGGCTTTATTATATCACTCATATCTGCTATCAAATATCTGGAATCTGAAAATCTCCTCTTATTTATTTTCAGATGACTAATGGTTAATTCTCTGTCAAATCCTGGTCGGCCCAGATGGTTTGACATTCGTTCTGTTGTCTTTTTTAGGCTCGTCTCTTCCTTTAGGGTTGATGCGATTTTATTTAAATGTACATGTCCCGAGCATAATATCCCATAATGCATGTCTCTGATAAATTTATAGTCCGGTCGGTTGAATTCTGCTTGATATTTCGCTGTCACTTGATTAAGTTTTACTTGGACTCGTTTTGTGATGTCCATGGGTTGCCTCCTATATTATGGTCTGTCAACTATAATGAGGCAACCTTTTTTTATTTTTACAAGCTTTTTTTGCTTCTATCTCCATTATTTTTTATTACTTACAGTAATATGATTTGTGATTTTTCGGGGGTGTCCTGGTAGAGTTTCAAAATAAAGGCTGCGCAAAAGATATCGGTTATCCGGAACGTTAACCGCATGGAGATCCAGTTCAACATATGGCTCAATAAACGCTTATAGCGCACCAATACGCTCTCTGGGAACATAATATTTGATCTCAAATCTGGATATGTGATTTACATTTCCTGCCATTGCATTGTCCTCAACTCATATTAATCATTTTAAAAACGCCAGTTTTCGATATTTATAATTATTCCAATGGCTTGTCATTTGCTTATATAATGATGATTCTCCATAATGGATCCTGGCATATCCTGTTGAACCATTGAATAATATGTTGTTTGTATTCGCAAGTTTACAGTAAACAAAAAACATGTTTTGACCATTAATAAAATAAGCCTGGTTCCCAACACAAACAATCCCGTCCTCTAACTGTTCATAATGCGAATGAGGCAAAATAATCTCAACTTTTTGTCCGGATTTTAATTGATGCAAATATTCCTCAGTTACAGGTATTTGTACAATCAGGGTATCAATCTTGCTGATCTGGCAAATAACACCCGCCTCATTGCAATCCCCAACAATACCGAAAATTGGCGTAACAAGCGCTTCTGCTTTTTTCTTGCTCAAAAGCAATCCCAATTGAGCTAAAAGTCCTGCCAACTCTTTTTTACATAATCGATCTGTTCCTGTTTTTCTCCGGATTCGGCTGCTTTTAATCTGGCCTTTTGTAATGAAACATTGATCTTGTAGAGATTGTTTTCAGCTTCCGCAAGTTCCAGATCTTGCTGGCTGATCAGATTTCTCTCCAACAGCTCTTTTTTACGATCAAATTGTGGTTAGTGCGCTTCAAGTTGGGCCTGGGCGTAAAGCAAAGCTTGCTTTGCTTCTTCTCTGACTTCTTTTTTCTCTCCGGTTGATAACAATTCCAATTCCGCCTGCACCGTTTCAATTTCTGCTTTCAGAGATTCAAAACAATATGCATCCTCTTGTGAATGGATATTGGCAACAATCTGCCCGGCATCAAGATATCTGCCAACAGCTATATTAGGCTCAACCTCAAACCGGATCAAATCCGGACGACTGAAATGATAACAGTCGAATCGCTCAAGGGTCTTCTTGTCATTCCGCTTAAATTCCACATAAACCTTTTCCGGATCGTCAACATGAACAGACCATTCAGCCTGGCTTACAAATCGACAGGGGAATTTGACAGTATGACGAGTTGTAATAAATCCTGATAAAATAAAAAGAATAATTACAACGATGGATAACGTGATGATGGTATATTTCTTTCTCAAGTGAACACCGCATATTATTAGAGTATATCTATCTTCTTTTCCCATTAGAAAATAATGAATACGGTTTCATTCCTACCCCTATAAAAAAAAGGCCGGTATTTAAAATACCGGCCCGTTCTCTTACTTTATTAAAATCATCTTTTTCATATCTAAAAAATCACCCGCCTTGATCTTGAAATAATACAATCCGCTGGAATGATTCACACCATTCCAATTGATCTGATGGGTACCTGCGGTTCGGTTTTCTGAAATCAACCGATCTACCAACTGACCATTACTGTTGTATATCGACAATTCTACAAAAGCAGATTTTGGCAAATCAAAACTGATATGCGTTGTCGGATTAAAGGGATTCGGATAATTCTGGTATAAATTAAATCGGGTTGGCAACGCGCCCGCATCTTCAATACCTGTAGGATGATCTACAACAATCAACTTTTCTTTAATCATTGTATCACTTCCTCCAGGTCCGGTTACTGTCAACGAAACAGTAAATGAATCCGCTGTTGTATACTCGTGCAGTGGATTCTGTTCGTCACTGGTACAGCCATCACCAAAATCCCATAACCACTCGGTTATAACACCGCTGGAACTGTCAGAAAACTGTACTGTAAATGGATAAGCACCCGCAGTAGAGTCTACTGCAAACGCAGCAATGGGTGCAGGTTCTATTACAATAATATAATTTGTGTTAACACATGTATCTGATCCACCCGGCCCGGAGACTGATAAAGAGACAGAAAAAGTATCAGCAACTGTATAGGTATGTTCCGGATTTTGCTCACTACTGGTTTCTCCATCACCAAAATCCCATGACCATTCGGTTATCGTTCCGGTAGAACTGTCAGCAAACTGTACAGTCAACGGTGCAATGCCTCCGGTTGTATCAGCTGTAAAGGCCGCAACCGGTTGTGCTTCATTAATAATAATATAATTTTCTTTTACCAGTGTATTTGAACCATCCGGCCCCTCCACCGTTAACGATACTGAAAATGAATCCGATGTTTCATAAACATGCACAGGGTTCTGTTCCGTACTTGTATAGCCATCACCAAAATCCCATAACCATTCAGAAATATAACCGGTAGACAGATCCTGAAATTCTACCTGTAAAGGAGAAATCCCGTTTGTGGGCTCTGCTATAAAATTAGCTGTCGGTTCAACACTCATGAACGAGGTGTTTTGATAATTGCAGCCTAATTTAGGCCAGGGACTGTCAGCCAAGCCATAGCTCTCGGTCTGTAAACAATAAAAGTTACCATCGTTCGATCCAATATACAATTTACCATTCATATCTAATGAAGGTGAAGAAACAACCTCACCGCTAGTAGTATATTTCCAATTTAGTGTTCCATCCGGATGAATAGCGTATACATTCTTGTCCGATGAGCCAACATAAATCATTCCATCATATCCAACAGTAGGAGAAGATTCAATCGCAGCACCGGTTTCATACTGCCATTTTAATGTACCATTATTATTCAAGGCATACAAATTCTGGTCTAATGAGCCCACATAAATTGTACTGTCTGCCCCAATAGATGGAGATGAGGTCACTTTATCACCGGTTTGATATTTCCATTTCACAGTTCCATCAGAATTTAATGCATACAAATTGCCATCATTTGATCCAAAATAAATCGTGCCATCATAATCAATCGCTGCTGAAGATCTCACATACTTGCCGGTATCATATTTCCATTTCACTGAGCCATCCGGATTAACTGCATACAAAATACCATCGTTCGATCCAAAATAAATTGTTCCATCCTGAGCAATTGAAGGAGTTGTATAAATTCGTCCACCTGCCGGGACCGTCCACTTTTGGGAACCATCAGGATTAATCGCAAATAAATAACGACCTTCACTGGTAATATAAATTGTGCTGTCTTTACCAACAGAAGCTGAACCTCTTAAATTTCCGGATAGATATGCATTCCAAACTTCTTGTCCATCATTATCTATTTTATACAAATGGCCATAACCTGCAGGTATATACAATTCATTGTCAGGGCCAATAGTATTTGACGCTAAAACATACCCAAATTCATCGGTTTGCCAGTTCAACCCACCATCAGAGTCGAATGAATAACTATTTCCAATTGTAGATCCAATATAAACCTCACTATCATAATCTAAAGTTGCCGAAGCTGAAATTTCACCAAAAGTATAAAATGTCCAATTTATGGGACCATAAAATGCATTCATAACATCAGCAGATACTAAATTTTCCTGATTACTAACAGTGACTGCAAATTTATAATTTCCAAAATCATTACTGTCAAATGATACTGTGGTAATACTTGAGGTTGAATCTGCAATAGTAACAACACTATTTTCCGGTTTTTCTAAAACAATCCAGGAAAAAGTCAATGCTCCTCCATCAGATGCAAAAGATTGACTCGCATCTAATGTCAAAGTCTCATTACTTTTAATATAACTTTCTTTTGGATTTAAAACGACTTGAGGACTGTCAATATTATAGCTATTACTCGTACAGCTTACATTCTTGTGATTTTTAGGCCAGGGGCTGTCAGCCAATCCCATACTTTCTGTTTGTAAAACATACATAGATCCCGTTTTATTATAACCTGATCCTGAAAAACTTTCTGCAATTATAAGGCCTGTATTGGTAATAGCACTAACTTTTAAATTTCCACTCGCTTTGTATTTCCATTTTTCACTTCCGTCATGATTTATCGCATAGATATTATTATCGCTCGAGCCTACATAAATGGTACTATCTGCTCCAATAATAGGTGTAGAAGCATGTACTTCAAATGTCCAAATAGTATTACCGTCGCGATCAAGTGCATACAAGTTATTGTCCTGCGCGCTTATATACAATCTACCAGCAGGGCCTATTACAACAGCCTCACCTGAAGTGTTTAAATTTTCAATATGCCATTTTATAGCACCATCAGGATTTATTGCAAAAAAACCATTGGTATTAGTAGCAATATAAATCGTACCGTCTGAATCTATAGTCGGTGTAGAAATATATTCTGCATCAAGTTCAATTCTCCATTTCAACTCTCCACCTGGCGATAATGCATACAAAATACTTTCCAGGGTACTAAAGTAAATGGTACCATCTAGCCCTATAGAAGGTGAATCCTCTATAAAACCAACTGCAGTATACTGCCATTTCAAGGTACCATCTGGATTAATTGCATACATGATCCCGTTACCTTCACCTATATAAATGGTTCCGTCATCTGCTAACGCAGGTGTATGCATAAAAGCATTTTCACACAAAAATTTCCATTTTTCGGTACCATCAGGATTTAATGCATACAGATATGAATCTTCATTCCCCACATAAATAGTGCCATCAGGCGCAATACAGGGAGCATCATCAAACTGATCCAAGCCCGGTGTAAACTCCCATAAAATCTCACCTTCAAAATCAATCGCATAAACAGATCCACCTTCAGAACCAAAATAAATAGTATTATCTCTAATTGCAGCACCCCTATACCACATGCCACCAAAATCTTTATTCCATACAAGCTCTCCATCACTTTGCGCAAAACCAGCTGCTGTCATTATCATAATCATGAATACCGTTGCCAGACGTACCTTCATCGTTCCTCCTGTTTTGGGTTAAATTTGGAAAGCATTCTCCACCAATGCCACCCCGTTCTGTTTAACAGGCTACAATCCTAAAAGTTTTAAAAATACAATATCATGCACTTTACAAGATATTTTTTAACAATAACTTGCAACCAAATTAAACAATAATACTAGAATCATTTTTGTTACAAAACAATCTTGGTTTGAAACACGAGTATTACCCCTTGAATCGTCCCACCACTAAAAGTAATAATATTTTTTTAATTAAAAAAACTTTTTTCATAAAAAAAAGCCCCGATCATCAATTATAACAATCGGGGCTCAAAGTCAATCTGTCACTCTATAGTTTTGAAACTTTGGTAGCTTGCAAACCTTTACGGCCCTGTTCAACTTCGAACTGGACCTGCACACCTTCTTCTAAACTTTTATACCCATCCCCTTCGATTGCTTTATAATGCACAAACACATCATCACCGGATTCTCTGGTTATGAATCCATAACCTTTTGCTCCATCAAACCATTTTACAGTTCCTGTTTCCATACAAATCACCCTTTATTATTACAATTAAAGTACTACAGTATTACAACTTGCCGGATAAAAAAAAATCATCTTGATTGCTGTGACAGGATACATCAGCATTCTTGACGATTATCTTAAACAGTTATTACTATATGAATTATCCTTGCTTCCGGTATTAATAGATGTAATCGAGTACCATGTGTTAATATCTTAAGTTAAACATTACCCTGTTACAATGCAACAAAAAAAACATAAACTTTTCCAATTTAACTCAAATTTAACCCATATCGCCTTATTTTGCCCTATTCAACCAAAAATCACATAACCAGACGTCTGCTTCAATATCAATATATTTTACATATTACACGCCAGGATTGATATCTGCCCCTGCTTTTTACAATTCCCCAAATTTATCATAAAATCTCAACAATTCGATATGCATATAAAAAAAGCCCCAGACAAATAGTAATGCCCGGGGCCCTGAATTAGTAATGATGCCACATTTAGTAATTTACTCTACCGGTAGCCTGTTCCCAATCAAAATAAGCAGCAAGATAATCATACACTGCGGAATAATATCCCAACTGTGCCTGATCAAACATCAACCTCGCGTCTTTTAATTCCAACTGGGTAGACAATCCCGATTCTGTTGTAGTCTCGGTAATATGAAAGGCTTTTTCTGCAGTTTCCCATGTAGCCTTTGCGGAAGCAATTCGCTGATTTGCTTCCTTTAAACGTAAATACACATTCGATACTTCATTGGTAATATCTTCACGGGTTTTTTCCATTTGCAGTCTTGTTTTTTCCAGTTCAACCTGTGCTTTCTGTACTTCTGCAAGCCGGTAACCACCGGTAAAAATGGGAAGCGATAAATTTAAACCGGCAAATAACAACTTGTTCTCTTCATCGAATTTATAATAATTAGATTGAGAAGTATATGCATAAGCCACTTGACCGGTTAACGTAGGTAAAAATGCTCCTTTTTTAGCTCCCACATTTGTAGTGCGCAGCTTTTCTTCCCATTTCAGAGCATTCATATCCGGTCGTTTATCAAAAACCACAGACAATTCCTGCATTTCAGGCAACGGAGGAACCGTTTCCAGGTTTCCTTTTAATTCAATTTCAGAGTTAACATCAATTCCCGCAAAATTTTTAAGCGTATTCATAACAATCATTTGATTACGCCTGGCTTGTTCACTTTGCGGCACAGCGCTGCGCCAGCGGGTTTCAGCTTGCAACAAATCCAGCTCAGAGATTTGCCCATTATCAAAACGCAGCTTCATAGTATTATAATTTTCAAATGCGTTTGCCTCAGCCGCTTCACTAACTTTTCTTACCTTTTCCAGCAAAAGACACTGATAAAACAACTGCTTTGCTCCGGTCATAATCGCCTGATTACTGGCTTTGTAAATGTATTCGGTCAATTCCTCATATTGTCTGGCAGCCTTGATTGCACTGCCAACAGTAGGACTAAACAGAGTCTGCTGCAAAGCCAGAGTTGCACTGTATTCATTGTCACGTTTAATCGGTGCTTTAATCACACCACCGACTCCCAGCATAAGAGAACCTGCATCAAAATACATATAATAATCGGTCAAATTCCGGATATAACCGGCTTCTGCAGCCACCATAGGAAGCGCTTGAGAAACAGCTTCCTTTTTTTGAACATCTGCCAACTCACGGTCTTTATCTGCAAGTTTTAAATCTTTACTATGCTCTTTCACAACATCCAGATAGGCGTCAAGATCAAGCGTCTCTGCCGACAGATACTGAAATCCGCACAATACCAGTAATGTCATATATATGAAAATCTTTTTCATCAAAATTATCTCCTTTGGTACATTTCAACGAGCGAATACTTTACGCCTGCTTTTTCACCTTTTGTCTACTTGTCAAATAATAAAGTGTGGGTATCACAATCAGGGCCAGCACTGTTGAAATCAGCAGACCACCAATACTCACAACACCCATCGGTTGACGAAATTCTCGTCCCGAGGCACCAATACCCAATGCCATAGGCAGCATACCCAGAATAATAGCAATAGAAGACATGAGAATCGGTTTCAATTTTGTGGGACATGCTTCAACAAGGGCGTCATGCACATTATACCCCTTTTGACGGACCAGCAGGTTGGTATAATCCAAAAGCAAAATCGCGTTATTCACCACAATGCCTAAAAGCATAATAATTGCCATCATTGAAATAATGTTCATGGAAATTCCGGTTATGTACAAACCTCCAAAAACACCAATCATCGCTAATGGAACAGTTCCCAAAATCAACAGAGGTTGTGTAAAACTTTCCAAAATTGCGGCAAGCAGCATATAAGTCAAAACTATAGCCAATACAAAGGTAAAAAGCATGCTTTGTATAGTACTTTTCATTTCTTCGGCCATACCTGCCCATTCAACTTTATATCCTGGTGGCAATTCAAGGTCTGCAAGACGACTATCTATCTCATTCGTAACATCTCCCATTGGAACACCAGGTGCTGTTGATGCACCAAAGTCAATCATTTTGAATTTATCCTTGTGTAAAATTCGGGTAAATCCCTGGGTATATTTAATATCTGCAAGTTGCGAAATCTTGAATGTTCCCGCAGGAGCAACAACAGAAATACTCTCAACTTCTTCAGGAGTATCCACAGATTCATCTGTTAAACTCACACGAATATCATACTCTTCACCCTGATCACGGAACTTTGTTGTTACCAAACCTTCTAATGAACCGCGCAAAGTCATTGCCAGATCATAAATGGTTAATCCCGCATTTGAAAGTTTTTCACGGTCAGGTACAATCGTAATCTCTGGTTTACCAGGGCGTGAGCTGGTATTCAGGTTAATCAATCCGGGAACATCATGAATGCGTTCAACAATTTCTCTACGGTATTTTTCCAATTCCTGCACATCCTGTCCCATTAATGTAAAATTAACAGGGGCTGTCCCCATACCCATTGAAGAAGTTGCCTCAATTCTCAATCGAACATTCGGAAGATCAGATAACTTTTGTATTAATTCTGCAGCCATATGCCCTGTTGTTACATCACGCAAAGAGACATCTACCAATTTTACATTCACCAATGCCATATTGGTACCCGTATCCATATCATTGATCTTTCCCAAAGTTGTTACAATGGTTTTAACTTCCGAATATTCCTCAATACGGGTTTGCATTTCTTTTAATACCTGGGCAGTTTCATTTAAATTGTAACCCGTTGGCAGCTCTACTTCCATTTTGATATCGCCTTCATCCAGCTTGGGCATAAAGTCAAAACCAATCTGAGATGCCATAAAAAAACTACCAACAAACATAAATATACTAACCAAAATCACCATAAAGCTTCGCATTTTGTTCTTGATGATCCAACTCAGTAACCGCTTATACCAATCTTCCCAGGCAGTAAACATGGCATTCATGCGTTTGCCAATGGGATGTTTTTTGGTATCATGCTCGGGAATAATTAACGAAGCCAGCATTGGTGTTAGTGTAAAAGACATTAATAATGAAAATATAGTTGCATAAACAACGGTCAAAGCAAACTCTTTAAACATCATTCCCACAATACTGCCCATATTGGCAATGGGTAAAAATACCGCAATATTTGTCATTGTCGATGCAATTACGGCAACCACCACCTCAGCCGTACCTTTTGCAGAAGCTTCACGGCGACTGTTACCCATATTTTTATGTCTGAATATATTTTCAAGCACAACAACAGAGTTGGAAACAAGAACACCCACCGCGGTTGAAAGTCCCATCAATGTCATCAGGTTCAGAGTAAATCCTGAAAGTTGCAATAACATAAATGTGGATATGATAGACATGGGCATTGATAAAGCAACAATAATGGTCGAACGTAAATCGCTTAAAAAGAATAGTAATACAAGGCCGGTTAAAATTACACCCATAAAAATATTAGAAAGAGTATCTTTAACAGAACCTTCAATCAAAATAGAACTATCTTTTATAATTGACAGTTCACACCCCTCAGGCAACAATTCCTGCAATTCCGGCATTCTTTCCTTAACAGCTGTTGCAATACGCACAGCGTTACCATCTTTGGCTTTAACCAGTCCCAAAACCACAACATTATCATTAGTAAGTTTGTTAACATTATCTACAAATGTAGAACGTACCCGTACCTCTTCGGTAGCATCTCGCACCCGGGCAAGTTCAGATAGCGGCTTCATACCAAAACCGGTTGGCACTTTTAATTGTTTCAAATCTTCAACAGTATCAAATTCACCTTCCAAACGGACTGAATATTCCTGAGAATGTTGTTTAAAATTACCACCAGGCATATCCATATTTTGCATCGAAAGCATGCCAGCCAGTTGACTAATAGATATTTTCTGCTGCAAGATTGTTCGGTTATCAAATTCTACCTGAATTTCACGCTCACCACCACCGGTTACAGATACCTCACCAACACCTTGAATTTGTGAAAAACGGTCAGTCAGTGTTTTATCTGCCAGCTCATATAATTCTGTCATTTCAATATTACCGGACAAAACAATATTCATGATCGGTTCAGAATTAATATCAAATTTCTGAATAATCGGTCTGTCAGCGTCATCCGGCATATCATTCAATATTGCATCAACCTTGTCTTTCACCTCCTGATTGGCAATATCAACATCTTTACTGAGTTTAAATCGTATAATTACAAACGATGCAGATTCCATAGAATAGGATTGTATATAATCTATCCCGCTGACAGTTGAAATTGCATCTTCAATTCTTTTTGTAATCTGCAGCTCCGTTTCCTGCGGACCCGCTCCAGGATAAACCGTCTGCACCGTGATCATAGGAAACGTCATGTCAGGTGTAAGATCCAGGTTTAATCCAAAATATGATATAGCCCCAAACATCAATAATGCCAGCAAAAGCATAGAAATCATGATGGGCCGTTTTATGGATATATCAGATAAAAACATAAATTCAAATCCTTATACGTTAATCGATTTTTTAATATTCCACAATACTGGAATCTATACAAAAATATTTATCAGGAATCAGCAATTACTCTAATTTTTTCACCATCCTTTAATAACATCTGACCACCAACAATTAACTGATCACCAACAGATAAACCTTCAACAACTTCAATATCCAATCCCTGGGTTCTTCCGGTTTTTATCTCACGTTTTTGTGCTTTACCACTCTGGTTCACAAAAACATAATTTGAATTTTCTTCCACAATTACATTTTTTCTTTCAACAATAATGGTTTCGTCACCTTCACCACTGTATATTGTAATTTCTGCGTTAATTCCGCTTTTAAAACGTTTACCGGAATTATTCAGCTCTACCCATACACCAAAAGCTTGCATAGATGTATTTAATGATAAATCAACCTGGCTTACTCTGCCTTCAATTATCAAACCTTGCCATTTCGCAGTTACATTGTTACCAACTTTTATCACAGCAGCCTGACTTTCAGAAGCCCACAGTTTACCTTTCAACTTTTGAGTCTGACTGACCGTAAACAAAGCATCACCAGGACTCACATTATCAGATTCCTGCACATTGATCTGAGAAATAGTTCCACTGATAGGTGCCTTAACCATTATAGATTGCCTTACCGCATCCCAATTTGCTTCAGCTACTTTGAATTGGGTTTTTGTATTATCAAAATCCTGCAAAGAAATACCACCGCTGTTATACAGATTGGTCATACGGTCCAAAGTTGTTTTTGCCAATTCGTAAGCTGATTTGGTTTGATTATATTGCGCGGATGGGTTGTCAGTAGGAAAGCTAATAACAACCGCGTCTTTTTCTACATAATCACCAACTTTGTAATAGATCTTTTCAACCTTGTCAGCAACCATTGCACTTGCGTTTGATTCTTGTATACCACTCAAAGTAGAATGAAAAGTATTTTCTATACTGAACTTGTTTTTTTCAATCTGTTTAATTGTAACAGGTACACCTTTTTCTTTATATATCTGCTCAAGACTTTTTGATTGTGATTCACTTTTTGTACAAGAGCTTGTAATAAAAACTGTGATTATTGCAATTAAAAATATTACGATTCGGTTTCGCATTCATGCCTCCATGATTTCAATTGGTTGTAATATACATTCATATATGCATGTATTGTATGTAAAAAATTTTTATTTTACAAACTCTTATTTCTCTACATTGTCGTCTTCATCCTTATTTTTTAATCCGTTAATAAAAATATCAAATAATGCCTCTGGATTTTTAACATCCACCATATTCCGTCTTCTTTTCACATAAATATCTGCAAAACCTGCAATAGTAGCACTCATCAAACTGCTAAAATGATGTGGATCAATAGGACGAATCTCACCTTGATTGATTCCGTCTTGCACAATGGATGTAAACATATTAAAAAACTTTTTTCCGCGTTCCTGAAAATATTCTTCTATTTCAGGCATTTCATGTATCATTCGCTTGTCCATAAAATCAAGCTGCTGATTTTCAAGAAATTCTTTATCTTCTTTTAGCTTTTTTATAAATACATAAAAAATCTTTTCCAGCTTTTGTAATGGGGTAATATCTTCTTCTATGACATTATCAAATATCTCAAAAAACGGGTCAAGTCGTTCTTTGAACAAAGCAATCAATAATTCTTTTTTATTCCCAAAATGCCAATAAATTGCACCTCTGGTTAATCCCACATGCTCAGCAACATCGGATAAACGGAATGCGTTGAATCCTTTTTCGCTGATCACATGCAATGCAGATTTAAGTAATAATATTCGTGTTTGTTCGGCTTCTTCTTTGGTACGTCGCATTTCTATCCTTATATTTTAAAATTACATACATACTTGTACGTATTTATTCGGAAAAGTTCCCAAAATATTTAGTTTTTTTTCTTATTTTATGTAATTTATTTTGTGTCCCAATAATTTATCGAGGGATCCAGAGTATAAAGTGACATAATCTCTGAACTCAGGTCGGTGCGGTTTATCCCGTTCACTTTGAACAATATTTCAAAACATTCAGTATTGCCCTGGTTTGTTTTAAATTTCTCCTGGACCGTTTTTAACAGTTGGGGATTGGTTAAATACTTGACACTTTGTATTACTCCAATATCATGAAATGAAAGAAATAGCATTACTGTATTTCGGTTGGGACCCGAATACTTGGCTACTATGCTATAATCGTCATGCATTGACTCTGATTTGCCGATTTGATGATATTCTGTGGCTTCCTTTCCGGTTTTATCAATGAGCGATACGATGTTCCCTTCTGTATCAATCGTAAAATTAGAATTTAAGAAAAAATTATTAAAAAAACCACTAGTCTTGAATAATCCAATAAAAATCACATTATATTGCTGTAGATATTGCATATTAAACCGTGACATGAGACAAATCTCAAAATCTTGATCTCCCTCTATCAACACAGGCATTAATGCTTTAAGATAAAAAGGAGTACCATAGGCAAGATAACTAAAATCAATTTCCTGATAATGAATACTGCTATTGCTATTTTCAGATATATAGTGCTGAAAATCATTGCTGTTATTCACACTATAATCTCGTATTACAGCCGACTGTTTCGTTATATCGTCTGTTTGTTGAAAGAAATAATAATCGCCCAGTACTATCATTACTGGTTTTTCGTCATGTACTATATCCTTCCAAATAGAAGAATTAGATACACCCATCTGCCCTTGCTGCCAAATCAGATAAACCCATACAAACACTACTATTCCCAGGCATACCAGAGCTCCAATTGCAAGAATTTTCCACATATTATTCCTGGTATATATCGAATCTTTTTTTTCAATAAATTCAATTTTATAGCGTCCTTTAGGTATCCTAAAGACAACCTTATCGTCCCTGCCTTCTGTCAGATAATAATGTTCAAGCTTTTTACGCAGTAAATGGATCTTTACTCTAACAAATGTAAAGTCCTGGTTTGTATTACCAGAGGTATCCCTTTGAAAAAGATCATAGGCAATTTGTGATTCTTTGGGTATTTCCCCATCACGCGTTGCCTCATACAAATAGATCAGTAACTGCCGGTCATTTTCCGATTTAAACTCGCTACTGCTTAAAATTTTCTCAAGATGTGAATCATAAACCGTATTCATTAAACTGCCTGAAAGTAAGTTTTTTACCGTTAATAACCGTTATTTACTGTACTTTGACATAAATTCTTTTAATTTAATTAAAAAGCTAACAATAATATCAATAGGATCAAAAAGAAAAATGAAAAACATTATGCAATCTGGTAAAGCAATTACAGTTTTAACTGTACTGCGGGTAATTGTAGGTTGGCATTTTTTATATGAAGGAATTGCCAAACTCGTAAATCCAAACTGGTCAGCTGCTGCATACTTGATGGAATCCAAATGGCTTTTTTCCGGCTTTTTCCATTGGATCATCGCTAATCCCACAATCCTGAATATTGTTGATTTTCTCAATATCTGGGGACTCATTTTTATTGGTCTCGGATTATTTGTGGGCTTGTTTACACGCACCGCAAGTTATGCGGGTATTTTTTTGCTAATGCTTTATTATGTCGCTAATCCCCCCTTTGTTCACTCTAGCGCACCATCAGAAGGACATTATTACATCATAAACAAAAACCTCATAGAAGCCGCAATCCTTCTCCTGTTTGCTTTGATGAATAAAGAATCCCTATGGGGAATTGACAGGCTTTTATCATTCTATATGCAAAAACGCAAAAACAAAACCTTCCCTGAAGCAGACAATCATGACCTTAAAGAATTTGTTGATAATCCAAGAAGAGAGCTCTTGAAAAATCTGGTTACTCTGCCGGTGATGGGTGCCGCTTTTTTCGGTGTAGCTAAAAAACATGGTTGGATCAGCTTTGAAGAAAACAATCTACAGGCTGCAGACGCACAGACAAGTGCTTCAGTAATATTCTCAAGTGGTATGGATATTAAAGAATTAAAAGCTCAAGTTCCTCATGGAAAGATCAAAGACAACCAAATCAGCCGCATTATCGTTGGCGGCAACCTGGTTAGCGGATTTGCCCATTCACGTGATCTCATATATGTCTCTTCCATTTTGAAAAAATATTTCACAGATGAAAAAGTAATTGAAACCCTGTGGCTATGTGAAGCATGCGGAATCAATACCGCTCTGCTCAGAACCGATGAAAGCACCATCCGAATTCTTGATAAATATTGGAAACGAGGCGGAAAAATCCAATGGCTTGCCCAAACATATCCCAAAGAAAATGACTTTACAAATGTACAAATGGCAATTGACAATGGCGCCATGGGAGCATTCTGCCAGGGAGCAATTGCAGATACATTTATTCGAGACAATAAACTGGATGATTTGGAAAAAACAATCTCTTTTATCAGAAGCAAAGGTATCATTGCCGGTACCGCCGCGCATTCACTCCAGGTACCAATCGTTTGTGAAAAATCGGGATTGGATCTGGATTTCTATATGAAAACCCTGCACCATGATAAATACTGGTCAGCTCACCCCAAAGAAATGCGTATCGAATTCAACCAGTTACAACCCAATAACGATGATCACAACCGCTACCATGATAACATCTGGTGCATCAACCCTGAAGAAACCGTAGAGTTTTTCAAAAACGTTACCACTCCCATGATCGCTTACAAAGTTTTGGCTGCTGGCGCAATTGATCCCAAAGAGGGTTTACATTACGTTTTTAGTAGTGGTGCCGACTTTGCATGTGTAGGTATGTTTGATTTTCAGGTAGTTGAAAACGCAAATATTACACATGATATTCTAAGCCAAAACCTCGCACGCGAACGTAAATGGTATGCTTAAAATTTATTCCTCATTCATTTCTTCACTCAGGTCCCGGGTTTCACCTGGGGCCTTTTTTAAATTCTTAAAAAAGAAAAAAGTAAAAGACCATTCTCTTTGCATAATATAAAAGCAATCACATATTATTTTTCTTGAAAGTTTGCTAAAATAGTTTATATTAATATCGTCAAATAATGTTTTGGATGCTTAAATGGACCTGAAAAACACTTTATTATTTCTAACTATATTTTCATCATTTCAGCTATTCTCCTGTGCGGCAGAAACCCCGCTCCCCCAAAAGGGCCTTTGCGCGCATCGTGGTGCCAATAGTACGCATCCTGAAAACACATTGCCCGCGTTTCAGGAAGCAATTGATCTTGGCGCGCAAATGATTGAATTTGATGTCCGCCAAACGCAAGACAAACATCTCGTAATTATGCATGATGAAACATTAGACAGAACCACCAACGGAACCGGAGCAGTCACAGAATCTACTTTTGACTATATACGCTCTCTTGATGCAGGTAGCTGGAAATCAGATAAATTTGCAAACACACAGGTACCCACCTTTCAGGAAACACTCCATATGATGCCTCGTAATATATGGCTCAATATTCATATCAAAGGAGATCCACAAATGGGTGCAGAGATAGCCCAAATAGTAGTTAAAGAAAAACGTCTGCATCAGTCAGTACTGGCTTGCTCTTATGACATGGCTCAGGCTGCATTAAAAGTGAATGACAATATACTCATTTGTAATATGGACAGGCAAGATTCTTCCTTGCAATACACCAAAGAAACGATACAAAACAACTGTGAATTTTTGCAATTGAAAACACGGGCCGATTCTGTGCTAAACCAAATAATACCTCAATTGCATGCAAACAATATAAAAATCAATTATTTTAGCTGTAATTCCCCCGTCAAAATGAAATCATTGTTCAATGCAGGAGTGGATTTTATATTAACAGACAATCTGGCAGAATTAATGTCTGAATATAAGCGTTCAGCTCAACATTGATGGTATTAACTCTTTGAGTGAATACCGAAAAATCCGCAACAAAATATTTTTTGCCTCCTGAATGCCCACAACCGGCACATGGATTGCAAAATATTAAATTATGAAAAATTTGTTATGATTTGTATATTAATATGAACCGAGGTTAAATTATGTCCGTCTATTGTAAATACGATAATGAAGAAAATATTCTTCATATTAAAACAGACAAGACATTATCAAAAGAAGCATTAAGCGAATACCGTACAATGCTGAAAACTTTGCAGCTTAAACCCGGCGTAAAATGCCTGGCCGACTTTACAGAAGCCTGTTACTATACAAGAATAGAAGACATGCTTTTAATTGTTGGTGCTGCCGAAGAAACTGGTAATCTTTTGTCAAACTCACAAATCGCACTTTGTACCAATAATGACCTGGCTTTTCGAATGGCTCTAATATACGAAGCCGTTAGCAACAGAACCAAGGCTTGGGTAAAAATCTTCCAGAGTCCCAACGAAGCGATTTTGTGGTTTAAAAATTAAAAAAAGTTAATAACAAAATCCAGATAGTAAACTATTGGGGTGCAGTATTGCCTATATCGTTTGAATTTGATAAAGAGAATAATATTCTCTATGAATTCGGAACAGGCCCATTATGTGTTGATGACTTTATTCAACATCGGCAAACTATTTCCAAACTTGCTTTAAAATCCGGTCTAAAATGTTTATGCAATTACAGTGGTGCTGAAATCGATATGCACTTTAATGATATGCAGCAAATATCATTATCTGTCATTAGATCAACAGAAATGGTGCAAATAGATAATATACAAATTGCTATCATTACAGACAATGATCTGGGATACGGCCTGGCGCGCATCTGTGAAGCAATGACTTCAGATGAAAAACATGATGTTCAGGTTTTTAGATCTATAGAAAATGCAAAAACATGGTTGGATATCTAAAAACTTTTAATCATTATATTTCCTGCAAAATTTACTAGAAAACTCTATCGAAAAACGCTTGTATTCCTGACACAATAGTGTATATTATAGTATCCACACTCCAGGAGTTGCTTTTGAAATCTAGAATTATATTTGATTCGGTTTTTGGAAATACTGAGGAAATTGCAAAAGCAATGTACAATGCAATTTATACAAATATTGATATAGAGATATCAAGAGTAAATGACACACATCCTCAGGATTTGTTAAATTCTGATTTGCTCATTGTCGGCTCTCCTACACGGGCGTTCAGTCCTACACCGTCTACAACAAAACTCTTGAAACAAATCAAAGCAAGAGGATTAAAAGACACTTTTATTGCAGCGTTTGATACACGAATGGAAATTGATAAAATTAATTCAAAATTCCTTCAAATAATGGAAAAATTATTTGGATACGCGGCCAAACCCATAGCAGATCTGCTGGTTAAAAAAGGAGGCAAACTTGTTGCGCCACCAGAAGGCTTTATTGTCGATGGAGAACAAGGGCCGTTAAAAGCAGGTGAACTTGAGCGCGCCGCAAATTGGGCCAAAACTTTATTAACTCAAATAGAAGATTAATATGAAATACTCTGAAATCCAAATCGACAATCCTATCGATCTAAAAAGTATCAACAAATTCATCAAAGATCTGGGAAACTGTGAAACACCACAACTTTTAATCAACATCGGTGATCATCACTTTGAATCTATCGAAGCAATTCAAGAGCTCAAAACCAGACTCTTGAACAAGGCAGCCATATTAGACCGCTTTGAAAAAATCGCAATCATTCACCCTCCCGGCTTTCCAAATGAGAGTGAAGATGAAGACATTTACCGCTATTTTAGTGAACAAAAAGAAGCTGTCAAGTGGTTAAATAAAAAATAAACCATCAGCAGGGGCGTTGAGAAAAAAAAAGTTTTGCTGTTGGTAAAATTCAGCCCTACCAGTAATCAAAACTTGCCTGGCTCCCGGCAAAATCAAGAGACAAACTCGCAATAGCCTGGAGAGTGATTTTCAGTCAATTTTAGATTACCTGAATAAAAAAAAGGAGACCCTCAGGCCTCCTTTTTATGTTTCAAAACTATTGTTTCCAGTCTATTTTGCCATGCCTTCCAATGCGGTCAGCTTTTCTAACGGACTTTTAAAAGCGTCTCCACTTCCCGCCGCCGGAGCTGCCAGTTCGAGCGATTCCAATCGCTCAAGTGGACTACCACTCAAAGGTTCGCTGAATTCCGTACCACTTGTTGCGCTATAATCATCCTCATCAGACAGCAATACATCACCAACCTGTATATATTGTCCGTTAAAAGATTCCACTTCTTTGGCAGCAATACCATTTTGTAGCGCTTTAACAATCTCTAACCGGCCAATACGTTCATAATCAAAACCAACCATACGGTATACATCGTACTGCATACCGCGATCACCCAAATCCATATTGGTATTGATCAGCACATAATTATTGATAATCCTGACAACCTGGCCTATCTCTGTGGCAGCTTGCAGGCCGGCTGTTAGAATTAGCAGAAACACCAGAATATTTATAAATTTGTTCATCATAACCTCTACAATTTATTAAAAACTGTAAATCAAAGAAACACGTTTAAACAAGTTGCCGCTTGTTGAATAATCCTTGCCACTGATTATAAAGGGTCCATTGTGCAAAAAGTCAGCACCTGAATTGGTATCAAGCGCGACATCAATTTTTAGATTGCGCAAGCGGAAATAGAGCCCCAAATTGGCTGTATAATTGTTAAAGTATTCATTGTACTCGTCAAGCTCATCAGCGCTAACAGCAGACTTCATGGTCATCTTTTCAATCAATTTGTACATAGACATCCGGAAACCCAGCCAGTGGTACAATTCAGCTTCCATACCAATATTAACAAATGGTAAAATAGTATTACCGCTTTCCGGTTGAACACCAGCATCTCCAGTAAAAAATGATTTTTCAGTTGATGAGGAGCTACGCATCATACCGGTTGCACAGGTTACCAATACTTTTTCACGGGGAACAATATCAAAACCAACTCCAGCTGTGAAACTACTCTGTTTATCAAGCAATGATTTAATGGGATCGTTGACATGATTTGGATCACCTGCTAGTACATCTTGATCAACTGCATACTTATACCCATAACCATCATTTGTAAAATTCAAAAAGGGTACAAGAACAACTTTATTTGTCATAGAGTACAGATAACGGGCGGTAAAGCTAATGGTGCGATGACCATTGGGTTCGCGATAAATGGCAGCATCACGAGATGTGTCTTCCCACTGAAAATCTCTGCCTGTGTATGAAAAAGAAGCATCCAGCTGATTGCGGGAATCCGGTTTGTAACTCACTCCGCCTTCAAATAAAGTGCTAGACAAGTGACCGTTTTGACTAACATCGTTTACAGGATCAGAATACTCGCCCTTGTTTGTATAAGACGCCAAATGAACACCATAATTAAAATCTCCTGCACGATATCCAACCAGAATATCCATCTTTTGAGTGGCAACATAACCGGCAAGCTGAGGATCAGTATACGCGATTGTACGCGTATCATCTGTCAGATACAATCCCAGGCTGATCTGTGATGTAATGGGCAAGTTTACACCACCACCGGCAAGAGGATTACCTGTGTAGGATTCCATAAAAACATTATTGTCATAGTTAACCAGCGTTGAAGGGAACAGCCAAATATTATAACTATCAATCACATAATAATTGGCAAGATAACCCAGTGACTGAACACGGGTACCACTGGCAGATAAAGGTGCGGCTGCTGTTAACAGCAAACATAGAACGAGGAGCACAATTTTCAAGGTTTTCATCAAAGCCTCCTGTAAACATTTTCAAATGAAAATGATTAATTTTTTTGGGCATCTATTAATACCCGTCACTATAATGGAATGCCTCAAGATAACTTATTATTCCTATAAAATCAAGAAAAATTACTTAACAACATAAAAAACTTGACGTTAGCCCAAAAACACCATTTCAAAAATTTCCAGCTTGAAATCATCAGAAATAAATACTATTTTTAACTATCCCAAAAATGAGGACACAAATATGCTGAAATTAATCCGGTTGTACTCGCTTTTAATCCTGTTTGCAACAATAGCTTGCGTAAAATCAACACAAAACACAATCCCTCAACGTCCCGAAATAATTAAACTCGGCACAATTGATTGTGATCTGGTAGAAACAACCCCCATTGTATTTAATGAAAAAGTTTGGCGTTTTGAATATGTTAGAATCAAATATGCGCACAATACTACCGGAGATTCCTATTTCCGTTTCATCAATCACGAAACCGGTCAAGCGACTCCCCCTTTTGCTCAAGGCTACCATTTGGGCAGTGCGTTTGTTAATAAAGATTCCGTATATGTCAGTTGTGTAGATATATGGGATGGTGAGATCATTCAACTGTTTGTCTCGGCAGATCTTGAACACTGGACCACCCGCACCGCATTAAATTTGCCAGGCTATGGAATTTTCAACACATCCATGTGTAAAGCAGATAATCGTTTTGTTCTCATGTATGAAATTGGCAAACCCCAATCAAAAGCCGGTGTTCGCTTTACCGCAAACTTTGCAGAATCACAAGACCTCTTGAATTGGAAAACCTTGCCTGCAGAATGTAATTATGCGCAAGATCGTTATACCGCGCCCCATGCATTGCGCTACCTTGATGGATATTTTTATGACTTTTATCTCGAAGCCCATGAAGGATATGAAATGCGGGTTGTACGCTCAAAAGATCTGATCAACTGGCATCCAAGTCCTTTCAATCCTGTTCTCAAGGCATCAGATAAAGACAAACAGATTGCAAATCCCGGGCTGACAGAGAATGAGCGTGAACGCATCTTAAATGCTAAAAACATTAACAATTCTGACATTGACTTTTGTGAATTCAAGGGAAAACTGATCATCAATTACTCGTGGGGTAACCAGCGAGGCAAAGAATTCCTTGCGGAAGCAGAGTACAAAGGTACGCTAGAACAATTTCTAACAGGATGGTTTCCAAAGACAGACCAATAAAAAAAGCTATTTTTAGAAAAATTTATTCTTAAAAAGCTATTTTTTACTAAAAATCTGATAAAAAAATAATATTTATTCAAAATAATAAAACTTTTTGTTGCATTTGAATAATAAATAGTGTAACTTTGTAAACTAAATAACTGTACGCCGTTTTTATGCTAGTTAGAAAAATTTGTTTACAAAAAATTTTATAAAAAGTTCAAAAAAAAGATTATCGCTGCGAAGAGCGTAATGCTGTTCAATGCGATTTTTTTTTGTCGATACAGCAAAAAAAAGTGTACAAAGTTTTATTTTATCATGAAGGAAAGTACAATGGAAAAAGGTACTGTAAAGTGGTTTAACGGTTCAAAGGGTTATGGCTTTATCACTAAAGAAGACGGCCAAGATGTGTTTGTTCATTTTAACGCCATCAATGGTGATGGATACAGAACATTAGATGAAGGCGATCAGGTAGAATTTGAAACCGAACAAGGCCAAAAAGGTTTGCAAGCGGCGAATGTAACTAAATTATAATTCTATATACTTGTAAGCAAAAGCCCTGTTAATTTTTTTACCAGGGCTTTCTTTTTATATACCTGTTACAATTGTCTGTTACCATCCCGCTATCTTGAATTTCACAATATCTTTGGGTGTCAACTTTTCACTCCCCCTTGCTTTCTGTATGGATTTCACATAGGCTTTATCTACACCATGGATTTTAAAATCTATTAATTCAGATATGGTAATATCATTCAACCCGGTTGAATGAATATCTTTAATATATTGGGAATCAATACCATGAATTTTCATTTCTATAAGCTTGGATTTACTTGTATTTTTGTATCCATATTTACCAAGCACTGTAATCATTTCCGGATCAATTCCCTGTATTTTAAAATCAACAACATCAGATAATGTTACATTTTTCAAACCCGCATTCTGAAGCTCTCTGACATAGTCCGGAGATACGCCATGAATTTTCATTTCTATAATTTTCGAATACTTGATATCTGAAAAACCCAGCTTAACAAATGCATTTACATAAAAAGGCTCAACGCCATGAATTTTAAATTCTTCAAGCTGTTCAAGCGTTAAATTTTCAAGCCCTGTCTTGTGCATTTCAATAATATAGTCTGGTTCCACTCCATGAATCGTTAAATCTACAACTGTTGAGGCCGGCATATCTTTATAGCCCAAGTCACCAAGCGCTTTTAACAATTCAGGCTCCACGCCATGCATTTTGAATTCAACCAGTTTCGAAATGGGTAGCGCTTCAAATCCCATCTGCTGCATTTCGCGAATGTATTGCGGACGAATATCATGAATTTTCAATTGAATAATTTCAGAATTTTTAATTTGATCATAACCCAACGCTGTAATCCCTTTAACAAATTCGGGCTCCACGCCATGCATTTTAAATTCGGTCAATTGTTCAAGAGTGAAATTTTTTAATCCCGCATTGTGCATCTTTTTAATATAATCGGGTGAAACATCCTGTATTGTCAAATCAACAATTTGTGAAAGAGATATATCATGATAGCCCAATTCATCTAGTGCTTTTACTAATTCGGGTTTTACATCATGTATTTTAAATTCAACCAGCTTGGAGATTGAAAGCTGATGAAAACCGGCAATATCCATTTCCTGAATATAGCCTGTACTTACACCATGAATCTTGAACGCAACCAAATCTTCAGCATCCACATTTTTGTATCCCATAGCCGCAAGGGATTGAATAAAATCCAGATCTACACCATGAATCCGAAAACTTACCAAATCATCTGCACTCAAATCCCGGTATCCATATTGATGGAGCGATTTAATAAAATCGATACTGACATTAAAAATAGCAAAAGAAACAAGATCTTTGCTGTTTATTCTTTCATACCCAAGTTTTTTCAAATCATGAACATATTTTTTATCAATATTACCAAGGCACAAATGCATCAACTGTGTGTCTGACACATCACCAGAAAGGTTCTTTTGCAAAAAGGATTCAAATTCCGAATTTGCAATAAACTCAAAAAGTCCAAAGCCTTTGTCTGCACTTGTTCTGCCATTCAATATCAACTTGCCGGCATCACTTTGCAGATAAAATGGGCCCTCACTGTTCTTGTTTAAATTTTGAAAATCTCTAAAACTGAACAAACCGCTGGTTTCCCACTCTTTCATATTAGACCAGGAACGTTCATTAAACATCAGTTTCAATTTTAAACTATCACCATTGAATCTAGCTACCCATTCCCCATTTATTGAACCGGCAAACAATTCCACGGACATGAACAACAAAAATATTCCCATTTGTATCATTACTTGTTTTTTCATAACATTACTCATCAATTTTAAAATTACTGTCTTCCTGCAGGCCGGGTTTCAATAAGATAAACCAGTATTCATCCAAAAAGTTACAACAAGGTCAGAATGCTTTTCTCAATTTTATCCCGTACGTTTTGATCAAGATCCCGATTAGCAAGAAGCTGCTCAAAAGAATATATCGACTCTTTTTCATGACAAGATACCATTATATCCGCCAGCATTAACAATACCTGGGAGTCCTTTTGAACATTGATGGCATGCACCAATCCTTCCCTCACCATAGGGTACTCACTGAACCGCGCCAGTGACTGTACTGCCATTAGTCGCACATCCATATTGGGATCACTATTCAATGTCATAAGCAGCGCGTGCACTATAGCAACGCCCAAAGTATCCAGATCACTTACTCTGCTTACACCCTGTAACCGCTGCACCGCAGATGGATGCTGGATAAGCGTCAACGTCACGAGCTGTTTCATATCACTCATTTCTGTTTGCATGGTATTTAAACGGTGCTCATAATCAGTTTGGGGTGTAAACCGTCCTCCCAAAAACCAACCGGTCATCAAGAGTACCAAGCTGTATACAGCAACAGCAAACACCCTGGGAGAAAAATCCAAAAAGGCTCTAAATCCCAAAAACCAGTTCAAAAACCTTTCGTCCTTGTGTTCCTGCATTGCGAGCATATCATAAAAGCGGGTATCCAATCTCTCACTGGGCTCAGGTACATCAAGTTTATCCAGGTTTTCATTCACAGATTCGAGCGACTCAAACTCTTTCATATCGTAACCGGCTTTAATCAATGCAGCCTCTAGCCGATGTCGTTCATCAGAACCCGGACGGCTCTCCAGATATGCCAATACCAATAATTCTATATTTTTATCCATGATTCATATTTTCCATTTGTAAATAAATATCTTTTAATTCATTCAATGCCCGGAACACCTTGATCTTGACATTTCCTTCCGAGCAGTTTAGTATCTTTCCTATCTCTTTGTATTTTAATCCCTGATATTTACTCAAAATTAATATTTCACGTTTATTTTTGTCCAGTTTATTCAGTGCTTTATCAAGCATTTGCAGATTTTCTTTTTGAATATATTGTGTGTCATGATCAAAATCGTCCTCCAGTTCCGCTTCCAACTTTTCCGGCATGTCCTTGTATCGGTTATTCTTGCGGGTGTGATCAACAAAAACATTATGCGCTATCTGGTACATCCAGGCTGAAAAAGAACCATATCCTGAAAACCTTTGTCTGTATTTTAACATGCTCATAAACACATTCTGAACAAGGTCTTCGCTGCTTTGATGGTTCCGCGTCAAACGAAAAAAATATGCAAACAAATTCTGTTTATAACGTTCAAACAGAATTGCCAGTTTATCTGTCTCTCCGGATTTTACCCAAAGCATAATCTCTATATCGGAATACAGTCCAGACCTCCAATTATAATAATATCACACATTGATATTATTATAAACTGATCTTTATTAAAAAGGTTACAGCAAACACATATTTTTCTTACTGAATGCGAACAAATTTTATTTCTATTATACCAAAATATTTTTTATATTTACACACTTTTGGTGGGTCAAATCAATATATATTAAAACAATATTCAAGCGAATATCGGGAGCAAAAATGCCCAAATGTAAAATAGTATTATTTATCATCTTTACACTATTTTTATCATCCACAGCTTTTTCACAATATTATAATAACAGCGAAAAAGGGAATCTGGGGCTGGGTGTACAGCTCAGTTATCCTTTCTACGGAGTCAGCGCGCAGTTGAATTTTATTGATAGAATAGGTATCCAGGGGATTTTTGGATTAAATTCAGACATTAAATCTTACAGCGGTAAATTATCCTATAATGTAATACACAATTATAATTACAATTTCTACGTCTATGGTGTTTATGGACGCTATGAATATACGGATTGGGCTTTTACCGGATTCTTATTATTGGAAGAGATAACTGAAAAAAAGAATGGTTATGGCTTTGGGTTTGGAGTTGATACCAATTATCTGAGCAACAAGGCCCTTGTCCCGGTATGGGCTAATTTTGAAGTGGGTTATGGTTATGTAGATTTCGAATACCTGAACTTTGACACTCCGGCCATTACAGTAGGTGTAGGTCTGCATTACTATTTTGATTTCAGCAATTCTTCAAATTTCTAAACTTCTCTCTTGACTTTACTCTTGATTTCCTGCATTTCATAGAGTATAATATATAAACAGGAGGTTTTGATGAAAATAACCAGGCAACTCTCTCTTTTAATATTTTTCCTGATCTCGAACACATTTGCTATTGGCGGCAGAACTCCTGTCTATGCTGAAAAAGGGATGGTGGTTACCAGTTCTCAACCGGCATCTCTGGCAGGCCTCTACGTTCTAAAAAATGGCGGCAATGCCATAGATGCTGCCATTGCAACGGCGTTTGCCATGTCTGTCACCTGGCCTCCTGCAGGCAATATCGCCGGGGGTGGTTTTATGGTTATTCATTTCCCCGATGGCAAAGTAACAACAATAGATTTTCGGGAAAAAGCCCCCCTCGCCTCTACTGGAAATATGTATCTCGATAAAAATGGCAAGATTAATAATAATAGCAACCATGACGGATTACTGGCAGTAGGTGTTCCCGGTACAGTAGCCGGTCTCTGGCTTGCGCACCAAAAATATGGCAGTACATCCTGGGGCGACCTTTTAGCACCTGCAATTGATCTTGCGGAAAACGGATTTCCCATGCCTCGTTCTGTTTATAATGATGTAACCGGTTATCTTGCCCCCTATCTCAATCAATGGCCATCAACCAAAGCCATCTTTTATAAAGACGAGAATTCTCCGGTTGCTCCCGGAGAAAACTGGCAGCAGCCGGATCTGGCAGCCACACTTAAACGCATCCAGGAAAAAGGGCACGATGGTTTTTACAAAGGAGAAACCGCACAAAAACTGGCAACGTTCATGCACGAGAATGGCGGTATCATTACAGAGCAAGACCTTGCCGCGTATCAGGCAATTGAACGGAAACCAATTCACGGTACCTACAGGGGATACGATATTTACTCTATGCCCCCGCCAAGCTCCGGCGGAGTAGCAATTGTAGAAATGTTAAACATGCTCGAGCCATATAACCTTTCTGAAATGGAGCACAATTCAGCGCAATACCTTCATCTATTGACCGAAGTCATGCGACGTGCTTTTGCAGACCGCGCACAATATTTGGGTGATCCTGATTTTAATCCCAACATCCCTATCCAAATGCTTTTATCAAAAGAACATGCCGGCGAATTGAGAAAAACAATAGATCTCAACACCGCATCTAAAAGCGATTCTGCACTGTTCAATCAGGTGTATGAAAGTGATCAAACGACACATTTTGTAGTCATGGACGAACAAGGTACGGCAGTTTCCCTGACCTATACACTCGAACAAAGCTATGGTTCAAAAATCGTTGCGGAAGGGTTGGGCTTTTTACTCAATAATGAAATGGGCGATTTTAATCCGGTACCCGGAATAACAAACACAAAAGGACAAATCGGTACCCCTCCAAACCGTATTGCCCCGGAAAAACGCATGCTCTCCAGCATGTCTCCCACAATAGTTGCCAGAGACGGAAAACCGGTACTGCTGATCGGTAGTCCCGGTGGACGTACCATAATAAATACAGTGCTACAAGTGATATTAAATGTAACAGATCATAATATGAATGTAGCTCAGGCCATTGAAGCCGGACGGATGCATCATCAATGGCAGCCGGATGTATCCCGGTTTGAAAAATTTGGTATCTCACCAGACACCAAAGCCTTGTATGAAGACATGGGCCACCCATGCAAATGGATCAGCTCGCAGGGTTGCGCCATGGGCATCATGCTGGATCCCGAAACAGGAACCATAACCGGTGCGTCTGACTCGCGTAGCTCCGAGGGTTGGGCAGCGGGTTATTAACAAGCTAACTTGATTTCATTTCAAAATGACAGTTACATATTTTTTAAAACAGTAAATGATTGGAAAACATGTGAATATATGCAAAATGGGCATCGATCTGGGTGGGACAAAACTTTTATGTTTTGCAAATAATGGCGACCAAATCTTTCAAGAAAAATTCACAACAGGAAACGCTGCTACAATAGAACAGATAAATAATTGTATATCAGAATTTATTATAAAACACAAAATCAATCCTGAAATCATGGGCATTGCTATTCCAGGTTTAATAGAAAATAATTCTCTCATTATTGAATCAGATGTCTTGCAAAACCTCAACAATTACGAAAGCAGTGATTTCCTCCCGGAATTTCGTATACCTAAAATTTTGCTCAATGATGTAGATGCATCCGCTATTTATGCTAAAATGCAATATCCGGATAAACAATTTATCCTTTCTGTAATGGCAGGCACCGGCATTGGTTTAGGTATCTATATCAATAACAAGCTTTTCAAAGGTAGAAATGGGTTTGCCGGTGAGTTGGGGTACATGCCACTACCGACATTGAATGGCACCAAAAATCTCGACCAACTTGCCTCAGGCACTTCAATCCTTGAATCTTTTGCAGGTGATGCAGTAGCCCTCTCACATGCATTAGAATCAAATGATGCGAATGCGGTACAAATTATTGACAGAGCAGCTACTCATCTGGGTATTGCACTTGCAGGCTTGATTAACATCTTTAATCCTGATTTGCTGGCAATTGGTGGAGGTACATGTAGATTCCTGAATTATTTTGATATTTGCAAAAACACAGTAATTGAAAACACAAATCCATTTCTTTTAAAAGATCTTGATATTGTATTAATTGAAACGAATTTGAATGTGGCTAAAGGTGCTTTACAATTTGCACAATTATAAAAAGTAATTGAATATGATTTTTATTCTGTTTTAATTGTATAACGGATAGTTTTATATTATTAAAAAACAAAAAGGACTCATCCTATGAAACCAATTCCATTAACTCCAATAGAATATATATTTACCGGTGCCGGCTCTCAGCCCATTACCTTTGCTTTCTATTATAAAGAGCACCTAAACCCGGAACTGCTCATGGGTCATTTAAAAGAAACGCTGGAACAGTTCCCCATTTTATCCAGCAGACTCGTTAAAATCTCGGAACAGGAATACGGATTCAAATACGAGCAGGATGCCCTAACATTTCTAGTTCGCACTTCAGGACCCGATTTTGATGAAACATCAAGCGTTCTGAATTATATTGAACCTATCCAAACCATAGAGGATGCACCTCTCGCCCGCATCACGTTAACCCAAACAGAAAACGGATCGGTTCTGGCGGCTAGTATCTCTCACGCGCTTGTAGATGGATTCAGTTTTTTCCATTTTTTATCAACCTGGGCCAGAAATACACGTAATGACCGCTCATTGCCGCCATCACTCGATCGTACAACTTTTGATCATCACCTGCATTCCAATCCATTTGAAAAAATTACAGCTAAAAAAATTCTTGAGCAAAGTGGATTGTTTTTCGGAGAAAAACGGATGGAAACAGATCCATTATCCGTTCAACAGGAAAGAGAATTTATTTCCATAGAAACCATCCGAACACATTTACTCAAATTCAAAAAAATTAATCCAGATATTTCTTTGACCGACAATGATATCATAACCGCCATGTTGTGGAAAAAATATGTACCCCAATGGTGCCATACAAATATCCCGGAAACTTTTATTACCTGCCCTGTCGATTTACGCAGGGTTGTAAAACCGCTTTCGAGAAATTACCTGGGCTGCGCAATAGCGTTTGCTACTGCTTCAATAAAACTAGAGGATTTAGAAAATAAAACCATTGGCGAAATTGCTGTTATTGTCAAAAATGCTGTCAAAAGTGTCAACACAGAAACAGCCATAGCAGCCATGCAAACGTTGGATATTTTTAGAAAAGAAAACGGGCCACAAGCTTTTGAACATTTGCATCTCTGTCACCCCGGAAACGGTATGATTGTCACCAATCTAACCAGAATGCCGGTTCAGGACATTAACTTTACAGGTTCAGGACCCAAAGGTTATCTCACCTTTACCGATGTTTCCGGAGGTGCTGCTATACTTGCATCTGAAGACGGTGTAGAAGTTTTGGTATCAATGCCCTAAAACGTAATTTGTCTTTTTGTAATTTTTCCTAAAGATTAACTAAAATGAATCGAGGCAGCGATGAACAAGTACTTGAAATATGTTTTCATACTCTCTTTAATTTTCACTTACCCGAGCTGTCAAAAACAAAAAACCTTAAATCCAGAGCCTTCTCCAATCACTATTTCACTTGCCAGACCCAACTTTATTACAGTTTTAAACAATAATCATCCTGGCAACAGGATCGGTTACCGGCTCCACGAACACGAACCCATAACATATGGACAAATCCCCTCAACGTTACAGGAAGCCAATATAGACACCCTGCAAATCAATACCATTCTGGGAAAATTGAAAAATGACACAACCTGCTTTATCTATAAACTGCAAGTTGAAAAAGACGAACATTGGACAAAACAAACCTGGACTTATTATCTAAAACCAGTCAATGATGGTATAGAATTATACTGGCTAATACAAACCTATGACAAAGGATTGCCCGAATATCATGGCGTGCAGCAATGTTTTCGATTAGGTGGTCCTTCAAACAAAGAATGGAGAAGAGAAATCGCAAATACACCAGCCTTTAGTGAATATGAACTATGGAAAACCGACTCTACCAGATCTCTCTCTTTTGTAATCAGACATGATCAATGTCAACAATTACCAGCATCGTCTCACACCGTTGGAGCAAGAACACCACTGGGTATCCGCATAGATAACCTGCGGACAAACAATAATCCCATGAAATACGTTGGTCCCTATAAAGCAGAAATGCTTGCCCCAATAGACAATGGATTAATCTTTCGCAGCGATACCACCAATACATGGGTATGTGGAATCTATTGGCAAAACACATCACACGTAACCAATCATCATCCGGCAGATTGTTTACATACAATCGTCAATATCGGAAACATTCCCCCCATTTCTAAAAGACTATTGAAAGGTAAAATATTTTGGTACAAAGGAGATAGATCAACACTGGCCAATATTTCGGATAATTTGCATTAATCGGATTGAATTATGCTTGAAAAAAACATGCTATTCCAAGTTTAAAAGTTTTTTCTTTGCTTTTGTTCAATAAAAACAGTATACTAGAACACATTTGTAAATATAGTAAGCAGGGCCAATTCAAGAAAGATGGACAGAAAATACCCGTATATCACTATTCTCATACTTGCCTGTTTTCTCTCTTGCAGTAACAGCTCAGTAGATCCATGGAAAAGAGCACCTGAAATCCTTAAAGACATCAAAGCACCTGATTTTCCCAATATAGAATTCAACATAATAGATTATGGTGCAAGAGGAAATCAGAATTACGACTGCACAGAATCCATAAAACAGGCAATAAGTGCATGCCATAAAGCCGGAGGGGGCAAAATCATAATTCCTGCCGGTATTTATATGACAGGCCCCATTCATTTAATGAGCAATGTAAATCTGCATCTTGAAGAAAATGCAGTCTTGAAATTTTATTTTGATCCCGAAAAATATCTTCCTTTGGTCTTCAGCCGCTGGGAAGGTGTAGAATTGATGAATTATTCACCCCTCGTTTATGCATATGGTCAGGAAAATATTGCCATAACAGGAAAAGGAACCTTGGATGGACAGGCAGGTAAAGGGAGATGGTGGGATTGGAGAAAAAATCCTACATGGGGTTGGCAGGAAGGTAAAGTTTCTCAGAGTGAAAACAGGAACATCCTGTTTGAAATGGCAGAAAATAAAGTTCCGGTCAAAGAGCGTGTATTCCCGGATGGTTCATTACTCTCACCACCATTCGTTCAACTGTACAATTGTAAAAGCATACTGATAGATGGAATCACAATAATAAATTCTCCCATGTGGCACTTGCATACAGTGCTATCACAAGATATTACAATCCAAAACCTCAATATCAGCAGTTTTGGTCCCAATAGTGACGGATGTATTGTGGAATCCTGTAAAGATGTAATAATACAAAACTGCAAAATCAGAACTCAAAACGATTGCATTTCATTAAAATCTGGTCGTAACGAAGATGGGCGAAGAATCAATATACCAACAGAAAATGTCATTATAGACAACTGTAACCTGCAAAGCGGCATTGGTGCATTTACTATCGGCAGCGAAACGTCTGGCGGCATACAAAATGCTTTTATTAAAAATTGTCAAATGACCAGCCCCTATATGGGATTTGGAATCCGGTTAAAAAGCAATTCATTAAGAGGCGGCTTAGTCCGTAATGTCCATTTTAAAAACATAGAAATCAGCCAAGTTTCAAACGCTGTCATATCTCTGAGTATGTATTATAATGAAGGCGATGCAGGCAGTCACAACCCAACAATAGAAAATTTTACGTTTGAAAATATTAAAAGTTATAAAAGTAGTTACGGATTAATATTGATGGGATACACAGATTCAGAGATATCCAATATACAATTCAAAAACTGTACTTTTCAGAATGTTGAGAATGGCAATTGTATTATTAATGTGAAAAATATATCCGCTATCAATACAACTACGAGTGGCGAAAAACTGCCAAACATTAAAGAATTGAAAATGCCAAAACAAGTTAGAAATACTTTGAATAAAGAATTGGGGAACGGTATCGTTGAGCGGTTAATGGTTCATACATATAGTACCGGAGTTCGGTATGAATTCAGGATTCTTGTAAATGGGTTACGCAGATATGTTTTTATTAATCAGGACGGAAGGTTATTATAATCCGGTTCAATTCCCCATCCAACAATTCATTCAGGGGTATTCATGAAGCGCAGACAATTTATAAAATCCATTTCTGTTGTCAGCATTACAAGGTTTTCCGGAATTAATTGTGCAAAACCATCAAAATCAAGCTTTCCCAATATTGTTCTCATATATGCAGATGACCTGGGTTATGGAGATCTGAGTTGCTACGGGGCATCTCGTGTCAATACACCCAACATTGACAGCCTGGCTAAAAACGGAAAAGTTCACACAAGCTTATGCCACTGCCGCCACTTGCACACCTTCACATTATTCCCTGATAACCGGCCAGTATACATGGCGGAAAAAAGGGACGGGTATTGCGCCAGGAGACGCTTCTCTCCTTATACCAACAAACATCACTACATTTCCCTCAATGCTTGGCAATGCAGGCTACACATGTGGAGTCGTTGGTAAATGGCATTTGGGATTAGGTGACAAAAAACCAAACTGGAATACTGAAATTAAACCGGGACCACTTGAAATCGGTTTTAATTATTCCTTTTTAATTCCCGCAACAGGAGATCGTGTTCCCTGCGTATATGTTGAAAACCATCATATAGTGGGACTCGATCCATCAGATCCCATAACAATCAGTTTTAAAGAAAATGTAGGCAACTCTCCCACTGGCATTTCTCATCCGGAAATGTTAAAATTCAGGGGCGATCCCCAACACAGCAACACAATCGTAAACGGTGTTAGCAGAATTGGTTACATGACTGGTGGAGAATCTGCACACTGGGTAGATGAAGACATGGCAGATGTAATCAGCAGCAAAGCCATTAATTTTATTGAACAGAATAAAAGTTACCCCTTTTTTCTCTACTTTTCCCTGCACGATATTCACGTACCGCGGGTTCCCAATCCCCGTTTTGTTGGAAAAACAGAAATGGGCCCACGCGGTGATGCCATTGTTCAGGCAGATTGGTGTGTGGGAGAAATTCTAAAATCCCTCAACAAACTGGGTTTGACAGAAAATACAATCGTTATATTCAGCTCTGACAATGGTCCGGTGCTGAATGATGGATACGATGACCACGCAGAGGAACTCAAGGGCAGCCACAAAGTTGCAGGTCCATTGCGCGGTGGTAAATATAGCAGTTTTGAAGGCGGTACCCGCATCCCGCTTTTGCTTCAATGGCCCCCAAAAGTAAAACCGGCAATCAGCAATGCTCTGATCAGTCAGATTGATTTCCTTGCCTCTTTTGCAGCATTAACAAAACAAACACTCTCTGACAAAGATGCACCTGACAGCATAGACAATCTTGCCGCACTGATTGGAAAAGACCCGATAGGACGCAGCCATATTGTAGAACAATCTGCCGAGAACTTTATCAACCTGCGCAAAGGGAAATGGAAGTTTATAGAACCGGGAAAAGGTCCCAAACTCAATGTTATCAAAAATATAGAAACCGGCAGAGACCCGAATCCACAATTATATGATCTTTCTACAGACATTGGGGAACAGATAAACGTTGCAGAAAAATACCCACAAAAGCTTAAAGAAATGCAAACCCTGCTGCAAAAAATACGTGAAACCGGAGACAGGTCTTTACGTAGTTAATATTGCAAACAGCGATAACTATCTTTTCGCATCAATCAATCATTGACTACAAGGGGCAATAATGAAACGCACCGAGCTTTATCACCCACGGGTATTCGACTCTCTCTGGGCGGAAAAATATTACAATAATAATTTTAAAAATATTCAACGCGCAGGCAAAGATATTGTAAAAATCCTCAAACAGTATGGATTTAAAAACGGTAAAATTCTTGACGCGGGTTGCGGTTTTGGAGCCATAGATATAGAAATAGCAAAAGCATTTCCTGAAGCAGAAATTATAGCAGTCGATCTTTCCGAACCACTGCTCGAAATTGCAAAACGGGATGCCGAAAAAAACAAAGTATCAGACAGGATCACCTTTCAACCGGGCGACGTGCATAACCTGAGTTTTGACACTGCCTCTTTTGATTTGGTAATCAATACCTTCTTGCTGCATATTGTTGAACATCCCATTGATATGCTGAACGAGTTGGATCGTGTTACAAAGCCAAACGGTCATATAATCGTTCTTGATCTCTGCAGAAACTGGCTTGCATGGATCATCAAAGAACTGCGTAAATCTTTGACACTGAACGAAGCCAGTGAAATCATCAAAAAATCAAATATACGCAAGGGAAAAACGTCACGGGGTGCCTATTGGTGGGCCTGGGAATCAGATAACTGAAATCACTGAAATCCTAGTCAAGAATACCAATCATAATGAGGAATTGAATCATGTTATCATTTAAACGTGAATGAATAGCAACACAATGTGGACCGGGTTTGAGATTTGTTTGCATAGCTATGGCTATCCCTGTTCTACCGGATATTGCTATTGCCTTCGGAACAATAATCATGGGCACCATTTACGGCTTTTTAACTGAACTTATTACATCTGTACTATTCAAAGCCAAATCACCTGCAAGCGCCTGATTCAAAATTTTGGGAGACCAGATCACAACCTGCTCCCCTTTTTAAAAAATCCGAACAACGCATTTTCAAACCCGCACATTTATTGACCTAAAAAACCGCTTGCGCTTTGATACAACAAACACTACCTTTCACCTTGCCTTAAAAATTTTCTAAAAAACATAAAAAATGGAGACCTCATGAAAAAACTCTTGCTACTGATTATACTCCTTCCGATGTTTATTTTTGCGCAACACAATATCACCATTGACGGAGATTTTAGCGACTGGCAGGATGTGCCTGTATCTGTTACGGATCCTGCTGATGATGTTCATCATACAGACGGCTATCCGGCAGGTACTGCTCCCGGTTACCGTGCATATAGCGATGTTGATATATTAAAAGTTAAATTCACCAACGATGCTGAAAACCTGTTTGGTTACATGAGCGCAACCGGTATTATCGGAAACACATCATCCGATACCCTGGGCCACTCGAAAAAAGGCCGTTATTATTTCATCTTTACAATCGATGTGGATGAGAATGAAGATACCGGTTACCGCCTTAATGAAGGTGGATATTATCCGGATAGTGACGGATACGATGTGAATATGGAAGTAGAATTCTACAACGGTGGATTCAACACCGGCCATTATATCAATCACGAATTTCTGTCTGATAATGCAGTTGAAACCCAGGGCATGCAGGATCTTAAAGATGGCATTATTCGTCTTGCTCCTGGTGTATACGACTATTATTCCCAGTGGGTTACCTTTGAAGACTCGTCTTATGTTGTGGTTGCTGACAAGGGTCCCGTTTACCAGGGAATCATCACCATTGCGGTATCAGAAGACGGCCATGAAGCAGAAATGAAAGCACCCATGTGGGGATTCCTGAAAACCCCGGAAGGTACACCTATTATCGATTTGGGATATACCCTCAAAGTCTCTGCATCACTTGAAGGCAGTGGCGAGTTGTCTGAAGAATCCATTAATAACGGCTATACTCCCGGCAGCCACTCGGAATGGGGTTCAGATACGGCAGAACCGTTCCTCTATACAGTTATGGATCCCGCAACATCCATTGCAGATAATTCTAAAAATACAGTACCGCAATCAACAGTATTGCATCCCAACTATCCCAATCCATTCAATCCGGAAACTATTATAGAATACGAATTGACAGAAAATGGATTTACAAGCATTGTGGTTTATAATATACTCGGTAAAGAGATCAAATCATTGGTTTCTGAAAACCAGGCTCCGGGTTTACATCGTATATCATGGGACGGCAAAGACAATTCTGGCAGCAACGTAGGTTCCGGATTTTATTTCATTCAGCTTCAAACCGGTAATACCGTCCAAAGCCAAAAAGCTATCTTGATCAGATAATTTTAACAACACACTGGTGCCTGATCATCCGTCTGTGACGGATGATCATAGGCCCGGTGTTATTTGTTTTTTTTTTTAATAAATACCCATTCTTTCTACTTCCAACGTCCCACCTTTGCCCTCTTCGTCTGACTCGTGACTGTACGCAACATTCATCTCAATTAAACAACACATTTCCATTGGCTCATAATATTTCACTGGATTCTAATCAATATTATTATATTTTATAAACAAGGTTGGGAGTATAAATAAATACATTATTGAATCAAGGAGAGCAATATGGATTATAATGTATCACGTCGTAGTTTTATGAAAAGTGTTTCTGCTGTAACAGCTGCTGCCTCTGCCCCGTTAATTCTTCCAAAATCAGTATTTGGGGCCAATGACCGCATTAATGTAGCGGTTCTGGGTGTTAGAGGACGTGGAAAAAATCACATTGAAGGCTTTATGCAGCAGGACAATGTAGAGGTTGTCACACTGTGTGATCCTGATAAAAATGTGCTGGCTGAACGCGCAAAAACATTTCAGGAAACCTATGGAAAAAAAGTAAAACAGATTCAGAATTTGCGCAAGGTAATGGATGACAAAAAAATCGATGTTGTAACCATTGCAACACCAAACCACTGGCATTCACTGGCTACCATTTGGGCTTGCCAGGCAGGCAAAGATGTATATGTTGAAAAACCCATGAGCCATAACATCTTTGAAGGTGGACAAGCCGTAGCAGCGGCCCGAAAATACGATCGAATTGTGCAGCATGGTACCCAGAGCCGTTCAAGTCAGAGTTGGGGTAAAATTATTGCCGCAATCCAGTCCGAAAAATATGGAAAACTGCTTGTATCAAAAGGATATTGCTGTAAACCCAGATGGAGCATTGGATACAAACCCTTTAAACAACCGCCTACGCATCTGGATTTTGATTTATGGGCTGGCCCAGCGCTGGATGATCGCTATCACGAAAATCTTGTACATTATAACTGGCACTGGTTCTGGCATACCGGCAATGGAGATACCGGCAACCAGGGTGTTCACCAGATGGATATTGCCCGTTGGGCAATAAAAGGCGCTACATGGCCTACAAAAGTATGGGCATTGGGCGGACGCTTTGGCTATGACGATCAGGGTGAAACACCCAATACCCAGCTTGCCATGATGCAGTTTGGTGATGTGCTAATGTTGTTTGAAACACGTGGACTCGTTGGTGGCGAATCCAAAATGCCGCGCAAAGTAACGAACGAATTTTATACAACAGAAGGCATGTTTGATAATAAACGCTTCTATCCCAAAGACGGCGGTACACCGGTTGAATTAGATGATTTTGAATCAGCGGTTAAACCGGGTAACAATTTCGAAAACTTTATCAATGCTGTACGCAGCCACAATGTTAAAGAATTAAACGCTGATGTACTAGAAGGTCATTATTCTTCGGCATTATGCCATTTACCAAACATATCTCAACGTTTGGGCGAACAGGTACCATTCAAGACCCCCAATCAGGTATTGGAAAATGAAGTGGCCTATGACGCATGGCAAATGGTAGAAAAGAATCTGGCATGGGGACTGGATCTTGATCTGCACAACATGACTTATCAGAATGGGCTTGAACTGGCTTTTGATCCGGAAACGGAAAAATTTACCAATGAAAATGCCAACGCAATGTTGACACGTACATACCGCGCACCCTATATCGTTCCGGAAACCGTTTAAACAAAAATCCCCCCAGCTTAACCACTGGGGGGATTGATAAATTCACATCTAATTTTCAAATCTCTTTTTTACTCTTTACGTCAGCCCTATTCCATCTCGTATGCCTACTAATAACTGATTACTGATAACTTTTCACTTTCCATGAAACAACAATTCAGATGGTATCTCTCTTTTTTCAAATCCCGGTCCCTGCCAGGTCAATTTCAAATTCTGTCCGCCAGCCATCTGAAAATATTTACACTGAATCTTGTGTTTGCCTTTTTTCAATGCAATGGATGTGGACATTTCATAGCTTCCATGACCCCCGTCATTATTGATCACCAGTTTGTCATCGAGCAACAGTACACTGCCATCGTTCGATTCCAGATATAGAGTATACTGCCCATCCTGCGGAACAGCCACATATCCATTAAAAATAAACGCGTAATCATAATCACGACGACGTTTGTCAATATTGAATCCGTCAAGAGTACCTGAAGAAACAAAAGGCAGCTTTTCTATCTGATCACATCGTGAGGCACTTCCTTCAAAATACTGATAAAAAATCCCGGAGCCCGGTTCAGAATCTAACACCAAAGCCTGTTGATACACATCACTGCCAACATATGCGGAAACAATCCTGCTGGGTGGCTTGCCCGGTGCAAATGCCTGCATCAGCAGCGTCGTTGTACCGGTAACAGTAAACGGTTTATCATAGACTGTGCCATCGGTCAAAGATGGTAGACTTTCATCCAGCGTATAACGAATAACGGCTCTATTTTCACATTCCAGCTCAACAATACCGTTTTTATCTCTTTTAACCACAGGCTCTGCTGTGTCATCCGAATAGATCCAATCCATACTCAACCGGGTTAGCTGTATGGTCTCTAGCCCGTTACTGGTGCGTCGGTTTCCAGCACAATGTCCCAGCAGCACATGGTCATCTACAAATTCTATAGCTGTATAGCAATACCAGCCATAAGGATCGCTTTCAACTGTTTTAATCTTTTTCCAGGTTTTTCCATCATCCGACGACAATGCAAGATTATAGGGTGTACGCTTGCCGCCATCGAGTGCGTCTTCATAATTATTGTTCCATAACAGCAATAAATCACCCGTAGACGGAATGCGCTCTATCGATGCAGGTGAAAGCGGGGACTTTATATTACCCGGCTCTAAAGTGGACCATGTCTCTCCCCTATCAGCTGACCAGGTAAAATATTGCACACCGGCATCGGTTCGACAAAACATTAAGAGTTTGCCGGAATTCAACTCGATGATCCCCGGTTCCTGGGTAACAACTTTATTAGGATTCGCGGCAACGCTGCTTTTATGAAAGGTTACACCATTATCGTCCGAGTAATAACTCATAATACGGGCAACAGGACTATGAAAATTTTCATCTACATGCAGAGCCACAGGCAGTAATATCCTGCCATCTTTTAACTGCACCACACGGTCATTATTCATTACAAAATAACCGTCATCCTGAATCATCCTCCGGGGTTCTCCCCACGATTTTGCTTCATCTTTGGAAATCCGCATATACGGTACACAATCGGTTTCAGAATTCTTGCGTAAATAAATCAATGCAATTTCACCACTGTTTAACCGCAGCATGGAAACTGACATGATATTCATGCCCGCCTCATTGGCTACAATCAAACTATCGGTTTGGGTCCAGGTACTGCCTTTATCATCTGAATATCGACCGGCAAGGTAAGCACTGTCATTGTCTCCATTACCACCGGTAAAATGGGTGTACACGAATAAAATACGACCATCTTTTAACGTAATAAAATCACCTTCACTGTTGCGGAAATTATCAGGACCCGGTTCCAACCTCAAAACCACCTCTTTTCCGGGATGAGGAACTACTTTATTCATACCACAGGATTGCAATACTACTGCCATCAAAACCATTACTGTTAACAAATACCACTTGAATTTCATAACCTACCCGTTCTTTTAATAATTATTAATCTTCACCAGTGCCCGAGTGCCCCGAACTTGCTTCGGGATGTATCAACGGCCCGGTGCTTCTCATCGCCCAACTCCAGCTAACAGTTTATAGCTAACAGCATTACCATCTTTCATCTTTTTGGGCTACTGACAACTGATAACTGATTACTGATAACTCTTATTCTCCATGAAACAACAATTCAGCAGGGATTTCAGATTTGTCAAAACCGGGACCTTTCCAGTTTAATTGCAAATCTAATGCACCCGCCATCTGAAAATACTCGCACTGCAATTTATGGTTTCCTTTTTTTAATGCTACTGTTGCATCTACTTCATACTTGCCGTGTCCACCGTCATTGTCAATCAGTAGTTTATCATTAATATAGAGCATACTCCCGTCATTGGATTCCAGATAAAATGTATATTGCCCATCCTGCGGAACATCCAGATATCCATTAAAAACAATTGCGAAATCATTTTTTCGTCTGCTTGGTTCCAGATTGATCTCCGACTGAATCCCGGAAGCGACCAATTTCAACGTTTCAATTTGTTCAGCTCTCGAAACAGTCCCCTCATAATATTGATAAAACAAGCCGGGACTCAAGTCTGCATCTAACTTGAAAGCTTCCTGATGCACATCACTGCCAACATTTGCATGAACAATCTGACTGGGCGTCTTTCCGGAAGCAAATGCCTGCATGAGCAGCGTTGTTGTACCGGACACCTCAAATGGACCCTTGTAAATATCACCATGTGTTAAAGTAGGAATACTTTTATCCAGCGTATAACGGACCATTACATCCACATCATCACAGGTCAATTCTATAGACCCGTTTTTATCTTTAACGACCCGCGGGTAAGCCGTTGCATCAGCATAAATCCAGTCATAACTCAAACGTGTGATCTGTATGGTTTCCAGCCCATTGCTTGCCCTTCTATTTCCAGCGCAGTGACCCAACAATACAGAGTCATCTAAAAATTTAATCGCTGTATAACAGTACCAACCATGAGGATCACTCTCCAAGGTCTTGATCTTTGACCAGGTTTTCCCTTCGTCTGATGAGATGGCCAGATTAAAGGGGGTACGCTTGCCACCGTCCAATGCATCTTCATAATTGTTATTCCAGACCAACAAGAGATCACCTGTTGATGGGACCCGTTTCATTGATGCGGGTGAAAGCGGAGACGTTATATTGCTCTCCTCAAACGGAGTCCAGCTCTCTCCTCGGTCTTTAGAGTAAGAAATGACTTGCTTACCAATTAAGGTTCTGCAAAATAAAAGAATTGTTCCATCTCTCAATTGGATGATTCCTGGCTCTTGAACTACTATGTTTTGAGGATTTGGTACGTATTTACTTTTGTTAAACGTAGCACCATTATCATCAGAATAATAACACATAATTTGACCTTTTTCACCAGTAACCGGATGGCCTCCCCATCCTACGGGTACAATAATCCTACCATTTTCAAGCTGGATGACCCTGTCATTATTTATAGTATAATAACCCGGCATTGTAACGCATTTTTGAGGTGGTCCCCAAGTCTCGGCTTCGTCACGTGAGATTCTCATATGTGGGGCACAGTCTGATGAAGAATTTTTAATTGCGTAAAACAATGCAATTTCACCAGTATGTAGCCTCAATAAAGAAACGGCCATTACATTCATCCCTCCTTCATTGGCTACAATCAAACTATCAGTTTGGGTCCAAGTACGGCCTTTATCATCTGAATATCGACCCGCAAGGTATGCACTGTCATTATCGCCATTACCACCGATAAAATGAGAATATACAAACAGAATTCGACCGTCCTTTAATGTAATAAAATCACCTTCACTGTTGCGGAAATTATCAGGACCCGGCTCTAACCTCAAAACCACCTCTTTACCGGGATGAGGAACAATATTTTTTGTCCCACAGGATTGCAATACCATTGACATCAAAACCATCACTGTTAACATATACCACTTTAATTTCATACCATGCCCGTTCTTATAATTATAATATTAACCGGTGCCCGAGTGTCCCGAACTTGCTTTGGGATGCATCAAAGGCCCGATAAAACTCTCCAGCCCGGTGCTTCTTTCTCATCGCCCAACTCAAGCCAACAATTTATTGCTGACAGTTAATAGCTTTACCGTCTTTTATCTTTATGAGCTACCGACAACTGATAACTCACCTTGGCTTTAACGCCCAAAGATCCGAAAACGGCTGCCTCTCCATTCCCGGTCCCTCTATCTCAATTTCCATACTTTCCGTTCCGCCGTTCTCATAGTACAAGATGTCAATAGCATGACGTCCCTCATCCAGGTTTACACTGCCATCCAGGAAGCGGATTCCTCCTTCGGGTTCATCATCTACCACAACTTGCCCATCAACGGATACAAAACAACCGTCATTGGCCTTGGCATAAAATGTATATTTACCCGCGGTCTTGACCTCATAGTCAAACCGGAACCGGATTCCCACAAAATCCCCCCGACGTTTGATCTTGTTTACATCCAGTTCATAGGTTATACCCGTAGATACTTCCCTCACCTGGCTCCAATCGGGATAGCCTTCCCATTCACCTTCATATACCGTATACGCAATGCCCTGCACCCGGGGATCAACAAAACGGATCTTGTCGGTCTTGTCATAACTATCCCAAAATCCATCTTTTACTGCAATAGCCCTGATCGTGGTCTCATCCCAAATCTCAATGGGTCCCTTGTATTTTTCCGATTCGGTTGTCGGCAGACTGCTATCCAGAGTATAATAAATATCCGCATCATTGCTTGCGGTAATCTCTATCCGGGCCGCGTCCGGTTTGTGGTACAGCGTATCGGCTTTGGCAATAATTGGCACAGGCAAATGAACGATTTTGATCAACTCTGTTGCGCCCTTTGAAACAAACTGATATTTACCGGAACCAACTTTATAGATCACTGCCTGTTTGTCCGCCTTGACAAACTCTGCAGGCCCCTTGTTAACAGATACACTTTCTCCATCCACAGCGGGTACATACACAGTAGCAGTCGTATTTGCAGGGATCTCTATATCCATAACGAGATTATCCTTTTTCAACTTCCAATGGCTTTTGATCATACCATATATCGACTCGTATTCACCTTTTACAAATGTCAAATCACCGCACAGTACGGGTTTGATGATAACGTGCTTGAATCCGGGATCCACAAGATCAGGATTAATACCTGCCAACGCTTTAAAAAACCATTTGTCAATACTGCCAAACATGGGGTGACTGTGCGAGCTGTGGCCGTCCCAGTCTTCCCACAAGGTTGTAACACCCTTGCCCAGTATATAGTATCCAAACCCCGGATAATCACTCTGGTTCATCACGCTGAATGCCAGGTCTTCTCGTCCCATTTCTGTCAACGATTCCAACAACAATGGTGTTGCCAGTATACCGGTATCCAGATGGCCCCGGTTCTCTATCACATTTTCGGCCATACTTTTAGAAACACCTGCAATATTGTCCTGCTCTACCATCCCAAACGCCAGTGGAAAAGTATCTGCCCCCTGGTAGCTGGTCCAGTATCGTTGTTCTTTTGCATCATAGTAATGCTTGTTAAAATCGTTTTTTATATGTTCAGCAAGTGTTGCTAGTTTTTGATGGTCCTGGTCATTTCCCAAAATTCCGGCAATTTCAGAAACCGTTTTTGCGCAGAAATAATAATAGCTGGTATTCACCAACGGTGCCGGAAGTTCCAATGGGGCCGGCGGACACCAGTCGCCCAACGGACTGTCACCGGGATTTTCATGCATCACCAGTCCGTTCTTGTCCGTTCCCTTGCCCAAAAACTCAACCCAGTGTTTCATACCTTCATAATGCTTTTCAAGCAGAGTTGTGTCCCCGTAATAAAGATAATAATACCAGGGAACCACAACAATTGCCGAACCCCAGGCAGGACCGCCGCCGCCACCCTCATAAGGAGCGGTATGCGGAACAAATCCGGTTTTCTTGTCTTGCGCGTCATCAATGTCATTCATCCACTTGCGGTAAAACCGCATCATATCAAAATTAAATATAGAACCTTCTACCAAAAGCTCTCCGTCACCGGTATATCCTAAACGCTCACGGTGCGGACAATCACTGCTGAAACTACTGTGAAAGTTGCCCAGTTGTGTCCAGATGTAATTCCAGTGTATCTTGTTCAACAGTTCATTGGAACAATGAAAATACCCAGTTGTATCCACTGCAGTGTTTACAACCCGCCCTGAAATACTGTTGATATCCAGCGGAACAGATGAGCCTTTGATCTCTACCGTACGAAACGCATGCCAGCTGAATCGCGGCTCCCAAATCTCGGTACCGCCTTTGCAGATATAATGATCGATCTGGCTAAAATCGCTGCCCAGCTCCTCATTATGGATGATTCTCAAGGTATCTCCACGGTTCCCCTTTATATTCAGACGTACCCACCCCGTAAACATTTGCCCAAAATCATAAACATAGGTATTCTCTTTTGTGTGTTTGACAGAGACCGGTTTCAAAGTAGCCACTATTCCATCCCGTGGTGCCAGTTGCGGATGCAATACTCCATCCGGTGCATTCAACAGCTTGGCTTGCTGCCATCCCGAGGCATCGTAACCTGCCTTGTTCCATCCGGACATTTCCATACGTGCATCATAATGCTCACCAGTAAAAATATAATCATAAAGGATTGGTCCGTCTGTACTGAATTGCCAGCTTTCATCGCTTATAATGGTTTGTTTTTCGCCATCCAGGTATTCGATCTCGATCTGCATAATAAATCGCGGTGTATTGTACCAGACCCAGCCGGCGGGATCACGATGTCTACGATTATACCAGCCATTCCCCAGCACAATGCCTACAGCATTGCACCCTGCATGCAGCTGCTCGGCAATATCATAAATATTGTACAAAACCCGTGTTGACGAATTTTTGTCAAAATCATAAACACGATTATTATTTACCCGCTTTTGATAGTGGGTTTGCGCGGGAACCAGTACATCGTCTCCGGTTTTGGTCCCATTAATAGACATTTCATAATAACCCAAACCGCTCACATAAACGCGGGCAGTTTCAACAGGCTTGGTTATATTAAATTCTTTGCGGAACCAAGGGGCTGGACCGTATTCAACCTCCTCCGGACTCTTACCCTCGGCAACCCCCACCCACTTTGCCTGCCAGGCATCAGGATTCAGAGTCATTTCCCAATGTGATATTTCACTCCAGAGAGAAGCCGCACCTGTTTCATCCCATACCTGTACTTTCCAAAACACCTGCTGCCGGGGCGCAAGTTCTGCTCCCTCGTACGCAATATGCTGTGACTGGTTAGATCTTATTTTGCCGCTGTCCCAAATGTCTCCCGTATCCGTTATGAGCAAATCGGGCGAGCTGGCAGCCAAAATACGATAAGCGGACTGGCTCCGGTTGTGGCCTCCTGCCTCAAGCTTCCATCCCAATCGGGGTGCAGAGATTTCAATACCCATTGGATTACTCATATACTCACAACGCAGGTCTACAACCCGCATGGCTTTATTCATTGGTTGACATCCGGATAACAAAACAAGCAAAATCAGCACAGCAGTAACAACCAGCAGCATCCTTTTCATATTTTTCCTTTTGGATAAGAGAGGTGTGTAATTTTTTAGAATAAAATCATTTTTTACGAAAAAATCAAGGAGTATAATTGTACGTAATTTTTAGAGAAATTGAATTTTCTAATTGTCGTTTTATTGCAGGAAAAAAATTTTCAGTTATCAGTTCTCAGCTTTCAGTATAGCAGCCCCCGTTTTTTCTGACTACTGATAACTATTCAGAAATCATACTATCGCTCTGCAATCCGCTGGCGAACGGACACTCTGGAACCGGGCCTCGTTTTTTTCTGATAACTGACAACTGATTACTGACGACTTGATACTCTGATCGCTCGGCATATTCATCCGGGCGGAATATTCATCCGGGACATTCGTCCCGCTGGCTTTTACTTAATGAACCTCACGGTAAAACCTTAATCCAGATGTTTAAATTAAGGATAAACAGAGTTTATCCTCTCATTTCCGCCCAAAACCAGAGTTTTGGACAGAGTTACCAGTTTCATCCGTGTAAATCCGTGCCAATCCGTGGCTAAATAAATGGGTTCCAAGGCAGAGCCTTGGAACCAGATAATATATAAAGTTTTGGACGGAGTAATATCGAGCGAGATATTCGGCCCTTTACCTTCGATACTTCCGCCCGCCAACAGACGGACAGATACTCTGGAACCGGGCCTCGTTTTTTTCTGATTACTGACTACTTTGGCCTCACGGCAAAATCATCCACGACGGTGGGAACGCCTGTTTTTCGTATCCCGGTCCCTCAAAATAAAAATCCATGGATTCAGAGCCAACAACCTCATAATAGAACAAGTCCAAATCATGGCGCCCTTTGTCCAACTGGATCTTGCCGGAATTAATACGTTTAGCATGCGCGCCTGCGTCATAAACAATCGTCTTGCCGTCTATTTTCAACACACATCCGTCATTGGCATCACCATAAAAGGTATAAACACCGGGTGTCATAATATCAAATTTTCCGGCAAAACGGATTGCCACCTGATCACCCCGCCTGTCAATCTTGTTTACATCAAACTGAAAGGTTTTACCGGTAGATGCCACTTTAAAATCATAGGTCTCGGGATCCGGACCCAAATCACCCCACTCTCCATGATACACAGTATACGCAATACCATTCACAGCAGGATCAATAAAACGTACATTTGCAGATGCAGGATAACTGGTTATAAATCCCTCTTTGACCATAATCGCCTGAATGGTGCAGTTTTCTTTAATCTCAACCGGACCTGTATATTTTGCAGATTCCACAGTAGGCTCGCTTCCATCCAATGTGTAATATATATCCGCATTGTTTGTAGCCCGAATGGGGATGTACGCAGCATCATGTATGTGATACAATGTGTCCACCTTGTCAATAATCGGTACGGGTAAACGGACCGGCTTAATCAGTTCAGCAGCTCCCTGAGAGCTAAAAGTATATTTTCCAGAACCCACTTTATAAACCGCTCTATTGTCCTCTGCTCTGACAAATTGGGCGGCATCACTATTCACAGACACCCGCTCCTTATCCGTTGCAGGTACATATATTGTTGCCGTTGTATTGACAGGTATGTCCACATCCATTTTCAGGTTGCCCTTTTTATCGAGCTTCCAATGGCTTTTAATCATACCGTAAAACGATTCTGTTCCGGCGTTCACATAGGTCAAATCCCCACAAAGGACGGGCTTGATGATGATGTGCTTGAATCCCGGATTTTCAGGATCCGGGTTAATACCCGCCGGTGCCTTAAAGAACCAACGAATTGTGCTTCCGTACATAGGGTGACTGTGCGAAAGCTTGCCGTCCCAATATTCCCACAGCGTGGTAACGCCTTTGCCAAGGATATAGTGACCATAGCTGGGAAAATCATGCTGGTTCATCATCATAAACGCAAGGTCTTCTCGCCCCATTTCCGTCAGCGTTTCCATTACAAGCGGCAAACCCAAAATACCGGTATCCAGATGTTCACGATTTTTAACAACATTCTCGACCAAGCTCTCAAAAACGCCATCAACATTCTCTTCTTTTACCATACCAAATGCCAACGGAAACGCATCCGCGCCCTGGTAACTGGTCCAGTATTGTTGATTTTTTTCATCATAAAACCGCTTGTCCAGTGCTGTTCCTATCATTTCCATGAGGGCCAAATGCTCATCGCGGTCAGCGGTTTTACCCAGTATGTCCGCGGTCTGAGCCACCAGCTTTGCACAGAAATAATAATAACTGGTATTTACCAATGGCTCGGGGAGTTCAAGTGGAGCGGGAGAAGCCCAATCTCCCAGGCACCATGCGTTTGGTTCTTCCCGAACGACAATTCCATCCTTGTCTGTGCGAGTGCCCAGGTATTCCACCCATTGCTTCATGCCTTTATAATGTTTCTGCAATATTTGTGTATCACCATAATATACATAATAGTACCAGGGAACAATCACATATGCCGAACCCCACGCGGGGCCGCCGCCTCCACCTTCATACGGAGCGGTATGCGGAACAAATCCGGTTTTCTTGTTACGGGCATCGTCAATATCGTTCACCCATTTGTCATAAAACCGGGTCATATCAAAATTAAAAATGGACGATTCTACCAGAATCGATCCGTCACCGGTATAACCCAAACGTTCACGGTGCGGACAATCACTGCTAAAGCTGCCATGCATATTACCCAACTGGGTACGAATGTAATTCTCATGGATCTTGTTAAACAGCTCGTTCGAGCAGTTGAAATATCCCACGGTATCCATAACCGTATTTACAACCCGTCCACTGATGCTGTTCAGGTCGAGTGGTACGGACGATCCCCGGATTTCTACCGTCCTGAACGCATGCCAGGTAAAACTGGGTTCCCAGGTTTCCTGACCGCCTTTACACATATACTGATCACCCTGACTGTAGTCACTGCCCAATTCTTCTATAAAACGGAAACGCAAGGTATCTCCACGATTACCATTTATGTGTAATTTCACCCAACCCGAGAACATGTGTCCAAAGTCATAGACATATACATTATCTTCCGTATGTCTGACCGTTACCGGTTTTACCGTATTGATAATACCGTCCCTTGGGGCAAGCTGTGGTTGCAGCTTACCATCCGGTGCTTTTAACAGATTGGCCATCTGCCAACCCGATGCATCGTATCCCGCTGAACTCCAGCCGGGCATTTCCATTCGGGCATCATAATACTCACCGCTGAAAATGCCGTCATGACGAATGGGACCCTCTGTGGTATACTTCCAGCTATCATCACTCAAAACAAGTTGTCGCTCTCCATCGGCATATTCAATTTCGATCTGCATGATAAATCGTGGTGTATTGTACCACATTCTACCCTCGGCACCGCGGTCACGTTGATTATACCATCCATTTCCCAGTACAATACCCACAGCATTGGCGCCCTGCTCAAGCTGACCGGTTATATCATATATATTATAGAATATCCGGGTAGTGGATTGATCATCATAATGATAAATCAGACCCGAGAGATTCCGCTTCTCATAGTTTGTTTGCGCGGGGACCAGTTCGTCGTTACCGGTCTCACTTCCATTCAAAAACATTTCATAATATCCTAAACCCGTCACATAAACCCGGGCTTGTTTAACAGGTTTGTCAATTTTAAATTCTTTGCGGAACCACGGGGCCGGACCGGTTTTCATCACAACAGGTTCCTTGATTTCCGATACCCCAACCCACTTGGCCTGCCAGTCAGCAGGATCCATCAGGGCCATCTCCCATTTGGCAATGTCACTCCATTTAGATTCGGTACCCTGTTCATCCCACACCTGTACTTTCCAGAATACCTGTTGGCGTGAATCTAATTTTTTACCATCCCATGAAATGTTTACGGATTGGTCCGAATCCACTTTACCGCTGTCCCACAAATCTGCGGAACCCTCTGCTAACAAATCAGTACTGCTTGCCGCCAGGATTTGATACGCGGACTGGCTGCGGTTGTGCCCGCCTGCTGCCAGTTTCCAGCTTAATCGTGGGGTTGCGCTGTCAATCCCCAACGGATCGTTTATATATTCGCAACGCAGATCTTTGACCTGCATGGATTTGTTCATGGATTGACAACCGGAAAACAAAAATATCAACATCAGTACAGACAACAAGACCGGAACAACCTTTTTCATAAGATTCCCTCAAAATTTTTACAGGTGTGTATTTTTTTTAATTAAACCAATTTTCACGAAATAAACAAGAGCAATAATTCAGCATCCTGGCTATCAGCATTCAGTCATCAGTTTCCAGTAAAGACTCAAGATATTGGTCTATTACAATAGTAATTGATCTAATAAATCTAGATTTTTTCCTGATTACTTACTACTGAAAACTGATGACTTTTCACATATTTTGTTTCCTGTCGCCAGGAATCATCATCCATTCTGGTGGGAACATTTGTTTTTCAAATCCCGGACCTTTAAAATTAAATTCCATACTTTCAGAACCGGCTACTTCATAATAAAACAAATCCAAATCATGACGGCCGGCTTTTAGGTCTATTTCATCAAATTCTTTACGTGCGGCATAAGCACCCGCATCATATACCACCGTTTTTCCATCGATTTTCAGTACACAACCATCGTTAGCATTCGCGTAAAATGTATATCTACCCGGTGTTTTTATATCAAATGAACCCTCAAACCGGATAGCAACATAATCGCCCCGTCTCTCTATCTTGTTCACATCAAATTCATAGGTCTTGCCGGTAGATGCCACTTTGTATTTATCAGATTCCGGATCAGGACCCAAGTCACCCCATTCTCCCTCATAAACCGTATAAGCAATTCCATTTACAGCAGGATCAATAAAACGTACCTTGTCGGCTCTATCATAACTGTTTATAAATCCATCTTTAATGGCAACCGCCCGGATTATTGTATTGTCTTTAATTTCAAAAGATCCGGTATATATTATTGAATTCTCGTCAGGTATGCTGCCATCAAGCGTATAATAAATGTCTGCATCATTACTGGCTGAAATCTCTATATTCGCCGTATCGGGTTTAAAATAAAGCGTATCCACATTTTTTATGATTGGAGTAGGCAAGTGTACGGGTTTCATCAATTTTGCTGCTCCCTGGGACTTGAATGTGTATTTCCCTGAACCCATCTTGTAAACCGCTTTATTGTCCTCAATTTTGACAAATTGGGCGGCCTCACTATTGACTGACACCCGCTCCTTATCCGTTGCAGGCACATAAACAGTTGCTGTTGTATTGACAGGAATTTCCACATCCATTTTCAGGTTGCCTTTTTTATCGAGCTTCCAATTACTCTTGATCATGCCGTAAAACGTTTCAGTCTGTGTATTCACAAAGGTCAAATCCCCACAAAGGACGGGCTTGATGATGATGTGCTTGAATCCGGGAGTAGCAACATCAGGATTTATACCCCCAAGTGTTTTATAAAACCACCGTATCACACTGCCAAACATGGGGTGACTGTGAGAACTTTTACCATTAAATTCTTCCCACAAGGTGGTTACATTTTTACCCAGTATATAACTACCAAAACTCGGAAAATCACGCTGGTTCATCATCATAAACGCAAGATCTTCACGCCCCATATCTGTTAATACTTCCAGCACAAGGGGAGTACCCAAAATACCGGTATCCAGATGCTCACGGTTCTTTATAATATTTTCAACCATGCTTTCAAAAACACCATCAACATTCTCTTCTTTTACCATTCCAAATGCCAATGGAAAAACATCCGCGCCCTGGTAACTTGTCCAATATTGTTGATTTTTCTCATTGTAATAGCGTTTATCCATTGCAGATTGAATTTCATCCAATAGTGCCAGATAATGGACTCTGTCTTGTGGTTTGTCCAGAACATCGGCAATCTGTGCAACCAGTTTTGCGCAATAATAATAATAACCGGTATTTACTAGTGGCTCGGGTAGCTCTATCAATTCGGGAGTAACCCAATCACCCAGGCACCATCCGTTTGGTTCTTCACGCACGACAATGCCTTCCTTGTCTGTACGTGTTCCCAGGTATTCTACCCATTGTTTCATACCTTCATAATGCTGCTGTAATATCTGTGTATCGCCATAATAAACATAATAAAACCAGGGAACAATCACATACGCTGAACCCCATGCGGGTCCACCACCTCCGCCTTCGTACGGAGCGGTATGCGGTACAAATCCGGTTTTCTTGTTACGGGCATCGTCAATATCGTTTACCCATTTGTCATAAAACCGGGTCATGTCAAAATTAAATATAGAGGATTCAACCAAAAGTGACCCATCACCGGTATAACCCAAACGTTCTCGGTGCGGACAATCACTGCTAAAGCTGCCATGCATATTACCCAACTGGGTACGAATATAGTTATCGTGTATTTTATTAAATAGCTCGTTCGAGCAATTGAAATATCCTACGGTATCCATAACAGTATTCACAACACGACCGCTGATGCTGTTTAGATCCAGTGGAATGGACGCTCCCCGGATCTCTACAGTCCTGAACGCATGCCAGGTAAAACTGGGCTCCCAACTCTCGCTGCCACCCTTGCATATATACTGATCAGCCTGACTGTAATCGCTGCCCAATTCTTCTATAAAACGGAAACGCAGTGTATCGCCACGGTTACCGTTAATGTTCAATTTTACCCATCCCGAGAACATGAGTCCAAAGTCATAGACATAAACATTATCTTCCGTATGTTTGACTGATACCGGTTTTATCGTATCAATAATACCGTCTCTTGGAGCAAGCTGAGGTTGCAGCTTGCCATCCGGTGCTTTTAACAGATTGGCCTGTTGCCAGCCAGACGCGTCAAAATCCGCAGTGCTCCAGCCGGGCATTTCCATGCGGGCATCATAATGCTCGCCGGTGAATAGTCCATCATGACGTATGGGCCCCTCTGTTGTGTACTGCCAGGAATCATCACTAAGCAGAGTTTGACGTTCGCCATCAGTATACTCGATCTCCATCTGTAGAAAAAATCTCGGTGTGTTGAACCACATACGGCCTTCAGATACCCGATCGCGTTGGTTATACCAACCATTGCCCAGCACAATTCCAGCCGCATTTTTACCTTGCTTGAGCTGGCTGGTTACATCATAAATATTGTACAATACCCGGGTAGTGGATTGATCATCATAATCATAAATCAGTTTTGTCAAATCACGTTTTTCATAATTGGTTTGCGCGGGGACCAGTTCGTCATTACCGGTCTTGCTGCCATTAAAAAACAATTCATAATACCCCAAACCGGTCACATATACACGGGCTTGCTTAACGGGTTTGGTAATTGTAAATTCTTTACGAAACCATGGGGCCGGACCGGTTTTCATCTCGGCAGGTTCCTTGCTTTCCTCAACACCAACCCATTTGGCCTGCCACTCCTCCGCATTTAAAAAGGCCATTTCCCACTTGGCGGTTTCGCTCCATTCAGACTCGGCACCCTGTTCGTCCCATACCTGCACTTTCCAAAATACCTGCTGGCGTGAATCCAACTTTTTACCACCCCAGGGGATGTTTACGGACTGGTCCGAATCCACTCTGCCGCTGTCCCACAAATCTGCAGAACCCTCAGATAACAAATCAGGACTGCTTGCCGCCAGGATATGATACGCGGATTGGCTGCGGTTGTACCCGCCTGCTGCCAGTTTCCAGCTTAATCGGGGAGTAGTGCTGTCAATACCCAATGGATCGCTTATATATTCGCAACGCAGATCGTTGACCTGCATGGATTTATTTATAGATTGACAACCTGAAAACAAAAATGCCAACATCAGTACAATCAACAAGACAGGAATGGTCTTTTTCATAGGGTCCCTTAAATATTTAATAGGTGAGAGATTTTTTTAGAATAAAACCAATTTTTACGAAATAAGCAAGAGCAATAATTCAACCACTTGGTTATCAGTAATCTCACTCTCATCTGTTTTCATTAAAACCCAATAATTTGGATCTATCATAATAGAATTTAATCTGATAAATTTAGTTTTTTTAAATTCTGATTACTGAAAACTGACAACATTGCTTGCCTTTTATATTTATTATACTTACCATACCCTACTCATCATTAAACATCACAATACAGGAATACACCCGATTATGTTTTACGCATTCTTAGCTGTGCTCCCCATTTTGACCGCCGCGGTCCTGCTGGTCGGATTTCGTTTACCCGCCAAATACGCAATGCCCATCGTATTCATTATCGCCATTACCGTTTCCATGCTGTTCTGGCATGTAGAATGGATTGTTGTGCTTGCCTCCAGTATACAGGGTTTGTTTATTACTTTTGACATTCTCTATATCATTTTTGGGGCAATCCTGTTGTTAAATACACTCAAATATTCAGGGGCCATATCTGCAATTCGCACAGGATTTTCACACATCAGCGATGACCGGCGCGTTCAGGTAATCATTATCGCCTGGCTGTTTGGTTCGTTTATTGAAGGTGCATCAGGCTTTGGCACACCCGCTGCTATTGCCGCCCCACTGCTGGTTGCACTCGGATTCCCGGCCATGGCCGCTGTCATGATAGGGATGATGATACAAAGCACCGCCGTTACATTCGGAGCGGTGGGCACGCCCATCCTCATTGGCGTTAAAGGCGGGCTCGAAAATCCTGAGCTCCTGGCTCAACTCGCCGCATCCGGTCACGATATGCAATGGCTGCTGCTCAATATCACGACCTATTCAGCAATTTTTCATGCCATCACCGGAACACTGATCCCACTGCTTATGGTTGTCATGATGACACGTTTTTTTGGAGAAAATCGATCCTGGAAAGAAGGTTTATCCATCACCCCGTTTGCAATATTGAGCGGTCTGGCATTTACAATCCCCTATGTTCTCACCGGTGTATTTCTGGGTCCCGAGTTTCCCTCGCTTTTGGGTGCATTGATTGGCCTGCCTCTGGTCACCTGGCTGGCACATAAAAAAATCCTGCTGCCAAAAGACAAATGGGATTTCCCCAATTCCAATACCTGGCCCGCGGAATGGCTGGGCAAAATCGAGATCAAACCCGAAATAAATCCATCCAACAAAATTTCCTTTGCCGCTGCCTGGGTTCCCTATTTATTTGTAGCATTATTTCTGGTACTGACTCGCTTGCCCAAACTGGGGATCGGTGCCCTTTTGAAAACCGCGGCCATCAAATGGACACACATTTTCGGAACGCCTGTAACCGCGGCATCTACCCCTCTGTATCTGCCGGGTTCCATCTTGTTGCTCGTGGTATTGATCACAGTATTTCTGCACCGCATGAATTTCAAAGCACTAAAGTCCGCGGTAATCGATTCAGCAAAAATACTGTTCAGCGCAGGATTCGTACTCGTTTTTACCGTCCCCATGGTACGGCTCTATATCAATTCTGGAATCAACCCGGTAGACATGTCCAGCATGCCCGTTACCATGGCGCAATGGGTAGCGGATTCGGTGGGAGGCATCTGGCCCTTTTTTGCCCCGACCATTGGAGCGCTCGGCGCATTCATTGCCGGCAGCAATACCATCAGTAATCTCATGTTCAGCCTGTTCCAGTTTAGTATCGCAGAACAACTGTTGATATCTGGCACCATCACAGTTGCATTGCAGGCTGTAGGCGCCGCAGCCGGTAATATGATCGCTATTCACAATGTAGTTGCAGCATCCGCAACCGTGGGACTCCTAGGCAAAGAAGGTGCAGTCCTCAGAAAAACCATCATTCCCACCCTGTATTACCTCACGGTAGTAGGATTGCTGGGGATGATCGCTATTTATTTATAGATTAATGTAGGGACCTGTCTTAGACCGGCCCCTACAAATCCCCAATTCTTAACCAAACTTTTTATCGCGATGCAGATTCCTGCATCGCGGAATATACATATGGGACATTCGTCCCGATTAAATATCTCTCAAATTCCACAAGGGAGACTTGCAGCGTCCCTAATTCTCAAACTATGTGAAAATAAACTTGATCGCGATGTAGATTCCTACATCGCGGAATATTACTACGGGACATCTGTCCCGCTTTACTGCATCTATCCGTGGCTAAAAGCTAATAGCTTATTAATGACAGCTTTTCTTCTGAATACTGAGCACTGATAACTTTTATTTCTCCTCCGGCAACTCTACATTTTTACAACTCACCACCTGAATCGGCGTTCTTGCACGCAGGCTCACATCGTCCATTTTCCAGTTGACAGCATTGGTAATCTTGCCGCCATTCTGTGCATCAATAGACACATGCTCCCATACAACATCCCGAATAGGCTTTTCTTCATACGCATTGGCATAAATCCCGATTCCCGCATTGGTTGCGGTTACATCCGAGATCTGGATATCGTAAAACTCGGGAATACCCCGTTCCGGTGGATCAACTTTGGTCAGCATGGCTTTCCAGTGCGCCGGCCATTCCGGTTCAGGAATATGCTCGGGACGCGGGGGATAACTGTATTCGGGAAACCAGTTCAGCTCCCAATGAAACGGATTTTTCACACTGTCCATTTTGATATCATGAAACCACACATTGCTGATCACCCCGCCGCGCACCTTGGCGGATTTAAACCGTATGCCGTTATTTGTCCCTCTGGCATCCAATCCATATACTTCAATATTGTGCATGCCACCTGACGTCTCGCTGCCCAGGGTAATCAATCCATGACCCTTGCCGGTAATGCAATTACGGACCACTATATTTTCAGCAGGACGGTTAACGCGCAATCCATCCGCATCACGTCCCGCTTTGAGACAAAAATTATCATCATTACAATCTATATCACAATCCTCTACCAATATATCTTGAGAAGAATCTATATCAATACCATCTGTGCTGGGCCCGTGCCCGCCAATATTGTTCCGAATAACAAGCCCCTTTACATATACCCGCTCGCTGTAGGTCATAGTAACGGTCCAGAATCCCGACCGCTTGACCGTAAAGTCCGTCAACCGCACATTTTTCGACTCGTACACAACAATGGGACGTACACGCTTTGCATCATAATCCACAGCCCAGCGCATGTTCTGTTTTGTATAAGGCTCCAGCAGAGTAAAAAACTTGTTCCACCAGAACTCACCGTTACCGTCTATCATGCCCTTCCCGGTCACATGCGCGTTTTCTACCTGGTAAATATTGATCAATGCCGCGGGCCAATCCATTTCAATCCCGGCGATGCGTGTCCATTTATCCGGAAATTCTTCATCCTTGTTCACTGCTTTCAGTACTACCCCCTCATCCAATCGCAGCTCTACATTGGATTTGAGGAACAATGCCCCGCTAAAAACCGTACCCACCGGTAGCGTAACAATCCCCCCGCCAGCGGCACTAGCCGCGTCAATAGCAGACTGGATCTGCTTTGTATTAATGGTCTCTCCATCTGCAACCGCACCATAATCTACAGCAGCAAACACAGTCTGCGGTACCTGCCCAAAATTAGCATCATAAAAAACGGATTCCAGTTGCGTTACCAATTCGCTCTTGCCGGATGAGCCAGGTTCCCCACTCTGCGATTGACAGAATAAAATAAATGAAAGCAGAGCTACAACTACCAACCCCATCCACTTTTTCAAAGAAATAGTAGACATAATTTACTCCTTAAATTGATATTTGTAAATATATTGAATATTCTTAAACGAGTCAACAATCCCAACTTGAATATTCACAATATAGGGATCGGTCTGAGACCGATCCCTACTCAAAACCTGTATTCTGCGTCCCCCCTCCTACATAAATCACATTTCCCCTCAACCATCTATGACGTGTTTTCTGACAACTAAGCACTGACTACTGATAACTTTTCCCGGCTGCCATTTGCCTTTTGCTGTCTTACGTTAAAAAAACACTTGCATCCATATAGCCAATCCACTATATTAAAACAGGGATCAAGGGGCAGATTCGGAAGGACCAACATACACAATATTTAGGGAGAATGCCATGAACAAGAGTAACTATCTTGTACGCATTGTATTGTTTGTTCTTTTGTATCTGCCATTTATTGGCTATCCACAACACATAACAGATATCCTAGTCAACACCGAACCGGATTCCAACGCTTTCAAAGCCACATCCACCTCTCTTCATGTGCTTTCACCTGAGAAATTTATGGTTATTTGGAATGATGACCGTAGTGATCACAGATTGGCGTGGGCAAACATCCTCAATGAAAATGCAAATATTCTTTATGATGACTTTATGGTCCCAGGGGGAGATGACATTTCAGTTTACGAGGATAGTTATACGGTTTTAGGTTCCTACTACAACCTTACTCCCGTTATGGAAACACATGAAGGTTATTATCAACATTTCAATAGCAATCAACCGATATCAGAACCTACCTCATTATATTCCGAATATGTTGGCATGTGTGGAACAGGCTTTACAGGAGAAGGATTAGCAATGACGCGCACATCCTGGGGAAATGTCTATGTTCATAATTCGGGGGGTGCTATATATTGGGCAACACAAAATGAAATGCTGGGTACAACACAATCCAATTGGAATATCTTTTATCATCCGGATTCATTAAGCAATAATGATAGAACAACAGATGCAGAACATTTTTCACTATTCCCATCCGCAGATAACAGTTTTGCCTGGTGTGTAATCAGTCGCTCCAATTACTGGTGGGACGGGCCCAGAGAAAACCAGTTACTTTTAAGCAAAATTGATCAAACAAGGTCAACAGAAAGCACAAAAATCATTATTAACGATACGCTTTCAACCGATTGGGGCTTTTCAAAATGGTTGCATGCTGAAACTGAAAACGACTCTTCTATTGTAATTTTCTGGGCAAAAAAAGATTCCCTCATCGAAACCCATATTGATACCAGCGGACAAGTAAAAAGTTATCAGGCGTTTCTACCTTTTCCAGAAGATAATGTAAATGATCCCGGATATCACGAATTGTCTACTTTTCATCTGAGCAATAAACAAAACGGGACCATGTTTCTTTATATAGGTATTATAAATCAACTTAAAAAAATAACAATTCAAAATAATCATATCACCAATATTTCTGAATCTATTACAGACTTTGAGAATTATGGTACACTCAATTTGTCAGACCGGTTTTATCAAAATCCTGCGGGAGACTTGTTTTTTGTTGCAATAAAAAATAATGATCCGGTTCTTTACAAATCTTCAGGAAGCACATTTCAACCTTGCAATAACCTGTCTTTTACCGGTAACGGAGCAAGCCAAAACACCCCGGGGATATTCAAAAAAACCAACAACAGCTTTGCCATTAGATATACCGAGTCCGACAAATACTATAAATCCGTTTATATGAACATGGACGGAGAAAGAGATCAACCACCATTATCCTGGCCCGTTCCCGGCAGTCTGCTCTTTAATAATGGAGAAGAGCTTTTACATTTAAATGTTGAATATTTTAGCGGCCCGGATTATGTAACCCTGCACAAATACAACGCACTTGATGGTTCACTATTGTTGGAAAAATTCTTACGACCTCATTTAAACACATTTACGTATGGCAAATTAAATGATGATCAGTTTTTTGTTTTTCAAACGCAGCAGGATTATCAAAACAAAATTTCTATTTTCAATACCAATGGTACATTAATAGACTCATTGGTGTTTGAAAAATATAAAAAAGAACATGACGACCTGGCAATATATACCATGCCCAATGGCAAATTCTGGTTGAATGATAGAAATTTTGCCCTTTGGGACCCGATAAATAAAACGATCCGGTACACTCCCAAAGTAAAGAAATACAATACCCCACTCAACGATTCTCTGTTTTTAGATTTATCAATTAAAAAAATTCAAAACGAATACACAATTAATTTAGTTTTAATTGATACAAGCAATATCGAGTTGATGTCAAATCACATATCATTTCAAGCGGAATACGGTTCTTATACCTACCCCATATTGATAAATGATGCCTATTTTATACTACCCTATAGAATAAACAACCAATATATGTTCAATATTTTCAACTTGAATTTGGAAACAGAATGCTTGCATCCCCAGGAAATATTCCCCAATGCGTCTCCTTATCTGACAAACTTTACGCGCAAACGCATCGGCAACCACATCGTCTTTGCCTGTACCGATGTCCGCGATACTGAAACCGGACAAAACGTCTATGCCAGCATTTTCAACATTAACGATCTCATCACCGGCATTGACGATGCCCCAATATCCCAACAGGTGCCGAGCCGGTTCAGTTTGTCCGAACCCTCACCCAATCCCAGCAGAGCGGGACAATCAATCACCTTTCAACTGGATATACATAAACAATCCAAAATGGATTTTCAATTGTACAATATCCTGGGACAGCGAATCCAGTCCTACAACCGACAGTTCAACGCGGGGCAACAGTCCGTCAGGTTCCAACTACCCAATCTGGCAGCCGGGATCTATTTTCTCAAAGCAACGGATAGCCAGCAGACCATCATCAAAAAAATCGCAGTGATACGATAACCAACTCCCGTCCATGAGCGAGAATCCCTCGGGGGGATAACTTGGAGGCAGAACAATGAAAAATATTTTAAATTACTCAATACTTTTACTTTTACTAGTACATATAAATGCATCAGCACAACACATAACAGATATCCTAGTCAACACCGAACCGGACACTAACGATTTCAAAGCCACATCCATTTCTCTGCATGTGCTTTCACCGGACAAATTTATGGTTATTTGGCATGATGATCGTGGAGTTCCTGATCAGGCATGGGCAAATATCTTTGATCAAAATGGAAATGAATTATATACCCCCTTTCAGGTTCCGGGAGACACATATGTCTCGGCTGAAGATGATAAATATACCATCCTAAGTAAATATTACTCTCAATCGGGAATCTTGGAAAACTATGATTTCCAACATTTTCAAGACGATACAAATATATCGGAACAGAAAAATATTGAATCTATTTTATATAATCCATGTGATTATTTTAATCCAATTGAAAAAATTGAACTTTATCGAACACAAGAAAGAAACATCTGGATCAAAAATAACTGTGGTTCTATAAATATTGCAGTTCAAGATTCACATTTCTCAACTCTAATTCCTGATTTTTATCCACTTTACATAGATTATTGGGATAATGAAAACAATCATGGTTACGAAGAACTCGTATCAAATTATTCGATAGCACAAAATGATGATAAAAGCCAATCATGGATGCTAACACTTCACCCTGGAGTATTTTTAGATTTAATTAACATTGACAAGCCCATCTATTCAGATTTTACAGCAAAAAAAATATATCTGGACTCTATAGATTACGATTTTGAGCAATATTGGGCAAATGCTCAGATGATAACAGATAGCACTATCTTGTTCTTATGGGCAACAAGAGATACACTAAGAACAATACAATTTGATACCAGCAGTACTATTCTTGAAAAACAAAATTATTATATTGGTGACGATCAATACTATAACGAAATGTTTCATATTAGTAATGAATCAAAAAATACAAGATATTTATTGGCTGGAAATCATTTCAGGTCAAGAATTATAAAGATTAAAGACGATCAGGTTGAATTTATATCTGATAGTTTTCTCGACATGACGCAATTATACAATCGTAAAATGTTTACACAGATGTTTTTAAATAAAGAGGAAGAATTATTTATACCTGCTGTTTATAACAATCAGGCTGAATTATTTAAAATCAAAAATGATTCTATTTCACAGTTTAAAACGTTAAAAGCTCCTGATACCGGGGCCAACCAGGAATGTTCACATATTCGTCCTATTGATGATAGTAATTTCACAGTGACATTTAAGGAATCCGGGAGTACAAAAACAGTTAAAATGTCAGTAGACGGTACAATTATCAATCAGGAAATGGATTTACCATCAACTAACGGCATGTTTTTTAATAATGGAACTGAGCTGATTACACTTTTCAAAGACATTGAATCAAACGCTTTACAGATGGAAAAATATGATTTACATACAAATACTATACTTTTAGAAAAAGCACTGTTTGACTCTACTCTCACTTTTTATTTTGAAAAGCTGGATGCTTCATCATTTGTTGTTTTTAATCTATTGGAAAACAGGATTAATTTTGCAGCATTTAATTCTAACGGAGAAATGATAGATGAAACTAGTATTCTCAATCCATTTAACAACGGTGAACAATTTAAAATAGCAAAATTACCTGATACTAAAATCTGGTTTCATTCAAATTTTAATTATTTTTTATTTGATCCGCAATCATTCAGTGTTCAGACATTTTCGGGTTTATATGGGCAATCAAAATTCTTCCCGGTTACTGAATCCAAACTTGTCAATTACAGAAATGGTACGTTTACAATCATTGACACATCAGGATCAATCACAAAACAAACCGAAACAAATACATCATTCGAGTTTATAGAACCTTTTAGTGTTCTTCCTATTAGTGATGATACATTTTTGTTCAATTCTGCTTATTCAGCTAAATTTCAACTAATTACAACTGAATTGGAGTTTTACACACAAAGCACGCTAAGCTGTTTTCCTCAAAAAAGTTATTATAACATGACCAATTTCACAAGCAAATGTATCGGCAACCACATCGTCTTTGCCTGTACCGATATCCGCGATTCCGAAACCGGACAAAACGTCTATGCCAGCATTTTCAACATTAACGATCTCATCACCGGCATTGACGACGACCCAATATCCCAACAGATTCCGAGCCGGTTCAGCTTGTCCGACCCATCACCCAATCCCAGCAGAGCGGGACAATCGATCACCTTTCAGTTGGATATACATAAACAATCCAAAATGGATTTCCAATTGTACAATATTCTGGGACAGCGAATCCATACTTTTAACCGGCAGTTCAACACGGGGCAACAGTCCGTCAGGTTCCAACTGCCCAATCTGGCAGCCGGGATCTATTTTCTCAAAGCAACGGACAGCCAGCAGGCCATTATCAAAAAAATCGCAGTGGTTCGATAAACACTTTTAACGAGGTATACACGATTGAAATTTGCTTTTTACATTTTAATATTGCTCATAATTCTAATGGCGTGTTCATTACCTGTAAAAGAGGAATCCTCCGAATATTTCTATTATGAATCTTTTATTTCGCTTATTTCAATAGATGGAGAAAATTTTGAAACGCTTGTAAATCATGCCGGTGGTGCAGAAGCTTCAAGTGCGGATATATATTGGTTGGGTGATAAATCCCAATTTCTAGTCAACCGTGATGATCTATATATTTACGATCTTGAAGGAACGCTTGTTAAAGAAATCAGAATACCGGACAATATTATTGACATTGATACTAGTCCCAATGGGGATAATATAGCTATTAGATGTGGCGGTGACAGTTCAGATTTGTACATGATTGACACAGAATCATTTGAAATGAAAAAAATCACAAATACGCCATCAATTGTCGAACGTTACCCACGTTTCTCAAGTGATGGTAAAAAAATTGTATATGTATGCGTATTTGATACAGAGGACCAGGAGAAACCAGCTATCAAATTGTATGATATGGATTCAGACAGCTCGGTAACGCTGATAACAGTAAAAGAGGAGAACCTGCATTTTAATCCCTTTGAATCACCCTGTTTTGGCAAAGATGATAAAATCATTTATTACATGAACAACTATAATAATGAGATCAATTACGGGGGCACTACAACGCTTTACAGTTATAATTTAATTACCGGTGAAAAACGAAAAATAGACGAGAATACAGCCTCGGCGTCCAAAATGAAATATGCAACAAAGGGTGACCGGCTGGTTTACCTCACAAATGAACCCTTTAGAGGAATCAAAGTGTTTGACGCAAACACACAAAACTTTTATAATTTGGGAGATACAATACATGAAGAATGTAGGGCCATTGGTCCCAATCAGATACTGAATATTAATTCACAAGGCACGCATGTAATTGCAGGAACTGATTATTGTAGCAACACCCATATATATGCAATAGACATCGAAAAAGCAGAATACAAAGAAATTGCTTTGGGTACATCACCCGCATTGAACAAAGATGACAAGACAATTTTATTCGTAAAAACATTTAAAAATAAATACTAGAGTTCATTTCCTCAATACATTTATAAAGAAAAAACAATGTTTTTCATCCCATCCCCCAAAACCGTCAAATCGACCATTCTCCATACAAAATCAAATAACCCTAACCGGTTCATTGACGAGTGGAATTATCGAAAAACAAAGAGAAACAACTATTTAAATCTGGGAAAAATTATAACTTTTTTTGTATTCCTTACTTTTGCAGGTCGAATCAGCTATACTGTCTTTTTCTCAATGTTTGACAATACAGGCTATCAACTGGTATTACACAAAAAAGAGATCAAACTACCCTCAGCAGTTAAACAGGAGGCCCTTGCCGGTATCCGCCATCTGGATTGTGCCATTATCTCTGTTGATATTGCAGGTGCTATCCATTATCAAAACACAACCGTAAATCCTGCAATATTAAAAAAAGAATTGATAGAATGGTCGGGCAGACGACATGGAGATCCACACTCAATTGGTCCCAATGTCATTCTCATAATCGATAAAGACTGTAATATGGAACATGTGCATAAAGTATTTGCAGTATTGAAAGAAATTGATAAACGGAATATCATGTACCTCGCCCGGAGCAAAAACAATATCCCGGATTAATCCCCCTTATCATATATTTACATCTTTGATTATCTGTATCCGTGTCCACCCACTGAACTTGCGGATACCGTGTTGAATATATCTTCGGGATATTTGTCCCGGATTACTGTATCCATCCGTTTGAATCTGTGGCTAAAAGCTGATGGCTTATAGCTGACAGCTAACAGCTTTTCTTCTGATAACTGCCAACTGATTACTTTTCCGTCTCCCGTCAATCCCTTTTTCCCTGCATCAACCGGGTGTACACACCATGCGGTAACAATTTTATAAATTTACCAAACATTGACATCCGGTACGGGAAATGGATCTCTAACTTGCCTTTTTCAAGACCGCGGATAATTCTGGCTGCTGCCTTGTCCGTATCCATCAAAAATGGCATTTGGAATGTGTTCCGGTCCGTGATCTCGGATTTCACAAATCCCGGTGAAATAATCACACATTTTACACCGGTCCTCCAGAGATCAATACGCAAACTCTCCATTAGATTGTACAGCGCCGCCTTGCTGGAACAATATGGCGCGGATTCCGGCATTCCCCGGTACGCGGCCAGACTCGTAACGGCTGCAATGGTTCCGCGTTTACGCTCAATCATCCCCGGCAACAGATATTTCAGAAAATACAATGTATGAAAATAATTGACCTTGAATTCATGATGAAAATGGTCCAGATTGATATCGTTTACATTAAATCCAAAACTCATTCCAGCGTTCATTAAAAGCAGATCAATCTCGGTTCCCTCTTCCAATAAAGACTCGCACACATGCTGCACGGCTTTTTCATCGCTAACATCACAAGGGAAAAACAAATGCTGATCCAGATTGGGCAAAGATTTTACCAGCTCCAGCAGCCGGTCTTCCCGACGTGCTACCAGGATTAAACGATTTCCTTTTTGCGCCAACTGAACTGCCAGTTCCCTGCCAATCCCGGATGACGCACCCGTGATCAGTATCGTCTTGTTCGATATAGTTTCGTTACTCAATTTCAAAATCCTTTAATTTTAATGCTTCATAAACATAAGAATTTGATCCCTGACCCCATTCAAGAAATGAAATCCCAAATTCTTTAACAAATTCAACATTGGTCACTTCATAGTACGGATAATAGTCAGTCCCTCTGATATAAAGTGTATCTGTTGTTATTTGGCTGAAATTTTCTAATACGTAATTATTGATTGAAAGGTTCCAACTGGTTTCATATTGGATCTCATAAATCACTGTATCATATTTTACAATTTGAAACTGTTTTGAATCAGAATAATTAAAATTCGTATCCGGTTCAATGGATGGATTATCAAAAAAGTAATGAATGGATATTCCGGCAACCTGTGCATCAACAGCATAATATTCCAGGGTATCAATCAATGCAGAGTCAATAACAGTCCAATCCATTTCACCGTAAATATCCCATGATTCACTTGTAACTCCACTTTTAATTTCTTTCACATATTCATAGGTCCAAACATTACCGGTTTTTAGGGGCAGATATGCACTATTCAATCCCGTAATTGGTTCAGGTGCAGGTTCTTCCGGAACAGACACCGTATCAACATCGGTAACTGGTTCAGGTTCTGATACATTTGATAATGGAAATTTTTCACGTTCGCAAAACATAAAAAGGAGTGAGATATAAACAAAACATAATAGTAATATGATCTTTTTCATATTTCCCCCTGGTGCAAGTATGGTACAATAATATATTATCGAAGGTCTATCAATTCGTACTGGTCCAAATTGGAGATTTTAAAATCATCTGCGGTGAGTTTGGTATCCAAATCCACAGAATCAACTTTATAGGTGGTTTCGTTCTCATTTGCGTCAATCTGCAAAACCTTGTTGATCAGTTTGGAATCTTTATCTACCCACAAATGCACCTGACGCACAAATTCATCCTGGCTTTTAGCAGTCAAATGTAAATGCACAATCCCCGATTTTTCTTCAACCCATTCAGCATTATAATCAGTAATATATTTCTCAATAAAGCTCTTTAAAAAAGGCTGATCTCCACCCTGCTTGGCATCATTCACAATCACCTGATTATTGGCATAACTTAGTGTATACAAAGCCTTGCCATCATTAATGATCAGATTATCGGGATTCTCAAAACGAAATTTTTCACCATCCTGCACAAATATCTTGCCGGCAATGGTAATCTCTTCTTTTGTCAGCTTCCACAAAAATTTCTGAGTAAAATTTATGCTTAAATCCTTGTTAGATTTATAGGTCTTTTGCACATCTTTTAAAAGGTCATTGGCATCATCTTTGGCAAATGCCAGAGATACAAAACCAATCAATATCAATATTAAAATTTTCTTCATTCTCAAGGTTCCTCTATTCAAGATACTCATCATCATCGTCACTCATATTATCCACCGCGCCGTTTTCCATAGCTTCCAATTCTTCGGGCGAGATCAAAACTTCACGTGCTTTACTTCCTTCAAACGGACCTACTACACCTGCGTCTTCAAGTTCATCTATGATCCGTGCAGCACGTGAATACCCGACTTTGAGACGTCGTTGTATCAACGATACAGATCCCTGCTGGTGTCGCACAACTAACTTGAGCGCTTCATTAAACAAAGCGTCCCGATCTCCGCTTATTCCACCATAACTGGATGTTTCTTCAGCTTCCGTATAGAGAGGAAGCGGTTTTTTATCTACCGGAGATTGGTGACGAATATGTTCAATAATACTCTCAATCTCGTTCAAGTTTATAAACGCACAATGGATACGAATTGTTTCAGGACTCGCAGGAGGTAAATACAACATATCACCACGGCCCAATAATTTTTCCGCTCCGTTTGTATCCAGAATGGTCCGGGAATCAATCTTGGAAGCTACCTGAAACGCCATACGCGCCGGAAAGTTTGCCTTGATCACACCTGTAATTACATCAACAGAGGGACGTTGTGTAGCTAAAATCAAATGGATCCCCACAGCACGAGACATCTGGGCCAATCTAGCAATAGGCTCTTCAACCTCTTTGGAGGCTTGCGAGGTCATCATCAAATCCGCAAGCTCATCAACAACGACAACCATATAAGGCAATGTTTTGGTTTCTTCTTCACCTTCAGCCTGATATATGCCATCACGAATACGTTCATTATATTCTTCAATATTTCGAACACCCGCACCGGCCAACTTTTCGTAACGCCGCTCCATCTCCTGTTCTACAGACTTGAAAACCTGTATAGCAGACTTGGCAGATGTAGCTACTTTTTCCTTCGATCCCTGCACATAGCTCAAATGGTGCCTGAACAATTTGGCATAATTTGACAATTCCAATCGTTTCGGATCAATCAGCACAAACTGAACTTCTTCCGGTGTAGCTTTGTACAAAAAGCTCATAATGATGGTATTCAAACACACACTCTTGCCAGATCCGGTAGCACCCGCAACGAGCAAGTGCGGCATTTTAGCAAGATCGGCAATAAACGGTTTGCCTGATATCGTTTTACCCACAGCTATAGTCAGCGGAGATTTGGCTTCCTGAAATTCCGGTGTCTCTACAATTTCCCTGAGGAATACAGTTGCAGGATTCATGTTCGGCAATTCCACACCCACTGCCGCCTTACCGGGCACAGGTGCAACAATACGGATTCGCTTTGCCCGCATGGTCATAGCAAGATCGTCTGCTAATGCGGTAATTCGCGAGACTTTAACACCTGGGGCCGGTTCAAGTTCATATCGGGTAATCACAGGCCCGGGATGAATTTCCAATACAGTGGTTTTGATTCCAAAATCCGCCAGCTTGTCTTCAAGCATCCGTGCATTAGCCTGTAGCATATCTTCATCCACATAATCTTCCTGATCATCAGGATAAAACATCAAATCCATAGGTGGCTTTTCATAAGGTCTTCCGGGTGGTGGTGGCGGTTCTTCATCCAAATCAACTTCATCTTCTTCAGATATTTTCGCTTTATTGCCCAGTTCCAGATTCAACTGTTCTTTCAAAGCTCCAATCTTTGCGGGATCAATAGGCGCTTTTTGCTGCTGCAACTCTTCGTCATATCCGGGATCCGATTCTCCATATTCGGGATCATAATCAATAACCGGCTTGGGTTCGGGTCGACCAAAGATTTTAGGTTTAACTGGTGTAGGCGGCTCTTCTTCCTCTTCTTCAACCTCGGGTTTTCTAACATTTTCACGCTGGTGCCGTACCAATGCCGGACGCGGACGTTTTTGTTTCGCTGGTGTTTTGAAACTCTTTTTAAGGAAAATGCCTGCCTGAAAGAAAAATTTGGTTAAAAATGTACTGATTATATTATACAATTCGGCAAAACTGAATGTGGTAGACAATAAAACCGTGACCATTATGATACCAATCAATACCACAACCGCACCAGACTTGCCAAAAATAATAACAAGCAATTGTGCGCCCATTCCACCGAAACGCCCGGAAAACTCGAAAGCAGGTGAACTGCCAACCGAAGATATCACATCATGCAGGGCAAAACCAATAGAGAGTAAAAATGCAAATAAAAAAGTCATTCCGGTCCATCTTGCCAACTCGTAAGGGCTTTTACCTATCAACCGGTTAATACCCCAGGCTATTACGAAAAATGGCAGTACCAGAACAGGGAATCCAATGGTCCAGTGGATTAAATAATAAGCCACATAGACTCCGGCAATTCCCAATCCATTTTTTATCAATCCCGGATGTTCAATATTATTTGGTGCTTCTCCTGGTTCATAGGTAAAAAGTGCAATCAGCATCAGAATACCCATCAGGATCAGCAGCAAACCAATCAACTCTTCCTGTTTTCTGTCCGGCAATGAAGCTCCGGAATATTTTACAGTTTTTTTCTTTTTTGCGTTTCTCATATCCTCAGGGTGCTAATTTAACAACACGTTTATCAAATACCATATTTAAATCGTAATAATCTTTTTGTGAACAAAAATGCAAATCCGTTTCAAATCCAATTTCTTGTAAATACCGCCCATGTTTACTTTGCAGCATCATATTGAACATATCACACTCATACAGCTCTGCCTGTTTAATGAGAGATATGGTAAACTCATCCAAATGAAACTGTTCATCAATATTTACAATCTCCCGGGCCAGTAAACCGGCACATACCGTATCTTCCAAAGTGGATTCTCCATTCGTACCCGCGCATAAAATATTAACATTTTGCGCGTGTCCGGCAGCAGTTTTGGCGATTGTGCTCAAATTCAACAGAGATGCAATATAAATCCACTCTGCAGACAATGCATGCTGCATTGCTTTGGTACCGTTCGATGTTGTCCAGACCAGAGTTTTATCTTTAATAATGGAACGCTGGTATTCTAATGGAGAATTCCCAAAATCGAATCCTTCAATTTTCACACCATTGCGCTCCCCACACAATTTTACCGATTGTGGCAAAAGCTCTTCTCTGAGAACAAACGCGTCCTGAACGTCAACAACAGGATAAATCTCATTGCATCCATTGTTCAATGCCGTAGCCATGCTTGAAGTTGCACGCAGCACATCTATTACAATGGAAACCGATCCCGTTAATTCAGACGGTTTAGCATGTTCCGGTATTTCAAAGATCCGTATACTTGGTTTATGCATCAAATCATACAGTTGTTTTATAAAACGGCGGTTTTACCACAGTTGCGGGGACCGCCTTGTTACGAACCATAATATCAATTTCAGTTCCAAATTTGGTATGTGGTCTGTTAACGTATCCCATACCAATTCCTTTTTCAAGCATAGGTGAAAAAGTACCGCTGGTTACAGTACCTACCTCGGCACCGTCTTTTGTAATCGCATATCCATGACGAGGAAACGCCCGATCATTCAACTCGAAAGCAACCAGTCTGCGTGTAGGGCCTTCTTCCTGCATTTTCACAATTGCGTCACGACCAATAAAATCACCCTTGTCTGCTTTGGTGATCCAGCCCAATCCTGCTTCAATAGGATTGGTAGTTTTATCAATATCATTGCCATACAGGCAATATTTCATTTCAAGTCTCAGTGTGTCTCTGGCACCCAGTCCCACAGGTTCAATATCAAAAGGTTTACCTGCTTCCATCAGTGCGTTCCAGATCTGTTCGGAATATTGTTTGGGGAAACAAAGCTCAAATCCCGCTTCACCGGTATAACCAGTGCGAGAGATCAGCATTTCCACACCATCCACCTTGCCTGGCAATGTCCAGTAATAAACAATATCGCCAACAGCCACATCGGTAAGCTTTTGCAATATTTCAATGGATTTTGGTCCCTGTAATGCCAGCAGCGATGTATCATCGCTTATATTCTCCAACTCTACATCACCCAATTTATGTTCAACAGCCCAGTTCCAGTCTTTTTCAAGATTGGCGGCATTGACAATCATCATATAATGATCATCCATCTTGTAAACCAGCAAATCATCAACAATGCCGCCATCATCATAACACATGGCAGAGTATTGTACCTGGTTTACCTGCAAGCTTGCAACATCGTTAATAGTAATACGTTGTAAAAATGCTTCTGCATCTTTACCGCGAACGAGAAATTCACCCATATGCGAAACATCAAACAACCCCGCCGTGGTACGAACACGTTTATGTTCATCAATAATACCCTTGTATTGTATAGGCATAGCATACCCGGCAAATTCTACAATTTTGGCACCTGCATCAACATGCACATCATAGAATCCGGTCTTTTTTATTTCCACGTCCGGCTCCTTTCAAGTTATAAGATAATGTAAAACATAAAGTAATATTTATATAGGAGAGTGTCAAGTTTATTTTAAATTTATGAAAAATGTGGAGAAAACAAAAACCCGGCAGATAATCTGCCGGGTTTCATATAAAAATTTTTACGGAATGAGACGAGATACGTCGTTAAAGATCACAAAAACCATTAGCGCAAGTAACAAAGCCAAACCAATCTGCTGTACAATCAGCTTGATATTAATAGACAAGGGTTTGCGCATAATTCCTTCAATCAAAATAAACACCAGATGTCCGCCATCCAAAACCGGTAAAGGCAGTAAATTCAGCAAACCCAGGTTAATGCTCAACATTGCCGCAAAACCCATCAAATAATTAAAACCAGCAGAAGCCTGTTCTCCTGTCATTTTGGCAATAGCAATGGGGCCGCCAATACTTTCTTTAAAAGGTACCTTACCGCTGAACAACATTCCAAAAGATTCACCAATCATGACCGTCATATTCCAGGTCATTCTTGTACCGATCCAAAACGCTTCAAAAATACCAGGTTGCCGGATCTCGGTTACAGGACCAACACCTATCAAACCAATATCGTGAATGGGATCCAGAATAGGTACAACCGTTCCGGACATGGTTTCGCCATCACGTTCCCACTCTATCGAAACTTCTTTTTCAGGTACATTATGAATAATAGCTACCAGGTCATCCCATTCCTGGATTTCCTGTCCCTGAATAGCGGTAATGATATCACCTTCTTCCAAACCAATCTTTGCAGCCGGCATATCATTCATAACAGAGCCAATCACCGGAGTCATGGGTTCAACAGGCTCATTAATTCCATTAATTAACACACTACCCATAAAAATAAACATGGCTAATAAAAAGTTGAAAAACGGTCCTGCAAAAATTACCAGCATTTTTGCCCACATGGGTTTCGACATAAACTCCCAGGGTTCGCCTTTAATGCTGTCTCTTTCCAGACTTTCATCAACCATTCCCGCCATTTTAACATATCCGCCAATGGGCAAGGCAGAAATACAATAATCGGTATCACCAATTTTTTTGCCAAACAAACGGGGAGGAAATCCAATAGAAAATCGTTCTACCCGAATTCCAACCAGTTTTGCTAAAAGAAAATGTCCCAACTCGTGAACTACTATCAGCAGTCCCAACACAAAAATAAAAGGTATTAAATATGTTCCTGTAAAATGCAAAACACTATCCATCACGTTCCCTTATTTATATCCAATAATTTGTCATATATTTGACGTATAAAACAGTCAAAAGGTTCATTTTTTATAAAAAATATTTATAAATGTCTGATCTGGCCAATAAATCCGCTTCTACCAGTGTATCCTTGTCCGGATTTTGTATAACCGAATGTTCATTCAAAGCACGCTCAATAGCTTCCGGAATTTGCATAAATCCAATATTTTTCTTTAGAAACAGATCAACCGCGGCTTCATTTGCCGCATTCATAACAGCAGGAGCCGTTCCTCCTGTTGCAATGGCCTCAAATGCAATTTTCAAAGCCCTGAATTTATCCAGATCCGGTACCTGAAATGTCAGATCAGTTATATCGCAAAAATCGAGCCGTTCAAAATCAGATTCTATCCGATCAGGGTATGTCAATGCCAACTGGATAGGTACCTTCATATCCGGCACACCCATTTGCGCTTTTATCGATCCATCACAAAACGCTACCATAGAATGGATAATCGATTGCGGATGAATAACCACCTGGATCTTTTCAACCGGCATTCCAAACAACCAGCGCGCCTCTATCACTTCCAATCCCTTGTTCATCATGGTTGCGGAATCAATGGTGATTTTGGCGCCCATATCCCAATTGGGATGTTTTAAAGCCTGCTCAACCGTAACCTGATTCATCTCATCAAGGGTAAAATTGCGGAACGGTCCACCCGACGCAGTCAGAATGATTTTCTCCACACTATCCATAGACTCGCCCATCAGACACTGAAAGATAGCACTGTGTTCGCTGTCAATGGGATATATAGAACAACCGTTTTGAGATGCCGATTCCATAACCAGCTCGCCGCCAATAACCAGAGTTTCCTTGTTTGCAAGGGCTATATTTTTTTTACGTTCAAGAGCTGTCAGGGTAGGTAAAAAACCCGCACTGCCTACGATTGAATTCACCAGCAAGTCATACTCTGATTCCTGAACAATGCGTTGCAAACAATCTGGCCCGGTAAACAATCTTACACCCAGCTCGGCAAAGGCGGCATGCTGCTCTAGTGTAGGCTCCACTCCGGATACGGCTACAAATTCAGGTTTGAATGCTTTCACCATATCGATTAAAAATTCAACATTACTGTGAACACTCAACGCAGAAATCGAAAACCGATCAGAATTTTGCCGCACAATTTTCAAACAATTCTGCCCAATAGAGCCGCTGCACCCCAGCAGGGTTAATGCTTTTTTGTTTATTTCACTCATGAATAGATACAGTTTTAATTTTTTCTACAGTCGTGAGTTCCCTGGGTGTCAATTCAGTTTCCAGAAATTTAATATATAATTTTTCTTCAAAACCGCTTTTAATAGCTACCGCAAGATCAGAATATATAACTCTATTGCCATTACTTAAATCATTTAAGCAAATGGTCTTTTTCATCATAAAAGATTTTATTTTTTCTTTGGCTTCACTACTCTTGCCAGACAAATAATTCGCAATATCCAAATGATCATTACCAATCAAAATGGATCCATGTTGCAAAACAACGCCATTTAAACGACGTTGAGCACTGCCAACAAGCTTTTTGCCTTGATAACTGATTTCGTGCTGCACAGTAGACGCGTAACACATCGATGACAATTCCCCTTTAGAAAAATCCTTGGGAGTTTGCACCGCACGTTCAAACTCTACCGGAAAATTGAGCATATTCAACCCGGCAACAAGACATTGGCTGATTCTTTCATAAACCTTGCTAATCTCTTTTTCATAATACTGGCTTGATTCCGGTATAATAACCGAATACGTCAACTCGTCCGCATGCAATATAGCTCTTCCACCGGTCGGTCGGGATACAATATCAATCCCCTCTTCACGACACAATTCTAGGTCAATCTCTTCTTTTTTTTGATGGAATCCCAGAGAAATTGCGTGAGGTGTCCACCCATACAGTCTCAAAATCGGGTATCTGCTTTCGGATGACATACATTCAGCCAAAGCAACATCAATGGCCATATTGGTTTCGCCATCCAAAAAACCCGAATTAATGAATCGCCATGTTTCCTGATGCCCGTTACTAGTCATCGCTTCCCTTGATCAATCCGCGGTCAGAATTCTCAATAAAAGTCAATACATGCTCAACCTCGGGCAGTATTTCCACTTCATTGCGAATGCGTTCAATTGCCTGGCTCACGTTCAGATGAGAACGGAACAACAGCTTGTAAGTAGCTTTTAATGATTTTATAACCGGCATCTTGAATCCACGTCGTCGTAATCCAATAGAATTCAAACCATGAAACTGCAATGGCTCTCCGGCACAAGTGATATATGGTGGAACATCCTGCACCGCACGAAATCCACCACCTATCATAGCGTGTCTTCCAATTTTGCAAAACTGGTGCACAGGTGTCATACCACCTATAATGGCAAAATCCTCAATCACAACATGTCCACCGAGTTGTACACCGTTGGCAAGAATAACATCATCACCAACTACCGTATCATGACCAACGTGGGTATAAGCCATCAGTAAGCAATTGCTGCCTATCTCGCTTTTACCTGTAGCATGTGTACCCCGGTTCAATGTAACACATTCACGAATGGTAGTATTATTACCAATAATAAAAAGGCTCTCTTCGCCACCAAATTTTAGATCCTGGGGAATATTGGCAACAGCAGCGCCCTGATGTATGTTGCAATTTTCACCAATTCTGGCACCATTGTAAATATGCACACTGGTACCAATGCGGGTACCAGTACCAATTACAACATCCCCTTCGATAATAGAAAAGGCCCCTATGGAGACATTGTCTCCAATTTGGGCCTTGGGATCAACTATAGCTGTATTATGTATTTCTGACAAGGTTATTCCCTTACTAAATTAAATGCTCCGTCACACATTTTTACGGTCTACTATTGCAGCCATCAAATCAGCTTCACAAGCCAGTTCATCGTTTACAAATGCTCTTCCGAACATTTTTGCCAATGAACGACGATACGGTCCCATTTCCACTTCAAAACGCAGAGTATCTCCGGGTGTAACGGTTTTACGAAATCGAACGTTATCTATACCCGTAAACAGCACGGCTTTTTCAGCCGGATCCGTTTCTGAATTTAACAGCATAATACCACCGGTTTGTGCCATGGCTTCAATGATCAAAACACCCGGCATAACCGGCCATCCGGGAAAATGTCCCTGAAAGAACGGCTCATTCATGGTCACATTTTTGATACCAATAACGCGTTCCTGAGGAATCAGATCAATAATCTTGTCTACCAGCAGGAATGGATAGCGGTGCGGTAAAATTCGCATAATCGCTTCAGTATCCAGAAAAACACCAGTGCGTTGATTGATCTGATATTTTGATTTGATCAGTTTTTTCTTGTATTCTTTACGTATAAGTTTTACCAGTTCAGCATTTGCCTTATGTCCTGAGCGCGCCGCAATGATATGCCCCTTGATAGGAACACCCAACAGTGCCAGATCACCAATCAGATCAAGCGCTTTATGACGAACCGGTTCATTGGGATAACGCAACTCTTTACCGTTCAGAATTCCATTCGATGACATGCTCACATCAGCTTCAATGCCAAACATTTTACGAAGATCATTTAACTCTTTTGTATCCATATCACGATCTATAATAACAACAGCATTATCCAGATCACCACCTTTAATAAGGCCGGCTTTCCACAGCTCTTCAACTTCATGCAAAAAACAAAAAGTTCGTGAAGCGGCAAATTCTGTTGCAAACTCTTCCCGCAATGAATACATGGATGTATATTGTGTGCCCAATGCCGGGTTTTGATAATCAACCATAAAGGTGATACGAAACTCGTCAGATGGGAAAACAACGATATCAATACCGCGGTCCGGTTCGGAATATGCAATGGTACGATCAATAACCAAATAATCCCGTGGAGATTCCTGCTCTTCAAAACCGCATTTCAGCAAAACTTCCACAAAGGGTAATGCACTTCCATCCCCAACCGGGGGTTCATTTCCATCAATTTCACAAATAATATTATCAATTTCCAGTCCGCTAATGGCTGCCAAAACGTGTTCAACTGTATGGATCTTAACATCGTTAATACCAATAGTTGTACCTCGTGAAATATCCACTACATGATCCACATCAGCGGGAATCACAGGACTCTCTTCAATGTCAACACGTTTAAATAAAATACCGGAATTAGCGGGGGCAGGTTTAAATGTTATTTTTGTTTTATTTCCAGTATGCAAGCCAACACCAGCATAGGACGCAGACTCTTTTATTGTCCGTTGGTTTGTCAGCATTTCACCTCCTAGATGCGCAATGCGCCAGTTACATATAAAAAAGGGATTGATGAATTAAATACAATACAACCCCAGATTGTTGAACTTTATTCAATTTTTCCTTCTAGATCCCGTAATTGTGCTTCAAGTCGTCTGACTTTTTTGATCAATTCCGGTAATTTCGCCAAACTGGCTTCTTCACGCTTAGCCTGCATGTGAGGACGTGCAGGATACCCGGATACAAATTCCTTTTCCGGTACTGATTTGGTGATACCCGCCTGAGCTCCAATAGCCGCCTGATCGCCAATTTCAATATGACCAACCAAACCTGCCTGGCCACCCATTCTAACATAACGACCAATTTTTGTACTGCCGGAAATTCCAGCCTGTGCGGCAATTGCGGTATGTTCACCTACCTGCACATTGTGTGCAATTTGTACCAGATTGTCAATTTTTGCACCGGTTTTAATACGAGTTTCTCCCAGTGTGGCCCGATCTATGGTTGTATTGGCACCAACCTCAACATCATCTTCCAGCACCACATTGCCCATTTGCGGCAATTTGTGATACTTGCCATCCTCAAATGCAAAACCAAAACCATCGGAACCAATTACGGCCCCCATATGGATGATTACCCCGTTACCAATTACACATTGTTCTCGAACTGTAACATTGGCATAAAGGATACAATTATCACCAACCGAAACATCGGTACCCAAAACAACACCCGGATGAATCACAACATTTGCACCAATTTTACAATCCGAACCTATTACAACATTGGCGCCAATTGCGGATTTTTCACCAATTGAGCAATTTTCACCAATACTGGCTGTTTCGTGAATTCCTTGTAAAACCTGAGGTTTTTGTTTGTAAAAATGTCGGGCAAGCTTGAGGAATGCAAAATACGGGTTTTTCACTCGTAACAAGGTTTTATCTTTTGCCTCTGGGAAATCCGGTTCAACCAACACTGCCGAAGCATTCGTAGTTTCAATAAACTTGAAATACTTGTTATTGGCAATAAATGAAAGCTGACCTTGTATTGCCTCTTCAATCTTGGCTAAACCGCTGATTTCCCTTGATCCGTCACCGTCTACAACAGCGCCGATCATTTCAGCAATACTATCTATGGTTAAAGACATATGCGCCCTGATTTATACTATCAGATCAATTATTTAGTTGTAGTTTCAAGACCTTTTTCAAGCTCTTCAATAACCAGTTCGGTCAGGTCTGTTTGGTTCGGGCTGGCATATACAATATTACCTGCAACAGTATCAAAAATATAATCAAAACGTTCATCTTCACCAACAAGCTTGATAGCTTCGTTGATCTTGTCAAATACAGGTTTCATCTGTTTATCTTGTTCGCTGTAAAACTCACCACTTTGTCCCCATTTTTGGGCCTGGTACTGTTGAATTTTCAGGTACAATGCCTGCATTTCCTGCATTTTTTCTTTCTGACGTTCTTCACTCAAAAGTAAACGCTGAGATTCCAACTGTTCGTTCATCTCTTCCAACTGCTGTTGCATCTCACGGGCTTCAGCTTCCCATTCTTTGTTGATTTTATCAAGTCTGTCTTGTGCATCTTGAGCTTCTTTATATGATGCAAGAATTTGCTGTGAATTGATGTAACCAATTTTCTGAGCAAAAGTTGATGTTGCAATCAATAAAATAAAAATTACCATTGCACCCTTGATGAGATTACTTTTTTTCACTTTTTCCTCCAATATCCTATATTGATTATTGTTAAATTACTTTATTAATAGCTTCTTCCAAATACAAAATGCATTTTCCACTTGGGATCAGGATCACCGTAGGCATCAACACGATCAAATCCATATCCATAGTCAAAACCGATAATACCAATCATGGGCATGAAAACTCTGGCACCAATACCTGCAGATCGTCTCATACTGAATGGGTCCGCGTATCTAAAACTCTTCCACACATCTCCCGCTTCAGCAAACAACAGTGCAAATATTGTTGGATTCGGAGCTATCGGTATACGGATTTCAGCAGTATATTTCATCATTGCCTTTCCACCTTCTGCTATACGGCTGTATCCCGACAATGGATCATCATAACCGCGCAAAGGGATAGATTGTGACAATCCGTCACCACCCATAAAAAAGTATTCCTGATACGGGATGCTCGAACTTCCGCCAATCGTCTCCATATAGCCAGCCTGGAACCCGGTGTACAATACCAATTTCCAGTACGATGGCATAAACCAGTCTATCTGAAAACTGTGCTTCTGATAATCAACATTACCACCCAATACCGTACCGGCAAGCTCTGTGGTTAAAGACACTTCAGAACCCGCTGTGGGAAATTCGGGACGATCAAGACTGTTTCTTGAAAAAATATGGGTAACACTGCTGCTTATCAAAGGCCAGTCATAAGATACAATACCATTAGGATTGCTTTCAACATAATAGTCATTAAAATCAGACAAGGTCGTCTGATCATATTGATAAATCCAATCTGTTCTAAAAAAGTTATCGGGCCAGTTCAAACGGCGTCCCAATCTTATAGAACCACCTCTACTCTGCTGACGATATCCATAATAATACGCGTCACGCTGAGTATCGTAAAAACTGAGACCACCCAAAGTGGGTGTATCCATAACCCAAGGTTCCGTAAAACTGATGCTGAATGAACGGTAATACTGGCCAAAACTCCAGTTAAAATTCAAACGTTGTCCGTTTCCAAAAAGGTTGGCCATACCAACACCTACACTTCCAATCAGGCGGTCACGTTCACTCCAGCCTGCGGACATGTTGGCGGTGTCAGTTGATTTTTCTTCAACCTTGAATTCCAGATCAACCTGGTCACCTGATGAGGGAATTACCTGGGGTTCAACATTGCCAAAATAATTCAGCATCCAAACTTCTCGCTGACTTCTTTCCAACAAAGACCGGTTAAATGTATCACCAGGATAAATTCGCAGTTCTCTGCGGATCACCTTTTCCTTGGTTTTGGTATTACCACTCACCCGAATCGCATTGATCTTGGCCTGATTGCCCTCTGTAACATAAAAATGTAAATTTAGTTTATTGTCCTTATCTTCATCAACAACTTCCTGGGGAGTAATAGTAGAATAAATATAACCTCTGTCATAATACAGACTACCAATATGCTGATAAACAGCTTCATCCAGCTTTTGTTTGCTGTAAACATCACCACTATCAAAACGCAAATTGGCTGTTAATTCATCATTAGAAAAGAGTTCATTTCCTTCCCAGCTAATATCTCCAAAAATGTACTGTTTGCCTTCCGAAACCCAAATATCAACAAACATGTCATCTTTTTCTTCATTATAATATATCGAATCTTTGAGTACTTCAGCGTCTCTGTAACCCTCATTCTGGTAAAAACTGATTAAATTTACCAGATCTTCATCATACTTTTCACGATCAAAATCCGCACCGCGCCACCAGCGGTCTTCTTTGATCTCTTTGAATGATTTTTTTAATTTTTTGTCACTAAATGCTGTATTGCCATAAAAATTAATTTTTTCTACCTGTACTTTTTTCCCTTCATTCATATAAAACCGAACAATCACCCGGTTAGAATCAGTTTTTGAAGGAATTTCCGAAGTATTTACCTCTGCAAGCAAATACCCTTTTTCTTTATACATTTCATAAATCTTTGTACGAGATCTTGCAAGTAAGGTGGGATTTATAACCTGGCCACTGTAAAAATTTAATTCTTCTTCAATATCATCGGTTTTTAATTTCTTGTTACCGGCTATCTCTACCGTATCCAACCGGGGATATTCTTTAATCTTGATGGTAATATAAATACCCTGGGCAAGTTCCTGATCTACTACTACCTGAATATCAGAGAACAATTCCAACCGCCATAACTGTTTTATAGCGTCTTGAATACTTTCACCGGTAATTTCAGTACCGGGTACCAGTCCCGAGTTCAAACGTACCATACTGGGATCCGTCGTAACAGCTCCCTCAACAGATACATCCAAAATTTTCACTGCCCGACGTTGTGCCGAGGCCATTGTTGTTAAAAGAATAAATACTACTAAAACGAGTTCAAATCTAATCCGCATTTCCTCACCTGTTTTCACAATTTCTAAATGTAATAAATTCATCCATTATTGTAAAGGAAAAATACAAATTCCTTTCAATTAAAATGGAAACCAGTGCCGAAGCACGATTCGCTTATCATCCCTGTTCTCTCGTTGCCATATCAAACTATCGTAATCGTACTCAAGTTCCAATAAAAGGCGAGGATTTATCTGATATTCTAATCCCATGCGGTGATGTAACCCCACATTAATATCTTTGTAACGATAATCAATCCCGGATTCAACTTGACCTGTATACTGGAAAAATACATTATCCACAATATATTTGCCCACCACAAGACGGGTACTTTTCAATAGAGACAACCTGTTGTTTACCCTAAGGTTATTGTTTAAGTTAAATTCTAAAAGATTTTTAGCAAACATGGAGCTGAACCGAACATAATCCAACCCAAAGGTCTTTTCCAATGACTTTTCAACCGGCCGAATCAAAGGCCGTAAAATTAAATTTTCTGTTCCAAAACCAATTGCGTCAATTGCAGGATTTTGCTGTAACGTAGCGTTCGAATATCCCAATGTAGATAAAATTTGTCGTTCCGATGCACCCACACTCGGATTATCAGACGATAATTTAAACCGAATCTGGTTCCACCTGCCCCGGGTATCCTCTAAACGGGCAATATCATCAACCGGCTTTTTGTCCATAGTAATATCATGTGTTTGCATGGTAAGATAAATTTGTGAAGGAATTCCCGCAGAATCGGCCACGGTTGTTCTCGCATTTCCGTAAACCACCGGCTCAAGTGTGCTTTTATCAAACTCTGCGCCGGCCCGCTCTATCCTGAAATCCATTCCCAGATATTCAATCACTCCTTTTGTGGAACGCGCTTCACCAATTATTCTAAAACTTTCATCCTTTAACTGCCCCGCAAAACCCAGCTCACTGTATTTCTCATTTATTTGCAAATTCACATAAACATTATCAATAGCACCGGGAAAAGTTTTAACATACCTTACATCCTGAATGGGTTTAACCAGAATATCCCACTCCATCCGCATGAAAAAATCTTCTACTACAGGATCAGGGGTAGATGTTCCTTCATAAAACGGATACATGATCTCGGTATCATACAACTGTATGGTTCCTCTAAATGTAGGATTCCCATCTATCCAGGCAAAATAAAAATGGTCTTCGCCATCCCTGCCAATCATTTCAAGGTTACCATAAACTCCGGGCTCCATTAGGCCTTCAATATTCAGCGGCACCCCTTTATCAAATGACTGGGGAATAACAATCCCCAAACTCAATCCCGTGTCACCTATCAGTATATTTTCCAAAGGTTTGGATGAATTAACCGGCGCCAGCGTATTAGATATCCTGAAAGGCTTTCCCCCCATCTTGCCGGTAATATACTTTGCATGAATAAACTGATCATCGGGAACAAACTCAAAATCCCCCCTCAACTCGGTCATGGGAGGTATCACACCATTGCAATACATATCTCCATTTTCAAGCTTTAATGTAGCAGCTTCCAATACAGGATTCTCAGGTGAACCACTAACGCTGGCATTAAACTCGCAATCACTATGCGGTTCTTTAAAAAAATTAACCTTGTCAGACAATATCTGCAAAAAATTACCTTCACCTGTCAGATTAATGTACAAACTGTCTCTATTATGGAACGGATAAATACCATTTCCTCTAACCTCATAATAATCATGGCGGGTCAGCCTGAAATCATCAATAAACAATCCGGCATAGTCACTTTCACCGGCACCCAGATCAACCTCAATCTCATCAAAGGGAACGTCATAAACACTGCCATCCTTTACAGCAAACAAACCCTCAACCCTGGGGTTCCTGGCACTACCAGTCAAACTGATATCAACCAGACCATTTCCAATAAATGCGGGCTCTTCATCTTCGGGTGTAATAAATATTTCTTCAAAATTAAATCCCGCGCCTTTTACAAAAAAATCCAGACTATCAGATAATGTATTGTAACTACCTTGTGTATACAAAAGTGTAGCATCTGACGAATTTAAGGTCAAATGCGGAACAGACAAATTAGCACTGTCCAGACCAATCTCCATATGGGCACTATAAGGTCCCAGGGTTTCATATCGCAAATCTTTTAAATCCAGCTCTGATTTCAATTTCGGATATTGCCGACTACCGGATATATCCAGATTCATATCCAAAGTACCGTTAAATTTAGTCTCACGGGTTTTGTAAAAATCAGAAATCTCTAAAGATTTGGCAGAAACATTACCAGATAATAGATTATAATCTGTCAACGTAACATTAGCAAACAACTGATCAGCAAGATTAAACTGATTTAAAACAATTTTGTTCTTTTCCTGATGAAAACGAAATTCACCGTCTAACCGGTATTCCTCGTCGGGATACAAATCGAATTTACCCCAACCATTCAGTTGCTTCTTGTTACTAAACTCCATTTGAACATTGGCAAATCCATTACGAAAATACCCACCCTCTACTCTATTAATTCTGCCAAACAAACGATGTTCTTTATTGGTTCCACTCAATCGGCCTGAAACTGAAAAATTTTTCAAAAAATAATCTGCAAACGGCATATGGAAATGAGGTAAAATATATTTTTGAAGCTCCTCAAATTGAATATCCCAGCTTAGGGGTGAAGACAAATTGATGGATGCAGTAATATCTGAACTACTGTCAGGATTAATTTCAAGTTTATTCTCTGCCAGTAAAACATGAACAGGTAACAATGTTGTATCTAAATCCTGAGACACGAGCTGAATTCTACCTGCTCCATCAACTATGGGTGATTCCAAACTGCCATAAATATCTGCAGAAAGCGATGTACCAAATTTTTCGAGCTTATCAGCACCAAAACCCATCAATTCCCGGGTCATATCTCCTTCAATAGATAGATTACCCAGCATAGGCTTTCCATCTAAACCTAAATCCAAAACCCCAAGCAGTGATATTTGATTACTCAACAGATTAAAATCACACTGATTAAAATAGAATTTATTTTTATTAAACCGACTATCAATATCAATATTCTTGACAGTTACCTTGTTATACAACAGACTATCAGCATGGATACGATTCACCAAATCAAAATTAGTAATTGTACCGGAAAGATGGGCATCTACCTCTACAGATCCATCAAATTTTTCCGCAAAATTTCCCTCAAGTAACGGAGAAAAATTTTCAAACTCTACGTGCGGGCTCTTTAGTTGAAGATCAAAGTAAGGAAACACAACATTATAGATTTTACCTGTTATTTCCATATATGAATCATTAATCCGTTGCGAAGCATTGTCAACAATCAGGTTCCAATCTTCAATATGAGACACCAGATTCATATCGGTAATCTGATAAATATCATCATACAACTCGGCCCCCGCATCTTTTATCCGCAAATCCCCGGATAAATCAAATCCCTCTTTGCCGGGTATACGTTCAAGATTCATTACCCCATTCACCTCGCCGGAAGTAAACCGCAAATCAGGTACAAGCTCTTCAGGTATATAATCTTTAAGCTTGTAACGCATCAACTCAGCTCTAATGTGCGATATTGTGCCCTTTTTATTATGTGCCCGGGCCAGAATATTTAAATTGGCTTCGTTAGAATTGAATAATTTCCCCGTCAGGCGTAAATCAATAGAATCTGCCTTGTCTACGAAAAACCCACCTTCAATAGAATGCGCAAGAAGAATGTTTAATGAATCATGAACCTGATAATACAACTCTCCATCAATAATAGATAAACGGTTCAAAATCTCTAGTCGTTGAAACTGCTTTTTGTATGTATCCTTAATTTCAGAAAAATTGGGATAAGAAAGTACTTTTTGAGTAGTATCCGATTGTTGTACACGGATATACAAACTAGGGTGATCAATCAAAATATCCTGGGATATCGTTTGCGCATTAATGCCCTGTACCAACATCTTGAACAGATTAAAACCAACCCGAATGTTCTCTACAGAAACATCAAATTGCTTATCCGGCAGTGGAATATCTACATCTGTGAACCGAACATTGCCAAAACCCAGCTTGACTTCTGAAATCGTACAATTTTCACCAAGCATAGGTCGAATCTGTTCAAGTACATAATTTTTGATCCGTTCATTTGCCTTAAAGTATTGTAAACCATAAAGATAAGCAATTACAATAATAACAAGCAAAGCAAATACAAATAGGACCCATTTACGTTCGCGCAAACATTATTCCCAAATAATACAACTAAAAAATTACAAAAAAAGCGGAATAATCCGCCCATAGTAATTATACAAATACAAAAATATTAGGTTCCGGTTAAAATCAATTTCAGGATTGCATTTGTTCACTGACTTTGCCAAACCGTCTTTCCCGCTGTTGATAAGATTCAATCGCATCCAAAAAATCTGATTCGTGAAAATCCGGCCACAAAGTGGATGTAATATAGAGTTCGGTATAAGCAAGCTGCCATAATAAAAAGTTACTAATTCGCATTTCACCACTGGTTCGGATCAAAAGATCCGGATCACCAATCTCAACAGTTTGCAGGTACTCACTAAAAACTTTTTCGTCAACTTGCGATATGTCTAGCTTCCCATCCTGGATATCTTTATAAAGGGTCCTAAAAGACTGAAGAATTTCGTTTCTTCCGCTGTAACTCAAGGCGAGGTTCAGGATCAAGCCTGTATTCTTGCTTAATTTTTTAATCGTGTTCTTAATACCAAGACGTGGCGCCATTGGCAACACATCTATATCACCAATTGCCATTAGACGCACATTTTTTTTATTTAAATCGTTTACCTCTTCCTTAATCGTGGAAACCAGTAAACTCATCAAAGCAGAAACTTCTTGTCTGGGACGTCTCCAGTTTTCAGATGAAAACGTATACAAGGTCAATGCTTTTATATCCAACGAACCAGCGGCCTCTACAATATCACGAACTGAATTTACTCCTTCACGGTGGCCTTCAATCCTGTCAAGACCTCTTTTTTTTGCCCATCTGCCATTTCCATCCATAATAATAGCAACATGAGCTGGAACCGGTCCCTGATTTTTTATTATTTCAATTCTTGCTTCATCCATCAATTTGTTTCTCTAGTATATACACAATCTACAAATTTATTGAAAAAATCATCAATTGCAAGAATAATAAAAAGATAATTCAAAAAAAAAGCCCCGTATTAGCATCTCTATACGGGGCAATATATTTTATCTATATATTCTTATTTTTGCAGTTCTTCAGCTTTCTTAAAACATGCTACACCTTCATCCTGATTGCCGGATTGGATGTGAGCCACACCAAGATTATTCCACAAATTTACATTTTCAGGCTGTGCTTCAACACCTTTTTTCAAATAAGGAATAGAATTGGTATAAAAAGTTTTCATTGCTTCACGTTCTCCAGCAGCAACGGTTTCACCATTATTTTCTTTTTCGACCAGTTTTTTGCGCATCTCATCAGCAATACTCAAATAAGCGTTACCAACATTAATATTTGCATCAATATCAGAAGGATCGTTTGCAATTACTCTTTCAAACAATTTGATAGCTTCTTCATATTCGCCACGCATATAATGCAAACGTGCTAAATTAAACAACAGGTCCTTAGCATCTGGATTTTTTTCGATAGCTTTTTTATAGATTTCCATTGCCTCATCTTTTTTACCCAGGAAATCAAGAGCCAGGGCCAAATTAGAAATAGCATCAGTATTATCAGGATCTTTTTCCAACAATGTTTTTTCAAGATCCACTACTTTTTGAAACTCTTTATCTTCAAAATAAGCACCTGCAAGCGCTTGAACAACTTCAGAATCATCAGGATTCATTTCAACAGCTTTTTCATAAGTTTCTTTTGACTTTTCCTTATCACCATTCTGTGTATATGCAATCGCCAGATTACGATATGCTTCGGCACGATTTGGATCAACAGTCAAACAGGTCTCAAATTGATTGATAGCACCTGCAAGGTCACCACTATTAATTCGATTTACACCAGAGTTAAAAGCAGTTACCCAATATTTATCACGGCTGCTTTTAATTTGAGCTTCGTAAGTAGGTGCCAGTTCAAGAGATTTATTATACATTTCATTCATCTTTTCCCATTCACCCTGGTTTCCGTAACCTTCTCCCAGGAGATAAGGGGCTTCAGCATTAGTAGGGTAAAGCTGTACAGCTTGTTCCAGCTGAGTAATTGCATTATTCCAGTCATCCTGTTGAATATACACTTTTGCGGAAGTGAGTTCTTTGGGAGTACATCCCATGAATGCAACCATTCCGATTAGAATAAACATGACTGCAAAATAACGAATCTTCATTATTAACTCCTATTATTAAATTTAAAATTCAATAAATTTACTTAAATTTATATTTCAAATCAAGAAAATTTTTATTTTCCATTTAAATTAAACATTCTAACTAGCTATTAATTCACAACTTTTTTCTAAAATTATTATTAAAACAATTTTTCTATAGCTTCCTTGTACGGAGCTTTTAATATTCCTTTTTCTGTTACAATAGCAGTGATATTACTTGCCGGTGTTACATCAAACGCAGGATTATAGACCTTGACATCCTCAGGGGCAATAAATTGACCATTAATTTTGAGTACTTCTTCATCACTACGTTCTTCAATTGGAATTTCATTACCACTATTCAATTGAACATCAAAAGTTGAAAGCGGTGCAGCTACTATAAATGGAATATTGTGCTCCTTGGCTAAAATAGATAATCCATATGTACCTATCTTGTTAGCCACATCACCATTTGCTGCAATACGGTCTGCACCCACTATTACGGCATTTACAAGTCCTTGTTTCATTACCACAGCCGCCATACTATCACAGATCAATGTAGTATCTATTTCATCTTCCATCAACTCAAACGCAGTCAATCGCGAGCCTTGTAACAAGGGGCGCGTTTCGTCTGCATATACTTTAACTTTCTTACCAACTTTTACGGCTTCTCTTACAATACCCAATGCGGTGCCATAATCTCCGGTTGCCAATGCACCTGCGTTACAATGGGTTAAAATATTCGCTCGATTTTCAAGCAACTGCACTCCATACCGGCCTATTTGTTTACAGCGTTCAATATCATCTTCAAGCAGTCGTTGTGCCTTTTTCAAGAGCGCCAGTTTAGTTTCGCGTAATGACTTGTTCAGGTTTGAAGATAATGTTTTGCGCATTGCATCCAAGGCCCAGAATAAATTCTTGGCTGTAGGACGCGTGGCTTTAAGCTCATCAATTGCCTTGTTTGCAATCATTAAAAAACCGGGACGATCAGATTCATCCAGGTACCACACAGCTAAAACAACACCAAATGCTGCGGCAATACCAATAGCAGGAGCACCTCTCAAACTCATATTTTTAATGGAATTAACAATTCCATGATAATCTGATATTTCCAACAAAACCAACTCTTCGGGCAGTTTTCTCTGGTCCAGTATCCGTACTTTTCCATCATGCCATTGTATAGATTTAACATCCTGCATAAATGATCCCAATTTTTATAAATAATTGTCTAATAATTTTGAAATTTTTTCTGATGCGCCTGTATTCTGTTTGATAAAATTCAGAGCACGAGTCCCGGTTTCGCGTAACTTGTCCGGATGGTTAATAAAATCATCCAGAACGTTTAAAAGGTCGCTTTCACCTTTAATCTCTTTTGCACCTTTTGCATCAATCAGGAACCGGGGCTCAACCGAAATGATATTTCTAGGCCCAAAACATACAGCACAACCATGTGCTGCCGGCTCTAGCACATTATGAACACCAGGGCTGAATCCACCACCAACATAAGCTAATAATCCCAATGCATATAAATTGGCAAGTAATCCGATACGGTCAATAATTAAAAACCGAAAATCCCGTTGCTCAGGAGCTTGCTCCAATTGCGATAATCTTACAAAAGGTATATCATGAGTTTTTAATAATCCCTCTATTAGCGCAATATGCTCGGCTGTTGTTTCATGAGGCGCAAGTACAAATCTAAATTCAGGATCAGATTTTAATACAGAAACAGTCGCAGGTATCCACAATTTATCATCTGTTGGCCAGGTACTACCAATAATACATGTCTTTTCATGGACAAAATATTTTTCATCAATCAGCCACTGAATTTTATCAAGCTGACGACTCCGTTGCAGCACTCTGTCATACCGTGTATCACCAAAATTTTCTATATTACTTTTATCAGAATACAACATTTCAAACCGTTCAGAGCTCTTGTCCGATACAGTCAAAATCTTGTTAAATCCTTCAAGCACAGTTCGAAAAGGGACTCTGAACCTGTAGTATGTCTTTTCATTCTTGTCCGTAATACTTGCGTCAATAAGGAATGAGGGCATTTTTCTTTTACGTATTTGCCATTGCACATTGGGCCAAATATCATGACGGACTGTTATCGCAACAGCCGGTTTTACAATTTTTAAAAAGCGTCTTATATGAAACCAGCCGTCAATAGGCATGTAGGTTATTACCAAACGGGGATGCTGAAATTTTATATTGGTATATGCTGATGGAGAAAAAACGGATAAAATAACAATTGCATTTTTAAAACGCCCCAGTACTTGTTCAATTACCGGCATTCCCTGCTCAAATTCACCCATTGAAGCAACATGTATCCAAATTCGTTGCTGCACATTTTCAAATTCTGACAGATTTTGCTCAAGCCGTTTGAATAATCCTATCCTACCCAGAATACCCTTGCGAATTTTAGGATTAAAAAATACGGCAATATGTACAAGAATAAAAAAAAGTGGAATGAATAAAAAATTATAAATCAAAAAAAAAGGTGTCATTATGCGGACTTATTGTAATGCTCTATAAGATTTTAAGGATTCATAATCAGAACCGATAATCAGGGTAATATCTGATTCGACTTCATCATTTTGTATGCGATATACCATTTCAGATGTCACACCTATCAAATCCTGAAATTTATCAATATATTTTCGTTCTTTGCGTTCGCGGTTGATGATTACTGTTTTTTCATAATCCCAGTTTGGAGCATTTCCAACATCAACTACTTTGTATTTTTTACGTTCAAGTAATTCTGCAAATTCGTTAGCTATACCACTCACACCACAACCATTCAATATCTGCACCTTGATAGGATCATCAATCGTAAAATCAGAGGTTACAGTAGGGGTTTGCTCTGGTGTTACCAGTTTGTGCACAAAGGAAGAAATCAATACTGCATTCACTACAACCAGGGCCCATATAAAGAAAAGATTGAAATTTTGTTTTACAGATAATAATAAAGTATTAGAAGATTTTTTCTTGCTGGATGTATTCCGCTTTACTGGCTTGCTTTGCTTTTTTCGAGTGCTCAAATTGTCTTCCTTTTATTTTTCTGGCAGCAATAATGCTGCTTTCTTTTCTACCAGCGGTCAAATCGATTATAATAATAACTTCCATAAGGTATCTGGCGGTATTCCAGATCAATTACCATGTTCTTGGTGGGTTCATAACGTAAACTCGCACCTGAAACAAATGGCCCGCTCTGCAACATGGATAAATTCTCATTATTACCAAAGGGTTGATGAGAAATTCCCCACTGAAAAGATACTGTAAGAGGCATTTTAAAATGATAGGTAAGTGTATTCAAATAGGTACTTTGAGTAATTCCCTGGCCTCCAAATGAACTATACCCCATCTGATAAGAATGTTGCATATCCGATTGAGAGGGATCAAGACCTAATATACCCATAGTATTTGAACCGAGTTTTGCAGTTGTATTCAACAATGTACTGATACCGACCGGTTCATCCAATGGCTTGAACTGACCAAAAGCTACCAGGGGCAGCAAAATCAAGAATATTAGATTTGTTCGTTTCATCATATCAGTTTACCAGTATTGTTTAATTGCATTACACAAAATTAAAAAAAAATGTCATAATGTCAACAGATATTTACAGGTGACTAAAATTTCACACCTCAATAAAACAATTATCAATCAGTCGCGTAGTACTGATATAAACAGCAAGCATAACATTGATATTTCCGGTAATTGTTGTTACCGGCTTTAAATTCTCAGAATCAACAATTTCTACATAATCTATACTTGCATGTTCTGCTGCGCCTATATGTGTTTTTAATTTATTTAAAAGCTTTTCAACATCTCTCTCACCCGCTTTAACCGCAGATTTGGCAATCTCTAAAGACTGGCTCAAAACCAGGGCCTCTTTACGCTCTGTAGGTGACAGATATTTATTTCTTGAACTCATGGCCAAACCATCAAGTTCCCTAACAATTGGCGCCAAAACAATTTCAACATCCATGTTCAGGTCCTGTACCATTTTTTCAATTATGCGGGCCTGCTGAAAATCTTTTTGTCCAAATACTGCAAGGTGGGGTTTTACAATATTAAACAGCTTTGTTACAACTGTTGTCACACCATCAAAGTGCCAGGGACGCGAAGCACCACAAAGTCCTTCTGTCAATTCTTTAACATGCACAACCGTCACCGGCTTTATATACATTTCATCATTCGCGGGCACAAACAAAACGTCTGTACCGTTCTCATAAGCCATTTTTTTGTCATGTTCCAGATCACGGGGATAACTGGAAAAATCTTCCTTGGGACCAAACTGTGTGGGATTCACGTAAATGCTTGTTACAACACAATCCGATTTTTCTGCTGCAATCCGCATGAGTGATGTGTGCCCGTCATGCAAATATCCCATGGTAGGAACCAGCGCTATCGTCTTCCCTGCACGTCTCCACTCATCGGCCTGGTGCTGCATCTCTTTAACGGATTGGATGATCATATAAAATTAAAAACTCTCTTTATCTGATGGAAAATCGCTTCGCTTAATGTCTTCCGAGTATTCTGAACATGCTTTTCTGATTGCCTGACCCATTTCCGCATAACGACGTGCAAATTTGGGTTTAAATGTTTCATACATCCCCAGCATATCTTGAGTAACCAGGATCTGACCATCGCAATGCGGCCCGGCTCCTATCCCAATTGTAGGAATTTGTAGTGTTTCAGTCACCTGTTTTGCAAGTTCAGCAGGAATCTTTTCAAGCACCAGCGAAAAAATACCGGCATCCTGCAATTCCCGGGCATCCGATAAAAGTTTTTCCGCATCTACTTTAGACGTTGCTTGCAATCCGTATCCGCCTAGTTGATGCACAGATTGCGGACGAAGACCCAGATGCCCCATAACAGGCATTCCGCATGTAACCATTCGGCGCACAGTTTCGGCAATTTCTTTACCACCTTCAAGCTTGACAGCTTCAACATTGGCTTCCTTGAAAAAACGTCCGGCATTTTCCAAAGCTTTTTCAACAGATACCTGATAAGACATAAAGGGCATATCCGTAACAAATAATGCACGTTCTATGCCTCTGCTAACCGCTTTACAATGATACAATGCTTCTTCCATGGTTAGTGGTAACGTATTTTTATTCCCGCCAAAAACCATTGAACCGGAATCACCAACAAGAATAAGATCAATTCCTGCCTGGTCTAACAAACTTGCGAAAAGAAAATCATAAGCTGTTAATGCAGAAATCCGCTCACCACGGGATTTCATAGCGATTAGCGAAGGTACAGTAACTTTTTTGGTATCAGGTGTATGACTACTCATAGAATTGAAATATCTTTATTAAAAATGACCGGACAATGTAAAACGATTCAGACTCCCCAAAACTCCCATTGAAGAATAAGAATAATCAATATTAAAGCTGGAAAAAATCAATCCAAATCCAACTGCACCACCGGCAAAAGTATCATTTGAAGAATCTACATGCATTTTGCGGCCTACCAGATCATAACCCAATCTGAACAGCAATCGCTCGGAAAGCGTAAACTCACCGCCAACAATTCCCTGAAAAGATTCGTCAGAATATTTGTACACATTCACATTTAATAGCAAAGGTAAATGTGCCAGTCTTTTAGAAAACCCGGCACGAAGGTTCATTGGCAGGTCATCTTTGGTCTCTACAAAAGCAGAGACAGCCTGGCCAACATTAAAAAATCCAGCGGCAAACGTTAGATCCTGTGAAGGGATGGTATACATAATTCCGCCGTCAAGAGCCATAGCATCGGCAGAAAAATTATCAATAGTAGCATGTATATATTTACCAGTAAATCCGACAGAAAGATTATCCATAACCTTAATTGCATATGTAGCGTTAAAAGCAATATTATTTACTCCAAACGATCCCATTGACTCACCGGTTTTGTCCAGCTTTTCAAAGTCACCATAGTTTTTGTATAACACACTGAGACCAACGCTGCCACCCCACAGGTTGGGTTGTACCATTCCCATGAATCCTGTAGAAATATCCAGTATATCATCAGCATAGGTTGCGGTACCCGCACGGCTGTCAAGGGTGGTTATTCCGGCAGGATTATAATGCAGCGCGTTCACATCACCCGTTACCGCCACAAATGCGCCACCCATTGCCGAAGGACGAGCGCCAACATTAGACTTTAAAAACTGAAATCCCGTTGTTCCCGGAGAATATGCAAAAAGAAATGAATATAGTAGCAGATTCAAAAAAACTGCAAAACCTAATCTCTTCATAATTTCACCTGTTCAGGTTGATATGTAAAAAAAAAAGAGCCACCTGTCGGAATCGAACCGACAACCTGCTCATTACGAATGAGCTGCTCTACCGACTGAGCTAAGGTGGCTTTTCAGACAATAAATTTAATTATATTCTTACAGAGAAGCAAGAAAAAATAAATACTTATTGCATATTTTCATGCCCTGTCGGTTCCTGTGCGGCATCACTTGCCATTTCAAATATCACTAACCCGGTTATAACAATTGCCGCCGCGATAATTAGCGCAATAAAAGTTACGCTGCCTACCATGATTAAAAAATCTATATACTTGTTTGGGTGCTCACGTTTATGATAACTGTCTATGATAATATCGTAAAACATTTTTCCAATATACACTATAAACAGCAATATACCCAACATGATACGGTAAAAACTGAGCCGACTTGATGCGCCCTGGGTAATTGGCCACACTAACCAGAATGCCAGCGCCCATTTACCGATTTCTTTTACTATTAAAGTAATTTTTTTACGATTTTGTTCCATCAAAATCACCCTTTATCAAAAAACTGCCCAAAATGCATCAGGTATATGTTTTATACGCATCTGATTCTGCTTGTACATGACCGCAACAACATCATATCTACAGCTTGTATCTTCAATTTCTTTACGATACATATAGTCTTCGGATGTTGCGCATATTCGTTGCTGTTTCCTCTCGTCCACCCAGGTTTCCGGCTCACCGAACTGATCGCCATTACTGGTTTTTACTTCAATAAAAACCAGCACATCCTCATCCCAGGCAATAATATCAATCTCGCCCTCACGGGTTTTAAAATTTCTATCAATAATCCTGAATCCCTGCTTTTCAAGATACCGAGCAGCTGCGTCTTCTCCTTTTCTGCCGGTTTTAACCTTATGCATAGAGTTTTTCATGCAGATCCTCTAATGCTTTGGGCCGAAAAGAACGACGATGAATGGGGCACAAACCATGGTTCCGTATAGCTTTAATATGCATTCGGGTCGGATATCCTTTGTGTTGGGCGAATCCATATTCAGGATAAATCTCATCATACTTGATCATCATTCGGTCACGCGTTACCTTGGCGAGTATTGACGCCGCCGCAATGGACATAGACAATGAATCTCCTTTCACAATACATCGATGCGGTATGTCAAATTTTGGACCTCGTTTGCCATCTATCAACAGATAATCCTTCATACTTAGATTGTCAGTAGCCTGCATCATCCCTTTATAGGTAGCTCCGAGTATGTTCAACTCGTCAATCTCTTTATGATCAATCACTACAATAGCGGTTTCACTGGCATGTTTCAATATGGTATCATACATTAAATCACGTTGACGGGCAGATAATCTTTTAGAGTCTATAATTCCTTCAATCAAAGACTGATCTTTTTCAAACACAACTGCTGCCGTCACCACAGGGCCAGCAAGCGGTCCCCTGCCTGCTTCGTCAATGCCGGCAACATACGCATATTCCTGTTGCCAATACTCTTGCTCAAATCCTAATAAATTCATACGTAACTGTCAACTCCTTGTTTCAACTGCACCTAAAATAGCTACATCCCGTTACAAATGCAAGCGAAACCCCTTCCAGCAAATCCGTTCAATCAATTCACCGTCGGTTTCAAATACAATTGCACCGTCCCGATCTGTTCGCAAAACCTGGGTTCCCCTATCCACAATTTCCTGCATCAGAGAATCAGACGGCAACCCAAACCGGTTTCGATGTCCTACAGATACAACCGCATATTGTGGTGACGTTTTATCTAACAATGCCTTACCGGTTGCCGTATCGCTGCCGTGATGTCCGACTTTCAACACATCACAATTCAGCAAATCACCATATTGCAAAAATCGACTCTCGGACTCTTTTTCAGCATCCCCCGTCAAGAAAAACTTGAACTGACCCCACGGAACCAGCATTACCAGCGATGCATTATTTAGCTCTGCCGGATGCTCATTCACATGGTTTATCATACCACTATCCGGATGCAGTACCATGGCTTTCCCATACTTCCCACACTCGATAATATCCCCGGCAAAAGGATTGGTCCTTTCAACAGTTAACGATCTTGCCAGACTATCAAGCTGGATTTTCAATGCATTGATAGTATCGCTTGTTGCAGGCAAAACCAGACGTTTCACATCAAAATTCCGGATCAGAAAGGGTGCACCACCACAATGGTCGGAATGGGTGTGCGTGACCACCAACACATCAAGCGTTTGTATTCCGTTTTGCAGCAAATAAGGAGCAATGACCTGCTCTCCACAGTCAAAGTGCTCTGATCTCTCACCACAATCAATCAACATATTAGATCCATCTGGGTACTCGAACAAAGCCGCATCCCCTTGTCCTACATCAAAAAAAGTCACGCGCAGCTTTTCTTTTTGGAAAATGGGTTTCCAGGCATTGATGGCAATCAAAATCAGGAATACAAATACCAAACCTTTAAAAGCCTGTTTTCTGTTATATGCAGCAGCTAAAACAGATGCCAGCATGGTAAAATAGATCAATATCCATAAAAATGAAGGTCTTGCCGTCTGTAACCCCGCGAAAGGCAAAGCACTACTCCATTCAACCACCAAAATCATCACTTTTAACAACCAACCATCCAGCCAAATGATCAACACACCCAACGGCTGAAACAATGCAGCGATTATTGCACCCGCAAAACCGGCTGAAACTACAACCATTGTCAGGGGCACTATTAGCAGATTTAACAACAGGGATACAACCGGTACCCGCCCAAAATACCACGCTGTCAGGGGCAGTGTTGCAAGTTGAGCTGCCAGCGATACTAGAAACAGTTGAATAATATTGATCAATATCCGGCGGTCCTGTTCATATAAACGGGTAAACACGAGATTTAACCATTGTGCAAAAGCACGATACAACAAAACTATACCCAAAACAGCAGTGCAGCTCAATTGAAATCCTACCTGAAACAAATCAAGCGGATTCAACAATAAAATGATCAAGATAGCAATGGATAATGTATTAACAGCCGTTGCACGACGATGCAGCATTTTTCCCAAGGTATAGGTCCCGGCCATTATAGCCGCGCGCACAACAGGCGGATGACTACCGGTCAGAAGTACAAAGAAGTACAATCCCGCAAGTGTTAGCACACCCTTATAGATTGGACCCAACCCTAGAGTCTTGAAAATAAAATTCAAACCGATCAATATAAATCCCACATGCAATCCGGATACTGCCAGCACATGGATCACCCCCACATTTGCAAAGGCATTGTACAACTCGGTATGAATGTCCTCCCGTGCTCCCACCAGTAAACCCTTTAACAAAGCTGCAGGCTGCCCGTTTAGGCTCTTGCTTACAATATCAAGAACAAACCGCCGTACAGGATATACACCCCGTTGCAGTAACCACGTCCCCTTGTTTTCCGCCAGTACCTGCAGCATTACATCCGATTCCATGGACATGATGGCATGGATTCCATTTGCTGCTAAATAAGAACGATAATCAAACCCGCCAGGATTTCTCAAACCCGGCGGTGCACGCAGATTGCCTTTGCACACAATATGATCTCCGTATTTCAAGGGCTTGTCCATATTGTAAATCGTTACCTTGATATTCCCCGAACATGCAGAAACGGTATAATCTATCCAGATGCTGTCACTTTTAATTGAAAAAGTTGTTTTTTCCTCCGCGTAAACAACCGGTCCGCAAACTGTACCTTCTATGGCTACCGGTTCTTCAGGGAAAGCAATATAGCCAACATGAGTTTGAGGAAACTGATGGCTCTGCTCCATTCTTACCCAGCCCAATGCAACAAGTGCCAATTGGACCAACATGAAAAATATTATATATTTATTGAACCTGTAAGCAATTGTCAAAAAGAAAAAGAGTAAAAGAATAATAATATATAGACATACTAAACCCACCTGGATATATTTGCCAATAATTATCCCCAAAATAATTGGAACGATTGTTAATAGTGCGGGCGGTAATTGTGTTTTCAATGTAAAATCGTTTTGCTTTTCTCTATCAGCTTTTGGTTCAACGTTTTTACTTCTTCCCTCAGTAAATCAAGATCACCGGAATTAACTATAGTCATATCCGCGAACTTTATCTTTTCTTCCTGCGAAAACTGTGCATGGGTCATCTGTTTTGCTTTTTCAAGACTGACCTTGTGACGCTCGCATAATCGCTCAAGTCGTTTCTCAAGTGGCGCGGTAACCGTTACAACAAAATCGGTTTCACAATGCAGACGTAATTCAATCAACAAGGCTGCATCTATAACCACAAAGCTTACATCCCGATAATGGTTACAATGCGAAATCATCGTGCGGACCCGATTGATCATAACAGGATGGACGATTTTATTCAGTGCGTGCTTTTGTGCTTCATCTGCAAATATAATATCACCCAGTTTTTTCCTATCCACATGCCCGTCATCCAGAAACACAGAATCCCCAAAATGTTCTCTTAAACGCTGGCGCGCAAGAAGACTGTTATCCAGCACCCATTTGCCTGCTTTATCTACATCCACAATGCAAGCACCATGCAATTTCAGCAACTTTGCTACTGTTGTTTTACCACTTCCCGGGCTCCCGGTTATGCCAACAACAAACTGTCTCATTTTTTCGCCTTACCTGATTATAGCAAGTTTCCCTAAAACATCCTGATCATCATTTTTAACTCTGTAAATATAGATCCCCGAGGCTACAGGATTCCCGGATTCGTCACACAAATCCCAATCTTTTCCCCCGTTTCCATCGGTTTCTTCCAATGTACGAACATGCAAACCATGTTCTGTCATTATACGAATTTCAGCGGTTTTTGTCAAGTTCCCAAAAGTAATTTTATCTGTTCCCAGTCCGGGTCGATAAGGATTAGGAAACGCAATTACCTGCGACAGATCGTTCCGGTTAAATAACAATGTCAATACATCTCCACGCCCGGCCTCTATGGGTACACCTGCTTGGCTGGCTACATTTTCTACCCTAACCGTATAGCTGCTGCCTAGCGCACCAAAGGCAACATCCGTTTCAAGGGTCAATGTTACATAAAGTTCATCATGTAATACCGCAGAAACGACCTTAATATCCTCTCCCATATCATAGTTATCAGCTATTTCAACGGATGGCCCCATGGCTTCGCTATAATATAGTTCAAGCGCATGGTTCCCCTTTAGAGATCCACCGGCAAGATAAGGGGCAGATTGAGTAAAGCTTATGGTAACCGTTGCGCTGTTTCGCAAAGTATCAAGCGGGGTACGGTCTGCATCTGCAATATCATTGCAGCTTATTGTATACGTTCCAAAAGCCATTGGTTCTTTCCATGATAATAAAACCTGCTGACCGGATGCGTCAACAGCCGCGGAAGAAGGCCTGCCATAACCGTTTGATAACGTGTAATGCGATGCATTTTTCAAATCATCGCCCATGGGTTCACTGAAATACAAACGAATGGATTGGGCAGATTCAGCTTTCGCAGATTCAAGAAACGGCTTTGCTCCGGGACGTGCGGAAACCAGCATTGACAATCCACTGGGTTGCGCAGGGATATCATTTGAAACGGATATCAAAGCATACCAATACAGAGAATCCGTTTTTACAGATGTGTCCATATATTTATTTTCAGTGACCAATGCAAGAGGAAAAAGCTCAAAAGGAGTTGTTCCCCGATATACTTGGTAAGCGGCAGCACCATCCACATTCCGCCAGTTTAACGCAATCTGGTTCTCGTTCAATGGAGTTGCACTGAGGCCAACTGGTATTGCGGGACCTGTCAAATCGCCAACCAGATTAAAGGAACGGGTATATTCACCTGTACCGGCAAAAAACTCGGTACGGCCATCTCTGTCTGCATCAGCAACGATACAACTGTTGCTGAGTGCTGTTTGATAATGATAATCAATCACATACCCCGCATCAGCCTGATATTCTACTATATATAAATCCGGGAACAGTGTAAGAATAATCTCATCGTCACCGTCATTATTCAGATCACCACAGCTAACACCTGAGGGAAAATCACGAACTGACTCAAAACCAAAAAACCGCCATTCTGCAGAGCGTTCATATTGATTATTTCCAGCCTTGTCATAGATTGCAAAGTACCAATGCCGTGCATCATAAAAATGTTCTGTATTCAGATTAGGATCAGAATGGCATCCTGCTATAAACTCGTCTTCTCCGTCGCCATCAAAGTCCCCTGCACGTATAAAATCAATACTGTCCATCAAGGGCAGCGAATCAAACCACACACTACTGTAACTGTCATCACCGGTATTTTCATAGATGTAAATATCGCCATCATTGTCACCCATCAGGATATCGGTATATCCATCTGCATCAAAATCACCAATCTCCACATGGGGAACACCATTTATGTTCTCACCATCGGTTAAATTTTCCAATGCGGCAACAGATACAAAATCACCACCCTGCAATTCCCAAATTTCAAAACGGTCTGTTTCTGTAGTTACATAGCGTATAATCATCTCGGCTTTACCGTCCTGGTCTGCGTCCGCAAAGCGGCTGGCCCAGAATTGTTCCGAACTGCTACCTGTCAATTCCTTGAATAACTGTACAGGAAAACCACCCGATTCTGCGGGTGTATAAATATAGCTTGAAAACCCAAATCCACACAATAACTCTGGCACACCATCTCCGGTGATATCTGCCATGTCGCGAGGTATCAAACTCCCCTCAACTATTGCGATCTCTGCAAGTTCTTCTCCATTATACTCCCAAAACCGGACATCTCCAATATTTCCCTGTTCGTCGGCAGAGAACAAAAGTTCTGGTAATCCATTTTGATTATAATCAAACGAATTGTTTAATAAATGCCCAAAAGGAAGCATCAGGTTTACTGGCGAATAATTTGTTACGCTTGTAGGATCTTTATCCAGATTCACAAGGTAATATTGTCCATTATTATCATCTATGGACTCTAATCCCGCTCCATTCACAGCTTTGACATAAAGTTCCAAATCCGCTGTTATCTCGGACTGTGACAAATGATACCGCAATTCCCGCGTCCGATACGCCATAGCCGCTTCTGTGAATCCGGCATTGCTTCCAAATGGCCTGTAATATATTGATCCTTCACACAAATCGTCAGTACTGAATTGGATCAATACAGAATGCAGATCACTGTCATACATGGGAATGATGTCAATATTAGAAATAACAGGAGCAGATTTGTCAACAAATACACGTGTATTTGATTCTACCTTTGATCCATCACGATTTTCTACCAGCAATCGCAGGGTATATTCTCCTTCAGAGCCTGGCAATGGGTCCCAACTGCCAAGGTAACCATCCAGCACCCGCTTGTCTTCAAATCGTTCAATCAATGTCCATGTATCGGGATTTGCTCCTACGCCATAAGACAAGCTATAACTCTCAAGCATGGGACTCCAGGCAGAGCCATAAATATCGATATAATCCTCAGAAATCCCCTGATCCAGCATTGGTTCATCAATACGCACAATGGATGCCAGAAACGATTCAACAAGGGTAAGTAAATTCAATCGGCCCGCCCGAAAATAGGTATCAGTCCCCTTTGTACCCAAATCATCAGCAGAACTCAATAACCGGCCTTTAACGGCATCCGGTCCCAAAGCAGGATTTTGTGAAAGCACCAATCCCGCGGCCGCTGAAACAAAAGGTGCGGCAAAAGAAGTTCCGTTCATACTGCTGTAACTATTATCCAGGTCTGCTGTTAGGATTTCAGAACCCGGAGCGGTCATGTCCACAGAAGGTCCGTAATTTGAAAACCCGGAAATAAAATCATCACTATCAGTTGAACCCACGGATATGGTTTCAACAAATGCAGAAGGATAATGCACGGCATCGGTTGAAGAGTTTCCCGCGCTTGCCACCATAACCACACCCTGCGAAGCAGCATAATTTACTACGTCTTGCACCAACCGGGTTACAAAGACATCTCCCCAACTCATATTGATAATCTGTGCACCATTTTTAACCGCATATAAAATGGCTGAAGCCACATCATCCTCTTCACCATTACCCCCGGCAGTAAATGCTCGCAATGCCATTACCCGGCAGCCGGGTGCGGTTCCGGCAATACCTATATTATTATTTGTAACACCGGCAATAATGCCGGAAACTCCGGTCCCGTGCCCCATTTCGTCCATGGGATCATTATCACGCTCAAGATAATCTCCACCATCCGGATAATTGGGAGCATCAGTAAAATCCCAACCCAATATATCATCAACAAATCCATTATTATCGTCATCAATTCCGTTATGATCTGCAAAATCTTCAATACCATTACCATTCAGGTCTTCACCGGGATTAATCCACACATTTTCCTGTAAATCCTCGTGATTATAATCCACACCCGTATCAATAACTGCAATCAATACTTCTTTTTCACCTTGTTCAATATCCCAGGCATCAAATGCTTTGATTTTCGACAATGCCCACTGCTCATTTATTTTGCTGTCATTGGGTTCATAATCAAGCTTGAATGAACGGTTGGGCTGCACATAGATTACACCATCCTGATTTATTAATTGCTCCAGCGCAGATTCAGCATCCTTTTGTAAAGTAAACGAGCATGTAATCCAGCTTGCGAGATACTTATTCTCTAACGGTGAATGTGAATCTGCAAACACGGGTTTTACCTGATTTGCAGAAAAGGCGTTCAATACCTTGTCAATATTTGCAATCCCCGTTGTGTTTAAAGATGCATTTTGCTTACGCAGCGCGTAAACTTTAGGATCAATCTTTATCAATAGTTGCTGTGAAATGGATGTACCCGTAATCAGCAACACAGAGATCCATATATGTATAAATTTTATTCTCATGATTTTTCTTTCAAAATATATACCGGCAAAATGCGTGGAATCAGTATAATTAGTAGTAAAAATTTTATAATACAGGTGGCCATTCGGTTGTAGAATGTTTTATCATATTTCCGAAAATACGCTGCAAACGAACGGTGCGACGAAACTATCATAGCGTCTCTAACCTGATAAATACTGGCCCCTTTTAAATGATACACAAAAGTATCACTGGAAAAATATATTCGCTCACCGTTTTCATAAACACGCCTGCACCAATCCACATCACTAAAAAACATGGGGAACCGCTCATCCAGCAAACTGGTTTTTAGCAATACATCTCTATTCATTAAAAGAAACGCACCTTGAGGCTGTTCCACAAATTCTGAATGATTATGATCAAAGTCCGGCATTCTCCAGCGGTTAAATTGAGGGCTCCCGGGAAATATTCTCGCCAGTCCCAACAATTCACTCACAACATCCATTTTGCGTGGAAATCGCCTGCATGACGGCTGAATTTCACCCCAGGGATACCGCAATTGCGGAGCAATTACACCCGCTTTTTGCTTTTTCATCTGTTCAAATAAAATTTCAAACGTATCTTTGCGGCAAACAATATCCGGATTCAGAATCAGTACATATTCTCCGCTGCAAAGCTTTACCCCCTGGTTAACACCTCGGGTAAATCCGGTATTTTGTTGGTTTGGAATAAAATTTAATGATGTAAAAGATAATGTATCTAAAATTTGATGTATTTCAGTTACCGTATCATCCTGACTCTTGTTGTCAATAAGCACCAGTTGACTTGAATAACCATCTAACGCGTCGGCAAGACTTTTCAATGTCTGTTTGATGTGGGACTGATTATTAAAGGTGACAATAACAATGGAAATTTGAAATGTAATACTCCCGGACTCTCTATTCACGAGCATATCTCTTAATAAAAGACCGTTATTGCTAACGGCCCCAAAATTTTATTCATTTTCTTCGAGTTTTTTGCGCAGGTATTCCAGTTTTGATTGATACCACTCATTTTCAGGACTTTTTTCCAACAGCATTTCAAAAACATTAATTGCTTTTGCATACTGACCCTGAGCAGCATAAATTTCACCCAAGGTTGGGGTAACAAACTTTTCTTTTGGCTTTTCTTCCGAATCATCATCAGAGACAGCTTGAGTTTGTTTATTGGAATCATGTGGTTCCGGCGCACTGATAAATTCAGCAGTAGGTTTATCATCTTGCTCAAATTCAGACATTTGGGCACGCGGAGTTGTCTCTTCCTGCTCGTACTCGCTTACAACTTCGTCTTTAAATTCTTTGGGATCACCCAATCCGGCGAGGAAATCACTGAATTGTTCTTCATCCTCATCAAGTCCTTCATCTTCCTGAACATGCACTGCACCTGTTTCAATAATTTCCTGCGTTTCATCTTCTTCAAAAGCCATAAATCCATCAGGAATATGGGGTTCTTCTGCCTGGCTTTCCAACCCTTCCTGTTCAGGAATTTGCTCAGCCTCTTCTGCTTTTGTCATCAAAAGGTCTTCAGGCGAAGCATCTTCATCTTCTTCATCTGTATCTGTATCAAAAAATGCATTGGCTGCAAGGTCATCATCTATCTGCATTTCATCAAAGTTATAAGAATCATCCAGTTCTGAAGCACCTTCAGACTCGGTAATAACTTGTTCCAGTTTATCACGTGTTTCAGATTCCTTGCGTTCTTCTTCTTCAACATCCTGACTAAAGATACCATCAAGTATATCTGAATATTTATCACTTTCTTCCCGAACTGAATCATTAGCTACATGAGGCATATCAGCTTCTTCATCAAATTCTACCTCTGGCTCTGATTGCGGTTCTTCACGAGTTAAAATTGGTTGTTCAGGAAGACCTGCTTCAGTCTCTTGTTGTTCAAATCCCGACTCATCAGGTGTTTCAAAATATGTTTCCGTTTCAGTATCAGTTTCATCTTGTTCTTCATCGGTTGCAAACAGTTGCATATCATCGTCATCATCCGAAGCGGTCATGGGAAAAATACTGTCTTCCTGAGCCCCACCAAAAATATCATCAGTAGAAGGTTGAATATTCTCATCCTTCATTTCATCATCTACAACATCCTGATCAAAAACAGATTCATCAGCTTCGGGTTCCATAAATCCTTGTGCATTATCTTCAACAGTTGGGAATGTCTGTGTAAAATCATCCTGTTCTATAAAAGAATCATCAACACCAAACGTTTCCGTATCCGACAACGATTCGGTTTCATCTGCAACAGAAAAAATATCATCAATCTGTTCATCATCTTGATCTTCATCCTGATCTTCAGTTACCATAGTATCCTGAAAAACAGAATCAGAGTCTACATTAAATTGATCATCTGAACTTTCGGATCCATTTTCAAAAAGGGCTTCAACTGTTTCATCAGCTAGACGGTAATCGTCCATATCGGTATCTTGAATATCCTGTGCCACATCAGCATCCAGTTCTATACTGGTGTCAGAAAAGTTGTCTTCCTGTTCATCACCAAAAATGGATTCAATGGTTGCATCACTATCTTCCGCAGACGCTCCAAACATTTCATCTACCGGTTCATGCTCACGGATCATATCATCATCTTCAGAAACCGGTTCAATATTTACTCCCGGCTCTGCAGATCGCTGTACCTCAAACACAAAATTTCCAAGAGACTCTTTCATATGTGTTTCAAGCGGATCAATCTCCAGAATTTTTTCATAACTGGTTTCTGCCGAGTTGGCCCAGCCGGTATGGGTCATCAAATCACCATACAACTTGTGAGCGGTGAGATGATTGGACTGAATAGACAAAAGTCTCCTAAATTCCTGGTCCGCTTGTTCAAAGTCACTGGTTTTCATATAACATTTTGCCAAAACCAGATGTGCATTTGAATATTCAGGGTGCTCTTCAAGTCCACGATTGCAGATATCTATCGCCTGATCATATTCTTCCATCTGCATATAACGTTCAGCAAGTCTGGCAAAAAGCATGGATTGAGGATTTAACTCGATACGTTTCTGCAGCCACTTAATTTCATCTGTTAAATTCTTGAACATAATATCACCCTTATGCAATACTAACTAAAAAAATTTACGTTTTTCATAATAAAAATGCAACAAATTTCTATAAAATCAATATGTTACTCTACTTACCACCCCGAAACGGTTTTATTCAATATCTCTTCACTAGTTTTTTCGATAGCTTCGGTAATTGCGGCCAGACGTCCATCTGCACCTTCTGCAGGGTCATAGGTTCCGAACTGGGTTAAACGCTCATCCCACATGACCTGACGTTTCACCTGGTCCGTGCACTTGATCTTGACTGTAACATATATTTTCAGATCTTCTACTTCCTCCGATTGTGTATAAGCGCCGGCCCGGTCATCAATTCGAATGATGGATCCCTCTACCAGCACATCCGAACTGCCCCGCTCCGATATCCTTAACGAACCGTCACGTGTAAACTCGTCAATCAGAGTATCTGTCATTTCCTCAGCAACACCAAATTCCGCAGTTCGATTATCAAACAAGGGAATCGCAACAGTATTCAAATGTGGCGGCAAAGATCCTGAAAAAGAATAAAAGCCACAATGCATTACGGTTATCAATGTTACGGTTATCAAAATATATACTATTTTTTTCATTTTTCACGTAAACCATATTGATTAATTTTTCGATACAAGGTCCGTTCGCTTAATCCCAGTATCTGTGCGGCCTTGCGTTTGCTGCCTCCTGTCTTTTGCAGCGTTTTTTCAATCAACTGCCTTTCCATATCTGCAACCGAAGTCTGATCGACAGGTTGTTGTGGAGTCGGTTGTGAATATTCATTGGGCAATTCATCCCGCCAAGCCCCTAACCGATAGGGTGAAACGCCTCCGCCTGCCAGAATAATTTCACGCAACTGTGCAATCTCGTCCTTGATCTCTAACAATACCCTGAATAAAAATTCACGCTCCATTTCATCCTTGGGTTTATTCAGAGGAACAGGCAGACTTTTATCAAAGGGTTCTTCCTGAGGAAGATACTTGTCTAACACAAATTCGTCTATTTTTCGTCCTCGTTCAAGCACAATAACCTTTTCAACGAGATTTTTCAACTCTCGAATATTCCCCGGCCAACTGTACTCTTGCAGTCTGAATATGGAATTAGGAGTAAATCCCTGAAATTCGATCAGATTCTCGCGGCTGAATTCCGAAGCGAATTTCTTGACCAGTACCGGAATATCTTCACGACGTTCACGCAAGCTCGGCACTTTGACGTGCATGGCGTTTAGCCGGTAAAACAAGTCCTGTCGAAAATTGCCTTTTCTGACCTCTTCTTCCAGATTCCGATTGGTTGCGGCAATAAACCGTATATCAACTTTATGCAAATCTGAACCACCAACCCGAATGAATTCGCGGCCTTCAAGTACTCTTAATAATTTCACCTGAATAGACAAAGGAAGTTCACCTATCTCGTCAAGGAAAATACTGCCGGTATCTGCCAGTTCAAAATACCCTTTTCTGGGACCTACAGCACCAGTGAACGATCCCTTTTCGTGCCCAAACAATTCAGACTCGAGAATGCCTTCGGGAATCGCCCCGCAGTTGACCGTAATCAAAGGCGCGCTGTACCGTTTACTAAGATTGTGCACAGCTTTGGCAACCAGTTCTTTACCGGTACCGCTTTCTCCTGTGATCAATACAGAGATATCCGTAGGAGCAATCTGATCCAGAGTCTCCAGCATTTGACGGACTTTATCAGAATCTCCAAGTATACCAACATGGTCCTGAATATCACGCCAGTGTTCAAAATGCTTTAAACCATTGTCATATGTTTCAGCGCTGTTCACAATTCACACCTGTTCTTGTTACATTTCATATTTCTTGAAATATTCTACGGTTTCTTTTAAACCTTCCTGCAGGGAAGTTTTTGGTTCCCAGCCCAGCGTTTTCTTGATTTTTTCATAGGAAACAACGCTTCTAAACTGCTCACCTTCTTTACCGGGACCATGTTGCTCTTCCAGATTTGCCCCGGTTTCTGTACTCAGAATACGATAAACATCATTAATGGTACTTTCAATACTGGTGCCCACATTAAAAATATTGTTTTCTTCATTCTGCAATGCCAGTACATTCGCACGCACAACATCTTTAACAAACACAAAATCCCTTGTCTGCTCACCGTTTCCATTTATAACCGGCTGCTGTTTTGCCAGCAACATTTTGATAAAAATAGCGACAACGCCTGCTTCACCATGCGGATTCTGACGGGGTCCATAAACATTGGCATAACGCAATGCAGTATATTTCATTCCATAATTTAGAGCATAAAAAAACAAATACTTTTCACCTACCAGCTTGGTTATACCATAGGGACTATAAGGCTGCAGTTTGTGTTCTTCATCCGCGGGAAAATAATCCTGCTCACCATAAATAGCTCCACCGGATGAGGAAAAGATCACCTTTTTCACTCCGCTTTTGGCACTGTTTTGCAGAATATTGATAAAACCTAACACATTGTTCTTTGCGTCATAGATGGGATCTTCTACGGATTTTCTCACATCCATCTGAGCGGCCTGATGGTTCACCACATCAATGCGGTGTTTTTGAAAAATCTCTTCAACCTCAGGATCTTGAATATTGGCGCAGATAAATTCTGCGTTTTTATTGACATTCTCTAAACGACCGGTTGACAAATCATCCAGTATGATCACCTTGTGACCAGCTTCTATATATGCATCAGCAATTTGCGAAGCGATAAATCCGGCCCCGCCAGTTACCAGTATATTCATGATTATACTCCTATTTTAATGCGCGCCAGGCGATGTCACGACGATAGTATGCGCCATCAAAGGCGATTTTTCCAACACCCTTGTATACCTTATCTATTGCCTGTTTAATATTGTCACCGGCAGCGGTAACGCCCAGTACACGTCCGCCATTAGTAACAACTTTATCTCCTTCAAAACGTGTTCCCGCATGAAAGACCATTATATTTTCATCGATACGGCCATCAAGACCTAAAATTTCTTTACCATTTTCATATTTTCCCGGGTACCCACCGGATGCAATTACCACACATACCGCGGCACTGTCATAATTTTCAAAATCCAGATCTTTTAACGTACCGTCTCGCGATGCCATCATGGCTTCCAAAAGATCGGTTTTAACCAGCGGCAATACAGCCTGAGTTTCAGGATCTCCAAAACGGCAGTTGTATTCCAAAACTTTGGGGCCACTTTGCGTCATCATTAACCCCGCGTACAAGACACCCTTGTAGGGACGTCCTTCAAGCGCCAATCCCTTTAATGTAGGTTCCATGATTGTTTTTTTAATGTGGTCCATCATTGCTTCATCGATATACGGAGTAGGAGCATACGCACCCATACCTCCCGTATTGGGACCTTTATCCTGATCAAAAATCCGTTTATGGTCCTGTGAGGGTGTAAGATAGACCAAGTTTTCGCCATCGGCTATGGCAAGCACAGAGACTTCGGGGCCTTCCATAAACTCTTCTATTACCACTTTGCGGCCCGCTTCGCCAAAAGCGTTTTGTTTCATAATCAGATCAATTGCATCAAAAGCCTGTTCACGGGTCATGCACACAATGGCGCCTTTACCGGCTGCCAATCCATCCGCTTTGACCACTATGGGTATGACACTGTTTTCCAGATACTCACGTGCCTCATTATACTCGGTAAACACTTTATAAGTTGCAGTAGGAATGTCATATTTATCCAGCAGGTATTTGCAAAAAGTTTTGCTTCCCTCAAGTTCCGCGGCTTTTTCACTGGGACCAAAAACTGGCATACTGTTTTTTTCAAACTCATCAACAATACCCATTACCAACGGCAGTTCTGGCCCAACAACCGTAAAGTCTACATTTTTTTCCATAGCAAACTGTAACAATCCCTGTATATCTGTAACAGGTATGTCTCTGCACTCTGCAATTTGAGCAATACCTGCGTTACCCGGTGCGCAAAAAACATTGGTAACCAGCTCACTCTGTTTTAACTTCCAAACCAAAGCATGTTCACGGCCGCCGCCGCCAACAACCAGTATATTCATTTTTGGTCCTTTCAGATAAATTTCAGGTTAATATTTGACCCGTTTTCCTCTACCTGCGCGGGGATTCAGTGCACCGCTGTTCAAATCCTGTATCCGGTCACGTAAATCCGCGGCTTTTTCAAATTCCATATGTGATGCCGCTTCATACATCTGATGTTCTAACTGAAGCAGGTATTCGTTCTTTTCTTCAAAAGAGAGTTTTTTCCAGTTCTCTTTGAATTGTTTTTCTTCATCCGCAGATTGCTTTTTACCATAGGGTGCCGGTTTAGCATCTGCAACCCGTGTTGCGCCCATTACCGCTTCAATGGATTTCATAATGGTTGTGGGCGTTATATTATGTTCTTCATTGTATTTCTGTTGAATGGCACGACGACGATTGGTCTCGTCTATGGCAACCTGCATGGAATCCGTTACCTTGTCCGCGTAAAATATAACAATACCCTCTGAATTTCGCGCAGCTCTTCCTGCAGTCTGTATCAACGATCGTGCCGAACGTAAATATCCTTCCTTGTCCGCGTCCAGTATTGCCACCAGCGAAACTTCTGGCAAATCCAATCCCTCTCGCAGCAGGTTAATACCCACCAATACGTCAAACTCGCCCAAACGCAGATCACGTAAAATAGCCATTCGGTCCAGAGCGTCTATCTCAGAGTGCATATACCGCACCCGAATGCCAATACCCGCCAGGTAATCGGTCAGGTCTTCTGACATGCGCTTGGTCAGTGTGGTTACCAATACACGCTCGTTCTTGTCCGCGCGAATATTAATCTCGTGCACCAGATCGTCGATCTGTCCTTTAACAGGACGTATTACAATCTGCGGATCCATAAGCCCGGTGGGACGAATGATCTGTTCAGACACCACACCGTTGCACTTTTCCATCTCGTAATCCGCAGGTGTTGCGGATACAAATACGACTTTATCTATTACTTTTTCAAATTCATCAAAATTTAACGGACGGTTGTCCAGTGCCGACGGCAGACGAAAACCGTGCTCTACCAGCGTTTCTTTACGGGACCTGTCACCAAAATACATCCCCCTGAACTGCGGAACCGACACGTGCGACTCGTCAATGATCATTAAAAAATCATCCGGGAAATAATCGATCAACGTATACGGACGCTCACCGGCTTTTCGTCCGGACAAGTGCCGCGAATAGTTTTCGATACCCGAGCAAAAGCCGATTTCCTGCATCATCTCGATATCGTAACGGGTTTTCGACTCCAGTCGCTGCGCCTCTACCAGCTTGTTCTCTTTGCGGAACTTTAGCAATTGCTGGTCCAGTTCTTCTTCTATATCTGTAATGGCTTTTTGAAGTTGCGTATAGGGGGTTACAAAATGCTTGGCGGGAAAAATGGCCACATTGGGACGACGACTTATAATCTCGCCGGTGATCGTGTCCACAATCGAAATTTCCTCAATCTCATCACCAAACATCTCGATACGAATTGCCTCTTTTTCATACGCAGGGATTAGTTCAATCACATCACCACGCACCCGGAACGTACCGCGCTCGAACGCAATATCGTTACGGCTGTACTGGATCTCTACCAGCTTGCGCAGGATCTCATCCCGATCGATCCGCTGCCCCACATTCAGGAACAGCAGCATCTGCTTCCAGGTCTCCGGTGTACCCAATCCGTAAATACAAGACACTGAAGCCACAATGATTACATCACTACGGGTCATCAAAGAACTGGTGGCCTTTAACCGCAATCGATCAATCTCGTCATTGATAGACGTGTCTTTTTCGATATAGGTATCTGTAGACGGCAAATACGCTTCCGGCTGATAATAATCGTAATAACTGATAAAATATTCTACCGCATTGTCGGGGAAAAAGCTTTTAAACTCTCCGTACAACTGGGCCGCCAGGGTCTTGTTATGCGAGATCACCAACGTGGGACGGTTATAGCGGGCAATCACATTCGCCATGGTATAGGTTTTACCGCTTCCGGTAACACCCAGCAGCGTTTGAAATTTCTCACCCTGCTCCAGTCCCCGTGTCAGCTCATCTACTGCCTGCGGCTGATCACCCTGTAATTTATAATCTGATACTAGTTTGAATTTATCCATAACACTATTATAATATGAGAATTGCGTAATTATCCAATGTAAAAATCTGACAACAATATACTATCAATATGACAAATTGTCAAGCTGTAAGTGACCTTGATTTAACCTTGATTAAAAGGATTAGACCATGATTACCATGATAAGAAGGATTAAAGTCGGTCGCTGCCCTTCGATACTCTGCCTACGGCAGATACTCAAGGTCCGTGCCCGCCGAAGGCCCGATTCCATGTACGGGCGGACCTGTGTGTCCGCCCATTTCTTTACTCCGTCCGAAACTCCTCAGACTGTGTGAAAATGAATTAAATTTCAAACAAATAAAATTATATTTATGAGCAAAATTTAAAAAAGACGTGGAGTGCATTACCTTTATGTAATGCGGGCCGTCGGAGACGGCCTCCATTCAACTATATTTGCATAATAATATTAAACTTACATCACAATAATAAATCTATAATATTTGAAAAGCAGGCGGGTTTAAATCGGACCTTCGGTCCGACGCATAACGCCGGTAGGCGGTCACACGCATAAAGGCGATGCAGTCCAAAAACATAACAATTTTTCTTGTTTTTACACAACCTGTCCTGTTTCGGACGGAAATGACTCACAAAACTCTGTTTTGTTTTTCACCAGATCACCGGGTGCATTTGCGCCCGGTGGAACATCACTCAGTACTTGAGACCTGGGAAAATCACTGTCTGAAATATGATTTTTAGGATTCATCAGATGAAAGAATTACAACCATTACTCCTTAAATCCCCCTCCCTCATCCTATTAATCCTTTCATCCTACCCATCCTAATTCAGACAAAAAAAATTACATATTTCTATTGCTTTATATTACATTTTTCCATTTATTCATAATGATGGGGGTAGTACAGGATGGGTGTAAGTTTTTCAATAAATAAATTCATTACTAATTGAAAAAAAATAAAAATTAAATTGTATGAATACAACATTTTTAAATCATTGTAAAGAAGCATATTACTTTGAATTAGAGCGAAAAGATAGAATAAATTCCAATGTCAATATTCATATAACAATAATCACTATCGTTATTGGTGCAATTGCTTTCTTTTTAAATAATTTACCTGATCCCCAAATAAATATCATCTTAATTATGATTTTTTATTTATCCTTATTATTGTCATCAGTTTTTACATTAATAGTATTTTATATCATTTTTAAAACAATTACTGGATACAAGTATGAATTTATTGCATCAACAGAAACATTTGAAAATTACATAAATGATGTAAATGCTTATAATAAACAAGTATCAAAAAATGAAAAAATTGACATAAACACCAAATTCGAAAATTTACTATTCAAACAATTTTGCAAATGTGCAACACGTAATCAAATTAATAATGATAAAAAATCAGGTTATTTGAATTCTTTATCACGAAAACTTAGTATAACAGTAATACTGATTTTTTTTACATCAATACCATTTTTTATATTAAATTTTACTCCTGAAAATAAAATTCAAAATATAAGAATAATTAACTTCGAGGATTCTGAAATGTTAGATAAAAAAGATGAAACACCAATAAATAAAAATACTAATGATTCAGATAAAACAAACAATCAAAAACCTGAACCGCCCAAAGAACCAACAACAAGGACTGTATTAGAATCTGAGCATGGGCAAGACAAAGATAGTAACAACCTTTCGAGTACTGAAAAATAATTCCCCCTAATTTCAAAATTCATCTTATTAGGAACGAATTATTTGCATAATTTGCTCCTCGTCAAATCATTGCTGGCTTGTAGTCCGCATAACATAATAAAACATATCCAACCAATAAAGGAACCCCAATGCCCAATATAACCGAATACAAAAAACAGATGCAAAAAGGCGACGTGCCCAAAGCGTATCGCACGATCATGCAATACATCATGGACCTGCGCACGCATTTTCAGAAAGCACACCCCGACTTTACCGTCTCCGGCAGCATCTATTTCGGATACATGGACATGTCTTACTTTGCAGTCATAACGGATTTGTTGAAAAGCCACAAGCTGAAAATCGCCATTGTGTTCATCCACGAGACCGTCAGCTTTGAGGTGTGGCTCGCCGCCGCAAACAAACAGGTACAGAAAAAATACTGGCAATACGCCAAACAACACGAGTGGGACAAATACCGCATCCCCCAGTCCATCCAGGGCGAGGACTCTATCCTCGAGCACACCCTTACCTCCACCCCGGATTTCGACAAACCCGATTCCCTCACCCACCAAATCGAAACAGACACTCTGGCATTTATCAAAGATATCGAAGCGTATCTGGCAGATATTTCAAATTGATCAAATTTTATCATTATTTTTATTTCTACTCATACCGCACAGGCGGACCTGCGTGTCCGCCCCAATTATATTTCACTGTGTATCCATCCAATTATCTGTCCCTACAAAGCCCCCTCCCTAATCCTACTCATCCTAATTCAGACAAAAGCCTCTCATTCCCAGGCAGACAGACTGTGTGAAAATGATCTTGAATATATGATATTAAAGTTGGATATTCAAGTTGAAAGGAGAATCCAACTATGCGATATGTTCAAGGTCATAATCGAGAGCAGGAGACGATGTTTCCATCGGTAATGGATGACTATGTAACCGAAGATAATCCGGTAAGGTTTCTTGACGCTTATGTTGATACTCTTGACTTACTTAAACTCGGATTTACCCATGCAGATCCCCAGGCAGTAGGCAGAAAACCTTACAATCCGGCAGATCTTTTAAAATTATACATTTATGGTTATCTCAATCGTGTTCGGTCCAGTCGTATGCTTGAAAAAGAGACAATCAAAAATTTAGAAGTAATATGGTTGCTTCGTGGATTACGACCAGACTTTAAAACTATTGCAGATTTTCGAAAGGACAATAAAGGAGCACTTAAAAAAGTACATCGGGAATTTGTCCTTTATTGTCGTGAACTCAATTTGTTTGCCCTGGAATTGATTGCCATAGACGGCAGTAAATTCGCTGCAGTCAATCACACCAGAAAAGTTTTTAGTAAAACGAAAATAAAAAAAATGATCAATGAAATAGATCAAAGTATAAATGATTATCTTGAAAATATTGAACAAAATGATAAACATGAAAAGAGTGCCTCCCATCCGTCGGAAAATAAAGTAAAAAAAAAGATTGAACACCTAAAGACACAAAAAAGCACCCTGCAAGGCTATGAAGCTGAATTAGAGGCAACAGGCGAAACACAGATTGCCCTGACTGATCCTGACTGCCGTATCATGCGCACGGGACATAAGGGGCAGGATGCGTGTTACAATATTCAAAGTGCAGTTGACGGTAAATACAAGTTGGTCGTTGACTTTGATATTACAAACGAAGGGAATGACCTGCATCAACTTGATAATATGACAAACAGGGTGAAAGAGTTATTTCAAATTGAAGGATTCAACGCTGTTGCTGATTTAGGATACTATGAGAGAGATGAAATAAAAAAATGCCATGATAATAAAATCGAATGTTTTCTACCGGAAGGTAATAAATCACAGAACAGCGCAAAAGGGCTGTATACCAATAAAAGTTTTCAATATAATGCTAAAGACGATTGCTATATTTGCCCCGCAAAACAACAATTGAATTGGACATACTTCAGAAATCATAACGGCAAAAAAGAAAAGGTATATTGGACTGCGGCTTGTCGAAAATGTAAACTCAAATCAAAATGCACTACAGCCAAAGATGTGCGTCATATTTATCGATGGGAACATGAAGGAATCATAGATGAAATGCGCCAACGGGTCAAAGAAAATCCAGAAATCATTGCCGCTAGGCGGAATATAGTGGAACATCCATACGGGACCATAAAATATGCAATGGGACATTACTATTTTCTTTGTAAAGGGCTTGAAATGGTTAAAACGGAAATGAGTTTATCATTTCTGGCTTACAACATGAAAAGAGTAATGAATATTATTGGTGTGAAACAATTAATAAGCATTATTAAAATGTATAAAATGAAAACTCGTGATTTTAAATGTTATTTTCCATTTTGTCCCATTAAAGTCTATAAAATAGCTGTTCTATAGTTTGTTTTCACACAGTCTGAGAGCCCGGGAACGAGAAACAGGATATTTCCATGTACGGGCGAATCTGTGTGTCCGCCCTCCCTCATTTCACCAATCCTTAAATCCTGTACATCCGGGTTCATCCCCAAGAAAATCACTTGATTCCTACCCGCAAAATGCTAATTTATAACCGTGCTGTGAACGGTTTCATGGCATATTCCTTGCAAAATTATCCACATTCGGTATTTAAGTCTTGATGTTGTAAATAATGAACCAGAATTAAAACGCTAACAGACTGATTAAAAAGAAATTATACCCAATGCGCAACATGAACCGTCACCACCTGTTTTCTGTCATTTTCCTGTTTTTTCTCCTGATGGGGAGCAATTTACCCGCTCAGGACGGGCAAACCCGCGCCTTGTGGATAACCCGCTGGGACTATCAATCACCCGACGATATCAAACAGATTATGCGCAATGCCAGCGCCTATCATTTCAATACCATCCTGTTTCAGGTACGAGGCACCGGTACGGTAGCCTATCCCTCAAACCTTGAGCCCTGGTCCGCCGAGTTTAACCATACCGATCCCGGTTGGGACCCCCTTCAGCTTGCGCTTGAACTGGCACACGGTTATAACATGGAGCTGCACGCCTGGATCAACGTTTATCCCGGTTGGGGTGGCAAACAAGCACCAAACGATCCCAATCAACTTTACAACAGCCACAAAGACTGGTTCATGACCGATCAGGCCGGTAATCCCCAGGCGCTGAACAGCCACTATGTATGGCTCTCCCCCACGCATCCGCTGGTACAAAAACATATTCTCAATCTATGCAGGGAGCTCTATTCCCGCTACAACATTGACGGCATTCATCTCGACTATTTCAGATACCCCGGTCCCGGATTTTCTTATGATCCGGCATCCATTAAAATATTCCAGTTCAAAACCGGTCACACCCCGGATGAGGTCCCCTATACCTGGAACAAATGGCGGCGCAATAACATCAGTCTGCTGTTGGCAAAACTGCACAGGGCGCTCAAAGAACACAATCCTGAAATGATTCTTAGCGCTTCGGTTGTGGGTAATTACAGTCGCGGATACAACATGTTTTTTCAGGACAGCCACGGTTGGCTCGCCAACAATATCGTCGATGCGGTTTACCCCATGGTCTACACATCCGATTCTTTACTCTTTCGCAACTGGACCACCCAGCATCTGTTCAATACACACGATCGACATATATACCCCGGTATTCTAATCAATTCTCCCGATCAGATGGCAGACCAGATACGTATTTCCAACACGCTCAATACAAAGGGGCTCGCACTGTTCTCGTACGGCAAGCTGTTTCCTTCGCATTTCCCGGATCCGGTTTACACCCAAAAGCTGGAAGCAGCCTTTGGCCCCTCTACCCGTCCCGCTTCCCTGCCATGGAAAGCCTATGCCGGAGATTCGCAAGGTCCTGTTATCTCAGAGATCAAAACCATACCCGCATCTCTCGATGATCACACAAAGTTTAAAATTGCCGCATACATTACAGATCCATCCGGTGTTTATGACGACAAAACCGGTCCCGAAGGCCAGGGCATTTACCTGATCTTTGACCGGCAGTGGCCGCCCAAAGACGGACAACAGTATAAAATGAGCCGGGTCAAAAAATCTGACAACTGGTACATAACAGACAAGTCCATACCCCCGCAAAGTATAGGGCTCGATTTCCGCTGCAGAATTTTCGCATGGGATGACTATCACGAATCAGCCAATCACCCCAAACGCAATTTGGGATACAGCGATATCTGGTCTTTTTCAATCCTGAAAACTGACGATCATTATATATCCAAAGGTAAATGGGGACCGTCACTATGGCGGCCAACCTCGCTCGCTATCGATTCTCAGCAAAACATCTGGATAGGCGGCATCAGTGAGAATCCTGTCACAGTATTGAAGCAGAACGGTGAACCCACGTTATTCTCGCCCATCACGGAAGCGCTGAACGAATATGGCAATCCCTTGCAAATCCAGTCTGTCTCCTGCCTGGCTTATTCCGGCAATGGATATATTTACGCGCTGGATTCTGATAATCCCGGTCTCATACTACGCTTTTTCACCCGAAACGGTATTGCAGATACAGCTTGGGTAACCAATTATCCCGCAAGCGCTCTCGATTGTGATGATTATGGTAATATTTATCTACTCGAAAGTCGTACTGCCAAATGGCATGTGCTGAACAAGCAGGGTGTTGAATTAAAAAACAGTCCTTTTGGTGAGGGACATTTCGGGCATGACATTGCAGTGCTAAGAGATGGCTCTGCGGTCTTTATAAACGATCTGTCTACAAATTCAGTACAACAATGGAACGGTGCCATAGAAGGCGAATACGCGCGTTTTTGGCAAAGTGATGACCTGCCGGCAGTAGATCTGGATGTGGGTAGAATTACATCAAAATCAAACTTTGTTTATGTCTCGCACAGCCAAAGGGGAATTATCACCATCTATAGTAGAGCGGGCTATCCTGTAACGCATTTGACCGGCGGAACACCGCCATTATATGCGCCAATGGATATAGCAATATCCAAAGACGGATCAACGCTATATGTTTTGGAAGCTCCGGGTAACGGACCGTCTCAATTGATAAAATGGAATAAACAGGCAGGTAATTAACGGGTCATCAACATGGCGCAAGGCAAATTCTGCAAAGCCAGCTCCAGTTGTTGAGGAAATAATCGGTCCCACAAATTCAAACGACTACGGGGACCATGCACAATAAACAAGTCCGCCATAATTTCACGAGTCAGATCTAGCGTTGTTGAACGGCTCTTTTCGTTCAAACACCGGGTCTGAAAGCTAATACCCTCTGTATCAAACTCGGCAATAAAAGATTTCAGCTTGTCATCTTCTTTTTTATAAATATCTTTGATCTTTTTAGCGTCATTGCTTAGTGTCTTTTTATCAGCAAGATCAGGTATACGAAACGTATGCGTAAAAAACAGATCTCGTGTCCCCAATTCTTGCGCTATATTAATAGCGACCTGAACAGCCAGTCTGGCTTCATCATCATACTCTACCGCACAATGGATACGTTGCAGAGGCATTGGTTTGATCTGGGGTTCCGTCATTAACAATACAGAACAAGGCGCATGTCGTGCAATGCTTCTAGCCACAGAACCAAGATAATACTTTAAAAATCCTTCTTTTTTCAAGGCTCCGGCAACTATTAAATCTGCATCATATTCTTTGGCCACATCAATCAAAACATCGGCAGGATTACCATTCCGAACAAAGCAGATTGGCGGGTGTTTTTTAAAATTAGACTGGTCTATAGCCTCTTCCAGCTTTATACGTTGCGAAGCCGTTTCGTCACCTGCATGCACAATGATTGGCCAGGTGCCCATCATTTTTAACAATCGATGAGATTCATTCAACACCGCAGTCAATCTTGGGGAGAATGCGGCAGCAACAACAGCCCGTTTAAAAACAGGTTCTCCTAAAGAATCATTCATATCAAACGGCTCTAACACCCTGGTTCTCCTGGATTAAAATAAAACAATAACTTAGCCAATCACGCTTCAAAAATCAAGCACTAAATTCAAGATAAATAAAATATATCAAAAAGATTTATAATTTTTCAGCGTCTATATAATCAAGAAATTTCAAAACAATTCAACATCGTTTGTATGATTTTGGTCTAATTGTTGCCAAAACAGTGTTAGAAAATCAATATAAAAATATTATAGTTCTTTCATAAACAATAAAGCAATAAAAACAATAACTTAGAAACCCTACAAGTGTGGTATCCCTTAAGCTGTTACCTTTATGGGACAAATAAAGACCAAAATTGATTTTCATGCCACATTTTTGTATTTGTAGCAAATATGCTGTTATGCATAAAATTATTCCGGGAAGGTATTTTGGTATGTTGCCAAAAGATAAAAGTACTTTATTTAATACACTCGCAAATCAGGTAAATACGGTCGTTTTTATCACTTCTGATTCATTCAAAATTTTGGATCAAAACAAATACGCCAATGACATGCTGGGTTTGGATAATTCAAACAATAAAAAATCATTGCTTGACTATATCCCCGCACTTTCAAAATATGTAGAAAAATTATCAACGCTTGAACATTTTACACTTGAAACCGATTTTATTCGTCCTGACCAATCCATATGCAAAGTTCAAATTGAAATCAATTCTTTCAAAGACAGAAAAAAAACATATTATATTTTTGTCATCAACAAAGAAAATGTAAAATCCTCTGGGTGCGCATGTAAAGATTTTGATATTGTACTAAATATTACCGGTATTCCTGCGGTAATCATTGAGCAAGACTATACCATCTCACTTGCCAATCCCGAGTTTATTAACTTTTCTGGGTATTCTAAAAAAGAAATAGAAGGACATAAAACCGTTCTTGACTTTATTTCCCAAAATGATATCAAAAAACTCAAAGCTATGGTAACGGAAAAAACTAATTCAGCGTTTAAGCTGGAAAACCACGAAATCCTGTTTATTGATAAAAATCGCAATACCAAAACCATCTATGCGTCCATTGATACTTTGCCGGAAACCGGACAAATGGTTGCATTTTTGCGGGATATAAGTCATCACAATACCATCAAAGATTTTTGGTCAAAACAAAAAACGCTTTATAACGCGCTGATTGATAGCGAAAACACAGGCATTATGATATTGACTCGAAACAACAATATTAAATTTGTGAATCGTATCATGTCTATTATGCTCGGATTCAAAGCGGAAGCGTTAGAAGGTAAAAGCTTGTCCGAATTTATGGATACCGATCTTTTAACCAACCCCAGAATCAATCTCTTTGAAAAACCCGAACTGGTATTAAAAACGAAATATGGAAATAAAAAACATTTTATTGTATCAGTTGCACAGGTACAGGAAACCCAGGCCAATGCAGATGATAAAATGTTAATCCTGACAGACATTACTGAGCGTAAAAACGTTGAAGAAGCGTTAATGATTGAACAGACCTTGATCAGCTCTCTCATAGATAATATTCCGGATACAATATATTTCAAAGATAAAAAAAGCAGATTTATCAAAATCAACAAGTCTCATGCCAAAATAATGGGCTTGGAGAATGCACATGACGCTATAGGGAAAACCGATTTCGATTTCTTTCCGCAAAACGATGCAGAAAAATACATGATAGACGAACAAAAAATCCTTAAAGAGAATAAACTTTTGGTAGACAGAGTTGAAAGAGTTCTCCACGCTGATGGATCGTATCATTGGTACTCTACAATTAAAATTCCTCTGGTTATTAACGGACAAGTATCGGGCATAGTTGGCTTGTCTCGTGATATTACAGAAATCAAAGAAATGAGTAATGAGCTCGGCAAAAAGAACAAAGAACTCGATATCGCTCTGGCCAAAGCAGAAACGGCTACCCAGGCTAAAACAGATTTTTTAGCCAATATGAGTCACGAAATCCGAACACCCATGAATGGTGTTATCGGCATGACCAGTCTCTTGCTTGAGACGGAACTCACCAACGAACAAAAAGACTATCTTGAAACTATTCGCAACGGTGGCAATGCTCTGCTGGTACTAATCAATGATATTCTTGATTATTCAAAAATAGAATCCGGTAAACTTGATCTTGAATACCGTGAATTTGATCTCAGAGAACGCATTGAGGAATCTCTTGACCTGCAAGCAGCAAATGCAACTCAAAAAGGTCTTGAACTTGCCTACCTCATTGATGACAATACTCCAACCAATCTCATTGGTGACGAGTTGCGTTTAGGGCAAATTCTGAATAATCTGTTGAGTAACGCAATCAAATTCACCCGTGAAGGTGAAGTGGTTGTGCATGTAAGCGCTGAAAAACAGGGACACAATAATTTTAAATATACTTTTGCAGTCAAAGATACCGGTATCGGAATCCCTCAGGACCGAATGGATCGTCTTTTTAAATCATTCAGTCAGGTAGACACCTCTACCACACGTAGATACGGTGGGACCGGCCTGGGCCTTGCTATCAGCAAACGTCTTTCCGAATTAATGATGGGAAAAATGTGGGTCGAAAGCACTGTCAACAAGGGATCAACCTTTTACTTTTCAGTCCAGGCAGAGACACGTGATCCCAGGCCCAAAGTATTTGTTAAAAGTGCAACTTCAAAATTAAAAGATAAACGGTTGCTGATTGTTGACGATAACCAAACCAACCGCACTATTCTTACCAAACTTGCAGAAAACTGGCAAATGCTGCCACAAAATGCCGAGTCCGCAGAAGAAGCCCTAAGACTTTTGCGTAAAGGATATTTTTATGATCTGGCAATACTTGATATGCAAATGCCTGAAATGGATGGGCTGGAACTTGCCAGGATCATCAAATCCGATCCCGACACACGCAACATGCCATTATTTATGCTTACATCAATCGGTTGGAAGAGTGAAGAGTTTGAAAAAGAAGGTGTTCAATTACAGGGAATTATGTCAAAACCTGTAAAACAAAACCATCTTTACAACGCACTGGTCGATCATTTTAAACAGAAACAAACAGTATCACCCAGAACAACAAAAACCGAAAAATCCAAAATAGATCCCAATATGGGAAATTGGCTGCCGCTAAGCATACTGGTCGCTGAAGACAATCCCGTAAACCAAAAACTGATCATCCGGTTATTGAACAAAATGGGCTACAAGCCGGATATCGTTCATAATGGATTAGAAGCCATCATGGCACTTGAAAGAACCACATACAATGTTATCCTTATGGATGTTCAAATGCCAGAAATGGACGGATTGGAAGCAACCCGTATTATTAAAGAAAAATTTCCCAACGGCAGCAGACCCCTTATTATTGCCATGACAGCAAATGCAATGCAGGGTGACAGGGAAAAGTGTATAGACTCAGGCATGGATGATTATGTCAGTAAACCTATTGACATATCTGAACTGACTAACGCATTATTTAAATGTAAAATATCTGTCAATTGAAAGATTATTTAATAATTAATAGAGGACTAAAATGCAAGCAGATCATGTTTTGAACGTTGAAGAGTTATATGAACGTGTAGCAGGTGACGAAGAACTGCTCCAGGAAATCATAGAATTATTCATGGAAGACTATCAAGAGCATTTGGATAACATCAACACTGCAATAGCAACCAATGATGCAGAAGCGCTGACCAAAGCGGCACATACTTTAAAAGGTGCAGTGGCTACTTTTGCTGCAGCCAAAGCCAAAGATGCTGCGTTTGTTCTTGAAAAAATGGGTAGAAACAATGATCTCACCGGGGGCTTGGAAGCATATCAAACACTGGTGATCGAGGTTCAGCATTTAAAAGAAGCTTTATCTCAATTTACAATTCCGGAAGAAATAGAAAAAACACTAGACCACGAAGCAATTTTTTAAATAAAAAAAGGCACCGGCTTAACACTGGTGCCTTTATAAAACTCTATTTCGATAATTCGTGCAGCGCAAAGGCATAAGCACCAATAGCTACGGCCTTACTTGTGCCCAGACGGGAAATTCCCACACCTACACGTTTCAGGGGATCGTATAATATTTTATTATTTTTTCGTGGAACCGTGATCTCTATAACATCACCTTTTACAAAAGCATCCATTTCTTTATCATCTTCAAGATTATATGCTCTCGATTCCATACGGTTTACCCATTCACCACTATAGGTTGCCATCTTACTGTTCAACTCGGCTACAATACCCGGCAACAACAATTCACTGGCACCAGACAAACCACCGCCAATCACTATCAAACCATCTATCAGTATTGAAGTATTTGCAAGCACATCTCCAACAATCTCTGCAAGTTCATCAAATGCTCTTACAGCAGCTTGTTTATTGCCATCCATCTTGCCTTTGGCAATATCAAATATATCACAAGGTTCAGGAGCGTCTTTAATATCTATACCATCAATACGCGCAAAAGTGCCTTTTACACCACGAATACTTGCACCCTCTTCAGCAAATGAATCTAAATGCAGTTTATTGCGCATACTCCATATCTCAAACCCGGCAGAATTGTCACCCAAAAACAATTCACCATTCGAAACCATACCACCGCCAAAACCGGTGCCCAGGGTTACTCCAAATATATTTTTATACTGCTTGGGGCTTCCCGCCGATTTGAGCGTTTCATTTACCTGCGGTAACAATCCTGCAATGGCTTCACCATAAACAAACAGGTCCCCATCATTGTTTATAAATACTGGCACATTGAATAACGATTCAAGCATAGGTCCCAACGCAACACCTCCGCGAAATCCCGGTAGATTCACCAGATCACCAATAATTCCATTGGGATAATCTGCAGGCCCGGGAAACGCAAAGCTGATTGCCGCGGGTTTCTGCTCCAGTTTGGATTGGAGCTGGGTAAATCCTTCAATTATCGTATCCAGACATTTTTCAAGATCATGCGCATTGGATGGCAGTCTCAAGGGTCCGGCAACCTCCTTGTTTCCCTGAATTGCGGAAAAAACAAAATTGGTGCCTCCGGCATCCAGCGTCATGACGATCCGTTTATCGTCATCATATTTCATTTGTATAGCACTCCTTTACCTTTGCTTGGTGGTTATAAAAAGCCGGAGAAATTCCCGGTCAAAATTTTCAACAATAGCATTTACAAAGATATTTATTCTGAAAAAGTCTATTCAGCTAAAAAATCCTCGCGAATGGGTGTAAATGTATCCAATATCAAAACGTCTTCATCACCTATAACGGTCACACCATGTTGAACATTTGAAGCAACCAGGTATCCCTCACCGGCCTTTAATTCTTTTTTATCACCGGCAATATTTGCTATCAATTTACCCTGCAAAATATAACCAGTCTGTTCATGCGGATGACTATGCACCGGCGCATCGGTTCCTGCTTTCAACTCTACAAGAACATGCATTAAATTGCCAATCCATATTTGTTTTCTGCGGGTATTTTCATCCACAGGGATCCATTCCAGTTCGTCCCAATTGAAAAATACGCTCATGATTCACCTTGATCTTTTTTATCATCAATATTTTCTGTAGTCTTGCGCATTTCACGCGACAGTTTCAGGAATTCATCCGGCATCATCTCTTTAATATAAACCATACCGTGACTTGCACGCATTCTGGGATGCTGATTTTCATAAAAGAACTCTCTACCCAGGCAGGTCTTGATATCCAGATATTGTTCTACCATAATCTTACGTGCCAGGCGGGAGAACGGTCCATCCAGTTCATAACTTGGGAACGATGCATTACGCTGTGACCCAAAACACTTGTCAAACGCATTTTCCAAAACAGCCATAGAATTCAGCGAAACCGGGACCAGTATATTGACATCCGTGGGATGAAAACGGTACCACACATTTCGGTAGCCCCAAACTTTGACATCTTTACGGCCGGTTTTTGCGATATATTCTTTCAAAGATTCTGCAATAACTTGCAGCACCTTGTAATGCGTATCTGGTCCGCTTGCTTCCGGGTCAAGTGCCACGGTCACTATAGATGGTTGAATTTTCATCATCTGACGGAGAACCGGCGCCACATCGCGATCTACAGTAGGTTCTTCGGTAAAGATATCACCTTTATAAAATCCCAAACGCATATGATGCACATTGTTATTATTAAAGCCCAAATATCCCCATAGCAGGTCAGCTTCCCATTCTCTTATCATACCCTTGAATTGTTGAATATAGGGCAGGTCTTTTTTACCGGGATATTGAGATTCAAAATACATTTGCAATTCATTGATCCGGTTTTTCAATTGTTTAATGCCCGGTTCTTCAAATAAAAAGATCAAATTTCGTAATAAACGTCGCGCTTCACCTTCATTCTGCATGGTCCTGCTATGTGCAGCCACACCATCCAGATATTTATAAACATCACGGTTACGTGCAGTATAATTGTCGTTGTCAAAATAATTTTCACTCATCAAATGTTCACAAATGGGTGTATCCATATAAGACAATAACATATTGATCCTGTCAAGCACAAAGCTGTTGGTCACTGCATTAAAACCGCTTGTCATATATGTAAAATGATGTTTATTTAAAGGAGTACGAACCAGATGCAAAATATAAGCCCAATACCCCAGCATAATATCATCATGATGCGGTGCAGTATGCAGAAACACCTGATTTTCCAGCATTTCCAAACCGCGGTCAATCTTTTGGGTCAAATCATCATGCGTTTGATTTATCAAATCTTTAACTTTGAACTCTCGTTTTTCCAGCAAATGCGCGGCAAAACGATTGCTCTCAAAGTCCTGTTTATCCAACTCCAACAGACGTTTATTTTTTTCTAAAGCTAGTCCTGTAACAATTTTGCCAATTTGTTCCTGTGAAACTTTAGCTTTACACAGGTCCGCGTAATTGCGTTCATCCAGTTGAGATGCCGCACCACGGGTCAAATAAAACCGGCTATTCTTCAAAGACTGTAATACCGTTGCAGGGTACACATTACATGCCTCTTCCTGCACAGCCTCACGCACAACACGTGCTTTTGCCTCTCCTGCTGCAATAATAATTGCAACAGCTTCAGGATTATAAGTTATGGTTGACAAACCAACAGTAATCACTAACCTTTTGCGGGCAACTTCAATCCCCCCCAGATCCGATGCCGCTGCCGCCTGGGTCTCGTAATTGGTTGCTGTGAGTCGGGTTGTGGAATAGTGATCTGATCCCAGCACATTGAAACCGATATGCCCATCAGGCCCTATGCCTCCCAGGAAGAATCCAATCCCTCCCATTTTGCGGATCTTGTCTTCATATTCTGTACAATATTGATCAATATTCTGAATTACTTCTTTTTGAAGCCGTTCCTGGCTGTTACGACCCAAACGGGTGCGTAATCCCAAATCAACGACCTCATCGGGAAAAATCTCTTTCATGGTCATACCAGCAGGGATACCGGTATTCCAGGCATCTAACAACAGAGCTTTTTTGATATCAAGGCCAAAGCCCTCAATATAATATTTTTTTATATAGTATGAAAAGCTGTTACTTTGTGTAGAATTGATAGGATAAAATTCATCAATTTGAACAAATCTTAAATTTTTCGTAGACGGTTTTTTTGCAGGATCAAGACCTGCAGCCTCAAGTTCTTCAGCAACTTTGGCATCGTTCCAGTTTTGCAGGTAATATACAACCCATTTAATAAAATGTTCAGGGGTTTTACCAGTTGGCAAAGAGATAACCCCCTCGGGGTTCTCACCAATCCATTCTAAAAAACGTAATGCCGTTAAACGACCTAACGCCGGAAAGTTATCAACCTCAAGTATCCCTATTTTTTCGGTCGGACTGTATTGAAAGCGGCGTTTGCTCGAATCAAGCGCCATTTGTTCTACTTTGGATTGTAACTTCATATACTCTTTACTCCTCACAGGGTTCATATAATTTATATCTATAAAGAAACAATAGTAAAGAAACCAAACCACCAATAAACAAGACAAGCAAGCTATTTATAAAGCCATAGAGGGGAATTAATATACCGCTAACTGTCAATGCTCCAGCGGCACCGCCTAAAACATCTGCCGCATAATAATACCCCCCTGTTCTTTCTTCAGTACGAAAAGATGCCAGGCTGCATAGTCCCGGGAAAAATCCACCGGTAAATGCTCCGGAAGCAAAAACTATGAAAAGAAAAAACAATGGTGTATCAAAACGGCCCGATATGAGGATTATCGGCCACATCAGGCCGATTAATAATATAAGCAAAATAAAGTAAAAAAATAACACTTTTTTTAACCACTTTTGGCAGGTATATTTTCGCATCCACTGTGCGGCAATCACCAAACCCAGCATATAAATACCAATGGTCAAACCAATCCACTCATATATATATCCATACAATACCTGAAAAGCAAAAATCAGTAACAATTCAAGCGCCATACCCGCAAAGCCCGCATAGGTCATGACCAGCATTCCCAGACTGGATGTACGGATCCCTTTTCCCGCAAAAGCGATACAAACCAATAAAATAAATCCAAAGGTTAAAACACTAAACTGTATTCGGCTAAACGGAATATCTATCAACCATTTTAATAATGAATGGGTATCATCCTGGATCTTGTCCCACAATAAATAATCATAATAATAAGCTATAGGAGAAAAGTCGTGATTTGCCCGGACAACATCAGCAGAACTCAATAAAGTATCTAAATCTGCAATCCGTTGTGGCATTAAATATTGCAAAAACATACCGCTGAAAAAATAGTCATGGGTTACTCCCCGTTCCTGATATCGCTCTGCAAGTGTTTGAGGATTCCTTTGCAGCACATCAAGATTTCCGGATGCAAAAAAAATAGCCTGGTCTCCGGGCAATACCAGTATATCTTTAAACTCGGTCCGCAAGTCCTGGTACAATCCTGCATTCAATTGCAATAACTCGTCACCAAGATAATTTTCCGCGGAAGGGAATCCATCAATTACCAATATCCCGGCTCGGTTCAATTTTGAATAAACCAATTTAAAAAATTCACGGGTATAATAACGATTACTTTCACCGGTAGCGGGAGCACCTTTTTGAACAACAATCAAATCATAACATTCATTTTCACGTTCAATGAACCTGCGTCCGTCCGTAAATAATAGTTTTATATTTTCCTGTTCTACTACCGAATCCAGCATTCCCTTTGTGTACTGTTTTGACAGTTCAAATGCATCCCGATTTTGTTCTATACATGTGATTTGGAAATCAGTATATCGTCCCACCTCGTTTAAAAGCCCGCTAAATGCCCCGCCAATCATCAAGATTTTTTGTGGATTTGGATGTTGATTTATAATCAGTGCGGCCTGTTCCTGTGCACCAATAATATCCGGCAGTTGGGTCAATTTTGTTCCATTGTTATATAAAAAATAATCACCAGCCCAATCAATCACACTCAGTTCACCATATCGTGATTGTGTTCCATCTATATAATTCATCCCCTCACCAAACATTTGCCAATAATGCTGCATTTGCATTTTATAAAAATGCCGTAGTAGTGGAGACAATAACATGCCAACCAGTAATATAGTAAAAACGAGGAGAGCTTTGTTGTGGGAAATATAAACCAGGAACACAAAACAGAGGCTAAAAACAATCAGCAATACCTGTAAATTCACAAAAAAACGAAACAGAAACAAACTTGTCAACAACCCGGCAATGGTACTTCCCAGTGCTTCAAACACATATACACCGGCAATCCCATTGCCAGCTTTATCAATATTACGTGATAATCCTGATAAAAAGGTAAACATCATCCCTGCAAGCATACAGGGTAAAACCAGGACCAGAAATGCAAAACCTGCCAGGTTGGTGCTGGTAATATATTCTCCATAAGGAACCTTTAAAAAGAACCTAACAAGCTTGATCGCAAACACTGACAAAAAAACACTGACAAAAAACAAGAATTGCAAAAAATAATTAAAGTGGGCTTGTTTGAAAAGTTGTGAGTTTATAAATACAGCAATAAAACTTCCGGCAGCTACACAAAGCAGCCAAATAGCCAAAAGGATGCCAAAACAGGATTCATTTCCATAAAAGACTGCGTAAAACTCTCGCATCAAAACAATTTGTGCGGTTAGCGTTGTAATCCCAGTGATTACAGCAAAGGAATGTAATTTGAACGAATTTGACATGTCCTGACCAGATTGATTATATTGATTAAATTTACAACCTTTGAGGACATTTCAAATAAAAAAGGCCCGTGATTACTCTAAATCACAGGCCTTTCTTTTATATATTATATACAATTATCAGGATTTTTCACCACAATCCTGATTTTTCACATAATCTTCAAATGAAACATCTTTTTCCCAGCATCTATCATCAATAAAATTCAAAATTTGCAAAAACATATCCGCTTCAACATATCCTGGCACCAGCGTAATGATATCACCATTGCTATCCAGAAATGCCAGTGAAGGAAAACCGGTCACTCCAAACGCTTGTGTCAACTGTGGATTGGTATAGGTTTGTTCCTTGTAAACTACAGACTGTGCTCTGTCTTCTGCGTTCAGCTTTACCGTTACAAAGCGTTCAGATAGTTTTTTAGCTACGGCATCATCCTGAAATGTCTTTTCATCCATTACTTTACACCAATGACACCAATCTGCGTAAAAATCAACCAGAATCATCTTTTTTTCTTTTTCAGCTTTGGATAAACCATCGTTAAAACCCTTCCAATTTTTACCCTCTGCCGCACCAGAAACACCTGTAAAAGCCAGAAATGTGATCAACATCAACCCGGCAATCATAAATTTTTGTTTATTGGTATACATAATATTTCTCCATCAATTGAATATAATTGGACTGTTATCTGTTCTCAGTAATTAGATGCATAAAACACAAAAAAAATTCAAAATATTTGAGCAATGTTGTTTTTTTCTCCAGATTACTAATAATTAAAATAAAAAACAAAAACTGCTTGTTATTCTATTCCTTACAGATTAAATTATTTATTATGCTCAGTAGTATACAACAGAATTTCTCCAACCTTGCAAGCCCACAGGGAGTATTAAATGCCCAATAAATTTAAATTACTATTACTAACCGGTTTGATCTTGAGTTCCTGTACTTCGGTAACCTTGAAACAGGATCTGTCAGATTATAAACAAGAAATTAACGAACTGGCCACGCAGATCAAGAGCAACCCCAATGACGCTCAGGCTTACAGAGATCTGGGTGTTATTTGTGTTAAAACCGAAATGTATGAAAAGGGTGAACAATATCTCAAAAAAGCAAATGCCCTTGAGCCGGATGATCCACAAACACGATTTTATTATGGACTGGCCCTCGAGTTCAATTTCAACAAAGAAAATGCCTGGCAAATTTACCGAACCTACCCCGATGTTTCACGTCTGTCACCGTATCGCAGACTTATGGAAGGTCGTTATACCCTGCTGGGACGGGAAATAGCAGAAAAAGAGGCCCAAAGCCTGTTACAATCCGAAAAAGATATAAACGCAGACGAATTGCACCCCAATCTAATTGCTGTATTTCCTTTAAAAAACCAGAGCAGTAATTCCGAATACGACAATCTGGGCCGCGGTATTGGAGAAATGCTCATCACCGATCTTAGCCAAGTGCCCAACCTTGAACTGGTTGAACGTATCCGATTAAATGCGTTAATAGAAGAAATGGCCATGGGACAAACGGGAATGGTTAAGGAAGGTTCTGAAGCCCAATTTGGAAAACTTTTAGGAGCCGGCAAAGCAGTAACAGGATTTTTTGATGTATATGGCAACGATATTCGCATGAATGTAGAACTTTGGGACCACCAAAGATCCAACAAACCCCGCAGGGCCAATAACTCCAATTCACTTGAACAGCTCTTTATAATGGAAAAAAGATTGGTTTTAGGTATTGTTGGCAGCATGGGAATTGAATTAACCCCCGAACAACGTCGGGAAATACTTTACATACCCACCAAAAATATTCGCGCGTTTATGGAATATTGTAATGGACTTGAAAAACAGGACAGCGGTCAGCTGGAAGCGGCTAGCCAGCACTTTAAACGTGCTGTTAAAATTGATCCCAAATTCCAGGCAAGTAAAAACAAAGTAGAAGAAACTGAAACAGCTATCAGTATGCTTCAGGCAGATGAAGAACAACTGATTGCAATGGCAAGCCAGGTTGAATCACAAACAGATCTGCGTCAGGAAACGATCAACAATACTTTGTTAAACGGGAAATACAAGGTCAACAAAAGATTGCAAAGTCAGTCAACCAATGTGGGCTCTACATTTATCCCGGGTGAAGACTCGCGTAAAACCAGTGAAGAAGCTGTAGGCTCTGAAACAGATTTGGGAGATGACATTGTCATTAATGTATTACCTCAAAAATCAGATATTTTACCTGATCCGCCTGCTCCACCCATACCGGGTCAATAATCCGTATACTAACTCTCTTTGAATGTCAAGGATAGATTAATGATAATAAAAAACAATTTTTCTTATTCGCTTCTACTGTGTATTGTACTGCTATTTACACAAACACTTTTCGCCCAGAATATCTGGCAGCAAACCAGTGGTCCCGAAGGTGGTTCTGCACAGCATGTTTACACAAATGGACCGGGACGTTTAATCGCTGCCGGTGGTATGAATGTATTTCGCTCTATTGATAATGGAGCATCGTGGACTAATATCACATATAATCTGCAGGTATCCAACATCAATGCAATGGATGTCAACTCTACTGGCGATATTTTTGTCGGAAGTTATATGGGTTCATTATATAGGCTCGACAATAACTCAACCACATGGCAAGACCTCAGTAATATCACTATTGGAACGGATAACATTAATACCATTGCCGTTGATTCTTCAGGCAATATTTTTGCTTCTACTGTGTCCAACCTTTATCGTTCACCAGATAATGGTGACAGCTGGACAGCTTTGACACTCGTTACAGGGCTTCCATTCGAGTCTGTTGACGTTATTCATGTAGGACCTAATGGAAGAATGTTTGCAGGAAATTATAACGGCATTCAATATTCGGATGATTCGGGTGACAACTGGACAACATTGACTACGGGAACATCTGCTTATACCATAGCAGAAACAAGTACCGGAGGCATTTATCTCGGTTCCTTTGATGGTATCCGCTATGCACCGGATACAGGTGGAAATTTCTCTTTGCTTAATTCAGATCTCCCAACCAATCCCGATATCCGCTCTTTAGTGATTGGCTCAACCGGCACACTCTATGCCGGTGCAATGGGCGGATTTTATGTATCTATAAATAATGGTAACAATTGGTCAAAAGCAGTAAATGGTTTAACTGCCAAAGATGTTTATTCTCTATCCAAGCAAGCGGATAATACCTTGCTTGCTGGTACAGAAAATGGCCTGTTTATTACATCAAACGACGGAGCAAACTGGTCTAAAAACATTAGCAACTTTATTAATACCGGTATTAATCAAATTATTGAATTGGATAACGGCAGTTTTTTTGCCGCATGTGATTTTGGCTTATTTCAATCCGTGGATGATGGTGAAACCTGGACCGCCATCGCCCATTTTGATACTATGCAAGTCCGGGCTCTGCTTCAACATGCTTCCGGTACATTGTTCGCGGGTACCGGAAACCACGGTCTGTGGCGTTCTACGGATAATGGTGTAAACTGGAACAACGCTATAAATGGTTTAACAAACCCCGAAGTTATTGCACTAGAGACAGATGATCTTGACCAGTTGTATGCAACCAACTATAGCGGTGTATACCGTTCAACAGACAATGGAGTTAATTGGAGCAGTGTATTTGGTGGATATGAAGCGATTGACATGATTGTTGATGAAAACAGTTATATCTATTTCGCTTCATATGACGGCATTTACCGCTCTACAAACAATGGTACAAATTGGAGCCTGATTAATACCAGTCTTACCAATGTTAATGCACTGGAAAACCGGGATGATGGCTATCTTTATGCAGGTACAATGAATGGAATGTTTCGTTCTAACGATCTCGGTGTTAATTGGACTTTGATCAACACCGGCTTGACGACTCCCAACATAAGATCTCTGCTCGTAACCCGAAAAGGACATATTTTCGCGGGTGCAGATTCTGGCCAGGTATTTCTGTCAACTGATCTTGGCGATACATGGAGCATATACAATAGCGGCATCTCCAATGCGATGGTCCATACATTGGTTATTAATGATAACAGCAATCTACTTGCCGGTACAAAAGGCAGCGGTATTTTCAGTACAATTTATGATAATGCTATATTTTCAGTCAATCCTACATCTCAATTGGATTTTGGTAATGTTCGTGTGCAGGTAGGTGAAACAGATTCTCTAGAATTTACCAACATTGGCTATTTGTCACATCAAATCCAAAATGCGGTTGTAACCGGTACGGATGCAAACGCATTTTCCGCATCAATCAACACCTCTGATATTCAACCCAGTGGAACGGGATATGTTAATGTTGAATTTAATCCCCAGAGTGTGGGACAAAAAACCGCAACACTGGAAGTAACAACAAGCGGCGGCAACATACAGATTGGACTAACAGGTATTGGCGTTTCCCCAATACTAAATGTTGCTCAAACAAGTCTGGAATTTGATTCAACCCGTACAGCAACAACATCTATCGATTCTGTTTTTATATCCAATACAGGTACAGATACACTCAACATCAACCAAACTGCAATTAACGGTACGAATCCCGGCCAATTCTCAGTCGGTACTCCACCAGCGCCAATTCCGCCAACAGAAGGAGCCTGGTTAAAAGTCTATTTTGTACCTTCAGATACAGGTAGTTTCAGCGCAACATTAAACCTCTTGAGCGATAGCGGACTCGGACAGGTTGCATTAACCGGTATTGGCATTGAACCACAAATTGCAGTTTCTACCAATACCCTTGATTTCGGAGATGTCAGCATTACTAATCCCCTCTCTTTGGATGTAACGGTTTCCAATGCAGGAAATACTGCTCTGAATGTAAGCGAAGCACTGGTTACCGGGACCGATCAAACATTTTTCAATGTCTCCCCCCAGCTTTTCATAGTGCCAGCAGGAGGCAGTCAAATTGTATCTGTTACCTTTTCACCTGACCAGGTCAGATCGTACAGCGCAAGTCTTGCCTTTTTCAGCGACGCGGGTGAACAATTGGTTGCCCTTTCCGGTAATGGTATCAACGCAAGTTTAGAGACCTCTCCCGATTCACTCTATTTCGGCATTGCTCAGGTTGGTGCTTCTGTTCGTGATACACTCTATCTAAACAATACCGGCACAACCACAGTTACCATTTCTTCTTTTGAATTATCCGGAGCAAATGCCTCTGCATTTTCGGTTTTAACAGGTACTCCCCTGACAATTGGGGCCAATTCAACTTTTGCACTTCCAATGGATTTTGCTCCCCAGTTTGCAGGCTTTCACATTGCATCGCTGCTAATTACAAGTGATGGCGGTAACCTGAGCATACCTGTAACCGGAACCGGGACAGAAGCGATTTTCAATCCTAGTACTCGCGCTCTATCCTTTGCAGATACAGACGCTTTTGGCTCAAACACACGTACGCTAACCATAGTAAATGAAGGAAATGCCGAACTTGCCGTAAGTGAATATTTTTTAACCGGTACCCATAGTTCAGAATTTCAGATACCCACAACCCCAATCACACTCGCATCACTCAGTTCTGTTGATTTGAGTATCACCTTTGTTCCGCAATCAGCCGGAGCTAAAAATGCGGAAATTGTATTTTTCTCCAATTCACCTTCATCGCCAGACACCATTGCATTGTCAGGCAATGCGCTGGATGCAGGAGATATTGCTCTATTTAGCGCTAATCCTGCAAACATCAATTTTACCGATACCCAAATTGGCAGTTCTCCCGCCTCCCCATTTTTCATCATCAACAATGGGACAGTAGTTTTAAATATATCCGAATATTTTGTCACGGGTACGAATGCATCTGAATTCCAGTTTACAAGCACAATATCAAACATTCAACCTGCTGACTCTTCTCTATTTTCGGTTTCATTTGTTCCCACATCCATTGGCAGCAAATCTGCTTCACTTGTCTTTTTCACCAATTCTCCAACATCTCCGGATACGGTCGCGCTTTCCGGATATGCAACAGAATCCACAAATTCTATCACAATCAAAACAACATCAAGCCCGAAAATTGGCAATGATTATACCGTCAATATTCAGCTTGAAAGCAGCTTTGCTGCAACAGAGCAGACATTATTTTATCGGAATATCGGCAAGCTAAATTATACCAGCGTTCCCCTGCAGGGCAGCGGTACAGAATATACTGCTACTATTCCACAGGATGCGGTACTACTGCGTGGACTGGAATATTATATTGTAATGACAGATACACGCGCAACCTATACTTACCCCCCAACCAATCCGGCAAGTAATCCAGTCCAGTTGGGGATCACAATAGACTCACATACACCGCCAATAACATTGCCAAAAGCAGGATACAAAATGATCTCCTTCCCCTGCGATATGTACGAGACCACAATCGCTGAAATGTTTGAAGATGATTACGGTGAATATGACAATACAAACTGGCGGCTCTTTTATTATCATCCCATGAACGACAGCCTTTTATATCAGGAATACCCCTTTGATGAAGAATTCTTTATTTATCCGGGTATGGCGTTCTGGCTGATCAACAAAGATGGCAAAACCTTTGATATCGACAATGCCTCTACCCTCATGTATGGTGATCAATTTACTATATCACTCATGCCTGGCTGGAACATGGTTGGCAACCCCTTTGATTTCCCTGTATATATTGATGATATTGAAACGCTTGACTCAATTGAAGACCCTGTTGCATATAATGGTACCGAATATGTCTACCGTCAGCAAATCTTGCAGCCATGGGAAGGTTATTTTGTCTACAATCCCGAAAATACCTATGTTCAGGCAACAATCCCGGCAATTGAAGCGGGCCAACTTCCCAAAGCAAACGATCCCATGCAGGTTGCAAATAATGAAGTGGCAATACAATTCACCGCCAAAATCAAAGACAGTAACATACAAGACACCCAAAACTTTATCGGCTTGTTGAACGATGCCACTGATAATAAAGACAAAAATGATTTCTCTGAAGCACCACCTGTTGCGGGAGATTTGCAACTCTATATTGCAGATGATGAACGCTCCTGGGCAGGGAATTTCAAATCTATTTCAAATGAAGGACAGCAATGGCAGATTGTGCTGAAAGCGAATAGCAGGAAATCCATTACGCTTGGCTGGCAGCAATCTGGCACATTGCCGGATAAGCAAAAACTCTACATTTTTGACCAAACCACACAGGCCCCGTTAAAAGCTGAAAACGGTGAATATACACTGTCAAGCGGACTCAAAGGCGAACGCAGATTCAAAGTGATATTGGGTACAGAAGCCTATGCCCTAAACAACAGTGACGGTATCCCGCTGGTTCCGGTGGATTACGAATTGAAGCAAAATTATCCCAATCCATTCAATCCGGAAACGGTAATTCCGTTCCAATTGTCTGTCAAGAGTAATGTAAAAATAGAGGTCTTTAATATATTGGGTCACAAGATCAAAACATTGCACAACAGTACATTATCTACCGGCAGTCACCAGGTAACCTGGGACGGCAGTAACGATGCTGGAAACAGTGTGGCCGCGGGAATGTACTTTTACCGAATTCAGGCAGGTTCTTTTCAAGCCGTTAAAAAAATGATTCTGATACGATAATTCAGGTGGATCAAATATGAAAAAATATATCACAATCCTTTTACTCTTTTCAAGCTGGGCCATGGCTCAAGACATGCTGGTCATTTCACAAAACCGATTTGTACAGTTTTCTCCAACCGTGCAATACTGGAGTTATGACGAAGCCAAAGATTTTACCCAGGTTTCCTTTCCGGTATATGCTTATCTACCCCTCAACAATAATACGTCTATCAATTTGCGCACAGGACAGGCAAATGTTTCGGGCAGCAGTATCACCAATCTGGCCGGCATGACAGATACCCAGCTTGGCGTATCCTATCATTATCAGGATTGGAACACGGTTTTTACCATGGGTTTAAACCTGCCCAGCGGCAAAAGACAACTCACTCTGGATGAGTACATGACCTCCTACCTGATGAGTTACAACTATTTCAATCTTCAGATACCCAATTTCGGACAGGGACTCAATTTAGCGCCGGGTGTAAATTGGGCTTATGAATTAAATGAAAAGATTATTCTGGGTGCTGCCGCCAGCTTTCAGCTAAAAGGGGGCTTTAAACCCATAGACGGCATGGAAGATGACTATCAACCAGGAAATGAAATTACTGCCTCCGCGGGCATGGATTATAATTTTTCAGAAACCCAAATTTTATCTACGGATGTGGTTTACACTACCTATGGTAGTGATAAATACGCCGATAATGAGATTTTTGCTTCTGGCGACAAGATCATTGTAAATCTCTTCTATCAGCAGTTTATGGATTTTAATCATTTTTCCATCCACTTTCGCTATCGCAGTAAAGCCAAAAACGATATAGCCGTGGCAGGTGAAATGGTTACCGAAAGCGAAAAATCCATACCGGACCAGTTTGAACTGATCGGACGATTCAGACAACGTTTGACGCAGGAATTCCACCTCGGCTATTTGGCACAATACCGGCATTTTCTCGGTACCAGTACCCTATACAGCGTAAACCTTGCAGGATTGGGTATTGAACCGGAATACCGTATTTCTCCCCGAATGCTGCTTACCAGCAGGATCCGGGTCAATATCGGTGGTTATTCAAATGGAAAAAGTATGACAGGATTCATGTTTACCGCGGGAATGCGATATAATTTTTAACGTAGGGGTGAACCTGTGTGTCCACCCTTTTACAATTTTTGTTAAATGAGTGAACCTGAATTTCCACCCTTTTAAAATTTTCATTAAACGAGCAGGCCTGCGTGTCAACCCAAATTCTCAACCCGCCAACAACATATTCGTACGTTTTACCGCTTCATCAATATGCTCGTTTTTTTCATAACCTATGGTCATGGCGTCCACATTGCCGCTGCCCCATACATATTCCATGGATTTCTGGCGGTCTGCAATATCAGTAAACTTGCCCATTCCAAAAATTTTCATACCAATCACGCCCATTCCCCGGTCATGGATTTTCTTAATCACCGGCATAACTATTTCCGGAGAATCATCCATTCGCTCACCGGTATGGTTAATACGGGCTTGCACAATGTCTACCCAGTCACTTTCCGCTGCCGCGTTTAACGCGTCAACACTGTGACATGAAACACCATGCGCGCGAATAATGCCTTTTTCCTTGGCTTTAGACAAGGTATCTCGCACGCTTTCAAACTCGTTCTGCCAGTCAGCAGAGGTCATGCAATGCACAAGCAGGATATCAATCCTGTCCACGCCCAATTCCAGTAAAAATCGATCAAGATATTCCTGAGCATTGGTAAATTGCAGCCAGTCATTGTTTTTTACCCACATTTTCGATTGAATCACCACTTGATCCCGGGGGATATATTTTAGCAACTCTTTAAAATACTCGTGCGAGCCATAAATATCAGCACTGTCCCAAAAATTAATACCATGATCAAACGCGTACTGCCCCAGTTTCACAAAGCCTTCCTTACCCAGCTTGGTCTGGTTCGAAACTCGCTTCCATCCCGCTGAACCGGTTCCCATGGCCAATCGGGATACCTGTACGCCGCTCTTTCCCAGTACAACCTGCCCGACTCGCTCCTGGCTGTTTCCGGCATATATCGATGAAGCACCCACTAACGCTACGCCACCTACAGATTTTTGTATAAACTCTCGTCTTGATATACGTTGTACCATTCCACTCTCCTTAATTTTCCGGCTGTGTCAGCGCTTTATAGGTTTGAGGTCTGCGATTTTTAAATCTATTTTTAATCCGGTTGGGTTCCATTTTCAATTCAAAATACACGATTTCATTCGCACCGCCCATAGATTTAATCTCTCCGCCATTGCTGATCAACAGACTCTGATACGGATTACAATAGATCACCGGAAACCGGTTCTCATAAGCGCGTGTGCGCATCAAAACAGTATTCCATCCGTCTTCATCACTGTAACTACCATACGCCGGAACGATCAGCGCCTGTGCACCCTGCACAGCCATAATCCGTGCCGGTTCAGGCAATTGCCTATCATAACAGATCACAATCCCTACAATGCCAAAGGGTGTATAAATAACCGGATATTCGTCACTCGCGCAATATTCATCCGGATTTATATCATAACCCTGTGCAAAATGGGTTTTGGAATAACGCCCAATAATATCGCCTTCATCATCAATCATGATAGAGGTATTGTACAAACGGTTACCTACCCGTTTTTCCAGAAATCCCAAAACCAGAAAAATATCCAGTTCATCCGCAAGCTCACAAGCTTTTGCAATATAGGGACCATCAATGGGTTCCGCAACCTCTATAAATCGCTGTGTCCGCTCCTCATGTATTGAGGCTTCCATATCAGAATTCACTTCATTGATCACGTAACCTTCAAGTACACCTTCAGGAGTAACAACCAGCCTTGCGCCGCCTTCAACAGCAGCGCGTCTCACCATGCTTTCAATTCGCTGCCAGTTGATTTCTTTTTGCCATTTTTCAGGCAGTACAGCCGCGCTGGCAGCACGTAAACGGGTAAATTCCTGTTCTTTATCTTTATATTTATCTGGCACAAAATTTTGTGCATTTACTAATACAACAGCGAACAACAATAAACATGCTAAACATTTAAATCGCATATTGTTCTCCCATAGAATCCCTTTACTAATAAATTAATAAATGAATAGTATTATCCAACATATATTTTCTGGTTAAAAAGATATAAGCAGAAAAATCAAAATAATATATCAGTGGAAATCCGTATAATCAGGGTTTTTTGTGATCTAATTTTAAATATTGGTTCTGGTTAGAACCGAAACGTCCCAGATATCCTGTGGGTATTGGCAAGATCGTGAGGAATAAAAGCATAATCTATACTGTAGCCCTTGAATCGTAGTCCAGCTCCCGCGGTAACATTTTCCAGATAATAACCCGCACGTACTGAAAGCATGTTAAAAAATTCAAATTCCGTACCTGCATGATAATCATCATAAAAACCAAACTCTTGGTCCGCAGTCAAGGTAATGCGTGTTCGCAATCCCACCATTAAATGCGATGCCGCAACACCCGCGCGATAGAGTGACTGTACCAGATCGGCATTGTTTGAATCCGTGTTCCAGGTAATACTGGTCCTTGAAATATCCTGAGCTGAAAACGCAACGCCAAACCACGATTTGGCCATTCCGCGATAATATTTATCGCTTACAATGCGCAAAATTGCACCGGCATCTACACCCTGGCCGCTGCCGGTCTTGTCATCAAGATTATGCATAATATATTTCCCGGAAAATCCCATATATAACTCGAGCGGAATCCTATACTGGTTCATGCCCACATTGAAATACAGATCAAAATAATCAGCGCGCCCCAATGTAAACAGGATTGCATTTTCATTATTGCCAAAAAATCCTTCCGGCTCTCCATCTGAACGTAACCGGGGATCAGTCAATCGATCCAGTCGGGTGCCTTGCAGTTCACCATAACGGGGAATATCATCTTCGCCGTGCCGCATCCAGCTCAATCCCACAGTCATGTTCCGGTTTACCGCCATTGAAACATGGGCAGTGTTGTATTGTGCCAGTCCGTCAAACATGGGTACATGATCAAAATGTACGGTTATATGCTTTTCATGTGCCAGTCCTGCAGGGTTCCAATAAAATGCAGTTGCATCGCTGGCAAGCGCGGTAAATGCTCCACCCATTGCCATAGGACGTGCACCAACACCTATACGCATAAAATCAGCAGCATATTCTCCTGCAAACACACTGCTCATCAGCAGCAATAATATAATAACAATATATGTGGGTTTAAATCTGTTCAATTCAATACCTATTTCAACTTGGCCATTTTTTCAATTTGTTCTATACTTTTTTCGCCCTGCTTTGCCCGAATACGTAAATAATACACGCCATTGGCAACCTCACGACCCTCTTCATCCAGTCCGTCCCAGTCATGCTCTACATAACCTGAAATATCCACAAACTCGAACGATCGTATCAACCGTCCCGATACGGTATAAATATCTAGCTTTACTTCATCGGCAATATCTGCCAGAGTAAATGCAATTACAGTTTCATCTATAAAAGGATTGGGATGATTTGCAATAGATTCCAATCCAAACTCACTTGCAACAGAAAACTGGATCTGTACCGTATTGATGTTGCCGTTCAAATCCGTTGCTTCTACCTGAAGTGTATGATCTCCCGCTGTAAGATCAGGGATAAACGTAGCAGTAACCTGTCGTTTCTGTTCAGGATTCTGATACAGCGTCACCTTTTCATCCTCAACCGTCTGGTTATCCAGACTCAAAGTTACCGGTACAGTTCCTACATCAAATCCACTTGAATCCTGCACACTAATGGTAAATACCGGATTCCGGCCAACAACATCGCCATCAGCAAAGTTCTGTCCTTCTACACCTACCTGTATCGAGGGTGCTTCACCATCTCCGGAGCCCATCAAACTAAAAATAGTATATCCCTGGGGTAACTCGCCCACAACAACACTTTCCTGTGTTTTAATGGTGCTTTCCACACCTTTCCAAGTTTGAGTAGCAGGATTCCAAAAGTAAATCTTTAATGCGTTCAAAGCGAGATAATATGCTGTCAGAGAATCCTGACTGTCATAAAAAACTGCAGTTTCCATGGCTTGTTGCAACTGTATTGTAGAATCCGCAAAGCATATTTGCATTGCAGACCAAACCGTATCACCCGGTGCATTAACAGGTGCCAAACCGGCCTGGATTGCGCTGGTAAGCATGGCTTCATCGTCATTCATCACAAATTTAATGGATGAAGTTTTGGTTAATCCATTGCTCGGAATCTTTATATAATATCGTCTGCTATCATCGTACAACTCGCCCTGTGTTCCACTGGTACGGGACACAATACCCGTAACAGATGTAACACGGTTATTTCGTTCATCCGATTCAGGGACTGCTTCCGCTTCATCAACAATACATACCAGGTTATGCCTGCCCGAAGTTGGATTATTCCAGACAAAGGCGACCTCAGTCTCTCCTTTTCCATCCAAACCAGCTACATTCAACGTGTCACCAATAGCCACATTACTGGTATCGGTTCGTTCGTACAAATTAACTGAAAATGGGCCACAATCCTGAATACCCCTGTTTTTTATAGTCACATATACAAATGTTTGCTGATCACCATATACTCTGAATGATTCGGAATCTGCATACAAATCAGGTCGATAAGCCACCTGAATTTCTTTGGTCTCGCTTATTTGCCGGGTTTGCAGTCCGGTTCGGGCATGTACATCATAATAAAGCAAGGTGCCCTCGGCAAAAGTCAGGGTTGTATCAAGCTTCCAATAACCGGAACTCTGCTCTATCATTCCCAAATAATTCCAATTTTCAGCATCATTAGACCAGCGGACCATCATGGAATCAACCTGCCCCAGTGTAGCAGTTAAATCTGCCCGATTGATATTAGCTACAATAAAAAAGGATTGATTGTGCAAGGGTTGTTCAGGAAATGTATACAGTGCAGAAACATAGGGACGTCCTACGCTGAACGTTGTAAATCCTGCGGCTTCATTACTATTGTTGTTAAAATAAACGCGTACCCTGCCATTTCCACCATTTTCACCCCATGCTTTACGAACATTCGCATTGAGATTGAGAACAGAACTATTAAAGGCTCCGTTCTGCATTGGAATTGTAGTTTCAGCAAGCAGCGAATCAAAATCATTATGCACGGTCAGGGTTACATTACCGCTGCTGTATCTGGGAACACTGCCGGAAACCACAAGGTCCTGATTGTTTAACAATGTGTTGCTGGAAAGCTGCACATTAGCTGTATTATCCGGGATATATAGCGTCAGTGCCGGATCGCCCAGCAAATTATAACTTTTAACATGGTCCCAAAATCCCTGGGTTTGTTTGATCATTTCCAGTTTTCCAAGCGTGGAAACCTGGCCATAAGTTCTCACATTCTGTTCAAACAGCGCAGTAAATATAGCATTATTGAGATAATAATCTCCCTGCAAAAACGCACGCCCGGAAGATCCAAAACTGCCCACAATGCCCTTGTCCTGTGCGGCAAGCAGTTCTTCAGCAAGTGAGGGAGAATCAGGATTATCAAAATGCCCGATAAAACATGTCAGACTGAAAACAAAGGGATATTTATTATGGTTAGAAAGTCTTTCAATATCTTCTATCTGGAACAGTTCAGCATCAGAGAATACACCACCACCTCCGTGTCCCACAAAATTGAGGATAGATTGCCCGCTGTTGATATAATTGGCAACATCTTCGGTACTGCCAAAGTACCGTGACGTATCAATGGTTGCTACCCAATCTGTTATCATGTATCCGGGAACATATTGTTTATATAAATGTCTTGCACTGGCTTCAAAATAGGGTTCAACACCGGTTAGCAGCAAAAGATGTCTGCGCCATTCGGCTGGCGTATATTCAGCTTCATGTGCAATCGTTTTTGAGATCATGATCTCAGCTTGTTCGGGCGAATTGACAGGCAAACGTCCCAGGAACAGATCCGGCAGATCATCATCACCAATAATAGATGCAAGATAATTATCGCTCGAACTCATGCCCCAGGTCTGGGTATATTCCATAAATGTAGGGACAAACGAGGGCAAATTCTCATCCCGCGCGATTTGCTTGTCCAATTTGTGGGTGGTATCACCCAATAATAGTACATACAATGGCGATGGTTTTTGCCAGTTTTGATATGCGTATTGCAGAAATTTCTTAATAGCACGGGGATCATGCAAGCCATCACTAAAATCATCAAACACATGCTGAATATCAACAACTTTACTGCGCATACCTTTAGCAGTACGGTGCGCGGCAAGTACCTGTGCTTGCTCCATGAAATCGGCATGACTGATGATGATATAATCCGCACCATTACTGCGGCTCAGCAATCCGGATTCTGTTGCTTCGGTGATAGACACAACCGATTTTAGACCTTCTTCTGTAGCAGCATAAAAGGTCTTGGGTGTAGCGTTATTGTCTGAGAAATAAAAACTGTATGTATCATCAATCCGTCGGGATTTAATATCAGTAATCCGTGTACCTGTATTTGTGAAAAGAAACAGATCAGAACCGGTAAAACCATCAAGCCTGAACATATCACGGGTTTGGGTGCGGTTCATAAATACAAGGGAATCGTTCGTGGCTTTTAATTTCTGTTTAAATTCAATATTGACCCAGTTTAAATAAATACGGTCCAGCAAAACACCCTCAAGATCGCCCGGTAAATTAAACGAAACCGTATTTCCTGCATCATTCCCCCCCAGATATAATTCACCCGAATTAAACACAAAAGGTTCCTGATTGTCCCAGATCACTTCGTCAATGATCTCCTGGTTGAATTTAACCAAAACATGATGATCGGGCGCTACAGATGTGTGAGTAAGTCCCTGAAATGCCGCCCGTATCCTGACTGGCCCTGCTTCCGGCATTCCCGGACCGGGAATATCTATGTCATACTCTTGACCGTCTTCCATCAACTTCCACAACCAGTGGTCCTCATCCTGTAAGGGCATAGATACCAAGCGGTCATACAATAAATCTTTTTCAAGATGTATGGATACCAGACTGGTATTCAATGTATCCGGAGAACTGGCTCCCGATGCACCGGTTACCTGCGCAAAACGCGCTCCGTTACCGCTGCCCCAGGTCAGCCAGTATACATTGGTCTCCGAGAAAAGAGAAAAGTAGGTATCGTCACCGTGATTGTGCTCACCAATGAAAAAGATACGGTCCTCTGCATTAAATTCCCCATCCGCATCCCCTTCAACTGAAATAGGAACAACGCTACCACGATTGTACATAGTTAACGTAGAAACCGCAATGGTATTCAAATCCGCTCCGGCGTCTGCCAGTTGTTGACCGGTGACAGCATAAACTCCATCCTGTTCAACACCTAGCTTGAAACGATAAGGTGCATTGATCGCTGTGGTTTTATTGAGTGGGGAATTGTTTACAATTCTGCCCCGCCACTTGCGGCTTGTATCATAATTTGATAGGATCTGCTTGTATAAATTTTCTGATTTTTCATCGCTACCCAGGCTGGCTTGGGTCACTGCCAATTCATTCTTTTTACCACTCGAAGAAAATGTAATCTCGATGGTCATAGAACGTGTAATGTGCATCAAACCTGCATTTGCCTGGTAACGGACAGGATGCAGTTCAACCTGCAAAATTCGTTGTTCCCTGAAAAATCCTTCAACGCCCAGCATTGCCGATATTTCGGGATAAAGTGCGGCAGGGATAACCCGTGTTTTATCAAACACACTCGTTTCCGCATCAGGCCGGATAACCAGCTCGGGATTCTGGATCTCACGTGTATCGGTTTGTTCCTGAATAATACGTAAAGTGGGAGTACCTTGTAACGGAATTCCTAATGACAATGCGGTTACCGGCAGGCGTGGAAGCCCCTCTATATCCGTATACGCGCAATCTGAAAAGGAAATCTCGCTGTACCAGGTATTTTCTACCTTTTTTTCAATTACATTAATGGAATCAAAAACAATATTGCAGCGTATCCGATTCGCTGTATTTTCAATGGTTTCCACAGTAATTGCAAACGATTGGGCCGTCCAAAAAAGCAACAGCCCAAACACAACAAATACAGTAGGTTGCAGTAACGCAAACTGTGTCGGCTTTTTTAATATTTGCATAAAATAAAAATTTTTAACGATTCTATTTATCTTCTGATGGATCCTGATTTTGTTGATTATTAGAAAGCAATTCTAATACCAAATCTGACAATTTGTGAGAATAATATTTCACCCGGGATAATAATTCTTTTTCTTCTTCATCCAGCTTGTCTTCGACTTCATCTGATAAAATAGCAAGATATCCCAACAATCCATGAGAAATAGAACGGATCTCATGGTTCATCTTTTTTCTGTTTTCATCTTTTGGGCCTGTTTCATCTTGTTCAACAGGTACTTTTTTCTTGTATTCTAATTCATCCACGTATCATCACCTCCGCCTCCCGGAAAGCACACCTCCCAAAGAAGCCATATACAGCTAAACATTTCTCTGAACAATTCTGTTCCTGAATTTATCAATTGCATATGCCGCACAGACCATAAACAAAGCATCTATGGGCAGCCTGAATCTGACTTTGGAAATAAATACTGCATGTAACAAAGTAAAAAAAACTGCATACAAAAGCCACAAATTAAACTGGGTTCGCACATCAGTGCCGGAAAAGAAATATCCCACCAATGCAAGCACAAACAAAGGCCCCACAGTGAACAAACTGGCAAGATTTACCAGTGTATTCGAGTCTGTATCCGTCTCGGTACTGGGCGATGGCGTTAAACGCCAAAATCCTGCGGCCTTTTTAATTGTTAACAATAGAAAACGTCCCGGTTCCGTCTTGATATATTGCAACGCCCTGAGACGATAAATCCGCTCTTTGCCGGGCTCTGTTGTAATAGCATCAATTGCGGATTGCATTTCCGCCGGCATTTCAATATCGCTGCCGGTGTTCATATTTGCATGTTCGTTATTGCCCAGCCACAAATTACGATACCCATTCGTGCTAATCGAAAATGTACCAATCTGTGCCGAATTCCTTGCCATCCACGGTATTACAACCAGCATGGCCGCAAACGTTATAACGGCTATACGGCTCTTTTTTTTAGGCAAAGGACGAATAAACAGGGCCATCCAGATTATAACAGCCGCAAGTATAACTGCACCCGAAGGCCTGATCAGCGTCAATATACCGAATGAAACTCCACAAATCAGCCATACAATGAGCCGTTCATCCTTGACCGATATATGCGCAAGCAGGGTTGCTGTCAGCAGCATTGTGGTAAACAATGTTGTTGCCAGTACCACTGAAGGCATATACAAATAATAAGGATATATTGCAGACAATACCGCTGCAATCAAACCGGTTTTAACATCCACAAGCGTTTTACCCAACACAAAAACCAGCCAGATCATCAATGTGCCCAGTAAAACATTCAGCACTTTGAATCCCACAACCGATTTTATACCCGCCAATACTCCCAAAGCCATAAATGCAGGATACCCCGGCGCCCTGAATGCTGTAGTCACACCCTGTGTGTCAACAAAACCTTTGCCCTGGGCAATGTTTTGTGCCAGATTCAGATAATCTTGTTCATCCTCCCAACCGATATGACTGCCGCTTTGCACCGCAACACCCAGCCTCAACAAAAAGCCAACAGCCATCACAATCACCAATAAACGTCCGGGGTTATGTAAACGCTTTTTACTCACTGTATTTGAACATCCCTTCACCTACAGTTCCTGCATAAATTTGGGGTGAATCACCACCACTGAACGCCACAACCTTGGTTCGGGTTGTTGGCAGTCCGGTATTCACATCCGCCCAACTTTCACCGCCGTTTTCACTTTTTAAAATGCCTAAATTTTCAGTCGCTGCCCAGATCGTTTCAGGATCAAGGGGGTCAACAACTGTTGAAAGCACTTTGAAATCGCTCTTGTCTTTGGGAAACTGTTCCCAAAAACCACCACTGCTGGTGGTTTTATATATATCTACGGACCCGGTACTGAGATATATCGTGGTCGTCCGGGTGGGGTCAAATGTAAAGCAATTCCCCGCCAGAATACCCGTTTCACTGTTCGGATCTCCATAAATACCACTATTTACTGCCTGCCAGGTATTCCCATTATCCGTTGTCTTGTAATTTCCCTGGTACTGCACACCAATAAACAACTCTTTGGGATTGGCAGGATTTAAGGACACTGAAATAATATTGTCTTCATCATAGGTCAACGTCCAGCTCGCTCCCTGGTCTGCGGATTTGTACAATCCGTTCTTGGATGCGGCCCATAAAAAGCCGTTGCTTCCCAATGCCAATGCATAAACACGGGGATCAAAGCTATTGTCCCAGATCGAAACCCAACTGTTGCCGCCATTACTGCTTTTAAAAACTCCTTTGCCCCAGGTGCCCAGAAAAACCAGATTACTGTTATCCGGATGCACTACCAACGCTTTGGCATCCTGACTGGTCAATCCACTATTCTTAGCTGTCCAGCTTGAACCCCCATCGTCTGTACGAAATACACCACCAATGGTCCCAACATATAGTATTTTAGAATCAGATTGAGATGGTGCAATACACTGTATGGTTGTACTGGTTAGGCCGCTGTTAATGGCCTTCCATTCCGGGGTTGCCTCGGGGTCTGTACCATTGTCAGCACAGCCTGCAAAGAGTATCATTACAGATAATATTAATATGTATAGTAGCTTTCTCATCATATCCCATTTTAGTTACAATTAACAATTCAAATATTGATCTTGCTCATAAACCTGCCGCTTTTTTAAACGGAATGATTCGTGCGCGCATGGTCTTGCTTTTCTTGTTCCGGTTATTGCGTTGTTTTGCAAATACATGCTCATATGCTTCAATCAAAGCCTTGTGGGTATGCGCCCAGCTCAGTTTGTTTCGCACCCGCTCGTATCCAAACTTGCCCATTTGATTTGCCTGCACAGGATTATCTAATAGATAGGCTATATGCCTTCCAAATTCTTTTATATCGTTCGGTTGCGCGTACAGTGCGGCATCATCAGCAGAATAACGGGATTCTACCAGATCAAAGCTTACAATCGGTTTTGCAAACGCCATATATTCTAAAATCTTGTTCATGGTAGAGTAATTTGACCACTCTGTTAACGGATCAGGATCTACACACACATCTGCCGATGACAGGTACCTGCACAGATCATCATCCGGCAATCTGCCGGTAAAATTAACATATGCCTGCTGCCCCATATCCTCACTCATCTTTTTAAAATCAGGTTGGGCAGGACCTCCACCAATCATAGTAAACTGTATGTCTGTACGTCCCAGTTCATCATGCATGTACTGAACGGACTTTAATAAATAATCCACACCATCCTGCGGGCACATTTCACCCAAATAACAAACCAGAAAAGGCTTTCCTTTTTTTAGTTTTTCATCCGCAGGTTGAATGCGTAATCGCGCCAAATCAGGACCGGTTCTCAATACAAAGATATCCTGTTCATTGCGCTTACCGCGCTCAATGGCTTTCTGCTTATAAGAGCGGTTGGTGGTCATAATCACATCCGCGCTTTTCAGGCTCAGTCGTTCAAGCAGCAACAATGCTTTGTATAAAAAGCCACCTTTTCGATCATACTTGGCCAGATACATTTCCGGCGCCAAATCATGATGATCAAACACATACTTTTTACCAAAAATTTTGTAAATCAGACCCAATAAAAAGAATGTATCAGGAGGATTGCAAGCCTGGACCACATCAAATCCTTCTTTAACGAGAATCCTGACAGACAACAAAGCAGTCATGATCCATGCATACAAAAATTCAAAAATATAACCCAATAGTCCCTGGGCATCTACCGGCATAGTATAACGATATATAGAAATACCATCCAAGTGAACAAATTTTTCAGGATTTTCTTTAGACCGCGGACAGATTACAGAAACACCATAACCATTCTCTTTGAGTTTTTGTGCTTCCAGCCACACGCGCCTGTCAAAAGGCACGGGCAGGTTTTGCACAATGATCAAAAGTTTACCGACAGAGGTCTTCATAATCCCATCCATTTTGAGTTTTGAATCTGTCTTTAGCAATTCCGGTCAAATCGACTATCTTAATCTCTTTACTGATCCGCTTTTCCAATCCTTCTGTATCCGTGCTTCCCAGCACCAGTACCTGGCACTGCTCAAGCAATTCAGTTTCTGATTTCACTAGAATAGATTTAAATAGCGGCAGCATATTGCTTAAATATTCTTTATTGGTTCCCATCAGGTTGGCTTTATTAACATTTTCATCATAAACCAGCACTTTGAAATGGGCATCTATCAATTTTTTAATCAAAATAACATATGGACTTTCACGAACATCATCCGTATCGGATTTGAAACTGATCCCTCTGAATCCCACACAGGTCTTACCGGCTTGAGCAATACTGTCAAAAGCGAAATCAATGTGACGCAAATTACTTTCTATTGTGGAATGCAGCAATGGCAAAGAGACACCATTAGACTCTCCCTTGTGGGTAATGGTCCGTAAATCCTTGGGCAAACATGATCCGCCAAATGCAAAACCCGGAGTCAAATATGCGGACGATAGATTAAGTTTGTTGTCATTCAGAAAAAGTTCAATCACCTTGTCTGTATCCAGTCCCAGGGATTTGCACAATCGACCAATTTCATTGGCAAAGGTCACTTTGACAGCATGAAAAGAATTGTCTACATATTTAATAAACGATGCCTCATCAATACCCGTATAAAAAATGGTATCGGTCAGGGGTTCATAAAGTTTTTCGAGCATCATTTTGCTGTGTTCATCCGTTATAGCCGCAACGGTTTTGGCAGGATGATAAAAATCATAAACGCCGCTGCCCTCACGTAAAAACTCGGGATTCACAGCAAAACCAAAATGTTCACCCGCTTTTTTCCCGGAACATGCTTCCAATGTGGGAACAGTCAACTCTCTAACATAACCAGGCAAAATAGTGCTGCGCAATACAACGGTAACAAACTCATTCTTGTCACGCATGGCCGTTCCAATGTCCATACACACCCGTTCAACCTGTTTGTAATCAACGCCACCCCGGCCATTATCCGGTGTGCCGACACAAATCACAATCACCTCAGATTCTGCTATTGCTTCACCTGCATTCTGTGTGGCCCGCAGATTACCTTTAACAACCTGGTCTGAAATAATTCGTTCCAGCTCTTTTTCAACAATGGGTGATTGACCCTGGTTGATCATGGTCACTTTGCGAAAACTGATATCCACTCCCGTTACCTGATGCCCAACCTGCGCGAAGCAAGCCGCGGTAACACATCCGGTATATCCTAAACCAAATACACTGACTTTCATCTTAATCCATCTCCAAAGCTTCATACGGGTTTACACAGGAAACGACAGACTTGACCTTGCCTCGTCCACCGCGGGGTATTTCATTCACATATTCAATTTCAATATTCATCGATTCACCGACGCGTTCTTCAACCTTTTGCCGCAGGTATTCATCATCTATTATTTCATATTGCTCATCCGGAATGATTCTCAGAACAAGCTCTTGCCGGTTGGGTTGATAGATTTGCGCCTGTAAAATGGAATCAATGCCTTTAAATACATGGTCCATTCTTCCTACAAGCCTTCCTTCCGGCGTTACAATATAATCATCAATACGCCCTCCTATCGCAGACACTTGTGGATATTTTCTTCCGCACGGACAGGCTTCACTTTTATCAACTGTTACTACATCTCCGGTCCTATATCGAAACAACGGCATGGCCTTATTATTGAGACCGCTTGCAATGAGTTCGTATAAATTAGATGCCTGGTCTTTAATAGGTAACAGTTCAACAATCCCATACTCGGGAATTATATGATACCTGCCATGCTCACAGGTATGGATAGCCGCTACCCGCTCGGCGTGACCATAATAATCAAATATCTTACACTCGAATATCTTTTCTATAGTATGCCGCTGCTCAGGTGTCAAAGTCTCAGATGAGGTTAACACCGCTTTTAACGGGAACACCATACCTAAATTCTCTAGCATCCTTGCCAACACATAAATAGATGAAGGGTATCCATCCAACGCAACCGGCTTGTATCGTTTGAGTGCATCAATATAATGACCGGTATGGTTTATAGACAAATGATACGAAGACATGATCAGCCTGTTATCGGCTTTACTCAATAACCAGCATTTTCGATTATTGGCAATTGCCGATGGTAAAATATCTCCCTTGAGAATTCCTATACGTTCCCGGGGATGTATACCGGCCCATTGGTACTGACGCATAATAACCGCATGCTCAAAACCAATATTTGAAAGGTTTCGGTACAACGTTAAGGGAGTACCAGAGGTACCGCTTGTATAACACTTGTACAATAAAAACTTTTTATAATGTCTGGACACAAACCGTGCCGGTGCTTGCTGAACATATTCCTTTTCAACAACCGGAAGCTGGTACATATCATCGGTCGTCCAAATCTCATCGATCGAGTCTTTATTTTGTTTAAAAAAATCTTTATAAAAAGGTACATACTGAAATGCACTGTGTAAATATCTTTTAAATTTTTTATTCTGGTATTCGGTCAACTCGTCCAAAGACCACCATTGCGATTTTTCCAAAAATGCTGAATATCGGCGATATGGCGCAAGTCTGCGTTTCACCCAGACATGGCGCAATGCATTGATCTGTAATCCGATATTTTGTTTTTTTCCAAACATTCCTGTCAACCTGTTACGCGTCCCATGCATGCCACAATTTACATCATCCTGCTAAAACTCAATTACAATATTGAGGCACACAGTAAACACTTTTTGAAACCATAACTGCCGCATTTTACGGCAGTTAAAAATTTAAGCCAAATAAAAACAAATACTTATAATAAAACCATTATTTCTATTCAACATGCAATCATACTTGCTTTTTCAAAAGTTATGCCAAAAACAAAATAGGAAATAATGCAAAATACGTCAATAACTATATTACTTTTAGCAAAAATATAAAAATTATATATCTTGACATTCTGAATTAGCATGGTTAATTTTATTCCAAAAACAACAAAAGGTATGAATAGCATTCCCCAAATATCCATAATTATGCCGGTATATAACCGAAAAAGTCTGATCAACAGGGCCATTGATTCAATCATGGAACAGACCCTGACAGATTGGGAACTGCTCATTATAGATGACGGAAGTACTGATGGTTTGGAATCTCTTGTTTTTCCTCTTGTTGAAAAACACCGCAATATTCGCTACAGCAGGCACAGCAATCGTGGTGTGGCGCTGACCCGCAATCTCGGCATATTGGCAGCACAGGGAGAGTTTATTACATTTCTGGATTCAGACGATGAATTCAAACCCGATCACCTACAGTTGCGTTATAATTACATGAAACAACATCCCGAAACAGACCTCCTGCACGGAGGTGTGGAACTGGTTGGCCCGCCTGATACACATTATGTTCAGGACGCCTTTGATCCCAACAAAAAAATTCATCTCAGTGAATGTTATATCGGCGCGACAATTTTCGGGAAAAAAGCGGTCATGCAGCACGAAGGTGGCTTCAAAGCACTGCCCTACTCTTCCGAATCTGAATTTATACCCAGAATTATGAAACATTTTACAGTTAATAAAGTTAATTATCCTACATACATCTATTATACAGGACTTGAAGACAGTATCTGCACCAGGAAGCAAAAAGGAAAAAACAACAGGTCATGAACAAACAAAGCCAATCCTTGTTTGACGAAAACATACTTCGCCCGGCTTGGATCGAGATCGATCTGGATGCCATAAAACACAATTATCAACAGATCCGAAACCATCTGCAAACCCAAATACTCGCTGTAGTCAAAGCCGATGCCTACGGCCTGGGTGCGGTCCAAATCTCCAGAACCCTGGAAAGCGCCGGTGTAGATCGTCTGGGCGTTGTAATGCTGGACGAAGCAGTAGAGTTACGAAATGCAGGCATACAAACACCCATCGTAAATATGGGTTCATTTCTTGCGTCTTTGGCTCCCCTTGTTGTAAAACACGATATTGAACAAGTTGTTTACAAAGTGGATGATGCCCTGGCACTTTCAAATGCCGCAGTTAAAGCAAACAAAACTTTGCCCATTCATTTCAAAATTGATACCGGCATGTCCCGGTATGGAGTTCATTTTTCTCAGGCTGTAGACACCTTATTAAAAATCTCCTCTTTTCCCAATCTCGAGATCAGGGGAATCATGACCCATTTTCCCGTTTCAGATGCAATAGACAAAAGCTTTGCTCTGCTGCAGATTGAACGCATAAAACATATTAAAAAGCAACTGGATGCTCGCAATATCAACATTCCTATCTGGCACATGGCAAACAGCGGCGCCACGCTGGATATACCCGCATCTCACTTGAACATGGTGCGAGTTGGGCTCATGTTCTATGGTTATTACCCCTCTGAAGATGTTGTCAGGCCCTATGATCTTAAACCCGCCATGAGCTTGAAAGCAAAAATTGTCAATGTCAAAAACATTTCCCGTGGAGATACGGTTGGCTATGGCCGCAGATTTCTGGCAGAAAAAGAAGAGCGCATAGGTATTTTACCTATGGGCTATTCCGACGGTTATGATCGCAAAATTGGTCGTAACGGTGGTGAGGTGCTGATACATGGCAAGCGCGTGCCCATAATCAGCGGATTGTGCATGGATGCGTTTTTCATCAAGCTTACCGATTTCCCCGAGGTCCATGAAGGAGATACGGTCGTGGTCATGGGATTTGATAAAGATAAAGAAATTTCTCCCCATGAAATTGCAACAAAAACCGGTTCGGTCTCGTATGAGGTCATATCAAATTTTAATAAAAGATTGCCAAGGGTTTATTTGCAAAATGGTGAAATAACCGAAATCAAAAATTACCTGATCAATCATTAATTTTTTGAATATATCGGAGTGTATATGAATATTAACAAACCGGCTTTACTGGTCCTGCTGCTCTCTGTCTGTTCGTGGGCCGGAAACGGGTTCTACTCTTATTATAATGGACGCAACCATCCTGAATTAAAATGGCAGGTTATCGAAACCGAACACGCCAAAATCATGTACCATCAGGGTCTGGAAGATGAGGCTAAACAAGCGGCAAAAGCCGCCGAGGTTTGCTATGGCCCCATTACCCAAAATCTGGATCATGAACCGCCCAACAAAATCCCCATTTTTATCTCAGATCAGGATGATATCACAAATGGCTTTTCAGTAGCCAACAAGTTTATTGCCATTTGGGTCAATGTGAATGATTATACCGACTGGACTACCGGAAGCGACAAATGGATACGTATGGTAATTGGGCACGAAATGGTTCACTATATTCATTTTTCAGCAATCAATACCTGGATGGGGCTGGTAGGCTTTGGATTTAGCGGAACACCGAGTTGGTTTCTGGAAGGAATGGCCCAATACGAGTCCGAGACCTGGAACGTTCATCGCGGAGATCTATTGCTGCGTACCGCTGTTATAGAGGATGAAATGGATTTCAACTCGGGCAAATGGATCACCAACGGTCGACTCATGTATGCCGAAGGGAATTCCATTGTGCGCTATATTGCAGACCAGTATGGTGACAGTACCCTGGTGAAAATCCTGAATGAACGCCAAAAGACCCTGTGGATTCCCCGTTATAGTTTTACGGCTTCGTTCAAAAAAGCGCTGGATCTTGACTCTTTTGATGAATTTTATCGTGAATGGCGCCGCCATGTTAATATTTATTACAACACCTATTATGGCCAAAAAGAAGATATCAACGACTATGCAAAATCTCTTGATCTGCCCCTGGTATACATTAAAGGCCTGCAAATATCACCCAATGAAGAATGGCTGGCAGTATCTGGCATTACTGACCTCAATGAACCGTTAAATAAACTCTGTATTGTAAAAAATGATTCTACAAAAGAAACGCACATATTGGTACAGAGCAATGCCGGCAATCATTTTTCTTTTTCACCTGACGGATCACACATCGCATACTCCCGTATCCGTCGCGGCGAGCATGGATCATTACAGAACGACCTGTTTATAACCGATCTGGATGGTAACAGCAAGCGTATAACTAAAGACGCCGGTGCTGAACAACCGGATTGGTCTCCCGATGGTGCAAAACTGGTTTGCATCAAAGAAGATAAAGGCACCACAAACTTGTATACCCTGGCGCCAGATGGCTCCAATTTCCAACAACTCACACATTTTTCAGGGGATGTACAACTCCAAACCCCGCGCTGGTCACCTGATGGCAAATCCATTATCGCTACTATCTTTGACGAAAGCGGAAAACGAGACATTGCCCTGATAGATGCGGAAACCGGCAGTATGATAAAGCTCACCCACGATGAAGATGACGACCGATCGCCGGTCTGGTCCCCGGACGGAAACAATGTCGCATTTACCAGTTATCGCGGCGGTACGCCCGATGTTTATACCGTACCTGTAAATGCAACTGCTTCTGAAAGTATAGGCATTCGTCAGGTTACGGATGTTCCCGGTGGTCTTTACAGCGTCGATTGGGTTCAGGACAGTCTGGTAACCATTCTGAATGATTCCCGTCGTAAAACCGTTGTTATGAAACTGTCTCCCGACCGTGAACCGGAATCCATGCCGCTGAACATCAATCCACGCTACACGTCGTGGATGACGCACAGACCACCGCATGATATTCCCCCACTGGATATAAAAGACCAAGATGACCCGGTTATTCTGAAACAGTATAAATACAGTCCCTTAAAAAATATTCAGCATTATATGACCATCCCGTTCCCGGCAACCCTCAACAACTCGTGGGGCTTTTATTTCATGACCTATTGGTCTGAACCGCTGGTAAAACACAATTTTACCGGGTTTGGTTTTTTTGATGTGGAACAACCGCAAGACAGTCGTCTTTTTGTTTCATATATTAACAAGACCTTTTACCCCACAATCCATACAACACTGCTGCGTATGCCGTCTACCGGCCAGATCATTGATGACAAACTGCTGGTTGAAGAAACAGTTGGAGGCGTAATAGACATTGAATTCCCTCTTGATTTTGGAGGCAATCTCTATTCGAACCATACTTTTTCTGTTAACGGCCAATGGCTAAAAAATGATCCCTATGATGTTGAGGAATTCAAAAATTCAGTGATTCCGGTTGAAAAAAACACAATTGGTGAATTTGGTTTTGCTTACACCTGGAAAAAGCAGCGACCCAACTATAACAATATCATCCATCCCTCTCAGGGTATGGGATTTCAAGTACAGGCCTCATTCGCGGATAAAAAATGGAACAGTGACCTGACTTATAAACACGCCCTGGCAGACGGTTATGTCAACATTCCCTTTCCCGATGAAAGCAGTATTCTCTATATACGCGCCAAAGGTGAAGCGGCAGATGGCAGATTGCCGTCTCAACACTTTATCGGATTCGACAAGTATGATCAACCCGATTTTGGTATGGGACTCAAATTCTCCGAGCGCGAACGGCTGCGTGGTATTAAACAATACCTGTTTGGTGATCGTTTGTGGATGGCCACTGTAGAATACCGCATGGATTTGGTTCCGGATCTGGGCTGGCAGGCAGCAGGAGTAAGACTGGGACGCGTAACCCTGGCAGGGTTTGCGGATTTTGGTTCTACCTGGCTTAACGGAGAAACCTCATTGAGTGACGCGGACATTCACAAAACCTACGGCATTGAATTTAAAAATGCAGTAAATTTTGGTGGGTTCGTTTTCGCACATGAATACGGCTGGGCTTGGCTCTGGGATGAGGACAAAGATGCGGAAGCATACTATCGGATCCGCGCGGTTGTACCGTTCTAAAAAATAGAAAAACACGGACCCCGAGTATCCACCATAAATGGATGTATAAAAGGGCGGTGTCCTGAGCTTATAGATAGACATTCAAATATACTTTTCCACTAAAATTTTAGTGGTATATAAAAACTTTACCTAGTGAATGATTATAAAAATAAAGGAACACACCATGTCAACCATAAAACGAGTAGGCGTTCTCACCGGCGGTGGTGACTGTCCCGGACTTAATGCGGTCATCCGTGCGGTAACCAAAGCATTGATAACCAAATATGGTATAGAAGTCATTGGTATTGAAGATGGATTCGAAGGTCTGGTACACAATCGTATGCGCAATCTCACATATGATGCGGTATCCGGCATACTTCAAAGCGGTGGCACAATCCTGGGTACATCAAACAAGGCCAATCCCTTTAGCTATCCTGTGGAAGAAAATGGCAACTCTGTGCTCAAAGACCTGAGCGACCAATCCATTGAAAACGCTAAAGCAGCCGGTATGGATGCCCTGGTCTGCATTGGCGGTGACGGTACTATGACAATTGCAAGCCAGTTGATAGAGAAAGGGCTGCCGCTGATTGGTGTTCCCAAAACCATTGATAACGATCTGTATGGTACTGATGTTACCTTTGGATATGATACAGCCGTATCCATTGCCGCGGAAGCAATTGACCGCATCCATACAACCGCCCAGTCCCATCACCGTGTGATGCTGGTAGAGATCATGGGCCGCTATGCAGGATGGCTCACCCTTGGCGCGGGTATTGCCGGCGGCGCAGATGTAATCATCATCCCCGAGATTGAATACAATCTCGATGCAATATGCGATGTTGTAGTCAAACGCAGCAAAAAAGGCCGCCGGTTCAGCATTATAGCAGTGGCAGAAGGTGCAAAACCGCAAGGCGGCGAACTGACTGTCAGCCGTGTGGTTAAGGACAGTCCCGAAGCTCTCAGACTTGGCGGTATTTCCGTCAAGCTGGGCAACGATATTGAAGATCAAACCGGACTCGTAACCCGTGCAACCATTCTGGGCCATTTACAGCGTGGCGGTACACCCACCGCATATGACCGTATTCTTTCTTCAAGATACGGCGTAGGTGCCGCGGACCTCATCGGCTCAGGCAACCTGAACCGCATGGTAGCCCTGCAAGGCAACGAGATCACCTCTGTGCCCATTACAGATATTGGCGGCAAAACCCGCAAAGTAACAATGGATGATGAATTGATAGAGGTCGCTAAAAAAGTCGGCACCAATATGGGGATCTAGACCCGGATCCTGAGTTTCAACCACATGTGGAGTATCAAAATACGTTTCCATAATCTTTATATGTAGGGAACGGTCTGAGACCATTCCCTACACGGATTATACATCGTGCATCCGCCAATTATACTGCGTCCCAAACTCCGTAGACTGTGAAAATGGATCATTTAAAACATATTAATCTTGTTGAGCTTGAGAAAAGTCAGAATGGTGTGGAGTGCATTACCTTTATATAATGCGGGTCGTCGTAGACGGCCTCTACTCAACTATATTTGCATAAAAATATTAAACTTACATCACAACAATAAATTTATAATATTTGAAAAGTAGACGGGTTTAAATCGGACCTTCGGCCCGACGCATCGCATAAACGCGATGCACTCCAAAAACAAAATTATTTCTAGTTTTCTCACAACCTGTCCGGTTTGGGACGCCAATGATTACGCGAAACTCTGTTTCACAATACTGCCAAGTAATTAAAGTATTACACCTAAAATGAGCCGCCCGATTCGCTCGATGAAACCGCCAATGGGCGGTCACGCGCGGATGAACATGGTTAAGAGCAGATCATCCTCAACATCCCAATTACTAGTGATTGGCAATATCACTTAATTTTTACAGTGTCCCCTTTTTTTGATCTTTATCTACAACCGATATATCAATCACAATCCGTCCAAAACCACCACATTGGACCCCAACATCAAAACATGACGCTCGATTAAATCGCATATGATTCGGATCTGCATTTGCAATCAACAGTTCTGTGACTGCAAAGATCTGTGGCACAATTGCATTCAAAGCGTAAATACAGATTTTATTTGGACTTTTATTTGTCAATAAATTACCAAATCCATCAAAATAAAAATTATCACCAATATCGTGCTGACTGTTGCATCCACGCGATTCAACAACTTTTGCAATAATGATTTTATTCATCAATTGTGGGGCTTTATTCAACAGTACATCGTTTTTAGGATTTTCTTGAAACACTTGCATCTCTTTATTATTATACCCCAAACGTTTTTTCATGTATTTCCACTTGACCACATTCCACAATTTTGATTTCAAATCCACTTTTTCAACCACTTTTCAGAGTTAATCCCACTTCTTTTATACTATCATCATTCCATCTTTTTATATATCTCATCAATTCGTTTTTTAGCATCCTTGTTTGAAGCGAGTAAGCCATACCCAATCATTTGAATTTCCCAATCGCCCGTAACATTATTTAAAACAAAATTAACAATACCAGGGCCTTCTTTATCAAATTCCACCTCGTAAACTAAATTGATATTTCGGGGATGCTCACCCCAATAAACAATATCTCCACCCCCAGCCATTAAATGATAATACTCTGCATAACCTTGATTGGGTTTATACGTTATTATTTTTCCGAATTCATTATTAAATAACAATATGTGCTCTAAAACAGCTTCTTTATCTTTTTTCAACTCTTTATCAGTATATCCGGGTGGAAAGTGAAACAATTCTAACGCGGAATCGAAATCTTGCTTTTGAATATTTTTCATGCAAGATTCACATAAACTAAAAAGCTCTTGTTGATTTATAACAAGATTTTGATATTGTGCAAATAATAATTGTCCGAACAGTAAAAACAGTATAAAAAATATAAATTTTTTGTACATATCTTCCCCCTATGAGTTAATTATCATTATCACTTTCTACAATGCCTGTTTAACGTAATAAAACTCGGATTTAATTGCGAATATTGGCTGCTACACTCTCAACAATCTTTTCTTTTTGTTCTCTACAGCTTTGTGGTAATTGTAATTACAGCTAATACCCCCACCCCTCCGGTACAACCGCAATGCACACATCCGCATTACCATACTTGTTCGAGCTAAACTCTACCATCGTCCCGTTCAGATCCCATCCCGCGTGCGGGTGCGCACCCTTGCCATAAGTCCGGTGCCCCGTTGCCAAAATCTTTCGCTCGGTGGTTCTTGCATTAAACAAGGCCACAATACCATGCCAGTTATCAGCAACTACCCATTTTCCATCAGGACTGCCCGAAGCATGCCACCAGTTTTCCCGAGCAATCTCAGAGGGCGTGCCTCCTTCCCACCAGGAACCGGGACCAATTACCCGTATTTCTCCTGTTTTCAGGTCCAATACTTTGACATGGCCGTCTTCACTAGAGTCATCACTGTTAAAACTGCCGATAAATGTAATCTGATCATTCACCCACCAGCATTCATGTGTGACGAGTTCACCGGGTACCTGCTCAAACGCGGGTACAGGCACATGTGTGTTTATATTCAAAAACCACAACCGTACATGTGCCGGTTCATTCTTGTCTTTGGGAGCTCTATCACTGCCATAATTCCGGCAAAAGGACAATACATCCGGTCTCTGTTTGTGGAACTGTAAATGCCCAATGTTAAAATCCACTTGCCCCGCCAATGCAACCTCTCCCGTTGCAAAATTGTATGTAGAAATAAAAGCTTCATTCTCGTTACCATATGCAAAGGCCAAAAGGCTTGCATCACTGTTTTCAGATAGACCTGTCAACTGTTTATAATTTTGAGGATACTCGGTCAGTTTTTTCTCAGTCACCTTGATAGATGTTTTCCCGGTGGTCACAATATCCAGCTTCCATTCGTAAATAACTTTATCCCTTACTACATAAAGCCGGTCCCCTTTTATTGAAGCATAAGGCGTAGCCGATTTCATGTCATGTTCTGAATCCAATCGTACCAGTTCACCCGTATCCAGCAGATACGCCATGATCTCTTGCGAGCCAAACCGGTCCGAGTTGAACAACATTATCTTGTTGTTGTGTAAAAAACAGCGATCGTGAAAATACAGATTCACATCAGATGCAGGATTTGATGTTACAAAAATCGTCTTGGCGCCGCTTTTCGCATCAAGTTCTACCTTGTGCTCTGGGGGTAAAATTTCACAATTCCAGCTCGTTTGAGAAAATAAAATGGTAGGAACAAACAGCAAAAGGATCAAACAGCTTTTCAATTTCGCGTCCATAACAGTCCTTTCGTTTTGCAAACAGATTTATGAGGATTTATCGCACTGCCAAACATCAGCCATATTTAACGATAAGGAAAAATTATCAGAATACAAAGAAAATAAAATCCAACCAATCCTTGTACTGTATTATATGTTTTCATTTAAACTGGTGGAAACACGCTTTTGTTGATTGCTCAATTCCCCCCCCCCCAATCCTCCAGTCGCCGCAATAGCTCAACACATTATCTCTATTAATTTTTCCAGTTCTTTAACACATCAATTCCTTTTTCCAAAACAGGATCTTTACCGCCAAAAACATCCCGAGGGGTCTTTTGTACAACAATATCGGGTTCAATCCCTTTGCCTACCCATTCTTTACCATCAGGATATAATGTCTTCAACGTAACAACCCTGAAATTGCCGCCACCGGGAAGCTGAACGCGATGTGGATTCCCGGTGCTGCCGGCTGTTATTTCTCCCACCAATACGGCCCGATCTGTGTAATCCAGAGGAATCAAAAAATCTTCGGCGGTACTATAGGTTGAATGCCCTGTCAGAACCACCAACGGCCCTGAATATCGTTTACCCTCACGTGGCTGAATATATTCATTCCCCAAAAATCCGGTTTCCCATTCCGGTTCATTGCCCCAGGCCAGCAGTGCTGGCACATGCCTGGGCGACTTCCATATCATCGACTGTACAGGCTCATCAATAAATGCACCTAAAATAGGCCATGCATTTTGATCATTGCCACCCGGATTAAATCGAATATCCAGAACAATTCCCTTTACTGATGAGAGGTCCAATTCATCAAACAATTTCATAAATTCGGCAACTGTATTATCACTGTCAAAATTGGCAATTTTAATATAGATCAATCCATCATTTAATACTTTCATCTCTACCGGAGGGTTGGCCATATACCATTCAAATAAACGTGTAAAATAAGGGGCTCCTGTTGAAGAGACTGAATTCCTCAACAAATCAATTGAACGGATTGTCCCATCCATATCTTTAACTTTTACCCGCACTTTAGAATCTTTGGGTCCACGCAATAGCTTATAAATATTAATGGCTTTATCCGCATGATCGGATCCTCTGGACTCGTATTTAACGACATGGGATTGATAATAATCTTCAACAGGCTGTCCCTTAACCTCAACAATCTCCAATCCGGGATTAATATTATTTTGTTTTATATCCTCAGTTTCTTTTACCCGGGCAATAATATATTGATCGCCCAGAACCTGAACTTCCAAAGGCGGCCAGTCAAATGCAGGATTAAAGGGCCCGCCCGGTTTGTTGACGGCAGTGTGCCCGTCTTTTAACAAAGCAGCAAATTCGCACAGCACATCATAATATGCATCCATATCTTGAGCGGCTAAGGCTTTGGGAAGATATTCTTTATATTTAGCATCCCAATCCAAATCAGGACGTTGATCAAAAAAAGGAAAATTGTATTTTGCTTCGGCCCATACTGTAGACAAGCCCGCTGCCTTTTGCTCAACAGTACCGGTCCAGGGCTCTGCGGATTGCGCAGCAACAAATTGAAATGTGATTAAAACGAAAAAACAGATAAAAAGGAAAACACCTGAGGGGAATCGAGAGTCATTCATACAAACCATGCCTTTCTGTAAATTTTACAACATCAAGAAGCATCAATCCTGTTTCAAGCTCTATCGTATTGATACAACCGTTTTACAACAAACCGGATGTTTTTTATTACGGAAAAGGCCCTTCAGGGTTTCATAGGTGGGAAGTTTTATGATCTAGAAAAAGTTTATAAAGATAAGTTGATCGAAAAAAAATCAATATCATGGCATATTTTATAATAAAAATATCCAACCCTCATCTCCAAACATTAATACGTTCTGCATTTTCTTCAAATTCTGAAGCAAGTGAATGGATCTTTGATTTTAGCAGTATTTTTCTACCTTCAAGATTACGTGTATAAACCAGTCTGCAATTTCCCACCAATTGCTTCCATTGTTGAGCAAAATAATCTGCCGTTTTTTTCTTTCGGCCCAAAATATCAGGCACAGAATGATAATCCTTTTGCGCAAGGATATTAATAAAAAAATTCTTTCTGATTATAATGTATCGAGGATTATCAATTGCAGAAACAATCTCAAAAAGAGATTTCGTAAATACGGATTTCTCATAGGTTGTACCCCCAGCAAGATGGCAAAAAATAGCCCCCTGCTCATCAACAGATGACTTGACTTTTAAAGTAGATGAATTGGTTTGAATATCTCTTGTTTTAATCAATGATAAAAGTAATGCCTCCCCAATTTGCTGAATATCTTTAGAAATATCCCGATATTTTAAGAATAATCGAATAGCAGTAAAAGATTGCCATCCAAATAAAAGAACACCTCCAATCCCGGCAAGTATAAACCATCTAAATATTTCTTCGGGAGATTTAAAGCTATTGGTAGATCTGAAAAATAAATTTAAAACTTGTTGTGAAAAACCAAGTATTCCGGAACCCAAAACGGCCAATAAATTTGCAATAGTTTTATTATAGTAAAGAGACTGGATCTTTTTATAATTACGTTCTCGGGGGAATGGGACTTTAATTTCCTCAACTAACTCAATTCCACAGGATATAGCATCTTGCCACTTTTTATATAGTTTCTCCCTCTTTCCAGCTTCAAGTATTGACAGCTCGTTATATCCATTTATATCATTTGTTACAAACTTTTCCGGGAAAAGCAGTCTTTTGACTCCATTTTCCATAGGAGCCTGATCGTTAAAAGAAATTCCAACAAAAGACTTGAATCGTCGTTTCATTAATTGAACGTCATCTCCACCATCAAATAAAGTAGCATCCACACAAGCTAAATGCCAAATATTACTTGTTTTGTCAGAATTTCTTTTGTCTACACGAATAGCTCGTCCTCTCATCTGGTTAGAGAGTACAAAAGATCCAACAAAGCTGGCTAGAATCAATGAATTTACAGCAGGGGCATCCCAACCTTCTCCCAATAGTGATTTAGTACCGATTAATACATTAATTTTTCCTTCTTCAAATATACGGGTAATCAACTGTACCAGGTCCAAATCACCCAAAGTATTGATTATGAAATAATTTTTATCGTATACAAGAGGGATAATCGTAATTCGTTTTGCTTGAATTGATCCAGCAGCCTCCATTAATGCATCAACAGCTAATTCAGGGATGATAACGAGTGAACCAGTAAGAACCCCCATTTTTAGACATCTGTCATTTGTACGTCGTAATTTTTCAAATATAGAAAGTACACCAATATTCTTTAGCTCAAGTTTATTTTCTGCTTCTTGAATTAAATACTCTTTGCGAATAAAATCAGTCAAAATTACCATTCGCAAATCATTCCCCATCGAATCATGTTCAATATCTACGATCCGGTCGATACTTTCCAGCTTACTTAAAGAACTGCTTAATAAACGATTTATACGTGGATTATCTTCAAACCGGATTGATTTCCGCTCCAGCAAGCCATTACGCTTTAGCTTATTTATTATTTTTCCTTTATGTTCTTCAAACTCAAAAAAATGATCTATATCCTGATAAAGATAAAATCCAAGTAATATTTCCATCCAATCAAAGTTTAAATCCGGAATTTTAAACTTTTTATCACCAATCACCTCTAAATGCGCTTCAGTTATCTCTTTCCCCGCCGCATTCAAAAATATCAATATAGCAGAATAACATTCAAGGTTATCATAAATCCATTCCAGATTTTCTAATGGTAATTGAAAAACAGGGTATCTGCTTACTGCATCAATCAACATTGTATCATTTTTCAATTCTTCATAAACAAGTAACGTCCGATCTCGTTGCCCGGTAATCATTTCTTTTTCAACATCGGTAGGACTGGATAGATATATATAATCCTGATGAGGGCAAAGATCATTTTCTGCCACCAGCTCTGGAATAGAAATTTCCGCATCCACTGGTCCATTCAAATCAATATATCGCTGCCATTCTAAATATGAAACATCATAGGGTGGTGTTGCAGTTAATCCTACAACGGTTGGTTTTAAAGCATTTTTTACAGCATTGAGAGATTTCCACCACTCATTTTTTAAATGATGCGCTTCATCAACTATAATCGTTCCTACATTTTGTCCTTCTAATAGCCCTATAATCTCTAAAATGTTACTCTTGACAGAATGACTACGAGCGGCCTCACTTTCATCTTTTTCACAAATATCCGTCTTGGCATTAGATTGATGATAGGTACAAGCCGCATGTAATCCCTGATATGTTATAGCAGTAAAGAATTTGGGATTTCGGATATCCGTCGAAATCCATTCAGGTATGTCGGGTGTTTGTAGAAATAATTCACAAAAGCGATGTACCCATTGATTCCGTATTGCAAGCGAAGGTGCAAGAATTAATGTTGGCTTATTTATTAAAAGGGCAACTTCCAAACCCAATACAGTCTTACCTGAACCAGGCGGTGCAACTATATGTAAATGTTTATCATCAAGATGCCTTTCCAATTCATTCAAAACTCGTTGTTGATAATTTCTCCATGCAAACTTGAACCGGATATCACTCGGAAATTCGTTCATAATCAAATCACTTTAAAATAATTTTTCTGTATTTTAATTTTGATAATTACAAAAAATGCATCATTCCCATAATACAACATATCAAAAATTCTATCTGCATTAATCTACGCGTGCCTGACTATGGGCGGATTCATTTGTGGTTAAATATTATCCCCTATCGCTTTGCTGATAAAACAACAAATCCCCGTTAATATATTATTTTCTTGCGTCGCTCTCTTTTTCAGCTTTTAATCCCTGTTCGGTAAAATCTTCCTGTTCAGGAGTACCGTACGCGCGCAGAATGCGTCTTATCATCTCGGTTGTAGACATTCCCTCAACCCCTGGCAACAGCGCAATAGCGCCGTTATAGCTTTCAACCAGTTTACGCTCTTCCTGGTTAATGGTATCCAGCGTATAATCTCCACCCTTGGCATAAACATCCGGTTTTAACGTTTCTATCATCCCTACGGGAGAATAATCATCAAACACCACCACATAGTCCACAAATCCCAAAGAGGACAAAACCTTGGCGCGCTCGTTTTCTTCCATCACAGGACGTAAAACACCCTTAATCTTTTGTACCGAAGCGTCACTGTTTAATCCCACAACCAGAATATCTCCCAATGCCTTGGCCTTTTCCAGATAAATCACATGGCCTGCATGCAGAATATCGTAACAGCCATTGGTCCAGACAACCTTTTTACCCTCAACCTTGGCCTTGTTTACAATTTTTTTCAATTGTTCAAGATTTACATGTTTTTTAGTCGTATCGTTCAGAGCTAGCCGTTTTGCTGCGGTTAAAACATCCGAACTTTTAAATACATGATACCCATTATGGGTCAAGGCAATAGATGCCAAAAGACTGGCAAATTCTGCTGTCTCTTGTGGCTCAATACCTGCCATCACTCCAGCCGTAACACCACACAAAACCGCCTCATCCGAGCCGTGGTTATCCTGTATTAATTGTGATTTACCGGGTACATGCAGAACATCCGGTTCACCGGTCACCACACTAATGCCTTCACTCCCCAGCGTCATATAGACCTGTTTACAATTCAAATGACTGTACAGCCGCTTGGCTAGCTGATCGGATTTATTTTCTTTGCCATTTAAAAGCGATAAAACCGATTTTACATGAGGCACAACAGCATCAAACTTTTTCAAATCCTCAAGCTGTTCCAATGAATTGCCAATAAAAGGGATCTTTTTACCTTTTGCCAGTTTTTGAACCGCAGTGGTTATTCCGCGGGTCATAATACTTTTATCATGATCTAAAAATACAACGCCATCACATTCATCAATATGAGCTTCTATGTGATCATAAAACATTTCATACTTTTCTTCTGAAAGAGAAACCGGATCGGTAGAATCAATTTTCAAAATGTCCCGGTCACTATACCTACACCCCTCTACACGTATTTGTGTGCGGCAGGTTGTGCGGTATTCATCATCCAACACGGTACATTTGGTGCCAACACCCTGTTTTTTCAATATTCTCAAAAGGTCATTACCTGCGGTATCATTCCCCATAACGGTAAACAAGGTTACCTTGAATCCCAGGCGTACTAGCAATAAAGCCAAATATCCCGCGGCACCGGGTACCTGGCTGCGATGGTGTTTCTGCACAACAGGTATAGGACCATCGTCAGACAATCGCTCAACTTCACCATACAGGATCTCACTTAGAAAAACATCACCTATCAGGTAAATGTGTTTGCCTTTGACCTTGTCCAGAATGTTTTGTACCTGCTGCATGAAACCTCCAAATAATACAAAAAAGCTTGTAAATTCTCACAACAGTAAAGTTAAAAAGAATTTACTATAACTGCAAATTCTTTATCCCCATTTCAACACACAGGTTGATTGCAACACCATAAATTAGTATATTATCAGAAATTAACAGGACTTTTTCCAGAATGCAATCAACTGTAATCCAAAGAGTTACCGAATTTTTCAATCTAAATGCGCCATTAAAGAGCGGTACAAAGCTCATTGCCGCCCTCTCAGGAGGTATGGACTCTGTGGTAATGCTGCATTGCCTGTTAATGCTTCAAAAAGACAAACCATTCACACTTTTAGCGGCCCACCTGAACCACCAATTGCGCGGAGACGAATCCGATAGAGATGAATCTTTTGTACAGGATTTATGCAAAGACTGGCAGGTTAAACTCTATACCTCCCGACAGGATGTAAACGCCTATTGTAAATCTCACAACTGTTCCATCGAAACCGGTGCCCGCGAATGCCGTTATTCATTTTTCGAGAATATACACACTGATCTGCAAGCTGACTATATTGCCACTGCCCATCATGCGGATGATAATGCCGAAACCGTGCTCGACCGCCTGCTGCGCGGTAGTGGAACAACCGGCCTTGCAGGGATCCCCCCAAAACGGGATTTTTACATTCGGCCCCTGTTGCAAATCAGCCGCAAAGAGATAGAATCTTATGCCGCTGAACATCATCTAACCTACAGGACCGATTCAACCAATGCAGATACCCGTTACAAGCGAAACAGGATACGCCATGTGCTGCTGCCCATGCTGCAGCAAGAGTTTAATCCACAAATTGCAGAGTCAATTAACCGGTTCAGCAGCATAATGCGTGAAACGGATGAACTGGTAAAAAAAGAATCACAAATTGCATTTTCTCAATGTGTTAGAGAGGCAAGTAAAGATAAAATTATCCTTGATATTTCAGACTTTTTGGCGTACCTTGTTATTTTGCAAAAAGGAATGATTCGGGTAGCACTCGACAAATTGGATGAGCCCAACGGCATTTCGGATTTTGATCAGTTTGAAAACCTTATCACCTTTATTCGCAAAAACAAGAGTGGAACAAAATTCAGAATATCCTCAACAACCGGGATATTGATCAGCAGTAACGAACTTGTTATCGGACATGAACCCGAACAACATGAATCCGTTACAATACACGCTGCCCCGGGAAAATATCCATTCTGGAATGGACAAATTCTTGAAATAAAAGAAGCGATAAAACCGTTAGAATTTCAGAACAAAACAAACACACAAGAATGGATAGATGCAGACAAATTATTGGAACCCTTGGTCATACGCACCGTAAAAGACGGTGACCGGTTTACACCTGTTAATTTTCAGGGTAGTAAAAAAGTATCAGACTTTTTTATAGACTTGAAAATTCCGGTATACCAGAGAAACCAGGTCCCGCTCCTTGAAAGTCGGAGTAAAATTGTTTGGATAGCAGGATATCGACTGGATGATCGTTTCAAAGTAACGAACAATACCAAAAGAATCTTAAAACTGGAAGTAAAGTGAACAAATCATCAGAATTCTACAAAGCCAGGTACGAAAACAAATTCAGAGAACTGCTAACTAAAGACGCTATCCAATCACGTATTGAAGAATTGGGTACACAGATCACACAGGATTATGCGGACAAGGACCCGATTCTCATCGGTGTATTAAACGGATGTTTTATCTTTTTTTCAGACCTTGTACGCCAGGTTGAACTGGATCTTGAAATTGATTTTATCAAGCTGTCCAGCTATGGCGATGCAAAAATTTCTTCTGGCAAGGTTACTGTTTTAAAAGATATTAATGCTGATTTAAAAGACCGTCATGTATTAATTGTTGAAGATATTGTAGACACCGGGTTATCAATAAGGTACCTGAGAAACAAACTGCTGCAGTTTAATCCTGCTTCTTTAAAATTTGTTTCTCTGCTGTACAAAGAAAATAATGCTGACCTGGACTTTGATATCGATTATGTGGGATTTAATATACCCAATGAATTTGTTGTAGGATATGGACTGGATTATAAACAGATTTTACGTAATTTACCCGCAGTGTATGTAATGGAATAAAATAAGAATCGACTTATGGAAAACGAAAAAAACAACATATTCAACAAATCCAATAAACCATCCAAAGGTTCGGATAATAATCCAAACAAATCCGGCGGTCCTCAGGGCCAAAAACCGGAAGGGCCGCAGTGGAAAAAAGCTTCACGCAATCTGCTGTTTTGGATCGGTTTATTTATTGTTGCAATCATTATCTCTCAACAGATTACAACACAACGCCAGCAAGAGCAGATTATAAAATTTAACCGCTTTATGGAACTGCTGCATGATGGCAAAGTGGAAAGTATTCTGGTTGAAGATACTATTCTTTATGGAAAATTTAAGGGATCAGATCCGGACAACCCTGAAAGTACAGCTACAAATTTCAGAGTGAATCTGCCGCCAGCCAGACTGGATTTTGAAACCATTGAAAAATGGCGCAGCGACTATGATCTCAAAGAAATGGATTTTAAACAACATACCCCGGGCGTTTGGGGTTACCTGTTTACAGCTCTGCCATGGCTCCTGCTCATAGGATTCTGGATTTTCTTGATCCGCCGTATGCAGGGTGGCGGTGGTTCCAAAGGTATCTTTAGTTTTGGTAAATCTCGAGCCCGCATGTTTACTGAAAATTTCCCCAAAGTTACATTTAACGATGTAGCTGGTGCGGATGAAGCCAAAGTGGAACTACAAGAGATCATTGAATTTTTAAAAGAACCTGAAAGATTCCAAAAATTGGGCGGCAAAATCCCCAAAGGCGCTTTATTATTAGGCCCTCCGGGCACCGGCAAAACCCTGCTGGCAAAAGCAGTTGCCGGTGAGGCCGGTGTGCCCTTTTTTAGCATGTCTGGTGCCGACTTTGTGGAAATGTTTGTCGGTGTAGGTGCATCCCGCGTACGTGATCTTTTTGAAAATGGCAAGAAAAATGCCCCATGCATCATCTTTATTGACGAGTTGGATGCCGTGGGCCGTCATCGTGGCGCCGGTCTTGGTGGCGGTCATGATGAGCGCGAACAAACACTGAACCAACTTTTGGTTGAAATGGACGGATTTGAATCTACAGAAGGTGTAATTCTGGTTGCGGCTACAAACCGCCCCGATGTTCTCGATTCAGCGCTGCTGCGTCCCGGTCGTTTCGACAGACAGATCGTAGTAGACCGCCCCGATGTCCGCGGTCGCGAAGGTATTCTCAAAGTACATTCCCGCAAAATCCCCATTGCTAAAAATGTAGATATGAACATCCTGGCCAAGGGTACACCCGGTTTTTCAGGTGCAGATCTGGCCAATATGGTGAATGAAGCTGCATTGTTGGCTGCTCGTAAAAACAAGACCAAAGTTGAAATGCAAGACTTTGAAGAAGCCAAAGACAAAGTAATGATGGGTACCGAACGAAAAAGCATGCTCATCAGTGAAAAGGAAAAAGAAAGCACAGCCTATCACGAAGCCGGTCACGTACTGGTTGCGCGTCTGACCCCAGGCTCTGATCCTGTCCACAAGGTTACCATTATACCTCGAGGACGTGCTTTGGGTGCTACCATGACGCTTCCCCTGGATGAAAAACACAATTACTCGCGTACCTATTGTTTGGCATTATTACGTCATCTGTTTGGTGGACGTGAAGCGGAAAAACTCATCTTTAACGAATTGACAACCGGTGCAGGCGATGATCTGAAACGCGCTACCGAATTGGCACGTAAAATGGTTTGTGAATGGGGTATGAGCGACAAATTGGGTCCCATCACCTATGGTGAAAAACAGGAAGAGATCTTTTTGGGTCGCGAAATTGCACAGCACCGTGATTACAGTGAACAAACCGCACAACTGATCGATTCAGAGATCAAAAAACTGGTTGATGATGCCATTACGGATGTTCAAAAGTTACTTAGTGATAATAAAGATAAACTGGAAGATATTACCCAGGCTCTGCTGATACGCGAATGTCTGGATGGCGAAGAAATAGAAAAAATTATGAATGGCGAAGAATTGCCGCCTTTTGATAATGGCAAGAAAAAGAAAGCCACCAAAAAGAAAGAACCCAAAGGAAAAAAAGAGCCTAAAACTGATCCTGAAGCAGATCAGAATACTGAAGAATAATAAAATATAACACATGTATTAAAGCCGGTAAAAAATTTTTTATCGGCTTTTTTTATATTGTTGAATTTTTAAGCAATTAGAATTATATTCTTTTATGAGTAAAAGCAAAAAGTTTTGGGAAATCCGGAACAACACGCTGGACCTTGCACAAAACACACTGATAATGGGCATCATCAACACCACCCCGGATTCTTTTTCCGATGGTGGCAAATTCAACTCGGTTGATTCAGCAGTTGAACATGCCTACCGGCTACAGCAGCAAGGTGTAGATATTCTCGACATAGGCGGCGAATCCACTCGTCCCGGTGCTGATCCCGTTTCCGAACAACAAGAACTGGACAGGGTAATTCCTGTAATTGAGAGATTAAAAGATATTTCAATCCCCATTTCTGTTGACACCTGGAAATCGGGTATCGCTAAACACGCACTGGATGCCGGAGCTCATATAGTAAACGACATCAGCGGCCTGCATTTTGACCCTGAAATGGCCAAGGTCGTAGCTGAATACCAAGCCGGACTGGTAGTAATGCATACCAAAGGTACTCCGCGAAACATGCAAAGTAATCCAGTTTACAAGGAATTGATTGCAGAAATCAAAACCTATTTACAAAATTCGTTGCAGATTGCACTCAATGCGGGTATATCTAAACAACAAATTGTTATTGATCCCGGAATTGGGTTTGGTAAAACGCTGGAAGATAATTTCAAGATCATTCGCGAACTAAAATCTTTTAAAGATCTTGATTTGCCCATACTTTTGGGTCCATCGCGAAAATCTTTTATAGGTAACACATTAAACCTTCCACCAGATCAACGGTTAGAAGGTACAATTGCGGCTATAACCGCGGGAATTTTGAATGGTGCAGATATTGTTCGTGTTCATGATGTACTTGAATGCAAACGTGCTGCAATAATTGCTGATAAAATTAAATGATAGCATTATATGTTTGTCCTCTTTAAAATAGGATTTTTACCTGTAACCATAATGGACATATTGGACATTATGGTCATGTCCTTTATTATCCACAAGGTCTACAACTTTTTGCGTGGTACCCGTGGCGTGCAAATGCTGGTGGGCCTGGTTATACTGATCATCTTTTCTGGTCTGGCCCCTATGTTCCAGATGAAAGGGCTTACCTGGATTTTTGAAAACCTGCGCACCATTTGGCTCATTGCGTTTGTAATCCTTTTTCAACCTGAATTGAGACGAATTCTTATCTATATTGGTCAAAACCGGGTTGTCCGTGCCCTGGTTAAAGTCTCTGACAGTAAAGTAGTGGACGAAGTTGTAAAAGCAACCGTAGCTCTGCACGATCGTGGCTATGGCGCACTTATTGTGTTGGGTCGTGAAACAGGTTTGCGAACCATTAATGAAACCGGTGTTATGATCCAGGCCGAAGTTTCAGAACAATTGATTTTATCTATTTTTAATCCCAGATCACCCTTGCACGACGGCGCTATTATCATCCAAAACGACATAATTGATGCCGCCAAGTGTATTCTCCCCATCTCTGAGGAAAACCAGGCAAAAACCGAGTACGGTACACGTCACAAAGCCGCACTAACCATGTCAGAAGAATCAGATGCTATGGTCATTGTAGTTTCAGAAGAAACCGGAAAAATTTCTGTCGCAATTGATGGTAGATTCCAAACTGATCTCAATGCGGAATCACTTGAACATATTATTATCGAGGGTTACAGGTACGGTAACACCAATATTGAAAAGTCCTGATCCTTATGAAATCATCATTTACTTTAAAAAGTTTCCTTTCAATTATTCTTACCGGCATTTCCCTTGCATTCCCTGCCGAAGAAGGTGTCTTTGCTGTTATCTCTCCTACTGCAACATTCGATAATAGACCCATGCTTTGGAAAAACCGATACAGCGACAGCACCAATACAGCGTTGCATGCCTTTAGAGGGAAAAAATACGACTATATCGGTTTGATAAAAAACAATGATACTACAGCAGTACTTGCAGGACAAAACACATCTGGGTTTGCCCTGGTATTCAATACACCGATGGACAGTAAAGATACTCTCTCAATAAACCCGGCGGTTCTGGTTAAATCTGCATTAGGAGAATGTGCAACAGTACAGGAATTTAAAGCATTGCTTAACACCCAAAACTGTTCATCCATATTTGGCTGCTTTGACAATCGTGGCAATTGTTCTGTTTTGGAATCAACACCAAATTCTGTCATTGATTTCAATATCTCAAATCCAGAAACCGCACCAAACGGATTTCTGGTGCGGCAGCAATTTTCTATGAGTGCCATAGCTCAACTCGAGTCAGATTCATGGTCATACCACCGCGCAAAATATATATTAAATCAACAGGCAGCACGTAAAAACATTGATTCTCAATACCTGCTTCAAGTTGTAGCGAGGGATGTAACAAGTAAAGATCTCGATCCTGCTCCCCTGCCCTTTAACGGACGCTACAAAGACGCGCCAAAACAATTTGTAAAGACAGAAAACACTATAAACAGCTACCGCACAACCAATGCCTTTGTCTTTTATGGTTCCTCTCCTAATAAACCAGGACAAGCAGGATTTTATTACATTGCAGGGGATCCGTTATGTGGTGTTGCTGTTCCCCTCTGGCCGGATTGTGGCGAGGTCCCCAAATCATTACAGGGTAATGGCTATTTTTCTACCAGCAGTGCTATTGCAACAATACATAAAAGAATATATCACAAATCCAAATGGCCGCACTTTTTTGATTCAAAATTGCTGGCCAAAGGCAACAAATCAGTTTATAAAAGAAACCTCGAATTTGAGCAGAAAATGCTTAGTACTATATTTTCTGTATCAGATAACACTAATCTTTTAGAAACTCAGCAATACTGGGCACAACAGGCTTTTAAATTGCTGAAATAATTACTATTTTAAAATCCTATTCAAGTTTTGGAGTTGTTGTGTCAGGCAAAATTCCTGCGGATAAAATTGAACAAGTAAGATTGGCTTCAGACATTGTTGAAGTGGTTTCCCGCTATTTAACATTAAAAAAAAGCGGCAAAAACTATTTTGGTATATGTCCATTTCATAAAGAAAAAACACCCTCTTTTAGCGTAAACGTTGAAAAACAGATTTTTCACTGTTTTGGGTGTGGTGAAGGCGGCAATGTTTTCAATTTTGTTATGCGAACAGAAAATATTACATTTCCCGAATCCATTCGTCTACTTGCCAAACAGGCAGGTATCGAAATTCCTGAAGATGAAGAAAATCTTGCAGATTATCGCCATAAAGAGGCATTATTTTACGCCAACAACCTGGCAAAATCCTTTTATCTACACAACCTGATTTCCGAAAAATCCGCCCAAAAAGCTCGTGATTACCTGGCAGATCGCGGAATAGGCCCAGACCTCTATGAAAAATATGGTATCGGTTACGCGCTAGACGGTTGGGACAATCTCATCAAACACGCAAAAGAAAAAACAGTCAAAACAGAAGTCCTGTTTCAGGCGGGTCTTGTTCTGCAAAATAAAGAAGGCGGATATTACGATCGTTTTCGCGGACGGGTAACGTTTGCTATCCACAATACCAGCGGGCAGGTTGTAGGGTTTGGTGCCCGGCGTATTATAAACGACAACTCGCCCAAATATATAAACACACCCGAAACGGATGTTTACCAAAAACGTCAGGTACTTTACAATCTTCATAACGCGCGTGAAGCCATACGTGAAAATGACCATGTCATTATCGTTGAAGGCTATACCGATATTACCGGAATGGCAATGAAACAGTTTAACAACTGTGTAGCAACATCCGGTACGGCACTTACCGCTGACCATGCTGCATTGCTTCATCGCTATACCAAAAACGCGACCTTGTTATTCGATGGTGATTCAGCCGGTGCTTCAGCTGCCGTGCGTGGTGCTGAAATTTTGATGGAAAACGGTATGGATATTAACATATGCCTGTTACCCGGTGGCCAGGATCCGGACGAATATGCACGCAATAACGATCACCAAACCATAAAGACATTTCTTGCCAAAGCACAACCCTATGTTGACTTTAGACTGGATCAATTTAAAAACGTTGACAAGGGCGAAAATGCCGCTCAAAAATCAGATCTTACCCGTGATCTTTTAATGACCTATGCTAAAGTGACTGATCCTATTAAACGCGCATATATGGTAAAAGAATTGTCTGAAAAACTGAAACTGGAAGAAAGTATTCTCTGGAACGAAATAAAAAAAATGCAGCGTCATGTTCCCAAACCTATTACTGAACAACAGGCAAAAGCAGCCCCGATAAAAGACCCCTCATTTTTTTCAAGCAAACGGGGAGCGGCAGAACTGGGTTTAATGACTTCGGTATTTTTATTTCCCGAACTCATCCCGGACATTCTAAAAAATGCCAGTCTGGATCTGTTCAGCCATCCGGAAATACATGACTTTTTTCATCATCTTGAAACAGACAAGGTCGAATCCAATAATTTTGATGGAACCCGTTACCTGTCATTCATCGAAGATCCATATATAGCCCGGAATCTTTCGCAGCTTTTAGCTACAGACAACCAATCAGACAATCAAAAATCAGTTACCCAATACGCCAAAGATTGTATAATTACCATCCAATTGTCTATAGTAGATATTGAAATTCAAAACGCTCGCAAAGAATTGCAAAATGGTACGGCTGTAAATCCCAAAGAGGTATTGGAAAGGATCCAATTTCTGCTTCAAAAAAGAAAAGAAATAACAGTCGGTTCCTTTATTTCCTTTAACTAACACATTAAGTGAATCCTTATTCACAACAGTCTTGAGCATATAGTCGTAAATTTTCTCGAAATTTTTGTTTTTTTGTTGACAATATATTAGTTTTTTAATATATTCATGTTGCGGTTATAGGTAATCACTAAAACAGGAGGGGTAAAAGAACCAAAATAGTTTAACATTATTGTATCTGCTATACTGAATTAGTATTAAATCAGTAAAATCTTCCCTACCGAGAACAAGAGTCATGTCAATCAAACCTTAAAAAAGGAGATTCGACATGAGAAAGAGTTTTATTTTTATTATGGTAGGGTTAGCATACGTTGTAATAGCCATGGCTGCATCATGGGCAAACACGTCTAATGCTCTGGACAAAACGCTGGCAATCATTGGACTTTCACAAGAAGCAGAAACCAGCACTATACAGCAGATATCCGATGAGTTGAAACCTATGTCCGACAACACTAAAGGAGAAAAAGAGCAGCAAAAGACAAATATCCTTAAAAATTCAAGCAACTTGTTAGCTTATTATGTTCCGGTACCGCCTCCGGGTAATCCAGGTACCGATCCCAAAGACTGATTTTAGAAAATTTGATAATACACTTTACGAGCAACTAATACATATTGACATGATCTTTTGTTCGAGGTACCTATGATTAAAGGCAGATATAATTTCACATTGATAACCAAAATACTAAACAGTTGGGTATTGTGTTTAGTATTTTTGGTTATTATTTCATATTTGCCACATTGGCCAATGCCAATCTCCAGTTGGATCAATCTTGGGCTATACGCCTTGTCCTTTATTCTTACTTTTTCAATACTCATCAAAGATAAATACAGCTTTTTTACGTTTGTACCATTTTCATTATTTTTTCTGGGTTGCCTGTTACTGTTACCCGCAATGTTTATTGGCGATGATTTGATATTCGGCAGCAACCTGGTATCCATCCTTTATTACAAATATATCTTTTTATTTTGTATTTTCATGTTTGCCTTTGCGGTATTGAATTATGCTTCGCAGGTTGCATTGACCCCAAAACGGCAATGGATCCTTTTCCTGGCATCATTCGCATTTACTATGGGAGTCTTTGTATTTCATTTTCACGATATCTTTTCTCCCGAAGTAACAAACATATTTAATAAAAAGTTTTTCCAGGGCTCGCTCACCTATCATCTGTTACCTGTAGTAGCATTGTTTTCATATGGCATTTTAAATCCCTATTTGAGACCCAGGTATGGTGAGTATTCTCACTCTATCATGACCGTTCTTGCATTACTAAGCATCCGTGAACTAGGAACTGCCATCTCTGAACTGAAACACGTTTTTCTTTTCGGAATTGACCAGATTTTCCTCACACTTGCTTTAATTTTGTTAAACTTTTTTCTTTTCAAGAAATACAACTTTTTATCTTCAACAACCGGTGCAATTTATTCTCAAATTGTCAACAATGATCTGGATATTGGAAACATGCGGCTCGAAAGTCGGGACAGAAAAGGTTTTAAAATCTTTGCCGCTTTTGTATTTTATTTTTACCAGAGGAAAAACATCATTCTCCCCTTTCTCTTAATGCTGGTTGTTGGGTTTAAATATCTCAATCCACCGATAATAGTAAGTCTGAATATACTTGCATTTGCTATTGTCACTTTTTTTGTCTTTTTCTACTTTATTGTTATATATAATAAAAAGAACAAGAATCAAGATTTTTACATTCAAAAGATATAAAGGAACTAATTCATGAACAACATAACTGGGAGTAACTATGGGTAGGGGTAAAAACAAAATACTGGGCAAAAGTTCAGAGATCAGCCGGGTACGGCGATCTGTGAAAGCAATGAATGACAAGAAGGAAAATGTCTTGTTGGTTGGCGAAGTTGGCAGCGGACGCGCGCTGATTGCGGCTCAACTCCATGAAACCGGCGACCGTAAAGACAAAAAAATGGTTACCGTACTATGCAGTGCCATTGATGACACAATAGAACCTGATACTATTTTTGGCAATTCCAAAGATCCGGCAGTATATAATGGTGAACTGGATGCGAAAGAAGGTACTATCTATTTTGACAGTGTCGATCAATTATCTGCAGAATTGCAAAACAGATTGTACAATTTCATTTCTACTGTCAATCCAAAATCCTTGAATGCTCGTATTATTGCTTCAGCAGATCCATCGCTTGAAAACAAAATACGTGAAGGTGAGTTTAAACTTGAACTTTTTCAAAAACTGGACGAGTTTAGAATCAACATTCCTTCTATTCGGGAAAGAAAACAGGATATTCCATTTCTATTCAGCCACTTTTTAGATAATTTCTGTGCCGAATATGAAAAACCGCTTCCAACAGTACCTTTTGATATTTTTGAAGCAATTCTGGAATATGACTGGCCAGGTAATGTAAGTGAACTAAAGAACAGCGTTAGAAACCTGGTTATCATGTCTCCTGTGGGAGAGTTGTCACCGGAATTTTTACCATTCCGCGTTCAACCCAATCCACTCGAAGTGCTGGCAAGCCGCGACCTTACCTCTGCTGTTTCCGAGGTAGAAAAATTCCTGATCCGCAAAGCGCTTGCCCGTTACGAAGGCAACCAGTCAAAAGCAGCACAGTTGTTACAGGTTTCGGAAGCCACATTGCGTTATAAAATGAAAAAATACGGCTTTCAAAACATTAAATAAATACCGGGGATGGATTCTGTACGGATTTAGGCAATATATCTAAATGTATTCCTGAATTCGTGCAAACCCATCAATTTTAATCCCGCATTTATTCCTTTATTTTGCTGTTCCTGATCATTATATCCCCATTCAGCCATAACGCATCGGATATTTGTATCTTTAATTTTTAATAAAGTGTCAACCTGATCATCCACATACCAGATCTGATCTGCAGGTAATTGGTGTTTTTGCTGAATATCGAGTAATATTGATCGCTTACTGCGCTGTTTGTCTGCGGTAAAAAGATTTTCTTGAACCAATGTAATATTTCGGTTTGCTAACAGCTTTATCACAAAGTCTATTTTCTTTGTGGTAATGATATACAGGTTTTCCTTCACAGGAAAATTTAACATGTAATCAGCCATTCCCTCATACATGGGATTCAATTCCAGCCACAAATCCAAATGGTTGCTCGAAATATCTTCTCTTACCCGGTAAAAAGAGTCGAAAAATCCCTGCCATCGCTCTTTGTGCTCATTGGCAAATCTGTCAAAGTCCTGTTGATTATTGATCTCTACACCTTTTTCAATGGCTAACAGTATGAATAAAAAATCTGCGCCTGCACGGATATAATTCCGGATTCGTTTAAATGTATCTACCAAAGAATCATCCAACGCTTCAGGAGAGCTAATCCTATCATCTCCCTCCAGTCCATAATATGCATTATAAGCGACAATTAAACATTCATTTACACTATTGCCAATTACTCCATCAAAATCCAGAGCAAGTATGTGTTCTTTAACATTGAATTCCATTGTATCTCCTGACTTTTTTAAAGATAGTAAATTTTTCCATCAAAAAAAAATCCTTGTTCTCTAAATATCACAAATAAATCTTGACATCAAAAAAAAAAATCAATACATTCTTTTAATCATTATTGAGGATTTTTAACACTATGACAAAACAAAACAACAACTGGCAATTTACCTGGGCTTGGTGGTGGAATATGTTTTGTTATAGTGGGTAAGAGCAGATAAACCTTAAAATTTTTTAATATACTCAAGCCCGCTTAAATTCAAGCGGGCTTTTTTTTTGTAATTAATTTTTTTTATTAGTCTTTTAATTGATGGAGGAAACATGAGCGCCACTAAAATTCTTCTCAGCGAACAAGATATGCCAAGACAATGGTATAACCTTGCCGCAGATTTACCCAAACCACCATTACCACCATTGGGTCCTGATGGAAATCCCGTATCACCAGAAATGCTTGCACCGGTTTTCCCAATGAACCTGATTGAACAAGAAGTAAGCACCCAACGTTGGATTGATATTCCAGAAAAAGTGCTTGAAATCTATAAAATGTGGCGTCCTTCACCCCTGTATCGCGCAAAACGTTTAGAAGCCCTGCTTGATACTCCGGCACGAATTTATTTCAAAAATGAAGGCGTTAGCCCTGCAGGTAGTCACAAACCCAATACTGCCATTGCACAAGCATATTATAACAAAGAATTTGGTATTAAACGTCTGACTACAGAAACAGGCGCAGGACAATGGGGAAGTGCCCTCAGTTTTGCATGTGCTCTGATTGGTTTGGAATGTAAAGTATATATGGTACGCATCAGTTTTGATCAAAAACCCTTCCGCCGGTTAATGATGGAAACCTGGGGCGGCAAATGTATCCCCAGTCCCAGTACCGAAACCAATGCCGGTCGTCAAATTCTTGAAGAAAACCCGGACACTCCCGGAAGTCTCGGTATCGCCATCAGTGAAGCGGTAGAAGCTGCTGTTTCTGATCCTACCGGCGAAACCCGTTATTCATTGGGTAGTGTATTGAACCATGTTATGTTGCACCAGACCATTATTGGTCAGGAAACTAAAAAACAACTTGAAATTGCCGGTGAAAAACTGCCGGATGTTGTTATCGGCTGTGCTGGCGGTGGTAGTAACTTTGCCGGTCTTGCATTCCCCTTTGTATTAGATAAAGTAAACGGTGCGGAAATTGATATCATTCCGGTTGAACCTTCCTCTTGTCCTACCTTAACCAAAGCCCCATTCCATTATGATTTTGGTGACAATGCGGAAATGACACCACTCATGGCTATGCACTCACTGGGACACAAGTTTGTACCACCCCCAATCCATGCAGGAGGATTGCGTTACCACGGTATGGCTCCATTGGTAAGCCATGCGGTTGAACTGGGTCTTATGAATCCATTGGCACTTGACCAGTTGGAATGCTACGAAGCAGCGATTACCTTTGCACGTACTGAAGGTTTTATTTCTGCTCCCGAAACGTCTCACGCTATTGCGGCTGCAATTCGTGAAGCGAAAAAAGCCAAAGAAGAAGGTAAAGAAAAAGTTATCGTTTTCAACTGGAGTGGTCATGGATTGATGGATCTTACCGGTTACGATGCATACATGCGCGGAAAACTGATCAACTATCCATTACCGGAAGAAGATATTGCAAAATCTATATCTGTTTTGGAAAACCTGCCCAAAGCAGTAATCAAATAATTCTATTTACCGGAATTTGCCTTTTGGGCAGATTCCGGTTTTTTATTTTTTAGGCACATATTATGATTGATCAACACGATAAACTTGAAAAACGCTGTCCCATGCTGGGGCACCCTATCCATTTTCACTATTGCAGGACCACCACAAAAGATACGCCCTGCCGTAAAATCATGGACTGCTGGTTCGAACAAATCCCCATTCAGGAATTTGTAAAAGAACATTTTACTGAGGAAATGATAACTGCCATGGAACAGCCCCCCAAACCCAAAATGCTCAGCCTCATCGAACTCATCGAAAAAGCAAAAAAGTCTCAGGAATAGACGATAAATTACTCCAATTACCCCTGCGCCCTCCGCGTTAAAACAAACTTATCCTATAATTTTTGTGCCAAAATATTTATTTCCCTGTCAAACCAAGATGCTTAAAATCATCCTTGGTTAATTTAGTTGACTCTACTATTTCCCGATTTAATAAATCTTTACGAATTGCAACATAAAAATCACCTAAAGCTTGTTCACGCTCCTTATCTGAAAATTTATTATTGTTATGCACTGTTTCTAAAAATTCATAACCTTTTTTAATAACATCATCAGATGTATATAACCAGCATTTATTAAGTTCATCCAGGAATTTTAATTTCATTAATGAATCGCTAGACGAATCATAGAATCCTCGAGAGCATTCAATTAATACAGAATAACTTTTTTCTTTACGAATATACTGTTCCCATTTTAACTTTTCCATTGAATCGCAATGCCATACAAATAATGTAATTAAAACTGGGATTAAAATCTTAATAGAATCAACGATTTGTAAATCTTTTTTATATCTTTTCATAAATCCTCTAATGTCATATACCTTTTAACCATTAATCTTTGGTAGTATTCCGCACTAATTTAAAGAGCATTACATCTTTATCTATTGTTGATATAGTTGATCTCAATGTATCTGAAGCAATGGATAAGAAACTTTTTCAATTTAATCAAAAACTATGTTTAATGTGAACTTCCTTATCAATAGGAAACCATAATCGATTATTCCTAATTACTGAATTCACACTCAAGTAGTCAATTAAATTTGAAATAAAAAATGAAAAAGATAAATCCACAAGTTCATACAATCTATTATTAGGGGTTTCATTTATCCAATATTTATAAAAGAATTGTTCATTAAAGGCAATATGATTTAGACGAAACATATTTAAATTACTTTCATTCTCCATGCCAACAACCGAATTATTGATTGCTCTTTCAAAATTTTCTCTAATTGGTCCATTTGAGTAACCTTCATAAGAAAAAATACCATTAAAAAATGGATAATTCACTTTATTATGGAACACAAATTTTCCATTTTCATTTGCTGTTTTAATTATACTCTCTAAATTGTTGTTTTCAAGATTAGTTTTTACTTCAATTATTGCATATACAGCATCTGGTGTGACAATAACAAAATCACCTTCTTTAAAAAGAACTGGATTTATTATATTATAAATTATCAAATCAATTTGCCTTGATACTTCATGTTCATCTAATTCTTCATTATATTTCACAACAAAACCAGTTCCAATTTCGAATTGTGCCGGTAAAAATCGACGTATAATATTTTTCAGAACTGCTTCCTTATGACGGCCAACTTCAGGCCAATGGTTAATTAAATTTTTAACCCTATTTTTTACAGCTAATAATTCATAGCTCGTTGTTTTATGAAATTCTTCGATATCCACATTTACATTCCTGTATATTGTTATTTGATGAATTTTATTAAGTTGTATTAAAAAATACAAAAAAATTATTGCCCGGCACCTATCTGATGCCAGGCAAATAACTTCTAAACCTTAAAATATCCCCTTGATCTTGTCGGTTACGTTCTTTTTTTCTTTTTCAATGCGGGCCTCGACCTCTTTTTTCTTATCGTCGATCTGCTTCTGGTATTCATTTACCCTGGCTTCCACATCGTCAATGCGTTTTTGCAGTTCGGCGTTCTTGTCCGCAACCAACTGCTCAACCTGCTGTTTTTTTGCATCTACTTTAGCATTTACAGCTGAACGGATTTTCTGTTTCGCTTTATCCACTTCATCACCCACCATGGACTTTAGCGCGTTTGCAACCACATTATCCAGATTAGAATCGAGTGAGAAATCGGTATCGTCCGGGGTGCCGGTATAGCCGGCCTTGAAATTCACAGTCGAGATATCAGCAAACACATCACGCACTACCGCGGCCGTCTTGCCTTCGCTCTCGGCAAAAGCAAAACCCATTTGAGATCCGGTAAAATCCACATTTCCACTCAACTGTTCTTCCAGAACATCGAGTTTGGCCTGTACGCGTCCCGTACCTTTGGTAATGCTGCTGGGTAATATTTTTGTGCTGCTCAACGGCACATCGCTAAACGCCAGATTCGATGCATCCAGCGCAAAATGCTCTTCCGGAGATTCCCCCATATAGTCCAACTCCCCGGTTAAATTCAAAGCAGAACTGTTGGCCTTGGCTCCCTTGATCTCGAATGTGGTTGTCTTGCCGATAATAGGCTGCTCGGATACAATATCGTTAACAATACCGCTAAATTGATACTGATTTGGCACCAGCCCGGAAAGCTCTATCTTTTTGATCCAAAATGACGGAAACACATTCTTGCCGGAAAAGTGTACAGTCTGCCCTTTATAACGCGGCGGTTTTTCTTTTTTCGGTTTGTCGGATTTGAATTTTTCCGCGTATCCTCTTGCCTGACTGGTCAATGACAATACCCGGTTTACACGACTCACAACCTGACGACCAAATAACAAAATCCCGATCTCCTGAGTAGAGATGTCGGGCAGCTTTGCTTTATCCATTGCCGCGGAAATATCATCACGCACCCAATCGTCCATGGATTTGAGTCCGTTACGTGTTTGCTCAATATCTGTTCCAATACCCGATTTTGTTGTTTTCACAAACTGCTTTAATGAATCCATATCCGATTGAATTGTCTTGAGTGTTGTCAAAGTACTTTGCAGTTTATCAACGCTCTTGATCTCATTCGGGTTAATAGAGTTGATTTTTGTTTTCATATCATCCAGATCCTGAGAGATATTAGTCTTTGCAAAGGTATCATCCCATTGAGTATATGTCTCCCGTAAACCCGATTGCAGCGAGTCGATCTTTGCCGGGGCACCCAGCTCCAGAATTGCTATAATACTGTCGACATTGACCTTGCCGGAAAAGGAGCTGAAATCCAACTCCGGTACATCAGACACTTTGGTTTCAAGCCTATCAATAGTATTTGAAATGAATCCCGGTTTCTTTTCCCCATCTTTGGATTTGGTTTTCCAGGTCCCGTCAGTGGTACGTTCAGTCCCCCAGGTAACATTGCTGAGCTGAACATTATCGATCACCACCTTGTTGTACAACAAGGGATAAAATTCCATGTCATATTCGGTTTTACCGCTTGTCAGCATGTTTTTCCACGGATCTTTGGGGTCCGTAACCTGCAGACTGTCCCATCTAAAGTGTAATTGCAATAACGATACATCCAGATTATCGATCTCTACTTTGGCCTGTAAAGCGTTCGATGCTGTTTTCTCCAGTATGCCCTCAAGCCAACTGTCTGTTAAAAACAATCCCAATACAAAAACAATCGCGGCCAGTACCAGGAGGGCTATAATTCCTTTCCAACGCATATTAATCCCTCCACCGGTTTACATTTTCATAAATAGAATAAAACTTGGACGATTTAACAACCTGCACAATTTTCAATTTCAAAACGCGTTCATGTATTTTTTCACGATATTGAACAACGCCAACCTTGGTCAGTAAATATACCGGTGCCAAAAGCAAAAGCGATGAAAAAAAGGCACCCAATACCACGGTATTATTAAATCGCGTCAATGCAACCACGGGTATATTATACATAGATGTCCAAACTCCCTTTAGCGCGTCTATATTCACCAACAGCCAGTAACCGATATTGTGAAATAACGGATCCAGAAAAAAAGCAAAAGCGCTGAATACAATAAATCCCAGTATTGCCATTGAAACATTAACATTGATGATCAATATGAGAACAATTACTACCAAAGTCAGCAGACTCTTGCCCGGCAGTAGCCCAATGATCATACCCAGAATAAATCCACCGGCAAGCTGCGAAGGTGATTCGCCCGAAGTCAACGCCTTTAACAGCTTGGCCAGGTATTTCATAATTAGCATATGAATACTCCCTCTCTATATATTTTTTTTGTTATACAAATAACAAAAGCGGATTGCGGAATATTGCAGAAAATTTATTTCAAAGTATTAACCAGATGAACAATATCCAGAATATTCACTTCCCCGTCGTTATTCACATCTGCTGATATTCTAGCTTTGTCAGAATACTGTTGCGGATTCATAACCAGGTCCGCAATGTCTTTAACATCAGCCAGATCAATTTCATCATCCCCATTCACATCCCCTTTGAGTCGATATTCTACAGCCGCAAGTGCATCAACCAAACCCCATCCATACAAATTATCGGGATTATCGGCCTTGTCTGCCGTGAACATGAGCGCTTCTCTCACCTGCATGGGCGTCCAGTGGGGATGTGCTTCCAATATCAAAGCGCAAACTCCCGCTACTATCGGAGTCGAGTAAGATGTTCCGGTCCCATACTCATACCCGGTATTATCATCCGGATCAGCACATCGCACACCCGTACCCATTGCAACCACTTCGGGTTTAATGCGTCCGTCATAGGTGGGTCCCGCCGAACTGTAAGCAGCAATATGTTCTTTATTATCAACAGCGCCAACCGATATTACACTGTCCCCGTCTGCCGGAGCGGTTATATAATACCATGCATTATCCCGTTCATTGCCGGCAGAAGTACAAATAACAATCCCTCTTGAAGCTGCCAGATCCGATGCAATAGTCATGGGTGATGTGTTGCCATCCATGTCCGCATATGTATACCAGTCCAGATACCCGATCGAACAACTGACGATATCCGCGCCCAGACTGTCTGCCCATTCGACGGCGGCTATCCAATGATCTTCTTCACCGGCATATTCCTGAATCAGGTCCTCGGTTTTGGCCAATAGATATGTTGCTCCAAAGGCTGCGCCATACAATTCACCGGATTTTTCCGCTCCCATTGTAGACAATACTTTGGTACCATGGTTATGCTGATCTGCGTGATCAACCGCGGGATCATTTTCCGTATCATCATCATTCCGCAAAAAGTCATATTCTCCGGCAACCTTGAGATTGGTAAAGACCTCATGATCGGTTTTAAACCCCGTATCTGTAATGCAAATCAAAACATCTTTGCCTGTCAATCCCATATCGTGCACATCCGGGACTTTGATCATTTCAAGCTGCTGCAAAGCTGATCCGTAGAAATACAAATGGCTTTCTATCTGATAGTCTTGATACGGTTCCATTCGGATCTCGGGCACCGGTTGAATGGATTTTCTTCCCGCAATCATCCGGATCTCTTTAACATAATCCAGCGAAGCTACAACATTCAACTGGTCAACATTCAGAATACCGCTTACTGCGTTTAACCATTTACTCTGGTGCCGAACATGTAAACCCAGTGTTTTTAATTCATCTATATACTGTTTCTTTACCGGCAGGTCATAATAATCCAATTTATCGGCATTCACTTTTGCGCGTCTTTTCAGAGCACGCTCAGTTAGCGTAACTGCATTTATTTTTTTCAACAAATCAGATTGTACAATTACACCTTTATCCCTCAAAAAAATCCAGACCGGCACATTTCCATCAAACATATCTGAATTTATAAAACTTGTCACGTTAGTGTGAATGACAGGATCGCTTTTCTCCAAAACAAATCCACCTTGCGCAAATATAGATTCCGCAAAAAAGAAAAGCAGTCCAATCGTCCAAAATTTTAAATAACTTTTAACCACGCCAACTCACCATATAAAAGGCATTTGAAATAAACAAAAATATCCAAATACAACAAAAGCCAAAATCAAACCAACCAAAAAGATTAAACTGGGTTGTAAAACTTTTCTGGCTTCATCAGATAACAATTTAGGAAGTACAATGTATAAACCCGCAGCAACCCAAAGTGCCTGCAAAGGTGTAAGTAAAAGACCATCAAGAATTGCACCCAGTTTGACCAGAAAGACCGGCTTTAAACCCAAAGTAAAAACAATAACCATATTGGAGATAAAAAAGAAAACCAGAAAAATACGAAATTGTGTCTTCCACTGGAATTTACGGTTAAACGCCGGAACACAAAGCCTTAAACTGTCTGCCAGCAAACGCGGCCATCCCGCAAGCTGCCCAATCTGGGTGCCAACCAATGCAGATGCACCGGCTATCAGGAACAGCGTCCCTCCCAGTGAGCCCCATTTATTGCTGAATATGGTCGACAAGGTCAATGCTACATCCGGTCCTTCAGGAGCAAGTTTACTCGCTCCAAGCACACCCGCACCCGCTATCAGGAATCCGCTTGTAGAGATAACACCCAAAATCATGGCAATTGAAGCATCGGTATAAACAACATTACACCATCCTTTAATTTTTTGGGCAGCATCTTTGGTCATATTTTTCAGTGCATGCAAATCAGCAGGCTGACCGTATCCTCTACCTTCTGCGGCGCCATAACCGGCACCCAATACCCAATAGGTATACCAAACCTGACTGGCAAAACCGCCAGCGGCCCAGCCCATCAACGGCAAAATCTCACGCCATGGATTGTTAGATACGCCATCCAGCTTTACAGCCCAGTCCGGTACCGGAGGGATTGTAAATCCAAATAAATGCTCTGTCAACCCAACCTGGGGAAGTACATTTATAGCAACATACAAAACACCTATCAGAACCACGGCAACAAAAAAACTCATAATAATCTTTAAAAGATCAAACACACCCGACCACACAACAATTAATGAAAATATGGTAACAAACCATCCGCCAAAATAGGGCGAAACCGGAACGAGGCTATTAATAAACACACCGGCTGCTGAAGCCAAAGATCCTATCGCTACCATGGCACTGGCAAACTGTGCTACCAGGATTAACCAGACAGCCCAGTTTTTAGGACCGGGAATTCTGGCACACATGTCTATCATCCCTTCACCGGTACAAACCGTATAGCGTGCGCCACTCATGCCGATCCAGAATTTTAAAAACACACCCAAAATCAATGCCCATATAACAGCAGGGCCTAAAATTGCCCCTACACGGGTTGCCAAAATAACTTCGCCAGACCCGATAAACTCTGCGCACCAGATAAATGCAGGACCTACCAGAGCAAGAACGGCAAATCCTTTTGGCGGCATTCTGTAAGCAGTTACGATGTTTTTATCACTCATGGGTTCAAACAATCCTCTACTACTTGTCCATTTATCAGCTTAACCAGATTTTCCACTGCTCGTTCATGTAACTGTCGCATGGCTGCGTCCGAATACCATGCATAGTGCCCCGTAGACAGCACCCTGGGATGTGTGATTATTGGCTGCTCTTCAGGACCTGTAGGTTCGTGTTTAAATACATCCAGTCCCGCGCAGTGGATCTTGCCCTGATTCAATGCTTTTAACAAAGCATCAGGATCGATAACATTTCCACGCGCGGTATTGATCAATACCGGACGATAGTTCATTATCGCAAACGCGTTATCGTTAATAATATGATACGATGTCTCGTTCAAATCACAATGCAGGCTTATGACATGGCTCTCTCCCAAAACATGCTGCAAGGTAGCTTGTGTTGCACCACACGCTTCAAAGACAGACTCGGGGATATTGGGATCATAGGCCAGCACCCGCCCAAACAAATGCCTGACTTTATTACAAAAAGTACCTCCAATCCGCCCCAAGCCAATAATCCCTACGGTTTTGTCATGCAGCTCAAAAATTTCCGATGTTGGAGGTTTGCTAAAATCATTATATATAGATTTTGAACCGGCAGGTAGCATTCGAATACAGGAATACATTAACGCAATAGCATGGTCAGAAACCGAGTGGTTTGCATATCCCTGAACATTTGCAACCCGCACACCCTGCCGGGTAGCAGCATTCAGATCCACGTTATCATATCCTACACCATAACGAACAATGGCTTTTAATGCAGGCAAGCGGGATAAAAAATGCTCATCAATCAATGTACCACGAACCAGCATTCCAACCGCATCTGATGCAAATTCTATTTTTGCATCCCGGTCCTGCGGATCTCCGTCAAACATTTCCAGAACATAGCCATGCTCTTTTAAATATGACGCTTCATAATCATAAGAATCGTATCCGCCGTCAATTATCACTACACGCTGCCTGTTCATTTTTCCTGCTCTTTTTTAATATTCAAAATTACATCCAAAATTTTTTCAGAGCCAAAACGTATCACATCTGTAACCGGCAAACCGGTTTCAAACTCGGTCTGTAATACAATATCTCGTGCTTCACGCTCACTAAAATAATACAAATTCAAAGAGATTGCAACCACCGGCGCTGAATAAACAGGTGCCGTCATTTTTTCGTATATTTCTCTTATAATATTAATGGGGGGAATTTTGGTATTTGCAGAACCGCGCATAATAGTCCGTTCGGGTTGATGACACAATACCAGCACATCTGGCATAAAACCATGCAGCAAGGACAATGTAACACCTGAATATAAAGGATTGGCAATAGCACCCTGGCCCTCTAAAAGGAGAAATTCATGGTCCTGATTTTCAAGCACCAACTGTTCAGCCGCACCAGCCATAAAATCTCCGGGAACACTGTCAATGGCAATCCCTTTACCCGACAACAAGATGCCTCCCTGGCCGGTTGCAATGAATTCGGAATCCAGTCCCCGTTTCAATAATCCCAAATGCAGTTCATAGGTTGTTACTTTTTTACCGCAATTGCAATCCATACCAACCGTATGGACCCGAAAAGCTTTAATATCTGCAGCCCTGCAACGGTTTACAGACAAACCTTCCGGAGGTTTTCGAAGATCATACAAGGTAATATTGTTGTGTTGGGCTTTTGCAGAGATTTCACTATCATCACATAAATAACTATGCATGCCGCTGTAAATATCGAGACCGGCATCAATGGCTTCCAAAATCACAGAGCGCCATTCATCCGGCAAAGCCCCTCCCGCAGGATTAATGCCGATAACCAACGCATTGGGATTCAATGCCAGTGCATCTTGAAGAGAAGCGGTTATGGGTACCCCTTTTCCCACCGTTAACAATTCCGAAGCATCTCGCCCGGAATTATCAGGATCAATCAAAGCCACTACAGAATCCGGTCGATATCGCAATAATACAGATGCCATTTTGGCAAGCGTTGGATGCGTATTCCCGGTTGTTAGAATAGCGTAACGGCGTTCCATATTACCTCTTTGGTTTAAAAAAAGATAATATTAATTTCAGTCAGAGTCAACAGGCTTTTAAAAACCTGCAATATTAAAAGCGGGGACGAAAGCCCTCACCCAGAACTTCGTGAACATTATTAACAATAATAAAAGCATCCGGATCAATGGCCTTTACCTTATCTACAAGGTTTACAATTTCCTTTTTGCTCAAAACCGTATAAATAACATCTCTGGAATGATTGGTATATACACCTTTGGCAGCCAACGCTGTTGCTCCACGGTCCATATCCAAAGTGATCATTCTTATAATATCTTCCTGCTTTTCGGATATAATAAAGGCTGAACGCGCGTAATCAAATCCCTCTATCATAACATCCACAATACGTGCTGAAATGAAAACAAGCAAAAACGCATACAATGTTAATACCAATGCGGGGCGATCAGCAGAAAGATCTCTGGCCCAAATAATAACACCGGCAATAGTAATCACTATAACATCCATAGCCAAAAAAGAGTGCCCCGGTTTTATTCCAAACCGTTTGCGGATAATTGCTGCAATAATATCCACTCCACCTGTGGTACCATGAAATTTAAATATTATCCCCAAACCTAAACCCACCAGTGCCCCTCCGGTCAACACCAGTAGTACAAACTCATTTTTAAGCATATATTGCACTGCTGGATGTTCATGCATCCGAATAAAAGAAAGACCGGGCACAACCCCTTGTAACATATCTATAAAAAAAGAGCTGAATGTAAATCCTACAAATGTACGTATACCAAAACGCCTGCCCAGTTCACGGATTCCCCAAATATACAAAGGAATATTGGTAATCCATATCATTAATCCTACCGGAATTTTATTACCTGAAAGATAATGGATTGCCATGGCCAATCCACTTACGCCTCCGGGTACAACTTTAGCATTCACTAAAAAGACCCCTATTCCCAAGGCCATTATAAATGACCCGAATATGATCAGAATATAATCTTTCCAGATTCCTTTTTGGTACAATCCCAGGTCCGATAAAAATTTTGCCAGATTCATTCATGCCCTTTCATAAACGCATAAAAAATTCAATTTTTAATGTACAAATTTTGAATCCGCATTGCAATATAATCTTTGTATTCTTATATTATGTATGCATCAAGTACTGCAATTATATTTATTCACTTTTTCTGCCCACAGAACAAATCTGGAGGTTCAATGTACTGGAAACGATTGCTTAAAGGGGCAATTTTAATCATGTTAATTGGTTCAAACAGTCACTCACAAACCCTGCAAAACAGTATAACCCAATGGCTGGTGCTCGGTTCTTTTAAAACAGACACCTTGCACACAGCATTACAAACTCCATTCTTACAAAATGAAGCGAATTTACAGCCCGTAAAAGGCGAAACAGCGCTTCCATCTTCATTTCAGTGGCAAGCGATTGAAACGCTTCCCTCAGGAATCATTGATTTTAGCGAATTCCACTTTCCCGCGCAAACCCAAAGTATCGCTTATGCAGCAACCTATATTTACTCACAAAATGAAAAAAATATTGTGCTGGCTATTGGCAGTAATGATGCATATGCTTTTTGGCTAAATAAAACACGCGTTCACGAAAATTTTGTTTTTCGGACCCTTCTCAAAGGCGAAGACAATATTACCGTTAGACTATCGTCGGGATGGAACCGTCTCCTGTTCAAAGTCCTCAATGATGGTGGCGGCTGGGGGCTGAGTGTAGATCTGGAAGACACTGAAGGCAATGTGATAACAGACCTACAATGCACCAACGAAAAACCGGAATCGGTTAATATGGAAGCCGCGTCTCCCTTTGCTTATATCGATCATTACGAATTTGGCCCCAGTTATATGGACAATGGTAAACGTTATTACCCACTCAATGTTACAATACGGAATTTGGGGAAATTGGGAGATCATTCGGGTAGAGCTACAGTAGATACTCGCAGAAGCCGGTTCCAGAGCAAATCGTTCAAACTCGACACGGTTACAACCTTGTCTTACAATTTCAGTTCCAGAGATTTGTGGAACAAACTTAACAAACCTTGTGGTATTCGAATTGTTATGAATGGGAAAATGAATGATACTGAAATTTTTACCATAGAACCCGAAATGATCTTTACCAGTCTGTTCAAGGGAGATGAATTACCGGAGGAAATTTTACCGTTTAAACCTCTGTTTGCGGATTTTAAGGAAAACCTGTTTTGGTATAAAACCTTTACAGGCCAACCTTTTTCATATCAACCCAGCGATCTGGCAGATTGCGTGGACCATGCGTTGCATAACGAGTGGGGTCCCTTTGTACAGATGCTGAATACCCTCTTTGTTGATGTCATCAACTTGTCCCACATCATCAAACAGGATACCCTGCACATGATCGGTCAGTCACATATCGATATGGCGTGGGTATGGCAATGGCCAGAAACCATAGATGTTTGCCGACGTACTTATGCATCCGCAATCAATTTTATTGATGAATACCCGGATTTTCAATACATCCAAAGTCAGGCTATTAGCTTTATGTGGATGGAAGAAAAATATCCCGATCTGTTTGCAAAAATACAGCAAGCTGTTAAAGAAAACCGGTTCCATCTTGTTGGTGGAATGTGGGTAGAACCCGATCTTAATCTGGCCGGCGGTGAAGCACTCATTCGCCAAATTCTCTATGGCAAACGCTATTTCAGAGAAAAATTTGGTGTGGATTGTATTACCGGGTATACTCCCGACACGTTTGGTTATACCTGGACCCTGCCTCAAATTCTGGCAAAATCAGGATTCCAGTATTTTGTTACAACAAAGATCCGTTGGAACGACACGACCCATTTCCCGCATAGTATTTTTCGCTGGATATCACCGGATGGCTCTTCTATTCTGACGTGCTTGCCAAATGGATTAAATATCGCCAACAAGCCCGAAGAATTGGCAGAAAAAATGCTGGAATACAAATCCGAAGGGTATAACAATGTACCGGTTCTGTATGGTGTAGGCGACCACGGCGGCGGTCCTACCCGTCAGCATTTTGAACGCATCAAAAAAATGCAGAATACCAGCGTTTTCCCGGCATTGGCGCACGATGATCTGGATAGCTATATGCAACAAATCGATCATAAATACCCGGACGCACCAAAGTATGAAAATGAATTGTATCTGGAATATCATCGCGGAACGTTGACCACCCAGGGCCGTGTAAAAAAACAAAATCGCCAGGCAGAAATCGCTCTTGAAGAATCTGAAAAACTCGCTGTTTTTTCAGGTATACCCTGGCCTCAAGACTCGCTCGAAACAGCCTGGAAACTGGCCCTGTTTAACCAGTTCCACGACATTCTCCCCGGCTCAAGCATTCCCGAGGTTTATGATGATGCGGACAAGGATTATTTACGCGTCAACACGCTGACCAAAGATATTATAAACAATTCAATGCAGGCAATCACCAAAGACATTGATTTGGATGAAAAAGATACCCCTGTGGTTGTTTTCAACACCCTGAACTGGCAGCGAAGCGGTCTGGTTTCTGTCAATCTGCCCCAGGACCTGAGCATCAAAGAAGTTAAAGACGATAATGATGAAAAAATGCCTTATCAGCAAACGGATATCAGCCTGCAGTTCATTGCCAGGGATGTACCCGCTAACGGTTACAAAACCTATTGGCTCCGAAAAGGCAAATACAAACATCACGATGAGATCAAAGTTGGGCCTACCTTTCTTGAAAATGAATTTGTACGTGTAGAAATTGATGCCCAGAACGGCAACATTTCCAAATTATTTGACAAAGTGAACAATCAGGAAATCCTTGCCGAAGGACAGCAGGGCAATATCCTCCAATTCTTTGAAGATAAACCGGACAACTATGATGCATGGAATATAGGCTACACCGGTGAAATGCAGGAATGCTCACAGGTAAGCAGCATCATCATCAAAGAAAAAGGCCCGGCCCGCGCTATTCTCAGTGTTGTAAGAGAGTATAACAAATCAGTGTTTACACAGGACTATACCCTCTATGCCGACAGCCCCCGCCTCGATATTGTAACCCAGGCAGACTGGCACGAACATCACATTCTGGCTAAAGCGGCTTTTCCGGTAAATGTACAATCAGACAAGGCAACGTTCGACATCGCCTACGGCAGCATAGAGCGCACAACAAATCCGCAAACCCCGGCTGAAAAAGCCAAGTGGGAAGTTGCCGCACACAAATACGCAGACCTGTCTGACGACAATTACGGCGTTTCTCTCATGAACGATTGTAAATATGGTTACGATGTTAAAGACAATGTTATGCGCCTCACCCTGCTGCGTTCCCCCCTAACTCCGGATCCCATCAGCAAACCCATTGGATACGAGAATCCCTATGCTGATCAGGGACTTCACGAGTTTACCTATTCCATCTATCCTCACAAGGGAAACTGCAAAACTGCCAACAGTGTCCGCAAGGCATACGAACTCAATATGCCTTTAAAAGCGGTTGTAATGGAAAAACAGGATGGTCAGGCACCCCGTCAAAACAGCTATCTGAGCGTAAACAAGGAAAACCTGATAATAACCGCAGTCAAACGCGCGGAAGACTCGGACGCGCTCATCATCCGGCTTTACGAAACCCACGGCTGGCCTGTTGAAGCGAAAATCACACTCGCAGTGCCATTCACCAAAGCATGGACTGGCGATTTGATGGAAAACAAACTGGAAAGTCTGGCAGTAAACGGCAAGACAGTAACTTTTTCAGCAGGCAAATATGAAATAGTAACCCTGATTTTGGAATAAAGACAAATGGCACCCTGCCCGGGGGACCTTGACCCGGGCAGGATAGCCCTGGTCCGCGGGTAGCCCCTAACCGCGGAACAAGGTTTGAGGCTGCGGCCGATATGGATATTTACACTTGGCCCAATGAAACCTGCGCGTATCACGGACCTTTCCACATACCGGTCAAATCAGACCGGTTATACAAAATACCCGCCAGATGGGTAGCACTGGCGAATATGAATGGTATAAAGCCCAACCCTGCATCAATCCCGCAAATCTGTTACAAACCGGCATCTGCCATGGCCGGCTTTGAAACCAGTTCCCATGTTTCTTTCAGATACCCTTCTGTTCTCTCTGATGCCTCAATTTCAATGGTCCACTGGTCTTCAACAATCTCGCTTTTAAATGTCAAATGCGTGCCCACTCGAGCCGGCGAGCTTGAAGCCTCGTAATACTCGGTATACGTACCTTCACCCAACGTATACGTGCCCACAGCGGCAAAGAACTGGGAATCGGGATTCGCCTTGTACATCTCAATGACGGCAAAGTGCTCACCGCTCATGAGTTTGTAACAAATACGCTCCTCCCCGTCAATGGTACCGCTGATCTCTCCACTGGCATACTGGGCTTCAACCATTCTCCACGTACCGCAAAGAGGTCCCTTTAAAATCACTTCTCCCGGTTTGGGCTGGCAGGACATAAACAGCAAGATCATTAAAACCACGGAAACGGTGCCATACATACCACGCATACACACCTCCTGGTGTTTTGTGAAAAAACACAATAATGAATTAATGGAAATTTCCGTCCCGTTCCGGCAGGTTTGCGCCCAACATTCTGCGGATGGATGAGGTTCTTAAATTTGTAACAAAAATTTTGAGGAAAAGATTTCGGGGAAAGTGGAAGAATTATCGTTCAAAAAGGAAGTGTAAAGATTTTTGTGTAAATCATGAACAAGGGTTCAATAACCCGTAGGGTTATTGAATTTCGATCGCTGATTGATTTGCACACACTTTTCCAAGGGACTGTAAATTCGCTTGTGTTTTAAAAACAAATATTACATTTTATTAAATACAGGAGAATTTACCAATGAAACTTACACCTGAAATTATTAAACAACTTGAAAAAGATTTTGAAAATTGCAAGACAGCAGACGATCTGCTGGGCAAAAATGGTCTGGTCAAGAATTTGATTAAGGGCATATCAGACCAAATTATGGAAGCTGAAATGACCCAGCACTTGGGCTATGAGAGACATTCTTCAGAAGGTGATAACAGTGGCAATAGTAGAAACGGTCACAGCAGCAAAACAGTGAAGACAGATTTTGGTGAAATTGACATCAAAATCCCCCGTGATCGGAATGGAGAATTTGACCCGGTACTTGTCAAAAAGCACCAGCGTGATCTGGGCAAAATAGATGAAATTATCGTTGCCTTATATGCCAAAGGTCTGAGTACAAGAGACATCAAAGACCACCTGGAAACACTTTACGGCCTGGACGCTTCCCCAACATTTATTTCCAATGTTACCGAACGGGTACGCGAGCTTGTCGTTGAATGGCAGTCAAGACCGTTGGATAGCGTTTATCCTATTGTTTATTTGGATGCTATCCACTATAAGATACGTGACGAAGGGCGTATTATAAACAAGGCCGCCTATACTGTACTGGGAATCAATGGTGAAGGCTTTAAGGATTTACTTGGTATTTGGATCGACCAGTCCGAGGGCGCCAATTTCTGGCTGTCTGTTTTAACCGATATACGAAACCGTGGGGTTGAAGATATTCTGATTGCATGCGTAGATGGGCTGAAAGGCTTTCCGGATGCTATTGCCAGCATTTTTCCCGATACTGAAGTCCAGCTTTGTATCATCCATCAAATCCGTAACTCGCTTCGTTATGTTGCATCAAAACATCAAAAAGAATTTATCAAAGATCTGAAGCTGGTTTATCAAAGCACAACTAAAGAAAACGCTGAACTGCAACTGGATCGCCTTGAACAAAAATGGGGGGTCAAATATCCCATTGTTATCAATTCCTGGAGAAAAAACTGGGACAACCTGTCCAACTATTTTAAATATCCCGAAGAAATTCGGCGAATGATCTATACCACAAATAGTGTAGAGGCTCTGCACCGACAGCTTCGCAAAGTCACTAAAACCAAATCTCTGTTCCCCCACGATGATGCGTTGAAAAAAATGCTGTTTCTGGCCTACAGGGATATTGCTAAAAAATGGTCGCAGCCCATCAGAAACTGGGCCTTTGTTGTTTCTCAATTTTCTATTATATTTAAAGACAGGATGAAAATCCAAATATAGCACTACTATTCATTTACACAAAAAAGTTTACAGTCTCTTCAAAAAATCTTTATATATAATATTCAAGTACTCACTTAATCCAACAAGAGCAATGTCTATATTCATTCTCAACTATTTACAACCTAAAAAATATTATAAGGTTGGTAACTCAAATTTAACTAATTAAATTAAATAAAAATATATAGTCACTAATCATTTTTAAGAATAGTTGTTCCAAGAAATTGCTTATCATTTAAAATATCCTTTATTAACATAACAATACTTTCCAATGTATTATTATCTAAAGCAAGCCCACCTTTTAAACTATTATTTTCAGAAATCAATAAATATCCATTTCCAACTTTATCTTTACCAATATTATTTGGATTAGCAATCCAATAATTTGTATGTTTTAACAACTCTTTTAATAAATTATCTTTTAATGTTACATATTTAATATTTTCGCCAATATTTTTTTTAGTCAATTTTCGCATCCGTTTTGCAAGTTCTAATAGCTTTTTATAATCATTTTCATTATTTAAAAAAAACAAATAATGAGAATTTTTCGTAGAAATATTATAGAACATTGCATTAAAAAAATCTTGATCTTTATTTCTTAAAAAGTTAGGCAATAATATCCAAAATTCTTTCAATTCTGGAAATGTACGTTCCCACTTCGCAATTTCAGACATAGGTGTAATTTTTAAAATATTTTGTGTTTTAATATATTTCAAAATACTTTCATAATTTATATTAGTTTTGCCAAGCTGTTTAGCTGTAGTAATAATTAACTGAGCTTTTATTTGATTTTTATAAAATTCATGCAAATTATCAAATTTGTTTTCAGACAATTCATAATCAGAAATATTTTTCAAAAACTTTTCCACGTTCTTATTTTTTGTACTAAAAAAATCTGGTGAAATATTTAAACAAAGCTGCAAATAATCAGCTAACAACAATGATTCATCAGGATTTTCCTTTTTACCTATCACAACATTTTCATCAACTTCTAAATTTAAATCTGTATGAATTATTGTAAATCGCTGACTTTCATTTTGAAGTCCAATTTTTTCGATAATTGAGTTTTTCAAATTAAACTCTTGATCATCTAGCAACTCTGGCAATCTAGTTAAAACTGGAATTATGTCAATTGGTTTTGTTTCATCAGGTTTAGAAACATTTCTAATACAATTAACTATTATTTTTGTTCCGTCAATATTTTCAGTATTATTCATAAATAATACTACAACTTTATCTGCTAGTAATGAAGTCGCTACACCACCAATTTCAGTAATACCGGTCCTTGAATCGATTAATAAAATATCAGGATGATATTTTTTTTCAATCATTCCTTTTAAATTTAAGAAAAAAGAAATTCCTTCTAAATCATGGTTATGATAAAATTTTTTATGCCAATCTAATTTAGATAATTTTTGCAAATAATCACTTTCTAAAGGATTTCCTGCAGGTAATAAATGAATTGAGCCACATTTTGATGTATTTTTATTTATTTCAATCACATAACGATTCAAAGCATTATCAACACTTTTATATTTAAACCAATAATAAATAAAATCAATTAACCCTTTTTTCATTTCTTCTTTATTTGTTAAAGCAAACTTGTAATGCTGACCAGGTGCTTCTAAATCTAAGTCTAAAACAAAAACATTTAAACCTATCATGGAATAAAAATTTGCCACATTCGCAACTGCTAAGGATCTTCCAACCCCACCTTTATATGAATAAAATGTTACTGTTTCCATATTTTCCTCTATTTAATCTATTTTTTCACAAAAAAAACTTTTATTCCAATTTGATTTCATATAAAAATTTAAAGTTTTTTCATCAACAAATTGAAAAATATTCTCTTCATCTTGAAAAGAATCATTGTCTATACGTTTTTCCAAATTAAATGGCAAAAATTTGATTTTATTCATCTTAATAAACTCAATAAATTTTTTACTTGTACTATCTAAAAAAATAAACTTTGTTGAAATATCTGAATTAAAATCTTCAATCGATTTTTTAGTATTGAAGTGATAAAGTCTTCCTTCAAAATGAAGTAAAATTGTTCTCCATTTTTGAAAAAGAGTATACACACATTTATAATCAGAAATATCATGTGTTTTCATCATAAAATCTTGTAGTTCATTTAGGTATTTAATAATACTTTCGGCTGGTAAATTATCCGTTTCAAAAAGAGAGTTTTCTAATATTTCGTCCTGCAACTTGAATTCATCGATTTTCATAAAACTCTTTCTATACTATTCTTTAGTTCAGTATGCAAGTAATCCAAAATGGGTGCTGTATTAATAATTGATTTATCAGCAGCATTTAAGATTGTTTTAATTTTGGTTTCAATAATTGCTACATATGGAGTAAATGTTTTTCCATAATTCTGATTATTATCCATTTGCACTATTTTTTTAAAAACTTTTTTTAACTCATTCAATTCATTATACATTTCATTATAAAACAAATCAATTTTCTCTAAATTTTCTCTAATTGCATATGTGAAATATTGGACTTTACTTTCTTCAAAAACAATTTGAATCTTGTTTGGATTACATTCTTTTATAAAACTGTTATAATAATCCAACAATCTTTCCACTTTTTTATGTTTAATCGTAATATCCGTAATATCAAGAATACTATTAACAATTTCTTCAATATTAATTTTCGAAAAATCTTCACAACCATTATGTATTGTTTTAGCATCTTTTAACATTTGATACACAATATCAATTTTTAATAATTGACCATTCATCTGTATTAGGACATCTTCATGTTTTGAATCTTTGTTGAAGCTTTGATACACACTCATCGCACTTAAAATAACCGATACAAGTTCTAACATCTAAACCTCCCAACCATTCTAATTAGAAATATAATTATTAAAAAAATATATCAATACATAGTAATGCAACGAATTGATTTTACATATTTCATTAATATGCAAAAAGTCTAAAATTTTATAATTTATGAACAGCTTTACAACAAATATAGGTTGAAACCTCTGAAATATTATTAGAATCAAAGGTAATAATTTACTAATTTGCTGTATGATAAAAAAAACTGGAGTTTTACATGGGTCGCAATAGAATAAACAATGAAGACTTGTTTACCACAGCAGCAAATGAAAATTTCAAAAAGCATATAAAAACCCAAAGCAAACAAGCTCTGGAAATTATCAAAGAAAAAATTGATTGGCAAAATTTACTTGAACCCATTGAAGAACGTATTGAACAATCAAAAACCAGAAAATCAAATGCAGGCAAGCCGTCATTTGATTTGTTAGTTATTGTTCGTTGTTTTTTATTACAACGTATCTATGGTTTATCCGATCCTCGCCTGGAAGAAGAGATTGCGGATCGACGTAGTTTTCAATTGTTTCTGGAACTGACCAGTGCGGATGCAATCCCTGACGAAACCACTATCTGCCGATATCGTGAACTATTTGCCCGTCTTGGTCTTGATAAAATACTGTTCCGGCAATTCAACAAACAGCTTGAAAAAATGGGTCTGATCGTTGGCAAAGGAACACTTGTTGATGCAACTATAAAACAAGCACAAGCGAAACCAGGAAGCAAGCGTGATCGTGATGCAGATTTCACAAAGAAACGTGGCAAAACGCATTATGGCTACAAAGGCCATATTGGTACAGATTTGGACAGTGATATTATTCATTCTGTAGAGTTTACCAGCGCAAGTATTCACGACACAAATCTTTTTCCGGATCTGATAACAGAAAAAGAAAATGCGGTGTTCGCAGATAAAGGTTACACGAACAAAGCCCGCAAGTGCAACCTGCGAGGCAAAGGAGTCTATTGCGGCATTCTTGATAAAGGATATAGAAACCGAAATTTGACATCAAAGCAGGTAAAAAGAAATAAGCAATTATCTAAAGTTCGGAATGCAGTTGAAAGACCGTTTGCCTTTATGAAGCAAGTATTAGATTATGATCGGTGCAGTTATTATGATATGGGCCGAAATCGTTTTGAATTTGTGATTGCAGCATGGGTTTATAATATCAGGCGTATGGTTACATTAACCACTTGAGCCATTTCGTAGGTATATAACCTATGTATTAGAGTAATGATAGTAAATTTTGTCAAAGAACAATTTTAAATGTTATAGATTTTATAAATATTTCATTCTCTTTGGAAAATTGAACTCAATTTATTAGTTCAATATGAAAAAATCCAATATTTCAGATGTTTCAGGTTGTTAATTTATTTTTAATTACATGTAAAACTTTAACAATCAAAATCAACATTTTTGTAATATTAATATAATCCCAAGACCCCTTTGCCCCCAAAGGCCCCTTACATTCTTGTAATTCAATTTACAATTATTTACAAAAATGTCAAGTGTAAAATTACATTTTCTGTACTTTTTTTCACAGATTTTTACGCAAATAGAGGAGATATTGGATATTTATAAAGATGTTTGTTGCAGTTTTTGCACAGATTGTTGACAATTAGTCACATATGAGTCCCAGCAGCGTTTCCGCCACATCCACAATACTCTTTACCGGATTGCCGAATTTTTCTTTGCCCGACCCAAATGCCAATGTCATGGCAGGATTTCGGGTGTGCCCCTTGAATGATAGATCTTCAATATTGCCGTGGTCGCTGGTGAGCAGTACCAGTGTCTCGTCCAGATTTACGGTTTTTAGAATGGCCCCAAGAAACGCTTCCAGTTTTACGATCTCGTTCCTGGCGCGCTCCATTTCTTTGCTATGACCGGCAAAATCGGTTTGAAAATATTCAAACAACGCCAGATCATACGCCCGGCTCTGTTTCCCAATGATCTCCCCCGCCTTTTTCGGAGATACCACCGGTGCGTCAAATCCTTTTTCGCGCAGAGCGTCTCCGCTCATATCCTGATATACACTGCGCTCCGCCCAGATATCCTCGATGCCGAAAAACTTTTGTCCCGCAAAATAGTTCATACACGACGTAACGGACAAGTGCCGGATGATCTCGTCCGGTTCAAAATCAAAGAATGGCGGACGGAAAGCGTTCAAAAACGCGACCTTTTTCCCCTTGTCCACCAGTTTTTTAAAAATGGAGTGCTCTTTAATCACCTCGCGCAATTGCGCGTTGGGACGGTGATTGAGGTGTCTCCCCAGCAGTTTACTGGCATTAACACCGGTAAACAGCGATGTCTGCCCGGTTGCGCTCTGCGGCAGCAGGGGCATATCCAGATTGGCATCCAGTCCCAGTGCAATGCCGTCATGCGGCAGGGATTTGGGATACTGTTGATCAAGCGTATTGTTGAAAAACCGCCATTGCGGGTCCGCACAGGGATTGATTTCGGGATCGTTTTCGCCAATACCAATACCGTCAACAAACAGAAAAAGAATATGTTTAGGAGATTTTAACATAAATTCACATTTTCAAATCAAAACAACAAAACGCAAAGGATGCAGTCAAGTTAGAATTGTATACACGCAATCATCTCTGCCAAAAAAATCATTTTATATATCATCATGGATATTAATAGTCAGATTGGGGAGCAGTTGAACTGACACATAATTTTTCATATAAAAATTCCGGTGCAAAATCAGCTCCATTTGGCCAGACAATTGTTCTTAATTCCTGATCAAGTTTAAATTTTTTAAAATAAGATATATCATTCAAGGGAGCAAAAATATCCCCATCCAGTTCATCTTTTAGGTCAATATGGCCACTCACGCCATCTTGAAAAGAAATATTCAATATATGTTCTTTAACATACTCTACTTTGGTAATTCTAGGTATCATATGACTACTCCAATGGTGCATTTTTTTCAAGCGGTTTTTTCTGCTTAGCAAGCTGCTGACACATAATTTTTCATATAAAAATTCCGGTGCAAAATCAGCTCCATTTGGCCAGACAATTGTTCTTAATTCCTGATCAAGTTTAAATTTTTTAAAATAAGATATATCATTCAAGGGAGCAAAAATATCCCCATCCAGTTCATCTTTTAGGTCAATATGGCCACTCACGCCATCTTGAAAAGAAATATTCAATATATGTTCTTTAACATACTCTACTTTGGTAATTCTAGGTATCATATGACTACTCCAATGGTGCATTTTTTTCAAGCGGTTTTTTCTGCTTAGCAAGCTGCCAGTAAACCAGCAATTCTTTCTTATTAAGCTCCATCCACTCTAATACAAGACCTAATGCACATTTTGGAAACCGACCGTTTATTACTCCAGTTTCTATCTCTATGGTAATATCATATTCGCCATACACGCATGAAAATGTGCCGGAGCATGGTCCTTGTAATACATAGCTATAACAATTCCTAAAAACCGGGATATTTCAGGCATTGCCAATCCTTTCAAAAAAAATCAATCGAATACTTTTGTATTACAAATAAAAGCAAAAAAAACCAAAGCCCGGTTCCTGAGTGATCCGTCCGCAGCATGCGGGCGGATTGTATCGAAAGATTAGGGCCTAATTAACCATATCAATAATACTTGTCTAACACCGCACCGCGATAATAATGCGTCAATATCTGCTGTGCGGATTTGCCTTCTTCTGCCATCATGGCCGCACCAATCTGGCACATGCCTACTCCGTGTCCCCAACCCGCGCCGGTAAATACAAATTCTTCGGGGAAACCGTTCACGTCCCCAATCTTGTCCACAACAAAACAGGCGCTGTACAAGGCGGTTGACGACAATGCCCTGCGGATGTTCAGCTCTTTTCGCACATTGATCTTGCCCGCCGCACCACGGATCTCGATCTCAATCAGTCGTCCCGATACACCTCGTTCAACCGGAACAATATCAACCAGCGTACCAATATCATGATACTTGTTACGGATGATATTCTCCAACTCTAACCGGGAATATCGCTGCTGCCAGCGATAATATTTCACACTGTATTTTGAATAATCCGGGGTGCCGTGGCTTTCCGCATTACAGTTGACCTTGGGCGAGCTTTCTACCCATCGTCTTACACTCTCTTCCGTAGACAGATCAAACGAAACCGGCAGATCTCGTGATTCAGGATCGTCCAGTACGCCTCGTAAATAGGGTAACGATTCACCCATCCATACATTCTCGGTGTTTTCCGTGTGTCCGCCACAAACCGCGGAATAGGGAGTTGTGCACAAACTTCCATTATAAACCAGCACCTCGCCCTGTGTCTCACTGATTGCCTTGCGTATGCGATCATTACTTCGTCCCGCACCCACAAACGCCTGGCTATATACATCATCCGTTACATCATAGGGTTTATCACGATAGCGGCTGCCAAAATTGTACAGAAAAAAAGTACGGGCTGCAACTGCCTGCGCTTTAAGTGCTTCAAGCGGAAATGTGGGAATCATTTCACCGGGCAATACCCCTTCAAGATAAGATTCCAGACTTAATACATTAATCACAAACAGCTTCCCATTGGGACCAATCATCAGTTCCAATTCACCGCCATACTTGCGGGTTTCTTCTCGTGAGTAATGGAACCCCTCTCCAACCTTGACAGCTTGCAGATTAACCAACGCTCCGGAAATCCGCAGTGCGCTTTGAATAACCAACTCTTTACCGGACTCGGATTTTAAATGAATCTCACCACCCGGATCGCCATCAGGCCGACTAATTACTAAGGCATTGCGCAATGCCGGATTCTGTCTTTTATATTGCTCGGCTTGTTCCTGTGTACTAAATTTTTGTTTCAGCAATACCAGGTATCGTCTTTTATCAACCAATACCTTTTTGTCCATATTCAACACATCACCGCTGGTAATCTTTTCAACATCCAAATTCTGGGAACGCGCTTCCTGAACGCCTGCATCAGCGGCAGTTTCCTTACTGCTCGATGTATATTGGATTCGATAAACAGATGGGGCCGGAGAGCCATTCACCAAGGTTGCCCGCCATACTTCACCCTTGTTCATCCGGTACATTTTCCCGTTTCCGTCTGCAATAACAAACGGACCTTCGGGTTCAAAAGCAATTTCAGATTTATCTTCAAGCAGTCCCACCCGCACAACCGGTCCTGTGGTTTGAATCGCAGGGCCATAATAGACACCCGCGCATGAGAATAATAAAACCATGCTCACAAGAACAGTTGATATACTGACGATTCGTTTCATGTATCAAATCCTTTAATACGTAAAAAAACGCGCGTTTTTACAGACACGCGCGCTATCATATCAAATTAATTGTACTACCCGGTCGTTAAATACTTTATCGACCATCATATCCAAATTCTTTGAGAAACGTATCCTTTTTGCGCCATTTCTCTCGCACTGCCACCCACAACTCGAGGAAAACCGGCCTCCCTATAAATTCTTCTATTGCAATCCTCGCATCCTGGCCCAGGGATTTTAACGCTTTGCCGCCCTTGCCAATAATAATACCTTTTTGTGAAGCTCGCTCTACCACGATTCTGGCCTTAATCACATCTTTGCGCCCCTCTTTTTCCACAAACTCGTCAATCACTACTGCCGTGGAATAGGGAATCTCGTCACCATATTGCTGAAAAATCTTTTCGCGAATAATCTCGCTTACAAAAAAGCGTTCAGGATGTTCGGTAACCTGATCATCAGGATAAAAAGGAAAACCTTCCGGTAAATATTTCAATATGGTCTTTTCAAGGTCTTCCACATTATCACCCGTCAGAGCAGAAATGGGTACAATATCTTTAAAACTAAAGATATCTTTATACTCATCAATCAATGGTAAAACTTCCTGGGGCTGGGTGCGGTCCATTTTATTGATCACCAGCAAAACAGGTTTTTCAATTGATTTCAAATAACTGAGTATCTCTAAATCACGGTCTTTGGGTTTTCTTCCCGCTTCAATCAGAAACAATACCAGGTCCGCATCCCTGGTTGCATTATGTGCGGATTTGACCATATAATCGTGCAGTTTGTATTTGGGCTCCATTAATCCCGGGGTATCCAGAAATACAATCTGACAACCCGGTTTGGATAAAATACCCAAAATACGGTGCCGTGTGGTTTGGGGTTTAGCTGTAGTAATAGACAGCTTGAATTGCAGTAAATGGTTAGTCAGGGTAGATTTACCCACATTGGGTTGCCCCACAACCGCAACATAACCCGCTTTAAAAACATTTTCATTCATCATTAAATATAAGCATCCAGTGTGTGATATTCGTCAAGTTTGTCCAGCAGGTCTTTTCCATCAGTAAGCTTTAAATTATGATTTTGACATCCATTCCGGGCGCAGGCTTCCACACGTCCTCCATGCGGAAGATAAACACCGCACATACTTGAACCGCATTCATCGCACACAACATGGTCCAGAATCAGTGTGGTGCCGCAAGTAGGACAAAAGAATTCTACCGTTTCACCATCCGGGATGTCAATCTCGGACACATTTTTAAAACTCCCATAAACAGGATCAAGATGGATCATACCCGCTACATCTTTGTATTTGACCTTGACAGTAATTGAGGCATATCCATTTATCAAATGGTCCGTATCCATCAGGTTGTGCCGGTTTGGGCACATTGCATGTTGAATTCGCAGCGATTTACTGGGAATCTCGATGGTTATTTTTTCCTTTTCTCTATGAACCATAATTTCACCTCAGGTGTTCTCGGGTTTCTTTAATTATTATTCCACTCAAAGCCAGCAAACCAATCAAGTTCGGGATTGCCATCAAACCATTCATAATATCGGCAAACGTCCAAACCAGGTTTACTTTGGTAATAACAGCGCCAACAAATACCATAATACTAAACAAAATACGATAAGGCATTACAGACCGGGCGCCAAGTAAATATTCAAATGATTTCTCACCATAATAACTCCACCCTAATATAGTGGAATAGGCGAAAAAAACCAAACCAAAAGCAACTATCATACCGCCAAACTTTCCGGGCAGTGCAGAACTAAAAGCCATTGAAGTCAGTTCAGCTCCGGTAGCACCGCTCGTCCAGGTGCCGCTTGAAAGGATCACAAAACCGGTAAGCGAACAGACGATAATGGTATCAATAAAAGTCTGAGTCATGGATACCAGCGCCTGATTCACAGGAGTTTTCGTCTGGGCTGCCGCGGCCGCAATTGGTGCGCTACCCAATCCGGATTCGTTAGAGAATACGCCGCGTGCAACGCCCCAGCGAATAGCCTCGCGAACCATTGCGCCTGCAAAACCACCTGCAGCGGATGCAGGTGTAAAAGCATTACCGATAACCATTGTAAAGACTGATGGTATAGCTTTATAATTAATTATTACAACAATCAAAGAACTGAGCATGTATAACAAAATCATAAACGGAACAATCACCGCGGTCGTACGACCTATACTTTTAATACCGCCAAGCAGTACAAGTGCGGTTGCTAAAAATAAAACAATTCCCACATGATAATGACTGATTTGTGGAAACACAGCCGTAACTGCATCTGCAACAGAATTTGACTGAACAATATTTCCTATTCCAAAGGCTGATATAGATGCAAACAGAGCAAACAATACTGCCAGCCACTTCCAGCCCAGTCCCTTTTCAATATAATACATGGGACCGCCGCGCATATTTCCGTGCTCATCCACTTCACGATACTTGACAGCCAATACGGCTTCACCATATTTGGTAGCCATACCAAAAAGGCCGGTCACCCACATCCAAAACAATGCACCGGGACCACCAGCGGTAATGGCGGTTGCCACACCGGCAATGTTTCCGGTACCCACGGTAGCAGCAAGTGCGGTCATTAAGGCCTGAAAATGGCTGATATCGCCTTCAGCATCTCCCTCTTCACGACGTTTGATCAATGCCATGTGCAATGAATATTTCAAAGTCGTGAACTGGAGCCCGCCCAGACGAATAGTCAAATATATTCCCGTACCCACCAGCAAGAGAAGCATTGGAGGGCCCCAAATAAATCCGCTTACCGTTTCAAATATGGATAATAATTGTTCCTGCAAATCAAGCTCCATCAATAGCTAAACTAGTAAGATTTTCCAACCAGCACACGCTGTTCAGAAGGCTTGCCGCAAACAATACATGATCCGCTTTCTTTTTCTCCATCCACAGGAATCAATCGTATTGTAGCTTTGGATGTTTCCTGAAATTTATTTTCACATTCCGCTGAACCACACCAATGCACCCAGAAAAAACCGCCCGGATCTTCGATGCGTGTTTTAAATGCTTCAAAATCATCTTCATTAAATGTATTTTCTTCACGAAATTTCTTTGCACGGTTGTACATGTCTTTTTGCATCTGTTCAAGTTCAGACTGAATATGCTCCAAAAGTCCATCTTGCGATACAAAGGTCTTTTCACCGGTATCTCTACGCACCATCACAACCTGGTTGTTTTCAAGATCTTTGGGGCCCATTTCAAGACGGATAGGCACACCGCGTTTTTCCCATTCATTGAATTTAAAACCGGGGCGGTATTGATCTCTGTCATCAACTTTAAAACGGATTTTACCTTTCCAATCCGCGGTCAACTCTTCAATGCGTGCTTTTAGATTGGCCATATCCTCATCAGATCGCCAGATCGGGATCAATACCACTTCAATCGGTGCCAGGCGAGGAGGAACAACAAGCCCATTGTCATCACTATGGGTCATAATCAATGCACCAATTAATCGGGTAGATACACCCCAGCTTGTTGCATAAACATGCTGCTGCTGGCCATTCTCATCCTGAAAGGTTACATCAAACGCTTTGGCAAAATTCTGTCCCAAATTATGTGAGGTACCTGCCTGCAGGGCTTTTTTATCCTGCATCATGGCCTCAATACAATAAGTTTCTTTGGCGCCGGCAAACTTTTCACTGTCTGTTTTAACACCAACCAATACAGGCGCTGCCAAATATTCTTCAGCAAATTCACGATACACATCGATCATTTTCAATGTTTCTTCCTGAGCTTCTGCTGCCGTTGCATGCGCAGTATGGCCTTCCTGCCATAAAAATTCAGTGGTACGTAAAAACAAACGGGTCCGCATTTCCCAGCGTACAACATTGGCCCACTGGTTGATCAAAATTGGCAAATCACGATACGATTGTATCCATTTTTTATAGGTAGACCAAATGATGGTCTCTGAAGTTGGACGAACAACCAGCGGCTCTTCAAGCTTTTTGCCGCCACCATGTGTTACAACTGCGGTCTCGGGGGCAAAGCCCTCAACGTGTTCTGCCTCTTTTTTCAAATAGCTTTCCGGTATAAACATGGGGAAATACGCGTTCACATGACCGGTTTCTTTGAACATTTTATCGAGCTGCGCTTGAATGTTTTCCCATAGCGCATACCCGTTGGGTTTGATCACCATACAGCCCTTGACAGCGGAATGTTCTGCCAGGTCTGCGGCTTGAATAACATCAAGATACCATCGCGAATAATCTTCTGATCGTTTGGTTAAACCTTTTGCCATAATACATCTTCCTGATTTCTGTATATATTAACTATTCCTGATTACAATGATCTATAACGCGTTTTGCATTCACATAGCATAAATTCTGATCTTGAATGCCTTCAAAACAATACAATTCTCGAAATGTTTGAATGCGGCCATTATGCTTTTCAATCACATCCACCAAAGCGCCATGCGGACAATGCAGGCATGTATCACTTTGATTCTCAAAACGGGTAGCCGTTTGCCGTGCTACCAATGCACGGCTGTTGTTCCAGGTTTGCTTACCGGATCTGTACTCAAAATCTACATGCCAGATCTTGTCGAACAATATTCTACCCTTGTCCAGAGTAAACTTGCCTTTGGCTTCAAACTGGTCACCGGCAGCAAATCTTAACCGGTCTTGCTGGCCCGGAGAAATATGAACATAAAAAAAGTCATCAATTCCGGTTTGGCCAATAAATCCATTTTGAATGATCAGCAGATAGCCATCAAGTCGAATCTGGCCACCTTTACCATAAACCTGTTTCTTGAATCTGGGTTTAATTGTCACAATTTCACACCAGATATCCATTTCACGATTCTGGTATTCGTTCACCCAGTCATTAAACTCTTCAACCTCTTGCAAAAACAACTCAAACTCTTGTTTCTCTACTTTGATGCGAGGTTGATAGTTTATTTTTTCATCCTCATAGTGCGCGCAGCCTTCACACAATCTTCCAACATAATTATAACCGCGTACACAAGATTTTCCACGGTCCTTGAGTCTGCACGACCATTTAAAAATAATACAGCCCTGGGGATAACATTTTTTCTGCTGCATAACATGATACGCTGAGACCCGATGTTCAAAACGCTCATGTCCTTTGTAATTACATATAAATATATCAGTTCGTTTTAATGGATTTCTCATAAACGCTCATAAAAATATTAAATAATATAATTACACTGGTATTGATAAGCAAGAAAATAATATGGGATTTACGGCATGCAATGAATTGGATATATTTCAGAATAATTAAAAAAAAGGCGCTTAAAAAAACGCCTTATTCTTTTTCTAATTCGAGAGAATCAGCTATATCGATAGGTGGACGTGTGGGTACGTCTCTGCCCTCAAGGTAGATTTTCTTTTTGTATAAAATACTAAAATTCTCAATATCATTTTGATCCACAAAAATAAATGGGGTGATCTGGTTTTTCCCTGGTTTGAAATGCATTCCCCCCACATTCACTTCTTTGATATCCACGCCGGCATTTACCAGATCTACAATTGTTTTCGGTGAATCAACCAGCATTAAAACACGCTCCTGCACAAATTCATTTGCATTCAAAGCATTTATGGTTTCTTCAAGCGTTAAAACAGATGCTGCAATTTCCGGGGGAACTGCAGACAAGTAAATTTTCCGCTGCCAATCGGAATTTGCGACTTCATCGCTGCACAATAAAATCCGTTGCGGTTTCAAAACATCTCTCCAGCCAACAACGACCTGGCCGTGAATCAGTCGGTCATCAATTCTTACCTGTACCAGTGGCATTACTTACTCTCCATATTCTGTTTATTTTTCATTATTATTTCAATGTTGTTATACCGCGCAATCCATCATTTATTATCTCTTCTACCAGTTCATCCAGAGAATAAGTTTCTCGTTTGGTAACAAAAGATAATATCATGGGTAAATTCACGCCGGAAACAACCCGAACATTCTGATAATTCATTGCAATACCTGCTGAAACATTCCAGGTACTGCCACCTTTAAGGCAAGCCATAATAACCAGGCCATCCTGTTGCTCGTGTGGTGCTTTGACAATTGCCAACAGTCGGTGATTAATTTCTTCCAATGTCATATCGGTCACTGAAAGTGCGTGCAAGCCTTCGTCCATTCCAATAATATTACGGACCGCTTCTATCAACGCGCTTCCCATGGGTCCATGTGTAATTAATGCTGCATGTTTCATAATTTAATCTAACTCCGGTTTTGGTTTTGCATCTTTTGGATCAATCGCTCATTAAATTCCTTGGCCGGATGCTCGCCATGTTGCTTGAGTTGGTGATTCATTGCTACGACTTCTGCTATTACCGTAATATTCTTACCCGGAAAGATTGGAAGCTCTACAAGAGGCAGTTCAACATCAAGAATTTTTACGGTCTTGTCTTCTACTCCTGAACGTTCGTATTCGCGGTTTTCATCCCATAATTCCAGTTTAATTACCACATCAATATTTTTATTACCGCGAATCCCTCTAATGCCAAACATTCTGCGCACATCAATAATACCCAAACCACGTATTTCCATATGGTGGGTCAATATTTCACTTGGGGCTCCCTGCAATACATTTGTAGCCATTTTGGTAATGTACACAGCATCATCTGCCACAAGCTGGTGCCCGCGTTCAATCAGGTCAAGCGTCAACTCGCTCTTTCCAATAGCACTGGGACCGGTTATCAGCATACCTACGCCATATACATCGATCAAAGATCCATGCACCAATATATATGGGGCAAATGTGCGATTAAGATATTCACTGAGATAATACGTAACAGTAGTCGTACTAAGGGGGGTTGAAAATATGGTTATGGCATTGTTATTGGCTATTTCTACAAGTTCATCCGGAATGCGGTTGTCGTTGGTTACAATAATACAGGGCAAATCAAAGCCCAAAACTGTGGATATAGCGTGCATTCTGGCTTCTCCGTGCAGGGTATTTAAATACCCAATCTCTGTATTCCCCATAATCTGGAGTCGCCAATATGTAAAAACTTCAACAAAGCCGCTAAGAGCTAATCCCGGTCTGTGTAGTTCCTGCTCTTTGATTTTTCGAATAAAACTGGCTTCGTTATTAATGATTGATAATGATAATTTTTCTGAATTATCAAGATACAACTCTTCAACTGTAATAAAAGGCCTGACTTTGGGTTCACTATCAAGAATGGAATCAATCAACGCTTGTACATCTCCATTTAAAATGTGCTTTATTCAGCCGGGCGTAAACGCCCCTGGCAAAGACCCTGGTCTTTGCCAGGGTATCATTATTCTTCAAACTTTTCTACAATTTTCTCTTTGTCAAAATGCCTGGTTTTTTCTTTATATTTTACAATGTTCCGTTCAAGGGTATCCACCGCCAGTGTTATGGATTTATACATATCCTCGCTGCGGGTCACTACCGGTATACGGGTGCCGTACACCTTGGCAATTATTTCAGCAACTTGCTCCTGCTTAATATAATCCAAAATTATTTCTACATCAAGTATTCCGTCATAATACTTTTTTAATCTCGTAACTTCTTCAGTCGCGAATTCTTTTAATCGGTCCGATGGCTTAAAATGCCTGGCAGTGAAAGAAACTCTCATATGTTACCTCCTTAATTTAATATAAATAATCAAAAAAAACAAATTGCCAGACGATTCAAATCCTCCTATTTTAATTTATTTTTCATTAGCCCTGGGATGGGCCTGCTTATAGATACGTTTCAAATGTTCGGCTGAAACATGTGTGTAAATCTCTGTAGTCCCTAAATTTGCATGGCCCAACAATTCTTTAACAGACATTAAATCTGCTCCTGAATCTAACAAGTGGGTTGCAAATGTATGCCGCAATGAATGCGGATGCGCTTTTTCTGTATCTGCTACTTTTTTAATATAATTTTGAACAATTGTTGCGACTTGCTGTCTGGTAAATGGCTCCTTTTCCTCTTTAACAAATAAATAGCGGTTATATTCCGGCTTTACAGACGCTTGCACTTCAATTTGCTGTAAATACCGGCGTATATCCTCAATTACTATACCGGGCAGGGGTAAAACTCTTTTTTTATTACCTTTACCTAATACGGTGAGTGTGCCGTTATTCAAGTTCACATCACTTGTTTTGATATTGATCAACTCACTTACGCGGATGCCTGTAGCATAAAACAACTCTAGTATCAAATAATCCCGCAATCCCTCAAAAGTTTCAACATCCGGTAAACTCAACAATGCCTTTATTTCCGATTTTGTCATAAATGATGGCAGCTTTTTATCCAGCTTGGGAGAAGCAATGTTAGCAACAGGATTTGCCTCAAGCACTCCCTTTCTAACCAAATACCGGGAAAACATCCGTAACGCGGAAAGTTTTCTGCTGGTACTACGTGCCGTATATTTTTCTTTCAATAATTCAGACAAAAAACCCCGTACCACAGACTTGGTCAAGTGATCTGTTGCAAAAAGTTCGTCCGTTTGATAACGCTTCTTTAAAAAACTGACATAATGATTCAAATCACGTCTATATGCTGCAATTGTATTTGCAGAACTGCGTCTTTCAACTTCAAGGTGTTGTAAAAATTGCGGGATCCAGTTTTCTAATTTTTCTTTTTCCATCGTCATCACTTTTCGCTGATCACCGAAATAAACTGGTCATCGTATAGATGATTACATTTAGGGCATTGATAGCCTTTGTGGTCCTCTGTCAAATCGTGTTCGACAAGATACCGGTTGCCGCAATTACGGCACAACATATTTACCGGTTTTTTCCACGCGGCAAAAGAACAATCAGGATACCTGCTGCATCCGTAAAACAATCGTCCTTTTGATTGCCTTTCTACTACTTTGCCGTCACATCCGTCAACAGGGCAAGAGATGTTGAGTGTGTAGGCTTTGGTAAAATCACATTTAGGATACCGGGTGCAAGCCAGAAACCTTCCATATTGTCCCTCTCTGACTGTTAGCGGTGCTCCACAGATCTCACATATTTCTTTTTCTTCTTTATTATCAGCCTTATATATATAAACGCAGCTTGCAGGGTAATGTTCACAAATTATTTTATTATCGTCACCGTGTAGCAATTTGCCTCCGCACAACGGACAAGCACTTTTCCCATCTGCGCCAATTGTTACAGGGGCTTGAACAGAACCACCATGTTCAAAAAGTTTACTGTAACTGTTTATAAACACCTCTATTGTTTGTTTACCAGACGCCACAGTTCGGATCGAATTATCCAGCTGCAAAACTATACCGGTATTGATATAGCCTGAATACTTTAATAACAAGGCATTTATGGCATAAAATCCCTTCGCTGAAGGATAAAGTCCGGATCTCTTTCGTTCAAGCATTTGAATTGCAAAAAGCATGCCCGAATGATATAAATATTCATAAATAGAACCTGTCCCGGATGCCAGCCACAAGTGCAGCATTTCAGGCTCTGAATATCTATTTGATATTTCGGATTGATGGGTTTGAATGTCAAAATCTACAACCTCAAGCTCCTTACCCGTGTTCCAGGTATCTGGTATTTTTACAACCTCACGAACATTAGATTTTTCAGGAAGAACCTGTCGAAAGCCCCGAAACAGGTCTGTTTCATACTCGTACTCGCAAATACAAGGGTCTTCTTTATCATCACTGACAGAGATTGTAGTAATCTCTGAAACGGATTTTGACATTTGTGAAGCAATATAACGATGCCAAATCATAGAATAGATGTCATATTGCTGCTCGGTAAGGTGCTTTTTCAGTTTGCGTGGAGTCATCCGCAAATCAAGGGGACGTATAGCTTCCCCTTCCGGATGATGACGGTTTTGCTTATATGCGCTTTGCGGTAGGTAATCTGTTCCATAATTGTTATAAATATATTCCCGAAGCTCTGCAATACTTTCGGGCTTTACAAAATCGGAAACTGAAAGATAATACGTTATCAAGCTAATGGGCTCATCGCCCCCCATTCTCACACCTTTGTACAATTTATCAAGAATCTTGACGCTATGGGCTACAGAGTGCTTGAAAAACTCCTGGGCATCTGCCAACAAGGTCTGCGTTGTATAGGGCTTTGGGGGTGGTGTTTGGTTTTGCCGGGTTTGAATATTTCGGATCTTAAACTCACCATTCTTGACTTGTGATACCATGGCTTTTGCAAGCTGTACATTTCGCACATCCTGCTCTTCTTTACCAATTTTAACAATCTGAAAATCTAGATTCTTTTTCCCTCTGACCTTGAAACGTACTGAAATTTGATAATGGCGGTGTACCTTTTCGCTTTCAACCTCGGTCTCTTTTTCATATAAAAAGCGTAAAAGCAGGGCCTGCTTAATGTGGGTAAGCTCTTTTATCCCCTTAACGGCTTTTATTTTTAAAAACTCGTTGTGCAATAAACGGTTTGCCCAATAATCCGCGCATTCCGCATAAAACAAATCCGGAGTTACTGCTTTGATCTTTTTCAATTCATTGTTCAAAAACAGGGCCGTATTCTGATACATTTTGACTCTGACGATCTTTTTATAAGTACCGTCAAACAATAACGCAAGTAATCCCGCTAAAAAATCACTATCATTCCCAGGATCCACAACCAGAACAATTGTATGAAAAGCTTGAGCAAAATCAAAAAGGGGGTTGAATATATCTAATGCCGATTCAAGCAACCGGACGGATGAATTCGAAAAATCAACATTCTGTTGAATAAATTCATTACGATTTATTTTTTTCAAAAACTTGTAATCTTGAAAAACCGTAAATCCATTTATTGTCAACAGATCATAGCGATTTTTAGAATCAACTACAACAAGCGTTTTTTGCATAAATATCCCTAAGAGCCTAAAAGGGGGATTTCAGGAGAAATCAGTGTGGCAGCATGTTGGAATTAAACTGGAAATAACCATCAGAAGCACTGTTTTCAAAATCCAATACTACCGCGGCAATTAAATCCTGCATTTCTTTAACATCAATACTTGCAAGTTGTAAACTTACTGCGCGCTCTATGATCAGCTCCATCATATCGTCAGTAACCAGTTCCAGTTCACGTAATTGAAACAGGTACCCATACGCCTCGGGAGAGATTATCTCTTTTTCAATCTCATTCAACTCTCTCCAGATCGGCCGGGGAATATCCGAAGGATGCCCTTTTATGATCCGGTCTATACTTTCCCCATGGTTTAACAACCAGGACATGGCCGTAGAGATTTCTTCATCACTAAAGCCCTGTTCCGATAATATATCTAAAATCAATTGTAAGTCTATTTCTCCAAAAGCGTTGTCACGAATCTCTTTCATCACAAAACTCAGGATATCCAAAAACCTTTTGTTCATCCAGGTTCACTCCGCGTGCTTGTTTCATTATCCGAATATACAATTTTTTCATACAAATGCAAGTGATTGTTCTGGCTTTTTTTTATCAATAACAGAACCATCACAAGCAATCGCACGAAAACAATATTTCAATCTTGTCCTTTGTGTATTTCTAACACAAATTTATTCTCATTAATTGCCTTTGCCACAGCAATTTTTATATTTTTTTCCACTTCCACAGGGACAAGGCTCGTTTCTACCAACTTTATTGGTATTAATCACCTGACGTTGCTTTCCTGCCGGACGTCCCGGTGTGGGCTGGGCCTGTGCTTTACCTTTTGGTGGAGCCATTACCTGTTTAAACAGTTCTACCTGAGAATGAGAAGTAGATACCTTTTGCGGTTCAGAACGTCTCATTTCCCGCTCTTCAAGCTCACCGCCAACATCCAGTACGCGGAAAAGAGTGCTTACAATATCTCTGTTTGTACTGTCAATCATTTTCACAAACATTTTATAAGCTTCACTCTTGTACTCGATCAATGGATCTTTTTGTCCGTAACCACGCAAACCAATACCTTCACGCAGCTCATCAACACCACTCAAATGCTGACGCCAGTTTTCATCGATTTTTTCAAGGATATAATACCGCTCGTATCTGGCTACCATAGATTCGCCAATCTCATCCACACGGCGGCGGTAAATGCTTTGCGCCCAACTACTCAGCGTATTCATCACCGTATTGGGATCCATTGCCTCACCGCTTTCATCATGCAGGCGTGGTGATTGTCTGAATACCAGACGGCATTCCGATTCCAAACGACGAATCTGGGTTGCATCAAGATCGTCATTATTACCCAGCACACCGCTAATCATTTGATAGATTGTATCATCAATCATGGTTAATACAGAATCAAAAACAATATCTGTACTAAGCCGCTCCTGATGGTAACGCTCAACCCGGTCTGCATAGGTCTTGTAGAAACTTAAACCCCATGCAACCAGTTCTTCACGATAAGAGTTTAATGCTTCACGCTCACGAGATGCCGGTAGAATCTTGTCCGGTTTACCCATAAACATATTCTGAAAACTTGATGCCAGCAATTGTTGTGTTGATTCGGCATCTTTATTTTCTTTGATTACATTTTCAAACCGTGCTATAATTGAAGATTCTATCAATTCTTCAATGGATGTATTGGCAAGCAACAATTGGTTATATACGGTAATATTTTCTCGCAAGTGTTCCAAATAGGTATTTCTTGCCCACCGCATTGTCTGGCTAACAAGGTCAGGCCAGTCTTTTAATGCCTCAGCAGGTTTAAATGCTTCTCCAAATACACTCTGCAAAAACTCTGCCTGTTTTTCTTCCAGTTCCAAAACATCACGGCTATGATATGCCGATGCCTGTATAAAACTATGTTCAACCACTGCATTAATATATTGTACAGATGAAAAATAACCCAGAATTCGGTTCCGGTACAACATTTCATCTTTACCAGCAATTGCCAGGCCGTCAAGCCATTCCTGAACTTTTTTTATAACTTTTTCACGTCGAATGGTGCGCATTTCATTTTCACCAATGGGAGGACGCTGCATAAATATCTTTTCCAGATCACTCAAAAAGTTTTCCGAATTCCAGGTTGCCGCTGGCGCGTCAATTGGTAAATGACGGTTAACCAAACCATTTACATAAATTTCCAGAAAAGTGTTCAACGGAATGGTTTTAAAAAGAATACTATCTATTGCTTTTTGCCCGTTTTCTACCTGAGAATTATAAACAGATGCAGCCCATTCTTTTAACCTTGATTCAAAAACATCAGCAGTATCAATATTGCTATTCTCAAGCCAATCTGGTTTCTGCTCAAAAATACGCTCCATCTCATAACCAATGCCCGAGATATTCCATTTTGAAATATCTCGGGTACCAGCGTTATGCAGTCTTATTTTCAACAATACCAGCTCATCTATAATATCTTGAATATTACAATACCCGGTAATACGGTGACGCTCCTGCATTTGATAGAGGTGGCGCTGTTCTTTCAACTTTTCATCAACCCAGGTTCTCAAAGTCTCCCGAACACCACTAACATCCTGGCTTTCAAGTTCAGATTTGGTAAAATCAGGTTCTGCACCAAAATACCGTTTCAGATTTTCAAACAATTCATCCAGTTTCCAGGTTGAACGATCATCTTCTTCATCAATAAAGCGTTTGATCTTGGCTTCTACAAAATCTTCCGGCTGTGCAAAACCCAGCAGGTTTTGTCGTCGTTTATATATAATCTTTCTTTGTTCATTCAATACGTCATCATAATCCAGCAAATGCTTACGAATTTCAAAGTTGCGTTCTTCAACTTTTTTCTGAGCGCGTTCAATGGATTTTGTGATCATAGAGTGCTCAATGCGCTCTCCCTCATCCATACTGCCTAAACGACTCATAATATTTGTAATGCGGTCAGAACCAAACAGACGCATGAGATCATCTTCCAATGACAGATAAAAACGTGAAGAACCCGGATCTCCCTGACGTCCCGCACGACCACGTAACTGCCGGTCAATTCGGCGGGCTTCATGCTTTTCAGAACCAATGATCTGTAAACCACCTTTTTCAATTACATCTCTGGTAAGCTTGATATCCGTACCACGACCCGCCATATTGGTCGCAATGGTTATGGATCCCGGTAGACCTGCTTTGGCAACAATTTCAGCTTCGTTTTTATGATATTTGGCATTCAATACCGTATGAAAGCGTCCCGATTCCAGCTCTTTGGTAACATCACCCTTTTTCAGCCAGTTGGCAACAGGAATACCGCGCTGGGTAAACAAATTACTCAGATGCTGAGAAACATCAACGGAAACCGTACCAATCAGAACCGGTAGTCCTTTTTCATGATACTCTATGGTATCTTTAATGATTGCATCATACTTTTCAGCCTTTGTTCGATAGATCACATCATTCATATCATCACGAATAACCGGCCTATTGGTTGGCGCAACAATAACATCCAGGTTGTAGGTACTGTAAAATTCCTGCGCTTCTGTTTCGGCAGTACCAGTCATACCTGCCAGTTTATTATATAATCTAAAGAAATTCTGCAATGTAATGGTAGCCAGTGTCTGGCTTTCTGCCTGCACTTCTACACCTTCTTTAGCTTCCAACGCTTCATGCAAACCGTCACTAAAACGGCGTCCCGGCATTAAACGACCGGTAAACTGATCAACAATCATAACCGCTTTATTACCACGTTTTGCACCGGTACGTCTTAATTCATTGTCTTCCACTGCCTTGACCACATACTCGACATCATTATGATACAATGTATATGCCCGCAGCAACTGGGATATATTTTGCACGCGTTCTTCCACGTGGTTATAATCCTGCCAGATCTTGTCTCGCTGTTGTTCCAGCATTACCCGTGGACGACGTTCAAAATGGATACGGAACCAGTGTTCAATCTCTTCATTACGCATTACAAAATTCGGCATATGTGCGTTAGACAGCAATTCAGTCATCTCGCGATCATCCAAAACAATATGACGTGAACGTAAATGCGTTTTTTCTTTTGGAAGCAAGCCTTGCAGCTCTGCCCGACTGCCGGCTTTTTTGGTACTTAGCTGCATAATCTCATCACGAAAACTCTGATACTCGTCCCGGTAATTGAAATAAGGTAATCCGCCAATCAACAAAGTACGGGCAGCTTTTTCAATGCCTTTGGGTATTTTATTTTCATCCAAAACAAACAATGCATCAACATCCACATTCGGATCGCTTGCAGCTTCTTTTAATTTATCTACAACCTGACTGCGCTCAAAAAACAGACCCTGCAAATTCTTGCGGCCGTTTTCAGTCAATCCTGTAATATTGACAGTCTTAAAAACGGGGTCCTCCGGATGCAAGGTACCACTAAACTGGAAATACCTGCGAAGCCAGCGCTGGCGCTCTGTAAGGGTTTGATCAGTATCTGCCAGGTTTGTAAAAATCATCTGTATCGTTTCATTGAGGCGCTCAACCTCTTCAAACCGACGTGAAGCACTGATAATCTCTGCAGGCAAGTTGAATTTATCCTGCAGATGTGCATCCAGCTTTAGCTTGTTAGACAGTTCATTTTTACCGGTATCACGGCTCCAGGATTTAATTTCTTTATCTACATCGGCAAAATTCGCGCCCATCAAGCGTTCCAATTCAGCGTCTGCCAATCCGGCCACATGTCCATTCGCTTCAGTTTTAAAAATAGCCTCGGGCTTGTCTTTATAATCACCCAGATGTTTTTCAAAGTGACGTATTACGGTTTTACTTTCACTACTGAAATTTGAAAGGCATTCAACACCCAGGGAGGTTATATCAAACCTGCCGGTTTCCATAACATAAAAATCATTATTTTTAGGATCTTCAAGGGTTTGAATATGTTCATAAAGTGCTGTTACATCTCTATCCATATCTTCTACAGCAAGAACATGAGCAGAATAATCATAATCTGCCTGGTTCAAAGTATCATCCAACTGCTTTTGGATCTGCTGGTCACGTTCTTCAACCAGGGTTCTGTCAGGCAGTACATACAGATCAGGATTACCACCAAGCAGAGCAATACGGCCTTTTTCAGTAATTTGATTTAAAACAGCGCCATTGTCTTTTAACTCGAAATATTCCTGCTTGATATTTTCAATAGAGGTTAAATCTTGCGTTGAGGCAGGATTAAGAAGCGCAATCAATCCATTAACAGTAGGCAGCAGCATAGGATCGCCAGATTTTTGCATAGCCAATACCGCCAGTTTACCTTCTTGGGTCAAACCGGTAATTGCGCCAAACTGTTTTTCAGTTTCAAAAAAGACGTCGGTTAATTCTCTTCTTCTGTCAACAAGCGGACGCTTCATAACCGGTTCAGCATCTACGTCTGCTTCTTCTCGCACCATATCTAAAAGCTTTACAAAAGCATCTACAATAGCTTCATCATATTTACCGTTTGCATTGGATTTCAGAAAATCAATTCCCGTAGATGACATGCTGTTTACAGCCCTGTCCATCTTTTTGGTCATACCATAAAACTGCCGCCATACAGAGGCCTTGTCACCTTTATTATTTTGCAAACGAGTATTAATTTCTTCAGGTAAATTATTCAATTGAAGAGAAAGCTGCTCAATGGGTTCAAATTCAGACTCGGTAACCCCGGATTGTATACCAATAAGCGCGGCTTTACCCGCAAGAGTCAATCCGTTACAGGTACCGGTAATGGAATCATGTGTAAAATAGATGGAACGGTTCTTTTGCTCGCTGATTTTCTCAAGCGTTGCGCTCAATACATCCAGTTTTTGAATTTTATGAACAATATCCTGGTCGCGGCCGCCCGAGAGGAAAATACGTCCCTTTTCGGTAATATCTATAACATGGCTCTTTTCATCAATGGTGAAATACAAATCCGCATCAACTTCACCCATTTGCTTGTTTACTTCATATTGGCCCTGAATTCGTTCAATCAATTTCTTGACCCAAAATTCCGAAGTCAGCAGTTCCAACAGTTCTTTGTTTTTAGGATCTCCACGATGGACCTGAAGAATTTTGATTCCTGCTTGTTCTTCATCGTTCTCGAGCAACTCTTTGCCTTCACGCAACAGTTGTTGCACCAGCTCGTTCTGTCGTTTAGCCAGGTTCTCTACAGTGGGTTTTAATTCTTTATAAATATTCTTGGGTGCTCCAACAGCTCCCGATATAATCAATGGTGTTCTGGCTTCATCAATCAAAACACTGTCCACTTCATCTACAATTGCGTAATGTAAGGGTCGCTGCACAACAGACCAAACATCCTGAGACATATTATCACGCAAATAATCAAATCCAAATTCGTTATTGGTACCATACGTAATATCCGCATGATAAGCCGCGCGGCGTTCTTCTGGAGATTGATCTCCAAAAATTGCAGCTACCGTTAATCCCAAAAACTTGTAAATTTCGCCCATCCATTCACAGTCACGTTGGGCCAGATAATCATTAACAGTGATAAGATGCACACCCTTGCCTTCTAACGCATTCAGATACAAAGGCATAGAGGCTACAAGGGTTTTACCTTCACCTGTTGCCATTTCAGCAATTTTCCCATCATGCAGTATCATACCACCCAATATCTGCACATCATAAGGAATCATGTCCCATTCTATTTCCTGCCCGCGAACCATCCATTTTTTACCGCGCAACCGTCTACAGGTATCTTTAACAACGGCAAAAGCTTCGGGTAAAATATCATCAAGGGTTTCCCCCATACGTAATCTATATTTAAACTCGTTGGTTTTCGCTTTTAATTCATCATCAGATAGATGCTCATATTCTTTTGCATAGTCATTCACCGTAGCAACTAATGGCTCTAACCGTTTAACTTCACGTTCGGTGCTTGTGCCTCCCATAACTTTGGAAAGCATTTTTTCAATAGACTTTAACATTTACAAAATCCTCGTTTATCAAATCTATAAATAATTATACCGGCAATACTTATATGTATACAAACAACACAAGTTTCAAATTTAATGGATTTTAGGCTAAAAATCCAGCAAATTAATTACGCCGGTATTATTTAAATTGGCTGTTATCAAATTAGAGCATGGTGGGGTTAAGCGGGTAAATCCTGTTTGTCCAGGCATCCTCTACCGGTTTTTTGAATTTTATTGTTCTTTTTCAAACTTTCATAAACAGCATCCAAAATCCCGTTAATAAAACCACCGCTCTTGTCCGTACTATACAACTTGGACAGTTCAATCGCTTCATCAATGGAAACTTTGGGGGGGATATCATTAAAATTCATAAACTCACAGATCGCAATACGCATAATAATGCGATCAATAATAGCAATACGCTCGAACTTCCAATTGGTAGAATGGTCTCTAATGTTTTGGTCCAAAACTTCCCTTTGATCAAAAGTTTGACGAATCAATTGTTTTGTAAACTGGGTAATTGTATTATCTACAACATCTTTGCCCAAAACCAGGGTCAAAACCTGTAAAACAGAATTACCAGAGAGTTCCAGTGCATATAAACCCTGTAAAGCTGTCTCTCTGGCTTTTCTACGACTTGCGGGGGGTGAAATTAATTCAATTTCATCATTATTTTCAATAAACATGGTATAAAAGAACACCTTTATAAAGTTATAAAATCATGCCAATTGTAAATATCATCACACTCGCCGTTGATATATTCAAAATAGCGTTTCTGTATCTTTTCAGTAATTTCTCCCCTGCTTCCACTGCCAACGGTAATTCTATCAACAGAACGGACCGGGGTAATTTCTGCGGCAGTACCGGAGAAGAATATTTCATCAGCAAGGTACAGCATTTCACGAGGTATTTTGGTTTCCACTACAGGAATATCCAATTCTTTTGCAATGGTAAATACACAATCGCGGGTAATACCCAACAAAATGCTAGAGTGTATTGCCGGAGTATAAATCACGCCATCACGGATCACATAAACGTTTTCTCCGCTGCCCTCACTTACATAACCCTGAACATCAAGCCCAATACCTTCAGAAAAACCGGCCTGGGTTGCTTCGGTTTTAATCAGTTGAGAGTTCATATAATTAGAACCAGCCTTGGCCATAGAAGGCATTGTGTTGGGTGCCAGTCGGTTCCAGCTCGAAACAGCAACATCCACACCATTAACAATAGCGTCTTCTCCCAGATAACGTCCCCAATTCAGGCCGCCTATTATCACTTCTACCGGGCACTTGGAAGCATCCACACCCAGACTGTGATATCCACGGTAAACAAGCGGACGTACATAAGCAGATTCAAATTTATTTACTTTGATAGTTTCTTTACATGCCTCTACAATTTCTTCTTGTGAAAAGGGAATAGGCATACGATATATTTTTGCAGAATCAAACAATCGTCTGATATGTTCTTTTAATCTAAAAATACTGGGACCGTTTGGTGTCTTGTAACAACGCATGCCTTCAAAAACACTGGTTCCATAATGCAGAACATGAGACATAACATGGACATTTGCATCTTTCCACGCAACAAACTCACCATTCATCCATATTTTGCCCTGTTCATCTCTGGGATCCATAATACCCTCCTAAAAAAATCATCTTAAATCTTTAGCTCTTAATTGTATGGTTTTTCGCCCCATATATTCATTTTCTTCTATAACATACGCCAGATCAAGATTGCCGTCACCGGGAGATACTCTGTAAAACAGATCACCCATATTAAATCCTATAACATCTAAAACCTTGCCGTTCTGGCGGACCCTGAATTTCAGGTGGTTTCTGCCAACAATCAGTGGACTACCCACTACCTGCAACTGCCGTGAAACGAATATAGGACGCATATTATGTGGTCCAAATGGAGCAAATTTTTTCAACATATTTACAAAACTATCATCAATTTGGTCCAAAGTCAACTCTGCATCTATAGACAATTTGGGAATAAGTAATTCTTCAGTAATTTTACTTCTTGCAATTTCCTCAAATCGGTCAATAAACACTTGTAAATTCTCTTCTTTGATCGATAAACCGGCAGCATATTTATGTCCGCCATAGCCGATCAATAAATCCTCGCATTCCTGCAAAGATTCATACAGATCAAAGCCCTGAATACTTCGGGCAGATGCTTTGCCCACACCTTCTTCAATAGATATCAATATGGTTGGACGATAATATTTCTCAACAATTCTTGAAGCAACTATACCAATAACACCGGTATGCCAATTCTGTTTATGCAATACAAGTGAATGGGTTTTTCCATTTCTAAAAAGTTTGTCTGCTTGAAATAATGCTTCGTTAAAGGTCTCTTCATCCACAGTTTTACGATGTCGGTTTTCAGACTCTATAACCTGGGCAATTTGGGTTGCCTCATTTTCATCAACTGTGGTCAACAGCTTGACTGCACGTTCAGCGTCACCCATTCTGCCAACTGCGTTTAAACGGGGAGCAATAATGAACACAATCTGACCAGTTCCAATATCTTTGCCCAGCAATCCGGCAGCTTGAATGAGTGTGCGTAGTCCAACATTCTCGCTTTCATTCAACTTTTCCAGACCAATCTTGACAAATATACGATTTTCATCAATCAACGGAACGATATCCGCAGCTGTACCAATGGCTACCAGTTCAATATACTGCTCAAGAATAGACATGTCTATTTCCATGCGCATCAACAGACCCTGAGCAACCTTGTAAGCCACACCTACACCGGCAAGTTCTTTAAATGGATAAGTAGAGTCACTACGTTTGGGATCAATCACAGCAACCGCGTTTGGCAGATCAGCGCCCGGTTCATGGTGATCAGTAACAATCACATCAATGCTGTGCGTTTGGGCTGCATCAATTTGCTCATGACCGGTTATACCACAATCTACAGTTACAATTAGGTTTACACCCAGTTCAAGCGCAAATTTGATGCCCTTTTCAGACAATCCATACCCTTCAATCTGACGATCAGGGATATAATAATGTACATCTGCCCCCAGCTCTTCAAGCAATAAATAGAGAAAAGATACAGAAGTAATACCGTCTACATCATAATCCCCATAAATCAAAATCCTTTCGTTGCTTAAAATGGCACGACGTAATCTTTCAACCCCCAAATGCATATCATTCAACAAAAACGGATCGTACAACTGGTCCAAAGTCGATTGAAAAAACTTTTTGGCACTTTCAATTGTATGCACACCACGTCGAATTAAAATTTGGGCAATGATTGCAGGCAGCTCGGTCTTTGCGGCCAAATCATAAACAAGCTCCCTGTTTTCATCTTCCAAAACAATCCATTTTAGGTCCATAAACAAGCTCCGGGATTTATCAAATATCATTCATATACAAATCATATAATACAAAGCAGGTCATAAGCCGAATTCTGTTATCCGCAAATGCGGATCGATGATCATTTATCTGGGATGGCGATTGCCCGCCACCTCAAGCGACCTACCCGAGAGTCAAACGAGACGGGCCGCCTCTTCTCTCCTATTTGGTCTTGCTCCGAATGGGGTTTACCCTGCCCCCGATGTCACCAACGGGGCGGTGAGCTCTTACCTCGCCATTTCACCTTTGCCCCAAAGGGCTGTATATTTTCTGTGGCACTTTCCCTGCTTCACAACAGGTCCGCGTTACGGACCATTCTGCCCTGTGGAGTTCGGACTTTCCTCATCCCGCAAAATTGCGGAACGCGATCACCTGCCCTGCTTTGTATATTAAAATAACAAATTACACCAATTTTCAAAGCATATAATTAGCTATTTTCTAATTATTTACAGATTGTTCCTCGGCTTCTGGTTTTTTGTTCTTTTCCATATCCCACACCATTATTCTACCGCAAACTTCACAATAGTACAATGTATCCATCAACCGAATCTCCAAACCTCGCTGCGGCGGTATACGAGAAGAGCACTCTCTGCATGCACCATCTTCCAGATAAGATAATGCTCTGCCTCCCCGGTTCACCCGGATACGATCATAAGTATTCAACAAGGGTTTGGATATACCCTTTGACAATTCTTCCCGCTCAACCAACAATACGTCTTCTTCTTCTTTGGTTTTTTCCAACATCACTTCAAGGTTCTTTTGTTTATCTACAAACTGTGCTTCCTGTTCCTCAAGTTTTTGGGTGGTTTCTGTAATTTTCTCTCCCAAAGAGGTCAATGCTTCATCTAGTTCCAATATTTCATATTCATGTTCTTCAATATTTTTTTCACAATTCTCAATTTCTAATGTCATTGCATCATATTCTTTATTATTTTTCACTTGATATAATTGATCCTGATATTTTTTCAATTTTCCATTCAGCAGCTCAACCTCACCCTCTATCTGGTGCTTGCGGGTTTCTTTTTCCTTTTTATCAATATTCAACTGATCCAGCAAAAGACGTATACCTTCTATCTCACTTTTCAATTCATTTACTTTTTGAGGTAAATCTCCTCTTGCTTCCTCCAATGTCTGCAATTTTATATCTACTACCTGCAGGACCATTAATTTTTCCAGGATTTTACGCAATTTAAATTCTCCTTTTCACGATTATCATATGTTTGTTACGGGCCATAACAAAAAAAAAGTGCACCCAGAATCTGGATGCACTTTTAATATATTGTCAACTGTACAAATTTTTTTATTTGACTAATGCGTTGATCACTCTCAAAATCTTTTATTATCATTTTCCTATCCAAAGAACCTCATATAACATTTTATGCATTAAAGTAAAATAATAATAAATTTTAAAAGAATCAAGAAAAAATCTCAAAAGTATCAATTAATTACCATAATTGATATTGACCGTCTTTGATTATAACTTCTTTCTTGTTCTGTGAGTACTCATAGTCAACATGTGTAACACGTACACGCGGTTGTGTTTCCGGTAGATATATTCGGTCAATATGCACAACAGCTTCAGGTGAACTGAATTGTTCAGGACCTATTATTCCTCCAAAATGATCACTGCGACCAAAGGCAATATGGAATCCCAATTTTTCATCCAGCAAAACCTGCCCTATAGGATGAATATCAAAATCCGCAATAATCCCGAATCCAAGTTCTGCAACGTTTGCATATGCCGGTTCTGATCTTACATAATCCCATTCCTGCATACTTTTAGGACCATCTGACAAAACTTTGGTTATCTTGTTCTGTCGTATACGGTAAATTACAACTTCATCACCAAATTGTACCGGCAAATACCCCTGACTTTGACTCACCTTACCCAAGCCACCTTCATAAGGTACAATATATGTCTCGCCACTGGGTAAATTACCAGCTGTTCCCCTTTCAGGAAACCGTCCACTACTCACGTGCGCTGTTCTTTGAAATAAATCAAAAGATACCTTGTACTTTTCTTTATCATCAACAACAAATTCAGCATTTACCTTGTCAGCAAAATCAAGTTTTTGTTTCAATAATTGCAGACGCTCATTTACTACATTAAAATCAATGCGTAATGCGGGAATCATATCCGCGGTAAAACCCGGCATAGTAGCAGCACGGAAATTGTACTTTTTAGCGGCAACTTTTAACGGTGCAGTTGCAGAATATTGTGTTAATGCAATAAACAATTGTGTATCTGCAAAATAACCAGTTAAATTTTTTGATTCTTTTGGCAAGTCAGAAGCTTTATCAGGAAGCTTGCCGTTTAATTGATACACTTTTTCTGGCAAATCAGCATTGTTTGATCCAACATCCGGATACGCTACCAGATCAACAGCTTCTACCCCAAGCTTGTCCAAATTCTCAGACAGTAAGGCATACCAGTCAAAAGCTATTTTCCTTCTATCATTCCATGCCGGATTGTCCTGCCCAGACTTGGGAATATCTACCAATATTGCTAATTTCTTATCCCCCTCTAACCTCGGAAAACAAAAGTTCAATAATTGAACCAGTTCCAAACCTGACAACTTCATAAAATACGCCCTCTAACCCTTTTTCATTAAATTTACCTATTTAATGAATATTATTCAAGTCTTAACTGATTTAATTTAATATTTTTTATTATGATACAATTATTAGAAACGTGAAACACATGGCATTTTCTAACGTAAACTTTGCTTGCAGGGTAATAATTTTATATTAAATTATAATTGGAAATGAAAACATGGTATCGATTGATGAATATACATACACAGGTTAAAAAGATTTTTGTTGGTCTTTATTTCACATTGCTGATGAGTACTGTCACTCTCTATTCGCAATCGGCAAAACCTCCTCAAGCTCTTATAATTGAAAAAATAGAAATTGAAGGAAATAACAAAACAAAGCCATATGTAATTGAAAAATATATATCATTAAAACCCGGTAACGAGCTTGTCCCTTCTGAGCTGCTTGAAAACACACTTTTATTACAACAAACAGAACTTTTCAAAGATGTGGATATCTATACCCGGCCAGGTTCAAAAAAAGGCCTGGTGATTGTAGTTATAGAAATTATTGAAAACAAATGGCCAACGTATCGATTTGAAGGTGGCCATGGCGATCTGAATGGCTGGTACCTCTCTCCAATTATTTTCAGAATGGATAATTTTTTTGGTCATGGTAACTATTTCAGTTATACATGGAAGCTGGGTAACCGTGTAACAGGCAACTATTTTGATATCAAAGAACCCAACCTTTTCAACTCTAAAGCCTACATTGGCTTTCAGTTTTTTGGTGAACATCAGGATTATTTGCACTATATAGCGAACAAAGATACAATCGAAACAGTTTTTTCAAAAGGAATCCGGATAAAACTCGGTGCAAATACAGGAATGCTTAAACATACATTCCTCGGTTATCGACTGGTAGGATACAGGCCCAAAAAGGTCAAAGAACTTGAACCATTACTGCAAGATGATTATGAAAACCGGGTAGTAGGCGCCTTGTCAACAGGGCTGATAACAGATACTCGCGACAATACAGCATTCCCAACAAGCGGAATTTGGGGAGCAGTAACAGGAGAAGTTGCATTAAAATATTTAGGCAGTAACACCATTTTCCCTAAACTTTTATTTGATTTTAGAACTTATAAAGAATTTGCCAGCAAACCTGTTTATGCATTCCATATCAAAGGCGGCATAATGGGAAACAAGGCCCCATACTATGAAAGATTCTATCTGGGCGGTGCATCTTCCCTTAGAGGGTTTTCCTTTAGCCGTTTAACCCCTCCGGGCTGGGGAACAAAACAGCTCATCATTCAGAATGAATTCCGGTTTCCCATTGGTAACCCCGAAACCGATTCACCCGGCTATAAACATACCCTTGTATTATTTTATGATGCCGGAGGTATATGGATGTCAGACCAGATACCCATCTTGTTTGATCTCTACCATACTATTGGTGCTGGTTATCGTCTAAAACTCCCTGTGTTTGATATTTTACGGTTTGACATTGCACATCCATTAAACAATATTGAAAACGATTTATTAGAATTTCACATATCATTGGGACAAACTTTTTAAGAAATCAGAGTTTCATACAAAATGTTCAAGATACAGACAAAAACATATGCAGTAATTATTATGGTGTTGGTCATTTTCAACATCAGTTATGCTGCCGATAACGAAATAGAGATAGAAAATATCACTCCCTCATTTCAGAATGATAGTCTGTATATTACTGCGCAATTTTCAAATCTTTTCTCAAATAAAAACCTGAGCACTTTACAAAGTGGATTACAATCTCTGATTAAAATCGATCTGGAATTATTAGAACATGGCGGTAACGAAAATCTTATTTCCGGCACGTCTACGCTTGCGGAAATTGAAATAGGCATGAGCCTGATGTATAACATTTGGGACGAGGTATATTATATTACCGATCAAAACAACAAGCGCTCATTTTCATCAATAGATGATTTTATTAAAAATGCGTCTACACTACAAAATCTGCCGCTTTTAAATCAGTCATTGCTGAAATCCAACGCACGCTATTCAGTCAGAATTATGATTCAATTCTTTCCCATTTCTGAACAACAAAAAGACAAAGTTGAAGCATGGTTAAGGAATCCCAATAAAACCAAATATACATTGGCTTCAGACGAAAGGGCAAACCGGTTTCAACTCACATCCGGTAAAATGGTCTCACTCTTTTTGGGAGGCAAAAGCAGACCCAAAAACAGTTCAAAATGGTACTCATCCGATGTTTTTAATATCACTCAATTAACAGGGCAAAATTAATGATTCATATCCGTGTAAAATTTATACTGATCTTGCTGTTTTCAATACTGTTACCAATAGCACCATCTTATTTTTTGGTAAATGGATTGATAAAACAAGGGTTGGAAATCGGATTAAATAAAAACGTTGAAACCGCGCTCGAAAATGCATCAGATTTTTCAAAACAATTATACGCCAAGCACAAACAGGATACAGGCAATTTACTTGAAGAATTAAAATCAACCACTGTTATTTCTCAACTCGTACAAAACCAGCTGAGTGACCAACAAATTGAAAAATTGAAATTATTTGACATATTTCAGTTAAACCTCTACAACCAAAAATCTGAAATAATTACAGAATATACCATATCCAATACCGATTCTCTCCCCCTTCCCAAACCATCATCGCTGGATATTGACAATTTCATTAAAGAAAACCATAATGGCTTTTACAATGTAAGTGATCCCAGATTTATCATAGCCTATGCACCAGTCAAGCTGAATGACGGGGCAGGCCTTTTGGTTGCAACACGAGTTATGCCGCAAAGCTTTGCCCAGTCAGCAAGGCATATTGTTGAAGTAAATCAAATGTTTAAACGTCTCGACTTTATCAGCAACGATATTAAACGCGGTCTGTTATTAACATACCTGACTGTATATTTACCCATCACCATTCTTTCTTTGATTGTGGGTTACAATTTTACCCGCCGTATTACTTCTCCCCTGCTCGAGCTTGTTAAAGGTACACAAATTGTTGCCGCAGGCAACTGGGATTATCGTGTCAAGGTTACCTCAAGAGATGAAGTAGGGCAGCTTGAAGAAGCGTTCAACTCTATGATCCAGACAATCAAAGAAAAACAGAAACAGGCAAAAGAGCAGGAAAAACAGCGACTAAAAATTGAAGAAGAAAACCTGCGCAAAACCCGTATTCTAGAACTTTCTCGTTTAAAGTCCAAAGCTTTGGTTGAAGAAAACAAACGCAAAACCCTCGAACTGGAAAAAGCCCAGGAACTGGAAAAAGCCTACAAAGCTCTTGAAGACTCGCACCGCGAACTTCGGGAAACTCAGGCTCAACTCATACAATCCGGTAAAATGGCATCTCTGGGTAATCTTGCAGCCGGTGTTGCTCATGAAATAAATAATCCCCTGGGCGCAATTCATAGCGCCGCAGATGTTTCACAACGCGCCATTCAGCGTATTTTACCCATGCTTGAATCGGGAGAATCTCTTGCCGAAATCATGGCAAGCAAATCTTTTAATCAATCGGTTGATATTCTCAAAGGCAATACCCAACTCATTCTCGAAGCCAGTAACCGGGTGGTCACAATTATCAAGAGCCTGAAAACCTTTGCCCGCCTTGACGAAGCCGATTTTAAAAATGCAGACATCCATGAAGGACTTGACAGTACATTAATGCTGTTGCATCATGAAATGAAGAACCATATAACCGTGGAAAAAGACTATGCTGACCTCCCGCTTGTGCCCTGCTATCCCAACGAGTTGAACCAGGTATTTATGAATATACTAGCCAACGCTACACAAGCCATTAAAGAGAACGGAAACATACAAATACAAACGCAAAAAGACGATTTTTGGGTACATATTAAAATCAAAGATAGCGGTGTAGGTATTCCACATGAAAACCTGGCCAAAATTTTTGATCCCGGCTTTACAACCAAAGGTGTAGGCGTAGGTACCGGGCTTGGCTTATCCATTAGCTATAATATTATAGAAAAACACCATGGTAGAATCAGGGTTGAAAGTGAACCCAATAAAGGCACAGAATTCATGATCGATCTTCCACTAAACCACTCTAAAATGCACAAGAAAACGAACTAATGTTTAAATGATTTCTGCCGATACTTATTAAAGTAAAAAAGGGTAACAATTGGGAGTGAAAACAATGAACAAAATCTTGATAGTAGATGACCAGGAGGAAATTCAGCAACTGCTTTCTGACGCACTGTCTGATCAGGGATACAATGTAACTTGTGAATCTGATGGCGAAGCTGCCCTTGCAAGGCTCCAAAAAGATGATTTCCATGTCTTTTTTCTTGATCTGCAATTACCGGGTATCAATGGTCTTGATCTGTGCCGCCAAATTCGTAAAGATAAAATTGCCGAATGCATTTATGCCATGACCGGCTTTACTTCGGTATATGATTTTCTTGAATGCCGTAAAGCGGGGTTCGACGACTATTTTGTAAAACCTTTGGATATAAGATTGGTCCTGAAAGCTGCTGATGAAGGATTTGAAAAATTATTACGCTGGACGAAAAGCATGTAAATCTTTAGTTCCCATTGTAATTACATTTATACTGGTTCTTTTCTCAGATTGTAAAAAAGCAGAAAAAATCATTCAACCACAATTTAATATCTCAATGCAATCACCTGATCATATTAGGTTGTGGAAACTTGCATATTTCAATACCGGAGACTTTGCTGTATCAGACAGTTTATTTATACTAAAAGCATCAAACAGCTTGACCGGTATTGTATGGCAGGGTGAATTCCCCAAAATAAATTACGAATTTACCTGTCAGGCAATGCGTGTAAATGGGAATGACTTTTTTGCCGGAATCTCTTTTCCCGTAAAAAACAATTTCTGTACATGGATTAATGGTGGATGGGGTGGTACTGTTGTGGGCCTGAGTAATGTTGACTGGTCTCCCGCGTCTGAAAATTTAACAACAACACATATTGAATTTCAAAATAACAACTGGTATGCATTAAAACTGCAAGTGACAGCAACCCAAATTACCGCCTGGATTGATAAGGAGCAGGTAATTGAGCTAAAATATACCAATCACTCACTATCTCTGCATTCATATATGGAAACTCTAAATACGCTGTCGCTGGCAAGCTGGCAGACAACAGCGTATTTTAAAAATATTAAACTGGTTTCAATCCCTGCCGATTCGTTATGACCGCTCAAGCAGTTTTGCCAGCATCTTGTTCGCAACTTTGGGATTACTCAAAACATCTGGTCCGGAAATACAACCACCTTCACATGCCATCACTTCTACAAAATTACAATCACAACCAGATTTGGACATCTTTTTCAACTCACGTAAACTCTTTTTTGTCAAACCATCTATCAGATAATCTTGAACCTCAACCTTGCCATCGACTCCATGCTTGAGTGCATTGGTAACACCACCACTGGCGGGGAATCCTCTGCCTTCTCTTGACGGAACGTGCTCAATTTCTACATCATCACATTTTTGCACATCAATATCCGCTGCAACAAACAAAGATCCCAGTTCTTCTATGGTTAGCACATAATCCACAAAATCATCTTCAATGGCCTCATTCCGCTTTGCAACACAAGGTCCTATAAACACGCGCTTTGCATCAGGATATTTTTCCATTGCTATTTGTCCGGTATAATGCATAGGCGTTGGTGTGTCAGAAACATATTCAGACAACTCGGGAAAATGTTTTTTAACAGATTCCGTATAAGCCGGACAGCAAGAGGTTGTCATAAACTTTTCATTCTTTTCCATTCGTTCTATAAACTCTGCGGCTTCGTGTTCAGCGGTCATGTCTGCACCCAGAGCGACTTCAATCACATGATCAAAACCCAGAGTTTTTAAAGCACTGACAATTTTTTCCAGTTCCGCTGAAAACTGTCCAACTATTGCAGGAGCAATCATGGCTACCATTTTTTGTTCTGACAACAAAAGTTTTAATACATCGACCAACTGAGAACGCTCCATAATCGCGCCAAACGGACATTCGCGCATACACTTGCCGCAAAATGTACATTTATCATAATCAATCTGTTCCTTGCCGTCATCATCTTTGGTAATAGCACCAACCGGGCAAGCTTCCTCACAGGGAACCGGCATATAAATAATTGCGTGATAAGGACATTCTTTTAAACACATGCCACAGTTTACACAAAGCTCGGGATCAATTTTAGCCTGCCCATTAACCATTTTAATTGCGTTTTTCTTGCAATTCATCATACAGGGACGTGCCATACACCCCTGACACGCATTGGTAACAAAATAACTGGTTTGAACACAGGCACTGCAAGCTTCGTCAATTACCGTTAAAATAGGATTTTCAATTTCGTCCCGGTCCATGGCGTCATTCGCATAAGCAGACAAAGTCTTTAACTCGTCTGTTTCTTCTTCCACCCGATGTCCCATCAGAGCCATCAAACGGTACTTGATCACTGCCCTGTCTTTATGAATACAACAACGTACTGATTTACTGCGTTTGGGAAACATGTCCAGGGGAATTCTATTTATATCATCAATATTGCCTGCCATAATTAATTTGGCAAGCTTTATCATCAAATCGCGCCTTATAAGCGTAGCATTGTTCACATAATTCATAATTATATCCTTATTCCTTTTCAAAAAGCCGGGTAATATAATCAATCACTTTGGGAATATTGGCCTCACTAATCACATGCCCATTTACCACAACAAAGGGAGATTTCCCTTTTTCTATATCTTTACAATAATCCAAACAACCGGTTCCTTCAATTTGCACACGGTCCGCATACATTTCCGGCAAATGATCGTCAAGGGTTAGCAATTCTGAACCTCCCATTACAAAACAGGCGGTTCCTGTACAAATTACAACTTTTATCTTTTCCATTTTTCCTCTTCTCTTAGATAAATTGCAGCCGGGTTTCTTTTAAGTGCTTTTCTTCCAACAGCTTGCGTATTTGTTTAATAATATTACGGCGGATCTCAAGTTCAACCGGTACATTGGGATCCTGATGCGCGTCATTGATCTTGGTTCCTACCACAAAATGTATTATGTCGCTATTTAAAAACAAGTCTACCAATCGTGTAGCACCATTGGGCTTTACAGGATTCGGATGCAGGTCCTTTTCAAGCAATTCAGTCACTTTAGCCATGGTAATTGTACCCTCGGTCACAAGATCAACACCCTGCATCTCTGATATGGGTGGTACATCCGGTGAAATATCTTTCAAGTTCACCCTAACATCACGACCCAGCTCACGCGCAAGAATCTTGGTAGTGGTACCACCACAAATCACTTTTTTCCCTCTAAATGAATCCATAATTTCTGCAAGTTCTTTGTCTTTTTTCGGATCAATAGGCGGTCCGGTCATTACCAATAACTCTCGCGGTTCACGAACATGGATAACACCACAGGTTATATCATCGGAGGCTTTGTATTGATCATTCGCATATGCTTTTTGCACAATCCGGTTTGCAAGATCACGCGCTGAAATTTCCATATCCTGTTCAAACAAACCACCAATAAACTCCTGAACTGCATTTTCACCCCATCCTAATGGATACGGCCGTGTACCCATTCCAGACTGGGTTACTCCATCGGAGAATAATATAATGCAGTCACCCATCTCTGCCTGAAAATTGGAAAAATGCAAAAAATCCTTTTTATGTTCACGCTCACCCAACTCTATGGTTGATTTTGATACCGGAAAAATCTTATTATTGCGCACAAGAATAAAAGACGGATTGTCATATTCCACTATACGGGTTTGCATACCTTCATCAATATCCACAATAGAAAATGTGGAATAGCTAATCTTGCGGGTTTTACATACCGGTAGGGTTTTCATAATAACCTGCGCGGTCTTTTCAATATCGAATCGATTAGAAATATAATTCAACGCCATTGTGGTTGTCAGTGTAGATAATACATTGGCCTTTATACCACTACCAAGCCCGTCGGATAAAACAGATATAGTTCTCCGCTCTTCTTTGTACTTGCGGGACATGAACGTATCGCCGCCAACAATTTGATTTTCTTTGAACTTTTGATAATAGTCCACTTCTATAAAAGGTCTTTTAGCCGGCATTTTCATCTCTTCGAATTGTCGTGTTTGAATAAGAACCAATTATAGAATCAAGTATCACTTCTGTTTCTGATGCGTTTTCACCCAACAGATAGGCAATCTTTTGTACGGTTGCCAAATTATTTTCAATAACCTGACGGGCCCGGTTTATAATCTGTTCTTTTTGTATAGCCGGTTCTGTTACATCCTGAAAAATACCGCCAATGATACGATTCGGTTCTATACTGAACAAGGTCAAATTGAATATTGAATTCTCATGCCGTATATCAAGATTTAGCTTTTCAATACCATCATCCAAAACATTTTTAAAATAATGGGTAAAAGGAATAATCTTTTCAAGACTTGCACCTTCAAGGCCGGGTTTGGCATCATATATATCTTCAACATCTTTGCCCAATAATCGTGCAAAGTTTTGGTTACATTCTACAATCCTTAAATCTTTGTCAACAATAACAACACCAGAGGGCATAGAGCTCAATAACGCGTTTGCCTTTTTATGCGCCAGTTTACGCATATATGAAACACACATGCCTAGTTCGGCCTTACCATCCAGCATGGCAATTGCAAAATCCCGGCAGGTATCGTATCCGCAGCCACCACAATTCAACTCGTCTTTTTCCTTAATTTTACCAACTGTCAGCAAGGCATCACGAATTAAAAACTCGTCATACTTTTCCTGCACCTTGCCGCTAATGTTTTGGGGATTATGAATATTCAAACTGGGTCTTTTGGGAATATCTGCAACAGAATACTCTGCATTCTGCAAAACTTCATATCGTTTGGTGATAATTGATTTTTTTTCCGTTATTTGTGGACCGTTCACGCACCCACCTTCACAAGCCAACATTTCAACAAACACACTCTTTTCTAGTTTCATGGATTTCAGATCGGTTAATGCATCTCTCAGATTATCCAATCCCGAGAATGCCATAAAACATGCATCTGCTTGTGCACAGTTTGCTTTAATTCCTGCCAGCATTCCACCATCAACAGGATACAGGCTGCCCTCTTTAGCAGCTTCTGGAATAAAATGATCTTCTGCTGTGGGTTCAAGATCGCTCAGAATAATTTCTTCTTTCTCAAACCAGGTTTTCAAATTTTCAAAACTGATGGCAACATCCAACAGTTCATTAAAAGTATCGGATTCGAATTTTTTAGAAATACAAGGTCCCGCAAATACAACAGCAATATCATTGCCATAATTTTCTTTTAATAAAGTAGCATGGGCCAGTAATGGAGAATGCAGTTCCGTTACATTATCTGCAAATTCAGGATAATATTTTTTCACAAGCTGAACAACAGTAGGGCATGCAGATGAAAACATTAAACGGGGTTTACTCTTTTCAATAATATCTGCCACATGCGCAGATACTTCCTGAGCGCCTAACGCAGTTTCAGACACGCCAAAGAATCCTAATTTTTTGAGGCCATGTATCAACCTGGCCGAGCCCACATTATTAAACTCGTTAATAAAAGATGGTGCCAGAGACAGAATAACTTTATCTTTCATGCTAAGCAGTCGCTTAACCCGGCCAACATCATCTCTAACCCGCTTTGCCCCAACCGGACATACTTGCACACACTTGCCGCATAAAACACACAACTCTTGAATGACAGAAGCGCTGCCATTCTCCACCTGAATCGCTTTATTCGAGCAGGCACGCACGCATTTATAACAATCCTGACACTCGGCCTGTTCTGTATATATAGGGAAATAAGGATTCATATTGTCAATCTCTAAAATAATAATTTAATATATCAATAACAGAATTGGGATCCACTTGTGTATATTGGTCTTTATTGATTGTAATATTGGGTCCCGATGTGCACTGGCCTTCACATAAACAGCCGCACAATTCTACATTGGCTTCTATCTGATTTTCCTGCATATAATGCTGAATAATCTCCAAACTGCGCTTGTTACCTCTGGAATAGCAAGAGCTTCCCATACAAATTCTAATTTCAGTAATATTATCTCTACTCATTTTATCCTCTTTGCGGCCCTTCCGCATTGGCGTTAGAAAAAACGTAAAAGATTACGGTTTCCAACTCCATTTCCAAATCCACGTGATTTATATAAATATCATCCGGTGCTCTTAATGAGATGGGAGAAAAGTTCATAACGCCTTTAATACCCGCTTTTACCAGCAAATCAAGCGTTTCCTGAGCTGCCAGCGCAGGCACAGCAAGGATTGCCAGCTTTATCTGGTTTTCACGTATAAATGACTCCATTTCGTCTACTGAATATATCGGCACAGTTGCCTCAGAATTCAGTTTATTATCATCTGCATCAAAAGCAGCGACGATTTTGATATTTTCTTTTTCAAAACCGGTATAGTTTAACAAAGCGTTGCCAATATTGCCATTCCCTACCAAAATCACCGGTTGCACTTTGTCTTTGCACAGCAATGTTTCAATTTCAGCCAAAAGCTCATCTATCTGGTATCCTCCTTTTTTATTGCCGGATATACCAAAAACCGAAAAGTCTTTGCGTACCTGCGCAGGATTCACACCCGCCGCATCGGCAAGATTATCAGAGAACACCTTGACTACCCCTACGGACTTTAGTCTTTTCAGGGCACTTTTGTAACGTGACAATCGGGTCACACTGTTCTTAAATGCATACATTTTCCGCCTCCAACAATTAACGGAACAAATTACATAATAAATTTCTTATTGTCAAGTTTTATGTGAAAAAAATCACATAAAACTGCAAAATATTATTTCCCGGTTAATGGTAAAGTAATGTATAAGATTTGACTTGATTTTAATGTGAAAATTTAAATTCGAGATTGCTATTTTAGGAGAGTATAACTGATATCCCAAATGGAATATCAGCAGTTCAGTACAATCAATTCATTCTTGATTCAAATTGTTAATTTCTTTAGCCAGTTCCATATCTTTATCTGTTACTCCCCCTTCACTATGTGTGCTTAACGTAATGGTAACCTGGTTCCAGTTGTGCAGCAAAATATCAGGATGATGGTCTTTTTCCTCAGCCAACTCGCCAATTTTGTTCACAAATGCCAACGCTGTTTTAAAATTCTCGAGATTAAATGCTTTGGTGATAAAAGAATCATGAAATTCCCAACCGGACATTTCTTTCATGGCTTGTAATATCTGTTCATCTGACAGTAGCATTTTCATTAAACTCCTTTACTTAAAATAACACAATCCACCTTTTATCCATTCCGACTGCCTGAAACAATTCCGTATCCACTGATCAGAGAATAAAAGCATAAATCCGATTTTTCTTGATTTTCAGTTCGTGTATCCGTATTATTAACATTGGACACACTTGCAGGAAATCGTGAATACGCAAAAGACTAAACATATTCAGGGCATTGGCCCTATTCAATTTGTACGCAGTTCAAGGGCCAAACGGGTCAACATCTCTATTCGTCCCGACCAGGGTATACGTGTAGCCGTACCTCGCGGTATTTCATTCCAACGCGCCGAGCAACTGATTGAATCCAAATACGATTGGATAAAAAGTCACCAGGAAAAACTCAAAGCCGCAGAAAAATTTCATGACAACTTGCAACAGCAAACCCCTGCCAGCACCATGAGTGTTAGAGAAGCTAAACTGTTAATTGCAAACCGGTTGAACAAGCTCTCAGAAAGATATGGTTTTTCTTATAACCGCTTGTTTATCAGGAACCAGAAAACACGTTGGGGCAGTTGTTCATCGGTTAATAATATCAACCTGAACATCAAGATTACCAAACTGCCTCCTGAACTTATGGATTATGTTATTCTGCACGAACTGGTCCATACGCGCATTAAAAACCACAGTAAAAACTTTTGGAACGAGCTCGATTATTACGTAGGAAATGCCAAAGCGGTTGATAAGGAACTAAAGAAATTCAAACTAGAATATTTATGAGTTAAAAATGAATGATAAAAAAACAATAAACTCGGATCTAATTCCAGACAGACAAAAACTTGAAGATGCTTACAATGAAAACCTCGCTCTGTTTGAGATCGAACTGCGCAGGCTAACCCGAAAACTTAAAAAAAACCTTTCAGAGCACCAGACCAATGCAACAATAAAATCGCGAATCAAATCCTTTGACAGCTTTTTTGACAAGTTGTTAAATACCATACAAAATACCGGTACGAATGACATTGTTCTTACAGATATTATTGGAATTCGTATCATTACACCTTTTCTTGAAGATCGCGATGGTGTAATCAAACTCTTGACCAATGAATTTAATGTTACCGAAATAGAAGCCAAAGGAGAAAAGCACTCTTTTAACGAGTTTGGCTATGACTCCACCCATCTCCTGGCGGATTTGCCCGAGGGTTACCCCGCCATAAAAATGCCATATACCAAACCGGTATTTGAGATCCAGCTGCGTACCATTCTGCAGGAAGCCTGGGCAGAAGTGGAACATGAATTGATCTATAAGGCCAATTTCTCTCTATTAAACACCTCTATCCGTCGTAAACTGGCTTCGCTCAATGCAAGTCTTGCGCTTTCAGATGTTATCTTTCAGGAAATTCGCGACTATCAAAAAGAGATCCAAAATCTTGATGACAAGCGGCGCGAAATGCTTTTAAACAAGGTCAAAGAAATCGATAAAATGCCGTTAATCGACAAAATTGCACCCAAGCAGGATCTTGAAGCGAATCTAAAAAAAGATATCAATTCCATTCAACCACAAAAAGAACTGGATAAACTGATTTTTGAAGCACTGGATGCTCATAGCAACCAGCACTATTCTCAGGCAATTCAAATCTATTCTGAAATATTGAACCGGGAACTGGAGCCCAAAATATCTTCAATTATTTTTAACCATCGGGGAATGGCGTATTTTGTACAATCCGAGTATGAAAGATCTATAGATGATTTCACCAATGCATTATATTTCAATCCCGAAAATTACAGGGCTTTGAACAACAGAGGCCTGGTTTACAAAATGGAATCGCAGCACGACAAGGCGCTGGCAGACTTTGAAGCTTCCATAGAGATTTTTCAAAACCAGGTAGACGGCTACTATGGATGCTCTCTCATCCATTACGATCTCGAAAATTATTCAAGCGCCATCACCTATTGCAACAAGGCGTTGAATATTAAACCAGATTTTTCACCAGCAAAACAATTAAAAAGCATCATTGCGTCTAAACTGTTTAGATAATTAAAAACAATTTGAAACTTTTTGCACGTTTCTCCGTATGTTATTTGTTGGAAAATTAATCATTAAAAATGGAGTGAAACGTGAAAAAAGTATTCATGCTTCTTACACTTTTCAGCTTTATCCTGGTAGCAGGATGTACACAATCCCCTCAGACCACAAAAGCAATTGATCCCCAAAACATGGATCTAACCGTAAAACCGGGCGACGATTTTTATCAATACGCCAACGGTAACTGGATCAAAAACCATCCCATTCCGGATGAATACAGCCGTTACGGCGCTTTTGAGTACCTGATTGAAGAAAACTACATCAAGGTTAAGGATGTTCTTACCAGTGCTGCAGCAAATAAAGATGCGGCAGAGGGCAGCCTTGAACAAAAGATTGGTGATTTTTACAGCACAGCAATGGACACAGTCGCCATTGAAAAAGCAGGGATTTCACCATTAAAAGCAGATCTTGAGCGCATTCAGGCAATCAAAACCCCGCAGGATATTATCAAACAAATGGCCTACATGCAAACACACCAAATGTATGCACCCTTTGTAACCGCAGCATTTCAGGATGCCAAAAACACCGAAATGGTCATCATCCAAATAATGCAGGGTGGTCTGGGTCTCCCTGACCGGGATTATTACACAGAAAAAGACGGTCGCTCACAAGAGATCCGCAAAGAATATCTCATTCATTTGAAAAAAATGTTCATCCTTGCAGGTGATGATGAAGCAGCAGCGCAAAAAGCCGCAGATGATGTAATGGCCTTTGAAACCCGACTGGCAGAAGCATCTATGAAGCTCATCGATCGTCGAGATCCCAACAAAACGTATAACAAAATGGACCTTGAACAGCTCAAAAAATATACCGGAAAATTTGACTGGGACCTCTATTTTGATTCTATTGATATGAACAATCCGGGTGGCATGAACATTCGCCAGACCGGTTTTATCAAAGAGATGGCCAAAATGGTTTACGATACCCCGGTAGACAACTGGAAGACCTATTTCCGCTGGCACCTGCTTGATCAAAATTCTGGTTACCTGAGTGATGACTTTGTAAACCAAAATTTTGATTTCTTTGGCCGCGTGCTTTCAGGCACCAAAGCCCTGCAGCCCCGCTGGAAACGTATGCTGCAAACTACAAGTGGCGAAATGGGCGAAGCGGTGGGGCAATTGTATGTTCAAAAATACTTTCCACCCGAAGCAAAATCCCGCATGGTTGAACTGGTGGAAAATTTAAAATATGCTCTGGGTGAACGTATTAAAACCCTGGATTGGATGAGCGACGAAACCAAAGTCAAGGCCCTGGCAAAACTGGACAAAATGGGTTATAAAATCGGGTATCCCGATAAATGGACCGATTACAGTACATTAGAAATCAAAGATGACTCATTCTTTGCAAACACCATGCGTACCCGTCACTTTAATTTCCAATACGAAATGAACAAGGCCGGTAAACCGGTTGACCGTACCGAATGGCACATGTCTCCGCAAACCGTAAATGCCTACTATTCACCTACCATGAACGAAGTAGTGTTCCCTGCGGCAATTTTGCAGCCGCCTTTCTTTGACATGGCAGCAGACGATGCGGTTAACTATGGTGCAATCGGTTTGGTGATTGGTCATGAGATGACCCACGGATTTGACGACAAGGGCCGCCAATACGATCTGAACGGTAACATCAATGACTGGTGGACTGAAAAAGATGGTGAACGTTTTAAAGAACGCTCACAGATCCTGGTTGATCAGTTCAACAACATGACCGTTTTTGATTCTTTGCATGTGGATGGCAAACTCACCCTGGGTGAAAACATTGCTGATCTGGGTGGATTAAATGTATCTTATACCGCATATCTCAAATCCCTTGAAGGTAAAGAAACTCCGGCACCTATTGATGGATTAACCGACAAGCAGCGTTTCTTTATTGGTTACGCGCAGCTCTGGCGCCAAACCATCCGCGATAAAGAACTGATGCGTCGATTAAAAGAAGATGTACACTCTCCCGGCAATTTTAGAGTAAATGGTCCCTTGACCAACATGCCCGAATTTTATGCCGCCTTTGATGTACAACCCGGCAACCCCATGTACCGCAAAGCAGAAGATCGAGCAAAGATCTGGTAAGCTTTTTCAAGTAATCTTAAATAAAAACCCCGCTTCCTGATAATATCAAGAATCGGGGTTTTTTATTTACAGAAGACAAATTCACATGGAAAGATAAAAAAATCCCAGAACGGTCCCTGAGTGTCCCGAACTTGCTTCGGGACGTATCGAAGGGCCGGCATTCTAAATTTATCCTGGTTCCAAGGCTCTGCCTTGGAACCCAACTTGATCGCGATGCAGATCCCTGCATCGCAGATCATCCATCCGGGACACTCGTCCCGTAACATTAAATTCTGAATCTCCTACAATATTCTGCTTACAAGATCAGAAAAGTCCTGCATAATATTTCACTCGGCATAAATATGCCGGGCGATCAGATTTTAAGGAGCGGGGTTTTGTTTTTTTAAATTAACAAATCACAAAAAATACGGATAAAACGAATTTGCGCGTATAAAATATGTACCTTCTGCGTCCAAAACTCCTGTTTTGTGACGCAACTAACACGCGAAACTCTGTTTCGCAATAATAAATTATCCCACACCTCAGAAAAAAAATTAGAGACTCAAAAAGTGAGTGTAATAATTCTGTGTATCTTATTACTAAACACATTTTATATTATTTTCTTGCATGTTTTTACAAAAATATATTAATTATACTATACAAATTAAAACTGACATGGGGAATTCTGGGTGGAAATGGATACTAATTCATTACATTAAAATTCTTAATATGTTTGAAATTCTAGTGTTATTTACTATATCAGGGATACGCTAAAACCCCCAAAACTAGGATTTTTGTATCTGTTTTAAATCAAGCCTTGTGCTCCGTTTCTACGCTTCGAGTTTAACAAGTGTAAGCCCCAAATATGACTATGGAGTATTTATATGACAAATGAAGAAATTGCAAGATTTTTCAGTGAAACTGAAGTTAATCTTACAGAGAACACCAGATTACGTGAACCACAAATTGAAGGATATCAAGCTGTAAGAGATTTCTTTTCTAATGGAATGAGTGGACATGCAATACTCCAAATACCCGTTGGTTGTGGAAAAACAGGATTAATGAGCATTTTACCGTTTGGCTTAGCCAATGGCCGGATTCTCGTAATAACACCCAATATAGAGATAAGAAATGGTGTAACTGATGCCTTAGATTTTAATAATAGCAGTTGCTTCTGGCGAAATGTTGATTTTTTACAAAACTTCCAAAATGGGCCATTCAGAACTGTGTTAGATAGCAGAGACGCGAATTTACATGATTGTAACAACGCTCATTTCGTAGTTACAAATATTCATCAATTAGCAAGCTCCGCAGAAAGATGGTTACCACAATTCCCAGACAACTATTTCGATTTAATCCTTGTAGATGAAGGTCATCATAATGTTGCAAATAGTTGGCAAAGAGTATTTGATAAATTTCCAGATGCAAAAATTGTTAGTCTTACTGCTACACCTTTTAGGTCAGATGGTCAGATAATTAATGGGCAAAATATATATAGATATGCCTTCTCTAGAGCAATGAGAAGAGGATATATAAAACAATTAACTTCAATTAATGCAGCTCCTTCCGAAATTTACTTTACTTATCAAGGCAATGAGCACCATCATACCCTGCAAGAAGTACTAGCTCTCCGCGAAGAAGCTTGGTTCAGAAATGGGGTTGCGCTTTCCAGAGAAACTAACATTAGCATTGTTGATGCAAGCATTCAGTGTCTACAACGGATTAGACAAACTGGTTTCAACCACCAAATTGTTGCTGCCTGTTGCTCTATTAACCATGCACGTGAAGTTGCTTCTCTTTATAGAGAACGTGGTTTTAATGCATCACATATTTCAAGTCATATGAAAAGAGAAGAACGAGACGAGGTCATTAATAATTTACGATCAAACAGAATAGACGTAATAGTTCAAGTTCAAATATTGGGCGAAGGATTCGATCACCCTCCACTTAGTGTTGCGGCTATATTCCGTCCATTTAGAAACTTATCACCTTATGTTCAGTTTGTTGGTAGGGTCATGAGGGTTGTTCAACAGAATTCACCATATCATCCAGACAATGAAGGAATTGTAGTATCACACATTGGGCTTCAACAAGATGAAAGATGGAATGATTTCAAACTTTTTGACAATGATGACCAGATTCTATTTGCAGAATTACTTAATAGTGAAGAAACTGAATTAACTAATATAACTAATCCAGAAACAGAAAATAGAAATAGAGAAAGACGAAGAATTCGCCCCAATATGACTGTAATTGATGAAGTAATTGACAGTTTCATAACTGATGATTTTCTCGATTTAAATGATCAGGGGGCAATAGATGAAGCAATTCATCAGATTGGTCAATTATTAGGTGTTTCCGCAGAAGATCTAGGTTTAACTCGTGAAGAATTAATTGGAAGGCTTTTAGCTGCAAGGCAGAGAGCTGAATTGAAACCTCAACAAATACCTGTTCAACCACAAGAAGCAAGAAAAGAAAGAAGACGAAGACTTAACGAAGAAACTCGCTCTGTAGCTGGTAGAATCATTCAAGCCCTTAATCTTGCACCTCAAGCTCCAAATTTAGTTCCATTGTTCCCTCAATTTGCCTCAAGAAATAATATTGGTGTAATAATTAGATTAATGCACCATTATGTTAATGAAAGAATGGGATTTGAATCTGGAATTAAGGGTGAACTATCGATTGACCAATTAGATGCTGCTATTAATATTCTTGATGATATTGGTGATCAAGTTCAGGAAGAAATATTTACTCGTTTGAATAGGTAATAAAATGTCAGCGATTAAACAAATTATTTCAACATGCTATTTCGAGTCTGCAAAAAGATTAAGACATTGTTCTAGAAACAAAAAGCATCTTATATCAAAAAATGAAAAGTGTTTTGTTGTAAAAGAGCAAATGAATAAAAAGAGCTATTGCATGGAGTGTGCATTAATTATTCTTAATAAAGCTAAACAAGATATTAATGAGTTATACGATCAATGTGATTAGAAGCAATTGTTAAAAATTAGTTATATATCAAACAATAGCCTAATCCAACACAACCCCATCAGTGAAAATCCGTGTCAATCCGTGGCTAAATCAATCTTTTCCAAACAATAGGCGATGTCCAAAATATACTACTCTTGAAAAACACCGGTGCTTCGATACGCTCGTCCGCTTTTAGCGGACTCGCACTCAGCAACCGGCTCTTCATTTTTTTAATAATTATAAAACCGGTCCCTACCCCTCCCAATCAGTATGGAACGTACCCTCTTTATCGGTACGTTTATACGTATGCGCACCGAAAAAGTCCCGCTGTGCCTGTATCAGGTTCGCGGGCAAACGATCGCGACGTAAAGCCTCAAAATACGCCAGCGACGCCGAGATTGCCGGCAACGGCACACCCATCACCGCACCCTGGGCAACTACCTCACGCCATCCGGACACACAAGGCTGAATCTCTTTAATAAAACCATCATCCACCAACAGATTGGGCAACTCGGGATTCCGGTCAAAAGCTTCATAAATCTTGTCTAAAAAGTCCGCACGGATAATACAGCCACCCCGCCAGATCTTGGCAATCTCGCTCATTTTCAGGCAATACCTGTATTCCTGCGAAGCCCGTCGCAGCAGAACAAATCCTTGCGCGTACGAACAAATCTTGGAGGCATAAACAGCGTCACGTATCTTGGGAATCCAGGTTTCAGCATCTCCCTGAAACGTCTCAACACTGGAGCCATATGCCTTTTGCGCAAGGGGTCGTTCTTCATCCAATCCCGAAAGCGCGCGAGCGTGCAATGCGGAAATGATTGTGGGAATCGGTTCACCCAGATCCAGCGCCGCCTGTCCCGTCCATGTGCCAGTGCCCTTCATGCCGGCGCGATCAAGAATATTATCCAGCAAAATACCTTTTTTATTCTGGTCATCCGGAAAATTTACAATCTTGGATGTAATTTCAATAAGATAAGAAGAGAGTTCCTGTTTGTTCCACTCGGCAAAAGTTTTCGAAACCTGGTCGGGAGACAATCCCAATCCATATCTCAGCAGGTCATACGCTTCGGCAATGAGCTGCATATCACCATACTCGATGCCGTTGTGCACCATTTTCACAAAATGGCCCGCGCTGCGCTGCCCAATATAACTCACACACGGCTCCCCTTTTTCTCCGGCTTTAGCGGCAATGCGGTTTAAATAAGGTTCAAGGTACTGGTATACACCCTGGTCACCACCCGGCATCATACTGGGGCCCCACAGAGCGCCCTGCTCACCACCGCTAATACCCATACCAATGTATTGAATACCGGTTCCTTCCAAATGATCTATACGCCTGTCAGTATCTGAAAAATGAGAATTACCACCATCTATCACAATATCGCCCGGCTCAAGGTGCGGCACAAGTTTCTGGATCACCGCGTCTACCGCTTTGCCGGCAGTCACCATAATCAAAATCCTACGGGGACGTTCAAGCGCCTGTACAAATTCAAAAACCGTTCTGGCGGCAATTATATTTTTATCCATTCCTGCCCGTTGTAAAAAATTTTCGGTCAGGTCATAGGTATAATTATAAACGGCAACCGGTATCCGGTTCCGTTCCATATTCAAAGCTACACTGGCACCCATTACTCCAAGACCAAAAACTCCAAACTGACACTGCATATATAAACTCCTTTTTTAATCATATATCTTCTTTTTAAAAATAAACATAAATCCAAAAAAAGCAATACAATAAAACAAAAAATCATGGTGATGGAATTTATGCTCTATTCAAATTCCATATATCAAATTTTGTTACAGGAACAAAATCCTGCAAATAAAAAGCGCTGCCAAAACGCCCACCACATCCGCAATTAAACCTGCTGCTACGGCAAAGCGGGTATTTTTTATATTCACCGCGCCAAAATAGACCGCAATAACATAAAATGTGGTTTCCGTACAGCCGTACAGAGTAGAGCCCAGTTTACCAATGAACGAATCCGGACCATGGGTTTGCATCAACTCGGTAACCAGTCCCAGCGTTCCGCTGCCGGACAATGGCCGCATCAGCGCAGCAGGCAAAATCTCTGCAGGCATTCCAATTAAATCCGTTAACGGAGCAAGCATCTTTACCAGTACACTCATCGCACCTGATGCCCGAAACATCCCTACAGCTACAAGTATCGCCACCAGATATGGAATAATGCGCACCGCAACCTGGAACCCTTCTTTGGCGCCCTCAATAAACAATTCATAAATGGGAAGCTTTTTAAATATTGCAACAAAGGGGATCAGTAACAGCAACACCGGTATCACCCAATAAGAAAAAGATGTTATGCCATGCTTAAAGGCCTCAGAGTTCATGATAAACAAAAGCGCCCTGCCAATGCCGGTAAAATAAATGACTGCCCCAAAACCTGCCAGAACAGCTGCAGCAATAACATAATTCTTTAAAGCACCTATTCCCTTGCCGCTTCCCAGGTGGATGAACAGCTTGACTACAAAAATCACTGCAAGTGTAGCCATTAATGATGAAAATATAGTCGTAAATATAATATCAACCGGATTAACGGAATCCAACCCAACCCGTACACCAATCATAGTCATGGGAATCAATGTGATACTGGCAGTATTGAGCCCCAACAGCATGATCTGCGCATTGGTAGCTGTATCTTTTATCGGATTCAATGTCTGCAATTCTTCCATTGCTTTTATGCCGAATGGTGTGGCCGCGTTTCCCAGACCTAGCCAATTCGCGGAAAGATTCAACGTAACCGCGCCAATTGCCGGATGATCTTGCGGAACATCCGGAAAGAGGAATTTTGCAACAGGCCGAACAAGCCGTGCCAAAAAGCGAATGAATCCCGCTTCTTCAGCGATCTTCATCATCCCCAGCCACAGGGTCATAATACCAATCAAATTAAAAGCAATGCCCACAGATGTTTCTGCACTGCTAAGCACCGTGTCTGTCAAAAGTTTCATATTGTGGGTAAATCCCGCAACTATAACCGCAACCGCAATCAATAAAAGCCAGATATAATTAAGCAAAGTGTTCTCCATAATTAATATTTATCCCTATTATAAAAATTTTTCACAACAAATAAAAATACTTGTTTCCTAATCGTATAGTTTGTAAATTTATTTGATAAAATTACTAAAGCCAATTTAATATGGAGGAAGAAACATGAAGGCTGTAGTTGATCCGGATCTCTGCACAGGTTGCGAATTGTGTGTAGATACATGTCCAGAAGTTTTCGAAATGGATGACGATGTAGCAAAAGTTATTGTTGACCAGGTTCCTGCTGATTCAGAAGATGGTGCACAAGAAGCTGCTGAATCTTGTCCTGCAGAAGCTATTGCTATTGAAGACTAGTAGCACTTTTTATCTTAATACAAATGTTATGGCTGGCGCTTTGCCAGCCTTTTTTTTTATAGGTATGCCGATATTGAAACTAAACGCAATCGGATTCCTAAAATCATTGACAATTAATCCAGTAATTATTATATTCGTGAATAAATTTGAACCGGTTTAAATTCAATATATTGGAGGTTAATATGCATTTCAAGTCTGTCAAGTGGCTTGTAGTATTTACAATTTTTATATCTTTACTTTTTATGGGTTGTGGCGGCAGCGGTAAAAAAGTAGTAACTTTGAAAATAGCGCACGGTCTGAACGAACAACACCCGGTACACAAAGGTATGGCGTTTATGGCCCAAAAAATCTTTGAACTTTCAGACTCTACCATGGTTATGAAAATTTTCCCCAACGAACAATTGGGTAATGAAAAAGAATGTATTGAGCAGCTCCAAATCGGTAGTCTGGATATGACCAAAGTATCAAGCAGCGCGCTTGAAAGTTTTGTTCCTGAAATGGGTGTATACGCAATGCCGTTTCTGTTCCGTGATGAAGCCCACAAATGGGCAGTATTTAACGGACCCATCGGACGCGAACTGTTAGACTCTGGCGAAAGCTCTGGCCTTAAAGGTCTGGTTTATTACGATGCCGGTGCACGTAGTTTTTACACCACCAAAGCACCTATCCTGAAACCCGAAGACCTCCAGGGTCTCAAAATCCGTACACAGCAGAGCCCAATGGCTATCAAAATGATCCAGGCTCTGGGTGGTTCAGCTACCCCCATCTCATGGGGCGAGCTCTATACTTCATTACAGCAGGGTGTTGTAGACGGTGCTGAAAACAATGCGCCCAGTTTGTATACCGCAAACCATTACGAAATTGCTAAACATTACAGTCTGGATGAACATACAGCAGTACCCGATGTTGTTCTTATCAGCACCATCACATGGAACAAACTTACTCCCGAACAACAGCAGATTGTACAAAAAGCAGCCGAACTATCTGTTGATTACCAACGTAAAGTTTGGAAAGAATTTGTTGATTCTTGCCTGAAAGAAATGGAAGAAAAAGGCCTAAAAGTTTACCATCCTGAAAAAGGCCCCTTTATAGAAAAAGGTAAAGAACTTTGGAAAGAGTTTGACGGCACCAAAATTGGTGATTTAACCAGCAGAATTCTTGAGGTACAATAATGCTCTTAAAATTTAAATCAGGTCTAGATAAATCTTTAGAATATTTAACAGCAGCGTCGATGGCCATTCTGGTCATCGATGTTACCTGGCAGGTTATTACCCGTTTCATCATGAAAAATCCCAGTTCATGGACTGAAGAACTGGCAATTTATTTGATGATCTGGGTAGGACTTTTGGGCTCTGCTGTAGCGCTGCATCGTCATGCGCACCTGGGTATTGATTACTTTGTTGGCAAACTTGAGCCCAAAAAAAGACTTTATACAGAAATTTTTGTATATGCGGTTGTTACATTTTTTGCAGTAACGGTTCTATGTATAGGAGGCGTTAAGCTGGTTTCCCTCACACTTATGAAAAACCAGATCTCCCCCGCTTTGGGAATTCAGGTAGGCTATGTATATCTGGCGGTTCCAATTGCCGGATTCTTTATTACTATATATTGCATAGAATTTTTACTCAATACTTTTAAAACGATAAAAAGCATCAACTGAACGAATATCTAAATATACAGGAATATTTATGGACTGGCCCCTAATTACTTTATTATTAACATTTTTGATATTACTGGTTTTAAATGTACCTATTGCGTTTTCAATCGGATTGTCCACATTATTCACCATTTTTGCGATCGGCGGACTGCCTGCATTTCAACTTGTTGCGCATTCCATTACAACGGGTATAGACAGCTTTGCTCTGCTGGCTATTCCCTTTTTCATTCTAGCCGGACAGCTCATGGGACGTGGTGGAATTGCTCGCCGTTTAATCGACTTTGCGAATGTGCTGGTTGGTCGATTTCCGGGTGGACTTTCTTATGTGAATATCATGACATGTATGTTCTTTGGTGCAATTTCCGGTTCTGCGGTTGCCGCGGTTTCCAGTGTGGGTGGTTTCATGATCCCGCTGATGAACAAAGAGGGTTATGATCGCGACTTTAATGCATCTGTAACCATTACTGCTGCTACAACCGGTCTTTTAATTCCACCAAGCAACGTTATGATTGTTTACTCTTTGGCAACCGGTGGTGCGGTTTCTATTGCTGCTATCTTTTTAGCGGGTTTTCTGCCCGGCATTTTGATGGGTCTTGGCCTTATGGTTGTGAGTGGTTTTATTTCAATCAAAAAAGGTTATGGCAAAGGTGTTACCTTTGGCTTTAAAGAAAGTATTGTAAAATTCTTTGTTGCAATACCGGCACTGTTTCTGATTGTATTGGTTATGGGTGGTATTCTTGCAGGTATTTTCACTGCAACTGAAGCTTCTGCCATTGCTGTGGTTTATGCGTTTTTCCTCTCGGTTTTTGTGTATCGTGAAGTAAAACTCAAAGATCTGCCAGACATCTTTTTGCAATCAGGTATTACCACAGCCGTGGTTATGCTGCTCATTGGAACATCTATGGCAATGTCTTGGGTACTCGCGTATCAGAGTATTCCACAAGACATTAGTTCGGGCTTGTTGAGTATTAGCAACAATCCTATCATCATTCTGTTAATCATCAACTTGTTGTTGTTGTTCGTCGGAACATTTATGGACATGACCCCGGCGGTATTGATCTTTACACCCATCTTTTTACCCATCGTTATGAATCTGGGTGTACACCCCATTCATTTCGGTATTGTAATGATCATGAACCTTTGTATCGGTATCTGTACTCCACCGGTAGGCTCTTGTCTTTTTGTAGGATGTGGTATTGCAGAAACCACTATTACCAAAGTAATTCGCCATATATTACCATTCTTCATGGCGATGATTATTGTATTGTTCATTGTAACGTATATACCCAAAATATCATTGCTGGTACCAAGTTGGTTCGGCTTTAAATAAAAAACTGACTGGTCCCTAAAATGCCAATGACTATAGGTGATATTGCAAAATTAGCAGGAGTGTCGCGGGCTACCGTTTCAGGTGTGTTAAATAACAGCCCTACGGTTAGCAAGAAAACACATGAACGGGTTATGGCGATAATCAAGGAACACAATTATCGTCCAAACGAAGTTGCCCGCGCTCTAGCTCTCAACAAAACAGGAATACTTGGACTGTTGGTAAAAGATGTATCTAATCCGCTCTACAGCAAACTTGCCCTGGGTGTTGAAGAAATTTGTGATGAAAATGAATACAATCTGATTATCAGCAACTCTCATGTAGACTGGGAGCGACAGGTAAAAACAATCAATCTGTTAAAACGCAGACGGGTTGACGGATTAATCATTTTCCCGTTGCAAAAAGGTCATGATCCTGTTCAGATCAAAGACCTGCAAAAAGACAAGTTCCCATTTGTGCTGCTGGCTGAATTGCCAGGCATTGAAGCGGATCTTGTAAGAGTAGATGATGAAAGTGGTTCGTATCAGGCTACATCGCATCTATTAAAACTCGGTCGCAAACATATCGCCTACATCAGCGGTCCCGATCTTGCTCTTGCCAGTGAACGCCGCTTAAAGGGATATAAAAAAGCATTATCACATTATGACGTACCCTTTGATGAAAAAATGATCCGAAAAGGTGGATGGCGTCTTGATGATGGCTATAATGCAGGCCTGGAATTATTGAGCTGTGATTTTCAATGTCCGGATGCTGTATTCTGTTATAATGATTCGGTGGCTATCGGATTAATCAGGGCATTTACGGAACGCGGGAAACGTGTTCCCGAAGATGTTTCAGTAATCGGTTTTGACGACACGGGAGTAGCATCATATTTAGAAACATCTTTGACAACAGTGGCTCAACCCGCAAAGGAAATAGGCCGAAAAGCAACAGAATTGCTTTTAAAGCGTATCAAAAACCGGAACAAAACAGTTAAACCGCATAAAATTCTGATTAATACACATTTGATGGTACGTGAAACTTGCGGCGCAAATTTAAAAGGCAGTGTTAAAGCACAGGTTCCAATAGATTAATACTGTTTTGCTTGTTTGACGTTTAATTATCATTCAGTTTTTTAAATTCGGGCTTTATCGAAAATTAATGAAAACTGAATCGTTTTAAAAATATGTTATTTATATTAACAAATGCAGCAGATCAATCCAAGATTTGTTGCATCCCCGATTAGACTGGAGGTATTTATTGAGTTACGTAGAAAACATGTTTAGTTTAAAAGGACAGGTTGCCGCCGTTATTGGTGGTGCAGGCGTACTTGCCGGTGAAATGGCTAACGGACTGGCAAAAGCCGGTGCGGATGTTGCCATTCTTGACCTAAACCTTGAAAATGCAGAAAAAATGGCAGCGTCTATTCGCGAGCATGGTGTTAAATCCATCGCAATCAAGGTAGATGCTACATTAAAATCTGATCTTGAAAATGCAGAAGCACAAATTCGCAAAGAACTGGGAACCACCAGCATATTAATCAATGCGCCTGGTATCAATTCCAGCACCCCGTTTTTTGAAATTACAGAAAACGAATGGGACAAGATTATTCAAGTCAATTTAAAAAGTATTTTTATGGCTTGCCAGATTTTTGCAAAACAAATGATAGATGACAAGGTCAAAGGCAGCATTATCAATATTTCTTCTGCTTCTTCAGGCCCACCACTCTCCAAAGTTTTCACATATGGCGTAAGCAAGGCAGGAATAAATAATATGACACAATACCTTGCACGCGAATGGGCTACACAAGGTGTACGTGTAAATGCAATTGCACCCGGATTTTTTCCGGCAGAACAAAACCGCAAGATCCTGACCCCGGAACGTACAGAATCCATTATGCGCCATACTCCAATGGACCGTTTTGGTGATGCAGAAGAGTTGGTTGGCGCTACAATCTGGTTGTCATCTGAAAAAGCCGCATCTTTTGTTACCGGCGCGCTGATCCGCGTTGATGGTGGCTATACAGCAATGACAATATAATATTAAATTTAACATAAAAGTGATAGAGAAGGAGATTTACAATATGAGCAAATGTGATATCGGCCTGATTGGTTTGGCCGTTATGGGCGAAAACTTGATTTTAAATATGGAAAGCCATGGCTATTCAGTTGCAGTTTTCAACCGTACAACTAAAAAAGTTGATGATTTTATGAACGGTCGCGCCAAAGATAAAAACATCGTTGGCTGTTACAGTATTGAAGAACTGGTTTCTAACCTGAAAGCTCCTCGACGTGTTATGTTGATGGTTAAAGCCGGTAAACCGGTTGATGATTTTATTGAAATGATCATCCCCCATTTAGACAAAGGTGATATCATTATCGATGGTGGTAACAGTCATTTCCCGGACACCATTCGTCGCACCCAGTACCTCGAAGAAAAAGGCCTGCAATATATCGGTACCGGTGTTTCCGGTGGCGAAGAAGGCGCCCTCAAAGGTCCTTCAATCATGCCCGGTGGTTCACCAGACGCATGGCCGCATGTTAAAGATATTTTCCAGGATATTTCTGCCAAAGCTATGGGTGGCGAACCTTGCTGTCAATGGGTTGGCAGCGATGGTGCAGGTCACTTTGTAAAAATGGTACACAACGGTATTGAATATGGTGACATGCAGATGATCTGTGAAGCCTACTCTTTAATGAAAAATGTTCTTGGTTTATCATATGAAGAAATGCACAAAATCTTTGATGAATGGAACAAAGGCGAACTGGATAGCTATCTCATCGAAATTACCCGTGATATTATGGCTAAAAAAGATGAAGAAACCGGCAAAGCCATGCCAGAAGTTATTCTTGACACTGCTGGCCAAAAAGGTACCGGAAAATGGACCAGTATTGCAGCATTGGATATAGGTATTCCCGCGCAGACTGTAGCCGAAGCTGTATTCGCACGTACCATGAGCGCAATCAAAGAAGAACGCGTTGCCGCATCTAAAGAACTCAAAGGACCGGATGTTAAATTTGACGGCAACAAGGAAGAATTTATTGAAATGATTCGTAAAGCATTGTACGCTTCCAAGATCTGTTCCTACGCTCAGGGATATCAATTGATTAGAGCTGCAGCAGCTGAATACAACTGGGACCTGAAATATGGTGAAATCGCTCTGATGTGGCGTGAAGGTTGTATCATCCGCGCGCAATTCCTCGGAAAAATCAAAGAAGCTTTTGACAATAACCCTGAATTAGCAAACTTGCTGCTTGATCCGTACTTTAAAGGTATCATTGAAGATAATCAGAAAGCATGGAGAGCTGTTATTTCCAAAGCTGTTGAAATGGGTATTCCTGTACCTGCTTTCAGTAGCGCGTTATCTTATTTTGACGGTTACCGCAGTGACAGATTACCCGCTAATTTACTGCAGGCACAACGCGATTATTTTGGCGCTCACACCTACGAACGTGTTGATAAACCTCGCGGCGAATATTTCCATACAAACTGGACAGGCCGTGGAGGCAGCACATCAGCTTCTACTTATGTAGCCTAGTTTTTTTCAGACCTTTGGGTGACAAACCCAAAGGTCTTTTATTACAAAAGAATGATAATATCAATATTATAATTACAGGTATAAAATGGTAACAGGATTCGGTTCTACAGAAAAAAAGCTCGACGTAAAACAGATACTAGATATCTGTACCGAGGGTTTCAAAAATTATGATTTAGAAAATAAAAAAATTCTTGCGGTAATTCCAGACCATTCACGCACAGCTCCCATTGATGTTATGTTTCGTACGGTATATGGATTGCTGGCTGACAAGGTGGAATTGCTGGACTTTATTGTAGCATTGGGTACTCATCCCCCAATGACGGATGAAGCAATCAACCATCGTGTTGGCATTACCCAGGAAGAAAGAACCACAACCTATCCCAAAGCTCGCTTTTTTAATCATCACTGGAAAGATCCCAACCAGCTTGCAGTCATTGGTACACTTTCAGAAGATAAAGTTTCTGAAATTTCAAATGGACTGTTAAAGCAAAAAGTTGACATTACCATCAACAAAATGGTGCTGGATTACGATTATATTCTCATCATTGGTCCCACATTTCCGCACGAAGTTGTTGGATTCTCTGGTGGCACCAAATACCTGTTCCCCGGAATTGCGGGACAGGAAATTATAGACATGTTCCACTGGCTGGGTGCGCTCATTACGAATCCCAAAATTATCGGTACAAAATATACCCCGGTCCGCAAGGTGGTTGATGAAGCAGCTAAAATGCTCCCCGTCAAACAAATTTGTGCAAGTCTGGTTGTCAAGGGATACGATCTGGCAGGCTTGTATATTGGTGATCCCAAAAAAGCATGGGAAAATGCTTCAGACCTGTCAGACAAACTTCATATTGTATATAAAGACAAACCCTTTCATACGGTACTCTCTTGTGCGCCTGAAATGTATGATGATCTATGGACAGGTGGCAAGTGCATGTATAAACTTGAACCTGTGGTTGCTGACGGTGGCGAATTGATCATTTATGCACCACATATCAAAAAAGTCTCTATTACCCATGGCGAGCACATTGAAAAAATCGGTTATCACGTTAGAGATTATTTTGTAAAACAGATGGAAAAATTTACAGATGTACCAGGTGGTGTAATGGCACATTCCACGCATGTTCGTGGTATTGGTACTTTTGAAGACGGTGTGGAAAAGCCAAGAATTAAAGTAACTCTTGCAACTCAAATTCCACCAGAGGTCTGTGAAAAAATCAACATGGGATATCGTGATCCCAATACTATAAATAAAAATGATTTCATGGATCGTGAAGATGAAGGCATTTTATATGTTGCCAAAGCAGGTGAAATGCTTTACAGACTCAAAGATGATCCATTTTAAACAAGATAGAAAATAAATAGAAATATGTGGAGGATTTGCAATGCCGGCAAATAAAAATGTGGTTGTTGCTCAATCCGGTGGTCCGTCTCCGGTTATCAATAATACCCTGCGTGGTATTATTGAAACATGTAAAATGTTTCCGGATAAATTTGAAAAAATTTACGGCGGATGGCATGGTATTGAAGGTGTGTTAAAAGAAGAATTGTTGGATATCTCTGCCCAAAAAGAAGAAGAAATCAGCTTGCTTCGTAATACCCCCGCTGCAGGTTCTATCGGTTCCTGCCGCTATAAACTCAAAGCCCATCAGGAAGAAGATTTCGAACGGGTTGTTGAAGTTTTAAAAGCACACAATGTGGGCTATTTTTTCTATATCGGTGGAAACGATTCCATGGATACCGCCAACAAAATCGCCAAACTGGCCCATGAACGGGGTTTGGATTTGATCGCAATAGGTGGATCCAAAACTATTGATAACGATGTAGGTGACTCTGAATTTAAACTGATTGATCATACACCCGGTTACGGTAGTGTTGCCAGATACTGGGCATTGAATGTTCAAAACGCAAATGAAGAAAATCTGGGTTCAAGCCCGGCAGATCCGGTACTCGTTTTACAGGCAATGGGCCGCAAAATCGGTTTTATTCCTGCTGCTGCCCGTCTCGCTGATCCTAAACGAGAAATGCCTTTGCAGATTTATATGCCAGAATCAGAATTAACACTTGATGAATTGACCGATAATGTAAACGATGAATTAAACAAAAGCGGTCGCTGCGTTGTGGTTGTAAGTGAAGGTTTGAATGTAGGTGACATTGGCGAAGTTAAAGACTCTTTTGGTCACACCGAATTCAGTTCCAGCATGTTTACTGCTCAACAGGTAGTAGTTAACCATCTGAACAAAGTAGGTATCAAAGCCAAAGGTGCCGCGCGCGGCCAGGTTTCGGGTACTGATCAGAGAGATACAATCATCTATGCTTCAACTGTTGATCTGGATGAATCATACAAAGTAGGACAAAATTGTGTTGTGATCGCTTTGGAACACGGTTCAGGTTACATGTCTACAATTTTGCGTAAACCCGGCCTTATTTATAATGTCGATTTTGATAAAGTTCCTCTCGATCTGGTTGCCAATTCAGAAAGAGAATTCCCCAAAGAATGGATTGCAGCAAATAAATATGATGTAACCGATGAATTTGTCAAATACGCACGCCCATTGATTGGTGAAGATTGGGTGAGTGTACCCAAAATTAACGGATTGCAACGGTTTGCACGTTTTGAAAAAATATTTGCCGGACAAAAATTACCCAAATATGTTCCGGAAGGTGAACGTTAAGCAGTAATTCTAAACGATAAACAAAAGGAAAAAACCATATGTCTGATCCACAATCGGTTCTGAAAGCTATGGAACCTAAACATAAATTTCTTATCGCCATTGACTCTGATGGTTGTGCTTTTGATTCAATGGAAATTAAACACAAAGAATGTTTTATCCCCAATATCATTAAATATTGGGACCTGCAGCCAGTTTCCAAATACGCACGTGCTGCTGCTGAATTTGTCAACCTCTATTCCAAATGGAGAGGCATTAACCGTTTTCCGGCATTAACCATGACACTCGATCTTTTAAAAGATTGGCCGGATGTTCAGAAACGTAATGCAAAAATTCCTGAGGCACAGGCCGTACGCGACTGGATTGAACGCGAAACCAAACTTGGAAATCCTGCATTGATCGCTGAAGTTGAAAAAACTCAAGACCCCGGCTTGAAACAAGCTCTGGAATGGAGTGAAGCGGTTAACAAAACAGTTACTGACATTGTGTACAATGTTCCACCATTCCCATTTGTACGTGAAAGCCTGCAAAAAGTAGCTGAATGGGCAGATATTATTGTTTGTTCTGCTACACCTTATGAAGCTCTTGAACGTGAATGGAAAGAACATGATATTGCACAATATACACGCGTAATTGCGGGTCAGGAAATGGGCAACAAAAAAGAGATCATTCACATGGCTGCCGATGGAAAATATGATATGGACAAAGTCATTATGATTGGTGATGCACCTGGCGATATGAAGGCTGCAAAAGCAAATGAAGCCTTGTTCTTCCCAATTAAACCGGGTCATGAAGATGAGTCATGGGAGTTCTTTTTGAACGAAGCTGCTGATGTATTTAAAAATGGTAATTACAATTCAGATTATGAAGCAAAACTTATTGCTGAATTTGAAAAATTGTTACCAGACACTCCCCCATGGAAATAATTATTTAGATATAAAAAAAAAGGGCATCCTGTTTAACAGGTTGCCCTTTTTTAATATAATATACAAATGTGTTTAATTAGCTGAGGTTAAGAAATCCTTGGGGATAACCTCTTTAACACCTAATGTTTGAATGGTTTCCGAAGTGAATTTATCTTTAAGATAATCATAATGGGTCAAATTCAAAATAATGGTTTTCTCATTAGCGTCTTCGATATATCCCAAAAGCGCTCCAGATTGAATATAATCCATTGATGAAGTTACTATTGCGATTTGTTTTTCTTTACATTTTGATAAAATATACAACTTGTTTTTGCTGTTCTCAAAAATGTTATCATCATAAACTACCAAAACACTATTGTTGTCCATTTTTTTGGTACCATTACCAATGTCTGAAGCATCATTAATATCATAGATAATAGCCTTGATACCAAATTGCACAGTAGCACGTGAGATTTTGTCTTTTTCTTCTGCCAGGTTATCTTTTGAAATGAAAATGTTTAATTCCTGTGCTTCCGGAAAAGCTTGCTTTACTAAATAAAACAACTGCATACTGGAAACTTTGGCAAATGAAGGCATAGCGAATACAAGAATCCCAGCAACTACTCCAATCATCTTGGCAATTTTCATAGTCTCTCCTTTTTATGGATTTGAAAAGTGAATTTATTTACTATCATTTACCATGTCTCAAGCAACTAGTATGCCATTTGAATTACAAATATGTCATTAATATGTAAAACATTGTCAGTATTCCATCTTACAAAAACCTGTCAAGATAAGCCTAAGCCCATTAAAAACAATAATCATAGAAACTTTCGTATCACAACGTTCAAGGTCTTTTAATATTTATTATTAAACAAAGGAATTTGTCATTTAAATTTTGTATATTAAGTGTGACATGAAATGGTCAAGTGTGATATAAAAGCAACAAGTTGTATAATTATTTTGGTTTCATGGATTTAAAAATCGTTTCTTTTGACCCGCTTCGTTCTTTCAATATTCCCAATGTCCGAACGATAAAAGCCGAAAACTGGCTCGCATCAAAAACAGAAATCCAGTCCGCAGACTGGATCATTTATCCCGAATACTGGCAAGTCAATTCACTTGTATATGGTTTTAAAAAAAGTATATTTCCAAATATTAGCAGCTTTCATTTGGGCCATAACAAAATTGAAATGACCCGAATTCTTCAGGCTGTATTCCCGGAGCATGTACCGTATACCTTGATTCTGCCAAATACACCATCCTCCGTTGAACAGATTTTGGATGAATTTGCCTTTCCAATAGTTGGTAAAGCAGTTAAAAGTTCCATGGGACAAGGTGTATATTTGATCAAAAACCGTAAAGATTTGAGAGCATACACCAATATGCACGAAGTGCTCTACATCCAGGAATACCTCCCCATTACCAGAGATTTAAGGGTAGTACAGGTTGGCAGCAATGCCATATCTGCTTATTGGAGAGAGGCTTCTGACGGACAGTTTCATAATAATGTTGCCCAAGGTGGCATGGTCAATTTTAACAATATTCCACCAGATGTCTTTGGTTTCGTGGAAACGGTCAGTACGGCACTGGGTATTGATCATGCTGGTTTTGATATTGCAATAGTTGATAATCATTTTTATATTCTTGAATTCAACATAAGATTTGGGACCCAGGGTTTGGCAAAACAAGGGATTCCATTACATCAACATATTTATGATTATCTTCTTGAACAGACATTCCAATCGGATAACAATTAGCCATAATCGCAGCTCTTTTTATTTATCTCCTGTTTCCATTTGAATTGAAAGGGAAAAAATGAAAAAATACATAATCTGGATATTAATATGTTTCGCCGGCAGCCTGGCTGCGCAAAATCTCCAAGTCCATTATGATTTTGGCAAAGATCGTGAATATGTAACAACTACATTAGAAATGTTTAAACCCGATGAATATGGCGCAACGTTTTTCTTTGTTGATATGGATTATGATTTTCCCGGCAACCAAAGTATGTCTATGGGATATTGGGAATTTGCCCGATATATCAACCTGCCATTTATACCCAAACTCTCTGCAACCGTTCAATACAATGATGGAGTTATGGCGATCCCGGATGATGAAGGCTCAACATTTGCAATCCCATTGGGCCACGCGTGGCTTGCCGGCCTCACGTATCCCATTGATCTAAAATTCATAACTCTCAACACGGAACTGCTTTACCGGTATCAATGGGGATCAGACAACCCGGATATGCAGATCACATTCGTCTGGTTTAAATCTTTGTTTAATGATAAAATACATTTTACCGGCTATTGGGATATCTGGACTCAGGACGATTTTTCAGGAGAGAAACAAACCATTATTCAAACCGAGCCCCAGCTCTGGTATATTCTGGGAAAACACCTGGCAATTGGCAGCGAGGTTGAAATCAGTAAAAACTTTTTACCTTATGATGGCTGGCAATTTATGCCGACTTGCGGATTAAAGTGGGAATTTTAAAAAGAGGAAATGACATGCTGAGTATTTTCGATCTTGAAAAGAACGGCACCACAATTAAAACTGAGGTCATTGCAGGTATAACTTCATTTCTGGCTACGATGTATATTATCGTTGTAAATCCCGCAATGATAAGCCAAACAGGCATGCCCTTTAGTGCGGTATTGACAGCTACCGTGCTGGTTAGCGCATTCAGCAGTATTATGATGGGTATTTATGCCAATAATCCCATTGTATTGGCTCCCGGTATGGGTATTAATGCATTTTTCACATTTTCAGTTGTGCTGGGTATGGGTATTCCATGGGAAACTGCATTGGGTGCAACCTTTTGGTCGGGTATAATTTTTCTTCTGTTATCAATATTCAACATTCGCACCATGATTGTTAAAGCAATCCCTAAACAGATTCGCTATGCCGTTGCGGCAGGTATTGGGCTATTTATAACAATCATTGGTTTTTTCAATGCAAAATTCATTATCGCAAATCCTGCAACTGTCATTGGTATGAACAGTATGAATGCCATAACCTGGACCTTTATTGCAGGTCTTTTTATTACTGCTTTACTGGTTGCAAAAAAAGTACATGGCGCATTGATATTTGGTATTGCCGCAACAACTTTGCTCGCCTGGCCCATTGGCAGATTCTGGGGAGACGCTACCGAGCTGTTTGGCTCCCAAACACTGGTTGCCTGGCAGGGGATCTGGGCCGCACCTGATTTCAGCCTGCTGTTGAAAATGGATCTTTTACATTCATTACAGCTTGCCATGTTTCCTGTAATATTCGCTTTTTTGTTTACGGATATGTTTGACAGCCTTTCTACGTTTATTGGAGTGGCCGAAGCCGCAGATATTACCGATGAAAACGGTGAACCGCGCAACATCAAACAATCCCTTATTGTGGACGCGCTCTCAACTACAGTGTCCGGCATGACAGGTACCAGTGCCGGCACAAGCTATATTGAATCTGCAGCAGGTATTGAAGAAGGCGGACGCACAGGACTCACGGCTATTGTTGCGGGTCTGCTCTTCATTCCGTTCATGTTTTTCTCACCATTACTCTCTGTTGTACCATCAATTGCAACGGCACCCGCGTTGGTTCTGGTTGGGGTTTTTATGATGAACCCGGTTAAACGGATCAACTGGTCAAATTTTGATGACGCTATTCCCGCGTTTCTGGCAATGATATTAATTCCCCTTACTTACTCGATCTCACAAGGCATTATATGGGGATTTCTGAGCTGGACCGTTCTCAAAATCGTTACGGGCAAAGCTAATCAAATTCCACCCATGCTGTATGTGATAGATATGTTTTCCATTGCGGCGCTTTTGGTGTAAATCCTGTTCTAACGAGCAAAACGAAAATTTTATTGGAAGTATTTTCATTTTTTTTTGTTGCAATACAAAACAGTTAACCTGAGAATTGTAAAGGATCAAAAATGTCAGAACGGTATCTGGAAGTGACGCAGGAAGCTGGAGCAGCTTTATTTAAAAGAAATATAACTGGTAAAATCGTTATGCTCAACCTGCTGCGATTTAGAGATGTAGCAGATTATTCAACGAATCCCGAGCTTGAGCCAGAATCGCCAATAACCGGTGCAGAAGCATTTCAAAAATATATCGATTATACAACACCTTATCTGGAAGAAACCGGTGGTGAACTAATTTTTCTGGGTAAAGGTGGAAGCTTTTTAATTGGTCCACAGGATGAAAAATGGGACCTGGTTATGCTGGTCCGTCAAAACTCACTTGCCGATTTCATGGCGTTCTCATCTCACAAGGAATATCTTGCAGGTTTGGGGCATCGTACTGCCGCCCTGATAGATTCAAGGCTGCTGCCTATTGTAGAGTCTGATACCGCAATATAAAATGTGTAATTAATTCAGGACATTTGTAATGGATAACAAAACACAATCAGCTTTACAAAATGGAACGGTTATCTATTTTTCTCATGGCGGTGGCCCCCTCCCTATTCTGGGTGACAAAAGCCACCAAGCCATGAACACTTTTATGGAACAGTTGCCAGCTACATTTCCCGTACCCGAAGCGGTTATCGTTATCAGCGCCCATTGGGAAGAAAAAATATCCACCCTGTTAGGGCACCCCTCTCCTGAAATGTTTTATGATTATTATGGCTTTCCTCCCGATGCGTATAAAATCCAATATCCTGCACCTGGTAATCCTGAACTGGCAGTAAAGATCAAAAAATTGCTATCGGACGCTGCTATACAAAGCAAAATTGATCCTGAACGGGGCTTTGACCATGGTTTATTCATTCCCATGAAAATGATGTACCCCAAAGCAGATATTCCCATGCTGCAGCTTTCACTCATCAGGGGTCTCAATCCAGTCGCTCATATTGAGTTGGGTAAAGCGCTTAGACCGCTCTTGGATGAAAATATTCTGATTGTGGGATCAGGATTCTCCTTCCACAATATGCAGGCGTTTGACTGGAGTGGTTCCAATACGACGGATAGCCTGAATGACGCTTTTCAAAACTGGCTTATTGAAATATGTTCTACTCAATATGATCCTCAAATATCTTTGTCAAAAATGCAGCAATGGGAGATGGCCCCCTCTGCACGCTATTGCCATCCCCGTGAAGAGCATTTACTGCCATTACATGTCTGTTTTGGATTAGCTGAACATGCAGCATCGGTTGTCTTTGATGATTACATTCTCGGGAAACGCGCAGTCGCATTCAAATGGTAAACCTGGACAATTTTTGTCTTACCTGTACAGTTTTTGAATATCAATTATTTATAAAGAAACCCCAAAAAATTAGAAAACAAAAAAAAATCTATTTATTTCCCCCTGCCAATTCAACAAAGGACCTCAAATAATCATCTAACATTTTGAATTAATATTTGAATTCTATCAAATTTTACAATATATTACATTTCATCAACTCGTAGAACTTTTGACATTTCATTCCACATTTTAGCGAAATGTTAAACCCATCGCACCATTCGAAGGAGTGTTTTATGAAAAAAATTTCTATTTTTATCATCACTTTGGTTATGGTTACCAATCTATTTTCGGCCACCATAAAAATCGATATGGTTCAAAAAGCTGAGCCTATATCTCCTTATATTTATGGTCAGTTTATTGAACACCTGGGTAAATGTATCTATGGCGGTATCTGGGCGGAAATGTTAATGGACCGCAAATTCTATTATCCCGTAACAGAAAAGTTCAATCCCTGGGGCACGGCTGATGATCCCTTTTGGCAAACAGGTGACTTTCAATATCTTGCAGCATCACCCTGGCAGGTTATTGGCCCCAAAGGTTCGGTAACCATGGACACTCAAAATCCCTATACAGGAGCACACACACCGGTCATCAAACTTGCGGCCAATGGCACGTTTACCGGTATCCGGCAGGGGGGTTTGGAACTCGTCAGAGACAAACACTATACCGGCCGCATTGTTCTTTCAGGAGATGCTTCTGCCGCACCTGTTATTGTTCGATTGACATCAAAACAAAATACAATGGTGGTTGCAGAAATAACCACACTCTCTGCGGATTATCAAACCTATCCTATTGAATTCACTTCCGGTATCCGATCTCATGATATCAGCATTGAAATTGTGAGTAAAGGTAAAGGCGAATTCCGCATAGGAACGCTCTCGCTTATGCCGGCTGACAATATCAAGGGATGGCGCAAAGACGTTGTTGCACTGTTAAAAGAACTCGATTCACCGGTCTATCGCTGGCCTGGCGGTAACTTTGTAAGTGGGTACAACTGGCGTGACGGGATTGGAGAGCGGGATAAACGTCCGCCCCGGAAAAATCCTGCATGGAAAGGTGTAGAACACAACGATGTTGGCATTCACGAATATATGGAATTGATGCAGATCATTGATTCTGAACCTTTTGTTGCAGTAAATACCGGATTGGGTACTGTTGATGAAGTTGCCGAAGAAGTGGAATATTTCCTGGGTTCTGTTGACACTCCCATGGGGAAATTGCGTGAATCAAACGGACATCCCGAACCCTGGCATGTTGATTTTTGGGCCGTAGGGAATGAGATGTTTGGCAGCTGGCAGCTGGGGCATATGCCCCTATCCGAGTATGTAAAAAAACACAATGAAATAGCAAAAGCCATGTGGGCGGTAAATCCGGATATTCAGCTCATTGGTGTGGGCGAAGTTGGTGAATGGAGCGAAATTATGCTCAAAGAATGTGCAGACTATATGAACCTCATCAGCGAGCACATCTATTGCAAAGAGATAGATGATGTTACTGAGCACGTTGCCCAGCTCAAGAACGACATCCTTAAAAGGGCCAACGCCCATCGCAAATACCGCAAGGAAATTAATGGCCTGGCAGATAAAGACATCCGCATTGCAATGGATGAATGGAATTTCTGGTATGGTGACTATATTTATGGTGAGCTCGGTGTGCGCTATCATTTAAAAGATGCGCTTGGCGTAGCAATGGGACTGCACGAGTATTTCCGCAACAGCGATCTCTATTTCATGGCTAACTATGCCCAGACCGTGAATGTGATTGGCTGCATCAAAACCACACCTACCACATCCGGATTTGCAACCACAGGCTTGCCATTAAAACTGTATCGTAAACAGTTTGGCACCCTGCCGCTAGCTATTTCCGGTGATACAGGTGCTATGGATATTTCAGCAGCTCTGACAGAAGATTCAAGTGCGTTAACCGTTGCAGTAGTGAACCCTACGGAGAATGCTGAAAAAGTAATTTTGAATCTGGGTAACACAAAACTGACATCCGCATGTAAATCGTGGACTATCCGTCATGATGATCCCAATGCCTACAATGTACCGGGATTCTCCCCCACCGTATCTATTCAGGAAAGCGATCAAACCCTCAAGAACAACACCCTGATCGTTCCCGGATATGCAATTGTGTTATATCGGTTCGAGTTGAAATAGATTTTATAGCTGACAGCTATTCGCTTCTAGCTGTCAGCTATAAAACTGTTTACAATGCAGATCCCTATACCGGTGGATATTTAAATTAAATGATTAACTCAAGTAAATCACTTGAAGCCGTTATCAATCATATCTTGCAAATGCTGTATTACAAGTTCATATAGCTGTTGAACATTTACATTTTCTTTTTTTTCAAATCGTTTTGAAATCATGGTAATTGCATTTATACATATAGATGTATCTTTGTATCGCAAAGTAGAATCAGTTCCAAACTCATCTGTAATCACCCACCAATCCAATCCAGGGACATTTTTTGACAAGACCCGTCCAAAAACAATACCCAAAGATTGCAATTCCCATTTTTGATTTGACGAGAAAAGTTGGTCATCTAGTATATGTTGGATATAAACTAAATCATTCAAAGATTGATCTAATTTAGCACCATTATAGCTCTCAGCAACTACTTGTTCTACAAAAAACCATTGTTTGGCAATTCGATGGATATCACCATCATCAAGTTGTTTAAATACGGGCTCCATAATCCCTCAAAGTTGATTATAACCGATCGCGATGCAGATTCCTGCATTGTGAAATATTATAATGGGACATTTGTCCCGTTTTACATGCTTTTCTTCTTCCCATGATTCTAACAGCAATGGCCTATGGTTTACTAAAAATCACCCGAGTTTTCGAACAATCCACCCCGCTACAAACACCTCTAAAAGGCTCAAAGGGATTGCAAAAGCCAAAAGCCCATAAGGCAAGACATTCAGATTGCCAATAACAACCCACATGAGCACAAATCCCGCAAACCACACAAGCAGACAGGTTTGCACATAACTGAATTTCTTTGCAAGAATATAGATCAATACTGCCAGCAGCAACGACCATAACCCCCAAACCGCACCATTGGCCGGAGCGGATGGAAAAACAATCCCCAATTTTTCGTAATGCTCAACCCAATAGGATTTAAACAGCAGCTCATTGCGCACAAACTCGGATACAGTGATCCAGAGAAATGCCAGAAACACCGGCAATATTGTTAATTTAAATATTTTCATTTCAACTCCTACTCATTTTCGATCATATAATCAAAAACCTGTCAGCTTGCCATCAACTTTAACTGATACGCCACCATCTCTTGTCCGTTACGAACCAGCAGCTTGTCTTTAACCACGACCGGATGGTTCCAGGTTTTGCCTTCAATGGCAGGGAATTTGACCAGTTCATGATATCCCTCCGGAACAGCACGCACCAGTGCAAGTTCTCCCTTTTCTGACAAGACGATCATCAAATCCTGTTCGTCCAAAAGGACAAACTGTCCCCGGCCATAACGGCCGCCTTTCCACAAGCGTTCACCGGATTTCAAATCTACACAGGTAAGTCCGTTTCCATGAAAACCATAAGCATAATCCTGATGGATAACAGAATCGTTAAAATAGGGATTAATCCGTTTCGAGCTCCATTTTTCATTAACGGTCCACTTTCCATTCTCCTGCGCAACGGTTATACATTGAACCCCATTCCGATCATCCACACTAATGAGCATTTCACCATCATCTATCAGTGCAGGCTGCACAATAGGATGTCCCTCCCAGTCATGCTGCCATAATATTGCACCCTTTTCAGGTGTTACACTCTTGATCCCCGCCTCATTTAAAAACAGGATCTGTTCAACATCATCAATCATTACATAATGCGGAGAACTGTAACAATCTCCACCGGCATTCAAATTCCAAATCAGGTCCCCGGTTTCCAGCGCATACGCAACAAGAGAACCCGCCGCCGCAACAATGACCTTGTCATCTAACACAAGCGGAGAAGCAGAAAAACCCCACATCGGGACCTTTGTTTCCGTATCTTGCCCAACATCCCGTGACCATATTACGGACCCGTCCCGCTCATCCAAAACATTCAAAATTCCGGTTGCGCCCAAAGCATAAACACATCCATTGTCAAGGGTAGGTGTCCCACGTGGCCCCGCACCACCATTTGACTCCCAGAAACGGGTTTCATCGCTGTGCATCCACATAGGTTTCCCGGTTTTTAGATGATAACACGCAATAATTTCATCATCACCACGCTGTTCCTGTGTAAAGAACAGATTGCCGTGGACTGCAAAAGAAGACCAACCCGGCCCAACAGCCCGTCGCCACAACTCCTGTGGTGGTGTAACCGACCAGCTTGAGTCGATAACTATATCGCGTACAATGCCGTTACGTGCAGGGCCTCTAAATCCCGGCCATTCGGGTTGCAATGTCGAATCTACATCAACTATTTGATGCGGCAATTCTGTTTGAGGATCAATTTTCTCGACCAGTTGCTCCTCAGGACTGGCAGTCCATCGCCAGCTAAAATCAATATGCAAATCGGCAGTTATACCACCGGTACGCAAAAGCGCCCAGTACCCACAAGCCATCAAAACCGCAACAACCATAGTGGTCCGTTTGACTGGGACAGGAAATCGTTGTGATATTACTGCCCAAAAGACAAACATTAAACTCACAAGCGGAGTTGCGTAAATAACAAACATCAAACCCATCATACCGTTTGCAATGGATTCATGTAAAATCAGAGGAGTAGCAGCCATAGCAGCAATAATCAACAAAACGCCCAACCAGCGGTCTGTTCTAGGTGCCCGGCTGAAAAACGCCCACCAAAGTACAACAACCAGCCCCAATATCAGGCCACCAAACACGGCAAGAGCCAAAGCCGCAGGGACCAATATGGGTAGCACATATCTTGTCAGCCATTGCAAAATAACAAGAGCAATACCAGGCCATAACCGTAAAGGCTTTTGTTCAGCATTACTAACGTTGCTTTTTCTTTGCTTAAACATTTACTACTCCTGTTTTATGGAGAAACACAAAAGTTATGCCCCAGAACAAAAGATCAATTATGCACAGGTTCTTTTACACCTTTAATCAGCAACCATAAAGTTAATGAAAACTCGGCAATTACAGCAGGTACTGCAACAAACCAGGCAAATAACGTTTCATTGCCAGGTAAAAGGAAATCACCAAAACTTTCAGTTAAATATCCAAATGCGGCTATAATCATAAATACACCAAATATTGACGGAAACAAATTTGATTTGTACAACAAATATCCCAATAAAAACAAATGTACGCCAAAAAATGCTCCACCTATTAAATAACCATATCCATGCAAATCCAAAAACAACATTGCAAGCCCATTCAACTGCTCCTGTCCAAAACCGGACAAATACGCAGAGCCACTCAACAACGGCAATACAACAAAATGGTTTAGCAAATTCACCGCGGCAATTGCAGGATGCGCCAGCAATCTGAAAGCAGCAGCAACCAAAGCAATAGTTTTACCTGCGGGCTTTAAAAGTACATAAAACAACATCGCAATTGCCGCATCACACATGAATGCTATCAAATCTGTGGCAAATCCAAGACGAAACAATCCCTCAGAGGCCATTATATTACTGGCTGTAGCAGCCGCATCGCCGGTTACAATCAAACTCGAACGTACAAATCCTTCACTGAACCCAGCCAGAATAATTACCAATAAATATAAAACACCTGTTACTCGTGCTGTTCTTTTCATATATATATATCCTTCATTTTCCTTATTGATGTAAATGGTCCAAAATGACAAGCACACTGCCCCTTTTATGACCTGCTTCAACATGATGATGTGCTTCTACAATATCTTCTATGGGATACAACTTGTCTATAACAGACCAGACCTTTTCCTCTTCTATCAATTCTTTTAATAGTTCAAGGTCTCTGGCTTTATCCCGAGCTTTGCGCATGCCGGTAAAAGCGATCTCTGCTCTTTTACCCTTACTTTTGGAAGTTAAGAGCATCTGCATCAGGATTGAAAAATTTAATACTGTTGTTAAATAGATCCCCTTATCAGTCAATATTTTTTTACACTTTGTAAAGGAGCTCTTGCCAACGGTATCAAAAACCACATCATAGGTTTCTCCGGTTTTGGAAAAATCTGTTTGGCTATAATCGATCACAGAATCAGCTCCCAATGATTTCACCAGATCAACATTATTTGTGCTGCAAACACCGGTCACCTCGGCACCATAATAACTGGCAAGCTGCACCGCAAAAGTACCTATTGCTCCGGACGCGCCAATGATTAATATTTTTTGTCCGCTTTGTAATTTTGCATTGTCTCTTAAAAACGGTAGGGCAACCAGGGCGCCGTCACATACAGCCGCAGCCTGATTAAAATTCATGTTTTCCGGTTTTTTCGCAATGGCATCGTTTTCTGCCAGGGATTGGAACTCTACATAAGCACCCATTGTATCGCCGGATGCTCCGTAAACCGTATCCCCGGGTTTGAACTTTTCAACATTGCTTCCCACTTTGACAACTGTTCCGGACAATGCATCACCTAAAATTTGATTTTTGGGTTTGCTCATCCCCAAAATCATTCTTGTATATCTGGGAATCCCTCTTCTAAAAATCACATCCGTCGCGCTAATTACAACAGCGTGATTACGTATCAAAACCTGACTTTCCCCCGGTATTGGTGTAACAATATCATGCAACTCTAATACCTCGGGAGGGCCATATTTTTTGTACAATACAGCTTTCATATATATTATACCTCCGGCATAATTATTATACATTCAATATTAGTTGATTTGTACGGGAACTTGAGTACAAGGTTACATTTATAACAAACAAATGCGGTGTATATTTCTGTTAAATGAATCTAAATGTGAAATGACAAAAATATATGTGGAATACAATAATGCAGGAAAAATCCCCCTTGTAACCTGGCAAGAACACCCCCGTGTTCTACCAATGTATTATTTTTCTTTAAAAGAGACAGCACCACAATCCGGAATGCCGGCAACACGGTACCAGGATTCAAAAAAGTCTTTCAAGCTTCCGGGGTACCAGGCCCGTTTAACATTCATCCAGCTACGCTGATCTCCAACCGCATAATAGATACAGGTCTTTCCATCAACCTCTATAATATCCGGGTCTGAGGCGTTAACCCCTTCATCCAGACCATCTGCACGCAATACAGGATTCGCAGCGCTCAATTTCCAATGCTTTAAATCTTTTGAACGGGTAACCCAGGTTTCAAACTCCCAGCGGGGTGAACGACTTTCCAGGTACATCACATAATACCAGCCGTCAATATATCGTATACAGGGACATGCGGTATATCGATTTGTACCAAAAGTTGCCTCAGGCAGCTTGGTCCACTGCTTTAAATCAGAGGATTGTGCAAATTTGGTTGTAAAAGCAGGATACGCTTTGGTATTGGATTCATAAGCCATAACAAATCCATCCGCAGATTTACATACCGAAGAGTTAAAAAGTCCCTCATTCTCTCCTTTAACCACAACCCAAGAGTCCCAATGCTTTAGATCTTTTGACTCAAAACAGGTAACATCATTCCAAGTACCATTCTCCCAACGAGAGGCAAAAAGATAAACCGTCTCATTTTCAACCAAAATCGAAGCAAGACCATAACCATACGCACAACGCGCCAGTTCTTTTCCTGTTACTGCATCCTTTAGTAAAAGATAATAATCACTTTTCACGCCACCACTGCCAGGACGAATGCTTTCCATATGGCACAATTGACCTTTCCACATAAAAGGCGAAATTTCACAAAGGTCTTTTTTCAACAGTTGCTCATTCTCATAAACAGAGGATTTACGAGGATCAGGAGGCAAAAGATGATTAAAAACATCCACAGGCCAGTCTGGCAAGCGCAAAAATCCTTTTGGTAGATCCTGTTGAAACTGAACATATGCTTTTACATCACCACGAGTAGTATAATCAATACTATCAGCCGATGCCTTGTCTACAATTACACCAAACAGCTTGTATCCCATCAGGGTACAATCTGTAATATCTACATGTAAAAGATTACCATTCTGAACACTCTGTATGATCCCGTTTGAAGGCGTTCCATGGGGCTGAGAAAAATTCAGCACAATCAATCGGCATCTTTCAATCGCTGCATGGGTATAGGTATGGAATCCGAAATTGCTGGCCTTTAATGCACATTGCGGACTGACCATTGTACAATCTTCAAATCGTACATCCGGCAGTTCAGGCATAGACTCGTTTTCAACACGTACATACGCGGCAGAGGTATCTCCCCATTCATCCAATGCCCACAGCCAGCAGTTTTTAAACAAAATAGGCTCATCATGTCTCGACAAACAGCTGGCTACACCGCCACCAAACGCACGACCAATACTGACACAATTTTCTACAAATACCGAAAAAGGTTTAACCTGATCTGTCAAATCAAAAAAGATACCGCCATCGCCACCGGTGACATATAGATTTTTCAAATGCCAGCGGTCCCAACCGATTGCTGAGAATGTCGGATCCGTATGCTCCTTTGACCATCCCTGTGAATTGGACCGTATAGGCCCCCACCAGTCATAGCTCTTAAAGCCTTTAAGCTCGGGATCACCGGAATCGATAACAACCCATCCACTGGTGCCAGATCCATACTCACCATAAATATCACCAATCAATTCATTATAGCTTCCCTTGGCTCCTTTTTCAGCGGGATACAGCATGCCTTCAAAATAGGTGTCCGGCCGGATGATAATCTTGTGCCCTCCACTGGAATTGGGAACAGAGTCCAGTGCTTTTTGTACCGAAGTAAATGCTTTCTCCCATGATGATCCATCTGAATTGCTGCCCAGTTTAGACACATAAAATGTACTTGCATGTACATTGAACACAAACAACAAAACCAAAATCCATAGACGCATATGCAAAATCCTTATTGTTCTATTCATTGACTATTCGGTAATACAAAGTTTCATACTCTGTTACCATTCTATTTAAAGAGAATTCTTTCAATACTCTATTTCTCGCATTTTTAGTTAAATATTGAACAAAACGTCTGTCCTCTATAGCTCTTGTAATCAACTCGCACAGTCTTTCAGGATCACCGGGTGGCATTAAAAAACCCGAATGCTCATGTTCAATCAATTCAGGAATACCTCCTACTTGGGATGCAATAACAACCAGTCCGGCGGACATGGCCTCCAATATAGAAACCGGCATTCCTTCAGACCAAGAGGGGAGACAAAAAATATCTGCACTCTGATACCATGATTTAACGTTTGTATGAAAACCGGCAAATTCAATCATTTCCGATACGCCCAAAGTTTCTGCCAGATTCTCTAGTTTTCCATTCATATCATCACGGCCCAAAAAAATAAACTGTATAGATGTATTTCCTCTATCTTTGAATAATTTTGCCGTTTGAAGTTAAGTGATATGACCTTTAATTTTTTTTAAACTAGCAACTGTCAGAACTCTTGTTTTGCCATGTTGAGTCACTTTATTAACATCAAAGGGGTGAATCCCATTATATATTACAGAAATTTTATCACTGGGTAAATTGTATTTTCCCAAAATCTGGTCAGCGCCCGTCTTTGTCACGGAAATCCATTGGCATATATCTTTTTGTGTCATTTTAAACAACCATGATTTCATCGGATTTTCAAAATCATGAATCCCATGCAGCGTTGAAATTACAGGGACAGATCGCCTGTGCTTAAAAAAAAGCGTAACAACCTGTGCCGTTATTCCATGGGTTTGTATAAGATCAATCTTGTGTTTCTTGATGATGCTGCCAAGTTTGTACAAAGACAATGGATTATAAAAATTCAGTAAATAACCCGGTACATTATATTTTGCCGCTTCCTGAATCAAAATGCCCTCACCCTTTAAGCATACCAGGGTATAATTCACTTTATCACTTTTGTGGGCCATCATTTTCAGAACCAAATTTTCAGCACCCCCAATATCACTTGAGGTTGTGACTTGCATTACGTTTACCGGCTTTACTTCCTTTTGCTTTACCATGGCATTCAGCCATTTATCGGCATTTACGTCATAAGAGAATTTATTATGGACTGTTTCAAGACCGTTTTTACTGAATTTCTCATAAACCTCTGCATCCTGAATCAAGGATATTAAACACATCTCCCATTCATCCAAACCGGAAGCAAGATAACCATTGTCACCATGTTGAATGATCTCTTTATTGAATCCCACGGCGGATGCAACAACAGGAACGCCTGCTGACATGTACTGCAAAAGCTTGTAGCCGGCTTTCCCCCGCGTCCAGGGATTGTCTGTCAAGGGCATAATGCCGATATCAAATGATTGCAGGTCTTGTAATTCACTTTTTTTATTCCATGGCAAACATTCAATATTCAAGCCGGGTACATTATAATTCTCAATCCCCACCAAACGAAAAACGATTTCAAAAGATCGACTCAAACATAGCATTACCGGGGTGACTTCATTCAAGTATTCCCGGGTTGAATTACTTCCCATCCAACCTATTACTGTTGGGCCATCCTTGGACCTTTTGGGCCTGGGACTAACTGGCGTTTCAATACAGGTTGGAACAACCGTAACATTGGAATTATATTTCTTTGTATACGCTTCAAGATAGGGTGTGCTGGTTATAACCGCATCACAATTGCTTATAATTTTTTCAACGGATTTAAAATAGAGAACCAGTCTTTTAAACAGGGTTTTCTTTTTATAATATTCAAAAATAGCATCATCAAAATCAAAAACACTAAAAGGTGCCAGCCGTACAATCAATTTATCCAACAATGGATAAAAATATGGCAAGGTCTCTCTTTGCAATACAACAATATCATATTTTTTCAATTGCAGTAAAACTGCAATTCTGTCTTGAACCTTGAGTAGAAACCATAAAATCTTGTTAAATAAAGTTGGATGTGAATGATAGACACGGTCCAGTTTTTCCGATACGCCCGGACGTACAGTATATTTTATATTCTCTTTATCAAGATAGCCTAGCCATTCGTAAACTCTGGCCCGACTGGATGCCCCCTGGACAGTTGTCTGGGTGAGAAAGAGAATATGCATATTTTACTCCAAACTGAAAGCTAATATACTTAATATTTGCATTTATGCAAAACAATCTTTCACAATGAATTATTTACTATGAAAAATTTAATCCGACATCCCCATTTCCCTCAATATTTTCTCTGCGGTTAAAACTTGCTGGCAAGGCACCATAACTTTGTATTCATTGATATTAACACGATTGGTGTCTCCGGCAATACGATACAATGTATAGTCAGAACTTCCCAGGTGCAATGGATTGGATTTTCGCGAGTATAAAAACGGATGCAGCCCTGATGATTCCAGGTTCTCTTTAACATATTCTGCCTGAGCAAGATCAGAAACGCCATATACTTTGGCCATGCCTTCAACAATTTCATAATGACTATGCGCATTGCACAAAAATTTCCCATTTACCCGGTTTGCACAGCGTTTACAGTATGCAATACAACAGATAATACACACCCCTTCTGCCGGTTCAGAATAATGGGTATCACACTTTGCGCCATCAACAAACAAAGCTCCACAATCGGGACAAAATTCATCATCAACGCTTCCCTCATTCTCACAGACCGGGCAATACAAAGCTTCTTTACTCATAATAATCCCTTTTATCAGAGAGACACCTTTACAATAAATTTATTCATCATGTATGTATAGGATAATTATGATAAAGATAAAATTTGCATTTTCAAAACAAAATCAAGCAAGTATTTGAAGTTTTTCAATCACACCCTTATTTTGTATCTGTTTTAATAGGTAATCCAGATTTAATACAATTAATATTTCAGAGGTATCAGAGCCTTTTGAAGGTTTTACAATACAATCAACAAGCTCATTTTCATCCAGTACAGATTGTCCTCTGTCTATATTATCATTATTTACCCTGGGAATTTGACCCAGTGCATCCACAACAAGCCCTACTTTAACTTTTTGATTATTTTCCAAAATCAATTCCACAACAATAATTGATGCCCTGGCAGGATCAATAGCATCTGTTGCATTTAACAATTGATGTAACGAAATCACAAAAATCACCTGATCGTCAAATAACGTTTTACCACTGATCAGAGAATGCATACCCGGCATACCAGTAACATTTTTGTATTCTATAGCTTTACACACATCAGAAGCGTTTATTCCGAACCAGTTTCCACCAATATAAAATGTTGCCAAATCAATTGTATCTTTAGCATTGGCAGCAGCTGTCTGATTATCAAAACTAATGTTTTTATTTATTAGTTTTACAACCGAGTCTTTGATCGGCGCAACGGGATAAAATACGAGTCCGACAACATCATAAACATAACCATCATTCACTTTGTATTCTCTGTATCCCGCGCTTGTGCATGCACCAACAGCATAATATTTATTGTTCAAAATAACAATTTTGGAGGTCTTTTCACCATTATTCAAAGCAAGTAAGGTTGGATCAATTTCAATCTTGTCGCCTGGCTGAAAATCCAATGTGGTAGAGCTTATAATATACCCCTGGCGGTTGGTAAATAAACCAAAACTGCCTTCTCTGGCATTACCTTTATCATCTTTTGATAGTGAATCATTCAACATTGCAGAAAATTGAGGTGTACTGTCAAACACAATACCAATACCACCCAAAACAATTGACGAGTTTGTTAAATCTGTTATGGCAGCTCCATAAATAAATGTGTGCTCCTGATTATAAAGAGCTGTTTTCTCAAAATCAGACACACTAAATTTTTGACTATCCCTAATTGATAATGTTTCTTTGATCCAGGCTTGATCCAGATGTGTTCCTACCAACTGACGTTGTTCAGAATCAGAAACTGCAAGTATTTTACCCCGTTTGTCAAATACAAATAGGTTCGTATAGACGGTATATAAATTATTAATATATTTTAAAATTCGAGTTATTGAATCCAAATCCTGAGATGAGATCGAATCCTGGGCCAATAGACGTCTGAACTCTGAAGTCAATGCCCACCATCTGCAATCATTCGCACGTTCATATAAATTCCGGTCCATAATATCAACGGCCAGTGCAGCTTGAAATTCTACATCCTGCAAAATGGAAGAAATAACGGTTTCGTAAAGATTATCAATAGAATCTTTAAATACGGATTTAGTACGTTCACCGGCGTTGGAAATACTCCAAAGTAAAACTTTGGTAGAATCGTTTTTTTCATCAACATTGCCGTTCCATACAGTCCGCTCTAATTCAGACTGAATCAATTCAGCTTTTAAAGGTATAGTTCTTAATTCTTTTGAAAATAATTGTGATGAAGACAAAACCTGTGACAAGGTTGTTTTGTCAATCCGATTTTCAAGATCTTTTGTATCTGCCTGCGCAAATGCATGCTGCAGAGGAAGCATAACATGCCCAAACCAGCCCAGGCCCATATATCCCTCATATCCCTGCGTTTTACAAGTTTTGGCTAAATACTCACGACCGGCAAACCGAGCTATATTGAAATCACCATCCAAAGCCAACTCCATTTGTGCACCTATTCGGATATGTTCTTCATCTGAACTTGCAATCACTTTGCCCGTTTTATCTAAAAGCGTTAATACGCCCCACTCTTTAGCATTGTGCAGCTTGGAAAAGATGCCTTTCATTTCATTCTGAAACCGGAAACACAGGGCCAAAACACCAATGGATTTTGCCTGACTGTTATTACTTTCCTGAACACGATACGCGTATATTAAAGAATCCCCTTCACCGGGCAGTACATCCGTTTCCCGATAAATTTCGACATATTCTTTGCTAGTTGAAAGCGCATCCTGTATGAATGGATCATTAGAGTGTTGTACATTATAATTTTGATCTAACCGGGCTTTAACATTCCCTTTTGTATCAAGGAGTATGATATCAAAATATACAGAATATTTGGCCACATACTCTTTAAAACGTTGAATTATATGAGAGTGATTAAATTCCAGTGTAGCGTGGTTTTTATCATTCAGATCATTATCTGTGTGAGATAAAAAAGCGCGAATATCATCATCAGTAGAAAGAAACCCGATATCGGCAGTACGTTCAAACAGATTTCGTATTACAATATCAACTACTACCTGGGCTTTGGCTTTAATATTTTGTACTGTCTTTTTTAATGTTTCTAAACCCAGTTGCCCCAACAATTGAAAAGTTAATTCCTGAAAACTCTTTTGAGTACTGCTCATATCAGTACCCATATTGTTCATTTTACCCAGAATCGTAAACAGGTCCCATTGCCCCCCAAGATTTGACAACTCTTCCCGATATCGTTCCACATCCGGCATATGATTAACCAACCCCTCCAATTTTGCCGGAATTTTCACAGTCTTGTAAACAAATTCATGTTCCTGCATATCTCCTCCAAACTCGTACAGACATTTTTCTACAACTAGCAAGATAGACTTTAGGAATTAGGCAAAAGACGGGGTAATTTTGCGTTAATACAAAAGGTCAAATTCATGTTATAATAATACTAACAGAAGCAAAACATGTAATAATTTTTAGTCCCAAAAAACTATGATAACATACCTATACATAGCTATTTTATAAATAGCAATTTTAGAGCCAAAATGTTCAGTCTAATAAATTGAAGCGAAATAATTCAATAAAATTTTACTTTTTATACAAAAACAAATCAAGCGTATAAATAAAATCAAATAGTAAATGGAATTCTTTGGTGAGGGAATTATATTTAACGAGTTCTGTCTAGTTGTTACTGGTGGAAGTGAATGCTGGGTAATTATTCAAAACATTTAAAATTTCTCTTTGAATATTTTCGTTTTGTTCATCTCGTACACGATATACTGACTGCTCAGCCTGATAGCGTCCTCCCCGATAGAATCTGTCTGTTATAAACAAATAATACCAAACAGCACCACTAGTGTCTCCTGCAGCGAATAGTGAAATATTTGCTGTCAAGTTTAGACAATTCAGTATCAACGAATTTGCAAAATTCTTGTACTCACCCGCATACAGTTGCCCACTTCCGGGAATAAATGTAGACAACCATTTGGCAACATTTGGATTTTTTGTTTTAGACGTCTCAGTTTTTTTTAAAATATTATTCAACCTGGGGAAGCATTCTTTATCATTCAATCGGTTATAATCACTTAAAAACTCGTTTGCTTTTGGCCAATTTTTAGCATAAACAGCAGAAATAAACAACAAGAAATAAATATTCTTCTTTTTCACTTCATCAATAGGCTTTTGTAGTAAAGACAACAATTCTAATTGCGCAAGACTGTAATTCTCCAAAACAATATAGCCAGAGGCTTTTGCTGTAATGATTTCAAACAACTGATCATTGCTACTTGTATAGTTCTGGGCTGTATTAAACATTTCAATAGATTTTGTATTGTCTCCCAATTCTCTATAACATAAACCCATCTTGAAGTAAACCTGTCCCCAAATATCTGTTTCTTTAGAAAAGCACAATACTCTATGCAATTCTTTTAAAGCATCATGATAATTGTTTTGATCTACCAAATAGTCACTAAAAATAATAATATCGTTCAAACCGGATTGTGCAAAACTCTGAACAGCTAAAAGAACAATACTATGGATTAAAAACTTTTTCAACAGAAACCCTAATTCTATGATCAAACTGATTATTAATTTCAATATTTTGGACTTTAACAGTAACAGCAGATCCATAAATATTTCCCAGATAAAAAACAGTACCAAGACTACCAAACAACCATCCCTTTACTGAATGACTTCCATCGTCTGAGAATGAACTAAATGATTGCCATGACAATACTCCAACCAGTAACAGAGTAGAAATACCATCAATATTACGTCCGGCATATAATTTCCCTAATCCTGGTAAGAATGCAGACAATATTCCCGCTGTAACTGGATTTTTCATGGTTAAATTGGGGCCAATTTGTTGCAATTGTTTAAAATCATTTATAAAAAAATGTTTAATATCATCTAATTGATGCAAATGCATTTGGGCTTTTATCCATTTTTTTTCGATCATATAATTTGCAGCTATCAATAATTCTTTTTCTACTCTCACATTACTTTTATCAATCTGCTCCAAATACGTAATAGATTTTTCATACTGATTCAATTGATAATAGATGTATCCGGTTTGCAGCAACGCATTATTATAAACCCAATCATTACTTTTATGAATAGCCCCAAATTTATCTAAAGCATTTTGATATTTTTTTGTATACTGATAACACATTCCAATTTTAAACGTAATACTATCTACATCGCATATCAATGACTCTTTTTTACATAAATAAAGATAGCGTTCATACTCAGAGATTGCAAACTGGTAGTCCTGATTTTCATATAGATAATTTGCAAACTTTATTGTATTCGTTGGAGTATAATATTCGTGAAAATCCATGTTTTGCGCGCAAACACGTATTGCTAAAAATATTATTATTATACTAAAAAGATGCTTAATGCTCATGTTGCTTCCCTTTTAAAACTATTTGATAATATAAAATATCATCAATAGCTTTACCGGTCACCGGATCTATCTCATAATATTTCAGAGCAATATCATTACAACGAACCAACCGGTCTGCGGTTAATAGAATACCCGTAAAAACCCCTCTTTGTTTAATCGCCATATAACCAAAATTTGAGCAACTGACATTAAAATTACATGTTGGCTTGTCTTGAGGAGAAATAAAATTTTGATAGACTTTGATTGCTCCCTTGGGTAAAAGCTTTATCAGCGATAAATCTTCAATTGGGGATTCATTAAAAGCCTTGACATCTAAAGAGGGATGACTTTTAAGGATGAATTGTATATCTTTATCATTGGGAAAACAGGTTGCCGTTGTAAATAAGAAACATGACAAACAAATTGCCCATTTAAATTTCAAATCAACATTTACCATTCAAAATTTTCAATCGTTACATTTTCTGGAATGTCTATATTTAAACTATCGGGAATGCTTTTATTTAATTCAAGGTTTGTCAAAGTCACATTCTTTTTTGTTTTTTTTTCGCTATTCATATATAATATCTCAACAGTTCCGGGGAAGCCTATATAACCCAATTTTTGATAATCCTTGAAAAATATCTTTTGAACAATTGTATCTTTTTCATCATAAATTACAACATTCACTAATTTATCATTTAACGTTTTTAGCACCGTTGTTCCCGCATTGCCCATCTCTTTTGGAGGTTGCCATATAGTTATCAGGGTATCATTCTCCACTTGATAATCTGCAAGTGTATATGATAAAGCAGATAGACCATAGTCTTTGTATTGAGATGCAATAAATGGAGATAAAAACATAAATTTTTCATGATAATCTGCATTTACATTATAAAGCAAATGCTTTTCAGGATAAAAAATTTGCATCAATGTATCATTTATTACAATATCCTGCATTACAGGATAATTAATTTTTAAAAGTAGCGTTTCAGGATACTTTAGGTAAAAACTACCTTTAGTTAAAGACTCTATATCATTTTCAACTAAAATTTTTGTAAAATTTGCAGCTAACGAAACCAATTCAACACTTTGCAATGTAGCGGAAAAAGTTATCTTTCCTTGAAAGACACAAAACAAAAGGACAAATAAAAAGTAATCTTTGATAATTTTTGTACGAACCATCTTGATCTCGAGAATAAACCGGGTAAAGAAACATCTTTACCCGGAAAACCTTAAACGCTTTTAATTGGATTCAGTCGTAGCCATAAAATAAACCATTGATACAGTTGAGCCAACTGCCCACCCAATACAAGCAGCTTTTGTCCGAAGACTTTTAGCTTTTTGACGATAACATGTTGCATATGCGTGAGCATAATCCTCATCTTTGCCAACAAGGCGTTCTACAGGAGGCTCGGGTTTGCTTGTGGCCGCAAAGATATAACCAAAAACACCACACATGAATCCGCCAAAAGCGAAACTGGCGCTACTATCTTCATCTTCAATTGCATCTTGTTCTGCTTTTTGGCAGATGGATTCATAATTCTCAGTTTCCGCATCCTGAGCAAATGAAAAATCCATTGTGATTGGCAGGATTACCAAATTCAACATCAATGCAACCATTAACAAATTTACAACAACAAACCGGTTTCGAATGAAATCCATACTACCTCCTTTACAAAATTATTGATTTATTTCATTTCATTTAATATTTCATGATTGAATCATACAGTTTTGCCCCCCACAATTCTATAAAAAAGTTTTCCAATCAATACAATAAAATCAATTGATCAACTATAAAGAGGCATTCATTTACTACCATTGTTGAAATTACATAAAACTAAAAAATAATACATTGAAAATTAAAACAATTGGCTGGGCTAACATCCCCACCCCAAATAATTTCAAAAACTCCCCAATAACAAGTCAAGTTTATTGAAACTAATTTTATAATTTAATAAAAAATTGTGTGAAATCAAGTAAAATAAATTCATTCAATTTTATCATTCTTTTTCTCCAACCATGAATCAGAAAAAATCCGATATCCTATTCCCTTATCGCCATGCCCTCCCCGACTAAAAAAGGTAATCATATATCCATCAGCCAGCTTGCCAATGGTACTGTACGAGAAAGGGCCTTCTTCAATCATTTTGTGCTGCCATGTTTTTCCATTATCATCACTGAAATATATGGTACCGTGCACCCGGTCATCATCCCAATTTACTTTGTTGTGCTGTTGTTTGCCATTGGGTATTGAGAAATACAAACGGTCGCCAACTTTGGCAAGCGTACCATGACACAAGACACTACTGACATTAATCAAAAACGGATCTGACCAGCTTGCACCACCATCATCACTGGTATGCGCTATTCGTTGGTCCAGCAGCGGAATTACCGATGGAGTTTGAGATAATTTCTCAAATCTTTCACTGGAATTCACCCGCCGGATCATAAACAATCGGCTTCCATCATCAATGGAAACCACCGAAGCTTCATTCCCAAGAAAATCGGAAATAAATCCATCCATTTCCCAGCGCTGTCCCTGGTCATCACTATATATAATACCCGAACCACTGCAGGGATGATTACGAAAGTTATCCGTCATGGTATCCCCATCCGGTACAGAATATATAGGGGCAGCCAAAATCAATCTCCCACTATGGGTACCGTTTTTAATTTCATGCACCTGACCAATAGCATTCAAAAATACGGGAGTATGTCCATTATAATTTTTGTATAGCGGAGTTTCTGCACCGGTTAACACCTTGTGGTGCCAGGTTACGCCATCATCATCCGACCAATATTGTAGTAAAACCGAGGCTTTATCCATGCCAATCGCATTTAAATTAATACCGGTTTTTTCCAAAACCAATTGGGGATCATTATCATAATATGATTTGGTTACTTTTAATCCCACACAGGTCAAAAATAAAATACGCTCTCCATTTTCGAATTCTGAAACCCAGGGTGAAATGGCAAAATGGTTCATAGGAGTAGATAAAAGGGTTACTCCTTCCCAGGTGTTGCCATAATCACAACTCTTGTTCATAAGAATGACTTTGGGCTCATTATCATCCCCATGAATTAGTCGTCCCTGACAAAAAACAAGCAATGCGCCAGTACGAGTAACAACATATGAGGGCTGGAACGTTTTTGCGACTGTCTCATTACCCACTCTGAGACCGGGTTTGAATACAAATTTCAGTTCGCTGATTCCGGTTTCAGTAATTTGCTTTTGAATCTGGCTAGGTTCATTTGTACAAAAACATACAAATACTAACATTATAATCGGTATTACATAATGATATCTCATATTCCACTCGTTCTTAATTTTGAAAATACCATGTAATAAAACTAGCATTCATTCTTTGAATTTAGCAGTAATATCAAAAACATCTTGACAACTTGCCATTGTAATAGTACATTGAAAATTAAACAATTAGGGTCCAAAAACATAACTTGATAATCATTGTCAATAATATAAATAAAAAACAATAAAATACAGTTATTAATTATATGAAAAACAATGAACAAATTTTTGACACACTTTTTATCAAAACTAGAAAAATACCCGCAATTAGATTATCACATTGATAACAATTGCATTACTATAGATGCACCAACAGAAAACGGACATTCTGTTTGGTTGTCTGTTAATAAATCAGACTATACCGCGGGATACGATGGATGGCACGAAAAATTTGATAATGAGGAATCTGCACTTAACGCTATTGCATTTGGATTAAGCGATCAGTGTCGGCTGGCAATAGAAAAAAGAGGTAAAATCGTTTGTAAATGGACCCTCCAATTTAAAGATGGAGATCAATGGCAAACAGATAGTGAAACCGGATTACTATTTATACCTTTTTGGCTTGAAAAATATATCGAGTATCGGCAAAATAATATCATCAAAATTTAATAAACTGAATAGCTGGCAATAAAGTTTTTTACAATGCGCCAGGAAAGACCAAGCGATGAATAACAATTATGTCTTACAAGAAGACCTGTTAAAAGACAAATTGATCAATAAAATGTTGATCGTTTCTTCCATACTAATCACAATAGCCTATATAAGCGCCCAAATTCGTGCGTTTGAAATAGGCTGGTCATTACGCGATTTATTCCAAACTTTGGCCTGGCTGGTCATTTTAACGCCTGCTGTTTTTCGAAAAAGATTGGGGGTGTTTACAAAAGCTACAATTGTTATCATTGCTTTTACATTGGGTTCAATACCAGGCGTGTATACCTTGGGAATACTTGGTGGTACTATATTTCTTTTTCCGACAACAGCAGTTCTGATCGCGATTTTTTACTCATCAAAAGCCAGCAGCTTGTTTATAATTATTTCTCTCGCATTCCTCACATGGATTGCTTATCGATTTATATCAGGAAATGCAGTACTTTCACACAGCGCGGATTTTTTCATTACAAATATCTTTCATTGGGTTGTGTATCTATTGTGTGTTGCATTCTTTTTCATTGTTTCCTGCCAAACTATACATAGTTTTCGTAAAACAATGGAATTGCAACTTGAGACAATTAAAAGTCAAAGGGATGAACTATCAAAAATTAATAAAGAATTGGTTGACGCTTCCCAAAATATTAAAAAGCTGCAGGGTATGCTTCCCATCTGCTCATCCTGCAAAAAAATCAGGGATGATAAGGGATATTGGAACCAGATTGAATCTTATATCAAACAACACTCTGATGCAGAATTCAGCCACGGTATTTGTCCCGATTGTGCGCAGAAATTATATGGTGAATTTTATAAAAGTAGAAATGATAAAGATACTAAATCATAAAAAATGCCTCCGCAAATCACATTCACAGAGGCATTTCCATTTACATCTTTATTAATGTGCTTTCAACTCTTTAACTTTTCCGGTAGCAGCTTTAATTACTTTGTTAGCATTCTTGTCAAACATGGCAGCACAATGCTCACCACACAAATAATAGGTATGTCCGTCGTATACACGAGAAACAGTACTATCATTGACTGCCACATCCATTCCACAGGCACATTTGGCAACCAATTCACCCGAATCTTTTACCTTGAAAACATTTCCCATCATTCCATTATCAATTTTGGCTTTTAACACCTTTTTATCAAGATCGGTTTTCATTGTAGAACTATTTTCGCTGAATTTTGTTTTACAACCATCACTGCAAACATAATAAAACTCTCCGTCAACCTCAACTGCAGGGGTTGCATCTGTAACTTTAACTTGCATACCGCAAGCACATAAAGCGGTTTCCTGATCGTCTGATACTTTAATAATATTCGCTCCGTGTTTATTCACGTCCCCTGCAAAAATCGCTGTGCTGCTCAACAATAACCCCATAACCATTAACATATTTTTATTTTTCATAATACTTTTCCGAAAAATTATATATTAAAACTTGAATATTTAAACATCTACCAAATATCAGCTATTCCTTGCCTGCTACCATCTAAACAGGCTTAAATCCTGGGTACATTTGTAGTTGTAAATATAATTCATAACCCAGATTATACTATCACAATATATTAACATCGTATTTTATGAAAAGTATAGCATTCAACTTATCTTTATCTATTAACGATTTTAAAATTCCTTATCTATTTTACAATTTTTAAAATTAATCAAAAATTAAAATGACTTAGATCCAGTTCTTTTGTCCCTCAAATATTTTATGATAATTCTTATCATAAAATGAACTTTACCTAAAAAAATAAACTCTGAATTAGAATTTAGAATATTTGTCATCGGTGTTATTTCTCTTGCATAAAACCTTATAATTATTTTTATTATATATATGAAATAAAAATTTATAAAAGCACTTAAAGTATTATTCTTTTAATAAGTGATAAAGATGATTTAATACAATACATTAAAAAATATGAAGTATGATTTATTGATTAATACAAATCTCTATGGTAAAAGTCAACTCATTTTGGATCCTAAATGACCAAATTATCCAAAACTGAAGAAGGTATTGAATGGATCAGCCAACTTCATGAAGATGATCAATCGCTGGGTTGTAAGTTATTAGATACTGTTACATTAGTAGGACAAGATGAATTTGTATCTAATTTACGGCAACAAATTATTAATAATTCAAATAACATTAATGGAAAAGTTGCTTTATTTGCAGAACGTGAACTTAAACGAGGGAAAAATAAAGTTTATAAATTATATAAAGAGCCAAAAAGAAAAAAAAACAGACGCGCAGAGGGGATGGGACCACAACCTGTTCAACCTAAAATAAACTATGATCTAAAGGTGGGCAGTGAGGGGCTTATTGCCTGGCTCATTTCAGATATATGCAGAGATAATAATAAATTTATATCACACCCGAGTCCTAACCAGATAAGAAATAAAAAAATAAGAAAGTTTGTATTAGTCACAGATATTATTGGTAGTGGTGATCGAGTGCTTGAATACCTTGAATCAGCATGGAGTGTTGCTAGCATTAAAAGTTGGAAATCACTAAAATATTTATCATTTGTTGTTATTGCATATTCTGGTACTGAGTTGGGTATCAAAAGAGTAAAGCACCATAAAACTTGTCCTACAATTAATATAATCAAGCCATGCCCAACTATTGACACAGAATTTGACAAAAAAACAGCAATACAAATTAAATCATTGTGTATTAATTATGATCCCGTAGACAAAAACCAAATTGATTCACTTGGGCATAGGGGAAGTGGTGTATTACTTGCATTCGCACATGGTTGTCCTAATAATGCACCAAGAATATTGCATAAACTTAAAAAAAACAATTGGAAACCTATTTTTCCAAAAAGAGTAACAACAGCAACAAGACATATTTTTGGAGAAAAAGACAATCCAAATGAACTAAAAAAGAGACTTGAAAGACTACATGAAACCAGATTAGCTAATGGCCACTGGCTTACTCAAGTAACTAAAGAAGGACAAAAAATCATCCTATTGTTAGCAGCATTAAGAAGAGGACCGAGATTTAGTAATGCAATCGCACGGAAAACTGGTCTTACAATACCTGAAATAGAAATACTTTTAGAACAAACAAAAAATTGGGGTTGGGTATCTGAAAAATTATACTTGACAGAATCTGGCAAAACTCAATTATCTCATATCAGAAAGATAACCAGTTCTAATGTTGATACTAATGATAAAAACAAAGTATTGTATTTTCCAAAATCGTTGAGGGCACCACAAAATGCATCTAGTTAATGTTGGATTCACAATCCAGCTACAGCGTACTCTTTTTTTTCGGGTACGATTGTGGGGTGCAGATTACTGCAACCTCTTGTTTGAGCAGGTGCTTGCGCTAAGGTATGTCGCGCTTTTTTGTTGCGTAAGTCTTCCCGCAAACCGCGACATATCTCACCTAAAGGTGTCAAAGTAGATGTGTAGTTGGTGTCCTCAACAATTTAGAAAAGAGGCGATTAATAAGAATATTAATCCGGTAGTAATTGAACACGCAATACTACATGCAAAGTTAGTTTCCGAAGTAAATTCGAAATTGCCGCCGATATTCTCGTTAAGGCATTTATCTCATTTAACAAATGTTGACTATCCTATTTTACGCTCTATAGTCATGCGGAAGTATTTAAAGCCGTACAAGGTATTTATATTAAAGAAGAGGGAAAAAGGGCAGCAGAAACGTGGTTATAGAGTAATTTGTATCCCAGACGCTCCTATCATGAAAGTACAGCGATGGATAGCAAAAAACATCCTAAGTTGTGGAATAACAAGCCCAGCAAGTTTTGCATACGCCAAGGATTCTAAAATAATTGATGCAGCCAAACTTCATTGTGGATGTCGTTGGATGCTGAAACTTGATGTAAGTAATTTTTTTGAATCTTTTTCAGAAATAGCAGCATACAGAGTATTCAGGTCACTTGGTTATCAGCCACTCATTTCCTTTGAACTATCTCGAATATGCACTAGACTTAGTGACCAGACAAAAAGATACAATAATAAAAGGTGGGAGGTAACAAAAAAGAATTATTCTGTAATCAATTGTTATATGAATTCAAGAATTGGGCATTTGCCTCAAGGAGCCCCAACAAGCCCAATGTTATCTAATCTTGCAATGAAAGCATTTGACAGCAAGATTCTTGAAATTGCAAATCAAAACGACCTTTTTTATACCCGTTATGCAGATGATTTATGTTTATCTACTGCAGATAAAAATTTTAATCGTGCAAAAGCAAAAACAATTATAAATGCTATCTATAAAGAAATGATGATAATTGGACTAACGCCAAACATCACAAAAACACAAATTATCCCACCAGGAGCAAGAAAAATTGTTCTTGGACTGCTTGTAGATGGAAAAGACCCCAAATTATCTCGTTCATTTCGTTCGAAACTTAGAATGCACTTTTATTATTTGAGACATGCAGATATTGGCCCATCTATGCACGCAAAAAACAGAGGATTTGACTCTGTATTAGGATTAAAGAGCCACTTGCAAGGCTTGATTTCATATGCTAGCCAGATTGATCTCGATTATGCTTCATCGTGTACTGAACAAATGAATGCCATAAACTGGCCATTGTAAAATCAATAGCTATTGAGAAGAAATAATAAGCTTGCTAATTAATAATTATCTCCCCAAAATCATTTTCCTAAATTTCGGGACAGACTTAACATTTTTTATTTAAATCAATCTCTCTCTCCAAAAATAATAGCATTCCCCCCATTTTCTTTGTATATTTATTTTGATAGTATTAACAAAAAAGCAGTATGAGTCCCGATAAAGAAAATAAACTGACCGTAAAAGCCATTTATCCGGTATCTACGGAAAAAGAAGTAGAGTTGCTGCTGTTCTCGCAGCGCATTCAGGCCGGGTTCCCGTCACCAGCAGATGATTATATTTCAGAAAAGCTGGATCTGAACAAATTCCTCATCAAGAACCAGGCGACCACCTATTGCGTGCGCGTGGAAGGAGATTCCATGGTCGGCGCCGGCATCCAGTCTGGAGATATACTGATTGTAGACCGCTCCATACAGCCGCGCGAGAACCTCATTGTCATAGCCATTCTGGATGGCGAATTGACGGTCAAGTGGCTGAAACGGCAAAAAGGCAAATTATTACTGTGCCCGGATAACAACGATTTCTCCCCCATCGAGATCCACGAAGAATCGGATTTCCAGATCTGGGGCGTGGTGGTGCACAGTATTCACACATTTTATCAACAGCGGTAACATGAGTAAAATATTCGCATTGGTCGATTGCGACAATTTCTATGCCTCGTGCGAACGGGTATTCAATCCGGCGGTGGCCAACCGCCCGATTGTGGTGCTGTCAAATAATGACGGCTGCGTCATTGCGCGTTCAAACGAAGTCAAACAAATGGACATCCCCTTTGGCTCTCCGTATTTCAAGATAGAGAACCTGCTAAAACAGCACAATGTGGCCGTGTTCTCGTCCAATTACGAGCTCTATGGTGACATGTCCGCACGGGTAATGGAGATTCTGGCGCAATTCGCTCTTGATATTGAAGTCTATTCCATTGACGAAGCTTTTCTGGAACTGGACGGCTTTCGCAACTGCAACATTGAAGAATATGCCCGCCATATCCGCGACTATGTGGTCCGCGGTACCGGCATTCCCGTTACCATTGGTGTGGGCACCAGTAAAACACTGGCAAAAATTGCCAGCCGCCACGCAAAAAAGAACCGCGACACCTACAAAGGCGTCTGCTGCCTGGTTGATCATCCCAATATCGATCGCGTGCTTGAAAGCGTGCCGGTTGAGGATATTTGGGGAGTGGGCCGCCAATATGATAAATTTCTGCGCCGCTACCGTATCACTTCAGCCCGACAACTGAAATACGTCAGGGACAAATGGGTCAAAAAGCACATGACCGTGGTGGGTCTACGGACGGTCTGGGAACTGCGCGGCACGTCGTGCCTGCCGCTTGAACTGGTCCCTCCCGCTAAAAAAGAGATCTGCAATTCACGCAGTTTTGGGCATGCGGTAACAACGCTAAAAGATATGCGCGAAGCAGTTGCCGAATACGCTTCGCGGGCCGCGGTAAAACTGCGGCGGCAAAACTCGGCCGCGCGAATTTTACAGGTATTTCTAACCACCAACCGATTCAAGGACGAACCCCAGTATTTTAACAGCACCCAGATTGTAATGCCGGCCCCCACGAACGATACGCTGGAAATTGTAAAATACGCCTGTTTTGCCATTGAGCGTATTTTCAAACCCAATTACCGTTATAAAAAAGCCGGGGTATTTTTATGCGACATTGTACCGGACACCGACATCCAGAACAATCTGTTCGATCCGTATCCCCATCGTGAAAAATCCCAGCGCGTTATGAACGTTCTGGACCAGATCAATACCCGCTACGGCTCGGGTACCCTGCAGGTGGCTGCCGCCGGCACCAGAAAAGAATGGTCCATGCAGCGCAACCTCAAATCCAACAATTTTACAACCAACTGGAACGAAATCCCCGTGGTCAGAGCATAATCCGTGGCTAAAAATTTAACCGCCTGTTTTTCTCTCAACAGCAACACCCGGTTGCTGAGTAGCCCACCGAAGGTAGACGTATCGAAGGATTAGGGCCGTTCAATTGCTTTACTCACTTTTCCCGGCCCTTCGATAGACTCGTCCGTCAAGACGGACTCGCACTCAGGGACCGGTGGTGTGTTTGATCGCAAAGCAGCTCTCTATACAACTTGAAGCTTGAACAGGACATGTGCCCCGCAGAAATCAAAATTATCAAGTTTGCATCAATTAGCGCCCGCATTGAGCGAGCGCAAACGAAATAAATTTCGTTCTACAGGATATAGATCCCATTTCAATAGGATTGCCCGCTGCCAGATGGGCATGCCCCCCCTCTTTTACCAAAACACTGGAATATTAAACCGCTCTTTTATACACCCGTACATGGTCTTCTATCTCTTTTTCGGATTTATCCCGGGCAACATCCAGATCATAATCCATTTGCAACCCCAACCAGAATTGTGGCGTCATGTTGAAATATTTTGCAAGCCGCAATGCTGTGTCAGGGGTAATACTGCGTTTCCCCAATACAATTTCATTTATTCTTCGCGGCGGCACATGTATATCCAATGCAAGCCGATTCTGGCTTAATCCCATAGGCTTTAAAAATTCTTCCATCAATATTTCACCGGGGTGCACCGCTGGTATTTTATTCTGTTCTTTCATACTTAACCTCAATGATAATCAACAATCTCGACATCATAAGCGTCCTGTTCCTCCCACCGGAAACAAATTCGCCACTGATCGTTAATTCGAATACTAAACGCTCCTTCACGGTCTCCCCGCAGGGATTCTAACCGGTTTCCGGGAGGCACCTTTAAATCATTTAAATTGGCTGCTCTGTTGATCATACGTAACTTTCGAAATGCAATAAGCTGAATGTCTGTTGGCAGTTTTTTAGAATAAATGCGATTAAAAATCTTTTCTGTATCTTTGGATTTAAAGGACTTAATCATATCAAAATATATAACGCATAACGTTAAATGTCAAGCATTAAACGCATAACATTATCCCCATTTTATGAATTTTCTATCTTAACACTAAAAGTTTCGGAACCGAGATCATCATTTTTTTCTGTGAATGAATAATTACTGGTAGGTATTAATCCTTTCTATTTAAATTCTATTTACGACTAACATAAGGTTAACTAATTTTTATCAATATAAACTAATAATCCACCAAAGCTGTAACGACTCAATAACATGTCAAGCACAATGCTACTCAGCGTAATAGTTGATTTATCATCAACTAAATCAATAGTTCCCAAATGTTGATTCGTTTGGATAATTTCATCATTTAATATTAATCCCAGATCTATACTGATATAAAAAAATGTATTGTTATAATTAGCAATTATTTCTTCATAGGGTATTGACAGTTCAATTATTTTTTCATGCCGTTTTTCTAGTTTTCCCAGTGTAATTGGTGATTCAAGAGAAGAATAAAAATTTGCACCATAGCGTAATGATAATGCCCGAGTACTATACGAAAAACTTTTATATAGCGTTTCATCTTTAAAGAGATATATTGTTTTTCGACTTTTATTCTTAATTTTCATTTTGATGTCAAGCGTATCCCCAGGATTCATTGTTAATTGATTTGAATATATTTCAACAAAAAAATCTTTTTCTTTAAATATATATGTCTGGCCAATATCTTCCCCGTATATATAACCAATACTGACAAATAAAACAATAACAATCCATTTCTTCATAACCCCACCTGCTTTTAAAAATATGATTCTATCCGTGTGGATCTGTGTTGATCCGTGGCTAATACGTTTAAATAACCGGTACTTTGATAATTTGATCGGGACAAAATTCTCTGCATCACGTAATATTGGACAGGACAATGTCCCGCAGAGATTTTTATTACACTGCTTGCATCAATTAGCACCAGCCTCTGGCGAGTGCAAACGAAATGAATTTCGTTCTACAGGATATAGATCCCATTTCAACAGGATTGCCCACCGCCAGGTGGGCATATAACACTCTAATCAATAAAACCGCTGCTTCGATGCTCTGCCTGTGGCATCAATCACTGCAAATGCATCTTTATAAATTTAAACATCACGTCCCAGTCACCGGGGCCGGGGCCATGGCCGCCGTCGTGCATGTAATAGCCGATATCATGCAAAATCGGTTCACCGGCTGGCGGAAATTCCGTTTTGCCCAATCCCTTTTTCCCCAACAGCTCGTAAACCGGCTCCGCCGCAACCGCAGCCAGAAATTCACCATAAGGATCGGACCATTTGTCCGTATTGCCCGTAATTAAAAGCACGGGACGCGGAGCGATCAACGCCACCAGCATGTGTGCATCCACCGGAGATTCGTTCACATTGTTTCCCCATTTCTGATAATTCACAGCAAATTGATAGGGAAACCGGCTTGCTTCGGTCAGGTGCGCAACGGTTTCGCCAAAATCTCTGCGACTCAAAGCAGCTCCGCCCTCACCCGAGCAGCTTGCAATAACCATGGCAACGCGGGGATCTCTGCCACCTTCCCACATCACGGTCTTGCCCAGACGAGAGATACCATAAATCGCGATTTTTTTCTCGTCAACAGTATCATCGGTTTCAAAATAATCTATGGCGCAACTAATACCCCATCCCCACGCCGAGATGGAACCCCACTCGTCTGCGGCGCGCTCTGTTTGTCCCGGTTTCAGATACAGCTTGCGCACTCCAAAATCAAATCCGCCATTAAAATCAGGGTCCACATCTCCATAATAAAATGTGGCAATACCAATACCCTGCTCAACAACCCGCACCACATCCAGTTTTCCAAAGGGGCGTCCCTGGCTAGCCGGGATCAGTTCATGCTCCCGGTTCCAGATCATCCCGGGCCTTACTGCATCATCATCAATAAACAGTTCATTGGCTGAAAAAGAGATATTTAACAACAGAGGTACAGGGCCCGTAGCATCCGGAGGTAAATAGATTACCAGGTCCATCTTGGGGCGGGATTTATCTTTTGTAAAATGTATAGTTACCTGGGTGCGTAGCGCCTTGCCGTCGAACGCGGGCACACCTTTTTCATGCACCTCAAAACTGATATCCCGGGGCTCGGGACAGCGGCCAAACTGATTTTCCTCAATCAGCTTTACAATCTCCGCACGGCGCTGATCCATCCAGACATCCGCGCTTTTAACCGCCTTGCCGTTTTCCAGTTGTAACAACGCGGGTAATGTATATTCACCCACATTGGCTTCGGTGTAATTCACCGGAATGCCAGCAACCGTATCCGGTGGGAAATCTGCAATCTGAGCACTCAACGGAGCAATCCACAACAATATTGCTGATAAAACTAAAACTTGAATCGCGTTTTTTACTGGCATGATACACCTCTAATTTTCAATACAATCTATTGTAACCGGTCCCAGCAATCCTGATTCTTCTAATGGTGGCGAGCGGAAAAATCGGATCTGATCACTACCCGGTAATACATTTACATCAACATCGGATTTATGGTCACCCAAAATACGATTGGTCCACTCGTTGGTAACCTCGATAGAGATATCATTTTCTCCGGACACAACAAAACCCGTAATATCTACCCGGAAAGGAGGTTTCCACAAAATATCGGTCTTTTTTTCATTAATCGTAACGCAGGCAACATCCCTCACCTCTCCCAAGTCCAGAAACAATCTACCTGCTTCCATCAGATCTTTTGAGAGTTGAAACGATTTATAATATACTGCCGTGCCGGAGAAATACCGGATGCCATCCACATTATTTTCAGTCCAGGATAGCAAGCTGTCAACTATAATGGATTCAGGTGCTCCCATTTTGGGTGGAAATGTAATTTTCCAGGGGCCTTGGAGTGTTAAATGATTAGTTAACTTTTTCTCTAGCAGAATTTTGGATTGTTGATCTGCCTTTTTCGCAAATACCACAAACATGGATCCATACGGAGGGAAATACAGGGGCACTATTGTCAATCCTTCTCCCATATCATACGAGACCGGTTCGGATTCACCCGTATCGGCATGCCACAATTCAGGCTGCTTGCCGTCAACCCGGAATCGGACATGGATGTCCTGCGACTTGTCGGATTTGTTAAAAAGATAATAAATATCCGCATTATCACTTTTACGATGGATCCACGCCAGTTCCATATCCAGAGGCTTGCTGTATTCCACATCCGGTGCAATTTTTAGCTGTTCCATCACAGTTTCAACCGGTAATCCCCAAATTACCCGACCTTTTTCATAGCGATGTTTATTGCGGCTGCTGCCATCCAGGTCCCCCCATACTGCATTTGCCAGGGCTGTCAATTCTGCCTCACTCTGCGGATACCCGCTCAATCCCGGTGTTGTTGTGGGTTTGGGTCCCAGTATGGCAGCACCGTCTTTCACAAGCTGCTCTATCTTTTTAATAACCGGCAGGGTCATTTTATCGGTTTGCGGCAAGACCAGCAAGCGATAGCTTGTGTCGTCCGGAAGAACGAGCTTGCCCTCTTCATCAACAGACAACCGGTTAATCAGCGCGTCTGCATTGATATAATCATAGTCGTACCCTTTTGGTGGGGCCGGTAACAGTCCTGCGCCCCAAATGGGCATACTCGAGGGAGCGCCTTCATTCAACAGATAAAGTAAATCCGCAACAGGTTTTCCCTGTTGCAGCATATAGCTATTGCGTGCCATATAGGTCATCATAGGTCCGGCTAATTCCGCCCAGGTAATGTTGCGATGAATGTGCGCACCTACCATGGTATTACCGGGATATGTATCCAGCGGTTGGTGTGCCGAGGTATGAAATACCAGCCGGTTAATGCCCTGAGCCATCCAGTAATCGCTGACCCGTTTCAGGGTAAACGGCGATTCGTATCCACCGCCGGTAAAAGCTTCCGCGGCAACAACAGGCTTTCCATATATATGCGCGGCAGATGCCGCCCCGCGAACATCCTGAAAATACATGGGTGATGGATGCAAGTCCCTCACCCAGAACTCGCCCATGGGAATGTCCATAAACTTTTTGCATAACAATGCATCTTCCAGGATCTCGAGTGATACGCCCGAGGCTTCACCGTAGGTGCCAACACCCAGTTTATGAAGATACTCTGAAACTACTCCGTAATGGTTTTCGGCTACCATATCTGCAAGTGTTCTCCGAAAGTCCCATAAAAAACGATCACTCTTTTCGGCACTGCCAACAACACGCCCTGCCAGAACAGGCATAAAAGGAGTGGGATCGTATCCCCGTCGTTTTTCAAATTCTGCGGCCATATTGTCGGTCCAGTTCTGACTGCCTGCTTCCCAGCTATCCATCATGGTATATTGAAGTGTTTTACCAAACAACGGGCCCAGTTTGTCTTTGATAGGACCAAAATAATGTTCCAGATACGACAGGGTATGTTCACGACTGAGCTTGTCCACTTCATATCCCAATCCCGCGGCAGTAGCAGGACGGTTTTTGGCGCCTGTTAATGAATATCCGAACCGCAATAGAGTCCAGTTACCATCAGGCACCTGCCAGTCCAAACTCCCGTCTGCATTCATTTTAGATGTTAAATCGATCACCCCATCCGCGGGAATGACCAGTTCCTCCGGAATATCTGGCGTGGGTACAGAGTCATATTCAAACAGCAGCCGGAACCCTGCCTTTTCCTCCCATCGGTGCACACGTGCCTGCGAGTGCAGAACAATTTCGCTCAGTTCATACTTTTCCGGGACTGTCGGGTCAGGCTGGTTCATGGTTGCATCAGGATTCAAAGGCGAACCGGTCATTTCAATACGATAAAACCGTGCTGTACATTCCGGTACAGCAAACGTCCGAAGCCATCCCTGCCTGTAGAGCTGTGTGCCTGGCAATTCAACCAGCGTTTTAAAATCAATACCATCGTCACTTGCCTCTAGTCGCCCAATGGGTACACCTCTGTTGCCTCGAATGGTGAACGCCCGCACCGTGAACGGCTCATCAAACTCGAATTGCAGCCAGGTGGGGCCGTTCTGTACTGCGGGTATGCTGATACCGGAATTCAGGTCCCCATCCATTAACGCGGAAGCATCAATCACACCGGCATTTGTACTCGTTTTGGGATGCAGTGTTGCCATTTCTGCTCCACCATCGGGAGTGCGAAAAGCCAATACAGCAGCATCACCATAAAAAATGGGATCAGGGTTTTCCGCACTGCCGCGCCCCAGATTCTGGATCAGCCCGGTATTCGAAGGCGGCTGCTCAAGTTTACCGGCAAACTTTTGGGGTCCGTTAATACGGGTTTCACTCCACACCAGTTTTTTCATGGCCTGTTCGGGTTTCACCCATGGGCCGCCAGTAAGGCTCCATCCCGCCGAACTGAAAATCGTCATTTCCAGGCCCAGGCGCTCCGCTTCTTCGGCGGTATGTTTTACCGCGTCATACCAATCCAGACTTGCAAAATCAATCTTTTTGTCAATTTGCTGGCCATTGCCATAATTCACATCCGCAAGATGAAATCCGCCAATGCCAATACGTTTCATCCATTCCAGATCTTTGGTAATACCCGTTTTGGTTATGTTGCCCTGCGTCCAATGCCACCAAGTGCGGGGTTTGGCTTCATCCGGCGGATTGTTAAAATTCTGTTTCAATTCAGAATAATCCTGTGCCATGCCTGATATAGATATGGATATTAAAGAAATTAAAATGAGGTTCTTGAGATACTTCACAGCAGTCCCTCTCAAATATTGTGATATATAGTGTTAAATAAAAGAAATGATATTTGAAAATAAAAAACACGAATCACAAGTACAATTCATTTTTTCAAAAAAAAACCTTAAAATCAACAAACATTACAAATAATAAATGAAATATCACCATTCTTTAAACATGTTTTACATATAAATTTAAATTGCTTAAATACTATTTATATCTTATATTCATCGTTTTTTATGGACAGTATGAATGATTGAACAAGCGGACATTAAAGCCCTGGATGAGCTATCCCGCATAGAAAACCGCTCATTCGAGTCTGACCAGCTTTCACGACGTAACCTTCGCTATTTATTATCAAAAGCCAATGCCACAACACTGGTCGACAGGGAGAATACTGTCATACGCGGATATGCCATGGTATTATACAATACCGGCACATCATTGGCCCGACTATACTCTCTGGTGGTAGATACTCCCTTTCGCGGATTAGGGGTGGGTTCTGCCCTGCTCAAGGCCGCAGAGCAGGATACGTTTGAAAACGAGTGCGTAACTTTGCGTCTCGAAGTCCGAAAGGACAATAAAACGGCCATTAGTCTTTATGAAAAACATGGTTATAAACTGTTCGATGAGGTGCCGAACTATTATCAGGACCATACGTCAGCCCTGCGTTATGAAAAAAATCTTGCACCCCACATAGAACCGGATATCGTCCATGTTCCCTACTATCAGCAAACCTGCGATTTTACATGCGGTCCATCATCGTTAATGATGGCCATGAACACCCTGGATCCTGATCTGGGCTTTGATCGCAAAACCGAACTGCTCATCTGGAAAGAATCTACTACTATATTTATGACCTCCGGACACGGGGGCTGCAGTCCATACGGACTTGCATTGTCTGCCCATGATCGCGGATTTGATGTGGAACTTTATGTCAATCAGCTTGAAGCACTGTTTCTCGATTCTGTTCGCAGTCCTGAAAAAAAAGAGGTAATGCGCATTGTTCAGGAAGACCAAATTAACGAGATCCATAAACTCAAAATCCACATGGAGCATAACATTCTCAGCGTTGACCAGATACAAAATATTTTCCAAAAAGGTCATGTACCTATCGTATTGATCAGTTCTTATCGTATTTACCACGAAAAATCACCACACTGGGTCGTGGTAACCGGCTTTGACGAACGTTTTATCTATGTACATGATTCCTTTGTAGATTCTCACAATGCCAAATCCGCATCAGATTGCATCAATATGCCAATTCTGAAAAAAGATTTTGAACGCATGTCAAAATATGGAAAATCCGGTCAAAAAGCGGTGCTCATTATAAAAAAACGTTAATCTATACAAAATAACCAAGAGAGGTAATAAACAGGTATGTCTTCTCAACTCGTAATTGTTGAACAGCGAAGCGATTGGAAACCTCAATATCCCGATATTGAGGTTGCAACAGCAGGCGAATATATTAGCGATCCCAAATACGCAAAGCTTAAAAACCTGCGCATATTCAACCTTTGCCGAAATTATCGCTACCTCAGCCTGGGATATTACTGTTCTCTGCTGGCAGAGGCCCGTCAGCATAAAATATTACCAACCGTTAAAACCATTACGGACCTGAGCAGCAAATCCATATACAGTTTAAACATTGAAGATCTGCACAACATTATTCAAAAAAGTCTTAAAAGCAAAAGCTCTCTCGATCAAAACGCCTTTACGTTGTTTATTTATTTTGGTCAGTGCGCTGACCCTGATTTTTCTGAACTTGCCCGGCAGTTGTTCGATATTTATCCCAGTCCGGCATTACGTGTGGAATTCAAGCTACAGGCTGACTGGCAAATCTCTGCAATCCGCTCCGGGCATTTTACAAACTGGCCGGAAGAGCAGGTAACACAATTCATTCAAGCCTTTAACGCCTATTCAACCAAGCGCTGGCTCAGACCCAAAGAAACAAAACATCAGCGTTATGACCTGGCAATACTGGTCAATCCGGAAGACCCACTACCTCCTTCCAACAAACGCGCTCTGAAAAAATTCGAAAAAATAGGTAAAGAGCTGGGCCTGGCAGTGGACTTTATAACCAAAAAAGATTTTTCTCGTCTGGCAGAATATGATGCCCTGTTTATCCGTGAAACCACCCAGATAGACCACCATACATTTCGTTTTGCCAGACGCGCGGAAAGCGAAGGTCTTGTAGTTATTGATGATCCCACATCCATTGTCAAATGCACAAATAAAATTTTTCTATTCGAGCAGTTGACAGCACAAAAGATCCCCATACCCATCACCCGATTGCTAAAAAAAGATGATCCCAAAGATATTACTGCATTAGAAAAAGCGATTCCGTATCCCATTGTTCTGAAAATGCCGCAAAGTTCTTTTTCACGAGGGGTGCACAAGGTTAAAGATCATGATGAATTGATACAAATGACCACTCAATTGTTTTCCGAATCAGACATTCTTCTGGCACAGGAATACATGTATACCGAATATGACTGGCGAATCGGTGTTCTCAATGGCGAACCTTTATACGCATGTCAGTATTTCATGTCCCGTCACCACTGGCAGATCGTAAAACACACCAAATCCGGTAAATTCAGTACAGGGCAATATAAAACCTGGCCCATTGACCAGGTAGACCCCAAAATCATTAAAACTGCGTTACAATCCACACAACACATAGGTAACGGCTTGTATGGCGTGGATTTAAAATTTATAAACAACAAGGTCAAAGTCATTGAAGTGAATGACAATCCCAATATAGATGCCGGAGTAGAAGATGCATTTTTAAAAAACGAGTTGTATTATAAAATACTGGGAGAATTTACAAGACGCCTGGATAATAAAAAGTCCGGTAATGGCAACGGCTGGAAACAGGAAAACTGAATTCCGGAAAAACTTTAGGAAAAACATTGAATAAAAAATAAATTGTTATTATAATAACCAGGCATTAACGATCTGAAATACTGGTTCAATTTATACGAGTTATGATGGATTAATGTGTTACAAATACAATGAAATACCGTATATAACCGGGAACGCTAATAATAGACAGTAATCCGTCAACGTTTGGCTGAATCTCATGAAATAATATTCCCAGGTATTGTGTTGATTTAACAACCCGGAAATGAAAAATAGTAAAACAGGTACCGCATGTCACAGGAATCACATAAACTCACATTACTCTCTGGTTGGATATCGATAATTGGCAATATTCTTTTATTCATAGTCAAACTGTGGGCAGGTTTGGTAACCGGCTCTGTAGCCCTTATTGCTGATGCATGGCACACGCTTTCAGATTCCGCATCTTCGCTTGTTGTGATAATCAGCGCCAATTTCTCAATCAAACCCGCAGACAAAGAACACCCCTTTGGTCATGGTAGAATTGAATTAATCTCGTCCATTATTATTGGAGTTATGCTGGCATTTGTTGCCTTTGATTTTTTCATTCAAGCCATAGACAAATTAAGGCACCGCGAAACGGTTGTATTTGGCACCTTTGCCATTGTAGCTACGGTTTTATCTATTATTGTCAAAGAAGGCATGGCGCAATATGCTATTTGGGCTTCTAAAAAAGTGGATTCCCCCATGCTTCGCGCTGATGCCTGGCACCACCGTTCAGATGCCCTTTCTTCAGTTATTATCCTTATAGGTATTTTTCTGGCCCCCCTCTGGTGGTGGATTGATGGCGTTCTGGGTATTGTTGTATCTCTTTTCATTATTCATACCACCGTTACTTTATTTAAAGAGAATATCAATCCCCTGTTGGGTGAAGAACCTGACAAAGCCATGATAAATTCAATCCACAAGATTTGTGATGAACAGTTTGAACAGCATGTAAACGCGCACCACTTTCATCTGCATCGTTACGGCAGGCACAAAGAATTGACATTTCACATCAGATTGCCGGGAAATATGGATCTGCAAAACGCTCATAAAATTGCCTCAACCATTGAACGTTCCGTAGAGAAAAATCTAAATGTCATTGCAACCATTCACATGGAACCTATGGAATCCAAAAAATGATTACTGTACAAAATCTGAATTTCACCTATCCGGGAAATAAAACACAAACCTTACATGATCTAAATTTTGCAATACCACCGGGTGAAATATTCGGATTTCTGGGGCCAAGCGGAGCTGGCAAAAGCACAACACAAAAACTGCTCATCGGACTTCTCAAGGGATATTCCGGCGCCATTGAGGTCAATGGCGCTGATATGAAACATATAAAACCCAACTTTTACGAATCCATTGGTGTCATGTTTGAATTTCCAAATCTCTACACCAAATTCAGCGCGATTGAGAATCTGTTATTTTTCAAAAAATTGTACAAATCCACAACAACAAATCCTTATGAACTGTTGGCCAAAACCGGACTGGAAAGAGATGCCAACACACGAGTTGCAGAATTCTCTAAAGGAATGAAAGTACGTTTAAATTTTTGCCGCGCTTTGCTCAACACACCCAAACTGTTATTTCTGGACGAACCTACATCCGGACTCGATCCAACCAATACCCGCAACATGATCAATCTCATCCGCGAGCTTGCCGACAATGGCACTACAGTAATTCTCTCTACCCATAACATGCATGTAGCCGATGTCTTGTGCAATCGGGTAGCATTTATTGTTGATGGCAAATTACCGCTGATCAACTCTCCCCGCGAACTGAAACTGGAACACGGTAAACGACTATTGACGGTTGAATTTCGCCAGAACAACCATTTGTTAAAACAAAACTTTCAGCTTGATGGTTTGGCAAAAAATACAGAATTCCATACACTGCTTCAAGATAAACATGTGGAAACCATGCACACCCAGGAAGCCACACTTGAAGACATTTTCATCAAAACCACCGGCAGGGCACTGCAATGAGATTTTTAGCCTCATTCAAACATGATGTGGTCTTTCAGTTCAGACATGGATTTTATTACGCGTATCTGGTTCTGACAATCATCTATATTCTCGCATTAATGCCGCTTAAAGGTATGGTTCAGAACACGGTTACAACACTTGTCCTCATTACCGATGTTGGTATGATTGGGTTCTTTTTCGTAGGCGCTATCGTCATTCTGGAAAAAGGACAAAACCTGCTGGAATCTGTTTTTGTAACTCCATTGAGACTGAATGAATATCTGCTTTCCAAAGTAGCTTCACTTGCACTATTGGCATTACTTTCCGCGCTTGTTATTGCTAAAAGTGTGTATGGTTTCTCGGTTTTTCTCTTGTTGTTTATACCGGGTATGGCATTGGGGACCGCCTTTTATACATTGTTCGGAATCTGGGTAGCTATTCGATCTAAAAACGTGAACGATTATTTTGCCAAAGCGCTGGGTTTTGGCCTGCTTCTTTCACTTCCACTGGTAGATTATCTTAACATTCTAAAAAGCACCCTGTTCCACCTGTTTCCCGCTAACGCAATGCTGGTATTCTTGAGTTCCCTGTACTCACCCCGCACTCTGTCTGATATTTTAATTGCATTTCTAACATTAATCATATGGACAGCTGGTGCAGCATTTCTGGTCCAACGGGATTTTAAAAAATACATTATCCTCCAAATGGGGGTAAAATGATCAAACAAACACTTGCATTTTCATTGTCTGATACGAAAAACATTCTCAGGGACTCTACCCTGTTGTTAATGGCATTCGGCACATTGGGTATTTTGTTAATCCTGCGCTTCGGCGTACCTACGCTTGGCGCGTTTCTCTTTCAGCAATATAATTTCAAGCTTGATGTTTATTACCCGTACATTGTCTGTTTCATGGGATTCGTTCCGCCTCTTTTATTTGGAATGATCAGTGGATTTATTATTCTTGAAGAACGAGATCAGGAGATAATTACATTCATAAGCATTACTCCGCTGGGTAAAACCGGCTATATTGCTTACAAGATGATTTTTTCCATGCTGACCGGATTTATATTTTATTTTCTAATCATCTATTCCACAGGATTATTGACCCTGCCGTTAATGCAAACCACCGCACTCGCCGCAGGCGCCATGTTTATTGCACCCGTCACCGCTTTAATTCTGGCAGCATTTGCAGAGAACAAAGTCCAGGGACTGGCTCTGGCAAAAATAACCGGCATTCAGTTACTGGCCCCACTTGCAGTTTTTTTTGTGCCCGGTCACTGGAAATATATTGCAGCACTGCTTCCCACCTTTTGGCTGACAAAAGCCTTTTTAGCGGTAATTTCACATCAGCATTCTTTTGTTATTTTTATTCTTATAGGATATTTGCTTTATTTGATATTCTTGATTATATTTATGAAATGTTTTACTTCCAGACAGCGTTAAGTTAAAAACCACTGTCGATATCCCGTCAAAGCTATAACTAACAATCTAAAAAATTGCAGGAAATGTATGACGCTGCATGATATCATACAATTTTTTCAAGAAATCGGAATTTAACAAGGGGAATTTAAATGCCAAACCAGCACATGCAGTCCAAAAACAAAAAGTACAGTATGCAGTTTTTTGCTTTCTTTATTATTACTATAACATTGGCATCAGGTACAATTTATTTTATACAACATTACACTCAAGACAAGCAGGCAAATTCTACAATGCTGCAATCCATGACAGTACTTGAAGGACGATTCAAAACCACAGGTACCTATACGGACCTGCTCTCTTGGTTTTTAATTTTCAATCAGATACAGGAGCATTATCACAACTATCAGGACCGCTATCTGGATATTTCAGAGATTAATGATGAAAAAATTATTGCTATTGATCCTTCCAAAGTCGTTAATAATGTTAGACAGACCTTTTGGGACAATAGTGTATATATGGACAGCTTTGTTCCACCCGATACCCTGAAAAGCCATCTCTACACGGTTTACGGGAAATATTACGCAGAATTTTTATCACGTCTTGATCCGGAATATTATACAACAGAATTCAAAATAGATAAAGACAAAAGCAACTATGAAATTGCTGTTTTCGAAAGTAAAGATATCACTCTTGACCAGGACGCTCAGGACTATTGGGTATTCAGTAGCAAAGACAGCCTCTTTATGTTTCATGACCGCGGCAATAAAATGTCGACCGATGAGCGAATTAATGCCTATACGGATATCATGTTTGAAAACCTGGATAAAAAATAGTTTTGAACCCTGGTGCCGCATACGAGTATAACAATCAATATGTAAACGGAACAAACTCTGAAAACAACACAAAACAATCATAGAGTGGAGTAAATAATATGGATGAAAAATCCCGGGAATCTCTCCGGCACATCCGTGTACTCATCAACGACCTGGAACAGCTAATCCCTCAATCCATTGACAGTGGATCCGTAACGCCTGCTGAACGTATCCCAATTAAAACCGAGTTATTAATGGGTGTTTACTCGTGCCGTATTTATGAATTATCTCTATCGGCCTATAACCTGTTTCAAGACAGCAGGCACCTGCCTGCAATCATTATGATACGGGCAATTATGGAAACCACGGGCATGCTGAACTGGCTGCGTAAAAAAATCCATTATATTGTTAACCATGATGAACTGGGCAGTATGGATAATTTCCTCATGCGCATGATATTTGGAAGCAGGTTGAATCCCGGTCTCAAAAAATCATACAACATTCTTGACGGTATAGACAAGATAAACAAAGAGACTCCGGGTTTCCGCAAAGCCTATGATATTCTTTGTGAATATACACATCCCAACAGCGCCGGTACCTATTTCTCATATGTCACCCGGGACGATGAAAACGGCAAATTCCATCTGCGCTTCAACTCGCACCACAATCCGGTTGATATCGGCTTGGGGACCTTGAATAGCTGCCTTGAAATAGCAATTTTCTCTCTTAAACATATAAATGATAATTTTAAAACATTCATAGAAATCTGTGAAAATACTATTGAAGCGCAATCAGACACTGAGGACAAATAATGAGATTACACTATTTTCAACATGTACCTTTTGAAGACCTGGGCAATATTAAAGACTGGGCATTGAATAAGAATATGGAAATTACAAGCACCCGATTTTATAAAGGCGAAACACCTCCCGAACCGGACGAGTATGACTGGCTGGTCGTGATGGGCGGCCCCATGGGTATATATGATTACGAACTCTATCCCTGGCTCAAAAAAGAAAAAAGGGCCATACGTAAAGCACTCAAAGACAATAAAACCATACTGGGTATATGTCTTGGCGCCCAGCTCATTTCAGATGTCTTGGGCGGCCAAGTAACCCAAAACCCGGAAAAAGAGATTGGATGGTTTCCCATTATCAAGTATGAACAGGCGAACCAATCACCCATCGCTGCATTTTTGCCTCAAGAGACAATTGCCTTTCACTGGCATGGAGACACATTCCCCATTCCCGAAGGAGCTGTTCCTCTGGCTTTTAGTGAGGCATGCCAGAACCAGGGATTCATATACAAAGACCGTATTGTTGGGCTTCAATTTCATCTTGAATCTACACCTAAAAGTGTACAGCTATTAATCGACAATTGCAGTGACGAACTGGTAAATGCTCCATATATCCAATCTGTAAAAACATTACAAACCGATGCATATTTCCCCCATATCAATGCAATCATGGAATCACTGTTGGAAAAATTGTATGCAAACATAACCGTTGATGCTCAAGAATCCCCCAATACTTTTGAATAATTGTCACTCGTAATTTGTTCACTAACAAAAGTAAATGACAAATTATCGTGAGGAATGACATGGTTGTTAAACAATTTCGAACCGGAGGAGACCGGAACTTTGGGTATTTAATTGCCGATGAAGAATCGAAACAGGCGGTTATTGTTGATCCTTCATACTCACCGGATATGCTGGTAGATTATGCTGAAGAAAATAATTTAACAATCCGTTATATATTCATCACTCACGACCACTATGATCACACAAACGGTAACCAGGCAATATATAAACGAACAGGTATCAAACCTCTTTTATATGGGACACGGGAAGAACAAACCGGCAAAACAATCTCTGACAATACTGAACTGTCACTGGGAAGTCTGTCCGTAAAAATAATTCATACACCCGGGCACACACATGATTGTATGTGTGTATTGATTAAAGATGCTCTGTTTACCGGAGATACCTTGTTTGTGGGCAAAATTGGGGGTACTGATTTCGGCGAGGCTGCCAAAGTGGAATATGAATCATTACATAAAAAACTCCTGGTCCTGCCAGATCACATCCGCGTCTTTCCTGGACATGATTACGGTACAGAGCCGGAATCCACAATAGGGCACGAGAGGAAAACCAACCCCTTTCTCATACAACCGGATTTTAACTCGTTTGTTGAGCTAAAGCGCAATTGGGGCGCGTACAAGGCAAAACATGGCATTAAATAAAAAAAGCCGTGGTATTCAACCACGGCTTTATTGTTTAAAAGAAACTGTAACTCAGTCCAACAGCAAGCGCCTGCTTTAACTGCCGCTTTTTGGAAACATCCTTGTCATATATCATTTTAACATTAAAATTCATATTCACATATTGAGATACCTTGGCGGTTAAAACCGTATCCCAGTTTACATCAATTTCGTCAAAAGCAACCAGATTGGAAAACAGTTCAAGCTTTGAAGTAAGTTTACTGGTTTTGGTAATATTGATATCCAGGTCAGTAACCGATTCCATACCGTACTCGAAACGGTTCTTTTCAATCTTGGCCGTTGCCGGATCATCCGCAAAAGGTACAGAATAATCATTAGTAATGGTTTGTTTCAACGACGCACCCAAACGTGTTCCAATTGATGAATTGGGTTTAAATCCAAATCCCATACTTTCTCTGAAATAAATGGGATCAATGAGATCAGATATCTGTACCTTGGGCTCCACTTTATAATTATATCCCGGTGCGAACTGGGTTTCACCAGTTGCCGCAACAAAAGGATCAACTGCAATACCCAGTTTATACTTGTAAACCGATTCAAGCTTAATTTCGTCAATGGACTTTTTCATCTCATCATCATTGACCTTGTTCATTCCATAATTCAGCTTTCCACTGTTGACCCAGTTGAAATGTTCCTGGTCATTTTCAAATTTAAAGTTGTAATTCAATTGCCAGGCCAGGGTATTTTCACCACCCTGCACATAATTATCAAAACTGGTTTGGGTTAAATTTACACCCACTGCCATCTCTTTTTTCCAGCCATATTTGTTTGCTGTAGAGTCAGCATCCTGAGCGATTAATGATGTGGACAGCAATAAAACTGCTGCTACTGCAATAATATACTGTTTCATATGTTCTCCATTTATTATTTTATAATATTAGACAAAAAAAAGTAGCAAACATTCCATTTTTTTTATTTTAATGAAAAATCAGAATAAATTCCCAAATGTAGCATAGATTGCAAATGAACGATATTTGGAATATCCTATATCCAACGCTCCCACAAAATCCTTGTTCCATTTAACATGGAGACCCATACCCCGGGTAAAATGAAAATCAGAAATCGATTTCTTTTCTTCATTCAACCAGATTCTTCCCGCATCCACAAAACCATGAATATAACTTGTAAAATCTTGTTTCAAAATTGTCACTTTTAAAACTCTGCATCGCAATTCAAAATTCCCCATAAATTTATTTGGTCCTATCAGAAAAAAACGCGGCAGCCCACGCAGGCTGTAACCACCGCCCAAACCTTCTCTGCGTTGATAAGAACTGCTGAAAAACGACATTTCATAAAACGGAGGATCACCCGGCATGGTCTCGAACATGAGACGCTGCGCGTAAACCAAACGGGGGTGCAAAGAAAAGTATCTGCGGTCCGTAAAAGTTGCCCGCCAGTACGAATACTCACCACCCAATGCTTTAACAGATTTCTCTACCAAAACTTCTGTCCAAAATCCTTTACTGGGTACAGATTCGGAATCACGCTGATCATACACAACACCTGCCTGGAAATAATTGGAAATACCGCCTTCTATCCCATACGGACTATCGTTAACATAAAGAGTTGTTCCTTCATGGCTTGTAACGTTAGTATCATAGTATCCCACTCCGGCCAACCCTTTTAATCCATCCCTGAATAATGGGAATTGTAACTTGGCCATTACCGCCAGCCATTTACGTTTATATTTGTAATAGTTTTCATCGATGAACAATGCATCATCCGCTTCTTTAAACTCGCGATGATAATCAATATCATTCCCAATTCCCAGATAATCATCATAAACAAACCGCTTGGAATCAAAAAATATATCAAAGCGTGAATTTGGACCTATAATTTCAGGGATGTCCCAAAAAACAAAAATATCTCGACGCTGTTCAGTGGTTACACTATAATTTATAACCAGGTTCCACTTGTATGGCTGCACACTGCCATCGCCATATTGATACAAAAACACCCTGCCGCCATATTGCAAACCTTCACCACTGCTATAAGCCAGTGTTGGCAAACCTGCAATACTGAGTCCTATTGAATTCGATTCAGCTTTCAATGCAAGAGAATATAATAATAGCACTAGAATAAAAATTGCTTTTCTTTTCACACCTTTACCCGTTATTTTTGTATAGTCACTGATAAAAAAGAATCCAGATTGAACCGGTTCGCGATGTTTTTAACAAAAGATTTGGCTGGATTATTCTGCCCCGTATATTGAATGTGCAGGTTTTCTACAATGTTGAATCCAGCCTTGTTCGCCATTTGGCGTAATGTAGACATTGCAAAAAAAGACAGATGATAACGGGGATGATTCCCCCCCTGCCATTTATCCTGCATGGGTGACATTTTAAATTTAAGGCTGTTCAAATTTGGCACCTCGATGAAAATAATTCCACTTTCATTTAGCATGCCGTATAACGTTTCCAAAACAGACAAGGGATCATAAAAATGCTCCAGCACGTGCCACATTACAATAATATCAAAAGTTTCTTCGGGTTGCGGCATTTTCTCAAAGTCGGAAACTGCAACATCCAGCTTGTAATGCAATCCCGCGTAATGAGCGGCCTCGGCAGAAATCTCGATACCTTTTACCTTGTACCCTGCCTGTCGGGCCAGATTCAAAAAATATCCCCTCCCGCAGCCAAGTTCCAGTAAAGAGCCTTCTTGTCTGTATCGTTTCAAAGTATCCAGGCGTGTCTGATAAATTTCAAATGATTGCTGGTCTTGTACATCGGCACAGGTTTCTGTCACAATATCGGAATTGTGATGATAGTGTTCATATACGTCGGCATCAACAGAATTCTGTGAGGGATTCAATGTATATACAAATCCACAGGATTTACATCCCACTACACTCAATTCATCTGCAGTGTATTTTAAATTATATTTTTTATGATGACACAGAGGACAATAACGTTCCATACTTTTTCCAAATCAGGGGATTGCTGCTTTCATTACTAATTCTTCGGTTGCTTCATTGGCAGAAAATTCTGCGGTTTTACAACCTTCTGCCATTACCAGTATTCTGTCCGATATACCCATAATCTCCGGCAATTCGGATGATGCCATAATAATGCTGAGGCCCTCTTTGACCAGATCATCTATCAGGGCATAGATTTCACGCTTGGCATTTACATCAATTCCGCGGGTAGGCTCATCAAGCAGTAATATCTTGGGATTTGTGGCAAGCCACTTGCCCAAAATTACTTTTTGCTGGTTACCGCCACTCAAATTATCTACCATTTGCCGCAAAGATGGTGTTTTTATATTAAGCTTTTTTACATACTCTTTGGCCTGCTTGTCTTGCAGGCGGTTTTGCAAAAACATTGCGCGTTCGGATTTTTTCAAACTGGCTAGATTGATATTGTCCATTACGCTCATGATTCGTACCAGTCCGCGGGTTTTTCTGTCTTCCGGTACAAACCCAAGTCCCGAATAAATGGCTTCTTTGGGGTGACGAACTTTTACTGCCGCATCATCAATCCACATATCTACCTGTGACGCTGTAGGATGAAGCCCAAACAGGGTTTCCAGCATTTCTGTTCGCCCGGCTCCCATTAGTCCAAATATCCCCAGTACTTCGCCCTTGTTGACATGAAAACTCACGTCTTTGACAGAAAATTTATTCCTGATTGTGGGATGACGCAAAGAACAATGACTGACAGTCATCATTTTTTCCTGACTGACGGTATGGGTCCGGGGATAAAGATCTTTTAACGGCCGACCGACCATATTCTGAATCACTTGGTCAGCAGTTACATTTTCCGTATCAAAACTCTTGACTACCTTGCCGTCACGTAGTACGGTTATACGGTCAGAGATGCGGAACAATTCATCCATTTTGTGACTGATATAAATCACGGTTACATCTTGTTTGGTCAACTGCCGGATCAATTTAAACAACAGGTCTACTTCTTCATCACTAATGGCTGATGTGGGTTCATCCATGATAAGAATGCGAGATTGCATGGACAGTGCTCTGCCAATTTCAATGATCTGCTGCTGCCCAACCCTGAGAAAAGACACCCGTGTGCGCGGGTCCAGATCAAGATTCAGCGTTTTTAAAATCTTTTCTGTCTCCTGATACATGTGGCGATAATCCAGCATGCCCAGAGCTTTTAACGGTTCCCGCCCTAAAAAGATGTTTTCCGCAATACTGAGATTAGGTACCAGGTTCAGCTCCTGGTAAATAATGCCAATACTGCTCTTGTGGGCGTCTTTGGTATTTGAAAAACGGATGGGCTTGCCGTCAAGAAAAATATCTCCCTCATAATCGGTATAAACGCCTGAAAAAATTTTCATAAGAGTGGATTTGCCGGCACCATTCTCTCCAATCAATGCGTTCACCTTGCCACGATGGACCTGAAAGCTTACATCATCAAGCGCAACAACTCCCGGAAATTTTTTAGTTACATTACGGGCTTCTAATACAATCTTGCCATTTTCTGGTTCTCGTGTCATGTATTTCCTAAATCTTTTTCTTTTGCATAAATAAACGCATAATTTATGAAAAAATAAACAATAATCTTTATATAAAAAGATTATTGAACCCAAAATGAATTTATTTTTTGATTTTCAATCCCTTTTTTAGTACATTCATTTATTATTATCTTGAAAATTGTAGTATATTCATTATAGTATCGGAGGTGACAATGAAATCGCATTTGTTTAAAATAGCGGTTTTTGTTTTTTCATGTTTTATTATTTCCTGCACCATTAACCAGAAAGGCGGATCCATGATCACATCTGAACCCTTTGGCACAACCCCGGACGGTCAGTCCGTTGAATTATATACCTTGAAAAACGACAATGGGATGCAAGCCTCGGTCATGACCTATGGCGCCACCCTGGTTTCGCTGACCGCACCGGATAAAGACGGTGAGTTTATTGATGTATTGCTGGGTTATTATGACCTTGATAACTTTGTCAAAAAAGGCAGTTATTTCGGAACAGTTGTAGGACGCTATGGCAACCGCATTGCCAAAGGCAAATTCAGCATTGACGGTACCGAATACACCCTGGCAGTTAATAACGGTCCCAACCATTTACATGGCGGATTAAAAGGTTTTGATAAAAAAGTATGGGATGGAAAGATTGTAACCACAGAAGAAGGTGAAGCGGTTCAATTGCATTATCTCAGTAAAGACGGAGAAGAAGGGTATCCCGGTAATTTGGATGTTACCGTGACCTATTCGCTCTCTAATGACAATTCAATCAAAATCGCCTATCATGCAACTACGGACAAAAAGACCGTAGTAAACCTGACCAATCACGCCTATTTTAACCTGCGCGGTTCTGGTTTAATTCTGGACCATGAAATGATGATCAATGCGGACAAATTTACTCCGGTTGATGACACCCTCATCCCCACCGGCGAACTGCGCCCTGTTAAAGGCACCCCGTTTGATTTCCTTACTTCTACTGCTATTGGTTCACGTATAGATGCGGATTACGAACAAAATCAATTCGGCGGCGGTTATGACCACAACTTTGTTCTTAACAAAGATGGTGAACAACCCACATTGGCGGCACGTGTGTATGAACCGAAAACCGGACGTATAATGGAAGTTTATACCGATGAACCCGGAGTTCAATTTTATACCGGCAACTTTTTAGATGGCACCATTACCGGCAAAAACGGTACAGTTTACAAACGCCGCAGCGGTTTCTGCCTCGAAACCCAGCATTATCCCGATTCACCCAACCAACCCGATTTCCCATCCGTTCTACTCGAACCGGGACAGGAATACAATACCCGTACCATCTATAAATTCAGCGCAAAATAATTTTTACACCAAATCATCAAAAAAGCGGGCCCAAAGGTCCGCTTTTTTGCTCCCCACAATTTCCTTAAATTACAACATAGATCACAAATCACTCTTTTTCCGATTGATATTCACAAGAATTATCAATAAATAAATTATATAATCACCCAAGAGATATAATCACTACTGTCCCAATATTAGTTGAATAAATTCAATTGGTTATCATTTTGTAAGCCATGAGTAAGATTATCATTGTTGCTAAGTAACTGTAAAATAGGAGTTCTTTGAAACATATTAACGCTTAATATTTGCAAAAAAGTGTAGAGCGGAATCGCAATATTCAAACGTTTCTTTATTATCGCTATAAGCACGTATATACATATTGCAATCCATATTTGCGATTTAACGGCATTGACTGAAGTGCCATAAAAGGACTTAATTTTTAGGTTTTGTTTTATCCATTTAAAAAACAATTCAATTTGCCAGCGGCATCTATATAGTTCAGGAATAGTTAATGCCGGCAAGTTAAAAATATTTGTCAACAAAACGAGCGTTCGTTTTTGATCAGTTATGTATATTTTAACGCGTCTGAGTCTTTCAGGATAATCTCGTGATGCATAGTAATTCACTAAAGAAACTGTTTGATCACATCGAAGACCTGTACTTTTATTAACCGGATGTGAATAGACCCTTTTAGCTTTAAGGTTCGACTTTGCCGGAATGACAAAAAAGGCTCCAGCTTGATGGAATCTATACAGACGCTCAAAATCTATGTAACCCTTGTCTAGCAAATATATGGCGCCAGGCTCAGGAATCAACATATCAAGAATGTTAACATCGTGGATTTTCCCTTCAGTTATCTCTATAAAAGTTGGTATGTTACCACGAAGGTCCATTTGAGTATGCACTTTTATAGCACCTTTTGATTTTCTAAATCTGGCCCATGGAAATAAAGAAAGGCACAAGTCAATTGTTGTTGAATCTAATGCGTAAACCATTTCTTTTAATTCAAGGCCGAATTTTTCATCACGATATAACTTGCGGGCCTGATTAATAAGTATTTGAGCAAATTCAGCATAGATGCGCCAGTCTCGATGTTCATTTGCATTAGCCAAAGTATTTCGAGCAACTATGCTGCGAAAACCCATGTGGTAAAGTAGTTTTCGTTGTGATCTTAAACAAGCTTCTATATCTCTCAAACTATCTCGGAAAGTGAGTTGGGCAAAAGCCATGCAATAAAATTGATCAAGACACGAGAAGGATTTAACTTTATACTCTCCTCTGTATTTGTGGACGCAACGATGGAATGCCTTTAAAGGCAGGAATTCCATTATTTGAGAAAAAACAGTTTTCCCTTCGTGCATTTCGCCATTCCTCCGCCATTGTTTTGTTGTGATAGAATGGTGAAATGTAATAATTTAATTCAAATCGTTCCCGTTAAAAATGATAGCGTAAAGATATAATTAACAATTAAATACAATCACTACTTTTCCCTAACGTTGGGACAGTAGTGAGATATAATAATACTTTATTGAATGTCAGTATTTCATAAAACCAGATAATGAATAGGCCTTTACTGCAACTGCTTATTAGAGCACTATTGATTACGGAAAGGGGCACCAAATGAAACGCTTAAACATCCTCAATGTTGTATTGCTTTCAAGTTTATTTATACTTTTTGCAGCCTTTACAAGTTGTTCGGATGATCCTGTTTCACCGCAAGAAACAGACAAGGCCATTACCAGCGAAACCATCGGCGCTTCCGGTGGCAAAATTGAAACGGAAAACTTGACCATCGAGGTACCTGCCGGGGCCCTTGAACAAAGTAATACAATCAGCATTTATGAATACGATGATGACGATTCGTTTGCCGAGAACGGTAACCCGATGGTTATGGAAATTCGGGGGTTGCCGGAAACAATCAACCTTCCTCTTACAATCAAGATGAAAACCGATGCCACTCTTGATGAGAACTGTTTTCTCGCTTTTGGCAGATTGTCAATTAATGAATCCACACTGGATTCATCTCTGGTTTATGATATATACCCAGCCCGAGATTCTTCCGGTTATCTCATTGGAGAATTACCGGCAACCTCCCAAAACGGATTGTCTAAAACTAATAAAATAGATTTTCATATTTACGATCCTGCTTCGTGGCTTGTCAAGACTGTACTTCAAGCACATATTAGAACGACTGAACATTTTGAAATTTATTACCCAATCTCGTTAAGCGATAAAGTGAATGTCCTTGAGCAGGAGCTTGAAAAAGTCTATGACCTGTTTGACGAGGACCTGGACTTGTCATTAAATCACAACAACAATCGCTGGAGAATATGGATCAAAATACAACAATCCACAATCTTATCCTATTTTGGCAATGACGTTCCTTTATTAAATATCAGTCGCGAAAGATTAAATGCAAGAGACTTTGAAGCTATTCGCGAGTCTTTGGCTGACAATTTTGTCCATTTTTGTGCAAGGCAAAGCCTGCCTGAAGCAATGAAAAATGATATTGCCAGTCATTACTGGCTGGAAGCTGCCGTGTCCGCATGGATACAGGAATTTTTAACAGAAAACACATTTACTCAACCTGAAGGTCTTGCTGAAAATGCTATGGCCCCATTTAATGGATTGCGATTAGGTAACGTTTCACAACCGGATATCAACAAAATTCATAACCATGGCGTAGGCATGTCTTCTTTTATTAAATTTTTGACAGAGCATGAAAAGACAGGCAAGGCCAGCATTTCTCAAATATACAAAAATATCAAAGAAGGATTCAATGCCGCGGGTGCAGTACACTATTTTGCACAAGAAAAATTAGGCGAACTCTGGTGGGCAGAGTATCTTCAGACTCTCATAGAAGGTGAAATTTATGATCTAGATTTCAACTATTTTTTAAACCATGCACATGGAACAGCAAATATAAACGCTTCTTCTCCCGTTACCAAAACATTTTCTTCAACAGATGCTTCGGTCGGTTCCTATCCTGATATATCTGCCAAAATGTTCAAAATCAATCAGAGTTCCGGAGATATTGATCCGTCGTATCGCATGCTGTTGAGTGCAACCGGTCCCACCGACAACTCTCACCTGGCATTAATAGTCTATGCACTCAAGGGCTCAAATTATGAGTACCTTGGGACAGCTTACGAGCAGGATGTAACAATTCCGGATTTAAAACAGTATTATGATGATGGTTTCACACAGTATCTGGTTGTGGTTGTGAACAATAACGCATTAACATCTTTTCTTGGTGAAACAAATATCGATTTTACCATTGATATTGGTCCAGCCGGAGGAGGCGGTGGTGGAAACGGTAATGACCTGACCTATAACCGATGCTATGTAGGCGCCGATTTTTACGGCACCTATGAATCAAACCGAAATGGACCGGTTCAGACCTATACCCATTTTGATCAATTCGGATCAGTTAAAATTGAGGGTGGATTTTTGGGGAACACCTTTTCCGGTATTTATGACAACGGATTCGGGATTACTGAAACACTCACCGTCACCTTGAATGACGAGCACAATATGGTAACATCTGTGAGTTGGGTAAAAGAATATAAATATGACGACATGGGTCTCTATGAAATATTGGGTTTTACGGGTACAAACATACCCATGAATCCGGATAAAGAAAATAGATTTGAGATCACAGGCAGCAGTACTTGTGATAATTTTACCGTATATGACAATATGAATTCAGATGACAGTTATGTCAAAATGACCGAGTATTACTGTGATGAAAACAGCAGAATCTATATTTCGTTTTCTGAAGAATAAATATAAAAAGGGCGGACACTCGGGCCCGCCCAGCATTTTCCATATTACTTGCAAACAAACTCGTATTGTCCCGAGCCTACCTGGTGCTCTGATCCGTCCGGCATTAGGATATCTGCCGTGCTGTTTGGCGGAATAGATACGTTCAGTATAAATTTCCCGTCAACAATCTTCCACTCACTTTTGATCTCTCCATATAAAGAACGGGTTGACGCGTTAACATGTGTCAAATCTCCAACCGGTTTGGGTTGAATTAAAATATGTTTGAACCCCGGATTTTCCACAACCGGATTTATACCCGCCAGTTCACGATAAAACCAGGTCACAATATCCCCAAACATCACATGATTGAGCGAGCCTTCCGTATCGGTCCAATCTTCCCATAATGCGGTTGCACCTTTGGATATCCAGTCTCCATAACCGGGAAAGTCCGGTTGTGTGGCGACTTTGTAAGCCAACTCATGCTGACCGTTGAGCGTTAATGCTCTAAAAAGGGCCTTTGCACCCAAAATACCACAATCCACATGATCATTACCCGCATGGACGGCATTAACGAGCTGTGCAATAGCAGCATCCATTTCAGCTTCCGGCACCAATCCATTAAACACGGAAATGGCCTGTGAGGTTTGGCTGCACAGATCATAGATGCCATCGCCTTTATAAAATTCATTATTGTAGGCTTTTTTAACTTTTTCCGCCAGTTTATCATATCGTTCCGCGTCTTTGTTTTTACCCAGTACGCTGGCCATTTCCTCAAGCACCTTGATATTATTATAATATAAAGCGGTAGACGTCACACGGCCCGGCGTTTTGGTTTTGAAATAACACCAGTCTCCCCGTCCCATTTCTACAATATGATCGGGGAAACGTTGATTGAGAAAATTTACATACTCACTGGCAAGGTCATAATGGTCCTCAAGTATACCCGTGTCGCCGGAATACAAGTACATATTCCAGGGGACCATCACAGCCGCAGAGCCCCATCCGGGACCGTTGCTGTCCCTGTACCCCCAACCCGGGGTGGGCGCTATACCCGGCAGATCGCCTTTGGGTGTGCGGGCATCCAGCAAATCATAGGCCCATTTATTGTATGCCGGGATATTGTTATAATTCAACATTCCCAATTCAGATGCCAATTGCGCGTCACCGGTCCAGCCGTTCTTTTCACGTTGTGGACAATCAGTAGGATACCCCATATAATTACTCTGATAAGAACGCGCGGTAATTTTATATATAGTATTTAACAGATCATTAGAACATTTAAAATGGCCAATGGTTTCAAAATCCGTATTGGCAACGCGTCCCTGTATCATATCTGTTGTCAGTTTATCCAGCCCCGTCACCTCTACATAGCGAAAACCATGATAGGTAAAGCGCGGCTCCCAAACCTGGGTAAAACCGTCTTTGGCGATATAGGTATCGGTCTGAAAAGGCCCCTGACAAACATACCTGGCATTACGGCGCTGATTAATCATTCCCTTTTCATCCAGACGTTCACTGTAACGCACCTGTATGGTATCTCCCTGTGCGGCATCAACCAGCAAGCGCGCCCAACCTGCCATATTGGTCCCCATATCCACCACAAACACACCGGCTTCCGGTTCTGTTACAGAGACAGGTACAAGGGTCTCTACTACCCTTACCGGCGGCATGGTCTGTGAATCCAGGATACCCTTGGGTGCGAGTACTACTTTTGGGCTATGCCATGCCGAATCATCAAATCCCGGTTGGTCCCAGCCGGGCTGCTCCTGGCGGGCATCATACATTTCGCCATTGCGAATACCATCCCGTATCACAGGACCGGTAGAAGCCTTCCAGGAAAGATCACTGACAATCGTCTCTTGTGTTCCATCAGCAAAAGTGATTTGCATCTGTGCCATCATTTTGGGCTTGTCACGCCACGTCGCTCCGTCAAAGTCCCAGGTTGCGCGGGTATGTATATCAAACCAGCCGCTGCCCAGCATTACACCCAGGGCATTCTTACCTGGTTCAAGATAATCTTTCAACTCGTAACAGGTATATAGTACTCGCTTGTTGTAATTGGTAAAAGCAGGATCCAAACGGTGATCACCCACCTTTTTACCATTGCAATAAAGCTCATAATATCCCAATCCTGATATCGCGATCTTGGCAGATACAATCTCTTTATTAAGACTGAACGCTTTGCGAAATACGGGCGAAGGCTCGGTTTGTCGCCATCCCGGGGTGCGTCGCCATTTATACGAAGCAGGAGCAACCTCGTCTGCCTGCTCATATTTACCATTACGTTCAACAGCGACCAGCCATTGTTCGGTTGTCTCGATGGTTTCAACATCCCCATCTTTTTTCACGATTTTTACAACACCAATCAAACCGGCAGGATCAGGATTATCATACTTCCAGGTTTGAATAAAAATCTCGTTATCACCGTTTTTCAAATACGGTTTGATATTATATTGCGGAGCAGGTACTTCGGGACGATAGGCTATAATCCCGGACACCTCTTTACCATTTACAAAAAGCTGAAACGCGTCATTCGCGCACAAAAGAATTTCGGCTTGTTGCAGCTCTGCGAGATTTGATACAGATAAACGCGTTTTGAAGAATCGACTGTAATTTTTGAGATCTATATCTTTATCTTCCGGGTGCCAGATCCATTTGGCATTTTCATACCAGTCCGGTGCAAAAATATTCTTTTCAGATTCGGCCACATAACCCAACCACTTTGCCTGCCATTGTGAGGCATCCAAAATGCCCATTGCCCAGTGCGCGGTATCGCTCCAGGATTGTTCCTCACCGTTCTCATCCCATATCTTTACCTTCCAATAATAATTCTGAAAGCTCTTTAGCGTTTTACCCGCATATGAAACCAACACCGGACGTTCACCAGTCACCTTGCCGGAATCCCAAAGATCGCCGGTATCCGTATCCAATACAGATTGTGAGGACGCAACCAGAATCCGGTACGCTGTTTCATGCTGGCCTTGAGTACCAGCAATCTGCTGCATGCGCCAACCCAGACGAGGTGCAGGACGATCAATTCCTTCAGGATTCATCATAAACTCGCAGCGAAGGTCCACGGCTTTTGCCGGCGGCTGGGCATTAATCGATATAGTAATCACAAATAATAAAACAAATACAACTGAAATGAATTTTTGAAAACCAGTAGAATCCATCATAAACTTTTCCCTTAATAAAATGAATCAGGCGGTCACTCGGGCCGCCCCAACAATAGACCAAATCACATCTTATACTTGTCCGCCCGCTAGCGGCTCTTTCGTCTTTATATTTTCGTTTCAAACCTCTCGGTATGAACAAGGTTCCCATCCACATCGTGATGTTCAAAGATCAGCTTTATAAATCCTTTTTCACGATATACTTTGCCCAACAGATACCCACCCTTGACGCGCAAGAAACGATGCTCAGGCATCAGGTCTTCCTGCTTCCAACCGCCCGCATGCATATCCGAGCCGGCACCTGTGCTAAATTCCCACAAGTTGGTATTGTCCCAGTGGGTTACATACTGCCAGTGCCGATCGCCATTACACATGAAAACATTTTTCTGTGAATTGATAAAATCGCGTATCTCATCACCTTCATGTTCAAACCCCTTGTTGGCGTGATTGTCATTCTTGTTCTCCCGGTCCGGCCCCAGAATCGGAGTAGCCGAGATCAAAAGTTTGTACGTTGCATCAGACGCACGCATGGTTTTAAACAGCCATTGTTTTTGTTGCTCACCCCAAATGGTCTTTTCAGGGCCATCAGGCATTTGGTTGCTGCTTCTAAAATGCCGTCCTTCCATAATCCATATTTGCAGATCTTTTCCCCAACGGATGGTTTTATACAGGCTGTCATTGGTGGGGAACTGTTCTTTTTCAAAGATCTCAAGTCCCCGTTCAAATGTTACGGTACCATAGGTTTGTCCCGCCCAGCAATCATTTTTTAAAGCATCATGATCATCTTTGATAAAATAGGTAGTAATTTGTCTGTAAAAATCTCTTTGATATGGCAGTGCAAACAATCGGTCCCATTTAAACCGCATCAAGGGTTCGGTCATGGCCCAGGGGTCGGGTTTATCATAATATTCTATATCTCCGGTGTGTACATAAAAATCAGGACGATTTTTGAGCATAGCCGGATAGATCCTGTGACCGTTTTTCGGGTCGTCACGACGAATGTAATCATGACAGGTCACAATCGTAAAAGTGATATCCTGTATGGTATCTCTGGCAGGCGGTGTTTTAAAGGTACCGCGAATGGTATCCGATACAGCAGAGGAAGCATTTTTACGTGCATACAGTGTTACATCATACAATGTGTTTGCAGCCAGGCCGTCTAGCAGCCATTGGTGGGTGAAATTCTTGCTGGTATCAACAGTTGCCCAATCACTCTCTATCATTTCACTGCTGCCATAGGGTTTATAAACCATCTTGACTTGTCCCGATGCTCCGGGGCAAGCGCCTTCCATATCATCCAATGTCAGTCCGTTGGGGATCTGCGCATTGTGCATGGTATCCTGGCCAGCCATACGGCTCAGCAGTCTTTGCTGGTCTCTGGTCAGTGAAATAAAAGGCTCTCCATCATAATTCAGATCAGGATTTCTTGTCAAACGTGTCCAGATCACGATTGAATGCTGATCCGCCCAGCCATTATGGAATCCATTCCCAAAATACGGGCCGGTATCAACATTACTATTCGTACATGAGATCCCGGCAAGAACCAACAGAATCCCAGCAAGCCAAAACCAGCGCAGCCCTTTCATACAACCTCCAGATATATAAAATATTACTATTCAATCCATATATTATCAAAGTAGAAAAATATATCATAAAATCAATATAATAATCTTTATTAAACAATTCCTTACAATCCAAAGAGATTTTATGGCAATTATTCAATCTATACCAGTCTTTGCTTGACATTTTCAACCAGATCAATTATTTTAATTGATTGTATAATCCATTTAAAAATTCTTTCATTTGTCACATTACATTTTCATCAGACCCGGGAGTTACTATGAAGCGTTCACTAGTTTTCAAATCCATGCTGTTCCTGGCATTGACAGTTCAGATCACACTGTTCAATGGATGCTCTTCAAATCAGCAAAAAGCTGTCAAAGCCAATCCAATGAAACAGTACGCTGCTGACACCAAATCCGAATACTCTTATGAATTTTACAAAACCATAGAGGGAGACGGCTATACTACCCATATACTGCGTATGGTATCGGGACAGTGGCTGTCAACCAAAGAAGTAAAAGATCCCGAGTGGTGGCACTGGGTAAAAATCGTTGTTCCAGATTCCCTGGCAAGCGATATCAGCCTGTTATTTATCAGTGGCGGCGACAGGTATCCTGAAGAGCCGGGTGATGCGGACAAGATCATTCGCGCGGCAGCAATCAATACCGGTGCGTTGGCAATTTACCTGCACAATGTTCCAAACCAAAAAACCAACTTTGTAGGTGATGATTATGGTCCACGCGTTGAAGATGAGCTCATTGCTTATGGCTGGCGTAAATTCCTTGAAGCGGGTGGCGGAGATGAAAGCCTGGAATGGCTGGCCCGTTTACCCATGTCTCGCGCTGCTGTACGTACTATGGATACTGTAACCGAATACGCGCAAAAGAAATTAAATCACAAAACCGACAAATTTGTTGTAGCCGGCGCATCTAAACGCGGATGGACCACCTGGGCAACAGCCATTGCCGATGATCGCGTTGTCGCCATTGCACCGATTGTAATCGATGTACTCAATGTTGTTCCATCATTCATGCACCACTGGCGCGCATATGGCGCCTGGTCTCCTGCTGTGGATGATTATGTACATGAACACATTATGGAGTGGATGGGCTCTGTGGAATACCAAAAGCTGTTAGATGCGGTTGATCCCTATTCTTATCGCGAACAACTTGATTTGCCCAAGATGATGATTAACGCCTCACAAGATGAATTCTTTTTACCGGATTCATGGCAATTTTACTGGGATGATCTGGTAGGCGAAAAAAATATCCGTTACGTACCCAATACCGGTCACTCACTGGATGGTACAGATGCAGCCAATACCCTGGTCTCGTTCTTTCACGACATTGTAACCAAAACACCGCGTCCCGTAATGGATTGGAAAGTAGTGGATGGCACAATCCATGCGCAAACCGGCCCCAACTCTAAACCCATCGCGGTCAAATTGTGGCAGGTATATAATCCCGATGGCCGTGATTTCCGTAATCAGATGACCAACGTAAAATGGACTTCCACTGACATACCAATTGCAGCCGATGGGAAATATGTTGTGAGCGTTGATGCACCTGAAAAAGGCTGGAAAGGTTTTATGGTAGAGTTTGAATTTAAAGGCGAAAAAGTACCTTTAAAACTGACCTCAGGCATTGTAGTCGTTCCTGACACATACCCATTCTCAGATTATAAACCCGAAAAAGCATTCGGTACCCCGTTAACAAAATAAGAATCTATGCCCCCGGTTCAGAAATAGTTCCGGGGGCTTTTTTAATAATCCATCATTTCATAAAACAACTCGAACTTATTCCCTGTTTTTATAAAACCTGCTATGGCTTGTATTCCGGATTTAATTCAGTCGGCACAGGTGCTTTTATTTCTTTTCTCCAGTTTAACAACAACTGATGCAGTTCTCTAACTTTATCAGGATTCTTGTTAACGAGATTAATTTTCTCACCAATATCCGTTTTCAGATTGTACAATTCAAGACCGCCATCTTCAAAGTACTCGTGCAATTTCCAATCTCCCAATCGTACAACCGAGCCGGGACGCGTTCTGAATTTGGGATCACGAGTTTCGCATGGCTCACCCGGTTTAACATAGGCCTGCAAATAGATAGGAAAGTGCCAGAATAACGGTCGTTTTTCAACACTTCCATTTCCCAGTAAAAGCGGTATCAGACTCACACCATCCAAAATTTTATTTCCCGGAACAGGTACACTTGCTGCCTCTAAAAAGGTGGGCATAAAATCAATTCCACTAACAGGCTCATCGCAGCGAGTGCCTGGCTTAATTTTCTCAGGCCATTTGATAATCAAGGGTTCACGAATGCCCCCTTCATAATACGAGCCTTTGCCGGCACGTAAGGGCCATTGCTTACTGGTTGCCCATACACCGCCATTGTCAGAGGTGAACAAAACCAGGGTATCTTTATCCAGGCCTTCATCCTTTAGCGCTTTCATCACCTGCCCTATTCCCTCATCCATGCTCTTGATCATGGATGCATACACTGCATGATGCTGCGCTTCCGTACCTTTTTTCGATTCAAAATAAGCCGCATAATCCGCTTTGGCCTGCAAGGGACTGTGGACCGTATAATAGGCAAGATATAGAAAAAAGGGCGCATCTTTGCTGTCTTGAATAAATCCCACAGCCTCTTTTGTCAAGCGATCGGTAAGATATTCTCCTTCCTGCTCCTGAACACAATTGGGATACTCGTACGGACTGTGATATCCCCGTCGGCCCGGAGATCCCCAGGGACCTCCAGCAATATTGATATCGAATCCGTTTTGCAAAGGATCATCACTAATGTGCCATTTACCAACTGCACAGGTGCGGTAACCGTTTGATTTCAATATCTGTGCAATGGTCAAATTATTCTGTCGAATATGCAGTGTGTTCTTGACCGGTATCAGCATACGATCTTTGGATTCACCTCTTTCGGAAGTCGCAACAGTATAGACATGATGTCTGGGTGTATATTGTCCGGTCATACAGCTAGCCCGGCTGGGAGCACAATTTGCCGCGGGAGCATAAGCCTGCGTAAACACCATTCCTTCTGAAGCAAGCCGGTCTACATTCGGCGTTTCGTAATAAGTGCTGCCCTGAAATCCCAGATCGGCCCAGCCCAAATCATCGATATTGATGTAAATTATATTGGGCTGTTTAGAACTACCGCATCGTAGGCCGGTTACAGCACCGGCAAGCGCCAAAGTTCCAATGGATTTCATAAAAGATCGTCGGTCCTGTTTTCCCATATACCTTCCTTTTCAATTTTAGCTGATAATTGATTATAAAAAATCTAATGTTCATTGTCAACAAAGAGTATCAGAATTTATCTTGACATTATCCCTTTCATTCAATATCATAATTTATCAGGGCAAACCAGGAGAATTCGTATGAAAAACATCTATACGTTAACCAATCTACTCATTTTAATTGGATTTAATATGATCCTTGCGCAATATGAATCAACAGGCATGCAGTCAGAATCATCATATCCCTGGCCGGATGGGAAACGCTGCGCAGTGAGTTTTACTTTTGATGACGCGCGACTGAGTCAGATGGACAAGGGCGTTGCATTGCTTGACAAATTTAAGATTAAAGCCACCTTTTACATCTCACCGGAGAATTGCATGAAACGTATCGATCAATGGAAACAAACTGCCGCTAATGGTCATGAGATTGGTAATCACACTGCAAGCCATCCCTGCTCCGGCAACCTGAAATTTTCCCGTAACAATGCGCTTGAAAATTATACCCAGGAAATGATTCATAAAGAATTAACAGATGCAAACGACTTTATTAAAGAACAATTTGGTGTTACCCCCAAAAGCTTTGCATACCCGTGCGGACAAAAATTTACCGGTGTTGGTTCAGAATGCCAAAGCTATGTCCCCATGATTTCTGAAATGTTTACCAGCGGCAGGGGTTGGCGGGATGCGCATACAAACAATCCCTACATTTGTGATCTTGCCCGGTTGCTTGCAATGGAATGTGATGGTAAATCCTTTGAGGAGTTGCAATACTTGGTAGAGACCGCTAAAAAAGAAGGCACCTGGCTAATTTTTGCAGGCCATGAAATGGATAACGGCGGCAGACAAACCACACAGCTCAGCAGTCTGGAACAGCTATTCCAATACTTGAATGAAGAATCGGATAAAGTTTGGGTGGATACGGTTGGTAATATTGCAGATTTTATTCAGGTTCAAAGAAAATAATTAATACTCAACCCTGATAATCTTTACGATCGATGACTTTGTACAGCTTGTCGTTTCGGCGGACTTTTTCAGACATTTTTAATGTAGGTGCGTCTCCCTTTTGCGCAGATTCTGCCGGGGCATCATTTACATAGATACTTTCTACAGTCGCTTCTACAATACCGGTTGTGGGACCGGTTATCATTAAAGCGTCGCCAACATTAACATCGCCTGTTTCAATCAAAAACTCGGCTACCCCCGCTTTCCTGAAATAGTGTTTCACATACCCCAGATAGACCTTTTGCTGAGTAGCTCGGGAACCGTACGAAGCGCTCCACTCGTCCCAGTGTCTTCCCATATAATATCCGCCATGCCAGAAACCACGATTAAATACTTTTTCAAGCTGCTGTTCCCATTCAACAGCTTTATCATGGTCAAAGGTACCCATTTGTACATGAGCAACAGCATCTTTATAAGCTTTGGTAACCCTATAGACATATTCTTCGCGTCTGCCCCGCCCTTCTATCTTGAATACCGATGCACCGGTAGCTACAAGCTGGTCTACAAACCGGATTGTGCACAGGTCGCGTGGAGACATGACATACTTGTTGTCAATAACCAGTTCTTCATCTGTGGTCTCATCAATCACACGATAGCTGCGGCGACAGGTCTGAAAGCAATCCCCACGATTTGCCGAGTGCCCGGTATTGGCAAGGCTCATGTAGCATTTGCCCGATACAGAAACACAAAGCGCGCCATGAACAAACAATTCAATCTGGACCAGTTCACCTTTAGGGCCGCGAATCTCTTCCTTTTCGATAGTATTCACAATATGCCTTACCTGTTCAACGGTAAGCTCGCGGGCAAGCACCATTACATCGGCAAATTGCGAATAAAAACGTACCTCTGTTACATTGGAAATGTTCAACTGGGTGGATAAATGTACTTCTATTCCTATTTCTCTGGCGTATTGAATGACTGCAATGTCACTGGCAATAATCGCGGTTACCTCGGCATCCAGAGCGCTTTTACACAGAAACCGCATATCGTCCAGCTCGTAATCATAGAGGATGGTATTCAGGGCAAGATAGCTTTTGATATGATGTTTTTTACATATTTCAGTAATTTTGGCAAGATCTTCAAGTTGAAAGTTTTTTGCAGACCGCGCGCGCATATTCAACTTGCCAACACCAAAATATACAGAATCCGCACCAGCCTTTATCGCAGCCATCAGCGATTCAAAAGAACCGGCTGGCGCCATAATTTCCACAGATTTATTATCAATCATTCACTTTTATTGCTTTTGTAAAATTGCATCAACAATTCAGATTCCATAGGATTCAGATCAAATTTGGTTATTGCTTCTTCAATCAGTTTCCATTTATCTTGTCCACTGCCTTCTTCCATATTCGCTGAAATCCATTTAACAGCTCTTCGACTGTTATCTCCTTTTGGCATAGCATCTGACATGGTACGCCCTTTCGGTTAATCTAACTGTCAAGTTATAAAGATTCTACCAGCTCTTTATATTTATATTCTTTTTTCAACTTTTCTCGTAATTCTTCTTCTGCGTTATATCTGGCTCTAAATTCTAATGCCTGCTGCAAACGATTTTTCACATCCTCAAAAGATCTTTTTTCTTTTTTCCTTTCAACCACCTTTATAAAATGGTATCCCTGTTCGGTTTCAAAAACATCACTAAACTCACCAATTGGTGTGCTGAAAGCAACCTCTTTAAACTCATCAAGCATAATGCCGCGCGACACGTTCGTATAAAGCCCGCCTTTATCTTTTGAGCGATTATCCTCAGAGTTGTTTTTTATGAGTTCGTCCAAATCTTCACCGGCTTGAGCGCGTTTCAACAGATCCTGCATTTTAGCATAAATCTCTTTTTTTTCTTCATCTGTTTTGCCAGCGGTTTTCATCAACATTTGGTGAAATGTAGCAGTCTTTTCTTTATTATATTCTGCCAAAAGTTCCTCTTCTGTGGGTTGTGGAATTTTTGCATACACATACTGATCAAGAAAATTCTTAATCATCAGGCTTTCCTCAACATCCTGAAGAAAAAACGCTTTGGTCATGCCGCGGTAATTCAGGTCTTTATAGAAGGCCTCTTCTGTTCCCATGGATTTATAGTAAGCAGTCAAGACAGAATCAATTGCGGATTGCTCTACAGTAATCTTTTTGGATTTGGCTGCATTAACAAAAACCTGCTTTTCAGCTAAAAATTTGGCAGTTTTGATGATAAGGTCATGAACATATTTTACTTCAAGCATATCTGTATTGGTTTCGTAACGTTTCAATTTAGGATAAATAAACGGAATCACCTGACCAGAATAAATGCTAAATTTTTTGGTTGAAATAATTTCGGTGTTCACATCAGGATCTAACAGAATCGTCTTGTCCTTGATTGAAGACAAGTACTCATACTCTTCCGAACCTTTTTCATAGGGCATTGGCGGGGGTGCACTCTTTTTCGAACAGGCACTAAAAGTCATCATGGCTACGAACAATAGAAAAAGAATACGTGATTTCATAAAAACAACTCCTGTCAAAATTTACAATTTATAAAGGTATAAAAAAATAACAGCAAAGCCTACTTTTTTTTGTACTTTTTAACCACATCAAGCTTTAATCGGTTCCCATAAAAAAAACATACTGTATATTGACAAATACACTTGAAATACCTAAATTTAAGCAGATTGAAAGATTAATAGATCATGACTCGCTCATACATGGGAAAACATGAATGAAAAATATTCAATTGTTACGCATCACCCGTAAAACACTATTCGTACTTTTGATGGCATTCCAGATCAATTCTGTGTCAGCAGCCGTTTTGCAAAAGATACCCTATACCTGGGACAATGTTGCAATTGGCGGTGGAGGATCAGTTCCTGGAATGATAATACATCCTCAAATCAAAAACCTGGTCTATATCCGTACAGATATGGGCAGCATGTATCGCTGGGATGCCCAATCCGCCAAATGGCTCCCCATTTGGCTGTGGCCCTCGCTGGATGAGTGGAACCTCACTTCTGTAGCCAGCTTTGCTATTGCTCCATCTGACACAACCGGAAATATTATATATGCGGCAGCCGGTAAATATGCGGATAATAATGCAACTCCCAAACTGGGAGAAATTTACAAATCAACCGACCGGGGAGAAACCTGGAAAGCAACCGGTTTAAAAGCCTATATTGCTTCCAACTGGGACCAACGGTTCGGCGAACGTTTAAATATTGACCCCCATAACTCTAACCATGTTTTTTTTGCGTCAAGAATGGACGGACTTTTCAAGAGTGAAAACGGTGGCAAAACATGGAACAAAATCCAGGAAGCGCCAAACGGTAACAATTACGAAGCCAGTGCGCAAAACCAGCGTGGCCTGACCTTTCTGGTATTTGATTCCCGCTCGGGAGAAAAAGGTCAATGTTGCAAAATGCTGTATCTTGGTGCATGGCGCAATGGTGTTTACCGAAGTACCGATGGCGGTGTAACCTGGTCCAAGCTGCCTGGCAGCCCTGAACGGTCTTTTAGAGCCACTATAGATTCAAAAGGAAGATTGTATGTAACGCACCGTTATGGGCTTGCAAAATTTGACGGTGCCAAATGGACAGATATTACACCTCCAGCCTTTAAAGAAAAACGGTTCGCGGCTGTTGCAGTTGATCCTTCAAATCCTGACCATCTTTTAACCGCTCCCAACGAATGGGCACACAATATGCCTATTTTCCGTAGCACAGATGGTGGTATAACCTGGACAAAGATTAAACCCAAAGTAGTTAATGATGTGCCCTGGCGACCCAAAGATCACTGGGCATCGGCTGTGTTTACCCTCGCATTTAATCCACATGATCCCAAAGGTGCCGGCTATTCGGATTGGTATCATTCATGGATGACTCCCGATATCACGGCAGATGTTACAGAATGGTATACATTTGAAAGAGGCCACGAAGCATTAACGCCTATAGCCATGGCATCTCCTTCAGACGGCAATGTAGTGCTTTACACAGGAATTCCTGACATTGGGGGTTTTGATCACACCTCTGTAACCGAGTTCCCCAAACAAACAATTCGCAGCAAAGGCCTTGAACGTACATCAACAACCAGTATCGATTTTGCAGCCAATGATCCCGAGTTTGTGGTACGCGCGAATGCCAAAGACTGGGGAAACTTTGGTGAAATTGGTTGTGCATTCACCTACGATGCAGGTGCAACATGGGAAGTAATGCCCACCAAACCTTTTGAAGAAGCAACCGGTGGAAGGGTTGCGGTTTCTGCAACCGGTGACCGTGTTGTTTGGATGCCTCAGGAATCCTGCATGTTTTACACCAAAGACCTTGGTGAAAACTGGCGCGAGACCTATGGCGCACCGGAAAACCTGATAAACCAGTTTACATCTACCCGCCTTCCCCTGGCATCAGACCGTGTATTAAATAATGTGTTTTATGTATACGCGAATGGCAAGTTTTATCGCAGTGATAATGGCGCCGAGTTGTGGGAACAGGTTGGCGTTGTAATAGAAGGTGATGATCAGCACCCCATTCTTCGTGCTGCCCCTTCTATACCGCATGAAGTCTGGATCAGTCTCAACAATGACGGATTATGGCGTTCTAACGATGGCGGTGAAACTTTTGAAAAAATACCGGGGGTAACTCAATCCATGTTATTTGATTTTGGAAAGAATCCTCCCGGCAAAATGCATCCAACCGTTTATGTATTTGGCAAGATTTATGACAGAGAAGGTATTTATCGTTCCGATGATATGGGTAAGAATTGGCACAGAATTGATACATTTCCCAAGCCTGCATTAGGCGCGCAACCCAACACACTATGTGCGGACCAGCAGGTTTATGGACGTGTTTATATTGGCACTAATGGAACGGGTATTTTCTACGGAGAACCGGTAAAATAACAATTAAAGGATTGCATCAAAAACAAAACGTTAGGCTAAAATAAATACAAATCAACTGTAAAATCAATAAATTGCAGAAACTATCAATTACCCACTTTTTTAAATAGCATTCCCCTATTAAAAAAAACATATTTCAAAAAAAGGCCTGATCTCTCAGGCCTTTTTAAAATCATCCCAGTTTTGCCTGGGCATTTGCAATCATTTCATTAAACAGAGCAAGCTGTTCCTGCATTGCAACAACCCGATCTGCAGGTTCGGTACGGGCTTCTAATAAAAGATAACCTTTATAATCCATGGCAACAAACAGATCCATCAACTGCTGGTATGGATAATCACCCACGTTCAGTTCACGAATATGCACAGTATCACCGAAATCTTTTTTCAACAGGTTGAAATTATATTCCAAACCCTGTCCTTCAAGATCTTGCTCATTACAGTTCCAGCACATGAAAACATTGGGTTGATCAACATGATCAAAAATAGCTCTCATGTTAACAGGTTTTTGAGTCAAACGGCCATGTACTTCAACACGGATTTTCTGTCCATAATCAGCAGCGTATTTACCTATAGTATTCAGAGATTTGCCAATTTGTTCAATTGTTTTTTCTGCAGGTACTTCTTCGGGTAAAAAGTTGGGTTTAACTTTAACACCGGTTGCGCCAATGTCATGACACAATTTGATCAATTCATATGTACCTTCAATATTTTCCTTTAATTTAGCAGGATCAGGTGAATGATATTCCTGGTTAGAACCATAGCCTACACATACAACCGGGCTGTCAGCAAACCGTTTTTTCACTTCTTCTCTTTCAGCCGCAGATAAAGTAGGTTCAACACCATGCGCATGATGTGTACGCAATTCAACAGAAGAAAATTTTGCTGTTTCACAATTTGCAATCAATGTAGGTAAATCCCAATCTTTACCCCATTGATAGGTTACCAAACCCAACTCCATACCTGCACCCGGTTTAACAATAGTTTTTGTTGAACATGCAGTCATAGAGCCGGCAGCTACCATACCCAATCCGGCAATTGATGTTTTTGCCAGAAAATCTCTACGTGACAATGAATCCTTTTTATTGATCATCCTTTCCTCCACAAAAATTTTCAGCCTCTATAAAAAAAAATTGTATTCAAACACTAAATTAATATACTAAAAAAAATAATAAATGCACCATTTTTTTGAACCGGTTCAGAAAACTACTGGTATTATTATTCAAATTTAAATGAATATATATCTGCGTCTTTGAAAACAAACCGTATTCGAACAGGCTTTCCCTGCAGTGCTTTTAATTGCGCATCGTCTTTCCAACTTATTGTTCGTTTTGTTTCATTACCAATAATGGTTTGGCAATCTTCCAGTGCAAGTCCCTGAACAGGCTTTCCGCTTTCATCCTGAATCTCTATCCGGATCTCTCCTGCTGCCGATGTTGAATAATTTAACTCCAGCTTACTGCCCTCAAAGATCAAAGGTTTGGTAATAAACTCTGCTCCCTCATATGGGGCCTCAATCGAACTGAAACCATCCAGACGCATGGAATAACGATGTATGTTCGCTGTGGGTTGAGCATAATTTTGGTTCACATACACAGACATTTCATTTTCGCCGGTCTGAACGATATTTAATACAGGATAATTGGAACGGGACACCCAATTCTCAAATCCAATTCCGGGACGAATAAAAGATTCCATAAATGTACGGTCATACACACTCCCACCGCGCGAAGTCATAAATATTGCATCTGAACAGTCTTTATAATATTTGGGATCCACATTGAATGCCTGCGCCTGCTCTTGTGTCAAAACCTGCTTATTAGGCATAAAGCGCGCTCCAATAGCAACATAAAGATGTGGTGCCCTGAAATAAGGGCTGGTTTGCTGTGTATAAAGATGTTCATATGGCGTATCACCAAAAGTCATAGCTGTGGGTTCGGTCCAGTTGATAAAATCTTTAGATGTGGTGCGGCTCACAGATCGAAAACCCTTATATCCCTCACCTGTCCATTCCCGAAAATAGAGCACATAACAGTGTTCGCTTTCTGACCAAAACACAACATTCTGCGAATCAAACTTGCCGTCACTGAAAACAGGTTCATTTTGTAATTTTTCCCAATGGATCCCATCCTTTGACACATACGGAATCATACCGCTTTTACTGGTTCCACCCAGGGCTTTATAACGCTGATTTTCATCGCAATTGGGATTGGCATCCCAAAAGGGACTAAAGTTATGCGTCACTGGTGCGGCATTGAACAAAATCACATTATTCTTTCGGGTACCATGAATTTCATAAATCCCCAGATCCGGTTTGGTCCAGTTTATACCGTCTTTGGATTCAGCGTAACAGGTTGTCTCAAGATCAGATCCATCCTTTCCCGCTATTGGCAGGCCTCTGTAATACAACTGATACAAACCATTCTGATGTATGATTGTGCAATACCCGCAAAACGCACCTTCCCAGGGATAATCAAATTGTAGCACCGGACCTTCATCATGCGGAGCATGCATAACCAGCTTGCAATTTTCCATACTCTCAATGAGATAATGGTCAACAAACAATTCCCGTTTATCCAAAACTTGCAAAGGCTGGGCTGTCAGATTGTGGATTATAGTAAAAATCAGTAGAATGATTATATGACAAGCAGACCGAATCATAAAAAACCGCCCTCCAAACGTATGGGTTCTAATTTATAATTAAAATGAATATCAGTCTAGTATAAGTACAAGGGGTGAACAAATCAAGGACAAAATCAAAACAGAAATAAAACGGCCAACAATTGTTGACCGTTTTCAGATTGCATCAATTTATAAATGCTTCATAACCATGTTTTCTTCATTAGATTCAGCAATCAGTTTGTGGATGTTGCGATAGTATTCGTACTGCAATACATCTATGCTATAACTTTTAAGAGCAAAATTTCTTTCAAGCTTTATTGTGCCGGGTTCTTCTACACCAACTCTGACTTTAAAAGAAGAAATTTTATAATCTTGATTGAATACCTTGCACGCAGTTTCAAGTTTGTATTCATTTGGATTATAATGGAGCGTACATTCATCAACTGTTTGACTGGGATAATCAAAATCTAAAAAGTAATGACGTCTTTCATCAGGCAACACATCCAGATCTGATTCAAGATTAAATATAAATGGCTTAAAAAATTTGCAAATCACCTGCTCTTGAACCCATTCTAGAACGTTCAAAATCAAACTCTATCACAAAATCATTGTCAATAATGTTAGCATCGTCATATACCAGGTTGGTTACAGTCATATCCGGTACATTGCTATTGACATAACGTTCAATAATTTTTTTCATATCTGTTTCATTAGCATTTTTTAACAGAGACCGCATTGCAAGATTTTCGTTTCCCGAGAATGTCAAAACTGCATGACCACTTGTGCTTCCATCTGCCTTTAGGTATAAATCAACCTGTCGTTTTTGCAGATTTTGGTTAAATGCACTGGGAGGAACATGGATAAATTCTGATTTTCCATTTTTATAGATCACCAGACCATCTACATCTTCATCTGATGCATAGATTTCACCAACGGGGCAAGAGCTACCCGTTGCATCAAGCCAGTATTCATCGCCATTTGCAGCTTTAACAAAAGTAATCATGTGATTAAAATCCATACTGATAACCTTGGGATTCCGGGTACACCGTCCTCTTGTACTCAGCAATGCAGGAAATGCGTCAATACCGCAGGCGTTAAGCAATAAAACATTTAAAACGGTCATATCTTTACAATCGCCATACTGGTTCTTTAATATATCTTGCGCGCTATTGGGAATATAGCCCCCATCACCAAAATTTGTTTCAATATATCTAAATTTTTCCTGAGTAAAGGCAAAAATACGGGCAATTTTATCTTTCTCATTTTCAGCACCCTGGGTCAATTTCTCTGCCAGCGCTACAACTTCCGGATGTCCTTTAATAGAAAAATATGGTTTGATACGTTTCCAATAATTGGCTGACCATTCGTTCCAGCTTTCATACTCTACATCAAATCTTGCAAATTGAGCAATATCCCGATAAGGTGGACGATAAGATTCTTTTTCAAGAGCAGGCACATCTCTACGTTCCCACGTGTATATGCAAGCTCTGTTTAAATTAGAATTCTGTGTTGCAATATTTTTAATAATTTTGGGTCTTTCCAGCTCTGTATTAATGCCCGAGTAATACCAGTTCAATTTTGCTATAAAAAATATATCCGGTATATCTATCTGATAACGGGTATATAATTTAGGCAGCGATTGCTGTATATACCAGGTATCTCCACTGTAAAACGATTCATGTATATTGACTGAATAGTTATATTCCAAAATAGCACCCGGCTCCACACCCGGGAATGTAAATTTAACGGATTTATCTTCACTCAGCTCATTAAAACCACTATTTGATGCTGGAAACAGATCTTTTTCAGTAAGCTTTAACACTTTACCATCAGGGCTGGTTGTAGTAGCAGAAAAACTCAAAAGCGTTCTGTTGTCATCTAAATATATTGTTTCAGTAGCCCAGCTTTCAGCTTTATCACTAAAATAGACAACAGCCTGTTGATAATTCTTTTTTATAAAAAATTCGTAATTCGAATCAAGGCCCAACTTGACATCCGTAGCTTCATATAAAACGACGCCGCCAACATCCGGATAATCTGCTTGTTTGGGAATAGTGTTTTGCCCGGAAATTTCCAACATTTTGTTTACGGAAATGCCAGAACCGCCACAGCTCAAAAAAACAAAACCAGTCAACACAAGTAATAACAACACATTTCTCATGAGATACCCTTTTTGATGAGTTCAACCAGACTGCATAGAAAAAATATTCAAGTTACAATTTTAAAAAAAATATTGTTAATAATAAATCTTGTGGCCCCTTAAATGGGAATACCTGAAACACTCCACCTGCTGTTTCAGGTTAAATAATATACTTAAATTTTTACATATTTCATAATACAATACAAATCAAATTCAGCTTTGCGTATTATTTTCATATAATTCAATCCCTTGAAATAAATATCAAAATCAGTATTGTTGTATTAAACGGATTGAAAAAGGATCCTTAACAGGAGCAACTATGAAAAAAAAAGTTTTTATTTTATTTTTAATAACAATCAGCGGGCTCTCTTTTGCTCAAGATATTGTTCATCCCCTATCTATTGGCTCTTCTGCGCCGGATTTCTCACTACCGGGAGTAGATGGGAAATTATGGTCATTAAAAGATTTTAACCAATCTGACATACTGGTTGTCATATTTACCTGCAATCACTGCCCCACGGCCCAGGCCTATGAACAACGGATTATCAATCTGGTAAATAATTACAAATCCCAAAACGTTGCCTTTGTTGCCATCTCTCCCAATGACCCTCTTGCCATTAGGCTCGACGAACTCGGTTATACCGACCTGAACGATGACTTTGACGCAATGAAAATCCGTGCAAAGGAACGCGGATTCAACTTTCCCTACTTGTATGATGGCGATGAGCAAAAAGTATCCAAACAGTTTGGCCCTACGGCTACACCTCATGTATTTATTTTCAACAAATCCCGCAAACTGGTCTATCAGGGCCGTATAGACAATGCTGAAAAATCAGCCAAAATAACAATCCGAGACACGCGCAATGCGCTTGACGCGTTATTAAAAGGCAAACCCGCTCCGGTCGAAAGCACAAAAACATTTGGGTGTTCTATAAAATGGGCAGACAAACGCTCATCTGTTACAAAAGCACAGCAGGCATGGGAACAGGAAAAAGCCGAAATATCACCAATATCACTGCAAGAGATTGCAGAGTTAATGAAAAATCCGTCTGAGGATTATATCCTGCTAAACATGTGGGCAACCTGGTGCGGTCCTTGTGTTGTGGAATTACCCGTTCTGGTAGACCTTCACCGCATGTACCGTAACCGTAGTTTCAAATTAATTACAATAAGTGTGGATGACATGAACAACCGTGAAAGGGCGCATAGATTTTTACAGAACAGACAGGCATCTATGACGAATTATATATCAGAATCTGACAACATTTATAAATTAATTGAAATTGTTGATCCCCAATGGCAGGGAGCTATACCGTATACTGTACTTATTGCACCCGGAGGAGAGATTGTATACAGACATAGCGGGATAATAGATGAAACTCTGGAAATAAAACGTGAAATTGTAAACAAGTTGGGAAGAACCTATTAAACCTGTCACAACAGACTTGGATAATTTGTAAAAAATTTTATATTTCAAACTGAAAGAGTAATCAACAAATAAAAAAATAAACTTGGAGTAAACATGTCAAACGGTAATGTATACGGAAAAATGGAACTAACAGGTACATCCCCTGAAGGTATTGAAAAAGCTGTTCAGGTAGCACTAGATAAAGCAGCAGAAAAAGTAAAACATATCCGCTGGTTTGAAGTAGTAGAAACACGCGGCTATGTTGAAGAAAACAATGTGGCTTACTGGCAGGTAACAATCAAAGTTGGCTACAATTTGGAAGATTTCTAAACAAAAAAGCCCCGGGTGATTTACCCGGGGCTTTTTTTACTTTCTCTCATTCAAGGGAACATATTTGTGAAATTCCCCGACATGCTTGTATGCAGGACGAATAATACGGTTCCCATTCATCAATTCTTCAATTCGATGCGAACACCAACCCACAACTCTTGCCATAGCAAAAAGTGGTGTATATATTTCTTTGGGGAATCCCAAAAGATCATATACAAATCCAGAATAAAAATCAACATTGGGTGAAATCACCTTTGAAGATCCTTTTAACTCCTGGAACAATGCCGGTGTTAATTGCTCTATAGAATCATAAAGATAAAACTCGTCACTTCTGCCTTTTGCCTCGGCAAGTTCTTTGGCTTTTTGTTTTAGTATAATAGCACGGGGATCAGATTTTGTATAAACTGCATGGCCCATACCATAAACCAAGCCTTGGCCGTCATGAGCTTCTTTGTTAAGTATCTTTGTCAGATAGGCTTTTACCTCATCCTGATCATCCCATTTTTTCACATTCTCTTTAATATTGTTCAGCATATCCATAACATACGAGTTTGCCGCACCGTGCAGAGGGCCTTTCAAAGAGCCAACAGCGGCAGATATTGCTGAATATGTATCGGTATGACTGGAAGTAACCACATGGGTAGTAAATGTTGAATTGTTACCACCACCATGGTCAGCATGAAGAACCAAAGCCAGATCCAGCAAATCAGCTTCAAGCTGGGTATAAGATTTATCGGGACGCAGCATGGATAAAAAGTTCTCCGCACAGCACAAATCAGAATTTGGGGGGTGAACAATCAAAGTTTCTCCATGAAGCTTGTGACGCAGAGCCTGATAAGAATATGCAATAATAACTGCAAATTTTGCAATTAAATTGATAGACTGATAAATCACATTTGGGATGGATATATCATCAGGATTTTTATCTAAACCATAAAGCACCAGAATCACACGCTGCAATTTATTCATCACACTGGGACTCGGGAATTGCAAAATGGTCAACTCGTTCAATCTGGGAGGCAATGGTACAAGGGGATTTATGACTTCCCGAAATGCGGCCAATTCTTCTTCATTTGGTAAATAACCAAATAATAACAAATAAGCAACTTCGGTAAATCCGTGGCGTTTTTCCTGCTGTATGCCATTAGCAATATCCTGAATACTGATTCCCCGATAATACAATTCACCATCAACAGGAACAACTTCTTCATCTACTACTTTGAATCCAATAACACTTGAAATCTTTGTCAGACCAACAAGAACACCAGAACCATCGTCATTTCGTAATCCACGCTTTACAGAAAATTTGGTATACAAATCTCTGTCGATAAGCACATTATTTTCGATTTTCTTGGAGACATGCTCAATAAAATCTGTTTTCATGGTTTCCTCCCAATGATTTATCCCTTTTATATCAATGTATTATAGATTGCCATACAAAGCAATATTAAAATTAAAAAATTGCAGAAAAAACGAAATGTGAGTAAAACCACTCTTTAAAAAAGGGTCCGTGAAACACGGACCCTTTATATTTTTTTATTTTCTTTTGGGTCGATAGACATGAGTACTGGTACCAAACAGCATTTCCGCTGTTTCCATTACCGTCTCTGAAAGTGTAGGATGTGGATGTATGCTGAGTTTCAAGTCTGTTGCATTTGCGGCCATTTCAATCGCAAGAACGCCTTCTGCAATCAATTCACCCGCTCCGGCCCCCACAACGCCCATTCCAAGCACTCGCTCGGTCTCGGGATCAACAATCAATTTTGTCATACCGTCAAGCCGATCCATAGTAAGCGCCCTTCCCGAGGCAGCCCATGGAAAACGAAAAACCTGAACATCTCGTTTCTGTTCTTTGGCTTGTGTTTCTGTTAAACCGGCCCAGGCCAGTTCAGGATCTGTAAATACAACTGCAGGTATAGCACGTGGTTCAAATGTGGCTTTATGCCCTGCTATGGCCTCTACCGCTACATGTCCTTCATGCGAAGCTTTGTGAGCTAGCATAGGTTCACCGGCTATATCACCAATTGCAAAGATATTGGGTTCGTCGGTTCGGCGTTGTAAATCCACTTTGACAAATCCACGTTCGTCCAGTTGAATCTTTGTATTTTCAAGTCCCAGGTTCTCATTATTGGGTCTGCGACCTATTGTCATTAGCACACGATCAAATTTCTGTTCAGGATTTTCGAGTTTTTCTCCTTCAAACTTGACAGATATCTGATTTTTCACTTCTTTCATCTCAACAACTTTGGTGTTTAACAAAATGGAATCAAATTTCTCTTCTAATCCTTTTTGCAGCACCCTTACCATATCGCGGTCAGCTCCCGGCAGCAATCCGGATGTCATTTCCACAACCGTAACCTTGCTTCCAAGCGCGGCATAAACGGTGCCCATTTCCAGGCCAATATAACCACCACCTATAACCAGCAATTTTTCAGGCACATCCTCAAGTTCCAGCGCACCGGTAGAATCCATCACCCTTGGGGTATCGAGCGAAAGCGACGGAATACTCACAGGCCTGGATCCGGTAGCCAGTATAGCATATTCAAAATCCATTTTGGATTTTTGGCCATCATTATCAGTAATTTCCAGAGTTGAATTATTTACAAATACAGCACGACCCTGAACATGATTAATTTTGCGTTGCTTAACCAGCTGGCCCAGCCCGCCGGTAAGTTTATCTACAACACTTTGTTTCCAGGTTCTCAATTTATCTATATCAATTTTAGGCGGCTGGAACTCTATGCCCCAGGCCGAAGACTCTTTTGATTCGTTGATTAGTTTGGCCGTATGCAGCAATGCCTTTGAAGGGATACATCCTCTGTACAGACATACACCTCCGGGATTCACTGCGGGGTCTACCAATGTAACATCCATTCCCAGGTCAGCAGCCATAAAAGCTGCCGCGTAACCACCGGGTCCGCCTCCAATTACTACTACACGTTTGGTGTCACTCATTACACTAAATCTCCAGGTTTCAAATTATCCTTCCAAAACGATCTTGAAAGGTTGCTCAATTGCTTCAACCAGCCAGCGGATAAACCGGGCCCCGTCTGCGCCATCAATCAAACGATGATCATAAGACAGAGACAACGGCAGCATCAAGCGCGGTACAAATTCACCATTCTTGTAAACAGGCTCATAGTTACCACGTGAAACTCCCAATATGGCAACTTCGGGTGCATTTACAATAGGTGTAAATGCAGTACCACCAATACCGCCCAGATTCGAGATTGTAAAATTACCTCCCTGCATTTCATCGAGTGATAATTTGCGATCTCTAGCCTTGACTGCAATTTCTGTCAACTCCACTGAAAGATCAACAATATTCTTTTTATCAACATCCCGAATTACCGGCACCAAAAGTCCGCGATCCGTATCCACAGCCACGCCAAGATTGACATATTTTTTGTACACAACCTGTTTATTTGCCATATCTACACTGGCATTAAACTGCGGGAACACTTTGAGCGCAGAAGCACAAATTTTCAATAGAATAGCTGTCATGGTCAATTTGCCACCAGCGGCTTCTGCTTTATTTCCAAATTGCTTGCGCAAAGCTTCAAGTTCGGTAATATCTGCTTTATCAAACTGAGTCACATGCGGTATTGTTGCCCAGGCCGAGCTAAGGTGCTCTGCTGTTTTTTGTCGTACCTTTGACATGGCCTGACGATCAACCTCGCCCCATTTGCTGAAATCCGGTAATGGAGGTGCAGCAATAACGCCACCGGTTACCGCGGTTCCACCCTCACGGTATTTCTGATGCAGGGCTTTTGAATGGGCTTTAACATTTTCAACAGATATCCTGCCGCCTTGCCCTGAACCTTTCACCTCATTGATATCCACACCAATTTCACGTGCAAAACGACGTACAGAGGGTGCGGCAGGAGCAGGAACACCTGAAGCCGATGGTGAATATTCCGGAATCAATGACTTTGCAGATTTTTCTTCTGCCGGAGCCGGTGCCGGGGCTGACTTGGTTTCCGCTTTGGGTTCCGATGCGGGTGCCGTTTTTGCTTTTGCAGGGGCAGCGCCTGGTGCGGGCGCTCCCGTTGACGAAACTACAAGCAACGCTTGCCCAATTTTCACTTCATCACCGGCTTTAACATTTACAGCAGTAACTTTACCAGCGGTATCTGCGGGGACTTCAACAACTGCCTTGTCGGTTTCCAGTTCAATAATAGGTTGTTCATTTTCAATTTCATCACCCACAGCAACCAATACATTCGCTATGGTTCCTGAGGTAATGCCCTCTCCCAGGTCCGGCACTTTGATCTCTACGTCACCTGCGGGACCGCTAGCGGGTTTCGCTTCGGCTTTTGTTTCTGCGGGCTTTTCCGGTTCAGGTGCTTCAGCCTTTTTTTCAGGTTTTGGTTTTTCTTCTTTTTCAACAGGTGCGGCATCTCCGGACAATTTTATAATGACCTGACCTACTTTGACTTCATCACCAGCTTTTGCAAGAATACTTTCAACAGTACCTGCAACTTCAGTGGGAACCTCTACTACTGCTTTGTCCGTCTCTAATTCCAATACCGGCTGCTCAACCTCAACGGTATCACCAACTGAAACCAAAAAATTGGCAACCGTACCTGATGCAATACCATCACCTAAATCAGGAATTTTAATTTCTAAAGACATTTTCATTTCCTTATATTTTTTACCCGTTAATCATTTACCTGCAAACCTAGCTGATCATTGGATCTGCTTTATCCGGTTTAATATTCAGGTCTTTAATTGCAGATTTCAGGGTATCCAGTTTTATTTTTCCCTCTTTGAACAACATGTACAATGCGGCAAAAGCGATATAATTTTCATCTACTTCAAAAAACTCGCGCAAGTGCCGGCGGCCATCACTGCGGCCAAACCCATCAGTTCCAAGTGTCAGCATGGAAGCCGGTATCCATTTGGATACAGATTCAGGAATAGCACGCACATAATCGGTCGCAGCGACTACTGGGCCTTCAACACCTTCAAGTGCCTGGGTGATATAAGGTACCTTGGCCTTTTTATCAGGATGAAGCATATTCCAACGGTCAACGGAAATAGCATCCTTGTGCAGTTCTTTATAACTGGTAACACTCCAGATATCAGAAGCGATTTTATATTTCTTGGCCAGAATTTCCTGAGCCTGAATGGTTTTGGTCAAAATGGTTCCGCTACCCATCAGTTGAACAGTTGCTTTAGCATCTTTGGGTTTCTTGGAATTAAATTTATAAATACCTTTGATAATGCCTTCTTTGACATTTTTGCCTTTTGGCATTGCAGGCTGCACATAATTTTCATTCATAACGGTAATATAATAAAAACCGGGTTCCTGTTTTTCATACATGTGCTTGATTCCATCACGAATAATTACGGCTAGTTCGTAAGCAAAAGCAGGATCATAAGCACGAATAGTGGGATACGGATATACCAAAAGATGGCTGTTTCCATCCTGGTGCTGTAATCCTTCACCAGCAAGAGTTGTGCGCCCTGCGGTACCACCGACCAAAAATCCTCTTACTCGCATATCCGCAGCCAGCCAAACAAGATCACCAATTCGTTGAATGCCAAACATGGAGTAAAAGATGTAGAATGGTATTGTATTGATATTATGTGTTGAATACGCTGAACCCGCTGCCACAAAAGATGCCATAGAACCGGATTCGGTAATACCTTCTTCAAGGATCTGGCCATTTTTGGCTTCTTTATAATACAACAAGCTTTCACGATCCACTGGCTCGTACAACTGACCCTGATGCGCATAAATACCAATCTGGCGGAACAATGCTTCCATACCAAAGGTACGGGCTTCATCCGGTACAATGGGTACTACAAGATTGCCAATGGTTTTATCTCTCAGTAATTTATTCAATACACGCACAAAAACCATGGTTGTAGATACTTCCCGGTCATCTGTGCCCTGGTAAAATTCTTCAAAAACAGACTCTGCAGGCGTTTTAACTGTTGCACTCTGCTGTCTGCGCTGGGGCACAAATCCATTCAACTGCTCTCTGCGTTCGAGCAGATATTTCATATCGGGACTATTTTCATCCGGACGATAGAATGGCAATGTATCAATCTCTTCATCAGAGATCTGGATACCAAAACGTGAACGGAAATGACGCAGCTCCTGCTCATTCAGTTTCTTTTGCGAGTGGGTAATATTTTTTCCTTCACCGGCTTCTCCCAAACCATATCCCTTGATTGTTCGGGCAAGAATTACTGTGGGGGCCCCGGTATGCTCGGTTGCGGCTTTGTAAGCAGCATAAACCTTACTAGGATCATGACCACCCAGCCGCATTTTTTCAAGCTGTTCGTCAGACAAATGTTCAACCATCTTTAACAACTGTGGATATTTTCCATAAAAATGTTCACGGATGTAGGCGCCACCGCGTACCGCGTAATTCTGATAATCACCATCAACCACTTCGTCCATACGTTTTTGCAGCCAGCCTTCATCATCTTTTTCAAGCAGTGCATCCCAATCGCTGCCCCAAATCACCTTGATCACATTCCAGCCAGCTCCACGAAAGACCTGTTCAAGCTCTTGTATAATCTTGCCATTACCACGTACAGGGCCGTCAAGACGTTGCAAATTACAATTGATCACAAAAATAAGATTGTCCAGCTTTTCACGTACGGCCAAAGAGATAGCACCCAGGGTTTCGGGTTCGTCTGTTTCACCGTCGCCCAAAAATGCCCATACTTTTTCACTAGTAGATGTCTTTAAACCACGATCTTCAAGATAGCGGTTAAAACGGGCCTGGTAAATAGCCGTAATGGGTCCCAATCCCATAGAAACGGTTGGAAACTGCCAGAAATCAGACTTTAACCAGGGATGAGGATACGATGGAAGTCCACCACCTTCATGCACTTCGTGTCTAAAGTTCTTTAAATCTTCAACTGAAAGCCGGCCTTCAAGAAAAGCGCGCGAATAAATTCCCGGTGATGCATGACCCTGAAAATAGATTTGATCTCCACTAAAATCTTCTTTGGGTGCACGAAAAAAGTGATTAAACCCTACTTCGTACAGGGTAGCTGCAGATGCATATGTAGATATATGTCCACCAATACCGTTCTCAATACGGTTGGCGCGAACAACCATAGCCATAGCATTCCAGCGGATCATACTCTTGATCCGGCGTTCAATTTCACGGCTGCCGGGATATGGGGGCTGTTCCTGTACAGATATTGTATTAATATAGGGAGTATTTGCAGTAAATGGCAGTTTTACTCCTGCCTGGTAAGCACGCTGCTGTAATTCATGTAATATTTTTTTAACCCGTTCCGGGCCGCCTTTCTGAATCACATAATCCAGCGATTCAAGCCATTCTAATAATTCAACATCAGTCACATTGTCAAAATTTGGAATATCTTTGTCACTCATTCTGAATTTTCCTTTATTCTAGCAATTTATTATTCTTTCACAGCCTATAACGGCACACTATTTTCTTATATTCCAGTTTCCCCCCCGGACATATTGTAATGCAGAGATTTTAAAAGATAACTCTAGCGGTAAAAATAGAACAGATTTAAAATCCGTTTCATTTCTTTTTTATTAATAGGATGTCAAGTAAGGGAAAAAGATTCCAAATAACATCCGTTATTTATATAAATTTACACCATTGTTCAAGGCGGTTTGGCGTAAATAAGCAAATGCCTCTCTATATTCTGTTTCAGAGGCAAGATGTTCTATCATCAGCGGGGCGTCGAGTTTGCTTAGGTTTTTCAAAAACACACCATAATTTAAATACCCCTTACCAGGCAGAATTTCATCCAAATGCGTAGACAAGCTGTTGTGTTGGAGAACAATATCTTTAGCATGACAGCTTTTGATATATGGTCCCAGCTTTTTAAAGCATTCATCAATTAATGCAGCATTGTTAAAATATCGTTGCGGGGAATTGACTATATTCACAGGATCCAAATGCACAGCAAACCGTTCACGGTCAATGGCTTTGATCAACTGAAAATAAGAATCAGGAGAATCCGGATACAACCATGGCATCATTTCCAGAGTAAAAAAAGTCCGTTTGGGTTTTACAGTGTCAATGATTTTGCGGTATGTTTCAACAATAAGATCAAAGGTATCATCCGTCAGATTATCCGAATGTATACCATACCACAATGTCTCACTTTTTGATCCCGAAACATTCACACAGCATCGCGCACCAATTCGGTCTGCAAGGTCAAGACTGCCAATACATTTTTCAATGGCTTTATTACGCTCATCATCATTGGGACTCAGGGGATTGCTCCACGCTCCAACCTCAGCAATAACGATATCTGCTTTCAGTGCGGCTTTTTTATATTCGCTTACCTCATCATCCGCGCTGCCTATCGAAAGCGGACAATAAGCGGCAGTGTATCCCATATCCTTAACAGATGCAACCCAGCTTTCGGGATCCGTCCACTTTTTGTATATATTGCCGCCAATACGTACTCCGGCTTGCTGCGCAGGGTACAGCTTTTGAGACATCGGTGCAGATGCCAATAGCGGAACAGCCACAGTTTTTGCTAAAAAAGTCCGTCTGTTCATCATGCCTTTGCTTTGGTTTTGGGTTTTGCTTTCTTTTTGGTTGTTTTTTTCTTGGTTTCCCATTCCCATTTATTGTTTTTATAAAAAGCTTCCCAACCGGTTTTCTTGCCGTCAACTTCGGTCATGAGATATTGTATTTTCTCTTTTCGTTTAAAACGGATCTGTGCCGGAACACCATCCGGATCGGTTGATGGTGCATCCGCAAGATAGTAAAATTTCGGGTCCAGCTCGTCCCGATGTCTTGCCAGATCTTCCACTAACGGACTGCGGGTCTCGCGGGATTTGGGAAAAGTATGCGCCGCCAGAAACAAGCCCGAGGCCCCGTCTCGAAGTAAAAAATACGCATCCGACTTTTCACATTTCAGTTCAGGCATGGGTACAGGCTCGGCTTTGGGTGGCGCGGCCTCACCGTTGCGCAAAAGCTTTCGGGTGTTACTGCATTCCGGATATTTGGTACAAGCGAAAAATTTACCAAACCGTCCCGTTTTTAACACCATATCACTGCCGCATTTATCACACTCGAGTACCGGCCCTTCATATCCTTTGATACGGAATTCGCCTGCTTCAATTTCTGTACCACTGCAGTTTGGATTATTGCCGCAAACATGCAAACGACGTTTTTCGTCAACCAGATAAGCATCCATTGCCGTATTGCATATAGGGCAACGACGTTTATTCATTAATGCCATGGTTTCTTCATCAATATCTGCATTTTTGCTTACAGTTTCTGATTCTTCACCGGGAATCAGGTTAATAGTCTGCTTGCATCGCTCCTTGGGAGACAGATCATATCCCGTACAGCTCAAAAAAACACCGGTTTGACCATTTCGAATCATCATGGGTTTTCCACATTCGGTACAAGTAATGCCCTCAACAACAACCGGCACATTGTCTCGCATGCCGGTTTCACCGGCACGGAGCTGGTTCTCAAAATCATGAAAAAACTCATCCAATAGATTTTTCCACTCTTGATCACCTTGCGACACCTTGTCCAGATCGGTTTCCATGTTGGCAGTAAAATCATAATCCATTAAATCGATAAAACTATCCATTAACCGGTCTGTTACAATATCACCAATCTTTAAAGCATAAAACCGTCTTTTTTCTAGCTTAACATATCCGCGATCCTGTATTGTGGAAATAATTGACGCATAGGTAGAAGGGCGGCCAATTCCACGCTTTTCAAGCTCTTTTACCAGACTTGCTTCCGTATATCTTGGAGGTGGTTTGGTAAAATGCTGACTGGGATCCAGCTTTAATAATTTTAATATATCTCCAACATTGACTTCCGGCAATACGGCATCATCGGTATCACGAGAGGGCATAATCTTGAGCCAGCCGTCAAACCGCATGGTTCTTCCTGTAGCACGCAGATCAAAATCGCCCGCTGTAATATTGATGGTTGTGCTGTCAAATTCAGCCGGCGGCATCTGGCAGGCTACAAACCGGCGCCAGATCAAATCATACAATCTCAATTGATCACGTTCAAGACGTATCATCCGTTCCGGAGTTTTATTTACATCTGTGGGACGAATAGCTTCATGCGCTTCTTGCGCTGAAGCTTTACTGGAATAAAAATTGGGTTTTTCCGGCAGATATCTTTCACCAAAATTGGTTTTAATAAACTCACGGCATCCCATAATAGAGCCCATGCTAAGATTTGTAGAATCCGTACGCATGTAGGTAATATGCCCGGCCTCATACAACCGCTGGGCCATCATCATGGTCTTTTTCACACTGAATCCCAGCTGGGTGCTTGCAGCAGCTTGTAATGATGTGGTAATAAAGGGGGCATAGGGACGTTGCTTTGTGGGTTTCAGCTTGGCTTCTTCAACGCGGTATTCTGCTTCGGTCAACATGGCCAAAGCTTCAAAGGTCTCTTTTTCATTAGTGGGCTTAAAGGTCTTGCTTTTATATTTCAGAACCTTGGCTTTAAAGGGAGGTTCACCATCCAGATGAGCAAAAACTTCCCAAAACTCTTCGGGAACAAAGGCACGGATCTCCCGCTCACGTTCAACAATCAATCGAACGGCCACAGATTGCACCCGCCCGGCAGACAAACCTCGCGCAACCTTTTTCCACAACAAGGGAGATACCATAAAACCTACTACTCGGTCCAGAAAACGTCTGGCTTGTTGCGCATTCACCCGGTTCATATCCAGTTCACCTGGCTCACTGAACGCTTTTTGAATTGCGTTTTTGGTTATCTCGCTAAAGGTAACCCTTTTATAACGTTTATCATCACCGCCAATAGATTCACGTAAATGCCATGCAATGGCTTCCCCTTCACGGTCAAGGTCAGTTGCAAGATAAATTTCACCAGACTCACCGGCAAGCTTTTTCAACTGTCTCAACACTTTTTCTTTACCGGGAATAATCTCGTAACGTGCTTCCCACCCATTGTAGGGATCAATAGCCATCGTTCGAACAAGATTTTCTCTGGAACGATTTTTCTTAAATTCAGCTTTTTCCTGATCAGAAAGACCTTTGGGCATTCTATTGACAGTTGCTTTCCCACTGCTCCGAACAGGCAAATCACGTATATGACCAATACTGGAGACTACAACATACTCATCTCCCAGATACTTGTTTATAGTTTTGGCCTTAGCCGGAGATTCAACAATAACTAGCGCTTTTTTCATGTGTATCCGTAATAATAAATAGTAAAATTAAGTTTGATAAAAATAACATCCTGCGGCAACGAATGCAAGCTATATCTTGAATAAGGAGAGAATTTTCTGGCAGAAATGAGATCAGGCCAATGCTTGTTCTAATGCGTTAAACAAACGCTCATCTACAATAGGTTTTACGAGAAAAATTGATTCGGAATCTTGCTCAAGTCTGTCTAATGTACGTTTATCTGAATTACCTGTAAGGTAAATAATTGGAATTGAAAATTCTTTTCTGATATTTGAAGCCGTTTCAATTCCATCCATGTCCCCTCTTAGACCGATATCCATAATAACAATATCGGGTCCATATTCTTTTACACTCTTTAAACAATCTTTTCCTGAATTTACCACAGCTACAACATTATAACCTTTTTCATTTAGCTTTAATTCAGTATCCAAAGCAATAATTGCATCATCTTCCGCAATAATCACCCTAGCTTTATCATTGTTCATAGATCACTCCGTGTTGTTAATATCTTAAAACTTAAAAGTATTAGAGTCTATTCCATAAAAAACAGGAAAAACAATCAGGAATAAGCTTTTTTTGATGTCGAAATAGGAAATTCCTTACAACAAAATACGTAATTCTCCCTATTTCATTTTTGGAATCAGTGTATTATATTTAATCAGTTAGTTAACGCAAGCAGCAATGCTTATATGTCACCCCCGGTACTGGCGACCCCCCTAAGCTGGTACTGAGACATCTTTTGTGCGTTAACGACTTAATGCCAAGCGTCACCCCCGGTACCGGTGACCCCCCTAAATCGGTACTTAGACGGCTTGGCATTTTTTTATTATTAGCATTTTTTTAATAAATTGCTTCACCAATTTCCAGCACTATATCAATCCTACGATTTTTACGACGACCATCTTCAGTTTCATTACTGGCTATCGGTTTGCTTTTTCCATAACCAATACTCTGTATTTGTTCAGAAGGCAAGCCCATATTGGCTATCAAATAAGATTTTACAGCATTTGATCGTTGTTCGGAAAGTTTCTGATTCGCGGCATCGTGACCTCTCGAGTCGGTATGACCTTCAATAACAATAGGTGCATTGGGGAACTCTCGTATAGCTCGCTGTACCTTGGTCAGCAATCCAAAATAACCGGGCTCAATTACACTCTTGCCTGAGGCAAAGTTTAAACCCACCAAACGAATAACAAGATTGGTGCCCTCGCGCAGTACAACCGCTTCCTGAGGCGCATACATATCTTCAATGCGCTTGATCTTGGCTTCCTGACGCTTCTTGACTTCAAGTGTCTCTTTCAAGCCAGCTTCCTGTTGTTTGCTTACATCCAGTTCTGCTGTAAGCTTGCGGTTTTTTGCCATACTTTCATCAAGTTCTTTATTTACCCGCTCTAATTCCTTGCGCAGTTCACTCTTATCATCCAGAGACGCAGCAATTGCCAGATGCAGTGATTCCATAGCAGGTTCTATACCATTGTCATACTGCACATCCAGCTTCATTGTGTTTGAAACGGTCGAGAGATTATCTTCAAGATCCAGAAAAACCTTTTCCCAACTATCTTCTTCTTTACGATTTTTTTGAATCAAATCTGAAAGAAAAATAGCATGATTGGCTTCATACTCTGCATCTTCTGCTTTCTCTCTGGCTGTTGATTGAGCGCTGCGGTCAGTGTTAAGAATATTCTCAGCTTCCTGCAGCAATACCTTTGCCCGGTTATAAGTTCGGGGAGCATAACGATCTGCTTTTGTTTCCCTGGCCTTATCCAAAAGCAGATGTACCTTGCCAATAATACTGGCCTTGATCGCTTTCAATTCGGCTTGACGATAACGATCTTCTCCATCTTTGGCTCTCTTGATTGCATTGTTGATATCATTATCTTCAATCTCTTCCATTGCATCTTTAAAACTGCGTTCTGCCTGCTCATACAATTCTAAAGCGAATTCAGGGGCATTAGCTATCAATGCGTCATCACGTGCCTGAATCAAAAAAGGAAGCTGTTTTTTGGCTTCTTTTGCATTACCAATTGCTTTTGCAAGATACTCTTCAGCACGATTCAAATTCTTTTGGATACTTTTAACATCCCGCCCACGCTCAAGATCCAGCTTTGCTTCATCAAAGTGCCGTTGGGCCCGTTCAAAATCATTTGGTGATAAAACATGAACCTGGAGTGATTGAGCATCTTCAAGGACGTGCTCAATGTCAACCAATTTTTGGTTCATTTGCGCCAATATTCCCTGCTCACCAGCCTGTGAAAAAACAGAACCGGGAGTAGAAACCAGCACAACGAACAAGATCAACATAAAATAAACAGGCAAGTTTTTATTGCCATTTCTCAAGACTAAAGACATAATACCTCCCCTCTCCTTCTTTTTTTTAATGAGGTAATGTAACTTTTGTCAAAGCTTCTCTCAAGTTTTCAGGTGTTACCGGCTTTGTCAAATACCATTCACACCCTTCATTGAATGAAGACATGATATCTTTGACATCATTTTTAATTGTAATCATTAATATTTTTGCTTCCTGAGAGAACTTGACCTTATTATCAGTTTCCCATTTACGGATATAATGAACTACCTGCTGTCCTGACATATCTGGCATTTCAATATCCATAGTAATCAAATTATAAGGATCAGAATCTTTATGTGCTTTTTCAAACATAGACAGAGCTTCTTCACCATTCGGAACCGCATCACACGTACCATACTCAGACAATAATGCCTGCAATTTTGTACGGCTCACGTAATCATCATCCACAACCAATATCCTCATTGCTAACTCCTTTCAGTTGGAAATTATTTTTTATTATTGATATATTCTGTTAAATTATTTGCTTCAGTCTGAAATGACTGAAAATAATCTTGCATATTCATTGTGTTATTGACCAGCGCACTCTCTTCAATTTTTTCCGCCCAACTTGCAAGTGGCATTGCCGTAAGATTGGCTGCACCGCCTCTTATTTTATGAGCTTCTGCAGCGAGTTTTTTCAAATCATTCTCTGCCAACGCCTGCTCAAACCGGGCTAACTGGTTTTTCACATCAACTAAAAAATGTTCCAATACATTATCAAGGACCTTTTGGTTTCCACCAAATTCTACAATAGCTCGCTCATAATCAATAGGTTTATGATTATTTTCTACTGGTTGTTCTTGATCTATTGGAACACTATTGTTTTCTACAATTATTTCATCATTTCCGGGCATCCATTTTTTTACCTGACGAACAAATGTTTTTCTTCGCAAAGGCTTTACCAGTACATCACTCATACCCAATTCTTTACACTTTTGCCGGGTTGCAGAATCTGCATGAGCAGTAATAGCAAGAATAGGTACATTTTTATAATAGCTGACAAGAGATCTTATCTTTTGCGCAGCTTCATATCCACTCATTTCCGGCATCTGTAAATCCATCAATACCAGATCATAATGGTTTTTCTTGCATAATTCTATAGCATCTCTTCCATTATCAGCAGTATCAATCTTGTAATCTGTTTCATTCAAATGCTGTAATGCAACCTGCATATTGGGATAATAATCATCAACAATTATAATCTTTCCCTGCCCAGAACCTGCAGCCAGCGGCAGAATCACTTTTTCTTCAATTCCATCAACTGCATCTGCATGTACTTCCATTGGCAGTACAAACCAGAAATGGCTCCCTTCTCCTGGTTCACTTTCCAGAAAAATTTGCCCGTTCATCAACTCTACTAGTTGATAAGCAATAGTAGTACCCAGGCCGGTTCCGCCATATTTGCGGGTAATGCTTCCATCTGCCTGTGTAAAACTTTTAAAAATATCTTTTTGTTTATTTTTAGGAATACCGATACCAGTATCATATACATGAAATTCAATATTATGGAATGGGTCAGTTTTATTTTCAACAGTTACAGCAACCTTCACATGACCTGATTCAGTAAATTTTACTGCATTACTGCATAAATTCATTAAAACCTGAAGCAGACGAAGTTCATCGCCCAGATATGTCAATTGTTTTTCATTATCAATTTCAATTTCAAAATTTAGATTTTTTGTATCTGCAAGTATTTTAACACTTTTGCTCAATTTCTCCATTACATGTCTCAAGCTGAACGGCCTTTGTTCAATCAGCATCTTTCCGGCTTCAATTTTTGCCAGATCTAAAAGATCACTGATCAACAAAAGCAGCATTTCAGATTGTTCCAATACTGTTCCAGCATGATCATAAATATTATCAAGTGTGTTTGAATTCAATATTGATTCTGAAAATCCAATTATCGAGTTCAATGGAGTTCGCATTTCATGAGACATGTTGAAAACAAACTGGGACTTTAATCGGTTTGCATCTTCTGCTACCTTTTTTGCATGTCTTAAATTCTCTTCCGCTCTTTTTCGTTCAATATAAGCACCCAGCATTTCACTGGCTGTTTGTAAAACTCTTAAATCTACAGAACGCCATTTTTTCTCACGGCTATTATCAACAAAACAAATCATACCGTACCATTCTTTGTTGACAAAAATGGGAATAACCAGTAAAGATTCAATAGACAGCTCTACTAAAAATTGCCTCTCTTCTTCTTTAAACTCGCCTGTTACACCAAAAATAGGGTTCCGGGAATTCAATTCAGCTGCCCATCGCTGCAATCCTTTTGAATAGTGCAAGGGAGACAATAATTTATTTTTCATTTGACGATGAAAGCCTTTGGAGCAACGTTCATTTGTTACTCTTGCTCCCAAACCCCATTTGTAATTGTGGTTCTTTAACACCCATACACGACTAACACCTACTGACTTTTGTAAAAATCCAAGCCCTGTATCAACAGAATCTTTTTGAGTTACCAGCAAAGCTTTAGAAAAATTTGCAAGCCCCTCTTCATAACGAAGACGAATTGCAAGGGCATTCTGAGCGTTTTGCTTTTCTTCAATTTCCTGGTTCAGCTGCTCGTTTATATTTGCAAGCTTTGTATATATCTCGTAATAATTTTTCCGTGAAGTTTCATACTCTTCCTGGGTCAACTGGAGATCATTATTCAGATGCTTAATTTCTGTCTCCAGTAAATGTATCTTTTGTTTGTGATCCATATTAAAAGATGCCCATCTCTTCCATTTTTTTCAATTCAGCTTGCATATTCTTGGCTATAAGATCAAGCGCTTGCTCAGACAGGCTCAAACGCTCCAAGGCAATTTTAAACTCTACATGATCTACATACGGAGCATCTCCAAAGCCTACTTGATTTACCTGGCAGTAATAATCTGCAATATATATTGTATTACATAAACGTATATGGTCTTGATCGTTCCGGGCAGGATTATGATGGTTTCCCACAGCGCGTGCATATTCATTTGGCAAGTTCCAACTTTCAATAAGAGCCTGCCCAATACCTGAATGATTAAAGCCCAAGATTTCAAATTCAACAGCGTCCAGATTTCTTTGCTGCTGTTCAGTTATTGTAAGTGCTTGTTTAAATTCTTCCTGCATAAACTGGTCCATTGCTATTATACCAATATCATGCAGCATGCCTGCCACATAGGCATTCTCACCCCGTTCACCAAATTCACGTCTGTAAATCATTTTAGCAAGTAAAGCCACTGCAAAGCTATGTCGCCACAGAGCAGGTCTGGAATAAGCCCCAATACAAACCTCTTTTTCAAAAATCTCACATACCTTTTGACTAAGAACAATTTCTTTTACGGTATTGAATCCCAGCCATATAACAGCTTGATCAATTTCTTTGATTTTATTCTGAGGAGAATAGTACGCCGAGTTTGCTACCTTTAACACCCTTGCAGTTAATGGAGGATCAACCTCAATGATCTCCTCGAGGTCTTTTGCAGTAGAATCTGGATCGTTTATGATCTGTATGATCCGGGTAACCACACTTTTAATTGTAGAAATGTTGGATTGGTTAATATTTTCAATTAACTCAAGTAAACGTGTATTTTTCACTTCTGTATTTTCAGTCATCCTTTTTCCTGCTTTTTTAAAATTACTGTTTACTATCCTGCTAACATTCAAATCATTCAGAGAATGCCATTCATATATGTCTTGTTCAATATATTTATATTCTTAAAACCAATTTAGCAATATCAACTCACTTGATTCGACATCGCTAAACAATGCTCTATTATATAAAATCTACAAACATAAAACTCAAATTTGCTATATTTACCTCCCTTGTACGATCTCTAGTTTTGGTTTTGCTGACACCATAGCATTCCTTAAAATCAGAAAAAGTTTAATACAACACGTCAAGAAAACTGCACAACATTACCAATAACTATTTAACACATAAAAAAGACTTAACATTCAATGTTATATAAAACAAAAATTCAAACAGTCTGCTTCGTTATTATAATAATCGGTAAAATTACATTTTATTATTTAAATTCTTGAGCAAAATAATTTCTTTTTTCTAGAATATCCAGTAATTATTTCTAAAATATGCACCTTTATTCAACATATTCATAAAATTTTAATTTAATAGTGTAAACCTTAAAGGTATTGCAAAAAAAATGCCCAAGATTAATTATTTGGAAAAAATAACACTTTTTCTATGTTATATGTAATTCAAAACATATCAAGCCAATTTTATGAACAAATGGCATGTAATTTGAATAAATAGAAGTGAAATAGATAAAAAAACAAGTGACACAAGCAGTTAAAACCAATAAAATAAACGACTTGATCAATATGACAAGTAAAAAAACAGGAAAAACGAATTACAAAATGAGACATAAAAGCAACAATTTTTGTAATTTAACTCAAGAAATGTCACAGTTTGTTGTATACTTATATTTAAGAACCACCACGGAGTAATATTATGGAAAAGAGACACACAATCTTTTTGTTTGCTGTAGCAATATTGATTGCTTTTGGAGGAAATGCATTTTCCGCCAAGACAGCACCTGTGTGGGTACCCTCTTCGATCGATACACAGTCCCTGCTCTCACAGGTTAGCCCATATAACAGTATGACAGATACACAATTACGCAGCTTGTTAACTACTGATGGAAAAACAAATTCAAAAAACATTGATATGGTTGACATTGTTTATGCGTACGCATTACTGTATCAGGCAACCGATAATATTGAATATGCAAGAAAAGCAACTGTACTTTTAGACAGATATGCTGAAGTTTTTCCCAGTTGGCCCACAAATTACGGCAGCAGTCGTGGATATTGGATGTGGTGGGATAACTGGTTCCACAGAGATCTCGGTTGGGTAGCAAAGCATTTAGCACAAGCTTTTGATATGACTCGTTACAGTTCTGTCTATAGTTCTTTTGCTTCTGGCACTGAGACAGATATTTACAACCTTTTAAAAGAAATTGTCAAAGTTGACATGGGTTACACATTGTACATGTTTAACTCTTCAGGTTCAAGACCCATGGGATATATCATTTTCGGTCGTGTTCTTGAAGACCCGGAATTGGTACACCTCGGTTATTGGTATTACAATAAAATGCTGCATCAGAGCTTTGGTCCTGATGGATACTGGTATGAGGGTTGTTATGGATATGGCAATATTGCATATTGGGAACTGTCTAACGATGAATATAAATATTATCTTGATGGCTATTCTGATCCCGATGGCTATACCCATGTTCCCTTTGAAGAAGGTTTAGACCCGGTTCGTCTCGATAATGTAGATTACGATGCTGAATTTGGCACTTTATTTTCAAGAATAGATGATATTCTCTGGTCTACCGCGCTTCCTGATGGCAACTGGCCTATTATGAACGAAACTGAAGCCTTTCCGGATGGTTATAACGGAACCAACCCCAGAGATATTAAAGTAATTTTACCTGAATCCAGATTGTTTCATGGAGTAGGGCATGCAGCTATGGCCTATGGCAGTGGAAGCACCCAAACCCAGGCGCGCCTCGATTTTAGTCACGCCGCAGCACACGTGCATGATGACGCACTACATCTTATCTATTACGCAAAAGGTGAAGAAGTTTTGGGTGGTACCGGATATGTTTATCAGGACCGCACCTGGAACGCGAATGTTCGCAATCAGAACCTGGTAATTGTAAATAATTCTGATCAAAAAACAGGCTATTGGACAGATTATACAAATTCACCCTATATACCCGATGAAGGCAGACAGTCTGGTTTACCAACCACCAGACCGTTCCCCACATCAACCAATATGCATAATAATATCGTATTGTTTGAACCCGGTTACAAGGGTAATAAAGCCATACAGATCACCGAAGTAGACGCTCTAGATGCCTATGACCACATTGGTGTAGACAGATACCAGCGCATGCTTGCCATGGTTAACATTAGTGGAAACGATACTTACCTGGTTGACTTTTTCCGCCTCAAAGGTGGTACACAGTATGACTGGGCATTGCATGGCGGTCATGTATCCACAATTGCTCCAGTTCATCCGGGATACTCTGCCTCTACAAATCTCAGCATGAGCAGTACTTCCGGCTCATTTGGCAGCATCAGTTTCCAATCCAGTGCTACAACTGACAAAAACTGGTACGGGGAATTCAATTACAATGGTGTAATCAATCGTTTTTCAATGATTGGTAATTCCAGTACAACCGTATACAAAGGCAGAGCGCCACAATCCGGAAAAACCTCATCAGGCGATCAGGATTATATAGTAGCAAGAAGATCCGCCAGCTCTTCTGCCGATGAAAACTTTATGGTATTACACGAAACCTACACCGGCTCTCCACGCGTTCAATCCATTGAGGAACTTACATTTGATGGCGATCCTGGTACTGCTATAGGAATGAAAATTACTCTCGACAATAAAACAATAGATTATATAATCCATACGCTTGATGATGGCCCCAGTTATCCTGAACATATAGTTTCTCAGGAAAACAATCTTTCCATGACCGGTAAATTTGCCCATATTAGAGTTACCTCAGGTCAGGTTACCTGGATCCAACTGGTACAGGGTGGTTCAGCATCTTTTGGTTCTCAATCTATTGCTTCGGAAGATGGCGACTATTCCTGGCGCGGTACAGTCAACTCTGTAACCCGTATTGAAAATGGAAACAGTGAAAACGGTTTTGTTGTAAACAAATCTTTACCCTCTAATGGCGAATTAAACGGGAAAACCGTTATTGTCACCTGGGGTAATGGATGGAAATGGGGTTACAAGATCAAATCTGTAAATGGAAATAAAATTGTTACAGATGACGAACCAGGCTTTGATTATAGTGGTGGTTCAGTTAATATGAAATTTTTCCCGGCAGGCACTTATTCCGGGCCGGTAACATTTATCATTCCCGGAACTGCAATTCTTGATGAAAATGGAACGGTTACCACAACAGAAGGTAATACTCAATTGTCAGATACTTCACCACCTTCAATTGCAAGTACAACGCCTGCAAAGGGTGCGGAAAATGTTCCAATGAACAGCCAGATCACCATATCTTTTAACGAGCCGATGAACACTTCCAGTGTGGAATCTGCTGTTTCTATCTCTCCTTCAGTAGACCTGAACAAAAGCTGGAGCGGTAATGACCTGATATTAACACCAGCCGCAGATCTGAACGAAACTACAGGCTATACTGTAACCATTGGTAGCAGTGCACAGGATGTTTCCGGTAATCCTTTGGATGGAAATGGAGATGGCACAGGTGGAGATGCTTTCCAGCTCAGTTTTACAACCAGTACACCACCTGAACCTGTCTATCTTTATATTGAAGCAGAAACAGCAACTGTTGTTGCACCTATGCAGGTACTTGCCGATGTAAACGCATCCGGAGGACAATACGTAGGTGTGCCTGAAGGTGGAGGCAATAACACTGGTACAGCCAGTATCACATTCCAGATACCCTTTTCAGACACCTATTATTTATGGGGTTTGGTAAACGCTCCAACAAGTAGTGAAGATTCATATATTATCAGCATTGATGGTGACAGAGACAGAATTTGGGACGTATTATACGAATCTCATCCTGCAGAATGGACATGGGACCAATTCTCAGAAAGAGGAACCGGTGCGTTCGATGCTCCACAATATGATCCTGCAACATTTCCTCTCTCGGCTGGCAGTTATACTTTGCAGATAACCAACCGTGAAGATGGTACATTGATCGATCAAATATTGATAACAAACGATCCTGATTTTGATCCGTCAAACACCAATCAATCTGTGAGCTATGCCGTACCGGCAGGTTATAGCACTATTGCAGTTCCGCTCAAAAATGCAGATATTGTTTATGCAAGTGATCTTGCTTCTGCAATAGAAAATCAATTGGGTGAAAATACGGTAAACGGTTTATCGTATTGGAATTCTGATACACAGCGTTATGTCAGCTTTGCTCCACACCTCCCATCATTTTTACAGGGAACCAACTTTGAGATTCCATGTGGCATGCCAGTTCTGGCAAATACAACCATAAGCGGGATCTGGAACCTTGAAGGTGCAATGGAAGATATCAACTATTCTCTTACCGAAGGTTATAATTTGATTGCATTAGAGCTAGATAAAGCCGACATTACAAATGCCAGTGAACTTGCAGCTGCAATAGAAAGTCAGCTGGGTGAAAATACAGTTAATGGTTTATCATATTGGAACGCGGATACACAAAGATGGGTAAGCTTTGCCCCACATTTACCATCGTTCCTGCAAGGCACAAATTTTTCAACAACTCCCGGCCAATCATTCTTGGTGAATGTTTTGGTTAGTGGACAATTCTAAGTATCACCTCCCCGGTAGGGCCAGTCGCAAAGTCGTTTTTTTTCGATAGCGTGACTGGCCTTTTTTTAAATCAAATTACAACTTTGTAATAACAAAACTGAAAACCTGGTATAATGTCCATTAAAATCGCTTGCAAACTGCAAATTAGCTTAAAAAACAACCCTAAAGTCAATAATTAGATACATTTACACCCAATGTCCATAAAAATGGACAAATAATTATATAAATTAAATAATATACCCCAAATTTCTAACAAATTGACCACAAAAATGGACTTTGCGTTTCAAATTTGTCCCTCACAATGGACAAAAAATACATCAAAATAGCCGCAAGCCCATTAAAAACAATATCTTAAGCCATATCAAGGCGCACACCCACACCCCCCCCATACAAACCCTTAAAAAACAACGTATTAAGATATGCAATTTTTCTCATTTTTTTGGCACACAAGTTGAATATAGAGATAGTGAAAGCAACAAGAACCATCAATTAAGAGGAAAATGAAATGTTTGCATACAATATGAAATCGACTAAAACCGGGCTCTTAATCAGCCTGATACTGCTTATCGTTATGAGTGGTTTTGCAAATGCACAAGTTACAAAAAATGTTTGGATGTATATTTATAATTCAGATGGATCAGCTCCTTCTACTGGCGACATAAAAATCACTGCTTACCTGCAAAAAAATCCATCAGATAAACTGATCTCATCCAATAGCGAAAATGGTTGGATTTATGATATAAACACCAAATGGGGTTTCTACCCGAATCCTGACGATGCCGGCGCAACCAATGCAACCGTTGGTGACATTATGGTTATAGAGTGTCTCAATATTAGCGGAAATCAGTTCGATGGCGAATTTAAGGCAATCTCTCAGGCTTTGAACGAAAACATGACTCAGCAATTTGGCTCAAATAATTTTTCTCTTCCTGTTGAATTATCAAATTTTAAAGCAAATGTTGAACAGGGCAATGTGAACCTGGAATGGAGCACAGAATCTGAAACAATCAACCTTGGCTTTAACATTTATCGTAGTGAAGCTGGAAAAAACAATTATAAAAAAATCAATACCACACTGGTTCCAGGATCAGGCACAACTACAGAAAAACATTCTTACACTTATACTGACGAAACTGCTGAATATGGAAAAACTTATAGTTACAAAATCCAGAATGTAGACTCTGACGGCAGCCAAAAATTCTACTCTTCACTTTCAGTAGAAATTGATTCAGAGCAAGTACCAGCTAAATTTGATTTGTCACAAAATTACCCAAACCCTTTTAATCCGGTTACCACTATTAATTACAGTATCGCTGAAAACAGCGATGTCACCCTTACCATTTTCAACACTCTGGGTGAAGTTGTTAACGTACTTGTAAACGAAGCTCAAACAGCAGGTAACTATAACGTAACCTGGAACGGCCTTTCAAGTGCCGGTACCAAAGTAGCTTCAGGAATGTACTTTTACCAAATTCAGGCTGGTAACTTTAATCAAGTTAAAAAGATGATGTTATCCAAATAATTTTGTATAAAAATATCTAATTTCATTCCTCTACCTCTCACAATTGCAATTGTGAGGGGTTTTTTTATTTATATCAAAAACTGCTTTTCTCTTTATATTAATTATTATACATTTAGTTATATAGCTTTATTTACCAAATTTCAGGTTTGTTATGATTAATATTAAATATATATCTGTTCTCGTATTATGCCTGTTATTATTCTTCCCGCTTGCACAACTTTACTCTCAATCTCACCCTATATGGCAGCCTCCTGATGAATTTCAGGCAACTAGTCCGAATTTTGGTGACTATGTTGACCTCACTGAAACCGAACTGCGAAATTACATAGACACACGTGGAATACAAAATTCTTCCAATGCAGATATGGCGTATGTAGTTTACGATTTTGCGGCACTCTATTATATAACCGGTAATATGGATTATGCATACAAATCTGCAGTATTGTTGGATGAATATGCTAATGTATTCTCTCAATGGCCCAGAAATATTGGCGTTACCCGTGGGTACTATATGTGGTGGGACGACTGGTATCACCGTGATTTGGGATGGGTAGCAAGGTATTTACCGCAGGGTTATGACATTATCGCAAACAGCGGCGTTTATGAACAAAACGCATCCATGAGTAAAACCAAAGTCCTTGAATTATTCAGAGATATTATAAATGTTGATTTACAATATCCATTATTCATGTTTAATTCAGCCGGTACAAGACCTTTGGGATTAATGATATTTGCACGTGTATTGAATGATCCAAAACTGGCGCATTTGGCATACTGGTATTACAATAAAATGCTGCACGAAAGCTATACCTATGACGGATTTTGGTACGAAGGCGCTTATGATTATATGGCCATTATTACAAGGGCTCTTTTAAGCAGCAATTATAAAAAATATTTCAATGGCTACACCGACCCTGCAGATTTCACCAGCCATGTTCCTTATGAAAAATGGGACACTCCACGGATAGAAAATTTAGATATGGATGAACGGTTCAAACTCATTCACAATCGGATGGACGAAACCTTGTGGAACTCTGCCATGCCCAACGCAACCTGGCCGGTAATTAACGAAACATCTCCCTACCCTATTGGATACAATGGAGACAATCCCAATTATATTAAAAATATATTATCCGGTTCAAAACTCTATGGCGGTTTTGGTCATGCAGCTCTGGCATCCGGTAGCGGGCCTGACCAAACACAAGCCAGGCTCGATTTTTCCCCCGCATTTAGCCATTACCATCGCGATGCACTACATCTCATCTATTTCAGCAAACAATACGAAACCGTTGGCGGAACTGGTTATGTTTACAGCAACAGGGTATGGAACCGATCAACATTAAACCAAAACCTTGTTGTTATTGATGGCACAGAACAGACAGCCGATTATTGGACAGATTTTGTAGACTCGCCATACACACCAGAGAATGGCAGAACTGTAACTGAACTGGAGTCTGTTGATTTTCCTGAAACCAATATACACAACAATATTGTGCTTTTTGAGACTGAATTTCAAAACTTTAATAAAGTTCAAATTGTTGAAGTAGATGCTGCCAATGCCTATCAAAACATTCCAGCGAGAACATACCAACGCATGCTCTCAATGATAGATATTGATGAAACCCATTCGTATCTGATAGATTTTTTCTATTCCAAGGGGGGTACACAGTACGACTGGATGCTGCATGGCGGACATCATGATTATCAAATTGAACCTGCAAGCAACATGCATTCGGCATCTGGTAGTTTTGGCAGAATATCTTTAGAAAAGCAAACAAGTTCATTTTCGAAATGGCAGGCAGACCTGGTTTATGGTTCTGCAACGCATAGATTAACGTTGTTAAATAATGGACAAACAGAAATATTTACGGGGAGCGCACCAGGTTCACGCCAAAACGAAGGCAGCCAACAATATTTAATTGCCAGAAAATCAGCTTCTGCAAACGAAATGACAGGCTATTACGCAGTTCACCAGACATTTGACCAGAGCAGTGCAATCCAGAGCATTAATCCGTTAGCACCTGTTATTAAAAAAGAGGGTGTATATGGTGTTCAAATAAATATGGCGGGTAAAACCGATTATATTATCCACTCGCTGAATCCCAATGTTGATACATTTAACCAATTTATAATTAATAACCAGAAACTAGAATTTAATGGCAAATTCCTGCACTTGAGATTTACAGGTAACAAAATTGAATGGATATACAGTCTTGATGGTACGGTTATGTTTCCGGGGCACAACATCCCCTTCCTCAAAGCAAACGCTTTTCATGGTAATGTTTTAGATGTGCTTCGCAGGGAAGGTGGAGATTCTATGAACGCATTTGTGACAGATGTAGAATTGCCCAACAACGCATTGCTGGTAGGTAAAACCGTAATTGTTAAATGGGGTAATGGATGGACATGGGGATATAAAATTCAATCCGTAAATGGCAATGTAATAACTACGATAGAGGAACCGGGTTTTAACATTAATCAGGGTCAGGTAGAAATGCATTACTGCCCTGCGGGAACTTATCCCGGACCGGTAACCTTTTACATTACAGGTTCCAGTTTATACAACAATGGGAAAATAACAACAACCAACCCCATATCGAGTGATACCACCCCGCCCAAAACGCCAAGCTTAAAATCTATAAATATTGTTGAATAAAAAAAAGCCCGGTCTTTGAACCGGGCTTTTTTTTATTTCGTATAAATCATTTTTCTAACCTGGGTAACCTGATTGGTGTCTAGCTTGTAAAAATACAAGCCGGCAGAAACAGAGTTCCCCATACCGTCTTTTCCATCCCACATGTAGGAATAATATCCAGTAGACTGTTGCTCATTGGCAAGTTGAATAACCAGATCACCAATTGCATTGTAAACACTCAACCTTACGTGAGAATCAGCACCCAATCTGTAACGGATCTGGGTTGATGGATTAAAGGGATTGGGGAAATTTTGCATCAGTTCATGTTTATCAGGAGTCGCATTTGCATCCACAGTAACAGAAATAGATTGATGTTTGTATTTCTGTCCATTAATATCAACAGATTCCAAACTGTATGTATAACTCTCGCCTGCTTTTACATTTGTATCGATATATTCATAAGAATGACTGCTGGTACTGGTACCTGCCCCATCTATGATAATGGCATTCAATTGAAATTCACTTTGCCCTGAAATACTTTTGTAAATATTAAACCCAAGATTGTTTAATTCTGCCTGGGTTGTCCAGTTAAGAACAACCTGATTGGATTGTATTTTAGCCTGAAAAGATGACAGTTCAACTGGCAAAGAAAAGTCACTGGGACCAAATTGCTGAGATGATCCACCACCAACAATAAAATCACGAATTTGACCACTTTCACCAAAAAAAGGACTTTCTGAATTTGTATTAAGAAACTCTACTATAATATAATCACCCGGGTTCGCATTGGTAGAACCACCCGAACCATCAGAATAATATATCCACCCAGCTTCATATGTCAGCTCAAAACCCCATAAACTTGCATCTCCATTTGAAAAAACATATGTGTTGCTTGGATTTTTCTCAAGATATGCAGTAATAGTTATATCACCTGTTGCTGGCGCAGAATCATCAGAATTATAAACATTCCCATATATTGTATAAGGTACCTGGGCTAATGCCAAAGTAGTGAAACCAATAAATAACAACAGAAAAATATTTATTAAAGTTTTGTAACCAAATTTCATCACTCTACCTCATTTTTGTTAATATATGAATAAACATATAATTTTAACCTACCTAAATCAAATATTATGCCGAATTCAAATAAAACTCAAAAAACACATATTCAATTATAGATTATGCGTATCAATTCTAATAAAAATCCAGTATAAAAATAAAATAACAGCCGAAATATGGTAATAATTTCCTTTTTAAACAGCCCAAATGAAATAATAAAGGTTAAATCTAAAAAACATTTATAAACACAAAAAAACAATGGTTAAAAACAGGTGTACCGGGTAAAAAGGTTGCAGTTTAGGAAGAATTTATTCTATAGGGTTAGAAAAGCTAATTCTTGTTATGATGGTTGATAATTACAGGTCTCTTACCAGAAGAAAGCTTGGGGATTGTTTTTACATACTTTATTTGAATATTGGCATCTCCTCCTATTAATTTTGATAGATTTTCAAGAATAACTGCTTTATTATTAAAATCTGGTTTTACTATTAACAAAAGCTCAAAGTTTGTTTTATCATGTTGAATAAATTGATATTGATTTATCTGCTCACTATAATCACGAAATGCAAGCGCTTCAAATATTGCAGCAGGATTCACCATGCTTCCATTAGTTGCAATTATATAGTCATCTTTTCTTCCTACAATTTGTTTAATTGCAGGCATATGAGGATGACAAAGATCTTCCTTGCCCACCCATTCCGCAAGATCACCAATATCATAACGGATCAAAGGTACAGCAAAAGAATTAAAATCCGTAATAACGATCCTTCCCAGCTCTCCGGGATCTACCGGCTCATCACTGTCCAATTTCAATAATTCCAGATGATAGCTGGGGAAATTCACATGATAATGTCCACAACGTATACACTCGTGAGCAAGTACACCGGTTTCCAGTGTTGCATATCGATCATGGACATTACAACCAATAACAGATTTAAACAGTGACCGCATTGACTCTGTAATAACTTCCGCGCTGGTCACAATATTTTCCAATGCAAATTTATCTGGCGTATCTCCCTTTTCCTGGCAATACATGACTAGAGGTAAAAAACTGGATGGATAACAAACCATGAACTTGTGCTTTTTTGATAATAAAATATTACGTCCATTTTCCAACCACTCTTCATCTATTTGGGAAGGTATAAGCATAACACTGTTTTGCATAAATAGAGCCAATTTGCTTTTAGGATGTATTCGAATCTGCAGAAATGGATCTCCCAAAATATAACCAGCCTTTTCATTAAAGAACAATACTTCGGCATTTTGCCTTTTAAGTTTATTCTTTGTAAAATGAATTTTAAACGGCTCACCACATGATCCACTTGTTGAGCGCACTGGCAATTCTTCAGACTTGAATTGGGATGATAAAAATTGTTGATAATTTTCTCTTATTTGATTTTTGGGGAGAACTGGGAAATCATTCAGACTTTTATAGCCGGAAAATGATCTGTAGTATTGAGTAGTATTAACAGCGTGGTCAAAGAGTCTTTGGGTCAATAATGATAAATCATTAACATGCTCATCAGGATTATTAAACTTTTTTTCAATATCCTTATAATTTTCAAGTAAGAGTGAACCTTTAAAAAAATCATGTAACAAAAACATATTTCGTCTTGGAGAAAAGAACGCCCTATATCCTTGTTGCTTTTGCATATTAACTCCTATTTACAAGAGCAGGCACAACACTATTCATCTAATATAAGAAATTCTTGTTATTACACAAGTTATATTCACATTTTTCACTAATTCTTTATAAAGTAAAAGAACAGATACAATCACTACATTTTGGCGCCAAAAGCCTTTTTTAAAATCACTTTTAATACTGGTCTTAGAATAGGGGTTATTTTGAAAAAAGCAGGAATTTGCACTTCATCAAATGTTAAACTCTTTTTGTATACCCGCAAGCTGTCTTTCATATGAGATACCTGACCATGCACAAGTGTATGAATACCAGGTGATTTTTGACAAATTTTGATCATGTGATAATGCAGACCAATACTCAAATAACTGGGTAAAGCAAAGGTATGAAAGTTTGCGGATTCCAAATATGCAATTCCATTTACAGCAACAATTTCTATATACCCACCTAGCCTGCCGTCAACAAAACCTGCAAGCACCAGATGATTATTTTTTCCATCATTAATATAATTGCCACATTTGGGTAAATATGTTTCTTTAGATTGGGTATTCATGCGTCCTATACGATCACTGCTGGTCTTGTAAAGATCAAAACCTTCATTGTATAAAACATCCTTGTCTAAAAGTTCAACAAAGTCGCATTTCTTAAAACTTCGTCTAATCTGACTTCTGCGGTTTGAAGACAAATCATCAATGCTGAAATTCTCCAGTTTTTCACCAGTTATCATATGCAAATGATAATTTATGTTTGCTTTATCCTGATCTTTTATAGACAAAGCAGATCGAATACCCCATGTGGCAAGATTGGGAAATTGGATTTGTTCCAAATCATTTTTGGAAAATAAATGTGTGGTCTGATAAAATCCTTTTTTTACCTTTAACCAATACTGCCCATTTTTTTCAACAATTGGTTTATTCATAGAACGCAACCAATTGGCATATTCTTTTTCAGTAAAAGATACCAGCTCTACAGATTCTATATCTTTGTAAAGCATGTCATTTGAAAAGCCCATATCATACTACCATTTCTTGTAAAAAAACATGTTTTCTATAACCGGGTTTTATTCACTATTGCAGGACATTTCCCGGAAGGCAATTCTTTAATTTTATTAACATATTCTATTTTAAAATTAATATTTTGCCCCAACGTTTTATAAATATTTTCTTTCATGTAAGCCTCCTGATTAAAAGAATCTCCTTTGACAATATAGAGCATATAATCAGAAAGGGTTTCCTGCACAAATTGATATTGAATAATATTCCTCAAAGATCCCGATGCATCTTCAATAATCTCCTGAATTGTAGCCCAATTAATGATATCCCCATTGGGCCTGTAGACCATGTCATTTTTTCTTCCAACTATCTCTTTTATTTTTGACACAAAAGGATAATCAAAATAATCTTTTTCCATAAATGCAATATCACCAATATCATATCGAATTAGCGGCATTACATGTGAATTCAGATCAGTAATTACCACGCGTCCGGGTTCTCCTGGTTCGACGGGTTCATTACTGTCCAAAGATAAAAGCTCTACCGCATGAGAAGCCACATTAACATGCAAAGCATCACAATTTTTACAATCATGCGCTACAATACCCAATTCTTCAGTAGCATACCGATTATAGATTCGCACCTGAAAAAAATCTTCAAATGATTTCAATAAATTTCGAGAGACTGGTTCCGCAGTACAAATCACACCTTTTAACGAACAATGAGCGTGATTAAGGCCTTTCTTTTTGCAATACGCAATGATTGGCGCAATTACGCTAGGCCATCCAATAAGAAACTGAATATTACCAGAACTCATCAGTTTAAATTGCGTTTCAAGCCATTCATCATTCATAATTTTAGGATCAATGACTTTGGTATTAACTTTCCATAGATCAAATTTATCAAATTCTTCAGTTCGCACTTGAGCAAACGGCATTCCCAATTTGTAACCTGCCAGTTGATTATAAAACAAAACTTCAGCATGTCTTCTTTCTTGTTTGTAATTTGAAACAGGATATTCAAAAGGTGTACCAGTCGATCCACTGGTATATGCCAGAGGCAATTCTAAATGTTTATAGGTTTCCGAACGAAAAGAGTCATATTCTTTTTTAAGCAAGTTTTTGTTAATTACCGGAAAATCAGTAAAATTCTTAAATGCTACCAAAGATCTATAATAGGGTGTTGTTTTAACTGCATGATTTAGCAAATTGTCTAATTTCTCTCGAAAAGGAACAATATTATCTTCAGGATGATAATAGTAACGATGCAATTCATCCATATGCTTTTTAAACTTGCCACCTTTGGCAATATCCAAACCCCAGAAAGCGGTTCTTCTTATTTGACTCTTTAATAAACCAATCATTTATTCAAACTTTTTCTATGGTTCGCTTCTAACACTTTAACAAATTCATCGCCCAGCTTGTCTCGCGAAAATTGTTCTTCCGCAAGTACCCGTGAACGTTTACCCATTTCTTCTCGTTCTGTTTTTGAAACGCAAAAAGCTTCAACCGTATTTGCAAAGTCAACCGCATCATCCGGAGTACATACCTTGCCGCATTTTTGTTCCGTAATCATATCCGCCAACCATCCCGGATAATTATTCAACACGGGCAATCCGCTGGAGATATAATCAAAAAACTTGTTGGGTGACGTACCGTAATAAAACTCGGGTATATTTGACAAAATCATCAACCCCACATCAAAACGTGGCAACAACTCTGCCAATTCTGTTTTACGTACACGCCCTACCCAGGTAACATAATCTGACAGCCCTTCCTTTTCAGAACGTTCTACAAGCTGTTCTTTGAGTGCTCCAGTCCCAATAAATACAAAATGGACTCCGGTTTTTCCGCGTCTTTTCAATTCAGCAATGCAATCAAGTACAGCATCCAATCCATTTGCCCTGCCATGTGCGCCGGTAAACACAAACCTCACATCGCCAGGTTTGCCATATTGAGGTTCAGGCGCATTTTTTGGTTTGGGCTTGAACAAATCCAAATCGCAACAATTGGGTATCATACTTGTTTGTTCTATGGGATACCCGGTACGCGTAATACCTTTTTGAATACCGGGAGCCAATGCAACAATATGTTTGGAAGCACGGTAGATGGAATGTTCCATATTTATCAGAATTCTGCGTGCAATAGGATTTTTCATTGCACCCATTGCAAATATCAATTCCGGCCAAAGATCACGCACCTCAAACACAAAGGGGACCTTTAATTTTCTGGCAGCCCTTTTGGCTGGTAACCCCACGGTTAATGGAGTTGATGTAGCAAAAATAAGATCTGGCTTTGATTCCAGGATTTTCAAATACGTGTAAACCGCAAATTTAAAAAATTCAAGTGCACGTTGAAAAAGATTCATACTGTTTGAATACTCGGAATGGATGAGTTTGACGGAAATGCCATCAATATCTACAACAGAGTTGTTTTTATTATACCGCAATCGTTCATCCAGATTGGTAGAATATGTTGAAGTAATCATGGTTACTTTATGCCCATGAGTAATTAATTTTTTTGCCCATTCATAAGAACGAATTCCATGGCCACCCACAGGTGTTGCGAAATACTGATGAATATAAACGACATGCATACGGTTACTCTTTTTTTATTATAATTGAATCAATTTAATTATTGATTGCGAATCTACATCGTGAATCGTTAAGCCCTGTTCAGCTTCCGAAATACTAATTTTATCAGATGGGGCAATAACAGATACAAACTTGACAGGCAAATCAGAACCGGTAGTGATCTGCATAGCAGCAGACTCGTGATTCGAACCATAATATAAAGATTCAAATCCTGCGGGCTCTTTTAAAGATCCGGTCAATATTGAGTATTTCGCCTGAACCGATGTTTTTGTGTATAACAACAAGTTACTTTCACCCACTTTTAAATTAGCAAAATTTGAGTTAAATTCAAAATTATTAACGCCAAACTGCCAATTTAATTGTAAATCATGGTAACCTGTTCCGGTTAAATGATCGGTAACAATCCATAAATCTAAATCTTTATAAAATTCTACACTTCTCCTGTGAACAATATTGCCGCCCAAACGCCTGTAACCATAATGTTCGCCCGCAAAGAATACACGGTTGCCCCGTTCAATATATTCTACTTTACCGGTTTGAATCCAGTCAAACCAGATAAAACGGGGACCAGCAGTCATTTGATCCAGATTGTCCACAGATATGGTATTATGCGCATTGGTTCCGGAGAAAAAATGCTCAAGTGAACCCGAATTGTTGTACAGATACGAGCCCGAATCTCTAAATACATTAATTCCTCTAAACCAGATATCAAGATGTAAAGCGTCAGCATGACTTGGACGCGTTTTATAATGATGACAACGCAACAAGCCGTGACTTGAAGCGCCACGGAATGAGAAATATCCACCCGCAGGAAAAGCGAAATTGCCCTGTGGCTTTTGTGCAGCATCTACAGATACAGCTTGCTCACCAAAAAACCAGACCAAATCTTCATCCCAGGGACCTTCTGTATACAACTTTTTACTCGTCAGCAAGTAATGCGCTGCTTGTATCACAGGACGATAATCGAGATAATCACAAGAATTCAAAGGCATGATAACTGCGCCATCATTGGGCCCGTAATTGGGGACCCGCCCTGTTTCAATATCCTGGAACTGATACAGAAAATCTGTGGCTTTTTCCACTTGCCGAAGCAATGCGTCGCTGAACCGGTCATGGTTTAATTGAGCAATTCGTATTGCCCAGATCATAGTCTGAAGCATTAAACGATGATAATTCATGGAATGTTGAATATATGCGCCATCTGCAAAAATTTGCTTTAATGCAATACGTTCAAAAATACGCTTACCTTTTCGCTTCCAGATTTTTGCGCGCTTAAACTGCGGAAAAATCAAACCCACAGTATAAATACCCATAGACTCGGTCAATGCATGGTTCGTACGTGTAGAGATAGCATATTGAATATTCTTTTCAACTCGTTCAGCATGGGTGCCTATGGCTTTGAGTAATTTTTCCAAATTCTCATCCGTACTTGCAGGATGTTCAAAAAACGCAAAAAATGCAAAACACAGGGCCATCATACGAATTGATGTTTCCTGTCCGCAATAATAATGAATACCCTGATTCGGGGGATTCGCCTCATACCAGTCTGTAAAAAGCTCCCAAAATTTTTCAACATATTTACTGTCACCCGTTGCCGCAAATGCCCGTACCAGTTCATAAGTCCATGCAAAACGAGAGGCTTCCCACACATATTTTATGTCGCCAAATTCAGGGTCCAGATCCTGTATGGCAGTCCAATGCACATTGGGATTCGCCCGTTTTCCGGTTAATGGATTTAAAAACCAATCCGGTTTTTCTCCCATATCCATTTCATGTTTAAAGAAATAGAGAAATCGGTTTTGTAAAACTTTATCCGCACGTTCTAACATTTTATAACCATGTACGCTGGGCACCTGGCCTTTTTCAAAAAAGAATTTACCAATACTCGCATAAAAAGATTGAACATCCCTTGCAATCAGATCAACTAATCCAAAGCTGTTCCAGGGGCGGATCTTGAATTTCTTTTTCTGTAATCCGGTTTTCCTCTCCAACGCGTAATAAACCCGAAATACAAGAAAAGGAATACCGTAATATTTTATTATCTGTGATAGATTTTTTAGCATATTATTTTAACAATTTAGTATAAAATTCTCTCAAGTTCTGTTCACAAATGCCCCAATTGTATTTCTCAATAAATGCACGCTGTCCATATTCAGCCATTGAGCGGGTCAATTCTTCATCATCTACAATTTTTAAAATAGCATCAACATATGCTTTTATATCATCTGCCGGAACAACCAGACCCACGTTTTCATCTTTAACAAACTGATAACTTGACGGCATATCAGATGCAACAATGGGAACTCCTTGCGACATGTACTCAAAAAACTTTGTAGGCACATGAGACGGCAGCACATATTCTCCATGGTGCTGCAATAAACTAAGACCAACGCCGCCTTTGCGTACAAATCCCGGTAGTTCCTGACCGGTCATATGCGGCACAAATTCAATCACCTCTTTATATTCAGGTTTTACCAGTTTTTCATTCATGGCATCTTCATGGTACTGAGACCAAAATCTTTTGGTGACTAAAACCTTCATTTCAGGACGTCTTTGCTTCAATTCACGCGCTACATCCAACAAAACCAGTGATCCACGTACAGGACTCAGAGTTCCGGTATGGATTACCGTATTTTTGCGTTCTTTAAGCAATTCTTCAGTCACCGGTTCAGGATTAAAATCTTCAAGTGACGCAAAGTTGGGAGTCCATACAGCCGGGCATCCTAAACGTGAAAATCGTTTAACGTGTTCCATATACACCGCAGAAACAGACCCGCAAACAACACCGGTAAATGTTTCTGCCAGCCAAACCATACCCGCTACCAACCAGCGAAGCGGTTTAAAATCCGGAAATTTCAATGGAATTTGACGTGTGTAAAATTCGTGAATATCATAAACCACGGGCCGCCCGCTTATAATTCGAAGCCAGGGTGCAAATATCAACAAATCCGGATCATGAAAATGATACACATCCGCTTTTTGCTGATACGCAAGCCGTGTGATCCGGTAAAGGGTTTTAATACGTTGTTTTAAACCTTTCCAGCGCTCATAGCCAATGACTTTAACACCTTCCTGTTCATAACTGCCGGTTTCCGATACTGCTATTAATGTAACATCCATGCCGAGATTTACCAATGAACGACAGTGCCGGTTAAACACACGTACGTCTCGTGATCGATGGATGGTAAAAACACAAATTTTTTTGTTTAATTTTTCACCCATAACTATCCAATTATTCTTATATTAATTTATCAATTTTATAAAATGGCCAATAATTTTTTTAGCTGTGGTAGCCACACCAAAACGTTCTTCCGCCCTTTCCCTGGCCGCACCTGACATCTCTTGACGTTTTAAATCATTACATAATACATTATTTAACGCTTTTGATAATGCGTCAACATCACGCGGTTGAACCAATACTGAACCGTTACAGTCTCCAATAGCTTCCGGTAAGCCGCCTACCTCTGTTGCAACTATAGGTAAACCGCATGCCATGGCTTCCATAACCGCATTCGGCATTCCCTCATGATAGCTAGGTAAAACAAACACATCACATGCTTTCATCCATTTATGGACCTGATCATGTAAAACCGGCCCCATCATTCGGATTCTTTCACCTAATTGATGATCATTAATATATTGAACCATGCCCTGTTTTGCAGCGCCACTGCCGCAAACACGCAATTCCAGATCCTCCAGATCATCACTCACTTTGTGAAATGCTTTTAATAATTCAAAAACGCCCTTGTCACTTTTTAAATTACTAAGATATAAAACAATCTTTTTATTAAAAGGTAAGCCTAATTCTTTACGAATTTCTTCCTTATCTTTTACCGGTTTAAAAAGCTCCAGATCAACCACACCATAAACAGTTAATACCGGTTTACTGCTTATCTTTGCAAGCTTGTCTGCAATTCCCTGTCCGTTTGCCATTACACCATCCAGACGATCTACAACGGAAGTAAAATGATTATATATGGTTTTAGAGTAATTGGGAATTATATTCACATCCCGCCCAATTGCTTCACAAACAACGGGCAATTTCAAATCTTTGGCCAATCGAACAGCCGCATCACCATCCGGAAAAAAACTGCGTGCATAGATAATATCAAACTTTTTCTCACGATGTAATTTATATGCCATTTTTTTAAGCGCCCAATAAACAGCAAGTCCATTCCACCTGTAATACCAGTTCCCGGTAATTCTCAAATACGGTACCGCAAAAGCATCAATACCTTCATACTTACAAACAGGCACATTATTTTCCATGCCCTGCCATCTATTGATTTTATTCAAAAACGGGGGCACCCATACAGTGGGTACAATTACTGTAATTTCTTCACCCTGACGGGCCATCTCCCGTACCTGACGGGCCATCCATATCCCATAATTGGGATTATTTTCATTAGGATACAAGTGAGAAATGGTCAGTATCTTCATGTATCGCTTCCGGCTTTTTTCACATTCTCTGTTTGTTGTTTTTCTTCAGTTTCCAGTAAATCTACATTGCCCGCCACCAATGCCAACCCCAGGGCATACCAGTACCCTTTGGTAACAATAGCGGTCATTGTCAGTCCAATGAATAGAGAATACATCATCATTGTCATTGAAAGCCACTTTAACTGTGGATGTTCAATAGTTAATATTTTCATAAATAGAAAAAAGTATATTAAAAGCCATAATATTGCGCCAACAACACCCAACTCTCCCGCAATTGAAACAAGATCATTATGAGCAGCACGAACACCTTTATGTTCTGGAAACATTTCCTGAAAATTCTTGTACCCCCAGCCAAATATGGGGCGTTTGGAAAGCAATTCAAGACCCGCTTTCCATTGTTCAGAGCGTCCGCCCAAATCTCCATCGCTTTGAGTACCACGCAACCTGGCTTTTGCCTGGTCAGATAATACATCCGTTGTTAAAGCAATTGTCAAGACAGATATACCAAGCAGGGTAACCAGAACAATACTTACCACACTTTTAACAAGATATTTCCCTTTTGCAGCAAATAGAAATCCCATTACCGGAGCAAGAACAAATGAAGCCAGAGCCGTTCGATTCTGCGTTTTTAAAATACCGTATAAAAGTATTGGACCAAAAACAAGAAATCCTAAAACGGCAAACCGTTCTTTTTCATTAAACAAGTAAAAAGCAGACAGGAATCCAAGGAGTAGAGAATTACCCAACACTACCGGATTTGTACCTTCAGAAAGTACTACACGTCCCATTGCCTCTCCACCGGCTGAATAACCAACCTGGCCAAAAATAATCATAAAGGCGCTGGTAATAGAACCAAGAAACACAGCCCACAAAACGAAACGCAAGTTACGCTCATCCCGAATAGTATTAATCAGAATAATAATCAAAATCACATTCAATATTAATGCTACAATACCATTATAGGTTGCCTGCTGTACATGTGCCCACAAAAAACTCATCAGTGCAAACCAGGTGAAAATCAGTATAGGAATCATCTCGCGTGGAATAACCACTTTTAAACGAAACTTGTTAATGACATAACTCGCCACCACTAGCAATCCAATTGCACGGCTTCCGGCGCCAATTTTTGAAAGTTCAAAAGCCCCTTCAATAGGGAAAAAGAACAACAGCGCCATAATTGCTATAGGAGTATGGTACATACTGGTTGCACCCACCACAATGCCTACCACAATTGCCGCATGAATTTTACTACCCGAAATAAAATAAATTGCCGCCCCAACAATGGCAGCAATTACAATCAGGATCATGGATCTTTTGGTTTTTTTTAATTCTTTTAAATTTTGCTTTATTGTATCCATACTCAAGATTTTAACAAGGGCTCCAGTTTAATCCAGCGCAATACCAGTTCTTTATCGCTTTCATCAAGCAATTTAAACCGGAATGATAAATACAAAAATAATGTGCCACCAATTGCCATTACAATACTAAAATGGATTAATGGCTGATGTATAAACAATGCAAAAAGTTTTCCTATGCCAAATGCAATAATAGAAACCAGCAATAACTTCCACACAGCATCAAGAACAAACGCCTGACGCAGTGTAAAGGGTAAATCCCGGTTTATATATTTTAAAGATACCGCAACTTGAGTTATTCTTCCAGCCAGCACACCTATTGCGGGTCCCATTAACCCCAAGGGATAAATCAATACCCACCCAACACCCAAGCCTACAATCAGTGCCGCCAAGGATGAATAAATAACATATTGAGTTTTACCTGTAATTTTAAACAATGATTGTGTATCACATATTCTAAGCGGTAATAATAAAAGCATTACAATAAAAATATACCAGGCACTGCCATACGTATCACCGTACAGAATTGTTAAAAATTCTTTTGAAACAAATGTTAGAAAAACAAACAAAGGTATTGAAACAATGGCTACCTTGTGGGCAGTTTTTACCCATAAATTAATTATACCCTGAATATTCCCTCCTTGCATATATTGAATACATACAGGTATCAATACAAGCGCAATTTGCGAAGAAAGCTTGGCCAATACAGGCAATTCTGTACTGGCGACTGAAAACAAGGCAAAGTCTTCCGGGGTAAAAAAGGTAGAAACCAACAACCTGTGTATCTGGGTATAAAACACATAGGTTGCAAAACTGATCCAATACGGTATTGAAAATCCAAACTGACCTTTGAGCAACTCCCAATTAAATGAGGGATGAATACCAATAACCTTGATAAACACATACATGTTGTAAAAAAACAAAATCACATTGGCAAGGGTCAATATCTGAATAGCAAACAAAAATGTGGAACCCATTAGCAATGGAACCGCAATGGCAAGAACCACAAAAATGGATTGAAAAAAAGAAATAATGCTGTTCAATTTTGCCTTGCCCACCGTAATCAAAGATGTATGGAACAATGCGCCAAACATTTGAAATGCCGGAAAAACCGCGGTATACACCAAATATTTTTCCAGTTCCGGGTTATTGAAAGCATTAGCTACATATTTTCGGGTAAAAAACAAAGTTAAAAAGGCCAACAAGCCCAAAAACGTATACAATACATTGGTTTGAAAAACAAATTGCTTTTTTTCCTTGTCATTCAAACTGGCAAGATAATATGACGCACTCTCTGCAATACTGAGATAAAAAATAATATAAAAAATATAAGACAGCATGATAATTTGACGAAAACTTCCAAAATCATGCTGTGTTAAAATTCTCGCCAAAATCATTCCTTGAATGATTGACGTACCCTGAGTCAGGGCATTACCAATCACAAGGAATATGGATTGGTCCTTCAAACTGGTTTTTTCTGCCATCTAGTAGTACTACCTGTCCCTAAATATTAATATAATATAAAAACATTGAGCATAATCTTGGCTGCAATAAATCAGCCACGGATTCAAGTTTCTGAATTTGAATTCAAAGGTGCTCGGTAAGCCGGGAAAAAAGATTCATTATATAAATCACTTTTAATCTCTATATCACGATTATTGCATAATTCAATGTATTTTTCTTTATCTATTACCCATTTCCACACATTGAAATCATGTCTGATTTTTGAAAAACCAGATTTAAATTCAAACAATGAATCTTTTTGAGCTCCAACACCACCCCCCAGATGAAATGTCTTGAATTTATTTTCTGCGGCCCACAACCTTACAGTATCTTTTTCCAATTTCCTCGGAGCGATGTCACGGTATTTTGAAAACATTCCACCAAGATAAGATTGCACAATACCGTTACATTCAATATATATACCACCACAAATTACTTTACCCTCTAGCAAACAGATAAATAAATACACATTTGCTTCCAGTTTGCTTACCAGATTTTCAAAATGCTCTCTGGTAAAATAATAATAATCTGTAGCATTCACACGGTTCATAGTTTCATAATAAAGTGCTAAAAAATCATCAAGATATTTATATTCTGTATCTATAATACATTCAGCACCCAAACGACGAAGTTTATTTACACCGCTCTTGTGTCCTTTAGAATATTGACTTCTCTGTTCATCAACCGGTAAAGATAAATCTATGGATATGGTAATGCCAATATTAGAAATGCTGCCAGCGTTATCAATTATAAAATTTTGAGGTATAAATGGATGTAGACGTGAAAAAACAGTAATAACACCCATATTTTTCAGTTCGACTTTTAAGCTTTGCTGGAAATCATCAATTATCTCATGGGGTATGGAAGAATGTGAGGACACAGGTCCGGCATAACCATACACAGATGATGCATCATAAAATCCATTGGCGCCACTCAATTCATCAACACTTTTTAATGATCGAATCATCAAAGGCAATGCAATATGATAGCCGTCTTTTTCATAACTGAATAAAATAGCTTTACCTTCACCACCCTCTTCAGCTATCTTGTGATAGCTGGGAAGATGATAAAAATCGTAAAGCTGCATTTTAGCCAGATGCTTGTTCCATTCCTCAGCATTATCGGTATAAATCTTTTGAATTTGGTACATATAGTTATTAATTACCTATTTTATATACAATAATGATCTGGTCTGAACTGATTCATCAAATTCTAGTACAGCAAAAAACGTACCGCTTGACACAGTTTTGCCAAACACATTTGTGCCATCCCACTGACTGCTATAAAAGCCAGCAGCCTGCGTTTCTTTTACCAACTGCTTGACCAATTTTCCATTGATATTAAAAATAGACAAACTGACGCTTCCGTTATGAGGTAAATAATAAGACAGAACAGTATTCGAGTTGAATGGATTGGGGTAATTGGGGTGTAAAATAAATTTGTCTGCTAATTTCACATCTGCAGTAAGTACATTTGAAAAACGGGTATTTCCATTTTTCTCATATAGTTTTAAACGATACTCCAGAGTACCATCTGAATTGACTTGATCGTCAGTATATTCATAGGTTTGCTTTCCCGAAACAACCTGAATATATTGTATTTTAGTAAAATCACTGTTAATATCTTTACGCTGTAATTCAAAACCCAGATAATTATTTTCTTTTTCAACAGTCCAGCGTAACGCGGGTTTGGAATCAAACATTTGAATTTCAAACGCTACAGCATCAATGTCTGTTGTTGGATCGTTGATGATCATCAAATTTTCATCCAGTGTACCTATGCCCTGCTGTTGACAATGTTCAAGATATTGACGCACAGCACTTTCAGGATCATCTACGTTCATTGCTTCTTTATGAAGGTCATTATTCCTTACAGCCGCAGGATACAGGATATATTTTGTTGCGTAATAATCCAGAGCTACAGGATCGGAGCTTGCGAACAAGTAACCAGCTTGTTCTGCTTTATCAATATCTTCCCTGCTGCCCCAACCGATCCATTCTGCAGTGGTAAAATGCATATCAGCCTTGCGTATAGTCCGAATAAATGTACCAATAGCATCACCTAATACACCGGGTATGGGCCCAACAAGGTTTTCGTTAAATGCAAAAGCATGAAAGTTATAATAGTCATCTACCAGTTTTCCATTTTCAGGATTACTTCCCCAAGACAGGTCAACAACACCCATGTAATTCTTGACTGCACTGGTTGTACCTACATAATAGCTGTGACGACACAAACCGGAAAAAATGATAAATTTCAGAGGTTTATCAGAAAGGTACTGACCATTTTCCCATACACCATTTTTCAAATCTATAGTAAGACCGCTATATGTAGACTTGAAAACAGGATAGGTCATAATCGTTTCGCGATAATCATCAGCATTTTCTGCATTATTGGAAACGACATTATCTTCTTCAAAGACATACCCTTCTCCATCTTCAGGGCCATAAATACGCTGACCGCCGTCTTCATAAGAATCATTCCAGATAAAGCGGGAAACATTATCATGGCCTTCCGCCTGAATCAATGCTAACAGGTCATTAAGATTTTTAACAACAGGAATGTTGGAATTGATTAAAAACGGCTCTGCCCAGGCACCTTTATCCTGAGCGGGCCACCGGTGGTTATTGTCTCCCAGAATAATTTCACCATTGAACCCTGGTATATCCAGTATTTTATCAATAAATGTTTTTATTGAAGCCAGATTACCTGATCCCTGGTTTATGCGTTGAGCATTGGTTTTAATAACAACAACATCATTGGGTCCAATAAAATTTTCAATACCACCCATCAGATCAAGGAGATTACTCATATTGTCAGTTGGACCGTTACCATTTGTCATATATATACGAGAATACTCGTCCTCGACAGGTTTTGCCCAGGTGCGAGTGCCAGCCATTGATGCCGCAATCAAAGCTCCGGCGCCCTGGCCTGTATTTTTTATAAATCTTCGTCTAGAAATATTCTTTTTCATAGTTCCCATAACCATAACCTTTCGTTCCTGGTTTAATAAGAGATCCAGTACCAGATATATTTTATCACTTCCATGATCACAATTTTCAGGCTAGAAGGTTTATACCACCACCCTTTTGATTGCAATATACCCTGATCAGGATGCGCTACCAACAGTTGCGTATCCAATCCTTTCAAGGCACGTTTAAATATCATATTTGCTCTACTGGTATGGAAATCTGTAGTAACTAGAATCACACGCTTGAATTTATTTCTCTCAATGATCTTGCGAATAGTTTTTGCCTGCTCACCCGTCCCCAAGCCATGACGTGCAAGAACATCCAGAACAATTTTATCTCCAGGAACCCCCAGCTCCATTGCTTTCTCTTTCATATAATTTGCTTGTACTATGCTTTTATCCTGACCAGGGCATCCTGATACAATCAAAGTATCTGCAAATCCCTGTTGGAATAGATGAGATGCGTGCTCAACACGCTCACCTCGTCCTCCACTAATCACAATGATAGCATCTGCATTTTCCAAATCAGATTGTGTAACCAGAACATTATCTGCAACCATCACAAAAAACACTGCCAGTACAAAAATCAGTCCTAATATTATATATATTTTTTTCTGCATAACCTTTCAATCCACTATTTTGTAAAAAAATTGCCTATCTGGCGCGCCGGGTTACCAAACATAAACACACCTTCGGCAACATCTTTGGCTATCACTGCACCCGCACCAACCGTACTTTGATTGCCCACCTTGGCCAAGGGAGTTATAGTTGCACCAACACCTACCAAACATCCGCTGCCCAATTGAACACCACCACTGAGCACAGCCCCGCCGCCAACATGACAATAATCTCCCATTTTCACACCATGGCCAATAATACTGGCATTGTTTACAATACAATGGCGTCCTACATGGGCTTCCGATTCTATAATTGCATAAGGCATTATAGCCGTACCTTCTTCAATGCTGGAATATTTTCCCAATATTGCCGTAGGATGAATGAATGTTGGAAAATGAAATTCTTTATACTTATCAGCTATCCGTTTCCTGACGTTACAATCTCCAATAGCTATAAACATATTATTCACTTTAAGGTTTTTATTCTGGTTCTCAAAACCATCTTCTGAATAAACATTCGCATGCTTGTAAAAAAAACTACCTGCTTTTCGTGGGTCATCATCAATAAAGCCAATTATTTCATACTCTCTTAAAGAAATGATCAAATCAGCAATTACTGTCGAGTGCCCACCCGTACCATACACCCAAATTTTTTCCATTAGTATTCCAAAACTGTTTTAAATTGAAAATTTCAAATCTTTTACAGTTTATTTCAATGACCGTAATAGTATTGAACAAACAAATTCTATATCAGATTCCTGAATATTTGTATAAAAAGGTAAAGCTATTGTACGGTCTGAAACAAATTCTGTAACAGGAAAGTCTCCCGGCTTGTAACCAAACATATCCATATAAAAAGGTTGAAGATGAATTGGGGGAAAGTAATTATTGCACCCTATGCCATTATCTAATAAACTTTTCATTACGTTGCTTCGATCGTCCTGACTATACGAGCTGTCAAGTTGTATTACATATACAAACCAGCTCATATCTATATTATCTGAAAGATAAGGGACTCTCACTCCTTTAATATCTGCAAGGTATTTATTATACAACAGAGCCGCATTGTTACGTTTTTCCAGTATTTCATCAAGTCTTTCCACCTGAGCAATGCCTAATGCACAGTTGATATCGCTCAAGCGATAATTATAACCCAACCTGACATGCGCAAGCCATTTTCCATCTCCGCCGCGTCCCTGGTTTCGCATACTTTTGCACAACTCTGCAACATTTTCATCATCCGTTACAATCACGCCGCCTTCACCGGTTGTAATCTGTTTATTGGGATAAAAGGCAAAAACACCCGCGTTTCCCATAGTACCTGCGTTTGCCCATTGCCCTTTTGTGTAATTATCCGATACCGTTTCTTTGAATTGGTATCTGGCACCAATAGCCTCGCAGGAATCTTCAATCACTTTTAGATTATATTCATCGGCAAGTTTCAGAATAGCATCCATATCACAGGGTTGGCCAAATACATGTACAGGTAAAATACCCTTAATTTTATCACCTCTACCTTGCGAGTGAGCAAGTTCTAAAGTTTCTCGCACCTTGTCAACATCCAGGTTGTACGTTTGGGGATCAATATCAACAAAAATTGGCCTGACATCTTCGTATAACAAACAATTGGATGAAGCAACAAAACTAAATGGAGACGTTATAACTTCATCTCCCGGATTAAATCCCAATGCTTTAACCAGCAAATGCAAGCCGCTTGTACCGCTGTTGACCGCAACTGCATATTTACTGCCTACAAAATCGGCAACTTTTTCTTCAAATTCTGGTAATTTCGGTCCTAAACTCAGATTACGGGTATTTAAAACATCTGTTACATACTGAATTTCTTTTTCGGTAATATCAGGACCAGAAAGGTTCACCTTTATATTCATTGTTCATCCTTTACGTTAGATTGTTTTTGGATCTCAAAATCATCATTCACGCCATCTTCTCCGTACAGTCCTTCACGTAACAAGGCAACCTTGAACGTTTTGAAAAATATCTTTAGATCCAAAAGTAAAGAATAATTTTCAACATACCAAATATCCAGATCAATACGTTTTGCCCACGGCAACGAGTTACGACCGTTCACCTGTGCCCAACCGGTTACGCCGGGGCGCATATTCAGGCGTTTACGATGATAGTCAGTATATCTCTCTACCTGACGTTTAATTGTAGGCCGTGGACCAATAACGCTCATATCTCCAATTAAAATATTGATCAATTGCGGCAATTCATCAATACTCCAGTTACGAATAAAATGCCCGAATCCCGTAATTCGGCTATCATTTTGCGTCAATTGTTGACCATTTGCCATTTTTTCAGCATTATTTACCATGCTGCGGAATTTGTAAATCACAAATAATTTTCCATCTTTGCCAATTCGTTCCTGCTTAAAGAATATGGGGCCGGGGCTCTCTAATCTTATAATAATAGCAACAATCAATAACAGCGGACTCAGAATTAATAAAAGTATGGCAGAAAACAGAAAATCAAACAGATGCTTTATAAAGATACTCACGCTACGCATTACTTGTTCAAACTCCTATGATAATTTTGTTTTTAAAATCTTGCCTGATTCATTTTTAGGCAATTCTTTAACAAATTCTATAACCTTGGGCAACTTGTATGCCGGCAGTTTTTGCCGTAAATATTCTATGATTGCCTTTTCATCCGTATCAGATGATGACAGCGGCACAATAAAAGCTTTTATCGCTTCGCCCATAATCTCATCTTTAATTCCAATAACAGCGGTTTCGTGTACCGCATCTATTTCCAGCAACTTTTCTTCAACTTCTTTAGCGCTAACCCGTTCTCCACCAACCTTGATCATATCTTTTTTACGCCCCACTACAAAAAGATAGCCATCCTCATCCATCACACCAATATCACCGGTGTAATATACACCATTTCGAAGCACTTTTTCAGTCTCAATAGGATCATTCCAATAGCCCACCATTAAATTTGAACCTTTGGCAACAATCTCACCTTCATTACCTTGCGGTAATTCAACACCATTATCGTCGGCTATAAACAGATCTACATTAGGAATACCCTTTCCGATAGATCCAAACTTTTTGGGCAGCATTTCGGGTTCCAGATAAGACAAACGTGCCGAAGCTTCGGTCGCACCATACATGATAAATACACGAGCACTTGAAAAGACCTGGCTAACTTCTTTTTGTACAGATGGTGCCATAGCTCCACCCGCTTGAGTAATATAGCGAAGTGTTGGAAATTCATAATCCCTGATACTTGAACGGTTTAAAAGGATGATAAAAGTAGAAGGTACTCCGGAAAATCCGGTTACACCTGTCTTTTCCATATTCTTTAAAACAACATTGGGATAAGCAAAAGCATTATCAATAACAACTGAACCACCCGCGTAAAAATGAGTATTCAGCAAAGATTTTCCGTAAATATAATAAAAAGGCAAAACAACCATTACCCGATCTTTTCCGGTAATTTCAAGATATGAAACAATTGAACGTGTATTACTGACAATATTTAAATGGGTAAGAGTTACTCCTTTGGGCTTGCCGGTACTCCCGGATGTATAGACAATCGAAGCAAGATCAAGATCAATGCCACGAACATTAGGGGGCTGTTCACTGCCATTATCAAGCACCTCGGAATAGGATACTGGATTGCAGTGCCCAATTGCCTGATATTCAGACAGATCATCCTGTTGAATGACAACATGCCTGAGATTGGGTACTTTTTTCAATGCGGGAACAAGGTCTTTGGAGAAAGATGCGTTGGTAATAATTGCAACAGCACCGGAATCATTCAACAGGTACTCTAGAGCATCAGCAGTGGTTGCTGTATTCAAGGCCACGGTAACAGCACCTACCTTTAAAACAGCATAATAAGCAATAATGTAGTGAAATGAATTCTCGTAAAGAATAGCAACACGATCACCACGAAGCACATGTTGTTCTTTGAGATAATTTGCAAGCTTGTTAGACAAAAGGTCCAACTCTCCAAAAGTCATCCATTCATCTTTATACCAGACAGCCTGCTTGTCTGGTGTTTTTTGAGCTGAATTTTCTAAAAAATTTTGTACCTGCACAACCATTACCTCCCTTAATTTTAAATAGCCATTAATGGTTCCATACGCAGATATTCAGTCCTTTTGATTTTCTGATCAATATCCTCAACAACTCTTGCTGCCTGTTCCACTGAAATGGACATTTTATCTGCAATTTGTTGGGTTGTAGCACCATTTTCATGCATTTCCCAAATTGCATCCATAACATCAAATGAGAGTTTAAAGAAAAATTCCTTTTGCGTAACTTCACCGGGATATGTGTCGGTTGTAGGTGTACGATCAATAATATCTTTGGGTACGCCAATTGCTTTTGCAACCTCGTATACCTGAGTTTTGAACAAATGAATGATTGGTTTTAAATCAGTGCCACCATCACCATATTTTACAAAGAACCCCAATTCGTGTTCATTTTTGTTTCCTGTTCCGGCAACTGCATAATTACGCAATTCAGCGTGATAGTACAAGGTTGTCATTCTAAGACGCTGTTTCATATTAGAAGCAGCAACAATTTGCATATACTCTTTTAATGGTAAACGTTTTTCAATTTCGTTGCCTGCATTATCAGTAATTGCTCCATAAAACAGATTGAGCATATTATCTTTTAACGGATCACCTTTAAGGATGATTTTAAAATTCATGCCCGGTTCATAATCCGGGAAAACCCGTTTTACAGCTTCATCGCGACGTTCATAGCAGCCCATGCCGTTCAAGCCACCAGTTATATCTTCAACAACAAATTCAATACCCAACTGTTTGGCAAGATTTTCTGCCAGTTCCCGGCTTTCGGGACTGGAATCTTTTTCAGGCAATGCCAGGCCGGTTACCCTTTCTTTACCCAATGCTTTAACACACAATGCAGCTACCACGGATGAATCAATACCACCACTGATACCCACAACAGCACCTCTTTTTTTCAAATCTTGCGAAATTACATTGCGAATTCCGGTAGTAATTGTTTCTATTGCTTTATTTTCATCGAACTTCATAATTATCCTCTCTTTATTTCCTGGATCGGTAATCGAAAACCCGACACTCCTGATCTTGTACAGTAGGTTTATTATTTATAAAATGTTCTTTCAACATTTCTGTTGTAATAATTGCCATCAGCGCCATTTCTTCTCGCGCGGAAACATTTGCGTTTGGGAGAAACAATCTCTTTTTCAAAATCGAAATTTTATCTGCATCAAAAACCATAGAATTGCGGATGCGTGATTCATCTAACCATGTATCAACAAATTTAGGGTCAGCGAGCAGGGTATTTCTGACCGGGGCCCTATAAGGCTGTTTTGGTCTGCTAATTACCGGGTCCGGCAATAGATGTTTAAATGTATGTTTTAAAATCCATTTTTCATTCAGCACCTTTAATTTCAACTCGGGTGCAAGACGATTTGCAAAATCAATTACTCGCTTATCGAGAAACGGATACCTGCCTTCAACACTGTTCCCCATTGTCATACGGTCACCTTGCGAGCTCAACAAATATCCACTAAGAAATATTTTTGCTTCAAGAAAATGCGCACGCTCAAGGGGATTTAATCCATCCAGTAATCCGTCTACTCTGGCTTCCAACTCTGTAACCGGATTATACCCCTTTGTTTCACCCAAAACATCCTGAGTTAAAAATCCGGCAAGATAATCACCGTTATTCCAACGCAAACGATGCGAATAAAACAGATCAGATGTATTTGCTACATCTTTTTGAAAAAACTGGATCCAGTAATTCAATGTACGCGGATTTGTAGTTATATATGGATACAATTTTTCATACAACCGCGGACGCCAGGTAGAGCCTGGCATTTTGGCGTTAAACCATCGAACTTTAGTTTCGCGATAGATATTGTAACCACTAAAAAACTCGTCAGCGCCTTCACCGGTTAAAACAACTTTGAAATCTGATTCCCGCACAAACTTTGACAGCAAAAACAGAGGTACCGGCGCGGTTCGCAAAACAGGCTTTTCTGTATGCCATATAACTTTATGCAAATTTTCGCAAACCATCTCATTATTGCTTACAAAAGCAGAATGATCGGTTTCGAGATGTTTTGAAACTAGTTTTTGAAATTCAGACTCATCAAATGCTTTTTCTTCAAAGCCGATTGAAAAAGTCCGCAGTTTATTATTATGCCCTGTTTTTACCAGAGCGGTTGTGATTGAAGAATCAAGCCCACCGCTTAAATAAGCACCAACCGGCACATCAGCCCGAAGACGAATACGTACAGAATCTTCAAGCAAATCCGTCAATTCTTCTGAAGCGCTGTTTACATCCCTTATATAATCGGAATCACTTTCAGGGTAGCTTAACTGCCAATATGGTTTTTGTTCAAAATGGTCTTGAGTGTATTTGATATAATGGCCCGGCTTGACCTCTTGTATATTTTTAAAAATCGAATTACCGGGCAGTGGAGACCAAAAAGTTAAAGTTTGCAGCATGGCCTCAGGATCAATGGTAAAATCCAGTTCAGGAAACGGCAGAAACAGTTTAATTTCTGATGCAAAATACAATTGATTATCTGCTATTTGATAATGCAAAGGACAAATGCCAACATGATCACGAGCCAGCATGATAGATTTATGGTTCTTGTCCCAAATGGCAAAAGCAAATTGACCATTCAAATGATCAAACAGTTTTACACCATATTCTTCATACAGATGCAAAACAACTTCAACATCCGTATGCGTAGTAAATCTATGTCCCTTTGCAATCAACTCTTGTCGTAGTTCAATATAATTAAAGATCTCGCCATTACACACCAACCAGAGAGAACCATCTTCGTTTCCAATGGGTTGATGCCCGCCTTCAAGGTCGATAATGCTTAGACGGGTTTGTCCCAGCAAAGCATAGTCATCCACATAGACACCACGCCCATCAGGGCCCCGGTGTCCCAACATCCCCAGACTCTTGCGAAATACCGGAAAAGCATTGGGATTCAGTTCGTTTTTATTAAAAACTCCGGCAATACCACACATATTATAAACCAGTAAATGTCAGGTAATAAAAATTTTATGGCAAGAAGCATTACAAGATAATCAAATCAACAGGAAACAGAAAATCAGTTTGCTTTTTTACTTTGTATAAATGAAACAAGTTGATCAACAGTATCCAGATTTTCTGGTATCAATTCATGGTCATCAATATTGATCTTGAATGTTTCCTCTACAAAAGTTACAAGCTCCAAAACACCCGTAGAATCAATGATCCCGCCTTCAAGAAAAGATTGTTTATCATCTAATTCTTTAGAAAAATCATTAAAGAAAAAATTCTCATAAATAAAACTTCTGATTTGTTCTTTCTCAGACATTCCGCAATTCCTCTATCTTTATCTACTATCCAAAGAATAACCGTAAAATTATCTCATCATCGAGCGGCCTTCTTCAATAATTTCTTCAAGTTTACTTTTGAATCCGTTTAGATTTTTTTCCTGAGTAGATGCAATACGAATAATATTGTTAATTTTTCCCTTGAATTCACGAAGGTTAAAACGGTTAGTTGAACGTCGTTTTAAGATGTAGAGATTATCATTTTCACTTTCTAACAGCTCTTCTTCGTTTTCCCACAACTCTTCAATTATCTTTTCCCCAAATCGAAGTCCGGTATAACTAATATTGATCTTGTCAGCGGAACCATTACCTGCAAGCAGTATTAATTCCTTGGCAATTTCGTTGATCTTAATCAACTCACCCATTTTCAGTAAAAAGATCTGACCACCCTCACCCAATGCTGCCGCTTGCAATACAAGCTGAACAGCCTCGGGAATTGACATAAAATATCGTTTAACATCAGGATGTGTAACTGTTACAGGCCCGCCCTTACTGATCTGCTCCTGAAACAGCCTGATAACGCTACCACTACTACCAATCACATTACCAAAACGCACCGCCATACAACGTGTACTATTTGTATTATCACTTGCCTGAACAACCTGCTCAGCAATACGCTTGGTCATTCCCATAAAACTGGTAGGATTAACAGCTTTATCTGTGGAAATGAAGACAAATTTCTTAACATGATGTTGTATACAAACATCGAGCACATTCTTGGTACCCATTACATTATTTTTAACAGCCTGACTGGGATGCAACTCCATCATGGGTACATGTTTGTAAGCAGCTGCATGAAAAACGAGCTGCGGTTTATGCTTATTAAAGGCATTATCGGTTTCAATAAAATCTGTAATATCTGCCAATGCAAGCGAATAGTCCAGTTCGGGGTACTTTTCACTCAATTCACGATCAAGATAAAACAACCCATTTTCCGAACGATCAAAAGCAACCAGCTTCTCGGGATTAAATTTTGCAATTTGCCTGCAAATTTCCGAGCCTATTGAACCAGCAGCACCGGTAACCAACACTCGCTTACCTTCGATATATTTCTGAACCTGATCAAAATTGATCTGGATTTGCTCACGACCAATTAAATCTTCAATCTTGATCTTGCGAATACGATCAAAAATTGTCTTCTGGTCCATAGGACCTTCCGGTTTGCTTATAATGCGAAAGGGCTTGCCAGACATACGACAAATCTTGACCAACTCTCTCATATCTTCACCACGAGCATATGAAAATGCAATAATAATCTCATCCACATTCATGGTCTCTGCAAGATGTAAAATACTCTTGCGGTTTCCCATAACCTTTACACCCATAACCGAATGACCCAGTTTTTGGGGATCATCATCAACCAATGCAATTGGATTATATCCCATTTCCCAATTGGATTTCAACTCTTTAATCAAACGACGCGCCATAATTCCACCACCAACAACCAGCACGCGTTTAACAGATAATGACTTTTTATAAATAATCTCGTTATACAACCTGACAGCAAAACGGCTGAAACCGGTAAACAATATTGCAATCATAAAATCGATAATAAAAACGCTAAAAGGAATTGCATTTTTTAATGTAAAATATAAAATTATTGTTATAGTAATAGAAGATACAATATTAGCTTTACTTAATGCGACAATATCAGGAACACTAGCATCTTTCCATTGCCCTGAAAAAGCTCTGAACAAACTAAAAACAAGAACTTTTACAAGTAATAATGCAGGAAGCGTAATTAAAAAAAGATGTAAAGCTTCACTATTCCAGGTATTAAAGAAAATAAGGCCAAAAGCAAAGAAATAAGAAATAACAAAAATCACCAGATGTATTATGATATCCAGAGCCACTCTTTTATTGTAATAATTTGCGCTTAACATCTATTGTTCCTGTATTTTAGTTTTTATCAAGTGTGAACTATTTTAGTGCTTTACTTTCATTAAAGTATGAATAATAATAAGATGTATAACTTTCCTTAGGATTAAGATAATTGACAATCAAACCAGAAATCTTTGTATTTGATTTTTTCAACAAACTCTTTGCTTTTTGTAATTCTTTTTGCGAGGTACTACCGGCCTTGATAACCAAAACAGCACCATCAACTATTGATCCCAGTATACCTGCATCTGTTACAACATTGATTGGAGGTGTATCCAGGAAAATCACATCATAAATATTGTTTAATTCGAAAAGTAAATTCTTCATTGCGCGTGACCCCAAAACTTCTGATGGATATTTGGGGATCTCTCCACAAGGAAGCAAGTCTAAATTATCAATACCTGTCTCTACAATAGATGAATTAAAAGGAAACTGGGATTTCATTTCTGTACCTGAACTACCATTATCCCTATTTTCAGGTATAGACACTTGCATATCATCCATTGGTTTTCCATGAATTTCATCATCAAAATCAAATATTTCCGGCATACCAATCAATTTCTTTGAAGGTTCCTCATCTACAATTCGACGAGGCACTCGCACACTTTTTTCGACTTTGACATTTTTACTATTAATAATCAATTCTGCTAAACCTGGCTTTAACTCTCTTTCAAATACGTGATGTAACACAGGTTTGCGGAGATCAGCATCAATCAATAATGTTTTGAGCCCCATTTGTGCAGTAGTAACAGCCATATTTGAAGAAATAAAAGACTTGCCCTCATTGGGATTACTACTGGTCACCAAAATGATCCGCATTGCAGAATCAAAATCTGAGATATTTAAATTCGTTCTAATAGACCGAAACGCCTCAGATTCAGGAGATTGCGGGTCCAGCAATGTAATCAAATCTTCTTTGGATTGTTCCGGCAGCTTTCTAATTCTTTTATTCAACCACTTTCCAGGACGTTTGTACAAGGGTGTTCTAATTTCGGGAATGGACCCGATCAAATTCAACTCAGACACACGCTCAGCATCTTCGGCTTTTTTTATCTTGTCATCAAAAAACTCTAACGCAAGTGCAAGCCCAACACCACAAGACATACCCAGCATAAATCCAACAATCAGGTTAAGCATTTTTCTAGGACGAATGGGATTATCTGGCAAAATTGCTTTATCAATGATACGAATATTACCGGAAATTTCAGCTTCAGCAATTTTGGCTTCTTCCCTCTTGGAAAGCAGCATAGTATATATCTCTTCACTTACGGCTTTATCACGCATCAACTGAGCAAGGCGCAATTCCTTTGCAGGCATGGTATTTAAATTTTTCTCGTAATTGGAAATGACATCATCCAAGGCTTTTTGCTGAGCTTCGTAAGCTTTGATATCTATGTCAAGCGTAATAGACTCTTCCAGTAAACGCTGTATTTCAGAAAGAGGATCGATCGTGTTTTCACCTGAAGCAATACGTAATGTTTCGTCACGAAGATTATCACTAATCTCATTAATCTGCGTTCTCAACTCTACCATTTTCGGGTGGTCCGCAGGATAATCTTGCACACTTAATCTTGTATATTGGTCTTCAAGATTTATCAACTCTTCACGCATTCTTTGTGCGCGCGTTGAAGTAGTTTTAGTAACTGCCGGAACTAAATCCTTACGTTCTTCTGCCAATCTTTGCGTTATAAAGCTTTGTCTTTCTTGTGCAGCATTCAAATTAGTAATGGTTTGATTCAACAAATTTTCAGCTTCGGTAATACGCCTCAAGATCTCGCTACCCTGCTGGCTGATTTCGGTCAATTTATTTTTTTCTTTAAACTCTCGCATCCGCAACTCTGCATCATCCAGATCTCGCTTGTATCGCTGCAAATTATCATTTATTATTGACCGCACATTACTGGCTTCCTGACCAATAACTTCAAGGTTTCGCTCTACCAATACATCTGCAATACGGTTTGCAATAAACATTGCCGCCAAAGGAGATTCTGTATTGACTTCAATATTAATAACATCAGACCCCTGAACTGAACTGGCAACAATTCCCTCTTTAATCAGACCTACAAGATACTCTTTTTCATTAAAATTAGGTCCCGCATCAATAGGATATGTAAATTCTGCTTTAATGCTGTCTGGCAATGTTAATACAACATCCCTAGCCATTGAACGACTTTGAATTTCTTCAATTTGATTAATAATAATATTTTCAGAGGTTACAGCATAAGATTCTGTAATCTGTCGGCCCCCTTTTGATTGATCAAATACAATCTTGGTTTTGGCCGAATAGACCGGTGTTGAATATTTGTTCAACATATACACCGGCACAAGGAATAATAATAGGGAAGCCAGAACAACCAGCTTTTTCCTTAATATTATATGTAAAATCCTTCGAAGATCTATTTCATTAGAGTTCATAATATACCCTGAATTAAAATTAATTCCGGTTCCAGTACCAATAAACCTGTGCAACAATTGCCAACTGCGAAACTACACGAATTACCGTTTGCCATCTAAACCAATTATTCTTCCCTACCTGAACAACATCGCCAGGTTGCAATGTTGGCAGCAATTGCTCAAATTCCTGGCTTTCCAGAATTTTGTGCAAATTAATTTTGACAATTCTTTTTTGGGCCGCCTGATTCATCATAATATTACGGTACGTTTCCCGCTCTATGGGACCAGTGGAACTTGTAATACTCAACAAGCCTCTTGTTATTTTAACATTTTTCAAGTTTGAATATTCCGTTGGACCACCTGCTTTTGAAATCAATTCAAGTAAATCAGTCTTGTCTGAAACGGTGTATTCTCCAGGAATTCTCACTTCACCCCAAATATGGACAGTGAATTGAAGCTTCCCATCATCGCCAATGATATATTCATTTTTTTTAACGACACTTTGACTAAAAAGCCAAAAAGGTACGAGTACAAACACTAAAACAAGTATTACATTCTTCATAATAATTCTTTATTTTAAAATTAAATAAATATTTCAATATTAATATATATGAACTCTACCCCAAAGACCATAATCTGCACGATTACAATTTTGCAATTAGCGTGCCAAATTCCCGGAAGCATTATAATTTGTCAAAGAATACAACATCTTTTTTTTATTTTGTATTCCCTAACATGGCATACTAAACCACTTGAATTGTAAAAATTTTGCTCAACAGTGTCAAGTTTTTTCCTGGAAATTTTAGAAATGAAAGCCCCCTGAAATTTTACTACATCACTTAATACTTGTTCATCTTGAACTGATCAAGTAAACTGATTTGGTTTTCAAAATCATAATATGTATTAGTCATCAAAGACAGCAATGATCTTCTAAACCCCAGGTATGCATCGAGAAAATTCAATTCTGTATCGGTTTGCCTTGATATATTTTGCAACAAGTCTTGCAATGAAATCTTGCCTTTTTGATACATAACTATACTCTGATCAGTAATTTCTATCGCCATATCCAAATTTTCTTGCATATTTAACGCTCTTGTTTGATATTCTTCCAAATTTGATATGGCATTTTTAATTTCAGACTCGATTCTTGTCTTAGTTTCTTCTTTGTAAAGGTCAACACTCTTTATATCAAGCTTGTATGCTTCAATCCTTGCCTTTCTCTGCCCCCAGTCCCATAACGGGATATATGCTGTCAAGGTAACAGAATTACTATTTTCACTATCTTCCCACAGATATTGATATGTTTCATCCTGTTTTTCAATTCCATAAGTCATTTCAAGGTTCATACTAAAGGAATTCCAGCCCTTTACATTTTCAAGATCAATTTCATCTCTTCGTCGGCTATTGTCCAAACTACGCATACTCGGGCGTAAAGTTAAACCATATTGAGTTGCCTGGTCTAAATCCACCTCAATTGGGGTAATTTTTACCACCGGATTGATAAAAATATCATCTTCTGTATCAATACGCAAAGTTTGTTTTAAGCGGGCTGTTGCAAGGCGTAGCTCACTTTTATTTTGCAACATCCTTTCTTCGGCATTGGCTAATTCTACCTGTACCTGAATAGCCTCGATTGACCGTGTAGTATCCTCTCTGGAAACACGATCAACGAATCCTGTTACACGTTTCAAATTTTGAATTTTATGGTCGAATATAATACTTAGATAAGTTAATCGAAATAAATTATAATAAGAATCTGCTATAGTATTCAAATAACTAACCTGATCGGTAAGAAAGTTTAACTCTTGCCTTTGCAGATTCAACTCTGCTTGCTCAATATTATTTTTTAATGTATTGGGTTTAAAAAATGGCTGTTCAAATTTAACAAAATAGCGATTATAATAACTCACATCCTGCTCACCTTCATCCATCTGAATATAACGATACATTGTATTATTCAGAGATAAATATCCATTTGTCGGATACCCCAATAAAATTACGGGTTGGCGAATGGATAAATCCATTTGAACTTTTTGGGTGTTTTGACGAATCATTTCATCGCGCTGAAGTGTAGAATTCCATTTATATTCAGATAAATTACTAAACTCTGGTGCTGTAAGATTCATATAAACTGAGGATTTTAACCCAGCACGCTCTGCCTTTAACCAATAGCGAGTACGATCAATTCCGAGTTTGAGTTGTCGGATTCGATAGCTGTTATCCATAGCAATTCTTACAGCAGAATGTAATGTTAACTCTATTGTTCTTTCTTTAGGCAGCACAGGTGCGGTAATGGCAAGTATACATAAAAAAATTGAAATCTTGGATACTCTGTTCAATGGTTCTCCAGTAGCGTTACATAAATTAATACAACATTTTATAATATCATCGGACCGTTTTCATATATTTCAAATATTCTTTTCGGGTTACCAGTCCAACATACTCTTTATATATACCCCCATTATGTCCGGCATCATAAACACGAACGGCTATTACATTTTCTTCTTCTTTTCGAATAAAGTCCGGAGGGACAAAATAAGCCCTCAACTCTTTTTTCATATTCTCAATAGTAGCTGGCTTTCCATCTTGCGGAAATTTTCCTGTCAGTCCAATCAGATGTCCATTAAAATAAACCTGATCAATATCATTGACTTTACCTAGCAACAAAATTAATTTTTCATCAGCATACTTTTGATCTATCTTGAAACGTTTTCTATACCAAGCAATACCATCCAGGTTGGGATATCCCTGATCTTCCCAATATGCCGGTACCTTGATTATATCCCAAGCAGACTCGTCAAAATTTGGATCTTTCCATGCGAGACTATCACCATGCTTGAACCACCAAAGCCCTGTTAAATCCAAAACCAATTTTACCACATCAATTCTTGAATACAACCCGACTTCACCGGTATATATTCCACCAACACCTTGCTTGTCATAAACACGAACCGAAATGATATTCTCACTGCCATACTTTAATGCTATCCGCGGTATTTTATAAATACGGTTATTATCAAAAGCAGACTTGTAATCAGGAGGTAGTTGTCCCATACCTCCAATATAATGACCGTTCAAGTAAACCATATCTACATCATCTATTCGGCCCAACTTGACGTATAATACTTTATTTTTCAGACCCCGGTTTACAGAAAAACGTATTCGGTACCATGCAAATCCATCATAACCAGGAAAGCCTTCATTTTCCCAGCTATCAGGTACAACTATTTTCTCCCACTGTTCATCATTATAATTAGGGCTGGCATATTCTTCACGATCACCAATTTCAAAACGCCATTCACCTTCTAAAGATAATTCTTTTTCAAGTTGCATAGCGTGATTTTCAGCACAAAACAATAAAATTATAATTAAAACAAACTTCCGCATCTAAATCCCAAAACTTGGTATATAGGAAATTAACACAATATAAAGGTAAAAAGTGTTAATTGGGTGTCAAAAAGTGTAAAAAAATGTAAAACCAGAATTAACCCGCTTCTATTCAATAAACTTGTAACCAATTCCATACACAGTCAGGATGTGTTTAGGATTTACGGGGTCAATTTCAATTTTTTTACGCAGCTTGACAATATGGTTATCAACAGTTCGTGAGGTTGGAAAATAATCATACCCCCATACATCATCCAACAACTTATCTCTGCTGATTGTTTGCCCTTCATGTTCCAAAAAATATTTTAGAATCTCAAACTCTTTAAAAGTCAGCTCAACTTTACCATTATCGTCATATGCTGAATAATGATCGAAATCAACTTTGATTTTTCCAAAAGTATGATATTTGCCCTCTCCACCAGCTTCCTCTGGAGTGCGACGCAAAACTGCTTTAACCCGAGCCAGTAACTCACGTACACTAAAAGGTTTGGTTATATAGTCATCTGCACCCAGTTCTAACCCCAAAACCTTATCAATCTCCTGTCCTCTTGCTGTAAGCATTATAATAGGGATCTTAATTCCTTTACCACGCAGTTCTTTACAAACATCAAAACCGGACTTTTTGGGCAGCATTACATCTAGGATAATTAACTGCGGCTTGCCCTCAACCGCAAGTTGCGAGCCTTTTTCACCATCTTCCGCTATAATTACTTCATGACCATCGAACTCAAAATTATCTTTTAACCCCTGGGCCATTTCAAGCTCATCTTCAACTATGAGAATTCGCGCCATTTTTTTCTCCATTTAATTAAGAGGGAATGCACAAGTGAACGTACTACCCTTTTTAGGCTTACTTGAAACCCAAATTTTACCACCGTGCACGTCAATAATATGTTTAACAAGAGACAACCCTAATCCGCTGCCCTTGGTATTATGAACCAAACTGTTCCCTGCTCTGTAGAATTTTTCAAAAATTTTGGACTGTTCAGACTCTTGAATGCCAATACCTTTATCTTGTACAGACATCTCTACAGAACCATTTTGTCTCACAACAGAAACTTTGATAAATTTTTCATCAAAACTATATTTAACAGCATTGTCAAGCAAATTCACAAAAGCTTGTGTAATAGCCTCCTTGTCAATATAAACAAGAGGAATGTTCGGTTCGAAATATTTTTCCACTTTGAATCCGTTTTGAGTAAAACGGAAATGATACAACTCTAAAGTCTGTTCTATCAAATCAATCAAATTTGATTGTTCAAATTTATATTCTTTCTTCCGGGATTCAATCTTAGAAAAGTCTAGAATATTATTAATCAATTGAGAGAGACGAGCACTTTCACTCATTATTGTCTTGTAATAATGCTGTTTCTTTTCTTCGGATTTTACACGTCCCATCTCTAGCGTTTCTGCAAACATTCGAATCAAGGCAAGAGGAGTTCTCAACTCATGAGAAACATTAGCAACAAAACTGGTTTTCATCTTTGCCAAAGAGATTTCTGTTGTTACATTATAGAACAAATAACCGAGTCCACCAAGAAAAACAACATTAACAATAACTAGCAAAACAAGATTGGTTCTGGATCTGGATTTTGATAATTCAGCTAGTGTTGTACCTGCTAGTTTTATCTGAATATCTAAATCTGGCAAAATCCATAATTCTTCATATTTTTCATAATCACTTTCATACGCTTCATCAGTAGCAAAGATAATCTTACTATCATCCTTTACAGCAAAAATCAAATTACCATCATTCATTGATCCAAATTTTCGCGCTACAATATCATGGATATAAGCAAGATCATCTACTATAATGCCTGCCAAGACTACATTTTCATTAGAATACGAATTATTGATAATAGGAAAAATCAACAATGTTTCCCTTGCCTGTGGATTGTTTTGCCATGTTACAGCAAGAGGCTTAATATAACCTTGCTGTGCACGTTTGACTTGTTTGTCTATTTCTTTGTCAAGGTCGAGAATTATAGAATTTAGTTTGTTACGGAATTCAGCCCTTTCTGCTTCCAGGGTTAATTTCGTAGATTCCTGATCTAAAGCATAAACCACAAACTGATTAGAAAACCAAACAAAAGACCCACTTATACTTGATTTAGAATTATTAAAGGCATATAAACCAGATTTCAAACGTCCATAAGAATGACGCGTAAAAGATTCTGCCAAAGTATTAATCTCGGCATACCATGACATAAACATATCCCAACAATGCTGATTTACAGAGAACAAAATACTTCCAAGTTGTCTGTCATAAATAGATTTAATCAACTCTTCATTCTTGTCGCTTTGAACAAATTGAAAAATAGTATATGTAAAGATTGGTATAAGCAGAGCAATAACAGTAGTAAAAACAATTTTTGTAATAGGAGATTTGTTCATATAAAACCAATTGATAATCCATTCAAGTAATAGAATATAAACAAAAGAAGAATAGAAAAAAACAAAAAAAAAGCCCTGCACAATGTACAGGGCTTTAATTTAAATTCGGCGATGACCTACTCTCCCACACGGTCTCCCGAGCAGTACCATCGGCGCAAAAGGTCTTAACTTCCGAGTTCGAAATGGGATCGGGTGTTGCCCCTTCGCTATCGTCACCGAAATTTATTTCTAAAAAATACAATATCGATTAAGAAGGCAAAAAGCTTATAACCATCCATTGCTGGTTTAAAAAATTATGGTTAAGCCACTCGGCCTATTAGTACCACTCGACTGAACATATTACTATGCTTACATCTGTGGCCTATCAACCTTGTAATCTTCAAGGGGCCTTTAGACTGCTTACGCAGTGGGATATCTAATCTTGGGTGAGGCTTCGCGCTTAGATGCTTTCAGCGCTTATCCTTTCCGAACATAGCTACCCAGCCATGCCGTTGGAACGACAACTGGTACACTAGAGGTTCGTCCATCCCGGTCCTCTCGTACTAGGGACAGCTCCCCTCAAATATCCTACGCCCACGACAGATAGGGACCGAACTGTCTCACGACGTTCTAAACCCAGCTCACGTACCGCTTTAATTGGCGAACAGCCAAACCCTTGGGACCTTGTCCAGCCCCAGGATGCGATGAGCCGACATCGAGGTGCCAAACCGAGCCGTCGATGTGAACTCTTGGGCTCGATAAGCCTGTTATCCCCGGAGTACCTTTTATCCTTTGAGCGACGGCAATTCCACTCTCTACCGCCGGATCACTAAGCCCTGCTTTCGCATCTGCTCGACCTGTATGTCTCGCAGTTAAGCTACCTTGTGCCTTTACACTCTTCGCACGATTACCGACCGTGCTGAGGTAACCTTTGGGAGCCTCCGTTACTTTTTGGGAGGCGACCGCCCCAGTCAAACTACCCACCAAACATTGTCCCAAACCCGGATTCACGGGTCATGGTTAGATTCCTAGTAGAACAAGGGTGGTATTTCAAGGGTGACTCCACGCGTACTGGCGTCCGCGCTTCAAAGTCTCCCACCTATCCTACACATGCAATACCAAAAATCAATGTTAAGCTGTAGTAAAGGTTCACGGGGTCTTTCCGTCCCGTCGTGGGTAACCGGCATCTTCACCGGTGCTACAATTTCGCCGAGCCTCTGGTTGAGACAGTGTCCAAGTCGTTACACCATTCGTGCAGGTCGGAACTTACCCGACAAGGAATTTCGCTACCTTAGGACCGTTATAGTTACGGCCGCCGTTTACTGGGGCTTCAGTTCAGTGCTTCGCAAAAGCTAACACATCCCCTTAACCTTCCAGCACCGGGCAGGTGTCAGTCCCTATACATCGCCTTACGGCTTAGCAGAGACCTATGTTTTTAGTAAACAGTCGCCCAGACCATTTTTTTGCAACCCCATTCAGCTTCACTTGTAAAAAGTTTCACCTAATAAGGGCAATCCTTATCCCGAAGTTACGGATTCATTTTGCCTAGTTCCTTAACCAGAGCTCACTCGAGCACCTTAGGATTCTCTCCCCATCTACCTGTGTTGGTTTGCGGTACGGACACCTGTGGACTCCTCTTAGAGGCTTTTCTTGGCAGTCTGCTTACAGTCAGTTTATGAGCTAAGCTCTCCCATTCGTGTCTCGGAATTGTTTCGGCGGATTTGCCTACCAAAACTTCCTACGCACTTAGACCGGCAATCCAGTGTCCGGCTGACTTTTCACTTCTGCGTCACCCCATCGAGTCTTGATCGATCCACGGGTGGTACAGGAATATTTAACCTGTTTTCCATCACCTACGCCTTTCGGCCTCGGCTTAGGGTCCGACTAACCCTGAGAAGATTAACTTTACTCAGGAAACCTTAGATTTTCGGTGAACACGTTTCTCACGTGTTTTATCGCTACTCATGCTGGCATACTCACTTCCATTTCGTCCACCCAGCCTCACGACTGAGCTTCGACCTACAATGGAACGCTCCCCTACCACTCTAATAAATTAGAGTCCGTGGTTTCGGCGGTAAGCTTAGCCCCGTACATTTTCGGCGCAAGACCACTTGACCAGTGAGCTATTACGCACTCTTTAAATGGTGGCTGCTTCTAAGCCAACATCCTGGTTGTCTATGCAATTTCACA
>OY843751.1:4562500-6535007 GCA_963693055.1 bacterium
TAACAAATGCCCTGCATGCAAACTGTCAGCAGTGGGATCAATTCCCACATAAAATGTTACCGATTCTTTACCCAACAATTCACGCAATGGCTCCGGTTCTGTTATCTGCTGAACAAAACCCCTGGCGCTCAATTCATCAACTACATGCTTATCCAATAGTCACTCCCGGATTTTTATATATTGATTCTAAATTTATTTTTTAATTCACGCTGTGCGTCGCGGCCCATATCTCGCTTGGCAATATCCTGGCGTTTATCATGCACTTTTTTGCCACGCGCCAGCCCGACTTCAATTTTTGCCATACCATTTTTAAAATAAAGTTTTAATGGCACAACGGTCAGCCCTTTTTCTTCAATCTTGCCTATCAAACGCTTAATTTCACGTTTATGTAAAAGCAATTTTCTTTTTCGCAAAGGATCGTGGTTTGAATATCCACCATGACTATAGTGAGATATGTGCATGTTCACAACCCACAACTCACCACGGATAACACGTGCATAGCTATCCTTAAAGCTGGCACGCCCTTCCCGCAGGGCCTTTACTTCAGTACCCAGCAAAACAATGCCGGCTTCCATGCGTTCTAAAATTTCATAATCATGAAACGCTTTTCGGTTCACAATCTGAACATTTTGACTCGTTTTACTCAATCTATTCTCCAATAAACAAGATTTATAAAATACTATTTACAGAGCACAAAATCAAGAAAAAGGTATATCAACCTTTAACAAAAGCCTTGCTTTTAATAAATGGGATTTGTATATTTTTAGCCGTTACATTTGCCGAAGTGGTGAAACTGGTAGACGCGCACGGTTCAGGGCCGTGTGGGCATTAGCCCGTGTGGGTTCGACTCCCACCTTCGGCACTTTTCACATCACAAACACTTACAACATTAACTTTTCACGGAATACTCCCAACTTACAATTGTTATCAATAATACTGTAATTCTAATAATTGATGCATTATAATGAATTCTATTATCGATACAATTGGAAACACCCCCCTTGTTGAATTGAAAAATCTTTCTCCCAATCCATCTGTTCAAATATTTGCCAAGCTGGAAGGCACAAATCCCGGCGGAAGCGTCAAAGATCGTGCTGCGCTATATATGATCAAGGGCGCACTAGAACGCGGAATCCTCAAGCCGAACAGCATTCTCATTGAAGCCACTAGCGGAAACACCGGCATTGCACTTGCCATGATTGCAGCAATCCATAAAATAAAAATTGAACTGGTTATGCCCGAAAATTCTACCCGCGAGCGTGTACTTACCATGAAAGCGTATGGAGCAAACGTGATCCTAACACCTGCTGAACTCAGAATGGAAGGTGCTATCGATTATGTGAATAATAAAATTCAACAGCCTCATTACATCAAACTGGATCAGTTTGCCAATCCTGATAACCCCAAGGCGCATTACGAAACCACCGGTCCCGAAATCTGGAGAGATACGCAGGGCAAAATAACCCATTTTGTATCAGCAATGGGCACAACCGGCACTATTATGGGTACCTCCCAATATCTAAAGAAGCAATCCCAATCCGTTCAAATTATTGGTGTACAACCGCAGGACGGATCAACAATACCTGGCATTCGCCGTTGGCCACAAGAATACCTACCCGCCATTTATCAATCGGACAGAATTGACAAGATTCTTTCAGTATCTTCACAACAAGCCATTGCTATATCACAGTCATTAGCACTAAAAGAAGGGGTTTTTTGCGGTATGAGTAGCGGAGGAGCAGTACATACCGCAATTGAGTTGAGTAAAAATCTGGATAAAGGGGGTGATCGTCAGCATCATCTGCGATCGGGGTGACCGCTACCTGAGCTCCGATCATTTTCAGGACCGTTAAGCATAATAACCTGATTAATGCGGCAATTTTCCTCTCAACAACGCATAAAGATACGCTCCCAACACCGCTCCAACCAGTGTGAAAATAGCAGGATACGCCCCTGTTCCAATTTGCGCAAACACAGGTCCAGGACAAGCACCCGTTATTGCCCAGCCCACACCAAAAATCAATCCACCAAAAACAATCCCCTTGTTCCAGGGCTTGCCCTTGAAACTCAATACATCACCACTCAACGACTTAACCTTGAGTGCCTTTAATATCCAGACAGACATCATAGCTACGACAATTGCAGAAGAGATGATCAAATACATATGCGCTTCTTTGAACAAAAACATATTTCTGATCCTGAACCAGCTCATCACTTCAGACTGGACCAGTACAATCCCAAAAGCGATCCCCAAAATCATATATACAAAATTTTTCATAACAGGCCTCAAAGATTAACAACAATAAACGTATAAATTAAACCACCAAAAAAGAATGAAATCGTTGCAAGAATGCTTGGCGGATTCAGTAACGCAATACCGGTTATCGCATGCCCCGATGTACACCCATTGGCATAGCGGGTACCAAAGCCTACCAGCAATCCGCCAATAAATAATTGTAAATATCCCGAACTGGTAAAATACTCGGGAGGCAAAAACGCTCTATTTCCTGAAGATAAAAAATGGACTGCTATAAAAGCACCCAATAAAATGCCCAAAGTAAAATAAAATTTCCATCCATTCTTTTTTGCATCATAATTTAAAATACTCACCTTGGATTTGGGTAGCACTGTTGAACAGATATGCATAAAAGAACTGGAAATCCCAAAAAATTTATTACCTACCAGCAGCATCAGTGGCACAAACAACCCAATAATAGGACCGGCAATGTACCAGGGTAAAACGTGTCCATCCATTTCAAACCTCTTTACTATTTATTTCAACTGACCAGGTAATATTTACTGTTGATTTCAGCATTTCATAAACTGAACAATACTTTTCCACAGACAAAGCAATAGCTCTCTCAACTTTATGTGGGTCCAGCTCGCCCGACATCAGAAATGTCATGTGAATATCTGTAAACACTTTGGGAATTTCTTCACGTCGTTTCCCATCTACTTCAATATCCAGATCTTTGAGGCCTTGTCGCTGTTTTTTTAAAATATGTACCACGTCAAAAGCACTACAGCTCGCCAGTCCCATCAAAATCATCTCCATAGGGCGAATACCGTCATCTGTCCCACCAATGACTGATGCAGCATCAAGCCTGGCAGATACTCCGGAAGCACCTGTAGCAGAAAATTGAAAAGCATCATTTATTCGTTTTAATTGTACTTTCATAAATTCATTATCCTGCTATTTCGATTTTTCCAACGCCTGTTCAATATCAGCAATTATATCATTTACATCTTCCAAGCCTACCGAAATCCTCAACAAACCTTCCGTAATACCTACCTGTTCTCTGTCTTCTTTACTTAATTTTGAATGTGTAGTAGTTGCCGGATGCGTAACAATCGTCCGGGTATCACCCAAATTTGATGTCAATGACAACATTTCCAACGCATTAATAAACTGTTTTGCCTGCCTGGCTCCTCCCTTTGGCCCAAAAGATACCATTGCTCCACCCATTTTCATTTGTTTTTTGGCAAGTTCATATTGTGGATGCGAAGGCAGAAACGGATATCTTACAAATTCAACATGTTTATTACTTTCTAGCGCATTCGCCAAAGCCATTGCACTCTCACAATGCGCTTTTACTCTCACAAACAGGGTTTCAAGGCTTTTCGATAGCAGCCATGCATTAAAAGGTGACATGGCAGGACCAGTATGTCGGGCAAAGAACCGAACAGGCGCAATTACTTTTTCACTCCCAACAACAACGCCCCCAATGATTCTCCCCTGACCATCTATCAATTTGGTTGCAGAATGCGTCACCAGATCCGCGCCAAACGCTACAGGATTTTGCAAAACAGGTGTCGCAAAGCAGTTATCTACATTTAACAATAGATTATACTTTTTTTTGAGTGCCCCCAAATATTCGAGATCAATTAAATCCAAACCAGGATTAGAAGGAGTTTCCACAAAAATCATACGTGTATTATCCTGTATCGCACCTTCCCACAATGCAGGATCATCACTCCCAACAAAGGTATGGGTAATTCCCCATCTCGGTAAAATTTGTGTAATAATCTGATACGACGATCCAAACAACGCCTTTGATGCTACAATATGATCGCCATTATTTAAAAATGCAGCAATGCCACCAAATATTGCCGCCATGCCAGATGCAAATGCAAAGCCATCCCCTACTCCCTCCAACATTGCCATCTTTTCAATAAACTCTGAGTTATTGGGATTAGAAAACCTCGAATAAATATTTCCATCCTTTTGTTCAGTAAATAGCATTTCACCGTGCTCCGCATCATCAAACACAAAACTGGATGTCAGAAACAATGGTGATGAATGCTCATTGTATTGACTGCGGGGTAACTGCCCATGAATGGCTTTTGATTGTTTGCGCATTTTACTCCTTCGCTCTAAATACAGGAAATACAGTAGGAATTATAACATTTAAATAATAATAACCATGTTACAACTTTAATTATTTCGGCATTGACAATTTAAACTGAATTAAAACATCAATTTACATATTTATCATGGCACAAAAATTGCTATTCCTGATGTATACTATTAAGATAATTTTTAAGGAAAAACATCAAGATGGATAAAGATATATTCACTGCGACGCAAAAATTTTATTTAAAGGCTCAGTCTTTGGATGAATTAAAAAAAGTGTTTGGTAACCAGATAATCGCACTTACAAATGCAAACCTAAAAAAAATAGCAGTTTATAGCGAGTTGGGCGACAAGGGCTTTCTGGCATCATTGTTCAACAAAAATGACAAAGAAAATGAAATTTGCACCCAACTTACGATTCGATCAATTGCAATTCTTTTAAATTCATTCAGAGCAATTTTGCATGATGGTTTGACAAAGCATACTACAGATTCACTTTACAAAGAAATTGTTTCCTACATCAGTGGCAAACTTCCTTCTGAAAGTAAAATCAATATTAAAGACAGAAAAGAGTTTGCACGTGATTTATATCGTGAAATTTCTCATCATACCGAGCCCAAAACAGCAGAAACCGTTAAAAACGACATGAAATATCTCAGTGAAGTATATCCCGGCAAGTTTACGCAATCAGAAATGATTAGACTTCAAAAATTTGTTACCGATGGTTGGGTACCTCTTTATCCGCATACATTTATAACTCAATATAAAAAACTTTACAATCGTAAAGACTGACCAATGACACACTCCTAAAAAAAAAGCCGACAAATGTCGGCTTTTTTTTATTCATACTTTATAGAGTCAACAGGGTTTGCTTGAGCGGCCCGTATCACTTGCCAACTTATGGTTATCAACGCAACGGCTAACAGAATCGTTCCCGAAAAAATAAAAGTAAATATACCAATATTGATCCTGTAAGCAAAATTCTCAAGCCAGTTGTTCATAAAATACCAGGCAAGTGGCCAGGCAATCACATTAGCTACAAGAATCCACTTTAAAAAATCCTTAATTAGCAGTAAAACAACATTTACTACAGAAGAACCCAACACCTTACGGATCCCAATTTCTTTGGTTCGCTGCATTGTAGTAAAAGATACAATACCAAACAACCCCAAACAGGCTACAAATATTGCCAATACAGAAAAAACAGATAATACATGGCCTGCCTGTATTTCAGATTTATACATCTTGCCAAATTCATCGTCATAAAAAACATAATCCAACGGTTGGTCAGGCACATACTGTACCCATTGGTTTTCAATATGCTTTAAGGTTTTCTGAATATTCCCCCCTCTCAATTTGACAGAGAGTAAATAAGCAGTCCTTTCTTTTATCATTACAGAGGCCATGGGTTTTATATCATAATGTAATGAAGCCAAATGAAAATCTTCAAAAACACCAATAATTTTCAAGCGTGTACGGTTTCTGCCCAACAAGTACAAGTCTTCCTGCTGCCAGTTTTCAATATTCATTGCTTTTATTGCGGCTTTGTTCAATATGACACCTTCTGCATCTGCAGGCCGGGTTTTATCAAAAAACCGTCCTTCCGCCATTTTTACATCATATGTTTTTTGAAAATCATAATCAGATAAAATTGTAATCAATGTGTAATTCTGATTCGCTTGCGGACGCTCAAACACTTTAACCTCAAGGCGCATCTGTGGCACACAATCTGTAAATGTTGCGCTTTTGATATTAGAGTCCGTTAACAAACTGTTTTTAAATGCTTCCCGGTTCGTCAGAGATTCAGCGTTTTGGATCACCACAATCTGGTCTTTATCAAAACCCAGTTCTTTGGTTTGAAAATATTTCAATTGATTATAAATAACAAGGGTACCAATGATTAATGCAATAGAAGCCACAAACTGAAAAATAACCAGTATATTCCTGAATTGACCACCATGTGTACCTGCCATATATTTTCCTTTGAGTATCAACGCCGGTTTAAATGAGGATAAAACCAATGCGGGATAACTGCCCGCAATAGATCCTATAAACACAACGCTTAGTAACAGCAAGGGAATAAACATAACATTTTGAAATAATGTAAAAGGTATCGCTCTTCCCAACAGCTGACTAAATACAGGCAATACCAGAACAACCACGATTAATGCAACAACAACAGCAATAAAACATAATACAATGGTTTCAATTAGAAATTGCACAACCAGATGCATGCGGGTGGACCCCACTGCCTTGCGTACACCAATCTCTCGTGTTCGTCTGGCCGAACGACTGATTGCCAGATTGATAAAATTAATACATGCCACAAAGAGAATTATTATAGCTATTGCAGAAAATATATAAACTGTTTTAATATTGCCGCCTGGCTCCAAATTGTTCTCTACTTTGGAGTACAAGTGAATTTGCGTTAACGGTTCCAGAAAAAAAGTATATTCGTATCCGTTTGCGAGAAACTCATCCCATGCTAAACCGGTTATCATCTTAATTACCGGCTCTGCATGTTCCCGCGAAAATCGATCAAGCTTTGCCTCCAATTGACCTGATGGATAATCTTCAGGAAGGACTACATACGTTAACACCGCAGTGTCGTACCAATCCGTATCTCTGCTTTTCTTTAAACTGGAAAATGAAGCCATAAAATCGAAATGGAAATGCGAGTTAACCGGTAGGTCTTCTGCGATAGCGGTGACTTTATACAAGGTTCCGTCTTCAAATTTCAGCATTTTTCCAATGGGGTTCACGTCCCCAAAATACTTTTTCGCAGTTTCAGGAGTTATCATAACCGAATTGGGTGAATTTAATGCGGTTTTAGCATCTCCCGTAAGCACCGTAATATCAAATACATCAAATATCGTTGAATCGGCCCACACAAAATTCTTTTCGCTATATTGCTTATCCTCATATCTCACATAAACGTTTCCGCCATACAAGCTGATGCTGTAAAGTCTCGTAGCAGCTAATACTTCGGGGAAATCGCTCAACATTGCTTCTGCAAGGGGACACGGAGCCAATGCGGATTCAAATTCATTTACACCCACATGAAACCGCCAGGGTACCTGATAAATCTGGCTGGCTTTGCTGTGAAACCGATCGTAGCTCAATTCGTTACGTACAAATAATAAAATCAACAAACAACTTGCCAAACCAACACTTAAACCGACAATATTGATAAGTGAATAGCTTTTATACTTAATCAGATTTCGGTAAGCTACTTTGATATAATTGATCAGCATTTCAATCATGATCGACCTTGACCTCTTTTTCTAAATAACCGTCCAGTAAATGGATTATTCTGTCACCATATTCTGCTTTTTTCTCATCATGCGTTACCTGAATAATGGTTGTACCGTCTTTGTTCAACTGCTTCAACATTTCCATAATCTCAGTGCCCTGCTTTGAATTCAAATTGCCGGTAGGCTCATCCGCCAATATCAATTTGGGATTAATTATCATGGCCCGGGCCACCGCAACCAACTGCTGTTGGCCGCCGCTCAACTGGTGTGGGAACAGATCTTTTTTCGCAACTATATTAAACCGGTCAAGCATATCTGCTACCAGACTTTTTCGCTCGCTGCCCTTTACTTTTTTGTACAACAGCGGAGTTTCCAGATTCTCATATACTGTCAGTTCATCAATAAGATGATAAGCCTGAAACACAAAACCAATATTTTGCTGATGCAATGCCGTACGTTTTTTTTCATTCAACGCGTGTACAGCTTGATCATTGAAATAATATTCCCCTTCAGACATGTCATCCAGCATCCCGATTATATGCAGCAATGTGGATTTACCCGCACCGGAAGGTCCCATAATAGTCACAAACTCACCCTCCTCAATCTCAAGGTCAATATCCCTCAGCACCCAGGTCTTGACAAACTTGTTGGAATAGTATTTTTCAATATCTTTTAATTTGATCATTCCATTTCTCCATATTTTTCTTTTACTTTATTTGCATAATTCATTTTTCATCTGGTTCTCAGTATTCATTAAAATCATCAATTATTCAAATACAAAAATTCATTTAAATTATAAAGTTTTTGTAAATCTAATCAGTTAATCTTACTGATCACTAATAACTGACAACTGAATACTATTATTCATCTCCCGTCTGTCCTTTACCGTCTACCCTCGGCTCCTGAGCTTGTAAAAAGGACAAATTACTCATACCTCAACGTAACCACTGGCCGAATCAAAAGCACCTTAATAACCTGAGCGCTGATGGCCGCAAATGCAATGATCAGGGCCCCGGCAACAGGCAATATGAAAAGGAAAATATTCAAAGGCGACCGGTAAGCAAAATTCTCAAGCCATATTTTAACAACAAACCAGGAAACCGGCACTGCAAACAAACCCGCTATAAAAACCAGGAAAATAAACTTTTTGGCCAATAAATAATAGACCTGGCTCAATGATGCGCCCAGCACTTTACGGATGCCAATCTCTTTTGTCCGTTGCTGTACAATAAATGACGCCAGCCCACTTAATCCCGTACAGGCTACAAATAGTGCAATCAATGACACAAATCCCAGCAACCTCCCAGCCTGGATCTCTGAATGGTATTGCCGGTCATAGTCCTCATCCAGGAAAAATCCTTCCAAAGGAATGTCAGGGTACATTTCTTTCCATCTTGAGCTCACAAAATCCAAAGTTGAATGCACATCCTGATCCAGCATATTCAAAGTCAGATAATTAAATCTGTACCCGGAATGCTCAATAAATAAGGGTTCCACCTCTTGCTGCATGCCTTCATAATAGAAATCCTTTACTACGCCAACAATCTCTTTTGCCCGCTGATACGGTGTATAACATTCCTGCCAAACAGTTCCCACAGCTTCCTGAGCAGATTCAAATCCCAATAACGCTACGGCAGATTCGTTAACGAGTATCCCGCCGTTTTTATCACCTCTATCCTCCATCATAGCACGTCCGGCAACTACCGGTATCTGATAAACATTTACAAAATCACAATCACCGTCAATAAAACTCAACTGCCGGGAAGGATCATGTCGTTTTCCAGGTACACGTAAATTATTTTTCAAAATAGACCTGCCAGGAATACCGGATGATACAGTCGAGCCAGTGATCATGGGATGTCTGGCCATCTCCGCTTTCAAGCTCAAATAATCTTTGCTTAATTTCCTGTTATTTCTGAATGGGATGATATATTTTTGTTCCTTACTGAAACCAAGCTCCTGGGTTCTCATAAAATCCAATTGACTGTGCATAGCAAGCGTACAAATCGCAAACAAAATTGAAATCACAAATTGGGCGATCACAAAAAACCGTACAAACCCGGAACCCTGCTTACCGGACACTTTAACCGATTTAAGGACGGTAACTGGCTTTAATAAAGACATAATAAAAGCGGGATACAAACCGGCCCCCAAACCGACACTTGTTACAAGCACAAAAAGTGCAATAATCACATTTCGCTCAAGTAATGGATAAAGGTCAAGGTCTGCGTTTGCCATTGAATTAAATGGCCCCACAAAAAGTCCTGCAAACAATAAAGCGATTGCAAATGAAATGACCGCAACAGCCATTGATTCACTAATAAACTGTCTGATCAATTGACTTCGTGTAACACCAAATGTTTTTTTTACCCCCACCTCGCGGGAACGTCGAATCGAAAGCGTTGCGGTCAGGTTGATGTAATTCAAACATCCTATCAACAAGATCATTACTGCAATAGACGCGTAAATATAAATAAATAAATATTGGCCGGGCGGCTCAAGCTCTTCAGCTTCTCCCCCTATACTGAAACCGGCCAACCGGGATTTAAAATGGATATCTTTAACAGGTTGTAAAAAATAATTACGCTCTTGTTTCCAGGCATTCAGTTTTTCACCATAATATGTGTATGCAAGCCTTTTTATTTGATCTTCAAACATTAACGCATCAACGCCCTCTGATAATTTAACATAGGTATAAGCTGAACTGTTGTCCCACCCTAGAAAAGATGAATTGTTTGCAAACAATTCTGCCGAAGCAATAATGTCAAATTTAAAATGCGTGTTCGAACGTGAATTTTCAACAACACCCGTTATCTCGTAATCTAACAAAGGGGCCCCATTATCAGAACGTCCGCCAATTGTGGGATCAAGTAATTGAAACCGTTTCCCAACAGGGTTCTCGTTGGGGGAATACATATCTGCAATCTCTCGTGTAATTACCGCGGTCCGAGGTCGAAGCAATGCGTCCTTAGCGCGTCCTTTCACAAACGGTATGCTGAAAACATCAAACAAAGACGGGTCCGCGTAAAATAACCTCTCCGGAAAAGAGTGCTGCTGGCCGAATTTAACCATACCGTTTCGTATACGATAGAGCCTCGCTGTCTGGTCAACTTGAGGGTAGTCATCAAGTATCTTGCCAACCAACGGCGAGATCCTTGCTTTTCTAAAATGCCCGGCGGGAACAGTCCGATCTTCTGCGATGCGATATATATTATCTGCATTATCATGAAATGCATCATAAGCTAGCTCATTGTGAACATATAAAAAAATTACGATACAGCAAGCCATACCCAAGGCCAAACCAGATATTTTTATTAAAGAAATATACTTGTTCCTCAATATATTTCGTATTACTATTTTAATATCATGACCAATCACATATCCTCCGGAATAGCATTTAGGATTACAATTTAAATAACTTTTAAAAAAAGGATATTCATTAGAGATTACGACATTTTTTTAATTTTCATTAATGTTTTCGCTCTCATTTCAATATCTTTTATAAAAATTTCAAGTTTAAACTATGAGTATTATTCATACCTCAACGTATCCACCGGATTCGTTTGAGCCGCCCGAAAAGCCTGTGTGGTTACCGTTAGCAGAGTAATGATCCAGACAACAATCAGCGGAAGCAAAAAAAGCAATACATTCAGATCCATCTTTTGCACAAAATCATTCAGCCAGAGTCGGATCCCATAAATACCGGCAGGCAGCGCAACAATAAATGCAATACCCAGCAATAACAGAAAATCTTTTGCAAACATGAGTACAATACCCGGCACATTGGCACCCAATACCTTACGAATACCTACTTCTTTGGTCCGCTGCACCGCACTATATGCCGAAAGTCCCAGAATTCCCAAACAAGTTACCAGTACCGCAAGGACCGAAAACAAACCAATCACCTGCCCAAACATTTGGTCTGCTTTGTATTGCTGATCATAATACTCGTCCAGAAAATAAAAATCAAAAGGATTCCCAGGGAAAAACTGGGCCCACAATTCCTGTACTTGTTTCATACTTTGCGGAATGGATTTACCATCCAGATTCAGCGCAAATACACCAAAATACGCAGTGGGATAATAACGAAATATTTGCGGTTCAAAATCGTCTTTGACTGTCTGCTGATGATAATTTTTCACCACACCAATTATAGGATAAATCTTTTCCCAATAACTGACTTCACTTCCAACTGCTTCTTCTGCAGATTCGAATCCCATCCACTCTACGGCTTTTTCATTCAGCATCAATGCACCCTTGTCTGACGAAAACTCACGGGAAAAGGAACGTCCCGCCACTATTTCCAAATCAAACATTTCTATAAAATTAAAATCCACGCCTGTGATCATGTAATTTCGATTATGAGTCTGATCACTCCCCTTTTTCCGGATTCCGCCATTGTCCCAGAAAAACTGACGCCCCGGCACTTCGGTTACAAAACACGCATCAGTCACTCCCGATAAACGTTTGGCCTCGGTTTTAAAAGCTTCAAACTTTTCTTCTTTGCCTTCTTCTGCCACAACCCTGGGCACCTTGAACACTAATGTTTGGTTCATTGCAAATCCCAAATCCTGCTTACGCATAAACCGGATCTGATTATAAATTGCAAATGTCCCTGTAATTAACAGCAAGGCAATAATAAACTGAGTCAGCAGCAGTACTTTACGCAGCCCCATACCTCTGAATCCTGCACTATTTTTTACTTTTAATACCTTTTGTGGCTTGAATGATGTGAGCAAAAAAACAGGATAACTTCCAGAGAATACGACTCCTGCAACAAATAAAATAGCTATTCCAGCCCAAAACCACACACGGTCAAGCAATGAATACATATCCGGCATTCCGGTAAAATGATAAAATTGAGGTAAAACCAAAACAATCAAGACCAGAGCTATCAATACAGACAATGCATTTACAATCACTGTCTCTAGTAAGAATTGTGTACCTAAATGCCTGCGAGACGCACCAACCACCTTGCGTATACCCACCTCTTTTGCCCGGCTCATGGCCATTGCCGTCGAAAGATTGATATAATTGATCCACGCCATCAAGACAATAAATACAGCAATAACAGACAAGATCCGCACGGTATCCTGACTGCCATTAACCTTAAATTCCTGCAAATAATGCGATTTTAAATGTATATCTGCTAATGGTTGTAATTGCAAATAAACATGTACACCATATTTTTCAATCCATTCTTTAAACTCGTTTTCAACACTGTTCAAAATTTGTGATTGCAGTTCCTGAACATCTGTCCCCTTGGTCAGGCGTAAATAAGTGAAAAATCCGGTATATCCCCATGCCTCTTGCAGTTCCTGCCCCTTTAGGGTTATCAGGTCCTTATATGCCAGCAATACATCACATTGTATATGCGAATTTTCAGGAAAATCTTTATAAACCCCGGTTATTATATAACTATTGTCCTTGTCCACCTGAAACATTTTCCCAGTGGCCGGTTCATCTCCAAAATATTTTTTCGCAACAGAACTGGCAATCAATGCGGTTCCGGGTTTGACCAGTGCGCTATCAAAAGTTCCGTCAACCAGAGAAAAGGTAAACACATCCAAAAGCTCCGGTTCAGCAAAAAACATAAACTCTTCGGTAAACTTTTTTTGTTCAAAAGACATGACCGCTTTATGTCTGTACAAACGCCCAATCTTTTCAATCTGCGGAAACTTTTCCTTAACAAAGGGAGCTCCGGGCGGGCAACAAGAGGCAAATTGCACAATCGTCCCTTCGTCAGCGGTCCGCTCATACCGTAAACGATAGATCTGTTCATAATCATCGTGAAATTTATCAAAACTGGTTTCATAGTGAATATAATGAAAAATCAACAGGCACGACACAATGCCCACACTCAAGCCAATAATATTGAGCAAAGTAAAAAATCTGGATTTTAATAAATTCCGAATCGCCACTCTAAAGTAATTTTGAAACATTTTTATCCCTTTTAAATTTATTCAATTGGATATGCCATTCGACTTAAATTTTTTCTAGTTTTCAGTTATCAGTCATATTAAATCATTTAATAAACTCAAAATAGATAGCCACTGAAAACTGCATACTGATAACTGATTACTCTTATTCAAACCTCAATGCGTCTACCGGATTGGCATTTGCCGCTTTAATGGATTGCCAACTCACAGTTAACACGGCAAAAGCAAAAGCCAGAAAACCGGCCAATACAAATATCCACAAATCCAGATGGATCCGGTACACATAGCTTTGCAGCCATTTATTCATCAAAAACCACGAAACCGGCCACGCAATTACATTCGCAATCAACACCCATTTTCCAAAATCGATAAAAGTTTTAACAACAATACCCGACACCTCGGCTCCCAAAACTTTGCGGATCCCAATCTCTTTTGTGCGCTGTTCATTTAAAAATGTTGACAAACCAAACAGTCCCAGACAAGAGACAAATACAGCAAGTATAGTGGACAAGAGTATAATTTTTTGAGAGAATTCTTGTGTCTGATTAAACTGATGAGAAACATCACTCAAATATTGATAATTCAAGGGCCGTTCCGGGCTGAAGCGATTACAAGTTTCACGTATAAAACCAACAGTTTTGGTGATTTCTCTAATATCTTTTAATTCAGGATTCATTTTTATAAATAGATATTTACTTGCTGCTGTATTTAGCCCAAATGCTAGGGGTTCGGGTTTTCCGGTTAATGTTTTATTATGATGAAAATCTTTGACAATACCCACCAGTGTGATATATCGGTCATTCACAAAAAAGGGAACACCTGCCTTCATCTCCATACCTGCTGCCTTAATCGCCGCTTCATTTACAACCACAGCGCCTTTTGCATCATTGGGAAATTCCGAAGAGAAATATCGTCCATCTACCAATTCCAGATCAAATGCTTCCAAAAAATCATATCCGGTTTCTGTATAGCACAATCTACGTGACTTTTGATCGTTCACACCCCATTGAAAAAAAGACCCGTTTAAAATCGAATTGGGAAGATTTGATGCAGTAGTTACCGTTTTGATTTGCGGATTCTGTAGTAATTCTTGTTTCAAGGGCTGATAATTATTTTGTATCTCTCCATCCATTTGAACATAAATTACATTGCTTTCATTGACACCCAAATTGAAATTTTTCACATATTTCACCTGGGAGCTAATCACAATCGCCATAATCACAAATCCAATCGAAAAAACAAATTGCACAACAATCAAAGTTTTTCTCAATCGTCCTCGGGCGGAAGATAAAGACTGTTGCTTGAATATCTTGACAGGTTGAAATCGGGATAAATACAAAGCAGGGTATCCACCGGCAAGCAATCCTGTAACAATCAATAACCCAACAAATCCAATCCAAAACACAGGATCAGCAATATCGAGACTGATTGCCTTACCGGTCATTTGGTTAAATTTGTTTAATAAAAGACGTATAATTAAAAGAGCGAGTACTCCTGCCATTCCGGTCAAGAGTAATGATTCACCCATAAACTGTTTCGCAATTTCAAACCGGCTTGCACCGGTCACTTTGCGCACAGCTATCTCTCTGGCTCTAACGGTAGCACGTGCTGTAGCCAAATTCATAAAGTTAATACAGGCAATGGATAATATAATCAGAGCTATTAATGCCAGAATTAAATTGCGCGTTTCTCCTCCGGTATCAAACATATAAGTATCGTTAAATGGCATTAATACAATTTCAAAGGATATCGTTTCCCCTTTTGAAAAAATTCGTTGACTGATTTTGTCAGATAAATTTTGATAATCAATACCGGAATCCAGCAAAACATAAGTCAAATATTGACATGGAAAAAATGGAGTTCCTTCTATATCCTGCCCCAGCTTTTTTAAAAATTCCAGGGGCAAAACATAGGTAAAGGTCCTGTAGGCATTTCCAGGAAGGTCTTCAACAATACCGGTTACTTTGAAATCAAATTTATTATCATAACGAATCACTTGCCCCAGAGCATTCTCATTACCAAAATATTTTTTTGCTAATGATTCGGTTAATACGATACTCTCAGGGTCCTGCAACGCGGTTTCAGGATTACCCGAGATGAATGAATATGAAAACACACTAAAAATGGACGGGTCCGCAGAAATCCCCCCCCTCTCTAATATCCGGGTTTCACCGGTCTTGAATACATGCGGGGCCATTAATCGCACACGAACCGACTCTATAATTTCAGGATATTCGGATTTAAAAATATTTGCAATAGCGGGCGATACCGTAGACTGCAAGTTGGTATTTTCACCCTGTGTGCTTTTTAAATACGCTTGACACATTCTGTCCCGGTTTTCATGGAAACTGTCAACGCTCAATTCATTCTGTATCCATAAAAGAATTAAAATGGAACAACTCAATCCTATAGCCAAACCTGCAACATTTATAAATGAATAGGTCTTGTATTTCATCAAATTCCGAAAAACCGCTTTTAACAAATTCTTGAACATTATGAGAACCTCAACTATATTAATAACAAAATAACTATAAATATCTACCAGACAGAAATCGTACTATTCATATTTCAGCGTCTTGGCCGGATTCAAGGTTGCAGCATTTATAGATTGCAGAATCAAAGCAAAAAGTGATAATCCAATCAAAGAAAAACCAGATACAATAAATATCCACCAATGCATATCCACTCGAAATGTAAAATTCTGAAGCCATGTATTCATAATCCAATATGCAATAGGGCTCGAAATAATCATCGCAATAACACCCAGCAATATAAACTCACGTGACAAGCCTGCAATAATATCTGTAACTGATGCGCCCAGTATTTTCCGAACACCAATTTCTTTTATTCTTCGCTCTGTATTAAAAGCAGCTAATCCTATTAAACCCATTATAGTAATAATTATGGCAAGTAAAGTAATATATAGTAAAATTGTTCGCGTAAATTCTTCCATTTTATAATGACGATATATTACATCATCAAGAAATGTAAAAGAGAATTCCTGATCAGGTATTATATCACTAAATACCTTGTGAATTTCATCCAATGTTTTATGCATTTGCCCCTGTTGGACCTTGATGTAAAGTTGCCCTCCATTAACAGTATTGTAAAGGACAAAGGGACGAATCGGTTTGTGCAATGATTCTGTATGATAATTTTTGACAACACCAATAATGACTCCTGACATTTCCATCATAGAGTTTTCAGCCCAGGTAATCTGTTTACCAAGAGGTTCTGAAATACCCATCGCTTTAACAGCTTCTTCATTAACCACACAAGCATTACTCAAATCAGAAGGATGTTCGCTCGAAAAGAATCTACCTTGAGCCATTTCAAGGTTAAAAGTCTTTTGATAATCTTCATCAACCCGATTAAAACCTACGTCAAAAACAATATCCGGATCTTTCCCGGGCCAACTCAAACCTGCTGATGCCTGCCATTGAGTCATGTCAAATTGTGCCAAAGTAACACTCTTTATATTTATGTTTTTCAATAATTCTTTTTTTAAAACATGACTTTTATCCACTACTTTGTTGTGAATAGGAATAATTACAACATTGTCATGATCAAACCCCAGAGGCTTTGTTTGTAAAAAATGTATCTGATAATAAATAATAGATACACATATAATAAAAAAAATGGACAAGGTAAATTGAACGGTTACCAACAGCTTTCGGAGGACAGAAGGTTTGGAATAAATTTTATTCGTTGAATTGCTTTTTAACAATCCCACAGGGATTAATCCTGACATAAAAAAAGCGGGATATCCACCGGCAGCAATTCCCACAATCATCACAAATATCAACAATGTAGACCAATGTTCAGCAACGACAAACTCTAGCTGTTCACCCAAAAGTGTATTTACAAAAGGCAGAACCAGTTTTACAAAAAGAATTGATAAAATTAATGCAAAAACACTAAACAATACAGATTCAAGTAAGAATTGTATCAAGAGTTGATATCGTCTTGCACCTATTACTTTTTTAACAGCAATTTCTTTTGTTCGGACTGAAGCACGTGCAGTAGACATGTTTACATAATTAATGCAAGCCATTACTAGTATAAATAAAGCCAATAAGGAAAAGATATAAACATATACAATTCTGCCGCCCTGACCATCAATTGCATGTAAATGAATATCTTTTAATGGTTGTAAAAATAAATAATTGGGAGAACCATCAGGATTTAAATCATTATAAACAGAAATTATCTTTTTATTTACATTTTGCATATCAATATTATCATGCAACATGACAAATAATTGACCGCTTTTAATACTCGTGCTTTTAAACACCTCAGGTGAAAACTGGTACGGAAGTAAAAAATCAAACTGAATATGTGAATTTACCGGTGGAGCTTTGATAACTGCAGCAATTGAAAATTGAGAATTTCCCAGCATTATACTTTTTCCCAAAGCAGGTTCACTGTTGAACAACTTTCTTTCTACCTTGTCTGTAATCACTATACTCTTGGGTTCAGATAATGCAGTTGCAGCATTACCTGATATCAATGAAAAAGAAAACATGTCCAAAAAATCAGAATGAACAATTCCTGCCGATGCAAACATTTCTTTTCCCTGGTTGGAAAGATTCCAACTCGGATTACCAAAAAACGAAGCATGACTGATCTCTGGATATTTTTCAACCAATATTTCAGCCAAACCGCCAGGCATTACTGGGCTATAAAATACTTTTTCATCAGTGTTGTTTGTATCAGTATAAAAACAAATACGATATAATTGATCAATATTTTTGTGAAAACGATCAAAACCAAGTTCATGCTCAACCCAAAGCATAATTATTATCGAACAGGCTATCCCTATTGCCAATCCCACAATATTATTAATTGTGTAAATTTTGTTTTTCATTACCTGTCGAAAAAAAATTCTAAAATCATTCAAGGCAATTCTCCTATTCATTACTAAATGTTGTTAGCATCCATCAACTTTTTTTGGGTTACTCGTTCACCATCGGTTCCTGAGCTTGTCGAAGGACAACCTCACTCATACCTCAATGCATCAACCGGGTTCGCTGTAGCTGCCCTGTAAACCTGCCCGGCAACAGTCAAAAACGCAATAAACAACGTTACAAACCAGGCCAGGATAAAAATACCAGGTCCGATATTGGTCTTGTAAGCAAAATTTTGCATCCATTTTATGCTTAAATACCATGCGGCAGGCGTTGCTATCAATACCGCAATATTAAGAAGAATAAAATACTCTTTCGATAGCCCCAAAAGCACATTCCCGATCGATGCACCCAAAACTTTTCGAACGCCAATTTCTCTGGTTCGCTGTTCCGTACTAAAAGACACCAATCCGAACAGCCCAATGCTGGCAATAAAAATAGCAAAGATTGAAAAAACGGTCATGATCTTGCGGGTTTTCATTTCTGAAAAATACATTTGCGCATAGACATCATCCAAAATGAACCGTTCAAAATCAGCATTGGGTGCATATTGCGTCCAGATATCTTGCATGAATGAAAACAATTTTTGCATATTTTCAGGCTCACAACGTACCGAAATATAATTCCGAAAATCAGGATTAATTAATAAAACAATCCCTTCAACAGCTGAATGCAGGGATTTAAAGTTGAAATCTTTAACAACACCAATCACTCTTCCGGTTCTGTCTTGTAATTCAGGTACTCTGAATTCTTTACCTACAGCGGTTTCCCATCCCAGTTGTTTTTTCAATTTTTCACTTATTATATATGCATCGGTTTTATCTGTTTCATAATCCCGCGAAAAATCACGTCCTTCAATTAATTCAAGTCCGAAAAATTTTAAAAAATCATAATCTACTGCAGTACAGCTCGCAAACCACATTCGGTCATAGGTTTGACCTTCAAACTCGAACTGCTTTCCAAAAATACCATTCAGGTTATTGGGACCATAACCGCTAACATCTTTGACCCAGGTTTCCTGCAATAACTGTTGTCGGATTGTCTCAAAATTGTTCTGTACTTTTGCCGGCATTTTAAAATCAACCACATGCTCTTTGTCAAAACCCAGATTTTTATTTTGCATCCACTGCAATTGTTTATTGATTGTAAAACTGGTAACAATTAATACCATGGTTATAAAAAACTGGGCAACTACCAAAATACGACGAATATTAAAAAATCCGCTGGCACCAATATCACGGTTCTTGTTCATGATTGCTTTAGGTGCCGGTTTTGCCAACACCTGTGCAGGATACCAACCGGTTAATAACCCCACAATAAATGTAAGTAATGCCATGTATCCCAAAATCTGTATTCGGGTTATACCCAGCATGCCCAATTCATTATCAAACAATCGATTAAATAAAGGCAGTGTGAGTTCAATAATCAGATAGCCAATAAACATCGCCAGAAATGCAAACAGTAGTGATTCTCCAAAAAATTGTCCCGATATCTGAAATTTTGTTGCACCAATGGCCTTGCGAATGCCTACTTCTCTGGCCCTTCGCTGAGCTCGCGCGGTTGCGAGATTGATATAATTCATACATGCTATAGCCAATACCAGCAATGCAATTGCAGAAAAGAGATAAATATAGGTAATATCCAGCTTGCGCCAGTTACGGTCCGCATCAATACTTGAAGAATATAAATGAATTTTCTCCAGGGGTTGCAAAACAAACGACAATCCGTCTTTAACCTCGGCGGGCATTATTTTCGAAACCAGTGGAGGCATTTTAGCTTCGAGTTGTTGAATATCTGCACCAGGTGTAATCAGCAAATAGCTCATAAAATCAAGATCGTAATCATGATTTTCCATATAACTTTCTAACCAATAGGGATCAAAAGAGCATAATACCTGAAAATTTAAATGAGAATTTCTTGGAGCTTTTTCCAAAACACCGGTTATCTTGTAATTGGTATCATCACCAGCCCGCACAAATCGCCCTATAGGATTTTCATCGCCAAACAATGCATCTGCGGCTTCAGCAGTAAGAACCAGACTTTTAGGCTCTACCAGCGCAGTATTGGGATCTCCATATTTAAACTTGTAGCTGAATATCTCAAAAAAATCAGGATCCGCACAATAAAATCCCCAATAGGGTTTAACCTTGTCACCATTTCGAACCATAACCGTTTCTTCAACCCGATACATGCGCACAAACTTTTCAATCTCGGGGAACTCTGCCTTTAACTCTGGTGCCATGCGTCCATTGGTTCCGCCATTGATATGATCATTAATGCCATTCACATGTACATCAAGAACCAGCCTCACCGTTCTGTCTGATTTTTCATGAAAACGATCAAAAGATAAATGATAATGAATCCAAATAAAGAGAATCATGCACAGCGCCAATCCCATCGCCAAACCTGTCACATTGATCACAGAATATATTTTTTGCCGAAACATATTCCGAAATGCAGTTTTTATATAATTAATAAACATACTTTCTCTTCATTCTGCAGACTTGAATTAATTATCATATTTTTTCAGCCTTTAGCTATAAGCTTATAGCTTATTTTATTCATACCTCAACGCGTTGACCGGATCAGCATTTGCCGCTTTGCTCACCTGCCAGGCAATGCTCAACATTGCTATAACAAGCGCTATACTGCCGGCTGCAATAAATACCCACCACGGTATACTTGAACGATACGCATAACCTGACAGCCATTTATTCATCACAAACCAACCGGCAGGCCAGGCAATCAAATTACTCAGCACCACCCATTTCATGTATTCTGCAGCAAACAGATGCCAGATGCCTGAAACAGATGATCCCAACACCTTGCGAATGCCAATCTCTTTGGTTTTCTGCTGAATAGAAAAAGACGCCAGACCAAACAATCCCAAACAGGCAATCAACATGGCAAATACAGCAAAACTGTTCAGTAATAGTGCGGACCGCTCTTCGCCCGCATATACCTGGTCAAGTTTTTCATCCACAAAAGTATAACTAAATGGATAATTATGCCCGTGTTTTTGCCAGGTTTCCTGTATATATGATATTGTCTCTTGCATATGATCAGGACGGATTTTAATCAGCAATGTATGATTGTAAAACGGGTGTACAAATATAGCCAATGGTTTAACCGGTGTTTTCAGACTGCGAAAGTGAAAATCTTTAACCACACCAATAATTTCGCCGCGCTTGCCATAATGTTCAAACCATTTGCTAACCGGTGAATCGGGGCCCATCATTTTCGCGGCAGATTCATTTATCATATAGGCACCGCCATCCCAATTACTCATATCATTTGCAAATTCTTTAGAGAACGCGCGCCCTTCAACAATCGGAATATCAAAAACATCAAAAAAATCATAATGTACGCTCAGCCAGTTCACTAACTCGGAATCTCCCTCCGGTTTACCCTCCCAGTTGGCAGGTGCCGCTAAAGTTTGCACGTCTCCGGGAGATTGAAAAGATTGCGTAACGCCCAAAATATTAGGATTCTCAAGCAATTCCGTTTTCAATCCATTATAAAAAGAACCATCTTCCCGATATCCCCAATGAAGTACCATGGGTATAGAGATTACATTCTTGTGGTTATAACCCACGTCAAAATTCCTGACAAAGCGTAACTGCTGAAATACTACAAATGTACTGATAAGAAAAAGGATGGAAAGTGTAAATTGCACTACAACCAGACCCTTGCGAATGCCGGCCCGATTTCCTCCGGGAATAATCTGATTTTTAAGTATTACAACCGGTCTGAACCTGCTGATAAACAATGCAGGATAAATCCCCGCAGCCAACCCTGTCATCACAGTCAATCCTGCCAAAACTGACCAAAAAAGTGGCTGCCCTTTTGGTAGATGCGTAAACGTCTTGCCGGAGATATGATTAAACAGAGGCATAATAAACTCTACAAATAGCAAAGATACTATAAACGCCGTCGCAGTAACCACAAGTGATTCTAAAACAAACTGAACGATCAACTGACTGCGGTTCGCACCAATCGCTTTTTTCACACCAATCTCCGGTAAACGCCTGCTAAACTGTGCTACGGACAAGTTCATAAAGTTGATACAGGCAATGACCAGTATCAAAATGGCTATCCCTAAAAAAGTATAAATTTCTTTAATCTCTACTGCAGCGGCGTTCACCGGTACCGATTCGGGATGCGTATGAATTCCGATAAACGGAAAAATACGCAGCGTTAAATCATCAACCGCATGTTTATGTGCAAAATCTGATATCATGGAAGCAACTTTTTCCGAGCTTCCCTTTTCATTCAACTGGATATAGGTTGAATTGGCGCCGGGGGTATGCCAGTCCTCCAAAACTGTCGTGTATCGAACCATAAAGGTATGAATGGGCACCAAAAACTCAAAATCAAACATAGAGTTCCGGGGCAAATCTTTAAGCACTCCTGCTACCTTGAACTCAAATATAGGATCAAACTTTAAAATCTTTCCAATAGGATCCGTATCACCAAAATACTTTTTCGCCATCTTTTCAGTCAACAAAATATTATCCGGGCCATCAAACATTAGCTGCACATTTCCCCTCACCAGTGGAAAACTGAACATGCTTAGAAATGTCGAATCCACTCCTAAAGTTTTATCTTCAACAAAATGCTTATCCTCATAACTGACCAGAAAATCATCCAGATAATTGACCCGCGTTGCGTTAACAATCTCCGGAATTTCCGTTTTAAGCGCTTCAGCCAATGGCCCCGGAGTTTCAGTATAGGTTTGCACATTACCACCTAGATGCTCATCTGCCAGCACGATATACAACGAATCCGCGTTTTCATGAAACCGATCAAAACTGAGCTCATCCGTCACCCAAAGCATAATCAAAAAACTTGCTGTCAAACCAATCGCCAAACCCAGAACATTGATCAAAGAAAAGGTTTTATTCTTGAAAAGATTTCTCAACGCAATTTTGAAATAATTTGAAATCATTATTTATCCAATTTTCTATGGTCATTCAATTCCAAGTCATCAGTAATCAGTCGTCAGTTATCAGTTTAAAAACGACTTGATACATCTTTTACTGAGAACTGAATACTGATTACTGACCACTCTTTATTCATACCTCAACGCCTTGACCGGTTCTGCAGTTGCCGCTCGGACCACCTGCCACAGCACGCTTGACAGTGCAATACCCAACGCTGCTATACCAGCAAAAATAAACATCCACCATTGCAGCGAAATCCGGTATGCATATCCCTCCAACCAGTTATTCAGCAGCCAGAATGCTACGGGCCAGGCAATGATATTAGCGACTAGCATACCTTTTATAAGGTCTTTTAACAAATCATATACGATATTAAAAATAGACGCCCCCAGCACTTTACGAACACCGGTTTCTTTGGTTTTCTGTTCCGTGGCAAAGGTTACCAGACCCCATATTCCCATACCTGAAATGATCAACGCCAACAATGTAAAAATCTGTACCAAACGTCCTGCAACTTCTTCGGCATGATACAACCGCTCAAAACTCTCATCCAGAAAAAAGTACTCAAAGGGTTTATCGGGATAAAACGCAGTCCAGGTTTCTTTTACGGCACTCAGCAATCCGTCCAGGTCCCGGGTATCCACATTCAATGTCAAATGACCGAATTTGGAGGGCATGATCTGCACCAGCAAGGGATCAATTTTATATTGCGCGCCAAGATAATTATAATCTTTGATTACACCCACAACCTCCAGCTCGCGCTGGTCCATACCTTCTTTAATATGCTTACCGAGGGCTTCTGTTGCGTTGCTCCAGCCAAAAGCAGACAATGCAGCCTGATTTACCAGGCAGGCGTTCTGCTCGTCGCTGGTTATACTTTTATCAAAACTTCGTCCCGCAATTATTTGAATATCATACAGGGATTGAAAATCCGTATCCCAAAAGGCATAATACACCATTTGCGATTTATCATCACTCTGCCCAATAACTGATGTCATCATACTGCCCGCGCCTTGCCCCGGAACCGATGCGGAAGCGGTTGCCCCAAGCACATCCGGAATGCGCTCAAAACCGGACTTTAACGTTTCATAATTTCTCTCCATAGCCCTTATCCCCTGCACAGGGATCACCAGCTTTTGTTTTTGATCGAATCCCGCATCCCGATTCTTCATGTAACGGATTTGCCCCCCTACCACCAGTGTACCAATAATTAACAGCACTGAAACAGCAAATTGAAAAGTCACCAATACCCGGCGGATACCAAATCCACTACTGTTTTTCATCATCCCCCCTTTGATCAAGGTTATGGGTTTATATGATGAAATCAGCAAAGAAGGATAAATACCAATCAACATTCCGGTTACAATCATCATTGATAACACAAAAGCACAATTTTCAAGTGTAATCAAATCAAAAACATGAATATTTACAGATAAAAAGAATCGAAACATGGGCAGCAGACCCAATACAGCAATCAACGCCAAAACCAACGAGATCATTAACAACAAAAATGACTCGAGGAAAAATTGAATGGCAAGCTGAATTCTATCTGCACCCACAACCCGACGTACCGTAATTTCCTTGCCTCGTTTTACTGCCCGCGCTGTGGTCAAATTGATATAGTTAAACATGGCTGTAAACAGTACCAGTAATCCAATCCCGCCAAACAGATATAAACGTTTCACATTTCCGGTAGCGGTAAATTCATACTCTAAACCGGAATAGAGATAAATATCTCGTATTGGCTGCAAAATATACGAATAACGGTTTTCACCCGATGGATCGCGTGTGGTATGTGTTTCTGCAAATCTGGCAAGTGCCTGACTAAAATCCTCAGGATTCACCTGAGCACGCAGTTTGATATAGGTATAGATACCCGGCCAGTTCCAGTCCTGCATCCACGGCAGCCGGTCCAGTTGATGTATAGAAACAAACATATTGTACGGTAAATGGGTTTGTTTTGGTGCGTCTTCCAATACCGCAGATACGGTATAATCCCGTCTATCCACTTTTAACACTTTACCAATCGGATCACCGTCCCCAAAATATTTCGCAGCAATAGACTTTGTGATTACAATGGAATTCAGATCATTTAAAGCAGTTTCCGCATTTCCTGAAACCAACGGTAACGTCAATACCTGAAAAACAGATGGATCCGCGTACAGCATCAGGTCTTCATAAAAGGTCTTGCTTTCATATTTTACATATACCCGATTAAAAAAGCTCATCACCCTTGTACTAGCTTCAACCTGCGGGAATTGCTCCTTTAAAGCGGGACCCAACGGTGGTACATTCAACGCATAATCACGATCAGAGGCATCATTTTCAATGCTCAATCCCAAACGGTAAATCCTGTCTGCGTCCTTATGATACCGGTCATACCCGGTTTCATTACTGATATATAGATAAATAAAGACTACCGTAACCAGTCCCAACGCCAATCCCAGGATATTAATGCCGGAAGAGGTCTTGTTTTTCATCAAATTTCTGGATAACATTTTAATCATTTTCGATTCTTCACTCCTGTTTTTTGCTTATAGCTAATAGCTGAAAGCAGCTCATCTCACATTTCACGTCTCACGTCTGACGTTACTCATACCTCAACGTTTTTACAGGATCCATCGTTGCGACTTTGAGGGTTTGCCAGCTTGTGGTGAATACAGCAATTCCTAAAGCCATAAATCCTGCCAGTACGAATATCCAAAATTGCAAATCAATACGATACGCATAATTCTGCAGCCACTTGTTCATCATGTACCAGGTTAGCGGCCAGGCGATAATATTTGCCGCCAATACCCAGCGTGCAAAATCACTTGTCATTAAAAGGATGATTCCCGATACCGGCGCACCTAAAACTTTACGGATGCCAATTTCCTTGGTGCGTTGTTCAGCGGTAAACATGGACAAGCCCAGCAATCCCAAGCCCGCAATAACCAGAGCAAGCGCTGTAAAACTGTTGATTACATTTTCAACTTTTTGATCAGCTTTATAATAATCATTAATTTCTTCATCTATAAAACTGTACTCAAATGGATCATCAGGGACCAGAGTCTTCCAGAGGGACTCTATTTCATTGATTGTACTGTTCAAACCCGTGGGTTCTACTCGTACTATTAAAAATCTTGTATTTTCTGCTTTATTATTGATCATTAACGGACCAATCTTTTCGTGTAGTGAACGAAAATTAAAATCCTTTACAACCCCAATAACCGTTCGATCACCAACCCGCTTACCCACAGCATCATCAAATCCCATCATTTTCATGGCAGCTTCATTGATCACCAGGCTTGAGGAAGAATCAGACGGAAACTCGCGCGAGAAAAAACGTCCCTGTACCATCTGCATTTCAAGGGTACTCACCATATCATTATCCGCAGATAATATATGGATCAGGAAATTCTCTTCACCTCTTCGCTCTTCCCAGTCATCCATAACGATAGAATGCCCAAGATATGAAGGTGAATACGAAACCCCACTCGCGCTCGTTACAAAACGGCATCCCTCTATCTCTCTTTTCAATAATTCAATTTGGGTTGCCGGTTTATTTTGCAAATCTATCAATAAAACATTTCTCTGATTATACCCAAGTTTATGGTTACGCATATAATGCAGCTGCTGATTTATTACCATTGAACTGGCAATCAAAACAATGGTTATAACAAACTGAAATGAAACCAACACCCGGCGAAAAGCTTTACCTTTTAACCCAAATCCCGATTTAGCTTTCAATACTTTAACCGGATTAAATGATGACATAAAGAATGCAGGATAACTACCGGATATCACTCCGGTCAAAAACGCGATCAATATAAATCCAATCAATATCCTGACATCCTGGATTATCCTGATTGATAATTGTTTACCGGAAATCATTTCAAAAACAGGCATGAACAGTTTCAATAACACCAGGGAGATCAGAAAAGCAGTAAACGTGTAAATCAGTGTCTCGCCCATAAACTGCATTACCAAATCTTTTTTCCCGGCCCCTATCACTTTGCGCAGCCCCACCTCCATTGAACGGTTACCTGCTCTCGCGGTGCTCAGATTCATAAAATTGATACATGCCAGCAACAACACAATCACAGCCAATATTGAAAAAATATAAATATATCGTATATCCCCATTACCGCCCATACCCCACATGGTCCCGGATCTCAAATGGATATCGGTCAATGGCTGCAAGGACAGATCAACAAGCGCATCTTTAAACCGGTCTTTAATAATGGGTTTAATTTTTTCATCAACAACGCTTTCGTCAATTCCATCTTTCAGCTTGACAAATGTAGAGAACGCGTAATAATTCCAATTCTCTTTGGGTTCTCCAAAGTTGTCAATGGATTCAAAAGGAATAATAAACTTGAAACTATGGATTGTATTAGAGGGCAGTGTTTTCAAAACACCGGTAACTTTATAATCATGTTTACTGTCAATACGCAGTGTCTTTCCCAAAGCGTCAACAGTGCCAAAATACTTTATTGCCATGGGCTCTGTCAATAGAATTGACATGGGTTCAGTTAATGCATTCTCAGGTGTTCCGCTTGCAAATCCAAAACTGAAATAGTCGAAAAAATTCTGATCAGCACACAAGATCCGTGTTTCGTTGAATTGCTTGTCTTCATATTGTAACACATGCTTCCCAATGGATTTCATGCGCAGAGCACTCTGAATTTCAGGATAATCCGTGGCAAGTAATGGTCCAAGGTCTGGTGGATTGGTTGAAAACAACAAAACCTCTCCGTTTGAATAAGTTTCAATATCGATTACCCGGTAGATTTTCTCCGCATCGTCATGAAACCGGTCAAAGCTTAACTCATCCTGCACCCATAATAAAATAAATAACGCGCAAACCATACCCAGCGCCAATCCCAGAATGTTGATTGTAGAATGGATTTTATTTTTTAATAATTGCCTGATTATAATCTTCATTTTATACCTTTTTTATTCTGGTTTTCAGTAATCAGTTGGCAGTTTACAGTAACAAGTTCCGTTTTACTGATAACTGAATACTGATAACCGTCAACTTTATTCATACCTCAACGCCTTTACCGGATCAGCCGTTGCCGCTTTAATCACCTGCAAACTCACGGTCAGCATGGCAATCAAAAGCGCTGCGGCACCTGCCAGCAAAAACGGCCATACGGTAATATTAATCCGGTAAGCAAAATTCTCTAACCATTTATGCATAGCATACCAGGCTATGGGCCAGGAAATCACACTGGAAATCAGAATACGATTTATAAATCCACCCAGCAATAATCTGAGAATACTGCTCAATGAAGCGCCCAGCACTTTACGTACACCAATCTCTTTGGTGCGTTTTTCAGCCATAAACGAGGCAAATCCAAACAGTCCCAGGCACGAGATAAATATGGCAAATACGGTAAATCCGTTAAAAAGGAGTTTGATCCGCTGTTCCAATTGATACATGCGTTCATATCGTTCATCCAAAAAGCTGTATTCCAGGGGATATCCTGTCACGCGTCTGTCCCAAACACTTTTAATTGACCGGACACTCTCATCGATCCTGTCACCGGTTCGTACCAAAAGAGTGAATCCCATAGCGCTGATGGGCTCTTCTGTCATGGGTAAAAATACTTGTGGTTCCACGCTTTTATGCAGCGAGTGAAAATTGGCATCTTTGATCACACCCACAATAGTTCTCGGATTGTCATTTCCATAAACCGTGATCGTTTTCCCGATGGGGTCTGTTATACCCATCCGGCTCAAACCGGTTTCATTGATAATAACCGAGTTATTCACATCTCCGGGATGTTCCAATGAAAAACTCCTGCCAAACAAAAGCGCTACATTCAGGTCCGATAAATAGGATTCGTTGATCCAGTTGACCTCCCACAATACATCCTCATCCGGGTCGTTGCCCTGCCAGTTCACGGATTGGGTGGCACGGGCTATATGCTCGGGAGAACAGTTTTTCACAGCCACACCGGCAATTCCGGGTTGACGCAGCAGTTCATCCCGCATGGATTCATAATCCACATCAACACCCCGGTTTACTTCCACACACAATACATTATCTTTATTGAAACCCAAAGATTTGTTCTGCAGAAAATGTACCTGCTCATTTACAACCAGCATTCCGGTTATTAATGCAATAGACAGGGAAAACTGAACAATAGTGAGTATATGACGGAACCCAAAAGTTTTTCCCGCTTGAATTTTTTGTTTAAATGCCCCTTGCGGCTTGATCGCTGAAAGATAAAACGCGGGATATGCTCCCGCAATCAATGCGGTAACAATCAAAATGCCCACCAACGAGAACAAGAACCTCGGATCGACCAGATTCAATGCACATACAGAACTTGATAATTTTGCATAAATGGGACATCCTATAACTGCAAGTCCCAGTGCAAGGATAAATGCTGCAAATGTAATCAGAAACGATTCACCCATAAACTGCATTACAATATCTTTTCTGGCTGCTCCCATCACCTTTTTCAAACCGATCTCTTTGGCGCGATTGGTAAACCGGGCTGTGGATATGCTCATATAGTTGATACAGGCTATGAGCAAAATGAAAACAGCAATGACAGAAAATATATAAATATAATTTCGGTTCACGTTGGTACTGTCATCATTGAACAAGCCAGGCTCTAGATGTATAGATTGTAACGGCTGTAATTCAAAACTCTTGTTTGTATTCGGATTCGAATTATTCTTCTTATACAACGCGGTAATATTACCGGCTACCGCCTGGGGGTCGGATTGCTCATCTATCAATACATATGTATATGTGGGGAACCGGTTCCAGCGTGTCAGCAGATCGTTACGTTTTTCAGCCGCTTCAAAAGAAGTCAGAAAACGGAATCCCATATGCGAGTTTTCCGGCCAATCCTTTATAACCGCTGAAACGGTCATCAATTGATCATTCACCTCTAGCTGTCGGTTGAGCGGATATTGATCGCCAAAATATTTTTTTGCCGCGCTTTCCGTAAAAACAATCCTGCCCGGAGCAGATAATGCATTTCGGGCATCACCAGCTAAAAACTCGACTGAAAAAATATCAAAAAAGGACGGGTCAGCTACCGCCACCCCATTTTCAAACATGGCTTCATTATTATAACGAAACAATGTATTAACCCCGCTCCTGAACCGCGTTGCATTTACCACCTGCGGCAATTCTTGTTCAAGCTCAGGCGCCATTGGACCGGGAGTAGAAGCCCATTTTGCAGCATCATCATGAAAATCAGCTATCACCCGGTAAACCCGTTCCGATTTTTCATTAAATGCGTCATACCCTAACTCATGCTGCACCCACTGTAAAATAAATATCACACAGGCCAAACTCACCGCCAGCCCGGTTATATTTAAAATGGAGTATTGTTTATGTTTTAACAAATTTCGTATCGCAATTTTCAGATAATTAATTAACATTGAATTTCCTGGAATATTGAAAACACTCTATTTTTATCTATACTAAATTATTATTTATATCTAGTCATCAGTAATCAGTCGTCAGTTTACAGCAACAAGTTCCGTTATTACTGATAACTGAATACTGACAACCGAAAACTTTATTCATACCTCAACGCCTCTACCGGATTCGCCGTAGCGGTTTTGATTACCTGCCAGCTTGTGGTCAGTAGAGCAATGGACAAAGCTGCAATACCCGAGATGGCAAATATCCACCAGCCCAACTCAGTACGATACGCAAAACTCTCAAGCCACTTGTTCATGATATACCAGCTCATCGGTACAGCGATAACAAATGCAATAACGGTCCATTTCAGCATATCCCGGTTCAGCAGGGCTGTTATCTCCCGCACTGATGCACCATTCACTTTGCGAATGCCTACCTCTTTGGCGCGACGTCGGGTCGTAAACTGCACCACACCAAAGGTACCCATAGCTGTAATCAGCAGGGCAATTACAGAAAAAATCCGGATTGCGAATCCCAGTCTTTCTTCAGATTTATACATGGCATCATACCATTCGTCATAAAAAGAATATTCTAATACAAATTCAGGACAAACCTCATCCCAAACATTCTGGATATAATCCAAAGTGCCTGAAATATTTTCAGGAGCAATTCTCAGAGACAGCCAGGTATAATAGCTATCCTGATTATAAATAAAAAACGCGGGTTCAAGAGATTTGTACATACTCTCCGTATGAAAATCCTTAACGACTCCAATCACATCATTACCATTAATCTTTTTGTCCACAATTGAATTCCAGTTCACCAATTTCCTGGCAGATTCATTAATGATAATGACATTGTTTTTCTCTGTTTCAATAAAATTTCTACCCTCAATGACCGAAATATCAAAAACATTGAAAAAATCCGTATCTACCATAAAAGTGGATACACTTTCTTTCCAGGTTCCCGCATCATACGCTTCATTCCATCCGTTTCCCATATATACTGCACCGGGACCGCTGTTTGAACAGGTCACATGATAAATTTGCGGAGATTCTGCAATTTTCTGTTTCAACAAGGGCAGTTTATCCTTGATCCGCCATGACACTTCAATCTTGACCAGGCAATCCTTGTCAAATCCCCAATCCATATTTTTAACATGCTTCATCTGAAGACTGATCACGATCAGCGCCGTGATCAGGATAATACTTACGGTATACTGCACAGTCAGTAATCCCGCCTTGATCTTGAGCGCATTCCCATCAACATTGCGAAACATGGAGAGAACCGAGTAACGCGACGCCAGTATCGCGGGAAACAATCCTGCCAGTACCGAAATAAAAATCAACCCCGCAGGGATCAACAGGACCGTGGGCATCGAGTAAATATAATTCATATCAAAGGACTTGTTGACAATAGACTCAAACACCGGTTTGGTCAAACCGGACAATAAAATAGCTGCCAAAAGTGATATGGCGCCAATCATTACAGATTCCAGAATAAATTGAAAAAATATAGTTTTACAACCAGCGCCGACGGTCTTTTTAGTGCCAATCTCTTTGATCCGGGTCATATATTGTGCTGTAAACAAAACAATAAAATTTAAAATCGAGATTAAAAGAACCAACAGGGCAATTGCTCCCAAAATACGGATCAATCGCAAATTGGCGTGCATTAAATGGCTGCTGTCCCGGGCATCACTGAAATACGAATCTTTTAGAGACATCAGATGGACCGGGTTATCCACCATATCATGATCAATTAAATGCGCGGACAATTTTCCATTAACTGCCGAAACATCACTGCCAGGCTCAAGCAGTACAAAATAACGGTTAAAATATATTGTCTCACCATCATTTGTATAGCTGTTGACAACTGTTTTCAGGTCTCTGTGAATTATGGCTTTTGGCTGAAGACTGGAATTTCCAGGCAAGGATTTAATCACTGCACTCACGGTTAGATCATTTTTATGATATACCGTTAACGGTTCTCCAACAGGATTCCGTTCACCAAACAGTTTTTGTGCAATTTCTTCAGTCAAAATGATGGAATTTATATCGCTCAGAGCTGTCTCTTTGTTACCATATACAAAATCCACATCAAAAATATCAAAGAATGATGGTTCGGTATGCAGAATTTGATTGACCTTGAACGAATGCAGATCATGGGTCAATGCACCCCGGAAATTGATAAAATAGTTATATCGGCATACCTGTTCAATTTCAGGGAAATCATGGGTCAGATAATCAATTGCATCTTCGTTAATATCACTCTTGTCACCGTCTTTGATTATCCGATAAATACGGTCGACTTTGCTAAAAGCCCGGTCATAAGACAATTCATTAAATACAAAAGCGGATAACAGCAGGACCACTGTCAGGCTCAGTGTAAATCCTGATATGGTAATAACCGAGAATGTCTTGTTCCTGATCAAATTTCTATAAAACAACCGAAAAAAATGGATCATCATTACTCCCAAAATCAATCAATATACCAAATCAACGCACCTGTTCTTTAAATCATCATTATTTACCAACCATAGTTTTCAGTCGGTAGTTATCAGTTTTCAAAATACTATTTACATTCCACATAATATTTTACTGATTACAGACTACTGAAAACTGACAACTCGTTTTTATACATGAAACTGGTTCTGCATATTTTCTGTCACTACCTTGCCGTCGAACAAGTGCACAATACGATTACTGAATTCCGCGTACGTTGGCGAGTGGGTTACCATTACAATAGTGGTGCCTTTATCATTCAGCTCGGTGAGAATACTCATCACTTCGTCACCATGACGTGAATCGAGATTACCGGTCGGTTCATCCGCGAGGATCACTTTGGGATCTGCTACAACCGCACGCGCAACCGCCACACGCTGTTGCTGACCACCGGACAACTGCTGCGGAAAGTGGTTTTTACGATGCATGATCTGCATGTATTCCATGGCATGCTCTACACGCTCTTTGCGCTCTTTGGCCGGGACTTTCATATACAGCAGCGGCAGTTCAATGTTCTCAAATACTGTCAACTCATCGATCAGATTAAACGATTGAAAGATGAATCCAATATTGCCTTTCCGCAGATTGGCGCGCTGACGTTCGTTGTATTTGGCAACATTCTCACCATTGAAAAAATAATCACCATCATCAATGGTATCAATCAGCCCAATCACATTCAACAGTGTCGATTTGCCACACCCTGACGGCCCCATTATGGCCACAAACTCGCCTTCATTGGCCTGAAAATTAATATTATTCAGCGCCGTTGTCTCAATCTCATCTGTACGATAGACTTTGTTAAGATTTGTTGTTTTGATCATTGTTGTGTCCTTTATAAATATTTGCTACATGATTTCTATTTTAATTAAATTTATTGATTCCCAATAGTATTCAGTACTCAGTTTTCAGTATTCAGAAAAAGCAGGTTATTCTTTTTGAGATTTTACTTTCTTGATCAAAGATGTTAACATCCGTTTTATTTCCTGAATCTGTTTTGTCAATTCGTTAAATAAATCAACATCAATATATTCCAGGTCATTAGATAACATGATCTGATATTCCAATTCGCTGGCTGATCCCATCGCTATAAACAGAAATCGATTAAAATCAGATTTACTGCTACGACAACACCCTTCAGCAATATTCGATGGAATTGACACTGCACATCTTCGTATTTGACTCGTTAAACCAAACATCTCTTCCTTGGGATAATTCTTTGTAACTTTATAAATTTTCAATACCATCAAATGACTCTTTTCCCATACTACCAACTTTTTAAAATCCTGCATCATTTTCCTCCGAGTTATTTATCTACTCCTGAATCCTGACTTCTGGCTGATAGTTTTTTCTGACAACTGACAACTGACAACTGACAACTGACAACTGACAACACTAAAAAAAGATAATAATTATATTCAAGCATTCCTTTTAGTTTAAATGCATATTACTATTTAAGAACCAACACATCAATATCCCCAAACGTCTCATATGATGAAGTAATGACATTTTCGCCCGGCTCCAGACCTTCAAGCACTTCATAATCACGGGTGTTTTGGCGGCCAATCCGGATGTCACGCTTGCGTGCGGTGCTGCCGTCATCATCAACCACATACACCCATTGCCCGCCGGTAGAACTGTAAAATCCGCCTGTAGCCAGCAAGAGTGCTTCCGAAAGATCGCCCAGTGCCAATCGGATATGTACCGTCTGACCACGACGAATGCCTTCCGGTTCAGCTCCTACAAATTCCATATCCACTTCAAAACGCCCTTCAAGCACTTCGGGATATATTTTTTTGATTACAAGCTTGTGGTCCTTTCCCGCAAAAGTAAACTCGCCGGTCTGTCCGGGTGAAATACGTGCAATATAATGCTCATCTACCTGCACCCGGATCTTGAATCCATCCAGTACATCAATCTGCCCCAGTCGCTCCCCACGGGTCTTGGATTCCCCAATCTCGGCATTCAGGGATGTTAAATTTCCGGTAATGGGTGCGCGTAGTGTCAGATTTTCCATATTCTGCTTTACCAGATCAAGGTTATCTTCCATGCGATTTAACGATGCTTCCAGTTGCAGTACCTGCGACTCACGATACAACGAATCCTGCTTGTGCGAGGCCAGGGTAAGTTCGCGTTTTTTGGCAAGATACTCGTAATTGTCCCGCGCTTCCTCAAACTCTTTATCAGATATCAACTTTTTATCCAACAGTTCCTGTGCACGATCAAAAGCGCGCTTTTGCATTTTTAAACTGTAATCCAGTTCCAGCAGTTGGGCCTGCAGACTGAGACGTTTCTCTTCCATGCTCAAACGGGTATTACGCAGATTATTGCTCTGTGCAAAAAGCTCCGCTTCACGATACATAATATCCATGATCAGATCCGTATTGGTAAGCTGCAATATGCTGTCGCCTTTTTGTACAAAGGTACCCGCTTCCAGAAACTTTGTCTCCACACGACCGCCTTCAATAGCATCCAGATATATGGTAGTAATTGGAATCACCGTGCCCGTCACCGGAATAAATTCCTGAAACTTGTCTTGTCTTACGGTGGATATGGTAATACGCTCGGCCTGAACATTCAGCCGCGAACTGTGATCGCTGAACAGCAATTGGTACAAAACAAATATAATAAATACTCCGCCCGCAGCAGTCATTGCAATTTTCTTTGGCGGCCACTTTTTCTTTTGAATTACTCGATCCATTTTCTTTCCCGATATTGGTATTATTTTTGAACGTATAAAGCATAAAGTGTGCCAATACTGTTTTTATTGAACTTAGATGCGCTTTCAGGCGATCAGATTAGCCGCTTTTATCCGATATCAGACAAACAGTGTCCGATATCGGACATTAAATCATTTGCAAAGAACAGGATTATTCTTATATTATCCCGTAACCCTTTGCAAATTACCAATCAAACCTAAAAACAATATATACAAGGATTTGCAATGGACCCTCTGGGTAAAATACTGGTTGTGGATGACAATAAAGACATTCTAACAGCCGCAAAACTGCTGCTCAAGCAAAACAGCGCGCTCGTTCATATCGAAGACGATCCCGAGCGCATTCCCCAACTGCTCAAAAACGAACACTATGACATTATTCTGCTGGATATGAACTTTACCCGCGATATGACCAGCGGTTCGGAAGGATTCTATTGGCTGGAAGAGATCCACAAAATCGATCCCTCGGTTATCGTTATTCTCATGACCGCCTATGGAGATGTGGATCTTGCCGTGCGCGCCATGAAAGCCGGCGCAACGGATTTTATTATGAAACCCTGGCAGAACGAAAAATTGCAGGCAACTCTCTCCGTAGCTATGAACCTGAGAAATTCCCGTCTGGAAATCGACAAACTCCGCTCCCGCCAGCAGCAAATGAGCGACGACATGGACCAGCGCTTCCATGAGATGATTGGCTCGTGTCCCCCCATTCAGCGTGTGTTCGACGCCATCGCCAAAGTGGCCGCAACTGATGCCAATGTGCTCATTATGGGTGAAAACGGCACAGGCAAAGAACTGGTGGCCCGCGCCCTGCACCGGCAATCCCTGCGCAATGACGATGTCTTTATCAGTGTGGATATGGGCGCCATTCCCGAAACCCTGTTCGAAAGCCAGCTGTTCGGCCATGTCAAAGGCGCCTTTACCGATGCCCGACAGGATAAACCCGGACGTTTTGAAATTGCCTCGGGCGGCACCCTGTTCCTGGACGAGATTGGTAACCTGCCCCTCTCTATGCAAGCCAAACTACTGCGCGTGCTCGAAGAGCGCAAGATCTTGCGCGTGGGCTCCAACAAGTCCCGCGATATTGACATTCGCCTCATCTGCGCAACCAACATGCCACTTTATGAAATGACCGAGGAAAAGAGTTTCCGGCAGGACTTTCTCTACCGTATCAACACCGTAGAGATCCATCTGCCGCCCCTGCGTGACCGCCAGGAAGACATTCCCCAGTTGGTGGACCATTTTCTGCAATACTATGCGAAAAAATATAAAAAATCCATAAAACGTATCAGCACCGGCGCCATGACCAAACTGCAAACTTATCACTGGCCCGGTAATATCCGTGAACTGCGCCACGCCCTTGAACGCGCGGTGATCATGAGCGACAGCCCCGCACTGCAGCCTGGCGATTTCATGATGCAGGAAGCCAAAGCTGGTGACGGATTCAGTCTGGATACCTACAATCTGGACGATATTGAAAAATCCGTTATTCGCAAAGTGCTTGACCTCAGCGGAGACAATATCAGCCAGGCCGCATCCAAACTGGGCATTACCCGCTCATCACTCTATCGCAGGATGGAAAAGCATGGTCTTTAGGCGGTTTCGCATACTGGTGGTTTTACGGATTCTCTTTCTCACCCTCACCCTGCTTGCGCTGGTATGGACATTGCAGAATACCAACGTCATCGGAATTCCTGTCATCTTTTTACTGATTGCTATTTGGCAGGTCATAAGCCTGGTCCGGTTTGTGGATTATACCAACACCGAACTGGCCCGGTTCTTTGAGGCCATTCGTTATTCCGACTTTACCCGCAACATGACGCCGCGATTAAAAGGCGCGGGATTCCGCGAGCTCAACACCGCCCTGAACGGCGTGGTTGCACAGATCAAACAGAACCGCGAGGAAAAAGAAGAACAGTACCGCTATTTACAGACCATTGTACAGCACATCGGCATTGGCCTGATCGTGTTTGATGATACCGGTAAAGTAGACCTGGTTAACAATGCTGCCCGGCGTATCCTCAACATGTCCAACATTCGCAGTATTGAAAAACTGAAATCCTTTGACACAGGACTCGCAGACCGTATCACCTCCCTCTCGCACGGAGAGCGGGCCATTTTAAAAATAAGGGTTAACGACGAGCTCCAGCAGATGATGATATTCGTAACCGATTTTGTCATGCGCCACCGCAATTTTCGTCTCATCTCGTTCCAAAACATTCAGAGCGAACTGGAAGAAAAAGAGCTGGAAGCCTGGCAGAGCCTGATCCGTGTGCTCACGCACGAAATTATGAATTCCATCACCCCCATCTCGTCCCTGGCCTCTACCGCCAACTCGCTGCTCAATAACCGCGCGGAAAAAGAACCGGCAGAAACCGACGAAACCCTAACGGACGTGGGCCATGCCGTGCAGACCATTGAGAACCGCAGCAAAGGACTGTTAAACTTTGTGGAAAATTATCGCAAACTCACAAAGATCCCCAAACCCAACTATAAAATCCTGCCTATCAGTGGACTGTTCAACACCGCGCAATTGCTGTTCAAAGCCGAGATGGAATCCCGCAACATCACCTGCGAGGTAAACATTGATCCCGACCAGTTGGAAATCACCGCTGATCCTGATCTGATCGAGCAGGTGCTCATCAACCTGGTCAAAAACGCCATCGAGGCGGTCAACAGCAGTCCCAATGGTCAACTGCGTCTCTCGGCCTATCTGGACCGCTACGGCAAGCCCTGCCTCGAGATTGCTGATAACGGCCCCGGCATTAACAAAGACGTCATTGACAATATATTCATCCCCTTTTTCACCACCAAAGCCAGTGGCTCAGGCATAGGACTCAGCCTCTCCCGCCAGATCATGCGCGTGCACGGCGGCAGCATCACCGCCCGCTCGGGAAATAGGGAAACCGTGTTTACCTTGCGGTTTAAATAGTTTTTTCTTGCTTGTTTCTTCTGAATTGATTTTATTTAATCATACCATTTTACAATTCGATATGGGGAGTTGCTTGGGTGGAATTTTTAATAATTTTATTAATTATTTAAATCTTAAAAAGGGGATTGAAAATGAGTACTCCGAAATCTTCGCTTCAAATAATTATTTTTATACTAGTTGCATCAACTAATTTATTTTCACAAAAAACTCAAGATTTAATTAAAATCGAATCTCAACTTGATAGCCTAAACACAATAAAAAATAAAATCGAAACTTTACTTAATTCAATTAATACTAAAATTGATGATCTTGAAAAAGAAAAGTTAAAAATACAAATTGATTCTGATACGACTAAAGGTTTTTCAATAATGTTAGTAGATAATGGTTTTCTGAAAAAAGATCCATCTATTGTTTCAGATATTTACATGAAATTACCTAAAGGGACTGAAGTGCTTGTCGTAGGTTATACTAAAAATTATTTCAAAACAAAAATAGGGAACAAAGTTGGATTTGTACATGAAATGTTCTTCCCGTTTAATGAAAATCTTAATCGAATATCAAATTATAAAGCCAAATTCCACAAGGCATCAATATCAAACACGACATACTCTGGATCAAATAATTCATCAAAAACAACAAATTCAACTTCCAAAAATAGAATCATTCATACTGGGCCTCGTGGAGGTCGATATTATATTAACTCAAAAGGTAAAAAAGTCTATATCAAAAAATAACTATATCACCAATCTGTATCCTAAAATTGAAACATAAAGTTTTTATCGGAATCAAGATTTTTTAGGATGAATAAAAACCCAAAATAAAGTAGCCAGTAGCCCGGGCATCTTGCCCTGGGCCTTTTGTCTGAATCAGGAATCAACTATTCCCTTTGTGTGCTTCGTGGTTAATTGATTACCACCAAAGTACGCGCTTCACAAATGGGGGCTTTTGTCTGAATTAGAATTAAGATGTACAAGATGACAGGATTCAAAAAACGAACTGACCCAAATCAAGGTAATCATTCAATCCTGTGAATCATGGTTTATCAAGGTAATCCCTAAATCCTGTTAATCTGGGTATGAATCTGGGTCTAAATCCGGGTTAATTATTTTGATTAGGGTCAAAATTTCGATTGCATATTTCCATATTAATCATTTAATTAGTACTCGCTGTAATGGGGCGGGCCAAAAGAGAAACCTTTCTATTTTTTAACCAACAATTTCAAAATCCAAAAACTAAAGTATTGGGGAAAAAACCGTGAATACAATTAAAAACGTATGCCTGTACATCTTTACATTTATTTCAATAGCACTATCTCAAGACCTTCAAATTCAATGGGCAAAAACATATGATTATGGATATAGTTATAGAAATATTATTGATTTTGCACATGATGATGGTTTTGTTTTCTCAGCTAGTTATAATAAAATTGTAAAGATTGACAAACAAGGTATTATTCAAGAGGATTGGCCGCAGGATCCAATTCCAAATGACCAAGACACAAGATATATTCAAAAGTGTAATGAAGGTTATATAATAGCAGGGAGTGACTACCAAGACGAATATGAAGACAGGATCATGCTTAAGAAACTTGACAACCAGGGTCGGCAAGTATGGGTAAAGTTTCATTACAATTCTGGTCATGAAAATCATGGTAGATTTGTCAAACAAACATATGACAATGGCTTCATTCTTTTTTACACTTCATTTAGTTATGCTGACCCACCGGCAAGCGGCCCACCGGACTATTGGATAATGAAAACGGATCCAAATGGGGAAAAAGAATGGGATTATGAAATTACATGTGGTGAGGACCAATATATTGAAGCAATACACCAAACATCAGACGGTGGTTTTATTGTAGCCTATAACAATGGTAATGGATATCTGCTCCGGTTAACTGCAGATGGGCAAAAAATCTGGCAAAAAAAATATAAAAATATATCTTATGCTTTACCGACAAAAGATGGTGGATACATTATTTGTGGTAACAATTATTCAAACGATTATCCTTTACGTGATGCAGCATATTTAAAAAAATTAGATGAAAATGGAGATGAAATTTGGGAAAAAATCTTTAAAGGTGATACGAAATATGCCTTTTTAAAAAATATTAGTAAACCGGACAACAATAGCTATTTATTATGTGGTCAAATGCGATATTCTGATTGGAATTCATCCATTTCGTGGTTAATCAAAACGGATAGTTTAGGAAATAAAATATGGGAAAAAACATTAACAGAAATTGATGTCGTAAAACAAACTTTAAAAATCTCCAACAATGAATTTCTTTTATTCGGTGACAAGGATTATTACACTACAATAATAAAAATAAATGAAAACAACCAGCAAGATCCCTCAAGCTTTGCATTGCTAGACCCTGTATTTTATAAATTGGGGGTTGGCACCCAACCGTGTCTGGATTGGACCAGCATTGCCAATGCTACATCATACCTCATTGAAATATCTGAAAACATTGACATGTCAGCCCCTGTCATCTCAAAAACAGTTTCAAATAGTTCAAATTGTATCATCGATAGTTTGTCATATTCTACACAATATTATTGGAGGGTCAAAGCCCAATTCCCGGATGGATCTGATCAATGGTCTGGTATCAGCACATTTACAACAATGCCTCCGCCACACATAGAGTTTATTGATAAAGAATACAATATGTCTTATGTGGATGTTGGCGATCAATATTACACAGACAGAGAATATACCATAAAAGAACTGCCGGAGCCATTGAAAAATTGTCTGTGGATCAAAACCCAAAACAGCGATAAATATGTAACCGACGATGATTACATTCAATTTCAGCTAAAAAGAGATGCAACCATCTATATCGCCTATGACAATCGTGCAAGCGCTGTCCCCCATTGGTTGTCATCCGGTTTTGAACAAACTGAATATACGATTCAGAGTTCTGATGAAGAATGTACGTTTAATGTCTGGAAGGGCCGGTTCCCGGCAGGTGATGTAACATTAGGGGCAAATTCGGCAACCGGAGCAGAGGATGTGCAAACAAATTATGTTGTATTCATAGATATACCACTGCAAATGCTTGATCCCAGAGACAACAAATCAGGGGTTGGGGAAAATTTATACTTTAGCTGGGAAGAAATTGGCAATTTCGGCAATTATGATTTACAAATAAGCGACAGTCAGGACATGTCATCACCCTTGCATAATATTACCAATATTAATGAATCCAGATATTTATTAAAAGGATTGGACTTTAATAAAGGCTATTACTGGAGGGTCAAAGCGCACAATCGCAACGATGTGGATGCCTGGTACCAGACACAAAAATTCCATACAATGGCTAAACCTCCGGTTTCAATTTCATTTTGGTCAAATGATTTTGCTTCATTGTCATGGCTTGAAGAAAACGATCAATACTATATTGACCGGAATGATGTTGTTCTTTCCATCCCTGATCAGTTGAAAAATTTGCTATGGATCAAAACCGCAAATAATGATGCAGATAAGGATAATATCCGTAATACGGATATATATTTTGAAAATGATGCAACCCTCTATGTGGGTTTTGATAAAAGGGCCACTTCCCTGCCCAATTGGGTTACAGAAAATTTTAAAAATACTGGGTTAACCATAACCGTATCTGATTCAGCAAATGAATTAAACATATGGACCAGAAATGTTGATAAAGGCCATATCGAATTGGGATCAAATATGGCAGAAGGCGCTGAAAATATTAAAAGTCATTATGTCATTTTAATAGCCCCCAACCAGATACAACCCCTTTCAGCTCATTTTGGTTCAGATGTAACATCAGGAGTGCAACCCTTGACCGTTAATTTCTCAGACCATTCTCAAGGATTTATAACATCATGGGTATGGGATTTTGGTGACGGCTCAACCTCCACTGAAAAGAATCCCTCTCACACCTATGAAAATGAGGGAATCTATACCGTTAGTCTGACAACAAGTAATCAAGACAGTTCTGATACCATAACAAAAGGAAATTACATTACCGTTAAAAACCTGGTTGCAAATTTCAGTGCGGATGTGACTATGGGAAAAGCGCCGCTCACTGTGAGCTTTACCGACAGCTCGCTGGGCGAAATTGAAGCATGGTTGTGGAAATTTGGAGACGGACTCACAAGCACGTCGCAAAATCCAACGCATGTGTACACATCTGGCGACTCGTTCACGGTAACGCTATTTGTACGAAATTCCAGTGGATCAAATACTATGGTCAAAACGAATTATATTATTGTAGTCCATCCAACATCCATAGACGACATGGCAGGGATACCTGGAAAATTCGATTTACTTCCCAATTATCCCAATCCGTTCAATCCGCAGACCACAATCCGGTTTGCAGTACCGAAAAAGTCTTTTGTAAAATTAACTATCTATGATATAAACGGAAAACAGGTTCAGGATTTGTTCTCCGGCACCAAAAATCCGGGGCACTATGCCATCACATGGAACGCATCAGGATTTTCATCCGGCATGTATTTCATCAAAATGGATACAGACACTTTTTCGTCTGTTAGAAAATGTATACTGGTTAAATAATATTAGGGAAAAATCGTGAATATAATGAAAAACCTTTGCCTGCTTATTATTATGAGCTTTACAACAGTATTATCTCAAGACCTGCAAATACAATGGTCAAAAACATATGATTATGAATATGCCAATAACATTGATTTTGCACATGATGGAGGATTTGTTTTCACAACTTGTGACGATAACAAAGCTATTGTCAAGATAGACAAACATGGCATTGTTCAGGAAGATTGGCCGTTAGATTTTGGAGAAAATCCCATCTATGGTTATCTACAAAAGTGCAATGAAGGCTATATAATGATAGGTACTACTCCAATGTTGATAAAACTTGACAACCAGGGCCGGCAGGAATGGGAAAAACAATATTACGAAAATGAATATGGTGAAGTTGATTATTGGTACACTGGTGAATTTGTCAAACAAACTCATGACAATGGATACATTCTTTTTTGTACTACAAACAACAATGCTGATCCCTCGGGTTCTCGCAGGAGCTTTATGTTTATTAAAACAGACCCCAATGGGGAAATAGAGTGGGAAAGCGGGGCCAGTGGTAATTATTATGGATCAAATACATCTATAGGTGTACATCAATTATCAGATGGTGGTTATCTTTTCGCCTATAACAACGATTATGGCGGCTTGACCCGGTTATCACCAGAAGGAAAAGAAATCTGGGAAAAAAGTTATGACAAATACATAAAATACGCCTTGCCGGCAGATGATGGTGGTTTCTTTATTTGCGGTAACACCTATTCACAGGATAGTCCTACACAAGATGCAGTTTATTTAATAAAAGTAGACAAGTATGGAGAAGAAATTTGGGAAAAGACATTTACTTTTTCAGGTAATATGCCATATATCTATATAAATGAGATGATTAAATTGAATGACAATAGCTATCTATTATGCGGCAATAATATTGACAGATCAGATTGGACATCAAAAGGCTGGTTAATCAAAACGGATAATTTTGGGAATAAAATATGGGAAAAAAATTTTACTGAAATTGATAATATCAAACAAATTTTAAGAGTCTCCGACAATGAATTTATTTTGTTTGGTAACAAAGATTATTATGCAACAGTTGTCCATATCAAAGAAAACAGCCAACAAGAATCCGCAACTCTTGAATTATTAGATCCGGTTAACTATAAATTAGGAGTTGGATCTCGTCTTAATCTGGACTGGACCAGCATTGCCGATGCTTCATCATACCTTCTTGAAATTGATGATGATAGTGACATGTCAAGCCCCCTCATTTCGAAAACAGTTTCAAGCAGTTCAGATTGTATCATCGATAGTTTATCATATTCTGCAAAATATTACTGGAGGGTCAGGGCCCAATTATCCGATGGTTCCGAAAGTTGGTCAAATATCAGAACATTTACAACAATGCCTTCCCCACACCTCGAGTTTAACGGACCGGATGGCTGCATCCTGTCATACGTAGATGTTGGAGATCAATATTACACGGACAGAGAGTATACAATATCAGAATTTCCAAATCAATTTAAAAATTGTTTATGGATCAAAACTAAAAACAGTGAAAAATATTTAACTGATGACAATTACATTCAATTTCAATTAAAAAGAGACGCTACTGTCTATATCGCCTATGATAATCGGGCAAGTTCTGTTCCCCATTGGTTGTCATCCGGGTTTGAGCAAACACAATACACAATCGAAAGTACTGATGAATACTCTAATTTTAATGTCTGGCAGGGCCAATTTGCTGCAGGCAAAGTAACCTTGGGGGCCAATTCGGCAAGTGGAGCAGAAGGTGTGCTTACAAATTATGTTGTGCTCCTGGATATCCCCTTGCAAACACTTGATCCCAAAAACAATAAAGACGGGATTGGAAATTATTTATACTTGAGTTGGGAAATAACAGGAAATTTCAAAAATTATGACCTGCAAGTCAGCGAAAACCAGGATATGTCGTCACCACTATACGATATTACCAATTTAATGAATCCCAGGTATTTAATAAAAAACCTGGATTATAATAAAGACTATTACTGGAGGGTCAAAGCGATCAACCGTTCTGATGATAACGCATGGTCCCGGACTCAAAAATTTCATACAATGCATGAACCTCCAGTTCAAATTCCAACATGGAATAAATTTTATACCTCATCTTATTATGTATTATCATGGCTTGAAGAAAACGATCAATACTATATTGACCGGGATGATGTGGTCCTTTCTATCCCAGATCCGTTAAAGGGTTTACTGTGGTTTAAAACTGCAAATTATGATGCAGATAGAGAATATATCTATCACAAGAGTATCCAATTAGAAACAGCAGCAACTATTTACGTTGGTTTTGATTCAAGGGCAACATCCCTGCCAGACTGGGTAACAGAAAATTATAGCAACACCGGATTGACTATAACCGTTTCTGATTCAGCAAATGAATTAAATATATGGGCCCGAAATGTTGAAAAAGGCGATGTCGCCCTGATGGCAAACATGGCAGAAGGTGCTGAAAACATTAAAAGTCATTATGTCGTTTTAATAGACACCAACCAGGTACAACCTCTCTCTACTCATTTTGGTTCAGATGTAACCTCGGGAGTACTCCCGTTAACCGTTAATTTCGCAGACAGTTCTCAGGGTTATATAACGTCATGGTTATGGGATTTTGGTGATGGATCGACCTCTATAGAGCAGAATCCCTCACATACCTATGATACCACAGGCAGTTATACCGTTAGCTTGACAGTTAGTGGTATGGGCAGTTCTGATACCATAACAAAAGAAAATTACATTACAGTTAAAAATGTGATAGCAAATTTTAGTGCGGATGTGACCACGGGAAAAGCACCGCTTTCCGTTAGTTTTACAGACAGTTCACTGGGCGAAATTGACGCATGGTTATGGAAGTTTGGAGACGGACTCACAAGCACGTCGCAAAATCCAACGCATGTATACACATCCGGCGACTCGTTCACCGTATCGCTGTTCGCGCGCGGACCCGGTGGATCAAATACAATTGTCAAATCGAATTTCATTATTGTAGACCACCCCACATCCATAAATGACATGGCCGGGATACCGGAAAAGTTCGATCTGCTTCCCAATTACCCAAATCCATTCAATCCGCAGACCACAATCCGGTTTGCGGTACCGAAAAAGTCTTTTGTAAAATTAACTATCTATGATATAAACGGAAAACAGGTTCAGGATTTGTTCTCCGGCACCAAAAATCCGGGGCACTATGCCATCACATGGAACGCATCAGGATTTTCATCCGGCATGTATTTCATCAAAATGGATACGGATACCTACTCGTCAGTTCAAAAATGTTTGCTTGTTAAATAAATGTGCACCCCGGGCATCTTGCCCGGGCTTTTTTCGGACCAAAATCCCAAGTATTCGTAGAATGATAGGATTCTTAATGTGACAACTGCACCAATCCAAACATGTCGATCAGGCATTACAAACTCTGCAGGAATTCATACGTTTTCACCAGAATATCAAATATTTTTCATTTAACGAGAACAATAAGTAACGTTATACGTTTATAATTAAAACCGACCCGGCATATACAATCGCGATGGGAAAAAAGTATTGAGATAAAAAATCACAATTATAATCAAGACCTTCGTATCAAAATCCTCAGCGCTCGTTCATACTCTACTCTTAGAATCAAAGGTCAAAATTAAGCCTGCCCGGTGAAACGGGAGTACTTGAAAAAGGAGTAAACACTTATGAAAAAAACACTTTTTCTTCTCGTCCTTATCCTATTCTTTTCAAATACCCTGACCGCTCAACGACTGCTAACAAGTATAAATTCTGGCTGGAAATTCCATCAAGGAGATATCGACTCTCAGGTTAATGAGATTAACACAGAAAATTGGGAAATTGTCAACCTGCCTCACACCTGGAATGTTAGTGATGCTTTTAATGAAACCCGGGGTTATTATCGCGGAGCAGGCTGGTATGTAAAAAAACTGTCAGCACCAATGGACTGGAAGGGCAAACGTGTTTTTTTCAAATTTGAAGGTGCCAACCAAACCACGGAATTGTTTTTAAATGGAGAACTGATAGGAAAGCATTTAGGTGGGTACACCGGATTTGGATTTGACTTGTCGAATAATCTGAAATATGGTGAAATAAACACGATTTCAGTTAAAGTAGATAATGCACACGATGGAAATATTCCTCCATTAAGAGCAGATTACACTTTTTATGGTGGTATTTATCGTAATGTATGGCTGCTTGTTGCAGAGCCCATCCATTTTGACCTTTCAAATTATGCTTCTGACGGTGTATTTATCGATACGCCAGAGGTGAATGAAAAGAAAGCGTTGGTTACAGTACATGGCAGTTTGGTAAACAATACGTTAGATAAAAAGACGGTCATTATTGAAACCACAGTTATTGATAAAAACAATGCAGTTGTTGCAAACAAATCATCAAAACTGGTACTTGGACCCAACAGCAAAAGCGAATTCTCTTTAGAAAATATGGAAATTCACTCACCAAACCTCTGGAGTCCTGACAATCCATATCTTTATAAAACCATCACCCAAATCAGTGAAGATCGAAAGAATTCCATCATTTTAGACAAGATGGTATTACCCATGGGGCTCAGATGGTTCAACTTTGATGACCAAAATCGTTTTTGTCTCAATGGCAAGCCCTTAAAGCTCGTTGGAGCAAGTCGTCATCAGGATTATAAAAATTTGGGAAATGCCCTGACCGATGATTATCACTATAATGACTATAAACATATAAAAGAGCTGGGCTTTAATTTTGTACGCCTCGCACACTATCCACAGGCACCAGAGGTTTACAAAACATGTGATGAGCTTGGATTATTGGTATGGTCAGAGATTCCAATTGTTAGTGGGGTCACCGTATCAAAAGAATTTTCAAATAACTGTATTGAAATGCAAAAAGAGCATATTCGTCAAACACGAAATCATCCAAGCGTTGTTTTATATGGATACATGAATGAGGTGATCATTAGCTTGCAGTTCAATAGAAGACTTGAAGAGCAGGATCGTCAAAAAACCGTAAACAGGATAATTGAATTAGCAAATCAACTCGATGATTTAACCAAAGCCGAGGCGCCAGATCGCTTTACCGTAATGGCAATGCATCATAATACAGGATACAATGAATATGGATTGACTGAAATTCCAGATGTTGTTGGCTGGAATCTCTATTTTGGCTGGTATTATAATACCATAGAAGACTTGGGAAAATTTTTAGCTGAACAACACAACATGTATCCAAACCAACGCATGATTGTTTCAGAATATGGTCCCGGAACAGATGTACGTATTCACTCTACAACTCCAAACGCAACAGATTTTTCTGAAGATTTTCAATATGTAATGCATGCATCATATCTTAAACAAATGATGAATTTGCCATATCTGGCTGGATTCGCGGCATGGAATTATGCAGATTTTGGCTCAAGTGGACGAGCTGATGCAATTCCTTCTATCAATCAAAAAGGGTTGGTAAATTATGATCGCAGCGAAAAAGATGTTTGCGGACTTTACCGTGCCTATTTTTTGAATGATCCAATCATCTATATTGCTTCACGCAACTTTACTCTGCGTACGGGTATTGAACAGGATAAAGGAACAGGAATTTGCAACGATAATGTAAAGATATTTACTAATCAACAAGAAATTGAATTGAAACTTGACGGCAAAGTAATTGGAAAGAAAAAAGTAACTGATCATGAAGTAAATTTTAATGTACCTTTTAATAATGGCAAAAATATTCTAACAGCATCTGATAATAATGGACATTCAGATCAGGTTACCATTGAATACAATGTTCTGCCTTTTCACCTTGATTCTGGCGGCGTTAAAGATCTTGCAGTCAATGTAGGGTCTGATGTGTCTTTTTATGATCCGGGAACCAAAGTCATGTGGATTCCTGACCGCCAATATACAGAAAAATCCTGGGGATATATTGGAGGAGCTCCCTATACAGTACAGAGAAGACAGCTGCAAACCGGAGTCACCCAAAACATTCTGGGTACAGATTGCAACCCCTTATTTCAAACTTTTGTTGAAGGCATTACCGGGTATCGTTTCGATGTTCCAGATGGTCAATATAAACTCACACTACTTTTTCAAGAATACAACGATCCCAATGGGCGCAACAGACTAATATACAACTTGTCAACAGACGATTCTTCTAAAGATCGCAAAGAACGAGAGTTTGACATCACCATTAATGGGGAAAAAGCCATAAGCAAACTAAATCTGGAACGGGATTATGGTAGCTTAAGAGCCGTTACATTTGATTTTATAATAAATGCAGAAAATGGCAAAGGAATCAAAGTAAATTTCAATCCATTATCCGGCGTCGCACTATTAAGTGGAATTCGCATTACTTGCATCCCGTAAACATCTGATCTTTACAAAATAATTGCACATTATTTTAATCATTTAAACCCCGGGCATCTTGCCCGGGGTACTAGTCTGCATTAGGATTTCCAGGATTAACAGGATGAAAAGATTAAAAAAAAACGAACATAATCCAATCCTGTTAATCCTCAAATCCTATAAATCATAATTCAGACAAACAATCTCTAATCAAGGCAATCCTTAAATCCTGTTAATCTGAGTTCAGACAAGCAACCATCCCTAAAAAGCATAGCCAATTGAAAACTCGCCCAAAAACGGACCGCTAAACTCATAATCTTTTTCAAATTGGTCCATCGCACTTGAAATCCCAGGAGTCGAAGGATCAATATTACGGTCCTGCTTGTAAAAGCCATAACCCAAAGCAAAGTTAATATTAAAACCATTGTTCCAAACCCATCTTTTCCCCACATTCAACCCCAAAGTAAACTCAGGCATGGTGAAATCAAAATCAGTCCCCTCCAATTGCCCCGTGCCGTTAAACTCGCGGTAGCGTACATATGTACCAAAATAGAGTGACTTTAACTGTTTGGCCAAATGCCAGCGATAATTTAAAACTATCGCATATCCACTGGCTTCAATATTCGCATCGGTAAAAGTCCCCGGTACACTTTCATAATCCAAACGTACAACCAACCCATGCGCCGGAGTAAACAAATGTTCATAATTGGCAGAAAAATAACCAAAAGCCAATGCAAGCGGACACATATTAACAGCATTCGTAAATTGTTCAACAGATGTCTCTTTATTAGAATTATCCATACTTGCATTCCCCTGCGCATAGAGATTGACGGCAGAAAAAAGCCCCACCAGCAGCACAATCAAACCAATATGACCGAATCGATTTATTTTTACAAAAAAATATTGAATTGCCAGAGTCAGAGTACCATTAGATGTTCGAGTGTTCATATATTAATCCTATATAAAGTTATTTGCCTTGAGTAAAACTCTACACTGTATTTACAACATGATTGAAATGAATTATAAGATCATAATGGCAGATTAAACAGCAGCAATTCGTATTTAATTCCCCCCCAAAAATAATAAATCCGCAAACAACAACACAAAGTTCAGCCACACCTGTATAACAAAACCCCTCTAATAAATCCAACAAATATGGCTTTACCTCGAGGGGCTAAATCAATATCTTTTAAAAAAATCAAGAAATCTATTTAAGCAAGAGCATTCTACCTGTCTGTGTTTCTTTATTACCATTTGTAAAAGCAGCAGAAATTTTGTAAAAATAAACACCGCTCTGTACGATTACACCCTGCTTATTCATACCATTCCATTTAATCGATTGGTTTCCACTAACAACACTGTTACTCTGTGCCTGGTAAATTTCTTGTCCCAACATATTATAAACAGAGACAGAAACCTGTGCCGGCTGGCTGAGCGCAAAATGAATTGATGTTTCAGGATTAAAAGGATTGGGATAATTCCCTTGCAATTCAAAGTTGGTTGCAATATTGCCATTGGAACCTTCATCTGCCACAAATGTGGCGTCATTCACTTTTTTCAATGACAAATTGCAGATTTTTGATGGTGCCAAAAGGCTTATCGCGTTGCTTGCTACATTATATTGGACCCGGTTCGCAATCACTGTCAGAGTTCCTTTTTCAAGGCCTTCTATCCAATACTGTCCCTGGTTATTGGTAAAATCAAATCCAACGGTTTTGCCATTACTATTCTTAACGGATACCAGAACACCACCCAATTCAGCACCATCTTCAGACACAACACTTCCCATTACTTTACCTGAACTACTGTCTGCAGCAAAAGATGTTAATGTAGCATCAATATTGTTAAGAGATTGTGACAGGTACAGTGCCTGTGCCTGTTCCCAGTTTTCCACATCATTATAAAATTCAGGGACATAATTTGCTGCGTAAAACTGAATAACATACTTGCCTTCATACAAGTTTGTTAATTCATATTTTCCTTCAGAATCTGTTCGAGTTGAAATCACATTCACATCATTAGAATGATAGGCAGAAATTACCGCGCCACTAATTGCTTTTCCTGCTTCCGAAAGAACAATACCACTTATGGTATTGGTAGAGACTTTTGGTAACGGAGACAAAGAAAAATCAATATTCTCAAATACTGTTTTTTCACCAGGAATTAAAGGATCAGCAAGGTAATATTCATTTTTGTTATTGTTAAATTCTTTAAAATATCCTGAAGAAAATGCCGAGATAATAATCTCTGTTAATGGGCTCTTGACATCTTTTAGTTCAAAGCTATAATTACCATTTGCGTCAGCTGTTGTCTTTTCAGAATAACTGACAGAGTCAGAGCTGTAAAATGATTGTTTAAAGAACAATTCCACAGTTGCGGCAGCAAGTGCATTTCCCTGGTCATCTGTAACCTTGCCGCTTATTGTTACTTTTGAAATAACTTTTGGTGCAGGAACAGAAAAATCTATATCCGACACGGCTTGATCTGTGCTAACTTTGACTAATTTTGCTGCTGCTATATCTTTAGCACCCTCATAATACTCTGCAAAAAATGGAACATCGCTGTCTGAATATTGACACATTACAATATATTCACCCGGAGCAACAGACAATTTATATTTCCCATCTACACCTGTCTCAACTTTGGCGTTTTTATAAAATGCATAACCTGTATCAGGATCAATTGTAATAAATTCAATAGAGGCACCAACTACTGGTGTGCTTCCATCTCCAAATAAAACCGATCCCGTTATATAACCTTTAGAAATCTCATCAGCAGTATAAACAATATCACTGGCTGTTGCTTCCGCATTCGCAAAAACTTGAATCAGTTCATCATTTTCTTTGCTGCCACCAATGGGATGTGAACTGGCAATATGATATTTACCAGCCATTATCTTTTGAAATGCATAATGCCCGTTAGCATCAGTTGTGGTAAAATAACTAAAAGTGTGTGACTTGTTTTCATCCGAATTAACCGTATCGTTTGAATAAGCTTCAACCTCCAGGCCTTCAAGAGGCTGACCAGTATCTGTTTTTACGTACCCGGATAAACCTCCGTTCTCTGATAGAACATAAACAAATTCAATCACAACATCCTGTATTTCATTGTTTTGCTCAACATTAATCGGACCGGTCAATTTGCTCCATACATTCATAACAGGCCGGGTTTCTATTACTGTTTGAGCATCAACATAATACGTTCCGCCTTGCAGATTGTCAAAACTAAATTGACCATTTTCATCACTAGTCCCAGAGTAAAATAACGTATCAGATGTGCTGGATGCCACACCGTACAGATTTACATTTGCGTTTGTTACATTTTGGTTCTTATCATCAATTACAACTCCACTCAGCTTTGCGGCATATACATTTGAAAAAATAAATGCCAGAATCAATGTTAATAATAGAATACGTCTTGTTTGCATAATATGCTCCATAATTAATTCAATTAAAATTTAATAAAACATGAATTCATTTTTTTCACAACATTCAACACAAATTATCCAGGGGATTTTGGGCTTTTGAAACGGTTGCTATGTTCCAACCCAAATCACAACCTATTCCCCGCTTACATAAAAAGAACAATCTATATCAGGTCGACCTGTATGTTGAACAATGCTATGTAGATTTTTGCAGTACTTTCCTCCTTTTGTTAATTAGTGTGTTTTGGATTTCTGATTATTACTACAAACAAAACGGAAAAAACCCTATCTGCAGGTAAATTATAATTGAAAATAATCCATCTATTCAACCATCATTTTTTCGATCCCTTTTAAAAAAGCCCTTGACCTGTCTAATACTTTATAGCTTATATTAGACTGATAAAAAAAGAGGAGAATATGAAAAAGCTATTAAACCGAAATTTTGTGCTCTTGTGGCAGGGACAGCTCGTAAGCAAGACCGGAACATTTTTATTTGAAATTGCATTGGTATTGTGGATCAAAAACCATACAAACAGCGCGGGTCTGATGTCATTAATACTCATTGCCAGTACTATACCTGCAATTTTATTGGCCCCAATCGGCGGGACGTTTAGTGACATTTACTCCCGTAAAAACATCATTATTTTATCAGATATCATCAGTGGATTATTAATCATCGTAACTACCCTGATTTTATCCTCAAACAGTTTATCCATCTTTATAAAATTAACAGCGCTGTTCATCTTGTCTTTAGGCTTAGGTGTGTGCACAGCTTTCTTCCAACCGGCAGTATCTGCTGTTATTCCTCAACTTTCCCCCGCAAAAAAACTAAACGCTGCAAATTCTTTATTTCAGGCTACGTCACAATTATCCATGATTATTGGTCAGGGCATTGGCGGATTGCTCTTTGTAAAACTGGGTGCGATATTATTATTCTTTGTGAATGGTGCAAGTTTCATCTTTTCAGGATTTTCAGAACTGTTTATTAAAATACCCAAAACTAACCATCAATCTAAAATAAACTGGAAAAAATCACCAAGTCAATTCGTCTCAAACATGCAAAGCGGATTTAAATATTGCCGTTCTCAACAGGGTCTGTTGTATCTGCTGACTATTATTGGTATTTATCACTTTTTTCTCGCTCCTCTACCTGTTCTGCTGCCATTTTGGATTTCTGACACGTTGGGTTTGGGCCAGGAGTGGTTGGGGTATTTGATGGCCAGTTTTGCTATAGGTATTCTGACAGGATTCACTCTGGCAGGTGTATTAGACTTTTCAACGCTGCCAATTACCCGTCTTATCTCTCTATTATTTTTGTCTTCATCCGTTTTGTTTATTATATTGGGAATATCAGGCTCTTTTATATCCAGTGCAATCTGTCTCGCCAGTTTGGGAACAATAATCGGGGTTGTTGTTGTTGTTCATATTACATTTCTACAACAAAAAGCACATCCCGAATTTCACGGACGGGTTTTTGGTATTTTAAATACAGTTACGAATGCATCTGTACCAATAGGACTGGGTTTCTATGGATTGCTACTGGATTTATTAATCAATTCAGCACTGCAAGTTGATCCGGTAAGGCTCATATTTATATCAAACGGAATAGCAATTTTTATAATTATCTTAGTAATGCTGATAAAAGTAAATTTGGATTTTGTTTTTGCACCAACTCCCCAGGAGTAATTAAAAATGGCAGTATATACCATTAGCAAAATCGCTAAAGAATTCGGACTTTCCCGAACGACATTGATTTATTATGATTCAATTGGACTTTTAAAACCCGCCCGGTCAGAAAAAAAGTACAGAATCTATTCCGAATCAGATAAAAAACGCCTGGAGCACATTTGCACATATCGCGATATGGGGCTGCCTTTGAAAGAAATCCAGATCCTGTTGTCGGAAAGCGATACACAATTCATCAATATTTTAGAAAACCACCTTTCTGTGCTGTCTGATAAAATCAGACAGCTACGGAAACAGCAGCATTCTATCGTAAAATTATTACAGGACAAATCGTTACTGAAACATACCGGCGTAATGGACAAAGAAACCTGGGTGTCGATTCTAAGAGCATCCGGGATGAGTGACAAAGATATGGACAACTGGCACAGGGCGTTTGAATTACAGTCACCTCAGGCCCATCAAGAATTCCTTATTTCACTGGGATTGGGAAAAGCCGAGATCGAACTTATCCGTCGTGACGCGCGTAATGAACTGGAATGAAAAATCATTATCATTTGCAATTAAAGATTAATATTGTATTATATAGAGATAACAGATTGTACTCATCACTAAAGTGTAAATTATGAGAGATAAAAATCCCAATTATAAAGGCATGTACATTCTGGGCTTGGCATTATTGGCTTTGGGCTCAAGTTTCATTGCCATTTTTGATGGCAAGCCCACCGGCCCCGTATTTATTGCAATTGGTGGTTTATTTTTGATAATCAGCATAAAACATAAAAAAGAATGGCAGAATAAATCCAAATAACAAACCTCTTTGCAGCAAATGATCCTGCTATTCTTTAAACAAACCTAAATCCTTGTTTGCATTTGAGATAAATTCAGACTATCTTTTACCACAGACTGGTTATCACTCCCAACAGCAGGACGTATAATGAAATACTATCGCTACCTCTTTCTTTTCTACTTTATTGCGCACTTGATGAATGAAATGATTTTTGAATACTTGCCCAATGCAAAAGCCTGGGATCCCAATACAATTCTATATCTGATATTTCTACCCATCATATTGGCCATCATACTCTCAATCATTTATTTTCTTGAGAAATTCTCTTTCAAACAATATTTAATAGGACTGTTATGTTCCATATTGGGTATTATTGTGGCAACTATCGTAGCGCTCTTTTTTAACTATATACTGACAGCAGAAAAAAGTTATTACTTTGGAGAACAAATCCCCTGGCTCATAATGTTTTTAATGATCGAGTGTGTTATCATTCTTATCTCCACTACAATCCTGTTCCCACTATTCTTTTGGCTTGTTAGAAAAATCAAAAAATAAATTATTACACTATACCCCAAGCGACAGTCAATTCCTATCCTACTTACGGATTATACCTTTGCACAATCCACCGAAAAGCACCAATGCCTTAAAAAAACAGTAACCATTGATCAAAAATATTTGTATTTTTCATAAACATTCAAAATTCCGGATACAATTTTATGAATATACTGTACGTGCCCATGTTGATATCGGGTATACTGTGTACCTTGTTATCAATTATCACTTGGTTGTTTCGTCACCGTGAAAAAATAAACCGTGTCTTTTCCTTTTTCACACTTACCCTGGCAATTGACAGCTTTGCATTCTTTGCATGGTTCCAGTACGGACATGTTGAGCAAATCAAAAGCTGGATGCGTTTCACATTCACAGCTGGCTTTCTCGTCCCAATTGCCCTGGTAATATTTTTTTATGCGTTTACCGGTTATGACAAAAAACCAAACGATACTGTTCTCAAGATCAAAACCGGACTATTTAAAAAAATTGCCATAGGTTTTATCATTCTGAACATGGTGCTTTCACAATTAACAGAACTTGTCATAAAAATATCAGACAACCCCCAACACATTTGGGATGTTGAATTTGGCCAAGTAGGAGAATCTCTTTTTACACTTTTTGGGTTTATCTTTATCTACTTGTTTGCCATGGCAGTTAAAAGCTTTAAAACAGCAAAGGAAAAATCACAAAAACGCTTCATCATACTTATTTCAGCAGGCACTTTGGTGTGGCTGCTATTTGGGTATATTGGAGCAGCAATTTTCCCGGCCGAGAATGTAATGTGGCAGGGTACAAACTATCTCGGCACAGCGCTCATGGCTGTATTCTTTTTCGTGGCAATACTGAACCACCAGATTGAAAAGGTCTATGAACTAAACATCAATCTCGAACATAAAGTGGATGACCGCACCCGTGAACTGCAACAAAAAAATCTCGAACTTGAAGATACACTCTTGAAACTCAACCAGATGCAAAAACAGGTCATAGTGCAGGAAAAAATGGCCTCCCTGGGTCAGTTGGTTGCAGGGTTGACCCACGAACTTAACACACCCATCAGTGCTATCCGCAGTATGAACGATACAAAAGCCAAAGCTGCCGCCAAACTAGTGAACCAGTTACAATCCCTTGTTAATATTGAAAACAATCCCGAGATTGGCAAAATGATCCAAATTCTTTTGGATGCGGACAATTTGATTACCCAGGGTACCAACCGGTTAAGTGAGATTGTTAACAATCTGAAAAATTTTGTCAGACTCGACGAATCAGAAATGATGAAAGCAGACATACATGAAGGATTGAACAGCATACTTTTACTCACCAAACACGATATGCTCAACAATATTAATGTTATCAAAACTTATGGTAATATACCCGAATTTTACTGTAATCCCCGCAAATTGAACCAGGTCTTTTTCAACCTCATCAAAAACGCAAGTCAGGCCATTGATGGTACAGGAACAATCACTATCACTACCTCCCTTCAGAATAATAACATTCACATCTCTATTCGGGATACTGGAAAAGGCATTGAACCGGAAAAAATCGATTCTATTTTTGATCCCGGATTTTCAACCAAAGATGCCACTGTCAGAGCAAGCCTGGGTTTATCCATATCCTCTCAAATCGTACAGGAACACAAGGGAGAGATCAAAGTAGAGAGTCAACCGGGGAAGGGATCGGTTTTTACAGTTATACTGCCTATAGATTTAAGCAATAACAATTAATGTTCATGCAAAAACTCTTGCAAATGTATTATTAGTATAATAAATTATACCGGGAACAAAACACTTGCTGTTGAAATTAAACAAACAGGAATCCACAATTTATTATTTATCATAAAAATTGAGGGGGAAATGAAAAGCAAAAACTATGTTACATTTTTTGGTATGCTAGTGCTTGTTTGTCAATTATACGCTGAATCTAATCGGTTCTCAATGGGAATAAATCTAGGGGATTTATTTTCCAATTATGATCTTGGCAGCGAGATGGCAAACACACTGTACTCACAGATTCAGTACCCGGTACTTTACATGTCCTTAACAGAGTCCAAAATCAAAATAGAACCTGAATTCAGTTATTGGAGATATTCTGATGATAGCAACAATGGCATGTACAAGTCTACGATGCATTATTCTGTGATTCATTTAGGAATTGGCCTGTCTCCCATCATCTCGCAGACCCATAAAACGACAACCTATATAGGGGCAAAAATAGGATTAGACAAGCTTTACTTTGAGAATAAATCCAATTACAGTTATGGCTCCGAAACTTCCATCTCCAGCAGGACCGACTTGCTCATAGGGCCTTATTTGGGTATCGAATATATGTTAAGAGACAAACTCAGCCTGGGGACTGAATTCCAAATAATGACAACCATACTCGGGAATGAAGACAATACAGGCAGCAGCAATGCAGAAAATTACGACAACAAATCAGGATATTTTATAAATAGCGAAGCATTATTATTCTTGAAATGGCATTTTTAAAACTCAATAACCTGTTAAAATTCATTTGGTAATATAACTATTAACAATATTTACAATATCATGAGGGTAAAATGAAAAACATCACAATTGTTTTATTCGTGTTTTTAGCAGCAACACAATCTTTTGCAGAATCCAATAAATATGCAGTGGGTATGAACCTCGTAGAACTCTTTCAAGAATTTGACTTCCCAAACCAGTATGAGAGTGAAATATATGACTATATCAAATTCCCGATTCTTTATGGAACAGTCATAACAAACAACTTTCGAATTGAGCCCGAATTCAGTTTCTGGAGATATTCTCACAAGGACGATTTTTCTTCTGAATCTTATTCTCAGGAAAACACCTTGTCAATTTTTCATCTGGGAATAGGTTTTTCAAAGATCCTCAAAAACAATGAAAAAAGTAATACTTATCTAGGAATCAAGTTGGGCATTAACAGCATGTCATCAACATCAAAGTTTAACGGTGAAGCAAGTAGTAATAAAACCGAAACCAAAAGGACCGATTTTTACACAGGGCCGGCATTGGGGACAGAATACTTTCTTACAGATCAACTAAGTCTGGGATCTGAATTTCAATTCCTGATAACATTTCTGGGTAAAGATAAAGTAGAGCAAAGTAACCAACAAACCAACAACAGACCCGATGAATCCGGCTCATTATCAAAAAGCAAGTTACTATTATATTTACGCTTATATTTATAAAGTTTTATTTTAGTATCAAGTCACAATTAATTGGCCGTATGGCTACTCCCATTCGGCCAATCTAATTGTATTTCTGTTATTCAAAACTTGAGTATAACTAAAGAGTAGACACAACTGGAAACAATTATTATCTTTCAAGTAACATATAATATCTTTTGAAACCAAATGGGGTATCACCATATAAACTGATTTGTTCCTCATTATCAGTTCTCATAAGGTATTTGAATAATTCTGCTGCAATTATCAACTTTCCCCCCAAAAAAGACTAAATTTTAATAAATTCATTACGATATATGTGTTATAGCTTGCATTGTATTCAAAAGTATTAAAAAGGACCCAGCATATCATTCAATCACAAAACAATCCAAGAGGATATATTTTTAAAGCAGCCTTCAAGTTACATGCCAATAGATATTCCAGCCATTTAAATGAATTGCAAGAGTACCATATAAATCCTGCAAAGATGGAGTCAAAAACTGCTAAAAAATTGACAGCCCTACTTGAACATGCTGTGCAAACTACGCCTTTTTACACCCATTTTGGATTAAAACCAGAATTGAATCATTTTCCGGTTTTGACAAAATCGATCCTGAAAACACAGTATAACGATTTTATTTCGAACGCATTTAATCAGGCCCATCTTGAAAAAACAAGCACCAGCGGATCCACAGGAACACCTTTTGTATTTTATATCACACCGAACAAATTATGGCGTCGCACTACAGAAATGCTGTTTTACAATCAAATTGCCGGATACCTGCCGGGCATGCCATTTGCCTAGGTTCGTACAGATAAATTCAGCAGGTTTTATAAATTCATCCACAATGCGGTAATCATTAATCCGTCATATATTAATCAGGAATGGCTAAAAAAACAGAGAGAACTGCTTATAACAAAAAAGACTGAATTCCTTGTCGGTTGGCCCAGCGTTTTATCTCAAATTGCCTCCTATTGTAATGCTAGAGGAGACAATCAAGATACCTTTCATCTTAAAGGTATTGTCACCAGTGCAGAACCATTAACCAGGCAGCTCAGAAGCCAGATATCAGCCGTTTTGTGTGGCAATCTATATGATAGATACGCTACACAGGAACTCGGTTTAGTAGCACATGAATGTAAAATCTGCAACAGTTACCACTTGAATACCGCTTCACATTATTTCGAATTCCTGAAACTCGACAATAATGAACCAGCAGAACCCAATGAACCCGCCAGATTGATTGTCACAGATCTCTATTCCCATGCAATGCCGCTCATCCGATACGAGATTGGTGATATCGTTACACGTAACACCCAGACAGATAAATGCCCAGGCGCCTTGAAAGTAAAAAGCATTCAAGGATGCGTGAATGATGTTATCTATAATCCCAACGGTACCATTGTCAACTGGGCTGTTATTGAAGATATTTTAAAAACAGCAGACAATTTTATCAGCGATGTGAGTCAATACCAGTTTGTTCAGGAATCTATAGATCAATACAGCTTAAAGGTTATCAGCAAAAATCACAGATCATCAAAAACAGATCTGGAAAACAAGTTACTGCACCTGTTAGGTCCGCAAGCCAAAGCCAGAATAGAGTTTGTTCAAACAATCCCCAAGCTTCCATCAGGCAAATGCCCGGTAGTGTTGAACCAGATGACACGCAAATTGGCCTGAACTATTCATCAAAATATCCCCTGTTTTCCCCTATAACCCGACACCCTGCACCAAGGCAGGAAAAAACATATTGCTTTTGTGAATGTATCTGTTAATATTGATAACGGTAACGATGCTAACTTTCCACAACGTATTACAATCCATACAGTATTCAATACAACCTCAGGAGTAAAAATGAAAACCCGATTACTGCCAAATCAAATTTTCAAAATCCTATTTCCCCTCACAATTCTGGTTCTGCTGATATCTGTATTTATCGGTTGTGCGCCCCAGGAACCGGTTTCACAAAATGATTATTACCAGATCAAAGTCTACCAATTGAGCAGCCAAGCTCAAATGGATCAGATAGAAAGTTATTTAAAAAACGCTTATATACCGGCCTTGCACCGCGCGGGAATCCCTCAAGTGGGCGTATTCAAACCTAGAGAACAAGAATCCGAAACCAGCATGCAAGTTTGGGTTTGGTTGCCTTTTCATTCTTTTGAACAGTTTGAAGGACTTGAACAGATACTGGCAAATGATTCCCAGTATCAAACAGATGGTGCGGATTATATCAATGCGGCTTATGACAATCCGCCATATGACCGTATCGAAACTACATTTTTAAAAGCATTTGCCGGAATGCCGCACTATGGCAGTTTTAGCTATGACAACCCGGTTCAGGACAGAGTCTATGAACTTCGAAGCTACGAGTCTGCAACCGAAAAAGCCCACATGCTCAAAGTAGACATGTTTAACAGTGGCGAGATTGATATTTTTAAAAACATCGGTGCCAATCCCCTCTTTTTTGCCAAGGTACTTTCAGGTGCAACCATGCCAAACCTGATGTACATGACAACCTATGCCGACACACTGGCTCGCAAAAACACCTGGAGCTCCTTTAGCAACCACCCGGATTGGAAAGCCATGAAACAAATAGACAAATACAAAAATACTGTTTCCAAACATGTTCACAATTATCTCTATCCCACAGAATACTCGGATATTTAAAATTTTTCCAGGCAGGGTAAATTTAAATCCCCTGCCTGTGTTCCATTTCATGTCTTAATAACACTCTTGTTACACTAATTTTCAAGATCCAATACAAAAAATCATTGCTTTTAAGGGTGTATCTATTAATTTAATAAATATTCAACACCAGCAAAATCTTTTCCATCATTTTATAAACCGGGTAACTTGCTTTTCAATTTTAACTTCAGGAGTAACAATGAAAAACAAATTGCTAACAAAACGTTTCTTGAACACTCTACTGGTCATAACAACTCTGGGCCTTTTATTATCAATGTTTACAGGTTGTACAACAACTCAGAAAGTAGTATCTGATCGTGACTATTACCAGCTCAAAATTTATCAACTCAGCAGTCAAGGACAAATGGACCAGGTTGACAATTATTTAAAAACCGCCTATATACCGGCCTTGCATCGTGCGGGAATCCCTCAAGTAGGCGTATTTAAACCCAGACAACAGGAATCCGAAACCAGCATGCAGATCTGGGTTTGGGTACCATTCAAATCATTAGATCAGTTCAAGGGGCTGGATTTCATTCTTGCTAAAGACGGACAATATCAATCAGATGGCGACGCTTATATCAATGCCGCTCCGGATAAAGCACCCTATGACCGTATTGAAAGCATCCTGTTACTGGCTTTTTCAGCACAACCGCATTTTGGCACATTTTCTTACGACAATCCGGTCAAAGACAGAATTTACGAACTGAGAAGCTATGAATCTCCAACCGAGAAAAAACATGTCAACAAGGTAGACATGTTTAACAATGGCGAAGTCCAAACCTTTAACGCTATTGGTTCCAATCCCCTGTTTTTTGGTCAGGTTATTTCCGGGCCATGTATGCCCAACCTGATGTACATGACCACATACAAAGACAGTGCATCTCATGCGGTACAGTGGAACAAATTCAGAACTCATCCCGACTGGCTGGCAATGAAAGACCTGCCCGAGTACGCGGACAATGTTTCTAAAAACACAAAATACTATCTATACCCCACCGAATATTCTGACATCTAGACCCATTATTAAACAGGCAGGCTATTAATGCCTGCCTGTTTTAATCAATCACACCTAATATCCTTGCTACTATTGCAGATGAAACAATTAAACACTATATTGTGTGCAATTGAAATAATTAGCCATGCATCAAAAATCAGGATCCCACAGTGAAACGTACATCTTTGATTATTTTCATCACGGCAATCATAACCATATCCTTGTACTACTGGGGTCAAAGAATACATGTGTATTTTTTCAAACCCCTTACAACAGCACTCATTATCTTACTTGCCGCGCAGGGTGCTTTTAAAACTCGTAATAAATATGGATATCTTGTAACAATCGGATTGGTCTTTTGCATTATGGGCGATGTATTTCTAATGCTTCCCGGTAAAACTTTTATCAAAGGTTTATCCAGCTTTCTAATCGCTCACTTGTTTTTCATCGCTGCGTTTCTCACAGAAGGATTTTATATTACCTGGTATATTTTGCTGATTTTGGGATTAACCGGAACCATAATATTTGCAATATTTTTTCCATCACTGAACGGCCTCCTTTGGCCGGTTCTGTTTTATTTATCCGCCATACTTTTTATGGCATGGCAGGCTATTGAACAATGCGTTCACATTCCTGCAAAAAACAAAACCTTTGCAGCAATAGGTTCAATACTTTTTCTAACATCCGATTCCTTTTTGGCTTTTAACAAATTTCATACATCACTTCCATTATCTCACTTTTTGATTCTTGCTACCTATTATGCAGCAATTTATTTTTTAGCGTTATCCGTTCATGATCCTGCTTTTCAAAAAAATTGAATAGATACAGATAATTCTTTTTTTATTAAAAATTTTGATTAATTTAATTGCATGAATATACATAGAGACATAAATAAGCTGCTAAACGCTAAAGTCATTACACCTGAAACAGCGGCAGACATTCAGGCCTATTACCAAAACCGAAAGGCCAATGCCACAAACCGTTTGTTTGTCATTTTTGGAATTCTGGGTGCATTGCTGGTTGGACTGGGTATCATCCTTATATTTGCCCATAACTGGGACACGCTGCCACGTTTATTCAAAACCGGTTTGACATTTCTGTTGCTTGTCATTGCCCAACTGATTTGCAGCTATGCAATTACAAAAAAATCAGATAGCATCGCCTGGCGCGAAAGTAGTACCGTCTTTTTGTTCCTGATCATTGGTGCAACCATAGCCCTGATCGGTCAGATCTATCATTTGCCCGGCAATTTGGGACGGTTTCTATTAACATGGATGCTGCTGGGGCTTCCGCTTGTGTATCTGGCAAAATCATCCATTTCATCTATACTGTACATTATCGGAATAACCGCATACGCCTGCGAGATAGGCTATTGGATGCATCCGGTAGCCGAGTCATGGCTATATTGGATTTTATTACTGGCCATTATCCCCCATTTTATCATATTAATTCGCAATTATCCGGAAAGCGGATTTACAACATTGCACAAATGGCTATTTCCCCTTTCGCCAATTATTGCACTGGGCACAATAGCGTTCAACAATACTGAATTTATGTTTGTTGCTTATATCAGCATGTTTGGTTTGTATCATATTATTGGCAACACACTATTCAATGATGAGAAAAGAACGATCAACAATGCTTTTACATTAACAGGGATTCTGGGGACCCTCTCCCTCTTGTTAACATTGAGTTTTGACTGGTTCTGGAACGAACTGCAAAAAAGTTCATTCCATCCTGAATATATGCTGATATCCAGAGAAGGAATTATAGCCATACTCGTCACATTGTCAGCAATCGTTTTAAAAATAATAATGGCTACCCGATATAAAAAAACAGATCTGTCTCCCTTTTCATATGCCTTTATTCTCTTTTTCTTTATTTTCCTTGCAGGAATGGCAACACCCGGCGCAGTATTTCTAATTAATCTCTTAATATTTGCAATGGGGCTGGGTGGAATTATTATGGGTACCAAAAATGGTGAAATTCTAGAATTAAATCTTGGCTTGCTGGTCATGTCTGCATTGATCATCTGTCGTTTTTTCGATACGGAATTCAGCTTTGTGACCCGGGGAATTATTTTTGTTTTAATCGGCTCCGGCTTTTTTACAGCAAACTATTGGATGTTAAAAAAGAGAAAAGCCAATGCGTAAAAATAAAATCATACTATTGTTATTCATAATCGTTGCGATGGTCCAGCTCTTTGTCCCTGCATCCATGATAATCGATCGGGAAAACGTAATAAAGAACGGTAATAAGTTCAATTTCCTCACCGAACCGGTTGACCCCAACGACCCCTTTCACGGCAAGTATATCGACCTTGCGTTTACTGAAACAGAATTCCCCCTAAATAGTGATACCTCCTGGGTACCTAATGAAACGGTATTCGTTATTCTTGAAACAGACAAAGACGGCTTTGCCCGGATCCAATCCGTATCCAAGGAAAAGCCTCAAAACTCGACAGACTATATCAAAGCTCGGGTTTATTATGTCCGCGCTGACGATGCAAATACAATGGTCATCAATTACCCCTTTAGCCGATTTTATATGCAAGAGACAAAGGCCCAAAACGCAGAAGACCAGTTCAGAAAAGCCCAACGCAATAATACAAAAAGTACCTATGCCATCATAAGCGTATTAAATGGCAAAGCAGTTATTCTTGATATTATGATAGATAACGTCTCTGTTACCAAGCTCGCAAAACCATAAATTTTATTTCAATAACAGCATACGAATTATTTCTTGTTGTCCATTTACTGACAATACCGCAGTATAAATTCCACTCGAAACAGAATTTCCTGCTCTGTCTATCCCTCGCCAGTCTGTTGTATACGTTCCTGCTGCTAATGCTTCCGAAACAAGCGTTGTCACTTTTCTTCCTGTAACATCAAAAATATCCAATGTAATAAAGGTATTTTGAGAAATTGTATATTGAATAACAGTTCCCGCATTAAATGGATTTGGGTAATTGTTAAACAATTTCCACCCATCCGGATTCATATATTTTTCATCAATTGTAGTATTTGTGGAATTGTCAACACTAGCAGAGACGCCGGCAATTTCAACAGGAGCTTTATCCATAGCTTGATAAAATACGGAAAAACCTCCAACCTTTTCAGTATCATAAGCATTCAAATCCGCAACAAAGCGAGGTTCCAGGGTCTGGTAATACATAGTCACTGAAATATTGTAATTCGTCACCGTATTATCAACATGCATCTTGTATGTAATATAATCACTCCCGGCTCCTTCCTGTCCATCATCATAAATATTAAAATTATTATCAGTTAATGCATTTCCACAGATGGCAATATCATTATAATGTTCAACTGTGCTCATGAATCCTGTGGGTGGAATACGATTATCTTTGGCGTATTCTGCTCCCCGCAGCAAGGTATAGGTAACATCCCCATTTATATCTTTCATAATTGCCTGGTAAATTTGTACCTGATTTGGTTGTCTAATCACATCATGATGAGGTTCATAACCGTCATCAATGCCTGACAGCTCACCATTTTCATCCGGTTTCCCGGATTCGAAAACAATATTTTCATTATGATCTTGAATGACAACATGCAACCATGCCCGGCGACTGGGAAATCCGGTGGGGAACTTGTGCCCTGCAAGATTTTCAACAAGCACCCGGATTACCAGGGTATCATCATCAATTCGGGCTGTTGCAGATAAATTAACAGACTGCTGCTGTAACAGCCTTTTTGATTTACTCAAAGTACTGTCAAAATTTTGTATTGTTGCCGTTGCGCCAAGAACATCCAGATTATCTCTTATCAAGGTATTCATAAATATATTACCACCCACAAAATCATGCCCCCAGATGGGTGAACGCTTTGTTGTAAGTGACGGAGGCCTTGTTGAGATGAGCATCGGTTCTTCTGTAACCGGCATATGACAGGTCTGACATTCAACAGACTCGCCGGGAAAGCTGCTGTTTTCCCATTCCAGATAAGGTGTCTGTTCCGGGAAATAACCAGCCACCCGGCCTGCGTCATCCACAAAAGGTGTATACAAGGTATGACATGTGGCACATAATTCTGACTTGTGTACATGCTCAGAATATAAAGGGGTATACCCTGTCATATTAAACATCGGCATTGTTGTTGGATTAGTAAAAGGGCCAAATATGGAATGCGCATTGGTAATATCGTACCCCCCGGTAAAACTGGTCTCTGTACCTAAATTGGAATTTTGGATTTGATGACAGAGCGTGCAGCTCACTCCATCCATACTCAAGGGATCAGACAAACCTTCATCAAATGTAAATCCCTCTGCCCTTATAATAACTGATTCTGTACGTCCCATTGGCATATGACAGGTTGTGCATTTATCCTCAATCACCGCTTGCAATGCGGGATGGGCTGCAACCTCGGCACTGACTTTTGCCTGCCAGAGTGGGTCTCGTGAAGCATTGGCCATCATGGTTGAGCGCCAAAACGTCGTGGGTGATACATCATTTCCACTCTGTGTTGTAAATGCATTTCCATCAAAAATATGACATTGGGCGCAATTACCAGAGCCGGAAAAATGTGTAGAAGTAGAAATTGGCAAAGCTTGAGAATAAATTGAAAGCGAAAAGAAAAATAAAATTGAAAGAATAATGGGCAGGATTTTGAAAAAATGCATTTTTTTCATCTTTGTGATCTCCAGTTCAATTTCAACACATAATTTTTAAACATGGTCACAATTTAATTTCTATTTATATCAAGATAGCAACTTCTATTCCAGAATCAATCTAAATATATATTTTTATGTTAATTAACCATAAAATATTCAAGTCAGATTTATTCATTCATTTCGTTACCAGTAACTTGCAATCTCAAAAAAACAGGCATTTTTTCATCTTTTATGGAATTGATTTCACAATCCAATGGTCTAATGGGTGTTTAATGATGGTTAAATCCGGTAGAATTAACCGATAAACTTTTATTAAAATCCATCACAAAATCAAGATATCTGCAAACATCAGGCAACGTAATTATTCAAAAACCCCAACCCATCAACAAAATAAAAGGGAGACCCAATATCATGCTTAAGGAATCGACAAGGCCCACACTTTTTAAAATTTTGTATATACTATTGTTTTCCCTGGCCGTGTTCTCATTTGTCAATTGCAGCGACGATGATCTCGTTGGCGATTGGACAGAGCTGTCTGATCTCGATGGAAACGAATGGACCAAAATCATCAGCATTGAGGGTAGTAAGCGTAAAGATGCGGTAGCCTTTGTTGTTGATGGTTTAGGTTATGTGTGCACAGGAATAGCAAATGGTTCATATGAAGATGACTTTTGGGCGTATGATCCTCAGGCAGGTAACTGGGTCAAAAAACGTGATATTTATAATGTCTCTGACAACGAATACGATGATGATTATACCAACATTATTGGTACCAACAAAGTTGCTTTTTCTGTAAATGGCAAAGGTTATGTTGCTACCGGTGGTCTGAGTTCAACCGGTACTGCTGTTTGGGAATATAATCCCGAAACAGATTTATGGACTCAAAAAACCTCACTTGAAGCCACCTCACGTCTCGATGCAGTTGGCTTCACAATTGGTGATATTGGTTACATAGCCACAGGTAAAGACGGCAGTGCTGAGGATGATGACTTTGACGACCTGTGGGGATTCAAGCCCGGAGCTACACAGGTAGATCTGAATAAAATTATTGTCGTAGACAATAGCAGTTCTATGCTTATCGTCAATAATTAAAATCTGGCCGGCCTGTGCAATCAATACACACAGGCCCCGGTTCCAGATCAAAAAAACCGATTCATTCTAAAATGAGACTTTTATGAATATAAAGATAAAACAGGTACCCGGTTTTGCAGCGATAGTTTATATTCTGCATACCTTGATATTGTTCAGTTCCGGATTTTTCTTTCCTGTTCCAAAGATTCGGATACCTCTATGGGTTCAGATTATGTCAATTCACAAACCGGGTACCAGTTGATTGACACATTGTCTGTAAACCTCTCCACAATCATCATAGATACACTCAAGGCTCCAAGCTCGGGCAGCATTCTTTTGGGACACCATAGTGATGAAACTTTTGGAGATGTTTCTTGCAGCAGTTTTTTTCAATTGGGAATTCCGGATACATTGAATATTGAAACGACAGACACATATGACTCACTTGCATTGGTGCTTACCTACAACAAATATGCTTATGGAGACACTACACTTTTACAGAAAATTTTGGTCCACCAATTAACCGAGGTTATAGATGAAAAAGACTCGCTCATTACCAATCAAACCACTTACGAGTATAATCCCAATCCTATTGGCTCAATTGTCTACACACCTTCTCCTAATAATCCTGTAGACACATTGGTAATAAGAATAGACGATGCAATTGGTCGTGATTTGTACACAAAAATCATTCAGGAAAATTCTATTGTTACCAATATAAATGATTTCATCGACTATTTTAAAGGACTCGCACTCATTGTTGATGATGCATACAAAGGCTGCATTGTAGGATTTGAAGGCGATGTAGGAAAAGTCAAGCTATCGTTTTTCACTACCCGAAAGGCGTATGATACGGAACACCTGGTTCATGAATTCAGTCTTTACAATACCTCAAAGCAATTCAATCATATTACACATGATTTTAGTACTACACAATTGAGCGCACTGATTAATCAGAAAAACCCGCTTCCAAGTACTGAGACCAATGGTCTGGCGTATTTGTATGGTGGAATTGGTCTTGCTATCCGGGTAGATTATCCATCACTGGGAGACTTCTATACCTTGATCGCGGAAAGATACTAAAAGCAACACTCTCACTTGCCCCCCTAAAGGGCAGTTATAATGAATATGACCTGCCATCACAGATATATATTTATGAGGCAGATATTCTCAACAACTATGATTATACCGGCAATCATTATTCTTCTTACCAGTATTTAGACAATCTCTATCATGAGGAAACCTATTATACTTTTGATTTAACCGGTTTTATCACTGATAAAGTATCCGATTCTTATATTGATCCTGACAGAGGTCAATTCTGCGGCTGTAAACATAGGTATTAGAATTCCCTGGAACCGAATCAACATTCTCAATCTTGCTCTGGAGTATGGGCAGGAAGGCACACTGAACCGTGAGCTGATCAAAGACAATTACTTTCAAGTATACCTCAACCTCACCATCCACGATTTTTGGAATGTTCGCAAAAGATAATAAAAAAAGGGATTGAGCCAATTTTGCTCAATCCCTTTTTTAACAAATGCACTAAACTAGAAATCAATTTATAGGTAACATTCTAATTCTATGTTTGTTGTCATCAATGCTTACAATCGCGCCTTTTTCTAAAAATTCTTTTGAGGAATCTAGAACAAATAATAATCGTCCATTTACATTTTCTGGTTTAGCATTAGATAAACGCAATAAAATCACACTTGGCAGTTTTCCCCGGATGCGGCCATAAAGTCCGTAAAATCAAGGTCAAACGTTAAAACGGATCTATTTTCTTTTATGGCAATATCAAGAATTTCAGTATCAGTAGCTTTCTGCAATCCTCTATCCCGGACATGTAAAATATCACATTTATGAACACGTAAAAAATTTACTGTACTTGATGAAATACACATATCGGCGAGAAATTTCACACCAAAGCCTCGGGTGTAGTGACAATTTCATCCATTGCTAAATAAGCTGCATATTTGAGACATTGTTGAATATCAAGTGGGTCCAAATCAGAATATTCACGCAATATTTCTTCATTCGTTAAACCGTTTGCCAACAAATTCAGTACCATAGATACAGTAATTCGCATTCCCCTTATACACGCTTTTCCCCCCATAATATGTTTATTGAATGTTATTCTATCCAAAGTGTTCATTACATATCTCCACAACTTGTTTACTGTAACATAAAAAGTTATATCAGATAATGTTAATATTTTTCTAAATAGGTCATTAAATCTTTCCACAGCACTTTTTATATTTCTTTCCGCTGCCACAGGGACAGGGATCGTTACGTCCTACGTCGGCATGATCTTTACGTATAGTTTTTGTCTTTTGCGGCTCCTTCATGCCCCGCTCAATCATCCACGCATCCGCCATTTCACGCAATTTTGTATCTGCATGTTCGAAAAACATTTTATAAGATTGACAAAACTGGTTTGAGCCACCGGTTTCAGGGTTCCCGGACCGGTCTTTGGGGCATCCGCCATAACAGTGATTCAACCATTTACAGGTTTCACATTCGAGGGGCCGTTTCAATTTTTCCGCGCCAAACATATTTTGCAATGGAGAGTTTAGCAAATCACCCAGATTATCATCCTCAAGTGTACCCAGCTTCCATTCAGGATCTACAAAAAAATCACAGGAATAGACATCACCATTATGTTCTATAACAGTATATATACCGCATTCTTTTAGCAGGGTACATTCAGGTGCATCATAACCAACATAGGTGTAAAATAATGAATCAAACCATCGTACCGATGTAGTGGGCATGCCCATTCTAAAATCACTTTGCCATAAATCAAAAATCTTGCACAAGAACTCACCAAAAGCCTCGGGCGTTACGGTATAGGGTGCCGCCTTTCCGGGATTCAAGGGATCGGGCTCCACACAGGGTATAAATTGCATGTGAGAGAGACCACCCTTTTTATGAAAATCATAGATCTCTTCCGGATATTGAACAGAATAGTCATTCACAACCACGAGTGCATTCACCTCGGTTCCCACCTCCAGCATAACATTTCGGGCCTTAACAACACGCTCCCAACTGGATTTACCACTGGGGAATTTGCGGTACTGATCGTGAATATGCTGTGGACCGTCGAGTGATAAACCCACCAGAAACTGTGCGTCTTTGAGAAACCGGGCCCACTCTTTATTGATTAACACACCATTGGTTTGCAGCCCGTTTCCAACGACCTGCCCCTGCCTGCCATATTTACGCTGATATTCAACAGCTTTTTGATAAAATTCCAATCCCATCAGAGTGGGTTCGCCACCCTGCCACCCAAAAGAAACACTTTGTCCACCCTGCTGCATAACCTGACGGACCATTTCTTTCAATGTCTCATCCGACATGCGATGTACCTTTTGAGCTGCAAACATGTCAGCCTTTTCAAGATAAAAGCAATACGTACACCCCAGGTTACAGTCAGGACCAGCAGGTTTAACAAGTACAGAACTCAGTGTCTTTTTCATAATGGGCCTTGGTGATTTATTCAAAATGTGATTTAAAATTCTCTAACAGTTTGTTTAAAACCAATATACCTTGCTCTAATTGAGCGGTTTCAATAAATTCATCTTCTGTATGGGCCTGCTGCATGTCTCCCACGCCCCATAACAAAGTGTCATAACCGGCACCACTAAACTGTCCGGCATCAGAATACCAGGGTGCGGTTCGTAACACGTGCTCAACTTCCATAGCCTCAAGAGTTTCCTGCAACAATGGCAGTAACCGGGAATCCTCTTTTAATGCAAAGGGCGGATATAAAAGGATTTCATTGTATTCTGCACCCCTGACAGTATTGATAAAATTCAACAGACTGCTTTTATATCCCTCAATATCCGAACCCGGACCATAACGGCAATCTACCGTCACTTCACAACTGTTGGGTATAATATTGATAGCATCTCCCCCTTTAACCAGGGTCATACTCAATGCGTTCCCATCTGTACTTTCAATAACGGATTTCAAATCTGATTTTAAAAAATGCATAACATCTGTCATGATATCAATTGCATTGCTTCCCAAATGTGGCGTTGAAGAATGACAGGATTTTCCGGTTGTCTGGATTTGAAATCGCCACGTTCCATTATGACCGGTAACAATATCCATATTGGTAGGTTCTCCGGACAGCACCATATCCAAAGGTATGGGTCTACGCACTAAATCTTTAGCGCCAAATGTACCGCCTTCTTCTCCCATAGTAGCCAAAAAGATCAGGTTAAAAGGCAAATCCTCATACTGGTGTTTTTCAAACCAGTTTAACATTGCAGTAATCATAACAGCCATCGTACCTTTAACATCTGTTGCACCACGTCCGTACAAGTAACCATTACGGATCTCGGCTCCAAATGGAGAAATTGTCATACCCTCGGTACTGACGGTATCCAAATGCGCTTCAAAAGCAAGTGTAGGTAAACCCGGAACAAAAGTCTGGTGCCGGGCCATCATATTGGAGCGTTTCCCGTCAACGGGGAACAAATTGACCTGAAAATTAAAATTTTCAAAATATTGTTTCAGCCATTGTGCTAAAAAGGCCTCGCCCATCCCGGTTTCACCATGGTCAGCGGTGGGGACTGAATTAATTTTAACCAGCTCTACAGCAAGATCAACAACATTTAATATTTCATGATAAATGCACAAACATCTGGCCATTTATTGCATTCTTTCCTTATGTTAAGATGATAAATTTTATTTTCGCAGTATCATACCGCTTGAAGGTGGTATTGTCAGAGATTTTACCTTGATGTCACAAATAGGTTGGGTGCCCGCGTATTCATGATCTACAACAAGGCACCAGTCTCCTTTGAGAAGATCAACAGCAATACTTTTTTCAGTATTACCATTCAGATATACCAAAAAATCATTCGTATCACCGGTTTCTGCCTTGTGGAACATGCAACTCACAAACAAAGGATCAGGATGTTCAAAAAACTCTATATTTTCTTCATCACTTTTCCGAAAAACAGGGTGCTCATGTCTTAAACTTATCAGACCTTTATAATAATCAAAAAGCTCACGATTGATCTCTGCATGTTCAAAATTGATCCAGTTGGTCTCATTGTCCTTGTTATAGCTGTTGTGATCAATCCTGCCCATGTGGCTATCAGGAACAAGCGTGGGAGCAATCACCTTGCTGCGAGCAAATTCTTGTCCCTCGCTGATCATTACAGGCCCCTGACATATCATAAGGATCAATGCACCAAACTTGTTCAATGTCAGTTGTTCAGGCGTCAATAATACCTGATTCGGTGTTCCCGCAACTACCTTATCATAAAAGGCTTGCCTTAGCCCCAGCCTTACAAAATCACCAAAAGTGTGATCATCATGAGATTCTAGATAGTTAATTGAATGACGTTTGTCCTGAAACAAACCACCATTATTAACAAGATTTCCGGTTATATATCGTTGTATGGTACTTTTATTATTAAATTCAAAATAATGTCCAAAAATATAGCCCAAACCATTATCCGGATTTTGGCCTTTTACACCATTCCTCACCTGATCGTTCCAGGCGGCCCAGCCATGTTCAGAAAATTCGGAAGGATTGTAATATCCGCCACCCCAGGGTTCAGCTATCAAATGTACGTTTGGATTTATTTTAGTTGCTTCCTCACGGATCAGATCCACAGTTTCCATATCAATCATGGCCGCCAGATCGAATCTAAAACCATCAATATGATATTCACGCATCCAATACTTTATACAGTCCACAATCATTTTACGCGACATGGCGCGTTCTGTCTTGAAATCATTACCGCAGCCGCTTGCCGAACAATAGCTGTTATCATCATTCAACCGGAAATAATAGTGTTTATCAATATGCTTGAATGGATTTCGATCATATTGTGAGACATGATTAAAAACAACATCCAGAATAACTGCAATACCGTCCTTATGGCATGCTTTTACAACCTCTTTAAACTCGGAAACCTGTTTACCATCTAATCCATTGACGTTTCCTTCTATCATTGTTCCATTGGAAGCATAATAAGATTCAGGAGCAAAAAAATAAGAGGTCATATACCCCCAGTGATTACGGGCATAAGGATTCCAGGTATTGGTACTGCCATTTAAATTCTTACCATAAGGATGCTCCATATTACCAAACTCTTGCAATGGCAAAAATTCTACAGTATTCATGCCCAAAGACTTTATATACTCTAATCCACCTTTAATTCCAGATTGGATAAAGCCTTTATAACTGCCTTTTATTTTCTCATCCACGCCAGAACTTTTATGCGCTGTCATGTCACGCAGATGGCATTCATAGATCATTAAATCTTCAGGAGCAATAGAAACAGGCTTGTCGTTTTCCCAGTCAAATTCATCCGTTTCCATTATCAGCGATTTACCGGGATGTAAATACTCATTACGCGTAGCCACTACTTTGCTATATGGATCACAAATCAGAGTGTTTGCATCAAAATATTCCATTCCGTCAACCGGTCGGTCCAGTTTATATCCATAAAAGTAGCCTAAATAGTTACCCGGTAAACGGACTTCCCAAACGCCATCGCTATGACGATGCATTTCATGCACCGCACCTTTTTGCTGTTCAAAAGTCTCAAACAGTTCGAGTTTTACCCACTTGGCACGGGGGGCAAATACTCGAAAAAAAGTCTCACGATGGTCCCAAAAGCATCCCAATTCACTGGCAGAATAAATCCGGTCAAAAACATCACCGGTTTCCACCAATATTTGATTACCTTTGAATTTTAATTTATATGTTGTTGCTAAATTTATTGATTCTGTACGTAAAACAATTGCATCATCACGGTTCTCAATTGAAAATATTTTCAAACCAGGTGCAAAAACAAAATCCTGTACTTTACACTCGGGTATTTCATCAGCAAAATAAATCCAAATTTGGTCAAAATCTTGTATTTTGGCAGTCATCACTCGCTATTTCTTTCTCTTAATCGATTTCAATTATTGAACCTCTGAAAAACACACATCAATTCCGTAATTCCAAATGTAATCAATTTCAAATCTAAATGCAATCTACTTGATTGTCAGTCCACAAGTTGTTTTACTATTTTCAGCAAACAACTCGTAATCTCTTGACAATAAAGAATCCATTCTTTCTATAAGCAAAAATCTTTCCAAAAGTTTTTCACCCAGCTCCCATGCGATGGCTTCGAAAGCAACTTTTTGCTCTCCTTTATCTATAGCTAACAGTTTATTGAATTCAGTCAGATTATCATCTTTTTTGTATGCTAACCATTGTAAAACATGGCCCGCTTCATGGAAGAGGAAAAACAGAGCGTTACGCAAATCAAAACTGTCAGGATCATAATACACAACGATGGAATGTAATGGAGTATTGGGCGGATAATGCCAGGCTGTATTTTTTTGTACCGGTACCAATTGAATTGACAAATCAGAAATTTCATCCCAGCATAAAAACGCTTTTGCCGATTTTAATGTAGAAAATGAGACCATAGCACCATCCGGATTATCTTGCAAGCACCATCTTTTTAACCGATTCAAAACTGTTCGTTGTTAAACGATAAAAATAGACACCATTCCCTACACTATGCCCCAATACATCCGTACCGTCCCATTGTACCGCATAATGTCCCGCTGATTGCTCTCTGTCAATCAGGCTGATCACATGCTGTCCCAATACATTATATACATCCAGATTCACATGGGTATTTTTCGCAATGGAATATTCAATCTGTGTCTGCGGATTAAATGGATTGGGGAAATTCTGCAACAATTCAAAAGATTCAGGTAATTGAGCAGATTGTGTATCAACTATTCCAGGCAATGGCGGTGTTTCGCCCCATGTTTGCGCAAAAGATTTTCTTAAAACCGAAGGTCTGAACCTCTCTTTATCACCAAGAGAGGATTGTGTTGAAATGGTAATCTCGCAATTTTCCTGTACCGCAAACCAATACGCCTTGCCAGGTTCAATAACATCAGTAAAAGTATAAGCAAAACGGACAGGGTCCCAGGCCCAAATATCTGCGACTGCGCCTGCCGGTTCTACTTGAATTTGAGAAAGTGGGACCGGTTCCGAAACTGAACCCAGTAAATTCCATCCTGTCTCACACTGCACTGTTAAAGCATGAATAGGTACACCCGGCACTACCAGCGTACCTGCCTGCTCTGGCTTTACCCAAAATCCACTGACACTGTCAGTTTTATCGTTTTTAATAAATAATAAATTTTCGGTATCCAGCGTCAACCAGTCATTAACCTTCGGAAACAAAGCTTCAATATCATAACTCTCACAATATAACGGTAGTGAGATCAACTGCCATTCAGGGATATCAAAATTATATTGAAATTCTATACATCCCCCGCCACCGGTAGCGCCCATATCATTGACAAGGCCTCCTAATCCAGGTAAAAAAGTTGTATTATCATAAACGGGATCCGGTACATCGTAATAAACCGGTGAGGGGTTTCCGGCATCTATACAGGGAGAAAAGAGCGATAAATGGTAATCCAAAGAATCCGCATAATCAGGATCATCAGCAATATTACCGAGGTTCCACAAAAGGTGATTATCGGGGGGGTCTTCAAAAAATATCCAATCCTCTGTTGTATCTATACAACTGTAATTAAATTCAATCTCGTTAGCAACCGTTCCCCTGTCCATAAAAAAATTATGCCCGTAACGCCCCTCACTGCTACCGGCAATACAGTTCATCAATGACAACCGGGTATTTGAATCCAGATACACATTCCCGCCACTGCCAATAGTCGAATTATGTGTCAAAGTCACATTTACCAAAATCGGGGCTGAACCATTGTGCATGGAAACTGCACCGCCATCATAACGCCCAAAATTTCTTGCAATCAACACCTGGTGCATTTGTGGAGAGGATGCATCCAGATAAAAGGCACCACCGTATCGAGCTGTATTACTAATAAATTGACTCGATTGTATTTCCGGCATAGATTTAACACAGTATACAGCACCGCCAAATTGCCCTGTATTGTTATAAAAAATACAATTGCTGATTAACGGAAAGGATTTGTCAAGATATAACGCTCCTGCCCGGGCCCGCTCCGTATCACTCTCTCCATTCACATCACGGACTGCACAATATATCAGCGCATCATCACCACCGCTCTCGATAAAGCTCAATCCTCCCCATGTTGTATTGCTGTCTATAGCACAAAAATGTACCGAATCTATTGCAGTACCTTTGCTTATTAGCCTGGCATTCTTTCCAATGGTGAACGTATAGTCTCCGGTAAATTCAACGCGTACCCCGGCCTCAATTTCAAGGGTATGCATAGCGGGAATCTCTATATCCGAATAGATTCGATAAGGCTGCCCCGCAGCTGTCCAGTTACCCCAAACCCATGCAGTGTCAACAACCGTTCCTTTTTGTACGCTTGCTAAAAGTGGAACTGACTTGCACAACCCATTATTCATTTGAACAAAAAGCGTATCCATATACATTTGATTATAGGTACTGTTGGTTTCAAAACCTATTAACAGGCTGTCTATTGCACCTGAAACAAGTGTATTTGCAGACAGATCGGATAAAATTGTAAAATATGTTGAATCAGCCAGATGGATTGAACCGATTTCTATTGTTTGATTCGAGCCATTTTTCAAATACAACCATGCTTGTATAAACTCAAAAGGATCAACCAATCCCATATCCAATGGATCCGGAACCAATGCCAATTCGAGCCCAGTACTTGTAGCTGCAAGCCTGGTTCCACCAAAAGCGCCCATATTTATGCGAAATCCATGCGGAAAGGGTTCATCCCCCACATCATCATTCGGGTCACCGGCATCAATACCGGCAGAGTTCTCTTCAAGTCTAAAATCATTTTCCACAGCATCCACAAATCCGGGATCATCAAACATTAAACTCATACTCTCAACTCTGCTGTCATCAAGCGACCAGTCGTTGACCAAAGTATCCAGACAAGTATAACGTAATTGAACATCATTATCATTGTTCATCCACAATCCGACACCCGTGTCAACAGAATTATTATTTATTATAGAATTCCTTATAATGACAGCATTTTCCCCACTGAGGCTCAATAACCCCCTAACTGAACAGGAATTGCCATAAATTGTACAATTGACAAGATTTAAAGATGCTCCGGCTTGCAAATCTGCAATTGCGCCATAATATGCATTATTATTTATTATCAGACAGTTCCTTAATATCGGGGCCGATTCTTGTCCGCTAACATATAAAGTACCAATATCTCCACTATTGTGCTCAATTATACTGTTTTCAATCGTTGCATGTGATGCGTTAAACGCAACAGCACCACCATAAATCGCGACATTGCTTGCAATTCTTGAATGAGAAATAAAGGGATGTGAACCATTTATATTCAATGCTCCCCCTTTGCCCATCCATTCAACTTTTGACCTGCCATCCTTTATAATGCAATAATGCAGCGAATCATCATCACCACTATCATTGAATGTTATACCATACCAGCCATTATCAGAATTGTCAGCCCGAAACCGTACCGAATCATTTTCAGAACCGTTTACCAAAAGTTGAGCATTCTCTCCCACCTCAAAATATAAAGGCTCCATAAAAACCACATCAACACCCGGTTCAATAGTCAGTACAGTATTGGTTTCAACCGCAACTGACTGAAAAATATAATATGGGGAACCATTCTGTGTCCATGTACCCCGTATCTGCCCACTGTTTACAACTGTACCTTGTCCGGGTACCCCATATCCTACCAGAGATACCTGCTGCCAGCGGTGTTGATTAGAATACTCGATCATCAAACTGCCATCAAACCGACCGACACTGTCCGGAGTACATCTTATCCAAACTGAGAAACGGGTTTTCGGCATCAATACTTTACCCAAAATCGGTTTGATAAAGGCACTATCAAATGCTGCAGAAAAGTTAGGACTGGGAACGATCTGCCCTACATACAGCATTTGCTCACTATCATTAAACAAGGAAATTTCAAAAGACTCGGAAGTTTCATTTACCCTTGCAGGACCAATAATGGCAACGCTATCAGACAAAACCACAGGAGACACCCATTCATCTCCTACCCGGATATCTACCGTACCCGTTTGCACCACATCATATCCGGCTCCCATATATTCCGGAATATGATACCACATATCGGCTATGGCTTCCGGTTGGCTGGCACCCCAGCCAAAATTAACATGAAAAAAACCGTTTGAATTAAAACCATCCACCAAAATAGAATGCCCGGCAACCGGAATAGATTGATTTATGGACAAATGCGCAGGAAGTGCATTCATCATATTTTCTTTCAAATGCTGATACAACTTTTCTCCGGGATCCATATATTCTGCACTCTCGTAACCAAAACGTTGTTTCAAGATACGCGGCAGAATCCCTGAAAATGTACCCGAGTTGCCTGTAGCAAAATCCATATACAACAATTCAGCGCTTACTGCATTCAATGCTGCAATTTCTTCATTATCCAACATCGAATCAGCCGACCAGGCTTGTCTAATAAGATCAAGATATCCGTTCAATGTCTGAAAAGAAGGAAAATCCAGTTCCAGGCTGTCCTGATCGATGGCAACTCCGCGGGTATCGGTTACGTATCGATCATCACGTCCCAGAGATACCTCACCAATATTTTGATGATAGTTTAAAAGCTGCGCCAAAACAACACCCACACAACCAACAGGTGTCCGTTGTAATGTTATAGGATCCAAGGGGCAAAAACGGTTATACGGGGCACCCTGCTGCCAGGTGGTACTCACCCATCCACCGGTTACGGTAGTTCCGGCTTCAGGCCATTGCAGAACCGCGGAATCATTTACCACTCCGGGAGCTAACAATTTATCCCAAAGTTTATGATTTTGAGATATAATTACAGGTGCAAGTAATGATCTGTTTTGTAATCGCTCTTCAAGATCATATTGTAAAAATCGGTATACATCACTGAAAGAAAAATCAACAGGTTGGGTCTGTCTGATATAAGCAATAACAGGTTCTATATCAGTATCATTCGATAGAATAGCAAAACCACCATCTGCAAAGTCGGCAATATACCCCACATCATCAATTGCAAATATTTTTTGCAGTTCCAGACTTTTTTTCGACTCGCGGGATTGGAAGGGGGTAACAGCAATATTCTTTTTATAAAACTGCATTGCAGCAGAACCGGCTTGCTCTATACTAACCGGTTCTGACAAGATGATACCTGACAGGCCGAAAACAAGGATGAAAAATATTTTAAATAATCGACTCATTTTGCTTCAAATTGTTAATATCAATATACTATACAAAAGCTGACAGAATCTGCAAACAATATGTTTTTCTATCCCCGGATTTCTACAATTTCTCCAAAATAAACGCGATGATAATCTTTTTTCGGATACAATTTATCAATATCAGAAGCAACAAACTGAGATGGTTCAAAATCGGCTTTATACATGGTTACGCATTCAATAACCATATTGGCCTCATTAAAACAAGGGGCCTTTACTCTTGAAGACGCTACAGGAGTCAAACCAGCTTCTTTAATTTTATCACAATCTTTGCCGGAACGACTTCCCAAAATTTGTAATGCCTTGCGGTAATCGATACTAAATGCATTCAGAGTAAAAGATTCGTATTTTTCCAGAAATTCAAACGTATAACGAGTGGGCCTGACTACAATCTGGGCAAAAGGTTTGTGCCACATGGTACCAAAACTGCCCCAGGCTACAGTCATGGCATTAAATTCATTTTTTTCATAATCACCTGCTACCAGGGCATACCACTGGTTTGCCCATGCATCGTGGGGCTTTACTTGAAACGATTCAACAGGTATAGTTTTCAAAGACATAAACACTCCCATTTATCAGGATTTGGACGAATTATCACCTCGAACCAGGTGCAATATCCACACAAATAAAGCGGAACCAATAATTGACCATACAATAGGAATACGATAAAAATAGAAAAAATCACGAATTCCCAATTCTCTACTTAACCAGGTTCCAATAATCGCGCCAATAAAGCCCAGCGCAATATTGGTAATACAGCCATTACGGTTCACACCGGCAATGGCACTACCAATGGAACCGCAAACAGATGCTACAAACAATAATATCAAAAAACCAAACAAAGTCATGCTAAATCCACCTGGTTTAATTTTTCCCTTTCTTTGCAGTCAAAATAGCAATATTTAAAAACCGCCAGGGCATTTCAATTTCTTCAAATCCTGCATTCTTTAACCATTCAATCTTTTCATTAATTTCACATACATAATGTTGCTGTCTGAGGATATTAGATTCGGTCAGGCTTTCAATCTGCTCTTTACTTACCTTGCCCTGCACCATGGCATTCTGAATAATATTTACTTCAATATCATGAAACACCCGGTTTATACGATTATCTTCTGTTGAAAAAAACTCGCAGGAAATCCAACGTCCATCCGTATCCAGTTCTTCAATAGCTTCGCTAATCAAATCACGGTGCCGGTCAGTTTCCAGATAATCTAACGTAAAAGACGACATAACCGCATGCAGTGGACCCAGATTACTGCACCATTTGGGATCGTTCAGATCTTTATGCATAGGGATAAATTGTCCTTTAAAGTCTTGAAGATTCTCAAGCGCCCGGTCCAGAATCTCTGTGCGGTTATCCAGCCCCATAATAACAGCTTCGGGGAAAAACTCGTAAATACGTCTGGAGAGTTCGCCAAATCCACAACCCAGCTCCGCAACCCGAATTCTCTCCTCACGGGGGAAATCCAGCATGGAAACCATAATATCATGGGCTTCACGAAATTTGGGGATTACATATTCATACAGCGATTCCAGTAAATCAATTTCTTCTAATTGTGTTTGTTTTTTGTCATTCATTTTAACTCGAAATATATTTTACGTGAATAGTTATCGAGACCTGGTTGAACCCGAGTTTGCACCGTTAGTTCATAGAGTCCCGGTTCATTATTGGCGAGATCCAAAGCAATATATTCAGCAGAGAATTCATTCTGTGAATATCTTTCAACCGTGTTGGTTGTCATAGGCATTGATTTGGAAAACATTTCTGTTATTTTGGTAAAAAAATTCTTTTTTGCGCGATCCAACAGTTTTATATGATAATCAATCTGATATCTAACTGAATGTTGGTTGTTCAAAGGTAAGTTATAAATTTCAAAATAAACATTCAACAGATCATCCCTGCTGAATTGCAATTCCGGATTGGGAAGTATATACAATCCCTTTTGAAAATAACTAAAATCAAATTGATTCTCAGAAATACGGTCAGCAAGCAGCAGTGAACTCATACTTAGGGTTTTACCACTATACGAAGACACACCTGAATTAAATTTAAAAGATCCCAACTTGTTTGTATTTTCCACAACAACCGAAATCCCGGCTTTGTAACTACCGCCGGGAACATTGAACGAAAACATGTTCTGCCATGCACCCTGTTGTTCTGAGGCATCCACAATCTCTTTTGCGTTTACTATTTCCTCCGCTAAAGCCACCGGGTCCCATTGATTCGTATACAATGCACAATTAACAACAACATTTTGATCTGCATTATATTCGTTATCTTGCCAAATATCACCGGATTTTAGAGAGTAATAGACTTGAAAATCAGTACTACCCAAACTATCTCTAAATGTTGAAGCATAAAAAGGCATATTTATAGAAAATATATCATCTTTCCATGAATGTCTGTCAGAATTTAAGCCTTCATAAACATAATCAATGCTTTGTTTGGCAAGCTCATTTTGTAAACGCATCTGGTCAGCTTGCGAGTCAGACGTATACATGTATGAAAAAATGGGGTCCCAATGCAGCCTGCTGCTAACAAGCTCCAAAGGGATTGTGGGTGTAAGTCGCCAGTTATTACCCGCGGCATTTTTATCGATCACAAAATGAAACATTAACTTTTTTTGAAATTGGTTTTCTTTATAAAGCCAGGATTCATTCTGCTCCAACTCTCGTACATTTTCCTGCTGGGGAACGGGACCATCAAGACCGTGCATTTCACTGCCTGTTCATCCGGATTGCCATGCCGAATAAAAATCAAACCTTTATCATTATATTTGTTATTGAGAGAAAAAACAACCGGAAATTCCAGATATTTCAACTTGTCGGGATTATTCAATGTTGTTCGAAATCCTTCAAAACGAAAATATTTATCTGCAAACAGTTTGCGTCTAACATGCTCCTGAATCCTAAAATTTCGATTATATGCAGGCAATGGATTGCGTTGGGTCCACATTCTATAAAAAAAAGTCTGTGCGTCAGATATGGTTTCTAAATTCAGATATTCAGCATATTCGTTATCAGACATAATAAAACGTACATCATTAAAATACAATGCGGCATCTATAGCGTTTTTTATGGAATCAATGGCTTCCAAATGGTATGCCTCACATGCGGTATAATCTTCCTGTCTGTATTTCAAGCGGGAAAATGAAAGGCAGACCGGAATTTTCGATACAGATAAATCCGGATCATTCAAAAGCAGTTGTAAAAGTGAATCTGCCTTGTTATAGTTTTCAAAATGATTATAATACTCTGCTAAAAATAAAGTACTGCGTTCATGCTCGTAATTATCAATCCAGCTTTTTATTTGGATCTCGTTTCCTGAATATAAAAACGATTCAAAATATTCATGCAATGCAATAGTTGCCTTGTTGTTTTGATCAAAACAATCTATTTGCTGTTGCACAGAATTAAGAGCTAGTTCGTATTTTTTTTGATAAAAATATAGAATTGACAATTGATAATAGACATCTTTATATGCGGGTGCCAGTTCAATAGCAGATAAAAAATATTCTTCAGATTGGCCCCAGTCCTGCTGCCTGAAAACCATTGCATGCACTTTGCCAGATTCCCGATAACCAATGGCAAGATAATAGTGAGCTATAAAATCATTCGGATCAAGTTCAAGGGCTGTTTCCATCCAATCTATTGACTGCCCCCAATCATTTCGTTCAGCTTCAATTTGACCGATCATTTTAACAATTTCAATATTTTCGGGATCCTGTTCATGTGCAAATTTCAATTGCTGAATTGCTTCTTCAAACTCTCCCGCTCTAAACATTTGTATACCCTGATCATAACAATCCTGACCAAAAATATTGACATGTATTAAAAATAGTATTATAATGTATTTATATGTTGACATAAAATTATATTGGTTTAACTTTCTTTTTCATTATATAAAAAAATTATACAAATTACAAGTGCCAATAAAGTTTGTCAAAATTTCAGGAATAAATCACCACTCAAATTTTATTATAATCTTTTAAATATTATACTGGAGCTAAAAAAATGGAATTACAACAAGCAATTGAAACACGAGCAAGTGTTAGGACCTTTACTGAAAAAGCAGTTCCCGTTAACGATTTAAGAGAAATGGTGCGCCGTGCCGGACTTGCACCCAGTATTAACAACTCGCAACCCTGGAAGTTTTATGCCATTACTGATCAAAACATACTAAAAGCAATGGCCAACAAAGTTCAGTTAAAAATTGATGAACTGTTCCCGGATGTTGTTGAAGACTCTAATGTAAAATCAACTGTAAACTTTTTTTCAACAATTTTTGTTAAAGCACCGGCTGTAATTGCCGTTGCCATTGAACCGTATAAAAGCATTTCAGACAAACTCTTGAATCATTCTGATCTGACGCATGATGATATGAATGCGTTAAGGAATTTCCCTGATATTCAAAGTATGGGTGCAAGCATCCAAAACCTCATTTTATCGGCTGTTGACCTGGGGTATGGCGCGTGCTGGCTGAGTGGTATGCTGGTTGCCAGAGAAGAGCTTGAAGAAATATTAAAAATTGAAAAACCATATCGGCTGGTAACATTTGTTGCCGTTGGCCACCCCGAAGGGGTAACAAAACCCAAGCCTAAAAAAGATGTAGATGAAATTTTCTCGGTTATTGAATAACCCCCTCAATCCGTTTTTGGGGGGTGTTTTAAACGCAATTCAATGATCTGGGGCCGGTGATCAGAAGCATCAAACTTTTTCACTTTGGCACTGCAAACATTAAATTGATCTGAATAAAAAACATGATCTATTCTTAAAAAGTCAAACAATAAAAAGCGTGCTTTTTCAGGTACGCTTTTTACCAGACTTGAGTAACCGAATGTTCCGCCAATTCCCCAGCCTGCCTTTGCATATGCATTATTTAACGTACTAGAAAACGTTTTATAACTTTTGCTGTTGGGTGTATCATTAAAATCTCCGGCAAGAATCAACGGTGCATTGACAGGCAATACCTGTTCAGCAATCTTGGCGGCTTCTGTCAAATGACGATTATGCGCAATGGTGACCTGCTTTTTAAATGTCTCATAATCCATTTTACCCAAAGCAAACCGGATAAACAAATTCCCACTATTGTACAAATGACAGTTGAACAAATGAACATCCTGACCATAATAATCTATAATAGCATGATTCATATTAATGTGCCCGGACATGTACTGGGTTTTGATGTCATAATTCTTTCTAAATTTCAAGGGTAACCGGGAAAAGATAACACCACCATTATAGGTTTCAAACTTGTCAGACCAGATTTGATGGGGATACAGGTCCATGAGTTCTTCTTTAAGCAAAACACGGTCCTGCAGATTAATTTCCTGCAAGAATACAACATCGGGTTTTTCACGCCGAATAAAATCAATAACTGCTCTGCGTTTCTCTCCGGTTTCACTCACCAAAATATTATAGCTCATGAGCTTGAGCGTGTCTTTTCTATACATGGGTTTAAAACTGGGTAACAACTGCGAGCGGTAATGCAACACCAACGCAAGCAATACCAGTGTATAAACCAGTATATTAACACGGATTGTTTTAAAAGTGGTTATATAGTAAACAAACAATGCAAAAAACGGGACAATCATGTAAAACTGATACTTGAAAAACTGTTCAGGGTTACTCACACCCAACGCCAATATGCAAAGTCCGGCAAGAAAAAATAAAATTTTGATCCAGGTAAATTTGGTTACCTTAGTCAACAAGGCTGAAAGATAAAGCGGCAATGTAAATGCAATTGGTAACCAGATTGTATCATTGAGTACATTGGCAATAATCTCAACTACCGGATTGATGGAAAACACCAATGAACGGAGCGCGGGCATCCAAACCAAAAGCTCAAAAACAAAGTAACAAACCCAAATTACAGTTAAAAATATAAATAATGTCTTTTTCACAAATCCGCTCTATTTTTACCAAATCATATAATTGCATTATCCAAAAAGTGCAGAAAATGCCGATCATAACTTGCATGATCGGCATTTATTTTTTACAGTCCGCTAAAATGAACCCCACTAAACAACATGGACGGCATCTTGTATGAGGAATAAGGATACGGATCATTTCCCACCTGCTCCAATTTTTGCCAGAATTCTTTAGAATTTCCGGAAATATTCATTTCATTTACAGGCTTTACAATTTTTCCGTTTTCAACCAGCAGGCCTACAATACCAAATGAAAAATCACCTGTGGTAGAATTGGAATTCCCGCCAATAAAACCAGTCACCAAAATACCTTTATTAACATTTTTGATCATATCATCACCACTCTGATCACCATAATCAAACAAAACATTCGATGTAGAGCCTGAATTGGGTTCCCAGCCCAGTTTATTGCCATAATAATTATCTATCAAATATTCTTTCAATACACCCTTTTCAATCAAAACTCTTTTTTCTGTTTTAAGGCATTCTCCATCAAAAAGTTTAGAGCCCAAACCACGTTGAATAAATGGGTCATCAATAACAGTTAAAAGAGGTGAAGCAACCGGTTTATCTAGCATATCTTCAAGATAAGAGTTTTTTTGCTGTATGGATTGAGCAGACATGGGCCCCAGCAGCAATCCTAATAGACGGCCCGAGGTCCGGTTTTCTACAATCATATCATATTGTCCGGATTCGATTTTGTCCTGACCTACTTTGCGTAACGCGCGTCGAACAGCATCTTTACCCAGGCCTTCAGGTTTTGTAAGGTCCTGATAATATCGGGAAACCGCCCAGGCCCAATCAGAGGGTCTGCCGCCGTTTGCATCTTTGACAGTCACTTCGGCACCGCAGTCAAACAAGGTAGATTCTGATTCACCAACAAAACCGTTGCTGCTCATCTTTAAATTGTTATAGCGTGTATCAGAGTAACCGGCCGTAACCGAAATAATCTGATCGCTTTGCTCAAGAGCAACAGCCTCTATTGCAGAGGCAATTTCTACACGCTGCTTGGAATCGATCTTTTCATAGACAGGATCAACCAAATCCAGATTTTTATCAAGAGCTTTAGGATAATATTTTTTATCTGGCAAGGCTCTGAATTTATCCGGCGTAAGATACTTGGTACTGGCTACCGCTTCTTTTATAAAAGCTTCCAGCGAATCTTTACGCATATCATTTGTAGAATGGCTTGAATATTTCTGTTCTGTAAATATTTTTAATGACAAACCGTTCTGTGTAGACTCTTCCAGTTTTTCTAGTTTACGGTCACGGATTTCTATACCCACTTCACGCTGGTTGGAAATAGATACCAAAGTCTCGCTTGAACCGTACTTTTTTGCCGTTTCAATAACCCATTCGGCAAGATTTATTCTTTCAGATGTTTTCATAATTTTAATTCCTGTTCCTTTTTTTTAAGAGACGCCACCAACAGTAATTTTAGAAACCTTGACTGTGGGCAGTCCCAGAGATACCGGTACACTCTGACCGTCTTTACCACAAACCCAGCCACCTCTGTCCAACTCAAAATCATCTGCCACCATGGTTATGTCCTTGAGTACCTGGGGTCCGTTGCCAATAATATTGACATCTTTGACGGGGCGTGTCAGTTTACCGTCTTCAATGAGATAACCGGACTTTACATAAAATGTAAAATCTCCGGCGCCAATAAATACCTGACCGTTGGTAAAGGATTTTGCATAAAGACCTTTTTTCACACTGCCAATGATCTCATCCTTTTTATGAGGTCCGGGCAGCATATACGTATTTCGCATTCGCGGCAGGGGCGCGTGTCTGAATGACTGCCGACGGCCGCTTCCGGTCGGGTTTACTTTATAGTATTTTGCGCTTATACGATCATGTAGGTAGCTGCGTAAAACACCATCCTGTACAAGGAACGTCTTTTCTGTATCGTTGCCTTCATCATCTATATTAATGGAACCCCGAATATTGGGATTGGTTCCGTCATCTACTATATTGACAATGTTCTCTGCAACAGGTTTGTTAATTTGATCTGAAAAAATTGAAATTTCTTTGCGGTTAAAATCCGCTTCCATACCATGGCCAATAGCTTCATGCAACAATATTCCGGAACCACCAGCCGCTAAAACCACTTCCATCTCACCCGCTTCGGGTTTGACAGCCTCAAACAGTGATACGGTGCGCTCAACAGCTTCGGTTGCAAGCTCTTCAATACGGTCCGGAGTATAAAACTCGATGCCGTACCGACCCGATAGGTTATAACCATTCTGCTCCTTTTTACCATCCTGTTCAGCTGTACAATATACTCCCATATAAGTCAGAGGCTGATAATCATAAGCAATCTTGCCTTCTGATGTGGCAATGAGAATCTTGGACACTTCGTTAGTAAACGTAATTCGGGACTTTATAATTCGCGGATCTTTAGCAAACACCTTGTCGTTTACGGTTTGTAACAGCGGGATCTTGCGATCAATGCTAACATCCTGCCAGGATGTTTTAATAGGATAATAATTCGGGGTTTTTTGTAGATTAAATTCTACAGGCGCTATAGTCTTTGAACTGTTGGCAATATTTGCCGCTGTTTTTGCAGCCAATAGCATGGCATCTCGGGTCAATTCCTCGGTAAAGGAATAACCGGTCTGGTCTCCTTTTAACACACGAATACCCACACCCAGATCAATGTCTGAATAGGCACGATTCACAGCCTTGTCTTCAAGACCGACATAATTGTATATCTTGTTTTGAAAATACACATCACAATAATCACCACCCATTGACATGCCGGCAGCAATGATTTCTGAAATCAGTTTTTCATCAACGCCAAACAATGCAAAATAATCGTTCAAAGATTGGGTTTCCATAGCCATCACCTTTTCTACATCACCCGAAATGATCAGAGGAACACTCAACGAGGCCGCAGCCACCCCGGTTGCGCTGTTTTTAATAAACTCTCGTCGCGTAAATTTTGGACACATAGGCCCTCCAAATTCTGTATTCGTTACGATGCTTTCTATTTTAAATATTTACGTAAAAACGGTCCAGGGGTTACAATTTGTCCCGTTTAATCAACAATCCGGTAATATTTCTTGTAATTTTATAAATCAGATCACCGGCATTCTGAATTGCTGCTTCCAATGACATTGGGCCATTGCATATTGAAAAACAACCGCTTAGCCCTGTTTCTTCCAGAGATTTTTGTGACGCGGTTACACTTCCCGCAACAGCAATTACCGGCACGTTATATTTTCCCGCAACGTTGCAGATGCCTGCAATAGTCTTGCCAAAAACGATCTGATCATCAATCCGTCCCTCGCCGGAAATTATATAATCCGCGTCTTGAATACGCTCCTCAAAACGGCACTCGTTCAAGACCAGTTCCACACCGGATTTTAATTCCGCATCCAAAAATGCTACCAAACCACCGCCCAGCCCACCGGCTGCGCCAGCACCCGGTATATTGCGAACATCTTTGTGCGCTTGAAGGATATTGGCAAGATGTTTCATATTTCCTTCCAGTTCATCACACACTTCCGGTGACGCGCCTTTTTGCGGAGAATAGACATATACCGCACCATTTTCACCCAACAACGGATTGGTTACATCACAAGCGGCAGAGATGTGAATATGGTATGTATCCAGCTCCAGCCCACTGTTATCCACCCGGCTTACCCTGCCCATCAGGTGTCCGTTCATTTTTTCGGTAATTTCTTTATCTTTAGAGTCAAAAAATTTCACACCCAATGCCTGCGCCATCCCCGTACCCAGATCTGTGGTGGCCGAACCGCCAATGCCCATAATAATGCGCTTGCAGCCACGCGCTATAGCATTACGCACAAGCTCTCCGGTACCAAAAGTAGTAGTTTTCAAAGGATTCCGTTGTTCAACCGGGACCAGCATCAATCCGCTTGCGGCAGCCATTTCAATAATGGCAGTTTTACCATCACCCAATATGCCCCATTGCGCGTTTACAGGTTCTCCCAAAGGCCCTGTTACCATCGAGTTCTGCATAGTACCATTCGTTGCCGTAACCAGGGTTTCTACAGTGCCTTCTCCTCCATCCGCAACGGGGATGGATTCGGTAATTATAGATGCATCCTGCGCATGGATCGCTTTTTCAATAACCGCGCACACCTCTACAGCGGAAAGACTGTCTTTAAAAGAATCCGGCGCAATAATTATCTTCATATGTTATCCTCGGTTTAAAGAAAAGTTAGTGTTTTTACTGCAAATTGCAAGCAAATAATCTAAAACATTGCTTATAAACAAGATAATAACCGTAATCCTATTCAATAAAAAAAACTTGATATTTTTACTTTTTTCGCTTATACTAAAACAGGGTCATTATAGGGGAGTAGATATGAAATTTTATTATTATATCACAATCATTGGTATTTTATTCGTTTCCTGCTGGAACAAACAAAAACATGACATAACCCGCCCTGTTGTGCCGCATTATAATTTTTACGGTACCACTCTGGATTATGTAACCGGGGAACCGGTTCCCAATGCAACTTTAAAAGTCACCGGGCAATATATGCTTTATGATATTGAATTTCCTACCCAAATTGTACAATCTGACAGTATGGGAAATTACAGCATTGATCCCATTTACCCCGGTACTTATACCCTGAGTTTGAATATTGATGACTGCTGGTTAAATGAATTCAGGTTACAAATTGACCATGAGGACCGACTCATGGATATAAATATACCGGAAACATTTATTACCAAAAATTTTGAAAACGATCCTACATCAATATACAGATATGTGAATGCGAGTTATCCCTGTTTCGCTATAAACAGCCTTACCGGTGTTTTACCCGTCAAAACTGTGAATAGATCAACAGGTGAAGCAAGATATTTTTTCAGCAAACTATCATTAAAATACGGAGTAGGTATATTTCGTTCCGCCCGGGAAACTGAAACGGACTTGTCTTTCACTCATCAGCTCTCTATAGGAAATGGATTATACTATACCTTTAAACATCCGGATTCTATCAAAGTATTCGATCAGGTCCAGTGCACCTTTATACAATCCATTGCAACCGGTATCAATATTAAAGATATTGCTTTTAATATATATGACAGGACCTTGTACGCCTGCACGGACTCACTCCTCTATTCTATAGATCCAGACTCGTACGAGCCTACGGAAGTCGCTCCGCTGCCCCTGACCGGTGTGTCTTTATTTACATGGCACAGGAATACTTTATATTTACTCAAAGATGATTTGTTATTCAGACTGGATGAGAACCTGGCAATTGACAAGGTTATGGCACTCGTAGACAAGGATTATACCAGTCAATATGTTAGCATTTACGATATGGCATTTGATGGGTACGATAATTTGTGGGTCAGCATTCAGGAATAAAATTTTGGATATATCAAACGGATTCATATTTCCGCAAATCCTGAAATAATCCTATAATATGTATATGTTATACAGATAACATTTAACAACAGGGGTATTTCAATGCATTATGAAGCCATATCCAAAACAGAAAAGAAAAAACTGGAAAAACTGCGCGAGATCATCCACGATCATAAACTGCCGAGAAAGACACTGGACAGTAATCTTTTAATCTCTACGTTCAACATTCGCAAGTTTGGCAACAAACCACGCGAGAGCTATGCTATAAACGCTCTGGCAGAGATCTGCTCAAATTTTGATATCATTGCCATACAGGAGCTGCGCTCGAATCTGGATGATTTGGACCGCCTCATGAAAGTACTGGGTAACCATTGGAAAGCCATATTCAACGATCCTGCCGGTGAGGCCATGAATCCCGGTAACGATGAACGATTGGGATATCTTTACGACAGCCGCAAATTGACCTTTACCGGTATGGCCGCGGAATTGATGGTAACGGACGATTTCCTGAAAACCGCCGGCATTCCGGATGATCACATGAGCGTGCCCTGGCGGGTCCCCTATATGGTTTCGTTCAAGACCAGTACTTTTGATTTTGTGCTGCTGACCGTGCACATTCAGTGGAATTCCAAAGGCGGCATTACCGCCCGCTCCAAAGAGATTGAAATGATCACCAATTGGATTGGTAATCGGGTTAACAAGGCCAAGATCTATGATCCCGATATCTTTGTATTGGGAGATTTCAACATCCCTTCAATCCGCAGCAAAACTTTTAAAGCGCTGGAAGAACACGGACTGGTGGTGCACAAAAAGCTGCGCAAAATCAAAACCAACCTGAAACAGAACGCGCATTACGACCAGATTGCCTATTACGAACAAAACACGGATTGCGAGGTTTCAAAGGCCGGTGTGATCAATTTTTACGACGCCTTTTTCAAAGACGATATGCCAGACTCGGCATACAAGGCCCTCACTTTTCAGCTATCCGACCACCTTCCCCTCTGGGCCGAATTCAAAATCAACGAGGTTGAGCTGGACAAGTATGTGTATCAATGATAAAAAACATGAGTGGATTACAATATTTCCCCCCTCACATTGATCGCAATGCAGATCCCTTCATCGCGGAATATTTTACCGGGATATATATCCCGCTATATTTCTTTTAGTACCAGGACAAATATCCTGAAAAATATTCCGCCCGGTACCCGCAATCAAGCAGATACCGGATGATCATACATTCACAAAATCTTATTTGATGAACAAAACCTTTTCAACCAACGTCCGGTGCTCCGCATTCATTTTTACAAAATAATCATATGAGGGCAAAACTGCTGACAGTATCATCGGGCAAAAACCGCAAGAATTCGATTTGGTTTCGAATATTAAAATCCTTCCCAATCTACTGCCGTATCATCCAGACGAATGGCTTCCTGGATGGCCCCCGAATACCCCGGTTTGATCAGGTTCACATAGTCCCACACAATACGCTTTACCGGAGTAACTTCAAACACCCGGCCTTTGGTAGTCTCGGTTATAAGCAGGTTTCCGTTCGCAAGCCACTGGTGCTTGCCCATAAGGTTCGAATAAAATGGTCCGTTCTCGCTCCCCTCGTACCAGACCTCAACACTGCCGTCAGTCACATCTTCTATCAGAATCCGACTTTTGCCTGCAGGACTCTCATCCGGCAGTTGATTATTATTATCATAAACGGATATATGGTTACCATCAATAAAATCGGGATCATGTTGCCGCACATACTTGCCGGTACTGATATATTTAATTTTCAACGTTACCGGATCAAAAACCAGTACCGTATTGATATTTCGTAACGACACCATCACATCCCCGGGTACAAACACTCCCGGCTGCATTGAAGACGGGAAAATCTCAACATCGTTCAGATGCAAAAGGTCTCCGGTTACATTTGTATGTTCGTTATCAATATTGGACATGTTCAACAGTCCCATATAACCATTGTCTTTTAACAGCGAAAACAGTCCAATCTGTCTGAGAATCTCACCTGTATCCGGTGCAATCTTTAGTACAAGCGGTTCAATCAGCCACGGCAACAGGTTTGGAAATCCATCTATTGGCTCATCATGATCAATCTGTCCACACACCCATATAAATCCATCTTCATCCACAAAAACCGAGTGATGGGTACGGTGCGCCAGTTTCCAAATCACTTTACCTTGCAGGTCCATTCGCACCAGTCCCAAATGATCAAAATTAAATACTATATCGCCATTGGGCATTAATTTTATGCCGTGTATCTGGGTGCCGGGCAGGGATTTGGGAACAAACTCGTTTTTTACATGTTCACAATCCGGCCAGATTTCAAACCAGTCAATACGCCATTGATGGACTATCTCTCCCTCAAAATCTATGCTCTTGACACTCAGAACCTTGTCCGCGTCAATAGAAGATATCAACGTCAATCCCGGCTGGACCGCTGTACTGTCATAAACCTGAACAGGCTTGTCTAATTCGGTTTCATGAAAAAACCATGTATCCTGTCCTGTAATTTGGTCTTTAAAATCACTGGCAGTAGTAAAGGCATTTCTGATCAATGGATACGGAAAAATTTTCATTCGCTGGGTTAAAAATCCATATACAAAAAACAGAAAACACAATGAAAAGATAAATAATAAGAACGGCAGGTGTTGGAAAAATCGATTTGCGGATTTTGGAGACAAAACATTACCTCATCATCTACTAGGAGACAATGTAACAGGTTTGACAAGAAATTGCAAGTACAATGTAGGCGGCCTATATAAAAAAATTCACCAAAATTCGCAATTTTAGGTTGACCGGCTTGAATATTTTCGTTATAATTCAAAATACACATTTTACAATTACAACCGGAGAATCCCAAATGGCCAGGCAAATTAACAGACGCAGTTTTATGAAACAGACGGGTGTACTTGCGGCAGCATCCTTGACGCTCACCCATTGTTCCAAATCCAGCAAAAAACCCAATATTATTTTTGTTATGGCAGACGATCTGGGTTATGGTCACCTGGGGTGCTATGGACAAAAATATATCAAAACCCCCAATATCGATACAATGGCAAAAGAGGGCCTCAAATTTTCTCAGGCATATTCCGGTTGTACAGTTTGCGCGCCCTCACGCAGTGCGCTCATGACCGGTACCCACACCGGCCATACATCTGTACGAGGCAACGGCGGTGGTGCTTCGCTTCAGGCCAATGATGTTACTGTTGCACAACTGTTACAAAAATCCGGCTACAAAACCGGACTCTTTGGCAAGTGGGGCCTCGCTGATGAAGGCAAAGCAGGTATCCCTAATAAAATGGGATTTGACCAGTTCTTTGGTTACCTGCACCAATTGCACGCTCAATTCTATTATCCCGAGTTCCTTTGGAACAATGAGAAAAAACATCACCTGCCCGAAAATGCAAATTTTGGACGTAAAACCTATTCTCCCGATCTGATCATGGAAAAAGCCTTTGAATTTGTACGTCAAAATAAAGACAATCCGTTTTTTCTCTATCTGCCTACCACCATTCCGCACCACGAGTTTATCGCTCCGGAAGAAGATTTAAAAGAGTATCGCGGCAAATTCCCCGAAGTCAAAGTAGCCCATTGGCGCGACAATTACGCTCTGCCCGAAGAACCCAAAGCCACCTTTGCGGCCATGGTCACCCATCTGGACAAACAAGTGGGTAAACTGTTTGCCTTGATACAGGAACTTGGGCTCGATGATAATACCATCATCTTTTTCACATCGGACAATGGCGGCGCGCAGGGCCCGCTTGAAAACGCGGAATTCTTTGAAGCCAATAAATCTTTTCGCGGATACAAAAGAGATCTGTACGAAGGCGGTATCCGTATCCCCATGATTGTTCGCTGGCCGGGCAAGGTCCAATCCTCTGCCGAAACCGACCAGGTTACCTATTTCCCGGATATGCTGCCCACTTTTCTTGAGCTGGCCGGAGCAAAATCCATGGTCCCGGCAGATACGGACGGACTCTCGATTGTACCTACTATCCTGAACACTGGCGAGCAAAAACAGCACGATTTTCTCTACTGGGAAGACGCGGAATATAAACGCACCGGATCATACCTGGAAGAACCGGGCACACTCATGCAGGCCGTACGCATGGGTAACTGGAAGGGCGTTAAAAACAATCCGGGTGCGGACATTGAATTGTATGACCTCGGTAAAGATATTGAGGAAAAGAACAACATTGCCGATAAACATCCGGATGTGGTAAACAAGATCGCAAACATCATGAAAACCGAGCACAGACAAGCTCCCCCACAAGTGGACTTGACCGTTGCCGAAGCCAAAGATCTCTATATACCCAAACCGGCGAAATAATACAGGACCCCAACCCATGAAACGTCGAAACTTTATCAAATCAATATCATTGGGTTCAGCCGTGGCTGCTTCCCCTTTTGCCATTAGCGGATGCAGTAAAAAATCTGCCCCGGCCATCCAAATGACGCACAGCTCTAATGATTATAATGCTACTATCCGTTTTGCCGCATTGGAAAAACCATTGACGGTTATGCATATTGCGGACTCGCACATAACCAAACTCGATGATTCGGAAAAAGAGTTCCATGCTTATGGCAAGCGAATGGACAATGCTTTTCACAAAGTTGAGCATTACCAAACGGGCAAGACCGCCAGTTCGACCGATCATTTTCTGGAGCTGTTATCTACAATCGACAAGGACATCATCGACCTTTTGGTTCTCACCGGAGATATAGTCAACAATCCTTCCAAATCCAGTGTCAACTATGTATGCAGCTTGCTTAAGGATACCGGAGTGCCGTATCTCTATATTGCGGGTAATCACGACTGGCATTATGAGGGCATGCAAGGTTCCGCGAACAAACTGCGCAAAACCTGGACGCAGAACAGTCTGCTGCCTTTTTTTGATGGATTGGATCCCATGAATTACGCCAAACAGATCAATGGCATCAATTTTATTGGTATCGACAATTCTACCTATCAGGTCAATGCGGAACAATTGGCTTTTTTCAAGAACGAACTTGACCGGGGTCTGCCAGCAGTGCTGATGGTGCACATCCCCATTTACACCCAAGACCACAGGGGTGCCTCGTGCGGTAATCCCCACTGGGGATGGGAAACGGACAGAGGCTACGAGATTGAACGGCGTGAGCGCTGGCCCAAAAGCGGCAACCTGCAGTCTACACTGGACTTTGTACAGTTGGTCGAAAACAGTCCATGCCCCTTGACAGTACTGGGCGGACATAACCACAGACCCATCACCGAGGTTATATCGCCATCAACCGTCCAATATACCACAAACGCCGCCAAAGGCGGCGCCGCAAGAGTATTAAAATTTTTACCCATGAATCAAATTTAACAACGACTCCCCCCGATATAAAAGTATCGGGGGTTTAAGATATCCCCTTATTTTGTCAGCACCATCTTGATCGTTTGCTCTTCGGTGCCGCTTTTCAACGTACAGAAATAAACACCAGACGGCAGTTCTTTTGCAGAAAACTGAATCTGATATTGCCCGGGTTCCTGGTAACCATGGATCAATGGCTCAACCTCTTTTCCCAGGGCGTTGTAAACTTTCACATCCACCAATCTGCGTTTTTCCAGAGTATAGGTTATAGATGTTGTGGGATTAAAAGGATTGGGATAATTCTGCATTAACCGCATTTCCGTTGGCACCGTCACCCCACTCTCAATTACTGTTTCGTTTTGCATTCGCTCGATTTGAAGCTGCTGTAAATCCGCCCAGCCAATGAGATGTATGCCTTCACTCTCGATCAGGTTCCGCATTTCTGCCGAGTCAAACACACGGTAATCATAATCCCGATTGCGCCACCGGCTGGTAATGGCCTTGATCTCGTCTGATTCCACCGCTGCATGTATATACAACTCGGTCACACCCGGTTCTAAATTTTTAATCATATTACTGTATGCGTTCAGGGCATCCTCATAAGAATCGCCATAGTCAGAGATCACTTTGAGATAATCGGGCAATACAAATCCTTCATTCACCATCGAATCCGCCAGGGCTATTAGTTCAGCTTGTCGTGCTTCTGGAATCGCTTCTGTCCAGGGTGGGGATAATTTCCTCGGCAAACGAAACGGCAGATTGTATTCCCGACTGATGTTAAAAATTGCGTCAAAGAAATCCTTACCAAATGCCAGTCCGTAAACACTGCCCATATGATTGTCAATATGAGTGGGGGTAATACCAAAAGTAATGGCCTTTTCCACCTGTGCGGTAAGTTCGGTTTTTACTTCATCCGCATCACCATGCAGCTCCACATACAGCTCGCTTTCCGGGAAAAAACCTTCCCAGGTCAATAGAGATGGAATAGCGCTCGATGACGCAACGCCGCCCCATTTGTAATCTCCCCATTCTGCGGTTAGTGTCAAATGCACGCCTACATCCAGTGTAGGATTCTCGACACAAAATTTGGCGGCTTCCCTGAACCACCCACACGGCACCATGATTGTTGACGAGGATATCCCACCGCTTTGTAGCAGATCCATAGTTGCCTCGTTCTCGGCATGACACATACCAAAGTCATCCGCGTTAATGATCAACACCCGGGCATCACTGTCATACCCCAGCATCTCGGCAGTGGACAATCCAAAGCTCATTTGGGGAATTAAAGCACATATAATTACAAAAACAATCAAATTGATATCTTTTCGCATCCTACATCCGATCCTGTTTTTTTTAAGCTCTTGATGAATTAATTCAATTAAAATAAGCGAAAACCCTCAAAAGCACAATCTCTTTTTCTGTCAACTCGGGATTATTCTTTTACTTGCTGAAAAGACTTTTTTCCCTCTCGGTTGCCCGAAACAAAATTAAAATTATGATTATTAATTAGGAGGTTCTCTTTGCGCCCCTCGCGAATCCTTTGCGTTCCCTGCGTTGTGTTTTAAGATTAAAACACATAACGCAGAGGGTGCAGCGTGAGCAAAGGTCGCAAAGTATTGAAATGAATTTAAACATTGCTTAAATTTTTTAATTATTGCTATCTTGATAGATTAAAATTCAATTATTAACATTGAATATATAAGTGACTTTTACAATGGAACATATCTTTACGCCAATCATAAAATAAAATACTGAAAATCAGGGAGGAATGTCCGTTGCTGCTCAGAAAAATCCTGGCCATCTTTTTATTTATCTGCATGCTTTTAAATATTTCCTGCTATACCTATAAAAAAACCGCATATAATGAACATTACAAGCCCTATTACTGGCCGGCAACTTTTCATAAGGGACAAAAAGTTTTAATTACAACTCATGATGATCAAAAACATTTCTTTAGGATCAAATCTATAACAAAAGAATATATAGAAGGAAAAGATACCCGCGTTTATTATAAAGATATTAAAGATGTCAATACACGAAAATTCGATCTCAAGACTACGCTTTTACTGTCCCCCGTTTTTGCAATTGCTTTTACATTTGTTTATTTCCAACTAAACCCCATAGACTTTGGGGAACTCTAATGGATAATTCCAATTTGCAGAATAGCAAAATCCGGTCTACTTGAATACTATCCTGATCAGCAAACCGGATTCCTAAAATTATTCGTAAATTTTTAAAATGGGTATCAATGCAGGGTCAACATTGAACAACTGACGCGAATCACCTTTTTCCGCCACAAAGACGCGGATCTTGTGTCCCTTGTTGGTGGTAAATGTACGGATGCCGTCCTTGAACTCATATTTGATCTTGGGCGCTTTGACTTTTTCACCTTTTTCCGCCAGTACTACATACATACCAAACCACATGGGTCCATCAGGGAATACATATTCATCATACTCGCGGGGACGTGGATGATAGCGTCCGCTCGAACAGGTATTGTCACGGTGTTTAAGCTCCAGCTCACAGGGTTCAATCTTTTCATTGCGGACTGTGAACGGAAACAGATGCAGGTCATAACCATATGCTTCCAGCACAATGTGTCCCGCTGCATTCTCTTTTTCCTGCCAGTCCCCGGAGATACCCATCCCAAAATCATCAATGGTTTCCAGATAGGTGGACATGTCCCCACGCCATTGCGTGAACTGCCAGTAGGTCGGTAAACGATTATACACACAAAAAGTTGAAGTTTCGATCTGGTCGGTAAATCCGTTTACCGGGGTAAAAGAGCCCTGCAAAAACGCCTCGGCACGCTCTTTTTCATTTTCACCAACCGCAACCATGCAATGGATCTGCTGTTCATAACAGTTGCCGCCGGTCATGCTGCCCATGCCCGCGTTCGGTAATTGATAGGTTTGATAGATAAAGGGATTGATAGCCGCTTTTCCTACTGCTTTAAAGGGATATTTACGGTGCTCATTGATCTTTACTGCTTTTGCCGGCGGTGTATACCCGTCAATCGGATCTGTGACTACACCGGAACGGACATCATCATTGATGGTAAAGTTGCGGTAATCCCGGCTGATACCGGTTATAGGAATTTTTAACACCGGATGATTGAGCGCAGATTGCAGCAGATAGAGATGGTCCATTACTTCATGCACTTCGCGTTTAATTCGCTCATCGTGGATGCATTCGGCAATATTGGGCAAATGACGAAAGATCAAATGATTGTAATTGGGTGACGCAAACTCGTCCACGCCAAAAAACTGGATGTGATTATACCAGCGTGTCCATTGACTTTTTGCCATTTTTTGCAAACGGTAATCATCAAAGCGTTCGCCCGCCAGCGCAAAAGTCTCTACATAGAGAGCAAAAATATTGCTATAGGCAGTAAAATCCCTTCCAATATCAAACACCTCGGTTTCCCATCGCCGTACCGCTGCTTCTGTCAGCCGGTTACATGCAATCATGAACTGCTTGCGCGTTTCAGAAGACATTTTACTTTGCTGTACCCACAGCAGATTAAAAAACCTGTCTGCGCTAAACAACGCATTGTTAAAATCCACTACTTTTTCACCGTTTTCCCATCTCCAACCCCATTGTCCAAAAGTAATGGATTCCGGATCGGGATCCTGTTTGGCGATATATTTTTCAAGAACAGCATCGGCTGTAACATGGTCAGTCACATCTTCCGAACGGTACAAATACCATGCAAGCTCCCACGATACAGCATTGGGATCGGCTTTATAGTTTTGAATTTGGCTTTCAAAACGTGATTGCTCAGCCGGGGATAATGATTGTGCGGAAACATAAACAGAGGACAACAGTAAACAAGTCAACAACAGCAATTTCTTCATACCTAATCTCCCGATTTAACGTAAACAAGGACCATTCTGCGTATAATGTAATTACCAGATTACATTTCGAATTTTACTGCGTATAATATATAAATGTCTGTCCCCCAAATATCATATTGTATCGTAATGATAAAGCGAATAAATAGCAAGAAAATTATATTTAAAAGTTTCACCGGGATTTCTTTTTCATTCGGAAAATCATGGTACCTGATTCCTACCAACATGGCTGATTGTCGTAACTGTTCTACCTATCAATAGGTTAGAATCCACCAACCGCTCCGCTTGTGGATACACCCGTGGGCAGACACGCGCAGATAAAAAGAGCAAAAGATTTTTCTTTTTATCTTCGTTCATCTGTGTTTATCTGTGGTTAATTTTCTTTACCAATGTGTCAACTAGATTTTTCCCAGTTATTACTTTCCGCACTGGCAAAAATCGCGTCAATGACTTTCATATTATTGATGGCATCGTCAAAGGATACAGGTACCGGTGTATCATTCAGGATTGAATCCGAAAACTGTTCTGCCTGTATCTGGTACTGGTCCGCAGCATCAATTTTCAACTCCCGGGTTTCATCTTGCGTTACCAGCAAAACTTTTGCTGCTTGATCGGGAGGTACGTTCACCGGGATTTCAATCTCGATCCTGCCCGTTGTACCCACAATTTGCGCGCGCTGAAACGGCATCATTTGTGTTGAGCAGGTAAACACGGATGTAATACCTTTGGAAAAATCGAGTATCCCGGAGGTAATTCGATCCGTTTTCATTTCCGGATCCCTGTCGATGATCCCCATCACCCGCTCGGGTTCCTGACCAAAAATAAACCGCGGAAACGAAATGCAGTAACAACCGATATCCATCAGGGCGCCGCCACCGATATCTGCCATATTGCGAATATTTTCCGGATCGTTATTAAAATATGAAAAATGGGACTGCACGGTCTTGACCTCGCCAATGGCCCCCGAGTCGGTCAGGGATTTTACCTTTTGCCATTGCGGATGAAAACGGTACATGAACGCTTCCATCACCTTGAGCTCGGGATGATTATTGATCTCCGCAGCAAGCAGTTCAGCATCCTGTACATTCAATCCTATGGGTTTCTCGCATAATACATGTTTGCCCGCCTGCATGGCCCTGATCGTCCAGGATACATGCAGATGATTGGGCAATGGGTTATAAATAGCATCGATATCCAGGTCCTCTAACAAGGCTTCATATGAGCCATATGCTTTTTCAATACCCAGCGTTTTTGCCGCAGCTTGCGCGGTTTCCGAATTACGAGAAGCAATCGCCGTCACCTCGCAATTGGATGCCTTTTGAATGGCAGGTATCACCTTTTGTGTACCGATATTCGCCGTGCTTAGAATTCCCCATCGTATTTTTTTTGACATTTGTCCTTCTCTCATTATGTGTGTTTTATTTAAAAATGAAACAGCAATATTGTAAGAAAAATTCATCTAACATTGAAATAACATTCTGCTCTTATATTAACCACAGATGCACGCAGATAAAATGTTATCTATTTTTACTTTGTTCATCCATACATTTCCCATCTGAGGGATGAAATCTATAAAAATTATTTCTTCGTGATCTTTGTGCGCTTTGTGGTAAAAATAAAAAACTATTGAACCACGAAGAAAAGAAGAACACGAAGACAATCTACTTATAATCAGCTTTTATAAACTATCTTGTTAACTTTTCGCAGCTATTTTTTTAATGAGCCACAGATCATCACGGATAAACACGGATCGAATGTGTTCATTTTTTTATTAAAATTTATTTACAAGTATTAATCATCTTTTTTAAATAATATCTATTTCTAAATTTATTTCTTTGCGCTCTTTGTGTGCTTCGTGGTTAAAATAAATTAATCCCCCTCACTCCACGCTACCCGTCCCTGTGCGTCCCAGGCGACGACCATCCAGTCGGCTGTTGACGCGGGCGGCAGGGCAATTTCGGTATGATGCTGTTTCGCTTCATCGGACATCTCGACCCGCTGCCAGTCGTCGGTGCCGAGCAAGCGGTACCACACCACAGCATGGGATTCCCGGTTGCTCTTTACATCCACGGTCAATACCTGAGCGGATTGCTCTCCTTTTGCCGCTACAATTTCAAGTAGGGATTTCTCTCCCAACTCTAGCGCCTGCTCAACAAATCCATCTGTAACCTGACGTGATAATCCCAGATCGCCGCCGTTTTCAGCAACGCGAGTGATCTCATGGCTAATTTCTGCCAACGCGGATTTGTCGTTTGCCAGACATCTCTGCAATAATCGGATGATCTGCCACTGTTCAATGCCTTCCCGCCAGGCTTCCCAACGACGTGAGGTAACTGGAGCATGATTGCCGTTATAGATCGCGCCACAGTCCGCGTAAAATGTTCCTCCTGAGAGCGGACCGTCATAGTCGTTCCAGGGATCTCCCCGCCACGAGTTGTAGGCCCAGTAGCATACACCGTCAAGGTCCAGCATGGCTGCACGCCAGGGTTTGAGCAGGTAATAATCATAAGCCGATTGCGATTTCATCCGGGTGGCACAGGTATATCCATATATCGGTTCATCCATGCTTTTGTAAAGCGCCAGAATCTCTTTGCTGTTTTTATAATTTTGTAAAAATCCAAGGTCCGGAATCCACACATCAATCCAGGGTTCCAGACGTTTGATATCATTATATTTTTGCGTACCATCCATCACCAGACGCACATTGGGATCAATCTCGCGCATGAGCTTGCATCCCTCAATGGTATAATCCAGTTCCTCCATCAGGGCTTCATCCCATACCTGCACGCTATAATCGTCATAATCCAGACCCAGTTCTTTTAAATGCGCCAGCCAGTGACCATAGGTATACCGAAACGCTTGGTCCCAGGCGTCACTACGATACTCGAACTTTAATTCTTTTTGAATTGCGGTGTTGAACGATTCCAACAGTCCGTACGAGAATAAAATCTCTCCGCCAGATTTCTCGGCGTATTTCATCTTTATACGGAGCAGCCGATCATAAGCGCTATAATCAATCTCGTTCAGGGCATTGCCGGAGTCGTCAAATTCCGGTATGGGAATACTGGTTGTCACCAGAAACCGGTTCACCTTGTGCTCGTACAGATCGCGGGCATAGGCGTCTTCGCTGGCATAGTCCCAGTTATAAACGGCAAAATCAGGACTCGTGCTCAGGCGCAATGGATCCACCTCTAGCTCAATAGCCACAGTCTTGGCTACTGCAGGACCTCCAAGCTCATGCGAGCCAATGGGCGTACAGCTCAATTGGCATTGGTATTTTCCCGGGGGCAGATCAAGCGCCGGGAACCGCATCCACACCTGTCGGCTCTCCCCTACCGGGATGTCCAGCCGGCTAGACACTCCCAGCGGCAGCAAGGGATCCGCCATTGTCGTGTCGGTCACCAGATCCTGCCAGTCCGCTACAAACAACTCGGGAGTAATGCCGAAAAACTTGACTCGGGTACTGTCATTCTGTACCCATTCATAATCGGTACAGCTCACCCGCAAACGCATGGGTTTTGCGGTCAGGTTCGAGATAATGACATTGCTCTGTTCAATATCATTCACCAGGGATTTTAACTGAATGGATTCTACATCGCCAAAATCCGCAGGAAATTCTGCTTGTCCCAAATCATCCCAGTTGTTCTTTTGCCACAACACCCACTGCTTGTCATCCAGATCGGCTATTGCGGATTTGACCTTGTCATTCAGTTCCTGATATTGTGTCAAAGGCATGGCTTTACGGGATTTCATGCTGCTTTCAATTGCAGTCTCTAAACTCTCTTTACTTGCAAGCGCCTTTTCCAATCCGGCTTCTAACTTGGATTTTAAAGCGCCATTGTTTAATTGTCCCGGTATTTCTTTTAACAACGCGTAAACATTTTGCAGTTTTTCCAAAGCCGGTGTATCACCCAAATCCGCCGGAAACACCGATCGCCAAACGATTTTCCCATCCATCTCTGCGTTCAATACAATTTCTGTATCTTTCAGTCCCAGGGGATATTCCAACGCAAGCGGACGTTTCGCTCCCGCCTTCATCTCGACAGGTTTTCCATCCTGTCCACAGAGTTTAGCGGATTCATTCCCTGGTACATCCAGTAAAACTTTGGCAGTATTGTATCCCGGAACAGGAGCGTTAACCTGCAATTCTTTTTGAATGACCGGTTTCCTCGCAAAACGAATTTGTCCGAATCGTGTGGCATTGGTAAAGGTGCCGTATGTGGCATTCCAGGCAGATCGTTCAAATTCAACCTTGCGTTGACGGGTAAAATTGATATTCCAAACATCGCCTTCTTTGGGTGCGCCATCCAAATCAGTCCAGGGAATAGCGACTTCAACACCCCATTGCTTTTTATCAGGATTCACAAATGTCTTTAAATCCAATTGAGGGTCCCAACCGGCATTTTTAAAACGAGAGTCACTGGTTACGCCTTTACTGTTTATCAGGACATGATAAATGCTGATATCTCCCGGTTTCTGCATAAAGATTTCCACACAATCATCCCGCCACACATCCTTGTCCCGCTCGGTATGATCCACTACAAGTTTTTCCGGTTCCGGTTCGTCGCAGGTAAAGAATGCGTACAATGCATCGCTGTCGTAATACACCCGCACCTGGGTCTGTTCATTTGCGATTCCTGTTCCCATGTTCTCATAAAAGGGGAATATACGCGCGCAGGACTGCCATGCCTGCTCTTTCATCTCACCATCTACAACAGGTTTTTCATCCATTCCAATCTGCACAAAAGGCACAGCGGCGTTCAACTGCAATACAACGCAACATACAAGTACAGCAACTGCAGCGGTCCTACGGAACATATTTCTCTCCTAAAATATTGATTGAATACACTACTGTCCCAATATTAGTTGAATAAATTCAATTGGTTATCATTTTGTAAGCCATGAGTAAGATTATCATTGTTGCTAAGTAACTGTAAAATAGGAGTTCTTTGAAACATATTAACGCTTAATATTTGTAAAAAAGTGTAGAGCGGAATCGCAATATTCAAACGTTTCTTTATTATCGCTATAAGCACGTATATACATATTGCAATCCATATTTGCGATTTAACGGCATTGACTGAAGTGCCATAAAAGGACTTAATTTTTAGGTTTTGTTTTATCCATTTAAAAAACAATTCAATTTGCCAGCGGCATCTATATAGTTCAGGAATAGTTAATGCCGGCAAGTTAAAAATATTTGTCAACAAAACGAGCGTTCGTTTTTGATCAGTTATGTATATTTTAACGCGTCTGAGTCTTTCAGGATAATCTCGTGATGCATAGTAATTCACTAAAGAAACTGTTTGATCACATCGAAGACCTGTACTTTTATTAACCGGATGTGAATAGACCCTTTTAGCTTTAAGGTTCGACTTTGCCGGAATGACAAAAAAGGCTCCAGCTTGATGGAATCTATACAGACGCTCAAAATCTATGTAACCCTTGTCTAGCAAATATATGGCGCCAGGCTCAGGAATCAACATATCAAGAATGTTAACATCGTGGATTTTCCCTTCAGTTATCTCTATAAAAGTTGGTATGTTACCACGAAGGTCCATTTGAGTATGCACTTTTATAGCACCTTTTGATTTTCTAAATCTGGCCCATGGAAATAAAGAAAGGCACAAGTCAATTGTTGTTGAATCTAATGCGTAAACCATTTCTTTTAATTCAAGGCCGAATTTTTCATCACGATATAACTTGCGGGCCTGATTAATAAGTATTTGAGCAAATTCAGCATAGATGCGCCAGTCTCGATGTTCATTTGCATTAGCCAAAGTATTTCGAGCAACTATGCTGCGAAAACCCATGTGGTAAAGTAGTTTTCGTTGTGATCTTAAACAAGCTTCTATATCTCTCAAACTATCTCGGAAAGTGAGTTGGGCAAAAGCCATGCAATAAAATTGATCAAGACACGAGAAGGATTTAACTTTATACTCTCCTCTGTATTTGTGGACGCAACGATGGAATGCCTTTAAAGGCAGGAATTCCATTATTTGAGAAAAAACAGTTTTCCCTTCGTGCATTTCGCCATTCCTCCGCCATTGTTTTGTTGTGATAGAATGGTGAAATGTAATAATTTAATTCAAATCGTTCCCGTTAAAAATGATAGCGTAAAGATATAATTAACAATTAAATACAATCACTACTTTTCCCTAACGTTGGGACAGTAGTGGATTGAATAATAAAAAAATTGACAACCCTACGCTCTCATAATATTGAATATTGTGTACAATTTCAAGTAACATTTTTACAGCAAAAGAACACAAATGAAACAAATTGTAATCAATTACCATGCGGTGATAGAAAAAAGATTATTTCCCTTGAATCGCAATCAATTCTCCGTCCCAAATTCCCAGGTTGTGTAAAAAACAAGAAAAATTGTTATGTTTTTGGAGTGCATCGCCTTTATGCGATGCGTCGGGCCGAAGGTCCGATTTAAACCCGCCTGTTTTTCAAATATTATAGATTTATTATTGTGATGTAAGTTCAATATTCTTATGCAAATATAATTGAGTAGAGGCCGTCTCCGACGACCCGCATTGCATAAAGGTAATGCACTCCACGTCTTTTTTAAATTTTGCTCATAAATAACATTTATTTGTTTAAAATTTAATTCATTTTCACACAGTCTGTCCGATTTGGGACGGAACTTGGACGCGAAGCTTTGCTTTGCAATTATCAATAAAAAAGAGATTTAAAAACTTTTAAATTTTCCCCAAGCATAACCTGGAACTAACCTTCCTGCCCAAATTCAATTTAGACAGGAGAGCAAAATCAATCAATTTGCACTCAACTAATAGTCCCGTTAGGGACGAAATATTTTAAGAAACGTAAAAGAAAAATATTCGCATGCCGTTAGGTATGCAATAGTATTGTAATTTAATCGATTAATAAAAAACCCGAGTACCCTGCACATTATCTGCTTGAGTATTGAAAGATTTTTATGTATCATTCAATACCCCCTTTTGGGAAAAACAGCACATTCTCTTTTGCAATAATCATATAGGATAGTTTTATGAAACGCAGAGAGTTTTTCAAAACAACCGGAGTTGCCGCACTGGGCAGTCAACTGGCTTGCACTAAACCCGGACAATCTCCGTCCCCCAATCAAGGATACAAAATCAAACCCTTTCCCCTGCTCGAAGCAACCATCACCGATTTACAGCAAGGAATGCAATCTGGTGAATACACCGCCCATTCCATTACGCAGCTCTATCTTGAACGCGTTGACGAAATCGACAAAAACGGTCCTTCACTCAATGCAATCATTGAACTAAATCCTGATGCTTTGGAAATCGCGCAAAAACTCGATCAGGAGCGTAAACAGGGCAACGTCCGCAGTCCCATGCACGGCATTCCGGTGCTGATCAAGGACAATCTCGACACTGCCGATAAAATGATGACCACTGCCGGCTCTCTGGCACTTGAAGGATCTATCACATCACTGGACGCCCACACCATAACCCAATTGCGCAAAGCCGGGGCAATCATTCTTGGTAAAACCAATCTCAGCGAGTGGGCCAATTTCAGGTCCATGCGTTCTACCAGCGGCTGGAGCGGACGCGGCGGCCAGACCCGTAATCCCTACGCACTGGACCGCAATCCCTGCGGATCCAGCTCGGGTTCAGGAGCAGCGGTAAGCGCCAATCTCTGTGCTGTAGCCATTGGTACGGAAACCAACGGATCTGTTGTCTGTCCCAGTAACTCCAATGGTGTTGTGGGTATCAAACCTACATTGGGACTCGTCAGCCGTTCCGGCATCATCCCCATTGCGCATTCACAGGATACAGCCGGACCCATGGCGCGCTCCGTTGCCGACGCTGCCCTTCTGCTCAGTTTCATGGCAGGAGCGGATGCAAAAGATCCCATCACGCAAAACAGCAATACACTTATCGATTATACGCAATTTCTCGATCCAAACGGATTGCGGGGCAAGCGCATAGGTATTGCCCGTAATTTCTTTGACTTTCATGACCGGGCAGATGCCCTGATGCAAGAGGTAATCGATGTTCTAAAATCCCAGGGAGCTGAAGTGATTGATCCCGCCAACATTGAAACCAGTGGAGACTATGGCGACAGCTCGTTCGAGGTGCTGCTGTATGAATTTAAAACCGATCTCAACAAATATCTGGCAAATCTGGGCTCCAATGTACCGGTCCATTCATTGAAGGAACTGATCGAGTTTAATGAAACCCATCGTGACCGCGAAATGCCCTATTTTGAACAAGAAATTCTGATCATGGCACAGGAACGCGGGGACCTTCAAACCCCGGCATATCTGGATGCTTTAAAAAAAGTAAAGCGCCTCTCACAACAGGATGGCATTGACGCCACCCTGAAAAAACACAATCTGGATGCCATCATGGCCCCAACCGGAGGACCGGCCTGGCTAACGGATTGGGTCAATGGCGATCATTATTCCGGCGGTAGTTCATCTCCCGCGGCACGGGCAGGGTATCCCAACATTACCGTACCCTGCGGCGACATTTTCGGGCTCCCCATTGGCGTTTCCTTTTTCTCAACCGCATTCACGGAGCCCAAGCTCATACAGATCGCCTATAGTTATGAACAGGCAACCCAACTCAGAAAAGCACCGCAATTTTTAAATACATGTAATTTTTCATAATCCGTAAAGGCAGTAAAATGAAACGAAGAACATTTTTAAAAGGACTCTCACTTTCCGCTGCTCCCCCCCTGTTTTTACAATGCACCCCAAAAGAAACCATCGAAAAGCCCAATATCATCTTTATCATGGCGGATGATCTGGGATACGCAGATCTGGGTTGTTATGGTCAAAAAAAGATCAAGACCCCCAACATCGACAAGCTCGCTGCCAACGGTATGCGTTTTACGCAGTGCTATGCCGGTGCAACCATTTGCGCGCCCTCTCGCAGTGTACTGATGACAGGACAACATACCGGTCATACACGCATTCGCGGCAACATGTGCAAATACGGCGGAACCGTTGGGCACAAAGGCAATCGCGAGGTGCGGCGCATGAATCTGCTAAAAGAGGATGTCACGGTAGCCAGTGTGATGCAAACAGCGGGATATCGTACCTGCCTGGCCGGTAAATGGCATATTGGTGGCTTTAATCCCGATGCCGGACCACTTGACCGTGGATTCGACGAGTTTTACGGCGCTCTTACCTATTCCGGACGGGAGCACGGTCCCGCATACTGGCCGCGTAAATGGTTCCACAATCGTGAAATGGTAGAGGTTACAGGCAACCAGAATGGCGAAAAAGGCTATTACCGCACCGATCTAAACACTGACCGGTCCATCTCGTTTATCAAGAAAAACCTGAACCGGCCTTTTTTCCTTTATCTTGCTTACTCTAACCCCCACAGCCCTTTTGACGCACCAAACACAAAAGCCTATGACCATGAAGACTGGCCCGAGGAGGAAAAGCTGTACGCGTCCATGGTGGACAATCTGGACCGCAACGTCGGTAAGCTTGTACAGGCGCTCAAGGATTCCGGTCTTGAAAAGAAAACGCTGGTGCTGTTCTGTTCTGACAATGGACCTCGCTCAGAGCCGTCAGAGGTACAAACACGGGTCTCGGATTTCTTTGATTCCAACGGTCCCCTGCAGGGATACAAACGCGACTTGTACGAAGGCGGCATTCGTGTGCCCATGATTGCCTACTGGCCGGATAAAGTACCCAAAGATACCGTCAGTGATGCCATCTGGTATTTTGCCGATGTACTGCCAACCGCCGCGGACCTGGCAGGCGCAACTGCACCGGACAATATTGACGGCGTCAGCATGGTTCCCTCTCTGATGGACCCGAAAACACTGCCCAAAGAACGTTACCTGTACTGGGAATTCTTTGAAGGCGGATTTCAACAAGCGGCACGCTGGAACCAGTGGAAAGCCATACGTCCCGCATTGGGCAAGCCCCTGATGCTATTCAATCTGGACAATGACCTGGGCGAAGAAAAAAATATTGCGGACCAGCATCCTGAAATCATTGAACAATTTGAAACATACTTAAAAACTGCCCGTTCCGAATCCGAGAACTGGCCGTTGGAGGATGCTTAAACATACATTCAACCTCCCGAGGATTTAAAACCCCGGGTGACTGTTGAAAAACCCATACAATCTCCTTACCAAATTTTATTTGGTAAGGAAAGTTGGCTCCAAGCTGTGCTTGGAGATAATTTTACAGCGCACAGAACGTTAATTTACAAGCAATTGCGAAGCAGAGCTTTGCACCCTAGTTCCGTCCCAAAGGGACGCTTTTATCCACCCGGTATTGAAACATTAATTATACTGCGTCCCATTCGCCAGCTGGCGGATGGGACAGAGAGTTAACCGGTTGCCGAGTGTCCCGAAATTGCTTCGGGACGTATAAAAGCATTGATCGCAATGCAGATTCCTGCATTGCGGGATATTGCACAGGGACATTCGTCCCCAAAGTTAACCATCACTATTGGAAATTACACCACAAGGAGTTCACATGCAATCAACAACATACAATCGCAGAGACATGCTGAAACTTGGCGGTGCGCTCGTTCTGGGCTCCGCATTGAGCGCCAAAGCCGCTCAAAACAACACATCCGCGCCCAAACCGGACCGTCCCATCACCGCCGTGGTACTGGGGGCCGGATCACGGGGTAACCGATATGCATCCTATAGTGAAAAATACCCGGACGAGTTGAAAATCGTGGGTGTAGCCGAGCCTATCGACCTGCGCCGTGAACGTTTTTCCAAACGCTACAATATCCCCGAAAAATACCAATGGGTCACCTGGGAGCACGCGCTCGAGATCCCCAAATTTGCTGACGCGCTCATTATCACCACACCCGACGCCCTGCATTATGGTCCCGCCATGGGTGGACTGGCATTGGATTATGATATGATCCTTGAAAAAGTGGTGGCCCAGACCTGGCAGGAATGTAACGATATACTAAAACTCGCAAAAAAACAGGACCGCATTGTAGCGGTCTGCCACGTACTGCGCTATTCGCCCTATTTCCGCAAGCTCAAAGAGATCATGGATTCCGGTATTCTGGGCAATGTCACCAGCATACAACACAAGGAAAAAGTAGAGCATGTGCACATGTCGCACTCGTTTGTCCGCGGCAACTGGCGCAACAAGGCAGAATCCAATCCCATGATCCTGTCAAAATCATGTCACGATCTTGACATCCTGCGCTGGCTCATTGGCAAGTCCTGCCTGCACCTGTCGTCATTCGGATCGCTCAAACATTTCCGTGCCGAAAACGCACCCAAAGGCAGCACACCCCGCTGTACCGATGGCTGCGCTGTGGAAGCCGAATGCCCCTACTCGGCCCTGCGCATCTATTACCGCAACCGCACCTGGCTGCACCACATGGACCTGCCCCAATCCGGAGATCAGGGTCCCGCTATTCTTGAGCACCTCAAAAATGGACAATACGGACGCTGTGTGTATCATTGCGATAATGATGTGGTAGACCACCAGATTGTTGCCATGCAGTTTGAAAACCAGATCACCGCAACCTTTAACATGGAAGCCTTTACCTCTAAACCGGGACGCGAAACGCATGTGATGGGAACCATGGGAGATGTGGTGGGAGACGAACATGTCCTCACAACCACAGATTTTCGCACCGGTCAGGAAACCGTCTGGGATGTTCGGGACCATGTGGATTCGCTCTCCGGGCATGGCGGTGGTGACTACGGACTTGTACACGATTTCGTCCGTGCAGTCGACCGGCACGACGAGTCCCTGTTGACATCAAACATTGAAGCCTCAATGGAAAGCCATTTGATGGGATTCATGGCAGAAAAAAGCCGCCTCAACAACGGCACCAGCATAAAAATTGAACTGGATATTTAAGGAGCGAACCATCCACTCGATTATTCTTTAAAAAGCCATAATCTTAAAAAATCTACAACTCTCCGTCCCAAATTTGATTTGGGACGGAACTATGGTGCAAAGCTCTGCTTTGCAAAAATAAATAAAAGAGGTAGAGTGCATTATTTCAAGGAATGCGGGCCGTCAAAGACGGTCTTGGATTCATACTGATTTAAAAGCCAGGCAGTAAAAATCTGTGGTACCCATTATAGCACGAATTGTATGATTCCAATATGCTATTATAGAAACCGTATAAAAACCCAAGACCACAGGCCCAGGCCACAGGCTTGTTCTGTGTTTTTTTATAATACTTTTTAAATTCTTATTTATTCCCTTTTGCTCTATTGTGCGTTTTACATAACATTTGACAGTTATTAATATCTGTTGCTCCGCCTTTACTCCACGCTGTGACATGGTCTGCATCCATTTCACTGAGTTTCCAAATTTTTGTTTTGTTAGAGTCGTGTCCAATTGCACATAAAGGACAGTTCGAAATACTATCTTCTTCTGCTTCTGATGTTTGTTTCTTATAAATAGTTTTTTTTGTAGCCTCGTCAAAAACTCTAACTTCTAAAAGCTTTGTATCTGTTGAGCCACCAAGTATATATTCAAAGACCCCTTTCCGATTCTTAATATAAGGGTCTCCATAAAGTTCATTTACCTGCTCTGACACTTTTTTAGCATTATACGATTTTTTGTGGTATTCTTCATAAAGACGACCCCATTCAAGCCCTTTCATTTCAGATTCAACGTCTGTAAATACAGTTGAAACCCAGTCAATAACGCAATTGAAATATGTTTTTAGTTCATTAATATTGGTATCATGACGATGACGGCTCATATATCCCCCAATATTACCTTTGCTTACCCAATCAAATGCACGTTCCAAAAAATCTTGACGGTTAGCACTGCCTTTTATATATGCACTCCATTTTTGAATGTTAGCGTTTTGAGAATTACTAAATTCCTCTTTTGCCAAAGTAACAAATTGACCAGAATAAACAGCATTTAGCAATTCTTGATTGCTTAGCGGAACCCCTGCAATATTGATTGTTTTAAACCATTCTTTAATCTCACTTTCAGTTCCCTCGCACTCATAGATAAGAAGTTTTGTATCTAAAATCTTATTCTTTTTATCTACTGCAAAACCACCGAATAATTGTTCATTACCGTTTTCATCTTTGATAGCAAATTTATTTGTAACGAAACGGCCAAAACTTGTAATGCGTTGTTGGCCATCAAGAACCTCCAATTTATCATCACTAACTTTATTAAAATATATCAATCCAATAGGATAACCTTTCAGTATTGACTCAATAACGGCAATCTCCCTTTTACCACCATCGGAAGCATAAATGTAATTTCTTTGATATTCAGGTTGTATAGTTAGTTTTCCCGCAAGTCCAAATAATCCTTTACCTTCAAGTTCATTATAGACAAAGCCTTCACAAATATCTTTTACTGTAATGTCCGTTATTAATGTCGTTATCATTTGCTTACCTTTTCTTTATAAAAATTCGCTTGTATACTTTTTTGTTTTTTACATAGGGCTCGTTATGCTTCTTAAAATGTGGTAATTTATATTTTTCATCAACAACACCGTTATCACTTGCACCAATTATTTCAAACTGTTCAGGATTGTATTTGTCTAAGAAAGTAATGGGTACACCCATCACACCGTCATAATCACTTGGTATAGCATCTGTATAAGGAACCTCAATTGCATCATAATTATCATATTTTGTATACTCTTTTCCTTTAATATTCTTATGGGAGCTAAACCTAATATTATCATTCATAGTCATCAAAGGTAGTGGTTGGTGTCTTTTGCCGTGGTCTAAATTAGTGAACCAGAGACAATTGTTTGTAGCTACAATTCTATTTCCATCTTCATCAATACGAGCTTCTGTTCCAAATAACTCGTATGTTTCCGGCACAATAAAACCAGAAATCCAGCGCCCCATTCCAGTTCCAAGCCACATCTTATTTTCTTTAATCAAAGGGAATACTTCTTTATATGTAATGGCATTAATATTTGCAATAATTAAAAATTTCTTCTCATATTCGACAAGTTGCCTTATATACTGGCGAAAAAGACTAAATGGTGGATTGGTAACTACAATATCGGATTGTTTCAATAATGATATAGCTTCATCACTTCGAAAATCACCATCCCCATTTAAAGGTGTCCATTCATTTTGCTTATTATGTTTTAACTGCAATGCTACATCTTTCAAGCTAAATTCGCCATCGCCATCAATATCCCCAACTGAATTAATTATAAATCTATTGGCTGTTATCTTCGGACGTCCTTTTACTTTTATAAGGGTCGAGTCATCGCCAAATAATTTAATTTGCGTATTGGCAATAGGTGAAGGCTTATAACTGGTTGTAATAAGCTGTTTTAAACCAATTCGCTTAAAGTTTAAAACGAAATATCTAAAAAAATTACTTTCAAATGGATCATCACAGTTACAATAAACAACTTTACTTCGAAATACATCAGGATTAAATTCAAGATAAGCTTCAATCTCTTTTTGGATATCATTATACTGTGTATAAAATTCATCACTTTTAGATCTTTTAGCTTTATGTAGTAATTTGTTCGTTGCATTTCTTGCCATGAAATTAAATATCCTTATTTAAATCTAAATTTTACATTTGTAAAAATCAGTTTTCAATTTTGCACTATCGACTCTTACACTTACCACTTATAGACGTATATTATCATTGTGCTTATACTGCCATAATAGATGTACAACAATAATTATTTATATATTTCTTTTATCAATTCTGTTTTAATACTCATACATATGAATAACATTCAACATGTTTGACAACCAACTATATAATGCAAAAACTTGTCGTATAACAAAAATATACAAAGCATGTCAAGCTTTTAAAAATCAGAATTTTATCATTAAAAAATATGCTGTTGCTTTTATGTTATATGACTTTTATAACATAAAAGCATTTTATTATAATATTGCGCCACTAGGATTGTGAATATCTTTATCGTCATAGTTAGATACATAAGAATAGATCGTCGTACGTAAAAATGATTTCCACCAAAAGCCCCATATAATTATATTTTAAAAAATAATTAATGAATTTCCATAAAAATATGCAACTAAAAAGTGCCCTAGTTCTTAAAAAATGACGATTAAATAATTTATACACCCTTTGTTATCAACTTACCTTGCGAAACCAACCCCCAATATTCCCAATCGCTTCGCTGAACTCATTTCCCCAACGGTGCCAAATTTAATAAGAGATGATCAATTCACGACATACCAGAGCGACTTTTTCATCGAATACCTTTGCCTACACAAAATCGCCGTTTTTTTAACTGGCTCCGTAACTCACATGATCTTCCTTATGCTGTCTAATAGTCCGTAAAGTCGTCTACTTCAAATGCCGCTTGCTTCAAACTTTCTGTCAGGGATTGAAACATACATACGTAAACCATCCTCCCAAGGGAATCAAAACCCATGGAAAGATTCTCCGTATCTCAAGGGGTTCAATTTTCTATTATCATCAGTGTAAATCCGTGGCTAATTTCCCATTCTTTTTTTGAGCCACAGATCTGCAAAGATCCTCACGGATTGCTTGTAAAAGTCCTACCCGATCCCCTCATTCTCCGTCCCAAATTCGCAGACAGTGTAAAATTAGAAAACAATTTTGTTTTTGGAGTGCATCGCCTTTATGCGATGCGTCGGACCGAAGGTCCGATTTAAATCCGCCTGCATTTCAAATATTATAGATTCATTATTATGATGTAAATTCAATATTTTTATACAAATATAGTTGAGTAGAGGCCGTCTTTGACGGCCCGCTGTACATAAAGGTACAGCACTCCACGTCTTTGTCATTTCTCTAAGGATTAATTATATTTCCATTTTTTTAGTATTAATTTTTTTTCACAGTCTGTTGATTTGGGACGGAACTATGGTGCAAAGCTCTGCTTTGCAAATATCTATAAATTAAGGTATTGTGAACTGTGCAATTCTCTCCAGGCACAGCCTGGAGCCAACTTTCCTGCCCAAATCCAATTCGGGCAGGAGATTTGTGAGCATTCAACAGTCATACAAGGATTGAGAATCCTCGGGAAGATTTGCTATTAGACTCTCAAACCATCGGTCGTTTAAAATATTCAACTTTACCATCCGCCAGGTCCTCAACCTGAGCAATCAAATCGTTGCGTTGGGATTCACTCAAACTGACAAAAGACTTGGCCAGTCCAATTTTCTCCTTTACCAGCTCTGCGTTTTCAGCACCGGTAATCAGCACACTGACCGGTAACGACCATACAAAATTCAACGCCGATTGGATACTCATCCGATCCGGCACAACCGGGTCCTCTGTCTCCCACTGGGTGTCTCCCAGCTTTTCTTTTTTCGCAAAGAACCGGCCATCCGCCAGGGTTTTCATAGCCAAGAGGGATATATTCTGTTTCTGCAATTCGGGTACAACTTTATTAATAAAACTGTGGTAACTGGGATCAATCACATTAATGGGCATCTGCGCGGTGGTGAACACGTTCATTCCTTTGGTGCGTTCCAGCATACGCAGGTGAGCTTCAGGATTACTGTGTCCTGTAAATCCTATATGTCGCACTTTGCCTTGTTCTTTGGCTTTGATGAATACATCCAGTACACCATTCTCAATGCGTTTATCCACATCCTCCGGATCGCGCAGCGAGTGGATCTGCCACAAATCCAGATAATCGGTATTCAGCCGCTTTAACGAAGCATCCAGATGCGCCTGTACGGTTTCCGCATCTTTACCGGTGGTTTTGGTCATGATAAATGATATATCGCGAAATTGGGGAGTAAGATACTTGCCGTAGCGTTCTTCACTCACATGCGGCCCGTAGGATTCCGCCGAATCAAAAAACCGGATGCCGCCTTCAAGCGCGGCTTCAATTGTTTCCTGCGCGTCCCGTTCGGTTGTCCACCCCACATGGTAACCGCCAAGACCCAGCATGGTCACCTTTTCATTGGTGCCCAGTAATCGCTGGGGCAACAGAGCTCCCAACCTGTCTTTCGCCTGCTGTTCCGTTGCACATCCCACCAGAATGGCAGAGGTTGCCAGCGACATATTTTTGATAAATTCTCTTCTTTTCATGGTTACCTCCTTGTTGACAAATCTATTACTTCTGAATCGCCAAATCTCAATATATTCAACCATGAATGTATGAAAATTATTCTATAGGAATGTATTTTCGGCAAGCGCCTGAATCTATATCGAGGCACATTACCTTAACCTGCCAAAGTCTTGATAAACAGTTAAAATAGTCACATTATCCTCAAAAGGGAATACCATCATTGTTTTCTTTGCTCATCTTTGATTCGCTCAATCATTTGTTTTCCATTTTCATTATCAGAATTCAATTCAATGGATTTCTTGTAATATAGCAATGAAAGATCATAGCGCCTGGTGTTATAAAAATATTCCGCATAACTATCCCAAACATTAAACGCATTCGGAAAAATCAATGTATTAACTTTGAAAACAGATCCTGCTCTTTCCAAATCACCTTTTTGCATCAAAACATAGCCTGCATTATTTATACTCTTTTCAAGCACCTTTTGATCAAAAATAGTAGACCACTCATAGTTTTTATATTTATCCTTCAAATGATGATAATACTCTAAAGCCGCACTGGCACCATTATCCGCTGCATAATCCGGAACGGAAACCAACTCTGTACCATCAATAACCAATTCTAAAGCAGGATCATTACCCGAAAAGTAATCCTTACTTGAAAATGGAGCGGGAACATTGGGTTGAAAATATATCGTTTGTGATGACCATGCATTATCTATTTGTCTCGATGCAATACCCAATCCGAACCCACTGTTAGGAAGATTTCCGACAAATTTCATATCACTAAAAAAATTAAAAGGAGATGCCGAAGGCTCACCTATAAAAACAGCATTTGTATGTACTGCTAATTCGGTCATTAATATTACTGCTGCACTATATGTCCGATTACCAATAAACACAAACACATTTTCTTTACCATTCAATTTATCTCTTTTAATAATTTGATTTATAAATGGTATTAACAGCCGACCATTCCCACCATCATTATAACGTATATCCAGCACAAGTTTATCAATCTCATTTTCATGTAGATCAAAGTATGACCAAAAACGCTCAGAGAATTGAAAAAATGTTTCATTATTACCCGGTTGGTTAGCAACTTGGTTCAGTTGAAAATAAATAATTTTTTCATCAGACAAATGTTCAAACCAATAAAATTTCACATTCTTGTCTTGTTTTCTTAAATGAAGGGGAGTTGCTTTACCTAGAATTGTAGCCGCATGAACATATTCTCCCTCTGTAGGCCCCATATTTAACCTGTTAGACCAGGTGATTTTGCTGTTATCATGTATTGATTTTAATGTAAGACTTTTTCGTTCACCATCTCTTGTCATTAAATCCAAACGTATTCTTTCTAAATTATCTCCTAATCCTAATCCATTCAATACTCTGGCAAATGTAATTCCCCGAAGCGCCGGACTTTTCCTACCGAACTTGGAATCCAAATTCGTAACACTTTCAAGAACAGACGTCACCTCTTCTATAGATTGGCCATTCACATTAATAACACGGGAACCCAAATATTGCTCATGTTCTTTATCGATGACTGTTATAAAAACACCATCTGAAAAATGGGCCAACCTAAAAGGGAACCTTAAATCAGTTAAATCTAAAAACCCTTGATCAAAAAGTTGTGTATGCCCATCTTGAATGCTTGCAATAACTTTTTTAATTGAATAAAAAGCCCCCAAATCCGATTCTGCAGCTTTTATTTCATTCACAGCCTGTTCAACAATAGAATTAAAATCATCTCGGGTTACTCTATAATATAGATTAGGATGATGTAATTTCAGATTTGATACTACAAAATCAAGATCATTTAACCACTGCTCAGTTGTAAATGCTTTTCCTGTTGTTGCAAAAACCTGAGATATAATACCAAAAACAAGAATCAAAGAAATTTTCAAGATCTTCATAATTAACAACCTAAACTTTATTTACACAAAATAAATTCAACCTGGTTAGTAAAAGAAATCCGGTGTATTAGTATATTACTTTTTCAGTATTAAGACAATCTTTTTTAGGTAAAATTCACTACAATTGCTTGATCTAAATCAAATCAGTATATAATAATAAAATCCATTTACCAGATCAGCTAATACTCACATTTGTGGAGATTTACTATCCCTGTTTGAATAGTGTCTCTCCTTAATCCAATTTAACAAAATTAATAAAAAATATTGGATCGTCAAAACCGGTAGCTCAACAAATCCATTTTAACGCCAGGGCCACCACAGGAATCACGGAAATAACCCACCTGGCCTATAGACACACTTTTCTCTGATTTGACGGGACCCAGATTGTAGGCAAGCATTGAAAATGCAGTTGGCAAGACATATGTTAAAACGACTCCCAAATTAGAATCTGCGGTTTCAAGCGCTACCATAGCAATACCGGTCCCCAAAACAGAGCCGCCCAACGCCCATAGAAACGATCTGTTTTTCTTTGCAATCAATCCTGTAACATGTACGCCACCCGCTATTCCCAACGCGTAACCTGCAAAAACCGTAAGAAACAATCCTCCCACATCTGTATCCCGATTATTGATAAACTGATTGCCATCAATTGCCAATCCCGCTGCTACACCCAGGGCTCCCCCCAATTCTGCCATTAGTAACTGCACCACGTAATAGTCGGTTTCATATACAGGCTGCTTCATATCAGACAACCGCAAAGCATTCATCGAAACACCCGGTTCTGAATTATACCGAAAAGTATTCATACGCATGTCGTTCTGAAGAGCATTGGAACGGGAAAAAAGATGATGACCGGATGAATTGTTTTGAATTTGTGCAGAGACTAACGAGCTGATCATAAACAGCAACACCAACATCACTTGTCCAAAAACTATTTCTTTTCTCATAACTTATTCCCTCACAAAAAACATTAAAACCGATAGTTTAACAAATCCATTTTAACACCAAGGCCGCCGCAGGCATCTTGATAATAGCCAAGCTGTCCCACAGAGATTTCTTTTTTACTTCTGTTATAATCTAAATTCGAACTTGAATTATAATAGAGCATTGAAATAGCAGGCGGTAAACCAAATGCCGCAATGAATCCCATAGCGTTCGAATCAAAATCACCTCCCAGTGAAGCGAGGGTTAATCCAATTCCCGCACCTACTCCAAACATTGTTCCAACCAAAGCACGCCAATAGGAACCATCATCAATTCTATCTTTACCAACCTTATTCACACCTATTGGTACAGCAAAAAGATATCCAACATAAGCACCCACAATGGAATAACCCAATGCTTCCAAACCACCATCTCCAGCTAGCCCTAAAACTAAAAAACCGGTACCTCCAGCAAGTATACCCAGCGCACCACAAACTTGAGACGTAATGAATTGCTCCACATAATAATCAACAGTTAAATTATGATTCTCAAACGTCTTTGAGCTATTCAATGGATTAGAGTTCAAGTTAGTACAATATCGATCCAAATGAAATGTATTTCCTCCCTGGTAATTATAGGGAATTAACCTTACAGAAGGATCACCGCACTCGGCAGACTCTTTCCCCAATAATGTTGCACTCGTGTTCAATAATAAACAAAACATTACAATCCTAAAACCATAATAATCCATATCCACCTCTCAAAATAACCGTATCCACATGTATTCATCTAACTTTTTTGTTTTCCCAAAATTATCGGGCTACCCTTTTCAAAAATTGATCATCCCTCCAAAAGTAACCAGATCAAAACCTGTAACTCAACAAATCCATTTTAACACCGAGGCCTCCGCAGGCATCCTGATAATAGCCAAGCTGTCCCACAGAGATTTCTGGGGAATGATCAGTCTCTTTCAACTCTTTGTGATCTTGGGGTTTTGTTTTTTTATTATACATAGCCATTGAACAAATTGGGGGTAACAAAAAACCAGCTGTGATACTCAAAGTTGAATTACCGGGATTTGAATCCGTTTCCAATGCTAAAACACCAATTGCTATTGCTGTGCCTAATAGGGAACCCAACAATGCACGTTTGTAAGATCCGTTTTGCCCAAATGCTTCACCTATACCATATGATCCCAATGAAACTCCCATAGCAAACCCTGCATAAGTAGACAGCACTCCTCCGGCCATCGAACCGTCAAGAATATTAAAACCTATTAATGCTCCTGCAAATAAACCCAAACACCCCGATACTTCGGCTATAATAAATTGTCCAGCCAAATAATAACCATCATAAAAATCTATATTTGTTGCTACAGCAGATTCACGATCATTTAATTGTGGAGATTGATATTGACACAGATTTACCGACCTCTCACCCTGATAATTGTATGGTACCAACCGGGGAGTGTTATCGGATTTGCTTTCGGGTTCCTGTGCGTAAACCGTAAAAGAGAATGCCGTGCAGATAGTGACAAGAAACAAAAAGCGGTTTTTCAAAATATGTCTCCTTGATAGAATTATAACCCAAACAGGAATTTCCCCATGCGTTTTTTATTTTAGTTTTTTAATCTGTAATGTATGTATGTACGAATGGATATGCTCAATGTTCCATTTTGAAACCGCGCAAATCCTGCTAAAGGCCGGGAGTACTTTTGAGAGTTCAACACTAGAAAAAAACAGCATTCAATCCTATCATCCTTAAATCCTATGAATCATAATTCAGACAGGTAACCAGATCAAAACCTGTAACTCAACACATCCATTTTAACACCGAGGCCTCCGCAGGCATCCTGATAATAGCCAAGCTGCCCCACAGTGATTTCAGGGGATAAATCAGTCTCTTTGAATTTATTGGGATATTTGGGTTTAAATTTTCTGTTATAATTTATCATGGAACAGATTGTGGGCATAAGAAGCAATGCAGGACCTGTAAATACCGGAGTCTTGCTGTCTTTTTCTATTGCTGCTATGGTCATTCCTATACATGCCCCAAATAAAGAACCTTTCAGTGCTCGCCAATATGTACCATTTTGTACCTGTTTATAACCTGTTCCGTGTACTCCAAAAGCAACCCCTAATGTATACGACGTATACCCCACAACGATTGCAGCAGCAAGTCCATCCCATCCCTCTCTCCTGAACAAAGCTGGCCCCACGAGTACACCGGTTGTCATCCCAAGCCCACCTACAAACTCTGCCATTAAAAATTGTTTAACAAAATATCCGACCGTAGCGCCTTGACCGGTTTCTGATAAAGGTTCGACAGAACCCTGTAAATTCAATGGACCGGGATTACACCAATACAAGTTGACAGTACTTTTGCCATGAAAATTATACGGAACCAGCCGGGGAGTATTATCGAATTTGCTTTCGGGTTCCTGTGCGTAAACCGTAAAAGAAAATACCATACCAATACTAAGAAGAAACAACAAACTGTTTTTCAAAATATATCTCCTTAATAGATTTATAACCCAAACAGGAATTTCCCCATGCGTTTTTTATTTTAATTTTTTAATCTGTAATGTATGTATGTACGAATGGATATGATCAATGTTCCATTTTGAAACCGCGCAAATCCTGCTAAAGGCCGGGAGTACTTTTGAGAGTTCAACACTAGAAAAAAACAGCATTCAATCCTATCATCCTTAAATCCTATAAATCATAATTCAGACAGGAAACCACATCAAAACCTGCAACTCAACAAATCAATCTTAACGCCAGGGCCGCCGCATGCATCCTGATAATACCCAAGCTGCCCTGTAGATATTTCTGGTCCATGGGATTTAGTGTTGCCTTTATTATATAATATCATTGAAAGCGGAATCGGCAGTAGAAACGTCAATGCCGCCCCCACATTGGCTACTTCTGAACCTTGGCCCGCGATAATGGCGCCCAGCCCAATACTGGTTCCAATTGCAGATCCCATCAAGGCGCGTAAAAACGGCAAATCCTTATTATTGATGATACCAACCACATGCACACCTGTTGCAACTCCCAGAGCATATCCCGCATAAGCAAATCCAACCAGCTTTACAAAATCACTGCCTTCTTCATCATCACTGAATTCAACCCCGCTAAAGTTCACTCCTGCTGCTGTCCCCAACGCTCCCCCCAATCCTGCTATTAAAAACTGTGATATTAAATACCCGCCTTCTGGTGGTTTGCTATTTTTTACGGATATATTATCTGAATAACTGAATAAAATCGAATTCGCATGATACCGGTTTAAATCCACTCCCATATCCTTTTGCTGAATAAAGGGAATAATTCGGGCTGCATTTTCAAATGTAATACCTAAACCCGGATCGGTCGCATACACTGCCTGCGCAAATAAAAGACATACCATTAACACACTGCTAAAGCCTAATTTTTTTTTCATTCAAGCACCCCATTCCAGTTTGTAAACCCGGATTTATCCCCGGGAACCTAAAAAAATTCTATACCGATTACAAAGCAATTCCGACTATTAAAATCTACAACTCAATAAATTCATTTTAACGCCTGGTCCGCCACATGCATCCTGATAGCATCCAAACTGACCGGCAGATATTTCCACAGGACTGGTTTTATTCGCACTTGCAACAGAATCTCGTTTATTATAAAGCATTATGGAACATACAGGTGGCAGCAAAACAAGAGACGAAAGACTAATTACGGCCTGGGGCTTGTTATTATCCAATTGAGAGGCAATGGCTATTGCCAATCCTGCTCCAATCAAAGACCCTTTTAGCGCCTTACCAAAAGAACTGGAGACATTTGCATAACTCCCAACCTTGTGCACACCAAAAGCCGAACCCAAGGCATACCCGGCATAAGCACCGATCACGACAAATTCAATACCATCCATGTCTTCACTTTGGCCATCAACAAAAGGTATGCCGCAAATTCCCCCAACAAAGGACATGACTATACCATCAATTTCTGCAGACACAAATTGTTTAATATGCAATTTCGAATTTATTTTTTTTTGTTCTTTTTGATTAAATTTGGATAATGCACTTGCAGAGTCCTGTCCGGTATTCATACTATAGAGAACAGATTTATTCTCACCGCTGCTACAAAAAGATACCGGGAATAATTTCTCAACAGCCAGGATTTTTGAGGCAAACAACAGTATAAAAATCAACAAAAAACTTGAATGTATTAACCGAATGTTCAACATTTCCCCTCTCAAATATTAATAATCGCAATAGACAATCAGCTCTAAAATTGCCAGCTAAAAACATTCACATTTACAACATTACCCCTCTTTTCATCATGAGAATAGTTGAACGCATTCAGGGATAATCCTACATTCCCGCCATCAATGCTCACAACCGAATCCAGATAATTCATATGGTTGGTAATATTATAACTTGCTATAGCGCCTATGGTTGGCAAAAAAAGTGTCAAGACCGAAATACGTCCCTCATCATTAAATTCTTCATCACTATCATCATAAGCATTTTCAATCATTATTCCTATCCCTGTTCCAATTACCGCGCTGGTCAACGTCCACCAAAACGATCCGTCTCTGTCCGCCTTTTCACCGACCCTATACACACCATCCACAACCCCATATGTATAACCAGCGGATATAACATAATATCCGGTATCAGACAAATCCCAATCATTCCCCAATTGTGCAGCATATACAACCAGGGCACTTGCAAGCAGACACATTAGCCCTTCGGTTTCTGCCATTAGAAACTGTAAACCATAATATTGAATTGAATTAAAAACACTGAGATCCTGGGCCCTGTATCCATCAGACACTGAATTGAGCTTAACATAGTCCAGACTATAGGTTTCATTACCCTGATAGTTAAAAGGAACCAAAACCGGACCATCGTCAATAGTCTTAATTTGACGGGTCATTGCAAATGTGTTTTTATTACTCTGTAAAAGGTCTTGCGCAAAAACCATTGAACAAAAAATCAGTGTTACTAAAACCCCGGCCCGTATTGATCTGAGATACATTCATATCCCCCAATTTATATAACTGTCGGTCCGTATTAACAAACCTGCGGATAATAATCACGGTACATTATTGGGAACCAACAATCAGGATAAAAAACTGTCTATTGATTTTTATTGTTTAACTACCCGCTTAAAGGCCAAGTTCCTTCAAGCGGGTAATTTTTCAAATCAAACAGCCAACGTTATCTATCCCAGTACTCCGGAGCTGTCAACTGCCACAACGACCATCTTGTGTGCCGGCAGATCTAGCGGAGCATTTGCATCCATTACCACAGGTTTGGGAGATTCAATATCCAGCAAATACAGTTTACCGGAAATGCTGAATTCGGGTTTCACTTTAAGGCCTGATTCGCCTTCATTGAAAATCATATAGCAATGTAAGCCGTCTTTAACAACATGACGTACCCGAATGTCTTTGGCATCTGTATCAAATTTAACATCCCGGTCAATCAGTTTGTCTATGGCAGAAACCAGTACAGCATCATCCATATCGGGATTCCAGCGGATGATTCGCCCCGCTTTTTCCAAAACGTCTATGGCGGATTTAGCCTCTTGCGGTATTATCACTTCCGGCTCAACAACAAGTGCCTTGTAATGCATACCAGCAATACGGATACCGTCTTTATCGACTTTAGCGTCTTCCCACAAATGACGTGCTTCCAGATAATTAAAGTCAATCTGGTTTTGAAAACAGACTTTGGCAGATGGCCAGGGCAAATAATCGTTCAGTCCCAATATCGCAACATCACACACCTGTGTGCTGTCTGTGTTCAACCAGCACAAACGACTGGTAGCATCGGCAAAGGGCTTGAATTCTCCCCACCAGGTATTATTGGGGCCAACATCCGGTGGACGTTCATCAACACGCGGGCCCCGCACAGAATAATAAAACGCATGCGGATACAAGAGATTACACCCCCGAACAATAAGCCAGTTTGCCAGCCATTTCATTTCACGAAAAGTAAAATCGTGCCCATACGCGCCGCAATACTCGTTGGAATTGCGTCTGCGTCCCAGGTGTACCATCGCTGATGAAGCGCACTTGCCCATGGTAGATTGGGGTCCTTCCAGTGCGTTGGGTTTACCCGGCTCAACATAGCGCCAGACAATGTCCTGTCCCGGAAAATGGAAATAACGTAAATGCCCAATATCATCGGGATCAGCCGGGTGCCCGGCTAAAGCGACATTGTGTTCGCTGCACCACTCAGATATAGGTTTGTAATAGGTTTCTTCCAGTCGTGCTTCCAATGCACGGTCATAATCCAGTCTGTACTTTTCCGCGTTCGGCTCATCATCAAACCACAAGGCAGCCAGATGCGGGGTAAAATCGTAACCCAACCACTCGTTTACAAATTTAAGCACATCCGCGTTGCCGGGTTTGGCGCCGTGTTCTCCGCGTTTGCCAAAAAACGAAGGCTCATCCGTAAACACAGCTTTGATGGTTTTACCAAAATGTTTTGAGAATTCATCATAATACCGTTGATAGACCAGGCGTATAAAGCACTGCATGGCCTCGGGATTTAAAATATCACCCAGTTCGGGCATATTTTCAGGGACTTCTTTTTTTTCAGGACGGCGTTTGGCATCCGGATCAACAAAATGCAATCCGCGGATCAGGGAGTATCCATCCCGGATGTATCGGTCAACAATGGCTATTTGGTGCCCGTCCTGCTTGCGCTTTATTATAGTAATCAGATTCTGGTCTTTTCCAATAACAGGTTTACCATCTGCTCCGATTTTAAAGCCATACACCTCGTCCCCCGGTTTAACGCTGTCCAGATCGATATAAAACAACCCACGGGGACGATAAGCGCGGTTCTCTGCAACAACCTGTCCGCTTGCAGAACCACTGGGATACATGCCTTCATCATAGAGCACCACCCACATGTCTTTTTTTTCTGCCAAATCAATAGCATAACGCATAAAGTGGATCATTTTATCACTCATCCAGCCAATATCACGCGGTAATCCGGCACGGGGATGAATCACAAATCCATAAACACCATGATCGCAAAAGTCCTGCATTTGACGTGCAATTTCTTTTTCAGTCAAATCATCATTCCAGAACCAGAACGGTGCCTGAGAAAACTCGTGTGGCGGTACAGACCAGCTTTCAAGAAAAGCCTGTTTAGGAGCTTGGGAACTATTGAAACAATTCAATGCCGCGGCTGAACCGGCCACAGCAACTGAGCCTATAAAATGACGCCGGGATATTTTCATAATCATCCTTTTTGTATATTATTATAATTTTCTATACCAGGGTAAACGTGTCAAAGGTGCATCAATCTCGATCTTTGCCGGGCCTTTAACAATAGAGCCATCATCACCTTTCCACTTGCCCTCGGGCAGGTATACAATTCGGCTGCGTGCTCCTTTTTCCAAAACAGGTGCAACCAAAATAAAACTGCCCAGCATAAATTGGTCTGTTATTCTATCATATCCCCTATTGGGAAATACATAATCCATAGATCGAACAATGGGTTCTCCGCTCTTTGCAGATTCTTTTGCACAAGCCAGAATCTCTGCGCCCATATCTGTGTGCAGATTTGCCATTTCCACACATATTTGCAAATTTTCTTTACTCAAAATCCGCCAGGGTGCAACCGAAAACTGCATCATGGGCATCAGTGCATGACATTGCGCGGCACGCACAACAAGTTCCTGATCAATTTGCTCCAAATCCATGAATGACAAATATTCTCCCCCACCTATCATATCAGGACATGTAAAGGGATATCCCATCAATCCCTGGTTGACAATTCCGGGAATCAATTTATGCAAATCCTGCCAGTTATGAGACTTGTCCCGCAAGCGCATGGCAATTGGCTGCCCGCCCATTTTCCAGGCGGCCCGATATTCATTATACGGATAATCCAAACCCACCTTGACAAACAATTCCGAATGTTGGTTGGGGATTATATCTTTTTGAAAAGAAAGCGTGGGGCTCAGGAACCGTTCCGCGGTATAATGCTTTGCGTCCCCTCCATCAAATTTAAATCCATCAATGCCATAGGTTTCTACTAGATAGTCAAGTTTTCCGGTAAACCAGGCCCTTCCATCGGGATGTGACAGATCCACAGCATGGCTGAATCCGTTCCACCATTGCATCACAGCCGGGTAATCTGGATTTTCGGCATTGACTATCCATATTGTATCTTTTTTAGCTTTATAATCTAACCATAATGTTTTCCAATATTGCCCATCCGAAGTAATGTACGGACAAATCCACAAAATCACCTTGAATCCCAACTGGTGCAGCTCGGTCATCATAGATTTGGGATCAGGGAAACGGGTTGGCTCAAACTCCCAATCGCCATAGGTCTTGAACCAGCCCTCATCAATCATCAAAACACCGGGTTCAAATCCATTTTCTACTATTTTATGCGCATAGTCCAGTATGCCTTGTTGATATTGATTATATGTAAATTCTATCCAGGTGTTAAATTGCGGTTTTAAAAACAGCTCCGGCGCGGGTATTTTCCCGGAAGCGGGGAAATAGCGATTGTTAACATATTTATAAACCTGAGCAAGGTTTTGCCCATGGTTGCCGCTTTGCAAAGATCCGAATGGCGACTCTACTTTTAACACCTTATTACTGAATTGGAATTTAAACGGATCCTCAGACCAAACATATCTGCCTTTATTGGATAATAACAATGGCTGTCCCTGATTTCCTGCTATATTACCAAAAAAATCAAATTCAAAGCGCTGTTCATGAATGGGCATTAAATGAGATTGTGCAACAGCTCCCGCCCACCATTGTTCATCCTCTAAAACTTTGAATTCCAGAACATTATATTCTGAAAAGGTTTGCAATGGTAAGCAAAAAAAGATACTGGTTATCAGTAAGAAAAAAGTGTTTTTCACAACCCAATCCTTAAAATATATCCCATTCAAAATGTAATAGCTGATCAGCTATTTTATAGTAAAAATTTTTTCATAGTTTTCCAAGAGCTTTTAAATTACAATTCAAAGAAAAGACAATAAAAAAGCACTGACAAACAGTCTTGTCAGTGCTCAAATATTGATGTATTAAAAACCTTTTCTAAGCTTCTGCTTCATAGTTGACCATCCAGGTAATTCCATATTTATCTACCAGTTGACCAAACATTGCTCCCCAAAATGTTTTGCCCCAGGGCATTACTACATTCGCACCCTCTGATAGATTATTAAACCAGGTCTCTCCTTTTTTCTCATCATCTATCTGGATTATTATTTGCACATTGTTGCCGTTTTCAAGCTTGCTGCCCGGCATTATGTCTGCGCCCATCAAAAGGGCTTTACCATCAATTTTTAACGCCGAGTGCATAATCTTGTTCTGATATTCTGGCGGCATCTCAGCCTCCACAGGTGTTCCTTTAACCGTCATCGTTTCCAGTTCAGCGTCCAATGCGTTTTTATAAAAAGTCATAGCATCCAAACAGTTTCCATCAAATGACAGGTATGGATTTATCGAGATAAACATATTTTCCTCCAAGTTTTGGGATTATAAACGCATAAAACAAATCAAAGAGCTTGAATATTCTTGTTACAAGAAAAAAACAAATGTTTTACGTATATCTGATAAAAAAATTATAAAATTTCAATTGTTTTTTAAAAAAAATGGTTTATATTTACCACCATAATAATAATCAGAGAATAATGAACACACAAAATTCCACATATTCACTTTCTTTACCCTCAGCATTTGCTAACGGGCAGGAATCTGTATGCATGTGGAAAAATCTGAATATTATATCCTCAATAGTCAACATACCAGGTATGCTTGTGCAACACCTGGTGGTCGTCGTCCCTGTTATTCTTCTTAACCTCTTGTCTGTGGGTGTGGTGGTTCGCGTCAGCGAATAACAACCCGGTGCAAGAGGAAATCTCGTAATACATCCAAACATTTAACACAATGCTTTCAACCCATCCTCTGCACCGTAAGCACAGGTATGACTAGTTTTGAATTATTCCAGGCATGTTCGAATTGGCATAATAACTCGTAAACGAAAGGATAGTTATGACTGGTGCAGAAATGATTTTACATGCTTTAAAAAAAGAAGGCGTAAACGCGGTTTTCGGTTATCCGGGAGCCTCGGTAATCGACATTTTTGATTTACTGTATGAAGGAGAAATCCCGTTTTATCTGGTCAGACATGAACAGGGCGCGGTACACGCGGCAGACGGTTTTGCCCGCGCATCCGGCAAAGTGGGAGTTTGTCTGGCTACTTCCGGACCCGGTGCTACCAACCTGGTAACCGGTCTGGCTACAGCTCATATGGATTCTATCCCCATGGTTGCCATTACCGGGCAGGTAGCCACCCACCTGATAGGAAACGATGCGTTTCAGGAAGTCGACATGGTGGGTATCAGCAGACCCATTACCAAGCACAACTATTTGGTTAATTCAGTAAAAGACTTGCCCAAAATTTTAAAACAGGCTTTTCATATTGCACGTAGCGGCAGGCCCGGTCCGGTTTTAATTGACATTCCCAAAGATCTTCAACGAATGGAATGTACCGTTCCCTATCCGGATAAAGTAGAAATCTCCAGCTACAAGCCAACCTTAAAAGGCCATACGCAGCAGCTTAAAAAAGCGATAACATTAATCGAACGCAGTAAAAAACCGGTCATTTACGCGGGCGGTGGCGTTATTGCCAGCGAAGCAAGCAGCGAACTGCGGACCTTTGCTGAAAAGATCAATGCTCCTGTTACAACAACCTTGATGGGATTAGGGATTTACGATGAAACCGCACCCAACGCACTAAAAATGCTGGGTATGCACGGTACCGAATATGCCAATTACTCTATTCAGGCATGCGATTTGTTAATTGCAGTTGGTGCTCGGTTTGATGACAGGGTAACCGGAAAAGTTGATAAATTTGCACCCAATGCCAAAATCATTCATATTGATATCGATCCCACAACCATCCGTAAAAACGTTCAGGTAAATATACCTATTGTTGGAGATGTAAAACATGTTCTGGCAGATCTGGTAGAAATGATTGAGCAACAAGATAAAGCAGAATGGATTTCACAGGTGCGGGAATGGAAAGAAAAGCATCCCCTGACATTTAAAAACGATGGTTTTATTCAACCCCAATTTGTGATCGAAAAAATCGCAGAAATGACAGACCATAAAGCAATTATTACTACCGAAGTGGGGCAGAACCAGATGTGGAGTGCACAGTTTTTCAATTTCAAACATCCGCGAACCTTTTTATCATCCGGCGGCCTGGGAACCATGGGCTATGGATTCCCCGCAGCTATTGGTGCCCAAATTGCCCACCCGGATAAAGTTGTGATTGATATTGCAGGCGACGGCAGCATTCAAATGAACATACAGGAACTGGCAACAGCTGTTTTGTACCAAATACCCGTCAAGATTGTAATCCTTAACAATCGTTCCTTGGGCATGGTAAGACAATGGCAGGCCATATTCTATGACAAACGATTTGCTTCAACCTGTATGCGCCGAAATGCCCAATGTCCACCGCAGTGTGAACAAACTGAAGAATTTTGCCCTACCGAATATGTGCCCAATTTCGTCAAACTGGCAAAAGCCTATGGTGCAACCGGTTTTTACGCGGACAAAGTTGAGGATGTAGTACCCACTTTGGGAAAAATGTTGAATACGCCGGGTCCTGTTGTTGTTGAATTCAAGATAGAAGCAGAAGAAAATGTTTACCCCATGGTGCCGGCTGGCGCACCTATTCATGAAATGATAAGAGGCATGGCATAAAAATAAAATATTTAAAATGATTGACGTTATTTATTTAAAAAACAAGACATAAAAATTTTTTTTATTGACTTTATCAAATAATTAGTTATATTTATTAATTCAATAGTATAATATTTAGAAAAATTCATGAGCACACATACGGCCACAAAATCATATCCTTTTTCAAACCCGTTAGCAATAGCTTACGGTAGGGGAGCTGTGTGCGTACGTAATACGAATCTGAATATTCTACCATCCTTGTTAGTAAACTTACCGGGTGTGATTGTGCGACGCCTGGTGGTCGTGCCCATCATTATTCTAAACCTCTTGCTAGTGCTAATTCGCCTAAGCGAATAAAATACATGGTGCAAGAGGAAGCCAAAAAAATTTAATACACTACACAAAGCCTAAACGACCCGGAAATCGGGAATATCCTCTGCACCATGAGACAAGGTGTTTTTTAAAATTTGATGAGGTATTTTTTTTTGAGCAAAAAACAATACATACAACAAAAAAAAGGATTGTTATGACTGGTGCAGAAATGATCGTTCACGCTTTAAAACAAGAGGGTGTACGTGCGTTATTCGGTTACCCGGGTGGTTCGGTAATCGATATCTTTGATGTATTGTACAATTCAGATCTTCCATTTTATCTTGTGCGGCATGAACAAGGTGCAGTCCACGCTGCAGACGGTTTTGCACGTGCATCCGGTGAAGTGGGTGTCTGCCTTGCAACTTCAGGACCGGGGGCCACAAACCTGGTGACAGGTTTAGCTACAGCTCATATGGACTCTATTCCGATGGTGGCAATAACAGGACAAGTTCATACACATCTGATTGGTAACGATGCATTTCAAGAAGTAGACATTGTTGGCATCAGCAGACCCATTACAAAGCACAATTATCTGGTGAGTTCGGTTGATGAATTGCCTAAAATTTTGAAACAAGCATTTTATCTGGCCCGCACCGGCAGACCTGGTCCGGTATTGGTGGATATCCCCAAAGATATTCAACAAACCGAGTGCAAAGTCCCCTATCCGGATAAAGTAGAAATTCCAAGCTACAAGCCAACAATGAAGGGTCATTTGCAGCAGCTTAAAAAAGTTGCCAAAGCAATTGAACAGAGTAAACAACCCGTCATTTATGCAGGTGGTGGAGTTATAGCAAGCGAAGCAAGTAATGAACTCCGCACTTTTGCTAAAAAGATCAATGCTCCTGTAACTACAACCCTTATGGGACTTGGAATTTATGACGAAACTGATGATGACGCATTAAAAATGCTGGGCATGCACGGTACGGAATATGCCAATTACTCTATTCAGGCATGCGATCTGTTAATTGCGGTTGGTGCTCGCTTTGATGACAGAGTTACCGGCAAAGTCGATAAATTCGCAGCCAATGCTACAATTATTCATATCGATATCGACCCTACAACTATTCGCAAAAACGTTCAGGTCAACATTCCCATTGTTGGTGATATTAAACATGTTCTTACTGATCTGAACGAGCTCATTGAACAGCAGGATAAAAAAGAATGGATGTCTCAGGTTCATGAATGGAAAGAAAAACATCCACTGGTTTACAAGAACGATGGACATATTCAGCCACAATATATCATTGAAAAACTGGCTGAAATGACTGATCACAATGCGGTTATCTCTACCGAAGTGGGTCAAAACCAGATGTGGGCGGCACAGTTTTATAATTATAAACATCCACGTACCTTTTTATCATCTGGTGGTTTGGGAACCATGGGTTACGGATTTCCCGCAGCCATTGGCGCCCAAGTTGCCCAGCCGGACAAGGTTGTTATTGACATTGCGGGTGATGGCAGCATCCAGATGAACATACAGGAACTGGCTACCGCAGTATTGTATCAGATCCCCGTCAAGATTGTTATTCTCAATAATCGCTCACTCGGTATGGTGAGACAATGGCAGGGTATATTTTATGACAGACGCTTTTCATCTACATGCTTGCGGCGCAATGCCATGTGCCCGCCGCAATGTAAACAAACTGAGGAGTTCTGCCCGAACGAATACGTCCCAAATTTCGTCAAACTGGCAGAAGCCTATGGTGCAGCCGGACTTTATGCGGACAAAGTTGAGGATGTAGTACCCACTTTGAAAAAAATGCTGAATACTCCGGGCCCGGTTGTTGTTGAATTCAAGATAGAAGCTGAAGAAAATGTTTACCCCATGGTGCCGGCTGGTGCCCCAATCCATGAAATGATAAGAGGAATGGCATAATGAGACATATTATTAATTTAGAAGTCGAAAACAATCCGGGTGTACTGGCAAGGATATCAGGACTTTTCAGCGCGCGCGGATTCAACATCGAGGCCATTTCGGTTGGAAAACCCGAAACAAATATGACCTCGCGTATGACCCTCGTAGTTAGAGGAAATGATGAAGTTATCGAACAGGTCAGTAAACAACTCAATAAACTCATTGATGTAATACGTGTAACCGACGTTACCAGCAATTATTATGTCAGCCGTGATCTGGTATTGGTCAAAGTTACTTGTCCACCGGCAAAACGTACCGAAATCTCTCAACTGATCGGTATTTTTGATGCCAAGGTTGTGGATATCAGCAACAAAACCATGACACTGGAACTGGCAGGCAGTGAAGCCAAAGTTAACGCCTTTATTGAAACCATTCGACCTTATGGAGTTAAAGAACTTGCCCGCTCTGGAACCATTGCCATGTTGCGGGATTCAAACGGAAAAATCTAACAAACACTATAATTTAAAGATGGAGAAAAACCATGCAGCTATATTATGATAACGATGCAAACCTGGACCTATTAAAAAATAAAACCGTTGCAATCATTGGTTACGGCAGCCAGGGCCATGCCCATGCATTAAACCTGAAAGAAAGCGGAGTTGACGTTGTTGTTGGTTTAAACGCAGGCAATCCTGACATTGAAAAAGCCAAAGAAGCAGGCCTGACTGTTTTAATGAACGATGAAGCAGCAAAAAAAGCAGATATTATTATGATCCTTGTACCTGACCTGATCCAACCGGCAGTGTACGAACAGGATATTTTACCCAACTTGAAAAAAGGAGACGTTTTGGCTTTTGCGCATGGATTTAACATCCATTATAATCAGATCACTCCCGCTGCGGATGTTGATGTGATCATGATCGCGCCCAAAGGCCCCGGCCATCTAGTTCGCCGTGTTTACACGGAAGGTAAAGGCGTTCCCGCAATCATCGCAATGTATCAGGATGCTTCAGGAAAAGCCAAAGAAACTGCACTTGCCTATGCTAAAGGTATTGGTGCAACCCGTGCCGGTGTTATCGAGACCACTTTTAAAGAAGAAACCGAAACAGATCTGTTTGGTGAACAGGCTGTATTGTGCGGTGGTGTAAGTGAACTGATCCGCGCAGGATTCGATACACTGGTAGACGCCGGTTACCAACCGGAAATTGCATACTTTGAATGTCTGCACGAGTTGAAACTCATTGTAGACCTGATCTATGAAGGTGGTATTGAACGCATGTACTATTCTGTAAGTAATACTGCCGAATACGGCGGTCTGGCAAAAGGACCCAAGGTCATTGGTGATGAAAGCAAAAAAGCCATGAAAGTACTTTTGGAAGAAATCCAAAACGGCAAATTTGCAACCGAATGGATCCTGGAAAACAAGGCCAACGGACCGCACTTTAAAGGACTCCGCCGGTTGCTCGCCGACTCTGCCATTGAAAAAGTGGGTGTGAAACTGCGCGGCATGATGAGCTGGATTAAAAAATAATAGAGGTTATTATGGATAAAAATCGCGTAGTGGTATTCGACACAACCTTGCGCGATGGTGAACAATCACCGGGTGCAAGTTTGGATGTACCCGACAAGGTAGCCATTGCACATCAATTAGCACGTTTAAAAGTAGATGTAATCGAGGCGGGCTTTCCGGTATCATCGGAAGCCCAGTTTAATGCGGTGAAATTGATTGCTCATGAAGTAAAAGGACCGGTAATTGCGGCTCTTGCCCGATGTGTCGATCTGGATCTGGATAAAGCGGGCGAAGCCTTGAAAGGAGCAGAAAAACCGCGTATTCATACGTTTGTTGCAACTTCAAAAATACATTTGGAAAAGAAATTCCGTAAATCTGAAGATGAAATCCTGGAAATGGCTGTTGCCGGGGTAAAACGGGCAAGAAATTACTGCGATGACGTAGAGTTCTCTCCCGAAGACTCGGCACGTACCGGTAAAGAGTTTCTGTTTCGCATTGTTGAAGCAGCTATCAATGCCGGAGCTACAACCATCAACATTCCGGATACTGTGGGATATTCAAATCCCGAAGAATTCGGTAACTTGATCAATCAAATCATGAACACGGTACCCAATGTAGACAAGGCCATTATCAGCGTTCACTGCCACAACGACTTGGGTTTGGCTGTTGCCAATACCCTGGCAGGTGTTCGTAATGGTGCACGTCAAATTGAAGTCACAGTAAACGGTATTGGTGAACGCGCGGGCAATGCTTCTCTCGAAGAAGTAGTTATGGCATTAAAAACCCGTCATAACTATTATAATATCAATACCAACATAAACAGTCAAGAGATCATAAACACCAGTCGTATGGTTAGTAACCTGACAGGTATTATGGTGCAGCCCAACAAGGCAATTGTAGGTGCAAACGCGTTTGCTCACGAATCCGGTATTCATCAGGATGCCATGATCAAAGATGCCAGTACCTACGAGATCATGACTCCCCACGAAATAGGTCTCGATGCAAGTAAAATTGTATTGGGTCGTCATTCCGGCCGTCATGGTTTGAAACAGCGTTTGATTGAACTGGGTTATCATCTGAATCCGGAAGAATTGAACCATGTTTATGAAAGATTTCTTGAAATTGCTGATAAAAAGAAGGAAGTCTTTGACGAAGATCTCATTGCACTGGTTGGTGATGAATCTCAGGATTATGAAGATGCTTATCACCTCGACTATTTTCATATACTCAGTGGCAACAAGGCTATTCCCACAGCTACTGTTGGATTGAAACACAAAGATGAAATAATTCAGGATGCTTCCGTTGGTGATGGCCCCATTGACGCAGCTTATAAAGCTATCGACAAGATAGTGAATGTTCCCCTGAAACTGGCAGAATATTCTTTACGCGGTGTAACCGGTGGTAAAGAAGCAATGGGTGAAGTGGTAGTGCGCGTAATTCAGGACGGCAAAAAATTCCTGGGTCGCGGTGCCAGCACGGATGTCATTGAAGCAAGTATCAGGGCCTATCTTAATGCTGTGAACAAAAGCATGCATATGCATTCAAAAACCACGGAAGAAAAAGCAGAATTATAGGACATACAATGAAAAAAGACAACTATACAATAGCAGTCCTGCCGGGAGATGGTATTGGCCCCGAAGTAGTGGCAGAGGCTGTCAAAGTTCTGGAAACCATCGCAACGACCAGTAATTTTACCATTACTGCAAATTACGCCGATGTAGGTGGTGTTGCCATTGATAAATATGACAATCCCCTGCCAGAAGAAACACTAAATACATGTAAACAAGCAGATGCCGTTTTACTGGGCGCAATAGGTGCCCCCCAATACGACAATCTGCCCTCAGATAAACGTCCCGAGCGCGGCCTTTTGGGTCTGCGCGCGGGCCTGGGCCTTTATGCAAATCTGCGTCCGGCCAAGGTTTACCCCAGTCTTGTAGATGCATCAAGCCTGAAACCCGAACTGGTTTCAGGTATTGATATTCTCATTGTCAGGGAATTAACGGGTGGTATCTATTTCGGCCAACCGCGCGGATTCGACGATAAAGACAATGGCCGTGGATTCAATACCATGGTTTACACAAAACACGAAGTTGAACGCATTGCCAAGATTGCATTTGATGCAGCACAAAAACGCGGTAAAAAAGTCATGTCTGTTGACAAGGCGAACGTGCTTGAAGTATCACAGTTCTGGCGGGAACAGGTTATCGACACAGCCAAAGCGTATCCCGATGTTGAACTGGATCACATGTATGTTGACAATTGCGCAATGCAGCTTGTTCGCTGGCCCAAACAATTTGATGTTATTGTTACAGGAAACCTGTTTGGAGATATTCTCAGCGATGAAGCATCCATGCTAACAGGCTCTCTCGGCATGCTTCCTTCTGCCAGTATGGGTGATGGAACAGCAATGTATGAACCCGTGCACGGTTCCGCGCCTGATATTGCAGGACAAAGTATCGCGAACCCCATTGCAACCATAGCATCAGTAGCCATGATGTTACGTCATTCAATGGACCGCGCCACAGAAGCAGATGCGCTTGAACAGGCTATCGATGAAATTCTCAAAGATGGTTACCGTACCAAAGATATTGCCCTTGCAGGTGAAGACACCGTCTCTACCACTCAAATGGGAGATCTGGTTGCGGAAAAGGTTAAATCTTTACTAAATTAACAAATATGAATAATGGAGGCATCATATGCCGGAACAACTGATCATATATGATACAACACTACGTGATGGTTCACAAAGTGAAGGAATCTCGTTCTCGGCACAGGACAAGTTAATGATCGCCCAACGTCTCGATGACTTTGGCGTAGATTATATTGAAGGGGGTTGGCCTGGTTCTAACCCCAAAGATATGGAATTCTTTACCCGTGCCGTTGATGTTGAATGGAAAAATGCCAAAATTGCGGCATTCGGCAGTACCCGACGTGTAAAATCCAAAGTGTGGGAAGACGCCAATATAAAATTACTGCTGGAAGCCAAAACACCGGTAGTAACCATATTTGGCAAAACCTGGGACTTGCATGTAACCGAAGGGTTACGAACAACTCTGGATATTAACCTTGAATTAATTCGGGATTCTATTGCCTATTTAAAGGATCAGGGTAAAGAGGTGGTATATGATGCTGAACATTTTTTCGACGGATACAAAGACAATCCCGAGTATGCGCTAAAAACGCTCGAGGTTGCCAAAGATGCTGGTGCGGACTGCCTGGTGTTGTGTGATACCAATGGCGGCACCCTGCCCAGCGAAGTAAAATCCATTATTGATGCGGTTTATGCAACCAATATTGACATCCCACTCGGCATGCATGCGCATAACGATGGTGATGTTGCTGTTGCGAACAGCATTGTTGCGCTGGAAAACAAAATCATGCATATTCAGGGCACAATGAATGGTTATGGTGAACGCTGTGGAAACGCAAATTTGTGCACCATCATTGCAAATGCCGCGTTAAAAATGAATATCGGCACATCTGCCAAACTCAAACTCAACGAACTGACACAATTATCGCGATATGTCAGTGAGATGGCCAATCTCCCCCACCGGGAAGAAATGGCTTTTGTAGGCAACAGTGCTTTTGCTCACAAAGGCGGTATCCATGTTAGCGCGATACGTCGTAATCGTCGTACGTATGAACATATTGATCCGCTAACCATTGGAAACCGTCAGCGTGTGCTCATTTCTGACCAGTCCGGTCAAAGTAATATTCTGCAAAAAGCGGAAGAAATGGGCCTTGATCTTTCAAGCAATAAAGAAGCAGTACATGAAATTGTCAATCGCCTCAAAGACATGGAGCATCTCGGCTATCAGTACGAAGGTGCAGATGGATCTTTTGAGATATTGATTAACAAATCAACCGGCGAGCACAAAGAATTTTTTGACCTTGAAAGTGCCCGTGTGATTATTGACAAGCACGAAAAACTCGGTAAACTCTATTCAGAAGCCATGGTAAAAATGAAAGTTGGCGGTAAAGTAGAACATACCGCAGCCGAAGGCAATGGTCCGATTGACGCGCTAGACAATGCCATGCGTAAAGCATTGGAACCCTTTTATCCATCACTGAAAAAGATAAAATTAATAGATTACAAGGTGCGTGTATTAAACAGCACCCAGGGAACAGCAGCCAAAGTCCGTGTATACATTGAATCTCAGGCTGATGACATGATTTGGGGAACCGTAGGTGTTTCTGAAAATATCATCGAGGCAAGCTGGCAGGCGCTGGTTGACCGCATCAACTATATGCTGTTAAAGCTGGAAAAGAACAATCTAAATGGTGCAGCAGACTGATGCAAACAAGAAAATTTAAAATTGAAAAAGGATCCATTACTACACCCAAAGGCTTTCGGGCTGCAGGTGTTCATGCGCGTATCAAACAAAAAGGCCCGGATCTGGCACTTATCATGAGCGATACCCCCGCAACACTTGGGGCCATGTTTACTACCAACAAAGTACCGGCACATTGTATCAATATCGACCGTGCCAAAGCTGTCTCGGGGCAGGGACAGGTTTTAGTCATTAACAGCGGCAATGCCAACGCCTGCACCGGTGAGCAGGGCCGTCTTGATGCAGAAGAAATGATAGATCGTACTGCCAAAGGTACCAGTACTGATCCCGATCTGGTATACGTTGCCAATACGGGTATCATTGGCGAAAAGCTTCCCATGGATTTGCTGCGCAAAGGAATTGACAAAGCGTGCTGTAGTCTTACGGACGACACAGGCGGAGTAGACGCAGCCTGGGCTATTATGACAACAGATACCTATCCCAAACATTTATCTGTCACGTTTAAATTAGATGAAAAGCCCGTTACCATTGGCGTCATTGCCAAAGGCAGCGGAATGATTAATCCCAATATGGCTACCATGATCTGCGTCTTTACAACAGATGCAGCAATCGCTCCTGAAATGCTGCAACAGGCATTAAAAGAAACGGTTGATGTTTCACTAAACATGCTGACCGTAGATGGTGAAATGAGCACCAACGACAGTGTCTTTATATTGGCCAACGGTGCGGCTGAAAACCCCGTCATATCCGAAAAAGATAAAAATTACCAAATATTTCAAAATGCTCTCGAAACACTGGGCATAGAGATCACCAAACTGATAGCACTGGATGGAGAAGGTGCAACCAAGCTTGTAATTGTAACCGTTGAGGGTGCAAAGACCTATGACGATGCGGTCAAGGCATCCAACTCTATCGCCAATTCAAACCTCGTTAAAACTGCAATATTTGGCAGAGATCCCAACTGGGGACGTGTTGTACAGGCCATTGGAGCCAGCGGTGCAGAAGTGGATCTTGATTCGTTCAGCATCCAATTTGCGGGCATATCCGTAGCTGAAAATGGGGGTTCAATCAATTACGATTCCCTTGAAATGCACGTTGCCCTGCAGAAAAAAGAGGTGCACATTCACGCTGATCTGGGAGTAGGTAAAGAAAGCGCAACCGTTTATACCTGCGACCTCACTCATGACTATATCAGTATTAACGCGGAATATCACACATAGGAGAATCATTGTGCTGTTTAGCAGAAAAATAGCATTTATTGGCGCCGGTAATATGGGCGAAGCGCTCCTGGGTGGATTATTAAAATCCAACCTGACCAATCCGGAAAATATTATTGCAACCGATGTATTGCAGGAACGACTGGACCTTATATCAGAAAAATGGCAAGTTCAAACAACCACAGACAATTTAAAAGCTATCGACTTTGCGGATGTTATTGTACTTTGTGTTAAACCCCAAACCATTGCAGACGTTTTAACCCATATCAAAGCCGGGGTCCGTTCAGATCAGCTTATTATCTCAATTATTGCCGGTATTACCACCAAAACAATCGACTATTTTATCAACAAAAACAATCCGGTTGTACGCGCCATGCCCAACATCCCCGCCGTTGTAGATGAAGGTGCAGCAGGAATTTGCATGGGTGAGCATACGCAAGATATCCATAAAGAGATAGCTCTGGCCATTTTGGGTTCCGTAGGTACGGTTGAAATTGTTACCGAAGCCCAGATGGATGTTGTCACCGGATTAAGCGGCAGCGGTCCCGCTTATATTTATATGGTTATAGAAGCGCTGACCGACGGCGGCGTAATGATGGGGCTGCCCCGCAACGTTGCTACAAAACTCGCAACACAAACCGTTCTGGGTTCAGCCAAGCTGGTTAAAGAAACCAACATTCACCCGGCAATTCTCAGAGACCAGGTTACCACTCCGGGTGGAACAACCATCAAAGCCATTCAGGGACTGGAAGAAAACGGACTTCGCCCTATGCTGATCAAAGCGGTAGAGATTGCTTCTCTGCGTTCTCAAGAATTATCGCATTTCCTGGAAATGCAAAACACAAACAAGAAAAAATAACATGCAAAAGACCATTGGAATTGTGGGCGCCACCGGTTATACCGGTGAAGAACTGCTCAAAAATTTAACAAACCATCCTGATGTAACGGTGGATTTTGTGACCTCTGAAAAAGAATCCGGTAATCCCCTGTCAGATGTTTTTCCGCATTTGCCATATTACAAAGATTTAACTTTTATTTCTGCTAAAGCTGCAACAAAAAAACAGGTAGACCTGGTATTTCTTTGCTTGCCTGCCGGAGAATCAGTAAAACTGGCCCCGGATTTTCTAACACAAAACATCAAGGTGATTGATCTGGGTGCAGATTTCAGGTTCAATAATGCTCAGGATTATGAAACCTGGTATCACATGCAGCACAGTGCACCGGTGTTGTTAAGCAAAGCGGCATACGGACTGCCAGAATGGTTCCGCGATCAAATTGCAGATGCTAAAATCGTTGGTAATCCCGGTTGTTATCCAACAACGGTATTAACAGCAGTACTTCCCTTGTTAAAAGAGCATATACTGGCAGAAGGTCCTATTATTGTAGATTCAAAAAGCGGCGTTTCAGGTGCCGGTAAATCTCCAAACAAAACCACGCATTATGTACAGGTTAATGAAAACTTTTCTCCTTACAAAGTCGGTCGAGTGCACCGGCATGTGGGTGAAATGGAGCACATTCTCAGTAGAACAGCCAAGCATCCGGTACAGGTGATCTTTACTCCACACCTCACACCCATTACACGAGGTATGTTTTCTACTATTTATGTAAACACATATTCAAAACGTGAAACCCAGGACATTCTGGATATTTTCGAACAATATTATACTAACGAACCCTTTGTTCATGTACTGCCGGGTATACCGGATATTAAAATGGCAGCCAATACCAATTATTGTTTTCTGGGTGCACAATCAGTGCCCGAAACCCACACTGTCATTCTGTATTCTGCAATTGACAATCTTGGAAAAGGCGCAAGTACCCAGGCAATACAAAATATGAACCTGATGCTGGGCATCCCCGAAACTACAGGACTGATACGATGAAGCGCATATTGTTAAAACTGGGTGGTCGTTCTTTTGAATCGCAGGAGGCATTTACAGAACTGGCGCAAGCAATACAAGCTGTTGATGCACAGGTAATCATAGTACATGGCGGTGGTTCCGAAATCTCGCAGGCGCTCAAAGATGCGAACCGGGAAACCCGTTTCATAGATGGCATACGCGTTACAGAAAAAAAAGACATTGAAATTGTAGACAATGTGCTGTCAAATGTTATCAACTCGCGGATCTCTGGCTATCTTGAGCAGGCCGGGGTTAAATGTACAGGCATGGCTGGCAAGACCAATGGAACATTAATTGCCGAACCCATTCGTCGCCAGGATTATGATTACGGTTTTGTGGGCCAGATCAAAGCGGTTAATCCCGGTTATGTCTGGCAGCAGTTAAAAAACAATGCGGTACCGGTTGTGTCTCCCATTTCTGCGGACGAAGCGGGTAACAGCTATAATGTAAATGCAGATAGTGCCGCGGCAGCCCTTGCCGTAGGCTCACAATGCACGGACCTGATCTATTTTTCTGATGTACCCGGTGTAAAAGCAAATGATGAAATCCTTGCATCTCTAACCGCTGAACAAACACAGGAACTCATTGCGAAAGGGATCATCAGAGACGGCATGGTAGCCAAAATGGAGTCTGCTTTTTACGCGCTCAACGGAAATGTAGAGCGTGTGCATATCACCTGCTGGCAGGGCCCTAAAACATTGGCTCAAATACTTGACCAATCCCACGCATTTGGTACAACCATACATATTTAGGATAAAAATGAACACAAAAGAACTCATAGCAGCCGAAAAACAGACCATTCTGGGTACATATACCCGTCCCGAGTTTGTGATCACTCACGGAAAAGATGTCTACCTGTACGATGCAGAAGGTCGTGAATATCTCGATTTTGTATCCGGAATTGCTGTTAACGCTTTCGGATATAGTGATTCAGAGGCTAAAAACACGCTAACTGAACAGTCTGAAAAACTCTGGCACTGCTCAAATCTTTACTATACCGAGCCCCAGGTAAAACTGGCACAATTTCTTGTAAATCACACATTTGCTGATAAATTATTCTTTTGCAACAGCGGTACCGAAGCCATGGAAGCTGCAATTAAATTCGCAAGAAAGTGGGCGTCTATGACAAAAGGACCGGATAACCATCAAATACTCGCATTTAACCGCTCGTTTCATGGGCGGACTTTTGGAGGTCTTTCTGCAACCGGCCAACCCAAATTCTGGGAACACTTTGGCCCCATGCTTGAAGGATTCGACTTTGCAGAATTTAATGATATTGAATCAGTTAAAAATAAAATAACCGATAAAACCTGTGCTGTCATTGTGGAACCGGTACAAGGTGAAGGCGGCATTTATCCCGCTAATGTTGAATTTTTGCAGCAATTAAAAACTCTTTGCGATGAGCACAATACTCTCCTCATTCTGGATGAGATCCAGTGCGGTTTTGGTAGAACCGGTCACTTTTGCGCTTATGAAAATTATGGTATACAACCAGATATATTAACTGCCGCAAAACCCATAGCCGGTGGGCTTCCACTCGGAGCAGTATTGCTGACAGATAAAATTGCCGAACACATTAAACCGGGTGACCACGGTACAACCTTTGGCGGCGGCCCCATTGTTACCAGCGTAGCTTTGAATATTCTTGAACGTATTGCAGAGCCTGCATTTCTGGAATCAGTTAGAGATAAAGGCAGCTATTTGCAGGAACGGTTAACCGCACTGCAAGCAGAGTATCCTGAACTAATAGCTGTTCGGTCCAAAGGACTCATGTTCGGTCTTGAAATTCAAGGCAGCCCCCAGGATCTGATCAAAGCATGTACGGAACAGGGATTACTAATCTGCAAAACCGGCGGCAATGCCGTACGTTTTTTACCTCCATTGATCATAACTCAAGAACAGATCGATGATGGTCTGAACAAATTCAAACTGGCTCTCGACAGTTTAAGAGGATAAAATGGTAAGACAAGCAAAAATACATGATGTACCCGAGATTGTTACACTGATCAATAGTTACGCCCAGCATGGTGTTATGCTGGGTCGTTCACAAATACAAATCTATAACGCATTGCGGGATTTTGTTGTCATAGAAAACGATGGGCATATTCTGGGTGTTGGTTCATTATCCATTATCTGGAAAGACCTGGCCGAAGTACGATCACTGGCAATAGCCAAAGAAATGCATGGAAAAGGATTAGGTAAACAAATTGTAGAATACCTTGTTCAACAGGCACGAGAATTAGAACTGCCACAGGTATTTACACTTACCTATCAACCGGAATTCTTTAAAAAAGTAGGGTTTAGTCTGATTGATAAAAAAGAATTGCCCCATAAAGTGTGGAAAGACTGTATTAATTGCCCCAAATTCCCGGATTGTGATGAAATTGCACTTATCCGTTATCTCGATCAAGAGAATTAAGCTTATCAATCAACCAGGGATCATAATCCAAAATAGATTCGGTCCCTGTTTTCACTATCCCCTGTTCTGTAATCAATCCTGTCAATAAATCCAGAGGAATTGTTTCAAAATATCGATTTATAATATTGACAGGTTTGGGTTTTTCTCGCCAAACTTCTTCTTCAGGCTTTTTGCTTTCCCCAGGCAGCAAATCCAAATCAGGCACCCTTTTCAAGCTGGACGCAAGCGCATACACCGGTTTATTAAAATGTTCACACAATAAACACAATGCCAGCGATCCGGTTTTATTGATAAGATTCGTTTCATCATATGCATCAGCACCAATAACAACACAATCCGCCTCTTGTACAGCATCTCCCATTGCCGCATCCGTATACAAAGACACGGGTATGGATAGCTGCGTCAATTGTTCAGCGGCTGTTCTGCCCTCATAAACCGGCCGGGCTTCTGTTACAAGAACATGAATTGCTTTATCCATAACGGCATGCTCAATTGCGTGCATCACTAAACTGCTGCGGCTGTATGTCAATAGCGTGTTTTGTGGTTTTGTTAGTTGCGTAAATCGTTCGGCAATAACTTGTTTTGCCTGAACAGATTGATCAACAACTTTGTCAATTTCCAGTTCAATGATTGATTTAAAATGGGGAATATCAGATTCTTGTGAGGTTTTTAACAGCACCCGGTTGACCAGGTTTAAAAGAGGCGCCATACGCGGCTGGGCTTGAATTAAATCAAGCCCGGCCTTTTGTATAGCGTTAATAAATGTATCAAGAGGATATTCTATATTAAACTGATCAATCGTTTCTTTTAAATACAATGCAGATTTTTTCAGTAATTCATCCGTACCAGAAACATGATCATTTTGAATATCCGTCAAATTCAAATAAAGAATACCAGTGTTGCCAAAATAAATACAGGAATCAGAATTCCAAATGACCAAGCCATGTATCCAAAAAAGCTCGGCATTTTCAATCCGCTTTCTTCCGCAATAGAACGTACCATAAAGTTGGGAGCATTACCAATATAGGTATTAGCACCCATAAATACAGCACCGGCAGAGATAGCTTTAAGATAAATTGCATTATCAGCAATCAAGCTGGCAACAGCCTGAGGTTCAGGCATGCCTGAATAAAAATTACCCAATGCAGTATTCAGGAATGTCAGGTATGTAGGCGCGTTATCAAGAAAACTAGAGAGAGCACCAGTTACCCAGAAATAATGCCAGGGTTCTTTAACGGCTTCAATAATAAATGCCATAGCACCATTATGACCCGCTTTTAATATTGCCAAAGCAGGGATAATACACATAAAAATACCCGCAAACAGGTAAGCAACTTCCTGAATGGGGAACCAGGTAAATTCGTTTCCTTCACGGATTTCTTTTTTGGTGGTTTTGAGAGACAATACAACCATCAATACCAGAATCACATCACGTACAATATTCTGCCATTGCATATGTACACCCAAAACGGTTACAGCACCCATTTTTACCAAACCGCTCATCAAAACTGCGGCAATAATTCCACCAAGGAAAATAAAATTATGAGTACCACGCAAGCGTACAGGTACGGCTTCAGAAGTATCTTCTACGATAGTACCGGCTTTCTTTTCTTTGCTATAGAGTATAGAATCAACAGCAAAGAAAATACCCAGCAGAATAGCAACGACAAAAAGCATATGTGGTAAAATATTCATAGTCCAGAAAAATGGCACATGGTGCAAAAATCCAAGGAACAATGGTGGATCACCCAACGGGGTCAACGCTCCACCAATATTACTGACCAAAAAGATAAAGAAAATCACAATATGCATACGGTTTTTACGGTTAGAATTTGCCCGCAAAATGGGACGAATCAATACCATTGAAGCACCGGTGGTTCCAATCCATGATGCAACCAAAGTACCAATCAGCAAGATTACCAGGTTAGTGGTAGGTTTACCCTTTATAGAACCTTCTACAAGTATACCACCAGCAGCAGTATACAATGCCCATAAAAGTACAATAAAGGGAATATAATCAATCAAATAAATATGAAAAATCTCATACAATCCATCACCGCCATATGCAATCACAAATGGGATAGCAAACAGCAAAGCCCAAAATGCAGATACTTTGGGGAAATGATGATGCCAGAATTTTTCAGCAAGCAATGGAAATAATGCAATAGACAATAATATACCTACAAATGGTATTACACTCCATATTGGCAAAACTTCACCTAAATTCGTTCCATGATGTCCACCGCCGTGTGCTTCATGCGCGGCGGTCTCACTGCCATGTGATGCATCTGCGCTTCCGTGGTCGGTATCGGCGGCAAAAACAACAGCGGCTATCATCATAATGGCGAAAACTGCCAAATAAAACAATCTCTTGTTCATTTTATTATCCGGTCCTTTCCTGTAATGATTTATTTATGTATAAATTAAACGTATAGTATTAGCGTAAAATGTAATAAATAGTCATCTTTTTTCAAAGTAATTAATTGTACGCTGGTATGGAGCAATTTTTACCTTATAGATGGCTAAAATAGCTATATCAATAAAAAATCATATTCACAACGCACTAATTTTATTAATGTTACACAACAATAGTGTTACAATTAGATTTAATTGACAAAAATTATACCATGAAAATCAAAGGGCTTGAATAATTGAATGGACCTTTTCATCGGTTAGGTAGGGTTGAACAATATTATACCAAATTCCGTCGCGTGTATATTGCCCGGAATTCAATCCCTCAGGATCAATGCTTTTAAAAAACTCCAACAGTTCAAGACTCCAGGGCAAGCCACGGTTCTGCAGCAATCGTTTAAAATCCCAGTATTTTGCAAATTTTTGAATCAAATCGAAACTCCAGGGTAGCGTTTCTCTGGCGCTCAATTTTTCCCAATCCCAGAAATCCTTATATGCAGAGATAAACGCTTCTGTCCACGGGAAATCATCACGACAACTAAACATCTCCCAATCCCAGCGTTCAAGGTATTTTTCAATCAATTCCCGGTCCCATTGAATACCTGCATTTCCGCTCAGGTATTTCCAGTCCCATTTATCTTCATATCGTTGAATAAACTCGGGTGTCCAGGGCAAGGCGCGATTATAACTCAGCCACGTCCATTCCCATTTATCCGCATGCTCCAGCACAAATGCCTCGGTCCAGGGCAGACCTTCGTTTGCGCTCAAACAATCCCAAAACAAATGCTCACGATATTGAGATAATAATGATTCGCTCCAGGGCAATGCAGGATTATAGCTTAAAGAAGCCCAATCCCAATGGTCCCGATATTCTGTAATTAACGTATCGCTCCACGGCAAAAATTCGTTCAGGCTAAGATTTTCCCAGTTCCAGCGTTCGTCAAAACGATCAATCAAACTATCGCTCCAGGGCAATGCCTTGCGGCTGCTCAACAATCGCCAGTCCCATAATCCCGCAAAGTGTGCAATACTGGTTTCATTCAAAGGGATACGTTCGTTTTTACTCAAAGCCGACCAGTTAAACCGGTCACTGTAACGCTCCAACAGAGAATCGCTCCAGGGCAATTCAGGATTCGCAGCAAGTCCGGCCCAGCCCCATTCCCAGCGTCCCCAGTTCCAACGGTTCTCATAACGCTCAAGCAAACTAGAAGTCCAGTTGATTCGCGGATTGTCACTGAGCAATTGCCAATTTAACACGGTTTTATACCGTTTTATCAGATCGTGGGTCAGGGGGTATTCACGTGACAAAATATCAATAAACACACGCGGATTTTTAATGAGAAACTGCTCCAACTCGCTGGTATCATGTTGTATCAAATGCTGAGCTATTGCTATAGAGGTATCTGATCGCTTTAATTCCTGGCGATCCACAGGGACCAATGATCTGTACGATTCTGAATTATGCATGCGCGCGGGTTCTTAGAATATGTATTTCTTTCATCAAAGACTGACGTATGGTTTTGAAATAGTGGTTCCAGTCCTGTATTCCGTTCATAGTACGGTATGTATCTGATTCTTTGAGTTTAACAATTTCTTTATTGAGGGCTTCGATACGTGTCTGCAGTGTTACAATGATGGCTTTCAGCTTGTCCATATCTGTTATCTGATCAGATTTTACAGTCATGCCGCCTTTTTCAAGCATGGCCAGAATATCCAAAATCCGTTCCAGATCATTTTCTTCATAAGCCTGTTTTAAATCTATAAACGTTTGCTGTGCCTGTTCTTTAAATTCTTCAGCAACAACATCGGGATGACAAAGTTTGCTTGCGCGTAAAAAAGCAAGACGCAGGTCTTTGTGACGTTCCGGGGTTAATATGGGTATATCCTGAGGATCAACACTGTCAAGAATAGTCTTGTACTGTTCAAATTCCTGATCTGCCTTTTCAGACCAGTCCGGGGGTGTATTGACTTGCACTGGTTTTACTTTTCTTCGCAAATCCAGTACTTCAAGAATATATTCACCCAACTCTGTCTGATAATTAGTATAAAAATGATGGATCATCCGTTCAAGATCCACTTTGACACTCTGTTTTTCCGCAAGCTTAATCTCTAATGCTTTTACCTGAAGTCTTAGTGCGGGCAGTTCAGCAAAGGGTGCATTATTCAACCGAAAAGGATAATTGATATATTCATCAATAAGCCGGGTTGCCTGAACAAACTCGTAACGATCCAGACAAGTAATAATAGGTAAAATATTTGTATCTGAACTCGCTTTTTTGATTTTCTCAACCTGCACGCGTACCAAGTCAAGCTCACCCAGAACTATGAGATTTTTCAAAACTTCGAGACGTTTTTGCAATTGGCTGTCGATCATCTTAACCGTTATATTGTTATTCTATACAATAGATATATTTTTTTTAAAATTCAAGTCGAAAACATAATATGAACGCAAATTGAACATTGTTTACATTTGCGAAATTTACTCATTCCAAAACAGGAGCTTCGGACTGCACTGACCCAATAAACTCTGTTTATGTAACATTAGACATTTAAAAAAAAATTACATGGTTTCTACCAGATAACCAGAGTTTTGTACGCAGTAGATACCAGACTTATAAATCAATCATAATCTCAGTACGTCAGCACCAAACCCGTAGACAACCGGGTATCCATATCTTTGATATGGTCGGGTGGTTTCTTGTCATATCGCATTTTAAACGTGGTTACCAAAGACAACGGACCGGCAATTACGACTTTAAAATTGGCTTCACTCAAAATACGGATATCATTCATATCCGTAAACATGGGTTGAAAATAGGTGGTCCAATGTCCCTGTAAACGGCTGTTGAAATTGATATTCATGGCAAAATAATTATTCCAGCGGGCAACTGTGGTTTCATCGGGATGAGTACTGCCCTTGGGCAAGTCGAGTTTTTCATATTCATACATGTAGGATGTTCCGCACACAATGGAATTCTTTTCATTCTGGAAAATAGCAGCGCGCACACCTGCACCTGCCAGGCGTCTGTCATCCAATGAACGTGATTTGTTATAGTCCAGTTGGAAAAACGTTTCGGGCTGCCACCAGGCTTTAATTTCAAATATTTGCCGTAAATGCACCAGACCTTCATTAGAATACTGCAAATCTCCCTGCCAGCGCTGGTCACCTTCTATGATTATAAACGAGTCCATGCGTTTCCACTTGAAATCACTGCTGCTTGAAATATCCACTTCTTGCGCGTCAACATTCCCGGTCCTTGCGGAATAAGATACTTTCAAGTAACCATCCAGCCCCTCGTGCTGTCCTGCTTTGCGATATTTTTCTACATTGACCTGTGCGAAAACAATTCCTGTAACCAAAAGTAACATTCCAAAAACCAGTAAATGAAAATGCTTTTTCATATTTTTCTCCTCAACTTGCATCCCATATTTCTAAAATATTTTCAAGGGCGCTACTGACACTCAACTGTTCCAGATCCAGCCAGTGTATCCGCTGATCTTTACGGAACCAGGTTAATTGTCGTTTTGCATATCTTCGTGAATTTCGTTTAATCAAACCGATCATTTCATCAAACTCTAATTTGCCTTCAAAATGATCAAAAACTTCCTGATACCCCACTGTTTTCAAAGCATTTAATTCAGGCCCCCATCCTTTTTTTTCAAGATCGCGGACTTCATCAAGCAGTCCCTCCTGAATCATCAAATCCACCCGCAGGTTTATCCGGTCATACAACAGTTTGCGGTCTCTTTGCAAACCAATAAAAACAGGTTCAAACTCGCCTGGTGCTTCATCTCCTTTACGATATTCGGATATAGGTTTTCCAGTTAAATCATATACTTCAAGTGCCCGTACCACTCGCTGCATATCATTGGGGTGTAAACGTTCAGCGCTAACCGGATCAACCTTACGCAAAGCTTCCAAAACAGCTTCCTGCCCTTGCTCGCGTATACACTGCCGCCATTTTTCTTTGACATCAGGATCAGACATTTGGGGGGCAAACAGTCCATCTACCAGTGCCTGAATATAAAATCCTGACCCACCGGTAACAATGGGGACGGCATTTCGCTCAAAAAGCGCTCTGACACATGCTCTGGCCTCACGCCCATATTCCCCTGCGCTGTAAAATTGATCAGGATCACGAATATCAATAAAATGATGCGGAACACGCAACATCTCATCCCGTGCAGGTTTTGCAGTACCAATGGACATGTAGCGGTAGACCTGTCTGGAATCTGACGAAACCACTTCTCCACCCAATTGCTCGGCAAGTTGAAGGGAGAACTCTGTTTTGCCCACTGCAGTGGGACCCACCAATATAATTGCCTTACGTACGTTCAAACCGTTTATCCAATTCATCCAATGACAACGTAATCATGGTGGGTCTGCCATGCGGACAAAAATATGGCGTTTCGCAGGCAAACAACTGGTCCACCAACGCATTCATAGATTCATCATTCAGGGTATCTCCGGTCATAATTGCAGACCGACAGGCAACGCTTTTGGCAACACGCTCTTGTATATCTACTTCTGTCCCCAGTTTCAACTTGTACTCGTCCAGAATGCCTAGCAGCAGCTTGTTTTCCTGGCCTATACGCATACCCGAGGGCACACCTTCAAGCACAATGGTGCGACTACCAAATCCTTTGATGATAAATCCTATTTTCTCTAAAAACGGCAAAATCTCCATCAAATACTCAAAGTCTTCAATAGATAAATCAATTGTCTGCGGAAACAACAACTGCTGAGACGGAGATTCATGGTTCTGAAAATTATCTTTGACCCGCTCGTAAATAATTCGCTCATGCGCGGCATGCTGATCAATAATCACAAGTCCACTTTTGATTTGAGAAACAAGATATTTGTTGTGCAGCTGCCACAACATCTTGTTTTCTTCCTTGTACTTGTTAACAGACGGACTCTGTTGCGGTGTCAGGTTGTATCGGGCTCCCGGTTCACTTTCTACAGGCTCGGTATGATCATAATGGCTGTGTGTTTCCCGTGGAGGCGGATTCTCAAAATCAATTCGCGTTTGGGGTGTAGGGGTTTGGCGGATCTCATCCACCAAGGGTGATGCGAACCGTTTTGAAAAAGTAGACTTGCCGGGTGCTCTAAAATTTTGCATCATCTCTGGCACAATATCATCGGTTTTCATGGACCGTTTTATAGCTCCCCGAATCAACGTAAACAGCATCTGCTGATCTGCAAACTTTATTTCGCTTTTTGTGGGGTGCACATTTACATCAATCCGCTCGGGATCAATATCCAGAAACAACACATACAGCGGGAAACTGCCTTTGGGCAGCATTTCCCCTAGTCCGGCAATAATTGCAGCATTTATAGTACGATCATTAATGAATCGCTTGTTCACAAACAGGAACTGATCATTTCGGGTTTTGCGTAATATATCAAAATTGCCAATAAATCCTTTAATATCCATGATAGGATTTTTATCCGTGATCTCTATCAAATTCTCACGAATTCTTCCACCCATAACATCGCCAATACGGTCTGCAAGATCAGACGGCTTGTAACTAAATACCTCGTTATCATCATGAAAAAAATCAAAAGCAATATGAGGATATGACAAAACAAAGCGGTTAGCCATGGAAATAATATGCCGATATTCGGTAGAAGTTGCGCGGAGAAATTTCCGCCGCGCGGGTGTATTGAAAAACAAATTCTTGACAGCTATAGAAGTGCCGGGGTTCCCACCGGTACGGTCCATTTTTACCACAGTACCGCCGTCAATGTTGATCTGGGTACCTTCTATCTGACCTTCGGGCACGGTTTTCATTTCAAGCTGCGATACCGCCGCAATACTGGCAAGTGCTTCACCTCTGAAACCCAGGGTCAGAATGCGCTCCATATCCTCATAATCATGAATTTTAGAGGTTGCATGACGTTGAAAAGACATGATAGCATCTTTTTCTTCCATGCCGCAGCCATTGTCCACAATCTGGATCAAACCCTTGCCGCCCTCTTTGATGATTACGCTGATCTTGTCTGCACCGGCATCAATAGAATTCTCTACCAGTTCCTTTACAACTGAAGAGGGCCGGTCAATTACCTCACCGGCCGCTATTTTATTTACAAGATTTTCAGATAATACGCGTATTTTTATGTCACTCTCGCCCACGGTACTCCTTGTATATTAAACTCGAATCAATAGTATACCGAATTTGAGAATGAATTTCAAGCAGATTATTTCAAAGGTGAAATTTCATTGGTAATATTATAAACCAGATTGCCTTGTATTTGCTCAACTAGTCATTCATTAACCTTTTCAAATCCCGATAAAAATTCTCATATACCCCCAATGCAATAAAGGTGCGTTATACCTCATCCCATATATAAGCTAAAAGATACTGCTGCTTTGTGAGGTTGAATTTAAAGATCCAAACATTAACCAAATCCCCGCTTTTTTTGCTGACCAAGTTCAGGATTCTCAATCAACATTTTAATTGCTTGATCTAATTCCTTGATTTGGTTCTTTTTTTAATTTCTTTTTCTGATTTTTAAATTGTCGGGTTTGATAAACTGTAATATCACCCAAAATTATTCCCCATCCCCAAATACATAGGGAGTTATATCACCTTCATTTACATGTTCAATTCCAATCAATATATCTTTAATGAATGTAAATGGCAGGTCAGGGTTATCTTCAGCAATCTCTCCAATTGTGGCCCAGAATTCAATCTGACCAGCAACGGATCGTTTCATTGCTTTTGACCGGGTCCTTGCTTTATTCACCAATTCATCCGAAATTCTTACTGCTGTAGGCACGATATCATTCCTTACACAAAATTTACAACCATACATTGCATTTTACAATTCAAAATTGCAAAATGCAATAATTAATATTATTCTGTTCCTAATCAATAAAATTTGATACTATTTAAGCAATAATAATTTTCGCGTAAAGTTATATTCTGTGGATTGAAAACGGTAAAAATAAATCCCCGATGGCAAACCATGCATATCCAAATTAATATAATAGCTGCCAGAATTATAATACCGGTTCACGAGTGAAAGCACCAGTTCCCCATTTATATTATAAAGCGCTAACAATACCCGCCCCGCCTGCGGTAAATCAAATTTTATTACCGTTTCATCATTAAAGGGATTGGGGAAATTCTGATACAACCTGAATTCAGAAGGCGTTTGTATAAACGGATCATGAATACCGGTTTCAGGATCAAAAACCAACACTCCATTTTCCACTTGCACAAAATCAATACCTTGAGCCAGGGTATCGGCAAGAACTACCTCGGTTGTAAATCGCAATGTATCAGAGCCGGTAATTTGCCGGTTTACTGTTAACAGCAGATCTGCAAGCTTTTGAGCACCCACGGGGATAAAACGCCCTTGTTCATGATAGATCAAAACCCGTTCACCATTGGTTAATGCAGAAAAATCCCAAAATGCATCTGCTAAAACCATGCTGTCAATCCTTACGATAGCAGAATCATCCACCAACTCGAATTGAATACCTGCCACGACTTGATCGGTTTCCAGATAAACAGGAATGCTCAGAGAATCCGAACCCATCTCACCCCTGGTACCAAAATATAACCGACTTGAGGGCAATGCCGTTATACTTGCAAACAGTAAAATTCCTGTCAATATATATGGTTTCAAACATTTCATACTATTGAATATAAACCATTTTTTTCAATTTATGAAAGCCATTTCCTGTCAGCTCGTATAAATACACACCTGATGGCACCTGTTTGCCATAACGGTCCCGACCATCCCAGACTTTACGGTACGCGCCTGCTGCGTATTTCCCGTTAGCCAGGCGAATTACTTGCTGTCCCAGTGTATTGTATATAGCCAAAGACACCTCCCCCGCTTCTGCAAGCGTAAAGGAGATAACCGTATTCGAATTAAAAGGATTGGGATAATTGTCATACAGCTCCCAATTATTAATACTTTTCCCACCTTCACACGTAATCGCAAGCGAAAAATCAATCTCTAAAGAGTCAACTGCCATAGGAGCACCTCTGGGCCAGGTCCCTTTTTTACCCATACTGTCTGTTGCTGAAATATAATACTGGATAATTCCCGAATACTCGTTTCCCGGTATCTTTGCCTGGTATCTGTCAATGGGAATAATATATTCCATATTCAGTGAATCGAAAGCGCCGGATTTGCCATAACGATAATAAACCTTGAACGATGCAGAATCCAATGCTACCGGATCGGTAATTAAAACAGGTGGATCAATAGAAGCAAGAACGGTATAATCATCTGCCGGATGTTTAAATTTGCTATAGCTGTAATCCTTAATTTCCGGTTCTTCACCGGCAGCCCATGCCATAAACAGATTAGCACCCAGGTTTGTATAGCACATTAAATCAATTTCTGTAGTATCCGGCCAAAAGCCTCCCTGTGTGGCAAGGCCCACTTCGGGAGTAAATGCAAAGATACCATGTTCTCCATACAACCAGTCATCCGAACTACCATTTGCCAGATAGCCAAGCTTGTTGGTGACGCCATTGTCTGGTGTGTAACCGTTATATGCAACACAACTGTCATTCAATGCCAGAAAAGCAGAGTAATCCGGTTCTTCCGGATTCTCAGCCTTATAACCCCATGGAAAAAGCCACAAATCACCATAACTGTGATAAAAAAGACTGATCACAAAATTATGGGCTTCCACAAATTCTTTTATGGCCCAGGTTTCGGGTTCCGAAAAAGGCGCTAATCCCCGGAAACTTTCACTGTTCATATTCGGACTCGAACCCACATCATTGTATGCCCAAGAAAAACCAAAATTCCGGTTCAGGTCTACTCCGTCTTTATCCGAATTGAAAACCCCGTTGCCATCGTTATCGTGCATATTTTTACGCCACAAGATAGGATTTGAGGTGCTGTAAATGCCCCCATAATCTCCGGTAAAAACATAATCCCTGCCATCCGGATTTATACACAAAATAAACCACAATTCACGATTATTGATCAGGTGGGTTACATATGCATCCGAACCATACCCATTCAACAAATAATCGATGAACACAATCAATATCTCTGGGGTAATAATTTCTCTGGCGTGAATAGCTGCGGTATACAAGACATCCGCCTCGGTTGAATCATCAACCGAAACATCATCAGATATTTTCATTGCAAGAATATCAAAACCTTTATTATAGGCGACTTTATTATAGCTGTCACCAATATCAAAAATCCGCACCAAATCAGGATAGGCATTTTCCAGCGAATCCATCAAGGCTTCAATCTGTTGTATACTGTGAAAATGTTTAAAGTAATTGCTGTTACGCAATTCGTCATATAATCCATTCAGATCATTAATAACCGTGTCAAACGAGAATCCCATATTCTGCAATTCTTTTTGCTGTTCATGTGTCAAAATTGCTTCTACAGTACCGGATTCAGGCGAGATATGGGTAATATCCAGATCCATCTCGTACAATTGTTTAATATCATCCGAATTTTCGGTTTCAATTCTTAAAAGTGAAGATGCCGCATTATTGGCGGCATTAATTGTCATGGTTAAAAATACCAGACACATAATGATGTATTTCATTTTTCTCCCTTGAATTGCTCCATCGCATACACAGACAGCAAGCGTACCTTGTTATAGTCATATACAAATTCAATCTGGATGATCTGGCTAATTCGTTCTATTCGAGTAAATACCACAACCTCAGCCTGTTTTTCATCATATATAATCTGCCAATTAAAATCAGACGGCAGGTTTAAATCCGTGCCCTTTTGTCTGTAATGGGTCTCTATCTGTTTTAAATAATCTTTCGCCTGGATTTTCACCAAATCCGTAAAAGCACTCAGATCCTTATAATCGAGAATTGAATCTACTTTGACGGATTTGAACGGCAATGCTATATCGGGTTTAAACCGCAGCGTATCGGTAACAATAGTACCCGTAATTTTAATATATACCGATTTATCATATAGCAAAGAATCTGCCAATAATGCATACCCCATCGTACCGGGAGGTGTCCAGTTTGTGAGCATGGGTTGCCAGGTTCGATTTGAATAGCGGTATCCGTATACTCCGTATATTTTTTCAGGATCACCTGCATTTATCGAGTCAATAACCGAAACATATTTTAAAAATAAAGAACCAAACCGGGAAAGGTCATAGTTCACCCTTGGGCTGTTATTACAACCGGTGATCATCAATAATGCTACAAATATAACAATTGAAATATAACGCATATTTATTTTAGATGGATTTGCCATGACGATTTTAAATGATTGATCCATACATCAGGAGACTCTATGAACAATTTATTTCCGTCTGCGTGCGCAAGAGACTCTAATCTTGCTTTCTCCTGATCAATACTTTTTAACATATTTCTTATAGCAGAAACCGGGCCTGCATTTGGATTTTGCAGCAAAAACTGTTTCAATTCATATAAATCATGATCGATCCCCAAATACCCGGAAAGTATATGAAATTCTTCTGCCAGATCAGTCAAATCATCAGGCTGTTCAGAGGTCAAAATCAATAACTGATACCATAAATATTTCACATCTTTGCGCCATTCATGCATCAGCACATCACTTTTCTCTTTAAATACAGTTTGCATATGATCTTGACCATTTTTATAGATTTTTTCTATTCCCTGCCAAAACAAGTCATCAGAATCCTCAATCTGCCAATCCTTTGCACGTGTAGCAAGTATTTGCAGCTCTTTTATAATATGTTCTTTGACATTATTTTCCCGGAATAATCGGGTATGCTCTAGATAATTTTCATTCAAAGTTTGACGTACAGATTCCCAACCCGTTTTATCCTGTTCACTCAACGACTCAGACAAAACATCCAGTGTTTCCACAAGAATAAAGCTGTCCCTGTTGTCAGAAAGTAGCCTGCCTATATCCCGAAGTGCCAGATTCTCAAATCTATAAACATCATTACCAAGCTGAACCTGTAACAGCCTCAACATGGCTCTGCATTTTTTTACATTCGTACGTGTATTGTGGATGCGCTCATCAAGATTTACAGTCTCATCAGACAGCTCCCCACTCATAGATGAAAACAGTTCTGTTAGAATTCGTACAACACCCCAGGACAAAGATTCAAAAGGTAACAGCGAAAATGCCATAGCTCACAGCTCGCATATAGTATGAATACGGTCCATTAAAAAATAACAGAGATCCCCCCCAGTGGACAGCTCTATTTTAATTTATTCACAACCTGTCTGGTGATCTGCTCAACCAGTTCAGGAGAAACATCGGTTACTGCATCATTAGCTTTTGCAGCGGTAGGTACCTGACAGCCATCGATCTCACAGGTTGGCGCATCGGGACGGATACCAAAGCGTTTACGAAGATCCATCAGTTCCTGCATTTTCTCACCCTTGATGGATTGAACATTACCCAATTGATGAGCCACAAACATGATCTTGGCAAAGTGCTCCATGGTTTCCATTTTAAAATGAGCATCTGTAATAGTTTTACCAACGGTAATGGCGCCATGATTTTCTAATAGCACTGCGTCATATTGTTTCAAATATTTACTTACAACATCTGCCAGTTCCTGGGTACCAGGAGTAGCATATTCAGCAATAGGAATAGAACCCACACTTACAATCACTTCCGGCAAAACACACTGAGTCAATGGAATGCCGGCAACCGCATAACCTGTAGCTGTTGGCGGATGAGCATGCGCAACAGAATTAATATCAGGACGAGCTTTATAGATGGTTACATGCATCTTGGCTTCGGAAGACGCCTTGCGGGTTCCGGATACCTGATTACCATTTTCATCTACAATTACCAGATCACTGGGAACCAGAAAGCCTTTACTCATTCCTGTGGGTGTCATTAAAAAATGTCCGTTATCCAATCTGCAGCTTACATTGCCATCGTTTGCGGCAACATAACCGCGATCATATATTCTGCGGCAGATATCAACCATTTCTTTTTTTAAACTGAATAATGAAGTAGCCATAACATCCTTCTCTTCTTTATAATTCAACATTCACATTTACTGTATCCACAACACCTACAATTATACTTCTTACCGGTGCCTGATTGATTCCCAGTATATCAGAGGCTGTTTTGCCTTCCCGGGAAACCATCACAATATCGCCAATACCGGCATCTACAGAATCAACCGCTACAGTTGTGTTTGTTTCTTCTTCACACAGCGGAGATATATTCCGCAATAGCAACAATTTACACCCTTTATAGGCAGGATGATGAATTGTACTGGTTACATTACCAATTACTACAGCCAGTTCCATCTCTATCCCCGCACCTGTTTCAAATTCTGTTCTTTCCACTTTTTTAACCGGCTGTTTGTATACCGTTTATCTTTGGCAAAAGTATTATCCACAATACCCACAATAGACGCGTCAGAAGGGATCTTTTTTCCTTCCATTGCAAATGAAGCTTCGCGGGAACTGACCCAGTATACCAGGTCATCTTCTCTTGAACCAACCGTATCTGCCGCCAGAATGGGTTTACCCATTGCTTCTTTTTTTTCATTCACTGGCTGTAAAATATACAATTTTACGCCTGTGAGTTGCGGGTCTTTGTGTGTGGCCCATACTCTGCCCACAATTATTCCAAGTTTCATAATTATACAACCCGCAAATAATCAACCATGGAGCATCTGCGCATGCGTGTAAATGTGCGCGCGGAAGTAATTCCTTCTCCGGTTGGGCTGGCAATACTATGGCTCAAATACCCTTCGCCACCAATACCAAGTCCCGCAAAGGATGGCCCGTTTTTCACAAACAAAGTACAGTTCATCAACTTTGCCATCTTGGTCATATTTTCAACATTTTTCGAGTGCATGAGTGCAGTATGTCTAAAATTGTGTTCTACTTTTTGGGCCAAAAGTATAGCTGCGTCAACATTGGGTGAACGTAAAAAGGGTAAACAATTCATCATTTGTTCGGCAACAACAAAGGGGTGATCATTCGGAGTTTCTGCAAACAACATTTCAGTATCCGCGGGGATGCTTATACCCAATGCATCCGCCAGATAGTGTGCATCTTTACCAACAAACTCGCGGTTCAGAACAGGTTCACCAGATCCTTTACCACCATCTTTAAAAACAATCTCTGCCAGACGGTCAATCTGTTCAAGAGTCAGTTCAAATGATTTATGTGTAACAAGCTGACGTTTCAATTCGTCGGCAATACTTTCAACAGCAATAATAATTTTTTCGCCAATACATAACAAATTATTATCAAATGTAGCACCTTCAATAATGCTCCTGGCAGCATTGGCAAGATCTGCGGTTTCGTCTACTACAACAGGAGGATTACCAGGGCCAGCACAGATAGCACGTTTGCCCGCTTTCATAGCAGCTTTAACAACACCGGGACCACCGGTAATACATAATATATTAACCTTGGGATGAGTGAACAAAGTTTGACCGGTTTCCATAGTAGGATTTTTCACACAGGTGATCAAATTTGCAGGTCCACCAACTTTGACTATTGCTTCATTGATCAATTGAACGGCATAATTGGTTACGTTCTTTGCACCTGGGTGAGCATTGGCAATAATTGAATTACCGGCTGCAATCATGCTGATTGCGTTATTGATCATAGTTGGTACAGGATGGGTCGAAGGTAAAATAGCTCCAATAGTACCAAAAGGTGCCATTTCTACAACCGTCAGTCCATGATCACCAGACCAAGCAATGGTCTCCAGGTCTTCAACACCCGGGGTATGCTTTGAAGCCAGTTTACATTTTTGTATTTTATGTTCAACACGGCCCATTTTTGTTTCTGCAACCGTCATTTGGCCAAACTCAACTGCATTGTCCTGACCTACCTGGCGAATGGCTTCAATGATATCTTTGCGCAATTCAATAGTGCTGTCAACCAGCTTGAGCTGTGCTTCATATGCCGCGTCTATTGCATCTTCAATATTATCAAATACACCGGTTGAACAGGTCGTGCAAGTGCTGGATGCACCTTTTTTTTCAACATTCAACTCGGTCAATACTCGCTGCACTATGGCAGATATTTGTTTTTCATCCACAGTATTATTCCCTTATCCAATACAACCTATTTTTGATATACTACTTTACCCTTGAATTCCATTGTATCAATAATACCAATGATACACGTATCCGTGGGTACACTTTCCATATTGACGGCCTGTCGCGCTGAACTGCCGCGAACCAGAATGACCATTTCATCAATTCCGGCGCCAACTGTATCTACAGCAATCACATTGCCAGATGATGCCTTGCCATCCGGTGAAACCAGATTTACGATCATCAACTTGCTGCCGGACAATTTTTTGTCCTTGATGGTTGACACAACCGTACCAACTACTTTACCTAATTCCACAATAACTCCTTTATGCGTTGCCTGATGTTATCAGTCCCTGGTCTGCAAAGCTGTAATAACTGTCTTTGCCAATAATAATATGATCAAGAACATTCACATCAAAATATTTACATGCGGCACTAATCTTTTCTGTAACATTTCGGTCTTCATGTGAGGGAGAAGGATTTCCACTCGGATGGTTATGCAGCAAAATAATGTTCGCCGCTGCTGCCTGTACCGCCTCCAGAATAATTTCACGTGGAGACACGACACTCTCACACAAACTTCCTTCAAAAAGTGTTTTTTCTTTCAGCACCTGGTTACGCGCAGACAGATACAACACTTTGAAAACTTCACGGCCCAGATCACGCATGCGCAAATGGACCAATTGATAAACATCATCAGAGCAGCTAATGTGCTCATTCTCCCGCCATTTCTGTTTAACCAGCCGTTTAGACAATTCCAATGCTGATTTGATCTGACAGGCTTTTGCCAAACCGATCCCTTTTACCGTTTGTAACTGCTGGATCGATACAGCATCTAATCCACGAATTCCTCCAAACTCTTTTAGCAGGCTGCGGGCCATATCCACGGATGTTACTTTGCCATTTCCCGTTCGTAAGATGATCGCCAACAGTTCCGCTTCAGACAGGGCCTCAGGTCCATTGTGCAGCATCCGCTCTCTGGGACGCTCGTCCTGCGGCCAATCCGGTATTTTCGTTCGATAGGTATCCATGTATCACAAGTTAAAACAATATATTGCAATATTGAATAAAAATCAAGCATCAAATAAAAAAAAGGGCCGGATTCTAAAACCCGGCCCACTTTTTTTATCTTGTATCCCTGCTTGGCAGGAAAATTTATTTTATTTCAGGAACGACATCTTGATTGTGTTTACATAGTCTCCTGCGCGCATCTGCATAAAGTACAGACCGGTAGAAACCTGCAAGCCTAAATCATTCCGTCCATCCCATATTGCCGTATGGAATCCCGCTGCTTTTTGATCGTCTATCAGGGTGCGGATCTTTTGTCCATTAATGTTGTAAATATCAATCACAACGTTAGCCGCTTTAGGAACCTGATATTGAATCGTTGTCTGCGGATTAAACGGATTCGGATAGTTCTGCTCTAATTTAAAGGTTTTGGGCAATACTTTAGATTCTTCGATTCCGCTTTCAATAATACTTACCCATAAAGTATCGGATGATGTTTTCATACTGGTATCAACTTTTGATCTGGCGAATGCAACAATCGCATAATCACCTTTTTCTGACCATTTATGCGCAGCGGTAGTATCTGCAGACCAGGCTGAAGCCGTGCCATCACCCCAGCTGAATTGATATTCCACGGTTTCACCAACAGTTGAAACAACCTTTGAAGTGGCAAAACCATAGTACTGATCAATCATCAAATTGGTTTGACCTTCAGGCATTGCAGGTTGAGCAATGGTCATTTGGCGCTGACCCAATGTTAGATAACAGAATTCCAATACTTTGACATAAATATTGTTTTCATCATAGCTGAATATTTCAAGCACTGTCCATTCACCTGACAATACAGAGTAATAAAAAACAGTCAATTCTTCCGGACTATCTACACCCGCGCTATCGAGTACTTCCTGAGTATAAGGAATACTGATGGTTACGGAATCTGCAAATGTAAGACCTGCCGGTCCAAAATGGATGGCAAGGGCCATACCGTGTGAACCTTCTGGTAATTCCGGATATCCATCAACCACACTGATACTGATCTCGGTTGTATCAATCAATGCGTTTTCAGGAATTGATACTGCAATACCGGTTGTATCATCAAATACAATACCACCTGCAATTGTAAGTGTATCTTTAGCAGTATGGACTACTGATGCTATACCGGTTTGAAATGTAAAAGAGGAATCAATACTGTTTGTAACAGGTGAAGTATCTTCACATTGAATATGCACGTTAATAGTGCTATCTGGTTGGAATGCTGTTTCCGGTTCATAGTAGACGATACAAGATTGACCTTTATACTCTACACTTGCGTAACCACCGGTTTGATCTGCACCATTTCTCAACACATCAACACCCTCAACGGTAAACATCAACGTTGCCAAATTAACCGAAGTACCCAAATCGCGAAGCTTAAACTGTACGGGAGAGTTAACCGGTACTTTTTTCGAGTTGGGTGCGGGGAATGCATAAACAAGTTCAGGTGCGTCAACATCACCCGAGCTGAATGTTGCGGTAATGGTCATAGCAGAATCCATAACAACTGTGTCAGGATTACTTTCGCTAAGCAGATCACCACTCCATTCAACAAAGACATAACCACTTTCTTCGTTGGGTATTGCGGTTACCGGTATTTCTTCACCCATATCAAACCATGCACCAGGAGACGCAGGAGTTACTTCACCGCCATCTTCAGGGTCAACATGGGTTGAAAGATAGAACTGGGTCATATAGTTTGCTGTAAATGTGGTATCCGTTTTGACCGTTACAACATGTTCACGTGATTTTTCATCACTCCAATCGGTAAAATAGTAGCGAATTCCGGTACCACCACTCTTTAATGTATCTGCACTAATTGTATGTATAGAATTTTCTTCCCAACTGAATGTAAATGGAGTTTTGTACTTCATACCATCAATACTTACAGTCAGACTTTCGGGTACTGTTGCAACAACAACCTGTTTCAATCTTCCAAAAGAAGCGGTGACGGATTTGGGACCATCCATAACCAGGGTGTCTGGTGTTGCTTTGCCGGTCAAATCACCAGTCCAACCAATGAAACGAAATCCGTTTGCTGTATCCGGTTCTGCAACCAATTCTACTTTTGCTTCCGCAGCGTACCAGTCACCTGGTGCAGGAGGAGTTACAGTACCACCCTCTTCAGGATCAACTGCTGTAGTTAACAGATATTCAGTGTCAAACAAGGCACTATAAACCAGTACGCCATTGACAGTAATATTATGTGACTGTGCACCGTCATCACTCCAGGTATCAAACTGATAACGAGTACCTTGACCACTAAACTGGGTTGTAGAATCTTCAGAAATTGCAATAGTATGAACTGATCCTGCTTCCCACTCGAAATCCTGAGGAGCAATGTAGGATTCTCCATCAACAACAATGGACCGTCCCGGAGGATCAGTTGTAATTCTTACGTCACCCAACTTTATAAAGTTTGCAACTATTTGTTTATTTCCATTCATGGTAACCGTGGTCAAATTTACATCTGCATCAGCTACACCACCGGTCCAGTTGGCAAAACGATAGCCTTCGGCAGCAATAGCTTCAAGAGAAACGACAGAGTCAACCCCAAGAACATATTGCCCAACTGCAGGATCAGTTGTACCTGCATTCTCCGGGCTTACAGAGATATCCAAAGTAAACTCGTCCGGCTCAAAATGTGCCAGAACATTTTTATCTTTAGACATGACAACAGTTGTGGAAGCTTTTGTAGAATCCGTAACACCACCGGACCATTTTACAAATCGGTATCCACTCAGGGCTGTTGCAGAAATATTTACAACCGCTCCACTGTCATAATCGTATTCTCCTGCTGTAGGTACAGTTGTACCACCGCCAACAGGATCAGGACCAATGTTTAAAGTGTAGGTTATCTTTTCAAATTTGGCGGTTACGGTTTCATCCTGAATAATACGGATGGTCGAACTTGCGCTAGTAGTATCATCAACATTATTGCTCCAGCCTACAAATCTGTAACCGGCATTGGGAATTGCTGTCAAATCTACCAATGAATATGTATTATATGTATGCTCACCCGGTTCAGGATCAGTAGTACCACCCTCTGCCGGATCAGCAACCATTGTTAATGTAAAATCCTGTTTACCAAATACAGCCAAAACAGTTTTATCGTTATCAATAAATACAGTTGTGTTAGGATTGTAAGGATCCTCAACATTGCTGCTCCAATATTTAAAACGGAAACCTTCGGCAGGGAATGCCTGAATAGGTACTTGATCACCAATATCATAAACATGGTTACCAATAGCAGGGCTGGTTGTGCCCCAAGTATTTACATTTCTAGCCATGGTAAGTGTAGCTTCACGTTTTTCTTCAAAGTTCGCAGTAACGGTTTGACCGGTACCCGGTACAGTATAAGTATGGCTGCGGGCACCAGCATCGCTCCAGGAGGTAAATACATATGTTAATTCTCCCACTTCCTGAATGGCATCAGTCGTAAGGGTATGATTACTGCCAACTACCCATGAAAAAGTTTGTGGCGTGGAATAGGTAACACCATCCACTGTAAAATCCAATCCTGCTATACTGGTATTTACAGTAACATCAACAACCAGATTATAATTTGCTGTAACTGATTTTGGGGCATCCATTAATAAACTAGTAGGTGTAGTTGTACCGCTTAGGCTACCTGTCCAGCCAACAAAATCATATCCACCAGCTACAGTTGTACTAATATTTGCTGTAGCACCTGCGTTATACCATTGTCCCGGAGGAGCAGGAGTTGTATTACCACCCGCATCAGGATTTTCTGTCATGGTAAGATAATATTGTGTCTGCCATGCAGCGGTAACTGTTTTTGGACCATCCATTGTAAAGCTATGGCTGGCATCGGTACCGCTATATGCTCCACTCCAGCTCTGGAATAGATGCTGAGTACCCGTTGAAACATCGGGTGTTGTAACGCCAAATGTAGCACTGGCGCCAGAATTATACCAGGCTTCGCCGGTAGGACTGCCATGATCAGAAACAACATCAAGATAATACTGGGTAGTCCAGGCGGCTGTTACCGTCTTGGGACCATTCATAGTAATCGTATAACTGGATTCTGTACCGGTATGGTCTCCACTCCATCCGCTCAACACATAACGGGTTTCAGAGTCACCATCCGGAGTTGTTACCGATACGGTTGGTGTTGTTCCACCATTATGCCAGCCGGCTCCCTGGGGATTACCATGATCGGAATTTACAATCAATTGATATTGAGTTGTAAAATTCGCGGTAACCGTTTGATTTGTTGAAGGTACGGTATATGTTTGGGGATTTGTTCCTGTATTGCCCCAGTTGTAAAATACATATTGGGTACCTGCGCCCCCACTCTGGGTTGTGCTTTCTACTTCAAGTGTATGCGTTTCACTTGAAACCCAGGTAAAGGTATGCGGGGCAGTATATGTAGTTCCATCCACTTCAAAATCTAAACCGGATGGACTTGTATTAATAGTAATATCAACTTCAGTTCCAAAATTTGCAGTAACGCTTTTGGCCGAGTTCATGGTCAGGTTTTGAGGCAGGGTTTTACCTGTTAACGCTCCGGTAAAACCGGCCCACTGATAACCGGAATTGGTTGTGGTGTTGATTGACAATACGGTTCCGGAATCATGCCAGCCGCTGTCCTCACTGATTGTACCACCAGCAGGAGGATTTACAGCAGTTGTTAAATAATATTGAGTTGTCCAGGCAGCCGTAACTGTCTTGGGACTATTCATAGTAATATTAAAACTGGTTTCACTGCCAGTATGATCTCCGCTCCAGCTATCCAATACATAACGGGTACCGCTGGTACCATCGGGAGAGGTAACCGAAACTCCAGCAAAAGTACCGGCGTTTTTCCAACCTTGTCCTGTAGCACTACCATGAGCAGAATTGACGGTTAAATAATATTGTGTATCAAAATTTCCGGTTATTGTTGCATTGCTGGATCCCACCACATAAGTTTGCGGATTAGAGCTTGTATTGCTCCAGGCATCAAAAACATATTGTATTCCGGTAGCGCCACTCTGGGTTTCGTTCGCTACTTGAATACTATGAGATGAACCCTGCTCCCAGGGAAAGGTCTGTGATGATGTATAAGTTGTGCCATCAACAACAAATGCCCGACCAGCCGGGGAAGTGGTTACTGTAATATCATGAGAGGGACGAATCAGTGTCAAAGTCCCAACATCTTGACCACCAGAATTGTCCAAAGTAACATCAGTTGAAACTGTACCACCACTGCCATCAAATATATCAATATGTAAAACATCTCCTGCGTTCCACGTTAATTGATCTTTGAGCTGAATTGAAAACTCGTGTAGTACAGCATCATATTTCGAACCAGGAGCATCTTTATGTATTTGGGTTCCAGGGCTTGTTGAAATATAAGCATTCCAATCGACATCTGCAGGAAAAGAACCATCACTATATTGTAAATGACCACCAATAAGGTTAAACCCATCAGCAAAACTTTTACCTGTAAAGAATAAAAGAATGAATAAATAAAGTATTAATAGATTTTTTTTCACGTTGTACCTCTATCTATTTATATGAATTGTATAATTACCTGATCATAATCGCTTTTGAGCGTCTTGTCAGCGTTTCACCTTTTAATTCCAGAAAATACGTTCCGCTGCCCAGTTTATCACCGGCATCGTTCTTGCCGTCCCAAACAGTCTGATATTCACCTGCGTTTTTATATTGCGCGATTAATGTTCTTACACGCTTTCCAAGGGTGTTATAAACTGTCAACTTTACATACTGTGAACGATCGAGCCCGAAACTGATCATGGTTTCCGGATTAAAAGGATTCGGATAATTCTGCATTAACCGGATATCCTGCGGTGCTGACAACTGATCTGACGCTATTCCAACCGGATATTCCAGCGTTACAAGATCCGTACTGTCAGAATCCTGATCGGTTAGAATAATTTCAACAGATCCGGTTGCGGTTTGATTATCATCAATGTCAATATGCAAGGTATCACCTGCCGCCCAGTTTGAAAAATCCGTACATTCAAGCACAAACGCTCCAGTTGTATTGTCATAATAGGATGAATCTGTAGAACCCAAAATCTCATCAGGCCGGGTTGTTATAAAAGCAGTCCAGTTAATTGCAGCCGGAATAGTTTCATTTACATATTGAACAAAACCATATACCGGATGTTCTGTTTCCTGAACCTGTGTCAAAACAACAATACCCGCGTTATCATAGGCGTCATAGCTCAATACTACATCAAGGGTGGCAGCAAAATTCTGAGTATCTGTAAATTCCACATGCAAAGTTTCATCCGCCGCCCAACTGGAAAAAGCCGAACATTGAATCAAAAAATTACCGGTATTTTGATCATACATGGATGTTGTGGGTTGCTCAAAAACCAATACATCTTTAGGACGTGTGGTAATATATGCCGTCCAGTATATATCTTGCGGAAAGCTTTCATCCTCGTATTGCAGGGTACCTATTACACTATGCGGTGCAGCAGCAAAAAGAGACGCGTTGGCAAGGGTAAATAGCAATACAGCTAATATGTTAAATATTTTCATAGTGTTCCTGTCGTTATCGAATTAATATAGCTTTCATCTGCTTTTTAAAATTACTGCTTTCCATAACATAAAAATACATACCACTGGGCACATTCAATCCGGAATCATTTTTTCCGTTCCAGACAACCTGGTAAGAACCGGCAGATTTCTGTCCGTCAACCAGAGTTCTGATTTGCTGTCCCATGGTATTGTAAACATTTAATTTCACATAGTCATCCTGAGGCAACGCGTAACGGATCAATGTTTCAGGATTAAATGGGTTCGGGTAATTCTGTGTCAAAGTGTAACTGGAAGGTAATTCAGTTACTGTGTTTGTTAAATTTAAAACTTTATCAGCAGCCTGATCAGTTAAAACAATATTTGACTCGAACACAGTATTGCCTTTACTATCCAGGCAGGCAATGTTCAGATTTTTACCAATTGCCCATCCATTGGGTAAAGAGGCAATTTGTAATGCAAAGACACCGTCTTTAAGCTGGCTACCCGGTGATGTGGTTGTAACAAAAGCGCTTGCATCGTCGTTCAACCATGCTTTAACCAAAGCAATTTGATTTTCTGACCGTGGTATAGAACCATAAACCATATGGGGGACAGTCAAAGCAGAAGCAGCATTGCCGGTTCCCTTTGCAAGGGCGGATCTGGCATTCACAGTGCTGCCAGAGGGCCATGAAACATCTGATGTCACATTAACATAATAGGGATAGCCAATGGTTGTGGTAAAATCAGTGCTCGACAATCCCGGAATATACTGATAATACCCCTGGATAGATGCATCCCAATAGGCTACACTGGTACAACTGGTTATATCTGCCTGCAATTGACTTGCAAGGGTGATATCAGACCTGTCTAGCGGCAGCATAATTTCATTAAAATCAGTAGTTGGAGTGGTCACCAATGAATATGTAGGATCCGTCAAGGTTCCGGTAATTGTAAAAATAGAATTGTCTACAACATTGACATAATAAGGATACCCTGCATATACAACAAAATTGGTACTTGACAGCCCGGGGATGTATTGATAATAACCCTGAATTGTAGGTTCCCAGTAAGCTACAGAAGTACAATTGAGAATGGCACTTGCAAGATCACTCGCGTCACTGATATTGGCAACATTTAAAGGTAAAGCAATTTCATTAAAATCCGTTGTGGGTGTGGTGATCAAATTAAAATCAAACTCACCATAGATCTCAGAAGGTTCACTTTCAGAACCGTTCAATGCGGTAACCGCGTAATAATAATTAACAGCAGCATTACCTGCAACATTACCGGTATCTGTCCATTGTACACCCGCTGTTCCGCCATCCTGATCGATTATTGCGGAAGCAACCCGGTTGGTTCCATTTTGTCTGTCTGGTACAAAATCAGGTGATGTACCACGATACACATTATACGAAGAAGCTCCGGAAACTGAATTAAAAGTGAGTTTTAAATTCGTCGTATTTACCTTTACGGCCGATGTAATGGTTGTGGGATCTAAAATCTCCTGGCCATTATTTTTAACACCCGTGACAGTAATAGGTCCATACTTTTCGTTATACCAGCCGGACGTATTAAAACTGGAATGCGCAACCCATACGGTCATTCCTGCCTGCGCCAACTCGGAAACACCATCATCCCAGGGAGCGGCAAGCGAATCACTCCATACGCCACCTTCCAATACTCTGATCTGCTCATTGGCTCTTCTGGAATTGTAATACATCAGCGTTCCGTCAGAAAAAGAAGTAACACGCATATAAGGGCCGCTGGTATTGGCGAACATGATTGTATCGCCACCTACATAATGGTTCCAGGTACCATTACCCGGTTCTGGCGCACTTGAACAATACATTGCGGTTTCGTAAAATGTCCCATCATATTCCGCCAGGGTTTTATCGCACCAGGATACATATATATTTCCATTTACAATTGTCATATTAGGATTGGTACCCAAATGGCCCACTGCACCATCAATTCCGGTAACATTTGTCCAATCACTATCAGAGGTCGACATGTATTTAAAAATCGCAGACCGCGGATCACCCTTCATACGGGCCAATACATAAAGGTAACCACTGTTACTGGCATACAGATAGGGAAACTCTCCGGAACCCAATGGAACAGGCGCCCCCCATGTTGAACCGGTGCGTACTACATAATAAAGTAAATCATTAGCACCTTCTTCATAAATAACATAGATTTTGTTATTAAAAATGGCAATATCCAGATTAATTTTTGATGGGGTTGTATTTACAACCTGAATTGAACCGCTCCAACTCCCGTTATACCAGGTCTTGTACCATATCATGCCATTTTGGGTGCAATATACAATATGCATTTTTCCGGTTTCATCAAATGTCATTCCTACATTACGTAAAGGGTACGAATGCTCATCACCACCAAAAACAATTCTGGTATCATCATCTATAATTTCTGCACTTGACCATGAGCCATCGCTTTTACGGTAAACATGTTTCATATCACCCTCTTTGACCCATATAACATGCGGACGATTATTGGTGGGGTCTACTGCAACATTGGCACTATGGCCGCCAATTTGTTCAAGGGTTACCATGGGAATTATTTCAAGATCGTCTATGGATGCACTAAAAGCATTTATAACGAACAACAGACTGAAAATTAAAATCAGTCCAATAAAATTAAAAGGAACACGTATCCTGGTCATTTCCTCTCCTGATTCAACAAAATATTTAATCTTTGCACTATGCAAATTGTATACCTACACAGGAACAATAAAAAGTCCTGTAACTAACTGTAAATAAAGAATACATTTTTATCTACTTTTGGGCGCCTCCATCATTAACAAAACCTGTATTACAATTTTGTAATTTTATCGTAAAAGTAACATTTTTCGCTTTTCTATCTTGTCAGCGTATCGTAATGTATAAAAATACACACCAGATGCGGTTGATTTACCAAAATTATCTTTACCATCCCAAATCACCTGATGCATTCCGGATTGCTGCACACCTTGAACCAAATTTCTTACATTTCTGCCATTTACATCAACAACTGATAATTCTACGACACCGGCGCTGGGAAGTGAAAATTGAATCATAGTTTCAGGATTAAACGGATTGGGATAATTCTGAAACAGATTAAATGAATCTACGGTTTTTGTTTCAATTTGCAGAGACTTAATTTTATCCACAGGGTTGTATGACAGCTCAACCGTACCAGTTGCAACGCATTCATCCTGATCATTATAGAATGTAACAGACACCTGCTCACCTGCTGTCCATCCGCTTTGTAAATGTCCCAGTTGGGCATACCAAACATTGCCATCAATTGCAGAGCCCGGTGAATCCTGGCTAATGACACAATCTTTATATTTTACCACAAAACGACTAATATCATTGACACCTTTTATCTCTCCATAAATCAAATGCGGAGAAGACGCGTCAATTCGTGTAGTTTCAGCATACTTTTGCTTCAATAATGCGCCGGAAGAAGGCCATGCATTGTCACCGGTTACATTTACATAATAGGGATAACCAATATGTGTATCAAAATTAGTACTTGATAATCCGGGTATAAACTGATAATAACCTTGGATAGATGCATCCCACTTGGCCACACTGGTGCAATAGGGAATATCGTTCAAAAGGTCCTGCGCCGTTGCCAAAGCTCCTTTACTTAAAGGAAGCATCACTTCATTGAAATCTGTAGTTTCAGTAGTTTGCAGCATAAAAACAGGATCAGTCAAAGTACCATCAAGCGTCAAATACGTATCCTGGGTTATATTCACATAATATGGATAACCAGGATAAACTGAAAAATTTGTACTTGACAATCCGGGAATGTATTGATAATAGCCTTGTATGGACGCATCCCAATAAGCTATTGAATTGCAATAGGGTATAACATTTAATAAAGTTTGTGCATCGGTAACGCCATCTACAACCACCGGCAAAGCAATATCATTAAAATCTGTAGTTTCAGTGGTTACCAACTCAAAGTCAAAAACACCATACACATCAGACAAATCACCTTCAGCACTGTTACGAACGGGAGAAACCTGGTAATAATAATTCACAGAAGCATTGCCTGCAACATTATCGGTATCTGTCCATTGCACACCACTTGTACCGCCATCCTGGTCGGTAACACTTGCAGCTACACGGTTCGTGCCGCCATCCTGATCAGCAACAAAATCGGGGCTGGTACCACGATATACATGATACCCCGTTGCATTCTCTATTGCATCCCAGGTCATCAACAGATTCGTTCCACCGGTTACACTGGCATCAGAAATGACAGGTGTTCCCAGGTTGCCTGCAGAACCTACTTCATAAACCTGGTCCGCGGCAATACCTTCGTAATCCTGAACATCACCATTGGTCAATGTAACGCGAATATCACAGCTTGTAAATCCACTCAGTCCAAAATGAAGAGCTGTCTGATTTTGACACAAATAACTGTAATTAGATACCGATTCCTGATAACCCAAAAGATAATTTGAATTGCCAATATACCCTGGCTGATAAACAGCGACTTTGGTACCAAAACCACCATAATCGCCACCGGGACCGGTACATAAAACGTCAATATAATGATTACTGTTTTCAGAATCATTTCTCAGCATAAAGTTGTTGCCATATGTACAGGCAATAAAATAATCGATATCGCCATCATTATCAATATCCGCATAGCCAGCGCCTCTGGCACCACCGGCTGCAACTTCAAGAGCAGGTACATAACGATATGTCAGATTACCTGCACCGTCATTCAGATACAACTCGGGTCTTGCGCCTACTTCTTTTTCATCATTGCGAATTAAATACAGATCAAGGTCAGCATCATTATCAATATCACCAAAAACGGTTGAATAGCCACTTACGGTAATACCATAATCCAAAGTAGCATTCACAAAATAACCGTTACCATTATTTTTAAAAATCCTCAAATTCGGAAGATCTGTGCTTCCGGAGAGGGTATAATTTATTACAACCAGATCAAGATCTGCATCATTATCCAGATCTACAAACGTAGCACCGTGCGAACGTCCACCAATATTAACGCTGCGGGCTGCCGCTTGTTCAGTAAAATTTCCGTTACCATCATTAATAAACAACCAGTTTGCTACTTCGCGACGACAAACATACAAATCAATATCACCATCATTGTCCACGTCACCAGCGGTTACACCCTGGCGTCCTTCTATATCTCCATCAGGTCCATTAGTCCCACGGTCCACGCGGGTCATTTGACCGTTACCATTGTTCAAATACAATGCATTGGGATCACCCCAATTCAATACAAACAAATCCAGCCATCCATCATTATTAATATCCGTAGCAACCGCACCACGGCTGAAAAAAGTCTCTGTGGAAATTCCGGCCCAATCTGTGATATCTGTAAAATTACCATTTCCATCATTTCTATACATTCGATTTCTTCCCGGTGGCAGAGTTTCACCCACCGGCTGATTGCTCAGAAATACATCCAGATCACCATCATTGTCGAAATCTGCTGAAACCACACCATGAGTATGGCCCTCATCGCCAATATTTCTACTTACAGCTTGATTGGTAAAAGTATTATTCTGTTGATTCATATAAAGTACATCTTGCATGGTAGGACCACCTGCGTTGGTATAAAAAACATCATACCAGCCATCCTGGTTCACATCATTAAAGCTTACACCATGTCCATAACCTTCCGGGGAAATACCCGCTACCCCCGCAGAACTGGTGATATTGGTAAACGCAATGGAAGAAGAACCAGGATCACTTTCACCGCGGCCATAAATGCGAATATTTGAATACACCGGCCCTACCTGGCCTTCATACATATTATCTGTACCTAAAAAGATATATCGAAATTGCTCAATCATGGTACGGTACATTTCCAGTTCACCTTGTTGCACTCCATCAACAAACGTCCACACCGAGCCTTCATCCCAAACAATTTTGAATTCGTATGTATCATTAATATTCCAGGTGGCGCTCTGCATATATCGGTCTTCTTCTCTACCGCCAGCATAAGCTGCCAGCATTTTATAGCCAGCCAGCCCCGGTCCATCCGAATAAGAGGTACCTGTACGAATATTCACCCACGCGCCATCAGTGTCAAATATATCTTTACTGCCATTGGCTTGTGAATAAAGATTGATAATCTGCTGTTTGTCTGTATGATTTTGATTCGCAGGATCAAAATTAGAAACATCAACAACAAAGGTACCTTCTCTTGGCAGATCCGCCGGCAACGTAATAAATAACTGGCTATTGATTTGTGTTGCCTTCCAACCGGCTGCTCTAAATTCACCATTATTATTCTGGATATAACCAACACCGGAATTACCACCATCAAGCAAATCATCAGAATATATCAAGTTAGTATGCGTTGGAGCTGTGGCCGCAATTACCAATCCTATTGGCCAACAGAATAATATTAAAATTATGATTTTGGAAAGAAAACGCATAATACTCCTTTTCTACATTTATTTTGTAATACATACAAAAAACTATCAAATTTGCGAAAAAAACAAAGAGATAAATATATAATATTATCTTACTTTTGCAATATTTATTTTAGCAACACCGCCTTTTGCACCTTGTGAAACGTTCCGGCTTTCATCATGAACAAATATGTTCCGCTTGCAGCCTGACGGCCAAAATCGTCACAGCCATTCCACTCTACCGAATATCGTCCCGCGGCTTTACCCTGATTGATTAATGTTCTAACACGCTGTCCACGGGTGTTATAAATCTCTATCAGCACATGAGACTGTTCCGGCAACTGATATTGGATCACGGTTGTGGGATTAAAAGGATTGGGATAATTCTGGTCTAGACCATAATGGTCAGGAATATCCACAATATCAAGTGCTCCGACAAAATCCACAGCATTAGATGAAAGCGTATGCTCGATTGTATTTAAAAGTGTATTGCTTTCATCAAAAAACTCTATAATCAACACCTGATCAGGAGACCAGCCGTTTTCGAAATTACCCACTTGCACCATCCAGTTTTCAGTGGTCATAAAACAACCTGGCGAAGTTTCATTCAAAACATGATCAGGTTGATGACTGAGATATGCGCTAAAATGATGCACCTGGGTATCAGACAGCTCGCCCCAAATTGCATGAGGAGCTTTGCTGACAGAATTCGTTTTGACAACTAGTTCAGTTGCTTTGGCTTTTGAAAACGCACGCTGCGGCCAGCTGGTAGGCGCTGTAACATTGATATAATAAGGATAACCCGCTTTTATATCAAAATTTGTATGAATCAATCCAGGAACATATTGCCAATACCCTTGAATTTCAGTATCCCATTTTGCCACACTGTTACAGTTGGGAATATCATTCGCTAAATCAGCACTGGTTGCTAACGATGCCTTGTCAAAAGGTAGCGCAATTTCATTAAAATCTGTAGTGGGTGTAGTAATCAAATTAAAGACAGGAGTAACCACTTTGCCTAAAATCGTTAAAACCTGATCTTCAAGCATATTGACATAATAGGGATTACCCATCTCGATTGTGAAATTACTGGGCTCAAAGCCCGGTACATATTGCACATAATCCTGTAATTCAGCTGACCACATTGCTACAGAATTACAGGAAGGGATATAAGAAAGTAAATCATTTGCAGTGGTTATACTTTCAACAAAAAGTGGCAATGCAATTTCATTAAAATCTGTGGTTTCAGTGGTTAAAAGTGCATAATCAAACTCACCATAACTCAATGTTGCACTGCTTTCTTCACCATTCCGTAACGCGGTTATGCGGTAAAAATAATTTACACTTGTGTTTCCAACAACAGGATCGGTATCTATCCACTGTACGTTGGGCATTGATGCATCCTGATCAGTAACGCCGCTTGCTACCCGGTTGCTGCCCGATTCATAATCGGGTTCAAAATAGGGATCCGTACCACGGTACACGTTATATCCTGATGCATTTGAAACATTAGTCCAGGTAAATTTAATATTATCATCATCATGCACCGCTGCGTGCAAAATAATTGGAGCAGTCAATGCCTGATATGCATCAACTTTAAAAACCTGATCGGCCTGCACGCCGGTATAATCAAGAATATCTCCATTTGTCAATACTAAACGAATATCACATGCGGTTCTGTTCATTAATCCGAAATGTAATGCTGTTTGATTTTGTGACAAATACCCAAAATTCGAAACCGCTTCCTGATATCCAATTAAATAGTTGGCATCACCCAAATGTCCGCTTTCAAATACAGACACCTTTGAGCCAAAACCGCCATAGTCTCCTTTGGGCCCTTCGCAAAGCACATCAATATAATGATAATCATTTATCAAATCATTACGGTACATGATATTCCATGATTTGGCGCAAGTGATATAAATATCAAGATCACCATCATTGTCATAGTCCGCAAGTGCTCCGGCGCGTGCGTCACTTCCACCATTGTCAAGGCCTATTTCATTAATTTCGTTAAATTTCCCGGTACCATCATTCAACAACAACTGGGGTGTTACATCAGGTTCACTCTCATCATTACGGACCAGCAATAAATCGGGGAATCCATCGTTATCCATATCACCAATTGCTGCTGTATACCCGCTAATAGCAATATTATATTCAGCACTCTTGTCTGTAAAAAATCCATTCCCATTATTGATAAAAACCGACAACAAGGGTAAATCAGCACTACCTGATGATGAATAATTCACAACAAACAGATCCATGTCGCCATCAATATCGATATCTGCAAAGGTAGCACCATGAGACAAACCGTCAACATTTACTCCGCGATCAGCAGCATCATCATCAAAATTACCGGTACCATCATTGATGTACAATAGATTCTCAGCATCCCGCTGGCATACATAAATATCAATATCACCGTCATTGTCAACATCGGCGGCAGTTACCCCCTGCTGAGCCGTTACATCCCCAACCGGACCATCTGCGCCTCTGTCAGAACGGTTCATTTTTCCTGTACCATCATTAATATAGGTCTCATTTTGGCTGCCCCAATTCACCGTATACAGATCCAGGTAGCCATCATTGTTCATGTCTAACGCAATAGCACCTCGCGAATAGCTATAATTATCAGGTATCCCAAAACCTTCGGTAACATCAGTAAAAAATCCCGAGCCTTCATTACGATAGATACGGTTTTTCCCTGCTTGAATATTTACCCCAATAGGTTGATTGGCAAAATAAGCATCCTGATAACCATCGTTATTCAAATCCGCAAAAACCACACTATGTGTATAGCCACTATCCTCAATATTTCGTGTGACAGCTTCATTATTAAACTGTCCATCTCCATCATTGATATATAACTGGTCCAGCGTACTCTCTGAGCCACCTGCATTACTAACAGCAAAATCTTGGAACCCATCCCGATTCAGATCGGCAAAAGCTGCTGCACGACCATAGCCTACTGATGAAAAGCCCTTAACATTTACCGCCTCTGTAACATTCGTAAATTGCACATATTTTTCAGTAACCTGAATATAACCTGACAGGGTTTTGGTATCACTCCCGCCACCGCCTGATACTGCCAACGTAACAGTATAGGAACCTGGCTGCGTATATGTATGCTGCGGATTCTGTGCATATGAATGGCTGGAACCGTCACCAAAATCCCAATCCCAAGAGTTCGCATTGGTAGAAAGATCAGTAAACTGTACCTGAAGCGGCATAAAGCCGGAACGGGGCTGCGCGGAAAAATCAGCTTCAGTAGCAACGGCTTCGGGTTGCTTTTTGATATAGATAACCAGATCCTGATTAAATGTTGGAAAATCAATTAAAATATTACCACCACCATCAAGATCATTGATCTCACTATTGCTATAATAATTGCCATTTGAAGGATTATAAAATTGCACATCATATTTGCCGGCATCTAGCGCTACACGAATACCGTTACTGTATGTATAATTATCCGGAATATCCCAGGCCTCCAAAGTATTATCCGGGCCATTGACCATATAGATCACAATCTCATCATCCGATGCAAGTGCCCATTCATACATGGAAGCAGGATCATTTCGAATAATAGACTCATTTGGCTGCATCTTCCAGAACTCTGTACGTTCCCAAAAAGGTCTGAGATAGGGAACATATTCATACCCAGGCCCATTATAAGAGACATCTACAATACCTTCACTACCTTCGTATGAATGAAAACAGGTGTAAACACCGGCAATGCTCCATGTCCAATACTGCTTTCTACGGTGCTCTGCACAATTATTACTGTGACGGATTTCTCTGGCAGTTTCATCGCACCATGCGGGTTTATTGTATTGTTTAATAGTTTGCGCAATCTCCCGAATCTGCGCAAGGCTGTGTTGATTGTGTTTTGCCCAGTGGTTAATTGCCACATCAACCCAAGATTCATCAGCCCAGGCAGCATCAGTTGTGCTCTTGTGCGCTGGGGCTACCAAATGTCCATAGGGATCGTTCGCATGCACAAAATTTGCAATATCAACCACATAATCCTTATCATCACGGTCTGGTTGAAATTCATTATTGGTTTGAAATAAAATAACATTGGGGTTACTGGCCAAACGCGCTAAAGCATAATCGAGATATGGCTCGGCATAGTTCCAGTCAAGATTTGTACGCATAAGTGTAAAAAAACAAACTTCGGAATATATGTTTCGATCAGCAGCGTATTTTATAATTTCATCAATCTTTTTCCAGAAATTAATATCATATCTGGTATAATCAGGATTACTACGGGTCCCCTGCCAGGGCCAAACATCTATAAAAGGCTCTGCCGATGAAAAATCAAACTCTAGTGCAAATCGAATACAGTTTTCTTTGCGGGGAACCATTTTATCTATAAATGCTCTATAATTTGTTTGGGTAACGCCGCCAATTAACCAGGCAGTTTTGGAAAAAATAAAAGGGTGCTCACCATTTGAAAACATGAAAGCATTGGTATAATCCGGATCCGTAATGATAAAACCATTTCCTGCATTGGTATTTGTCACACTAAAATTTCCGGTAAACGTCTTTTGGCCGTGAGTATCTTTAAAAACGATACTAAAAGAATAAGATCCGGTTTCGGATGGTGTAAAACGCAGCTTGTGCAATGTACCATTGTATGAATCGCAAAATCCACGCACATGAACAACATCATTAGAAGGGGATGTAAAAGTACCCTGAATATCTACATCTGCAAATGGATTGCTGACATCAGGTGATGTTACATTAAAATTAAACTCTATAACTTTATACTGCGCGTAATTGCCTTCCAGACCAGCCAAACTAACGGTTCTAGATTGCACTGTTTGTGTAATACCAAAAAGCAACTGTATCATCATAGAACAAATCAAAACAAAATTCGATTTCATCGCACCCTTCTTTATATTGTTTTTAATAAACTTACGCGACATACCAATCCATGCATTTTGTTATACATATTACAGGCAACTATTGTACCTTTTTTAAAATGATTTCACATGATTGTAAAACGGGAAATATAAATTAAATGAAATGCTATTGTTGCTCGGGATTATAACTCAATTTCATCATTTTTTTTCTTAAAATACCTTGTTCTGATTGTAAAACAAATTCATAAACACCAGGACTTACACTTTTATTTTCATCATTGTTTCCGTTCCATTCTACATTATAATAGCCTGGCGCAGCAGTACGATTAAACAGCTCCCTGATTTCACTTTGAGATGAATTGCAAACTTTGAGAGTTACATCCCCCTCCAGTTCATCAGGAAGTTGAAATGAGATATTTGTAGACGAAATGAAAGGATTTGGAAAATTCTGGTATAATGTAAAAGAAGTATTAAACTTTTTTATAGTTACACCTGCTTCATGACTATAATTGTAGCTTCCGTCAGCGCTTGTTTGCCTCAACCGATAAGACAATAATCCCTTACAACCGGGAATGTCTTCATGTGAATACTCTTTTCTTTCAAAATACGACCCCGCACCCGCCACAAACGCGACCTGACTCCATTCATCTTCATCCATCAGACGACGTTCAATAGCAAAACCTATATTTCCAATTTCATTATCCGTTGTCCACTCTAATAATACCCTATCCTTAGATGCATAAATAATAAAATCTACCAAGTCTACATCAGAAGCTCCATGACTTCCAGCTACAGATTCGTTTGGATTGTTTGGCATTTTTCATTTCCAATACTTGCAAGAAAAACTGATCCGGAATAATATAAATTAAATCGCCAATTAATATAAAAACACTATTGCAATTTAATCATTTTTCGAATCTGTTGCAAGTTTCCAATTTTCAAAACATAAAAATATTCTCCAGAACCTGCCTCCTGACCGGAATCATTAAAGCCATCCCATATCGTTTCATAATAACCCGCCTGAGCAGGTGTGTTTACCAACGTACGCAACTGACGCCCAAGAACATCATAAACGTCTAAACGAACATTTCCGGAAAGATTATCTGGTATCTGATATGCAATCCGTGTCACCGGATTAAATGGATTGGGATAATTCTGAAATAATGCAAATTCCTGTGGAGCCTTGATAGCTACGTTAACAATTTCACTATACTCTACCGAACCATCTGTATCTACCTGCCTTAAGCGATACATAACAGTACCGGTTACGTTAATTTTATCTGTAAAACTATAACGATTGCCGGAAGTAGTTGTACCAGCACCGTTAATAAAAACGATTTCTTGCCAGGAATTCTGTGTTTGCGATTTTCTCTCAACTGCAAAACCCAGGTTATTGGTTTCGGATTCAGTGATCCAAACCAGTTCAACATGATCATTTGACTGTTTTGCGGTAAATAACGACAACTCTACCGGCGAAGTGTTTTGACCCGCAAGATTTGAAAAATCTGACCAGTTGTCATACTCGTCTGATGAACGAATGTAAAAGTAATATCTTTTATTCATTGTCAGATTGTTAATGGTAATACTTTGCGTTTGCCCGGGTTCGGCAGGGCTTGGCATATTTTCAACAAACGCGGCACCATTCCACCAGGTTTCTAAACCAAAAATTGGCAATGCGGTACTGTATTTCATTTGATACTGATATGCGGGACCGCCTGCATTGCCATCGTCTCCCGGAGCTGTCCATGACAGGGTTACAAAGTCCTGGCCGCTGTTAGAAACCTGCAAATCTGCAATTTTCGCTGGTTTAATCGTATCTACCGGAAAATTCTGTTCAGATAAGGTAATGTTATCTGCTCCAATAGGGTGCTCATGAAAAGACTTGATCACAGCCGCACTGTCAGGAGATATATTGGCTCCCAGAAAATAAAGCCAAAGCTGAATATCAATTCGGGACTCTTGTGAAAAAGAACCGGTATATTTTACGCCGGTATCGCCCCATGAACCGTTCACACCTGTATCAAAGGCCTGATCTCCACTCAGGGGACTGTCATTTGTACCAGTCAGATCATCTTTATAATAAAGATATTGATTAACTGCAACATCCGGAAGCTCTGCAATACCCAACAAAGTTCCCGGCGCACCGGTTTGCATCCACCAGTTCCAACCCGGAATATTTAAATCACGCGGAATACCAATATCATCACTTTCTGTCGTTCGATTTACAAGCGAACCATTCGGTTTTGTAGAAATAGCGTTTTCCGCAAACATGTGCATACCATTGGCAGAGGGATCAAGATCATAAGACAACCTTAAAAAATCCACATCTGCATCTGCGGGTATCTTTAATTGTCGAAAAGATCCCATATCACAACTGGTTGGATAGTATTTTACAATATAATCAAAAACAGGCAAATCAATTGCACCCTGCAATTCCGGCACTTCAAGCTGTATTTTCCAATTCCTGACAACCCGAATTTGTCCTTCAATACCGCTTGCATTCTGTTTTGTTAAATTTTCCTCAGATAACACCAGGGTAACTGATCCCAGAAAACCCAAATCATAAGAGCCTCTAACCCTGATCTTGAAGCGATCAACAAAATCTTCACCATTACCGCCACCAGCATTGGTCAGCAGCAAGGTGGTCATAATGCCATTACTTGCATTGTGGGCTATCTCATAGAATTGGCTTTCTACCCGGTCAATACTTGAGTCATATTGAATATAATCTGTAGCTACAGGATGTGAGGCTTTATTATCAGTTCGGTACACATATACATATCCATCATCACCACTCAACGGATCATGCACCTGTACCTGATAACGAGGATAATTTCTGGAACTTTCGTCAGATATCCATGAAGAGGAAGGAGCAACATCTCCACAATCATTGGCTAAAACCAATAGTTCATCATTAGCAGTCAACAGATTATCCTGACCGCTAAACATATAATCGTTATCCGAATCCAAATCATCAATTTGAAACGAAATAGCCGTCCAATCTGATGAAATATCCGAATACGAATATACAACCAAATTATCATGAGAGATGTTCAGAAATCCCTGAAACTCAGCCCCCTTGATAATAACAGGTTCATAAGCTCTGCTTGTCACAGCATACAAACTTGAATAAATCAGCACAACAATAAGCAATGCACTGAAAAGGAAAAAAAATTTTTTTTCAGGAGATTTCATATATACTCCTTCCATTTTTTAAAAGCGGAAGGATCTAACAAACATATTATTTATCAAAAGCGTTAGTAGCCTCTTCCACAGTATCAAATGTATCAAAAATAGTGATTAATTTTGTGATCATGAACAAACTTTTCACTTTTTCTGTAACGCGAGACAATTTTAAATCACCATCTGCATTTCTCAGAGTGGTCATTGATCCCATCAACGCGCCCAAACCAGTACTATTCATCCATGTAACTTTTCCTAAATCAATAACAACTTTTTTAACTCCGTCAGCAACCAGTTCTTTAACTTTAGTATGAATTGCTGCTGTTTCCGGGCCGCCCATTAATTTCCCTTTTAACTCGATAATTGCAATATCACCTTGCATTTGCTCTTTAATAGGCATTTTGTATTCCTCCAAATTATAATTTCAGATATCAATTTTGCTTAAGCAAAGGTAAAACATTTTTTGCTATAAATCAACTTTTTATTCACCGTTAAAACTGGGTTCAAGGTATTGTTTGGCCTTGTTATTTTCTGGATTCAACTCTATAGCACGGTTAAAAATTTTAAAAGCTCTTTCGGGCCAACCACTTTCAAGGCACAAAACACCTACTTCATTAATACGTTCATCCATATTTTCTTTACCCAGTATCTCTTCCAAGAGTTGTTTCAAGGATTTGTCAAATGCATTTGTAACATATCTTTCATTTTCAAAAAGATAGAGCAATACTGCAAGGTTTTTATCAGAGTCTTTTAATACACACTTTGCTTTTTCAATACCAACTTTAAATAATCCCTCCATATTATTAACATAATAATCCAACAATTCTTTGATCTGTTTATAATCATCACTGTCGGTTTTATAATATTCCAGCACATATTTCAATTCCCGAGCAACAGTAGCCTTGTGAAACAACAGTCCCACATTATTCATAAAATCAATTTCATCTTCATTGGGTGTATATTTAAACGACTTTTCAACTGCCTCCTGATATGGATCGCCAATACGTTCAAACAAGAGATGTAAATCTTCTTTTGCTGTAAAAAGTAATTCCGAAAACTTTTTCATTTTTTCAAATGAAACTTCACCTCCTGCAGAGTAATCCTGAAACAGTTTTGAAAACAAATTTTTTGCATACAAAAAATCAGCAATTACTTTACGTAACAACCAGGATTTATTTGCAGCAATAAAAGGACTTACTTTTTCTGACATTTTAACACCTGCCACTCATAGATTAGATAAACAAAATTTAAATTAAAAAATTTCAGCTAAATATGAATAATATCATTTTCGCCTTTAATAAAACTTGCTATATGGTCCAGCATCAATCTCTCAAGGTCTTGCTTCCGGACATTTTCCACATCCAGAATATTGACCATTTTACTAGTATACAACCAACTTGCAACAATGTCAATCCTTTTGTTTGTTTTTTTTACAGTTGGAGAGTAAAAAAAATCTAAAACCCGGTTTCCGATTTCACCCAAATTCTTACATTGCTTGCTTAAATCCAATTCTAAAATGCCATGATTGGGTCTTATGCAATAAAGTTTGATCAAACTGGCGTCAAAATGTTCTAAAAATAAAATGCATGGTTTCAAGCGGGTTGCAGGAACGCTTCTTTCATGTACATCAATTTGTTTGTTGATACCCGGATCATAATTCTGTATAGCGTCATACTCCATCAATAACGCTTCAAGCTCAGATCCGGCAAGATGAATTTCCAAATTTCTTATATTTTCCCGAATATTCAAAATTTTTGGTTCCAGGTTCTCGGCTTCCCGAAAATAAGAGTTTACCCTTTCATACAAATTTCTGGACTTTCCAACATAAATAACCTTATCATTCACATCACGCATCAAATAAATACCCGGCAACTCTGGTAAATCATTCAAAAAATCCCGATCAAATTGATATTCAGAAAAATCAATTGCTTCAGCAGTCGATTCACAATAAGCAACAATTTGATCAGCATCATTTAAACCTAGCTTTTGGCACATTTCAAATGCGATTGAAAATTGTTCTTGAAATAATTCAAACTGCTGTTCAGGCGCAGCATGTTCCAGATGTGTAATCCCCAAAGCACTCGAGATCTGGCTGCTTTCAGCAAATTTTATGTTTGGCTGTAATCGCTGCAAAAGACGTTTCAGAGAAATAATTTGACCGCTAAATTCTTTTCCCAAAATCTGCCAAAACATTCGCCTGAACAAAGATATCTGATTACCAAAGCCATCAAAAACAACAACCTGAGTGCTCGTTTTGGCCAAAATCTCTTTACAAATACGATTCAATTCTTTTAAGGAATAATCTTTGGCCTGTCTTTTAGCAAAGAAAACCAATTTTTTACCCACGGGAAAAGGACTGACATTAAGACAAATCCACTCAAAAAATGACATTGATCGTTCAGGAAAAGCTTTAACCAATACAAAATCATTTTCAGGATAGGAAACTTTAATTGAATTAACTAAAATCCAGGTATGATCTTTAGATTTGATTATACGTTTAGAATCGGACACTGTAGATTGTACAAGCGTATCACAGATGCCGGAATTTGCTTCCGGCATCTTGAATACATGCTTGACAATTTCAGTCGAAGTTGCTTTTCCCCCATTTTGCTCAAGAAAATCAATAATGTGTTCTATCATTAATCGCCTGGTTCATTTAAACCATTCTGGCTTTACCAAACAGAGCTACTCCCAAAATCCCGCCAACAAGACCGAAAATACTATTAATTATCAGATTAATAAATAATCCTATAATAAACGTACCTCCTGTCAAAGTTCGGGCGGGAATTTCGTCAAAAATAGATTGAATATCCGGATCACTGATGTATTGGGAAACAAAGTCCAAAAAATTAACAGACAATGAACCGGTAATACTGGTCAATACAATGGCAATAACCGCTCCTATAACACCTGCCAGAAATCCCAGCAGCGCACCGTCAGACATGTTTACAGTATCCTCGGGAGCTTGCTGTCTACGGTAAAGGTAAATTGTAAACATACCGCCACCAATTACTCCCGCACAACAAGCACAGTTGATAAAATTCAGTATAGGAACACCACTGACAACACCAATAACAACTCCACCTAAAATTGCCGAGTTCCATTTACTATTATTGTCCATAATTCCCCTCCACAATTTCTTGTCTTAGAAAAAAACACCTAAATCTTTTAATTCTGCATCATCCATTGCATCCAAAGTAAACTGGGGCAATGCGGTCTCCATATCAACCGGTTTTATCTCCATACCTTTAATGCCAACCATTAATCCGGATTTATTTTGGTGCACCAGCTCGACAGCTTTTCTACCAAAACGCTGACCCAGGTTAATATCAAACGCATTTGGTGCAAGACCACGCAAACTAAAGCCAATATTAGATTGGCGTACACGGCTCAAACCTACACCCAATCCCTGAACAAGAATTCTTTGTATAATAACACCCGTACCGCCAAGTTTCAGGTTACCATGCGGATCAATTTCAGGATCTTCTGACAACATGGATTTTAATACGCCGTCTTTAGCATCATCAGCAACTGCTTTTTTAAATAATGGATCATTTTGATCAAAATTCACACCCTCAGACACAACAATATTGGCATATCCTTTTGCATCATTTATCGATTTAACCTTTTCCACAAGTGCCTGTAATTCAAAATTCTTTTCAGGTACAAGAATAATATCAGCACCACTTGCAACACCAGTGAAAAACGCAAGCCAACCAGCTTTACGACCCATAACTTCATTCACAGAAATTCTTGCATGCGTATCAGCAGAGACTGAAGTGCTTCTAAACGCCTTTGTCGCAAAATCAATAGCAGTGTGCGCACCCAACATCCAATCGGTTTCACTAATATCATTATCAATACTTTTCGGAATAGCAATTGTAGGAAAATTAATTTTATGCATGCCCCAGGCAGTGTTTACGGTATCGTTACCGCCGGTAGCAATAATAGCATCAACACCCAACTTTTTCAGGTTTGCCAACAACTTTTCAGGTGCCCAGGAATTATTTTTTTCAGTAAAAGGGGCAAAACGGGAAGAGCCCAAAATGGTACTGGGGGCATCAAAAATGGATAACGCATCGTTGCTGTCCAACGGTACTATATAATCTTCAACATTATCAGCAGCCAAACCTTCAAAAGCTTTTTTAACACCAATAAAAGTATCACCATATTTAGATGCGCCATGCAATATAGAACGAGCAATTGCCGAATTTATACCTGCGCAATCACCGCCACCGGTCACAAATGCAATTTTCACAACATCTCCTTTATATTAATTTTAATAAAATTTGAATTTAGATAATATATTGAATTTAAATAAAAAAAGACAGACAAAAAATCTTGCCTGTCTTTCTTTTAGATAGTACATTCGCCCTACCGATGTAATATCTTTTGTGTAGAACTTTTTCCTGTCTTCGTGGTTAGGCAGCCCCCTGCTTTATCTCCACGATATGGAAGGAACAAGTTCCCCCATTACAAAGTGTGCTCCTCGAACACACCCCCTCATCTTATATGCGACCCCTCAAACTGTATGTTCACTCTGAATAACGGCATATATTAATATAGTGTCTATAATTATGCAAAATCTTACACTTTATTTTAAAAATATCACTTTTTTTTATATTTATTTCTTGTATATTAACTTTATATATGCTTTTTCTGTCTTTTTGAGGAGATTCTTCAAATTGGATCACAAACGACAAGGTACAAATGATATGACTCTGGGTGACCTCCTCGACAACTGCACCAATCCCAACTCCCCTGTTTGGGAAAAAAGCTGGCAGGAATTCCTCAACCGTTACCAAAATTTTATCTACAAACTTGTTCTGAACCGCTGCAAAAGCTGGAATTTGCAGCGTATTAAATACCAGTTGCAAGATGAAGTAGACGATATTGTATTTATTGTTATAAAACACCTCATTAAAGACGACTATCGTTTTTTAAAACAATTCCAAAACCGTGACAACCCACAGCTTTTTCTGTTATATCTGTCTACCCTTATTAACAGAATTACAAGAAGACATCTGGCAATTCATTTTAACAAAATCCTGGATACCCTTGAAGAAGATCAGGCAAAAGACACCTTGAAGGAATTATCACCCGAGGCGGGTTGGGAAATTTATGAAGAACTGGTACAAAGCCTTCGCAATAGCATGATTAACAAACATCCCAATAACGAACGCAACATACACCTCTTTCTAATGTATACTTGGACAGATATGTCGATTGATATGCTTACCCACAATGATTTTTACAAACCAATGGGGCAAAATGCCATATATACATTAATAAATCGCATGAGAAACAAAATAAAAGTGTAAGATTTTAGTTTTAAAACGACACTATATTAATAACTGATAACCGTAAAAGCAAGGTAGTTCATGAGCAGTAGTATAATAGTTCATAAACTTTCGATAGGCAAAGTTTTATCTATAATTCAAGATGCCCAGATTAAAGAAAAAAGTTTTTTAGAGAATTATCCGGAATCTATAAATTATTACAATAGTTTAAAGGCCCGTTTCAACAAATTTGAAAATGACCCCAATCTCACAAATTCGATATTCAACAGTATCCCGAAGCAGTGTTGTCAGGCCAACAAATCCTTTTTGAAAGATAATGATGATTTTTTTATCGCATATACTGTTCTATCAAAAAAGGAAGACATTCACATTAACAATGCTAAACAGTTTATTCATCATTTAAATAACTGCTATTGGTGTTTCATAGAATATAACCAGTTTATAAATGATGAATATTTTACCAACAAAGGACTTGAGACGGGGGTAATTTAATATGCGTAAATTTAAAATAACATTTGAACAAATTCTGGAATATATAAAAAATCCAGATACTCAAACAATAACCATTAGTGAGCTCAAAGAAAGCAACCCTGCTTGTTTTTCTCTTTTCACTATGATAGATAACAGTCTGAAACATGCGAACCTGCAAAATATTGACACAGAAAACACCAATACGGGATATCAGGAACTCGAAATGATAATTCTTGAACAATTGAGTGGCAATATTACCAAGCACAACTCTGAAAGATTTTTATCTCTCATTACCAGTCATCCTGATTATTTTAGAAGAATTCTGGATACCTTTGACACGGAATCCATTCAGGCAGCTTCATTGGAAAATATTGAAATTGCAGATAATAACACTTTGTTTGAAATAATTAAAGGCCATGAAAGCAAAAAAGAAGCTGGTAAATCATTCAGCCTTTTACATTTTAAATCAAGTTTAAAAAGCTTTTTCCAAAACCTTTTTATGCAAAAAAAGCCTCATTATGCTTTAATCTCCATAGTTGTTTTGATCTTTTCCATTATTACATCCAAAACTTTTTTTCAGGAAACTGCTCACAATCCTGTTTATACAAAATATTTCCAATCAGCCAATTTACCTTGTGAATATTACGAAACCTCTACCAGGGGCAATAGTGTATCGTTAGATACAGACACTCAATATAACAAGACACTCAATCAGTATAAATTTGCAATGGCAGATTATATCCAAAAAAATTATCAAGATGCAAAAAAATCACTCAACTCAATCATAACTGATATTGAATCCGGTTCTACGCAATCTTTGCACACTACTACAAATGGTAAACAACTGTTAAGAGATATTTATTTTTATACAGGTATTTGCGATCTGGCACTTGCCGGAAAATCGCTTGACACCTCTTTAATTGAATCTGCTTCTGACAGATTCAATTCTGCAAAAAAACTGGTTCTTGAATCCAACATGAAAGGAGGTGACAGAGAATTCTTTTTCATGGGTTTAACTTTTAACCTGCTGGGGAACGATTCGCGCTCGCTTGAATATTTGGGGAACATTCAGGAAAACAGTATCTATTACAGAGACAGTCAAGTTATTGTATCACAGCTAACGAACCCATAGGAGACAACGAATGGAGTTATTTTACCTGTTAATGTCTGGTGTTGTTGCAGCTGTTGCCAAAAGGCTAATTGATATAAAAAGCACCCAAATGGAAACCGGCATCATTCAGCCCCAAGGAGGAGATGATCCTGATCCGCCGCCACCACCACCAGACCCTCCAGATCCTAATTGCTAATTTATATGGTCCTGCCTTTGTTATGCAGGGCCTTTTTCGTTAAAACCTGCCTGTTGCATTTGAATATTTTTTGATATATCTTGTATATTAAAAAATATTGTATCTGTAAAAATGAAAAAACTACTTTCAACATTACTCCTCTTTTTATCAAGCTGTCTTGTTTTTGCAAATCAAGATAATCTGGAATATTATACTTTTCTCAAAACCCTGCAAAGTCTTCCAGACAGCACACAACTTGAACACACTTTGAATTATTTATATGACCATCCTGACGTTTGGAAAGTATATGAAAAAGCATATAGATTGTTTGTATACACGGATCAAAAAGACAAGGCATACACCTTTTACAAAAACCTGGCAGACGACAAACGATATTCTCTCTATGCAAATTTATACCTTGCAAAACTAAACAGAGAAGACAATAAAATTGATATTGCAAATCAGCACCTGGTATCCGCATTTGAAATAGGGCCAGACTATTATATAATCTCAGAATATGCAAAAAATCATACCGAATCAATTGTTATTGATTCAATAATAACAAGCCACGCAGATAACAGCTCATTATTAATAGTAAATGCCTTGAGAAAATACTACAAGGGAAATTACGCAAAAGCAATTCCCCTATTCAAACAAATCCCACAATTAAACAGCAATCTGAACTTACAGTTTATGCTTGGTTATTGTTACACGCTTTCGAACCAGTATGAGCAAGCAGATTCGGTTTATGACGAAGGATATAAAGAAGCAATAAAACAAAAAAATATTGACGGCCAAATAATTGCTTTACAGGCACTTGGTAAATTGGCCATTGCCCAGCACGACTTGAATAATGCAGAAATATTATTGAATAAAGCCTTGAAAGTATCTGACGATATTATAGACTATAGGCGCAAAATAACCACTTTAAATGAACTGGGCAATTTAAAACTGAAACAGGGCAAATTAGATTCAAGTATGGTGTATTACAATCTTGCTCAATCCTATTCCGATAGATTCAAAGGGAAAATTCAACTTGCCCAGATCCTGAGAAATGGATACAATTACCATCTTAACCATCAATTCTCTCAAGCCATTCAGTGCTACAGAAAATCAATTGAATTGATAGACCCAAACGACCGGAACCATCAATTGCGAATTAAAAGTCTGCTTGTAACACTTTATGAACGCTTCGGTATGAGCAGTCTCATGGACCAAATGCTTGCTGAATGTAAAGTGTTAGCAAATGATAACAATTACACCAGTACAAAAAAATGGGTAGAACTTCAGGAAATAAAAAACCAGCTGTCATTAGACAAAATAGACACTCAAAGGGAAAAACTGTTTGAACTATATAAATATTATAAATCATCAGAAAATGCAAATTTATACAGTTGTCTGAATACACTTGCATATTCTTTTATTATTGAGCTTGATTATAAAAAAGCACAAACATTTTATCAGCTAGCGCTTTATGAGGCAACCAGAACAAACAACCAGAGCAAAAAAGCATATTACCTAACCCGCCTCGCATTTATGAATATCAAAATTGGTGAAATAAACAACGCCATGGCAAGGCTAGACTCGGCAAAACAAATAATTGCCAGAATTGATGATTCTTATATGTCCAGATATGTTTTTAGAGTAACAGGGCTTGCTTTTGAAAAAACGGCCAACACTGATAGCGCACTGTACTATTATTACAAGGCAATACCACATACAGAACAGCTTCGTAATAAACTATCGGCAGAAGATCTAAGAATTGGAGCATTCTCAAGTGATGCCGCTATTTACAGAGGAATTGCCCGCTGCTATTCACTAAAGTATGACACAACCCATGCCCACTCTTTATTAGATAGCCTGTATAAATACGAAGAAAGCTTTAGAAGCCGTGCCTTAAAAGACAGAATGGATGATCGCAACATTCTTTCCGGCTCTGTCAAACCAACTAAAAAATACAAGCAAGCAATGGCAATGATTGCAGGCTTGCAACAAAAGCTGCGAAAACAGGCAGGAACAAAACATTCCGAATCTGAATGGGACCAGTTGATGGGCGATCTTGAAACTGCAAAATACACATTAATTCAGCAGCGTTTATTCATGATAGACAGCTTAAAAATCAGTCAAAGCATGAATCCCGGAACATCTGCAAATTTATCTGAAATACGCAAACAACTAGAAAAAAATAATGCGGGCATGCTGCAATACCACATTGATACTGAGACATCTTTTGTTCTGGTTGTAACCCCAGATACAACCCATATAGTGCAGCTTTCAATCACTCAAGATTCACTTTCAATGAAAATAAAAAAGTTAATGTCTCCATTGCACAATTTGCAAGATCAAAATCACAATATCCCATTTTTTGCCAAAACAGCACATCAACTTTATGCGGAAATATTAAATCCGATTGAAAAAGAGATCAGATTACCAGAAAACCTGCTGATCGTTCCAGATGGCCCCCTAATGAACCTTCCCTTTGAGATGCTTCTTACCCAAAAACCAAACAAGGCCGCTTTTACCCCCTTTGATGAACCCGACTATAGCAGTTCTTTTTTACTGAACCATTATTCATTATTCTACAGTCCTACGGGTATTGTATTAAAAAGTTCTGGCTTGAAATTACTCAACAGGCCCAATATGATGGTTTTTGCAAATCCTTTTTCAAATGAAGATGAAATTTCAGACAATGTATTACAATACCGTTCACGTACCGGTTGGAATTTTCAGGCCCTTCCCTTTGCAGAGCTTGAAGCAAATGAAATATCAAAATTAACAAGCCGAGTCAAACTCTATAAACGACAAAATGCAATAGAAACATATTTTACCCAAGATGCATCAAAATTTGACATTCTCCATCTTGCTACTCATGCTTTTGTTGACACTTCTTTTGAAGCTTTTTCAGGTCTCATTCTTGCCTCAGAACAGGACTCTACGAATGATGGAATTTTAATGGGCTATGAAATAGGGAATCTTGATCTGAATTGCGAACTGGTTACACTGAGCGCTTGCGAAACCGGTAGAGGCAAAAACATTGCTGCTGAAGGCATATTGGGATTACCCCGTTTGTTCATGGGGGCAGGAGCCAAATCTGTACTCATGTCACATTGGAAAGTTGACGACCGGTTCACATCAAAACTGATGCCTCTATTTTATCAATATTATTTAACTAAACATATGGATAAAGCAGATGCGCTTGCAAATGCCAAGAGAGATTTGATCAAATCATCGCAAGAAATAAATGGAGAGCATTACCAGCACCCCTTATACTGGGCAGCATTTACCTTGTATGGAAATCCTGATAAAATCACAAACACATCACCCATTTTACCAGCAGCAATATTGGGTTCAATTTTTATTTTTGCGATACTTGGCGGGGCTGTAATTAAAAAGAAAAAAAGCATAAAAAAAGCGGACATTTAAATCTAAACATCCGCTTCCATCTTAAAAATTCTGAATTATTATCCAATAGCAATCATACGATCAACGGCTGTTTTGGCTCTTAGCCGAATATCTTCTGGCACATCTATTTGGTACTGCATCAATTTCAATGCATCCCGGGTTTCTTCAAGGGTTATCTCATTCATATGTGGACAACGAACACTGCAAAGCCTGAGCATCTCCTTGTCAGGATTCTCGCCGGCAATATTATCACCCATGCTACATTCGGTCAACAACAGATATCGTTCCGCCTTTGTCTCTTGCACATATTTGATCATACCGGTTGTACTGCCCGCATAATCCGAAGCCTCAATAACATCAGGACTGCATTCCAGATGCGCCAACACCACCACATCAGGAAATTGTTTACGTACATTAGCAACATCCTCGGGTGTAAATTGTTCATGTACTTCACATTTTCCTGACCATCCTACAATCTGATAATCCAACCCATTGTCCCGCTTTGATACATCTGATGGATCTTTTGATGGAAAGATTATGCGCTTTCCGGTTTCCTGTGCAATATTTTTTGCCATAAATTCATCCGGTAAAAAGATAATGGCCTCATCGCCAAAGGATTCGACAACCTGAACAGCATTGCCCGAGGTACAGCAAACATCACTTTCTGCTTTTACATCAGCATACGTATTCACATATGTCACTACCGGCACACCGGGATACTCTTTTTTTAATTTTCGTACATCTTCAGCAGTTATGCTTTCTGCCAAAGAACAGCCACCCTTTGGAGATGGCAACAAAACCGTTTTATCAGGACTCAAAATTTTGGCTGTTTCAGCCATAAATCTTACACCACAAAAAACGATAACATCTTTATCCGTAGTAGCGGCAAGGCGTGACAGCCCCAAAGAATCTCCGGTATAGTCTGGCACTGAATGAAACAAAGCGGGTTCCATATAGTTATGGCCCAGAATAACGGCATTCCGTTCTTCTTTGAGTTGATTTATCTCCATGGCAAGTTCCGCTTTGATGCGCAGTTCAACATCCGGGACAATACCTTTGAGTTTTATTTTCAATTTATCAAACATTTCATCAACAGTTTTAGCTGCAATAGCCATGAATTACCTCAATTTTTTTACAGTTGGTTTCTGCTTCCTATTAAAATAAGAAATAAATCTACAAGATCAAATTGAATTGATGTGGTAATGATATTTTCAATTTACCCAGCATAAATGATACAGCGCCAATCATTTCGTCATTATATTTCAAGGCATAGTAACCATTTTTTATACCATCAAAATCGATCCTGCTATTATAAAACAGTTCCTTTAGACTTTTTTCTTCCAATTCAATAAAAGATTGGGTAATATTATTTCCCAAAAACTGGGCACCGTTGCTGGTCAATTTCCATTGATTACCCTTGCGCACGGCAACAGGCAGACCAGATTTGATAAACATTTCCGCCGGAAAGGATTCCCAGTCTTTACCGCACAACCAAAGCCTTTTACTGGTCAGGTTGAATTTATAATCATCAAAAAATGATTTCTCAATACCCCAACGCTCACTTATATAATCAATAACCGGTACAAGCTGGGGATCATCACTGTTTTGTAAATAAATACGCTCTATTTTAGGCGGAGTACCTTTAAAGCGTATGGTATCTGTTTTCTTTAGCTTGGCTACAAAAAACGCTTCAAATGGCTGGGGATGCGGAAATACCCGTTTGGTTTTATGTATAGACTCGTCATACTTTTGGTCATTGTATTCCAGAATTCCATGCAATACCGATTCTCCCTCTAACCAGTCCATAGATTGCAACTCGACAGGATAATCTGCCAGTACACTGTTAACAATAGCTTCATTCTCTTCTGCGGTCAGAGTGCATGTTGAATAAACTATAGTGCCACCGGGTTTAGCAGCCTTGATTGCAGATACCAGCATATGCCTCTGCGTGTTTAACAAGGTTTCAAGACCGGTAACACTCCACAGACTTCCGGTTCGTAAAACCTGTCCCGGTAGTTTAGACAGCCCGGAACAAGGTGCATCAACCAATACCCGGTCAAAAGATTCATAAAACAAACGCCCCATACGTTGCCCCGGCATTTGCAAAAACACATCGTTAACAATGCCAGCCCGGGACGTATTGGTTAACAAAGGCTGCTGCCGCTTTAATGAAGGATCACATAACAACAGTCGTCCCTTGTTTTGCATCATGGCGGCAATTTGCGTTGATTTTGAGCCAGGTGATGCGGCCATATCCAGCACTGAATCTCCGGGTTGCGGATCAAGTGCCAGTACCGGGATCTGTGAAGAAATACCCTGTCCATGAAACTCGCCACAGTAATATGAAAGCGTATGGGTTAAACGGGTAATATCATCATGCAAGATCAATCCGGTTGGATTGTATGGATGTGGAGAAAAACCACAATCCCATTTTTTCATTTTTTCCAGAAAATCATTTACTGTTAATTTCAAAGTATTAACACGTATTGCCGCAGGCTCTTCCGGAGAATTGACAAACCGTGATAAATCATCCTTTAATACGGATTCAAGTGCTGTTTTAATTTCCTGGGGTAGTGCGTTATAAAGATCGTGATTCAACATGTACATACCTGATAAAAAGAGACAGAAAAAAATATAATAATTTTCAAATCTAAATGAAACCGGAATATTTAACAAAATGATTTGTTTTATATTTTTAATCGTAAAATCCATGTATCAGATAATTTGGAGAAAGATATGTCACAAGTAGAGACCGGTCTTGAACAGGCCCTTATCAATATATCACCGGAAGCACAAAAACAGTTTTTATCCATTATGCAAGAGAATGAGAATCAATACAAGTTTTTGCGCCTTGGCGTTAATGCATCCGGCTGTTCAGGATATTCTTACCTAATGCTTTTTGAGAATTATAAAAAAGGAACAGACCAACAAATTGATTTTGGTGAATTATCTGTATTAATATCCGCCGATTCCATTGAAATGGTTAAAGGGGCCAATATCGATTACCAGACAGATGAAAATAGGAGCGGTTTTGTGATTGACAATCCAAGCAAAGGCGGTTCCTGCGGCTGCGGCGGCTCTTGCGGTTGTTAAATTTTAAGCCCTGATTTTAAATCAGGGCTTTTTTTTTGCAAACTATCCGTCCCTCTCAAAAAACACCCTCATTTCTTTTAAATATTATTTTTATTTTATTTTACGATTTCGTAAGTTACAGTATTGTACAAAAACGGAAGATGTATGAGAGACCAGTATAAATCCAGAGACCAGCTTTACAGTGAAGTGCTGACTCTGCGCAAGCAATTACGCGAATATAAAGACAAATACGACAACACACAGGCCAATATAAATAATGTACAAACCAGTCCTCAAGAGCATAATATTCTTCTGGACTATTTGACAGATTATATCTATACCGTTAGATTCAAAAAAACTAAACCTGCCGAAACCATGCACGGACCGGGTTGTGTATCTGTTACCGGGTATACATCAAAAGAATACACCAAAGATCCGGAGCTGTGGTTTAGAATGGTATACAAAAGAGACCGTGAAGCCGTCTCCAAACAGGCGCAAATGGCCCGTGACGGAAAGGCAGTTCCCCCGCTCGAACATCGAATCATCCACAAAGACGGTAGTATACGCTGGGTACGAAACACAGTTGTTCAGCTGCGTGACGAAAATGGCAAATTTTACGGTTATAATGGACTGATCAATGACATTACCGCCCGAAAAAAAGCCGAAAAAACCCTGCTTACCAGTGAGCTTAAATATCGCTCACTTACAAATGATGTTTTGGAAAGCACCAAAGTTGGCATTGTAATTCTGGATTACAAGTACAACATCGTCTGGGTAAATCGAGCCTACGAGTACTATACAGGCTTGAAGCGTATCGATATAATTGGCAAAAATGCTCAGGATTATCTAAAATCCACAGTTAAACATCTGTTTCAAAATCCTGAAAATTTCGAAAAAATGGTCAATTCATCATATGGATCAATAGAAACTGTAAATTTTGAATGCTGTCGTATAAACAATCATGGCGAAATGGTGCGCTGCCTGGAATACTGGAGCATGCCAATAAAAACCGGATTATATGCTGGCGGTCGAATTGAACAATACTATGACGTGACCGAACATAAAACCATTCTTGACGATGTAGTAGAAAGTGAAAGACGCCATAAACAACTATTGCACCACCTTACCGATTATGTCTATTCTGTCAAAGTAGAATTTGGTGAACCTGTTGACACGTTTCATGGCATTGGCTGTGTGGCTGTAACCGGCTATACTCAGGAAGATTTTGCCATGAATCCTGACTTGTGGATTGAAATGGTTTACAAAGAAGATCGTGATGATGTTAGAGAACATGCACGCAAAGCCCTGCTGGGAAAATCTTCAAAACCGTTGGCCCACCGCATCACCCACAGGGATGGCTCGCTGCGATGGGTAAAGAGCACGATTGTTTTACAAAAAAATGAAAAAGGAAATGTAATTTCCTATGACGGTCTGATAAATGATATCACTGAATTAAAAAAAGCAGAAGAGCTTGATAAAATGCGTCAGCAACAACTTGTTCAGGCCGATAAAATGGTTACCCTGGGTATTCTTGTCTCGGGTGTGGCTCACGAGATCAACAATCCCAATAATTTTATGATGCTCAACAACAAAATGATCAACAAGGTTTGGGAAAGTACAAAACCCATCCTAGACGAATATTATAATGAGCATGGAGATTTTGTTCTGGCAGGTATGCCCTACTCTAAGGCCCATGACAAGATTGCGGAACTGATAACCGGAATCAATGAAGGTGGTCAGCGAATTAAAAAAATTGTAGAAAGCCTAAAAAACTTTGCCCGTCACGACACCGGCGTTCTAGACCAGTCTATTAACCTGAATAAAGTTGTAGAAGCCGCTATATTAATCGTAAACAATTTGATCAAAAAATCTACGACCGATTTCAAGGTAAAATTTGCACCCAAACTGCCCGAGTTTCAAGGCAATTTCCAACAACTAGAGCAGTTGTTGATCAATTTGATCACAAATTCCTGTGAAGCCCTAAGCAAAAAAGAAAGACAATTGCATATTACTACATTCTGGAACCGTGAGTCGAACCAGGTTGGCTTCTCGGTTATGGACAATGGTGACGGAATCACCAAAGAAGATATGAAACATATTATAGATCCCTTTTTTACGACCAAACGCGAAATCGGTGGAACCGGATTAGGACTTTCCATCGCGTACAATATTATTAAAGATCATGGCGGAGAATTGCATCTTGACTCTCGTTTAGGATTCGGTACAACCGCCACAATTACAATTCCTCTGAATGATAAAGATTTTGGAGCAATATCATGAACGCATTAGATTACCCTGAATTCCCGGTAATTATTGTTGATGATGAAGAGAATTTTCTCCTCAGTGCGGGTTTTACACTCAGTTCAAACGGCATCAACAATGTTATACAATGTCAAAACAGTACCAAAGTTATGGGTATACTGAAAGAAAAAACCGTATCTGTCATAGCTCTCGACATGACCATGCCCGAGATGTCCGGCTGGGATTTACTGCCTTTGATTGTCAAAGACTTTCCGGATGTTCCGGTAATTGTAATAACGGCGGTAAATGAGGTAGAAACCGCAGTAGAGTGTATGAAAGCAGGTGCGTTTGACTATATTGTCAAACCCGTTGATGACTCACGTCTGGTGACGGCAATTCAACGCGCGCTTGAATTACGCGAAGTTATGGCAGAAAACGTCAAACTGAAACAATACCTGCTCTCAGGCAAGCTGGAACACCCTGAAATTTTTGAACATATCATCACCAAAAGCAACCTGATGCGCTCAATTTTCCAATACATTGAAGCTGTTGCGGGCACCTCATTGCCGGTTTTGGTAACCGGTGAGACAGGTACGGGTAAAGAATTGTTTGCACGCTCAATACATGATATGAGCGGCAGAAAAGGTGAGTTTATTGCTGTTAACGTAGCCGGCCTTGATGACAATTTATTTTCAGACAGCCTGTTTGGGCATAAAAAAGGTGCGTTTACCGGAGCAGACAAGGAACGTAAAGGTCTTATTGAACAGGCCGCAGGTGGCACCCTGTTTTTAGACGAAATTGGTGATCTCAGCATGGAATCTCAGGTTAAACTCTTGAGATTGCTCCAGGAAAAGCAATATTATCCCATAGGCTCAGATATCCCCAAAATGTCTGATGCACGGGTTGTGGTAGCAACCCACCGGGATATTGATCAAATGTCTGAAGATGAAACCTTTAGAAAAGATTTGTATTACCGATTAAAAGCACACCATGTAAATATTCCCCCGCTTAGTGAGCGTAAAGAGGATATCCCCTTACTTATCAACTTTTTCCTGAACAGGGCATCAAAAGAATTGAACAAAAAACGCCCGACACCACCCAGAGAACTGTTCACATTGTTGAACAATTATGATTTTCCGGGCAACATACGTGAACTGGAAGGTATGATATTCGATGCCGTAAGTCGTCACAAATCCGGTGTATTGTCTACAGAGACGTTCCGTGAAGTAGTAACCCCTAAAACCATTCAAAATACAAACATGGACGCGGGAACAGAAATTCACGGATTAAACAACATTATCTTTCCCGACCCCTTGCCTTCACTTAAAGAAATTGAAAACAGTATCATTGCCGAAGCTTTAAAACGAGCGGATGGGAATCAAACCATCGCAGCACAAATGCTTGGCATGACCCGCAGAGCACTAAACAACAGACTTCAACGCGCCCGCAAATAAAGGGTGCCACAGATTTACCACATGCCACAAAATTTCATCCCAACATAAAAACATATTTTACAATAACTTGAACCGGTTCAGTGAGCTGGGATGGAATTTTTGTGGCACCCCTTTTTAATATCCTCCAAAAAAAATCATTTAACCTAAAAACATTAAAAACATAGACTTGCGATATACCAACGGCTTGTGGCACACCCTTTGCTAGAGAGAGTGTGAACATCAATTGAAATGGTTTACAAAGCTTTGTAGCAGATATAGAAAAACATCAGATTTAGCACCACCATAAAGGAGTAATCATCATGAAAAGATATATCGTATTATTTGTACTCGTAGCCCTGTTCGCAGGCAACAGCTTGGCAGCTGAAAATGTATCAAAAGATCGTTTAGAATTGGCAGAAAAAGCATATAAACTTGCTTTAAAATCAGATAACGCGGGTGTTCGCAACAGTGCACTTCATCGCATTGCAGTTTTAAAATCTCGCACTCCAGAGTTCGAAACCAACGAATATAAAAGCATCTTGAAATCTATGGCTAACAAAGATGACAAAGCTTATATTCGCGTTAATGCCAAGATTACTCTGGACTTGTTGAACAATAAAAACCTGATTGAAAATGTAGATACTGAAACTGTTGACCCTAACGAATTCTTTAACAGTATTCACATGAAGATGGTTGATCTTTACGCAATTAATTAATAGCAACAAATAGATTTTAGTTCTTTGAACAAGTAATACCCTTTCATAACCATTTACTTTTCTTTTCCCAACCTCCGAAAAACCAGCGCCTGATACACTCAGGCGCTGGTTTAACAAAAAAGAAAGGGTTTACAACAAGAATTTTTCAAGCCAAATGTACCAAATGTCTTTAGAGGAGTTTTTACTCCCTTATGTGATAGATATATGCTGAATAACTATATTTACCCTTGATTTTCCCGACCTCTGTATAAAGCCCTCTTCTACCCGAGGGCTTTATCATTTCTAGTAATCAGAAAATACAACTTTGACTTGTTTACACCCCAGTTCCATTTCTTTACACATGTCCATAAAAAAAGCAGTAGCTTTTTCATTACATTTATCCCGAACATAACTTTCTGTTAACAACGTTTCGCCTTCCTGAACAAAACGATCTGTTAATGTTTCCAATATCTGAATAGCTTCTCGGTCTTCATTTACCAGCAAGCCGCGTTCAGGATAACTGACTGTAGATCCGTTTATCACCGGCTTTTTCACACGAATGGGTGGCGCATAAACAGTTAATACTTTTTCCTTTTGATCATACTTGATATCGTACGAATCTTTATCAAAATCCAGATAAAAGTCAAATGTCACACTTGAATTCACTTGTACCTGAGCATCACTCTTTAAAAATACAAGAGCGGTTTTCTTGACAGTTTCAACAAAATCAACATTTTTGGTTTCAGAAGCCAAAACGAGTTGGGTTAAACCTTCAAACTTTTCTGTATAGGTTCGTGTTGTAATTTTAGGCGCACAAGATGCCAGAATGACAACAATGCCTGCGATAACTAATTTTCTCATATCATCCTCAAATTAATATCAATAACCAGCCAAAGGAGGTAAATACTTTTTATCGGTTGCCCATCTTTTATTAGGTTTTTTTCCCATCTTAAAAACCAGTTCCCCCCCCTGCATTATATTTTTATGCTGAATCCAGGATTTGTTCCATTTTTGACCATTCAATGTTACGGATTGGATATACTTGTTTTGATCGGACAAATTTTCAGCCCTGACAACGAACCGATTTCCGTCTAAAAGATTCAGCACAGCTTTATCAACTACCGGCGAACCAAACACATAGATACTGTTTACAGGATTTACAGGATAAAAACCCATTGCACTGAAAACATACCAGGCAGACATTTGCCCACAATCTTCATTACCACACAGGCCTTCCGGTGATTCGTCGTACAAGGTAGTTAGAATCTGATGAACCCGTTCCTGAGTTTTCCAGGGTTGTGCCGCATAATTATAAAGATAAGCGATATGGTGACTGGGTTCATTACCATGGGCATATTGTCCTATCAAGCCAGTTATATCTACCGGCGTAACCTCTCCTTTAACAAACTCGTACGAGAAAAACTGATCCAGCTTTTTAACAAATCTCTTTTTCCCACCCAGTAGATCAATCAATGCGTATGGTTCCTGGGGTACAAACCAGTTATATTGCCACGCATTACCTTCTGTGTAATCTCCCCGATATTCAGAATAGTTGGGATCAAAAGGCTCGCGCCACTGCCCGTCAGATAATTTTGCCCTAAAAAATCCGGTTTCCGCATCAAAAACATTTTCATAATTTTTAGATCGTGCAATATAGGCATTATAGTCAGTTTCATTTCCCAGAGCTTTTGCCATTTGCGCAATACCCCAGTCATCAAGCGCATATTCCAGAGTTTTTGACGCTGCTTCATTATCTTTATCGATAGGTACGTAACCCATATCCATATAATATTGCAGCCCGTCATAATCTCTCCATTCTGCGCTGGCCTTTATAGCCTGCCATGCTTTATCAACATCATAATTACGAATACCTTTAAAATACGCATCCACAATTACTGGTACCGAATGATAGCCGGTCATGGTCCAGGCTTCGTTATGATAAATAGACCAAACCGGGAGCACCTTGTAAACGTTTTGATCATAATGGGCAAGCATGCTGTTAATAAAATCATTCACCAGAACCGGATTTAATATCGTCACAAGTGGATGATACGCCCGATAAGTGTCCCACAATGAAAAGATGGTATAATTTTCAAAACCTTTTGCCTGGTGAATATTTTGATCTAGCCCTCTGTACTGACCGTCTACATCCTGATGGATTTCCGGGAACAGCATACTATGATAAAGCGATGTATAAAACGTGGTGCGTGTTTTCAGATCTGCATCTATATCAATCACACCAAGCTCCTGGTTCCAAGCAGATTCCGCAGCTCTCACTACATTATTAAAATCCCAACCAGGGATTTCAGCGCGCAAATTTTGAATAGCACCGGCAGTACTGACACTTGACAAACCAATTTTCACATAAACTACCGGACTTTTAGTTTGTTCAAACGTAAAACTTGCCTTTAGATTTGTTCCGCCTTCCAACAAGGCATCACCAACGGATTTTCCATTTTTGTAAACAGTAAATTCTTTAACGGGTCTTGAGAATTCAATAGCAAAGTACAATTGACGCATTTTTGACCAACCCATTACATGCTTGCAGCCGGTAATCAATTGATCATTTTCAACTCTTATGGAAGAATAGAGCACTTGGCGGTTATACACACCATGTACAAGATCCAATAAAATCTTAGGAGAAACCGGCTCCGGAAAGACGTATTTATGCATGCCCGAACGCTTGGCTGCAGTTAATGAAACCTCTATGTCATAATCCTGTAAATAGACCTGATAAAATCCGGGTTTTGCAATTTCGCGATCATGCGAAAACCGCGAACGGTAGCTTTCATCGGGATTCGATTTCTGTCCCGCCTCCAATTTAGTTTCACCAATATAAGGCATTAAAAGGATATCACCCAACCCTCCTTTACCGGTTCCGCTCAAATGGGTATGGCTGAATCCCATTATGGAACTATCAGAATAATGATATCCTGAACACCAGTCCCATTCCTGGGTGCCGGTATCTGGACTCAGCTTCATCATACCAAAAGGTACAACCGCTCCGGGGAATGTATGTCCATGCGCACTTGTCCCAATCATGGGATCGACATAATCACAATAATTATTACTTTTAGGTGCTGCCCATAGCAAATGAGTTACGTACAATATGCAGCACAAAAGTTTATATTTCACGAGTGGGTCCTTCCTTTTTCAGTTCTTTTTTGATTGCTTTACCCAGGGTTTCAATTAAATACGGCTTACGAATATAGGCCCCCGCTCCCAATTGCTGGGCTTTGATCACTCGTTCAGTTTCTGCGTAACCGCTGGTGATGATTGCTTTTTGATCGGGATTAACTTGCAGCAACTGCTCATAGGTTTCCAATCCGTCAATGCCAGGCTCCATTATCATATCCAGCACAAACAAATCAATTGCATGTTCTTTTAAATACGCTACTGCCTCTTCTCCACTTGGCACGCTCACTACCCTGTAATTCAACTTTTGAAGAATTGTAGATGCTATCTCGCGTTGTTTTTCAAGATCGTCAACAACCATAATCAATTCACCATTCCCCATAATCTTGGCCAGCTTGTTTTCAGGTGTATCCGGTTGATTTTCAAAATGGGTAGCCGGAAAAAACATGTCAAAAGCCGTTTCTTTATTCCCCAGATTAGAAGCATCAATATAACCGGCATGATCTTTAACAACGCCCCATACAACAGCCATCCCAAGCCCTGAACCTCCCAGACCCATAACTTTTTTTGTATAAAAAGGTTCAAATATTCTCTTTAAATTCTCATCACTGAGCTCCAGGTTATCACTTTTCACCCGTATTACAACATAATCGCCCTCGGGGATACGTTCATACCCAATAAATGCATGATCAACATGTTTATTTACGGTTGTAATTGTGACCGTGCCCCCATTGCCCATACACTCGTACATAAAAGTGAGCAAATTTCCTATTACTTTATTCACATGTGAGGGAGAACATTTTACAGATAATATTTTATTTACCAGCCTATTGTTCAAATTTATATTTGAATAATACATTTCAAGCTTTTCATGTTCCAGAGAATTTAAATACTCTTCAATAATGGTATTCAAATTAAACACAGCTGGCATAACCAATCCACGCCGAGCAAGCATCAACAAGTCCTGTACAATTGAAGCTGCTTTTAAACCAGCCTCTTGAATACTCATAATAGGTCTTTTGAGATTACTATCTTCTGGTAGTTCCATCAAAACCAGATCCGGATAGCTTACAATGCCCGTTAAAATATTGTTCAGATCGTGCGCTACACCTCCAGCCAGGGTGCCAATAGCTTCCATCTTTTCGGAACGTGCAAGTTTTTCTTTTAACGCATCTCGCTCCTGCTCTGCCCTGTAAATGTCAGAAGTATCCAAAGCGAACCCAATAATCCCAACTACATTACCATCCATATCTTTATAGGGCACTTTACTTACAAGCAAGTGTCTTTCACCTCGTGATGTTTTCACAAAAACAGTCTGGTTCAACACGGGAATTTTCTTTTCAAAAACAATTTTATCACTCGCAAAAAAAGAATCTGCATCAGAGGGGAACATATCTGCATGGGTCTTGCCGATATAATCCTGCACTACTCCACCAAAAGTTTCTGCAAAGCCCTTGTTTAATCTAATGTATTTTTCGTTTACGTCTTTGTAGAATATCATCCCCGGAGAAGCGTCAACCATGATTTCCAGTTGTTCATTCTTCATTTTGAGAACATTTTGCAGCTGTGCAAGTTGTTCAGTCCGCTCTTCAACATTTTTTTCCATATTGGAATAAAGATCAAAATATTTAGATAATGAGGCTTCATTTTCTTTTCGCGTTAATTCCAGGTCATTGGTCAAATGCTTAACTCGGGTTTCAAGCATTTTGATTTTGGTTTCCAATTCCTCAATATGTTTTGAATCAGACATTAAAATACTCCCTGTATTTCCATTGCACGCAGTTCTTTTTTCATATCGCTGATGATATAATCAAATGCATAAGGCCCAATATTCATAGCCTTGCTGCATTGACGAAACAAATCATCATCAACTTTGGGGGCGTCACAATATCCTACCCGATTGTCCTGCCCTAAATAATCCGCTAAATATAATGTGTAAACCATTCGCTGCATATATGCCTGTTGCAAAAGCAATGGCTGATGATGGAATCCTATCGCGGCGACAAGCTCTTCCGGTAGCTGCCAGTTCCGGGTTATGGCCATACCCACTTCAGCATGGTTAATTCCCAAAATCTCATTTTCAACTTTGATAAGATTTATCTTTTCCTGTTCTGACTTGATCAAGCATTTTTGAAAATCGTTTTGCAAAAACTGATCAATGGCAATAATTCCAATATTTCTCAGTAATCCTGCCGCGTAAACATCGTCACCTTTTTCTCCAAACTCTCTTCTGTAAATCATTTTACCGAGGATTGCTACACCAACGCTGTTTTTCCACAATTTGTAACGGGAATATCCTTTTATGGACTCATCCTTGTCAAATATCTCGCATACTTTTTGGTTCAATGCAAGTTCTTTCACGGCATCGTAACCCACCCATATTACAGCATGTTCTACATCACTAATTTTAGTGCGTCTGGCATAATGTGCCGAGTTTGCAAGTTTGAGTACTTTGGCAGTCAGGGGCGGATCGATCTGTATAATTTCTTTAAGTTCTTTGGCTGTAGATGCTGAATCACTGATCGTTTTAATAATGTTTGAAACAACACTCTTGATTGATGAAATATCTGATTCATTGACCAGATTTACAATCTCGTTCAGTTTTTCCTGCTTGACTTCTGATACTTCCATATAATATAACCTGCCTGCTTGTAATATTTTAACGTTTCATCAATTTGTTAATCAATTCCTTGTTCTCATTTTTAACTTTGATTTCAACTAAAAATCGGTCTGCCTCTTTAATGAGCGCTTGAACAAGCTCGGGTTTTTCATTATAGAGATCATATTTTTCGGATGGATCGATCAACAAATCATACAACTCGTAAGGGTCACATTCCTGCCATGAATAATCGCCCGGACTTTTTCGAAAATGAAGCTTGTATCGTCCTATTCTAATAGCATTCAATTGATCATTATAATAGTAATAAATTTTCTCTGTTTTGGATTTCTCATTACCCGCTAATACTCCCATCATGTCATGTCCATCAACAATCCTGTCGGTTGGTACTTGAATATCTGCCAGTTTACAACAGGTTGCAAACAGGTCCATGGTTGTACCCATTTCAGTCGTTACTTTGCCTTTAGGTATAAGTGGTGGATATTTGGCAATAAAGGGAACCCGCATACCTCCCTCCCAGGTGGTTGCTTTATATCCCCGCAGTAGCCCTGAACTACCACCATTTTGCTTCTGAATCATCCAGGGGCCGTTATCGCTGGTAAAAACAACAAATGTATTGTCTTCTAGTCCGTTACGTTTCAACGCATCCATTACCTGCCCAACACTCCAGTCAATCTCCTCAATTACATCACCATATAATCCGCGTTTTGAAGTATCTTTAAAATAATCTGATACATGCAGTGGTATGTGCGGCATTGAATGCGCCAGATATAAAAAGAAAGGCTTTTCTTTCGCTCTCTCCATAAATTCTATAGATTCTCTGGTGTAACTCTTTGTCAACAGGTCCTGATTGGCTGGTTGTTCTATAATTTCTTCATTGCGCATAATGGGTATGGGGGGATCTCCACGCCGCTCAGAATTCATATCATTACTGTATGGAATACCATAATAATAATCAAATCCCCGGCTGGTGGGCAGATATTCTTTATGGTGACCCAAATGCCACTTGCCAACACATGCAGTAGCATACCCTTTTTGTTTCAACAGATCTGCCAGGGTAATTTCTGATTGAGGCAAGCCAATATCATGATACGGAAAGAACACTTTGACCACACCCGTCCGAATGGGCCACCTTCCAGTTAACAGGGCCGCGCGTGAAGGAGAGCAAACAGGATTAGCAGTATAAAACTGGGTCATTATTACCCCTTCATCTGCCATCTGGTCAAGATTTGGGGTTCTGATTGTGGGGTGCCCTGTACGTGTTGTATCGCCATACCCCATATCATCTACAAAAATGACAACAATATTGGGTAATTTGTTTTTATTTTCCATACATCCTGTGGTAAACTGGCCCAAACATAAAGCACCCATGCCCACAGAAATATTTTTTAAAAACTGACGGCGATTTTCCATAAAATCCTCAATAATTTCATTTAATCAGCATGCAATAACAATTCCAGAAACTCTATTGCAACAAAACCTGATCCATATGAACTGCTTTAATATGATATAATCGACGTAACAGTTCAATACAGGCCCTGCCATTATTAAAAGGACCTTTCCAGGGTGAGACTTTGGGAGATGTTTGTATAGGTTCAAGACCACGGGTAACTTTCCAATGCCACTCTTTGTTTACCGTATCTATTAAATTTTTTTCAATAAATATCCAGCTGTTTACAGAAGCTTCATAATAACGTTTATCCTGTGAGATCATGAATGCATTTAAAAAACCAACGGCAGCCTCTGCCTGGGGCCACCAGTGTTTATCAAAATCCGTAATCTCTTTTTGAGTTGCCTGATAAAACAATCCATAATCTAAATCTGTACCTTCTTCCAATGTAGTATCAGCAATATTTAAAGCAAGCTGTTCAACCTGCGCAATCACATCTTTATTTCCCAGAACCTGAGCAGCTTCGCACAAAATCCAGGAACTTTCCATATCCAAACCAAATGATATTTGATTCGATGTTTCATTCCAACTTTTATTAAAATATAACCTAAAATGCATGGATTCAGAATTGATGATTTTTTCTAAAAAAAGCTCTATTAACTCTTTTAATCTGTAAAACAAATTACCGTCTTTCCATATTCTACACAAACTGGTAAATGCTCCAAGAATATATAAATGTGTCAACAATGAACGGTTCGCCAGTTTGCTATTTTCTCCAGATCTGGAAGCATTTAAAGGCGTCCAGTCTCTCTTAAATGCTTCACAATACCCTAAATTTTCATCATCATGGCTTTTTTCTTCAATTAAATCAAAAAGATTGGTAGCATATTGTAAAACATTCATATCCTGAGTTACTTTATAGTGTTCAACCAGAGCAGAAATTAAAAAAGCCTGACCATATATTTCTTTTTGTGTATCTATGACTTTACCCTCGGCATTCAGCTGCCAATAAGCGCCACCATATTTTACATCAAGAAAATGTTCAACAATATAATCAAAAGATTTTTGTGCAAACGGCAGGTAAATATCACGTTTTTCATATAGACAAATACTGGAAAAAACCCATAGTAATTGAGCGTTTAATACTAAAGACTTGGGTGCCTGAGGAATAGGGAATCCATCATATGTGACTTTGCCTACAAATCCACCATTTTGAGTATCTAGTGCTGTTGTCCTCCAAAATGGTAAAATATTCTCAAACAAGTTATTGTAAACCCGATGTGAGAATTCTTTAATTTCCATATTCTACTTCCACTCGTGAAAAATCAGTTGTTCCTCTGCATTGAATTTTAAGAAACCTTGAATATACCGGAAACCTGTCAGCCTCATACAATACGGCTGCCGGTTGTACATTTCGAAAACCCGGAAAATTAAAATCTGACCTTTTTAATTGCAAAGGTATATATTGTTTTCCGTTTTGAGAAACCCAAAAATGTGGATCAAAAACCGTATCCGGAAAACAGGTCAACAAGCTTATTGCTTTCATCTGACCGGGTAAATGGTATTCAAGGACCGTTCCTGAATCTGCCCTCAAACAATTTTCATCAGGCAGTCCTGTATCACATTGCCTCGATAGCAGATCAAAGGATCCATCTTTAATTATTACATTATCATTTGTATTAAAATGATCAATAAATGTATAAAAATCAACCTTTTTCGACAAAACAGGCGCAGATGGGGCAGAGCCTCCGGCTTGATTTACGGCAATTACCCGATAATAATAATGGTTACCGGTCCTAACGGTTGTATCGTGATAAAGTGGATCAAAATAATTTCCTGTATCCACAACCCTGGCAACTGGGTGCCATCTACCCGTCAATCCATGTGCGCGTTCCAGAACATAATATTCTGCACCCACTGATCCCCGCCAGTTAATAGCAGATACATTTGTTACCGGTAACATTTGGGGAATTCCGGGAGCCCTGAGGTTTTGCTCTTCTTTATCATTTATTTGACAGTTGTAATTTATTATCATTCCAGGGATTGTACTTTTTAGATTCTCTTGCACTCTGGTCCCGGTCCAGCAAAATGATCCATTATAAGCAGACTCTGAACAACAAAAGTGATAGTATCCACCATCTCTGCTGTGAAAATTTAAATTTGAAACAAAAGCACCGCTCGCGTTCATCTCAATAGCCTGCTCAAGCAATGGCAAACAAGCAGCATTATGACTCTGACATATCAAATACCATGGTTTAATAAAATCTGTGCTATCCATTATAGATTTTATGTCAACTAGATTATTAACAATCGAATCACAATCCATATTTAGGGTCAAGATATCAATATTTGGCTCAGAAAAAATTGCAGAATGTTTGTCAAAATCAAATAAACCCAAAGCCAGTAGATGATTGGAATCCATCTTTTTAATAAATCCTGACATTAACCGGGTCCACTCATCAGGAGCGTCAATGTCAGAACAAAGCTCCCATGCTAAAATGGCTTTATCTTTATTATATTGTTTACCGGTATAAATATTTTTCCTGCTCAGTAAATAGCGAATGGTTTCCTGAAAATCATGAACAACCAGGGGATCACTCCAAAAAGCATCCACCGGCTTTTCCCGGAATGCTGTATAATCAGCAATCTCGCCCCAACGACGATCATTTCCTGTCAAAGGTATTACAAGATGAATTCCCATCATATTAGCATAAAACAATATTTTGTCCAAAGCCTGAAAAGCAGTTTCGTTAAATACACCGGGAGATTCAACATGCACAGGTCGATCTGGCGGATCATCAAGTGTTCTTACGGTCAGCGGATTCATTCTGACAACATCAATACCCATTTGTTTTACAGTATTCAATGCGTCAAGGATCTCAAAATCAACCGGGAACCGCCATGGCAACTCTGCACCATAACGATAATTGTTATCAATATAATGCAAATTCGGTATTGTAAATGATACAAAACGGATTTCTTTATCACCCGAGAATAATCTGCCACTATCTGCACTTGTGAATGAGTGAAACAAGGTATCCGCAAACAAGATCGAAGGTATGATTAAGAATAAAAAACCGCATTTTATCTTCATGGGACTCTCTAAGAATAGGAAACTATTGTATACCTATTTTCTATTGTACAAATTTTAACTATTGTATAAAGACAGAGTATGCTCTCAAAAATCCATGCGGGAAATGAAAAAACAATCAAACAAATCTTGTAAAAGGTAAAATACATTACAATTTTACTCAAGGTACGAAACATGCAAATATAATTCAAGAATTTATACAAATATTATCTAAAAGTTGAGTTGTATCACTTTACAACTCGAAAAAAAACTGTATTTTCAAAAAAAACAATTGACTAACATAATAATTTTTAATAAGTTGAAAATTATGGGGTCAAAACTCTAAAAAACATTAACATACAACAAAATCAAGATGGAGGGTATAATGAAACGTGTACTGTTATTGTTACTATTCTTAATTCCATTACAAATCTTTGCGGTCTCAAACCTAAAGCTGAATGGTTCAGCTTCCACCACAATCACCTCTTTTCCCGCAGATATTGTAATGACTTGCGATCTTGCTTCTAATGGAAATTCCGCTCAGGTTGAAGTATACATGGATTTAGAAGGTAACGGGGTATTGAGTGCTACTGATCAAATTATTGATTACTCGGTAATTACTGATGGAATTGGTTGGATTACATACCCCCCAGATCGTGACGAAGACATCATTGGTGACGAAACCGGTGTAAATGGCAAAATTCAATCTACACTGTCACTGTCTAATGATCTCGACATTCTCACAGCAGGACAGTTTATCATCAAAGTTACTGACGCAAATGGTTCTACAGCACAGGCAATTTTAACGGTTAATATCCAACCTAAGCCACCATACATTTCAGGTACCGTTACTGATAAAAACAACGGAACACCTGTTGCATTAGCAATTGTATGGGCAGAAAGTCAATCAGAAGAGTACCCCGATGGCGCAGGCATTACCGATGTAAATGGCAACTATTTTATCAACCTTGAACCGGGAACATACAAAGTTGGCGCAACCAGCTTGCTTTCAAGCACCCATCAACCATCAGACTCTGTCGATGTAACGCTTGGTGCAACAGAAACAAAAACCGTAAACCTTCAGATGCCGCCATATGCGTCTTTTGTTGAAGGATATGTTAAAACAGAAGCCGACGTGGGTGTGCCTGACATTATGTTGCTGGTTTACGGAACAGGATTAAACGCTCTTTTTGGTAACTTTACTTATACTGATGCCAATGGTTACTATAAAATTGGCGTAATGCCAGGTGAAGTTGCAATAGGAGCACCTACATTTTTACAGGAAAACATTTCATCCGATTATTACATTGAACCCTCTGCGGATACACTGAACGTTAATGAGGGCCAAACAGCAACAAGAAACTTTACAGCCAAAATGTATACCACCTTTATTACCGGTAAATGTACAGTTAACGGCGAACCTTTGGCCGGAGTTTCCATAGACGCAACTTCAATAAACATGCAAACCTTTGAATTCAATGTTTTCTCAGCAACTACGGGTGCAGATGGTACTTATAAAATGGGTGTAAAGCCGGGCAACATCCAGGCGCTCATGGCAAGCAAAGACGGATTCACCATGACTGATCCTGCTGAAGGATATTTTAGTCTAAATGTCAGCGAAGGTCAAACCCTGGAGAATAAAGATTTTGGTTTTACAGCAGAATCTGATGTAAATGCTATTTCCGGCCAGGTAACATTTGAAAACGGTTCCCCGGCTGAAAATGTGTATGTAGTTGCAATTGATGATTTTGATGAATCCGCAACCAGTTACAGAATTATTTACACAGATGCAAACGGTAACTATAATTTTACAGGTCTTGAAGACGGCTACTGGAAAGTTGGCGTTTATAAAGACGGTTATTACACAGACCCCTATATGCGTTTTTATGACATATGGTATTCCGGTGAATTGACCGGTGCTGACTTTGTATTGAAAGAGGGCCGCCCTACAGGTATTGGTGATCTGGCAGATTCCGCTTCTCCGGAAGCTTTTCAACTGTCACAAAACTATCCCAATCCATTCAACATGAGAAGCGGAGCAACGGCAACACAAATCCATTTTTCTCTCAATACCCACAAAGATGTAGATATTTCAATTTTCAACATCAATGGACAGCTAGTCCATAAAGCACATTTGGGCCAAATGACATCAGGTATACACAGTTTTCAATGGGACGGACGAGACATGTCTGGCTCTGTTGTACCTTCTGGCACCTATTTCTACCGCTTTAAAGCAGGAGATCAGGTGCTCACCAAACAAATGATGATCATCAAATAAACTCACAAGGCCGCGCAAATTCTGCGCGGCCTATTATATCGCTTTGATACACCTTGTTAAATCTTGGAACATTTCACAAATTAAAATACGTTTTCCCGGTTACATCACTTGAAACACAGTAAAAATTAAAATGAACATGAACAAGCCAAACACTGGGAATCAACCGGCCTAATCCATTAATAAACAATCTATTAAAACTAAAAACATATTGTGGCATTTTAAACTGTTTCGTTGTATATTATTATTATCTGTGTAAATTTATTTTGGCAAACAAAAACAGTAAAGGGGTCTGGTTTTTGCATTTCGGGAGGTACTGTTTTGTATATTGGCAACTTTTTACAACATATTGAAAACTTGAGGAAATTGAATGCGGTCATTTATTACAGGTATCCCGATTGTTCTAATAATACTGGTATTGATACCCAATGTTTACGCTGGTAATCCCCCTACCCATACAACGCTGTTATATTCCAGCAGTCTTGATAGCGACAATGATCCTGCTGTTGGTCAGATAACTAACAATAGCGGTCAATTTATTACAGGGTCCGGCTGGAAAGCAACAAACGAAAGCAGTCAGCTCATGATCACCTTGCCTTCAGGGCTTCCCCTGGAAGGTACTTTTTCAGTTCAGGTAACCAATTTCAATCCGGCTGTACAAAATATTAGCGACAAACAGCAGATCATTAACCTGTATTCTCAAGCAAACGGAAGTAAAGATATTCTGGGCACCCATGGTTCCTGGATCAATATTCGTACCGGTACCGGTTATTCTGATGGAGCAGGTATGGCCGGTTACAAAATGCTTGCCGCCTATGACGGACAACGACACGAAGATCGCTATATGCATGACGCAACCTGGAATGTAAACCGGACTTATGAATTTAAACTGGTTTGGAATGAAACCAGTGTCTGGACCATTGTGGATGATGTTGTACAGGGCGAAATGGAAATGACCGGTTCACCAACTGAGCTTTTCCGTTACATCTTTTTAGGTACCGACAATGTATATGTAGCCCAACCCGGACCTATTTACAAAAATATGCGCATATATTCTTCACAAGACCCTTCTAGCGATGTATTGCTCTTTACCGATATAACGAGTCAGGCCGGTGTTGGCGGCGTTGATCCTGAAGGCTATGGCCATGGTGTTAATTTCAGCGACTTTAATCTGGATGGCTATCTCGATATCATGTCATCCAATGCGGGTGGCCCAACCATGCCTGAAGAATTTTATCTCAATCAGCAAAACAACACCTTTAGCGAGATTGCTTCATCCAGAAATATCTCTGATGAAGGCCATACGCATGGTATTATCAGTGCCGACTGGGACAATGATGGTGATCTCGATGTATTTATGACCAATCAACCCGTAAACGCAACCAATCCACCTCCAGGCAGGAACCGCATGTATCGCAATGACGGGAATGGCAATTTTACAGACGTTTCGGATCTGGTTGGTATAGAAGAAGAATATTTTTTCAGCCGTGGTGCGGTAGCCTCCGATATTAACAATGACGGCTGGCTTGATCTGTATGTATTGAACTGGGGTGATCCCAATGTTTTATACTTAAATGATGGTGACGGTACATTTACGCGAGTAAACCGTGGCACAGACGGCCCCGCAGGTGATGAAAATGGCCGCCAGGGCGTTACTGCCGCAGATGTTGATAATGATGGCGATATAGACTTTTATGTCTGTCGTCGTGAAGCAGAAAACTGGTTATTCATCAATGACGGTAACGGAAATTTCACCAATGAAGCTTCCGCCCGTGGTGTAAATGTGGGTGATCGCTCACATGGTGCCGCTTTTGTTGATATTGATAATGATGGTGATCTTGATCTGTTCATCATGAACTATGCGCTGGGTGGAACAGCTTCTATCCCCAGAATGAGCGCGTTTTACAATAATGGTAATGGTTACTTTACCGACCAAACCGACAAATACAATATTTATGTCAGTGGTTATTCATTAATCTTTGGCGATGTAGACAATGATGCCGACCAGGACATGTATCTTATCAGAAATGATGAAAAAGAAGAAGGTACAACTCCCAAGCTTTATTTAAACGATGGTAACGGCAACCTGACACTTCGAAATATTGCAGGTGCATCTCCAGGAATCTCGGGTGCTCGTGGAGCAGGATTTGGTGATATTGATAACGACGGCGATCTTGATGCTTATATTGCAGCCGTTTATACCGATAATGTCTTATTACGTAACGACCTTAGCAGCGACAATCATTATATTGATGTATTGTGTATTGGCCCTGGTGGTGATTACGGTGGTTATGGCTCCAAAGTCAGTGTGTATGAATCGGGTCATATGGGTGACGTCAACTATTTGCTAGGCTATCAGGAAGCAGTTACAACCGTTGCTTACATGTGTCAAAATCAAACTGCATTGCATTTTGGTCTTGCACAAAACACAGCCTGTGATATCAAAGTAGAATTTACAAACGGACAAATTGCAGAATATTATTCTGTTTCAGCAGACCAGTTCTTTGAGGTAACTGCTAACCCACCGGTACCTACATCCATAGCACGGGTTTCCAATGCTGTCCTTTCCGGTCCCGCCGGACAAGTACTGGCCGATTCAGCAAAAATTCAGGTAGTAGATGAAAGCGGACGCGGTGTTCCTAACCATACTGTCTCTTTTCAGATAACAAACGGTGGTGGTACACTGAATGGCTCTACCCGCACCCAGGTTGACACAACAACAGACAACCACGGATATGCAGCAATCGGTTGGAAAATTGGAACAGATGTAAATATTATTAATACATTATCTGTCAGCGCCCAAAACGAAGGCATTGATCTGATTGGATCACCCATGAATTTCACAGCCAATGTGAATCCTGGTGCGGATACACTCATTACAAAACATGCCGGTGATTTACAAAACTCGGTCCCGGAAATTCCTCTGCCAGATTCAATCCAGGTACGGATTCATGATACATGGGGTAATCCTCATGCCAATGCTAATGTCAACTTTACTGTCATCAGCGGTAACGGAAACATTGATGGATCAGTTTCCAAAGTTGTACAAACCAATGCGGCAGGTATTGCTTCAGTACAATGGACGCTTGGAGAAGCAGAAGGTGAAAACGCTCACTCTTTAAAAGCCTCTCTGGCTTCAGAACCTCTGACAAGTGTAACCTTTTTGGCCTCAACTTCTTTGGCTCCTATAAAAACTTTGAAATATATTTCCGGCAATAATCAAACCGGCACAGTAACACAAGACCTTGCAAACCCCTTTGTTGTGCAGTTATTAGACAGTCTGGGGAATCCCCGTGGTGGATTTGATATACTCTTCAAGGTGACCGGTGGAAGCGGTAATCTTGGCGGTCTAGCAGAACAAACCGTTAAAACAGACGTAACCGGTAAAGCCTCAGTCACACTAACCCTGGGACAAGCAGCCGGTACAAACCTCAACACTGTTGAAGCAAGCTATGCGGAATTGGATGATAAAATAATTTTCACCGCTTCTGCAACATCAGGCACTGCCAGCAAGATTAACAAAACAAGTGGTGACAACCAGAGCGCAGGTGTAGGGCAAACATTGACAAATCCTCTCAAAGTCAGGGTATTGGATGTCTATAATAATCCAGTTTCAGGGCATAATGTAATCTTTACTGTCAATAACAACAAAGGTTTGGTTAATAACAACTTGTCGGCAACGGTACAAACCGATGCCAGTGGCTATGCAACAGCAGACTTTTCAATGGATAATGAGCCGGGAACGCATTCAGTAACGGTAACTTCAACATATAACAGCGTTCCGTTAACAGGATCGCCCATCACATTTACTGCTACTGCTACATCAGAACCAACCACACTCGTCAAAGTATCCGGAGACAGCACAACCGGTATCGTTGGTCAACCCATAACTTTGCCGCTTCAGGTCAAAGTTACCGATGATAATGGTTTTCCGGTCAGCAACTATCCTGTTACTTTTGTATCTGAAAGCGGTGGAGCAACATTTGAAGGCAATCTTCAAATTCAACAAACCACCAACGAACAGGGTATTGCTTCAGTATATCCAACACTGGGTGAACGTGTTGGGCCGTATGTATATATTTTTACCGCTAAAGCGTTTTTTGAAGGTGGATCTCACCTGAATAGTTCTCCGTTGACATTTCGTTTATCAGCAAAAAGCACCCGTGCCGAAAAAATTGAGCTAATTGCCGGCGCAAACCAAAACGGTCAGGCGGGTGAATATCTTGCATCTGCAATTCAAGTGCTGATTACAGACAATGAGAATAATGTAATAGCCAATCATAATGTAAACTTTACCGTTAAACAGGGCAGTGGTAAATTAGGTACCAGTAAAGCCAATAGCCTTACTATAAAATCCGGGGCAAACGGTGTTGCCAAAGTTAATTTCATGCTTGGCAGCGAAATTGGCGACAGTGTTCATGTAGTAGAGATCACCTCGGATGATGGCATAGAGGTTCTCGAAAACTCGCCCCTATATGCTTATGGCAGTGCCGAATACGGGCAACCGAACGCGGATAGTTCAAAGCTTTATATTTCAGATTCCGTTGTACCCGCAGACGGCACCTCAGAATTGCTGGTATCTGCACAATTAAAAGATTCTCAGGGACTACCGGTTCCCGGTGAAACGGCTGAATTTATGATTACAGGTGATGGAAATACCATTACACAATCAGAAGGCCCTTCTGATGAAAATGGTATGGTCAGCGCACGAATCACTTCTACCGTTGCACAAAGTAAAACAGTAACCGCAAAAATAACAGACAAAGCAATAACCATTAATGACACCAAAGTTGTTGAATTTACAGCCGGTCCAGCGGATGCTATTGAAATCGCATCTGGTGATGATCAATCCGGTACTATCAATTCAGTTTTGCAGCAGCCGCTCATCGTTCAGGTTGTTGATGCAATGGGTAATGCCATATCAAATCATCCGGTACAATTTGCAATCGCCACAGGCAATGGATCACTTGATCCCACACAGGTTGAAAACACGAATGACTCGGGTAAAACCCAAACCAACTGGATTTTGGGTCCACAAATTGGCTCTCAAACGGTAACCGCAACAGCACAAGGTATTGCCCAATCCGTTACCTTTACCGCAACCGCGCAAATGCCTGGTACGGCATACATTACCAAAGTTAAAGGGGATGAACAATTTGCTTCACCCGGTACAATTTTTAGCGATTCTTTAACAGTCAAGATTGTTGATGAAAACAATAAACCCATCAGCGGCACCCCGGTTAAATTCAGTATAGAACAAGGTGATGCCTCTTTTACCAGCATTTCATCCATAAACAGCGATAGTTATGGTTTAGCCAGAATTCAACTTTTGGCCGGACAACTGTTGGGTACTGTAACTATTAACGCGTCAATCAATGAAACATCAAGCGTAGATTTTCTCTGCTCGGTTTCCTCCTCCCTACCCGATACGCTGATCCACATTCTGGGAGACAATACAGAAGGTACAGTCGATGCTACCATTTATCCGCTTACTGCCAAAGTGCTTGATAATAACGGAGTAGCTATCTCGGGTGTACCCATAACCTTTGCAAGCTTGACAGCTGGCGGACAAGTAATAGATGAACAACCCATTCGAACCACCAGTAACGGTCAGGCATCCGCACGGGTAAAACTGGGAACCATAGCAGGTGAATATATTTTTACCGCATCTAATGCGTCAATCAAAGGCTCGCCTGTCACCTTTACGCTTAAAGCGCTGCCAGACAATGCATCTGACATTGTCGTTAAAAGTGGCAATGAGCAGACCGGTGAAGCACTTGCAACCCTGGCAGATTCACTTACAGTGCAGGTTGTAGATGAGTATCAAAACGGTGTTGCCGGTGTACAGGTCGTATTTACAGTAGGTTCCGGTCAGGGCAGCATTCAAGCCGAGTCTCCCTTAATTACCAATAATAATGGCCTGGCTTCCGCAGAATGGACATTGGGCGCATCTGGCACACAGCAAGTAAATGTAACCTCTGGTGTGCTTCCTGGTAAATCAGCCCAGTTTACAGCCAATTTAAAAGCGAATAATCTACCGGTCATTCAGGTTGTTACAGATACAACTATAACCGAAAACCAGACTTTGATTTTTACTGTACAGGCGAACGATCCTGAAGGTACTGCTGTAACATTGTCTGCATCCAATCTTCCGGCAGGAGCGGAATTTGATTCACTTGAGACCTGGCAATTCAGTTGGACACCCGGATATAATTCACAGGGAGATTATACCATTCGCTTCACTGCAACGGATGAAAATGGCGGTACCGCAATTCAAGATGTCGCTCTGCATGTTGCAAACATGAACCGAAAACCGGTTGTACAATCCACAATTCCGGAACAGACAACCCTTTCTCTGAATTTATATGCAGTATCGGCATTTGAAGTCCATGTAACAGATGCTGATAATGATCCGTTAACATTCCTGTGGTTTGTAGACAACAATCCGGTCAGCACACAGCAAGATTCAAACAGATTGATCATTCAGCCAAACGATTCCTGGCCGCAGCAATTCAAAGTTGATGTAAACATAACCGATGGAATTGATACTACTCATCATGCATGGTCAATCGATATCAGTAGCAGCATTGAACTTGCCGCATTTGAAGCGTATACTGACAAGGATCTGGTTACCATTACCTGGGAGACAGCAAGTGAGCATAATACGGCAGGCTTTAACTTGTATCGTGCTCCGGGTAAACTGGGACCCTATACCAAAATCAATTCAGAGTTAATTCTGCCTGTGCCTGGTGGTGAATACGAAATCCAGGACAAGCCCGGTGCAGAGACATTAAACTGGTATTACAAACTTGAAGAGATGGAATATTCTGGTCGCACACAATCATTTGACCCAATACAGATACAAATTGCTGTTCCTACAGACAATATATTGCACCAGAATTATCCAAATCCGTTCAACCCAACAACAACACTGCAATACGAGTTGAACAAAACGCAGCAAATTGATATTTATATCTTTAACATACACGGTCAACTGGTCCGCACAATCTATTCAGGCAAACAAAAAGCCGGATATCATCAAATCATGTGGGACAGTAAAAACGACAACGGTATTTCTGTCACCTCTGGTATCTATTATTGCTGTATGGTAGGTACGGATTACCGAAATACCATTAAATTAGTTCTATTAAAATAAGTCACTGTTTTGAAAAAAAAACTAAATTCCTTATATTGCCATGTAAGCGTGGTATAAACAAAATGTTAGCGGGTATGCTCATGTATAAAAAAACATTTAGGTTATTCTCAGTTGCTTTGGTCTTTCTTTGTGCATCTATAGCTACAGCACAAGTCCCACCCACCCATACATCTGTTCTCTATCAGGATGATCTGGTCAGCGCGGGTCAAAAAGATATTGGCTATATTACAAACAGCAACGGTTCATTTCAAGCCGATGGGTGGAAAACTACCGGCCCCAGCAGCAAACTGGTTATAGAATTGAATGAATTTTTACCGCATGAAGGTACAATGCAGGTAAAGATCAAGAATCTGAACCCGGCCACTCAGGTGAATAACGATTGGAGTTTAATATCCTTATGGTCCAGAGCGAATGGAAGCTGGCGCGATATGAACAGTACTCCCGGTTCTTATGTACTATTGAAAACTGAACCGGATGCACAATACATATCTGGCGGTAATGTAGCTTGGAAGCTGGTAGAAACTCCGTTTTATGGTGGAGATACCGGCAACCCCAATGCCATGAACATCTCTAATACAACCATGCAAACATGGGATGCTACCATGGAGCATACATTCAAGATCATCTGGAACCCTCAATACCTTTGGATCATTATTGATGGTGAAATGGTAAAAAGAAAAGCATACAAAGACCAGATTGAAAACTTTGAATACATTTTCCTGGGTTCAGACAATGAATACGGTTCTATGGCTGGTCCAACATTTACCGACTTGCAGATCCTGGTACCTTCAAGCAGTTTCAGTTTTGAAAATGTCACCAAATCTGCTGATCTGGCTTCAGATATGATTTTTGGCGAACAAGGGGTTTCTCTTGTTGATCTGAACAATGACGGGCTGGATGATATTTATCTTAATTACTGTAACACTGCAGATGGTATTCCCAATGCTCTTTACTTAAACAGCAATTCACAACTCTTTACCGAAGATGCCAGTTCAGCGGGTTTAGACAATACTAACTGTTCAAATTCTTCGACTTTTGCAGATTTTGATGGTGATGGCGACCTTGACCTATTTATCGCCAAAGTAAATTCACCAAATAAATTATATATCAATAATGGCAGCGGAATATTCAGTGATCAATCCACATCCAGAGGTATCAGCTCACTGAACTATAGCACCGTAAATGCCATGGCTATTGATATTGAAAATGATGGCGACCTTGATATTTTTGCAGTAAGCAGCACCCAGAATCATGAATTATATGTAAACCAGGGCAACGGCACATTTGCACTCGAAACCCGCGGCACCAACAATCCCACAGGCGCGGTTATGGGCGCGGTTGCCGGTGATGTTAACAACGATGGATTTGTAGACATTTTTATTGCACAGCGTAGTGCAGCGTGTGGATTACTCATTAATGATGGCACAGGTAATTTCTCTAACGAAGCAGCAAGCAGAAATGCCAACCAATCAATCAAAGCCAATAATCCCACAATGATGGATTATGACAATGATGGTGACCTTGACATCTTTCTGGCACCTTCCAGTACATCAACAACCCCTGATCCCAGGGTACTGGTACTTAAAAACAATGGTAACGGTGTATTTACCGATATTTCCAACACAGCAAACATCAATATTGAAGCTTATGGCCTGGTATCAGGAGATATTGACAATGATGGTTATGAGGATTTGTATGCTGTACGCAGTAACCGTCGCGATGTTGTTGATGACCATTCTTCACGTATCTATATCAACAATGGTGATGATACATTTACCGCACTGACAGGTACAGGCGCAGAAGCAATCTTTTCAGACGGCCGCGCCGGAATCATGATCGATTACGACAATGATGGTTTATTGGATCTTTATGGTGTTTCCAAAGGAAACCTTTATAATGGTTCAAGTTACGATACAATTGACTTTGGTCGTAACCAATTATTAAAAAATACAACAGAAACACCCAACAACTGGCTCAAAGTTGTTGTAAATGATATAGCTGGTAATCCCGATGGGATGGGTGCCAAAATTTGGGTTTACGAAGCAGGACGCAATTTCAGCAATGACTATCTGATCGGATATCGTGATGTTTATGCGATGCAGGGATATACCTCACAGGGTTCAATGACTCAACATTTTGGTGTGGGATCAAACACTCAGGTTGATGTAAAAATACAAATGCCGGGCGAAGAAGCCAAAACTATAAATAATGTAGTTGTAAACCGCACAGTCGAGTTTAATCCTTCACTAGTGGTACCGCACCATATTAATGTATCCGGTCACGATCAGACAGGTACCGCAGGAAACACTCTTGCAAATCCATTACAGGTATATGTCTATGCAGAAGATTCTACTCCCGCACCGGGCATTACCGTACAATTTGATGTAACCGCCGGTGGTGGTACATTAGACGGAAATACAGAAACCCAGATTATCACCACTACAGATGAAAACGGACTTGCACAAGTAACCTGGAAAATGGGAACAACTGCCGGTCAGGAAAACACTGTACGTGTAACTTCAGAATATAACGGTTCAGCGCTTGAAGGTTCTCCTTTTGACGCCAGCATTACACCGGTGGCAGGCGATCCTGCTAAACTGGTAAAATCATCTGGAGACGTACAAACCGGATATATTTTACAGTTTCTGGACAATCCAATCATTGCTCAGGTAACGGATGCATTTAATAATCCGGTATCAGGACATGATGTAATTTTTACAGTATCAACAGGTGGTGGCTCGGTTGATCAATCCGGCACAACCACATTCCAGGCACAGACCGATCAGGATGGTCTAGCACAGGTTAACTGGCTTTTGGGTGAAACCATTGGCACACAAACTTTGAATGCAACATCCACTTTTGACAGCAATCCATTAACAAACAGTCCACTGTCTTTTAGTGCTACCGGTTTAGCCCCGCAGCAAAAGCTGCAATATCAATCGGGTAATTACCAGACCAAATTGATCAACAGTGCTCTTGATCCTTTTACAGTCAAAGTTGTAGATTTTACAGATGCTCCTATTGCAAATGAAGAGATAGAGTTCAAAGTTATTTCAGGTAATGGTACATTTGGCGAAGAATCTTCTGTTAATGTACTTACCAACGCACAGGGAATTGCAAGCGCAACAGCAACCCTGGGATCAACAGCAGGTGATACCATCTATGTATTCCATGCCATTTCTCCGGGTGCGTCTGGTTCACCGGTAATTTTCAAAGCTTCTGCAACTCCTGGCAGTGCGGCTAAACTCGCCGAAGTTACAAATACCAATTACCAATCAGGACCGGTTAACAGAACGCTCGAAAATGATATTGCTGTATTGGTTACCGACGCAAGCGACAACCCGGTCCCCGGCTATACTGTAACTTTTACCGTTTCCAAAGGTGGCGGCAAGGTTGATGGAGCAACATATGCAAATGTAACATCTGACGAAAACGGAAAAGCATCGGCAGCATTTAAACTGGGAACAGCGGTTGGTGAAAACATTGCCATAGCCAGTGCGGATGCGTTAGAAGGTTCTCCCATCACATTTTTTGCAGATGGTGAAACTTCTACACCGGCACGTATAGATATTGTCTCCGGTAACAATCAATCAGGGAATCTGGGTCAGCAACTGGCTCAACCCTTTGTTGTAGTTGTACGGGATTCATTCTTTAATGCAATCAACAATCACACCGTACAATATTCTGTAACTGAAGGTGATGGAAACATAGAGGGACAGACTGTTGCAAATAAACAAACAAATGAAATTGGCAGAACATCCGCGTATCTGACTCTGGGCACAACTGCCTATACCAATATTGTTCAGGTATCAGCATTTCAAAATGATAACCCGCTTATCAACAGTCCGGTTACATTTGTAGCATCAACAGGTCCCGGAGATCCCAAATACCTGGTTTACGAAAGCGGTAACAACCAGATTGGCCGGATTAGCGCACAATTACCAGCACCATTCAAGGTCAAAGTTACGGATGAAAACGGTATACCCGTCAAAGGCCACGAAGTACAGTTTATCAGCTATACCACGGGTGCACATTTTTCTGGCAGCAATATGATGACAGCCCAAACAGATGCAGATGGATTTGCCACTGCAACGCCTACATTGGGAAGCAATTATTCCACATATGAATTTGAAGCGGTTGCAAAGTTTAACAACGTCTCACTTGGCGGCTCTCCATTGGTGTTTGAGGCCTATGGACGCAAAAGTACCGCGACTCAAATTGAAAATCTGTCTACTGGCTCATTAACTGGTACAGCAGGATTAGTATTGGGTGATTCATTAAAAATTCGCGTCAAAGATGGCAATGGTAACCCTGTTGCCAATCATCCGGTAGAATTTCAGGTCACATCAGGCAGCGGCAGCTTTTTGAACGATCATCACAGCAGCGTTTCTATAAATTCAAATTCAAGTGGTATTGCAAGTGTTGGTGTTACCTTGCGTCAAACTCCGGGAACCGTTACCATAACCGCAATATCAGACAATGGACTTGCTAACGGCGACCTTGATGGTTCCCCAATCAATTATACAATTACTGCCGTAACCGGTGCTCCTGATCCGGACAATTGTACTATTCAATCCACAGACAATGTACTTGCAGATGGTCAAACGCCATCACAGATAACGGTTACACTCAAAGATGCTTTTGAGAATCCGGTTTCCGGAAAAACAGTTATGCTTGAAAGTGCGGGTATCGAAGTAACTAAAAACCAACCTCAAACGGCAACAAATGCAGGCGGACAAACATCAGGATCAATCGTTTCTGAAAATGTAGGTCAGGTTTACGTTTGGGCAGTGGTTGATGATCAAATCGTAAAAAGAGATACAATTACATTTGTTACAGGCAGTCCCGCAATTATTAGCACTATTGGCTCGGGTCAGTTTGCTGTAGCCGGCAAAACCTTAAACAATACAGTAGGTGTATGGGTACAGGATGAATACAATCATCCTATTCCCGGTGTCAGCACAACATTTACTGTTGTTGACGGAGGCGGTTCCGTTACAGAAAGCCAACCCGTAACCACAAACAGCGAAGGTAAAGCTCTGGTTCATTGGCAATTGGGATCAGCAATCGGATTACAACATCTGAATGCAGCAGTTGATGGCGTTGTAGAAACATATGAAATCACTGCAATAGCAACTGCACCTACTTTGGCCAATATTACCAAAGTTGCAGGAGATTCGGCAATTGGGCTTGTTAATCAGGAATACCACTTTACCGCAGCGGTTATTGATACAAATGACAATCCTATTGTGAATTACAATGTCAGTTTCGAACTGTTGCTGGGAACCGGAGAAGGACAGGGCAATTTTACAACCGCAACTACTGTTGCCACAAACAATGAAGGTAAAGCAACCGTTACCTTTGAATCCGGAACGCTAACGGGCCTGCATAAAATCAAGGCCACAGCAACCGATTATGGACATGTTGTTTTTGATTTTATAGTTGAAGAACAACGTTCTATTACCATGGAAAAGCTGGAAGGTGACGGCAACACGGTAAGACCAAACACAGATATTGATCTTTCAGTTAAAATCACAAATGCTTTCAACCAACCCGTTTCGGATGAAAGCATTAAATTCCAGGTTGTTGAAGGTTTAGGAGTACTCAAAGACATTCAACCCGTTGCTACAAGTGACAAAGGTATTGCATATTCTACCTGGAGCGTGTCTACATTGGCCGGTACACATAAAGTCAAAGTAACACCGGTAGATGCAGTGGGTGATTCTGTTAATTTCACTGCAATAGTTGTCAACGCAGCTCCGGTACTGATGGATATGCCGGAAACGGTGAATATCAACTGGGGTGAGATCTATGAACTCACAATTACAGCTGAAGATCCTGACGAAGACAATGTCCGTTTTGGTATAAGAGGCTTGCCGCTTAACGCTGAATTTGATTCTACCGGCACCCAAAAATTCACCTGGGAGCCCAGTGCAGCGCAGGAAGGCGAACACGAGGTTATCTTTATTGCCGCTGATCCTTACGGTTTATCAGACAGCACCAAAGTCACTTTTAATATTATGGTTGAGAACCGTTGTCCGATTATCAGTAGTTTTGAACCCGCTGATACAACCAGCTTTGATGTGAAACAAGACAGTAACCGGATCATCTTTAAAGTTTCAGCAATGGACCCGGATTTTGACGTACTGACTTTTGAATGGAGAGTAAACGATGTTTACAACGGGGCAGATACAACATTGACCGTTCCATTCAGCAAAGATTTCTTCCCCAGTCCGAACAATACGGTCCAGGTTTTAATATCTGACGGATCTTGTCAAAAATCGATTACCTGGAAAGTGGTACTAACCGCTATCGAATTAAATACATTTGAGGCAATCTCTCAAAAAGGCGGCATAGAACTGTTCTGGGAAACTTCATCAGAAACACAGAATGCCGGTTTTTATGTTATTCGCAGCACCATGGAACACGGTACCTATCAACGTATCAATAACGAGATCATTAGTCCATCATTTAATGGTGAATATAGTTTTGTGGATACAGATGCTAAAGCAGGTATCACCTATTATTACAAATTACAGGATATTGACATCTATGGTTCTTTGAACGAACACGGACCGGTTACGGCCAAAGCAGCACTTCCGGATAAATTTGCACTGTCGCAAAACTATCCAAATCCGTTCAACCCAAGCACCACTATCAGCTTTGAGCTGCCTGAACCGGCTGACGTCAAAATTGTGATATTCAACACCAATGGTCAATTGGTAAAGACCCTGGTAGATTCTCGTCTTGAACCGGGCTATCATAACATTCTCTGGAATGCTAAAAATGATCAGGGAATCTCGTTACCATCCGGTATCTATTTTTACAAGATGCAGGCTAAAGATTTCACACTGGCCAAAAAACTTTTATTATTGAAATAAATATCGTACCTTTAACCCGGCAATTTTTACGATTGCCGGGTTAAATAATCCTCCAAACAAATAAAGACAGCGTATGAAATATATCATTCTGGCAATGCGCCCAAAACAATGGATAAAGAATATTCTTGTCTTTGCAGGCGTCATCTTTGCTGAAGATCTTTTCAACCTTCAATTAATTCAGGATTCCATTTTTGCATTTATCATATTTTGTATGATCTCCAGCAGTACATACTTGATAAATGACATTGTAGACAGGAAAAAAGATGCAATGCACCCCAAGAAAAAGAACCGTCCCATTGCATCGGGTAAAGTTTCTGTTCAGCTTGCGCTTATCCTGGCAATTGTTCTCATCATAACCAGCCAATTTTTTGCATATCGTTTGCAATTGTCTTTTGGCATTATTATCTCGCTCTATTTCGTTACCACACTGCTCTACTCGATGGTTCTCAAGCGCATCATTATACTGGATGTAATGATTATTGCTTCTGGTTTTATTTTCAGAGCGGTTGGCGGTACCTTTGCAATCAATGAGCATGTATCATCCTGGTTAATTATTTGTACCATGTTTTTGGCTCTATTCTTTGCACTCAATAAAAGACGGGCAGAGCTGATCTCTCTGGGTGATAATGCGGGTTCTGTTCGCAAAACATTGTCCGGTTATAGCTTGACATTTCTCGACCAGATGATAAACGTGGTCACCGCTACCTGTCTGGTCACCTATGCATTGTACACATTGGATGCAGAAACGGTTGAAAAATTTGGTTCACGCAATCTTGTATTCACATTACCGTTTGTTATATATGGTCTATTTCGATATCTGTACCTGGCCTATCATTTAAACCTGGGTGAAACCCCGGAAACCACCCTGGTACGAGATAAACCCATATTGATTTGTATGGCAATGTATGCCATTTCAATTATAGTTATTATTTATTTATAAGCATTATAATATTAAGGGAGTAATATGAAAGTATTAGTAACAGGTGGAAGCGGATTTTTAGGCATCAATATGATTCGTTATCTGATGTCTAAAGGGATCACCGATATTGTATCTCTGGATATTGTAGATTTTGATTATCCTGAAAAAGATAAAATCACAGAGATTAAAGGTGATATTCGAGATGAAGAAGCTGTAAAAAAAGCAATGCAGGGAGTTAGCTGGGTTATTCATACTGCAGCAGCTTTACCACTCTATACTGAACAAGAGATCATGACCATTGATGTGGATGGCACTCGTATGCTGCTTAAACATGCTCAGGAAAATAATGTTGAACGTTTTGTTCACACTTCTTCAACTGCGGTTTACGGTATACCTGACCATCATCCCCTTTACGAAGACGATAAACTGGATGGTGTAGGCCCTTATGGTATTGCAAAGATTGAAGCTGAAAAAGTTTGCCTGGAGTACCGTAAAAAAGGCATGTGCGTTCCCATTATTCGTCCCAAATCATTTATAGGACCAGAAAGATTGGGCGTTTTTGCAATCTTTTATGAATGGGCAAGAGATGGCAAAAATTTCCCAATGATTGGAAATGGCAAAAACCGTTATCAGCTATTGGATGTTGAAGATCTTTGCACGTCTATCTATTTATGCCTCACACTTGATAAAGAAACCGTTAACGATACATTCAATATAGGCGCCAAAGAATTCACCACCATGAAAGAAGACTATCAGGCAGTTTTAGACAAGGCCGGATTTGGTAAAAAAATCATTCCGTTTCCGGATGGCCCTGTCATCTTTATGCTGAGATTGCTTGAAGCATTAAAACTGTCACCTCTTTACAAATGGATCTATGAAACCGCATCCAAAGATTCGTTTGTTTCTGTAGAAAAAGCAGAAAAAACGCTGGGTTTTGTATCACAATTTTCCAACAAAGACGCCCTGCTCCGCAACTACCAATGGTATCTGGAAAAATACGATCCGAACCTGAAAATTACCGGTGTTTCTCACAGAGTACCATGGAAACAGGGAATTCTAAAGGTGGCAAAAGCATTTTTCTAAAACTAGTTTTATTTCAATTTACTGCCCCAATACATATATGGAACTGTATTGGGGTATTTTTGTTAAATACAGAGTTAAAAGCTGAATTTAAACAAAATTAACAGGATTATTATCTTGCCTGATCGATGTTTATTTTGTAAGTTGCTGTATTATTTTTGTCAACGGAGTTATTAACATTATGCGCAAATACTATATAATCCTCGGACTAGTGATATTGCTATCTGCTTGTACAAGTTATCGCAAGACTAACGAGGAAAAAGTACGTAAAAAGCTGGAATATTCCGTTGCGCAATATAATAAAATGGCTTTGGCTAAAGCAGACAGCCAAAGATATGATCTAGCCATAGATATTCTACGTGAAGCACTTTATCTGACTCCCTGGGATCCCGAGCTTTTTCTCAACCTCGGTTCCATGTTTTATTATAACGACCAGCTAGACTCGGCAGAATTCATGTTCAAACGAGCTACATTGATGCGCCCTTCATTTGCAATGGCGTACACAAACCTGTCCAAAGTTTATATAAAACAGAAAAAATACAAACAAGCACTGGATGCGGTTGATAATGCAATAGAACAAGACCCTGAATTTTCAGAAGCCTGGTTAACCAAATCAGAGATCTATCTGGAGAATAACCTCATTGATGATGCCGTAACATTACTTAAGGAACAAACTGAAAAAGAACCAGACATTTCAGAATACCATTCACAATTAGGTTATATTTATCAAAAAACCGGATTAATCGATGATGCTATAAACGAATATCTTTATGCATTGAATATAGATCCGGGTGCTTCTTCCATTTATTTCAACCTGGGAAATGCTTTTTTTCAACAATGCCGGTTAGGTGACGCGCAATCAGCTTTTCTACAAGCGATAGAGTTAGACACCACCATAGAAACGACATATAACAATTACAGCCTGGTGTTGATCAATATGGAACAATATCGGGATGCCATAAGAACTTTGAACAAAGCTTTAGAGAAAAATCCCAAATCCTCTGTTGTCTTGTTTAATCTTTCCATTGCTATGGACCGTGTAAAAAACTATGACAAGGCATTGGAATATATCAACAAGGCTATAGAGAGAGACAGTTCGCGAATTGTCTTTTATGTTCATAAAGGTAACATGTTGAAAAAAACCAACAAACTTGAAGAAGCCTTGAAAGAATATGAAAATGCTTTAAATATTGACAGCAATTCTACAACCGCCTATAATAACCTGGGCAACACCCTGATGTTATTAGGAAGAATTGACGAAGCAAATCTGGCATACCAGAAATCCATAGAACTATATACGGAACCATCCAGTCAGCCAAACACCTCTTCACTTGATCATGTTGACAAGGGAATTACCATGGTAGTCGGCTGGTGCAGTGATCCCTATCGCATTTATAAAGAATATGCCATGCTTTACAATAATCTGGGTAAAGCAAGAATTCTTTCAGGACAAATATCTCAGGCCAAACAAGCTTTTAAAATTGCAATTAATTATAATCCAGATTTTGTTGAGGGCTATCAAAACCTTGCCGCTGTCTATTTTCAATTGGACCAGAAAGCACTTGGTAAAGATGCATTATCAATGTCGCGCATAAAAGCAGGAGATCTCTGGTATGATCAGCAGCTATACCAGGCTGCTCGGGAACAGTATCTTGATGCGCAAAAGATAGATCCAACACTCCCCCTGGCTCTTGCAAAAATGGCTTTACTAAACAAACGATTGGGACAAGATATCTCTGCAATTCAATACAAAAATGCCAAAAAAGCGATTTACGAAGATACAGATATGTATGTCACTCTTGCAGAATACTGCCAGCTTGATGAAAATCCAGAGGATGCATTAAAATACTATAAAAAAGCCATAGAACTGTCACCCGCATCTTTAACCGCATTAAGTAAAGCAGCAGATTTTTGTGAAACGAGTTATCCTGAATTGGCAAAACAATACAAAGCGGATGTACACTTTCTCAAAGGCAAGGCACTAAACTTTGCTAATCTGGATGATGCCGCCGTAGAACAGTATAAACAGGCAGTAGCGTTAGATTCCACACACATAAATTCATCACTTGCGTTGGCAGTACTTTATATGAAAAAGAACCATATGGAACGTGCCAAGGACCAATACAACCGGGTATTAAGAATTGATCCTGAAAATTCGAAAGCAATGCTGGGACTGGGAACATTATATGGCAACCAACAGCAATTTGACAAAGCGATTGCTTATCTTCAGCAAACGCTTATACAAGACTCTACAAATGCCCAGGCCCATTATACACTGGGTGTGAATTACTATTTCTTGAATGATCTTGATAATGCACTCGAACATACGCAAAAAGCTCAGAAACTGGGTATAGAAATAAATAATGAATTTTTGCAGAAACTCTTGGATGATAAAGAAACAAAAAGGTAATGTACTCAATGAAACGATATTTTATATATCTACTAGCTATTCTACTCCTGATCATAAATTGCGGTCCGGGAGAGCAGCCCATCACACTCATCAGCCCAAGCCAGATTTGTACAATTGTACTGGATCTGGGGAATTATGACGATGCCGTAAAAGCAAGCCAGGTTATAGATCATAACAATATCACCCTTGACAGTCTTGATCAGGCAATAGCCATTCACGCTTATGCTGCCCGTGAACTACAACAATATCTGGCTAAAATGCTGGAATTGAGTACGCAAGAGATCCCCATTGTAGACGACAATGATATACCGGATGGTCCCATTATTTTTATTGGTACTCCTCGCTCCGGAGGAAAACGCGAGGCGGTATACAAAAAATTGAGAAAACGCTGGAAAAAAACCAAATCCAAATCTCCGCAATGTTTTCGTCAGGATACTTTTTGGTTCAAAGAATCACAAGACTTTTTGGTGTTGAGCGGCCGCACCCCAACTGCAGTCCTCTATTCAGTATATGATTTTCTGGACAGGTTGGGTGTTCGCTGGATTTCCCCACAAGCCAGTGGAGAAATTGTGCCTAAACAGGGTGGTCTGATCCTTCAACCCATTGCCAGGTATTTTACACCGCAAATGAAGCTTCGTGGTTTTCTTTATGATTATTTGGGAGAGGTGCCTGCGTCTCAACAACTCACACCCGAATTTTTGACCTGGATGGGTAGAAACAGATTAAACCTGGCCAAATACAGCGACTCTACCAGATATCTGTACAACAAACTGGGAATCAAAACTACCAACGGCGATGTCGAGCTATTGAAAATGGCACTAAATCCTGATGCGCCCTATCCGTATAAGCATAAAAGTTTTGAAAATCCGGGAGCAACAGAGCCAGATCCATATCCGTTATCATCACAATTTACAGGAGACCGGAATAAAGACAATATCCTGTCTTATTTTGAAGCTCACCCGGAATGGTACCTTGTATCGTCTCAGGAACCGGCATTGTGTGTTTCTCAGAATACATTCATGTCAGAAATATTAAAACAAATCAAAGACCGTCTTTCAAATCAATGGAAAAATATTGATTATTTAGAATTGTACAATATTAGTCAACTACCTTGGTGCTCTTGTAACGAATGCAGCAATCTGGGTAATGATACCAATAAATGGTTATACATGCTGCAAATTGTAAACACAGAAATTCAAAAATCATCCACCCCCAAAAAAATCATTGGCCTGAATGACAAATATACAGTTGTTCCCCCTGAGCAAGAGTTGCAGGGATTTGATTATGATAACATCCAGGTTTTCATCAGTCCCCACCACCGGTGTTACAATCACACCCTTTACGACGAAAAATGCAAAGTAAATTATAATATTGTCGAATCGTTACATAGCTGGCAAAACCAAAACAGCAATTATGAAAACAGTATAAATGTTTGCGAATTATATAATAACAGAGATTTTCAAAATCTGCCTTTATTATTTACAACAGTCATGAACCTTGATATGCCCTTGTATCATAAACTCGGGGTTAAAGGCATGGCCACTGAAAATCCTTGGGTGACCAATGGTGGTGCTAATAATTTCATGAACTATCAATTAGCACGACAAGCATGGCGTCAGCATGTGGATCTCGACTCTTTAAAAATAGAGTACATCGTAAACCAGTATCCGGGTGCATATCAGTTGATGCAGGAATATTATAATAAAATTGAAGAAGCCATGGCAAATATTGCCGTATGGAAATGGGACCTTGCAGATCAGGTTAACCATGTAATTCTGGATTCTACCGCTAAAACCCTGTTACCCCTGGAAAATTTTGCCGATCATTTCACGCTCGATGAAACAACTTCCAATCCTCAAACAGGAACTAATTGGGAGCGGACATATCAATTGATTTATGAGGTTCAATATATCCTGTATGAAGCACTAACAGGAGATATTCCTCCGCAAACCCAAAAAAGATTGCTTGAATTGAATCAACAAAAAAAATATTCAGAATTAATGGTGAACCTGTACGATAATGTGATACGGTCCATGACCCTGGGACAGGATGAACCGGAAATGAAAATTGAATCCCTAATCCGGTTGGAAGAAATAGAGAATGAGTTAAAAGATTTTACCATTACAGAACCAGCCTTTGGCATAAAAAATGGACTAGAAGCATCTGGTATTCAAAAAGCTGTTAATCAACTGGTAATGGATAATCAATCTGTAATCAATAAGTACAAAACACCATAGTTTCTTGTAAACATATTCAAGGATCCATTCGTCTAAATATTGATAACCAAATTCAAGGACTATGAAACAGCTTTATACATATATATTCATTCTATCGCTGGTACTGACATCATGTACTTTTGCCCCAATATTTGTTTATGAATGGGGTCCGGATGAGACTTATAACTTGCCCGGCTCTTATAACCAGCTCAATACGGTTTTAACCGATTCTTCTGGCAGGCAATGGACACTCTATGCCTCTAACGCATATGGCTTTTGGGAATTCTGGATGTCCTGGGCGGATAAAGATGGAGACTGGTCAAGACCGGTTTATACGGGTATTCCTTCAAATCCCAATTATTATTATGAATGGGACATTGTAGAGCCCAACAAGTTTAATATAAAGCGTACCTGGAATGGCGGTCGGGAAACATTTTACCAAAGAATGATGTATGATACCAAAGTAAAAGACTATATCATAAATAAATACGATATATTTTATGACACCGATGCCGATGGCTTGACCGATTATTCAGAATACGTCTTGTTAACCGACCCCCTTGATAACGATACAGATGGCGATGGTAAAGCAGATGGCTTTGATTCCAATCCACTTGCAGGCCCCCCTGCCGATTCTTTGTCTGAACATGTCAGACTGCATAAATATATTATTGAAAGACAATTATATCTATTCGATACCAAACGCCTGGTTATTGTTGAACAGTTTGAAAATACTCCAATGGAATACAATCGTCGGGATGGTCTTGTACTGAGTCTCTCGTCAGATGAATGCGACAATTACCTGGATGAATTTGGATATGGAACCCCCATCATGACCGCATCAATTAAGGATACACTGAGCTATTATCTTGTTAATTATCAGCTTTATATCGATCCGGATACCGCCTTTGGGTTTGACGCTCTTTATAGATGGAGTGATAAATATAATCAATTTGTTCGCAGAAAAACCCTCTATAACTGGGAATCCGTACCGAGTCGTTAATCTATTTTCCCAAGCCCGATCATTTTTTCAAATCTTGTGTCATAGTGCTCAATGATATTTTGCCAATCATATGGTTCGGCAATCTCTCTATAGGTATTTTTTCTTAAAGTTTCAACATTCTCCATTGCATTTTTGACTCTTTTGAACAGATTCTGGTTATCCGCATATATTATTTCATTACGGAATAATTCCGGGACCAATTCCGGATATGAAAGCCGGTCAGGCAATAGCGGAAAACAACCACAATAGACCGCCTCCATTACACTGGCGCCAAAAAAGTCATGAAAAGAAGTAACCGGAAGAATATCGGCACGCCATAACCAGTACGCGTAATTCTCGAAAGACTCTGCAAACCCCATATGCACAATTTTATCTCGTAACCGGTCTTTGACCTTGTTGAATATTTCAGGATTCTTGCTAAAATTCTCTCCAAGTACTGCAACATTAAAATCCAAACCTGCTTTATTCAAATCAAATAAACACTCAAAAAATCCATCCGGATTTTTATCAAATTCCCATCGATGGTTCCACAAGATCAAAGGTTTGTCTTTACTTAACCCATCAGGTTTGAATGCATCAAATTTTTGCAGATCAAGCCCCAAAGACAATACCTCTGCTTTTTCTTTGATCTCATCAATACTGCGCAGTTCATTATAATCCGGAAAATGCTTTAAAAATCCAGGCAATTCAGCTAAAAAACTGTCACAATTGAACCGCGAATTAAAAAATACCCTGTCAGCAGCAAGTGCTGAAGCATAATTGATGAACCCATAATGCCGGTCTCGTTTGTATTTCACATCCCGGTCATCGGGAGACCACGGGTAAACCAACTGGTTCTCATGACAATATAATGCAACCGGAATATGGGATGTTTGTTTGCGGGTCAGCGCTAAAAAGGTTGAAAGGTCCAGCATGTCTGTTGCTAAAATGAGATCAGGTTTCAACTTTTGTTCTATAAATTGACGCGCCAGCGTAACCGCACCGCCGTGCATTCGCCATTTCCAGAACTGTCCTTTCATAGACAGAATCTCAATCTTGTGCGAACTGTAATGCTGCAATCCTTTGGCCCAGTCTGCATGAGATCCGGTAAAATAGGGTTCAATTAATAAAATATCCAAAATCAATCCTTAATAAATTTTAAAATCAATAGTAAGGTATATAACATAGAGCATTAAAAACAAAAATCAAAGTCTGATTTATTTTTTTTTATTATCTGGCAATTTTTAATTCCAGATAATACGTATCAACCCAATTGATTACGAATACAGGAATAAGAATTCCACCCTTCGTGTTATAAAAGCCGAATTCGGAGGTGCTATTTTCAAAATGAAATATTTTACAGAAATAACTGTTTATTGACAGATTATTTTTCTCCAAAGCACTTGAACCGGTTCAAATTCTTTATAAACAATTCATACAGAATCATAAACCTTAGATTCGACAAGGAGTTATAATGAAAATCGCAGTCCCCAAAGAGATCATTGCCGGCGAAGAGCGGGTAGCCCTTGTTCCCGCTGTTGTCGGAAAACTGGTAAAATCGGAATACAATGTTGCTGTCGAAACCGGAGCCGGTACAGCATCCGGTTATACGGACGAGCAATATAAAGAAGCGGGAGCTTCTATTGCCAACTCTGTTTCCGAGGTATATAACGGGGCCAATGTTGTTCTCAAAGTTCGTCCTCCGGTAGAACACCCCACGGAAAAGAAACACGAAGCCGAGCTCATGCCGGATGGCTCTTTGCTGATCAGCTTTTTAGAAATACTTAGAAACCCCGCAATTGCTGAAACATTGGCAAAAAACAAGGTCAATTCTCTGAGCATGGATACGGTTCCCCGTATCAGCCGCGCCCAAAGCATGGATGCACTGTCTTCTCAGGCATCTGCCGCCGGCTATAAAGCCGTATTGATCGCTGCTGAAAACTCGCACAAATTCTTTCCCATGCTTACCACTGCCGCAGGTACCATCCCTCCTGCCAAAGTTTTTGTCATTGGTGCAGGTGTTGCCGGTTTGCAGGCCATTGCCACAGCAAAGCGCCTGGGCGCCACCGTAGAAGGATTTGATATTCGCCCCGCAGCCAAAGGTGAAGTGGAAAGTCTGGGTGCCAAATTCGTAGAGGTAGACCTGGGTGAATCTACAGAAGCAGGCGGCGGTTACGCCAAAGAAGTGTCCGAAGAAGCAAAAAAGAAAGAACACGAAGCAGTACATAAACATGTAGCCATGTCCGACATTGTTATTACCACTGCTGCGGTGCCCGGTAAAAAAGCGCCCCTGCTGGTTACTGCAGATATGGTTAAAGATATGAAACCCGGCAGCGTCATTGTTGATATGGCAGTTGAACAAGGCGGCAATGTTGAAGGCTCAAAACCCGGTGAAATAGTTGAATTAAATGGTGTTAATATCATTGGGCCGGTAAACCTGCCAAGTAAAATGTCAATTCATACCAGCATGATGTATGCTAAAAATATCACATCGTTGTTGAACCTGCTTCTCAAGGAAGGTGAGGTTGTATTTGACTTTGAAGATGAGATCATCAAAGACAGTTGTATAACCCACAACGGTGAGATTGTTCACGAAAAAACCAGACAGTTATTATCAAATGCATAAGAAAGGAAAGTTGTATGCCTGAACAATTATTAATGGGTATAACCGTTTTTGTGTTAGCCATGTTTGTCGGCTTTGAAGTTATAACCAAAGTGCCGCCAACGTTGCATACACCACTCATGTCTGGTGCAAATGCAATTTCCGGTATTGCCATAATTGGTGCGCTGTTGGTTACAGGCCGCACAGATTTTTATCTTGAACTTGTACTAGGTGTAGTTGCTGTTGTTTTTGCCACCATAAATGTTGTGGGTGGTTTTCTTGTTACAGACCGAATGTTGCAAATGTTTAAAAAGAAAAAGTGAGAAATAAATTATGGATGGTTTATCAACGTTTATTACCCTGTCCTATTTGTTATCAGCCGCGCTGTTTATATTAGGACTCAAGTATATGAGTTCTCCGGCAAGTGCCCGCCGGGGAAACCTGTTGGCCGCAATTGCCATGTTTATTGCGATTGTTGTAACTTTGCTCGATCGACAAATCCTTAGCTACTCCTGGATCATTGTCGGTATTATTATCGGTTCCGTCATTGGAGCTGTTGCCGCCCGTCTTGTAAAAATGACAGCAATGCCTGAAATGGTTGGTATTTTTAATGGATTTGGCGGTGGCGCCTCTGCACTGGTTGCGATTGCAGAATTTATTCGCTTAACCGCAGAGCCTAACCCTGTGATCCCTATGGATATTTCAATCACCACAATCCTGGGTGTTATAATTGGTGGTATTACTTTTAGCGGCAGCTTTATTGCCTGGGGTAAACTGGCAGGCTTTATCTCCGGTTCTCCTATTACTTTTCCATTACAAAAAGTAGTCAGCTCGCTGGTAATGGCTGCAGCAGTGGTTATTTCTGTTTATATCATTGGCTGGGTACCCGACATTGTATTGTTCTATGTGATCATTGGTTTATCATTACTCTATGGTGTTCTGCTGGTAATCCCAATCGGTGGTGCAGATATGCCGGTTGTGGTTTCGCTGTTAAACTCTTTTTCAGGTCTGGCAGCTTGTGCCGCCGGATTTGTAGTGGGCAACAATATTCTCATCATTGCGGGTTCTCTTGTTGGCTCCGCAGGTTTAATATTAACCCAGATCATGTGTAAAGCCATGAACCGTTCACTTACCAATGTTCTCTTTAGTGCATTTGGTACAGGCGACATGGCCGCAGGCAGCACAGAAGCAGGCGGCGACAAATCGGCTCACTCGGTTGATGCTGAAGAAGCGTCTATGGTTATTGGTTATGCCCAGTCCGTTATCATTGTTCCGGGTTATGGTATGGCCGCTGCTCAGGCACAACATGCTGTACGTGAACTTACAGAGCTGCTTGAAAGCCGGGGAGTTGAAGTAAAATTTGCTGTGCACCCCGTTGCCGGACGTATGCCTGGCCATATGAACGTATTACTGGCAGAAGCAAATGTTCCTTATAATTTGCTGCACGATATGGATGATATCAATCCTGAATTCCCACATACAGATGTTGTATTGGTTATTGGCGCGAATGATGTTATTAATCCCGCCGCGCGAGAAGACAAGTCCAGTCCCATATATGGAATGCCAATTCTGGATGTTGACAAGGCCCGTAATGTGATCATAATCAAACGTAGTTTGAATCCGGGATTTGCCGGTATCGACAATGAACTATTTTACGATTCCAAAACGCTCATGTTTTTTGGAGGTGCACGTCAGGCAGTTCAGGAAATTGTAAGCGAAGTAAAAAAATTATAAAACCTCAACATACCCAACTCGAGAAAAAAGCCGGCCCTGCCCGGCTTTTTTTCTGCCACCATTCCGCCAAAATGGCGCACGTCATTTTGACAAAAATACGACTATCTGGCACAATATCTGCCAACCCATACAAGCCCCCAAGAAAGCATCACTTAGCACAAGTCGTTGTTTACATAAATCTTATGTATGCATTATATTTTTTGGCACGCAAGTTGTATAATAGCCGAGTAGAAAACGAAACATATATAAAATTAATATAAAGGAGAACATTATGTATCTAGTAAGACGTAACAACCCGGCAAGCAATTTCCCACATAGTTTTGATCGTTTCTTTGAAGATTTTTGGAATGCACCCGCAGCACGTGATTATGATCAGGATTCTGTTGTATGGTCACCTCGCGTAGATGTTAAAGAAACCAAAGATGCTTATGAAGTATTGGCAGACTTGCCAGGATTGCAAAAAGAAGATATTTCTATTTCACTGCACAACGATGTTTTAACTCTGAAAGGTGAGCGGAAATACAAAGATGAGAAAGAAGATGAAAACAGCTATTACGCTGAACGTTCTTATGGAAGCTTTTGCAGATCGTTCCAATTGCCCGCAAAAGTGAATACAGATAGTGTAAATGCAGAATACAAAGATGGTGTTTTGCACTTGTCAATCCCCAAAGCTGAAGAAGCTAAACCCCGCGATATTCAAATCAAATAGCCTCAAGCCCCCGAAAGGGGGCTTTTTTTTGCACAAATTCTAAATTAATTCATTTTTTTTGAATCTTTTTGATTTTAAATCCATCAAACAATTGAAATCTGTAAAAATATTCACAGCTTTATAGAAACGTGTGTTTTTTTAACGATTTTATATTATATTCATGTATTCTGGGTCATGAATCACAAAACTATCAGAAAGAATCGGAACAAAAATGAAGAAAAAAGCATTAACATCCCTATCGATCTTGCTGACAATTATCATTGTCATTACAATCCCGGTAATCTGGTTGCTAAATCCATCAACAGATAAAAAAGATGCCTGGGCCAATGTACCGAAAAAATTACCACAAACCAATCATGCCGATCTTTTGAAAGGACCCTTTAAAGACGGGCCCTCTGTAACCCGGGCGTGTTTGGAGTGTCATCCTGATGCCGGCGATCAGGTTATCCACTCTGCTCATTTTACATGGGAAAGCCCGGCAATAAAACTACCCGGTAGAGATGAGCCGGTTGTTTTGGGCAAAAAGCACGCAATGAATAACTTTTGCATTGGCATTACTTCAAACTGGCCCCCTTGCACCGCCTGCCATACCGGTTACGGCTGGGAGGACGATTCTTTTGACTTTACCAATCAGGAACTCATCGATTGCCTGGTCTGTCACGACCATTCAGGCCAGTATGTAAAAAGCAAAGGCGGGTACCCGGCACCGGATGTAGATCTTGTTGCTGTAGCCAAAAGTGTGGGTCCCACAACCCGAGACAACTGTGGCGGTTGTCACTTTAGAGGTGGTGGTGGTAATGCAGTAAAACATGGTGATTTGGATGAAAGTCTCTACAATCCCAGCGAGAATATCGATATCCACATGGGAAAACATAACTTTTTATGTACCGATTGTCACCAGACCGAAAACCATAATATTAGAGGCCGATCCATATCTGTAAGTGCTGACAATGAGAATCAGGTTTATTGTACAGATTGCCATGACCAAAAGACGCACAAAGATGAACGCATTAATACACATACAGCTTCGGTTGCCTGCCAGACTTGTCACATTCCTCATGCCGCAGTCAAAGAAGCAACCAAAATGCATTGGGACTGGTCTGAAGCAGGTAAAGATTTACCAGAAAATCCTCATGAATATTTAAAGATCAAAGGTCGTTTTGTATATGAAAAAAACATTCAACCCGATTATTTCTGGTTTAATGGAAATGCCAAACATTACGTAATGGGAGACAAAATAGATCCCACTCAACCCACATTGATGAACGAACCGGATGGCAGCATCAAAGATCCCAATGCCAAAATCTGGCCGTTTAAACTACATACCGCTAAACAAATTTATGACCCGGTTAACAATTATTTACTGGTCCCCAAAACTTTTGGTAAGGGCGGTTTCTGGACTGAATTTGACTGGCAAAAAGCCGCAGAACTGGGTTCCGAAGCAACAGGTCTTGATTACAGCGGCCAATTTGGATTTACCAATACGGTCATGTTCTGGCCCATAACCCATATGGTGGCATCAAAAGACAAGGCATTGCAATGTATTGATTGTCACGGAGAAAGTGAAAATACAAGAATGAACTGGTCTGCGTTGGGTTACGATGGCGACCCCATGTTGACTGGTGGAAGAAAAAATAAAAATCTATAAACTATAAAGGATTCGCAATGCTAAGCAAACGCTTTATATTTTTCACAGTCTTATTCACACTACTGACAGGCCAGGTTTTTTCCGAATCCCTTCACCCGGATGTAAAGTTGCTTGACCAAAACGGGAACCCTGTAATTTCCAGTGATTTACCTGTATCAACCATAAAAACCTGTGGAACCTGTCACGATGCTGAATACATTGCATCAAACAGCTATCACAGTACTGTTGGTTTTGATAAAAATGCTGACGATGAAACTATTGATCCCGGCTTCTTTAACAATTGGGACCCTGTCATCTACCATCGTATGATGAATGATGAACTCAAAAATGGTAACCTGGGGCTTGCAAACTGGGTCATGACCTATGGTAAAAGACACGTAGGTGGCGGCCCGGCTGAATTCAACCAGTCAATGAAAAAATTGAACGCACCCAATGCTCAATCAAGCAACACTGAAAGTCACTGGCTCAATCCCGAAACCAAAACAATAGAACCCTGGAATTGGCAAAACTCGGGAATTGTTGAAATGAACTGTTTTCTATGCCATACTCCAAATCCAGACAACCAGGCAAGAATGGATGCGCTTGAACAAGGTCACTTTAAATGGGCAAACACGGCAACATTAACAGGTATTGCGATTAAAAATGGTGACCATTATCGCTACAATACCAACAGTATAAATCCGGATGGCACGGTAAAACGATCTGTTTTTCAGGTTACCGATCCATCGAATGAAAATTGCGGTCTCTGTCATGGACTGGTTAAAGACGATGAATCTCACCCTGTTGTGCTTACCGAATGTACTCCAGAAAATTGGTCTACTATGACTACCGGACAGATTTTCTCACCGCAACGGATATCTGACAGTGGTTTGAATCTTGAAAATAAATCAGAGCTGGCTTATGCCTGGGATGTGCATGCGGAAAGACTTGTAAATTGTGTGGATTGCCATTTTTCAATCAACAATCCCATCTATTATCAGGAATCTGCACTTACACGGCCCGCACACCTGAATTTTGATGCACGCCGGATGGATATTGATGATTACCTGTTAAGACCCAGTCACGACTTTGCATTCGGACCCGGCAACCATAATCCTGAAAGCAATACTTTTAGCAACAATATGAGAAGATGCGAGTCTTGCCATAATATTGAGGCAACACACGATTGGTTACCATACAAAGAAAGACATATGCAAACCATGACTTGTGAATCCTGCCACATCCCTCATATTCGTTCAACTGCCAAACAAACTGTTGACTGGACAATGATCCACCCCGATGGTACACCAAGAACCGAATGCAGAGGTACAGATGCATCGGCCCCTAACAGCAACACATTGTTAAAAGGATACCAGCCCGTACTTTTGGGACGCATTGAACCGGATGGAAGCTCACGTCTTGCCCCCTATAACCTGATCACCTCTTGGTTTTGGGTACAGGGTGAAAAAGAAGCGCCTGTATTGTTGAGCGACCTGAAAAAAACGCTGTTAAATGGCAATGATTTTGATCCTCAGGTTGTTAAGTACCTGGATGCGAATCAAAATGGGTCTCTTGAAGACAGTGAAATGGTGTTAAACTCGGCTGAAAAAATAGATTTTATCAAATCCCGACTTTCATCTATAGGCTTGATAAATGTTGCAATCAAAGGTGAGGTGAATCCTTACGGACTACACCACAACGTTACGCATGGTGACTGGACAACCCGTACATGTGAATCCTGTCACAGTAACAAATCTAAAATTTCTCAGCCCATGGTTCTTGCAAGCAGCTTTCCCCCGGTTGTTCCGCAAATGATAAATCGTGGTTCAATAATCCCCAAAGGCAAAGTAATCACAAAAAATAAAGTGCTGGTCTTTAAACCAGCGCCGGACAGAAATGGATACTATATTTTGGGTCACGACAAAAGTCTGGTTGCGCAAATAATTGGCGCCTTGATATTTATATCAGTTATTATAGGAATAACCATTCATGCAACTTTGCGTGTAATTGCAACGGCAAAACACAAACATGAAAAAGGTCCCTTTAAAAGTATTTACATGTACACGGTATATGAAAGATTCTGGCATTGGATGCAGGCAATAGCCATTATTGGTTTAATTTTTACTGGCTTGACTATCCATTCTCCATTGATATTCAAGTTTATGCCCTTCCATGTTGCGGTAATTATTCACAATGTACTGGGTTTTATTTTACTGGGTAATGCATTTTTAGCTGCTTTTTATCATTTTTCAAGTGGTAAAATCAAAAACTATTTGCCCGAACCTAAAGGGTTTTTCAGTCAGGCTATAGATCAGACCCTGTTCTACATCAAGGGCATTTTCAAAGGTCAGCCTCACCCCTTTGAAAAAGATGTTGATAAAAAACTGAATCCGTTACAAAAGATAACCTATCTTATTATATTAAATGCATTGCTGCCAATTCAAATCATTACCGGCATTCTGATATGGGGAGCACAAAGATGGCCGGCATTGGCAGAATCGTTGGGTGGCCTGCTAATATTGGTTCCTATACATTCACTTGTTGCATGGTTCTTTGCTGCTTTTCTCATGCTGCATATATATTTAACCACTACCGGTTACACAGCTACATCTGCTATTCAGGCGATGATAATCGGATGGGAAAAAGTTCATACAAATCATAATGGAGATTAATAATAAATGAAAACCAACCAAATTGAAAACGGAAAACCGTATATGAATCCCTATCTTGCAGGCACCCTGCTTGGGATCGTACTCTTTTTAGCGTTTTTCATTACAGGGAACGGATTGGGTGCATCGGGTGGTATTAATAGAATCCTACTCTATCTGGAAGACGCGGTAGCTCCAGCTCATGTAGACCGTGTACCCTATCTTTTAAGCATGGCCGGTGGAGATAAAAACCCACTAGATCACTGGATCGTCTTTTTAACCATAGGCACCTTGCTGGGAGGTTTTATATCCGGTTTAATCCATAAACGGGTAAAGTTGAAAACAGCCAAAGGCCCCAATATCACCAACTGGCAGCGCTGGGTTTTAGCGTTTGCGGGAGGTATATTTATGGGGTATGGCGCCAGAATGGCCAGAGGTTGTACTTCGGGTCAGGCACTCTCCGGAGGAGCGGTCTTGTCCGCCGGAAGCTGGGCGTTCATGTTTGCGGTTTTTGCAGGCGGTTACGCGGCTGCATGGTTTGTTAGAAAAATCTGGAATTAAAAAAGGACGGATAATAAAATGGCACCTTTCCCTATAGATGCAATTCTTGGTAAATTTGGAGCTTATCTGATCTATCTGCTGATCGGAGTAGGATTTGGCTCTGTATTAGAAATGGCAGGTTTTGCCCACTCGCCCAAACTTGCCGCTCAATTTTATCTCAAAGATATGACGGTCTTAAAAGTCATGTTTACGGCTATTATCGTTGCAATGACACTCATATTCCTCTCATCAGGGTTAATGCTGCTCGACTTTGACAAGCTGTGGGTAAACCCCACCTACCTCTGGCCCGGCATTATAGGTGGTTTGATTATGGGTGTGGGTTTTATTATTGGTGGTTTTTGCCCGGGAACTTCATTGGTTGCGTTAGCAACATTAAGAGTAGATGGCTTCTTTTTTGTACTGGGTGCAACCACCGGAATCTTTATCTTTGGAGAAACTGTTAGCAATTACACAGGCTTTTGGACATCTTCCTACCTGGGACGCATAATTCTGCCAGAAGTCTTTCATGTACATACAGGTGTAATAGTCTTGCTTGTTATACTCATGGCTCTTTTTATGTTTAAAGGTGGAGAGATGTTAGAGGCCGCCATTGGTAAGAAAAAGGTCTCTAAATCAAAGTGGAAAATTGCCGGTGCCTCGGCTTTGGTGATTTTGTCATTACTGGGTATAGTAATTGGACAACCATCTGTGCAGGACAAGTGGGAAATGGTCTCCAAAACTAAACAGGTGCTTTTGGATGATCGCCAGGTCCAGGTTCATCCCGGTGAGTTGCTTGACCTGATGTACGATGACAGCAAAAATCTGGTATTGCTTGATGTTCGGCCGGAAAAAGACTATAATATATTCCACATAAAAAACGCAAAAATGGTTGAATTGGATGATATCCCTCAATACGCTTCAGAGCTGCTGCATGAACCGGCAAATACAGTTATTGTAGCCATTTGTAATAATGAAAAACTATCTACTACAGCATGGAAATGGTTAACCGCGCTTAATGTTCCCAATGTTTACATTCTTGAAGGTGGTATCAACAACTGGCTAGACATTTTCGGTCACGAAGGTCATGAAAGCTGTTATACAGTTAAAGATAAAGACGATACTTCTTTGCGGCATATTTTCAATTCAGCACTAGGGTCACGTTACGATGCGGCAGAACCGGAACCGGAACATCAGGAATCAAAACTTTTATTTGAACCCAAAGTAAAAATCGCCACCCAGGTAAGACGTCAAGGTGGCTGTGGATAAAAAAAAAGCCCTTTAAAAGGGCTTTTTTTTATTTCAAAGGCTGTACAGGAATTCCCCTCCTGAACACTCTGATTTTTCCATTATCAAAATTTAATTTTAGTGACAAAAGCAGCATTTGCGCCAGAGGATCTTTATCTGCATTATACGCATTCACCATAACACCAAAACGTACAGATTTCGATTGTCCCGATTCTATCAGCAGATCAACATCTGCCTGGGTATCAAAATTTTGTTCAGTTAATGATTTTATTAACCGGGGATTTTGCTGAATTTCATTTATTGATGGTTTTACCAGAAAAGCTTTGCTTGACAAATTTATATCCAGAATTTTTTGTCCCGCTAAAGGAATCAAAAATCCTGCGCCATCAGACATCTTTTCTATAGATTTTAATGAAAAACTGGCCGGTCCCTGATTTGTGATGCTGGTTTCATATATGGCTAAAAATGCCCACGATTGGGTAGCCTCATCGTAAACCGGTGTCATCAAAGTATTACGTTCTTCAAGTTCAATATCAGACAATGCTAATTGAAAAGCCTGGTTTGCCTTAAACAGCCCCATTACTGCTATTCCCAGGGCTATAATTGCAATGGCATATAAAGTAATCGTTTTCCACTTCATCAATAAATCTCCATTTAAAATTTTAATAATATAGGAAAACGAAAAATAAATTCCTATTTTATTAATAATATTTTATGAAATGCAAACATCTGCCCCAAATTGACGCGCACGTAATACACACCAGATGGAACAGAATTCCCGTTCATATCAATCCCAGACCATAAATATTCATACGAACCCATTTCAAGCTTTCCAAAATCATTAAATGATATTTTATTACTCAAAATATCAAAAATTTCAAGATGGACATTTCCACTTTTGGTAATATCAAAATGTATCCGCGTTGAATTGTTAAAAGGATTCGGATAGTTCTTAACAACCAGATTCTGGTTAATCGGATATTCCGGTTCTTCAATTTTTGTATCAATATTCCGTACAACTGCACGGAGGAGAAAATCCAGGTCTTCTCTCAGCCACCAGCTTCAGCAGTCGGTATCGTATGAATGCAGGCTTATGGGTTCCTGATCATCAACACCAATTGCAAAAAAGTTGTTTGGATTTTGTGACAATACAAAAAAGAAATCATCATCAACATTTAGGTCCAAAGCACCGAGATCATATTCGTTCCACCCTGCATGCCCACCAGATATTACAAACGGCTCAACAAGATCATTTCCATCCCAGGGTTTACCATCCAAATCAGCAGGTAATATTGACAACTTGAATGCCGTAGTCTCATTTACTTTGGGCATATAATATTTAATTTTCATCAATTTTGCAGGGTATTGAGAGGGAGAGAATTTTGTAACTACATAGATACCATTTTGTCCCATTATAAAAGTATCGTGCGCAATTCCATTATCATAATACAACTCTTCATCAGCAAAAGTAACCGCAAAAAGGGTCAAAACCCATAGACACAAAATTTTAGTTATTTTCATCCAGGCCTCTTAAAAAAATCAGATATAAACACCAAAGGCCCCATAAAGGGGCCTTTGGTGTTTAACAACTCATTCGAAAATGAGATTATTTCATATAGATGCTCCAGGAGATTCTATGTACAGAGCCAAAAAGTTCACCAAAGTCACCGTAGGAGTAATCAAATTTTACACCATAGTTACCCAGGGGTTTATTGACACCAACACCAAAAGTCAATCCTTCTTCATCATAGTTAAATTTGTAACCACCGCGCAGGAACAGCATATTACTCATACCATATTCAGCACCAAGGTGAATACGTTCAGAGTAATCTCTGGGGTGAATTGCATCTACTGCAACTGTCAGTTTATGCATATCACTATCTGCGAACAAGGTCATTACATCCATTGCCATACCAATATTGAACATCAAAGGCAATTCAAAGCGTTCAAACACATAACGACCCTGGCGGGAAAAGTTGCGGATTGACATAGCAACGCGCAAATCTTTCCAACCTGTGTAATACAGGGTACCAAAATCAAATGCATTTACAGTTTGTTCATTTTGTACAACGGTTTCACCATAGACTTCATGCAAGATCAAGCTTTCATACAAGTCCTGTTTAACCATTTTAATCTGGGCACCGATAGAGAATTGGTTACTGATACGACGTCCATAAGACAATCCTACAGCATATTCACCAACTTCAAAATCACCAAGGTCTTCATAACCCTGATTTCTCAGTATAGGATCAGCTCCATCATACGGACGTGTTTCTGTCATTGTACCATAGTCCATATAGATCAAGCTAACACCAAAAGTACCCCAGTTTTTAAAACCGTAAGCAATACCACCGGCATAATGTTTAATGTCGGCAATCCAATTGGTTTGGTTCATTGCAACTTCAAAGCCATCAACAAAAGCGAGACCCGCCAGATTCGAAAACATAGATGTAGCATCATCAGTTACGGCTGCACTGGCACTGCCCATTGCAGAAGCACGACCACCTACATCAATTTTTAAAAACGGCATACCCGTTTGACCTAATTTATCAATAGCTTGTGACGCAGGACTGAGTCCCAATATTAATAGCGCCGTCACCAGCAAATAAAAAACAGTTTTTTTCATTTCATTTCCTCCTTATTCATGCCTTTTACCCAAAGGTTATTTAACCACTACAAATTTGCCAATTGCAGTTTCACCCGTGGGGCTGCCTTGAGGACCATCTAATTCTTCAACAACAAACAGATAGATACCGCTCACAATTCTCATTGAAGAGAAAGTGTCCTGACGGGTCCATTCTTCGTCACCTGTTCCTTCGTTATGATACAGAGTCTGTACCAGGTCACCTGTCATTGTGTAGATATGGATATTACAATAAGCAGGTGTATTGAGGAATTTAATTTGATCTTCTTCATATTTGTAGCGGGAAAGGGCATTAAAAGGATTAGGTACAACAACTACATTGTCTTTCCAGTTTGCATCCGGTGAACGTGTAGGTGCAACAGCTTCATCAACTCGATTATCTCCGGATTTCAACTGACCGGAACGGTTCAGCAGCATACTGCTTTCGGTTCCATCATTGGTGTACGCGGTTACATAATACCAATAGTTTTGTCCACGGATCACATCCGTATCAATATAACTATGAGTTGACGCACCAACATCTGCAAGTAAAACAAATGTTGTATCAGTTGGTATAGCCAATTCCGCTGGGCGGTAATAGTTACGATAGATTTTGAATCCGGCAAGTCCCGGGAAGCCATCAGCTTCTGTTCCCCAATCAATTTCAATTTGATCAGGAACTGAGGTCAATGTTAATGAGGGAGATGGTGGTGTAGCAGGAACCATCAACTCACCAGTACCCTTGAGAACGTTACTGTTTTCCCAGATTCTTTTCAGCATTCCGGCCTTTTTAAAAACAGAATCTTTACCGGTATCAATGATCATGTCTTTTTGTACCTGGCTCAGAAAACTACCTTGAACTCCTAGATCCATTACATCATAAGGCATTTCAACATTAAGCTGACTAGAGTATCCGGCTTTATAAGCACGACCGGCATCAATAGCCAGACGATGGTTTATAGAACCACCAATGTAAGCAACAACAATACGCACATCTTCACCTGGAGCCATCTGGTAAGGACCAAAATGGAAAGAACCGGGTTTTGCTTGTTCTTCTACAGGATTACTCACATGTGCTGCCCAACTGTCAATCAAGCTGCGATACATACCGCTTGCATCTGTCTGCAGACTGGGGTTAGCTGTATTCCAGGGGCCAGACATGAATTCGTAAATTTCATCATGGGTTGCTTCACTCAATGAAGGAAGTAACTCACGCTGTGACCAACCGGCTTTATGTGGTTGTGCAGGATCGTCAGTATCATCAGTAGTGCTTTTATCCGCATGAAGTACCTGCATACCCATATATTGTGGTTTTTCAAAGTTACCCCAGATCAGATCAGGGTTAGCTTTGTCATCTTCAGGAATTTCAGGTTCATCTGCTTCCCACATATAATAGAGACGCAGCGAATCCTGGCCACTTGCGTAACCAGCGCCATAATAATCTGACCACAAGTTACCAGGATAATGATCACCTGTCATCATTTCGGTTACAATACTAAAATAAACATCATTTTTAGCTTCGTTAGATGCGTTTTCAAAAATCCATTCATAAACAACAAAGTCGTCATATTCTTGATTGGCACACGCGTAAACCCAACGTTCTACATCAATACCGGTCCAGGTATTCCACTTGCCATAGACCATACCGTCTGCAGGAATATTTTCATCAACCGGGTCGGTTTTGTACTGAGCGTCAGTCCAGTCACGGCCATCAATCATTCTGATGGGGGGTGCGTATTTGAAAACACGTTTAAAAGCACCACTAACGGGCACAATAACGTTTTCAATTTCGGTAAATTTACTTTGTATACCCTGGGCAATTTTATGTTCCCAAGGTACACCATTACCGTCCGTCCAACTCATTTTAACACCAACATTGATACCATTAACAGATGAAACTTCTCTGGCATCACTGTCAAGATTTTCATTCCAGGTTTGGGGGTATTGCATTGACATTGCACTGATCGTCTCTCCCGGTGTCACCTGGATATCACCGAATCGCAACTGTCTGGTAGACGACTGACCCAATAGTGTTGAATTTATGAGCAACAGCAGAACAAGAACAAATAATCCGCCGTACTTGAAAAGTTTTTTCATATTTATTTCCTCCTAAACAGAGTCCACAAGTTTGATTCCGTTGAAATAACTTGTATTAATGATATCAATAGAAATTAATTTTGATACCGAAAAAGATATCACGTTTTTCCAGGAATGTCCATGGAGTAAACGACGGCATTACGATATAATCTTTGCCGTTGCTGTCTGTTGGGTAATCTCCGGGACGATCGCCACCTTCAATGTCCAATGAATTCATATAAGCTCTGAATTCACCATTCCACCATTTGTGATCGTTCCATGCCCAGTTTCCATTAACACCTGTGAGAACTCTGTTATCACCATAAGAATAATCATCGGGATAGGTCATATTCTTGTTATTAAATACGTTAAAAACATCTACGTAAAATACGGTTTCCATGCCCCATTTATGGAACAGACGTTTGGTGAAACGCATATCTGTTCTTTGGTAGGGACGCCAGCGGATATTGTCTTCTACATATGGAATACCTTTGGGATTCCAGGTGAATACTTCACCCGCACGCCAATAGTACAAGAAATTCAGGTTCATGTCAGCAAAAACCGGGTAACCTGCAAGCCTGTAACCAAAATCAGCTGGTGTATGGAAATCTACATTAACTTTCCAAACCGGGCGAGCAACAGGTTGTGTAATATCAGTATTCCATAATTGATCACCACTATTGGGATCTTCACGGTAATACTCGGTACCGTAACGACCGCGGCTTGAGATCATGTATTCATAACTGGTAAAACCGGTTACAAATGTTCCACGACGCAATTCAGCCATCAACTCGACACCACGAATATCGCGGTACTGGTTGTTTTCCGGGAAACGTACATCCGAACCTTCCATAGGATAGTAACGGATTTCGTTATATTCGTCAGACACGTCTTTATAATAACCGGTAGCGGTCAACTGGAACATGTCCATTAAATTATGAGCATAGCCCACTTCGTACATGATGGTTTTGGGAGGAACTAAACTGGGGTTACCCAGGTTTGAAATTCTCCAGCCATCAGTTGTACGTTGGCGATAATAGTACAAATCATACGCACTGGGCCATTTGTAAAAGTGGCCATAGTTAAAAAAGATTTTTGCGTCGTTTGAAATTGGATGAGAGATACCAACACGCGGGCTTATACGCGCCTGCGTAATACCTTCCCAATTCAACATATCCAGACTGTCAGACTTGCCTGCCTGCAGAAATCTGGTATAGGGAGATGCGTTGGGATCATTAGGATCAGTATTATTGATCATTTCACCGCGTTTTTGTACGTCCATACGCAGACCCAGGTTTGCAATCATACCCTGGAATTCAAGTTTATCTTGAACAAACAAGGCACCTGACCAGGGTTTTGCTTTGGCAAAGTACCAGCTACCACCGTTAACGGAGGGATCGATTTCGCCATATTCACCATGAATTTTATCATGTTGTAATTCAAAACCGGCTTTAATCTGGTTAAAACGGTTAACCTGACTGGTAACAGCGGCTTTTAATACATATTTACGGAATACAGAATTGTTTTCACGCAGGTTACAAGATTCCATACGGTATTCACCAGTCACATCACGCCAGTTCACAGGACCATAGCCCCATGGACCTTCATCGTACCAGTAATCACCAATTTTAACACGTGCGTAATTCTGCCAGTTTTCCCAATCATAATCACCATTGTCAATATGTTCCTGGATTTCATCAGCAGTACCTAAACGGCCATACTGTAAATGGGTTGCGTTCCATTCATTACCCTGGATTTTAATGGTGTTACGATGATACATATCATGACCTTCTTCAGTCAGCAGATGGCTGAATGTAACTTCATAAAATGTTGAAGGAGATAATACGTGCGTAAACTGGAAGCCCATTGAAACACGTTCCTGAACTGCGGTAACGTTACAATAGGGGTACCACATTTTGTTTGCGGCAGACATACTGTTGGGAACATCACTTTCAAAACCAGAGCTATTGCTGGAGAAAGCATTGTTGGTAATTTCAATACCAATACCGCCACCCTGGCTACCATTTGTACCACTCTGTTTTCCATATAAAAAGTTGAGGTTCAACTTCATAGATTCATTTAAATTTGTGGTTAATTTAAGGTTCGTCAGGCGATCACGATAATGATCTTGAGGAAAAACACGTGCGTAATATGTTTTTTCTTCTCTATGAGAAGCAAAGAATTTAACACCATTTAAAAATGGAATTGGGCCGCCAAAAGTAAAGGACCCGACAAAATCACCTTCATCACCATATTCGTACACGTCATCTTCATCGGGATCAATGCCGGTAACATCGGCATTTACCTTACCTTGTTCTGCAAGGCTCAACAACAATTCTAAATTATCTTTGGATCTGTGGCGCCACAAGTACAGTGCCAGATTTTCATAAGGTTCACCATAGTGGGGATCACCAGGTTGCAGGGTACCATTGGTTCCCAAAACCCATTTGGATGAATCCCACCAGTTAGACAATTCAGCACCGCTTGCGTCAACGGGAATACCATTTGCGCTTACTTCAACACCTGAATATTTGAACCAGCCGGGGAAAAACTGACTTGCTGTACCCACTTCCCCCATGCCACCTTCACGGTAATATCCGGTCCACGCACCGTCTTTGGCGTAAAGAAACGGGCGTACCAAAGGCGAATCTTTACCATAGATCATGGGACCAAAACCCTTTAAAGCAGCTGGGCTGTATTTAAAATCAATACTTCCGGTGTAACGGTCGCCACCTTCTTTGGTAACAACATTGATCAATCCTGAACGAACATTACCATATTCAGCATTGAAACCACCGGTAATAACCTGAATTTCCTGCACAGCGTCCATATTAATCTTCATATAAGGACGATTGCGGATTTCATCAGTCATTGCCATACCATCGGTGATCATAGCACCATTGGTATAATCCTGACCGCGGAAACGCGGGTGAGATGCATTCGCACCAAAACCGGAAATACCAACCTGCGCATGCATTACATTTGCAAGGTCTTTGTATGCAGCATTTTCAAGTTGTTCGGGGGAAATAATTTGTTGGGTGCTGGAAACATCGAGGGGAACAATTGCGCGTTCTGCAACTACTGTAACTTCCTGAGAAGCTTCCAGAACTTTTTCTTCGAGTTTAAAATCTGCGACCGTTGTGCGGTCAACGTTTACACCTACTCCTGTAAGTTTAAGAGGTGTGTAACCAATCATTGTAGCGGTTAATGCATATTGTCCTGGACGGATATTAATAATAAAATAATAACCATCAAGGTCTGTTGCAGCACCCATCTGGGTACCTTCAATCACAACATTAACGCCAGGGAGTGGCTCCCCTGTTTTTGCGTCTGTTACTCTACCTGATATTTTACCGGTTGTTGCCGAAAAACCCGTACCGGCAATTAACAGGCCTAGTATAAATACACAGGCGAGTTTAAATATTACACTTCTCTGCATGGAATAACCTCCTTTACCCTAATTAATAGCAGAAGGAATTAATAAATCTACCCAATTAATAACCTTTTACCAAAAGACTACCCTTCTTTTAGTAAAAATAGTTGTTGCTAAAAAACTGGCTGCAACACCTCCTTTCACTCACTTTAAAACCGTTAATTGTTAATGTATCTATCAATAATTAATAATTATAAACTTAATGATTTCATTCATATATTTTACAATAGTTTACAATTCAAAAAAGAGCAAAAAAATATACTTTTTAATTGTATTACTAAAAATCTTATCAGAAAAAAATTGATTAAATATTGTCGATAAAGCTTGCGCTCTGTTGAATGTTATAGGAAAGATATGGTAGCAAGTTCTTAACATTTGTCCTCGTGGTTTAACATAGCTTAATATTTAAAATACTAAGCCACGTAACAAGTTGATAATGTTAATAGTTAAATTATTTGAATATATACAATTGCATTATTTTATATCAAATTAATATTGTTACTTTATTTAGCAACTCTGAAAAAAAATCTACAAATCTTTACATACAAATTTTAACATATTCTAATATAAAACTTATCTGTATATGGTGCAATGTTTTTTTCGTCAATCCTATTTTTTTTGTAAAACAATGTAAACTGAATTCTATTACATTAAACCTATAAAAAACATTACACTAGAAAGAATTTTTATCATTTTGATATTTTTTTATTTAAAAGTGGGGTTATATTCACCTCTTTTTTTGAAACCTTTGAATTGTCTCATGCGACTAAAACGCGGATAGCTCTCAAAAATATCACCATTGCCAGTCACCCGAGGATCTCCCTGTACTTTTAACAATTCAAACAAACGGGTTTTTAATTCAGAAAGCGTAACCTGATATTCTGCTACCTGTGCCAAATTCTCAATACAATCCGGATCTTTTTCCAGGTCAAACAATTCACTTTCAGGTCGTTTGGCCATAGCCATTTCGAAATATTTTTTATATCCTTTTTTATCCTGATTGTCAATCAAAAGTGTTTTGGATGGGCATCCATCAATATCATGAAAGCCTTCAGGATCGCCGGAGCCAAAAGGATCGCCCGCCGGCCAACGGTCTGGCTTAAAATTGTGGATATATAAATATTTTCCTGTATTGATTGCCCGACTGGGATACCCAAAATTCTCAGGTCGGGCATGGGTATGTCTTTCACGACCGGTAAGTACATAATCCCTTTCTGCATCTATTGTTCCGGATTTATCAGAATACAGTAACGGCACAAGGCTCTTGCCAATCATATCCGGATGGGGTTGTACACCTGCCACTTCAAGGAATGTGGGTGCATAATCAATAAAACTCACCAAATCTGAAATTTTTCGATTTTTTTTAATCTTTTTAGGCCAGCGCATGGCCAATGGCAAGTGGGTTCCATGGTCATATAAATTTGCTTTGGCCCGGGGGAATGGCATTCCATTGTCAGCAGTTACTACAACCAGGGTATTCTCCAACTCGCCATTTTTCTCCAAAAGTTCAAGAATACGGGCCAGGTGCATATCAAACCATTCTATCTCTGTAGCAAAATCCAGCATATCGCTGCGGATTTCGAGTACATCCGGTAAATATTTGGGGACATCAACATCATCGGGATTTTTCCCTTGTTGTATGCCCGCACCTTTTAAATAAGAACGATGCGGTTCATGCGCGCCATACCAAAAGAAAAAAGGTTTTGATGCATCACGTTTTTCAAAAAACAATTTAAAATTTGAAGCATAGTCAGTGTTACTGATCCCCTTGGGTGCTTCCATCTTCTTTTCATTATATTCCGGCCCCACAGGATTCCGGCTCCAGCCTGCGTCTTTCCAGTTACCCGGTGCCCACGGTTTACCGGTGTAACCCAACTGGTACCCTGATTCTTCAAGCATGTCTGTAAATACAGTGAATTTCTTGGGAAAGAGACTGGCGTGTGTACCGGCTTCTTCAAGCTGCCAGATATTTCGACTGGTAAGGATTGATGCACGTGAAGGACTGCATTGCGGAGCAACCGCATAAGCCCGTTCAAAAAGAACACCTTCTTTAGCTACGCGGTCAAATGCAGGAGTCTTTACATATTTACATCCCGATATGCCCGTGTATTTCCAGGTCTGGTCATCTGATATTGCAAACAAAATATTGGGGGGCGACACTTTTGGAGCAGTGCAACTGTTCAAAGATAGAATGGAAAATCCTGCTAAACCTGTCCCCATTCGTTTTAAAAATTCACGTCTTTGAATTGTTTGCATATCAGACACCTCCTGATTTATTCTAATAAATTTGCCTTCTTGTACTTCTTGATTGAAGCTTGCGTACCTTTATCTAAAATATAGGTCAAAGCTTGAGAAGATTTTTCAATAACAAGGGGAAGATCTTCTTTTTCATTGGGTTTAAAACCACCCAACACATATGCGGAAACATCTTCACCCTCCGCGGGACGAGAAACACCAATTCTGAACCGATAAAAATCACGGGTACCCAGCCGTTGCGCAATGGATTTTAATCCATTGTGTCCGCCCAGCCCGCCACCTTTTTTAACATCCAGGTAGCCAAAATCCAGTTCAATATCATCATAAACCACCAACAGTTCTTCCGGTTTAATTTTGAAAAAATGCAAGAGCTCTTGAACGGACTCACCGCTTTTGTTCATATAGGTCAACGGTTTCAGGAAATAAACCCGTTCCCCGTTAAACACCTGCACCGCGTACACTCCTCTGAACTTTTTAACCCAGCTAAGCTGTTGTAAAAACTGGCAACATTCCGATATCATCCAACCCATATTATGACGAGTACCGGAATATTTTTCGCCGGGATTTCCTAAAAACGTTACAAATCTGAACATAAAAAATCTTTCATTTTAGTTTAATTTATTTACATCAAAAAGCAAAAGAAAAATGAACCATTAAAGGTTGAGTTGATTCAGGCGCCTTGCACTCCAAAAGTTCTGAAAATCCTTTTCCAATTAATGTGCCCAAAACAGCCCCGGCAACAACATCCGAGAACCAGTGCCAGTTTGAATGAATGCGCTGCAACCCGGTCACCGTTGCCATGGTATACGCAGGCACTCCCACATCCGCTCCATATAGTTCATACATGACAGAAGCCACAACAAAAGAGCTCGATGTATGTCCCGATGGAAACGAATATTTGTTCTGCTTGCCCGGTCGTTCACGTTTTACCAGGGATTTTACCGCAAATGCTAAAACTCCATTTACGATAAATGCTTCATTGTAAACCTGAAGATAATCTTTAAACTCTACCTTGGGGCGGTTACTGCTCCAATACTCTGCTGTAATAAAAGCATTTCCAATGATCCAGTTCCAACCATTGCCATACATATCGGCTACATGTGATACCAGCCCTGGCATTAAATTACCCTGAAAGCTATTTTTCACACTATGGTCAAAGAAAGTAGCACCGGCTATACCTCCGGCAGCCAGTAAATAGTATGGATCGTTAAAACTGTTATGTACTCCATCCCCTAAACGATGAATATAATCTTCGGTCCTGCTTGCAAACGAGGCAGACATGCATTGTGTGACAATGAATAATAATAGAAAATATACAGAATATCTGCATAATGAGCAATTCATAATTTATCCAAAAGGTTGAATTACAGTGATATTATTGAAAACGGTTTGTATATCAGATAAATTTGAGGATTGAAACAACAATTTCACATTAGGGCCCGCATCAATGGTTATATATACCGGTATTCCCTGCGATCTCATTTGCCAAACCTTGTGAAATACAGCAACGGTTTCCGGCTGCCAATACAATACCGGCGGCCAGGTGTCGATCATGGTTGCATGCATTGCCAGCGCATTTGATTCGCTTGACCTTCCCAACAAATCAAAATCCTGTGTTTTTAATGCGGCCAAAATCGCATCCAAATCTTTTTCAACCCGTTTGGGCCAGTTTTGATAAAAAACAGACGTGTCTACGGTTCGGTTCATAGCGACACGGGAGCTGACAGGTTTTTCCGATTCGGTTACATGCACAATACCAATGCAAAAGCCCGGCCATTCAAATGGCAGCCGTTTGGCAAAACTGTCCATACCATCGTCAAGCTCCCCCCGCTCCCATAAAACAAATCCCTGATAAATGGAGCGACAGGCGCTGCCGCTCCCCATTCTGGCAAGAACAGATAACTGGTCATTGCTCAATACGTTACCCAAAAAATCATTGATGGCCATAACCAGGGCAGCATATCCCGAAGCGGACGATGCAAGTCCCGCCGCAGTGGGAATATTGTTTTCCGTTTCTATTGAAAAAAATTGATCCACAGGTCTAAACATGTCTAAAAACGCAATTAAGCGTTTTACAAAAACAGATTCAGAATCTATCAATTTTTTGTTCAACAAAACCTTATCCGCTTTACTATTTAGAGAAATTGCAGTGCGTGTTCCCAGGCAACCCAAAGAAACGGACAAGCTCGAGGTTGCTGGTAAATTCAATATTTTATCACGCTTACCCCAATATTTACACAAGGCAATATTAGAGGGCGCAAAAGCTGATCCTGTTTCTTTTACAGGCTCAATGACACTCGGCAGGAATTGTTTAACAATATCAAATGTATTCAACGCGCAATCCTTCTCTGCTTATTGACAGCGGCAATGTCTGGTAGCCAGTAGGTTTACCTGTACCTACTGCCACAACACAATCCCCCAGGCCTGAACCGGAAATCTTTGAGCCCAATATACCATCCTCTGAACGGAACGCACAATTAATTTCAGCCAGCAATTTATTACTTACACCAATGGCATCCATTAATCCCTGGTTCACATTCAGGATCTCGCCAAAGGATTTCCAATCTTGCCTTTTTATTGCTTGCACAGCACGCTCAACACTTGTGTCCATAAGATCAAAAATACTTTTATACAATTCCGGTTGAGCATTGCACCCCTTGTTCACAATATCAATTACTTTAACGGTAGGTAATTTACTTCCAGAATAAATCACGGTTATGGGGAAAATCTCATTCAGGGATTCTAACTCCAGAGGAACCATACGATAACTCGCAACACCACCAAACACACTGGCAGCCAGGTCAGCACCGGAACCAGTACCTTGAACCGTATGTATGACTTTTAATCCCTGGTCAAAGATTTCTCTCTTTATGATCTCTTTACCCGTGAGTTGACAAATTCCTCCAAGCATAGCAGCAGTTACCGCTGCGGAAGATCCCAGCCCAACCTGGTCTGAAAAATCTGTAGTTATTAAAAGATCAAATCCAAACTCGAGTTTCTGACCGAATTGTCGTATAGCTTCCAACACAAACCTGAATTTGGGATGGTCACTCAACATTTCAAGGGAACTATTGTATTCTCCAAGATCTGATTTTATATGGATTTTTGAATCATTGCGCTTTGAGAAATCAAGATACATCCGTTGATCTACAGCACAAACCAATGCGCGCCTGCCACGTAGCACGGCATGCTCTCCTAAAAGAAATAATTTACCAGGGGCAGATACCCTAAATGATTCTTGCACCATTTTCCTCAACGCTAATAGGATATACAGAATACCCAAATTCATCAACAATTTCCGGATCAACCTTTCCGGCGAACATAACAATACCCGCATTCTCACCTCTTACCGCACCTGCGCCACATGTTTTTGCCGCGCCACCCATATTTTCAATAATAGATATAAATTTTTGAACTTTTTCAGGTACCACTCCAATTTGGGTCAACAATGTATGGTTACTGCGAACAGACTGTAAAAATCTATTTTCATTCTGCAATTCCAAAGATGATTGCATTGTTTCAGTGACATCTTTAAACTCAGACCAGATACTGCTGTTCGCAAAATTTTCTCTTACCATATTTACACATTCACCGGTCCCTGAAACCGGTTTTCCGGTATAGGCAACATTCAACGCCCAAACAGGTGATTGTATTTTTTGTGCCTGCTTGTTCCGATATTTTACACATCCACCATGCAGAGCAATATATGGATCAACACCACTGGAACGGCCATGCAACAGATTTTCTGCTTCCAATGCAAGATTATAAAACGGTCCATCATCTTTAACATGTAAATGTGTGGCCATGGCCAATAGTGAGCTTACAATAACAGATGCCGAAGATCCCATACCACCCCCAATTGGTAGTTGAGATGTAACTGTTAAATCGAATCCTTGTTCCGGAATTAAATTGTAATTTTCTGTTAAACTTGTGATCAAATAAACAAACAAATGAACAGGATCAGTTAAAACCTGGCTAATTTGAATTTGTCCATCTATATAATTTTTATATTTTATTAACAATTCATTTCTGATCTCTGGCAATTCCGCAATAGCAACACTTTTGTTAATACCAAGATCAGGTAACTGAACTAAAATATCTTTAATTTTTAATGGTTTAACCTGGCATGTAGAAAACCGGTCAACAGCCATAACCAGGGCCGGGTTTCCATAAACTACCGCATGCTCTCCACTGATAATGATTTTACCGGGAGCAACAGCCCTCACTCTATCTCCTGATAGATGCGTTTCTGGTTCTGAATACCTGCCAATCGAAAGCGACCGGTATTGTGTTTTTTAATTTCAATATCTTTATCAGATTTGGTATAGGCATTATAAAATTTAGAGTATTCCGTATATGTCAGAGATTTTCGATTGTTTAAAAAGTCCTGACGTTCTTTTGTATGCAAATATTTTTCATAACCGGTCAAAATCTCACCACTGAAAAACTCGCCTACACATCCGGAACCATAACTGAACAAACCAATGGTTTTTCCGGTCAAATCGTTAGAGCTATTATCAAGCAGAGACAATAATCCTAAAAATAAAGAGGCTGCATAGGTATTGCCAACTATCCGGTTATAGACCAAAGATCTTTCAATCTGGGCCATAATCTCTTCTTCTGTCATTTCTTTTTCGCAAAATGATTTTGCAAGATGGAAATGCGCCTTTTCTCCCATGCGGGAAAAAGGTAAATGATAACAAAAATAATCACAATCGGGATAAGTTCTACCGGATTCTCGGCTATATTGCTGCCAAGATTCTGACAATGCTTTTAAATACATTTTAATAGAAAATTTGCCATCTACCAGCGCTTCATCGCGATAGTTGGGACGCCAAAAATCCATAACATCTTCTGTAAACATGCCAGATTCCGGGTGAAACATTAAAATACGCGGATTTGCTGAAATCACCAAAGCTACTGCACCTGCACCCTGTGTGGGTTCACCTGCCGAACCCAGACCGTATCTGGCAATATCAGATGCAACTATCAATATCTTTTTGTCTGGCTTGGCATAAATATAAGGTATTGCCATTTGAATTGCGGCTGCTCCACTATAACAGGCCTGTTTGAGCTCAAACACTCTGCAATTTTTATTTAAATTTAACAATTGATGTAAATATACGCCTGCGGCTTTAGATTGGTCGATTCCTGATTCTGTGGCAAACATGACGGTATCTATTTTTTCCTTGTCAATACCTTCAAGTGCCTTGAACGCGGCATTTGCGGCCAGAGTTACTACATCTTCATCGGGAGGTGGTGTAGACATTTTTTCCTGTCCTATTCCACTGTAATATTTAGATACCGGTATATTGCGCTCGTTTGCAATTTCTTCCAGATCCAGATAATAATGCGATGTAGCAAAATCAATTGATTCGATTCCAACTTTCATAAATAACCTTTTTCAGATAATATTGTTCCAGTTTATAATTAATGAAAAATTACGATGTAATGCTTTAATATTTTTCATGCTCAGCAAAAACATTGCTGTAACAAATTCTTTTTTTAAACGTTCAATCACCTCAATAACCTTTTCGGGTGATTCCATTGCAGGTTTTAAAAAAGGCTTGGCAATACCACATAATGTAGCTCCAAGCACCACCGATTTTACCATATCGATACCGTTTCGAACACCACCTGAGGATGTCAATGTAATGCTATTGTGGTATTTTGACAAATTCTTGAGAGCTATAGGAGTAGGAATTCCCCAATCCTGAAACAGCTCGCCCAAACCTTTGCCATCATTATTTCGATAGTCCTCAATACGGCTCCATGAAGTACCACCGGATCCGGCAACATCAATATACCGAATTCCTGCTTCAATTAATAATTCAGTATCTATCTCTGATATACCCGAGCCAACCTCCTTAACGATTAGCGGTACAGACAAATTTTTGACAGTATCTGACATTTTATCTTTCAAACCGGAAAAATCGGTATCCCCTTCCGGTTGAATTGCTTCCTGTAATGGATTCAGATGAAAATACAGCGCATCAGCATCCAATATTTCTATTGCACGTTTACAATGCATCAGATCAAATCCATAATTGAACTGCACCGCACCTAAATTTGCAAATAACAAGGCATTAGGAGCAAAGGATCGCAGATCAAAACTTTTTTCAGCCTTAACATTTTTAAACATTACCCGTTGTGACCCCACGCCCATAGCCACACCGGTTTCCTGGGCTGCAATCGCACAATTTTTATTTATTGTTCTCACCAACTCATGATCTCCACCCGTCATGGACGAAATCAATAGTGGAAAGGAAAGACGCTTGCCCATATAGAGAACAGAGGGATCAACTTCTTTAATAGAAATTTCTGGCAATGCCCGATGAGTCAACCGGATAGTATCAAAATAGTTTTTACCCCTGTCTATATGTTCTTTATCATTTACTATATTGATGTGTTGAACTTTGCGCTCGTTGGTGAGGTCGCTCATTATCTCTCCATAGACTCATGCGTTTGCATCAGCTCTCCGGGGTTTGTCAATGCTGCAAGTAAAGACAATTCTCCACATAATACGGTGGCAGCGGCAATGACTGCAAGGCGTTTTGCATTTTCACCGGGTTCTCTTTTTTTAGTACAGCCCAACAATTCAAGATTTTTGTTTACAAATGTTAAATCCTTACCATTGCCTACCGTGCCCACAATTAAATGGGGCAAAGTTACTGAAAAATACAGGTCTTCATTCCGCTGTTGTGCAAAAACAAATCCCTGAGAACCTTCCACAATATTGGCTGCATCCTGACCTGTTGCCAGATAAAATGCCAGTAACATATTGGCAAAATGGGCATTAGCACTGCGCAGTCCACCGGCCAACATTGATCCCATTAAATTCTTTTTTAAATTCAGATCAACTATCTTTTCAGGTGTCGTTTTCAGGTAACGGGTGCAGAGCTTTCTTGGAATTGTTACCTCTGCAATAACATTACGGCCACGCCCCAATATTCCATTCACAGCAGACACTTTTTTATCTGAACATAAATTACCTGAAACAGAAACATATTCCAGTTCCTTAAATTCGTTCAACAACCATTCCAAAAAAGCATCGGCAGCTTTGGTCACCATATTATGACCGGAAGCGTCACCGGATTGAATTTCAAGACGGATATATAATAAATTTGCAGTTAATTGATGATGAATATCCAAAAATGCTGCAAATCTGCTTGTAGATTCTACAACTGTTTTAACCCGCTCACGATTCGTATGCAAAAACTGCACTACATTTAACGCATATAACGCATCAGGAGCTTCTACCAATACAGACCTTGTCATCCGGTCGTCAACTACAACAGCCTGAATACCACCCGAACGTAACGTAACACGGGCACCACGATTTGTTGAAGGCCATAAAGGAGATTCAAAAGTGGCCATGGGGACCACAATTTCTTCATTCACTATCGGCCCTTTAATTAAAACAGGACCTATGGTCTGCATTGGAATTTGTGCAAATTGTTCGGGATGTTCTCCCATGAATTGATTACTCGCTTTTGTTTCGAATTAATCTACTAATTTAGAGTTTTTTTTAATTTATCCAAGATTTAATCTGTATATACAGCAAGAATATTCGAACAAAATCCCCCATAAAAAAATTCTTTATTTTACATTTTTTTCATAAAAACGATAAGTTTTATACCGCTTTGCATCCAGATCCTCCAGGGATCCTATCATTCGTTTATTGGTTTCAACAATAATTGAGCACTCGGATTGTGGAAAACCCATTTTTCGGCCCTGTTCAATGGAATTCAAATAAAATACTATTTCCAGCCCACGGTGCCTATATTCAGGTAATACCCCCATTGCAATAGTTCGTAAATTTTTAATGCGTTTCATCTCATTCAACATTTTAAATATTCCAAAAGGTAAAAGGCGTCCATTGGCTTTTTGAATGGCCGGATTAGCATCTTTTAGGGTCAACGCAAAACCCACACACTCGTCACCAACATACGCAAAATAGCTCAACTCTTCAACCGCAACATATTTCAATTCTCCTGCCATATAATGCAACTGTGCATCTGTAAGCGGTACATGTCCCCAGTTTTCCATCCAGGCATAATTAAAAATTTTGCCAACCTTGAGTATAGCATCATCCAACTCTTTAATCGACAGATTTTCAAGCCGAATATTGTTCTGCTTAATCACCCGGTCTCTGATTTTATAAAAAGAAGGTTTTATCTCTACATCTGCATTTACCATAAAAGCATACCAGTCAATGGCTTTACTCATACCATTGCCCTGTACAAGGTCATTATAGTATGGCGGATTATAAGACAGCATTATTACCGGCATGGAATCAAAGCCTTCATACAACATGGCACACATATCATACAAGGTAAAACTGATAGGACCTACCATTTTGCTTTTACCTTGCTCAGCCAGCCATGCTGAAGCATTATCCAGCAATGCGTCAGCAACCTGCTGATCGTTTATACATTCAAAAAAACCGAAAAAACCTGTTTCGTGGTCATGATATTTTTCATATTGCCCACTGATATGAGCAGAAATACGCCCCACAATTTCTCCATCTCGCCAGGCAAGAAAATATTCAGCTCTGCCAAATTCAAAAAATACACCTTTTTCTTTGTTCAAAAACTTGAGCTGATCAGAAAGTAAAGGGGGAACCCAATAAGGATCATTCTTGTAGAGCGAAAAAGGGAATTTAATAAATTTTTTCAAATCTTGCTTACTAACCACCCTGGTAACCAGTATTTGCATAACTTGCTCCGTTTTTCACATGTTGAACAATTAATGTATTTTTTTATTGAATTTTATTTGTATATTTATTATATTTTAAGGTTTTGATGTTTAACATATAAAGAGCGAGAGGTCCAATGGCACATCATAAATCAGCAATTAAACGCATTCAAACCAATGCGCGTGATAACTTGAAGAATAAAGTTTACATGTCTTCATTAAAGACACAGGTTAAAAAAGTTAGATCAGCAACTACTAAAGAAGAAGCTGAAACTCAGTTTCGCATTGCTTCTTCCAAACTCGACAAGCTGGTAAACAAGGGCATTATCCATCGCAATAAAGCTGCAAACCAGAAATCACGCCTTGCTGCGGTTGTCAACACTATTGAATAGTATTCAAAAAAAAATTGACAAAAAATAAACCGGGTCAATTTGCAACCCGGTTTTTTAGTTTATATACTCGTTTAATTAGCGTTTTTTTCCGGACAGGTGATAATTGGGGGCTTCGTGGGTTATTTCAACATCATGAGGATGACTTTCCAATAAACCCGCTGCAGTTATTCGCATAAATCTTGCTTTTTCTTTCAATTCCTTAAGATCAGCTGAACCACAATATCCCATAGATGCGCGTAATCCTCCAATCATCTGATAAATCACATCCCGCACTTTACCACGATAAGGTATGCGCCCTTCGATTCCTTCAGGAACCAGTTTCTTGGTATCCATCTCACCTTCCTGAAAATAGCGATCACCTCGACCACCACGCATGGCACGTATGGAGCCCATGCCTCTATATACTTTGTAACTTCTGCCTTCAAGCAATATTGTTTCACCAGGACTTTCATCCGTACCGGCAAGCAAGTTACCCATCATCACGGAATCAGCACCAGCCGCAAGAGCCTTGGCAATGTCACCTGTTTGTTTAATACCACCATCTGCAATTAATGGGATATTATGTTTTTGGCAAACTTCAGCTACATTCATAATAGCTGTTAACTGGGGCACACCTGTTCCCATAACTACACGGGTCGTACAGATAGAGCCTGGTCCTATACCTACCTTGATTCCATCTGCGCCCACAGCGATCAGATCTTCGGCAGCTTCAGGAGTTGCAATATTACCGGCGACAATTTCCATATCCGGAAAATTCTTTTTCAAACTTTTAATTGTATCAAAAACGCCAACAGAATGACCATGCGCGGTATCAACAACAAGCACATCCGCGCCGGCATCAACCAGAGCAGTTGCCCTGTCTATTGTATCACGTGCTACACCAACCGCGGCACCAACAATCAAACGGCCATGCTGGTCTTTGGAAGCATTGGGGTATTTTTTTCGATTTTGAATATCTTTAACTGTAATCAATCCCTTTAGGCGCTGATCTTTATCTACTACCAGCAGTTTTTCAATACGATGTTTTTGCAGGATTTTTTCAGCTTCGTCCAGAGAGGTTCCAATCGGTACGGTTATCAATTCATCTTTGGTCATCAAAGAAGAAACGCGCTTGTTGGAATCTGTCTCAAACCGCAAATCACGGTTTGTTAAAATACCCACCAATTTCTGTCCGTCAACAATAGGAATTCCCGAAATGCGGTACCGTGACATCAATTCGAGAGCTTCACTTATTTTTCGGTCTGGTGAAAGCGTAATAGGATTCATAATCATACCGCTTTCAGAACGTTTTACGGTGTCAATTTCTTCGGCCTGCTCTTGAATTGTACAATTCTTGTGAATAATGCCAATTCCACCTTCCCGAGCCAATGCAATAGCCAAGTCCGATTCTGTGACCGTATCCATAGCTGCAGAAACAATCGGGATCTTTAATGTGATTTTACGAGTCAGGCGTGTTTCAACACTTACCTCTTTGGGCAAAACTGTAGATTTATTAGGCACAAGTAAAACATCATCAAATGTATAACCTTCACCAAGGATCTTAACCATTAGTTATTCTCCAAAAATATATCTATTCCAAATGATTACCTATAATTGCATAAAAGCTTATGATGTCAACATAGTTATCCTGTCATCATAAGCTTTTATCAGATTATCCAAATTTTTTCAATCAAACATTTCTCCGGATAATGTATCTAAAAGTTTAACAATTTTTTAATTAAGAATCAACTGTTTTTTCAAATGATTAATACAGTTTTAGGTAATCCTGATGTATCACATTTCCCCAAAGGTCTGAAATTCCGCATACAATTTAAGAATTGCCGGAACATAACCTCGCGTTTCTTTCCATAAAATATTATCATTTTTGTTAGACGCTAACCATAACCGTGCAATACGGGGGCCTGCATTATACGCTGCCAAACCGCCATCGTGATCATACATGGTTACCATTTCATTCAGATACCTGCATCCCAAACGAATATTGATTAATGGATCATTCAACATCTTGCTGGATGTCCATTCAATCCCCTCTTCTGCAGCCAAATATTCCCCGGTTGATGGCATGATCTGCATGAGTCCCATTGCACCCACCCGCGATACCACCTGAGGATCCCAGGTATTGGCACTTTCATGTGTAATGGTAGCCGCTATAAAATCTATATTCAGATTCGGGTATTTCACACTCATCTCATAGATCTCGTTAGCAATATCAACCCTTTGACTGTCATTCATTTCATTGTTGTATTTCTCAATGATGTCTAAAATTTTGTTCACACTTTTGCTGCGTTCCTGATCTACCTGAGCCATAGATTCATGAATAATTATACTTTTACTTATATCGGAAATATACTTTTCCTGACTGCTCTTGCTTTCAATTACCGCAAAAGAAACGACCACCATCACCAATATAATTAAAAGTGCACCAAACAGAATGCTTATGCTGTATTTAATTCTCACACCTACTCCAAATTACTTCTAACTGCTTATTAACAACACAATATCAATTTTTATGCCAGAACAATATAAAAAAATCGATAAAAATCACAACAATTGCGAATTATTGAATTCGTTTTCAACATTATACGCACAAAACCTCTCAAGAGATTCATATTTTATAATCACAATAGTAGTGTAGTAAAATAGTATGGTTTCTGCGCAAATTTTTCATTTACATGAAAAATTAACACCCTATTTTATCCATCATTTTAAAAACATGAATGTAATCACTTGACATATTTTCAATTCTTTTGTATACTAGACAACATAAAGAATATTTGCTTACAGCCTTAAACAAATCAGGAGGCTAGTTATGCGCGAATTACCGTATGATAGTGTGGTGCAAAATGTAGCTGAACTTTGCATCAACGCAAACTATCAACTAGGTGATGATGTCATCCAGTCATTTCAGGAAAACCTGAAAAAAGAAAACTCTCCCACCGGCCGTGCAATACTTGAACAGCTCATTGAAAACGCAAAAATCTCTAAAAACGGTGTATTCCCACTCTGTCAGGATACCGGTTTTTCTGTGTTTTTTGTAGAAATGGGTCAAGATGTGCATATAACCGGCGGAACACTGAACCAGGCCATTAACGAAGGCGTTCGTTCAGGTTACAAAGATGGATATTTACGAAAATCCATTGTTGAAGATCCATTACGCAGGGTAAACACCAAAGACAATACCCCTGCCATTATCTGGACCGATATAGTTCCGGGAGACAAGTTAAAAATTACCATGGCCCCAAAAGGCGGTGGAAGTGAAAACATGAGTGAAGTTGCCATGCTCAAACCTGCCGATGGCGCCGAAGGCGTCAAAAACTTTGTTGTAGATAAAGTCAGCAGATCTGGTGGAAATCCTTGTCCCCCTATCATTGTGGGTGTTGGCATTGGAGGTACTTTTGAAAAAGTCGCCTGGCTGGCAAAAAAATCACTCACCCGTTCAATAGGTGACCGCAATCCGGACCCCTTTTACGCGGACATGGAATTAGAATTACTAGAAAAAGTGAACAAGTTGGGCATTGGGCCCCAGGGTTTAGGCGGCAATACAACAGCTCTGGATGTTCACATTGAAGTGCATCCGTGTCACATTGCATCGTTACCGGCGTCAGTGAATATCCAATGTCATTCGGCCCGGCATAAATCGGTTGAATTGTAATTTTGTAAAAACAGGGAAACCTATTATGGCAGAAACAATATCTTTAACAACTCCACTTGACGAAAAACAAGTGGAAAAGCTGCATGCCGGAGACAATGTATTGATCACCGGTATCATCTACACAGCACGAGATGCGGCGCATAAACGTCTTGTTGAACTGCTTGATTCCGGCCAGGACCTCCCCATTGATGTTAAAGGACACCTGATATATTATGTTGGCCCATCACCTGCGCGTCCCGGACAGGTAATTGGTTCAGCAGGTCCCACTACAAGTTATCGTATGGATCCTTACGCTCCTAAAATACTAAAAGCGGGTTCACGAGGTATGATTGGTAAAGGTGAAATGGGCGCCAATGTAGCCAAAGCACTTCAGGAGTATAAAGGTGTTTATATGACAGCGGTAGGAGGTGCAGCAGCATTGATAGCCAAATCCATTCAAGACAGTCAGGTAGTGGCTTATGACGAACTTGGTGCTGAAGCCATTAGAAAGTTAACAGTAAAAGACTTTCCGGCCGTAGTTGCTCAAGACGCGCATGGCGGCAATAGCTTTGTTGACGGCCGGAACCAATATAAATCGGATTAAAGCATCAGGTACGGGCGCCAACCAAATTGGCGCCTGTTAAATTTGCGTCTCGTGTATCTGAACCCGTCATATCAGCTTCACGTAAATCGGAATGCCATAGATTTGCATTCTTGAAATTGGCGTTAGACATATTTGCACCAATAAACTTGCATTCACGCAAGTCTGCATGCCAAAAATCGGCTCCCCTCAGATCAGCTTTAGTCAAATCTGATTTTCGTAATTCTGCCCTTCGAAGATCTGCTTTGCGGAAATCAACCCCCTTTAAATCCTCAGAAAAAAAATCAATCCCCCTTAGATCTATACGTTCATTGGGATTCTTTTTTCTCCACTCGTTCCAACATTTTACACCCTTTTTCAATACCGCCACTTGTTCCGGATTTGCCATCTTCTTTTCCTTAACCTTTAATATTTATTGCAATATAATGCATTTTCTAGCAGCAATCAAATATTTTTTAACCATTTAGACAGTCGGTTTGGGTGCCGCCGGAACATCCGGACTTTCAACAAAATCTTTATTGAGAGGTATCAAATGTATACTCTTTTTCGCCTTGCCGGTTTTCAATGTTTTCAAAAACATTTCTTTTTTCAAGAGCTGAATTGCAAATGACGGATCCACATCTTTGGGACAAACATCTGAACACGCACCTGCAAAGTGACAGTTGGGTGCTCCGTGCCCTGAAAATGTAATTTCCAAACGCTCATCGCTGCCTTCATCCCGGGAATCTGCATTGTAACGATATGCCTGTGCAAGTGCCTGAGGACCGGCAAACTGCTCATCCGTAGCAACCGTGGGGCAGGCGGCAAGGCAGAGCCCACATTTAATACAATATGCGAACTGGATGTAATTCACCAGCTCTTCAGTACTTTGAAAATATTCACCCGTGGGCATATTTTGCTCTTTAAGGTCCTTGCGAATCAAATAAGGCTTGACTGATTTATGTTTTTGAAAAAAGCCTTCAAGATCAGGTACCAGATCCCGGATGATATCATAATTGGGTAATGGTTTGATCTGAATACGGGATTTATGTATATGCAATATTTGATTATTACAAGCCAACCGCGGATATCCATTAATAAACATCCCGCAAGACCCGCAAACACCCATACGGCACGACGATCTCCAGGCCAGTCCCGGCTCAAGATGTTCTTTAATCCAGTGTAGACCGTCAAGTACTGTCATTCCCTTGGTAACCGGCACAGTATATTCCTGCATTCTTGGCGCATCATCGGTCTCAGGATTGTATCGTAATACTTCAAACACAACATTTACATTATCAGCTAGAGTAGTCATAATAATTCTCCTAATTGACAAACACGAATACTGCCGCAAACGCGCCATACGCAAACAAGGCCAGCCCCAGAATAGTTAAAAACACTGAAATGGATTTTTCAGCGCTTTTTGACATGGAAATCTCGAATAAAATATTTTTCAATCCATACAAACCATGATACAAAGCTGAACCCAACAATAATATATAAGTGATCATGAAAAAAATGTGCTTACTACGGTGGAATACAGATTCCGCACTGATTGGCTCACTGTAACCCAACCCTATGGCTGCCAGTATTTCATCCAGGTGCATAATAAACATGTGCATACCCAAAAGGAAAAATATTACAGCACCCGCTAAAAGATGAAAAACCCATAATTTACCTTCTCGCATAACATTCTCCCTTTTTTACAATACGTAAAAATCCAAACCGCCCAAAACAATTAAAATGGCGGTTAAAACCATTGCCAGAATAAAAAACGGACGCTGTCTGCGTACCGCATTTGTATAGGGAATGACCGGACGTCTGGGTTTCCCCATCAGCAATCCCAATTCTGTAAAGAGCAGACGTAAACCATTTAATGCATGGTAAGCAAATGCTACAAAGACTAAGAATTCACCAAATTTAAAAAAAGGAGTTTCCAAAGCATGCATGGTTTGGTCCCATGCTTCCTGACCCCAAATTCGGGTACCTGTTGCAAAAATATGTAATATAAAATACAATAAAATACCTAACCCTGTAAGACGGTGCAGGCTGTACGCGTATCGCTCCATTCCATAACGTCCACCGCCAAGCCAGCCCCACAGACCAAGATTATTTTTCTGTTTTTTTATCTCTTGATTCATAGTAAGCTCCATGATTAATACTTGCGTTCAACGGGTTTCCAGGTAGATATTACAACCGGCTTGTAAGAAAATTCCATACCACCTTCTTTAGCTGTTGCCAAAGTGTGTTTTAACCAGTTATCATCATCACGAACAGGATAATCACGACGTGCATGCGCTCCACGGGTTTCCTTTCTTTCCAATCCTCCGGCAACCATTACTTCCGCCAATTCAAGCAAATTCATTAGCTCTAAAGCGTGTATTAAATTGGTATTATAAGTGCCTGATTTATCCTGAATACTAATTTTCTTGTAACGTTGTTTCAATTCTTTGATTTTATTTAATGCCGTTTCCATACCCTCCTGGGTTCTGAAAACGCCAACATTTAAATCCATTGTTGAACGCAATTCACGTCGAAGTTCATATAAATTTTCTTCGCCGTCCATAGCACGGATCTCATCGGTTACCCATTTAACCTCTTCATTAAACCGTTTTTCAGAGACCTGGGGCATACCTTTTTGATCAACACAATATTGTGCGGCTTGTTCACCCACAATTTTACCCCACACCAGACACTCGGCAGTTGAATTTGAACCCAACCGGTTTGCTCCATGCAGGCTGACACACGCGGCTTCACCTGCCGCCCAAATTCCGGGGACACGTGTAGCACCGTCAATATCAGTTTCAATTCCACCCATTGAGTAATGTGCCACCGCACGGCACGGGATAGGCTCCTTTATAGGATCCAGATCGTTATAATGTAAACACACCTCTCTTATTAAAGGCAGTCTGTCATTGATCTTGTCTGCTCCCAAATGACGCAAATCCAGATAAATATAATCCAGTCCACCCGGGCCTTTAAATCCACGACCAGCTTCAATCTCTTTAATTTCAGAACGCGACACCATATCACGCGGAGCGAGTTCCATGCGCTCTGGTGCGTATTCTTTCATAAAACGTTCACCCTCACTGTTAACAAGGTAACCGCCCTCGCCACGACAAGCCTCGGTCATTAAAATGCCCGAAGGTACCAAACCCGTGGGATGAAATTGTACAAATTCCATATCTTCCAAAGGAATTCCCGCACGGTAAGCCAGTGCCAATCCATCACCGGTTACGGTTTGAGAATAGGTTGTAAAACCAAACAAGGTCCCACTTCCACCACTGGCAATAACCAGACCTTTACCACGGATCAGGTTAAACTCTCCACTGGCCATATTGAATGCAGTCAAACCCTGGAATTGATTGTCTTCCACAATGATCGATGTAACAAAAAACTCGTTATAATGGGTTACATTATCATATTTTAGCAATGTGTCGTACAAGGTCTGCAATTCAAAAAAACCGGTCTTGTCTGCAGCCAACACTGCACGGGGATAACTGTGTCCCCCAAAGGGACGTTGGGCAATTTTTCCGTCTTCCCAGCGGGTCCACGGAATTCCCCAGTGTTCAAGCTGACGGATCTCGTCAGGAATGATACGCACAAAACGATGTACTACATCCTGGTCTGCAAGGAAATCGCTTCCTTTGACTGTATCCCAGGCGTGAAGATCAAAACTATCTCCTTTGTCAAGACGCAAAACCGCTGCGGTTCCGCCCTCTGCGGCAACAGAATGGGCACGCATCATTTGATTTTTCGTAATGATTGCAATTTTCAACTTTCCCTCAGACTGTCGTGACGCCTCAATAGCTGTGCGTAAACCCGCAAGTCCTGCACCAAAGATGACCAGATCGTGATCAAGGACATTTAGCATGAATACCTCCGAAAAAATATCAAAAGGATAAATGATGGTATGGTATCATAAAGAATTTTGATAAAACATGGAAAATTTTGCAAGTGGGGAACCATACGCTTTACCAAGTTTTAAAACATAGGTACTATATTGTTATGGTGTTCTTTACAAGATAGCATACTTGTATACTGTTGTCAAGAGAATTTTAGACTTTTCACTAAATATGTACAATTTAACCTGCAATATTTGTTTTTTCTTGCGTATTCAAGCAGAGATTGCTATACTACAAATGGGACAATGGAGAAATGCGGTATGGATATTTATTTCGAACGGCTAAAAAACAGGGCCGGCGATCTGGGCAATCATTATAAAAAGTATATTGTAACCATAGATAAATATATCGATAAAATGATGGGGCGCCTTGAAATGGCCGGCGCGTTTGAAAGAGTACATCTATGGGGAACAGCTCACGATTATGCCGAAGAGATGAATATCATCGCAGAATTGGGTAAAGATGAGCAGGAAAAACTGAACGATCTGGGATGTTATTTTGCAATTCAATTCCTGCAAATGAACATTAACGCACTCGACACGCTGGTTCTGGAGCTCACCCGCAACGAAAACAAACTCCAGGTCTATAAAACCTTTATGCTGCGCACCGGCCATGATTTCAGATTTCTTACCGCAGCCTATATGGATAACCTGCTAAAGCTTTACATGCCTCCCGATATAAATCCGGAATTTGTATTTCTGGGTGTAGGCACCCGTTCAGATCAGGATGACATTGATATTGGTGTTGTAGACAAGGGAGACAAACACCGCGACATTTTAAACAAGTGCATTGGTAAAATGAATGCCGAAATGTTTAAAAAAGCCATCAGTTTACACTTTCATATCTCTGAACATGTAGGCAATGAAACTTCATACTCTGCGTCTATTGCGGAATACAGTGAATTGCTCGATAATGAAATTCATGATTTTGTAATCATAACCGAGATGCTTGGAGCCGCAAGAATACTTGGCAGCCGTAAACTCTTTTTTGATTTCAGACAAAATATTACATCCCGTTATTATTATTACAATTCGGAAAGCAAGGGGCTTAAATTTCATGAAGGCTATCTGAGGGGAATTGTTGGTGAAACACGCTCCTTTATGTTTAGAGAGCTGTCTAAAAAAATGATCAATCCCAAAGCCGATGGTCTCAGAATGATCAAGGGATTGCTTTACGCGGCAAAAACTATTTACTATCTCCGTCAGGTTAATTCCTGGGCAATTCTTGACGAGCTGTCACACAAGGATAAACGCAGAAGTCATTTGTTCTCTAATCTTGAATGGCCACTTACATTTTTAGAAGTGTTCCGCTACCTGTACCAGCTTTTAATAGCACAGGAAGAAGAGATCTATCTTAACGACAGAGGCACAAAACACAATCTCGATCAAATTGCAGAGTTGATGGGTTATAAATCCATAGGTGCGGCATCCGCAACTGATTTCCTGTTAACCGATTATTATAAAAATATTATGCAGGCCAAAAGTACAGTAAAAAGCCTGGTCCCGTTTGCGGTTCAACACCTGGAATCTATCACCATATTTGGCAAAGTACTGCGCCATAAAAAGGTGACAGAAGAAGGTGAAAAACGCATTGGTAATCTTGCTGAACGTTTTTTAAAAGAAACTCTGTTTTTCAGAGGCACCCGGTTCTGGGATGATATAATAACCGTGCTGGACAGCAAAAATGGCCGGGTATTGAAACGATTGGCAAACGATATAAACGCACTTCCGGAAGATAAAAAAGAAAAAATGCTGGAGAAATTCAACCACTGGGGTTGGAACTCGTTTATTTCACTATTTTCTTTGATCACCTTGTTTTATAAATACAGATATGAAATTCCTGATCCCACACTATACTCTCAATTAAACAAAATATTCTTTAAACGTCTGATTGTTGCTGAAGAAATAGCCCAACGAATCAGTACTGTTTTTACGCATTTTCCCCAGTTACTTCATGAATATGTTTCGCTGCTCAGTGAAGATCAGCAGCGCAAATTATATCTTTCTCTTGATTACAATGTTTGGGACAAGGAAGTAGAGCCCGCTAGAGACAGACTGCGATACCTGTTAAAGCTCTATTTCAGCACCGGAAAATATTACAAACTTCGCATGAAATCTGTTTTGGCGAAACATTCCGCATACCTGAACTATCTTGACAGCTTTGAACAGCTTTCGCTCATTGGTAAAGGCACACTCGCAGAATCTGAACGGACCAAGCAAACCCGGCAAAAGTTTGATCACTTAAAGTCGTATCATGAATTTGAATTTTTTCGTGTAGGCATGGTTGCCCTTCATGAGACATCCTCGGTGGGCATTTCCGTACAATACACAGATTTTTCAGACAATTATCTTCGTCTGTTATTCGATACCTGTAAAAAAGAAGAAGATGAAAACCGAGGTTATAAAATAAAAACCCGTGATTTACTGGGAGTTTTTGTAACAGGTGGCCAGGGACAAATGCAGGCGTTTGATGATGATTATGATCTCATTATATTACTCAACTCGGATGATAAAAACATACAAAACTATTGTTTCCACATCATCAAGAGAATGCACAAAGAGATATTAAAATGCGGAATCCTTCCGCATTACCGCCTGGCCGATCTGATTGGAAGCTATATCTGCACATTTTCACAACTCCGTTCAGTCCTTATGGATAAAACCTTTGACAGATTTATAGACAAAGCGCAGCTCATTGGTGCCCGTATGATTATAGGCAGCAGTATCTTGCAAAAGGAATTTCAAGACAAATTATTAACACCCTTTATTTACAAAGATAAAGAAAACTTTAGTTTTGAACTTGTAAACGAGATTGAATCCAGACACAATTATGAATTTGAAAACAAACCCAGCGAGATCAATATCAAAGAAACCAAAGGTGGTATTAGAGATATTGAATTGCTATTGTGTTTGTTTAGAGCAATATACCAGATACATGAACCCTCAAATTTTAAACTGTTTATTTTACTACAGTCTATTTTACCCAATTACGCCCATGAATTTAAAAAATTGTTCAGGTCGTATGACTTTTTACGTCGAATGCGCATTCTTTATAGATTGAGTGTATCAGCGGAAGATAATATAGAGCAGGAACATTTGGCCCAAGTGTTGGAAAACATGTCTCATCAAAATAAAAAGCTAACCCCAGAATTGTTGTTCAAAAGAATACAGAGCACAACCCGCTCTATAAACCGAACAAACCAAAATATAATTCACAAAGTTATTCTGCCCCAAATTGCAGGGCAGAATAACAAAAATCTATTAACTAAAAAGAATAAGACGCAGTAACAATCAAACCCTGAACGCGGATATTTTCATCATAATCATCACCATTCGCATCTTCAAAGGTTTCAGTAAGCAAATCCGCACGATAGCCGGCATTAATACCAAAGCCCGATGGAAAACGATACCCTATACCCAGATTAATTGCTGCCAATGCCGCACTTATATCTTCATTTTCTTCGCTTTCTGAATAATTTTCACTGGTTAATGTGTATTCTGGCGTCAAAGATCCACCCATACCCGCAAGAGAACCAAACAAGTACAGACCTTCTGAGCCCAAAGGAATAACTCCTGAAAGACCTAAACCATACAGCATACCGCTTTCATCGTACTCTATAGAGGCTGAACTACCATAGAAATCATCATATGAATAATCCCAACCCAAATTCAGGTATTTTGCGCCAACAAAAATATTAATATATCGGTGAACCCTATAACCGAGTGTAAAATTCATATCATTTCGGTTCATGTCTATAGATTCACCTTCGCCCAACTCTGCACCAAGCATTTCAAGGTCATCAATGGGAAAAGTTCCCCATAACAGGGATGCGCCAAAATTAACCTTGCCATGATTAATGCTGATGTATGGACCAAAATTATTTCCATTACCAATATCAGCAATTTTTTCACCGTCTTCGTCTTCAAGACTATACGCTGCATTCCACCAGCTTCCGCCAAGAGTTACAATGGTGCTTTGTGCATAAATAGCACTCGAGAAAATAAAACATAGTACCAGAATGAATAATGTCAGCATGTTGCGCTTCATGATGCCCTCCATCAATTAAAATACAGGTGGCAAATCCACCGGTTTGTCTTTTTTTGATTCTTCTTTACGTTTAGGACGTGGTTTTTGTTGCTCCGGTTGTTCCTGAGGTTTTTCTTTTGGTGGTGCACTTATAACTGAAGTAGTTAAACGAACATTGTCACCCAGGTGTATCATTGTTTTAACCCTAACAATCTGGGCTTCGCTATATTCTTTTTTTACATTAACAATTTTAACAAATCCGATCTTGTCTTCAGCACGCCCAACCGCAGAGCCACTCAGGTCGGTAATAACATCACCAATGCGTATTACCTCCAGCACCTGCCCCACTTTAATACCATGAATACTGCCAAGGTCAACCAAAATATTACTTTCAGTGACTTTGATAATTTTACCTTCAACAATCACTTTTTGAGAAATAACGCTAACCAACTCTTTTATTGCAGTAGGCAGACCATCTTCCCCATTGGTGGTTTTGGTATTTTCTGCAAGCTCTAGCGCACCTGTCTCTACATCAACCAAACGTGTATTGATAATATAGGTACTCCCCAGACGGCTCACACTGCCAATCATAATTTTTTCTACATTCAAGAGTTTACCAATTTCGGCAGCTTTATCCATATCCGTTACACCCGTCATTTGAAGCTGCTGTTCTTCAAGCACACGTGTCATTGCCTGGCGCTCAATTACCTCAAATCGGTTGGTGTTGAACAACTCTGTTCCCATAATGTCAGCAACAGCTTCTGCTGTTTCCGGGTTTACATTTTTGGCTTCAAAATCCAACACTGCTATTCGTGTTTTATTTTGGGCCATAACCGGCAAGCTGATCAAAAAAATCAGTACAGTACACAGTAAATCTCGATGTAATTTTTTCATTATACTCTCTTTTATTTACAAACAGATTTCTACCTGTGTGAAATATAAACAGACAACCCAATATAAACAAGAGATAATTGAATTGTTGTGACACAGAACAAATTATATGATCTAAAAATTTTCAATCCACTCTAATAACAGTAGCCCCCTACCATTCATTCCCTTTTGGGCGCTAAATTACTATTAATAATTCTCGTTTTCAACAAACTCTGCCAGCCTGTCTCGCAAAGCAAGACGCGCCCGATGCAAATTTGACTTGACGGCAGCAAGGCTCATTTCTGTCATTTCGGATATTTCTTTCAAGGAAAAGCCCTCAATATCTTTGAGGACAAACACACTGCGGAACTTGGGGGGGAGGTCTTCTATCGCCGCTTCCATCTCTTTTTTCAATTCATTATTCATCACCGAACGTAAAGGATTTACTCCCAACGATTTGTTAAACACTTCAAGTGTTTCAGGTTTAATATGACTTTCGGAATCATCCAGATTATCCATCTGCTTTTTCTTTCCCCGCAGGCGCATCAGTGCAAAGTTTGTGGCTATCCGGTATATCCAGGTAGAAAGAGAGGATTGCCCTTTAAAATCAGGTATAGCTTGAAATACTTTTAAAAATGTTTCCTGTAGCACACATTCGGCTTCCTGCTCATTAGCGAGCAGCTTGAGTGCACTATTAAACACCAAGCCTTCATTCTCGGCTACAATTTGCGAAAGAGCCTGCCGGTCTCCCTGCTTGGCTTTTTCTACAAGTATATTTTCTGATTCATAATTGGACATCTTGACCTGTAATTTGATTAACTCAAGATGTCCAAATTAGGTAAATTTTTTCTTTAATTCAAGTATTTTTCAAAACTCATGTGGATATCAGCAGTTTTTTAGCCTCAATTATTCTCGCTTGGGAAAATTTCATATTCAACATCAATATCAACCGCTTTTTTCAACATCGCAGAAGCCGAACAATATGTACCCTCTGACAATTCTATAGCCCGTTTTACATCCGCTTCTTTGATATCGTTGCCCCAAAATTTAAAAGTCAATTTCACACTGGTAAACACCTTGGGATGTTCATCCGCGCGTTCAGCTTCAATATGGCATTCGTATTTCTCTACATTATTTCGCTTTTTCTTTAAAATAGAGATAACATCCATTGACGTACAACCACCCAAACCCATTAAAAACAACTCAATAGGCTTTGTGCCGGCGTCAGAACCGCCCATCATTTTAGGGCCATCCATCATCACCCAATGCCCTGAATCGGCTTTACCCGTCAGTGTTAACCCTTCAACCTGTTTGATTTCTATCTTCATTATCAATTTCCATTATTTTTTTTACTTGCTCAACAAAGCCTTAATGTCAGTTTCAAATACACTCTTGTCGTTATAACCGATATATTTTTTAACAACCTGACCTTTTTGATCAATTACATATGTTGTAGGTATGCTTCGAATTGGTCCCAAAACACTCATTATCTGGTCATTGGCCATTGCATTCTTGTAAGGAATCTTGTATTCATCAATGAATTGCTGTACTGCTGCAGTGCCATTTCGTCCAAAAGCAACACCCAATATCTCCAAACCTTTACCATTATACTCGTTGTACAATTCAATAAAATGAGGGATTTCTTTTCTACAAGGCGGACACCAGGTATCCCAAAAATCTACAATCAACACTTTGCCTTTAAAATCTGTCAACTGATAGGATTCACCGGAAAGTGATGAAACGGTAAAATTACTAACGCCTGTTTTACTGCTTGTTTGTGCTGTATTCGTTGTGTTTGCTTTTGCCTGATCGGGATGGCTTTCATTCTTACTGCAAGATGAAAGACCAACCAAAAGCACAGCTGCCAACATAACTACCAGTATATTTCTCACTGTTTTTTTCATTTTCCTAATTCTCCAGTTTTTTGTTCATACCTGATTTATCAAAGGTCTGCAATATTATTTCATCTACATAATTCCTCAAACGATTTATAGTCTCGTTATCTCTGCATTCTACACCCAATTCCATACACATACGATCTTTGAGCATCTCTGCAATGTTGCGATTTCTACAAGATTGAATTCGTTCCTGTATATTGCCGCAATACTTTTCTATTTCAATATTTTTAAATTCCATATTTTTTACCTCCTCTACATTTCATTAGATGAGGCAAAAAAATAAAAGATTCAACAATGGATAGTTTATAATAACACTTTTCATGAAAAATCATAGCTTTTGTTTAAAAAAATCTGTAATTTAGCACAAACATGTAAAATTTATTAAATGAAAGTTAATCCTATGGTGAAAAATTTTAATATAGCCATGATTATTGCCGGCATATTTCTTTCAAGCATCCCGGCTTTTTCTCAAAACGAACTGATCAAAGATCAGAAAACCCATAAAGCATTGTTAAACTATCTTGAATCTATATGCCAATGGGCAATAGATTCTGACTTGAAAAGCGGTGAATTAAAAATCACAGCAAAGAGAAGAACTTCTGTATTTATTAACAGCAACCTTGCACGCATTCTGGTAGCCGGATACGATCTGACCGGAAAACAGGAATATCTTGACGAAGCCATTCGCTGGTTTGACCTCCTTGTGGAATTACAACAACCTGCAACAACCGCAGATGGTAAAAAAGCCGGTTGGTGGGGCGATTTTTCACCAGACGGAAATATATATTTTGGTGATGCAGGTACAAGCGCTACCGCATTGGCAGGCGTTATACGTTATGTAGAGGGTGAAAGACGTAATAAATACATGAATGCTCTTGAGCTTTATGCCAACTTTGTGCGGTTTGGTACGGATAAAGATCCGCAAGACAAGGGCCGCAACGGTTCAAACGGTTGGATCATTCAGGATGGTGAAGACAAGGGTGCCGTTGGATGTGGATATTATCGTAACGAACTTTCCGAATACCCTTATACCATATCTACAAGTGTTACAGGCGCAGCCTTTTTCTCCTGTATGTACGAACTAACAGGCAATAGCGAATATCAGGAAATTGCAGAGAACGCGGTAAAATGGCTCTTAAAAAAGCGTACTCCCTTTGGTGAATTCCTTTACATTCTACACCAAAAACAACTCGACGAGTGGCCGCTTGATACAATGAGTTATGTAGCAGACGGTGTGGTTGGCGCTTATATGCGATCAAACAATCAGGAATTCAAAACCATGGTTGAAAAACAAATCGCCCGTAGCGTTCAATGGTTACTGGTTGGCCAAAACAAAGATGGCGTTTGGGGCGAACTGCGCAGCGAAGATCAGCAACGGAGTCAGGGCGTTCTGAATCTTATAGTCTGGTATTATCATGACGTAACCAAATATAAAGAAGTAAAAAATATGGTCCAGGCAAATTGCAACTTTTTTCTCGATTCTGATAACTCGAAGGCTTTTGGAGTTAAAGAATTACCTATTACCACAGGCTTTGTAGGGTTGGGAATTGCAGAAGTGCTTGAACCTGGCATAACATATCGATTGAAATAGTAATATGTATGAACGAATTATAACACATCAGGATTTTGATGGCGTAGTGAGCGCAGCTTTGTGCTCATACGCTCTCAATGTCAACCAGCTTGTATTTACCCAGCCTCGAACAGTCTCTGACGCGCGAATAACCATTACGGATTTAGATGTAGTATGTGATCTACCCTATCCGCTGGATTGTGGAATGTGGTTTGATCATCACGAAGGCAACCTTGAAGATTTGCAATACCGGAAAATTGATCCGGCCAATCTTGAAGGAAAATTTGAGATCAAAGACTCGTGCGCGCGGGTAGTTTTTGATTATTTTAATGATTTCCCTGACCATTTTACAGCCATGGTGGACGAAGCTGACATTATAGATGCTTTCAACTATAAGAACATTGATGACTGGCGACAAGAAACACCCGGCAAGATGATTGATGCTGCAATTAAACTCATGGAAAACAGTCAGGAACAAAAACGCCAGTTTCTAAGAAGTCTTGTCAACCTGCTTAAAGAACGCCCTCTGGATAGGGTTGCAGAAACTCCGGGCATCATTAAACGCTTCAAACAATTCCAAAACGAAGAGCAGGATATGCTCGAAATACTGGAAAAAAACATCAGTTTCCTTTCCAAAGATACAGATAAAAATCTCATCATCATCGACCTCACTCCCTATACAAAAAAACCTTTTCTCTATAAACACCTGGCCTACCTACTTGAACCAAAATCTCAGGCTGTCATTCAGATCAGTAATATTTATAGAAATCGGGTAAAAACCAATGACATCTCGCTTTCAATGTCGCTCACTGTAAACATGAACCAAACCGAACATTCAAAAGACATTGGAGAGATTATGCGATTGTTAAATATTGGAAACGGCCACCCTGGTGCGGCGTCGGGCATGCTTTATTGCGATTCAAAGCAAGAGATGCTGAAAGAAAAAGAAGCGATACTTGAACAAATCTATAGCATGTTTATAGAACAATAGCCGGTTATTTTTTGTTCTTTCCGGCTTTTTTAACATGCTTTTCCATATTCTCCATCACCCTGAATTGCACCATTCTCTTAATCAAATCATAAGGCATAGGTTCATCCAACGGAAATTTTACTGATCCCTTGGCATATTCGTAACCACTTAGCTCGGATTGGAATTTTTCAATTCCGGAAGGTGTGGGATAAAAACCAATATGAGTTTTATAAGCAGCAAAGTGTACCAAATTGCCAAAAAAAGTAAATGTTGGTATCTGATAGCTTATAGTTTCCTGAGCATCTGGTGCAGCTTTACGAATCAACGCTCTGATTTCTAACAAAATCTCCTGAACATTTTCCGAAAAGCCATCAATATACTCATCAATATTTACAGGTTTATCTTTCATAATATTCTAATTTCAATTGTTCAACAATAGAGATTAACAAACAGGAAAGATATTTTATTCACAGGATCCCCTAAAAACAAAAAAGCCTGATGTTTCCATCAGGCTTGTCCTGCTCCGGTGGTAGGACTCGAACCTACAACCTAGTGGTTAACAGCCACCCGCTCTGCCGGTTGAGCTACACCGGATCAAGTCTATAAATATAAGAAAATATTTTTTTAATGTCAAGTTTTTTTGATTGATATCATATCGTTTTTAATTTTTTTTTGTTCTCCAAAATACAAAAACCGGTCCAACAACTTTACAAATGTGCTCCAGCGGCTATCATGCTTTTTTTCTTTGGCATAAATTCGCTCAAAGGCATTCATTTTAGAATCAAGCTCATCAGCAGAATAAAGTAAAAAAGCCTCTCTGCTCATAGGCACAATAGGCGAGCCTTGTTCTAGCTTTCCCTGGTGCGAAAGCACAAGGTGCAATAATTCATTGCGTGTGCTCTCATTCAAGTCCGTTATAGCATCCATTCGGGATGCTATCATTTGGTAACCAATGGCAATATGCCCCAATAAACGCCCCTGATCAGTATAATCTATAACAGGTCCCGGTGTCAATTCATAAACTTTGCCAATATCATGCAGCAAAGCACCCGCGAGTAATATTTCTTTATTGATATTCTTATACAAAGTGCTTGTTTGTTCTACAATGCGTGCAACATTCAATGAATGTTCCAGCAAACCTCCTTCATAACAATGGTGCCAAAGCTTGCCACCGCTTGCCCGTATAATCCTGGGTAAAAGTTTGTCATCTCTATAAATGCTATTCAATAACTGAACGAGCTGCGGATCTTGAAATTTATCAATATAATCATACACCTGATCCAATAGCTGTTGCGTTGTTATTTGGGATTTTGGAATAAAATCATTCAATTTTACAGAGTCGCGCTCTGTAACCAAACGGATTTTATTTATGGATAAATGCGGCCTGTTTTTCCAGTTGATAACTTTGGCTTTAACTTTAACAAGGTCCCCCTCATTCAAAAGCTCTGTGGTCTTTTCTATATTATCCCACAAGGTACCAAAGATTCGTCCGGAAGAATCGCCCAACTCTAGAGATAAATAGGGCTCATTTTTCTTTTCGCTGGTGCGTAATTTGATTTTACGTAATACAAAATAGCTGTCAATACGCTGACCTGGTAAAATATCGCTAACCACCAACTCCCTCCTGTTGGATTATGGTTTAGAACATTGGTTATCTGCGTCTTTCACTACCTCTGCTGCCACCTGAGTTGGATTCCCGGCGGGAGCTTGTAGAGCTGCTGTTATTATTATCCGAACCAACTGACGAACTCGAGTTGTCTGAGCTGGAACTGTCTGATCCACCTCTTGAGCTACGAGCTGCAGGTGTATAACTTTGACTACCGCCGCGCTGAGAATCTCTGCGATCGTCAGACGCGCTACTGCTACTGCTGCCAGCACTCGGAATTGCCACTTTACCACCTCCTACATTCGTAGGAATAAACACAGGGCCGGTTGTAGCAGCAGGCACATGTACCGGAGCAAGTCCGGACGCACCTGAAACACCGGATGGCACAGCAGGACCGGTAATCATTGACGGATCATCATAATCAATATACTGTGTGCGTATTGGGGGCAGATCATATGAATCTTCCCACCAGGCAGTTTGATAGAAAAATTCCCAGGCTTTTTTGCCCTTAACTCCATCTGGCAAAATGGTTGTAGTACCGCTAAATGCTTCCTGATGGCACTCGATACACCCGTTTTGCAAATGAACGTCACCCAACTCGAGCGGTTCACCATCGGAACCGTTTTGGGGGTGTCTGAATTCTGTATAAGTATAGCAGCCATTCAACAGGAACAGCATGCCGCCTAACAAAATGATAGATTTTTTACTTGATCGTACCATAGTATACAAATTTAAGAATACGTTTCGGTTCAACATTGGTCTCATTGTCCTTTACAAGCAAGTTCTTAAAATCAAATTCAATAAACATATAATCGGTAAATGCCCATCTAACACCAGCATTAAAATACCCGGTATTGTTATTGGCACCTCTAACTTCATCATCATTTGTCGCAAAGTCATATTCAAAGAGCAGTGCAATATCTCGGCTTATTAAAGCATCGATAGCAAGAAACAAATTGGGGTCTTTATCTCCATCACCATCTTCCAGGCTGTAATTAATACCACCGTGCATTCCAAACTTGATCAAAGAATTATAACCTTTTGATGCCACTGCAAAAACACCACGTGACTTGTTTGCGTATCGATCAGAGATCAAAGCAGGATCGCCCTCTTCAGGAAAGGTCTGACTGGGAACGCCTTTCCAAAAAGGGCCATAGCCTTGAGAATCAAAACCCAATACCAATGCCGGCATTGCTAGGGTTTCTTCCATCAGACGATACATAAAATGTATGCCAGGATTGTCATTCCACTTGACAATCTGATCTCCAATAATGTTTACACCGCCAAAAGATACACCAAACATCATTCGGTTCGAAATACCTACAGATAACCTGCCAATTGCGCCACCCTGCTCAAACAGACGAATGCTGGTTTTAATATCACCTCCACGTAAAATACTTGCAGTGGGCATATCAATCATTTGCACGGGTTTGGATAAATATGAATCAGGATTAATTCCCGGCAATCTCTGGTTTGACAACAAAGAGCGGTCATCAAACTGACCAAATGCTGCTGAAGTCAGAAATGCCAGTAAAACATATATTATCCCTTTTTTCATCTTTTCGCGTTTCCTTTGTTTGATTTAGAAACAAGCTCTAACAACTGTAAATATTATAAAACGACAAATACGGAAAAGCCTACACCAATTTTAAAGATCGTCCGCGGTTCATCATATATAGGTCCATTTGGCATCAAATAAATCACATCTGCCTGAACGCGTAATACAGAAGACTTGCTCATAGCTGAACGCGTTCCTATACCCAAAGAGAAAGCAGGTCCCGAATATACATCGCCACTTTCTTCTTCATCATCGTTTGAGAATCCATCTATCCACAAACCGGCTTTAACGTTTCCATATACACCCGCAGCAGAACCAAGGTCTCGTTTACGATAACGCTGACGTGCATAATCATCCGGTACAATATCAAATATACGTTGCGATATACCAACCAGCAATATAGTAGAAACCTGAGACTGGCCATTCTGAAAATTCATATTAATTACAGGCTCAAATTCTGTAGCTGTACTGCGGCCCCAGTGATAACCAATAACCCAGCGGACATCAAAATTACTATAACTTGAATCCCCTGAATTGGATTGAAAAGAAAATAAACCACCGGTATCAACAGAACCTTTACGCTGCGCAAAACCAGCAGTAGCCATAATCAAAACAAGAATGAAAAGTAATTTTTTAGACATAGTTTCTCCAAATTTCGGAACCGCATAAAGCAATTCCCGGTTTACCAGTTTCTTAAATGTATAAAAAATTACTGAATAAAACAAGACATGCAGAAAACGAACATTGCTTATCGATTAAAATTTTTCTATGTAGGCGGTAATTGATCTTTTTCCAATAGCTCTTTTAAACGGTTGTCCAGTTGATCAAGCATAATCAATGCCTTGGGCATAAACCGTGATGAATTCTGCGCTTTTTCACGAATCAGAAATTTAGCCGCTACAATTTGTTGAATCAGGGTTTCTTTAACTTGTGCCCGAAACTCACACTCGGGATAAATCTCATAAAATTCGTCAAACAATGTAAATGAAGCTACAATCTCAGCAAGAACATCCTGCCATTCGCTCCGCGCTTCTTTATCAAGAGCCATACGGATAATATATTTTTTGTCATGCCTGCGTGATGGATTGTCCCACTGAGCAAGGGCAATATATTTCATAAACAAGCGCTGTAAATATATATTATTTTGATACTGACTGTCTTCTTGAGCAATTTTGCTTTTCAGATCTTCTACATCATGCAGCCATACACGATGTTCAAATTCAACTTTGTGCAGTTTGTATCTCAATTCAAGATGTGTCCAAGAGCTGACCGGTTTTCCTTTTAAAGAGGCTGGTGTATATTTGACAGATTTGGCATACTCGATAGCCGCGCTGTCGAGCATGGCATTTCCCGATGAACGTACAATACGAGTTTCCTGAGCAAAACCCAAATCACTCACAAAAACACCCACCAGCGCACTGCCTTCTATTTTTTCAATTTGTGCATCAAGGGGATAATTAAGATCTCGATCAATAATAACTTTGGGAGCTTTATAGTCCAATAAAGACGCATTACCCCCGCAAGAAATGAAACCCACCATAATCAAAACACAAAAAACACACCAATACAGCCCCCTCTTAAAAGGGATGCTGTAGGTGTGAGATACATGTTTTAAAATCTTATCGATAATGTCCCTACTACTTTGGTAAACGATTTATCTTCAACCGTTGTCGTATTGGTTAAACCATCATAAACGGATTGTTCCCAACTTCCCTTCATGGTGGCAATATCAACCATTACCTGTTTATCCAGCATTAAACTTAAACCTGCTGTAAGATATTCCTTGTCTGGTTTTTCATCAGCATATTTATATGGCGACGGACTGGTAGAGTAACCTCCCCGTAACCTTATATTGATTACAGGTACAAAAACTTCAGCACCCAAATGGACTTTGGTTACTGCTTGCAGGTTTTGTTTTATATTAACATTAGCTTCACTCATAGTAATTCCCGAAACCGGGGGTTCTGATTTAAATTTTGCCTGTGACCAATCCTGAAATTCCAAGCCACCCGACAAGAGAAGGTTCAATAGTTTAAAAGATGCACCCGCTGCAATAGAATAGGGTTCCTGAATTTTATATTCAAATTCACCATTAAAGCCCAATTGTTCAAGCGGAGGGGTGTCGTCGTATGTTTCATCAAAAGTTTCTGACCAATTCTCGGTTATTGTATAAGTGGTTGGGAACAGTATTGTTGCACCCAAACGCAATGCATCGTTATAGCGATACAAAGCACCAACTTTGAGGTTTGTTGCACTGAAATCAGAAACAATGCCCTGACCATATGACCAGGTATCCAGATCATTCATAATTACGTTGGTAATACCATCTTCATCTTCATATTCCAGATATGAATTATAGATATTCATCAAATCTTTTTCAGTAAAGACCAGATTATAATCATCTTTACCACTGATAAAATTAAGCGAAGCACCCAGGAAAAAATTCTTTTGTACTTCAACCGCACCTGATACAACAAAATGGTTCATGGTGCCTTCTTCAATCAAAGACTCGTATTGATTTAAAGAATCATCAATATCGGTAAAGTATTCAAAATCATCATCCGCACCCCAGTTGGGCAATACATAATCTGCATATGAGGAATAATCTGTATTAAACCCATCCAACTCTAGCACATTATCAAAATCATGAACCCGGTTATACCCGGCAGCAAAGACCATACTGCCCTGATAGGTTGGTACAGGAAATACAAAACCAAATGAATTTAAACGTGTAGCACTATTGGTACTGTTAAATGTTGATCCTAAAAAATTGAGATCATTTTCAGCTATATTGTGTGAAAAACCGATATTCATTTCCATTCTACGGATCTGGCCCAAACCTGCAGGGTTCCAGTATACTGCAGAATAATCATCTGCAATTCCCGAGAACGCACCGCCCATACCAATGGCCCGAGCACCAACACCGGTTTCGTGTCCTAAAAAGAAAACTTCTTCCTGGGCTGTTGCCGCTCCCGGCAACAGAATACCAGCCAGCACACAAACAGCAATACTCATCATGATTAATTTACGCATAATATATTCTCCTATCTCACGTTGCCGTTAGTTTGTTTACTGTTAACGTCTGCCGCCTGACCTGCTGCTACTCCCTGAGGAGCTAGAGGATCTTCCACTGGAACTTGAAGAGCTACTGCTGGAGCTTCCAGAACTGCTGGAGCTGCCTGAAGATCGGGATACACTTGAAGATCTTGATCTTCCAGAGCTGCTACTGCTGCTTCTACCGGATGATGAAGGTTTGCTATAAGATCCACTACTGCTGCCGCTACTTTTGGTTTTGCGCGTAACTGAACGTGATCTGCTATCAGAACTGCTGCTTTTACTGGATGAAGATGGCCTGCTATAAGACCCACTACTGCTACTGCTGCTTCTACTTTTACGTGTAACCGAACTTGATCTGCTGTCAGAACTGCTGCTTGATCTTGAACGCGTAGAGCTAACGGTTCCTGACGAGTTTGAAGAAGAGCGTGTACTGTTTCTTGTCACTCCACGTGTTGATGAAGAATTGCTGTTAGAACGACGACTTGCACTTGAAACAGCAGACGGAATTTTGACGCGTCTGGTTCGTGTAGTGCTTCTGCGAATTTCGCTGCTGTTCGTACTGGTTGTCGGCTTGCGTGAAACTGTACTCGTTCTGCCATCAGTAGTTGAACCGCGCCTTGCTGTACGTGTTGTACTGTTTGCAATGGACTCACTACCACTGCGTCCGGTATTGGGTGCAATATTACCGGCAACTGAACGGCTGGCAGATCGTATGGGATTATATGATCTTCGATCAAAATCACGTTGCTTTTGAATATGGCCAGCGTAACCTACACCACCATAATAGTTTCGGGGGTAATAGCCATTATGGTAATGATGATGTCCATACCAGGCCCATCCACCATAATACGATACAGGTGCCCAGTAATAGGGATCATAATGCCAGCGATAGTAATCATATCCCCACCAGGGAGACCAATAGTTATGATGTCTCCACCAATACGAACTGGTTGGATAATAAGACCAACTGTCATAATACCAGGGATCATAAACATCATGATAAACATAAACATCATGATCGTACTGGTAATATTCAACCTCAGATTCATCCTGAACTTGTTCTTCAGGGACGTAATCATTTTCAACTACGTCATATTCTGCATAATAATCATCTGCGGCTGTAGTTCTGATGGTTTCCGCACCAAAACGGGTATAACAGCCTGTCATACTCGTGGCGATAAATATAATGAACAACAAAGCCGGAATATTTTTAATTTTCTTCATAGGATTTGCCTCCTTTCAGGCGCACCAAAAACACATAATTCTCAATCAGCAAGTAATATAACACGTTTCAGTTCTCATTTATTTGACGTATCTGGCAAAAAAAACGTTTACATGGTTTATCGATTTTCAAAACTATACTCGCATGTGGTCCACATCTCTATTGATTTCGCGTTTGCTTTTGCAGGTAAATACTTGCTCTTGTATGCGGCAGAAACCGCTGCTAATTGACAATCTTGATTACCTGTCGTATTTTTTGAGACCACAACATCGATCACTTTGCCAGTATGATCAATCTTTATAAGTAATTTTACGTTTCCACCGACTTTTTGTTTCTGCAAGTTTTTAGGATATTCCGGTAAAACCTGCACAAGCGGCCGTGGAGGAATTGTATCAGGAGCGCCTATGGTAAGCCCGGCATTCCCATCCGGAGAATCACCCAGGTCCCAGATTACATTGGTCTCATCAATCGTCTCGTCATCCGGAAATTGTGGATCTTCTGACGGCACCGGAATGACAGGGCGTTCGGGACGCGGTTTGCCTCGCCTAACGTGCTGTGTAGTAACCGGTATGTCTGCAAAAACGAAATCGAATTTTATAACTTGAGGTTTACGGGGAACATGTTTAAATTTTTTAGGCATGATATGAAAAAAAATGATGAATATAAAAAGTATGAGAGCTATAGCCTGATTCAAGCGTAAATAATAAAAACGGTGCTCGATTTTATTCTTTTTATTCATGTAAACCAAAAAGTTACAAAAGCTGCCATCATCTATTTAAATTACTTCCAGTGCACTCTTTTTCATCCATCCAACTTTACCATCGGGCAGTTCAATTTTAACAAAATCACCGGATTCATCCGTTATTCTAACTTTTAGACCTTCGTGAAGCGCAAATACTTCCGTTGCATCTCGCGCTGGTGAGCTCATAATGTCAATTTTCTCTACAAGAATCACACCATATTTATGATATATATCTTCCTGTACCCGCTGCACAAAAACAAAAGTACTGAAAATACATATAATTAAGACAGGGACAAATGCAATTTTAGCAATTTTTTTCACTTTTTCATTTCGTAAAACCAAACGTACCATTAACAATACCATCAACAATACATAAACAATCAATGTCATAGTGCCCAATTGCGATATATTCATCGTATTTTTGGCACTGGTCCACAATTTGGTTGCAATAAATGGCGGCGGAACAGCCAGCTTGTCTACTACCTGTAGCTGTGCAATCTCTAAATTATATGCCACATCAGGATCATGCGGCTGCAATTTAAGGGCTTTTTCATAATACAATATACTATGACCAATATCACCTAGTTTGTAATATGAATTACCCAGATTATAATACAATTCAGGACTAGTGTAACCGGTCTCTATAGCAGACTGATATTTTTCAACAGCTTCAATGTATTTACCCTGCTGGTACATTTCGTTTCCAGCTTGAAAATTGGCAAGCACCTGGCCCTCCTGGGCTCTTGGCGCCAACAATAACACAATGTATGCAATTATCCACATATTCATTTATAAAGTTTTTTCCAGACTGATTATTGCTTCTTTTGCCTTTCCTAAAAAGGCTTCCATTTCATAAAGTTTAACATTTGCAGGTGCAAATCTCTGGTAATCACAGTGCTGAACCAACTCTAAATACTGCTGAATCACCTGCGGTTCTACGTTCTTGTTTTTTAAATGCGATTCCAGCTCCGTTGAAATAATACCTGCTTCTGCCAGATTTAATTTGTCAGCCGCAAAACCCAGCAATGCTTTCGATACTGCCGCATAATACTCTTTTTGTGTATTTTCTGATAACAGTTTTTTGGCTTTTGACAAGTGTTTGAGAGCCATTGCATTGGCACGACGACTGCGTGCATAAGCAACATTGCCGCTCATTTTCTCCAGATGCTTATTATAAGCTATGGAACCCATTAATAAAAGTAAAGGAAAAATTATTACCGCATAAAAAGAAAAACTCTTGTAAATTCTATAGTCAAGCGGTAAAACGCGTACCTGGGCAAGCTTAATAAACCGGATATCCTGGCCTACCAACCGGACTTCTTCCTTACTTAGCCCAGAGCCATTAACCGCTACAAACTCGTCATTCCCCTTGTCAACCTGTATTACAAATTCCGGAGTAGTCAACGTTTTATACGTTTTATCTTTGAGATCAAAAAAGGTCAACACATAGGGTTTGATATGCTGTTCACCCGGGAATCTCGGTACCAGCACAAATTCAAAACTTTTGGTACCGGTAACACCTGTTTGCTGTCTAGAGATGCTTTCAGTTGATTTTGGTGCATACTGTTCAAAATCTCCGGGAAAGCTTAATTCCGGCTCGGGGATCATTTTAATATTACCGCTACCCGCAATATCAATTTTCAAGGTTATGGCTTCATTGGTAGTAACATGATTTTTATCCAGACTTGCTGACATTTTAAAATCACCAACAAGACCTGAGAAATTTGCAGGCTTGCCCGCCTGAGGCAAAGCCATTACCTCAATATCAAGAGGCTTTGAAAAGATGGTCTTTGTAACCGTGCGCGAGAAAAAAGAATTGTCAAAAAAATCATTGAATATATCTCTGTTGTTTCTGCGTTGAGGAACACGTATATTACAGTCAATTGCCAACTCACCAATGGTCTTTTTTCCGGGAGATGTTGGGAACAATACCTGTTTTTTTATATCGGCAAGTACATATTTTTTGCCATTAATTACCTCTTCCCAAACTTTGGGACGGGTCCCCAAATCCACTTCTTCCGCCCAGAAACCGACATTTTCCGGTAATTTCGATGGCACATAATTCTCAAATCCCAGTCCGGCAGCAATAAATACCCGATATGTAACAATTACAGGTTCATTCTGATATACCTTTTTCTTGTTCACAATACCACGAATAAACAACTCATCAGAAGTTGCACCCGCCGCCTGTTGGGACTTACCATCTACCCCCGGCTGAGCCTGGGCTTTTTCATCTGCTTTTAATATGGTTAGCTTGACGGGTTGTGAGCTTACCTGATCATTCTTCAAGCTTACTGTCATTGCCGGGATGGTGTATGTCCCCTCTTTGACAGCCATATAATAATATTTTTGTGATTTGGTTACAGACATTTTGCCATTGATAAACTGGATATTCTGTGAAGTGCCGCCAGAGCCCATAAAACGAAAGAAACCACCCATATCCGGGGGATCAGGCAGTTCTACTTTATTCGCATCTTTGCCAGACAATTCAATTGTCAGCAATAATTGTTGATTAACAGCAAGTGCTGTTTTATCTACAATAGCACGTAATGCCAGAGGATCCTGGGCGAACAGCGTTCCTGTTAAAACCCAGCCCCATAACACAATAAAAAATAATTTTGTAAATTTGTTATTCATCAACACCAATCCTGTTACCAATCATGTGTTACAGAATGACGCCCCTGCACTTTTTGTTTGCGGGCATCTTTTAATTTATCCTGATCTTCCTGCATCGCTTTCAGGATGCGCTCAGCATCTTCTTTGGACATTTCCTGTTCCTGTCCTTGTTGTTGTTGTTGCTGCTGTTCTTGTTCCTGCTCTTGCTCATCCTGCTGCTGATCTTTTTGATCTTGCTCTTGCTGGTCCTGTTCTTGTTCCTGTTGGTCCTGCTGTTGTTGCTGCTGCTGATCTTGCTGTTGTTCCTGCTCCTGCTGATCTTGTTCGCCTTGCTGGTTCTGCTGCTGCTGTTGTTGCTGCTGCTGTTGTTGCTGCTCTTGATTCTGCTGTTGCTTTTCAGACTGGTCTTTAAGTTTTTTACGTACAAACTCTAAATTGTACTTGGCGTCCTGGTCATCAGGATTCAGTTCCAGCGATTTTTGATATGCCTGTATAGCATCCGGAAGTTTATTTAAACGATACAGGGTATTACCCATATTATAATATGCTTCAGCCTGTTCAAGGGCTTCATCTGTATTCAGAGATGATTCAAATTCCTTGAGAGCTTCTTCATACTTGTTCATTTTATATTGAGAATTGCCAATATTATATTGAAGCAATGACGATTCAGGATCATTAACCTGAGCATCACGATATTTATTCAGCGCTTCATCATATTTTTCTTCTTCATACAACTTGTTACCTTCAATTACCTTTTTGCGGACTGCCTGTGCAAAAAGCCCTTGACCGGTAATCAATATAATCAGAAAAAGAATTGTTATTTTTGTTCTTGTAATCATAACCATAAAACCTACATAAAACGTCCACGCCATTCCTGTTTTATTCTTTTACGCTCTGGTAAGATAAACTCTATTACCAGTAACAACAATCCAATAACAACAAAATACTGGTAACGATCTTCAAACTGAGAAAACTTTAAAGAGCCCAGTTCTTTTTTATCCATAGAATCAATATCTTTATAAATCTTGTCAAGCTCATCTTCACCACTCGATGCTCTAAAATATTTACCACCAGTTTGCAGAGCAATTTTTTCCAGGGTAATTTCATCCAGCTTGGTGATTACCACCTGACCCGAACGGTCTTTTTTAAAACCCATTTCACCATTACCATCCTGAGCTATGGGAATAGGCTCGCCTTTAGGAGATCCAATACCCACACAGTAAATGATAATGCCTTCTTTTTCAGCGGCTTCGGCAAATTTCATCACTTCGCCCTGATGATCTTCACCATCAGTGATCAACACCATCACTTTGTGTTTGCGCTCTTTTTGATCAAAAGTCTCAATTGCCTTTTCAATCACTTTACCCAAATTGGTACCGGGCGTGGGAATCAAATCCGGATCCATAATATCCAGAAATATTTTAGCCGCCCCATAATCAAGAGTTAACGGACATTGCACAAACGGCACTCCGGAAAATGCAATTAAACCAATACGGTCTCCGCGCAGTCGGTCAATAAATCCACCTACTTCATGTTTGGCTTTTTCCAGACGACTGGGTTGTATATCCCTGGCCATCATGGAGCGAGAAACGTCAAGCGCTACAACAATATCAATACCTTCTCGCTTAACCTCTTCAAGCTTTGTGCCAATCTGAGGTCGGGCAAGAGCAATTACCAAAAACATGATTGCAAACAGAATTAAACTGATCTTGCCAAACTGACGAGCCCGGCTGGTATTGCGGGAAAGTTTTTTTAATAATTCCAGATTTCCAAATTTCTGCATTGCACGTTTTTTTGCACGAAACGCAAAAAAGTAAAAAACAATTAACAGCGGTATTAACCACATCAAGTGTAAAGCATAAATTTGAGCAAAACGTATCATATACTTTTCACACCTCTATCCTTAGGGTATCTTTCGAAACCAGGTATTGGCAAAAAGGATCTCAATTGTCAATAAAACAATTGCAGCCAATAACCAGGGTAAAAACAACTCTTTATAACGTGTATATTCTTTAACTTCAATTTTCGTTTTTTCCATTTCACCAATCTCTTTATAGATTTGTTCAAGACTGGATTCATCGGTTGCCCTGAAATACTGTCCACCTGTTATTTCAGACACCCGCCGCAACAGATTTTCATCAATTTCTACAGGCATTTTCACATAACGTTTGCCGAAAATGGGGTCATCGATAGGGTACATGGCTTCACCGCGCTTGCCAGCTCCAATGGTATATATTCGCACTCCAAAGGCTTTACCCACATTAGCAGCTGTTATAGGATCAAGCTCACCGCGGTTATTCCTTCCATCTGTAAGCAAGATCACCACTTTACTTTTGGCTTTGCTTTCTTTGAGCCGGTTAACACAGTTTCCAATAGCCATACCAATAGCCGTACCATCATCGATCATACCAATATGTATGTCTTCAAGAAAACGTAACAAAATGCCATAATCCAGAGTCAAGGGGCACTGGGTAAAGCTGAGTCCAGAAAAAACAACCAAACCAATACGGTCATTGGTGCGCCCTTTGATAAAATCGGATGCCACAACCTTGGCCGCTTCCAAACGATTTTTAGGTTTAAAATCTTCAGCTTTCATACTGCTTGAAACATCCATCGCCAGTATAATATCAATACCCTCGGTAATAATCTCTTCTTCGCTTCTTCCGGATTGCGGTCTGGCAAAACAGAAAATTAGAATAATCACTACCAATGTTCGCAATACAAACAGACTGTGACGATATCGCTTCATGGGTGAAGGTTTTACACTTTTCACAATTCCCAAATTGGAATAGCGAAGTGTTGCCGAACTGGTTTTATTCTTGCGCAGATACCACAAGATCATTACAGGAACAATCACCAAAAGGGCCAAAAACTCGGGGTTTGCAAATCTAAACATACTAGGCCTCCTCCCCGTCCTTACGTTCCGGTTCTTCCAGTGCGGGTGTGGAATCTATATCAGCCAGTTTTTGGGGATCTTTTTCATACGCTTCCAACCTGGCAGGACTTTCCTCAGCCAAAGCAGCTGTTTCCTCACTGATAGTTTCTTCTATGATCATTTTTGTCTTTTCAACAAAGTCAAATGCCTGTTGGGTGCTAGTTTGGGTTTCTGACTCTTGAGGTACATACTTGGCAAATTTTACAAGATCACAACCATTTAAAAAAGAGTCCATCATATCTCGATATTCGGTTTCAAGTTGCTGACGCTCCATCTCGTCCAACAATTGAGATGTTGTCATTTCCGGTGCATCAATGTAAAACCGGTTACGAATATAATGTCGAACAATATCAGACAATTCAATATAATATGCCTTGAATTGCTCTTTTTCTAAAAAATCGCCCGCAACCAACGCATTCAAAGCCTCAATTGCCACCTCATGCGCGGGTCTGGGTGGAACCTGTCTTACCGGCAATATAGATTTGCCCTGTTTATACCGACGATACAAATACCACGCTGCAAAAACAGCTGCCAATACCAGCAACACAATGCCGCCAATGATAATATATTGACGGTAACTCATTGAAGGTACACGCATGGGTTTAATATCCCGAATATCACTATCAATTTCAGGATTCAAACTCTGTATGGTTATCATTATAGGTTCGGTTTTGATGAACCGTACCGTAGAATCACTCTCGGTAGAATACCCAATCTGTAGTTCCGGTATTTCATATTCACCGGTATCAAAAGTTGACAAGAGATAATCCGTTTGAGATACGGTTTTCCCATCTTCTTTTTGAGGATCAAGGACCTTATAATCCCGCAATTCAAACATTCCCAGATTGGATGCCAGTTCCGGCATATACACCTTAACATCAGGATCATGAGTAAGGATGACTGAGTATTGGATCACATCGCCAATATAAATTGTGCTCTTGTCTACTTTGGATTCAACAGAAATGCTTCCCTGTGCCCAAAGTGCGGCTTGACACAACAAGATAATAGCGAAAATGCTTTTCTTCATTGTACGCATTTTAATAGCAGTATTCCTTTTACTGAATCCGGCTTTCATAAAACTTTACACCTTCGGCCCTGATCATTTTTTCAACCAATTCCGCATATGCCTGTTGATATTTTTGTTGATACAAGGCCTGCATTACCTGTTCTTTAACTTCATTCAGTGGTTTTTGATTTACAATATTTCCATCTGCATCTTTGTCTGCAAAATCGTCTTTATGTGCTTCATAATACAATTCCAAATCATTGGCTTCAACATTAACTTTTTCAGCCACACGTTCCTGCAATAACTTGCGAACCATAATTGCTTTCTTTGCCTGAAACGCACTTTCAATCACTTCTGCATCATTATCAAGACCTGAACGTTTGGCCGTATCATACAACAACTCGGTTGCTACAAATTCACGCAAAAACTCTAGTTTTTTATCCTTGTTTGTAAACTGTTCACGGACCATTGGCGGCAACTGTGACAATTCAAAATCAAGATCGCCTTGGGTAACCTCTCGATTACCTACACGCGCCAGAACTTCACCAGGACGTTTTTTACTAACTTTGGAAGGATCCATTTGCACAGCTTCATCCAGTACCTGTTGTGCATCTTCGGAACGTTCCAAGCGCTCCAGACAGGCAATAATCTTTTTATTGACTTCCGGCATCAAACTTTCTTCAGGATACAAATGTTTGATTTCCAGATAATGAGCAAGTGCACTTTCATAATCTTTAATTCTTTCAAAGTAGGTGTTGGCAATAATATAATTCACATTTGCCCGCTCACGAGTTTCTACCTTGTAATCATCCAAATACGTTTCATAGGCTTCAATCGCATCTTTGTAAAGAGCTTTATTGATCAAATCACCCGCGTATTCACGCATTTTATCTGCACTTACTGCGGGCTTGTTGCCCTGATTACACCCCACCAACATGACTGCTACTACTAAAAGCACCCCTACCTTTTGAAAAAATTGCATCATCCTCTCCCGTTCATTATCTAAATCTCTTTGCACGCATTCTAAAAAACCGGATCAACGGCTCGAAATACGATTCATCTGTACGAATATCTATATGGTCTACATTCAAAGACCTGAACAACTTTTCCCTGACTGTTTGATTTTCCTGTGTTTTACCAACAAACTCTTTCCTGACCGCAGGATCAGACGTGTCAAGTAAAAAAGTTTCGCCCGTTTCTGCATCCTCAAGCTCAATAAAGCCGATGCTGGGCAGATCCACTTCCCGGGGATCCGTTACGGTTATGGCAACAATATCATGCCGTTTGTTGGCAATCTGTAATGGTTTGTCATAACCGGTGCTGATAAAGTCAGAAACCAAAAACACAACTGCACGGCGCTTTGTTACACGGCTCAGGTATTCCAGTGCTGCACCAATATTGGTTTTGCGACCCTGTGGTTTATGATATAGCAATTCACGAACCACTCGCAACACATGAGACTTGCCCTTTTTAGGTGCCACAAACTTTTCAACCGTATCAGAAAAAATGATCAAACCCACTTTGTCATTATTCTTGATTGCCGAAAAGGCCAGCAAAGCACAAATCTCCGCGGCTATTTCACCTTTCATCTGTTCAAAGGTACCAAATTCTCCCGAAGAGCTCACATCCACCAACAACATAACGGTCAATTCGCGTTCTTCTTCAAACACCTTGACAAACGGGTGACCCTGGCGCGCGGTCACATTCCAGTCAATAGTACGGATATCATCCCCGATCTGGTATTCACGTACTTCGGCAAACTCCATTCCGCGTCCTTTGAACACCGAATGATACTCGCCAGAAAACACGTCATTAACCATACCGCGTGTCTGGATCTCAATCCGTTTTACTTTTTTTAATATTTCCTTAGGTATCACGATATCATCTATAGTTTAATTAAGGAACTTCAATTTTATTTAACACTTTACGAACTACATCTTCTGCTGTGATTTCTTCGGCTTCTGCCTCATAGGTCACAATTACACGATGTCTGAGCACGTCTAAACCGATCGAACGCACATCTTCGGGTGTCACATAACCACGGCGGCGTAAAAACGCATGCGCGCGTGCTGCCATGCTCAGGTTAATAGACGCACGGGGAGACGCACCAAAAGAGATCAGTTCGTCCAGTTCGTCCAATCCATATTCTTTGGGTGTACGTGTTGCGAAAACAATATCAATAATATAATTTTCAATCTTGGGATCAATATAAACCTCATGTACAACCTCTTTAGCCCGAAGAATCTCTTCAGGAGTTACCACGGGCTTAACCGTAGGTATATCTTTGCGGGTCATACGTCTCATGATTTCCAACTCTTCATCACGATTGGGATACCCAACCGAAAGTTTCAACATAAAACGGTCAACCTGCGCTTCAGGCAAGGGGTATGTTCCTTCCTGCTCAATGGGGTTTTGGGTTGCCAGTACCAGAAATGGAGAAGGCAGTTTAAATGTCTCGTCACCTAAAGTTACCTGACGTTCCTGCATGGCTTCCAACAATGCGGATTGTACCTTTGCCGGTGAACGGTTTATTTCATCCGCAAGTACAAGGTTTGAAAAAATAGGACCTTTTTTGGTTTTAAAATCACCGGATTTTTGATCGAGCAGCATGGTACCAACAATATCTGCCGGCAAAAGATCCGGAGTAAACTGGATGCGCTGGAACTGGGTTTCAATAACCGATGACAATGTTTTTACAGCCATGGTTTTTGCCAATCCCGGCACACCTTCCAAAAGAATGTGACCGTCAGCCAATAATCCTACCAACAGTCTTTCAATCATGTACTTTTGCCCGACAATCACATTGCCGACCTCGTTCATGATCTTTTCTACAAATTCACTTTCTTTTTGGATCTTTTCATTAATTGCTTGAATATCGAATTCCATTTATCCTCCCAAAATCATTAACTCTCAGGGATTTATTCATTTTCATTATTTTCATCGTGGCTGGTTTCAATTTCACCACGTAAAGATTTATACAGATTTGTATCCAGTAAACCGTACAATCGTTCCAACTCTTGTTTTGACGCCTGGTTCCCGGAAAATTTCAATACATCCGCAGTTACCAGAATTTGTTCAATATCTTTGCAAAAATTCTGGTCAATATTAGAGGCTTTGAGCTCTTTGATGATATCTTCAGTGGGCTTGCTGCCTACCATAATCTCAAACTTTTCATTCAAAAAGCGTTTTAAAATTTTCACAGTTGAATTGATTCCACTCATCACATCCAATGCAGTATCGTTGAGATCAACTGTTTCTTTCAATTCTTCCAGCAGTTTTTCTTCAACAGGGCGGTTACGCTCTGCTTCTTCCGCTTCCTGTGCCTGTTTTTCTGCCTTTCTCTTGTTCAAATTTATAATCACATATACAGCCGCAATTACCAAAACAATGCCAAGCGCAAGCCAGATCAACCATGTTTTGTCACCCGGCTCTGCAACAGGATCAGTCACCTTGATCTCTATACGGTTTGTGGTAAGCGTTAAATCCGTATCCAGCTTTAAATCCGTATAGCGAATAATTACACTTTCTATATATCCCATACCCAGAGATTGCGGTTGCAATGTAAAAGTGTATTCATGGGTGGCTAAACTTTTTCCCTGCCTGGTTGCTACCTTATTTGATGAAGAATTGGCAACAATTTCGAAATTGTTTAAAATAGGATTATCAAAAGGGAAAATCTCGTATCGGTCAAGATCGCCATACCATTCCAAAGTAAACACAACATCAACAGTTCTGTTCATGGGCACCACAGATTGCACAACACTTGCCGAAAGTTTAATACCCGTATCCCCGGCAGTATCTGTAGAATCTGTCTGCGCGCTAGCTAAAGAAAACGCAATAATAATTGTCATGGCTGTTAAAACGAAAAACTGCCTCAACTTTGCCATTTTAAGCTCCAAGTTATCAATTGAAAATTGTCACAAAAAAGCCGATGATGGGCAATTGAAAGCCCCAAAAATCGGCGGTTGATTTGAATTACAGAATATGCGTTAAACCCCCTTAACGCAAGAAACATATAAATTTATTGGCCGCTGCTTCCCAACTGAAGTTCAATATCACTGATATCTTCACCCAGATGGTTCAATTCCCATCTTACAGAAGAAGTCAATTCATGTTCAGGGAATTTATCCAAAAATGCCTGGTATGCTTCTTTGGCTTTATCCAGATCTTTAACGTCATTCGCATAACGGTAACCAATCATAAAATAAGCCTGAACCACCAAATTGCTTTCCGGATAGTTTTCGATTAATCTATAATAGGTATCAATGGACTTTTGAAAATCACCAAAACTGCTTGCATACAAACCTGCCAACTGATAAAGATTTTCATCTGCTTTTGCGGATTCCGGAAAACGGTCAATCAATTGTTCATAAACTTTGACAACCTCTTCCCATTGCTCTTTATTTTCATAATCGAGGGCTTTGGCCCGTAATTGTTCTTCAGTCAATTTTTGACCACAACCGATTAAAAGACCAACCATCAGAAACGCAAAAAACAAACCGAACCAACGTTTCATGAACAAACCTCCTGAATTTTTGATATATTCAACTAGATAATCCCTAAAGAGTTCCATAAGAAAAAAAATGTATCCTTTTTTTTATACAAAATCAAGGGAATTCTCCTTTAAAACAACTTGTATCGTATCTCCAGCGTGGAACTTGCCCTCTATCAAGCGGGTTGCCAACGGATTTACGATCGCCTTTTGTACCAAACGTTTTAACGGACGCGCACCAAACGCAGGATCATAGCCATGTTCTGCCAGAAAGGTTTCTGTCTCTTCGGTCAGACTCAAACTTAAATTCTGGGCTTTTAGCATTTTTTGCACCTGTTTGATTTGCATGCGAATAATCTGGCGGATATGATCACGACTCAGTGTATGAAAAACAATCACATCGTCAATGCGGTTCAAAAATTCAGGACGGAGTTGTTGTTTCAACAGCCCTTCAATTTTTTGCGAAATCTCTTCATGTATGCGGTCTTTATTCTCGTCGGAGATCTGAGATGACATTTCCATCAAATATTGCGCCCCAATATTTGATGTCATAATGATTATCGCGTTCTTAAAGCTTACCGTACGGCCCTTGTTATCCGTCAACCTACCGTCATCAAGTACCTGTAATAACACATTAAACACTTCCGGGTGCGCTTTTTCAATTTCGTCAAGAAGCACAACAGAATAAGGCCGTCTTCTGATCGCCTCGGTCAACTGACCACCTTCATCAAAACCCACATATCCCGGTGGGGCACCAATCAATCTCGAAACCGCATGGCGCTCCATATATTCAGACATGTCGATCCGCACCATAGCTTGTTCATCATCAAACAGAAACTCTGCCAACGCTCGCGCCAATTCTGTCTTGCCCACACCTGTAGATCCCAAAAAGATAAAAGATCCAATGGGACGTGCCTGGTCTTGCAAGCCCGCACGAGACCTGCGGATGGCATCTGCAACAGCTTTGACCGCGTCTTCCTGATTTACCAAACGTTGATGAATACGGTCTTCCATCTTTAACAATTTTTCTTTTTCACTCTCCAGCATACGGCTTATAGGTATACCGGTCCATCTACCGACAATTTCGGCAACATCCTGCTCATCTACTTCTTCTTTCAGCATTTGCCGATTTTCCTGTAGACGAACCAGCTTGGAATTTGCCAGAGACAGCCGATCTTCCAACTCGCGGGTTTTGCCATATTTCAATTCCGCGGCCCGCGTAAGATTCCCTTCACGCTCTGCACGTACCGATTCCGCACGGGTTTGTTCTATTTTTTCTTTAAGTGCACGAATATCCGAGATCACTGCCTTTTCCTGCATCCAGTGTGTTCGCAGGTCACCTCTTTCAATATCCAGTTTTTCTATTTCTTCGGAAACGCTGGCCAGTCGTTTTTTCGATGCATCGTCTTTTTCTTTCTTAAGCGCTTCCCGCTCTATTTCCAACTGCTTTAATTTGCGCTCAATTTTTTCCAGTTCTTCGGGCATACTGTCAATTTCAATACGCAACTTTGACGCGGCTTCATCAATCAGGTCAATGGCCTTGTCCGGCAAAAACCGATCTGCAATGTAGCGATCAGACATGGTTGCCGCCGCTATTAACGCACCATCCTGAATACGCACACCATGGTGTACTTCGTATTTTTCTTTCAAGCCACGCAAAATAGAGATGGTATCTTCTACAGAGGGTTGATCAACCAACACCTGTTGAAAACGACGTTCAAGCGCCGCATCTTTTTCAATATATTTTCGGTATTCATCCAGAGTTGTAGCACCAATACAGCGCAGCTCTCCACGTGCCAATGCGGGCTTTAACATGTTGGATGCATCCATAGCACCCTCAGCAGCTCCCGCGCCAACCAGTGTATGAAGCTCGTCAATAAAGAGGATGATCTCTCCATCTGCCTCACCGATCTCTTTTAATACGGCCTTGAGGCGTTCTTCAAATTCTCCACGAAACTTGGCTCCGGCAATGAGCGATCCCAAATCAAGCGCTACAATACGCTTGGATTTCAGGTTTTCGGGAACATCACCGTCAATAATCCGCTTTGCTATACCTTCCGCAATAGCAGTTTTACCAACACCTGGCTCACCAATCAATACCGGGTTGTTTTTGGTTCGGCGAGACAGCACCTGCAGAACCCGGCGCACTTCATCATCCCGGCCAATTACCGGGTCCAACTTGTCCCGGCGTGCAAGATCATTCAAATCTTTGGTATAACGCTTCAAAGCCTGATATTTTTCTTCAGGATTTTGATCGGTGACACGCTGTGATCCTCGCACCTCTTTTAAAACCTTGAGTACCACATCACGTGTAATACCAGACTGGCGCAATATATCTCCTGCTGTAGATTTATCTTCAGCAAGGGCTAAAACAATATGTTCTATACTAACAAATTCATCACGCAAAGTATTGGCTTCTTTCAAAGCCTTATCAAACAGAACATTTGCAGCCGAAGACAGGTAAAGCTGCCCTATACCTCCACTCACTTTTGGAAGTCTGGAAATTTCCTGCTCAACACGTGACAAAACCACACCCGGTTCAATACCGGCTTTACTAAATATATTACGGGCAATACTTTCTTCCGGTTCTAAAATACCGGTCAAAATATGCAACGGCTCAATTTGTTGGTTCCCATTGTCCGAAGCTTTTTGCTGTGCCTTACCCAGCGCCTCTTGCGCTTTTATTGTCAATTTGTCAAACGATAACATGTACAACACCCCTTTTCAAAAAAGGCGGGAAATTAAAAAATTCCCCGCCCTGATATTTACTACAAATGGTTAACCAGCATTACTTTTTATCATCATCAACCACTTCAAAATCTGCTTCTTCTGCATCATCTTCTTTGCCACCTTGGGCGTCAGCCTGAGCATCTGCTCCCGGTTGCGGACCACCCTGTGCTTCCTGGCCGCCAGCAGCTTCATACATCTTGGACGCTGCATCGCTCCACAATTTACTAAGGGCCTCAACAGAAGATTTTATCTCGTCAAGATTGTCTGTTTTGATCGCTTCTTTAACACGGCCAACTGCCGCTTCAAGACCACTGATCATGTCGCTTGCAATCTTTTCTTTATTTTCATTCATGTGCTTTTCAGTCTGGTAAACCAGTTGATCAGCCTGATTACGAGCATCAATCAATTCACGACGTTTTTTATCATCAGCCGCATGATCTTTGGCGTCATCAACCATCTTGTCGATTTCTTCTTTCGACAATCCGGTAGACGCTTCAATGCGAATCGATTGTTCTTTATTGGTAGCTTTATCTTTTGCAGATACATTCAGAATACCGTTTGCATCAATATCAAAAGTTACTTCAACCTGTGGGATACCACGTGGGGCTGGTGGAATTCCATCGAGATGGAAACGACCCAAAGTTCGATTATCTACCGCCATTTCACGTTCACCCTGCAATACATGAATTTCTACAGATGTCTGACTGTCTGCCGCTGTTGAGAAGACTTCTGACTTGCGGGTAGGAATGGTTGTGTTTTTCTCAATCAACTTTGTCGCCACACCACCCAGGGTCTCTATACCCAAAGAAAGCGGGGTAACATCCAGCAACAACACATCAGAAACATCACCGGCTAAAACACCACCCTGAATTGCCGCGCCAATTGCAACAACTTCGTCAGGGTTAACACCACGATGAGGTTCTTTACCAAACAGCTCTTTAACCATTTCCTGTACCTTGGGCATACGGGTAGAACCACCCACAAGTACAACTTCGTCAATCTCACTCTTGCTCATTCCAGCATCTTTAACCGCCATTTCACAAGGATTTACCAAACGCTGAAACAGATCGTCACACAATTGTTCATACTTTGCGCGGGTCAGGTTCATATTCAAATGTTTTGGGCCTGTATCAGTTGCTGTAATAAAAGGCAAATTGATTTCTGTCTGTGCGGTAGAAGAAAGTTCACATTTTGCCTTTTCTGCCGCTTCTTTTAAACGCTGCAAAGCCATAGGATCTTTACTCAGATCCACACCTTCAACCTTTAAAAACTCATCAACCAGCCAGTCAATAACACGCTGATCAAAATCATCGCCACCCAGGTGTGTATCACCATTGGTGGATTTTACTTCAAATACACCGTCACCAATTTCTAAAATTGAAATATCAAAAGTACCGCCACCAAGGTCAAATACGGCAATTTTCTCATTACTTTTTTTGTCTAAACCATAGGCCAGTGCTGCGGCAGTGGGTTCGTTGATAATACGTTTTACTTTTAAACCGGCAATCTCACCAGCTTCTTTGGTAGCCTGACGTTGACCGTCATTAAAATATGCAGGCACGGTAATAACCGCTTCTGAAATCTTCTCTCCCAGATAGTCTTCAGCAGTTTGTTTCATTTTCTGCAATACCATTGCTGAAATTTCCTGCGGAGAATATTCTTTATCGTCTATTTGTACTTTGGCAACATCGTTTTGGCCTTTAACAACTTTGTAAGGTACTTCACCAATTTCAGTTTTCACCTCATTAAAACGACGTCCCATAAAACGTTTAATAGAATAAATAGTCTTGTCCGGATTGGTAATAGCCTGGCGCTTTGCTACTTGGCCAACCAACCGCTCACCTGTCTTGCTAAACGCAACCACTGATGGAGTAGTACGAGCGCCTTCTGAATTTTGCACTACCGTCGGCTCGCCACCTTCCATTACCGCCACACAAGAGTTTGTGGTTCCAAGATCGATTCCAATAATTTTACCCATCAAAAAACTCCTTTAAAATTTATATTTATTCATAAAATTCTTTTTCATTACCATGCTTTTTGCAACTTGCATGCCAATAAACCAAAGACCACATAAACCATACAAAAACAGGCACTTGCAAAAATTACAAGTGCCTGTAAAAATTTCATCTTTTATTTTTTTGACATACAAAATTATGTCAATTTGGCAGATATTGCGTCAACTCGTCAAATCCCAAATGTTACGCCGCTGCCTTGTCAGATTTAGATTTCTTTGTTTTTTTATCTTTATAATCTGTAATATAAAATCCGGATCCCTTAAAAATCAATCCGGTACCACCACTGATCAACCGCTCTACCTTTCCGCCACAGTGGAGACATTCAGCCAGGGGCTTTTCAGAAATACTCTGAAAAGCCTCAAAAGCTTTACCGCATGATTTACATTTATAATCATAAGTTGGCATATAAATCGTGCTCCCTTATTCTTTATCTTTTTCAGGAACTCGTAGTGCTTCAAAAAAGCTGGTATCACCGCTCTTCATTCTAAACAACACAATATCTCCAGGTTCAAGCCCCTTGAGTTGTTTGTTAAAATCACCAACATCTTTAACCGTTACGCGGTTAACAGCCAGTATCAAAAATCCGGGACGAACACCTTTTTTAGAGGCTTCAGAACCAGATTCAACATCTACAACCAATACACCCTGATCATCATCTGTAAGGCGATATCTGTTACGTAATTCCGGGGTAAGGTTCTGAACTTCAATTCCCAAATGAGTTTCAATCTCTTCATTTGCTTTTTGGCTGCCGCTGCCGCCACTTGCAAGTTTGTCAAGATCGCGCTCACCCAATGTTACGGTGATATCTTTCATTTTATTGTCACGCCACACTTTTAATTTCACTTTTTCATCCGGCATTTTCGAACCAATAATCATTGTCAAATGATCACTGCTGGTAATATCTTTATCGTCCACTTTGAGGATAATATCACCATCTTTAAGACCGGCTTTTTCAGCGGGACTGCCATCAACTACATCAGACACCAAAGCACCGTCAGTAGATTCAAGACCAAAGCCCATAGCAAGATCTTCATCAACATTTGCGATCAAAACACCCAGCCAACCGCGAACAACTTTGCCTTCGTTGATCAATTGTTCCATTACATTTCTGGCCAGATTTATGGGGATAGCGAAACCAATACCAATATTAGCCTGACCTACAATAGCAGTATTGATACCCACCAGCTCACCACGCAGGTTCACCAAGGGACCTCCACTGTTACCAGGATTAATTGCGGCATCAGTTTGAATAAAATCTTCATATGTAATTCCTGATCCACGCATCAGGCTTTTACGACCTTTGGCGCTTACAATACCGGCGGTTACGGTTTTATTCAAATCAGATGAAAACGGGTTACCTATAGCCATTACCCATTCTCCAACTTCAAGACTTTCAGAGTCACCCAATTTGACAGGCACCAAACCTTCCTTGTCAATCTTGACAACTGCCAGATCGCTCTCAGGATCACGCCCAACAATCTCTGCGTCATATTCTTTACCGTCAACAGTAACAGAAATCTCATCAGCATCTGCTACCACATGATTGTTGGTCAGAATGTAACCGTCAGCATTAACAACCACTCCGGAACCAAGACCACGTCTTACCTGGTCCTGCTGTTCCGGCATCCGGAAAAAGTAACGGAAAAATTCGTCATCGCCAAACGGGTTTTGACGAGCTTTAACAACTACTTCGCTGTTGATTGTAACAACAGAAGGGCTCACTTCTTTGGATACAGCAACAAAAGCCTTGCTGAGATTTTCAAGCCCGGCCAATTCTTGTGAAACCGGTTGGGTTGATCCCAACACCACTGGCTCAGCAGTATAAGCTGCTATACTTTTATTTGAAATATCCAAGTTGGATGAAATAACCAAACCGGTCACAATACCCACAAACACAGCTAAAATAACCAAAAGTGACACTTTACCAGATTTCATAATAACTTCCTTTCATTTGTTCTCCAGTATCTTTTGTTATTTTTAAACATCACGTTTATTCACATGTTCCAAAATTAAATTACATTAACACATTTCAATAAGGCAAACCTTCTTCTTTGGCAAATTGTTCCAATAATTGTTTTCCCTTTTTACCCAAAGACCCAGGAGCCTCTATAACCAACTCTACAATATGGTCACCACTCTTGCCATTGGCTTTAACACCCATACCTGTTAGTTTCAATTTCTTTCCACTCTTTGATCCGGCTGGTATCTTGAGTTCTACGGTGTTGCCTTCAAAAGTAGTAACCCGCACTTTGGAACCCAGCGCAGCCTGTACAATATTTATCACTGCGTTACTATACAAATCAAGCCCGGATCTTTTAAACACAGGATGCTCAGCAACATGCAGCGTTATAAAAAGATTACCAGCAGGGCCACCATTCGGAGACGACTCGCCCTGACCAGTAAGGCGCATGGTTTTTCCTTCATCCGTACCAGACGGAATATTTATAGACAATTTCTGACTCTTGCCACCACGGTTCAAAGATACGACATGTTTACCGCCACGGACCGCAAGGTCAAACGGAATAGTAACTTCCGCTTTAATATCTTGTCCCGGTGTAGTATGTCTGCGCGAACTTCCACGCGAAGACGCACTGCCACCAAACAAATCGCTAAACAAATCACCAAAATCAGAACCGGCACTCCGTCGACTACTTTTACCGCCACCAAATATGGAGCTCAAATCATCGAAATTCATCCCGGAGAATCCGCCATAACCGCCTTGTCCGCCAAAGCCGCCAGCACCAAACTTTCGCATTTGATCGTATTTTTGGCGTTTTTCCTTATTTCCCAGAACAGTATAAGCCTCAGAGATCTCTTTAAACTTTTCCTCATTCCGCTTATCATTCGGATGTTTATCGGGATGGTGTTTTTTGGCAAGATCTCTGTACGCTTTTTTGATATCACTATCAGAGGCGCTTTCAGACACACCCAGTATTTTATAAAAATCCTTATTCATTTACCTGTTCGCTCTCTTTACCTTCTGCAACCATTACACGGGCCGGTCTAATTAATCTGCCTTTTAACTGATAACCACGCTGCCACACCTGAAGAATTTCACCCGGCTTTGCTTCATCGGTTTTTTCCAGACGTACAGCCTCGTGCATCTCGGGATCAAAAAGTACATTTTCAGTCGCTACTGTCTCAAGACCCAATTTCTCAAGAATTGAAAACATTTTATCATATATCATTTTTACACCCTGTACCGGCAAATGCTCTTTATCATCCGTGTTGTGTAAAAACAGATAGTCAAAATCATCCATGACCGGTAATAACTCGCTTATAACATTACGCACAGAATTATCTGCCCAGTCACTCTGCATTTTTTCCATACGACGCTTGTAATTTATAAACTCTGCCTGCAATCTTTGCAACTGCTCGAGATAATTGGTGTTTTCATCACTCCCCGAGGGCGAGGGTTCCTGTTCTTTAACTTCTTCACTCATCGGGGCATCCATTTCATTTTCTTCATTAACCTTTTTTTCTTCAGTATTATTGCCGCTCATTTTTCTCCCTTACAAATCGTTATATATTTCATTACAGAACTATATGCAAGCCTTGTGCCACTTTAAACAATAACTATAAAATATTGTTTTTAAATAAATTACAGCTGTACGCACAAATGATTAAATCAAGAAATCGTGTCAGAACATCTGCCAAATTGACATATTCTCATAAAAAAAGGAGAGACAAAATCTCTCCTTTTAAAAAACTGGATATTTTAAAACAAACTCAATCATCGCCACGTAAAAGGATCAATCGCAAGAGCTGCAAGATAGCCATGGCAGCAGCGGCTACATATGTTAAAGCTGCAGCATCCAACACTTTTTTAGCTCCCTTTACTTCATCCTGGCGTAGATAACCACCATTACTCAACTGGGCCATTGCCCTGCTGCTGGCATTAAACTCTACCGGAAGCGTAACCAGATGGAAAAGAACCGCACCGGCAAATACAATAATTCCCAGGTCTATCAGGGGTTTCATACTGAACAGAAAACCAATAAAAAACAAAGGAATACCCAAGGTTGATCCCAGATTTGCTACCGGGAATATCGTCTGCCGCCAGCTTAGAGGCGCATAAGACAAACTGTCTTGAATGGCATGACCGGTTTCATGCGCGGCTACACCTAACGCAGCAAGCGAAGATGAATGATATACATCACTTGACAGACGCAGTTTTTTACTACGAGAGTCATAATGGTCTGTTAAAGACCCTGGCGTTTCTTCTACTGTAACATCATAAATATTATTTCTCTGTAATAAACTTTGCGCAACTTGCGCACCCGTCATACCCGATGCCGCTTTACGCTTGCTCATCTCATTAAAAGCACTCTTGACTTTAAATTGTGCATAAATTGTCAACGCAAGCGCCGGCAATATCAATATCATTGTAGAATCAAATAAAAACATATTTCCTCCATATCGTTTTCATATTTGATGCACATACTATACAACAAGTTTCATTTGACAGAAAAAATTTTACTTTTCCTGCCGGGAATCACTAACATCAAACCATATACAATTAAAAGAATGCCGGGAATCACTGGCAATACCAGGCCCAGAATTCCTATCAACAACAGAGGAATTGCATACAAGGATTTAGATCTGCGAAAATCACGAATCTCTTCTTTCAACTTTTTCTTTGCTCTAATTTTCAAATAAATTCCTTAATAACCTTATCCAATTCCTTTTCGTAACCTGACAACCGTTTTTGTCTGTATTCCATTTCCTCGTTTTTGGTTTTTAGCGATATTAAACGCTCCTGCTGCAAAATGGTTTCACTTATACCGGCACCGGGACTAAAATATCTCTGATAAAGCAGCATACCTGACAGGACCACAATACCCAGAATTAATACTGAATAAAAGAAAACAGAACGGTCAAATTGCGCCCAGATAAACATGCCCGCTATATATAAAAGGGTACACAAAATCTGAAAAACCAACAAAGACCGTTTTCGGATTTTGTATACCCTCACATCCTTTTGAATCTGACGGATATGTTCTTTTAGATCTGAAATATTTTCAAGTTCATTTTTTATTCGATTTTCAAGCGACGTGAGCGATACATCTTTGCGCATATTGATAATATCGCGCATGATTTGCGCTTTTTCAGACTTGGGGTTTTTATCAATAGCGATTCGATTAAAATACAAAGCCTGTTCAAGATCACCATCTTTGAGCTTGTTTACGGAAAGATTGTGGTAGACGTAATCTGGCAGCCACTTTTTGTTCTCTGCAAACTTATAACCCAATCTGAACAAACCAATGGTAACAAAGGATGGAATTACAGGAAAAGGCATCTTTTACGCTCCCTTATTTCAGGGCCAACGCTCTTTCTAAATATTCAACAGCTTTAGGATATTTTTCACGTACCTGCTCCCACTCCTGCTCTGACAGGTCTTTGGGTTCTTTGCCGGTCACTGTTTTGGCGCCGTCATATGCCAATTGGATCAAATCTTTATTGGCATTCATAACACCCAGGGTTGCTCCGGCAGCTTCAAGTACGCCATCTATAAAATCAACACCCATCGCGGATTCTAAGCCGCGTTCTACGATAAAGCCTGCAATGCCACCAACAGCACCGTGCGTTACACTCTTTTTTATGCGTTCAATTTTACTCATTGTTCTTTTTTTCCTCCGTTTCTATAGTTTTCAGGGATTTTTTAATCAAATCATCCTTTTTCTGGATGATACCCTGTAAACGCCGAACTTCCCTCTCCAGTTCCCTCAAACGTTTGTTGCCAAAAATCATTCCATAGATCTTTTCAACAATTATTAAAACTGCAATAGCGATTACAATTCCAAATACAAAACTAAGAACATCCAGCTGCATTTAAACTCTCTCTATTGTTTGTTCAGGTTCCAACGCCAGCTTTTTAACCATGATCAGGCGATTTTCTCCTTCAGGCATGATTTTATAACTAACTTCATCCATAGAACGTTTAATAATGGGTAAACCCATTCCACCACGTTTACGATTATCGACAGCTTCTTCGGCATCAAATATCACCAAATCATCTACATTAAAGCCGTCTCCCTTATCATACACCGTAATACGTAAAATATTCGGATAGGTTTCTACTCCTACCTTGACCGATTTAGTAGGATCAGAATGATAGGCATGTTCTATCACATTAATACACGCCTCATAAACTGATATTTTAATCTTACTTACATCAGCATCACCAAAGCCCATATTTCTCGATATATTTACAACAAAATCACATGCTTTATATAATGAATCTACCTTGCTGGGAATCTCAATAAAAACCTGACTTACAGCCTGTCCCTGATGTATGGATTCCATCATTCGGTTATCTATTTCTATCTCTTCATCAAAATCCACATTTTTAGCGGACAAGATTCGCTCTTCAAAGCGATTAAGTACCGTATTTTCAAACACTTCATCAGAGAGATAACTGAATGGTTCAAATATTTCAAAATCCCGTCGAGCATTATCTGAAATATTTAACAAATTAACATCTCCGCCCATACGCCTGGCTTTGGCTGTTATTTCAAAAATAGCAACAATCAGACTGGGTGGCAATTCATCCAGATTGGCTAAATCAAACAAAAAGAATTTCTTGTTTTCACGCAGACAGCTGTCAAATGCTGTTAATATCTCCGGCACCAAAGAAATATCTTTGGCATTTACCAGAGGTTTTAACTTTATAATTTCTTCATAAGCACTGACTTTGCTAATTTCTACCAGTTCTTTTTCCATCAAAAACTGTTTTCCTTTAATTGTCTTTTCATCACTTTACCCAGAAAATTACGTGGGAACCTTTCAACAAATTCAAACGATCGCGGTACTTTGGATTTTGCCAGTCGTTCTCTGCAGTATGTTTCCAGCTCCAGCTTGTCAGGCATTTCTGCGTCTTTTAAAATCAAAAACGCTTTTACTACCTGACCATAATAATCGTCTTCAACACCCACAACAGCGGCTTCTTTAACCTGTGGATGGTCATTTAGAACCATCTCAATTTCTGCAGGATAAATACTTTCTCCACCATAAAATATAATATCTTTTTTGCGGTCTGCAATACAAAAAAATCCATCCGGATCAATACTTGCCAAATCTCCGGTTTTTAACCAACCCTCATCCATCTTTACATGGCTTGTCTCCTCAGGACTTTGCCAATATTCCAACATAACCTGGGGACCTTTAACTTCAAGCTCTCCAATTTCACCAACAGGCAAAACTTTGCCACTTTCCACATCAACAATACGAGCATCTGTATTGGGCCAGGGTATACCAATACTTTTCTCTTTACGCTTCCCATATACAGGATTGCAGTGCGTAATAGGAGAAGCCTCGGTTAAACCATAACCTTCAATCAACTTGGCGCCGGTCAAATCTTCAAACTCTTGCTGAATCTTTAGTGGCAATGGTGCACCACCACTAATACATACCCGCACAGGTAATGATTTTAGATCTCTTCGCTTCAATTCATCTATCATTGCTGAATACATTGTTGGCACTCCGGGAAAAATACCAACCTTGTATTTAATTATATCATCCAGAATCCGTTTTACATTATAGCGCGGATATAACAATAAAACAGATTGTGTTTGTATTGCTAAATGATGACAAGCAGTCATACCGTAACTATGTATCAGGGGCAAAGCGCCTACTATTACTTCCTTACTCACTTGAAAATCAGTAATCCAATAACGCGCCTGCAAAGCGTTGGCCACCAGATTTTGGTGTGTTAATACAGCCGCCTTGGGTGTGCCGGTTACACCTCCGGTAAAGATCAAAACAGCAGGATCTTTGGGCGATATTGTTTCAAACTCTAGTTCTTTGTACTCATTCAACAATTCACGGAACAGTAAAACGGGTAGTTTCTTACAAGTCTCTTTTTGCTCGCTCACAAATTGTTTTTTGATTTGAAACGCTACATTCATAAAAAACGGCATATAAGACTCTAAACCGGCTGCAATAATATGTTTTAACCGACTTTTACTAAATATTTCATCAACCTTGTTCAACTGCCTGTCTAGTACTATAGCAATATCCGCACCACTTGTTTGCACCTGATGTAAAAGTTCACGTGGTGTCAATAACGGATTAACCAGGACACATATTGCACCCAATTTCAATACAGCCCAATACGCTATTACAAATTGTGGAATATTGGGTAAAGCTAATACAATACGGTCACCTTTTTTGACTCCTACAGACAATAAACCCAATGCAAACCTATCTACCAGATTTTGTAAATGCAAATAGCTGATATGCTTGCCAAAATATGCAAGCGCAGTTTGCTCAGGTGCCAGCCGTGCAGCATCATCCAGAAAACGATTCAATGTAATATCCGGAATATCCAAGGTCTTGGGAACACCGGACTCGTAATTTTTAAACCAGCATTTATCCATGAAATTAGCAAATAATATGAAACAGATTCATTTTACAATTTTTCAAATATAAAATATTTTTTTGATAAAAACAAATCAGATAAAAGATTCGGGACCCTGTTGTAATACGGTAACATAGATACCTTTAATACCAACTAACGGACATTTATACTCACAAATTCCACAACCCGTGCATAAATCTTGATTTACAAATGGAAATTTTACAGTTTCAAGACTGCCGTCTGGTTTTTGAACCTCTCTTACATCAAACTTTATCGCTTTTTCTGGCAAGGGACAATGTTCTTCGCATACCAGGCAATCTTGAAAATTGTTCCAGGGAATACATACATCCTTGTTAAAATATGCGGTTCCCATTTTTACTTTTTGTTTGTCTTGCAATGATAGGTTTTGTATTGCACCGGTGGGGCAAATCTGTCCGCAAAGATTACAGCTATATTCACAATACCCGGATGCAAAATCCAAAACAGGAGACCAGAATCCTTCAATTCCTGCCTTAATAACTGCTGGCTGTAAACATCCGCCTGTTGAAGAACAAATTTTCACACACTCCTGACACCGAATGCAACGATCAAGAAAATCCAGCTCATCAAGCGATCCGGGAGGTCTCAAAGGGGTATTACCTGAAACCGCCTGACGAGTTGAGCCTAGTACAACAGCGCCTACAACGCCGGCTGAACTGGATTTAATAAATTGGCGTTTACTGATATCAATTTTGTTGTTATCGTCTGGTTTTGAAAAGCGAAACGATATAGAACCGGGTTTACAGGCATCCACACAGTCGGCACATTCAATACACTCTACAACATGACTTGAATAATCATCTTCGATTGCATTCATTTTGCAATGCGAAAAACATATTCCACATTGGGCACATGTTGAATCTACATAGCGATTTAATATCCGAAATTTAGAAAAAATACCCAGTAACGCACCCAAGGGACAAATATTCCTGCACCAGAAACGTTTGCTGATCAAGGCAGCCAATAAAATCAGCAAGAAAATCAAAAGCACCAAAATACTCGAACTAAATGCTGGCTGCCGAACAGGCAAAACAGATTGCTGCAACAAATCAAATGTCCAATATACCGGTTCGTCTAAAAATTCAAATCTAAACAACACATTCAAGGTCCCATTCACAACCCAGACAAATGCAGGAAAAATCGTCAAAGTTAAAAATCGGGTAAGCAAAGCAATGGGATCAAAGAACCACACAAATTGCACCGAAAGCAGAGATGCAGAAATTAGAAAAAATAATATATAAAATTTAATATTATAAAGCTTTTTATCTCTCAAAAAATTTGAAATATTTTTCTTTTGAATAAAAATTTTATCATTTAAATCAATGCAAGTACCCAGGGGACAAATCCAGCCACAAAAGAATCTACCCAAAGGTATTGTCAATAAAAGGACAAAAAGCCCCGGCAATATTAAACCCAGAGAACGCGCTGACAAGGCAGTTATTAATCCTATCAAAGGATCAATTCGTAAAAATAAATCAGCAGGGATAAATGACTCGTAAGGGAATCGAGCAAAGAAAAACAAGCTGATAAATAACAGCAAAAACAGGATTTGAGAGATTCTGCGATAGATTTTCAAAAGTAAATTTCCGTAATATTATTTTATTAAATCATGCAGATAAATCGAGCGTATGAATTTTCAATTTTTCAAGATCAGCCACGCCTAATCCGCGTGCGGCAGCGTTTTGTAAATACTCTAGTTCCTGTGGGTGAATACCAAACAAATCAGTGGCACAAGCATCAGCAGCTACGCGGTCAGTGGATGCGATTACTGTTTTCTTTTCTTCAACATCATCAACATTGCCTCCCGAAGGACCGTTACGTAAAAGTACCCGATAAGCATCAATAATAGTAAGTGCAGTATGTATGCCTGTATTTACATCAACAATTGCTGTATGAAAGTTGCGGTGTAATTGTCCTCGGTCACCACCCAAAACACCCATAATATTTTTCATACCCAAAGTCAATCTTGAAACCGTGTGATCTTTGGCAATGGGTATATTGATCAAAACATCAAAATCCAAAACATCTTTATAAACAGGCCATTTTTTTATTACTTCACCATTGGGGAAATCGACATCAACAAAGCGGCTGGCAACAATATGACGAACCTGAGCTCCGGCATCTTGAGCTGCTTTTTTAATACCACTGTTACGATAACATCGTTTTGGCTCATTGCAGGTACGATCCAAAACCCTTATACGTTTTGCGCCTTGTTCTCTACACATTTTAATTACCTGAGCAACAATTTGAGGATTAGTATTGGCAGCCTGTTCCGGTACACGGTCCCAACCTATATTGGGCTTTATCAATACTGATTGTCCCTTTTTCACAAAACGCTGCATTCCCCCGAGATTATCAATAGCTTGTTTTACAAGAGTGGCTGGACTTTCATTTTGGGTTATCACAACATCAGGTAATGATTGAATATCAGACTGAGCTAAAGCCAAGGCATAAACCCCTAAACCCGATATAGTGGCAGTTTTTATAAAATGTCTACGGTCTAATTCCTGCAAAACAGACCTCATTTCGGTTAAAAACAAAAAAGGCCCGCAAGAGCGGGCCTTGAAATTTTATAAACCTTTTTCAATCAACTCTAGCTCATATTGAGCGCTCTTGCGCCAACGGCTATCCCGTTCGGCGGCTTGAAAGAATTGCTTGGCTTGTGCAATATCACCAAGAGCTTTGCTTGCAACTCCTGCTTCGTAATTTGCACCGCCTTTGTAATTTGCAGGCTTTACCAGGCAAGCTTTTGCAGCAGCAAGTGCTTCTGAATAATTGCCTTGCTTGTTATAAGCAGTAGCCAATTGAAAATTTGTACGAGCATCATCAGCTTTAACAGCAAGAGCATTTTGCAATGCCATAATAGCATCATCAAGTTTTCCCATTTCAATAAAAGTTTCACCCATTTGAGTAAAAGCTTTAATATAATTGGGTTTTACCTGAGTTGCCATTCTTAAATATTTAATAGCCTCTTCAAATGATTTGGTCTTGTTATAAACAAGAGCCAGATTGTACATTGAAGATTCACTTTGCGGATCAAGTTCGATTGCTTTTTTGTAAGCTTCAATCGATTTGTCATATTGACGCAAGCGATTATAAGCATTACCCATTGCAGAATAAGCCATATCATAACTGGGTTCAATATCTACAGCTTTTTGAAAGGTGGCAACAGAGTTTTCAAATTGCTTCAACTTGTTATAACTGAGACCTTTTCCATAAAGCGCTTTACTGTAATTGGGATCAAGTTTCAACGCATCATCATACTTGGCAATAGCCGCATCATACTGACCTTTTTTGTATAATGTATTTGCCTCGTTATACGCTTTTTTGGCATTATTAATTTTTTCCATTGCAGCAACATCTTGCTCAAGTTTTGATTTCAGTTCCTGCAACTCTTTTTGTGCCTGATTATACTGCGGTAACAAAGCATCATATTCTTCTTTTTTAATGCCAGGTTTCGACATTTTTGCAGTAATTTCTTTTACTTCTCTAGCTTTGTCATTATACTGTTGCTGCAGGTCTTGTGCTAAACCTGTTGATACTAAAACGAGAATTGCCATCAAAATAACAGCATAGATGTTTTTTCTCATCATAATTCAATCCTTTAGTTTTGTTTCCCTGACCAATTTTACAATGTGCCGAAGGCGGGATTTGAACCCGCACGCCCGTAAAGGCACTACCCCCTCAAGATAGCGTGTCTACCAATTCCACCACTTCGGCAAAGAACATTTTTTTAATTTGCATCGGGCTGCGGTTGAGCTGCCGGAATTGTTTCTTGCGGCAATGGCTCTGCAACCTCGGGCAATGTACGTGCAGGTGATGACATTCTGCGTTGACGTTCCTGTTCAACCAGTCCCTGACCAACTTCACCGCCACGGGTTACCATACCCAATAACAGCGCTATGACCATAAACATAGTGACCAAAATGGTTGTCATACGGGTCAGAAAAGGTGCTGAACCTTTACCACCAAAAACAGAACCCATAGAATCTACACCACCAAAAGCACCTCCTGCCAGTCCGCCGCCTTTACCCGACTGGATCAAAACGACAAATACCAAAAGCAGGGCTGCAATTACAAAAACAACTGTTAAAATAGTCTGAATAATCATTATTACCTCAGTAAATTAAAGCATTTAGGCATTGATAATACCCAAAAATGAGTCAGCTTTGAGTGCCGCGCCACCGATTAAACCACCGTCTATATCAGGTTGTCCTAATAATTCTTTAGCGTTATCAGGCTTCATGCTGCCACCATACTGGATACGAGTTGCGTCTGCAAGCGCTTGATCATACAACTCGGCCATCAAATCACGAATCATTTTGTGTACTTGCTGAGCCTGTTCGGGAGTAGCTACTTTACCGGTACCAATAGCCCATACAGGTTCATAAGCAATAACAATTTTACCTGCGTCTTCTTTGGAAAGATCTTGAAATGCTCCACGTACCTGCTTTGTTACAACCTTATCGGTATCACCAGATTCACGTTCTTCAAGTAGTTCGCCTACACAAACAATAGGAATCAAACCGGATTCCAAAGCCTTTTTTACTTTTTTATTTACAGTTTCATCTGTTTCATTAAAATATTGCCGACGTTCAGAGTGTCCAATAATGACATATTGACAACCGACGGATTGCAACATTCCTGCACAAACCTGTCCGGTAAAAGCTCCATAATTTTCCCAGTACATATCCTGTGCACCAAGACCAATAGGTGTACCATTTATTACATTATGTACTGCATATAAACTTGTAAATGGTGGACACAAAACAACATCCACATCATGGTTATCATATGTATCTTTGATCGCTTGTGCCAACTCTACCGCTTCTTCTACGGTAGTATTCATTTTCCAGTTACCGGCAATTATTCTCTTTCTCATAGTCCTCTTCTCATTTCACAGGACCGCATCACTGCGGCCCTGTTTATATTTCAACAATTAAAATTTCTTCAAGTTCCTGTAATATTGAAAAAATATTACATAGAAGCCATTTTTGCCATCAAGTCAACAACGCGGTTTGAATAACCCCATTCATTGTCATACCAGGATACAACTTTAACCAGGGTACCTTTTCCGCCCATTACCAATGTACTCAAAGCGTCAAAAATAGAAGATGAAGGATTGTGAACGATATCGATAGAAACAATAGGATCTTCGGTATATTCCAAAACACCCTTCATTGGGCCATCAGCAGCAGCTTTCATAGCCGCATTAATATCTTCTTTGGTAACTTCTTTTTTCAATACTGCAGTCAAATCTACTACAGAACCATCAGGAGTAGGAACGCGCATTGCAAAGCCATCCAACTTTCCGTTCAATGCAGGAATTACTTTACCAACAGCTTTAGCAGCACCAGTAGTGGTTGGAATGATAGAAACAGCAGCTGCACGTGCACGACGAAGGTCAGAGTGCGGCAGATCCAATACCATCTGATCGTTGGTATATGCGTGAACAGTAGTCATTAAACCACTCTCAATTCCAAAAGAATCGTTCAATACTTTGGCAATAGGAGCAAGACAGTTTGTAGTACAAGATGCATTAGATACAATTTTGTGTTCGGGTTTCAATTCATCATCATTTACACCCAAAACGATAGTTGCGTCAATTTCATCTTTGGAAGGTACAGTTAAAATTGCTTTCTTTGCACCAGCTTCAAGATGCTTTGCAACTTGTTCGCGTTTACGGAAAACACCAGTAGACTCTACAGCTATGTCTACACCCAGCTCGCCCCAAGGCAATGCTGCGGGGTCTCTTTCAGCAGAAACTTTGATTGCTTTACCATCAACAACAATGCTGTCACCTTCAACTTTCACATCTTTATCATAAACACCGTGTACAGAATCATATTTCAACAAATGAGCAAGTGTTTTTGCATCGGTTAAATCATTAACCTGTACAATTTCCATATCATCTCTTGCAAAAGCAACGCGGAATACTAAACGTCCAATACGTCCAAATCCATTTATAGCGACTTTAGTAGCCATTATAATATCCTCCAATAAAGGGTTATCTTTTATAGTTTACCGGCAACACCGAGTACGTTCAATTTATGTTTAACCATATCCTTAATTGCAGCACGAGCTGGTTTCAAATAACCACGCGGATCAAAATTTGCAGGATTTTCTGCAAATTCTTTACGGATCATTGCGGTCAGGGCCAGGCGCAAATCTGTGTCAATATTAACTTTACAAACACCACCCTGTACAGCTTGCTTAATCATGCTTTCAGGTACACCTTTAGCACCAGGAATCTCGCCACCGTATTTATTGCAAAGATCAACAAATTCCTGCAATACAGATGAAGCGCCATGCAATACCAATGGAAAACCAGGTAATGCTGCTTCAATTTGTTTCAGGCGTTCAAAATCAAGCTGGGGTTCTGATTTAAATTTGTATGCACCATGGCTGGTACCAATTGCAACTGCCAAAGAATCACAGCCGGTTTTTTCAACAAATTCTTTAGCTTCTTCAGGATTAGTATAAATAGCATCTTTGGCATCAACACTAACATGTTCTTCAATACCTGCCAGACGACCTAGTTCTGCTTCTACAGGTACTCCACGAGGATGAGCGTAATCTACTACTTTTTTTACCAGTGCGATATTTTCTTCAAACGGTAAATGTGAACCATCGATCATTACAGATGAAAAGCCACCGTCAATACAATCTTTACATAATTCAAAACTATCACCATGATCAAGATGTACAGCAATCGGGAGATCACTAACTTCGAGAGCGGCTTCAATCAATTTCATCAAATATTCGTGACGGGCGTAACTTCTTGCACCTTTAGAAATCTGCAAAATCAAGGGGGCTTTTTCTTCTTCAGCGGCTTCAACAATACCCTGAATAATTTCCATATTATTCACATTAAACGCACCTACCGCATACCCACCGGTATATGCTTTTTCAAATAATTCTTTTGTGCTTACTTTTGGCATTTATGGTCCCTTCGTAAACTATTGTTTTTTATAAAACGACATTTATTAAAGCTATTAAATGTAAACCTGTAAAATTAAGAATAAAATAGGAAAATGTCAAGAATTATCTGGCACTATTCAACTTCTCTACACGGGCAATTGATACTATATCCACTCTTTTAGCGCCATTTTGACGAAGGGTAAACGCACATTCATTAACGGTACTGCCAGTTGTTACAACATCATCTACTAATAAAATTGACTTGTCCGAAATTTCCAGATGATTCGATACAGAAAAAGCGCCAGTTAATCCATTCATTCGCTCTTGACGGTCTTTTCTTGCCTGTGCTGATGTATGCAGAGAACGTTTCAATGCTTTTTTCAATAATGGTATTCCACTCGTTTCGCTCAGGCTTTTTGCGATCAACTCTGACTGGTTATATCCACGCATTTTCTGACGACGAGGATGAAGCGGCACAGGTATCATAAAATCCCAATCCTGATTATTGGATTCAATGATTGGCAATAGCTGTTTGCCCCAATAATCAGACAGACCGGTCTCACCCCAATATTTGAACAGATGAACAAGGTGCCTTAGATCGTTCTCATAATAAAAAGCAGATAAAACAAGTTCAAAATGGATTTCCTGATCTTTGGGGATGTCAAGATTATCATGGTCCGCGCAGGGCTGCTCTAGTCTTACCAATTGCTTGTCACACGCGCTACAAACAAGAATTTTTCTTTCTTTTAAACGGACTCCACACAACAGGCAATGTGGAGGGAAACAAAAATCCAACAACGGATCAAAAAAAGAACTGGCCGCACCTTTAAACTTATTAAAAACACGGCCATATTTATAATTTTTACTCGTCATTAAAATTGATACGTAAATACCAGCTTGGGTTCAATTCTTTCCTGAGGCATATAGACTCGTGAACCAGGATCCTTTTCCACAAAGGTCCAAATATAATCCATATAAAGAATTAAATACGGCTTTATTTTATAACCTAATCCCACTCTGGCCACACTTTGATTATCAAGCGTAAACACATCTCTGATCATCTCTATGCCAATCTTATCATAGGTTGCATGCGCGGCAATACCGGGAATTGCATCAGGCGCGTCTGCGGAAAGGTGCATTATACCGCTTTCGTCAATTTCATCCAAACGGCTAAACATACCCAAGAGCCTTACCTTGTCTCCTAATAGTCCACCATACAGCTCGCCAAATACACCTTTGGTTTCCTCGGTAATCCCAATCAATTCGTCAACCTTATATACGCCAGAAGCCGAACCTTCAGCCACCTGGTAACGCTGAATTTCATAAAAAGCGTCAAAGAATGAAGGAACAAACTCTTTGCCCAGCCAACGTCGTTCCAATTTTGCAGAAATATCAATCAAGCCTAACAAATTTCCAAAAGAAGCCATTACGCCTACTGCCTGTCCATGACCAAATGTTCGGGACTCTTGTTCAAATGCACTGAATCCTGCAATTTGCGCCCAGTCATAATACAAAGTAGAATTAAAAATAGGAGTACGAATAATTGGCAATTCCGCGTCAAAACCGTAAACTGTGGTTGCATCATCAGAATCATCCTCAGTATCCGGATCAATATCGCGTGCATAAGACGCACCTAATGCAAAATTTTTGATAATGGGGATATCTACTACACCACGCAATGGACGAAAATAACCACGTCCCGCTAACAATTCTGCACGTCCTACATTACTGGTAATGGTTTCGAATCCAAATTTTCCAAAATCGAGATCAAAGGCCAGACCAATTTTACGATTATCATAAGAGGCTTCATTGGTATAATAGTTTACAATGAAACCATGGCCCAACCGAGCGGCATCCAAAGTTCCTACTCGCGCATAAACAGGATCAAATTTGTGTCCCCAGCGCAAATACCGGATCAAACGCAGGTAATCATAGCCTTCATCCCAGTCTTCCTTACGAAGCTCTCCGTTAGATGTATTATATAGCAGGTTAATATTCAAACCGATACCAATTTTGCCAAAAGCAAGCTCAGGCCTGAAATTAATTGAAAAGTAAGTTTCAGAGGTCTCACCATCAATGGTTGTAATACCAACACCACCCATCAAAAGTCCACCATCCTGGCCCATATAGCCCAGTCCGCCATCCGCATACTGCGCAAATCCGGTCCCGGCAAATAGAAACAGAACCAATATTAAAACAGCAACCATCTTCTTCATGATTATCTCCTTGCAATAGTCAATACAATAATACCCCGTATCTCTATTTACGGTTTTTGTCTCTGTTTATATGTGTTCAATGTCACAATTTATTGCAGATATTTCAACATTACCACAAATCATCCATACCCGGGGGGATATCAAAATGGGTTGCCCACTGAAAATGACCATGTCCTCCCGAAGAAACTGCTTTATCTAATAATAACAAGCGTTTATGCTCCAATTCTTCTGTGGCTAAAAATTCAAACATTTCTTTAACTTTGGAATTTTTTGACTTTAACGCGGCGTTACGATAAAAATCATACGCTTTTTGCTCCGCATTTATTGCAAGTGCAATTGCATCATCCGCAGAAATTCCCGCATCCACTTTGTGCTTGCCAATTTCAGTATTGTTTATATTTATTACAGGTTCTTTGCCCCCAGACAACTGCTTGAATAACTCTGACAACTGTTCAAAGTGTTCTACTTCAACTGTAGCCAAGTAGCTGAATTTATTCTTTAATTTATCACTGCCCATCTGGCTGCTTACACCCAGATAAAACTCTTGTGCGCCCTTTTCTCTGCTTATAGCCAGCTCGAGCGCTTTTAAAACATCCAGCTCAGCCTCTTCTTTTTCAAGAAATCCCGTATGCAGGGCCTTAAAAATAGCCTCATTAAATGCACTCAGATCATCAGGAGTACGGGATGTTATGAGCTGCCCATCAACACAAACAGGCTGATCAACATATTTGGCACCCACATTAAGTACATCGTCACGAATGCCAACATAACAGGTCAACGTCACACCTTTTAAAACACCAGCAGATATAAGCACTTGAGGACCGTGACAAATCGCCGCAACAGGTCTTCCACTCTGCCAAAATGTTTTCACAAATTCAAGAGCAGTTTCGTTTACTCTGATACGCTCGGGCGCGCCTCCTCCCGGAATGATCAAACCATCATAATCTTCAGGTTTCACCTCTGATATCACCTTGTCTGGCTTTAATGAAAACTCGCCATATTTGCCAGTCACTTCCGATGAATCTAAACCAACCAAATCAACAGTTGCATTTTTTTCTCGTAGACAGTCCCGGGGAGACGTTGTTTCTTCTTCATGGAACTTTTGAGCGATTAGAATAGCAATCTTTTTATTTGTTAACATAGGCCCCTCTTGCCAAAGAGTTTATAGTTTACCGTTCAATAACAAGTTCAATTCATCGCGCAAAATTGCAGCGTGTTCATAATCTTCACGCTCTATTGCTTTTTCAAGTTCTTTGTTCAATTTTTCAACCGGAGACAAGGGCTTCATTTCCTGAATTTCTTCGGCCCATTGTTTCAAATAATCAAGTTCAAACTTTTCAGGTGTAGCGTGATCGGGATAGTTTTTGTAAAATTTTTCAATATCAACAATTCCTTCATCAATCTGAACAAGCGCTTGTTCGAATTCAGAATTATTGATTTGCATTGAAGCTACTGCACGTGTATACATCATGATCACATAAGGGCGATATTGCTGAAATGTCCAAACAATCTCTACACTGTCTGAATATTTTTCCACAAAGTCAAACACCCGCAAATTCCGTCTGGTATCACGCGCTACTCTTTCAAAATCTTCCAATTTCATTAACGCCAGGTATCGATGATAATATTGTATAGATTCCTGTTGTAGTTTCAGGCACTCGGTTGGCGTTAAAATAAACGACTCGTCCGGACTCTTTTCGCTTTTAGCAATATAGTAATCAAGATACGATTCCTGCCGCGCCGGACGCTTTCCATCCGGCCTTCCATCGAGTTCCATTTGCAAAATACCCAAATCCAGACGCATCTGCAATTTGGATCCACCATCCTCACCCTCGATAATACGGACATTTAAATCGTCTGTTGTGTATTTCCAACGTTTTAAAATGGGTCCAATATCATCCATAACACTACTCCAATAAATATACGCTTAACAAAGCTTTATACTATACAACATATTTCATTTAAAATAATTCACCGCATTTTCAAACAAAACCAAGCCATCGCCCTGCTCTGCCATACCCAACCGGGTCCATTGAGGATGCTGACTCGGTTCAATATGCCGTTCCGGGTGAGGCATTAAACCCAAAACACGGCCAGCGGGGTCACATATTCCAGCAATATTCGCAACAGAACCATTGGGGTTCATAGGATACTTGACTTCACCACCATTGAGGGCAGCATACTGAAAGACAATTTGCTTGTTCCTGACGAGCTCGTTCAGGGTATCATCGCTATCCGGAACAAATTTCCCTTCAGCATGCGCTACCGGGAAGTATACTTTGTTTGGCATATTTTGTGTAAACACACAAGGTCCGTCATTTACATCCAGATGGACCCACCGATCTTCAAATTTTCCGGAATCATTGTCTGTCAGGGTTACTTTTTGTTGAGCTGTTAGCTCAACTACCGGCAACAGTCCTGCTTTTACAAGAACCTGAAAGCCATTACAAATACCAATGATCAATTTATCATCATTATAAAATTCCTGCAATACTTGCTGCAGTTTATATTTCAATTGATTAGCTAACACCTTTCCCGCCGAAATGTCATCACCATAAGTAAATCCACCGGGAATAGCCAGGATCTGATAATCTTCCAATTTCACAGAGCCTTCAAGCAATCGGTTAACATGTACCAGATCTGCTTTAGCACCTGCTGTTTCAAATGCGAACTGGGTTTCCTGATCACAATTAGAGCCAGCCGCACGTAATACAATCACACGAGGATTCATTTTACCACCTAAGTGTTTGTTGCCACGATTCTTTTAAATCTGCTATATTTTTATGGACCATTTCCTGGCCATTACTATTTTTAATTAAAAGCACATTACCATCAGTTACTTTGCCAATAACTGCGAATGCATTGTCAGACATCATTTTTTCAAAAGCCTGCTGATTTTCGGGTTTGACTTCAACAATAAACCGACTGTTTGATTCAGAGAATAGAACCACATCGTCTCTCAGAGTTTCTGCCACAGGAACATCCGCAAGAGATATTTCTGCACCCAGTCCACCGGCAAAGGCCATTTCAGCAAGTGCAACGGCAATTCCACCTTCTGAACAGTCATGACACGCTCTTACCAGCCCCGCGTCAGTAGCGGAGGCCATTGCATTGAAAATTTCTTTTGCTTTGACAGCATCTACCTGAGGTACATTGGGGCTGGCTTTACCAATCACTTGCAGATAATGCGAGCCACCCAATTCGTTATATGTGGTGCCAACAGCGTACAACAGGTTGCCGCTTTCTTTTAAATCCATACTAACAGCTTTGGCTGCGTCCGGCATTACCGCTATTGCAGAAATCAGCAAGGTTGGTGGTATTGCAATACTCTCACCGGTCTCGGTCTGAAATTCGTTATTCAAGCTGTCTTTACCCGAGATAAAGGGAGTTTCAAAGACTTTGGCCATATCGTAACAGGCTTGTGCGGCTCTTATCAATCCACCTAAACGGTCCGGCTTGTCAGTGTTGCCCCAGCAAAAGTTATCCAGAATGGCTGCCTGCTCAATACTACCGCCAACAGCTACAATATTTCGCAAAGCTTCATCAATTGAAGATGCCGCCATCCAATAGGGATCAATCAAGCCATAATTGGGATTCAATCCGTTAGACAAGATAACAGCCTTGTTTGAATCCAAACGCGGACGGGTAATACTTGCGTCTCCCGGGCCGTCATTTTCAACACCAACCAGCGGCTTAATTACGCTGCCGCCCTGTACTTCATGATCGTATTGACGAATAACCCACTCTTTACTGCACACATTGGGTGCAGCAAGGATTTTTTGCAAAATATCACCGGTATTTTGAGGTGCATCAAATTGTGATTCCTCTATTTTCAGCGGTTTCCATTCTGCTTTACGGACGGTTTTGGGCAATCCTTTATGCAAAAAGTGCATATCCAGTTCGCCTACTACTGTGCCATCGTATTTTAATCTGATTTTTTTATCATTTGTGGTGCGGCCAATAACCGTGGCTTCCACGTCTTCGCTTTCAAAAACATCCAACGCTTCCTGTAATTTTTCAGGGGGACAGAAAATAACCATTCTTTCCTGCGCTTCAGAAATCCAGATTTCCATATAAGTGAGACCATGGTATTTCAAAGGCACTTTTTCCAAATCAATTTCCGCGCCTGTGGTCTCTGCCAACTCTCCAATAGCTGAAGACAAACCACCGGCACCACAGTCGGTGATTGCACGATACAATCCCTTATCTCTGGCATCCATCAATGTATCCACCAATTTCTTTTCGATAATAGGATTACCAATCTGTACCGCTCCGCTCCAGGTTCCTTCGCTTTCGGTATGTAATTCCCCTGAAGAAGCGGTTGCACCGTGAATACCATCACGACCGGTGCGGCCTCCAACAACCACTACATAGTCTCCCGGCACAATGGTTTTTACGCACTTGTCAACCGGCATAATCCCCACATTTCCGCAATATACCAGCGGATTTCCGAGATAACGCTCGTCAAAAAAGATTGAACCATTGGTAGTGGGTATACCCATTCGGTTACCATAGTCACGCACACCGGATACAACGCCCTGCATAACCCGCTTGGGATGCAAAACGCCTTTGGGTAAATCACTGTGTTTCATGTCAACAGGACCAAAGCAGAAAATATCCGTATTGATCACCGGTTTTGCGCCCAATCCGGTTCCCATAGGATCACGGATCACCCCACCAATACCGGTATTTGCACCGCCATAAGGCTCCATTGCAGAGGGATGGTTATGGGTTTCTACTTTGAAACAGATATTATATTCATCATCAAATTTAATTACACCGGCATTATCTTCAAATACGGAAACACACCAGTCTTTATTCAATTCGCTGGTTGCTTTAAATATGGTGCTTTTCAGTACATTATCAATCACCTCACCATTAAACTCTACAAAACCGGTCAATGTTTTGTGACTACAATGCTCAGACCAGGTTTGGGCCAGCATTTCAAGTTCAATATCGCTAGGTTCACGATCCAATCCCTCATAATGATCACGAATCGTCTGCATTTCTTCAAGATTCAAAAACAAATCACGATCTTTGCTGATCTTTTGCAATTCCGCATCACTTGCATTCAAAAGAGGTACGGTAATTTGCTCAAAATGATCATGCATAATGGGGAAAAATATTGTCTCGTTGGGTTCCAAAACATGCTCAATCACTTTATTCATGAGCAATTTTTCTACAATAATCTGTTTCTCGGCATCACTGAGATGCCCAACAATATCATATCGCCTTGAGGTCTTTGCTTCGGTAACCGAGTCAATACCCAGATCATGAATGCCTTTTAACGCGGTAGCTGCTACCATATCAGTAACACCGCGGTTAAATGTGACTTCAACAGACCAGTGATCTTTGCCGCCTACCCGGTCAATAGATTTGTCTATGCTATAATCCTGAGTGACCTTGTCTGCAAGTAAATGTTCTGCAATATGTTTTTTCTCATCATCGGTTATATCACCAAGCAGATAGGTAATATTGAACGCATAAACCTTTTCGATGGAATGGATGTCCAAATCTTTGGCCCCGCTCAGCACATGTTGTGCCGCCATATCGTTAAACTCGGGTTTTATTGCCAATTCAATTCGAGTAATCAAAACCTTTATCCTTCTTTTCAGTTAACAGTTTACACATGTTAATTATATTTAAAAGTAAAATCAAGTAAAGTATATATTATTTTTTACAAATCTATATTCGCTGCCACTATTACCCACATCAATCGAAAAACATCCAATTGAATCCCCATCTGAATTCAGATTGAGGCATGGGGTACGAAAAAACCCGTTGATAGTCTGCGTCGAGGGGATTATGGTATGAGAAAAAGAACGTCATGGTTCTAATCTTCATAATAACATGAACATAAGGCACGATTAACGGATCGGTTATCCAGGTTGACAGAGGATATTGAGCATAATAATACACAGGAGTATACATTTCACCCATCAACGTTCCTCCCAGCCGCAGAGTCAGATCCATATCTTTTTGAAAAAATATATTGTGATATTGCACATACCCCTTACCATAACCGGCAGGATAATTGGTAATATCAAAATACGGGTCATCAGCGCTAGCCCACAGATACTTGCCTTTAGCATGCGCAGATAGGCCATACTTCCAGTCCAGACTGAGGGCCGCATCTATAGAATATCGATTATGATTGATCTGATTCATGGCAAAAGCCGTGTCTTCATTGGCATACACGGCACACTGGTTCTGTATATCCATAGTCGACGCAGAAAGATATGCAGAGATTCCCCGCCAGGCATATTCAACACCGGCAGCGGTTTGCTGTAACTCTGTGGGATTCAATCCCGAATTTTTGACATAAAAAGGATTGGTAGAAAATAAATATGCCAAAGACGGTGATCTAACCATCTTGTTTGACCAGGCAAATCCGGTTAAATTGACCACAGGCCGCCATGTTACAGAAATCTCTGGCAATACAAAATCTTTGCCGATTACATCCAGATAACTGCTACGCAACCCTGCGGAAGCCGTTATCGATTCACGATTCAACGCCACCTGCACCCAACTGTCTGTTCGCGCACGTTTATGGTATCCCCAGTTCTGAATATGCAATTCTTTAAGAGAGTGCAAGAAACCCGTTTGCAGCTCAACACCCATCAACTTTTTACGCAACTGGCCCGAAAAACGATAATTCTCAACCTCCCGGCTTGAATAATAGGTATATTTACCATAGTCCTTTTCATAATAATCATTACGATATTGGGTGTATTGAAACGTAGACGTAAAAAGCCTTCCATATCGTAAAGCAAGGCCATGATCACTGCGATTAATTGTTTCGTGAGGACTACTCAACTCTGAATCCTCAATATACTGGGTTACCGGCACATCCAGTTCAGATTTGTTTTGTAGAAATACATAATCCATTTCAAGTTTTTGAAAGAGCTTGCGATGGATCTCCAGATTGATCTTTTGTCCATCATACCGGTTATAATTCAACAGGCCTACGTATTGCTTTAAAATACCGCCCATATTGATTGTCATTTTAGGATTCGCCCAAATTCCCAGACGTACATCCACATCAGAATAACTGGAATTACCTGTACGATAGGTAACCGTAGAACGCGGCGGTAATGCGGCAATATCCAGAGGAGACACCTGTAATGTTTGTCCCAGATCCGTATAGCCCTGGTCCCGCTGCGCGTGACTCGTAACATGTTCGACTGATCCTACACCTTCCACAGGTACCCAGTTCATATCAGCAAGGCCTGTGTACGGATCGTTCAAATTCAGAAACCCATACATGAGATCAAACTCGCCCGGTATTCCGGCAAACATGGCCCCTCTTGAGTGATTTCCAACATTTCCCAGATCGGCATTATAGGTTCCGGGCATCCAGTCGAACACATCCCCAAAAGAGCCATAATCCAGCCCACGGTACAACAGGGTATCAGCAACATGTGCCCGCACAACCGGAATATCTACCGGCAATTGACTGCTGTCAATTTCAACGGGTTTGTGCACGGCCATTGTATCCTGGCGGCTGCTATCCGGAATTACACCATCTCCAAGCAATGTATCGGCTGCTACAGAATCAGGAAGCACATCGATAGACGCTCCTGCCTCTAATAAAGTATCCGGCATAACACTAACCGTTGAATCCTGTTCTACGGCAAACAACTGACAGGCATAGGCCAGTGATATTAAAAAATATATGTATGTAATTTTCTTCATTTTTTATCAACTATTTGTAAATAATCCGGTAAATGCGGAACCAGCCGCGAAATGATTACCGGAACAACAATTATAAACAAAAGGGTATTCACTCCAATATGAGTCAGGTAAAACAGCATACCGGTTGAAAACACAGCAATGATTTTATCCAAAGACAATTCAAACGTAACAATAATAAAACTCATGGTCGTCAAAACATCGTAAAACAAAGTCAGTACAAATCCCGCTGCACCGGAAAAGAGAACACATTTCCAATCACAGGAAATAATTTTTCTTCGCAGTACACCACCACTCCAACCGATCAATCCAAAACAAAAGACCTGCGCCAGCAATAGCGGCAATATTGGCATTCCATAAGGATTAAATACCGAATACAGGGTTTCTGCTGTCAAGCCTATACATAATCCCAGCAATGGACCGGTCAACACTCCGGAAATAAATACCGTAGCGGTGATCATTTCCACATTCGGGATGTACAAAAACAAATATCCGATTGCTACCGACAGTGCAGCCAGAATAGAAGCTAGTATTATTTTTTTTGAAGAAGGGGCCATTTCGTTACCAGATATGTGAAACTGGAATTTAGGAAAAGTTGAGGGGATTTCCAAGGTCTTTCACAGGCTATATACCTGTTTATAAACCAATTCCATCAATTTCCGTACTACATTTGGGACATTTTCCGGCATTTAGCCGGTTCTCAATAATTGTAAAACCCCAACGCTCAATCAAAAGTTCCCCGCAATGACAACAGTAGGTATTTTCCCCAACATCTCCGGCTACATTACCGCTATAGACATATCTCAAACCTTCACTCAAGCCAATTTCCCGTGCCCGCCTCATAATGGACAATGGTGTTATGGGCAGATCCCTGAGCAAATACTGAGGATGAAATCGGCTAATGTGCCAGGGCGTTTCCGGTCCCAGCTCGTCTCTGATAAATCGTGCTATCTCTATTATAGATTCTTCGTTATCTACGAATGTAGGCACAATCAGGGTGGTCACTTCAACCCATACACCCAGTTTTTTTAAAAGCTTGAGTGTGTTCAATACATGTTTCAACTCGCCACCAACAACACTTTTGTAAAAATCAGGGTCCCATCCCTTGAGATCAATATTGGCGGCAGTCAAAAAAGGCGCAATCTTTTCAAGAGGTGCTTTATTTATATAACCATTCGATATCCAGACAGTGCCCATTCCCTTTTCAACAGCTAGGCTGGCAATTTCAAAAGCATATTCATAATAAATTGTTGGCTCGGTATAGGTAAAAGCGATGGTTTTACACAAATGCCGTTTTGCTGTATCCACTACCTCTTTTGCAGAATAATCCTGTCCCACAATCAATTCATCCCGCTGACTGGGCATCTGTGAGATATCACAATTCTGGCAAAATTTGCATTTAAAATTACACCCCACAGTTGCAACAGAAAATGAGGATGAACCCGGCTTTACATGAAACAGGGGTTTTTTCTCAATGGGATCTATATGTGTTGCTACGGCTTTTTCATAAACAAGAGAGTATAATACCCCTCGCTTGTTCATGCGAACACCGCATATACCAATTTCCCCATCACTCAGTTTGCAATGATGGGGACATAGCATACATTGTAACTGTCCCTCTGTTTCCCAAAAAAAATCAGCTTTTTTCAATGGATTCACCTCTAGTCGATTGGAAACAGGGCTTCCATTTCAGCAATATCCTCGGCATCCAGTTCAACAGCTGCAGCGGCAATATTGGCTTCAACCTGATCTACTCTTCTGGCACCCACAATGGCAGATGTAACAGCAGGATGCTTTAATACCCAGGCTACTGCCAGCTGTCCTATATTCACACCATGTTTCTCTGCAATGGGACGTAATTTTTCAACTCTCTCCAGGTTTTCTGAAAGCTTGGGCTCATTGTATTCAGGATTCCGCAACCGCCAGTCATCGTGCGCAAGCCTTGTTATATCAAACTTGCCGGTGAGCAATCCGGAAAACATGGGACTGTAAGCAACAACACCAATACCATTTTCCTGGCAATAAGGTAATATCTCATTTTCGATACGCCTGCGGAACAGACTGTATGGCGGCTGTAACGAATCCACATGCCCTATATCCATACAGCTCTGCATCAGTTCTACTTTAAAATTAGACACACCCACCCAGCGAATTTTGCCCTCTTTTTTGAGGTTAAGCACTTCCTGCCAGGATTCTTCAACAGGTGTGTGATTGTCCGGCCAGTGAAATTGCATTAAATCAATCACATCGATATCCAGACGGGTCAGACTGTCTTCAACCTCTTTACGGATGCTCTCTGGTTTTAAATTGTTACGAACCTTGTTGTTTTCATCCCAAACCAGACCACACTTGGTAGCAATGATTAAATCATCACGTTTTCCCTGGATCGCTTGCCCTACAAGCTCTTCCGCGACACCCAACCCATAAGCCGGCGCGGTATCGATCCAATTGATGCCCAAATCAATTGCGCGTTCAATTGTACGGATCGATTCTTTTTCATCAGACGGGCCCCAACCAAAGGTCCAGGATCCGCCAATAGCCCAGGTACCCAGCCCAACAAGTGAGAGTTCCGGTCCGTTTTTACCCAGTTTACGTGTTTTCATAATACCTCTTTATTATATAGTTAACCCGGCTGACATCATCAATGAAAAAAGTAAAAGCAATGGGATGGACAGAATTACCTGTAAAATCAAAAAAGCCCCAACACTTTTCAAAAAAGTAAATTTATTGATTTGAGCCAAACCGGAAAACAAAATATACAAATGAAATACAATAACAATTACATCCACAAGCTGAATGATCCCCCACAAACCCTGCAACAAAGTACTGGATTGAATAATGGGTTGTTCAACCTGAAACAACTCGTCCCGGAACAAGATATATTTAATGCCCCATAAAGGCATTGTATATACCAGGGGGGCCCAGGCCCAGGCCATAACCGTTCTTACGTGACCGAGTGGTGCAGGGCCACCCATCCTTGTGGTTATTTTTTGCAGCACCCAGCCGCCAACATATACTGTAAAAAGACCTCCCAAAGGGCCCATTAGAATACTTGAAACAATCAAATTACTTGTTTTCATTGAGGGCAGCATTACAGTCACACCGTTTGCATTATCAAGGGCTTGAGCAATACCACCCAGAACAATCAACATTAACATTTGATAGCGGGGATTTTCATCAACAATTCGTTGTATGGTTTCGCGTGGATTTCTCCAGATTGTAGACCAGGGGCTCGGTTCCATGTCTTACTGTTCCGTTCTATTAGTTGTATTTCCAAACATTTCTATTACCTTCTTTTCAAATCGATAAAATATTGAATCGTCTTCTAAAAGACGTTTATCTATTCCATTCCAAACACCCTGAACCATGGACTGATAATACCATTTTTGTTTATCATATCCTTCATGAAAGCGGTCCCATAATTTGTCTCCGATATGCTTATAATCATTCAGCATGGATGAAATATTATGTAATTTGTCCGCACAGGTCACATATTTCACCGGCATGGGAGCATGATAGATCGCATCAATTGTATGCTGCTTCCTGGCCTGCCACGATGCTTTACGGTCAGGCTCTGAACATGCCTGAACTATATCGGCAATCTCTTGCCCAAACTCTTTTACCAGGGTATCAAAAGTCACATGCGTATCTTCAAGCGTGTCATGCAGCAGACCCGCAATGACAATCTTGTCGCTACATCCTTCTTTTAACAGTAGCATACTGACCGCAAACGGATGCACAATATAAGGCACATCGCTCTTTTTTCTATACTGTCCGTCATGTGCAGTAGTAGCAAATATAATGGCGTTTTCCAGACTTTTCATATATGAATCGCTTATTCGTTTGATTTTGTACTACGAAACGCAGCCAGTACATCGTTTTGACTGATTATCCCCAACAGCATGGATGAATTTTCATCATCAATGATGGGTAAATATGTAACATCGCTGTTTTGCTTGAAAATTTCCAAAACTTCGCCTAATGTCTGGTCCGGGTAAAGCGCCAAAGGTTCGGGCTTTACAAGGTCACGCGCCACAATAAACTTTGCAATGCTTTCATCAAACAAGATATCGCGAATATCCTGATAATCTACAACACCAATAAATTTCTCATTACGATTAATAATAGGAAACCGGTCATATTTACTGTGAGAGATCTGACGCAATATTTCATTAAAAGGTGTATCTTCGTACAAGGTTTCAACATTTTTGCGCATTACATGTTTTACATATATATCGGCAGCACTTTTGAGATTATGTCCTTTGGGTACACCAATAGAGGTTCTGAACTGGTCAATAACATGATGCAGGCCTTCATAGGTACCTTCTTTGGCTTTTTTTGAAAGCAGGGTCAACAAGGGCACCTCTCCTGCATGTACAAGGGCCTGACGAACTGTAATGGGTCCGGCAAGTTCAAAAAACACCACGGAACCCAGAATAACGGTCTGAATGATCTCTCCGCCTTCTGGCCACTGACGGGCAAGAGATTGCGACAATCCAATAGCAACACCCGCCTGGGCAATCATTGCATATCCCAGCCAGCGCCGCTCAATGTATCCAAAATCTCCCCATTTGGCGCCCATCCAGTTTCCCAACACTTTACCGGCGGTGCGCATAATGATATATGCAATACCCAGCAAACCAATGTCTTTCATCACTTCTATATGCAGACTTGCACCTGCAATTACAAAGAAAAAGACATACAGGGGATAATCGACACTTTTTAACGCTTCAAATAAATTCCGTTCTTTGGGAGAGGCATTTACTATGGTTAATCCCGTAACAAAACAAGACAAAAAGATATCCAGTCCCCACATCCATGACAATCCAATATTCGCAACAATACCGCCAATAAGCAGCATCAGGTATTCTGTACGACTCTCAACATTCTGCGCCCATACACTAATGAGCACACCGGTAAGGAAGCCCAAAACGATGGGGCCAAACATGGCAAGCAAAAACAATGTTACAGAGCCACTGCTGTTGAGAAGTAAGAATGTAATGATGTTAAAGATCAAAATTGAAAACAGATTATTTAATCCGATCAGTGAAAGCGCAAGGTCCGTTACCGGGCCTTCGGAATCATATTCACGGATCACCATTAATGACGCTGCGGGTGCGGTTGCAATTGCTATAATACCGGTAAATATGGCCAAATAAATTGAAGATCCCAATAAACCTAATGACGCGCCCAAAACAGTCTTGTTGAGCAGCATATTAAACACAAATATGGTGATGGAAACCAGGATAAAAGTAGCTGCCATTTCTGATAAAGATAGCCGGGCCATACGTTTGCCCCAGCGTCTGAGGGATTGGAACTTGAACTGACTTCCAATGGTCAGCATAATAAAAGCCAGCGCAACATCAGAGATTATTTTTACAAATTCCAACACTTCATGGCTGATCAGCTCGGGGTAACCCAGCATATGCGCCATCGACGGGCCTGCTGCCAGGCCTACCAGTAAATAACCGGTAACCCGGGGAACACGTAAACGTGCGGCAACACGACCAAAAATCAACGCTGCCAGAAAGCAAATACCGGTAGAAAACAAAGTATGGTTAATGTGCAGGTCCAATTCAAATTCCGAAATAGTCAATGATCTGTTTGTTAAACATAGACATTCCCGACTAAATAATCAAGATTTATTAAACCGGAACAGGAAATGCGTGGGAAAAGATGATGGATGGCAATTGTATATCAAAGCCCTAAAACAAAACGCAAAGAACGCAATATCAGATCGTAATTTTGTAGTAAGGTAAGGGTGAAGTTGAGTTTGACAGTGGATTTGGATTTTCACTTAAAAGATTAAATGGATTATTAAAAATTACTATTATTTTTATCAACACATTTTAAAAGCTTCTTACGCCTCATCTCCATCTTCTTCTTCAATTGCTTAGTCAAAATACTACCGATTAAAGGAATTTTCGATAATCTTTTCCATACAATTGAAGCTGGTAAATCGGTAATAATTGTTGGATGACCAGGTGAAATCTTATCAGCTTCTTTAAAATAAAAAATTGATTTTTCAAAATTCATAATTCTAAAATAGTAAATACCTAAATGGAAATTAGTTAAAAAGTCATCACTTCTTTTTGTTTTGATCTGTAATAAACATTTTATTGCATTTTCATAATCGCCGAGCGAACCCCATATATCCGACTTAATTTGTAACACACGAATGTCATCACACAGTTCGTCATAATTCAACAAATTTAATGCATCGCTAAAATTGCCATTATCATAAAAACGTCTAGCTTTTGTTACTATATGGTTCAAATTAACTACTTTTGAAACTTTATTGAATATTACAGACGCAACATTTTCAATATTTTCTGTAGAAACTTTCAAATAACTAACGGTTGGCAAAAGTCCAGGTAAATCTGATTCATCAATACGCAATGGGATAATGTAATCCGAATCAGGTTCTTCTAATGCTCTTGCTTGTGCTGCTCGCCATTCATGAAGTGTCCATCTCTTTTCCTTATATGATTGAGAAATCAATATTATACAATAACTAGCCTTATTCATATATATATCGATTAAATATTCAGTTAAATTCTTCCCGAGAAGCTTTGCCTGCTCATAATCATCATAGAAAACACTTAAACCATGATTGATATAAAGTTTTTTAGCTAATAAGTGTGCTATTTCCCTATCTTCACCTGCAAATGAAATTGCGATATCATACTCGATCAATATTATTTCCTTCATTGAATTTCACAGCGCTTATCTCAACCAACAAAACCAAAATTTTTAAAAAAAAATTATTTATATCTATCCCATGGAATTGCTGTCACTCCATTAAGGAATCTAGATTTGATTTGCCCAAGAATATTAACATCAGACGCAACATGCTGACCAAGATCCGCAAGCTCATGAATTTCAGCAGGTGAATCGAGACGATAAGTATTAGGCATTGTTATTGTATTAACTCTTAGAAAACGAGGCTCTCCCAACAACAGCTTGGTTTGTTTCAGCGATGATTCTTGTTGAACATTCATCAACAAGTTGAGTATCTTTTTTTCTCGTAACCAACCAGTTATTCCAGAATCAATTTGGTTTCTAACAGTAAAAGGTTCGTCAGTTGTTCCAACACTCAAAACATCAATCCTTTCAAGTGGGATTCGAAGAAAACAAACTGATTCAATCACAGCAGCTAAAGCTGGAGAATTCGCCCAAACTCCTCCATCGAAAAACCTGCTTTCCGTGAGCATATTTGAAATTTTAGCAGCTGTAAAATATGTCGGTGCAGCTGCTGTAGCAAGAGCAATATGGGCAACTTCAGTATTTGCATCTAAAGTTAATTCAGGATGATGTGGAGTACGAAAAAGGTGTGAAGCTCCAGCAATGGCATGGTAAGTTGGTATTACCAATCGACAACATGAATCTTTCATCCTTTTTTTTACACCACTAAAATAATATGCAGATTCTAATTCTTTCAATAATACTGATTGAGCAAATTTGGGTCTATATAAATGTTTGGTCTTATGCCTTAGTCTACCCAATAATCGAGTCAAAGGGAAAATAATAGGACCTTTATTTATATAAAAATCAAGAATTTGCTTGGCAGACAATCCAATTCCTAAACCAATTGCGAGAATCCCTCCTGTTGAAGTACCAGCGATTAGATCAAAATGATCTGTAATACGTAATCCAGTTTGATTTTCCCAAGTTGCAAGAGCAGCAGCACTAAATGCCCCCTTTAAACCACCACCATCAAGAGCCAATATTCTAAATGAAACACCTTCTGAGCCACTTCCTCGAACCAAGGGCAATCTCTCGAGTTGTGAGCAAACCTTTTTAGTTATACTCTCGACATCTGTAAGTATAGAGATTTGACGATTTGTATCAATATCAAAACCATTTTTGAGATAGTTAAATATATTAGGATTATTTTGAATTAAATCATGTGCAGCTCCACCAAGTCCACCCAGCAAGAAACATGGCAATCCTTTTTCAATCGCATAATTGAGTTCTTTCGGGATTCCTGCTTTCTCTGCTAATGAAAACCACCATTTACCACCTACAACAACAATAACATCACATCTAGCCACCATCCATTCTCTAAGTAATTCTAAACTAACTTCTCGAGCGTTTTCTCCTTTTGCTTCAGGTGTTTCATATACTACAGCATACTTTCTCCATTCAGCAATAGGAACAACTCCTGTATCCTTCGACCATAAACGTGAAACTGCAAGAACTAAAGCATCTTTACGTCCACCTTTCTTCTGGTAAGATCTTGACTCTTCTAAAAGAATTGGTGTAAAACTTGGATGACTTCCATGAATGATGTGCCCTCCATGCTCAAATACATATCGAGATATAAAACGAACAAAATCCACAATTGTTTTTCTCTCTAAATCAGTAGAGTTCTGCTCCTCAGGAATAGAACCTGACAACCAGATGCGTGCACCTGATAGAGATTTATAATGATGAACGCCATCTTTTTCATCAGGCATATTTACCCCTTATCTCAATTGCCTTCTCAACCCAATCTTCAAGATTCTTTTTTATATAATCATAAACATAGGTACTTGTTGAATAGGGAGGATTATATGATTTCACAATATTTGCCATATTTTCACCATCAACTGTGTATGCAGAAAAGGGATTGCTTCCCATTGATGATTGATTTTCATCCCTATCTTTCAAATTGTGGATGTAAATCCCAAGTAATCCTTTTCCCTCTTCCCATGCTCTCTTAATTTCATATTTAATCCATTTTCTTCCCGCAGTTTTTGAACCGATTAAGACAATAACAACAGATTTACCTTTAAGCTGTTCATTTATCCATTTCTCTATGTCACCATCTCCCCCCTTCTTAATTGTCTCCCAATCATTATCCGAAACAGGTTTGTTACCTTCTATAACGCCCATATTTCTAACTTGAGATGCCCGCCAATTATCGGGGATATAATGAAAACTATAAAACGCTTTTCGTGCCATTATTTTCTCCAAATAATAATTTAATTTATTAATTTTAAAAGCAGAAACCCTCAAAGCTTGTAAACTATATATTTAGAAAGCTAAAAGTTTTATATTAGTTATAGCATAAAGCACTTAATATAAGATTTAAAATCTTAATAATAATATTAGTCCACCCAAGAATCCCCAAATCATTTTCTATTTACAACTATAATAAACTAATCATTAACAAACAAATCAAGAGAATTTTAAATCTTATACAAATTTAATCCTATATTCCTTTAAATCCCATAAATCTTAATTCAGACAATTACTCCGCATGCTCTGCGCGGGTTTGATTGATCAATCCAAATACATCCTGATTAACATCCACATCTTTTTTATAATACAACTCGTTAACAATATCCGGTCCCTCTCTGGTGAAAACCGCAGCATATACATCAAGACTGTTCAGATCAATATAAACATCTGCAAAGTGGTCACCACAATTGTGGGACTCGCATCCTTTCAGCACCAGAAAACCATCCTGTATCGCTACAGGCATCTGTACACCAAATGCGGTTTTGAACGCGTCACATTGATCACCCAGGATCTCTTTTAAAGTATCTTCCACCCCTTCTACCTGCGCCAGCACTTGGTTAGGATATTGGGATACATACCCCGCAAGCGTTTCCGCGGTCAAAGCCTCGGATTGGAGTTGAAAAGGATCATCATCGGTTTCCGTCAAAAAACCCTGTACATATTTCCAGCGGGACAACACCTGTCCCAGTTCATCACATTCCGCGATTTCAATCACATCACCAGAGCCTTCTACATAACCCTTTGTGATTCGGTAAAACCAGAATTCCAGCTCTCCCAGCATTTGATATGATGAATCATCGTAAATGCCTATCACCCGTAAAATCGGGGGAAAACAATTGCCGCCCTGGTGTTCTGACATAATGATCACATCTTCATCGCCATTCACCCCAGGGAAAAAAGCCTCAACCATGCCCATTCCATATTCACCGTCATTGATCTTGTAAACCTCTTGCGAATTGAGTTTAACTAAAAGATTCATCCCATTGATTTCCGCAATCTCGAATTCCCCACCAATGGTATTGATTTTTACAGAATCCTCAGCATACACAGTGCTTGTATGAGGTATTATCCAAATCAAAAGAAATATAAAACCCAATCTCCATGCTCTCATGCAAAACTCCGGAAACAGTTGATCATTTTTATAAAGTTACAAAATTAATGGATCAAAAAACATGCCTGTTTTATTAACTTGACGCGAATTGTGATTAAAAGACAAAACGCAAAGTACGCCAAGAGGTCGCCAGGGACGCTGAGGGAAAGCTCATTCTCTGCGCTCATTTCTAAATTGCTTCCGATGAAAACAACACGACCAATACCATGATAACGAAATCCTGGGCATCATTGAATCCTTTAATCATGGTTCAGATCGTGACGGAGTTAAGCGTCAGCGGTCTCCGTCACGGGAAACCTTTTTTCTTGAGTGATCCATACTTGCAAAATAATAAACATCTTGCACAACGGAGATCACTACGTTTATCTCCGTTGCGATCATTTCTTTTTGATAGTGGTAAAGTTAATCTCCAGCGGTCTCCGTCACGGGAATCATGTAATCTTGTTCATCCTTCAATCTTGGTTATAATCCTCTACTCTAATCCTTTCAATCATGGTTTTAATCAAGGTTTTCATCACGGTCAAAAATAATATCAGGGTCTCTAACTTTTTCCTTGTACTCTAGTCTGTTTTTTCGTTTCTTTATGAAAAACAATGGAGAGATAAAAACATGTATTCCTCAGAAATAGCAAGCAAACCCAAACCCTCAAAAGCTTACAGATGGACCGTGCTGATTTTTATCAGCATGGCCATGTTTGGCAACTACTATATCTATGACAGCATCAGTCCCCTGGCGGACGTACTCAAAGCGCAGCTCGGTTTCACAGATAGCAACATCGGGCTTTTAAACGCAATTTACAGTCTGCCAAATATCCTCATGGTACTTATCGGGGGTATTATTATTGATTTGATTGGTACAAAAAAAGCATCATTTCTGTTTGCTGCCCTCTGTCTCACAGGCGCTATTGTAACAGTGTCTCACGGGTCACTTGCTGTAATGGCCACAGGCAGATTAATTTTCGGGCTGGGCGCGGAATCGCTCATCGTTGCCGTCACTACAGTTATTGCAAAATGGTTCAAAGGCAAAGAACTGGGATTCGCAATGGGTATAAACCTAACCATATCACGCCTGGCTACCTTTGCAGCGCTCAACTCTCCCACAATTGCCAAACCGCTGTATGTCAATTGGCAGTATCCTCTTTTAATTGCTGTGGGAGCGGGCGTAATCTCTGTTTTATCCGTCATCATTTATTTCTCTCTTGAATCCAAAGCCACAAAGCTCTATGATCTGGGTGAAGCCGAAGAAGTGGACAAGATCAATCTCAAGACCGTATTTAAAATGAATCCCTCTTTTTGGTTCATTACTTTATTGTGCGTTACATTCTATTCAGCAATTTTCCCATTCCAGACCTTTGCTGTCAAGCTGTTCATGGAACAGCATGGTCTCACCCGAGAGTTGGCAGGTTTCACATCCAGCATCATCACATTTGCGTCTATGGTTATGACCCCCTTGTTTGGACTGCTCATCGACAAAGTCGGCAAACGCGCAAGTTTAATGATGTTTGGCTCAATACTGCTGGTTCCGGTTTATCTGCTGCTGGTCTACACTTCCCTCCCGCCCATGGTTCCCATGGCTTTAATGGGCATTGCATTCTCACTCGTACCCGCTGCCATGTGGCCCGCGGTTGCGCTGATTGTAGAATCCAATCGTCTGGGTACGGCATATGGACTCATGACCATGATTCAGAATATCGGCTTGTTCGGCTTTAATATGGTTATTGGCTATGCGAATGATCTTTCCAGCGGCTATACTGCGGGAATGTGGATTTTCTCCATTCTCGGTTTTGCGGGTATGCTGTTCGCGTGGCTGCTGAAACGCGCGGATGAACGACACAATAATGGCGCACTTGAAAATGCCTGATTTTTCAGGATTATTTAACGGTTAAATTTGTTGTAAATATGATAATATAAAAACAAACGGGAATACAATTGCCTCTGGTATATGTAACACGAAAAGTGCATTTTAATGCAGCCCATCGCCTGCATACAGACAATCTGAGCGAGCAGGATAACGAAAACCTGTACGGGCTGTGCAATAATCTTTATGGCCATGGCCACAATTACGAGTTGGAAGTCACCGTTCGCGGTGAACCGGACCCTGTAACCGGCATGGTGATTGATCTCAAAGAGCTCAAAGATATTCTTCAAGAACATGTTGTCAAGGTCATGGACCATAAACACCTCAATCACGATGTGGAAATCATGCGGGGAATTGTTCCCACTGCTGAGAACATTGCAATTGTGATCTGGCAACAGTTAGCAGACCATATACCCCGCGGTACATTGTACGAAGTAAAGCTGTATGAAACGCCAAGAAATATGGTAATATACAGAGGAGAATAAACATATGGCAAAAACAATCAAAGATTCCGTTCTTGATATTTTGGAAATCATTGGTGAAGATCCTCAGCGGGAAGGGCTGCTCAAAACCCCCAAACGGGTTGAGAAATCTTATGAATACCTTACTCGCGGTTACAACATGGATATTGACAAAGTCGTTAATGAAGCTATCTTTGAAGAAGATTGTGAAGAAATGGTTGTTGTGCGAAACATTGAATTTTACAGCCTTTGCGAACACCACATGCTGCCCTTTTATGGCAAATGCCACGTAGCCTACTTGCCAAAGGGAAAAATCATTGGTTTGAGCAAGATACCAAGAATAGTTGACATGTATGCACGTCGTTTGCAGGTACAGGAGCGCATGACCCGCCAGATTGCCGAAACCATTCAAAGCATACTAAAGCCGTATGGTGTGGCTGTTATCGCTGAAGGCAAGCATCTTTGCATGATGATGCGCGGGGTAGAGAAACAAAACAGTTTTGTTACATCCAGCACCATGCTGGGCGGATTTAAAAATGACCGGGTAACCCGTATGGAACTGTTGAACCTGCTACAAACAAGGATAGATTGATATGATCTCTAGCACGCTCAAAAAACAAATCGCCTGGATCACCGGCAGCGGACGTGGTATTGGTAAAAGTATAGCACAGGAACTGGCGGCAAACGGTGTCAAGGTGGTAGTATCGTCCCGCACCAAAGCAGAAATCGAATCTGTAGCACAACAAATTAACGAAAATGGCGGCAGTGCCCTTGCCATCCAATGCGACGTAACACAAAAACAGCAGGTAAAAGAACTCGTAGATCAGGTAAAACAGCAATGGGGTGATATAGATATTCTCGTCAACAATGCGGGCATTGTCTATTTTGCCAAAATTGTTGATTATGATGAGCAAAAATGGGACGAGTTGATGAATACCAACCTGAAATCCGCTTTTCTCTGCAGCCAGGCAGTATTGCCAGGTATGATAGCAAAGCAATCGGGGCATATCATCAACGTTGTATCTGTTGCGGGTAAACAGGCGTTTCCCAACAATGCAGGATATTGCGCGTCAAAGTACGGTATGCTGGGATTCACAGACGTGCTCCGCATGGAAGCCCGCAAGCACAATATCAAAGTTACCGCATTTCTACCCGGTGCAACGGATACCGAAATCTGGGGAAATGCCAATGTTGACCGATCTAAAATGCTTACTCCCAAACAGACGGCAGAATGTGTACTGGCTATCTGCGGAAGCCATCCTGATGCACTGCCGGAAGAAGTGGTATTACGGCCCATTGGTGGAGATTTGTAATATCGGGAGGTTTTTATGCTAAAACTCACATTTTTAGGTCATTCCGCGTTTTTGATTGAATCAGACAAGGGCAATCTGATCATTGATCCGTTTCTCAGCAATAATCCTGTTGCTGCAGCCCAGGCGGATGCAATCAAAGTGGATTATGTACTGCTTACACATGGTCATGGTGACCATTTGGGAGACGGACTAAAAATCGCCAAGGCCAATAATGCAACCATTATCGCACCCAATGAACTGGCGGTCTATTGTCAAAAAAAAGGATACAATGCTCACCCCATGCATATTGGTGGAGCATTTAATTTTCCATTCGGCCGGGTTAAACTCACCATTGCCCACCACGGTTCAGGAACCGATCTGGGTGGTGACGCGTTAACCTATATGGGCAATCCCTGCGGATTTGTTATCACCATCAATGGCAAAACCATTTATCATGCAGGTGACACGGGACTTTTTATGGATATGCAGCTCATCGGCAAACTCAACAAGCTGGATATAGCCCTGCTGCCCATTGGTGATAATTTCACCATGGGTATTGATGATGCCGTAATAGCAGCAGAATTTTTGAATCCCGGTCTGGTTGTGCCTATGCACTATAATACTTTTGATGTCATCAAGGTAAATCCGAAAGAATTCAAGCGTAAAATGGAAGCAAAAAACATAAACGTATTAATCATGAATCCCGGAGACGCAACAAGTTTAACTTGATAGATTTTCAAGAGTTTAGTATATTTCTTGTTCGCAACATGTGCCATTTTTGGTACAAGTATTGCTATAGCAAGGGTAGCTCGAAAGTGAGATGTCCGCATATTGCTTTCATGCTGCCCTTTTTTAACACATGAATTCCCAATACAGGAAAATAATTTGAAAAGGATCCGATTTGTAATACTGTTCACGTTTTTCATTATAACCGGACTGTTTGCAGAAACTGTCAAATGGGGTGTTCCCATTATGCCGGTCAGCGAGATCAAGCCGGGCATGACAGGCACAGGATACACTGTTTTTTATGGTAACGAGATTGAAGAGTTTGGATTCAAAGTTATTGAAATTGTAGAAAACTTTTATCCCAAACGTGATCTTGTTCTGGTCGAATTGACCGGAGAAAAAGCCAGAAAAAACGGTGTGGTCAGTGGTATGAGCGGCAGCCCAACCTACATTGACGGCAAGCTGGTGGGTGCGCTGGCGTTACGCTTTGGCATGTTTATGAAAGATCCCATTGGCGGCATTATGCCCATAGAACAAATGACTGAAATTGATCAACACGAGTCTGCAAGAGCCCAGGAAACCACAGCATCGGCAGCGCTTTTGCCGGATTACATAGCAACCGCACTTTGTGGTGCAGATGATTCATTCTGGCAGCACGTTACCAGCGGTTTTGAACAGACTTTGCCCCAAATGGGTGGTAATTCGCTAACCCAGATAAAGTCACCACTGGTCTTTTCGGGGTTCGATTCAAGACTGGTTTCGCAGTTTAGCCCCCAGTTTGAATCTCTTGGCTTTAATGTTGCATCCGGTGGTACAGCCGGCAGCACCAAAACCGATGATACCCCCCTGGCTCCCGGCTCTGCGGTGGCGCAAATTTTCATCAATGGAGATATGGGAATAGAATCCACAGGTACTGTAACAACGGTTCAAGACAATAAAGTTTTAGCATTCGGGCACTATGTTTTCAATCTCGGACCGGTTAACCTGCCAATGGCAAAAGCAAAAATTCTGGCAACCCTGCCCAGTGAAATGGGTTCAACCAAAATGGCTGCGTCAACAGAAATTGTAGGCGCCTTTCGCCAGGACCGCTTAACCGGTGTTTATGGAGACATGAATATAACCCCGCGTACCATCCCCATCGATCTGAATTTTGAACAGCTATCCGGAACCAAAACAGACTATCATTTCAATATGGCAGATGATCCGGCGATGAACAATATCATGCCGCTTTTCCTGCGTATTGCACTGATCCAGTCTCTTACAGCAGGACGTTTATCCGGCAGCCTGAATTCCATGTATATGAACAGTACCATAGAATTTACAGATGGGACCCATCTAAAATTAAACGACTTTTTCTCTACCCGCCAGCGCTTTGGTTTTATGGCATCAGGCACAGACGCAAACAGTGCAAGTGACCTCATTGCCTCAGCATTAGGTGCCTTAATGGTCAATGATTTTGAATCACCCAATATCAAATCCATCAACATCAATACTCGTGAAGTAGCGGGTGAGCGCATTGCCAGAATCAAAAACATCTGGCAGAACAAGAATATAGTATCTCCCGGTGATACGCTTACATTTTCAATTGAACTGGAAACAACCAAAAATAAAGATCTCAAAATCCAGCGTTCATTCCCCATCCCCAAAAATCTGGATGCCCGCAGCTTGACCATTTTAATATCAAGCGGGCCTACATTAAGCAATTATGAGATCCAAACCAATCGCAATAAATTCATTCCTGTAGACTTTGCGCACATGGTATCGATCATTGAAAACAGAAGAATGAATGATCATCTGTATCTGCAAATACAAATGCAAGACAAGGGATTAATGCTGGAAGGTGAAGAACTGACAGCATTGCCGCCATCGGTAATGGATATAATGAGCACAATTAAAACAAACGGTTCAAGCCAAAACACCGGCAACCGGATTTTGCATGAAGAATCTATACAAACAGATTATGTTATTGCCGGAGCTAAACGGCTGGTTGTTACAATCAAACAACCGCCAAAAGCAACATATCCGGACCCCGATGAAGAGCAGCCAGCACAACCGACTTACTGGTAAACAAAAAAGGAATACTGAATGTTGAAAAATAAATCCATATTATTTTTAATCGCTGCACTATTCATACTTTCCAGTGCGGCATTGGCTGTAAAACCGCGTTACAGTACCTACCAGTCTAAAGGTAAATTTGAACGGGGTACCAGCAAGAAAATGTCCATCCTGCATAAAGGGATTTTAACTCCGGCGCCCAAAGTAGAAAAAATCATGAGCACTGGTGATCCGTTTATCTGGTCCGCTATTAGTGACAGTAAAGGCAATACTTATCTTGGCTCTGGTAACGATGGTATTGTTTACAAAATATCAGCCAAAGGCGATACTGCCATATGGCTCGACACAGACGAGCTTGAAGTTTATGCATTGACAGTAGACAAACAAGACAACATCTATGTGGGCACATCGCCACGTGGCAAAGTATACAAAGTAACGCCTGCTGGCACAAAAACAGAATTTTACAGCCCCAAATCCGATTATATTTGGGACATGGATATGGACGCAAAAGGCAATTTATATGTAGCTACCGGTTCTATTGCATCAATTATAAAAATTACTCCAGACGGCACCCCTTCAGTTGTAATGAAAAGCGAACAAACCCATATCCGCAGTATATTTGTCCACAATAATACAATTTACGCAGGCAGCAGTGGCAACGGTTATGTTTATAAAATTGAACCGGGCGGATCTCCCTTTGTTATACTTGACACCCAAATGCAAGAAGTGCACGATATTCTGGTAACACCAGATGGTTCGGTTTACGCGGCAGCATTTGGCGAAACTACAGCCATGTTTCCGGGACAAACCAAGGAAAGAGCAGACCAGAGTAAATCAAACGGTGATAGTGAAGAAGAAGAGGGCGAAAACGAAGCCTCTATTGCACAATCATTCCTTTTAGAAAACATGGCACAAACCGCACAAACGCCCACAGCTTTATATCGAATCGAAACCAATGGCTATTCCAAAGATCTGTGGCTGGGTGCTGAAGAACATATCCAATCCCTGTTGCTGGCAAAAGATGGGACCATCCTTGCCGGTACCGGCGATAATGGGAAATTATACGCAATTGATAAAGAGGGTAATTCCTCGTTACTGTTTAATGTAGAAGAATCACAAATCACTGCTATGACATACAGCATTGATCATAAACTGGTTATTGGCACTTCGAATCTGGGCATTGTATATGGCGTTATGCCTGAAAAATCCAAAACCGCCGAGTACGAATCCGAAACCATTGATACAGGCCTTCAGTCCATTTGGGGCACCCTTGCCTGGAAAGGTTCAGAGAATGACGGCAAGATAGAGTTCTACACCCGCTCAGGAAACACAGAACTACCGGAACAAACCTGGAGCGAATGGCAGAAAACCGTAAAAGAAAACGGCGCGTTAAAAATTAAAAGTCCTGCGGCCCGTTATGTCCAATGGAAATGTGAAATGCAACCCGGTAAAAATCCGCCGCAGATCAAAGAAGTAAATATTGCATACATGCAAAAAAATCTGCCGCCTTTTATCAGTGATGTTGTTATCCATCCCCCCGGCAATTATTATGAAATAGATGACAATAGCGAAATCCGTGAAAAAGGTATTCCTTATCCGCAAACACCAACACAGGAAGGCAAAAAGACAGGATTTCAAAGTGTAGACTGGTTGTTCGAAGATCCCAATTTTGACGGTATCCTGTTTAGTGTACAATATTGCAAAACAGGTTCAAACAACTGGAAAACATTGGTCACCGATTATCCCGGAAGCTATTTCTCCTGGGACAGCCGTCAAATGGCTGATGGAGAATATCTGGTAAAAGTCATTGCTGCAGATGCACCGTCGAATCCCAAATCAATGGCCCTGACTGGTGAAAAGAACAGTGAACCCTTTATTATTGACAATTCGGGCCCCCAGATTAACATTCAATCATTAAAAGATAAAGTCCTGACCGTTTCAGTAGAAGACGCCTGGAACAATTTGGAAAAAGTTTATTACAGCGTCAACGCTTCATCGTGGGAAACCATCTATCCCACGGATCAGATAACAGACGCCAAAAAAGAAAAATATCAAATAACAATAGACACAGCATTACCAGCAGATATCGCGATCAAAGCCCATGATAATGTTGGTAATATAACTGTTGTACACAAAGAACTAGAAAAATAGGTTATGGTATCAAAAACACACTGGAAAAACCTGACCCGCTTTATCTCCAACGGTGAACATTTCCTGCTCACCACGCATATTAATCCGGATGGAGACGGGTTGGGCAGCCAAATTGCAATGGCTGAATATTTGAAACAATGTGGTAAAAACGTAACACTGATCAACAACAATCAGACTCCGGTTTATTTCAGCTTTCTGGATCCTGAAAACCAGATCCAAATCTACAATCAGGAGTTGGATGAGATAATCAAATCTGTTGATGGTGTCATTATTGTAGATATCAGCGACTGGGAACGATTGGGCAAATTGGGCCAGGTTATCAAAACCAACAACATACCTGTTGCCTGCATTGACCATCATATACCCACAGATACAATGGGTGAAACACAGATCCTGGATCAGACGGTCTCTTCAACCGGAGAACTGGTGTATCAATATCTTGCAGATCAGAATGCGGATTTTGGTGACAGAATCCTGTCTGCATTGTACACAACGATTTTGACAGATACGGGATCGTTTCGGTTTTCCAATACAACCCCACAAACGCATCGCATAGCCGCTGACTTGATAGAGCGTGGGGCAGATTTTAAAATGATCTTTAAAAACATTTACGAAAGCCACTCAAAAAACCGCGTGCGGCTGACCGGAGAATTATTGAGTAACCTGCAATTTGCATGTGATGACAGATTGGCCTGGTTTGTGCTGTCTAAAGAACTGATTGAAAGATGTGGTGTAGAAAACTGGGAGCTTGAAGGGTTGTCAGAACTTCCCCGGCACCTGAAAAATCTGGAAATCAGCATCATGTTCACAGAGATTGATAAAGGCACAAAGGTAAGCTTGCGTTCAAGCGGCAACATTCCTATTAATGGCCTGGCGAACCTGTTCGGTGGTGGCGGACACCAGTTTGCATCTGGTGCTTTGCTGAAAATGGATAAAGATAAAGCCATTAAAACCATCATAGAAGAAGCTAAAAAACTATTCAATTAAACCAGTTTAGTCTATGACCCAAAATGATGAAAAAATTGAATTATTGCACCACCTGTCAGAATTATCACATTCCGGCTATGATCCCGCAAATGTATTCAAACAGATGCGCAACACAACCGAACAACTCTTGAATTGTGATTCTGTTCTGGTGATGATCAATGATCATGACAATAACAATTTGACTGCGGCCAATCATTTTAACAACTTTTCATCGTCATTTAACAATCTGACAATTCCCTATTCTGATCCGCTGGTCATTGATATTCTTGTAAATAAAAAATACAAGAGCAGACTGGTCCCTGAAAATCCCCTGCTGCCGTCATCAAAATCAGAAGTATTTGTACCCATCCAGTCTCCACAAAAGATAATAGGCTGTCTCTATCTTGGCAGAATCAAAGAAACCGCATTTTCTCCCAATGAAATCAAGTGGGCTGAAATGGCAATCGGTTATTTTACATCCGTTATGGAACGTACCGAATGGGAAAAGGAAAAATATCAATATCAGGGCAGCCAGCAAAAATCCAAGTCGCTTACCATATCATTTATAGAGTCTTTGCAACAACCAGCTGTTATTATTGACATCCACAAAGATAAATTTTATCAGATTAATGCTGCGTTTACAGATCTGTTTGAAATCAGTCAAAATGATCTTTCAAATCTTGCTTTTTCAGCAATGTGTCGTGATCATTTAAAAATCAAAGATCTGGATCCTGAGGCAAAACAAAACTTAATCACCAACTGGATCTACAAAGATAACCAGCTAAAGAGCCTGAAAACCATATTTACATTTTTAGATAATGTAGAAACAGGCATGCTGTTATTGATCTTTCAGGAAGAAAAACAAAACACTCAGGAGCTAGACAATTTCTGGCTGCATGAACTGTTTGCTTCTTTGAGCGCATTTTCCTTTCAGGATCTTCAAAATGATTATAGAAATACAGCAAGTATTATCTTTAATCAGTTCAATACTGATTGTCTCACCATTCACCGTACTCTGAACAAAAATGTTCAAACGCTTGCATGTTATGAAAACAAAGACGGAGCAGCCATAGACGCGGCTGACTCGATTTCAAAATTGGTAAATCCCAATTATTTACTATCCATTGCAGAAAAAAACAAGCCCCTCTATCTTGCAGATATTTCTAAAACCAAAGAGCTCGAAAAACTTGCCAATTCCGGCATCCAGTCTGTCACATGTATTCCTTTATCCATAAACAACCAAAGTATGGGAATGCTAACGCTCTGCTGTAAAGAATCCGGCACATGGAACTCGAAAGATAAAATAAAATTGGCAAGCATTTCTCAAATCTCTACCTATTTTATCTTTTCTCCTCAACTATTGACCGAGTTGAATACCACCAGAGAATACCAGAATTTGATGGAAAAGGCTATAAAACAGACGTTTTCCGATCAACCTCTAGAAACCAAAGTTGTGAATATTGCCCAAAACCTGATAGAGCAGATACCCTTTGATTACTTTTCTCTCACGTTGTTTGATGATACCGGTAATATTGAAAAAGCGATTGATCTGGCCCTGCCCGAGTCAATAGATGCATTTGAAACACCACTCCAACAGGAAAAAATCAAAGACAGTCAGCTTGCTAGAGTGCATCAGGAATTGAAAAATTCCTCCACTAAAGCAAACATAATGCAGCCCTTTAGACTTCCCTTTTCTTTACCGGCACATACAAGTGTAGTAATGGTTAGCGGAGAACGGTATTTAGGAAATTTTGCATTAGGACGGTCGCAAAAGACACCTTTTACACGCAAAGAAACTGATCTTTTAAAAATGCTGGGCACTTTTTTCTCCAGCGCGGTTTCATTGCAAAACAACAATAAAAATGATCTTTGGATTAAAGCCAAAGCCATTCAGGAGCATCTCCAGCCGGACCTGCAAAAGGAGATCAGCAAACAGGATTTGTTAAAATCGATTTGTGACACCGTTTCAACCGTTTTCGAAGGTACGCAATGTAAAGGCGCGTTTGTTCATGAAAATATGCGTATTCTGGAATTGTTTGATTGGATTTCGCGGCAATCGCTGAAACATTTATCCGTAGCTAAAATCAAAAAATTGTTACTTGAATTATCAAAATCTCGCAAACCGGTTTTAATTTCAAATCTTAACCAGTTCAAACAGGTGATATGCGTTCAAGAAGCAACTGACAAAGATTTAACTTTATTCAAACCCTTTGTCATCTCGCCCATATTTAAAAACGAAAAAATCCACGTGCTGATGCTGACCAGTTGGAATAAACCCCATGTTCCCGACAATAATTCAATGCTGGCACTGGAAATGTACACCAATCAGGCTAAAACCATCCTCCAGAACTTTGAGCAGCTTCAGGCTTTACAGCAAAAAGCAAATGCCCTTGAAGATTATGCGCACATGGCAGCACACGAGCTAAAGTCACCGCTGCAAACCATAAAAAACTATGCATCAATTCTCAAAGAAGACCTGAGCGAAAAGGTTGATCCCGATGCCGAACAATATTTAAACAGATTACTGATCAACCTGGACAATATGGAAAATATGATCTCGGAATTACTAAACATGTCCAGTCAGCAGCACACAGAATCAGAAATGATTGAATTTGTTCCCCAACCGGTTATTCAAAAATCTCTGGCGGCACTTGAAAAAATGATCCAGGAAAGTAAAGCCGAGATAAAAATTGACAAGTCCTTGCCCAAAATATATGCAAACAAACACGGATTTGAGCATATTATAACAAACCTGGTTTCTAATGCAATTAAATACACAAAATCTACAGATACCCCGCAAATAACTATCTATGGACGCAAAAACGGCAGCAAAACAGAAATCACCGTTGCCGATTTGGGTATGGGGATTGCAGAAAAAGACCTGGATAAAGTGTTTGAACCGTTTTTCAAACAAAATGACACGCCGGGTCAAAAAAGCACGGGCTTGGGATTACCCCTGGTTAAAAGAATTGTAGAACAGCACGAGGGCACACTCAAAATAGAATCCCAACTCAATAAAGGGACACGTTTTATTATTACATTCCCAAATAAAAAATAATATTTTTTTAGGAGTATTTTTTTATATTTTAATGTTAAATTAGCATTGATTTGTAATAACTTTTAATTAGTAAATTATTGACAAAATTAGTATTTATCACTACATTCTGTTTGAATGATTGCAGAAACTTTCCATAAAGGAACTTTTGTGAACGCAACCGAAATATTCTCAACTGTACAACACCATTTAGACAATTTTGAAATAGCCCTTAACAAGAAATTACATTCTAATATACCGCTTGCCGAGACTGTTGTCAGGTACGTAGCTGATAAACGCGGAAAACGTCTTCGGCCGCTTTTGGTTTTCCTTACCGCTGAAATGCATGGAACCCCAAACGATGTTACCATGGCTTCGAGCCTGGTTATAGAATTATTGCACACTGCAACACTGGTGCATGATGATGTTGTTGATGATTCAGAGTTGAGAAGAGGCCACCCAACTGTTAACAGCCTTTGGAATAGCAAAATCTCCATATTGGTGGGTGACTTTTTATTCTCCAAAACCTTGTCAACCATGGTTGATTTGAAGAGCATTCAAGCGCTCGCAATACTATCAGATTCTGCAAATCAAATCACCGAAGGTGAATTGCTTCAAATGGACCAGGAATATCTTAACGGTCTAAATGAGTCTATCTATTACGAACTAATAACGAAAAAAACCGCATCTCTTTTCAGTGCTTCATGCCAGTTGGGTGCCTTGTCCGTCTCTGCCGATGAACTTGCCATCAAACGTATGGGATTGTTGGGCGAAAATTTAGGGATAGCGTTCCAGATTACAGATGATCTGTTGGATTATATTGGGGATGAAAAAATTCTCGGTAAACCGGTGGGAAACGACATTCGGGAACATAAAATCACATTACCACTGATCTTTGCGTTAAACAAAGCCGAAACGCCTGTGAAGGAAAAAATTCTTGCTCATTTTGACAATGGCACCTTTTCAGACAAGGAAATTAAACATATTATCGACTTTGCTCACGACTATGGCGGCATAGAATACACCAAACAGACTGCTAATACATTTGCAAACAAGGCGTCATCCGTGCTTTCCGCGTATCCCGATTCCGAATACAACCAAACCCTAAAGCAGCTGGTTGCATTTTCAATCAACCGCGATGTCTGATACTGCACAGCAAACATATTCCACGGTTAAAATTCTGTTTTTGAATTTCACAAATTTTATTAAATTTAATAAAATCCGGTATATAAATAGGGTAATTGATCTTTGAAAATGGCAGCCCCGGAAAAAATACTGCTTATTCGACTCAGTTCTATGGGAGATATTATCCTTACTACTCCCCTGGTTCGGATATTGAAAAACAAATATCCAAATGCAGAAATTGATTTTGTGGTGAAATCACAATTTCAGGATGTTCTTGCCGCAAATCCGCATATCCATACATTATGGACACTGGATACAAGAGCAGGCAAATCCGCAATGCGGGATTTAAAGCAGAAATTTCTTTCCTGTAATTATGACTGGGTGGTTGATATACACAAAAACTTTCGCAGCAGCTATTTAAAACGCGGCTTGAAAGCAGTTTTTTTCTCGTATAAAAAATATAGACTGATACGATTTTTACTGGTTAAATTCAATATCAACCTGTATTCTGAAATTATCCCCGTCAGTCAACGTTATATTTACAGCGTGCAATCTGTGGGAATAGAGAACGATCACAAGGGTGTTGAATTTTTTCTAAATTCAGATACGCGTAACATAATTCATAACAAACTCGTTGAATTAGGAGCCTTAAATCAACCCATTGTATGCATTGCACCCGGAGCGGGTTTTTGGAACAAGCGCTGGCCCCTTGAATACTTTAGCCAGGTTGCTCACGAATTGAATGAAAACCACAATATGAATGTATTTGTTATGGGTGATTCACGGGACAAACCCCTGGCTGCTGAAATACTAAAAAATTGCAGTAAAAACATTTTTGATTTTACCGGTCAGTTCAGCATAATGGAATCAGCTTGCGCTATGGACCATGCAAATCTGGTTCTCACCAATGACAGTGGATTAATGCATATGGCTGCCGCGCTGAACAAAAAAACGCTGTCAATTTTTGGTCCCACATCGCGGGAACTGGGGTTTTTCCCACAGCACCCGCAGGCAGTAGTACTTGAAAATGCGGATCTGAACTGCAGACCCTGCACACATATGGGATCTAACAAATGCCCAAAGAAGCATTTTAAATGCATGAAAGATATAAAACCAAAACAGGTAATACAAGAACTTTTACAATTGTTTTATTCATAAACAAAGGAAAAGCCTTTGCAAGGAAAAGCATTAGCCGAACAGATATCTCAACTTGTTCTTGATATCAAAGGACAGGATATTGTAATTATGGACCTTCAGGGTCTTACATCTATTGCGGATTATTTTGTAATCTGTACTGTAGACAGTGACGTGCAGGCCAAAGCCATTAAAAACCACATTGCCGATGAACTGCTCTACCAATCCGTTCGTCCCTGGCATGTTGAAGGTACTAACAACCTCAACTGGGTACTGATGGATTTTGTGGATGTGGTAGTCCATATCTTTTTAAAGGAATCTCGTGATTTCTATTCTCTTGAAAGATTGTGGGGAGATGCAAAAATTACACAAATAAAGGACGATGATGAAACCTCTGGAACACATACGCAATAGTATAAAAAAAGCACTTGAAGAAAACGGATTCGACGCATCCGATAAAACCCTGCTAAGCCTCGAAAAACCGAAACAGGCTGAACATGGTGACATCTCTTCTACAGTTGCCATGAACCTGGCCAAAATCGCTAAAAAAGCGCCCCGTCAGATCGCGCAGGATCTGGTTAACAGCCTGAATAAGAAACTGGATCCGGACTATATCACCAAAATCGACATTGCGGGACCCGGTTTTATTAATTTTTATCTTGCTGAAAAATGTCTGCAGCAATCCGTTCTTACCATACTGAATGAAGCCAGAGATTTTGGTAAAAGCAATTGGGGTGACGGCTACAAAATCAATTTTGAATTTGTAAGTGCCAACCCTACGGGTCCTTTGAATATTGTAAGCGCGCGCGCTGCTGCTGTTGGTGATGTATTAACCACCCTGTTCAACATGGTGGGATACGAAGCAAAGCGGGAATACTATATTAATGATGCCGGCAGACAAGTCCGGTTGTTGGGTGCTTCGGTCAGTGCCCGTTACATGACCGAGCTGGGCAACGAACAACCCGTTCCCGAAGATGGCTATCATGGTGAGTATTTGATAGACCTGGCTAAAGAAATTTTTGCTAAAGATGGCGATAAATATGCCTCACTAGCCGATGATGAAAGAGCCGCCACTTTGGGACGCATGGCACTGGAATATATGATTGGTCGTCACAAAGCCAGCATGAAAAACTATCGTCTGGAATATGATGAATGGTTTAACGAAACCCGCATCCGCGAAGCAAACGCGCACCAAAAAGTGCTTGATCATTTTGCAAAAACAGACATGAGCTATGAAAAAGAAGATGCGCTCTGGTTCAGATCATCTCAATTTGGTGATGAAAAAGATCGCGTACTCATTACCAGCCAGGGTGAACCGACATATTTCCTCATCGACATTGCATATCATCAAAATAAATATGATCGTGGATTCGAAACACTGATCGATTTCTGGGGTCCCGACCATCACGGTTACATCCCCCGTATGAGTGCCGCATTACAGGCATTGGGTCATCCCAAAGAGAAATTTGATGTCAGCATCATCCAGCAAGTCAATCTGCTGCGCAGCGGCAAAGCCATAAAAATGTCGAAACGCGCCGGTGAGATTGTAGAAATGGACGAGCTCATTAACGAAGTAGGTGTGGATGCCGCACGATACTTTTTTGTAGATCGTCGTATCTCGCAGCCATTGGATTTTGACATTGATCTGGCAAAGAAACAAAGCGATGAAAATCCGGTTTTTTACGTTCAATACGCGCACGCACGCATCTGTAACATTATGCGTCATGCGCAGGAAAATGGAGTAGAAATTCCGGAAACTGCGGACATGTCTCCCATGACCAACACTTTCGAGTTGGCGCTTGTTATTAAACTGCTCGACTTTCCTGAAATGGTCACCAAAGCAGTTGAGAATATGGAACCGCACCGTATCACCAATTATTTGCACGAAACCGCAACGGTATTTCATAAATTTTATCACGAGAACCGGGTAGTAACCGAAGACAAAGCAATGACAGCGGCCAGATTAATGCTCTGCAAGGCAGCTAAACAGGTTATTGCCAACGGATTGGATGTTTTAGGTATTTCTGCACCCGAAAACATGTAAGAACAAGGAGTTATTTATGAGTAATGTATTGGTAGTTGGATCAATGGCTTACGATTCTGTAGAAACCCCGCAGGCCAAAGTAGATCGTGCCCTGGGTGGTTCAGCCACATTTTTCTCTGCTGCAGCCGGTAATTTTGCACCGGTTAACCTGGTTGCCGTTGTGGGAGAAGACTTTGATCATAACGACATTGCCTTTTTAAAAGATAAACAGGTCAACCTGGACGGCCTCACAACCGAACCGGGAAAAACCTTTTTCTGGGCCGGAAGATACCTGGAAAACATGAACGACCGCGAAACACTAGACACCCAGTTGAACGTTTTTGAAAAATTTGATCCGATATTGCCGGAATCCTATCGCAACAGCGAATATGTATTTCTCGCCAACATCATGCCCGAACTGCAGACCAAAGTCGTAGAGCAGATCAAAAATCCCAAATTTGTTGCAATGGATACCATGAATTTCTGGATCACCGGAGCACTCGATCCATTAAAAACTATTTTATCCAAAGTGGATGCGCTTGTGATCAATGACTCGGAAGTACAGTTATTATCCGGCAAGAACAATATCTTTACCGGTGCACGTATCATCCAGGAAATGGGTCCCAAAACCCTGATCATTAAAAAGGGTGAACATGGCGCAATTCTGGTCCATAATGACAACTATTTCACATGTCCGGCAATACCGGTAGAAAACCTGTTCGATCCCACAGGTGCCGGTGATACATTTGCGGGTGGACTTATGGGTTATCTGGCAATGACCGATAATGTGAATCAAGAAAACCTGCGTCGCGCCATGATTATGGCAACCACAATGGCCTCTTTTTGTGTGGAAGCGTTCAGCGTAGATCGTCTCAAAGGCCTTGAAAAAGCAGAGATTCAGGAACGTGTTCACAAGCTGCTCAATCTTATTCATGTGGAATATGATAACGACTGGGTTAAACTATGAGCATAGTTACGGAAACCATTACCGTTTCCACTCGCGGCAATACAGACATTCACGACATTACCCGTCAGGCCGCAGATAAATTAAAATCCTGTGGATTGACAGCAGGAACCGTTACATTTTTTGTATCCGGTTCTACCGCAGGTTTAACAACGGTTGAATTTGAACCGGGTTTAATGCAAGACCTGCCCGAGATGTTTGACAAAATTGCCCCCAAAGGTATACCCTATCATCACGATGCCACCTGGGGCGATGGTAACGGCCACTCGCATGTACGGGCATCATTACTGGGTCCGTCATTAACCGTTCCCTTTGTAAACGGCAGCATGATGCTGGGTACCTGGCAGCAGATCATTTTGATCGATTTTGATAACCGGTCGCGTAGCCGCGATATTGTAATGCAAATCATGGGCGAATAAACACCTTAAATAGATTAGGATACAGCCCTGCTTCGGCAGGGCTTTTTTTACGATGATAAAGATCAGAAACCTCACATTCTCATTCAACAGCCATGAGGAAAAGCGCACCATCCTAAATAACATTAACCTGGATTTCCATCCGGGTGAATCTGTGGTTATTATGGGGCCCAATGGCTCTGGAAAATCCACACTGGCGCGCTGTTTGAACGGATTACATATGCCGGATTCCGGTACTGTCTCGGTGGACGGAATGCTCACTACAGATGAAAAGCAATTGCTCGATATCCGCAGACAGGTGGGCATGGTGTTCCAGAATCCCGACAACCAGATCGTTTCCGCAACCGTCGAACGCGAGATTGCATTCGGATTAGAAAACCTGGGCATCCCATACGAAGAGATGCGCGAGATCGTGGTCGCTAAACTACACGAATTCGATTTGTATCCCTACCGTACCCAATCACCGCACTATTTATCCGGTGGAGAGAAACAGCGTTTGGCCCTGGCCGCGGTACTGGCTATGGAACCGGAATACCTGGTACTGGACGAGCCCACATCTTTGCTCGATCCCTATAACCGCAAAAGCATTCTGGATATTATTCAGTACCTCAACAAACGTGAGGACAATCCCCTTGCAACCATCCTCATCACCCAATTCCCGGACGAAGCCCTCACCGCAGATCGATTGGTAATCGTCCACAAGGGAGAAATTTTCATGGACGACAAACCAGACACCATTTTTAAACAGGTAGACACCCTGCTCGAGATCGGCCTCGAACCCCCGGTGCAGTATGTACTGGAGAGATTGAACAGCTATTAGCTGACAGCTATCAGTATCTAATTTTCAGTAGTCAGTCTTCAGTGATCAGAAAAAATCAATGCCTGCACCCTGATCACAACACAGATGTCTGTATCGCGGAATATTATACTGAGACATCCGCCCCTAAAGATTCTCCCCCTATTCCTGAAACAATCAACAAACCCCATCTGTGTTTCATCCGTGTCGATCCGTGGCTAAATCTTATACCCATGACGGAGAACACTATCGTTTATCTCCGTCACGATCTAATTTATTCAGTGATCAGAAAAAATCGACGCCTGCACCCTGATCGTGACACAGATGTCAGTATCACGGAACATTATACAGAGACAGTTATCCTGTCCATCTGTCGTCGGACAATCCTCAAGTGTGATCTACAAGTTTATTCATTTTTTGTAGAACGAAATTTATTTCGTTTGTACGCCCAAAGTATACTTGAATTCTATCAAATCCTGATCGCGACACAGATGTCTGTATCGCGGAATATTATCCAGTAACATTTATCCCGAAAAATTATCTCCCCAATTCTTAAAACAATCAACAAATCCGATCCGTAGCAAAATCTCAACACACATGACGGGAAACACTATCGTTTATCTCCGTCACGATCTAAATCTTTACTGATCACTGACAACTGATAGCTGATAACTGCTTCCCCATCACTACCTTTGCCATATCCAACAGCCAGTTGTCATCAAAGATCCGGAGCAGAACGCTCAAACTATCCTACGGCAAATCCCCAAATCCGTAAAACTCCAATCCTATCTTTACAGCATGTTTCAAAATCGCTTCCAAAGCATCGGGTGTGATATAATTTTTCGGCCCCTCGGTATCATTTTCACGTATATCATGCGCGTACAAAACCAGAATCTCGCTGTTCTGTTTCGCACGGTCCATAGCAGCAAAAGCCTGCTTTAATATCTCATCCTCCAGCGAATGCGGATGACAACTCGCGCCCGGCAAGGTCATTTTAGCATGCACACTGTCAATGGGAGTGTATAAAAGCGCATTGTCTTTCATCTCTACACCGGACCGTGAACCGCCCCCGCGCATATAATCAAAATACGCAAACAACGCTGTGTCCGTCACAGTATTCCGATTGGAATTGGGATATGCAAAACACATGGGCTCAAAACCTTGCTGTTTCATGGCATCCAAAGCAGGCTCTATCTCTTGCGCCAGATATTTCTCCGCCGAATGTTCTTTGATAAACTCGGCGGCTTTTCGGTGCCGCAGACCATGACAGCCAATGGTATGACCCTTTCCACGTAAATGCTTTAACGACGCAACCTGTTCAGGCGTCAACTGGTCAAACCGGTCCACAAAAAATGTGCATCTGGCCCCATATTTTTCAAACAAGGGGATGTGCTTTTCCCAATTGATCATATTCCGGTCATCAAATGTCATCAACACACCGGGAGCATCCAGAGCTATATCTGCCGAATATAAAGGTAAACAGCTTTTCAAAACCATAACAAACACAACACATGCAGTAAAACAAAGTGTCTTTGCGCCAAACAAATTATAATCACGCATTCTCATCACTCAATTCTTCCCGGATAAACTTGATTACCTGGGGGTCCGTCCATTGATATCCCATGCGTGCCCAATAATTATAGCCCTCTTCTTTACTACCTGCAACTATAAGAGCCATATCATAAAAATATCTTTTTGAATGATTTTTCTTGACCAGTTCCTTGGCAGTAAAAGGAGAGTATTGCCTGGCTGTCTTTAATGCAGTCCGTGCGTTATCTAATTGTTGTAAACGGAAATATGCTAAAACTTTACCATATATAATATCAACCAGTGTATCATCTGGATAATTTTTGCACAATTGAACAATCTTCTTATAATTCCCCAAGGCAAGATAACATTCTATTAACGCAGACCTTACGCCTTGATTATCATTTGGATTATATTCAATAATTTTTTCAAATACCTCAATTGCATCTCTCCAATTTTGGCAATATAATAAAGTTAATCCTAATCCAAAATACGCCCGTAAAAAGGGCCTGTTATCGGGATACAACCAATCAAGTTTTCCTTTGAATTTTTTGGGAATTACTCTATTACAAATCACCACAGATTGCATAAAATATTGTTCTGCATTGCCATAATTATTATCATCGAGTTCTGAATACCCCAGGTTAGTATAAAAATGAAAAAAATCAGGATAATCTTTCTCAATATGACTAACCAATTCCATAACACCTTCCATATCCCCGGCTTCACCCCTTCCCTCAGCCTCGATAAGCCTGTCATACAATTCATACCATTTCGGACTGAACACAAACGAACCATACCTGATACCGTCAATGGTTTCTGATTTAAATCTTATCAATGGTGTTTTACTCATTTCTATCAATCCTTTCTGTATGTAAATACAATTATATTATTACAGTCTGTAACATTATAAAAACATTTTTTTCACTGAAACTGACCGCTGAAAACCTTTTTTATTTCCTCACCACCACCTTTTTCATCCCTTCCTGCCACCAGTCATCCAATGCCGGGTTACGCAGGCTTCGTATCGCGTTCCCACCCGATGCTTTGCTCATATCCAACACAGCGGTTATAGTCTCTTCCGTAAACATATCTGCTTCCACAATGATATTACCATCCGGTTTGATGATACGACTCTGCCCGTGCGACATCATGGCAGGACTGTTTGCCTGTATAATATAGACATTGTTCTCTACCGCTCGGGCACAGATCTGATAACGATACGGCTCTAGCTTTTTCTCTGCTTTGACATTAGATTCACTCGATATGTAAAAAACCAGCCTTGCACCCGCCAATACCGGCAATCGAACCAGCTCGGGATAACGTTCGTCGTGACATATAATAATGGAACAGGGTATATTGTCAATGTAAAATACAGACATGACCTCACCGGCAACGGCCCAGTCGTCTCCACCTACCAATTGTATCTTGGCATAACGTTCTATTATTTTGCCATCAGGATTAAAAACCACCGCGGTATTATAGCGCACACCATTGGAATCAAATGGAGTACCCACAACTGCATAAATATTATGTTCATCACATGCTTTTGCAATGTCATCCTCAGCACTTAAAAGCTGTTCGGCTGTCGCGCTGTTGATCACCGCTTTGTCGTATCCTGTAATCACACATTCCTCAAAAACCACAACACGGACACCCTGTTCAGCACAGGCTGCAATTTTTTCTATAATAGCTTTTGTGTTATCAACTACCGATCCCCGTGTTTGTATCTGCACTGCGGCCACATGTAAAAACGGCCCTTCTGTTTCAGCAAAGGCCAATGATAATAGAAAAAAAACCATACAGGCTGAAATAAAAAATCTGTTATTCATCATCCGGATCCTTTCTAAAAGAATTAAACAATGATAACAGATTCTTTATTAAATAGCAAGAGGATTTATAATGCATGTTTCCATTTCTCATGGCTCGGCATGCATCACAAGCCCCCATTCTATCTGACTACTGATAACTGATTACTGACTACTTAATTATAATCAATCCCACGTCTTTCCAGCAAAGTACCTTCCATCTGGTAGAGGTTGACCAGTGCGTTCAAATAGTCCACCATGGCACTGGCTTCATCTAGCTGACTGGAGGTATATTCACGCTGTGCCTGTAAAACCAAATAATTTGTTGACTTGCCCACGCGGAATTTCTCAAGTTCTGCATCCACTTTAAGAGATTGCAGTTCCCGCGTGCTGGTTGTGGCCCCTATCTGTTGGCGTGCACGTTCCACTTCAACAAACGCTCCGCGAACATCCCACTCGACGAGTTGTTTCATATTATCGAGAGAAATTTCCATCTGTTCATGCGTCCATTTTGCCCGGGCCAGGCGTGCGCGTGCCTGACGATTGGGGACCGGAAACTCGAAATTCACGCCCATATTGACATCGTAATAAGGACTGCGAAGTTTGGGCATACTCTGGTCAAAAGATTCAGCATAAGTAGAACGGCCTAAGGATATGAAAAAATCCAGTCGTGGCAGCAATCCGTTTTTGGTGCGGGTAATATCCAGTTCGCCTTGCTGTATTTCATATTTGGCCTGACGAAGATCAGACCTGAATTCCAATCCCGCTTCTACATGCAATTCAACGGCATCCAAAGTATCTACCGGAATAAAAGGACGGTCAGTGGGTTGAGGTACAATACCCCAGGTATTCCGAACTGAAGGATTCAGTAAATAAAGAAACCGCAGCCTCGCCTGCTCATAATTACTCTGCGCGTCAATCAATGCCGATTTACGGGTAGAAACTTCTGCATGCACTGCAGCCAGTTCCAATTCAGGTAAACGCCCCACAGTTACCCTCTCAATGGATTCCTGCAATTGTTTCTCAGCCAGTTCAAGAGACTGGTGCTGAATATCGATTGCCCGCTTGGCAAGATACAAGCTCCAATACGCATTTTCAACATTGCCAACAGTTTCTTCTGCAACGGCTTTAAATTCCGCATCCGATATATCCACATCCAAACGGGCATGACGCAAGTCTGCCATGTTCACCCCCAAACCGAATCCGCGTAAAATCGCCTGTGTTACGGTTATATTCATATTACCGGTATATTGATCGGTATATATATTGGATATTGAACTGTTTAATGTATAGTTGGCAGAAACATTTGTTCCGGTTGGTAAATTTTGGGACAAACTCGCTTCATAAACAGCACGTTCTGACAACAACTCGTAAGCTGTTCGCTGTGCACCCAAAAAACGCTGGGTTTTGCTTTCAGTCCGGGTTCCTCCGGCAGACAATACAGGATCGTATGTGGATTTTTCCTGCATAACAAATGTCTCGGCAATTAGCGGATCTAAACGCTGAATGCGAATAGAGGGATTGTTATCTAACGCTATGGTTATTGCTTTTCTCAAATCGAGAAACAAGGTATCATCCTGAGCGGCAATCGTTTCTTTTGTTTCCTGTGACCAGGCTGTCCCGGTAAGCAAGACCAATAAAATTATATGAAAATATATATTGTTCATCTTTTTCATCACGAATGTCTGGTCCTTTCTTTTTCGAATATTGAATATACCACAGGGATCAGCACCAATGTGATGAGTGTTGAGCTCAACAAACCGCCAATCACCACGCGAGCAAGTGGTGCCTGGGCTTCACCACCTTCACCCAAACCAAAGGAAAGAGGCAGTAAACCTAAAGCTGTTGTCAGAGTTGTCATGATAATAGGACGTAAACGCCGTGCACCGGCTGTTTTAATTGCTTCAAGCAAGGGAACATTATGCTTGTCACGCAACTGGTTGGTATAATCAACCAGCAAAATTGCATTATTTACCACAATTCCGGCAAGCATAATACACCCTATAAATGCCTGCATGGTAAACATGGTACCGGTCAAAATCATGGTCAAGACCACACCAATCAAAGCCATGGGGATGGAAAACAATACAATAAACGGATCTCGAAAAGACTCAAATTGCCCCGCCATTACCAGGTATACCAGAAAAATTGCCAGGATCAATCCAAACATGAGCTCACGATACGAGCGTTGCTGCTCTTCATAATCACTTCCAAATACTACAGCAAAATCACGGGGAACCGGAATTTTCTGCAACTCTTTACGGATATCCGCAACTACAGATCCCATATCACGCTCTGCTATATTGGCATCGATGGAAATTATTCGTTCCTGGTCTTTTCGCTCAATACGTGCCGGACCTTCTTTGGCTTCGGTACTGATAACATTTCGCAAAATCACCGGTTCACCCCGGTTATTATTCACGGTTATATCCATCAGTCCTTCCATATCCTGACGACCTTCACGGTTCAACCGGACCAGTATGCGGTATTCTTTGCCGCCTTCACGATAATAAGACGCATAGGTACCACCAATTACAGTTTCAAGAGCTTCTCCAATTCGGGATACGGTTAAACCCAAATCTGCCGCTTTTTGACGATCAATAATCACCAGTTCTTCAGGACTTCCTTCTTCTCGACTGATACGGGTATCGGTAATACCGTTAACCCGCTGGACGGCCTCATTTACCTGCTGGGCCAGAGCCTGTGCGGTTTCCAGATTGTAACCCCGGACTTCAACGGTTATACTTTCTGCATCACCCGTTCCCATACGTAATAAAAACAATCCCTGGCCTACACGGGTACGGATGGTTACACCGGGTATACTGGTTAATTTTTTTCGCAGGTCAATTGCAATATCATCACTGCTGCGTGAACGCTCGGCTTTGGGTACCAGGGTTACGCGGACTTCACCGGTATGCCCACCGGATGACCGCCTTCCGCCGCCGCCAACCATAGTCAATACTGATATTTTTTCTGGCACTTCACTGTTTATTATTTCTTCAACCTGTCTTGTAATTTCATCCAAAATTTCATATCGGGTGCCCACCTCCATTTCCAGATTCACACGCACCTCGCCTTCATCAGCAGCAGGCATCAATTCCACACCAATGAACCGGATCATAAAAACAGACAGGATGAACAATATAGCCATAGAGCCAACCACCCATTTTTTGTGATTGAGGGCTTTTTGTAAAAAGTCCGAATAAAACCCTTCAAAATCCTGAAACCATTTTTCGCTTCTATCATAAATCCTTTGTAACAACTTGTGTTCCTTGTCACCAGGTTTACGGAAACGCAAGAATCGGGATGACAACATGGGAATAAGGGTCAATGCCACAATCAGAGAACATAACAATGAAAAACTAACCACATATGCCATCTGCTGGAACATGATACCAGACATACCTCGAATAAAAATTACCGGGAAAAACACAACCAACGTTGTCAATGTACTGGCAAGAATTGCTGACCACACTTCTGACGTACCTGTCAAAGCGCTGTTGATAGGATCAAGCCCCTCCTCCCGGTGTCGGTATATATTTTCCAGCACCACAATGGAATTGTCTACAAGCATACCTATACCCAGCGCAAGCCCGCCAAAGGTGATAATGTTTAGCGTAAAGTCCCCGAAATACATGAGCGCAAAGGTTGCCACCACAGAGATAGGTATTGCTGTTGCAATAATGGCCGTACTGGAAACATTGCGCAGAAACACAAACAGGATCAAAATTGCCAGAAAACCACCCACAAGTGTGGAATTACCCACATTATTGATGGAGCGTTTAATATATACCGAAGTATCAATAAGGGGAACCAGTTCAATCTGAGGTATATCTCTATTGATACGTTCCATTTCTTTTTTCAATTCTTCAGCAGCTTTAACCGTATTGGCGCCGGATTGTTTGTTCACGGATATCCGCAAACCCGCTTTACCATTCACGCGATATAAACGCCGTATCTCTTCCCAGGAATCGTTAATTTTCGCAACATCACGAATACGAATAGGGGTGCCTTCACGAATAGTAATTACAGTATTGCGGATCTGATCCAGGCTGGTAAACTCGCCCTGGGTACGGACCAATACATACATTTTGCCTTTTTCAAGCAAACCTGCCGGTATATTGCGGTTTTCATTGCGAAGTGCGGTTAGAATATCATTGGGCGATAATCCCAACGATTTCAGCTTTTCCGCCTGCAAATCCACATGGATCTCTCGCATCATTCCACCATAGATATTTAATGCCGCCACACCTGGAACCCGCTCAATGCGATATTTCACCTGGTCTTCCACAATTTGACGCAAATCCAGGGGATTCATATTACTCGATACACCAAAGATCATGATGGGAAAAGCAGACAAATCGAACTTGCGTATCTGTGGCCGTTCAATATCCTCTGGCAAACGCCTCATAGCCCGGTCCACACGGTCGCGGATATCATTTGCGGCAACGTCTAAATCGCTGCCCCAGGCAAAAGATACACGAACACGGCTGTTACCTTCTGTAGAGGTAGAGGTTATTTCTTCTACACCCTGAACAGCGGCAATAGCCTCTTCTATAGGTCGGGTTACCAGTTCTTCCATTTCCTGGGGACCAATATTACCATAAGAGGTAGATACCGAAATGGTGGGATATGTAATTTCCGGCATCAAATCGATGGAAAGACGTGTGAATGATACCATACCAATGGTTATTACAATAATAAATATAATTGAAGTCAAAATGGGTCGTTGGACCGGCCCTTGAGCAATATGCATAATCAGAATCCTTTAAATAATGAATTCCTAATGTGGATTATTGTTGTGAATCAATAACATTTACGGGACTTCCATCTTCCAAAAGGTGTTGTCCCAATACCACAACCAGCCCCTGCAGCGGAGGATCCACAATTTCTATAATATCTGTCTGAGAAATACCGGTAACAACGGGTACAAACTTTGCTTTACTGGCCTCAACATCCACCAGGTACACACCAGTTTCTCCGTTATGATTCACCACAGCATCTCTTGGCACCGTACAAACATTTGCTTTTTCAGCAAGCACAACCCGCACATGGGTAAACATGCCCGGCTTTAAAATGAGTGAATCATTGTCTACTTCTACCTCAAGTTGTGCCACTCGGGATGTTTCCTGCAGCATGGGTGCAATACGTGTTACAACGCCGGGGAAATACCTGCCAGGATACGCATCTACCTCAACCTGTGCTTCCTGCCCCTCTTTCATTAATGCATAATCACGCTCTACAACCGTGGTCTGTACTATGACTTTTTCATAACCAATAACGGATACAATGGGCGAGTTGGTTGCAATCAGTCCACCTTCATCAACAAATCGTTCTCCAATATAACCGGGTTCTGTAGCTTTAAGAATGGTATAACTCAACCGGATCTGGGCCGATTTTAGCGAAGCTTCACGCTGCTCAACCTGTGCGTTGGCAAGCTCAAGGCGAGAACTTTGGGCTTCAAAGGTACTTGTTGTGGCATCCAGCTCTGATGGGGATGCAATCCCCTTTTGTTGTAGAGACTTGACACGGTCAAGCTCTTGCCGTGCCAGTTCATACTGACTTTTTGCTTCTAAAAGCGATGCCTTGGCAATTCTCAAATTGGCTTCAGCTTCAATAACTGCCTGTTCATATTCTGCATCATCCAAACGGGCAATAATCTCATCGCGGTCAACCCAATCTCCAATCCTTTTGTGAATACGTAAAATTCTACCCGAGACCTTGGGTGAAACCATATAGCGATAAAGTGGGTGGATGCTTCCCGTGAACTGACGGGTTTGTTTAATACCGGTATAGTAAACACTGTCTACCTGTACCGCAACAGGCGGTTTGGCCTCCCGCTCTTCTCCTTTTTCACCAGTAAACAGTGAAATAATTCTCCAGCTCAGAAATACAATAAAAACAACTAGCAGCGCATAAAGGGTCATTTTTTTCATGTCTTTTGGCACCTTTTTCATAATTTTAGGGATATAAAAACAATTTTTTGCAAAAAAACCAAGTGAGAGAAAATATCGGTAGCAGAGAAAAGTATTTAATTATAAATATACAGCACAACTTGAACACTATTCAAGTTCGCAATACATAATATAACGTAAACATGCATTTTTTGTTCTGGGAAACGTAAATCAAACTTGTAAAATAGTGTAAAATGTAGATGATCACAATAGATCATCTACATTTTGCAATATAATGATAAATAATTTATAATATCTAGTATTTTTTCAACAGGGATGCAATCCACCAACCCAGGCCACCCAGTATGCCACCAACAATTCCGGTAAGGAGAAAGATAAGAATTGCAAATTGAGAAGGTAAAAACGTGATTTGTACCAGTTTACCGGCAAACAGCCAACCTGGCGCACCTATTGCAGGAACAAGCGCAAGCAGAAACCACGCTAATCCGGCTCCCGCAAATCCTGCCCGAAATAACTTTTTTTGAACAGAAAACACAAATCCGACTACTATTCCGGCAACCAATGCAGAGGGCCAACCGATCAATAAATCCAGTATAATGGTTAACACAAAGAGAATAAGCATACCCATCCATGATTTATTTCGCATTTTTCCGCCCTCCCGGATTCAATGTAAGAACCGATTCAATATTTTTTTCTTCCAACGCTTCGGCTGTTTTGGGATACAGAAGTTCAAAATACTTTTGATTGTACCACGGTGCAATATTGTCATCATAATGCTTACTGGCAGGGTTGCCGCTTTGCCCGCCGGGGTAAACACCAACTTTTCTGCCCTCATCGCCTGGCTCTACAACCATCCGCCAGAGCGGACCCACATTCCGGGATGCATAAGAGATGGTATACCTGCTGCCTTTTAGGGGCAAACGGGGGTACCCCAGTCCCGGCAGATCGGTTAGATGATCAATGTAAAAAGCACTTTTCTCATTTCCTCTTCTCATATTTTTTAATTCGACACCATATCGTTTTACACTATAGTCATAAACCGATTTTAGTTTAGAAATAATATAATCATCCCGGGTTTCCAGTTCATCAGTTTGGGGTAGATCAAACCATTCCGGGCCTGCTTCATTGAGAAATATGCATTCCCGGATTTCATTCCGTAAATGGATGAATGACCGGTTGTATTTGCTACGGAATTTATTTTCTATGGGTAATGAAAAATTTAATACATGATTAAATATAACCGCAGCACTGGATTCGGGTGTAAAGCGACCATCCCAGTTTTTAAACACATCATATATTTCACGCAAGATTGGATCATCCATGCCCTTGTTTTCAATCGCTGTTAGCATTATCGGCAAAAGATTTTGCACTCTTGCGTCCACAATATCACACTGTATGCGCTGCATATCCGCAAAAGAGATTTTTTCTTTGGATTGCAGCAATTGGGTGATGCGTCTGGCGCGAAAGCCTTCTTCCCAGCCGTCTCCCAGGTAATACGGATACCCTTCTCTGACCGGGTACTGGTTAGCTGAAACCAGAAATCCCTGTTCAGGATTTACACTGTGCGGCATTTGTTCAAACGGAATAAACTTGCTCCAATTCGTTTCTGCACTGCTGCCGTCAAGCGGATAGCGGCCATCACTATTGTTTCTCACCGGCACTTTGGCTGAAGCATACATGCCAATGTTTCCATATACATCCGCATAAGCAATGTAATGGGGAGAGACAAAGTAATCATCCAGCGCTTGTTCGAATTCGTGGTTCGTCTGCGCCCGATTGATATTTCGAAAGGCATTCATCTCGTTAGAGACCTCGTGGCCCACCCATCTGAACGCAAACTTGCCCTTTTTCCAATCCATTACCGGACCGTGGACTGAATTTTCAAACACGCAAAGACTGTCTTTGCCATTTCGTACTTTTACCAATACTGTATCTTTTTCAATCGGCAGCCACGCCCCATCATAGAGATATTTCTCACCACTCTCATCCAACTGCAGCATATAGCAGTCCCGCACATCCGCATTGAATGTGGTCGATCCCCAGGCCATATAGCGGTTAAATCCGTAAATAATATAGGGCGTATTCAGCAAGGCAATGCCATATACATCATACTCGGGACATACCAAATGCGCTTCGTACCACATGCTGGGCAGGGTGAGCCATACATGCGGATCATGCGCCAGTATCGCCTTGCCGGAAGCGGATTTATCGGGACTGATCACCCAGTTGTTGCTGCCAATCCCTCTTATATAGGGTGAAGATTGAGATTCCAACCCATCCGCATAAACCATCACATGCTGACGGCCCGTTTCCGCATTGTTATCAACAAACGACACGACTTTATCCGCATCTGTTACCAGATTGACAGGTCCCTCATCAGTATCCGAAACCTGCCCCAAACCGGGATGTGGGTTCGTTTTGCTGTAAACGGTCCGGTCCTGCGGTGGCATACCCTTCTTTTCCGGAATAACGGGCGGCGAGTATGCCGGATATTCAGGATAAAACCGATTGTACAGGCTGTCCCCCAAAATCTCCCGCATTTCTGTCTCAGTTTTCTGTTTCTCGTATGGATAATAACTTCCTGAACTGAGCTGCCAGGTCAGGGATTTGATCTGGCAAAAGCAGTGTTCGACAGTCCAGGGCTCCGGGGCATAATTAAACAGCTTAAATTCGAGCGGCAATTCTGATGGATTTAATGATGCCATATAGGCATTGATACCAGAGACATACGCTTCCAGTTCCGCGTATAAGGGACTCCCCTCAAGCGCGGCACAATTACGCTCAGCAGCGGCTACCAGTCCCAATTCATGTTTTCTGAAATTGTCACGTAAAGCGAATTTTCCGAATACCTCCGCAGACCTTCCCGATGCATCACGCTGACCTATATCCATCTGCCAGAGCCGATCCTGCGCCTGCACATAACCAAAAGCATAGCACAGGTCTTTTGCATTTTGTGCAAATATATGCGGCACCCCGCGCTTGTCACGAATGACCGTAACCTTGTCTCTCAATCCCTCAAGTGTTATTGACTGTTCCTGTGGATGCTCAGCCTGTCGGGCATTCTTCCACACCCCTTTTGACGGGTCCAGCAGTTTTGCCAGCGGCGGCACAGGGTAAAAACCAAATCCCAACAACAGAACAATCAACACGGAAGCGACCAATGCGACTACTCTCTTCCAGACAACATACTGCTTTCGATCTTTTTGCATTCCAGTCTCCCCTCTGTTTGCAAATCATGTTTTCGGCACGAATTCTTTTCATTTTTACACGTTCATTAAAGATCTTATCCCCTTGGAGATACATTCAAAAAAAATTTTAATCTTTTTAAATCAACATATTTCTATCTTAAACCTCCCGGTGACTGTTGAAAAAGTTCATAATCTAGCAAAAATCACCAACTCTCCGACCCATCCGTCAGCTGACGGATGGGTCGGAACTACGACGCAAAGCTCTGATTCGCAAGCATTTGTAAATTAACAACCTGCCCATCATGAAATTTTCCCAATTTTATAAAAATGAAATAAAATATTTTTTTCTCTGTATCCTTTGTGGCTCTGTGGTGAAGTTTTTAATCCCTCCTGATAGCAACACAGATATCTGTATTGCATTAAATCAATTTTGCAACCTTAATCCTGAAATTATATTACAAACATCCAACGCTATTCGCAGAATCGATTCATAATGAACAGATCGCGACACAGATGCCTGTGTCGTGGAATATTATCATGGGACATTCGTCCCATCCTTGGCTAATTCGCATCCAGCTTCTATCTTTACAGAAAAACACTTGCCTTGCTCACCATTTTTTAGTAAAATATCACATCGCAATCCCATGAAAACCAATTTAACCAAATAACAGGACCCGCAATGCCTGAAACTGCTTTTGAACCTGAATTTATCATACCCCAACCCGCAATTAAACAGATCATACAATCTCAACGAGATTTTTTCAAAACCCAAAAACCAGATTACTCTTTTCGTATGCAACAGCTCGCTACGCTCAAATCCGCCATGGAAGCGTACGAATCCGAGCTGCTGCTTGCCATGGAAAAAGATATGCGCAAACCCCGGTTTGAAGGCTATTTAAGCGACATTGCCTTTACCGTAACAGAGATTGACCTTGCCCTGAAAAAATTAAAATCCTGGATGAACCCCAAACGCGTTTCCACACCCATCGCCCATTGGCCCGGCTCCAGTTACATCCATGCCGAACCCTTTGGCGTTACCCTGGTAATGGCCCCCTGGAACTATCCCATTTACCTGTTGCTCGTCCCGCTGATTGGCGCCATGGCAGCCGGAAACTGTACCGTGCTCAAACCCTCAGAACTGACGCCCAATACTTCGAGCGTCATTGCCAAAATGTTCAAAGAGTATTTTGACCCGGCCTACATTGCTGTGGTTGAAGGAGACGGACAAATCGCGCAGGAACTGCTGAATGAAAAATGGGATTATATTTTCTTTACCGGCAGTCCCGCCATTGGAAAAATAGTCATGCAGGCCGCGGCACAACACCTGACTCCGGTTACCCTTGAACTGGGCGGTAAAAGTCCCTGTATTGTGGACAAGAACATAAACATGGAAACCGCTGCCCGGCGCATTATCTGGGGGAAATTCCTCAATGCGGGACAAACCTGCATTGCCCCGGATTATTTGCTGGTCCATCAATCCATCAAAGATGCATTTATTAAACAATGCAAAACGACATTACTTGAATTTTACGGTAGCGATAGATTCAACAGTCCGGATCTGGCGCGCATCGTCAATGAACGGCATTTTGATCGGTTGAGCAGCCTGCTCAAGGATGCTAACATACTCGTTGGGGGAGAAACCGACCGGGATTCCCGCTATATTGCGCCCACCCTTTTAGACGGTGTGGATTGGGAGCATCCCGTCATGCAGGATGAAATCTTTGGTCCCATTTTACCAGTACTGGAATATAGTGATCTGAATGATGCGATTAAAACCATCAACAGCCACCCCAAACCCCTGGCTTTGTACTTTTTCTCAAATGATAAATCACTACAGAATAAAGTTATTGCCAAAACCAGTTCCGGCGGAGTGTGTATTAACGATACCATCAATCACATTATCCCCAACAATCTGCCTTTTGGCGGTGTGGGCACCAGCGGCATGGGTACATACCACGGCAAAGCCAGTTTCGATATTTTCTCACACCACAAAAGCACGCTCAAGCGCTCATTCCTTTTAGATATAAAAATAAAATACGCGCCCTATACTGTAAAAATTGAGCACGCAAAAAAGCTGTTAAAACTGATGACAGGGTGAGATTGGTTTATTATTAAATCAGAGGCAAAAATGAAATACGATGACCGTATCATTATTTATATCGACATACTAGGTTTTAGAGAAAAAATTAAAGAATCGAAAAAAGAAAACAAATGAATTTAATGCACACTAATTAATGTAAAGTCATGGCTTAATTGCTTTTACTGATAACTGAATACTTGTAACTTTCTATATTCGATAACGAAAAATAATTTTTAAAAACCCCAAAACTCTTTTATATACAATTATATTCACTTTTTAAATAAAAAAATACTTGCAATTTACTCAATATATTGAGTAAATTTACTCAACGTATTGAGTAAATTGTAAGGCTAGCTATGTATAAAAGAGCCATATATCCCATTCTACAAAAACGTTTATCTGAAAAACGCCGGTTCATTCAGGTTCTGGCAGGTCCCAGACAAACAGGGAAAACCACACTCGCACAACAAATCCTCAAATCCGGGACCATTCAGGGAATATATGCCTCTGCTGACGGCCCCACTCTGCAGCCCCATTCATGGATAGAGCAACAATGGGAGTTTGGCAGACTGGAAGCGAAAAAAGGCTCCACTGTCCTAATATTGGATGAAATCCAAAAAATTGACAACTGGTCAGAAACAGTCAAAAAATTGTGGGATAATGATTCATTAAACAATATTCCTCTTTATTGTATCATTCTAGGTTCATCACCTCTATTAATGCAAAAAGGACTATCTGAAAGCCTGACCGGCAGATTTGAAGTTATCCCGGTTACGCACTGGAGCTTTCAGGAAATGCAGAACGCCTTTGATATATCATTAGAACAATATATCTATTATGGCGGATATCCTGGTGCAGCAGAATTAATTGCGGAACCAGACAGGTGGCAAAACTATATATTACACTCTTTAATAGAACCTACAATCTCTAAAGACATCTTACTCATGACCCGTGTAGACAAACCTGCATTGTTGCGAAGATTATTTGAACTGGGTTGTCAGTATTCAGGTCAAATTTTATCTTTTCAAAAAATGTTGGGTCAACTCAAAGATGCGGGCAATACCACCACACTGGCGAATTATTTGGAGCTATTGGGGCAGGCCGGTTTGTTAACAGGCCTCTCTAAATATGCCGGCCAAAAAGTCAGACAAAGGGCATCAAGCCCCAAGCTACAGGTATTAAACACAGCATTAATGGCAGCACTGGGGAATACACGTTTTGAAGATACATTAAACAATAACCAATTATGGGGACGATTTGTAGAGTCAGCAATTGGGTCGCATTTAGCCAACAGCAGTCGTTCAACTCAAATAAAAGTTTTTTACTGGTCAAGCCGTAACAGAGAAGTGGATTTTGTACTGGAAAAAGGTGACAAGCTTGTTGCCATTGAAGTAAAAAGTCATAATAAACCGGCTTTTCTTCCGGGTATGGATGCATTTTCTAACGAATTCCCGGTTACAAAAAAATTACTTGTAGGGGGAAATGGTATTCCTGTTGCGGAATTTTTAACAACACCGGTTACAGATTGGTTCTGAGAAACTAAAAGCCCTATTCCCCAACATCCCAGAACAACACATCTTTATGGGGTCTGGCATCGAGAATCCGTTTTTTCAAGGTTTTTAACTTGCCCTCAATATCTTTGTGCAGGTTTTCGGGTCCCACTTCCATATCAATGCCCACACCACCGCAGCTTGGCAGCCACAGCTTGATTGTTTCGGTACCGTTTTCTATTTCGCGGGTATGCTCAAATCTCTCAATGCGGGAGATCCCTTCCAGCGTTTTGGGTACCGGGATTTCACCAGCAACATGCTGCTCCAGCAGATAATCCATATCCACGATATTCCGGAGTTTGTAATACTCCATCAGCTTGGCAAGCGCAACCAGTCGAAACAGTTCCTCAAGCTCTGCATACAAGGGCTCGGTCTCTGCCAGTTCCGAATAATGAGAGGTAAAATTCTTTGTAAACGCCTCTGCCATAGGATCAGTTTTACCGGCCCCCACGAGTCTCTTTTCCGACGAGTGCAGATATTGCGATTCTGTCAGCAACGTTACAGGACAATCATCAATCTTTGCAATCTGATCATCATAACTGAACTGATAATCTCCGGGATAAAACCAGAACCGGTTCATTGAAGCAATCCCCACGGTGATAGAATTCCCTACCCGAATATCCGTTTCCATTTGTGATTTCACAGCAGGTAATAATCCGGTAATACCGTTTACATCCGGCACAAACGAACCATCCACAATACGTTTTAACAGATAATCCGCATCTACCATTACCGAAGCAAACCTAGACTCGAAGGGAATGCCAAACACCCGCACCGTCTGAGGCAATTTACAGATATCATGCCACATCTCTATCACTGTATCCTTGGCTTCAACATCGGTAACAGTATTCAACCGCTGGGACAATTCATTCAATTGTGCCAACACCTTTGCATTCGGATCTATTGAACAACCGGGATTGCTGTAATAGTAGGTATTATCTTTCAACTCGGCATAAACCATCCACGCATTTCGCAAGGCGATCACAAAATCAGTTGTGTACAGCGGCATACGGTCATCTAATACCTGTCCATACACAACAACATCCTGGTTCTCTGCATCCGTTACAAATCCATCAACACGGTTGATCCCACACAAATACAGCAATATAGCATTATCCGTATCTTTACCTGCCTGCTGCCATTGATTTTGGAACTGTGTCAATGAAAACGCACGGGTCCCTGCAAAAACTGATGCTGCCGGCCATGTAAAACCGGCAGCAATCAAATAAATGATCAGAATAAATAGAAAATAACGTCTCAAAAAAACCTCATTATTTCATTTTGGCAAGTTTATCGAGATCAATCTTGTCAACGGCTTTTTTAATATCATCCATTTTTACATTATTGCCATCAACCTCAACAACAAACCGTTCTGCCACAAACAAGGTTACCTGACCATATTCCTGGTCTTTTTCCCAGCTTTCAAATGCCCGGTGTCCCTTGATAGTTGTGGTTTTCTCATAACCCGAATCACCTTCCTGGTCAATATCCGTTGCCAACCATGCAAGCTGGGTCATCCGTACGAGTTTATTCATATTGCCCATATCCGTGATCTCGATCTCTATAGAACCCCCGTCATTGTTCTCATATTCCGCGGTGGCCTGAGAAATCTTCATACCCAATGCAGAAGTCTTTTCTCCACTTGCATCGGTTCTGTTCATACCACGCAAATTACCAGGTAACAAAGATTTCAGGTCTTTATAATCAACCGGTTCAACTTTGGAATCAACCACTTCATCACTCATTTGCCCCAGTGCTTTAGCCATTTCTTCCATACCTTCGGCCATCTCTTCCATGCCTTCACCAAAGCCTTCAGCCATTTTTTCGCCAGCCTTGGCCATTTGCTCACTTGCTTTTTCCATCTGGCGTTCTGCTTTTTCCATCTGTTTTTCTTCAGGTGATTTACCACATCCGCCTAAAACTGACATCATCAAGACAGTGGAAACCAGAATGATCAAACAGCGTTTCATTGTTGCCTCCTTTTATTAAAATTACATTTTTTTACAAGATATTAATAATATACGAAAAAAAAATTGACTCGTTACCCATTTTTTTCTATTTTCATTGAATAAAATATTGTTTTGTGTTTATCATCACAAAGCAAACATTCAGGAAAATGAATACAAATGGAGATTGTATTGAACAACCCCGATTCCGCCGCACCGGCAATGGTATCGCAAGCCCGAAAGTCCATAAACAGCGACACAGATGCGATACGCTATTGCCAGCAAGGTAACGCGCAGGCGTTTGGCTACCTGGTGGAAAAATATATGCAAAGGGCCTATTATTCCGCGTTGGGACTCGTAGGATCGCACGACAATGCGGTTGACTTGTCTCAAGACGCATTTGTAAGGGCATTTCGTGCGATCAAAACCTTTGATCCCAGTCGTAGCTTTTTTACCTGGTACTATCGAATATTACGTAATCTTTGCTTCAATCATTTGCGGGACAAATCTCGTCACGCGCGTTCATTCTCTGAAATGGATGAATACGAAATCAACTCTATTTCCGACGAGTCCTCAGACACTGAAGCTCTAGCAGAGCAAAACGAAGCTCAAAAAGCGGTCTGGCAGGGCCTTGAACAACTCAAAGAACAGGAACGTGAGATTATCATACTCAAAGATATTCAAGATTATTCATATAAAGAAATTGCAAAAGTTCTGGAATGCCCCATCGGCACCGTTATGTCCCGCCTTTACAATGCCCGCAAAGCATTAAAAGCAAAACTGGAAGGTTTCTACTCATGACAGATTATAATCATATTAAAGAAAAATTTCAAATATTAATGATGGGTGCTATAGACGGTGAACTGGATGCAAAACAACAACAGGAATTTGAATCACTTCTTGCAGAACACCCGGAATTTTTTCAGGAATATCAAGAATTTCTACAGCTCAAGGAGAAAACCACAGCAATGAAGCTTAAAACCCCACCTGATGAATTATGGGATACCTATTGGATTGACATATATAACCGTATTGAACGGGGCATTGGTTGGATATTTTTCTCAATCGGTGCTATGATACTGCTTACCTTTGGTGGTTACAAATTTTTCAAAGCCATTGTTCAAGACGCGCAAATGCCAATCATTCTGAAATTTGGCACTTTTTTTCTGATCGGCGGACTGGCTGTACTGCTGGTATCTGTTGCACGTGAGCGCATGTTCACTTACAAATCGGACCCGTATAAGGAGATTAAACGATGATCATCACCACTACACACACTATACATCACAAACACATTATTAAAACCCTGGGAATGGTCAAAGGCAACACTATTCGGGCACGCTTTGTGGGTAAAGATATTATTGCAGGCTTTAAGCAACTGGTTGGGGGAGAAATTGAAGATTATACAAAACTTATGGCAGAATCGCGTGAACAGGCCCTTGATCGCCTGATTGCAGATGCCAAAAGCCTTGGCGCAAATGCTGTTGTTGGCGTAAGGTTCAGTACCAGCGAGCTTATGGCAAACGCGGCAGAAATTCTGGTGTATGGCACGGCCGTTATTGTAGAAGAAGACGAGGATCAATGATGGATCCACATATCAATATAAACTTTGTATGCCCCAAATGCAGAAATACCCAGTGTGAAATTGATCAAATGCGCGCCACCGGTGGCGCGCTGGCTAAAATCTTTGATGTACAAAATAAAAAATTTACGTCTGTTACCTGTACCCGGTGCAGATATACAGAATTTTATAAAACCGATACTACTACAATTGGCAATATTTTTGATTTTTTAACAAATTAAACTTGAACCCCAATCAATGTTGTTTTATATTCAACAATGATAACCCCTTTCAGGAAAAATTCTTCAAAAAAATCATTATCCGGTTTACTGTCAATCTGGACTGTTTTACTGGCAACGCTTCCTATATTTTCACAGGTATCTGTCAATCAAAATTCCGTTTATCAGCAGGCCCCAAGACGCACATCTTTTTCCAATTTCAAAAAGCCAAAAGTTTTGCATGCATATTATCAGGTTGAAATCATTTCTGGTGAAAACAAAGTCTATGGCGAAGAATTTCACACCAATCATCCATTTTCTATCACCAAACTCTCTTTCCTGCCAATTCCCGGACACAAAGGTTGGGGATTCACAGCAGCATATATCGATGAAACGATTCCAACAGCAGACCGATATTTATACATTTCACCACGCTATTATTTTCAAACCAGACATGGTTGCGTTATGTATGGCTTTCGTTACCACTATTCTCTGAAATATGATGAAGGTCCTACTAAAGACAGATTGCAACCCCTTATAGCTTATAAATATGGTAACCTGGAAAAATTATATATCTCTATCGATATTTTTTCTGAAAATATTTTTGGCGTTTTAAACATCAGTATGAATTATATTTTTTCGGATAAATACAGCAGTATCTCATTGGGGTATGTCAATACAAAACGTGGAATTTATAACGGCTTGTCTTACAGGTTGAATTATAAAGTCTATAAACGCTTTATGTTTGTGTTTCAGGGGAATCTTCACAACAAACACTATATTACCGGTATGCAGGCAGGTTTAGGGGTTTTGTGGTAACAAAAAAAGGCGCTGTTAACAGCGCCTTGAATCTTTAAAATTATTCATATCTTAAAGCATCTACAGGTTCAACATTTGCGGCTTTCCTTGCAGGAAAAACTCCCGACAACAATCCGATCAATGTAAGGATAATAACCGTTGTTAAAACAACACCGTGTGACAGTAGCGGTCTTCCCAGAAACTGCATGGGACCATCTCCCTGGGCCGGCATCATCCATAACAGCTTGATTACTCCCAGAGCAACGAGAAGCCCCAATCCTCCTCCAATCGCAGATATAAGCAAAGACTCGAATACAAACTGTGATATAATATGCCGTTTCTTGGCGCCTATAGCACGTTTAATTCCAATCTCTCGGGTACGTTCTTTGGCCACAACATACATGATATTGGCTACACCCACACCCGCAATGATCAATGTCATGGCACCAATCACTCCCAAAAAGATATTAATACCTTTAAACACTTTGTCGCTTTGCTTTTCCTGCTCGATAAAGTCCCACATGGGTACAGCCCGCTCATCCGTAGGATCAAAACCATATTTTTTACCCAGAATGCGTCTCACTTCAGATTTTACCAGTTCACTATGCTGAGGTTGGTCCGGCTTTACAATCAATTCTCCCAGGTAACGATATCCGTAAATACTTTGGAATGTAGAGAAAGGAATGATTGCCCGCCGGTCATCGGGACCGTTATTCATTGACGTTTGCAGTTTTTTAGGCATAATACCGATAACTTTAAAAGGAATACCATCTAAGGTCAGAGTTTGCCCAATGGGGTCCTGGCTTCCAAACAGATCTTTTGCAACTTCGCCACCCAAAAATACTACCCGTTTCTTTTCCAGTTGATCTTTTTGGTTCAAAAACCGACCTCCGGCAGCAGGGTATGTTCTGCGTAAAAACTCAAATTCCGGGTACACGCCTTCCATAAATGTTGAAGCACTCAATTCACCATTGCGCAGGCGCACATGTTTGCCCATTTGCGCGTTAACGGACACAACCTCGGGAATGCTTTCCAGCAAAATCCGGGCATCATCCTCAACCAGACGAATGCGTCTGCCAATGGGCATTCCCTGGTATTTTTTAGTTGTCTGCCCACCATAAATACGGATGATCCGATCACCGGCATTTAAAAATCCTTCTTTCATCCGGAAAGCAAGGCCTTCACCAAAAGCCATCAGCAGGATAACCGCCAAAGTACCCCAGGTAATCGCAATTGTAGTTAAAAACGCACGGGTCTTTTGCTTTTTTAAATCACCAATAAATTCCTGTAAAAAAATCATTATTTGCATTGCGCAACCTTTTCTCTAGTATCGCAAACATTCAATAACATCCAGACGTGAGGCCTTGCGTGCAGGGAAAAATCCCGCCAAAAATCCTATCAAGCCCAAAACTGCTGTGGATGCAATTGCAACAGTCCATGACAACTCCGGATGTCCTACATACTCTTCTATGGGTAGCTGGGATATCAGCTTAATCAAAACCACTGCCAATGCCAGACCGATTGCCGCACTCATGCCGATTATCACAAAAGACTCGAACAAAAACTGGCCCATGATCTGCTTGCTTTTCGCGCCTATAGAGCGCTTTATCCCAATTTCCCGGGTACGCTCCTGGACCACAACATACATAATATTAGCAAGCCCAATACCTCCAACAATCAGGGTAATAGTGCCAATAATACCCAAAAATATCTTGAAGCCCAGACTGAAATAATATATAAATTTGTCACTTTCCGTTGTATCCCAAATACCCAGGGCTTGTTTATCAGTGGGGTCAAATTTTAATTTCTTACCCAAAACCTTATATATTTTCTCTTCCGCAATCTTGTTCCGACGCGGGTCAGCAACCTGGTATACTACATTACTTACATAAGTATAACCATAAATGGACTGAAACGTGGTCATTGGCATAAATACACGGTCATGGTCACGTGAAGAATAACTGGAAGGCTGGGTTTTCTCCTGCAATACACCAATAATTCGGAAAGGGATATCTCCAACCATCAAATACTTGCCTATAACCGACGCATTTTCTCCATATAACAAGTCACGCAGCTTGTAACCGATAAAACATACCCGCCGTTTCTCCTTTAAATCCATATCATTCAACCATCTGCCGCCGGGACGAGGTAAAACATTTCGCATGGGGCCATATTCCGGCAGCATTCCGGCAATGGTTGCCTGGTTGATCTTGTCTCCATGACGTACCGGAACACCATATTTAATAAATTCGGGACTAATGGCACTAAACTCACCAACCTCATTACGCATCAGTTCCACATCTTCGGCACGTAAGCGAATGCGCCTCTCCTTGTTATATCCTTGGAATACCATACTGGTTCTTCCCGGCCACATGATTGCGATGCTTTCACCCATACCATGCATGTTTTTTTTCATTGATTTTTCAACGCCCACACCAAAAGCCAGCAGCAATACAATGGTCATGGTTCCCCAGATTATACCAAACATGGTCATAAAGGTTCGGCCTTTGTATTGCCTGAGGTAATAAAATACCTCTCTAATGTTATCTAAAAGCTGGTTCATAAGCTCACCTTAAATGATCTCTTTGATCTTTTTTTCCAGCACTTCATCACCTTCATCAAGACCCGAAGTAATCTCTATGGTAATGGCGTCGCTTAAACCGGTTTCAATATATTTTTCAGTGGCTTCTTCACCTTCTGGTGCAGGAAGCATAACAAAAGCAGAATCACTGCGAAAGGTTATCACGCGTTCTGGTAAAGACAGTACACTATCTTTTTTCGCGATAATAACATTTACATTTGCAGAGAACCCTGCCCGCAATACGGCATCGTCGGTTTTTTCAATAGCAATTTCTACAGGGAATACCGTGGTATTGTCTTCTTTACGTGCCTTGAGAGAGATCAACGTTACATGCCCTGCAACTTTTTTGCCCGGTAACGCGCCGATTTGCAAGTCACATTTCATACCTTCTTTGATTTTACCTACATCAATTTCGTCAACCGTACCCTTGAATATCAAATCATCCATATTAGCCATTTTCATCAGTTCAGTACCCGCCTGATATGATGTTAAAGGCACAACCGGATCACCAACATTTACACTTTTTTCAAGAATAAAGCCTGAAATGGGGGCCTTGACCACGGTTTCAATATCTGTATCTGCAATTTTCACTTTTCCTTTTTCTATCAGATCCAGACCTTCTTTGGCTATCTTGTGGCTCAACACAGCTTGCTCATATTCCTGATTCAGAGTTTCATATTCCTGATCAGAGATCAGTCCTTTTTCAAGCAGGTTCTTTTTACGGGCTATTTCTTTTTTTACAGTTTCCAGTTCAATCCAGGCACTTTCAACCCGCCGTTTGGCAGCCGCCAGTTCAAGCGGCGTAGGATCGGGATTCACCTCTAATATAACCTGCCCCTTTTCAACAAAATCCCCTACATCTACTAACAGTTTTCCTACAACTCCTGAAACTTTGGACTTTACCGCAATCTCATTTCTGGGTTCTATAGAGCCCACTGCAAGGGCTTTATCTATAATATCTGCACGTGACACCTTGACTGTATTTTGGGGTGCTTCTTTTTTGCCTGTCTTTGACATAACAACAGCCGCACCGACTACCAATACCAATAAAATAATGATCACGATCCAAACAATTTTTTTTCTGGATTTCCTTGCCATTTGGGTGATACCTCCATAAATGATAAATACCGGAATAAAAAAAGGGCTACATGTATTATTACGCATGCAGCCCTGAATTGTTACAAAAATAGAATGAATAGTTATTACTTATTTCATGCGGCAATTTCCAAAATCTGTTCAACTTCTTTAAAGGTGATCTTGCCATGCTCACCCAATTTAACCTTGCGGTTTTCCAATTGCTTTACTGCTTTACTACAATCTGCCGGTGTCAAATCCACATCTTTTAAACTGACCGGTACCTGCATTTGCTTAAAAAATGCAATCGTTTTTTCTATTGCAAGATCAATAGCTTTTTCATCATCATGAGTATCAACGCCCCAAACTCTGCGGGCGTATCTGGCCAGCTTTGCTCCCTTTTCTTTACGCTGGTGTTTCCAAACAGCGGGCATAACAATTGCCAACGTACGGGCATGATCAATACCATACAACGCAGTCAGCTCGTGACCAATCATATGCGTTGCCCAGTCCTGCGGAACGCCCACACTATTGAGATGGTTCAGCGCCATGGTTGCAGCCCACATAATATTGGCACGTACATCATAATCCTTAGGATTCTCAAGAGCCTTGGGACCTTCTTCAATCAATGTCATTAATAGTGCTTCTGCATATCTGTCCTGAATAGGCGCATTTACATCATATGTCATATATTGCTCCATTGTATGTGCAAATGCATCCACAACACCATTTGATATTTGACGTACAGGCAATGAGAAGGTAGTTTCAGGATCCAGGATTGAAAATTTTGGATAGACATTAGGATTCCCAAAAGCCAATTTTTCTCCGGTTTCATCTCTCGATATTACCGCATTCATATTCATTTCTGAACCGGTAGCCGGTAAGGTTAATACACATCCAAAAGGCATTGCAGATTGAATTTTGGCGCCAGATGTCAAAATATTCCATGGTTCTCCATCAAAATTGACTGCTGCTGAAATAAATTTTACCGCATCTAACACTGAACCGCCACCAACGGACAAAACAAAATCTACTTTTTCCCTTTTAATCACATCTACGGCTTTCATACATGTGCTATACTGTGGATTCGCTTCAATTCCGCTGAATTCAACTATATCATAACCTTCTAATGCCTTCATCACCTGCTCATGAACACCGTTATTTTTTATGGAACCGCCACCATAAGCGATCATCACCTTTAAGGATCTATCAATCAAACGGGACAACTCTTTTATAGTACCTTTACCAAAAACAATTCTTACAGGATTATAAAACTCAAAATTATACATCTACTATTACTCCTTAATTTTTATTCCATTATAAAAATAATAAAATCTCTAAATATTTAAAAAGGATTTGTTGCGTAATTTATTCCATAAAAAAAAGCCCTCTGCTTTTTATTACAAACAGAGGGCATGGCAGGACGTTATTATCAGCTATGCAGATAGTTAAAATCTTTCAAACTCGTTGTCAAATGCATCTCCACCATTAGAAGATGCTGTTTCCAGTTGAATATGCACACCTCCATTCGCTTTATCGGCACCATTTTTAGCATTGGTTTTTGTAGTTTTTGCAATATTGATTGTCTTGTGCTGCCTTGCTCGTTTTGTGACATTTCCAATGTTAAAAAATTCAACCGTCTCAAGCAATTGCTCTGCCTGGCTGGATAATTCTTCAGATGTTGATGACATTTCTTCAGCCGCAGAAGCATTCTGTTGAATCACCTGATCCAGTTGCTGCATTGCCTTGTTAACCTGCTCAACACCGGTACGTTGTTCTACACTTGCAGCAGAAATTTCCTGTACCAGATCAGCAGTACGCCGTATATCCGGGACCAGCTCTTTTAACATCGCACCAGCTTTTTCGGCCACCTCGGAAGAAGATCCGGCAAGCGTGTTAATTTCAGCGGCAGTTTGCTGACTGCGTTCAGACAGTTTACGAACACCTTCAGCAACTACGGCAAATCCTTTTCCATGTTCACCGGCACGGGCAGCTTCAATAGCGGCGTTCAAGGCGAGTAAATCCGTTTGACGTGCAATCTCTTCAATAATCGAAATCTTGCTTGCAATTTCTCGCATAGCAGCAACGGTTTCATCAACAGCACGACCACTTTCCTCTGCATCATTGGATGCTTTGGTAGCAATTTTTTCGGTTTGCTGTGCATTGTCGGCATTTGCTTCAATGTTTGAAGCCATCTGTTCCATTGAAGAAGACGCTTCTTCTGAAGAAGCTGCCTGCTCAGTTGCACCCTGAGACATTTCCTGTGAACTGGAACTCAATTCCATGCTACCGGATGATACATTATCAGCGGCAGTTTGAACATCCATAATTACACTACGGAGCTTTTCAATCATATTCCGTAACGCCTTGGCCAATTGGCCAATTTCATCATCCTGATCCAGCTCCAGTTCCGCGGTCAAATCACCGTTGGCAACACTTTTTGCAAACTCTACCCCTTTAATCAATGGAGCCGTAATAATCCGTGTCAGAAATACTGCAAAAGCAATACCTATCAACAAAGCGAGTACCAATCCCACTATCATGGTTAAGGATGATGATTTGAGTATGCTCACGGTATCTTTGGCAATACCTTCGGTCTGATTAATACCAGCCAAAGCAACAGTTTGTGAGCTTTCAAGTACCTGATTTGCAGACTTGTCACGTTTAATATTCAAATCATCCAATGTATACCAATCTTCCAAAATAGCCAAACCCGTGCTTTTATAAAGGTCTGCAGCAGTTTTGGTGTCATCAATCTCTTTATTATCCTTCGCTTTATGGGTTACTTTCCGCAATTCCAAAAACTTTTCATCCATCTGGTTAAATATTGAAGCACTCTGTTCCATCAATGCAGGGCTACGCAATGCCTGAGCTTTCCACACGATTAAACGCGCAGAATTCCCAAGATCTATCACATCATTTACAAGATTCATTTTTGTAACACGTTCTAATAATTTATCATTGCCAACATTATTACGAATATCCGACACCATCTGTGCGTTCTGACTCTGTAAAAACAAAGCACAACTTTCCATAAAATTTGCCGCCGATTTATCAAGTTGGTTCTGCAACTTGGCTATATTTTGATTGGTTTTCTCAGTCTGATCAACCAAGTTTCTATAAATATTAACCTGCTCTTCCACTTTCTCAACAGATCCATGCAACTTGACAAGATGTTTTGACTGGTCTGCTAGTTCTAGTGCGTCAGACAAACTGGATTCTAATTCATCCAGATATTTGCGTCCCTCATCCAAAAACGTTTGTTCTTTTGTAAGTCCATATCCCCTTATATTATACATTGTTAATAAAGAATTACGTTCCAGTTGATTTGCAACATCAAATTCAGGAACATATTCATCTGCCAGCATATTGGCTTTTGTTTGAACTCTTGCCATATTAAATATGGCCATAACTCCCAGAATAATCGAAATGACAATCAAAATCCCGAATCCTAATCCCAACTTTGTACCTAATTTAAAATTCTTAAGCATTTTACGCCTCCTGCGCTTCAAGTTCTTTTTTCAGTTCTTTATTTCCTTTTTTACTTTTCGGCTTTTCTTCAGACTGTTGAATATTGATTATATCATCAATTGAAAATATTTTATCAATATCCAGTAAAATAATAAAATCTTTTTCACTTTTTCCCATACCTTGTATGAAATCATTATTCACACGTGTACCCATTTTGGGTGCTGCTTCAATCTGGTCCTGTAATAACTCTATCACTTCATTAACAGAGTCAGCCAGTAATCCCAATGTTATAGATTCACCATCCAGCATCACCTCAACAATGATGATACAGGTATCACGTGTATGCTCTACCTGGCCCATTGCAAATTTCATCTTCATGTCAACTACAGGTACAACACTGCCACGCAAATTAATAACACCCAACATAAAATCAGGTGTACGCGGTACTTTGGTAATTTTGGTCAAATCCAATACTTCTTTAACTTTTGCAATATTTATCGCGTACAATTCTTTATCAAGTTTAAAGGATAAATACTGAGGAAAATCATTTTGCACATCTTGAGTCATCTGCCTACCTCCCATTCAATTCTTGAACTAGATCTATATTATAATCATATTTAATTCCTACTACGGTATTGTTAGGTGATAACAAAAAAATGGTGTTGCCTTTACAATCAAATTGATCGCATTCATGGTTATGGATAGTAACCTTGATCTTGCCTGAAATTTCACCCTTGATCAATACAAATGCTCTTGAAGGGGTTTCACAAAGTTTTAAAAGCTCAACCCGCCGCTCTTTTAAATAGTATAAAATTGAATCCAAAGTCCGTTGACGATTTATCAACTTGTCCAATTCTTCCTGAACATTACCAGAAATATTCTCTTCAATGGAGGTAGAAATAACTTTTATTCGTTGTTCAAGACTTGCAATTTCTTCTTCCACTGCTTCAAGTTTATCTTCAATATCATAATCGCTTCCAACTTTGAAATGCATGACAGCATTTTCAGCCACCTCCACATCTTTGACAATTATCCTTTCTCCTGCCACCAAAATTGAATTTTGAGCGCTTTTTACCTTACCATCTATCTGAATCGTCTCGGCAGCAAAAAGACATGAATTTTGCACATCATTTTCTACAAATATATTCTGACGTGTTTTATATATTTTATTTTGAATAGATTTACATTCAATATTTGATTCTAAAAGTGAAACCGAACACATAACCACCCTCAACACTTTTTTAAACTTGTAAACAACACCCTGATAAAAACCACCCACCATTTAATAATTGATAATCAATATTATGGCAATTCTATATCAAAATTCGTACCAAAACCGCAAACCCTTTATAAACAATGCATTAGTGCGACGATCACAAAAAGGATAAACTTTAATTTGCCATTTTGACAATTTTTAAAAATGGATTAAATTCGGTCCTAAACAAGAAAATATAAAATTATTTACGCACAACACGTAAATAATCGACCATTTTAGAAATTTGGGCTATTTTAGAAATGAAATTCCCCAAATTGTCATTTTGACAATTTAATATTGATATGAATGAAGTTTACGATACAGCGTCTTTAAGCCAATATCTAATAGTCTGGCGGTTTTCTCTTTGTCGTGATTACAGTATTCATAAACCTTGAGGATGTGTTTGCGTTCAACAGTTTGGAGTGTGTCAATTTGTTCTTCACTGAGCTGTTCTGCTTCCTGCCTTGCAAGATGCGCTTTTTGAATTTCAACAGGCAAATGAATGATCTTGGGCGGTTTCCCTTTTGACAGCAACAATGCCCGGTCAATTACATTTTCAAGTTCCCGTACATTGCCCGGCCAATCATACATCATTAATGCGATAATGAATGATTCAGAAAACTGCATGGTACATTGTTTTCTACGGATAAAATGCTCCATAATTAAGGGTATATCTTGCTTTCTTTCCCGTAATGGCGGCAGAGTTATCTCGAATCCGGCGAGTCGAAAATAAAGGTCTTTTCGAAACATTCCATTCTCAATTTCCTCTTCCAGATTACGATTTGTAGAACAAACAAACCGAACATCCACATTTATCTCTGCAGTTCCTCCTACCCTGCGTACCGTACCGGTTTCAACAACTCGCAAAAGCTTGGCTTGCAGTTCAATAGGCATTTCTCCAATCTCATCCAGAAACAAGGTCCCCTGATTTGCGACTTCAAATAAACCGTATTTACGATTTATTGCTCCTGAAAAAGCACCTTTTTCATGTCCAAAGAATTCACTTTCCAGAAGATCTTGAGGTATAGCTGCACAGTTGACTGGAATAAACGGTTCATTGCTGCGCGAACTTTTTTGATGGATGGCTTTGGCAATCAATTCTTTACCTGTGCCGCTCTCTCCGGTCACCAGTACAGAAATATCAGAATCAGCAACAGAATCAACCTGTTCAAGAGTTTTGTGTAATTTTTCAGACTTGCCTGCAATTGCCGGAAATTGTTCACGATGTAACTGTTGTTTCAACTTTTGATTTTTTTCATATAGCAGCTTGTTCTGATATAACCGCTCAACCACTTTATTGATTTTATCAAGGTCAAAAGGTTTGGTAAAATAATCATCAGCGCCAATTTTAATTGCCTCAACAGCCCCCTGAATGGATGAATATCCTGTAACCAATATAACCTGAGCATTGATATCAAACGATTTGATCATTTTCAACAGTTCAATACCATCTATCTTGCTCATAACAACATCAGAGATCACCAGATCATACACATACTTTCTATAGAGCTGAAATGCCTCTATTGCAGTACCAATAGTTTCTACATGATACTCTTGACTCTTGAGAAAATCAGCCAGACTTTCCCGCAGATCAAGATCATCATCCACAATCAATATACTAAAATCGCGGTTCGACATCCTTGCCCCGCGCTATTGGTAATAAAACTGTAAATGTAGTTCCTTCATACAACATGCTGGTAACAAATATAGTCCCATCGTGTTCCTGAACAATGCTATTACAAATAAAAAGGCCTAATCCTGTACCTTTCCCCGGAGGTTTTGTGGTAAAAAATGGATCAAAAATATGATTTTTAATTTTATCAGGAATCCCATCTCCTGTATCACTAGCACTGATCATAACACATTCTTGCCCCTTGTAAACCATATTTTTGGTAATAACTGTAATTTTACCATTTGTATGAATAGCATCCATTGCATTGATCAACAGGTTTAACAATACCTGTTCTATTTTGGTTTTGATTGCAAAAACTGCTCGTAAATCGGGATCAAGTTGTGTAATAAATTCTATATTGTTTTTCTTGAGTTGTGTTTCTAAAAGACTATTGACAGTTTGTATTAATTTATTAATATCAACAGATTCATAAAACTGGTCAGCATTTCTAGAAAATCCCAACAGATTTTGGATGATATCTGCCATACGGTCAACATTCTCATCAATATTCATGGCCTGCTTTAAAAGCTTTTCATCATCAATTGCATTGGCAATAATCTTCATCCGGGTTTTAATAACAGTCAGGGGAGTATTTAACTGGTGGGCCATACCCGCAGCAAGCTGCCCTACAGTTTCCATTTTATGAGATTGGTAAAGTCTTTGCTGAAGCAGTTTTTTCTGGGTTATATCTGTAACCATCAACAAATATACAAAACTGAGACCATTTTCATTTTTAACAGGCCAGGTCTTGATATTAACCGGGATCAAATTGCCGTTTTTATGAATACATTCTATTTCAAATTCTTCCGCAATTTGTTTATCGTCAATCTCTATCCAGATCTTTTCAATCGTTTCAGTCCATTTTAGGGGTAGTAATTTTTTAAAGGCAAGCCCTTCTAATTCAGAATGTTCGTATCCCAGCAACTCACAAAACGCCGGATTTGCACCGGTGATTGTTTGAGCTTTGGCTAAAAATACAATCCCATCTTTACTTGTATCAAATAAAAATTTGTAATCTGAACAATTGGGCATATGAATCAATCAAAATTAATAAAGTATTTGAATATAAATTCATACAACAAGAATAATGCCAGTCTTGAGAGTAAATCGTAATTATACTATTTTAAAAGCATTTATAAAAAAAACAATCCCCTGATGGTTCTGATATAAAAAAAGGGGCGGTTATTTTTAAGACCGCCCCTTGAAAAATCATGCTATAATCTGAAGAGGTTTCGTATTTTTCCATTCTCCGCGGGTAAAATCAGGAAAGACTTGTGGTGCTCCGTCTTGATCAACAGAATCTTCGCTCAGCGGCCCTACAGCGCTCCAGAAACATCCTTCATATACATTCTGATCCAACGGCAGTCCTTTTCTCAGACATTCAATGATACGATAGCGCATTATAAAATCCATGCCACCATGTCCACCCATCTTTTTCGCCAGTTCTCCCAAGCGAACATACAACGGATGTTCATATTGTTCATAAATAGCCTGTAATTTTTCACCCTCAACCCAATCATGATGTGTTTCAGTTACACCTTCCACACCGCCTTCAATTGCAATTCGTGCAGGAAAACCCGCCAGCGTTCCTTTGGTTCCCTGGATCAGATTATGACGAGTATAAGGTCGCGGACTCGTTTCGTCCCATTGCACCATAATAGTTCGTCCCATACCGGTTTTGATAATAGAGGTATTAATATCGCCGCCTTTGAAATCCAACTGGTTCCACTTGTGTTCCGGTGGGAAATGTGATTTTGCCCAGGCGCTCCTACCTTTTGCCGGTGAAGAAAATGCTACAATACGGGAAAAATTATCATCTCCTCTGGCAAGGTTCATATACTGTGCAACAGGACCCAATCCATGTGTAGGATATAAATTGCCGTTACGCTTCGCATAATGATAGGTACGCCACGATCCTGTTCCTCGTTCTACATCGTTCATTTGAGTACGTAGTTCATGAATATAAGCGGCTTCTCCATGTAACAGTTCACCAATAACTCCCTGACGGCACATGTTGAGATAAAGCAATTCTTCGCGACCGTAATTAACATTCTCCATCATCATACAATGTTTCCCGGTCTTTTCAGAGGTATTTACAATCTCCCACATTTCATTTAAATTAATACCTATAGGAACCTCTACAAATGCATGGGCCCCGCTCTTCATGGCCTCAATAACCATTGGCGCATGCAGCTTCCAGGGAGTAGCTATAAATACAGCATCGGGTTTAACTTCTGCCAGCATTTTTTTCCATAAATTTTCATCACCAAAATAAGTAGCAATATTCTGATGACGGGTGCCCTTGCCCCGTTCTTTACAGGCATTGGCGGTTTTCATTGCCAGATCTTCATACAGATCACTGATAGCAACCACTTCGGTCCCTTCAATCTCGGCAATCTGGCGTGCATGGCCGGGTCCTCGCGCTCCTACACCAATAAATGCACATCTTACGGTCTCTATTGGTGGTGCTGCATAATCACCCATATATTTTGAACCGGTGGGACGGTCAGACATGTTGTTCTTGTTTTGACCGCATCCTAAAATAAGGCCGGCACCCAAGCCACTTATAATTTTAATAAAATTGCGTCTTTCCACATTGTTGAAATCTTTCATTACAACCTCCGTTAATGACCCTAAGGTCTGTATTTAATTAAAATTCATCTTTTCAGGTGGAACACAAAACCAGCTCAACTGTTCATCAACTGACATATCTTTGGGAAGCCGATCAGCAAATGGATGTGTTTGTTTAAAATGATTCAACATAAGCGTTTGCATTTTTTCCAAAACATCAGCGTTACCGGCTAAACCAGCCACATCTCGGTGTTCAAATGGATCATTCACCACATCATACAATCTATGCATCAATCCAGATGGGCCGTTGCCGGTTGCATAACCCTGTCCCAGATCACTCACTCCAGAGGTAAATATATATTTCCATTTTTCTGTACGAACCATTGCCTTGTTGTCTATTAAAAACTCGGAAAACACATAAGGTTTGTGTTCAGTGGATTTGTTTTCAATCAAAGGCACCAGACTTTTGCCCTGTGCTTTCTGCATTTTCCCTACACCTAACAGATCAGTTATTGTAGGAGCCAGATCCACAAACTCGCAAATGGGATCAATTTCATTTTCAGATTCACAACGGTTTCCAGGACGCATAATTAAGGGAGAGCGTACAGCCTCTTCCCACATCATGTGTTTTTCAAATCGCTTATGGTGCCCCAACAGATAGCCCTGGTCGCCAATATAAATAACAAGGGTTTCATCTACCAGCCCTTGCTTGTCCAGTTCGTCTAATATAATCCCCACATTCTTGTCCAGATACTCTACAGAAGTATAGCAGGAAGCAATGATACCTCTTTTATCATCATCGCTCAAATCTTTAAAAATGGCGGGTATCCAACGATCGTCCTCGTCGCTTGTGGGAGGCAATTGTATATCGTCGGGATTATATTTATTCTGATATTCTATAGGAAAATTAAACGGAGAATGCGGTTCATGGAAACCTACCCACAGGCAGAAACGCTCGTCTTTGTGATCTCGAATAAAACCGGCAGATTCATTGGCAAGATAGGTTCCCAGATCGTCCTTGTCATAATATTCCGATGGCAGCCCATCTGCGTTTAGCCAGATTCGTGCAGGCGTTCTGAACGGTTTCCAAACCGGACGGTGCTCCAATGTTTCCGGTGTCATTTGAGGAGGATTGGCCTGCAAATGATCTTTCCATACTTTTGTGTCTTTGAGCACATCAAAACCATGGGGCAAATCATTATTAAAATGTGTTTTGCCAATCACGCCGGTAGCAAAACCATAGGTTTTCAAATGCTCCGCTATGGTTTCCTGCTTATCAGAAAAAGAGGTTTGTAGCAGGGTAACACCACTGGCATGCGGATAGCGTCCTGTTAACAACGACTGCCGGGAAGCACTACACACCGGTGCATTGGCGTATGCGTGTGAAAAACGTACACTTTTTGTTGCCAACTTGTCCAAGTTGGGGGTTCTTACCAATTCATTGCCATAACAGCCCAACGCATGTGCGGCATGATCATCCCCAATAATACATATCACATTCTTTAGTGGTTTAGCCGATTTTCGTGCACAACTCCAGGGAGCAGTTAAACCTGCCAAAGCAAATACAGCAGACTGTTTCAAGAACTGGCGCCTTGTTTTCATTTCACCTCTTTGTCTACAAAGTATAAAGGTTCATTTTTCATCTGGGTGTGAGCACGTGACCACAATTCCGGGGCCTCTATTAAATAAGAGTGTGCGTTCAAGACTTTGCCTTGACGTAACCCTTGTTTGATGCGTTCAACTTTATCGTATCTCTGGATCCATCCATAAAATCCATGCCGTCGATATGTTTTAACTGCCTGATTTCCTTTACCATCTATCAGGGTATGCTCCACTTCCGGTCCCCAAAGATATTCCGGATTCACCAGTTCTTCAATACCGTGCATGGAAGTGTTGGGCTTTAAGCCACAACCCAGCATCAATATCTGGCCATTCAGGTTTCGTAACTGAGAAAATGGTGAATTACTGCCGCATGGAGTAGTATCAAGTATATGTTTTTCAAGGATCTTTTGTGCTTTTGGGCCCACACCACAAACCGAATGGGTGGGGTGCATGCTGCGAATGGTACCTTCCCGCTTACGGAAATATTCGGGAATAGCACCAACACAGGATAGAGTTTTTGCAATATCAAAAACGGATTGTTCAGGAGTAACACTTTCATAAGACAATGCTGGCATTAACAACGTACCATCACCACCTATAGCTTTAAGAATTCCACGGATTACTGTTTCTGCGCCCCCGGGTACATGACCAAGTGCTTTTAACGATGAATGTACCATCAAAACACCACCTTTGCGAACGCCCAGGCTTTGCAAGCCATTGGCAATGCTTTGTTCAAATTGCTGGTTCATATTTGTCATAAAGATTCCTGCTGTTCTGAATTATATTTTCGATCTATTTTGTTGTTGAAAAAAAAGCAAATACTTAATATTGATTATATAGTATAAAAATTTTCAACAAAAAAACAGAAAAATTTTGGTCCCGTATTGATTCTGGCAGTTAAATTATATTAAAACTGATATTAACTGACAGAACAAAAAAAGTCGAATTACACGAATCCTTACGATTTTTATCGAAAAAACATTCTTGTTCAATTATCATTAAAAAACAGGTGTTCAAATTTGACCTGTGCATTTTTACACAATCCCCATTTTTTTCAGTCAGAACCAGCAAAACATCAAGATTTTATTTTATATACACGCACAGGCCCCAATAATCCTGCAGGTTCCGGTTCTGTTCTTTTGGTCCGATCAACCCATAATTGTGCAATTTTATTATCTTTTAAAGAAGCACAATAATTGAATAATAAATTGGTAACCGATATCTGTAAAACATGTTCCGTATTGGGTACAAGCTCTACTACAAACTGGCGTTCTCCCCACCATTTTACTCCCAGCTCTTTATTATCGAATTTTAATTCAGCAATATCAAACACCCGTCCCAAATCCAACACATGTTTTCCGCTCCAGCCGGATTTGAATTTACAGGTATAAACAGCCGTACCGGAAAAGCTGCTCAATTCAGGATCGGTAGACAAATTTTTGAGCGTTTTCAAGGATTTATGATAAACTTTGCCATTAACATGTTTAAGCTCGATGGTCCAGGTTGAATCTATTTCAAAAAAATGCTCCGGATCTTTTATTGTAAAAAAGTCCTTGTCCACAAATTGATTTGAAAAAATGGCATCAACGCCTTTTTTAGACTCGGCTGGTTCTGCTTCAAGCTTGTAGACCACCAGCAGAGATTCCAAAGGCCCCAGCTTAACATTGATGATTTCGGGCAGCATTCCATGTGGATAGCGTTTCGACTCACCGGTTTCAGCATCCAGCTTCCAGGGGATTTTTTTGCCTGTAGAGAAACTGGCATCAAACTCTAATCGTTTATCCCGGTTCTGGTTGCTGATCAGGAAAATATCGTTATCTCCCTCAGTATGATGGATGAAGAACAGCTTTTCATCCGGAACTGTAAACAAAACATCAGGTACCAGCCGCATGCCCTGTATGGTATGCAATGCCCACGGTATAACCTGACCTTTTTCGGGGGCCGGTACACGCTTTACCATGCCCGGATATTGAGTGAATAGTTCCTCAATGGTTGATTTTATAAATTCATCATCATGCATGGTCCCCTTGTACCCCAAACTCTTGATAGGTACCTGACCTATAAAAATAATCTGTCCGCCACTGGCAGCAAATGCATTAAGCGCCTCAACAGTCTTGGATGATAACGAGGATACATCGGTCACCAACAACAACTTGTATGCCATGGGGCCATAGCAAAGTTTCCCTTTTTCAAAGGTTGCATTTTCCAACACGGTGGAATTGATATAGTCGCTCATGTAGCCAAAATGATTAAACGCCTGCCACAACTGGTGCAGATAATGCGGTTCAGTATTCCAAGGATTTCGATCCAAACCGTATTTTGACCATTTGTCCGGTGTATTGCCAAGAATTGCAATCTGCGTAACAGGAGCCGAATTTTGGAATATATGGCAGAGTCGCGCGGCGTAATCAAACCACAAGCCAGCAAAGGGCCACCAGGTATTGTTTTCACTAAAATAGGTGCCATACCGGATCCATCCAGGAAAACCCGCTTCGGGCGGTGAATAATTAAATCCGTGCAAAACCAGTTGATTGACTCCACAAATTATATTCAAATCCGTAGCTTGCTTTATATATTCCAGAGTTGCACAAAAAACTCCGATTGTATTGGTCATGGCCTCGCAGCTTGTTATCTTTTTACCCGTTAAATGCGCTCCGGAAGATGCATATTTGTTCCAGATGGCATACCGGATCTGATCTATTTCTGCCTCATGTACCCAACCCCGATTAAATAGCCACTGATCGCTTTCCGGAATATCGGGAACCAGGTAACCGTCGAGTAGATTCGTATACAAAAAGGGAACACCATACGCCTGATAACGGCTCTGAACATTGTTTTGACCACACCACTGGTGGAATGGCTGAATAAACCTTTCCATAAAAAGGTCTGCTAAAAGCTTGCTCATATCAAAACGCACCCGGTCTACTGTTTCTTTAAAATTGGCTTTAACAGTAATTTCACGATTCAGCAGCAACGGCAGCCAGGGCATTAACGAATATCCATATCGTTTTTCAAATTCATCAGGCAGATCACCGGTCCAGTTTGCGCCTTCCAGTTCTATACTGTCGCAAAACATGGAACGGATATGTGCACCCAAGTCATCACCCAAAACGGATTTTAATTCATCAGACATGCGGTTCAAATATTTTTCTACTGCGGTTTTGTTAAAATGGTCAAGCACCGGTCCATCTGCTCCCGGTGCACCGTGCAACACATCGCGAAAACGGCTACGCCAGGTTATGATATAGAGTTTATACTCACCATCGTCTAATTCTATCTGCAATTTACCATCTGACGATAACCGACCCATCACATCCTGACCGTCAGCTTCAGACTGCGGTACAGCAGGAAACAGCTTTAACTGTATGAGCTTGTGGTTATCGTCATTTGGGATTTCGATCCGGGTTTCAAAGGTACCCGGGCCCTTGCAATCCCTCACCTCAAGTTCAACACCCTGTATAGTCTCCTCGGGGGCTAAAAACTCGCCTCCAAAAGGCCATCCGGTCCCAACAATCAAATCCACATACATATCCAAAGATTTGGCTTCTTTGCACGCAACTTTGACCATATTTAGCCATTCTTTACTCAACCAGTCCAAAGGTTTTGCAGGCAAGTGCGGGTACAATTCTTCATCCAAAGCTATAGGATTAATCTCTACCCCGCCGGCGCACTTTTCTTTCATCAGCCGTAATTCTCTGCGGATCTCTTTTGCGGTCACCCGATTGCCATTCCACCACCAGCGGAAAAACGGACGCGCCAGCGATGGAGGGTTCGCAAAAGAATCAACCAGAGGCCGTGATTCCTGCGCACCCCAGGATGCCATGGCAAGAGGAGCAAAAGAGACTGCACTGCTGCATACAACTGTTTTTTTAAGAAAAGAACGACGAGTACAACGGGTATCAATCATGATTTCCTCTTTTTTATATCGAAAACCAGTAATTTAATTTCATCATGAACACATTCTGCGGCTCGACAGAAAACAACCGATCAGCATTACTACTCAAAGACCGAACAGATTCATGAATATAATCCGAACGACCATGTGTCCAAACAAAATAAAATGTAGAACCGGGGGTAAATTCCCACCTCAGCACCAAATTGGATCGCATCTCGAAAAAGTTAAAATCCGGATGCCCAATATTGTAATCTGATGCTCCATCATGGGTTTCATCAAACGCCATGGTATTGTTATCAGCATCAATCACAGTCTCTTCATCAGAAAAAGTATAAAACCGATCATCATATTCATCTGCATCCGCGTCATTAACATATTTGATATGAGAAAAAGAACCGGCTGAAATATAAGGGCTCACATAATATTGCAAAATCAGGTTAGGTGTAAACGCATAATTGGCACGCAAGGTCATTTCCCAGGTATCTTGATCAATGCGACCCAGTACATAACGATTCACATCATTGAAATTGATTGTGCTAATGTATTGCGTGTCATCAATATTATGGCTATATGTCAATTCACCCGACATGTTGAAGCGATTCCCCACACGCAGTGACACACCGGGATTCAGACTAAACAATGACGTAATATCATCATCCACTTTGGTAACGGAACTGTGCAAAGAATAACTGAATTTTTTGCGGGAATCGGATTGAATACCCGCAGAATAATACCAATACCCATCCAAAGTCAATGCCGGGCCGCCGCGAAGCAAACGGGTATCCTGCCATTGTGGTACCCGGCTGAGGTATGCATTAAATTTCCAGTAATTTTTTAAGGTCCATGAATTTTTAAATTCATAGCTGGACATTATCAAAGAACCGTCAAAATCCCACTCGTTTGATTGATCAACAGTAATGGAATATGTTCGATATAACGAGGTTGGGGTCTGAACAATATAAGCCAATTCTGTATTTTGAGAAACAACATCAGTCATTCTCAAATATCCCAGGTCATTCAGGTCCAGTCCGGGAGATAACCAGCTTATATTTTCAGAGTACTGCCAGCGGCCCATGCCGCCCTTTCCTACACCAATACTTCCACCAAAACCGCCAAGCGATGTTCTGGTAGTATCCAGATCTACATGGTCGATATCCGGACGTTGAAAATAATGTCTCGAATTTCTTTGAAGGGCCAAAATGGCTTCGGGCTCACCCTGAATTTGGCTGAATATGGTTTTCACATCCAGATAATAGGTACGATTCTTCCAACGCTGTAAATAATCAATACCACCGGTAAAGGCATCTGTTGCAAGCGAGTTCAGGTGCACATCCTCATCAGCAATAAATCGCTGGGTTGATGTAAACATGGCGCCAATTGAAGAGTTACCCTTGTTGTAATCTTTTAAAACACGCGCCAGAAAATAGTTTGACCAGGGTTCAACGGTTTGCTTGCTTCGATTGCCATTATCATCGATCTCTGCTGTTTCTTTTGGGGTAATACTTTGTATTACACCTACAGATAAACCATTTTTGGTTTTACCTGTTATTTTAAGCGCATTGAGGATAGTTGTCTCTTCCGGTTCATTTGCATATTGATTACCTGTCAGGTCTGCGGAATGAGAGGGTTGGTGCCCAATTCTTCTTGAATAAAACAACTGGTTACCACCTACTGCAAAATCGAAAATGGTTTTACCTTCCAAAAAGAAGGGACGTTTTTCATCATAGAACGTTTCAAATGCTGTTAGATTCAATACAGAGGGGTCAGCTTCTACTTGCCCAAAATCAGGATTTACAGTAAAATCCATAGTGAAATTGTTAGACAAGCCCACTTTGCCATCAAAACCTATATTATATTTAAAATCCTTTCCATCAGCAAAGGGATTACCCTCCTCTTTTGGATAAAAATTTCCACTGGACAACCCATAAGGCATGAGCTCTATTCTTCGGATTTTGTTCAAACCGCTAATACCATGCAGCTCACCATAATTATCTACCCAGCTTGGCGTATTAATAGCAAACACATTCCACTGATCTTCTTCTTTATTGCGGTTGATCCATCTCCAAATATGCATACCCCATACCTGATCATGAGCATCAGAGAACCGAAGCTGACTAAAAGGAATTCGCATTTCTACAGTCCACGCTGAATCTTCAAAAGCAACATCCCCATACCAAACCGGATCCCAGTTTGTATGATAATCTTTATCATGTATGGTTAAATCAATTTTACTCCCCGCAGCTGTCAGATCAAATTCAAAGGATGATCGCATGTCATGATAGCTGTCAAACCCTATCCCTACAATATCGCCTTTAAACTGGTCACGTCTTGCGCCCTGTATATCAATTGAATCCGGATCATCAAAACAACGTATGGCGACATAGATGTTAAGATCATCATACAGTATTTTGAACTCGGTCTCCCGGGTCGGCTTGGCGTAATTGTCCGGCATGAATTGCTGAAACCGTGTGGCCCATTCTCCTTGCTCCATCCAGCAATCATCTTTGATTACACCGTCAATTTCCGGAGCATCACCCTGCAAGCGTTGCGTGTAATATTTTCGCTTTTCTTTTAATGGTTTATGATATTCCTGCGCAAAAACAACCCATACTTGAAACAGTATGGCAATAATGATAAAAATTGAAATCTTCCTTCCATATCCTCGCATTTCTGATACCCGCTTTCTGAATTATTTGTTAGTGTTTTCTTTCTCCTGGTACAGGAAATGATTTTTCCCCGTTATCTAGTACCAATACCCAATCATTCTCGGGACCCTGGTATGGGGTAATAAATGTTGTATAATTCTTTTCTTTCAATTGCCCAATTTTTTCAGCAACCCCATTCACCGGCATATACCACCACGCTGTTATTAAACTGCCACTTAATTTATTCAAATCAACCTCTACTTTGCCGCCTTGGGGAAGATAAATCATTGCGTAACTGCCGTCAATTGCACGCGTTGCCAGTACATGTGTACTATCATCCGGATTTTCAGATACAATCAATGACGGATCCGGTATCCGCTCCAACATGGGGCGAGATTCCATCAAATTCCGCACATGGGTCATCTGAGTAGCTCCGGGCAGGTCCATTGCTACAGGCCAGGGTGTACGTGCTGCTGCTGTTTTCTCTCTACCGGGTAGCCATAACTGCCAGATATCATTGCAGCCATAGGTGTATCCAAACGCTCCGGCAAATAAAGATCTGTACGCGGCTTTACGGACATCCCAGGCACTAAACCAGCCGGCATCACCCGGTTTAAAATTAACAGGATGGTCCTCGTAATTGGATTCTCCATCAAAAACCGGCTTTATGGGTGAACGCCGGTAATCGGTTATAATTTTTTGCCAATTGGGATCATCTCTGTGGCTATGCCCGGATTGCCAAGTATTAAAATCGAGCCAGCTATCATCATGAAACCATTGTGACGAACTGGTGCCGCCCCAGGAATGGTATCCCATCAAATGCCGTTTATCCACAGATTTTATGGCGTTTGCCATGGCCCGCCAGATGGGTTTATAATCCTCCTCTTCCCATTCAGGCGCCCGGTCTCCTCCCAACATCCAGATGATATTGGTCTTGTTTTTATAACGATTGGCAATCCATTTACCATATGTAACCGCATTGGTAGAATCAAACACAACCGGACCTACCCCCCAGCGTTTCAAAACCTTGTCTCCCCAGGTGGGAAGCAGTGCGATATAAATACCCTTTTCCGCGGCCTTGTTGATGATCCAATCCACATGGTCCCAGTAATCATACGCCTCATCATTGGCAATGGTACTACCCGCAGTGGTATCGGGTTTGGCAGGATCATTGTCCACCAGAGGTCTGTCACCATAGCTGTTTGGGGTATCCAATCCGTCCAGTTCTGCCAGTGCGACCGCCTGAATAACCGTAAATCGCTTTTGTCTGCGATTTTCCAGGTATCTCTCGGCTTCTTCCCGCGTGGTACGATGAAACAGCTCCCAGCAGGTATCCCCCAGATAGAAAAACAGAGTTCCATCGGCATGCACCAGCATCCGATGATCGTCGGAGACCTCTAGATCGCCATGGCTAAAATCCACAGACGGTTCCGGCCGCTCAACGATGGGCGAACAGGCAAACATAGATAATATTAATAATAAAGTTGCAAATCTTTTCATAATAGCTTTCTAATATATAATTAAAAACATTAACCACAGAGGCACAGAGATCACAAAGAGTCAGCTTTTATCTTTTAGTTCGTTTACAAATAAATCATAAAAACTTGAAGCATCTCATTAAACATTTTTTTTATATCTATTTTCCTATTTCACTTAACCTTTTCACAACACATCCAATTTATCTACTACAGAGGTTTCCTTCCGTGTCTTTTCGCGTATTCCGTGGTCAATATTAACACAATTATGGCACTGTAATATTGGCGATCAACCACGCAAACAAAATCACCAATATAGAGATGGCTATACAGGCGAAAAATCCCCACACATCGGTTTTGCTGAATTTCTTTAATCCCCACGCAGAGGGATTGGCTTCCTGCTCATACGCCATTATCTCTGCATCCACATTTTGCACGTCCTGGTTCGGATCACTGCTCACCGGCATGTTTAAACGTGCAAACACATTATCAACAGCTTTCCGCTCCGGTTTGGATGTAAACAGGCTCACAACAACCAGCAGTACAAATGGCAGGATTATGTTCAACGAATAATTCAACGTCATCAATATCGGATTTGAAGCACCATCAAATCCTACTCCCATTAACGCCAATACAACCAGCATGGGCTTGTCCGCAACACCCGCAGGTACATGTCCCGCCACAAACGACATCTGTGGCAGAATATTGGGCAGCATTACAATCACCATCCACGAGAAAAAAACCGTAACCAGCGCAGCGGTCCGGGTTACATAACGCCACAGTATACTGACCCAGAAAACCGCTCCAAAAATGACCGGCAATTGCCAGTAATATTTGATCAGGCTCAACACATCATTAAAATAAAGACTAATGGCAATAGCACCGGCAATCATAATCGCAGAAACCAACCGCCCAACTTTGACATAGTGTTCCTCACTCTTGTCAGATACCAATGGACGGTAAAAGTTGCGTGTAAACAGGGCAGAGCCGCAGATCATGAATGCATCCGCACTGGACATGGATGCCGCTAGCAAACAGGCAATCATAATCCCTACAAACCCGGGACCGAGGAGTTGATCGGTTGCGTATCCCCAAATCATATCCGGATCACTGATCACATTTTTGTACAGAGCAAAAGCAACTACACCGGTAAAGCCCCACATAATGGTGGTGAAACGCTTTAGGTAATTACCAAACACCAACCCTATCCTTGCGGTCATTTCATCTTTGGCACTGCCGCCACCGGTAACAAATATATGCGGTTGTGCAGCCACACCCACCAGGTTCATGGCTATAAGCGCTACGATATAATACCAGGTATAATCGCTGCTGGCGGATGTACTGATAATTTTAAACATATCCGCGGGCACCGTGGCATGCAGCCCGGAGAACCAGCCCGCTTTGTACATCCCCATAGGCAACAAAAGCACGGAAAGAACCAAAATTAGAATCCCCTGCAAGGTATCGGTCCAGGCAGCGGCATAGAGTCCGCCTAAAAGTCCATAGATCAAAATGATCAATGCAATAATAGGTACAATCTGTTGAGTGGATATATGTGAATAGTAGGCTTTTATCTTTTGCTGTTTTTCAAGCTGCTTTAGATCAGCAAGCTGCTGTTTTTGCTCTACTGTAGGATTTTCAAGAGCCGTAAGGGTTTTCAGCGTTTTATATTGTTCAACACTCTGCTTTTCCAATACTGTCAGCACAGATTCCGATTTTACTGTCACAATCTCGATTGTTTTTCCAATGGCTGTCAGACCGATTGCGATGTAAAACATTAACCAGATAATACTGGTCCAGACATACAAAGCTGTCAAACCTTTACTCTGAAAACGCTGTTGAAAGTAATCACCACCGGTAATAACACGCAGCCTCCGGTACCAGGGCGCAATAATCCAGTAAAACGGAGTGATAAACAACCAAAGTAATTGTATCCAAATTCCAGACATTCCCACACGATACGTCTCACGGGATGCAGAGATGGCCGTATCCGAACTGGTGCCAGTTCCAAATGATAAAAAGATGGAAACCAGTTTGCCAAACCGTCGCCCTCCAAGAAAATAATCTGTTTCGTTTTTTATCAATCGTTTTGACAACCAACCGATACCAATCACCAGCAAAAAATAGCCTGCAATTGCAAGAATATCCAGAATGTGCAATCCAAACATGATTATTGACCGCCTCTCAGGGTTTCAACAAATTCATACAATGCCAACTGCTCTTTTCGAGTCTCACAATAACTGGTCACTATCAGCTTTATTCCGGGTGCCCACAACTCGCTGATTTTTTCTTTCAATGTTTCCAGATCACCTACAATACGTGCGTTTACAATCACACCGGTGCCCGTAAAAGTATCTCTAAACGGTGCGCAAGGATTCGGATCGGGATCCGTTTGTGCGGAAAACGCCGCGTCGATCACTTTGAGCCCGGGAATATCGCGAATAGTGGTTGCCTTGCTGCTCCAGTTTCCGCAGGAATGAAATACAGCTCCTCCAAATGCCTCGCCAATATGCTGCATTGCAGGATATTCAAATTCAACATATTGATCTGGCGAAATCATAACCGAAACATCACTGCTTAATCCCAGGCCGTTAAAAACACGACTGCTGGGAAAGCCATGACCGGGCAATACCATTGCATCGCCAATCAGTTCTTTTTGTTTTTGAGTAAATTCTATGGTCAAATCGGTTATTACAGCTAGAAGCTTTTTCAGCGCATCAGGATTCATGATCATATCCATGAAAAACGTATCCGTGGGGAACAAAAAAGAAGCCGCGTTTAACGATGCCTGAGAATCCGTAGGAGATATGGGTATTTTGCCACGGGTGCTTTCCAGAAAATAGTCGATCATGTTGAGAATGTGCTTACCAATGGGGGTTTCATGTACCGGAACAATCTCCCGCGCTAATGCTTCATCAATGGATTTAAACGGGGGATGGATTGCCGGCGCGTTTCCCTCTTTCCAGTCATATTCAATGCCAAAGGCGCTTGCGGTAACACCAATGCCATACCAGGGCTCCAGAAAATTGGCAATATCTCCGGCATATTCCATGCTTTGCTGAAGCAGGCCCAGTTGAAGTGCCAGTGATTTTTTCATGTCCCTGCTGTCATAAGCAAAAACACCGGGACTCCTAAACCGTCGGTACACCAGAATGCCCTCCGAAGCATTCCAGAACGACTGGTTATTTTCCAGCAGATATTGTTCATAATCATAATATCTTTCGATATCAAATTTTTTCGGATCCAACTCATTTCCAAGGGTTCCCTGAGAATCCGACAGGGTATAATCAAATTCTTTAGACATCATACGCTCCCAACCGATTATGTAATGTCCCTATCTATCTATATCAAATTTCACATCATAACATCAGGTCTTATCTTTTAATGGCCACAGTTCATGATCTGTACGTGTTGTATCCAGCAACTCCTTCATTTTGGCAACAATTTGAGGATACTGGTCCGCAATATTGTTCTGCTCTTCAATATCAACAGACAGATTGTACAGTTCAACAGGCCCGGAAGGATAATGCCTCACCGCCTTCCATTCTCCCATTCTTACGGCCTGATCTGTCGCCTTGTTTTCATGAAACTCCCAATACAGGTATTCATGCTGTGGCTGCTTATTACCCAACAGTTCAGGCAAAAATGAAACACCATCAATATCTTGCGGAACATCAACTCCGGCAAGTTGACACGCCGTAGGTAAAAAGTCCCAAAATGCGGATACATGTTTAGATGTGCTCTTTGCCTTGATCTTGCCGGGCCAACGTACCATAAACGGAACACGTATACCGCCATCATACAGATCGCGTTTATATCCACGTACAGGACCGTTACTGTCAAAAAAGTCAGGGTCTGCACCACCTTCTTTATGAGGACCATTGTCGCTCGAAAACATGACAATAGTATTATCATCAATTCCCAATTCTTTTAACAGATCCATCATGTGGCCCACATCCCGGTCCATTCGCTCAACCATACCTGCAAAAGCGGCTTTCGGCATGAGCTGCGTTCCATAATGTCCACGACCTCCATCTTTGGCGCTGTAATGTGGTGTTTCCTCAAACTTGCCCTTGAAAGGACCAATAGAATCTTCCGGTACCAGCAATTCCGCATGCGGAATGGTAAAGGGAACATATAAAAAAAACGGCTCATCTTTGTGGCGTTTTATAAAATCGAGCGTTTCGTTAGCAATCAGGTCATGGGTATATTGTTGCTGTTTACCATCCTGGTTTCCTTCAAGCGTGATCTTTTCACCATTTTTCCAGAGATAATCTGTATAATAGAAATGAGCATGTCCCTGGTTCAGGTACCCCATAAACTCGTCAAATCCCTGCTTGTCCGGTTGACCGGTAGTGGTCATTACACCCAAACTCCACTTGCCGAAAACTCCGGTGGCATAGCCGGCAGGTTTCAACAATTCAGCAACGGTAACATCCTGCGGACGCAATTCCAAACACGCACCAAATCCATGCGGACCGGATTCATAGTTTCCGCGTACGCGGGAATGCCCGGTATGGAACCCGGTCATCAAGCTGCATCGCGAAGGTGCACAAACTGTACTTCCTGCGTAATGATCAGTAAATTTCATCCCCTCTGCGGCCAATCTGTCAAGATTGGGAGTATTAAAATGCGTTTGTCCATAACATCCCAAATCTCCATAGCCCAGATCATCCGCAAGAATATAAATAATATTGGGTTTAGCTGCGGATTTGGAACAGGAAGTAAAACCTAATGGCAGCGCGGCAATTCCAGCAATACCGCACAATTGTTTCATAAATTGTCTGCGATTCATATTTACCCGATTCTTTTCATAGCAATTATTTTAAATAATCAAGCGTCGTTAAAAACTGGTCCATTTCTTCTACTGTTTTAATATAATATTTGTTTTCAAATTTCCCATAATTAAAAAAACCATGTCCCACATCAGGAAAAGTAATCAGCTCACATGTGTTGCCGTTTTCGTGCATAAGACGACAAAAACGTTCTACATTTTCAACCGGTACTGTGGTATCACTCTGTCCATGAAATATAATTGTGGGAGGTATGCCCGCTCTTACATGATGTACAGGCGAGATCTGTTCCCAGTTTTCTCCACATTTTCCCTTGCCATACCCCTTTTCAGACGTATCAATTACAGGATTATACAACACCAGGGCATTGGGAACAGAACTGACAGATAAATCTTCATCTGGCGAATCAAATCCCTCAATCACGGCGGTACATGCTGCCACATGTCCTCCGGCGGAACCACCGCCAGCCGCAATCATATCTGGAGCTACACCCAGGTCACCAGCATGACTGCGTATCCAGCGAACTGCGGATTTGCCATCGGTTACACAATCAAAGGGTGTGGTACCATGCTTATCTTTGATACGGTATTCCGCACAAATCGCAACCATTCCCCGCGAGGCAAGATGTTTACTGTGCTCATAAAAATGTTTGGCTGTGCCATGTGTCCAGCCGCCTCCAAAAAAGAAAACAATTGCCGGTAATGGTTCACTATCTGATTGGGTGGGTTTAAAAACATGTAAATTCAACCGGGTTGTATCAATTTGCTTGTATTGGACAATCTCCAAAGTGTATTTCTTTGGGTCCTGCGCATAAAGAAAAGACACCCCAACAAAAAAGAAAACCAGAATAAATCGCACAATCTTCAAATAAACACCTCAATATTTTAAAAAAGTGATTGATATGTCATCGAATATTATACAATAACATCACGTATAATTTAAGACAAAACAGTGCTCTAAAATAAAAATGCGGGATATATTACAAATCATATCCCGCATTTATTGAATATCTAATAAATCATCAATCTTTTTTCTTGTCCGCAATCAGCCAAAAGGGAGAGAAAACAAACCATAGCAGGGTGCTGATATTTGTAATGATTATAAATAATTCTTTGCTCTGATTTCCCAGGAACACCTGGGTAGCAAACAATAGGATCATTACAAGAGCAAATATAGAAACAAAAGGTGCCAGTTTACGCATAATTTTTGTGAACATTTTTTTCTCCTCTCGTGGTTAAGCTTTTTTCAGGTTAACGGCATAGCTCAGTCCAATATATAAAATTTGAGCAATAAAATAACCTGGCAGCCATTTAAAAAACATATCCAGGGGAAGGATAAACACAATAATCAGCGTAGCGGCCCAGGTAACCAGGGCTGGCCAGTTGATAAACAACTTTTGGGTTTCCGCACGATATTGCGGCAATCCCAGCTTGGGGATGAGCCAATGTTCTGCAAAAACAACTGCACCCATAGGCATAAGAATTAATCCATAAAGAGCTACAAAATCCAGCAAACGGGTAAATACCAGTGGAAAACATGCAACCGCAGAGGTTACCAATCCCGCAACCAATGTCACTTTCCAGCGCTGCCAGTTGGGTGTAACCACCTGAAGCGCGAGTCCGGCACGGTACATGGTAGGATTAGATGTTGTCCAACCCGCGATAACTACAGCAACTGCACCTGAAAAACCTGCGGCAGCAAAAGCCATCATACCGGGATTCATATCACGTGCAACAGCGGCAACCATAATTCCCGAACAAATCCAGGCTAAAAAGTGACCGGGGTACATACCAAAAGCGCTGTAAAAGCCGTATTTCCAGTTTTTAGCATATCGTAAAGTCGCCATATCCGCAAGCCCTACGTGCATAGCAAGATTTGCAAACCAGGCAAAAAACAATATATGCCACATGGTATATTTCTGTTGACCGGGAGTTGGTACACCCGTCCAGATCTTGGTTTCAGCAATATGCCAGAAATCAGAAAAGCTGTGAATATGACCCAGGCTGGGCAGTAATGCAAGGGCGCCTGCAATAAAAATTGCAAACATCCAGGGAGAACAAACAGAAGAAAATTTACTCACTTTATCAAAACCCAGAATGGCAAACAAGGTTACTATAGCTCCAACAAACAATGTAATCACAACCCAGCCAACACTGTTGGGCAAAACATCTGTTAGCGCAGGGGTGGGCACATTAAAAGCAAGCCCCACCGCGCTTGCGGAAACAGAGATCATTGCACCGGCTAGCACACAGTATAAAAATGCGTTTATGATATTATAAATAATTGTAACACCGGGTCCGGCTACCTTTCGAAGATACCAGTACAACGTCAAACGGGTACGAACAGCAATAGGGGCAACAATAAAACCCCAAGACAAAACAGCCAAAAGATTTCCAATAAGCAAACCAATAAACAGGTCTTTGGCTGCAACACCATGTATTACAAACATGGCACCAATTACAAACTCGGTTGCCGCAACATGCTCACCTGCAAACAGACCAATAAACCGGCCTGATCCATGCAACTTGTCTTCAGTAACCGGTTGACGGTCAAATTCAAACAAGGCATCTAAACGTTTTGCTAATGTAGTTTTTTCCATTCCCAACCTTTTTTTTAAATGTTAACTACTGACGTTCTTTTTCAATCTTTTCCTGATACCCACTTTCAACATATGCAGTAACCGGATCAAGTGGTAAATTGTTTTCCAAACGTGCCGCACCCACCAGAGGTCTTACATCGGCATTCATCATTGCATTATTGAATATACGATTTGCCAGAATGATCTCATCCTTATCCTGGAATTTTGCCAATGCATCACTGTCTACAAGTGCAGCTTTTGCTAATGAAATCTGTAAAGAATCGATAGAATGTAAAATAGCATGAATACGGTTTTCACGACTGCTGCACTGATCTATCATATATGCCCAATTCTTTGAAGCATCAGAATTCACAATAACATTTCCTGCAACCAATTCATAAAAAATACGTGCCATCTCACCATTAGGTTCAACAGAATGATCATCATCCGCTGCATAGCGTGTATTGAAATGGAATCCACATTTCATGTCATCATTAATGAGGCGGGCAACAATCTGCTCAATATTGGTAGCATGTGCATGGTGGCCCAAATCTACCAGAACACCTGTATTGCCACCGGCTTTTTTCGCCATCATGTATGCGCTGCCCCAATCAGACAATACGGTGCTATAGGTACCGGGTTCAAAAACTTTGTACTCGATTAGGATGGAAACGTCATTACTGATTTTGGAACGCATTTCAACAATCCCGGATTCTAAATTATCATATGCTTTCCGTAATTCCAACTGTCCAGGATACGCGGAACCATCAGGAAGCCACAAGGTAACCAGCTTGTCACCAAATTTTTCCGCAATCTCACCCGCCATTAGAGATTGATCAATGTATCTTTTACGGGTTTCCTGTTCTGTTGCTGAAATACTGCCACGATGAGAACCCCGTAAAAAATAGGTCGGGCTAATTGATCCAATACGCAAACCGCGCGCGCTTGTTTCTTTTGCTACGTTTTCCGCAATCTTTACGTCCGATTCCATACAATCATCGGAAAAATCCCACAACATGTGCATAGCAACTGAATCTGCAGCACCGGTAATTTTGTTAACCATAGCAGCATCATCCAGTTTTTCTAAAATCGTTCTGCCAAACGCTGGTGGCATATAGTCGCCAAAACGTCCACCACCAAATTCTCCAAATATCCAGCTGGGTATCTCTATCCGAAAGCGGGCCACTTTATCTATCGCGTCTTTTACTCTTTCTTTACCAAATTCGAGTTCCAACAGCTGAACTCCCAATGTAATTTGTTTTTCATTCATTGCAATTCCTGTTTTTTTATACATATTTAAATGTTGTTATAATTTTCTTTTTATACCAATGTCATGGTATATTAATTTTGATTTGATAATTTTATGGACCGGTTTCTTGTGTTTTGCTGGATTGTCTATCAGACCTACCATCATATCTACTGCCATACTACCAATTTTATAAGGATATTGATAAACAGTCAAAAAAGGAACACCCAGACGCGCTACAATATCATTATCACCAAACTCGGTAATAGCAATATCATTGGGAATGTCATACCCTGCATCGAGAATGGCCTTTCCCGCACCATATGCAATCATACCACCTACGCACATAACCGCATCAAACGGGATGTTTTTTTTGATAAATTCTTTGATACTGTTATAAGCATTTATCTGGTCAATCTCACAAGGGATGACCAAATCCGGGTCAAACGCTAATCCATTTTCATCCAAGCCCTTTTGATAACCGGCATATCTGTTTTTCAAAACGGAAATTCCACTGGTGGGTCCTAAATACAAGATACGTTTTTTTTCGTCAGCAACCAATTTTTCAATCACGATAACGGCTGCATGCTCATCATCAATAGTTACCGAATTAAATCCCAATGTGTCCAAAGATCGGTCATAAGAAACAAATGGGATTCCCATTTTTTGCGTATCTTTAAGAATACCATGATTGGCATTGCCCGGAACAGCATCAATCAATATACCGTCAACTGCCAGGGATGACAGAAACTCGAGGTTTTTTCGTTCATTCTCTGCATTCTCATCATTAACCATGATAATTGCTTCATACCCATATCGACGAACACGCTCATATATGCCTCGAACACATTCCGAAAAAAAAGAAATTTGTAAATTGGGCACAATAACACCCAGCATAAATGTGCGTTTGCTTACCAGGCTTCTCGCCATAATATTGGGACGGTATCCCATCTTTGCGGCAAGGGCTTTAACTTTTTTTCGGGTTTCAATAGAGATATCATTGCTGTCACGGAGGGCTTTGGAAATAGTCGCAGGAGTTACATTTAATATTTGCGCAAGCTGTTTTAATGTGACTTTTTGTGACATAAAATCTCTAATTTTAACATAAAATATGCGAATTGATCTTGTATTTCCCCCAATTGCTAAATTTTCAACCAAACTTAAACGTTTGCGATAAAACCAACAAAAACATAAACAAATTTGAGAAATTAGTCAAGTTTTTTTTATGTAAATCCTTGATTATTTTTATTTTTTCTCTTGATTTCACCTGTTCAATTCTTTATCTTTTTGTCCAGTGACTGGCCCACCAAACAATTTAATGCAAGGAGTTGATATGGAACCTACCAAAACTTCTCTTCCGGAAAATGCGTACAGAACGCTGAAAGAGGGTGAAACCTATCAGCCTGTCGTTCCCGATGATAAACCCCTTCGGGAAATTTCAGCCTATTCTCTGATTTCCGGATTATTTTACGCGGCCCTGTTTTCTATGGCCGCTGCTTACCTGGGACTCAAAATCGGACAAGTGTTTGAAGCCGCTATTCCCATTGCTATTTTAGCTGTGGGTGCATCTACTTTTTTCAAACGCAAAAACTCTCTTTCCGAAAATGTCATGATCCAGTCTATTGGGTCCGCTTCAGGTGTAATCGTTGCCGGCGCCATTTTTACATTGCCCGCCATTTATATCCTGGGACTTGAAGCTTCCTTTTTCCAGATATTTTTCGCGTCACTGTTTGGCGGTTTTTTGGGCATTCTTTTTCTAATTCCCTTTCGCAAGTATTTCGTACAAGATATGCACGGACAGTTTCCCTTTCCCGAAGCTACCGCAACCACCGAAGTATTGATCGCCGGAGAAGCCGGTGGCGATCAGGCCAAAATTCTGCTAAAAGCTATGGCCATTGGAGGTATTTACGACTTTATAATCAGCAAATTCTACTGGTGGAGTGAGGTTTTTGAAAGCCGTGCAATACCGTTTCTTACCGGTCTTGCCGACAACCTTAAACTTGTCTTTCGTCTCAATGTTGGCGCTGCTGTTATGGGTTTGGGATACATTATTGGTTTGAAATATTCTGCCATTATTGCAGCAGGCTCTTTTCTGTCATGGTTTGTGTTCATCCCTGTGGTTTACTATTTTGGTCAACACGCGCCTGCTATTATTGGCAGTACCGCTTCTGACCTCATTGCAAACATGTCTGCCGAACAGATCTTTTCCGAATATGTTCGCCATATCGGTATTGGCGGTATAGCTTGCGCCGGTATTCTGGGAATTATCAAATCCTCCAGTATCATAGGCGGAGCGCTTTCACTGGCCTGGAAAGAAATGACCGGTGGCAGAAAAGGCGGAAAAGCAACTACATCCCGAATGGGCAAAGATATTCCCATGGGTCTTGTAGGCTTGTTGACTGTTTTAACAGCTATTTTTATTTTTGTTTTCTTTGCTGTAGGTGTTGTAAGCAACATCTGGCACGCGGTTGTTGGCATTCTCATTGTAATGATCATTGCATTCCTGTTCACTACTGTGGCGGCACGGGCCATCGCCATTGTGGGAACCAACCCTGTATCCGGTATGACATTAATGACCCTGATCCTGTCATCCTTTATCCTGGTCAAAGTCGGACTTACCGGAACCACCGGAATGCTCTCGGCACTTATCATTGGTGGTGTTGTTTGTACAGCATTGTCCATGTCTGGTGCATTTGTAACAGATTTAAAGATCGGCTACTGGCTCGGTACTACACCCATTACCCAGCAGAAATATAAATTTTTGGGTACCCTGGTTGCCGCGGCATCGGTAGGTTTTGTAATCATGATGCTGAACGAAACTTATGGATTCGTGGGCGAAGGCGCTCTGGTAGCTCCACAGGCAAACGCCATGGCCGCTGTCATTAAACCGCTCATGTCTAACCAGCCCGCTCCCTGGATGCTCTATATCACTGGTGCTATCTTTGCCCTGCTGTTAGAGATGGTTGGCGTTCCCCCGCTGGCTTTTGCACTGGGCATGTATATTCCTCAAGACTTTAATACACCTATCCTGGCTGGTGGTTTAATCTCTTATTTTGTACTGAAAAGCAGCAAAGTTGAAGCGGTTATCAATAAACGCCGCGAACGCGGTACCCTCATCGCTTCCGGGTTCATAGCCGGTGGCGCTATTATGGGTGTTTTAGCTGCATTCATGAAATATGTGGGATTCGATGAAATCCCTTGGGTACAACCCATTTTAACGGAACACTGGGCCGAAAGCCACGGCGGCGAACTGCTGGCACTGGCATTTTTCCTTTTGCTCAGTTTCTACCTGTACTGGGATGCTAAACGAGTTAAAGAAGATTAAAAAAAGCCGGGGCAACCCGGCATTTTTTATTATCGGGACATAAATGAACTGGGCATACTATATTACCGGGCATGGGTATGGGCATATCGTCCGGTCTGTGGAGATTATTAAATCAATTCTCGTACATGATCCAATGGCAACCGTCCACATTCGCACCACAGCTTTCGAGTGGTTGTTCTCGGATGTTCTGGGGGAAACGGTCTTTTTACATAAAAGCAAACTGGATGTTGGCGTGTTACAAAAAAATAGTTTTGCTGTGGACAAACCAGCTACTTTGCAGGCCAATCAGGAATTGTTACTAAACAAAATAAGCCTGATAAATCTGGAATCCGATTTTTTACGACAAAACCAAATCGATATTGCTCTGGCAGATATCCCCCCACTTGCATTCGAAATCGCGGAAAAGGCAAACATCCTATGTTATGCGGTTGGCAATTTCTCATGGGACTGGATCTATAGCGACTTTACAGTCGAACACCCCCAGTTTCACGAAATCATTCGGAATATTAAAAACGCTTACAGCAAGGCAACCTGTTTGTTCCAACTCCCCTTTAGTGGTGACATGTCTGTTTTTCCCAAAAGTATTTCTACACCGTTGGTAGCCAGAAAAGCCCAAATTTCAAAAGAGCAGGCAAGAAAAATACTCGGGCTGAATAATTACGATACAGTGATTCTGATCGCCCTGCGCAGCCAGGACCTTGAACAAGTCAATTGGGACAATGTGGGGAGATTAAAAAACTATAAATTCCTGATATCATCCAAACAGATTGACCAACCCAATTTTGTGCATATTCCGGAAGGTACGCTGACATTTACGGACATTTTGAATGCCTGCAATCTGGTGATATCCAAACCCGGGTACAGTTTACTTTCGGAATGTATTGCGAATCAGATCCCCATTCTTTACATCCCCAGACAACATTTTATTGAAGATGTTCCCCTCATCCGGGCGCTCAAACAGGATTTCAAAAGCCAGGAGCTGGATTACCCATCGTTCATTAGCGGAGACTGGCAATCTGCTATAGATCGATTACTTCATAGTGATAAAAAGTGGAGACCTGTTCCGTCTGATGGTGCGGATTTTATTATTAAAGAGATTCTAAAAGGCAAAAGGCGCCCTGCCTGATCTCAGAGCGCCTTTAATACCGGAGTGTGTGTGGAGTTGTCTGTGTTACATTTTACATACTGGCGATCAATCTGTTTTCAAGCATATTGATTGCGCCATTTAAAACCGTACGTACAGTCTGACGGTTTTCTACATCCAGGCAGTCCCGCAATGCGGATACTGTATATTCATCACCTACACGTGTAAGCGCTACAATCGCTACAATGCGTGCGGCATAATTATCTTCATTCTGTGCCATATCAATCAGACGATCTTGAACTTCACGGCATCCATCGTCAGCTAGATGCATAACGGCATCAGCTCTTTTTTCCACCATTGTATGATCAAGGTTCTTTAAATATTTACCCTCGCATACATGATCGCTATTGGGCATATTGCTAAAAGAAAAAGCCATTCCACTCAGGAACAGTATTACAATAGATATACAAACCAGATTTTTCATGATGACCTCCATTTAATTGTTCTCGTTTTATGCTTCTCCTTACGCAAGGTACATGCCATAAAATTGTTAACAATTGTTAAAAATAAAACTTCCCCACAAACTCAAAATTAACAACATATTGGGTAGTCAAAATGAATTAGTATTCAAACACGGAAATGTAATTGGTACCTTTTAGAGCACTTTGAACTGGTACACAACCCCCACCTGGTACGTTTCGTACCAGGCTAGAGCTCGATATTATATTTTTGGATTTTCTCGCGAAGGGTTTTACGGGCAATCCCCAATATTCTTGCTGCCGCACTTTTGTTATTTTCTACCTGCTTTAAAACGGAAATTATATGGTCACGCTCCAAAGCATCCAACGATAACTGGGATTTCTTTTCAACTTTGGGATGTCCGTTTTTGCCACTGGTGGGCATATAATTAAGTGTTACGATATCATACTGTCCCATTATCACGGCCCGTTCAATAATATTTCGCAATTCACGTACATTCCCGGGAAAATGATAACCATGCATCCAGTCAACAACTGATGGATCAAAGCCCTTGACTGATTTCTGATATCGCTCATTAAAAATGTGCAAAAAATTATTCGCGAGCAGCAAAATATCATCACCTCTTTCCCGCAAGGGTGGAATCTCAATCTGGAATACATTTATTCGGTAGAACAAATCTTCTCTAAACTCTCCATTTTGCATTGCAGAAGACAGGTTTTTATTGGTTGCCGCAATCAATCGAACATCCGAATAGGTATTATCATTACTGCCAATACGTTGAAACTGACCATCCTGCAAGACACGCAGCAGCTTGGCTTGCACATGCAGGTTCATATCTCCTATCTCATCCAGAAACAGTGTAGAATCGTTGGCAAATTCAAACTTGCCTTTTTTCGCAGCAATTGCTCCGGTAAATGCCCCCTTTTCGTGCCCGAACAATTCACTTTCTACCAGATTGTCAGGCATGGCGGCACAATTCATGGTTACCAGAGGCTTTGTTGAACGTCTGCTTTGCACATGTATAGACCGTGCAACCAACTCTTTACCGGTACCGCTTTCTCCGGTAATGAGCACCGGTACTTTTTCAGCTGCAATTCTGCTGATCATTTCTTTGACCCGAATAATCTCTGAAGAGTGCCCCAAAAGCTCGTCATAATCATCCTTGGCCTTTACCCGGATATATGGATGAAAAACCTGAACGGTTTCATCTTGCAACGGTTTTTCAGAGTTGACAACATGATCTTTAACATAAACCGCTTGACGTAATGACAGATTGTCAAACTGCACTCCAATATGACTGGTTAAAATTCGCATCAGGTCAATAAGTTCTACTGTATACTCTCTTCCTGACCGTGGTTTCCCCAATCCCAGCACACCAATGTATCTGTCTTTAACAAAAAAAGGAATCCGCAATTCACAGTATTCCAATTGATCAGGATCATAAAGCATGATAAATGTATCGCTGTGATTCTCAGGTGCCGCTAATACTTCACCACCTTTTGCAATCGCAGCCGCAACATCCACACAACGGTTCATTGCCGGGGGAATGTTTCTTTCAAAACAGCATCCAAGATATTTATCCAGAACCAGATCTCCAGAGCTGCTTTCAAATAATGTAATGGAAACATAATCAGGTTGTACATGTTTTTCAATAAACTCCAGGGTAAACTGGGCCAATCCATCAAAATCACCCAACTTGCCAACACTGTCTGCAAATTCAGCCAGCTTTGCAATCAATTCCGAGGTATTCAATTCCTGTTGGTGCATATATTCCTTACAATTTAGATCCACAAAACTTGCAATAAACAGCATCCCATTCATGACCCTCAGCACTGCAAGACGGACACGACTGGGTAGAAACTTTGGCTCCGGCAATTTGTGTCATTTCAGCGGTAACAATACCGGTAGGGACCGCAATAATCGCATACCCCAGTATCATAATCACCGCTGCCAGTGCCTGTCCCAGATTGGTTTGCGGAGCAATATCTCCATATCCCACAGTGGTGAGTGTTACTATAGCCCAGTATATACTTTTGGGTATGCTGGTAAATCCATTCTTTTCGCCTTCTATTATATATATAAGCGAACCCAGAATAATGACAAGCGTCAATACGGTAAACAAAAACACAATGATCTTGCGTTTACTCGCCCGCAATGCTTTCATCAATTGCCTGGCCTCACGCAGATATTGAACAAATTTTAACACACGGAAAATCCTCAAAACCCGCAAAATCCGGATAACCAGAAAAAACTGACTGCCGGGCAATATTAAACTGAGATAGGTGGGAAGGATTGCCAATAAATCAATAATTCCGAAAAAACTCTTAGCATATGACCAGGGGCGACGGACACTCACTATGCGGACCAGGTATTCAATGGTGAACAAAATCGTAAAAAACCATTCCAGCATCAAAAACTGCTTTCCAAACATGGACCGAAATGAGGCCACACTGTCCAACATGACCACAAGCACACTGGCAAGAATGCAAACGATTAACGCAATATCAAACAGCTTGCCTGCGGTTGTATCTGCTTCAAAAATAATCTCGTGCAGCCGGGTCCTTGCTCGCCCCCCTTGCGCTTTTCCAAAATAATCCACCATTACCTCTCGTTCTCTTTTACAATGAACTCATCATTGGGATCAAAAGCTGGCTGTGCAACAATGACAGCCGTCACTTTACCCATCACCTTGTGTTTTATACCGGGTGGAATCTGTATCACTACACCCGGCTCAAGCTCTGCATGTTCATTATCTAACACCATCGTCCCGCGTCCGTTCAGAATATAATAAATTTCAGTAATTTTTGCATGATAATGTAGTTCGGCATCCTCAATCTCGGTACGGTGCACACTCACATTCGGGTTCTCATCCCGGTTTATAAAACGCTGGCTGGTCCCGCAGGGACACGGTACCGCTGGCACATCGTCTATATGCTTTACGATCAATTCCACACTCATGTTCCACTCCAAAAAAAATACTTTTTCATACCTTAAATATGGCAACCAAAATGTAAAATTTCAATAGATTAATTTTAAAAAAAGACAATCTGGAAGCGTCGATGTTTTTAAGCTCTTATTAGCTTATCAACTACAGGTTTTAATCATTCGTTTTATTCGTGTTCCATCTGTTAATTTTATTTATCTACCTGAATTCACGCATCACCAGAAAAAACATTGATTGTCCGCAAATGTTTTCCTAAATTACCCACAAAAACAGATGGGCCTATGAATTACACAACTATTCTTGAAAAAAAACGTGACGGTTTACGGCTGAACAGCCGTGAAATAGATTTTTGTATAGACGAGATTGCTCGCGGACATGTTCCCGATTACCAGGTGTCCGCATTACTCATGGCAATTTATATTCAGGGTATGACACCCCAGGAAACTGCCCGCCTGACACGCGCAATGACCCATTCCGGAGAAATTATTGACCTCTCAGATATTCCCGGCCCTAAAATTGACAAGCATAGCACTGGCGGTGTGGGAGACAAAGTATCTATCGTCCTTGCACCACTCGCTGCCGCCGCAGGTATCAATGTTCCCATGATCTCGGGTCGAAGTCTGGGACACACCGGTGGTACGCTCGACAAGCTGGAATCTATTCCGGGATTCAGAACTGACCTCAGCATTGAGGAATTTAAAACCAATATTAAGGATCTGGGCTTGTGTCTCATCGGCCAAACCAAAGACGTTGCACCGGCAGACAAGATCATGTACTCGCTTCGAGACGCAACCGCAACAGTCAGCTCGGTTCCGCTTATCACGTCCAGCATTATGAGTAAAAAACTTGCTGAAGGGATAAACGGCTTGGTTCTGGATGTCAAAATAGGCAATGGCAGCTTTTTACCCGACATGGACAAAGCAGAACAATTGACCCAAAGCCTGATCGATACCGCAATGCTTAACGATCTCAAAGTAACAGCCATGCTCACAGACATGGACCAGCCGCTGGGAGACTGTGCGGGTAACTGGGTAGAAATTGTAGAGTCGGTTAATACATTACAAGGCAAAGGCCCTCAGGACCTTACCGAATTAACCCTTGCTCAGGCAGCACACATGATGCTGATGGCTGAAAAAGCCGAGACATTCGACCAAGCCAAAGAAACATTGACCGGTCTTTTGAACAATGGCAAAGCCTATGAAAAGTTCCTACAAATTGTGGAAAGACAATACGGTGACATCTCTGTATTTGAAAACCCGGAGGAATTGTATCAACCTGCTCAAAAGATCAGCATTCTTGCGCAGGAAAGCGGAATTATATCTTCCATGCAAACACGGGATATTGGCTATATACTGGTAGACCTTGGCGGTGGTAGACGCCACGTGCATGACAAAATCGATCCTGCCGCAGCAATCTGGTTCCATAGAAAAAAAGGAGAAGCTGTGATTGCGGGTGATACATTAATGACAGTTTATACCAATCGCCCGGTCAAAGACCTTGAAAAAAAATTACTTGAAACCGTAACAATTAGTGAAGAATTTAACCTGGATAATCATCTGATTTACAAGACCATAAAACCCTGAGGCACTATATAAAATGCGAATCGAAAAAATGGAAATCCCCGATGTGCTGCTCATCACCCCTAAAGTCCATGGAGACCACAGGGGCTATTTCATGGAGATTTATAACCAGCAGATCCTGAAAGAGCAGGGTTTTACAGCAAATTTTGTACAAGACAATATGAGCAGTTCAGTCAAGGGCACCTTACGCGGTTTGCATTACCAGCTTGAACCGCATGCCCAGGGAAAACTCGTAAGGGTTATCAGAGGTTCGGTCTTTGATGTAGCTGTAGATATACGGCAAACTTCACCCACCTATGGGAAATGGGTTGGCGCTGAACTCTCGGAAGACAATAAACAGGCATTATATGTACCCCCGGGTTTTGCGCATGGATTCTATGTATTGTCTGATATTGCCGAATTCATGTACAAATGTACCGATTTGTACGCACCACAGGCCGAACGTGGAATTATCTGGAACGATCCGGAAATAAATATACAATGGCCTTTGTTGGATAAAAAGATGATAATATCTGATAAAGATAAAAACTTGCCGTTGCTCAAAAATACGGATAACAATTTTTAAATAATGAACCCAAATACAAAAAATGCGCTTTCATGGATTATCATTCTCGCAGGAATGATTTTCCTTTTTCTCACAACCGCGTCTCCTTTTCTGCATAATCACAACGCAGATTTTGAGCACCATGAAGACTGTCCGGTTTCCCGGATGGAAGCCACGCTTTTTATTATTATCCTCACCATTATTCTGGCTTTTGTACAAACCCTGCAAAAGACCGGCTCTGCTCTTTTCCACAGGGACCTTGTCATTATCAGCCAGGTTGCATCTTCTCCGCTCAAATTACGGGCTCCTCCTGCTTAATCCGTTTACCTAACAAAATACAACTCTTTTTTATACCATTTTATCAGGTACTTGGAAACGTATATCTATAAACAGGAGAAATCCCATGAAAATTATAAATACATCCAAATGGATCATATTATTCAGCATCATTACAATCCTTTTTTTCACTGCATGTTCAGATGACAGCAATCCCGTTGACACCCATGAATCAGACCATGACCACGCTGAAGCTGCTGGCTTAATTGTATCTTTAGGTGATCAGGAACTGGTCAGCTATAAAGAAGGCACCGTTACCGGCTCTTTTGCCATTACCACAGGACAAACTACAGACAAATTGACCATTCAATTTATCGCAGAAGACGGTGATATTTTCACCCCCGAAGGCGATCATTATGCATTTGTCTGGGAAGTTGGCAATACTGCGGTAGCAAACATTCTTCAGGAAGATAGTTATGGCAAATGGGAATTTGCCATTTCGGCAATTGCGGCAGGACAAACAACTGTCATTTTCAAAATTTTTCATGAAGACCATGCCGATTTTGTCTCTCCAGAGATTTCTATAACTGTTGCAGATTAAGGTGGCTTGATCATGAGAACAAGGTTATTTATTCTGCTCTTACTATCAACCAGCATTCTCATTAAACCGGTTTACACAGCACCCGGGTCCGGATTACCGGACCCAGAGTGTCCGGTAGAGTCTTCTGTTTTGACAGGTACAGTCAGAGATTCCATGAACGCAGAGCCCATTGGATTTGTCAACATTCTGCTGCAAGAGCTCAATCGCTCCATCACCACTGATGCCAAAGGCAGATTTGTCTTGTCAGATTTGAGATGTGGTAGCTTTACCGCAAGAACTTTTCGTATAGGCTACAAAAACATTACCTTTCCGGTCACTCTGGTGCACAAAGACACAACACAATTGGACATTGTGCTTGAGCAAACGCCATTAATGTTTCAGGATGTTTTGGTAGAAAGCCAACGCAGCAGCAATGAGGAACTGGCAAGCACACCCATCATGCTGTCAGATAAGAAACTGCATGCCAACCTGGGCAAAACCATTGCCGAAACCGTAGATTATGAACCGGGAGTATCTCAGCAAACAATGGGGCCCGCTCCCGCCAGACCCGTTTTACGTGGACTGGGAGGAGCCAGGCTCCTCATGCTGGAAGATGCCAATACTACCGGCGATCTCTCGGCAACATCCGCTGACCATGCGGTTGCCATTGAGCCATTGACTACAGAACGCATTGAAGTGGTCCGTGGTCCCAAAGCGCTTACGTACGGCTCTAATACCCTGGGTGGTGTGATCAATGTGGTTCGGGGATTCATACCCACTACCGGCGTCAAAGTCCCAACCGGCTCATTTACCTTGAATGGCGAAACCGTCAACAGCGGCAACGCAGTTGGTGGAGATATCTCACTGCCGGTAGGACCTTTAACTGTACGGTTGGATGGCAGTACCCGCCGGGCCGAAAGCATCCAAACCCCTGCGGGAACTCTTTCAAATACAGGTATTCACACCAAGAACGCATCCGCCGGAGCGGCATTGATCCGTAAATGGGGACGTGTAGGCTTTGCCGCGGGCGATTATGAAAGCAGTTACGGCATCCCCCCTGATCCCTATGGCGGTCATCCAAAGGGTGTGGATATCAATCTTGAGCGCAGACACACAGAAACCCTGCTGGAATGGTTTCCGCATCAACAACGTATTAAAAGCGTAAATATAATCCATACATGGTCACGCTATTACCATGAAGAAATAGAAGCCTCGGGCGATCTGGGAATGAATTTTGGCGCCATAAACCACAACCTGCGCATAGAAACCACACTGGGAAGCTGCGGCAAATTTGAAAACAGCAAAATCGGATTGAAATCCAGCTATCGCGATTATGCTACAGGCGGCCTTACCTTTACTCCGGCAGTTCAGGAATATAATCACGAGTTTTATTTTTACCAGCAGGCAAACCTGGGGCCATTTATTCAAAACGGAGCGGTGCGGTACAATTTCAAATCCATCAAACCAGATACCCTCTATGAATCAAGACAGGTGGGCACAGTTAGAGAACGACAGTTTCAGGGCGTTGCCGCGTCTGTATCGTTGCAATATGATTATAATAATTGGCTCCTGGGTAGTACCGTGACCCGCACCTTTATGCCGCCGGGCGTGGAAGAACTGTTCTCTGAAGGACCGCATCTGGCCGCGTATGCCTATGAAGTGGGCAATGCAGCACTGAATGCAGAAACCGGACTGGGCACCGAGCTGTTTATCAAAAAGAACCAGCGAGATCACTCGCTCTATTTTGCGGTATACCAGAACTATATCGACAATTACCTGATCCCGGTCAATACGGGAACAAAAAGCTGGCGGCGCGCGGACCTTTACGTATACCGCTATCTGGGAGAGGCGGTTATGATGCGCGGTACAGAGTTATCAGGCAGCTGGTTATTGTCCCGATATTTTTCATTATCAGGCACCCTCAGCTATGTCTGGGGCGAGATTAGCTCTCAGCACACACCCATTCCCCGCACGCCTCCGTTGGAAGGCCGACTGGCACTGAACTATCGCAAAGGTAGCTTCTCAGCGGGCATAAACCTGCGCGCGGCAGACGCGCAAACTCGTACCGGCGAATTTGAAACCACAACAGATGGCTATACCGTGCTTGATCTTTCAGCGCAATACCTCATCGCCGCAGCGGGATTCATGCACAGTATTTCCTTGTCCGTCAACAATGCAACGGACACATCCTATCGCAAGCACCTCAACCGCGTCAAAGACGTCATGCCCGAACCCGGTAGAAACGTGCGATTGTTGTACAAGGTGTTTTATTGATGGGATTATTTTCTCCCCAATTAGGATTGGTGGTTGGGGAGGATATAGCATTTTTATTAACATTATTTCAATCATCAAATCATGGTTAACAATTTAATGAAATCAATAATCAATTATTGAATCAATTCCATAATTTTATCTCTGAAATAACAAAAACTGGGCGAATTATTATTATGAATATCCATATGGGGAGTTATTTTCTCGACCCATTCGGATTTCATCATACCAATAAAATTCCATGGCCCTTTTTTTAAACTTTCAGAACCACCTTTATATATAGCATCTGCTAAAAACTCCCAGGTATCACATATAGAATCATTTTCATAACGATTTAAAACAGTATCTCTAGCATTTGAATAAGCCGACTTTATAGCCGGTATATCACCTAGCAGCCATGCCTCTCCCTCCTCAATTGCAATACAAAATCGTGTTTCGGGTTTTGGCTTACATTGGTCCAAAACAGAAAATAATTCTTGTCGAAAAGTTTTCAAACATTTCTTGTCCAAATCACAGATAATAAAAACACATGCACGATAATCAGTGGGATATTGATTGAATGTCTTTCCATATCCTTTTAATAAATTAAGTAATTGGTCTAGTAAAATCCTTTTAGAGGCTTCTGTTCCAGGCTTTAAATTTCGTGGGATTTTCCCAATCCCTTTATAAGATTTTATCTTAAAAGAATGATTTTCATTATTAATAATTTGGGGTATGAGCTTTTCAAGCATTACTTTTCCTGATGCATCCTCTACCAATATCTCAAAATGCATTCATTACCTCGCATCCAAATAATCGCTATACCATAACCCTCCTAATGGCAATCCCTCGCTCACAAGCCCCTCAACAACAGGATCATCACTTGCACGACGAATTTTAGAGAAACCATCATCACCTTTTTCTAAAATCCAAACTTCTTTTGGTGCCAGTGCGTCAACAAAATAGGGTTGATGCGTTGTTACAAAAATCTGGGCACCATCTTTTCTTTTTATAGCATGTGCACGTAATTCTTGCGCCAAAGTCTCTAATAATTTGTGATAAAGCCCGTTCTCAGGCTCTTCAATACAAATGAACGGCGGAGGTGTAGGATCATTCAACAACAAAAGGTATGAAAACAATTTAAGTGTTCCGTCAGACATTTGCTGCGCATAAAAGGGATCTTTAAAGCCTTTGTCATTAAAGCGGAGTAATAAACGGCCGTCTTCACTTTTTTGTGTATTTATCTTGTTAACACCAGGAATTTTTTCAGCAATTGAATTCAAAACAGACTTTAACCTGTCCGGATGTTCTCTTTCCATATATTGCACAAAGTTACCCAGGTTATCACCACTCACATTCAAATGTTTTTGAGGCCCGGCTAAAGGTAAACTGCGCGCCGCATCAGGAGCAAAATAGCTCAAATACCAACCTTCAATAAAATTTCGAAAAGCTGATATCCGGGGATGTTGTTTCAGGGCCCCTAATGTCGCAATTCCTAATTTCCTTATATCTTCAAGCTCTACAATTTCCGTTTCCCTACCTTCTTCAACAGAGAAAATATCAATTAGCTGTTGCAAAGACATCCCTTTTTCCCATACCCCAACATTTTCGTCGCCCTTCCAGGCAACCCCTTTTCCACTCTCTAATATTAAAAACGAAAATGGTCTCCCCCTACTTTGACCTTTTCGTCGCTGTCGAAATCTCTCGCGTTTAACAAAGGGTCGTCCTTTTTTATCAATATCAATAGCGAGTTCATAAGTAATAGGCCGAGAATTTGCAGTTTGTTTATAATAGATTTCAAATTCAATAGGTTCGTTTACTCCCTGCGATCGAATACGGTCAAAGCCGCCCCGCCCCTTTACATCACAAGCTTCTTCCACACCCAATTTTAAACAATCTGCCAAAAATCCAAAAGCGTCAAATAAAGAGCTTTTACCCACACCATTCTTCCCAATAACCGCTGTCATGGGTGTTAAAGCATCTTTTTCGCGCTGGTTCCAAAGCCTGCCCAAGGTTATTTCTTTTAAAGTTTTATAATTTTTTATTTTAAAACCTTGTATTCCGGCCATCAAGACCTCCAACAAATCACTGATATTTTATTAAGTAATAAACCAATATAAAAATTTATTTTTATTAAACAAAAATCTTTTCAGCACAAAAAAAGCCCTGCAACTTTCAGTCACAGGGCTTTTACAATTCTAGTGGAGACGGTGGGAGTTGAACCCACGTCCGAAAACTCGGCCATAGCAGCGTCTACATGCATAGTTTATGGCTTGTATCTCGGTTGTCCCTGCCGCCTTAAACAAAGCCAGAACAACCCAGTTCTGTAAAATTTCACGCTTTACGCCAGAACATCATAAAACGCAAACCCGCAGTAATCGTCGTCCTTTCCGGCCCCCTGCGGGTCCAATTCCGGAAGGACGTTAGCTGTCAATTAAGCAGCTAAAGCGTAATCGTAATTGTCTGCAATTACTTGATTTTCTCGGATGATTAACGAGGTCACCGAGAGGTCCTCGACACGCAGCCACTAACACCATAATTCCCGTCGAATCCAAGTCGTCCCCATTTCAAAGAGCATCATATAATTTAACACTTTTTCAGCAAAAAACAATTGCTTTTCTATACGTATAACGTAAAATTACCCGCTTTTGTTCCACGCTAAACAACAAATCCCGCGGTATCTGGTATACACCGCGGGATGTAATTTTATTCATTTTTTTTTTAACGAATCAATGTCATTTTACGGACCAGGGTGTTTCCGTTGCATTGCATCTTGTAAAAATAAACGCCCGATGCTACCTGCTGGTTCTGAGCATTCATACCATTCCAGGTCAACTGGTAATTACCGGCCTGACGATATCCCTCATACAGCGTTTGAATGCGTTTTCCGTTAATATCATAAACCACAACTTGCACATCACCGGCCTTATCCAGATTGTACTCGATAGTGGTTTGCGGATTAAAAGGATTGGGATAATTCTGACCCAGACTGAAAGCAGCAGGAACAGATTCATTTTCCTCAACTCCAACCGGTATGGTGCCTTTGATAATACGGGCAACCAGCTCGTTGCCATTTTCTTCATTCGTAGAATCATAAACAGCATAAGCCACAAGAAATTCGTTACGATAACTGTTATGCGCAATACCCACCAGGTTTCCACCAGCACTCTTGTATTCGTCAGTATCAATTTCACAATTTTCAGTGCTGGCAACATCATTGGCCCGGTCTAACGTAATCAATGAAACGGATGAATCAGGTTCTACATAAACACGTTGTCCGTATTCATCTGTATTGTAATAATCAGTGTTCATGTTCCGCTGATCTTCCCAGTGCAGCATGAATTCATTATCATATTCACTCCAGGCAATATCAGGAGCATTCTGCAGCCCGGTTGCATCACTTATGGGAAATGCGGAATGTACTTCAAAATCACCCAGGTTGTTTATAGCATAGCAGAAAAACAAACTGTCGTCATCCGCAGTCGGTTTTAACCCCATCTTGACCGCTTCCGAATCCGGTACAAAGGCAACCCGTTGTCCATAAATATCATTATCCGGATACGCTCCATTCACCCACGTCACCAGACACTCGCAGAATTTACTGCTCTGTGCGGGTTTGTTTAATGAATTGTCATATTCATAATTAAACTGCGCACGGGGTTGCAAGGGATCAATGTAATTGCCGGTATCTGTAGCAATAACCATAGGGCCTTCCTGATCATGGCCAATAGCATCGCGCAAAGCACCATACGCGCTTACACGTTGTCCCCAGACTTCAATATTGTTCATATAATTGTCGCTGCCAAAAACAACAAACCATTCATTGATATAATCCGAATAGGTGACAACCGGAACATCATGAATATTATTTGTATCACAGATAACAAAATTTTCTGATCGATCTGAAGGGATTAAAAACTCACCATTTGCATTTACAATTTGGCCATAAATATCACCATTGTACTCTATTACACCGCGATAATCCGTCCAGACCACCAGAAAGGTTCCTGTCATTGAATTATACGCAACATCCGGATAATGGATTGCTGATGAATCCGTACAGATTGAAAAGCAGGTATCAATTTCAGTAAATTCAGTTTCAATGTGTTTACCATCTTTGTCGAGAATTGCAGCATAAACATCGTAATTATCATACCAATCATCAATATCTTGAGCATTTCGATTATCAGAAAAAACAATCAAATATCGATTGCTAATGGGGTCAAAATCCAAATGCGGCCACCACTGTGAAGAAGAGTCGTTGGTAACACAAATATTTTCACCTCGTAGTGTACCATCACCTCTAATAATTTGTCCGTAAATATCAGAGTGTGTGGTTTGATATGTACGGTTATCTTCCCAAACCACCAGGTACTCATCCTCAATAGGATTATAAACGGCTTGGGTAAAACTCTGGCAAAATGGCGCCTTGGAAATTTCAATCAGATCACCAATGACTCCGGCAGATCCAACAGAACAGAATAATGCAACAAACAGCATTATTACTGAATACTTTTTCATGCAATAACCCTCCAATTTTTATGATATTGAGTATGTTAATTTATTCGGTAAAAATCAAGAAATATAAAGCTTTTTGGGAAAAAAAAGTGGGAAATAATTGTTTACTTGTTTAACTTAAGACAAGTAGGAATTGGGTCAAAAAGGGGTAACCCATGCAGTTTCAATATACACCATTTACATTTTTTTTGTTACTTTCGTTCACTATATCATTTTCGATTTTTATCTATATTGTTCGAAAAACATCAGCCACCGGCAGAATCCCATTTTCAATTTTTATGGTCAGCTCAGCAGTATGGTCTCTTGCCTACGCGGGTGAACTATCAAGCGCAAATCTTGAAGCAAAATGGACATGGTTTATGTTACAAGCGGTTGGATTTCTCACTGTACCGGTAGCATATTTATATTTTGCCAAAATATTTATCGATAAAAAAAGCTTTAATAAATATCTGAATATCATCTTTATTTCAATTCCTGTTATTGTATTTATTTTTGTAATAACCAATTCTTTGCATCACTTATACATAACACGTTTGGAGCTGTTTCAAAACAAATCTTACATAGATATGCATATATTCTATGGCCCGGCATTCTGGTTTCAAATTGTCTTTAGCTACAGTACAGCACTATACGTCTTTTATAAATTCATACGCGCATATATAATAGGCACCCATTTATATAAAAGACAGGCAATTGCGTTATTATTGGCAGGCACATTGCCGGTTGTTTTCAGTTCGTTTTCTATTTTAGGATTCAACCCCTATAATGTTGAATATGCTACTTTTGTATTCTCAATCACCGGAATCATTATTATTTTTGGATTATATCAGTACCGCTTGTTAGATATCATTCCGGTTGCACGAAACCAGATAGTAGAAATCATGGATGAAGCAGTTCTGGTTTTTGATTCAGAAAAAAGATTAGTTGATTTCAACACCAAAGCTTCCGAAATATTCAATTTGACTAAAATCAAATCCATTGGAGTTTATTACGAAACAGAATTTGCCCACTGGCCGCCTTTTGTGAATTGCCTGAAAAAAAACAATTTTACAAGCGGTATTGTGGAATGCAACCGGCATGATAAAGGATCAGGTACTGCCAAATATTATGATATAAAAATATCAAAAATTCTTACACAATCAGGAAAAATCAATGCATACATCCTGGTAATGCATGATATTACCGAGCGAAAACAGGAATCGCAATTGCTCAAGATATCACAGCAGGAGCTCAAAAAAATCGTCAAAACCCGAACCAATGCTTTACGGGAGTCAAACAAGGCATTGATTGAAAGTGAAGAAAAAATGTTCCAGTTTATTGATTCTGCCACCGAAGTATTTATGGTCTGGAATCAGAACTTTGAGCTATTGTTAATTAATCGCCTGGGCATTCAAATTTTTGCACCGGGTGCAAAAAGAATGGATTTTTACAAAAAATCAATTCACGAAATTTTCTCAAATAAGCTTGATGAAAAGCTGCTCAACAAATACAAAAACGTTCTTGAAACAGGTATCCCCTTTTCATCGGATGAAACGATTAAAGCAACAAACAACAAAGAATACAACATACAAATCCGGGTTTTTAAAACCGGTTCAGAGCTGGGAATGATACTCATAGACATGACAGAACACATCAAATCCGCTCAAGAGCTAAATAATGCATTACACGAAAAAGAGGTTTTATTAAAAGAAATTCATCACCGGGTAAAAAACAATATGCAGGTTATTTCCAGCCTCCTAAGTATCCAGGCAGCCAATATTACAGAACCCCATGCTTTGGAAGCATTTGAAGAAAGTAGGAACCGAATCCGATCAATGGCCCTGATCCATGAATCTCTGTATCGTTCAGACAATCTTGCGCAAATCCATTTCGGATATTATGTAGACAATCTCGCAAAAAGCCTTTACCGATCAATGCAAACGGATATGTCAAAAATCAATCTCAAGGTTAATATTACAGATGTCTTTATTGATATTGCATCAGCTATCCCTTGTGGCTTGTTATTGAATGAATTGATCACAAATTCTTTAAAACACGCTTTTACAAATCTGGACAGTGGTGTCATTGCTATTCATTTTGAGAAACTTGACCATTCTTTCAAACTCGTATATCAGGATGATGGCAAAGGATTACCGGAAAATTTAGACATTGAACATTCAAACACCCTGGGTCTGGAGTTAGTACAATCACTAACAAAACAGCTCAAAGGTACACTTGATGTTCGGACAGAAAACGGAACAATCTATGAATTGACCTTTCCATCATAATTTTATATCAACCGATCTCTTTGTAAAAATTTTTTCTATCTCTATTTTTTTATATTAATTCTCCCAATTTTTTATATATTATAATTCCCTTGTAATTCAATATAAAACGAGGTATTCATGAAGCGCTCCACTTTCCTGTTAATAACTTTTCTGCTATTTTCCTGCTTACACGCCCAAACCCTCATCATCTATGGTGACAATGCCTCTGTTGTAGAAAAAAATGCAATAAATGATCTAAATACCGATATTGCCAAAGTATGTCAAAACGAATCTGTATTCATTTGCAACGAATCTGATTTTCAAAAACAGACTCAATATACAAAAATCATTCTGGCCGGCACTAAAAAATCGCATTCCATGCTCAAAGCCCTGTGCGATAGCAGTAAATTGCAATTGCTAATGATGAATGACAATCTTCCCGCAGAGACATTTCTAATTGAAAAAGTACGTTTAACCGCCAAGCCCAACATTCCCGTTTTGGCCATCATAGGAGCTGATGAACGCGGACTGTTTTATGGCGTATATGAATTTTCAAAACAGGTACTGAATATTGACGCACTCGAATTCTGGACAGGCAAAACCCCTCAACCTCAAGATACCCTGCACATACCTGACATAATTGTACGTGTAGACGCCCCAGTCTTCCCTTTACGTGGTTATTTTGACAATGATGACGATATGCTGGCAAACTGGAAAGGGCGTAAACTCGTAGTAGAATTTGACATCTGGCAGGAAATGATCAACAGTCTGATGCGCATGCGCTATAATTTTATAGACATACATGACCTGCTTGGACGCGCTGAATATTATAAAAGAGATTATTATATCAACATGGTTGAATACCACACCGACCTTGAACTGGTTGAGCAGGTTATTGATTACGCGCACAGCAAAGGGATGCTGGTTCAGGTTCCCATGTATCTCGGTTGGGAGTTCCACCATATCTCGGATGATCATCTATGCCTGTCCGAACACATGGACGAGTGGATGAAAATATATCGTTACTATTTAAACAAATCCCCTTTAGGTAAAGCTGACTTGTTTTTGCAACGCCCCCGTCACCCCTATTGGGACACAGCATATAAATGTCCAAAAGAAAAACAAGCCGGCATTGAAACCGGTCCCCTTATGAACAAAATGTTTCAGGGACTTTACAATATAATCATTGAACATAATCCCAATGCCATCCTCTTTTGTGATTTGTGGAGTGAAGGGCGCCCCATGTTCAATAGCGGTTCATTTCAACCAAACCGTAATATCAAAATGCTATGGGCTGACCATGGTTTTGCTGAATTTGGTGACTGGCCTGAAGAAACACCGCGCCGTAAATACGACTTTGGCATTTACATTCACGCGGGTGTCTGGAAGAACCATGTATTACAAGATCCTTATCCCGGTAGAATCAAAGAGGCATCTTTGGAAGCCATGCAGCGGGAAATGACAAGCTGCTATCTGGTAAATGGCCAGGATTTTAAACATTTCATTCTCAACCTTGAAGCCTGTGCTTTGGCAGCCTGGGACCCGGTTCAATTTGATCCGGAACAATTCTATACTGACTGGACATCCCGCTATTTCAGTCACCAGGCATCTGGCTGCATTATTGAAAGTTTAAAACTCTTGCACAAAGCCCATCAACCCGTTGGCGGGTATCGTGACATTACAGCAATGATTGAAACCATACTCAAAAACCTGGCTGATAAAAAACTTGAAAAAGTATCGTTACCAGAAATCGCGTCTGCAACAGGTTTGGCAGAATTGTCTTTACAAACAGCAGAAAACACATTACCGGCTGTACCGGAAACTTGCTTTTTGGTTTATGATGATCAGATTGTATTCCCCGCAAGAATTTATGAAATGAACCTGCGTTTACTCGAGGCTACGGCACTATATAATAACTTTTTGGTTGAGTTGCAAAACCATCCCAACATGCCCGCAAAAACAGAATTGTACGAGCAATACAGCTATGCTTTGCGAATGGCATTAATCTCTATCCGTAACACCCTAACCGAGGGGTCCATGTGGAAAAAATGGGAAGGTTGGACAAAACCCGAACACTTTAGACTCTACAATCCCATGCCTAAGGTTGAATGGGTTGACGAGATCATTAACACCTGGCGAGAGGAACTCTAAACAATTATTTTAAAACCAGTGACCTATACTTAGATATCCCTGTAAATCCTTTTCACGATTATTGGATGCAATTGAAAATTTTACAGGCCCCAAAGGTGTATCCATCCCATATGAAAGGCTGCCACTCCAAATACGGCTGCCGTTTGAAAAAAGTTCCTGATAACGGTCATGGAATATCCCCACAGCTAAACCGGCAGAAAAATACTGCTGCGCAAAGACCTTAAATTGCAGTGCTGTTCTTCCAATAATCAAATTTCTGGCGGCAATTTCCATATAATCCAGTCCCGCAAAAGGAAACATGTAATTTTCATAGTAATGATATCCACCAAAATAAAACAACTGTTCAACAGGTACCATATCTCCACTATAGTACCCCGTCACCAGTTCATACCTGAACGCTGACTTTTTTGTCAGTTTCCTTACTCGCTTTAAATCCAGGAAATAACGCACAAATGATTTGTCTAATGCTACCGGATCGCTCAGCATATGAAAATATTTACCTTCCGCATGCAATACCATTCCGGATACAGGAAAAACAGCATGATCAAACGTATCAATATCCAATTCTAAACTGGTATTAAAATAATCATTTGTAATATCTCTAATCGATTTATTGGAAACCACGCTGGGGTCTAAAACCGTACGCTGACGCTGAATATTTAATCCAATTGCAGAACCATTGGTCAACAATGCTTTCAATTGCAAGCCCAAAGTCATATTAAACAAATTGTACCGGGCAATGCGCACATGATCTGCAAAATTATCAAAATCGCTTTCTTTTGCCCTCACATCAAATCCAAATCCCACTGCTGGTTTAAATATAGTATGATAAAAATAATTCACACCCAGCTCACGGTTATGTCCCAGCTTGTTATCCAGAGACAATTTAGACCCATGCCCCAACAAATTTCGAAAAGTACCATTCAGTAATATAGTTGCATCATGACGGTTAGAATAATTCAGACCAAAATTCAGCAGATTGGTTGTATTTTCTACAACATACAAAATGAGAATAGTACCATCAGATGTAGACTTTAACTGATAGGTAACACGTTCAAATAATTGACTACCATACAACCTATCTACCGCCTTTTCAATATCTTCAGGAGTAACCCGGCTGGGAATTTTTAATCCTATATTAGAGGTAACCACATATTCAGGCACCCGTGACAATCCTGATACTTTGACATCCACAATATCAACAAACTGGATATCAGTGGCCGGTGCAGAAATTCTAACAGGCTCATTATATTTTTTTAAAGAATCGGCAAGAGCGGTGAGTTGCGGCAAAAACTCCCGTGCTTTCATTTCTCCATAATGGATCAAAGAGTCTGCTTTAAAAAAATCAAATATAGTATAGCCTTCAATATTCGGATAAATATAGAGATCACACATGGATAATTGTTCATCACGTTTGGCAACCGTTTGAAAATTTATGGTCTGGTTCAATATTTCAAAAAACGAATCCAGCTCTTTTTGAGAAAACAAGGGATTTGTTACATCTACTGCAATGATATAATCCGCTCCCATATCCACAGCTTCCTGAACCGGTAAATTCCGTACAATTCCTCCGTCAACCAGCATTTTCCCTTGAATGCGTACGGGTGTAAAAACCGAAGGGATCGCCATGCTCGCACGAATTGCTTCGGGTAAATATCCCGATTTAAAAACATAGGGCTTGCCGGTTTCAATGTCTGTTGCCACACACCGAAAAGGTCTGGGAAAATCATCAAAATCTTCAACATGATGCATAGACCATGTCAACCGGGACAACATTGCAGAGACTTTTTGACCTACCATCAGTCCGGTAGGTAAACCAACCTTGGTTCCGTATATGGGAAAGCCTCCCACATATCGCGACAACTCTAGTTTTTCCTGAATGGATATTTCATGGCGGGTAATATTATCATTAAAAAGATCTACCCAATTCTGTTCAAGAATAATCTTTTCAATCATTTCAGCATTGTAGCCAATGGCATACAATCCACCAATAATAGATCCCATACTTGTGCCACTCACAACATCAATAGGAACGCCGGCCTCTTCAATAACTTTGAGCACACCAATATGCGCAAAACCCTTTGCACCTCCACCGCTCAAAACCAACCCCACTTTGGGTCGTTCCGATTGGGCAAAAATCCATAAAGGGCTCAAAAAAACGATTACAAACAACACAAAATATTTATTTTTCATACGCTCCCCGGAATTATGATAAATAATACAACCAATTTACAAGATTATCAAGCATGTTTTGTAAAATTTATTATTTATCTCCATGTTTTTTTCATTTTAATTACTATTTTAAATCAGCTGTTGATTTCATTTAATGCATGGAATAATTATGAAGCAGACATTCAAAATTCTTTTTTCATTCTTGCTCTTTTCCCTTTGTAACCTCTATGGCGCAGACAGACCGCAATGGGGCGAACAATACTCTCGCAATATGGTATCACAAGAAACCCATCTACCAGACCAGTTTGATCCTCTTACAGGTAAAAATATAAAATGGAAAGCCAAACTCGGCAAACAATCCTACTCTACACCTGTAGTTAGCGGTGGCAGGGTATTCATTGGTACCAATAACGAGTTTCCTCGCGATCCCCGGCATACCGGAGACAAGAGCATTCTACTCTGCCTTGATGAAAAAGACGGCAGCCTGCTATGGCAATTGGTCGTACCTAAATTACCTTACGATATCTATTGGGACTGGCCAGGTGGAGGCATCAGCTCACCTGCCACAGTTGAAGACGATAAAGTCTATCTGGTCAGCAGCCGTGGTGAGGTGCTCTGCATGGATATTCACGGACAGGCAAATGGTAATGACGGCCCATATAAAGATGAAGCTTCTTTTGTCGTGCCGGAAGAGAGTGCGCCCATACCACCGGGACCGAAAGATGCAGACATTCTCTGGATGTATGACATGGTTCACGAACAAAACATCCGCCAACATGATGCCGCACATAGCTCTATCCTGATTAAAGACGATTATCTATACATCAATACCAGTAATGGTGTGGACAATACCCACGCAGTTATACGCTCGCCACAGGCCCCCAGCCTGATTGTACTGGACAAGCGCACAGGCAAGCTTGCAGCCAGAGACAATGAGGGTATAGGTCCGCGCATCTTTCACAGTACCTGGTCTTCTCCCACGCTGGGTAACATCAATGGTCAAAACCAGATATTTTTCGGTGGCGGTGATGGAATTCTCTATGCATTTAAAGAAATAACAGCAACGCTTTCAACTCCCGCAACGCTCGATAAAATCTGGTGGTACGATGGAGATCCTACTGCTCCCAAAGACAGTGTGCACAAGTATCTGAAAAATCGCAATATCAGCCCCAGTAACATCAAAAGCATGCCAGTGTTTCACAATAACAAAATCTATCTCACACTGGGCGGTGATGTCTGGTGGGGTAAAAATCAATCCTGGATCCACTGCATAGATGCCACCGGGCAGGGAGATGTGACAGCATCTGCTCAACGCTGGTCCGTGGAACTCGGCAAGCACTGCTGCTCCACTCCATCCATTTATAACGGATTGGTATTCGTTGCTGATTGCAGCCGCTATGTCTACTGCCTGAACGCAGAAACCGGGGAATTGTATTGGAAGCATAAAACAGATAGTGACATGTGGGGATCAACTCTGGTTGCAGATAACAAGGTGTATATCGGAACCAGGCGAGGCAGCGTATGGGTATTTGCCGCAGATAAAAACAAAAAGATCATTCACACGGCGGAATTTGACAGCGACATTAATCCCTCTCCGGTAGCCGCAAACGGCACTCTTTATATAGCTACAATGGAGTATCTATACGCAATTTCTGAATAGCAGATAATTCCGGGGGAATATTCATCACTGTGGGGTTAAAAACTCAAACTTTTTACACTTTTTTTATCCGTTTTGAAAAAAAAATGTAACTTTTTAAAATTTTATTCGTTATATTAGTAGCATGAACTACTAATACGAGGCGCAGTGCATGGATCAGGAAACAGGCATAGTATCATTAATGGATTTGGGTTTTACCCGTTTAGAAGCGGAAATATATACCTTTTTGGTTCAGAACCCACCTTCCACCGGTTACCGGATCGCACAGGCAATAGGCAAGCCTGCAGCCAATGTATACAAAGCCTTACAAACCCTGGAACTCAAAGGCGCTTTACTGATCGATGAATCAGAAAACCGCATGTGCCGCGCTGTAGAGTATTCGGAATTGCTTGACCGGATGGAACGGCAGTTCACAGACAGCAAAAACAAAGCTTCGGCCTCTTTGGCATCTTTGAGAACAGAAGATAATGATGATCGGGTGTACCAGGTCAAAACCCGCGAACAGGTACTTGAACGCTGTCGCAACATGCTTGAAACCGTTCAGGAAATCATCATTATTGATGCGTACCCGGAAATGCTGGAGACGCTAAAACCGGATATAAACAAAGCGATCAAACGCGGCGTTAATGTGGCTGTTAACGCGTACCAACCCGTTTCCATCCCGGGAGCAGAACTGTTTGACCGCCCCGATGGTGAGCGCTTTATGCGTCGCTGGCCGGGATACTGGATCAACATCATCAAAGACGGTGATGAATACATTATCGCATTTTTCGACCGTAAAGGCCAGGTTGTTCAGGCTGTCTGGAGCAGCAGTCCCTATTTATCTTGGGTATATTATTCCGCACTGCTCTCCGAACTGCAGCTGGTTGCCTTGAAAAACAATATACTCAGAGGCACAGACTATAGCCAATTGTTACAGATCATTGACAATTACGATAAATTTTTCACACTCGAGGCATCTGGTTATAAAAAGCTGAAAAAACGATTTGCTGAAATTGCGGGCATAGACCCGGATATGGACAACAGCATTTACACATACTGAATTTAACACCAACAAAAAAATCACACAACTCTACCAACAAGCGGCTTCCCGGAAACAATCACACAACCGGGGAGCCGTTTTGCTTAAAAGCTTGCCATAGAACACGAATTGCACGAAAAATACAAATTTGCACATCTTTTATTCGTGAGCACCCGTATCATTTGTGTTATCAGTGTTCTATTGTCCAAATTTAAGAAATCCGTGTTTATCGTAATAAAATATACAATGAAAAAAAATTTACACTTTTATTCATAAAATTCCGTAAATTGATAGTCTGTAATTGTTATGCTTGAGAACCGGTAAAAATCCGGTAGACATAAAGGAGTTAATACTATATCATGCGTAAAGAAAATTTTAGAAATGTAGCCATTATTGCACACGTTGACCATGGTAAAACCACCCTGGTTGACGGCATGTTGAAACAGAGTGGCATATTTCACGAAAAACAAGAAGTTGCCGACAGAGTCATGGATTCCATGGACCTGGAACGTGAGCGCGGTATCACCATTATGGCAAAAAATACTGCTATCTGGTATAATGACATAAAGATCAATATTGTAGATACCCCCGGTCACGCCGACTTTGGCGGCGAGGTGGAGCGCAGTTTGAATCTGGTAGACGGAGCTATCCTACTGGTGGATGCCAGCGAGGGTCCACTGCCCCAGACTCGCTTTGTGGTTAAAAAAGCCCTGGCTAAAAAGCTACCAATTATTCTGGTAATCAACAAGATTGACCGTCCCGATTCACGCATTCAGGACGTAATCAACGAAGTGTATGATCTGTTTATCGATTTGGATGCAACTGAAGACCAGATCGAATTCCCCATTCTCTACACCAACGCCAAAGCAGGTGTTGCGCATCTCGACCTTGAAGATGGTTCTGAAAACCTCAAACCCATGTTTGAAACCATTGTTAACAATGTTCCCGGACCTAAAGCGGATGACAGCGCCATTCCGCAATTGCTGGTCACCAACCTGGATTACGATTCTTTTGTAGGCCAAATCGCCGTAGGCCGACTGGAAAACGGTACACTGGAAATGAACAAACAATACACGTTGTGCGGCGAACATGAAAACCGTACCGGCATTAAATTCTCTGCTTTGTATACCTTTCAAAACCTGGGCAAGAAAAAAGTGGACAAGGTAGTTGCCGGCGACATTATTGCCCTGGCTGGTGTGGATGGTATTCGCATTGGTGATACTATTTCCGATCTGGAAAATCCACAACCCATGGAACGTATCCACGTGGATGAACCTACGGTATCCATGGTATTTTACGTCAACAATAGTCCCTTTGCCGGTCTGGAAGGCAAGTTTCTGACATCACGTCACATCAAAGAACGGCTTGACAAGGAAACTCTGGGCAACGTGGCTATTGATGTTGAAGAAATGGAACGTACCGACGCATTCAATGTTATGGGTCGTGGTGAACTGCAAATGGCCGTCTTGATTGAAACCATGCGCCGTGAAGGTTACGAATTTGCTGTTTCCAAACCACAGGTTATTACCAAAGAAATTGATGACAAAACTCACGAACCAGTAGAACATGTTTATATCGATGTGCCGGAAGAATATGTGGGTGTAGTTACTGAAAAATTGTCTAAACGCCGGGGCAAGCTCAATAATCTGGTGAATCACGGACACGGGCGTGTGAATCTCGAGTTTCTCATCCCCTCACGCGGTCTCATTGGCTTTCGCAGCCACTTTTTGACAGACACTAAAGGATCAGGCGTGATGAACTCGATCTTTCACGGATACGCACCCTGGTTTGGAGCCATTCCCCAGCGCGCAAGCGGCGCTCTGGTAGCCGACCGTCCCGGACGTGTAAATACCTATGCCAGCCTTGCTATGGTAGACCGCGGAGAGCTGTTTATTGAAGTGGGTACCGAAGTATATGAAGGTATGATCATTGGTGAGCGCAACCGCAGCGAAGACCTGGATGTCAATATTACCAAAGAAAAGAAACTCACCAATATGCGTAGTTCTACTTCTGAAGCTACAGTGACATTGCGTCCCCCGCGCATGCTCAGCCTTGACCAGTGCATCGAGTTTATTGCAGAAGATGAAGTGGTTGAAGTTACTCCCAAGAGCATCCGCATGAGCAAAATGGAACGTGATAAACAAAAACGTGCGTCAATCCGTAAAAAAGAAAAATGGGCTAACAACATGGAAGAATAAGTTTTGCGATATAGCAAACGTTAGATAAAACATAAATTCTGGAATACCCGGGAGGTCCATGACTCTCGGGTATTTTTTTTGATCCCACTCCCGAAAATTCTTTACATACCTATCCTGACTTTTACTCATCCTCACCTTGTTATTGATTCTCTATAAATTATTTTGTATACTAGAATATGGATAAATTTAAATTAGACAAATCCTCATTTTCAATTGCTTCCATTCATGATCAGGGCAAAGATAAAGCGTATTGGCAATCGAAAACGCCCCTGGAAAGACTGGAAGCCCTGGAATTGATGAGACAGGTGCTTTATGGCTACGATCCGACTACCCTCAGACTCGAAAGAGTTCTTGAGATTGTTGAACGAAAATAATGTCAGATAGTGGATTTTGAAAACGGTTATAAAATTAAAATCATGGGGACCCGCAAGTTAACTGAATGCCCAACGGGATATAATAAAAAAAGATCGTAAATATCAGTGATTCAATTTTTGTCTTGACACATATTCATCCAATAGGTTTCGTATCATCTTTTGATATTGCGTACTGTGTTTTTGTGCTATTTCTTTGAAAAAATCGACACTACTTTTACTCAAAGATATTGTAATTTTTATAGTTTCTTCTTTAAAAGCCAGTTCTTCCGTTGACGGAAGGAAATCTGTCACAACCTGCACATTATCTATTGGCTCATCAGTATATTTTATTTTCTTTTTCATATATCTTTTATACTATTTTATTAATTACCGGGTTCAAATGCGCATGATGGGACAACATACCAAAACATTTGTACTGAATTTTATTAGAATTGATTTTGAAACAAAATCATACAACGACAAACAAAATTATGCAATAATACTTAACCTTTTTTTATCTTTATTTAACTAGTATTTCTTTAAATAAATGAATTATTAATTGTTCTAACATAACTTCATATTTTTCAATTTCATTTATATCTGTAATTCCCCTCGGGATGAATCCACTGTGCATCAATTTATTTCTCTTTGTATTTATTTTTTTTATTTCTTCTTTTGAAGTTTCTAATTTTAATTGATTCTTATCAACAAACCAATCCCATTTATATAAAAATGGATAACGATTTAATTCGTCTATTTTTGAATAAACAACTTTCCTATCTCTATCATCATAAAAAACTTTTATTTTTTCATTATTCTTCATAAAGGCCCTGATATCCTTTTGAAATTCTTTTTTCACTTTTGTTCTAAATTTTTCAACATCAATAATAAAATCACCATATTCATGATTCCTCGAAAATTGATAATTAATTAAAGACTCTAACACAATCCATTGTCGTATAAGCTTACGGCCTATGAAAGTATTAATATTTTCTTCAAATGTTAAAGACAATTCAAAAAGTAGGGATTTAATAACTCTAAAAAAATCATCCTCAATTTGCTTATTGTTTAAAGCGACTTTTATAAAACTAATAATTTCATCATGTTTATCATTAACCATCGCTGGCTTCGTTATTTGCCCAGAATATGTATTAACTGCTCTTTTTAAAATAATATCCCCATCATTGTTAACTTGATAGGTGCCAAACCAAAAAATATATTTTCGTAGACTTATTGATAAAAGCAAGCATAAAAAGTCTATAATTTCAGACATATCATTCTCAATCTCACTAATGCTAGTAAAATTAGCAAAATAATAATCTTCATTGTTTTTTTGTATTCGAACAAGTTTGATATTGTCGAAAGTAATTTCATCAAAAAAGATTATATTAAACAATCTAAAAAATTCTTTACCATTAATCATTGCATCACCATATATGTTTATTAACTGATTGTTTTTTAAATTTTAATCCTTCAAAGGGTATTGTAAAGAATCAATAACCTTTGACATAATCTACGAATTATTCTTCCTCGATAGATTGCACAACTCCTTCCAAATAACATACCCAGAGCCAATGTTGAAGATGAGTTATTTTTGAATGGCTGGTTACACCAAAAAAGTCCTTTAAGGCTAATTTCACTTTTTGACTACCAAGCTCAAGTCCAAGATGAGATAATAGTTCTCTTTCTTTCCTGTATAAATGTGGACGAGTATGCCGGTAATCAATTCGAGCTGAAGCATGTTCAATTCTCCCATCCATTGTCTTTTTGTATTTTGTTTGTAAATAATCTAATATTGCAGGTGCACATTCATTTGGCCAGTCCCAAATAATAGTCCATTTATTATTCTTGATTCCAAAATCTTTTTTGAAGTTATTATACATAACCGTATAAGATTTTTTGCCAAATCTTTTTTCCCGAGATTCTCCAATTTTGTTAAACAGTTCAATAATCCTTGATTTTAGCAACGTATCTGCCCCAATGCTAGATGGAGAAGGTAAAATTTTTATTTCAGGAGGTTTATTATTTACAATAAAATTTCCACCAACTTGTATGTTATTATTTCCTAAAATCTTTTGATTTATCATCTCGTTTTCAGCTTCTTTTTGTTTACGCTCTTGTGACACTTGGGGGGATATGTCATGCTTATGACCAGTGACAATACGTTTGATTGATTTTAAAAAAATTTCTCGTCGTGTTTCAGCATCCAAGCCAACTAAATCAATATAAACTATAGCTGACAACAAACCTTCTGGTTGACATTCTCTTATTCTAACAGGAATGAGGACTTGCTTACTCCCAATAGGATCTTTTAAAAAAGCTGCTGCCCATTCTGACTGAGCAAACTTTGAATTAAAATAAGACGGTGAAAAAAGTGCAATAGTTCTTTCACAATTTTTAGTAGCATTCTGCATTTCTAAAATAAAATTAGAGCCAGCAATAAAATCCATTTTTTGCATAACACAAGTATACTTTTCATCGACAAGCCAATTATAGATTATATTTGCATCAAACTCGTCATCACGGTTGTAACTAATAAAAAAATCTACCATAATGCATTACTCCAATTTTAATCACTTATTACTTTGTTAAAATACTTTAGATAAAGTATTATGCAATTGAAGCTAGGAATTATTAAGAATTAAATGTTTTTAAGGTAAAGTACACTAACTATTATCCACCAATATAATGGCTTGGAACAGACTCCCAAGTGCTACATTTGCGACGGATAGCACGAATAAATGTATGAAACAATTCATATTCATCCACAGTGACATTACCAATTACTTCGTTAACAGTTTCCTTTAATGCCCCCCTAATCTCGCAGTCCAAATATCCAACAATCTCTTCAATCTCTATTTGTGCCATATTGCATCCTCTTAAATGATATAAAACCATACGTAGAATTTACCATTTCACTATCAATTCCTGATATTGAAATATATGAGACGCTAAAACGCCAATACACTCCTACAATAAACTACCTTAATAAAGCGAGTTTCAATATAAAAATAAAAAAATTCAGAAAAACCGTCTGCCCCTGAACTCCCCATATCGTATTCATTGCTATAATTAAATAACAATATTCTCACCCATAAATGCAAGAAAATTATTAAAGCCCGACTATCAGGCTTATCGTATGCAGCCCCATATTAAACTCGATCGCGTCCGGTTGGCGCAACGTGCTGTGTGTATATCGTAAACCGATGGTCATATCCAGCACACTCAACTCCAACCCGCAAATATATCCTATGGTAGAACTGTCCAAAATCGGTTTTACAATTCCCGGATCTTCGATGGTCTTCACATCAACGTGCCCATGATAATAGCCATCGGATTCGTATGGATCAAAAATAGTTTTATGAGAATTGCTTGTAACATTATCGTACACACCAAACATGAGCGAGGGCCCCATATAGAATTTTAATCGGGAGCGGGTATAAGGGACTGGTAATTTTATCATCAACGGAATTTGAACAAATACCTGTTCTACTTTAAAATCTGCGAGTCTCACATATCCCGGATAGCTTGACCTGATTTTATTCCACATTTCAGTTTTACGATAGACCAGGTTAATTTCTGATTCAAGCTTGAGAGACCTGAACAGTCCCCACTCTGCTCCCCAACCCAGTTCATAACCCATAGGCTGAGATGCGCCCGCCGCATCGATTTTTGAATAATTAACACCTACACTAACACCCAGCGATTTTGCTCCGGACATGTTTGGAACCAGCAAGTACAAACAAAAAACGAGTACACAACATTTAACTTTAATCATGATATCCCCCAAGTTGAAATGGACATGTTTCACCGTTCTATAATATAAACGCCTATCGCAATAAATGCAACAATAAATCTGATTGAAAATCAATAAACCAGGAGCCAAGGGTTGAAAAAATCCATCAAAACCCTTTTCTGTTTTGTAACTTTTTCATATATTTGCGTATATTGTATCTCAATGGGATGATACACTATCATTCAAACCATAATCAATTTTTGGAACATTTGTCGCCTTTATGACTATATCTATAAATGCAGATTAACACATATTTGATTAACCAGTAATACTGTTGAAAACAGTGTTGTATTGGGGCGGTTTTCATTTATGAAGGCCATATAAACGTATGGCCATACCCTAAATCTGTAGGATGTATAATAATCCCCCTTTTCAAGTATTTCCAACAAAATCATAAACCATAATTCACTGTAATTACTGAACAGCACAGGAGAAATGTGCCATGACAAATGTACGTTTTGTTAAATCAAAAAAGTATGACGACTATGATACCATTTACGCGCAATGCAGCGGTCCGGGTGGATTGCAGCTTGCCGAGTTTCTGGCGGAGAAAATGAAACTGCAATCCGGAAAAAAACTGCTGGACGTGGGCTGCAACCGCGGATACCAGTCCTGTTTTCTCGCTAAAGAATATGATGTGTTCACCGTGGGAATCGATCCCTGGGACGACCGCGAGCAAGGCAATCCGATGGTTGAACATTTCCTGCAAAACGCTGAACACTGGGGTGTAACGGACAAGGTGCTGGGGCTCTATCTCGGCGTTCCGGATACTCCCTTTGCGCAAGCGTCTTTTGACTATGCCTATTCAACCACGGCATTAGAGATGGTACGCGTCTCGCAGGGCACGGACAAGTACCTGGAATGCATCCGCGATATCTACCGGGTGCTGAAACCAGGCGGCATGTTCGGCCTGGGCGAGCCCATGCATCTGGATGTTGAGGTACCGCCGGATCTTGATCCCTATATCTCGCGCGGAGAATACCCGTGGAAATCCTGTTTTCGCGACCTCAAAAGCACCATCGACGAGGTCAAAGCCGCGGGATTCGAAATTGTAGAAGCGGATTATGCTCCCGACGCCTGGCAATGGTGGATGGATTTTGCCAAACATGATCCCTTTTGCAAAGCAGACCCGGACGATGATCCGCTGACCCTGCAAATCGACAATGGCCGCTGGACGAGTTTCGGCTACATCATTGCCAGAAAGCCGGAGAATGATTAATCGTTTATATATCGTATCCCACCCTTCAGTAGTTGGGTGGGATATAAATTAAGGCAACTGTTTAAGAAATCGTAATCTAATCGTTCTCTCCGGAACGAGGAATCTGAAGCAATTTAAGAGAATCACATTCGGGATAGCCCCTTACATCAGCAATAATCTTACCCTCATTATCTCTTTTAATTCCATATGACATAATTTGAGTTGAATAAAATTGTTCATGAATGAACCGGGTGCGTTTCCCAACCAGAACCGGAAGATCATTTTCCAGTTTGTAAAAATCACCATAACAAAATGCTAAATCATTTCGATACACCATTCCATCTAGCCACTTTTTGATCGTGTCGCTTGAGGAATCCGGGAATGATTGAATATAATAGAATTCACCTTCGCCTTTTGGTGATAGGAATATTGTTTCCCTTTGTATACTAAAATCCTCAATATAGTCGTAAAACTTTTGATCCAGGCGAAACATTATATCATTATTAACCGAGTCAAGAACATCATAACTTTTAACAATACCAATCCAATGAATCAACTTGCCTTGATATCGTTCCGGATTTAAACGAACATCTGAAGGCATAACCGTCTTGAGCGCATTAGACATTAAATTTTCTTCCCAAGGCAAAGGACGATAATTACGTGAACCAGGTAGACAACCAATAACAACCAATACAACAAACAAAACAATGATTTTTTTCATTTGGTGTTCCCCTCATTTTGTATAAAAAACAAATATGGTTATTATGTATTTTTTCAAGATACAGATAATTTCCCATTTATACAAAAAATAATAAACATATCTATTCAGTCAAATTGTGACTGGTCGATAAAAATTATCTATTGCTTTTTAAAAATATATTCTTTATTTCAAGTAATCAATTATCTAAATGCAGGGGATTTCCGGTTATATTTTCATTATGCAGACAGCATTCATAAAATGGATAATTAAATGAAAAAATATATCATTTTGCTTATTATCATCTCAACTATGCTTTCATGCCAACAAAACACACCCCAACCCAAAGAGCAGGAAACAGCACAGACTGTGACAGAACAGGTAGCAGAATCTGTATTACCAGATACGACTGTAACAAATAAAACGGACACCACCATAGTTATAACACCTTTTGGTTCGCTAAAAAAATTGGTTATCGATCAGAGACATCCAATAGTAACATATTACAAACCTGATATCAGCACCGTAATTAATGATTCAATTGAAATCGATGGTTTTGAAACAACCAGGGTTATAAAAACTAGAATAAATTCATCGTCAACTCACAATTATATCATTACCTACGATGATTTTCCCAGTGGAGATCCCGCATTTACATTTTATAAAACTAGCAATGATACCTTGATCAGGATAGAAAGAATACCAGGTACAGAATTATATATCCCCGGCAACAACCAGTTATACGTCAGCGGACACACAAACAACCTGTTTGACCAGAAAAAGAAATATGTTCTGAACGACGACCAAATCACCGAGGTTGAACAGCCCTATAATTATGTGGGGATCGAATCCAGTCTGGAAACGGATATTATACTTTATCAGGATTTCAGTTTGGAAACTGAACTGGCAAGATTAACAAAAGGTACAACGGTTTCAGTCTTAGCCGCCAAAGAAAACAATTTCTTGATCAAAACTCCCTTTGGGCTGCTAGGCTGGATTAAAATAGAAAGCAATCTTTACCCGGGAACACCTATCAAAGAAATCTATTTTGCTGGTGATTAACAGGACATCTTTTAGGGCGAGCCATGAATTTCAAATCATTGCTATCTTAACTTTAATCTTTTTAGTTATATCCTCCTGTAACGAAAAGCCACAGAAGCACACTTGAGCAGTTCCCGCATCAAAATCCGTATATGATCATCACAATTCAACGAGATTCTGCGTCCCTACATCTGGACACTTTTCAACTGTTGAAATACTAAATCCCAACAATATAATAAACCGTCACATGGTATTAATCGGTTTTATATGTATTGATGGTAAAGATCGTGCTCAGGTTCTCATTTTCTTCATCATATACAACCATTAAATATTTTTGCCAGGACTTGAACGGAAAGTACAGCCGCCCGGCAACACTGTAATTGGGTGGCAATGTTGTCTTTCGCAGCGCAGTGAATTCCCAAATGTCCCGCTCTCCCAAAAGACGAGTAATGACATCGTAATGATAATTTTCATCTTCTATATTGGCAATTTCTCGCTCTTCGTCCTCTATTTCTTCCTGTACTATTTCTTCATCGGTCCGTGGCGAGGCAATGGTGGCCAAATCACTGAAAAGATCTACAATTGTCAAGAGCCCATTTATCCCGGATTCCTGAATATAACGGGAATCCTCTTTGGATATTGCCAGATCCGTATCTAGAAGCATTTCCTCCGGATCAATCGGTTTTTGAACAAAGAATTTGTCATACTCTTGATTCGCGTTCATATAATATCCATGAAACAATTCGCAGGAGGCCGTCATAGGCTCCGGTCCCAGGTTCACAATTTCAACATCAATCACTGCCATATTGTCCTCAACTCTATCAAAGGCAATAATCACGTCAACATGGTTTCCCGTCATCTTTATATATTCTTTACCATGAAGCCAGACACGTTCATGCTCATCAGACAATGTTTGTAACTTGTAAACTCGGCCCGTTCCAGCCATGCAGGACAACAGGCACAATAACAACAGCATCAAAAAAACAGCATTTTTTCTCATTGCATACTCCCCGGGATTTACATGAGCTGCAAAACATTACCTGCCAGCAATTGCAGTACAATGAATACAGGTAATCCTCAATATATTATTCATACGCTCATAAACGACCCAGGTTGCATTTTAAAAACAATTTTTACTGATAATTTCTCTACAAGTACTGGACCCGCAGGTAAAACGGATAGCGTATTTTAAATCAAGGCAATCCTTCAATCCTTTAAATCAAGGTCATTTTAAATCAGGGTAATCCTAAAATCCTTATAATCTGAGTTTATGAATCAAGGTTATAACCGTGACGGAGATCGCTTTGCTTAACTTTGTCACGATCCAATCCTCTAATCCTTATAATCACGGTCAGTTAATCATGGTGATTAAAACCTTGCATTCAACATCAAATCCCATTACATTGATTCATTGAAAATCTGAGAAAGTAATGACAAAAAAGAACCTGATATTCACCCTAATTCTGTCCATTTTGATATGTATTCCCCTGTTATTGGAAGAATTTCTACCGGGACTGCATAAACTGACCTATACATTATTTGTTTTCATCCCTCTGTTTATGCTGTTTGCTTTGGGAACAGTGGTTTCACTTATTATCATTCTCTTTAGAAAATTCAAAAAAAAGAAACAGAACCCGCTGTTTTTGTCCACATGCATCATATTTGCGTTCATGCTGGTGTCATCCGCAATCGTATTGCTTGCTCCAAAATCCGAGTTTCCCACCGGCTCCAATTTAATGGAATTCAATCCGGATGTCTGGAAAACCGAAAAAGCGCAGGTATGGCCCGGAAACGGACCCAGCACCCGCGAGAAAATGCTAAAAGACCTGGTTAAAAATGTTCTCCCCGGTAAATCCAGAACAGAAATTGAAACGCTGCTGGGACCGTCACTGGAAACAGACTATTTCCAATCCATTGATAAAGACCTGATCTACTATATGGGTCCGGAACGCGACAATTACATGGCACTCGATTCAGAATGGCTGCTGATCTGGCTGGATGAGAATGGAATATTTCAAAGATATAAAATCGTGAACGATTAATAAAACATCTGTCGTGTTTTAACATTATATATAATACTTACTCACCCCATTTAACCTTAAACAAGGAGCTTTATAATGAAACGGCATCTATGCTGGTTATATATTCTTTTCTCTACGGTAAATATTTTTGCGCTTTCAGAACCAGCTGTAGAATTCAGCAAATCCTTTTCAGGATCTGCTGATCCCGGCGAAACGGTAACGCTGACCTTTACCCTGACCAATCCCGAAAATTTTAGCATTAGCGATCTAGCCTTTACCGATGATCTGGATGCCTGTCTGAGCGGACTGGTAGCAACAAACACCCCGCTGAATGATATATGCGGTTCAGGTTCACAGCTCACCGGCACGTCTGTTCTTACGCTTACCGGAGGAAATCTGGCCGCAAATGGAGGCACAGCGTCCTTTGACGTAACACTGGCTGTACCAGAAGGTGCCGCAGCAGGCACCTATACCAACACGACCAGTGAGCTCACCTATTATGGAGTACCTGTATCCGGGCCTATTTCCGCGGATCTGGTTGTCAATGACACTCCTTTACCTGTTCAATTGTATGATTTTCAGGCAATTTACCAGAATAATAACATACAATTGCATTGGACCGTTCAAAATGAAATCGACATTTTGGGTTATACCGTTGAACGGAAATCCAGCGATTCCCTTTGGAAACAAATTGCTTCATATCAGAACGACAAGGAACTACAATGCAGTACATCTGATATGCAAAAAAGCTATAACTGGACTGATTATGATATGGATAATAAAAGTGACTATACATACCGCCTGTCTCATACAGATTTTCATGGAGAGGTTACAATCTTGAAAACAGTTCAAGCCAATCTTGTTGTGCCCGAACAAACATGTATGCACAATGCTTATCCGAATCCATTTAATCCGCAGACTACCATTCAATATCAAATACTAAAAGATGCTCAGGTGGAAATAACAATCTATAATATTCTGGGCGTTAAAGTAAGACAACTGGTCCGGGGACTACATACAGCCGGCAGTTATCACAAAACCTGGGACGGTACTTCTGATAACGGGACCCCGCTCCCAAGCGGAGTCTACCTGATCAAAATGCAAACACCGGATTTTCAGCAATTACAAAAAATTGTGCTCACAAAATAAAATCAATTACCATATTGCCTGGCTCTTAAATGTCAGGCAACATCCCATTTTATATTCTTTTCTATAAATTCTGATTCAGTATCTTAATCATGGCAACCCTCTAATCCTTTCAATCCGGGTTATTCATCATGGTAATCCCTTAATCCTGGTAATCAAGGTCGCTTTCAATCTGGGTCATTAATAATGGCAATCACTAAATCCTTGTTATCAAGGTCGCTTAAAATCTGGGTTTATCAGGGTCCACATTATCCCCTTGCATCCAAGTCCGTTTTCTTTTACATTATACTATCAAATAACAACCGAGGGTAGTACAAATGAAAAAATGGCTCCTTTTATTCGTTCCAATTCTATTCATCAACTGTTCCAAATCGTTAAAAACTGATTATCCCATACAACCGGTCCTCTTTACGAACGTCCACTTTAACGATTCGTTCTGGCAGCCGCGACTGGAAACCAACCGCACCGTTACCATACCCTTTGATTTTAAAAAATGCGAGGAAACCGGTCGAATCGACAATTTCGCCATCGCCGGAGGGCTCAAGGAAGGCAAGCACGAGGGCATGCGTTATAACGATTCCGATGTGTTCAAGATTATCGAGGGCGCCTCGTATTCACTCAGCATGCACCCGGATCCCGAGCTGGACAAATATCTGGACGATCTCATATATAAAATAGCGGCCTCTCAGGAAGACGACGGCTATATTTTCACCACCCGCACTATTGATCCCACACGCGTTGCGGTACGTTCCGGTGATACGCGGTGGTCGTATGTAGCCATGAGTCACGAATTGTACAACGCCGGTCACATGTACGAGGCCGCTGTTGCGCATTACCAGGCTACCGGTAAACGCACATTTCTGGATGTTGCCATTAAAAGCGCGGATTTGATCGAATCCACATTCGGTCCCGGCAAACGCATGGAGCCCCCCGGCCATCAGGAGATCGAGATCGGGTTAACCAAATTGTACCGGGTAACCGGAGAAAAAAAATATTTAAAGCTGGCAAAATTTTTCCTGGACCAGCGCGGTAACAAAGAAAATCACGATCTTTACGGTGAATACAGCCAGGACCACCAGCCGGTTATTGAACAAACATGCCCTACAGGACATGCGGTTCGTGCCGGTTACATGTATTCGGCAATGGCAGATGTAGCGGCAATAGAGGGAGATCAGGATTATGTTTACGCCCTGGATACCATCTGGCAAAACACCGTCTATACCCGTCTCTATCTGACCGGAGGAATTGGCGCAAGATATACCGGTGAAGCCTTTGGCGAAGAATATGAATTGCCCAACATGAGTGCCTATAACGAAACCTGTGCCGCTATTGCCAACATGTTCTGGAACCAACGCATGTTTCTACTGCACGGCGATGCCAAATATATCGATGTAATGGAACGTACACTTTACAATGGATTTCTATCTGGCGTTTCTCTGGATGGTAACGAGTTCTTTTACCCCAATCCACTGGAATCTGATGGTTCACACAGCCGCAGTCCCTGGTTCGACTGTGCCTGCTGTCCATGTAACGTGGTCAGGTTTCTGCCCTCTCTGCCGGGCTACCAGTACGCCGTCAATCACGATACCCTGTACGTCAACCTGTTCATAGGCGGAACTGCAGATATTGAACTGGATGGGCAATCCATACAGATCGAACAAATAACAAACTATCCCTGGCAAGGTACGATAGAGATCCTGCCACAACCGGCAGACAATAACAAATTCACGCTCTCTATTCGTATACCCGGTTGGGCCATGAACGCGCCTGTTCCCGGAGACCTGTATCATTTCTTATCCGAATCCAATGCGAAACCAACACTCCGGGTAAACGGAAAAGCCGTAAACTATACTCTGCGCAAGGGATACGCGGATATCTCACGACAATGGCAAAAAGGCGATATTGTAACGCTGGAACTGCCCATGCCTGTTCGCAAGGTACTGAGCAATGACAAGGTGGATGAAGACCGCGGCAAGCTGGCCCTGCAGCGCGGACCGCTGGTTTATTGTGCGGAATGGGTGGACAATGACGGACACGCACGCGATCTGCTCGTCCCCCAAAACACAGATTTTACCGTAAACGCTCAACCCGACCTGCTACATGGAATATATACTATCACCGGACCGGTTAAATTACAAAACGGACGCAAACAGAAATTAACAGCCATACCCTATTATGCCTGGGCGCACCGCGGCTCTGGCGACATGGCGGTGTGGATGAAATATGAGGATTAAATATTCCGTGACGGAGAATGCACTGCTAATCTCCGTCACAATCAAAACTATCTACAACGATTTGGAGGGAATATGAAATACTTTTTATATATAATAGTATTAACATTCTCTGTTATTTCCTGTAATGATGATGGTGAACCTCTATCTACTCATACAGCCAATTGGGAAAAGAGAACCCTTGATCATGCTCTGAGCAGCTCGCTTGAATCCGGATCGTCTTATTTATCCGTTTATTCAGAGATATATAACAGGAGTGAGCATAGAACCTACGACCTGACAGCAACGATCAGCATGAGGAATGTAAACAGAGCAGATACCATCTTTATCGAAAAAGCAGAATATTTCGACACGGTCGGCAACTCGATCAGAACCTATTTCAACAAACCGATTTACCTGACACCTATGGAAACTGTCGAGATTGTTATTGACGACAAGGACAAAGCAGGCGGCACCGGTGCCAACATTGTTTTTGACTGGAAAATAAAACCCGGATCCAACCCTCCCCTGTTTGAAGGGGTCATGATATCTACCTATGGTCAACAAGGCTTGTCTTTTACCACACAGGGAATCCGGATCCATTAACTATTGGGTTATCTTAACGCGTGACGGAGAACGCTGCGCTTAATTCCGTCACGATCAATCTAATCAAAAACCGGTTGCTGAGTAGGACGTCCAAAGGACGTACGTATCGAAGCACCGGTGAAGTATTCCTATAAAACAAGAGCCTGGGGGTCGAGTAGGTATTACACATAAACAGGGCTTATGCAATCAGTGCCATCAAAAACAGGACAGACTTTGTGAAAACTAGAAACAATTTTGTTTTTGGAGTGCATCGCGTTTATGCACGTGACCGCCTACCGGCGGTATGCATCGGACCAAAGGTCCGATTTAAACCCGCCTGCTTTTCAAATATTATAGAATTATTATTGTGATGTAAGTTCAATATTCTTATGCAAATATAGTTGAGTAGAGACCGTCTCCGACGGCCCGCATTACATAAAGGTAATGCACTCCACGTCTTTTTTAAATTTTGCTCATAAATATAATTTTATTTGTTTAAAATTTAATTCATTTTTACACAGTCTGAGGAGTTTTGGACGGAGTAACAGTGGCGGATCGGACAGATAAATCAGGGTAATCCTTTAATCTTATTAATCAGGGTAAATAATCATGGTAATCCTCTAATCCTTAAATTCTGGGTTTTGCTTTCGCCCATCCCATTTTTCAATACATGCATGTGCAGGGTAAACACATACCAAAGCACTGTACTCATCACAATCAGTTCTCCGGCTTCTTCAAGAATGGAAGCGCCTCTGACATTTAATACAACCCCGAGAATATCTATACCCACGGCAAAAAACACAAAAACACATAGCAGGTAAAACAGGTATCGGGATGTTTTTCTCACAAACTCGTTACTGAAATAATAAAATATCAAAAGAATGCTAAATAGAACAATACCAATTAATCCCGCAAAAACGACCTGCCCCAGATCATAAGCATCTATTGCATTTAAAATTCCCCATTGCGGTAGCCTGCTGCCAATAAAATGACCGCCAACTGTCTCGTGTATACGTGTAGAATCGTCAATCAAAAGATAGACGAACAAAACCGACCAAAATCCAAACAACCAAGCCCGAAAGCGAATAGCAATATACCCCATGAGTAGAAAAACCCAAAACATTTTAATGTACTGAAACAATTCTGAATACCCGCCATCTGTTGCCAAAATCAACATGGGTTCGGCAATCAAACAGGTATGACAATTGATCATATGTAAAAAAATAAACATACAATCGGTTATTATCAATAATTGCAAGAGTCGTAATAGATGGTTATCGGTAACAAGGTCAGGTTTGAGTTTGGTAATAAAGGTCGCTTTCATCTTTCACCTTTATTTATTCAACATGGACTAAAAGAGGGCATACTTTATAATAATAAATAGCATCAAATTTGCAAGCAATATTTACAAAATGGTATTGTTTTCTTTTCGTGGATTTTGTATAATTATAAATCAACCCAAACGCTACTCATACATTCCGGCTCCGGGGTCTATTCGTTCTGAACAATGTACCTATCAAATATAAATTTTGACAGGAGCATAAACAGTTTGCAAACAATAAAAAGCCAACGCTCTGTTGAAACGTACATATCGGGAACCATACAAACTCCCGGAATTGATTTGATGGTATCATCATGACTGCTACAGACCTCTATCAAAATCACTATGCCGCAATTCGGTTTGAAAGGCAGGGACTTTTTCAGCTTGTTCAAAAACAATATGGATGTAAGGAGGCGTTGTATCCCGGCAGTTCGGTGCATATCACGCCTTCTTTTTATATTCCCCATGTGGTGTATATAGATATAAGTAACGATGCCGCTCAATTTTTCAGTAATCAAAATGCGGTTATAGAATATATCAATCAGCATAAAAAATACAAACGCCGTGCGTTTTTACAATTTCTCCATCAAGACTATACTCAGGCCTTGCCAATTCAGCATCAATTTGATCTGCTCATTGCACTTTTTGCACCCCAGGTGATACACACTAGTACACAATATATTAAAAAAAATGGACTGGTACTGGTCCACACGTTTCAAAACAACCTACAGGATGCAGTCAATAACCCTGAATTACGTTTAGAATCGGCAGTTCAATTCACCAAAAACCAATATCAAATCATTCCGTCAAATAACACCGGGATAGATCCTTTCCTCAAATCCAGGCCGTCTAAAAAATATTTAAAACAACACTCAAATTCTGTTGACTATGTTGAAAATGAAATGTATTTTATATTTAAAAAGATTTAACGCACCAGCCAGATCTGTCACCACTCCATAGATCTGTTATCCATATTGGGGAGTGACCCAGCAGTATTCATGATTTGTTGAACCAGATTTGGGGAGTAAACAAATGAATAAAATTTATCTAACTGTTTTGGTCAGTATATTAACACTTTTAGGATGCGATACCAATAAAAACCCTGCCGCACCGTCACCTTATTATGACTTTTCCATCTATATGCTCAAAGACACAGAACTCGAATTGCAGGATATAGCAAACACCAACATCTACAGGCTTGCCCTGCAAGACAAACCGTTAATCAGTAAAGATGACATTGTCATGTATGATTTTTCATCACACATGATTTACCTGAATAAAAGCAAAAAAGAAATTTTCAAAGACATCATAGGTGACACCCCCATGTTCACGAATTTTTCTACCAAGCCCTTTGTTGTGGTTTGCGGGAACGAACGTATCTATACCGGTGCGTTGTTCAGTACAGCGTCTTCAATTGCACATGTTGGAGTAAGTATATTAGACCTTGATGTATTTTTTTTACCGGATGATATGCTGCAAATCAGCAATTCCACACGGTATGATGATCCCATAGATCCCCGCAACGATGAACGGGTACAACACGCTTTGCAGAATTGCGGTCTTTATCATGCAGGCCTTGAGATAAAGTTACAAAATGTTACCGTTGTTGAAAACGCAGATACATCTACCATCAGCTATCAGTTCAAACTGACCAACAATGACAGCCAAACCCTGCTGGTTCCTGATCCTGATAAAATGGGTACCGATCTGTTCCATTATTTCGCTACAGGACTTGACTTCAGCAACGACGAAACACAACAATACTTTTATGCGAGTCTAAAAAAGAGCCTCTATCCCGGTCCCTATAACACCTGGGATGCCACCTGGTTTACCGAGTTGAAAAGCGGGGCGTCATTGGAACGCTCTGTGGTTATTAAAGGATTTCCCCAAATTCCGCCGGGTGAATATCGCTGCGCATTCAATTATTCGGGGCCCCAGGCAATCACCAAAGAGGAACGCTCCATTCAAAATACAAGGTACTGGATTGGAAACATTGCAGCAAATACCAGAAACATTACAATCAAATAATTTCAAATACAGAAATCAGCCAGAGGTCGCATGAAAAACCTGAAAACATTGGCCCTGTTACTATTCTTTGTCAATAGTATCTATGCTATTGATAAAAACCCGCTTGAACATACAGTAAAAAAAATATCCGCTCCGGTTTCAATTGACGCAAATTGGGACAAATCCGTTTGGAATGCAATACCCCCTGTATTGATAGAAAATCACATGGGAGAATTACCGAAACACTTTCCAAAGGTGCAGGCAAAACTGGCATACGATGACAGTGCGGTCTATGTCATTTTCAAGGTTAACGACAACTATGTGCGCGCCATTGCAGATAAAACTCATGGCAGGGTTTGGGAAGATAGTTGTGTAGAATTCTTTTTCTCTCCCGGAATAGATCTGAATTATGCGTATTTCAATCTGGAAACCAATTGCGGCGGCACCATGCTGTTTTCATGGCATGAAAAACCAGGCAAAAGTCAATCTGTTGCGGTAGAGGATTGTGCCGAAATCACCATTGCCCACTCTTTACCCAAAATCATAGATCCGGAAATCCAACAACCCACAACATGGACACTTGAATATCGGTTACCTTTTGAACTGATACAAAAATATTGCCCCCATACAGCCAAACCCGCAAAAGGGACGGTCTGGCGCGCCAATCTCTACAAATGCGGCGATGAGACATCACACCCGCACTGGCTTACCTGGTCATATGTAGATTATCTGGAACCCAAGTTTCATCTACCGGAGTTCTTCGGAACGCTAAAATTCGAATAATTTCATTAACCAAAAATAATTCTCTCTGCGCCCTTGACGAATCCTTTGCTTTCTCTGCGTTTTGCATTTGAAACAAAAAATTTGATTATGCTTCAACTCTACAATTACTAGTAAAATTTTGCTATTTCTGTCTGAATCAGGCTTTAAATATTTTATTTATAACTTGAAATAATACCTGTTATGCAGTATAATGTAAACTAGTTAACAGGATATAAAACGAAATGGACCTCACATGAAAAAACGTTATTACATTTTACTCTTTCTAACTATTTTCACACAAAATCTGTTAAGCAAAGAATTCAAACTCCAATCTCCGGATAAAAATACTACCGTTATCATCTCAGAAATCAAGGGACAAATATCTTATAATATAACAAATAATAACAAGGTGCTGGTGTCACCTTCAATACTGGGAATACTGTTTCAGGAATCCCCCATGGTTGATCTCTGGTACGTTGACAAAGCAAATTCACAAAACGTAGACGAAACATGGGCTCCGGTAATTGGCAAGCGTTCGCTTGTCGTTAATAATTATAATGAACTGGAATTGGATTTATTTTCAGAATATCATACCCAAATACATTTAAAACTGATTTTCCGGGCTTATAATGAGGGTATTGCTTTCCGTTATTTAATTAACTCCGAAATGGACAGTGTTACTATCTCAACTGAACTCTCTGAAATTAACTTTATGGAAGATATGCAATGGTGGAGCTATAGAAAAGAACGCCCACCATTGGGTCCCTCCCTGGCATCACAAATTGATACTACCGTCAACTATCCTTTGCTTGCCCATTCAAAATCCGGTAAAAACATTGCAATACTCGAAGCCCAGCTTGACAATTATCCCTGGGCAATGCCCGCCAGCATTGCCGGGCAATCCGGTTTTTCCTTTGACTATAACAGGCATCTCACCATCCCCGTTCCTTTCAGCATGCCGTGGCGTGTAATCATGATTGGCGAAACCTATGGTGAATTGATCGACTCGGACCTGATCGCCAACCTGAACCCCAAGGCTGATCCTGAGAATTTTTCCTGGGTTAAACCGGGTGTCTCTTTTTGGGACTGGCGTGCCTGGGGATACAAAGCGGATGATGGATTTGTTTACGGATTGGATCTCCCCTCCTGGAAACGTTTCATCGATCTGGCAGCCGAAACCGGTGTACCTTATTTGTTGCTTGACGCGGACTGGTATGGACCCGAATTTAGTAAAGGTTCGAACCCCCTTACCGGAGGAAAATCTCAGGATGTTAAAGCTGCAATAGAATATGGTCGTCAAAAAGGAGTAGGTCTGGTTCTGTACCTGAACCATGTTGCTGCCAAAGCATATGGCGTTGAAAAAATCATTCAAGCCTATGCGGAATGGGGCGCCAAGGGTATCAAATATGGGTTTATGAAAATTGATGATCCTGTTGAAAAGGTAAATTGGACCCATTATATCGTAAAACTGTGCGCGCAAAACCAACTTTTTGTGAATTTCCACGATGGTCCGGTCCCTCCTACAGGAGAAGAAGCAACGTTCCCTAATTTTGTTCATCGCGAATTCATACATGCCCAATCTGACGGCAAACGTGTTTTTGAACCTGGTGATTATATCAAAATGGTGCATGTAAATACGCTTGCAGGTCCCGTAGATCAAAATAATGGCATGTTTGACATGGTGAATTCACTGCAGCAACGCCCCAAAATGTTCCAACAGCTCAACTCTACTCCTTTGGCAGAAGCAGCCAGGACCCTTATCACTTATAGCGGAGGAATGACAGTCATCCCGGATGCTGCGGATATGTATCGCAAACACATGAAACTGTTTCGATTTATCAGTGCACAAAAGCTGCCATGGGCAGAGAGCAAAACACTCGATTCTCAAATGGGGGAATACATCTCTATGATGCGAAAATCAGGAGACACCTATCTGGTAGCATCGGTTACAGATGAATCCGCGCGTGAATTAACCATTGACCTTTCGTTTCTTCCCCCGGGTAAAACATTCAAAGCCGAGATTTTTTCAGATACACCAGAGACGCATTATATAAACAACCGAATGGATTATAATATATCCCAAAGAAACGTAACATCAACAGATACAATTATTGCTAAAATTGCACCCGGCAGCGGACATTGTATGATCATCGAGCCCAATTAAATAAACATTGCCGGTGTTTTGCAATATACATTGCTCTCGATCTAAAAATTTTGACATTTTTCACTTGAAATTATACCCGTTGTGCAGTATAATGTAAACAAATCCACAGGGCATAAAAACGAAAAGGACCAGACATGAAAAAATTATTTATCTCATTAATTTTGATTACAGCTGTCAGCCTCTTTGCGCAAAGCTATAATGTTGAAACCTACCGGGTTTTCGGTCCCGAACATCCGGGAAAATACAAACACCCGGCCTCTATTACCCAGCTCGACAATGGAGATCTCTATATATCTTATTACGGTGGTTCTGGTGAATATGGCGATGATACCGCGGTATACGGGTCACGTCTCAAGGTCGGTTCAACACAATGGACTGCCCCCAAAGTGATTGCAGATACTCCCAACCGCGGTGAGGGCAATCCTGTAGTATGGCAGGCCCCTGACGGTAAAGTCTGGTTGTTTTATGTAAACCGTTATGGCGATACCTGGTCTAACGCGCGCGTCAAAGTTAAAATTTCTGAGGATGGTGCCGAAAACTGGTCCGATTCTTTTATGATCAATTTTGAAGAAGGCACCATGGCCCGCAGTCAACCCATCGTTTTGAACAATGGTGACTATTTGCTGCCCATGTATCACGAGACTGGTGGTGACCGCGAAATGTCTGCAGCGTCTACCAGCTCGTATTTTTTGCGTTACAACCCCAAAACCAAAGAATGGACCGAGACCAACCGCATCAAATCTCCTGAAGGTAACCTGCAGGCACAGGTTGTACAGATCTCTGATGATTATCTCATCGCCTATATCCGTCGCGGCGGCGATTTTCTGCCAACCGACCATGGTTACACCCTGCGTGCCGAGTCCCGCGATGGCGGTTATACTTGGACCGATGCTGTGGATTCACAGTTCCCGAATCCCAATTCCGCAGTAGATTTTATCAAATTGCAGAACGGCCATCTGCTGTTGGTTTATAATGACAACATGAACGACCGTACCCCGCTGACCGTTGCCGTTTCAACAGACAATGACAAGACCTGGCCCTACAAACGCAACATTGGCGGCGGCGACAATACCTTTGCCTACCCATACGCCATTCAGTCCAAAGACGGCAAGATCCACATTGTTTATACCACCAACAACCGTACAACCATCATGCACGCTGTATTTGATGAAGAGGCCATTATTGGTTCACCCCCCGAGTTTTAAAGTTGGATTTATAATTAAATTTTAAGATTGTACTCGTATATTCTATATTTAAGGGATGATTATGAGAACTATAAAGATATCAGAAGAAGTGTGGAATGAAATTGCTAAAAGAGGAAAATTTGGCGAAACAGAAGATGATGTATTGAAAAGAATTTTCAACATTATAAATACTGAAGATTCTAATACTTTTAATTTGTCTGATTTATTATCTAAAGACCTAAATAAATCCAAACCAATTTTCTTAATTATTGAAAACATGAAACAAAATGTAAAATCATGGACACACCTTTGTGAAGTCTTTGTTAATTATATGATTGAAAAAAAATATTTAACAAAAGAAAACATACCCGTTCTCTCATATTCAAAGAAGAATAAATATTTCATTAATACAAAAAAAGAACATTCCAACCCAGATTTAGATGCAGAATGGCGAAAAGTTCAAAACTATTATATTGATACAAAATATAATTCAAAATGTCATGTGAAAAACTTGAAAGCAACATTAGAACAATTGAATATACCTGACCTATCTGTAAAAATTAAAATTAAATTTCACAAATACGATTAATTAAATAAGCAAGTTCTATCAGTGTTCAGAAATGTCAGATTGTGTCAAGTAATATTCCTAAAAATGTTCAAAACGTAACCTTTGCGGTTAATAATCTTTTTGCTATTATTTGGGTTTTTCCCGACACAGCCCAAGCTACAAAAGGGATAATATGCATTTGGATAAAAAAAATCTTTTCCCTCAATACAACGCAGCAATCGACATGCTCGCAAATGCCGTCTCCGCATGTCCTGATGATCTCTGGCACCGGGATAAAGAATTTCAGGATTTTTGGTATATTGCGTATCACACTACGTTCTGGCTGGATTTTTATCTCACACCTTCGCCCGATGATTTTACCCCCTTGGCACCGTTCGGGCTTTACGAACTGGATCCCGAGGGAATTCTTCCGGAACGAGTCTATACTCAGCATGAAATATCAAGTTATATTGAGCACGGTAAACAGAAATGCGAAACTGTACTCGGCGCATTCACAGCGCATACCGCGGAACTGCCTTACCATTTCGGCTCCATAGACATGACTTTTGGCGAACTGTTGCTTTACAATATGCGTCACGTGCAGCATCATACCGGACAACTCGGCTTGCTGCTTCGACAAAATATCGATTCAGCCCCCGCCTGGATAAAAAGATCAAATCGTTAATCAGTCCATCTGTTCCACATTACTGCAATTCTCAAAAATAAAGGACTCATCGGTTTTTGCGTTACAGTTCACATTGTATAACTTGAGTCTGTCAACCCAATTGAATACCATTCCTTTATCAGCAGTCATATTTACGTTTTTCAATACCAGGTTCCGTACGGGCATGGCTTCCACACTCTGGATGGATACGGCTGTGCCCGCTCCATCACAGTCAATATCATGGATCATGATATTACGAAAAACCGGATACGCATCCGCGTTTTCTGCTGCCAGCCAGGCTCCGTAATGGGTGTTGATACGTATGGCCTCGTTACGAATATTGCGCATGCTTATATCGCGGTAAAATATATTCTCAACCACTCCCCCGCGAGCAGCATTAGACTTTAACCGAATTCCGCGATCTGATCCGTCAAACACACAGTCATAACACAATACGTTTCTCACTCCTCCGGACATTTCACTGCCAATCACAATGCCGCCGTGACTGCTCAACGCGGTAATATTGCGCACAACAATATTTTCGGTGGGCCTTGCAACCCGCCAGCCATCTTCATTTACCCCGGATTTCAAACATACCGCATCATCCCCAACATCCAACCGGCAATGCTCAACCAAAACATTACTGCTCGAATCTAAATTGATACCGTCGGTATTGGGGCCGCCTTTGGTATGTACCTCCAGATCACGCACAATCACATTATCACAATACGCTATGTGGACCGTCCAGAACGGACCGGGATTGGCAATAGTAAAGCCTTCCAACAATACATTCCTGCAATTGATAGGATTTATCATTTGCGGGCGCAACCCGGCTTCCGGTGTGCCGAAAATCCTTTTCTCAGGTCCAATACCTTTTAACACCATAGTATTATACATATCAGTAGCGGTACTGCTTTGCTTTTCAGACCAGGGCCACCAGGATTCCCCGTTTCCATAAATCTTTCCGGGACCCGTAACCGCAATATTCACACATTCCCATGCATAGATCAGGGGAGAATAATTATAACATTCAAATCCTGCCCAGCGGGTAAAAACTGCAGGTAGAAAATCATTTGGATCATTACTGAAATGGATTTCCGCGCCTTTTAAAAGATGCAAATTCACATTACTGAGCAGATGAATCGCCCCGGTCAGCCATTTGCCTTCCGGAACAATCACCTTTCCCCCGCCTGCCTCATTACAAGCCACAATGGCTTCTCGTATCGCTTTTGTGTTCAGTACTACACTGTCTCCTACGGCACCATAATCTACAATATTAAATGTACGATCCATAAATACGGGACGTTTAGGTTGATTCATCTCAAAAGGCGTCATCACAGGAGCAATCTCGTATGGAGGCTTTTCAAGCGCTCCTCGTGATGCTGGCACCCAGTGCCGGCAGCCAAGATTATTCAATAATAAAATCAATAAAACAAGCAGACAGAATCGAACAGCAATTAAAATCGGCCAGGTGTATTTGCGCACGTTTATTCTCCTTCCGGTGAAATAAATGGATAATCAAAGGGAGCCGCGGATTCCAGAACCAATGCACCAAATACATCGGTACAATAAACCTGGTTGGGTGATACCGTAAGGCTTTGCTTCTTACCTCCCCATTCCAGTGTAACCTGTTGTGTTTCCGGGCTAATGCCCACAATTTTAATCAGGTTACCCTCCATATCGGTAACAACCCGCACATTGGCTGAACAGGTAAATATCTTTTTCCCGTCTATTGAACCGTCAAACCGGCCATCCTGCAATTGCAGTGTAAAAGCGTGTTTGTCCCATTGTTGTGTATAGGTGTGTTCTGCCTGTTTATATGCCATTCCGCTGAACCAGACCTCATTATGCTCGGCAGAAAACTCGATGCCATATAAATGGGCAATGTATTGCAATACCGCAAGCGCAGTGGGACCATAAGAAGATGTCCGTTGCCCCTGGGGTATATTGGGCTTACCTGTGGTGGGATCAAACTGCTGGGTAAAGATCCGTTCTTCTCCCACTGCCGGCAGCAATTTATTCGCTATCAGAGTCACTTCAGCACAATGTCCGTAGTTCTCCAATGCCCTTACAGCACGCTGAAATGTCAGTCCCTGCGGTTGACCGCTCCAGTTGTTCCAGGGCACACTTTTAAATTTGGGATCATTAGCCGCAATGGAAACCAGCGGCATGGGTGTCCAGAACTCGTCCGGATTCAATAAATGATTTTTAATAAACGCATCAGCCATGTGCTGGGTAAAAACACCATGATACATACATCGTAAATTGTTGTGAATCAGTACATCCATAAATTCGTTATCCGGTCCGCGATCATAACAGGCATGCTTTGCCGGAATCCACAGGTAATCGATCAATTTGCGCCGGGTGGTTTCAGACTTTTTCATCCAAAAATCAGCTTTACCGTTCTTCAGCTCTGCCGAGATCTGGGCCATAATCCGTTCACCATTGTACGCATAAGACATGACATCCATGGATTCATAATACGCGGGAAGTTTACTACGGTCCTCTGGCCAGCGTGTGCAGCCATCCTCTCCCGTATCCAGAAACGAGAGCGCCTCCAGGCAGCCGTTATTGTCACTGTCCCGACTCTTCCACAAAAACGCTTCATGGCGTTCAAACGCATTGTACAAAAGCTCGAGATAGTTTTTATCCTTTTTTAACAAAAAATAGAGCTCCCATGCAGGAGTAGGAAAGCAATACCCCTGCAATCCTCCAAATTTACGCGAATCCGTATTGATTCGATATGCGATCTGACCATCATCTCCCTGGTTCAAAATAAAGATCATCTGGTTATTACGGGCGATTTGCAGATTACGTTTGCCCCACATGTATCCACCCATGGGTTGGGTCTCTATCCATGCACCTATATAACCACTACCTTCAATCAATATATCCATGTCGAGTGGAGGAGGATAATGCGCTTCATTGTTATAACAAACGGCTTCCGCAGCATTGTACAATCCCATCAGAAACGTATCGCTTACAGTAAAAATTACTCCGGTTTCAGGGACATCACCCAGCGGAACTGATAGCAGAGGGAATTCTTCCGGCAGAGGTTCAACCCGGCTGCTGCCCGGTATTCTTTTTCCGTCAGGTTGTCGACGCCGTTCGGGCCTTTGAGTAAGAGTTGCATCATCCGCAGGTTTTTGGATCTGCTCCTCAGGCTTGTTTTCCTGAGCTGTAACTGGGGATTGAATTAAAAACACAGGACACATTACCAAAATAAGAATAATGATTAAAACCGGTGTAAATTTCGATGGCAGCATAGGTTACCTCCACTGAACTTTTGGGGTATGTTTAACAATACTGTTTTTTGTCAATTGTAGAACAATCAATTCTTGAATAGAGGCTGTTTCGTATCATACAAATTTCCGGAAATTTTATCAACCCTTTTTTCCAGACATTCAATTGCACTGCATTTTAGGGGAGAAAATCACATTTATACCATTGCAGGATTTTTTTCGGTAACAAATGCTGTTTATTTATATATAATAGAACGTTAAAAAACAAGGAGACAACATGAAAAAATCATTAATTAGAACCGTTGCATTGTTAATTATAATCAGTTTTATATCATTATCACTGCCGGGTTGCTATGGCAAGTTCCAGCTGTCTCGCAATCTCTATAAATGGAACGGTCAGGTGGGAGATAAAGCTGCCAACACCGTTGTCATGTGGATCATGATTGTTATACCTGTTTATGAGGTTGTTGGCGCCGTAGACTTTTTCATCCTCAATACCATTGAATACTGGACCGGAGAAAACCCGGTTAATATGAGTGCAAATGAATCTCAAGTCCGGGTTGTTAACATGGATGGTGTAGATTACGAGATCACAGCAACGCAAAACCGTTTTGACATTCGGTCCCTGAATGAGGACAAACACATCAGCCTGGTATATCACGACGAAAGCCGCTCCTGGTTTGTACAGGATGATTCCGGCAATATCACCCAGGTCGCGCAACTGGATGATGTGGACCAAAACCTGCTGCATCTCATCAAACCCGATGGGCAACTCATGGATGTGGATTTGGAGACTAATCAACTCGCTATAAAATAAATTCTATATCAATCAAAGAGTAGCGGGGAAAAACTATCCCCGTTGCTTTTTATATCCTCATCTTTCTGTTTGGCTTATAAATTGCAACCCTGTTTTTATATCATTTCTTACCCGAACTGATACTGACACATTAAAAACATTAAAATCAAACACTTGAAGAGAGAATTCATTCTCACTGGATCTCCTTATTCGATCTTGTACAAGATAAAAAGTACAATTGGGAGATAAATTTCGGACAATTTCATATGATGAAAAATAAATACCTGCATTTCTGGATGGCTGCCGTGCTTCTCTGTCTATGGGGATTGGCCTTCCCCTTTTTCAGACAATCCTTTACACAGGATTTTTACTATATGCCCTTTTTGGGTGTTATTGCAGCCACAGTTGCCAACACAACTCCCGCGGCAGCAGGCATTGTCTACTTTCCTATTTTAACTCGATTGCAAATTGCACCATTGGCTGCAGTCCAGTTTAATATGCTTATACAGGCATATGGTATGGGACTAGGTACCGTCAAGTGGTTCATGGTTAACAAGCGTCTTTTTATAACCAATGTTTTACCGGTTTGTCTGGTTGGGGGCTTTATTGGGGTATTTACAGGTATCGTTTTGCTCCCGCTTCAAGACCCTAAAATATTGACCCTGGTATTCAATTTTATTGCATTTGCACTGACGCAGTTTATCTTTTTCTCTATACTTGCCCGGCACAAATACCCCAAATTATCCGTTGTTCTGAATCCCAAAAATATTGCAATTCTATTTATTTTTTCTTTTGCAGGAGGCTTGATGACGGGATGGATTGGTTTTGGCATTGATACTATATTTTACTTTGTACTGACGGTTATCTTTCAGATTAATCCTGCCGCATCTATCATCACCAGTATAACACTCATGGCTGCAATGTCCGTATTTGGCAGCCTGTTAAACATCCTGCTGCACAGTGTACCCATTTCACTATGGTATTCTGCAATACCGGGTGTTACTATTGCGGGTTTGTTTCTTGCCACATTTATCGCCATGAAACTGGGACCGAAAAACGTGCTATTGCTCTTTACCATGCTGTTGAGCGTGGACTTTTTTGTAACATTCTGGACCCAACAGACTTTACCCATGACTCAGGTTCTGCGTGTTTTAATCACGTATGCGCTTGTAGCATATATTGTATTTATCCACATCAAAGTATTTAAAAAAGGATACAACGATATGGAAAACATGCTTGGTACATTCAAAGAACAAAATGAACCTGTTATGGAAGCAGAAAAAGTACTGGAATACAATTAAATCATATTTATAAATGTAAAATGATCAATTGTTAGAGTCAACTTTATATTTTTAGTAAAAACAAATTAGAATCTCCTATAAATTCTTTCCTTCCCCAAAATGCTGATTACAACCTATGAATCATTCTGTTACTATTCAATCTTGTAAACCCAAACATTCCCATATATCTGTGATTAGAAAACCAACTTTATCAGCAAAATTTTAATATTGCTTTTAAACTTTTTTAGCGGTAAAATATTCGTTTTTAAATTTGAATAATCACAGGAGCCTTTATGAAAAAATTTGTTACAATTGCTTTTTTAATCATGATGCAGGGTGTGGTTTGGGGACAGTTTAACGGTGGTGACGGCTCTTCCTCAGCTCCTTACCAGGTTGCTACAGCAACACAGTTGAACAATGTTAGAAATTACTTGTCCGCTTATTTTATTCAGACTGCGGATATTGATCTAAATATTTCACCCTATAATACCGGTAGCGGATGGGTACCCATCGGTGATGGTGCAACCAAATTCACCGGAAATTATGACGGTAACGGTCATATCATCAGCAATCTCTTAATTGATTCTTACAGCAGCTATATGGGGCTATTCGGCTATACCAACGGTGCGGTTATTTCAAAGCTGGGTCTGGTCAATGTTGACATTACCGGCTCTGGCAATCTAGGCGCCCTGGCGGGTCAATTAACCGGAGGTTCCGTCAGCCAATGTTACAGCACCGGTTCTGTGACCAATATCGACGCTGGTGAAGTTGCTGGCGGCCTGGCGGGTGGTGCCACAACCTGCATTATATCCAACTGTTATAGTCGGGCAAATGTGTCAGGTGAAACGCTCGGTGGCGGATTAATAGGCCAAATCGGAACATCCTCTTCCTTGACCAACTGTTACAGTGCCGGAACTGTGACCAATGACGCTGAAGACGGATATTCGGGTCTGATCGACCTGAATTTTTCTTCATCAAATACTTTTGTTGTCAATTGTTTTTGGGACACAGAATCTTCCGGAGAAATTGATAGCGACGGCGGTAATGGCAACGGCGGTACAGGTAAAACCACGGTTGCAATGAAAACCCTGGCAACCTTTACCGATATCACTACAACCGGACTCACAACTGCGTGGGATTTTGAGACCAATCCCAATGACGATACCGCGGATGACGATATCTGGGACATTGACCTCTCCGGTACCATTAACAACGGCTATCCCTATCTTGCATGGCAGGATGGCGGCGAACGGTCACTGCCGGTGGAATTATCATCATTCACCGCAGTGATGGAACACAACAGCGTTCTCCTGCAATGGCAGACCGAAAGCGAAACCGATAACCTCGGTTTTATTCTGGAAAGAAAAGAGGCATCCGCTAAAGCATGGTCAGTTATCGCGGATTACAGAAAAACTGCCGATCTACAGGGCAAAGATAATTCTTCTTCTATAAGCCAATATTCCTACACGGACAAAAATATTACCACCGGTAGCAGCTATGAATACCGGCTTTCCGATGTAAATATTGAGGGTAAAACTAACATACTGAAATCTGTCAATATCACTACAACTTTGATTGTACCAGAAAAGACGACTTTATTACCTGCGTACCCCAATCCATTTAATCCCGAAACCCGCATCACCTGGCATCTGGCAGAAAGCGCAAATGTAAACATCACAGTAGTCGATCTGCTGGGTCGAACAGTTTCCCGAATACTGACAGACCAGCATCAGGAGAGTGGTGTCTATAACACAACCTGGCATGGTCGTGACGATCTGGGCCTGAATTGCCCGTCAGGAATTTATCTTGTCGTGCTCAGAGCCGGCAACTATACTGCTGCTCAAAAAGTCATGCTTGTCAGATAAATCATTAACAACCAAAATCCTGGCAGCGTGCACCTATCTAACAATCTTGATTCTAGCTTTACTTTATTAACACGATTTTAAATAATCAGGCGCCCCATAAAAGCGCCTGACTATTTAAAAACAATTACTTCCACTAGCCCGGAACAACAATTTACAACACCAAAATCAATACAGATGCTGCAATTCCAAAGGATGTTAAAAACATACCTCGCTTAAAATGTTTTGTATTAGGCTTGAACATCCACAATGATGAAAGTGCCAGGAACAGCAGCAGAATTCCATAAATCATGCTGAACCAATGGACCAGATTCTTGTCGTTCTGTTTATGCAATTGGATCAACTTGTCCACTATTGCCGGATATTGGGTAATCGTATAATTCACAATTCCGGTTGATTTTTCATATGTTCCGGAATCAAATTGAATCACCTCATCATCTCTGATAACATGAAATTTGCGCATATGTAATGTATTACCAAGCTCATCCGCTGTTAATCCGGATTCAAGTGTTTTGCTAACTGTCTGCTCTGTTTTCAACAAACCTGTCTCACGACAAATGAGTAAAATTCCACTCAAACCATAAATCAGGGTAAGGCCAATAAGGGAAAATCCAATATCCCTATGCAATGCACGAATTAATTGTGATTTATCTTAGAATTGTGATTTATCTTAGAATTGTGATTTATCTTAGAATTGTTTTCATTTCTGTACTCCTTAATAATATCACGCTGTATATACGTCTCTTTCGTCCTAATATTGACATATTAACACATCAATCGAGCGTTTCAAACATTTCACTTGTGGATTGCTATCCTGATCAGTTGCCTGTCACTTTACTCTTACTTTTAGAAAGCAACAGTTTTTGAAGAGTTTTTACTCGAATCACATGTCATCCATTCAAGAGTTAAAACCGACATGTTGGTTCAAATAACGGGGGGCATTGCAAAAAGTTTTAAAAAATATAAATTCATCAGAAATATAATATTTATTAACAAAAATCACTTATCCACAAACAATTAAATAATCAGTATTTAACAATTTTTACAAATATTCCAAAAAAAATGATTGTTACAGAGAACATATGCTTGAACCGTACGTTATTCATAAAAACGATCAATTGTGAATAGAACTAGAACAATCCAAGCGCTTGCCCCGATATCGGCAGAAACCGTCAATCACTTGCCCTCAACCATTTGGAGGATTCCACATGAATGGGAAAAGAGCTACCGCATTAATCATTTTAACATTATTCATCAGTACAATTACCTGGTCACAGGGTTCTTACACCTTTCAACCCCAAATTGACGCACGTATGACTGAATTGCTGCACCAGGATGGAATGGTTTTCAAAGATTTGAACAAAAACGGCAAACTGGATATTTATGAAGACTGGCGTAAACCCGTGAGTACAAGAGTGAATGATCTGGTCAGTCAAATGACACCAGAGGAAAAAGCCGGCATGCTTTTAATCAACACCATGAACGCAGATACAAAAGGTCGTCTACCCGAGATCGCCAATCGCTATATTTTCCAGGAAAACATGACTCGCTTTATTTTCAGAAACAATGTAGCAGAAAGGACCGCCAACAATCGGAGCGAAAGACGTGGAGGTGGTTTCAGACGTACGGAACCTATCAGTCCTTACGAAGCAGCACAGTTTATGAATTCAGTACAAGAACTGGCAGAATCTACACGTCTGGGTATTCCAGTGCTGTTTAAATCCAACGGTAGAAATCATTATACTCACTCGGCACAGTTGGGCATTGATGTAAGCGCGGGATCTTTTTCCGCATTTCCCAAAGAAGCAGGCCTCGCCGCGGCAGCACTGGGCGAAGGTAACATGGATGTGATCAAAACATTTTCCAAAATCATGGCTATGGAATGGTCATCCATTGGTTTGCGCGGCATGTACGGTTACATGGCAGATCTGTGCACCGAACCCAGATGGAACCGTTTTTCCGGCTGCTTTACCGAAGACGCGGACCTGAATTCAGAAATCATGGCAACCCTGGTTACCTACCTGCAGAGAAAAGATGTATGGCATAACAATGTCTATTTAACTATGAAGCACTTTCCCGGTGGCGGCCCCCAATTAGATGGATTTGACGCACATTATAGATATGGCAAGGACCAGGTATACCCCGCCAACATGTTTGATTATCACTGGAAACCCTTCAAAGCCGCTATTGATGCGGGTCTGTCAGCAATTATGCCCTACTATGGTGTTCCGGTAGGTGGCCCCTATAAACCCAATGATGTGGGTATGTCTTATTCGAAAGGTATTGTCACGGATCTGTTGAGAGTAAAATTAGGATTCAAAGGAGTGGTCAATTCCGATACAGGCATTATGCAGAACATGCCCTGGGGTGTTGAAGACAAATCCATTGATGAACGGGTTGTCATGTCGGTCAATGCCGGTGTGGATGTGTTGTCCGGATTTGATAACAATGCCCAGGTACTGGGCATGATTGGTAATGGAATTACAGAGGAACGGATTGACGAATCCTGTAAACGCATGCTGACCGTACAGTTTGAACTGGGACTGTTTGAAAATCCCTATGTCGATCCGGTTCGTGCGAGCACGGTAGTTGGACGTACCACGCATACACAAGCAGCCTTTGAAGCGCAAAAAAAATCTATTGTGTTACTGCAAAACAAAGACATTCTCCCACTTCCTGCACCCACTAAAGAAAATCCGATTACAATCCTCACCATGGGAATGAATGCAGATATACTATCCAAATACAGCAACGCTCAGGATGAAGGTGGTTTTGGTTTTGGGCGCAGAGGTAGAGATGAAACACCTACCTATACCGTAGTAGACGGTAACGACAGCACCCTGAATATTTCTACGGTTGATGCTGATTACGCCATTATCCGTGTAACCGCAAGGTATAGCGGTGGGACCGTGTGGTTTGTACCCTGGGACCAGCAAAATCCTGGCAACGGTTATGGTATGCTATCCCTCTCGTCAATGGATGAAACAGACTGGGAACTGAGTCCATCATTAACAGATATTCAGACCGCGATGAAGCAAGTGGGAGCAAAAAATACAATAATCTCCATCTATTTCAGTCAGCCCTTTGTTTTAGACGAACAATGCGGCATTCGCAATGCCGGTGCCATTCTGGCGACTTTTGGAGTAAGGGATGATGCACTGCTGCAAGTTCTGACAGGCGCCTTTAATCCACAGGGTAAAATGCCTTTTGCGCTGGCAAAAAGCCAGGCTGCTATTGAAGCTCAGGATGAAGATGCTCCTGGCTATCCCGAAAAAGACACACTTTTCCCATTCGGATTTGGATTATCCTATAAATAATCAATTCACCACCGGGAGGTCTGGACCTCCCGGTGGTGAAAAAATGATCGCGATGCAGATGTCTGCATCGCGCATATTTTTAAGGGACATTCGTCCCGTACAATAACATCAATATCAGGACAAATGTCCTGAAAATAGTTCAGCGCGGCATGAATATGCCGCGCGATCAAGTTTCCATTCCATATATACCAACAGTTTCCAATTATTTGGGTCACATTACCGACTCGCTTTAATTACTGCGTCCAAAATGAAATTTTGGACGCAAATTATACGCGAAACTCTGTTTCGCAAGGTTTTCAATCCATTTCTATCGATTGACATAAACCATCAAATGTTCAAGTCTAAATCCACCATAAAAAATTTTAAAAATTGATTAGAATTTCTATACGTTTATTTGTAGATTGGTTCTATAACCCAAACACAAATAACCAAACAATCAACAATCGGATAATAATCATGGATACACGTATCACATTACCCGCTCCGCAAACAGATCTGAATTTTTCGCTCATGCAGGCCCTCGCCGAAAGACGGACCCTGCGCAAATGGAAAGACGAGCCGATTTCGGAGCAGGATTTATCCAATTTGCTATGGGCTGCCTGCGGTATTACCAAAGAACCAAAAGGCAAGACCAAATGCAAACGAACAGCGCCATCCGCTTGTAACTCGCAAGAGATACGGGTTTATACCCTGCTTGAAAAGGGTGTGTTTTTATACCATGAAACGGCCCACGAACTCGTGCAAATCATCCCGGACGATATTCGGGAGCATGTCGGCACGCAAAAAATGATGAAATCCGCTCCCCTGGGACTCGTGTATGTAGCGGACCTATCCAGAATGAACAGTCCGTTTTTAAAAAGCTATGAGGCAAAAAAATTCTCTGCCTGGGTAGACACGGGATTCGTCAGCGAAAACGTATATCTCTATTGCGCGGCCGCAAACATGGCATCCGCCGTACTGTCACTGGTAAAGCGCGACAACCTCGAACAACTCATGCAACTCCAGGAACATGAAAAGGTGGTATTGACGCAGGTGGTGGGGTATAGAGTGTAATGCAATATTTTTTTGTTTTCCCACTACTCGTTCCCAATCCGCCGGCTGACGGATTGGGAACGCAATGACATGGATAAACTCTGATTATCCAATATATAATCGTAAATAATTGTTTAAATTATAATAAAAAATATATAAATTAATTTTTATAATATGTAATCATTACTAAGGGGAAAAAGAATGAACGGAATAAATATAAAAGATGCTACAGAATTACTAAGTTATGCAGCTTCACATGTTATTGGATGGAATCCTTATGAAACATGGCATTTATTAAAAAAATATGCTTCAAAATTAAATAAAGATGAAAAGTGGCTTGATTGGATCTTAGATAGCTGGCCACTACAATATTATAATGAGATCGAAAGCACAATAAAAATAAATCTGTATAAAAAAGAAATAATTTTACCACAAGTAATAATTTATGATAATACCCTTGAAAATGAATCACTCGATAAGTTTAAAATAAAAATTAACAATAAACAAAAAGAATATATTGTTCCTATTGAATATTCAGAAAGAAATAATGGAGTCATAGTTTATTATGAAAAATTAAAAAGAACCCTGTTTCAAAATGGAAATGTGAAGTTATTTGATGGGGCATGTGCAAGATTGTATGATTTTGAAGAAACCACTAAAAGAGACTGTAAACTTTTTTGTGTAAATGAATAGTAGTGCTATATTTGGATTTTCATCCTGTCTTTAAATATAATAGAAAATTGAGAAACAACAAAGGCCCAGTTTCTGATGGGCTGCGACCATTTTTTAGCAATATCCCTGTAGGCCAGAAACAGCATTTTTTTCAACGCATCATCGTGGGGGAACAGAGATTTGGTTTTAGTGACTTTGCGAAGCTGCCGGTGCAGAGCCTCTACACTATTTGTGGTATAGATCATTCGCCGAATTTCTTCGGGATATTTAAAATAGTTGGACAGGTTGTCCCAGTTTTTTCTCCAGGAATTGATAACAATGGGATATTTGGGTCCCCATTTTTGTTCAAGGCGATCCAGTTGCAGTTCAGCGTTTTCTTTAGTTGTGCTTTGATAAACCAGCTTCAGATCTTTGATAAATTCTTTTTGATGTTTTGATGCAACATAACGAAGCGAGTTACGGATTTGATGGATGATACAAAGCTGGACTTCAGTATCGGGAAAAATGCTGGCAATAGCATCCGGAAAGCCTTTCAGCCCATCTACGCATGCAATCAGAATATCTTCAACCCCACGGTTTCGTATATCGGTTAGAACAGACAGCCAGAAATTGGCGCCCTCGGACTGGTCGATCCAAATACCAAGTAAATCCTTAAAGCCTTCACCATTGATCCCCAGTACAGTATAAGCGGCCTTGTTTATAATACGCCCTTCGTCACGTATTTTATAGTGGATAGCATCCAAATAAACAATAGGATAAACACTATCCAACGGTCTTGACTGCCATTCAACGACAAGCTCGCGTACCCGTTCGGTAACATTGGAAATAAATGTTGGGGAAGCGTCCAGGCCGTAGAGTGTTTCCAGATGGTCTTTGATGTCTCTTGTACTCAGACCTTTGGCATATAAGGCAACGATGATTTCATCTATTTTGCCCAGATCACGCTGGTGCTTTTTGACAAGTACCGGGTCAAATTCTCCATTCCGATCACGGGGGATTTTGATGTCAATTTCACCAAAATCTGTCTTCACTGTTTTGCTGCTGTGACCGTTTCTACTATTACCACTGTTATCACCTTCTGAAGAATGTCTCTCATAGCCCAAGTGCTGGGTCATTTCAGCTTCCATAATTTGGTCTGATATGCCCCTAATCAAATTCTTGACCAGACTATTTTTGCCCAGCAGATCGTCTGCTGTCTTGCAGTTTTCAAAATCTTTTTCAAGTTGTTTAATAATTTCAGGTGTAAGTTTCATTGGTAAATTCTCCTGTATTTAATAAAATGTAATATTTGTTTTTAAAACACAAGCGAATTTACAGTCCCTTGGAAAAGTGTGTGCAAATCAAAACTCGAAATTCAATAACCCTACGGGTTATTGAACCCTTGTTCATGATTTACACAAAAATCTTTACACTTCCCACTAAAACTTTTGTTTTCCAAAAATCTTATTACTTTGATTACTTAAAAACCAACTGTGCTATGGATAATCCCAATGCAGCTAAAACATTGCGAGAAGAGTTACATGGTACTGGACATAAGTTACTATCATTAAAATCATCACCATTAGTAAATCATTTGGGATTTAATATACTTATATTCTCAAAAGGTGGTGACCTTATCGTACAACGTAGAACCAAGAATGTACTAGTCAGACCGGATGAATTGTGTTCATCAGGTTCGGGTGCGATTAACTTTAATGATGTTGAAAACAATTCATTAAAACAAAAAAGTTTTGATCAAATCCATATAACCAGAGAAGTAGAAGAAGAGCTTGGTTGGGAAGTTGCAGATAGTATTAAAGGGAAGTTAAAACTATTGGGTTTAACAAGAGAATTGATCAGAGGGGGGAAACCGGAACTTTTTTTTAGTGCAATTTCTACCCTTAACACTAATGAAATACAAAAATGCTACAAAAAATCAGAAGGAAAAAAGCAACAACTTGAAAGTAAAGAATTGATTACATTTAATATCAGTCCTTACCATTATAAAAAAAATCCAGAATTAGAGAATAAAAGTAAATCAGGTGAATTCAAAGAATCATTCACAATTCTTTTGAATAATATTGGGAAAACTGGTAAAATCTCTATCCCCTTATTAACTAACTTGGTATTATGGTATAAATACAAAGTCAATGGGAATATATAAAAGATTTATATTTTTTTCTTGAGTCCACCTGACGGTGAACAATCCCATTAAAATGGGATCTACAAGTAGAACGAAATTCATCTTGATAATGGTGACGGAGAGTATCTCCGTCACCATCGAATCCTATAATCCTTAAATCCTATAAATCTTAATTCAGACAAAAATCACCGGGACAAATGTCCCGCAAGAACATTCCGAGATGCAGACATCTGCATCTCGATCCAAATCCTCTACACCACCACTTGCTCCCAATCCTGTGAGGTGACCGAGCGTTCAAGCGCTTCCAGTACGGCTACGCAGGCGAGAATGCTCTCGTGGCTGCGCGGCTCTTTGCCAGTACGGAACATTTCCACCATATCAACATAATTTTTAGCGGGATCACCCTTGGGCACATCCGAGGCGAGTTTGATGCCTTTTTCCGGTGTAACCACAGTTGTGCTCCAACCATGCCCACCCCGTATGAACGCCAGACTGGCAAACAATCCCGATTTGAACACCACATCCGCAAAGGCATCATCGCCATGCAGGGTCATGCGCACACGATCAATATCGTCGCCAAACATGTACATCAACGGCTGAATAACATGCACACCATAGAAAAAGATACCGCCGTATTTGGAATCCACTTCTGCGGGACCATGACGGTACACATGTTTAATATCTTTAATATCTTTTAACTGACGGATAATGTCAAAGGTCTCTTCGCTCTGCGCAATAGAGCTGAACGAGGTTACCGGTGTGCCTTTTTCACGCGCGATTCTCAAAAACTCTTTACCCTCATCCACACGGTAACAAAAGGGCTTGTCCACAAACGTGGGGATTCCCTCTTTAACAAAGGGCAATGCCGCTTCCAGATGATATTTTGCATGGCGATGGTCAACAATCAGCGCGTCGATTTTGCCCATCATTTCCGCAGGGTCCTTGACGATATTGGGAATCGATCCCTTTTCCGCGGCACGTTTGGCAAATGCATCGGTTTCGCCCCATACATATTTCACCTCACATCCGGGGAACTGTTTTTTCTCGTTAAAGATGCGCCCAAAACCAATGGTATGCGAATTCTCGGCACCAATAATACCAATACGGATCTTTTTCTCATCAGCCATGAGCGGACTCGTTACAGATGCGGCCGCCAAAACGGCTGCTCCTTGTACTGTTTTTTCAATAAATTCTCTGCGTGTTTGCATTTGTATATGATCTCCTGTAAATTTCATTATACGGTTTCGGGTAAAACATAGGGATACCGATAGCGGCGTGTCAGATACGAGTTTGCCTCGTCATCATTTATGAATCGTTCCGCGCGCCCGTCAAAATGCAGGGTCCTGCCAGTACGATAGGCAATATTGCCCAGGTGCATGACCGAAGTGGAAAAGTGCCCCTCTAAAATATCCGCGTTCAGGTCCTGCCAGCGACCGGTGCGCACGCAATCGATAAAATTTCCCATGTGCGGCCCGTCTGTGCCCTTGAATTCCTGTATCATCTTCTTATCCGTCGGAACCGTCATGTCTTTGCTGTTCATTGCGGGCCCCGGTTCATTGTCCTTGCCCAAAAACGTTTTGAACGAGGTATGGGTAATGTGCATCCAGCCTTTGGAGCCGTAAATAAACTCGCCGCCCTTTTCTCCATCTTCAGAATTATTGTACAGACTGCGCACATCCACCTGGATAGTTTTGCCGTCCGCGTATTCAAACGCACCCAACTGAACATTGGGGATCTCCTGGTCCGAGTCCCAGATGTGGAACCCGCCCATACACTGGATTTTAGCGGGGTGCTCGCGCTTGTTCATGGCCCAGCGGATCACGTCCACGCCGTGGGTACCATTATTGCCAAACTCGCTGGTGCTGGTGTCCCAGAACCAGTGCCATTTGTAATGAAAGCGGTTCTCGTTAAAGGGACGGTATGGCGCCGGTCCCAGAAACAGGTCCCAGTTGACGCCTTTAGGGATTTCACTGTCCGCAACTCTGCCAATGTTGGGGCGAAACCCGAACACAATCGCGCGGCCCATATAGATCTCGCCAATCACACCTTCTCTCAGCAACCGGATGGCCTCGTGCACAATGGAACTGCTTCGGCTCTGGGTGCCCACCTGTACAACACGATTGTACTTGCGCGCCGCTTCTACCATCTTGCGGCCTTCCTGCAGGGTATAGGAAACGGGCTTTTCGATATAAACATCCTTGCCGGTCTGACATGCCCAAATGGTTTGCAGCGCGTGCCAGTGGTCCGGGGATGCTATAGAGATAGCGTCCAGATGTTTTTCATCCAGTAATTGCCGAAAATCGGTTACCGTCTTTACTTTTTTAGCGTCCTTTTCCTCCAGTTCTTTTAGCCCTTTGGGGAACAGACGTTCGTCAATGTCGCACAAGTGGGTGATGCGCACATTGGGCATTTCCGCGTAACGACGGATATGCGCAATGCCTCGGCCATGCAGTCCCACAACAGCGATATTTATGGTATCGTTCGCATTGGATTTTGCGTATAGAGGATGGATCAATGGTGCGGACATGAGCGCTCCGGCTGTGGTCATGCCGGATGTTTTGATAAACTCACGACGATTGGTAACACTCATCATGACCTCCTGAAAATGGATTGATTTGGATCTTTATGAAATATATAAAGTCAGGCAATGAAAAACAATCGGAAAATCAAACCCCAATAGAGGGATTTTCAATCAGGTCAAGCCTCCATCCCCAATTGGCATTCAATAAAGTTCAAGTACCTTACTAAGGCCATCCCCCCTCACACCTGCAATAACGCCTCGATGATCTCATCTACCGAGGTTTTATGCACATCCAAAACAACAGGATTTGTGATGCGCCAGCGGATGCATACATCCTGAATGATCCGGTTTCTTACAATCCACAACATGGGTTTTGAATACGCATGCACGAACGCATCCAGTGCGTCTGCCCATCCTTCGCCGCGCAGTTCCAGGGGTCCCACTTCGTCCACCACAACCACATCCGGGTTAGCGTCAACTGCCATCAAAATAGCCTGACTTCCAAAGCTCATCCCCTTTTCTAAAAAATGAAACGGTCCCATTTCAATTCCGCTGCCCTGTATCTCTGTTCTGCACAAGGGTTCCTGCACACCATCCTGAATGCGTACCACATCAAAACCGGAGCGTTTGTTATTCTGCCAGTACCCCGCGGAATAGATGCCCCCGGTGGTCAAGCCCAGCTCGGTTAACCGTCGTAATAATTTTTGCACCAGGGTGGTTTTGCCCTCACCGGACCTGCCGGTTAAAAATACGATCCGTTTAACGGGCACATGCTCGTTCTGGTATTCCAGCAACCATTGTTTCGAATAATACAGCATCTGCGGCAGGACTTGTCCGAGTCGTTTCCAAAGCTGCTTTTGTGCGGATAAGACCGACATGAACCGCGGCAGAGTCTCAAAAGCAACACCCAACGCGCGGGGGAAATCCTGCATGCTGTGCTTGATGAACCAGTCCAGTATTTTCGGGTTCCGCAGTTCAATGCTCACGGCTGAAAATCCCACCAGAATTACAATGGCCCGCAGGCTCATACGCGTTCCAATTACCACCCCATTGAGCGTAAAAAACTCGCGTCTTTGCAGTCCGTCCAAAAAGATTGCAGATAAAAGAATCACCGAGATCAACATGATCCACAATCCCGGTTTCTTTAAGCGGTTCAACGAACGCCGGTACTGATAAAAATTAAACGCAATAAACAACAAACAATAGATTGTCGCAATCCATAAGGGATAAAAACTCAGCAGCAGCAGGCCGGCAACAATCCCCACACTGATCAATATCAGCAAAATCAAAGAAAATTGCTGCGTAGGGTCCAATCCGAATGACATGGCGTGTCTGCCTTCTTCCATAATCGGCATTTGCTCGTCATCCAACCGTATCGCTTTTTTCCCGATGCGTACCGCAATAATGGCGACAATAACTCCAAATAGCATTTGAATCAACCAGAACGCCAGCACCAAATCAAACGGCCCAAAGGAGGAAACGCCCAAATTTTTAGCCGCAAAGAAATAAAGGTTCTCATAGAGGTCCACAAAATACAGTCCGAATGTAATCACCAGTCCGATTATCTTTTGCACAAAACTCCACGATACTGCAAGCGCGCCACCTAAAAGATAGGCGAACAGATTTCTGCCCAGTAACAAAACAGCCAGCTCTAACAATACCCCTTCCATAAAGATCCCGATCATGGGGCCCATGATTACCGCACTGGGCGAAATGGACTTCATCACCGCGCAGATCAATCCCGAGCGCCAGAACAATCCTTTTTCCGGCCACAACTGGTGTCCGCTGATCATGATCAAAGCGCCGATTGCGGAAAGCAGCGTGCCCGACATGGGGATTTTTAAATTATGCAGCATACTGCCCAAAATGATCTCGCTGGATGCCCACAAACTGCCCAATACCGCGGCCTTGAGCCAGATGTGTGATATTTCTGATGTTTGCTTCATATTAAATGATCGGATCCTGATTTACTGACCACAACATGCCTCCCACAGTGCCCTTGTGCACCTGGGTGATTTGTCCGTTTTGCTGTTTATCATTGAGATAGGTTTCAATCTTTTGTTTCAACACGTCATATGGCATATTAACAATCCTGCTGAAAAATCGCGTATAATACTCGACCGTTTCCCCAAATGGCTGCGACTTTGACCATGCCTGCGTATCAAACCGGATCTCGGGATAGATCCCCATAGAATATAAAAGATTCAATGCATATTGAAAATGCCGGCTCTTGCGATTTTCTCCAAGCAGCTCCACAAACAGATCGTCCATGGGCTGGTTCTCCCGGTCACCGGCCCATCCCGCCAGATAACACCACCCCCGCGAGCGTTTCATCATACGAAGCAAATCATCCGCGCAATTGATGGCAGGTGTCATATGCGCAAAAACCAGATCGTACTGTTTTGCGATTTTTGCTTCAATCTCCGGCACCCGCCAGTCGCCTTGCACAAGGTGTAAAGCGGAAAGCAATTCCTGTGGTGCCCGTTGAGATATCTGGTCAAGCATCCCCTGCGATACATCAACGCAGGTGACTTTGGCGCCATATTCCGCAAAAGGGATTGCAAATGTGCCGGGCCCCGAACCGATATCCAGTACCGTTGCACCGGGACGAATAATTTCATTCTCTTTTAAATGGTTAATCAAACAACGGTTGCGTTCTGCCGAATCACCTTTTTCTTTATGATAATCGGGTGCCTTTTCATCCCAGAATCCTGCATTTTTAAAGCCGTCTCCCTGCCGGTTCTCGCTATCAAAGGCATTCCACTGTTCTATCCAATAGTCTTTTGACCCAATATCCATTTTTTCACTCAGAATTTTGCTTCAAATTGTACAATCACTGAACGTCCTGGCTGCCAGGTATGGTGCCACAATCTGTACTCGGTATCACTCAGGTTTTTGATATGCAGCGAAACCCTGTAGTACCCTGCCAACCCAAGGCCGATGGATGCTTCCTGCAAAGCAAACGCAGTGTACGGATTAACCTCGTAATCAAAGAAATATCCGTCACCCGTATAATCATATCGCCATGCAAGGTCTATAATAACCAGGTTGATCTGTTTTTCGTAATACAATCCCACATTATAGCGATGCCGGCTGGTCTGGAATGTAAAATCACCGGGATCCAGTAAAGTATATGCACCATTCACACTCAGGCCGCGGAGCGGTTGAAATTTAAACGCCACTTCCACTCCCTGTGGAGTATAATCTCCGCGGTTGGTACGACGATCAAAATACAGCGTATCTGTCCCAATCGTATTGGGCATGAGCACATATTGTCCCCAGCCGGTTGAGCCTTGCTTATCACTCACCATCAGGTTCTCAACCTGCATCCGGAATGCGGATACACTCACAAATCCCCAATCCTCCAGACGCTGGATGACGCCTACATCCACATTTGCGGTTTTTTCCGGCTGCATATCCGGATCGCCATAGCTACTCAGGGAACATGAATACAGGTCGATCATGGTTGGTGCGCGGAAGCCTTTAGCATAATTCAGTTTCAAATGGGTTGTGGAATTATTTATCCTGAGCAAGCGATAAGCTAATCCCACATTGGGATTCACAATACTGCCAAATTCCGAATGCATGTCCAGTCTTGCTCCCAGTACCGCATGCAGTTTGCTGCCTACATTCTGCTGATATTGCATATACAATGCAGTATTGTGCAATTGATAATCCTGCCGGGTACTGCCGTATTCCCCGGTGTACAGATCCACAGGTAGAGTAGAATACAATCCAGATTGCCGGCTATAAATATCAATCTCTTGCACACCCACATAAGCAAGATTGTCAATAACCTGCTCATAATCCACATCTGCATTATCAACAATCCCTTCAAATCCAAACTGCAGCAGGGCCTCATTCCAAGGCAGATACAGGGCATAGTTACTCATCAATCCGGTTCTGAGGGCGGTATATCCGGTTGCAATATCACTCACCAGACTGGTTTCATCATCCTGGTTGAGGTTTACAAACACTCGAGAATCCCACACACCCCGACGACCATTGTATTGAACATGCACGTCTGCACCCGCATAGTAATAATCATTTTTCACTGGGGGCCGGGCTGCCGGTTTGTCCCAGGAATTGTTATGAAAATCAACATGAACAGTGGCTTGCAGTTGTTCATTATATTGGCGCTTATATTTATATTTCAGATCTGTATTGTTCCATTCATTATTATTCGGCACGCGATAATCTTGCAGTGAACTGCGCAACCCCAACGAGACAAAATGACTGCTCCTTTCATTGCGATACGAACCGGTCCATTGCAGCGTATTGGCTTCAACAATAGGACGACTGTATCCGTCCGCATTGGGATCACCAATAATATCAGATGCATCCAGTTCTTTGGAAGCGGAAACCCAGGTGTGCCAGCCCGGTTCAGGGACTTTGGTCAGCACGTTCACCACACCCGCTGTTGCCTGAGAGCCATACAATGCAGAACCTGCTCCCTTGACTACTTCAATCCGGTCCACAATCTCCATGGGGATGGTATTAAAATTCACCCCTCCGTTCCAACCATTATTCATTGGGCGTCCGTCAACAAGCACCAGCGTCTTGTTGGAATACCCTCCACCGTTCAAAGAACGGATCGACAGACCATAATCCGCACCAACCGTGGAGCCATCCCGAATCACTCTCACACCGGGCAACTGATCAAGGGCCTGGCCGGCATTATACTGGTATTGCTGTTGTAAATCTTTTGGAGACAATTGAGAAATAGATTGCGGCGCTTTATCCGTATTCAAGATATTCCGGGTGGCGGTGACGGTTATTTCATTAAAGTTTATTGTGCGTATTTTTTCAAATTGCAGTAATATGGGCCCAGTGTCGTTTTCACCAATTCGGACAGTTTTTGTTATCGGGATAAATTGTATATGGGATGCGGTAAGTTTATATTTCCCTGGTTCGGGGACTTTGAACGCAAATGAACCATCCGCAAGGCTGACAGCCCCTGTTTTTTGAGTTTCCAGAATAATATTTGCGTTTACAATTGCCTGGCCTTCAGAGCCCAGCACATATCCGGATACAGGGATTTCGGCAAAGGATACACCGGCAAAAAAAATTATGCAGATCCAAATCTTTTTCATGATCACACCCTGGGATTTTGTAACACGAATTTTAACATAGGATATTTGTAAAAAAAAATCAATCAGTATTTGATATTTAATCGCAACAGATATCCATTCCTGTTAATTTCCTTTTGACTATAAAAACAGAAAAACATCATAAACACTTGGAAATTTGGAATTTTCAGTATGATATATTGTTACAAAAAACAAATTACAAATCATAATATAATACTCTAACAATTCAGGGGTTACTATGGAAAATATGAACATCTATGTCGAAAAAGGCATAGAAATGATCATGGAGTATGGTCCCAAATTATTATTGGCAATTATCACGCTAATTATCGGTTTGATGGTGATCAAGGCTTTTGCCAAAGGGATAAGCAGAACCATGGCGAAAAGCAATACGGATGAATCTCTGCGACGCTTTTTAACAAGCCTGGCAAGAGTTGGATTAAAAGTATTACTGTTCATCAGTGTGGCGTCTATGGTCGGTATTCAAATGACATCCTTTATTGCCATTTTGGGTGCTGCGGGACTCGCTGTAGGCCTGGCTTTACAGGGAAGCCTGGCAAACTTTGCCGGTGGTGTGCTGATACTGCTATTCCGTCCTTACAAGATTGGTGATTTTATAGATGCTGCCGGTCACATGGGAACCGTCCGCGATATTCAGATATTTAACACCATCTTGAAAACACCGGACAATAAAACCATCATCATCCCCAATGGTGTATTGTCAAACGGCAGTATAACCAATTTTTCTACCGAGCCCACCCGCCGTGTGGATATGGTTTTCGGCATTGGGTATGGAGACGATATCAAAAAAACCAAAGACCTGCTAAGTTCAATAGTTAACAGTGATGAGCGTGTGCTCAAAGATCCGGAACCGTTGGTGGTTGTTTCCAGTCTGGGAGACAGCTCGGTCAATTTCACCGTACGTGTCTGGTGCAACAGCGGCGATTACTGGGGCCTGTTTTTCGATATGCAGGAAAAAGTAAAACTCGAGTTTGACAATGCTGGTATATCCATCCCCTTTCCCCAACGCGATGTACATGTGTTTAATCAATAAATGAAAACGTTTCCTCCCGAGGGCTAAAGTCCCTTGGGAGGGGAAATATGTCAATTAAAACTCATACCAAATGCAATACAACAAACAAGCTGCTAATCGACAATACTACAAAAACCAATACACCTGTCATCAAGGCACCCATCCCCTGTTTGATTTGTGAAAAATGGACTGACAATCCCATTGCGGTCATGGCCATTAATACAAATAATGAACCAGCGCTGGCGAATATATGAGATATGGATTGGGGTAAAATCCCCAACGAATTCACAATACCCGCGATTAAGAAATACAACACATACATGGGGAACTTTGCTTTTTCAACATTACCGTCACGTTTATTATAAACAAAACTCAGCGCCAAAGATACGGGTACAAGCATCATCACCCGGGTCATTTTCACAAAGGTACCAATTTCTCCGGATTCACTGCCTTTGGCATATGCGGCTGCAATTGCATGGGCCACTCCGTGCAACGACAATCCTGCCCATGTGCCATATTGAACAGGTGTCATCACAAATCCACTAACCGCAATCGCCGAATAGACAATAACACCAATCGCGCCTAAAAAACTGACAATGGATACCGCCAGCACCGAATCTTTATCATTTGCCCGAATACAGGGGGCCACGGCAAGCACCGCCGAAGCGCCGCAAATGCAGGAACCAATACCTATTAACGTTGCAAGCCGGGTATTTAAATTGAAAAATCTGCCCAATAGATTAGATATCATCAAGGCGATCAATACATAAAACACAACCAGGATTAAAAACCGGGGTCCCAGTTTTAAAAGCACATGAGAATCAATCCTAAACCCCATAAGAATAATCCCCAGTTTTAAAATATTTTTCAATGACAAAGAGATCCCCGGTTTAAAACGTGCCTGGGTGCCAACAGTATTATTATAAAACATACCAATTATTATAGCAATTGTCAGCGCTTCCAGATTGATAAATTTGATAGATTGATTTAAAAAAAATGATAATAGTGAAATGATGAGAACCAGAACCAGTCCGGGAATGTAATTTTTAATATTTTTCATTATACTTGCTCCATATTAGTTTACAAGTATAATGCATTTTATGTATAATTAAAAATTATAGTTTTTTATATTACCATAACAATATATTATAATCTATATTTTTGACAAAATGAGATAAAAGGACCCATAAATTCATCGTCACGGTCAAAATAAATAAAATTAAATTCCCTGAAAATACCAAAATCCTGAATGGGCACATGCACCAGGCTGCCCGATTTCAGATGCTCCCGTACAGCTTCACGGGAGATTATGGTACACCCCAGGTTAGATTCGACCAGAGAAACAAGCGCATTGATATTCCCAATTTCCATATAAATCATATCATCTGTGAGATGGTATCCCTTGCTCACCAGTTCGTTTTCAAAGACCATTCGTGTTCCAGAACCTTTTTCCCTCAGGATCAATTTATCTTCCAGCACCTCTTCAATACTCACTTTTGATTTTAGTGCAAATTCATGCTCAGGAGACACGACCAATATCAGCTCATCATCTTTGAATTTGGTGAATTGAAACTGGGTCCGGTCAAAGGGGCCCTCTACAATTCCCATCAACATATCCCCCGTTATCAGGTGCTTTATGACCGTTTCCGTATTTTCAACAGCCAGCATGATCTCTATATTGGGGTGCTCTTGTTTATAACGCCCCAGAATCTCCGGTATTACGTACCCGCCAATGGTTAATGTTGCGCCAATATTGTATTTTTTTACAAATTCCGCTCTATTTTCAAGATCGTTCTTAACTGCATTCGCCAAGCGATTAACCTCAATCGCATATTCATATAACCGCTGGCCTTCCAGTGTAAGCTCTATTGATTTTTTCTTTATATTGAATAACTTTACATTATAATATGCTTCCAGACTCTTGATATGTTGAGATACACCGGGTTGGGTAATATGCAGCAATTCCGCGGTTTTGGTATAATTGTGGGTTTTGACCACAGATAAAAATGTCAGTATTTTATTATCAATCATGACAAATCTCCTTTCCCTGTAAATGTGAGAATATAATCTCAAAAATCCAAATTCTGTTTTGGGGATCTTGAATGAAACCGATCCCGCTAAAATTACCTGCACCTTTTTCAAGAGTTGATGCATTTAGACACCATCACCCAACAATACAGGCAAAAAAATTTGTTTGCCTCTCTACGCTTTCCATAGTATATTATATAACAATCCGACGAAAAAGCAGTTAACATATATCCCAGAGGTGTTATGTCTGAAAACAAAATATCCCGTAGAAGTATGTTGAAAACCACATCCGCCGCTGCATTGGCAACAAGCATTCCCACAATTATCCCTGCAACAGCATTGGGCAGCAACGGCAAAGCCCCGGCAAGTGATCGGGTAAATATTGGAATGATTGGATGCGGTAACCGGTCAGGTGTTACAAAAGCATATCAGAATTATGAAAAATCACAGATCGTGGCGGTTTGTGATCCCATCAAAGAAAGGCGACTCGCCAGAAAAGAACAATATGGGAATTGTGCGGATTTTGTTGATTTTCGAGATCTGCTGGCCCAATCAGATATTGATGCGGTACATATTGCTACTCCGGACCATTGGCATGTGCCTATCTCTCTGGCTGCCGCCCGCGCCGGAAAAGACATGTATACCGAAAAACCTTTGGGGATCAGTGTTGATCAGTGTGTTGCCGCACACGAGATCATTGACAAACACAAACGTATTTTCCAATACGGCACGCAAAATCGATCTATGGCGCAGGTACGCATGGGAATTGAACTGGTTTTGAACGGCCACATTGGAGACGTTAAAAAAGTGCATGTATGGTGTCCGCAAAGCGAGTATGGCGGTTCTACCCAGACCATGCCCATTCCGGAAGGATTCGATTACGATATGTGGCTGGGGCCAGCACCGGAAGCGCCGTTTAGTCAGGACCGCTGCCTGAACCAGGGACAACGAAACGGGATTTTCCATATTTATGATTACGCTATTGGATTTATTGCAGGATGGGGCGCGCACCCCATGGACCAGTTGCAATGGTGGGCCGATCAAATGGGACTCGGAATTCCGGTTCACTATAAAGGCTGTGGAACCCTGCCGGCAAATGGATTGTTTGATACCATCACCCATTGGGATGTTACCGCCACCTATGCAAACGGATTGCAAATGCGATTCATGGATACCGCTACCGCACGCTTTAAACAAAGTGATGATGTAATACCCTACATGAACGAAGCACCTTTTTCTCACGGTACCTTGTTTGAAGGAACAGATGGCTGGGTAGCCGTAACCCGAAGCGGTTGGAAAGTATTTCCCGAAACGCTGTACCAAAAAGCTAAAAATCCGGGCAAAATCCGACTCATTGAAAATTCACACCATCAAACCCATTTTGTGGATTGTGTACTGGACCGCAAACAACCCATCAGCGATCTAAAATCGGCAATCAATTCAGACACCATTTGCCATCTCTCGGATATCTGCATCCGTACCGGACGAGAAGTGACCTGGGACCCGCAGAACAATACCATTAAAGGCGACCGCGAGCTAAAAAAACGCATGCACCGCGACATGCGCGCACCGTGGACGTTGTAAATAAAAACGTGATTGCAATGCAGGGATCTGCATTACTGAGCATTTAGCATAGTTGCCCGCCACTTTGGACGTGTCGGGCAATTTTTATATTATTAAAAGATGAACGATGTAGAATGAAATTCATTTCGTTAGTCTGCTTGTTGTGCAGATTTCTTCTTAGAACTTGCCGTGACAGAGACAATCTCTGTCACGATCGTTTTTTTTATTGCTTATCTTTTTCTTTAAACAGCTCTCCCACACCGGCAATACTTCCCAAAATACCGCTGACTTCCATGGGCAAAAAGACCTTGGTTGCGTTGCCGTTAGCCACTTTTTCTAACGCTTCCAAATACTTGATGGCAATCAGATCATTCGTTGGGTTTCCGTCGTGGATCGCTTTATAAACAATAGAAATCGCTTCAGATTCACCATTGGCAATAGCAATTTTTTCATACTTGTTTGCATCCGCAACCTGCCTGATTGCCTCAGCTTCACCTTCTGATTTCAATACTGCAGATTTTTTTGCCCCTTCCGCTTCAAGGATCATGGCGCGGCGTTCACGCTCAGCTTTCATCTGACGGTGCATGGCCTCGGTAACGTCTACAGGCGGTTCAATACGCTGCAGTTCCACGCGGGTCACTTTGACACCCCATTTATCTGTTGCGTCATCCAATATCTGACGCAATTGGGTATTAATGGCTTCACGGGATGTTAAAGATTCATCCAAAGCCATATCACCCACCAGGTTTCTGAGGTTGGTTTGTGCCAGCTTGGTTACTGCCAGCCAGAAATTGGTAACGTTATAGGTCACCTTGACAGGATCGGTAACTTCGTAATACACAACCGCGTCAACTTCAACAACCACGTTATCTTTGGTAATTACACTTTGTGGAGGTATGTCAACAACATTTTCGCGCATATCTACTTTGGTCATATTTTCCAGAAAGGGTAGTATAAAGGAAAGACCACTGTCTGCAATACGCTGGTAACGTCCCAATCTTTCAATCAATCCCTTTTGCCACGGACGAACAATTTTCAATCCACTTGCGGCAATAATAAATACAACGATGGCAATAATAATTAACAGAATATCCATGTTATTCTCCCTCTTCTACAGGTGATACAATTAAATGGGTCCCCTCAACTTGGGTCACTTTGACCCTGGTACCCTGCGGAATTATAATACCTTGTTCGCTCGAGGCCCGCCATTCTTCGCGGTCCATTCTCACACTTCCGGTATTGGAAAAATTATCAATATCTTCTAAAACGATCGCTTCCTTGCCTACAAACCGGTCCGCACCAATGCCGGGAGGTTGCGGCTTTGTGACCTTGTCCGCAAATTTGCGGGATACGCCCACCAGAATACCCGAAACGACAACAAACGCAAGCAGTTGCCATAACGGTCCAAGTCCCAACAGGGATAAAACACCGGCAGCGGCAGAACCTACACCGAACCACAGAATAAAAAATCCGGCTGTAAAAATCTCGCCAACAATAAATACTGCGGCAAGTATAAACCAGATTAACCAGGTTTCTATGCCCAACATGATAGCCCCTTTCCTTTTTTTCTAATGATTAATGTGAATACATGAATCGTTTAATTTTTTTCGTTGGTGTTTTTTCAAACTCTTCAGGATACAATTCAATCCTGGCAATACTAATAAAACCGGGAAGCAGCGCATTCAAAGCTTTGCGATTTTCTTCCATAATTTCTGTAATATCGGTTTCACCCATCTCTTCTGCATCCGTCATTTCAAGATCAGGATATACCAGTGCTACCAGTTTATCATTCTTTTCAATCACCAGAGATTCCTGAACATAAGGCATATTATTAAGTTTGGCTTCCACCTCTTCAGGATAAATATTTTGGCCAGACGCTCCCAATATCATATTCTTACTGCGGCCTTTGATATAAACAAAACCATCCTTGTCAATCAAGCCCAAATCTCCGGTATGCATCCAACCGTCGGGCTCAATGGTTTCCTTTGTAGCTTTTTCGTTTTTATAATAACCCAGCATTACATTCTCACCCTTGACCAAAATTTCACCGACTTTGGTTTCAGGATCTTCAGAATCGATCTTGATCTCGAGCGTATCTACACGCTGGCCAATGGCGCCAAATCGATTTTTATCCCAGTTTGAATAGCTGATCAAAGGACCGCATTCGGTCATGCCATAACCCACAGTATAAGGGAATCCCACTTTTCTCAAAAACGCCTCTACTTCTTCATTAAAAGCCGCGCCGCCAATAACAATTTCCAGGAAATTATTGCCAAAGACATCCATCAATTTATTATACACCTTTTTATGAACAATATTCTGTAAAACCGGTGTTTTTAATAAATATTTTGGCGCGCCTTTGCTGATAGCCGGTTTGATTTGTTTCTTGTAAATCTTTTCAATGATGAGTGGAACAGACAAGATCAGGTTGGGCTTGACTTCCTGAAAGGCTTTAACAATAATCTTGGGTGACGGAGTTTTGCTCAAAAACGTAATATGGCAGCCAATAGTAAAGGGGAATAAAAATTCAAACGCGCAGCCATAAGAGTGTGCCAGGGGCATGAACGACAAAATCCGGTCCCCGCGTTTCAATGAAATATTGTTCCAGGCAAATCTCACATTTGCCATCAGGCTATTGTGCTGCAGCATAACGCCTTTTGAAAATCCCGTTGTGCCCGAAGTATAAACAATCGCAGCTAATTCAGCATTACTGATCTCCGGAAACTGAATGGACTCTTTGCTGAAATTGGAATCACGCTGGGTTCTGGCAGATAATGTTTTTTCCACAATACCGGGGAGATCTTTTTTCTTATGATAGAGCAATTTCATTGTTTCCAGAGAAAACACCCCTTCTAACTCGGGCATTTCGGATTCATCCAAGGTATCAAAAATAGCCTCAGCAGTAAAAAACAGCACTGAATCCGAATGATTCACAATATGTGTCATATCATCAGGACTAAAATCCGGTAATATGGGCACAATCACTGCACCATAGGTAATGCTCGCCAGAAAGGTAACACCCCAATTAACAGAGTTTTTGCCAACCAGTGCAATCTTGTCGTTTTTTTTAATGCCGCATTCTTTAAACAAATCATGCATCCAACGGATCTCTTTAGCTACATCGCCATAATTCAAATGGCCGCTTCCATAATTTGAAAAAGCCGGCAGTTCCCAGTTATTTTTCAAACTGTCTTGTAATGTTTTTACAAAATTTTCAGGTAACATGTATACTCCCAAAATGTTATATATGAATTTCTATATATTTTCCAGTAACTTTGTATTTTTTATTTTCAACAACCGGCAGTTTATGAACAGCCTGAATATAATCATCCAACTGTTCTGCCTGGTATTGCTCACCCGTCTTGTAATCAATAATCTCAACATGCCCTTCTTTTAAATCAATCATCATTCGGTCTAACCGCAGCTCCTTGCCGGATTGCGTATAAAGCGTATACTCGGTGAAAACCCGGTCCCACACAGAAGCATCAAACAGCCCGGGATGTTGAGAGACAACATTGCGAGCATTCTGCATGAGCGATTCCAACTGTTCTATGGGTAGCAAATTTCCAAAATACCCCAAGGTCTGTTTTCGTGCAAACTCGAACTCCTCATTCGCACCATAATGGACATATGACAGATAATAATGAATGATGTTCCCCTTGTCAATATCGCGATTTTTCAGGTAAACACTTTTCAGATCAATGTGTTCCATACGCTGTAAATGCAGGGCATCCGGTTGTTTCAATGGACGTCTGCTATAACTCAAATAATCCGTCAGCCAGGCATAATCAACTGCTTCCTTTTCATCTTTTACGTGCTGAACAGTCTTGAACGAGCCAGAGGTCCAAACCGATTTATTGGCAGTATTATCTTTACCTGCCTCAAACCGCTGTACCCGGTTCAAAACCGATAAAAACAACAAACGATCAGAGCGGATCTTTGTACGCTCATCGGGCAGACAATCTTTAATAAATTCGGATATACCGCCTTTTTTCCCCAGTACAAATTGAATGTATAGATTGGTTTTTGCGCGGGTTAACGCCACATAAATATTGTTCAACTCTTCTATAATATCGCGTTTATCTTTTTGCTCAATCAACGGAGCATATTCTGTTAATTCAAGAATATGATCATAATTCAATGTATATATGTAATGTAATAGATGACTGAAATCCTGTTCATAACTCAGATAATACGAAATCTCTCCACCAAAATTCCCACCAAAAGGTGACAAATTCCAATAGAGAAACACATTATCATATTCCAGTCCTTTTGATTTATGGATTGTTAACAAGGTAATGGCATTGTATTCTTTAAGTCCAATCTGCTGAAACCGTTCATTCTGTTCATTTTCCTGACAGTACTCCAAAAAGCCTTTTAATGAATAGTTGGCATCCGTCTGGGTGAATGCAGCAAGAATTTCCAGGAACCGGTTTAAATTGACCAGATCATTTTCCTGTTTAAAAATACCGGTAACGTTCCACTTTTCAATGACTTTTTGTGTAAACAATAGCAAATTGGGGTGCGCCGCGAACACCAGTTCTTTGGCAAGCCGATAGATCTCATCCACTTTTTTCAACGCGCTGATACTGTCCAGGCTGCTGAAAAGATCACTGAGCGAATAGCCATCCTTTGCATGGTCCCGAATGTACAACATGATTTGTTTCAATGTCTCCGGAGACATTAAAACCAAATCAGAGCGCAAAAACCGCAGCAGATCATAAACATCCTGATAGACCAGAAAACGGAAAAGCATCATCAAAGGAACAACTGTCCTATGTTGCAAGATGGACCCCGAAGATTCGAGGATGTAATCAATATCCAGTTCATCCAAAACCGCGGCAATATGTTTCAGGTCACTATTTTTACGGGCCAGCACAGCGGTTTTCTTGACATCCAGTTGACCAGCCTGCAGCAGTGGTGCCAGGGTCTGAATCACAAACTCTCGCAGGGCGTCTTCTACCGTAGAGATATCATTATTATCATCCTTGTAATTGGCATAATTTCGCGCCTGAACCTGGATGAATCCATCATCCGAGGTCTTATGTACTTGAACCGGATCATAAGGCCAGTGGATATCCAGACTGGTATGCATATCGGTATCCATAAAAACATCATTAATAAAATCCATGATCCGGCGATAACTGCGGTACGATGTATTGAGGCTGAATTGATTGCATTCGTTCAAAACAGAGGGCATGGCTAAAAGCAAGTCACGTTCACCACCGCGCCAGCCATAAATGGATTGTTTCTCATCACCCACAATGATCACACCGCCATATTCTTTGGCGCCCATACCACTGGTAATCTCGTTGATAATTGGCAGCAGTATCTTGTATTGGATCATGCTGGTGTCCTGGAACTCGTCAATAAGGATAAAACGGATCTGCGCGGTCAGGTATTCATAAAAGGCATTGGTTACCGAAAAATCATCGATCAGAGAAAGATCAGGATCATAGAGATATTTGAACGTATAATACGATACATCACTATGGGTAAACCGTTTATCTCTGAATTTAATCTCGTCATATTTTTCAAAAACCCGGTTTGCAATCAACCGAATCTCGTCCTGTTCTGCAAACAATTCTTTTTCCAGAATAAACGTAGCCAGATCTTTACGGCATTTTTCAAAATCAGCAATTAATGCTTCCTTGATATCCGCATAAGCTTTACCGCGAAAAACTTTGGATCCGTCCCAAAAATATTCCATCCCCAACAGCTTTTTATGATGTTCTGAAACGACTTCCTGATCAAGATTATCCATAATGCTTGCGGCAAAAACCTGACTGTCCAAATCAGCAGGACTCAGAAACATCTTGATAAAATCCATTTTAAAATATTGAGAATTGGTCATATTCGGATATGATGAACAGACCTCCGCCTCTAATCGTCTCAATAACGCGGAAAAGGATTTGAAAAATCGCTCATATGCCTCGTCAATTTGCTGTTCCCGGTTTTTTTGATCAACCTGCGGTTGATCTTCAGCATCCATAAAGTCAAAGATCCAGCGGTTTCGCAGCAACGATTCTATAAATTTCTGATAATCGGTTATGGTCTTTTTATTTGCACGAAAGAAAAAGTCGTGCATTAATTGTTGTGCCTGCGGATCCCGCTCCTGCATGAGAGAACTGAACACTTCTGCAAACACATCATCATGAATGGTATTTTCTATTTCATAATTGGCAATACCAAGATAAGGTGCGATAATGGTTTTAAATATCTCGTTGGTAAAAGCGTCAATGGTGCTGATACGTACCTTGTTTTTGTTAACCAGCATATCTTCATAGATTCGTTTTAAAACGGAACGGTCCTTGTCTGATATTTGCAGTCCCAAAATACTCTGCAAATTCAACAACAATTCCTTACCGTCATCGTCCATCCGGATGATATGGTGCAGATGCTCAAAAATCCTCTCACGAATCTCTGATGTGGCCTTTTTGGTAAAGGTAATTACCAGCATCTCGCTGTAATGGATGCCCTGTTTATAGTATTTCAACAGCAGTCCAATATATTCCAGAGACAACCGATAGGTCTTGCCGGTACCCGCGCTGGCGCTGATAATCTTGTTCTCGAGACCGTTCATTATTCAGTATCCCCCGAGGTAAAATTCTGCGCAAGATACAGATCTTTGCGTGTAATATCCGGCATGTATTGCAGTTTACTTTTTTGCTCTGCTAACGAGAATCCCTGTACATTGAGTTTGCTGGCAATTTCGATCAAACTCTCGCTAAACGCATCGAAAAGGTCCTGCTTTGTTTTCTGTTTTGATCTGGCGGTAATATATTCCAGCAGTTCTTTTTTTTCTTTTTTCAAAACCTGGTAAAACCATGAAGAAACAGCATCCTGTTTTTCCGGTTCTTCAAGCAAATGATAAAAGAGTTCATAAATAATCAGTTGTTCTTTTTCAAACTGCCCTGTCTTGAAATCAAAAATATAATTCACCTCGTCTTCAGGATCAAAAATGCGCAAATCCGCACGTCCCCTGAACTGAAAGTCCAATTCTAAAATATTCTGCTTTGCCGTCAAAAATGTTTTATATCGTCTTTCCGCGGCGGTGCCTTCTTCCTCTTCGGGCATAATAATCAGCGACTTGCCAAACAATCCCTGCTCGGTCAGCAGATCAAAAAAGCCAAAAAGCCCATCTGCCAGGTTGGGTGCGGTAATATATTCAAAATAAGAAAAGGTGTAATCATGCAAGATGCTGTAATAATACTTTGACCAGCGTACCACATTTTGGATTGCCCGCATCACCAGATCGCGTTCGATGGGTGCGTCAAAGGCAAATACATCCTCACTTTGCGGATGCAGTAGCCGCCAGCATTCCGTGGCTACATCGTGGGCAATGTTGCCGATTAACCGGGCAGAAAAGTCTCGTTCTACAGCTTTGGGCTTTTCGTCAATACGACAAAAACTGCGCACATAATAGAGGAATGGATTCGTTTTCAGATCACGAAATGAAGTATAAGAAAGTCGAATCCGACTGTCAGGATAATCTATTTTTACATCTAGAGGTATACGGTAAAATTCCGGTGAGTAAATCTTTTTCCTGTCCACATCATAATCCGCACAATCCAGTATGGTATCATATACAGGTTTATAGTTATAACCGGCATCTTTACTATATTGCAAAACAGCATCATCAAAATTCAACATCAGTTCTTCTACAAACGAACTGACCTGCACATTATTTTCTATATTTTTCTGAGTATAAAGATATACATTTTTACTGGCCAGCACCATACGATAAAAATAATACTGTTCTCTCAAACGGACGTCATCATAAATTTTCAGTCCCATATGCTTGCGCTGCTGATCCGTAAAAAGAAATGGAGACAACCGCTGTGAAGGGATTTTCCCCTCCATTACATTCAACACCGCTACCGATTCATAAGCAATATTACGGGTATCATTCAGATTGGTTATCTCTACTCTTGTCCCACCGGGTTCTGTATTCCATTGCCAGGTTTTGGCTTTCATATAGTCTAGAATGATCCTGAGCAGACCCGCCCCGGTTTTATATGTCATGAGATTCGGATTCTGGACATTCAAATAGGTGTCCCAATCGGTCACAATACCAATAGATTCTATGGATTCCAAATCTGCAAGTAATCGATAAAATACATCCAGTATTGTTGAATGCTCTTTTTCATGCTGACTTACAATCTGCTTTATCCGAATACCGACTTCGCTGTCTATAAAATCTATCCACTCGGTAAGAGATTTCAATCGTGCCATTTTTTCAAGCAATACTACAAGAGCATTGCTTAATACAAGTACCTGATCATCCTTAACAAAAGCATTCAGCTCAGTATCCATATCCAGATATTTGTATTCCCGGTCAAGCAGGCCGTACAATACATTTAGTATATGTTCACGACTGCTGTCATCGGACGATGGCGTAAAGTAATCTACAAATCCGGGCACCAATACAGCAGATAATATAGAATCTACAGGCAGTAAATATTTTTTCTGTTTCTCTTCATAGATAATGGAATTGAGGGCCGTATACAAGGCTGTAAAAAAGCGGTATATTGAAGACTGGGTGAACGAGACCGATTCGCCCAGGTTAAATTTTTCCGGTGATACCATCGCGGAATAGGGATTTCGATTAAAAGCCGGATCTATGATTTGTTTTATCTTTTGGGAATCCACCGTACGAGACATTGAGAGTATCATTGAAAAGTCATTGGGGCATTCGGTGATTTTTATATTTTCAACGGCAAATACTTCTGTCAGATCATGTAAACCAAATGGCTGAATATTTAACGATTCCTGATCCAACAGCTTTTCAGGCAATTGATAATACAGTACAACCTGCTTGTCCAATAACTCCAACTGCCTGATAATATTTTTTTCCAAATTTGTATAATAAAACTGATTGGCAAAAACAAAACGGTCGTATTTTTCTAAAAAACCGGAATCAGGGTTATCGGTATTGCGCACAAAAATCAGATCATCAAAGCCCTTTTCAGAGATGAATGCTTTGTAACGGGCTTTGATTTCTAATAATCGGTTAAAATTCTCAATTTGCCAATCCAGAATATCAACCAAATTTTCTTCAATCAATGTATCCAGAATTTGGTCAGGCACGCACTCTTCATTAAATTCTTCCCATAGTGTAAAAAACTGGTGCGCCAGCTCTATAGCCTGAAAATAAGAATGGACTCTAAAAACTTTTTTGTCTTCGGTAGTGAGCACCGCATAAAACGCAAGTGTTCGTTTTTCTTCCCGCAGCAAACTTTTTTGGGTCAGATAGAGTAAGCCTTTAAATTCTTCAATGGTAAGAAACCGGGTATCGCTAAAATCCCATTGCTGTTGAAAAATCCTGAGTGCCTTTTTCTTGCTGTTTTCATTTGGAAAAACAAAAACAGTACCCTCAAAAGGTTCTTTTTCCAACAGATGAGAAATCACATCCGTAGAAAAACCACAAAACTCGAATTCTTTTATAGACATGGAATAATCCGGATTAGAGAATAAACGTCATAAAATATAAAACAATTCCGCATCAAAACAAAAGATTTATCATCATAAAATACAACCAACAATCAATCCATCATTTTTTTCATCACATCACCCAGTTTACTGATACCTGCTTCGATCTGTTCAGGATTTGCGTTAGAATAATTCAGCCGAAAACTGTTTTTCCCACCACCATCCACATAAAACGGATCGCCCGGAACAAAAGCGACCTTTTGTTCTATGGCAAGATCAAACAATTCCATTGATGATATATGCTCAGGCATGGTCACCCAGATAAACATGCCTCCCTCGGGACGGGTGAATTGGATATTTTCAGGAAAGTATTTTTCAATCATGTTGACCATTGCATCCCGCTGTACGCGATAGGCCTCTTTAATATTCGCCATATGTGTATCAATATTACCCCGGGTATAGAAATGATGCACAATTCGTTGTCCAAAATAATTCGTATGTAAATCGCTGCCTTGCTTGGCTACAATCAGCTTTTCCATAATCGGCAGATCAGCACATACCCAGCCCAGTCGGAACGAAGGCACAACCGTCTTTGAAAAAGAACCCAGCAGAATAGATTGGTTCCCCACCTGTGTTTTTATGGGAGGAATATCTTCTCCCATAAATCGCAATGCCCCGTACGGATTATCTTCGACTAGCAGGGTTTGCGTGTTATTTAATATCTCCGCGACCTCGCCTCTCACCTTTGCAGAATAGGTGACTCCTGAAGGATTCTGAAAATTGGGAACGCTGTAATACAACTTGACCGGTTTATCAAATGCCTGTTTGAAAGCTTCCAGGGCCGGACCATTGTCTGTTAACGGGACCGTAACAAACTCGGGTTGATAAAGAGACAAGGCCTGTATAGCGCCCAAATAACCGGGACTTTCAATCAGTACACGGTCTCCGGGTTCAATAAGAATTTTTGCCAAAAGGTCCAGACCTTGCTGTGAACCATTGGTAACAAGAATATTATCCGCACTAACATCCAGGTTGTATTGATCACGGTACTGCTGCGCAATCATCTCACGCAAAGGAGCATAACCTTCGGTTGTACTGTATTGTAAAACAGAACGGCCTTCTTCTTCAAGCAGATCATTGCAAGCCTTTTGAATATCGGCAACAGGAAACAACTCGGGATTCGGTAAACCACCGGCAAAAGAAATGATCTCAGAATCAGCAGCAACCTTCAAGATCTCTCGAATAAAAGATTTTTGAACACGCATTACGCGATCAGCAAACAACCCGTTAAAATCGGTCAACATAAATTCCCTCTTTAAAAACCCAATACAAATTCAATCTTGTTGATCTCATCTTCAGATAATTCAGAATTTTTAAGCATTTCCAGGTTATCATCCAACTGTTCAACACTGCTTGCTCCAATCAGTACAGACGTAACCCGTTTATCACGCAGCACCCATGCCAATGCCATTTGGGCAAGACTTTGGCCGCGCCCCTGTGCCATCTCATTCAGTGCGGTGATTTGTCTTTTCACACTCTCATCCAAAGCACTCTCACTTAAAAACCCATGCGGCTTGGCAATTCTGGAATCAGAAGGCACACCGTCAAGATAGCGGTTAGTCAATATTCCCTGTGCAAGCGGAGAATAGGCAATACACCCCACACTATTTTGTTCAAGTGTGTCCAGCAAATCCTCTTCGCACCAGCGTTCATACATGGAATAGCGCACCTGATGGATCAAACAATGCCGGCCCAACTCGTCCAGTATTTTCAAAGCATTTGCTGTCTGGTCCGGACGATAATTGGAAATCCCTACATACAAAGCCTTACCCTGACGTACAATCAGGTCCAAAGCTTCCATGGTTTCTTCAAGCGGGGTTTCCGGATCAAACCGATGTGAATAGAATATATCTACGTAATCCAGTCCCATACGTTTCAAACTTTGATCAAGACTGGCTACCAGGTATTTTTTAGAACCAAAGTCTCCATAAGGTCCGTCCCACATGGTATAACCTGCTTTGGTGGAAATAATCATCTCGTCACGATAGGGAGCAAAATCTGTTTTCAGCATCTTGCCAAACATTTCTTCTGCTGATCCTGGAGGAGGGCCATAATTATTGGCCAAATCAAAATGGGTAATACCGGCGTCAAAGGCGCGTCTGAGCATGGCCCGGCCATTTTCATATACATCAACTCCACCAAAATTGTGCCATAACCCCAATGAAATTGCAGGCAAATCGAGTCCACTAGCCCCACAGCGATTATATGTCATATCTGAATATCGGGTATTAGAAGCCTGATAAACCATAATAGATCCTTTCTTTTTTATATGATTGAAAAATACGGTTTTGTTCTCTATTAATCAACTGATATTGTAAGAAAGGACCGGCAAATCAAACCAGCATCACTAAATTTTTTTCAATTATGCAATGGTGGTAAAAGCCGTGAACGCTTTACATGGTACCTCACCAGGAGCAACACCCAAGTAAAGCATACAACAATCGTTATTAGCGAAGCCTCGGGGCCAAAATCACCTCCGGTCAACCAGGCAGGCCCAACAAGATTACTCTTTATAAAGTGTGTTAGATCATCATTACCCGAAACCGCAACCCCATAAAAATTCTGACTAAAATTCCAAAACATATGAAAGGAAATGGGAAGCCACAGTCTGCCCGTGGCTGAATACATTAATCCAAAAATCAAACTACCAAGCGTAGCAGAAAGCAATCCCGGCAAAGATATATTTTCATTAAAAACATGAGCCGTCATAAACAAAATGCTGGTAATCCCCAAAGCCCACCAAATCCCCAGTTCTGTTTCAAGTATCCGATATAGCATCCCCCTGAACAACAATTCCTCCATCACACTCAACAACATAAAGAAAACCAGAGATGTCCCCAGAACAGATATAGAATAACAACCCTGAATTGAATATGCACCCAAACTCCACAACAATCCTATAATCAAGGATATGCTGCCAAAGCCAACCAGACCTCCCCCTAATAACGCTTTTGTAAAAAATGAAAAATTCAACTCGTCAACATCTCGTTTTTCAAATAAACGAACATAATAATAATAGGCCCCTAGTAATGCCGCTGTAGTAAATACGGCTTTGATTGTTTTCTCAGTTACTCCCTGAAATCCCAAAACATGCTGGAGTAAATAACCGGCAAAAAACTTGACCAACAAGGAAGCCCCTAATACCCAAATGCATCCCCCTACTATGCGCAACAATATGAATCCTGTTTTTTTCATAACCTCTCCTAAAATTGTATATACGCATAAATCTAAATATCAAAATAACTACCAACAATAGGACTATTGTCTCATTTTCACCTATTCTCTTCAATATGCGCAGGATTGCCTTAATTCACAATTTTTAGTTGATATTCTACAGGCAAAAGGTTAACTTTATCTGCAAAACGGCCAAAATTCATTATATATTTTTTATGAATGTTTCTACCTAATCTATTGATTTTATTAATGCACTCTTGGAGGGCAACTTTATAAAAAAAAATATTACAGAAAAAATTTCGTTTTTTATGTTCATCATCTCTCTTTTGTGTATGGCTTATGGTTATGGATACCTGACTCACGAATTAAAATTATTTCCATATTATCAGATAAAGAATGCAAACAGGTTTAGAGGTGAACTTTTAGCCAAACTCAAGGGCCATAAACAGTGGTTTTATCAAACCACCGAAAATAACAAAAATGTTCCGGTTTATGAACATATCGCTGCATACAATGCTCCTACAATGTTTTCATGTATTGGCAATGATGAACATTTGTATATAAAAATTGTCAATATGGACGGAAGTTTGGTACACCAATGGAAAACCGACTGGTTTGATCTCTGGCCCAAAGATGCTAAAATACATAAACGTTTTGTCCCCCAAAAACGCCCCGGCACAAACATTCATGGCATTGAGATTATGGATAATGGTGATATTGTTTTTATCTTTGAAGATATAGGCATGATATGTCTGGATGTATGTGGAAATTTAAAATGGCATATCAACTACTCGTTCCACCATTCCCTGCATCGTGATGAAGAAGGTAATTTTTGGGTTAGCGGAAATATTTGGCACGAATCCAGGATCGAAAACTATTCATATTTAAATCCTGTGGTATTAGAACCTACTGTGGTCAAGGTGTCCCCTGATGGAAAGATATTGTCTGAAACATCAGTCTTTGACATTCTTCGCCATAACGAGCTTGAATCTTTTTTGATCATGCAAACCAAAGCCAATATAACACCGCAAAATTCGGGTGATATATTGCACCTGAACGATGTTGAACCCTTTCCTGCATCCATGGAACCCGGTTTTTTTCGTCCCGGCGATGTATTGATTTCATTACGAAATATGAACACCGTACTGGTCTATAACCTAGAAACACTGGATGTTAAATATCAACGTACGGGCAAGTTCATTAGACAACATGATCCGGACTTTATAGACGGCAACACAATCTCCTTGTATGACAATAACAATTTGGATATAAAAAATGACTCGGTACAAAGCAGAATCGTCATGTTCCATCTGCCGGAAGACCGGGCACAGGTTATCTATAGCGGCAGCAAAGAAGAACCTTTTTTCTCAAAAATCATGGGCAAGCATCAATGGCTTCCAAATGAAAATCTGTTAATAACAGATTCGCTATCCGGACGTGTATTTGAAATCGATAAATCAGGTAAAATTGTCTGGGAATATTTTAATCTAGTAGAAAAAGGGTACACAGGCATTATAGGCGAAGCAAAACGGATATCCCCGGTTTTTAATAAAACATTTTTTGAAAAAAGAAAAAGTGAATGTAGAGACAACTAACAACAAGGATCGGACTTGAAAAATTTTAAAGAGAACCTTCCCAAATACATGTTTATGTTCTCATTTGTATTTATGGCATTTATTTATGGTTATATATGCAAAGAATTAAACCTGTTTCCTTCAAAACAGATACAAAGTGCAAATACTTTTCGAGTAACTTTGATGCAACAACTTGCCGGAGAAAAACAATGGTATTACCAACCCACTGAGGAGGAACAAAACGTACCCATTTACAATAAAGACATGGCGTTTAATGGCTCTACCCTGTTTTCCTGTGTTGGCGAAGATAATTATTTATTTGTAAAAATCGTAGATATGGACGGCAGCCTGATTCACCAATGGAAAATCGACTGGTTCGAAATTTGGCCGGATTGTGAGCATGTGCCCGAAGCAGATATACCCAAATCAAGACCCGGCACTCAAATCCAGGGAATCACATTATTAAACAATGGTGATTTGGTGTTCAACTTTTCCGGTCTGGGATTGGTACGCATGGATCCATGTGGCAAAGTTGTGTGGCGCCTTGCATATCGGACCCATCATTCAATCCATCAGGATGAACAGGGGAACCTGTGGGTTCCCAGGGATATCTCCCATCAATCCAAAGTAGCGGATTATCCTTTCCTTAAACCCATCTTTTTAGAACCAACAATATTAAAAATTTCTCCCGAGGGAAAAGTGCTCAAAGAAATCTCCATGTTAGACGTGCTTGTAAGGAACAATTACAAAAGTTTGTTAGTGATGTCTACCAAAGCCCGTACCGATGTAAAAACCTCCGGTGATATTTTACACCTGAACGATGTGGAAACTTTTCCGGATTCCATGAAAGAAGGCTTTTTCACTAAAGGAGACATTCTGGTCTCTCTGCGCAACATAAACACGATCCTCGTATTCAATGAATCAGACCTGAAAATCAAGTATCTTAAAATCGGTGATTTTGTTAGACAACATGATGCTGATTTTATTGATGGCAATACGATCTCGGTTTATGACAATAACAACATTGCTCAAAAAGATAAATTCATGTACAGCACTATAACAATACTTGATGTGGTAACCAACCAAACCCGCATCCATTACAAGGGCACTCCGGAAGCACCTTTTTTCTCCAATTTGATGGGTCGTCATCAATGGTTACCCAATGGCAACATGTTAATCACAGAATCTTCTACCGGTCGCGCATTTGAGATCAATGAAAATGGCAAAATCGTATGGGATTATTTTAATATAGTTGAAAAAGGATATGTGGGCATTATGGAAGAAGCCATACGTATCTCCCCTGATTTTAATCAGGAATTTTTTACAAAGAAAATTGCCGAATGTTCTGATTAATTAAAAAAGAACAATGAATTTTTTGAGCTATCAAAAAAATATGAAATAAATAATAAATTTAGTATATTTAATGTTGTTAATATTGATATGTTTAGGAGTTACATCATGAAAAATACATCGAAAATATTATTGGTTTTTTCAGCTATTTTACTATTCCTGGGCCCCCAAAATGCTGCGGCATATATAGGACCGGGAACCGGCTTGTCTGCAATTGGTGCTTTTCTTGCCTTTATTTTTGGTATCATTGTAGCTATTTTAGGTTTCTTGTGGTATCCCGTTAAAAGAATTTTCGGTAAGAAAAAATCTCAGGAACCTGATGAAATCAAAGGTGAAAACGAATAATGACTATTGTAGGTGCAATCATTCTGGTTGTTGGTTTTATTGCTATTATAAATATATTTGATCTTGTAGGAAAAAGTAAAAAAGTCATAGATGTGGCAAAGCATTCTGCAGATGTATTTCAAAATCCGGATATGAGTGATCTGGAAAAAGAAAAAGCCATGCAAAAAAATTCAATTATCCTTTTCAAATATTTTTTTATTATTGTGGCTGTCTGTGCAATTGCTGTCTTTGCTCCCCTGGGTGTTATTTGGCTGGTCCAATTGACGGGTGTAACAACAGTTGAAAATGTACTCCACGCAACATTTTCATGGCAATTTATTGTGATCAGTTCTATCTTCATCATCGGCATTACCTGGTTGTTACGGAGAAAAAATGTCTGATTTTGAAAACAAGTACTCTTTAATAGAAAAAATGCTGCACGATGTAGCCTTTAAAACCTGGCCCTCCCAAATTGCAATGTCTGATCTTGAAAGCCGATTAAACAAGAAAAAACTGAAAGGCATCGGCATTGAGCAGCCAACCTTTATAACCGCACTTCCCCGTGCCGGTACAACTTTGCTGCTTGAACTTGCTGTAGAAACCCAAGAGTTTGTTTCACACACCTATCGTGATATGCCCTTTCTATTGACACCTCTGTTTTGGAACAGTTTTTCAAAAATCTTTAAACAATCAGATACGCCTCGCGAACGTGCTCATGGAGATGGCATGCTGGTCAGTGTTGACAGTCCCGAAGCCTTTGAAGAAATCATCTGGAAAGCGTTTTGGCCATCACGTTACAGAAAGGATAAAATTGTACCCTGGGCAGAACCAAGCTATCCGGAATTTGAAGCATTCCTTCGAGATCATCTTGTCAAGCTCATAGCCTTGCGTGGTAATGGTGAAAAAAGCAGACGTTACATTTCCAAAAACAATCTCAACATTTCCCGGTTAAAATATATCAACAAAATTTTCCCCGACGCAATCATCATTGTGCCCTTTAGAGATCCCATACAGCACGCGTCTTCACTGTTACGACAACATCTTAATTTTATCAACATTCATAAAGAAGATGCTTTTGCAAAAAAATATATGGCTGCAATAGGGCATTTTGATTTTGGTGAAAACCTAAAACCTGTAGATTTTGATAACTGGCTAGATTCTGCCGCTGTACAGGACCCACAAAAAATAGATTTTTGGCTGCAATATTGGTCAGACGCTTACAACTATATGATGAACAACAGTAATGACAACATTCAATTTATAGCATACGATGCCATGTGTGAAAATCCATCCAAACACATGAAAACCTTTGCGGAAATGTTAAAACTGAAAAAACCGGACATCCTTTTACAACAAGCTGAAAGAATTGCTCCACCCAAACCCTATCAGGTCGGGCTTGACACTATTGATGCAACAATTCTGGATAAAGTAAATTCAACGCATTTACGCCTGAAAGAAATATCCAAATTTTAACAATCCCTTCTTCTCAACTTTTAATTTTACAATCCTCTTAATATGTCTTCCCCTAGTATTGATCAAGGCTTATTTTTTTATAACAAAATCAAACTATTCATTGCGTATTGCGTATAAAACCTTACATTTAATTAGACAGTAATGAAAAAAGGGGATTCACATGGAATTACTGAACTATTACACAGGATGGACCAGTATTATACTGGGCTTTGTTGCCGGGGCGGTAATTGGTTTGTTTTTTTACAAAGACAATTGGGCTGGCGGCTATAACTCCTGGCAAAGAAGAATGATGCGATTGGGACACATCTCTTTTTTCGGACTCGGTTTTATAAACCTGGTTTTTGCACTAAGCATTAAAAGCTTTCAAATTCAATTAACCACAGATCTGCCGTTTTACTTGCTGACCGCTGGTAACATCCTGATGCCAACAATATGTTTTTTATCCGCTTACAAGAGAAATTTCAGACAACTCTTTCCTCTGCCAGTTGCATGTATGTTAATTGGCACTTTAATCTTTATTTTAAATGGGGGTTTATTATGAAAATTGCACTGACAGCAATGAGTGGAATCCGAGCCTACGACCAGGAACTGTTGGAACTGGGGTTAACATTGCCCGGTTTTGTTGAAAGGAGTAAAGTAATAGCATCTTTACCCAGCCTGGGTCTGTTAACACTTGCGGGTATGACACCCAGCCACCATGAGCTGGAATATATTGAAGTACCGGATATTGAAAACAAATCCGCAATTGTAGACAGGTTAAAAGATTTTGATCTGGTTGCCATTTCAAGTTTTAGTGCACAAATTAAAGAAGCTTATGAGCTGGGCAATGCCTTATTACAGCACGATGTGGCTGTTGTATTGGGTGGTTTACATACAACCGCCCTGCCCGATGAAGCAAAACAGCATTGTACGTCTGTGGTAGTAGGTGAAGGTGAACTCACATGGCAGCAACTGCTCAAAGATGCAGAAACAAAAAAGCTTGACCCGATATATGGAAATCGTGAGCAGGAATTTGATTTGAATGACGCTCCAATGCCTGCTTTTGAATTGTTAAACATAGACAATTATAATCGTCTGACCGTTCAAACCAGCCGTGGATGCCCTCACTTTTGTGAATTCTGCGCTAATACCATCATGCTCACCCGAAAATACAAACAAAAACCCCAAGCCAAAGTACTGGCTGAAATCGACAAAATCCGGGAAATATGGCCTCATCCCTTTATAGAGTTTGCAGATGACAATACCTTTGTAAACAAGGATTATTGGAAAGCCCTGTTACCTGAGCTAAAGAAAAGAAAGATTCGCTGGTTTACCGAGACCGATATATCCATAGCAAACGATACAGAACTTTTACATCTCATGCGTGAAAGCGGATGCGCGCAGGTACTGATTGGGCTTGAAAGTCCTACATCCGGTTCGCTTAGAGGTCTGGATACCAGAAGTAACTGGAAAGAAAAACAATTTCCAAAATACATGCAGGCAATAAAAACCATTCAATCACAAGGTATTAGTGTAAACGGATGCTTTATATTGGGACTGGATGGGCAAGATACCTCCGTGTTTGATAAAGTCTATGACTTTGTTGAAAAATCAGGTTTACATGAAGTACAAATCACCGTACAAACGGCATTCCCAGGAACATTACTTTATGAAAGATTGGTAAATGAAAAACGGATAATTGAATTAGGTGCCTGGGAAAAATGCACCCTTTTCGACATCAACTTTATCCCAAAGAACATGACCGTTCAAAAACTGGGCAAAGAATTCAGAGAATTGGGTGTTAAATTATATAACAAAGATTTTACCAGAAAGAGGCAGGACCATTTTAAAGAACTGCTGAGGGAGCTGGTCAGGTCCCGGCATTCAAATTAAAATCCTAACTGAAAGGAGAACCCTGTGAAAAACATCAGGTTAATATCTCTTTTGTTCTATACAAGCGCAGTATATGACGGGCTGCTGGGAATCATATTTCTATTTTTCCCACTGTCACTATACAAGGTTTATTCGGTTACCTTTCCAAACCATAATGGATACGTACAATTTCCGGCACTATTGTTAATAATATTTGGAATCATGTTTCTGAATATTGCCAGAAAGCCCGTACAAAACCGGAATTTAATGCCATATGGTATATTATTAAAAGCCGCCTATTGTGGTGTCGTCTTTGTATACTGGTTTTCAATCAATATTCCGGATATGTGGAAACCTTTTGCAATCATTGACCTGATTTTTGGTATCCTGTTCTATCTCTCTTATCGCTCGCTACAAAACAACAATTGAATTAACTGATATCGTTTTACATTTCAGCATAACAGGAACTCCCAAGGTTCCTGTTATGCTTTTATTGGCATGATTATTGATTTGTTGATTTATTACAAACATTAGAATTATGTACAAATCATAACTTTTTTAAAATCAGCCAATATATGATCAATTATGACAAAATATTTCAGACATTCATTGATAAAATGAATGATGGTATCATTCAAGTCGATAAAAATCTGAATATTGTCTATTGTAATCCCAAAGTATGCGAACTCTTGGGCCAATCCTTTGAACACCTTCATCACAATTTGTTGCTTGACTTTCTAAGTCCCCAAAACCGCGAAATTGTTGAAAAACAATTTGAACTGCGTGAACAAGGTTCGCATCAATCCTATGAACTAGAATTCCACAAAAATGATCAAATCATTACAGCTATTCTAATTCCTCACCCAATCTATGATGAAAATAATGAATTTATTGGCAGTGTGGCTGTGCTTAATGATATTTCAGAACGTAAGAAATTTGAACAAGCCCTGATATCAAATGAAGAAAAATATAAAGCCATATTTAATAATAATTTTCAATTTACCAGTTTATTGGACCCCAAAGGTATATTGCTGGACGCAAACCAAATAGCACTCGACTTTATTGGCAAAGAAAAAAAAGATGTAATAAATCAGTATTTTTGGGACACTCCCTGGTGGTCTCATGATAAACATATCCAACAAGACCTGAGAAACGCTATTCAACATGCGTTAACCGGTGAAATTGTACATTTTGAAACCTATCATATCAATGCACAGGGTGAAAAGCGGTACTTTGATATTACGCTAAAACCGGTTATAGATTCCAACAACGAAATCATTTACATTGTACCTGAAAGCCATGATTTTACTGATAGGCGCAATATTACAAAATCACTTTACGAAAATAAGAAACGTTATCAACTTTTGTTTGAAATGGCAAGTGTGGGAATCATCATTCTCAGAGAAGGAAGCTTTTTTGATTGTAATAAAAAAACCATGGAATTGTTTGAAGCTGAATCCAGCAGATATTTTGTAGATAAAAGTCCCGAAGAATTATCACCAGAAAAACAAAAAGATGGTTGTTATTCTAATATAAAAGCACAAGAGTATCTAAAAGCAGCACTTGAGGGTACACCACAGGATTTTGAATGGATCTTTTTAAAAGAAAGCGGCAAAGAATTTATTGCAAGAGTAAGGCTTGACCTTATTGTAATCAATGAAACACGCTTTATTCAGGGATTTGTTACAGATATCACTGAAATAAAAAAAGCCGAGCAAGCCCTGTTGGAAAGTGAAGAGAAATATCGCACACTGGTTGAGCTTGCGAATGACGGCGTTGTCATTGTACAGGATGGTTTGTTAAAATTTATCAACTCAAGATTTCTAAAAATGCTAGGCTATTCTTTTCAACAAGCTATCAATCATCCGCTTGAACAATTTATTCACCCGGACGACCGCTCTCATGTTTTTGAATATTATAAGAAAAGAATGAAGGGCGAAATTTCTACAAATATGTACAATTTTAGAATCATAACCAAAGATAACCGGGTAATTACAATTGAAGCAAACATAATGAGAATAATTTATCAGGGCAAACCCGCAAGTTTTGGTTTTATACGAGATGTTACTGAACGATTAAAACTACAGGAAAAACTTGCGTTTTCAGAAAAAATGTCTACCATTGGTGAACTTTCAAGAAAAGTAGCTCATGAAATTGGTAACCCGCTTTCCTCAATTTTACATTCAGCCAGTGAATTAAATGATTCCGTATTGCTTGCCGGTGATGAAAAAATATTAATGGATATCATACTCAAAGAAACCAAACGTTTAGATGAAATCATAAAAAACTTTTTAAAATTCAGCAGACCCCGGCAGCCCGAATACAAAACTGTTAATCTTGCCTCAATCGTTAACGAGTTATACCTCGTATTTCAGAATGATCAAACCTTTAAAGAAAAAAATATTGTATTAGAAAAAACAATAGAACAAGATCTGCCAGAAATTACAGCAGACCCCAATATGATCAAAGAAGTACTCTGGAACATATTTTTAAACGCCAGAGATGCAATAGAAACAAATGGAAACATATCCCTTTCTCTTTTTTCACTCTTGCATGAAAATGCCAGTTCTATCCAAATGATCATAAAAGATAATGGCAAAGGTATTCCCAAAGAGAACATAAACATCATATTTGAACCTTATTTTACTTCAAAATTTACCGGTTCAGGGTTGGGGCTTGCAACAGTTAAAAAAAATATTTCCGAACATGATGGAAGCATTTCTGTAAAATCTACAATAGGTAAAGGTACCGAATTCAACATCATTCTACCCGTTGAGAGGAGCATTGAAAAGTGAAAAGCATTCTAATAATAGATGATAATGACAGCTTTAGAAAAGTATTATCAATGCGACTGGGAAAACGGGGATTCAGAGTCAAAGACGTTGCTGAAAGTATTAAAGGTCTTGAGCTAATTACAAAAGAATTTTTTGACATCATTATCACAGATCTTGTTATGAATGACAAAGACGGTATTCAGGTCATTCATGAAGCACGAGTATCAAGCCCAGCATCAATAATCATTCTTATAACCGCTTATGGTTCAGTTGACACGGCCGTTCAAGCTATCAAAGCTGGTGCATATGATTATATAACCAAAGAATCAAACCTTGATGAAATTCTTTTGGTCATTGACAGAGCAATGGAAAAAAAATATTTGATGGATAAAATCCAGGTTCTTGAAAATCAAATTCGTGAACAATTTGATTTTGACGAGATCATTGGAAGTTCCCCCAAAATGATTCAAGTATTAAAAACCATATCAAAGGTAAGCACTACCCAGGCAACCGTACTCATTACCGGCCAGTCAGGAACGGGTAAGGAATTGGTTGGCAAGGCAATCCATTATAACAGCCCTCGCAAAAACAAATCTCTGGTAACAATCAATTGCGGAGCAATTCCAGAAAATCTTCAGGAAAGCGAGTTATTCGGATATAAAAAAGGCGCCTTCACCGGTGCCATTCAAGATAAAAAGGGATTAATTGAAGAAGCAGATGGCGGCACATTAATCCTTGATGAAGTTGGCGAGCTGTCTCCCACTGCACAGGTAAAATTATTGCGCTTTTTACAAAACAACGAAGTCCGCAGTGTAGGTGATACCAAAACAACCATAGTAGACGTTCGCATTATTGCCATGACCAACCGCAATCTTGAAGAAGAAGTAAAAAACAATACTTTTCGCGAAGATTTGTTTTTCAGGTTAAATGTTGTTCCCATAATATTGCCACCACTTTCAGAAAGGCCTGGCGATATAGAGATCATGCTGGAGAGTTTTGTTAAAAAAATTGGCAAAAAATTGCACATGACAAAATTAAACATAACCTCTGAAGCAGTCCGTCTATTAAAGATTTATCACTGGCCGGGCAACATTCGTGAATTGGAAAATGTATTGGAACGATGTGCAATTTTGTGCAATGATGAAACTATATATCCGGATGATTTACCACTAGATATACAACAAAAAAATATCAACAATGAACCCGAGTTTACAGGTACGCATTTAACATTGCAGGAAATTGAAAAAAAATACATCCTCTCTGTTCTTGATAGTACAAACGGAAACAAATCACATGCTGCCGACATATTGCAAATTTCCAGACCCACTTTGATCAATAAATTAAAATCATACAAAATTGATTAATTCTTTTACACCTGCTCTTAAAAACTGTAAAATTTTTTTACAGCATTTTTCTTCTTAAATTAAAACCCATTCTCAAGCGAGGACGCAAAAACAACAAAAACAAGGTCTTACAAATAAAACAAATTTTAGTAAATTTTTGGTACAACCTTTGCTTGTACTAGTAATAAAAAAGCAAAGAAAACGAGATGAAAAATATACTAATAATAGATGACAATATTTCTCTTTGTGAATCAATAAAGATATCGCTAAAGAAATATGACTATAATATTGATACAGCATATAATGGTAAAAGCGCCATTTCCAAGATTCAGGAATCTGATTATAATACCATCATCACCGATGTTTTCATGCCAGATATTAACGGAATAAAACTGGCCCAAGATGTCTTTAAAAAATTTCCGGATATGAAAATAATTATTATGACAGCTAAAGAATTTCCACAATTCCAGGAACCCTTTAAAAAATTACAAAAACCCTTTTCAAATTCAGAGCTTGTCAAGCTAATTGAAAATTAATTGAATCCAAAAGGTAGACAAATGTCAAATACAACAACAACATCAGATATTGTAAAAAAAGAAAACCATGCCTTATCAACACTTGAAAGAAATAACAAGGCAGAAACAAACAAATACCTGACCTTCTTTTTAAAAGAAGAAGAATATGGTATTGAAATCTCCAAAGTAATAGAAATTATTGGTGAAATGCCCATAGTTCCCATACCCAAATTACCAGATTATATTAAAGGGATCATTAACCTGCGTGGAAGAATTGTACCAGTAGTAAACCTGAGACTAAAATTGGGAATGGCTAACAAAGAAATGACCGATGAATCTGTCATTATCATTGTTAGCTCTCACAATCGGGATATGGGCCTGATAATAGACAAAGTAACAGAAGTGCTTGACATCCGTCAAGATAATATTGATGATGCCCCTGAATTTGGTACCAGCATAGATACTGAATATATTGTAGGTATTGCAAAACAGGAAGACTCGATCAAGATCATTCTGGATATTGATAAAGTTATAAATTCGGAAAAGATCTCTGAATCTCTTGAAGAAAAAAGAAATAATATATAAAATGGTTTGGAGGAAATAACCATGTTGAACAAACTCAGTCTAAAAAACAAAATTGCTCTGATTGTAGTACTTATGATTGTTGCTCTTGTAGCAATCAGCAGTTGGGTTTCATACCAATCTGCTTATACTTCGGTCAAAGAATCGTATGTAAATCAAATTCAAAACATTAACAAATCTATCGATCAAAAATTAACAAATTTCTATGTAACCCAGGAAAAAATTGCTACCGCTCTTGTAACAGATCGTATGATAATCGAAGGAATTAAACAGGGTGACCAGGAGAGACTCATCGAAATGCTTACTTTGGCTGATAGCCAGAGTGACATTTACGAGAATCTGTTTTTATCCACCGCAGAAGAAAACACATCCATTTTTGCGTGTCCTGAAAAACTAGTGGAATCATCAATTGATTTAAAATGGCATGATACAGGTTTTAATGAAAATATCAAAAAAGCACTTCAAGGGCAATCTCATCTGAGTAGTGTGGGTGTTTCACCTGCAACGGGTCTTATTGTTCAGGTCTATACTGTACCAGTCAAAGAAAATGGAAAAGTAATTGCTATTCTGGGCATGCCCTTTGATTTAGGTTCATTTTCAAAAAGTATCGTACAAAATATAAAGATTGGCTCTACCGGGTATCCTTTTATTACTGATCTTCAAGGAATATCATATGCTCATCCTGATGAAAAACAAATCATGAAACTTGATATCAAAGAATATGATTGGGGAAAACAAATACTTGATTTACCATCAGGCTCTGTCCTGGAATACAAATGGCAGGGCAAAAAAAAGATATTGTCTTTTCTCAAAAACGAAAAATACCATTATATCTGCGCTAGCTCATTATATGATGATGACATGAAAGCAAGTGCAGCCTCAGTTGTACGCATCCTGGTTATTACTGGCGTATTCATCATTATTGTTGCAGGCGTACTTATCTTTTTATTCCTTCGCAAAAGCCTCAAACCGCTTGATACTACTGTTGAAGCCGCCAATAAACTTGCGGAAGGCGATATTAATGTTTCAGTAGATCTTAGTCGCCAGGATGAAATAGGTCAAATGTTAAAAGCCTTTGATAAAATGATTCAAAGCCTTAAATCAAAAGCGGAAACCGCAGCAGAAATTGCAAAAGGCAACCTGGATGTCGATGTACAGGCAGTATCTACCAAAGATGTTTTGGGCAATGCAATGGTAGCTCTAAAAGAAAACGTAACCGCAATGGTTCAGGATGTAAATAACCTTGCAACAGCAGCTGTTAACGGAAACCTTTCCGTACGCGCAAATGCGGAAAATCATCAAGGTCAATTCCGCAATATCGTCTTGGGTATTAATGGCACATTAGACGGTGTCATGGGCCCCATTAACGAAGCATCAATTATCCTTGAAAAACTGGCAAATCGTGATCTTAGTAGTCGAATGGAAGGCGACTATAAAGGTGACCATGCCAAGATCAAGAACTCTTTAAACACAGCACTCGAAAATCTCGATGCCAGCATCCAACAGGTTTTTTCCGGTGCTGAACAGGTTGCATCTGCCTCAAATCAAATCAGCGATGGCAGTCAGCAAATGGCACAATCCGCAACAGAACAAGCGGGCAATCTGGAAGAAATTTCCAGCAATCTTCAAGAAATCACGTCCATGTCATTGCAGAATTCAAGCAATGCCAAAGAAGCAAAAAGTATGACAGACAATTCTCGTGAAAGTGCTAAAAAAGGTGTAGAAAGCATGGGCCGTTTGTCAAGTGCAATTGACAAGATTAAAACATCATCTGACGAAACCAGTAAAATTGTTAAAACGATTGATGAAATTGCATTCCAGACCAATCTGCTTGCGCTGAATGCCGCAGTTGAAGCCGCAAGGGCAGGTGAAGCTGGTAAAGGTTTTGCTGTAGTTGCTGAAGAAGTACGAAACCTGGCAATACGAAGCGCGGAAGCTGCAAAATCTACCGCTGATCTCATTCAGGAATCTGTAAGCAATGCTCAGGAAGGTGTAATGCACAATCAGGAAGTAATGGAAAACCTGAACATCATCAATGACCAAGTCATTAAAATTGGTGAGATCATGGGTGAAGTTGCAGCAGGATCAGATCAACAGCGTGGCGGTGTTGAACAGGTAAATATGGCTATTGAACAAATGAACAAGATTACCCAGCAAAACGCTGCAAACTCGGAAGAATCTGCAAGTGCTTCTGAAGAACTCTCGAGCCAGGCTGAAGAAATGCGGTCACTTACTTCTAAATTCAAAGTATCCGGCATGATTTCACGTTCCAGTATCAGATCAAATATTGATTATACTCAAACCAAACGTGAAAACGGGTACAGCAATGGCTCAAGCTCAAATGGTAATGGCATAGATTTATCAGCTGAAGAACTGATACCTTTTGACGACTCTGACAATAAGAATGACAACTTTGTTTTAAAAGAATTTTAAAACCCCTCAATTCCCCCTCAAAAGCCTCTGTAATCCTGTAATTTTGGATTACAGAGGCTTTCCTTTTTTATATAAAAACTCAACATAATAATATTTTTTCTTTCACAATTTTCATTTTTTTACATAACAAAAAATATTTTAATTTTTAGCCATATTTGTCATTTTAAATACAATGGTACAAAATTTGTTACATATGTCACGAATTAATGAAACAGGTTGTATTTCATATCTTAAATAACCTTACTGCAGTATTTCACTCGTAGCAGTATTTCACTCGTAGCATTAGTTCTAAATTTCAACAAAACAACAATTTCAAAATTTCACATGTCAGTGTCTAGAGCACAATCAACATGAAAGGATAACATTTTGAACTTAAAAAACAAGAGTTTAAAGAACAGAATCTCATTTATAGTCTTGTCTTTAATTCTACTTTTAGTAACTCTCAGTAGTATCGTTGCATTTAAAACTTCACACCAGGCTGTTAAAGCTTCATATGTAAATCAAATGCAAAATATCAACAAAACGCTTGATAAACAATTGGATAATTTTTACACAGAACAGATAAATATTGCCAATTCTTTAACTACTAATCAGGATATGATTACAGCTATTATTAATAACGATACAATTGAAGCGAACAAGGTCCTATCTATTGTTTGTGATCAAACCAATATTTATGAAGGTTTCTTCATTTCCACTCCGGAAAATAATACAGAAATTTTGTATGCGGCAAGCAAAATGCCTCATTTAATGGGCCTAAAGTGGGCAAATACAGGTTTTGATGATAATTTAAATTCTGCTCTCAATGGCAAACAACTTTTAAGTGACATTGGCGTCTCTCCTGCAACAGGAAGAGCTGTTCAGTTATTGACCACACCCATCAAGAATAATGGACAGGTAATTGGAATTTTAGGAATGTCTATTGACATTGGTACCTTTTCATACAGTACAGTCAAAGATATAACCATTGGCACCAACGGTTATGCTGCCGTCTTAACCTTTGAGGGTATTGTCTTTGCTCATCCCGATGAAAAACTGGTTATGAAAGTAGATTTTAGCAAATACGATTTTGGCAAAAAAACAATTGAAATGCCTTCCGGTAGTGTTATTGAATACAAATTTCAGGGCGAGGCCAAAATAGTTACCACCATTAAAAACGAAACCTATAAATATATTGCAGTAACAACCATGCCCAAGAGTGATATTATAGCCAGTGCCATTAAAATAGCCAAAATATTATCGCTATTGGGTATTATTACCTTAATTGGAAATGGAATATTTATCTTGTTGTACCTGAACAAAAGTTTAAAACCGCTGGAAACAACCGTTAACGCTGCCAACAAGTTGGCAGAAGGTGATGTTGATGTTTCCATTTCACATTCAAGCAACGATGAAATTGGACAAATGCTCAAAGCCTTTGATAAAATGGTACAAAGCATTAAAGCTAAAGCCGAAACCGCTGCTGAAATTGCTAAAGGCAATCTGGAGGTTGATGTTCAATCTATTTCAGACAAAGACGTTCTGGGCAATGCAATGGTGGCTCTCAAACAAAATGTTACCGCCATGGTCAACGATGTAGACAATCTCGCAACCGCTGCCGTAAATGGCAACCTCTCTGTTCGTGCAAATGCAGATAATCATCAGGGACAGTTTCGCAATATCGTTAAAGGTATTAATGGTACTCTGGATGGAATTATGGGGCCCATCAATGAAGCCTCCGACGTTCTCGAAAAACTGGCTGACAGAGATTTGAGTATACGCATGCAAGGCGATTACAAGGGCGACCACGCCAAAATCAAAACCTCTATCAATACCGCGCTCGAAAATCTCGACGCAAGCATTCAACAGGTCTTCTCCGGTGCTGAACAGGTTGCCTCTGCATCAAATCAAATCAGCGATGGCAGTCAACAAATGGCACAATCCGCTACTGAACAGGCCGGTAATCTGGAAGAAATCTCCAGCAATCTGCAAGAGATCACATCCATGTCGCTTCAAAATACCAACAATGCCAAAGAAGCCAAAAACATGACCGATAACTCGCGCGAAAGTGCCTTAAAAGGTGTGAAGAGTATGAAACGGCTCTCCGTATCCATCGATAAAATTAAAACCTCATCCGATGAAACCAGCAAGATCGTTAAAACCATTGACGAAATCGCTTTCCAGACCAACCTGCTCGCGCTCAATGCCGCGGTTGAAGCCGCAAGGGCCGGTGAAGCCGGAAAAGGATTTGCCGTTGTGGCAGAAGAAGTCCGCAACCTGGCAATCAGAAGCGCGGAAGCCGCTAAAACCACCACCGATCTCATCAATGAATCCGTAAGCAACGCACAGGAAGGTGTGGAACATAACAAAGAAGTTATGGAAAACCTGCAGACCATTAATGACCAGGTCATCAAGATTGGCGAAATTATGAGTGAAGTGTCAGCAGGTTCCGAACAGCAGCGTGGTGGTGTGGAACAGGTCAATATGGCAATCGACCAGATGAACAAAATCACACAACAGAATGCAGCCAATGCTGAAGAGTCTGCAAGCGCATCCGAAGAACTCTCCAGCCAGGCCGAAGAAATGCGCTCATTAACTGCTAAATTCCAGGTCTCTAGATCTTCCGCAGGGGTTCGGACTATTGCGCAATCGTCAGCTCAGCCTGCACCGGCATACCAATCCAGCAACACAGGTAACAGTACAAGCAAATCCGCCAAAGAACTGATTCCTTTTGACGACTCTGACAATAACGCGAACGATAAATTTATTCTGGGTGAATTTTAATAAAATTCCCGCCCCTGTAGTGTTTATCCTACAGGGGCTTTTATTCCTTTTAATAATCAAAACAGATCTGTATATTTCATAAAAACTCAAGAACTTTTTATGAAACTCAAGATCGCTTTATTATCCTATATCATCATTCAACTGGTGTATATACTGTTTTTTCAATTGCCGTTTGTGGGCGACTCGTCCATGTATTACAATCTGGCACAAACGTGTATACAGCACAACTCTTTTTATCCTGCGGCACACAACTTGAATGATGCATATATTATCGCCCCTTTATATGTGAACTATATTATCCTGTTGTTACATATTTACAACTCGCCAACAACCATTCTTATCTTTAATATTATTCTGAATCTATTGAATCTGTTGTTATTGAGAAAAATAACAGACTTTATATTTCAAAAGAAAAAATATACAGATACAATAACGGTTCTGTATTTAATATATCTGAGCAGTCTGGGTGCGGTTCTAATGAACGTTACAGAACTCTTCTTTTGCACCTTGCTGTTTGCAGGATATTATTTTATCTTGAAAAACACCAAACAAAGTCTCTTTCTTGCGGGCATTTTTACAGCATTAGCCTTTGCCACCCGCCAGGTTGCGCTTGCTCTGATTCTGACTTTTTTTCTGGTTTCTATCATTCGCAAGCAATTTTCATTTTTAAAATCAGCCCTGCTAATCTCCGGATTCGCCGTCACCCTGTTCTTGTTCGGACTGTTCACATGGTCTCAATCCGGCAGGTTCGTCATGTCTCCCAACACAGGCGCGTTGAACATGCTCATAGGCGCGAATGATAATGCTACCGGTGCTTATAACAATATTGCATTTGAAAAAGGACATGCGGGGTACATTGAAAATTTTGATAAAACCCCCTATACTGAAAAAGCCGATTTCTGGAAAAACCAAACCCTATCATGGATCAAAAAGAATCCTGTCAAATGGCTCATGCTTTTCCCCAAAAAAATAGCACACATGTTCATATATGATGATTGGTCAATCCATACCCTGGTGCCCACCAATGATTGGAATCTTTATATCATTGGTAAAACCATTATAACAGAAAAGAGTATAAAACCGGTCTTTGCGGGTGAATCAACATTCTTGAAAATATCATTTATATGGATTTACACATTGCATCATCTCGTTTATTTTGCACTTTTAATTTTCATGTTTTATCAATTCATCTATTATAAAAAACAAAATCCGCAAGTGATGTTCAGTTGTATGCATATTTATATTTTTTGTATTATAGCAACCGGCGTAATATTGCTGGCATTTGGAGCTCCCCGATACAAGCACCCCATGTTTGTACTGCTATTGATAACCATTACCCCCATGATTTCTGAATTGAAATGGCCCAATATAAAAAAAAGGGTGGTTATTTAAACCACCTTTTTTTTATTTCAATTCAATTTTAAAAGGCACTTTGAGTTTTTCCCATTGAAGAAACGCAGTTGCCGAGGTCCCGTCCAGATCTTCAAAGCCATAAACCAGCCATTCCTGATGAGGAGCAGCAACAGGAGTAACGTTAATTCTTAGCGCGTCTTGAGATTCATCATATTTATAACTGCCCCATGCGTCATTGACTTTATTAAAAATGACAACCCAATCGTTTTCAGAGGGAATCATATGAATGCTATATTTACCGGCTGGTAAATCTTTACCATTAACTTTGACATCACTGCTAAAATCGATGGTGGTATTTTCATTAGCGCCGGCTCTCCAGGGAAAGTCCTTGTTATCTGAATATTTGTTGCCGGGATTCAAGCCATAAGGTACCAAATCACCCCAAATGGTTCTGCCTTTAACTCCGGGACGACTATAATTGATGGTAACCTTGGCATCTACACCCAGGCTCTGAGATACTTTTGCGGCAAGGCTCTTGCGGATTTTTTTATCCTGAGCCAATGTAGTATTGCTTAACCCTACAAGCAATGCCACTGCCAGCAATAAAATGGTTAGAAATTTAACTCTTTTCATTATTCCTCCATGTGGAAATATTTCATATTTATTTAACGAATTTATTACAGCTTGTAACAACGATTTTGTAATTATTATTGCATTTCCTCAAGATTTCTACGCAGGAATCAATAAAAAGATTCAATACTGAAATAATAACCTAGACCAAAACTAACAGAAAAACATGTCTTGTTGTAAAAATCATCAACAATATCAAGATTTTTAACATTATCGATAATAAAATATTTCTTGAATCCAACACTTGCATCTAGACCCAAGTAACGATTAATAATATAAATCAAGCCCAAATTCGTACCAATACCCAATCCTCGTGAAGAAGATCCAACTCCCAATAGTTCATTATCTTTCTCATCAATAATCAAAATCTTTACAGGATCAACTGTACAACTCGCAACAAAATAGGATTGTTTTAACCGCGTCCTGTAATAAAAAACAGGACTAAAAATAGATTGATATTTTATTTTATAATTGTAAAAACCAAAAGCCGGTAAATCCAGTGTATCAATCTCACTAAATACAATGCTCTGTTCAAAAGGTTGTACCCAGGAATGGCTTGAAAAACCAAAACCAAATTTCTCATGAAAATAATACCCAACCTCAATAGCTTTACCAGAACCCATATCAGAATCTTTATTTGTAACACTGCCTACTGGAAGTCTCTCAGAATATTCTGTAGGTAGACCTTTAAAAATATCAAAATTCAACTTAACATAAAACGGATGAATTAATGATTCTTGTTTTCTTTTTTTTATCAATTCCGGAAGGTTATAGTCTTTGATGGACTTTATACTCTTTTTTTTGAGATATTGAATATCTATCATCTTGCCCTGTATTGTCTTTAATTCCAGAATTTCAGGATAAATATAAAACCGGGGAGGCTCAATGTCTTGGTATCTACCCTTGACGGCTTGAAACAAAATACCTTCAATTGTTGTATCAATCAATTCACCATAACAATATTCGCCGTTTTTCAACAATAGCACTTTGGTCTTGGGTGAATATAACACAGAATCAATGCGTGTATTTATATCAATGCCATATATTGTAGAAACGCTGCAAAAAACAACCAACAAACTAATAGCAGTAGATATTCTCATAATCGTCCTCATTATCATTCAATTAGTTTATTTTAAAAATCAGACTTGAATTAATTGACAGTCTGGGTATATGGTTTATTGTGTCATTAAAAATAAAATCAGAAAAACCCGCATTTACCCCAATAGCAACATACGAGTTAAACCAGTATTCCAACCCCCAGTTTGTATAATACATCAAACCATCTTTCTCTACAGTATCGTCTCCAATCCCTTCTGGTTCAGTGATTATTACAGGAGAGATTGAAAGCATACCGGTCACTGCAACAGAAGCATTATCAAAATGGTTCCTATAGATCACTTCCGGCATTATTCCGACAAGAAAATTATCAGTTTCATAATTCATATAATAATTCATTTCCCGGTTTAGCGTGTATTGTGTTTTTAATGGCTCACGTAAATAACGTAACCCAATACCAAAATGATTAACCATCATATGAACATCAAATGACAATGCAGCCCTAAAATCCACATACTTGACATCATAAAAATCCCGGGGTAAACTTTTATTATTTAATATGGCAGGATCCATAACTCCATATTCGACTCTTAGAAAAAAGGAATGTTTTTGTTTTCCTGCCATTTCCTCTGTATCAACAGATGGGGCCTTGCGTTCATTAACGGATTTGATCTGCTTACTATTCTCAACATTATATTTGTTCTGCGTTAATTTTTTGATTGTTGATAGTGGGTAAAACTGCGGTTCGGGATCCGTAAAATCCGGCTGCACACCGGGATCAAAGTATATCCCTTCTTTATAAACCTCTAAAAGCTGGCCTTTTAACACAGTACCATCTTTTAATGTCAAAACATCATCTTTCATCTGCGTATTCATATCACTGGCATTTATTGATAACAACGTCCATAACACCAACACCATAATCATTGTAAATCGCATTTTTTTCACCTCAGAAATAAAATTTTAATCCAGCAGATATATTCAAATGGGTTGCACTTAATGTTTCATCTGATTCTATCTGAATATCATTAAATTCAAACTCGTCAAATTTTCCCACAATCAGAGAAACGCCTACTCCCAAAGCCAGATTTTTATTCAACATTATATCTACTCCGGTTTGTAATCTAAAACCAATTGTTGTTTCTTCTATTGTTGCTTGAATACCTGCTATTCTTCCTTCATCAGTATAACTCAACATTCCCATCCCCACTGTTCCATAAACAACCACTCCTTCCGTATCAGTTGTACACAGGAATATTTGCCCGCCAACCAACTGGATACGTACATTATCCTTAACCAAACCAATATTCTTATAATAATTACCAATTTTAATCTTTTCATTACTCACAACAATAGCATTAGAAGACCAAAAATTTGAATAGAAAATTCCAAAAGCAATATTGGGCCTGCTAAAGAATACCAAATCAAGGCCCTCTATTTTACCGTTTTTTAATTCATCTGTATAGTCTTTCAAACTTTTCGGAGTATATTTTGAATCGTCTCCAATAATTTCACCCAATCCAAATTCAATTCCTATCCGAACTGGATGTATAGCTTTTCGTTCTTTTTTGAATGACGGATAAATTGTTTTATTCTCATGCACACCCCTACTTTTTATGTTTTCAGTCTTTTTTTTCCGGGCTGTAACAGAATCACCAGAGGTTGTATCAACAGTTGTAGAGACATTCAACATTAATGGTCGAGGTGCTATCCGGACTCCATTAGCAATCCGGATATCTGAATCCGGTATAAAAACTGTTTTGGATCCCTGAAACAGTCCCATGGCCCCTTTTTTAAAAACCATGCCCTCTGTATTGATTTCAAGGATCTCTCCCACCAGAGTCTCATTATTCTGCAAAACAATTGTAGACATATTGTGTGGTAAAAGAGTTAGATCCGTTAAATAATATTCTTTTTTTATTTCATTCTTTTTTACAACTGGCGTTTCTTTTACCGTATCAACTTTTGCTTTTTTAACATCACTCACTTTTTCAAACAAATAGCTTAAAAGCTGGGGATCTTTAATTTCTTTACCCTCGCCGATTGCGATACTGCCATCCGGGTGAACAATGATCTTGCCGTTTTGATCAATAAAGGTTAATATCTTGGCATAGGGTATAAATAGCTCTGTATCGGATTCAAATTGAATTCCTTTTGCCTTGTAATCGAGGACTGCTCTGTGCCAGACCTTTTCAGGATACTCTTTTAAAATTAACAATGGACAGTGAGGTTGCAGCAACTCTTGGTACATTTCCAACAATTCCGGATCTGTCTGAGCAAACCCTGTTTGAATAGCAATAAATAGAAATACTATTATCAATTTACCATAACTCATTATCCAACTCCTAGTCTGAATATTCTCTGTACTCCCAATTGTACTTGAAAAAAACAGATATACTATCATTCATGTAAATAAAACCTTAACCCCATAGAAATGGATTGAAAAGAAGCACTAAACGTTTTCCCCAATTCTATATCTGTTTCCTTGTAATTTATTTCATCAAACCTGCCCAATACCATAGACACTGAACCGGATAATGCAATCACATCATTAAACATATAATCAAATCCTGAACTGAATCGGGTACCCGGTAAATTCTTGTCAGAAATAATCTCTTTTTCATTCAATGTCCATATAATTTTATACTTGATTATTCCAGCACTCATGTCAGCCCACAAGATTGTATGATCTGACACCGACCCCCTGAAACAAAAGCCCGGACCGAAAAAAGCTATAGATATATGCTCATCACCCGTATCATATATCGCGTATTGATTATTTTGCTCATAGATCAAGTTAGAATTAAACAAAGCATTGTGTGATTTAAATAAAGAATAATCAAATGACAAACCAAAATTCTGAGAAAAATAATATGCAATCTGGCCGTTAATGATTATACCATCAACATCATCTTCCCTGCCATAATACATCACTCCTGCATTATATTGGGCGTCCCGGGCGAGCAGGGGGCCTCTCCCCAATTCAAAACCGATCTTGAAAGGATTAATAACCGGTCTATCATCAAAACCATCAGGATATATTACAATCGCATTTTCGGCATTCGCATCAGAACCCGTGCCTGCCGAGTTTTGTTGTTGTGTTTTTTCTGTTAATTCCTTATCAGAGAATATTGTCTGACCATTTACAAATTTTAATGCGGATGCCTCAATAAAAACCGGTTCCGGATTACTAAACAATCCCCCATCGGGATCAAAAACAATTCCATCACTTTTAATTTCCACAATCTTGCCCACCATGACCTGGCCATTCTTGAACTCTATTGTACTTTTATAACCCACTTTTGGCATTTCGATTTCATTAACCAGGTTCTTTTGCTTATACTCTTGATCCCTTTTTTCATTTTTCAACAAATCTAAAAGTCTGCCTATTAACTCGTTCTCTTTAAAATTATCACCTTGAGGTACTATCTCAAAATTTGCATCTTTATCTATCAATAAATACATTTCAGATATTGAAAAATATGATGCTTTTTGATCTCTTTTTAAATAGACAAAAATAATATCATCATCTTTGACAATTTTTTCAGCGGTAATAACCGAATCCGGATTTTGTTTCAAAATGAATAATGGACAATACCGAGATAATTCTTTCTTATAATCATCATGATTCATTGGGGCATCTTGAGTCAATCCTTCACCTGAAAGAACGACAAACATTGCAAATAGCAATCCTGCGATTTTATTCAACATAATAACACCCCACTAAAAATTTTAAAAAATCATGCAGGCAAACTTCCCCTGACATTGCATTTCATCAAAAATATAGCAATTCATCTATTAAAACACAATAACTTATATATCCCCTAAAATGAAAAGGGCTGTCAATTTTAGACAGCCCTTAAAATTACTCGAGTAGTATAGCTTTTTGAAAGATCCTTGTATTGTCATGTTGAAATACCACATAATATACACCAGTGGGATAGTCCAGTTCCATCTTCCAGTTCAATTGCCACTGACCCGGATACAATTTCACATTCTCCCGGTGGAGCTGTCTGCCCAGTATATCAAAAATACGGATATCCGCTTCCATATTGTTATGCGCAGGTTCAAATTGTATGGTGGTATTTAATGTGCTGTTAAAAGGATTGGGATAAACCGAAATTAAATTCAAATTCTCAGGTACTTTATCGGTTTCAGCAACATCGGTTGTCTGGTACGAAAAAGATTCAACCTCAGACCACTCACTTGCGCCCAGACCGTTTATACTTTTAACCCGCCAGTAATAGTCATGGCCGGATTCAACATCCAAAGACCAGCTGCATCCGGCTATCTCATTATCAAATACCAGATCAGCTTCTCCAAATGATGCATCTGTAGCAACCTGTAACTGATAATGTGTTGCTAATTTTTCATCCTGCCAGTTGAACGTAATCATTTCACCCATTGTTGCTTCTTCCGGTATAGGTGTGGCCGGTAAAACATCTAAATTTTCCGCAACCATATGGGTAGATACACTGTTCCACATTTTGGTATTAATGGCATATATCTCTTCATAATGCCCTTCGGTCTCTCCGGGAAAATCTACATCCACTATTTCTTGTGGAATATCTGTTACGTTCAGCCTGGCAATCTCTACCTGGGGACCGTTCAACCCCTCTATGCTGTTGTAAAAATTGTCAGCATCCTGTACAAATCCCGGCATATCCAGAAACTCTCCTTCTTCGTTGAGAGATATAATCAGAAAAGGGGGTTGGTCAACGTTAATAAAATTACCGGGAGACGCGGCAAGCAGCACATCCTCTTCCCAACTGTCAAAGGTGTTCTGGCACAGTGTTTTATACCCCAATGCGTCAACGGCATCCAGTCCTAAAGGATTTGACGGCCAGATCACAAGATCATATAAATTATAAGCGCCACTCATCAGCACCGCGCTTTTGATCAAATCTGTAGACAATCCCAGTGACTCTAAATACGAACCATCTGTACTCATCAGTGCGCATAAATGCGCGCCGGCGGACTGGCCCATAATGTGGATCGATTCAGGATCGCCACCATATTCGGCAATATGATCTACTACCCATGCAAAAGCCATTGCAACATCCATTACATGTGTGGGGTGCTTGGCATTCCAGGGATCAGACGACAACTGGTAATTTGCAATCACCGTTGTCACATTATAGTATCCTGCATAGGTATTTCCCAACTCCATATAGAGTTCCTTGTCGCCCTGCTTCCATGCCCCGCCATGGATAAACAACAACACGGGTGTATTGGTTTTATTTTTGGGTTGGTATACATCCAACTGATGCTTACCTCCGCCCTCAGCAGGAGATTCCGCGTAAGCGATATTAAAAGAGGCATCTACAAGATCCAGTACATACCGGGCTTGAACAATCTCACTGTTTTCCATCCCATCGGCAATGGCAACCGCCCGCACCGTGGCAGAATAAAAGGTTTGCGGCTCGGCCGCATCAGAGGGGGCATTGTCGCTATTGCCGGTCAAGCTGTCACCGGTCACATGGTGATATAGTACAATAGGGCCGCCATCATACAACAGATCTGATTCATCCGGATCAGTACCATCAAGTGTATAATAAATTCTCGCATCGGGAGTGTTACAGGTCAGGCACAGGTTTATGGCCTGTTCATATTTTCCGGTTTCATGACTAAAGATTGGTGAAGAAACTTGAGCAGCCAATACCCATTGCGTCAGGCATTGGAACAAAATCATAACAGCCCCTATTACTTTAATTTTTTTACACATTACCTTTTACCTCAACATTAATATTTATTTTGGGAATGTATACGGGATGTTACAAAAAAGCATGTGATTTAAATCAATATATTATTATTTATCGGCCTCCTTGTCATTTCTTTAAGAAAAAATGGAAGCAAATGCATGTTTCTATTGTCTAACTTGCAAATAACAGAAAAAACATCGCCACAACCATAAAAAAAATACTTCTTTTTACACCGAAAAAATTTCCTATTTCACACATAACTTTTTGTTTAATAGACCTATACGCAGCATTTCAAAAAAACATTTTCACTTTTAAAAAAGTTACGCTAAAAGAATGTTTCAAAAATCAGTTGACTAGAAAAAATAGAAATCATGGTGCTATGAACAAAAGAAAAACCTATAGCGGAGAATTTAAAGCAAAGATCGTAAAAGAATGGATTTTAGGGGAAAAATCGCTTCAAGAACAGGCGATTCTGTACAATTTGCACCCAAATCAGATCAAAAACTGGAAATCTCCTCTTTTTTAGAATGCAGACCTGGTATTGGATGACCAGAGAAAAAACAGGACCCCGATCAAGAAGAAATGATGGCGTAACTTGTTAATTTATTTGTATCTACAAATACTCATTTTTATCCGGTTCTGGCATATCAGCTGCGTAAAACGGATTGTGCAAACTGTCAGAAACATCTACGACAGTGATCATCGATTGCAATCAAAACAACACAAATCCGTATTAATCATCAAAAGGCAGTAATGTTGTAATCTTGCTTGCAGACGAGAGGAATTGCAAGAACGGATTCAGCTTTTTACAACCTAAACAAAAGGAGTTGTAGAATGATTAACAACGCAAGTAGTATGAGCCAATATTCGGATATGACGAGTATGCGGTCCATGCAGGGAGGCAGAGACCCATCTCAGATGTTCAACAAAATGGACAGCGACGGTGACAAAAGTATTGGCCAGGCTGAATTTGAGCAGGCAGCTGCATAAATCTCAGAAATGACCGGCAATTCTATCAGTTATGAAGACGCATTAGCGACTTTTGATTCTGATGGAAACGGAACGTTTAGCGCTTCTGAAATGGATTCTTTTATGAAAGCAAGTGGACCCTCACCACCTCCTATGGACGGATCGTTTGCATTACAAGGTTCTGAAAATGATACCATTCTCTCATTATTGAACCAACTCAATATGTCTCAACCACCTTCCCCGGAAGAGTCGTTTGCGCAGATTGACAGTAATGGTGAAGGTGGTATTGACGCAACTGAATTGCAATCCATGATGGAAGGTGTTTCAGAAAGTTCTGATTCAGACTTTTCAGCAAGTGACGCAATTGCAGAATACAAAATAAACGGAGACGGAACACTTGATCAGAAAGAGATGGATGCGTTTATTCAAAACAACAGGCCTTCCTTCCAGGCACAGCAAACCGTTTCTGCTTATGCCAGCAACACACTCGATACATTGTCGCAATTGATCAGCTCTTAAGCGATCAACACGGCCAATAATGCAGCAGTAAGCATTATTGCATAACACACCCCTCGTCCCCCGGTTCTTCGCCGGGGGATTAATTTTTTGGAACATTCCCCTATCCACTACGTATCAATAACCAATCCAACAGAAAAAAAACATATTATTGGGGAAAATCAATCTATGAAGCAATCGGGCCGGTTCATTATGCTATGCATGCTTTATTTTTTTACCACCACACCACTTTTTAGCCAAATTATAGAATCACCCGATCCGCAAACTCTAAACCCTGTCTTACAATTCGATTATTACAAGCATCCTTTGTATGAAGTGGATCCAATCAAAACAGATTATATAACCAATTTTGCGCTTGGAGGAATTTTAGATGGATCTCTATATGGCTTAATAGGCGGAATTGCACTGGCAGGCACAAGTAGCAGCAAAGGTGCTGAAGGCGAAATTACAAAATCAATAACGTATACAATGGGAATAGTTGCAGGGTCTATACTTGGTGGGTATTGGGGTTATCGAAAGGGGGCCCAATATCAAAAACTGGCAGACACAAAACCCGGATTTTATGGTACCCGGAGAAATTGGGGCTATTCCGTGCAAGGTAGTGCAAATCAGAGTTTTCAATTTTATGATGATTTGGGTACAAGCCTGGTTGTTCGTAAATGGTCACAAAAAAAATGGATACCTAATAAATTTTTCATCACTTTCAAAAAAGAAAATTACGATGGGGTGATCATTCCAAATAGTACTGGAAACTATAGTTACTGGGCTGAAGCAAAAAAAATCCAAGTAATGTTTCAATACAGTACAAAACCTGCATTCCAAAATATACATGCCGGATTTGGTCTTGGTTATGCGGAAGGTACATTTAATGAACGCTGGAATGTCATTGATTACGTGACAAATACTGAAACCAATGTTGTACCTATCCATACGCTATATTTTATCACCAATTTGGGATTAGAGATAAACCTGGGTGATTTACTCTATTTACAAACGGATATAGAATATGATCCACTCGGTTTTTATAATCATCTTCAAGATTATCAATCATTTAACGACCAACATCTCAAAGTGATTGTCAGAGTTGGTAGATTTATTTTCTAAAATTAATTATCTTTGTATACAAGAGTACAATTTATAAGGATTCTATAATGTACATGATACGGAAATATACTCTAAAACTAGCATTATTATTACTTTTTATTACCACCCATTTAACTGCTCAGGAAATTCAATGGCAAAACATTACTCGTGATAATTCTGACTTACAATTCGATCCATATAAACACCCCTTGTATGAGCACAATCCTTACAAAATCAACTACAAATCTTCCTATTTCACCCGGGGATTATTCGACGGTACAATGGCCGGACTTTTTGGTAGTATTGCCCTGGCTTACCCATTGATTGGAGACTCGCCTGATCCTGGAGCAGCAATTATTCCTCTTGGCGGTGCCGCGATTGGACTTGTTACAGGTGCCATTATGGGGTACAAAAAGGGGGCAAAATATCAAAAAAAATGGCAAAACAATCCCGCTTTTTATGGTACCCGGCGAAAGTTGGGTTATGCCATACATAACAATTCAACCTATAATTTTCAATTCAATCAATATTATGGCGTCTCTTTTGTCATACGTAAATGGACTGATAATAAATGGGTACCCAATAAAATATTTTACAGCATAATAAACGAACATTATGATGGTAATATTTCAACGAAAACACTGGCAAGTCATGAATATTGGGGAGAATCAAAAAAAACTGAATTATTACTGCAATATAGCACAAAACCTTCATATATCAGCCTGCATTATGGAATAGGGCTGGGACGTGCTAAAGGTTCATTTAAAGAGCGCTGGAAAAATTACGATTATCGTGGTCAATTCAAAACAAAATCCATTCCAATAAATACATGGTATCTGTTTACAAACGCAGGGATTGAATGGAATCTTGACGATTTCCTTTATTTTCAGTTTGATGTAGAATTGGATCCATGGGGATTTTATTACCAACTCAACAAGCACAAATCTTTTGAAAATAATCCACTAACATTCGTTGTGAGAATGGGACGGTTTATAATATAGGACGTAAAATCCATTTCAAAGAGTTTTACAATCAAAACAGGAAAAGTATAATATATGAATACAATACGATTTAAGCGGATATGGATTCTTTTTTTATTATTCTTAATAACTAAAAGTATTTCAGCTCAGGAAATCCAATGGCAAAATATCACCCGTGACAATCCGGACAAAACATTCGATTATTTCAAACATCCCTTGTATGAGCACAATCCATACAAAACCAACTATAAAGCCACCTATTTCATCCATGGAGTATTTGACGGCACAATGGCAGGTTTCCTGGGTGGAGTAGCGTTAACACACCAATTGGTTGGTGATTCTGGTGATTTAGGAGCAGCTATAGCATGGGCAATTTTCCCAACAACGGGTGCTGCTATTGGACTTGTCTCAGGTGGTATTATTGGCCACAAAAAAGGCATCAGATATCAAAACAAATTGGAAAATAGTCCGGGATACTATGGCATTCGAAGACATTTCGGCTATTCTGTATATGGAATTTCTACAACAGATATGCAGCTCTATACAAGTCCCGGAGCGGCGCTGGTTGTGCGAAAATGGACGAATAACAAGTATGTACCCAATAAGATCTTTATTTCATTTGAAAATGAAAGATATGATGGACAAACTACGCTCATTAATTCCAGGGTATATAATTACTGGGGTAATGCAAAAAATTATGAACTGTTATTTCAATATGCAAATCAACCAAACTTTATAAGCTATCATTACGGGCTTGGGCTGGGATACGCAGAGGGTTCTTTTGAAGAAGAATGGAAAGACCCAATTACTGCTTATATTAAAAAAACAGAATCAACTCCCATAAATACTTTATATCTATTTGTAAACACGGGGATAGAGCTCAACCTGAACGATTTTATATTCTTACAAGCCGATGTCGAATTCGATCCCATTGGTTTCCAATATCGACTTAATGAACACAAGCACTTTGAGCAGCATCCCTTTACTTTTATTTGCCGCATAGGGAGATTTATATTATAATTTGCATTCTTGATCAAATAATCAAAAATAATCCTTGACTTTAAATGAATGATCGTTTAATTTAGAACTATGAGACATAAAGATGAAAAAAAGTTTGATGCGATTTGCAACGCTGCCATCTCTTTAATTAACGAGATCGGGTTTGCGCAGGCTTCCATGTCCAAAATCGCAAAACGCGCAGAGGTATCTCCCGCTTCCATCTATACCTATTTCGAAAACAAGGAAGATATGCTGGTGCAGCTCTATATTCAGGGCAAACGCAAAATGATGATGTTTATCATGCAGGATTATAATCCCGATCTGAGTATAGAGACCTCTACAAAAACGATTTTTAAAAAGGTGTTTCAATTCGCAATTGAGCATAACGATTTTTTTGCGTTCACCGAACAGTTTAGCAATTCGCCGCTTATCCATTGCGTCAAAGAAGAAACCCAGGATCTGTTCATACCCTTGATGGAAATGGTAGAAAAAGCAAAAAAGGATAACATTATTCGCGATCTACCCATGGAACTGATTACTGTATTCAGCTTTTTCCCCATTATGCAATTGAGTAAGGCACATCTGATTGGCGAAATCAAAGTGGATGATAAACTGCTGGATACCGCAGTAGATCTGGCCTGGAGGGCCATAACGGTTTAAAAAATTTTCTTTCTTAAATAAATGAACATTCAATAAACAAAGGCATTTATTTTGAGAACCATACTTTTATTATTAAGAATTACAGATAAACTATCAATTACTATTTTATTGGCTGCCCTGCTGCTGCTTGCTCTGGGACAACTATAAAATACAGGAGATGAAAATGCAATACAGAACCGTTCCGAAAAATGGTGACAAACTGTCAATTCTCGGCTTTGGCGCTATGCGCCTGCCTATGAAACGCAGACAAATTGATGAAAATCGTGCCCAGGCCCAGATCTATTCAGCAATTGATCAGGGAGTCAATTATGTGGATACCGCCTGGCCCTACCACAATGGCGCCAGCGAAACCTTTTTGGGCAAGATCCTGCCGCAAAACGGATATCGCGAAAAGATCAAACTGGCTACCAAACTGCCGCACTGGTCCGCTAAAAGTAAAACAGATATGCTAAACCTGCTTGACAAACAGCTCGCGAAACTGCACACAGACCATATTGATTATTACCTGGTGCACAACTTGAACAAAGACAACTGGGGCCTAGCCAAAGAACACAGTGTGCTCGAGTTCCTGGACGAAGCCTTGAAATCCGGAAAGATCATAAATGCAGGATTTTCATATCACGGTGCTGCCAGAGATTTTAACAGTATTGTAGATGATTACGACTGGACCTTTTGCCAGCTCCAGTACAATTATCTGGATACGGAAAACCAGGCCGGTAAAGCCGGGCTTGAATACGCGGCATCCAAAGACCTGGGCATTATAGTCATGGAACCGCTGCGTGGTGGGAATTTGTCCAAAACACCTCCCAAAGCAGTTCAGCAGATCTGGGACGAATCAGAAGAAAAAAAAACAGCAGCTGAATGGTCTCTGCGTTGGATCTGGGACCATCCACAGGTAACCACAGTGCTTTCCGGCATGAATGAAGAAGCCCATATTGAAGAGAATATAAAAATCGCCTCTGGTGCGTTACCCAACGCCATGTCTGAATCCGATCGCAATCGTGTTGATACCGCTGCTGCCACCTTTCGTCAGTTAATGAAAGCGGGCTGTACAGGGTGCCAATATTGCGTTCCCTGCCCCAAAAATGTCAATATTCCCGGATGTTTTGAACTTTATAACTCGTTACATACGTTTAAAGAAAAGAGGGCCAAATTTAGATATCTGGTTTTAAACGGTGGTATTATTGGCGGCAAGCCCGGTATGGCATCACAATGTATTGACTGTGGTGTATGTCTTGAAAAATGCCCACAGAATCTGCCCATTCCTGACTTGCTAAAGGATGTAAAAAATGATTTTGAAGGCATAATGACCAAACCCACTTTATGGCTCGCAAAACAGGTTGTAAAAAGAATGCGTTAACAAAAAGGGAGAATATCATGCATCAAAAATGGAATAGTAAAAATATATCAGACCAAAGCGGACGGGTTGCCATTGTAACCGGTTCAAGCAGTGGCATAGGGCTTGAAACCGCACGCGTACTTGCAAACAAGAATGCAGAAGTGATTATTGCTGTTCGAAATCTGCAAAAAGGCAACAAGGCCATGGAACTGATCAAAGCACAAAATCCAAACGCAAATCTGCGCATCATGGAACTGGACCTTGCGGATCTGACGTCTGTCAAATCCTTTACGGAAACATTTCAAGCCAATTACAATCGATTGGATCTGCTCATCAATAATGCCGGTGTAATGATACCTCCATATTCAAAAACAAAAGACGGCTTTGAGCTGCAAATGGGCACCAACCACCTGGGCCATTTTGCCCTGACCGCGCAACTGATGGACCTTCTCTTGAAAACAGAAAACAGCAGAATTGTCAATGTTTCCAGCATGGCCCACAAATATGGCAACATTGACTTTAATGATCTGGACTGGTCAAGCCGCAAATACAAACGTGAACGGGCTTATGGTGACAGTAAAATTGCCAACCTCTATTTCACCCGAATTCTTGCAGAAAAATTAAATACCTCAGGAAATAACACCATTGCTGCTTCTGCCCATCCCGGCTGGACAGCAACGGATCTTCAGCGTCATGTAGGGTTTGTTGAATTTCTGAACAACTTTTTCGCGCAAAAAATAGAAATGGGCGCATTGCCCACTCTCTATGCGGCTGTTGGTCCCGATGTTCAAAACGGTGATTTTTACGGTCCTAATGGATTTATGGAAATGCGCGGTTACCCCATCAAAGTTACTCCCAATGAACTGGCACATAAAAAATCCATTGCCGAACAGCTATGGCAGGAATCAGAAAAACTTACGAACGTTACTTTTCAGATATAAATAAAAAACGGCCCATATTGATAGCAAATGGGCCGTTGCTTTTTCCGATCAGGATTCTTTTAAAAGCTTTTTTCGGTTTTCATAAATCTTTGTTATGCCATCCGCAATATCATCCATATCTTTTTGACTGCCCAGCAACAGGTTCTGCGTAAAACAAACCGCTTCGTCACACAACTGATCATTATTGGGAAGATTATGCAGCTCGTCTCTGTACCGGTCAAGCCTTTCTTTTGAAAACAGCCGTTTATATCCGCGTGAATTGAGCATTTCTTCAATCAATCCGTCATGGTATTGCTTGCCGTACCCCGTGCTCAGGGGTATACCTTCTGCCCTGGCTGCTTTAATAAACTGCTCACGGGACAATTCGTCAAACTGTTCTTTTTTATAGCGAAAAGGATACAAATGGTATGCGGACCGTGTTGCTCCATTTGCAAGCTTGTAGGGGATGATGCCCGGAATCTCTTTAATTTTGGAAGATAAATACAGCGCGTTTTTCAACCGCAGGTCTGCATCTGCCTTGATGCGCTTCATCTGTGACATAAGAATAACCGCCTGAAATTCCTGCATTCTGCGATTGCTGCCACGTGAAGGATAATTACTGGTCTTTTTTACACTACCATACGGTCGACCGCAGTTGTGAAAGGAAACACAGCGGTCCATAATTCCCTCATCATTCCCAACAATTGCACCACCTTCACCCGCCGGCAAATGCTTGGAATTCTGAAAGCTGAAGCAGCCCAGGTCTCCCAGGGTACCGCATTTTTGTCCCTTGTACTCTGCAAGCCATGCCTGGCAGGCATCTTCAACCACAACCAGGTCATGCTTTTTTGCAGCCGTGTTAATACCGTCCATGTCACATGGCATTCCGTAGATATGCACCGGTAAAATGGCTTTGGTGCGGTCAGTTACCCGCGACTCAATGGAAGCGGGATCCATGGTAAAGGTCTCCTGGTCCGTATCGGCAAATACCGGTAAAGCTTTATTGATAATGACAGAATTATAAGTAGCAATAAATGTGAATGGAGAAACGATCACTTCATCACCCGCGTCAACACCCAACACATGCATTGCCGTAAGTAACGCGGTTGTACCACTGGCTGTAGCAAGGCAGCGTTTTGCGCCCATCAGATCCGCGTATTTTTTTTCAAACTCGGTTACTTTGGTACCATGCCCACGATACCAGTTACCGCTGTGAAGCACAGAAAGAATATCCTCTTCAGCATCCGAGTCCCAAACCGGCCACTTGGGCCAGACACCATCATGGACCTTTGGGCCACCCAAAACAGCCAGATCTCCGGATGCGGCTTGAATGTTACCCAACACTGGCATCATAACGGCAGCGGCTGATGCAGTTTTTATAAATTTACGTCTTTTCATCATAATCTTCTCCCAATATATAATGACGGGTGTTTACTATAGAACATTAATCGAAAAACATAAAATCCATTCTTAAAACTGCTCGAGTTTCACAAAAACAAACGGTATATCAATGACAGGATAATTTATGACATAAACAAAAAAGGGCCTGAAAAATTCAAGCCCGGTCATTTTTATTTCAATGTCAACATAACTATCGATTTCGGAGGCAGTATTGTTTCCACCATACCATCTCTAACTTTGGCATTGGAAAAAGATTTGATAAAGACGTTTTCCTTTTTACCAAAATCATTATACGCATTGATTGCATCTGCCGTAATAATTTCACCACTGACAGACTTAACATCAGCACCGCGGATATCACAACTTATGGACTGCGCCTTGTTGGGATCAGAATTGGTCAGACTGATATGGATAACTCCCTCTTTGCGCGAAGCTGAAGCATTGATTGCCGGCACAGATTCTTCACCAAATGTATAATCAACTGTTTCAACACTGGAAGGTAACAATTCGGCATCATGATGCGCGGTAAAAAGTTTAAAAACATGCCAGGTGGGTGTTTTTACCATCAAATCGTCTTTGGTCAATACCACCGCCTGCAATACATTCACAGTCTGCGCAATATTACACATTTGCACACGGTCACAGTTATTATTAAAAATATTAAAATTGATTGCAGCAATCATTGCATCTCGTAACGAGTTTTGCTGATACAAAAATCCGCGTTCGGTTCCCGGTTCTACGTTGAACCAGTTTCCCCACTCGTCAATAATCAAACCCACGCGTTTTTCAGGATCGTAATAATCCATTATGGCTAAATTCTTTTGAATAATCTTTTCCATATGCAGCGTTTGATCAATCTGCTCAAACCAGTCAGCTTCTTCAAAATCCGTTGCAGAGCCCTTGTCGCGCCAGTTTCCATGAGCAACGGTGTAATGATGCATGGAAATACCCTGCATTTGTCGTGGTCCTACATCTCTCATCAGGGTTTCGGTCCAAATAGCATCGTCTCCATTGGGGCCGCAAGCAACTTTGAAAGGACGTGTGCCACCAATAGTGCGACAAAAAGTAGCGTAATGTTTATAGATAGGTGCATAATAATCCGGTGTCATACTGCCACCACAGCCCCAAACCTCATTACCAATACCCCAGTATCTTACTTTCCAGGGTTTTTCACGGCCATTCTCTTTACGCCAGTTGGCCATAGGATTCCCAACCTCTCCGTTCACATACAATACCCAATCTTTTAAATCCTTTGGGCTGCCTGTGCCTACATTGACAGCAAGGTACGGTTCGCAATCCAGTAATTCACACAGATTCAAAAATTCATGTGTACCAAAGCTATTGTCTTCAATCACATTGCCCCAATGATAATTCAAGATCGGTGGGCGTCCCTCTTTGGGGCCCAAACCATCCTGCCAGTGGTAGGTATCGGCAAAACAACCACCAGGCCAACGCAGATTAGGGATCTTGATTTCCTGCAAAGCCTCAACAATATCTTTACGATATCCGTTGATATTGGGTATGTCAGAATCTTCACCAACCCAAATACCACCATAAATACAATGGCCCAGATGCTCTGCAAAATGACCATAGATATGTCGGCTGATGGTGTATTTAGCTTGATCGGCGTTAATGATCAACTTGTTTTCAGCAGCGTTCAACGACAACACTGCAAGTAAAAGAACAAAAATGATAGTACGGCTTTTCATTTATTGCCTCCGGTTTAGTTGATATTTATATAACTACCTAGTATATAGCTTTGAGATTGTAATTTCCTTCCTTGACCTTGTAAATGATATAGTTGTCTTTTTCATCACTAAATTCTATACCTGCCTGCTGAGCCGCTTTATTCTTTTCCCATACTGGTTTTCCATCGCACATTATGGATTTTGGGGTTTTATCCGCAGGAATACCCACAAGAGCAGTTGCGCCTTTAGGCACACCAACGCTTGCAGTAAATTGCTTATTTGTTTGTTCAAGCTCAACACGAATCTCACCCGCTGTACTCGCGACCTCAGCCTGAATGTGGTTCAGACTCCCCATCTGCGGCATCACCTGAAAAGATTTGTATCCCGCTTGTAATGGCGATATACCGGTAGCATATTGCGACAACATCGTCAGCGGTCCACCGCTCCAGGCGTGATTATAGGTACCCCACCTGAAATTGCGTTGTTGGTCTTCCCAGCCTTCCCACAAGGTAGAAAGCTCGCTATCAACCATTTCATCATAACGTTTCTTCATCCGATCCAATGCATCCTGCGGTAAACCCATCAGATACAATGCTTCAAGCACATATTTTTCCATATAGGGACTGGCATGGTACTCGTCTTTTAATACTTTTTGTATTTTTTTAAACTGGTCCGGTTTTGCCAGGCCCGAAACAACGGCCAGTGCGTTGGCGCGATCATCGGTTTCACCATCATAATCCGGTGAACGATAGGCTTTGCCGTTCCAAAATGTTTTATTAAAATTGGCATCTATACTGTCCATCCGTTCCTTTGCCCAACTCTTATCATCCGAGCGGCTGAACAGTTCTGCCATGTTAGCATACCCCTTTAATGCCAGATAATACCATTCATTAAAAAGGATTTCCATATCTTTGTTTTCACCCCAGTCACCCCATGTCCATCCCCCTTTGCGTGGAACAACCAGTCCGTTTTCACCCAGTTTCCAAACCTCTAAATAGGTCCTGACATGGGGAAACACGGAACGCAGTGTTTCTATATCTCCGGAATGAAAATAATAGGTCCAGAATCCATAATAGCCAACACTTGCCAGCATCTGCATGGGCAGTTCACGATCATAATTGCCCGCAGGAATCGGAGAAAATATGGTAGAATCGGGCCTCTGCCAGCTCATGAGCTCAATTATGGCCTTTTTCGCCAAAAGCTGAGACTGCGGACATAATGCGTAAAAGGATTCGCCAATTTCATTCACGGCATCTCCCCACCACTGCGCGCGTTCCCTGTCCGGACAATCCATATAGTTATCGCGCATGGTAATGTACAATGTTCGTCTGGATTTCTCCCACAGCGTATTATAAAAGGGATCATCACATTCAAATTGGCCGCTGAATTCCGTATTGTACCCGGTTTCGCGGTATTTCAGATCCAGCACCTCTACACCCGCCGGAATGATATAATACATTTCATGCCCGTTGATCCACCCCAGTGATTCATATTCCTGCTCACCATCTTGAGTAATATATGCTGCACGCAGGTTTGCCGGGCCACCGCCGTGGTAATCATCTGTCAGCATCTCTATTTTCAGTCCAGCTTTGGCTTTGACTTTAAGATATGGGGTGACCTGTGCGTTATAGGGCAGTTTACAAACCAGGGTATCTCCGGTGGAGGTTAATGGCAGTTGGGGTGCTTTTGTATAGGATTTCAAACCATAATCTTTCCATTGTGGAATGGGACGTTTTACCAGCTTGTTCCAGGGTTGGCATCCTGCAGGGCCATATTCTCCCGTATCCCCCCATCCCCTGAGTTTGAAACCGGATTGCTGCCAACCGGGCATATCGTTTCGGGCGTCAAAGCATACATTCGACTCTGACAAACGATAATTCGGCTGGGAACCGGAATCATCATTATAATATCCGGGGTGCACACGGCTGCGCCAGGATTGGTCAGATTGCACCAGCACATTGCCCTTTTCATCGTTGATTTCAAAAATCAATCCCGCTCTGCCGCTGGAGTGATGCGAAAATCCATTTTTACCAAAGTACCAAACCAATACCGCAATGGTGTTTTCGCCTGTTTTTAAATGTTCGGTCAGGTCCAGTTCGTCATAATAGGTATCCTGCGGAGATGGACCGCGTTTTAATCCGCCTTCAAACACAACCAGTTCTCCGTTCAACCACAACCAATATTTAGAATCTACAGCAATTTTAGCAATTGCTTGTTGTGGCAGACTGTCAAGAGTAGTTGTCTTGCGAAAAGCAATCCAGCTATTGGATTTATCCTGCGCGTTAAAATTATAAATCCATTTGGCTTGCCAATCTGTTTCCTGAGCGTGCAAAACATTAATGGGGGAAAAATATACAACCGCTAAGATTATTAATAAGAAATACAGCGTTCTTGTTCGCATTCCGTCTCCCAAAGTTGATTAGACATAGATATCCGGGTCCGGGAAAACCCGAATGTTCATTAATATATTTTTAAACGGGACAATCATGGCAGGTCCTTTAATAGAAACCAGTTATTTAAATATAAGAATGAAATAATTAATTGCAATAAAAACTCTAATATAGCTTAATATTTCAAGTGAGAACCGGATTCTTTCAAGTTTAAAATAGCTCCTGTTTTTGCAAGCCATAAATAATAAACAACAGGAGAACAAATGATTTATTACCAAAATATGCCAACAATAATCCGGGAATTTTTCTACAGTTCCAATGATCAAGTTAGCCCAAATTATCTGACATTATGAAAAAACCTTACGAAAAATCACCCTTATTTCAATAATAAACATTTTTGAAACTGTTTGTGATCTTTGGATGTCAATTGGATAAAATATATTCCTGAAGGAAGATTGTCAGCCTCCCAAATCACATTATGAACTCCCTCTTGAAATCCTTTATTCACAAGAACTTTTACAAGTTCTCCTTTTGAATTAAAAACGGATATATTAATAACGGTATATTTTGACACAGTGAATGATATATTTGTAGATGCGTTAAACGGATTCGGATAATTTTCATATAATGCAATTGAAAAAGGAATCTCTTCACTTTTATATATATTCGAAGAAACATTGATATCATTTCGATACCATGATACAGTATTGTTACTTCTTGAAGCTAAAACGATATCCATATCTCCATCACAATCTAAATCCGCTGTCGAAATCGAACAGACACCTTCTGCCATGTCAGTTATAACTTGCTGCTCAGCAAAATTACCATTTCCTAGATTTTCATAATATGCCATTTTGCTATCAAAGTTAGAAGAAGACAAAACATCAACATCATTATCGTTATCCAGATCACACGCAACAACAATTGTTTGCCCCTTTACTAATGATGTAACAATTTGTGAAAGGCCAAAAGTACCATTACCATTGTTTTTAAACCATACTATTTGATTTCCATTTCGAAAAGCAACAATAATATCCTGAATACCATCATTATCAAGATCAGCAATCTGCAGATCAAACACTTGTTCAACAAAATTTCCTATTACCTGCTGCGATCCCCAATTTTCTCCATCAATATTTTCGTGGTAACCGATAGTCTTGTCATAATTTGATACAGAGATAATATCTATATCACTATCATTATCAACATTTAATATATTCAGAAATGACACACCCACATCTTTATCACAGACAAGATTTCTTGGCCAGCTCGAATCAGCACATGTATTTTCATACCATGCGATTGATCCATTCCACCCCCAGGACAAAATATCAACAAAATCATCACCATTTAGATCTGTTGTGACCAAACGGGTTGCTTCTTTTGCCAATGCAGTAATTAATTTTTCCGGCCCAAATACCCCGGAACCATAATTTTCTTGCCAATAAATTTTATCCGTCAATTCTGATACATATATAATATCAAGATCATCATCATTATCAATATCTGCTGTATTAACAGTTTGTATTTGCCGTGCAGACCGGGTAATAACCTGTTGTTTGCCAAATGCTACCCCATTATTCTTATACCAAACAATTTTATCATCATTTTGCACTACTGCAATCACATCTGGTATAACATCATTATCAAGATCAACAGTAGAAACATATTTCACGTTTTCAACGGAGGTTGTTATAGTATGTTTAACAGGAAAAGTCCCCTGATTTGTATTCTCATACCAAGCGATTTCACAATTTTGATGTGCCGCTGAAATCACATCTATATCTCCATCATTATCCAAATCAGCAGCATGAACAGCTATTGCTTCTGTCGCTGTATTGGAAATGACTTGTTGCTGACCGATAACTCCACCCCCTTCATTTTCATACCATGCTATTTTATTATCAGCATATGAAGAAGAGAGCACATCCAAATCTCCATCAGAATCAAGATCAGCGGTATATACCAAAGTCCCCCAGTATGCATCTGTTGTAATTACATTCATATCACTAAAGGTTCCGTCACCTTTATTTTCAAACCAAGCCACATGATGCGTAACATTTTCTGATGTTGAAAGCACGTCAACATCTCCATCATTATCTAAATCTGCTGCATGAACAGAACGAGCTCCACCACCCGCAATTGTCAAGAATCTCTGTGGTCCAAACTCACCTCCGTTATTTTCATACCAAGCAACATAACCACCACCCGCAGATAAAACATCCAGATCATTATCACCATCCAAATCAGCCGCAAATACAGATTTTGCTTCAGGTGCATTGTTTGTTATATTCTGACGTGGACCAAAAACACCATTTCCATCATTTTCAAACCAGGCAACTTGGTATTCATCATTCCAAGAAGACGAAGATGCAAGTATATCATTATCTCCATCTCCATCAAGATCAGCAGCAAAAACATTATTACCCCAAGTTTCCGCCCCTATAAAATTTCTTGTATCACTAAAAATTCCGTCACCATCATTTTCAAACCAGCATATTTTCCCACTTGTTGAAATAACATCCAAATCATTATCTCCATCCAAATCAGCCACAGCAAAACTACCACCCACATTCGAACCAGAAGCTATAATCTGCTGATGCCCAAACTCTCCGCGTCCATCGTTTTCATACCATGCAAGTTTACTATCATTCGCAGATGCAGAAAGAATATCGTTATCACCATCGTTATCTAAATCAGCAGCAAATACATCAATTGGCATATCGGTCAAAGTTTCCTGAATAATTATTGGTCCATTAAATGGAATTTTTGCAAAAATTGGATTGGATAGAATTAACAAAATATTGAAACAAAACAAACTGATTCGTAAACTATTTTTCATATAAACCCCAGCATTAACATTAAATAACAATTTTTAAATTTTATTAATACTCAAAAAACCCCTATTGAATAAAAAAAAGTACACTGGAAAATACAACTAATTTATAAAAAAACAAATTTATTACTTCTTGAATTCACAAACCAGAACCCATACAATGTATAAAATAAAAAAAAGGGAATGATAGTTTCTATCATTCCCTTTAATAAACAAAAAAATAAACTCGCTTATCCATCCAGCGTCCAGCCTTTGCGATAAGGTTTGGTGAGATATTCGTTCGCGGCTTCATTGTTGGTTATACGTCCGGCTTTACCGTCATATTCCAATCTTTCTCCAACGCGGTACGCTGCAAGGCCCAGTGCAAGCTGTTCAATCTCGTTCCCGGCATACTCAAAATCGCAAGATGTTTTCAAATCTGTCTTGCAGGCATTAAACCACTCTTCTTGGAACCCTATCATTTCAGGGATTAATAAATTCTCTGATCGAGGTTTATAATAGGTCATATCCGCTTCATCGCCAAAAGGCAAAATGATGCGTGAATCAAAATCACAGATCAAAAATCCTTTATCGCCCTTGAACATGGCGCCATGTCCAATTTGGTCCAGATCGATATACTTTTTCGGCGTTGTGGGCATATCTCCGCCCTGGTGCCAAACCACCTTGATGGGGCCGCGCCAGGCGTTCGCTGGATGCTCAAAGACCGCTTTTAATTTCACCGGTGTAACATCAGGATTAAAGGGATCGCCTTCTGCTTCAACAGCAGTGGGAAAATCAGCATCAATTACATTCCATGCAAGATCCATGGTATGACTGCCCATATCTCCAACCTGGCCCATACCAAAGTCCCAGTACATATTCCAGCTCAAACAGTTATTGCCGGGATTCGGTCGTTCAAAGTACCCGGGATTATACGGATGGTATGGAGAAGGTCCCAGCCACAAATCATAATTCAAATGTTTGGGAGGATCTCCGGCAGCAGGCAGATACCCTGGTTTGGGCAATTGACGGTTGCCCCAGGTATGTACGGCTGAAAGCTCACCTATAACACCGTCCAGAATCAATTCACGCACGCGGTTAAAATTGGGTTTTGCATGACGCTGGGTTCCATGCTGGACTGCGATTTTATGTTTATTTTTCAGGTAATTTTCACGGACGGTCCGGGCTTCATGCACGGTAATACCAATGGGTTTTTCACAATAGACATGATATCCGCGGTTGATTGCCCAGTTGGCTACAAACGCATGATTATGATCAGGCGAGCAGATCACAACCGCGTCAATGCCCTTGTGGTCCAGACACTTGCGCCAGTCCACATACTTTTTCGCTCCCGGAAATTCTTTGGCAGCAATATCCAGATGGTTTGAATCGACATCACAAATGGCGATTACATTTTGAGTATGAAGACCCCGATAGTGTGCGGTTGCCCGTCCCCAGGCACCAATCAATGCAATGTTTAATTTATCACTGGGTTTATTCTGGCCAAACAGAGTACCAGACGGCAGTACCATCAATCCCGCTCCTGCGGCTGCGGTGGTACGCAAAAAATTTCTCCGTTCTTGCGAAAATTTCATAACCTCACTCCTTGATTTTTGACCTGTAAAACAATTTATATTTTAATCACATATACCAACCATCAAAACGCTTCCACTCATCAATAACTATATCATTTTGTATGACTTTATAATGATCATGCATGGTCGCAGTTGAACAGGCATGATTCGGCAAGATCCTCACCTTATTACCCCTGGCTAATTCGTTATAGTCCACCTTGTTTCCTGATCGGGAGGTCACAATACCATGCTCCTGACTTGAGCCGCAAACATATAGATCATCAATAGGTTTGCCATTCACATCACATACCACTCCAAAATCTTCTACATCACCCAACCCCCGATCTCCGGAAATAGCTGTCCAGCCGGCGTCAATCAATAAAAGATTACGTTCCGGTTGATGCCCTATAACCGAAGCTAGTACTGATACCGCAATGTCATCCAGACTGCAAACGCCCAACTGTTTCATCATCAGATCCTGAAACAGGTAAACGCCGGTGCGCAGCTCGGTTACATCTGTCAGGTCTTTAGCAAAACTGGCAGTAGGTGTAGACCCCACACTCACAATAGGATAGTCAAATCCGGCATCTCTTAACCGTTTGGCGCTTTTTATGGTTTCAGCTCGTTCCTGTTCAGCATAGGCTACAATTTCATCCACAGATTTACTGACGTACGATGCTCCGGCATGGGTCAATACACCCTCTAGTGAAACTCCCGGTAAATCATTCAAAAGTTTTCCGGTTTCTAACAGCAGCTCACTCCCGGGTTTGATACCCGCACGATGTCCGTCACTGTCAATTTCTATCATCACTTTAAAAGAGGAACCGAGTTCTTGTGCTTTTTCCGAGACGCTTCGTACCATTTCAGGACTGTCAAGAATGATCTTGACATCCGCACCTTTTGCGTTCAATTCGGCAATATGTTTCAATTTATCAGGAACAATACCAATGGCATAGATAATATCTGTAATGCCCTGTTCTAAAAAATAGCTGGCTTCTTTCAAGGTAGATGCTGTAATACGTTGTGCATTACCTTTTAAAGCCAATTCTACAACCTCTTTGCTCTTGGCTGTCTTTACATGTAGGCGCAGGTCTACGCCCAATTTTTGAATCCGGGCATTCATTGTATCAATATTATTCTGTAATCGGGATTTGTCTAAAAGCAGGCAAGGTGTATCAAGAGAGTGGATATTCATAAAAGCTCCAATCGTTATCAGGCGATTTTATAAAATAGTAATCCTTTATTAATATCCAAATAAATTTTGGGCCAATAAAACGGGGTAACAAAACTTGGTTAGAAATTAACCAATTCAGGCAACTCTTTTCCCCGAATTATCACATCGCAGCAATTCTTTTAAAAATCCTTTAGGGTCCTGAAGAGTATCCATGCATTTCAAATAAACCGCACACAGCCGGCAATCATCCAGAGTTTTAAAACTGCAATTGGCAGGAGTAAGCCAACATGGGGCAGAACTCTCGCTAAAAGCGGGACAGTTTTCACGTATATCTTCCGGGCATCCTACAAAGGTCCAGCAGGGAGTTAACGAACATAACATCTTTACAGCTTCAAGATTCAATTTTTTAACTCGAATCAAATCCATTATAACCTGTACGCGTCGAATATCATTTCGGGAATATACCCGCCTGCCGGTTTTGGTTCTATGAGGAATAATCAAACCTGCTTGCTCATACATACGCAGTGTAGGGACTGCTATACCAAGCTTGTCGGCTGCCAAACCGATGGTATAAACAGGTTCATTCATTAATTCTTGATCGTCCATTCTTCACCTTACAATATAGATTTTCTATAGAAATGGCTAAAACAATATACATGATATATTATTAGCAGTCAAGTAAAAGTGCCGCATTCTGCTGACAATGCTTCGCATATACGAACCAAACCCAAGTTTTTAATAAATTTATACTGCTTTTCACTTGACACTTTATTGGCAATTATGTATATACCTATAGTGAACACTATAGATTTTGTTGTTTTTACAAAACAGAAAAAATTAGATGGCTACAGCAAGGATAAAGTATACAAAAATATACATTATCTATTCAACATATAAATCATTTACAGGAGGTAAACCCATGAACAAATTGTACATCGTTTTTCTATGCGTTCTACTTGCCTTTTCCGCAGCGATGTCACAAACTGTATCCATCATGCCGCATGGAATCTCACCTGCGCAGATGAAGGCGGATACATTGGGAGACGCGGATTATGTCGGTATATTTGATCGTACGTATTCTGGTATTCTCAATGTAGGTGTAGAAACACAAACATACCTGAAAGGTATGAGTGATGTTCAACTTGTAGCACCCACATGGACGGTTGTTACAAAGCCAAACAATTCCAATGCTGACATTGCAAAAACTGCGGATGTTGACACATCAACCCAGTTTGCTGTTTTCACCCCCGATGTTGTCGGTACATATGTCATTGAATTTGCCGATGGCGGTGAACCCGCATCTGTAACCATCAATGCCGCCAAATATATTGGCTTTCAGGATGGTAACTGTTCACTCTGTCACAGTGGTATTGCTTCCGATTGGAGGGAAACCGGTCACGCTGACTTTTTTACCAGAGCTCTCGATGGTGAGGTAAGCAGCCACTATAGCGAAAGTTGTATTTCCTGTCACGTCGTAGGATACGACCTTGATGCCGACAATGACGGTTTTGACGATTTTGCATTTGAATTCCCCGCAACGTTAGAAGCAGGCACAGCCGATGCAATGGTCGCGCAATATCCCAATGCAATGAAACGCGCAAATATCCAGTGTGAGGCTTGTCACGGACCGGCCGGTTCACATTATGGAATTACAGAAGACAATAAAATGGTTGCTCCTCTGGCCTCTCAGGCTTGTAATGTATGTCATGATGATGATCATTATCATGTATATCCATCACAATGGAAAACCGCAGGTCATGCAAACATTCCTTCATATCCCGGTGGCTCAAGAACCACTTGTCGAGGATGTCACAATGGTGCACAATTTGTTCAGTACGTTGAAGGTGAAACAATTACCGTTCAAGACCACGTAGATATAACTTGTGCTGTATGTCACGATCCTCACTCTGCTGAAAATGAAAATCAATTGCGTACATTGGATGCAACCTTGTCGAATGACATGATGGTATCCGGTGTTGGTAAAGGCGCTCTCTGTATGAACTGTCACCAAAGTCGCCAGGAAGCCAACTCTTATACCGAACAACCCTCAGGACACTTTGGCCCACATTACGCACCTCAGGCTGATATGCTGTTGGGTGTTAATGTTGTTACATTTGGTAAAACCCTGCCCGTATCTCCTCACCTTGAAGCTACAGGTGATGCATGCGTAACCTGTCATATGTATGAAGGTTCTAATGGCGGACATGATGCAGAAGGCAACCTGACCACAGCCGGTATGCACTCATTCAGTATGGTTAGTGCTGGTGGTGTAGACAATGTCGCTGCATGTTCAGATTGTCATGGAGATGTTGGTGAAACTTTTGCTGAAAAGAAATATTTCCTGAATGGCATTGCCGATCATGATGGCGACGGCGTTGACGAAGGTCTGCAGGAAGAAGTTCATGGTTTAATGGATGTTCTTGCTGAAATGCTGCCGCACGCAGCAGATGTTGAAGCCTTTGATCCCCATGATGATCCGGATTCTACCTGGACAAAAACCGAATTAAAAGCTGCTTTTAACCACAAAATGGTTTACTATGATCACAGTTATGGTATCCACAACCCGGCGTTTACCGTTTCTCTGCTAAAAGTTAGTATTCAAGCATTGATGAATAATGCAATTGACGGTGACATTGTTGCAATTGACGATGTTCCCAACGATCAGGGTAAACAGGTTCGTATCATATGGAGCAAGTTTGTAGATGACGGTACCGCAATTGATCCTGTTAATACGTATATCGTAAAACGCTGGGATGTAGATAAAGAAGTTTGGGTAGGCGTTGGTGAACACACTGCCGATGGCAGCATGCGTTACGCAATGGTTGTTCCTACCGTTTACGATTCTACTGCAATGGGCGATGGAATGACCTCGTTCAAGGTAGTAGCCGTAACCCAGGGTAGCAATGTTCACGAATCTCTGCCGGCAGATGGTTACTCTGTTGACAATCTTGTTCCTATGGCTCCAACAAATGTTATGGCCAATATTGTTAGCGGTCAGGTACAAATCACCTGGGATGAACCTGTAGATACTGATTTTAAATACTTTGCAGTATATCGCAGTGACGCATCCGGTTTTGAACCTACCGAATCAAACCTGGTTGGAACCATTACCGGTACCCAGTTTACTGATATGGAAATCAGTCAGAACGAGACCTATTACTATAAAGTCTCTGCAATCGATTTCTCAGGAAACGAATCAACACATTCAGAAGTTTCTATTCTGATTACTGCTATTGAAGGTGAAGGCGGCTCTGTGCCCACAACCTTCTCACTGGCTCAAAACTATCCGAACCCGTTCAACCCAACTACCATGATTGAGTTTGGTGTTCCCCGGGCGGAACAAGTTACCATCCGTATCTATGACATTCGCGGATCGCTGGTACGCACCCTTGCCGATGGCAAATTTGCAGCCGGTTTCCACAATGTTATTTGGGATGGACGTAACGAATCAGGCTTGTTGGTAAGTGCGGGCACATATCTCTATCGCCTTGAATCTCCAACAACCAACTTTACCAAAAAGATGATATTCCTCAAATAATTGAGATAAAAAGGTCCCTATCGAAGAAAAGCCGGTCCTGATGTTTTGGGACCGGCTTTTTCTTTTACGAATTATTACTTTGAATAGTGATTCCTGGAATAATTTTTTGACATTTACTTCCTGAGTTTAAATCCTCGTTACAATCAAAAAAAGGTCTTCCCTCAATTGTAATCCCCTGATTTTTCAAGGTTTGATATACTCTTTCAGTATTGTCGTTTTCGGAAATTGTTTCTGCAACTCGATCAGGGAATTTTGGTGTTCCTGTTCAGGCAACAATGCCAGCCACTGATCTATTGCCATAAATAGAACAGGCTCAACTTCTTCTTTTTCCTGAATGTGTTGTGCACCATTATTCTTTTCCAGTTTAAAATCTATTTTCTCTTTCTTTTCATTCTGCAACTGCCCAAGCCCCTTTTTCACTGCTTTCAATGCCATGTCCCTTGCTTGCTGCAACTCGTCAATCTCTACATAGTATCCCGCAATATGCAAATATGGCAACAGACTGGGTGTATTGTACTGTATGGCTTTGCGATAGTAATCCACATAGGCTGTATCCATACCCACAAAATACAACAGCAATCCCATCCGTAGATAGGGGTAATCCCAATCCGGTTTTATCGCAACCATAGCTTTATAAGCCGCCAGTGATATTTGAGGGTCCATATCTTCATACATTCGGGCAATCTTGCTGTACAACTGCAAACTGTCTTGCTGTGTTGTCACTACATTCAAAGATTGCCTATACACCTGTTCAAGAACCTCCGGTATTTGAGGTTCTCCATAATATTTCCCCTGTAATGAAAGCAAAAGCGCTTCTGCTTTATCAAATTCTCCCAAACCTGTATATGCTCTGGCAAGTCCCAGACCTGTGTGTAGCGTATCTGATGAGGTTTGCCCTGCATTTTTAAAAAAGCTGACGGCTTTATCAAACTCCTGATTCTCAACATACAGAAATCCAGGCTCCAGTTGTTTCGAGGCTCCCCAAAGATAAAGTGGAACCATCATTACGAATAGTGCTTTTTTAAAAACTCTCATATTTTTCTCATTTTTTCATTTAGAAAACCAGACAGATTTATTACAGCTATTTATATCAGAACAAAAAAATCTGCTTTATATTCGAAATATAATCGTATAGACCTTTACTAGCAAGCCTAAATCATCAATTCTGTGACAGGCATAACAGAAAAGCTGCTATATGAGCTTATTTATCAAATCTAAAACAAATAAAGGGACGCATTTTTGTCGAAAAACGTTGTTTTTGTTGGATTAATATCATATTATAAGCAATCAATAATTTGTTGAGGCCTTTTTGATAGACACATTCACACTCATTTTACACGATGCCATTGTTATTACAGCAACAAGTTTTTTCCTTCTGCTTTACATGCGCTTACAAAAAACCTATTCCGGATTTGACTTGTGGCTGCTAAGCATGTTTTTAACAGGCACTGTTTACTTTATAATGCTGGGTAGAGAGATATTTATTCCGGCATGGACAAGTATTCTTTTAGTAAATTTTACATTCACCCTGGCAGCCATTATTCGATACGATGGCACCCTTCGATTCACCTTTGATCGGCGCTTGAATAAAAAATATTATTTGATCCCGATATTTCAATTACTAATTGCCATTTACTTTACATTCTTTCAGGATGAAATTATTATTCGCAATTTCACTCTCACATTAATTATTTGCTATATGGCAGTTTCAATAGCTATTCTCTTCTTTAAACGATCAAGGAAAAAAAAGACAACCATCTATTTATTTGCGGGTTATTTACAATTAATTTTTTCTATATTATTATTTTTGCGTGCATTTTTTTGGATATTCACCCCCCAAAGAGGATTATTCGACTCGAGTTCCCTGCATATTGTATACTTTATATTCATTACCATATACGAGTTTGGCTGGGGCGTTTGCATCATGATGCTCAATGGGAAACGCCTTGAAGATGAATTAAAAGAATCAAAAGATAAGCTGGATGTTACAGTCAAAGAGCTGATAAAAGCAATATCCGAACTCAAAACATTGAGCGGCCTGGTCCCCATTTGCTCATCTTGTAAAAGCATAAGGGACGACAAAGGTTACTGGAACCAACTGGAAGCTTATGTTGAAAAACACTCTGACGCAAGATTCAGTCACGGCATCTGTCCTGATTGCGCAAGAAAATTATACCCACAATTGTATCCCGATACTGACAACGATAATGAATGAAAATTAATCCCCTGATAATGGATACTACTGCTCCGGATGCTCTTGACCAATCCCCTAAAAATTACACACCCAGAGTAAAAAAATCAATTATACATAAAAATCCACAATCCCCTCAAAAAACTATTACAACGTGGAAAACACTATCACATCAATACATGAAATCATACTTGCTTTCATTATAGCCATAGTTGGTAAAATTACCAATGGTAGGATGTTCAAGCTGTACAAATTCATCCACCGGCACTTTGATTACATTGTCATGCGTTCCCGTATTAAAACAGATCTCTTTTTTCTCAAGAACCGTATTTGAGCAATACACCGGTATATCTACCAGTGTGCCCAGTGCGGGAAGAGCGGTAGCATCGCACTTGGGGAACAAGACTTGACATTCATCTTCCTGTACAATATCAATGCGATCCACATGCAGCATACACTTCATGCGTTTGATATCAATATGCTCACTTTTCTTTAACACCATTAAAGCATACTGCCCATCTATTTTTACAGGTACGGTTTTAACGGTTCCGTCAAATTCATTATCATGATTGCTAAAATAATCGGACAAGATATCCCAATGAATTCTGTTGGTATTTAAATATTTTTTTATAACATCAGCATTTAACATAACAAACCTCCAATATATAGTAAAAGGAGAAAATTAAATATATAAATTAATAAAATCTCTAGCCTGCAAGTCAGAGGTAATCAGAAAACTATAGAAGATGTGTATCCTGGCCCTTTTTATTTTTAACATCGCTAAAAATGGCAATATTCCGAGGATTTCAAACCGTCATAAAATTTTATTCTTGTATTAAGCAAATATTGGTTGTATTATTCAATACAGCAAGAGCAGCATTATTATGACCTTTATAATTCAATCATATAAAAAGGAGTGCAAACATGCAAGATCAAAAGTCTAGTGAAAAAAGGCAGGACAAGGGTCTGTCACGCCGGGAATTTCTTGGCGGTACTGCTGTAGCAGCAGGAGCCGCGTTTACGATTGTTCCCAGTTCAGTACTGGCCGGTAACGGAAAAACCGCCCCCAGTGACAAGATCAATATCGCAGCAATTGGAGCCGGTGGTATGGGCGGTGGAAATCTGTCCCGATGTGAGACCGAAAATATAGTTGCCTTGTGTGACGTTGATGATGACCGTGCCGCAAAGAGCTATGAAAAATATCCCGATGCAGCTCGTTACGCAGATTATCGTATTATGCTTGACAAACAAAAAGACATTGACGCGGTGATTGTTGCAACTCCAGACCATACGCATGCACCTGCGGGTATTGCCTGCATGAATCACGGTAAACATGTATATGTACAAAAACCCATGGCGCATACGGTTTTTGAAGCCCGTAAAATGGCCGAGGTTGCCAGAGCCAATAACGTTATGACCCAAATGGGTAACCAGGGACATTCCGGCGAAGGTGTGCGTTTAATGACAGAATGGATCCAGGATGGCGCCATTGGCGATGTTCGCAAAGTGGTTGCATGGACCAACAGACCCGTATGGCCGCAAGGCTTGTATCGCCCTTATGAAAAACCCCGTGTTCCCGACACCATGAACTGGGACTTGTGGCTGGGTTCTGCCCCGTTCGTCCGTATCACCCCGCATACGCTCCCTGGAGCTGGCGCGCATGGTGGGACTTTGGCTGCGGTGCTATTGGAGATATGGCTTGCCATGTACTGGACCCCGTCTTTACCGTAATGGAACCGGGTTTCCCCTCTTCTGTTGAAGCCTGTACGCCACAAGTGTATGTTGAAGGCAGAATCCTTAAAAATTCAATTGAAGAGTGCGGACCCACATCATCCATCATTCACTATCGTTTCCCCAAACGCAAAAAAATGCCGGCGTTTGAACTGACCTGGTACGATGGCGGACTCATGCCGCCCCGTCCGGAAGAACTGGAACCCGGCCGCAGAATGGGTGGCGGTAACAGTGGTGTAATTTTTGAAGGTGACAAGGGCAAGATCATGTGCGGCGAATATGGCGACAACCCCCGCATCATTCCCGAAGCCAAAATGAAAGAATACAAACAACCCAAACAAACTATTGAACGTGTTCCCGGCGGCAGCGGCGGCCATGAACAGGATTGGATCCGCGCCTGTAAAGACGGCAAACCCGCCTGCTCAAACTTTGATTACGCCGGCCCCATGACCGAAACCGTATTGCTGGGTAATGTGGCAATCCGTGCCGGTAACAACCTGCAACTGGATTGGGACGGCCAAAACATGAAAGTGCTCAACCATGACGAAGCCAATCAGTATGTAAACAAACAATACAGAGAAGGTTTTGGCATTTAAATCAAAGTATTAAAAATTTCCTCCCGCCCAAGCTGTGCTTGGGTGGGATTTTTTTTAGGATTTGCTATATCCAACCTACTTGATATTTCTCACGCCTCCCGACCAAGCTGCAAGACGGTGAAAATAATTATAAAAAACAGTATCGCATTTTTTATTAAAGACGTGGAGTGCATTACTTTTAAGGAATGCGGTCCGTCAAAGACGGCCCTGATGTAATTATACTTTTGAACTTACAATAACACTGTAATTTCTTTATATTTATTTAAGAGGTCAAATTTATATCGGACCATTGGCCCGACACATCGCATAAACGCGATGCACTCCAAAAACAAAAAAATTTCTAGTACGTATCCCGGACTTGGCATCGGGATTTTTATCTCCAATTACAATAATCCCAGACACGAGGTTCGGGCTACCAACTAATTTTACGATCCGTGACAAAGGGTTACCGGTTTAAGAGGAGTACAGTCCGTTTATGGACTGTGTGTGGATCGCAGATCCACTCATATATTTTACGCCTGTGCTTCAATGCAACCGATATTCACCGGTTTCCAGGACGGATTGAGTAAAACTTTGGACCTTTCGGTTCGGCAAATTGCTTAAAAGCAATGAACTAAGCCCGGGATTTTTTTCTCCGTCCCAAATTCCGATTTGGGACGGAACTATGGCGCAAAGCTCCGCTTCACAATTCTCTGTAAAACAAACATTTACACAATGCACTAAATTCTCCGGGCACAGGTTGTATTATCCACCTGGAGTTTTTAATCAATCACCCACAAAAGTTGAGGGTAATGTTAATAATTTGTATTGAATCGTTTTTGCTAACCGGTAATTCCCTTTGGAATTCAAGTGCAAACGGTCCGTTTCACTGTTTCTAAAATACTGCGTGTGAGAATCGGACAATGGATACAAACCGCTCACGGAGTAAAGATCAATAATGGGTACCGCCCAGTGCAAGGCTGCTTCTTTGATAGTATTTACATAATCTTCAATGTACAATCCCTGATCGTTACAAAAATTTTCTTCGGGTTGAACATTGCGATCACTGAATTTGGCAAATCCACGATGCAGCGGAGTTAAAATAACAACCTGCTGCTCCGGATAATGAGTCTTGAGAAAAGACATCACTTTGTTTATGCGTCCGCAAAACGTAGAATCACTATAAATCCGTGATCTGTATTTGCGGGTTACCGTTTGACCATTATGGTTGGTTTGTTTTGTAGTTTCGGTAAAAAATTCACCCATGGGGAGGCTGTGATTGTAATCATTCGTGCCGGCAAAAATAAAAATAGCATCAACATCAGAGCCACGCTCATTCTTGAGCTTGACAGCCTGATCATAAATATCATCCCACTGGTGCCCGCTAATACCATAAACAAAGGGCTTAATACCCAGTAATTTTTCCAGGTACTCCCAATACACCGTAGAGCCATCGCCCGGTTTTTGTGTCATTGAATCGCCCAGGTAGGCAACACGTTTTCCATCCCACTGCGAGTTGAGGGTTTTCTCTGAATCTTTTATTACTTTTTCGGTTGCGGATCCATTCTGGCAAAAGCCATAGCTGGAAATCAGCAGAAAAATCAATATAAATCTGGATATAACTTTATTAAACGTCATAAAGCGTTCCTTTCATCTGTTCAAGCGCAAATATAATATTAAAAAATTTAATAACATTTTTACAGGATTTGAATCACCCGGGAACATTATTCTTTTTTTAATATATATACATTTTTGTATAAAGAATCAAGGGATTATTAAATTTGTTATTCTCTCCGCCCTGGCTGGTATGTTGTGTGAAAACTTGTTTCTATTTGAGTGCATCGCATTCATGCGCTTGACTGTGAGCATATACTTGCCCGACACCTCGGAGGTGCCGGGCAAACCAAAACCCTCAATCTCCCCTGCGTCTCTCTAACATCGCCCGGATTCCCGCCAGCGGCAACGCCGCACTGGCAAGATAATGCGGTAATTTGTGGGTGTCTCCAATGGTCCATTCGCAGGCGCCATAGGTTTTAAAATCCGTCACCATATCCACGACAGTCTGTTCGGCAAGGTCCCTATCCACAAGATCGAGTGTGTACACAAACCAGCCTACGGGCGTGGCCCAATAGGCGCCGTTCTGATAGGTGTCGGGCTGGGTATGATAAACCGACTGCCAGTACATACCGCCCGGCAGATGGCGCAATTGTCCCCTGTACACAATCTCGTAATAATGCTGTTTAAAATATGAAGCAATTTTCAAGGCAGTTTCCGTATCCGCAACGCCAAGATACACAGCAAAGGCAGAGCCCCAGATATCGGGCTGCCTGCAGGAAAGCGTAGCAGCAGTGTACAATCCCGTTTCCTCATCCCAAAAGACGGCATGAATTTGCGAGATCGTCTCTTGCGCCTTTCGCTCCCAAACCACTTTTTCGGCAGGATTACCGGCGACCTCTGCCAGGTCCGCCATTTGCCGGCAGGCCTGTATGTACAACAGCGAGGCAAACAGTACGTCCCCCTGTTTCAATACCGTATCCGTAAATCCATAGGGACACCGGTCATGCCCTTCGGGACGGATGTGCACCAATCCGGTTTCTGGATTCAGCGGCACCGCCTCCATCGTCCGGACCAGGTCCGCTATGACCTCGCGCACAAACAGCGAGTCACCGGTCTTTTTCCAGGTATGCCACACCACATCCACGGTAAACTGCGAGCCGTCCGCAACCGGGTTCTCTCCCATACTCCCGAATCCCGGTTTGTATATGGGGGTACCGTCGAATTTGATGCAATCCACACCCGCACCATCATCACGAATAGATTTTACAAACAACCGTGCCGCATCAAGCAGTTCCTTGTCCGAATACGCTTCTATGGCACCTTCCAGAGTATAGGCATAATCGCGCAGCCAGAACGCTTCGTATCCCAATCCCACCTGGGGAGGAAAAGCCGCGGTCCCGTCCTGCATGGTCCGTTCCGATTCACGAATGATCCGGTAAGCCTCTTTTTCCAGCCAGTTGACAGATGCCTGAAAATCCGCAGCAAATATATTAATCGCTAAAAATAAAAAGATAGTAATTCGATACACAAACCCCTCCTGTTTTCGGTCTTGTATATAAAAATATACGTATCCGCAGGCTATATCACAAACAATTTCACTGCCAGCGCTGCACCCAGCCATATCCCGGACAAAGTAACCGCCCAGTTAGCAATCCTGGCCCAATGCTCTGTCATCCATTTCCGCTGCAATACCAATCCAACAGACATGACATGAAACGGAACCGGTAGACTCAATATCAATGCAGACAATAGACCCAATTCAACTGTTACATGAGACACATCAAGCGTTCCCCGGGATGCCTGAAATAAAATTTTCATCAATAGTAAAAACCCCACAATCACCGTCAAAGACGCGGCAGTTCTATATATCTTTAGAGCAATATGATTATTCAACATGAACCTGGCTCCATATATTCTCAATCCGCATCAGCATAAATCATCACGGAAGTCATAGACAAAATGAATGTACAATGTAAGAAACCCAAGAACCAAAATAAAACAAAATGGACAACAGATCGATATGATACCACGAAATACTGCATTCTCTGAAAAATAATCTCTAAAAAAAGGTTAACAATGTATTGCATCCCTAACAATAAATACCTATAATAATTATATTTAGAAACAGCTTGGTATTGATTTTGCTATAAAAATCAAAAAAACCTAATTATATCTCCAGAGGCAAAAATGAAAAAAATCTTTTCGCTACTTTTAATCCTTTTGATAATTTCAAATATAACCGGTGCAGCAGAACAAAACCATGTGTTCCATGTTCACGCAAATGGCGTAATCCAAACTGCTGATCAAACCTTTACAACCTGGCAAGACTATTATGCCTCTGACTATTTCAAACAGACCGGCAAACGCTGTCTGGTAAAATCCGTTCCCGAACAATACCGCAGTAATGAAATTAATAGCCAATCGGACTGCTCCATGTTCAAGACTGTCATTAAAGATGAATACTGGCCAACGGTCACCTGGATCATCCCTGTGGTTGTACATAACATCATGGACACTGACAGTACGGGTTTTCTTGACGATGAACGCATACAAGCCCAGATTGATGTGCTGAACGAAGACTATGGCGCCATTGAAGGCACCATGGGAGAATTGGGATTCGACTCTAAAATCCGTTTTGAACTTACTGAAATCACTCGCACCTATAAGGATGATTGGTTTAATGATGAAAACGAATACGAGTATAAAAAGGATCTTGCACGGGACACCGACCGGTTTTTAAATATTTATACCAACTCTGCTGGTGGTTATTTGGGATATACTTATTTACCGCAGCAAGAAGCAGGAGTAGATTCAGTGGATGGTATAGTAGTGCTTTATGAAGCCTTTGGCGGCAGAGACCAGGGAGCTTGGCCCTATAACCAGGGACGCACACTGACACATGAAGTGGGGCATTATTTGGGTCTTTTACATACATTCAAAGGATTTGACTGTTATAGCGGCTATACAGAAGGTGATCTTTTGGATGATACTTTTCCTCAAAAAGATGAATTGTTTGAATGTGTTGAAACAAACTCTTGCAACAGTCCGGACAATATTCACAATTACATGAATTATACCCCCGATCTCTGCATGTCCGAATTTACTGCCGAGCAGGCCAACCGCATGATCTGCGCCCTGCTATCTTATCGTCCTCAACTGGCAACCGTGGGAAATTACGCGCCGGTTATCACCTCTGTGCCGGATACGGTTGGACATGTTAACGAACCCTATCAATACACAGTCACGGCTACCGATGAAGAAAACGACGCCATTACCTTTACTATTGAACAAGGCCCCGAAGGTATGGATCTTGATCCGCTAACCGGTGAGCTGACCTGGCTGCCCGGAGCTCTGGATGCGGGATTTTACACTATAACCATATTGGCTTCTGATGAAACCGGCTATGACAGCCAGACTTTTAATCTCTCTATTCTTCCCTCAGGTCTATCCATTGTAGCAGATTTTGTTGCAGATACAACCACAGGCAATATTCCTTTTGCAGTACAATTTCAAGACCGGTCTCTGGGTGAACTTACGCAATGGGCCTGGGATTTTGGAGATTCCTCGACATCCGACCTGCGTAATCCCGAGCATATTTATACGGTCCCCGGCATCTATACGGTAAAACTGCGGGTAACCGGCCCCTTTGGTGCGGATTCGCTCATCCAGGAAGATTATATTACCGTACTGGGTCAGGCCCCGGTTGCCGCATTCACATCCGAAGAGATCCTCAGCGACAAGCCCTTTCATGTTCAATTCACCGACCAATCCCAGGGAGAGATCACTTCGTGGTATTGGGATTTTGGCGACAGCTCGTTCAGCATCTTGCAAAATCCTTTGCATGTCTATACACAACCGGGAGTATACTCGGTTGGATTGACAGTTACCGGTCCCACCGGTCAGGATTCTCTGTACAAAGAAAATTATATCGAAATTATGGGCCCCGGTGTGACAGCCAATTTTTCAGCCGAACCGCGTTCCGGCAGTGTCCCGCTGACCGTGCAATTTGCGGATTCATCAACCGGCAATGTTATTGCCTGGTATTGGGATTTTGGGGACGAAACAACCAGCTCTGATCAAAATCCACAGCACCTCTATACAGACATTGGCAATTATACGGTTACATTAATCGCAATCGGTCAGACTGAATTTGACACGCTGACAATAGAAAACTGCATCCGGGTGACCGAAGAAACTCCCACAGCCGCTTTCGCGGCTGATCCGCTTATTGGGCCCTGGCCCCTGACAGTACAATTCTCCGATTCATCAACCGGCATTGCCGATAGCTGGATCTGGGATTTTGGAGACAGTACCCTCAGTAGTCGTCATAATCCCGAGCATACCTATGAACTGCCGGGCTTTTATACCGTCAGCCAGATTGTTACCGGTCCCGGTGGCGCAGATACATTGAGAAAAATAAATTATATACAGGTTTTGGAAAAAGCCCCGGTTGCCTGGTTTGGCGCGGGAGAAACCACAGGCATCATCCCCTTTACGGTACAGTTTAGTGATTCGTCTTACGGCATCATTACCTCATGGTACTGGGATTTTGGGGACAGTACCCACAGTGAGGAACAAAGTCCTGTTCACGAATACGCGCAAGTCGGTGATTATACGGTTGCGTTAACGGTCAACGGACCGGGAGGGGCAAACACAGCCACCCGTGAACTGTTTATCGAGGCACAGTTTCCACTAACAATCGATGATAGTGAGGCCATTCCCACAGAATTCAAACTACACCAGAATTACCCCAATCCTTTTAACGCGGGTACAACCGTCTCGTATCAACTGCCCAACAGTGAAGATGTTTGGCTGGGTATTTATGACATGAACGGCAAGCTGGTACGTGTTCTGGAGCACGGTAGTCGTAATCCGGGCCATTATCAGGTACAATGGAACGGCCTGGACAATAACGGCATTCCGGTTTCTTCGGGACTGTATATGGTACAGATCCAGGCAGGCTCACACCGGGAATATGTCAAAGCATTGATGCTGAAATAATTTCATATACAGGTTTCAGGTATTGCCTGAAACCTGTTTTTCTTTTTAACAGAATAAATACATATCTGCTTGTTGCCAAACTTTTATTTATATAAATTGCAATTCCTTCCCCTTAATAGAAATTTTAATTTATCCTCATCATAACGCTGTCATTTAATTTGTGACAATTCGCTTCATGGGTGTCATTCGTGTTCAATTATTGCGATAGTATTCAAAATTCACCCACAGATTACAACATAATCCCCAATTCCTTGACATTGAATGAATATTCATTCACGTGCCATTGTTATGATATTCACAATAATTAAAATATTCAAGGGTGACTGCGGGGAGCTAATTATATCACAAAAATAGATATTGATTATCTATACAAAGGAGTAACTCATGCTAAAAAAGAAACTCGGAAATTCTGACCTGGTGGTTTCTCAGATCGGCTTGGGAACCATGGGCATGTCTGAATTTTACGGAAAAGGTGATGATGCTGAATCCATTAAAGTCATACACAAGGCAATGGAAAAAGGTATCACTTTTTTTGACACTGCCGACATGTATGGATACGGTCATAACGAACAACTTTTAGGTAAAGCTTTAAATGGCAAATTTGATCAAATAGTACTGGCCACCAAGTTTGGTGTAAAACGCGGTCCCAACGGTGAATGGTTGGGATTATCAGGCAAGCCTGAATATGTCAAACAGGCCTGCGATGCCAGTTTGAAACGCCTGGGTACCGACACCATTGATCTCTATTACCTGCACCGCGTAGATCCTGAAACTCCTATTGAAGAAACGGTTGGTGCCATGGCAGAACTGGTGCAAGCAGGCAAGGTACGCTACCTGGGCCTCTCGGAAGTCAAGGGCGAGACATTGAAAAAAGCCAATGCGGTCCACCCCATTACCGCGGTCCAGTCCGAATATTCCATCTGGACCCGCGATCTGGAAGACGCCAATCTGGATGCCTGCCGCGAGCTGGGTGTGTATACCGTAGCATACAGCCCGTTGGGACGCGGATTTTTGACCGGTAAATTTCAAACCAAAGAAGATATGGCCAAGTTTGAGGCCCGTGGACTGGCGCCCCGTTTTGACGATGAAAATTTTGAGCACAATATGGGTATTGTAAGAAAAGTGGAAGAGATTGCCGCATCAAAAGGAGTAAAACCCTCACAGATTGCGCTGGCATGGGTACTTGCAAGAGGCGAGGACGTTGTACCTATACCCGGTACCAAGCGGGAAAAATATCTGCTCGAGAATATTGCTGCCGTGGATGTATCACTCACATCCGATGAAATAGCAGAATTGGACAAACTCTCAGATCTGGTACAAGGAACAAGATATCAGGCAGAAAGCATGAAAGCGACCCTGCGTTAACCCCCTCAAACAAATCCCCGGTAACATGATTACCGGGGATTGTATTATTTTAATTGGGACGTATAACCTTGTCCGCAGTTGCCATAACCTGAACTGTCATATCCATGGTACCCACGCCGCCAATCAACAATTCATCACGACGTTTATGAAAATCCAGACAGGTACCGCAGGTTGCAATCTGTGCGCCTTTGGCCTCAAGCGCCTTTAGGCTGTCAATCACTTCGCTGCCCTCGGTGGTTAAATTAATCCCTGAATTGACGCAACCAATCACATCAATTTGCACATCCGATTTTGCCAACTCACTCAAAAACGATTTCATCAGTTTCTTGCCCAATTCAGGGTCCCCTTGTCCCATTTTATCAGAATTCAGATACAAAAAAGTCATATTATCTCTCCAAATTTACGGTTTAGCATCTTAATTGTTAATCAAAAGCACCTTTTGTACGGCCTGGTGTTGTGTGGTTTAAGTTAAAAAAATCACCTTTCAATCGCCAGTCTCAAAGTCAGTACAGCCATAATAATCGTTACGGGACTAAACACCCATTGTTCAACAAATGAATGAGATGCAAAATTGCCAACAGTATTGAGCAGAAAATATACAAACAGCACCCAGACCGTAATGTCTACAATCCGTTTCAGGATCTTACCGGCCTTGATGTACCCTGCCTTTATTGCAACAATGAGCATGAACAGCAGCATCACCACAAAGGCAATGCCTTCTAATAGAACTACACTGCTCCCTGATGCGTCCATCCGCCCGCCCCAGACAATGGAGGACGGTACAATGCCCACCAGAATCAGCACATGCATCAGCTCAAACAATGCCATAATCGCCAACAAAATGTTGGCAGCGAGTTTAAAATCCAATTTTCTCATAAACATCTCCCCTTTTTATCAGGACCTTTCGGTTATGAATGGTCCAGCAGGTATTTTAATCCGATCTCACTCAAAAAACGCCCGGGGAAAATGCCGCTCAGCGCTATTACCCGCTCTTCCCGGTTTGCCGCACGCAGCCATTTACTCAGATCTGTAAAAGACGCACACGCGTTTCTCAATTTTGGATTATAGATAATCTTTTCGTCTTTATCGAAATAGAGATATTTATCGGATTTAAATTCTTTTAAAAACTTTTTTCTTTTCAACAAGGGACGATAATAATGCAACAGATGCAGTGTATTGTGATGATCGAGGACCAGGTTGCCGCAATGAGAACAGCATGATCCTTCAATGCGCCAGAATTTCAACTCCTTGTTTTCGTACAGCTTTTCACAATGGCTGCAATGGGCATTAACGGTTTTGTCATTTTCCTGAAACAGTTCCTTGTCCAACACTTTTCTAAATGCAGAAAATCCCAAAGCGATTCTCAGCAAATACAATTGCAGCAATATCAATCCAATAAACAGGGCATGAAACACAAACGGCGATGCCTGATGAAACAACACACCGTCATAAAATCCATGTGCCAGTGCGGCAATAACAATGGATAAAACAATTCCGCCATAATTCTTGTGCACTTTTTTGTGGATATAAAAGGCTATACCCATGTAACCCGAGAATGAGATATGGCCCAGAACCGGATAAATAGAACGCTGAAATAGAATCAAAAACGGACCGTCAAACTTGAACGCGTAAAAAATATTTTCTATGGTGGCAAATCCCAAAGCGATGGCAGTGATATAGATTATACCGTCCACAATCTCGTTAAAGTCCCGGCCAATAAACCGGAACAGGATCACCAATGCCAGGTACTTGGATGCTTCTTCAATCAATCCTATTTTAAAAATAGCATCAGACCAGTTGTATTCCACATGTACAAACTCGTACAAAAACAGCGAAGTAAAGATAGAAATGAATCCGCCAAAAGCGGTCACTATCATCAATTTTAACAGGGGTTCTTTTTCATAAATATCATAACTCCTGATCTTGAGCAGGTAAAGCAAGCCCACTACCGAAGCCAGAGCGATGATCAGTATGTCCTGAATGTTCATTCGCAATTCCCTTACTGGTGAATGTCATAAAACTATTTTTTGTATATTATATATTCCACAATTAACAGAAAAAGAGGAAAGGTCAAACTTAATGCAATTTGTGTATCCATGCCGATAACAGCATCGCCTTTGATCTGGGACAAGGACCTAAACAGTAGAAATACAATAGCAGCCAGTGATAAACTTTGCAGGGAACCGAATATCCAGAATGCGCTAGATTTCATTAGAGACTCCTTTTGTTGAAATGAATGATCTGATTAAAACAGATCAACGTACCAGGCGATACAATACAAACAATACAGTGAGTGATAACCACAAGTAGAATACCCTCAGCCAGTGAATTTTATTCCCCTTGCCGGACCGCAGCACCACATGCAGGGCACCCAGAAAAAACAGAATGATGATCAGAACATACGAAATCATTGGCAATCTCCAACACCCAAACAGTCCCCATTATTGAATTAAAACAGCAAACCAAACATAGCGGATTTAAATGAAAAAATCAAGATATTGCGGTAAACAGAGCAAAAAAGATTAGTGTAGTTGAGCCTTTTCAATTGTTAGTGGGATTGCGCAATATTCTCATCATCAATATTGAAATATTGGGGAACACTGGAGGCCTTTAATGAATGTTTAAAAATTTTCAAATCCACGTCCGAGTTATCCAGCAATTCTACAACATAATACTCACCGGGCACATAATATCTGAACAAAGATACTTTAATATCGGGAGCAGTTCGAATGGAGCTGATCCTGCTCCAGGGGATGAGCAGGGTCGGATGACTAAACCTGAGCGGCAGCAACATTTTTAATATCATTCCCTGCTCGCTCGCGCCAATCTGTAAGCAACTGTTGTACCGCATGTTGTTGATTCGGGCACTGGCGATTTTGAACCGGATATCCTTTATTGCCGGTAATTGGCTTTTATCCAGAGCATAGCGTTTCGCAAGGCCTGCCCAGCCGCTTTGTCGGGAAACGATATATGTCGTCAACATGCCTATTGTGATAAAAACAACCGGTATGGCAAAAGGCCTTATTGCCCGATCAAGCGATACGGGGACATAACCGGTGAGCTCCAGCAATAAATACACAAAAATAATTATTGCCACTATGCGTAACAAAAATTTAATTCTACGAACCATCACATCCTCATTTTTTCCTGGTTCCGGGGCTCTTGGCCTATGTGAAAGCTAAAAAATTGTACTTTTTGGAGTGCAGCGCCTTTATGCGCTGCGTCGGGCCGGAGGTCCGATTTAGATTAGACTTTATTGTCCAATTATTTATACCATAGTAACATGACAAGTTCAATATTATTATATAAATTTATTTTTATTATGGCCGTCTACGACGGCCCGCATTACATAAAGGTAATGCACTCCACACCATTTTGACTTTTCTCAATCTCAACAAATTTTTTATTTTCAAAATTAAATCATTTTCATACAGTCTGTCAGCCCTGGAACCAACAAGAAACACAGACCTACTTTTTAAACCACCTGTTGCAATCCATTTGCCATTACCGTGCAATACTGCGGCACTGTAGAGTTTTCCAGTGATCGTTTCCATATCCGTATATGCGCCTCGGGATGGTCTCGCAATTCGATGCGGTAATATTGTCCTTTATAGACGTTTCTCAACGATGAAAATATAGACGTTTTATCACTATTATCTTCAAGTGTTATGGATTTGATATTGCTCCAGGGTATAAACAACGGCTTGTGAAACAGGCTGAATAAAAACATTATTTTCATACCCACACCATGCTCATTGGCACCTATCAGGATACAGTTACTAAAACTGGCATTGTTCATCTTGCCACTGGACAATTTGTATTTAATACCGTCTATAGGATCACGATCTTTATTTTGGCTAAAGTCCTCAGCCAATCTGGCCCAGCCGGACTGCCGGGACAATGCAAACAACACAAATACCCACATGGCAATAAAAAACACAAAAAAAGTAATATTGTTTGAAAAAAAATTTTATCAAATAAACCTGCCCCTCCAAAGAAAATCCTTTCCACAAATGATGAATGATAGAATCCCATTCGCTCAAGAACAATCAAAAAAAATAAAACAGGCCCAATATACTTTAGCACAAATTTAAAATATTTATTCAACAGCAGCTCCTTGTTTTCTATTATTTTCCTTTCGCATCCATTTCAAGCACATCCATACCGCAGGCAACGATCCAGCCTGTCATTCCATAAGAAGGAGATAAAACAAAAGCCTTTAATCCTTTTTCATTGATCTCTTCAATGAACTCTTGCATTGTCCCTGTTTTTATGTCCGACCCGTGGATTGCATGCTCAATTAATTCTTTGTTAAAATATCCATAAAACTGTTCCGGTGGGTACGTCTCTACATCCAGAACAATATTGCCCCGGCAAGTTCCTGTAAAATGGTGAGCCGCCACACCACTAAAACGGACGAGATAATACTGCGGCGGATTCACCTCGTTTAATTCAGTATAGATATGTATTTCTTGTTTTTCTGCAAATACAGTATATTGATAAATATTGTGATCATGAAGTTGTATTATTCCCCCTGATTCTTTCCCGCCTACATATTCAAAGCAGCCATTCTAAAATCATCAATAAATGGTAAATCATCTACATGCTCTATCTTGATATTCAAATCATTAAATAACGGTTCTAAAAGACTGACCAATAAAGGTGTTTTCATTTTTACTTTGCAAGGTTTTTGCAGATCGCCCAAAGTCTTGCAAACATTTAAAGGGAGATTGCAATACATACTATTCAAATCTGGTAATGGTGACAGCAACTCGTGTGCGATGATCATGCCGGTCTTTTCATCCACTATAGCAAGCATATAAGGATAATAAGGCTGTTCTTTATTATCATCAATAGGCCTTGGCAATAAGAAAACATCCATTTCAACTATCAGATCACTAATTGGCATTTCAAGTAATTTTTCAAATACCAACGAATCCACCCTTATATTATAATCAGCAGGTACAGGATCAGGAACCTCAAATTCAGTATCAATCCAAACTTTTTCATTCCCTTGCTGGACTTGCTTCCGTAAAAGGCAGATATCTTTATCATTATCCTCAAAATTTAATATAGAGGAATCATTTTCTGCTCTGGCACAAACATCCAGAGCCTGCTCAACAACAATTTGTAAAAATTTGACTTCAGACGCATCCAAATACCAGGGCACAAAACCTGGCTTGAAACTTTTAGCCAGTGGCCAGGCATTTTTCCCTCTAAAGGTTAATCCCAATTGTTTGTATAATTTCTTGTCCCTGGAAGAAACATCTACACTATCTTCAAAAGAAACTTGTAACTGTGGAATTTCCAGTATTTTTTGATACGTAAATGGTCCCGGTTCGGTAAACTGTAATCCCCAAAATTGATGATAGGCATTTATACCCATGTAGAAAGATAAGGCATAGAACTGTTCTGTTGCGCCCATAACACTTGCAAAGCCAATTTCCCCGGTGTCTGGATGCTCGACGGCAAACATCTCTTCTTCTACCATCCACTGCCATGGGGCCAATTTCTTCAATTCTATTATTAATTGATACAATTTTCCCCAATCTTTAATCTCTGGCTGTTTACTCATGAATCCCTCTTTCAGTATACATTAACATTCATTAAACTTAAATCACCTCTTGAGCAAGATACTCTTTAATATACGGTTTTATATACTTTTCTCTGCACAAGTCTACATCCCGTTGAAAAGACTGTTTTAAAAAAGGCCCTCAGGTCTGACTTTTTTTCAAAAATATTATCAGTATCCGGTTGAAACTCGAACAGAATATCAATATCACTTTTTTCGGTCTGTTCACCCCTGGCAGAAGAACCGATCAACCCGATTTTTGATATTAAATACTCGGATTGTAATTCATCACGATGGTCACGTAAAAATTGTAATATTAAATTTCGATCAAGCATTTATTCAATTATCCCGATAATAATATATAAATAAATGGAATTCAACCATAATATGCAATTGAAATCCATTAGGGCACCCACATTTTGGAACCAACAAGAAATACACGTGTCCAGGCAGGGCTTGTGCACAAAATAACACCTGTTTATACTACTTTTATCATAGGCTCAATTATATTCTCGTTTACAGATACCATTTCTTTATTTCGTTTTAACTTGAAATTCCAGATTGAAATCACAATTGGAATTATTGGAAATAATAAACATCCGTAATCATCCAGATAATTTTGCTCAATGGGACACTCTATAACCTTGTCACCTTGCTGCCAAACGCAATCTGTTTTGTATTTTTGACTTTCATAAAAAGTTGTACGTTCTATCCAACCATGATACAATGGAATATTTACCCACTCATCAACATCTTTAACATTTTTGAGATTGAAAGCTGACCCTACACCGTCAAAACCGTATTTATTAGCTTGATTATCACGTCTCAATTTAGGTGAATCCGGATGATTAAAATAAACATCAAAGAGTTCTAAGTAATGGAACAAAATAAAAATGATCTCTGTTTTACATTTTTCATCCTTCAATGTAATCCGGTAACTAATCAAACGTACATTTTCTTTGTCAAACAACTCTATATTGAAAATATTATTATTACTAAACTTGTAATGAAAATAATCCATCCAATTCTCAAATTTTTGATCATTATATATTACAGCACTCATTTTCAAGCCTTACAATATCTTTTTAAAAACATTAATAACTCCAAACAAACAATTTTTCAACGACCTTATAAAATCCCACAAGGACATATCCCAAGGGTCCCGGAGTTATATGTGGTTTAGTGGATACGTGTATGGTAGAAAACTTTGCCAAATGAGTCAAACGGTTCAATTCCCCTTTTAACAAATCAATTTCTTTGTTCAATCTTTCCAATTCTTTTTCAACATCCAATGCTGATTCTACGGATTCTGCCATTTCCAGCAATTCCAGATAGCGGTGCCTGGACTTTTCCGCATTGTCTAATCTGATCTCATAATCACGATATTGACTGGTTACATCACTCCCTTTGATATTTTTATTCGTCACGATACCGAATGTTTCTACATCCATCAGGACATCATCCAGACTACTGGTGGGTATACGTATTGAAGTTTTGGTATTGCTTGAAAGTAAAACATATCCCTTATATTTTTTTGCCAAATTTGAAACAGCATGGTGCACGGAATCCGGCGTATTGGTTTCAATGTCGATATTGGCAGTAAAAATTATTATACGATTTTCTGAATTGTTTGAGGCAGAAAAATCATCCTGATTTTTAGTACTTGTTATATTCCTGTCCTGAGTAACATAAACTTTAGCACTGGTCATTTCAGGAGGTGCTGCACAAGCGGCAATCATAAAAAAATATGATAAAGCAATCAACAGACACTTTTTCGTTCTCATTTTTTCTCCTTTTCAGAATTGACTGAATATAAATTCACAGGTGATTTTCATGGTTACAATTGGACGAAAACATGCTATTTTTAATAATTCATAATTATGACACCCCGTTACCCCGTTTATTATTTTACTTTATAAATTAATGCAATTCAACCATAATATGCAATTGAAAAACATCAGGGTACCCACATTTTTTAACGATTCGGTCACAACACTATTGCATACCTGACGGGATGCAAACACCCGCAGTCACGTTGCTACAAATAATCCATTTCGTTTGTCCGTCGCAGACGGACCCTTGATGATTATTGGATGTACAAAAAAAAATTATTAATGACGATAAAATACCCCAAGAAAAACAATGAATTCTCTAAAAAATGTTAACATAGAATAATGCTTACCCCTAAACGAAAAAAGCCGCTACCCCAAAAGGGCAGCGGCTTGAAATCAACAAGAAGACGCGCCGCTAAAAGCGACAATAAAACGTCCTCCGGAGAGATGTCTCACATAATCAACGATCAAACCACCGTAAAAACGAGTCATGTTGTCGACCTGTTTGTCCCAGATCAGGGTTATGCCCTCTTCAACAAAACTCCGGTCTTGATCTATGTCCTTTTCAGAAGCCTGTACCAGGCCCATACTGGGTCCGCCTCATCCAAATCCTAAAATCAATACACGAAATACCGGTTCTTTGATATCTCCGCTTGTCAAAAGTGTGTTGAATGCCTTTTTGGCTTCCTGCGTAATTTTAAACATCATTTCTCCATAATAAATCATTTTACAGGTAATAATTAGATGCGCTATTCTTGAAAAAGATTCACATCCGCCCATTATTTTAACAATGTAATCCGTTTCATGACCGATGCATTATTCACTCGGGTTTGGACAACATAAATACCTGTAGCAACCGGCATACCATTATCATTTGTACCGTCCCACAATTGTTCATGGTCTCCGTTGTTCATCATTTGGTTCGAGATCAGTGTCTTGACTTTTTTGCCGTTGATATTGTAAATCTCTATCGATACCGGCCCCGGTTCAACCAACCGAAACGCAATCTTTGTACCCGCATTAAAAGGATTGGGATAGGTCTGAACAGTTACCGGAATAAACGTTTCCGGTTGGTGTTCCTGAATTCCAGTTAAAGAATTATAAAAAAATATTATTTTATTATTGGGACTCCATTTATCAGAAAGCCAGCTCCATTCTACTTTTTCAACAAGGTTCCCTTCCTGGTTATTTTCATAATAAACTTGTTTTTTATTTTCCCATTCATCTTTGAACAATTGTTGTCTTTCTTTTATCAACCATTGGTTATCATCATATTCATACAAATACCGTTGATCATCATCATAACCATCAGTATGATAGGTTTGGTTACGTCTTTCTATCAAATTACCCCATTCATTATAATCAAAAACCGTGTTAAATCGACGCATAAAAGTTCCATCATTTAAATATAAAAATTCCGGCTGCTCTATCAATTGTCCTGATTCATTATATATATAATCGTAATAATTTACCGATTCCCAGGATTCTTCATGCCAGCTTTCACGCTGACGTCTGATCAACTGATTTTCTTCATTATATAAATAAGTATAACGTCGATAATTTTGCAATTCCAAATTACTTTGTCTTTTTTCCAACATTTCAATTTGATTATTTAAATCATCAAAAATATATATAGTCTGATACTCAAGTATCCAGTTTTCTTGCAAAAATCTCCATTCATCTTTTATAATCAAGTTGCCTCTATTATCATAGGAATAGTTCTCTCTTTTTTTCTCATACCATTTTTCATCATCCCAATCATAATAGGTATATTTTGTCAATTGATTTTGTTCATTATAAATCCAAACCACACTATCAAGATTTGTTTCTGAACCGTCATAATAAGAGTTTCTCTTTTTTACTATTGCATTGCCGAATTGGTCATACTTGAAAAAACTTTTTCCATTCAAGAACCAGTCTAAACCTGACCAGACATAAACCTCCTCGCAATACACATTATCACCTGTAGCAGACGGCACAACCTGTCGACTTTCATCATATGCATATACAGAAACTACAATAACAGCACAAACACAAAAAATCGAAAGAAATGACAATTTTTCCATTTGAATACTCCCCGGATTTAGATGAACTTTCCCCGACATAAATCCGATCCGCCGAAACGGACCGGATTCATTTAAAAAAACTAGCCGTTCACAATCTTGATACTTGCGCTGGCGCCAATTCGGTTTGCCCCGGCTTTGACCATGGCAAGCGCGGTCTCGCGGTCACGGATACCGCCTGCGGCTTTAACTCCTACGGAATCTCCCACTACGCGGCGCATTAATGCAACATCCTCAACCGTTGCACCAGCCGCGTTAAATCCTGTCGATGTTTTTACAAACTGTGCACCCGCTTTTTTTGCAATTATACACGCCGTGACTTTTTCTTCATCCGTCAACAGACAGGTTTCAATGATCACCTTAACAAGTGCAGGCTTGGCCGCTTCAACCACCCGATGAATATCACGATAGATAAAATCCAGATCACCGGTTTTCAGCATACCGACATTGATAACCATATCAATCTCCATAGCCCCGTCAGAAACCGCGCGTTTGGTTTCTTCTACCTTTAGACAGGTGGTATTGGTGCCCAGGGGGAATCCGATTACGGAGCATACATCCACTTTGGATCCAAACAACCGCTCAGACGCAGTCTTGATCCAATAGGGATTCACACACACGGATGCAAAGCCATACTGTTTGGCTTCATCGCATAGTTGCAACACCTGTTCTCGGGTGGCTTCTGGCTTTAATATGGTATGGTCAATATATTTGGCCAGATTCGATGGCTCACCGGCTTCAGGCACACTGCTTCCTTCCGGTTTACCGGTCACTTCGGCAATGACCTGGTCAATAATACGATCTATATCTTTTTCCTGCATTCTATTCTCCAATCAGGCTAAATTCATTACTTCTTTTTTAAACTGCTCTACCAGCGATTTTGTTTCAGCTTCTGTGGGTGATTCAGCAATCACCCTAATGATAGGCTCTGTATTAGACGCGCGGATGTGCACCCATGCCTTGTCATAGATAATTTTTAATCCATCAATCAGATCAAGGTTTTCATTGACGTGAGCGGCCTCAAGCTTATTCACCACGCCCTTGGCGTCTGCGTCAAAGGGCAGTTCAATTTTGTCTTTGATCATGGTATAATGGGGAATGCTGTCATACAATTCGCTGATAGCCTTGCCGCTTTCAGCCATATACTGCAATACCAGGGCAATGCCTACCGGGGCATCACGACCGATATGAATAGCCGGATACATAACACCACCGTTACCTTCGCCCGCAATGACAGCGCCAACCTCATGGGCCTTGACCGCCACATTGATTTCACCCACTTTAGAGCGGTGCGCGGTTTTGCCATAATCCTTTGCAACATCATCGATCATTCGCGAGGTAGATGCGTTCACTACAATATCTCCCGGTGTTTTGGAAAGGATATAACGGCTCACACAAGCCAGTGTATATTCTTCACCCATGGGCTCACCCTTGTCCGATACCAGCGCCAACCGGTCCACGTCAGGATCCACGGCAATACCCAAATCTGCTTCATATTTTTTAACCGCGTTACACAAATCGGCAAGATTTTGGGGAATCGGTTCGGGACTACGCGGGAAAAATCCGTCGGGTTCCGGATTCATATGTATCAATTCACAGTTCAGTGCTTCAAGTAATGGCGGTACAATGGTTCCGCCAGCGCCATTACAACTGTCCAGAACAATTCTGAATTTTTTGGATTTAATTGCATCCGCATTGACCAAAGGCAGCGCAAGGATCTTGGCGATATGGTCCTGAACCGCAGTATCGTATGTAGTTACTTTGCCCATCTTGTCCCATGACGCAAAATTATAATCATTATCTTTAACGCGCTGCAAAACTTTTTCACCGGCCTCTGCGGTTAAAAACAATCCGTTTTCCGCCAACAGCTTTAACGCGTTCCATTCGCGGGGATTATGACTGGCGGTTATAATGATGCCGCCGACATGTCCGGACAATTCAGTAACCAGTTCGGTGGTAGGAGTTGAGCAGATGCCTACATCTACTATATCACACCCAACGGACATGAGACCCGCCCAAACAGCGTGTTTAACCATTTCACCCGTGGCGCGTGAATCGCGACCTACAACAATTTTTCCGGGTCCCATTTCACTGCCATATGCCTGGGCAAATTTCATGGCGACATCCGGGGTAAGGCCTTCACCCACTATACCCCGTACACCGGAAACAGATATCATTAAATTTTTCAATTCACTCAAAATATACCTCACGCTAAAAATTAGATCGGTTTAAACTCAAATATAAGGAACCAGACGCATATTTACAACCCCCGGTCTGGACAATTGTTCCACCTGCTTATCCAATGCCGGTTTATCCTTTTCTGCTTCTTCCATCGTCAAGGGCTTGCCCTTGTTCGGTAGTGTATGGCCAATATCTGCCCGCAATGCTCCATCATAGAGCTGACGGCGTTGACGTACCAGATTGAGCAGCTTGGCACCACGATAAGAGATATCAAAAGCAGGAATGTCTGACAAATCCAACCCCTTTTCCAAATCCTCACGGCTGTATTTACCCAACAAATGTTTATCGTGATATACCGCATACCCCGCAACGCCGGACTGACTGACCTGCAATACAGGACGTATCAGTTTATCATCCAACGCTGACAGCTTTTCTACTCCCGGAACCTTGAGAAATACCGGGACCTTTAAGGTCCAGTCAAATTGTACATCTCCACCGGGAAAGGATACATTTTTCACACTTCCGGAAATCTTTTTATCCTGAATGCGCACTTTGGTCATCTCTGTTACCGGGAATTCGTTCCAAGCCTTTAAAATGGTTTCTGCCATAATCCAGTGCCCGGCAGGACCGGGATGCACACCGTCTCTTGCAAGATAATAGTTGGGATCCTGTTGACGGTTCTTGCGCAAATGCTCTAGCATGGGTGTATGGATGTCCACAGGTGTTATATCCGGTGCGGATAAAGTCATAATCCATTCACCATAATGATTCAACACATCATCATAATTTTCATAGGGTGTCTGATATCCAAATTGCAGAGCATCTTCACCTACGGTTTTGTCTTTGACCGGTACGGGATCATAAGGCGGCGGAGTGATCACATACTGGTGCTGCGCGCCGGCAGCCCGCACCTTTTCAATTACTTTTTCAATACCCGCCTTGTACGCGGCAAAACGATCTTCCGACAAGGGCGCATAAATACCGTCATTCATACCGTAACAGGTCATTACAACATCCGGTTGGGTACGCTCAAGTATACGATCCAGCCGGTCATGCACATTGGGGCGCGGATACGGGTGCACCGGTTCTGTCAACCCGCAAACCGTCTCGCTTGACAATCCCAGACCCACAACATTAAAATGCCTGTCAGGATGCTTTGCCAACAGGAATGTTTCAATAAAATTAACATACGTTGCATCCTGAGTAATACTATCACCAATGAACAATAAAGTTTGCCCGTCTTTTAATACCGATTTGGCAGCAGGGTTCTTTTCAGATTTTGAACACTGCACAAATCCACCAAAAACAACCGGGGCTGCAGCACTGCTCAATAAAGTTTGAATAAACGCTCTTCGTTTCATAATGTCCTCTATTTTTGAGATGCCAACAGATACATACCATCTCTGTCGGTTTTTAAATCATATACATACCATGTCTTTTCCACAACCTCTACCGGTTGCGCTGAACGATTTTCAATAGCCGGTATCGGCTGTTGCTTGCATAAGGGATTGGGGTTCTCACCTTTAGCGGATTCTAAAACTCCTGATGACAACAATTGCAGCGGGACTGCACTTTTGATCCGGCAGTTGCCGCCAAGCGGAGATTTAACCAGAACACTATCCATTGCACCATCCTGCCATTTCACATCAAATTCAAAGCCGCCACGGGCCTTGAGTCCGCTGAACCCTCCATCTGGCCAGGCTTTTGGCAATGCAGGTAAAAGATGTATCTCGCCGGCATGACTTTGCATCAGCATCTCGGTTATTCCCGCGCAACCGCCAAAGTTACCGTCAATTTGGAACGGCGGATGGGTATCGAACAAATTGTACAATGTAGATTTGGCAAGCAGAGCCACCAGGTTTTCATAGGCGCGTTCTGGTTGCAGCAATCGGGAGAAAAAACTGATAATCCAGGCTCGGCTCCATCCTGTATGTCCGCCGCCATTTGCCAAACGATAATCCAGTGTATGGATTGCAGCCTGTGCCAGTTCCGGTGTGTGCGGCCAGGTGATCTGCCGTCCGGGATGCAGTCCAAACAGATGCGAAACATGCCGATGTCCGGGTTCCACTTCTTTAAATTCGTGCGGCCATTCCATTATACGGCCGTCTTTACCAATACGGATAGGTGTAAGCTGTTTTCGCAAATCAACCAGTTCATTATGAAATCCAGTGTCTGTACCCAATACATCGGCAGCTTCAATGCAGTTGCTGAACAGATCATAAATGATCTCGGTATCTACAGTGGTCCCCATATTCAAAAAGGCAACTTCACCAGACGGACCATAAAATCTGTTTTCCGGTGAACCCGATGGTCCTGTTACCAGATAACCCGTTTTGGGATCTTTGACCATATAGTCTACAAAGAACAGTGCCGCCTCTGTCATAATGGGATACGCTTCCTGTAAAAAAGCCCTATCACCGGTATACAAGTAATGCTCCCACAAATGCTGACTACACCAGCCAACACTCATGGGCCACATGCCATATTGGATATTGCCAATAGGTTCTGTCCACCACCATACATCCGTGGTATGGTTGGCGGTAAACCCCCTGCTGTTATATACATGCCTGGCGGTCTTGCGTCCGCTTGCGCGTAAACTGTCAATCAATGCAAAGAACGGAGTATGGCACTCGCTCAGGTTGGTGACCTCCGCGGGCCAATAGTTCATTTGAATATTGATATTTATATGATAATCCGAGTTCCAGGGCGGTGTTAAACCATCTACCCAAATTCCCTGTAAATTAGCGGGCAAACATCCGGGACGTGAGCTGCTCATCAGCAGATAACGCCCATATTGAAAATACAGCGTCTCTAACCAATGGTCCTGCTGCCCGTTTTTAACATTCTCTAATCTCTGATTTGTGGGGATATCATCCTGAAAAGCATCAGTCAGTTGCAATTTTACACGACCAAACAACTCTTGATGCGCCTGTTTATGATCGTTTTTAACAGATTTTAAATCTTTATTTATAACACCCTGCATAGTTTTATCGCATAGAACATGTGGGCCCTCGCCTCTATAATTTGTAGCCGCAGCTAAATACAGCACCAGGGAGTCTGCATTTTTCACAGACAATGTCCTGGCATCTGCCTGAATTGTACCACCGGCAGGCATTGCTTTTAATTGCGATTCATAACGAACACCTTTACCATTTCCGCCGGTAACATGACCGTTCATGAACAGCATATCATTCCCAACAGCCTTAACATCAAATTCAGCGGGACGATCAAGCGCCAAATCCACCGTAATCTTGCCCGGTTTATCGGCTGTCAACACAACAACAATCACCTGATCAACAGGAGATGAAAAGACTTGTCGTTTATATTTTACACCATCCACAACATATTCAACACCAGCAATGGCTTCATCAAGCGATAAAGATCGTTTATAATCGGTATAGGCTCCGTGCCCCGGGAACGTTAATCTCAGATCGCCCAGGGTTTGATAGGTATGATAATTATTATCGTAACGGGGGCCCATTACGTTGTCTTGCATTACTTTTTCGGCCTCGTTAAATTTGCCGTCAAAAAGTAATTTGCGGGCCTCCTGAACGTATTTCCAGGCATCATCCTGCAGGCGAGTGGTCTTTTCTCCGGTCCAAACCGACTCTTCGTTCAATTGTATACGTTCATGCTCAACCGTGCCATAAACCATTGCCCCCAAGCGGCCGTTTCCAATGGGCAATGCCTCTATCCATTGGCTTGCGGGTTCTGTATACCACAGATTTAACTCAGGTTGATTAATGCTTAACGCCTCAACAGTATTGCCAGACATTCCACAATTAACTGACAAACAGCAAATTATGATCAATAAAAAACCCAAATATCGTTTCATAATGCCCTCAATTTAATTTATTTGTAATGTAAAAAAAATACATATAAAAAACATCTTTGAATTATTTTTTCACAGAAATATTACTTGCATTGTGGCAAGGCAAGTGGTATATTTCTTTATTTATTAATAGTTTTGAGAAAACAGGACAATTTTTGAAGTACGCAATAATATCCGACATTCACAGCAATCTGGCCGCGCTCGAACAGGTACTAGAGTATATCCATAATGAAAAATGCGACAGCACCATTTGCCTTGGTGATATTGTAGGATATGGCCCGCATCCCAATGAATGTATTCAGCTTGTTCGCGATTATACGGATATCGTTATTGCCGGAAATCACGATTATGCCGCCGCCGGCTTGACAAATATGGATTATTTTAACGTCTATGCTAAAAAAGCAATGGATTGGACCATTGCCAACCTTAAAGATGAATATATGGAATATCTCAGGTCGCTACCTCTTGCTGCGGAAATAGACCAGGCACACCTTGTTCATGCGGCGCCCATGTCCCCCGAAAAATGGGGCTATATTTTCACACCCTATCAGGCGCAGTTGAATTTTGAACATTTTTCAGAACGTTGTTGTTTTATTGGTCACTCGCATTTACCCATTATTTTTCAGAATAACGACAACGAAGAACCGGTTACAATTTATGATACCAAATTGGAACTTGAAAAGGACAAGAGATATATAATAAACGTCGGCAGTGTTGGACAACCGAGAGACCACCAGCCCACCGCTGCTTTTGGCATTTTAGATACCGACAACGCTTTTTTTCATATCGTTCGTGTTGAATATGATGTGTATACTACGCAAAAAGCAATGATGGCGCGCGACTTTCCTGAATTTCTCATAGAACGCCTAAAACATGGCAGGTAACGAATTATTAGTATATGGTGGAACCCGATATGGAAGCAAATCACAAAGAAGCTTTTAACAACCGCATCGTTTTTTCTGAAAAGACTTATCAAAACATTATCAGCATTTTAACTGAACTGCGCACACGCCTCAATGCCAAAATCACTATTTTTGCGGATATGAACGGGTATCCCATCGGATATGATGAAACAGTACCCGCAATTGACATTACCTCACTAACGGCTCTTGCATCTGGTACATTTTCAGCAACATCCGAAATGGCAAAAATGGTACAGGAACAAGATAAATTTCGCTTTATCTATCTTGAAGGTAAAGAGAATAATATTTACATGTGTAATGTTAGTAAAGATTACCTGATCATTGTCTTGTTCGACAAGAGTGTAGCTATGGGTATGGTAAGAATACTGACCCACAATACAGTTGAAAAACTGTCAAAAATATTGGATGAGTTGTCAATGGAGAATCAGCAGGCATCCAAATACATAGACATAGAATTTAAATCTATGCTTAATAAAGAATTGGATAAATTTTTCGGAATTGACTAGTTTTATATGTATATAGATCAAAACAGACAAGAAATACAGTTCAAAATTGTATATTATGGGCCGGGTTTGGGTGGCAAAACAACAAACCTGGAATATATCCATGCCAATATTGATCCCTCAATTCGTGGTGAACTGGTTAGCCTGAAAACCAAGGACGAGCGCACGCTCTATTTTGACTTCATGCAGCTTGAACTGGGACAAATCAACAACAAAAAACCACGCTTTCATCTTTATACAATCCCCGGACAGTTGCATTACAGCTTTAGCCGCAAAATCATTTTGCGTGGCACAGACGCTGTGGTCTTTGTTGCGGACTCTCAACCGCTTCGAATGGATGACAATCTAGACACCCTGCTTGACCTGGAACAAAAGCTGATTGAACAGGGCGCCTCACTCGATTCTTTTCCATGGGTTATGCAATACAACAAAAGAGATCTCACCAATTCCATGAGTATTGATGAAATGCAGTCTAAACTTAATTTTTTAAACGTTCCCTATCACCAGGCCATTGCAACAAAGGGAAACGGAGTTTTTGAAACCCTGAAAACAGCCATCCAACTGGTTATTGAAAAAATGTAGAGGAAAACATGCCAGGCTTTCCCAAAAACGGAAAAAACACACCGCACCATCACCAGAACAACTCGATACAAGTTAAAATAGAAACCATACTAACCAATCTGGTTAATAGCGGCCTTTACGATGCCATCTATTTGTTTGACGAAACCGGTTTGCCCATCGTTCAGCGTAAAAAGAACCAAGCCTTTAGTAATGATATTGAGACTGTTGAAGTTACCACGTTAATGAATCAGATCAAATCTTCAACAACACGTATAGAAGAATTTGAAAAATTGAACGAGATCATTATTGAAAGCAGTACCGGTAAAAGGCTCATTTTTAGATTTATTGACTTTTTTGGACAAACTGCAACACTGGTTGCTATTATTCCCCAGGGAAAAAGCTATAGAAATATGACCAACAATCTGCTGCGCACTCTTGACCGTCTAACTGAATCGGAATTGTAGAGAATGACAGAGTCCACAATTCAACGTAAACCCACACGCATTTCAACAACCGCGTGGATACTTTATGATCTGGCAAACACTGCCTATTCCATGAATGTGGTTTCACTCTATTTCAGCACCTGGATCATTTTAACATTTCAAATGAGTGATATCTGGGTATCGCTTGTCAATTCATTATCCATGTTGTTTGTTGCTTTTACTATGCCGGTATTGGGTGACTGGTCAGACATTAAACAAAAAAAATTAAAGGGATTAATGCTGTTCTCCCTTATTTGTATCAGTGGAACAGCACTTATTGGGCTTTTGGGCCTAACCCTAAAATCCACCGCAATACTTTTACCCTTGGTTTTGCTCATTTATATTGTCACCAATTATAGTTACCAGGGCGGACTCGTTTTTTACAATGCCCTGATGCCTGCTGTCAGTACCCCCAAAAATATGGGACGCGTTTCCGGTTACGGTACAGCTATTGGCTATATGGGGACCATTCTTGGGCTTATGGTGGCCCGCATTTTTGTAGAAGGTGATTTTTTCGGACTCACCCTGCCCGGCGTACAAGCCGGAGGTCCCGGGGCTGCATTCATCCCCACTGCCGTTCTATTTCTTGTGTTTGCGCTGCCGGTATTCTTTTTGGTGGACGAGTCTTTAATACCCGCGCCCAAGCAAAAAGAATGGAAGATCAAAGCCTCTTATAAAAAAGTGATCAACAACATCAGAGATACGCAAGAACATCCCGGATTATTGCGATTTCTCATATCACGGTTGCTGTATCAGGACAGTGTAGCCACCATCATTATCTATATGGGTGTATTTACGCAGGTGGTTATGGATTTTACCCTGAACGAAGCTTCGCTGTTTATGATCATCCTTACACCCTTTGCAATTATTGGATCAGCAATTTGTGGTATTTTGACCGACCATTACGGCCCCAAAAAGGTACTTACCGTGGTAATCGTTTTTTGGGTGATCAGTCTTGCGGTAATCATCATTTCATCCAACCGCACCCTGTTCTGGATCATGGGAGCCATCATTGGCATTCTGCTGGGATCGGTAGAGACCTCATCCCGTCCGCTGCTCATCACTCTTGCACCGCGGGAAAAAATGGGCGAGTTTTTCGGAATCTATGCATTATCGGGAAGATTGGCGGCCATAATCGGCCCACTGGTATGGAGCGCGGTAACCTTTTCATTTGGCGCCTTTGGTGATGTGTTTAAATTCAAAGCTGCCATAGGCGCACTGGCTATAATCATGATTTTGGGACTCTTGGTACTGCTGCCGGTACCAGATTTTCATAAAAAAGTTAAAAAATTACACATTCAAAGCTAAAAAAGCTTGACTCGAATATAAAAATACCTTATATTTACTTCTGTGACTATGGACAAAAAAAGTACAAAACCAAACACAGCCAAAAAGTCGAATAAAACCTTTTTGGATTTTTCAGCCCGCAACTATCAAATATTCGGTGTTGCGTTGGTTGTTATCGTTTTGGGTTATTTTGCAATGGCCCAACCCCCTGCGGAAGGTGCTATGTCTTTGACAGTTGCGCCCATTCTGCTGGTCATTGGTTACTGTATTTTGATTCCTTTGTCTATTTTCTGGCGCCCTAAAAAGCAAGCCAGTGCCACAACAATGGGCGATTAGCTCAGTTGGTCTAGAGCACCTGCCTTACAAGCAGGGGGTCGCTGGTTCGACTCCAGCATCGCCCACAGCCGCAAGGCACATCAAGATAAAAGATTTTTATTGCATCTTGATAAAAAAAGCACTAAGTTGTTAGTGCAAACCCAAACGGGGTCGTGGTGCAGATGGTTAGCACATCGGCCTGTCAAGCCGAAGGTCGCGGGTTCAAGTCCCGTCGGCCCCGCAAAAAGCCTCAGAATTTTTCTGGGGCTTTTTTGTTTTCAGGGGATATAATATAGAGGTCATTCTGATTTCAATTTGAGACTTGCCCCGCAAAAAGCCTCAGAAATTTTCTGGAACTTTTTTGTTTTTAGGGGATATATTGCAATGGCCGTCCCGATTCCACTTCGGGGTTGGTACCTGATAATTACATCTAAATTCATTCAAGGTCTTTTATCAAATCAATTGGGGGTAAATATGGGGAAAACAGATCAATTTTTCGTTTATGTTTTAAAAAATCCATTCGGGAAGTTCTATGTGGGGCAAACTCAAAATCTTGAAGAACGATTAAACAGACATAACTGTGGCCAATCCACATACACAAAAAACAGAGGCCCTTGGGAATTAGTTTATTATGAACCTGTAGAATCCCGATCAGCAGCTATGCAAAGAGAAAAAGAAATCAAGAATAAAAAAAGCGCAAAATATATACAATGGTTAATCGATAGTCAAAATATCTAACCTTATCTAACCGTGGTCGTCCCGAATTCACTTCGGGATCGGCCCCGCAAAAAGCCTCAGAATTTTTCTGGGGCTTTTTTGTTTTCAGGGGATATAATATAGAGGTCATTCTGATTTCAATTTGAGACTTGCCCCGCAAAAAGCCTCAGAATTTTTCTGGGGCTTTTTTGTTTCTAGAGGGGTGTATTGCCGAGGTCATCCCGAATTCACTTCGGGATCGTCTACGCAAGAAGCCTCTGAAATTCTTCAGGGGATTACCATGTAGAACGAAATTTATTTCGTTTACCCGGCGCAGATGGACCCGGCAGGACGCGACTTGACGAATCATTTATCGTTATTAGCAGGCGAGCCCTCATGATAAAATAGTGCCAACCTGCAAAGCCCCCAGAGTATTCGAAATGAGAGTTGAATGGTATAATCAGAGTTGTAATGGAGACAATCTCTCACAGTAACAGTTTACAAGGTCAATTCAATCCTGTAATCCTTTAATCATACAAATCATAACTCAAACAAAAAAGCGTCGAGTACTGCATGGTTAGCAGAAGACTGGTGCTTCATGATGAAAACTCGTGCCACAAGTACGGGCTACAGTCTATTCACTCGTTTTCAATTTTCGTAAAACAAATATCCTTAAACTCTAATTTTTCAACAATATTTTTAAAATTCTCTGTTACAATAATTGCAGTTGGCAATTCAACAATTCTAAAAACCTCTTCATCCAAAAGTTTTGGTGAAATACTAATTTTTATCTTATCCGGCATTGTGATAGGGATGCGTCCACATCTTTCACACTTTTCAATAGGATAATCTAAAATTCTGGCTTTGGGGATTATCTGAAATTCATAATAATCAAAATCCCTTTTATCATTCATTACAATTTTCGTTTTAGCAACCTTAGGTAACTTTATATCCTCTTTTTTCAATAATTCATATGCATTATAACTTACCAGTAGCGTCCACGGATTAAGCCATGCAAAGTCATAGAACCTACCTTTTGCAATACCTTGTAAAGGACCAAATTTTGTTCCAGGCAAAACAAACATATCTTTAAATAAATTATCTGTAGTTGGTTTCATCTCATGATGTGTTTGCCATGGATAAGGCTTTCGAATTGAATAATACTCTTCATATTCAGCATATTCATTACTTAAAACAATATTTGGATATTGAATACCAGTAACGGCCCATTTGCTTTTGCATATGTCACAAATCATACCGGGTATACTATATTTGTGAACAGCATCAATTAAATAACTTTTTGATTTGTCACATGAAATTTTATAAAAACTCATATTAACCTTTCAATATAAAATTTTGATATTAATTTGAGCTTGATTTAAATCAAAATCATACAACATCTTACCCAATTGTTTATAAATATCCTTGTCATTAGCCATTGGATTTAAATCAAAAAAATCTTGCCATGCTTTATTCCAGTTTCCTCCTCGAGCTCCTCCTCCATGTATACCTGTTGAACCAATATAAACTCTTCTTGGGAGTGGCATTATATAATCATGTATATCTATTCCTTGTTCTACAAACTTCTCAGCTAAATCTTGTCTTTGAGAGAAAATATGATGACCTTGAATAGGCGTTGCTTCAATTGCTGTTGGATAATCATACGTAAATACACTAAAATCTTCATCAACTACATCATCTAAACCAAATCGTTGTGACCCTAACTCACGTCTTTGAAAAAAATCAGTGTTAGGTACCAAGTTTGACTGTAACATTTCCGGAGTATCAGCCAATCCACCAGTCCATGGATTATACCCCATATTTTTAGCATACCTATAACCTCCAATACCACCAAAAAGGCCTCCACCGACTGCTCCCCCAATAAAACCTGCCCAAACATCCTGGCCGGAAAGCCCAGCTGTTAAGGCACCAACCCCTCCACCAGTGGCTGCACCATATGCCAATCCTGGCAGGAACCCAGCGGGAGCGAATATTGAAGCAGCTGTACCTAAACCTCCACCTAAGGCCCCAATACCAACTGAAGAGAAAAAGCCCCCTACTCGAAATTATCAGAGTGGTTTATTGCATATGAAATGCCACCTGTTGCGCCACCAATTAGCGCACCTGCAAGAATTACTTGCCAAAACTCCCCATCCGGATCCACCATAATCAATGGATTATTGCCGCAATACACATACGGGCTGAATCCCTGTCCAGCGGGGTCAGGCACAAACCAACGGCCAATCTCGGGATTATAGTATCTTGCTCCAAAGCCGCAGCGTAGCGGAGGTGCGCCTATGGAGTATAATAAAGTCCGATGTCTGAGTCAAGCTCTTTTTGTGAGAACTGGTAGCTGTTATCATCATTCCCCGAAGCGACCAGAGTTTCACCAAAGGGGGTGTAATCACGGGTCATATCTAAATTGCTCAGCCGTCGAGTACTGCAAATCTGATTCAGTCCCCATCCCGTAAGTAACGGATCACGCTTTCTAATCTCGCAGCATTTTCCCTCCGGGATGTAAAAGCCCAAGACCAGCCCCGCAAGAAGCCTCAGAAATTCTTCAGGGGATTGCCATGTAGAACGAAATTCATTTCGCTTGTTCAGCGCAGACTGACCCGGCAGGACGCGACTTGACGCATCATTTATCTTTATTAGCAGACAGGCCTCATGATAAAATAGAGCTAACCTGCAAAGCCCCCAAAACATTCGAAATGGATAAAAGAGTTATAATCAGAGTAGTGACGGAGATAATCTCCCCCATGATCAGTTTTACAAGATCATTTCAATCCTTTAATCCAACAAATCTTAATTCAGACAAAAAAAACGCCGGGTACTGCGTGGTTAGCAGTGAAACGGCGCTTAATAAAGGTATTTATTCGTTGGATAAATGTCAAGGGAAATTAAAAAAAATCTATCCATCTAACCAGAACATAATAATTATTTCCCCTTTTCAGGGATAAAATTTAATATACATGAATAAAAATTTACCTTATGGTTTAAATCTTCTTGTAATAAAGAAATCAATGGGGCCGATATCAAAATATTCATCATCAATTTTTATATAATTTTGAGCCTTAATAGTTACTTTATCTCCAATATTTAATATTTTATCTCCTTTATAATAAAATCCATATCTAAAAATGTCGCTCTCTTTATTGAGATTTACATTTAACTTTTCATATTCTTTTCCTTTATAAAGAATATAATATTCAGCTTGATTATCATTAAAAAATATTTTTAATGAATCCAAAAAAAATTGAATTGAATCTTTAGTATTTACACTTTCAAGTACGCCAAAATGTATATTATGCATTGTATCTAAACTAAATGATAAGGTAGTATTGTTAATATTAATTATTTTTTCATCACTTCCATTTTTTAATAATAATGTAGCCTTTGGATCACAACTAAAAAAAACAAAAAAAACAAGAACACCAAATTGAAATATTTTACAATTTCCAGGGATTTTTTCCATATGCAATCCTTTCCTGATAATTTGCACGTCCCTTTGAATCATGACCTATCGATAAAGCATAGTACATTTGTAATATAAAATTTGGAAAAAAAGAATTATTAAAAGCTCGTGAGGTCCATAGATGATGAAGTTCATGTTTCCAATAATTAGTTCCAGGAGCTTCATTAATAACACTAAAAGCTCCAAAGCCTCTACCATTTATACTTTTTATTGTACCACCTGTATAATAAGGTGTTAAATGATTCTTATCAAATCCCCATTCCCCCTTACCAAAGAATTTATTTCCAATACCTAATGCATTAATAGCAATATTTCCAATATTATTTTCAGCTTGCAATAAGCGCTGATTTTTACCAAATGTAAAATTAACTGGGCCAACTCCAATAGTATATTTTGAAAATAGATCTCTTCCTGCAGCCCAATTATTCCCAACGGAACTACCTGCGGTTGCTAAACCTTGATATCCAAGTCTCCCCCAGAATCCCTTTTTAACCATACCAAATCCACCGGTAATATTAAAAGCACCAGAAGCAGCTCCAGTAATACCAAACTTCCAAAGATCACCACCATTTGCACCTGATGAATAAGCCATAGCCATATTAACATTAGCACCATTGACAATACTCGATGTTATACCCCAACTCGTTGTTGCAGCAACTTGTGGAGTTCCAACCCCAGTAGCAATGGCTGAGGGATATAAAGGAACAGCAATCATAGAACCAATTCCTGCTCCAATAAAACCACCTGTAATAGCTCCTTTCCACCAATCTATATCATTATTATGAGCTATAATACCACCAGATGTTGCACCAATCGTTGCACCTATTGCCATAGCAATAAATACAGGATTCCTTCCATCCGGATCCACCATAATTAACGGATTATTGCCACAATACACATACGGGCTAAATCCCTGTCCGGCGGGGTCTGGCACAAACCAGCGCCCAATCTCGGGGTTATAGTATCTTGCTCCAAAGCCGCAGCGTAGCGGAGGTGCGCCTATGGAGTATAGTAAAGTCCGATATCCGAGTAAAGCTCTTTTTGCGAGAACTGGTAGCTGTTATCATCATTCCCCGAAGCGACCAGGGTTTCGCCAAATGGGGTATAATCGCGGGTCATGTCGGAGTTGCTCAAGCGTCGTGTACTGCAAATCTGATTCAGTCCCCATCCCGTAAGTAACGGATCACGCTTTCTAATCTCGCAGCATTTTCCCTCCGGGATGTAAAAGCCCAAGACCAGCCCCGCAAAAAGCCTCTGAAATTCTTCAGGGGATTACCATGTAGAACGAAATTCATTTCGTTTGTCCGGTGCAGACGGACCCGGCAGGCAGGATGCGCCTTGGCGTATCATTTATCTTTATTAGTAGGCGGACCTCATGATACAATAGAGCTAAATTGCCCCCCCAGAGCATACGAAATAAAGCAAAGATATATAATCAGAGTTGTTACGGAGTCAATCTCCCCCATGATCTGTTTTACAACGTCATATCAATCCTATAATCCCTTAATCCTACAAATCATAATTCAGACAAAAAAAGCGCCGGTTACTGCTTGGGTAGCAGTGTGACGGCGCTTAAAGAAAGTTCAATATGGCTAACGTTTCAATTTCTTAACCCATTTTTGCAAACCTGTTGGTGTGCGCTGTAAAACTACAGGCTATAGAAAATAATGAATTATGAAAAATAATTATAAGAACTATCCAAATATGCTATTTTTTTTATTTTACCTTTTAATGCAATAAATTCAATTAATCCAAATAGATAAACAAACAACATTAACAGTATTGAAGTTAATATACCACTACTAAAACTATAATCTTCGTAAAAAAAAGAATAAAAAAATGGTAAAATCACACTAATCCAAGGAAAAAAAATTGACTTAAATTGCGCTTGTATTAAAGAACCAGCTTTATCATTAATAATAGTCAATTTACATTCGAGAAATACTAAAGTCCCCCATTGAATCCATTTAAAATATTTTCTTCGAAGTAAAATTGCATCATCAGCAATAATTTTTTTGGGTGAAATGTTTTCCTTAATAAATTTCATTATTTCATCCCTTGAATAACTACTAGAAATGGAAAATTTATACATTGGGATTCCATAATAAAACAAATTACGAAAACCTTTTCTATCATAGAAATTGATGAATGGCATATATTTGATAAAATAGAATACTAATTCAAAAACGATTAAAAAAAATATTATATCTTTTAAAATAATTATCATTCTTCTTCCTCTTGATATTGATATTTATCTATTCTAGAGTATTCGATTGTGGTTTTAATCTCAATAATATCGTTGTAAATTTCTTTACCTCCTTTTGCTAATGCATCACCAACCTCAGTGAGGTTTATATTAACTCCGGCCCCGACAAGCCCAGCCTTAACTTCTAAACCTAATCCTAAATCTACATCCTTGTCAAATTCTGACACACTAGTACTTACCTCCTTAATCATTTGAATATTTTCACCCTGATCCTTAAAACCCAATTCTCCTTTTAAATTTCCAAATCCAGCAACATTTACCTCCCCACTTACAGAACATCTAAATCCTACAGAGAAATCTCCAGCTAAATTTATGTCTGCTGAAACTCCAGCTTGGGCAGAAAATCCAGCTTTAAGTGGACCCATTCGCCCTGTAACTCCTATTTGAGGTCCAATTGAACCTCCTGCTTCAACAATCTCACCAATTTCTTTAACAGCTACAGGATGTGAATATACAATATTTGCAATTAATTTATACATTTGTATTTGATTAAAATTACCATTAAAATCTTTATATCTTAATGGGTTATTGTGACTATAATGATATGGAGTATAGTCTGGTGCCAAATCCGCCAACGGATCAACGCTGATAAACCGCCCGACAACCGGATCGTGGTACCGCGCACCAAAACCGCAGGTCCGACCTCTGGCGGATAATAAAGATCAAGGCCGTGCTCATCATCCAACTCTTTGCCGGTAAATTTCTGGATCGTTTCAATGTCACTCGAAACCGAACTACGCGAAACTGAACCGAACGTTGGAGCGAAGCGGAAATCCGCCCACTGGCGGAGGTAGTAATCATAGCGCTCAACCACGTTTTGGTCCGCATCTATCCGCCTAACTGATTTGCGGACGTAACCGCAACCCGGGTACTTGACCGCCTACCGGCGGTTTACTCCGCCAGCGGGCGGACACGCCTGTGGTCGTGAATATGAAAATAATACTCGCCTGCTGACACAACACTGTATTGAAGCATAACAAGAATAACGCAAAAAAGCAAACATTTTACTCGTGACGGAGACTATCTCTGTAACGGGTGCTTTTCAATCCTATAATCCCTCAATCCTATGAATCCCAATTCAGACAAATAAAAAAACGCCGCCACTGTATGGTTAGCAGTGTGACGGCGCATAATCAATTGGATACATTAATAATTTAAAACAATGAATCAATCATAAAAATATTCATGATCTGATGTTAAAAACTTCATTTTCCTTTTACATGTACAAGTATCAACGTCCATAAAAAACCGTACTACTTTGGCACCTTGTATTGGTATGCTGAAATAATATTTTGTAAAAAACTCATCCTTAAAATGTAACATTTCAGATTCAAATACAAGTGTATCCCTATTAGTAGAGTAGTAAAACCCGTCTGCAAAGCCAATATCATCTTCACTTATTAATGTATCTTTTTCAAGATATATATTAAATGTATCTAACTTTACATAACTAACATATGTACCCCAAAAACCGTCTTCAAAAGCAATTCTTATTTTTGTGGGTTCTTTCGAAAAACTTGCTGAGAAAAAAAATAGTAATAAAAATGAATAAGAAAATATTTTCATAATCATATCTCCCTATTTTTGTTCATTTATCATTTTATGAGCTTTTTCAATCTGATTTTTGTTAATTTCCATCCCCTTCGAATCTTGGCTTTGAATCATTAAATTATTTCCTTGCCTTAACACTCTTCCATTTGCATCCTTTGGATGTTCTAAATAACAACCATGACCGAATTCATGTGCACCAGTTCTTTTGACTTGATTAGCACCATGAAGAATTGTGGCTGTAGAAATCAACATTTTTTCTCCACCGATTTTACCCTTACCTGTTTTTTTATCAACATTTCTACCACCAACTGGTTTACCTGTAGAATTAGTCAAAGTATTTGCATCAACAAATGCAAAAATATGATCAGTACCCTTCACTTTTTCAGGATCAGTATTTATGTTTACATCCATAACTACATTTGTACCTTGTACATTACCAAATGACTCCTCTATTCCAGATTTAATCAATTCCGCTGTTCTTTTCAGAACTCTATCTGTTATATTTTTTTAGTGCTTTCATTTACAAGAGAAGCGTTTACTGTATTATTATATTGATTTTTTCCCTTATCATAAGTTGACGTTATCTCCCTCCCATCCGGGTCAACAAATATCAGCGGATTATTCATCGTATAATTATACGGGCTCAACCCCGGATATTTCTCCGTCATGGGATCAACGCTGATAAACCGCCCGACAACCGGATCGTGGTAGCGTGCACCAAAACCGCAGGTCCGACCTCTGGCGGATAGTAAAGATCAAGGCCGTGCTCATCATCCAACTCTTTGCCGGTGAATTTCTGGATCGTCTCAATGTCATCAGATACTGTACTGCGCGAAACAGAACCGAAGGGATAATAGTCATAGCGCTCAACCACGTTTTGGTCCGCATCTATCCGCCTAACTGATTTGCGGACGTAACCGCAACCCGGGTACTTGACCGCCTGCCGGCGGTTTACTCCGCCAGCGGGCGGACACGCCTGTGGTCGTGAATATGAAAATAATACTCGCCTGCTGACACAGCACTATATTGAATCATAACAAGAATAACGCAAAATAGCAAACATTTTAATTAAATGTTCGCTATTCAGGGGATTGAGGATAAATCAAAAAGCGCCGGACAATGCATAGTTAGCAATGTAGCTCGGCGCTTGATAGTTTGGAATATAAAGCAAGTCTTAACTCGTAAAACCAGAATGTATACCGGGTAAGTAAAACCTGGGCCACAGGCCCAGATTACGAACTATTGCGTTATTGGTTCATACGCTTGGGGAGGACCTTCATCTTTTTGGGGAATTGTATATGTGTGTTTCGCAATAATATAATCACCATCAACAAATGGATTATAAATATTAGGATTATTTAATTCAATCATTCTTGACAAATTGGGAAGTGTAAAGATTTTTGTGTAAATCATGAACAAGGGTTCAATAACCCGTAGGGTTATTGAATTTCGATCGCTGATTGATTTGCACACACTTTTCCAAGGGACTGTAAATTCGCTTGTGTTTTAAAAACAAATATTACATTTTATTAAATACAGGAGAATTTACCAATGAAACTTACACCTGAAATTATTAAACAACTTGAAAAAGATTTTGAAAATTGCAAGACAGCAGACGATCTGCTGGGCAAAAATGGTCTGGTCAAGAATTTGATTAAGGGCATATCAGACCAAATTATGGAAGCTGAAATGACCCAGCACTTGGGCTATGAGAGACATTCTTCAGAAGGTGATAACAGTGGCAATAGTAGAAACGGTCACAGCAGCAAAACAGTGAAGACAGATTTTGGTGAAATTGACATCAAAATCCCCCGTGATCGGAATGGAGAATTTGACCCGGTACTTGTCAAAAAGCACCAGCGTGATCTGGGCAAAATAGATGAAATTATCGTTGCCTTATATGCCAAAGGTCTGAGTACAAGAGACATCAAAGACCACCTGGAAACACTTTACGGCCTGGACGCTTCCCCAACATTTATTTCCAATGTTACCGAACGGGTACGCGAGCTTGTCGTTGAATGGCAGTCAAGACCGTTGGATAGCGTTTATCCTATTGTTTATTTGGATGCTATCCACTATAAGATACGTGACGAAGGGCGTATTATAAACAAGGCCGCCTATACTGTACTGGGAATCAATGGTGAAGGCTTTAAGGATTTACTTGGTATTTGGATCGACCAGTCCGAGGGCGCCAATTTCTGGCTGTCTGTTTTAACCGATATACGAAACCGTGGGGTTGAAGATATTCTGATTGCATGCGTAGATGGGCTGAAAGGCTTTCCGGATGCTATTGCCAGCATTTTTCCCGATACTGAAGTCCAGCTTTGTATCATCCATCAAATCCGTAACTCGCTTCGTTATGTTGCATCAAAACATCAAAAAGAATTTATCAAAGATCTGAAGCTGGTTTATCAAAGCACAACTAAAGAAAACGCTGAACTGCAACTGGATCGCCTTGAACAAAAATGGGGGGTCAAATATCCCATTGTTATCAATTCCTGGAGAAAAAACTGGGACAACCTGTCCAACTATTTTAAATATCCCGAAGAAATTCGGCGAATGATCTATACCACAAATAGTGTAGAGGCTCTGCACCGGCAGCTTCGCAAAGTCACTAAAACCAAATCTCTGTTCCCCCACGATGATGCGTTGAAAAAAATGCTGTTTCTGGCCTACAGGGATATTGCTAAAAAATGGTCGCAGCCCATCAGAAACTGGGCCTTTGTTGTTTCTCAATTTTCTATTATATTTAAAGACAGGATGAAAATCCAAATATAGCACTACTATTCATTTACACAAAAAAGTTTACAGTCTCACAAATTGTCATCATCCTTGTCAAATCCCCAAGAATAAAATACAAATGAGTATGTCGAATCCTCAAAATTTGTTTCGCATTTAAATGAATATTTGATATCATACAATTGCAATAAATATGGTTTAATTAATGAATCAAAACCTTCTATATTTTCAATTTCATTTAAACTTGGTATTCTATTATTAAAATAATAATAATCATTTATATATAAAGATATGGGATCATCAAGTATTAAAATACGACGCATATAATAAATACGATTATGTATAAATAATGCATATAAAAAAGAAAATACAACAATGAGAGCGATAATATTCTTTGATGATTTTGTTTTAAATATTTTATTTCTTAAGGAAAAAATAAATAATGAAATAATAAATGTAATCCATGGAAATAATACTAAATTCAATTTTTCACCTTTTTATTGTAAGACATTTAATTTTTAATAATATAAGCGTTGTCTACTATTCATTCTTGATATTCCAACAGTGCTCCAGTTTTTTGTGGCTGTAACTTCATTAGTGCTACGCACTAATGATGCCATTGATCCTTTTTTAACTGTTGCACTTGTTACTTGAACTTACGAGTGTAAACAACGCTCGCAATATCATTATTTTAATATTATTTTGAGTCTTTAGTTTTCTTTTTCTTCTTCTTCTTTATCTCTTGATTCTTGTCCCTTATGTAAATTTTCATTCCATTGTTTAATCCATACATTATATTGCTCAATTGTCATAGATAACTTAATAATAGCTAAGCCTTTAACTTCATCATTAGAGTTATAATAACACAAAATAATCCTTGAATTTTCATCACCCTTGGTACCATGTCTATCATCTCTTTTTATCATTTTAATATTCATGTTTTCAGGTTTTGAAACAAAAACTTCTATGTCACCCCCATATTCAGTGTCTTGACCATGCAATATATTTTGTGAAGGATCGCCCGCCGCTGGTCCATACGCCATGCCAGTTTCATATACTTGTCGAGGTCCACCACTATATTCACCACTCATTTCAATACCTTCTATAGGAACCGAGATATCAGGATATTGTTTCTTTTGTTCTCCTTGCTTGAATCGAAATTCTTTTTCGGCTGTACGCATAGCATTCATTATTATTTGATGTTCTTCTTTAGTCATAGGTCTTTTCCCATCCGGATCAACCAGTATCAATGGATTGTTCATCGTATAATTATACGGGCTCAACCCCGGATACTTGTCCGCCATGGGATCAACGCTGATAAACCGCCCGGCGACCGGATCGTGGTATCGTACGCCGAAATAGTAAAGATCAAGGCCGTGCTCGTCATCCAACTCTTTGCCGGTGAATTTCTGGATCGTTTCGATGTCACTCGAAACCGTACTGCGCGAGACAGAACCGAACGTTGGAGCGAAGCGGAAATCCGCCCACTGGCGGAGGTAGTAATCATACCGCTCAACAACGTTCTGGTCCGCGTCTATCCGCCTTACTGATTGGCGGACGTAACCGCAACCCGGGTACTTGACCGCCTACTGGCGGTTTACTCCACCAGCGGGCGGACACGCCTGTGGTCGTGAATATGAAAATAATACTCACCTGCTGACTTGTCCGACCTCTGGCGGAAACCGCACTGTATTGGATCATAACCAAAATAACGCAAAAAAGCAAACATTATAATTAAATGTGTTTTCATCCGTGAGGACCAGTGCGGTTACGTGGCACGATTCAGTCGCGAAAAGCTCTTACCGCAAAGCCCGCGGAGCATTCGCGATGAACGCAAAGATATAATCGGGGTCATAATGGATACAATCTCTGCCGCAACCGTTTTTAAAACATTATTTCAATCTTATAATCCCTTAATCCTATAAATCATAATTCAGACAAAAAAAGCGCCGGTTACTGCATGATTAGCAGTGCCGGCGCTTAAAGTAGTAAACACGTGCTATATAATGGCACGAGTATTATGATTGTAATGCATAGATGTAGAAAACGGATAAAAAAATCGTGCCACAGGCACGGGCTACCAACTGGGAATCCTGTTCCAAGGACATGAACATCATTCTATTCATTGTAAGGAATCAAGCACAATCAGAGCTCCAATGAATTCTAAATAGTAAATCAATTGCCGCATTATACCTATTCGATTCATGAAATGGTACAAACAGCAGAATTGGTATTATAGACTCAAGAATAATATTGTAACTTGGATTGAGCATATTGAAAATTAAAATGGATAAAACGACATGATAAAAAATCAACTTAACTTGTTTTGGACATTTATTATCACTTTCTTTTGGATAAATTTTAAAAATGGCCATCCCAGCGGTTCGCCCTTTTAATAAAAGAAACATCTGAAATATTGGATTTTTTCATATTGAACTAATAAATTGAGTTCAATTTTCCAAAGAGAATGAAATATTTATAAAATCTATAACATTTAAAATTGTTCTTTGACAAAATTTACTATCATTACTCTAATACATAGGTTATATACCTACGAAATGGCTCAAGTGGTTAATGTAACCATACGCCTGATATTATAAACCCATGCTGCAATCACAAATTCAAAACGATTTCGGCCCATATCATAATAACTGCACCGATCATAATCTAATACTTGCTTCATAAAGGCAAACGGTCTTTCAACTGCATTCCGAACTTTAGATAATTGCTTATTTCTTTTTACCTGCTTTGATGTCAAATTTCGGTTTCTATATCCTTTATCAAGAATGCCGCAATAGACTCCTTTGCCTCGCAGGTTGCACTTGCGGGCTTTGTTCGTGTAACCTTTATCTGCGAACACCGCATTTTCTTTTTCTGTTATCAGATCCGGAAAAAGATTTGTGTCGTGAATACTTGCGCTGGTAAACTCTACAGAATGAATAATATCACTGTCCAAATCTGTACCAATATGGCCTTTGTAGCCATAATGCGTTTTGCCACGTTTCTTTGTGAAATCTGCATCACGATCACGCTTGCTTCCTGGTTTCGCTTGTGCTTGTTTTATAGTTGCATCAACAAGTGTTCCTTTGCCAACGATCAGACCCATTTTTTCAAGCTGTTTGTTGAATTGCCGGAACAGTATTTTATCAAGACCAAGGCGAGAAAATTGTTCACGATAGCGACAGATAGTGGTCTCGTCAGGGATTGCATCAGCACTGGTCAGTTCCAGAAACAATTGAAAACTACGTCGATCCGCAATCTCTTCTTCCAGGCGAGGATCGGATAAACCATAGATACGTTGTAATAAAAAACAACGAACAATAACTAACAAATCAAATGACGGCTTGCCTGCATTTGATTTTCTGGTTTTTGATTGTTCAATACGTTCTTCAATGGGTTCAAGTAAATTTTGCCAATCAATTTTTTCTTTGATAATTTCCAGAGCTTGTTTGCTTTGGGTTTTTATATGCTTTTTGAAATTTTCATTTGCTGCTGTGGTAAACAAGTCTTCATTGTGTATTCTATTGCGACCCATGTAAAACTCCAGTTTTTTTTATCATACAGCAAATTAGTAAATTATTACCTTTGATTCTAATAATATTTCAGAGGTTTCTAAAAACATTTTAAAAAGTCACATGTTGTTAGAGCTATTGTGGGTACGGACAATTTATACACTGGTACTCATCAATGTAGTCTATATGGGATACGCCCTTTACACAAAAAAGATTGAAAAGCGTAAACCTCTTGAATACTCGCTAAAACACTGCAAAAAAGAACTATTGCAAGGCCTGGGTTTGGGAGCAGGTTTAATAACGCTTCAGGTTGTGTTCTTGTGGATTATTGATGTGTATCAATTGCAAGGGATGGCCTTTTCTATAGGTATCATTAGATTTCTCCTGCTAAATCTTTTCATAGGTTTTTTTGAAGAACTGGTAAGCAGAGGTATTCTCTTCCGTATATTAGAAGAAGGATTAGGCAGTTGGATTGCTATCCTTATCTCTTCGCTGGAAGTGGGACTAACGCATTTAGCGAATAGCGGCTCATCTGCCCTCAGTACTTTTGCAGTAGGTATAGAGTTTGGTCTGATGCTCACGTTGTTCTATATGATAACCCGCAGGTTATGGGTTATTACAGGCTTTCACTTTGCATGGAATTTTACCATGGGAGGTATTTTTGGCATTAATGTATCTGGACTGGAATTGTCCGGATTATTGCAAGCCAATCTGGTGGGACCGGCTATCCTGACAGGCGGACAATGGGGAATTGAAGCGGGTTTACCGGCTATCTTGATTTGTTCAGGAATATCTATTTATCTGCTGATAAGAATAATTCGCGAGAAAAAGACTGTGCAACCTATATGGAAACAGGGCAAATCACAAATGATCTGACTTTTTATTATCTTCAAGTTTGGTCATGGTAATGCCCGTATATCCATAAAAAATAGAGATCAACGGGTTGATGATGTTCAAAAATGCAAATGGCAAATATGCCAGTGGATAGACTCCCAGGGTGGCCCACATATAGGCGCCTCCGGTGTTCCACGGAATCAGCGATGAACTGAGGGTGCCGCCATCTTCCAGGCAACGAGATAAATTTTTGGGATCAAGACCCGCTTTTGCAAAAGCATCTTTGTACATCCGCCCCGGTACGATAATAGACAGATACTGGTCCGGTGCTATGGTATTCATACACATACAGGTAAGTACGGTTGAAGTTACAAGTCCGCCAACAGATCGGGCCAGTTTCAGTATCGCACCGGCTATAACTTCCAGCATACCGGTCTTTTCCATCACACCGCCAAACGACAGCGCGCACAAAATCAATGCTACGGTTGTCAACATACTCTCCATTCCGCCACGGCTGAGCAGTGTATCAACCGCCTCGAGCCCAATCTGCGACACATACCCATTTTGCGCCGCGTTCATGATCTCACTGACCGGAGTTTGCTGAAAAACAAATGCGGCAATCCCGCCCAAAACAGCGCCCCCTAACAGAGACGGTAAAGCCGGGAGTTTAAAAACAACCATCAAGATAACCAAAAGCGGCGCTACAAGCAGTATGGGGGATAAATTAAACGTGGTCTGTAACGAATCAAGAATCTGATTAATATTTTGCATTTGCACTGCATTGCTGCCATATTTAAACCCCAATAACAAATATAAAACCAGGGCAATAACATAACTTGGCCCTGTTGTATACAACATGTGCCGAATATGACTGAATATTTCGGAACCGGCAACAGCAGGTGCCAGATTTGTTGTATCGGAAAGTGGTGACATCTTGTCGCCAAAATACGAGCCTGAAATGATAGCACCGGCAACCATAGGCAGCGGCACTCCAAGCCCCTGGCCAATCCCAATTAATGCAATACCAACCGTACCTGCGGTTGACCAAGAACTTCCGGTAGCCAGCGAAACCAGGGAACAAATCACACAGGTTGCAGCCAGAAAAACCGATGGGGATATGATCTTTAATCCAAAATAGATCATTGTAGGTACAATTCCACTGATTATCCAAGTGCCAATAAGCAATCCAATAACCAATAAAATCAAGCACGCCTGTAAAGCGATCTCTATTCCCTCAACAATACCCCGCTCTATAGTTTTCCAGGTATACCCCAGATACATACCCACCAATGACGCGGCAACAGTTCCAAAAATCAACGGGATATGCGGACTGCCATCAAATAACAGTACATTGATTCCCAAGAACATAACCAGGAACACAACGGGAATCAATGCCTGAAACAGTGTGGCTTGTTTTTTCTCATTTATTTTTCTCATAATTATATAAACATAACAATCTATTTATTCAAAGGCAACAAACAGTTAGTTAAAATGAAATAATTTAACAAATGCACAAAACTTTTTAACAATTTGAACGTTATTAATATAGATCAAAAACCAACAATGCTTGTTTGTTATTTTTCAAATTTATACATTCAAATAATTCTCTAAAAAAAAGCAACTCATAGAACTGTTCAATAATGTAAAACATACATATCAAGGGTAGAATATGAAAGTCCTTTTTGTATCGTTCTTATTGCTCTTCTCCGTAACAGCTTTTTCACAATCAGCACCTGAACCGGTTCAATTTTCTCCCATATCTGAAAATCTCTTTCTTGTCAAAGGTGGTCGTGGCGCCAATGGTGGTGTTTATATTGGTCAAAATGCGGTTTTGCTGATTGATGCAAAAATGACTAAAGAGCATGTTGACGAAACACTAACAGCAATCAAAAAACTGACAGATAAACCTGTAAGGTATCTCATCAACACACACAGCGATGGAGATCATGTAAATGGTAACCGTTACGTATCCCCTTCTGTCACCATCATCGCTCATGAAAACTGTCGTAATGATTTTTTTCGGTCTGACAGAAACGGGAATCCATCGGAATGGGACTCTTCTGGACTCTGTCCATTCATCCCCGCAGTTACATTTCAAGATAAATTAAATATCTATGTCGGACCCAAAGCCATAGAATTGTATTATTTTGGTGTGGGGCATACTACGGGAGATATTGTAGTGTATTTCCCGGAAGCTAAAATTGCATTCATTGGCGATCAGGTATTTGCAGACAGACCCCAATTGATCCATTCTCACAAAAACGGAAATTCATTCGAGCACGTTAGAACATTGCAAAACATGCTAAACACACTTGACGCTGAACAATTTTATTCAGGGCACAGTGATGTACTCTACCGAAAAGACATTGAAAATCACATATCGACAATGAAACAAAAGCAATCATCAATTAAAAATATGATAAATGAACAAAAATCTCTCTCTGAAATAAAAAACGAATTTGATTTAAAGGAGGAGCGATTAGTAGAATCAATATTTAATGAAATACATAAAATGTAATATCATATCATTTTTGGAGGAAACATGGGAAATCAATCAGAAAAAAATGGATTGAACCGCAGGGATTTTATCAAATCGACTGCAGTAACAGGTGCCGCAGTAATGGCAGCCAACAGTTACCCTACTGCCATTAAAGCTCAAGACCGAAAAAAACGATTTGCACATGTGGGTGTTGGTGCCAGATCTTATATGTATCGCCGCGCTATTTTTGATACATATAAAGATCATTGTGAATATGTTGGTTTTTGTGATACCAATGAAGGTCGTTTGAAAATGGCACAGGCCCAGGCCAAAGAAGCAACAGGACTGGATGTACCCATTTTTGCAGCAGACGACTTTGATGAAATGGTAGAAAAAACCAAACCTGACGTAATCATTGTTACTACAGTTGATGGTTTTCATCACAAGTATGTCATCAGAGGTATGGAACTGGGTTGCGATGTAATTACCGAAAAACCCATGACCATTGACGCTGAAAAATGCCAAAAAATCATCGATACCCAAAAAAGTACCGGCAAAAATTGTAAAGTAACTTTTAACTATCGCTATTCTCCCCCCAGATCTCAAGTTAAAGATATTTTAATGAGTGGTGAAATTGGTGACATTCTGTCTGTCGATTTCCATTGGCTGCTCAATACCCAACATGGCGCGGATTATTTCCGTCGCTGGCACAGCCAAAAAAAGTTCTCGGGTGGTTTAATGGTGCATAAAGCAACACACCATTTTGATCTGGTAAACTGGTGGTTATCCGCAATACCGGTATCTGTTATGGCAAAAGGGAAAAGAGAATATTACACTCCTGAAATGGCCAAACGCATTGGTTTAAACAGCCATCATGAACGTTGCCATACCTGTCCCGAAAAAGACAAATGTACCTTTGCAATGGATCTCGAAAACAGCTGGGGATTAAAAGAACTCTATCTGGAAAATGAAAAATACGATGGTTATTACCGTGACCGCTGCGTTTTCCGTCCAGATATCGATATTGAAGATTCCATGACATTGGCTGTTGAATACGACAACAAGGTACAAATGTCATATTCATTGAATGCGTTCAATGCCTGGGAAGGTTACATGGTCAACTTTAACGGTACCAAAGGTCGTCTGGAACACCAGATTGTGGAACAGATCTATGTTAGCGGTACCAATACCGTTCAGGGTGGTATTGAAGGTGCAACCACACGGGTTATTCCCTTACGCGGCGCACCCAAAGATTACGAACCTTGGTCTGGCGAAGGAGGCCATGGCGGTGGCGATCAGGTTATGCTTGACGATATCTTTTTACCGGAAAAGAAAAAAGATAAATATCAACGCGCGGCAGACCAACGCTCGGGAGCGTACTCTATCCTTACAGGTGTTGCTGCAAACATCTGTTTTAAAACCAAACAAGATGTAGTGATTGCTGATCTGGTTAAGGGAATTGGCTATCCCGATTATCCGGCAATGCCAACCAAAACAGAATCTCTGCCCATGCCGAAAAAAATTGAACGAAGACGTCCACCACGCCGCAGACCTGGCGAACAAGGTGGTCCTGGATCTCAAAAGCAGGAAGAGAAAAAAGGTTAAACTTGACAAATTAAAAAAGGTCTCTTATATTAAGAGACCTTTTTTATTCATATGAATGGGGAGTTGTTATCATGACCAGATTCAACACCATTACCTTTTCTTTGTTTATTATTCTTTTAAATGTTTGTGTTTCTTTTGGCGCGTCTGATTCCAAATCCGGCACATTACGAATTGCGGCCTGTCAATTTCCGGTTTCAGGAGACATTGTAGAAAACTCGAAATGGATCCAAAAGCAAATGCATAAAGCAGCAAAGCAAGGCGCAGAACTGGTACAGTTTCCGGAATGCGCTTTATCCGGCTATGGCGGTGCGGATATTGAAACGCTTCAGGTATTGAACTGGACGCTTCTCCATCAGGAAACAACAAATATCATAAAACTGGCTGACGAGTTAAACATTTGGGTCCTTCTGGGTAGCACGCATAAGCTTTCGGATGGCAATAAACCCCACAACAGCTTGTATCTCATCTCACCCGAGGGTAAAATTACAGATCGTTACGACAAACGCTTTTGCACCACGGGCGATTTGGACCACTATACACCCGGTGATCATTTTGTTACCTTTGATATCAATGGAGTCAAATGCGGTCTCTTGATCTGTTACGACATCCGCTTCCCCGAGCTTTATCGGCAATACTCCAGGCTGGGCGTACGTGTCATGTTTCACTCGTTCTATAATGCGCGGCACAAAAAGGACTGCATCCATCCCAAAATCATGCCCGTTACGGCCCAGGCACGTGCCGGTACCAATGCCATGTATGTCTCGCTCACCAACTCGAGCGCCAAACACAGTTGGCCATGCTATTTTATTACACCGGATGGACTCGTAGAGTCCAAGCTCAAACGCAACAAAGCTGGCGTACTGGTATCCGACATTGATATCAATCAAAAATTTTACGATCCCAGCAAGCCCTTTCGCGCAGATGCCATAGACGGCAAACTCAACAGCGGTGAAACAGTAGATGATCCCAAATCTAAAGACCGTACAGGGTATTAACGATTGATAAATTAAACCGCTTTCAAAAGACAATTCTGTAAAGGGGGTTAAACAATTCGACAGTCCGGGTTTTATTGAATTTTAAAAAAGTGGCCATTTAAAATAACCAGATACATACAAAAATTTCTTGCATATTTTGATGGAAATGTGTAATTAAATAAACGGGTAATTACAACCTCATTATTAAATTAAATAGAATATGAAAAACGATCATTATGAAACACCTGTAATAGGTAAAGTAATGGTACCCTGTCGGTTTTGCGGTGGAGCGGGGCTTTTATCACGCAAGAAACATCGTGATGACCGTTATTGTCCAGCTTGTGGCGGAGCTGGTTCGGTTCCGGTATATCCGGACAAGCATGGTGACGGCTGTGAATGTGCGGCCTGTAATGGTACCGGAAGCGAAAAGATAAACTGGCGCCGCAAGTGCAGATGTAGTGTATGTAACGGTACCGGCTGGGCGGGGTGTGATTGATTCACTCGATCATTTATTTGTAATACTTTATTAAATAGGGAAAACCACCTCACAATACTTTTAAACATACAGGTAATATTATGCTTCAACTGAAACCTTGCAGTATATTTCTACTCTTTCTATTGGTATTCAATGCTGCAGAATTGCGTTCTCAAACCAGATTCAATCCTGTTCTCCCCCCTGTGGAATTCACTGCATATCAAAACAATGAAACATCGGCACCTTTGATGTCAAAATCAAATCATTATCAATCCCAACCGGCCGCATGGGTTGCCGCGCAGCAATTGGTGATAGGGCCTATTGAAGGCTCGGTAATTGGGATTTTGAGCGGCTTGGGTACCATGTGCCTGTTTGCAGATTTTGAAAATTCGGACAAACATAAAATGTCCATAGGAACAGGATACGCCATAGGTGCATCAATTGGCTATGTTCTGGGTAACGGCTATGCCATACACAAAGCTGGAGAAAATCGAGGTATACAAGGCTCCCGCACAGCAACGATAGTCGGCAGTATACTCGGTACGTTAGCGGGTGCTTATATTTACGACAGAACCAAAATGGGATGGGGTGTTTTGGCCGGTGCGCCGGTTCTGGCAACGTTATCCTTTCATATTTCAAGCAAGAGGTACTAATAATGAGGCACAATTTATGGATTCTTTGTATTCTCTTGATTTCAGCATCCCTTTGGGGACAAAACGATCAAAAAAATGAATATGTTGTACATCGTCACTGGCTCAGTCTGAATGTGGGTGCCATACGCAACCAGGACACAGAAAACGGTTGGGTCTCTAATTTGGTGCAATATGCCTATACCTGGGACAGGGACTATCTCAGCATCTGCTATAGTAATTCCATTGATGTTCTTGAATTTGACAGCAGTGACGAACACGAGTATATAAAAAACATCAGCATCCTATTTGGGAAACAGTATATAAAAGGACATTTGGGAGCAGCCGTATCCTTGGGAGGGGGATATTCATGGGGCGCAGAGACCGAATGGATACATGCAAAAGAAAGGTTTGACTTTTACCCTTTTCAGGGAATTTCCGGAGCTATTCAAGGGCAAATCTTTTTGGGTAACGAGAACTGGCGATTAAATTTATTAGCATTCGGCAATATCAATGACAAATGGACTGTTCCCGGTGCTGTTTTCGGATTGATGTATTTTATTCATTAACATCAAATTGCTGATATACTTGGAATTTCGAAAAACTGTCTAACAACTAATTGGGGGGGGGTTATTCAACAACCTTGATTGATTTCACATCCAATCCTTCATCAAATATGGCTTTGCGCACCAAAAACCGAAAAGCCCCGTGCTCATCAACAGGAACCGGTTTCATATCTTTACTAAATCCACTTGCATATTTGGCAATGAGATTGTTTGTAAACAAGTTGTAAACAGATATCTCGCTCTCAGAAACGCGTATTGCGTATTTTTCAGAGTTGTAAGCTCGATTCGGGAACATCTCTTTGAATAACTTGCTGTCATAATCCGGGTAGCGAATTTGAGAATTAACAAACAGGTCCTTTTGCGTTACAAACAAATACCAATCCCGGTTCTGTGCAACTGTATATTCATCACTCGTGATAAAGCCGATCATATTTTCAGTATTTCCGGTAGCGGGTAAAACATCTTTATCCCCAAACTTTGCTAAATATTGCTGCCATAATGCATCAGCAGGTAAATCCGCTGAATTTATAGAATTTTTCTCAACACTCTCAATACTGCCGCTGTATTTCTCGTACAATTGCTCATACGCATCAAATCCCAGAGTATCGATCAAAAATCGGGTATACAATCCTGAAGCAGGATAACTCATGGAAGCATCCATACTGTAGAATCCATTTCTGCTCAACAGAGTTTTATAATCCAAAAATCCGCTGTTCATTACAAAATGTCCCAAATTCAGTATCACCCCCGGTTCTTTGCCGCCACGACCACCTAACGCAACAGCTAGCCCCTCTTGCAAAAACGGCTGGGTATACAAAGGCAGCTCGCCCAGTCGATAATTGATCAGTAAATGGATCAACTCGTGATAATGACAATTAAAAGTCGATATCACATAATCATAAGGAATGTAAAACTGGCCGCGAGACACATAACCGGTCAATTGTTCTATCTTTTTATCGTCTTTACACAAAAAATAGTGGATTTTTTTACGCTGTAAACGTTCAATATCAGATTCCGAGAAAACCATCAGATCTGCAATCTGTCTGACAAACGCATCTAATCTCTCAGCGGCATAAGTATTGTACAAGCAAGCATCGCTGACATGGAACACAAAAAATTTGGACTCGAACTGTTCCCAGTCTTTTGCATAATACGCGGGACGAGAGATCAGTAACGAATACTGAAAATAAAACCGCAATTGCTGCTGTTGTGGCAAATCCAATAAAAGACAATCAAAGCCATTACCAAGCGTTTCAATAGAGCATGTATATGGAATTTCTCCCGCAAGCATTTGTTGTTTTACATCATCATTTAGATCATTAGAGATCATGAATTTGTGCTGTACACCTTTATACATTGTTCCCAACCGACCAGACAAAGCCAACTCTTGCGGCTGCACAAAATTCGTCAATTGGTCAGAATTCTGCAGCCAGGCAGTAAAAAACGGGCGATACCCACCAGGGACTGAATCATTTTGGGGAAAAGAACAGAGTGGCAACAAACACAGGATAATAATTTTAAAAACACGCAATACCTGCCCCCTTGAATTTACAACGAGTCATTTTCAACCGGATAAATGTCGTCATCCGTAAAGGGTTTATAATCAAATCCCACAAAAAATAACAGGTATTCACCCGGCTCTTTATGTTCATAATGATATGCTTTTAACATTTTACCCTGGTCTTTATTAAACAGTTCCAATTTTTCTTCCAATGTTAGCATTCGCAATACCTGCCGTAAAGAATCCGGATAGACATTGTTTCTTTCATGATACAATTCAATGTTTTTGTCCAGAATTGCCAGATCGTTTTCAATATGTGGAATTTGCCAGTCATTCGATCCCAACCCCTGGAACCCATGGTTACCAATAATAATCAATGCAATAATAGCAGGAATCACCATACTCAACATAGTACCGCTAAATGCTATTAATAATACAATTAATCCTCGGTGCTTGATTTTGATCAATCCCCAAACCAGCGATATCATTGCCGGTATCAAACCAATCAAGGGTATAATTGAAAGAGAAGCAAAAAAGAACGACCACCCACCCACATCTTTATTCTGCGCTATGGCATCTACTTCCGTTTTCCATTCCTGGTACCGTTCGTCTTTCGCCTCATCATGTTCGTAATATTTCCAAATACATTTTTTCAAAAAACGTTTGGGGTTTAGCCGCACATTTTCATGGATCACTGAACAGGCACCGGTTTCCGGTGCATAATTCACACAACTCATACATGGATATGTTTGATGCATAGGATGATCCCCCCCCTTCAGACATGGTATTACCCTTTAATCCGGATAAACAATAATATTGCTCTTAAAAATACCTGATTACTTTATAACAATCAACATATTTATTTACCGGAGGACCTGTATACAAGGTGCAGATATCGCCCTCTATTGAAGAATATCCACACCCTGTTTAATCATAACATTATTTGTTCAGGTCATTTACTATTTCCGCCATTTCAGGGCTTTTTTCAATCCGATAATTATCGGTTAAACGGGTGTAATTGGCGGTTTCATACATCACAAAACCATCCAGCTCAGGACTGGATTTTACCCGTTTGATCTCATTACGTGTGCGGTCAAAAGGGCCCTCAAAGGTCATACCGTGAAAGTCCCCTTGCAAATAAAACGGTTTCCCCACAGCATGGGCCGCATTACCAAAAGTTTCAATAGTGTTGCGCAGCTTCCATGGACGCAGGGAATAATGTCCGCGCAGTTCAAATTCGTCGCCAATTTCTTTTATCCAGGTTTGCCATTGCCATTCAAAATTTGGCGGCAGCGCGATAGTGGGTTTTCGATCATCAAGCCACAGTATACCGGTGTTCAGATGCAGGTTTATATTTTTACCCCGGCTTTTAATGAGATCACGTGCCTGGCGCAGAAACTGTGTATAGGCATCACCATTGATCCGACAGATAGTCGGGTAATCGGTTTTGCCCCCGGACGCTTCCAATACCGGTTCGTTGTATCCATACTCCCAATACTCGGCCATACGGGTATGATTTCCAACACGGAAATTCACGCCATCCACACCCCGGTCAAGGCAATATCGTGTCAATCTTAACCACTCTTCACGCACCTCGGGATAGATAGGATGCAATGTGCCCAGCATGTATTCCGGTTTACCACAGGCAGCGATCAGAAATCCCTCTTTATCCAGCGTAGTCCATTTTGTTGACAATTCGCTTCCAAAAGCATAATGATCATTGTAATGCTGCTCCATCTTGCGCGCGTCGTTGATCTCTGCCTGCACTTCCGGCAATTGTAAATACGGTACTGATTTCTTTTGGAGATCGTGCTGAAAAAAACCGGCGTTATGAGATTTCAAACTTGCCGGGCCTTTACCCAGTGTATGCGGCATGATCTCACCGTCCGCGTTTAGCAGTTCAAGTATGTTGCCGTTTTCGTTGCTGAAATTACCCTGCTCATCGGCAAGCGAGCATTTGATCAGGATATAAACATGGTCCCGGGGAATTTGCAGCCCGGAAAAGGTCAATGCCCGGCATTTTCTCCAATAGGCAAAACGATATCGGGGCACAAGGGATTCTTCAAACTCGATCGGACCGGTATATTTTACAAAATTATTGTTTGTGGCACTCGTCCAGATGGAAATGTGCTCTTGTTTTACCCGATGGTCCCTGTGATCACCTTTGAGCAGTCGAATAGCAGTTATCGGGCCTTTTACCTCAAAAGTACCGGGCCTGCGTTTCAGGTTCATTTCAGGGTGTTCCGCAGCAAAAGGCAGCGCACCGGGACATATTCCGCGCAAATCTTTAAAAGCGCACGAATGTTCGGGGAACGGCATGGTTACCGGGAGGAATGTTCCGAATCCACCGTTTTCAAAAGGCTTGATGATCGTGTAACATTCCAGACCGTGCGCGTAGGCCGATTCGGCAACCTGAGCGATCAGATCAAATCCATGCGGATAATTATCATAATATGCTGCTCGCGGATTATACATAAACTGGTGCCGGCTGACGCCCATAGACGCCAGCTCTTTGTGCAGATCATCAATTTGTGATTTGTCCCAAAAGTACAGATTTTTTTGATAAAATTCTTCAGGTCGTTTTTTAGGCGCACCATAGCGGGAACCTTTATAGTTCACACCCAGATTATCATTATAATCTGTGGTGGCAATGAGTTTTTTACCACTGGCCGCAATTGATGTTTTCATTAAAGGACCGACATAACCACCCAGCATTGCAGCTCCCAAACCGGATGCGGTACAGGTTATAAAATTTCGTCGTGTAATTGTTTTTCTTGCTTTTCTCATATATACCTGCTTTTAATAATTGTTATTATAATTTTCCCGGAACCGTATAAAAAACACTATTCTTGTTGACATTATTATCAAATACAACAGGATCGTTTTTTAAATTCAAAAAATCATGAATATGAATATTGGCTGTTGACGCACCTGTAATCCTTGTCTTTTCCTGCTTTTGTGAATACCATAATACTCCATTTCGGCACTCATTCAGCAGATAAACAGGCGTTTTCGTATCACGAATGATATCACCAGAATTGATTTTTTCCAAATGAAAACGATCAACATGATTCAGACATAACGATAAGCGATCATATCGAATTGAAGGCTGATCATACCAAAATAGCTTTATATCACTCAAAGTTAATCCATGAATATTAGCAAAGGTGAAATATGAATTATGGCGTGCATACAAAGTATCCTGAATACCATGAGTCGTACGGCTGCCACCAATATGTTTTTGAAACTGAGAAAAATCCAGTGGTTTGTCAATACGTATGGTAATGTTTTCAAATGTTAAATTTTCAATAGGGCTTTCGGGCAGTCCCTGAATGAGCACTTTGCTGTCACATTTTATTTGGATATCTCTGAACGTTACATCTCTTATCTTTCCGATTTTTGAATCGGGATGTCTTTTTTCAATATCCATGTGTATTGGATACGGTTTGAGGCGTAAAAATGGGAATGTATGGGTTGTGATAGAAATATCACTAAACGTAATACGCTCTATCGTGGCACCGTCTTTTAAATTAAATCCCAGGCCTATGCGTGAATTTTTGATAACACAATTTGAAACATGAATATCTCTAAAATCACCGTGTGACTCGGTGCCAATTTTAATAGCAGCGGCAATAGATTCAAGAATACAATTCTCAACCACAATATTTTCACAGGGATACTTTTCAGTCGATTTAAATACAATACAATCATCACCTGCTACAATATTACAATTTGAAATGGTAACATTCTTACACGAATTGGGATCAATACCGTCAGAATTAACCCGCAAGGGATTATTAAGAATTGTCACATTGTCAATAGATACATTTTCACATCGCTTTAAATGTACAGTCCACGAATCAGAATACAACATATTAATATCAGAAATTTTGACAAAAGAACATTGTTCAATATACAGCACACCTGTTCGGAATGACAATTTTTCATATTTCACATCTTTTCTTCTACCGTAATCATTTTCTCCCTGTCCGTAAAGGCTTCCCATTCCGGCAATAGAAATATGCTTTTTGCCTTTTGCGTAAATCAAGCATTTTCCGGTTTGAGGAGAGTAATCTGACAGATCGCGGCTTGCCTTGATAACAGCCCCTGATTCCAGATAAAGAGAAATATTGTCTTCAAGCACGATTGTACCTGACAAATATTCCCCGGCAGGGAACAAAACGGTTCCGCCTCCTGCTTTAGAACACGCATCAACCGCTTCCTGGATAGCATTTTGATCGTTGGTTAATCCGTCTCCAATTGCGCCATAATTTTTGACATTTTCAATTGCTGCAAAAGACAATGATGGGGCAAGAAAGGCCATTAAGATTATTGACAACGTGAATTGTCGGTTTAATTTTAATAATAACTTGAAATACATATTAAAATATTATCCATGTTAATAGAAAAATAATCTGTGGGGAATTAAATGGCACAATAAAGAACAAAATCAATCATTCTTTATTGTGCCGGGGAGAAATGGTAGCGTTATCTTACAAGTACCATTTTAATGTTTTTCTTTAAATCATTAGACTGGATCTGACAATAATAAATACCGCTTCCAACACTTCGGCTATATTCATCTGTTCCATCCCAAACAACTGAATGGTTGCCTGCCTGTACTTTGGCATTTACCAGGGTCTTAATTGCCTGGCCCAGGGTATTATAAACAGTCAAAGTCACTGCAGCGTTTTTATTCAAAGAATAGTTGATAGTGGTTACCGGGTTGAACGGATTGGGATAATTCTGTTTCAACTGAAAATCATCAATCACCATAGCTTGTTCATCTTCAACTGCAGTTGATAAACTGATCGGTGTCAAAGTACCAGCGTCACCATTTTCCCATTTTTCTTTCAATTCGGGGAACCAGTTCAAGTCACCAACCGGGTAACCATCGTCTCCTGCAAGATGGTATCCTTCGGTAGCGTATGTTTGTTCATAATCAAAAGAAAAATCAATGGGCAGCGGCCAGGGATTGGTAAACGGATCTTCATCATCATCCGGGTACCAACTTCTGGTTGGCATTTCCTGACTTGTTCTGTTAGCATCCTGCCATGCGATCACTTTATCATACTGATCTTCGGTCAATGGAGTAGTTAAAAGCGGATCAATACCTTCAACATTGTTTTCAAAAGTAAAATTGGGATAAGCATCAAACATTTCCTGGCCTGTAGCTGTTAACCAGGGAATATTCCACACATTGTTGTCCGCATGCCAGTTGAGTATTTTAGGAGTATCAAAACGAACGTTATGGTGAATTTGAATATCGCGCTCAGTTTCATCTATGCCCCATTCAACGGCAAGGGTATCTACCGGGAAAAAGCCTTCAGTTTCATTTCCTTCTCTCCAGGAATCATGACCAGCCATATAATCGCCTGCATAATCAACACCCTGATAGAGACCAGAGTCTACAACTGCGCGAACATAACCATCAACAAATAAATTGTTTTTAATAGTATAACTCTTTAAAACCTCCATAACCTCAAATACCTGTCGGCTTGTTAGCACAATTGTATTATGTTCTACAACTACATTCTCTACCACATCGAAAACCTTATCGTGATTCAGGAAAGCAGGGCCGGTTGTATTGAACACAGTATTGTTTGCAATATAGTAGGAACCCGTATGCGCACCTTGAATCCAAACAAAACGACCGCCTGAATTAACACTGGATTCAGAAAAAGAATTATAATATAAGCAATTGGTCACTTTTAAATTGACCATAGCTGCATTCTCAAGATGAACAAAATAACCACGGCCTCCACTAGAGATAACATTATCAATAGTAACATCAATAGAATCTTCTACAACCCTGATAATAGCTCTCTTACCCCAAATTCCACTCAGCGTTGTATTGTGAACCCACAAGTTTTTAAGAGTAATGTCACCTTCAACAGTGAAAGGGTAAATCTTATTTGAGTCAGAATCACGGATCAGTTGCGGGGGGACCTTGTCATCATCTTCGCCTTCTACTATCAGGTGCCAGCCATTATTAACAATATCTTCAGTCATGATATAAATCGCATCAGGACCGCTTTGCAGTTTAAATACTTTACCATGATTTGCCTCATCATTAACTGCATCATTAAGTGTTCCATTACCAGGCGCTACATGAACTGTATCAGGGACCTGAGCAAAACACATCACTACAAACAACAAGATAATACTAGTAACCGATTTCAGTTTCAACATAATTGAATTAACCTCCATTATTAACCTTCATGACACACTTACATTTCAATTCTTAACAGCAACATTTTTCAAATTTTATCCGAGTTTGATCACCTCCTTTATATTTTTAATAAGTAAAACGTAATCCCAAAGATGCCTGCCAGTCATAATGTTCTTCTTTTTGCAGATAATCGATAATATTATAACGGATAATATCCGGATCATTGGTCAGATTGTTCAAATCAAAGAACAGATCAAAATTATGAGTCAATTTTTGCTTAAGCTTTATATCCATCCTGATCACTTCATCTTTGTAATAATCCTGAATAGTAAACACCCTGTCAACATAAGCCAGTGTGTTACCCTGGTAATAGAATGATAAGCGCCCTGAAAAACCGCCTTTATCATAACCTACAGATACGTTCCCTACAATTTTGGGTTGGTTCTGCATACGGTTTTTCCTATATATTAAAGAGTCTACTCTATCACGATACCAGGGGGCCGTACCTTGAGTTTCGGTATAATGCGGGTACCGGGTTTCAGTATCTATAAATGAAATATTTGTATTTAATACCAGGCCGTCAAAAGGTTTGGGCAAATACCAGAATCGGGTCTGCCATTCCAATTCGATACCACGCACATAAGCAGTAAGTTCATTATTAATTGGTTCTGTCAGGGTGTAGCCCACAAAATCATCAGCACTGTAGGCTACAAAATCTTCATTTGGGAGTCCGCTTAAAACTTCCCCTTTACGAATATTGGTGGTAACTGCATAAATATAATTATCAATTTCTTTATAAAATCCACCAACAGAAAATAAACCAACAATATTATTATAAAAAGAGGCCTGGGCATCTAAATTCTGACTGGTCTCCACTTTGAGGTTCGGATTACCACGATAAATAGCTTCACTTGAACTTGATATACGCAATTGTGGCGAATATTGCAGATAATTAGGTCTGCGTAATGTCTTTGTAGAGGCAACACGCAAATCACACCAGTCATTAACTTTGTATTGCAGGTGTATCATTGGCAGCCAAAACTCATTTTCAGGTTTGGCATTTAATACCTCTTTAACACCTTGGTGCTTTTTGTGTATGTTATAAACACCCCGGTAATCGATATAATACGCATCAATATCATGCTCAACGCTTTCATAACGGACACCCGGAGTAAAGGTCCATTTTCTGCCCAGGTTGATCTCACTCATCATATATCCGGCAGAATAATAGGAATTGCTTGTATAATCCGAATAATCCGCGGTAAGGGATTCCATCATATGAGGCGGGGTTGGAGCATCCTTGGAAGCATTATAAACATCTGCAATTCTCTTCATATCGTCATGATTCGAATAGGCAAGAAAATTATACCCTTTTAAAAGGTCTGAAACCTCCAATGAGTAATCGACAAAGTTAGAATAAGCAACATATAATCCATCAACAAGCACCAAGTCCTTTTCAGGAAAAATCTCATCCCGAATTCGTCGAAGCTGTCCATCATGACCGCCTCCTGCCCGGGTATCTGATTTCCAGATTTCATAATCTTTTGACCGATCATGGTACCTGTATTTCCCGCCAAATTTGATATTACCGTTTGAATAACTGCCTATGCGCCAGGGACGTTCAAAATTGAATTCCGAGCTATATTCCTGTGCCTCGGTTTCAGTCCATTCGTGTTCTACTTTATTCCATCTGACTTTATCAAGGTCCCAGACAAACATATCGTAAATCTGGTCAGGAGATTTGTCAAGGTCTGTTGTGCTACCAGTAAAGGATATATAACCGCTGGAAAACTGGACAGTCCAGTCTTCCGGTGTTCTATATTTTGTATTTGAATGAGCAAACTTCCAATCAAACAAACCGTTAAATAACTGATGCTCTCCGCCCAAAGAGTTGGAAATATTGCGGTTTTCGGATTTTGTAAAAATATGACTAAAATCCAAAGCATCCGAACCACCTATAGGTTCCGCTTTAATGCGACGAGTAAGATTTTCTGTATTCAACTGGCTGCCAAAATTCTTGAATAGCAGCTTGCCATTGGACAAACGATAATCCATAACCAGAGTTACACCATAACGATCTTTAATACTGTTAACATTATACAAATTAATGGATTTTAATTTGGGGTCACCGGGCTGATCAAAGATATTATGAGATGAATGTTCATAGCTTGAACCAAAATAATCTGTACTGCGATCATCTTCACGTGCTGAAATCTGGGCATAGATACCCAACCTTTCATCAAAAAAGCGATTGCTAACACTCAGGTTCCCTTTCGGCATACCAAATTCATCACGTAAACCGGAATACCCTCCCTGCAGATCCAGTTGTACATTGAATCCGCTGGGCGCGTCTTTGAGCACAAAATTCACATTACCACCGGTGGCATCGCCTTCCATATCGGCAGTCAACGCTTTGGTCAATACTATGCCGTCCAGCATATTGGGACTGATAAAGTCTAATCCCACACTACGGCTGTCATTCGCACTGGGCACCTTTACACCGTCAATAGAAACCGTATTAAATCCCTCAGACAAACCACGGATTGTCACGCTTGTGGCTTCTCCACCATCACGATTTATTGATACACCCGGTAAACGTCCTACAGATTCTGCGGCATTTGCGTCCGGCATCTCCTGAATTCGGTCTGACGATACCACATTCACAATTTGTCGGGAAGCCAATTGTTGGTTAATTGCAGCCATCTGCCCCTCAGCCTGCGCGGTAACCACAACTTCAGCTCCTTCTACAACAACAAAGTTGAGGTTAAACTCGATCTCTCTTTGCTCACCCAAACTTAATTGTACGTCTTGCTCTTGTTCTTCATAACCGATAAATTTTGCAAAAACTGTAAAATTCCCCGGAGGTAAATTCTGTATTTTAAATTCACCGTCAATATTGGTAGCTGCACCAAAATTGGTACCTTTGAGCATTACATTTGCACCGGGCAGCACTTCACCTGTAACGGCATCTTTAACAACGCCTTTAATTAATCCACGAGATTTTTTCTTACCTTGCGGCATAATCACCATGTGGCCGTTATCCGTTATCATTAAACTGGTACCGGTTTCATCTAAAACAGCCATCAATGCCTGGGCAGCAAAAACCTCGTTCATCTTGATTGAAATGCGTTTTTTAACAGGTATTACATTTCTATTAAAATTAAATTGCAAATCAATCTTGTCTGATATCAACGCCAATGCGTCTTCCATTGGTGCCTTGTCAAGATTTATGGATATTTTTTTCAACATTGCCCGGGGAATAGTGGGGCCCAATTTTTGACTGATATCGTAAAGAGCCACATCATCATTGGCGAACAATAAAACATAACTTGATAGCAAGAGCATTAAAATTTTAAAAACCAACTTCATTTTCTTATAACCTCCGGAGATTCACCTTTGTTAACAAACGCTCATCAAACTATTTTAATTACGAACACCTGCCGTTGGGCTGGATTGAAAATTCACTTTAATATCTTTTCGTTCAATCTGACTGTCTGTCAGAATTGCAATCAATTTTAACACATCATCAACATTGGATTGCTCAACATGCACACTGAGACGTTCCTGAAGTAATGATTGGTCATCATATTGAAATTCAAATCCATACCAACGATGCAACTGATCAAATATTTGTGCAACACTGGCGTTTTCAAAATTCATATCATTTTGCATCCATTTAAGATATTGTTCAATATCAATCCCGGTTGGGTCTTCCGGGTCGCCCTCAAGAGATAAAGAACTGTATTTCCCCTTGGTTAAATAGACTGTTTTTTTAGCAAACCCATCATTTCTACTAAAAGAAACTTTACCGCTTTGCACAGCAACAGATACTTGGGAATCAATATCCCAGGCTCTAACATTAAACTCGGTTCCCAGGACTTTAACCAATCCATGGTTGGCTTTTACTCTGAATGGTTTTTCGGGATTATGTGTCACTTTGAAAAATCCTTCACCGGACAATTCAACCAACCTGTCACTCAAAAAATTTGATGAATATTTTAATTCACTTCCGGCATCCAGCGTTACGGTAGAGTTATCGGGCAATGTTATAGTCTTACGCTGACCGTTTTCTACCTTGATAATGTTGTACTGTTCTGCTATTTGATTATCAGAATTCCATGGCAGGGATGAATATCCTTCTGTGAGGAAATAAGACAGGAACAAAGCAAATATAAATACTGCGGCGTATCTCATTAACCTAAAAGCAATACGTGTATGCGCTGCGTGTATGATAACATTGGGGACTGATTTTGTTTCTTTTTTCTCTAATCCAGCTCTAAACTGTTGCCAATCTGCATCAATATCAACATTTGCCAATGGTTTCTCTTCTGCATTCCATACCGTTCTCAATAATTGGATTTCATTGCGTATATCCGGATCATTCTGTATCCAGTTTTCAACCATTTTACGTTCCTGCTCGGAACATTCGTTTGATAAATATCTTTGTATGATTTCAAATTTTTCAGGTGGGACCATGAATCGCCTCAAGTTTAGCATTATCGTTATCCTTTAACTATAATACCCTTGAGGGAACAAAACACCCCTACAACATTTTAAAATTTTTAGATTTTTCTAGATTTTTTCTAAAAGCTTGACTAATGCAGGTTGTATTGCTTTTAGTGCGCGGGACATGTGGGTTTCAACCGTTTTAACAGATATATCCAAAACTTTAGCAATTTCGGCATATGTTAATTTGTCAAACCGGCTCAAACAAAATATCATTTTACCTTTTTCGGGCAATTTATCTATAACGTCATTGATTTGTTTTTCAAGCTCTTTGGCATGGATGTGATCTTCAATATGTCGTATATCATCATGCAAAATAACATATGAAGACGCATATTCACGCTCTATATTCAATTTTTGAATTTTCTTCAAGCATTGATTTCTTACAGCGGTAAACAGATATGATTTTATATTTTTAGCAGAATCCAGATTTTTACTGTTTTCCCAAATTTTATAAAACACCTCTTGCACAACATCCTTGCACATATCAACATCATTTAAATATCTATATGCAAATTGTAATAACGGTTTATAAAAAGTTTTGAAAAGAATCTCAAAAGCATCAACATCTTTATTTCGGATCTTTTCAATTTGAAAATCTGTTAATTCCAGAGCATTATTTGTATTCATGCTGGTATTGAACCATATATTGCTTTCACATGTATCTTGATAAACGCTAATTATATATTAAAACATTATCTCACCATTCAATACAAAACCGGAATCATATCTAAAATGCTTGAATGTGTTAACGGGGTTGAACAGGAAGTGAAAGCTATTGTTCTAATTCAACTCGATTAAAAATATAACCAATTTATTTTTGAATGCAAAAATCTTTTTAGCAACAATAGCTTTCCAATTCACCAAAAAACAGATATAAAAACAACTGCACAAATAATTTTTCGTACCAAAGTGTTTACTCTTTTATTCGCCAGTGTGTTGCCTTTAAAACCGTCATTTCACCACGTTTGGGCGACTGGTAATATATAGAATAGATGGATCCATCGTCCAGTTGAACGGATGCCGGGTATCCCAAATCACTATTGGTAGCGGATGACAAGGTAAATACATTATCAACATCCCAGGTTTCGCCATTGTCACGACTAACACAGGCGCGTTCACCATAGGGTTCTTTACGGTATCCATAAGTTACCAACAGCCAACCATTGTTGAGGCGAGCTAAATGCGGCGGATAGCCCCAAATACCGGATGTATGCAGAGGCGTCCAGGTAACACCGCCATCAAAACTCTCGGACTGGATCAGTTCATAATGATGAGGTTCTCCATGGTAACGGACCATGGCAACCAGGCGGCCGTCGGCTGCTTCGATTACATGCGGTTCATGAAAATCTTTTGCACCGGGATCAAAATTCTCAGGAATGGGAATATAACCAATGATCTGCCAGCTTTTGCCGTCATCACGGGATTCTGCCGCGGCGATTCTATATGCGGCTGCAGGACTCGCACTGTTCTGGTCTCCCACTTTTTTATTGATACCCACATACAGTTGGCGGCCATCGGTTAGCTGAACAGGACCATGCGGCGCACTTACTTTGGAATCAATATAATCGCCCCAGGTCAATCCACCGTCGGTAGAACGACGCACCCAGTTACCTATCCATTGTTCTCGAGTATCAGGACCTATCTTTTCAATATGACGTTTCCAGCTCAATACCCGTTCCTTTGTATAGTCCTGCCATTTTCTTTCAAACTGATAAGCAAACGCTAATGAAGTAAACCAACTCACAATGAGCGTATTATTCCGTGTACGCAGAATACCGGCATCACGATCATCCAGCGGGGTATTGTTGATGGTAACCGGATCGGACCAGGTGGCGCCATTGTCCGTACTGGTGATCATCTGTGTCACGCCCCACGGACAAACATGTGATTCACGGTCACCGGAAAATACCACATATAACGTTCCATCCTCTCCTTTATCAATGGTAGGCCAGCCGATATAGCGATCCGGTTGTTGGCAGATAACCTTTTCTGAAAGGATCTCTGCTTCAGGAGCTGCTGCAGCTATAGATACAGCAAAACAGATCAGAAATAACAGGGTCACTCTATTCATAAAATCCTCACAATTATAAATTCATAAATTAGAATTATTCTTTAATCCGCCAGTGTGTTGCCTTTAACACCGTCATTTCTCTGCGTTCAGGTGCCTGGTAATATATCGTATATATGGAGCCATCATCCAGTTGGACCGATGCGGGATATCCCAGATCACTATTGTTTGCGGATGACAAAATAAATGCATTGTCTACATCCCAGGTCGTACCATTGTCACGACTGATACAAGCGCGTTCACCATGGGGTTCTTTACGGTATCCATAGGTCACCAGCAGCCAGTCATTACTGAGACGAGTGAGATGCGGTGGATACCCCCAAATACCGGATGTGTACAGCGGGGTCCAGGTCACGCCGCCGTCAAAACTTTCGGACTGGATCAATTCATAATGGTTAGGCTCTCCGCTGTATCGGAACATAGCTACCAGCCTGCCATCTGCCGCTTCAACCACATGCGGTTCACTAAAAGAGCCTGATCGGCTGTATTTTTCTGGAATAGGGACATAACCAATGATCTGCCAGCTTTTACCGTCATCTCTCGATTCTGCTGCAGCAATACGATGAGCTTTTGCAGGATTTGCGCTTTTTCGGTCACCTACTTTTTTATTGATTCCAACATACAACTGTCGACCATCAGTTAGCTGAACAGGACCATGCGGCGCCGTCACTTTGGAGTCGATATACTCTCCCCATGTCAATCCACCATCAGTGGAACGACGGATCCAGTTTCCCAGCCACTGTTCGCGGGTTTCATCACTGATTTTCTCGATATGACGCTGCCAGCTCAACACACGTTCCTTTGTATAATTCTGCCATTTTTCTTCAAACTGGTAAGCAAATTCAAGCGAGGTAAACCAACTTACGATCAGGGTATTATTACGAGTACGCATGATGCCGGCATCACGATCATCCAGTGGTGTATTGTTGATGGTAACCGGATCGGACCAGGTAGCGCCATTGTCCGTACTGGTAATCATCTGGGTCACTCCCCAGGGACAAACATGCGAGTCACGATCTCCGGAGAAAACCACATACAGCGTACCGTCTTTTCCCTTTTCAATGGTGGGCCAGCCAATGTAACGGCCAGGTTGTTGACATATAACTTTTTCAGAAAGTATCTCTGCTTCAGGAGCAGCCATAACAATAGATACAGTAAAACAAATCAGGAACAACAGGGTCACATTTTTCATCTTTTCCTCTTGATATTCATGGTATATTGTATCAAAAGATAAAAAATTTTTTCATAAAAACATCAGTTTTTATTACTGACCACCCTGCATTTGGCGGGCATGTCGTGCAGCATTTGCTGCTCTTTATTAAAGAGCATGAGGATGTAGGCAATAAATATAGTCCATGAAGAAATAATCTTGAACAAATTACGCCCCACACATTGACCAAAAGTTGGTCGGTTGCCATCCATGTCTGTTACTTTTAACTGCATAGCCAGCTTGCCCAGGGTAGCTTGTTTCGCGGAACTCTCCATCCAGATAAAATAAACCAAAAAAACTATATAAAAAAATACTTTTAAAAACAATTCCACTAAATAATACATATTTGGATTAATGCTCTCAGATTCAAAAACCCAAAAATTCGCGAGCATAAAAACAACTATAATCACCATAAACAACGCACTGTCAATCAATGAAGCAACACCACGACGAACAAATAACGAAAACGTTGTAGAATCATATTCATCCTGTGAATCGAATGATCTGCCTTTCCAGCGATTTAAAGCAAACGCCAAAATCGTAAAAATCCACAAAGGCAAACTAAAAATCAATGCCAATTTCATGGGATACCAGAAGAGCAATAACACAAAACCGTGATCAGGATAGCATTTATATGTATTGATTACACCACTAATTATTGCCAGAATCAATGGCAATAAGGACAGTAATGCATACACCCTGATTAATGCATTTTTTTTATACAGAAAAAGCAATGCTATACCTAATGGGAACAGAACCATTTCGAACATTAGCATAGGCCACGCCATAAAGCCGGCATCATTTACATATTCAACCATTTGAACAACCCCTTGTTTGATGAATCCCCATGCAGACCATTGTCAGCTATGAATTTGTATAATTCAATATACACTTTTTTCGCAAAATCACAACTTTATTGAATAGCAATAATCATTGATTTGTTACTCATTTTGATTAATTAAAGGAATGTCCATAATGAAAAACATATTTTACTCCGCATTATTAACAGCTCTCTTTTCTACCGGTTCTGTGTTTGCTGAAAATCCACCAAAAACGGTGGAGCATGTGGACCTTGAACGCTATACCGGCACCTGGTACGAGATTGCCAAATTGCCGAACCGGTTCCAGAAAAAATGCGCCTTTGGCACCACTGCAAATTATACCCTGATGGACAATGGCAGTATCCGGGTTATCAATCGCTGCTACAAAGAAAACGGTCAGGAAATAGATGCTAAAGGCCAGGCCAGAATTGTAGACTCTCAAAGTAACGCCAAATTACAGGTGAGTTTTGTCCGGTTCTTTTGGCGAAACTGGTTCTGGGGAGACTATTGGATCATTGGGCTGGATGACAATTACCAGTGGGCAATCGTCGGTCACCCGGAACGAGAATACGGCTGGATACTCGCACGCACACCGCAAATCAACGATGAAATCCGGCAGCAAATAGATGCTATCCTAACAGATCAGGGCTACAATCCTGATGATTTTGTTAATACCATACAAACCCGATGACAGGAGAACATATGTCAAAACTCATTCTATATGTCGCTACCAGCCTGGACGGGTACATTGCCCGCAAAGACGGTGGTGTGGACTGGCTGGCTCAGGCTGAAGATACAGGTTACGAAGAGTTTCTCCAATCCATTGATACCATCATCATGGGACGGGAATCCTATAATTTTGTAGAAAATTGCGGATTCTGGCCCTACGAGGGCAAAACCTGTTATGTACTAACGCATAAAGAGATCAAAAATCCTATCGGAGATATAATTACAATAAAAGGACAGGCTGACCAGGTTTACGTGGAAATCCGTGAATCCGCAAAAAGCAATATCTGGCTCATGGGTGGTTCCCAGATCGCCTCCCAGTTTCGTCAATGCAACCTCATCGACGAGTACTGGTTATATGTGCATCCCGTTTGGCTTGGAGAAGGCATTCCGCTGTTTACAACGCCCCTTCAGGAAGAACAGTTACAACCCGTTTCAAACCGGCAATTGTCTCATGGATTAATTGAACTGATATATAAACGAAATTAGATCAAATTCCCCTGACTCAATAATTCACAACCAACCTGGTAAAGACTTGATCTTAAAAGCTAATTGTTATCCTTGCGAAACTAGAGTTCCGCAAGGAGTAATATTAACAAAAAAGCCCTGCAAAGTATCTACTCTACAGGGCTTTTTCTAAATATTTTTAAACAACATTAGCTGTTCAAATCACGTTTCACAGATTGCAATTCTTCTTCAATCTCTTCAACCAGTTCGTTAATAATTTCTTTAACTGACTGGACTTTATTTATGAGACCTACTGACTGACCTGCCATGAGTGATCCGCGCATTACATCACCGTCAATAACGGCACGGCGCAAAGCACCCATCCAGAATTCTTCCACTTTCATCTGAGCATCTACTCTAGTAATTTTGCCATCATTCAATTGTTTAATAAGATCAAGCTGCAAATCACCAAACTCATCATGGCCTTTGTTGCGTAACGCACGCACAGCAACAACCGGCAAACGACTGTCGAATTGCGGGGTTGATACCGCGTCACGAGCGTTTGAACGGATAAATTTTTCCTTAAATTTTTCATGGGCAACACTTTCTTCCGCAACTGCGAATCGGGTACCCATTTGAACACCTGCCGCACCCATCAGAAACAAGTGCGCGCTCATTTTACCGGTTGCAATGCCTCCGGCAACAAATACAGGAACATCTTTGACCTCAAACAAAACCTGCTGTAACAAAATCGCCAGACTTACATGGCCCACGTGCCCACCGGCTTCCATGCCTTCAAGAATCAGTCCTTCTGCACCATAACGTACCATACGTTTGGCAATAGACTCGGTAGATGCAAAGCACAATACAGTTGCGCCCGTATCTTTCACTTTTTGAATATCATCTTTACCGGGAATACCTCCGGCAAAGATCACATAAGGCAGTTTTAAATCGCGTACCAGTTCAAGATGGTCCTGATAAGCTGGTGCAATGGTGATCAAATTTACCGCAAAGGGATTGCTTGTTAAAGACCGGGTTTCTTTGATCTGGGCTTCAAGAATTTCAGGAGGCGTATTACCGCCCGCCAAACAGCCCAAACCACCGGCGTTAGACACTGTTGAAACCAGTTTGGGATCACTGATCCAGGTCATTGCTCCACTGATAATAGGATATTCTATACCAAAAAAATCACGTCCACGTTTAAAATATTTGTCTATCAGTTTACTCACATCAACTCCTCATATTCATGTATATATTTATAACAATTTAACAGTATTTCGGGAGAATCACAACACCTTATGAACAACCAGATGAACTAAATTCATCCGATATTTTCAGTTTTCTCCAAAATAAAAATACAGTGTTCCGGTGTAATCTCCATTTGCTTCAAAAGGTACGCCATGGGGGCCTGTATTCACAGCATCTCTGAATTTTGTACCGATGGGAGATATACCATGCAAAAACGAAATATCTCCTCCCGGAAATGGTGCTGTTGCAGTCCTTGCATCCTTGCCCAGGTTGGGCGTCAGCATGCGCAGGTACAGATCATCCTGATCAGTCATGACTGTGATTGGGCCTTCTTTGGTATCTATCACCACCCAATGAAACGCGTCGTAATATCCCTTGAACTCGGGATAATCCCATGACTCGCCGGGAGTAGTATCGTTGTAATCATTCTGCCATACATTCAACATAACACCTGCGGTACGGTTTTTCCAGACACGGTAAGGCCCCATACCCAGCCATTTCATTCCCTGCACCATCTCTTCAGGATAATCAAAGGATACGCCCATAAAATCATGATATCCGTACAAACGATATTGATAGTCCAATTTCAACCAACCAGAGGCATAAACCGTCCATTTTAAATGGATAAAATTACCGGAATGAAAATTGCTTTCAATCACATAGGTACCATCTTCATCGCCATAATGGACCGTTGCGGGACGATCACCGCCAGCAGCCAACCGGGGACCATTGTTGAGCGAAATCGTATTGCCATCCTTTTTGACCGAACGCAGCTTGCCGCGGCGGGTTTCAAAAACATATTCCATGTTAGCAGCTTTGACGACTAAATTGTTGCCGCTGGTATCGGCTTGAATTTTGCCGCCCTTGATATCCACAATCGGAGCAACATATTTCCTGGATTTTTGTAACGGAAAGCTCCAGGTATAAATATCCCGTCCTGTGTTTGCTTTTGCATTCACGTACAAGACATCATACCCGGAAAAAGTATCAGGCATTTCCAGTAACAGTTGAGATTTTTCACCAGGTGCGCAACTCACCGGAGCGATCTGAACATCCACGCGTGATGCCAGTCCTTCCGCATCATCAAAGGGACCGGGAAAGGTGCCCAACCACGCACTAAAGCTGCATTGATCCAGATTGGTATAGTAATAGCGGTTCTCTACAGGGATGGCACCGTTAAATCCACTATCTAGTACTTTTTCAACAATATAAACGGGCGAATAAATCTCTTTGATGGCAAAGAAACTGGCCTCTTTTTCATGATGCGGCCCTAAAATCCCGTCCGGGGCCTGATTGCCAGCATTGTCTATGATATTATTCTTGTCAGTTCTGACTACACCTTCATCCGCAAACACCCATGAAAATGCACCGGCATTGTACTTTTTATCATAGGCCATATCCCAATAATCCTGCAAACCCGCACCATGGCCTCCATCGTACAGGCCATGCCAGATCTCGGTGGGCATCAGTAGATCCGAACCATCGTCCAGCATTTTGCGAAACATTTCAAAATCCTGATAATGCGATGTATTGATTCCACTTGCTGTCTCCCAGGGATGCAGTACATTCCGTTTTTGCGGGTCCCATTTGGAAAACTCGGGCACCAGTTCATAATTGAATCCACCTTCGTTACCATTGTCCCAGAACAAAATACAAGGATGGTTCACATCGCGCGTTACCAGTTCTTTTACCAACCGTTTTCCGGTTTCGGTATCATAAGCTGCCTGCCAGCCGGTCAATTCATCCAGAACAAACAGTCCCAGAGAATCACACACATCCAGAAAATGCGCGTCAGGAGGATAATGAGACATGCGTACCGCGTTCATATTCATATCTTTGATCAGGTTCACATCCTCAATACTGAGCGATTTGCTCAAAGTACGTCCGCTTTCCGGCCAAAAAGAGTGTCGGTTCACGCCTTTTAAATGTACTTTGACATTATTGACATAAATCCCATCGCCTTTACGGACCTCAACCGTGCGGAATCCGAATTTTTGCGTGGTCAGGTGCATTACATCCGCCGCTTTTAATCGAATTTCTGCAACGTACAGATCTGGAGTTTCGGCTGTCCACAGTTGCGGATTCTCTATTTGGGTGGTCAATCTCACATGGGTATCATTTTTATTGATCTGTGTGGAAAAAGGACTACCAACATTCTGACCATCTGTGGTTTTGATCTGGCATTCCACCTGCTTTGCCAGTTCAATATTCTCGAGAAACACATCCACGGCAAAAGAGCCATCCGCTTGCGCGTCAATAGCAACACGGTCCACATGCTCCCAGGGAAGCGCGCGCAAATAAACAGGTCTGAATATGCCGCCGAATATCCAAAAATCCGCTACCCGCTCTGCCAGGTTTACAGATTCGTTGGATGATTTTTTGCTTACGGTTACTTCAAGCATATTTTCTTCACCGGCGCGTACCAGCCGGGTGATGTCATAACTGAAACGATAAAATGCACCCCGGTGCACAGGCCCTGCTGACATGCCATTGATCCACACCTCGGTATCGGTCATGGAGCCTTCAAATACCAGCTCTATCTTTTTACTGTACCAGTTTTGTGGTACCATAAAAGCATAACGATACTTGCCCTGCTCGTCTGCGTGGGGAAGCTGCCGACCATAGTTGTAGTTGCCAAATCCCTGTAATTCCCAGCAAGATGGCACCGAAATCTTTGTCCATTTATTGCTGTTCTGGCCGCCGGTTACCATAAAATTCCAATTTACCGTATTGTCATTTCCCGTTCCGGACAGGTATTGGATCTCGGTAGTCCGAGCCAATAGAGATACCGCTGTAATCAAAACAGTCCATATCACAAATCTATATTTCAACATATCCAACTCCTGGGGATTATTTCGTCTAATAAATCGCTATATTTTAATTTTAGTACAATTTTAAATATAATAAAATATTTGGAATATTTACAAGGTTATTATACATTATAAAAAGCAAACAGCAAGTACAAGGAGGCAATTCATGGCCATAGATTTTAATTCACTCAACACAATCATAGAAGGCAAAACCAAGATTATTTATGAAAATCCGGATAACCTTAAAACGGTTTTCATGAAATTCAAAGACGACATTACCGCGGGAGATGGAGTCAAGCACGATGTCATTGAAGGCAAGGCCCAACTGGACTGGCAAACCAACAAGGACATTTTTGAATATCTGAACCGCTGTGGTGTGCAGACTCACTATATCAACAGTCCCGAGGACATGGTCTCTGAAGTTAAAAAACTCGATTTCAAGATCAATCTCGAGGTTGTAACGCGCCGCGTGGCTACGGGTTCCATTCTGCATTGGGGCAATGCCGTTGAAGGCACCTGGTACGATCCCGTGATCACCCAGTTCCACTATAAAGACGATCCCCTGCACGATCCATTATTGGACGAAAAGTATGTGCAATACATTATTTCAAAAAAAGACGGCTGGGAATACAAGAAAATGGTAGAGCTCAACCAGGTTGCGTTCCTGCATCTTGAAAAAGCCTTTGCCAAATTCAACATCCAGTTGATGGATATGAAGCTGGAATACGGACTCATTGACGGCGATATTTTTCTGATCGATGAAGTGTCCGGTGGCTCGTTCCGCCTGTGGCCCTATGCCAAAGAGAATCCCAATTTTAACCAGGAAAACGTCATGACAGAACTGGACCCCAAGGGCAGACTGGACAAGGACGTCTACCGTATGGGCGGCGAGCTGGATACGGTCCGTTCCAAATTCCAGGTCATTGCCGACATTACCAAACAATTCAAAGACCTTGAGGTTTAATCAAAGCGGCGCACAGCCGCTTTTTTTATATAAAGGTACACCTCCCGGCGATTGTTGAAAAAGGTCATAATCTTGAAAAAAAACAGCAACTCTCCGACCCAAATTCGATTTGGGTCGGAACTATGGTGCGAAGCTCTGCTTCGCAAGCATTTGTAAATCAACAATCTGCGCATTATGAAATTTTATCCAAGCAAAGCTTGGAGCCAACTTTCCTTACCAAATAAAATTTGGTAAGGAGATTGTATAAATTTTTAAACAGTCACCCGGAAGTGTATTCAAGATACTTTCGAATCGACAGGTAAAACCCAATGAATCCCATACGCATAAAATACCTCATCACCCTCACTCTCCTCATCCCCATTGGTCTGGGGACAAAATTCTATTCCGGTCCGTTACAGGACTGGGTGCATGCTTACGCGGGGGATATTTTCTATCCCATGTTCTGGTATTTTCTGCTCATATTCTTTTTCCCGCGCATGAATCCCCTTATAGCCGCACTGATTATATTTACATATTCTACCGCAATCGAATTTACGCAACTGCTCAGTTCTCCCCTGTTGCAACGCATCCGCAGTCATTTTCTCGGTAGAACGCTCATCGGCGTTCAGTTTGTGGCAATGGATATTCTCTATTACGGGATTGGATGTGTGCTGGGGGTAGGGTTGCAAAAGATACTTTAACTCACAGGTTCCCAATCAACTCTCCGGAAACCGTAATAACGGGCACGGCTTCGGAAGGTGCATCAAAATAACTTGTAAAAAGGAAAAACTAACGATCGTGACAGAGATGATCTCTGTCACGATCAGGAAATCAATTTTCTGCGCCCCTGCGTCCCCAGCGTTTAAATATCAATTTATTCTAAAAAGACTTGCTATCCATTCTTTAACGATTCCATCAACTTTAAAAAGTAAATCGGTTCTTTTTTCGTATACAAATCTTTCCAGGCCTCCAGCGTGTTTGCATTGAACAAATCCAATAATTTTAGGATCTCATAGGTAAATTCAATGGGATTCAAGCCGGAGGCAGTAATTAAATTTTTATCGTTAACAGCCGGACTATTTTGAAATAACGCCTCTCCCTTGTATGCTTTACAGGCATATTTTAAATATTCTTTATCATTGCTGGTATGTTTCTTATTATCCAACGCTCCGATATTGGCAAGTCCTGTGGTTGCTCCGCATGCGGCCCCGACGTTAAAATTTAAAAAAGTCCGTCTACGACGGTCAAACGAAATGAATTTCGTTCTACTGTTCCGTGTTATTCCGTGATTCTTCTTTACAACCCGATCCTTTGATACATCCCGTCCGCCAACTAGCGATCGAACACTCGGGAATCGGGCTGGTAATTTTTGTATTTAGAGCTTTTCTACCTTCCTGCGGATGTGGTTCGTGGGCAATTTTTGAATGGAGCAGATCCAATCAAATCAACCGAAATTCTGAAATGCCGCACTATCATATGGATCAATAACCACTTATTTCACCGCATTGGCACATATATTGCTATACAGATTTATATCAAACCATCTTGAATTCAAAAGGACCAATATGATTAACAGCATACTCGCCGCAAAGCAGACACTGGCTGTAAATTTGACACAAGCCCCATCACAATTAAATACTGCAAATTCTAAAAATATTAAAACAGCCACTGACACGGTTAATATCTCAAATGTTGCAAAATCTTTATTTCAGAACAGCATACTCCCTCCAGATCAAAGAAATTCAGAATCTCTTAGCGACATAGATGTAGCGCTGTCAGAAACAACAGCAGCCCTCGAAGAACAATTGCAAACTCTTTATTCTAAATATGGAATATCTTCCGATTCCAGCATGACAATCAGTGTTGCCAGCGATGGAAGCATTCTCGTCAATGGTAACAGTCCCGAGTCAGAAACTCTTGCTGATGCAATTAATGCTGATGACGGAATATCCAATTCAATCAGAGAATTATCGGCCAAAGCCGCATTATTAGAAGCAGCAAAAAAACACCAGGAATTTACCGAGGCCTATAAAAAAGATCCAAAATCTGCAATTGAAGAGTATGGATATTTATTCGATGACAATAAAACATATCATACAACATTCTCAATGCAGAACGGTCACATTGATATAAACGTAGAATATTATTAATTCAGCTCTGCCCTTGATAGCTTTTAATTTTCCAACGCCCCATCTGTTGCTAGCGGAAATGAACCAGATCAGTTCACTGCTTAATACCTTACCCTTTGTCATTCTGGTCCAGGCAGGTTTTTGTTTTTACAATTTTTCTGCCGATCCTCTCCATAACCAGGTGATACAGTATTTCATAGTTTCTTACACGAGCCAGCCAGTGATACTCTAGTGATAAAACATTATCAACTTTGAATGACCATTGTCGGGATTCCCGATATTCCATGAATGCCTCATTGAACGTTTTTATCATGGACTGAACTCGGGCCCTTTTTAGTAAACCATCCAAAGGTCCCTTGAAATCCCATTTAAACGCAAAACCCGTTTTAATGCTAATGATATTATCCTGCACCCCTTTGGTGTGCCGTACAACCGGGATCGTGCTTTAGCTCAACGCTTACAGTGGCGTTAACCTGCAAAGTTTAAATAACGAAGGAAATAGCAGCATATCACTTCCAGCGTAATGCAATCTGATGGTAATTTATTTTTTGGAATGAACCCGAATCCTGTACGGATACGTTTTAGCCCATCCCATTAATTCATACCACAATCCCAGGTATTCCGGATCACCTCGGTCAGAGGGACGGGAGACAATAGCAAACCGGTTCTTTTTTAGGGCCTGATCAAGGGGTCATCCATTCTTTAACGATTCCATCAACTCGAAAAAATAAATCGGTTCTTTTTTCGTATACAAACCTTTCCAGGCTTCCAGCGTGTCTTCCTTGAACAAATCCAATAATTTTAGGATCTCATATGTAAACTCTATGGGATTCAATCCGGAAGCGGTAATTAAATTTTTATCGTTAACAGCCGGACTATTTTGAAATAACGCCTCTCCCTTGTATGCTTTACAGGCATATTTTAAATATTCTTTATCATTGCTGGTATGTTTCTTATTATCCAACGCCCCGATATTGGCAAGTCCTGCGGTTGCTCCGCATATTGCCGCAACAGGATAATCGTTATCAATTCTTTCCTTTGCGATATTCAATACTTTTACATTTTCAGCATTGAACCAGGTATCTCCTCCGGGGAGGATTAAAATATCATCACTTTTCAAATTCATTTCATCAAGTGTAATATCGGGAACAATCTCGATTCCTCCCATGGTCGTAATGGCTTTTTTCTCCAACCCTACTTTTGTAATCTCGCAGGAAACATCTTTTTTAAAATACCGTTTCGAATATACTTCAGATGTCAAATAAGCGATTTCCCAATCAGCCAGAGTGTTTAAAACGTATAAATATATACTCATTTTTCCCTCTTTTTTAATAACTATCTAGTTGCAATACGGCAGGCAATTTGCATACCCCACCTGTTTTTATTTTTGAATGGTCTATGGGCAACTTGTTGGAATCGCTGCCAATACTACCATCCGAATTTTAACGCAGAGCGCGCGGAGGTCGCTGAGACATAAATCATTTCCCCTCTGCGTCACTGCGGTCTCTGCGTTAAATTAAATACAAACAAAAATTATTTCTGATAATGCTCTTTAATGATCTCGCCCATAAAATTGGGTTTTAATGCAATACGATTGTTTTCATCCTTGTATGTAAAATTGGCGGTCTCGTAAAGTACAAATCCATCAATACGCGGATATTTTTTCACAAGCGCAATTTCTTCCAGCTTGACCTGTTTTCTTCCTTCATCGGAAGGATAGCTGTGAAAGTCACTTTGAAAGTAAAACGGCTTGTTGGCGACATGGGTGACAGCACTAAAAATATCCAGGGCTTTTTGTAAATTCCAGGGTTGGAGCTTGAAAGAACCCCTGAATTCCAGATCATCGGCAATTTCATTCACCCACGTTTGCCATTGCCACTCGATATTGGGCGGCAGTGAAGGTATACTGTTCCGGCTTTCAAAGCGATCGTCAGCCATGAGCAATTCAGAATGCAGATGCAGGGTCAGTTTTTTGCCATCATCCCGAATAACCGTTTTGGCTTCTTTGAGAAATTGGGTCAGGGCGTTACCATTGATATGGCTGACAGTGGTATAGTCCGTACGTCCACCAGAAACTTCAAGTACCGGTTCATTGAATCCATAATTCCAGTAATCCGGCGATTTTGTATGGTTCGCCATTCTGTAATTGATACCGTCCACGCCCCGCTCCAGACAGAATCGGGTGATATCCATCCAGTGCTCTCTCACCTCGGGATAAACGGGATTCAAATTCCCCAGCATGTATTTCTGTTTTCCGCAGGCAACGGCAATAAATCCGTCTCTGTCTAATGTTTTGCGTTTTGTGAGTTTGTAAAACTCGTCAAAAACATAGAAATCCTGATAATGCGCTTTCATTTTTTCAACATCATGCATCTCTTTTTTCACCTCGGGATGCTGAAAATACCGGATATATTTTTTCCGTTCTTCACCTGCCATAATCATAATATCGCGTTCGCTGTATGTGACGGAACCACTGCCAAAAATATAAGGAATGGTTTTGCCATCCGGACCAATCAGTTCTATAATTTTCCCAATCTCATTGCTAAAATCACCCTGTTTATCAGCCAGAGTACAGCGTATTAAAATATATGTCTGGTCATCACCAAGTTCCAATCCTTCAAGATGGAGGATGCGGCATTGTTTCCATTTCGGAAATCCCTTGCGCCACTCGACAGATTCCCGAAAAGATACGGGTCCGGTGTATTCCGTGAACCTGTTATTGGTCGCGCTTGTGTATATAGTTAAATGCTCTGCTTTGACACGAGTGGGTTCATCGCTGTCTTTTATCAGGCGTATTGTTTTAACAGGGCCCTGGAATTCATAGGTCCCGGGTTTGCGCTTCAAAGACATTTCCGGGTGACTGGCAGAAAAGGGATTTGCCCAGGGAGAGATCCCACAGATATCTTTAAAAGCTACCGCTTCTTTTGGAAAAGGCATGGTATGAGGTAAAACAGACCTGACGCCACCATCTTCAAAGAGCTTGATTTCCGCATAGAGCTCTATACCATATCTGTGCGCGGATTTCACAACCTCGGTCAGCAGATCTATTCCATAAGGATGTTTTTCGTAAAAAGACCAATAGGTGCTCACAATCCATTGATGACGGGTAACACCCAACGATGCCAGACTTTTGTGCAGATCGTCCAGCTGATTTATATCCATAAAAGAATCGTTTACCGAAACATTATCTGAATAATCCGTTGTGGCAAATAATCTCTTTAGGGTCTCGGGCTTAGCACCTGCAAATGGAGAAGAAAAGCTGTTCAAAGCCAGCGCCCCAATCCCCAATGTGGTATGTGATAAAAACGTTCTTCGGCTGATAGATGCTGATGATGTAGTCATGGTATTTTAATCCGCTTTGATAAAATATCATTTTTTCTGATAATGCTCTTTAATGATCTCGCCCATAAAATTGGGTTTCAATGCAATGCGATTGTTTTCATCCTTGTATGTAAAATTGGCAGTCTCGTAAAGTACAAATCCATCAATACGCGGATAATTTTTCACAAGCTCAATCTCTTCCAGCTTGAGCTGTTTTCGACCTTCATCAGTGGGATAGCTGTGAAAATCACTTTGAAAGTAAAAAGGTTTATTGGCGGCATGGGTGACAGCACTGAAAATATCCAAAGCCATTTGTAAATTCCAGGGTTGGAGTTTGAACGAACCCCGGAATTCCAGATCATCAGCAATTTCATGTACCCAGGTTTGCCACTGCCATTCGATATTGGGCGGTAATGAAGGCAAACTGTTCTTGCTATTCTGACGATCATCCGGAAACAACATGCCCGCATGCAGGTGGAGCGTTAATCCCTTACCCCTGGCTTTAATGACGGTTTTGGCGTCCCGTAGAAATTTTGTATACGCATCACCATTGACTTTGTTGATGCTTGTGTAATCCGTCTTTCCGCCTGTTGCCTTGAGAACGGGTTCGTTATAACCATACTCCCAATATTCCGGAGAGCGTGTATGGTTCGCCATTCTAAAATTAATGCCATCCACGCCCCTGTCCAGACAAAAATGAACCAGCTCCATCCAGTGTTCTCTGACCTCGGGATATATGGGATTCAAATTCCCCAGCATGTATTCAGGCCTGCCGCACGCAGCGGCAATAAAGCCCTCCCGGTCCAGCGTCAAGGGCTTGGTGACTTTATAAAATTCATCAAAAGGATAGAAATCCTGAAAATGCCATTTCATCTTTTCAGGATCGCTTATTTCTTTTTGCACCTCGGGCAATTGCAGATAACGGATCAATTGCGTTCTCATTTTATTTTTGAAAAAGACACGGGTATAATAATCAAGATCAGCCGGACCTCGGCTGAGACCATAGGGAATGACTTTGCCATCAGCGCCAATAATCTCTAATATTTTTCCTTTCTCGTTTGTAAAGTCACCCTTGCTATCCGCCATGGAACTGCGTATCAAAATATAGCGATGGTCATTAGGGATTTCAAGACCTTCAAAGTTTAATATTCTAGATTGCTTCCATTTGGGGAATCCCTTGCGCCACTCTACCGATTCCCGAAAAGAAACCGGACCGGTATACTCTGTAAACCGGTTATTGGTTGCACTGGTCCAGATTGATAAATGTTCTGCTTTTAAACGCGTATGACTATCGTCCCTCTTGACGATCCGGATTGCTTTAACCGGGAGTTTAAACTCTCCGGAACCCGGCCTGCGCTTCATACTCATTTCCGGATGTCGGGCCGCAAAAGGGCGCGCCAAAAGATCAATGCCTTTCATATTTTTTAAGGCAACAGCACCTTTGGGGAACGGCATGGTGAGTGGTAAAAGCGCGCCAAACCCACCGTCTTCAAAGGTTTTGATCTCTCCATACAATTCAATACCATGCTTGTGAGCAGATTTGACGACCTCGGCTAACAGATCAAAGTTGTGGGGATAGTTTTCGTAAATCGTCCAGATCGTATCCACAATCCATTGGTGGCGTGTCACACCAAGGGACGCCAGACATTCGTGAAACTGGTCCAATTGCTCCAAATCCATAAAACTTTCACCAAACAAATTATCTGTATAATCGGTTGTTGCAAATAATTTTTTTACAGTTTCGGGTTTGGAACTTTTGAATGGAGCGGCAATACTATTTAATGATAGTGCCCCCATTCCCAACAGGGTTTGTGACACAAATGTTCTGCGACTGATAGATGCTGATGTTTTTGTCATAATACACTATTCCTATTTGAAAAACATCATTTTTTCAGATAATTCTCTTTAATGATTTCATCCATAAAATCGGGTTTTAATGCAATGCGGTTATTCTCATTTTTGTATGTAAAATTTGCAGTTTCATAAAGCACGAATCCGTCAATTCCCGGATGATTTTTCACAAGCTCAATCTCTTCCAGTTTAACCAGTTCTCGTCCTTTGTCAGAGGGATAACTGTGAAAATCACTTTGATAATAGAATGGCTTATTTGCCGCTTTCGTAACATGAGTGATAATATCCAATACTTTTTCCACATTCCAGGGACGCAGTTTGAAAGCACCACGAAACTCGATGTCATCAGCAATCTCGTTAATCCAGGTTTCCCATTGCCATTCGATGTTGGGAGGGATGGAAGGAACTCGCCTGCCGCCCCGTTCATCCGGCCAGAACATGTCGCCATGTAAATGCAGGGTTAATCCTTTATCCCGGCTTTTTATCAAGGATTTTGCTTCCCGCAGGAATTGGGTAAAAGCGTTACCATTTACCTTGTTAATGCTGGCATAATCGGTTTTTCCACCGGTCGCTTTCAGCGTGGGTTCATTAAAACCATACTCCCAATATTCCGGAGATCGATTATGGTTCGACATTCTAAAATTGATACCATCCACACCCCTATCCAGACAAAACCGCACCAACTTTAGCCAGTGCTCTCTTACTTCCGGATAAACAGGATTCATATTACCCAGCTTATATTCCGGTTTACCGCAGGCAATCGCCAAAAATCCTTGCTCATCCAGAGTTACCGTGTTTGTTATTTTATAGTATTCATCAAAGGGATAAAAATCCTGAAAATGTTTTTGCATTTTTCGAGTATCTTTGATCTCCTGTTGAACCTCCGGTAATTGCAGGTACCGTATCAGCTGCGTCCGCATTTTATTCTGAAAATAGACCCGGTTATAATAGTCAAAATCCTGTGCTGGGCCATTGCTCAAAGTATAAGGTATGGTTTGCCCGTCCGCACCGACAAGTTCAAGGATCTTTCCCTTTTCGTTGGTTAAGTCACCCTCTTTATCAGCCAGAGAACTGCGAATTAAAATGTATCGGTGGTCCTTTGGGATTTTCAGGCCTTCAAGATGAAGGATACGGCATTGCTTCCATTTGGGGAAACCTTTACGCCATTCCACAGTCTCGCGAAAGGATACCGGACCGTTGTATTTTTCAAACTGGTTGTTGGTTGCGCTGGTCCAGATGGATAAATGCTCTGCTTTGATGCGGGTGGGGCTATCATCCCTTTTAATAATGCGGATTGTCTTTACGGGGCCTTTGAACGCAAAAGTGCCGGGTCGCCGTTTCATGCTCATCTCCGGATGCCTGGCAGCAAAAGGACGCGCAAAAAGATCAATTCCCCGCAGATCTTTGAATGCAACCGCATCCTGGGGGAACGGCATAGTGAGCGGAAAAAGCGGACCGCTTCCACCGTCTTCAAAGGGAATGATCTCTGCATAAAATTCAATGCCATGGCGATGAGCGGATTTAACTGCTTCTTCCAGCAAGTCAAAGTTATGGGGATATTTATCGTATATTGACCAAATGGTGTCCACAATCCATTGGTGGCGGGTCACGCCCAGGGAAGCCAGACTTTTGTGGAACTGGTCCAACTGCTCAATATCCATAAAGGTCTCGCCAAACAGGTTGTCGGTATAATCGGTTGTGGCAAACAATTTCTTGATGGTTTCCGGCTTGTTTTGCGCATGCGCAGTTTTAACAAACGGATGAGTTGCTGTACTCATTGCAGCAAAACCGGTCCCATAAATTGATTTTGTGATAAAAGACCTTCTTGAAATTGGATTATTGCCCCTTTTCATTCAACAGCTCCCTGTTTAAATTGCGATCCTATTATACTCTTGATATCAGAACTCCCCTCAATGTTGCCCGTTTTATTCAAACGGGTATATGCCGCTGTTTCGTATAGACAAAATCCGGCTATTTCAGGATATTTTTGCATCACTTGAAGATCTTTACTCAAACGGTAATTGGGCCCATCAAAAGTGGTTTCATGAAAATGATCTTGAAAATACAGAGCTTTATCAGCCTGTTGAGTGACTGAAAGAATGGTTTCCAAAACTTGTTTTGCATGCCAGGGACGGAGAGTGTACACGCCCCGAAATTCCAAATCGTCAGCAATTTCGTTCACCCAGGTTTCCCACTGCCAATCAAAATTGGGTGGCAGATAGCTTAAACGCCAATGCCTGTCATCCGGGGCCAGCATTTGGGCAAATATATGTACTGTAATCGCTTTCCCCCTGCTTTTGATCAACTCCCGCGCTTCCCGCAAAAATTGTGTATATGCATCGCCATTAATTCGTTTTATGGTTGGATAATCCGTTTTACCGCTGGCAGCGTTAAGAACCGGATCGTTAAATCCGTATTCCCAAGCCTCGGGATCCTGACTATGGTTTGCTGCTCTAAAATTAACTCCGTCTACTCCCCTGTCCAGGCAATAACGAGTCATCTCCAACCAGTGCTCCCTCACCTCTGCATATATGGGATGAAGGTTTCCCAATAAATATTCCGGTTTACCACACACAACTGCAATGAACCCGTCTTTATCAAGAGATTTAGAGTCTGTAACTTTATAACGGTCGTAATTGTAGAAATTTTGATAATGCTTTCGCATCTTTTCAGGATCATTCAATTCTTTCTTGAACTCGGGTAAAGCAAAATAAGGTATCAGATCATAATCATTTATCTGCATTAGATTATAAAATCTTGCCTCATCTGTTTCAAGAGTAACGGGACCCGTGCTGTGTGTGCAAGGTATCGCTTTTCCATCGGGTCCTTCCAGTTCTATGATTTTTGAAATTTCATTACTGAAATTTCCATTTTCGTCAAGAGAACATTTTATCAAAATGTGCCGATGATTCGCTGGTAATTCCAGGTTTTCCAGATTCAATATCCGGCATTTTCTTCCTTTTGGGAATCCGATGCGCCATTCAACAGATTCACGAAAGGAAAGTGGCCCCTTGTACGGCTCAAACTCGTTATTGGTAGGGCTGGTAAATAAAGAGAGATGTTCAGCCTGGATACCTGTTGGCTTGTCATCTTTTTTAACAAGACGAATTGATGAAACCGGTCCACGGAATTCAAAACTTCCGGGTCTGCGTTTCAAATTCATCTCCAGGTTCTGAGCTGCAAAAGAACTTGCATAGGGTTTAATTCCGCGTATATCCTGAAACGCTTGTGCGTTTTTGGGAAAGGGTAACGAGTGTGGTAATACCGGTCTGCATCCGCTCTCTTCAAAGGGTTTAATAATCGCATAAAATTCGATACCATGTGCATGTGCCGATTTAACAGCTTCTTTTAACAGATCAAACCCATGCGGATAATTGTCATAATACGTCCAATTTGTATCAAACATCCATTGATGACGTGTAACACCCAGCGACGCAAGGTAGCTATGTAACTGATCCAGTTGGGCTTTGTCCATAAAGGATTTATTTACTAAAACATTGTCCAAGTAGTCTGTTGTAGCAAGCAGCTTTTTATTTGTTTTAAACTTGAATTTTTCTATGCTTGAATTCAGAAACGGATCACTTGCATAGCCCAAAACTGATGATCCTAATGTGATTAATGTTTGCGCCAGAAATTCTCTTCTATTGATATGAAAAGATTTTTTTATCATTTTTTACTTTTCCTTAAATATCATCTGTTTGAAAAAAATGTGATTTAACAAGTGCTTCCATATTGGGTGAAAGTACAATTCGCCCCTCTTTATTCATTTTTGTGATCAAGTGTGTTTCATACAAACAAAATCCACCCAGATCAGGATAGTTGCTGATCAAATCCAACTCTTCCCGGGTACGATTATTGGGGCCATCAAAACTAATCTCATGGAATTTACCTTGAAAATACAACGGTTTGTTTGATTTACGGGTTACGTCTAGCATTGTCTCTAAAACCTGTTTTACATGCCAGGGCTGCAAAGTAAACACGCCTCTGAATTCCAGATCATCGGCAATTTCACGTACCCAGGTTTCCCACTGCCATTCAAAATTGGTGGGTATATAACTCAACCGTCTGTGCCTGTCATCCGGGGCCAGCATTTGGGCAAAGATATGTACGGTAATGGACTTGCCCCTGCTCTTGATGAGCTCCCGAGCTTCCCGCAGAAATTGGGTATAGGCATTGCCATTAATACGTTTTATGGTGGGATAATCTGTTTTACCACCAGCGGCTTTGATTACCGGTTCATTAAAACCATACTCCCATGATTCCGGGGACTGGGTATGATTGGCAACCCTGTAATTAATGCCGTCCACGTCCCGGTCCAGACAAAAACGCGTTAAATCCAGCCAGTGTTTTCTCACCTCGGGGTAAATGGGATTCAAATTACCAAACATGTATTCCGGCTTGCCACATACTGCCGCCACAAAACCATCTTTGTCCAGAGTTTTGGTATCTGTTACATTATAGCGATCATAATTATAAAAATCCTTGTAATGCTCCTGCATCTTTTGGGCATCATTGATTTCCCGTTTTACTTGTGGCATTTCTGCGTATCGCACCATGTTGTGCCGGGTTAGCCATGATTTGTAAAAGATGTTATTGTGCGTTTCCAGCGAAACCGGTCCTGTGCTCATGGTGTTTGGAATGATTTCACCATCCGGACCCACCAGCTCAAGGATTCTTCCATATTCATTTTTAAAATCAGCATCATTATCAGCCAGAGAGCATTTTATGAGGATATGGCGATGATCCTTTGGGATCTGTAAATCCTCAAGATTGAGGATGCGGCATTGCCTCCATTTGGGAAATCCGCTGCGCCATTCAACAGACTCCCGAAACGAGACAGGCCCCTTGTATTCCACATATCCATTGTTTTCAGGACTGGTATAGATTGCAAGATGTTCGGCTTTGATACGTGTAGCGCTATCATCGCGTTTCACAAGACGAATGCTGCTAACCGGTCCCTTGTACTCAAAAGTACCGGGACGGCGTTTTAAGCACATTTCCACATGTTTTGCGGCAAAGGGACTGGCAAGGGGTTTGATTCCACAGATATCTTTATAGGCAACCGCACCCTCGGGGAATGGCAACGTGTGCGGCAGAACCGGACGGAATCCGCATTCTTCAAATGGCTTGATCAACGCGTAAAATTCCAGTCCATGTTGATGCGCGGATTCAACAGCCTCGGCCAAGATATCAATACCCAAAGGATGGTTCTCATGAATAGACCAGACCGTATAAACAATCCACTGGTGACGCGTTACACCCAATTTCACAAGGCTTTTATGCAGATCGTCCAGTTGGGCCCTGTCCATAAAACAATCATTATAGATAATATTACCCACATATTCACTTGTTGCCAACAGCTTTTTAGAGTTTGAATTTAATGGTTTTGAAAGTGTGGTTTTGACAAAGGGATTGATTGCACTGATTGCCAATGCCCCCATTCCGCTCAATGCCAGATTATGAAATGTACGTCTGTTTATTTTTGTGGATGTACTCATGAATCACTCCAGGTAAATGATTTTAAATTTCAACGAACTAATCCAACATAGCAATGATTTACAAATCATTCACCATATAGACTATATAGATCTCGGTGCCGGTCATCAGTTTACTAAATCCGTCATTATCCTGTATATGGGTTATCAATTTTGCCCATTTTCTTCATTTTCATCTTTTATGATTTGAAAAACTATTTTCACAGTCTTTACAATTTTAATTGTTTCCACAAAGAAAGAAGCTCCATTGGTGGAAGATAATCCTCCTCCCATAACTGCACTATTGGCAAAACTTGAATATTGGGAAAGTGTCACTGGGATATTATCATCAATTTCTTCCACATTAATGGCTTTAATATGTTTAATATTAAGATTTTTCGATATCAATTCTGCTTTTTCTTTTGCGTTTCGAACTGCAGTCTCTAAAGTATTTAACTTTATTTGTTTTATGTTCTTGAGATCAAATTTCATATCAGACATTTCATGCGGCTCAAAATTAGCAACTGTAATTATTGCTTTTTCCAATAATGCAAAATCCTGTATGTTGACTTTAACATCTATGCAAGCTACATAATCACGATTAGACGACAAGAATGCTTTATTATCATAATTTTCCGAACTGTAAAAACGAGAGGTTTCAAGGTCTTTATCTTTTAATCCTATTTTAAAAAGCGACTCTGATATTAATGCAACTTTATCTTTGGCATTTTTTACAGCATTATTCAAGTTTTTGCCATATCCATTAATCTGGAAAGTAAAATATGCAAAATCCGCCGGTGTTTCTGTAATACAAGTACCTGTTACTGCTATGATATTTTTAGGAATGTGGTCTTTGCTTTCTTTTGAAAGGGATATGGATGAAAATGACATTAAAATAATGATAATGAAGAATAGTTTTTTCATAAATATTTTCCTCAAAAAACTGTAATTCACTCGATTGATGGTTATTTTATATTTCTAAAAACGTTTTGCATGCAAAACTGGTAATAAATTCTTTAAGAAAACTTTTTACCCATTCAACAGATTAACTATGAATAGGTTTTTCATCCTATCACTCTTTTTTTTTTACACAAAGTTCGCCGAGTTCGCAAAGAATTTTATACTTTCTCTGCGTCCCTACAGCCTCTGCGTTAAAAAAAACATATTTATTAAACCCCTTTTATCCTAAAGCTTAAATATCTTGACTGTTTTTTCTGATCCTTTCTTCACATCCGTATACACATCCACAACCGTCTTGTCCTTTGTCTGGATGATCTGGTTTACCTTGCCGCCGTCTACCCGGTATTCGCCCTTTTTCATCACAAATCTTACTTTACATCCCGGCAGGTCTACCGGAAAGCGGTTGGTTATCACGGCCTCATTTTTTGCAACATTGCCATCATTCGAGTTTTTAAATTCAAGCGTCAGGTTAAGCTTTAATTTTCTGTAATTATCCACAGGATTTTCACAAAACCGCAGAGGTTCGGTAAATGTAAACTTGCTGCCGTCAATATAAAAAATGCGAAAAAATCCCAAATTCTCTTGCCAGTTTTTAATCTCACCGCTTCGGCAGACCGTCCCGGACCGGATACTCAGGGTCGGCGTTGCACCCACATACTCATGAAAGGGCGTATGATTGTGTCCGTTTAAAAGTATACCAATCCTGTGCTTGTCCATAAAAGTTGTATCAATACGATCAGGACGGTGCTGTGCCATGATGCGCAAAGCACCATCGCCGTTTTCCGCAAGGAACGATTCCAAAACCTGTCCCTGCAATCCGGACATGGGTGACGCATCCGGAATATCATTCACAGGATCACCCAGAAAATCATCCGCTGCTAAAACACGGGTATTACCGTATGAGAATCCATACACGCGCAGACCGCACAAGTCGTTCCACTGACTTGACATGGCCATGTAGTCTTTTCTGGAAACACCATAAGAGTCGTGGTTGCCGGGTAAACTGAAAATCGGAGCATTAAATCCGTGAACGCCTGAAAACCCTTTTGCCCCGGTATAATAATTTCTGTACTTTTCTTCAACCAACGGACGTAAATCCGCATCGTACAGTTTATCTCCGCCCCATCCGGTAGAATCCGCATTCACCCGGGTATAGTGCATTATAACATCACCGGTATTGATAATAAAATCCGGTGCAATAATATTGGCCAAATCCACAAACTGATCCAGCAGTTCCAGTTCTTTAGCATAACCATCATCACCATCACCCACCCAGGCACGGGTAACATGCGTATCGGATATGTGTATAAAACAATGTGACGGTTTAAACTCGCGCACAACCTTGACGGATTTACGGGAAACGTGAGTCTCGCCATTGCTGTATATTAACAAATCGTACAACTCTTCTGGTGCGGATTTGGGTACACTGAGCCATATTTTGTTGTTTACATCCTTTTGAGTGAATGTATCGTAAACAAACCGATCAACACTGACCGAATCAATCATCAGGAGAACGCGATTGTACGGACCTGTTAAAACGACAGAGTCAATATCCGCAAAAGTGATATTGTTATACAATGCTGAAAATTCACCTCCGCACTCGGCAAATGCGGGTGCAGCCCGCCATGGATATACGATATCTCCCGCAAACGAAACACTGTTAAAAGCTAACAACAAAATAAACAAAAAACCAATAATTCTATGCTTTATGATCACTTTCAAAACGACCCCTTTCATTACTATATAGTTAACAGGAGTGGTTTTTCCGGAATAGGACACGATTTAAACCTGCTCCCCATCATTACCTATATTATAATAGCAAAAATTTTAACAAAAGCAATGATTTATATATAAGGGCAGGGTACAAGACTCTATCGTTAATCTTTTTGGGGGATCGTTTTCTTTGTAATGGGGGCAAATTCTCTTATGGAAAGCGTTGAAAGTTTAAACGGAGGACGCTGAAACATGACAACCTCCCGGATGCGTATCAAAAACTCGAGAATTAAGCCAGTGCAAATTGATAAATAAAACTAACGTTCGTGACAGAGTTGATCTCTGTCACGAACCCCATTTTCTCGGTATCTCAGCAATTTCTGCATTAATAAAAAAAATCCGTCTGTGACGGACATACAAATCACATTTCATTCTACTTTCGTGCTTATTCGTGTGATTCGTGGGCAGTCTTTTAGTTAAAAAATCAGACTTTTTTGGTTTTCCAGCGATTTCTGCGGAACCACAACGCCATGATAATCCCCTTGAGGCCGGTTGTAGAGCCAATAGCCCACCAAACTCCCTCGCTGCCCATTCCCAGTGTATGTGCTAATAGATATGCCAGGGGTATTCTTGCCCAGGTAATAGGCACAGAAACCAGCATAGGCGGCAGCGAATTGCCGGCACCGCTGAACGCACCCTCAAAAACGATCTCGAGCCCCAAAAAAATCTCGAAAAAAGCAATAATCTTTAAATAGCTGGTCCCTTCCGCAACTACCACGGGATCACTGATAAAAAACAAAATGATCCACTTGCCGCCAAAATAAAATGCAACGGAGACAAACACCAGCATGATTGACACATATAATATGGACAACCAGGCGGATTTCTCGGCCCGGGCAGGTTTACCGGCACCGAGGTTTTGTCCCACCAGTGTAGAAGCAGCTACGGATACACCCACCGCGGCAAAATATGCCAGCCCCTCAATCCGGTGTCCCAGGCCCAGTGCGGCCAACGGACCGGGACCAAAACCGGTAATAACACGCGTCAGCAGCATATAACTGATGCTAAACATCACCCCGCTAAACCCAATTGGCGCACCAATCCGGGTGATCCGCCAGATTAAATTGGGATTAATAAAGGACTTTAGCGACCAGTCAATATGGATATGCACGTCCCGTTTTTGCAATAGCGTAATTCCCCATACCAATGCCACGATATGGCTGATAACGGTAGCCAGCGCCGCACCACCTGCTTCCATACGGGGAAACGGTCCCACACCTAAAATCAACAAGGGATCGAGCACGACATTTAACGTCAACGCAGCGGTTATCAATTTGAGCGGAGTTTTGGTATCGCCCATGCCCCGAAAAGCCGCGTCCATGGCAAAAACCATAAATATGGTAATCATGCCTGAAAAGATATAGAACAGATATTCACGTGCATGCCTGAGCACCTCACCCTCAAGGCCCATGTATGTGTAAATCCAGTCTTCTGTCAAAAATCCAATGACTCCAAAACCGATTGCCAGAGCAGCCGCCATAATGAGACATTGCCCCACAATTCTGCTAGCCAGTGCAGTATCGCGTGCGCCCACAAATCGTGCTACCATGGCATTTCCACCGGTTTCTACCAGCGTTGCTACGGATTGCAGCGTCCACAAAATAAAAGAAGCCGCACTCACTCCGGCAAGCGCATCTGCACCCAACTTGCCCACAAACCAGACATCCACCAGGTTGAACACCATTAAAAACACCATAGACGTAAACGCCGGCCACGCAAGTTTGACAATAGCGTTACTGATGGGTATTCGGGTCAATTCCGGACCTTCGTCCACTTGAGGTAAAACCGTAGCGCATTCGGGAGCAAAATTCCAGTCCAAAGGAGGTTCACTTTGTGGATTATTTTTTGTATATTCACTCATAGACATTTAAATTATGGATTTATAATTAAAAAGCAACGATTATCATGCATGTTATTGACCTGACACAGCCTTTGAATAAAGACATACCCATTTGGCCCGGTGATCCCAAATTCAGCATGACCATTGTATCCAATCCCGAAAAGGATGGTTATACACTGAACGAGTTGAAAATCGGAGAGCATACAGGTACGCACATTGGTGCGCCTTCTCATTTTATTCCGTCAGGGCCATCCATCGATCAGGTTCTACCGGATAATCTCATTGTACCGGCCGTAAAGATACCGGTTATACCTCAATGTAAACGAAATCCTGACTATCTTGTTTCAAAAGAGGATATTGTAAACTGGGAAAATTCAAATCAAAAAATTTCTGCCAAAACCGTTGTATTATTTGAAACCAGCTGGAGTCAGTATTGGCAGGAACCGGCAAAGTATCTGGGCAATAACGCGTCGGGTATGCACTTTCCGGGGATTACAGAATCTGCGATGCAGCACCTGATCACCCGCAACATAACCGGAGTGGGAATTGATACTGCCGGCATAGACGGCGGTCAATCACAAACATTTGCGGTAAATCTTTTGGCTGCAAAATATAAAATCTATCATCTTGAAAACCTTACCCATCTTGAAAAGCTGACAAAAGCCGGCATAACACTGTTCATTGGCGCATTACCCCTGCACAATGGAAGCGGATCGCCCTGCAGGGTTTTGGCTACAATTTCTTGACCTTCCATTTACCCCTGGCAAAGATCGACCAGATAATCATTGCATTTACAAAATTAGAAATCACAACCGCAATCCATACACCGTTAACGCCCACATCCCAAATTCTGGGGACAATAAATGACAAGGGAACAGCAATACCTAACAAAGAAAAAGCGGTTATAATCATGGGCCACAGGGTTTCACCCGCACCGCTTAATCCACGATTAAAGATTACTGCCATGGCAATAAACGGATAAGAGAGTACCATAATACGCAAATAATTCACCCCATTATGGATCACCTCTGCATTACCGGTAAACAATTTAAATATACCTGCCGCATGCGTAAAATAGATGATACCGGCGGTTGCCATGATTGAGACAAAGAAAACAAGCGCCAGCCAGGTACTTTTCACAGCACGGTCCGGTTCTCCTGCTCCCAGATTCTGTCCCACCAGGGTTGCCGTTGCCGCGGCAAGGCCAAATCCCGGCATCATGACCAGCATATCAACCCGGATACCAATACCAAAAGCGGCGAGCGCTACAGTCCCATACCCGGCAACAATAGCCATCATAATAATACCGGTTGCACTGCGTAACCCCATTTGCAGCGATCCGGGAAACCCGATCCTGGCGATACGTCTCACCAGGTTCCAGTCAATTTTATAAGATTCCCATTTGATATGGAGATGGGTCTTTTTAACAATCAGGAACAGAATAGCTATGACCATACCAACTGTACGGGCAAGGGTTGTTGCCCAGGCAGCGCCTGCCACCTCTAACCGGGGAAAAGGTCCCAATCCAAAAATCAATAACGGATCCATGATTGCATTCAACAGAACCGCTACCAGCATGATCCACATGGCGGTTTTGGCGTCACCCACTGCCTGAAAAATGGATGCGGACAAAAAGGACAACGCCATGGGAATGGATCCCGCAAACAGGATACGCATATAGACTGTAGCCATATTATGTACGTCTTGTTCCACTCCAAATATATTGATGAGATACGGTGCAACAAAATAACCGATAATTGAGAGGAACAGACCCAAATAAGCACCAAAAATCATGGACTGTAACGCTACATGGTTCACATTATCAAAATCTTTTGCACCAAAACTACGGGAAACCATTGCGCCGGTTGCTATACTGATCCCCAATATCAACGCAAAAAGGATCATTAAAATATTACCTACAATCGAAATAGCGGCAACCGGGGCAGCACCCAGTCGTCCCACAAACATCATGTCCACAATATTAAAAACCGTCTGCAAAGCATTGGTTGCCATCATGGGGATGGCCAATATCCAAAGATTTTTTACAATACTGCCCTGCGTCAGATCTCTACGATTTTTATTCAATGATATATCCTGTAATTTTGACAATCTAAAAGGTACAAAGAATTAATTGTGAATACAAGGAGTTAAGTAAGTTATAAATCAGGAAAAGCGAAAAGCAGGCATAAAAAAGCCCCGGGCTGAACACCCGGGGCTCGAATAGTTTATTTACGTTTAGGAAATATTTCCGGTAGGTTGTTTTTAAGATTAGAACATTTATTCATTTTTTCAGCTAACGAAAGGAGCTCGTAGGGCGACTGGAGTTAGCTGAAAAACAATGACAACCTAACCTATTAATTCCTTTTCAAATTTTCAAGTTTTCTTTTGTATTAAATCTGAATGATAATGATAAACCAGATCACGGTATTGTAATATTGTACTCCGTCCTAATCCGGTTATTCTTACCATTTCCATTAAATTAAAACCTTTTTCCAATAATGATTTTACGTTCTTGTAACTCTTTAAATACCGACTCGTTGATTCAATTGTGTGATTTGTAATCCGGGCGATATCCGGTTCGGGATATCCCTGCTCGTACAAATCTATAATTGCGGCTTTATGCGTCGGCTTACTGCCCTGATCCAGCATCATTCCTTTAGTCGGCAATATATCATCATGCGTTTCATGATAAATTGTCATATACCGACCAATAGTGTTTAATGAGCGATTCAACAATACACTGAGTTCTGCACCTGTCAACCAGCCGCCCTGTTCTGCCGCACTCTTGCATAACCGCGCCATTACTTTAATATCCCGTTCTGTTTGTTTTTCATAATTAGCACTGCCATCTTTTGGGGGATAAGAATAATGGCTTTTGATACGATTGTCAATATCCGCATCTGTTACCAACGGTAGCACAACTGTCTGAACCTCATAATCTTCCGCTTTTGTGCCATAGCTTGGCTTTCGGTTTGTCGCTTTGGTTGTCCGCCAGATAATCTGACCAAAACTTTTCTTTTCCAGCTCTGGATAAAATTCATTTTGCAATGCGACAATATCTTCCGCAATCATCCGGATGACTTTGTGGCTTCCCAGCATTTTATAATTTTCTTCCAGTAATCGAATAATCGCATTTTGAAAGCTACGCTTAGCTATTGATTCATAACGATTTAAAGGCTTAGTCTTCATCGATCCCCTCCTTGGTTTGTTTTTTTTTCGAGGGGTATAACACCTTTAATTGCTCCAATAACTCTACATAGATCGGCGGCCATTTGTCACCCTGTTTATGATGCTCAAAAATATCCAGGTACTCACGGGTCAAACGCTCACTTTGGCCTAATAACCGACTGATCTCTTTGATATCCTGCATACCATGATTCAGTAATAACAACAGCCTGCCAAAGCTGCACACATATCGTTTTATTGAAAACGCGCTATGACGACTTTTACGAATAATTGCATCGTATGTGTCTCCCTGCAAATACAGTTCAATAATGTGGCTTTTGTGTGACAAGCTCCGACCGATGTCATGGTCTGTTCCGCGCGTGTGAATAAAGTTGCCATCAGTCTGCAAAGACTTTATATCCTGGCGTACAGTGCGGCTCGTAACCTGGAGGATCCGGGCCAAATCCTCTTGTGTCAAAGAACCTTCCTGATCCCAGGCTTCTTCGGTCAATCGTAAGACCTTTAACTGGCGCAGTGCCTTGGGACCGCTTTCTTTTAATACATTTAAATCTTCTACACCGGCATCCAGTGTTAACTCTACTTCTTTCAATTCCTGCTCACCCAGGGGCTTGCCATGTTTTGCCTTGGTGGATGCGCAGATATATTTTATTTTACCAACTGTCTGGGGAACCTCGCCAAATAAACACTGCTTGGCTAAATCCAATATCCCTTTACTTTCTGCCGGTGATAATTCAAATTCTTTTCGTAAAGAATTGATGAATACTTGCTCGGGTGTTTTTTCTAATATCCTGTCATACAAACTACTACGAGTATTGTACATTTGTCCTCCGGTAAGTTTTAAAATCTTTGTTTGACTTCCGGTTACTTCTAGTAAATACTATATGAAATAACCGCCTTTTTTCCAAAACCTACCGGAAAATTTTCCTTATTTGAGGAAAACTATTTCTCTTATTTGTTTAAAGGTACCGGCCTTCATTTGTACAAAATAAACACCGCTACTAACCAGGTTGCCAACATCGTTATTTCCGTCCCACACCTTGTTATGAACACCTGCATCCATCTTGGTGCTTACCAGGGTTCTTACCGGTTGTCCCAATACATTAAAGATTGTGATCTCTACCTTTGAATCCTGAGGCAGACTGTACTGGAATGTCGTACGGTTGTTGAACGGGTTTGGATAGTTTTGGCTCAATTCAAATTTCGTTGGTAATTTCATACCAGCTACCTGGGTTTCTATATCACTCAACAGAATGAACTGGTGATTGCTCGAGTTACGTAAATCAACCTTGTTCAAGGTAACCTGTGACTCTGCGGCCAGATCAACACGTTCGAACTCGATTGTTGCCAGAACACCGGTCCCTGCAATTTCGGGTGAAATTTCGGCAGAAGCCAGGCGAGACAGAGATATATCCAGCACACCTGCTTTTGACTGATCATCCGCAAAAAATGCAATTGCCGTATTATTGTCATTCAACAAATCACCAGCACTTGCTGATTTATAACGCAATACCAGGGGATCATATTTAACCTGTAAATGTCCCATACCCAGGTTTGCGATCTCTTGCGCGGTGATATTCAGTTTCACGGTACGTTCTTTTTCCTGATCAGGTACATCGGCCCAACCAATTTTATTGGTAACCTTGGACAGTGAAGATCCTGTATTCTTGTAATTGTCGTGGTACCAGTTCCACATCTGGGTAAAGACAAACAAATCTTCGTATGAAACCTCATTATCTGGAGTAGCAGTCAGGAACGGCATTGAACCTGTAGCCGGACCAATATCGCCACCCGTAGGATTCGTTGTATTCCAATAGGTAGCCAGCAATACAAAATCGCGGGTATCAATAGCCAGACTGTTGTCAAAATCTCCCAGCAATCGGGAATTGGTGGTTCCGCTAACATACGGTGATTCCAATGTAGGATTCTGTGATTGCACCGCAATTGCTGTACTGTTTGGATCCCAGAGATTGAAAGAACTAAACGATACAGGATTACTGCTGGTAGTACTCAAAATTTGGAAACGTAGTGCGTAAAGTGTACCGGTTCCGTTGATTCCGGCAGTTCCGGCATTCACATTACGTCCCAATTGAATGGTGATTCTGCCATTCACATCGGTCACCGATTGAATCAGGGATGAACCATCCTGGCTCAGAAAAGATCCGGCGTAATGCCCAACAAAATCCAGAGCGGTTGTATCATAATCCAGGCTAATGTAGCAGGAATCCACATTCACCAAAGATTCACCATTAATGTTCAAGGTAACATAATTGCCAACCAGTCCCAGAATTTGTGTAGGTTCTGTAACCAGTCTTGAAGAACCAACAAAGTAACGACCTGTTCCGTATCCGTTCTTGTCACCGCTTACCGCTTTAACAACTACACTGCGAGTACCATCATAAGTTGATGTATTCAGGGTGGTATAGGTGACAACATAAAGGGATGTCAGTACATCCTTGAGGTCATCAATCACATTACTCATATCCTGCTCATAGGAAATCAAAGCACCACCCGTAACATATGGCAGCATGTAAGAATTGTTTTCACTGTCTGGTCCAATATAGTGGCAAACAATTCCCTGTTCTTTCAACATATATGCCAATGAACTGTCCGTATATTCAACACCACTGATCTGGGCTGTTGTATAATGGGAATTATTGGTAATTACCATTACGGCTTTTGCTGCATAATTTCTGAATCCCAGTCGAGATGCCTTGTAAACCGCAAGCAAAGAATTGGTTACACCATCACCCTGCGTATCAGAAACAGTTTCAAGAGTTTCAAACCAAGCCTTAAACTGTTTACTGTCTGACGTCAATTCACCCACAGTGCTGATGGCATCGCTATAGGTTACCAAACCAAATCGATAATCAATTCCGTGAGTGCTCAGCGAATCTCCCAAAGCAGAGAGATATGTTTTTAAAGATGAAACTGTACTTGCCATGTTGGTAGAGATATCAACAACAAAAACCATATCAAGCTTTGCAGGATGGCTGCTGCTGACCTTATTGACACTGGTCACAGATTCATCTATACCATTTTCAGTGATATCAAAATTACCAATTGATAAACCATCAACAACCTGAACGCGTGCGTCGTCGCTGGATGTATCGATCACAGAAACATAGGTATTAATTTGGGGGAATTGTTCACTATTTATACCATGTACAAGCAGGTAATATCCGCTTGTGGTGGTATTTTCATCTACATTAATATAACTCTCTCGTGTACGGGTCTTTTGAGTCAAACCATCCGATACTGTTAATTTAACAGTATAAGAACCCGGTTCGGTATAGGTAAATGCCGGATTTTCTTCTTCAGAATCAATTGTACCGTCACCATCAAAATCCCATTTCCAACTGGTAACAGAACCTGAGGTAGATGCAGTTTCAATATAATTAATAGACGGTTTCAAATCTGTAAATTGAGGATTACTGCCAAACAGAGCACCTTCCGGTTCGATTTCAGTGAGAGTGTTGATTACAATCACCTGTCCGGTCACACCGTCAATGTTACAGACATTCCAGTAATCACCTTCACCAATCGTAGGCACATGTATGGTTTCAAGCAAGCCAGTATCCCCAAAAACCTGTACAGTACCATTGGATTGGGTTATTTCCGGACTACCGGAATAGTTGTGTACATATACCTTGTAGGTACCGGTATATCGATTGTACATAGTAATGGTTTCAGGGCCATAGGCACTGGTATCATCAATATCCAGTTCAACAAAGGGTGCATTGGTGCTGCTTCCCTTGCTACTGTAATACACTTCATACTTGTTACCCTCAATTGTTGGGGTCAGCATGTGGATATCCAGATCTGAGGGAGTATCTCCCCAGGTGAGAACAACACGCATCTGACCTTCACCAATCTCGGGTGACAGTGCAACATTCACAGTCACTCCCGATCCTTCAACCGAGGTCAACTGTTCATAACCGTAATAACCTTCAGCGGATACTGACAACAACTGCGCACCGGTTGAAGATTTGTCCTCAAACTGTACAGTGAGCGGATTGGTACCCGATCTTGGTGAACCTGTAAAATCAGCCGAAAGTGTTCCCACCAGTACATTTGTTAATTCGTAATTACCATTTTCGTCGGTTGTTGTGGTTTGACCGGCAATAACTATAGTTGCTCCGGCAATAGGGTCACCATTTACAGCGTCAGTTACTTTACCGCTAACAGTAGCATAGCTGCCGCTTACGGTTACATAATTTTCTTTAATTTCCACATCCTCATTTTCACCATTGGAAATGGTTAATTTAACCGTATAGGTTCCCGGGGTAGCATAAATATGGGTAGGATTTTGTGAAATATCATCAACAACACCATCATTATCAAAGTCCCATTTCCAGCTGGTTGATTCAGTGTTCATAACAGCACCCTGAGAATACTGTGGCTGTGGGGCTTTGACTGCATAAGTTTGCGGTGTAAACAGTGCACCTTCAGGAGCAGAAGAACCAATGGTATTGACAACTGTAACATTACCGGTAGCACCGTCAATATCACAAACATACCAGTAATGTCCTTCACCACTTGTAGGTACATTGATTGTTTCTTTTAATCCGGTATCACCAAAAACCTGAAGTGAAGCGCCAGAGGTAACAATATCTGGTGACCCCGAATAATTATAAATGAACACTTTATAAGTTCCGGCAAACTGATCATACAATGTGATAGTCTCAGGACCATAAGCACTGGTATCATCAATATCCAGTTCAGCGTAAGGAGCGCTTGTGCTGCTGCCTTTGCTGCTATAGTATATTTCATAGGTATTACCTTCAATTGCAGGTGTTTTCATATGCAAATCCAGATCACTGGGTGCATCACCCCACGAGAGTACAACACGCATCTGACCTTCACCAATCTCGGGTGACAGAGAAATATTCAGAACCGTTCCCGATTCAGCAATAGAAAGCAATTGATTATAACTGTAATATCCTTCAAAATCAAAGTATACCCGCTGTGCGTTAACTGAAGACAAGTCCTGGAACTGTACTTCAAGAGGCGCACTACCCGTGCGGGGATAGCCGGAAAACGCAGCGGATAATGTTTCAAGCGGAACATTATTCAACACATAATTACCCGACGCATCAGTAGTAGTCGTCATACCTGCTACTGTTACGGTTACGTTCTCAAGAGGATCACCGGTAACCGCGTCTATTACTTTACCGCTTATGGAGCCATAATTTCCGGTAACAGTTATATATTCTTGTTTAATTTCAGAATCTGTGTGCTCACCATCGCTTACCGTCAACTTTACTGTATAGGTACCCGGTGTTGTGTAAACAAAAGTAGGATTCTGAGAATCATCATCGATCACACCATCATTATCAAAATCCCAGTGCCATGATGTAACTTCATTACCGGAATTGACTCCCTGAGACAATTGTGGTTGTGGCTCCTTGGCTGCATAAGTCAATGGGTTCAGTACAGCACCAGCCGGTTCTTCGTTTTCTATAGTATTAACTACAGTAACCGCACCGGTTTCACCATCAATATCACAGGCATACCAGTAAAGGCCTGTTCCCGTGGTGGGCACATTAATAGTCTCAATCAATCCTGCTCCACCAAACACCTGTATAGTACCTGATGAAGTAGTAATATCGGGTGAACCTGAATAATTGTGAATAAACACTTTGTAGGTTCCGGTAAACTGGTCATACAAGGTTATAGTTTCAGGGCCATAAGCACTGGTATCATCAATATCCAACTGAGCAAAAGGTGCGCTGTCACTGTTTCCTTTGTTACTGTAATAAATTTCATATGGAGTACCACCAATATCAGGTGTCAGCATATGCAGATCCAGATCACTAGGCGCAGAGCCCCATGTCAGAACAACACGCATCTGGCCTTCACCCACTTCGGGAGAGAGAGATACATTTAACGTTGTACCTTCATCATCCAGAGAAACAAGCTGGTTATAAGCATAATATCCATCAACACTAAAGAATACACGCTCGGAATTTGAAGACGACAAGTCCTGGAATTGAACCGAAAGCGGTGCATTTCCTGAACGAGGATACGCGGAAAATGCGGCGGATATATCAGCAAGAGGTACATTATCGATTTGATAATATCCCTCGGAATTGGTTGTTGTGGTACGGCCGGCTATTGTAACGGTTACGCTTTCAAGAGGGTTACCATTCACAGCATCGGTCACATATCCATTGATTGAACCAGTACTGCCAATAACCGTAACATAATGTTCTTTAATTTCGGTATCTGTATTTTCACCATCCGACACTGTCAATTTCACAGTATAGGTACCACCTGCTTCAAAGGTATATGAAGGATTCTGGTCGGTGGCATCTACTGTACCATCATTGTCAAAATCCCATTGCCAGCTGGTAATCGCATTTGTTGAGGCGCCACTGTTTCGAGCCATTTGCGGTAATTCGGGTTTTACTTCTGCCTGCTCTGCATTAAATACAGCACCATCCGGCGCGCTGCTGCTAAGCGTATTAACAACGGTTACAGAACCGGTTGCGCCATCCACATCACAAACATACCAGTAATTTCCTTCACCGGTATTGGGAACGTAAATGGTTTCCAGAATTCCCTGATCATTATAAATTCGTACTACACCGTTCGAAGCGGTGATAGCCGGAGTACCTGAATAATTGTACACGTAACATTTATAAGTTCCGGTAAAGGTATCGTACAATGTTATGGTTTCAGGACCATAACCATTTGTATCATCCAGATCTAACAATGCATAGGGTGCAGCACTGCTGTTTCCTTTATAGCTGTAATAAACTTCGTATGTATCACCTTCAATCTCTGGTGTCAGCAGATGAACATCCAGATCGAGTGGGGTTGCGCCCCAACTCAAAACAATTCGCATACCTCCTTCTTCAATAGTCGGAGACATGGAAACATTAAAAGTTGTCACATCACTGGAAACATTCACCAAAGTGGAATAATCGGTATAGCCTGTTGCAGATACTGACAAGAGCATACGTCCGAATGCTGACAGGTCAGAAAACTGCACATTCAACGGAGCATTTCCGGAACGAGGATTCGCGATAAAATCAGCAACCAGGTCCGTAACCGGTACATCTGTAAAACTGTAATACCCATCAACATCTGTAGTTGTGGTATACTCACCCAGTCTAACAGTAGCTCCGGGGATTCCATCACCATTTACCGCATCGGTAATCTGTCCGTTCAAATCACCGGCATTATCATTATCATCCAGAACATGAATATATTCATATCGAATTTTTTGCTGATTGTTTGCACCAAAAGGAGCAAAAAGTTTAACAGTATACACGCCCGGCTCAGTAAACGTAAAAGAAGGGTTCTTTTCATTCTCACCCACTACATCAATATCATTGTCATTTTGAAAATCCCATGACCAATATGTCGGGGTTCCACCCGAGGCATAACCGTAAAACTGCACTGTCAGGGGAGCATATCCCGAAGTCACATTCGCATAAAAATCAACACCCTGTGCTTCAGGTGCACCAAAACGGATCATTCCGGCATCCTGAGTACCAAACCAGAGGTTACCATTGGGTTCTACCAAAACATTCTTAGCGCGAGGCATTTCTGAACAGAGCTCAGCACTTTCTGCATCAAAAGTAGTCCAGCTTACGCCATCGTAACGGGCTATTCCTGAATTTGCGCTTGCAGCCCAGATATTACCACTGCTGTCAACACCAACTGATGAATAATACAATCCTGCTTCACCATCATCAATAGGAGTATGAACAGTAAAATTATCCTGATCGGTAAACTCTACAATACCACCATGATAAAGGGCCATCCAGGCTTTACCATTTTTACCAAAAACGACATTATATACAACATCATAGGGCAAACCATCTTCGGAAGTAAAAGTTTCCCAACTATTTTCCTGATAATCAAAAGCATTCAATCCGCCGCCATTGGTACTGATCAGCATCATGGTTTCATCAGGCACCTTGGTTACACGGTTTACCTGATTTTCTGTCAAACCGCTGTTTTCTTTGGTATAAACAGTCCAGGTATTCCAGTCATAATGCGCCAAGCCTGCGTCTGTTGCAATCCAGATCGTAGTATCAGGTGCTACATAAATATCATTCACTCCCGATTCTGTTGGATCATGAAATGTAGTATCCGTAGGACTAAACATTCTAACACCGGAACTCAAACCATACCAGCGACGTCCTGAACTATCAACAGCTACGGCATTCACCTGCGGCCAGTTATCATTATTGGTAACCTGAAAATTTCTCCAATAAATACCGGAATACTCGGTAACACCCTGACTGGTTGCAACCACAACCGTGCTGTCAAAGGGATCAAAAGCCATTTGATTCACAACAGGTTGATCTGCTCCGGGAAACATGGTTTCACGTGGAATACAGGTCCAGCTATAATTTTCCGGTTGAGTTATCCGTACAGTAATCAGATTGGTTTCTGTAGCAGTATTCTGTTCTTCACCATCAGATACTGTCAGTGCCACTGTATAGGTTCCGGGATATTCATAAACATGTGAAGGATTTTGGCTGTCATCAACAGAACCATCACCAAAGCTCCAACTCCAGGAAACAGGATCTCCGGTTGATTGATCAGTAAAGTTAACAGTCAGCGGAGCTGTACCTGTAACCGGGGATGCCTGAAAAGCGGCAAGGAACGGTTCAACAGCATATTTGAGAATAATTCCGTTTTGTCCCACCATATAGCCATCACCAGAATTATGCATATCAACAGAATATAAGGAATGATACAAGCTTCCCAATTCGGTAATCGCCCAGGTTGTGCCACCGTCTTCAGTTATTGCAACCTCGGCACCTTCCATTCCAATAAAACCATGATTTTCATCAAGAAAGTCTACAGACAAAAAACTTTTTGGAGGACTGGCCCAAACATACTCTGACCAGTTTTCACCAGCATCAGTGGTTTTTACCAGCATTCCCGCGCGACCAACCGCGAAACCGGTATTCGCATTAACAAAGTGAACATCCCACAGCTTTTGCGATGTATCCAGAATTTTAGTCCAGTTTGCGCCGGCATCTGTGGTTTTATACACAAAGCCGGAATTTGAATTCACTGTATTTCCACCAACAACATAACCGACATTTGCGTCAATAAATTCGACCGCAGTTACAGGAAACGTTTCTTTTGCAATTGCAATTTCATTCCAATTTTCACCGCCATCTGTGGTTTTCAAGATCCAACCACCAGAATTTGATCCCAAATAGTTGAAACCGGTAATATAACCGGTATTGGCGTCAGTAAACCAGACATCGTCATGGAAATAACCACTGGCATGGTTAGAACTTGACCAGGTTTCACCACCATTGGTGGTTTTGGCAATAAAACCATTATTGCCTACAATATAACCCGTATTATCATCTATAAAATATACATCAGAAAGTCTGTCATTAAAATCTGTGCGTGACCAAACCATTCCATCATCTGTTGTTTTCAACAGATGACCATTTGTCCAACCGCCAACCGCAATAGCCGTGGTTTCATTCAACACCTGAACATCATATAATGATTCTTCTACATCTGCACCCAAACGTACACGTTTCCAGTCATCAAATGTTTGGGTTTCCTGCATGGTAATATATTCAACTTTTTCTTCTGTGTCGGTTTCAACACCTTGGGTAACTGTTAATGAAACTGTATACATACCTGCAGCAGAATAATAATGTCTTGGATTTTGTTCGGTACTGGTTGTACCATCTCCAAAATTCCATGCCCATGCACTAATATCACCAGTGGACTGATCGGTAAAAACAATTTCCTGTGCAGCATAACCTGTAGTAGGTACGCCCATAAAGGCAGCATTTAATGGAACCTGACTATTAACATATACTGCACCCGCAGTATTGACTGTACCGGCATCACCTCCAACGCCATTACGAGCACCAACAACCAATTGCGTACCGGCAAGGGCAGTCGCAAAGCCAAACATATCTCCACCAGCTTCCTGGCTGGTTTCAGGAGTTAACATTTGATCGTATGCCCAATTTGTACCATCAAAAGTATATGTAAAGGCAGCACCATGTGTTCCATAACCATAGTCACCACCCAGAATCAACTCACCATCAGTAACAACTGATTTACCCCACCAGGTGTTTTCATCCAGACTGGCAGGAGTTAATGGAGAATCACCATTTTGAGACCAGCTTTCACTCGCATAATTAAAAACATAAACGGATCCGTCAGTGGTTTGATCAGCCGGACAACCAACAACGGCAGTTGTTCCGGATAAAGAAACAGAACTGCCAAAGCCCATAAAATTTGTGGAGACAGTACTGTTTTCAGGATATTTGTAAACCTGACTCCAGGTTTCACTAGCAAGAGTGAAAAAATAAGCTGCACCCGCATCTGTAACCAGTGGATCAACAATGTCTTTACCTTTGGCACCTACAACCAGGTGATTACCATCCAAAGAAACAGCATGTCCAAACTGATCTCCTGCAGCCGCATCACTGGCTGTAATCGTTTGAACATGTGACCATGTTGACTCGTTCTTTTTGAAAATATAAACAACACCGGCATCTGCTAACGCTTCCTGATCATGCAATGAAGCGCCAACAGCAATATAATCGCCACTAATATCTACAGATATACCATACACATCTCCAACGGCCCGGTCATCAACAGTGGGAATCAACAACTGTGTTTGCTGCCATACTGCACCGGTATAATCAAATACATAAACATTACCGGCATAACTATCCGAGGGATCGCTCTCAACATCTCCCGGTGCTGCAATAACCAGCGTTGTACCTTCAATGGCTACAGAGCTACCAAAATATTCACCAGCAGCAGGCTTGTCCGGAGTAACAACTGTCTGTTGATACCACTGTAATCCATCTATTGAATAAACATAAGCGGCACCACTATTCAGTAATTCATCAGTACTGCCATCGTAACCAGGTGCGCCAACAATCATAACGGATTGAGTTGCATCAACATCAAATCCAAACAGATCTGCAGCCGCGCCATCAGATGCCACAATACGGTCCTCATTGTACACAACACCCCAAACCAGTGCAGGTACCAAGAACAGCAGTAACATTATTTTATATATTGAATTCATTTTCATAACAGGCTCCTTCATTGACCGGTAAGATACCAGTTAAAATCTCTTTATTGTATAATAATTCTACTTCCCAAACCCAGGGAATTGACCAAATCTGCCTTGTAATCAAAAACACCCAGATCAGAATCGTCTTCATTATTAACAGATAATCCCAAATCAACCGTATCTGCAGAAATAGCGCGAAAAACAATTTTACCAACTTTGCCATCTACACTATTTACATAGCTGGAAGCAGGAAAGATACCAACAACCAGGTCAACGGTACCATTACTATTATCCTGGGTAAATTTTAACAAATTTACATTTCCGCCATTCGATTCCAGATACCCCTGTTCTACACTGAGGTCAACAACTTGCAAGCTGTTTTGATTAAAAGAAACTCTGGCGCCAATTGCGCTCAAAGAATCAGGACTACGTGCCTGCAAAAATACAGAAATACTGTCACCCACCGAGATCACAGAATCCGGAGGTGTTAGAATTATCGCCGAGATTAAAAAATCCAAAGTTATGGGGATAGAATTTGCCTGACCTTTTTTAACAGTCGTAACGGTTGATCCTTCTAATACTTTAACCGTATCTCTATAAGCACTAACTGTAAATGTCAGTTGTTTATCTACCGGAACATCAACCGTACCCTTGGCTTTGGTTCCATCCAATACCAGATTGGTTTGAATGGTTTCAATATCATTGCCGGTGACCACCATAACGATACTGGAAAGATCTGCAGTAGCAAGCGCCTGGTGCGGCATGTTCACAGAAGCGGCAATGGATACACGGTCTCCCGTCTGAGGTTCATTCGGAGTCATGAGTCCACAACCCAGAATAAATGTAACAAGTATAAAACCTGTAAACAGAGAAAAATATCTTTTTTTATTTATTACCAACATGTCTGGCTCCTATGTTTTAATGCGGGAACAAAATCCCTGTTTATTCCCAACCAACCTCAACATTGACTGTTGTGGTTTCTTTTTCATCATCTTGCTGGGTTGCATAATAATAAGCTCCGCCGCCCAATGCTACCAGCCCGGCAAGAACTATATATTTTGTCATAGAAGAGCCGCCTTTAGCAGAGGCAGTTTTGGTAGAACTACTACCACCCCGTTTTGCTCGCAATGCAGCAATTTCTTCCTGGGTTAATAATCTAACCTTTTGCATCTTGGATTTAGATATATTACCCTTGGCATCTGTCACAACAATCTGATAAGAAATAAAAGGATAATTGGTAAGACTTGCAGGAATAGAAACACCATAGGATTTACCGTTTTTCATGACTCGCAGATTTTCTGATTCTACATAACCATACAATCCGCCATCTGTCAAAATACGGTAAAAATTTTCTTTAACGCGGGTCACTCTTACAAGTTCGCCACGATACAGTTTACCTTTCAGTCGGGTCCGTGCAGAGGGACCGGAATAAACTTTTGAATCTTTTAACACACTAACCTGGACCGGGGTTTTTCCACCACGACTCAATTCAGGCATATTTCCGGTTTTGGTATTTTCACCATAGTGGATGACCAGGCTAACGCGCCTTATTCCTACATCATCGTTTATGTTTGTTACAACATTCAGGGGGCGCCCGCGGTATCCGAGACGTACCGGTTGATGGGAAATTATTGTTGAATTACTGCTTTGCTGCGCCTGACCTACATCCAGTGCAATGGGTAATATGATCAGTTGAAACACCAGCACAACAATCAGTATAAAATTCAAAGATTTCATGGCTTCTGTTTTCATTTCAGCCCCTTCTTTAAAATTTTAAAATATCCAGTAGTATTCCAGGTATTATTAATGGTTGGTTTTTGTTGCGTGCTATTTAATTCTATTTTACAGGGCATAAGTATCCCCAAAACGATTAACTACTATTTCGTTTTGGAAAAACTTAATTATTATTAATTAAAATAGCAAGTTAATATTCACAAATCAATAATGAATAGAAATTTATTAACACTTTATCTAAAATTCAGCACTAATTCCAATTGAGGGTAGAATACCTACACCACCGGTACTTTCAATCGTGCCTTTGTACAAATTAAAGCTTGGAACATCATAAACATCTCTGTTTAGCAGATTTTGTACATCAATATAGGTAATTAGCGAAATCTTTTCCATGTACCAGCGTCTATCAATACGTAGATCGATAAAATAATTATCCTGAACACGCAGGGTGTTGAATTTTTCAGGGGATCTTGAAAAATCCGGTTCATAAGGCGTATAAGGTCTTCCGGTTGCATATCGAATGCGAGTGCTCAACTCCCAGAACTGACCAAAGACATACCCTCCTCCAAGATTCATGATCCAACGTTGCTCATAACTGCCTGCCCGTTCAATACCGTCAAGCGCGGTAAACCGGGCATTGTTGTAACTGAGACTAAATGTACCATACAAAGGTGAACTTGAAAACTTTTTTTGTACAAACAACTCGGCACCGTGCGCCTTGCCCTTACCACTGCTTACCATTGGGTCAATACCAAATGAAACGTAACCTTCACTGGCACCTCCGTATCCCGCGCCAGTATTCGCAAGTACCAGGTATTCCCGGGTTAGACTTGCCGGATAATTGTCATATTGCTTATAATACGCTTCAATACTAACAATGGTATCGTCTCTTAACAGATGTTCAATACCAAAAATATATTGATTTGCGGTAATATGTTTCAACTTTTTATTCGCTGAATTGGTCATTAACCAGACATATGAAGGTGCCTGATAAAACTTACCCGCACTCATTTTCACACTCGTTAGATTTGAAAGCGCGTACCGGAAAGAGACTCTGGGAGAAACAGCATTTTTAGCATCAATCATATTAAAATAATCGTATCGCAAACCTGCGACCACATCCAGAGGTCCCCAATTTTGCGCAACCTGTACCCAACCAGCCCCTTTATATGCACTGGTTCTTTCATCAAGTACCAGCGAAACAGGAAAGCCATATTCATCAACCATCGAAGGCAAGTAAATGTCTGAATGCAAACGTACAAATTTCCCCTGAAGGCCTGTTGTAACCTCGGTACTTTTTGTCAGATTAAAAACTACATTTTCTGTAAGCGAGGTCTCGTGTTCAAGAGACAGATTACGGAACAAAGGATTTTGCAATGTATCATTCTGAAAGTAATCATAATCTACCAATGACTGTCCCAAAGTCATTTCCGAAAAACCGCCGGCAAATATATGCTTCCAGGTTATACCACCCATGAATTGATTTTGACTGCTGCCCAATATCTGAGAGTTATCGTAACGATTTTCCTCCGTATCATTCAAAAAGTTGGTTTTGTCCAAAGCGGCTATACCTAAAACTCTCAACTGATCATTTTTACTCAGATCAAAACTGGTCTTTGATAAAAAATCCCAGTATTCCGGTACAAATCCAAAACCGTTGGCCTTAAAGATAAAATCAAGATAACTTCTTCTGGCTGAAAACAGGGTTGATCCATTGTTCCCCACTGGGCCTTCAAGATCCAATCCAAATTGAGATGCGGCAATGGTGCCCTTTCCACCCCAACGGTCGTCTCTGCCATCCCGCAGATCAAGAGTTAAAACAGAAGACAACTTGTCTCCATATCGAGCTCCAAAGCCTCCACTTGAAAATGCAGTACCCGAAACAAAATCAAGATTAATAAAGCTGATAGGCCCGCCACTGGCACCCTGGGTGCCAAAGTGATTGATATTCGGTATTTCAATACCATCCACAACATATAAATTTTCAGAAGGTGCTCCTCCGCGAACAATCAAATCGTTTCGCCCGCCGGTGACCTGCCCTACACCCGGTAAAATGGATATTGCACGAACAACATCCTCAAAACCTCCGGGTAACCGACGAATTTCTTCATTTGATTGTGTCTGGGTACTTATGGGACGGTCTGTAGAAGATTCAAAATACTCGGGTCTAACTGTTAACTCGTCAAATTCGATGACGGTTTCTGCCAACTCGAAATTAACAACTGATGGTTTAACAGAGTTTACAGAAATATCGGATTTCACCACCGTCTTGTACCCGATAACAGAAACCCGAACAACCTGCACACCCACTGGCACATTGGTAATACGATATTCCCCATCGGCATTGGTTGCTGCTCCCAACTGGGTTCCCACAACCATCACATTGGCAGCAATAAGGGGAGTATTTGTAGTGTGATCAATAACTTTGCCGGTTATTTCTCCTGCCATCTTGTTTTGAGAATAAACTGACAATGCAAATAACAATAATACCGAAACTAGAATCTTGATTTTCATTTCACCTTTCCACCGTTAATATTTTCTATTTTGATAGAATTAACAGCAAAAAGTTTCAGCTTATTTCATATTTACACAACAAAGAATCTATAAAAGATCGCTGGCAAGTTCTGCCAGCTCAGAACGTTCTCCTTTTTCAAGAGTCACATGTGCGTGAATAGACTGGTTTTTCATTCTATCAATAAGATAGCTTAATCCGGTAGAACGAGAGTCCAGATAAGGTGTATCAATCTGGTTTATATCTCCGGCAAATACAATCTTTGTGCCCTCTCCCGCACGGGTAATAATGGTTTTAACCTCATGCGGAGTCAGGTTTTGCGCTTCATCAATAATAAAAAAGATATGATTCAGGCTTCTACCTCGGATATACGCAAGCGGAGAAATTTCCAATTTACCGTTCTCCTGCATATCCTGAAGCAGGGTATATTTTTTATCCGTTTCTTTGAACTGATTGCGGATAACGCCAAGGTTATCGTACAAGGGCTGCATATATGGATCAATCTTGGAATCGATATCACCCGGTAAAAACCCGAGATCCTTATTCGACAATGCGACAATAGGACGGGCCAGCAGTACCTGGCGGAATTTTTGGCGCTGTTCTAGCGCAGATGCCAGCGCAAGCAGTGTTTTGCCTGTACCCGCTTTACCGGTAAGTGTAACCAGCGGAACATTATCATTCAATAATGCGTGAAGAGCAAAAGTTTGTTCCGCGTTGCGGGGTTGAATTCCATACGCATTAAGCTTTTCTACATGCTCCAACATACCCATGTTCATATTAAATGAAGCCAATGCAGATTTACCATTGTTTCGTAAAATAAAATATTCATTGGGATATGCGGAATCAAGATCCGCTTCAGCAGCAGAAACTTCATAGGGTTCAGCGTATAACCGATCAATCAACTCTGAATCAAAAGGCTCTACCATACGCTTGCCACGGTAAAGCTTGTCAACATCTTCAATTTTATCTGAATAATAGTCCTGTGAGTTCAAAGACAAAGATTTTGCCTTTAATCTCAAATTCACATCTTTACTGACCAACACAACAGGACGATTTTTATGTATTTTCTGTAAATAGATGGCCGCACTGAGAATCCGATGATCAGGTTTGTTTTCAACAAATGCTTCTCTTACATCATTATCATCAGGATAACGGGCCAATATGGAAATTTTGCCTCGTCCTTCTCCCAGACTGGCGCCATCATTCACCAGTTTTTCAGGAGGGAAACTATCCAATTGGCGCACAAATTCTCTGGCGTGAAAATGTTTCAATTCAAAACCGCGTTTAAATGCGTCAACCTCTTCTATAACTGTAATGGGTATTACAACATCATTATCATCAAAATGAAAAATACTTGAAACATCATGCAAAATCACATTTGTATCCAGTACAAATATTTTTTTCACCCGAATCACTCCATCATTTGGTTAGCAAATTATATCAAACAACGCTGCCTTTTAAAACATGAGCGGTTGCATCGGTAATCTTTACATCAACAAACTGACCAACCTTGTATCCATTTTGCGGAATGATCACCAGCTTATTTCCATCATTCCTGCCCTGAACATCTTGGTCAGACTTTTTGGTTTCTTCACTTTCCACCAAAATCCGTTGAGTTTCGCCCACATGCGCAAGGTTCTTTTTCAAGGAATGTGCCTTTTGGATCTCATTCAATAACATGATCCGTTCGGTCTTTTTATCTTCCGGAACATCATCATCGTACTTTTTGGCAGCCAGTGTACCCTCACGTTCCGAATATTTAAAAATAAAAGCAGAATCATACTCTACTTTTTGCATTACATCTACTGTATCCTGAAATTCATCATCCGTTTCTGTTGGAAAGCCTATGATGATATCAGTAGTTAATACTACATTAGGAATAACATTGCGGATGTCTTCTACAAGTTTTAAATACTCTTCTTTTGTATAAGTCCTTCGCATAACATCCAATATCCGACTGTTACCTGCCTGCAAAGGTAAATGTATATGCTTGCATATTTTATCATTCTCTGCCATAACCTTGATCAAATCCAGAGGAAAATCTTTGGGATGCGGTGAAGTAAACCGAATTCTCTCAAGACCATCAACCTGAGCAACGATTTGCAAAAGATCAGCAAATTTTTGCTCCTCGTATTGATACGAATTTACATTCTGTCCCAAAAGCGTTACCTGTTTAAAGCCCTCTTTAACAAGCTGCTCTGTTTCTTTAACCACACTCAAAGGAGAACGGCTCCTCTCGCGTCCACGTGTATAAGGTACTACGCAAAATGAGCAAAAATTATTGCAACCACGCATAATGGCAATCCATGCGTTAACACCATTCTGACGGATGGGATATATATCCTCATACGTTTCCGTCTTTGAGAGTTTAACGTCAAAACCCTCATCCGGGTTCTCTTTTGAATCAGATAAAATTTGTCCAATTCTTCTATAACTATCAGGACCAATTACAAAATCAATACCCAGATTATTGTTTTCCAGCAGCTTTTCCTTAAAATTTGTAGCCATGCACCCCATAATCCCAATCTTGAGATCAGACTTTATATGCCGCAGGGCGTGAACGCGACCATAAATTTTACGGTTTGCGTTTTCCCGTACAGAACAGGTGTTCAGCAATACAATTTCCGCTTCTTGCGGGGTTTCGGCCAATGCAAAGCCATCATCTTTTAAAACTGCCTGCGCAATTTCGGTATCGTACTCGTTCATCTGGCAGCCATAGGTCTCTATATATACACGGGTCATAAAATTTTACCTGTCATAAACTGATCATTAATATTAACCAACTCGACCGGAACAATCCGGTTATATAAATTCAAATCCGTATCTACTTTAACATGAACAAAAGTATCGGTATGTCCCTGCCAAAGACCCTTTTTATTATGCTCAAATAATACATATTCAACTTTACCAATCTGATTATTCAAATATTTCTTTCTTTTTTGTTGTGACAAGTTACGCAAAACCTGATTACGTTTCTTTATAGTCTCCTTGTCTACTTTACCAGGCAATTTTCTGCTTCTGGCGTGATCTCTATCTGAATAACTGAATACATGAAAATATGTAAAAGGCAGAGATTTCATAAATTCAAATGTATCATCAAAATCAGAATCCGTTTCACCGGGGAAACCAACAATCACATCCGTGCCCAGACATATATCCTGTACCTGAGTGTAAGCGAGATTCAAAAAATCTGCAAATTCATTTATAGTATATTTTCGGTTCATTAATTCAAGAATCTTGTCACTTCCACTCTGGAGAGAAATATGCAAAAACCTGCACAATTTTCGATCTTTTGCCATAAATGCAAGCAGATCGCGTGGAAACGTTGTAGCCTCAATAGATGAGATTCGAATTCGTTCTAAACCGGGTACATTTTCAAGAACTGCTATAACATCCGTAATATTTTTGTCTTCATAAGAATAGGTACCTACATTGATCCCTGTCAGAACCAGTTCTTTATGACCAGCCTGTGCCAGTATCCCGGCTTCGTGTACCAGATCATCAAATACACGGCTGCGGGCCAATCCACGGGCAAAGGGAATTTCACAATAGCTGCAAAAATAATCACACCCATCCTGTATTTTCAGGTTGGCGCGTGTGTGTGTTTTATCAATACCGGCAACAGGGATTGTAAAACTTTTACGCTGAATTCTGGGTGTAAATACTCCCGGCTCATTCAAATGTTCAAGAAGGAAACGGGGTAGCTCCATCTTGATCTCATTACCAACAACCCAAGAAACCCCCGGCATATCCAAAAGTTTCTCTTTTTGTGTCTGTGCCTGGCACCCCACCAGAGCAATCTGCGCTTGAGGATTTTCCCTGCGAATGCGATTGACAACTTTGCGTGTTTCGGCATCTCCGTTCTCGGTAACGGTGCAGGTATTAACAACCACCAGATCTGAAGTCTGACCAAAATTTACATAGGTAAACCCTTCCTGCTCAAACGCTTGTTGTAAAATTGCGGTTTCGGCCTGATTTAACCGGCACCCTATTGTAAAAAAAGAAACTGATTTATTCATACTGTACCAATATCACATGAACAGTAAATGTAACAACATGAAAGAGTAAATGCAATTAAAAGTTGTATTAAGAAGATCCTGAAAGATATATTCCTGCAACTGAAAATCCTTACACAAAAATCAGGAATGATTGTAATATTTGCCAAGAATTTGCCAGATGGTTTCAAATGATTCTGTTAAAACTTTTTGCTCCTTGTCTTCCAACGGCTCAAGTAATCTGTCAAACAATTCAATCATATCATTTTGCCGCTTTCGCAGCACCTGTTCTCCATCATCAGACAGCACAAGATATGACTGCCTACGATCAGGACCGTTCTGCGTCTTTTTTAAATAACCGGATTCCACCATTCTGTTTGCCAGTTCAGTACCCGTTGATGCTGCCAGACCAAGCTGTTTGCAAAAATCAGATATTGACAATTGCCCACTGGCGCTTGTGATAATCATGGCTTGATATTGACGCATGGTCAAATGTTCACCATCTGAATGTTTTCGGCCAAGATGGTGAAATGCGCCCATAATTTTGGGCGCAACCCGGGCTAATCTTTCGGCTTCAAATTTAGACATAATCCCTTAAATGTTATAATCAAAAGTTACAAACACCCGGCGTCCTACAAACGGACCATATATCTCATCCTTATAATCCGTGAGATTGGTTACACCGGCACGAACACTGATATTTCTGTTTAATATATAATTTGCAGAAAAGTCTAACAGATTATAGGCATCATGCTTTTGCAATGCGTCAATATACTCTCCTGCATCTGCATCAAATATCTGCACATCATGTTTGCCCCAAAATTGATCTCGTACAGACAAACTGAGTTTATTTGCAAACATTCTATATTCTACCCTGAACGATGCCGTATGCGGTGCAATATTGGTTACAGTATACTTGCCAGCTTCCTGGTCGACATTGGAATAATTATATGCAATAATAGTTGTTAAATTCGTCATTAGGTAATAACGTGCCTGCAATTCCGCTCCAGAATAGGTTGCTTTATCAATATTTCGATAGCTTATTACACCCGGTGACAGCATGGTATCGTTAATGAGATTTTCAAATTCGTTTCTAAATCCCATTACTGATAGCATCATTTTTTGTGTCAATATATACTCAAAGCCGGCATTGAACCCTGTCGATTCTTCAGGCTTCAGATCAGGATTCCCCTGAATAAAAAATCCGGAACCAAAGGGTACAAAGTAATTAATATACAAGTCCGTAAAAGAGGGCAGACGGAAACCCTTTCCCCACGATGCACGAAGTTTTAGATCCGGGGTTAGATTATACATTCCACTGATACGGGGACTGAAAAAACCATCCACATCTGTTACCTTGTCATACCGCCCGCCGGCAACAACTTTGAACCGCGGTATGGGACGAACATTCAACTGGGCAAACACACCATGCTGGTCGCGTTCAATTTCATTATAGATACGATCAGATTCATAAGTGTCTTGAATATAGTCATACCCCCAATCAATAGAATATCTGCCTGAAAAAGTATAGGTAAAGTCGGATTTCGCTCCCAGAAGCATTTCTGTGGTTGTATCTATAGTTACAGCAGAAACCGGAACCGGTATATATTGCAAAACCTCTTTGTTCATGATTTCACTTTTTAATTCTTTAATATAGTCGGATCCGAATCCGTTGATCCGCCAACTCAGGTTATCATATTGATGGTTCCACAACATACTTATATTCCTTCGGTCAGCCTGAGAGTTAAAGGTATAATCCAGGCCATAACTATCCGTAGAATTGTATTCCATATCATCCGAACGCATATCGCCCTTTAGAACCCAATCACCCCATTGCTCGCTGCTCCAGCGTAATTTGGTATTAAAGCCTTCATTGCTGATATTGGAAATATCTACAAAAGCTTCATTCTGTTCTATGCCGCCCTGGGTATGGACCACACCAAAAGCATAACCGGCATTTTGAGTCCCTCCTGAAAGGGTAAAATGACCACTCATCAAGTCACCGGAACCATATTTGCCGTGTGCGTTTAAATTCATCCCCTCTGTTACAGGATTCGTAATCACATTGATCACCCCTCCCATGGCTTCGGTCCCATAAAGCGCTGAACCAGGACCTTTAACAATCTCAATATGATCAATATTATATGTTCCCAATTGACTGAGATCAATACGGTTGTTAACCTTGCCGGCTACCGGTATTCCATCTTCCAAAACAAGAATATGCTTGGCATCAATTCCATTTATATTCACATTTTGACCAGTAGAAGCACTGCTGGTCATTAAAAGTCCCGCACGATCTTGAATAGCCTCCGATACATTTTCCGCACCCCGTTCTTCTATATCCGCACGGGTCACAAGCTCGGTAACCACGGGGACATCATGGTTATAGGTCATATTTCGCGTTGCGGTAACTACAACCTGCTGGGTATAAAAAATATCTTTTGACAGATTAAAATCCACAGAAACATCCTGGGATTGAACATCCACAACTCTGACCAGGTGTTCATATCCCATATAGCTGGCTTTAATACTCAATTTTCCGTTCGGAATATTTTCCAAATGATAATAACCATTTTTATCGGTAACCGTGCCTCTGTCAGTTCCTTCTATTGTAATATTTGTATTTTCAAGTGGCAACCGCGTTAATACATCTTTAACAATACCCTGAATATTACACAACCCCATACCTGCAAAAATTAATATATATACTGCGACTGTCCAAATATATCTCATCGTGCTACCTCGCCTATTAATTTACTTCGTAAGTACGAAATATAATATTTACCAAATTTGCATTCAAGAAAAACTTGAATTTTAAAGCAAACCAAACGCAAATCAAAGCAATATTTTCCCTTGTAAATCACAATAAATGGTTTAATTTAAGAATAGAAAAAAATGGCTTGAAATTATAAATAAACGGAGAATAACAGATGGCACAGACAAGTGATATTAAAATGAATGCACCGCAAAAACGTTTGCGCGGTTCACTTCCCAAGGTTGGCATTCGGCCGGTCATTGACGGTCGTATGAACGGTGTACGCGAATCTTTGGAAGATCAGACGATGAATATGGCAAAAGCGGCAGCAAAGTTGATTACTGACAATTTACGTCATCCCAATGGGTTGCCGGTTGAATGTGTTATTGCCGATACTACTATTGGCCGGGTTGCAGAGGCTGCAGAATGTGCGGAAAAATTTGCTCGTGAAGGTGTTGGTGTTTCTCTTACTGTAACCCCTTGCTGGTGTTATGGTACCGAAGTTATGGATACCGATCCGCTGATGCCAAAAGCAGTTTGGGGTTTTAATGGTACCGAACGGCCGGGAGCAGTTTATCTGGCTGCTGCCTTGGCAGGTTATACCCAAAAAGGTCTTCCGGCATTCAGTATTTATGGTCATGATGTACAAGACAATGATGATACCAGTGTACCCGACGACGTTAAAAGCAAACTTTTGAATTTTGTTAAAGCCGGTCTGGCTGTTGCAGAAATGCGCAATAAATCTTACCTGGCAATTGGTGGTGTTTCCATGGGTATTGCAGGATCAATTGTAGATCAGAGTTTTTTCCAGGACTATCTGGGTATGCGTAACGAAACTGTTGAATCGACAGAATTTATTCGTCGTATTGAACAGGGTATTTACGATAAAGAAGAATATGAAAAAGCATTAGCATGGGTTAAAACCAACTGTCCCGAAGGTGAAGACCTGAATGATGAAGATAAAAAACATGACCGTAAACTCAAAGACTGGGAATGGGAATATGTAGTAAAAATGACCCTGATTGCCCGCGACCTTATGATTGGTAACCCCAAACTTGCAGAAATGGGTTATGGCGAAGAAGCACTGGGGCACAATGCCATTGCAGCAGGATTCCAGGGACAACGTCAGTGGACCGATTATTTACCAAACGGTGATTTTCTTGAATCCATTCTCAATTCATCTTTTGACTGGAACGGCATCCGAGAAGCATATATTATGGCAACTGAAAATGACTGTTTAAACGGTGTTTCCATGCTGTTTGGACATCTGTTAACAGATACTGCTCAAATTTTCTCCGATGTTCGTACCTACTGGAGTCCGGATGCGGTTAAACGCGTAACCGGCAAAGCGCTTACAGGCAAAGCCAAAGATGGAATCATCCACTTGATCAATTCGGGTTCAACAACTCTTGATGGCACCGGACGTCAGAAAAAAGATGGTGAATCTACAATGAAACCGTTCTGGGAAATTACTCCGGAAGAGGTTGGCGAATGTCTCGACGCAACCAAATGGTGCCCGGCTAACCTGGGTTATTTCCGTGGTGGTGGTTATTCTTCACAGTTTAAAACTGTTGGTGAAATGCCTGTTACCATGAGCCGCATCAACCTGGTAAAAGGTCTGGGACCCGTATTGCAGATTGCAGAAGGTTACACAGTTGACCTTCCAGAAGATGTACACACAATACTTGATCGCCGTACAGATCCCACATGGCCAACCACATGGTTTGCCCCCAAATTGACGGGCAAAGGCCCCTTTGTAGATGTGTATAGTGTAATGGCAAACTGGGGCGCTAACCACGGTGCAATCAGTTACGGCCATATTGGAGATAAACTGATCACCCTGGCATCTATGTTGAGAATTCCGGTCAATATGCACAATGTTGAACCTGAACGCATTTTCAGACCCAGCGCGTGGTCATCATTTGGAACAGATTCTCTCGAAGGTGCAGATTTCCGCGCTTGTGAGAATTTTGGACCACTTTACGCTTAATTTTGGATTTGGAGTCGTTTGTGACACAAAAAATACGGATTGGTGTTTTGTTTGGCGGCAGATCTGCTGAGCATCAAGTTTCGCTTGTATCAGCAGGTTCTGTCATGAAAGCACTTGATCCACAAAAATATGAAATTGTTCCGATTGGTATTTCTCCGGCTGGCGAGTGGCTGGCCGGAGAAAATGCCCTAAGATTATTAAAAGAAAATAAATCAGGCAACAAAGTCTATTTAACACCTGACCCTACGGTCCGTTCTCTGGTCACTACCGGAGAAAATGATCTGTTGGCATTGGGTCAGGAAAAAACTTTGGATGTTATTTTCCCGGTTCTGCATGGCACCTTTGGCGAAGATGGCACCTTGCAGGGCCTGCTAGAGCTTGCCAATATTCCCTATGTGGGAGCAGGTGTATTAGGCTCATCTCTTAGCATGGATAAAATCACACAAAAACTGGTGTGTGAACAGGCAGGCTTGCCCATTGCCGACTATGTCTGGTTCAGAGATGTAGACTGGAACCACTCTCCATCAGATCCAAAAGTACCGGCATTGCAAAATCATATAGCCAATCTTGACCAGGAGAACATCCTGGATCGTGTTGAGCAAACGTTGGGCTTTCCTGTATTTGCAAAACCCCCCAATATGGGTTCAAGTGTAGGCATTTCCAAAGCTCATGACCGGAAAGAATTAAAAGACGCCATCAATCTTGCGTTACGTTACGATACCAAAGTAGCCATTGAAAAAGCAGTACCCAATGCCAGAGAGATCGAAATCAGTGTACTGGGGAACGAATATCCTAAAGCATCGGTATGCGGTGAAATCATACCTTCTAACGAATTTTATGATTACGATGCTAAATATGTAGACGGCAGCAGCGACCTGCTCATTCCTGCACCGTTGTCAGACTCTCTTTCGCAGGCAATACAAGACACTGCAATTAAAAGTGTTCTTGCTGTAGGCGTCGATGGCATGGCCAGGGTAGACTTTTTATTGCAAAAGAATACAGATACTTTTTTTCTGAACGAGATTAATACCATACCGGGATTTACACAGATCAGTATGTATCCCAAATTGTGGCAGGCCACCGGAATTGAATACGGGGAACTTTTAGACACGCTTGTACAACTTGCCATTGACAGACACAAAAAAAGAAGCGGCTTGAATACAGCCTATACACCCAAATCAGAATGGTATAAATAATTATACTCAAATCCGGATGCTGGCATGACAGATAATTTTATTCAGCGTGTGGCCCGGGGGGTCATAATCGGAATTTTGGCCTCGGCATCTGTCTGGGCCATTACTTTATGGTTATGGCCCGGTGTATTTGATGCATTCGAATCACGCTCTCTCGATATCCGCTATCGGGCAAGGCTTGGTTCACTCTGGCAGGAACGAAACGGTGCTCCTATCGACGACATCATCATTATCGATATTGACAATCGCAGCCTGGATAAATTGGGCCAGTTTAACCAGTGGCCGCGGACCTACCACGCCCGTCTGGTTGATTATGCTACACAAGGCGGCGCTCTGGCTGTAGGATTTGACCTTTTATTTCTCGAACCCCAGCGTGACGAATCAGAAGACCAGGAGCTTCTCAAGGCAACCATAAATAATTCCAACGTTCATCACGCATTGACTTTTTCATCCGCAGAGCCGGATGCATTCCTGTATCCCATGGACGCTCCACCCGAAGGATTTAACGCAGACCGATTCACCCTGCCCGCCAATCAATACAACTATGATTTTATTACCATGGACCGTTTTGACGGAAAAATGGTAGACTTGTATAATGCCGCTGCCGGTGTAGGCTATGCAAATTTTTCCCCTGACAATGACAGTGTAATCCGCTATATGCCCATGTATATCAAATTTGCAGACCAGCTATATCCTTCATTTTCTTTATCAATAGTATTAGGGGCCCTGGGTGCCAGTACAAAAAATATAGAATTCACCTCCAAAGGCATGTTGATCCATCCACCCGGCGCTGAAGGGCAGACCGCATTACAAATCCCCCTGAGAGAAAAGACTAAAATGCTCATCAATTACCAGGGGACCTTTCAAACATTTCGATACATCTCGTATTACGATGCGTTGATGCAGCGTGTGCCCAAAGAGGTCTTTAACGGGCGTATTGTTTTGGTGGGTACCTCGGCAGCGGGACTATCAGACATTCGTCCTGTACCTTTTCAGGATGCCTTCCCGGGTGTTGAAATACATGCAAACATAATCCACAATATACTGACCCAAAATTTCATCCGTCAACCCAACCTGTTTTTTTCTGTAATTAGTATTATTCTCATTGCGGCAATAATCTCGTTTTTCGGAATATATCTAAAACCACTAAAAAGTTCAGTCATTACCATTTCGGTACTGGGTATTTACGCTTATCTCTCGGTTGCCCTGTTCAGCCAATACGGCTATTGGATGGAAATGGTCAGACCCATGATGGCAATTCTGCTGGCATATCTGTTTGTGTTCATGTACCGTTTTATGCACGAAGAGCGAGATAAACAGAAATTAAAAAACATGTTTAAACATTATGTAACCGCATCGGTAGTTGATGAAATGCTGCAAAATCCTGAATTGCTTAAACTGGGTGGAGACAGAAGATACGCAACAGCACTTTTTACAGATATTGAAAGTTTTACCACTATTTCGGAAAACATGCAGCCTGAAAAAATGGTGTCTCATCTTAATGAATACCTTACCGCAATGACCAATATAATATTGAAATATGAAGGCTATCTCGATAAATACGAGGGCGATGCCATAATGGCTATCTTTGGTGTGCCGGTTGAGCAGCCGGACCATACCAAACGTGCCTGCCGGGCAGCTCTGGATATGCAGAATGAACTTGAAATATTACGTAAAAAATGGAAATTCGCCGGTAAACCCCAGTTTCATACGCGGGTGGGTATCAATTCCGGTAGTATGATTGCAGGGAACATTGGAGGGACAGAACGGTTTGATTATACAGTAATTGGCGATTCTGTAAACCTGGCATCTCGACTTGAAGGAGTAAATCGCAGTTATGGAACATCTATCATCATCAGCGAGTATACCCGTAATGAACTGGATGAACCCTTTGTTGTACGTGAACTTGACCAGATTCGAGTAAAAGGCAAGCACAAACCGGTCCGCATTTATGAACTGTTAAAATATCAAGAAAACAGCCTTTCATCAGAGATACAGAAATTGTTAAAAGACTATGCAGACGGACTGGAATACTATCGAGAAAAACAATGGCAGCAGGCCATAGCTCAATTTAACAAAGTATTGGCAATAAAAGAAAATGACATCCCGTCAACTTTATTTATTGAACGGTGTCAATATTTTATGGAGCACCCAATTCCAGAAAACTGGGATGGCGTGTTTGATATGCAAACCAAATAAGGAACAATATGTCGAATATCATTTATGGTAGAAATCCGGTCATGGAATGGCTTTCTGCTGGAATGCCTGTAAAACAATTACTGATCAGTGCCGAACTCAAAGGCAGTACCATTCAAAACATTCTGGACATGGCAGCCAAGCAAAAAATCTCTGTCAAAAAAACCAGCAAATTCCAACTTGCACAAATAGCAGGTACAGAAAACCACCAGGGCATAGCCATAAAAACCGGGCCACCCCAATATGCAACACTGGATGCAATACTGGCTATTAGCGAAATACGAAACGAACCACCACTCATCGCAATTCTGGATGGAGTCCAGGATCCTCATAATCTGGGTGCAATCATTCGTTCAGCCGATGGCGCGGGCATTCATGGCATTATTATCCCCAAAGACAATGCCGTTGATCTAACACCTACTGCTATCAAATCTTCTGCAGGTGCTGCCGCACATGTGCCGGTTGCGCAGGTCACCAATCTCAACAGTGTCATCAAAGAGTTAAAAGATCGGGGTTTCTGGGTCTCGGGTGTAGACCAGGATGGAGACAAGGATTACGACAAGGCAGATTATAACGGACCAACCGTGCTGGTAATGGGCAGTGAAGGCAAAGGCATGCGCCGTCTTGTGAGAGAAAACTGCGATTTTATATTAAACATTCCTATGCATGGCAAAGTCAATTCTTTGAATGTCTCGGTTGCATCGGCGCTGGTCTTTTTTGAAGCCAGAAAGCATCGCTCACAATCCAAATAACAGCGGGGTTGAAAATTGAAAAACAAACTGCAATCCAGAGATTTCCGGGTATTGTGGAGCTGCCTGGGAATAGCTATTCTGTCATTCATTGTCATTTTGAATCTTTTTTATAAAGCCTTTCCTGAAGCCTCTATCCGTTTTGAGGTTACTAAAAATCAATCCCAACAGATTGCAGAACATTTTCTCCAATCTCAAAGTATTGACATTTCCAATTACAAACATGCCGTGGTATTTGATTATGACAACCGGGCAAAAACTTTTCTTGAAAAAGAACTGGAAGCTGAACAGGCAAACCAAATCATGGGCAGCCGTGTCAGATTGTGGAGATGGAGCAATCGCTGGTTCAAGCCCCTTGATCGTACAGAATTAAACGTCAACATCAGCCCACAGGGAGAATTGACCGGATTCGCTCACATCATCCCCGAAGAAGCTGTCGGGGACAGCTTGGTAGTTGCTGATGCCAGGACGCTGGCTGAGCATTTTCTCAAAACCCTAAACATCTATGCCGACACATTGGAATTTATTGAGCATAGCCAACAGGATATGCCCAATAGAAGTGACCATATCTTCGTATGGAAATTACGCGATTTTGACATAAACGGTTCAGAATATCGTTACCTGATCAAAATACAAGGTGATCAAATTGGCTCATACAAGGAATTTCTCCATATTCCAGACAGTTGGACACGCGGTTACGAAAAACTACGCGCGAAAAACAATACGACCGGATATGTGGCTTCTTTTCTGCTCTTACTAACTCTTGCAGCCATGCTGGTGATGCTGATCAATCATACACGCAATCTGGATGTTAAATGGAAAACCGCCTTCTTTTTTGGCATAACAGCGGCAGTATTAACGCTATTATCTCAATTAAACGACATCCCCTTAAGCACGTTTTACTTTGACACAACAGAATCATGGTCCAGCTTTTTTATGCGGCACATTCTGATGGATGTTATCATGGCACTCATGGCTGGTGCGGCTATATTTTTTCTAACCGCAGCAGCAGAGCCGCTCTACAGGGAGCGGTACCCGCAACAAACCTCCCTCACTCGCCTTTTCACATGGCAGAGCATACGGTCAAAATCATTTTTCATCGCTACTATTGTTGGCATAACCATGACATTTGCTTTTGTCGCGTATCAGGTAATCTTTTATCTGGCAGCAGATAAATTTGGCGGTTGGGCCCCACAAGATATCCCGTACAGCAATATGCTCAATACTGCATTTCCCTGGGTCTATGTATTGCTTTCCGGATTTATACCCGCGGTTTCGGAAGAATTCATTTCACGCATGTTTTCCATCCCTTTTTTCAATAAATTTGTAAAAAAGCAATGGATTGCCGTCATCATTCCTGCGTTTATCTGGGGATTTGCCCATGCCAATTATGCCCAGGAACCCTTTTACATCCGCGGACTCGAAGTGGGCATTGCCGGTGTGATCATTGGATTTGTCATGCTTCGTTTTGGTATTCTGGCAACTTTGGTGTGGCACTATTCGATCGATGCCTTATACACTGCACTGGTTTTACTGAGGTCTAACAATCCTTATCTGATATTCACAGCATCCCTAAGCTGTGGAATCCTGTTGATTCCCCTGTTTATATCATTAATTGCTTTTCTTAAAACAAGAACATTTCTGTCCGAATCAGATATTTCCAATAAAAATGAAGGCACAAGCCACATTGAGCACACGGAAGAAAAAGAAATACCCGCAATTCGCTATTCTCCCCTCCCCCGTAAACGACTGTTTACGGGCATCGTGATTGCTTTAGCATTATGCTGTACCGGATTTATCAAGACAGAAAAAATTGATGTTAAATATCCTACCCGTCCCCAGCAGGCCAGGGCTGCTGCAGATGCATTTTTACAGCAACACAATGTTTCTGTGGATTCTTTTAAAACCATCACCTATGCAACAGACCGGTTCAACTCGCTTGCAGCTAAATATGTACTGGAACATAGTGATTTTTCACAATTAAATACGCTTTTTATGGATAGAATCAAAGCTCCACGATGGGCGATACGCTATTATATTCCATTGCAAAAAGCAGAGTACCGCGTGCATCTGGATCCTAAATCTTTAAAAGTACTGGCGTTCTCAAAACTTGTTGATGATGAAGCACCGGGTGCTGCGCTTCCTCCCGACAGCGCACTGTTTATCGCACAGAATTTTGCAATGCAACAGGGTTGTGATCTAGACAGGTATAAACTGGTACAAGATGCCTCGGAAAAGATGAAAAACCGCACCGATTATCGTTTTGAATGGGAGTCTCTTGACTCTGACAGCCTGACCATCCAGGACATGCATCTCCGCATTGCCGTTGACCTTCAGGGAGATATCGTATCGCGATTTACAATCTATCCCAAAATCCCCGAAGCCTGGCAGCGTCAGCGTGAAAAACAAACAGCTTTGAACACCCTGCACCTGGGTTTACGACTGACGCTTTTACTGGGCCTGGTTGTTTTAGGCATATTACGATTCATTCGTATTGCCAGCGTTGGCAGCCTGTCATGGAAACGGTCACTCGTATTTGCTGGAATTATTGCCATTTTATTTTTTACAGACGCATTAACACAGTTTAATATGGCGTTTAAATATTACAATACCTCTATTTCTATACCCATGTTCCAAATTTCTACACTGCTAACCATTCTTCTTAGCACGTTGTTTATTTTTGCCGGACTGGCAATGCTGTTTAGCATGAGCTCTGCAATATTTCCAGGTAGCCTTTATATTACCCGCCAAAGGGACCGAAATACAATGTTTTGGGACGCAATCATAACATCTGTTATAGCTGTGACAGGTTTATGGGGCATAACGCAAATACAATCCCTATTATCTGCTCATTTCTCAAAATTTGTATTCATCAACAGTCTGCCGGTACCATCATTTATTGATGCACCCTTGCCATTCTTTTCAAATCTTGTATATATTCTATATATGACATTGTTCATTACCGTTCTCACAGGACTTTTGGTCTTTATTCTGCACGATGTATTTAAAAAGGCTCTTTGGATTGGACTCTTTTCAATTCCTTTGATACTTGCACTGATAACATTGCAGGTACGCACTTTACCGGAATTGCTATTTCAGAGTGTACTTTTATCAATTATACTCTTGTGGCTGGTATATATTATTACCATGCTTGCCCGTAATAATTATTTAACATATTTCTTTGCCCCTTTGTTGGTACTTGGAGCAAAAGAAACCAAAATACTGTTAAACCAGGGCAACCTTGTTCTAACCATACAAGGCATTATTATTGCTATTCTTATAGTGGCAATTTTTGCTTTATTCCGAATATTACCCGGCACACAAAACAAATCTGTTTGAGGTGTCGTAAAAATTGATTAAACTGTGAACTGATTGATTTACGCATTTGAGAAGAACATGATAGACCCAAAATCCTTTTATAGAGAAATGGACGCCCTGCTGGCTGCAATTCGCATTGACCAGACAGATGGCAATTTTTTAGAATTTATATTACTCGAACTTGAAAAACGTTTTGGTAAACGACTGGGTATTTGTAATGGCAGACTCTATGAGCAGCGTGGTGATGATTTTATTCTAATCAAAACCATTGATCCCCAACAGGAGCATAAATTTGCATCACGCCTCCCCATTGCCGCCGAAGCCATGCGATTGGTTGCTTCAAGCCGAAGCTATATCTATGACGATGCCCAATTTTATTCTTTTTTTCTGGCAATTGGTTCAACAGAAAAAGAAATTCCCGCCGCAGTATGGGTACACAGTCCTGAACAACATTGGATTATTGTATTCAAACTCTGTGAAAACTGGATGCGCGAAGAGATCAGTTTATTTCTCAATGCGGTACGAATGGCCTGCAATTACCGGCTGTTTTCAGATTCAATGTCAAACACTATTGAACAGGCCGTTAAAATTCAAAAGAGCCTGCTGCCTAAAAAACCACCGGAATACAAAGGATACGACATAGCGGGCCGCTCGAATCCTGCAGAATATGTAGGTGGAGACTTTTATGATTACTTTGAACTGGATGAAGGTATTTTTGGCGTAAGCTTTGGCGATGCCAGCGGTCATGGTTTACCCGCTGCTCTGCTTGTACGAGACGTTGTTATTGGCTTGAGAATGGGACTCGCTAAAGAACTTCGATTGGTTCATACCATTAGAAAACTGAATGAAGTGATACAGCGCAGTACGTATTCAACCAATTTCGTATCCCTGTTTGTAGGAGAAATTGAAACGGATGGTCATTTGTTTTATGCAAATGCAGGCCACCCGGCACCTTTTATTGTTAAAGACAAAAAGATCAAGGAGTTGCCGGCAACCGGCATTACTTTGGGTTTTGTTAAAGACATCGAGCTCCATCGTTCATACGCGCAGCTTCCCGAAGACTCTGTACTTGTCATCTTTAGCGATGGTATTGTCGAGCGTGAAAATGACAAACATGAACAATTCGAACTCGGACGGTTAAAAAAACTTGTGCAGAAAAACAAAAACCTGCCGGCCAGAGAACTTGTTGATCTTGTATTCGATACGGTTTATGAGTTTGGCAACCGGGTCGCATGGGAAGATGATGCAACTCTGGTTATCATCAAACGTCTGCGTAACACCTATTGATATTATTCCGCTTTTAAATGAATCAGCGTAATTTCAGGGGGACAAAATATCCGCGCCGGCACCAGTACGGTACCAATTCCACGGGTAACATACAAAGTTGTATGCTCAAACTTGTGCAATCCCTTCATATAGCGCTTGTCCATGGTTGTATTGTTATATACAGGTCCAACAAAGGGCATCCGTATCTGGCCACCATGTGTATGACCGCTTAACATCAAATCCACATTGTATTTATCTGCCTCATAAACATATGATGGCGTGTGCGCCAAAAGCAATGACAAATATCGGTCAGGCAGGTCTTTGAAATAAAAAGGAATAACCTCTTCCGGATAACCAAAATCCAACCAGCCCGGCGGATCACTTTCCAGAGGATACACTTCAAAATCCTCATATAACAAAGTATCTCCTGCCAGCGTTGTTACACACAGATCATCATATTGCCTATCTCCCATACCCGCGGTCCACAAGCCAATACTACCCGCTTTTAAACGGCTATTTGATGAATCCCGCGCTACTGCCATCCACTGCTTGGGCTCGATTGAGCTTTCATACCACACTTTGGCCCGTGTCTCAGTAAATACATCAAATGTACGACATTGAATTTTAAAATTTACCCATCGGTTAAAACGCGGGCTGAATCCCGTATCCAAAGAGTCTCCTTTTACGCGTGTACCATGCGGAGAAAACTGAAACGTGTTGCCTTCACCAGTCTGACGGAGCCGATAAAATTTATCATATCCTTTGTGCATTTGGGAATAAAAAGTAATCCCCACGCCACTCTTTTTGTTTCGGGTCTGCCTGAATCTTCCGGTATAGATATAATCGTGCCATTTGCTCTCATCCTTCAAATCCGCAAAATGAGAATAGGCATTTTTACGGGACCAGTGAGATTCAAAGATCTTGTTCCCCTCCAATTCTTTAATCACAAGATCAGCAACATCACGGATATTGTACCCGGTATAATCCAAACCAGCTACAAACACAGTATCAGCGCCCAGTGGCATAAATCCGCCTGTACTTGTAAATACGTGCACACCTTTGCTTGACAGCGCTTCGGGTAACAGGTCACTGATCTCAATATCATCACTAAAATCATCATTACCCCGGCTTACCCAAATACCATATTTACTCTTGAGTCCGGTTACAAATTTTAAAATATATTCTATATTTTTTCGTATATCCGCCCGTCGTCCCATCTCTAGCATATCTGAGCCAGGGAAAAAATCCCCGGTAATCACAATAACATCAGGATTCAATGCATTCACTTTTTTTAAAACTTTATTTTCATAATCCGTATAATGTAAAATATGAAGATCCGATATATGGACCATTTTAATATCATCACTAATTTTTGAACTCTTGAATGTTATCTTTTCAACCTTTACATTATGACGTTCAAACTCTACAGCATAAAGCACAAAAAGCATAACTGTAATAATTAAAACTATGAATACTTTGAATATTTTTTTCATCTAAACTCCTGTAGACAGTTTCTAAAACACCCGACGAGTTGAAAAACAATAACCGGAATTTTGACAATTTACATGGTGTTAATTGAACAAAACCTTAAACCAATGCAAAGGTCGTAATATGCAAGCACAAAGCTCTGAAAATCCGCTGCGCAAAGGCATGAGATTAAAAAGAATGCCCGGCCCCAACACCCTGATCATTCTGGGGGCCACCGGCGATCTGACCCGCAGAAAACTTGTTCCTTCTTTGTTTAATTTATTTGAACAAGGACTTTTACCCTCAAATTTCAAAATAATTGCATTTGCCCGTCGTCCCAAAAGCACCCAGGAATTTGTTAAGGATATGGAAGACGGATTGATAAAATACGCCAAGGTCAATATAGGAAAAAACAAAAATGTTTCCAAATTTCTTTCCTTGATCCAGTATCATATGGGAGATTTTACACAAATAGAGCCGTATTCTGCATTAAAAACCGTTCTTCAGGACCATGAAAAAGAAAACAATCTGGTCCCAAACCGCCTGTTTTACCTGGCTACACCTCCGTCGCAATATGAAGCCATTATTGAACAAATTGGTAAAACAGATCTGGCGCAAAATGATAAAGGTTGGACCCGCATTATCATCGAAAAACCCTTTGGCCAGGACCTCAACAGCGCTCTGGAGCTGGACAAGGTCATCAGCAAGGTATTTACAGAAGATCAGATTTATCGAATTGACCATTACCTGGGAAAAGAAACCGTACAGAACATTTTAGTGTTTCGTTTTGCCAATGGTATCTTTGAACCCATCTGGAACCGTCGCTACATTGACCATGTACAGATCACGGTAGCAGAAAGTATTGGTGTTGAAGGTCGTGGACGTTTCTTTGAAGAAACCGGCATTATGCGTGACATTGTACAAAACCACATGCTGCAGCTGTTCAGCCTGTTTGCGATGGAGCCCCCCTCAGCTTTTGACGCAAATGCAGTACGCGATGAAAAAGTCAAAGTACTCAAAGCTGTCAAAGAACTCTCAACAACCTCAATAAAACAAAATGTGGTTAGAGGACAATATGCTTCAGGATCGATGCTGGGTGAAACCGTTGCCGGATATCTTGAAGAAGAGGGTGTTCCCGATACGTCAAAAACCGAGACCTATGTTGCCATGAAACTCTTTATCGATAACTGGCGCTGGGCAAACGTACCGTTCTATCTTCGTGCAGGGAAACGCATGCCCAAACGTGTAACCGAGATAGCTATTTACTTTAAAGAAGCTCCTTTACAGCTCTTTGGAGACCGCCCCGAAGGTGAGATTCCTCCCAATGTGCTGACGCTTAAAATCCAACCAGATGAAGGCATTACACTCAAATTTGACTCTAAAATACCGGGCCCCGGTGAAACCATTAGACCGGTAACCATGGATTTCCGCTATGGCATCAGTTTTGGAGATGCTCCTCCCGATGCTTATGAACGATTACTGCTCGATGCCATGATTGGTGACTCGACACTATTCACCCGTTCAGACGAAAATAAAAAAGCATGGGAACTGGTAACGCCTATTCTCGAATACTGGCAAAACAGCAACACTCCTGTTCCGCAATATACTGCCGGAACCTGGGGCCCACATGAAGCAGATAACCTCTTGAGCCGGGATAAAAGGAACTGGAGACGGTTATGAAAGTAAAGAATATTGGAATTGAAACAGAACTGGATAAAATAGAATCAAATTTTAAGCAGATTTGGGAACAAACGCTGACAGATGACAGCAACGGGCCAACCGTCAAAGCAAGCAGTCTGAACCTGATCATTACCTGTCATAATCGTAATAATTTTGAAAATATTATGGAAACCATTCCGGATATTACCGAGCACCACCCCGGCAGAATCATTACTGTATTCATTGATACGGAACGCAAGGATGAAAAGATTACATCTTTGATTTCAGCATTTTGTCATCCACCACGGGAAGATGGTATTCAGATATGCTGCGAACTGATCTCGCTTGAAACCGGTCCCGAGGGAGAAAAACATCTTCCCGGCACACTTTTGCCGTTACTATTGCCAGATCTGCCCGTATATTTATGGAGTGCCGATAACAGGGTGCTGAATCACCCAAATCTTGGACCATTTCAAAAAAATATAGAACGGACAATTCTCAACAGTCCGGCAACCTTTACAACTATAAAAGATTTTACACTGTTCCTGCGGCATACTTTATTTGCAGCAGATGTAAGCAAAATCAGTGATCTGCAATGGGCCCGTCTCACAAACTGGCGCGAAACTATTGCAAGGCTGTTTGACGGTCAGAGTACCGCTAAATTATCTCAAATTCGCCAGGTCAGGATCCTCTACTCTGGTAAAGATTTTTCAAGTACGGCTTTCTTTTTAGCGGGGTGGTTATCATCACGACTCGGCTGGCAGTTGCAGGGAAAAAACCAAACAGGTTTAGTGTTTAGCACCAAAGATAAAACTATTGAACTTTTATTAAATAACCAAAATTCTGAAATACCAGTAGGTGATATTATATCTGTCGAGATTGAAACTGACACAGAAAAATGGATAATTAAAGCGCTTAAAAACGGAATAATGGTAGAATATTTACAAAACAATATCTCTATCAACAAAGAAAAATGGGTTATGGAAAACCCTTCAACCTCCTGGCTTATAGGCAATGAACTGGATTTTGTAAGAGCGGATGATATCTATCTGGATGCAGTTAAAATACTGTTAAAACTTTTGGATACGGAACAAAGGAACAAACATGAAATCTATTAAAACGGAAATCTATAACGACAAAGATGAACTGGGTTATGAATCTGCAAGACTGTTTGCGGAGCTGGCTACCCGATATATTATTCAATTCGAAACCTTTAATGTTGCTTTGTCCGGAGGGTCAACTCCCAGGTTATTATTTCAGAACCTGTTAAAATATTATAAAAATTCTTTGGATTGGAATAAAATAAACTTTTTTTGGAGTGATGAAAGAGTTGTCCCCATTGACGATAGTGAAAGTAATGCGGGTATGGCATTCACAGAGCTTTTTGATCCCCTGGAACAAGAGGAACTCAACATCTATCCTGTAGATACCTCGCTATCTCCTTCAGAAGAAGCTGCTGAAGCATATGAACGCCTCATTTTAAGTATCCATCCGCCGCTTCAACCGGTTCCCCGGTTTGACCTCATCCTGCTCGGATTGGGTGATGATGGCCATACAGCATCTTTATTTCCTGAGACTGAAGCATTACACGAAAACAGCAAGCTGATAGCTGCCAACTGGGTACCCAAATTTGAAAAATGGCGCATAACCTTTACCTTTCCATTGATAAATTCAGCAAAAAACGTTATTTTCCTTGTATCCGGTGCTAACAAGGCTGAAATTGTGCGGGACATTTTTAACAATTCTAAGGAATACCCCGCGGCCCAGGTATCCCCTGTTGATGGGGTATTGACCTGGCTTTTAGATAAAGATGCTGGAAAATATTTAGAAAACCAATGACAACAAGGCGAACCCATGTCCCAAATCACTCAAGATCTTATACATGTAGCAGATGAAATCGTCGCAACATATGACAAATTCGGAGGCATCAACAAACTGGATGGAGCCAACTTGCCAACTTTGCAGCATGTTGTTGAAATTCTGGATGACTTTATGCAGATCCTGTTTCCCGGTTTTTTTGGTAAACGTATGCCGGCACGAGCAAATATTTCTTTTTTTGTGCAAAGTGCGATAGATACTTTATATCTGCGTTGTACCGATGAGATTTGCCGGGCTTGCGAATTCGCCCGCAAAAAAGAACAAATGAGCCCCTTTTGCCAAGACTGTTCAGAGCAAGCAGCGCTTGATTTGATTAAAAGGATCCCGGAAATCCGTACACGTTTAAAGATGGACATTCGGGCCGGTCTTGATGGCGATCCCGCTGCACAGTCTACCGAAGAGGTTATTTTATGCTATCCCTTTGTTTACGCAATAGCAACCCATCGTATTGCGCATGAATTGTACAAAATGGCGGTGCCCCTCATCCCCAGAATGATGTCTGAATGGGCACACCGTCGAACAAGTATAGATATTCATCCGGGTGCGTCAATCGGCAACCGTTTTTTTATCGATCATGGAACAGGTGTGGTTATTGGTGAAACCACAGAAATTGGTGATGACGTTAAAATCTATCAGGGGGTAACCCTGGGTGCGTTAAGCATTAAAAAAAATCAGGATGGTACCGCAGTCAAGGGCGGCAAACGTCACCCCACCATTGAAGACCGGGTAACTATCTATTCAGGAGCTACTATACTCGGTGGAGAAACAGTTATCGGGCACGATTCTACCATAGGCGCCAATACCTGGATCACAGCACCCGTGGCACCTAATTCTCTGGTAACATTTCAGGACAAGCAAAACACGCAAACAAGACCCAAACCTAAAAGTCGTTAACCAAACAAACGAGGTAACGATGGCTATTTTGTTTAACAAAGCCTTTTCCAAACATGAACTCCTTCACCGTGTTGGAGACATGTCTCAAATTGCAGGAGTACATCCTGTAGAATTTACCGAAGGCAAAGAACGTGGTATTCGGGCATTACGCTTTTATACTGGCAGCGGTTTCCAATTTACGGTATTGATTGACCGCGCTATGGATATTTTCGACGCATCTTTTAACGGTGCCTCTATCTGCTGGCACTCTTCCGCAGGCCCCACCGGACCAGAATATTATGATCCCCGCGAAAAGAACTGGCTATGGTCTTTTGCCGGTGGCTTATTGACCACCTGTGGTTTACAAAATGCCGGCGACCCCGCAGACGAAGACAACCAGCATTACGGATTGCACGGCAGAATTGCAAACACACCTGCAAAATCAGTATCCTGGGGAACAGATTGGGAGCAAAATGACTATGTGCTTTGGGCCGCGGGTACGGTTCGCGAGTCCCGGCTTTTTGGCCCCAATCTGGTGCTCAAACGCAGTATTCATGCAAAGCTGGGTCAATCCAAAATTTGGATACAGGACGAGATTGAAAACCAGGGCTATGAAGAATCTGAACTCATGCTGGTTTATCATTACAATATGGGTTTTCCCGTAGTCGATACAGGTTCTGAACTGTTGGCGGTAATAGAAGACCTGGAACCATTTAATAAAAATGCCCAAAACGGCATAGACACTTTTGATGTATATGAAGAACCCATTGCTGGGATTAGTGAACAATGCTTTAGCATTGAACAGGATGTAGATGAAAATGGCATTGTAAACGTTGCTATTGTAAACCGTCAGTTCAACAACAACCAGGGAATTGGCGTCTATCTTGCCTACCCCAAGGCAGAACTGCCACGTTACACACAATGGAAAATGATGGGACAAGGCAATTATGTAGTGGGCATGGAACCGGGAACCTGTCTTCCCGAAGGCCGGAAAACCGCCCGCAAACGGGGCGATCTGATCAATCTTTTGCCCGGTGGCAAAATCATCACCCACATGGAAATCGGGGTGCTGGAATCGAACAATGATATTCGTTCATTTGAATCCAAACTAAGAGGAATGGACCTTTAAATGTTACAGGTAAATGATCTTGTAAAAAAATTCAATGGCAAAACCGCTGTTGATCATGTATCTTTTCATGTCAATCGGGGTGAAATCTTTGGATTCCTGGGCCCCAATGGCGCAGGCAAAACTACCACAATTAACATGATCTGCTCTTTACTTAAACCCGATCAGGGCACCATCCTTTTAGACGGACATGATTTGTACAACAGTAAAAAAGCCCGTTCAAAAATGGGTGTGGTACCGCAAGACATTGCCCTTTATGAAGACCTCTCTGCCAGAGACAATCTTGCATTTTGGGGAAAACTGTATGGCATGAAAGGGATTTCTCTAAATGCCAGAATACAGGAACTGCTTGACTTTTTCGAACTTGCTGAACGGTCAAAAGAAAAGATCAAAAACTTTTCCGGAGGAATGAAACGCAGGCTCAACCTGGCAGCGGGTATTATCCATCGTCCGGAATTACTGCTGCTTGACGAACCCACCGTAGGTATCGATCCACAAGCCAGAAAGCATATCCTGGAAGCAGTAAAAAGCATTGCCGAGTCCGGAACGACTATTATCTATACAACACACTATCTCGACGAAGCAGAAAAACTCTGTGACAGTCTCGCAATTATCGATCATGGTAAAATGCTAACCACCGGTACGCTTGAAGATATTGTAAAAATTGTCGGTGAAAACCGTTTATTAAAAATCAATGGCACCTTTTCAGCCGAAATTGCAGAATCATTAACAGACAAGGTTGAAGCCTTGTCAATAATATCGGTAACAGATAACCAGGTACTCTATAGCCTGCCATCAAAATACGGGACCGGGCAATTTATTGAAATGCTTACAAGTACCGGAATTCAAATAGAAAACCTCTCTATCAAAGAGCCAAGCCTTGATTCTGTATTTATCAAATTAACCGGCAGGGAGTTGAGAGATTGATTAGCGCATTAATCATCAAAGATTTGAAACGCAAGATTGGTAATCCTGTTGGGTTCTTGTTACTTATGGCCATCCCGCTGGTGTTTACCTTTATTATGGGTGCCGTGTTCTCAACTTCGGATGAAACGGCTACACTACCCAAAATTGACCTGCTGATAGAAGACCATGACGACAGCTTTATTTCTCAATTATTTACCGGTTCCTTTCAACATGGTGAACTGGCTAACATGTTTGCACCTAAATTTATCGGTCAGGATTCCGGTAAAATATTAATGGATGCGGGCAAAGCATCCGCACTCTTGATCATACCGGAAGGATTTCAGGATTCATTATCCAATAATAAAAGCTGTACAGTCAAACTGATAAAAAATCCTTCTCAGGCATTTTTACCTAAAATAGTCTATGAAACCACCAGTATTCTTTGCGAAGGCACTGACAGACTCTTTCGTTTTGCTGGCCCTGAATTTAACACCATCCAATCCATGCTGGATGCAGATCACTGGCCGGAATTGTCTGAATTGTCTGATCTTTATTTGAAATTCAAAGATACCATAGAAAAAATTGATGATTACCTATTCCCATTATTAATTAAGCTGGACAAGGAAACTGTTAATGCCCCCGAAACCGAAGAAAAAGAAGCGGGTAACGCGTTGTTTGCCTATATATTAACAGGTATTGCGGTAATGGGTATATTCTTTGTTCTGGAAGCCCTGGGACGTGATTTCTTTCGTGAACGGGAACAATACACCCTGTTCAGAATCGCATCAAGTCCTGTGGGCATGCACCGTTATTTGCTATCCAAGCTTTTATTCCTGTTCATATCGGGATGTATTGCTTATTTCATTGTATGGATCATTGGTGTTCTCTTGTTTGGGATCCGCATATCATTATCAGACCTGCCGGGATTTATCATTATATCAATTCTCCTGTTGGCATCTCTGTCTGGGGTAGTTGCGTTTTTGTTTTCAATAGCAAAATCCCGTGCTGCCGGTTCCCAAATCAATCCGGCGGTTATTATCTTTTTCAGCATGCTGGGTGGTGGCATGGTTCCCTTGCGTGCATTACCCGACTTTATTCAAAGGATTGCTGTAATATCACCGGTATATTGGGGTGTAGAGGGATTACAAAAAATCATACTCGACCATCAATCTTTTAGTCATTTTCAACTCAATATCTGGATTTTGCTGGGTTTAACAATACTTTTTAATTCAATTGCATTCATTGGCTTTAACAAAAAGTTCTGATTATGAGAATTATATTCAACATCGCAAAACAACATGTAATGCTGCTGTTAAAAGACAAACTGGCTCTCATTTGGATGCTGATTGTTCCCTGTGTTTATATTCTGGTGTTTGGAAGCGCTTTTAATATGAATTCTGACAGGTCTGGTTATAAAGCATCGCTGGGAATCTATAATCAGGATGCCGGTTTCCTATCAAAGCACCTGTTGCAATCTCTCGAATCAGAGAATTTAAAAATTACCATGCTGGAAACCGAACCGATAGAGCCCCCTTCCAGATACCTGATAATTCCCCCCCATTTCACTGACAGTCTTTTGAATAAAACCAAGGTAAAACTCGCTTTTAAAAACAAACAGGATGCAGATATAGAGGCCAAAGCAGCCGCAGAAATTGCCGTACAAAAAGCATATTTGCGTTTACTGGCAAACATGAGTGAACTGGCAAAAGATGATAAAGCAATTACCTCAGAAAATATTACGATACTCGAGAACAGAAAACCACTGGTTAACCTTGAGTCATCTCTAGCAGGTAAACATGTTACTATCCCCACAGGTTTCAACCAGCAGGTGCCCGCCAACATTGTAATGATTACCATGCTGATAGGATTCATTTATGCCTCAAACACGCTGGTAGAAGAACGACGAAACGGTATCCTCCGAAAGGTTAAAATCGCACCCATTTCATTCAATCAATTATATCTTGGCAAACTCCTGGGTGTAACCAGCATTGCTATGCTGCAAATTGTTTTACTATTGGCTATAGGTAGAATAGTGTTTGGGGTCTATTTTGGCAATGATATTCCTGCGCTGATTCTGTTATTGATCGGATATGCGGTAACGGTTGGCTCGTTTGGGTTGTGTTTGGGATTCATGGTCAAAGATGAAGAAAAAGTAACTTCAATTTCCGTAATCCTTGCAATTTCCATGTCAGCAATAAGCGGTTGCTGGTGGCCCATAGAAATTACACCCTCATGGATGCAGCATATGGCAATGTTTCTCCCCCCGGGAATCACCCTAAAGGCTTTACACGAACTGATCTCATTCGGTAACGGGATCAAAGAAATCTGGCCGTTTATTCTTGGCATTTCAGCTTATGGCACAGTGTTTTCATTACTGGCGGCACGTTTTTTATCACGCGTATTTAATGACTAACGTATAAAATACCCCAGTTTTATACCAATACCCGGCGTAGGAGCCAGAAAAAACATGCTGCTTACCTGGTATTGTTTGGCTACAAAAAAAGCAAATTTCATACTTGCGGCTGGTATCCAGTAACTGTCTCTGCTGGTTTCCTCTCCTGCTTTTTCCTGCACCAGATCTGCATTCAATCCGCTAAGCGCAAGCTCAAAAATACCCGCAGAGAAAATAAAATTCAAACCATAATTCATATATGCAAAATAGGTTTCATCCAGAAATTCATAGCCAAATGTATTAAAATATTTACGGAACTCAAGAGTTGTTTCCACTGATCGTCCCTGGTATGATGCCTGCATACCGAGCGAGGAAGGAAAGGTCATCATAAAATGGTCGGTGGTTTCATTATCAATGGGTTTTGTCAAAGTCAGTTTTGCCAGATCCAATTGTGTAGCGTCAACCAGATCCTCTTCCTCAGCACCGTCTTCATCATCACCAATCAGAGCATCTACATTCAAACCGGGGATCTTGTACTGTTCAATTTCCATATTTCCGGTCATCTCTACATCCGATTGCCAGTCATAATCCAATCCAAAAACAAAAGATTTGCCGGCTTTAAACAATGCGCCAAACTGGGCATTCATGGCGGAGCCGTGAAAATCCGCAAACATACTCTGTCCCAATTTGTTGGTCTCTCCCGCTTCAAAATCAATACGGGGATCGTACGGATCATTAAAAACATATTCGGTACCGGCAGTTTCCATAATACCATCCATTTTTACTTCGTTGGTAGAATAAGAACGCATGCGTGTCTGCCCGATCTTGAGTCCCAAAGAAACGGATGGATGTACGGTTTGTGCCAAACCAAATTGATATTTTGTAGCACGGACTTCCAGTTCTGATTGAATAAGCGCATTCATCCGAATTTTAATGATCTTTTTCTGATCACCCACATCTTTATGGGTTTCAATCAGAGTTTCAAAACCATCATTATCCGCTGTTAAATTCATATAAAAAGGCTGACCAATATCAAAACTGAAAACGGTTATATTATTATGGTGTTTTACAGGCAGTACAAATTGAGCGCCATATAATCCACCTTTGTGGTTTATTTTTGCACCCAAAGTAGGGTAATCCAACACAGTATCTTCGGTCCTGTAATCTACTATCGCATCGTCAAGTTCATCCGCAATGGTCTTGTTGATATCTTCATAGCTTGAAGGATCAATCCACAATGGCGGCATTAAATTCATACTCACATAGGTTTGTTTAAATGTAGCCATACTAGCAGGGTTTGACCAAACATCCCAAACCTGGGGAGATTTATAGCCCATGCCTAAACCATGTCCTGAGATCATCTGCGAATAATAAGAAAACCGGACCTCTGTGTTTCCTCCGCGTAAAAACGCAATTTGGTTTTCCGGCTCTTCCTGCGATAAACAGGCAACTGTTGATAACAATATTATACTATATATAAAAAACCTTTTCATGCTCAATACCTTGTAATTAATGTGTCAAAGATAATGATATTCTGGGTGTATGTGCAAAATCATTAAAGAGATAAGCAAAATCAAATTGTATGCCCATGGTACGGGTTGCAACATTCAATCCCATACCTACACTGTAATTCCGATTTTCAACCGCATCCATATTCTGCCACATTCCGCCTCTGCACATGATAACTTTGAATAACGTCACTTCAGTACCCAAATGCAGCTTATCATTTACATCGTCATATAACGCTTTTTCCCAGTCAATAGACACGGTAGACTGGGTGTTGATGCGGTGCGCAATACCCATAATTAAACCCGCCGGAACACTTTCAGAATAACTCGTGCCCAACGTATTATTGTTATATGTCATTGAATTCAAAATGTCTCTGGCAAAAATACCAATCCGGGTACGTTTGTGGATTTGCCACATAAAGCCCAAATCCATCCCGGCACCATCGGCACTGCCCTGGATCCGGTTCTCGCCTCCGTCTTCATTATTGCCAAAACTGGAATGACGGTAACGTACATTCAAACCAACGCCGGTATTTCCCAGTAAAGGGAGTTTGTATACCGCGGCATAACTGGTAATAAATGTTGTTTCACGTAATACATCGTTGCCGGAGGTAATAAACCCTGCCGCGACATTGTGAAAACCAAATCGGTGAGAATACGCGCCCAAACCATAGGGTATTAAACCATATTGTTTGGTATACATAACGGTCAGTTGGTTATTCCTCATCAGGGTCAAGCCTGCAGGATTCCAGAAAACCGAGTTCACATCATCGCTCATTGCTGTATACGCCCCGCCCATACCCATCGGTCTTGCACCATAGCCAATATCTACAAAGGCTGCGGGAATATCTGCCAGCACCAGACTACTGATACCAACTATACAGATAAAAATGATCATAAATTTGTTCATATTTTTCATACCGTTATCTCGTTTATTTTATTTAATCAGTACAAAAGTTTTTAATTCTTCCTTGTCGCCTGAACTGTCTTTAACCTGAAAATGAATCAGGTAACGTCCGTTCATTGCCATTTTACCGTAATCCGATATACCGTCCCAGTACAACACTCTGTCTATACCTTTTTGCATAAACTTGCCATCTTCCAAGGTCTTGACCAAATCACCAATCATATTATAGATCTTGACAGTAACTTTGGGGGCTACGGTTTTATCTGATGTTAAATCAAATAGTATCTCCAAAGGCGCAACATTGGGAGAAAATGGATTCGGATTAAAACGAATATTGTGAATACCCAAAGGTTCAGCAGATTCCATGATGGCAAATCTTCCCAGGGTAGAAATATCAATACTGAGCTGCCCCGCTGCCGGGGTTACCTCATCAACAATTTCCCATTCCAGCCACTTTGTATTCCAGCGTCCAACAGTCAGGCCTTCTGCCGACTTGCTGTCTGGTACCGGTAATACCATAGTTGCGGGTTTATTAAAGGTAAACCCTGCGGGAGAAAGCTGGTAAACATCTCCAACAATCTGATAGGTTTTGGTTGTCTTCATTGAAGATGCCAGCGAAGGCTTGCGAAGCTGCAAAACCGCGTTTTGGGTTACACAACTGTCTTCAATGAACAACTGAACTCCCTTTTTATTGCTGACAGACAAATCCGTGTTACCTGGCACCAGCGATTGCGTAACGGAAATCGCTTTGGTTGCAATTTTGCCTGTAAATGCATCGGTCAGGGTCAAGACCAAAGACCCTACAAAATCATCAGAAGGATCGACCAAGCCATCATCACCAAGTTGATCAAGTCCACCGGCAAAATCCACAGACCATTGAGGATCAATACTGGCTTCACGCTGATCATTGGTTTTTGCTGAAAAGGTATAAGTCTCTATAACCGTATTGCTAAGCTGGTCGGGACCAATAATTTTCAAATCTGCTGCAATGGCTTCCGTCATTTTAAAATCTACAGACGAGACCGTTCCTCCCTGCCACAAGCTAACAATCTGCTGAACAGGATCACTTGCATAGCCAACTTTGAAAGCAGACAATGTATATTGTGCTGCAGGCAAATGAATAAAGCTGTAAACACCATTATCGTCCGACAGCGTTGTATAACTACTGTCCGATGTTTGAGCAGTAATGGTTACACTCTGCAATTTGGCACCGGAAGCGTCTGTTATGGTACCTGTAATATTGCCATATATTTTTTCAATTTCGACATCCAGAACCGTAGCCTCGGAAAGCTTGACAGCTGCCTGGCTTTTTTGAGAATATCCATTATAGGCGTATTTGATTGTATATTCAAAAGTTTGCGCCAGTTTCTGAAAATCATAAGAACCAGATGGGTCCGTTACACCACTGGCATAATTTCCATGACCATCAGTTGCAGAAATCTGAACACCGGCAATTGCCAAATGGGTCTCTGAATCTATTACTTTACCAGAAAGTCTACCCTTGTTTTCGGTCAAAATAATCTCTTGAGTGGTTCCGGTCTCCACAGTAATCGCGTCGGGACTCGAATATCCTGCTTTTGCGGTTGTAATAGTATAAGTTCCCAAGGGAATATTCTTGATGATAAAACTGCCGTCATCCTGACTGAGGGTTGTAAAAAAGGTTTCGGTTCCAACTTTTTGAGCAGAAACCGTAACATCCGCAAGAGAGGCTTTATCAGATTTAATCTGACCGGAAATTACACCTTCATTTTTCAATATATATGCATCAACGGCTACGGTTTGTTCTCCAGCGACATGAATATCAAATAATGTATCAGGTGTAAAACCACTTTTAGAAATACGAACATTATAAGTTCCCGAGATCAACGCAGGCTGACCGTTTTCATCCTGGAATGAGAAATAACCATTATTGTCAGATTCGGTCTGCATTAAAAAACCGTCCTGCGATTTGGCTGTCACACGTGCCGCAACTACCGGAGCATCAATAGTCACTCTTGAAACCGTTCCGGTGATGTTGCCCATATCTGACAATAATGTTGCCGAATTCAAAGATTTTGATTCATTATCTGCTACTGAAGCCTGGTTTTGGACTGTTGCCGGTTTATAACCATTTTTTTCAGCAAAAACATTATACATTGCGGGTTTAACATCCAGACGATAGGTACCATCTGTTTTACTTACCGTGGTAAATGTATCAACAGCGTTTGCAGCATACACAATGGCATTTTCAACAGAATTGCTTTGTGCATCTACAATACTTCCCGTAAAACTGCTTGATAACTGTTCAAGTTGAAATTCCATCGTTTTTACAGCGTTCAGCGCAATACTGCCGGTAGTTTTCTCAACAGTACGATATCCTGTCTTACCGGTATAGACTGTATAACTGCCGGGCTCAATGGATAGAGTAAATGAACCATCGGTTGCTGAACGTGTATTCAAGCCTGCACTTGGAATTGAGATTTCAGCATTACTGATGGCTGCACCACTAAAAGAATTAATAACACTTCCCTGTATTGTTGCAATGTTGGGTTGCAGATCAAAATCTACATTATTCAGGGTTTGGCTTGTACCTACAAGTTGAGATGTCTTTTCCTGTGTTATAAATCCGGATTTTGATACAACTAAATCCCAGGTCCCGGCCTGCAGGTTTAATACAAAATTACCATGCTGGTCGCTTTTGGTTTCAATCGTATGAGAATTTACAGCCTGAACCAAAGCATTATAAACCGGGCCGTTTCCCGAAGTGATCTTGCCTTTAATTACACTCGCATTGGGTGACAAGATAAAATTCACATTATCCAATACCTGACCGGCAACCACTGTTATAGTGTCTGGTGATGAACTGAGATATCCTTCTTTGGCCGCTTTGATTATATGCGTGCCTGGTAAAATACCCAATTCAAAATAACCGCCATCGGATGTTGATGTGCTCTTGCCGGAATTAGAGACCAAGGCATCTGCAAGGGGTGTATAACCGTCTATGGTAACTTTACCCTTGACTGTGCTTGTAGCCTGATTTAGAACAAATTCAATACCACTCTTTGTCTGACCACTGGTTACTGTAGACTGAATAGCCTCGGGTGAAATATAGCCCTCTTTTTCTACCGATATGGAATAAGTGCCTTGTACTACATTCAAAGTAAACTGACCATATGCATCTGTAGTTGTCTGGTAGGGTTGACCCGATACCGGATAAGCTTTAATAATAACATTCTCTAACTGACGAGAGCCATCGGTAGCGCGTCCCTGCAAAATACCCGCATTAGATTCAAGAACAAGAGATGGGGTGACCGTAATTGTCTGCCCGCCACTTGTAGAAAGTGTTCGGGGTTCAGGAGAAACAAATCCTTGTTTTTCCACATGCAGGGTCCAGGTTGCATCTGGGACCGAAAAGCTGAATTGCCCGTTTGCATCTGTTGTGGTTTCAAATGTCTCACCATTTTTCAGAATCACACGTGCACCATAAATTGGCTGCTGATTTGTATTCACAACTTTACCGGCAACCTTGTTGGTGTTTTTAACCATTACAAGATTCTGGCTCAATTCTTTTTGCTGCCCGGTAGTAACAGATACACTCAAAGTATCAGACAATTGGTATCCTGTTTTTTTAGCATATATAAGATAAGGACCGGGAGCAACAGTTATTCTAAAATATCCTTGTGCGTCTGTAGATGTGGTTTTCTTTATATCACTATGCAAACCATGTTGAGCAGTTACAGAGACATCATTAATTGCCGAACCATTACCATCCACAACCCGGCCCAAAACAGCACTCAAACTGGGTGATAACCGATAGTTGACAGAATATGACTGATCTGCTACAAATGTTAATGTATCATAGCGGGTGTCATAACCTTCTTTGGTAATTTTAAACTGATAAACTCCGGGAGAAATGTTATAATCCAGACGGCTTCCGTATAAATCCGTAGACAAGGGCATATCGTTATGGATACCATTTATTGCATCATAGACAATGGTTACACGAGGTAATACAATATCATCCGATGTTGTGGCAGTATTTTTACTATCATAGGTATGAATAGACAATTTTGCCGATGGTGCATCATATTCAAAATCACGGCCATCACTCAAAACTTCTAATCCATTTTCCGCAACCGCAGCCACTTTCCAGCGATACCGGCCTTTCATAAACTGCTCACCGGCAGGATAATCATACTGGGTTTCTGTTGTGGTGATTGTAGATTGCCAAACCGCACGCGCAGTTTCTATTCCAAATTCTTCCTCAATCTTGAAGGGATAAAAATGATACGCTTTTGCACCGCTTACCGCGTCCCAGGTAAACGTAATAATGTCCTGATCAAGTAATACATTGTTAGCCGGACTCTTTAATATCGGTTTATCAATATCAGGTGGAGGTAAATCAATAGTAAATTTGGAAATACCAGACTGTACAGGAGACGTCAACTCGGCAGCATTACCATAGCAGTTTAAAACAACCCACCAATAACTGTTTCCAGGTATCAAAGGTGCGGGAACACTGGTATACGTTCCGCTGGGATCAGCCATGCCATAAGGCACGCTGTTATCTGATGTTAATACAGACCAGATGGGATTTGCACCTTCAACGGTAAACTCTCGCGATTCAGGATCTTCTTCTATAATGATTTCTTCATCCGAACAGATAACAATGTAATAGGGCACACCCGGAACACGGTCCCATGTAAACATGGGTGCCAAATCTTCAATATTACCAATGGGTGTCAACATTTGCGGCGCTATGGGACTCTCGATAATAACTGTAAAAGGATCACTGGAAACATCACCATCCGTAATACGACAGTAATGCACACCCAATCCCATACCTGCAAGCTCAGGAGTAAAAACAACACTGTTGTTGCCATTTTCTTCAACCGAGCCGGTATAAAAGCCAGGTTGTAAACCAAATTCAAAACGCGCGTTTATGGGCTGAGGTTCTACCCATTCAAGTACCATTTCTTCATTTTGTAGAAAGAAATTCAGAGTTGATGATGTAACACGGGGACGGTCAGTATATTCATCCACCTCAACCAGCCAGGTATAATCATCATAATATGAACCGTCACTAACACGAACTGTGAGTTCAACATGTCCCACATAATTTTTATCGGCTTTGTAGTTATAATTAGCCGCTGATCCATTTACCTGGTTGCCATCAACATACCATCTATAGGAAAGTGAATTATTATCCGGATCTGACGCCCTTGCACTGAATGCCGCATCAATACCTGCAATGATCAATGTATCAGTTGAACCGGGGGTAACCGATGTAATAGCCGGTGGACGGTTGGCGGGTGGGGAATTGCTAACAATCTCTACCTGTTGCTCAGAATTGGCAGGTATGGAAACATTTACATAATATACATCTGTTTGTGATGAAGTAATAACCTGTGCTACATCACCGCCTGTTACCTGGTAACCGGCATTATCATGCGCTACATAAAATTTTATCATTGCATCTTCAAACGCGACGTTATTATCGTTTTGTATGGATGCTTTTACCTGCCAGTTTGTACCATCGTTTGCAGGAGAATAATCAACATTTAAATTTTTAAATTTCAGCAATGGCCATGATTGTACCTCGTCACCAGATACCTTGACAAGACGATATTGTCCATTATTATTCATGGTAAATGAAGTATTCAGGTTCAAAGCCGCGCGTGAACCCAGGGTATTTTCACCGTTGATATGGGTATGTCCGTACAAAATCATATCAACCATAAAATTATCTACAAAATCATCATCAATCTGTCGTGATTCGTCATAATGGTAAAACAAGGTGCGAAGCGCATCACCATCATCAATAGATCCCTGCAAATCGTCCTGCAACCATTCCATCTGGTCTGCAGTAAACGTTACAGTGGGTATATCATACATTTCTAAACCGGCATAATGGTGACTACCATAATTAAAGCTGTAATCCATAGTCGGACTAATATAGCGTTTCCAGTATCGATGACCGTCATACCAGAGATCATGATTGCCTCCCGTAAAAAATACAGGAGCCTGACTTGCGGAGACCAATTCCTGGGCCAGTTCATATTGATCTTCTACCTGCCCATTGTCTACCAGATCGCCTGTCTGCAAAACAAATTCGGGATTAATGATAGAAATCTCATTCATGATCTTTAAAAATTCGGGAATGGTATTGCTATCATCATAATAACCAATCCAACTAACTGAAGGTAAATGAAGATCTGGTAAATGAACAAAATAATAAGAATCTTTATATTCAGAGATGACTTTGACAGCGTGCACAGTAACATCATTAACATCCGATGCCGTAACCTGAAGATCATATAATTCAAAAGGAGTATTTGCAGGAACCGATGCGGTTATCGACCAACGACGTTTCGTTTCGTTCCAGGTGGCATTCGTATTTAAATTTACTGAATTATAGGGTGTATAAATACGTACCGACCAGTTAGAAGAACTACTGCTTCCCTTGCTTGTTATAATAAATGAATCTCCGGCTTTGACTATAGTAGGACGACCCATTAATGGATATTGAATATCAGTAATTCGATCAGCGCTTAACCCTGCAGATACTGCAATGAATAAAGCAAATATAATATTGATATACGTTCCAAGCCTAATCATTCAACTGTTCCTTTGATGTCACATTAAATTATTTCAATTAACAGGTAAAAAATATCTTGACCTTTATTTTTAGCCCAGGATAAAAAGGCGCAAACCCAATACAAATAAAAACTTATGCCTTTGCCAAGGGTTGCTGTTTTTTTCTCTTTCATCCTGGCATGCTACATCAAGCTAAATTCATGCCAAAAATAAAAAAGGGGCCTGTTAATAACAACAGGCCCCTAAAAGTTCGGATTTATGAAAATAATTGTAAAGGAAGATTGATTATGGATTTTGAAATCTTGGCCCCTACCGGCAATTCATATACAGAGGCAATGATCTCTTCGAGGTAATATTGGTTAGAGATACCACGATACGTGATCTTGTTCATAAACTCACTTGCATCATACTCGTCGTTTAACACGGTTTGGTCCCACTGGCTATCATCCAATTGACCAAACATGTTCATCAACGCACGCCATAACTGAGTAAACACCCGTTTTTCATCCAAAGTATCTTGTGTTACCACAAGACCTTTAGAAACCTTGTGAGGACCGGCAGATGTGTGAGCATTACCATCTGTTTCTGCTGTGGTTGGCCGGTTAAACTCTGCTTTAGATTGTGTCCACAACAGACCGGTTTCGGCATCATTATTTAAAAATGTGTACTCGTAACCGGTTTCATCTTCTTCAACTGTAACAGTTCTGTCTATTTGCGCTGCTTCAGCCAGGGTTTGTAAACGAAGTTTGTTGCGTGTAGCAAGTGCAATCCAGCTATTTACATTACTAATTAAATCACTTGTAGCTTGTTGATTTTCACTTGCCATTCCCAAAATACGCAAGGGCACAATTCGCTCATTACCATTTCCTACCTGGGTTACACTATCAGCCCATTTCATAAGATAGGCAAAGCTGGACTCGCCAACCGGGTCCTGAACATTGGGGTTAATCACCTTAATCAATTCTTCCAAAAGAAATGTTTCTTTATCATATAAAGGTACTATAAACGCTGAATTCATCTCACCCGACGGTAATGTATAAGGTAAAAATACGGGTACAATGGCGCTGCTTTCATCACCAAGCGTAATACTACCGGTGTCACTTGCAGCTTCAAATTGTGCCAGACCATTTATATCGCTCATACCAATCTGTCTTGAATTTTGAAGTATTTTAACACCATTCCAAACCTGCAAATCAAAACTAACACCAGTCCGTTCAAATAAAACTCCATCCACCAGTTTTAACTGCATGGGGTATCCTTTACTTTGAACAGCCGGACTTGATGTAAACTGGGACTCGTTATCGTCCACATCAATCACCCGGATAGCATAATAATAGGTTTGCGCGCTTTCGGGATTGTCAACAACCAATTGCACCAAATTTCCGGTTGCAACACCCGGTTGATAATCAGCTTCAATCAGCTCTGCTTTTGTAATGCTGCCTTCATTCGAAATGGGTTCAAGGTCTCTGAAAATATCAAATCGCAGTTCAGTACCCACAGCAGATTTGCCATCGCTGGTCTTGTCTGCAGGAACTGTCCAGCTTAGTATAACCTCTCCCGGATTTGTTCCGGTAACAGCGTTTAATGCACTAACCGCATCCGGTATTTGTGAACCGGCATCCACTTCGGTAGTAAAGCTCCAGGTATATTCCTGTCCGTCGTTAAAATCATTCCCGGCAAGATCCTGTAAACCTGTCAAATGAACCGTGTAAATAGTACTGGGATCCAAAACACTTTCAGGGATAAATCGCAAAGTACTTAACCCTGCATCATAACTTGCACCACCCTGAACACGGGTGCCTGTGGAATCTGTTAAAAATATTTTTTCCACAATACCTGTACTGTTTAGCTTTTCATTAAATACTGCAAAGATTGTTGTATTAATATCCACACCCAAAGAACCATTTGTGGGATTAAAATCTGTTAAAATTGGCGGATCATTATCAGGATTCGCTGTAGTCATAAACTCGTAAACAAATTCACCACCAGGTAAATTATCATTATCGCCATCCAGCGAAAATCCCCATTCATCTTTAACATTTTCAGAAATCTTGATCTGATATTCTTTACCATAAATCAAAGACGCAGCATATAACTGGATCTCTTTTTTGGTTTCATCATAAACTACCGAAATGGTAACATTGCTGTTGTTCTCTTTTTCAACAAGGCGAACATTAGCCAATGTAATAGTAGAAGCATCCAATGCATTACTGACCTGCAGATGGATGTAAACATTTTCAATAACATTGTCTACCAGATTATAAACATGAGTAACGGATGTTGCAGGTACTACGGTAATGTTGATCTTGTATTTACCACCCGATCTTCCGTCATTATCACCATCAATCAGGTCTCCTTCAACCGTAGTTACCCCATCAACAACCAACCGATATTCGCTGGCTGGGGTTAATGTGGGAAAAATTACAGTACACTGGGTTTCGCTATCAACTTTGACAGTATGCCCCGTTATAACTGTACCGCCTGTATCTTCAATATATACAGTATCTGTGCTTACCTTACTCACAGAACCACTAAATTTAATTGTTGCCGTTTCACCCACCGGTTTTACTCCTGTAGTAGAGTTTGAACCGGTTACCACACTCTGCACAATGACAACCTTTTTAGTAGAAACCGGATCCGTCTCGCACGCCAAAGCAAGCGCGCCCAAACCCGCCACTACGTTTTTAATAAAATGCCTTCGTGTAGAATTCAATTTATACCTCCCGGATATTCGATGGGTGGTGCATAACACCCAACATTATTTTCTGTTCCATATTTATCGGTCCACATACTAGTGCGCCCATACGTGTTGCAAAAATCCAGCCGTAAGCGTTATTAATAAAAAGATAATCACATTCAGGCTAATCACTATTTATGGTAAAACCTATTTTTTTCAAATCCTGTAATCATATGTCTTTTCAACAATTAACGCACTTGAAATTCAAGTAAAAACGTTACTCTAGATTAAACGAACACGGATTCCAAGTCATTCCATCGTTCAAATAATTTTCACAGGACTGTATTACAAAATAGTATTTTAAAAATTACCAAAGCAGAATTCAAATTACATAAATTTTTCTCCAACTATAATTACTTGTAAACAATTTACAAGGTTAATGCATCTAATATTATGGAGCAATTTAAGAATTTTTAAAAGAATATGGGAACATTGAAAAACTTTTATTCGTTGATACTAAAGGACCAAGTCAGGTATTTACAGAGTTTTACCTTGATTTTCAGGCTATATTTTAGTAAAATGACTGTTTACATAAATTGTGCTCAATGTTTCTATTCTATCTAGTAATGAGACGATTTTGGGTGAGTTAAAGGAGAAAATCATGAGGATCAAATTTATATATCTACTATTGGGCATTTTGTTTTTGACTCAACTTCCATTGCATGCCCAGTATTTTGGTAAAAATAAAGTCCAATATAAAGATTTTGAATGGTTTTATATACAATCTGAACATTTTGATGTTTATTTTACTGAAGGGGGTAACGGGGTTGCCTCTTATGTAGCGCAAACGGCTGAAAAAAGCTACCAAATGCTGCGTAAGGATTTCCGTTATGATCTTGTAGACCGTATTAAAATAATCGTATATAACAGCCATAATGATTTTGGACAAACCAATGTAGACCTTAGCCCTTCTGAAGAATCAGTTGGTGGTTTTACAGAATTTTTTAAAAACCGTGTCGTTATTCCCTATGAAGGTGAATGGGAAAAATTTCGTCATGTAATTCATCACGAATTGACCCACGCAGTTATGCTGCAGATGGTATATGGTGCCGGTGCCCAGTCTATTATTACCGGGCTTACACAAATGCAAATGCCCTTGTGGTTTATTGAAGGTCTTGCAGAATATGAAAGCCGCGGTTGGGACATTGAAAGTGACATGTTTATGCGCGACGCCACCGTTAACGGCTATGTTCCCCCCGTAGAATACCTGTATGCGTTTATGGCTTATAAAGGCGGTCAATCAGTATTAAAATACATTGCTGATCGCTACGGTGACGAAAAGATTGGTGAACTTTTGGGAAAAATTAAATTAACCAAAAGCATGCAAGGCGGATTAAAAGAGGCCATTGGCATTGATCAGGAAGAGCTGACCGAACGCTGGCATTTATACCTGAAACGGAAATACTGGCCCGATATTGCTGACCGTCAGGAGCCCGAAGAATTTGCCAAAGAATGGACCGATCACGTAAAATCACGTAATTTTATCAATACCAGTCCCGCCATCAGCAACCGTGGTGACAAGGTTGTTTACATGTCTGACAGGGATGATTATTTTGACATTTTTCTGGCAAGCACAATTGATGAAAACCGTGAGAAAAAACTGGTACACGGGCAACGTGCCGGAAATTTGGAAGAATTGCACTGGCTCAAAGGACCAGCGTTTTCCTGGAGCCCCGATGACAAGAAAATTGTTTTCTCTGCCAAATCAGGCGCGCAAGATGCATTGCATATAGTAGATGTCAGATCCGGTGATATCGTTAAATCCTTGGAACTCGGATTTGATGGAATTTACAATCCTTCCTGGAGCCCCAAAGGTGATGAAATTGCCTTTATGGGTGTTAAAAAAGGACAAAGCGACATCTATGCATATAACATCAAGGATAAAAAGACCCGACAGATTACAAATGATATTTTCAGCAATGTAGAACCCAGCTGGTCTCCCGATGGAAGTAAACTTTTATTTGCCAGTGACAGAGGAGAATATTTGAGTGAGTATCCGGAAGATTTGACACCGCATGATTTTGACATCAAAGATTACAACATTTATGAAATGAATGCAGATGGCTCCGATATCCAACTGGTTGCTTCAAGCCCGTTTATTGAACGCGTACCTATTTACGCTCCGGATGGAAAACACATTGCGTTTACCAGTGATAAATCAGGTGTAAATAATATTTATGCTATGGATCTTGAAACAGGTGAAGAATGGCCAATCACCAATGCCATTACCGGTGTTTTCTCACCCACATGGGGTGGAGAGGCCAATCGATTAGCCTTTGCTTCTTTTTACAATGCCGGGTATGATATTTATATCATGAAAAACCCGCTGGATATCAAACCGGGTGATGTTGTTGTACAGGAAACCCAGTATGTTAAAGAATTGCATGAAGAGAAAGAAACAGAATCTCCGGAAGATCTGATTACTGATATTGAAACCGGTGAAGACCTGGAAGAAAAAACCGCGCAAACCCAGGAATATCGAAATTTTATTTTCGATGAAGATTTTGCAGATGGTTTTATTTCACAGATTGAAGAAGAAAAAGTATTTCTGGATTCTGTTGAATACGCAGAACCCGATGGTGATTTTAAAGTCAATCCATACGAAATTGAATTCTCACCCGACCTGGTTTATGGCTCTGTAGGTTACAACCAGTTTTTTGGAACACAGGGATACACCACCATGATGTTCTCTGATGTTATGGGTGACCATCGCCTCAATATAGCTGCCAATCTGTTTGGCGATTTTCGTAATGCTGATTATCAGTTTACTTATCTCTATTTGCCAAATCGGCTGGATGTTGGCGCAAGCGCGTATCATAATGCCTACTTTTTCTGGTCATCTGGCACTGGTTGGATTAGAGATCGCTATTATGGTTTGAGCCTGTTCCTCAGCAATCCTTTTGATAGATACAGACGTATTACATTTGGAATGTCACTGAGTGGCATTAATCGAGAATATTTGGACTGGCCGGATGAATATGCTGATGAGCTTATCCGATTGGGCTATTTATCACCCAGGAACCGTTACTTTGTATTAAATAATCTTTCTTATACCAAAGATACCACGGTATGGGGATATACCGGTCCTTCAAATGGAACCCGATATTCTGCGGGTGTTACTTATAGCCCAAAACTAGGTGAAGATGGAATTGGCTTTACAACATTGAGAACCGATTTTAGAAAATACTTTCGTGTTAAAAGAGATTATATTTTTGCCATACGCGGTTCCGGTGGTATGAGCATGGGTATGCATCCACAAAAATTCTTCCTTGGCGGACTGCCCAACTGGATCAATTATGATTACCAGGGCGGACTGCGAATTGAACATGTTGAAGACATTTACTTTGCATCATTTGAAATGCCGCTACGCGGCGCACAATATTATGAACTGGTGGGTAACCGTTATTTCTTAACTAATTTTGAATTCCGGTTCCCGCTAATTCGTCAAATTCTTATGGGCTTTCCATTACCCATCTATTTCAGCAATATAGGCGGCGCATTGTTTACCGACATTGGTTACGCCTGGGACAAGGGAAATCCTGATGGATTGAAACCTTTTGTTAAAGCTCCCAATGGTCTCGTAATGACCAAAGATGCTTTTGCAAGCTTTGGTTTTGGCGTTCGCCTCAACCTTGGCATCTTTTTGCTGAGGATGGATCTTGCCTGGCCCACCGACTTTTATCGCACCGAAGATAGTGCCTTTGTATTATGGTCACTCGGTGCGGATTTGTAGAAAAGAAAGGAGCACGATTGTCGGAAAAGACACCGTTTTTAACTAAACTTGAAGACTCTATATTAATTGGCGACGGTGCCATGGGGACCATGATCTATTCCCATGGCATTTTTATCAACCGATGTTTTGACGAGCTCAACTTGTCAGCACCAGATATTATATCAGAGATACACCGTCAATATGTAAACGCACACGCGGATATTTTAGAAACCAATACTTTTGGGGCGAATGAATTCAAACTGCGTCCACATGGTTTTGAAGGCCAGGTATATGAGATCAACAAAAGAGGCGCAGAGCTTGCTCGTGAAGCAGCAGATAATAAACTCTATGTTGCGGGTTCCCTTGGCACCCTGGGCATTCCCCTCAAACCTTTGGGTAACGCAGACAAAGAACAGGCGGAGAATGCATTCAAAAGACAGGTAGAAGGGCTGTTGGCAGGCGGTGTTGACCTTTTTATACTTGAAACCTTTCAAGACCTGGAAGAATTGACCATAGCGCTTCGTGCTGTCAAAGCATTAAGTGATTTACCAATCATTGCACAGGCAACCTTTGATGAACACAGTCGCACTCCTCTGGGCGCATCTCCCGATGTTCTGGTTCAAATTGCAAAAGACGAAGGTGCAGATGTTGTTGGTGCCAACTGTTCTGTTGGGCCACAACCCATGCAGCGTGTCATTGATCAGTTCCATGCAGCCGGAGCGAAATACATTTCCGCCATGCCTAACGCGGGAAATCCCAGAATGCATGAAGGCAGATTTCTCTACATGTCTACTCCGGAATATCATGCCGAGTTTGCCAAGCGCTTTATAGAATCAGGAGCCAACATTGTTGGTGGCTGCTGCGGTACAACTCCGGAACATATCAAAGCTATTGCAAATGCGGTAAGGGCATTACAGCCGCAAAAAAATGTTTCCTCAATGGTAACCCGTGTAAAAAAAGAAGTAAATGTGGTAGAAATTCCTACCAGAGAAAAATCTACTCTGGCTAAAACTATGCAGGAGAAATTCAGCGTTTCAGTTGAAGTCTTGTCTCCCAGAGGTGTCAGCACAGAAGGCGTATTAAAAGGAGTAAAAAAACTGGTAGACTTTGGTGTAGACGCTATCAATATTCCGGATGGCCCCCGTGCTTCTGCACGAATGTCTCCCCTGGCAATGGCGTTGATCATTGAAAGAGAGCTTGAGGTAGATACAATATTACATTATTGCTGTCGTGATCGCAACCTGCTGGGAATGCAGTCTGATCTTTTGGGTGCATACGCAATGGGACTCCGTAACGTGCTCGTGATCACCGGTGATCCCCCCAAGCTGGGTGATTACCCCGATGCTACAGCAGTATTTGATGTGGATTCTATTGGACTGACCCGCGTTGTAAAAGGATTAAACCAGGGAATTGACATTGCGGGAAATGCAATTGGCTCACCAACCGGATGGCATATTGGTGTCGGTGCAGACCCCGGTGCCATTGATCTTGATCATGAAATTGAGAGGCTGCATCAAAAAGTTGAAAGCGGCGCCGAGTATATTCTTACACAACCGGTGTTTGACATTCAAAAGCTGGAAGCTTTTTTGAAACGAACCGAATCGATAAAGCTGCCTATTATGGCCGGGATAATGCCGCTTATTACATACAGGACTATAGAGTTCCTCAACAATGAAGTCCCCGGCGTGTTTGTACCTGATAGCATTGCAAATATTATGGCAAAAGCCAAAGATCAGGAAGAAGCCAAAGTGCTGGGTATTGAAATAGCTCAACAGGCGATTCTTACAGTTAAAAAGATGGACAGGATCCATGGTATTTATTTGATGCCGCCTTTTACCAAAGACAAATATGCTACCGCAATTAACGTTCTCGAGGTTTTGAAATAAACATCATTGGGAACCTTGTTTAACAATAAATTGTATCATATATAGCAATATAATAATTTGACTCAAGAATAAATCAGGCAAAACCCATGAAAAAAATGAACAGAAATTTGAAAATATCTTTGACTGTTTTTCTGCTATTCTGTTTCACAGCACCATTGTTCCCACAGGGATTTGGAGGCGGACAGGGTAGGTTTGGTATGCGCAATCAGTTCGGTAGTTTGTTGTTCCAGCATGCGGTTTACAATTTCAAAGACGGTAAAAACAGTTTGCTGGATTTTCATTATTCTTTTGTCAACGATTTACTGACATTTATCAAAACGGATGATGATCAATATAAAGCCCGTTATGAACTTAGCTTGGTGATATATGATGCGGACAAAAGAGCGGTAACAGAACAGTCTGCCAGTGACGAGGTAATTGTCCCCTATTTTGCAGATACCAACTCGCGTAGAAATCCTATCATGGGAAATTTACAGGTATCTTTACCACCGGGAGACTATTATTACAAAGTCACCATTATTGAAAATGACGTTCCTTCACTGCTGGTACCCGAGACACGAATCCGGCTGCGTAAATTTACAGATGGTCGCCTGCATGCCAGTGATGTTGTATTTGCAGACAAACTCGAAACCGGTTCTCTTCCGTATGCATTTGAACCAAACATCAACCTGGCTTTTTCTGAATTGAACTCTGCTTTTGCAGCATTCTTTTATATTTATCCCAACGCGAACAAGGAAGCGATTCAGTTGTCGTACCAGATACATAATGACAATGGCTACAAAGTCAAAAGTCTGGACACAACACTGGTAGCTCAGGATGACATTATTCCTTATGTTATCAATTTCAAAGGAATGATCACCAAACCCGATCTTTATGAAATAGAAATACAAGCCAGTTCCGGTGAACAAAACTTCAAAACCCAGAAACACTTTACTGTACAATGGGGCAAAGTACCCATGCAGGAAAACAATGTTGACCTTGCTATTGAACAGCTTAAAATTGTTGCAAACCGTAAAACAATTGAAAAGCTGAATGATGCAGATGAAAATAAAAAGCAAGAGTTGTTTGACAGGTTCTGGGACGAACGTGACCCTACTCCTGAAACTCCGGAAAACGAGTTAAAAGAAGAATTTCTTGCAAGGGTCAATTTTTGCAACCAGAATTTTATTGAAAGCTATCCTGGCAAAGGCGGTTGGAGTACAGACCGTGGACGTGTATATATCAAATACGGCCCTCCAACACAGGTTGAACGTCAGCAAGCTTCCATCAATACTCCGGGAGTAGAAGTTTGGTACTATGCAATCATTGACCGAAGCTATGTTTTTACAGATCGGGATAATAACGGTACGTATCGCTTGATTAAAATAGAATAATCGCAGTGTGCCCCTGATTGCATGCAACTGCAAGTATTCAGGGGCAGTTTTCCAATAATCATCCTCATTATCACCTTTTCAAGCAATCGCCTTAAAGCACACATTAACAACACCTTAACACAAGCACAACACTTTCTTCATCTTTGGTACGGCTTTTGTATTAGTAAGATATGAATAACAAATACAGGAGCTGAAATTGAAAGCTGACTTACATACACATTCTATCTATTCTCATGATTCCATTGCAAGACCGGAATCCATCCTTGCAGCCGCTGCCGACCGTGGAATCAGTGTCCTGGCTATTACCGATCACGATACCACTGCCGGATGGCAGGCATTCACAGACATTGCACACCAATTCCCTGTTCAGCTTGTATACGGACAGGAAATTAAAATATATTACAACAAACGCTGTATGGGTGAAATTCTGGGACTCTTTTTGGAACAACCGGTAAAAAGCCATGATGTTGCGGGCGTTTTGCAGGAGATACGCAAACAGAATGGCATTGCTTCAATTGCACATCCGTTTTCCGAAAGACGTCACGAATTTCTGGCCTACACTGAGATCGATTCCTGGGAAAACCTGGCTATCGAATCCCGTAACGGACGTACCTATAAACAGCGTGAAAATGAAATGGCTGCCGGACTCGCGGAACGCTTGAACACACCCATCACAGCAGGCAGCGATGCACATACCCCCTTTGAAGTGGGAAACGTTTATACCGAATTTATGGGCAAAAACACTGAGGATCTAAAAAAAGCCATTCTCAACCGGGAAACTATAGCAGGCGGTCACCCTTCCAGCGCACTATTTTCCGTTATCTCCGGCTTTGGCAGACTCGGGATTGCGGTATAATGCGCGAAACACTTAAAACTCTATCCACACCGGCCAATCTGGTCACATTTACCCGAATCATCATGCTCGTTGCGCTTGTGTTTGCGCTCCAGTTCAATGAACAATGGATACGGATAGCGGCCTTTGCATTGATACCGGTGATCTTTTACATGGACAGCCTGGACGGAATGCTGGCGCGCAAGTTGAATTGCGCCACAAAGGTGGGCGGCATTCTGGACATTGCCGGGGACCGCATTGTTGAAAACGTGTTGTGGGTATTACTGGCTTATTTGGATATCATCCCCTTGTGGATTCCCATTGTTATTCTGGTGCGGGGATTCATTACGGATGCGTTCCGCAGCGCCGCCATTTCTAAAGGTCATTCAACCTTTTCCATGATGGATTCCAAAATCGGTTGGTGGTTTGTGGCCTCTCCCCTCAGTCGTACGACCTATGCTGTTGCCAAAGCTATCCTTTTTACCATTGGTATTGGTATTTGGAGCTTTCATCTCGCTCAATTCAACTGGCTCATGGTCTCGTTTAACAGCCTGCTCTATTTCACCGTTATTCTTTGCCTGTTACGGGGATTCTATGCGGTACGGGCGTGTTTAAAGTCTATCTAGTTATCAGTATTCAGTCATCAGCTCTCAGTATAAATGAAACATTTACTGTATTCATTTAAAAGCTAAATCGCATAGCACAAAGTCGGTCCCAGAGTTCGAACGAGGCCACCTACTGGTGGACGAACGAGAGTATCGAAGGGACCGCTTTTCGTTCCAAGGCCGGTGCCTTGGAACGAGTATAAATTCTCTGTCACGATCATTTGTTAATTCCAGAGATAATCATTTCTAATTATTGAATACTGACAACTGATAACTACCTACCCAAACCTCACTCCTCTGTCCTTATCACAACCGATTTATCCTCTACTCCCTCGGCAGAGATGGTAACCGATATTCTTCCCGGAGACCTGTGAGACTGTACAATAGCCAAAGCCCTTCCCCAATAGCTGGTCCGTGTATTCGCTTTGTATGATTCATTACTGCGCAGATCTCCATTATCAAATCCGATTAAACGTCCCGGGCCATTGATCTTGAGCGTAAGCAGCCTGTCCGCGTTGGGAACTAGACGCCCTTCCGCATCCACCAGTGAAATATTCAAATGTGCTACATCCTGTCCGTTTGCCTTTAACTCTTTACGGTCAATGCTGACAAGTATACGCTGTACCTCTCCCGCAGTTTCCAGCACATGCGAAGCAGCAATTTCGCCCTTGTTACGTGCAATGGCCTGCAGGGTACCGCTGGTATAAGGCACATACCAAACCACCGTCGAGTTTGCATAATCCGATGTCTTTTTCTCACCATACGAAAATCCGTTCAAAAGCAGTTCAACCGTTTCACAATTGGTGGGGGTTTCAACACGCAGCACCTGTCCGGTTAGCTCCGGAAAGGTCCAGTGCTCTGCCAGTTTGGGCCAACTCCAGTGTGCCTTGCCGTGATCCATATCCAATCCGTCATATTGGACGGTTATACGCACCAGCGGTTCTTCGGGCTTCCATTGGCTTTTAAAGAACCATGCGTTGGGCTTTATATAACCGCAGGTATTGATTATACCTGTTGGCCAGCCTTTGCTGGGCCATCCGCTGCTTTCTCCCAAATAATCGATGCCCGCCCACATGAAATATCCAAATACAAATTCATTTTCCACAGCATCGTACCAGGGATTATCAGGCACAAACGCCTTGTACTGGAATTCCCTGCCACGATAAAAAGGATAACATTCCGCACCAAACATGATCCGATTGGGATACTCGGCTTTATGCTTTTTGTACCAGGGCTCCATATAATTGTAGCCCACCACATCCATAGCCTCAGCAAATCCACTGGGATTCATATCCTCGGCACGGCTGGGCTGTACAACGCAGGTCACCAAGCGGGAAGGTTCATATTTGTGCACAAAGTCCACCAGCATTTTCAACCTCTTGACACCTTCCGGCTTGGAGGCCTCGCTCACTTCATTGCCCACACTCCAAAGCACGATGGACGGATGGTTCCGGTCGCGTTTCAACATGGATTCCACATCCGCCTGCCACCAATCATCAAAATATGCTTCATAATACATGGACTTCCACTTGTCGAATGCTTCATCAATTACGATAAATCCCATTCGGTCGCACATGTCCAAAATCTCTGGTGCAGGAGGATTATGACTCATGCGGATAGCGTTGCAGCCCAGGGATTTGACCTTTTCGAGACGACGTTCCCACACCCGGTCCGGTACAGCGGTACCTACGCATCCGGCATCCTGATGCAGGTTCATCCCCTTTAACAATATATTCTCACCATTAATAAAGAAACCCTTTTGCGCGTCAAAACGGATATCTCGCACACCAAAAGTTGTAATATACGTATCTACTAGATCCTCATCCTTGTACACGTTGCTCTCTGCGGTATACAACTCGGGTGAATCTGTAGACCATAAACGGGGATTTTGAATTGTTAGCTGCTGATCAAATGTGTGCGAACCACCGGAAACCAGATTAACAACATGAGAGACCTTTGCGGATACTTTGCCCTGACTATCTTTAATTATTGTCTCTAAACGGCAATCACGTGCGGTAATATTCTTGTTAATCACAGTAGTATGGATATCCACTTGTGCGGATTCGTTAGAAATTTTATCCGTTGTAATATAGGTTCCCCAGGGTTCTACATGCATGGGTGAAGTGATGATCAATTTCACATGCCGGTAAATGCCTGAGCCGGAATACCATCTGGATGAAGGTGCGTTCGAATGATCTACACGAACAGCTATTACATTTTTACCCTTTTTGAGATGCGGTGTAAGATCGTACAAAAAGCTGACATATCCATAAGGGCGGAAACCTAATCGTTTTCCATTTATATAAACATCACTTTGATGATACACACCATCAAACTGGATGTAAACCTGCTTGTCCTGAATATACTTTAACTCGAAATATTTGCGATACCAGCCAATACCACCGGGCAGCCAGGCGTTTCGCTGCCCGTTTTGTAAATTCTCATCAAATTCCTGTTCAATACTCCAATCATGGGGTAAATTGAGTTGGCGCCATTCTGTATCTTTGAATTTTTCTTTAGACGCACCGGAAATATCACCCAGGTTAAACTTCCAGTCAAAATCAAAATTAATGACCTGTCTCCTTGCAGGCAAAGCAAAAAGCTCTATAGTATTTAATAAAAGAAAAAAAAGAATAATCAAATGTGGGAATATTTTTCTCAAAGCCATGATTCACTCCCATAATAATATTGTACAATATTATGATATATACAACGATCCAGCATGAATGCATAGGTTTAAAACAAAAATGTCCCGAAATTTCGGGACATTTAAAATTTATTTTACAGGATTAATCAGCTTTTGTATCTCAGGCGAATGCAGATTCTCCCGTGTTACCACATACACACCGGTGTCGATGCGTTTTTCAACCTCTTTGCCGTTTATAAGATCCAATGCAGTTTTAACACCCATATAACCCATTTTATAAGGATCCTGAACGATCAAAGCATCTACTACACCTTCTTCCAGTACCTGCACTTCATTCGGTGCAGCATCAAAACCAACGATCTTGATCTTTCCGGCCAATCCGCGGCTTTTCAATGCCTGAGCAGAGCCAATTGTAGCAGATTCATTTGCTGCAAAAATACCGGCCAAATTTTGATGTGCGGTTACAATATCTTCGGTAATTGCCATGGCGCGGTCAACTTCGGCATGAGAGTACTGTTTGGCAACCAGTTTCATTTCCGGATGTTTTGCCAGTCCTTGATCAAATCCTTTTTCACGCATAATCGTTGTAGATGAACCGGGAATAATGGGTAGAATCGCAACTTCACCCTTGCCGCCAATCAGCTCAAACAACACATCTGCTGCTTTTTCAGATGCGGCTACATTGTCTGTTGCAATAAAAGACTTTCTCACATCAGAATTGAGATCAGAATCAATAGTAACCACTGGAATACCCGCGGCATCGGCACGTTCAACAACAGGCACCAAAGCGGTAGCATCACAAGCAGCCAGAACAATGGCATCTACACGTTTGTTGATATTATCTTCAACAATGCTGATTTGCTCTGCTATGTTAATCTCCAGTGACGGGCCTTTCCATACAATATCTACATCAAAATCTTTGCCCGCCTGCATTGCACCTTCACGCACAGACGTCCAGAAAGACAACACCAATCCCTTTGGAGACACCAAAATCTTGGGTTTATTAGACTGTTCTCTGGGAGCGCAAAAGGTTAAAAATAAAAGGGGCAATAAAATTGCAATAAGCGTTTTTTTCATATTAGATCCTCTAGATCATACATTCTATAAAATATAGACAACTTAGGCAAGCTGTCTGTGTTTACGAATTTGATCATTAAACACGGCAATAATAATAATGGTACCAATAGCAATCTGCTGCCAAAAAGCAGAAATGTCCAACAGGTTACAACCATTTCTCAACGTACCAATAATCAGGGCGCCTATAATAGCCCCCATAATGGTACCTTCTCCACCGCTCAGACTGGCACCGCCAATCACACAAGCAGCAATCACATCCAACTCGTATCCGGTTGCGGCAGTTGGCTGTCCCGTATTCAATCGGGATGCCATTACAATTCCCGCAATACCGCAAAGCACACCATTTATAACATACAAGGCAAACAATTTAAATCCCACACCTACTCCGGACAAGCGTGCAGCTTCGGCATTGGCACCAATAGCAAATATATGTCGTCCAAAAACGGTACGGGTAAGAATAACATGAAAAATTACAGCAAGAATTACAACAAAGATAACCGGTACGGGAATGACGTCCAAAACACGTCCGCTTCCAAATACACCAAAAGCTTCAGGAATACCGAAAACGGCAACACCACCAGTAATCAACAATGCCGCGCCACGCGCAATACCCATCATGCCCAGCGTTGCTATAAACGGTGGAATATGGCCCCAAGCAATCAAGGCACCTGAAATTGCACCGCAAGCGCCACCAATCAACAATCCCAATATGACAGCCAGCCAGATAGGCATACCGGCAGCCAGTAACATGGTGGCACCTACACCAGCGAGGGCAAGTATAGAGCCGACAGAAAGATCAATTCCCGCAGAAATGATCACCAACATCTGACCAATAGCCATGATGGCTATAACAGCCATTTGCAGACCTATAGCAAATAAATTGTCAACTGTTAAAAAATACGGAGAGGCAATACTGAGTATTCCCGCCATTACAATCAGGCTCATAAAGGGTGCAAACCTGCGCAGTAAATAAAAAATTGGAGTCGCTCTACTCAAAACCAGATCCATTCTCTTTTCTTTATCAAATTCAATAAAGATAAGAGTTTTGCCATTATTAGTCAAATCTTTTTTACAGTGTTCAAAACAAAGAAATAAAATACACTAACAGAAGCATTACAAAAAACAACAATTCTATTGATTTAGTTAAATTATTTTTGTATAATTGTTTCAATTATTCGTTATACGAATATAAATTCCATTGAACAATTGAAACCTGGTACGTACAAAATACTTGATCAGTTTTCAGCTAGATAGTAATGAAAATCTGGAGTATAGATTATGCAAACCGTGTACATGGCCAAAGACGCAAAACGATTACTTGATCAGGGTGAAGAGATCATTTTACCCGTTGCGGCTACCCCAATTATTAAAGACTGGTTTTTAAAACAGGCCGGTTACGTAGATAGTGCAAAATCTGTCACACTCACTTCAACTAACGGCGTTGCCTGTGCGGCCATGACCAATACGGATGATTTGATTGAATATGCTTTAAAAAAAGGCTTGACGGCCAGACTGCACAAAGCTAAATTAAAATCTTCCAAAGATGAAAAGTATAACAAAGAGGCTTATATCCATAAAGATGTTTACTATATAAAAATTACAAAGCCGGTCTAAACCGGCTTTTTTTATATACGCTGTCTTTTAACAGAAATAATTAACATTGTGCCCAAAAGCAGAACAAATAAAAGCGTTCCAACAATCACTCCCCGATTCACAACACGCGACTCTACCCACATTTGATAATCACTGAAAAATAACACACTATTATCCACATCCCAGGTCAACTTGCTGCCTTCTATGGTTTTGGCATTGGTATCGATAATCAGACCCGGCATCACCACGATCTGGTTAAAATCCGTCAACTGTACTGCGGCCAACCATTCCAGCTCTCTCATCAATCCGGCAATAATATGATCCAGTTCATTCCTGATTTGATAAACAACTCTTGTACCCAATGTTTCACTCAGGATTACCATATCCTTGTCTGTAAGTGTAGTTTGCTCGTCATCCAGAGAGATCAGTTCATCTTTATAAAATACCTGATAGAGCGCTTCTTTTTTGCTTTCCAGTAATCCCGGTGAAAAATCTGGATCCCCCAAATCCTCAACCACTTGCCTGAGCTGCCGATAAAAGGACTCGAAAAAGTTGCTGGTGATCCATTCATCAAATTTATCATCCAGTTTCTTGTCTGTTTTTGTACTATCAGATGAATTGCTCAACAGTTTAATCTCTTCCGGAGTAAAATATTCTTCCTTTGTTATTAAAAAACGGGACGAAATGTTATTGTAATCCTCAGAATAACGGTAATAGGTATAAAACCAGCGAAACCGTTTTTCCAACTTTGGCATTATAGATATTTTACTGCCGTTTCCTGCTGATTTCTCAAGATCATGGGCCAATGCCTCAATCGATTTAAAATGACGGCTTGCATTATACATTACATGATTGTTTTCACTTTTGGTATACTGTATATCCCATCCCGCTGATACTGGTAACGGATACGGGCTTTTCTCAACATCCGATGAATCCAGCACAACCGAGCGGGTGCACGAGCCGTCTTTGTGGACTTTGGTGGTGGTCTCCACTTCGTCACATCCCGTAAAGAATATGATAACGGATAAGAAAATAAAACTGATACCAAACATCTTTTTCATAGGGTTCTCCTGTTCCTTACAATGATCGTATACGGGTAAGGATATCCTTGTGTTTTCGCAACACCTGGTCCAACTCGGACAATGACAGACTGTCTTTTGCCATCAGAGCATAGAGATCAGGATATTGCTTTTCCAAAAACTGCAGTAGAATTTCATTTTGGAGACGGGTTTGCATATAATTCTGCATCCACAACTCCATTGTGCTTTTATCGATAACAATATATTGTTCATTCGTGTTGGTCTGCTGCCCGAATGCAGCCAGCAGTTCCGGTTTGTTCACTAAAAGATCAAGCGCCTGACTATCAACAAGACGATTACGGGCCGTTGCATTCAAGGCCATTCGTTTTTCCAGACTAGATATGCGCAGCATTACCGAGGTTTCCTGAAACACCAGTGTCAAACAAAAGAGGATCATTATAGCCAGAGATACCGCCTGTATCCCGGGTTTAGCAAATACATCAAGAATACGGCCCCCAAAGGTGCCAGAAAGATAATCCGAATCCTTTTCTGTCATTCGTATTGTGTTAATCACACTTGCGGTTATATCCGTGTCATTTACATCCATATCCGCTTTTTTTATCAATTCCAACACGTCTTGATGCATGAAACCAAGCTGTTGAGAAATATCGGTACATTTTGCACAGGTCAACAGGTGTTCAGCCAATTGCTGTGCCTGTGAATGTTTTAATTCCCCTTCACGGTAGAGATAGAGCCATTTTTCATATTTTTTACAATTACGCTTCATCATGTACACCTATTGCAGTTAAACGCTCCCGAATCGTCTTCCGGGCATAATACAAATTACTTTTCACCGTACCATTGCGCATATTCAACAGCTTTGCTATCTCGGCAATATCGAGATCATCCAGATCTCGCATGAGGAAAACCATTCGCTGTTTTGCCGGCAGTGTCTGTACGATTTGTTGAATGAATTTAAGCTTGTCCCGATTTTCTACATCTTTTTCAAGATCATTATTCGATATCTCGTTTAAAGAATCATCTATAGTTACATCCACCTTTTGTCTGCGCAATCGATCATAGCAAAGATTAATGACAATCCGGTAGAGCCAGGTGCTGAACTTCATTTCCAGCTTGAATCGGTGCAAATGTTTCCATACCCGAATGAATGCTTCCTGCACAACATCCTGAGCGGACTCGTGGTCCATTACATAGCGATTGGCGGTACGCATGGCAAATTCCTGGTGCATATTTACCAGTTTTGCAAAAGCCTGCATATCTCCTTTGCGGGCCAAAAGGATGTATTGACTGCACTCGTCCAAATTCAATCCGGTTTATGTATTCATTTCTCTCTGTATATGATACGCTTGAATTGAGAAAAAGTCAAAAATAAAATCCCTTAATAAAAAATATCCAATCATCTATCCTGCGTATTCCACATAAAATTATGAATTGTTCATGTTAAACACTTTGCATTCTTCAAAATCTTGACTATTTTATTCCATGATATTTTCTTAAAAATCGCCTGCATCCTGCATTTGAAAGGGCCCCTCTTATGCGTTCAACTGTAATATTTTTGCTTTTATTATTTTTAGCAACCCTGTTACTGGCCCAGGGACCGGATTATAAACTTCCCATCAAAGTCGGGGAATTCCAGCAGCAGGTACACCGACCGTTTACGACAGAACAGGGACTGCCGCACAATCACGTATCCCAAATTTCAAAAGATATGCAGGGACGAAGCCTCGCCAAAACAAAAGCGGGTTGGGCTGTTTTCGAAAATAATACCTGGAAATCGCTGTCTGAGGAGGAGGTAAACCTCCCCAGGCAAACCCAATTAAATCCCAAACAGTTAAGAACTCTGCAAAAGCAGGTAGGTATTGAATTACAAATCCGGGATGTGGCCCAAAATAAAAATGAATTTGCAGTTGCAACAGATGCAGGACTCTATATCGGTAATAGCAATAGCTGGGAAATGGCACTAACGCGCCAAAATGATATTCGCTGGGCACCGGTTGATGTACGTGCCGTAGTCTTTGACGCAAAAGACGAGCTCTGGTTTGCCGCACACCAGGGCGTGGGCCACAGAATCTCAAAAGACGAATGGCAGCTATTCACCGGTCAGGAGGGTCTGCCCTATAACGACTTTACCTGCATAGCGGCAGGACCGAAATGCGTGTGGTTTGGGACGACCAACGGCGCAATCCGCTATCAAGACGGAGAATGGACGTTCAGACAGGGTCGCCGCTGGCTGCTTGACAATCATGTACTTGACTTGACAATTGATGCCAACGGCGATGCCTGGATCGCAACATCTCAGGGAGTATCGTGCATTGCCAATACTCCCATGACTCTGGCACAAAAAGCCGTTTTTTTTGAAAGCGAGCTGGAAAAATATCACCGTCGTACACGGTTTGGATATATTAATCCTGCCAGGTTGACCGTTCCCGGTGATAAGAGTACGGCAACCCCAAAATATACGGACAATGACGGCCACTGGATTGGTACGTATCTGGCAGCCGTGAGTCTGGCATATGCGGTTACGAACGATCCGCAATACAAAGCACACGCGCACAAAGCTTTCAAGGCCCTCACTTTCCTCAGTGAGGTGACCCAGGGCGGCAGCCACCAACCACCGGAAGGTTTTTTTGCCAGGGTGATCATGCCCACATCGGGACCAGACCCGAATCCTGATTTTGACCTGAATTATGATATCCGCCGTCACAAGGCTGATACCTTGTGGAAAATCATCCAGCCGCGCTGGCCCATCGATAAAACCGGAGAATGGTATTGGAAAAATGACAGCAGCGCCGATGAACTGGATGGCCACTTTCTGGGCTATGGCGCCTATTTTGATCATGTCTGTGAAACCGAGGCGGAAAAAGATGCCGTGCGAAAAGCGGTCAGACGTACCTCCGACCATATTTTAAATAATGGCTATAATCTGGTGGATTATGACGGTACCCCAACCCGATGGGGACGTTTTTCTCCCGATGATATGAACCGGAATTCCGCATGGGTGGTTGAACGCGGATTGCGCTGCAACAGTGTGTTAAACTATTTGCTGGTCACCTGGCATATTACCGGTGATGACAAATACCGCAAGGAATATCTCAAGCTGGCACTGGACGAAGGATATGCCATAAACGGCATGACGCAGCCACGAGACATTGTGGGTGCGGGCACGGAAGGATCGCATGACGACAAGATGGCGTTTATGAATTACTATCACCTGCTGCGGTATGAAACCGATCCCAAACTCCTCAACATGTACCAGTGGGCCATTCATCGCCATTGGGAGGTTGAACAGTATGAAAAATCTCCCTGGGCTAATTTTATCTATGCCGCCTGTTGTATGGGTAAAAAACGTACGGACCAATGGCGCACCACAGATCTCACCCCGCCGGAATCGAGTTTGCGGGATGCCATCGATACGCTGAAACGCTATCCTCTTGATCTGCTCAACTGGCCCATGTCCAATGCTCACCGTATTGATATGGTACCGCTAAAACCGCATCTGGGACACGATCCCGGTACTGCCGGCTATCGCGTGGACGGCTATGTCTTTCCCATTGACGAAAGACATGTCATTCGCTGGGGATACGATCCCTACAAACTCACAGGCAATGGCGACGGTAAATCCCTGCAAGAAGGTATACACTATTTATTTGCGTATTATGTAGGATTGGCGCATGGATTGATTCAGGAATAACAATCGTTTACTCCCGCCCAATGTTATTGGGTGGGAGAGTTGATAAATAGCTTTGGCTTTGCATTTTTAATTGCATGGGCTGGGGCCTTGGATCAATGGATAAAAGAATTCAACCACGAAATCAAAAAGAATACAAAGTGAGATAAAACCAGGAATTATTAAATAGTAAGAAATCACCCCGTTAGGGATGTAATATTTGTAGACATGTGATGCCCCTTCCTACGCGTCCCGTAGGGACGCAATATCTGATATTTATCCCGTCCCTACGGGACGGTAATTCATACGATCGGTCTTTCTACAGATATCCTGTCCCTGACGGGACAAACAAGTCCTAACATGATTTATGTTTTCTTTCCTTTTTTTTATTCTGAATATGTATCTGTTGTTCGCAAAGTTAGAATGGATACAAAGTCTTGCTTTCCTCTGTATGCAAAGTTTATCCGCCCACTGGCGGATGACTCTGTGTTTCATCAAAATCTTTTCATGCTATAGTGTTAAAATTAACCATAACTCAACACACAATTTCACGAATAAAAACATGCCCGTCTGCAACAGGCAAACGAAATGGATTTCGTTCTACAAATGTGCTTATTGTCGGCCCTTCGATACATCCCGATCCACCAGCTGGCAGACACCCAAGGACCGAATGCCTGACTACTGAAAACTGATAACTGATAACTCGATTTATTTATGCTGTATTACAAAAATCGAAAGGTCTGAAAATAAATTGGGAAAGAGATTAGAGAACACTCCGCCTTTGCGCGAACGCCCCAGATTGATCTGTTTGACAATCTTGAGATCATTTTTCTCGCACAAAGCCTTGAAATCCTTGATAGTAGTGAGGTGAATATTGGGTGTGTCGTACCATTCGTACGGCAGGGTTTTGGTTTTCGGCATGGTACCTTGCCAAAACAACTGCCAGCGCACTTTGAAATACGCAAAATTAATCAAACTGACAATGCCCGTTTGTCCTACGCGCAGCATTTCTTTGAGGATGTCATTGGGTCGCTTGACCGCCTGGATGGTTTGCGACAAAATCACATAATCGAACGAATGGTCCAGATACTCGCCCAATCCTTCATCCAAATCGCCCTGCAATACCGGCACACCTTTTTCAACACATGCAGTGACATTTTCCACATCAATCTCGAGTCCGTGCCCCAGCACGTTTCTTTCGGTTACCAGTTGATGCAGCAAATCACCGGTCCCGCAACCCAAATCAAGCACCCGGCTGTTGCTGTTGACCAGTTCGGTGATCAGATGTAAATCCGGACGAATATGTATCAATCGTTTCGGCAAATCAATTCCTCTTATACATTCGCATAGTCTAAAAAACTGGATATCATTTTTTCCATAAACGAATTTGGCAATAAAAATGCGTCATGACCATATGGGGATGGGATCTCGCAAAAGGATACATGTTTTTGGTTCACTTTGAGCGCGCGTACAATATCTTTGGCCTGTTTGGTGGTGAACAACCAGTCCGATGAAAAAGACAAGACTAAAAATTTTGCCATAACTCCCTTGAACGCATTCTCCAGGCTACCAAATTCCTGGTTCAGGTCATAATAATCAATGGCTTTGGTAATATAGAGATAGGTATTTGCATCAAACCGCCGGATAAAGGACTCGCCCTGGTATCGCAAATAGCTTTCTACCTCAAAATCTGTTGTAAAGTCATAACCATAACGCTCTTTTTCGCGCAAGCGCCGACCGAATTTCTCGTGCATGGATTCTTCGCTGAGATAGGTTATGTGCGCAAGCATGCGCGCCACGCCCAACCCCTCTGCGGGAATGAGATCATGTTCAGAATAATCGCCTTTTTTCCAGTTGGCATCGGCGTAAATCGCCTGTCTGCCCACCTCATCAAAAGCAATACCCTGTGCGTTCAACCGGCTTGTAGTTGCAATGGGAATGGCCGTTGAAACCATTTCCGGATATTTTATAGCCCATTCCAGCACCTGCATACCGCCCATGGATCCGCCAATGACCGCTAAAAGTTTAGAGACGCCAAGATGCCGAATCAGCTCACGCTGCGCCCGCACCATATCGCCAATGGTCACTACCGGAAAATTGAGATTATACGGTTTATCGGTTTCGGGATTAATTGATGTGGGGCCTGTTGAACCCTTGCACCCGCCAATGACATTTGAACAGATCATGAAATACTTTTCCGTGTCAAATGGACGTCCGGGGCCAACCATAAAATCCCACCAGCCCGGCTTGCGGTCATCCGGTGTATAGTAACCCGCCACATGAGAATCCCCGGACAAAGCATGGGTAAGCAATATAGCATTGGTTCCCTGGTCATTCAACGTACCATAGGTTTCGTACGCAATGGTAATGGGGCCCAGGGTCTCACCACTGTCCAGCTTCATCTTGTTGGGTGGTTCCGCAAAGGTGTAATATTGGATTTCTACAAGTCCGATTGATTTAGGATCCATACGTTTTCCAAAATATGATATTGAAGCGGTTTTTGCACCGCTTCAATATACACAATTTAAGCAAAATGACAAACAGTTTTACATTCCGGTTTCGGTATTGAAGATACCTTCATACAGGATGCTTGAAAGATACCGTTCACCGCTATCCGGAAGAATAGCAACAATGGTCTTACCGGCAAACTCATCCAGCTGGCCCAAACGCACTGCTGCTGCAACAGCCGCTCCGCAGGATATGCCGGCAAGAATACCTTCTTCTTTTGCCAGCCTGCGCGCGTATTGGATAGCATCGTCATTGCTCACCAGCTCAACCCGGTCTATCAGTGAAAGGTCCAGAATATCGGGAATGAATCCCGCGCCAATGCCCTGGATCTTGTGCGGTCCGGGAGCAATCTCCTGTTTGTTCAGGGTCTGAGAGATCACGGGACTGTCCTCAGGTTCTACCGCCACTGAACTAATGGCTTTGCCCTGTATATTTTTGAAATAGCGGGACAATCCGGTAATGGTACCGCCGGTACCCACACCCGAAACCAGAACATCGATATCCCCATCCGTGTCACTCCATATTTCGGGACCGGTGGTCTTTTCATGCACCTCGGGATTCGCGGGATTCTTGAACTGCTGCAGCAGAACATATTTATCAGGATCGCTGGCCTGAATATCTTCGGCTTTTTCAACAGCACCTTTCATGCCTTTTGCGCCCTCGGTCAAAACCAGTTCTGCGCCTAAAGCTTTTAAGAGTTTACGTCGTTCAATGCTCATACTGTCCGGCATGGTCAATATGACTTTATATCCGCGGGCAGCACCCACATACGCAAGCGCTATACCGGTATTGCCGCTTGTGGGTTCCACAATCACACTGCCCGGCTTTAGCAGGCCTTTTTTCTCCGCATCCCAGATCATATTGGCGCCAATTCGGCACTTGACCGAGTATGCGGGATTCCGGCCCTCTATTTTTGCAAGGATGGTAGCTTTTCCACCATCCGTTATTCTGTTCAATCGGACCAGCGGGGTCCCGCCAATCGCATAGCTATTGTCGGAGAAAATTTTAGCCATGGTCCACCTCCATATATTTATATTGTATCCAGCGATTGCTGAATATCATTGATGATATCATTCACATTTTCAATACCCACAGACATTCTGACAAAGTCCGGAGTAATACCCAGGTCCGTCAACTGTTGTTCGGACAACTGGGAATGGGTTGTACTGGCCGGATGCAATGCCAGGCTCTTGGCATCGCCCACATTGGCAAGGTGCGAGATCAATTCAAGATTGTTGATGAATTTTTCCGCGTCATCGCGTTTATTGTTTACACCAAATGCAATGACACTGCCGTATCCGTTCTTTAAATACTTGTTTGCTGTTGCGTGTTCAGGATCATCAGCCAAACCGGGATAGCTCACCCATGAGATCTTCGGGTTTGATTTTAAATACTCGGCTACTTTTAACGCATTTTCACAATGACGCTGCATACGCAAGGGCAAGGTCTCAATTCCCTGTAAAAACATCCAGGCATTGTCCGGAGAAATACATGCACCCAGGTTGCGCAGAGGCACCAGACGCAATCTCATGATAAATGCAACAGGATTAAGATCACCCAGATCATGCGCGTAACGGATACCGTGATAGCTGTCATCCGGCTCGTTATAAAACTCGAATTTCTTGTCCGTCCAGTCAAAGTTTGCACCGTCAATAACAATACCGCCAATACCGGCACCATGACCGCCCATCCATTTGGTCAATGAATGGATCACAATATTTGCACCGTGCTCAAGAGGACGCATCAGGTACGGAGTGGCAAATGTGGAATCCACAACCAATGGCAGATGATGCTTTTGCGCGATTTTTGCAACTGCCTCCATATCGGTAACCTGCAATTTGGGATTGCCAATGGTTTCCACATAGAGCATTTTGGTTTTTTCATTGATGGCTTTTTCGAAATTTTCAGGATCTGAAGGATCTACCAAATGCACCTTGATGCCCTGCTGCGGCAGAATATTGTCAAACATGGTATAGGTGCCGCCGTACAAGTTGTTAGCGGATACAATCTCGTCGCCAGCCTGGCAAATATTAAGTACCGTATAATGGATTGCCGAAGTACCGGAAGCCAGCGCAAGCGCAGCTCCGCCGCCCTCAAGCTGGGCTACCCGCTGTTCAAGAATATCCTGAGTAGGATTTCCAAGCCGGGTATAGATATTACCCATTTCCTTTAACGCAAACAGGTTGGCTGCATGTTCGGTATTTTTAAATACATATGAACTGGTTCTATATACCGGAACCCCGCGGGACAGTGTCGTAGAATCGGGGATCTGTCCGCCATGCAGGGCCAGGGTCTCAAATGCTAATTTTTTATCTGACATAGTGGTGCTCCTTTACTTGATCAATGGTTATATATAATAAATAAATTCCTGATTTTGCTGTTTCAGTTCGTTGACCCTGCGCATGATAGCGGCAAAAGTGATCGCATCCACAATTTCTGCCGTGGCTTTGTTCACATCTTGCCAAATCTCCTTTAACGCCTGGTTGGTATGCGCATCTCCATTGCCCTTCATATCGCTGCTGGTATCAAGCGGCCCCTCAATGGTCCGAACTACATCACCAAGGATAATAGATTCCGGTGAACGGCCCAACATAAAGCCTCCGCCAATACCGCGTCTGCTTTCCACATACCCCGCCTTTTTTAAAATCAGCATGATCTGCTCCAGATATTTCAACGGTATACTTTGCCGCTTGGAAATATCCGTCAATGGAACAATCTCACTGCCGGTATAGCGAAAAGACAGATCCAACAGGGCCTTGATGGCATATTCACTCTTGAATGTGATTTTCATTAGTTCTCCAAATACGATAAATACTATAGTAATAGTCATAATTTAAGACAAAAAAATATATTGTCAAGATTTATTTACAATTAAACCGGATTACTGCCGCATTTATTTCCAAAATCACACAGAAAAAATCATTGCTTTTCTTAAGATTTTGACTATTTTATAGAACATAGGGGCAAAGAATTGGGTACCAGCTGGCTGATTAAACTCTAGAGGAACAAGATGAAAAGTATTATTCGCTTTACCGTTTTGCTTTTTACGTTAATTCTCATATCAAGTTGCAGTAATCTAACTCCACCTGTCACCATCCAGAATCCTGTTTGCGAATACCTGACCAATCCAACAGGAATCGACACACCGTCACCAAAATTCAGTTGGCAATTGACCTCAAATCAACGGGGCCAAACACAATCCGCTTATCATATACTGGTAGCCAGCAGACCCAACAACCTTGAACAGGAATTTGGCGATTTATGGGACAGTGGAGTAATTGAATCCGGTCAAAGCCTGCACATACCATATCAGGGCAAAGCCCTGCAAAGCAACCAAACCTGCTACTGGCAGGTCAAAGTCTGGGACAAAGCAGGCAATGCTTCAAAATGGAGCGAACTAGCCCATTTTACAACAGGTATATTTGACAACTGGCAGGCAGAGTGGATTGGCAAAGACACGGATTTTCTGCCCGTTCTCGATGCTGAATATTATGACAGTCCCGCTGATCAACCCAAAGACACGGTCACTGTGAATGAGCGGTCAACGCTGCTCCGTAAAGAATTTAACACCTCCGGTACAATCAAACGCGCCATTGTAAACGTGACCGGACTGGGATTTTACGAGCTTTACCTAAACGAAACCAAAATTGGAGATAAAGCCCTCAATCCTGTCAAAACCAACTATCGCAATAAAGTCTATTACGATGTATACGATGTGACCCACTTGCTGCAATCCGGGCAAAATGCAGTCGGTATCGAACTGGGTAACGGTTGGTTCAATCCTTTGAAAAAATGGTGGAGCTGGCGTATGCAGTGGTTTGGCCCCAAACGGGCCATTCTACAAATGCTGATCGAATATAAAGATGGCAGTACGGAACAGGTTATAACCGATGGGTCATGGAAAGCTTCTGATGGTGCAATTCTCTCAAGCTGTGTTTATGATGGTGAATATTACGATGCCAGAATTGAAAAACAAGGGTGGAACGCAACAGAGTATAATGATTCTCAATGGGAACCGGTCAAAACCATGACGGCTCCCGGAGGAAAGCTGGTTGCCCAAACCATGGAACCTATCAAAATCACCCAAACACTGGAACCCGTTTCGGCTACAGAGCCGCAAAAGGGAGTTTATGTCTATGATATGGGACAAAATTTTGCCGGCTGGGCAAAAATTAAATTAAACGGAACAGCAAATACAATTATGACCGTGCAATATGCGGAAAACCTGCTACAAAACGGTCTCGTGGACAAGAACACAAATAATCTGGTAGCAGCAAAAGATACATATATATTGAATGGTAATGAATCAGAAACCTATGAACCTCATTTTACTTATCACGGATTTCGATATATTCAGATTACCGCTGAACCTACCCTGCCCGAAATTGAATCCGTTACCGGTTGTGTGGTACATTCCGCCTGTGATTTAACCGGATCATTCGAGACTGGAAACATCTTACTCGACAAAGTACAGCAGGCAACACTGTGGTCACAACGCAGCAATATGGTGGGATACCCCATGGATTGTCCCCAACGCGATGAGCGCCTCGGTTGGTTGGGCGACGCGCACATTACGGCTGAAGAAGCCATGTACAATTTTCATACTCCCCTGTTTTACAAATACTGGTTAAACAGTATACAACTCGGCCAGGACGAGCAGAGTGGCGACATCCCCTACATTGTTCCCCGCCCCTTAATGGAAGGCGGCACCCCGGCATGGAGCTCTGCCTATATTTTGATCTTGTGGTACCATTACCAGTTCTATGGTGACAAACAGCTCCTTGCGGACCATTATGAAAATCTAAAGGCTTATTTAGACCATTTATCATCCACTGCTGAGGGATATATCCTCCCACATGACAAATACGGGGACTGGTACAGTATTGAACCCGACTGGTCACGGGGAAAACCCGAATCCGTGGGCACATTTTACTATTATTACAACAGCATCTTGCTGAGTAAAATCGCTGGCATTCTGAATCTGCCGGATGATCAGCAAAAATACAACGAGCTTTCAAACAAAATACAAGACGCCTATAATAAAAAGTATTTCGACGCCAAACAAAACATTTATGAAAATGGCGGACAGTACTCCAACTCGGCACCTCTGTTCCTGGGTATTACTCCGGATGCTTCCCGGCAGGATGTACTACAATCGCTATTCCAGGATATCATCAAACGCGACAAGGGTCACATTTTGACCGGTATTTTGGGTACAAAATACATGATGGAAGCCCTGTCAAACGCTGGCGCTTACGAAATCGCATACCTGCTCGCAACCCAGCCCGACTATCCCGGTTGGTACGATCTGGTGAAAACCCGCACTACCTTGTCCGAACATTGGGACCAGAGCGGCTCTAATAATCATGTTATGTTTGGCAGTATCAGCTCATGGTATTACAAGTTCCTGGCAGGTATTCAAACAGACGAAACCCAGCCCGGCTTTAAACATATTATCATCAAACCCTATATTCAGGCAGAAACAGGCTATGTAGATGCAACGGTTAACACCTTGTACGGCATTGTCAAATCCAATTGGACATGCACAGAAACAGATTATCAATTAAGCATAACTATCCCCGTAAACACCACGGCAACAGTTTACCTGCCTGCCAAAGATAAAGAATCTGTCAAAGAAAGCAAAAAACCGGCAATAAACGCAGAGGGTGTACAATTTGTAAGAATGGATGGAAACCTTGCGGTATTTAAGGTTGGCTCCGGCAATTATTCATTTTCAGTTGGCGACATTGAATCCGTAATCGACAAGCCGGCTGTTACCAGTCCCGAGATCACTCCCAATCTGCAATACTTTTTCAAACCGGACAAGCTGACTATTGAATTAAAATGCGGTTCAAAGGATGCAAAGATCTATTATACACTGGATGGATCAGAACCGACTCAGGAATCCACATTGTACAAAAAACCCTTTAGCATAGACAGCAGTACCCAGGTACGGGCCAGGTCCTTTAAAGCGGGCTGCAAACCCAGCCAAATTGCTTTCAAGCTGTACACCTGTATTGATCCTGAAAAAAATGGCGTTCAATATCAGATCTATAATGGTAATTTTCAGGAAATGCCCAATTTCAACACATTGCAGCCGGATGCCCAGGGATATGTTTACAATATTGATCTTAAAGACCTGCCCCTCACAACCAACATGTTTGCTGTCCAGTATAATGGATTTATCGATATTGAGCAGGCTGGCGATTATACTTTTTACAGCGGTTCGAATGACGGCAGCATTGTTTATATTGACGAAAAGATCGTCGTGGACAATGGCACCGGGCACATCTATATTGAAAAAAGCGGTGATGTACATCTCGAGTCCGGCAGACACAAAATCCGTACAACCTATTTCCAAAAAGGCGGCGCTAAAGCATTGGATGTAAGTTATGAAGGCCCGGGAATCGAAAAACAGATCGTCCCGGCGTTGATATTGTTTAGGGAATAATATCAAGTCGTCAGTTATCAGTATTCAGTAATCAGTGATTGACTTGCAGGATACGAATTGCTATGTCATTTTTGAAAAACTGAACCACAAAGTCGCAAAGGATACATAGATCAATTTGAGGACAAGCGAGTTTGTAAAACGAAATTCATTTCGTTTGTCCGTCACAGTCGGACATGAACAAGAGTAGTTTCAATTGTGAACTATTTTAATTAAACCACAAAGCGCACGAAGGACACAAAGGAACAACAAAACAATCTTTTGTGTTCTTCTTTTCTTCGTGGTTTAAATTTGAGTGCAGAAATTTAAGATCGTGACGAAGATAATCTCCGTCACGATCAAAAAGAGAGTAATGTACTGGACAAAAAATAGGATTCAATGTCTTTGTTCAGTTAGAATGCTTTACATCTAACTGAACAAGTCTGGCCGTTAAAGGATTATCCAAACGATAAAAATTGAAAAAAGATTTATAACAATCAGATATCAGAAAAGTTTATTTGTATATTGTGAATTAATTCTTGAAAATTTTCTTTGCTATTTTTTAAATTATCTTCTTTAAGATAATTTTTAATCATCATTCTTTTTAAATCATTAAATATTGTAAATTTATATTTTGAACCGATATTGGAATTTTCAATGATTAAGTCATTCAATATTTTTTGTTGATTTACATTTGTTATCTTATCCCATACTGATGGAGTAATAAACCAGTGATCCGTTCCATAAATCATCCAACTTTCTAACATGTCAAGAATTTCTATTGTTGTAGGAAAATTTGACAAGTATGAATTGAGATAATCAGAATTTTCTTCGGCACTAACAAATAAAATATTTGTTTTATTAATTTCAGGAATGATTAGAAGAATAGCATGAATATTTGTAATTGATCCTCGATCATCTACTTTGAAATTTCCTTTTCCCGATAAACATACGGGTAAAACTTCATCTATTTGTAGAATTCTAATTGCTAAACCTGATTTAGAGTTATTTTCAATATCATTGATTATATTATTCAACAAGGTGTTATTAAAATACTCATACTCTTTTTCAATTTGAGATAATAAGTGATTAATAGCATTGCTCTTCGTATCATTTAAATTGATTTTATAACTTTTCAATTTTCTGAGCTTCAAATATTCATATAAAGAATCAATTATTTTTTTATTTCTTATTTGTTGGTAAGAAAAATTCACTTGTTCTAAAAATTCTATTTCAGTTTTATACCTAATAATTTCTCTACAAATAGATCTATATATTTGTAACAAATAATGTTTGGTTTCATTAAAAGTACCCAAATTTTCTTGTTCTCTAAAAATCAATTCATGTTCTTCACAAAACCCAGGAAATGTAGTTGCTACATTTAGTCCAATTTTTTTCATTTGCATTTTTCCAGATTTTACATCAAAATCTGGAGTATATAAATGGTTATCTTCAGATATAACTTTAAGTGATGAGCTTTTAGGAATTGTGTGTGATTTTTTAATACTTTTTTTATTACAATTCTTGTAAATACATTTTCTACTTTTTTTCCATTTTTTTATCTGCTTTTTGTTATTTTGATAATAAAATTTTAATCTCTCAGAATCATTTTCAAAAACAAAATTTCTTTTGTTATAAAACTCGTTAATAAGTTTGTCTATTGCCTCAGACAATATTTTTTCCATCTTTGTTTTCATAGTATAATATTCAATTTCGTTTGCATATGTAAAAAACCTGAATCAAATTGGAAAACTCATTAGATTAGATTTAAAAAATAAAGAAAAATATTATCTTGATCAACTAGAATTGCTACGCATAATTAATATCAATTGACAAAAACAAAATAACGATTATTAATCTTTGAAAATCTGTGTTGATTTGTGGCTGACTTACACTCTCCAGCTTAACAACTGAGAAATTATTTTATTACCAGATCGTGACGGAGATGATCTCCGTCACGATCATATCTTTTCGCATTTATATACGGTTTACTTTAAAGACTGTAACCATGAGTAATAAACTCATTTCACCTTTTTAATGGTCCCTTCTACCTTGCCGCCCACTGCAAAGGTTACCTCATCCCCGGATTCACTAAACTCGAGTTCAACTTGGACAAATTTTGAAAAGAATTTTGTTTCACTCTCTGCGCAAACCGGACGAAAATCCTGATTTCTTACAGCCACCCACAATACATCATTTTCCAGTTTGACTTTGAGGGTGTTGGTAGGACTCCAACGATACGCACCGGTATATTTTCTCAATACATCCACAGGTACGGTTATTTCAGCTCGTGGTAATTCCTGTCCTGCTGCCGCAGCCGGCAATTCACGTACCCAGATATTGCGGTATCGTACAGGATTCCCATGGTCCTGCAAGGCCAGCGGTAACTTGTCCGGATGCCAACTGTAAGGCAGCCGTTCGGTCCAACTTGTGGGTCCCAGAATCTCCACATGGTCCTGCGTCAATACACCGTTATGAAAAACGGTAACAGTACCCGGTTTCAGCAATTCTTTTTCACAGTTAAATTTTGGTGCATGAAAAATAATATCATAGGTCTGCCATTCACCCGGTTTCAGACATGCGTTCACCTGCGGAGGATACTCACCATAAATCGCGGAACACTGTCCATCTGAATATGTGGGGTTCTCATAGTTGTCCAAAACCTGAACTTCATATTTGCCCATCAGAAAAACGCCACTATTTCCGCGCGCCTGGCTCTTCCCTTCTGCAGCAGTAGGTGTAGAAAATTCCACATGCAGTTGGCAGTCGCCAAAATTACGCAGGGTACGAATATAGCCGCTGCCCTTTACGCATTCCATGTTGCCGTCTTTGACGATCCATTTTGCCGGACCTCCATCCAGGCTCCGCCATTGTGACAGGTCTTTACCATCAAACAGCACAACCGCATCTGAAGGAACATTGCCAGGCTTGGCCTGACTGCTGAACGTTCCGGGAGTGATAATTGCCGGATTGGGTCGGGAAATATCATGAATTTTCCAATGATCAGCAGAAAAAACAAAATCGCTTCCCAAAACCAAAAAAACAAGAATAGCTAGATTTAATCGTTTCATAACAATCCTCTCTATAAAAAAACCGGTTGTCATTGTTAAAAATTAACAATGTTCAACCGGCAACATTCTTGAGCTCAATTCACTAGCAATGAACCTTTTTACGCTTAATCATCAATATCAGTATTAACAACTGCCGGGAATTCGGTAAGGGGACCCAAATCAATCAGTCTGATATTTTTCCATTTAACCTGAGTTCCTTCTTTATCTTTATTGGTACCAATACCATGTACCTGCAATGCTATAAAACCATTCGGGGTCATATCGTCAACCAGATTTGCACAAGGAACACCATTCAACCAGGTACGGATAGAGCTGCCAATAGCTTCAATGTGAACATGGTTCCAATCGTTATGCTTGAACGCATTACGTCCCGCTTCATTAAAACGCAAGTCATACAACCAACCTCTACGGGCTTCATCGTAAATACCGCAAGACCATGCACGATCAGAAGGATCAATCTCTACCTGGTAACCATGAACGCGTCCGTTTCTATAATCCTTGTTGCTCAAACTACGGATCTGTACACCTGAATTCAATTTTTCATCTACAATATAATCGTATTCTAAAATAAAATTGCTATAGTTATTTTTTGTGCACAAAAAGCTATTATCTGTATTCATCACACTGGTACCCACAATCATACCGTCTTGAATTTCATATTTGGCTTCGCCACCACGTTGCACCCATCCCTCAAGGTCTTTGCCGTTAAACAGCATTTCCCATTCGGCGTTTAGGCGGTTGCCGGCAGCAACCATTGCAACAATACTCAGTACTGCAACAACAATTATAGTTTTTTTCATAATTTCCTCCATTGTATTATATTATATATATTGTGTCAAATAGTGATTTCCAAGTTCAAGCAATTTCTCTTTATTCAGTTCTGCGTTACTCACATTTTCCAAATAGCGCGAAAACTCTACCGGTAAAGAATCAATATGAGAATCCTGCAATCGTTTTTCATTATTTGCAGTAACGCGTTGAACCGATTTTTGCAGATAAAAGGTATTCTTGAAAATGGTGTCTATTTCCTTACTATCCAATTTTAAAAATGTATGCTCGTCAATATTTTCCAGAACAAGGCTAAGCATAGCATCATCCATGTCCGTAGAATTCATGCCTTCAAGATGTTTATAGATCTCTGCCGCACTCATGTCCCGGCAATCTACTGGCCTGGGTTTATACATGGCCCGTGAAACAATCTCATTATACTCACGTGTCTTTTCATCGAGTCGCACCAGGAGATAACCGCAGGTGTTACCTGCTTCATTAAAGCTGGTACGCTCAGTTGACCCGCAATAACTGACCGTATCATTGATATCCAGATGCTTATGATAATGCCCCAGCGCTACATAATCAAATTCTATATTTAACGCTTGCGCCACATCGGGAATACGTTGTTCGTTAAACTCGCCCATGCTGTAATCCAGTTTTCCTGTCCAGGCCCCATGACTCAAAAACACATTGTATTTAGCATCGTCTGTTTCCACAGCCTCAAATGCCGCTTCCAACTCTTCTGACAAGGAACAATGCGGAACACAATGAAAATCACACTCTCCAATACGAAAGCGCTTATATTCACTGGTATACGCGGCATATACATGAGGGAACAAGGCAATAGATTCAAATATAGAACCGGTTGATTTGATCCTGGGGGTCTCATGGTTTCCGGAAATGATCACAAGGGGTATACCGGCATCGCTGATACGTTGAATACCCTCCAACGCAATGCGGATCGCCCGGTTACTGGGACGTGGCGTATGAAACAGATCTCCTGTATGCAACACAACATCCGGATGGATCTGCAAAATATTTTCAATCACCTGCTCCCAAGCATTGTATACATCCTGTTCACGTTGGTTTAACCCCGTAACAGGATCAATTTTATGATATTCAGAATAGCCGAGATGGGTGTCTGAAAAATGCAATAGATACATGAATTGTCCAAAATAATCAATGATAGAATATAACAAGATTCGGGCTTTTTGTCAAGCAGGTTAATCCGCATAGAATGGGACACTCGCGCCACATCCCAAAATTCATATGATGCCCCAATGCGTCACATTTTGTGGAGACACAAAACGCAGAAACGTAACAAATACTTATTATTATTGCACTTAAAGAGCATAAAATTGTTTATAAAATTACGGCACAGTCTTTGTATAAACACAAGTAGAGTTACAAGGCAAATAGCAAACAACAGTTTACAATATAGGGAGGTTAGACAACAACCTGATGATCATGTGATAATCGCCATTCTGTTATGGAATACGAAAAACAATTATCACAACACTAATCTCTCCTCAATGGCCGCAGTAGTCTTTTTTACTGCGGCCATTATTTTTTTAAACCTCTTATTTATCTCATTCTTGTTTATTGACTTTTAAATCCGTCTGATATATATTAAAATTATGAACAATAATAATTCCATTCTAAAAAATCAGGAATACATCCGTTTGCTAGAGTCGAGTATTCCGTTAAAAAAAGATATAACACGAAAAGCCATTGCAGATCTACATCTTGCAGCAGGCAGCCATATTCTTGATGCCGGTTGCGGTATTGGGCATCAAGCTGTTACACTTGCCAATGCAGTTCCGGATGGCAAAGTAACGGCAATGGATATCAATGATGTTTTTCTGCAATACGCCCAACAGCATATCGTCCCCAAAGATATGGATCGTATCACCTTTCAACAAGGTGATATATATAACCTCGAATTTACTGAACATACCTTTGATTGTATTTTCAGCATGGATTGCCTGGGCTATTCTGAACAAGATCCTGTATCTCTTTATAAAAAATTTTTCAAGATATGTAAATCCGGTGCAACAATAGCCCTTTTGTTCTGGGCATCACAAACCCTGTTACCCGGATTCCCACTGTTAGAAGCACAATTGAATGCCACACCGGATGGCATTGCACCGTTTACAGACAACATGGCCCCCGAATCTCACTTTATGAACACCCGGGCCAGCTTAAAAAAAGCCGGCTTCACATCAATTCAAATATATACATACACGCAACAAATTGCAGCCCCCTTGCCACCAGAAATGCGTACAGCTATGCTGGATTTGTTTGAAATGCGTTGGGGGAACTCTCAAAAACATATATCAAAAGAGACCTGGAACACATTTATCAAGCTCACCAGAGACCAATCGCCCGATTGTATATTAAACCAACCGGACTATAATGCATTTTATACATATGTCATGTTTACTGGAAATATAAATTGAAAGGATATTTATGAGAATCAGATTGTTTCTAGTTGTTTTATTTGTCTCAATAATTTTTACCATGTCTTGCGAAACTCCCGCAGAACCACCCAATATTTTAATTGTAACCGGTGGTCATGGATTTGAAAAGGAACCCTTTTTTAAAATGTTTGACGAGTTGGATGTAACCTGGAAGCATGTTGTGCAACCACGCGGCAATGAACTCATTGAAGCCGATTCGTTAGACGCGTACGATGCATTGGTATTTTATGACATGTATGACGAGATTACTCCCGATCAGAAAAAAGCCTGGTTAGCTGCGCTTGACAATGGTAAAGGTATTGTCTTTATGCACCACTCGCTGGCCAATTTTCAAAACTGGGCCGAATTTGAAAATATAATGGGTGGTAAATATGTAAAAAATACGGATTCTGTTAAAGATCTTTCAACATACAAACACGATGTAGAGGTCTCCGTACACGTAGTTGATCCCACTCATCCGGTAACAAAAGGGATGAGCGATTTTGAACTGTTTGATGAAGTATATGGAAATTTCAGAGTTAATGCGGATGTAACACCCCTGTTAACAACCAATCATCCGGAAAGCAGTAAAACCATAGCATGGACTCACAAGGTAGGTAATTCCAAAATTGTTTACCTGCAACCGGGTCATGACCATCACTCATATGAAGACACAAACTTTAGAAAACTGGTTATACAAGCCATTGATTATGTAAAATAAATAAAGCCCGTCCTTCTGACAACTAGCGGATGGACGGGCTTTATAAAAACCTTTTAACGGAATTATTATTCAACGCCCCTGATTTTTTCCATAAATTGAGCACGCAGGTATTGCTGGGGTGATTCTGTCTTAGCAAAGCTCAGTTTACCCTTAAAATCACTTATAGATTCAAATCCTTTATCCAGCATCCATGCCTGAACTTCTTTGAGCATTTTATCAATCTCATTCACACCATTTTCATACAATACAGAAGCAAGTTGAACCGTAGATGCGCCGGCAAGTAGTAATTTAATAACATCTTTGGCAGTTTTAACACCACCCGTTGCAGAAACATCACATCCCACATTTCCGGATACCAAAGCTGTCCACCTGAGTGTTCGATGAATTTCATACTGACTGCTAAAATCAAAAGTAGTTTTTAACTCCAGTTTGTCAATATCAATATCCGGTTCAGTAAAACGATTAAACAATACAATCGCATCCGCTCCCAAAGCATCTAATTTTGAAACCAAATTGGGTAATGCAGAAAAATAGGGGCCAATTTTCAATGCGACAGGAATGTTTATTTTTTCTTTAACAATTTTAACAATATTATAATACATCTCTTCAATGTCCTGACTGCTTTCCTTAGGATCAACAGCACTTTTAAAGACATTCAGCTCAAGGGCATCTGCACCGGCTTCCTGAATTTGCATTGCAAAGTTGGGCCACCATTTATCAGACACACAGTTGATACTGGCAATAACCGGTATAGACACGGTGCTTTTTGCCTGATCAATCAGTTCACAGTAATCACGGGGTCCATATTGCATATTCAGTTCGGCTCTCAAATAATCCATAGCTTCGGCATGCATGGTTGCGGAATCGCTTAATCCAAGATCCTGTTGGGCCAGTACCTCTTCAAACATACTCTTTAACACAACCGCACCTGCTCCTGCAGATTCAGCGTTTTTAATTTTATCAACCGACTTTGTGAGTCCACTACTGGATACCAGAATCGGATTTTTCAGCGATAGGTTCATGTATTGTGTAGACAATGCTGGCATAGTATTACCCTTTCATGACTAAACGTTTTGGTACAGATTCACACACATAAATATTAAAATTTTATCTGTCAAATGCAACCACGAAAAATGAAATGTAAAAAATTATTAAAAATGTAATTTGCTGAAACCTCTTGAAATTTTTAAAGTACAAACATAAAATACTTGATTGTAAGGTATATCCTTTATACATTAATAGACTAGTAGAACTAACTGTTTGAGATTGACGTGCCAGAAAATAAAGATATAGTTATTACACCAGAGAAAAAAGAGAAATTCGAAGAAATTGCTTTCGATTTTATGGATTCTTTGTACAGCACGGCACTGCGACTGACACGTAACACAGAAGAAGCTGAAGACCTGGTACAAGACACATATTTACGGGCGTTCCGGTTTTTTGACAAATTCCAGGAAGGTACCAACTTTAAAGCCTGGATCTTTAAAATAATGACCAATACCTTTATCAATAAATACCGTAAAAAGGTCAGAACCCCTCAACAGGTTCAGCTTGACAAAGTTGCATTTGGCCTGGAAAATGAAGATGAAAAAGAAGAAAAAGTAGAACAGATCGAATGGTCCGGATTTGACGAAGAGCGCTATGAAGAGCTCTTTGATGATGATATAAAAAGCGCTTTATCACAATTATCTGAAGAATTTAGAATTGTTGTACTGTTGGCAGATATTGAAGGCTTTTCTTATAAAGAAATCGCTGAAATCATCGACCGTCCAAACGGTACAGTTATGTCAAGATTGTTTCGCGGCAGACGTATGCTGCAAAAAATTCTTGACAAATACGCAAAACGCGAAGGGTACATCCGCAGCGATTCCAGCAGAAATTAATTTTTTACATTTTTTGTAATATAAACCAAACTAGCATTTAACAAAAGGAGTTCAAAATGGGGTTTGATAAAGTATTTCAGTCTGCTGACTGGAAAACAGAAAAACACAGTCCCGTTGTAGAAATTGTTGGTAGCGCAGCCAAGGGTGAAACCATCACCGTTAATGCAAGTGTTGGCAAAGAAATCGCTCATCCCAACACTACCGAGCACCATATTTCCTGGATCCAGTTATTCTTTTTACCTGAAGGCGAAAAATTTGCCATCGAACTGGGTAAATTTGATTTTGTTGCCCATGGTGCATCCGCACAGGGTCCCAATACCAGCACAATTCTTACTGATCCCAATGTAACCGTAAAATTTAAAACTGAAAAATCGGGCAAGATCCTTGCTTCATCCTACTGCAACATTCATGGTTTGTGGGAAAGCGAACTTGAAGTAAATGTATAATTCCTTAAAATTGTAAACAATCAAGACCGGATCCACACCAGGCTTAGCCTGGCAGATCCGGTCTTTTTTTATATAACAAAAAGATTCTGATGGATTTTTATAATGAAATTGCCGGATTTTATGACCAAATGACCCGGTTCGATTCACGCGTGAATAAAGAAAAAAACCTATTCTCCTCTTTTCTACAACACTATCCCATAAAAACAGCAATTGATCTTTCCTGCGGCTCGGGATTACATACAATCGTTCTGAATCAGCTTGGTGTTACAACAACAGGTATTGATATTTCCAGTGAAATGCTGGAACTGGCGCGCCAAAATGCTTCCCAATATGGCATACATGCTGACTTTATCTCTCAATCCATGGAAGAATTAAATGTCTCACAACCTGCAGACGCATTATTGTGTCTGGGAAATTCTATTCCTCATCTACAAAATGAATCAGCACTAAAGAACGTATTAAAAAGGGCGAAAGACTCTATCCATTCCGGAGGCTGGATTGTTTTACAAATTTTAAATTATAGCAAAATATTGGAAAAGCAGGAACGCATTGTAGCCATTCATGAAACAGAAAACAAAACGTTTATACGTTTTTACGATTTTTTAGAATCATGTCTGCAATTCAACATTCTAATGATCGAAAAAACAGAAAACAGTTTAACACACACATTAAACAATACACAATTACAACCCTTTACCCACCATACGCTGATTAAAAATCTGGATCAAACCGGTTTTACAAATATAAAATTATTCGGAAATTTAGAGTTTTCATCGTTTGATCCCTCAACATCTGCCAACCTGGTAATACTAGCGAATCGCCCCTGATTTTTTTACAATAGAATTTTTATCTACGTGACTCGTACTCTTTGACCAGAGTTTTCAACAATTTTTCCTTATCCCGAATGGCCTTGTCTACTTGAGGCTTGAGCTTATCATACTCTACAACCTGAATCGGTGGATACAACGCATAGTACCAATACGTATCTCCAAAAGAATTTTTAAGCATTTGTTCGGCATCTAATTGCTTAACTCCAAATATAGCGATCCGCTTTCTGAATGTAGCATAACGCGCATCCATCCGCATATTGATCTGAAACTTTTCATACTGTTCAGCTGTAAAAGGGTTCTGTTCGTTGATTAGAATCAATGCTTCCTGAATATGCCGGGGATATCTGAACCTTACCCTCGTTTTTAAAAGTGGTAAATATTCTAAAAACTTTTCAAAATTCCATGAACTTAAATAATGCGCCAACAAATATTCCAACGCCATCTTTTGATCTGCATCCTGAGCCAGAATATACTCAAGATTCGCTTGTGGATCTAAATCAAACTCTGGCAGCTCCGTATCCATAGGTATATATTGCACACCACTCAAAACAGGATCAATATTTCGCAATGAATCACTTGTGGCAATATGAGCATATCGTCTGGCCCATCCATTCAAGATAATACTTTTCTTACAGGTTTGTAACACTTTATCAGTCTGCACGGAATCATTCAATGCAATATTTATGAGCGCTATTCTTTTCAAGATCCAGGGTGTGTTTCCATTTCTAACAAGTGCTTTTTTACAAAGGTCTAATGCTTCGTCAAGCATGCCCAGCTCAAAATAATAATCGCTTTTGTTCAAAATATCAACTTCAGATGATGCCCCAACCATAAACAGACCGGCATTACCTCGTACCTGCGGATACGCAAGCATATCATGCAGCAGTTCGCCCGTATGATATAAAGCCCTGTTGGTTGCAAACACATGGATTAAGCTGGTATAACGCATTTCATACTGAAGTTCTAAAAGCTCTTTCCACATTCCATGCTCGGTATAATATTCAAAGGACAAATCTTTTTTCTCTTGTCCCGGCATTGCAAAAACCCAATATCCCAAAACACCCAGAATTAATAACGCATTTACTGTTATAGACAGCCATTGAATAGGAATATGTATAATCTTTTCAGTTTCATCTTTTTCATATCGTTTAAAGATGCCAATATAGACTACCAACAGCAGATAATAAACATACAACACAATGGGAGTTACACCCTTTTTAACAGGATCATGAACAAACACATTTTTTAAAAAAGCTGTGTAAAAATCAAAATCCAGAATAAAAACGGCCGTTAATAAAGGAATCAACAAAAGAGCAATAGGTACAACTATGCGTATTCTCAATTCCTTACTGATTAAAGCATGGAATAAAATGATACCAATAATATATAACAGCAAAAATCCACCGGCAAGATAGTAAAGCAAAATCCCCATCAAAATACTGGTAACATATTGAAGCCTGCTTTTCTGAACCAGGCCTTTTAATCCGAAATAAAATGCTGCCAGAGATAAAATGAGTCCCAAAACCAAAGAAAGCGGGAAATGATACCTGCCTAAAAATGCAAGCATGAGAAAACCTGGAATGATCTTGAGTATAAATTCAGGCTTTTGGGGTGTAAGGAATTTCAAAAACAAATAATTAAACAATACAATACCCCAGGAAATGAATGCCAGCAAAACAGCACCCGCCACCGGGAAATAATAAAACTGACTCAATAACAGAGCAAAATACTCTACCAGGCCACCCGGATAAGCCGCGTATACTAAAAACAAACCGCTATTAAAAAAGAAAACCGGTTTTTGTGCCTGAAATATCAATGGCGTTTTCACTATATAATAAAAATAGAGAAAAGCAATTGACATAAATCCGACAAAAAAAGTGGTATAAATCGTATCAGCATTTTTGATTTTAATCAATAATGCTTTAATTAATCCGAGTATTTTTTTTAATATTGAAACTAATTTTGACATTTTTGAAAAACTCTATTATTTAACCACATGCAATGTAGCAAATATCAGGCAAAACTTTTCTCGAAATACAATTGGAATGTATTGCCCTTGTATTGCTGTTGTACCATGAAAAAGGAACAACTCTGACAGAACCTCAATTCACAAATGCACTGATTCACGAAAAAAGCCCATACCTACTGCAACACGCCCATAATCCGGTGAATTGGCTTCCCTGGGGAGAGACTGCATTTAATAAAGCCAAACAGCAAAACAAACCGGTCTTTCTTTCCATAGGTTATTCGACCTGTCACTGGTGCCATGTCATGGAGCATGAATCCTTTCTAGATACCAAAGTAGCAGATCTATTAAACACCTATTTTATTCCAATCAAAGTTGACAGAGAAGAACGTCCGGATGTGGATGATGTTTATATGACAGTCTGCCAAATGATTACCGGCAGCGGCGGTTGGCCGTTATCCATTTTCCTGACGCCCGATAAAAAACCCTTTTTTGCTGCAACTTATATTCCCAAGATATCCCGGTTCGGACGCAAAGGCATGCTGGATTTGCTTCCCGAAGTGGCCCTGTTGTGGAAAGACAAAAACGATTCAGTATTGCAATCCGCCAAAAACATCACCGCAGAATTGAGCAAGCTGGAAATCATAAAAAACGATCTGGTATTACCATTTCCGGGTAATCCTGACATTGCATTCCAGGCATTTTCAGAACGGTTTGATCGGGAACGCGGTGGTTTTGGTAATGCACCCAAATTTCCATCTCCCCACAATCTTCTGTTTCTTTTACGGTATGTGTACTATCATGAAAATCCGGGTGCGTTAAATATGGTAACCAAAACATTGACAGAAATGGGCAAGGGTGGTATTTATGACCATATAGGATACGGCTTTCATAGCTATTCAACAGACCGTGACTGGCGTGTGCCCCACTTTGAAAAAATGTTATATGATCAGGCTATGCTGATTATGGCCTATAGCGAGACCTACCAGGCAACCCGCAATCTGGAATTCAAAACCAAAGCCGAACAGGTTTGTGAATATGTTTTGCGTGATATGACCGCTCCGGAAGGTGGATTTTACTCTGCGGAAGACGCGGACAGTGACGGTGTTGAAGGCAAATTTTATATCTGGAGTTTTAAAGAACTATTACAGAATTTGACCCCAAAAGATCTAAACATTGCCGTTAAATTTTTCAATATAGATCAAAAAGGCAATTATCACGACGAAGCAACACGCGAACTCACCGGTAATAATATCTTTTATCAGAAAAAAAGTCTTTCAAAAACAGCGCAAGAGTTGAGCTTGTCTGAAAAAGAATTGAATGAACGGTTGAAAATCATTCGGGAAACTTTGTTTAAAATTCGCCAGAATCGTGTACATCCGCTCAAAGATGATAAAATATTGACCGACTGGAATGGAATGATGATTGCGGCCCTGGCAAAAGCCGGGATCATATTCGGAAACAAGGAGTATATTTATGCCGCAGAAAAAGCGGCTGCCTTTATTTTTAAAAATCTTGAACAATCAAATGGCAGGTTACTTCATCGCTACCGACTGGGCGATGCGGCTATCCCTGCTTTTTTAGATGACTATGCCTTTATAATTTGGGGTATGATAGAACTCTATTCAGCAACATTCAACCCAGACTATCTCATAAAAGCGAAAAAACTGCTAAACAGCACACTCGATTTGTTTTGGGACGATAAGCAGCATGGTTTCAACAATTCAGCAAACGATAATGAAAAACTGTTATTGTCCGGTAGAGATGTTTATGACGGAGCTACCCCCTCTGGTAATTCGGTCATGTTTATGAATCTGCTAACATTGTCAAAACTCACCGGAGATACAAAACTGGAAGAACTTGCAGATCAGCAGGAAATGGCCTTTGCCGCACAGGTAAACCGTCATCCCTCTGCACATGGATGGTTTGTTTCAGCCTCGGAATATGCAACAACATCATCAATCGAGATCATTGTTTGCGGAGATCCGGATGCTCAAGACACCCGTAATATGCTTAACACTATTCAAAAATATTATCTCCCCAACAAGGTAGTAATTGTAATTCCATCCTCATCCAAAGACAAGCAGTTGATCTCGTTTTTACCCTGGTTAAAAGATTATAAAATGATCGAAAATAAAGCAACAGTTTATGTTTGCCGTAATCGCGAATGTCAACTACCGGTTAATGAAACAGAATCCCTGCGGAAACAACTGGAAGCGTTTCGAGCACTATAATGCTTTCCTGAGAATATTCGTCAAAATTTCATCCGGCAGCACAACAGGATTTCCTTTCATGCTACTGGCATTACTTGCTTTTTCAACAACAAGGGGAATATTCTGTTCTGTCATACCAAAATCTGACAAAGGCGCAACGTTTAATTCATCACATACCTGCTGCACCCATTCAACCGCCTGTTTTGCAGTTGCGTTGGCATTACCTGTTAACACCTTGGCCACCGTATCAAACCGTTCAAGATATGGAGAATCAGGATATTGCCTGCTGATGTAACTAACATTGGCCTCGGTAACAAAGGGTAGCAATCTTGCACAGACTACTCCATGAGGAGCGGGAAAAAGCCCGCCCAAAGGTCCTGCAAATCCATGTACGGCGCCAAGTTTGGCATTTGCCAACGCAAATCCGCTAAACAACCCCGCAATACTCATATCCTCACGTGCGTTTGCATCATTACCATCTCTAAACGCAGCTACCAATGACCGAGATGCCCGTTTTAATCCCTCCAGACAAATACCATCCGTCAAAGGATTGGCCTTGTTCGAAACATAGGCTTCCATCAATTGCGTCAAAGCATCCAGCCCTGTACTTGCGGTTACATCCGGCGGCATACTAAAAGTGAGTTCCGGATCCACCAAGGCCACATCGGGAAGCATATAAGGACTGCGCATACTGACTTTGACCCGATGTTCCTTTGAGCCCAATACCGCGTTTCGCGTTACTTCGGCTCCGGTACCTGCAGTTGTTGGAATGGCGATATACGGTGCAGTGGGATTACTGAGCTTTTGTCCCTTGCCAATGACCTCCAGATAATCATAAATATCGCCTTTATTGGTAAGTAGAGCAGAAACGGCTTTGCCGGTATCCACAACACTGCCACCGCCAATACCAATAACCAGTTCACATTTTTCATTTCGGGCAAGTTCTGCGGCTTGCAGGGCAATATCTGTCGTGGGCTCCTGGTCCACTTTATATTGCGATACAATGAAACCATTGTCTTTTAAATCCTGAACTGTCAATTCATAAAGCGGATTATTCTCCCCGGTAATAACCAGTACCTGCTTACCATAATCGGCTGCTATTTCCTTTAATTCCTGAATTCGGCCATTACCAAAAACAATACGTCCAGCGGTTGCAAATTCAAAATCCATTTATAAATCCTCTGTTAGCCCCAACCCTGTTCATCAGGATAAAGATTGTTGTATTTAATCCCCTGCCGGGGTTCTGCCATCATATCCGCAACCGTGTCCCGCCATGTTTGATAATGCGCGGTCTCTTTATGTTTTGCAGGATCATCAGCTGTGCGATAGACTTCAACAAACACAAAACGGGTAGGATCATCCTGCTGCTGGACCACATCAAAACGTGCTACTCCCGCTTCCTGTACACTGTTTCTCGCATTTTCCAGCGATGCCGCTATAAAATTGTCAACCTGATCGGGCTTTACATGAACCAAAACATGTACTATAAACATTATTCAACTCCTTGCATTGATATTATTTCTGCCTTTTAAAAACATACAATGGCGCCGGCCTGTCTTCTGACGAAACATATATGTCTGTACTCTTGAATTTAAAACAAACTGACTCTGCCTGCTCAAGCCTGGGAATCACTATATGCTGAGGCAATGCTTTAAATGTCGTAGGCCAATCCGTATCAAACGCATAGAGATACGCGTTCTGGTACGTCAGCACTACTATCCATTTTCCGTCACTTGAAATATCCATAGCTGTAGGCTGTGAGCCAAAAGGCCCAAACCGCGAATCAAGCTTGATCTCATCAAATGTCAGCAGTGGCACAGTTGGGACCTCAGTGACCCGTTTTGCCTGCTGCTCCAAATACCGTGATTTCACATCCAGATTCAACTCGTATAAAACCGGTGGGACTGTACGCTTGCTCAACAGCAAAATCTTTTTATTTTTCACATCCACAGCAACCGATTCACAATCCCGTGGACCATCAACATATTTATACTTGATCTCGGTATAAATTGGTATAAAATAACGGTGCTTACTATTCAGATCCGGTTCTTTAACGATGTATATCTTGCGGCTTTTTCGCTTGGCGTTGTTATCACCAATATCTCCTATCAATAAATAGGCAGTACCATCTAACTCAAAAGAAGCCAAATCTTCCCAGTCTTTATTTTTTACCCCATCAACAGTAAATCGACCCAAATCCTTTCCGGTTGAATCTGCAGCATACAGGTACGTCTTGTCTCCGCTGTCATTGAGAAACCACAAAACACCAGGATTCGCAATCGATGAAGCCATGCCACTGACTTCATCAAGATTCTTGTTTTGTAAATCACCGCATAGTTTGGTTATAGTATATGGCGATGGAGATAACTGCTCAAGCCGCACCGGTTCCTGAGCCAATAAAACACCTGCACACATAATTATTAAAAGAACAATAATATTTCTTTTCATATATTTCCTGTCATGAGGTAACCGAACGTACAGCATTGAACAATCGTTCCAAAGCCTTGTTCAATACCGGACGCGGACAGCCAAAATTAAAACGTACAAATCCATCAAAATCAAAATCCGCACCGTCTGAAAATCCCAAACCGTGCTGTTCAAAAAACTTTATGGGATTTTCCAACCCCAACTCTCTTACATCAATCCACGCTAAATATGTTGCTTCCACATGTGTCATATTTATGCAATGACAGTCTGCAACTGTTTTCTCCAGTAGATCCCTGTTTTCCTGCAAATACTTTAATACAGCGGTTAACCATTCCTGCCCGTCTTTAAATGCCGCCAATGCTGCTGTATACCCCATAATATTTATATGCGGTACAATGCCTGCCATCTCTTTTTTATAGCGTTCCCGTAAATCCGGATCAGAAATAATTCCAAACCCGCAACCCAGACCTGCAATATTATAAGTCTTGCTGGGAGACATGAGTGTTATGGTCCGCTTGGCAATTTCAGGGTCAAGTGACGCGGTGGGTATATGCTTAACATCCTCATCAAGCAACAAATCACAATGGATCTCGTCCGAGCAAATGATTAAATCATTTTTCTCACAAAACTCGGTCAGTTCCAACAGTTCATCCCGGGTATAGGCTCTGCCAGTGGGATTATGAGGATTACAAAAGAGCAGCAATCCGGTCTTGTCTGTCAATGCATCCTGCATTTTTTCCAGATCCATTACCCATTTACCGCTTGATTTATCGAGCGGCACCTTTATTAGATTTCGGCGCGAGTTCCCCGGTGCATCCAAAAACGGAGGATATACAGGTGTTACGGACATGACATCATCGCCATCATTACCCACAGCTCGGCACGCCAGATTAAAGCCGCATACAAGGCAGGGGATCCAAACAATCCAGTCAGATTCTATCTTCCAGCTATAGAGCCGGTCCATGCGTTCTATAATCACATCAACCAGTTCTTCCGGAGCTAATGTATATCCGAAAACACCATGATGTGTGCGCTTGTAAAGCGCCTGCATAACAGCGGGAGGAGACTCAAAATCCAGATCAGCAACCCAAAGTGGTAAAATATCTCGGTTTTTGTATTTAACCCATTTCAGGCTCGAGGTGGGGGTACGATCAATAATTCTGTCAAAATCTGCAAAATACGTCATTTGAACTTTCCTCCTACTAGACTCCATATAACCACTGACTAATATTAACAGTTTTAAATTAAAAAGCAAGCAAAGTGTATCAAACTGTTCATTTTCAGATGATTGTATCGTTCGAAAACAACTCTGCAAATTTTGCAGAGTTGTTTTAAAATAATTCGTACCATCATCAAAAAGCGTCAACGTAAACCCAATAAAAACAATGCAAAAATTTGAAAAAAAAGTGAGAAATCAGACTTTTTCAGGTGCAGATTTTGCAACAGCGGGCATAAACTTGACCGAAACCACAGGAGAAAAAATGAACTCGGAAACAGCAAGAAAATCCTATACCTGGAAAAGTAAAACCTTTTACACCTATTTCCTGATACTCCTCACACTCGCATTATCAGCTTTGCCTGTCTTTGCTATCAGTGTGAATGATTTGGAAATTGTACCCGGCTATGTATTAGATGCAAATGGAAAGTATGCTGACATTGCAATAAGCCCGGTAGACAAGAGTGTTCATGTGGTATGGGAAAACAATTATGATGTATATTACAGTTATCGCACTCCGGACGGCAACTGGATGCCCCCCGAAACCATTGGCGATGGCGGCAGAATTGTAGAGGGGCTGGATGAGCATGGCTTACCAGATCGCTGTTCCGCAATAACAGTAGATGGTAATGGGGTTGTTCATATTGTTTTTGCTGAACGTGATGGCGACTTTAATTATTGCAAGGGAAACTATGGCAACTGGGGCATAATTGATGAGATCGAAGAATCCCCAACCTCTAAAATAGTGCCAGACATTGTTGAATCACAAGGCAATATTTATACTATCTATGAAGAAGGATATGAAGACAATATCTATGTGGTACCATACATCAATGGCCAATGGCAATCCAAAATCTTTATCGAACGCGGGGAATATCCCTCTCTTTACAAAAACGATACCGGTACCATTTACTTGCTAAGCAGAAACCGTGAAACCATCCGTAACGCGTTGTTTGGTTATCTGCAAACCGGAGAAACCAGTTTTCACATGGTTTCCAATGTAACAGATGCCGTTTACAGACTTGGCGGAGGCCCCAACCTGGCAGTACATAATGGCAAATTGTATCTGGCGTGGTGTGATGTGCCCGGTCCGGATGGTCCTACAAAGACTATAATGTTTTGTGGAACAGCCGAAGAACCCGGTCTTTCATGGAATACTAAATTGGGTGGAAGTAATCCTCTCTATTACGAAGATACCGCAACTCCACATCCTCGTGTTGCAACCTTTGATGATGGCACCGTAGTTTATATGAACGCAAGACGTCAGGATAAACGCTATATGATTTGGGAAGGAGACCAATGGAGTGTAGGCAGAGAAGCTCCCTGGCTTGGTGGTTTGATAGAAGTAGAAAGTGATGGTTCTACCATTTGGGTTGCAAACACTTCTGCTCCGGGCATTACGGTTTTTGGTATTCGTAATCCTACCCTCATTCAATCCAATGACCTGGAAATTGCCGAACATACTGTTTTGGACGAGCATGGTTTTAGCGGAGATATTGCTATCAATCCGTTAAACGGAGATATTAGCAGTTTGTGGGTCAACGACAACGATATTCGAATTCGCACAAGAAGCGCAGAAGGTGGCTGGGACCAAATGCAGGAACTGGCTTTAGATAATATCAATGTTTATGGCGAAGATCAATACCAGTTTCCGCAACGCTGTACAGCCATGGATATTGATTCCGCCGGCATTATACACATTGTATTAGCAGACGAAAACGGTAATATCTATGCCATGAACAACAGCAGTGGTGATTGGTCGGAACCTGAACTTTTGGCAACGGTACCCTCCTTTGCTATTTATCCGGATATTATTACCAAAGGCGAATATCGTTATGTAGTGTATCATGACGTTAGCAACAATACCGTCCAAGCTATTGAATATGACGGATCATGGGGAGACCCTCAAGATCTGGGTATCGGTTCTCACCCCAGCCTTGAACGTGGTGAAAATGGTATGATTTATCTGCTCTTCCAGGAAGAGGAAACCGGCAAACGCTATGCACAATTTGCATACAAAGTACCGGGTTACACAGACTGGATGTTTCAGGAAAGTATAACCAATCCCGTAGACGAATTGGGTGATTCTCCGTACATGGCTGTAGGCAATGGAAAAATCTATATTGGCTGGAACAACAACACCGAAAATTCAGGTGACTACAAGGGTGAAATTTTCTGTGCAGCGGCAGATGAACCGGGCATGGACTGGACTTCCCGTTGGGGCAAAGAGCAACCCTTATTTTATGAAAATACGGGTGATCCTCATATCCGTCCTTCTGTCTATTCCGATGGAAGCGTTCTGCTTTTAAACGGCAGACGCCAAACCCCCAGAATTATGGTATACGAGAACGATATGTGGAGCAGTACTGCACTTGCGCCCTGGTCAGGCGGTACACCTCAGGTAGTTAATGACGGACAAAATGCCTGGGTTATGGTTTCTCAAATTTCATCCGCATCTTCAACTGTTTCTGTTTCTGCCATAGGCATGCCGGGAGCAGCTAAAAACACATATAACAATCCGGTGCCTGAATTTACAACAACACCTGATCTGTTTGCAAATGCAAATTCCGTTTGGACCTATTCACCCGCAGCCCTGGATGATGATGCCAATCCTTTGACCTGGGAACTGGTTTTAGGACCGGACAATATGACAATAAATCCATCTACAGGTGTTGTAGAATGGACACCCTCAGAAGAAGACAAAGATTTAGATCTTTGGGGTAAAGGCGCAGGTTATTACCTGACCGGTATTAAAGCCATAGACTCTGAAGGTGGTTGGCAAACCCAGTATTTCTGGATTCGAATTGCCGGCGTCAACTTTGATCCCAAAATTACATCTACACCTCAAACTCAAGCTTTTGTTGACACTTTGTATACATACAAAGTCATTGCAAGCGACGAAGATGGTGACACACTGAGTTTCTCAATTACCGAAGGTCCTGCAACAATGTCTATAGACGCTGATTCTGGCCTGGTAATATGGACTCCTCAGGATGGAGACGAAGGGGACCATACTATCCGAATTCGAGTTGACGATGGTAAAGGCGGTTCCGCCGTTCAGGAATATACCCTGAATGTGATCAAGGTCGTTTTACCTCCCGACCCATGGTTTGTTGCAGATACTACAAACGGACTTGCACCACTGACAGTTCAGTTTACAGATGAATCTGAAGGCGATATTATCTCGTGGCAGTGGGAATTTGGTGACGGTGGTACAAGTACACTGCAAAATCCATTGCATATTTTTGAAACAGCAGGTTCATTTTCAATCAGATTAAAAATTGTCAGTACCGGTGGTGTGGCCACACTGATACGCGAAGGCTATATCAATGTTTATAACGAAGACCTGGTTCCCGCCTTTAGTGCAGATACAACCAGCGGCAAAACCCCGTTAACGGTCCAGTTTACAGATGAATCTACCGGAGACATTGATGAATGGTACTGGGATTTTGGTGATTCCACCTATAGCGATGAACAAAACCCACAGCATGTTTACAGCACCAACGGCAACTTTGATGTTAAATTAACCATTAAAGGACCACGCGGCTCCAGCACCCTTGTTAAGGAATCTTACATTCAGATCATTCCAGATCCACCAGTGGCAATGTTTTCCGCAGAACCCGTACAAGGTCCTGCCCCACTAACCGTTAATTTTAGTGATCAAAGCGAAGGTATAGTAGACAGCTGGTTCTGGAACTTTGGAGACGGTATTACAAGTGATGAACAAAATCCAACACATACCTATACAAGTGTGGGAACCTATACCGTAACACTGATTGCTACAAACAATGGTGGAAGTGATACATTGACAGTTAACGGATATGTACAGGTACAAACCGGTACACTGGTAGAAAGCAATACTGAAACACCAAACAAATTCCAATTGCAGCAGAATTACCCCAATCCTTTCAATGCGCAAACAACAGTCCGCTATGACTTGCCTCGTGCTGCGGATGTATTACTAACCATCTATGATGTAAATGGTAAAATGGTTAAAACGCTTTTCAAGGGCGTTCAATCTGCCGGCACCTATCGGTACATTTGGGATGGTACCGATTATAATGGCAACATGAGCGCTTCAGGAATGTATATTCTCCATATGCAGGCCAATGACTATTTAAGCGACAAGAAAATCATACTCATCAAATAGCTTTAACATAACGGAAGGGAGAAATCCCTTCCGTTATCCTTTTTTCTCCAAAACTGCTTTAATTTTTTGATTGAATTTAATAAATTTATTTTATAACTTTTTTCACAACTTAAACGTTTGAGGAGAGATATGGGAAAAAAAATATTTTATTTCACAATGTATTTACTAATCAGTATTGCCTTTACAAGCTGTAATAGCACCTCTTCCAGGATTGATCGAAAAGCAGTTGTTACACGTAACAATCCGCACATCACCACAGTCGATCCCCTGGCACCACTTACCGTAGGTAACGGTGAATTTGCTTTTACTGCTGACGTTACAGGCCTTCAGACCTTTCCGGATTTTTACTACCAAAATGGCATCCCCATAGAAACACAGACTGAATGGGCATGGCACTCTTTTGACAATCCCAATGGATATACTTTAAAAGATGCCTATCGCTATTATGACGTACATGGCCGCCAGGTGGGATACCCTACCAACGAACGAACCAAAGCCGGTCAATGGTTGCGTTTAAATCCGCATAAGCTACCGTTGATTGAAATTGGCTTTAGATACAAAAAAGCAGATGGCTCTGAATTAACTGTCAAGGATGTTAAAAATATCGACCAAACGCTGGACATGTGGACCGGTTTACTTTCAAGCTCCTTTACACTCGACAATGCCCCCGTCAATGTTCAAACCGTTTCTGATCCAGAGGCAGACAAGGTGTCTTTCAAGGTGCAATCTCCCTTGTTAAAAGAGGGTAAATTGACTGTTTCGCTAAGGTTCCCCTTTACACACAATACCCGCATTAAAAACAAACCAGATGTAGACTGGAACAGCCCTGATAAACACACCACCACAATTCTGGATCAGGCAAAGGATCATATTATTTTGCAAAGAGATTTGGATACAACCCGCTTTTACACTCAATTCACCTGGTCTGGTTCTGCAAAACTTGAACAACCCAACAAGCATGCGTTTGTATTGTCAAATCCATCCGAGTCTTTTGAATTTTCCTGTGAATTTTCTCAAGACAAAAATTTTGCAGCAGGTAACATTCAATCCATTACTGCGGCATCCGCAGAAGCGTGGGAAGCATACTGGCTCTCCGGCGGTATGATTGACTTTTCAGAATGTAAAGATACCCGTGCCAAAGAACTGGAAAGACGCGTTATTTTGTCATTATATCTCATGCGCAATCAATATTGCGGCAAAATACCACCATCCGAAACCGGTCTGACCCATAGCAGTTGGTATGGTAAACACAATACGGAAATGTACTGGTGGCATGCTGCACATTTTGCATTGTGGGACCGTCCAGAGTTGATGGAAAACAGTTTGCCCTGGTACATATCCATTATGGACCATGCAAAAGCTACAGCCAAAGAACGCGGATTTGAAGGCGCCAACTGGTCAAAAATGGTAGGACCGGACGGCCGTGAAAGTCCCGGTGGCAACCCACTCATTATCTGGAACCAACCCATGCCTATTTATATGGCCGAATTAATTTATCGTCAGCATCCTACTCAGAAAACGTTGAACAAATATAAAGAAATGGTTTTTGAAACCGCTAAATTTTTAGCTTCCTTTGCCTATTGGGATAAAGATACGCAACGCTATGTTTTGGGTCCCCCATTGTGGCTGTCTCAGGAAATTTATGACCAAAGCAAGAGTCAGAATCCTACCTTTGAACTGGAATACTGGTATTTCAGCCTGAAACTCGCACAGGAATGGAAAGAACGCTTGGGCGAGCCCCGTGTAGAAAAATGGGACCATGTCATTGAACACATGTCTCAATTACCAACCAAAGACGGATTATATGTGGCCCTGGAATCTACTCCAGACACTTTTGATAATATAGAAAGCCGCAGAGACCACCCCTCATTGCTGGCAGTGTTGGGTGTTTTGCCCGGTGAACGTGTTGACAAAGAAATTATGAAAAAAACGTTGGACCAGGTCATGAAAACCTGGGACTGGGAAGCCAAAATCTGGGGTTGGGACTACCCCATGATCGCCATGACGGCAACCCGTGTTGGTCGTCCTGACATCGCAGTCAAAGTATTATTGATGGATGCCCCCAACAACGACTATACAGCGAATGGTCACTGTCCACAACGTCAAGACCTGGCTGTTTATATGCCGGCTAACGGCTCTTTATTGTCCGCTGTTGCATTAATGTGCGCCGGTTGGGACGGAGCTGAAACTGAATCGCCCGGCTTTCCCAAAGACGGCAACTGGAACGTAAAATGGGAAGGTATTTCACCTCTGCCATAATTTAATTTTTCCACAATTACCCTGAGCATGGGTCGGAGCTTCCACCCGATCCATGCTTTTTTTATTTCACAAACACCATTTTTCTCGACACCCGGTAGTCTCCCACAACAATGCTGTATATATATACCCCCGAGCTCAATCTTGCAGCATCCCAATCAATTGAATGGAAACCGGGTTGAACAAATCCGTTCAATAGCGTAGCAACTTTTTGCCCTGTAATATTATAAACATCTAAACTTGTCCACATATACTCAGGAACCTGGAAACGAATTGTCGTTATGGGATTAAAAGGATTGGGATAGTTTTGATACAGTTCAAAGCCTTCCGGCACCGGGTTCTCACCATCAACATCCGTAATAATGGGTGTCAGATCAATAAAGTCCACTGTATTGTCACTGTAATTCGGAACAGCAAGAATATTATCTCGTGTATTGATATAAATATCTGCAGGATCAATATGCCCGGTTGATATGGTATCTGCTTCTTCCAGGCTAAACAAGGGATCATAACGGAATACGCCATCGCTTCCCCATGAAGAAAAATAAATATACCCGGTACTGTCTATGGCCAGACCATCCAACTGTCCATGGTAGGTCCGAATAACCTCAGTTACCGATGAATCAGCAAGGTCAACACGTTTAATATCTCTACCGGTGCAAAAATACAACAATTCAGGATCAGGTATATACAGAATACCATTAATGCCGGTCAATCCTGTCGCAAAATCCGTGTAAAAATAGGTTTCCGGTCTAATCTTGTAAATCTTGCCCTGTGATGAATCCGTTACATAAAGATTACCAAGCGTATCTGACGTTATGTCATTTAAAAACGTTCGCCCTTTAATTTCAATGATTCGGACCGTTTTCCCGGTCTCTAAATCAATTTCTACAATACCCTCGGTACCAGCCCCATAAAGATGACCATCAAGAATATGCAGCCCCCTGCACGATGACAGGGTATCATTAAAAACCGAACCTGTTAAAAGACTATCCAAAACTATAATCTTGCCATCATTCTTGTTTGACACAAAATAACGATTGCTGTCATAATCAAACACTACACTTTCCGGCTCATTGAACAATCCATCACCATAAACACCAAACGCAATTAAAAGTACCAGAATCAGTAAGGAAACACTGAATACGCTTTTATAATACGGCATAACACTCCTCCAAGCTATATACGTCTATATAACAAGTTTTTGGAGGTTAATAATCTGTAAATTTGCAGTACAACAGCTTGTTTTTTTACTTGGGAATTGTAATAAAATCTTTATATTGTAGAATCCAATTGTATATCATTTTATAATATGGAGGTTTACTTGAAAGTAGTGAATCTTGTGAGTCATCCCCTGTTGCAGCATTCATTGACAATTCTTCGAGATAAAAATACAACTACCGAAACATTTGTTCGTCATTCGGCAGTGGTTTCACAAATATTGATACTGGAAGCAACCAAAAATCTAAAAATGGAAAACCACCCCATTGAAACACCCATAACCCAAACAAACGGATTACAAATTCGCGAGTCCTTGGTATTTGTTCCGGTACTGCGTGCCGGTATTTCCATGCTCATACCGGCTAGAGAATTTTTACCCTGGGTTTCGGTCGGATTTATAGGGCTTGAACGTGACGAAAGCACCGCCAAGGCCCGCGAGTATTACCAGAAATTCCCTCACGATCTGGATCGCAAACATGTCCTGGTGCTTGACCCCATGCTGGCAACCGGAGGTTCATTAATCAATACCATTCAAGCGCTACAGGATAAAGGCGCACATAAAATATCGGCAGTTTGTATTGTCGCGGCACCAGAGGGAATAGATGCCCTTCATAAACAGTTTCCTGCTGTAGATATCTTTACCGCTGCAATTGATTCGAATTTAAATAATTTTAAATATATCGTCCCCGGATTGGGAGATTACGGTGACCGCTATTTCGGCACCTGATTCCCTTATCCGGATCATAACCTTAATCGACAGGAGAAAGCACGAAATGAGAAATGCTGTATATTTTACTATTGTAATGATCATTCTGGCTACCGCACTATTATCAGGGTGCAGCCAGCAAAAGCAGGAGGCAAATATGGAAAGCAAGCCGGCCCAATTGATTGACAAGCTGGAAAATGCTGAAAAATATTACGATTTACATCCGGGTTTTCAAAAAGCCTTTGAATTTCTGCGTCAGGAAAACCTTGCGGAAATGGAAGCAAAACGTTATGAACTTGATGGAGACAAACTCGTTGCAACCATCGACAAAGCACAGGGCCGCAGTAAAGATTCTGCATACCTTGAAGCACACCGTCAGTTTATCGATATCCAATATTGTATCAAAGGCCCGGAAACATTTGGCTGGAAACCCACAGATACTTGTACCGATGTCCGTGAAGAATACAAACCCGATATCATGTTCTTTAACGATACTCCGGATGCTTATAACACATTGACAGCCGGACAATTTACCATCTTTTTTCCAAATGACGCACACTCTCCACTGATAAGTGACGGAGACTTGCATAAAGTGGTAATCAAAGTAGCTGTAGATTATTAATTGATATTATCCATTCCCGGGGACCAGTTCCCCGGGATATTAAAGGAATTTTTATGAAGATCTGGGTCGACGCCGATGCCTGCCCAAAACCCATCAAAGAGATACTGTATCGTGCCGCCAACCGGCTGCAAATTGTAACGGTACTGGTTGCCAATCAAAACCTGTCTGTTCCCACATCTCCATACATACAAATGACCAGAGTAGATTCCGGTTATGATCAGGCGGACAAGTACATTATGCAGATGACACAATCACGAGACATAATCATTACCGCAGACATTCCCATGGCTGCCGAAGTCATTGCCAAAGGTGCGGTGGTTTTGACGCCACGTGGACGTGTATATACGGAAGAAAATATAGGCGAGCAACTCTCTATCCGTAATTTCATGGACGAACTGCGCGGAAACGGAGTTCAAACCGGCGGGCCCCCGCCACTCAACATGCGTGACCGGGAAGAGTTTTCAAATCAACTGCAAAAACTGATTAACAGCAGAATCTAAGCACCTCACCGGGACATTAACCGGCCATTTTAATTTCAATTCAACAAATCAACCAAACTTTTTACAACCTGTCCATAACCGCTGTGCACATACAATCCAACTTGTGCAATCAGTTTATAAGCTATGGCAAACTGGGCAATGGCATATCCCGCAATGGTAAACTGGCTGATGCTGATCAAGCCTACACCAAACTGCGAAAAGTTGACAATGCCCATACCAAACTGCCCAATGGAAATGATCCCTTTGGCAGGCACAGGCACACCATTGGGACGAAATTTAAATGCGATATGAAGCAAAGGCCATCCCAATATTGTGGTTTTGCTTTTAAACTCGTAACCCCAGCCATCCCATTTTTCTTTATAGGGATAAGGCGCACCACAATTCGGGCAAGCCTGTGCCTGCTCGCTGACCTCATGTTGACATTCACGACATTTTTTCATTGCAATACCCTGAATTAAACTCACTACCAGTTAAACACTTGTATTTAAAGAATATTCATGTAAATGCAATTCAACATAAAAACGCAGTTTAATCCACTGCCATGTACGATTCATTGCAGATGTCAATAAAACGCTGCCTCTTTTCGGGTTCCATATATTCAATAATTGTCAGCTTTCGGTCCCAGATCATGTTTATACTTTCCAGTCCGTCAAAAGAGATCGGACGTGAATGGTCTATGGCGGCAAGTTTTTCTCCATTAAAGATCAACCGCACTCTTGACATGGGTGAAGGATCGTCAATGGCATTTTCAAAAATCAACACAGCGTCATATTCCGGCATATCAAACACAGCAAAACTGGGTTCGTATTTAAATTCTTTAATATGATCGGTAAAACAACTGCGCACCAAATTGCCTTTATTGGCATTTACAATTTCTACCAGCCGGTTCTCAACTATAGATTCAGGCCGAATATTGTTCTTGTGGGTATATCCGTAAATCTCTATACCATATTTCTTTGGCACACCATAAGCACCGCCCGATGTCCAGGCAAAGTACATCGAGTCCGGAATATTCATCATGGCAGTGCCCACCACATTGCCGTCCCGGTCAAGAATTTCATCGCCTTTGCGAATGGGAAAATCGATATTATACAATTCAGGATCAAGCTTTGCGGAAACCCCTATCTGGCACCAGTCATTGCGGATTTGTGTACATTCCACAGTTACACCATCCAGAATCGACATAAAAACAGGTCCGCTTTTACTCAAACGGATGTTTGCGGGACCGTCAATAACTTCGCCAATGGCAGAAGCAGATATAAAAAATGAAATGATTACGAATACTGTTTTCTTGAATGCGCCCATATTTTTCCTTCTCCATTACTGATTTTTATCAATTCAATAAACAAATACCGGGCCAAATTCAATGACCCGGTATCAGAGTTGGAAAATTGGCAACCCCATCTAGTTCAAACTCAATCCAGTTAAAACATATTCATCATAGGTTGTGTCATTGATTGTGACTGTGGTAGAATCATCAACCACTAATTGCAATACATTGGAATAGGTAAGGGTACGTTTGATCAATCCTTTTTTTGAAATATAGTCATAAAACTCTACATTAAACTGATCGTACCATTCAGGATCGTACTCAAACAGCCATTGTATCTTGTAACACTCGAATTTTCCTGCCGGTACCTCTACCTGTTCTTTACCGAGCACAACTTTTTCAATTTTAATAATAGGATGATCATTGGTACGGTAATCCCACCGTGTTCCGGTTATCAATGGATATTGCAAAGAAAGCAGTGGTGGATCTTCATAGATCATGGAATCAATCATCACCTGGTTAACTGATGCAGCATTGGCTAAATAATCGCCAACCTCCGGAACAGAGTTGAAATACTTGTCACCAAACAGAATCTTGTTTTTTGGAGATTGTTTGAGAATCATCCAAACAGGTTGACGATACGCATAAAAGTAGAGTCCCTCTGTTCTGTTCGCAAGCCAACCGTTGGAAACCAGTGTAGAGTTGTCAATTGTTGCTGTTTCTTCCAGGATATATGTTTCAACAGAATCATACAAAGTATCCGTACTTTTTAATTTTTGTACATAGTATTCGTTAATGATGTTAGTGGTTAAATTGGTGTCAATTTCCAGATAGGCTTCAGGTAGTATCACCGTACGGGTATACTGCCACTCGTTGCCTACCTGCATTGGAAAATACAAACTCGTGCCGGTTTCCGGTTCAACCGGATTTTTATCAGACTCGCAGCCCAACATGACAATCAAAGTAATAACAATCAAACAGCACAAATTCCTAAATTGCATAGCAATCCCCTTTACAAGATGGTTGAAAAATTGTAGAGATATTTACCAAAAGAGCCTCCTCCTGCCCTGCTCTATTGATATGTTATATGACGAATCAATGCGTTATTCTGTTTACATCAAAACAAGGATTTATTGTAATTTTACTAAAAGTTCAAGACGTTTATCACCCTAGTGTTCGAATTAGAAAATATCATCCAACGGGAAATTCTGCAAACGTATCACATAGCTTTCAAAATCCGTATCATACAAAGGATGCCCATAATGGGGCATATATTCCGCGACATGTTTTTCAAAACTGATACGAGAGAGCAATCGCACAAACTTGTTATCCAAATCAAGCACAGTAGCTAATATTTTCAAGGGTTGGGTATAATTCACTCCCCAACCGCCAGTTTCGAAAACAACGCGGCCTTGAATATCTTCATAATACCCGGACCGCTTGAAATAACAACCCAGAAAATCCAGTTCGTAACCACGTTTGGTAACAATCTTGCCATTGCCTTTACAGAGAAGAACATTCTTTATAAAATCAATATCATGCAATCCGGATGTATACTCGCGGGAATAATTGTTATCTGCATTAACATCAATGAGCAAATCTTCTGCCTCTCTGGCCCAGTTAAATCCCAGCAACGGGAAACTGCCATTTTCACCCTCATATCTAAAACCGGTCTTTAGATTGATACCCACGGACACTGTCCTTGGCAGCGGATCAGGAGGATCAAACTCGAAATATTGAATTTTATCACCAATGTTGGTTTTGCTGTAAAAAAATCCCGGATCCACATAAGGAGATATCTGACTGGATATTATTTTTTGGATCATTTTCGAATTCTCAAACAACTCCATTAGCGGACATTCCAGAACCAATCCAAAATCATATGCGTCTATATCAACAACGTCAAAACTCAACTTGGATTCAATGGATTTACGGGCAAATCCCAAACTTAATCGGACGTGATAATCTATAGCAACAGAAACAGCAGTGCCGGTTCCTTTCTCCCAGCTTTCAAGTTTTCCTATGGGCTCGGGACTATCTTCAGTAACAATAGTCTGGGTGCCCAAATCATAAATGGTCTCATACCTTGCCAAACCGATAGAGATTGGCAGGTCCCAATAGGTATTCAGATTCATACCGATTATTGTACAACTGGCATCAAAAGTTGGACCAAAACCATAGGCAGGGTGCCATTCCGCTTTTTCAGGATAATAACTATATCCCATAAAATTCTTTTGTGCAAACATTCCCAAACTTGCCGGATTCATAATGACCGCCATGGGAGATGTGGACGCTATGTTGCCGTATGTCTCTCCCATTGCATTTGCCTGAACAGAGGGCGATGTTTTAAGAAACAAAACCGCTGCTTCAGAAACCGCCAAAGCGGGTGACGTAACAATTAATGAAAAACCGATCAGAATTAATATTGACAACATGCAAAAAATTAAGGTATAGTGGCGTCGCATAAAATCCCCTTTTTGTCTATCGAGAGAGTTCACATATCTGGTTATTTGTCTAATGCCTTTAAAAATAAAATGGCAGATTAAACAAATATGGATTTTTAAATGTTGCTATAACCTCTAAAACTATGGTGATATCATAACCATCTCCCCATTTCGTAAAATTAAATTTTACCAAGTTGGCATCATAATTATATTTGTATCCGAATTCAATTTTATCATTTTCAAATTCGAGATATGTTGTGGATGGAATCATATCTGAAATCCAGGCAATATCCGGCTCTTCAGGGGTATTTTTAATAAATGCCTCAACATGCAAAGGCTCTAATTCGCTATTTCCGGTAATGACAAAATGGACCGAATCCTCCCCAATAAATGAAACCTCGCAGGACGTTATAAAATCTTCATCCATTGACACGATTTCTGAATATGGATACTCCCGCTCCGGTTCCAACGGATTATCATCTTCCGAACAGGATAAGCTGCAAATTATCATAAAACAAACCGGCAAAAACACTAGTAATTTTTTCATTTTTTTGCTTTCCTGAATGCAATACAGTGTTGGGATTGTAAAAGGTTTCCCCGTAATCCCCTTTTAAAAAATACTATAATCCGGTAAAAGAATCAAGAAATTAATATTATTGAAATACATATTTAGACCAATTTTCACATGACGGAGAGCGCTTTGCTTAACTCCGTCACGATCAAAAAAAGTGACATTTCATTTATACCAGTTGCCTCATAATAAAATGTAACCGTAGTTATTAGAGAGGAAAAAGGAATAATGAACAAGACTATCATAAGACTCTGTCCTTCCAAAAACGTCTCCGCCCGTTTCTATCTGTCAGTGCGAAGATATCTAATAACTACAGACCATTTTAATTGGGTAGCCCAAGGCCACCTTGCATAAAATATGAAGAATGTAAAATAAAACAAACGATATAAATTATTTTTGTAAAGCTGTTCTTTGAATACGATTAATTTTTTCAACCATAGTTTTTTGCAAAAAGAATGGATCAAGTGCGTGAAACTGTTTGGTTAATTTTGATTTGGTACTCTGATCAATAAAGTCAGATTCAACAAGCCGCTGGTAAGGAGTTTTGGGCTTGTCATATTTTTTGATAATTTTTGACCCGACGCGTTTTTTTTCGAGCAGCTTAACAGATGGTATAAAAAAGTTAAAATACAAACGCCATTCCGTGGTGTAGAGTTGGTTCATCATATCAACAAGCTCGATTTTATCAAAACGCTCATAGCCTAAATACTGCCGAACATGTGTCCAGTTTTTTTCTTCAATATGAGCATTGTCATTTTTCTGGTAAGCACGGGACCTTGTAAAGCGGATTGGTTTATCTCTATTTACAAAGTGCCCGTATAGATGCCAGTTTAAGAATTCGGAGCCATTGTCGCAATCAAAGCCGAGAAGTTTAAATGGCAGGGTATGCTCAATATTATCAATTGCTTGCAATGTGCCTCGCTCACCTTTTCCCCAGATGGCGCGCTGTTCGGTCCAGCCGGTTGCGATATCAACAGTGTTGACAGTATAAACAAACTGTCCTTCAACTGAGGTGCCGCAATGGGCAACAGTATCCGCTTCGAGATAACCGGGCGTTGTCTCATCCCATTGATTGGTTTTTACAGGGATGTGCTTTTTGAGGATTGAACCTGGTTTGGTGGTGGCCAGTCCCTGTTTGGTAAATTTTGCACGGTTTGGCTTCATAAGTCGATCAATGGTTGCCGGTGATATTTGTAACAAATCGATTTTAACACTATCGGATAGAGGGAATGGATAATGAGGCAACCAAATCGGTATAATGGCTTTTAAATTTTTAGAACAGGGAAGGTTGGTCTTTTTCCACAAGTAGACTAGTGTTTTAAGGATTTCTGGATCAGAGTATTTGACTTTACGCCCTCGTTTTTTATACGTGACATTGATTGTTGATTGCTCCCTGGCATTGAGGAGTCGAATAGCATATTTTCGATTGTATTTGCATACAGCACAAAACTCGTCCAGTATTTTTTGTTTCTCTGTTTTGCTTGCTTTTTGATATCGCATTTTGATTGAGGCTGCATATTCTTTTTTTGATTTGGGTCCCATAATTTATGTCTCCAAATAACTCTATAGTTACATAAATTATGAGGCAACGTCTATATTCCCATTTTCTCATGGTTACTTTTTTTATGAGTCAATGCGTATAACAAATAAACCATTTTAACAATTGACTATTTCACGCTTAAATTGTATAATAACCAATGCTATAATCCAATACATTCTTTTCACCTATTTTCAAAAAGGATAAACAATGAAGTCTTTCCGGTATATTTTATTGTCAGGTATAATTTTGATCAATCTGTCCTGCACAACGACAAAAGAACAACCCGAAATCATTGCAGAAACACCGCCAATGGGCTGGATGAGTTGGTATACTTTTATTGATCAAATCAATGAAGACCTCATCATGCAAATTGCGGATTCAATGGTGAGTAAAGGTCTGGTGGAAGCGGGTTATAATATTGTCCAGTTGGATGATGGCTGGATGGCAATGACAAGAGATGAAAAAGGACGTCAATTTGCCGACAAGACACGGTTTCCAAGCGGCATGAAGGCCCTGGCAGACTATTTACATGAACGGGGACTAAAACTAGGTATTTACTCATCCTCCGGCAGTCAAACCTGTGCCGGCTATCCCGGAAGCTATAATCACGAAGAAATAGACGCAAACACCTATGCGGAATGGGGAGTGGATTACCTGAAATATGATGCATGTGGAGACCGTGAAGGTATTAATGATAAAGAAATTTACGCCAAAATGAGAAATTTTTTAAATGCTACCGGACGCCCCTTTCTTTTTGAAATTTGTATATTTTACAGCGACACAACCTATCTGTGGGGCGGTGAAATTGCCAATATGTGGCGAACCGGTGGAGATATTGTTAAATGGATAGATAAAAATCCCATTGTGACCTGGGAAAACTGGTATGAAAATCTGAACCAGGTCGTTGGCAAAGAAGCATATGCAGGCAAGGGCCATTGGAACGATCCCGACAATTTGATTATAGGATATCCCCGCAACAATCAACAGACATTTGAAGAGCAAAAAGCCCAATTCAGTTTCTGGAGTCTGGTTGCAGCGCCCCTGATCCAGAGTGCGGATATCCGACATTTAACGCCCGAAATAGAATCAATCATTCTAAATAAAGAAGTCATTGCCATTAATCAGGACAAGGCTGGTATTCAGGGGAAAAGGATCAAATCAGAAAACGATCATGAACTGTGGGTCAAAGCGTTGCAGGACGGTTCAAAAGCTATAATCTTGTTTAATAAAAAAGACACAGCGGATAAAGTGACTTTTGATCTGGCTGACATCAATGAGACCGGCACGTTCAAAGTCAGGGATTTATGGGAACATGCCGATAAAGGGACAATTACCGATTCTTTTTCAGCAATGGCTGCACCACATGGTGTTGTTATGCTTAAATTATCAAAAATCTAAATTCTCTAGTGACGGATTTCGCTCCGCTTATCTCCGTCACAATCTAAAGTCCGGTTCCTGAGTGTCCTTCCGCCAACAGCAGTAGGATGCGTTTCAGCGCATCATATATTGATGCGGCAAGCCGCATCCTACGGACTGGCCCCGCTCATCCTTTCGCAACCGAAACCGGTGACGGTGAATAAAAGCCAATCAGCAATCCTGGAGGTCAAGGCCGCAGCGGTCCCCAAGGCACAATATCAATGGTACAGAGACGGCAAAGCGATCAAGGGCGCAACCCAAGCTGTATACAAAATTGCCAAAGCAAAATCCAAAGACGCGGCTGAATACTCGGTAGAGGTTAAAAACAGTTCCGGCTGTATGAAAAGCCAACCTGTTCTGGTAAACGTTCTTAGATCGACTTTACGTGAAGGAGAGCGCTTTGCTTGTCTCCGTCACGATCAGGGGGATAATGTTTTATTTGCGTTCATCTGTGGTTAATTATTATCCGATATCACAATCAATCAGTCCACATTTGACGGACAAACGAAATGAATTTCGTTCTACCGTTTTCGTGCTTTTTAGTGTGTTTCGTGGGCAGTCTTTTTAAAATCTTTTGACACCAATAAAACATTTTTCTTTTCTCCATAATCCATCGTATATTTACGCATGACTGAACAATACACCCAAATCACAGAGATCCTTCACACCATCCCCAAATACGGCAGCGGTATTGGATTGCATCGCACCAACGCCGTGTTGCAGGAGCTGCTGGGTCTGGACTGGCACCGGCGCATCCCGGCTATTCACATTACCGGTTCTAACGGCAAGGGATCGACCGCCGGGTTTACCGCCGCGCTGTTGACGCAAATGGGATTCAAAACCGGGCTCTTTACTTCACCGCACTTTTTTGCGTATAACGAGCGGTTCAAAGTTAATGGAGAGATCATCCCCACTCCCGAGCTGTACCGACTGTTAAAATCCGGTTTGGACCGTATCAAACAGTACGAGACAACACACCCGGACGAAAAATTTGGTCGATTTGAATTATTATTCATCACTGCCATGCTGTATTTCACCGAACAAAACGTTGACGCGATTGTGCTGGAAGCCGGTATTGGCGGACGCTATGACACCACCCGTCTCGCACAGGGTAGTACCGCTGTGCTAACCTCAGTGGATCTGGAGCACGCTGCATTACTGGGCAACTCGCTTGAACTGATTGCCTATGACAAAAGCGATATTTGTCCCCCAGAAGGGAAACTGATCATCGGCAATGTGGATGAGACCTTGCGGCAAAAACTTGTTTCCTATAACACGCTCCGAAATGTCCGTATCGAATTTTTAACAGAGATCGCCACCATCCACAACATTGACTATACCGGGCTGGGCATGACCGCATCCTTTGCAATCGACGGCATTGAATTCAAAAACATCTCGTATTCCATGCCGGGTGAGCACATGGTTGGCAATTCCATTCTGGCAATCCGGGCAGTACAGAATTTTTTGCAAGATCAGCAGAAACCGGCAGTACCGGAAGCCCTTCAAACCACTGTTCAATCCGCTTTTGCAACGCTCCCCGCAAATGGCCGACTCGAAAAGCTGCAGGATTCCCCTCCTCTCTATATCGACACCGCCCATACTCCGGATGCGATCCGTACCCTGCTGAAAACCTCCCGGGACTTGTTCAAAGATCAGGTCATACTGGTTACCGGTGTATCAGCGGACAAAAATGTTGCCCCCATTGTTGAACTGCTGGGCAGCATTGCCAATACAGTGATCTGTACCCAGGCACGTCACAAGGGCAGTGATCCGAGTAAAATCCAGGCTATCGTCAAGCAAGCGTATCCATCTCTATCATGCCTGACAACCCCATCGGTCAAAGAAGCTATTGAACGCGCTCAGGAAATGGCATCCGAGCATAAAAATCCGGTAATATTGGTAGCAGGTGGATTATTTCTGGCTGTAGAGGCCAAAGCGATACTAGAGGGTAAAAATCCGGATGATTTATTATTCTTTTAAATCATCCCTTTTCAGTAAAATATTTCCCCAGAATGTCTACCCATATTTTTTCAATCACATCCATTCTCCCGATTTTCTCCAGACTTGTCATGGAAGGGTTGGCATTCACCTCGATAATCTTGTAATCATCAAGTAAATCTTTTACTCGATGGGATTGTGAGATCAGATCCACCGCAAACACCCGCAAGTCCATTTTCTTTGTTATTGTCTCGCAGAGCTGCCGAATAGATTCAGTCAACTCGATTGTAAAATCCAATACCTCCCCGCCTTCACTGATGGTCAGGGCAGAGGTATATTGAAGAGTCTTGCCCTCTATAAGCACGGAATTTTCAGTCAAGCCCTGAGTTGACAAATAATTTGCCAACTCGCCATGGTTTAGCGACAATGGATCGAGTCCACGGCTGTCACGCTCTTTGTTTTTCAAATCCAAAAGTTGCTTGATCGTACTTTTTCCATCCCCATACAATACGGGTTTACGTTTGCGGTAAGCAAATTGGGGAGCACCATCTATACTGAAAATCCTGAATTCCTCTCCCCTCACAACTTCCTGCACAATCGCCATATAATGACTCTGGGACATGGATTTTAAAGATTGCACCAGTTCATCATCATTTTGAACAATCCCGGCAAAAGCGCCCCGTGATCCGCTATTGGGTTTAACGAATAACGGATATCCCTGCTTGCCCGCATATTCTCTGGCAGCATCCAGAAACTTGCCTTCGCCCCGCAATCCAGAGAATCGTTCAGTTATAAAAAACGATTCTCCCACAGGTACTGGTAATTCTGCGTCCGACAAAATCCGGTAGGTAAACGTCTTGTCCGTTGCCAGTGTAAACGCGGTAGCGCTGTTCAGGGGATACGCGCAAATAGCGCCCGTGCCCAAATAAACAAACGGGTCTCCACGTTCTACCCGTGCAAGATAACCCGAATGCTCATCGCAGTTGATAAAGCGGTAACCCTCAGCCTTGCAGGCATGTTCTATATAGCGCATTTGGTCCGGTTGAAACGTCATAACATTCCTGTATCATATTTTTTTCAATATACTATATATAATCACCTGATTCAACGAATTACTGCTTGCACACTAGCAGAATTCTTTTTAAAATACTTGATACAGAGAAAAGGATTTTTATGAAATTTTTCAAATGGTTTTTCAGAATTTTTGGTTCACTCTTACTCCTCTTACTCGTAATCGCATACTTTTATATTGTTCTGCCCTTTTGGGGAATGCCCTTTAACGCGCAGCGGCATGGCAATCCACCCTTGACACCCCCCTGGGCGCTGGAATGCTGGCTCTGGGAAGACGACGTCAACACTGCGGATTATGTGGATGAGCTGCTTGCCGGTTACCGCGAGCACGACATCCCGGTGCGGACCATCATCATCGACAGTCCCTGGAGCACCCGCCTTAACGATTTCAATATCGACACCACCCGTTATCCCGATCCTGTTAACTGGTTCAAAAAACTGGAAAACGAGGGTTATCGCACCGTACTGTGGATGACCACCATGGTGAACAGCTATAGCAAAGATTCCGCAATCAAAGAGTCAACTCCCTGGTACCAACATGCCAAAGCAAACGGTTATCTCGTCGGGGACGGTTACCAAATGAAGTGGTGGAAAGGCAAAGGCGGATTCATCGACTATACAAATCCTGACGCCCTGAACTGGTGGCGAGGTATGCAGCAAAAAATTTTTGATTTGGGTATTGACGGCTGGAAACTGGACGGCACCGCACTCTTTTTCACCAGCAAATGGAAAGGGCTCTATTTCCCTTATCAGAAAACACATAAAGGCTGGATGACCACCCGCGGCTATATGGACCATTACTATCGTGACGAATACCACTGGGGACTTGAGCAGAATCCTGAATTTGTTACCTTGTCCCGCGCTATGGACCGTCCCTGGACGCACCCGGAAGGATTCGCGCCCATAGACGCCGCCCCTGTCACCTGGGTGGGCGATCAAACCCATACCTGGCGCACTACCAGCGAAGGCGAAGGACTGGACACCACCCACAATGAGGAACTGGTGATTCAGGGTGCCGGTGGAATTGAAGAAGCCATGCGCGACATCCTCGGCAGCGCCAAACTGGGCTACTGCGTCATCGGATCAGACATTGCCGGGTTCAGCGGCAGGACCATTCCTCCGCGACTTTACATCCGCTGGACGCAGTTCTCTGTCTTTTGTGGACTGTTTATGAACGGGGGACATGGTGAGCGCCGCTTGTGGATGCGCACCCCGGAGGAATTAGAGATTATCCGCAAATATTCATGGCTGCATACCGAACTTATCCCCTATATGCACAGTCATGTGGTGGAATGTCACAACGGTGGGGCACCGCTTCAGCGTCCCGTCAAAGGCAAATACCATTACCTCTTTGGTGACGATCTCCTCATCGCACCCATCTATCAGGACTCGTACAGTAACACAATCCAACTGCCCAAAGGCAAATGGCGCTACTGGTTTGATGATGACACAGTTATTACAGGACCCACAACCTTTAAACAGAAATTCACACTCGATGAATACCCGGTATTCGTCCGGGAAGGTGCAATCCTTCCCATGCACATCAGCCGGGATTATACCGGATTCGGTGACGAACATTCCAATGGGTACCTCACGCTGCTCATCTATCCCGACGGTAAAAACAGCTTTACCGTGCACCATCCCGACAAATCCGGCAGCACAACAATAACTGTCTCGCAAACAAAAGACGCACTGCAAATCCAATTAGACGGTGCTCACAAACCGCATATATTACGCATCAAGTCAGAAACCGCACCCCAATCCATACAACTGGATGATAAAACTCTGGATTCACAAAAATGGAGTTTTGATACTGATAAGCTCTTGTTAATTATCAAAACTGAAGAATATACGGGTGGGGAGTATAGAATAGCATATTAGGGATTATCTGTTCCCCGTGACGGAGATCGCGTTGCTCATCTCCGTCACGATCAAAACTCAATGAAATTTTACAATTTATTTCACCAGGACTACTTTTTGTACTTTTCTATACCCACCGGCCCGGATTTCAATCAGATAAATTCCACTGGATACCTGGGCGCCATATTGGTCAGTTGCGTCCCATACAAGACGGTGTTTGCCGGCATTTTTAAAACCGCTAAACAATTCATTAATTTTTTGGCCCCGTATATTAAAAATATCCAGGGTTACATCAACAGCGGTTGCAACATTAAATTCTATACTTGTCGACATATTAAACGGATTCGGATAACAATTCAGCAATTCAAAAGAATCGATTTGCTGGTTTGGCTCGTCTACAACAGTAACGGGCTCTTTAAATTCATACATTTTGGCAAATACATCGAACCCCTGTCCTCTAACAACATAATCTTCCCATGTTACAATAACCCTGTTATTTGTCAACACTACATCATAACCAGATCGAAAATATTTTTGATTGTATGAGTGTATTTTAAAATTTTGACCAATTTTACCCATAGTATCAAATCTTTGCGCGTAAATTTCTTGGTTACCATTACGTGTATCTAACCAGATGACAATAAAATTGCCGCTGCTGTCCATAGCCACTGATGGAAAATACTGGGAACGGTTATCTATAGCATCATTAACTAAAAAATTGCCTCCCCGGGGTTGACCGCTGCTGTTGTATATCTGCGCGTAAATATCGTATGCGTCATTATTACGTTTATCGCTCCAGGTGATGATAAAATTGCCGCTGCCGTCTACAGCCACTGATGGAGAACCTTGACTATTATCGCCTTCATCATCATTCACCAAAAAATTGCTTCCCCGGGGCTGGCCTCTGCTGTCATATAACTGTGCGTAAATATCATCATTACCATTACGACTATCATACCAGGTGACGACAAAATCACCGCTGTCGCTTATTGCCGCGAACGGAGATCTTTGATCATTATCGCCCTCATCATCATTGACTAAAAAATTACCTCCCAAGGCCTGGCCGCTACTGTTGTATAGCTGAGCGTAAATGTCTTTGTTATAGGTATATTCATAATAGTCTCCCCAGGTGACAACAAAATTGCCGCTGCTGTTCATAGCCACTGATGGATCACGCATTGTAGTAATGTGAACCTGATTAGTATTGACTAAAAAATTTTCTCCCTGGGCTTGACCACTACTGTTATACAACTGCGCGAAAATATCAAAGTTACCATTACGATTATCACTCCAGGCGATTACAAATTTACCGCTATCCCCCATGGCCACGGAAGGATTGCTTTGTGTGTTTCTACCTTCTTCATCACTCACTAAAAGATTGGTTCCCAGGGCCTGGCCGCTGCTGTTATATATCTGTGCGTATATATCGTAATGGTAGGAACCATTACGTTCATCTTCCCAGGTGATGACAAAATTACCGCTACCGTCATTGGCAATGGAGGGATTGATCTGATCACCGCTGCCTTCATCATGACTGACCAAAAAATTGCCTCCCCGGGGCTGGCCAGTGGGATCGTAACGCTGTGCATAGATATCATGGAAATCATTTCGATAATCCTCCCAGGTAATAATCACATTACCGGCGCCACCTATGGCTACTGATGGATACAATAGCCAGGAATTACATTCATTATCATTGACTACAAAACGGGTACCAAGCTCCTCACCACTGCTGTTATATAGCTGCGCGTAAATATCCCAGTTACCCTGTCGAAAATCCATCCAGGTGATGATAAAACTACTATTTTTGTCCATGACAACTGAGGGATTAATTTGCAAAAAATCGCTTTCATCTGCATTGATTACAAAATTGTCTCCCCGGGGCTGGCCGGTGTTGTTGAATAGTTGCATATAAATATCTGTAGAGTCGTTACGTTCACCTTCCCAGGCGATTACAAAATCACCACTGTCATCCATAGCAACTGAAAGACTACCTTGCCAATCATAACCCTCTTCATCACTGACAAGAATATTCCCTCCCCGGGGCTGGCCATTGCTGTCATACAGTTGTGCGTAAATATAGCTATTGCTGCCTCCATCACGTTTATCTAACCAGATGATAATGCAATTACCACTATCGTTTATGGCCACTGATGGAGAATATTGCCCGGATATGCCCTCATCATCATTGACCAGAAAATTGTCTCCCAGAACCTGACCGCTGCTATTGTAGCGCTGCGCGAAAACATCACCGTTATCGTTACGTTTATCTAACCATGTGATGACAAAATTACCGCTGTCGTCCATGGCTACTGATGGAAAATATTGCCTATCATCGTCTTCATCATCATTGACTAAAAAATTACCTCCCAGGGGTAGGCCGCTGCTGTTATATAGCTGCGCATAGATATCATAGTTACCGTTACGTTCATCTATCCAGGTGATTACAAAATTACCACTGCCGTTCATGGCTACTGATGGGTAATTCTGCTCAGATATGCCTGTATCATCACTGACTAAAAAATCTCCCCCCTGGGACTGACCGTTGCTATTGTATCGCTGCGCATAGATATCATAGTCACCGTTACGTTCATCTATCCAGGTGATTACAAAATTACCACTGCCGTCAGCCGCAACATCAGGTTTTTCCTTATCACTTTTTCCTGCATTCTCATTGACCTGAAAATCATCAAGTATTATAGATATTGTGCTTTCTGTATACTGGTCCAATGGAGACGAGTTCTGTTTAGACAAAAGCATTGGATTATCTTTGTTTATATTCTTTTCATTCAAGTACATTTCAAGATCATCATCAAAACCTCTGTTTCTCAAATCCCGTAAAATATCAGGCAGGTCAAGATCTTGACCATCAAGATCATATTTCCGCAGTAATCGCTCCAAATGATGCGGGTCAACCTGCCCCTGTTCCGCCATACGATGCAGCTTTGCAAGCATATCTCTTGATTCCTGACCTGCAAAGAGAAGAGTTGAGAATAGAATAATCATTAATAAAGACGTTACAATCGAATTCATCATTTTCATGGTTTTCCCCTATAGGTTAATACAATAGAAACTTTTGTTGTATCTGGCACATCAAATCAGAATTGTCAAGATATGCCAGGATAGACCCCTGGTTCTACAAAAATATTAAATAATAACACCGGATTTTATAACAGGAAAAAGGAACTGTATTGTTATCATCTACATCATCCAGACAATTCACATCTAACACAAATTCACTTTTTATTTGGAAGGAGTACTTGGCAATATATTATAAATAATAATCGTGTATATATCAAGTAAAATATAAAAGCCCCACTCAAAAGCCTTTTGCTTTTGAATGGGGCTTGCCCATCCGCACATCATCACATCAGTGTCGAGTTATTTTTGCCCTGGAGAGGCCATCCCGACCTCCCCAGGGCATCCCCACTTCCCATCATCACCACCCAACTCTTAGACTGCCGGCGAGGACCACACCTTTGGAAGCGTTCTGCGTTACACCACCTCTACTCGCTATTCCCACATCAAGCATAAACGCTTCTCCACCCAGTCCCAGTCCACCATGGTAATACGGATCACCGCAATACCGTATCCCGCCGAACAGGTGAAACATTGCCCATGAAACACCGCCACCCGCAGCGGCCAAAAACCGCTGGTACCGACTTCCCAATTCAAGGGCATACATGCCAAACCGTCCGCTTCGTCCCAATCCTAGCCTCACATCACGCGGACTGCTTGTAACATATTCTTTTAAACCGATTTCAGAATCGGTAAAAATCTCTTCTTCATCAAGATAAGTGATGCCGTCATCACCGAAAATAAACCTGGGGGCACCGGTATCCAACTCACCGGAATATGCCCGAGTATTCTCTCGCCAGGTCACCTGTTGGTATAAATTTCTCACAACAATCGAAAATGTATATTGTGCTGGCGTGGTAACGGACAATCCCACATCGAGTCCCAAACCCGATCCGGGAATGCTGCCATTTTCGCTGATACTTCCAACACCGTAATATGAACCTCTGGCACTCACTCCCTGATCATCTATCAGGGTTTGCACAAATGCCTGCTCTGTGCGAAAGGATCCCAAACCAAACAAGTAGGACACGCGAGCACCAATGGCAATATCATCAATGTCCAAAACAGGTCGATTAAAAACATACAACGTTTGGTAACGGATCAGGGATTTTCCAAACGCTACATGGACCTTACCCAACGCTTCTGCTGTTGCACCGGGTTGAAACAAATAGGTCTGCGGAGAAATACCCCGTAAAGGTATTTCTAAAACCTGTTTGGGTAAATACGATTGAGAATAACTGGATGTTGAAAATCCAAATCCAAAATTACCAAAAGCAAATGAGAACAAAGAAATATCCGTTAACGTTTCCAGTTCCAGCCCTTTATCATCAGGAATACTTGCAAGCAATCGATCCACATCCTCAGTTGAAAGAACCTTGTTCTCATTTGTAAAAAACTCGTTATACATGGCCTGGTTAATTGAATTGTTACCCAAGCCGGCACTCGCATTCAATAACATCATGGAGCCGCTGCGGCTGCCATCTTTTAAACCAAGATTGGCAGGATTCCAGTAAATAGCATCCACGCCACGTGCAAGTGCTGTATATGCTCCAGCCATTCCCAGGCTGGTTCCGGATTCTGCAAACGAACACAGACTTAAAACCAATAACATTAATATTGTTGCAGTAACCCGGAAGGTCATCTAGTTGTCCTCCGGTTTATTTACTGTCACATTGCCATTCAAAGAAATATTTTCCAGTATCACACAATCGGTGCTCTTTAATCGCGCCTTTTCCACCGGCTCAAGATCAACTGTCCAGGTCAACAAATCAGATGCTGTCAGCAGATCAATCTGCGTGCTGTCTAATCCGGTCTCTAGCAATTGTTCACTCATACTCAAGAGATTTCCATCCGCATCCAGTTCCGCGGCATCAAGATGCAATGTGGACAACAGCGGCCATTGGGAAATATCCAAATCCCGGGCAGTCTGTAAATCAACAACACGCACATGAAATTCACCACCAAGACATAATCCGTTTTTCACCTTGCACACCAGACTGATCTCATCAATATTATTAATCAATTCGCGATCATCATCATCAAAATCCAGTTCAGTGGTATCTCCGGTGAGTACGGTATTCTCGGGAACACTGAAAACAAAAGGGACATCCAACTGATAATCCATCATAATAGGATTACCCGTCAGGATTGCATACTCATCCCGAATACCAGCATTACCGGTAAACAAAAACGATTCCGGAAAAATATTTATTACATCCATTAATCCACCACCGCTGCCAATATTAGAACCATCCAAAAACACACCCGTGTTTGAAATCTGTATTTTTCTATCACTCCCGCCCATGACAGAGAATGAATAATTGGCAGTTGCCGTTTCGTTCACATTATTTTGAGCATCAAGATTTAAATCAATATACATATTTGCCGGAACATTTTTAAAATCCAGTGTAAAGCGGGCATCATCAAATTCTATATCCGGTAATTCAACATCCGTATCCATCACATCCTGTTCAATGCGGGGGAATTCCGTAGCAAGATTAACATTGGCGGTTACCTGAGAAAACCATAATTCACTAATACTGGCTGACGCATTATATTTATCACCCGCGTGAATGTGTACATAGTCTTCTACATCGGGCAGCAAAGTGGTTTCAACCTGCAATTCCAGTAATCCGTTTTTCATATGGATTTCTGTATCAGCCAAATCAATGTTCACCTCTTCAGAAGAACGAGATAAAAGTATAAATTGCTTTTGCAAAGGATTAAAACTCTTGTCCAGAACACCCGGCAGGGTAAGGTCTAATTTTACTGGTAGATAAAACTCACTCTGAATATCAAACCGGATCATTCCACTTGATATTTGGGCAGAATTCACAACAAGAGAATCTGTACTGAGTTCCAGTTCATGCGTGGTAAAAAAAGATTGTGAAGGAATTTTCGCCTCGGCTGCTATGGCAACAAGATTGCTCATAGAAACCTCAACATCAAAACTCTGGTTATCGGTTATATTTACCAGTTCACCACTGGTGCCTTTAATCGATCCGTTTATAATAACATCCAGGGCATTGGTCAGAGTCTCTCCGCCAAGATCAAGTGATGCCTGTTTCGAGCCGCCATTATTGGGGATATATTCTTCAAAAACCATCTCACTTATTGTCTCTTGGGTATTTCGGTCATATAGAGAAACCGTTATAGGTTTACCCAAAGGGAAAGCCAGGTTATTGGTGATCTCGAGCGTTATAACTCCGGACGCCAATGTAACAGAATAAAAATTTTCAAGGTCCAGAGATTTTCTGACAGAAATGGTTTGTGATGGAACTGAACTGTTGGTGTTGTTGAATGTACGTAGCGCAGGAAAAGCTTCAAACAAAGGAACATGTATGGATTGACCGGGATTCCCGTTCACGCTGACTGCATCTACCTGACCATTGATGGGATCAGGATTCAGAGCTTCCAGCCGTAACTGGTCTGCTATATCAATCTGCTCAGAACCACTAAACCACAAATGATACAGATTGTCAGTATCTGTTACCAGGTTAGAGTCTGAAAATTCATTGCCTATTACAACAGTATCAGCAGCCATTAACGGAATATTCTCCAGTCTGATCTGCCACTGCGGCAGCTTGGGTTCCTGCGGCAGTGTACAGGCCAGTATCAATAAAAAAGATACAAATATATTACTTTTTAAATACTTCATTTTCAATAGTGTCGACCCGAACGGACAATCTTGAAATTAAAGGGGTGCAGAGTAAACAGTAAAATTAACCTCTTGCCACCACTTTCTTCCTCACACCTCTCTGCAACCCTTTGTTTTTCAAAACTTTAAAAGAACGTTACGACAATCACTTTATATAATATTCAATAACCTTTCTCATATCACCTGCGTTAATGCAAAGAGTCTGCCATGAATAGGATTCAGGCGATTCATGTGAAATTAATTCATGTTTTTTTTCAATCAATTTAGTATCTTTTAACAACTATTAAGGATGTTCTCGTGAAACAAAAATCAACTTTTCAGACCGGTAATGTAATCATAATCTCTTTCGCGCACATGGTGCACGATGTCTATTCTTCATTTCTGTCACCTATACTTCCCCTGTTGATAGATAAGCTGGGCATAAGCTATGGAATGGTGGGGCTCTTGGTTGTTTTCCAACGTATCCCCTCGCTGTTAAATCCAATTGTAGGAATTGTTGCTGAGCGCATGTCTTTGCGTTATCTGGTAATCATTGCTCCTGCAATAACTACCATCAGTATGAGTCTGTTGGGTATTGCACCAAACTATTGGGTGTTGGTATTGCTGCTGCTCATCATGGGGATTGGTTCTACGCTTTTCCACGTACCGGCACCAGTAATGATTCGGCAGGTCTCCGGAAACCAGACCGGTAAAGGCATGAGCTTTTTTATGCTGGGTGGTGAACTGGCAAGAACTTTGGGTCCCATTACTATTCTGGGCGCCGTGTCATGGTGGGGACTGGAAGGCAGTTACAAGCTTATTCCCCTGGGTTTGTTTTGCTCTGGCATACTTTATTTCAAATTCAAAAATATCAAGTTCCAAAAACCTTCAGTTGAGAAACAAAACTCTGTCAAAATCTGGAGCACGCTGCGCCAATATTCCAGCATATTCCTGCTCATTTCCGGTATTACCTTTTTCCGGGGTACCCTGCGAAATGCATTAATCACCTTTCTTCCAACATTTATGCACGAAGGCGGCAGCAGTCTCTGGATGGCTGGAATTTACCTGTCCATATTCCAATTTGCAGGTGCCGGAGGTACGCTGTTTTCCGGTATCATTTCTGACAAGATTGGCCGCAGAGCTACTTTGGTTATAGCAGCTTTAGCTATCCCGGTTTTTATGTTAATATTCATGCAAACCAGCGGTATTTTCCAAATAGCTACCTTGATTATATTGGGATTTTTTATGTTTGCGTTTGGGCCGGTTCTGCTTGCAATATTCCAGGATTTGGATTCAGAATACCCCGCTTTTGTGAACAGTATCTATATGACACTAAACTTTATGATCAATTCACTGACTACTTTGATGATTGGTATAATGGGTGACAAGCTTGGTCTGGAACATACCTTTAGAATTTCAATTTATTTTTCACTCGGTGTTATTCCCCTGGCATTTCTGCTTAAATTGAAAAAATAAAAAATCCCCCGCCTTTAGGACGGGGGAACATTAGCTAAAACTCGAATTCTTTATAATTCACTTTATAAAAGCTGGCATAAAGCACGGGCACAACCCCTAATGTTAACAAGGTTGCAAACAACAATCCAAACATAATTGCCACGGCCATGGGCTCCCACATGGGTCCGCCACCCAGATACAATGGAATTAATCCACCTATCGTAGTAGCAGTTGTAAGTAAAATGGGCCGCATTCTGCGTTGAGCGGCTTCAACAACAGCCCGCTGTGGTGTTAATCCATTTTCTTCAATCTCTATGCGGATACGGTCAAGCAGCACAATAGCATTGTTAATTACCACTCCCGCCAAAGAGATTACCCCAAGTAATGTCATAAATCCAAAATAGGAACGGAGTGTCAACAAGCCTATGATAACGCCAATCATTCCCAGGGGGATGGTTAAAAGAATGATCAGCGGTTTTCGAATTGAATTAAACTGCCCTACCAGCAAAAGAACAATCAACAATCCTGCAATGGGCAATTTGGCATTAATAGAGTTATTGGCCTCTACTGAACTTTCCATTTCACCGCCCAGTTCATACCGGTAACCCACATCCCAGTTTTGGGATTCCTGTTGCAGCCACTCATTCAACGCCATGGAAATCGCAATAGGTGTTGTACCGGACGTCACATCACATTTTACGGTTATCACCTTGAGCAGGTCCCTGCGCAGAATTTTTGACGGCTCCCAGGCAACTTTTAAATCTGCCACTTGCTTTAATGGTACGCTCTGACCGGTTTGCTGCGAATAGACATTCAACGTTTCAAGTTTGCCCACATCCTGGCGTTCTGCAGCTACCGAACGCAGGGTAACGGGAATGATCTTGTCGTCTTCACGAAACTGCGTAATCTCTAATCCAGTCAATGCGGATTGTAATGATAGTGCAATATCCTGATTCGAAACGCCCGCGCGTTTTGCTCGTGCCTGATTGATATTCACAATCAATTTTTTAGAGCGTAAACCCAAATCATTGTGAATATTCTTGGTACCCTCCATAGCTTCCATCTTGCCCATCACAATATCAGAGAGATCATAAAGCTTTTCCAGATCTTTGCCCATCAAGCGTATACTTACAGGTGCATCCGGTGGCGGCCCCATCTCTAGACGAGAAATCTCGGGGCGCACTTCGGGAAAATTTTCAATACAATACCGCTCGGTTTTGTCAATCAGTGTATCCATGGATACACCACCCGAGGTGGCATTTACAATCAGACACGCATACCCCGGATTCGCCTGCTCAGGACTGAATCCTAACAAAAACGCTGGTGGTCCTTCACCAATATAGGTAGACCAGTTAAGAATACCTTCTGTTCGTGTTGAATCCGCAACCAGTTCTTTATGAAAATAGTCTTCAATACTGCTCACTATTTCACGTGTTCTCTCAATACGGGTACCTTCCGGTAATATGATCTGTGCGGTAAAAATGGCCTTGTCATCTTCCGGAAAGAAAATATTGGGCAAAAACCGGAATCCCTGCATAGACACAAAAAACACAACAATAACAATGATAATTGTGGCAAAACGGTGTTTTAACATTCTAATCAAAAATCCGCGATAAAACTGATAAAACCGACTGTTAAAGCTTTCCTCTTTTTGTTTTTGCTTCACTTTTAAAAACAAAACACAAAACAGTGGAATCATGGTTATGGACAAAACCCATGAACACAACAGAGTAATGGTTACTACCTTGAACAGGGGTGCGGTATATTCTCCCACACCCGATTCCGCCAAAAATATCGGCAAAAATGCTGCCGCAGTGGTCAGAGATGAAATCAACAGCGGCACCCGCAATTCGGAAGCCGAATCAATTGCGGCATCTTTGACGGATTTGCCTTCACTCATTTGGACCATAATGGATTCAGTCATAACTATGGCATTATCCACCAGCATGCCCAGCGCAATGATCAATGAAGCAAGCGACATCTGGTCAAGCCCTATATCGAGAAACCCCATCACCATCAGCGACATAACCATGGCCATGGGAACAAGGGACGCAACAATCATCCCCGTGCGCACTCCCAGAAAAACCAGCATCACCAACAGAACAATTGCAACTGCCTGCATCAGGTTATTGATAAAATCCTGGATCTTTTTGTCCACATGATAAGGTTGAAATGCCACAAATTCAAACTCAATACCTATAGGGTAAACGGTTTGCAGATATGAGATCTTTTCTTTAACATCATTACCCAGGTTGATAATATTGCCACCCTCACGCATGTTAATAGCAAGCGCCAATGCGGGCGTTCCACTGGAACGTACAATCGACTGGGGCGGATCAATATAACCCCGGTAAATATTCACAATATCACCTAGCTGTAACAATCCGTTTTGCCCGGGTATATTGATCAAAGTTTTTTTCAAATCATCAACCGACTCAAAATTACCAGAGGGTTCAAGAACTATTTTTTCCTGCTCTGTTTTTACATCTCCACCAGACATGATAATATTTTGACTCTGAATAATACCAATCATCTGAGACGCGGATAAACCCAGCTCGGCCAGTCGTGCATTGTTAAATTCAACAAATATTTGCTCTTCCTGAGCACCATGAATTCCAACTTTGGCAACATCTTTTAAAAGCAAAAGTTCATTTCTCACATCATCTGCAATTTCTTTCAATTCCGCATAGGTATAGCCTTCACCGGTAAGCGTTACAATGGTGCCGTAAACATCTCCAAAATCATCATTCACTCGGGGGCCTATTATGCCAGCGGGTAATTCACCACGACTTTTGGTCCTTTCCACTTTGCGTCGCAGATTATCCCAAATGGGTCGCATCTCTGTATAATTTTCCTTGATTGCAACCGTAATTAACGAAATTCCAGTTCTCGACTGGCTGCTGATAAAATCAATTTCCGGGATCTCTTGAATTGCTTTTTCAAGCTTGTCCGTTACCAGCATCTCCACGCGTTCAGGACTCGCACCGGGAAAATCAGTCGATACCATTGCCCAGCGAATAACAAACCCCGGATCTTCGGCCCGCGGCATATGATTAAACGTTGAGATCCCTGCCAGCAAAACAACAACAAGAAGTATTGCGGTTATACGGTTTTTTTCTATTGCAGCGCGGGTTATATTCATAAAATCAATCTCCTCATTCTGCCATTACATTCTTACTTTTAAACCGTCATGAATTCGGCTGACACCCGCTATTACGAGATTTTCACCATCACCCAATCCTTCATATACTTCAATACCTTCATCTGTCAGATCACCAACGGTTACATTACGGCGCTTCACAGTCCCAAAGCCATCTTTACCAGCAATAGGTTCTACAATATAAACAAAGCGACCAAAACGGTCTTCTACCACTGCATGAGTAGGTACAATACAGACATCTTTATCACTCGTCGCATGAAACATGATCTCAACAGTTGCAGCCATTCCTGAACGAACGTCATTGTCTGTTTTACTCAATCGAACAGTCACCGGAAATGTCGCGCCCGCATCTACTGCTGAAACACCCACTTCGGTAATACTGGCCTCATAATTTTTTCCAGGTATCGCATCAAAAGAGACCTTGACAGGATCGCCTTCTTTGATTTTAGAAATCAATACCTCGGGTACTGACAGTTTTACTTCAATATCAGAACCCGAACTCAACATAACAATGGGATAACCAGCCTGCACATTTTCGTTCACTTCAGAATTTACAGATGCAATTGCACCGCTTACGGGTGCTGTCAAGCGGGTATAGCTCAACTGCAATCGGGCAAGCTCCAGCTGTTTTTCTGCTGCTTTTACTCCGGCATTTGCAGATTCATTCGCGGCTCTTGCACCATCCAGATCACTGCGCGAGGCATTATTATTCTCGTACAGCGCCCGTACCCGTTCATAGCCGGCATTGGCGTTTCTTGCCTGTGCCTCTGCCTGCGCTACGGCCGCTTCTGCCTGCTGTACCTGTAATTCATAATCACTGGGATCCAATTCAGATATCAATTCACCCCTGTTCACTGTGTCACCAACATTCACCGCAACACGTTTAACCGTTCCGGATACTTTGAAACTGAGCAAAGATTCAACACCCGATTGCGCAACACCGGTAAATGATCTAACCCTGTCTCCACCGGATTTAAAAACCTGTGTATACCTTACCGGACGAATCAGTTCCGCTTCCGGTTCCGGCTTTTCACAGCCATTTATAATCAATACTGTTAAAAGCAATCCTGTAAACATTTGTTTTACAGTCATTTCTCCTCCACACAATTTATCAGTTAAAATAAAATCCATTTTTCATAAAATATTTATTGGCTTTTTTGATCAGTTCATCACGTTCCTTTGTATCCATAAGAAAATAAAAATTCCCAAAAGAACGTTCAGTCTCCATCAGCTTTATAAAAAAGTCATATACCGCAGTAGATGCAGCCTGGTCGGTTACCAGTGCAGCGTTTTGAGCATCCAGCAATTCTACAATAGAAACCAGCCCCTGAGAATATGAATCCTGCACAACATTCAAAGATTTTCGGGCAGCTTCTGCCGCTAAACCAGCCTGTTTGATAGAAGCATAAGACGCACCCAGTAAATGCAATGACGATCTTGTTCGCTGTTCAATTTTCTCCGCTGCTGCGTCACGTTGCAATCTGAGCTGATGCAGTTCTTCCCAGGTTTGTTTACGTTCAGCAAACCTTGCACCTCCGGAAAACAGCGGCAATGAAGCATTCAACGCCACACTCCATTGAGTATCCTGAGGCTCTGCAAGAGAAATGGAAAAATCTCTTCCCAATAATGCAGACAGATCTATAGATCCGTCCGTACCTTCTCCACTGCGATCAAACACATTGTCATATTCTGCCTGCACAGCCACAGTCGGTAAAAAGAACTTGTTCATATTTGATTTTAACAGACGCTCATTTGCAGCTATTGCCGCATCCAGCATGGCAATTTCAGGAGAATTTAAAAGTGCTTCTTCTGCCATAAAACTCCTAAAAATCCGAAAAGCCTGCTTGTTTTCAATGTATTTCCCCAACTCTTCATGGGATGATACCAAAACCGGATCATTAATATCTACTTCCAGAGTTCCGAACCCATCTTCAGCGGGTCGATGCAGTATCCGGTTCAGTTCAATCTCGGCAAGATTTCGCTGCGCGTTTGCCGAAATTACCGCATTCCGGTTTGATGCAATCTGGCTTTCCCAGCGATAAACCTCTGCGGGGCCCGCGCTTCCTACCATTTCACGTACCCGCGCAAGTTCTAAATTCCGTCGGGTAAGCTTCAGGTTTTCCTGCTGTATCCGTTCATATGCTTTGGCCTGTAATACATTCAGATACGCGGTTGCCGAACCCTGTACAATATCCAGTTTAAATTGTTCATATTCCTTTTCACGGGACTTTTGTAAATCTTTTTGAATACTCAAATTGGCCCACGCAGGTTCAGAAAACAAAACCTGGGTAGCGGTAACCGAACCGGTTATGGTCCGTTCTGCCTGTTGTCCCATACTATTTTTTGCCCGGTCTTTATCTATCTGCAATCCTGTTGCAGATACATCAATCTGCGGTAGTAAATTGGCACGTGCAAGGCTTATATTTTCTTTTCCCGCGGTTACATAACGTTCTTTTGCAAGCAGGTCTAAATTCACATCCAGCGCCTCTTGCACGGTTTTCAATAGGTTTAATACTCGTTCTTCTTTGTCTTCTTCAGTTTTGATAATCTGTGCTTCGGTCATAATCGCCCATGATGGATAAATATCTATGGCATTACCGGTAGTCATGTTGAATGTGAGCTGCTGATCAAAGGATATTGCAACAGGTATATTTTCCGGTTTATCTCCCAGGATAATCCGCTGCACATTTAACGCAATACGACGAGACAACCGGATTACAATATCATCCTTATTCAAACCCACCAGACACCCCTGCCTTACCCTGACAGAGCCTTCATATGAAAATGACGGTAACCTGCGCTTTATTAATTCACTGGTCAATATTTCATATTCATTATCCGGTAATTGAGCAAGTGGCAGTACGTATACCGCTTGCGTGTATGGTGATAAAGCAGAAATCTTTTTACCAACCGTTTTCCCAATACCAACAAACCTGGCTTCAATACCATGTTTTGTAAAAATATCTCTGGCATCTTCCAACTCTGCAGGATACATGTCAATAAAACTCTGATTTATTAATATTGCAAGGTAATTGAAAGGAATTATTTCCTGAAAAATTTTGATATCTCTTTCAAAAGTAGAAGGGGCGTTGATATAATTCAGATTTTTTACACCACTCGATCCGGTTTCAAAAGGGAGTTCCTGAAATCCGGAATCCATAATCAAAGGAGCAATAACAGGTTTGGGTAAAGGACCTAAATGGCAAACATATTGAGAAGAGATAAATCCCAGTGCTATAATTATATCGACCGAATCGTCAGCAAATAGTGCATTCAGAGCTTTATCAATACTGTCCAGGTTCCATTCCGCCGTCAGTGTAGCGGTGGATGGATACCTGATTGCAAATTCTCCTCGTGTTAAATCACCTATTTCCTGCTTAATTCCGGAAAGCAAATCCATCTGACCGCTCCAGGGCCCATCAAATACGATTCCGATGTTTACATCTCTGGCATAAACCGGACCCCACATAACAACAATGGAAGCACAAATCATTGTTATGATCCGTAAACGGTGTAGAAACATTTCAAGCTCCTTCCCTTTATTATAAATATCGAATGGAATGAAAAAAAGATATGTATGTTTTATAAACGGGTTCATTATAAGGAATATTTCACCATAATTACATATTTTTACAATTAATCAGTTACAAACATACGTAGTGAACGCCCCTGTGTTACAAAAATTATCATTTTTAACATACAATTAATATTAAATTGTTGGTAACAATTTAGGATTAATTTACATGGTAAAGCTGTTGGTTTTTTAATGGAATTTCATTAAATTTAAACCATTAATTTACATTTACATAACAGGTATGAATACAATAGAGCTGAAAAACCCAATATTTAAGACCATACAAAAAGTATCTCTGGAAACCGGAATTAAGGTATATGTTGTAGGCGGTTTTGTCAGAGATTATTTTCTGAATATAGAATCCAAAGATATCGATTTTGTAGTAGAAGGTGACGGACCCCGTTTTGCCGAGCAAATGGCAAAAGCGCTGAGAACAACCGATTTTACCATCTATAAAAAATTCGGCACCGCAATGGTTAGACATCATGATCTTATTCTTGAATTTGTAGGTGCCCGCAAAGAAAGCTATCGTGATGATTCACGCAAGCCTAACGTGGAAAGCACAGACCTGCTGACAGACTTGTCCCGCAGGGATTTTACTGTCAATGCAATTGCTGTCTCTTTAAACCCCGATTCATTTGGAACCGTCATCGATCCATACGATGGGCAAAAAGACATTCAAGACAAATGCATTCGAACACCGCTTGAACCCGCTAAAACCTTTTATGACGACCCGCTACGTATTATGCGAGCAGTCCGGTTTGCCACACAACTGGATTTTGATATAGATCCGCATACCTTTAAAGGATTGAAAAACGAGCACGAACGGTTAAAAATCATCTCCCAGGAACGTATAACAGACGAATTGCTCAAAATTATGGCCTGTTGTAAACCCTCAATTGGGTTTCATTTGATGGACAAAACCGGTATTCTCAATGTAATACTGCCCGAAATATCGGAATTAAAAGGTGTAGATCAAATCGGCAAGCACAGCCATAAAGACGTTTTTAATCATTCATTAAAAGTAATAGACAATCTGGCAGAAATTACAGATGACATGGGTCTTCGGCTGGTGGGATTGTTTCACGACATTGCAAAACCCGCAACAAAACATTATAAAGCCGGGATTGGCTGGACCTTTCACGGACATGACGATCTGGGCGCCAGAATGCTGCCCCCTATTTTCAGCCGGCTCAAGCTGTCTAATGATCTTTTAAAATATGTGGAAAAGCTGACACGGTTGCACCTGCGCCCCATTCAATTGGCAGAAGAAGGGGTTACCGATTCTGCTATCCGCAGATTGATCTTTGAAGCGGGTGAAGAGACCGACGATCTCATTACTTTTTGCCGGGCGGATATAACCTCATCCAACCCCAAACGGGTGGCCAAATATCTGAAAAATTTTGATAAAGTTGTAGAACGTGTAGAAGAAGTTGAAGAAAAAGACAGGTTGCGTCAATTCCAGCCACCAGTCAAAGGTGATGAAATAATGACAACTTTGGGATTAACTCCAGGGCCTGCTGTTGGTAAGGTTAAAAAAGCAATTGAAGAAGCCATACTCAATGGCGATATACCCAACGAACACGATGCTGCATTTGAGTACATGATGAAAATCAAAAACAGCCTGCTTTGATCATTCCAGATATTTTTCAACCTGTTTTAAAATCTTTTTGGCCTCATCAGAATCAATCTGCTTGTCTTTTGCGCATTCTCTATAGATCATAATAATGCCCTGGATCTTTTCGGGTTGAAAATCCCCTGATTGGACTTTGGCAATTGCTTTTTCAAAAACCAGGTGCACTTGTTCTTTATCAATGTCCGCTGGTAAATTGGGAGTAATTTGAGTTTCCACTTCTGTGAACATTTTATTCAATCCTTTGCTCACAATCTTGTCTTTATTGAAAGTAATTAATATAGCCATTGCTCCAATTACCACCAGAAAAACAATCAATACTGCTAAAATCACTCTTTTCATTAAACACTCCTGTTAATTTTGTTCAATAATAACACACTAGAATTTTATATATTCACATTATTGAATAAAAAAACAATTCGCATCAAAAGACTCCAGACATTAATTAAAAACCTTAAAACACCGACACATTCACATATTTCCCAGGAGATTTACGCAAATCATTTATCAAAGAATCCAAACTGGCAATGGTACTATTGAGTTTCATGATCGTTTCTTTGTTATTCACCAGTTCACCGACGGAACCCTGGTTGTTATTGATCTTGTCTGCAATCTGTTTAATATCATCAACCATGGGCACAATATTTTTCAATGCGAGATTGGTTTTATTAATCGCAGATTTTAAACTGTCCTGGTTGCTGTTAACCAGATCATCAACTCGTTTGGCGGCCAGCCCTACCCGTTCTATCTGTTGGTTATAGCTATCCATATTCACTTTAGCGGACTGTGCATCCACATTTGCAAGGGTGGAGTGCAGATAATCAAGAGTTTCAGATACTTTGGTCATTTTGGTATTCAACTCACTTTGCGCCAGATACCCTTGTACCTCTCCAACCATATCTTTAACCTGTACCATTAGATCTTTATTTTCACCGGTTGTGTTATCGCCCTGCTTATAATACTCTCCTGATTTTCCGGGTATAATAGTAATAGCTTTTTCACCCAGAATGGATACCGTGTTTAATTCAAATTTTGAATCAATGGGCACACTAAATTTCTTGTTAATATCTACTTTAACAACCACACCATCCTCTTCAAATTGAATGCCCTTAGTCCAGCCAATTCTGTATCCACGCATATAAACTTTGGCATGATCTTGCAATCCATTAATATCAGAAAATTTCACATATACAACATAATCCCGGGTAAAAAAGATGCGCTTTTCTGCCAATGTAACAATAGACATTAACACAATAATAAAACTGGTAAAAATAACAATACCCGAGATAAAACTCATTTTTTTATAATTCATTTTCCACTCCATTATATACATTTTCCAAATCGTCGGGAGAAATTTGATCGATAGTACCGACAAATGTAAACTCGCCATGCTTGAGCAACGCCACCCGGTCAGCAACAGCACGGGTCAATTCAATATCGTGTGTAACAATTATAGATGTAGCATTAATTTCTGTTTTCAACATATTGATCAATTCACTCACTTTTTCTGAATTGATCTTGTCAAGCCCGGTTGTGGGCTCGTCATAAAATATATATTTGGGTCGTATAATCATTGTTCGTGCAATAGCCACACGCTTACGCATTCCACCACTCAACTCATCGGGATACTTGTTCAAAATATCACGTCCCAGTCCAACAAAAGCAAGTGCGCCATCAATTCGATCACGCAATTCTTTATACTTTATACGCATATGCATTGTCAAAAACAAACTCAGATTCTCTTGAACAGTTAAAAAATCAAACAATGCGCTGTTTTGAAAGACAAAACCTATCTGCTTTCTAAATTCATTATAGCTTTTTTTGTTTAGTTGGGTAATATCCGTATCACCATAAACAATTTTACCACTATCCGGTTCAATCAATCGATTCATTGCTTTGATCAATACGGTTTTACCCTGTCCACTCGAACCCAATATCACCATGGTCTCATTATCATAAATCTCTAGGTTAATATCCTTGAGAATATGCTTACCATTAAAAGATTTTGCCAAACTTTCTAAATGTATCATAAAAACAATTCCGCCATGTAATAATCAAAAATCACAATCAATATTGAAGAGATCACCACCGCATTGGTAACAGACTTGCCAACACCCGTAGCACCACCTTTGGTATTTAAACCAAAATGACTACCAATGATTGAAACAATGAACCCAAATACCATGGGCTTGTAAACACTGCCATATAAAATCTCAAAAGGTTTAAATTTTAATTTTAAACCGCTCACAAACTCATTTACAGGTATCCAACTGGAGAGAACGCAAGAGCCCAAAAAAGAGCTTAAAATAGCAACAAAATTAGCAAACACAACAATTACAGGAAGCATCAACAATGCGGCAATTACACGCGGCAGCACCAGAAACGCAACCGGCTCAAAAGACAAAGTCTCCAGAGCGTCAATTTGCTCAGATATCTTCATACTTCCAATCTCTGCAGCAATGGAGGCACCTATTTTACCCGCAAGCACCAGTGAGAGAATAATTGGCGAAAGCTCTATAATTGTGCTTTTAAAGATCACATTAATGGTAAAGTACCTGGGCACCAATCCCGATGCCTGATACGAACCCTGCACCGTTGAAGCCAAGCCTACAAAAACTGCTATTACACTTGCAATTGGCAGGGTTTTGATAGAAAAGTTGTAAATCTGTTCTATCAACTGCTTTCTATAAAACCAAACTTTGGGTATGGCTTTAATAGTCTCAAAAATTAACTTGACGATCTGATCAACATTCTCAAAAAAATGAATGGTCTTTTCACCAAGTTTTACAAAAAAATTATCGTTACGTATTTCCAAATTAACCACCTAATCCAAAAGGGAGTATTCTTAAATTCAATCCAAATAAAACCTTATCTTGATGATTCACGCTCGTAAAAAGCCCGGGAGAAAATCCGCAAAAACGGAAAACACCCGGATATATATAAAGCCTGTACTTGTAATCCTACGATTTTGAATACAAAAATGAAGCCAAAAGCGAATTGTTTCTATCAAAAAACACACCCCATGAAAGAACAAGATTCGCTTTCAAGGTTCTTACATTACTGTTAAATTCAGATAATGATTTTGATGCGAGACCGGTTCCAAACGAGATGCAATCTCCGTCTGGCTGAAAAAAGGATAAATCCAACTCGCCATGATTTCCATAATAATAAAACAGTCCCGCTTTATTCAACAAGTGATATATAGAAAGCGTTGTAAACGCACAGATTTCGGAATATTTATAATTATTATACCGGAACCATTCACCCATCATGCGAAACGATACTCCCCCACCCACAAGGTGCATGGTACAATTGGGCCAGTAATGCGCTTCCGAATTATCAAAACTGAATGGTAAAATCTCAGGTTCAAAGAAACGGTCCCAACCATGTTCTGCAATTGCTTTAATAGGGGATTTAAGATTGTCAGCCACGTTATTCCAGCTTTGCATAAAGTGGATGTCAAATGGGTAATTGGACCGGTTATCGTTCTGCATAAAACCATAGCCGCCATTCAAGATCAACTGAACAGGTTGAATAATGCTCTCACTATCGTATTCCAGGCCATAGTAAAAACAATATTCACTTTCACTTGCAAAAAGCATTGTAGACAAAAACCAAAAAAGAAAAGATAATCTATATTTCATAAAAGCTCTAATCAATATACAAGGTCAGCATTACCAGCATCTCTAGTCAGGGATATATTTAAAAATCACATACGTGCTATACATTCAAGTATGTATGTATGTGAATAAAAAAAATTCTTCCTTTCTCTCACAGCATAAATTTATACGCAAAGAGACAAAATAGTTTCATTTTAAACAAACATTTAATCATTTTTCACTATTTTTTCATTCGTTCCAATTCACTCGGTCGAAAAGATAACAAATAATTTCATCTTTCCCAAATGATTTATTTTGATGCTTTTAATGGAAAACATATTACAAAAAAATTAATAGTAATACTATTTTCCCGGGGAAAAAATATGAATTGCCTTGCGGTCAATATCTTCAGCAGCCTCTCCCAATCCTTCAGGCAAAGTGGGATGCGCGTGAATGGTTAATGAAAGATCTTCTACATGCAATGCGGATTCTACCGCCAGAGCACCTTCTGCTATGAGATCAGACGCATGGGGTCCTATTATATGAACACCCAATACTGTACCGGTTTCTGCGTCTGAAACGATTTTGGTCAAACCTTCAGTGTTACCCATTGTCATTGCACGGCCCAATGCTTTGAACGGAAACACACCGGTTTTGACGTCAAGCCCCTGTTCTTTGGCCTGTGCTTCAGTCATGCCAACAGTCGCTATTTCAGGGTCAGTAAAAATAACACCGGGAATAGCAAGGTTATCAAACGCGGACTTTTTTCCGGAAATCACTTCAGCGGCAACTTTACCCATGTGTGAAGCCCGATGCGCCAGCATGGGTCCTCGAACAAGATCACCAATTGCATACACATTTTCATTGGATGTCTGCATTTTCGAATTCACTTGTACAAAGCCCTGCTCATCCAAATCTATTTGAAGATGTTCAAGTCCCAAATCATTGCTGTTTGGCTTGCGCCCTATGGATACCAGTACTTTATCCGCGTCAAGCGGTTCTGTACCATTATGCTGAATAACAACCTGCCCATCTTTAACGGATTCTATTTGTGCACCCAGCATGAGTTTAATATTATGAACCTTTAATGACTTTTTCAAAACCCGTATCAACTCGGGTTCATAATTTGGCAACAATGCATCCTCTGCTTCTATTATAGTTACCACAGAACCCAGTTTGGAATAAATGAGAGCCATTTCCAGCCCTACCGAACCCGCCCCCACAACTAGTAACCGTTCTGGTACTTTTTCCAGTTCCAAAGCCCCTGACGAATCAATAATTCGCTCATCATCAAAAGGGATACCGGACAATTCACGCGGCCGTGAGCCAGTTGCCAATATCAAATTTTCAAAAGCAAATCGTTGTAATCCCGATTTTGAAGAAACCATTATTGTTTTATCATCAGCAATTTTGGCTGTACCTTCAATGCGTTCTATCTCATTCTTTTCAAGCAGTGTTCCAATTCCATTTCGCAGTCGGGTAACAATACCGTCTTTCCAGTGATGCAGCTTTTTCATATCCAGCTCAACATCTCCAATCAACAGCCCCATATCCGCAGCATGCTTTAGCTCATACTTTAATCCTGAAACTTCAATCATGGCTTTGGAGGGAATACAACCCCAGTTCAGACATACACCACCAATGTTTGACTTTTCAATCAAAACCACTTCCTGACCGGTTTGCGCAGCCCTAATAGCAGCCACATATCCGCCCGGACCGGCCCCAATCACTACTGTCTGTACATTCTGGGTAAAATCTCCAACAACCATTACAATTCCTCCTGTCAGGCTTCTATCAACATGCGCATGGGATCACTCAGCCGCGCAATAATATGATTGAGAAAACGCGCCATCACCGCACCATCCAGCAAACGATGGTCAAAAGAAACCACCAGAGGCATCATTGCTCTTATAACCACCTCGTCATTGATCACAACCGGCTTTTTACGTGCCTGCATAACACCCAGTATTGCAACCTGGGGATGCTGAATAATTGGAGTTGCATGAATTCCGCCTAACGCGCCAATATTGGTGATGGTAAATGTACCACCACGCAACTCTTCAAGTTCAATCCGGCGTTCTCTGGCCTTTTTGGCCAACTCGTGGATCTTTTCTGCAATTTGTAAAATACTCATCTTGTCCGCATCACGTATAACCGGTACCATCAATCCATGATCTGTATCTGCTGCAATTCCGAGATGATAGTAATCTTTATAAACAATGTCTCCCTTTTCTTCATCCAGAGAACAATTGACTTCGGGATATGCCTGCAATGCGGATATCACAGCCTTGGCAATAAAGCTGGTCATAGTTACCCGAACGCCTTGCTCTTCCATAAAATCTTTTTGCTTTTTCAAAACAGCCAACAGCTCCGTTACATCTACCTCGTCCGCTTGGCTGACATGCGGTATGGTGGAATAAGATCTTACCATAGCTTCTGCAATACGTTTACGCACACCCTTGAGCGGGAGCCTGCGCGTAGGCCCATAATTATCAAAATCCACCGAGTATAAAGGGCCATCTTTGAGGTCAGCCGTCTTGGGAATGAGAGATGCTTCCTGACTTTTTCGTTTTACAGCCTTTTTCACATCCTCATCGGTTACCCGTCCATATTTACCCGTACCAGCCACCAATTCAATATCTACACCCAATTCCCTTGCATACTGGCGGGTATGAGGCGTTGCCAACACTCTACGGTCCTGAGGCGGAGCGATTACTGGTTTTTTAACAGGTTCAGGCACATTTTCTTTAATTTCTTCTTTTTCAATAGGCAGTTCTTTGCCCTGAATATCGAAAACAATAATAGGATCTCCAACCGTAATCACATCACCGGGATTAAACGGCAGTTCTACCACCGCACCCGCAACAGGGCTGGGTAAAGATACAACCGCCTTGTCCGTTTCAATGCTTAAAACGTCTACGTCAACCTCAACCTGGTCTCCAACCTGAACCGTATATTCTACAAGCTCTGCCTCATGAATACCTTCTCCAACATCGGGTAAATGAAACACATATCTCATGGTTAAAACTCCATAGTTTGTTGAATGGCTCTAACCACACGTTCAGCATTGGGATAATTATAATTTTCCAGTTTCAACAACGGTGGTACAATATCATAACTGGTTACGCGTTTGATGGGAGCAAGCAAGTTTAGCAAACATCTTTCACCAACCAGGGCCGCTATTTCTGCGCCTACTCCAAAAGATCTGGGGGCTTCATGCACAATAACAAGGCGACCTGTTTTTTCAACTGATTTTGTGATGGCTTCCAAATCAAAAGGAGAAACAGTACGTAAATCCAGTACTTCTGTACTAATACCCTGATTTTCCGCATGCTTTGCCGCATCCAGACAAACCGGCACCATTCCACCCCAGGTAACCAATGTAATATCTGTGCCATCACTTACAACCTTGGCTTTTCCTATGGGTATCCTGTACAAATCTTCAGGTACTTCTTCTTTTTTAATTCTATATAATCGTTTTGGTTCAAGAAATACTACCGGATCTGGATCTTCAATCGCGGAAATCAACAAACCTTTTGCATCAGCAGGATTCGATGGAACGATCACTTTGAGTCCGGGAACATGTGCAATTATAGCTTCCGTACTTTCAGAATGATGCTCAACTGCACGCACACCCGCACCATACGGCATTCTTACAACCATAGGCAAACCCACCTGACCCAGAGTGCGGTGTCTCCATCTTGCTGCATTGTTTATTAATTGATCAAATCCCTGATATAAAAATCCCATAAACTGTATTTCAACCAGCGGTTTTAAACCATTTATTGCCATACCTATTGCCGAACCCATAATCGAAGATTCTGCAAGGGGCATATCTATCACCCTTTCAGCACCGAATGCTTCAAACAGACCATCCGTAGCACGGAAAACACCTCCATCCACACCAACATCTTCACCCATCACAACAACGGAATTGTCATCTTGCATTTTCAAAGAGATGGCCTCATTTATGGCCTGTACCATCGTTTTTCTAGCCATTACTTCACCTCCCCGCCATTATACAACTCCAAAACCTCTTTTTGCTGTTCTAGCAAATTCCAGGGAAGGGTGTGATACATATTTGCAAACATATCCTGTGGCTGCATGGGTGTAACGGATTCAAATTCCGCTACAGCGTCTTCAACCTCCTGTAAACATTGCGCAACAATACCCTTTTCATCCTCATCTGACCAATTTTCGTTTTCCTGAAGATACTTTCTTAACCTATCAATGGGGTCCCGTTTTTGCCACATGGCTACTTCTTTAGGATCACGATAACGGCTGGCATCGTCTGCTGTTGTATGGTCGCTCAGGCGATAGGTTACAAGCTCTATTAATGCCGGTTTCTGTTCTTTTCTTGCACGGTCAGCATATTTTCTAATCGTTTCATACACAGCAAAAACATCATTTCCATCAACCCTTACCCCCTGCATATTATAAGCTGCCGCCCGCTCTGCAATGGTTGGCGACGCAGACTGCTTATGTACCGGCATTGATATAGCCCAGCCATTATTCTGCACAACATAAACCACAGGTAAATTAAACAATGAGACCATATTCATACTCTCATGAAAGTCTCCTTGCGAAGTTGCACCGTCACCCAAAGCACACAAGACCATACCCGGTTCTTTTTTTACTTTTTTTGCATAGGCAATACCAGCAGCATGCGGAAGCTGCCCTGCTACAATTACCTGAGTTGGTGTGATATTAGAACCGGCAGGCATTTGCCCACCGCGCTCATCTCCATTCCAGTATCTAAACTGGTCTTTCAAAGATACACCACGTACAAAGAGAGCGCCAAACTCCCGAAAAGCCGGCACAAACCAGTCATCCTTTTGCAACGGAAAGGCCATGCCAACATTCGAGGCTTCCTGACCTTTCACCGAACCCAATGTTCCCATTCGTCCTTGCCGCTGCAAACTCAGGGCTTTATCGTTCCAGGTGCGGGTTAGTACCATCCAGCGATAGAGTTCTTTTATCTGTTCGAAGGTCAAATCAGGCTTTTTGCTGCATTGGCCTTTTTCATTCAACAATTGTATTAGATCGGATTTCACGCAAGCTCCGTCAATAGTTTATTTTCATTTAATAATTCATCTATCTTTTCATTAAAAAAAAGATTCTGTTCATATTTAACAATCTTACGTCCATATACATTCTCAAAATGGCTCGTAAAATGCTCTGCTACCTCATTATGAGTGGGTCTAACACCTGTATTCTCTTCTATCGTAGTCAATTTTACCCCATCCAAACCACAGGGTTTTATAAAATCAGCCGGGGTCTTGTCACCAGCAAGATTCAAGGCCATTCCAAAACTGGTTACCCATCGGGATACCCGAATACCGGTTGAAGCAATTTTTTTCTCCCCTGTCCACAAACCAATCTGTGCCGCTTGCTCACGTTTACGACTGGCACTAACGCCAAAATCTTTTAACGTTAACAGACCAATTTCTTCAAGATTGTACATATATTGTGGAATGTTACGCTCATGCGGTCCCAATTTGAGCAAGGGATAGCAGATGAGTTGTCCCGGCCAGTAATAGGTCAGACCACCACCACGCACACTTTTGTGCAAAAAAATACCCTGGTCTTGAAAAAAATCCAGGGGTTTTAATATATCTTTTTCATTAAATGCTTTTGATCCAACAGACAGGCAGGATTCATAAGAGAACAACAATAATAGATCAGGGATCGCATCCTCTACCCTTAAATCCACAAGTCGTTTCAAAAAATTATCCATAACCGGTAACGAAACGGTTTGCAAACGTATTAAAAGACTTTTCACCTGGTTCCCAACTTTTATTCTATTGCTTTAGGGGAGTAGAACGAATTTAACAGACAAAATATTCCAGAGATATGCACTAACAGCTCTCTGGAATATCTGCCTGCCGCATTATTGCATAATAAAGGCAGGCTCTTCTTTTTCTTCTTTAAAAGTTTCGGTAATTTCAAACCCCAATTCACTCAATGCATGATATGCCTGTTTCTTACTTTCACTTGAGAGGACTTCTTTCAGCACAGGGGATAACCATCCCACATTCTTAAACGGAAGTATATGAAATGCCAGTTCACGCGCAATAGACGCCCAGGGTATTCCACTTTTTGAACAATAGTACAAGCTGTTCTTGGTCGCATCATAATAAGCATTGACCGATTCCGGTTTAGCCTGCTGTTTGTGGCCATTAACCAAAAGTGAAAATTCAACTTGCAAACTGTCTGCCTGATAAACGTTCAGCGTCTCAATAAAATCAAAATTTACCATTTCTTCACTATTCATGGTAATTGAATTGGCAATCTGGGTAAACATATCTTTTCGATTTTGAATACGGGCCACCAGCTCAGAATCTTGTTTTTGCTTATCAACTTTGACAACATGTGAGCTAAGCGCTTCACTCAACATTCTTACACCAACGGCACGTTTTGCCCGAAATGAATTAATACTCAATGTTACAAACTGATTTTTTATATCATCTCCAAGATAGGCAGATATATTGGGACGATCGTTAAAAAACACCTTTTCCGGAGAAACCAGAATATTTTTATGGTTGGCAACCACCATATTCTCTTTAACTTTTTTAATCTCTTCAATCGGCATGGAATTAATAAAGCGATAACAATATTCCAAAATGCTAACAATACCATCCGAAACCGGTCGTCTTGCCCTTGCATATTCATTTTGAATATCCTGAATGACCAAAAGCGCATCACGCGGCTGCGGATCTTCTTTTACACCCAACTTTTTCAACAGATCAGAATAATTATACCACTTGGCATCCAATTGCTTTCTAAAATGTCCAAAAGCATGCTTGCCGAGAAAAACCTTGTCCGCCGTAAAGAAACCTTCTCCTTGCATATGTATAAAGGGTTTATTCTTTAACCGTTCTATACAAGCAAGTTGATAATACCGGTTCAAATATTTATAAATCAGAGGATTAATATCTTGCTTGTTCTTGATACAATGCAAAATATGAGATACAACCATATCGCATTCAGGTTTAGAAGGTATATTCAAAAACCTGATAAACGCGCCAAACAACTTTTGTCTCTCAACATCCAGGAATTTCACCTGACTTTTGAACAAATAAGAATTAAATCGTGTATATACTTCTTCCGGGGTATACCAATTTTCATAATCATCTTCTACCGGAAGCCATTTTTCAGTTTTTAGGAAATTAAAATTCTCCCGTTGTTTCATGTCAATCTGCTTCCACACTGTGCCCAGGTAGGCAAAAATCTCTTGTGCGGTATTTCTATTTTCAAAATCCGGTATTGATCCTGTAATCGCTTTTATTTTCTCCAAAATATCATTGGGTTTGGGTATGGTATTAATATCAAGCCAACGATACAATTCAAGCAATGACTTTCTTTTTTCAATGGATTGCTTTACAAATTTACCACTCTGCCCCAGAATAGAAAGCAAATCATTGTCGTGAAAATATACTTCTGTCGCTTTTCTAAAGACACCATCATTACATTCTACTATGGGTAATTCTTTAAACGTTAAGCGGATCTCTTCATTTCCCCAGATCTCGCCCAAATATCGGGACAATAGAAGCACAAGCTCTTGTCTTTTAGCTTTGGGCAATTTTTTCTTGTTCTTGAAAAGCTCGGGAACAAAATCTTTGGTGTAATTGACAATATTCAATTCATTGACTTTGAGGTCATTCAGCAAGTCACGGTAATGACTGAGAATTGATTTGTCTATAATCATAGACAGGTTTAACGGATCTTCAAAATTACCAGGTATAAACAACTGCTCCAGAGAATACAGCTTGAACCCGGATGGCCAGATAGTTAATTTACGAATACGGTCAATCAACACCGGATCGTTTTTAATAATGGCTCTGTGCTGATCAAACCAATCAATAAGATGTATAATGGATTTAGGTTCCTTATTCCAAAAAGCTTCCAGATGGTTCACATCCGAGGCATCAAACAAATCTCGTACACCTAAATTCACCACATCAATAGCAGCATAGACATCAAACTTGCTGATCAATGCCTTGATCCCTTTGGGATTAGCATCCGAAGTAAACACAAATGCCAGATCCAGATCACCAAATAATCGTGCTTCATCATCACTTGCAATCCACAAGCTCTTGGGAGCGCTAAGCTTGTTCAGAAAAGATATTGCAATATGGCAGGACTGAATTGCATCCAACGCACGTTCTTTTTCTTCCGGTTCTATACGCTCAAGCAGCCGGGTAATTTCTTCGGCCAGTTTTTCACGTTCGAAATCAGATTGAAACCATTCCGGTGCTTCTTTTAGTTCACGGTTTTTGTCAAAGCCGTTTGCATTCAATGCTTTTGCAAGATTATAAATTGACAGAACCGGAACATTTATAGATTCATTGCGCAGCAGCTTAAACTTTTCATACAGATCAAAATGAACAATATGCAGACCTAATTTTTCAAAAATAGGCAGCAATTCATACTCTTTTTCATCTTTTAACAAAAAGGCGTCTTTGGCATGTACCCACTCACCTTTGCTGGTATAAACAATTTTTTCAGCTGCAAGCTTGGTTTGTAAAATTTCCCAAACTTTTTTGATAACAGGTGCATTATACCCATCAACAGACTTTAAATAGGCTTCATAAATACGTTCCAGAAAACTCCAAAACTCACGTGGGCCTAAAAACTCTGAAATCTTGTCAAGATTATCCATCAGACTGTATGACGCTGCCAAAATAGCGGCCTGGTTCCACTGCGCCTGGAAATCGTTTTCAAACAATACACGTTTACGGTCAGTAGACGTAAAAAAGTCTGCATTGATATGAAATGGCAAACTGGTCTGGTGTGATGTTGGCAGATAGGCGTAAAATTCACCCTGGAATTTAAAAAAATCATGCGGAATTGCCAACTGAACATCCGCTTCACGTTTATCTTCAATATGATAACTGAATTTACGACGTAATTCAAGCGCAACTTTGTTGAAATGCGTCTTGATTACAAACCAGTCTGTACGTTTTTCATCAATATTAAAAGACATGATATCGTCTTTGACTGGCAAGCGAGATATATCTTTAATAACTTTGCCATTTTCTTTAACAACCACATTTTCTATTTTACGCAGGAACAAAATATTCCTTGGTAATATGGTCATCAATTCATATGTAAAATCTTGAATGGTTTTTTCAGTAATATGTTCAAGTTTTAATTTTGTACGGACCTGACTGTTGGGATTTCTTGCCCAGGGAAAACCAAAATAGGTTTTACCATAATCCTTGGTTTCGATCTCGATAATGCGTTGTTGTTCATTGGCTTCAGGATAAAAAGTCCATTTTTTACCTGCGGAAACAATAATGGGGTTATCTGTAATCTGATAAACAGACAAAAATCCAATGCCAAATGTACCAATTGTATTTAATTCAAGGCTTTTTTGACCTGCCGCAATCCGGCGTAAACGGTCAAAATCTTTATCACGAAAAGAACCATTATTTTCAACAAACAATGCCATCTCGTTAATATCAAACGACACTTGGGTTACTTCTGGTGCATCATCAGCATTTTGTAACAATTCATTTGCAAGTGTAGAATACCCCTTCAAATCCCTCAACTTTGCACCCAGAAACCCTAAAAAGTCAATACTTTGCTCTAAATATCTCTTTGCCATGTTTTATCAACCTGTTTTGATATGAGAAAGAAATTATTCCCATGTTTTAATTCTTAAAATTTAACAGATAAATACAGGATTCTATTTCATTGCAACAGCAAATTCACAGAATCCTGATGTATAATAATGTAAAGACAAAAGTATTTGTTTGCGTAATAAGAGAGGTCGCGTCTTCCCTACTCTGTCCCCTTACCCACAAAAATTATCAATCAATCCAGTTAAATGTACGCTCTACAGCTTTTAACCATTTCTTGTACCCCGTATCATAAGCGGAGGAGCCTTTATTGGGCTGCCAGGTATGCCCAGCCTGCCAGTTTTTACGCAGGTCATCCAGATCTTTCCAGTAACCTACAGCCAAACCCGCTGCATATGCAGCTCCCAAAGCTGTGGTTTCCGTTATTTGCGGCATTACTACCGGTACCTGCAACACATCTGCCTGGAACTGCATCAGCATTTTGTTTACAACCATACCGCCATCTACTTTGAGTGTTTGCAGATCTACACCGGAATCTCTTACCATAGCATCAAGAATCTCACGGGTCTGAAAAGCGGTAGATTCCAATACAGAGCGTGCAATATGACCCTTGTTCACATAGCGTGTCAGACCAACAATCACACCTCTGGCATCAGATTTCCAATAGGGTGCAAACAGGCCTGAAAATGCGGGCACAAAATAAACCCCACCATTGTCTTCAACTGTAGCCGCTAATGATTCGATCTCATCCGAAGACTTGATCATACCTAAATTGTCCCTTATCCACTGAACCAGCGCACCGGTAATGGCAATAGAACCTTCAAGCGCATAAACCTGCTTTTCATCACCAAAACGGTAGCCAACAGTAGTTAAAAGGCCATTTTCACTAAACACCGGAGTTTCGCCGGTATTGAGCAGCATAAAACAACCGGTTCCATAGGTGTTTTTGGCTTCTCCTACATTAAAAGCGGTTTGACCCACCAATGCAGCCTGCTGATCTCCCAGTATTCCGCTTATAGGGACCTCTGCGCCTAAAAAGCCTTCTTTGGTTGTTGTTCCATATACCTTTGAAGAAGAATGGATCTCGGGCAGCATACCCTGAGGTACCTCAAGCAGAGAAAGCATCTCCGCATCCCATTCCAAGGTTTCGATATTCATAAGAAGTGTTCGGCTAGCATTGGTTACATCAGTAATATGCATACCACCTTTAGCACCGCCGGTCAGGTTCCACACTACCCAGGTGTCCATATTCCCAAAGATAGCAGTGCCCTTTTCTATACCTTCCTTAACCGCATCAACATTATCAATCAACCATTTGATCTTGGGTCCGGAAAAATAAGTTGATACCGGCAGTCCGGTATGTTTTTGAAATGTTTCTTGTCCACCGGCCTTTTGTTCAAGTGTTTTGCAACAAGTATCTGTACGGGTATCTTGCCATACCAGAGCATTGTACAAGGGTTTTCCGGTTTCCTTGTCCCAAACCAAGGTTGTTTCACGCTGATTGGTAATACCAATAGCTGCCAGATCATCGGCTTTTAAATTGGCTTTTGCTAATGCCCCGGTAATAACCGCACGGGTATTGTCCCAAATCTCCACGGCATTATGCTCTACCCAGCCGGGTTTGGGGTATATCTGTTCATGCTCTTTTTGACTTACGGAAACAATGTTTCCCTGATAATCAAAAATAATAAATCTGCTGCTTGTGGTTCCCTGATCAATCGCTCCCACATATGCTTTCATAGCTATTCCTCGTTAAAATGGCAGTTCAAAATCGAGTTCATAATCTTGTACAATATTTTTCATGGTATTTTGCATGGCGTCATTAATAGGCACACCTTGCTTTTTGATCTTTTCTTCACGCATAAATCCTTTTTCGCCATGCGTATAGATCCGTTCCTGTCCCGGCAGTTTTTCAGCATTACGCATTGCACGCTGAATATTACCCACTATGGATTTGAACTCGTTAATATCAATAAAGTTCGAAACTTTGATTGCCATGAAAAAATGGCCCAAACGGTTCGGGATCTTTTTCCCATCACCGTCAAAGCCGGACAGTCCCCATGAGAACGGGCCACCACTCAATGCTGATGAAAGGATCTCTACCATCAACGCAAGACCATAACCTTTATGACCACCCAAGTCTTCGCCCAAACCTCCAAGTGCCAGCAAGGCCGCTTTTCTGTCTTTGAATAATCCCAAAATCTTTGTTGCATCATGTTGAAAGTTACCTTCATTGTCAATGATAAGGCCTTCGGGTACCGGTTTGCCTGCGCGGTCCAGAGTTTCAACTTTACCACGTTGTATAATTGAAGTAGCCATATCCAGCAGATAGGGATGCTCTTCATCTGACGGGGCAGAAAAAGCAATAGGATTGGTGCCAAACATGGGCTCTGCACCAAAAGTGGGTGCAACAGACGGACGTGCATTGGTAACGGTAAAACCAATCATATCTTTTTCAGCTGCCATTAAAGGATAATATCCGCATATACCAAAATGGGTAGAATTCCGCACAGCTACTGCACCAATGCCCACATTATCCGCTTTTTCAATCGCAAGGTTCATTGCCTGGTACGATATAACATGTCCCATTCCAAAATGGCCATCAATCAATGCGGTGCCCGGGGTTTCGTTTACAATTTCAAGTTTGGTAACCGGTGTCTGCACACCATCTTTGATAAAATCCAGATACATTTTCAAACGGCCAATGCCGTGTGAACGTATACCACGGATATCAGACTTTAAAAGCACATCAACAACTATGGGTATATCGGATTCTGGTACACCGGCTTTACCCAAAGAAGCATGCATGAATTTTTTCAATTCGTCTAAAGGAATATACAGTTCAGCCATAATACACTCCGTTCGCTGAGGTTATATGAAATTGATTTATAATATACGTATTCAGTTATTGACTATTCAGAGGCTCCAGGACGATTCCATATTCGTCTGCACTGGGATGCTCAAGTAGTTCTTTTACTTCATTGCGTATCTCTTCCCGATGTGATTCATCAGGCTCCGTATCTGTTAAAACAATATCAATATAATCATCAGCAATACCCGTTATAAAGCTGTCCTGAAATGGAGAGGATAACTGATTGTGGTCAATCAGGGCCAGTATACGGTTCAATATCTCAAACAACAATATTCTTGCCTGACGCCACTTGTTCTCATGACGTAAATATTTAGCCTGTGCAAAAAGGATCTTGCTGGGCTCAACAATTTCTGATGGATTTATTTTTTCTTTGTGCGGAAAATCAAAAATGTCTGCCACATTCTCCCGCAGGGCAGTAACTTCATCTGTATCTTGAGGATGAATAAAAAAATGACACAGTTCCGGAAAAATCTCAACAAGATCAAGAATCACTTCTACTATGGTATTCTTGTCCAGCCCCTTGATCGTCCGTTTTAATTTAACAATACTAATAAAATTTTCTGGTTCGTTCAACCATGACAATAACGCTGCAACCTTGTGCTCACAGGGACTGCTGCCTGCCTCACAATTACAGCGACCGAACAATTGCTCGTCTTCAACAATCATTTCAACCTGATACTTGCCTTTACCCCTTACTGTTGCACGCAAGCCGTAATCAGTTAAAAATCTATGTTTTACGAGATCGTTCTCGAAAATTTTTTCACCCAACCGGAATATCTCCGGATTTGCATAGGTGGATACATCAATGGGAGTAATCCGATTCGGCATGTGGTCACTCCTCTGATTTTTAGGATCAGGTTAATTAATTGCTATTATTCTTTTTAGCCTCGCGGCTCTTTTTGACTATCTGTCTTAAAACATTTGAAAAAGCAGGGTTCTTTTTCTCGAACCACTTTGTAAAAATTACCGGTTCACCTTCTGTCTCATAATCATTATACATAGCCAGAGGAGATACTCCAATATCAACCGGCTCTTTTTCTTTCATTACAAGAACAAATTCTTCGTCCTCATCGCTGATTTCCCGAACCTCTGTCCAGGGAATAAACTCATATTTGGTAGCAAAAAGTTTGATTTTTCCCATTGCTTCTGCCAACGGTTCAATACCTACATAAGGATGAATATGAACAACGCCCTTGTCAGTCAATCGGTATTCAAGACCGTTAACAACAGCTCTGAAAAAAGAACTGATTATTCCTGCAGCTGTTACTAAAAAAAACGCAATCCTTGCGGCAGGAAGTGACAGGTCTGGCATGGAAATAGTGAGAAAAAACAGTGATGTTAAAATTCCGGCTACAAAGCCTCCCAACAACCAGGTAAATATTTTGGAATAAAACTGATTTATATTACGATGACGCCAGACAAATAGTGATTTTTGATCTTGAACGTCTTTGATGTTTTTCCAGGTTTTCATTCAGAAACTACTCCCAAAACTAGATAAAAAATGTGTCATCGTCTAAATATACAAAAATGCCCCGCACAAATCCAAGACATTATTTCACAGAATCAATCAACAGGGTGGCGAGTTTCGCCATTTCCGGTTACAATAAACTTGCGGGTAGTAAGCGCTTCAAGTCCCATGGGACCAAATGCATGCAATTTTGTGGTAGAGATACCAATCTCCGCACCCAGACCCAGTTCACCACCATCAGAAAACCGGGAAGACGCATTCACACAAACCACCGAAGAGTTCACATCGCGCTGAAATGCCCTGGCTGTCTGCATGCTATTGGTTGCTATAACTTCAGTATGCTCTGAACCGTATTTTACAATGTGTTCCACAGCCTCGTCATAACTGTTTACAATTTTTACCGCAATTACCAGAGACAAATACTCTGCATAATAATCATCTTCAGTTGCTTCCGGAATTCCGGGAAGTACTTTTAAAGTCTCTGCGCAACCACGCAATTCTACTCCGCGCTTGTCCATCGCTGCTTTTGCAAGAGGCAAAAAAGTTTGAGCAATATCTTTATGGACAAGCAGTGTTTCCAATGCATTACAAACACCGGGACGCGAGGTTTTGCCGTCTATCAACAGGTCAACCGCCATTTCGGGTTCTGCGTCTTTATCTACATACAAATGGCACACGCCTTTGTAATGTTTGATGACAGGAATTCGGCTATTCTCGGCAACAAAACGGATCAGACCCTCACCGCCTCGTGGTATAACCAGATCAATAAATTCATCCAGTTTCAGCATGTCTACCATAACTGCCCGGTCAGTTGTGGGAACAAATGAAATTGCATCCGGCGGTATTTCTGTTTCTGCCAGCGCTTTGTGCATAGAATCGACGATGGCCTTGTTGGAATTGAACGCTTCTGATCCGCCGCGCAACAATACTGCGTTACCCGCTTTGAGACATAATCCGGCTGCGTCAGATGTTACATTGGGACGGGATTCGTATATAATAGAAATCACGCCCAGGGGTATACGCATCATCCCCACTTCAATACCGCTGGGGCGTTTACGGATCTCACTGATCTCTCCTACCGGATCGTTAAAGGATGCAACCTGTCGCAATGCATCTGTCATTCCGGCAATACGTTTTTCGTTCAAAATCAGCCGGTCTATCATTGCGGATGATAATTCCCGCTTTTTGCCATTTTCTACATCAATAGCATTTGCGGCAAAAATTATTTCTTTATCTTTTTCCAACTGGTCAGCAACTAGTAACAAGGCTTTGTTTTTTTCAGCAGCGCCTACGCGGGCCAGTTGATGTGAAGCAGATTTACATGCGCGCGCAATATCTAATAATTCTGTATTATTTGTGCTCATATTCGCTCCTCTATCCTAACAGTACCATTTCATCTCGATGAACAACCACATCGGAATACATACCATCCAATATATTTTCAATTTCTTTGCTTTTTTTGCCGGCTATTTTTTCAAGATCAATATGATTATATTGACAAATACCCTTGGCAATCATTTTATTCTCGGCAATCTGAAAAATATCTACCGCTTCACCGGCTGCAAATTCACCCTCTAATTTTTGTATTCCCGAAGGTAGCAGCGATGCTCCTCTTTCAGTGATTGCCAGAACCGCTCCCGCATCTATATAGACTTTGCCCTTACTGGGTTTGGCGTGTAGCATCCAGTGTTTTTTCCCCTTGACCGGGCGAGGGGATTTGTTAAAGATCGTTCCGCAGACAATACCGCTCAACAGCATTTCAAAAAATCCACGTTTGGTGCCGTTCATAATCACGGTATTGATTCCGCCCGAGGTGGCTTTTTCAGCCGCCTGGATCTTGGTTACCATACCACCGGTAGCGATATGGGTTTTGGTATCTTTGGCGAGTTTATAGATCTCTTCATTAATCGTGTCTACACGCGTAATGAGATTTGCATCCGGATTCTCGCGCGGGTCTGCATCATATAATCCATCAATATCAGAGCAAATGATCAATAAATCGGCTTCTGCAAGTACCGCTACATGTGCAGCCAGGTTATCGTTATCACCTACCCGCAGCTCGTCTACGGCAACCGTATCGTTCTCATTGACAATGGGCAAGGTGTTCATATTCAGCAATTCGGTAATGGTGTTTTTGGCATTAACAAACCGTCTGCGATTCAACAAATCGTCAAATGTCAACAAGATTTGCGCACAGGGAAAATCAAACATTCTGCTCCACAAGGTCATAAGCTGCGACTGACCAATTGCAGCCAACGCCTGCTTTTCAGGAATAGAGCATTGCGCCTTGGAAGTAAACTGCACCTGTGTAGACAGTCCCGCTGCCACTGCACCGGACGATACCAAAATCACTTCCTTACCACGATTATGACACTCGATGATAAAACTGGCAATATCCAGCAAATATTTTGTGCTGGCTTTTTTACCGCCCGCGGTAACCAATGTGCTGCCCACTTTGATGACTACACGTTTCCATTCAGGAAGCCGTTCGCCGTCTTTGGGCTTTATTTCAATAAACCGTTCCGTATTGATCTCCTTTAGAAAAAACAGATTATATATAATTAACGAATCTTTTGCTCAATATCAAGATTTTGTTATGAAAACAAAAGAAAAAACACACCGGCAATAACACCTGCCAGGGCAAAAAACTTTAACCGCATATTCTGCTCTTTAAACATGGCCCCGCCAATTAAAAACGACACAATGGAATTTAACCGTCGAACTGCCATGACGAGCGAGATCAACGCGCCCTCTACATTAATTGCTTTGAAATACATAAAATCAGACAAGGTCAAAAAGATACCAATCAACGGTATGCTCCATCGCCATTCAAAATGCATCGAGGTCAGCATTTTCTTGCGATACATGACAAACATGATTACGGTGTAAACGATACTGATATATACAAAAAACCAGGAAAGAATTACAATGGGAGTGATACCCAGTTTTTGTATCATATACTTGTCGTACAAACCACAGGTAGCCCCAAAGATCGTTGCCACAATTACACTGTACACCCATCGGTTATTCTTGAAAGATATTCCTTCCTTATTGCCCAACACTGTAAATGCATAATATGATCCCAAAATCAGTACCAGCCCAACCCATTGCATAGAGCTGGGTGCCTCGTGAAAGATAAATATGGCGCCTAAAAGCGTCCAGAATGGGGATGTAGCTCGGATAGGCAGATAAATGGAAATGGGTAAATGTTTTAACGCAAACATTTCCAAAGTCCACGATGTGCCCACCAGCATCACCTTGATTAAAATCAGTATATGCACCGACATGGGTAATTTGGGCACATAGAGCGAAACCGCTTGCATCATTCCGGGCTTGATAGCAGATAGTATCATTACAGGAACAACAAGAACAGTCCCCGCCAAGGTAGACATCCACAACACCGGAAAAGCGGCATTATCATGAACCGCGTGTTTGCGGCCAACTTCATAAAATCCTAAAAACAGAGCAGAGATAATGCCCAGATATAACCACATAACAGGATTACTCCATTTCTGCAGCAGGCAAATGCGGACGGTCTGCCTTGAAGCTGATTAGAATGAGCAGCACCATTACCGCCAGGCAAATCCAAACCGCGGAGCGGTAATCTCCAAAAACACTGTATGACAATCCAAATACCGAGGGTCCAATAGCACTGGCAAACACAAGGTACGACATGTTGTATCCGTTAATGGCGCCCAAATGCTTTCTGCCAAAATAACGCGGCCATATTACTGTGGATGCATTGCCAAACATACCGCTGGCAATACCGTTACCCAAAATCATGATATACTTGCCAATGCCTGAATGCAGCAGCAGTACGCCGGTGCCGGTAAGCATCAGCCCCAAAATCAACACCATCAGCATGTATTTCATTCGATATTTTAATATTTTCGTATCCAGCAACACTCCCGATGACAAATTGAATCCCACCGCAATAAATGATGCCGGTAAAAAGATGGATATAGCTTCGTGCCGGGGCATCCCGGCTTCACCAAAGATAGAAACAATGTGGAATGTTATCGCAGTATAAAACAGTGAAAACATGGACAGTCCCAGGTTGAACACCCAGAATGTATAGTTTCGCTTGACCTGTTTCAGGGTCCAGCTTGCCGCATCTTCGGCCTTCTTTTTTTCATGGTTGACATGTTTACCACCATCCGGAAGCAGACCACTGCCCTCAGGTGTATTGCGGATAAATACAAACACAAACGCAGAGAAACCGAGACCAATGATCAATGCCATAACCATCCAGGCTCCGCGTTCTGTATAATTCCGGATCAGCACCTCGAATATCAACGGCGATGCAGAAAACATAATACTGATAAACACACCCACAATACTGTTAACAAGACCACGCAGTTCGTCGAACCAGCGCATAAGCAGAGTTCTGCTTGCTAACGCCAACACACCCTGACCCAAAAACCGGATGGATAAAAAACCAAACGTGATGGTTGCCATGACTACTATTGTTGCTGCCAAACCACTCAAAGCACCGCTCAATCCAAGTGCAATGTGGTCCACCTGACTCATGTAAAACAATGACAATCCAAATAAAATCGACGTTACCAGCGCAATCAATCGTGTGCCCAGTGAATCCAGTAACGTGCCCACGCGCGCAATGATGAACGAACTACCAATGGTACCCAGTGTATAAGCCAAGCTAAGCTGAAAACGCGTCAAGCCCAGTACATCTATCAAATAATCGGTAAATACGGATACGCCAACGGTTTGCCCCGGTGCGCTTACCACAAAGCCCATTACACTACAAACCGCTATCATATAACCGTAAAAAAACGGCCATTTCTTTACACTAAAGGGAAATTTTTCAGGAATATGGATCTGCTTCATGTTACTCTCATTTCTTTCATATATGATATACATACTCGATCCCGGACTTTTGCCGGATACGAGGTAATTAATTGGCTCCAGTATAGTACTCCGAAACCAGAATTCTATGTTGCTTTATTTTCGTGCCCGGGCTCTGCCTGGGTACGGAAATAATTCCTGGTTCCTAGGCAGAGCCCCGGAACCAGAGTTAATAATATAATTTCTATAAAGACAATAACCGCAACATACACCAGTCAACATGCTGAAAACATCCAGGTGTGCATTGCGGTTAATACTGTCAAAAACAAGGAGATAATGTACGAAAAATTGAAATTAAAATAAACTATAGATTTTTTGGAAGAACCCGGTGAGTAGAAAATCAAACAATATAATAATTATATGAAACCTCTGAAATATTATTAGAATCAAAGGTAATAATTTACTAATTTGCTGTATGATAAAAAAAACTGGAGTTTTACATGGGTCGCAATAGAATACACAATGAAGACTTGTTTACCACAGCAGCAAATGAAAATTTCAAAAAGCATATAAAAACCCAAAGCAAACAAGCTCTGAAAATTATCAAAGAAAAAATTGATTGGCAAAATTTACTTGAACCCATTGAAGAACGTATTGAACAATCAAAAACCAGAAAATCAAATGCAGGCAAGCCGTCATTTGATTTGTTAGTTATTGTTCGTTGTTTTTTATTACAACGTATCTATGGTTTATCCGATCCTCGCCTGGAAGAAGAGATTGCGGATCGACGTAGTTTTCAATTGTTTCTGGAACTGACCAGTGCGGATGCAATCCCTGACGAGACCACTATCTGTCGCTATCGTGAACAATTTTCTCGCCTTGGTCTTGATAAAATACTGTTCCGGCAATTCAACAAACAGCTTGAAAAAATGGGTCTGATCGTTGGCAAAGGAACACTTGTTGATGCAACTATAAAACAAGCACAAGCGAAACCAGGAAGCAAGCGTGATCGTGATGCAGATTTCACAAAGAAACGTGGCAAAACGCATTATGGCTACAAAGGCCATATTGGTACAGATTTGGACAGTGATATTATTCATTCTGTAGAGTTTACCAGCGCAAGTATTCACGACACAAATCTTTTTCCGGATCTGATAACAGAAAAAGAAAATGCGGTGTTCGCAGATAAAGGTTACACGAACAAAGCCCGCAAGTGCAACCTGCGAGGCAAAGGAGTCTATTGCGGCATTCTTGATAAAGGATATAGAAACCGAAATTTGACATCAAAGCAGGTAAAAAGAAATAAGCAATTATCTAAAGTTCGGAATGCAGTTGAAAGACCGTTTGCCTTTATGAAGCAAGTATTAGATTATGATCGGTGCAGTTATTATGATATGGGCCGAAATCGTTTTGAATTTGTGATTGCAGCATGGGTTTATAATATCAGGCGTATGGTTACATTAACCACTTGAGCCATTTCGTGGAAGTGTAAAGATTTTTGTGTAAATCATGAACAAGGGTTCAATAACCCGTAGGGTTATTGAATTTCGAGTTTTGATTTGCACACACTTTTCCAAGGGACTGTAAATTCGCTTGTGTTTTAAAAACAAATATTACATTTTATTAAATACAGGAGAATTTACCAATGAAACTTACACCTGAAATTATTAAACAACTTGAAAAAGATTTTGAAAACTGCAAGACAGCAGACGATCTGCTGGGCAAAAATAGTCTGGTCAAGAATTTGATTAGGGGCATATCAGACCAAATTATGGAAGCTGAAATGACCCAGCACTTGGGCTATGAGAGACATTCTTCAGAAGGTGATAACAGTGGTAATAGTAGAAACGGTCACAGCAGCAAAACAGTGAAGACAGATTTTGGTGAAATTGACATCAAAATCCCCCGTGATCGGAATGGAGAATTTGACCCGGTACTTGTCAAAAAGCACCAGCGTGATCTGGGCAAAATAGATGAAATCATCGTTGCCTTATATGCCAAAGGTCTGAGTACAAGAGACATCAAAGACCATCTGGAAACACTCTACGGCCTGGACGCTTCCCCAACATTTATTTCCAATGTTACCGAACGGGTACGCGAGCTTGTCGTTGAATGGCAGTCAAGACCGTTGGATAGTGTTTATCCTATTGTTTATTTGGATGCTATCCACTATAAAATACGTGACGAAGGGCGTATTATAAACAAGGCCGCTTATACTGTACTGGGGATCAATGGTGAAGGCTTTAAGGATTTACTTGGTATTTGGATCGACCAGTCCGAGGGCGCCAATTTCTGGCTGTCTGTTCTAACCGATATACGAAACCGTGGGGTTGAAGATATTCTGATTGCATGCGTAGATGGGCTGAAAGGCTTTCCGGATGCTATTGCCAGCATTTTTCCCGATACTGAAGTCCAGCTTTGTATCATCCATCAAATCCGTAACTCGCTTCGTTATGTTGCATCAAAACATCAAAAAGAATTTATCAAAGATCTGAAGCTGGTTTATCAAAGCACAACTAAAGAAAACGCTGAACTGCAACTGGATCGCCTTGAACAAAAATGGGGACCCAAATATCCCATTGTTATCAATTCCTGGAGAAAAAACTGGGACAACCTGTCCAACTATTTTAAATATCCCGAAGAAATTCGGCGAATGATCTATACCACAAATAGTGTAGAGGCTCTGCACCGGCAGCTTCGCAAAGTCACTAAAACCAAATCTCTGTTCCCCCACGATGATGCGTTGAAAAAAATGCTGTTTCTGGCCTACAGGGATATTGCTAAAAAATGGTCGCAGCCCATCAGAAACTGGGCCTTTGTTGTTTCTCAATTTTCTATTATATTTAAAGACAGGATGAAAATCCAAATATAGCACTACTATTCATTTACACAAAAAAGTTTACAGTCTCCATTTCGTAGGTATATAACCTATGTATTAGAGTAATGATAGTAAATTTTGTCAAAGAACAATTTTAAATGTTATAGATTTTATAAATATTTCATTCTCTTTGGAAAATTGAACTCAATTTATTAGTTCAATATGAAAAAATCCAATATTTCAGATGTTTCTATATATGATTACAAACAATTAACTTTAATATTTAACCTTTTCATCAGTAAACAATGCTTCTTTTATTCTGATAATTTGTGACATTCTATCACTTTTAATATTATGCTCCCAAATTCTTATGACTTTCCATCCTTTTCGTCTCAAATTTTGAGTGACTTTTTTATCTCTTTTTCTATTGTTTTCAATTTTATTAACCCAAAAGTCATTTTTCATCAAGTGTTTCCATCTAGGGAATTGCCAACCATGCCAGAAATCACTATCCAAAAAAATCAGAACATTAAACTGACGAAAAACAATGTCTGGTTTTCCTTTTATATCTTTACAATTTAACTCAAAATCAAGATTTATTTCTTTTTCCAAACAATTAATAAAGTCCAATTCAAACTTCGTACCTCTCGACCTGATTTTAGACATATTGTAAGAACGTCTTTCTTCAGAAATTTTATCAGATGTTCTAGTTCTGTTAAAATTACGCCCCAAACTATTATTAATTTTTGTCATTATAAACCATATTTATCGTATTCATCATTAATATAATTTGTTTTTCTTTTTCCTAAATAATCACCAATAATATTAATCACAAACTTAACACCATCTGAATAAATTTCACCCACATAATTCTTTACAAGTGAAATCCAAACATCTATTTTATTATCCATTTCACTTAATGCTTCAAAATTCCAATAATATCTCAAATCATCAATAGATCTACACTCAATATTATTTATAACTTGGTCAATATTATTGTATAAATTAACAAAAATCCTCGGTATCTCTGGATATGAATTATTTGCAATTACTAAATTTTCTCTCCCCCCAGCAGTAAACCTATCTCTAAGTGAAGAATCAACAATACCATAACGACTCGCTAACCATCCCGCAACTCGTTGGTATTTTGTTGAATCATTACCAAATATTTCAGGAAATAATGCCATTGCTTCGACCTTCAAACTTTTCTTTTCTTCTTTTTCCAAATTTGAAAAAATTCTTATTGTTGGCTTTAAGACATTATTCGAATCTTCCATCCACCAAGGTTCTTCACCTGGCTTTGTATTTTTCCTATAATAATCAACAAAAGGTTTTACAGGATTAGCGAGTGCTCTCAAGTCATCATATTCGATTTCGAGCTTTGTAAATATTGTATTATTTCTTTCTATATCCATATCAATTAAATATCTTGGAGAATGGGTAACAGCTATATCATAAAGACATTCATGATATGGTTTATACTTAAAACCTATTGGATCAGATAATTTTGCGAAATAAATAAAGATGTTGGAAACGTTCTCAACACGTGTCGTTTCAAGGACACTATTCCCTGTGCTTTTCCAATGATTTTGTTTCGTTGTTTTAACTTCCACCCCATAAAGTTCTTTAACCACAATATCAGGAAATTTATGACCAGATATTAATTGAATTGTATTTTCGAAAACAGTTTTTTTGGCAGCCTGACATAAAAAATCATACACATCACTTTCAAATTGAGATGCCGTACGATTTAAAAAATAGTAAGAATTTGATTTGCATTCTTTTTCAATTGAGTTATGAGCTTTCTTAAGGATATCTTCAAATTCGTGCAACCTGGACTTCTTGTTTTCCGATACAATCATGTTTCTCCCCAAATAATATTTCCCAGTTTTTTTGAATATTCCATGCTAAATGAAAAGCTAACAACGGAGGAACTGCATTACCAATTAATTTATATGCGTTTGATGTTGAAAGTGAAAATTCTTTACCTAAATCATTGCTATCTCTAATAAATTTGAAATTGTCTGGAAAAGTTTGGATCCGGGCACATTCCCGAATTGTTAATCGTCTTTCCTTTAAACCTTCATCTAATTCATCAATATAGTTACCACCGTGCTCTTTTGCTAATCTTCTAAATTCTATATTGCCGTGATGCTCGGCTCTAATAGTAGGTCCAATTGACTTAACATTTATTTCCTTATTGCCTTGACAATGCGGTCCATACCATCTTGCTTTGGATAATGACTTTTGTTCTAAATCTAAACTATTCTCGGGTTCTTCTAAATCTTCAAAAACATCACTCAAGGTTACATACTCGTTTAAATCGGGTTCTAGCATATTATAATCATTTTTATTACGATGGGTCTTTTGAGGGTATAAATCAAATTTATCAAGATAATTCAAAAATTCAATATTTACACATTTCTTACTTATGCCAATAAATATTACCCTTTCTCGAGATTGTGGAACTCCATATTCTGCCGCATTCAACACTTTTGCGTCATACACATAGTACCCATCATTAATATTACTAAAATCCTTCTGAATAATTTCTTTAACACTCGGTAACGAAACTAAACCTTTAACATTTTCCGCAATAAACATTTTAGGTTTAATAATTTCAATTGCCTTCCTCATCCATATATAAAGCTGTCCTCTATTCTCAATAGTAGGCTTGTCGTTATTTATTAAAGTGCCTAAATGAGATTTATGTGAATTAAATCCATTCCTTTTACCAGCCACACTAAAATCTTGGCAAGGAAAGCCACCTGTAACAATATCAGCATTTGGAAATTTAAAATCCCCATTTTCAGCTCTTTTAATTAAATCTACTATTGAATCTCTGAAAAAGATACTTTCCTTCTGAAAAAATGGTTCCCATGCCGCTTTTGCTTCTCTCAATATATCATTCGCAAATACAACATTAAAATGAGTTCTAGGTAATCTAACAAAATTCCCCTTTTCGATACCTGTGCGCCATTCTGGTTGAATTTTATAATTTACACTTTTCTTATGCACATAGAATCCACCCTCAAATCCAAGGTCCATACCTCCACAACCTGAAAACAGGCTTACTATATTAATTCTTTTCATAAGAGAAAGGCTCCAATAAAAAATTAGTAATTAATTTTGGGAACTTTTAATAATTACTAACCATTATAACAAGTTTTATAATACAGAATTTCTAAAAATCATTAATCATTCAATATACAAAATTAAAAAAATAAACCACAGTTTTTTTCCAAACAAATCCCCCACGCCAACAATTTTCACACTCGACCGATCGTGACGGAGATGATCTCCATCATCATCCTTTCTTCTCGTGCCCCGGGCTCTGCCTGGACACAGAGGCTTTACTCAAACGGATTGCAACAACCATCCCGTCAAGACGCATAAATAAAACATTATCCCTAATCCATTAACAAATATTATCGAACAATTTTGCCTGACAGCAGTTAGACAAGAATAGCGCTTCTTCCGCATCCAACATGCCAAAGCATCTTGCAATTCCTGAGAAATTTGCGTAAATTACCAGATTATCTATAAACAGGCAGAAATATTGGATTTATTTGAACAACATAACCCAAAGCAAAAGCAGAAAAATGTCTATCGTCCCCTGGCAGACCGTATGCGTCCCGAAACTCTGGACCAGATCGCCGGTCAGCAGCATTTGCTGGGACCGGACAAGATCCTGCGGCGCGCAATAGAATCAGACAAGCTGGTTTCCATGATATTCTGGGGCCCGCCGGGTGTGGGCAAGACCACCCTGGCGCGCGTAGTAGCTAACGAGAGCAAGTCCGACTTTAACGCCATCAGCGCGGTTACTGCCGGCGTTGCAGATATCCGTCTGGTCATTAAAAAAGCGCGCGAGAACCAGAAAATGGGCGCGCGTACCATCCTGTTTATCGATGAAATCCACCGTTTCAACAAATCCCAGCAGGACGCCCTGCTGCACAGCGTTGAAGACGGTACCATTCTGCTAATCGGTGCGACTACCGAAAACCCCAGTTTTGAAGTGATCTCGGCACTGCTGTCACGAAGCCGGGTATACAAGCTCGATCCCCTCAGCCATGACGATCTCAACGGCATTCTGGACAATGCCCTGCAAAACGACGAGGTTCTCAAGGCCGCAAACATAACATTGAACGACGATGCCAAAAGCATTTTAGTAGACCTGTGCGGCGGAGACGCCCGAAATCTGCTCACCGCATTGGAACTGGCAGTGCAACTTGCCAAATCCAATGATGCCGGCGGTAAAACCATAGATCGTGACCTCATTGAAGAGGCCATGCAGAAACGCACCCTGCTGTACGACAAAAAAGGCGAGTATCATTACGATGTCATCTCTGCGTTCATTAAAAGCGTGCGCGGTTCCGATCCCGATGCTGCCATCTATTGGCTGGCGCGTATGCTGGCTTCGGGAGAAGATCCCAAGTTCATTGCGCGCAGATTGATCATTTCCGCGTCCGAAGACATAGGCAATGCCGATCCGCATGCACTCATGGTAGCTACATCCGCATTTTCCGCAGTGACCTATATTGGCCTGCCAGAAGCGCAACTGATACTGGCACAGGCTACTACATATCTGGCATCCGCTCCCAAGAGCAATGCTTCATACCTGGCTATCAACAATGCCCTGGCAGACATCAAATCAGAAAAACCCGGTGATGTACCGCTGCATTTGCGCAACGCACCCACCAAATTGATGAAAGATATGGGCTATAAAAAAGAATATCAATATCCGCACGACTTTGGCGGATTTGTAGACCAAAATTATTTCCCGGATGTAAACAAAACACGTACTTATTATCGTCCAACTGAAAACGGTGTAGAAAAACGCATCAAAGAGCGGTTACTGGCACTGTGGCCCAAACGAAAAAGAGACATAACAACCTGATGTTTAAAAGACTATATACATATTTAATCATAGCGTGCGGTGCGGTTGGCCTTTTTGCGCAAAATCCGTTCGAGTCCTCTTCCCCGGTTGGAGACACCTTTCCTAAAATGCCGGACCTGGTCTTGCCAGATACCCTGGCTGCAGAAATGCCGGATACAAGCATGCTGGCATTACCGGATTCTGTATCAGCAGACACCATGGCTGTTGACTCGCTCGCGAAAACAAAAAAATCCGATATAGATACCACCATCTTTTACGATGCACGTTCTATCTATACCGATGTTGAATCACGCACCACCGAGCTCACAGGTGATGCGGTTATCAAGTATGGCGGTATGACCCTGAAAGCCGAGAAAATCACCCTCGACTGGAAAAACTATTTAATGACCGCCGAGTCTGTTGCAGATTCTCAGTGGGTCTATACCGACAGCACTCACAGCGATTCGGTGATGCATGTTGAATATATCGGTAAACCAGAATTAAATGAAGGCGGCTCGCCCTATGTTGGCGACAAGATGGTATTCAACTATAAAACCCAAAAGGGAATTGTGGTCAGAGGCCGCACCGAACTGGAAGGCGGCAAGTACGTTGGGCAGCAAATCAAGCGAGTAAATGACGACATTTTTCACATCAAAAACTCTTCTTTTACTACCTGCGATTTGGATACTAATCCGCACTTTCATTTCGAATCCGCAAAGATGAAAATGGTTATGAAAGACAAGGTTATTGTAAAACCTGTGGTCATGTATATGGGGCACATCCCCATGCTGGCATTGCCATTTGCGGTATTTCCCATAAAGTCGGGTCGTCAGTCAGGCATTCTCACACCAACCTATAGTGAAAGCAGCACCGAAGGTCGCTCTTTGCGCAACATGGGATACTATTGGGCCCCAAGCGATTATTTTGACGCAAAGTTAAGCATGGATTATTTTGAAAAAGCCGGCTTTTTGTTCCGGGGAAGTTCAAACTACAATGTGCGCTATTTACTAAACGGCAGCATGAGCGGATCGTACACTCATAAAGAGACCAACGGCAACAAAACCCGACGCTGGGATATGCGCGTCAGCCACAAGCAGGATATCAGTCCATCTTCCCGGTTCTCAGTATCCGGCTACTTTGTCAGTGACAAAGATTATTACAAAGATTACAGTACCAACCTCTCTACCCGTTTAACGCGCGAAATGCGTTCCAACGCAACCTATACCAAAAGCTGGTCGAAACAAAAATTAAGCCTTAGCGTCAACATGTCTCGTGTGCATGACCTGCAGGATGACGTGGTACAGGAAACATTACCGCAGGTTTCATTCCGCAAGGGACAAACTCAAATATTTAAACCCAAAAAGAAATCATCCCGCAGCTCTGGTGGATCAAGCCGCAGAGACTCGCACTGGTATGAATCGCTTTATTTTTCATACAATTCAAACCTGATCAACAAAAATCGCGAATACCTTTCATATGCCAATAACGATACCACCAAAGAAATGGATGAAACCCGTCAAATGACACACGATTTTAGTTTTTCACTAACCAGCCCCAAAAAATTCTTTGGTTTTCTATCAATGAATCAATATTTCAATGTTAGCGAAGACTGGTTTGATCAGGAAAAAACCTATTCATGGGATACCGAAAGCGAATCCATAGATCCGGATACCACGCACGGATTTGCAGCCCGCCATACTTTTGATTATCGAGCTTCTGCCAATACCAAATTATATGGTATGTTTGCACCTCCCATTGGTGATCTGCAGGCAATCCGCCATGTAATGACGCCTTCTCTTTCTTTCACTTATCAACCCGACTTTTCTGATCCGCAATGGGGATATTATGAAGAAATTGAAACCGATGACGGTGTAGAAAAACGCGACAAGTTTAGCGGCACACCTTCAACAGGCAGAAAAAGTGTAAGCCTTAGTGTTCAGAACTTGTTTCAAATGAAACGAGGCGAAGGTGAAAAAGAAAAGAAATTTGACCTGTTTACCATGAATTTCAGCACCGGTTACAATTTTGAAGCAGAAAAGAACAAGCTCTCTGACCTCAGCACTTCCTGGAACGCCAATCCCATGAAAAATTTCAGTCTCAGTGCCAGCACCTCACACAGTTTTTACAAATGGATCAGCGAACCAACCACTAGCAATTCGACCTATGGCTACAAGAGCAACAATTATTTATTTAAAGATGGCGGATGGAAAAGCGGTGACTTTATGCGTATGACAAACCTGCGTCTTAATTTCTCCCTGCGCTTACAGGGTAAAAAAGACAAAGGCGGTAAAGATGATGAAGAAAGACCCTTTGAAAACATATTGGATGAAGAAGAACCAGACCCGCTTTTGGAAGAAGAAAACCTCAGCGTACTTGAAGAAGATCTGCTAAGGCGCGGCAACCGTTTTGAAAACGAAATGGCAATGAGATCGCTGAGCATCCCCTGGCAGGCATCACTCAACTTTTCGTTCAGCAATAACAAAAGCAATCCCTTGAATCCAACCAAAAGATATTATATGGGTATTCGGGGTGCGGAAATAAACCTAACCCGCAACTGGAGAATTGGTTACACCGCTCAATACGATCTTGAAAAGAAAGAGATAGCGTCGCACAGCTTTACATTTCACAGAGATCTGCACTGCTGGGAAGGCAGAGTAGACTGGGTACCTTCAGGACCCAGCAAAAGGATATACGTAATTATTAACATCAAAGCCCGCGTTCTCCAGGACCTTAAAATTGAAAAACGCGGTGGGGCTTCGAGTATGTTAGGATATTAACAGCGAGGTTATTGCACAAACTCGGTATCATCCGCTTGTTGTATCGTATGAATCGCATCCTTTTCAAGATATTGGATCCACTGTGCGGAAAGCTGTACCGGGTTAAATCCATTTTTGTGATCACTATTGGGCATGGATTGCAATTCGCCCAATATCAAAACGGAACTGCCTTTTTTCAAATACTTGTTACACTGTAATGCCTGTTTTGACCACACAACCACACTAACCAAACAGCTTTCCCGTTCCATTCCTTCTAGCTCATTACCACTGCTTTCCGGTTTGGTTGCAATGATAAAATTGGTTACGGGTACTCCTCGCTTTGTCCAGCGTACCGGTGGATCATGGATCAATTTTCCCGCGATTACAACACGGTTCATCACCGGCATTTTGAAATCTTTTTCTTCCCCAACTTCTTTTTCTTCTTCACTAACCAGCAATACGTCTTCTTTTTCCAACATTCATCCCTCTTGTCTTTTCTTTTCAAGAAATAACGACAAACTCCCAACAGCCGAAGGGCTAGTATCAGGATGGTCCCGGTGTTCTTTTAATGCTTCGGGACCTTTAACAGTCAGGATGTGTGTATATTCATGCCGATCTTGAGCATGCTGTACACAATCCATCACCTGTTTTGTGGAAACATTCAATTGACAGAAAAATACAAGCTCTGGCTTCCGGTTAGGCAGACTTTCTACCAACCCCAGAGGTTCTATTCGCAAAAGTTGCTTTTCTATTCCCAATTCCTCGTTCAGCTCGGTCAGCATTGCGTCATCAATTGAGGGTGGCATACTTTTATCAGCGGCAATCTCTATATGACCGCCAAAGACATCCACAAATCCGGGATATTCTCCTAAATACCGGCTGCGCTTCATCAAAAGTATGTCATTGTCCTGTGTTTCTACAACCGCACTGATTCCCAGTGCATACGACAAACTGTTCTCTCCCCAGTTTTGCAGGACAGTTTCCAAATGATGATTACAATACACCTGGGTGCAATAATCGGTCACACCCAACTCCAATTCGAGTGTATCTGACTTTATCGTCCAGGCGCTTAACCTTGCCAGCTTTCCATTATACATTCCCGGTTTAACAAATTCCTGCCAAAATTTTTGAGCATTGGCATAAAGTTCCGGAGGAAACGAAAAATTTGTTTCTTTCTTATTAACTATCACATGATTTACAGGAAAAGCAAGAGTACGAAACAAGGCTTGCATTTCAAAGAACCGAATGTTCCAAACGCAATAATGCGTCCTTTATAGTAACTCCGCCAGCATATCCGCCAAGCTTGCCATCCGATTGAATAACCCGGTGACAGGGCACAATGATGGGCAGCGGATTGGCGCCATTTGCCGTGCCAACAGCACGGGAGGCACCCGGCTTGCCAAGTTCTTTGGCAATTTCACCATAGGTCCGCGTTACACCATAGGGGATACGTTTTACGGAATTCCATACCTGATTTTGAAACGGTGTGCCAGTATCGGGATCAGTGGGTCCATCAAATTCTACTTTTGCACCGTTTAAATATGCTGCAAGTTTTTCTATCAAGAGGGAAAATTGATTCTGAATAGGTTCAAGAGTGTATCGAGTGCTCAATCGACCCAACACATCGTCAATGTGTTTGCCATTGAGAAAAGAAATAGATCGGGGGCCTTTGTCAGAAAAAAGCAAAAATAAATCAGACAATTGCCAGGGAATTGTGGTGTAATATAAAGTACTCATTCATTATTCAACAAATATATTATATGCCTTACCCAGGTCTTTGGCTGCAGGGGTAACAATCATTCCTTTTTGGAGTCTGATCTTGAGTCCCTTAAGCTTAGCCTGCCGCACATCACTTTCGGTTATCAATTTCTTGTCAGGTGCTTTTTCATCCTCATAATAACCCATGCTGCTCTGAACGATAAACACATTATCGCCATTTTTCAAACCTACTGCATTTCCTTCATCCATATCTATGTGCAGTTGGGTAAGAAAATTATCAGCTACCCGTACAAGTACATTGCCCATAATGCAGAATCGGGATTCTGCCTTGTCTCCGCGTTCCTGTGCTGGTGCTACAAATACGACATCACCCTGTTTCACTCCCATTTCTTTGGCATCATCAGCATTAATATGAATATGACGTCGCGAAATCATGACATTCTCGGTAACTTTCATAGATCCGGCAGGACCTTTTAAAGTTACATATTGACCATCAGGTAAATTGGTAAATTTGCCGATAGGAGGTGTAATTCCGAGGTGATATGCATCACTGCCCGAGACTTCAATTTGCAGAGTTTTTCGCAAGGGTCCCAATACCCGTAAATGTTGAAACTTGCCTTTAGGACCAATACATTCTACGATCTGTTCTGAGGCGAACTCGCCTTTTTGATATAATTCTTTATATACTGAAAGTTCACTTCCTGGACCAAACAGAATATCCATCGCTTCGCGGGTCAAGTGCATATGTCGGTTGGATACTCCTACGGGGATGAGTTTTGGCAAACCAGACTTCTCCAAATATCATATTAAATTGTTACTTTATAATATATTATGTAATATACATACAAAATATTACTTCTTGCCCTAATAATCAAGTAGAATATTCAATTTTTAAATAAAATTTCCGGTTTCAATAAAAAGAAATTGCATTAATCCCATTGAATCCCCATATTTAACAAAAATACAACCTGTTATGGAGGAAAAATGAGCGCCACCTCAATTCTATTTGACGCACATGTACACATTTATCCTGAATATGATATCGATGGAGCTATCAACGCCAGTTTGAACCACATGAACCGCATTATTGGCAAAAACAAATTAGCCTCCAACACGGTTAAAATGTGGCTACTAACCGAAGGAACCATCTATAACGGTTTCAACCAGCTATTGGCATTGAATTCTGAACAATATATTGCGGAGAAAACAGGGCTGGCCTCTTTAGTCATTCGCGACAGGCAGTCACAAAACAATCTGCTCTATGTTCTGGCAGGTCGACAGATTGTAAGCAGCGACAAGCTGGAAATTTGTGCACTGGCAACAAACTTCAACATGGCAGATCGTGAGCTAAACACGCAGGACACCATAAATAAAGTACGGGAAAATGGTGCTATCGCGGCCCTTAACTGGGCACCGGGAAAATGGTTTACCAAAAGAGGGAAAATTGTTTCAAATATTATCGAAACAAACGATCCCAATAATTTATTAATCAGTGAGACAACCATGCGCCCCACTATTTGGCCGACTCCTGTACTTGTCAAGCAGGCGTTTCGTAAAAATTTCAGAATGATTGTAGGTTCTGACCCTCTACCTTTTAGCGGTGAAGAATCGCTTGTGGGATCTTATATTTCCATGGTCCAGGGAGAATTTGATCCGCAAAATCCAGAGGGATCAATAAAAGCATTACTCATGGATCCATCTATTAAAATTAAACGATTGGGAAAAAGAAGCGGGCCCTTTATTTTTGCCAAGAGACAATACAAAATCATGAGTTATAATAAATAACGATCTTGCATGTCTTTATTTAATATCAAAAATATATTGTTAATAGGGTTATTATCCGTCCTGGCAGCCGCTGGTCAGCAAGACTTTGAGTTTCAAATCAATATTGATGCATTGCGCAATCACGCAGAATATCTAGCCGATGATGAACTGCGCGGAAGGGGTACAGGCACCTATGGAGAAAAGCTGGCAGCAGAATACCTTGCCATGGAATTTGAGCGATTAAACCTGTTCCCGCTTGGAGATAACGGAAATTACTTTCAAAACATCCCCATGCACAGCAGTGAGTCGCTTTCCGGATGCCAGGCCCTGTTATATAACAATACAGACACCTTGAATCTTGAACTGGAAAAAGATTATCTGCTATTCAAGTCCGGAGCTCAAACTCTGGTACCCAAGCCAATCGATCTGGTTTTTGTGGGTTATGGCATTTTTGCGCCCGAATACGATTATAACGATTATCAATCTGTTGATGTTAGCAACAAGATTGTAGTATACCTGGATGGAGAGCCGGTATCTACAGACAAATCCTACTTTAACGGAACCGAGCAAACCATCTATGCGTACCCGGAATCCAAAGAGCGCATGGCAATATCGCGAGGTGCACGGGGAAGTATATTACTGCTTAATCCGCAAAATCCCCGTTTTCGTACCTGGGAGCATTATGTACAAAATTACGCCTTTACCGAGGTCACCCTGGCCTATTCTGTAACCGCGCATCTCAGTCTCATTTTGAATCCAAATAGTGCGGCCCACTTGTTTAAAAACGCGCAATACTCGCTGCAAGACATCTATACCATGGACAAAAACAATACGCTGAAAAGCTTTGATCTGGCAACATCCCTCTCTTTCAAAGGCCAGTTTAAACAACGGGATTTTATTTCTCCCAATGTCATTGCCATGTTGTCCGGCAGTGACTCTAAACTCAAGCACGAATATATCATCATAACCGCGCATTACGATCATTTGGGTATAGGCAAACCCATGCTCGCGGATTCCATCTATAACGGATTTGGAGACAATGCCCTGGGCTGTGCGGGCGTTCTTGAAATGGCGCGGGTACTATCTGAAAATCGAAAAAAGCTGAAACGTTCTTTCATCTTTCTAATGGTCACCGGTGAGGAAAAAGGACTACTTGGTTCAACCTATTACATTGATCATCCGGCGGTCCCACTTTACAGAACCATTGCCAACCTGAATGTGGATGGTCTGGCCATGTTTGATGAATTTAACGATATTGTGGGAGTAGGCCACGAGCTCTCTGATCTGGATGAAACCCTCAAAGAAACGGCAAACCAACTGGGACTTTTAACCAGCCCTGTGCCTCAGCAGTTTATGGTATCTGAATCTTTTGCACGTTCCGATCAGATATCTTTTGCCAAAGCCGGTATCCCTTCGATCCTGATTATGGATGGCTTGCAATACAAAAGACTGACTCCGGTTCAAGGTCTCCAAATGCATATAAATTGGATTGATCACATATATCATACCCCTTTTGATGATAAAGACCAAACCATGAACTATAAAGCGGCTCAGCAACATTGCCGGGTTTTAACACATTTTATTTTTAACACGGCCAATAGAGAATCAGAACCTCAATGGAAACCCGGCACACCCTATATCAATGCAAGATTACAAACCATAGCGGAAAAAAGATGAGAAAAATTCTGTTTGCGATCACTCTGTTACTCTATACAAGCTGTCATTACACCAACCAAAATGACAGCAAGATCATTCGGCTCAAAGGCTCAGATACCATGTATGTATTATCTCGTCATTGGGCTGAATCATATATGAAAACGCATCCGCAAACATCCGTATATTATGAAGGTGGCGGTACTGGCTCCGGTGCCAGAGCATTGGCAAACGGCAGTGTAGATATTTGTACAGCTTCCAGACCGCTTAGACCTGAAGAGGCACAGATACTAGTGGACTTTACCGGCTCGCTGGGTGTATCTCATCGGGTTGCCAAAGATGCACTATGTATCTACCTGCATCCCGCCAACCCTGTCAATTCACTAACGCTTGAACAGGTTGAAAAAATATATCTGGGTGAAATAATAAACTGGGACCAGGTAGGTGGTAACAATGCGGCTATTGAGCTCTATGATCGTCTGCCCAATTCCGGTACACACCTCTATCTCAGAGAACACGTCCTTGATGGCGAAGCCTTTCATGCAGAGCATATATTATCCGTAGCATCTGCTGCGGATATGGTTGCTCAAGTTTCAGAGGACGTTAATGCCATTGGTTATGGAGGTATCATTCAACATCCGGGTATCAAATTCAGCAAGATCAATAATATTGAACCCATGCCGGAAAACATACAAAATGACTCTTATCCCATCATCCGGTATCTCTATCTCTATACACCCAACACACCACAAGGGCATGTAAAACGATTTATCGATTGGGTACTGGGTCCTCAAGGCCAGGCAATAGTGGAACAGACAGGCTTTTTCCCCATCTGGCAAGATTCATAAAGAAGCGTTTGCACTTTTTTTGGAAAATCCGCCAAGATAAAAAAGCATAATAAATAATATACTGATACTCACCTGCATATAGAATGTTAAAAAACGCCATCCCAGGGTCATAACTCCCAAAAACTCTTTGGGGATAAATGCTGCATACATGAAATAAAAAGAAGCCTCTGCTCCCGCCGCCGCTCCCGGAGTGGGAACCAGCGTCATGATTGTAAACGTCATCCATTGAAATAGAAAAAACAAAACAGGATCAACAGGAACATTCAGAGATACCAGCAACGCGGTAACAACAGAATACCGGCAAGTCCATTGTAAAGCAACAAGTGTCATGGATGCAATAAATTGTGTTTTACCGCGCTTACCAATCAGGATATATACAAGTTTAAAATCCTGCCAAACTTTGGAAGATTTTTTTTGAATAACAGTTAACAACCGGGACTTTGCAGCCAATTGTTCATTTCTTAATAATACTATCAGCACGATCAATACTACCAGAATGATTGCAATAACAATCAGGTAATTTCTGGCAAAGCTCAAATGGTGAACTAAATCCCGTATTACCGGTAATTCACAACAAGAAGAAACAATAAAGGCGGTTGGCACCGCAAAGAGAAAAAACAAACCGTCTTCTACAGTCCCCAATGTCATCAATGAAGCTGCCGCACCTGTAGTCATCCCCTTGCTAATGAGCATACCCGCTTTAACGTATCCTCCGCCAATAGCAGTGGGACTAATTGCAGAACCCAGATCCTGACTTAGAATGATCTTGAACAATTCACGAAAAGGGATCTTTTTATCTAAAAATCGTGTCCAGATCATTAATCTCAATGTGTTAGTAAACCAGGGAACAAAGGCCAGTGTTATGGCCAACAAAAAATACAAGGGCCTGAACTTGAACAAAACCTCAAAAATACCCCGGTCTGTTGTTAAAAGGGAAAAAACAATGTTACCGGCCATACCCAAAATGACGACCCCAATACCATATTTGACAAAACGTCTAAAATCCGGTTCGTTTGCATTAATTTTTATTGACGGAAATTTCATATAATCTATACATTTTACTGAATGTTTTATACCAGGAGAATTCCTGCTCTACCCATTTTCGCGCGTTTCTACCTTTTTCTCTGAATCCATTCGTTGAAAGCTCAAACATTGTATTTGCCATCTCTGTAACTGATCCCGGTTCTACCAACACACCCACTGATGGATTCACACGTTCCTGCAATGCACCTGCATTTACACCCAGTACCGGCAGCCCGCTAGCCTGTGCTTCAATAATAGACAGCCCAAAGGTTTCATGCGGTCCGGCGGTTACATATACATCCGCGGAAGCAAGTATCTCTGCAAGTTCATTTTTATTATGTACATAGGGTATGTAATGAATATCAGGATGTTTGGCCGCGTAATCCATCACCAGAGGTTCAAGAGGGCCTTGCCCCACTATCATCAAAGCACCATTAAATCGATTAAAACTTTTTTCAAAGGCATTTAAAATCACATCGATTCTTTTTTCAGAATCCAACCGGCCCGCGTAAATTAATACAATTTTATCTTCCAGGGCAAATCGCTGCCTGATGGTGCCGGTACGACGAGAAGGATGAAAAATATCTGCGTCTACACCCAAAGGGATCTTGGCGACTCTTTTGATTCCCATTTTCAATAATTTTCTTTTCAAAAGTTCAGACGCGGTTGCCGTATAATCAAAACAGTTGTATATCTTGTGTGCGTACCACTCACTCAAATGTTTTGCGACACTCCCCCAGCCGTTACCGGCAATTTTGGCTACTTCCTGTTCTGAATATGCAGTAGGAAAATCCGTATGATAAAATCCAATAATTGAACAGGGGTAATAACGCCTGTACAACATCGCCGGGTACGGCATCAAATATGGACTGCCGATCTCGATAACATCCGGTCGTTCAGCTTTAAGAATTGAATAAACCTTGTCCAAACGAAATGTATATCGATAAGGTTCACATTTGGGGATGTGAGGCGCTTTTATAGTTATGGTTGTAAATCGAGCTTCCCGGATAATGCTGTCATTTTCTCCGGGAATAACAAGTAAATGCTCGTCTCTTGTATGGTTTTGAATATATTTGCGTTTTTCATGAATATAGGTTCGAATACCACCGCTTTGGGGAGTATAGGCCTGTGTTAAATCACAAATCTTCATATACGTTACAAATTCTCCATATCAGGATTTAATAAACCTGTGGGCCGGTAACAGATGATTGAATTCCGGATACAGATTTACGGGTGGTTCGGGTAATCTTTTCTGGTTTAACATTTAAAGATATTAACAAATCATACCCTGCCTGTCCACTAACCTGAATCTCTTGCATTTGATTATAAAACAATCGAATACAATACTGAACAATCTTGTACTTGTTCCGGTCTTTAATGCTGTCCAGCCATTTCATCACCTGACGGTGTGGAAATCTGGCAGCAACCGGAATATTTAACAACCTTCCAATCAACATTCCGGTTATTGCCATACTTTTAAATGATGAAATATAGATCATTTCATAATCTTTGTTTACCAAATCATACAAAACTTTAAGAAACGGTGGCAATTTGATACAGATATTTTTTTCAGGATCTAAGGTTATACTGGTTATCATTTTATAAATGATTACGTTATTATCTTTGCAGAACCGATCAGAAATTCCAAGGTACATGGGTTGACGTGATATGGTTTCCTGACCCAACAGACGTAATGGAAGACGATGATTACGTGAATGGAGTAAAGCGTTTTCGGTAAATACAGCAATCCTGCCTCTGTAAAACCTGCCGTTTTGGGTAAACGTATTTGCAGCCTGGCGCATGAGATGACGGTCCTGATATTCTGTTCGTGCTGCAATAGCATAGGGAAGGATTACGGGCAGCAAAGACAGCAACGGTTTGATAAGCGACAACTTTTCCAGTACGCCGGCATTGTTCCGGGGAGATGCGATTTTCTTGACAACACCGGCAATACTGGTATGCGTTATCCTGCACATGCTTTTGAAAAACTGTTTATTTTGCACAGCGTCAAAATGCGCATTTCCTGTTAAAAATCTTTGAAATCTTTTATTATAAATAGCTTCATATTGAAAGGCTTGTTTAGGACCCTCAACTATTTCCGGAACAAACAATGGCTCTAGTCCGGGGAATTTGGCCAGGCTGAACAGAAATCCGGTTGTTAGATCTGCAATTCTATGCTTTTGGGCTTTTTCAAACATATTGTCAAGTACAGCATGTGTTACTTTAGAATTGAGATGGGGAATAGAAATATTTTGATGTTTGGCATGTTTATAGGAAACAGCCATAACCTGGTGCGCAACCGACAGCATACTACCGCCATATCCATGGGCCCTGCATTTACCGGTTCGAATATTATCAAGCAGTTCATATTTATTTTCAGAAAACTGGCATACGGTGTGGGGACAAGTAATTAAAATACCACCATGATCATCGGAACCTGCAACCATGCTTTTGGTCCAGGGCTCAAGTCCTATGGGATCAATACCGTGCTTTATAGCAAGTCGATCAATATCCTCATGGGTTAATCCCTTTAATATCTTTTTCAAGAGTTTATCGGGAACCAGTTGCTTGCCGCCATTCTTGGTTTCAAAAACCTGAAACAAAAGCAGCATTTTTTCAAAATGCTCCATTGTCAGGGTGCGGCCCATTTTGAAAAACGGGTGCGCAATAAAATGGATAATATTTTGTGAATAAAGATATTGCACCAGTTCATAAATATTATAACGGAGGTATTGTATTTCCCGATGTATGTTTTCATTAATGTCCAGACAAACCACATGTACCTTGGCATTATCTTCCGGGAAAAATGTGGTTACTTCTTCACTCATGAAAAAATCATCATAGTGGGCTATTTCAAGTGCACCATTGATAGTATCATGATCAGTTATGGTTACAAAATCCATCCCCCGGGATTTTGCAATTTGATATACTTGTTGGGGAGCTGTATAAGATTCGTTTGCTCCCAGCGTCTTTAAAAGCCAGTCACCTGCGTTTTTAGAGAAACAGGTGTGTACATGTAAATCTATAGATGAATATTCTTGATTCATAAAACGACTAACTGGCTTTGCTGTAAATAAAGGGTTTCTTAATCTGCTGTCCTTCAATCACAGATTTATAGCTATCTATCAGTCTCGAATTGATAGCAGACCAACTGTATTTTTTAGCGGTCTCTCTTCCCTGCCTGCCCAATGTTTTGAGCAATGTAGAATCAGCAAGAAATTTTTCTATATGCACGGCAAAATCAACAGGATCATTTGGCTTTGCGAGGAATCCGTCATACCCGTGGTTTATCACATCACCTACGCCACCCTTGGCAACACCCACCGCCGGTATACCTGAAGCAAAAGACTCTAAAATTACATTTCCAAAAGTTTCTGTAGTAGAAGGAAAAACAAACAGATCGGCAGAAGCATACCATTCGTAAAGCGGTTTACCTTTTAAATAACCGGTATAGTGCGCGTCCGGCATTTTTTCTTCCAATTCCTGGCGCATGGGACCGTCACCAACAATTACGATCTGATAATCATATCTTTCTTTGAGCATATTATGAGCAACAACCAGATCATCCAGGTCTTTATGATTGATCAATCGGCCAACAAACAATAAAATCGGCTTATCATCCGCACCTATTGACTGACGCAGTTGGGTACTGCGAAGACGTGGAGAAAATTTATCCAACTCAATTCCACGCTGCCAGAGTTCAGCATTGGGAATGCCATGTTTTTCCAGTTCTGCAATTGCTGAAGGAGTAGGCGTATAATTTTTAAGGCATTTGCTGTGGAACCACTTTAAAAAAGCCCAGCCATAACTTTCCAGTCCACCAATACCAAAATAGGGAAAATAATGCACCCAATGAGTATGGTAACTGGATACTACAGGGATATTGTTTCGTTTCGCGTAATGCAGCGCCCACAAACCCATCAAACTGGGTGCTGCAATATGGACCAGATCGGGATTTAGAAAATCCAGATCATATTCAAGATTATCGAAATAGGGCACACCAATTTTGTACTCTTTGTATAATGCAAGGGGCACAGAACTGACTTTTCTTACACGATCAGCCCAATCATAACCGGATTCCGGTTTAACCGGTGAAAAAAACTTGAAATTAACGTCCTGTTCAAGTAAAGAATCCGCCAGAAAAGACATGGTCTTTTGCACGCCGTCTGTATTTGGCGGCAAACTCTCTGTAAAAATTGCAAGATTCATAACATCACCCTAAATTATTAATAGTCCAAATTGCGCACAAAATACGCCTAAAATCAAGCCTGCAAGAACATCAGAAGGGAAATGCAGGCCATTATAGATCCGTGAAAATCCAATAACAGAAGCAATCAGAAATACCGGAATAGTAAATACCGGATAAAAATGACTAATTAAAACAGCCATTAAAAACGCGGCGGCCGTATGGCCAGAGGGAAAACTAAATTTATCGGGAGGTTTTACAAGAAATTTGATTTGTAAAAGCTTGTCGAAAGGTCTTTTACGCTTGAATTTATTTTTCAACATCACCTGTATTGTTACTTCAAGGATAAATGACAAAACACCAGCCAGTAAAAACCGGGGCGCAATAGATAGATCTAAAACAAACAGAAACAATGCAATTACCGCATAAATATAGCCATCTCCAATGCGTGAGCTCCAATACATAATGGTGTCCATTATTTTTCTACCGGAAAGCCTGAATATCCGGATAGAGACGGCACTGTCCCAGGCTGCAACATTATTCATTATAATTCTGACCATCAGCATTACCTGATATTATACATTCGTTTTACATTAAATTGTACAAATGTAAAATTATTCAGACATAAAGGATATGTTAAGAAATGGTAAAATATGGGCGGGTAGAAAAAAATAAACCCTGCTGTTATTGAGGTGGTTTTGGCAGAAACCAGTAGACAGCAGGGTTCTGGGTGTAGCTTGGATCAATATAATATACATCGGGTCTGCAACCAGGTTACAGACCTTATTTCACATAACATTTATTTATTTTACAAGAATCATCTTTTTAACCTGCACATTGTTGCTACCAGCTTCCATACGGTAAAAGTAAACACCGCTGGTAAGGTGAGAAGCATCCCAGGTGATTGTATAGTTACCGGCAGTTTTTACACCGTTAACCAAAGTTGCAACCTGTTGACCCAGTTGGTTGAATACAGTAATATTAACATTTGCAGTCTGTTTTACCGTATATTCAATATTTGTACTGGGGTTGAACGGATTGGGATAATTCTGTGACAGTGTGTAATCAACCGGACGAGCAACCTGGTATGATTCATGGATTGAAGTTTCAATGATTTCAGCCAAACCATCATAAGCAACACCACCGGCTTCGGGACGAGGATCAAGACCATTGTCCTGCATACGGCTGATACTTGTCAAAGGTGAGCTTGATAAAAATTCATTTGCATTTGCAGCATCACTCAACATTGCAGCAACTTCATCGCTGCCGCTTAATTCAGCCCAGCCTGAACCACCGGCAAAATCAAACCACAAGTTATTCTGGAATACAATTTCGCCAGCATCCAAACGATTTTTGCTGTCTTGTTTGGTTTCATCTTCAAGATCTTCAACAGTCATTGCAATACCGGCACAGTCACCAATGATAGAGTTTTTATAAGCCCCACCCCAGTTGTCACGCAGGTTAAAAGCTGCATCTGTTTGAGAAGATTCCATTCCGGGACCAATCAAAGTTGCGTTGTAAATTTCCGGGAACGCAAACGGAGTACCATCTTCTGGTTTATGTCCTCCATCATGTTCGCCAAGGTGGCCTGCTGAAGCAGAATCCTGAATTGCGAACAGAAACTGCATTTTGGTACGTAAGCCCTGATCGTGATCAAAAGCATCATCACCACAGAAAGCAGAAATCAAATGAGAGTTGTTCACTGTTCCGCCAAACCATTCATAACCGTCGTCTTTGTTTGCAAACACTTCAATATGGTCGATTGTTGTACCGTCACCAACAGAGCCCAGGGTCAACCCATTGATCTCATCACCAGGGGCCAACTCGGTACCACCATGACGGATCGAGATATATCTCAAAAGACCAGAGCTGTCATGATCATCATCACCACCAACCAGGGTACGTTCGGATTGTTCGGAAATACCTTCAATGTAAAAAGCTTCGCCTTCATTCGTAGTTGCATTACCAATCAGAATCAAACCACCCCATTCACCGCGAGTATTAAAATCCAGATCATAAGGATCGGTAACATCATCGTTGATAGAAGTAAAGATGATCGGGTTAACACCAGTACCTTCGGCAAATAACTGTGCGCCATTACAGATTACCAGCGCACTGGTATTCTCACCAGATTCTGATTTCGCTTTAATAACAGTACCTGCTTCAATATTCAATTCAGCACCAGATTCAACATATACCAGTCCATCCAACACATAAATATTATCAGCAGTCCAGAAAACTTTATCTCCTGCGATAATATCGTCATCTACAATAGTAACTTCAGTTGCAGGTACTTTATCGGCAGCAAAGAAACCATATTCATCTAAAGCAGTCCAACCTTTTGCCCAGTTGGTCTGACCAAAAGCGCCTTTGTAATTCACTTGTTCAAAGAAACCATCATTCGGAATTTCTGCAAGTTCTTGATAAGCAACTCCACCGGCAGCAGGACGAGGATCAAGGCCATTGTCCTGTAAGCGGCTTATGCTTGTTAATGGAGAAGCATTCAATAATTCATTTGCGTTACCAGCGTCACCCAGCATTGCTGCTACAGCACTACTACCGCTCAGATCTGCCCAGGTCGTGCCACCTGCCAAATCAAACCACAGGTTGTTCTGGAAAACAATTTCGCCGGCATCCAAACGGTTTTTACTATCTTGTTTGGTTTCATCTTCAAGATCTTCAACAGTCATCGCGATTCCCGCACAATCGCCAATGATAGAATTTTTATAAACGCCACCCCAATTGTCGCGTAAATTAAATGCAGCATCCGTTTGAGAGGACTCCATTCCCGGTCCAATCAAAGTTGCATTAAATACCTGGGGATACGCATAAGGAGTCCCATCCTCTGGTTTATGTCCGCCATCATGTTCGCCAAGGTGACCTGCAGATGCGGAGTCTTGAATTGCGAACAGAAACTGCATTTTAGTGCGTAAGCCCTGATCGTGATCAAAAGCATCATCACCACAATATGCAGCAATCAAATGAGAACAGTTAACAGTACCACCGAACCACTCAAAACCATCATCTTTATTCGCAAAAACTTCAACATACTCGATGGTGGTTCCGCGACCTACTGAACCCAGGGTCAAACCATTGATCTCATCACCAGGGGCCAGTTCAGTACCACCATGACGAATAGAAACGTAACGCAAAACACCAGAGTTATCATCATCATCATCACCGCCAACCAGGGTGCGTTCAGACTGTTCAGAGATACCTTCAATATAGAAATTCTCGCCTTCGTTTGTAGTAGCGTTACCAATGATAATCAATCCACCCCATTCTCCACGGGTGTTGAAATCCAGATCATAAGGATCAGTAACATCATCGTTGATAGAAGTAAAAATGATAGGTTTTACAGCAGTACCTTCAGCAAATATCTGCGCGCCATTACAGATAACCAAAGCACTGGTATTCTCACCGGATTCACTTTTAGCTTTAATAATAGTACCAGCTTCAATATTCAATACACCACCGGCTTCAAGATATACAAGACCATCCAATATATAAATATTATCAGCAGTCCAGTAATAAATTTCACCACCAGCCAGGTCAGCATCAGTAATGGTTACTTGATTTACGGGTTCTTTATCAGCCGCAAAAAAACCATATTCATCCATTGCGGTCCAACCTTTCATCCAGTTGGAAGAACCAAAGGCTCCCTTATAGTTTACCTGATCATAAAATTCTACGGTATCGGCAAACAAAACACCGCAAAGAGCAACAGTAACAATTAGCGTTAAAAGGGCAAACAATTTTGCTCTCATTAGAACAACTCCTTTTTTAATTGTGTAATTTTATTTAGCTTTATATACAATGAATTAAAGCCTGTATCATTCATCTCTTGGTATTATAAATTGTATTTAAATCCCATAGAGAAAGTTCTGCCGGTCTGAAACCTCTGATAGATGTATTCAGTATCTTTAAACTCGTAGGTTCGTTTTTCATAGGTATCCAAAATATTGTTCACCGCGAGTTTAACCGACATGTGGTTTATCAGTTTCTTTGTTATTGAAAAATTCAAAATGGTTGCGGGTTGTTCATAAATATCGGGTGTGGGGTATTCACCAATTGACGATAACCGTTGACCGAAAATATTTAAGTACAAGCTGGCATTTAATCCTCTATCATAATTATCATACGCCAGACTCAGATTTAACAAATAAGGTGACTGACCCTGAAAGGGACGCGTATAGTTGACAACCGCGCTGGTATCACTCTGCTGCTGATATTCGTCTAAAAGGTCTTTATTGGTATATTGTATTTCTGATTCAATCAATGACAAGTTGCCGCTAAAGGTAAAATTGTTCAACGCATGGTGAAGCACATCCAGTTTCTTGCGCATTTCAAATTCAACACCATAGGTTGTAGCTTCTGCAACATTTCTCCAACTGAACCAACTGTTTCCACCTTTTAACAGGACCTGAACAATTGGGTCCGTAAAATCTTTATAGAACGCGCTTATGGCATAAATCTCACCCGGGCGGCTGAACCATTCCCAACGAAGATCAAAATTATCTATCAGGGTACGTTTTAAATTTGAATATCCTCTAAACTTGTCACCTTCTTTAAAGTCATAAGATGCAAATCCTGATATTTCACGGAAAGAAGGTCTTGCAAGGGTGCGTCCATAAGCAACCCTGGCATTCATATTTTCACTCAAACTGTAAACAAAATTAACAGATGGCAGCAGATCATGAGTTTCAATAGCGCCACTGTATTGCGGATCCGGGTCCAGACTGTTTACAAACATGTCTGTTGACTCGTAACGCGCGCCACCAATAAAACGTAATTTCCGGGTTACCGGCACATCTACCATGGCATATGTTGCATCAACAACCTGTTCTGCATCATAATTACTGGATTGCTGTGCAGTTTCTTCAAGAATAATACCCATTGTGTTATAAGTTCTTATTTCACCATTGGGTAAAGTTCTGGTTTCCTGACCAATCAGACCCAATACATCAGAGGTCAATGTTGAATTCAGGTCATCCTGATTAATTCTAAACCGGTCTTGAAGATCGCTATTGGGATCATAAACAAAACGTCTTTCAAGAAAATCACGCTGACGGGTAGAATAACTATAACCAAACTTTAAAGAACCGGTGCGCATAAAGGCAAAATTCATAGGTACTGTAAAATCTAATTTGTAATCATTCCGGTCTTCTTCAAGATTTCTATAATAACGTTCCTGGGCGGTGTTGGAGCGAATACCAATCAAACCATTTGCGTTTTGATAAAAATTCAAATAACGGGTATCAGGTTCATCCTGGGTTGTACGAGAGGTTGCTATTTTCCAATCCGCTTTAATGCCCCAAAACGCATCAAGCTGATGGCTTCCATCTATATGCACAGATCTCAAACTGCGTTCATTATATTGTTGAGCAGTAGCAATATAAGTGTCATCTTTTGCATAATCATACGGGAAAATGCCCGAGAAAATCCTTGAAGTTGCCACGGCGTTCTGATTATACAATCCGGTTACACTGATCAAATCACGGGATGTTGGTTTGTATGACGTTTTCAAAGTTGCGCCCCAAAGTACATCGTCAGTGGTTTTATGATCATTCAAGTCATACCACATATCCAAACCCGATGCTTTGGAAGGATCAAGAACATCCAATCCCCAGCGATTATACTCACCATCATCATAATTCTTATAAGAACGGCTATATGTCAAACTACCCAAGTAACCAAATGGCTTGCCGAACAATTCAAACTGATTACCCGCAGAGAATGAATAACTTTGGGCCATTGGTAATGTTGCCGTATTTGGCATCATATTGTGATTAAAGGATTTTACAATAACATCCTGAAATTGGGCCAACTCTGAATTGGTTCTGGGATTCCCTTCAAAAGTCAACAAATCATTACCAACAATACCCGGTAGTGAAAGAGAACCATTATCAAAACCCAACCAACGCAAATTCCCGGCATCTGTTACACGTAAAGCATTATCATTAAATGTTGCCTGGGTATTATATGATGTGCTGGCTGAAAAATTCAAGGTAAGCTGTTCGGGAAAATCTTTGGTTTTAATATCAACAGTACCACCGGAAAAATCACCCGCTTTATCCGGAGTAAAGCTTTTTACCGTAACAATATTATCAATCAAGCCCGAAGGAATAAGATCAATAGAACCGGAACGTGCATAGGGATCTGAACTGGGAAGCTCGGCTCCATTCAACTGAGTACTGGTATATCTATCTCCTAAACCACGCACAAATACTTTTTTACCACCTACAACAGAAGCACCGGTAACACCCTTCATGGCTTCGGCTGCGTCTCCTGCTCCGGCCTGGGTAATTGCCTCGGCACTGATTGCGTCGCTTACGGATGTTGCCTTTTGACGATCTTTGAGCAGCACTGCTTCAGTATTCTTGACTGCCTTTGCGGTAACAACCACTTCCTGCCCTTCAAGCACTTCCATACCCATGGCAAAATCAAGCTTTTCAACCTGACCTTCATTAACCTCAACACCTTCAATTCTAAAATTTGAATAACCGATATAAGTTGAAACCAAAGAATACGTACCGGCAGGCAATCCTTTGATTCGATAAACCCCTTCAAGGTCTGTCGCAGAACCTCTGCGAGTTCCCTCAATGACAACATTCACACCCGGTAATGGAGTACCTGTTTCCTTGTCTACCACTTTACCTGTAATGGTTCCATTGCCCTGAGAAAATACCACACTGGTATAGCTCAACATAAAAAGCAGCAAAGCGGATAAAATTAGACGTTTTCTTAACATTTAAATACCTCAATGATTCAAGTTTCTGCCAATTTATTACAGACAAATATACTTTTAGCACGTTAGCAAGCGATAAAGTCAATGTTAAGAAATTGTAAAGTGGGAAAATGCAAGAAAAGAGGCAAAAAAAAAGCGTCTGCAAATAAATACAGACGCTTGACATTTATTTAAAAAAAGAATACTAACTGGGATCAGGAATTTCAGTATTGGCTATACCGGCAAGCAATTGTGTTGTTTGCGATGTAATTGCTTCAGTATGGTTCAAGATATCCAAATATAACAGGCTTTGACGAGTGCGATAATTGCCCTGTCTTACTCGCTTTAAATGGTTGCGGTTCAATTCCTGAATGGTCATTCTAATCTTTTCACCACTTTCCAGACATTCATCAACCGTCAAATCATCATCTTTTAAATATTCAGCAGAACGTTTAAAAAATTTAGATACCTGTTTTTTCAGAGTAGCCAATTCTTCTTTTTGTTCATCCAAAAGACCAATATGCTGATTTTCAACATAAATCAAACAAATCTCTGAAAGTTCTTTCATTTTTTGGCTGCTCTCTGTAATGCCACTGAAAATAATGGGATCAACATCAATTACATCAGAGTCAGGCATTTGCATAATGTTTAACACGCGGGTTAACAATTTATTAGATGTTTTGCAAATCTTTTTCGAATTTGATTTTGCATCTTTTAATTTATTGCGATTTTGTTTAGAAATGCCATTATAAACCAATTCAAGATTGTTCTCAATCTTGTTAAAATATTTATCTAATTTTTTGGTTAATTTGTTAAATTCCTGCAATGGTGAAGAATCCAACACATCCAGCTCTATATCCTCTGATTCTTCTTTTTCTTTTTTTGTATGATAAATTTGTGTACGGAAAAGCACAAATGCTACTAACAAAGTCAACAGAATGGTAGCTGGCCATGGGAAAAAATAGATCAACGTAGCAAACAACATTGCAACTGTAGATGCAACCAAAGCAGTTAAAAACCATCCACCAATTACTGTCAATACACCCGAAATACGATATACAGCACTATCGCGTCCCCAGGCACGATCAGATAACGATGTACCCATCGCTACCATAAAGGTAACATACGTTGTTGAAAGCGGTAATTTTAAAGAAGTACCTAACGAGATCAACATACTTGCAACCATCAGGTTAACTGATGCTCGTAATAAATCCCAATTGGCAGTATCTTTAGCTTTTTTATTATTTGTTTTAACACGTTGAAAACGGTTATCAATATAACTTTTTACAGAACCGGGAATCGCTCTTACAACAACCTGTCCTTGAGAAATAAACATACGCAAGATCATGCGTGAAAAGCCTGAAGGCTCAAATCTTTCATCGCCTTCATCCTGACGTGCAAGTCCCAACTCGGTTTTACTTACCGTTCGTGCCTTTTTGGATATCCACAATGTTGCTACCATCACAGTACCAGCTATCAATAGCATCCAGGTTTCAGTTTGTACCGGCCCAGACAATGCTTTCATACTGGCAGTTAATGGGTTTGCTTCAGCCATACCATGCTTGTATGTACTATAACCAGCCAGCGGAACACCAATAAAATTTACCAAATCATTTGCTGCAAAGGCCATTGCAAGAGCAAAGGTACCCATCAGAATAATAATTTTGAGGATATTAATACGGGTAAACACTATGATAAACAAAAAGATAACAGACCATACAACAAAACTGGAACCTAAAATAATCAAGGTATGGGTTTTGATCCAGGTTAGCATTTCTGCACTGATAAAAGAAGCACCTTTTGCACCTTTAATCAAAATAAAATATGTAATTGCAGATAATGCAACACCACCCCAAAACGCGCCATAACGTTTTAAACGCTTTTCAAAATCAAAAGTAAAAATCAAACGCGTAATAAATTGAACAATCATACCTACAGTAAATGCTACAACAATGGATAACAAGATACCTGTTATAATCATTAACGCTTTTGCCGTATTGATATAATTGGCAAGCGCTTCTATACCTTCCCCAGACAGCGTTACTTTAATCAAAGAAATGGCAACAGCAGCACCCAACAACTCGAACACTATAGATACGGTTGTTGAAGTTGGCAAGCCAAAGGTGTTAAACAGATCCAACAATATAACTTCTGTAATCATTACTGCAATAAAAATATACAGCAATTCGGGCATTGTAAAAAATTCGGGATGAAAGATACCTTTTCTGGCAACCTCCATCATTCCACTTGAAAACATTACCCCTATAAGAATACCAAAGCTGGCAATCAATACAATAACCCAACGGGGAGCAGCCTTGGAGCCTACCGCAGAATTCATAAAATTCACGGCATCATTACTTACACCTACCATCAAATCGGATAAAGCCAATCCGAACAATACAATCACAACAAACAAATACAATTCCATACATTCTCTCGCTTTTTCAAAACGATAACTTGCTATATTTGAATTGATTTAGAACGTACTAAACCAAGTTTAAAAAATTTATTAAAATATAACCTTTAATACAATTAAAAAAACCGCAAAACTCTCTCAAAAGCCCTGTTTTAATGAAAATATTCATTTTTTTTCATCCAATGTTAAGTTAATGTTAAGATAATGTAAAGGAAATTTTAAGACATTTACACTTGATTTAATGAATTTTAAGATGTAATTTTAATCGTTGTATATATTCATAATATAAAGATTGAAAATATGTCTAAAAAAATATTAATAGTAGATGATGAAAAAGATATCCTTGACTTGTTGGAATTCAATTTACAAAACGAAGGCTATAATACTGTAACAGCCAGCGATGGTGAACAAGCTCTTTTAACCGCAAAAGCAGAAAATCCGGATTTGATTATTTTAGACATTATGCTACCGGGTAAGGATGGTTGGGAAGTCTTGAAAGAATTGAGAAAAGATCCCCAAACTCTAGATATTCCTGTTATCTTTTTAACCGCCAAAGATAGTGAAATTGACGAAGTTCTTGGGCTTGAATTGGGAGCCGACGACTATATTGTAAAACCCATAAGTATTCGAAAATTACTTGCGCGTATCAAAAAAGTATTAAAACGTTCAAAAACCAAACAACCGGAAAATGATGATCGTATTATTGTTGATGAACTAGTTATCGACCCGCAAAGTTATAAAGTGACATCAGCAGACCAGGATATTGTTCTAACAAAAAAAGAATTTGATATACTCTATTATATGGCAAAACGTCCCGGACGGGTTATTACCCGCAAGATCCTTCTCGATGAAATCTGGGATGAAAATGTAGTGGTTATTGATCGGACTATTGATGTACATATCCGCAAAATCAGAGAAAAACTGGGCACTGAAAACATGGGCCTGATTGAGACCATCAAAGGCGTTGGCTATCGCTTCAAAGTCTGAATTTTAATTATATATGCATATATCCCTTCGTAGAAAATTAATATATCTTACCTTGTCGTTACTATTTTTTGTAACCGTAGCGGCAAGTATTATTTCTACAATTGAAATACAAAGATATTATCGCCACAAGATCCTTGAACAAATGAGTACCCAGCTCAAAGAGCTCGAATACCTTTTGGCAAACACTGATATTGGAGTCAAAGGATCCAAAGAGTACTCTAAACTTGATGGATATGCAGAACAAGCCGGAATTCGTATTACTTTTATAGATTCTACCGGCAAAGTAATTTATGATTCACAGGTTTCTCAAGACTCGTTAACAAATCTTGAAAACCATTTAAATCGTCCCGAAATCCAAATGGCAGACGCTCATATTGTCGGATACGACAAACGTCTTTCTGCAACCATCCACGAATCCATGTTTTATACTTCCCAGGAATATACGCATAAAGAAGGCGAATCAAACTTTCTAAACCGCATCCACTATATTCGGTTGGCAGTTTTACTCAGAGAAATTGATGATGTATTAAAAGCGCTCAGATGGAAAATAACCGTTGGGGGTGCTATTGCGCTTCTCATTATAGCAATTGTAAGTTATTATATATCCAGCAGAATGACATACCCCATCCACAGAATGGCCCAGGTCGCCGAATCCATAAAAAAAGGCAACATGGAAGCAAGGTTTGAGCACACTTCGAATGATGAGATTGGAGACCTTGCGGGGCTGCTGAATGAAATGATGGATAAGCTTCAGGAAGACCTGATCTACCTCCGCAAGCTGGAACGAATGCGCAGTCAGTTTCTTGGCAATGTATCGCACGAGTTGCGAACTCCTATTTTTGCGGTCCAGGGCTATTTAGAAACCTTGATGGCTACTAAAAACTTTGATCCCAAAGTTCAGCGAAAGTTCATCAAAAAGACCTATCGGCAGGCCGTTCGGCTCAATAATCTTTTAACCGATTTAATAGAAATCTCACGCATTGAATCCGGTGAGATGAAAATGAGCTTTGAATCTTTTGATGTTCGAAAATGGCTTAAAAAAATTGTCAAAGACCTTCAGGAAACGGCCAAAGACAGTAACGTAACCCTGTCATTCCTGAAAAGCACTCAAGAACCTGTATTTGTGATGGGAGATAAAACCCGCCTTAAACAGGTTGTAACAAATCTGACAGAAAACGCAATTAAATACAATCTTGAAAATGGCCAGGTCACTGTGGGTTATACAGTACAGGACGACAAGGTAACAATATTTGTTTCTGATACAGGGCGCGGTATTGCACAGGAACATTTATCCAGAATTTTTGAGCGATTTTATCGGGTAGACAAGGAAAGATCTCGTGATGTGGGCGGTACGGGTTTAGGTCTGGCAATTGTTAAGCATATTGTAGAGGCACACTCGAGTGTTATTCAAGTCACCAGTAAGGAAGAAAAAGGCTCTACCTTTAGTTTTACATTAAATATTGCAGAATCACAAGAAACAGTATAATATGAGTAATTCAATCAATGAAAAAATTGCCATTGCAATGAGCGGTGGCGTAGACAGCTCGGTTGCGGCAGTCCTCTTGAGCGAACAAGGCCATTCCGTTTTTGGTATCACCATGATCCATTATGATTCTCAATGTCATCGCGACAAACAAGCTGTTGAGGATGCACAAAAAGTGTGTCAAACCCTGGGTATAGACCACCATGTCATTGAAATCAAAAAAGAATTCAGACAAAGTGTGATTGATGATTTTATCAATGAATATATGGCAGGAAGAACACCAAACCCATGCGTGCGTTGTAATCCCCGGATCAAATGGGGCCATATTTTAGATAAATCATTGAAACTGGGCGCCGATGCCTTTGCCACAGGACATTATTGCCGCATTACCTTTAATCCGGATAGCAACAGATTCATTCTTTCCAAAGCAGCCCATCAACACAAAGACCAGTCATATGCGCTGTGGGCATTATCGCAGGAGCAGCTTAAAAACACCCGATTCCCCCTGAGCGGCTTGACAAAACCAGAGGTCCGCGATCTTGCCGCAAAAGCCGGTCTGGTCATCTCCGAAAAACAGGAAAGTCAGGAAATCTGCTTTATAGAAGATGATGATTACAAACGATTCTTAAATGAAGAGCTGGCTGCTCAGGGACGTACCATTTCTGAAGGTAATATATTAGACATGGACAATAACATTCTGGGCAAACACAAAGGTTATCCTTTTTATACTATAGGTCAGCGTAAAGGATTAGGCATTGCCGTTGGACGCCCCATCTATGTGACTGAAATTAACGCTGAAAACAATACTATACGTATTGGCGATAAAAAAGACCTGCTGTCTGCAGGTTTAATCGCCACTGATGCGAACTGGATAAGCGTCAAGGCTCCCGAGCCTGGCACCCAGGTGATTGCCCATATCCGCTATAACGATCCCGGATTTCCGGCTGTAATCACCAATTGCAATTCTGACAGCTTTGAAATAAAATTTAAGCAGCCCCGCGCTTCTGTAACACCGGGGCAATCCGTAGTCCTTTACATTAATGACCAACTCTATGGTGGCGGCATAATCAATAAACCTGTAAATTGAGGAGACGATTTGTGAAAATTTTTAAACCTATTTTTATCATTATTACTGTAATGTTTATTTCTTGTTCCTCCTACCAGTCTCAACACGAGATCAAGCTAAATGCCGGCAATATCGATCGGCCCGAGTCTCCCATGTATACGGATGTTTTGTTGCCAGCGGTTACTCCCAATTTACCGGTTTGCTTGTCTGATGGTAAAAGTAAAATTCCCGGGCAGTTGGAAAATATTGGTGGTGGCTTTGCCAGAGTTTGGTGGATGCAGCCTGCAATGAAAGCGGGTGAAACCCAAAACTGGACCATCTTTATTGGCCGGTCTTGTGCCGATACACGGTATCAATGGACTGACGATGAGAACGGTACTACAAAATTAATGTACAAAGATACACCGGTTATGGAATATATCTACAAAGCTTTTGATCCACAAAATCCGGATGCAAATCAAAAACCCTATCACCAGGTTTACTCGCCTGATGGCTCTCAATTGATCACCAAAGGGGAAGGCGGACTCTACCCGCATCATCGAGGTATCTTTTTCGGCTATCGCAATGTCAGTATTGGTGACAGCCTGTACAACCTTTGGGCATCACTCGATGGAGATTACACGGAACACCAGTCATTTATCAGCTACAGTGTTGGGCCAGTCTTTGGCGGACATTCAGTGAGCATTGACTGGATAACCCGTAACAATGAAACTATTATGACCGAAGTACGCACCGTACGTGCCTTTAAAACACAAGACGGATCAAACTTGATTGATTTTGAATCTTCTCTTGAATCACTTGATGGATTGGTTAAACTCGGAGGTGACCGTCAGCATGCGGGTGTTCAGTTCCGCGCCGCACAATATGTTGCTGATCATAAGCAAGATACACGCTACTTACGTCCGCAAGGCTGGGACCAACTCCCGGCAGATCAGGAAATTAATGATGAAGCCCATGTAGACCTGCCCTGGAATGCCCTACAGTATTCTGTAGATACACAAGCATATACGGTGGTTTACATGTCTGCTCCTTCGAACCCCGGTCCTGCAGATTTTTCTGAACGCAAATATGGAAGGTTTGGAGAATACATTCCCTTTAACCTGGTACCCCAAGATCCATTAAAGCTCAATTATCGTTTCTGGATTCTTGACGGATTCAATAAACCACGAGAAACCATTAACAAAATGTACAAAACAATAGGTGAACCCATTACCATAGAAACTTTTGATTGATTGATGCATTAAAAAATAAATAATAGATAGAGCAGTAACGAAAGAGGTCGGGAAATGAATAAAGTTGAAAAGACATTAAAAATCACAATTACTGTTTTTCTTTTATTACTTTTCACTACCAGCGCATTTTCTCAAAGGGGCACAAAATATAGAAATCCCATGGGTACCATAACCCATATCGGTGATCCCTTTGTTTTAAAGCAGGGTGATTTGTATTACATGTACTGTACTTCTGTGCAAGCCCGTGGATTTAAAGTTTTTGTATCAACAAATTTGATGCAATGGATTGATGCCGGTTTGGCGTATGACATACTATCGCAAAACAATCAATGGGCTGATGAGGCTTTCTGGGCTCCCGAAGTCGTTTTTTATAATAACAAATACTATATGACCTACAGTGCACGCGACAAAAAAGACGACAAACTGAAACTGTGCCTTGCTGTCAGTCATGACCCGCTGGGCCCCTTTAACGATCTATACACACCTCTAATCCAAAACGAACAGAGCTGTATTGACGGTCACTTTTACTTTGATGACGATGGCACCCCCTATCTTTACTACGCTTTGGATTGTTCAGACAATATAATCAATGGTAATCATGTCAGTCAGATCTGGGCACAAAAAATGTCAAAAGAGGATCTCAAACCCATTGGCAAGCCCACATTGTGTATCTCTCCTTCGCAAGAATGGGAACATCCGGATGCGGAATGGCAATGGAACGAAGGCCCCTTTGTATTAAAACATGATGGAGTTTATTACCTCATGTATTCAGCAAATTATTTTGCCAGCTCCGATTACTCCATTGGTTATGCTACATCCAGCTCCCCTACTGGTCCCTGGGAAAAATATGATCAAAATCCTGTGCTCAAATCCAATCTTGACATAGGCGCTTCAGGCCCCGGCCATAACAGTGTAACCGTCTCCCCCGATGGATCAGAAATGTTTATCATCTATCACACCCATACGGATCCTGCAAACCCATCCGGTAATCGAACACCAAACCTTGACCGGATGTATTTTGAAAATGGTGTACTGCATATAAACGGACCAACACGTACCTGGCAGAAATTCCCCTCGGGTGCTGTCATGAGTAAATAAAACGATAAAAGCAGGGTAAATATACCCTGCTTTTTTAATGTCAAATTTTATGAAATAACAAAACCCATTTCTCTGTTTTCTTTTTATTAAAAAAATGAATATAAAAAGTTATAATGAAAAGGAAAAACAATGAATTCAGAAACTGTAATCAAAATCAGAGAAAATCGCTCATACCTGGTAGAAGGTGAGGTCAAGCTTGTTCACCCGGACGGCAGTGAAGAAATTAGAAAAGGCCCCATCTACCTCTGCAGTTGCAACCGCTCAGCTACCAAACCCTTTTGCGATGGAACACACAAGAAACCACTTACCCCACAGGTTGACGAACTATAGTCTTCATTTTAACAGGATCTGCCTTGCGAGGATCACTGAGATAAATTTCATGATGTTTTCCTCTCCGTTCTAATCCCTGTTGATCAATAAAGTCATGTAATCGTTGAATGGTAGGAGCTTCTTCCGCATATGGCCCAATATGCATGATGTGCGCAGATTTTCCTTCATTATAGTCCTTGAAATAAACCTGGTCTAAAGCAATAGGGTCTTTTTTCTTTCGCACCGCCTCCACAGCATCCGTAAATAAATCCGGGGTTACCTTTTCAGGCTGCATGATCATCAATGTCCATTTCCAAATATCTTTATTCTCGGGACTGAATTCTCTCATATCATCTGTCCACCACAAGCCTTCAAGTGGAGGTACAACATAATCATATTCTAAATTATTTTTCAGGTGAAATTTAATATAGTAAGACAAACTGTAGAGCGCTTCAATAGCATCCTGAAATATTTTGACTTTATTGGGATCCCCCTCAGCATCCACCATCAGGTAATTCATTGATGGAACATCTACTATAGTACAAACTTTGGCAGATGGAGCATAGAGCAAATTGAGTTCTTTTTTAAAATCTATCTTTTTCATTTCACCAATGCCCTTTATTTAATCAACATTAACAGCGAAACATGCACGCTCTGTCACTAAAGCCAATTTCAAAGGTTTCATGCTCTATATGATATCTTTTTACGATTTCTCGTGCACGTGCCTTGAGTGTTTCAATCTCAGTTCGTGGAATGGTATCCTCAATTCCAAGATGTGCGGATAAAATATGAAACTCGCCATCAAGAGACCAAATATGCACATCGCTTACAGACCGAACACCCTCAATACCGGACAGTTCATCAATCAGACCATTTATATCTACATCAGAGGGTATGGCTTGTAAAAACACACCCACAATCTGTTTAAAATTTTTGAACACATTCCACAAAATAAAAGCAGCTATCCCCATAGACAAAAGCGGATCAAGAAACGTCCAGTCAAAGAAATAGATTAACAGGCTGCCAACCAATACGGCAATCCATCCCAAAACATCTTCCAGCAGATGCAGTTTTACCATGCGTTCATTAACAGAACTACCTTTGTGTAATCTTAAAATGGCAATGCCATTAAATAAAATACCCAGAATTGCCAATCCCAACATTCCGAGTGAATGCACAGGCTCAGGATCAAGCAAACGCGGTATGGCTTCACGAATAATAAAAACAGAACCCGCAAACAATACAAATGAATTTACCAAAGCTGAAATTAGAGAAAACCTGCGGTAACCATATGTATATTGTTCATCGGCTGATTTTTTGGAAAAATTTTGAAAATACCAGGATAACCCGATTGAAAGAGAATCCCCAAAATCATGTAATGCGTCAGAAAGAATAGCCATAGAATTGGTCAACAGGCCACCAACCAACTCTAAAAGAGAAAACAAAAAGTTCAAAAAAAACGCGATTTTTAAATTCTTGATATCGTCATTATGTGTATGTGAGTGATGATGTTGATGATCCATATGATTACAATCCCATTAACATGCCTGCATTATAGATTACAAATGAAACAATCCATGCAATTGCCGTCTGAAATACTATGGAAAATGTCATCCATTTTGCACCAATTTCCCGCTTAATCGCTACTACACTGGCAATGCATGCAGTATATAACAAGATAAACACCAGGAATGTGTATGCTGCAAGTGGAGTAATTTCGCTGTTTTTCAATTTTTCAGAAAGGCTGGTTGTTGGCTCATCACTGGGCTCCACCTGGTACAACACACCCAAAGTAGAAACAACCACTTCTTTTGCGGCAAAACCGGTAAACAAAGCAACACTCATCTGCCAGTTGAAACCCAGCGGTTTAAAGACCGGCTCCACACCTTGACCAATGCGCCCGATGAACGAGTATTCCAACTCGGCAGCTCTTTTTTCTTTGATTAACGAGTCCAGTTTTTGTACATCAAGCGGTGTTTGTTGTTTTAATGTCTCAATTTTTTGATCATATTGGGCGGTCAATTTTTCGCTCTTGGGAAAATAGCCCAATGCCCATAAAATTACAGATGCTATCAGTATAACACCACTCATTTTTTTGAGATACAGTTTACTTTTTTCCCACATATGTATGACTACGGATTTTAAAGTAGGCCAGCGATACGGAGGCAATTCCATTACAAAAGGTATGCTCTCTGTCTTAACCATAGTCCGTTGTAATATTCGCGCAACTATGATAGCAAAGACAATACCCAATATATACATGGAAAAGACCACATGCCCGGCCCTTTTCTCAAAAAAAGTACCGGCAATAAGAATATACACTGGCAGCTTGGCACTGCAAGACACCATGGGTAAAAGCAGCGTAGTCAAGATCCTGTCTCGGGGAGATTCAAGTGTGCGGGTAGCCATAATAGCGGGTACGGTACATCCAAACCCCATCAGCATAGGAATAAAGGATTTTCCATGAAGTCCTAAAAAATGCATGGGCTTATCAGTCAAAAATGCCGCGCGTGCCATATAGCCGGAATCTTCAAGCAAAGAAATTCCCAGGAACAAAATTACAATATTGGGTAAAAATACAATAACTGAACCCACACCGCCAACAATACCTTCAACCACCAGATCCACAACAGGGCCATGAGGCAAAATACTTGTTAATAATAGCTGTAATTGAGAGATCCCGGTCTCGAACCACATCTGGGGATATTCACCCAAAGTAAAAGTAGCATAAAAGATCAACCACATAAATATTAAAAATAAAGGATACCCCAAAAGCGGATGGGTAAGAAAGTTGTCGATCTGGGTAGACAACCACATGCGGTTAAAACTCTTTTTCTTTGCTACCTCCCGAACCACTCCGGCAACAAATCCCATTCGTCCTTCCTCAATGGCAAACTCGGGATCTGATGATGTGGTAACCTTGATATGTTGAACAGCTTTATCAATTTTATCTTCAAGTGATTTATATTGTTTTAACGTGTCTTGATAAAGGGCCCCAATTTGTTCATCACGCTCTATAAATTTAACAGCAAGCCAGCGCGAGTTTGCCCCATCCAGATCCAAACCACTTTTTTCTATTTCATCACTGATATCCCGAATCATATCATCAAGCAATGGACCATAAGAGACAGGTGGGTGATGGTGAGTGGCCTGACGGTTTTCATGTAATTCTATCACCGCGTCAAGCAGCTTATTTATTCCTTTACCGCGGCTGGCAACAGAAGTAACAATCGGGGTTCCCAGCAATACCGATAGTGTGTCCGTATCAATGGCATCACCCGACTTTTCAAGCTCATCCCACATATTTAGATCAATGATTACATCCAAACCCATTGCAATCAATTGTGTTGTCAGATACAAACTTCTTTCCAGACATCCACTGTCAATAACATTGATAACAATATCAGGGGATTCATTCAATAAAAAGTCACGGGCAACTTTTTCATCAAGTGATTGAGCGGTAAGGCTGTATGTGCCGGGAAGATCAACAATGTTCAAGTCATAACCGTTAAAAACTTTACGGCCTTCTCGTTTTTCTACAGTAACACCTGCAAAGTTGCCTACCTTTTGTCTGGCTCCGGTTAAACCATTAAAGATAGAAGTCTTGCCGGAATTGGGATTCCCGGCCAAAGCAATTGTAATCGATTTATCTTTCAAGGGGGTCACCATTAATGAGTTCAACTTTAATCAATGCGGCTTCACTTCGTCGAATACTGAGATGCCCTCCCTGCAATGACACTTCAAGAGGATCTTTTAGGGGCGCAGATTTAATCATGGTAACGCTTTGACCTGCTGCAAATCCCAGCAGCATCAAACGCCTTTTCACATTATCCTTTGCCCTAATTTCTTTAATAATAGCACGTTGTCCAGATATTAACTGTTCTAAATTCATAATAATTCATTCGTTATTGAAAAAGGGAGTAAATTAACATTTTTTTTGTTAAAAACAAAGTATTTTTTATGTTTGAGCTTTTGTTTTAGTTTATATTTTTTGTAAATTACTAAACTATTCATCTCATAAAGATAAAGGCAAGAGAACCCTTGAGCTTTGTGGGCTACTATTACAAACATTTATGAATTGAGAAAACTTATGATTTTATCGGGGCTTGAAATAAAAAAACATATAAATAAAGAAATCATCATTGATCCTTATTATCCTGAACGGATCAATCCCAACAGCTATAACCTCAGTCTGCATGACGAGCTCTTGGTTTATGATACGAACGAACTGGACATGAAAAAAATCAACAAGGCAAAACGTATCAATATCCCGGATGAAGGATTTGTTCTGCAACCCAATATTCTTTATCTTGGCAGAACCGTTGAATATACGGCCACCGAAAAATTTGTACCCATGCTTGAGGGCAGATCTTCTGTAGGAAGGCTCGGTATGTTTGTGCACGTAACTGCTGGCTTTGGAGATGTAGGTTTTAAAGGATACTGGACCCTGGAAATAATCTGTGTTCAGCCCATTAGGATTTATGCCGGAGTTGAAATTTGCCAAATCTATTATCATACTCTGGAAGGCGATTACCAAACATACACCAGCAATAAATACCAGAATAATAAAGAAGTACAGCCCAGTATGCTTTATAAAGATTTTGAATAAAAGATCAGGAACCGGAATTCAATTCTTCCTGAAAGTGGGCAACTTCGGTTTGAGTATAATGGGATTTTTCAACAAGATCGGGGTTTATAATCTTTTCAGAAGGGTGAAAATATTGCAAAATGTAGGGTGAATCTTTTAAATATGCTTTAATTGTTTTTGCATCGTCAAATTCTATCAGATCCTTTACCAGCGTTGTTCTGAACATGTGCTCAACACCTGCCCCTTTGATGATCTCAATAGACTGTTTTACAAGATCTGTGTTTACATCTGTTCCCGCGGCTTCTGAATATTTTTCAAATGTTGATTTAATATCCATTGCAACAAAATCCAGCAACTTTTTATCTAAAAGCTCTTTAATCACATTGGGGTACGAACCGTTTGTATCCAGCTTAACCAGAAAACCCAATGCCTTGACATTTTCTATAAACGAACCCAAATCTGCCTGCATAGCCGGCTCTCCTCCCGTAATCACCACACCATCAAGATGTTTGGTACGTTTATTTAGAAACGAAAAAATTTCATCTTCGGGAATGAGAGGACTAAACCGGTCTGGTAAAACCAGTTCAGAATTGTGACAAAAGGGGCATCTAAAATTACAACCCCGGGTAAACACAACGGCTGATAATTTACCCGGGTAATCTATTAAAGAAATCCGTTGAAAACCTCCGATTTTCATACAGTAAAGGTCTTTCGCATTTCAAATTCCTCCTGTTTTCCTTTATTCCATTGATTAACAGGACGCAAGTATCCAACTACACGTGAGTAAATTTCAGTCTTGTTAGAACACTTGGGACAAAATTCTTTTTCACCTTCCAAATATCCACAAGTAGGACAAACACTGAATGTAGGTGTAATAGAAAAATACGGAAGTTTATAGGTATCGCAAACCCTGCGAATGAGGGTTTTCAGAGATTGCATATCTTTGATCCGCTCACCAAGGAACAAATGAATTACAGTTCCACCTGTGTACAGAGATTGCATATCATCCTGTATGTCTAAAAGATCAAAAAGATCATCCGTATAATTCACAGGCAAGTGTGACGAATTGGTATAAAATGGTGCAGAGCACGCTCCATTTTCAAGATCAATCGCACTCAAAATATTTGGATATTTTTCTTTATCTATGGTCGCCAGTCGGTATGTGGTACTTTCGGCAGGAGTTGCTTCGAGGTTATAGTTATTACCTGTTTCTTCCTGATATTCTACGAGTTTTTCACGCATGAAATTAAGTACTTTAACACCAAAATCCTGTCCCATAGAAGAACCAATATTTTCACCAAACAGGTTTATACAAGCTTCATTAAGGCCCAAAATACCTATAGTTGCAAAATGGTTTTTCCAAAACTGGTTAAAACGTTTTTTTACATTGCGCAGATAATATTTGGTATAGGGATACAAATTATCATCGGTAAAACGTTCAAGAATTTTACGTTTGGTTTCAAGGCTGTCTCGAGCCATATCCATCAAATTGGTTAAACGATCAAAAAATTCTTCTTCTGAACTGGCAAGGTAACCGATTCTGGGAAGATTAATGGTAACAACACCTACAGAACCTGTTAATGGAGAAGACCCAAACAGACCACCACCGCGTTTGATCAGTTCACGATTATCAATTCTCAAACGACAGCACATACTGCGCGCATCTTCAGGGTGCATGTCAGAATTTACAAAATTTGCAAAATATGGAATACCATACTTGCCTGTAATTTCCCACAACAATTCCAGATTAGGATTGTCCCAGTCAAAATCACTGGTAATATTATAGGTAGGAATGGGGAATGTAAACACACGGCCTTTGGCATCACCTTCCAGCATGACTTCAAGAAATGCTTTGTTAAACATATCCAGCTCGGTCTTGAATTCACTATAGGTTTTGTCTTGTACTTCACCACCAATCACAACACCCTGGTCAGCGTAATAAGAAGGGATTGTAAGGTCCAGAGTTACATTGGTAAAAGGAGTTTGAAAGCCAACCCGTGTAGGCACATTGACGTTAAACAGAAATTCCTGTAATGCCTGTTTAACTTCTCTGTAATTCAGGTTGTCATATTTAATAAAAGGGGCAAGCAGTGTATCAAAATTTGAAAAAGCTTGAGCACCTGCAGCTTCACCCTGCAAAGTATAGAAAAAGTTTACAATCTGTCCCAATGCGCTGCGGAAATGCCTGGCCGGTTTGGATTCTACCTTACCTGCCGCCCCTTTAAAGCCATTAATTAAAAGGTCATACAAATCCCAACCCACACAATAAACACTAATCACTCCCAAATCATGAATATGAAAATCACCATTCAGATGTGCTTCTTTGATATAGTTGGGGAAAATATTATTTAACCAGTAAACCTTGCTGATTTCTGAAGAGATATAGTTATTGAGCCCTTGCAAAGAAAAACTCATATTGCTGTTTTCGTTTACTTTCCAGTCGGCACGGGTTAAATACTGGTTTACCAAATCTACATTAAACTTGGAATTTATTTCACGAATTCTGGCATGTTGATCACGATAAATAATATACGCCTTGGCGGATTTTTTATAAGGTGATGCTAATAATACCTCTTCAACAATATCCTGTATCTGCTCAACAGTTACAATAGTATCGTCTAAAATTTGTTGGGCCAAAGACAGAACCTTAATCATTAAAAGTTTGGATGTTTCTTCACCAAATTCGCCCGTAGCCAATCCAGCTTTTGTAATAGCTCCGGTAATTTTCTGCGAGTCGAAATCGGTAACAACGCCGTTCCTTTTAACGACTTTGCGAAAAGTTTTAAACGCAACACTCATATAATGTCCTCCTGATATTTCCCTCTCCCAGATAAACGAGATTTCACGCTATCCAGATAATTCTCACATGTAATTAATTGAAATCCTCACCACCCACGGTATTTTTTTATCAGCAGTTAAATCACTTCCGCTCCCAACTAGCAGGGAATCTACCCAAGCTCTGGAATCAAAAATAGAAAAGATCGTTTTGATTATTCGGTTGCAGGGAAATTTGCTGACGGCCTATAGCCAATATAACACAAAATGTAGTATGTGTTTCTCCTACACAATACAATATATATGATTTGTTTTTTTGAGTCAAGTTAATTATTTAAAAAGAGAAAAAAATTGTGCAAAACAAACACACCTGTCGTAATAACTTTTGAATTAAAAAATTATTCAACTATTAGAATCATAAAACTTGCATTTTTGCAAATTATATAGTTTATTAAGTTTAACTATTAATTACATTTCTCAGCACCACAAAAAGGTTATCCTGTTTAAAATTAACCATAGCTACAAACATTTCAACTGCAATCCGGGAGCATAAATGCCAAATCCAAAAATAATGACGCGTGGCAATATTATCTTATCTTTATCGCTAATATTAACGCTTACATTTTTTTCACTTTCCTGCTCAACCTCCGACACAAGGCCATCCGGTCTCATGTGCGAGTTGCTCGAGAATCCGCAAACCACCGAAATATATGACACTACTCCGGAATTCAGTTGGATTTTTAACGCAAAAACTCCCGGCAGCCAGCAATCTGCGTATTGTATTCAGGTAGCAACGGATAACAAGTTCTCTAATGCCGCAGACATCTGGGATTCCGGCAAAACCGAATCAACCCAATCGTCAAATATTGAATATGCCGGTACTCTCCTCTCTCCGGGTAACACCTATTACTGGCGAGTAAAAGCCTGGGACGATCAGGATAATGAATTGAAATATTCAAAAGCTCAAGCTTTTACACTGTCAGACCAGGCCGGAGACCAATATAAAACCACTCGCTATCCATTGCAAACAACGCCTGTTGCTATTGACAGAATTGTCTACCGTAACGATGGAACGATCTTTCTTGATTTTGGCCTTGATGCTTTCGGAACGCTACAACTCGCATTTAAAAAGGTCAACCAACCGCAAACACTTGTAATTGCGCTGGGTGAAAAGTTAAAAACTCCTGACAGAATTGATCAAAAACCCGATGGCAATATACGCTATCGTGAAATTCAAGTTGAAATCAATCCCAAAACATCAATCTATACCTTAACTATCCCCCCGGATAAACGCAACACACGCGAACACGCCATCCTCATGCCGGAATATACCGGTGAAGTTTTACCGTTTCGCTATGCTGAAATCCGTTCTGCCAAGTCAGAAATTGACACCTCTCAAACCCGAATGCTTACCGTACATTATCCCTTTAATGACAATGCATCTTTTTTCGAATCTGCCGATCCGGTAATAAATGCAGTTTGGGATTTGTGCAAATACAGTATCAAAGCGACCTCTTTTTGCGGTGTATATGTGGATGGAGATCGTGAACGCGTCCCTTACGAAGCAGATGCCTATATCAACCAGCTTGGTCATTACTGCGTGGACCGCGAGTACAGTATGGCACGCTACAGTCACGAATATCTCATTGAAAATCCTACCTGGCCTACTGAATGGATTCTGCATTCGGTACTTATGGCCTGGGCGGATTACATGTACACCGGGAATACAGAATCAATACAGCACTATTATAATGACCTAAAAGCCAAAAGCCTGATGGTACTGGCAAGAAAAGACGGATTGATTAGTACCACTACCGGGCTGGTAACAGATGATGTTTTAAAATCAATCCACTTTGACGGGAATATGCGAGATATTGTTGATTGGCCTCCCGGGTCCTTTACGGAAGGTGGAACAGGTGAACGTGACAACTTTGAAATGACCGATTATAATACGGTTGTAAACGCCTTCCATTACCAAACCCTGGTTATTATGAGCAACATTGCAGCCGCATTGAACAAAACCGATGAAGCAAAACAATTTGCAGATCAAGCTAAAAAAGTTAAAACTGCTTTCAATAAAATTTTTATCAACAAAAAACTGGGAATATACAAAGATGGAGAGTCTACCAATCACTCTGCTCTACATGCCAACATGGTGCCCCTGGCGTTCAATATGGTCCCTGAAGAATATCTACCCACAGTTGTCGAATTTATTAAATCACGAGGCATGGCTTGCAGTGTTTATGGCTCACAATATTTACTGGAAGCGCTTTATAATGCAGGAGAAGATGATTACGCTCTCTGGCTTATGACCAATGACAGTGACCGCAGTTGGCCTCATATGATTAACAACGTAGGTACCACCATAACACTTGAAGCCTGGGACTGGAAATACAAAAACAATCTGGACTGGAACCACGCCTGGGGAGCAGCTCCGGCAAATATCATCCCCAGATATCTGGTAGGTGTTCAACCGCTTGAACCGGGATTCTCAAAAATCCTAATCAAACCACAGGTTGGTGACCTTGAATTCGGAATGGCTACGGTACCGACTATTAAAGGACCGGTAAAAATTAAATTTGAACAGATTGTTGATGAATCTTTAACATTAAATCTAGAAATCCCAAACAATACTACAGCGCAGGTTTGGCTGCCTTCATTTAACAATCAAACAGCCGAGTTTAAAGTGGACGGTAACATCACAACCGGTGAGCTGGCAGGAAAGTTTATCAAGACTGAAATCACCGGCAATAAAACGCTCAAAATCTCTAAAAAATAAAATTCAAATTACATGGGGGAATTAATTGGGGCAGTAGATTCTGCAAAAATTTGAATTGGGGGTACTAATAAATGTTCTCTACTTGCTAGGAGAAATCAATCTATTCGCTATTGTACCAAAATGGGGCTTTAATGAAAAAACTATTTTTCTTGACGATTGGTTTGTTTGTCTTAAATTGCAGTTCTGGAAAATTTCTGGACAATTCTCTTCTTGAACAGATTTCCAACCAGTCGTCCAACCAAAATGTTATCATCTATTATCATCAACAATTTAGTGTTGATAAAAGCGTACATAAAAAAACCCATAGTATCTTTCAAATGGGCAGTAACAGAAATACCAGTCCTGATTTTTTTTACGTGTATGACAGCTCGTTCGAAAAACTGACTTCATATAACGCCAGAATCATCCATAACAACAAAACAATCAAAAGCTGCAGTATCAAAGACCTTTCAAGAATGGGTCTAAGCAATACAAGCAGAATCTCTACAGCGAATGTATATATTGCACCCATAGACAAAGATATAAAACCGGGAGACCTTATTGAAGTCATTACCGAACACGAGCTTGTGGCTCCTTTCCTGGGTTTATATTTTTCACTTGATCAAATCCCAATTCAAGCATCAAACATTTCCTGTTCATTTGAAATGCCTGCCAATCAGTCATTACACTGGCAAGTAGAGAATGATACAAAAACACCCAAAACTGATATTGTCGATGGAGTAAAGACATATTCTTTTCACTGGGATTCTTTTACTCCTCAAGATGCATATTATATTTTTGAACCACTCAATACCGAACCCACTATTCTTGCACAAATAGGTTCAAACGAATCCAAACTTTCCCCTTCCTGGAAGAATTTTGGTAATCAATACATTAAACTTGTTAAATCAAAACTTTTTTCTGAGCAATCAAAACCCCTGGCGCTTGAAATCACTAGAGAATGCAAAACAGATAAGGAAAAAATGGATGCTATTGTTTCGTGGTGCCGGGATAAAGTCAGATATGAACAGAATTATATAGAAAAAGGCGAGATCATTCCTCATGATATAGATACCATCCTCTACAACAAATACGGAGATTGTAAAGATTATGCATCTTTGATATACAGTCTGGCACAAAGCCTGAACCTGGATGCGAATTTAGCCCTGGTTTACAGAGGCCGTGAAAATCGTTTTTTCGATTTTCCGGTATCTCAGTTTAATCATATGCTGGTCCATTATAATCATAACGGACAGGATGTCTGGTATGATGGAACAAACAGGCGAGGTAGAGTTGATATTACCAACATTGATCTCATAAATAAACCGGCATTGATCATCCGGGAAAACAACTCGGAAATTAAAACTATCAATCAAGTTCAAACAAACCTGCTTGATATTTCCGGTAATGTCACAATCAAAGATAATGATCTAACAGGTCAATTTACTTTCACCCTTTCTGATCAATTTGCTATCCCTTTTCTATTTAGTGAAAAATACTATAAAACCAGTGACTATTATGAAAGAATCAATACCTGGCTGCACAAAAATATTACAGATAATTTTCGTCTTCACTCTTTGAATCCGGTTTATAATGATACCACGATTCAATTCATCTGTGATTTGACAATACAGAATTGTTTTGTCAATATTAATGATTCCTATATCAGTAACCTGTCAAGAATATTCAATATGCTTTTCCCCGCAGATATTCAGGAAATCGATTCAGACGCGTTATACTATTATCCCTATTACAATCGCATTAATATTGATCTTGAATTTGAAGGATATCAAAGCAAAGACTCCAAACAAAACAAACTTTTATACGCATTAGATATTGATCCGGGACCGTTTACAGAATCATCAAAAGTTGTATTTATTAAAACCTTTCAATCCACACAAACCAATTTCACCAGAACAATTCAATTTATTAGAGGGAAAGTACGATGAAATTCAAAATCACATTCCTATCAATGCTTGTTTTAGCTACAATCACATTATCTGCAGAGTTTGCCAGAAATCTGCCGGAAGAAAAGCTGCAAAAAGTGCTCACACCCGAGAACTTTAAAAATATGGATGCAGTAATTATTCTGAAAGAACAGAGCTACACCGTACATGATGCAGAATACTATTACAGGGGCGTTGAACTCAAAGGAACCAGCACAACAAAAAATAATATAATGCTGGTAAAACTGTTCAATGAAAAAGCAGTAGAACGCTATGGCACTTTTGAATTTAAATATCATGAATCTTTTGGTGATGAAATACCCAATTACTTTAACATAAATGTACGGGTATTAAAAGAAAATGGTGATGTCTGGACCATGCCTGACGATTATGTAAAACCCACAGTTTCCCGGGAAAACAGCATGGGCATTCCCCTTGCCAGAAAAGTACTGCTAAAGATCCCTGACCTGGGTGTGGGTGATATCCTGCAGCTTGAATACAGATTTCAAGACAGATTTTCAAAATATACCTCTGCTATCTTTACATATCAGGAGCGGGACTTTATACTCTATTCCAATCTCTATTTAACCTTGCCCTTTACATCTACAGCAAACTTTTATAGCTTTCCACAAGATCAAATCGGCCAACCCGAGATTGTAGATCAAAAGCAGGCAGCCGGTGCCGGAAAAACCTACTTTTGGTCATTACAAAATTTACGGGGAATCAATGACGAACCCCTCTCTCTCCCCTTTGAAAGTCAATCTTTGATCACCGCTTTTGTTATTGATAAATGGTCTCCTTCTGACTATCCATTTGCCAACTGGGAGAGACGTGGTGAAGAATTTTACAAAGACTATATTCAAAAAGATAATGTGAGTAACGGCAATTTGAAAAAGCTGGGTTTTGACAATTCAATTCAGGATTCTGACAAAACCTATGCATTAACAGACAGCTTGTATAAAGCACTGCGTCAAACTATTGTTCTGGAAGACTATAATTCTATTTATCCGCTGAGTGACGAGATCAATAGCATTTTCGACAAGGGTAAAGCAGACGCATCAGACATGGCTTATGCTATGTATAAAATTCTGGATAAATGGGACATCCCCTCCAGCATCGTCTGGCTGCGAGACAAACGCGAAGGAAAGTTTGAAAAATCAGTACCCACAATACGATGGTTTGACAGATTGGCTGTATTGACAAACATTGGCGGTCAGGAAAAGTTGTATGATTTTGATTCCAGCATCCCCTTTGATTATACATTGCCCTGGTTTGACAAATCTGTTGAATTTGTTGTTATCGACAAACAAGGCGGCACTTTTCACCAACTCAAAGATAACATTGTTTCCAGTAACAACATTACAAGCGAAACCCACAATATTAACTGGGATGAAAACATGAATTCCCAGGACCAAACCTCTTTGATCTTGAAAGGCTATGCCGCTGAGCAATTCAGAACGCGCTATTATGATATTGAGAGATCTGATATAGAATCCCGTTTAAACAACACTTTTCAAAAATATTGCTATTCAAACATTGAATCACTACACCTCGACAATTTTCTTGAAAACCAACGAATCAATATCGAGCTTTCAGGACAATCCAAATCCCTGGGACAAAAGATAGATTCTTTGCTTACAGTCAAATTACATAATCATTGCTTGAACAGCTATATTGAAAATTTTACAGCCCCTATTCGATTCAATCATATTGATTTCAAAACTCCCTTTCAATTCATGTTGAAATGGAATATAACAATCCCGGAAAATTATAAACTTGTTACTGCGCTTGAAAACAAACAGATACAGGGCCCCGGTAAAATGTATTCAAGCTTTAACTTTACCCAAAACGAAAACACCCTGGTTATTACAATGAATGTAAAGATTGAAGAAACACTGGTCCATAATAAATATTATGGAGAAATTCACAAATTCCTGCAGGAATCATTAAAGGCAGCTTCGATAGATTTGGTTGTTAAGCAAGCTAGCTAGCATTACTCATCCATATTCACATACTCTATTTTATAAGCAGGCTCCAAATCCAATCTTGATTTCCGGGGTCTGCTTAATTTTCGCAGATCACTGATCACGTATAATGCAGATGGCAGCATAACCAGGGTAACAAAAGTCCCGAACAGTAAGCCAAAAGCAACAGACACCGCCATAGGGACCAGAAACTGACCTTGCTCACTTTTTAAAAGGATCATAGGAGCCAGCCCTGCCGCAGTTGTTATGGTAGTTAATATTATTGGCCTGAACCGGGTATTCCCGGCTTCCAGCAAAGCTTTCTCAACATCTACTCCAGACTTTAACAATTTATTATACTTGTCCAACAGTACAACAGAATCATTGATGATAATTCCTGCAAGAGCAATAGCTCCTAAAAAAGAGACAATGGATAAGGGCAATCCCAAAATAAGGTGACCAATTGTAGCGCCTACCAAGCCCAGAGGTATCAAAGTCATGACCAATATTGTCTGCATATACGACTTTAATAAAAACATCAATATCGTAAACATAACAACAAAGGCTATGGCAAACGAGTACTTGACCGAGTTTACCATCTTGCCAACTTCTTCTGCCTGCCCGCCGTAACTTCGATTCACCCCCTCTACCTGTGTTAAAATATCCGGAATGACCTTTGAGTTCAATTCCTGCAATACTACACCCAGATCATTTTTATCATAATCCAAATCAGCAAACACGGTTACAGAACGCTCTCCATTTTCATGTCGTATTCGGTTTATTCCGCGTTCAATATGATAATCCGCTACTTTTTTAAAGGGAACAAATTCACCACCGGGTGTTCTGACTTTTAAATTTTCAATCTGACTAATCGCCATTCGATGTGCTTTATCAAAACGGATCCAGATCTTTACCTCATCCCGGCCTCGCTGCAAACGCATCACTTCTTCGCCGTAAAATCCTTGTCTTAATTGACGTGTTAAATCCAGCAACGTAAAACCCAGGGCCTTGCCTTCCGGTTTTAATTCAACCACAAACTCGTTGCTACCCAATGGTGTATCATCACGGATGTCCCGTACTCCATCAATATTTCGCAAAGCATCTTTTAACAGATCTTTAGCCTTGTGCAACTGGTCCATATGCGGACTGGTAAACCGAACATTCACAGGTGATCCGCCAAAGCTGTACCCACCGGTTATTATATTTTCAGCCTCGGGCACATCTCCTATATATTCACTCAATGCGTCAGAAAACTCGCCAATTGTATAATCACGCTCATCAGCACCCGGTAAAACAAAAAATAATGTTATCCCTTCTCTGCCCATCCACGAGTTGTAATTCCTGATTGGGTATATGTTGCTGTTTGTTTTTTTCTGCCATTCTTTAGCAAAGGTCTGAACTTTTTTTACCAGGTCATCACGTAGTCTGTCTGCTACCCGGGCAGAAGTTCCTGCGGGCAACACAACTTCCAAATTGGCATAGGGAGGCTCTAATTCCGGAAAAAATTGCGACCGTATATATCCGCCCTGGTATAAACCAATCATGATCAATATGGTTGTTACAACCAGCGCAGAGATTGCCCACCGATTTGTTAACGAAAGTTTTAATACTTTACTGTAAAAATTCTGCAAACTTTTTGAGGCACGGTCCAGGCTTTTTTGTACTGGCTTAAACGATGCAACAGAAGCATGATGATGTAATGCCCGTGAATGAGATAAATGAGCAGGCAAAATAATAACCGCTTCAATAATTGAAAACAGTAAAGATACAATAACTACAGTTGCCATCTGCCATACATATTTCCCCATATATCCATAAAAAAAGTAATACGGAACAAAAGCAACAATGGTGGTAAGAATTGAAATCATAACCGGTTTAATAACATCCAGAGTGCCGTCAATAGCGGCCTGTATCGGCCTTTTTCCCAGTACTTCCCATTGGGTATATATACTTTCTGAAATGACAATACCATCATCAACCAGAATCCCCACCACCATAATCATTCCAAACAAACTGTATTGATTGATAGAAATACCCAAGACCCAAATCGTAAAAAACATACCTAGTAATGCAATAGGTATACCCAACGCCACCCAGAATGACATTCTCAAATTCATAAAGATTCCCAGCATTACCAGAACCAAAACAAGCCCCAACAGGCCGTTCTGCGTCATAAGATCAATGCGCTCTTCCAGCTGATCGGTTTCTCTTATAAACGTGTCAAAATACACCAATCCATCATACTTAATCTGATATTCCTTTGCCAACTGTTCAGCAGTCTCTACTATTTCTACAACATCCTGACTGTTGTTATACATTACATTAAATGCTACTGCCTTTTTACCATTGTTTTCCGAATAGAAGACATTTTCCGGCCATTGTTCAACAATTTGAGCAATATCTGAAAGCAGCACTTTTTGGCCATCAACCGTTGATACAATTTCAATATCCTCCAAACCTTCTACATAATAAGACTTGTTGTATGAACGGATTAAAATCTGCTCTCGCTCAGTCACTACCGAACCGGATGAAATATTGATATTTGCATTTTGTATTGCACCAGAGATGTCATCTATGGTCAGTTTGTATCGTTCAAGATCAAAGGGTGATACATGTATAACAATTTCGCGTCCCGGCAGACCCCAAATCTGTACATTCGACACCTCATCAGTTCGCAGTAAATCATCCCTAAACTCGGTTACTATTTTTTTCAATGTGAACAAATCATCTGGACCGTAAATGCTGAACATGATCCCGCGTGTCCATTGCTCTGCCTGTGAAATCACTGGCTTTTCAGCACCGGTGGGATAAGAGTTGATTGAATTGACAGCATTCTTGACTTTTTGCAATGCTTTATTCATATCGTAATCAGGGGCCATTTCAATATTGATACTTGCCCCGCCATCTGTCGATGAAGAACGGATTTCAAGAATACCTTCCATACCCCGCAAGCGTTCTTCAATTTTTATAACAATACCTTCTTCTACCTCAATTGCAGATGCACCTGGATAAGGTACGTATATATCTATTTCTTCTATTTCAAACCGGGGATCGATACGTCGCTGAATATTGAACAAGGCAAAAATACCCGCAAAGCAGATCAGCAGCATAATCCAATTTGTGATTACAGAATGTTTGATAAAATAATGTATCAACGCTTTCATAAATTTGCTACCTGTTAATTGTACTGTTACGGAGACGCATGCCTAAAACAGGTTTCTGCAGCAGTGTTGTAACCAGCTTAAAACTGTCGGGCAGGGTATCGCTAATAATTGCTACATCCTCCTGCTGAAACAAAATATCAACCTTGTATTGCGCTAAAACACTATCCTTCATCACATAAACAGTACTATCACGATTTATTAAATCTCTTGGAACAGACGCAGCATGACGAAATGTGCGTCCGGTAAATTCAACATTGACATAATTTCCAGGCAAAAAGGGAACGAGTAACTCTTTGTTCTGAAATGAAACGTAAACACTCAGGGTCTGTGCTTTCTCATTTAAATGGCTTGCTTTACGGGTGATCCTGCCGGGAATCCATAACTGCGGATTTTCCTGCGTAAATATCTTTACTCGGGAATTTTTCAGATCCAGCATCTCTACCTCCTGTACCAAAAGTGGTACAGAGACTTCCAGATTTACCGCATCCTGTAAACCAAACAAATATTGTCCCTGAGAAACAACACTATTTTCCATAACTCCATTAGAAATAATAAAGGCGTCAAAGGATGATCTGATCTTACATTTTGAAAGCAAAATTTCCTGGTTCTTGACCGCATAATATGTATTAAAAATATAGTTACTGCTAACCTTAAGCTTCTCCCGGGCATCCGTAATTTCAGGAAGATTGGGTGTAGTCTGATGAACATTCAAAGTTTGAAAATAATTGTACCATTTTGCATAGATGTCTTTATCTTCAAGTTTTAAATCCGGAAGGATAGATGCTACAGCGCTTATAAACGCTGCACGCATTACATAAAGTTCATTCTCCTGCTGCCGGGTGTCAACACTCAAGAGCAATTGGCCTTTTTTAACATGGGTACCGTTTTTAAGATTATTTTCAGCAAATAGAACCTGCCCATTAACCTCTGAAAGTACGTTTAGCTCCCGGGCTGACTTTATTAAACCGTTGCCGTTTATTTTTATTGTATGGTTCTGGTATATAAGCTCGGTAGTTTCAACAAGACGTACAGTGGGTTTTGCGGATCTTTTTTGGCTGTGCATTTCATTGGAACCCAATATACCCATTGATACAATTCCCACAACCAGAATAATGACAACCGTTCCAATTCTGTATAAATATTTTTTACGCATCATAACATATCCTGAAAATTTGATTATAGGTACAAATCAATCCATATATACAAGATAATTAAATATACGTAAAAATCGTCCGTTGTTACCGGTTTAGACGTCCAATCCGCAAAATTAGGACATATCGAAATGTATTAAGGGAGTTAATTGCAGGATAAATAAAAAAAAGGCCCTTCCTGATGAAGGAAGGGCTTGAGAAATTACATAATAAATAACATTTCAGAATATTTAGGCAGTGGCCATACATTATCCGGAACGACTTTTTCCAGAGCATCAATGGGCACACGTACATCATTCAATAAATCAACAATATTATCAGCAACAAACTTTGCCTTCTTTTCCAGATCTTCAATTTCTTCTGCTTTTTCAAGAGCAGATTTTATGTCCTGGCATCCGGTTTCAATTTTATCAATATCACTGATAATTGTTTTCAACAACTCAACTTCAGTTTTTGCCGAACCCTTTGGCAGCAAGGTGTCCAGTTCTTTAATACCTTTAACAGCATCAATCAACTGCGCTTTATAACTCAATGCAGCCGGAAGGATCATTGTATAAGCAATGTTTAAAAAGGTTTCTGATTCAATTTCCAAAGCGGTAACATATTGTTCAAGTTTTGTGTTGTAACGTCCTTCAATTTCTCGTTTAGAGTAAATCTTTTGACGTTCCAACAATTCCATATTTTCTTTCTTAACAAAAGCATCCAAAGCATAAGCGGTACGTTTAATATTTGGTAAACCGCGTTTTTCTGCTTCTTTGGCCCATTCTTCACTATAGTTGTTACCTTCAAAACGAATGGGTTCAGTTTCAATAACATATTTCTGAAGGACCTTTAATACAGCATCTTTTAACTCGGAACCATCAGAAACAAGTTTAGAAATTTCATCATAAATCAAATCAATTGAATCTGCAACAGCGGCACTAAGAACTGTGTTTGCCAATGAAACAGAAGCACTTGAACCAATAGCGCGGAATTCAAATTTCTGTCCGGTAAACGCAAATGGTGAAGTACGGTTACGGTCTGTATTGTCACGAATAACAGAAGGTAATTTTGAAAGGCCAAGATCGATGATGTAATCATCTGCTGCTTTGGCACTCTTGCCTTCTTTAATAGCATCCAAAATTTCACTCAAGCGTTCACCCAGGAATACAGAGATAATTGCGGGTGGAGCTTCATTAGCACCCAAACGATGATCGTTTCCGGCAGAAGCAATAGTCATTCTTAACAGATCGCCGTGGGTATAAACAGCGCGTAAAGTTGATACCAGGAATACCAGGAACTGCAGGTTCTGTTCAGGAGTATCACCAGGATCAAGCAGGTTGTTACCATTAGAATCGGCCATTGACCAGTTGTTATGCTTTCCACTTCCATTGATACCGGCAAATGGTTTTTCATGCAGCAACATTGCCAAGCCATGACGATTAGCAACTTTTTTCAATACTTCCATAATCATCTGGTTTCGGTCAGAACCCACATTTGCTTCAGCAAAAATTGGTGCAAGTTCGTATTGATGAGGCGCAACTTCGTTATGACGAGTTTTTGCAGGTACGCCCAGTTTATAGAGCTGAGTTTCAGCATCTTGCATAAAAGCGAGAACGCGTTCTTTGATAGAGCCAAAATAATGATCATCCAACTGTTGGCCTTTAGGTGGTTGTGCACCAACCAGGGTACGTCCGGTCAACTGCAGGTCGGGTCTCAGGTTATAAAAAGATTTATCAATTAAAAAATATTCCTGTTCAGTACCAATTGTGGTTACTACACGCGTTGCATCACTGCCAAACAATTTCAAAACTTTTAAGGCTGAATTTGAAATTGATTCCATTGAACGAAGCAGCGGGGTCTTTTTATCAAGAGCTTCACCGGTATAACTGATAAATACTGATGGAATACAGAGAATGCCTCCTCTGGGCCCTTCAGCGATAAATGCCGGACTGGATGGATCCCACATGGTATAACCACGGGCTTCAAAAGTAGTTCTTGAACCACCACTGGGGAATGAAGACGCATCGGGTTCACCCTGTACCAACTGATTACCGCGAAAACGCTCTACAACTTTATCATCATCCAGTTCCAAAAAGGCATCATGCTTTTCAGCGGTCAAACCGGTTTGCGGCTGGAACCAGTGTGTAAAATGGCTTACACCTTTTTCAATTGCCCATTCCTTCATGGCATGAGCAACAGTGTTTGCGATACTCAGATCAAGCTTTTCACCTGTTTTAATAGTATTGCGCAATTTTTTGTATACATCTTTGGGTAAACGTTCGCGCATTACCTCTTCATTAAAAGTGTTTTCGTTAAACACTTTAGCATTATCTTTTTCTCTGGGTTCGTAAGCTACTGATTTCCTTGAAGCAATTTCCAACAAAGCTTGATATCTTGATGTTGCACTGTCAGACATAATAACTCCTATTAGTAAAATGACGGGGATTTAATTAATTATCTATATTACAATATTTTTTCAGACATGCTGCATTTTTTATCTTTCTAAAATACAACATCAAGGGGCCCATTTTCGAGACCCCTTGATTAGGAGAATAAGGAATAGTTGAAGAAAAGTAAAACATGCATTATGTATTTAAAATATATTGTCAAACCAAAGAACATATGACGGGGTTTTTTGAAAAAGAGTGCCTGTCCTGTATTGACCAAGTGTGACCCCGTCAAGTCCACATTTAAGTAATATCCAATATTCAGGGCAGGCACAAAACTTGTCAAGTGCCAGGATTCATGTTCTTAAAAACCGTAAGAGAATCCCATCCACAGAATATTTTCCATATCATCATCCAGGCCAAAAGAATAGGTCCAGCTTACTGATATATCATCGGATACGGATTTTCCGGCAGTAATTGCCAATGTGCTTACAGCATCTTCTTTGGGAGTAGCCAGCCATTTGCTTGAATAGGTACCGTAACCAAATACAGCACTCAAGTCAGCACCCATCAGGGAGGTTTCACCTGAAACTTGTACCCAGTAATCGGATTCATTCAGATTATTGTCAGTACTACTCTGGCTGGGTACAAAGTAAGCAGATACGCCAATGGGACCATAACCTACACTTCCATAGACTTCATACTCATAATCAGCATCGTCGTTAAAAGTGTCAAAGAAATCATAGGTATATACTGCTACACCTATGGCTGTTGATACAGAACCGGTTGGTAATGCAACTTCAATAAAAGGATCAGATTCAACTTCAATGTCATCACCAAAATCGACACTTGAGCACCATAATCCAAAAGAAACTGCGCCATAACCAAAACCGGCGGTACCTTGCATTGCCGGACCATTGTATTGTTTTACACCACGCCATACATACGTGCTAACCATAGTTGCGTCACCTGAAAACTCTACCGCTGCGGATACCAGGCTTACTGACATGAGTAATAAAAGTACAATACCAATGATCGATGTTTTTGTAACGTTCTGTTTCATGACTCCTCCTTTTCAAGGCTATTCGTTGTGTTTAATTCAACTATTTTCGCCGGCCTTTACCCCTCCTTTGGCAAAGGCTGTGCCATAAAAATGGATTACATGCTCATCTCAAAAAAAACAAATCTTTTTGCAAATAATTATTTATATTACACTTATAGCAAGGCCGGCTAAATAAAATTTTCTACCAATTTTCCCAACACAGACAGTTTTCTAACAATATTGTATGATTCCAATAAAAAACAACAAAAATGAACGAATTGGGGATTTTCTCGGATGCAGAAATATTCAAGATTCGTGTGGATTTTCTGGCATTTATCTATATAAAACTAAAATAAACGTACATTATTCCCACTTTTGCTCTGAAATACATGCAGAAATAATGCATTAAAAGCGCAAACTCTACAAATTTCATTTCAAAACTTCAGACACCTACAAAAACGTAGCTCCCCCCTATGTTGCCCTACAAAAATGTTCTAAAACTGCATACGCAGACCAATTGTAGGAATAAACCGCATGGAAACAACATCCCGGTCGATGTGCGGATTCGTCCACTCACCATCTACATGTTCATGGTCCGTAAACGGTTTTCCATAATACAACACATTTTTCCTACCGTAAGCGTTATAGAGCGAAATGTAAGGCGCAAAGGAGCGGTTTTTCACTGTCAGCACTTTGGCAAAACTTATATCCAGGCGATGGTACCAGGGATATCGGATACTACCCGGCGGCACATCCATCTCGTATGGGCGTTCCCAACCCTGGCTTACACCAGTCGGTCTTGTTAAACCGTGAACATCCCAAACCGGCCTGAGACCATAGATCACACCGGGATTATAAGGCTGGCCGCTGTGCATTTCCCAGAACAATGACAGCATATAACCGCGTTTAAAAGTTTTGCACAAACTCGCCTGTACCCGGTGCTGCTGTTCAGTATGAGAAGGATAAGTCACTCCCTTATATTCGCGCCTACTGCGGCCCCACGTGTAACTGGCCCAGCCCGACCATCCGCCGAGTTTGGCGCTGACCATACTTTCCATGCCCCAAGCCCTGCCCTTTGCTTGCCCAAAGGTGAGGGTTTCTCCGTAAACGGATTTTAACAGCCCGCTCATCTGCTTGTTATACGCGGAAAGCGAAATATCCATCCCCTTGTACTTTGTGCTCAATTCGGCAACCACCTGGTCCGATATTTCCACCGAATTGCCGGCATCCACAGGAAAATACAAATCAAGGAACTGCACCAGACCGTCTTCCAGCGTGGTCGAGATGCCCTGCGCGTAACGCCCGCCGGACAGGGTAAAACGTGTCTTTTCTGAAAACCGGTATGACGCACTCAACCGCGGCTGCAATACAACACCGCCGTTTAAGCCCCACCGGTCCGCGCGCAGACCGGTCCGCAGTCTCAATACATCCGATGCCTGCCACTCGCTTTCCGCATAGGCAAACTGTTGAAAAAAGGACTTGTTCCAGTTGAACCTGCCTTCGGGCGCGTAATCGAAAAACAGGTTAAACCGCTCCTGTAATTCGTAATGATAGGCGGACCAGTGATATTTTGTGGCAAAGCGGGAAAGACCAATTCCTCCCCTCATTAACAAGCGGTCTGACATGTGCCAGTCCATATCCGACTTGACCGTTACATCATAAAACCGGTTGTCAACGTCGTTTTCAAGTTCTGCTCTTTTGCGCGCTACCAGCCGTAAAAACTCTTCCTTGCTTTCATTGAACTTGGGGTCCAGGTCGTCCGGCAATTTCGGGTAAATAGAATTGCTGAAACTGTTTTGATATACACTCACCCAGGCCTGCGTATTCAGGTGAATATCCCTGTTAAATTTACGTTCCCATGCCAGGGAAGCGATCCAGTTGCTCCAGGTCAGATCCATATCAGAGCCGTGAGACACTTTTTTCTCAGCATCGTCAATGGAGGATTTCAGTGTCTGGCCCACATCTCCGCGGTCTTTCATGCCGTCGGCATTGCCGAACAGCAAAAAGCGCACAACCTGGTCGTCCGTGGGAAAATATTCCAGCTTGAACATACCATCCATATACGCGGACGGCATACCCACATTGATCATTGAGCCTAACAATACCAGCGAGCCCAGCCGCCCTGAAGCCAGCCACGCCCATTTTTCCCCGAATGTTCCACCAGTGGTCAGGTCTCCGCCGGTCAGGTTGAGATTGGCGCGGGTCTTGAAATCCTTGCCCGGCGTTTTAGACTGCACGGACAATACCGAGCTGGTGCGATTGCCATACGCGGAAGAAAATCCGCCCAGGGAAAAGAATACATTATCGATCATGTCCATATTGAAACTGGTGGCAAGCCCCATAAAGTGATAGGGATAATAGATGGGTGCGCCATCAAGAAGCACCAGGTTCTGGTCGGTATTGCCGCCGCGCACACTCAATTGCGGCGAGGCCTCGTTGGAAAAAGAGACCCCCGGCGTGCGCTGCAGCAGGCGAAACAGGTCAGGAAACACCATTGCCGGCTGATATTGCAGCTCTTCCGCATCAATGACCCGCGCGGAGGGGTCCATACGCACCAGGCGCCGCTCAACACCAAGGCGATCGCGGGTTATACCTACTTCAGGCATTTCAATAACCACCGGCTCTAAACGGATTTCGATATTACGCAAATCCGTTACTTGTGCCAAATCAACACATTCGCTTTTATACCCCATAAACGAGACGCAGAGTGTATCCACAACTTTGACAGTCAGACTAAACTTGCCTGTGCTGTTTGTGACTGTGCCACCCTGCGAATGCTGTAAAGATATATTTGCACCTGAAAGCACTTTTCCGGATTCGTGATCATAAACTTTTCCTGACACAACAGCACTATATACATTACCGGAAAACCCAATAAAGGAAATAAGCAATATCAAACTGCCAAGCACTCTATTCATTGCGGCAACCCCCAATCCGCGTCAATAGCTAAAAAAATTCGTACCGAATCCATAGCAACGGCATTAAATACACCCATGCCGCCCTGAAAGTGCATTTTTTCATATTTAACATCAAAATACCCGGTATCACGATGCTCTTCTTCAGGCAAAAAATCTTGATACAGTTCATTTGGGCGGAATGTCTGAGGTCTGAAAACAAAGGAAGAATCTCTGGCCACTACAAACAAGATTGCGGATTCGACATGATGACCATACAGCGTCTCACCATATCTATAACCCAATGACGGCAAATAAACACTTTGCCTAAATGAATCTACCTTATAAGACCAAAATTTATCTGATTCAATATATGTAAACATACAGGTATAATAATAACAATTTCGGCTTTCACTCCAGGCTATCCTGGTACTTTTTAAAGGATCATGGGCCCTCGACAGAAAATGGTCCAAAGTATCCCCATCAAAAATATGAATATTAAACGCCCCGGGCACACGGGTTTGGGCAGTCAAAACATTGCCGCTGCTGAATTGCACCTCCAGTTCATAATTTGTGTCAGGCAGCACTTTTATCCGTTCATTTAAATCCCGGTACTTTCCATCACCTACAGATTCAAACACAACATCTTGATCGTTATACCGAATCACTACCCGCGCATCGTCATAATACTCGGGATAATCTTCCGGGAACGTTTTGCCGACGATCACCTGCTGGTACGGATACGTTGGAGACAAGGTGCAATACGCAAAATAATCCCCACGCCTCTCGGGATCGAGCACAACCGGATCGAGTGAGCAGGAAAATCCGGATAACAGCAATAAAAGAAACAGCCCCTTTTTCAAAAATACCCCTTTATTGAATTTAATTTTTTGGAATATTAACTCTAACGCTGGACAGGATGAACGGGTTCCCAAGAGAATGAATTTTTACGCATCCAAGAAAACCACTTTTAGCTCAAATGCCATCCGAATATTCTATCAGATGGCGCACCAGACGGTACACGAAAAAACATTCATTCCAAAAGACCCACTAGGGACGATAAACAGAGATAAACGTAAAAATTCTAATATTCGCACACCGTCAGGTGTGTAATATTGTTGTAACTTGATCCCCTATAAAAAACCGACATCTCTAGTTCACACAATTACTTTGAAAAAATCAACTGCTTTTAAAATTGCGAACAGATCAAATCAAGGTAATCCGCTAATCCATTTTATCAGGGTTAAATCAGGGCAATCCTTTAATCCTTCTAATCAAGGTAGTTCTTTTAATCAAGGTCTAATCAAGGTTATCCTTTAATCAAGGTCTAATCTTTTTAATCTGGGTTAAATCAAGGTATAAACACAAAAACCCCCGCCCTGACCGGCGGGGGTTTTTATTTGGATCAGATAGAACGGAGGTTTTGCAATCTGCGAGTATATTTTTATTGGGTAGTAAAAATCTGAAATCCACTATAAGCTTCCATACCGTGCTCGCCAATATCCAGACCGCGGAGCTCTTCTTCTTCACTAACTCGAATTCCAACAGTCTTTTTAATGGTCCAGAACAAAATCAAGCCCAGTCCAAAAGCCCAAACAAATCCTACAAGAACACCAAGCGCCTGAATTCCTAAAAGTTTGAAACCGCCACCGTAAAACAGGCCGCCATCTGCGTTGAATAATCCAATTGCCAGGGTACCAAAAGCACCGTTAACACCGTGAACACTGACAGCACCAACAGGATCGTCAACTTTGAGAACTTTATCAATAAACAGAACACTGACAACAACCAGAACACCTGCAATTGCACCAATGATAACGGATGCAATTGGAGTCACCGTAGCACACGGAGCAGTAATTGCAACCAATCCTGCCAGGGCACCATTCAATGCCATTGAGGCATCCGGTTTCTTGTCAATGATCCATGAAGTAAACATTGCCAGCACAGCACCTGCTGCAGCTGAAAGGTTTGTAGTAACAGCAATACGACCAATGTCTCCATCACCAAATGTGGTACTACCAGGGTTAAAACCAAACCAACCAAACCAGAGAATAAATACACCCAAAGCAGCCAAAGTGATGTTATGACCAGGAATAGCTTTTGCTGAACCATCCGGGCCGTATTTTCCTATTCTGGGTCCAAGAACTATGGCGCCAGCAAGGGCCAACCATCCACCAATAGAGTGAACTACTGTAGAGCCTGCAAAATCCTGGAAACCAAGGTTTTCTAACCAGCCGCTTCCATCCAGCAACGAGCCCCAGGCCCATGAACCAAAAATCGGGTAAATAATTGCACAAATAAAAACACTATAAATCAAATAACTGGTAAATTTTGTCCGTTCCGCCATGGCGCCAGAAACAATGGTAGCAGCCGTACCGGCGAATACGGTCTGAAAGATCAGAAATGTCCAATTCCAGTCCTTACTCATGGGATCAGTTCCCAGCAGGAGAAAATTGGTTGTTCCAAAAAAACCATTGGTAACACCAAACATCAAGCCAAAACCAACCAGAAAAAAGGCCAGCGTACCGATTGAAAAATCCATCAAATTTTTCATCATAATATTAATGGCATTTTTGGCTCGTGTAAATCCGGCTTCAACCATGGCGAACCCGGCCTGCATAAAGAATACCATAAAGGCCGCGACGGCAGTCCAAACGATATTCAGGTTGTTTTGCATACTTTCTTCAAGTGCGGCAACCGCATCCGCTGTCTCACCAGATGCAGCAGCATCTTGTGAAAAAGCCGGCACAGTCAACATAGCCATCACAAGTAACACATAAAATAGAAGCAACTTTTTTCTCATTATACATCTCCCTTTACAATCAGTTCATAATTTCTACTAACCAATGGCATCGTGTCCGGTTTCACCGGTGCGGATACGAATACAATCATCAAGCGACATCACAAAGATCTTTCCATCGCCAATGTTTCCAGTTTTAGCTCCCGCAATAATACCTTCCACTGTCGACTCTACATATTCTTCATTGACAGCAATTTCAAGACGGATTTTTTTCAGTAAATTCACCTCTATGTCAGCACCGCGATAAGTTTCGTGGTAGCCTTTTTGTTGTCCGCAGCCAAGAGCATTGGTCACAGACAATTTGAAAATTTTGCGTTCATACAACGCTTGCTTTACCGCATTCAATTTTGCGGGTTGAATATAAGCAACAACTAACTTCATGAGCTCCTCCAATGTTAAGTTTTATAAACTCAATTTGCCATATTCAACATTTGTGCCACATTTCACACAGTGCGCTAAATTCAATAATTACAAAATTTTAATGCCGAAACCCAAAAGCTAAACAACAACAAAATCACAACATTTTCGTAGCAAAAATTTTTCTATCATACAAAATTGTATGCATTTTTCAATAACGAGCTACAATAAACCATATTTTGCACGTTTAATCACCACTCTCCTTTTTCATTTCGACTGAATTTTCTAACGCTCTTTATTGTTTCTATATTAGCATCGCGTCTTGCGACCAATGGGCCGCTTTTCTGCAAATTAATAGTATTTCACCATTATTTTATTTGCTTTTTCAGGTGGAATTTGTATATTATATCAAAATTAGCAACAAAAATGTAGCATATAAAAATTTAGCCTACTAAATTGTAATAAATAAGCCGGAGCATAGTTGAGAAATGGCAGAATCGGCCCGTTCTAAAAAAAACAGCACATCATCAGATTCTTTTAGCAAAAAATTATCGATTCTGATTGAAATAAACAGAGCGCTGGGACGAACCCTGGATCTTCAACAGGGACTCAAAGCAGCATTGCAAATCCTTGAAGATAAGTATAATATAAAATCCGGAGCAGTTTTCCTGACAGACGATAATGATTCAACCCTCGATATGGCTACGTCTATCGGTTATCGTGCCGAACTGGCTAAAACCAAATTCAAGCTGGGCGAGGGACTTACAGGCCGCGTTGCAGAAACCGGCAAACCCATCATTGTGCCTCAGGTAAGCAAAGAACCCCTGTTCCTGAATCGTATGAGCTCATGGAATCCGGAAAAAGACCGCGAGCAGTCTTTTGTGGGTGTGCCCATTGAACTGGATTACCGCACATTGGGCGTTCTGATCGTAAACCTGCCTTACACACCCCGCAGGGATTATGACCAAACGGCTAAATTCCTTATCCTTGTTGCATCAGCTCTTGTACAGCCCATTCGCTTACGTCGGGTTATTGAACAGGAGCGTCAACGCCTGATCGATGAAAATGTAATGCTGAAACAAAAACTGCAGGAAGAGCACAGCTTTCAAAATATTATTGGCACCAGTCACGAAATGCGTGACGTTTACGAAAAAGTAACTCAAGTAGCCAGGGCAAACACAACTGTATTGATCCGCGGTGAATCAGGTACCGGCAAAGAACTTATTGCACAAGCTATACATTACAACTCGCTCCGCAATGAAAAACCATTCATACGCGTCAATTGCGCGGCTATTCCTGAGAATCTGATTGAATCCGAATTTTTCGGATACGAAAAAGGTGCATTTACCGGAGCGGTTGCCCGTAAAAAAGGCCGTTTTGAGCTGGCTGATGGCGGTACCATCTTTTTGGATGAAATTGGAGATCTAACCCCCATGACACAGGTCAAATTGCTGCGTGTACTCCAAGAGCAAGAATTTGAGCGTGTTGGCGGAACTGAAACCATTCGTGTGGATGTACGGGTTATAACGGCTACCAATGCAGATCTGGAAAAGCTCATGCACGAAAATATTTTTCGCGAAGATCTCTATTATCGACTCAATGTCTTTTCTATATTATTGCCTCCATTGAGAGAAAGACACGAAGATATTCTACTTTTGGCAGACCACTTTATGCTCAAATACGGCAGACAACAAAGCAAATCCATCAAACGCATCTCAACACCTGCAATTGACATGCTGATGCGTTACCACTGGCCGGGAAACGTCCGTGAGCTGGAAAACGTTGTTGAACGCGCGGTCCTGGTTTGCGACGATCAGGTTATTCACAGCTATCATCTGCCACCTACATTACAAACCGCGGAAAGCAGCGGCACCGTTGCCCGCTTGTCTTTGGATGAATCCATTTCCAATTATGAAAAAGAGATCATTCAGGATACATTAAAAACCACACGTGGAAACCGGGCCAAAGCAGCGCGCCTGCTAAAGACAACCGAGCGGATTATGGGTTATAAAATTTCAAAATATGAAATTGATGTTACAAGATATAAAAATTTATAATTTTTTTTGAAACTTTTTGAAATTTCCGGCATCTTATTATTAAATAATAACAATAACGATTACTAATAAAAGAGGGAATTTAAAATGGAACAAGAAACTGTACAAACACCCAGTCTGCCAAGAATCAATGAACCCGCACCAGATTTTACCGCAAAAACCACCCATGGAGATATCAAACTTTCTTCTTTGAAAGGCAAATGGGTTGTGCTCTTTTCACATCCGGCAGATTTTACTCCCGTATGTACAACAGAGTTTATGGCTTTTGCAAAAAAGAATGATGATTTTAAAAAGCTCAACACCCAGGTTATAGGCCTTAGTATTGACAGCTTGTACTCACATATCGCGTGGGTTAAAAGCATTAAAGCTAATTTTGATGTAGATATTCCGTTCCCCATCATTGAAGACCTGAAAATGGATGTTGCCACCAAATACGGTATGATCCATCCGGGAGCAGCAGATACTTCAGCCGTACGCGCAGTTTTTGTAATTGACGACAAGGGTATTATGCGCGCAATGGTTTACTATCCATTATCAAACGGACGCAGTATTGATGAAATTTATCGTCTTGTTCAGGCATTGCAAACATCAGATAAAAACGGTGTAGCGACACCTGAAAACTGGAAACCCGGTGAAAAAGTGATTGTTCCTCCACCATTGACCCAGGAAGCTGCCGACAAACGCAAAGATGAAGGTTACGATTATACAGACTGGTATTTCAGCAAAAAGCAGTTATAAGCAATACTCCCCAATAGACTACTATTTCCTACTCAAAAAACCCGCAATTTTGATTGCGGGTTTTTCATTACCCCTTAATCTCTATTAAAAAATCTTTTTTCATTGTAATAATGATTTCTTATTTTAACCAACAGGGGATCACCAAACATCCCAAAATAGAATCATCAACAAACATAGGGGTTTTTATGAATCTTAAAGCAGTAAAAATACTTGCGCTTACAGGATTATTGTTTTACACATCCGCATTTGCCGTCAATTCCACAGCAAGGTATCTGCTATGGCAGCCATCCGCCAGAGCAATCGCAATGGGTGGTGCCGGCAATACTGTATCGAACGGAGTATTCGCAACATTTTATAATCCCGCATCTCTGGCGTTTTTGAAAAAATTTCACTACAGCAGCTCATACGGTAAGCCTATTCCGTTTTTGACTCATACAGCACATGCATTGGATGCTGTATCCTATTCTTTTGATAAAATTGGTACAATCGGTTTTACCTACAACCGTTACTGGCAGGAAGCTCAACTCCTCACCAATGAATCTGGGCCGGAGGGCTTGGGTGGAACCGGATACGCATATAATTATTGGCAGCCTTCTCATTGGCAGCTAAAACTGTCTTATGCAGCACTGCTTTCCAAAAATCTGGCTTTTGGTATCAGCTCAAGTGTTTTGAGAATTAAACTCTCCAGTATTGGCGCAGGAAGGGAAATGGGAAGTGGAGAAACCTGGGCTTTTCTGTTTGATGGAGGATTACTTTACAGAAATATTCTTACAAAGTCAACCTGGCATCCAAAATATGACCACCAATATGAGATGTTTAAAAAATGGGCACCACCAAAACCTGATAATGGTATGGCAATTGGTATTTCCATCAGCAATGCAGGTATGGGCATCGCTTATATTGATGAGAGGCAAAAAGACAATCCACCCACTATTGCAACTCTGGGTTTATCATATTGCCCGATATCTTCTCCACTAATATCACTTTTGATTGCTGCTGATTTTGACAAGGAAATATTCGAAGAATCAACCTTGGACTATATACACATGGGAAATGAAATACGTTTTCTTGATGTCTTTGCCGTACAAACCGGATATTTCCTGGACACCTTTGAACCCAACACATCTTACTTTACCTGGGGGCTGGGTTTTGTAAGCAAGTATGCTTCAGTGTATCTGGCCAGGTTCAAGAGAGCATATTTACCGTCTACCTATCTGGATTTCAATTTATCATTGGAGTTTTAATATGAAAAGATCAATTATTTTAATAGTAATACTATTGTCAACTATTTCCTTTCTTTCTTGTACTGATAATACCATAGAAGTTCTGACAGGGATTCAGGACGGAAAAGAGCTTGATGAGGGAGCGTCCGTACCCTTTGAACTCGCGCAAAATTATCCCAATCCTTTCAATCCATCCACATCAATACATTATTTTGTCTCGCGCGAAATGCATCTTGAAATGCATGTATATTCAGATGACTGGCAAAAAGTTGCCACATTATTAGACGAAACAAAACCAAAAGGATATTACGTTGTTCTTTTTGGAGACGGACGGTCAGAGGACAAACCTATTCCAAGCGGCGATTATTATTATACACTCGAAGGAGATGGGATAGTTTTGATTCGAAGAATGAAATTGATTAAATAAAAAACCTTTTTTAGGCAGTATTATAAGCGCTCCCCAGGCAGGATAGACTGTGTGAAAATTAGAAAAAAAAGTGTTTTTGGAGTGCATCGCGTTTATGCGATGCGTCGGACCAAAGGTCCGAAATAAATCTGCTTTTATTCTCAAATATCAAGTAATTTTAGTGTCATTATAAGTTCAATGTTTTTATAAATATACAATCTTGTCAAGGCCGTCTTCGACGGCCCGCATTCCTTAAAAGTAATGCACTCCACCTATTTTATATTAAATTTTAAAAACGCTATATTATTTATTTCATTAATATGATTCAATTTCACACAATCTGAGGAGCCTGGGTACCAGAAAAGAGACGATGCCGACCTCTGAGTGATCCGTACACCGGGTGGTGTACGGATCGTATCATAGGACCGGCGAATTAACCGAAATACTGATTTACTTTTTAATCCACATACTTTTGTCTACTGTCATCTTTTTCGTAAAAGCCTCTGCACCCTGCTCACGGATCATCTGAATACCCGCAGCGCGGTCATACCTGAATATCAAAGAAAAGAACCGGTCAATGCCACCATTTATTTTCTTACATGCAGATGTGTCCGCATAGGTTTCACAATCCGCACAAGTGGTATAACTGCGGTCGATACAGCAATTCCGGATTTTGCATTTGGCTTTTTTCAATGTCTCTGCACAACCCTCACACTTGCCCTTTAAATACGCTTTACACGCGCCACAATACAATCCGCATTTGGTAACCAGACTTGCATCCGCAACAATGTCTTTCATAGTCAATACTCCTCGACTTATTATCCCGCCTTGTTTACAATTTTTTTCAGTTTGGAATATTTTGATATTAATTTGCCGGCTGCAACGTCTGCCTCTGTAAAGCTTGCCATCATTATTTCCATTTGGTCTTTTCTTGAAAAATCGTAAATGATATGTATAGTCCCATCTGCTGCCTGTTTGCCATCAGGATACGATATACTCTCCCGCTCGTCCAAAAGTAGTCCGCCATACCATGAAGCACCATCATCATCAGACAAATATGCCGTGAGATGAGATCGCCCGGTCTGTTCATCCAAGGGTCCATGTTTTACCAACAACAGTTTACCGGAATCCAACCGACGTATAAAAAACCTTGCTGCCGGATGCTGAATGGATGATGGAGTCAATTCCGGCCAGGTTTCACCTTTATCTGTGGAAACACTTTCGCCAATACCGTATCGGGTACGGGCCAGTAACCACAAGGAACCATCCGTTTTTTCTATGATCATGTGCTCATCAAAGCTCCGCACTTTTTCAGGGACATTGCAGCCACCCCGGACCGTCCAGGTTTCACCCTTGTCTGTGGATACCACTACTCTGGCACTGTTGTCGGCTTTGCGCCAGGTGGATGCAGGTAGCACCCATTCACCAGAGCCCAACACGGTGGGCTTGCACATCATCACCCCATCGGTTAAACGCTGTGGAGCTGACCAGTTGGGCTTTGCTTCACCCGGATTCTCTGTGGTCATGGCCCATACGCCGCCTATGGTTCCATCGTGACCAATCGCTTGTGCCCAGAACGCCCACAGCTTGCCGGTGGGATCAATCCACAATTCCGGATCAAAAACACGCACGGGCCCCGAAACATCCGGATCAACAATATGAGAGATCTGCCAATTCTCTCCGTCGCCGCTGGTCATAACAACCACATAGTTATTACTGTCTTCCGCAGCGGTTGGGCCCGCATACCATGTTGCCCACATACGCCCATTTTCGGCAACTTCAATACTGGGAATGCCCTGAAAAGTACGATTGGATTCCAGGTAATAGTCGGTTACATTGCTAATGACTTTTGGCGTCTCTAAAAAAGCCTTTTTCGTTGTGTTTGAACTGCAAAAAATCAATACGGGCAAAAAAATCAGGATACTCCATTTCACTGTTTTCATATCAGTCCTTTTTATTTATGTAATTGTTTATAAATCAACCAGGGTGCCGCAGCAAGGAACAATAAAAATAAACCCCATGTACGACCACGGAGCAAGTTATAATCCGCCAGCAAGGTTTGAATGGAATTACCCATTACCAGACTGCCAAACACAAATTCAAATGCAATGGTTAGCACCAGCCATAACATGCCTATACGCAGGGCATCCGGTTGTGTATGCGGGGCATGGGTGCGTTTCAAAAACAGCCACGCGGTAATCCAGATATAGATCCACGTGACCGGCAACAACACGGCACGAGCCAGGGTGCCATTCATGCCTGTTATCGGAATAAACACAGCTTCCCGAAAAGCCCCATACATGACAGTCAACACTGCCAGCATACACCATACACCCAATGCCTGATAATAGATCCTATGATTCAACGGCCTGCTCCGCTCCAGATATCAGAATAATATTTATAGTATTAAATTAATATATCAATTCTGGGATTAATAACCAAAATAAAATGGTGTCGAGGACGGGCTGTTTAAAAGGGTGGGAACGCAAACCCAGTCCTATAAATCCTATTAATAATAATTCAGACAAAGACCAAACGCAAAGGACGCCAAAGATTCGCAGATGTCGCAAAGGAAAAACAAAAAAGATACACTGGTAAAAGCCAGAGGATCAGAGTAAATTTATATTGAATTCATGGGCGGGAACAGTCTGAGACCGTTCCCTACTATGAAAATTTTCTTTCGTAATTTTTCGTATGTTTCGTGGGTAAAAATAAACGCGGTTGCTTCGATACGCTCGTCAGCATTACGGACTTGCACTCTGCAACCAGCTACAACAATAAAAAAAGATCGAATCAAGGTAATCCTATAATCTTTTTTATCATGGTCTTTAAGCTCATTCATCCTAATTCAGACAAAAAACAAACGCAAAGGACGCCAAGGCTTCGCAGAGGGCGCAAAGGAAAGATAAAAAGGGTACACTGGCAAAAGCCTGAGGACCAGAGTAAATCTATATTGACTTCATAGTAGGGAACGGTCTGAGACCGTTCCCTACATGAAAATTTTCTTTCGTAATTTTTCGTATGTTTCGTGGGTAAAAATTTTCAAGCCACGGATCCACACAGATGTTCACGGATAAACAAATTGAATATTAATGATTTTGATACTCTACCCTGCCAATAGAAAAGAAAAAATCATTCCATAGGTTTTTATTGTATTCAGTTGTTTTGTCTGAAAGATTTAAATCTTCAATTAAAAACAAATCTCCCCCGCTATTATATTTTGCAATTATTTTAGACATGTTCAACTCTAGCATAATAGGAGTTTCATCTTTTTTATAACGATTTTGCCAATAAATCCAATACATTCTATGGTTCTGAGATGCATTATAAGCAGAAAGCGATACAAATTTAAAACCGCATGCAATACAATCTGCATAAGGGGGCTTTTGCGTTACAAGCAAAGTATCTTCATTCTTTAATGCAATCTTGTATTCATTCAAGTCAGAAATAATTGTTTCAACATTATCGTGTTTAAATTCTTGTTGTGTATATTTTATATTTTCCGAATATTTTTGGTACTTTTCAGGAACACACGGTCTTTTCTTATAGTCCTCTTTGTAATAACGAATAAAATAATCAGTCATTCCTTTAATTAGCTGAACATCCGCATATAACATCTTGTGTTGAACTCTATATCCTAAAATTGAAACAAATTTGTGTTTTGTAACAGAAATATCTATCATTTTGTATAACAACGGAGTTCCATAATACCCTACCCCTATTTTCACAGTATTGTATGTACTTGAATAAAAATTAGAATAACCCAGGTCAAATTCTATAGATGAATTATAATTTGTAGCAAACAAATCATTCATATGAAACTGCATATTATAAAACGAGTTGTTTAGATCCCAATAGTGCGCCAAAGAAATATGACTCGGTAAAAAGTATACAAAATTATTCAATGATGTACCAATTACATCCTGATCGGTTAATCCATGAAACATTGAAAACTGTATGGAAGGTGTGCTAAAATTATTTCCGGAAAGATTCAAGCTCACCCGTAATTCATTTTCTCCTTTTAATAAAGGCCGTGGAGGTACAAAATTTTGTGTTGTACAGTTAATAAAAAGAAAAACTATTATTATACCCCAAATCTTGCTCATAACACCCCTTTTTCATACAACATTTTTAATAATCCACTGTAGGGAACTGTCTTAGACCGTTCCCTACATGAAAATATTCTTTCGTGCATGTTCTTGTATTTCGTGCGCCAATATAAACGCCGGTGCTTTTATACGCGTGTCAGCATTACTGCTCGCACTCTGCAACCGGCCACAACAATCAAAGAATTGATCGAATCAAGGTAATCCTAAAATCCTATAAATCAGGGTCTTTAATCCCTTTAATCAAGGTCCTTAATCCTGAAAATCTGAGTCTAGTTACCAACCACCTTGATCTTGCTGCCCGCTTTGAGAGACGCGTCCAGTTCCATTCCATTCAAAATAGCAAACTCGTCCAGTTTGTCCTCTGCAATTCCGTTCTTTTTCAGTTCCGCACGAAGCGTACTTGGTGTAGATACGGTTTTTACATGCAATGTCTTGGGTTTAACATTGAGCTTTGCCGGATCAGTCAACTTTTTAAAATGCCCCATGGTCCCGGTAAACGAGTTCTGGTAACCGTTAAAACTGGCCGTATCCGTAAAACCGTGAAATACATAAATTTTATTATCTTTTTGAATAAAGTAGGATACAACCTTGAGCTCGCTCTCTTCACTGGTAACTGTGCTGTATACACGCTGGGTTTTGTAATTGTTAACTGTAATAGCGTCAGACGCGGTTATAGTTGCACCTGCGTTCTGCGTAAAAGACTGCGAGGCCGCCAAAGGAGTTGAAGAATTGTCCAACGTAAACATGATAGCTGCATTCTCTTGCGGAGATACCATTTGCACCTGCTCAGGAGTATTGTTCAATTTCCATTCCGAGGGTACGGGAAATGTGATCTGTAATTCGGGATGATAAAAGGCATTGCCGTCCACATACCCCTGGCGTGGATCTTCGCCAAAGGTGATCCCATCCACCTGTGCCAAATAGTTGTCGCGATTATAAACAAACTCCTTACCGGCAAGCTGGCTCTGCCATTCTTTGGTTTTGTTCCTGACCGCTTCAACACGATTCACAGGATTCGGGTGCGTGGAGAACCACTCTGGCAGGCCGCTGCCGTCTGAACTGGGATGCATACGTTCAAGCGTATTGAAAAAATCTGCCATAGCCATCGAGTTATAGCCTGATCTTGAAGAATACTCTACACCCAAATCATCGGCTTGTCTTTCATTATCTCGACTGTATTTCAAAAACAACATGCTCACACCAAACTGAGCTAGTCCCGCATAGTCGCGAAACTTTTCAGAAAAAATCATGCCTACACCCAAGCCTAGTTGTGCCAGTTGAGCACGGCTGTACTGTACCGCGGAATGTCGTGCGTTGACATGGCCCAGCTCATGCCCCAAAACGCCTGCAAACTCGGCTTCGTTATTCAGATAGCCCAGAATACCCCGGGTAAAATAAACATATCCGCCGGGTACGGCAAACGCATTTACCACCGGTGTATCCAACACTTTGAATGTGTATGGCAGATTGGGACGGTGGGTTTTAACTGCCATCTCCTGCCCGAGCTTGTCCAGATATGCCGTTAATTCAGGATCATCATAAATGCCGTATGTCTCAATAATCTGCTGGTCGGTTTCTTTACCCAGCGCAATCTCATCGTTTTCAGTGAGTAGCATAAGCTCATGCTTGCCGGTTACCGGATTCACAGCACAAGAGATCAGCCAGGCTGTGAAAAAAAACAACGTGACTCCAACCAGTATATAGGCAACATTCCTTGCTTTCATTATCAATTCCCTCCAAATTTCTTAATAAACACGTTTGATTCGTCCCTCAAGCTTTGAATCCACTTCCGGATACTTTTTCAAATAACTAATCACCATATCAGAAACCACGGTTCCGGTACTGGTTGTAGACTGGGGGACAAATCCCAAATACTTTTCAGCCTGCCCCTGTAATATAAAATCTACGGTTGCTACGGTATAAGTACCCTTGGGGTCCAGTGGCTTGCCATTGACTTGAGCAGAAACCAGATCCAAAGATTTATCCTGTTTGATACGATATGTATAATGTAAACCCGATATCTGCATCACACCCCGATATCCGTCCATTTCACCCGAGTTCTGATTAATCAAAGTGATCAAATCCTGACCACTGCACTCGAATGTTTCAACAACATTGGTAAATGGCAAAATTTCAACAATATCCAGCTTGGTAATGGGACCTGCCGGCAGGTCTTTACGGATACCACCACTGTTCATCATGGCAATATCGGCTCCACTCTCTTCACGGATTGCATCAGTAATGAAATTACCAAGATTAGATTCGCCATCGTTGTTACGGATCCAAGCAGTCTTTAATGTACCAAATTGCTCATTATATTCTTTATCGATCTCGGCCTTGTAGGTATCTACCAGCTTGACCATTTCAGGATTCGGATCTTTGACACTGTCTACCCAAGTGTTCAAAAGTTCATAATCATACGAAGCAATGCTGTCGCCTTTAACATCTAATGTTAAACGGCCAAGGTTGGTAGTTTTAGCACCTGCCTGGAAAACCAGCATACCGTTAACTTTTCTGGGCTTGGGCAACCGTGTATGACTATGGCCACCCAAAATCAGGTCAGCGTTTTTCACTGTTTTTGCAAGATCCATATCCTCCTGAATGCCATTATGTGTTAACAGAACAATCAGATCCGTTTTCGGGTCAATCTCGTCAATATACTTTTGTGTTATGGAAATAGGATCAATTACTTCAACACCCTGCAGGTTTTTTTGCGCTGTTACCTGGTCCAGCGCTTTCAGCATTACACCTATAACACCAACACGTACACCATCTACCTTGTATATCATATAAGGCTTTTCAACAGCAGGTTTCCCATAGATGTTCATATTGCAGCAAACCACATCAAAGTTTCCCATGTTCAACAGCTTGTGCAGGTTATCCTGACCATTATCAAATTCGTGATTTCCAACCGTTATCACATCGTAATCGATAATATTCATCATTTTTACAAAAGCACCACCGGTAGCGCCATCCACATCAACCTTGGCGAGGGGTGTTCCGGTAAGGAAATCGCCTGCATCAATAACCAGCGAGTTGGGCCATTGTTCGCGTAACTGACGGATGTGATACTCGAGCGCAACCATACCACCAACCTGAGGTTGCGGCGAACGGTCAACCCAGGTAGCTGTGAGCGGGATATACTGACTGTGCATATCATTGGTATGAATGAGTGTTACCTCTCCTTCTTTAGGGCCTGAACAAAAAGTCAGTAATAATCCACTAATGATCAAGAGCAAAAACAGATACTTTTTCATCTTGTATTCAATCTCCATATTAACAATCAACGATAATAATTCTTTATTGGTAAATCAAGTTAAATTAATAAAAATTCCCGTAATAACAAACCGGAATACTATTGGACAATTACAGTTAAAATTTGTATTTTTGGATAAATTCTGAGGGCTGGTACATGAAAGCAGATATACAAAAACGCCAAAAAATCTATGATGGCTTTTTTACATTTGAAGAAGCTACTGTAAGCTTTGAACAGTTTAACGGAGAGATGAGCAAATCCGTTTCCCGATTACATGTATACCGTGGTGACGCTGCCGCGGTGCTATTGTACAACTCTCAAAAAGAGACCCTCTTTTTTGTAAGACAATTCAGATACCCCCTGTATACATTTGATCCCAATATTGCATGGCCGTTAGAGATCGTTGCCGGTTCTATAGAAAAAGGTCACTCGGAAACAGATACCGCTGTGCGCGAAGTGGAAGAAGAAGTTGGATTTTCAATATCCGAAAATGATTTACAATTCATTTCCAAATGCTGGCCCAGTCCCGGAGGCACATCCGAGCAGATCTATTGCTACGCGGCAGACATAGCCACTGCTAAACGCATACATGACGGTGGCGGACTTGAGCATGAGGTAGAAGACATTCAGGTTGTTGAATTGACATACAAAGAGGCATTTAAAAAAATCAATGCAGGAGAAATCTGCGATGCTAAAACGCTAATCTGCCTGCAATGGCTGCAAAACAGGATACTAACAAAATCATGATCGCATTTTTACTCAAGGGAATGATATTGGGTCTCTCAGCAGGTTTCAGTCCGGGACCGTTAACCATGCTGGTTTTATCCGAAACGTTGAATCACAACAGTAAGGCAGGAATCAAAGTGGGAATGGCCCCACTTGTAACTGACGCGCCTATAGTATTACTCTGTTACTATGTACTTGCCAAATTTCAAAATGTAAACCTGCTTTTAGGTTCCTTGTCACTGATAGGTGCGCTTTACATAGCATATTTGGGTATTGAAAACTTTAGAATAAAACCCGTTACCGTAGAGACCAAAAACATTAAACCCAGATCTCTTTCCAAAGGCATAATGGTCAATTTCCTAAGTCCCAATCCTTATGTCTACTGGTTAACCGTTGGCGCTCCTTTCATGATCAGCGCCAAACAAAACAGCATCTGGCATTTAATATTGTACCTGGTTGGTTTCTACGTTTGCCTTTTAGGCGCCAAAACCACAATTGCAATTATCGCGGGCAAATCAAAAACATTTATCAGCGGAAACATCTATCTTTGGATCAACCGAATATTGGGAATGCTTTTAATATTGTTTGCAGGTATTGTTTTCATGGAAGGTCTAGATCTTTTATATACATTCTAAAATCAACCAGATTTTTCATAAACAGATGGGAACATCAAAATGACAAAAAAATCAATCATCAGTTTACTGTTGTTACTGAGTATATCTGTATTTGCTCAGAACAAAGATTTTGATTTTCTGACAGATTGGCCAATTTTTTCTGATAATCAAAACGCACAGTATCACCACTATAGCGCTATTGCAATGGAACAGTTACAGCAGCGTAAAGACATAATCAACAGCATCACAACACCGGAGCAGTGGCTACAGCGGCAGCAGCAAGCGCGCCAAACATTGATGGATATTGTGGGTCCTTTTCCTGAAAAAACGCCCCTGAATGCTCAAGTAACAGGCAAAGTAAAGAAAAATGGATTCACCATTGAAAAAGTCATATTCGAGAGTCGTCCGGAATTTTACGTAACCTGCGCGCTTTTACTTCCTGATAAATTGCAAAAGAAAAATCCTGCTGTAATATTTGTTTGCGGTCACTCTGCTGTAGGATTTCGCAGCGAAGCATATCAGCGTTCAATCCAGAACCTGGCAAAAAAAGGATTCATTGTGCTTGCGGTTGATCCATTTGGACAGGGTGAACGCTTGCAGTATTTTGATCCCGAGACCGGTGAGTCTAAAATTGGGAGTCCTACCCGGGAACATTCTTATAGCGGCGCGCAATGCTTCATTTCAGGATCCTCCGCGGCTAAATACATGATTTGGGACGGTATCCGTGCCGTAGACTATTTGCTCACCCGTAAAGAAGTGGACCCCAAACGCATTGGCATTACCGGTCGTTCTGGCGGCGGCACACAATCTTCATATATTGCCGCTTTTGACGATCGTATTTACGCTGCGGCACCTGAATGCTATCTCACCGGATTCAAACGCCTGATAGAGTCACGCGGTCCCCAGGATGCCGAACAAAATTTTTTCCACGGACTGGCAAATGGGATCGACCATGCAGATCTGCTTGAAGTACGTGCACCCAAACCTGAACTGCTCATTTCAACGACACGCGACATGTTTAGCATTCAGGGCGTCAGGGAGATAAGCGCGGAAATCAAATCTTGTTATGCTATGCTGGGTGCAACTGACAATTTTGAAAAATGCGAAGACAATGACGTGCACGCATCAACTAAAAAAAACCGTGAGGCCATGTACGCGTTTTTCCGCAAACACCTTGATCTACCGGGCAACTGTAATGATGAAGAACCGGAACCTTATGTTGAAGAAGAATGGAGAGTAACAAAAACCGGGCAATTAATTTCATCGCTGGGAGGAGAAACCGTTTTCTCTGTTAACGCTAAAGAGAGTCAGCAACTCATTTCTTCCCTAGATGAAAAACGCAAAGCCCCGGAATATCCAGAAAACATGGTCAGGGCTGCCAAATCCCTTAGCGGATATACCTGCCCCGAATCGCCATCGTTCCCCGCATTTACAGGCCGTTTCGAAAAAGAAGGATACGTGATTGAGCGTTATTTCATTCAGGGTAACGGTGACTATGTTATACCTTACCTGTTATACAAACCTGTAACCGACCAACCATGTCCGTCTATACTTTACCTCTCCCCGGAAGGCAAATCCCATGTTGCTGAAAGCGGTACACCAGAAACTCTCGTAAAGCAGGGGAATATAGTCATGGTGCCCGATCTATTGGGTATAGGTGAAATGGGTCCCATAAAATTTCACGGAGACGCCTATGATTTCAAAGTGGGCAATGGAGCTTACAATATCTGGTTTTTCGGAATACTAACCCATAAAAGCCTGGTGGGTATGTTCGCTCAAGACATACAATTATTAACCGCGGTTTTAAAACAACACGAAAATGTTGATCCGGCTCAAATCAAAGCGGTAGCAAAAGACAAACTCTGCCCCGCATTGATTCATGCGGCAGTCTTTAACCCTGTCTTTTCAAATATAGAATTGGTTAAACCGCTCACATCTTACGAAAGTATAGTAATGAACGAAATTTACGATCCGGCTCTCATACATGGTACGGTTGCAGGTGCATTGACCGGTTACGACCTGCCCGATCTTATGGCAGCAATCGCTCCAACACCGTTACAAATCATCAATCCGGTTGATCACTTCAGCAAAGCTATGGACAAGTCTGCTGTTCAAGATGTATTTAAAAACGTTGAAAAGCTTTACAAAGATTCAGATGCAGAAAACAATCTAACAATTGTTTATTAAAAATTGAGTGTGGCGCGGACCTGTGCAGGGTAGGGTCCGCCCTACCTCAAATCCACTCTTTTTTTCATCATCCAGATAAATTTTATACCCCCCAATAAATTCGCGTTTAATTCGCCTGATCTTTTTTACATGAATGATCACACTCTTGTGTATACAAATAAAATTGGAAGGATCTAGCAGAGTTTCCAGATTTTTCAATGTCTCATTTACAATATAAGATTTGTTGAATGTGTTCACAAACACATACTTGTCTTCGGCATGTATCCACCACACATCGTTTACAGGCACCAACAAAATTTCATCCCCAATCTTGATAGTAAAGCGGGATAAATAACTTTTCGCCTCGATTGAATTCTTGAACAAACGAATAAAATCAACATCAATTGCAGGGCTACTCTGATTCACAACTTTGGCAATTGCGGCAGACAAGCGCTCAGGTGTGGTGGGTTTAAGCAGGTAATCAATTGCATTTTCATCAAAAGCTTTAATGGCATATTCATCAAAAGCAGTCACAAATATAACCATTGGCCGGTGTTTGATCTTTTCAAGTACCTCAATTCCTGAAAAGCCCGGCAGTTGCACATCCAGAAATACAAGGTCCGGTTTTAGACTGTCTATATTCCGCACAGCATCGGGCCCATCCTGTGCAACCGCAACCACCTCGATTTCAGCGTGCGCTTCCAACAACGTCATTAACCTGGCCCGGGAATGCGGCTCGTCTTCTACAATCAGTGTTTTATACTGCATAAGGCAATACTATCCTCACCAATGTTCCGCTTGCAGGCTTGATTATATCAAATTTTGCATTATTGTATAAAAGCTGCAGGCGTTGTTGAATGCTTTTTAATCCAAATCCGTTTTGTGGCTGTCCAGGTTCAAAACCGACTCCGGTATCCTCTACTTCAAGCTTTACAGCATTATCAAGTTTACTTATATTTACAGAAACTTTCCCGCCTTCCCGTTTTGGTGACAAGCCATGTTTGACAGCATTTTCAACCAGCATCTGAATGACCATGGGAGGAATCCGGATCATCTCCACATCCGTGTCAACCTGAAAAGTATAATCCAGCCGCTCACCCATATGTACTTTTTCGATTTCTAAATATTCACGCACCACAATAATGGAATAACGCTGCAACGCAGATGCGTTTGCGGCCCGAACTCCCGCGGATAAAATCTCATCTATTTGATTTGAAGGGATTTCCTGATCGGTAAAATTACCATGAATGGTACGTAAGCTTTGCAACGTTTTCAAGGTTTCGTTGCTGCCAGCGGCTCCACTTCCCATACCCGCCAATGCCCTCCCGGTAAAAGGGCGGGCAAACATAGCTGAGCCTCCTATTGCGAGACTTTTTTGGAAAAAATGTCTGCGACCTGTATTTAAATTCATTTTAATCTCCTGTATTGCTGTTAAAATTTATCAGCTACAATAAAAGAATCATATTCTTTTTTGGATGGCGCTTCCGGCCATGCTTCAGGTATACCGATGGGGGTAAAACAAACACGCTCATACGGGTCCGGGATATTTAATACTTTTTTTGTAACAGACGCGGGCACCGAATCGGTATAATGGACCGTACCATAACCCAGCGACCGAGCAGCAATCATTAGGGTTGCCGCCGCAAGTGGACCGTCCCAGTGATTATATGTGGGGTATTTGGATTCATTGTCTGTCAGGATGGCCACATATACCGGTGCTGAAAAACATTTATCATAATACGCTTTTGCTTTTGCCATCTGCTCGCTCATCTTTTTCTGATCAGCTCCCATCCACTCTTTCATTCTTTCTCGGCTGTTTTCGAGACAGGCTTTTTTCAATTCGTCAATCACTTGAGGGTCTTTGACCACAATAAATTGCCAGGGCTGCTGGTTTCCCGATGTTGGGGCCATTCGGGCGGCATCCAGAATGATTTTCAAATCTGCTTCCGGTACAGGTGTGGATTTGTAATGACGTACTGAACGGCGGCTCATTATGGCTTCCAAAGCGGGCAGACTTTTGGTTTTTCCCATTGCAGTAGCGGGTTGGGTCAAGCATTCCAGCCGCAGCCAGGGTACCTGCTGCCAGAAACTTTCTACGCTTTATTTCAGACATTTCAGTTCTCCTTTTTAAAAAGTTAAAACTTTCCAGTCAGATTTCAGCATTTCCGTTAATGGTTCTCCCATATATTCGACTTTAATACCCAGCTCTGATAATATACCGTCAACCTCGTACTGCTCTGCGCACCATTTACAGGCCTGCAATTTTACACCGGCATCTTTTAATTGCTTGATCTTTTCTTTTAATTCTTCATCGTTGGCTATTGTTTTATTAGACGGGCCCCAGGTAATTAAAGTTACATCCTGCCACCAGCCCTGTTTTTTCGCATTAATCGCATAAACAAATGCAAATTTGGTAAATACTTCTTTATCCGCCGAAGAGTAGATAATCAACAACTTGTTCAGCTCGGAATTTTCTTTTGCTGACAATACAGGAATAAAAAAGCAGGACATTAAATAAAACAAAACCAACAGCAATAATGCATTTTTTCTCATAACATACTCCTTCATGTTTATGATTCAACATCAATATAACAATACACGTAAATTCATCAATGGAATTCAGAAAAGCGTCACAATTTACATGATAAACCGGGGGATTCAGGGTTTAAACAGAGTTTACAATGAAACCTTGCAGACTGTATTACGTAAGAAAGGATTCCTGATCTGGTACCAGACAAAAATCCACCCTCCTCCAGGGAAAAATCTTGTAAAAATCATTGTATTTTACTTTTAGTTTTCTATTAACAATAGATATAGTATATTCATATTTACAAATCACAGGTAAATCCATGAAACGATTGCTTTCACGATATTTCGCCGCATACAAGGGTCTTCCTAAACAAGCCTGGCTGCTGTTCTGGGTGATTCTGATTAACCGCAGCGGTATGATGGTTATGTTTTTTCTCACCCTGTTCCTGACACAGGAAAGAGGATTCAGCACCATACAAGCCGGACAACTGGTCAGTTCTTTCGGTATAGGTTCATTGGCGGGATCATATATTGGCGGACTCTTGGTAGACCGTATTGGCACGTTCAAAGTGCAATTTTACAGCCTGGTTCTGACCGGAGTGGGATTCCTTAGCATCAGTTTTATTCATTCTTATTGGGGATTGGCAGTATCGCTTGCAATTGTATCTGGAATTAACGATGCGTTCCGTCCCGCAAGCATATCTGCATTTGCTGAAATCTGCCCCCCGGAAATGAGAGCACGTGCGTTTGCATTCAATCGCCTGGCTGTGAATCTGGGTCTTGCTGTGGGACCTGCCATAGGCGGATTTCTGGCCGCTGTCAATTATAATTTTATTTTCTGGGCAGATGGCACTACCTGCATTATTGCGGGTACATTGTTTTATATTTTATTCAAAAAATATCATGCCAGTTACCAAAAGCCCGTTGAAACCCATGAAAAGCCTGCAAAATCACCCTGGAAAGACGGCACCTTTATGGCGCTGATGGGAATACTTTTGGTTCTGGGTACCATGTTTTTCCAAATCATGAGCACCTGGCCTTTATATATGCGGGAATTCGCCATGCTATCTGAAAACAAGATTGGAATGCTGCTCTCTATGAACGGTATCATGATCACTTTGGTTGAAATGCCATTGATTCACAAACTTGAAAAAAGGCCACCGTTGTCTGTCACCTGGATTGGCACGCTTTTCATGTTTTCAGGGTTTACCATGTTGACCCTGAGCCGTAATTTCAATTTTATTATTTTAACTATACTTGTTTGGACTCTGGGTGAAATTCTGGTCTTGCCACTTTTGGGCGCTTTTGTAGCAAACAGAACGACCGATTCCAATCGGGGTCAATATATGGGTATCTATACTTTGGTATTCTCATTAGGATTTGTATTAAGTCCTATCTTTGGGACCCGTATCTATGACCGATGGGGCCCCAATGTTTTATGGTATACGGTAGGCATTATTGGTTTGTTTATCTCTTTTGGATTGTACAAAATGTCTAAACTGGCTGAAAAAACAGCCTGAATTTGGGGAGAGTGATATAATTCAAATACCACTCTCCCTTGCTTCAACATTCTAGTCAATCATCACAATTAATTCTGTCAAATAATTTTTGGGATTCCCCTTGAATATCATTCCCGGCCCCTTTATATAAATCTCACGGTGCGGCAAAGCAATCTCATATTCCTTTTCTTTGATATAATCAAACAGCTTTTTATATGACTGGCCCAGGGTATCATACGGTCCTTTATGGATCAAAGAAACACACTTGCCGCCTTGCAGTTCACGAACAGATATCTCATTATCACCTGTACCTTTACGCACCGGGAAACAGGGTTCAAACTCTGCATCCCCTTCTTTGTACTCTCCGTCATAATAGAGATTCATGGGCTTGCCGCAAATATGCCGCCCCATTCTTTTCCCCAGCAGCGCAAAGCCTTTGCCTACCTCGTCATATCTGCCTGTCATCCGGTATCCGGCAATGAGCAGGGTTTCCACATTTTTTTCTTCTACTACAAATTCGCTATTATCACTCATGGTACTCTCCTTTTCAATTTCAACAATCATGTGAATCGATCGGGAAACTGTTTCATAATGCTTTATTCGATCTTGAATTTCCTGCAGTTTTGCTTCAAGATACGTCATCATGTCCGCTTCTTCTGAGCAGTCCTGCAATATCTCATTAATCTCGGCAAGAGAAAAATCAAAATCTTTGAGGACCTTTATTGTGCGGGCAGTGTCAAAATTCCGATCATCATAATAGCGATACCCGGTAAACTCGTCTACCGAAGCGGGCACAAGCAGCTCTTTGTCATGATACAAACGCAAAGATTTTATAGACAATGCGGTAATTTTTGAAAACTCGCCAATGGTATAAAGCATAGCTTCCCTTTCCTTTTTATCATTTGGTTGAAACCGGCCGGATTTCTACATATAATATAAGCACTGCCCCTGGGGGAGAGTCAAGTGTTTTTTTGATTTTTTTCGATTATTTTCTTGATTCTTTAGCATAATTTACGGATATTGGCTCAATCACTCAATTGAAAAGTATAATTTTCAAACAGTTATACAGATTATTTCCTGAATTTTCTATGTATGTCATGGTTACTCGTTACCTGCCATAATTTAAATCATTTGGGGAACCGGGGTCCATACATATTTCATTAACAAACATTGGAGGATTTTCATGTTTAATAAACACTGGACTGTTTTATTGGGCATCTTGTTTCTGATTTCATCTGCTTTTGGTGACATTTATATGAAGCAAAAACAGCATACTGATCCCATCTCTATTATGGGGCAAACCCAACCCGCACAGGATGTGGTAAGCGAAACCTGGATAACCGAAAAAAAAGTTGCAGTTTCAACACCAGATCAAAAAATTGTAATTGACGCGGCACAACAAACCATGACCATGGCAGACCACCAAAAAAGAACACTTGCAACCATTCCTATGGATTTTACCAAAATGGCGGAAGAAGGCGGCATGTCTGATGATGAAAAGGCCCAGTTTCAGCAGTTTATGGGTGGCATGATGAATATAGACATTACTATCCAGAAAACCAGTGAAACCAAAAAAATTGGTAAATGGAACTGTACAAAATATATCCAAACCATGAATATGGGCATGGGAACCATAACCTCTGAGATCTGGGCAACAACAGACATCAAGGTTGATCAGACCATGTATACAAAATACACAGCGGGCATGATGGCGCAATTGCCGGGCGTAAGCCAGAATCTCGAAAAGATCACCAAAGAATTGGAAAAAATCAAGGGTATTCAGGTATATACCAGTCAATCTATGGATATGATGGGACAAACCATCAAAACCACATCAGAATTGTTGGAATACAAAGAAGGCAATCCTCCATCAGATGCGTTTACACTGCCAACTGGCTATAAAACAACCAATCCCTTTCAATAAAATATTCAACCCCCGGTTTTACCGGGGGTTTTCATTCAGGATTGAGGTATAAACATGAACAACGGATTGAAAAATACAGCAAAAATAATCGCAATTCTCTGTATATCCGCTTTGATCTATTTTATCAATCAAAAACTGGTACTTGTTCCATTAACGGTTAAACCGGATTTCAATGTGTCAGACCTCTTTAATTACCTGGGATTCTTGATTTTTGTTTCTCTGGTACTTGAAAAATCTCTGGATGTTTTTTTAACCATTTTTCTTGCCGAAAATGCGGATCTGGAAAAACAGGAAATCCGCCGTCTCAAATCAAAATCAGAAAAATCAACCAATACGGATCAATCGGAATACCAGCAAATCATGCTTGAACTGGACAAGGCAGTAAAAACCCGAATAGCCTCTCGCAGTAAAACCCGCAAAATCGCGCTCTATTCCGGATTGGCGTTTGGCATAATCATCAGCGCTTTGGGCGTACGTGCATTAGATCAGATCTTTGACCTTCAAGCGGATTCAGTTACAACCATACAACATGACCTCTTTGCCACCATAGACATTCTGGCAACGGGTATGCTGCTTGCCGGCGGCAGCGAAGGACTCCACAAGCTCACCGAATTGTATCGTACGTTTATGGATAAAAGTAACAGATGATTTACATCTATTCCTGAACCGGTATCAACACCTCTGTTTCTAATTTTTCTTTGGAAACCTTGCCCGGATCATTGAGATAGATCTCAAAGGATTCGTTCTGAATGGCAATCCCCTTTTGTTCTGCAAATGCTGTCATTAGCTTGTAGGTATCTCCCACCTTTTGATAGGGACCGTAATGGATAGTGCGGATGTATCGTCCCTCGGGTAACCCGCCTAGTTTAATATCTCCCCGCTCCTCCAGCTCTTTTTTCACCGGAAATCCAATAGCCATATCCCATTTTCGGGTAAACACACGGATGAATCCCATCAGCTTGTTTTCGTTCAACATGGTATCCCAGTTTAAATTCAGATACCGCACATAGGGCATACCACTCATCTCTTTACCCAATTCTTCCAGATAGGTCAAAATCAGCATATACGACTGCCGTATCATTAGCGGCATTTTCAGCATGGTGCACTGCATCCGGATTTCAAGCGTCGGCTCGTGTTCTTTTTTGATGATTTTGATGGGGATTGGCATTTTAACTCCAAATTATTATAAATTTTCAGGATATATTATAAATACAATTTTCAAAAACAACATGCAACAAAAAGTTATTCTGAAACATAAAACATCCAATTCCGTAAAAAATAGAGTGTGTGAAGAAAACAGGAATTAAAAATGATCGTACCCGCCTTGCCCAAAGACGCAGAGGCCATTGCCAACATTTATAACCACTATGTTGCCGAAACCATTGTCACTTTTGAAGAGTTACCCGTCTCAATTCAGGAAATGGAACACCGCATCCGCAAGATTACCCAATCGTACCCTTGGCTCATTGCCTTACAGGATGAACAGATCGTAGGATTCGCCTTTGCAAGTCCGTGGAAATCGCGTTGCGCCTACCGATACTCTGCTGAAAGCACCGTCTACCTCCATCCCGATCACACCTGCAAAGGATACGGGTCCCGACTTTACAGCCAGCTCTTGCAGGAGCTGAAATCCCAAAATCTGCACAGTGTGCTAGCTGGCATTTCTTTGCCCAATCCTGCCAGCATTGCCCTGCATGAAAAATTAGGATTTGATAAAGTAGCCCATTTCAAAGAGGTGGGATTCAAATTTGAACAATGGATTGATGTGGGGTACTGGGAACTCGTCTTAAACCAACCATAACCATGATTCAAAGGATTCTCGGGATTACCTTGATATAACCCAGATGCAAAAAATAAAACCCAGATTAACAGGATTACCTTGACTATAACTTTTATCAATACTAAATTACTTTTTCTAGTTGATTAAATTCAAAAAATCCATATCTTTTTTTAAACTAGCATAGGGTGCATTAATAGACTTCCTTAATAAATTTTAAAATTCAATATAAAAACAAAAATCTTTATACTAATCACTGTTTTATCAGCATTTTCCTTTTCACAATCATTCTATTATATCCCCGAACATTTTAATGAACTAGCGATCATAAATGATCCGGATGGATACACCAACATGAGAGCAGGTGAAAATTCTGATTTTGCGGTAATTGACACCCTTCAGGAATCAGAACTATTTTATTGCAATTACTCAGAATCCAGCGACTGGACCAAGGTAAAAAAATGTGAAGGTGATTCCGGTTATGTACACAAAAGCCGTATTCAATTAATCAAAAACATGTCAAAGCAAGAAATTCATAAATTATTCAAATCCGTTTTCGCTAAAGAGTCTGAATTGTTTTATTACCATTTATTAAACTCATCTTCACAGGCAAAGCGTATCAAAATGGAAAAGTACTCTGAGCAGATTTTAAATCCATTGCTAAAAATTTTACCAGAGTATATATCCACAACAAAAGATACCGCATTGTTTCAGGATTTTCTGGATATTATCAACCTGGAAAAACATTCTGCAGACGAACTCCCTTCTTTTGTTTTGGGACAAATTTATATCGAAAATCCTGATTTTACATTAGAATCCGTTTCCCTTAAATACACCCCCCAATTACATGAGGCTCTTAAATGGGGATTCGATAACATAATTTTTGAAAAAGAAAAACAAATAAATAACTATTCCACATTAAAAGATAAACTCGCAAACCTGAAAGAATTTAAGTTTCCGCCAATAATCCCGCAATGTGCAGACATTGCAGTTAATAGTCTGTATTTATGGGATCGAAACAGTGTTGAAGAAATGCTAGGCAGCGATATACATTGGGAATATCAGGATGATGATATTTTTCCCCGCTATTGTGTCAGCAACAGGGACCAAACCCAATTTCTAACCCTGATCTTCCATCCCGGCAGTATAAAGAATGAATTCAGTGAATGTATCATTTCATATCAACCACCAGAAGAACAAATTCACACATTGGATTTTATTGAAGAATTTGAGACTTTAAAAAATATACAGTTAGGAACAAAAAAAGACAAACTCAAAAACGAGTTAGGATATCCACACAACGAAACCAGCATTAATGATACAACAATAGTACAATACAAAATTGATAATCTTAAAGATTCAGATTTTCTAAAATTTTATTATACACCGATATATTATGGTAACTATACTTTTGCTAAAGACAGATTGATTCAAATACAATTTGGTTTTGAATATCCATAACTAAATTATGTTAAATGAAAAATCACTTTTTTATTATTATTGCAGAACCACTCATGTCAACCATAGGAATTGCTATTTCTTCTTTTCCCCTTAAAAAATCGTCAACCGCTTTTCTAGCCCCAACCCAAGCATTATAATCGTGAATTACAATAATACCATTTTTAGACATCCGGGGATAAAAAAATGTCAACCCTTCAAAAGTAGGTTCATATAAATCTGCATCCAAATGAACAAAAGAAAAAGTCTTTTCCAATAATTCGTCTGTTATTGTGTCAGGGAAATAACCCATATAAAAATGTATATTATCATTTTGTGGATTAATAGCTGATTTTACAATATTTATTGATGTGTCTGCAAAAACATCTAATGAAACACTATGATCCATATTACTTTTTTCAGCTTCAACTCCTTTTTGGGTAAATCCTTCAAAAGTATCAAACAAATGTAATTGACGATTCGGAGAATAATAATGAAAGAGCTTTGCTGTTGCCCCCTTGTAAACACCAAGTTCTGCAAAATCACCCGGTATTGCATGCTCTTCTATGGTACGGAGTAAAAGTATCAACATATCGCGTCTAACAGAATCATAATGCTGCAACGAATGAATTTGCCGATGAATAAAGTCATCTTTTAAATAATATCCACCAGAAAAATCTATAAATTTTTCATCATACCATCTTGATGAAGGATGTAAAACCATCTGACCTTGCATAAAATATGCTGAATCCTTTAAGATATAACTCAACTGCTTTAACATCCATTTTTTAGCTAACGGTATGTTATGTTTGGGATTAAATACCAATCGCTTAATATATGACAAAAGCATACTCCCCTCCGGTAATAATTATTATTTGATAATCATTTTTTCTAAATACAGTCAAAATTTATGCCAAACGACAAATGTTTGTAATTAAAGAACTTGCAAAAAGTATCCCCTTAAAATTTCCTGCATAGATTTCCTATATACTAAAAATTTTCATACCTCAAAAACAATTAAACAATGCATCTATTTTGAAGAGAAATTTTTAAATTACAAAAATCATACAGTCTTATTTACTGTAATCCCCAAGTTAAACGACTTCTCTAACTATTATGGAACAGTTAACAACCCCAGTATTTTTTCCCATTGAGCAAAATCAGGAACCACCAATTGCGCACCGGCCTTGATCAAACGTTCACGTTTAAACGTATTTAATCCGTGTCTGCGCTGTTCATCGCTGGCAACCCCAATTGCCAGTCCGTCATACTTGCGGCATGCCCGAATTTCAACGGGACCATCAGAGATAACCGCAAACTCGGGAGCATGCAAATTGTGTTCTTTGATTATTTTTTCAACCAATGCGTCTTTGCTAAAAGCATCTGTATCGCTCATGGCACCGTAAATGCCACCCTTGAACAGATGATTGTATTCCAACAACTCGGCTTCCTGCTCTACAGTAGCAACATCAATACTGCCCGCCAAAATCAAGGTAACTCCCCGGTCATCAAGACCTTCCAACAAAACCTCAACACCCTTTATAGTAAAATCCGTGGGTTCAAGCTCCCCTTTTTCAATCCTCGAGATATTCTTACGTACCGGCTCCATCAACGTTTTTGTAAAAATCCTGAAATACTCTTTTGGCTCCAAAACCTGATCTTCCGAAACAAGATTAAATTCTTTTACCATTTCAGTCAACTCTTCCATCTGCAGCAGAGGATGCAGCCCCGTTGACACATTAACAAAATTGCTAACACGTCTGGTGATCTTTTCGCACAGGGCTACCGGTATGGTATGTTCCTGCTCGCCCACAATACATTTTTTCATAACACGTTTCAACGTATCACGGGAATTCTCACGCAGGGTGCTGATGGTTCCATCATGATCAAAAATCACATACTGCACTCTTCCCAATCCCAGCGACTCACGGGGTACACAAATCTCTATCTCACTGTCTTCAATATAGTGAGCCTCTTCCAGATCTCTTGCCAGTTCAGGTTGATGCATATAGACTGCGTGTGTTTTTAAATCCAAAATCTCCTGAATAGAAGCAGTTCCGGTTTGAAATAGCTTTTGAACCGTCACACCCGCTGCCAGATTGGCAATTTCAGCAGCTTCCGCTGGAGAACTTCCAGCAGCCAGGCACACTGCCAACGCACTGATCACCGTATCGCCGGCACCTACGGTATCCAATTTGTTGGTAAACAAGAGTCCCGGAACGTGGGCAATTCCTTTGTTATCAGCTATTATAACCCCGCTGTCACCCCGTGTAATGAACACAGGTTTGCGGGATTGCTTGTACAACATTTGGGCGTGTTCACGGGAAACACGATCAGGGATAATTTCGTCGGGTTGTGCGTCAACCCCCGACAAGTTGGCAGCTTCTACCGCATTGGTTTTGCGGTAAACATTTACAAGCATTTCTCCAAAATGTCGGGAATCCGCAATAATAATTTTATCACTAAAATCCTGAAAAACCCGGTTGGCCTGTTCTAGAAAGGCCTCTCCAATACTATCGGGAACCTGTTGGTTGAAAATCATAACATCGCATTGTGGCAACAAATGTCGGATATTCTCAATAATCTTGCGGTCCGTTTCCGGAGAGCGTTGATTATAATATCCAAAATCGATACGCGGCAACTCGCTATCACCCATGTATCGTTTACCATAAGTATAGGTATCAAAATCATTGGGCTGCACTACCAAATAATCGGTATTTACACCTGCGGCATTCATCTGGTATTTCATTTCACGTCCGTAAATATCCGGACCAATTGCGCCAACCACATGGATTGATGCCGGTTTTAAAGCCGCCAGATTTGCAACAACATTAGAAGCACCACCCAGTGAATAGTAATGACGCGCTACTGCCTCGGTCTGCATACCGGTCTCGACCGATACTTCACCACCTCGGGCATCAAGTACCCAATACGCGTCAATACAAAAATCACCATACACCAAAACACGAACATTACTAATTTTATCCAACACTGCTTTTATTTGTTGTTCATCCATTTCTGTTCCCGAATCATAGTTTTTCTATTCTGCAATAGCTTCCAGTTTTTCTAACCGTTTTATGCTTTCAACCATGCAGCGAATAGTATGATAGTTGACCTTCCAGGAATGGCTCATATGGTTCCAGACCTTTTTATCGCCTTCCCTGTTCATCAATGGCCACCATTCACCAACCGGATGATTGATCATTTTGTCAAACACAAAACGGTGCACATTTTCATATGCAGGCCAGTATTTTTCATCATTGAACAGCAATACACCATCTAACATGCCAATCATTACTTCTGCCTGCTGCCAGAATTCTTTTTCCCGGTCATGAACGCCACCCGCGTGAGATCCTTCAACATACACACCGCCATATTCCCAATCAATACCATGAGCAAGAGCATGGTCAAGCTGCAATCTTATCAGATCCAGATATGGGGTTTTGTCAATGCTCAAAATATCAAGCGCACGATTCAATAACCAGGCAAATTCACAGTTGTGGCCATAGGATGTATTATCATCCGCATTATCTTTAGCGCCACTGTCTGAAAATCGGTCCCAGCCCCATACAATATCAAACTTGATTTGGGGGGCTACTTTCCAATCCCGCCAGAACTGTGGAATTCCGGTTCGATATTCAGGGTGCAATATTCGTTCCAACAACAGCTCTATGCTCTCAATTAATGCACGACGATGCGTAGATTTCCCTGTACATTCATACAGAGTGGTAAAAGCTTCCATCAAGTGCATGTGAACATCCAACGTCTTGCGATCGCCACCCTCACTGCCGGGGCCGCAAAGGTCCCAATTTTTCTCAAACATTTCAAAAAATCCGCCATACATTATGTCAAGACCATGGGTTTTGATCAATTCAAAAACGCGTTCGGCATATTTTTGACCTCGTGGGTCACCGGTTGCCAGGGTATATTCACTCAAAGAGTACATACAAAACGACAAACCATACATTATTTTCTTTTCAATCTCGGGTTCGCCGCTTCTATATGTGGTCCAGATAAATCCTTCATTCTCCTTGTCCCACATTTTATCAAGAAGAAAATCCACACCATGGTCAGCAAAATCTTTACAGCTTCCTTCTCCCCAACCGGCTCTATGCGCCTGGGCAAAACTGAAAACCGTACGTGTTTGTGCAATCAGAGATTTTTGATCATCACCGCTGTCATTTCCATCTTTATCAAAGTGGGTAATAAATCCCCCGTATGTGTCATCTTTACTTCTATCCATCCAAAAAGGCAATAATTCTTTAGTTAAATGATGTATTGCCTCATTTTTCAATGCAGTAACGTTTTCTTTTTTCAACATTGAACGCTCCTTTTGTTATTTATATGAATTAATTTAGTCCAAATAAAGAAACTACTTTTTTTACTGCTCCTCTTCACTTGATTCAACCATAAATATTTTACCATTTTTAACATCCGTAAGATGATCATATTTGGGATACCGGGAAGATAATGCATCCAGTTTTTCCAATAATAGTGTCTCTTGTTCTGTAATGGATTGATCAGTATCTACCCATCTTTTGTTCCGTTGCTTGAACCATTTAAACATGATACTTTACTCCTTCATATCCAGCTCAAATAAGCGGCCCTCTCCCGCTTTAAAAACAAGCTCACACTTGAAACGATTATTTTCCAAATCTATATCCGTGTTTTCAACTTTGCCAAAGTTTATCTGTCGTAAATGTTTTACCTTTTCATTAAAAAACAATTTACAGACAGCCCCTGTTTGAACATTTTTGTTTACCAACCATATCCAATAATGATTACCTCTCTTGTAAATACCGGTTAAAAATTGATTACCCATCATATTAACAAGAGGTAAACCCGCTTTTAAAGAAACACAGCCCTTGGGTACCGGGTCTGTATGAAAGACACCAACTGAACTTACATCATTCAGAAACGGAGCAAAAGATTGAACCACATCATTTAAATATCGAATATGTGTGATGGTACTTGTTGATCTGTTGATATCAAGAATAATACCTTCTTTATTATCACGTTCAAAAGCATTCGGATAATAAGCAATTCCCTTTGCACCATATGCCAGCACACTGAAAAACTGAACATCCAGTTGACTTTTTTCCACCGCTGGGCTAAAATGATGTGTTTGAGTCATTGTGGCCCACCAGGGGATGTTTTCTTCTTCACAAATACTTTTCAAGATTTCCAAATTCTGAAAATAATCCGTATCGGCAGTAAATACAGGAAATTGTTCAAAACAGATCAGACGTGGAGAAACCCGGTCAACCAGATTCCACAGATCGCGATAAAAATAGTTCAAACCATTAATATCATTCTGGCGATGCAAAGGCAGCATATTCACCAAAGCAGGATGCTCAGGATCTTGTGCATTCAAATAGTGAATACTGTTTGCAAACCGGGAATACATACTTGAATCTGGCTTGTCAAAAGTATAATAACCATAAAACGATGAATGAATAGAATAATCTGCTATCATACTATCCAGCATTTGTTGCTTTTGCGGATTTTGCATAAATTGATCAATGCGCTGATCTGCAAGAATCAGTTTTATATCCAGAGAATCTGCCAACCCTAACCATTTAATATTTTGTTCTAATCCCACAAATGGCATTGCTACAATATTAAATCCTGCTTGCTGCAATTCTATCACTTGCGTATTTTCTATTTTTTTTTGTTCAGAATTCAACAAAGCCATCACCGGAACAGGAGTAGTGGTCTTGTATTGTTGACAGCTGATTAGGAAAAACAGTAGGATAACAAATCGGGTATAAAATCTCATATCTGCCTTGAATTAGATCACGTTGTAATAATAAAGTATTACGATAGTAAAGTCAAGAAAAAAAGATTTCATTTGCTCAAATGTCAAGTTTTGTTATCTTATAAAAATAAAAATGGGAGTAGATATAATGTCATTCAATACCAATGGTAGTATATCTCGCAGGGACTTTATCAAAACCTCTTCGGCTGCGGCCATTGGGGCACCATTCGTCCACTGCGCAAGTCGTAAAGAAAAACCAAATCTGTTGTTTATCTGGACAGACGAACAACGCGCCGACACAATGGCAGTATATGGTAACAGACGTATCCATGCGCCAAACCTGAATGCATTGGCGAGCGAAAGTGTGGTTTTCAAGAACGCCTATATTAGCCAACCGGTTTGCACTCCTTCCCGTTCAACCGTAATGACAGGTTTGTGGCCGCACAATAATACCTGCACACAGAACAACATACCACTACCTGAAACGACCCCCTGTTTCCCGGAATTGATTGATGATCCCGATTATCGCACCGGCTATTTTGGAAAATGGCACCTGGGTGATGAAGTTTTTGCCCAACATGGGTTTGAAGAATGGAAAAGTATAGAAGACGGCTATTGGAAATATTATAGCGAAACACGCAACAAAGACCAGAAAAGTGATTATTGCCAGTATCTTAAATCACTGGATTATAAACCCAATACCAGCCGGAATGACTATAGCCGCAGCTTTGCGGCTAAATTGCCTCTTGAACATTGCAAACCCAAATTCCTTGAATCTCAGGCCATCGATTTTTTAAACAGGCACCAGAACAATCCCTTTATGCTGTATATCAATTTTCTTGAACCGCACATGCCTTTCTTTGGACCGCTGGATTATGAACACCATGTGTCTGATATAGATTTACCAAAAAATTTTTGGGACCCCCTGGAAGAGAACGAACCCTTGCGTTATAGATTGCTGCGAGAATACTATAGAACCAATGGGTATGACAATAATGACCTAAGTACTGAAGCCGGTTGGCGAAGATTGATTGCAAACTATTGGGGCCTGGTAACCCAGGTAGATCTCAGTGTTGGCGCTATTCTTGATCATCTAGAAAACCTGGGACTGGCAGACAATACCATTGTGGTTTATACCAGTGACCACGGAGATATGATGGGTTCTCACAATCTGTTAGCCAAAACCGTAATGTATGAAGAATCGGTAAGAGTGCCTTGGCTTATGCGTGTTCCGGAATTTGGCAAAACCCAAAAAATAATTAAGAACAGAGCAAGTCATATTGACCTTGTTCCCACATTATTGGAATTAATGCAGGGGAAAAATCGTTCAGACTTGCCTGGAAAGAGTCTTTTGCCCAATTTTAGAGAAAACCGCAATTTAGATAATGATATATTTCTAGAGTGGAATCCTCCAACGGGCAGCAAACCATCACGAATGGTCAACAATATTCCAGAAAACGAACAGCTGAATGCTTACAATGCAAGCATTCGTACAGTAATAACTCAAAACGGTTGGAAACTCTGCCTGAGCGATAAAGATAAAAGCCAGCTCTTTAATCTTGATAAAGATCCATACGAGACCATAAACCTGTTTGATTCTGGCCAACATAATGATGTTATTAATGATTTGACTGACAGAATTGTGAACTGGCAGCAAAACACCCGGGATACAATACAAATAATCTGAGGAGATGAATGAAAAAAATAGCTATTTTACTGATTATTATTGCTACCGGCTTTCTGAATTGTACCTCAACATCTCAGGAAAATTTATCACAGCATATTCAGCTTTGTATTCAAAATCCGCACTATTTTGCATACAAGGGAAAACCCGTTTTACTACTAGGGGGATCAGACGAAGACAATTTATTCAACAATCCATACCTGATGGAAGAAAACCTTGAAACATTGTACGAGGTGGGCGGAAATTACATCCGGTGTACAATGTCAAGTAGGGATAACGGTAATGTATGGCCATTTGCCCAAAAACAAAATGGATTGTATGACCTTGATCAGTATAACCAAGAGTACTGGAACCGTTTTGAAAACTGTCTTGTCAGAGCCAGAGACTATGATATCATTGTACAGGTCGAAATCTGGGCAACTTTTGATTTTTATAGAGATTACTGGACAGTCAATCCATTTAATCCTGCAAACAATATTAATTATAGCATAGATGACACACAATTAAAATCAACCTGGCCGCATCATCCGGCAAGCAAGCCGCAACCTTTTTTCTTTTCTGTTCCTGAACAGAATAATGATTCTTTGCTAATCAAATACCAGCGCAAATTTGTAGATAAACTTTTGAGCATCAGTCTGAATTATGATAACGTACTGTATTGTATGGATAATGAAACACGGGCGCCTGCTGAATGGGCCTGGTATTGGGCTGATTATATTCAAAAAAAAGCCTATCAATCTGGTGTTCCGGTTATGCTCACAGAAATGTGGGACGCTCATGATCTTCACAACAAAGAACACCGTCGCACCTATGACCATCTTGAACTTTTTGCCTATTTTGACATCTCTCAAAACAACTGGCAGGAAGGCCAAACACATTACGAAAATGCCCTCTGGGTTAGAAACTTGCTTCAAGACCACGGAGGCGTTCGCCCCCTTACCAATATCAAAGTATATCATCGTCGTCATAACAACATGCCAAATACTCCCTCAGTTGGTGTTGATCGCTGGTGGCAAAATATCTTTGCAGGATGCGCAAGCACCCGTTTTCATCGCCCTACCGGAGGCACAGGTTTAAATCCGCTTTCTCAACAAAATATTAGAGCGGCACGTACTTTTACAGATGCTTTTAATATTTTTGCATGCCAACCCCTTCCCGATCTGCTAAGTGACACGGATCCAAATGAAGCGTACTGCCTGGCTGATCCTGGTAATACATATGCTTTATATTTTCCAACCGGTGGTAATGTTACCCTCAAGCTTGAAGAAACCTCAAAACAATACAAAATAACCTGGTTTGATCCGGTTACTCTTAAATTTTATAAAGCAAAAACTATTACCGGCAATCCCGCACAAATTCAATCACCCAATATGGACCAGATATGGCTGGCACTGATCAATATCCAGTAGATTTACCTTACCCGGACCAGATTATTGACATGCTTGTGCCGGACAACCAGGGAAAAGAGCGTCTTGACAAATTTCTTTGCGATCATCTCCCCTCTGTTACACGAGCCAAGATCAAAAAACTGATCGATGTTGCTGGTGTTACGGTGAACGATGTTCCTGTTAAAGCAGGTTACAGTATTAGACCGGGAGATAAAATACGTATTCGTTTTCCAAGACCACCCAAAACCGAACTGGAGCCCGAAGATATTCCTCTTGATATCATTTATGAAGATGACCACCTTCTTGTAGTAAATAAACCGCCGGGCATGGTTGTGCATCCCGCTTATGGAAACCGGACCGGAACACTGGTAAACGCATTACTTGCCCATTGCGGCCAGCTTTCAGATGTAGGCGGAGAAACCCGTCCGGGACTGGTACATAGGTTGGACAAAGATACATCCGGCTTGTTGGTCGTAGCTAAAAACGATGTCACCCATGTAGAATTGGCAAGACAATTGTCCTCACGCAAAATGGACAGAGAATACCGGGCAATTATCTGGCGGCACCCCAAAGCAAAATCCGGTACAATTGAAGCCGCTTTAGGCCGTAACCCCAAAGACAGAACCCTAATGCGCATCGATCCGGAAGGCAAGCACGCAATTACCCACTATGAAGTGCTTGAAAGGCATTCGCTAACCAGCTATATAAAACTCAATCTGGAAACCGGGCGCACACATCAAATCAGAGTTCACATGACTTCACTGGGGCACCCCATTTTTTCGGATGCCGCTTATGGGGGCAGAGGCAAACAGCTAGCCGGAATGAATAACGAACGAACAAAGTTTATAAACGGCCTGTTTAAAGACTTTAAACGACAAATGCTGCACGCAAAAAGTTTGGCATTTGTTCATCCGGCAACCCACGAACTCATGAGATTCGACTCTCCCATTCCTCAGGATATGCAAGATTTGTTGGAACAACTCAGGTCTACACATGTGTAAATATCCTACAGTTGTATATTTTTCACATGTGTAAAAAACCTACACTTGGAATTTTCTTTAACGATCCACTCTGAGCGAGATAGCCGCAAATCAATCATTTACAAACACTTACGAAAAATACAATCTCCATTCATTTTATCCTTTCTTCTGGCATACCTATTGCCTGTACCCTATTGAAGAAAGATAAAAGAGAGGTTAATCATGGAAAATACTAAAGCGAAACAAATGCTGCTCTTTTTGTGGATTACAGCCGCAGTTCTGATCCTGCTAAGTATGGTATTATGGGGTCAGTCTCATGCAGCCGTGACTGAAGAATTTACAATCAATTCAGATAATGATATTTCCGTCAGCGAGATGGAATCCAAATACCTGGGCCCTGACAGTTCTCCGTTGCGCTTCAATGGTGACACCACTATTGAAGAAGACCAGTTGATCAGACGAGATGTTGTCGTTGTAGATGGCACAATCCAAATCAAAGGCGAAATTGAAGGCAATGTACTTTGTATATATGGTGATATTGAATTGGATGAAAACGCCCGCGTTTTGGGTAATGTTGTCAGCATCGAAGGAATAATTTGGACCAATGAAGGTTCCTTTGTTGAAGGTGATATCATTGAAACCAGCGGTTCAAAGAGCAATAAACGAATTGAAAGATCTGACAAATACGATGAGAATGAGAATGACAATGACTCGGACAGAGCAAAGCGCAGATCAAAAAGAAAATCAAACATTTCTGTTCGATATCGTGATTACGAATATGATGATGAGCCCATGTGGTTTGAATACAGCAGTGTTGACGGATTAACTCTTGGTATGAAATTCCCCGAACCAGGCTGGTGGCAGTATCGTGACCATGACTTTGCGATACTCGGCAAAATAGGGTACTCTTTTGCCCGCAAGGAATGGCAATACAAAGTAGGTCTTGAAAAATGGTTCCTGCAAGATAATCGTATGGCATTTGGCGGAGAATATCATGATCTTACAGCATCAGAAGATAACTGGATTATTTCTGATACCGAAAACACCCTGGCGTCTCTTTTATTCAAAGAAGATTTTCGTGATCATTATTTAAAAGAAGGTTTTTCAGTCTATATGAAAAATTACCTTACTCATTATTTAAATTTCAAAATTGCTTATAATGAAGACCGTTTTAAAAATCTTCAAACCCGTGCTGATTGGGCAGTATTCGGTGGAGACGATAAAAAGTTCAGACCCAATGCGGCCGCGCTTCCTCAAGGTCTGGTAGATCAGGAATTGGCCAAACCGGCAGGATTTCAAAATCCATATTTGGATTTGACCAGCTATACTCTTGATGCGGAATTTGATACACGCGACAGTTACAAACACCCGCAACGAGGTTGGTACGTACAAGCCTTTGCTGAAAGAGCAACTTATACTCAGCTTGAAAACAGTGAATTTGACCGATATGTACTTGATATCAGACGTTATCAGCCGCTGGGTTGGGATGAGAATCTCAACATTCGTTTACGTGGCGGCACTACCAAGGGTGATGTGCCCCCTATGTACTGGTTCAATCTTGGCGGACTCTCAACCTTGCGTGGTTATGAATTTAAAGAATTTACCGGCGATCGTATGGTTTTGGGAAATATAGAGTACCGAATGCGCACAAGTGATGATGACTGGTTTATATTTGACACCTTTGACATCGTATTGTTTGTAGATTCCGGTCTGGCATGGTTTGCAGACAGTGAAACCCCGAACCGGGTAAACGCTTGGAATTATGATAATGAAACAGAAAATCCTGATGCAACAAACAGTGACCCACAAGACACGTTCGATTCTTTGACCTGGAATTCGCTGAAAACCAATGTAGGCGTTGCCCTTGCAACTGAAGATGATGAATTCAGAATTAATTTTGCACGTAGAACAGATGTCGGTGGAAGAGATTTTGTTGTAACATTTCGCATCAATCACCCGTTTTAAATAGTATCACACAACTCCAAGCCCGTACATGAAGAAGCGGAAACTCCGCTTCTTCATGCATTATATAAAAATGCAGGGAGGTTCCAAACCAATGAAAAATTTATTGCTACTATTATTCTTGATTTTATTCCTGACGAATAATACCTTCGCCTATAATGATATGACTCTGGAAGAGCATTTCACAATTTCAGAAAAGCTTGATATTGATATCAATATTGACGCGGGAGAGATCAAAGTCAGACAAAATGAAATTGATGACCAATGCCATGTCCGCATTCAATACAATACAGATCGCGCAGAAGCTGATATCCGTTTTAATGATAAAAAAAACGCTCTTGACGTTATTGTAGATTATGATTCATGGAAATCCGTTGGTAAAGATCATGAAGACCACAACAGGGGTCCTGAAGTATTGATTGAACTCCCTTCCAGTGCAATTCTGGATATCAATGCAAAGCTCAAAGCCGGTGAATTTGATTTAAGACTTGGCGGTCTTAAAATACGCAGTTTCCAATTCACCAATTGGGCGGGAGAAGCAGATATAAATTTTGTCTCACCCAACCAGATTGAAATGGAAACCCTGGATATTAATTTCAAAGTAGGCGAGCTCAATATCCGCAACTTGGGGAACGCGCGTTTTAAAGAAGCCGATATCAACAGCGGCATTGGAGAATTAAACATTGATTTTAGAGGAGATCTGCTCGAAAGGGCCATGGCACGCATTGATCTGGATATTGGTGAAACACAAATCACCGTCCCGGAAGAGGTTGGCTCTAAATTACGCGTATCAAAATTTCTGTTTTTAGCAGAGATCAGCTATCCCCATTGGTTTGAAAAAAGAGGCAAATATTATTATTCAGAAAACTATTCGGATAGTGAAAAAAATTTGTATCTTATAATATCGGCAGGAATTGGTGAACTATCTATAGATGTTAAATAGTAGACATGATTATGAAATTTCTTAAAATTCTTTTACTCCTTTTTATCTCTGCTTCGGTCTTGTTTTCTAGTGAATCAACAAAACCAGCCGTAAACATTGACAATACAGGTCTGAAAAACTGGGCGGTTAAAGCATTCACAATTGACCATGATATGTATTTAACCATCACAGCTACCGGTCAGGCTGTAAATGATCAATGGCAAGCAAAAGCATGGATATTAAATGCTCAAACCCGACGCCCCGTCTGGGAAATGAACTTTGATAATTCTCACAAAATAAACGACAATGGTCGTAGAAGATTCCTGGGAGAACAATTATTCACAGCAGGTTCGTATGAAGTCTATTTTGGCACAGATGCATATGTACAGCAAAAAGCCAAAGGATGGACGGGAATTGTAGACGACTTGTTTGACAATCTTGATTATTATGAAAGAGACAAACGCTATTGGGGAATAACTGTAGAATCACAGGATGATGAACAAAACGCATTTCATCCTGTACAGATAAATGAAACAAAGGGCATCAATCCGGATATCCACATGGCCCCAATTGGAGATAACGCTAAAGAAGAAACCGGCTTTTTGCTGGAACAGGAAACCACTATTCAGATATATATGGTGGGCGAAGGGACCCGTAAAAACGATCAAATGTATGATTACGGATGGATCACAAATTCCGATACTCATCAAAGAGTATGGCAGGCCCAGGTCAAAGAGACGCTATATGGGGGTGGAGCAGAAAAAAACCGCATTGTAGATGAAACCTTTCTTCTTCCGGCAGGGCATTATACACTGCATTACATTACAGATGACTCTCATTCTCCCGACATGTTTAATCAAATGCCCCCCTATGATCCTCTAAGCTGGGGGATATCTGTATGGTCAAGTGATGGTGATATTATTCTGAATGAAAAGCAGGCCATTACCTCTATATCATCACTTGCACCTATTGTCAGTTTTACCAAAATGCAGAATAATGAATATAATTGTGAGGGTTTTGAAATCCGTGAACCTATGGATATTTACATCCAGTGTGTGGGTGAGTACTCTAGAATTTTTAATACTTTTGCAGATTATGGTTGGATCACAAACGCACATACACGTGAACGTATCTGGACCATGACACTGGACAATTCTTTTCATGCAGGTGGCAGCAGAAAAAACCGCAAAACCCAGGACCATATACACCTGGAACCGGGGGCCTATACCGTTCACTATATAACAGATGATAGCCATGCTTTTAATTCCTGGAACAGCAGCAAACCATCAGAACCGGAGCAATGGGGTATAACCATAACTCCCGAAGACAATTCAGCAAACGTAAAAATATATCCCTATTCAGAAAAGGACGATCCGGCTATACTGGCATCAATAAAACAAGTAAATAAAAATGAACACAGACGAAAATCCTTTGACCTTGATCAGGGTGCAAATATACGAATTTACGCACTGGGAGAAGGTGAAAAGGATGAAATGTACGATTATGGTTGGATAGAAAACCAGGACGGTGACTGGGTATGGGAAATGGAATATGACGACACATTTCATGCAGGTGGTGCCAGAAAGAATAGATTGTTTAATGATATAATTTATTTACCTGCCGGCAAATATACCGTTCACTATGAATCGGATGACAGTCATAATTATAATGATTGGAACGCAGACCCACCAGATGATGCAATGAGTTGGGGAATTACTTTGATCAATACTGAATGGATAGAAAATCAATAAAAAAGGCGGCAAATGCCGCCTTTTTTATTTTTGCGCTTTTGCTTTACAGCACTCGCTTTGACTTTCTTTGCAACAATCCTTATTGCATGTCTTTACTGCAGGACACTGGTTATCAACAACTTTGAAACCAGTTTTATTAACAGCCTGAGTAATTTTTGCTGCATCTGCTTTGTCGGTCTCATATGTAACTTTGGCAGAATTACTGGCTAAAACCACATCAGCCTCTGTAACGCCATCCACTTTCTCTATTGCAGCTTTAACAGCGTGAACACAACCATTACAGGTCATACCATCAATTTTCAAATCAACGGTTTCTTTCTCGCCTGCTAAAACAGCAACTACTGCAATAATAGAAAAAAGAATTATAAATTTTGTCATCTTCATTTCATCTCTCCTTTTTCAAAATACAACCTGACTCTGCCAAGTATGAATACAACCTAAAAGACCATTTGAATGAATATTCCTGTTTGTTATATAACAAATATATAATTATATTGCAAAAAACAAAAGAGGACATTTGAAAATAATATTAACATGCCTTACTCTGCTGATGGTATATTGGATGTATGAATACCTTATGTTGAGTATAAAAAGAAGAAAAATACCAAACAGAATATTGGTAACCGGTACCCGGGGTAAATCTTCTGTAACCCGGCTTGTAGCCGCAGGTCTAAATGCCGCAGGCATAAAAACAATAGCCAAGGTTACCGGTAGTGCTGCCAGAATAATAATGCCGGATGGAACAGAACACACCATCCAAAGAAATGGCATGCCAACTATCCTTGAACAGAAAAAGATCATATCCATTGCAGTTGAAAATAAAGCACAATGCCTCGTTGTTGAAGGCATGGCAATACGCCCGCAAATGATCAAAACCGAATCATTTTCCATCATTAAACCCAATTCAATCATTGTTTGCAGAATTGGTCCCGACCATTTGGATATAACCGCGGAAACCATCCCCGGACTGGTTAAAGCCTATTCAAAAACCATTACAGAAAACAGTATGGTTTTCACATTACCAGAAAACCGGGAGCTGTTTGCCAAACGTTGTTTTTATATGGACGCCGAGCTTTACGATCCTGTTGATATGGAATCAAATGCTTTAGAAATCCCACTTGATCGTTTCTCATATATAGAACACAAAGAAAATATTGAACTCGCACTTCAGGTATGCAATTACCTTGGAGTTGATTCCGGAACTGCGCTTTCGGGCATGCTTCGTGCCAATCCCGATCCTGGTGCCCTTGCACTATATAAATGCGATATTGACAATTCAACGATAACATTCATACAGGCATTTGCAGCTAACGACACCCATGCACTGTCTATCATTCAGGAAAGTCTAAAATCACATCTGGAGGGCAATGTAATCATCATAATCAATACACGCAAAGACAGGCCCTTTAGAAGCCGTGAAATGCTTAAATATGTACAAACGCATTCTCACGTCAAGGAATGCATACTGACCGGAAATGGACATTTGGAACCCTTGCGTCAGGAACTTGAAAAATCTATCAAAACCATAATACTTGAAGATACCGAATCTATTATAGCATTTATTTCTAAAAATACATTACAGCCTGCTACTATTCTGGGAATAGGAAACCTATATGGAGCGGGTCAGGAACTTTGTTCCTATTTTAAAAACAAATGCACAACATCGTCAAACAATGTCGTGCATTAAAAAAAAATCAAGAAAATTTAATTTTTTTGTTGTTTAATTATTAAAAATTTATTACATTTAATTCTGTAAGGTTGAGGGCGTAGCTCAGCCGGTAGAGCAGCGGCCTTTTAAGCCGTCGGTCGTGGGTTCGATTCCCGCCGCCCTCACTTCTTCTTACATTTCCAACATCTCTTCCTCATAATAATTTCCATTTCTATAAGAAGCAACGTTTCTATTATCACTATCGGTTAATTCGAATTGTGCTGTCATGCTGCGCATTTCTTCAGCCTGACTTGATAACTCTTCAGCAGTACTTGCTGATTCTTCCGCATTTGCAGCATTCTGCTGAGTCAACATGTTCAACTGTTCCAGAGCTTTATTGACCTGTGAAATACCTTCAGTTTGTTCACTTGAACCGGCTGCAACTTCAGCCATCAGATCACTAACTTTGGCTACCTGTTCAAGAATTCCATGCAACTGCTCAGCAACCTGTTTGTTATATTCAAAACCCGATTCCGCGTTTTGTACAGCTTCTGTAATTAACTGTGAAGTATTTTTAGATGATTCTGCACTCTGTATAGCAAGGTTTCTCACTTCTTCTGCAACAACAGCAAAGCCCTTGCCTGCTTCACCTGCTCTTGCAGCTTCAACAGCAGCATTCAAAGCCAGCAGATTGGTTTGAAATGCAATATCATCAATTGTCTTGATAACTTTGATAGTTTCATCAGATGACTTTTTGATCTTTTCAATAGCACCAGACAAAAGGTCCATACTTTTCATACCCTGGTCAGCACTTTCTCGTGTTGCATCTGTAAGATGCTTGGCTTCACTTGCATTATTCGAGTTATGCATTGCCATTGAAGATACTTCATGCAGTGAGCTCGATATTTCTTCAAGTGAGCTTGCCTGTTCTGATGCTCCCTGGGCCAAAGCCTGTCCACCGGAACTAATCTGATCCGATGCTGATGCCACCTGATCGGAACTAACAGCAACCTGATGTAAACTGGTATCTAGATTATCCAGTGCGGTATTTAAAGAAACTTTAACTTTATTAAAATCGCCCTTGTATTCACCTTTCATTCTAACGGTTAATTTTCGGTTTGCTACTTTTGAAAGAACATTCGAAGCTTCATTTATTGGACGTGTAATTGCTGACACGATACTATTAATACCTATAATTATATTTTTAAAATCATTTTGAAATTGATCCGAGTTCGCGCGTTTAGAAAGATCTCCTCTCACAGCACTGGAAGCCAAAGTCTCAATCTCAGACAAAAGCAGTTGGATCCGTTTTTTCATCTTTGCCATTGCTTTGCCCAGATTATCATCTTCAGATGCAATCTGCTCTTCTGCTGATAAATCTCCTTCAGCAATTTGTTCTGCTAAATGGGTTTTTGCTTGCAACGCTGTTATCATTCTTCTAAAAGAATCTGCCAATTCACCTGTTTCATCAGAAGATACATGATCAATTTCCTGGTTAATATCTCCCAATGCCAATTTGTCAGCACTTTTGCTCATCCGGGTTATGGGCTTGGCAATTCGTGTGCTCATAAAAATTGAAGCTAACGTACCCAAAACAAGTATAACAAGTCCTGTTCCAGCTATGCCCATTAACAACTGTTTCAAAGCATCATCAATTCTATACAACGCTTGATAATAATCATCCTCATATGTTCCCACACCTATCACCCAATCCCAGGGTTCATAATATGCAATGGATGCAATTTTCATTCTCGCTCTAGTATCACCTTCATTCAACCAGGGATACCTTTCAAAATCAATCTGGGTACCTTTTAATTTTAATGCCTTGTTAATTACAGATTGTATAAAAAGGTTCCCATCAGAGTCTTTGGCATTCCAAATATTCTCACCATCGCGCTCACCACCTTTTGAAATGATATATTCACCCTGCTGCTCGCCTTTTCCCTGCAAAACATATACATACCCTGTCTTTCCAACTGTAATGTCAAGAATTGCATGGCGCAAACTCTTTATGGCTTCTTGTTTAATACCTACATATAGCACACCAATTACTTTATCATTATTATCAAATAGCGGCTTGTATGCTGTGATATACCAATCATTGACAACATAAGCACGGCCATAAAAGGTTTCCCCTTTTAAAATAGTAGAAATCACTTGATTCGCTTGCCCATCAGGATTTATAGCAGGAATAAAGGTACCCATTGCCCGGTTTCCACTCAAATTTTTAACATTGGTAGCTACTCGTAACATATCTCCGGACTCATTCATCCTTTGGAAAATTGTGCAAGTCCCTCCAACTAAATTTTCAATATCATCAATAAAAGGCACCTTTTGATCAAAATCCTGAATCTGCCCCAGCCAGGAACTTCCGATATTAACTTGAGGCAATTCAACAGATAGTGATTCATTTGTATATTGATTTTTAGCTTCCCAGGTTACCGTACTTGAACTGAAATTGATCCCACCATTTCTATTAAACAGCTCACTCGCAACAACAAGATCATCCTTTACCTTATCTTTCAATACGTCATTCATTGAATCACATAAATGATATACATCCTTGGCTATTTGAGAGATATTTTCCTTAATCAAAACATCAATTTCATCTGTAACTTTGGCCTTTAAAGCTCCTTTTTGAAAACCAACCTGAATCAAAATAATTACAATCGGTATCAAAACAAATAAAAAAGACAAAGCCATGATTTTGTATTTAATTGTAAATCGCATTGCACACCTCAACTTTTTTTATATTTGTTAAGGCAATTGTAATGCCAACTTGCAACATGATAGATATAATCATATAACAACAAGCAAAACCATGCAAATGGAAAGCGAATAAAAACAATACCTTGCAAGCAAAACATACTAAATTCAGACTAATGAAAGCAAAATTTGCACCAACATGGTTGTTGAGAGTCATAGCTGTAAAAATTTCTTACAGTAGTGTAAAATAATTTTTCTTTTCAGGAAATAATAAAAGGGATGACATAAAAAGCCCTGTCTGAAACAGGGCTTAAATTTTAGTGGTTACCGCAGCTGCATTGATCTCCACAAGACTTTTTGTTCAAAGCATCATACTTTTCTACAAATTTCATTTTCTCGTCATAACAACCGCATGAATGATCATCATCATGTTCATCGGTATCACAATGACCGCCCCCACAGCAGCCTTCGGTACCTGGTCTTTTCTTATATTTGCTAAAATTCAGAGCAAACGCGAAAAAGGAAAAAAGAACAACCATTACCAAAGCTACTAAAAGTATTTGCACAATCATAATATCACCTGTTATTAATAGTATTAATTAAATTCTCAAAACCGGGTGTCATCTTTTCAACAAAGTCTTTTTTTTCTCTAATGATCATAAAAACCAAAAGTTCCTCGTCAATAGCAAACTGGTATCCTTTTTCCGGTCCTAATACGGAAATTGCAGTAGCATAAGCATCCGCTATTTGGCATGACGGATGGATAACTGTTACAGATGCAAGATTATGAGTTATAGGTCTACCGGTTCTTGGATCAATTGTATGTGAATAACGAATCCCGTTTTTTTCAAAATAGTTTAAATAGTCTCCTGATGTAGCTACACCCACATTATTTACAGAAAGAGCTTTAACATAGCCTGGCTCTGTCTTTGGAGATGCAATACCAATGCGCCATTTATCTGTATTAGCGTTATGCCCCCGGGCTCTAATTTCGCCGCCTATTTCTACCAAATAGTTTTCATAATCCTGCTGTTCAAGATAATTGGCAACTATATCCACTCCATAACCTTTTGCAATGGACGAAAGATCACAATACAATTCAGGAATAGTCTTGCTTACAACAGAGCGGCTTGTATCGACAGATAAATTATGGTAACCCACCCTGCTTAAACGTTCAGTAATTTCATCGTCTGGCGGAACCTCATCTTTATGGTGCTCGGGCCCAAATCCCCATAGGTTTACCAGGGGACCCACTGTAACATCAAATGCACCATCAGATTTTTCACTGGTTTGGATTGCATTGTAAAACACAAAGGATAACGCTTTTGAAACAGGAAATTCAGTAGTCTCTGAAAATTTATTAAATCTGGAAAGCTCGGAAGAATCAATATAGGTAGACATTTGCATATTGACCTGCTCAAGCAGCGAATCAATATCATTCTTTACTTTTTCTATATCAATCACATCATCTGGGGCAGTAACAATCTTTATTGAAAAACTGGTCCCCATTGTGCGGCCGGCCAGTGCATGTTCGTTAAATTTGTGCCGGTCACACCGGGTCCAATAACTGGCAAACAGTAAAACAGTAAAAAAAACAACCAGAAGAACAGCTTTATTTTTTCTTTTTCCATTGCCAGTTTTCATAGTATTCAAAGCTTATCATCTCGTTTAAATTTTTAATTTCTTCATTTTTTTCAATCAAAATGGTTTTTGCGACATCACCCATTGAGAGAAACCCAATGTATTCACCTTCTTTTTCCACCAGAATATGCCTGAACCGATGACCCAAAAATTTATCCATTAATTGATAAATAGAGTCAGAATGCTTTGCCGCAATCAGGTTTGTTGTCATATAGTCACCTATTTTGGCATTTTTTATATCAAGACTATCATCAAGAATGTCTTGCATTAAATCACGTTCGGTCCAAATGCCAGTGACAACATCATCTTTTGTTACCAGGATAGCACCAATCTTGTGCTCGTTCATAATCTTTAAAGTTTCAGCAATCGTTGAATCTACCGGTACGGCAATTACCTGTTCTGATTTAAGGTTAACAATTTCTTCGGCTGTTTTCATAAAGCCTCCTTTATATTTATTAATTTAAATATAATTGTCAACCGCACTTTATTTATTCCCACAAAAGCAGAAATAATACAAGATCGGCTTTAAATCCTCTAGCAATCATTTAAAATCGATTATTTTACACCTTTGGCTTTGAAAAATTCCGAATAGGCCATATCAGTTTTCAAAATATGATTGGCCAACCACTCTTTCAGGAATTTACTCAAATCAATTACCATCAATGTACTGCCATTTTCAAATTTTGCTTTATATTCCATTACTTTTTGTTTCAAGTCATTATGCTCTTTTTGATGTGTGAAAATTGCAGAATAACCAAAACGGGTCATCAATTCTTCTTCGGTATCAAAATGGATGATCGTATAATTGATCAATTCCTCAAATATCTCTCCCAACACCGAATTAGCTTTGCCGGCACTCATGGCTTCATAAAAGTCATTAACCAAACTAACTAATTTTTGATGTTGCTTGTCAATTTTATCTATTCCAACACAATAAGAATCTTTCCATTCAAAATAAGCCATTCTCTCCTACGGCCTAAAAATATCAAGAAAAAAATATATCCTTTTATCATATAAGCCAATTCAATTTAATTTATTATAGAATCTGAACAAAAAATTCAAACGTTTAATAACTCAGGAAATAATCTTGTTGTCTCTTAAAAATTTTACATACTGCATATCCGTTTGCAAAATATGATTTGCCAACCACTCTTTAAGATATTTGCTCAATTCAATTACAACGCTTGAACTACCTGCAAGATATTTCTCCTGACTGGATTTAATCTTGCTGGTAAAGCCATCATGATAGGCTTTATGTGCTGTAAAAGTGGGATAATTATACTTTTCCAGCAGCTTTTCTTCGGTAGAAAAATGGGTGATCGTATAATCCAATAGATTTTGCAAAATCGGTCCCATTACTTCTTTACTTTTTCCGGCACTCATTGTTTCATACAACTGATTTATATATTCAACCAGTTTTTTATGCTGTGTATCAATTGTAGGTATAGTGGTGCTATAGCTGTCTTTCCATTCAAAAAAAGCCATTTCATAACTCCTTATTTTTGATTTTTTATTAACCAAAATCATCAAACAAGATATTTTCGGGCTCTACACCAAGATCATCAAGCATTTTGAAAACAGCATTAATCATCATTGGAGGACCACATAAATAATATTCGCAATCTTCAGGTGCCTTGTGTTTGCCAAGATATTCATCAAGAATAACCTGATGTATAAAACCTACATATCCTTCCCAGTTGTCTTCTGGCAAAGGTTCAGACAGTGCTACATGCCACTTGAAATTATCATGATTGGCCTGCAAAGTATCAAAATCTTCCTGATAGAAAATTTCTCGTTTACTTCTTGCGCCATACCAGAATGTCATTTTTCGTTTTGAATCCAAACGTTTTAACTGATCAAAAATATGAGACCGCATGGGTGCCATACCTGCACCACCACCAATAAAAACCATTTCATTATCGGTTTCGCGTGCAAAAAATTCTCCATAAGGACCGGATATTGTTACCGTGTCTCCCGGTTTTAAATTAAAAATAAATGAAGACATCTGGCCCGGCGGTACACTTGGCTTGTTTGGAGGAGGCGAAGCAATACGTACATTCAGCATAATGATGCCCTTCTCCTCGGGATAACTTGCCATAGAATAAGCTCGCAAAACGGGCTCATTCACTTTTGAGACAAATTGCCACATGTTGTACTTGTCCCAATCGTCTCTATATTCTTCTTCAATATCAAAATCTTTATAACTTACAGTATGTGGTGGTGCTTCAATTTGAATATAACCACCCGCTCTAAAGTTAACATCTTCACCTTGGGGCAGTTCAAGCACCAGCTCTTTGATAAAAGTAGCAACATTATGGTTCGATTTTACTTTACATTCCCACTTTTTAATTTCAAATACTTCTGCAGGTACTTCCAACTTCATATCACCTTTAACAGGAAGCTGGCAGCTCAGGCGATATCCTTCACGCACCTGTCCACGGGTCAATTTTGAACGCTCTGTAGCAAGCACATCACCACCACCTTCTGTGACGATGATTTTACACTCACCACAAGTACCACCTCCACCGCAAGCGGATGGAATAAAAATACTCTGATCTGCCAGAGAGTTCAAAAGCTTGTCACCCATTGGGACTTCAAAAGTATGGTCCGGATCATCATTGATAACAATTTTGGCTTTGCCGCTTTGAACAAGCTTTGACTTGGCCAGTAAAATAATTAATACAAGGACCAGTACAATCAGCGTGAACATGAACACGCCGAGTAATATTAAACTAAATCCCGACATCTATCCTCCTTCCCCCTATAATTGAATACCAGAAAATATCATAAATGCAATGGCCATTAACCCTACAGTTATAAAGGTTATGCCCAGCCCACGCAAACCAGTGGGAACATTGCTGTATTTCATTTTTTCGCGAATACCTGCCAGAGCGATAATAGCCAAAGCAAAACCAATACCAGAGCCAAAGCCAAATACCACACTATCTGGAAAATTATATCCACGTTCTACCATAAACAACGATCCACCTAAAATAGCACAGTTTACAGTAATAAGGGGTAAAAAGATACCCAAAGAGTTATAAAGTTTGGGTACATATTTATCAAGAATCATTTCAAGGATCTGCACCATAGCTGCAATAACACCAATATAGGTAATAAGCCCTAAAAATGTGAGATCCACATCCGGTAGCCCAGCCCATGACAAGGCGCCAGCTTTTAACACATGATTATAAATCAAATTGTTCACCGGCAGGGTGATGGCTTGCACAACCACAACAGCCAAGCCCAAACCTACTGCAGTGTCCACTCGTTTGGAAACCGCAAGAAAAGTACACATGCCCAGGAACAGAGCCAGGGCCATGTTTTCCATAAAAATGGATTTTACAAATAAACTCAGATAATGTTCAAACATGGTTATTCCTCTTCAACTTGCTCAGGTTTCCAGGTTCTAAAGATCCAAATTAACAGACCAATTATAAAGAAAGCGCTAGGTGACAAAACAAACAAACCATTGGGTGCATACCAACCGCCTTCTGTAACGGGTTGCAGTACAGTAAATCCTAAAAGCTTTCCAGAGCCCAACAGTTCTCTGAAAAACCCTACAAACAGCAATACAAAACTGTAGCCCAATCCATTACCAATACCATCCAGAAAACTTAGCCATGGTGGATTTTTAAGGGCAAACGCTTCAGCACGTCCCATAATAATACAGTTTGTAATGATCAAACCAACGTAAACTGACAACTGTTTGCTGACATCAAAAGCAAAAGCTTTGATCAACTGATCAGCAATAATAACCAATGAAGCAATAATGGTCATTTCTACCAGAATACGTATTGAACTGGGAACATAATTACGAATTGAACTGACCGCAAGGTTTGAAAACGAAACTACAAACGTTACCGCTAGTGACATAACGATAGCTGTTTCAAGCTTTGAAGTAACCGCTAATGCGGAACAGATTCCCAATATTTGTTTTGCAATAGGATTATTGTTAAATATAGGATCCAATATTATTTGTTTATATTTACTCATTTCAAGCCCTCCCTTAATTGCTCAATATAGGGGCCATATCCATCATTACCTAACCAGAATTTCACAGTGTTATCCAATCCACGAGTTGTCAATGTTGCACCAGAAAGACCATCTACCTGATATTTTGCATCGGGAGAAGATTTATCAACTGTGCTCTTGATGACCGTTATTTTTACATTACCCTCGTCATCAAATGCCTGCTTGCCCGGCCAGATCGCTTTCCACTTGGGATTATCGATTTCACCACCAAGCCCGGGGGTTTCGCCATGTTCATAAAAAGTCAAACCCCGAATGGTTTTAACATCATGATCAATAGCGATAAATCCGTACATTGTAGACCACAAACCGAACCCATAAATCGGTAAAATCACTTCGTCCAATTCACCATCTTTTATCACCTGATAAACAGTCATGTATTTAGGCATACGTTTAATATCCGCTATATCTTTTTCAGCGGGAATACTTTTTCCATATTCCGAATCTTCTGCCATTGCTTTTATATCAAATTTTTCAACATTCAATTCATCATTATAATCTGATTCGGGAATGGGTTCACCGGTTTTCATGTCAATAATTTCGCCTCTTACCAGATCTTTATAGGTTTGAGTTACATCTATATTATCTTTATACAAATCACCGGCAACTAAAATATTCTTCAACTTGTCCAGCTTTTTGTTTTCCTGCTGTATACCATGCAGGGAAACAGCCGCAGAGGAAACCAATATCGAACACACAAGGCAAACACCCAGTGCTACGATAAGAGTTTTTTTTGTGCTATCATTAGACATTACGTAACAGCCTCCTCTTGATATTTTTATTGATATACACCTTGTCAATAATAGGTGCAAATACATTCATAAACAGGATCGCAAGCATCATTCCTTCAGGAAAGGCAGGATTAATAACACGAACCAGTACGGTCAACGCACCAATTAAAAATCCGTATATCCAATGTCCTTTTATTACCTGGGGGGCGCTTACAGGATCTGTCGCCATAAACACAGTACCAAAAGCAAACCCACCCAAAACCAGATGCCACATGGGGGTAACTGCAAACATGGAATTGGTATCGCTTCCTATTACGTTTAGCAATAACGAGAATGCTGCCATACCCACCACAGAGCTCAACATAATTCGCCAAGATCCTATACCGGTAACAATCAAAATAAAAGCACCAATTAATATTGCAAGTGTAGAGGTCTCACCCATAGAACCGGGGGCCAATCCGATAAAAGAATTCCACCAAGTCGCAGACATTTTCATAACCGGATCAGCAAGCTCACCCAGCGCGGTAGCGCGTGACAATCCGTCAACAGCAACCCACACTTTATCTCCAGAAATCTGAGCAGGATAGGCAAAGAATAAAAAGACGCGTGCGGTTAATGCGGGGTTAAGAATATTCATACCCACGCCACCAAAGACTTCCTTTCCAATAACAACACCAAAGGTGATACCTACGGCAACCTGCCAATAAGGAATTGTTGGAGGAAGAATAAGTGGGAACAGAATACTGGTTACGAAAAAGCCTTCATTTACTTCATGCTTACGTATAGTGGCAAACAAAACTTCCCAAATACCACCAACAGCCAAAGTAACAATATATACAGGAAAGAAGTAAAGCGCTCCATGCAGTAAATTTAGCCATAAATTAGAGGGATCAAAACCGAGTCCCATCCAATTCATAAAACGGGCCTGCCATAAAAGATCAGTCGCTCCCGCATTGGCTGCAAGCGCAAGATTAGCCTGGTAACCTGTATTGTAAAGCGCCATACCAATGGCAGGAAACAATGCTATCATTACCATCATCATCATTCGTTTTAAATCCAACGAATCACGGATATGTGTTCGCTTCAGTGTCACTGTGCTGGGAGTGTAGACTAGTGTGTCTAACATCTCCCACACATAGAAAAGCTTTTCATACTTGCCACCCTTATGAAAGTGCTTTTCCTGCTTGTCAAGAAAATTTCTTAAAGATTTCACTATCCTTCCTTCTCTATGACGGTTAACGTTTTTCTCAAATTCTCACCATGATCAATTTTTGACGGACAGACAAAAGTACACAATGCCAAATCTTCTTCAATCAATTCAAGGCAGCCAAGTTTTTCACTTTCTTCAACATCTTGAATTGCGAGAGCTTTTAACAAATGTGCAGGTAAAATATCCAAAGGCATTACTTTTTCATAACTACCTATTGGAACGATTGCCCGAACGCCACCGTTTTGCGAAGTATTGAAATCAAAGCGTTTATTCGGTATCAGTTTAGACATTACTATATTCTTTACAGAATAATGTTTTGGGCCGTAATCCAGCCATCCCAAAAAGTGTCTTTCGCGTCCTTCATGAATCACTGTTATCTGCTGATGAAAACGTCCCAAATAATTTCTTTCAGGAGTTGAAGTATGACCATTAAATACAGAACCCGAAATTGTTCTGTTATCACCTTCCTTTAATTCCCCTTCAAGCAATTCACTCAAACAAGCACCAACCCGGGTTCGCAATAGACGAGGTGATGTTGCTCCGGCACCTCCCAAAGCAACAACATGTTCAACACTCAATTTACCGGTTGTAAACAATTTACCAACCTTAATTACATCCTGTGCTTGTATATGCCATACAATTTTGTTTTTCCCAATGGGATCCAAAAAGTGAATGTGAGTTCCGGGCAAGCCGGCAGGATGCGGACCATCAAACGACTCTACAGAAAATTGAGGTTTATCAGGAACGGGTATTTCCTCGGACGGTTTCTTACAAACAAATACTTTACCTTCAGTAAGACGAGAGAGAACCAATAGTCCATTCTTAAAATCCGTTTCCTGACCTTGAACAATCTTTTCAACTACAGGGGCCAATGGATTCGTATCCATAGCTGTTACAAAAATAGAATTGGGCACTGTTTCAGGATTCGCAACATGACCAAAGGGCCTGGCTAATAAAGTTGTCCACAGACCGGAATCTACCAACTGTTTCACAACCATTTCACGGTCCAGTGTTGCCAATGCATTCTCACCAAATGCAGTAAAAGAGACTTCTTCATCGCCTTCCAGCTCTATCACAAGCGACAAAAATGCGCGTTTCTCACCCCTGTTAATTTCTACTACTTTACCAGCCCCTGGAGCAGTATATTTTACTCCTGGAAGCTTTTTGTCAGTTAATAAAAGCTGACCTAGTTTAACAGAGTCTCCTATATCTACTTCCATGGTTGGTTTCAAACCAACATAGTCTTCTCCCAACAGTGCCACCCGTTTTACTGATTTTCCGTTTTCAATTTCCTGACGGGGTTCACCATTAATGGGAAGTGTGTTTCCTTTTTTTATTTTGAACGTTCCCATGTACACCCTTTATTTTACTAAAATACAGTGTATTAGTTAACAAATTTTTCTCCTAACCTTTTAAATTATAAAAAAACAATACTAATTACAATTATTTTTTTTGAGATCATGGATTAATAAAGTGCTTTGCTATATAATTTACCGGGCTTTTATCTTGTGAATACTGGTTGACTTTTTGAAAAAAAATCATTAAAATAATAACTTACGTAGTATGGTCATTCCATTCATGTATTTTCGTACTACATTTGTATATTTATATTTTTGCCGGTCCCGGATGTAGACCACCTTTGAAATATTGGAGGAAACAAACGTGAGAATTGCAGACTATTTAAGTGACGGTCTGATTTTTTTAGACATAGAAGCTACTGACAAAGACACCACTATTGCAAAAATAGTAGAACTGATGGATAATAACAAAATCCTTTCAGACGCCAGCGGTTTCCTGAGTGAAGTTAATCAACGAGAAAGTCTTGGTAGCACCGGTATCGGTTACGGAATAGCATTACCCCATGCCAGAACACAAAATGTGAAAAACATTGTAATTTCTGTAACCCGTTTAAAAAATGGGGTAGATTTTGGTGCCGAAGACAAGAAACCCGTAAAACTCGTTTTTTTGTTGGGGACCCCCCTCAAAGCAGTGGGTGAATATCTCAAAGTTCTTGCAAAATTATCCAAATTATTAAGAGACGAAAAAATTCGTGACCAAATCCTGGTTGCACAAACTCCCTCGGAAATCCGTAGAATTTTCGAAGATGCTGAAAATTAAAACTCATTCTGGTTGAACTGTTCCCATTATGTTCCAAATTCAAAAAACCGGTAAATTTTTAAATCCTTTTGCAATAAATTCTTCCGGCAGGTTGTTCCTCATTAGCATAGTAGTAGGAATCATCTCCGGTTTGGGGGCAATTGCTTTTTTTTCATTGCTTAATCATGTATCTCATTTTTTCTTGCATCAATTGGCAAATTATTATCCCCCGGAACCCTCTGGTGAGCTTTCCGGATATCACAATGCCGGTGGTGAACTTCGGAGATGGGTTTTAATCTTTGCTCCTGTTATTGGCGGATTGATCTCAGGAATACTTGTTTTTACATGGGCACCTGAAGCTGAAGGTCACGGAACCGACGCGGTTATTGATTCCTTTCATCACAAGCGTGGTGTAATCAGAAAACGCGTTCCCATCATTAAAGCCATTGCATCCATTGTTACAATTGGCAGTGGGGGAAGTGCAGGACGTGAGGGTCCTATTGCTCAAATTGGTGCGGGATTCGGCTCGTATCTTGGTACCGTATTAAAACTCAGTGACGACGAAAAGCGCATTCTGGTTATTGCGGGTGCGGCAGGCGGCATAGGCGCTATTTTCCGTTCTCCTCTTGGCGGTGCATTGTTTGCTGTAGAAGTATTGTACAAAAGAGATTTTGAATCCAAAGCATTGATTCCCGCGTTAATATCTTCAATCGTTGCCTTTTCCATTTTTGCTTCGCGTTTTGGTTGGGGACAACTATTTGAAACTCCAGATTATCAATTCAGCAATCCCTCAGAATTATTGTTTTACCTTTTACTGGGCCTGTTTTGTGCATATATGGGCCTGTTTTACATCAAGATTTTCTACGGCATGCGCGATCATTTTTTTCACACCATCAAAATTAAACCACAGCTTCGCCCCGCTATTGGCGGTTTAATGATCGGTATTACTGGCTTTTTTGCCCCTCATATTCTTGCTTCCGGATACGGATATTTGCAGCAAGCCATGAACGGAAACCTGACTATTCAATTCATGCTGATTGCAGCTATTTTAAAAATATTTGCCACATCTTTTACAATTAGCTCCGGTGGTAGTGGTGGTGTATTTGCACCTTCACTATTCATAGGCGGCATGTTGGGTGGCGCTTTTGGTCAGGTTGCCGAACAGCTTTTTCCCTCCCTCATAAGCAATCCCAATGCTTTTGTATTGGTGGGCATGGGTGCCTTTTTTGCAGGAGCTGCCAAAGTACCTATATCTTCAATGATCATGGTGAGTGAAATGACCGGTGGATATCACCTGCTGGTTCCCATGATGCTCAGCTCATCCGCTGCTTATGTAGCAACATCACGAACAACTCTGTACGAAAAACAAGTGCCGCGCATGGCAGACTCTCCCGCTCACATGGGCGATTTTACAATCGATGTGTTGGACACATTAGTAGTTGACCAGGCATTCCGAAAAGAAAAAGTGCCCATATTAAAAGTCGACACTCCGCTTCTTGAATTTCAGAATATTGTACAGGAAGGGCACGACAATCATTTTCCTGTGGTTAACCACACAAACGAAATTGTGGGAATTATTTCACTTAGAAATACCCGTTCTATATTGTTTGAAAATGACATGTGTGATCTGCTAATAGCACAGGATCTTATGAGTCCGGCAGTAACTGTAACCCCCGCAGAAAGTCTGAGAAGCGCATTAAAGAAATTTATGGATTATGAATACGCCCAGATCCCGGTTGTTGATTTACGTGACGAACGCAGAATACTGGGCATGTTAAATCACGGAGATGTTATTGTAGCTTATAATAAAGAAGTAATGAAACGCAAAACCAATTAATCATCTTTCCTGCTAAATCAATTCTAACGGACCGGCTCCAAACTTTCACCCTCTAGATGTGCAACAACCACAACACCTGATGAATCGCTGATTACATTTGTAGTTGTACGAAACATGTCTAAAATCCGGTCTACAGCCATAATAATCCCAACACCTTCAAGGGGCAAGCCCACTGCATGTAAAATTATCGACATCATAACCAAACCTGCCATGGGAATTCCTGCGGCGCCAATGGATGCAAGCAATGCGGTCAAAGCAACCGTAAACTGTTGGGTAACACTTAGATCAACTCCATAAGCTTGCGCAATGAAAATAGTGGCAACACACTCGTAAAGCGCTGTTCCGTCCATGTTAATAGTAGCTCCAATAGGCAGAAAAAAATTGCTGATTTTTTTCGAAACACCCGAAGCCTCACTGGCATATTCCATGGTCAAAGGCAAAGCAACCATAGAAGAACTGGTTGAAAACGCTGTGAGATATGCAGGTAACATATTTCGGTAATGCTTAAAGGGTTTAACTTTTCCTACAAACTTTAATACGAGTGGAAGAACAATTAATGTATGAATAAACAAGCCCATCAATACAACAATAAAATATTTACCCAGAGAATAAAACGCTCCAAAACCGGTAGTAGCTACTATTTTAGCATTAATACCCATAACACCTATAGGAGCAAGCCAAATAATAACGTGTGTCAGTTTCATCATGGCTTCAAACGAAGCCTGCACAATGTCAGTAAACCGGGAACGTAGTGGATCTTCAAGCTTTGTAATAAAAAATCCAAACAATATGAAAAAGAAAATTACCGGCAGCACATCTCCATTTGCCATGGACTGGAAAGGATTCTCTGGTATGATGCGGAATATCAACTCCATGGGAGACTGGTTAGCAGCGGAGATTGCAGAAACATCACCTGTCAGACCAATATCTGCACCTTTGCCGGGTTGGAAAACATTTACAAGAAACTGTCCGGTTAAAATGGCAACCAGGCTGGTAAATATATAATATATTGCGGTTCGAATTCCCAGTGTTCCCAGATTTTTTCCGGTCCCCACGCTCAACACTCCAGACAAAATCGAAGTGATAATCAATGGCATGATAGCCATTCTCAACAAGCGAAGAAATAACTGCGCCATGGGCTCAGCAAATGGCAAAATACTTTCACCGAACAACCATCCGGCAAATACCCCTAAAAAAATTCCGATAAAGATATAAAGCGTTAAAGAGTGTTTTTTCATAATCATAAAACCTTAAATACTAGAGTAATTGTGGCAGGGCGCCAAAATTGTCTATCAACATAACAAAAATTTTTGAAAATTACAAATATTGAAATCCATTTTTGCTCAAATATATCCTTTGAATTTATAATAGATAAATTTTGCATATTCTCCATATACTCTGCGAATACCGGAAAGCGACTTCCACCAGTTTTGTGCATTCACATGTATGGGAACCGAACAGGCAAGAACATGAATTTCATTGGGTTCAAATACTTTTCGATAAGCAAGCAGGCTCCGTTTGATATGAAAGGTATCCTGCAACAGAATCAAAGTATCTGTTGTTGCGGGGTTGTTTTCAAGGTATTGAGATATTGAAACTGCGGAATTGCGGGTAAAGGGGTCTTGTATGTGAGACAAAAGTATATGGTATTGCGATTTTAAAACATTTCTTTTTATCAAAGCAGTGTCAAGCAATGCGGGATAATTGTCAACACCAAAAGCATCAACAGCACCATCTGCAGTGTTTAACACGATCAGCAGTTTTTCTGCTTTACCGTTTTTAATTAATTCAATGGCTCTTTCCATAAAGACAGCAGGAACAATATTGCCCCCTTCTACAATAACAAGGTCGGCATGTTCACCATCGTAAGGAACATCTAAAACTGACGCCATAGAAGCCAGCCACAGTTTTTTCGTACTAAGCAATGTTATTAGAGCCAGTATAAAAACCGAAAAAAACACAATGCGGAATAAACGTCTTTTATGCTTTTTCAAAGTGCCCTCGAGATCACTTTTCAACCAGCATGGGTACCGTAAAAGTAACTTGTGTGCCCTTGCCAAGCTGACTTTCCGCAGATATTTGCCCCCCAATTCTCTTAACATAGACTTTGCATAACGAAAGCCCAAAGCCCATACTAAATTCATCTGAAGATTTTACATCAGAACCAAACGCGTCAAAAGCCATTACTTTATTTAACAATTCAGAACTCATTCCGGCTCCGGTATCTGATACAGTAATGCTCTTGTGTTTTGCATTATTTTCAGCAGAGATCCTGATCTTGCCTCCCGATTCCGTGTACTTGATCGCGTTTGAAAGCAGGTTCCGTAAAATAATACTAAACATTTCTTTATCAACAGTAATCTTTTGTGAAGCAATATCACTAATTATTTTAACATTACAAAGATCAGCCGTTCCCTGGTACAACTGTGTTACATTGTTCACAATGTCTTTCAAGTCATATTCTTGAGGATTCTCTTCAAGAGTGCTCATTTGTGTTTTCGACCAGTCGAGAATCGTATTTAACAAATGAAAAGCAGAACTTGAAACCCGGCTCATATGATCATAAATTTGCTGCCACTCTTTATTCTTTTCCGGCGTCCGCTGGTACAATAATTTTAATCCACTTTGTATACTGATCAACGGATTTCTTAAATCATGAGACAATACAGACAATAGATCATCTTTTGATTGATTGATGGCTTTTAAACGTTGTTGCGTAGACCGTAATGTTAATTGAGATTTTACACGTAAAGTGAGTTCAAGGGCATTGAAAGGTTTTGTAATATAATCTACAGCACCCAGTTCAAAGCCCTTTACAACATCTTTATAATCATACCTGGCTGATAAAAACATCAATGGAATATCATTAATTCTTGGATCATTCTTGATCTGTTTACACAATTCAAAACCATCAATTCCCGGCATTATGATATCAAGCAATATCAAATCCGGACGTCCGGTTTTCAAAAAATCAAGGGCCTTTTCTCCACTGTTAACGGATTCAATAAAATATCCTTCAGGTTTCAGGATCATCACTATTGTTTTGACATCCTTGGCATCGTCATCAACTACAAGTATATTTTTATTATTTACAATCATCAAGCATTCGCTCTGCTTTTTTCCTCCCAAACACAAACAAGCTCAACAATCACATCTACTGCCTTTTGCATATCCTGTACAGATATCCATTCTTGTCGTGAGTGGAAATTGTGACCACCGGTAAAAACATTCGGAGTCAATAAACCTTTATATGACAATTGCGCACCATCTGTTCCACCACGAATAGAATTGCGGATGGGCTTAACGCCGGCACGCTCAACTGCTTCCAACGCGTAATCTACAACTTTGGGATCTTTATCAAGCTGATATTTCATGTTCCGGTAATATTCATCGATCTTGAATTCAAAAGAAGCTTTAGGATAAGCGACAATTACCTTTTCTGTAAGATCTTTGAGATACGCTTCTTTTTCTTTCAAACCTTCAACTGTAAAATCACGGATCAAAAACTTTGCCGTTGTTGTTTCAACATCTCCATTAAAGCCGATGGGATGAACATAACCCTCCCGTTTTTCGGTTGTCTCTGGTGATAGTTTATCCTTGGGTAAACGTTCAATAATTTCTGACATGATCTTGATAGAGTTTACCAGTTTATTCTTTGCATAACCAGGATGCACATTCACACCAAATATGGTCAACGTTACAGAATCCGCACAAAAGGTTTCATCTTCAACCTCACCAAGGGTTTCACCATCTATGGTGTATGCATAATCGGCAGCATACTTTTCAATATTGAATTTTTCTGATCCTCTTCCCACTTCTTCATCTGGCATTACCGCAACTTTAACAGTTCCGTGAGGAATTTCAGGGTGCGTTACCAAATGGTTAACAGCATCAAAGATCTCGGCAATACCGGCTTTGTTGTCGGCTCCCAGCAATGTAGAGCCATCAGACGTCACAATATCATGCCCCAACTGGTTCGCCAGCTCTGGATTTTCATCCGCTTTAATCACAATACCAGACTCTGGAGAAAGCTTGATGTCTCCACCTTTATAATTATGATGGACCATGGGTTTTACATCCTTGCCTGAAACATCAGGAGAGGTATCAAGGTGGGCAATAAGACCAATAACCGGGACCTTGTGTTCCACATTCGCTGGTAATGTGGCAGTTACATACCCCCACTCATCCATTTCAGCATCCATGAGACCAATTTGCTCAAGCTCAGTCACCAGATCTTTTGCCAGAATTTTTTGTTTTTCTGTTGTAGGAAAGGTTGAGGATTCTTCTGAAGATTGTGTGTCATATTTTACATATTTCAACAATCGATCCAGACACGTGTACTCGACATTAGCCATCAGAGTTCTCCTGTTTTAAAAGTGTTTTTTCAATATCTCTAATATAAAAAAATAGGTTTTCTATACAAACAATTAATAATTTTTCCAATCCAATTGTACTGAAATCTTGCTGATATGGTCACCCAATACAAGATTATTTCCAGTTCCCACTGTGACAAGGTTATCGTATCGTGTTATTTCATATTTTAAGGACAGCTTTATTTTCCCTAGTTTAATTCCCGCAACCGCATACCAGCGAACACCCCGATTTTGTAGCATTTGCAGTTTCATTACGCCTGCAAGATCATTTTCAAATTGGTAAAATCTCAAATCATATAACGGTGCATCAAAAAAAGACCATCGGGTTCTCAAATCTAAAAACTTTTCAGGTTTATACCGTATATCATGAAATAGCAATATTGCTGAACTGTCTGTTAATCCATCCACATTTTTTAAATAATCCCAACCCAAATGGTTATAAGCAATACGGCTTTTCATTTCCAGCTTTTCTGCTTTATAGTAAACCTGAATTTGAAAAGAACTTAAATTCTTAACGTTCTGCTTGCGACTTTTATTTCCCCAGATATCATAAGCATTTACAAACAATTCTCTCTGTGTAGACTTTATTCTTGCTTGTATTTTAAAATTCCGGATCGCTTGTTCAAAACCAATCATCCACTCTTTACCCCAATGTTCTCCTGTTGACTGTTCATCAAACACAGGGTGCTTAAAACTGTCAAAGTTCAAAGTGAGCAAAGTTTGCTTAAAGAAATTCCATTTCCAGCCCCAATACATACCTTGCTCATTATTAGGCGAATAATTATCACCAAAAGCCCGACCAAAGGGAGAATGAAATGATTGATTATAGTTCCTGAACAGCCAAACAGCCTGAAATCGATTTTCATTCAGCATAAAACCGGTTACAAATCCATTACCCGTTTGATTGGTTATGCCTCCTTCTCCAAAAAAGCTGAGCGAACGAAAATCAAAATTGTAATAAACAGACGATGCTGTCTTTTTATCATCAAAGGAATCAACAGACAGCATAAAAGGCTTATCAAACTGCTGCATTAAATAGTTTACCCCAACCTGGGCTGCCGACGCAGGATGCCACTCAACTACAGCCCCATGTGTTGAAACGGTTACAGCATCTTTGAATTCCCACTCGCTCCCAAAACGATGATATCCGGTCGTATGTAAACTTTTGATCTGTTCATTTTCAAGAGAAGCGTCTATTTTACGGTTACTGTAAAACCCTGTCAATTTCACAGAATGAAACGGTACAGACACCCCCGCACCAAACAAAGAACCATTTTCGTCCACAGACAATGAAGGCTTTAAACCACTTTCAGGTTTAATTGCAGGCACAATAGGATCAAATCCTTTGTACATTTTATAGGGTCCCCAAAATACCAATCCCTGACCGCTTTTTACGATATAGTTCCCCAACACAATCTGAACCGGGCTTTTCAGTGGCGTGTACTGAGCATATACACCCTTATAATCCGCAACAGAGGCTTCGCCTGCATCCTTTTCGGCGACAACACCAGCCTTAACAACATCTCCATAAATTACATCAAAACGGTTATAAAGCTTATCCGCATTTCCTCTATACTTGTTTTCATGGTATGCTTTGCTTTTCTCAACCGGGTGACTGTATCGATCTCTGGCCCTTACCTTGAGCTGCTCTGAATGAGATTCCTCTATGGTAAAAAAATGAATCACTATATTGGCAACCGGACGAACACTTTTAATCTCATTTAAAACCTCGACAGATTGAAATTCATTATGCTTGAGGCGAAAGTCAAGAATATCTCGCACCATTGTTTCTGAAACAAATGGCAATTCTTTCAACTCTTTTTCTGAAACACGATTTATATCCAAAGGATTATCGATGTAATACTGCACTGCCTGATACAACTCTGAATCCTGCTCGTCGCTTTGTGATTCAAACAGCATTTCAAGTTCATCCGCAGACAAAATTGTTGAAAATAACAGCAACAACAGCGATAAAGTGTTTTTCATAATTTGGTTTTAAAAAATGAAAGCGTAAATAAATGTGTACCATTTAAATACTGATGTGATTGAAAAGCATACCGGGCATTAATCCAACCCAACTGCACAGACACCCCTCCGGTCATGCGTTGCGGAAAGTTTCCGCAGCCGGCGCGTAACGACACCGCAGGCAGCACAAGCCATTCAATACCTGTGCGGTAATCGGTTTTAAATCGATTGTCTTTGTACACGTCAAAAACCACTGAAATATGGGGCACCGGATTTAAAGCAATTCCTGATATATAAATCTGCGGTAGTTTTTCCCTGTTTTGGCCAATACAAGCGGCATTCACATTTCGAACGGCCCACCCCCATTTACACATGGGTAAAATCTCGGCACAGCCTCCCAAATCTAACAAAACCGACCCACTATTGCCATAACGTATGATATCTATTCCCGCATAACGCAGTGTTGCACCCAGATGAAATTGCGATGTTATAGGAATAGCTGCACCTAAAGCATAGACATACTCTTGATATGCGGAGTTCCCATAAACATATCCCCCACCAGCAACAGTAAACGTATTGAAATTCAAAGCACCAGTTGCAGCGTGTAACCCAAGATCCTTGATCCCATATAAATGACAGGAATGAAAATCTACTTTCCACCCTTTATCAAATACTAAAGCACCCGGATTATAAAAAAGGTTTCCCGTTGAACCATAAATGGCGCTACCGGCCCCGCCCACACCCGCAAGGCGAGCATTCAAAGGCAAATCTTCAACCGCAGCCATTAAATTTAAAGAAAAACAACAAATCAAAATTAATGCGGAACGTTTATTAGTCATATCGCGTACAATTGTAAAATGTTCTTGATTATCTGCTAAAATTCTTTAATATTACAGTTTATATAAATTACTATTTTGGAGGCAATTCATGCCGAAAAATCTTTTCTTAATTATTTTTTTATCCACCCTCTTGCTTGCAGGTACATCTTTTTCACAACGTATAGATGCTTATGTATCTATTGCAGAAGATGCCTTGTCTGATGAAGCCAAGGAAAAGCTGGCCGACTTTACAGACAAGGTTGAAACCTACATCAACAACAATGATCGCTGTCCTAACGAGTGGAACACAGAAGTAATTGTTAATATAAATATGGTTCTTTCTGATATCAGTTCCGGTGCTGAAGAAAAATATAATTGCCAAACCTTTCAAATCGGAACAAATTATGACATACAACTTTCTGACAAACGCTGGAAATTTGCATATGACAGCAAAGACAACCTGACGTATGATGACACCAATTACGATTCTTTTACCAGCATGATCGAGTTTTATCTCTATCTTATACTGGGTTTTGAATATGACAAATGGGGAACTTTGGCCGGTGACATTTATTATGAAAAAGCCAAATATATTGCCGAACAAAGCAAGTTTGGTCTGGGCCGTTTTGTCGACGGTTGGGACAAACGTCTTGACCTTGTAAACTATTTTTTGAGTGACAGGCACAAACCGTTCCGTGAAATGGTTGATTATTATTTTTATGGTCTTTCTTTTGTCAATGAAGACAATGAAAAAGTAAGAAAACATATTGCAACAGCTATAGAAAAACTGGACCGCATACTGGCTGACGATCCCGAAAATGAATATGCAGAATATTTCCTTAGCGCGCATCGAGGTGAATTAATTGATATTTATAGAAATGCAATTAATAAAGAGCCCATACGGTTATTAATGATCATGGACACTGACGATGCTTACAAACGTGAATATCAAGACATCTTGAACAACTAGGTTCCAGTCTTACTGCCCCTGGAAAGTACTTCCCCAAAAAAATAACAACCCCGGAGCGAAATTCGCATCCGGGGTTGTCTATTTATTTTTCTACTGTTTCAGTTTTGGTAAATTCATCAGGATCAACACTGTTTTCATTATCCACATGTGTGAATTCCAGTCCATCACCTTTTTTCTTAACATGGATATGGCTGCCATCTACAAAGACACCCTTTAACATTTCTTCCGCTATAGGATCTTCTATGTGTTTCTGTATCGTTCTCTTTAATGGCCGCGCACCATAGACAGGATCAAATGCAAGTTGTGCCAGATACTCTTTGGCACCCTTGGTGAGATCAATGCGAATATTACGGTCTCTAACCTTGTCCAACATTTCCTCAATAACGATATCAATAATAACAAGCATATCATCAAGTCCAAGCTGGCGGAACACAACAAGTTCATCAACACGGTTCAAAAATTCAGGATTAAAAACATTTTTTACTTCTTCAATAATGCGAGATCGCATAGTTTCATAGTTCGTGTCTGCATCATCTTTGGAGAAACCAAAGCCGCCACCCTTGGTAACCTTGCGCGCTCCAATATTACTGGTCAAGATTAAAACAGTATTTTTGAAATCAATCTTGCGGCCCAATCCGTCAGTTATATGGCCTTCGTCCAGAATTTGAAGCAAAATATTAAACACATCCGGATGTGCTTTTTCAATCTCATCAAACAGGATGACAGAATAAGGATGTCTGCGAACGCGCTCAGTTAACTGGCCGCCTTCTTCAAAACCCACATATCCCGGAGGAGCTCCTGTCAAACGAGATACTGAAAATTTCTCCATAAATTCTGACATATCAATACGGATCAATGAATCTTCTGATTCAAACAAATACTTGGCAACTTCTTTTGCCAGATAGGTTTTACCTACACCGGTAGGGCCTAAAAAGATAAATGACCCAATAGGACGATTAGGATCTTTTAATCCGGCTCGTGTACGCTGAATAGCCTTGCTAATAATCTCTATTACATTATCCTGGCCAACAATCCGGTTTTTCAACTCGGAAGGCATTCTGAGCAATTTTTCAGATTCGGACTGTGCTACGCGGGTAACCGGAATACCCGTTATCATAGAGATAACATCGGTTACATCTTCCAAATCTACATCGGCATAGGTGCCGTCTTGTTCTTCATTCCAGCGTTGCTTGGTATCTTCAAGTCTTTCAATCAAAGATTTTTCACTATCACGAAGTTCGGCTGCTTTTTCAAAATTCTGAGAACGAACGACATGTTCCTTCTCACTGCGAACTTTTTTAATTTCTTCTTCAAGCTCGGTTATTTCCTTGGGCACAACAATATTTGCCAGGTGCACCCGCGCGCCGGTTTCATCCATCACATCAATTGACTTGTCCGGTTGAAAACGATCAGAAATATACCGGTCTGACATATAAACAATATTTTTTACTACATCGTCACTGTAATTTACACGATGATGCGCCTCATAGCGGGACTTTAAGCCCTGAACAATTGCCAAAGTCTCTTCAAGAGACGGTGGATCAACCATAACTTTTTGGAAACGACGTTCAAGCGCACCGTCTTTTTCAATAAACTGCCTGTATTCGTCCAATGTGGTTGCACCAATACACTGCAGCTCTCCACGTGACAGAGCAGGTTTAAACATATTTGATGCATCCAGAGATCCTGATGCACCACCTGCACCTACTATGGTATGCAATTCGTCAATGAATAATATAATATCTTTCATCTTGGCCAATTCATTCATAATAGCTTTCATACGTTCTTCAAATTGACCTCTATATTTGGTTCCGGCCACAATTGAGCCTAGATCTAAAGTTACTACACGTTTACTGTGTAAAATTCTCGGTACTTTTTTATCAACAATTCGCAATGCCAGGCCTTCAGCAATAGCTGTTTTACCTACACCCGGTTCGCCAATCAATACAGGATTATTCTTTTTGCGTCTGCTCAAAATTTGGGCCACGCGCTGTATTTCGTTTTCACGACCGATTATAGGATCAAGCTCGCCTTTACGGGCAAGTTCAGTTAAATCCCTGCCGAAATGGTCAAGCGCTGGCGTTTGGGACTTTGATTGTCCCTGCGGATCTGTTGAATCAGGTTGTACATTTTCAGACCCTTGCATAACACGCTCCAATTCTTCAGATGCATTTTCATAAGTAACACCAAAACTCTTTAATATCTGAGCGGCAAGTCCATCTTTTTCCTTAACCAGCGCTAATAGTAAATGCTCTGTTCCAATAATATCCGATTTATGTCTATCTGCTTCTACATAAGCGCTTTTTAATATCTTTTCAGCCCGTTTGGTAAAGGGAATGTTGCCAATGGTCATGGTGTCACCCGATGCTCTACCAGCATCTTCAATTGCTCGTTTCACCTCATCCAAATCACAGCCCAATGCCGCCAGTATCTCTATCGCTATGCCTTCACCTTCACGTATTAGTCCCAACAACAAATGTTCTGTACCAATATAATCATGTCCCAGACGTAAAGCTTCATCACGTGCAAACTGTATGACCATCTGTACTCGACTAGAAAAGTTGTTTTTCATCATTCACTCCCGCGGTGTTGCAACATTCAAAGTATTTCTCAGCTCACTCTACTTGAATAACACCAGTTTATTCTTAAAAGATTCCAACAATTTCATCTAAAGCAAAATTCTTTTGCTTTTTCCTGCTGAATAATTCATCAGGACTCTACTAAACATTACTACAGTGATATTTAGTCCCAAAATACTCTATACAGAATATTTTGCATTCTATTTTTATTACAATTTTTATGCCAAACAAACACCTAGCCGGGTTTGAGATTGTTTTTTATTTTACCATCATACAGTTCAATTATCCGGTCAGCCTTATCAGCAAGCTCCAGGTTATGTGTAACAATAACAAGGGTTTGCTTGAATTGCCGGCTAATGGACCATAAAAGCTCATGAAGTGAATCTGCGGTCTTGTGATCCAGGTTACCGGAAGGTTCATCGGCAAGCAACAATCTTGGCTCATTCATGAGCGCGCGTGCCACAGCAATACGCTGTTGTTCACCACCGGACAATTCATTGGGCTTGTGGTCCGCACGGTCAAGCACACCAACCTTTTCGAGCAGCTCAGAACTGCGTCGTTCCAAATCTTTGGGCACTCCGCGGGCGATCATCCCCGGCATCATAATGTTTTCACGTGCGGTAAATTCAGGCAACAAGTGGTGGGCCTGAAACACAAAACCAATAGTCTTGTTGCGCAATTGCGCAAGCTGCGAATCGCTGTAACGGGTCAATTCCTTTTCATCAATCCATACCTGACCACGTGTGGGACGGTCAAGGGCACCAACAATTTGCAGCAAGGTACTTTTCCCTACTCCTGATGGACCAATAACCGCAATGATCTCGCCTTCTTCCACCTCAAGGTCAACGCCGTTCAACACATCTACCTGGGTGTGGCTTCCAGGATTATAAGTTTTATATACATCTAACAGTTTCAATACTGACATGATTTACTTTCTATTCATAGCGTATACTTTCTACAGGGTCATGTTTTGCAGCTTTGACCGCAGGATATATTGCCGCAATATAGGTAATTAAAACAGACGCGGCAGAGATCATGATAAAATCCTGCCATTTCATCAAAATGGGCAGCCAGTTGATAAAATAAACATCACCCGGCAGTGCCAGAAATTTATATGTATATTGCAGCCAGCACAAGCCATACCCAAAAACATTACCCAGAATGGTCCCTAAAATTCCTACAAATAAACCTTCATAGGTAAAAATGCGCCTAATGCCCAGGTTGGTTGCCCCCATAGATTTCAAAATACCAATATCCCGTATTTTTTCCATGGTAACCATAATCATAGTGCTAACGATATTAAACGCAGCCACCATAATAATTAAACTCAGGATTAAAAAAGCAGCCCAGCGCTCAATCTCCATCCATCGGAACAGATTCTGGTTCAAATCAAACCATGTTTCCGCACGGTAAGGATAACCCAGCTTGTCCCTGACCGTGTCTGCAACGGCTTTGGCGTGCATATAATTATCGAGTTTTACTTCAATGCCAGATACTTTGGTACCCATATTGAACAATTGCTGCGCCGATTCGATCGAGATAAAAGCCATATTGTTATCAATCTCGTATAGACCACTTTCAAAATAACCTGCTACACGAAACTGTTTCATCCGCGGCATCTGCATAAAATTTTTCATACCTGAAAAACTCGCAGCCGACACCTTGTCACCAATGGATACTGCCATCCTGTCGGCAACAGAAAGCCCCAGCAAAATACCCGGCAAGGGTCGCTGGTCTTCATCACTTTCAGGGGCGGCGACCTCATCCAATTTCAATTCACCATATATCACATTATCCAATATGGATGAGACCTTGACCGCGGTTTCGGTTTCAATTCCTCTGAAAATAACCGCTGTATTTTCGTGCTTGGACATTAGCAAACCCCGGCCATCAATATAAGGAGACATGGCCTTGATCTGCGGAACATCTTTGAGTATATGCTCAACAGCTGTATAGGTTTCCATTCCATCATGCTCAATTGTACGAAAGGTTCGCACCTTGAGATGTGTATTGATCCCAATCAATCGGGAACGCACTTCGGATTCAAAACCGTTCATAACAGAAAGTACAATAATTAGCGCTGCTACACCAATGGTTACGCCACCTACGGAAATCAGGGTAATTAATGATATAAACCCTTCTTTCCGCTTGGATTTCAGGTAACGATACGCTACAAATAATTCAAAAGGCATCATTTTTATTTTTCCGGTCTCATCGTTGGGAAAAGGATCACATCTCGTATTGAAGCAGAATCTGTCAAAAGCATTACCAAACGATCAATTCCCATACCCAGCCCTGCTGTTGGCGGCATGCCATATTCCAAAGCGCGCAGAAAATCATCATCAAGCATTTGCGCTTCATCATCACCGGCTTCCAGCAAACGGACCTGCTCTTCAAAACGCTGGCGCTGATCAATAGGATCATTCAATTCGGAAAACGAATTTCCAATTTCACGTCCCGCCACAAAAGGCTCAAAACGTTCAACCAGCTTGGGATCATCACGGTGACGTTTTGCCAATGGCGACAACTCTACAGGATAATCCATTATAAATGTAGGCTGTATCAGGTGTTCTTCTACCTTTTCACCAAAAATTTCATCCAAAATCTTGCCGCTTCCCCAAAAATCTTCAACTTCAACATGTAACTCTTTAGCAACTGCTTTTAATTCTTCAGTAGTCTTGCCGTATAAATCTTTACCTGTGTACTGTTTTATAGCCTCAAACAATGGCAAACGTTTCCAGGGTGGTGTCAGATCAATTTCCTGTCCCTGATACGTAATTTTACAAGTACCCAGTACCTTTTTCGCAATGGTGGTAACCATATCTTCCACCAGATCCATCATGTAATTATAGTCTTCATAGGCAACATATAACTCCATCATGGTAAACTCGGGATTATGGGTACGGTCAATACCTTCATTACGAAAATCTTTGCTGATCTCGTAAACACCATCGTAGCCACCCACAATCAAACGTTTCAGGTACAACTCGTCTGCAATACGCATGAACAATTTCATGTCCAATGCATTGTGGTGTGTGGTAAAAGGACGCGCGGTAGCGCCACCGTAAATAGGCTGCAATACCGGAGTTTCTACTTCTAGGAAACCTTTGTTGTCCAGATATTCACGCATGGCTGAAATAATGCGGGAACGTTTTATAAATACATCGCTCACCTCGCGATTCACTACCAAATCTACATAACGCTGACGGTATCTTGCTTCGGTATCTGAAAAAGCGTCAAAAGTTACTTTTTTGCCATCTTCTTCTTTTTCTTTAACCACCGGCAAGGGACGCAGATTTTTGGTCAACAACTCAAAGTAGCTGACCTTGATGGTGATTTCACCGGTTTTAGTTTTTACCACGGTACCTTTAACACCTACAATATCACCAATATCAGTTAATTTAAAGGCCGCGTATGCCTCTTCACCCACATCATCCAGACGAACATAGATCTGAATCCGTTCGGTACTATCCATTATGTGTGAAAAGGCTGCTTTTCCCATACGACGCAAAGACATCATGCGTCCCGCCAATGAGACCTCTTTTTCTTCATACTTTTCATAATTGTCAAGTATCTCTTTGGCGAAATGCTCCCGTTCAAATTTATACGTAAAAGGGTTAACTTTTAATTCTTTTAATTGTTCCAGTTTTTCCAGGCGGGCCTTCATTACCTGGTTTAAATCCTGTAATTGTTCTTCACTCATAGTTCCTCACTATTTATATAGATTCGCTGTACTCTGTTAGAAACCCAGCAGATCACTTCATAGGGTATTGTATTTATTTTTTCACAAATGGATTCTACAGTTATTTTATTATTTTTTTGGTTACCAAATAAAACGACTTCATCACCTTCCTGTACCGAGGTATCATCACCCAAATCAACCATAATCATATCCATGGTTACACGTCCAATCACCGGAAATTGTTTTCCTTGAATCAGCACCTCACCGCAATTGGATAATAAACGGTTGTACCCGTCTTCGTATCCAACAGGCAATGTGGCTACACGGGTATCTCGGTCGGCAATATAGATCCTGTCATAACTTACACTTTCACCTTTGGCAAGCTCTTTTGTGTAAAGCACTCTGGTTTTAAACTCCATTACCGGTTTAATCTGAACGCTTTCACTTGTATGGGCAGCCGGATAATGGCCATACATCAAAATACCGGGACGCACCATATCAAAATAGGTCTCTGGCAGATCCAATATTGCGCCACTGTTTGCGGCATGTGCCAAAGGAATCATTATGCCCGCGGCTTTAACATCATCGAGTATTTGTTTAAACCGTTCTGCCTGTAGCAGCGCATAACTTTTATCTATATGATCGGATGTTGCAAAATGGGTATAGACTCCCTGTAAATTGAGCACGCTGTCACGATAAATTTCACGGATGAACGCTTCAGCTTTTTGCCAATGAATACCCATTCTACCCATGCCGGTATCAATTTTGACATGAATTCTTGGATTTTTTTTACATGAGCGGGCAGATGCTTTAACCCGCTCTAATCCCTCATGATCATATAATGTTATATCCAGATCGTATTCCAAATACAGATCCGTCTGATTCAACCCGGAACTACTCAATACCAATATAGGGGCCTGAATTCCGGCATTTCTCAGTGCAATACCTTCTTCAATACAAGCTACACCCAGGTAATCTGCTCCGTTTTCCAGTACGGTTTTACTGACCTCAACAGCACCATGACCATAAGCATTCGCCTTTACAACAGCCAAAACCTTTGCGGGGGCAACTTTATCCCGAATAGCTTGTACGTTATGCTTGAGGGCAGAAAGGTCTATTTCAACGGCTGTGGGTCTCAATTTGTTCTCCGGTGTATTACTGTTTTTTGGAATTACCTTGCATTAAAAAGGATTCTATAAATCCGTCAATATCACCATCCATTACCGCGGTAATGTTGCTGGTTTCAAAACTTGTTCTATGGTCTTTAACCATATTATACGGATGAAAAACATAAGACCGGATCTGGCTACCCCAGCCGATCTCTTGTTTTGTATTTTCAAGCTCTGCCATTTTCGCTTTTTCTTCTTCAAGCTTTTTCTGATACAATTTAGACATGAGCATTTTCATAGCAGCGTCTTTATTACGGTGTTGCGAACGCTCATTCTGACACTGAACAACAATATTGGTCGGGATGTGCGTAATACGGATCGCCGAACTGGTCTTGTTTACATGCTGACCACCGGCCCCGCTTGCCCGATACGTATCAATTCTCAGGTCTTTTTCATCTATATCAATTTCAATATCATTATCTACTTCCGGGTAAACAAACACAGACGCAAAGGATGTATGGCGTCTGCTGTTGGCATCAAAAGGAGAAATTCTTACCAAACGGTGCACACCAGCTTCGGCTTTTAAATAACCATATACATAGCTGCCTACAACTTCAAATGAAACGCCTTTAATTCCGGCTTCGTCACCAGATTGAAAGTCAAGTGTATCGTATTTGAATCCTCTACGTTCAAACCAGCGGGTATACATGCGCATTAGCATTTGCGCCCAATCCTGAGATTCTGTACCTCCGGCCCCGGGGTGTATCGTCACAATCGCATTTTTTGAATCTTCAGGTTTTCCCAACATTCTACGGAATTCAAGAGCAGATAGGTCTTTTTCGAGTTGTTTCAAATCAGATTGGAGCTCTTTACCAATCTCTTCATCATTTTCTTCCTGGGCAAGAACAGTCAGTTCTTCAATCTCATTACATTTATCATCAATCTTTTGCCAGGTTTCAACCCATTCACGTCGGCCGCTGATTTCCCGCATAACCTGCTGTGCGCTTTCGTTATCATTCCAAAAGCTGGTTTCCTGGGTTTGTTTTTCCAATTCAGCTATCTCATTCTCTTTGGTTTCTATGTCAAAGAAACCTCCTGAGAGCCTGGGTTCTGTCTTTATAATCTTTAATACTTGATAAAATCTCATCAAACATAGTACGTCCTAATTGTTTGGTATCATAAACTAAACTAACAATTTACGACATTTCAAAACAAGAGTCAACACCTGTTATTCGAGACAAGGACGGTAACTGTGGAAAGAGGATTACTTGCTTTTTTCCCGTACTAGTTCCAATTCTTTACGTGCTTTTGAAATTTTAATGGCTATAGTTAACAGGTAGACAAACAAACCTGTCCAGATAAATGCATATGCGATAAATAAATATAGTAAATTGTTCATTTCTCTATATATCCTTAAAATTGTTGTTTAATCAAGTTAACATCCTGTTCAAGGTAAATGGATTTCAATCTTAACCGTAACAGGGTTATGAACAGAATTGTAAACGCACCAACAGAGACCAACAGCGTTGCCAGCATCTGTGGTGCCAACCCACTTCCACTACCACCGGCTATAACAGCACCCGGATGTAATGTGCGCCACCAGCGAATGGACATGTATACGATGGGTACATCCACAAAACCAATTATGCCGAAAACTGCAGCAAACCTTGCACCTCTTTCATTGTCCGCAGTAAACTGTCTTATCATCAAATACGCGATATAGATCAACCATAAAACAAATGAGGTGGTCAATCGGGCATCCCAGCTCCAGTATGTATTCCATACCGGCTTTGCCCACATGGGCCCGGTAAGCAAGACTAACGTTATAAACAAAACTCCAATTTCTGCGGAAGCCAATGCCATCTTGTCCCATTTTTCATTTCCACTCTTTAAAAATGCTATGCCGGCAATACATACAATAAAAAATGCCAAAAAAGAAGCCCATGCCGAGGGCACATGGAAATAAAAAATACGCTGCACATCACCCATAGTCCGCTCTGTGGGGGCATATAAAAAAGCCATATACAAAGCGACCATTACAGCAACATAAGACAACGTGATCAAAACCAAATCCACAATCAATGATTTTTGCTTCATAACCTGCCTCATTCCTCTATAACATATTCATACAATAAATAACAGACAACAAAAAAAATCACATCAAACCCGATCAAGAGACGCATCCAAGGGTATACCTTTGAGAGAGGTTCAGCGCTTAATAAATATTGTGTACTTTTTATAGCACCCAGAATTACAGGAACTGTAACCGGCAACAATAAAATTGGCAGCATTATTTCACGAGATTTTGTATTGGCCGCAATTGCAGAAAACAATGTTCCAACAGAGGCAAATCCAAGAATACCCAGAAACAGCACCAAAAGCAGCAACCCAAAAGTTCCGGTAACCGGCAGATCATACAAGACAATCATAACCGGCAGCATAATCACCTGCACAGCAGAGATAAATATAACATTTGCCAGCATCTTGGACAGAAAAATAGCGCTTCTATCCATGGGCGTTAACAAAATACCCTGCATATTACCGGCTTCCTGTTCTTTTACAAATGTTCTGTTCAACCCCAAATTTGATGAAAAAATAATTGCCACCCACAAAATACCAGGTGCGGTTTTTTGCATTATATCCGTTCCGGGATCAAAAATAAAATTAAAGATCACCAGCACGGTAATAGCAAATACAACCATAGACCAGATAACTTCGCGGCTTCGTAGCTCTATGAGCACATCTTTATATACCAGGGCACCAATATGTTTCAGTGTATTCATTTCAGATCATCCAAATGCTGCTACCAGCTCGTCACGAGAAAGGTTTTGGGTTTCAGTATCTTTTACAAGCTTGCCTTGTTTAATCAAGAGCAAGCGTTTGCAATGGGTTATAGCAAAATCCAGATCATGTGTAGTCATTAAAATAGTAGTACCTTTAGCATGCAAACCATTCAACAAATCGGTAAGGTTTTGCGAAGATTTAAAATCCAATCCGCTAAAGGGTTCATCCAAAAGCAGCAGGTCTGGTTCATGCAAAAGCGCTCTTGCAAGTGCAAGACGTTGCTGCATTCCGCGCGAAAATGTACGAACAAGGTCATACCTTCGAACAGACAGATCTACCTGTTCGAGCACAGATAGCACCCGCTCTTGCAGGTTTTCCAGATTGTTTAATTTACCATAAAATTTTAAATTCTCTTCTGCGGTAAGATCTCCATATAAAAAGGGATCATGGCTCACAACGCCCATTTGTCGGCGAACCTGTTCTGCCTGTTTGGGCAGGTTGAATCCATTTATACTGACCTCACCAGATGTAGGTCGTGACAATGAGGCAATAATACGCAACAAGGTAGTTTTACCGGCACCATTCTGTCCCAGTAGTGCGGTATACTCTCCCTCCCGGATGTTAAAATCAATCCCCCGAAGGACTTGTAACGCAGCAAATGATTTATGTACATTGTGCACGCGTATCATTTTGCTTTTGTTCCATTCTCCCTAAAATGACCGACAACCAAAATAACCATAAGCAATGCGGCTGTTAACAAGACCGTAGGTAATGGTGACTTGTTGGGCAAAGATTGCTGTACAATCTGAAAAGCAACAGTTTGACCGGCATGTACACCTTCAATGCCATAACGTTTATATTCGGCATTACGAATTTTAAAGGGGCCAAAATCCTGCATATCAGCAGATACAAGAGACAAATTCTGGCTTTTTAAAAATACATCAAAAGAACGGGTGTGAGCATCAAAACCCAAGTCCACTGCAACTCGGCCGTTACGATAAGGTATACGGTACGCATAAGACAGTTGACGGGTTCCTGGCAGCAGAATGCTTTTATCAAAAACGTCTCTTCCTTCCTGCACATGCTGATTGCTGAAATTGGCAGACATGGGCGTAAAATCAAAAGCATTGCTGGGTAATTGATACTTGATTGTGTAATCACCTGCTTTTTCGTCATGTGCAACATTGGTTATAGCCTTGTCACCACCATTGTGATAGACCCGGGTTTCCCGAACCTGGATCATGTTACCCATATCTTCTACTATTAGGTGGTGCATCATGCTGCTTAAACTCTCTGCAGAATGAGTTGTATCATAAACCACTATGTTTTGCTCTGCAGGATTGGTTCCCTGACTGTAAAATCGCACACCATTAAAATCTACTGCGGCGAAATAAGAAGCGGCTGTGTCCGGTTGGGCTATGGGAAAAACAAACTGTCCCTTACCATTTGTAGATGTCTTGCCAACATCAACAGGGCCCGTATCGCCGGTTTTCATACTTTGCAAAAAAACTGTTAAATTGGCAACTGCCGTACTGTCTTTAGAAGCATTTACAACAGTACCTTCAAGCTGACTGTTGGGGAATCCATAAACAGACCCGGTACAAATAGCCAGCAATACAATATATTTTAATACTTTCATACCCACACCTTATAGATTAGTCTTTGCACCGCATTGTGAACAAAATTTATCATCAGGTTTTATTTTTGTACCGCATTGCGTACAAAAGCTTTCACGCTTTTCCGGTTGTTGCTTTTTCGGTAGCTGCTTTACAGGTTTAGCCTGTTTGGTTGTTTTCTTGACAGCTTTGGGTGCTTCCTGCTTTGATAACAATGGCCAACCAACCCAAAGGGACGCGGCTATACTGAGTACGATAGATGATATCATAATTACCTGCTCTTTGGTTTATATTGAACAAAAGTCAATAATGTTCCGGCGACCATTACAATTCCACCAAACCACATCCAGAACATCATGGGATTAATTAATACAGTTACGGTTGCCCGCTGAGATACAACTTCAAATCCGGCAAGGATCACATAAATATCTTCTTTCATAGTGGTACGTATACCCACTTCGGTAGAGGGTTGAAAATTGGGATGCTGATGTTTTTCAGACCGCAGTTGGCTGACAAAGCGTCCTTTTTTATATATATCAAATCGGCCCGAATAGATATCTACATCTCCTTCAGTCCAGGATTCTATACCCATATAACGGATCTCATAACCACCGGCCTTGATGGTTTCTTCTTTATCCAGAGTTGCTGTCTGTTCAACACTGAATGCAGACGAACCAATAAAGCCCAGAAACATCATCAATACACCCAGGTGAACAATATAAGCGCCGTATCTCCTTTTGTTTTTCATTACCAGTTTTCCAACCGCCATAAAAGGATTTACACCCTCACGTTTTGAAAACAGTACAACATGTTCAACAAAAGATACAATGATTGCAACAAAGGCAAAAACAGCAACCCATAAACTGATCAGCGGCATTACAGCTCTAATACCCGTGGCAACAAAAAATACGGTTGCCGCAACAGCCGCTGCTATTGGCAGCCATAAACGTTTTTTCAGATCAGCAGCTTGTGTTTTTCTCCAGGAAAGCAGCGTTCCCAATCCTATAAGAAAAAAGATAACCAGGCCAAATGGTGTTGCCATACGGTTAAAAAACTCTACACTTACAGTTTGTTTTTCTCCGTTCATAGCCTCACTGATAGAAGGCAAAACTGTCCCAATAAACACGCCTACAGTCAAAGCAATAAACAACATATTATTTAATAAAAATGAAGATTCCCGTGAAGACCAGGAATCCATAGCATCTTTACTTTTCAGAATTGGCAGCCGATTGAGTATAAGCACAATGGTACTGATCACAATAATGGCCAGATAGCCCAAAAACAACGGGCCCAAATCAGATACACCAAAGGCGTGCACTGAAGAAATAAGACCGCTGCGAGTTACAAAGGTACCAAAAATGGTAAGTGCAAATGTTAGCATGATCAAAACAATGTTCCAGGTCTTCAACATGCCGCGAAATTCCTGGACCATTAGCGAATGCACAAAAGCTGTCAGGGTCAACCAGGGCAGCAACGAAGAATTTTCAACAGGGTCCCAGGCCCAGTAACCTCCCCAACCAAGCTCTACATATGCCCATTGCATACCCAGCACATTACCGATGGTTAAAAACAACCATGCAAACAATGACCAGTTGCGAATGGAACGCAGCCACATCATATCCAGATTGCGGGTTAACAAAGCCGCAAATGCCATTGCAAATGGAACGGTTGCACTAACGAATCCCAGGTACAACGTTGGTGGGTGAAATACCATCTGTGGGTTTTGCAGCAAAGGATTCAAACCCTTACCGTCCATAGGGGTAAATGGTAACTTTTGAAATGGATTCGATTTAAATACAAGCAAATATAAAAAAAAGAGCGTTGCAACACTCATTACAATCATTACATAAGGCAATCTTTCAGGATCACGTTTTTTATTTTGTTCGAGCACAATAAAGGAAAAAATTGCCAATAACCATGCCCAGAACAATAAGGATCCCGCTTGTCCACCCCAGAAAGCTGCTGCAGTATAAAACCAGGACAATGCCCGGTTGGAATACTGTGCTACATATTCAACCTGAAAATCACGGGTAAACAAACTGTAAAACAGGGAAATTGCCGCCAGTGTAATCAAGGCAGACCATGCATAAACCGCACGCTGTGCACTTTTTAAAAGGCGGTCCGAATTTCGTTTGATGGCCAGCAAATACACAATTGCTGAATACGCCGACAATACCAGCGCTACATTCAAAGCTTCAAAACCAATTCCTGCCACAATTATACCTATCGTTTTAATTATTATTTTAATACAAGTGATTAATATATTAAAACCCGCTCCAAGGCGCAACAAAATAATAAATTTAAGGTATTATTTGCTTTGATTTGCATGTCAGTTATTTTATATTTAAGGACAATTTAAACAAAAATGAGGAAGTCAAAATATGGAAAAACCGGTTGCATTAGTAACAGGCGCTGGACGGGGTATAGGCAGGGGAATTGCTGAAAAACTTGCTAAAGAAGGTTATAATATTGTAGTTGATGATGTACACGCGGAACAGGATGTTAAAGATACCATCCAGGCATTAACAGACAAAGGTGCGGAAGCACTTTATATACAAGCCGATATTTCAAAAGCAGAAGATCGTGACAGAATAGTAAGCGAGATCAAATCCCGTTTTGGACGTTTGGATCTACTGGTCAACAACGCAGGCGTTGCCCCCAAAGTCCGCATGGATCTATTGGAAGCTACTGAAGAAAGCTTTGACCGGGTCCTGAATATCAATTTACGCGGGCCCTACTTTTTAACTCAAAAAATTGCCAATTGGATGATTGAACAAAAGAAACAAGATCCTGATCGCAATTGCCAAATCATCAACACAGGTTCGCTCTCGTCATATGCGTCATCACCTGCACGAGGTGAGTATTGTGTATCCAAAGCAGGCGTAAGTATGATGACCAAACTCTATGCAGACAGACTTGCCGAGTTTAACATACCCGTTTATGAAATCCGACCCGGCATCATTGCAACAGACATGACCAGCGTTGTAAAAGAAAAATACGACAATCTGATTGAAGACGGATTACTGCCTACCAAACGCTGGGGTTACCCGGAAGATATTGCAAATGCAGTTATTGGTATTGCCAAAGGATACTTTGCATACTCTACCGGACAAGTGTTTAATGTTGACGGTGGCTTTCATCTGCCAAGATTGTAAGAAAGGAATATATCGTTTTCATGAAAAAATCAACTATTAGCATAAATAATATTGAATTCCCGGTTGTACAACTGGATACATTAGTCATTGGTACCGGTGCCGCATCCTTAAACTGTGCAGATGCTTTATACGCCTCGGGCAAGACAGATATTGCCATTATTACAGAAAAAGTAGGCGGCGGAACATCAAACAATACCGGCTCAGACAAACAAACCTATTACAAACTCTCCGTAAGTGGCAAAGAGCCAGACTCTCCCGTAGAAATGGCCAAGTCCTTGTTCGACGGCGGAGGTATGCACGGAGATCTTGCATTAATTGAGGCGACTCTCTCTGCCCAGGGATTTTTTCACCTGGCCCAGATTGGTGTTCAATTTCCACACAACTCGTACGGCGGTTTTGTGGGCTATAAAACCGATCACGATCCTCGTCAGCGTGCAACCTCTGCTGGCCCCTGGACATCGCACCAGATGGTTCAATGCCTGCTAAAAGAAATCAAAAACAAGGGCATAGAAATTTTTGACAATCACGACATTGTAGCCCTGTTGGTAGACAATGGCCGCAGTGTTGGCGCTATTGCCATTAATAAAGACAAGTTAAATGAGCAAGATTTTGGTTTGGTCTTTTTTATGGCTAACAATGTTGTATTTGGTGTTGGCGGACCCGGTGGATTATATAAAACCTCTGTTTACCCCGAAGTACACATTGGTGCCATTGGTCTGGCACTCGAAGTGGGCGCGGTAGCCCGAAACCTGACCGAATCCCAATATGGTCTGGCATCCACAAAATTCCGCTGGAATGTTTCCGGAACGTATCAGCAGGTTATTCCTCGCTACATCAGTACTGATGCGGATGGAAATGATGAACAGGAATTTTTGAACGAATACTTTATCACAATGGGCAAGCTGGCAACCGATATCTTTTTAAAAGGATACCAGTGGCCGTTTGATCCCCGCAAGATCCCAAATTATGGATCATCTCTGGTAGACGTACTGGTATATATCGAGACTGTTGTCAAAGGCCGAAAGGTCTATATGGATTTTAGAGAAAATCCCCGCGGTGACGAGCGCATTGGCGCTTTCCGGTTTGAAGATATGGAGCCGGAAGCATACAAATATCTTGAAAATTCAAATGCGCTGTTTGGCACGCCCATTGAACGATTGGAAAAGATGAATCCCCTTGCCATTGAACTGTACGACAAGAACGGTATAGACATCCGTACCGAACCGCTGGAAGTTGCGGTTTGCGCGCAGCACAACAATGGCGGCCTTGCAGGTAACCTGTGGTGGGAATCCAACATCCGCAACCTCTATCCCATCGGTGAGGTTAATGGCAGTCATGGTGTTTACCGTCCCGGTGGTTCTGCCTTAAACTCGGGACAAGTAGGTTCTCTGCGCGCGGCACAAAAAATTGCAGCCAGCAAAACCGTAGAGCCCGTTTCCGAAGAACAGTTTAAAAACGCTGCGTCAATTCAAGGTGAAAAGCTGTTAAACGTAATCCAAAAACTCAGCAAATCCTTATCGCAACAAAACACAGCAAAAGCGTATCGTGATGAATTTCAACAGCGCATGACCAATTTTGGTTCACACATTCGTGATCTTAACCAGGTCAACAAAGCACTTGAAGAAGCATATAATCAAATCAAACGTTTTGATGAACAGCAAATCACGTCACTAACAGACCTGCCATTTGTTTTGCAAAATCGACATCTGGTAACGGCACAGGCTGCCTATCTTGAAGCCATACGCGCCTATCTTGAAAAAGGCGGTGGCAGCCGCGGTTCTTATATGGTTATGGACCCCAATGGAGATCCTGTTCTGGAAAGTCTGGGAAGCGAATGGAATTACAAACCCGAAGTTCCGGATCTGCGCGAATGGGTGCTTGAAACCGTATTAACCGAGGATGGTACCTATAAATCCACCTGGAAAAAACGCAGACCCCTGCCGGAAGAAGAAAGCTGGTTTGAGAACGTTTGGGGCAAGTATATGAACGGTGAGATATTTATAAACGGCGATTATTAAAAGCTGGCCTGTTGGGATGATCTGACAGGCCTTTTTTATAATATAACAGGGTAATCATGGACTGGAAAATTATTGACGCCATTGGTCCTTTTTTCAAGGGATACAAAAAGACAACCATAAACTGGTCAAAGATCCCTTTTCGCAACCTTGAAAAAAACGGACAGGTCAATACCAATAAATTCGAAAAAATAAGACCCGCTTTTGAACAGTTTTGTGTACAAGCCAAATCCCTGGGTTATGACACCATTGCGCTTGATGACATTGCCCATCTGGTTTTGTTTGAATTCTATCCAAAAAAGTTAAGACAAAAAATCAATGCCTATCAGAACGAATTTGATCAATTATTTATAATTGCAAAAAAACTCGATTTGAAAATTGTTATCAACTCGGATATCATGTTTTTTAACAAATGGATTGAAAAGCATACCAAAGGCAAACTCAAAAATGCGATAGCCCTGCTTGCCCAGGCATGCGATACTCTGCTGGAAAAGTCCCCCATTGATGGTATTGTACTGCGCATTGGGGAATCTGATGGTATTGATGTACGGGAAGATTTTAAAAGCCGGTTGATATTAAAAAAACCGTCGCATGTTCGGTATTGCATTAATGAATTGATGCCGGTTTTTAAAAAGCACCAAAAACATCTGATCTTTAGAACCTGGACTGTTGGCGTATATCCCATTGGTGACCTTATCTGGAACCCCGCGACATACCATCAATCTTTTAACAGTATAGACAGCGAATATTTTATTGTTTCCATGAAATTCGGAGATACTGACTTTTTTGATCATCTCGAGCTCAACCCCCTACTCACAAACAGCCGTCATAAAAAAATAATTGAATTACAGGCAAGACGAGAGCGCGAAGGCTTTGGTGTTTTCCCCTGGTATGTGGGCTGGCAGTATGAAAAATATTATCAACAGTTAAAAGACAATCCCTTACTTGTGGGTATATCTGTCTGGTGCCAAACCGGTGGCTGGTCAAAATGGAGAAATTATACTTTTTTAAAACAATCATCCCTGTGGAACGAATTAAACACCAGAGCATGCATCCGTATTTTTGAAAATGGAGAAAGCGCGAACGAAATTTTAAAAACCTTGTTAAGCCCGGAACAGATAACATTCCTCGTCGAGTTTCAATCCATATTTGATAAAATATTATACATTGAGGGCTTTGCCGAAAAATCTTTTTACCTGCGCCGGTTTCGCATTCCTCCCCTGCTATGGTTGTACTGGGACAATGTGACCATATCTCCATTTCTCATAGCATTTCTGGATTATACAGGCATGAAGCCCATAGATGTATCACTGGGAGATTTAAAAGAGGTTCGTAAACGGGGCAAAGTGGCAAAAATTGAAAACATTGACTATATATATGACACACTGCGGGTCTTGCTGTACAGCCGCAGGGCATTATATAAAAAATCAGCAAAGCCCAAATACCTTGCAAAAATAGCCCAATATCAAAAAAAATACCCCGCTTCGGTTGATTTTTCAATCACCTTTTCAACAAGCAGCCACCGCATGCTAAAATTCTTTTTCCAGGTATGCGTCCGCCAAACACAGCAATACCGCTTTATCGATAGAATATTGCTTTCCGGCCCTGTCTCGTTCTTGTTCAGGGTATTCATTCACTTTTATATGCGGCATTTGCCTTCGTTTGTCAACAAACAGGCGATGAAAATCGATTCAATTTTTTATTAACGCAAAAAAAGCCGTCTTTTAAAATTAAAAAGACGGCTTGGACTTTATATTTGTTCTATTTTTGCGTTTTCAAATATTTCAAATAGTCATTATCCGTACTGAAAATAACCGTACTGGATTTATCTATGGTTTCGCGATAGGTATTCAACGTTTCCATAAAAGTATAGAATTCGGGATCACGATTAAACGCGCTGGCGTAAATCTCGGTTGCTGTTGCGTCTGCTTTACCTCGGATCTCCTGGGCTTTACGATAAGCTTCTGAATTGATCTTTTGCAATTCGCGATCTGTTTGTCCCTCAATTTCAGCCTTTTTACCCTGACCTTCTGAACGATACAACATGGCAATACGTTTACGTTCAGAAATCATACGGTCAAAAACCTTGGTCCGTACTTCTTCAATATAGTTCACCTGTTTAATACGAATATCTTCAACCTGAATGCCATATTGCGGAACAACTTCTTGCACCTTTTCCAAAATCACATTGGTTATGGCCATGCGTCCTTTTTCGATTTTAAGCGAATCTACTTCCATAATCAGTTCGCTCTGTTCTTCTGTAGAAAATGCCATAGCACGGTTAGAATTACGGACCACTTCAATCAGTAAATTCTCACTGATATAATCCCGGGTAATACCGTCAATAATATCATCAAGACGTCCCAATGCATTTCTTTCATTATTTACTGACTGAAAGAACTTTAATGGATCAACAATTCTCCATCTTGCAAAAGTATCAACCAGGAGATATTTTTTATCTTTGGTTGGGATCTGATTTGGATCGCCATCCCATTCCAGTATTCGTTTTTCAAAATAGGTTGCTTTTTGAAAAAATGGTACCTTTACATGTAATCCTGCATCTGCTACAGGATCACCCACAGGCTCACCAAACTGGGTTATGATGACCTGCTTGGTTTCATCGATTGTATAAAATGTGTTAGCAAGAATGATAATCAGCACAAGGGCAATGATACCATATACAACGAGTTTAGGATTCTTGTTCATTTGCCCGCCTCCTTTCCTAACTGCAGCATTGGCAAAAAGGACTTTAATTCATCGTCCACAATATATTTTTTATCAATCTTGGGCAATACTTCACGCATCATTTCAATGTACATTCTTCGCTTGGTTACATCCTTGGCCTTAGAGTATTCCCGCCAAATCTGGGTAAAGCGATCTGCGTCACCTTTGGCACGGTTAATTCTATTGGTGGCATATCCTTCTGCTTCGAGGATAGCCTGTTCTGCCTGACCTTTTGCTTTAGGAATGATTGTATTGTATGTTTCTCTGGCTTCATTGATGATACGTTCTTTTTCCTGTCTGGCTTCGTTCACTTCATTAAACGCCGGTTGAACAGGTACGGGTGGATTCACATCCTGCAAGTTAACTGTCACAATATCAACACCCGTTTCGTAATCATTCAATAATGACTGCATCAGTTCCTGCGCTTGCAACGCAATGGTTTTTCTACTGAGAATAATAACTTCATCCACACTATTATCACCAACAACCTGTCGCATTATAGATTCTGAAACATATCGAATGGTGGCTTCAACATCCCGAACCTTGAACAGATACTTGACGGGATCTTTGATGCGATATTGAACAATCCACTCTACCAAGGCGGCATTCAAATCACCGGTAAGCATTAAAGATTCTGAAGAGAAATCACGGTCCGAATACTGGGTCCTAATTCCTGCTTTGACGGTTCTAAATCCAAATTCCTGCTTAAATACACGCTGTACTTTAACTTTGGTTACGGTTTCTACCCCCAACGGGATCTTGAAATGGAGGCCGGGAGTTGTTGTAGTTGCGTATTTTCCAAATCGCTGGATCACGCCAACTTCATCTGCATCAACCGTGTAAGCGGATGAAAAAGCCATCCATACAACAATAAACCCAACAATGATATAGAGCAGTATACGGTTTTTAAATTCCGGAATAACCACATTTTCACCGCCTATATTGATCACTCGTTTGTTCATAGGTCTTTCCTTATTTAGATTACGTTACACACTAGTATTACACATGTAACTGCTGTTTTATTCAATATTATATCACTGTTCCATCAGGAATTACTGCATTTTTGGTCACAATTACAATTCCATCCCTAATCCAGTAACCATTCTTGTCATCTTCATATTCTTCAAGATTATTTTTATTTATAATCCTCACATTCTGACCAATTCTCGCATTCTTGTCAATTATTGCACGTTTAATAAAGGTATTTTTCCCTATACCCAAAGGGATCTCTCCATTTTCATGTATTTCTTCACGCCTTTCAGCAGATTCAAAATAATCGTTTCCTAAAATCAGAGAATCTTCAATGGTCACATTTTCTGACACAAAAGAACGAACACCCAAAATTGAACGTCTGATTTTGGCATTGATCACTATACATCCTTCAGAGATCATGGTCTCTGTCAATTCCGTATTTACCAGCTTGCAGGGAGGTAAAAAGCGTTGACGCGTAAAAATAGGGGCATTGGTTTCATAAAAACTAAAATCGGGATTATCGTACTTTGTAAGATCAATATTACATTGATAATATGCACCAATGGTACCAATATCTTCCCAGTAATCATTAAACAGATATGCCTGAACGTTATATTCACCAATAGCATGAGGGATAATCTCTTTACCAAAATCCTGCTGGTCTACCAGTTCAGTCAAAAGTTTAATTAACGCGTCCCGTTTAAACACATAGATTCCCATAGACGCAATATAAGGTTTGCGTTCTGCCTCTTCAGGAGTTAGCCCCAACACCGTAGTATCAACTTTCATTTCCTGTAAAGCCTGACCCTTTGGCTTTTCTGAAAATTCTACAATGGCACCTTTGTCATCAATTTTCATTAATCCAAAATCAGAAGCTTTTTCTTCTTCAACCGGAACAACAGATATTGTGAGATCTGCTTTAGAATCCCGATGCTTTTTAATAAAAGGACGGTAATCCATACGATACAAATGATCTCCGGATAATATCAAAAATTCACTTACCGGAACTTCTTTTATCGTATGTAAATATTGTCGGACAGCATCAGCAGTACCCTGAAACCAATCAGAACGTTCAGGAGTTTGCTGAGCAGCAAGTATCTCAATAAATCCCTCAGAAAAGGGTGAAAAATGATACGTCAGGCCAACATGTCTGTTCAAAGACGCAGAATTAAATTGGGTCATGATATAAATCTTTTGGATGCCTGAATTGATACTGTTACTGATGGGGATGTCAATCAGTCTGTACTTTCCGGCCAGGGGAACTGCAGGTTTTGCCCTGAGTTTTGTCAGTGGATGTAGACGTGTACCTCTACCCCCTCCCAAAATGATAGTCATCACGTTGCGCATACAACTCTCCCTTTTATTAAGCTGATGTTAAACTCAAGTATAATTCAATATAGAAAGTAATTTATAGAAATGCCATAAGAAAAAGAAAATATATTTATAAAAAAAAGCCGCTTTCGCGGCCTTTTCTTAATACATATTACTATTATAAGTAGATTCGTTATCAGGATATATCCAACGCTGCCATTGGGCATCGTACAACTCGCCTCGAGCGGTAGAGTGTACCAATTCAAAATCTCCCATACCCCGGCGGTCAACAAAAGCAAAAGCTACACCACCCTGTAAATAATGATATTGCCAGATCTCATAAGGCCGTGTTTCCATGCCTGACGGATGTCTTTCAACTTCATCAGGTTCACCATAGATAAGCAATATTCTTCCACGGTCACTTTTCCAGCCTTCTTTAAAACCACCTTTATAATTGTTATTGGCCTTTTTAACCCGACCCAAATAATCTTCTTTAAATTCATTTGCATCTGTTCCGGGTGTTCTGTCTCTTCTTGACCAAAAAGACCTTATAAACTCTTTTTTTCCATCATGATTTAATCGTTTATAGGTTGATTTTTCTTCCCGGGTTGCAATATACTTGGCTATATCAAATTCTTTATCAATTTCTTTTTCAGACATTACATCATAACGATGCGCGTCCAGTCCGGCACTTCCTTCTCCTGTGATTTCTTCCTTGTTGGCATACAACTCTCCACCTTCTTTGAAATCACCATCACGGTAAACATAAAATTTACGTTTAAAATTGGCTTTCTGGCCTGACCCTTTATCTTCCACAATAGTATTCAAAGTATAAGGCCCCGAAACCAATGTGACTACATTAATACTATTAACCTCTACCGAAGATTTGCCGGGTTTTTTTCTCAATTTTTCAGGTAATGATTTTACTTCTTTACCATCCCGATCAGAGATAGTATAGGAAACACCATAATACTGACCCGAATCAGATTCCGATGGAACCAAATTATAAACTTCTGCATAGCAATAAAGCATTGGAAGCCCTATTCCATACAAATAAGATGGATTGGGTATAATTTGAAATCCATTTTTAACAAATGGATTATTTGCCTCACTTCTTGATATGGAAGATGCAAATTGAACATCAGAAATTAATAATTTTTCATTATCAAAAGGATCTATTTTGACAGGAAACTCTCCACGCGCAACGCTATTTTCATTATTAGGATCAGAAACTTTAACTTTGAGTTTATAATCTCCAGGATTTAGTACAAAGCTGCTGATGGTATATAAACGCTGGTTGTAATTTATTTGTCCCAGGCTGTCTACTGTGTTTGCATTCATCCACTCTTTTTGAGAAATAACCGAATCACCCTGCACAAGCTCCGATGAAACCATAAATTTCCCCATGTATTGATTATTCTCAGTTTCAACAAACTGTAACATGGATTGAAAAATCGCAATTGAATATTCCAGATAGGTTAAACTGTCTGCATATCTGAAACGGTTCATATCCAGGGCAAATTCAAACCGTTGAGTTCCAACTGCAGAACTATCTTCTGCCGCAGGGGTGGCAGCTTCATTTTGAGCAAACAACAGGGATACATCGCTTGTCAGCAATATTACCAGACTGACAATAAGAAAAAGCCCTTTAACTTTGTTGTTTTGCATGGTTACCCTCCTTTTAAATTATTCGGCAGGTACTGCCTGTTCATTTTGGGTTATTTCCAGTGCAGAATCAAATTTGACCGAAACCACTTTTGAAACACCCTGCTCTTGCATGGTTACACCATATAGCTGCTTTGCAGCCCGCATGGTAAGCTTGTTATGGGTAACAACAATAAACTGGGTATTTTCCGAGTATTCCTGCAATGCCTTTGCAAAACGGTTCACATTTAAATCATCCAGTGGTGCATCAACCTCGTCAAAAATACAAAATGGACTGGGTTTTACAAGATAAATGGCAAACAAGAGGGAAACAGCGGTCAATGACTTTTCACCACCAGACATAAGTGCCAATGAGGATAATCTTTTACCACCCGGTGTAGCAAAAATATCAATATCTGCCTCAAGTGGATCATCACCCTCTCTCAGAACAATATCAGCTCTCCCACCCTCAAAAAATGTTTTAAAAACCTCTGAAAAATTCTTTTTTATTTCTTCAAATGTACCAACAAACTTGTCCCTGGCCGTTTTGTTAATCAGGGTAATTGCGTCTTTAAGATCTTGGCGCGCCTTGATTAAATCGTCTCGTTGGGTTGTTAAAAATTCAAGACGTTCCTTTTCCTTTTCAAATTCTTTCAATGCTAAAAGGTTTACAGGACCAAACGCTTTAATCTTTTCTTTTAACTGCGTTATAGTGTCTTTAGTTTCAGCATAATCAAAATTTTCTTCAACAAGTTCTTTTTTTAATGTATATTCATATTCTTCAATCATTCTGCTTTTCAGGTTCTCTACATTCATTTTCAACTCTGAAATGCGCAATTCTACCTGGTGAACAGATTCAGACAATACTTCAGATCTTGATCTTATACTTTTAATATCTTTTTCATTCACATCAACCTGAACGTTGATCTGGTATTGCTGTTCTTTTAACGATTCAAGACTTTTATGTATCTCTTCCCGCTTTTCTGCAAGCTCTTTAATATTTTCCTGATACGTTTTATTTATCTCATCAAGCTCTTCTATTTCTTCACCGGCACGACGTGTTTCTTCTTCACGAAGCTGGATCATCCGGTTCGCTTCATGCAACTGATTTTGTAAGGAATCAACCTCTCGCTGACGAGATTCATAAACACTTTGCATTTTCGCAACTTTGACCTGCATTTCCTGAACTATGCCGGCTGCCTGATTCAACTTGTCTTCAAGCACCTTTTGTTCTTCATTCAAGACCTGGGTCTGTTCTGCAACTTTTTGACGCTTGGTTTCAATATCCTGAGTATCTGAACTTTTATTTTTCAGGTTTTCATCAACCTGCCCCATTTGTTTTATCAGGTTTTGCTTTTCATTATCCCGGTCTTTTAGCAGCTCTTTAATTGATTGCTCTTCAAACTGCATTTGACCCAATTCAAGACGCTTTGACGATACAAGTTCTTCCAGGCTATGAATAGAAACGGACAATGCCTCAGCTTCGGAAGCAGCTGCGCTGATCTGCTCATTGCGTTGAGCAATAATCAAACGTCTCTGTTCTACAGTTGCTTTCAACTGTTCAATCTCTTCCAAAAGCTCTTTTAATTGCTCTTCACGCCCTACAAAGTCCAGTTGCTTTTTATTCAGGCTACCGCCTTTAACAATACCCCAGTAACCCAGTACTTCTCCATTTAATGTAACCAGGTTGGTTTTATGTCCTTTAAAAGAATCAAACAACCTGTTGGCAGTTTCAAGATCTTGCACAATCAAAAAATTACCGAGAAGTAAATCTAAAATGGGTTGATATTGAGGTTCACATTGCACAACCTGGTTCGCCCAGCCAATAATTCCCAGGTCATCAATTTTGGGTTGATCAAGCACGGATGCTTTAATTCGTTTAAAAGGCAGAAAAGATGCTGTTCCCTTTTTATCCTGCTGTAACAAACCAATACCGTTAAAAGCTGTATTCATATCTTCAACGATCAAATATGTGGCAGCATCACCCAATGCGGCGGCAACTGCCGGACGATATTCTTGCGGCATGTGCAAAAGATTGGCAATAGCACCAAATGTATGAAAATGATCAGTCTGATTGGTGGCAAGATATCGAACCCCTGCCGGGTAATCCTGGTAGCTTTCCAGCAACCGCTTAACCATTTCAGCCTGATTTTCAAGCACTTCAATACGGTTCCTGTCCTGCATCTCTGATTTTTGCAGACTTTCCAAAGAGCTTTTTGCTTCAAGGGTCTCTTTGTTTATTTTATCAAGGTTACTTTTTTTCTTTTGTAACTCTTCTTCAAGGGATTGTTTTTGTTCATCAGTAGATTTGATCTGCTCAACCAACTCGCCCAGTCGTCGGGTTTGGTTTTCGCTTTCTTCAGTAATCTGCTTTAAACGGCTGCTCAGGTTTTCCTCGGTAGCTTTTAAGCGCTCACCTTCGTTTTGGGTACGGCTTAATTCTTCGGTATACCGAAGCACGAGCATTTCCGCTTCTTTTACCTGACTGCGTTTTTGTTCATACTCTTCACGTAAATTTTTAAACTGATCGTTATGAATTTCATATTTTTCCTGAGCTGCCAAATGTTCTTTTTTGGCATTTTTTAGGTCATAATGAGATTCATCGCTGGTTGTTGCAAGTTCTTCCGCGCGGGTTTTTTGCACTTTTTGTTCTTCAACATAACGGTCGCAAGCTTCTTTCAAACTGCGAATACGTTCACTGTTTACAAGAATACGTTCTTCAAATTTTTGTATTTCGTGATTCTTTGTATTATAATCCCGCTGGCCTTCTGATAATTTCTTTTCAAGATCCAGCAGTGTATTGCGAAGAGACTCGAAGGAAGTTTCATGCTTTACAAGATTGGTAGATATTCCTTCACGCTCATCACGTATTACATTAAATTTTTCCTGCAAAGGATCAAGCTCATTCATCAATCTTGCATATTCATATTCTGCAAACAAAATTTCCAGTTTTTTCAACTCGCCGGAATATTCCTGATATTTTTCAGCTTTGGAAACCTGCCTTCGTAAAGACCGGGTGGTTTTTTCCACTTCTGACAAAATATCTTCTATACGAAGCAGATCTTTTTCTGTACTTTCCAGCTTTCTCAAAGACGCTTTGCGACGAATTTTATACTTTGTTATTCCTGCTGCCTCTTCAAATATTTTTCTTCGTTCTTCAGGCTTACCGTTCAACAAACGTTCAACCTGGGGCAGCTCTATTACAGAATAAGAACCCAAGGCCATTCCCGTATCCATAAACAAATCGTTTATGTCTTTTAAACGACATTGGTTTCCATTAATCAAATACTGACTTTCACCGGAACGAAACAAACGTCGGGTAATCACAACCTCAGAATAATCAACAGGCAAAAGATTGTTGGTATTTTCGACCTTGAGAGATACTTCAGCCATACCTACCGGTTTTGCGCTCGCGGATCCGGCAAAAATAACATTATCCATTTTATCACTACGTAAAACGCCACTTTTTTGCTCACCCATTACCCATCGAATGGCGTCTACTATATTGCTTTTACCACAGCCATTAGGCCCCACAATAGCCGTCATACCATCATGAAAAACCACATGAGTTTTTTTGGCAAAAGACTTGAATCCCACAACATTTAGTTCTGCTAACTTCACTATTATCCTAATATTAAAAATTTATACAAAATCAAAAACGAATACCTAAAACTAAACAAGATACGACCCACAGCGTCAAAAATCAAGTATATTTTCCGGTAAAATTTGTACCGCTTTCCTTCTGTAAGATAAATTTACTATAACCTGATATTTTTTTTATTTTCATATAGATATATTATTGTTAAATTTATACAACAATAATGAAAGGTACTTTAATGGAAAAAAATTCAAAACGGGTTTATTCCACCAATCCTCATACTAGAATAGAACAGGAAACCCAGGCAGAAATTCCTGACAAGCCATTATCGGGGCAAACCGTCAAGATCCGTATTGACAGTAAAGGACGTAAAGGAAAAAGTGTTACGATTATTGAAGGATTACAGGTGAATCCAACCCATTTGAACGATATTGCCCGCCAGCTAAAACAATTACTGGGAACTGGTGGAACCGCAAAACAAGGTGTAATAGAAATACAGGGTGACAGACGTGAACAAATCATCACCCATTTGGAAAAATTAGGTGTCAAATGTAAAAAAGTGGGTGGATGATCTCCCCCAGCTTTAGTCTTTTTATCGGTTAATAACTATATCCCGAATTGATAAAAATCCATCCAACCTTCTTTGTACCGTAAAAGAATTAGTATCTACAATCTTGATCTTTACCAGTTGATTTGTACCATTATCACCAATCCAGCATTCACCTGTTGACTTTTCTATGGTTAACACCTGGGGTTTAACAAACTGATAATTTCCGTTAAGAGCATGTTTTTGCAATACATTGTTTATTTCAAACAGTTCCAAATCTCCGCTTGCATTAATGACCAGCACCATATCAACCAAATTGACTGTAATTACACCTAAAAGCTGTGGAGATGCAGACAATGGACTCACTGGCGCCAGCCGTTGGTATGTACCATCGCGGAAACTGAATCGTTCAATCTGATTATCATACGTGTCAGCAATAAATACCTGAGATAAATCCACATCAGTCCGATGATGTATAAACAAATCCATGGGGCCATTAAAATCGGTTGTAAAATCCATTGCACCTTCGCCCATAACAGTATCTCCCAGGGCAATCATATGGTGTAACGAATCCGGCAGTGTATCAACGCCTTCTGTTATATTGAATTGAATTACACGGTTATTGCCTTCTTCTACTATCCACACATCACCATTATATTGATTGATATCTATTTGCGTTGGTTGTTCAAAACCATAAATGGTTTTCTCTACATTACCCGTGCGCTGATCAATGACAGTAACAGTACCATCATTATAACTCAACGCCCACAATTTTTGTGTATATTGGTGTAACGCTATATCAATCACATGAGAAATTCCGGAATAGGTTTCAAGCTGATTGCCATTATAATCCAGCTTATATACCTGATCAGAACCCTGATCTGCCACAAAGCATCCACCTAGCTCGTCAACAGCACCTGCAATTGCAACAGGGGAAGAAAACGACTGTGAGGAAGTCAAAATCTTGTATCCATTACTGGTATATTTGGTCAGTGTTTTATGGTCGCTATCAACAACCCATAACGATCCATAATTCGAGTATACAAGAACATCCAGTGTATCAGAAGAAGTAAAATTTAACTCATCAGAAACAAAAACCGCAATTTTGTAAACCTCCGATCCACCGGTATTTGATGGAGATGTCCAGACTGCTGTAGAATCTGTATCTTCAGCATGGTCTAACTCACCTGTCTCATCTAATACTTTGAATAAATAGGTCAACTCACCGCCTTCAGGGTCTGTAGCACTACAAGCCAAATTTACAGAGTTACCAGACACAACATGCTCAGAGCTCACGGTAAAAGAATTGATTTTGGGCGGAGCGTTACCCACGTAAATGATAACTTCTTTATGGGCCACTCCTTCTTTGGTATCTGTTGCTGTAGCTATAATAGATACAGTAGCAGTATCCATGGGTGCAGTCCAGTCAATAGATGTACCATGCGTTTGCGACAATTCACCGGCAGAGACTTCCCAGGTAACGGTTACCTCGTCATTCTCATCAGGATCATAAATTTCAGCTGTAATGGTCTGAGTGGTACCTATATCAGGAGTAGTATCTTCTACTTTTAATAATATAGTCGGACGGGTATTGGGTTCAACACCCGTTAATGTATCATATAATTCACATCCCCACATACCAGAGGCCACCAGAACTATTAGAATTTTGAGAACGTGTTTCATTAAATTATCCATTACTATTTATAGGTTTCTGATACAATATAAATTATTCTAGACAATACCGCTTCAAACGAAAAAAAAGTCTGATTTTCAATAATCCAGGTTGCAGAAGCATCAGGATCAATATAATTAAAATCGGATGTTAATTTTTGCACCGTTGTCCAAGATGCTTTGTATTGACGTGTAAAATATTGTGATTGCGTTTTCATCAACAACATATCCCGCCAGTCAATATTCGTATCATAATTGAATACATATTTAGGAAAAGATTTAACAAAATAATCAACGAGTGGAGTAATCTCGTCAAATCTCTCCTGATTAAATTTTGCCAGTATAATACCAGCACGGCAATCTGATTCAGGAGCAGCGTCTGTCATTGCATTTTCCAAAGCATTAATGGCAAGCTGATAATGATTGCTGCCTTTCATTAACAATGACCACCCTTTACCCAAATTGGCATTACCATTTGAAGGTTCTTTAACCAGTGCCTGATCAAAATATGACTTGGCATTATCATATTTATAATTTTCGAATTCATTCCAGCCGGAACTCAATAGTTCGTCTACACTTGAACCTGAACCACCCGGGTTATCCGGTTCTGTGGGACTTGAACCGCAATGGAAAGACAGAATTCCAGCAATCAATATATACATTAATCTCTTCATCGTATCAACAGCACCTTTTGAGTTAATACATTATCTCTTGTTTGAATTTGAATAAAATATACTCCGGACGGAACAGGATTGGAAAATTTATTCATCCCATCCCATGAAAATTCTTGTATTCCTGTTTCCAGGGAATTGTATTCATGAACAAGTACTGCCTGACCCAGAATATTATAGATCCTCACATCTGCTTTACCCGCACCGTTCAATAAATAACGTATCTTTACACGGCTATTGAAAGGATTGGGATAAGATGCAATCTTGGCCTTTAAAACATACTCTTCAGTAGCAGGCATATCCGACGTTCCAAATGTAAATGACCTGTCCGTTTCAATGGATGCATAGTACATCCCTTCACCATCGGTACTGGTATTTACAGATAATAGCTCACCGTTTTCTACATAATAAAAAGAATAATAATTGCTTCCGCTATTTACAGATGGTTTTGCCCGGGTCCAAACATTTTTACCAGGGCCATTATATGACAAAGTATAAACTTTGTTTTCATTATTGGTTTCTTTGAGGATGTATACATCCCGTTCATTTGTAGTCTCGGGGATATCTACCAACAACTGCCGGTCAGAACTGGTCAGCGTTTTGCCCAAGCCTTTACCCAGAATCGTAGTTAACCACAAACTGTCCTTAACAGTCAATCCGCTTGCATAACCAAATTCAAGATTTAGCTTGTACAAGCCCGAACTTGACAGAATATAGGGAGATGTCCAAATCTTTTGTGTTTCTGTTGAATCAATCATTTTAAAATTCAACGCCAAAGAATCTCCGTCAAATTTAAAAGAATAACCCATATCCGAAACATTTGCATCTGCATTGATTACAAAATTAACCTTGTTCGACACAATAGAGTTAAAGAAACAAGAAACGTTCGTCTTTCGGGAGACCGTAACATTAATCAGGTTTGAGATTGAACTGGTATCCTGATTCGTTGCCTTAAAGATCACAGGAGATGTACCACTAAAGCCATCTACACCCGAAATGGTTACCTGTGTTGTATTGCTATTGATATTTACATTCAAGTCACGATTATCATATTCGGCGGAAAATGTGATTTCATTCCCACCGGCAATACAAAAGCGATTTAAATATAGTGATGAATATATTTGTCCACTGCTAATCTCAATAGGTGGAATGGTTCTCCAAACGGGTTCTCCGCGTTTGGCAATTGTAACAATAACCGTATCAGATGTTGAATATCCGGCGAGGTTGGTCGCTGTAAAGATGACCATCTGATCACCAATTTTATCAAAAGTGGATATTTTAACAAGATTCTCTTCTGTTTTCACAATATCTAAATAGAGATGATTATAATCAATACGCCAGATAATCGACGAGTCCGGTGTTGAAAAATCCCAAACATAATCATCAAGATCCACATATTCCTGAGGTATCAGCATTTTCCAATAGTAATACGCATCCGGCAATGGCGTCATGAAAACAGGATTAGGATTGTACTCGATACAGTTTACGTACAACTTTTGAGTTGCTATATCTCCATCTGGATTTTGCGCAACAATGTTCAAACTGTCAAGACCCAAAAACACAGTATCTGCCGAAATGGTAACCTTGTGTGTTAATGAATCAATTCTTACTCCTTTTAAAGAGTCACCGCCTGAATACCCAAAAGACAGTTCATCAATAGAATACAGAGGATCAACAACATAATCGTTTAAATCCAAAACATCCAAATCCATACCCTGCATAATGGTCACTTGCGGGAACGGAAAGATGGAAATTTGATTTTCAGACAAAACTTTTAACAACGTTTTACCGGAATCCCTGTTTTCATTACCGGCAGAAACCGTGACATAGAGTTCGTCAATTGCCAAATGTCCGTCAATAGCTGAAATGGTTAATACTTGTTGATCTGAATTGTAGGATAATATTACATTTGTATCTTCCTGTAATGTTTTTGAATCCAACACTTCAAAAGACCAAATCAATTCAGATTTTATATTACTGGGATAATCAACATAATTATTTAGGAAAATATCTTTTGATTGTCCCGAAATCACTATGATAGTAGGAATAGGTAACAACTTGACCGGAGTTGGCTGAATATTCACCGTTACGGTAGAAGAATCCATAGCCATTTCATCGTCCATTACGGTAATTTTGATATCAACATTGCCTGAGAATTGAGAATTCAAGGCTTCAAGCCTTAATACATTGTCATTAACAAATTCCGCTACCAGGTAATCGGTATTCATAGATTCCACTGACCAGGTAAATTCCGTATCATCCACATCATTAACATAAACACCATTCTGCATCGTAATTTGTTTCACTACACCATAGAAAACAGGTATGGGATCCAATTCTGAAAAATCCAATTCCGGAGGATCATTTATGGGTAATACATTAATGTTAATAGTTGCTCTTGTTGTATCATTCACCAGCCTTTGGACCGGATCCTGAACGACCAGTTCAGCGGTTGAATTGCCAGACCAATTCGGTGCGGCAGCAAACCGTATCGAATCACCCGCCTCTTCAATAACAAGGTTGCTTGAACCGGGCGTTACTTCTATATCAGCATAATCATCATCCAGGTCTGTAAAGAAATAAGACTTGGAGAGCATTATCACTTCATCTTCATTAAACGTTACCGTTGGTATAGAACTGTGGAATTCAGGGACATGATCAACTCCAACAGTAAATTCCTGGCTGTCTACATAATTGGTGTTTTTTTGCACACCTCGCACGTTCAGCTTGAGAACACCTTTGGTCGTTGGGGTTGTCGTTACCGTAACTAGCGTGTCATCAAGCGTGGGTACCGCTCCGCTCAGGGCTTCCTGTTCCGTCATGCTCCAGCTTATTTCAAAGTTGTCTGAATTACTGGTTACATGATTATTCAGATTCAACTCATAGTTTGTACCCGGTGCTATCAAAGTATCCGGAAATTCAGGATAAATTCTAAAACCGGCAATAAACATACTATAGTTCATAAACTTGCCAAAACGCTGCTCATTGCTGGGCTCATCAAGTTTGTAATATGTTGTAAGGCGGTTGTCGTCATTTTTAAAGTCAAAGGTTATAGCGGTTGAATCATTCGCGTTATCTGGCATACCCACAACTCGCAATTTAAATGATGCAACAATACCCGTTCCTTTAACACTGGGTCGAACACCATTCAAAATGGATCCGGTTGATTGATAATAATCCATTTGGAAATCATCAATTCCATTACCCCAGCCAGGCTGGTCTGACAAATGCAAACTGTCTTGGTGTGTACTGTTAATAACGGCATCACCGGTCATTTCTATAAATCTACCCGGTGTAAAAGGTTTACCAAACGGAAGGTCACCAGGGAAAACAGGCTGTAAAAATTCAGGATCTATAGTAATATAAGACGTAACACCTGTAATTCTTTCCCCTTGGGTGTCAATCATAATGTTGAATTTGATCTCGTCACCGATATACACAAGACGCGATTGATTCATATCTGCTCGTTCAATCCAGATCTCTGCATTACCGGCAAAAGCCAAAATCGGATAGGCAATAAATACCCACAAAAATAATACTAGTCTATTATTCTTCATGTTTCCCAAATATTTTTTAAACCAAAAACCAAAAAATCTTTCTGCTCAGCCTTTTATATGCAAAGGGCATGCCAGCCCAGCGCCCTACATTACGCACACAACTCTATATAAAACAACATATTAAAACAACATAAAATTCTAACAACAAGAATCCATCCACTTTTCAAGTAAATTAGATCATTAAACCGGGTAGTTTTTACCCGGTAACAAAAAGGCCCCGTGGGATAAATCCCACAGGGCCTCGCCATGAAGAGAATGAACCAGAAATCTATTTCAGTAACAGCATCTTTTGAGTGCCAATAACATTGTTGTCGACTTCAAGGCGATAAAAATACATACCAGAACTTACTTTGCGTCCGAAATTATCTTGAGCGTCCCACATAGCTTTGAAATTACCAGCAGCCATCTCTGTGGAAACCAGGGTACGAACTTGTTGTCCCAGCATATTATAAACTGTAAGTGTAACATTGCCAGCTTTAGGCAGAGCGAACTCGATCGTAGTTGTTGGGTTGAACGGGTTCGGATAGTTTCTGCTCAGACTGAATTCAGTCGGCAATGCGTTTTCTTCATCTTCAACGTCGCTTGAAATAACCGGAGTATTTGCACGGCCATAAGCATCTACCAACTTGATATCTTGCAATTTCAATTCAGTTGGATTTTCAACTTTGGCTTTTACTGTAAAGGTTACCAATGTCGGGTTCATCTCTTTTGAAGCTACTCCCTGATAACCGGAGCATACAAAGTCATGATTGTAACCAACAACTTTGGTAAAGAACAGTTTAGATTCAGTATTGTGCAATGCTTCTGTATATTCTACCAGTTCCCATGATTGAGCATCAATAAAGACCTGTGCAGAATAAGCCTGCAATACCGGGAAATTTTTAGCAACAACTGCATAGGTAATGATATTTTTATCACGTTTTACCTCTACCAATTCAGCAAGTGTTTCTGCACTATTAGTAGAAGTAGCTTTTTTATAAAGAATACCTTCACCATTTCCTACTGGAGTATTGTTGGCAACAAAGCGAACATCTTCAACATCAATGTAATCATCACCGTTAACATCACAATACATATTCCAGTTAGTATCCGCAGATGTTGAGTGGAAAGCACCTTCATATACAGTGTGGTCTGTAGCATTAACCTGATTGTCAGGCAGAGACTGGGTATCTGTGTCACCATCATCATCGTAACCAGCACAGTCACCACCAAGCAGTCTGTCATCATTATAGAAATCAACAGTGGTTGTAGAATAAGCCTGTACTACTACTGCTGATTCTTTTTGATCCAACCAACCAGTTTTATGTACAAGAATATCATATTTACCAGTTGGAACAGAAGTTAACAAATAACGTCCGTTTGCATCCAGAGTAACTGATAAACCGTCTGATACATCACTGTCGCCATTAGCTGCAACAAAAGAAGCATCCGTAATATTGTCATAAGAACCAGTAGGACAAATCCACATTACTACAGTCTGGCTAGAGTCACTACGGCCTTCAATATCAATTAAACCGGTGAGCTTGCCACGAGGAGTCATGCTCAATGTAGAAGCTGCAGGAGGTACATTTGCAGTCAACTGGGTAAAATCAGCATCAAACATTCTGCTTGTGCGTTCGCCAGTTGTATTAAAAGTAATTGCTGCGCTTTCCAGGGCTTCACTGACAGCATCAGTTTTTGCATAAATCTGGAAGGTTGCTATAACTTCATCGTTCAAATCGGTTTCGGTTGCAAGGTCAGAAGCATGACGAATCAAGTCCAATTCGTAATGATCTGTAGAATCAGCCGCAATATTTTTTGTAGTTGTTCCAGCAAAATTTGTAGTATTGGGAGTAAAACCTTCAACAACTGCTGTACCTGTATTCTGATCTACAATACCGTAGAATTCTGAAGGTACATTCAAATAGGTCTCCAACCACATTACATCGTTGCCACCACCTGGATTCGCATCAGATGCATAGACAGATATGGTAAGTGTATCACCTTTTTCCATTACAATCTGGGTGGGTTCCATTCTAAAGTTATAGGTACTGTTTTTATCTACAGCGCCAGAGAAAAAGAGTTTTCCGTCTGCCTTAACAATTCCATCGTCTGCTGCATCAATAGCATTCCAGTTTTCAGAACCAGCGCCTTCAGCACTACCTGTATCATACAAGTACCATACATCGTAATTACCGGAAGGATCAACAACTGTTCCGGCCATATCTTCTGTTATATCACTAACATCGACAACAAGTTTGCCATCAACCAGATCAGTTGCGTCTGCCCATAACTGAATAGCGTCAGGGTTAGTGTTTACAGCATCACTGGTCAACCAGAACCAGTTAGCAGTTCCAGTAACCGTTGTAAAATCATCTGTGCCTGCAACTGGAGGAGCAGCTTCACCTTCGGGAACGATAAAAGCAGCAACTTTCATATCAGTAACTTCATCCAGATCAAATGCAGTCCATTTTAACTGATAAGTGTCACCAATACCGAGGTTGGCAATTTCACCTTCTACCGGAGATTCAGGCAAAAAGTAGGTGCCGTGAGCAACTGTCAGTTCATCAATATTAGCAGCAGCTTCAGACATGTTTTCCAAATCATTCATACGAACGATAGCTGCATCAGGACCACTGGTTACAATAGCATAAATATAGTAGGGTCCTCCAGCCTCTAAGCCGGATTCACGTACGTTCCACATGTAACGGTTTGCTTCCTGAGTGTCTGAAGTATCAACGATCGTAGCAATATGTACTGTATGAGTAGGATCAGCAACTGCATCTGCAGGTAACAAAGTTGTATCAACACTTGCAGGAGTTGTGCTTGCACCAGAGTTTACTGCACCCCATGCAAGATCACTACAATACAGTTTAATACGCATGGTGCCGTCTACGTCATTATCCATATCAATTGTACGTCCCCAATTGATCAGGATGTATTCCTGTTGGTCGGTATTAACAGTAACATCACCATTACTTACAAAATTAAATTTTGGAAATGTTGAAATAGTCAGTTCAAGATCACTTGCTGCAGTATTATTTTTCATTTTCTGAATTGTCTGATGTTTACCATCATTAGCAACTACCCAGATATTATAATCGCCTACAGGATCATAATCACTTGCACTGCGAATAGCAGAATAATTAACAATAGAGTATGGCAATTGAGCCAAAACAGATTGTGAAGTAACAGCAGTACCACCACCAAGTCCGGTAACTGTCAGGCTTGGGCTAGTACCGGATAATTTGATACTATCCGCGGTTGGGGTAACAGTAGAAGGAACGCGGAAAATTTGAAATGTGGCTTCATCATCAAAGTCATTTACACTAATATAAAAATCTACATCACTTGCACTGGCGCTGCCAATAGTGCCGTCTTTACCCAGACCACCGCTAACATCCATAACAACGGTACTGACATTATCATCAGTTCCTGGTTCAAAAACTTCATCACCATCAAAATCAACACCAATAGCATCATTATCTGTATCAGTAAAGAATGGATAATGGCGTACATGTACCATATCACTCATACCAACAACCCAATCGGCTGTAAGGCTTGAAGTAACATAAAAATACCAGTCGCCTTCTTCAAGCAATGAAGTGTCCAGATTTTCAGCAATCATGGTTCCATCTTCATTGTCGGTTATTTGTACAGCACTGGTAACATTAATAGCTTGAACAACTTCAGCAGAAGATTCACTAATCTTTGTTACGGTATCATATTTTGAAGCCCACAAAGTAAAAGTAACTTCATCTGTTGCGTCATCACTATCAAAAGTAATTGTTTCAAAATCAGTATCATCACCGTTAACAACTTCATCTGTAGCAAGTGCGCCCTGATCTGTTGCCCAATCAGGAAGTGCAGCAGTAATAGCAGCAGCTATACCATCCGGCCATTGATCACCATCAACATCTGTAGTATCATTTGATCCGCTATAATTAGTGGCAAATGTCACCAAACTTAATGCTTCTTTATATGTAACTTGAGCAAGCACTGTATTTACTGTTTCGTGATCTTGTGGTTGATCAATTACAAATGAAGCCGTATCACCATCTGCCAAAGAAGGAGAGGTAATAATTGGGAAAATAACAGTCAAAACATCATTTGCAACGGCCGCACCTGTTCCTGCATTGCCTAAATTAATTGTAATGGTTGAAGCATCTACAACAAGAGTTGGAACAAGGCCATTAGCAGAGCTGGCTGATACAGAAACGCCATCTGCATAAGCGGCATCACCATCAACATCTGCAATACTGGTTCCGGTTGCACATGTAATTACTATGTCATCATTATCCGCCCAAGCACCACCGGCATCAAGCGTGATTTCAAATGACATCATGAAATTGTGATCACCATCGAAATTGTTTACTGAGGCTCCAATGGGGAGAGAATTAATAGGAGCGTTTACAGACAAACCAAAGGCGGTTTGACCAAAGGCGAATAAAATCGCCAGAATCATAAACACAATGCCTGACCATCGAGGCAGACTTGTGCCATAAGTAAAATTACTTTTTTTCATTTTATACACCTCCATGTGTGTTTTAATTTTTTTCTTTGCGTCAAATCCGTTTGTCGCGTCATTAATAATTTTAATTCTGATTTACATCCTCATTTGAAAATCAGCTAATCGGGGAATTTCAGAATTCTCTTCATAGGCATCTCCTCCTTTAAGTATTGCTTTAATTGAATCTTTATCTTTTAATTTATTCATCTCAATAACTATATCGACATTTCTTTTAAAAACTTGAATTTCTTTTTTTATTTGTCCCGGGTAGTTATGACCTACCCTTAAAGAGACCATTGAACGGAATGGTAACGGCAAAAGCTATGCCAATCAAAAAGTCAATATTTTTTTAGACAAATTTTCGCAGATCTTTTTTAGACAGCCTTTGATGAAATTTAATGCACAATATGAGGTACATTCCAAATACAAGACGCACTATATGTAGTAAAAACAAGCCCCTCACTTTTAAATAAAAAAAACCTCCAATAATTTAATCATTGGAGGCTCTGAACAAAAAATCTATATTCCATTTTCTCTATTATAGAGTGGGAAGTTTTTTCCTAATAAAAAAAACAATTCCCTGCAATATTTTTTTTATTTATATTCGTCATATAATTTTTTTATTAATTTCTGATCATATTCACCTTTGTGCAACACCAGTCTGTATCGTAAAACCGTTGGCTGGGTATTTGAAAATGCTACCGCATGCTGCCCCGGGTACACCGCATTCTGCATACTGCGTTGACGACGCAAAATCCACAGTTGCGGACTGCCCGGATTTTCTGGATGGCTCAATACTGTGATACCGGTTATTCCTTCAGTTGTCAAAGAACCGCTCATGTCTACCCATGCACCGCCGTCAACAGCCGTGTTTTGTGGTTCCAATTCACCAACCTGTCCGGTAAATTTCATATCCTCAGGCAGCACTATACGGGTCGAAAATCCACTATACCCTTTAACATCCTCAGAACCACCGATTTTCATATCCGGCAGCATAGCAAGTAATTTGATATCAAAATCAATTACTCGATATGTTTCGGTTCGGGGATAAATTGTGATTTTTGTATCTTCGGAAATAAGGGGCTTTTCATTACCTTGTTCATCTTTTACAAGCGGTGACTGCCAGTTCACTTTGGTTGCAAGAACAAGATTCCCTGCTTCTGTTTCATGGGTTTCTGCCAGAGTTACGTCCCATTCCCAATCTCGTATTTCCCAGGGATCACCAATCTTTTCATCCCCAATCCATATCTGGTGCCATGACCAGAAGATACCACGTTGGTGAAGATGATCAGGGGGATAATCTTCTGTAATCACATTTCCATCCAGATCCCAAAGCGGATGAATATAATGCCCTCTAAAGTACTCGCCTTCATGCCCTTCAGGAGACTTGGGTGCCCTCTGATAAAAAAAGACTTTTTCAGCCCCTTCACTAATCTGCAAACCCTGGTCGGTTTGTTCAACACTGAAACTGGGTTGCTTTGATGTGGAGCAAGAGATTAAAAATCCCGCAATTAATAAAACAAACATGATTTTTTTCAAGTTACACCCTTTCAGAATATTATACATAACTTGTTTAATTTAAAACACTTAATCACCCAACGGTATTTGTTGAAATTCAGCTATCAGCTTGTGTATTGCATCTATATAATTTTGTATTTCTCTGTTACGCGTGCCGGACCATATTTGATTTTTATATTTGGCCGCGTTTCGCACACCCTCTTTGAACCCTGCCAATCCGCCGTCCAGATCGTACTGATCAATCAAAATTGACAAGTAGCGTGTTCCAATTCGAATATTATATTCAGGGTCCAGCAACGCCTGCTCTGCGGATACCCAGTTAATCCGTTCAAATTCTGAAATCAGCATGCCGGTAATGGGCATGATTTGCATGAGCCCCATACTGCCCGAAGTCGAAATATATCGCGGGTCCCACGTACCACCGGTTTCATGAGTTATAATTGCGCAAATTAAATCAACACTAATATTGGGAAATTGTTCTGCACCGGTAACAATCACCTGCGCTATTTCGTATTTTTGCTGACGCGTCATTTTGTGATTGTACAGTTCTATGATGGTAATAATTTTTTGCACCTGATATTGACGAATACTGTCAATATGAATTGAGGATTTCATCTCCGAAACCCGTTCCTCAAGTTCTAAAAGTTTGGCCTCACTCGATTGGTTCAGAAAAAAACGAATAACCGTACCAATGGCAACAACAAGAAGCAAAATCACCAGCACCCGTATCATGGCCCTAAATGATTTTTCCCCCTCAGAGACCTGCTTTTCCATCTACTAGACTCCTCTATTAATAAAAAAAGGTACAAAATTAACCAGCCCATGTCAATTTATTTTCGCCTTGAATATATAACTATTTTTAAATAATTTCATTCAATAAATGAAAGGTAATTGTTTTTGCTAATTTTATCTATTTTCCTGATCATTCTTTACGCCGTTACCCTATTTCTCATCTATCTGGGATTAAGGTCATCAACAATCCGACTAACAGATACTATTCAAACTCCATCAGTCTCAATAATAATTGCTGTTAAAAATGAAGCTAAAAATATCATTACATGCCTCGAGGCTCTAACCAGTCAAACCTTTACAAAAGATAATACTCAAATCCTTGTAATTGATGATCAATCAACTGATGAAACATATTCCCGTGTAAAAACATTTTCACAAAATCACACAAACATTACTTGCCTTCAATCCACTAATCCATTTAAATGGAAAAGCAGTAAAAAAGCAGCACTTGAAACAGGTTATAAAAATGCAACGGGTGAATTGCTGCTCTTTACCGATGCAGATTGTCAGCCACCCGTTGGTTGGATACAAGGTATGATTGATTGCTTTACACTACAAACCGGGCTGGTAGCAGGATTTTCACCTCAAACTTTAACTCTAAAAAAACAGTGGAACCGTTTTTTATTTGTAGACAGCCTCTCAGCAGCCATAGTTGCGTCATCTACTATTTCCATGCAAAAAGGAACTACGTGCACAGGACGAAATCTTGCAATACGCAAACAAACGCTGGACGAAATTGGTGGGTACACAACACTGCCCGACACCCTGTCTGGTGATGATGATTTTATTTTGCAAGCAGTCAACAAACATCCATCTTGGCAGACAACCTATTCCTTCAATCCAGCCACACATATCCCGGCAAAGGGACCCGGAACCTGGCAGCAATTTCTAAAACAAAAATCCCGTCATCTGTCTTCGGGAACGGATTATAAAATCTCACAGCAACTGGGTTATGGACTGTATCATTTATCAAACGCTTGCATTTGGGTATTGTTTTTATGGAGCTTAACGAACCTCAATTTTACTTTAGCTTTCTTGTTACTAGTCAAGCTCTTGCTTGATTTTTCGCTACTATCTTTTTTCAGTAAAAAGATGAACTTGCAATTACCGCTTTTAGGATTTATTACATGGGAGGTCTTGTTCCCCATGTATCACCTTGTATCTGGACCGGCTGCGTTTTTAAAAAAAATAACCTGGAAATAAACCATGAAAAACCCCAATACAAAACTGTGGACCAGCTATCAACAAACCGCCGAATACAGAGGAGAACTCGCTGCTCAAATGCTGCTCCCCTTTTGTAATCTTGCCGGATTAACAGTTCTGGATCTAGGATGCGGAAGCGGCGGCATTGCCAGAGCGTTATTAAAACATGGTGCACATGTAACCGCAATGGATCCGGATCATGAAAGAATTAAAACCCTTGACGATAAAACAATTCCAGGATTAACAACCCAATGCTTGCCCGCAGAAGCCCTAGATGAGCAAGCTGTATATAATATCATTATTTTGAATGATGTGCTGGAACATACAATAAATCCCGATAAAGTTCTGCAAAACTGTAACAAGGCCCTTGTTCAGGGAGGGTACCTTTATCTGGTCACTCCAAACAGATGGTCCCTTGTGAATTTATTCTGCGATCCTCATTACAGCCTACCTTTTGTAGCAATGTTTCCACGTCACTGGACACGTAATCTTGTTGCAAAAATCCTGAAATGGCACAGTCCAGACAAACCGGATTTCCCTGAACTCCTTTCCCGATTCACTCTGGAATCGCTACTTGGCAAAAACAATTTTACATACGAATACGTTAACCGGCAGGCTGCAACATTGGCCATGAGTGAACCACGGTACATCTGGAGCCGAAAATGGCATTTGCAATTTATTGATATGATAAAACGTTTTAAAATTGAAAAAATTTTACTTACATTGCTCAATAATAAACCGGGCATTTTCAATGCTGTATTCAATCCTGTTTGGTATATAATCGCAAAGCGGAAATGACAGAAACCAATCCCAAATTCAAACTTCCCAGGAAGCAGATCATCGTCCTGATCAAGCTCTTGTTGGCATGCATTATTATGTGGGTGCTGATCAAACGCATCAGCATAGATCAGATTATCCTTGCTTTACGTCAGGCCAACCTGTTATATATTGCCTTGACAGTGGGGTTACTATTTCTGAATATCTTTTTCCAATTCAAAAAATGGCAGCTTTTGGTCAAGCTTGTCAAGCCCACAGCCCGCGCAGGCGAAGTCCTTTCTTCCCTGTTTGCCGGTTACGCGCTCGGCTTGGTAACTCCAGGTCGTGTGGGAGAATTCGGACGTTCGGTTTTCATCCGTAATGCAGATTGGCGCCAACTCACCGGTTTAGTAATCATTGATAAATTATTTGCAATGGTGATGGTTTATCTGTTTGGCCTGGCCGGATTTGCATATTTTTTACAACTCAAAGCAGGGCATTTACTTTGGCAGCCCCTGTTAATTGCACTGGTTATATTACTGCTTTTGATTATCTTTTTAATCCTTCATCCGGATTTGCTTCGCACCCTGTTGATGCGATTTAAACCCAGACTCATGAAAATTCATTTCATAGAAAAATTAACTTCTGCCTACAGCTCCTTTACTCATCGTCACGCATATACACTGTTTGGTTTTGCCGCTTGTCATGTATTTACTTATCTTTTTCAGTTTTATTTGCTCATTAAAGCATTTGCCGAAATCAATTTGCTGTTGGGATTATTAGCGGTTGCTGCCACCTTTTTAGCCAAAACACTACTGCCTATCTCTTTTGGAGATCTGGGTGTTAGAGAAACCGCAGCAATATATTTCTTTTCACAACTGGGTATTACCCGCGCGGCTGCATTTAATGCATCTTTTATTTTATTCATCATCAATATTCTTATCCCTTCAACAATTGGAATGGTCGTCATCCTCTTAAACCGCAACATGGGCAAAAATGTTGGGTTAAACTCCTAATGCCAATTCTCTTAATTTTTATACTGATACTGTCCCTGGTTTATACGATTTTTTTATCCGTGTTGATGATTGGGCTTGATCGCCTGCTCTCGAGCAGTAAAACAACGAGTGATGCCCGCCCCATGATCTCGGTTCTGGTACCGGTACGCAATGAAGTTGAAACCCTTGAAAACTGTCTCAATGCTCTGTTATCACAAAATTACCCCCCAGACCAATACGAAATTATACTGATCAACGATCATTCAACCGACGGATCTGCCGAAATAATTTCAAAATACGCAGAAACAGAACAAAACATCATTGCTATTGACAATCTCGCAATTCAACCCGAAATTTCTCCAAAAAAGCAGGCCATTGAAACCGGTATATCCAGAGCGCAGGGAGAAATAATCCTGACTACCGATGCTGACTGTCTGGTACCTCCCGGATGGTTCAAACAATCCGCAAAATCTTTTAACGAGTCCACTGCTCTTGCCGCGTCATGGCTGCTGGTGGATCCCGGCAATACAATATTAGGGCGAATGGAATCGCTTGACTCGCTTGGATTTGTTCTGATAGGCGCCGCATCCTTTGGACTGGGCAAACCGTTTCTCGCAAATGCCGCCAATCTGGCGTATCGCAAAGAGGTGTTTCTTGAAATTGATGGTTTTAGCGGCAACAAGCACTTGGGTTCCGGTGATGATGATCTCTTGCTGCAAAAACTCTCAAAATCCAGATGGAAGAGCCTGTTTAATACCGATTCCTCTAACACAGTTTGGACAAGGGCAAATACGTCGTTTGCGGGATTTTTTCAGCAACGGGTGCGCTGGGCATCCAAAGGTAAACATTATCATATTGCGTTAATATTATTGGAATTATTTGTCTTTCTTTTTTATATATCAACCACATTATCTATTCTCTTGTCAATAACCGGAATATGGCCAGTTTATACATTGTTGCTGTTTGTTGTAAAAATCATTCTGGATACAATATTCATTCAAACCGGCTGCCGCCACTTGAACCGGTCATTTCACTATGGGGATATGTTTTTGACAGAACTGTTGCAACTGGTTTATATACCCATTGTTGGAATTGCAGGCCTGACGGGAAGCTTTAAATGGAAAGACCGTACCTATCTCAAGGGGGCGCTCAAGGGTTAATGAAAATCCATTCATTTAGCGGTTTGAATAATAACTGATTTTCAGTATATTTCTACCTGAAAAATAAAGGAAAATCGCATTGAAGCGTTTTATAATATCTATTGCATTACTTTTTCTATTGAGCTTTCAGTCAATAGCCCAAACTGTTAACGTTCCATTGGGATATTGGGGTTATGAATTTTTGGACCGGTGCGAAACCAAAGGCCTTGTCAACTCTGTTGTAATGCGAGTTAAACCTTACTCCCGCGAAACCGTGACCAGGCTTATAATCGAGATAGAAAACAATCTAAAAAACAGTCCGGAAAAATTTTCAAAAACAGACCATGCACAGTTTGAACAGATCAAAGGAGATTTTGTTCAGGAGCTCTTGCAAATGGCCCCGGATATTAAAACATCCATGTCTGAAAAGCACTTGTGCTCGCATTTTGAAAATAACAGCCAGATCCATTTTGATTTGCTTGTAATGCAAAACATGGTCTATAACAAGGGTGAGCAATACGATCCTGCTGAAAAAATTTCCGAGACAACCGTTGGAGGTATTTTACGCGGACACCTTGGCGGCAAACTGGGCTATTATGTAGATGCCAGAAACTCTCTACTTCGCGGAACCGATATTGATGAAGAAAGCTTTGATGTTTCCAAAGGCTCTCCCACTGTAACTTCGGGGTCAAATGTATTCAGTGACAGGGCAACAGCGTATTTCATCTGGGAACGCCCCTGGCTTCGAGTTCAGGTGGGCAAGGATGAAATGGAATGGGGCCCCGGATATCACAGCGGCTTGAGTCTTACCCGCAACATGCCCCCTGCTGACATGATAAAACTCAACAGTACCTTTAAACGTTTTTCATTTACCAGCGTACACATGTTTCTTAATAACAGTTTGGGACCCAAATATCTGACAGGCCATAGAATTGACATTCGTGTCTTACGTGGTCTGTATGTTGGCGGTACAGAAACCGTCATTTATGGTGACCGCGATGTTGAAATGTCATATCTCAACCCCTTAATGCCATACCATGTAGCTGAACATCACCTGGGAGATAAAGACAATAACACCATGAGTCTGGATATTACCCTCACCCGATTTGCGGGTATAAAAGCCTATGCCGAATTTTTCATTGATGACATGACCACTGCCGAAAGCCTGAACCGGTTCTACGGAAACAAGTTTGCTTTTTTAACCGGCGTACATCTTGCCAGCCCTCTGAACATTCAAGACCTTGACCTTCGACTGGAATACAGCCGGGTTGAACCTTTTGTTTACGCACATCACGATTCCATCAACATCTATTCGCATTATGACAAAGCCATAGGCCATTGGCTGGGACCCAATTCAGATACAGCATTACTGCTGGCATCTTATCGGTTCAACAGAGATTTTAAAGCAGAACTCAGTTTTGAACGAATCCGCAAAGGAACCGGAACCATCAGCACCACCGACCGACCGGAATCCGGTTTACGCAAACATTTTCTTGGCGGCACTGTAGACAAACGCAATCTGTTTGGCATTAAACTGGTGGACCAGATACGCAGAGACATTTATGTGGCAGTGTCATACACGTATAGCCAGGGTGACAACATAAACCAGATAGCCAGCTTTGGTTCAAATGACCATCTGGCCCGTTTTGAATTTAGTATGAATTATTAACCGGTACTCTCTCTATGCTTTTTTATTTTCTCCTCATCATGACCGCCGGTTATATTTCCATTATCCTCTGGATTACCCTGGGTCTTTTTCGAATACCCAAAGCCGAATCTCCTAAACAGCCATTTATTTCTGTTATAGTTGCTGCCAGAAATGAACAGGATAATATAGTAGCATTGCTGCAATCCCTTACTGAACAAAACTATCCCAAAGAGAAATACGAAATTATCATTATAAATGACGGCTCGACAGACCGTACCGCTGATTATATTCAATCTTTTCAAAACGAATATCCGGATTCTAAAATCACCCAACTGTTCACAGAAAATCGTGAAACCATCATCTCCCCCAAAAAGAATGCAATTACAATGGGTATTGAGCACGCCAGGGGTGAGCTCATATTATTGACAGATGCAGATTGCTTTCCTCCCGAAGGCTGGATACAGGGTCTGGTAAAACGTTTTACACCTGAAACAGGCATGGTGATAGGATTTTCTCCATACGAACTTCCATCTATCGATACAATACCCGCAAAATTTCTTGCGCTGGATGCATTATCGCTTGCTGCTATAGCAGCTGGTACATCCGGTTGGGGCTTTCCCGCCACCTGCAATGGACGAAACCTTGCGTATCGTAAAAGCGTATTTAAAGAGGTGGGCGGCTTTGAAAAAATAAAACAATTTGCGTCTGGTGACGATGACCTGTTCCTCAAATTGGTGCTAAACAACACGGATTGGAAAATACGTTACGCGTACGATGCCGACCTGGAAGTCCCTACGGTTATGCTGTCAAATATAAGTCAGTTTTTCCATCAGCGTATGCGTCATGCATCCAAAGGTCTGCACTATGAACCGGTAAAAATTATGATACTGGTTCTGGTATATTTATTTAATCTATTTTTACTCATTACTCTTCTTGGATTGTTATTTGGTATTGTAAACAGCACATTGTTCCTACTTTTTGCAAAATTTATGGCAGATTTTCTTTTACTGGCAGTCTTTGCCGGCAAGATGAAAAAATGGCATTACTTGACAATTTTCCCCCTTGCTTCCATAGTACATTTATTTTATGTTGTAATTTTTGGAGCATTGGGTCAGTTAAAATGGTTTAAATGGAAATAAGTTGGATTTTTCATGATAGTTGCAATTGTAACACTTTTATCAATTCTGTATATTATTACTATACTTTTATTTCTGATAGGATTGTTGACAAAAAAATCTGGCAGCAATACAACCCAATATAATGTTACGGTAGTCATTGCCGCACGTAATGAAGAAGACAATATTGGCAATATTCTTGAGGACCTTGCTCAACAAACCTATCCGGCTGATAAATACAATGTTATTGTTGTAAATGACGGATCAACAGACAATACTCAGGTTGTGATAGATACATTTACAAACCGCTTTTCCAATTTCAGCTCTCTAGCGGTTCAGGCAGTGCCAAACGGATTCAGTCCTAAAAAATTTGCTTTACAGCAAGCTATTGAACAAAGTAAAAGCGAGCTAATTCTCTCAACAGATGCGGATTGCCGTGTTCAAGCCTCATGGATTGAAAGTATGGTATCATATTTTACTCCCGAAATCGGCTTTGTGATCGGTTTTTCTCAATACGGCACTCCCCATGACATCCAAAACACCATTGAAAATCTTCAGGCGTTTGATTTCATGCAAATGATGGGGGTAGCTGCCGGCACCAGCAATATGGGGTTGCCAATGGCCGCGTCCGGTCAAAACCTGGCTTACCGAAGAGATGCTTTTCTAGAGGTGGGTGGATTTAATAAAATTGCTCATCGCATTTCCGGGGATGATGTGTTACTATTACAGCTGATCAACCGCTATACCCAATACAAATCGGTTTTTGCCGCAGATCCCAAAACTTTTGCTGTATCCAAAGCACAGCCCACGTGGAGCGACTTTATCAATCAACGCATTCGCTGGGCATCTAACGGTTCTTATCAATTATACCTCAACATCCCGTTTTTTCTGTACCTGCTTTTGGTATATCTGTATTCATTCAGCATTGCGCTTGCTTTTTTCGGTGCGGTCTTTTTATCCATTCCCATGTCTTTTTTCATCGGAGCATTGTTCATCAAAATCCTTGCTGATGGGGCAATAACATTAAAAAGCGCGTCTTATTACAATAGACGGGATCTATTAAAATGGTATCCACTGTGGTTTGTATTGCAGGTTCCGTATATAGTTTATGTGGGTTTTCAGGGGACTTTTGGAAATTTCAAATGGAAGGGGCGCAAACACTCTACAGATTTTAACAAAACTCCCAGGCACTTGTCCTTTTCAGACCAGTCGGAAGCAAAAGAATGATAAAAGCAATATCAACATTTGGCGGGTTGATACTTTTCACCATCTCTTCCTGGGCAGTGGAATGTCTGCCTTTTGTTAACGAGACCTTGAACTACTCTGTCAAATTCAATGGGCTTGCTACAGCTCATTCTTCATTAACATGTGAACAATCTGACTCCAGCACGATTGAAATTCAATGGAAACTGAAATCAAAAAGAGCTTTCCGCTTTATCTTTTATGTAGACAATATATATACTTCCCGGATAAATTTAAATACCTGGCAAACGCTTTCATTCACCAAAGACGTAAAGCAAAAAAACATTAAACAAACAGTCACAACTCGTTATAATCGTAATGAAACCATTGCATATACAGACAATGCTCTGCAATGGCCGGCTCCGGCTAGCAGTATGGACATTTTGTCGCTTTTGTATCATTTACGTTTACAAGACCTGAATGCCGGAGATTCATTAAATTACATCATTGATCTGGAAAGTCATATCTGGAATATTACCGGTACGGTAGCTGACCATGACAATCTCAAGACGGTGAACCTTGAATTTTCACCCTCTATGCCTATTGTAGAACGGGCCTGGAAAACGGATCTCATGACCAATCGTATATCCAAAGCATTAACCAAACTGACAATTCAGTTCGGACCCGACCCGCAAAACGTTCCAAATAAAATAAAATTTGAGAACGACCAATCCACAGTTGAAATGGACCTAGACACGGAACAATAAACCTATGATCATAACACTTTTATCATTTGCCGAATACGGCATATTTACTCTTTACCTTTTCTGTGGAATTATTATTTTTTTCGGATTAAAAAAGTACAATCAATCTCCTTTAACCCAATTTTCATCCGTCTCGGTAATTGTTGCGGCCAGAAATGAAGAACACTATATTAGTGCATGTTTAAATTCGCTGACAGAACTTGACTATCCTCAGGACAAGCTTGAACTGATTATTGTTGACGATCATTCTACAGATAAAACCCTGAAAATCATCAAAGAATTTGCTGACATACACAAACACATCATACCCATTGCATTGGGAGATTATTTTGAAAACAATTCCGGCAAAGCCGACGCTATCCAGTTTGCTGTTGAAAAAAGTAAAGGTGAATTTTTATTCGTAACCGATGCCGACTGCCAGGTGCCCCGCGGGTGGATCAAAAACCTGCTTTCTGCCTTTACACCCGGCATGGGACTGGTTGGAGGCGCCACTCTATTAGATAAACCCAATGAAAAAATGCCGCTGTTTGGCAGAATTCAATCATTCGACTGGCTATACTTGCTGACCATAGCACTCTCTACCGGACATTACGGCTTTCCCATCAGCTGGTTTGGAAACAATATGGCTTTTCGGCGGGAGACATTTGACTCTATAGGTGGGTTTAAAAATCTGAGAAATACAATTGTTGAAGATTTTGCATTTATTCTCAAAATCCACAAATCCCGAAACTGGAAAATTAAATTTCTGTTCCATCAAGACTCGCTGGTCAAAAGTGACCCGGTTCTCCATATCCGTTCATACTATAACCAGCGAAAACGCTGGGCCAGTGCAGTAAACGCAGTCCACCCGGTTGCTAAATTAATGATGTTTACATCGGTTGCTGCCCATGTCATCATTGTTTTAAATATTATAACGCTGCAATTCCATTCTGCCATTTGGGGCTTTACCATCATGACCTTGGTCGATTTGACCGCAACCTGGAAATCTACAGGATTTTTAGACCGCAGGGATTTGTTGAAATATATACTGCCATTTAAAATCTATTACTTTTATTTTACCCTGGTCTTTCCAGTGATGTTGATATTTGATCATAAAATTGACTGGAAAGACCGGAATTATCCAATATTTTCCAAAACAACCGAGTCTTAAAATGCAGTTACCCTGGTCACCCATACTATTGCATTATTATATCACCTATCGGTGCAACTGCAAATGCCAATTCTGTGATATCTGGGACACCCCCGGAAATCCCAAAAGTCAGTTTGCAAACCTTGAGGCAATCCGGCAAAATCTGGAACAGGGGCGTAAACTGGGACTAAAATTCGTAGACTTTACCGGCGGAGAGCCACTGCTTCATTCCGCCTTGCCCGAAATGCTGGATATGGCAAAATCCATGGGCTATCGAACAACCCTGACCACAAATGGCATCCTATACCCCAAAAAAGCCCAGGACCTGCTGGGTAAAGTCGATCTGCTGCATTTCTCACTGGACTCTCTAGATCCGCAGCAGCACAACACACTGCGTGGCAAAAATGTTTACGACAGTCTAATGCTGGCCATAGATACGGCCATAGCCCTGGGAGAAACACCAGACATCTTGTATACTGTCACCCAGGACAATTTAGATCAACTTGAGAACCTTGCCAGCTTTACCGGCAAATTGGGTTTAATGCTCATTATTAACCCGGTCTTTTCTCACGTTCAGCAGCATCAACTGGCAGAAGAAGCACTTCAACGCATTGAATCTTTTCGCAAACTGCCCTATGTTTATATAAACAGCGCGTTTCACCAGTTGCGTAGGATGGGAGGCAACAATCCGGAAAATCCGCGTTGTCGGGTAACAACTTCAACTATTGTAATTTCTCCCGACAACCATCTGCTATTACCTTGCTTTCACCATCACCAGCACAAGATCCCCGTGAATAACAGCCTGTACTCGCTCTATCACAGTGATGAAATCAAAGATTACAAAAACATGGAAGGTAAATACGATTTTTGCAGCGGATGCGTTATGAATTGCTATATGGACCCTTCTTTTCTATACAAAGCCGATTCATATTTGACCAAAAGTCTGTTGTCAAAAACCCGCTATGCCTGGAACAAGTACATCAGACGACCGGTGGAAAAACACACCGGAAGGTTAGATACCCGCCCTGCCGCTGAAATCGCCCAATCCATCCGAGAGTTGAATCAATGTTCGTAGAATTTCCAGACATCCACATACACGTGCTTGCCCCACTGCTATTCTTTTTCCTTTATGCAGAGATCCATTTTAGATTTCCAGGTATACCCAGCCGATATTTTATCAAACAACCTGAAATCCTGGCAGATATACCTCACCGTATCGATCCGGGACAGCCATTGCCTGTACTGATCATTGTCAAAGATGCCAATCGTTTTCCCGTTACCCTGCAAGAGATTAATGTTGATGTTATTTTGGCTAACAAGCAGGAACGGATCTACCACGAGTCTCTAAATCTGAATCTCGAATCCGAATTCTGGGAAAACCTGGTGGATATTAAAGTTTCAGAAAAATATAAAGGCCGAATTCAGATTGATGTGGAAATGCATTACAGCATTGCCGGCAAATCCTATTGCATCAAAAACGACAACTATACACAAACTTCCCACGCACCCTTTGATGTTTTGATCGATACACAACCGCTGCCAAAATCAAAAGACTGGTATTTTGGCGATCTGCATTATCATAGTAATTACACCAGCGATCAGGTTGAATTTGGCGCCCCCATTTCTGCATCCAAAACCATTGCAAAACGTATGGGAATCGATTTTTTTGCGGTTTCTGACCACTCGTACGATCTGGATGATCATTGGAACAATTACCTGAAAAACGATCCGGATTTAAAAAAATGGAAGCATTTGTGGCAGACGGTTGAACAGATCAATTCAGAGGATGACAGCTTTGTCATTATTCCGGGAGAAGAGTTGTCTGCCGGCAATCACAAAAGCCAGAACGTACACTTTTTAATATTGAACAATCGTGAATTTTTCACTGGTTATGGAGACAGCGCGGAAAAAATATTACAAACACGCCCGCAATGGCAAATCTCTAATGTTCTGAAAAAACTATCACCACAGGCGGTATCTATTGCATCCCATCCCGAAACCAATCCGCCGTTTGTACAACGGCTACTGATCAATCGGGGTAAATGGCATCATGCTGATTACACAGCTCAAGGTCTTACTGGCGTTCAAATGTGGAACGGGGACAAGGAACATTTTCTAAAGCACGGTTTATCCGCATGGATAGACTTGCTGCTACAAGGTTACAAACCAGTTCTTTTGGCTGGTAATGACGCGCATGGCAATTTTAACCGGTTCCGACAGTTAAGCACTCCATTCTGGAGCATGAAAGAAAACCATCTGGAAGTTTTTGCCATTGCACGAACGGGTGTTTTTGTAGAGGACGCCTTTTCGCTTGACTCGCTTTTACAAAGCATACAAAAAGGAAAGGCAATAGTAACCGACGGACTTTTTGCGGATTTGATTCTTAAAGGGGGAAACAAGCTGGCCAAATTGGGTGATACGGTTCAAGCAAGTAATGTGCAGGCTGAAATTAAGATTTTATCCTCTCCTGCATTTGGAGAGATATCATTTGTTGATCTTTATATTGGGGATAAAATAAAACGCTCAGAGCTCCAACAGCCCCTGGACCTGCCAAGAGATACCGGGTATTCTCTGGAATTAAATGTACAGTTGAATGATTTACCAAAATCGGGATATATAAGACTGGTTACAGTTAGTAAAAGCAAAGACAGGGAATACCATTGTTTCACAAACCCTGTCTTTATAGACTAGCATTACATCAACTTGATCTTTTTGATGATGCGTTTCAACCCTCTACCGAAAAACTCGGGTTCAATTTCAATGTGTCTTTCCGCTCCCTCTCCAAAGCTCTGCACTTTGATAGAATCTACAGTTTTCAATGAGTCATGTACAACATAACGTGCATAGCTGCTCATGTGCGGCAATACAACTTTTTTTCTACTTTGAACAGCTTCATCCGCTTTTTCCTGAGCAAATTTCTTTAAATTCCCCACAGGATAAACCTTGAGCTCATAATCATCCCCATTACGATAGGTTTTGGTTACAATGTTTGGATTATGATCAAAATGCCGATGGATCTGTTTTCTTTCAAAAGCATTCAATTTTTGCAAAGATACAGGTTCCAATGAACCATCAAGATCTTTTTTCACCTGATCTAACAAGTGCCTGATTTTTTCATCTTCATTATCATGTCTATTTCGCTTTTTGAACATACAGTCCTCTTTTTTCTATATTGAGTCCATCTATAATAAGCAGTGAATATTCAAGTTAAGAATTATTTTTCAATGCAGCAATTAATTTTTCATGTATCTTGTCAAAGGGACCGTTACTGAATGTTACCACCTTGTCGCCCCTTTTCACATGTTTGATGATATGTTTTACCATTTCATCAGTTGTTTCTATGTAATGTGCTGTTTTACCTTTACAACGTATATCCTCTGCTAAAAGTTCCGGCGAAAACAGCGTATCGTTACCCACTTTTGAAGGCTGATTAACGGGTGACAGTAACACATAATCTGCACTGTCAAACACCTCTATAAATTCTTTTTGAAAAATATTTCTGCGTGTAGTGGCAGAGCGTGGTTCAAACAAAGCCCAAATACCGGAATCGGGATACTTTAGTCTAAATCCGTCAAGTGTTTCTTTTATTGCAGTGGGATGATGACCAAAATCATCATAAACCTCAACACCGGCGGCCTCTCCTTTGAGTTCTAACCTGCGTTTAACACCTTTGAATGTCTTTAATGCTTGTTGTATTTTCTCAAATGTAATACCCGCAGAATTGGCCGCAGCAATAACAGCAAGGGCGTTTTTGACATTATGCTTTCCCAAGGCACCCAGGGCCACATTGCCCAACAAGGCGTTATGGTGATAGACATCAAAATGCATCAATCCTTCAGATACCTGCAACTTTTCTGCCCGCCAGTCATTTTCATCGTTTAAGCCAAAAGTTTCTACAGGACAAAAAGCCTTTGCAGACACATCCATGGATTCAGAATCATCACCACAAACGATCAGTAAACCACTGCGAGGTACAAGATTTACAAACCGTTTAAATGCCAGTTTAATATCATCCAAAGACTTGTAAATATCGGCATGATCAAATTCCACACTATTGATAATGCCTACATCCGGTAGGTATTGTAAAAATTTGGCTGTTTTTTCAAAAAAGGCCGAGTCATATTCGTCGCCTTCAAGAATAAAATCACCTCCGCTGCCAAGCTGAAATCCGCGCCCAAAATTTTCCGGAATACCACCAATCATAAATCCGGGATCTTTGCCCGCAGACTCGAACACCCAGGCCAGCATAGAGGAAGTTGTTGTTTTTCCATGGGTTCCGGTTACTACAAAAGACCGGTTGCCCCTTATCATAAATTCTCTTAATGCACTTGCCAGAGAAATGTAGGGTATCTTTTTGTCAAGTATTTCTTCAATTTCTACATTACCACGCGAAATCACGTTTCCAACAACAACCAGATCCGGCTGCGGATCGAGATGCGCGGGGTCAAAGCCCTGCATAACCGGTATGTTTTGATCTTCCAAAAAAGTGCTCATGGGTGGGTACAAATTCTCATCACTTCCATACACATCGTACCCTTTTTGCTTTAGCATGGCGGCACAAGATGCCATAGCCGTACCGCAGATTGCCAGGAAATATATCTTTTTATTTTCGTTCATCAACATCAATGTATGGTTAACCTTCCGTATTCATTTTCTCGGGGAACTGACTTTTTGAGACTTTTTCTATCCCATCCCTGGTGACCCGAATATTGGTTATGCGGCCGGCGCTGCCGGGCACACCCAGATCATTATCATTCAGATATAAATGTATTCCACTGGCATTGCCAATGCGCATCCAAAAATCGGAGTAGCTTTCCCAGGAGCGCTCATCGCCCGGAATAAAAATAGCTTCATCTGTAAGGGTATCCGAATATACTATACGCAGCCAGGTCGTATCGGTTACAACCATTCTCAATGAAAACATTTCAGATTCGGGAGTTGGTTCAACAACGTCCGCAGCAGAGTCAACCACTTTTGTCGTTTGTGCAGTTAAATCAGATTTACTTACCGTATCGTCAGAATCTTTCAGCTTTGGTACAAATATAATCAGGGCAACAACAATAACAGCAACTGCAAGAAATCCATAAATAAAAATACTGTAAAAACCCAGCATCAATTTAAAATCTTCAAACCAGCCCTGTTTTTCAACAGTTGGTTCCGAATAATTGTTTTTAATTTCCGGTTGTTGATCTAATATTACAGGCTGTTCTGGCACTATAATTTCCGGTTCCTCAACAGGTACAGGATCAGCAACGGGCTCTGGTTCAGCAACAGTTTCTTTTTCCGGTTCAGGCTCTGCTTCTGCTTCGGCCTCTATCGGTTCCGGTTCATATTCCGGTTCTTTTTGCCCGGTTTCAGGTTCCGGCTCTTTTTCAGGAGCTTTAGTCTCTGGCTCTTCTTCGCCTTCATCTTCGTCAATCGGTTCCTGAACAAGCGGCTGACCTTCTTCCTGCTCGATTTTGGTTTCCTCTTCCGGTTCCGGTTCGGGTTCCGGCTCCAAAGTTGGTTCCGGTGAAGGTTCTGGTTTGGGTTTGTCTCTCAAATCAAACTTTTCAGATTCAATTTCATTTATCACTGACGAATCTACATCTTTGACAAAAGAGGAATGGTACTTTTTCAAAACAACATCGGGATTCAAACCCAGCTCACGCGCAACAGAACTCAGATAGGCTTTGACATAAGCACTGGGTAAAAAGTCAAACACTCCATTTTCAAGATGCTGAATATTTTTAACAGATATTTTGGTAATATCAGCCAACTTTTCAACGGTCAGACCTTTGGTCTGTCTTTGCTCGGCCAGTTCACGACCAAGCTCTGCTTTTTTATTTTTTTGATTGTTCATTGTTATTCAACATGGTTAATAATTGAGTATAAAATTTGGTTAACGGAAATCCTACAACATTATAAAAACAACCATCAATCTTTTCAGCAAAAACCGCGCTTTTATCCTGAATGCCATACGCACCGGCTTTGTCGAACGGACTTTTTGTGCCAATATATCCCCAAATCTCCCAGTCTTCCAATTGACGAAAACTGACACGCGTAACCTCTGCGTCTGAAACGATATGATTCTGGGGTTTTTCTACAATGGCAAACCCGGTAAACACCTCGTGCGTTCTGCCTTGAAGCCGTTTGAGCATTTCATAGGCATCATCCGCATCTTTGGGTTTACCCAATATCTCATTATCAAGTACTACTATTGTATCCGCACCAATGATTCGACCCGTTTCAATATCCTGGGCTACCTGTTTTGCTTTTGCTAAGGATAACGCTTTTACATGCTCACGGGGATCACGGATATCAATTTCACTTTCGTCAAAATGACTGGGTACAACATTAAAATCAAATCCAATACGCGTTAAAAGCTCTGCACGTCTTGGGGATTTTGAAGCCAGTATTAATGGCTTTTCATGGATATGTTCCATGATCTTTATATATTTATCGTCTTTCATCACTATCCAGCATCAACGTAACGGGTCCATCATTATGTATCTCTACCATCATATGTGCGCCAAAAATACCTTCCTGCACTTTGAGTCCGGTTTCTCCAAACATTTTGGTAGCTTTGTGGTACATCGGCTTGGAAAGATCAGGATGCGCGGCATCAGTAAAACTGGGGCGCCTGCCCCTGCGCGTATCCCCATACAAAGTAAATTGAGATACTACCAGCAGCTGAGCACCAACATCCAGCGCTGAAAGATTAAACCTTCCATCTACATCTTCAAAGATCCGCAGGTTTACAACTTTTTTAATAATATATTCCAAATCATTATCATCATCATCATGTTTAATACCCAATAAAATTACCAGGCCTTGATCTATTTTGCCAACAATCTCTTTTTCTACCGTTACCGACGCCTTTTCAACGCGCTGAATCAATGCTCTCATAAAGCCTACCATCTCCCAACGTAAATCGCCAACAATCCCACCAGCATATCAGCTTTTAATAACACACTTAATTTAGAAAATATTTTTCTATCCGGATGTATCCAAATCATAATGGTACTGAACAAAAGTACCGTATTTACTCCTGCCATTACAACCCACAAATACCAGCTCCCATAAATACCAAGTGGATAAGGCAAAAGAGTTATAACAATCAACAACACGAACAACACAGTGGTCAACATTTGGGCTGGAAACAAACCATATTTAACGGGCAAGGTAATCGCATTATCTCTCCGGTCACCTTCAATGTCTTCCATATCTTTAATAATCTCTCGCCCAAAATGCATCATGAATGCAAATATAGCGGGTATTACAGCCTGTTCAATGTTCCCAACCGCAATTCCACCATAAATAAATGCCATACCGGTTGCCAAACTGACCGTTAAATTGCCCAACAATACCATTCGCTTGAATCTTGCACTATAGAAATACAGCAAAACCGTTGAAAGTGCCGAAATCAGTAATGCCTTTTCATTGATCAATGCGCCAAAAATAATACCGGCAGCATAAAGGAATACAGAAAACAACAAAGCGGCCTTTTTCGAGATCAATCCCGAGGCCACAGGCCGGCTGGGCTTGTTTATCTTGTCTATTTCCACATCATAATAATCATTTATGGTATTAGACGCTGCGGTAATTACACCTCCGGAAAGTGCAGCCAGTAAAATTGCCACCCAATGCTCAAGACTACCGCATAAAAATGCCGCAATAAAAATAGACAGCATGGCTATAAACACATTCACCGGACGCGTTAAAGTCAACAATCCGTTTATTTTTACACGAGTAGACAAAGTTACCTCAGGTCAATACCAAACAGATAATATAGTATTCCTGTAATTCAAAATCAAGATGAATTCATTTGACCAATCTACAGGCAAGAGATGGTTCTAGACAGGATTATGAACATCGATAAATTCTACATCCACATCAAATTTAGAGGCAGCATAATCACCCAGGGCCATTATACCGGGTCTTTCTGTGGCATAATGCCCCGCTGCGATGAAATGTATATTCCCTTCTTTGGCTTTATGCATAACCGGCTCAGACACTTCACCAGTTATAAAGACATCAAGCCCTTCTTCAATAGCCTGAGAAATATAATATTGTGAACCACCCGAACAAATCCCGATTCGAGAGACTGTTTTGGGGCCATAATCAAATACCAGCGGATTGCTGCCATAATAGGCTTTCACTTTATCTAGAAAAGATGCAAAAGGTATTTCATCTGTTACACCTTTAACTCCCACATCTATAAAGCCTTCTATATCTCTTAATTTTAAATTTCTGGCTGCCTGCGCATTATTACCAACCTGCATGTGCTTATCAAGCGGAAGGTGATATGCCAGCAAAGTAATCTCATTGTCCAGCAACCGCTTCAAACGGGTTTTAAGACCACCTTTAACAACCGGACTCTCTTTGCTCCAGATAATACCATGATGCACAATAATCATATCCGCTTTTTTTTCAATTGCCAAATCAAACAATTCTACATTCGCAGAAACAGCGGTTATAATTTTTTCAACTTTTTCTTTACCTTCTACCTGCAATCCATTAGGCCCATAATCAGAAAATTCATGTATTGCCAGGTATTCATTCAAATGTGCGGTTAGCTCGTCTCGTAATATCATATGCATTCCATCATTTTTATTTCAGTCTATAACTATTGGTTTATCCTGTTTTGACGACTCGTAAACAGCCAATATCAACTGTAATGCGCGCCTTGCTTCGGCACCACTCACAACAGGTTCTCTGTTTTCACGTATTGCGCCAAAAATATCTGTAAACTCTTTAATAAAAGGAGTTAAATCAATATCGAGGGGTTTAGACGCACCGCCAGCGGAGCCGCTCTCTTTGCGAAAAGGTTCTTCACCATCAATATGCATAAAAGCCAGTCTCTCGCCCTCGACAACAACCGTACCTTTGGTACCATGCACATCTAGCCGTGCCGGCAACCCGGGAAACGTTGCCGTAGATGCCTGAATTACTCCCGAAGCACCGTTCTCAAATTCTACCATGGCCATACCAATATCTTCTACTTCAATATCATGCGTACAGGTACGTGTTTTACCATAAACCCATTTAGCGGGCCCCATTGCCGAAAGCATCAGGTCAATAAAATGAATACCCTGATTCATAAACGGTCCACCGCCATCCAGTTCATGTGTACCGCGCCATGCACCGCTGTTGTAGTAATCCATTGAGCGATACCATTTAATGCTGGCTTCTGCATGAATCAGTTTGCCCAGCTTCTCTTCTTTGAGAAGAGCATATAATTTCTGCATGGGTTCCATAAACCGGTATTGGCTAATCACACCCAACGTTACATTATTTCCTTTGCAGGCATTAATCAACGCATCTGCCTTGTCCAGTGTTACATCTATGGGTTTTTCAACGATTACATGCTTGCCCGCTTTAGCAAATTGAATACCCATCTCTGCATGAAGTCCGGATGGCAGGGTAATATCCGCAACATGTATATCGGGATCATTCAAAATTTCATTTATTTCAGTCGTATATTCCAGATCCAGCTTTTCTGCTGCCTCGCGGGCCTTGGATTCATCCCGGCGATAAAGTTTAACAACATTTACATTATCATTCAATTGTCGTATAGCATTCACATGATGCGTGGATATTGCTCCCGCACCTATTATTGCAACATTCAGTATTTTATTTGTGCTCATGTTTTATTCCTGTTTAAATACATTCAAATGACAGATATGATTCAGATCGCGTTTGGGCACTTTCAACGTACCGTCTGTATCTTTATAATATTTTTGTGAATCTTTAAAGTCTACAATCCGCGGTTCTTCTGCTGGTATACCAAGAGCCAACACAGAATCCAGCTCGTATGAATCCGGCACATTAAGCAATTCACACACGTGAGCGCGGTTCACCGATCCCAACCAGCATGAACCAATACCCTCGGCTAATGCAAAGAGGATCATATTCTCCACAGCAGCACCAATATCATGACCGGTCCAGGCCGACTTTAATGATTTATTAACCAGCACTGCAATATATGCTACCGGTTGCTCCTCAGGTGCGGGTCTTCCCGTATCATCCGGTAAATACCCTGCCCATCGGGTATATTGAAATACATTATTTACAATATCAGGTTCCTGAATAATAATATACTCCAAAGGCTGCATATTCATTGCAGATGGAGCCAAACGGGCTGAATCTACCAGGCTTTTTAATACCTCTGTGACAATTTTTTCCTGTTTGAAGCGACGAATGGTTCGTCGTTTCAAGATTAGATCATGTAACGACAAAGCATCTCCCTGTGTTTTTGTTATATTATAATTTAAACTGTTGCTTAACAATTACAAGAAAAATCGATTGATAAAAACCCTTGTAACACTTTTTGGCATATCCCGTATAATTATCCAGAAGGCCCGTGGCATTAAACAAGGAGAACATTATGAGCACAGATCAAGTGAAATCAACAAAACCCAAACATCATCATTCACGGGATTCATTAAGCGGATTGATAACCGGATCGTTATTTATTTTAGCTGGAGCATTTATTTTTGCAGAAAACCAGGGAATGTTTTACGATAGCTGGTTCTGGTGGTTTTTATTATCTGCCGGAATTGTATTCATAATCGAAGCAATAATCCGTATTCGTATCCCCCGTTTTAACAAACCTGTTTACGGCATCATCATTAAAGGAAGCATTATCTCTGCTTTGGGTGCCTCCCAATTATACAATATAGAGGATTGGTGGCCAGTGATATTGATCATAACCGGATCCATGCTGATCTTTCAAGCATTTCACACAACTTCCGAACACAAAGCATAAACAATTTCCCCGGTTATTAGCCTAACCGGGGAATTCTCTCCCCTGAATTACTTGCTTATTCCTGTAACCTTTAAAAAGCGCTTGGAAAATTCGTCAGGAATTGTAAATTATACTCGATTGATAAAGGAGTTTTTATGAATCTGAGTGACCTCTTGACAAAAGATGTAATTCGGATACCACTGGAAAATACCGAAAAAAACAGAATTATCGAAGAAATGGTCGATATTCTTGCCAGCCAAAACCGGGTTACGGACAGAGACGCTGTACTGCAAGCGGTTCTTGACCGTGAACGCGTTATGAGCACAGGCATGGGTGATGGTGTTGCCATCCCTCACGCTAAAAGCGATGGTGTTTCTGAACTTGTTAGCGCATTTGGCATTACCCGCCAGGATGTAGATTTCAAGTCCATTGACGAAAAACCTGTTCGCTTGATTTTTTTACTGGTTGGGCCGGTTGATCAGACGGGTCCGCATTTAAAAGCACTCAGTCGTATTTCCCGTTTAATGCACCGAAAAGAGTTTCGAGACAGGTTATCATCTTCACATTCAAGTGAAGAAGTCATCGAGGCTATCAAAAAAGAAGAGCAAAAATATTTTGCTTTATAATACAGTTTTTTTTCATTAAACGGGTCTCTTTGCGAGGCCCTTTTGTATTTTAAGGGGAATAGATATGAGTGAAGAAAATTTAAATGACCCAAATGAGGAAATGATCAGCCTTAGCACGCTGCCGGGTGTTATTTATGCCGAAATGGTTAAAGAAACCCTGGAGAACAATGGTATCCCTTGTGTCATCAAATCCGACTTGCTAAGTTCAGGCTTGTTGGCAAAATCTGCTGGCCTTTCTGATGATGTCTGCCGAATTTATGTACACAAAAAGCACCACAAAAAAGCACAAACAATCCTTGAAGGAATGATGGACCACATATAGCAGGAATTTAAACAAAATGAAATACAAATCTATTACCGGTATGCGGGATGTATTGCCTGAAGAACAGCCCTATTGGCGCTGGATTGAGCAAAAACTGCATGAAATTACACAAATCTATGGCTATAAACGCATTGACCCACCAATATTGGAAGAAACCTCTCTGTTTATTCGCGGAGTAGGTGACACTACTGATATTGTTGAAAAAGAAATGTACACCTTTAACGACAAGGGTGACAATTCCGTTACCATGCGTCCGGAATTTACTGCCGGAGTAATGCGCACTTATCTGCAAAACGGATTGCACATGCAGGCTAAACCGGTAAAATTGTATTCCATGGGACCCGTTTTCCGATATGAACGTCCCCAGGCAGGACGATTTCGTCAGCACACTCAGTTTAATGTTGAAGCACTGGGCGAGCAAGACCCCCTGCTCGATCTCGAAGTCATGTCCATTGCCTGGCAGCTTTACGCAGAGCTGGGATTCAAAGGCCTTGCTTTTCAGCTCAACAGTACCGGCTGCTCCAAATGCAGACCTGCATATATTGAAACACTTAAAGCCTACTATCAGGAACATTATGATGAAATCTGTGACGATTGTAAACGCAGATTAGGCAAAAACCCCCTCAGACTGCTGGATTGTAAAGTAGAAACCTGTCAACCGGTTATAGCCCAGGCGCCGGTTATTAGCGAACACTTGTGTAAAGAATGTGAAGACCATTTTTCTACCTTGAAACGATATCTTGATAAAACCGGCAGAGCCTATTCTGTTAACCATAAACTGGTACGCGGATTGGATTATTATACCAAAACTGTATTTGAAGTATGGGCACAGGGCATTGGATCTCAAAACGCCATGTGCGGCGGCGGCAGATACGATGGACTCATTGAACAACTGGGTGGCCCTTCTACACCGGGCATTGGTTTTGGCTCAGGAATTGAGCGCATTATTCTTAGTATGAAAGAGCAGGGCATAGAACCGCCAGCATTAAAAAGCATTGATGTGTTTATGGCACACATGGGTGAAAATGCCAAAGATAAAGCCATTGAGCTCACCTTTGCATTACGTCAACAGGGTATACCGGCTCTGATATCTTTTGGCAGTGATCGCAGTATAAAGTCTCAAATGAAAGAAGCTAATCGAAATAACGCCAAATACGCTGTAATTCTGGGTGACCAGGAAATTGAACAGGGCGTGGCGGCAGTCAAAGATCTTGAAGAAGGAACACAGACCGAGATCAAGATGGCAGATTTTATCGATCACTTTACAAACAAGATGAAATAAACCCATGACCGAACCCCTGTCACAAAAGCAGGCCAAACTCGTTCGGTCTTTGCAAATTAAAAAGTACCGGGAAAAAGAACAGCTTTTCTGGATTGAGGGTGTGCGATTGTGCGAAGAAGCACTAAACGCATCGGCAAAAATCTCGTTTTGTGTGCTTGGCCAGAATTTTCAGGACAATGAACGCAATCAGGATCTATTAAAGCGTATCTCTGCTCAAAACATACCCGTTTACCAATCTCAGGAAAATTTCAAATCTTTAGCAGATACAGACTCGCCGCAGGGTATTGGCTGTGTAGTACATATTGTACAGAATCTACCCAATTATGAAACCGCAAAACGGCTATTGTTCATCGATGGCATTCAGGATCCTGGTAATATGGGAACACTTGTCAGAACCGCGGAATGGTTTGGCTTTGACGGTATCATTACAAGCGACAATTCCGTGGACATATTGAATCCCAAAGTACTGCGCAGTACCATGGGTGCAATATTTAACATACCCATTCAAGACAAAGCCCAACCGATTGATCTTTTTACACAATTAAAAGAAAATCACTTTACATTGATCGGCTCGGTGCTAAGTGAACATGCAAAGCAAGAAATCCAAACACCTGCGGACAAAGCTTGCCTGGTTATTGGCAGTGAAGCACACGGAATCCGTAAAGAGCTGTTACCCTTGCTCGATGAAAACATCTGCATACCTGGCTCTGGTAAAAGTGAATCTCTGAACGCGGCGGTTGCCGCCGGCATATTAATGTATACTCTGGGAAAAAACCATGGATGAATTTAATATTGAACCCAAAAGCGTATTAAAACCACTGGAACTATTTTTAATACTGCTGGTCACCATGATTATTGTACCGGTTATTGGCTTGCCAATCACCTATTTTTTCGGTCCTTCAGTTGGTTTACTGACCGAAGCGCTCATCATCTTTCCTGCAATGGTCTATGTATATATTAAAAAAATGCACTTTACCAAAACCTTCCGATTGAACAAGATCTCGCCCTCTCTTTTATCAGCAACACTCTTGCTGGCATTTTCTCTGTTTATTATTGGAGATGAGCTGGACAGGTTGGTAAATAGCCTCTTTCCCATTCCCGATTATATTTTCGAAGCAATGAAAGACATGCTTACATTTCATTCCATTCCGCATGCTTTATTGCTCATACTGACCGGGGTAATTTTTGCCGCCATTACAGAAGAGATGCTTTTTCGTGGGGCTATCATGAAGACATTAGAGAAAAATGTCAAGCCAGCGGCTGCTATATTTATATCCTCGTTATTATTTGCAATTATTCATTTCAATCCCTGGTCTGTGTTACAAATCCTGTTTATAGGATTGTTTATGGGATACATGGCATGGAAATCTGACAGCATTTTCCCATCCATGATATTTCACGCTCTCAACAATCTGGCTTCCATGCTGTTCCTCAATACACCTGAAGACTCTTTGCGTTGGTATTCAGGAGAACAACATGTAAAATTTTACTGGATAATCGCTGCTGTTGCCTTACTGATTCCCGCAATACGCTATTTCAACAGTGTTTGCAGCGAAAAAACAGATTCCCCAGCAACCGAGTTTCCGCAAAACGCCTGATTTGCGCCTATTACTCTTGAAAATTAACAAACCCAGGCCAAGAGTAAAAAACGTATGAAAATTGTCATTTTAAATGGGGAACTGCAAACCGGAATGCAGATGTACCTTGCGTTGAGCACACACTTTAATGTGCAAGTCGTGCAGGATACTAACGATCTTTTGGATATTTTAGACAGCGAAAACACAGACTTTACATTTTTCGATTTTTGCGATGAAGATGGCAACTGTACCGACCAGAAAGCGTTTGATATTATAGATCAGATTGCATTCAAACACCCTGCCACACAGATTATAGGGCTTTACAAACAGCCAGACAAAACCATCTTGCAAAAAGCAGCCGAGCACGGCATCAAAAAAATGATCACAAAGCCTGTAAAAAACCGGGAATTGTTCAGAACCATAGATTCTCAGTTGGTTTAGCGCGACTCTTGCTTGAAAAGTATGCACCTCTTTTTTTATTGATTTTCAAAATTATTCCACGTATGTTATACCGCATGCATGAATTATTATTATTGGAAACAAGATGTCTATAAAATCTGATTTTTTAATAATCGGCAGTGGTATTGCCGGACTATATAGCGCTATCCTCCTGTCAAAACAAGGCACTGTTGCCATTGTAACCAAAAAGCACAAAGCTGAATCAAATACAAATTACGCCCAGGGCGGCATTGCTTCAGTTTTTGATCCCGACGACTCTTTTGATCAACATATTAAAGACACCATGTACGCAGGTGCAGGACTGTGCAAACAAGACGCCGTACAACTGATTGTAGAAGAAGGCCCGCACCACATAAACGAGTTGTTTCGTCTGGGTGTGCCCTTTGATAAAAATCAGACCGGCAAGTTTGACCTGGGACGTGAAGGTGGACACAAGTTCCATCGCATCGTCCATGTTAAAGACCATACCGGTCGGGATGTAGAAACCATATTGCTTGATCAAATCAAAGAGAATCCCAATATCAGTATTTATGAAGATCATGTTGCAATTGATCTGATAACAGAACACCATATATTTGAAACGGTACCCGCGGCAAAAAACACGCTTAGCTGCTGGGGTGCTTATGTATTAGACTCAAAAACCCAAAAAGTACATAAATTTACAGCCAAAGCTACTATCCTTTCTTCCGGTGGCTGCGGTCAGGTTTACCGGCACACCTCAAATCCGGATATTGCCACAGGCGACGGAGTTGCCATGTGTTATCGCGCCGGTGCTCCTATTGCCAATATGGAATTCATGCAATTTCATCCCACTACCCTGTACCATCCGGAAGCAGACTCTTTTTTAATATCCGAAGCGGTACGCGGTTTTGGCGGTATTTTGATTAATAAAGCTGGCGAAGACTTTATGCCCAACTATCACGAAATGGCTTCACTGGCTCCTCGCGATATTGTTGCCCGCGCCATTGATACTGAATTGAAAAAACGTGGCGACTCGTCAGTCTTTCTGGATGTTACCCATAAAAAACCGGAAGAGACAAAAAAACGGTTTCCGCTGATATATGATAAATGCATGAAATTTAAAATAGACATTACCAAAGAACCTATTCCTGTGGTTCCCGCCGCTCATTATTCCTGCGGTGGCGTAGTAACCGATTTAAAAGCCCAAACAAACATCAAAGGCCTGTTTGCCTGTGGCGAAGTAGCCTGCACAGGCGTTCACGGAGCAAACCGGTTGGCATCCAACTCGTTATTGGAAGCATTGGTATTTGCATACAAGGCATGTGAATCTGCCACTGACTTTGTAAGCACCAATAACTTTATCTTTCCCCGCATACCTCACTGGGATGACGCAGGTACATTCAACAGTGAAGAATGGGTTTTAATATCTCATGATAAATTAGAGATCAAAAACCTGATGTGGGACTATGTAGGTATCGTCCGCTCTAACCTGAGACTTGAACGGGCACATAGCAGAATCCGTCTGATCCGCCAGGAGGTGGAAAACTTTTATCGTCGTACCACTGTTACCGAAGATCTGGTAGAATTGCGCAATCTGGCAACCGTATCTCAGCTTATTATTCAATCTGCGCTGATGCGTAGAGAGAGCCGGGGATTGCACTATACGACCGATTATACAAAAACCAACGACGAGGAATATCTGCAAGATACTATTATTCAAAGGGGAAAATTCACCAACTAGAGCAGAACATACACCCTCTCTGTTTCAAGCCAGAATGTTTTTCTTGATTTTATGGCAATCATTTTCTATAATAGGAAGATATATTTTTTTTAGAGGAGAATAATTCATGAAACCATTTCGCCAGTTATTAGTATTATTAATTATGATTTCATCAATGGCATTTGCGCAAGGTGGAAATGTTTTCAATATAAATGCCGGATATGTTAATCCTGCGGATATAAAAGGTGGCATGTTTTTCGGATTCGTTCTGGGCACAGCCATAGACGAAGCGGTTGATCTGGGTATTGGAGTAGATGTGTTTCACAAAACCTACTCTGAAAACAGCCAGGTAGCTCAGGAAGAAAAAGAAGGACTAACATCCAACACTTATGCCACTGAAGTGGATTATTCAAGAACTATGGTACCTTTAAAACTTATGGTGAATGTCAAAATACCCACTTCTATGTACTATGGATATTTTATTCGCGGAAGCCTGAACTATGAATTCCTGTTCAGCAAAGAAAAAAATTACGAGATGGATAAATCTCAAACGCATAAATTCGGTGGTCTGGGATGGCAGGCAGCAGCCGGATTTTATTACAATGTAGGCAGCCGCTCAACACTTATTGCCGATTTGTTTTATAACAGTTGCGAAGTCAGCCGCAGTATAGAAAATAGTAATGTTGGCCTTCCGGTTACTGAACGTGTTGACTTGTCCGGACTCGGCTTTAGATTAGGAGTAAATTTAAATTTAAACTAGTATGAATTTTCAAACACAAAAAATACGTTTCGGCTTTGGCGGTGGATTAACTCCGGTTGTCAAATGGCTGTTGATATCAAATGTTATCGTATATTTTATACAATTGATCACATTGCGTATGGGTTCTCCGCTTACAAGCTGGCTTTCATTGCAGCCGTACGAAATAACCCATCATTTTAAATTTTGGCAATTGGCTACTTATCAGTTTTTACATAGCGAAGCCAGCTTTTTTCATATCTTTTTTAACATGTTTACCCTGTGGATATTTGGCTGCGAAGTTGAACGCTGGCAGGGATCGAAAAATTTTTTACGCTACTATCTATTATCCGGAATTGGTGCGGGCTTGTTTCATATACTGTTTAACTGGAACTCGCCAACACCGGTTATTGGTGCTTCCGGAGCCATTTATGGTGTTCTGGTAGCATTTGCGGTATATTTCCCGGACCGCATTGTAACATTGCTGCTCTTTTTTATATTACCGGTTAGCCTGAAAGCGAAACATCTTGTTGCATTCTTTGTTGGTATTTCTTTATTTTCAGGCATTGTTGGTATTTTTGGTAAATCTGACAGCATTGCGCATTTTGCCCATTTGGGAGGTGCGCTTGTTGGTTATTTAATGCTGAGAGGAGACAATCTGATGGGTATTGTGATTCGTAAATACCGCACATATCAGCATCAAAAACAATTTATGGCAGAACAAAAAAGACAGCAAGATATTCGGGAAAAGCGCGATGAAGTAGACCGTATTCTCGACAGGATCAATGAAGTAGGATATGACAGCCTGAGCGATGAAGAGAAAAAGAACCTAAAAAAAGCCAGCGAGTTTTTATCCAAGGAAGAGAAAATCTGGTAATACAGCAGGATGGCCAGTGACCATATCGAATAAATCCATTATTATATTATTAATATTTTTATTGACCGCATCTGTCTTTGCAGAACGGGTATCTATCATTAACAAATGGGAAGGCAAACCGGTCGGATCTCTCGAATCTTTCAAGGCCGGTCGTTATAGCTTTGTATCTATTACCCATTTTGCTAAAGCTTTTGATCTGCAAACCCGCAAAGATCTAAAAGCAAAACGCGTTATCCTGTATTTGCCAGATGCTACAGCAGAAATAACAGCCATTAGCCCTTTTGTTAAAATTGACAAGACCATGTTCCAAATGCCCATCAGCACCTTGTACAGAAATGGTGAATTTTATGTACCCCTGCAATTTTTTACCCAATTACTAAAAAATTTCTTTCCGGGTGAATTGTCTTTTAATCAAAAAGACAGTGCTCTTTTAATTGCTCCTTCCTCTGATCACATTACAAGTATTGATATTGAAGAAATGGCAAACGGTACATTGATCAAGATCAAAACGCTGCGTCCTTTTGAAGAGAACAAAATCTTTACCAGTGAAAGTAACGGCTGGTTTTATGTTGATTTGTATGGCGGCAGGGTAGATACCTTTCGCACATTCAGTGTTGATCCTGATCTGAAAAATGTTAAAAAAATCATACCCATACAATTGTCAGAAGAAACCGCCAGACTCTCATTCAGAGTGCTACCCAGAATCAAAGAAAAAAATGTCTATATTGATCCCAATAACGAGATCACCATTACCCTGCGCACCAAGCAAGACCTCTCTCAGGATCTGTTGGCGGATCTTGAAAAAGAACGTGAAAAATGGAAAATTGATACCATTGTGATTGATCCCGGGCACGGCGGAAGAGATCCGGGAGCCGTTGGCAAATCAAATCTGTATGAAAAAAATATAACGCTGGCTATTGCCAAAATGGTTAAAGACGAATTGGAAAAGCAACTGGATTCTAAAATATTAATGACGCGTGATAACGATACTTATCCGCGTTTAAAAGACCGTACAGAATTTGCTAACAAAAATAGTGGGAAACTGTTCCTGAGTATCCATGTGGATTCTAATCCAAGTTCTCGTATTCACGGACATACCATCTATTTCCTGGGTATAGCAAAAACCGATGAAGCACGTCGTGCTGCACAATTTGAAAACTCGGTAATCAAGCTTGAAGACAATCCAAACGATTATGTGGACCTGACTTCTGCATCATTTATTCTGGCGGCAAACGCTCAGAATTCTTATGCAAAAGAGAGCGAAGAATTTGCAGTCATGATTGACAACGAAATCAGAAAACAATGTGATTCATATAGCCATGGCGTAAGGCAAGCAGGATTTCAGGTACTCTATAACGCATCAATGCCCAGTATTCTCATCGAGACGGCATACATCACAAACCGCTATGATTTAGAAAAACTCAAAACTCAATCTTATCGACAAAAACTTGCCAAATCAATTAGTGATGGTGTAGTAAAATTCGCACAAAAGTATGAAGAGTCTATGAACTAAAATTGCAGTTCGTACTTTTCCCCTTGCTTCATCCCCTGTTTCTGCATCTCATAATGAATAGTATTTATTACATTTGTTTTGTTTATAACCCATCTAGGTGCCAGAATGATCTCTCTTGGTGCTTCTGCAGTCAGACGTTGAATAACCATATCCGGCGGCAGATGTTGCAGCATCTCACTGACATGAAGCGCATAGGTATCAATATCCAAAGGCAAAATCTTGCCTTCCAGGTACAAAGATTCCAGTTCCGTGTCTTTTAATATTAACAGCGGATGTATTTTTATATCGTGAGTACCGGTTTGTGCAATTCGCTCTGCTGTAATAATGCTGTGCTCCAGTTCTTCTTCCGGCAAACCGACCATAATATGTGTACATATTCTAACATTGAGAGGCTTTAATTTATCAACAGCTTTTAAATAATCTTCAAAGGTATGCCCCCGATTGATTGCTTTTAACGTCTTGTTAAAGCTGCTTTGCAAACCCAGTTCAATCCACACATCCACTTTTTCAGCCAATTTTTCAAACAGATCCAAAACACCTTTCGATAAACAATCCGGCCGGGTTGCAATAGATATTCCAACTATACCGAAAAAAGAGATTGCCTCAAAAAATAATTTTTCCAGTTCAGATACCGGTGCAAAAGTATTGGTTGAAGATTGAAAATATACAATATACTTGTGAATGCCTACCTTGTCACCCAACTCAATCCCCTGCCGAATCTGCTCATTTACACAGACCTGCTGTTCAGACAGCATTTGAGAAAAGCTATCATTCCTGCAAAAAATGCATCCTCCGCTACCGGTTTCAGGGTCCTTGTTCGGACAGGTAAAGCCAGCATCCAAAGAAAGTTTCCACACTTTTTCGCCGTAACGGTCACGCAAGTATTTTGAAAATTTATTATAACGATAGTTCATATACACAAAAAGCGGGACCAGAAACCAGTCCCGCTTTTATTACACCCTTTATTTACCAGATCCGAATTTCACCAAAAGTAACTGAACATATAATATCGAGCCGGCTGCTGGCTGTTTCATATGAATCAGATTTATAAACCAGTCTTTCGCTCAAACCTTCACGGTGCTGGTCATAGATTTGAATGGTACCGCCAAGGTTTGTTGCAATAATTTTTACTGGCAGATCATTAGCCAACTGCACTCTGACCTCTCCAAAAGTAGAAGCAATCTCTAACTTTTGGGTACCTGCGCTCAATTTAATAGAGGGCACCTCTAAATCAATTTCACCAAAAACCGTTTTAACCAGACCACCTTCAAAGGGATTGCTATCTAACCTGGTTCTTATATTGCCAAAGGTTTTGTCTAATCTGACCTGGTTCTCACTTGATATCGTTTCTTCTTCCTGAATATAAGCATTCCCTTTATCCTGTTTGCGGTTACTGGTATAAATGATGTATATACCAATAAAAATCAGGAAAAGTGGCCAGTAATCAGAAACAAACTCGTAAAAGCTTAGAACATCCAGGTTGTTTAATAGAAATAAAACACCAAGCCCAATCAGCACCACTCCACCCAGGGGGAATTTTGTTTTAGACTGGCTTTCCATTATTTACCTCGTTTATTCACCTTCGTGTTCAGCAACATATTTTTCTGCTTCCATAGCAGACTGACAGCCGGTTCCCGCAGACGTAATAGCCTGACGATAAACCGGGTCCTGAACATCACCACAGGCAAAAACACCGTTTACGTTGGTTTTTGTATATCTATCAGTTAAAACATAATTGCTATCATCCAGCTCAATTTGATCTTTGAATAGATCCGTATTGGGATAATGACCAATAAAAACAAATACACCATCCACATCAAAGTCTGTAACATCACCGGTTTTTACATTTTTCAATTTCAGGGATTTAACTGCGTCATCGCCAACAACTTCTTCTACAACAGAATCCCATACAAATTCCACCTTATCATTCTTTTTAGCGCGTTCCTGCAAAATGGCATCTGCACGCAATTTATCACGACGATGAATGATAGATACTTTACTTGCGTAACGGGTCAAAAACAAGCCTTCATCAAGCGCACTGTTTCCACCGCCTATAACCGCAACATGTTTGCCGCTAAAGAAAAATCCATCACAAGTTGCACAATAAGATACACCCTTGCCAATCAATTCTTTTTCACCCGGCACGTCCAGTTTTTTGGGTGTGGAACCGGTTGCAATGACAACAGTTTTAGCCTGATATTCCTTGTCAGCGGTTTTTACAATTTTCACATCACCGCTCAAGTCCACCTCTGTTACTACATCATATACCAGTTCGGCACCAAACCGGGTTGCCTGCTTTTCCAACAACTGGTACATTTCAAAACCGCTTACTCCTTCGGGAAACCCGGGAAAGTTTTCCAGATCATCAGTCAAAGTGATTTGTCCACCACGTTCCATACCGGCCAGTACAACGGGTTTCAGGTTGGCGCGTGCTGCATATATAGCTGAAGTTAATCCGGCAGGGCCGGAGCCAATAATAATTACATTTTCCATGGTTTGGTATCCTCCAATCTTCCATTTGAATTCATTTTCGTTCTTTTAATAAGATGAAAAAAAGTCAAATAGTATTCAAAATAATAAATAATTTAATAATATAATTTTCTAAATTCAAGTATACCTTTTTCCAATTTTAATTCATACGCTTGCATTTTGATAAATAATATATTACCTTTGAATAAAGGTATCACTATTATTGAACAAGACTATGCATTTACCAATAGATATACAAGAATATAAAAAAAATATTCGTTTGTGGTTCGGGGGCATGTTTGTTCCCGGACGGGAGATCCATATTTCACGTGCACCCGCCAGCCAGGATGTTATGGGTGGAACATTTGATTATGCCGGTTCAGTTGCTGTTGGCGGTACGCTTGAACAGGCTGTTATTGCAGGTGTCCAAAAGCGCCTTGATTTACGGATATTGCTTAAATACAACGACTTTGAATCCAAAGCGGGCCAGCATATTGTAGAATACCAATTGGATAAATTCTATTCCAACGGGCAGTTAAAACCTATAGATATTATTTCAAAAGAGATCCAATCTGAGATCAAGCTCCCCTGGGCAAGCCAGGTTCTCGAGATGCTGCCTGCCATGCTTGCAAACAATACACCGCAAAAATTTCAAAACGGGATCACCATTTGCATTAAAAGCAACATCCCGCAAAATGGTGGAATTGGTTCAAATGGTGCAATGAAAACTGCCGTTTTGCAGGCAATTAAAAGTGCTTTTAATCTGTCATTAGACGCGTTTCAAATTGCTAATCTTGCCAAGGTCAATAAGATATATACCGGCAGTATAATGGAAACCGCAAGCCCGGTTATGGGCAAAAAAGACAAACTACTTGCAATGCGCTGTCAGCCGCTGGAACTGCTTAAAATGATCACCCTGCCGCATTCAGTACAGTTTTTATCTATTGATACAAAATACAGACAGGAGGCCTGTGATCTTTTGCTGTTAAACTCCCGAATTTCAGCATTTATGGGACAAAAGATCATCTTTTCGCATCTCGAAAAACAGCAAAAACCCAATCCCTACAAGGGTTATTTGTGCAATATTACTCCGTCTGAATGGGAAGAAACATTTATGCAAATTGCTCCTGAACAGATCAGCGGCAAAGACTTTATAGAAACCTATGACACCCATCAAGACGTGGCTGCGCTAATCGATCCGGATACACTCTATCCGGTCAGAGATCACACGGCTTTTCCAATCTATGAAAATGAACGGGTATTGCAATTCATTAAAGCATTTGATTCCATGAACTCGGGACACAATAAACAGGCGTTAATGGATGCAGGAGATCTGTTATTCAAGTCTCATGATAGTTTTCGCAATTTGTATGACCTGGGTTCTGAAAAAACAGATTATGTCATTTCTTTAATAAAAGAAATGGGACCCGCAAACGGCTTTTACGGTGCAAGGCTTACGAGCGAGAGCTGTGGCGGTACTGTTCTGATCCTTACTGAAAACCAGAATGTAGACGAAACCATTGAAAATCTGGCAGCAAAATTTTTAGACAAGTTCCAGGTCAAACCAATTCTTTACAAAAACTCGTCACAGGGAGCACTGGAATTCGGTTCTCTGACTGTTAAATTTTAACACTACCAATCCGGGAAACATTATATGCTGAATTTACTCGTTATCATTGTCTTTGCTTACCTGGTAGGCTCAATCCCCACAAGTATCATCACCGGCAAATGGTTAAAAGGAATAGACATTCGAGAACACGGCAGCGGCAATGCCGGAGCAACAAATGTATTTCGGGTACTGGGCTGGAAACCTGGTGTTTTTGTTATGCTTGTTGACATTTTTAAAGGCTTTGCAGCTACATTCTGGCTTTCCCGCATTGCTTTTGCGCCCATACCAGTCAGTCATGACCTGGTGCTGATCATAACCGGTTGTGCCGCTATATTCGGACATATATGGACGATCTTTGCAAAATTCCGCGGTGGTAAAGGTGTTGGTACTGCAGCAGGTATGCTGATTGCTTTATATCCGGTTGCGTTATTGATCTGCCTGGCTGTTTTTGCATTGGTCTTTATTTCTTCAAAAATTGTTTCACTCAGTTCAATATCAGCGGCTGTAGCATTGCCTGTGGTTTTATCCATCTTCAAATTTGTTCTGCATCAACCCATTACAGCCCCCTTGTATGGATTTGGATTTTTTGCCTCTGCATTGATCATCTTTACACACCGTTCAAATATTAAACGTCTATTGAATGGTACTGAAAATCGATTTGGCCGCAAAAAGAATCAATGACAATGCCGCGCAATCCATGAATGATACACTTGAAATACAATTTCTGGGTACGGGAGCCGCAGTTCCGTCAGCACGACGGGGACTCCCATCAATAGCTATCCACCATGACGGCGGAACCATCCTTTGCGATATGGGTGAAGGCACACAAATGACGCTTGCCAGGGTGGGATTATCACCTTCAAAAATTCACACTATATTTTTATCACATCTGCATGGCGATCATCTTTTCGGGCTGCCGGGATTTTTAACCTCTCAACAAATGATGGACCGGTCGAATCCAATCACCATCATTGGCCCCAAAGGAATACAAGAGTATTTCAATTGCGTTAGTAAAATTTCCGGATTCGAGATCACGTATCCGCTATCATTTATTGAATTACAGCAAGAAAACCAACCCGCTCTCAAAGTAGGGCCATTAACAGTCTCAGCTCTCCCCCTTGAGCATCGGACCCTGTGCTACGGCTATCGTTTTGAAGAAGCCCCCAAACCCGGTCGTTTCGATGCAAAAAAGGCAGAGCAACTGGGCATTGGTCCCGGTCCCATGCGCGCGGAATTGCAGCAGGGAAATCCCGTTACTGTCAATGGTACAACCATACATCCTGACGAATTAATGGGTCCCGCACGCCCCGGACGAATAATTGCCTACTGTACCGACACCCGACCCTGCAGCAATACAACGATTCTGGCAGAAAATTCAGATGTGCTCATCCATGACAGCACCTTTTCCAGCGAACTCACAGAACGCGCCCACAAGACGTTTCACAGCACATCGGTACAAGCGGCTGAAATTGCACGGGAAGCAAATGCAAAATCCTTGTTTCTATGGCACTTGAGTATTCGCAACAGCGTCGAAACAGAAGAAATGATGCTGGAAGAAGCGAAACAAATTTTCCCCAACACCTTTTTGTCTCAAGACTCGCTCATCCACACTGTACCCAGGTCCGAACCCTAATCTAATGCATGACAATCATAAAAAAATCGCCGGGCTGGTTATCTCTGTTGGCATACTGGCACTCTCTTCCGCATCTATATTTATACGATTGTGTGATGCTGCTCCACTGGTAATTGCCGTATATCGTGTTGGGCTGGCCTCTATATTCTATACAGGACTTGCAGGCGTAACCCGCAAGTCTTTGCTCAAACAAGTTTCAATTCACGATATCAAATGGGCCGTATTATCTGGTGCGTTTCTGGCTTTTCATTTTGCAACGTGGATCACCTCGCTCAGTTATACAACCGTAGCCAGTTCTGTGGTGCTGGTACAAACGTCTCCCGTTTTTGTAGCCATTGGCAGTGCAATCTTTTTAAAAGAAAGACTCCACTGGAAAGGCGCTATAGGGATTGTTATTGCAATTACAGGTGGGATGATCATTGCCGGGTACGATGCAAAATTTCAAAACACCGCCGTTTTTGGAAATACGCTGGCTGTATTGGGTGCGTTGGGAGCTTCGGGGTATTTCCTGATGGGGCGTAAATTGAGACGCTCCATGAACACGTTTCAATACGTTGTGTGGGTGTATGGAGCCGCTGCCGTAATCCTCTTGATTTACATACTCTTCACCCAACCCCAAATACTGATTGATTACAACAGAGAAGCTTTACTGGTATTAATTGCCATCGCTTTTATACCCCAGGTCATTGGACACACCAGTTTGAATTGGGCGCTGAAATATTTTTCAGCCGCCACCGTTGCCATCCTTACCTTGGGTGAAGCGGTGGGGTCTTCATTATTAGCCTGGCTGCTGCTGAATGAACCGTTACCAGTATATAAAATGATTGGTGGGATTATTTTATTATGCGGTGTTGTTGTAGTATTACTGAATGAAAAATATACAGAACAATCAATCCCGGATTAACTCAATATTTATCTTACCGCTGCCTGAATTGTCGTTTTTATTTATATATCGAAAATATTATACACTGCTGGTCCCGTAACAGATTGACCGGATTAAGAATTTAACACTACATTTTTATACAGGAGCGCTTGTATGACAACATCAACAACTACGACTGATGCCGCATACAAGAAACTGCTTGCAGGCATTAACGGCTTTTCCGGTTATGAGCAACCCGGGTTACGGGAAAAAACAGACATTTCATTTCGGCATTTTTTGATCAATGAAATTGGAGCACTGATCAAGTATGTCAAAATCGATTTTTCAGTGCAAGGCAGTACACTGCGCAACAAGGCCCAAAAGTTAAAAAAAGGTATTTTGGTATTGAGCGAAAGCCTGAAACACCCCACATACCACGGGGCCTTTTTTTTCAACAAAGATGGATTGCGAAACAATCTGCTGGACCAGATTTACGAATGTGAAATGATCATGTACGACGAAATTGAAACCTTGAAACAAGAGCTGGAACTGCTGGCTGTGGCTCCTACGGTCAATGATCTTGAAAATCTATTAATACACATACAGGACTTTATAGACAATTTTAATCAACACGTGTTTGAACGCGAATCCCTCATACTGGAAGCTTAGGAGAAAAACATGAAATTCAATACCCGTTATTTATGGTTCAATACTCAAAAACATCGTGAATTCATCAATATTACCCATGAGGTTGAAAAATCGCTAAGAGAGAGCGGTATTAAAGAAGGAATGGTGCTCATCTCTGCCATGCATATTACCGCCGCGGTATATGTGAATGACGCGGAATCCGGATTGATTCAGGATATTGAAGACTGGCTGCAGCACCTTGCCCCGGATGGTGTTGACTATCGTCACCATCGTACCGGTGAAGTGAACGGAGACGCCCACCTGAAAAGCCTGCTCATGCATCACCAGGTCATTCTCCCGGTTACAGAAGGTAAACTGGACCTTGGCCCCTGGCAGCAGGTCTATTACGCGGAATTTGACGGACAGCGCCGTAAACGGGTCATTATTAAAGTGATGGGAGAATAGTTACGGGAGCGAAATGAACCTATCCGATCTGAAACACAAATCATTCTTTTAAAATATATACATTTTATTGCCTGGTATCCGCCATTTGGTGGATTCCGGGCAGTTTTTTTGTAGATCCCATTTTAATGGGATTGTCCACCGCCAGGTGGACAGGATTAATTGATCGCCCGGCATATTTGTGCCGGGCGGAATATTTATCAGGACATTTGTCCTGGTTGTAAACAAAAATATTACGGGACGAATGTCCCTAAAAAATATTCCACGATGCAGAAATCTGCATCGCGATCAGAGAAACAACATTGTTTAGTAGCCCGCTCAATTGCGCGGGCTTCATTTACAGATTGTCTTTTAACCACTTTGAGCATTTATCACTAAATCCTCTCCATGCCGCCTCGCCTGACAACTTTGCAACTAACAATTTATCATTTTGATCAACATGCTTCGCTAATTCATTTCGTATTTCTTTAGCAGACATATCGCTTTTAATTATCCAAACCGATTCAAGACATTTCCAATAATTATTATATTTTTCAATTGATTCATGCAGACTAGAATAATCCTGTCCTGGAGACATTAAGTCATAAGTGATAAGATATGAGTTCATAAAACACCCCAATACTTTTATTAATTGGTTTAATAATTTATGAATCTTTTACAAATTTTCCGAGATCAAGTTTTTCAGAGATATTCATATACCAGGCTTTAAATAATTTTTCAAGATCATACATGAAACCATCTGTCCAGATGAAAAAAATGAGTTCGTTATAACGAGTATAGAGTTGTGGAATAAGTTCATCGTACAAATAATCAAAAGAATCTTTAAATATCTCTATTTTGTCAGATGTTACTGATGTAAACATTGATTTGTAAATAAATGCAATGATTGTATGTGATATATTATTCATTTTATTATCACTAATTTTACGACAAGCGCTATTTAGATTTTCAACTAACAACCTTAGTTCATTATCTTTTTCATCCACTAATACTAATTTTCGATCGATTATTTCAAGACCTACATCATTTGGTTTAGGAGCATTAGATAAGTCTTTTTCAAAATTCGATTTTAAATTTACGATCCCTTTTTCTAATTCCTCAAAGACAGGAGTTAGAATCTTTCTTCTCTGGTCACGTTTATCGTCTAAGGATTTTAAATAGTACCCCAATATTGCACCAAAAAGAATTTGGATTAACCACATAATCGCCCCAAAATGTTATTACTATATAATACCTATTATTCTTAAATACGTTGACCGAATATCAGTAAACAAATCTGAATTGGGATCCACGAACCCTACAGACTCAAAAATTAACTCTTTAAGGATTGGTTGAGTAATTAAAATATATGCGTATGATTTATCTGGTAAAGAGTCTATCAGGAAAGAGGAATCAATTTCAACAATATAATCTGTATCTCTTCCTCTATGAGACAAAGGAATAACAAGGACACTACTCTCAGATAATATATTATTAATCCGGTTTGCTTGTATTACTAAAACATATCTTTGATCATGAAATGTTCGATCGTATCTTTCTTTTGGTAAGTTGTCCTCAGGAAATTTTACTGTTGGATTTTCAGAATTGTCCCCAACTTTATAAATACCACCTTGTTTAATATCATTCCCTGATAAATTTGCTTTTTCAAATGCCGCTTCCAGTATCCCCATAAATATTGATCACCCTATTTGTCTTATCTAATAATGGTTGAAAGTCATTCATTACTTGATTTGTAAGAATAGAATCTTCTCTTGTATGTCTATTGCATCTACGCAAACGATCTCGATATGCTCTTCTTTCCTTTGCGAGAGGATCAATATCACGTTCAGTAAAAAATGGTTTTTTTAAAACCTCCACTCCCTTACAAGATGTTCCCATATTTTCTTCAATTTCAACCAGCCTTATCATTGGAAATGTATCATAGGATGCATTTTTGACAAAATTAATTCCATCTTCAGCCGAGAGAGTGTTTATTTTTGATTTAAAAAATATTAGTTTTGTTTGGAAAACATCTAATTCAATATCGGTGAAACAGTATGATCCATTTGAGAAATGCCTCATTCCACGCCCATGCCGAAATCTTTCAATTTGATTATTTGCTTCCATAAAACTTAGATGATCTTTGTAATGATCTGGCACAGGCCCCATATTTATTCTAACAAATGGAGTTTCAGAAAAGTTTTCACCAAACATTAGTTTGTATTCTAATTCTAAAAAATATAAAACTTTTACAAGAGCAGTGGTATATATCCCCGGAATTACACCTGTCACCAATTTGACAAGCTCAAAAAAATTTGGATAATTTGATTGCATTCTTTCTTTTCTTTTGTAAAACTTTTTATTCGACCTAACTTCATTAATCAAGATTGAAAAATAATTTTACTCGTCAATCTGATTTGTTATTACAGTTTTGTTGCAATATTGTATCCAAATTGTAATTTGTTATAAAGTATGGATAAAATTATCAATTTATCTTACAAATGTCAAGAATTATTAGTTTCAAAGAGTTGGATTTGCGTAAATTGGCTAGCGTTTGTTGTATTCTTCAACCATATCTGCAAACCTGTTATATTTTTGTAATTAAAAAACACCATTATAATACTACAACACTTTAAATTGGAAACAATTTCCATTTTAAAGAAATAATTTCTCATTATATAATCTATATAGACAAACAGGTTTATCTTAAAAGATAAACTTGTTCATATTTTATCCCCATATATTACCCTATAAATTTGAAACAATTTTCCATTTCAACCAGAACAAAACTGTCAAGGTATGCACCACACAGTAAGCAACACGTAATTCCTTGTTTTTATAGATCTCTCCTGTACTCAAATCGGAAACCGAGTTGGTTTATAGATTGGCCCTCACAAGCACAGGCCGGGACCAATTAAATTGAAAATAGAAGGAGAGATAAAAAATACAATGTATGAGGTGCGATGGTAATTGCTGTTGCGGTTCTTGTTGCTGCTGTTTCGCATACTGCTAGTATTTCATGAGCGGTTTTTATCCGTTATCCGGCATCTATGCCCAATTGCCCCATTTTTCTATACAACGTCGCTTCGCCTATACCCAGCGCTTTGGCGGTTTTTCCCCGGTGATGATCAAACTTTTCCAACTGGGACGTAATAAACTGCTTTTCAAATTGCTCCACAGCGGATTTTAGATTATCCGTTTGCGGATTAAAAACCGTTACTTTTTGATTTTCAAACATTCCGGTGGGAATCTCGTCCAGCACCAGTTCCGCTCCTCTGGCAAAGATCATCAATCTTTCTATAAAATTCTCCAGTTCTCGCACTTCGCCTTCCCAGGTCCTGTGCACAAGCTGCTCCAGCAATTCTCTGCTCACCCCGGTAACACGTTTATTCATCTGACGGTTGTATTTTTGAATAAAATGATCAACCAGCAAGGGGATATCGTCTTTTCTCTCTGTAAGAGAAGGAAGATTGATCTCGATAACATTTAACCGATAAAACAAATCCTCCCGAAAGTTGCCCGCCTCCACCTCTTTTATCAATTCCCGGTTGGTTGCCGCAATAATACGAATATGTACGGACTCGGGCTGTGTTGAACCCACGGGAAGTACCGTTTTGGTTTCAATGGCGCGTAACAATTTGGCTTGCGCGGAAAGCGACATTTCTCCAATCTCGTCCAGAAACAATGTTCCCCGATGTGCGGCTTTGAACAAACCTTCCTTGTCTGCAACCGCCCCGGTAAAGGAACCCTTTTTGTGACCAAACAACTCACTTTCCATCAAAGTTTCAGTTACCGCACCGCAATTAACCGCTACAAAGCGTCCGGACCGGTGCCGACTGTTATAATGGATTGCACGCGCTACCAGCTCCTTTCCTGTACCGCTTTTCCCGGAGATGAGAACATTACTTTCACTGTCAGACACTTTATTAATGGTACCAAAAATCTTTTTAATGGCAGCACTTTGTCCAATAATATTATTATAATCGTACTGGGCGTGAATTTCCTGGCGCAACACCTGATTCTCGTACACAAGCTCCTTGTGTTCAATCAGTTTACGTACTTTGATGGCAACGTCTTCCAGATTGAGGGGTTTTAACAGATAATCATACGCGCCTTTTCGTAGCGCTTCTATGGCAGTTTCTATGGAAGCATAAGCAGTAATTAGAATAAAAGACAACCGAGGCCGAATCACCGAAGCTTGTTCCATCAGCTCCATCCCATTCAGCTCGGGCATTTCAAGATCGGTTATAACCACGTCAAATTCAAATTCCTTGATTTCTTCAAGCGCAATTCTGCCGTTTTCAGCCTGGCGGCACAAGAATCCCCGGTTCCCCAAAACTGTACACAAACTTTCACGGGTGATATAATCATCATCCACAATCAGTACATGGGTAGCCATCTATTCCTCCCTGATTGCAATTGGCAAAGATATGGTAAACGTGGTAAATTCACCAACCCGGCTGTCAACAGTAATATTGCCTGAAAAACTCGTCATAATATTATAACTCACCCACAAACCTAAACCTGTTCCTTTACCCTTGTCTTTGGTGGAATAAAAAGGCTCAAAAATATGGGCCTGGTCTTTTTCTTCAATTCCACTGCCATTGTCAGTAACAGATACAAAAACCATTGACTGATCATTCCAGGATTTTATTAAAAGTGCACCATCCTTTTGATTTTCCATTGCATCTGCGGCATTTAAACAGATATTAATCAAAACCTGCAACAGTTGATCAAAGCTGGCAGTTACCAGCGGTATCTTGGCCTCAAGCTCGGTTTGTATGGTCTGATGTTTTAAACGCTTGTCATATTTGATTATACGGATAACCTGCTCTATGACATGATTGATATAGATATCTTCAATTTTGTGATGAATGGGACGAGAGAAATCAACCAGTGTTTTTACAGTTCGGGATATGCGGTCAATATTCTGCTGAATCAATGACACCTTTTCCTTAAACTCAGGATTATCAATCTGAAAATTCAGCAACTGGGTTAATGAGGAAATGGAATTCAAAGGGGAGCCAACTTCATGAGCAATGCCGGCTGCAAGTGTACCCACAGCAGAAAGTTTTTCAGACTGAATAAGCTGCTGCCGCAGCTGTTCCTGCTGGGTCATATCACGGGCAATTACACTACTGCCAATATAATCATTGCGCTCATTCAAAATGGCTGTGCGTGTTACTTCAATTACTATCTTTCGTCCGTCACGGGTCAGGCGCTGGGTCCTAAAGTTTTTTAAAAATCCTTTATTCCTGACAATGGCATTGATCTTTTCAATCTCGTGCTGAGATTTCAAATCATCCGGAACAATCAGGCTGATTGATTTGCCAATAACCTCTTCTTCTTCCCAACCATATATATTTTCCGCTGCTCGGTTCCACATCACAATACGGTCATTCTCGTTCAGAATAATCAATGCATCCGCAGCATCATTGAGAATATTTTCAAAATACTGTTCGTATCTCTTTAAAGCCAGTTGGCCCTTGCGGTGTTCAGTAATATCATGACACAATACAGACACGCCAATCACATTTCGATATTCATCCCGCAGGGGTGCTATCTTGTAATTGACAATCAACTCCTTGTCTGCCACGTGTTTATGTTTTACCTCAAACAAAGCAAACTCGCGATTGTCATTCATGGCCTTTTCTATGGTGCTGAACACCTTGCGTTCTTTTTGCAATTCAGGAAAAGACTGCACAATATTTTTACCAAGAACCTGTACAGCTTTGATACCAAAAATGCGTTCCAGGCCATCCGTCCAATGGATGAAATTGAGATGCTTGTCCAGCATGAACAGACCAATGCCGGCAAAATCCAGCGTCAACAATCCAATTTGTGACGCCCGTGTATAATCACGCGGCAATTTTTCAATTTTACTTTTGGATTTTGCTTTAAAATGTACACTAATCGTCCGGATCAGTGGATCAAAAATATCATTAATCTGACCAAACGTCTCAAGACTGTTCATCTCTTTACCACTGGTATGCGCCATTACAGACAGCATCACATATCGGCTAACCAGCAGTGGATCTACAATTTGTTTAGGAGCTTCGGAAAGTGAAAGGAAAAAAGCGTTGATAATTTTTTCAACATGTTCCAATACAATTTCAACATCCGGGTCTTTTAAATAGCATTCCAGTAGATTCATTAAATATTCAACTAGCCGGTGAACGCGATCTTTTTCCCAATTTGGCAGAATAATATATACCCGTTCTTCCCATTGCGAAAGGATCTCTTGCCGGTATTCATGCAAAATATGTAATAAATTTTGGTCCACCAGACCTCAACAGCTAAATAATGATCTATATTAATTCATAAGAAAAGTAACCCGGTGAAAAAACTACTGGTCCGGCATGTTTGCCGGACCAGTTTAGTATATAATTAACACATCTTTTTAGCAGTTTCTACAACATTTTCTACAGAAAAACCAAAATGCGGCAATACTTCTTTGTATGGACCACTATCGCCAAAACGATCGATTGAAATGACCTGGCCTTCATCGCCAATCCATTCCTGCCATCCAAATGAAACACCGGCTTCAACAGCAAGACGGTTTTTAACATCCGGCAACAGTACAGAATCACGATATTCTTTTGATTGCGCGCGGAATTGTTCCATACAAGGTATACTCACTACGCGGGCATCAATATTCGCTTTAGCCAGTTCTTCCTGTGCAGCCATTGCCAAAGACAGCTCTGATCCGGTTCCTATCAAAATGATATCCGGTTTTTCACCTTTTTCTTTAGCAACAACATAACCGCCTTTGAGAACGCCTTCTGCAGAAGCATATTTGCTCTGATCAATTACAGGTACTCCCTGACGGGTCATCAACAACAAGGTGGGCCCATCAGTGCGCTGCATTGCAGCACGCCATGCCCAAGCTACTTCGTTTGCATCACCGGGGCGATACACATGAACATTGGGCATACAACGGAAAGATGACATTTGTTCTACCGGCTGATGGGTAGGACCATCTTCACCAACACCAATGGAATCGTGAGTGAATACACAGATTACCGGTTGTTTCATAATTGCTGCCAGGCGAATGGCCGGACGCGCATAGTCAGAGAAAACAAAGAATGTACTGATAAATGGACGTAAACCGCCATGAAGCGCCATACCATTCGCGGCACCTGCCATAACAAATTCACGTACACCAAAAGCCACGTTACGGTTTTCATACGCGCCTTTGGCAGTATAACTTGAATTCTTTAAAAATGTATTGGTTGATGGATTCAAATCTGCACTACCACCTGCCAGAAACGGCACCTTGTCTGCAATAGCATTTAATACTTTGCCGGAGGTAGAACGGGTTGCAGGAGCGCCATCTTCAGGAGTAAAAGTGGGAATCAATGCATCCCAATCGGAAGCAAGTTCGCCTTTGAGCGCAGCTTTAAACTGTGCAGCCAATTCAGGATTTGCTTTTTCATACGCTGCAAAAGTTTCGTTCCAGCTTTTCTCGGTTTCTTTACCTTTATCAGCAAATTGTGCCATATGTGAATACACATCATCCGGTACCAGAAAATGTTCATCTTCAGGCCAGCCATATGCTTTTTTGGTTAATTTAATTTCTTCTTCACCCAGGGGTGCACCATGTGCCGTAGAGGTATCTACGTAATTGGGAGAACCATAGCCAATATGAGTACGAACAATAATCAATGACGGTTTGTCAGTAACGGACTGGGCTTCTCTTACAGCTTTTTCAAGGGTATCAACATCATTGGCATTATCACCAACATTAATTACATGCCAGTTGTATCCTTCAAAACGTTTTGCGGTATTGTCAGAAAATGCAAGATCGGTTTTACCTTCAATGGTAATATGGTTGTCATCATAAATCCAGGTCAATTTTCCAAGTCCCAAATGACCGGCAAGAGAAGCAGCTTCGTGAGAAATACCTTCCATCATGTCGCCATCGCCACAGACAGCATAGGTATTATGATCAACAATTTTGTGCTCTGCGGTATTATAAACAGATGCCAAATGTGCTTCGGCAATTGCAAAACCTACAGAGTTTGACAGGCCTTGTCCTAACGGACCGGTTGTGGTCTCAACACCCGGTGTCATACCAAATTCAGGGTGTCCCGGAGTTTTACTTCCCAATCTGCGAAATTTTGTCAATTCTTCCAATGGCAGGTCATAACCGGCAATATGCAGAATAGAATAGATCAACATAGAAGCGTGACCGGCTGAAAGTACAAAACGGTCGCGATTAAACCAATCCGGACTTGACGGATTATATCTCATAAAACGGCTGAACAAGGTATAAACAACCGGTGCAAGCGCCATAGGTGTGCCCGGGTGCCCGGAATTGGCAGCCTGTACACCATCCATAGATAAAGTACGAATCGTATTTATACACAACTCTTCTATAGTCATGCCTTCAATATTTTTCATTTTACCCTCACTGTTTCGTTATATATAATAATTTTTCCAATTTTGTCAATATAAAATATAATAATTTTTTTCAAGATTTAAAAGTGTAAAAAACAGACAGAAACTTTTATGAAATAAAAAATTAATGAGCAACGTTTGTGTTAATTCAAGATAATTCTTTTATTTCACTTTAATTTTTTATAAATTTGAGACTTGTAAATAACCGAAATGAGGATACTATGACTCTTAAAAAACTAGAAAACTTTGCCGGAAGAAAAGGTCCGGTATTGTTAATGATATTGGATGGCGTTGGTATTGGTAAAGAATATGAAGGTAACGCGGTTTATATGGCTAAAACACCAATACTTGATGAACTGATGAAAAGCGATTTAATGACCCAACTCAAAGCCCACGGTCCCGCGGTAGGTTTGCCCACAGATGGCGATATGGGCAACAGCGAAGTTGGTCATAATGCCATTGGTGCTGGTCGTGTTTTTGCACAGGGCGCAAAACTGGTAGACAATTCCATCAAAACCGGTGATATATTCAAATCCGATGCATGGACATCTATCGTCAAACGCGGACAAGAAGGCGGCGCTGTACATTTTGTTGGCCTGCTCTCAGACGGTAATGTGCATTCACATATTGACCACATGTTCGCACTGATCAAAAACCTGGCAGATAACAATGTAAAAAAAGTACGTGTCCACGCCCTGCTTGACGGACGCGATGTAGGTGAACGCTCTGCGCTGGAATATATTCGTCCCACACAGGAATTGCTGGACAGCATTTCAAAAGAAAAAGGTTTTGATTACAACTTTGGTTCCGGCGGCGGCCGTATGGTTACCACCATGGACCGTTACAATGCAGATTGGGACGTAGTAAAACGCGGCTGGGATGCCCATGTTAAAGGCGAGGCCCGCAAATTTAAATCCGCAGCAGAAGCTGTCCAGGCCTTTTACGATGAAGACCCTGGCATGACAGATCAGTATATGGGTCAGTTTGTTGTTGTAGACGACAATGACGAACCCATTGGTAAAATAGAGGATGGTGACAGTGTTCTGAATTTCAACTTTCGCGGCGACCGTGCTATCGAGCTGTCACGCGCGTTTGATGAACCCGATCTGGACACCTTTGATCGCGGTCCCATTCCCGACGTCTTTTACGCGGGCATGATGGAGTACGATGGTGATCTGCACATCCCCAAAAACTATATCGTAGAGCCACCACAGATCGACAGGACCGTTTCTGAATACCTTTGCGATGCGGGTGTAACCAGCTTTGCCATTTCCGAAACCCAAAAATTTGGTCATGTTACCTATTTCTGGAACGGTAACCGCTCTGGTTATATTAACAAAAATCTTGAAACCTATGTTGAAATTCCATCAGACAAGATCGCTTTTGACAAAGCACCCAAGATGAAAGCTATCGAGATTACTGAAAAATCCATCGAATTGTTAAAATCCGGCAAGTACCAGTTTGGCCGTATCAACTTTGCTAACGGAGATATGGTAGGACACAGTGGTATTGTTGAAGCCGCTATCACTGCAATGGAAACTGTTGACGAATGCGTTGGCAAACTTTTGGCAGTTGTTAAAGAATTGGGTGGTATTGCAATTATCACAGCAGATCATGGCAATTCAGATGAAATGTTTACTGAAAAGAATGGCAAGCGCACACCCAAAACCGCGCATACATTGAATCCGGTTCCCTTTATCATTTGTGATTATGGATATAACAATGAATATACCATGGCCAATGTAGAGGGCGCAGGATTGGCAAACATTGCGTCAACACTTCTCAACCTTTTGGGTTTTGAAAAGGTAGAGGATTATGAGGAATCTTTAATCGAATTCAAATAAACTAATGGATTTAGTTGATACCGTCTATTGCCGGTCTATAAAGGCCGGCAATATTAACTAATGAAAAATGACATCAATAGTAGAATACATCGACCACACAGGTGACACCGGCATAGTTGTCACGGCAGACACACTTGAACAGGTTTTCATAACAGCGGCAAAATCCATGTTTCACATGATTTGTCCGCAAAAAGTTGAAAAACCCGAGATCACCAAAACTATCTCTTTTCAATCAGACGATCTTGAACAAATGATGGTCAACTGGTTATCTGAATTGAATTATTTTTTTCAGACCGAATCTTTTTTACTGGGCAGTATAGCTGACATACATTTCAGCAACAATGTTCTTTCCGCAAACGTCAGAGGAGAATCACTCGACAGTTCCCGACACGAAATTCATATGGAAATCAAAGCGGTTACGTATCACGATATCTATGTCAAACCGGTTAACGGTTCATGGCAGGCACGCATAATTTTTGATATTTGATCATGACTAAAAATTTTCAAAAAATCCACGATTTCTTGTACGAAATCCCCAAAACCGGAAAAATGAATGTTCCCGCACGGATTTACGCCAGTGACTCCATGCTTAAGGACATGGTTAATGATAATGCTCCCCAACAGGCTGCCAATGTTGCCTGTTTACCCGGTATTATCAACTATTCATATGCCATGCCGGATATGCACTGGGGTTATGGTTTCCCCATTGGTGGCGTCGCCGCGTTTGATATGGATAATGGAATTGTATCTCCCGGTGGAGTGGGTTACGACATCAACTGCGGTGTACGTTTGCTGAGGTCCAATCTCGACAAAAATGATGTGAAAGATAAAATCAGAGATATTGTCACCGCACTGTTTCACAGTATTCCCAGTGGTATTGGCTCTAAAGGGCAGATCAATCTGGCCCGTAAAGAAGAATTGCGGGTACTGAAACAAGGAGCACACTGGGCTGTTGAAAATGGATATGGCGAATCAGCCGATCTGGACAAGATTGAAGAAAACGGCAAAATGCCGGGTGCCGAAACAGAGTTTGTAAGCGAACACGCATTGAATCGCGGCAAAGCACAACTGGGCACGCTGGGATCAGGCAACCATTTTGTTGAAGTGGGCTTTGTGGAACAAATTTTTGACGTGCAAAAAGCTGCAATAATGGGCCTGCATAAAGACCAGGTAACCGTGATCATCCATACCGGATCACGCGGTCTGGGCCATCAAATTTGTGATGACTTTATCAAAGTTATGCTCAGGGCATCAGAAAAATACGGCATCTACCTTCCCGACCGTCAGTTATGTTGTGCTCCGGTGAAATCAATAGAGGGACAGCAATATCTTGCCGCTATGGCTTGCGGTGTGAATTTTGGTTTTGCCAACCGTCAATTGATCACCCACTGGACCCGTGAAGCATTAAAAAAAGGATTACACAGCAGCAGCAAATCCGTCAATTTACAAGTCGTCTATGAAGTTGCACACAATATTGCCAAAATTGAAACCCACTCTGTAAACGGAAAACAACAACCGGTATGCGTACACCGCAAGGGTGCAACACGGGCATTCGGCCCAAACCAGGCGTCCATTCCTGAAGCGTATCGTAAAATTGGTCAACCGGTTTTAATTCCCGGTGACATGGGGCGTTATTCTTATGTACTGGCCGGCACAGACCAGGCCATGCAGGAGACCTTTGGCTCGACCTGTCATGGAGCCGGAAGAATGTTGAGTCGCAAAAAAGCCATGCAAAAAGCGCAGGGGCGCTCTATTCACAGAGAACTTGAGGACAAGGGGATCTGGGTAATGGCATCTTCAAAAGGCACACTCGCAGAAGAAATGCCTGAAGCTTATAAAAATGTATCTGATGTAGTAGGTGCTGTAGAGGGTGCGGGTTTATCTGCAATTGTTGCGAGATTAAAACCCCTGGGCGTAATTAAGGGTTAATATTTATATCATTTGGGTTACCGCATAAATTGCGTCTATCAAATTCTTTTCCGCATATGGCTTGACAACAACATTTGAAACACCCGATTTGTAAATACGTTCGCGGTCTTCCTGAAGTGCATGAGCAGTAACAGCAATAACTGGAATTTCTTTACAATCCGGTTTTTCTTTGATTTGTTTTGTGGCTTCAATCCCGTTCAACACAGGCAAACCAATATCCATCAAAACACAATCCGGTTTGTGGCGCTCAACCATATCAACAGCTTCCAAACCATTCCCGGCTTCCAATACAGTAAACTCGCTGTTTTCCAGAATTGACCTGACATAAATGCGATTAATTGCTTCGTCTTCAACTACCAGGATGGTAAGTTTTTTTATTTTACTATCTTTATGCTTTCTAATTCTTGATTTGAGCTTGCTCTTTTCAAGCACCGGTGTTTCTCGAATTGGAAGCGAAACAATAAACTCAGAACCTTCATCAACCGATGAATGAACAGCAATTTCACCCCCAATAAGGTCTAACAAATTTTTTACGATAGCAAGCCCGGCACCTATACCAGCGTGCTCTTTGGTGTACGGATCTTCGAGCTGATGAAAAGGCTCAAAAATCTCATCAATCCTGTTTGCTGGAATTCCAATCCCCTCATCTTTAACGCTAATTACCAGATTTTTTTCAAGCATGATCTTGATGTATATAGTTCCCTTTTGAGAATATTTAATAGCATTGGTCAACAAATTAACCAAAATCTGGGTAATTCGATGCTTGTCTCCATAATAATCAACAGTTCCCTTTGAATATTCAAAAACAAACGATAATCCTTTTTCTTCTGCTCTGATCTTTAAAGTACTTAAAAGATCAGACACCAGTTCAACTATATCAAATTTTTCAGGTCGCAAGGTAATTTTCCCAATATCTATACGAGACAATTCGAGCATATCTTCAATTAAATACAGCAAATGATTTGCTGATTCTCTCGCCATGTTAATAAATGCAAGCTGCCGCGGATCTATAGAATCATCATCTATCAGAGACATCATTCCCAATATACCATTCATTGGCGTTCTTAATTCGTGGCTCATATTGGCAAGAAAATCACTCTTGGCCCGATTTGCTTTTTCCGCAAGCACTTTGGCAGACTGGATCTCTATAAAAGCTTTTTGACGCGCAACAATACTCCAAACACTGTCCATCAATAAGGTTAGCTGATCAATGTCCTGCTGGTCATAATCCTGTTCTTTATTGGCAACTCCAACGACTGCTACAATTACATCATCAGAAAAAACCGGAATTGTCAAAAACTTTTCCAGCTCAACATGGCCCTCAGGTATACCCCTGACATAAGGATTTTCTTTCGAGTATTCGTTCACAATAAAGGCTTTACGCTGTCTTACCGCTTCTCCCCAACATCCGGTAGCGTTTAAATCATAAACCGTTTGCACGTCCATAACCTGGCATTGTTTCATAGCTTCATCCGACCAGGAATGAAGTTCAAACTGTTCTTTCTCTTCACTATAAAAATAAATATAACCTATTTTGCTTTCCGTAAGCGTAATTGCCTCTTTTAAAGCATAATCTAACAATTCCTGATAAGAATCCGTCCGCTTTTGAGATATTCTGAAAAGACTTTCAAGTCTTTCCCCTTGTTTCTTAACCAACTCACCCTGTTTTTTCCGGTCGGTAATATCTCTATTGCTTCCACGATGCCCAAGTGAATTGCCGTCTTCATCAAATACAAGCTGACAAGAATGTTCTATCCAAACAATTTCTCCACTTTTCTTTTTTATTCTAAACTGAATCAAAGAATGGCTGGATTTATCTGACTTTAAAGCAGCCAGATGTTCATGCCATAAATATCTGTCTTCCGGGAGAATGATCTGGAACAACAAATCAGGATTATCAACATACTCTTTAGCACTAAAACCGGATATTCGTTCGCAAGATGGAGAAACATACTGATTTCTTCCTTTATTATCTGTCCAGAATTCCCAATCAAATGTATATTCAGCTACTGTTCGAAACTTTTTCTCTGCATCGGCAAGTGCTTGTTCTGACTTTCTCTGGTCACTGGTATCTTCATACAAGGCAACAACAAGATCCGAAGGAAGTTTAAAGACATAATTCTCAACCCATTCATGTATACGGGCATCTTTGTATCGCTTTAATGGTAAAGATTCAGCCTTTCCGGTTTTCCATACTCGCTGCAAAACATTAAACAAACCCAGATCTTTAACTCCCGGAAACACCTCGGTTATTTTTTTATTTTGAATATGATCACGCTTGACCTGACTCAATTTCTGACCAGCGTGATTAACATCAACAATAATAAAATCTTTACCATTATCAATGGCTTTATAAATTGCAACACCAGCGGAAATATTATTGAACAATTGTCTGAACCGTTCTTCTCGTTCTTTTAATTCATTTTCATTATGTAAACGTTCAGAAATGTCTAAAAAGGTTGTTGCAAAATATCCTTTTTCCGTAGAATATGCCTGGACTTCATAGTAACGGTCCAATTCCTTGGCGTAATTTGTAAAAAACAAGGATTCTCCGGAAAGGGCAACTTGAGCATATTTTTCAATCCAGGAAGATTCCGTATCTGGTAATACTTCCAATACTCGTTTTCCGATAATATCCCGGGCCTTTAAACCTGTCATTTCTTCAAATTTGGGGTTCACTTCCAAAAAAATGTAATCAACAGGTTTTCCTTTTTTATCCGTAATAATTTTGTGCAAAGCAAAAGCAGAATTCATATGCTCAAACAATTTGCGATACTGTTTTTCACTGTTTTGAAGCGCAAGATCTGTTTCTTTTTGATTGGTAATTTCTTTGACGGTACCAAAAATTCGAACCAACGTTAATTTTTCATCATCCCACTCGGGTACACCAATAAATTGAAACCATTTTACTTCCCCCGCTTGAGTAATGATCCGGCACTCTAAAGAAACCTTTTTACCCTGCATTATTGTTTCAAATGTAGCATGTACCTGAGGAATATCATCGGGATGGAATTTCTTTTTGTAATCTTTTTTGCCATAAAGTTGAGAAAATGGATAACCGGCAAGCTTTTCAAATGATCCATATTCCCATTCTACTTCAAAGTCACCTTTACCTTTTAAAAGAATTGAATAGGCATAATCAGTAGTTAAAGAAGAAATGTTGAGCAGGTGTTTTTTGGAGATACTCAATGCATCAATTGTCTGGCTTGCATTAGACACATCTTTGAAAATACAACATATTTTTTTAAAAACACCTTCCGGAGTAGTGCATAGTTTGCCATCAAATGAAACAGTTAATAAAGTACCATCTTTTTTAACCAATCGGAATTCCTGGTTCTCTATATACCCCTGCTCTTTAATCTTTTTAAATAAAGTTTCAAAAATTGGAGCCTCTTGGGGAACCCAAAAATTACCAAACCACTTGCCAATGACATTATCTTTACTATAACCCAGACTTGTGCACCAGGTTGAATTTACGTTCAAGATATATCCTTTATTATCTAAGGATTGATATGCCAGAGGAGATTTTTCATAAAAACTATCACAATCTACATTCAAGAAATGCGGATTCATATCATTTTGTCTTTCTATGTTACCCAAAATGACTAAAAACCCCGTCAGTTTTTTTGAGTCTAAAAGAGGTAAAACTTGAACATTTGATAAAAACAATGTTGTATGTGGTAGTAAAGGATTTATTATCTTACATTTTTTCCCTGTTTCAAAATCACTATAATTCTTTACTAATTCATTACCTAATTCTGGAATAAAATCAGATATTTTTTTTCCAACAAAATCAGTTTCTGATATTTGGATTTTTTTTAAAGCTTCCCTACCTGCTTTAAAAACAACACCTTGAAAATCGACATAAATTGTTGCTGAATTTAAATTCAAATACTCTTCCCACCCGGTTTATTATTAATAACCAGTCAAAAATAAAAAACATATTTTTATTTTAATTGGTATTGTATATTATGCAAAATATATACCATGATGTCAAGAAAAATCATTATATTTACTCGAGTTTTCGGTAAATTAAGCTAAGAATAAGAAGAAATTTACATATTCTATTATTTTAAATCACTTTGTTGCACTTATTACTTGAATTCACGACGTTTATATTATTATACTCTTGATAAATAAAGAAATCCAAATTGAAAGGATTTTCCAGTTTCAACTCGCGTTTTTTCTTGCATTATTAGATTTAAACCATTACTTTTTAAAACCTCATATAACATCAATATTTTAATCCCCTTTTTCTACAACTTTTTTTTTCAAAATCTTTTAGTTTTATCATTTCATTCATTATTATTTTACAAAATCATGAAAGGAATTATATCATGACTCATGTTCAAACATCAAAAGAATTGGAATCTCTACATTCAATGGTTGAGCTGTTCAACCTGGCAACAGGATTTATGAAATCCCAATGTCTCTATACTGCGGCAAAGTTAAATATCGCCGATCTGCTACAACAGGGTCCTCTTTCCATCCAAGACCTGTCAAAAAAAACAGGAACACAACCGCTAGCACTTGAGCGATTGCTTAACACTCTGATTGTTATGGGAATTTTTCAAAGAACAGAACAACAAAAAATCAGTAACACATCATTGTCAACACTATTACAAAGCGATCATCCGTACTCACAACGTTCATACATTTTACTTTTAGGTGATGCATCCTGGTGGAATTCATGGGGCAGACTCGATTACTCTGTAACAACCGGTCAAGCCGCCTTTGACCAATATTTCAAAATGAGCTATACCGAGTATCTTGAACAAAACCCACAATTATCTGATACCTTTAATGATTGTATGACCCGAATAGCTAAAGGCCACATCCCTGCAATCCTCAACAGTTATGATTTCAGCAGGTTTAACAGTATTATTGATATAGGTGGTGGACAGGGAAGTTTGGTAAAAGCAATTATTGAAAAAAATCCTCATCTAACAGGAACCGTCTTTGATTTGGAACATGTGATTAAGGATGCAATATTACATATACCTTCAGGGCAACAGGGTCAACTAGAATATATCAGCGGCAATTTTTTTGAATCGGTTCCCAAAGGTAAGGATGCCTATCTTTTAAAACAAATCATCCATGACTGGGGAGATGATGAGTGCGTACGTATTCTGACTCACTGTCGAAAAGCAATGGCTCCAAATGGGCGGATTCTGGTTATTGACGCAGTTCTGGATGCGGACAATGCATCTGTTATTAACTATTTATTTGATTTACATATGCTTGTTACCGCTCCTGGTGGGAAAGAAAGGACTATCACACAATTCAATTATCTCTTTCAAGAATCAGGATTAGAATTAATGAATATTATAACTACACCGTCTTCTTTTTGCATATTAGAAGGAAAAGCAATATAATTTGATCAGTTATTGAGATAAACACTCTTTTTCCATCTTGACTTTTTAAGCAGAATTCATCATTTTCATGTTCAGCGAATATAATTTTATTTTAATAATCGGGAGCTGTCAATGAAAATCCTGTCAGTTGTTTTCACTGTTTCTCTTCTTTTTACTACCCTACTTATCTCTGCTGAAACTGTCACTTTTTATGTTTCCCCTTCCGGTAACAATTCATGGTCAGGGAGCATTGCATATCCTAACGCTGATCAATCAGACGGACCCTTTGCAACGCTGGAGCATGCACTGCAATCAGTAAAAGCACTTTCTCCCAATATCCGAAAAAATAAAATTACCCTAAAAATAAAACAGGGCAGATACGAGTTGTCTTCCCCTTTATTGTTTGAACCACAAGATTTCGGCAAACCATTGGTTATTGAAGCATACTCCGGTGAGCACCCCGTCATTTCGGGAGGAAAACAAATAACCGGTTGGAAATTCAAGGGCAATAACCTGTGGCAGACAAAGGTTGAAACCGACATTCCCTTCCGTCAACTCTTTGTCAATGGTGAACGTCGATTCAGAGCGCGTACTCCCAATACCGGTCATTTTCTTATTGAAGAGAATCCGGGACTCGATCCCAAAGCCCGCTACAATACACCTGCACATTTGTTCCGCTATGCTGATGGAGATATGAGCGGGGACTGGGAAAATATAACGGACATTGAAGTGGTAGTTTTACATTTCTGGGTAGATACTCACCTGCCGGTAAAAAGCATTGATGACAATGAACGGATCGTTACATTCCAAAAATCGAGTCGAAGGAAATTGACTGACGATTATAACAGCTCTGGTGCCCGATACTATATTGACAATGTTTACGAGGGTATGGACAGTCCCGGTGAATGGTACTGGGACCAAAAAACCGGTATCCTCTCCTACATTGCAATGCCCGGTGAAGACATTACCTCTGCCGAGGTTTATGTACCGCAATGCTCACAACTGCTAAGGCTAGAGGGAGATCCCTCTGCCAACAAATGGATTGAGAACATTCAGTTTAAAAACCTGACGTTTGAGCATACCGATTGGCAGCTCCCTGCTGACGATGCCGGAGATCTGCAAGCAGCTAACACAGTACCAGGTACAATCTATATGACCGGAGTGAGAAACATTCGTTTCGAAAACTCAATTATAAGACACACCGGCACCTATGGTATAGAACTGGCAGATGGCTGCAGAGAAATACAAATTACCAACAATGAACTGGCTGACCTGGGTGCTGGCGGAATTCGTCTCTCCGGAGGAGATGCTAAAAGTGATTCACTCTTACGAACCGGCAATATCACAATTACAAACAATCATCTGCATCACATGGGACAAATCTATCACAGCGGTGTGGGTATATTTTTACAAAATGCGGATAACAATGTAATAGCACATAACCACATCCATCATTTGTACTATTCCGGAATTTCCGCGGGATGGGTTTGGGGATACACACCAAGCGTCAGTGTTAACAATCACATTGAATACAATCACATACACCACGTGGGACAAAAAATGCTTTCCGATATGGGCGGCGTTTATCTGCTAGGCATCTCTCCTGGCACAGTTGTACGTAATAATCGTATCCATGATGTGGATTCGTGGGGCTATGGCGGATGGGGATTGTACACGGACGAAGGCAGCACCGATATTGTTCTCGAGAACAATATTGTATACCGAACCAAAAGCGCCGGATTTCATCAGCATTATGGAAAAGAAAACATTATCCGTAATAATATTTTTGCTCTCGCACGCGAACAGCAAATACAACGTTCCCGTAACGAAGAGCACCTCAGCTTTACCTTTGAAAACAATATCGTTTACTGGTACGGAACCGACTTGTTGGGCAAAAACTGGAAAGAAAACAATTACCGGTTTAACAATAACCATTATTATCGTCTCGATGGCAAACCGGTTACTTTTGCCGGAATGTCTTTTGATGACTGGAAAAAGAAAGGTCAGGACCTCAACTCGCAACTTGAGGATCCCCGGTTCACAAATCCGGATAAAGACGATTATGATCTGATGGTAGATTCTCCAGCAATCCGTAATGGCTTTTCACCCATAGACTTTTCCGCTATTGGCAACCGTAACTGGCCTGAACCGGTCAAAGAGATCCAATACCTCAGCAAAGCAGACAATAGCTATCAGCCTGCCATGTTTTATCAACCGGATTACGACTCTCCCCGTCCCTTGTTGGTTTGTTTGCATACCTGGTCCGGAGACTACACCCAGGATTCACAGGTCCCTCAGGCCCGCTGGTGCATTGAAAAAGGCTGGATATTCATCCATCCCAACTTTCGCGGCCCCAACAATCGCCCCGAGGCAACCGGCTCGGATCTGATGATTCAGGATATTCTAAGCGCGGTTGATTTTGCCAAAGGCATTGCCAACGTAGATACCTCCCGCATCTATCTCTTGGGCAATTCAGGCGGCGGCCATGCATCTCTGCTCATGGCGGCAAAACATCCCGGAATCTGGACGGCCGTCTCGGCCTGGGTACCCATATCAGACATAAAAGCCTGGTACTATGAAAGCCGGGACCTCGGAAATCGCTATGCGGACATGATTCTCAATTCCACCGGTGGTGAGCCTGGCACGAGCAAACAAGTAGATGAAGAATATAAAAATCGCTCCTCTCTGTTCTTTTTGCAAAATGCAAAAGGACTGCCGCTTGATATCAATGCGGGTATTCACGACGGACACACGGGAAGTGTGCCGGTGAGTCATACACTCAATGCATTTAACGTACTGGCGGCAGATAATGATAAAATCGCGAAAGAGGACATTGATTATATTGTTGAAACCCAGGAATTACCAGATCACTTGAAAAACAAATGTAAAGCAGATATCTGGTATGGCGACAAAACCGTGCTGCTTCGTCGCCAAAGCGGTAATGCCCGCGTTACCCTTTTTGAAGGCGGACACGAAGGGCTTCCCTATCCAGCCATGAAATGGCTGGAACAGCAAAAGAAATAATTCATGATGTTTTGATAAAGCGTTGATGTAGGGACCGGTTCCTGAGTTCGAGTGAGCACTTTACTCACGAGAGTATCGAAGGACCAGTCTGAAATATACCGTAAAAAAACATTTATTAACCACCCGCTTCGCTCGATGAACGCAGATAAACGCAGATGCTTTCTTAGATCGTGACGGTGATGATCACCTTCACGATCAGAAATAGCCTTTCCGTGTGTTCTGTGGTTCGTTTTTCTCCTTCCCGTTTTTCTTAGCGTTCTTGACGGCTTTGTGGTTCAACTTTTTTTAAATTGATGCAACAAACCATAACTTAAATACTGATAACTGACAGCTTGAGCTCTTCGATACTCGTTTCGCCTAATGACAGACCGAACTCAGAAACCGGCCTTTTTCTTGTATTTCGTTGGCTATTTTTATTTTGATTCTAAACTCGATTTATGTATTTTCCATCGGGTAGAGGAAATTAAAACATTGAGGGCAGTATGAAAAAAATTCAGATATTTCTTGTTATACTATTCACCATTTGCGGAATGCTGTTTACCGCATGTTCACAGCAAACCAAATCCAATCATTATGATATAGTTATCTATGGCGGAACATCTTCCGGTGTTGTCGCAGCCATTCAGGCAAAGAAAATGGGCCATTCCGTAGCAATTGTGGGCCCGGACGTGCACCTGGGCGGTCTCACTTCCGGTGGACTCGGCTGGACCGATGGCGGTAACACCAGCGCAGTTGGCGGACTGGCACGTGAATTTTACCACCGTGTTTGGCAGCATTATGAGAAAGACAATGCCTGGGTATGGGAAAACATGCAGGACTTTGAAAACCAGGGTCAGGGCACTAAAGCCAAAAATGATGAGGAACAAACCATGTGGGTGTTTGAACCGCATGTGGCTGAAAAAGTTTACGATGAGTGGGTTAAAGCACTCAACATCCCGGTGTTCCGCAACGAGTGGCTCGATCGTGAAAACGGAGTAAAAACAAGCAATGGATCAATAAAAACCATTACGATGCTCAGCGGAAAGACTTTAACTGCCAAGGTCTTTATAGACGCTACCTATGAAGGCGATCTCATGGCTGCCGCGGGTGTATCTTACCATGTGGGTCGTGAAGCCAACAGCGTATATGACGAGACCTGGAATGGTGTGCAGGTGGGTGTTTTGCACCACGGTCATCATTTCAAAAGCGACATTTCTCCTTACAAAGTCCCCGGTGATCCATCAAGTGGTGTATTGTCACGTATTTCCACAGAACCTCCGGGCGAAAAAGGCCAGGGCGACCATCGTCTCCAGGCATACTGCTATCGCATGTGTTTAACCACTGTTGAGAAAAACCGGGTGCCCTTCCCAAAACCCAAAAATTACGATCCCGCAGAATATGAACTGCTGGTACGAATTTATGAATCCGGTTGGCGCGAAACCTTTAACAAATTCGACATGATCCCCAATCTCAAAACCGATACCAACAACCACGGCCCCTTTAGCACAGACAATATCGGCATGAATTATGACTATCCCGAAGCGAGCTATGACCGCCGCAAAGAAATATTAAAGGAACATGAGAACTATCAAAAAGGCTGGCTCTATTTCATCGCTAATGATCCGAGAATTCCGCAAGAGGTCCAACAGAAAATGCAAAAATGGGGACTCGCCAAAGACGAGTTTGTGGACAATGGCAACTGGCCGCACCAGATCTATGTGCGCGAAGCCCGCCGCATGATTGGCGAACATGTTATGACTGAGCATGATGTGCTCGGTAAACGTACCGTTGAAAAACCCGTGGGCATGGGCTCGTACACGCTGGACTCGCACAATGCGCAGCGTTATATCAAGCCGGACGGATTTGTGCAAAACGAAGGTGATATTGGTGTACATGTTCCGGGTCCCTACCGAATCAGTTATAACAGTATTATCCCCAAAAAGCAGGAATGCACCAATCTGCTGGTACCGGTCTGTGTATCCGCATCACATATTGCATTCGGGTCCATCCGCATGGAACCGGTATTTATGATATTGGGTCAGTCAGCAGCAACTGCGGCATCTTTTGCTATCGAAAACAATACAGCAGTTCAAGATGTGAATTATGAGCAGTTAAAAGCCAGATTGGTTACAGATAAACAGAGGTTTTAGATTCAAACAAATTCTTACAAACTAAACAGCCAACAAGATCGTGACGGAGATGATCTCCGTCACGATCATAATATCTGTACATGCGAATCTTAACGCAACAGGGTGATTTTTTGAGTTTTTACTACATTGTCTGCTTCCAGTACCAGAAAATAAACACCACTTGCAACCGGACTACCATAAGCATCCTGGCCATGCCAATGCAATGAATATACTCCTGCATTCTTTTCATCGTGAACCAGTGTTTTTATGATTTGCCCCTCTAAATTTATTATGTAGCAATCTATGAACGATCTTTCTGCCAATTCATATTTGATTACCGTAGAGCTGTTAAAAGGATTGGGGTAATTCTGTTCCAGTTTAAAAGATGCGGGTACAACAGGATTCACTGTGATTATGTTTGAATATTTGTAACTCGCGTCATAATCGACCTGCTTTAGCCTGTAATATACCGGGCCATCATTAGCGGTATAGTCATCTAAAAAGCTGTAATTGTGTTGTTCTATAGTGGTGCCACTCCCCGTAACAAAGCCGACCTCCTGCCAATCTCCCAGGGCTTTTCGCTCAACGTAAAATCCATAATTATTGGTTTCGGATTCCGTCCACCAGGACAAAAAGATCTTTTTATCGTTTTGCTGTGCTGTAAACAAACTCATTTCTACCGGCACAGATGAATTTTCAAAACTAGAACGCATTACCACATCATCCAAAACAAAGAGGTCACCATCCTCATTCGTTCCAGGGGGAGAACCAAATACTGAAAACATGGTAAATGTGCCTGTGACTCTGGGATCAGGATCAACTGCCTCAATAAACCATGCTCCAGGTTCATCAGCTTCTTCACCCTGCCATATTTTGAATTTCAGGTCACCCTCATTCAAATACCATTTGATCCAATAATATTCATCCAGATTAAAATCAAAGAATGCTTCTTTTTCAAAATATGTCCAGGAATTGGGTGCAAAAAGCGCCATAGAGCCACTATACTTGACCATTGATATATAATCTTCAAGTGGGCTAATATATATTGCATAAGCAGGTGCTTCGGTCGGGTCTGAATCACCTCGCCTGGTATCAATGGGCATTCTCGTTGCAATTTCAAACAAAGATGTTGTAAATGATTCAAATTTCACTTTAACAGTCAATATCTGGTTGGGACTGCTCCAGGAATTTTCAAGTAATAACGGTACAGTGGCATGATCAGGATCACCATCACCATCAAGTGTAACCAGTGGTACTCCATTGGTTTCTACCAAACCCATTCCAACCAATCCACCATAGGAGCCTGCTTCAACAACAAGTTCACCGTTTACCTGACCAACAAACTGTCTTTGTATATCTCTTTCCGGATAATAAATCCAACCCACATTCTTTAATGCCTCGAAATCATCATCTTCAAAGTGGTCTTCCCAAAGTATAGGATAATTTTGTGCTGATGCTTGTATTACAATAAAACAAAAGACTACCACTAATTTCAACTTCATAATCGCTCCCACCATGTTCTATTCGGGATGTATTCTTGATAATACCATTAATGAAATGGAATACACTCCCGGTTGTCTTGAAAAAGTAGTTAATTTTGGCTTGATGTACGACCCAAGCCCCCAAATTATATATTCATAATAACTTGAATAAACAATATATGCAATCTTTTTTAAAGCACTGACTACAATTTTTTACTCTTTTACCTTAAAGACTTTATAAAAAACGCCGCTACCCGCGGGACCTGTTCACTCCAACCCTTACCGCCGTGGCCCATTCCATCAAGTAGAACCAGTTCTGCACGCAAATCCTTTGCCTTGAGCGCGTCATACAGCAATATGCTTTGCTGATGGATCCACAGGAATGTTTTCCATATCATCCCTGGTTTTCTCTTCCTAGACGATTACACTACTCCTTTATCCGATAGACATGCGTTGATGTACGCAATATCAATGACTTTTCTACAGCAGCAGCCGATGCGTAAAAACCATCATCCAGTTGGTTCTCCGCTAAAATCTCGAGCTTTTTTCCGGTCTTGACAACCGTGCACAATCCTCTTTTGCTGAAAAAATAGACCTTGTCCTGATTGAGTAACAAAGACGCGCCATACTTGCCCGAGAGTCGATGCTCCCAGAACATATCTCCCGTTGTAGCATCCAGACAGGCAGCTTCTCCCCTGTCATTTACAACATACAAGAGTCCATCTTTAACCACCGGAGATGCTTCGTTCGAGATGTGCTGATCGGTTTTCCATTTTACATGGGTATCGGTTACATTACCACTACCGTCCACCGCAACAGCCCAAAGACTGGGAGTCCGGGAATGATACCCGCCATTCACATAAACCAGTCCGTTCCAGAATACCGGAGACGGTACCGGCGAATCTCCCGCCAGCACAACATACCAGTACACATCACCCGTAACGGGATTCAGGGACTGCACCACTTGTCCCGCAACACTGATCAACTGGGTTTTACCCTTCCAATTGATAATCAACGGTGTGGTGTATCCTTTTCGCCAAACAGGGCGTACATCTTTGTAATATTCCTGGGGACGTTCAGTCTTCCAAACCACTTTGCCGGTGTTTTTATCCATAGCTGTAATATATTGCACATCCGTACCATCCATATGCACAATCAGTAGATTTTTATAAATAATTGGAGATGCTGAGGGTCCCTGCATATGCTCAATTTTCAGTCCTCGCTGCTCCCAAATCTTTTTACCGGTCTGCGTATCCAGACAGGCCGTTCCAAAAGTGCCAAAATGCACATATACTCTGCCCGGTTCAATGGTGGCAGAAGGTGTAGCATAGCTATTCAGCTTGTGGATACCTTGCGGATCCGTATTGGTAAACACCAGAATGTCATGCACAACCTTGCCAGTCTCAAGATCAAGACAAATCGCATACATTTTTTCACCGGTAGTTGTTGCAGTGGTAAACCAGACCTGGTTATTCAAGATCACCGGAGTAGAATACCCCAGATCATGAATGGCGGTTTTCCATTTTACATTTTGACTCTCGCTCCATTCATAGGGCAACCCTTGCAGATCAACCACACCCTCACCACCGGGACCTCTAAACTGCGGCCATTGTTCCTGTGCAAATAGTATATGACTCAATGCTATCACCAAAACCAGTACTACTCTTTTCATTTCAACTCCTTAAAATAACCAACCTCTGAATTCGATGGGACAATATAAAATCAATCTGTAAAAATTCATGTCATCCGTTTTATTCGTGTTCTATACTTTTTTATAATCTTTTCCGTTCAGGCTGTTCACAACCGAGACCAGCCACGCATCCAATCCTGCAAGCATGGATTTTGTTTTCTCCGGTTCTGATACAGTCAGGTCTTTTTCTTCCATGGGATCCGCTTCCAGGTTGTACAGCTCTAACGTGATATTTTTATCCTGCTCAATCCGGTGCAGCTTCCAGGGCCAGTCCAGCCAGGCCGAGTGTCCCGGAAAACTGTCTTTTGGATACTGCTGTTTGATCACTGCTGCATCCGAATGGATTCTCGAGGGCTCTTTACAATCCCCTCCCGCCTGCTGAGCTTCCAGCATTTCTTTCATCCATACCTTACTGGGCGTACTGATACCGCGGGTGGGATGCGACCAGAACCCCATGGGCTTGGGGCGCTTGTCCATACTCCTGTCAATGATTCCGGTAAGGCTTACTCCATCCAGTTTCGGTTGATTGGGCATTGTTACACCCACAATATCCAGCAATGTAGGATAAATATCTGCAGTGTTGCAAGGTACATTGGTCACCCGATGCGCTTTGATCTTTGCGGGCCACTCTAAAATAGCCGGCACCCTCAGTCCGCCTTCATATATACTTCCTTTGAATTCCCGTCCCCCGGTCACTGCCAGGCCCGGCAATCCGCCGTTATCACTGCAATACCAAAGGATCGTATTATCGGCAATACCCAGAGATTTTAATCTGTTACGAAGTTTGCCGAACGCCCGGTCCATGCCGGTAATTTCGCCGTAAAAATCTTTATATTTTTCTTCGGAATTTGCATAGAGCAACCGGTCCTGCTCGATTGCCTGATGGGGATTATGTGGAGAGCCGAACCACACCACTGCCAGAAAGGGATGGGGCTGGTTTGCATGTTTTTCTATAAATTCAATAGCCGCGTCTGCCGTTACCATAGAGCTTTCGCCATGGGTTTGAACGGCGGTACCTTCACGGCTCAAGATGGGATCGTTATCGAAAAAATTGGGGGCGGACAACCACTCGTCAAATCCGCTTGCTCCGGGACTTACGGGACTGTTTTTGCACACAGACCCCAGGTGCCATTTACCAAAATGCCCGGTTACATAGCCCGCCTGCTTTAGTGCTTCAGCAATAGTAATCTCTTGCGGCCGTAAGGTATGACCCCATTTGAAACAACCAAACCGATTGGGATGCCGTCCGGTCATGACACTGCCGCGTGTGGGCGAGCACACCGGCGCTGCGGCATAAAAATGATCAAAACGTAAATTCTCTGCCGCCATGGCGTCAAAGTTTGGCGTTTTCAACTCGGGGTGCCCATAATAGCCCATATCTCCCCAGCCCTGGTCATCCGCCATACATAACACAATATTGGGTTTATTCTGAGATGCTTTAGACGCGCACATGCTGTTCAATACCAGGTAACCTGCGCCCGCGCTCATGGATTTGAGAAATGCTCTGCGTTTCATGGACCAACCTCCCGAATTTTTGTTTACTAAGATAAGCCACGGGAGGAAAAGATCAAATGATTTTTTTTGAGGGTATAGAGTGAAGCATTAATTCAACATAGGATACAGCACTATTTAGACAGTTAAGCCTTTTAATACAAATAGAAAAAAACGTGATGGAGATGATATTGCCTACCAATATTATCACCTTCTATGTTCAATAAATATGAAACAAGCCAGACCTATGTAGACAAAAAAAGATCGTGACGGAGATGATCTCCGTCACGATCGTAACAGAGAATAAATTAGGAAGTGTAAAGATTTTTGTGTAAATCATGAACAAGGGTTCAATAACCCGTAGGGTTATTGAATTTCGAGTTTTGATTTGCACACACTTTTCCAAGGGACTGTAAATTCGCTTGTGTTTTAAAAACAAATATTACATTTTATTAAATACAGGAGAATTTACCAATGAAACTTACACCTGAAATTATTAAACAACTTGAAAAAGATTTTGAAAACTGCAAGACAGCAGACGATCTGCTGGGCAAAAATAGTCTGGTCAAGAATTTGATTAGGGGCATATCAGACCAAATTATGGAAGCTGAAATGACCCAGCACTTGGGCTATGAGAGACATTCTTCAGAAGGTGATAACAGTGGTAATAGTAGAAACGGTCACAGCAGCAAAACAGTGAAGACAGATTTTGGTGAAATTGACATCAAAATCCCCCGTGATCGGAATGGAGAATTTGACCCGGTACTTGTCAAAAAGCACCAGCGTGATCTGGGCAAAATAGATGAAATCATCGTTGCCTTATATGCCAAAGGTCTGAGTACAAGAGACATCAAAGACCATCTGGAAACACTCTACGGCCTGGACGCTTCCCCAACATTTATTTCCAATGTTACCGAACGGGTACGCGAGCTTGTCGTTGAATGGCAGTCAAGACCGTTGGATAGTGTTTATCCTATTGTTTATTTGGATGCTATCCACTATAAAATACGTGACGAAGGGCGTATTATAAACAAGGCCGCTTATACTGTACTGGGGATCAATGGTGAAGGCTTTAAGGATTTACTTGGTATTTGGATCGACCAGTCCGAGGGCGCCAATTTCTGGCTGTCTGTTCTAACCGATATACGAAACCGTGGGGTTGAAGATATTCTGATTGCATGCGTAGATGGGCTGAAAGGCTTTCCGGATGCTATTGCCAGCATTTTTCCCGATACTGAAGTCCAGCTTTGTATCATCCATCAAATCCGTAACTCGCTTCGTTATGTTGCATCAAAACATCAAAAAGAATTTATCAAAGATCTGAAGCTGGTTTATCAAAGCACAACTAAAGAAAACGCTGAACTGCAACTGGATCGCCTTGAACAAAAATGGGGACCCAAATATCCCATTGTTATCAATTCCTGGAGAAAAAACTGGGACAACCTGTCCAACTATTTTAAATATCCCGAAGAAATTCGGCGAATGATCTATACCACAAATAGTGTAGAGGCTCTGCACCGGCAGCTTCGCAAAGTCACTAAAACCAAATCTCTGTTCCCCCACGATGATGCGTTGAAAAAAATGCTGTTTCTGGCCTACAGGGATATTGCTAAAAAATGGTCGCAGCCCATCAGAAACTGGGCCTTTGTTGTTTCTCAATTTTCTATTATATTTAAAGACAGGATGAAAATCCAAATATAGCACTACTATTCATTTACACAAAAAAGTTTACAGTCTCATAAATTACTGTATCTCTTGAACATTCAACTCCTCTTCCAATATAATTGCCTTATTGATTAACAAATCAAGTACTTGTTGAGGCTTTGTTTCCAGAGCTGAGAATCCTAATGAATCCTTTTGACACTTTATACAATAACTGTCTGTTTCCTTGTTTTTGAAATCACAACTCTTACATATCCAATAATTTTGAACTTTACCAGACAATTTTGCTTTTTCCTGAACGATATCTAGTTCAATAGCAAATTGGTCTTTAATATATTTAACAAGTTGATTTATCAAATTGAGATCATCAATTGAATAAAATGATTTATGGAATTTCAATAATTCAAGTGCCCTTTTTTGACTTTTCATATCATCTGATTTTAATAATTGAAATAAATAATGATAATCGATAAAACTACCATCGACAATAATTCTACGAATAACATTTTTTATTGTATCTGTGGAAGCAAATGAGTCATAAAGCACTTTTTTAGCAACACTTTTATCTATTTGCATAAAATAACGTCCAGATAATTCTATTATTTTTTCAAAATTCAAAGAATCCTTTGAGCTTTCTAAATAATTAATAACTGAATTTGCAACTTTATGAATTTTATTTGAAATTATAAATTTCCAAACTTTATCATCAAATTTAAATTCCGGATCGTTGATTTTATTCAACAAACTTCTTTTTTGCAATAACACCTCAAGTTCAGAATCACTCAATTTATTATTTTGAGCATACATTTCTTGAATATTTATATTGTCATTCTTTGCATATACCGCAGTACCAATGGCTGAAACCATAAACATTTGTTTATCTTTTCCAGATATTTCATCAAAATCAATAGAAATACCTATAACACAATTAGCATTTAATTCTCTCGCTTTTAACTTTAAACCAGCTATTGCTTCATTTTTTATACTAGCCAATGCATTTTGATAAGATTTATTCCTTCCTCCCCAAAAATCGGAATATTTTGCAAAGAAATCACTAAAAAAACTTGTGCCCTCCACTACATGAAAAGTTACAGTCCCTAGATATTTTTGAATTTCCCAACCTTCCAAGGATGATGTCGTCGAAACTACAATAATATCATTCATAGCACCTCTAGCTCTGTAAATAGTTAAAATTAAATTTAATTTATAATTAAATGATTTGCTTTTTTTTTAAGCATATAGATTGAAGAAAAAAATGTTACAAACATAAAATTCCCAAGTAATGAAGACAAATTTAATCCCACAAAAAAATGTCAAAATATAAGTATCATAAAATAGATTAAAAAAGAAAACATCCCATATATTTATATAAAAATAATTCATTACAAGTTCAAGTTTTTTGATAGAAATTAATAAACGATAAAAAGTCCACAGTTTCTACAACTAAAATTTTCGTAATTTTTCGTGTGATTCGTGGGCATCATTCCTTACAATCCCCCCTATAACAAAAAGGGCAGTCAATGATTGACTACCCTTAAACGCTCAATAGAAACTTTTATTCAGCGACTACCTTGACATCCCTGAACATATAGGGATTGTCGCTGACTCTTAATTTCTTGCCGCTTGCAGTGGTCACGTTATCAAGAATGACTTTATTTGTTTTGATATAGGGAAATGTTTCCTCAAAAGTGCTGTCTGTGTATTCCTTGTTAAAATTTGCAAAAATAGCGGGGCCCTGGTAATCCTCGGGATGGTTGGAATCATCAATGTGAAGAGTCTCTATAGTAATGGTTTCCGGCATATAACAGGTATAACCAAAATCGTGCTTGCCAGAATTGGAACCACCGAACAGGCTGGCACTCGTTGTTTGGCCTCCGGAAGGCACAAACGTACAGTTACGGATGATAAAGTCTCCCTGCCATGTACTGCCATAATCGCTGCGAAGGTTAACCAGATTTCTGCCATAAACGGTGCAATTCTCTACGGTCAAAACTCCGGTACCAATGGCATTGATTCCCATGTGCCCCATGGTTGAATTGCGAATGGTTGCATTGGCAACTCCCATGTGGGCATCGAACCTGGAGAATTTACAATTGTCATATACCAGATTTTTACAATAGTTGGAGCCCATAATTCCCCAGTACGTATTGTCCTTGATATCATTTGTCTGACTGCAATCGATAAAGGATATATTGAGGGCACGACCAATTGAAATATCATAAGATCCCATGGGTACCCGCTTGCCTGCCGAACCGATGGTATAGTATTTTTTGTGTCCGGTTAACACTGTATTTTTGACTGTCACGTTTGAACAGTTGCTGATGGTGATAAATCCACTATAGGGCGCACCATGGTCTCCTTCACCGGTAATGCGATGTTTCAGTCCGGTCACAAGCACATTTGAACGATTAATCACCATATTACGGCTGTAATAGGTATATTTGGATTCGGCAGTATTGGCGATTGTCGTAAAGCGTCCACCGGTTATGTTGAGTGTGGTCTCGTCAATGGGTAAGGCATTGATTTCTGTAATCTGATCAAAATCCCAAATGATGGGTGTGTTCTTGTCCACGTTTCCGTTTTTATCAACAACAAAAATATCTGTTTGCGGAGATCCGCTGTTTTGATTCAGTCCAAAACGGATGTATCGCTTTACGTTCGAATCGGTTACGGTAACCAGACAGCTTTTGGGTAAAGCGATATCTATTTTCTCCTGATTGCGCTTGAGAGAGGATATGCTTTTAATCTCGAACGGTTCCAGGGTTGAGGATACCTTGAAAACAGAAGCACCCCGTTTTTCTACAGCTATCTGACTATCATCAACAATAAATCCTGCCGTACCAAAATCGGTGTCGGTTTGAATGACCGCAGTGCGTTCCGTGTTTCCGATATAATATGTTGCACCCTCATCGGCTTTGACCAAAAGCTTGTGCTGATTGGCAAATGCATGAGTGGCAGCAATAGCATCTAAATCATCAATTTTGCCGTCACCCACAGCGCCAAAATCACTGTAACGGACGAATCCATTGGTTTTGAATTTTTGAACATCCTTTGGGGCTACATTTACCAGCAATTCTCCATTTTCATTGGTACGCACCCGGATTTCATTCTCTTCCGATGTAATCACAACGTTATCAAGCGCACTGTTTTGTCCATATGCTGTAATTATTAAAGTAAATAAAATAGAAATCAAGAGTATGCGTTTCATCATAGCAGTCCTTTTAAAAATGAGTTCAAATGACATGGCGGTTATTGATCAATATATAGATTACACCCTATTAAAGCAACATTGAATATAATAGCTCCCAGACCGGTGTAGGCTATAATTGGATAAAAGATAATGCCAGAGATGCTTCCCGTCACAATCGCATAATTTTTTTCGATTATAATAAAGGATTTTTAAGCAAAATTAATAGATGAAATATAACATTCTGCCATCTTGTTGAAATTTTAAGCAATGAATTGAAAACACTCATTTTGTTTTAAAATATTACCCAAAATGATATATTCCATTTTTTTACTTCCAGGTAGGGACTCTGCATAGCTCGCCAAATGCAGCCCTATGAACAAATGAGAGGATAATTCAGAATGCATATTTTATTTACACTTGGCCTTATTATGGCACTGGGTCTGGCAGGCGGACGACTTTTTGAACGTTTTGGTATTCCACAGGTGGTAGGATACATCGTCGTTGGTGTTGTACTCGGGGACTCGGTTCTACATTTTTTATCAATAGAAACCCTTGATAATTTGTCCGCTTTAACTTCAATAGCCTTGGCATTTATTGGCTTTATGGTTGGAGGAGAACTCAAATACTCTATATTCCAAAAATATGGCAAACAATTCTTTAGTATTTTGCTTTCCGAAGGATTGCTGGCCATGCTCTTTGTTAGCATCCTGACCATTTTATTAACAAAGAATATACCGTTGGGCATTTTGTTAGGCGCTCTCAGTTCAGCAACTGCACCGGCCGCAACTGTAGACGTTTTATGGGAATATCGCTCAAAGGGACCGTTAACATCAACCATTTTAGCCATTGTGGCACTTGATGACGGACTGGCCCTCTTTCTTTACGGATTTGCTTTTGCATTTGCAAACGCGCTTGTTGCCGGTGGTGGGCTGAGTGTTAAAATTATGCTCTTACAACCCCTGTTTGAAATTTTTGGTTCACTCTTGCTTGGAATTGCAATCGCATTGATCATGAACTATATTCTCCGCTGGATTTCTTCGCGAGATGACCAACTGGTAATAAACATTGCGGCTATATTTTTAGCAAGCGGCATCGCAAAATATTATGACCTTTCACTCATCCTTACCAACATGGCTGTTGGCCTGACACTTACCAATCTTCATCGGGACCGAAATGAGTCAAATTTCGATATCGTGAAAAGCTTTGTCCCGCCGATTTATATTATATTCTTTTTATTTGTTGGCGCCAGATTGCAACTGGGTCTCATGCCCTCAATGGGTTTACTGGGAATCTTGTATGTTATTGGCAGAACAGTTGGCAAATGGTCAGGGGCTTTTCTGGGATCAGTTATATCCGGAGCGCCATCAGCAGTTAAAAAATATCTCGGTTTCGCTCTGTTCTCGCAAGCCGGTGTTGCCATTGGCCTCGCACTCGATATTTATCAGCATTTTGGCAAATTAGGATCTACCGGAGAGCATTTGGGTCACACGGTTATTAATGTAATTGCCGCGACAACACTGTTGGTCCAAATCATCGGTCCCATGTCGGTAAAATTTGCAATATCCAAAGCTGGTGAAATCCCCGGTCAAACGCAAAACGGAGAAAGGGGAAAAGAATCATGAAAAAGCAATTGATCAAAGATCTATATCCTTATAATACAATCGGTAATGTATCCGGAGCCATAACCATTCGGGAGATGGCAAAACTCGTTGTAAAGCATCCGGAAACACATTATCTGTGTGTTGTGGATGATTCAGACAATTTGCTGGGACTCGTCAGCCGTGAACGATTATTTCAGGCAATTTTCTCTCATCATGTCTCCGCAAGTGCTAAAGTGACAGAACTTTACTCTCTTCTCACATCAGAGCATGCAGAGGACCTGCTCATTAAACATTTTATTACCTGCAACGAGTCAGACCCGCTTGATGAAATCATCAACCTTATGGTCAAACATCAACTCGATGCGATTCCCGTATTAAATAAAAATGAAAAACTTGAAGGCCTGCTAACGATTGAACAGCTTTTATCGAATTGGCTTGAAAAAAGTTAACGATACTATTTTCTTTGGTTCCAGGACAGAGCCCGTGGCCCCAGAAACGACATGAATTCCGGTCAACTTTCGCGTTTAAAGCTTGTCTGTTCTCCGGCGGATGTGATGCTTTGTGATCTTGGCGGCTTTGTGGTGAAGGCAGATACTAAATGATGCATCAAGATGCTTCTTGCAAGCTGCTTAAAAGGCTTAAAATGAACCGCCCGCTCCGCTCAATGAATGCAGATTGTGATAAAAATATATGACATATTACATTCTGTTTACTAAATAACCATAACAAGATCATGACGGAGATAATCTCCGTCACGATCACAAATAAATTTTAAACATCACTGAAGTCATTCGTAAAAGGTCTCTATATACCCTGTATTATTTTTATTAAATCTTTCAATCAACAGACTTGTAGCAAAAAAACATTGATTTTAATCTCAAATTCCCGTACTTTAAAAGTTAGAAATATGCGCCTATAGCTCAATTGGCAGAGCATCTGACTCTTAATCAGCAGGTTCGGGGTTCGATTCCCTGTGGGCGCACAAAAAAGCCCGATACATAATCGGGCTTTTTTTATGTAAAAAAATCTTGACAAAAAAAATATTATTGCTAAATTAGGGTACTTGAAAAAGTTTCTCAAAAGAACCTTTTGGAGGTACCTTGATAGATATAAACGAAGCGTCAAAAATTTTAAACAGAACACCTCAACAATTAAGAAAATTATGCACTAAAGGTAAAATCAAAGCACAGAAAATTAGCAATTCTTGGATTTGTGATAAAGATGAAATCATAAAATATTATGATACAACAACAACTGGAAAAGTAAAAGACCAAACCAGTAAGTATAATAGAAAAGAAATTATTAACAATAAGCCAATCGCTTTAAGCTTTTTCAGTGGTGCAATGGGGCTTGATATCGGACTAGAAAAATCAGGTTTTAATGTAATATTAGCAAGTGAAATAGACAATGCTTGCCGTAAAACAATTCTTAAAAACAAACCCAATATAGCCTTACTTGGCGATATCCGTGACTATAATGCAAAACAAATCAAATCAAAAGCAGGACTAAATGAAAATGATGATATTGATTTAGTTGTGGGCGGGCCTCCTTGTCAAGCATTTAGCACTGCTGGAAAAAGAATGGCTTTTGAGGATGAAAGAGGCAATGTTTTTTTATCATTTATCGACTTAATTTTAGATTTAAACCCTAAATATGCTGTAATCGAAAATGTTCGAGGGCTTTTATCTGCACCACTAAAACACAGACCTCATAACCAAAGAGGGGATGGTTATCCTCCCTTAAGTGCAGAAGAAAGAAGAGGTGGTGCATTAAACCATATTCTAACTAAATTTAAAAATAAAGGTTATTCTGTTAATTTCAATTTATATAATGCTGCAAATTTTGGGACACCTCAAAAAAGAGAAAGAGTGATAATTATTTGCTCAAGAGACCAACAGGAAATTCCATTTTTAATACCAACTCATTCAGAGAATGGACTATTTGGTCTCCCTAAATGGAAAACATTTGAAGAAGCAACTAAAACTCTGAATGGAATAAAACATACATATATCAACTTTCCCGAAAAACGACTAAAATATTACAGATTATTAAAAGCTGGTCAAAATTGGAGAAACCTTCCTATTGCCCTTCAAAAGGAAGCATTAGGTAAATCATACTATGCTGGTGGTGGTAAAACAGGATTTCTAAGAAGACTAGCATGGGAAAAGCCTTCCCCTACATTAGTAACACATCCTGCTATGCCTGCAACTGACTTGGCACATCCAAAAGAAGATAGACCTTTAAGCATTGAAGAATATAGAGTTTTACAAGAATTCCCTGATAATTGGAAAATTGAAGGGAGTATTATTGAGCAATATCGTCAATTAGGTAATGCAGTACCAACTGGTTTAGGTAGGGCCATTGGAAATTTAATATTAAAACTTATGAATAAAGAAAAAGTTTACAAAATTAAAGATTTTCCATATTCAAGATACAAAAATACAAATCGTCAAGAATGGCAAGAAGAATATCAACAAAGTTTAATACCTTCTTTATTTACTGAGGACTTTTAATTCATTTTTAACTTTTTTTCCTACTGATTCAAAAACTGATAATAATTCTACATAGGTTCCTTCTCCTCCTATAAAATCCCAGTATTCTTTACCTATAAGAACACAATTGTCTGTTTTCATATCAAATATTTTGGATGGAATAGACCAATTATAATCTTCTCTCTTTTCACCTCCAGGATTATAATATAAACTAAAATATGTATTTAATTTAGGATCATGAGCTTTTAATAATAACATATCCTTTTTTGCTATTTCCGTTTGATCAATATTCGGTTTTACCGTCTTGATAGAGAAAAAATTTTCTACACCATCTCTTTTTATCCATAAATCAAATATTAATCTTTGAGTTACGTAATCTCCTTTCTTAAAAGAACACACTCTTTTCAATTCACGGTTCCAATTTGGTTTACTACTGCCATCTCTTAAAGCATTTAATAGTCTAGATATCTCATCAGTAGCTCCCTTATTAATCTCTGCTTGAATTTCCTTTTGCCGTGTACATTCCGCACCAGAATCAATAGCTATTAATTTTGATATTTCTTCGATTGGCCCTTGACCAAAGGAAGTTGAAAAGGACCTTTCAAACGCAGATGCCAACAATAATTCTTTTGTTAAAAGTAATTCATGAAAAGGTTTTAAAGTTTTTTCTTTTTTAATTCTTTTCAAAGCACGAGATACACACGAATTAAGAACATTTTCAATAGCTTTAATTGTCTCACTTTTCATTTAGTCCCCAAAATAAAATTAATCTTTTTAATAACTCCTGAATACAATTCCTTTTTCTTTAAATCGTGTTCCCAAAATCTAACAACCGTTATTCCCTGTTCTTTCAGTATTCTTGTGACTCTTTTATCTCTTGCTCTATTTTTATTCAGCTTCGCTTCCCAAAACTCAGATCGTGTTTTAGGTATATGCCCACATTTTGGACACCCATGCCAATAGCATCCATCAACAAAAATAGCTACTTTATGCTTTGGGAAATAAAAGTCTGGTTTGCCTTGTAGGTTCTTATAATTTAATTTCCATCCTTTAATGCTGTTCCTAACTAATAACATTTTCAATTTAATTTCTGTTGACTTGTTATTTTTACCTCTAATTTTTGACATTGTTTTTGAATGTTTTTCTAAAACATTATCAAACTTGCCATTTTTTAAATATTTTTTGAGGTCTTTTTCCATTACAACAACTACTATAAATGCAATAATGATTCCTTACTAACTCACACCAAATACACGTTTTGAAAACGCTACGTTGGTTTTGGTATCTGCTTCAAACTCGTTTTTGCGGCCGCTGGTTTCAAGCACCAGCCATTTGTCATAACTGATGTCCATAAGGGCTTTTGAGCATGCGTTCATATCCACCATGGCCTTGTCGTCACCCAGGATTTTGGTTTTCCAGTCCTTGAGATGCACTTCGCAAATACGGTCGTTGCCCAACTTGCGGATCTCTGCCGGCACATTATATCCATTGCCCCACGAGTTGCCCACGTCGTAATACACCTGCGCTATGGGAGAGCCGATTCCTTCAATGATCTCTAGATTTTGTCGGGCGGACAAGGTATTTTCCAGTCCCAATACTACTCCCGCGGCTTCGGCGCGTGGCGCAATCTGTTTCAAACAATCAATGACCTTTTCCACACGGGCATCATCCAGTTCGTGCTCTTTGTATCCGTTTATAGTTTTGGTATAATATTTACCATCCGCGTCTTTTTTCAACAAGTCTCCGTTGCCGAAAAACGCAATCAGAATATTCTTTGCACCCAGAGCCTGAGCCGCTTCAATCGCATCAATCACATATACCGCGGATTGGGGTTCAGTAGCCAATGCATATTTGTTCAAAATACTGCCTGCCGCAACCGAGTGAAAGGTAATGCCATGCTTTTTACCCAACTCGACATATTGCTGGCGTACTTTTGGGTCGCGCAGTGGCACATTATCGGGACTTGTTGCCACGCTTACCTGAATACCCTGCAAAGTAACCTCGGCAGCTTTGGCAATGATATCGGGATTAGCAGAACCTTTGGGCAGGTTCCAGTCGCACATACCAATTCCCGCTGGGGATGTCCCCGCAAATAGGGATGAATTTACCAATCCGGCAGCCATAACAGCAGCACCGGAGGTTTTAATAAACGATCTGCGGTCCATAATCATTTCCTTGTATTATTTTCGTTCGATGGAGACAATGGTCATGTCATCCACCATTTGTCCGTTTTCGTTAAATTGTCTGGCCATATCTGCCAGATTGTTAGAAAGGATAACCGGGTCTGCATCAAGATTCGCGGTAATGGTGTCACACAAATGATGTACTTCTAAAAACTCCCCCTTGCTGTTCTGGGCCTCACTTAGGCCATCCGTAAACATGAACAAACAATCGCCTTTTTCAAGGGTAACCTCGGAAATCTCTCCCGGTTTATACAGCGCATCTTCAAGCATACCCAACAGCATACCGTTAATGTTGAGCTTTTCAATTTCTTTTTCATCGCGTTTCAAAAGTAAAGGATACGGAATGCCACCATTCAACAATTCACAGTTGCCGGTTTCCGTATAAATCACAGCCAAAAGACTTGCGGCAAAGATCTCTTTGGGCAGTCCACGGTACATGACCTTGTTGATCCCCCGCATGATATCTACAGCACTGGCAGTCGAGTTTTTTAATCCGCTGACTGCAAACTTGACCAATGCGGTACATAGCGCTGCCTGAATGCCGTGACCGGTAAGGTCTACCAGAATCACTGCCAGGCGATTATCAGAAAGCGGGATCACATCGTAAAAATCTCCGCCAATATCAAACGCGGGCTGATATAGATTGTGAACTGCTATACCATTGTGTTCAACTCTTTCGGGACCAATCAAATTTGAATGGATGCGCTTGGCAAAGGTCATTTCTTCCTGCAAAAGATTGTTCACCTGAAACAACTCGTCACGTTGGCGCAAAATGGTGTCTATCTCGCGAATTTTAACCTTTAGTGTCTGTTCCAGATTCTTGTTGTCCAGACCGTTCTTGATGACCAATTTCAGATTATCATTGTCCCAGGGTTTTTGAATATACTGGAACAGTCCCACATCATTAATACCTTTGATAGCATTTTCCTTGTCCGCGTAACCGGTTAACAACACACGCGGCACATCGGGATACCGGTTACGGATCTCGGCCAAAAACTCGAGTCCGTTCATATCCGGCATTAAAAAATCGGCAATTACCAAGTCAGGCTGGTTCAGGGAAAGGTCTTCTATAGCCTCCCGTGGAGAAAGGTAGGTCAATACCTGGTAATCGGTCTCCATTTCCAAAAAGGATTTAATGGAGCGTGTTACCAACTCTTCATCATCCACAACAGCTACAACCGGAGATTTGGGTTTAAATTCGGGATTTTCTATTTTTTTCACCTGTAATCAAACATACATAATAAAATCTAAATTATGCATTTAAACTTCAATAAGCAAGACAATGTATAAAATTTATCTCAATCCAACATCACTCAACCAGAATTTCAATGTCTCGCAGTCTTTTTTCATGGCTTTGAGCGAATTCTTTTGAACTTCTTTTTCCGTACGTCCTTCAACTTTCCATTCAAAATGCTGAATGATAGATCCGTTATAACCGGTCTCTTTCAACATGGCAAAAAAGTCTTTATTGACCATGCCGTCTCCAAGCGGACCCCAGTTGGCCCGCCAGCGGCCCTTTTTATCTTTGCCCCATGTAAAATCTTTAACAATCACAATCTTTGTTAATGGTCGCATCAGTCGGGCATTCACCGGCCATACATATCCGCCTTCCACAGTTGAATGACCAATATCAAAAGCAGAACCAATCGCGTTGATATCCATATCCTTGATCATATCGTACAAATCCCACAAAGGGGCGCCCACATATTGGGTCCCTGAATGGTTCTGGAACGCCGCACAAAGTCCAAGCTCTATATTTATATCCGCAATAGCCTGTAATTGTTCCTTAATTTTTATCATTTGATCGGGTATGGGTTTGTCCAGATCATACTTCCAACCGCCAATGCGATACAGCTTGACACCCGTTTTTTTCAGAGTTGATAAAATGGTTCTGGCGTGTGGTTCTGCCAGATCATGAAAGCTGACCGTAGCCATAAACATTTCAAGATTATTGTTCTTTAAAGCCTCTACCATTTTCGGCAGGTCTTCTTCTACCCGCTCCGGCAGCACATGGCCTTTGGGTCGGACCGGGCACTCTATACCGTCCCAGCCGATCTCGGTCACTGCGTCTGCGGTATCCTTGTAATTCAGCCATTGTAAATGTTTGGAAAATACACCTATTTTCACTCCGGATTGTGCCGCACCAGCAGGTTTTACAGATCCCAGACCAAGAGCCGCACCTGCTATCGCAGATTTTATCATAAAATCACGACGATCCATTTTTTCCACGATTACCTCCTCACAAAGATGACGGATGATTATAAATATAGAATAAGAAAAATTTGGATAATAGCAAAAGATTTTTTCGAAAAGCATTAGGGGATTTCTGCATTAATACGTATTATAAGAATACATCCCCAGGGGATGTCAACCCTATACAACAACGAATCCCGGAATTTTGTTTATATGAAAGTCCCAGACACACGCACCGATCGTCAGCTGGTATGCCTGATCCGTAATGGAGATATAGATGCCTTTCAAGTCCTGTATTATCGCTACACGGACGATCTCTTTCGCTTTATCTTTTCCCGCCTGGGAGACAGGGAAACCGCCATTGACTATGTACAGGATATTTTCCTGCAAGTCTGGGAAAAACGAGCAGCACTCAATCCCGATGCGTCGGTCAAAGCCTATATGTTTAAAACAGCACACAACCGGTTGATTGACCATTTCCGTAAAAGCAGTACGCGCAAAACACATACTTTTGACATATTGCCGGACTCGCCAGAGCATGCGGACAATCCCGAATTGCAGACCCGTGTAAAAATCGCTATCCATCAACTGCCTGAAAAAGAAGCCCTCGTTTTTCACCTCTCCCGCTTTGATGGATTCAGCTATAAAGAGATTGCGCAAATCTGTCAGGTCTCGGTAAAAACGGTTGAAAAACGCATGAGCAATGCGTTGAAACACCTGAGAAAACATATTCTGGAATAGACGGTAGGGTAATTAACAAATCATACGTATTCTGTTATGAAAAAAGTTTGGAAAAAATCATGAAAACAGATCTATTGGTCAAACATATCGCCAACCAAACCACAACACGGGAAACAACACAGGTGGAAAAATGGTGCGCGCAATCTAAAGAGAATAAAGCCGATTATGATTCTCTATTGCAAACCTGGCAGCATATTGAGACACCCGCTTTTGAATTTCCCAAGGAACAGGGTTGGCAATCCATTGCTCAAAAGATCAAATCTACCGAGTCCCCATCAACATTCACCCCGGAACGTTCCGCACCCAGGTTCCGGTTTCACAGTGGATTTGCCTGGGCCGGTGCTCTGGTTGTTATCGTTCTTCTGGTTCTGTTTCAAGCTGTACCCCAATACCAAACCCGGACCCTCATAACCGCAAAAGGAGAACAGATCTCGGTTCAACTGCCCGATGGCTCTACCGCCACCCTCAATGCCGGCAGCAGTTTGTCCTTTCCCAAACGATTCAAAACCGAGCGACGCGTAGAACTGGATGGCGAAGCGTTTTTCAATGTTACAAAATCATCCAAACCTTTTATCGTTTGTACCGGTAATGCACAGGTACTGGTGCTGGGCACCTTATTTAATGTGTGGAGCCGCAATAACGAAACCCGTGTTGCTGTAGAATCGGGTACTGTTAGCCTGAGCGGAATGGAAACCGATTCCACACTCGTACTGCAAGCGGGACAAGCAGCCATTGTGGAAAACGGTAACTTGCCGCAATACAAGCCCAACGCCAACATGGATGCTTATCTGGACTGGCTCAGCGGATCACTGGTATTCAATCAAACGACCCTTTCCGAGATCATTGGCGATCTGGAAAGACAATACAATGTGTATATCACAACCGAAAACATCAATGCGGATACATTCACGGTCACCGGCTCTTTTACAGATATGCCCATAGACGAAGTGTTAGATACAATCTGCCTAACCCTTGACCTTCGCTGTTACCAGGCAGCCGGAATGTATACCATCAGTAATTAGGGGAAAATAAATGAAACACCTGAATACCATATTGCTCTTTTTCACTATCAGCTTAACAGCCTTTGCTCAAACTCTCGACTCGCTGACCTTTCAGTTCAGCGATCTCACCCTGCGCCAGGCATTGCAAGAGATCAGTACCCAAACCGGTGTGCAGTTTATTTTCAGTGATGCTTTAATTGATGGCAAATCTGTAAACGGCTGCTACGCAGGTGCCTCTATCGATTCCACGTTGCACCATCTCTTGACAGATACACAAATCGCTTTTAGACATATCAAAAACGGACGTATTGTGCTACATCCGTCCGATCAACGTATTATAAAAGGTTATGTTTACGACGCCGAAAATGGCCAGGGACTGCCTTTTGCCAACATTACCCTCAAAGGCACAGACCACGGTACTGCCGCCAACGATCAGGGTTATTTTGCTCTCGCGAACCACATTACCGATCCTTGTACGTTATCGGTGAGTTACATCGGTTATCAGCCAGGCGAGGTGATAGCCGATGTTCAGGGGGGGACATCACCGGTCAACGTACCCCTGGCCAATGATCCCATTATGACGCGCGAGCTGACAGTTACCAGTCAAAAGACTCCCCTTTTAGAGCTTCAGGGCTCACCCGGCTATATCAAATTCGCTCCGGAACAGATGGAAGCCATTCCCTCTACTGGCCCCAACGAGCTGCATCGTGCAATCCAGTTTATGCCGGGTGTCAGCGGTATACAGGAAAAACCCGAAGGACTGTACGTAATGGGCGGCACCCCGGACCAGAATCTGGTGTTACTGGACGGAATGCCCATTTACAAATCCACCCATTTCTTTGGTCTGGTAAGTGCGTTCCACCCGGACGCTATTGATTCTGTGGAACTGCACCTCAGCGGATATCCCGCACAATACGGCGGACACCTTTCAAGCGTTATGCAGTACCATGTGGACAGTGCCATTGGCAAGCCTCTCAAACTCGGCGCGGGAGTGGATTTTATGCAAATGTACGCACACGCACGCGTGCCAGTGTCTGACAAAATCGGGGTGACGCTGGCGGCGAGGAGAACATTTCTCGACTTTGCAAGGCCGCAAAGTTATAGCTCTGTTTATGGTTTTTTAACAAAAAACCCATCTTATTACAGTGCACCTGTATATACTTATCATGATATATCTGCAAAAATACAATATATTACTAACCAAAATACTAACATTGAGGCATCTAGCTATTATAGTAGAGACTATGTGGACAGAAACGATACTGAAGGTTCCTATAATTCGATTAGCAATTATAACAAATGGTACAACAAAGCCCTGGGATTAAAAATAGATAAAAAACTTTTCCCCATATTTTATAGCAGATTCACAGCATCATATTCTGAATTACAATCAAATTTTAAAAGAATTGATCCGTTTCCCTTTGGCTTTAGTTACGACGTGGGTAGCCTGTTCTTTGAAAACACAAATCATTTGGTTTACTATAATATAAAACTGGATAATTCTTTAGCAATTACACCCAACGCAAAGATTCATTTTGGATTGGAAAAGCAAAATTATGAATTGGATTTCAGTCATACGCGCATGTATGAAATTGATCCTGCAAATTATAACATTACTTCCAATACAGGTAGCTATGGAACGAAAAGTTCACATATCATATATAATGGATATGTACATACTGAATTTCAGTTTAAAAGCCTTAACCTTGAGCCGGGCTTTCGTATTAACCGCCTGGAACAGAACCTGGAATACAGTACAGAACCCCGTTTTACAGCAAATTTCAAATGGAATAATCTAAAATTGTTTGCTCACTGGGGACACTATCATCAATATACCTATGAAAAATATGGAGAAATTTATTTCAATGGCAACTCGCCCTGGTGGAATTTTTCGCAATCACCCTCATTTTCGGTCAACCGCTCCAGTGGAGTCAAATACACTAATCCTTTGTTTAATATTGAACTTGAAGGCTACCAAAAATCCTTCAACAATCTTAATCTTCCCGTCGCTAATGACGGGGAATATATGACAGGCAGCGGTAGCAGCCATGGTATGATAGCCTCTCTGGCTTTTAATTGGAAAAACTATAAGGCCTGGTGCAGTTATCACTGGTCAGATTCAGATTATACAATCCCCAATTTCAATGAAGGACTTTCGTTCCCACTGAATTTCCATCGAAAGCACGAATTAAAAATGATGATACAATCCACCCATCGCGGATGGGACTGGACCATATCCGGAATTCTAGCAAGTGGTCAACCCTTTACTCCAATTAGATCATATTATTCTTTATATGATCTAAACAATCATGATATTACTGTCATTCAACAAGGTACATTTAATTCTGCAAGAATGGGTAATTATAGCCGTTGTGATGTAAAGCTATCTCGCCAATTTAAAAACAAACTTGATCTGGACTGGACGACTGGCATCGTTTGGTTAAATTTCCTTGAAGATGATAATTTATGGAGATATGATTCATATCAGGCATATTATTCATGGCAGGAAAAAAAGGACATGCTTTCATTTGTATTTTTATTCTTTATACAAGCTGAATTCAATGGAAAGGATAATCGATGAAAAAGATATTAATATCAACTTTGTTACCCTTGCTGTTTTTAATTGCATGTGACAAGATAGAAAATCCTGTAATTTCTAAAGGAGAAGGTATTGTAATACAAGCTTATCTTTATGCGAATAGGCCCGTTAATGATATTAAAATTTCTACTTTGGCATCTTTTGATGAATCAAGTTGGCAAAAACCCATTAATAATGCAAAGGTTTTTCTCTATAAAAACAATAATGCATTCCCTCTAACATTGATCCCTGGTGACAGCGGGTATTACCAATACGAGGGAGATGACTTGTCTATAAATGCGGGTGATTCAATCTCCATATCCGTTACCCATAATGGAATAACCGCCACAGCAAATACATGGGTACCTTATAAACCATCAATTACATATTTATCCAAAGACACATTATTTATTAGCCAACCTTCTCACTATTCTGGAATTCCGGAGCATATGTTCTCCGTTGAATGGACCTCTCCTGACAGCGAAAATGTCTATTACATCTATGATATCACCCCACAATTCAAATCCTATTGGTCTTGGAGGTACTTTTCATCAATCAATTCAGGATCCTATAAAACATTTGAAAATCACTGGTCACAAACACAGGCAACTATGGATCTCTTTTTTTATAGTCTTGAAGACATGGGGAAATACACTTTTTATGTGCACAGAGTAAATATGGAATATATTAATATGGTTTCATATAGATTCATGCTGGATAATAAATTCATAAAAACAGAATCAAATATAAAAAACGGTTATGGTATTTTTACCGCATTCAATAGTGATAGCTGTGAAATATACATACTAGCAAGTAACGAGTGAGAAAAAAATGAAAAATCTTATCAGCATTCTGATCCTTATACTATTATCATCAAACTATCTATACTCTCAAAATATAAAGCCAGACTTAACCTATACTCCTAAAAATAAATCTATGGCTATAACAATGGGGGTGGCAAATACAATTGCTCCTCCCTTACTGGCATATTATTTGGGAATAAATCAAAAACAAAGTCTGGGAAAATTGATTTTGGGGTATGGTATTCTGGCAGGCCCGGCAATGGGCAACTATTACGCACATGACATGAAGCGATTTTATTGGGGTGTAGGCTTGAGATTAGGATCAATGTTGTTTTACTCTACTTATTTTGAAGACGGTGTCAATAACGATACCGGAGCCTATATTATGGCCACAACCATACTTACAACAACTATCTGGAACATTTGGACCGCTCCCAAATCCGTTCAGGAATACAATGATAAAAACATCAACCTCTCTCTTGCACCCTGTTATCTGCCGCAGTCCCGCTCTGTGGGTATTGCTTTGAATTTGAATTTTTAATCCCCCCCCCTTTTAAGCAGGGATTCTCAAAAAACAATCCCTGCATTTTTCATTTTTTTTTTTTATTTTGATCACATCTTTTTCATATAAATTGTTATATTGAAACCATAAACATGAGGATGATTTAATGCACAAATATGTAATAACAATTATACTGGCGCTGATGTATGGCTGTACTCCCCCTCCGGCAGAGGAGAAACTGTCCCCGATCATTGTAACCGAACCGGTGCAATATGACACGGATGATCCGGCCATCTGGGTGTGCCCGGACGATCCCGCAAAAAGCCTGATTATCGGTACCGATAAAGACAAAGACGGCGGACTCTATGTGTTCGATCTTGACGGCAAAATAGTAGCCGACAAATGTGTCCACAATCTGAAACGCCCCAACAATGTAGATATTGAATACGGGCTGCCCTTAAACGGAATCCCTACCGATATTTGTGTAACCACGGAACGGTTAAACAACCAGATCCGTATATTCAGTCTGCCTGACATGAAACCCATTGACAATGGCGGTATTGCCGTGTTCGAGGGCGACTCGCTCCGCGCGCCCATGGGCATTGCGCTCTACAAACGCCCTTCCGACGAGGCCATTTTCGCAATTGTGGGACGCAAAAAAGGCGCTACAGACGCTTACCTCTGGCAGTACCGTTTGCAGGATGACGGTAAGGGTATGGTAAAAGCAGATCTGGTACGTAAATTCGGAACATGGAGCGGCACCAAAGAAATTGAGGCCATCGCTGTGGACGACGAGTTGGGCTATGTCTATTATTGCGATGAAAAAACCGGAATCCGTAAATACCCGGCTGATCCTGATTCACCCAACGCGAATACAGAACTGGCACTGTTCGGTACGGATAATTTTACCAATGATCGAGAAGGAATCTCTATTTATGATCTGGATAACGGCAAGGGGTACATCCTGGTATCCGATCAGCAGGCAGACCGGTTTAATATTTACCCCCGTGAAGGTACAAAAGCCAACAAACATGAACATCCTTTATTAAAATCCGTGAATGTCTCTACCCATGAAAGCGACGGTTCCGATATTTACAGCGGTTATCTGAATGAACAGTTTCCACATGGTATATTTGTAGCCATGTCAACCAACAAAACATTCCAATATTACGCATGGGAGCAGATTGCCGGAAAAAATCTAGATATCAAATAATAAAAATTTCGCCACGCACAAAAAAAAGGCCCCTGTCAAATGACAAGGGCCCTTTTTTTAAAAGAAATATCTGTTTAATGTCCGCCACCTGCACGAGCACCAAGTTGAGCGTCAATCATAAGCATTGCGTGACCCGCGTTTCCAACCATCTTTAATTTGTTAACAATCTTGTCCATAGAATCTTCTTCTTCAACCTGTTCGGTTACAAACCAATCCAAAAAGGTTTTAGTAGCATGATCGTTTTCTTTGATTGCAAGGTCTACCAGACTGTTAATGCTGCCGGTAATATATTTTTCATGCTTTAAAGACTGTTCAAAAATATCCATTGGACCATCAAAATCACTTGCCGGTTTTTCAATGGCTTCAAGAATAACGCGTCCACCCCGTTCATTAACATAGCTGTAAAATTTCATAGCGTGTCCTACTTCTTCCTGAGCCTGGGCTTTCATAAAGCTTGCCATACCATCCAAATTTTCACTTTCAAAATAAGAAGCCATTGCAAAGTAAAAATATGAAGAAAATAATTCTTTGTTAATTTGTTCGTTTATTGCTTTTTCCATTGTTTTAGAAATCATTGTGTTGCTCCTTTTTCAGTTTTTATCATTACATAATCAATTTTTTAAGGGAATTTTAATGGATCATTTCAATAAATTAAACAAAAAAAAACCGCAAATATTTCAATGAATTTTTATAAAAAGAACGCCAAAGGATTTATTTTATCCTTCGGCGTTATTAAATATCAAATAAAAATAACTACTATACGACAAAGCTTAGGCTAAAATGGCTTTTAAATCCTCCTCTACAGTAGAAATGGGTTTAATGTCAAACTGCTCTACAAGAAAATTCAAAATATTGGGGGTAATAAATGCAGGAAGCGTGGGTCCCAGGCGAATACCTTTTACTCCCAATGCAAGCAAAGACAATAAAACCGCAACCGCTTTCTGTTCATACCATGACAGAACCAAAGACAATGGCAAATCATTAATTCCGCAGTCAAAGGCCTCTGCAAGGGCCATGGCAATCTTGACCGCTGAATACGCGTCATTGCATTGGCCTACATCCAATAACCGGGGTATACCACCAATATCTCCCAAATCCAAATGATTAAATCTGAACTTGCCGCAAGCCAACGTCAATATAACCGTATCTTTCGGTGCCTGTTCAACCAGTTCAGTATAATAATTTCTTCCCGGCTTTGCACCATCACAACCACCAACCAGCATAAAATGTTTAATCGCTCCCGCCTTTACGCCTTCTATCACCTTATCTGCAACAGACATGACTGCATTTCTCCCGAAACCGGTCATTAATGTACCACCAGGTGTATCTTTCAGGCCGCCAAGCGCAATTGCCTTTTCTATAACGGGAGTAAAATCATGGTCATCAATATGTTTTACACCAGGCCAGGCTACCAGATCTGTCGTAAATACCTGGTCCATATAAGATTCCCGTGGTTTTTGAATACAGTTTGTATTGAACAAAAACGCTGCAGGTACACCATCAAATTCTTTTTGCTGGTTCTGCCATGCTGTTCCAAAATGACCCGCAAAATGAGGGTATTTTTTAAACGCGGGGTAACCATGTGCGGGTAGCATTTCACCATGGGTATAAACATTAACACCTTTACCCTCTGTTTGCTTTAATAACTTTTCCATTACCAGCATATCATGCCCTGTAATTACAATGGCAGGCCCTTTTTTCAATGCAGTTGAGACCACCGTTGGTTCCGGATGACCAAATCGCTCCGTATGCCCTTTATCTAATATTTCCATCGCCCGAATATTGATGGTTCCGCATTCCATAACCAATTCCACCAGAGAATCAACCGAGGCATCTACATTATTTAATGCGGACAATGCTTTGTGAAAAAAAGCAGGAATAGCATCGTCGGTTTCACCCAGAATCGCTGCATGGTCTGCGTATGCGGCAACTCCCTTTAATCCATACATTAACAGCTCTTGTAAAGAACGAACATCCTCATTCTGAATAGCCAAAACACCAATACCTTCAATCACAACAGCATCGTTTACCATATCCTGAATACCCGCTCCATTAACAAAAGTTGCCGAAGCTGGTAAAGTGCTATTTTTAAACTCTTTTTCATACAACCCTTTTAATCCATTTTTAACTTCCTGGGCCTTTTTTATCCATCCCGCCAAACGTTCAGGATCAAAGTTCACATTGGTAACGGTAGTAAACAAACCTTCCATTACAAAACGATCTGCAATTGGGGTAGAAATATTGTTTTCACGCAAAGCGTGTGCTAAATAACCAATTCCTTTCAACTGATATATTAAAACATCTTGCAAATCTGCTACATTGGGTTCTTTACCGCAAACACCTATCTTTTTACAACCCGTTCCCTTGGCAGCCTGTTCACATTGATAACAAAACATATTATTCTCCTTTCCAGTCCATCAATTCTAATTATTGGGGGTCCGTTATATTTATATTAAACATGAAATATGTAAATTATACGCTCAACCATTCTTCTCGTAACAGCTCTCCTTCAACACTGACAACAATCCCTTTAATAGGAACTTTGCGCTGCGCCTGCTCAACCGCTTGCTGTGCCAGCATAATTAACCCTCTACAGCAAGGTACCTGCATGATCATAACCGTTAGGGTATTAATTTGCGCGTGATCAATCATGGCAACCAATTTTTCCAAATAGACATCTGTACCGCTGTCTAATTTGGGACAAGCAATAGCCAATGATTTGTCTTTCAAATAGTCTTTATGGAAATCTCCAACACTGAATGCCACACAATCCGCTGCCAGCAGTACATCTGCATTGCGGTATTGCGGTGCATTGGGAGAGATCAGGTGCATTTGTACAGGCCAGTGGCGCAGCTGAGATGGCCTATGACCCGCAGTACCATTCTCTTGCTCAACAACCGTTGTCTTGTCAAATTCCAAAGCCTTTGACCCGGGACAGCCCGTATGATGAACAGGACTATCATTATCTTCCGGTACAGCAATACCTCTTTCCTTCAAGATCTCTACTGCTTGATTATAATAATCGGTTTCGTTATGGTCTTTTAAATGTTTGAGATGCGCCTTGATTGTATTTGCACCCGCATTTATGATATTCTCCATAACACGGGCTTCATTATACGGTTCGGCTTCTCGCTCTTCAATGGTAATTGCACCTTCCGGGCAATGACCCAGGCAGGCCCCTAATCCATCACAAAACAGGTCACTAACCAGCCTAGCTTTTCCATCAATCATCTGTATAGCACCTTCCGGGCAACCAGGAATACACAGTCCACAACCTGTACATTTTTCTTCATCTATATTAATTATCTGTCGTTTCATTCTGCACCTCGTTTGTTCTTTTGACTGGATTAAAATAGTACAAAATGCTTGAAAAATCCTTGATTCACATCAAGTGAATAGCTATTTTCTAAATAAATGAGATATTTTTATGACTAGCGATCTATTATTAACTATAGAAAAAAATCTCCTAGCCTCTACCTACTTCCAGGGACTGTCAGACACCAGTCGTAAAGCTCTGGCTGAAATCTGTATACCCAAAAACATTTCAAAAAAACAAATCTTGTTTCTAGAGGGTACCAGCGGACATGCAATTTATCATTGTGTTTCAGGTAATTTGCAGTTATACAAAACAACAGCAGATGGCAAAGAGATTGTAATTAAAACCGTTAAACCGGGTGAACTGTTTGCCGAAGTGATCCTCTTTGAGCAGGACAGCTACCCCGTTTCCGCAAGGGCATTAACCAGTGGACAGGTGTATGTATTACCCAAAATACAAATACACTGTCTGCTTGAAAGGCCTGATTTCCGCAATGACTTTATCAGCATGCAGATGAAAAAACAGCGATATCTGGCCAATCAGATCAAATATCTCAGCACTCATGATGTAGAAGAAAGATTGTTTCTGTTTATAAAGGAAATGTTTGGAGAAAAGGAAACCATTGACCTCAAGCTGTCAAAAAAAGATGTGGCGGCTTCCATAGGAACAACCCCTGAATCCCTATCCCGATTATTACTCAGATTAAAACAGGAAAATAAACTCGAGTGGAATGACAAAACGTTAAAAATAAATCATAACGTTTGGAAAGGTCTTTTAATATAAGACAACCGGGCCCTGCGATGGAGTACAGAGCCCGAATTGTTTAACCATTGACAGCACTTTCGTTGGCAATAAAAGCGTTCACCTCTATGGTAGGCGGTGTAAGCAGATGTTTTTTTACAGCACATTGGTCCGCCGCACGAATCACCGCATCTTTATATTTTTCCGGAAAAGTTTCCGGCAAGTGTATATTCAATTCCATTTTGCCGATCAGATGAGTAGCCGGATCCGTATACATCCGCTGGATAATCTCTATACCCTCGGTTGAAACACCGCGCTGATCACAAAATGATTTCACATAAATTCCCGCGCATGTACCAATAGACGCTAAAAAAAGCGCGAATGGCGGGGGTGCGGTTCCATCCTGGTTTGTAGGAATTGTCATCGGTCCATATTGGGCATCTACTCTAAGCCCGCCGGGAAAAGTTACTTTTATATCCAAAATTTTTCTCCTTACTCGTTGTTTCTTTGTATTCTTTTTATTAATTTGATGTGATTATAAATAAAAGGATTCAAATCATTCCACATGATGTTTGAATATTTCGTAACAAAACCTTTCGACCTTGCAAATACAGTCAAATCACATGGCTGGTTTCAACTCGTTCCTTTTTATTGGGATAATTCTACAAACACCCTAAACTGGGCTTTGAATACATCTCAAAACGGACCCGTTGCGATTTCTATTCAAGAGCAGGAATCTGGTTCGGAACAGACAAAACTCTTGTTCAAAACGCACAACAATGCCACGGCAGACAAGGATGAAATCATAAACCAGTTTCACCTGGTCTTTAATCTGGATCTCAATTTATCCGGATTTTATAAAATCTGCTCTCTACATTCTACTTTAAAGCAATTACCACAAAAGGGTATGGGACGTTTAATGCGTTCTCCCAATGTCTTTCAGGATGTTTTTAAAAGCATCTGCGGTACCAATGTTATGTGGAAACAAGCCGTGAAAATGGTAAATACTATTGCGGAACTGGGTGATGTAGTACCGGGTACATCGTATCGTGTTTTTCCTACACCCCAACAGATACTTGACGCCAGCGAAAGTTATCTCAAAGATACAGGACGTGTTGGATATCGCAGTGCGTATCTCATAGAACTTGCCAACAGGTATATGAATGAAAATCCGGAAACAGCATATAACCATAATACCTATCCAGAGCTTTTTCAATTTTTTGTAAATCACAAAGGAATTGGCAAAGTCACAGCCCGCTACCTTTGCGCTTTATATGGCAGATTTGAAGAATTATCTATAGATAGTCTGGTTATATCTTACATGACCCGGACATATTTCAACGGAACCAAACCGGAAACCGGGCAAATTGAACAGATATTTGAACAATATGGTGAATGGAAATATCTGGTATATTGGATGGAATTCGTGCTGAACAAAGGATGGGACCCGGATGCATAAATACGAAAAGCTACTGGCTCTTTTACAAATTCATTTCAACCTGTACAAGGAAATATCTGTACAAGATATTTACAAATTACTATATCAGGGCACCATGGGACCCAGGCACATGTTAAAACATGTAGATAAAGCCCATGCATATCTGTTAAAAGAATGGCAAGAGGTACCAACTCATACTTACAAACCACTACTTGTCCCTGTCTCAACAGACCACTCTGTGGTTAGGATCAATTTTCAGACTGCTAAAGCCAAAGAGATAACAGCAGAAGCCATTTGGGAGATGAAATACCAGACAGCCCTGCATTTTGTAGAAAAGAAAAAGATATTTAAAAGCCTGTGGTGGAAAACCATGGAGCTTGTACAAAATGAGAAAATCCCTTATACTATAGAACAGTTCCATGAACTTGACAAAAAAGCCTGGGATAAAAATTATCCGGCCATACATCATTCAGAAGCTTATCGCAAGGCAAATTATCCGGCATACCGGATAATACTTTTAACAGAATTTGAAAAACTATATCCAAATTACAGAGAGGACCATGAATAAAACAGAAGCATATAAATGGGCGGCAAAACGGGTCAGAGCGCAGGTATTGCGCAGTATTGATCCGGTTCCCACATTGGCCAATACAAGCGCAATATTAAAAGAATATTTTCCAAACTATTTCTGGGCTGGCTTTTATTTCAGCTATACCGGTTACCTTTTACTGGGCCCATTCCAGGGACCTCCGGCATGTGTTAAACTCCCTCTCGACAAGGGTGTTTGTGCGGCCTGTGCCAACAAAAAGGAAACCATCATTGTACCCAATGTTCACGAATTCCCGGGACACGTAGCCTGCGACGACCGTTCAAATTCAGAGATCGTTGTTCCTGTATTTGATCAAAACAACAACCTTAGGGCCATTCTCGACATAGACAGTGCCCAACTGGACGATTTTGATGAAACAGATGCCGAAGGCCTGCAAGTCATTGCGGATCTGTTAAAGGAGATCTGGTAAACAGATTGTTTTTGGCATTTTGACCTTTTTTAAGTACATTTGCTTTGAATTTTCCAAATAGAATAAGGAACATGAATTATGACAGCAATCAAAACCGGTCTGATCGGTGTAGGGAAACTGGGTGAATTTCACTGTAATTCATTAACAAAGCTGGACCAGGCAAATCTGGTTGGTATTTTTGATACAGATAAAGAACGGACTGCAGAAATTGCTCAAAACTATGGCTGCAAAGCGTTTAATTCCGCAGACGAACTGCTAAACGCTGTCGATGCTGTGGGTATAATTGTTCCCACCACCTATCATCATCAATATACTTTACAGGCATTAAACGCCGGTAAACCCGTCTTTGTGGAAAAACCCATTGCGGTAACCATAGAGGAAGCGGAAGAAATGACTGCATTGGCTGCCGAAAAGAACCTTGCCCTGCAAACCGGGCACATTGAACGCTTTAATCCCGCTATTCGAGCAATGGACGATCATCCTTTTAATCCGCTTTTCATCGAGTCGCACAGGCTTGCGCCTTTTAACCCACGGGGTACCGATGTAGCGGTTATTCTCGATCTAATGATCCACGATATTGATATCCTTCTCAGTCTCGTAAAAAGCGATGTAAAACATATTCACGCCAATGGTGTTGCTGTGGTTTCAGATGAAGTTGATATTGCCAATGCGCGCATTGAATTTGAAAACGGATGCGTTGCCAATGTAACCGCCAGCCGTATCTCGCAACGTAAAATGAGAAAGATGCGCCTTTTCCAAAGAGACTCGTACGTTTCCATCGACTTTTTACAGCGGCTGACCGAAGTGTTTGAAATTGTAGATGAAGATAATGACAAACCTGTTACCATGAACCTTGGCGAGATAGAACAGGGTAAACATAAACGCAAGATTATTTACCACCAGCCCAAGCCCCCTGAACAGGATGCCATGCAGGCAGAATGGACGAGTTTTTTCAACGCCATCCAAACCGGTACCGAACCCGTTGTAAATGGCAAAGATGGACTAAAAGCCCTTAAAATCGCCACACAAATTACAGATATTATTAAAAACCAGAAAATGGGTGCGTAACCACAATGCCCAAACGAATCATGATTATAGCGGGTGAAGCCTCTGGCGACCTGCATGGAGGAGAGCTGGTTAAGGCTTTAAAAGCCCAAATCCCGGATTTGGAGATTTTCGGTGTTGGCGGCAACAATATGAAAAACGCCGGCATGGAATTGTACTATCATGTAGATCAGCTCGCTTATATAGGATTCTGGGAAGTGGTCAAGCACTATCCGTTCTTCCGTCGTATCTTTAACGATCTGTTGAAGAAATATAATGATCTAAAACCGGACATTATTGTACTGATCGACTATCCCGGTTTTAATCTGAGATTTGCCAAAAAGATCCATTCTCTGGGTGGCAGGGTATTTTACTATATCGCACCCCAGGTTTGGGCATGGCACCAAAGCCGTGCAAAAAAAATGGCAAAATTCATCGATCAGCTGGCAGTAATTTTTGGTTTTGAAAAAACCTTTTTCGACAAATACGGGCTCAAAACCACTTTTGTTGGGCATCCTCTGGTAGAAGGTCTCAAGATCCGCATGGAACGCGACGAGTTCCTGACCGGGCATTCATTGAATAATGATAACCCAATCTTGGGTCTTTTCCCCGGCAGCCGCAACCAGGAAGTAGAATCTCTGCTGCCCGCAATGCTCAGTACCGCATTAGAGATACAAAAAGAACATCCGGAACTGCAAATAGCTGTCAGCAAGGCTGAAACCATTACTATAGAGCGAATTCAGGCCCACATCCCGGAACATGCAAATGTGCATATTGTATCCGGTCAGGTTTATGAACTAATGAAATATGCCGATGCGGCAATTGTTGCGTCCGGTACAGCCACATTAGAAACCGCCTGTTTTGAAACCCCTTTCGCCATAGCATACCGGGTATCTCCCATGTCTTTTGCCATTGGGAAAAGAGTTGTCAAAATCAAACACATTGGTCTTGCCAATATTGTAGCGGGTAAAGAAGTAGCCAGAGAATTCATTCAGGATGACCTAAACAGCGAGAACCTGAAACCCGAAGTTGAAAAACTGCTGTTTGATAACGAGTATAGAGATCAACGCATCCAACAGCTCAAAACTGTGCGAGGCAAACTGGGTAATCCCGGTGCTGCCGCCCGAACCGCATCATTGATTCAGGACATGATCAGATAAACTATATGAATAAAGAAGCAAAGAAAAACCTGATTTCCTATATTGCTATTAAATTAGCCTGGTTGTTGATCCTGTTCTTAGGTAAAACCGGAATTTCAACCATTCACAATCGTAAATACGTTCGTTACGCACAGCGTTGCGGAAAACCCATCATGTATGTGGTTTGGCATGGTCATATGTTGCTGCCCATCTTTGCGCACCGAAATCAGAATATTTATGCCATGGTTAGCGAGCATGGCGATGGAGAAATTATTGCCAAAACCATAGAAAGACTGGGATACAAAACCATTCGCGGATCTAGTACCCGGGGTGGCAGCAAAGCATTCCGTGAGATGCTAAGAGTATTAAAAAAAGGTAACAACTGTACCATTCTACCGGATGGCCCAACCGGCCCCCGTCATGAATTTAAAATGGGCGCTGCCCTGTTAGCACAGCGCACCGGTGCCGTTATTCTGCCAACAACCTTTAGTGCTAAAAAACCAATCGAATTCAAGTCATGGGATAAATTTATAATCTGGTGGCCATTTACCCGTATCACTATTGCATATGGCAGACCGACAACCCTGCCTCGCAAAGCATCACCGGAAGAAATGGAAATTTGGAGACAAAAACTGGAAAACAACATGAACCAATTACAAGCGGAGGCAGATGGTCTATTTTCAGCGTAAATGGCCGGGAATACTCTTGTGGCCCTTGTCTCTTTTGTATGCGACTGCAATTCGCCTTAGAAATTTTTGTTACGACCGGGGAATTTTCAAATCCTATTCTATATCCACAAAAATTATCAGTGTGGGAAACATAACCGTTGGCGGTACAGGCAAAACACCTACAGTAATTACCCTTGCCCGAGAGCTGGTTAAGCAGGGTAACCGCGTGTGCGTTCTCAGCCGCGGATATGGCAGAAAATCCAAAGGCACCGTAATTGTCTCTGATGGAGAATCCATTTTGGCACCAGTCGACCAATCGGGTGACGAACCATTCCTGATAGCAACCGCACTACCCAATGTTCCTGTCGTTGTAGACAGTGACCGCGTAAGAGGCGCGCAAATGATAAAAGATCGTTTTCAATCTGACATTATAATACTTGACGATGGATTCCAGCATCGTCGTTTAAAACGAGACCTGGATATTGTTACATTCAACGCGGCAAGCCCCATAGGTAATGGTATGGTAATACCCGCCGGCCCCTTGAGGGAACCCCTGCAGAATTTAAATCGCGCGCATGTATTTTGGAGCAATGGCAGTACACAGAATGATCTGCCAAAGCAGACCCAACAATCTGACAAACCTGTAATCAGGGCTAATTATCAAACCATTGGTTTGTTCAATCAGGCTGCATCAATGAATCAGGATCAACTCGACAATAAAGATATAATTGCATTCTCTGGTTTAGGGAATCCTGAAAATTTCAAAACCACTTTGCGGGGAATGGGTGCAAATTTAAAACTGTTCAAGTCTTTTAAAGACCATTACAATTACAATCAACAGGATATACAAAACCTGCTGGAGCAACAAAAAAAATACGACGCAGCTTTTATTATTACAACTGAAAAAGATTGGGTCAAGCTACCCAAAGATTTACCAGAGCCACAAAACTGGTACTGTTTGCAAATAGACATCATTCCCCGGAATATGGATGATTTTGTGATCCTGATCAATAGTGTCTCAGAATCGTACAAAAATACTTGAATTATGTTAAAAATTTTGCTTATATTAAGAAAATATAAATTCTTTTGGAGAATATATCGTGAGTGATACTGAAAATAATCCACTTGTAATGATAGTCGATGATGATAAGAATATATGTAAAATGATCGAAGCCAGCCTTCGCAAAGAAAAAAAATATAATTTGCGAACCGTGCTGAATGGCGAAGCCTGTATGAATCTTTTGCAGGAGGTTACCCCAGACCTGGTATTGCTGGACATTCAAATGCCGGGCATGGATGGCCTTGAAACCTTGAAGCAAATCAAAGAATTTGATAAGCGCATTCAAGTGGTTATGATGACCGCCCACGGCACCATTGAACATGCGGTCGCTTCAATGAAAGCCGGCGCACATGACTTTTTAACCAAACCCTTTGCGCGTGACCGGTTATTGGTTACCGTAAACAATGCGCTCATGAACAGCTCGCTTCGTAAAGAAGTTGACGAACTTCGTTCCGAGTTAAAGGGCAAATATTCTTTTGGCAATATCATTGGGCAAAGCGGAGTAATGCAGGATGTTTTCAAATCTCTTGAAAAAATAGCAGACAGTACAGTCACTGTTTTAATCCAGGGAGAAAGCGGTACTGGTAAAGAGCTGATAGCCCGCGCCATTCATTTTCAATCACAGACCCGTGCCAACAAACCTTTCGTTGCAGTCAACTGTTCCGCATTGCCGGAATCGTTACTGGAAAGTGAATTGTTTGGTCATGAAAAAGGTGCGTTCACCGGAGCAGCCGGCAAACGTATTGGTAAATTTGAACAAGCCCATGGTGGTACCATCTTTTTAGACGAGATTGGTCTCATGTCTCCCACTGTTCAGGCTAAAATTCTTCGTATTTTGCAGGAACGTGAATTTGAGCGTGTTGGCGGTAATGAACTGATCAAAGTTAATGTTCGCGTAATTTCTGCAACCAATGCAGATCTTGAAGAAGAGGTAAAAAAGGGCACTTTTCGTGAAGATCTTTATTACCGTTTATCTGTTTTCCCAATGAAACTTCCGCCCTTGCGTGAACGTAAAGATGATGTACCCCAGTTAATAACCCATTTCATTAAAAAATACAATGAAATTGAAAACCGCGAAATAGAAGGCGTAGACCAGGATGCATTAGAATTACTTACCAATTACAGCTGGTCAGGCAATGTGCGCGAACTTGAAAATGCAATTGCACGCGCGGTAGTACTTGCAGACAAACAAATTACAGCCAAAGAGCTGCCCCAGCCGGTTCGCGCTATTGGTGAAAAACAGATCCTTGAATCAGACAACACCCTGGCCGGTTGGATCGAAAAGCTGGAAGAGGAAGCATTGCGTCAGGCATTGCTAGAATGCGAAGGCAATATTTCAAAAACTGCAAAAAAACTGGGTATTGGTCGCGCAACTATATACAGAAAAGCTAAAAAATATGGTCTTGCCATGGTAAACGGATAAATTTACACCTGTGAGCATGTCTCACAGGTGTTCCACTTTAAAACATTGTACCAGAGTGTCACAACATTTTATAAAAACCTTCAATCTCCCACAAAAACCAAGCCAATAAAAACAATTACTTACGACCAATTATTTTTTCCAATTCTTGGTATACCATTTGCCTTTTAACGGTCAAACATTGTATAACATGACTAAAAAGAGCATTCGAATAATGAATAATACGAATACATTGGTTAACTTGATTTCAGATATCTGTAATGGTAGCTATTGCCAGGCACAGCTTGTGCAATTCATCAACCTTACAAAAAAAATATCCCTGGGATATTTGAAATACCAGGAAGTAATTGGTAAACGTATTTCAGGTGAACGCAGTGAATCCTATTCTGAGCTGGATGATGTGGCACTGGATTGTATTGCCGAGTTGTTCAGTGGAGATGGCAATGGATGTTTTCCTCAATTACAGAAATATTATGAACCCTTTCTGAGTGAAGCCAACATGACAGATGCAGATATTCTGGCCCAAACCCGTCGGTTGGTTGTACGCAAGACCAAGCAAGAGCTGTCACGAATTTTTCGCGAACGTGACCCTGAAGGCGCCAAGATTGTTCGTAACATCAAGGTCGCCATTCGCAGCTCGGAAAAACTAGACATGTTTAGAGATCTGGGCAAAGAATTTGTTTTTTACAAACAAGGTATTGATATTCGCAATGAAGGTCCCGCAAATCCGGATGTGATCTCAGAATACCTGAGACGCGAATCTTCTCCCATGCCCGAAGATGTACTGCACGCACGCTTTGTTGATGTTTATAGTCCAAATGACTCTATTTCCGGTGCTATCAAAAAACTATTAAAAACGGTACATGAACTGGATGATTACCAGAACTTTTTAGCAATGGATGTTATTGTTAAACTGATCCGAAACATCAAGTTTAGTGTTTTTCGTGAAAAACTTGCCGCTGAAGACAAGGTTCCCACTCCTCTCGATCAATTGGAATCACAGGAAATTGAAAGTTATGTTAACGTGGTAATGGATCAGGTTAACAGCAAAATCGATAAATTATACATCGGTTCTGGCAAATTGAGCCAAGACAGAGCCAGAATTTACTCTATGGCCCTACGAGATGTTTTGTTTGATTTATTGCAGAAAAAAGACAGTTCCAGTTATTATCGTAACCTGAAATACTATTTACCTGATCTAACCCAGTCAGATTATAGAAAAAATGAACGGACGATTTTTGAATATTTGGCCAAAGTTGCCAAGAAAAATTTTAGAAATCACTTGAAAGCTTTATTATAAATTTCCGTAAAATTAATCGATTGCCTGTATGTTATGATTAAAAATATCAAACAAGAGCATAACATACATGAAAATGTCCAAAACAACCTGTCCTCACTCCCTTCAATATGAAACGTTGTACCTCAACAACGAACTGGGAAAGATACTGGTCAACGATCCTGAACACCACCTCTATTCCTGCCCGGACTGTCAAAAATTTATCAGTGATCTTGACGCAATGTATTCTTCTATTTTAAACGAAACATCGTATCCCATTACCAACTCTTTACTGGATTTTGTCTGCAAAGTTTCGCCATATTCCAGCTTGAAAGGCTTGTTCTCTTGTACCCCTGCCCCCAATCACAAAGATAGACATCACAAAATCTATCAAATGCAGGATATCTTTGTGCAGACATCCTTTGATAAAAAAATCCAGTTTAACGATTACAAGCAAACCATGCAGCAATATCCTTTATCCGTTCGGATATTAACAGACCCTGCAATAGAGTGTGTTTTGCTCTTTTTCTGGAGTAAATCACAAATAGATTTCACCAAATGGCGGTTGACAATACCGGGAATTATTTCAGATTACAGTATTTCATCAAGCGGAACAGTCATTATACCCGGCAAAGAGATCAAAGACTTACAAAACAAGTCTTTATACTTGCAAAAATATATTAAACCTGTCAGCCCCAAAATGGTAAATAAAATACAGGAATGCATTCAGGCCTAAGTCTTTATTTTACAAGCACCAAATTTATTGTGTTTACAACCTAAAATTGCCGGATGTGTTCCGGCTTTTTTTTTTGAAATAAAACATCTTGACTTGATAAATAATTTTAAATACATTTTAAATTGAGTATAACTGTTTTATGACATTAAACATTTTACAAAAACCCCGGCTTAAAAAAAATATGAAACGCCATAGTCTGATAATCGTCAATAGAGACAAAAATAACCTTGAAGTGCTAAAAAACAATTTTGTTGAAGCATATTTTGAGGTAGACCTGGCATATAATGATACACAAGCCATGCATATGGTTAGCAAGAAACGTTATGATGCCATGCTTACCGAACTGTCTGCTCCGGGTATTGATGGTTACAGCTTGCTGGAAATGATACAAAAATCGGCATTAAACACAGAAACCCCGGTTATTTTCCTTACTACCAAAAGCGATGTATGGAACCGGGTAAAAAGCTTGCAACTGGGAGCCAAAGACTATATCATTAAACCCATACACGTCAAGGAACTTGTAGCACGGGTTAATATGCTCATTGCCAGAATTGAACGAAAAAGTGAAGAAGAGCAGATTGTTAAAAGAAATTTACAGGAAAACTGGAAGATATTTCAGTATTTGACCTTATCAAAGTCTTTGGTTTGGAAAAAAAGACCGGTATACTCTCTTTATTCAAGTACAATGGATATACAGGGCAAATCTTTTTTGAAAACGGGAATATTATTAATGCTGGAACTCTTTTACTAAACGGTGAAAAGGCCGTTTTTAAAATGATGACATGGAAAAAGGGGCTTTTTTCCATGCATTTTTGTGATATCGACGTTATCGATGAAATCAAAGTAAGCAACCTGGCTATTTTATTGCAAGGAGCGATGAGAATGGAACAATCCGAAAAAATCCAAAACAACCTCCCCTCTTTGGATTCCATTATTACTACAACGTCCAATTTTCAAAAGATAACAGCCAAACAAGAATTGAAAAACGAATTACAGCAATTCCTGGAACTTTTTGATGGAAAACGAAGTCTGGGGCAGATTATTGATGACAGCAAATCTGACGAAATTGAAACCCTGCAGCGCATAAAAAAACTTTTAGATATGGGATTTCTGAATATCAATAACGACACAGCCAGCATGGAACCCCTGGAATCTATTCAAGAAATTGAACCTCAAAACAACAAATCTTCTAATCCTCTGCTTGATGACTTGCTAACCGAAAGCGATTCTTATACCGAAAAGGTCCCTGAACCAGATTATAGCGATATTACTACAAATTCATCACCCTTGATGGATCCGTTAAAAAAACCAGTCCCTGTTGATGTAGCGGTTAAAGAATCACCCGCGGAAGTCTCTGCTGTTCCTGAATATGTTACAGAGGTTGTTGCGGAACAACATACGGAAGAAAAAAGCGACAAAGAATCTCTACATGCACTGTATCGCCAGGCCAAAGGCAATATTCTGATCATTAGCAAAGATCACACTCAGAGCAAGCACATTGTAGACAATCTGTCAATTGCCCAACCCGTTCTAAGCAATGTCAACATCCCCAACGTTTCAGATATCTATTTTGGCACGGCTTCATTCAAGGGCAATGCTTATTTGAATCTTACCACATTTTCTACCGAAAAAGAATTTGATCCATTGTTAGATTATTTCGCATCAAAAACACTAGGCTATGTATTGCTGGTAGACATACAACGCGCCAACTGGAATTATTACCATTACCTGCTCAATGTTTTGCGCAGAAAATTATCAGTGCCCTCTGTTATTGTCATTTCAAACAAAGGACTCGATTCCAATTCCATTACCATTGACGGAATACGTTCAAAACTATTGCTAAAAAGCACAGAAAAGATCATGTTCTGTTCAGACTTTAACCAGGCAAACTCTAAAAAAATCATTTTTTCACTGTTTAAAAACTATTACCATAAATAATAACAATGCTATCAAGACCAGACAATAAAAAATCAATTCTTATTATTGATCAACCCGGGCCTGAATTGGATCAGCTCATCCAAAACTTGCAGGAAACCCGGTTACAGGTAGTACATATTGAAGACAGTCAAAAAGCCTGTGATTATTGTCTGCGCAATCAACCCGCAGTTATTATTACCGAACTGGCTTTTCCCAATTTTAGCGGAATACAATTTTTTAGACAAATTAAAAGCAACTTTATTACCAGCCAGATCCCTGTCATTGTTACCACCAAAGAGCCTCAGCTAGATGACCGCATCAAAAGCATGCAAATGGGTATTGATGACTATATAGTAAAGCCATATCATCCCGAAGAAGTTGTAGCCAGGGTCCATATCCTTTTAAATGAAGTTAAATCTTTGGACAAAAACAATACGGTTTTATCTCATGGATTCAAGGGCAATCTTGAAGAGATGAATGTTGTTGACATCATTAAAGCCATGGAATTGGGTAAAATGTCCGGTATTATTTATCTAAACCGTGGGTTCAAAGAAGGTCAGATATTTATCAACCAGGGTCAAATCATTGACGCATTGATAGAAGGTTTTGAACCCGAACAAGCGCTTTCTCACATGTTGACCTGGTTAGAGGGTTCATTCTGGGTTTCTCTGCAAAATATAGATCGTAATAAAATGATCAGCACCAACAATAAACATATTCTCTCTCATGGAACCAAAATGATCCAAAAATGGCGCAACATTGCTCGGCAGCTTCCTCCCATGAACACATCTCTTAAAACCAGCGATTCCGCGTCTGGCAGACCGGTTTCACCAATTGAAAAACAAATGCTGAATCACTACCATCAGCCCAAAACCATTATGCAGGGGATTGAAGAAAGCAAGCTCGACGATATTCATGCACTTGAATTGATTCGGGGACTGCTATCCAAAGGTCTTTTGGTTGCCAGACATGCACATTCAAACGCAGATGACCCTTTTGCAAAAATTGTTTTTGAACAGTTACAAAAAGAAGTAAACCAACAAAAAGAAACCTTTTCCGACATTACCTCTTATTTTATGCGAAATGCAGACAATACAACTCAAAGTACAGAGGGAGCTTTACTAAAACCGGAATATTCTAAAAACTCCAAAAAACCCTACAAAGTCTACTTGTCTCTTTCAGACTTGAAACGCATTAAAAACAAATTATCTCAATAGACGGGGCACTTTTAATGAAAGTCGGTGAAATTCTGGTTGTGGGATCAAGCGGAACATCACATCCCAATATCTTGCATGCAGTTTGTGATCAGGTCATGAAGTCTGATCAGGAAATTTTATTTGGAAAACTTGGCATTGGTCCTGAACTGACATTGTTTTTATATGCCATTACATCCAACAGAAACAAGGCAACCATTGCCTGGGACCTCATCGCAAGGAAAATGATTGGTTCCATTATTGTTTTTGACTGGAATAATACGGAATCTTTTGAAAATGCAAAACACAATTTGAGCTTGTTCAACCGAAAATTTGATGCCCCCTGCATTTTAGCAGCAGATGTAAAAAATAATCCTTTACCGGTTAATCCCAAAATTGTCAATCCTTTTGTTTCATTATCTCCCAAGGAAAAATTTAAATTTTTTAATGGTAGAAACCCTAAAAGTATAAAATCTCTATTGATATCGCTAACAGATGTAATAAGTGCGTATGCGTATCAGGATGAAATCGTATGACAAAGCAAAATCCTTTAAAACCAGAGATCAAACTCGAGATTCTAAAGCGCATCATCAAGGCAGAACCAGTTGGACCAATGATAGACGCCTTAAATCCGCACGAGATCATCCAGGTACACCGATTTGTACTCGAACGGGCCATGGATTTTGGTAAAGCCATCAAAGGTCCATCCTTTTCCAGCAGTGATATTACCAAATACATCAAGCCAATAAATTATGAAAATTTTGAAACCTCCGGTTCAGTAGCAGGTGACAAAAATCTGCTGGCAGCTCTGGAAACCACCCGCAAGCAAATTGATATCATTGTTAAAATTGCCCACCAATATGCAAAAATGGGATAAATAATCCTGTTTTTTCATTCAAAGGATATGTATACTGTATTATGAAAAGGCTATTTTGCATAATACTGTTTCTTGTTATTGGAACCTTAATCCCACCAGGTATTTCTGCTCCAAATGAATTCTTGATCCAGCAAAAAGAGAAAATCAGAGTCTATTATGCTCTAACAGACTCTGCAAATGCACGTATTGCTCTTGATAAGATGCTCGGATATTATAACGAAATATCTCATGACCTTAGTATAAAAAATACTGACACATTACACATATATATCATACCTTCCCGCCAAATGTTCAAAGAAATCATTGACGGCCAACTTCCAAACTGGACGGGTGCATTTGCGTCACCAGCAAGCAACAGCATGTATGTTCGATCTCCCAATTGGGAGCATGACAGCAATTTCATCACCAACCTGGTCCATGAGCTGCTACATTTGGTCATACATGAAAAAATGGGTGTTGCTCGTCTACCCCGCTGGATGGATGAAGGTCTGGCCATCTTTTATTCAAATGATTACAAATGGATATACAGCACGGCGTTGTCAAAAGCTTTTGCAACGCGTTCTGTGCTGCCGCTTTATGATATTGATCGTGTTCTCAGTTTTCATCGGGCAAGAGCAGAGCTGGCATATCAGCAAAGTTACTCCGCTGTACAATATCTTTTGGCTACCTATGACATCGATGCAGTCAGAACAATTCTGTCAAGCCTGCAAAATCATGATTCTATTGACATGGCTTTTCAAAACGCTACCGGCAGTACATATGCTGTATTTGAAAAAGAGTGGCTTGACTATGCAAAAAAGAAATACAAATGGACCTGGTTGAACGATTTTGACTCATATATCTGGACACTTATTATAATACTCTTCTTTATAGCAGGAATTGTTATAAGAATTCGTAACAGAAAAAAACTCGCAGAATGGGAAAAAATACCTCCCGACATTGAACTGTTAGATGAAGAATAATCAGTTGTATTCATTCCTGTTATTTCATATATTTACCAATGAAAAATTTCAAGAATAATTTTGAATATTTCCTGGTATTAGCTGTTGGAAAACTTATCCGTATCCTGCCACTTTCTGCCGCATTGACTGTTGGCAAAGGTATTGGATTGATGTTCTATTATGTAATTCCAGTCCGTAAAAAAGTAGCAATTGAGAACCTAACAAACGCATTTCCTGAAAAATCTCTTCAAGAAATTGATCAAATCGTTAAAAACACATATATAAACCTTGCCCGCAACATGATAGAGTTTATGCGGACCCCCATTCACACCAAAGATTTTTTAGACTCGCACGTACATTTTGTTAATCCGGAAATACTAGATCAGGCATATGCGCAAAATAAAGGCGGCTTGTGCTTAACCGGGCATTTTGGAAACTGGGAATTGATGGGTGCGGCAATCTCGTCCAAAGGATTTCCCATGACAGGATTGGCAAAAGAACAGCGAAATAAAAAAGTGGGGAAACTCGTCGAAGACTATCGTAAAAAAACCAACCTGGGTACCATCCCCATGGGAATGGGTGTTAGAGGTGTTTTAAAAGCATTAAAAGAAAAAAAATTCGTGGCCATAGCATCAGACCAGGATGCACATTCAAAAGGTGTATTTGTAGATTTTCTGGGCAGACCATCATCCACTGCACCTGGCGTTGCAACTTTGGCGTTAAAATCATGTGCGCCCATCATTTTTGGGACCTGTGTTCGTGATAAGGGTGGACATCATACCGTATACTTGGAACTGATAGATCACTCGGATCTTGAAGGCGTTAATGAAGAAAATATAAAAATCCTTACCCAGCGTCATGCAACCGCACTTGAAAAAAATGTACGGAAATGGCCCGATCATTGGTTATGGATGCATAAACGATGGAAAACCAAACCTCCTGTAGAAAATGTATCGGAACCGGTAAATGGATCATAATATACTGGTTATTCAAACTGCATTCATTGGTGATGTAATACTGACAACTCCTCTGCTGCAAGCCATAAAAAACATACATCCCGATGCTGAAATTGATGTAATTGTGGTTCCAAACTCAAAAAATGTGTTGGAAAATAATCCAAATATTAATAATATTATAGAATATGATAAACGCGGTAAAGACAAAGGTTTTTTCAACTTTATTAGCCTTGCAAAAGAACTGAGAAAAAGAAAATATAAAAGTGTTATCATACCCCACCGATCCATGCGCAGTGCTGTTCTGGCACTGTTGACCGGCTCAAAGACACGAATCGGTTTTGATAAAAGTAGCGGATCCTTTTTATATACAAATTCTATAGCCTATCAATCAACGCTCCATGAAGTTGAAAGGAATCTGAATCTTTTACAGGATATTGATAGTAAAATTATAAATAGCTCCGGGCCGCGGGTATACCCGGATGAAAATGATTATTCTGTTGTAGAAAATCATTTAGAAAATTTATCAGATACCCGCGCACTGGTTGCTGTGGCACCCGGTTCCGTTTGGAACACAAAAAAATGGCCGCAAAACCATTATCGTGAACTGGTTAAAGGACTGATTAATAAAAACTTGAATGTGATATTGATTGGAGGTCCTGATGACAAAAACCTGTGCAGCGATATTATGGGTAACTCGGATAGACGCAATGTCTTAAATCTGGCAGGTAAGTTATCATTAAGACAATCTGCAGCAGTCTTGACCAAATGCAAGACATTGGTTTGTAACGATAGTGGCACTTTGCATTTAGGTGTAGCGGTTAACACAAAAGTCATTGCCATTTTTGGCCCAACCGTACCCGCCTTTGGATTTTATCCCTATGGTAGCGGGCATACGGTGATTGAACATAAAGGTCTGAATTGCAGACCCTGTGCTATTCACGGAAGTAAAAAATGTCCTATTGGGACCCATGTTTGCATGACAGAACTTGAGCCCCAAATGGTTTTAGATACATTACTAAATGTTATAGAGGTAAACAAATAAAAAGCATGAGCAACATACTGAAAATAGACAATATCCATCCAGAGTCCGATCTTATTGCTCGCGCAGCAAAAATTCTGAGAAATGGCGGTGTTATTGGATATCCTACAGAAACGGTCTATGGTGTAGGGTGCAGTACATATATTGATCATGCGGTGAACCGTGTCTATGATCTTAAACATCGGGATAAAAGCAAAGCAATGATCCTGATTGCGGCAGACATCCTCCAGGTCAGTGATATTGTTGATGAAATTCCCGATGCCGCTGAAAAACTAATGGAAAATTTTTGGCCTGGCCCCCTCACCATTGTATTCAACACCTCCTCAGCTCTCAAAGATTTTGAATTTGGGCGATCCAAAACAATTGCTATACGGATCCCAGACAATCCCATTTGCCTCTCTTTATTAAAATTTACAGGATTTCCCCTGGTTTCTACCAGTGCTAATATTTCCGGGCAACCTGCAGCAACCACCGCTCAGGAAGTTGTCAATTACTTTGGAGATCAACTAGATCTGGTAATAGATGGGGGTATTACACCCTCTACAGATCCATCAACTGTAATTGACGTTACACGCAATCCTGCACGTATTATCCGGGAAGGTGCAATAACTCCTCTTGAAATAGGCACTGTAATCGACCTGGGATTTTAATGGCCGTTCAAAGAACAGACCCTCAACGTATATTAATCATCAGAACTGACAGAATGGGCGACGTAGTGTTGTCAACGCCTGTACTTACAGCCATAAAAAACACCTGGCCACTCTCACATACCACCATGATGATTGCTCCATATACCCATGACGTCATTTCCGGCCATCCGGATCTTGATGAAATCCTTATTGATGATGCCAAAGGAGAACACCAGGGTGTTAAAGGTCTATTCAAACTTGTTAGATTAATTAGATCCAAAAGATTCGATACTGTTCTGGTTCTGCATCCCTCAACACGTTTGGCCATTCTCTGCTGGCTGGCAGGCATACCCAATCGGATTGGTACAGGCTATAGATCATATTCGTTGCTGTTTAACACCAGAATTATGCAGCACAGAAAAAAAAGCGGCAGACACGAACTTGAATTAAATCTTGATCTGGCAAAAGCCATAGGAGCCAATGTTGAAAACATTGATTTTAAATTCCATATCCCTGAAAAAGCTGAACAACGCGTACAAATGCTGCTTGAACAGAACAAGATTAAAGACAAACCCTATATTGTAATCCATCCGGGCAGCGGAGGTTCCGCTCTTGACTGGCCAATAGAAAACTTTGCAGAACTTGCGAACCGATTGATTAACACACACAACATGCCTGTTGTGGTAACTGGTTCTGCATCTGAATCTCCACTGGCAGAGGCCATTGCTCAAAAAGCTATAGGGGTTATCCGCTTTGATGGTCAGCTGAATATAAAAGAACTTGCTTCTGTTTTAAAACATGCCGCCACAGTTACGGCAAACAGCACTGGCCCCTTGCATCTGGCAGTTGCAACCGGTAGTAATGTGGTTGGATTATATTGCACGCTTCAGGCATGTCATCCCAATCGATGGGGGCCCTATAATCAATTAGATACAGTAATAACTCCGCCGGAAGATGCGGATTATGGAGAGGGGAAAAATCCCATGCAATTAATACCTGTAGAACAGGTTTTAGATATGATCATAAAAAAAGCCCGGTTGTAATAACCGGGCTTTTTTATAATTAAACATTATCTGGTACAATAAAAGGTGCCCTATATTCACGGGTCAACATTGCGTTGGCCTCATCATCGTTTACATACATTTCTTTTTTAGGATCAAACTCGAGAGTTCTTTCCAAACGATAAGCTGTCATAGCCATGTGGTTCAATGCCGCGCTCAGGTGTCCTTCTTCCACATCGCCATTCAGAATCGTATAGTCACGTGCGCGTACAGCATCAATAAAATTCTGGTAATGATCACCACCAGCATTCGCATTTGGGCCTGGTTCCCGTTTACGACCAAAGAATGTATGCCAGCTATTATAACTGTCAACTACAAGATATCCTTCTGAGCCATAAAAGATAATACCAACCGTATTACTGGGGCCTTCACCAATTCCTCCTTCGTGGTTGGTCATCCAGTGACGTACCTCAAATTGCAGCATTTTCTTTTTATCACCACCGCCATCAGGATTCGGATATTCAAAAAACGCATGTTGAACATTTGGTGTTTCCTGATCATCATCAAACATCATATGACCACCCATAGACTGGATTTTGACAGGATGTGTATCGAGACCCAATCCCCAGCGAGCAACATCAAGTTGATGAACACCCTGGTTACCAATATCACCATTACCATAATCCCAGTGCCAGTGCCAATTGTAATGAAAACGGTTTCTAGAGAACGGACGATTTGGAGCGGGTCCAAGCCATGTGTCATAATGAACGCCTTCAGGTACAGGTTCATTCGGTGTATGGCCTATCGTGTTTCTCCATTTATAGCAAAGACCTTTGGCCATATAAACTTCACCCAATTGCCCGCTTTTCATAAACTCTACTGCCGCCTGAATAGCTATGGAACTGCGGATTTGCATACCACACTGTACCATTCTATTGTACTTGCGAGCGGCTTCAACCATTTTCCGGCCTTCAAAAATATTATGGCTGGCTGGTTTTTCAACATATACATCTTTGCCTGCCTGGCAAGCCCAAATGGTTCCTAACGCATGCCAATGGTTTGGTGTTGCCATGGCAACAACATCCACATCTTTATCTTCTAAAAGTTTTCGGATGTCAGTATATGTTTTTGGTTTTTTCCATCCCTTTTCTTCAAACTCTTTTGTCCGATCTTTTAAAACTTTTTCATCAACATCACAAAGTGTAGTTACTTCAACACCAGGTAATGCTTGAAATCCACGTATATGGCTTCCACCTCGTCCATGTACACCTACACAAGCTACACGTATCTTGTCATTTGCACCGGCCCAGGTTTTGGGACCGATCATAACTGCTGAAGCAGCTGCAACTGCTGCAGAATTTTTCACAAAATCTCTGCGTGTTATGTTAACCATACCCTTTCCTCCAAATGTATTTGGTTACTCCTTTATACTATATACATTTAAAGTTAAAATGTCCAGCAAAAATATTAGCATGACAAAATTTTACATTTTAAAGCCTTGGTTTACGATATTTATTTTGCTATATTTGAAAAATTCAAAAAAATGAGAGTACTATGACCCCGCAGCAAAATCTTGAAACATTAAAATCAAAAGGGCTTTCATTGTTGATCATCAAAGACGATGAAACTGTTTTTGAATCATATGATCCCATGTTGAAACCACTCTATACTGCACTCCAAACCAATCCGGAAGGAATGGAAGGTGCAATCCTTTTTGACAAAATTATTGGTAGAGCCGCGGCGAGTCTGTGCATACTTGGTAAAGTCAAAGAGATATATACTCCACTGGCAAGTGAAACAGCATTGTCACTTTTAGAGGAATATAATATTCCTATCACGGCAGAAAAAACCATTCCGGTTATCATGAACCGCGATAATACAGATAAATGTCCTATGGAAAAAATGGCTCTGGCCAGCAAAACCCCGGAAGAATTTTTAGCGACCTTTCAGGCAAAAATCAAGGGATAATCAATCTATTCAATAAACATTACTTCGCGTTCAAGCACCAGATTGTATTTTTCTTTTACGCGCTCTCGCAATATTTCTTCAAGCTGTAAGATATCTTTGGCTGTAGCATTTCCCCGGTTGTAAAATATATTCGCATGTTTGGGATGGATTCCTGCATCCCCCACTGTTGTTTCTTTGCTGCCAACAGAATCCAAATACTTGGCCGCCGCAATGTTCATCCCATCAGGATTAGGTATATTTTTGAAAAAAGACCCGGCGGTTGCGATACTCCAATGCGGAAGCTTTTTGCTACGAATGGCGTGAATTTCTCTCACCCGTTTCAGGATGGCCTCGTACTCCCCTTTTTGTAATTCCAGACAAACGTCCAGCAAAATTGCCTTATTTTCTTTTAATGCGGAATGGCGATAGTTAAAGTTGAAAAAAGAGGCATCGACCTTTGCAACAGAACCATCAGGCATCAAAACAGTCGCAGACTTTACACATTCTCCAATATTCCGGCCATAAGCACCGGCATTGCCATAGATTGCCCCGCCAACGGTGCCGGGTATTCCGGAAGAGAATTCGAATCCTGTTAAAGAATTACAAATACAATATCTGTTTACTGCTGAAAGAGGTGTGCCGGCCTGCACATTGAGTGATGTGTCATTGATTTTTTCTATACCATCAAACGCAATGATAACTACTAATCCATCAAATCCTTTGTCAGAAAAGAAAACATTACTTCCCTGACCTAACGGCTGAATACGTATCCCGGCCTGTTTACAACACTGGTACAATTCAACAAAAGAATCAATAGATGTAATTGTAACAAGATATTCTGCCGCACCCCCAATTCGAATATTAGTATAGGGCTTTAAATCAGCATTTTGTTTAATACCAAACTTTTCTATAATACTTTGAGGTACTTTATCCACTTAATCACTTACCCGTTCTATGTTGGCGCCAAGTTTTCTCAACTTTCCTTCCAGATCTTCATATCCCCTGTCGATCTGTTTGATATTATAAATCTCGCTTTTTCCTTTTGCACAAAGGGCGGCAATAATCAATGACATTCCCGCACGTATATCAGGACTTGTCAACTGGGTACCATAAAGCCTGGCAGGGCCCACAATCACCGCGCGATGCGGATCACAAAGCACAATCTTTGCGCCCATAGATATCAGATAATCCACAAAAAACATACGGCCATCATACATTTTTTCAAAAACCAGAACCGTGCCTTTTGCCTGTGTAGCTGCAACAATCACAATACTCATCAAATCTGAAGGAAACGCGGGCCAGGTTCCATCAGCAATCTTGGGTATATCTCCTGCAAAGTCTTCAGTAATTTCCAAATTTTGTTCACCTGGCACATGCAGCTTATCGCCATCAATTGTATAACAAATACCCAATTTGCAAAACGTAGAATGGATGACCATTAAGTCTTCAGGATTTATCGGCTCAATGGTGATATCGGAATGCGTTATAGCAGCAAGTACAATATATCCGCCAATTTCCAAATAATCAGGACCAATCTCATGCTCACATCCATGCAAAGAATCCACACCATCAATGGTAAGGATGTTAGTGCCAATTCCGGATATCTGAGCACCCATTTTGTTCAGCATTTTGGCCAGACCGGAAACATGCGGTTCGCAAGCAGCATTACGGATTATGGTCTGTCCCTTTGCCAGTACAGCAGCCATTATCGCGTTTTCCGTAGCGGTTACAGATTGCTCATCCAAAAAGATATCTGCACCTTCAAGTCCCTTTTGTTCAAATACATACTTTTTATCAACCACATCTACCTTTGAACCCAGGCTCTTTAACGCTAGAAAATGTGTATCCAACCTGCGTCTTCCAATAACATCACCACCGGGTGGCGGCAATACAACGCGATCAAACCGGGTAACCAGAGGTCCGGCAAGCAAGATAGCCGCGCGCAAAGTTGAACATCTTTGGGGGTCCAGTTCAGCGTGTTCTATCTTTTCACACCGAATCTGTATTGTGTTTTTCTCCAGTTCTATAATTTCAGCACCCTGACTGCGTAAAATATCTAGCATACTTTCAACATCCCCAATACGAGGCACATTTTTCAACACAATTGGCTCGGAGGTGAGTAAACAGGCAGCCAAAACGGGTAAAGCTTCGTTCTTATTTCCAGAGACTCTAACGGTTCCACTTAATTTTTGGTCTTTGACACCATGAATAACAAATTTTTCCATTATTTAATCTCTTTATTATCAATGATAAAATACTGGTGCACACGTGCACACAATTCTTCACTATCTGTATTGTTTAGCAGTGCTCGCAAATAAAGTTCGCCACCTGATACAATTCCCATTTGGATATGGTCTTTTAACATTGCGGTAAATTTCTCAGCAGAATCAGTTCCTAATCCTACATTGGTACCAATGATAGACAGCAGTGCCATATCCGGAAAAACATTAACAGTTTGCGCTGTTGTTTCGAGTAACCGCATTGCGGATGTCAAATCTCCCTGAGAAACGGCCAACACACCTAATCCCTGTACACACTGCCAAACCTTGAGTTGGATCCGTTCTTTGGAAAACAAATGCGGTAATGTACGGGCAGCATCCTCTGTAATAGAAAAACGTATGACAGTAACATCACGATCCAGCACAACCCCGTTCACAGTGCCTTTACTCAAGCCTTCATTCGTTACAATAGTGCCAATATTTCCATTAGCTGAAGAGCCCAGAGACAACTCTACATTGTGCCGCTTGGCAAACTCGATGGAGGTTTTATGCAGCATCTTTGCACCGGCTGCTGCCATTTCAAGCGCCTGGTCATAATCTATTCTATCAATCCGTTTTGCAAGCGGAATTTTATTGGGGTCAGCACTATAAATACCATCAACATCAGACATGATCTCACAGGCATCTGCGTCAATTGCAGCAGCAACAGCAACAGCGGTAGTATCTGAACCACCTCGCCCCAATGTTGTGATCTCTTTATTTATGGATACTCCCTGAAATCCGGCAATAACAACAATCTTGTCTTCAGCAAGAGCTTCACGTAGACGATGCCCCTTAACTTCCAACACCCGTGCATTGGTATGGTTGTTATCCGTTATCAATCCAATCTGACTGCCAGTATAACTGACAGCTTTATATTTTCCCAAGGCATTAATGGCAAGTGCCAGTACCGATATGGAAATGCGCTCACCAACAGATAACAACATATCCATCTCACGTTTATCCGGATTCGGATTAACCTGGTGCGCCAGTTTTACAAACTGGTCTGTTGTTTTTCCCATTGCTGATACGACAACAATCAAGTCTACGCCTTGAGATTTTCGTTCTACAATATTTTTAGCAACATGCAGTATATGCTCAGGGCTTGCCAGTGAACTGCCGCCATATTTCTGAACAATTACAGGTTTGGTTGTCATTTTTTCCTCAGATATTCCATTTCAACCTTGTACACAAATTTACAAAAATTTTTCTCAAATTCAAATATTCTCATTATTAAATGTTGCCACACAATCTCGATCATCAAAGGGTACAATCTCTCCCCCAATATCTTGTCTGGTTTCATGTCCTTTACCCGCTATCAAAACAATATTCGAATCATTGGCAATTGACAGCGCGTAATGTATTGCTTTACGCCTGTCAGGGATGATATGTTTCAGGCTGCTTTTGGGCATGCCTGATTCGATTTCATTTATAATCTTTATGGGGTCTTCATTCCTCGGATTATCGGACGTTAATACAACCTGATCTGACATTTCAGATGCTATTCTCCCCATTACCGGACGTTTTTCCCTGTCACGGTCCCCTCCACAGCCAAATACAGTTATTATCTTTTTACCAAATATTAATCTTGCGGTATTTAATGTTTTTTGCAATGCATCCGGCGTATGTGCAAAATCAACAATCACCGGAAACGGCATATCACTTTGTACATGCTCAAATCGCCCTGAAACTGACTTTAAATTATAGATCCCGTTTGCGATGTTGTCAACTTGCATATCATGCACAATACCAAAGGCAACGGCAGCCAGTATATTTTCTGCATTGTGTTTTCCATACAATGCAGATTCAATTTCCAAGTGTCCCTTGGGTGAATTAATTTTAATGCGTAAACCCTTGCTGTCAACTTTGAGCTGCTCAGCAAAAATGTCAGCTTTGTAATCTTTTAACGAACAGGTTAAGATCTGACGCGTCAACGCTTCTTTCATTATAACACGGGAAAACGGATCATCCCAATTAAGTATCGCCCACGAGTTTTTCCCTAATCCCCTGAACAATGATAATTTTGAATCCGCATAGTCATTAAATGTAGGATGATAATCTAAATGATCATGAGAGAGGTTTGTAAAAACAGCCGTATCAAAATCAATTCCATATACACGCTCTTGTTTAAGAGCATGGCTCGAAACTTCCATCACACAATGTTTAACATGATGATTCCTGAATGTTTTAAACAGATGATGGAGCTGCAAAGGCGCAGGAGTAGTAAGCCCCGCCCCTATGGATTGGTCCCCTGCCAAATAGGCAATTGTTCCCAAAAGACCAGATTTGATATTGCATTGTTTCAATAAAGCGTGCAGCAGGTAACTGGTTGTTGTCTTACCATTGGTTCCGGTAATCGCGGTCAATTTCATGGATTGTGAAGGACTGTCATAATAGTTGGATGCGAGTAAAGCATTTGCTCTGCGGGTATTTTCAACCAGAATATAGGTTACATTGGGGATGTGATGCGTAACAGGCTGTTGATGTAACACACATACAGCACCTTTACTTATTGCCAAATTTAAAAAATCATGCCCATCATACCTGCTGCCCGAAACAGCGACATACAAATCACCGGATTTGATGTTTTGCGCCTGTACATGTATTCCAACAATATCAATATCAATTGAGCCAATAGTATTCTGTAAATTAATTCCCTTCAGTAATGATCTTAATAGCGGCATGGTATTCTAAAAAAAAGCGCCCCATATTAGGGCGCTAAATTTATTCCTGAGTTGAATTGTTTTCCTGAGATTCCGGTTCTTCTTTTCCTTCAAGAATTCTTCGCAATCTCTCCAGTTCTTTTTCCGCTTTTTCCCGTTCCTGCTGAATTCTTATCAGTTCCTGTTCAGCAGTTTCTGTTTCTTTGCGTTCATTAATGATTTGTTCAAAAATTTCTCTACGTTGTTCAGCTTTTTGCATAAGAACATCACGCTCTTTGACTTTATAAATAGAGGTGGGCAATAGCGTAATTTTTGCTCCAATACTCATACGCCAGGAGCTGTAATTGGGTAAATCATGCTCCGATTTTCTTGGACCAATGGTTTCATCATTATCTGATGACAGTGACAAATCACCGCTTACAATAAAATCGAACCATTTATAAGGTTTATAAGTAATGCTTGCATTCAAATAGGTATAGCTTTCACGACTGGCAGCAGCTTTGGGTGGAGCCTGTATCCAGCTGTTACCATAAATCTCCAGGCCATAATCAAATCCTTCTGTAGGGAATTGACAACCCAGAGAATATCTAAATTCCTGACTGGGATCAGCAACATTTACATAAGTATTGGTTTCATCTCCCCAATCAGGTCTTGTTTTCCAGCTATTCAACTCATTTTCTAATAGCAAAGTTTCGCCAACATCATTATGGTTCCAATAGCCCAAATTTAAATGCGCATTAAAACCTTCTTTTGGGAAAAGCACGTCAGTGGTATAGCTCACCAAACCATTAAAGCCCCACTCTACAGTACCCGCGGTATAATCTTCATAAATAGCGTTATGGCGTTCACCAATTGGCAAACGGGTTGCAAGCTCTACTCCAAATTTAAAAGGGCTGTCTTCTTTGCCATAACCTGCAATCTTTAAAGCCATAAACGCATCCCAGGGCATTTGATCATTGTCTTCTCCCTGGTTCATATCCTGATACATAATAGGTGTAATATTGAAACTAAAATGATCACTAATGCCATAATTTACACTCGCCAATCCCTGAATCACCCACAAGGTAAAAGCGTTGCTATCATCTGTTTCATTTTTAGATACTTTACCCCAAAACCGTGTTTGCGGTAAAACGGTCAAATATCCCTTTTCAGCTACCCAGGCAGCTCGAGTATGGGGTAATCCTACACCTCCATTCACAACAACCGCACTGGCAATTTGCGCGCTGCTAAACCAAACCAGGCATACTACCAATATCTTTTTAAAATTCATAAAGTTATCTCCACAATTCAAGTGTATAAATCACAAGGTACAAAAAAAACAATAACAATCAAGTCAATTATCAACATAAAAATACAATACCGGAAAAGCTCTCTTTTGCGTAAAATCTATCTACCTAACAAAAATGCGCAACTGACACGATGTACATCATCAAGTTCATTCGAAACAAAAGCATAATCAACAATCAACTTCCAGAATTGTAAACCTGCTCCGGTTGTCATACCCACTTCATTTCGACCTAAACGTAATGCCAGCCCCTTAAACATAAATTCCATGCCATATAGTTCGTTCAATTCATATTTTTTTCTTCGTGTCCAATATAAATTCACAACAGCATCCGAGAACCAAAGCTTTTGACCATAATACATTCCCAAACTATAGGTTCGTTTCACATGATCAGTTGTTTCATTCTCTGTATCCCAGTTAATGGCCGTTTGTGAAACATCAAGTCCTGAAAGACCTATAGCAAAATCTCCCAGATATTTCTCATCAAATATTTTTGCCATATCGGCTTTGATCATGGCGCCTATATCTATACCCAATCCTGCAGCACTGGCATCATACAACTTTTGTCGCAAAACTTTAAAATTCATACCAAAAGGAATTTCTATGGGTGCGTCTTCATACAACCATCCCAATGGCAAGTAGGCCTTTACATTCTTGGCAAATGACATATAAAACACATCTTCAACATCTTTGAAATAGCCAAGCGCTTCACCTGTTGGCTGTAACGATTTATCGCTGTTACGGTCAGCATATGAACTACCTTTGGGACTAGGATAAATAGGGATTTCGTCAACAGCAAAACGGGTCCAGTTCAATGCCAGCGTTCCACCTCCAGGTAAGGGATACGCAAAGCCAGCATAGTGATAATTTGCCAGTGGTGATGAAAAGCTCTCAAAAGAAGGAGCATACATCAAGCTTATGGCAGCATTTTTTATTAATGCCAAAGAAGCCGGATTGTAATGAAACAAATCAGCAGATCCTGACATTGCGGTTGCTGCCCCGCCAATAGCAAGAGCTCTTGCACCTACGCCAAGCTCCATTGATGCACCGGCATATCGACCGCCCGAGCTATTATCTGTTTCATCCTGGGCATTCACATTCGCAAATACAATCAGGACCAACAAACATAATAAATAACGAATTGATATTTTACAGATTTTTATCTTTTTCATAGATTTATTTCAATTTTGCAATTTTGCCCATTATTTTCTTGGTCTCGCCATTGGCTGTTACCGTTAATTTATAAAAATAAACACCATTTGCCAGTTGATTTCCGTTCATGTCCAACGCATCCCATTGAACCTCATGATAATCCGCACTTAGCGGATTAGGATCACTGCTAATCAGCAACGGATTCAAATCTCTGATCAACCTGCCGGATGCAGTATAAATCTTTAACTCAACCTTGTCAACCGGGATGGTGAAAAAATATGCAAACAGCGTTTCATCCTGAAATGGATTGGGATAGTTACCCAGCATTTGCACATCAAATTTTTCTGCAGTTTTAAAGCTGTATTCTTTAGAAATTAATAAATTCCCGTTACAATCCATACACCGTACATTCATGGTGTGGCTGCCGGTAGTCAAATCTGGTGTCAGTTTTGCTGTTATCTGGTTTGCATTTAAAACCGTGTCAGGAATGCCCAGATTCTGCATGCTTTGCTCTGCACCATTTAAAATGACCTTGATCGATTCAACCAGAATACCATTATCATCCTGAAAAACAAGTGTGAACTTGGGGTCAGGACTTATATATTTATCTTTGGAATAAGGTTGACCATCAATAGAAACCTCAACATCCGGTAACTGTGTATCTTGACTGGTAAGAACAGTAACCAGCCCCGGTGAATAAAGAGAGGCAGTCAACAAACTGTCTTCTTTTTCGGTTTCAAGCCTGCTCCATTTTTTTGAAACATCGGAATATGTAAAAATTGAATAATCTACTGCCGTAGAGTCTAAAATATATTGAACCGTATCTGATAATATAAATCGAACCTGTACAGGACTAACAAACTCGCCTGCCATTCCAGGCACGTTAATATCATAAACCGCAACATCATAAAGCGACTGAAAATCCGGTTGTTCAAAAATAGTAACCGAATCCTGCTTTTCAAAACCAAACACACCATTCTCTGCCATAACAGATTTTGGCACATATAACGTCAAAGTTGAATCTAATGCAAGTGTATCCAAATAGCTTGTACCGTATTGAATACCCGTTCCCGGCACAAAATTGAACAGATCCACCTGCTGATAAAAATTATAAAAATTATTATAAAAATTGGTATCCCTGTATAAGCTATCCGGATCAATTTCCAGTCTACATAAATGCCTGCCAGCGGGTAATGAAACCGGCAAAGAGATATCTGCAAATGAATACGCGCTTACCTGGACAGTTTTACTACTCAATGGCTGCCACAAACTGTCATCTTTGCTGATATAGAATTGAACAGGTATATCAAATGCATCTGTATCACCATAATTTAAAATTCTGGCTGTAAGTTCTACCTGTGTTTCTCCTTCAAGCTTTATTGATTGATGATCAAAAGTAAGGTCTGCACCTTTTTTCTTTTCATCAACATAGTAGATACTTTTGTATACTCGGCCACTGCTTGCTTTAACGATAAACTGGTAACTGATCTCCATAGAATTCGTATTCCTGATACCCTGATCACTTTTATACCAATTGTTACCAATGGCAGACATTGTCAACGTATCGCCCAGTGTGACACAAAAAATACTATCTAGTTCTAAAGAAGAAAGAATCTTGGCAAAATAACGGATACTGTCTGAGGTAGAGATGGCTATTCGAGAAGAATCAAATAGTACCTGACTTAATGAAAACAGTGCGGAACCATTGGCCTGTTCTGTGCCCAGATCATTTTCAGCAAACACACGTACAGCCCCGGTTAATGACTCAAAACCAGGATCAACAACCAACTGCGAGGAGGTTTTACCGTTAACAATAAAAAAGTCTCGAGTCATAACATCATTCTTTGCACTGTCAATCACTGCAATTGTACCGCTTCCATCTGAAAAGGGGAATTCCGCGTTAACCGTAAAGGTTTCACCCTTTTGCAGGATTTGTAAATCAAGGCTCACCGCTGCTTTTTGCGTTGGCAAAACAAGCCGTGTCGCAGGATCACCAAAGATATGATATTGATTGACTTCGGTTTTTGATTGTACCTGGTTATATTTTGAATAATACAATACTTTGCCGGCATTTACAATTTCACCAATGGTCTGATGAGGATGCTTGTACATATAATTTAAAATTTCCCGTTCAAGCAAATAATCGTTCAATTCCCATCCATAACCACTTGCACCCAGCATTGCTACAATACCTTCGTTCTCTGCAAATAATAAAGCGTCAGCCAAAGATTCTCGTGAAGGAGATTCAAAAGATCCTGTAAAACAGGTCATACTGAGGATAAATGCAAGTTTACTGTCGCAGTTTATCTGTTCAGCATCTTCAATACGTAATAATCCATTATCAGCCCAAATAGCACCACCGCCATGGCCGTGAAAAGTCATAACCGTACAACCATTATTAAAATAATCTAACAGATCCAAAGTACCACCAAAATAAGGATCGTTTGCCAATGTTTGATCGCGGTAGGTAAACAACATTTCCGTATTTAAATCTTTAGGTGCTGTTTGCGACAAGGTAAGACCTTGCTGACGGAATAAGATATCATTTCCGCCAATATAGAGTATACGATTTCGCCAATCTCCTGATGGTGCAGATGTCTCATATGCAATAATTTTGTTAATAATTTTCTCGACTTCTTCGGTCTCTCTTGCCGGAATTCGACCAATATTCAAATCCGGTATTTCATCATCTCCATCAACCAGGGTATACCAGTAATCACTGGCAGCCGCACCAAATTTAAAAGTCTGACGCATATATGCAGGAACAAGATCAAGCGTATCATCTTCAGTATAACGCAGGTAGCAACCATCACCCAAAAGTAAAACATATTTCAACTGCGGTTCAGACCAGTTATGATACGCGTAAGAGATAAAATCTTTAATAGCATACGCACTGACTTTGCCATGATTAAACTCGTCATAAATATCATTAATATCTATCTTTAAGGTTTGTAAACCCTGAGACTGTCGCAGATCTATCAGCTCATCCACTGCAGGTACCTCAAGAAATCTGGGGTGAGAAATAATAATGTAATCTGCAGACACCTGTGAACTTTTCAGTTGAGTGGGTTCATCCTGAACGATTGCAACAGGTTTTAACTTGGCATCCTGGGTTACTGCAACATACTTTGTTTCCGCAGATGTTACAACATCCTGAAAACTGATCTTGTATAGATCTCTTTTGCTGTTACTTTCAGTATAAGCTTCAACATCAACACCCAGCATTTTACTTGTATTGATTTTATAGACATCAACTTTTTGCTTATCAAAGCCATCAATTTTGAAAACATATGTTCCCGGTTCAAAAGCCTGGGGAACAGTAAACTTTAATTGATTTTCATGCGCCCGATACAACCGGGGATATGTAATATTTGCCCAGTTAAAAAGAACATAATCAAAATATTGAGGATCCCCTGTATTCAAGATAGAAATGGTGTTACTTCCGTTTTCAAGATCAACGCCACTAGGTGCGTTATTACCCTCAAGATTCATTTCAATAAAATTCTGACCCCACCATTGGCTTTGGTATAAATAGCTGTCATTCAAATAAACCGCAACAGAATGCATCAAGGTGTCAGAGCTGGTTCTTCCACTCATGGAAATGCGGCACTCTATGCTTTCTGTCGATTGAACATCCGGATCCCACAATTCTATGGTATAAACCTGTTTCTGCCCGGATCGAATACCACTATCATAAAACCAATGGTCCCGCTCTACATCATTTGCGATGGTACCAAATCTTTCAAAATAGACATCTTTTTCTTCGTGCACGGTATCATGAAAAAACGTGGGTGAAATATATTGAATCCCGGCAGTGCTGGATACCTGGGCCTCTTCATCTACCATCCATTGAGTTTGATCAGCATTCCAGGATAACACATAAACATTTGTAGAAGAATAAGGATCAGTATAAATATCTGTTTCAGATGTAATTGGTTTATAACGATGATATTCACCCCAGAATTCAAAATAATCATCAGCATCAAAGCTGCCGTCTTCCCATCCATGTACATAGATTGGAATATTTTTTCCATCAGAGGTTAATTTTAATTTTTTGACATCAACATCAGCAAGCCGTACACCCGCTTCGCTTAAATCATAGCCAGTTATATGATAAAATCCATCCTCAGCAACAAGGATCTTCCATTTTTCATAAACATCCTCCACTGCTTTGCTCAGAGAAGCTGGCGTGGTTGATTTGCGAGACGCAAGTGACAAGGCTCCCAATGAAGCTATTTTTTCTCTTTCCACCTGGGGAACCAGTATACCGCCCGAATTTGCATTTAACCGTATTTCAAATACAATCTCTTTGCTTACAGTTAAAACCTCTGTTGCAGGATTATAATGGTATGGGTAAAAATCTGCCGCCCACAATTCATTTCCTTCAAGAGAGCCAATTTTTCTCAATCCGGGTTGACCGGAAATGTTTTGGATCTCACCTGAAACATTTTCCTTACCTTCTTTACCCAGAGCAATATCCGGTTGAAATTCTTCAGGTGATAGTATAGATATATCTGTTTTTACTTCAGAAAGGATATGAATGCTTGCGTCTTTGCCATACATGTGTAGCAACAAGGCAAAATAAGGCATAGCATATTTTCCATTCTGAGCAAAAACAGGATAATCGCTCATTGAAATTTGAGAAAATTCTTTATTCTCCAGAATAACTGTTTGGATATCCGGTATAGGGAAAGTAATTTTCCCCCTCAGGAAAGAATCTGACTTTTCAATGATAGTTATTTCTTCTTTTGCAGACACAGAACCGACAACAACCAGCGTTATCAGTATCCATAAACCAATCTTTTTCATCACATTAAATACTGTCATATGATCCGGTAATTCGTTCAATTTTATAAGTTAAAATAATGAATACTTTAGCATTAATCAATAAAAAAAGCCGGGAAGGAAAAACCCGGCTTTAATATACTCAATTTTTATGTAAAAACACAATTATTTTACAAACAACATTTTAATGGTCATTTGATTTTCAGGCGTTTTTACTCTTGCAAAATACAATCCCGCTGCAACCTGTTGCCCCTGATAATTTTTTCCATTCCAGGAAACATTGTGCATGCCAGGATGAAACTCTGCATCAGTCAATGTATTGATTGAACGACCCAATGTGTCAAATATCTCTACAGAAACATGACTATATTCAGGCAAGCTGAAAGAGATCGTTGTGCTGGGATTGAAAGGATTCGGATAATTCTGGTTTACCTGAAATGTTGTAGGAACCTGAGCGGCATCCTCTTCTTCAACATCCGTCAGAATGGTCATCAAATCCGTTTCATCAAGTGAGAAATCAATATTGCCGGTGTTACCACCACCACTAACAGAGACCGCACTTGCTCCGCCAGGTACGCTCTGATAGAATGGGAACGGAAAATATACCGGCAGAATTGCATTATCATACATGCTTGATATTCCATAATACAGGAACTTGAACATGATCTGATCCAGATCCATGTCAATTGCAACCGGAACATTGGGATACCAAACATCAGCATAAATACCCAAATCGAGATCAAGAATACCAGTATCCAGATCGCCGCTTAACAGGGCATCCAACTCTAAACCACTGCCTTCGCCATTCACCATACCAACCAGACCATTAACAAGGTCAAGCAAGGTTGTATAGCTGAATGTACGGAGATAATAGCTTCCGTTTCTTAAACCGGAAACAGTATAATTACCAGTTACAGTCTCGGAATGTTCATTGGTAAGAATATTATAATCACTGGTGCCAAATCCTGCAATATGGCCACCCATATCAAAAGCAACAACGGTTACCATTGAAAGTGAGGATGTATTGCCAATATTCGAAATTTTTCCACTGATTGAACCGGTAGCAGCATCCAGAATAATATTTTCTGTATGGGTCTCACCAAAATCAAGTGACAGGGTTGTTGAGCTTGCATCACTGTATGAGGTTCCACCACCCAAATAAGTAACAGCATAGTCTGCATTCAAAGGCAATGCGGCAACTTTATAATTTCCTGCTGGTAAGTAATCCACTCTATAACCACCATTAAACTGTACAAAGTCATATGCAATTGCATCACCATTTGCTGCATCAAAAACAATTACAGGAAATTTTTGAATCTCATCTGCACCAGCCGGGTAACCATCAGCAATTTCCACATAACCCTGAACTATCGCTCCAACATCAAGCGTAAAGTTGACATTCGTTGCGTTAGAAGCACCCAGATTGATTACGCTAGCTGCATCAAAACCGGCCTTACTGTCATAAAATTCCGGAAGATAAAGTTTACCTTCAACATCTCCCGGCAGCAAGAACAACTTGTAATTACCTTGCGGCAAGGGTCCAAGACTATAAGAACCATCTTTTTCAATAATTCCCGGCATTATAAATGACAGATCCAACTCGTCTTCCATGCCCAGCAGGCTGCTGACATTGCCAACAAAATACTTGGGGAAACCGGTTTCACTATCAACTGCAACAAGCAAAGCGTTAGAAACAGGATCACCGCTTACAGCATCAGTAATAGAGCCGCTGATAAAGCTGCCAGATGCCAATTCAATGTTTATTCCGGTTACTGATTGTGGCTCTGTTAACGAAATACGGGTTGCATCGGCAATTTCAAGAATTCCGGTAACATCGTTATAATATTCATCAACCACCTGGCCTTTGTGCTTTCCGGGGGGAACAATACTATCTAAACTATCAAGATCTAAATTGTTCAAATCAAGATTAATATAAAAATCAGAGATTGTTCGGATAATGTATTCACCAGTTGGCAATCCCTTAAATGTATAATTACCTGAAAGATCCGTGAATGCAATTCCTAATCCCAAATTAGCAGGAAAAGGCTCATCCGTATCGCCAAGGACCTCTGCATTTACAGCAATCATCAGCAATGAATCAAGCGCAGCACCACCAGCTTTTGTAACTTGCCCGGAAATGGATCCGCCTGCATCCAATTGAAAATTAATATTTCCTGTTTCCTGTTCTTCTACAACTTGAACAGGTGTAGCATTGGCAAATAGATGCGCATTATTGTAAAATTCGCCAAGGTAATTATCAGAATCAAACAATTCACCAAGATAATCATCTGCATAAAGATAATAGCTGCCTGCAGGCAGATCTTCAATTGTATAACTTCCAAGTAGCGCTAATCCTAAACCGGCAAAACTCATATCTTCTGCGTCATAAGCAACAACAACACTCAACAAAGGAGGGAACATTGCTCCGGTTGCTGTAATTCCGCCGGAAATAGAACCGGTTAGTTCTGTCTCACTACCTGTACTTTGTAGATTAAAGTTAATATCTGTAATGACATCATCATAACTGCTAATAGAAATAGATTGACCATTTTGCCAGTCCACTTGATCTGGGTACCAGGCCTCTCCATCCGTATCATAACTGGATGCATGTATCTTGACATCTCCTATAAACGGAACCATCAAATCATCAAATGCTCCTGTACCATCGGTAGAAACATATTGATAAGAAACCTGCATAGGAGAGTTTACTTTGGTTACGGTTATATCAACTCCGTCCCACTCGAGAGGTGTTACTCCATCAGCTTGATAAATAACTCCACTGATCATTGCACCTGATTGCAGGTCAAAATCAATACCTGTTACAACAGAACCACTTACACTTACCGTTGTTGCAGAACGCCAGGTTTCAAGAGATCTTAATGGTGCCTGAATATTATCATAAATCTCATCGACGTATGTCTGGCTCAGTGTCAACACATAATACTCACCATCCGGCAAACCGGCAATTTCATACTCTGTATCATAATAATCCAGCATTGCGGCACCGGCATAGTATCCAAAAGCATCAAATGCTATTATCAGCACTTCGTTTTCAAAAGCGCTACCATCAACCTGAACAGAACCGCTAATACCACCATCAGCTTCAATGGTTTTCAATTGTTCTTGATCAGTAAATTGTTGATAAACATCTGCAATTGAACTTTTTGCTGCCAGTTCATATACAGCCCGGGTGAATTGTGGTACCAACAAATCAGGAGTACTGTTTTCCTGCACATCTTTGTCGATTTTCAGACGTGTAGCGCCTGACTTTAATGAATTTATCAACGAACGATCGAGCGGGCCAACAGCAGCACTCAGAGACTGCCGGACTGCTTTAAAGTCCATGGAATTCGTTGTTGTAGTTATATTTTCAGCAATATTTTTGGCCTGGGGAGCAACTTGTGCGGCAAATCCAGACATCCATATTCCCAGTAACAACAATACCGCTGATGAAAAAATCAGTCTTTTAAACTTCATTGCAACTCTCCATTTTGTTAAATATTAAAAACCCATAAATGCAAACATTTTTGGGTCGTAGTTAATTCCGTTTCAAGTTAGTAAATCTATAAGAAAAAAAAATGCTTTAGGTCACATTATTGTATAAATTGAAGGGTATTGTTCTCTTTATAAAAGAAATTATCTGATTTGAATTTCAATTCAGTCTCCCCAAACCCCAATACATTCATAAACACATCAAAAATACGATTTTGCCCGCTTTTTTTGGGCTTTTCTTTATCATCACTCCTTGAGGGGCCAGATAGCCATTCGCTCAATTCATGATAAGTTTCCGCCGAAACAGGCTTTAATGTGGTTTGGATGCTAATATAATATTTCGTACCAGACTCTAGCTCATCTACCGGTAGAATCATATAATTCCTGATCAAAGAACTCATATCTCTTACCGTTTGCACCTGCGATGTCAATCGATTTTCATCATCAGTCACAATTCTGAATTTATCTTCCCAGTTGTCGTATAAAATTTTAACCGTTATTACTTTTTCAGTACTAATTGAGCTAAAGAGCTTTTTACTTTTCCACAATCTAATCTTGTGAATGACTTCAGAAGTTAACCCCCTTTCAAGGCCCTGAATGGTTTTTGCGTCCAATAATCCATCTATGTGATAACTGATGTACAATTGATCATTATTAACATTCAAACTATCCAATGTTATTTTTCGGTCTGCTGCCTGAACAGCAATGCCCAAAATCAATACCAGTCCGAATATTAGATAAATTTTTCTCATCAGTCCATTACGGGATTTTAACACATTCAAAGGCTATCCACTCTTCTCTGTGCAGTAATTGCTTTATTTGAAAACGGTTTTGAATTAAAGCCGCTCTCAACTTTTCTTCTTCACTGTCCAAAATGCCGGATAAAATTAAAACACCTTTTTCACACAATAATTCATTAAAATGCGGTAAAATATTCAAAATTTGACCGCTGTTTATATTTGCTACAATAATATCCAGTTCTTTGTTTTTCAGGGATTGTGTTGTACCTGTAAACACATGAATATCACTAACACCGTTTTTGTCGATATTCTTTCTTGCCGTCTCAGAAGCAATAGGATCAATATCAAAAGCAAAACTCTTTGCCGCCCCTAGTCTCTGGGCAATAATTGCCAGTATACCTGTGCCTGTGCCCGCATCCAATACAGTTTTGTCTTTAACATGTTCATCTATCAATTGTGCACATAACGCGGTTGTAGCATGGGTGCCGGTGCCAAATGCCATCTCGGGATCGAGTTCTATTATTATTTCCGGGTGATCTTCCGGTAATTCACACCATGTTGGCTTTATCATCACCTGGGGTGTTACACAAAATGGCTTGAATTGCAGCTTCCATTCAGCGTTCCAATCACGGTCTTTAATGCCAGATACGGTTAACTCCTGATCAGGTACCGTAAACCCCATATCAACTAAGGATTGATAATATGCTTTTAATTCTTTCAGTAAATAATCTTTATCAATAGCATCAGAAAAATATGCCTTAATCTTTTGCTCTTTATCTTCAATACCGGCTGCTCCTTGTTCGAACAAAAAATTGCTGACAGCATCAGAAATTTCTGCGTTCACAGGAACAACCAGCTCAAACCACTCTGTATTTTGTGTCATTTATACGTACTTTTCCCTTCAAGGTTACTATATATAAAGGCTAATTTAAAAACTTTAATGGAAAAAAAGAACTTATTTTTCTGAATAAATGAGGTGTGTTAACAACAGTCCCATACTACCCAAACTTTCAGGACTGCATTTGTCAGGGGTGTCACTAATAGTATGCCAATAGGGATAGTCAAAATCTATAATATCAATACAGGGGATACCCGCTCTGAGGAACGCGATATGATCATCGTTTACTGAAAATTTTACGCTGGGTATAAAATTGCTCAAACCCAATTCAGACGCCATTTTCCATACATGGTTTACAATCGGGCCGGCAACCTGTGCAGAATAGGCTTCCTGGTACACCTGCAGGTCGGCATCGCCAACCAGATCAAGCAATATGCCATACCGGGGATACAATTCATTCCTAAATTCCTCTACAAATTTCTGAGAACCTACCGCCCAACTGCTTTCATCATTATATTGACCGGCATCTTCGGCATCAAAAAAGACGATATCTACACCAACTGCCGGGGGGTGTTCATGCAGCAACCTGGCGATCTCTAATAAAACCGCAACACCTGAGGCACCATCGTTTGCCCCAATTACCGGTTTTTTGTGGTTCTTTTTATCAGGATCCTGGTCTGCCCAGGGACGGGTGTCCCAATGTGCGCATAACAAAATCCGGTTTGTTTTTTGCGGTTGAAATTTGGCATATACATTAAAAGCAGTTACCGTTTTAGCAGGAACACCAAAAGAAAACATAAAAGGTTGGGTAATGACCTGGTCTGCGTATTGTTCCATCGTTGTCTTGAGAAAATCAAGACATTGCTTATGTTCCGGTGTTCCCGGTACCCTGGGACCAAAATCGCATTGTTTTACCAGCATTTCAAAAGAGCGATCTTTATCAAAATAGGGTACCTGTCCGAATACAGACATTGTCAAGCTCGATATAATGATTATAATCAACTTTTTCATAAACAAACCACTACCTAGTTACCACGAATAGCAATATTAACGGTTATACCCAATTCCTTATAAGAGGTATCACCCAGCAACTTGTTGTGCGTTTTACCGACCTCAAAGAACAATCCACCGCGCACCTTGTCACTGAAACTGTAATTTACATCAGGTTTCAACATCCACTTGCTGGTTTCCGAAGTCGTTGTAAAGTTGATACCGTTTTTACTATCGTCCTGTTTGTTCAAACTTTGAGAATAGGTCAAAGAGATATCTATATTATTTTTCAAACGTTTGTTACCAAAGAATGGCAGAGGTATTTTAAAGTTGCCGCGTTTTGAATAGGTTGCGGTTACTGAGATATCATTTGAAATTGTATTCTTGATTGTCTGACTATAAGACCTGTTGATCAACTGTTTGTCAGAGGTATTGTATTTGAAATTCAAAGAAATACCATTTTTCATGGCCATGGTAACACCAATCAATGGTCTGAAACTGTTATCCATATCTTCTTTGGTGATATTTTCATACATAACGCCATCTGAATCTGCTTCAACATCAAACGTTTCACCGGTAGAGCCGGTAAAGTTGTGATCAAGGGTTACACGCGTAAAATAGTCTTTCACGAATGGTAACTTTTCAAATCCTTTCACAGATACCGTCCAACCCGGGAAAGGCCCGCCAACATCTTTATAATAACTGTTACTCCGTTGACCGGTTGTGGTTTTACTGCTGGTGTTCAAGCTTGAATTTTGATCGTATTTGAATCTGAATGTTACGTTTCTACTTATCTTTAATCCGGAATTCACACTGGTACTCTTGGATTCGCTGCTGGAGCCACGGTTAAAACTGGAGGTACTACCTTCACCGCTCAACAAAGCCTCCTCAATGCCGGCCCCGGTAGTGTCTGTAATACCAAACTGGTAACTCAGAGTAGGCATACCCGCCAAACCATATTCAGATACATTATCTCTGGTGTTGTATGAAATTCTAAATGGTTCAAATACATTTAAAAATCCGGCAGTCCATTTCATTACATCTATATTTATAGTCCTACCTTCTTTTTCTTCCTCTTGCTTTTCTTCGCCATTGGCAGGTTTTGGCCGGGCTGCACGTGCACCACCTGATTTTCTGCCACGTGCGCCACCACCTGGCTTGTAAATGGTATTGGCAAGCGTGCTTAGCGTCAAATCTCCACTAGCGGACAAGGTACGATTCTGACTGGCGCTACGCGGAGCAAGCGCCTGTTGTTTATTGTAACCATATTTAAACGTTGTATTGTATGTAAAGTTTGTTGTAAACCATGAAAATATCTTGGGGTTAAACTTCATATTAAAAGAATTGTCAACATTGGTCAACAGACCCCATTTAAACTCTTGCAGCATGATTTGCAATGTATCCATATTCACACCACGCAGATCATGGGTGTAAGATCGGTTAAGATCGTATGACCACGAGTCGGTAATATTCATTGTCATGGCATACTTGCGAGACATTACAAACGTACCATTTTTAGTACTCACTCCCGAATAGGTTAAAGAGTTGTTCTTGTTGCGAGAACTTGCATGTGAAGTTGTAATGGTTTTAGGACTGAAATACAACTTCATATCTGCCAATTTCATCAATAACGGAGATGTACCCAGCCATTTCATAGGTTTAACATAATTGTTCTGACCAAACGTGAGTCCCCAGGTCACACTACCCGATTCTGAGGTATTGTTTGCATGCTCGGTACTCGCGTTTTTGCTAAATGTCTCGTTACGGCTATATGTAACCTTTAATGGCGTAACAATATGCTTGACCATAAAATTTTTGGAGCGGGAATTGATGCCAAAGGACACATTCATACCTTTGCGTTCGCTTATAGTCTTGATAGAGTCCAGGGTTGCCTCTGGCAAATCATTGTTTACTTCAATATCCGTACCCGGAATGTACTTGGGTGATTCTTCACTCTTGGAATACGTAACCGTTACCGGCATTCGAAGACCCAATTTGGAAGGCACAAAATTGCCCAACTGGACCGTGGTACTAATGTTTCCACTGATCTCATTATCGCCGGAACCAAACCGCTCCTGAACATTATGGAAATCGGCATCCATTTTGTTCATTTCCGCGTTCACTGTTACCAGATCGGCCAATTTAAAAGCTACCTGGCCACGCATAGCCATACCTTTATCTTTTTTCACATTAGATAAACGCAATTCATTCAACCAGATCTCACCGGTAAAAGGTCCGTAATCCTGCCTATCACTATTTTCAGTCCAATGTTTATTTTCCACACCAGCAGAAAGCATACGTATCTTTGTCAGGGCCGGGTTACCCTTGAGTTTCCAGACCACCCCGCTTCCGATGTTCTTTTCCCGTATAGTAATATTCACATTATTCGGATCTGTATAAGATGTGTCAGCGGTAACTTTTAATTGCGAAAGCGCTATCAGATCCACTTCCATATTGTTCTTTTTCCAGCCCTCGTATACAGGTTGCCGGATTTCATAATAGTTGTTCTCATCCGCCCCCATTCGCAGATAGACCTCAATATTGGTAGAGTCTGCTCCTATATGTCTGGCCGAATAGTCATAACCGTAAATAAACATCTTTAAAGTTTTATAATTAATATAACTCTGGGCTTCATAAAATGTTTTTTCAATACCACCAATATAACCGGGCTTTAAATCAGTAACCCGCATTACAAGGGATTGCTCTTTGGCAATAACCTGGGTTATCTGATCAACTTCACCCTGAACACCCGGAGGTGCATCGTATTCCGGATTATCGTGTGTATTGACAACGGTAACTGTTACGGTAGAATCCTGGTCCACATCAAAAGAATCTGGTTTTGTATAGTACGCCAAACCTTTTTCTTTCCAGTCGCTGCTCACCAAGTTGATTTCCGCAATCTGGATCACATGACGGCCCGGAACATTAAATCCATCAACCCAGATACGCATATATTCAATCAAAGACAAATCCGGATTTCCAATAATAGACATTACCGGTTCTTGTGCCTGTATAGGTATTCTATACATACGCCAACCCCAGTCATCACCGGTATCATTATCAATACTCTTACCGGCAATCAAACTGGTATCGGGATGGTTTCGGTTCAATGAAAAAGAATAAGAGAAATAGTTATTGTCTACATCCAAGCCACCATTACCGTTCAAATCCTCGCTGTCGGGTTCTCGAACACCATCATCTTCATTATTTTCCGTACCATCTATATATTTATAATCAACGGGCTCTTTGGTATTATTGATATCCGGTACATTACGCCAGTTATCATTACTAAAGGGTTCAAAATAATCCTTAATATTATTATTATTCAAGTCCCAAAAGTCACCACCTGCAGCTTCAGCCCGTTTATCACTGTCGCTCATACCGTCAAGGCCCACATCTTCACCTTCATCCAGCAAACCATTACGAATACCGCCCTTGCCGTCAATTGCACCTTCGGCAATATCTTCAGTATCATACTTGTTATTTGGAATAATATCTTCAGAGATCTGACCCATGTCAATATGCATGGTAGCATTACCTGTTGTATTAAAAGAAGAGTCAACCTTGACCCAGATCTCTAAAAATTTAGTTTCAGTCTGGTCAGAATAACCGGATGACAGGCCTTTCATAATACCGTTCCAATAATTTTCCAATGCTGCCGCACTGTCTGGCGCGTCATAAACCAGATTTAAAATATTGAGACTATTGTTCACATTGGTGTTCTGATCACGGTTCGGCCAGATATACTTCATGGGATACGCGGCGTAAGGAGTATAATAATACATACTTGCTCGCTCACGCAAATCCGGTGTACCATAATCAAACTTTCCAACCGGAGGAGAACAAAACTCCCAACTTTGGTGGGTAATACCAATGGGTGTTTCACGTTTGGATGCTTCAAAATCATCAATATAAGCCACACCGTCCGTGTCGCCGGTCAAATCGTTGTTACGAGTATTGGGATTTGGAATAATCTGGGCAATTTCACCATCAAATTTTAAAGTAGACTGTTCGCGCGTATCTACAAACGGTAAAAAGTTGGCAAAACGAGTAAGGAAAAAAGGTTTAAATGACAGAGAGGTGTTCACGTCCCAAACCATATTGCGCATGGGGCCCTTGCCTACTCTAACTTTTTGATCCAGAGTATTTTCACTCAGGTATAAAAAGGTAGCGCCAATAAAGCTTTCGTCCCATAAACCATATTCCGCGCGCAATCCCATAACGGTTTTTTTATCTATCTGAAAGAGCTGGTTGCTCTCGTAAGAGATTTCGAGGTTTGCGTTTGCTGCCAACGCAGCGTCATTCAAGATCATCAATCGACCCGAGAAATAGTCAATGGTATAATCAGACCCACGGGCCAGCTTGACTCCGTTCAGCAATACTTCTTCTGAATTTTCAATCACATTCATACCCAGACTGTATTCTGAACTGCTGGTCTGCGAATTCACCTGAATATAAAAATTGCTGTTTGAATTGATTACATTGGTTGCGGTTGTATCATAAATTTCGGGCTCAAGCAACTTGTCACGGATATCATCTTTGAGTAAATCGTACATTTCCTTATTCTCTGGACGAGCAGGATCAAACGGCCTCAAATCCGGAAAAAAGACCTCGCCGGTAGCAAAGCTGATAAGGGCATCATTCATATCCACCTTGTTATCAGGATTGGCATCTCCGTTTTCATCATATTTATCCAAACCAAAGAACTGCAGCCAGGTCATGGTTGTACCATCTTTCAGCTCTACCGTTTCCTGATCAACACCCGAAGACGGTTTGTAAAAGATCTTCATCTCAAATCCGTCAGGCGTAGTGCCCCGACCAAAATCATAAACGTTCTTCCACTCCAGGTCCCATGTCTTGTCTGCGGGACGTGGATCTTTGTTTTTGATCATACGCAAATACAATGTATCCGATACTTCGGGGTTAAAGTCCAAAGAGCCCCATTCGTTTCCGGAATTGTCTTTATAGGTAATACCCAGCACCTGATCATCACTCAACCGCTGGTTCAGTCGAATAAAACCCAATTGTTCATCAAAAGTATAATCCTGGTTTTTTTGCAGCTTTACAAAAAAGCCCCTGTATTTATCACGGTCAGCTTCCGGGTGATATTCATCAAGCGGTGTATCTACACCATCCGGTATAACTTTGGCAACACCAGCCACAGATTCAGTTCTTCCTGATTCATAATTGGTACCAGACACATACAGATCAAAATCCGTGATCTCATAAGCAGGATTAAAAGTCAAGCCCCCCTGGGCTGTACGGGTTTTATACTGTTCTCTGTATTGCTCACTTACAAAATAATATACACCGGTTTTATACTGATAATCTTGAATTTTGGAAGCTTCTGCAGATGCACCACCACTCAATTCAAGCCGTTTTTTCTCGCCTTTTTCCTGGCTGGCTATGGCGGTTAATTTCAAAGCACCAATAGTGGCTTCGGTTTTAATACCAAACAGACCATTGCTCTGGCCGCCAAAGGTCACAAATTTTGTTCCCGGCAAAGAAAGGGCTATATTACCAGCCTCAATAGACTGAACAATTTCATCTTCATAGCCTTCATATTTCAGTTTTATATTGTTATCAAAATCAAAAGTACGTTCAGAGTCCTGATCAATTCCAATAGTAACCTTGTCACCAATGTGTCCCTGTACTTTGAACCGCTGGGTTTGTTCCATCTTAAAGCTATTGTCTGAACCACGGTTCAGCGCACTTTTAACTTCGGAACGGTCTTCGTTTCTAAACCCGCCCTTGATGTTGATCTCGCCGCTAACATCCAGACCTACGGTACCGCTACCAAAGATCTGCTGAAAAGCTTTACTCTTGATCTCAACCGGTATATCGATGCGAAATCCGGCGCTGCCGCCGCTGCGCCTTGATGTTGCTGTTAAACTGCTTACAGATGACTGCAGCCAGCTTTCTTTCAACTCGTATAGACGACGTGTTTCAACATATTGCTCAAGCGTTAAAAAATTTCCCAGGTTAAAATCCATATTACCCATTTTTTCAGTAATATTGACATTCTGACCCGTGGAATCAATTTCAACTTCACGTTTGATACTTCCCCCCATTGATTTGCTCAGGGGTCTAATAGGTGTACGCGCACCATTCATATGCAGCCCCATGAATGGTTTTTCGGAAATAATATCCACCAACGGGTCCCAATGTTCCGGAAGTTGTATACCTAAAGCAGGATTTTGATAGGTCTCTTGAGCTTGTATAGAGGATGGCAGGAACATACCAATCCACAACAGCAATATAATGGCAGGTTTAGGCCCCTGCGCTCTGACCCTGTTAATAAAAAGAACCATGTGCTTACAATCAATCAGGTGAGTCTGTTCGTTAATCACTCTAATGAATTAAAAAAAACCGTAACCTAACGAATGTCTATAAGCCTCTCCCTCTTTGGTCCAACATAACAGTATTTTGCTGTTGTGATTTAATTTCAGAACAAATATATAATTTCATCATATAATAAATTGTAATCTTGTGCACAATTGCTTATATTTTATCGTTTGTTCCTGTACAATAGTTCCCGAAAATACAAAAGTATTTTCAAAAAAAGTCACAGGAACACAAATATAGTTAATTAATGCAATTTTATCAATCAATTTCTTGATTTTATTATCGGATTAACCGTGTTTATACTTTGGCGATATATATTAAAAGAACATGTTGGGCCTTTTCTTTTTGCCATGAGCATTATCACACTGGTCTTTCTTATGAACCTGGTGTTCCGCGAATTGGGCCGAATTCTAAGTAAAGGGCTGGAATTTAGCCTGATTCTTGAATTCTTTTTCCTCAACATGGCCTGGATCATTGCGCTTGCTGTACCCATGGCAGTTCTGGTAGCCACGCTAATGGCTTTTGGACGTCTTTCAGGAGACAGCGAAATTATTGCCATGAAAGCCGGCGGCATCAGCATCATTCACATGATTATGCCGGTTGTCATTACATCAATCGGTCTGGCACTTTCACTGATATGGTTCAACAATCATATATTACCCGAATTCAACCACCGCACCCGCTTGCTTGCAAATGATATTGCCCGCAAGCGACCTACACTCAATCTGGAAGCCGGGGTGGTTATGAAAGACATTCCTAATATCAACATTCTGGTACAGAGTCTTGAAGAAACTCAGGATACTGCCTATGTCAAATCCATTTGGATTGAAGACAATCGCAAAAAAGAAAAGAGCAAATATATCTTTAGCAAAAGTGGCAAAATCTTTGCCAATCCTGCCACTGCGCACCTGGTCATGGAACTTTATGACGGTGAAATGCATGAATTAGACCTCAAAACCATGGAAAAATACACCCGGTTGACCTTTCCGCAGCAGCGGTTGACCATAGAAATACCGGGAATGTCGCTTGAGCGCAGTTCAAGCGAACACAGAGGTGACCGCGAAAAAAGCGCAAAAATGATGATGGAAGAGGTTCGTCAAAACCATGAAATGATCAAAGAGCGCTATAACCGTGTTGACAACCTGATTACCAATTACTTTGAAAAACATGTTCCCCTGGAACTTGACGGTGCAACGAATCCCATGGCGCCCCCGATCCCTAACAATCCTTTGATCAGACACAAAGTTATGCCTCTGTCTCCAGAAGGTCGATTAAACAAAATCAAACAGGACAATATAAACCTGAAAAGACAAATCACTGCCGAAATGAACATTGTCAACAATCTTGAACGAAGCAATTATAAATTAATGGTAGAAGTTCATAAAAAATATTCAATCCCCTTTGCCTGTATTGTCTTTGTACTGGTGGGTGCTCCTCTGGGCATTATGGCCCGTAAGGGCAATATGGCTGTTGCGGGCGGTATCAGCTTTACTTTCTTTTTAATTTATTGGGTTTCACTCATTGGCGGCGAGGAACTTGCAGACAATAAACTGATTTCTCCCTTTATGGCCATGTGGCTTGCCAATATCATTGTTGGGGCCGGAGGAGTATACCTGGTTGTGCATTCCATCCATGAAGCAACTTTTATCAACTGGACAGCCATCCCCGCCCTATTTAAAAGGCTGTTTAAATCCAAAAAGAGAAAGACACAACAGGCATGAAAATTCTTGATCGATATATATCCCGCCAGTTTATCGGCATTGTTTTGTTTGCTCTGCTCGCCTTTATCACCCTGTTTGTTGTGGTTGATCTTGTAGAAAAAATGGACAATTTTATTGGCAGTGATGTTCCCAAACATATCATTGGGTTGTATTATCTTTATACCATACCTTATTATATTGTGCTTACGCTTCCCATTGCCATGCTGCTTGCCAGCTTGTTCAGTCTTGGCAATATGGCACGAAGAAACGAGATTATTGTTATGAAAGCAGCCGGCATGTCTTTGAACAGAATTCTCTTTCCGGTGTTTATTATTGCGTTTTTAACTAGTCTGGGTTCTCTGGCCTTTTCCGAATATGTTATGCCACGAGCTACTGAAAAACGAGAAATCATCAACAACGAATATATTGAAAAAGACAAACAACTCTGGCGTACCCGCATAGACAATGTGTATATGAAAGACCCCTCCGGGAAACAGATCAGCATTTTTCATTTCTACGCATCAAAAAATTCTGGCGACAAGGTCAGTGTCAAAGAATTCAAGGGTGAAACCCTGGCAAAACGAATTGATGCCAGAAAAATGGTGTGGTCTGATAGTGTTTGGATTTTATACGACGGGTATGTACGTGAATTCGCGTCTGACCAGGAAATTGCCCAACCTTTTTCAGAAAAAATTCTAACAAATTTTTCTCTAACCCCTACAGATCTTTCCAAAGTCTTGAAAAAAGCTGAAGAAATGTCTTTTGCTGAGCTTAAAGAATTTATTGAAAAAGTGAGATTAAATGGCGGAGACACCAACCGGTGGATGGTTGATCTCTATCTGAAACTGTCTATCCCTTTTGCCAGCTTTATCATTGTGTTGTTTGGTGCTCCCCTGGCATCACACAAACGCAGAGGCAGTGCCATGACAGGTTTTGGAATAAGCCTTGCCATCTGTTTTATCTATTTCGGCATTGTAAAAACATTTCAAACCCTGGGACACAATGGGCATATATCTCCATTTTTTGCGGCCTGGATTGCCAATATTATCTTTGGAATTGGTGGAGTCATTACACTGATCAAAGCCCCCAAGTAATCTATTCGTCATCTTTTCTGTCCATAAATAACCGGTCAAGCAGCTTTTTTACATGTTCGGTATTGTATAATATCTTTGAATCTTTAACAAATTCCGCATCCTGTCCTGTCTTTAGCTGATAATACAATGCATTCAAAAACCGTTTCATATCATCACGAGGCAGCAAAGGTTCATACTCGTATACACGGTTCCTGAGATTTTTGGAACTCACCTCGACTTCCGCCACAAACAACATGACCTTGTATTCCGGAGAAACAATTTTGCGCTTCAAAATGCCTCTGTCTACAAGCGCAGATAAAATCCGGTCCATATCCTGCTTTGACATTTTAATACTGGTGTCCATCTGCGCGTAAATGTTCTGACCGGTAATACGGTGATGTTTCCAGATGAGCTCAAGCGCCTCAAGCTCCGCCTGGGTGGGTATAAAATCCAGTTTAGGTTCCAGTGTACCGCCAACCAACTCGGAGACTTTTTTCGCTCCCTGAAACAGCATGCGGGGCAGATTAAACTGGTCAGGAGGCAGGTCTAACCGGTCTTTTTTGTAAAAAGGGGATTGCTGTTTGGCGATGAACAGAGAATCCCGAACCGGAATGTAATCTCCCTTTGCCAAATAGACCGTATCGATCATAAATAACGTATCATGAGTAACATGATAAATAGAATCTATGGGCTGCGTTACTTGCTCCGGGATTGTATATGGATCAGACGATTGGGTTTCAGACTCAGAAACCTGAAGCGTCGGGCTCACAGGTATATCGGGTTCCGATTCAACAATTGTTTCAGGTGGAGCGGATTGATCTACGCTCGTTTGCAGAGCTGGTTTCAATACCGACATTTCAAGCGCCCGAGACAATTCAGGATGCAAAACCAGCACAGGATTTTCCCGGAACCGTATATTAAACAGCACCAACACAATCACTGTATGGACCAAAACAGAAACCAATAAAGCTGTTAACAGGGGTCTACTCATAAAACCAATCTACTAAAGTTATGTATTCAATGAAAATAACGGGGCCGGGTTCCCTTATAATATTCATTTATTGACATTTCTTAAATATAAAAACCCTTGATTTTCTATGCAATTACATCTACTTTATAAATTAAAAAAATCAGGAAACTTTATGGAATCATTTATCGTTGTATTTACAACATTTAAAGACAAAACCGAAGCAGAAAAGACAATTCACAAACTCTTAAAAGCCCGGCTTATTGCCTGTGCAAATATTATAGACAACGTTGATTCTTTTTTTCACTGGAACAGCCAGGTTGAGAATGAAAAGGAAACCATGGTTGTCATTAAAACGCAAAGAAAACTGCTGGAAGAACTGGTTGAATGGATCCAGACCAACCATACTTATCAGGTACCGGAAATCATTGCCCTGCCCATTATTGGTGGTTCTGCGGAATACCTGAACTGGATCAAAGAAGAGACCACTTGATTAACCGGACCGTAACTAATCGGGAATAATAACGCATTGTCCTTTGTCAAATCACAAAGGCATCGCTGAATAAATTGGAAAACTCTTGTTTCAAAAACATCGTATAAAAATAGCAATAGTCATATCCATATTATTGCACATATTGATTCTGGCTTTTTACAAGCCGCTTTCAGTTATTTTACAACTTGATTCCAAGGCAGAATCAGTACATACAGAACCTCTGGTATTCGAATTTGAAGATACTGCAAAACCCAAAGAGGTTGTAGAGACTCTGGAAGAAGCCCGCGTAGATAAAGCGCCGGATGACGCGCAATTGTATTCCGACAAAAATGCCCGTGCCCAGGATATGTATGCGGATAACAATCTGCCAAATGGCATGTCGTTCAGCGAAGGTGTTTCCGATTATCGTACGTTTGCGGGTAAACAACAAGCCGGTGAACAGATGGAAACCCCGTCGCAAGATAAACCCACTGAAAATTTTGGTCAGGACGACCAGTTCTCAGAACAAAAAGAACAATCCGAAGCGTATAAAGACAGCGATCCCCTTTTACAGCAACAGACCGAATTTTCTAAACAAATGCGACCAAAGTTCACGAAGGATGTATTGTTTGGACAACAGCAAAGCAACAAAAGCGGTATGCTGGGCTATACGGATGACGCCAATTGGAACAATCAGGAATCCAGCGCGGATAATCTGGGAGGAATCTCTCTCAGCACTTATAACTGGAATTACGCACCATATATCAATTACTTGAAACGCAAAGTTCAGGAAAAAATATATCCGCCATCTGCCTTTTATTCGGTAAGCGGCATGAAAAGTGAAGTTGTGGTCAATATGGTTGTTCATCGGGATGGTACAATTGAAGAACCACAACTGGTTGCAAATGACGGACATGAATCATTTATTTCTACAAGTGTAAACGCTTTAAAGGCGGCATCGCCATATAAACCGCTTCCGGATGATTTCCCGGAAGATCGGCTGGTTATCACATGGACCTTTGGTTACCAGAATTATCGTTAACCCGGAAACAGAACAGGACATCTCATGACAGAAGCTATTTCATTTCTCCAAAAAGGCGGAATTATAATGTATCCGCTGCTGCTGTGCTCAATTATCGGCCTGGCAATTGTTATTGAAAAATTTATCAGCCTGCGCAAAGGCAAGATTTTAATACCGGAAATCATCTCCGTTGTAGATTCCATCAACAGTACAGAAGATATAAAGCTGGCTACAAATATTTGCAAAAAAAACACAGGCCCGTTGGCTAACATTATTCTGACCGGATTACAGCACCAGGCGGAGCCGATGGAAGAGATAAAAGAGTTGATCAATGATGAAGGCCGTCAACAAGTACGCGTACTTGAGCGCGGTTTGCCCATTCTGGAAACGCTTGCTGGAATCTCTCCACTGCTTGGACTTTTGGGTACGGTAGTAGGTATGATCAAAGTCTTTACGGTTATCTCTACACAAGGTACAGGTCAGGCAAGTCTGCTTGCGGGTGGTATCTCTGAAGCACTTATCACCACGGCTACGGGCCTTGTTATTGGTATCCCTCTGCTGGTTGCGTTCAACTATTTTACCAACCGTGCTGAAAACTATATCCTCGATATCGAAAAATACTCTACCACTTTGCTGCAAAAGATCAGACTGATCAACAGTCCAAAACCGGAAAGTGCGGTCAGTGATGCAGTTTAAGGAAAAAAAGAAAAAATCACTGGGTATAAACATTACAAGCCTGATCGATGTCATGTTTATATTGCTTATCTTTTTTATGGTATCTTCCAGCTTTGTTGAACAACCGGGTATGAAGCTCGAATTGCCGGGCATTCAAAGCAAAGAAGTGGCTCGTGTTGAAAATCTGGTTATGTTTATTGCCCCAGATGGCAGCATGTCATTGGGAAGTGAGCCTGTCACCATGGAAAACCTGGGTGCAACAATTGATAAAATGATACCCGAGATTGAAGAAAAAACCCTGATCCTGAAAGCTGACAAATCCGCTGAACATGGCGTGATTGTCCATGTTATGGATATTGCCAAAAGGCATGGATTGAAAAAAATCGTTATTGGTACTAAAATTGAGGACATGCAATAAAGCATGACCATTAAACCCAACACCCGGCTGTTTCGGTTCTTGTTTGCAGCAGTTGTTCTGACACTGCTGGGAAGTATTAGCAATTGTGTAAATGAGCCCGCCAACCTCTCTTCTTTTAGTAACAAAGAAAACTGGAAACTGATCTCTGGTATTGGATCATGGCAAAAAGATCCTGATAGCGGAGAAATGTGCCTCACGGTAACCGGGGGCGACAAAGCCGGTGCCACCAATTATTGGATGCTTGACTATTCTTTTCTACCCAACACACTCTATAAAATCTCTTGCAAGGTGAAAAATTCTCCGGGTGCGTCTGGCGGCAGGACCATTATTGGCTCCAGCATCTCAAATCTCGACATTGATGCGTCCGAACGATGGCACCAACATGATTTCTATTTTTACACCCCCTCCAAAGTCAATAATCATTACCTCCGCTTTGGACAATGGCAGGTTAATGGTACGGTCTGGTTTAAAGATATTGAGCTACACCCGGCAAAAGCCGACTTTATAAAACACAAAGGCTTGACCATAGGCAATGGAGAATTGATCAAAGACTCGACCTTTACTTCAAACTGCCATTATATGAGTAAAGACTCTAATTTCTCTCCTTCATTATTCGATTTCAATGTTTATTTTAACACCAGCCGCTGGGACCTCAAGCTGGGGAGTTATATCATTTACAAACATAATCCCGGCGGCCAAACAATATCTCAAAAAGACGCACAGATAACCCTGATTATTGGGTATTATACAGGTGGAGAGCTGAATATAGATGCGGGAACAGATAATGAGAACTGGACTCCCCTTGGGTCCATCAACAGCACGGGGCGATTCACATTCCAGCTTCCCCGGGAGCTTTTCACCGCCAAAGAAATCTATATTCGTCTATCAACAAGCGGCATAAATCCCCGCGTTCAGATCAATGGTTATACCTATCAATCAACTCTAAGTCAATCATTTGATTCAATAACCGGCAAAACCGTTTACACAGACTGCCTGACAACCAGTAAAAACCTGTCAGCCTGGTTTACTGCAAATACAGAATCCGTACAATCGCTTGTCCTGCAAAACCTTTCAGACAAGACAAATATTTGTAAAATAATAAATGCTGTTAATTCCAAGGTCCTGAACGCAAACCTGATTCTGAAACCGCTCGAAGCTAAAGAAATAAATCTTTCATTGACCCCGGATTCAAAGCAATCGCTTATTATCAAGTCATCAGACAAGAAAAATCCATTGCAAATAGAACATTCTCCCCGCGTCAATCATCTTGACCGGACTGATTATGGAAAATTAATAGATCAAACCAGTGCTTATGCCTTGTGGTGGACCGATGCAACTCAAAAAGTCAGTAAAACACGTAGAGTTCCCTCTGAAAAAGCGCCCAAAGTCCTTATGTATTCCGCAAAAAATGAATATGAAGCGTTTCAATTTGTAGTAAATGCATCTAAACCACTGAAAACTGTCATTGTCAATATGAGTGATCTTGTGCATCGTAATGGAAATAGAATCCCTCAAGCGCTTGTACAGATATTGAATGTAAAATATGTTGATGTTACCCGCCCTACAGATTCTTTGGGAAAAGCAGACAGCTGGCCAGATCCTCTTCCTCCTCTACTAGAGCCCTTTTTTGTCAAATCAGGACAAAATCATCCCATTTGGGTGCAAATAAAAATACCCGCGTCAGCAAGTGCAGGTGATTATTTCGGAACTTTGCAAGTCAGCATTGATGGTATCAAGAGCAAAATACCTGTTATTCTACATGTTTGGGACTTTACCCTGCCGGAAGAAACCCATCTTCAAACAGCCATAAGCTTGTATACATCCTATATTATGCAGTATCACCATTTGTCAAATTCCGACAATATCGGGCCGGTACTTGAAAAATATCTCAAGAATTTCAAAGAACACCGTATTTCTCCATATGATCCTTTTACCCTTGGCAATATTGACGTACAGTTTGATACGCAAGCGCTTCAAGCCAAAGTCAATTTTGAAAAATTTGATATACTTGCCCACAAATATCTTGACCAATGGAATTTCAACTCTTTTCGTGTTATATTAAAAGGTCTGGGGGCGGGCAGTTTTCACAGTCGTGAATCCGGAGCAATTGGCCCAATTAAACAAGGCAGCCATGAATGGAATACCCTCATGACCGACTATCTGGTCAAGGTACAAAACCATCTCGAAGAAAAAGGCTGGCTAAACAAGGCTTATATTTATTGGTTTGATGAACCTGAACCGGATGATTACGCGTTTATTAAAAACACTCATAAATTCATCAAAAAAGCCGCTCCAAAACTGCCAATCATGTTAACAGAAGAGCCGGTTCCGGAATTATATAATTATGTTGATATCTGGTGCCCTATAACCAACCATTACAACCACGCACCAGCAGTCCAACGACAAAATCTGGGCGAGCGGGTCTGGTGGTATATCTGTTCAGGCCCCAAAGAACCCTATTGCGGATTGTTCATTGACCACCCTGCTGTGGAATTACGTACCTGGATCTGGCAAACCTGGCAAAACAAGCTGGATGGAATTCTAATATGGAGCGCAAATTACTGGAACAGCGAGGCGGCATATCCTCCGCCACAAATGCAAAATCCATATAAAGATCCCATGAGTTATGTCCATAATTATGGATTAAAACCCGGTGACATCCAATATTGGGGAAATGGTGACGGTAGATTTATTTATCCACCCGAATCTGTGTTTAAGACAAAAGCAATAAATCTGCAAGATCCGGTTAGCTCTATTCGTTGGGAAATACTGCGGGAAGGTTTGGAAGATTATGAATATTTCTGGCTGCTCAACCAGCTTGTTATTCAAGCAAAAAATAAATATATTGACTCTCAACTGATTAAACAGGCAGAACAATTGCTAATAGTGCCGGAATCTGTTTCAAAATCACTAACGGATTTTAACAGCACATCCGGTCCTATTTACGAACATCGTAAAGCAATAGCCGAAATGATAGAGAAACTGGAAAGCGCACTTTAATGGAAACCCTGGCTTTTACCGCATCAATTGTTGCCCCGGTATTTATTCTGGTATTTGTTGGTTATTTTATAAAAAGACGCGGTTTGATTAATGAAAACTTTAACAGGACTGCATCCAAAGTTGTTTTCAAAGTAACCCTGCCGGCCCTTGTCTTTCAAAAAATCGCCACTACAAATTACAGAGATGTATTCGACATTAAACTGGTGCTCTATTCCAACATTGCCATTCTGGCATTTTTTATCATTTCATGGATTATTGGTGTGTTGGTTACCCGAGATGGGAAAAATCAGGGTGCTTTTATTCAGGGAGCATTTCGCAGCAATTTTTCCATCATTGGCTTTGCGCTCATTAACAACGCCTTTGGCCCCGATGTATTGGCACGGGCAGCAATTATGCTGGCATTCATCATGCCGCTTTATAACGTACTCTGTATTATAGCACTAACGGTCCCCTTGCATAAAGAAGGCCCAACGGATATAAAAAAGATACTGATCGATATTGTAACCAATCCATTGATTATAGCTGTATTGGTATCGCTACCCTTTTCATTCCTGGGCACACACTTTCATCCCATCATTTCAACAACAATCGGCTATCTTGCACAGCTTACATTGCCCCTGGCATTGCTTTCAATTGGAGGATCGCTCAGTTTTCATCGGGTAAAACAAAATCTGGGACTTGTGCTGGGTTCTTCATCAATTAAAATAGTTTTTATGCCGCTGCTGCTTACCTGGACAGCCGTATTGTTTGGATTTAAAAGTACTGATCTGGGAATTCTGTTCTTTTTGTTTGGCTGCCCCACTGCTGTTGTGAGCTATATTATGGCCGATGCAATGGGAAGCAATGGCAAGTTGGCAGGTGATATTGTATTTTTTACAACCCTGGGTTCAATCTTTACGCTTTCTGCAGGCATTATCTTGTTAAAAGCATTGGGGTTTTTCTAAAACAATCACACCGTTGAAAGAGTAATGATATTCCAGACTCATATCCTTGTTTGCGTGAGTACACCAACTTGTAAACAAATAAAAATCCCGGTACATTGAATATTCCATGAACCGGGATTTAATATAATATCAGAAAATTTTCCTTATTTTACCAGCGTCATCTTTTGCACAAAAGCAGTCTTTCCACTGGTAAGTTTATAAAAATAAATCCCGCTTGCCAAGCCATCAGCATCAAAATTCGCAGTATATTCACCCTGAGCTTGGTTGCTTTTGACAAGGGCTTTAACCAATCTCCCGTTCGAATCGAAAACCTCTAATGTCACCATCTGCGTTTCTGGCACTTTGTACTGAATGCGGGTGCTGTTGTTAAAGGGATTGGGATAATTCTGATTCAGCTTGAAAACAGCAGGTGCTTTGTAAGTATCTTGCTCTATGGTTGTTGTTGGATTAAAATGCAATGCATAAAGTGTGGATTCAAAACTGAGCTGATAAATAAAATTACCGTAATAATACGAATCGGTAATATAATAAACAGCGCATGCCGTATTTTCAACCATAACAAAGTAACTATCCAGAACCAGTTCTGTTCCACCACTGAAAAAGGATTGTACATAATGCTGACCAGCATTGCCATATGAGGAATCTGGCTCATTTATCAGGATCTCATAATTATAGCTGTCCCCCAGGGCCTGGAATTCTTCCTGCATTTTTTCTGTAAAACCATCAAGAGAAGCATAGGGTTTCTCTGAGACGAAATGAAAAAATGAGGGCAAATTGGGGAAAAAGTCGTCAATGGGCAGGTAATCGATCTCCATTCTTATGGTAGAACTGGTATCCGATCTAAAGTCAAAATAACACTTGTTGAACAATTGCCATTCAAACAAACCAGAAGGTTCATAAATAAAAGAGTATGGAATACTGCCATTAACCAAATCGATCTGATTTGCAAAAGGTTCAGTCTCTTGAGTGGATTGCATATTTTGCAGCTTGTCTACCAACTTGTTTATACTATTCATCTCCTCCGAAGCAAAACCCATAGCATTTATCAAAAATAAACAAGCACTCATAAACAGTATCACTTGTTTCATATTATCCTCCTAATTGAAAGGTATTTACAATTATGGAATTAAACTGTAACTATAAATACGAGTTTAGAACCCAGAGGTTACATCAATGTACAAATTATTGCTCAAGTGTAAGCATTATACCCTTAATCCTTTCCCCCTGTCGGACATGCAACATTTAAGTGCAATTTGATAAAAAAAAATTTTTCTCTGTTTTTTTTCGTTTTTTTTAATTATACTAAAAGTTAGTAGTTTAATGACAACCCTTCAGGACCAGCATGAATATTGCAGAACAATTAAAAAAATCCGGAGTTGTTGGCGCAGGAGGCGCCGGATTCCCCACCCATGTAAAAATGTCTTCCAAAGTGGACACATTTCTCATCAATGGAGCAGAATGCGAACCGTTGATGCATAAAGACAGAGAACTTTTAACCCATTTCTCCAAAGAATTGGTTGAAGGCATCAAGATAGCTTATAAAACCCTGGGTGCTAAAAAAGCGGTTATCGGCATTAAATCTAAAAACGCCAAAGCGATTAAAGCAGTCAAAGCCGCAATTGATGATCCCAATATCTCCATTCATGAGTTTGGAGATTTTTATCCGGTTGGAGATGAATACGAACTCGTATATGGCATTACCGGAAAACTCATTCCACCTCAGGGTCTTCCCCTGGATGTAGGCTGTGTAGTAAACAATGTTGAAACGGTAATCAATATATATAAAGCCAGCAAAAACCAACCCGTAACAGACACTTTTTTAACCATCACCGGTCTTGTCAAAAATCCACTAACAACCTGGGTGCCAATTGGCATGCCGGTATCAAAAGTATTAGAAATTGCAGGCGGCCCTACGGTTTCTGAATACGGCATTATGGAAAGCGGATTAATGATGGGTAAACTGATCAAAGACTTTAATCAGCCCGTCACTAAAACCACTGGTGGATTGATTGTTTTACCCGCCGATCATAATTTGATACAACGTTATAGTACAACTCCAAAGCAACAATCACGAATCGGGCATTCGGCATGCGATCAGTGCAGTTATTGTACAGAATTGTGTCCCCGTTACATGCTGGGTTATGATGTACAGCCTCATCTGGTCATGCGCAGTCTGGGTTTTACCGTAACCGGACCAGAATTATGGAACCAATACGCTTTATTGTGCTGTCAATGTGGTATCTGTACTTTATATTCTTGCCCTGAGGGCTTGTATCCCCGTGAAGCATGTGGCAAAGGCATGGCAGACTTGCGCGAATTAGGTAAAGGGAAATGGGAAGGTAACAAGCAACCCAAGGTCCACCCCATGCATGATCACCGCAGGTTACCACTAAAACAATTAAAGAACCGTTTAGGCGTTACACAATATGAAGCAGAAGCAGAATATACTGAATTAGACATAAAACCTGATAAAGTAGTTATTCCTTTAAAACAGCACGTTGGCGTTCCATCAACTCCTTTAGTTAAAACTGGAGACAGTGTAAAAAAAGGTCAGGAAATTGCAACAATAGCTGAAAAAGATCTTGGTGTTTTTATTCATGCCAGCATAGACGGACATGTTACAGTAGTAAATGAAAAAGAAATTGTGATTGAAAGGAAATAATAGATGCAAAAAAATGCCATCGGCATGATAGAATTAAACAGCATAGCCGCCGGAATAGATGTGACGGATACGATGTTAAAAACTTCTAATGTTGAATTGATTATTTCTCGTTCCATATGTTCCGGTAAATACATGGTCATTGTTGGCGGTGATGTTGCCGCAGTTCGCTCAAGCGTTGAAGCAGGTGTTGGCAAGTGGCAAGGTGCGGTTATTGACCATATATTATTATCAAACATTGATCCTCAGGTTATGCCTGCATTAGCGGGTGCAAACCAGGTAGAAATGTTGGGTGCTTTGGGCATTATAGAATCTTTTTCAGTTTCATCATTACTTGAAGCTGCTGATGCAGCAGTCAAGGCAGCAAATATTAGTTTGTTGGAAATTCGCCTGGCAATGGCTTTAGGTGGAAAAGCTTTTGTAACATTAACCGGTACCATCGGAAATGTAAGGGCAGCTGTTGATGCGGGCTCCGCTATTGTATCAGACAAGGGATTACTGGTCAACAAGGTTGTTATCCCAGCACCAAGTAAGGAATTGTATAAAGATTATATTTAATACCAATACCTGCAAAGTAAGAAAATTTTTAAAATTTTGATTTCGTGATTTGTTCCGATAATTAATAAATCCGGTTTTGCAGTATTTTTAAGCATGATCGACTTGATCTTAATTATACATGGTGGGGACCATGAAAATTGATTTAAAAATCATGTCTGGGGCCATCGGATTTGGCATAGCAGTATGGATAATTGACACTGCAATGGATTATTATTTCTTTTATGATAATTCTTTTCCAAATTTATTATACTCACATATTCCACCACACGAATTATATATCAGAACTATAATTCTCTTGTTATTCGTAATATTTGGTATTCTAGTCTCACTCATTTCTGGTCGTCAAAAACGGATTCAGGAAAACCTTCGGGTTACCTTGAAATCCATTGGAGATGCATTTATAGCAACAGATGCTTTTGGTAATATTACAGAAATGAATCCGGTTGCTGAAAAATTAACCGGCTGGACCATAAAAGAAGCAAAAAACCAACCCGTTTCAAATGTCTTTCATATAATAAATGCCAAGACTAGAGACTCTGTAGAAAACCCTGTATTTCGGGTATTAAAAGAAGGCAAGATAATTGGCCTTGCCAACCATACGGTCTTAATATCCAAAGATGGAACAGAAAGACAAATTGCTGACAGTGGTGCGCCTATCATGTCTGAGAATGGAGATATTCTGGGTGTTGTATTAATCTTTAGAGATGTTACAGAAGAATATAAACTCCAAAACGAAATTCAGAAAAACGAACAATTCCTAAAAGGAATTTTTGAAAGTATTCAGGATGGGCTTCTTGTACTCAACCCAGATCTTACAATCAGGCACTCAAACCAAACCATGAAAAAATGGTATGAACATCAATTACCCCATGAAGGGAAAATATGTTACCAATGCTTTCATGGAAAAGATAAAAGTTGCAATAATTGCCCCGCTCTTAGATGTATGGAAACATTAAAAACCGAAAGACACATTGTTAAAAATGAAAAAGGGTCCATGACAGATTGGGTAGAAATATTCAGCTATCCTGTTATTGACTCAAAAACCAATACTGTGACATCTGTCATAGAATTTGTTCGAAACATTACAGAACAGGTCAGACAAAACAAACAAATTGAGCGTTTAAACAGGGTTCTAAGAGGTATAAGAAATGTAAATCAATTGATTACAGTAGAAAAAGACAGACAAAAGCTGATTGAACAAACATGTAAAGAATTAACCAAAACACAAGGTTATACAGCATCTTGGATTTTATTGCTTGATGAAAACAATAACATTATTGAACATGCCAAGTCGGGTATAGGAGAAAACTTTAAAGATTTTATTGAACAACAACATCAGAGTATGCATGATTGTATTCAAGACGTGTTAAATGATCCCAATATTACAGAGTTTAATAAACCCCTGAGTTATTGCAAAGATTGCTCTCTTTCAAACATTGAGCCCAATGGCTTTATCATGCAAACCCGCCTTGAACATGACAATAATATGATGGGTTTACTAATGGTTGCTCTGCCTACAGATGATCTTGATGATGAAGAAAGAGAATTGTTCCAGGAAGTTTCGAACGATATTGCATTGGCACTATATAATATTAATATTTCTGAAGAAAAAAATATTGCTATTGCTGCATTACACGAAAGTGAAATTCAGTTTAGAAATGTAATCCAATCATCTCCCCTGGGCACGTTTATTTATAAACTTGATGATCAAAACAAACTTGTTTTTTCTGGAACAAACCCGGCTGCTGATAAAATATTAGGCATTGATACAAAACAATTCATTGGGCTCACAATAGAAGAAGCTTTTCCCCCACTCCTGGAAACAAATATTATTGACATTTATTATAAAATAGCCCAAGATGGTAGTTCATGGACATCGGAAAAAGTGGAATATGACGCTGGTGATATCAAAGGTGTTTATGAATTATATGCATATCAAACATTTCCCGGATCAATGGCCGTCCACTTTATGGATATAACCGACCGAAAACTGGCTGAAAATATCCTGATTGAAAGCGAACAAAGATACCGTCTATTGGCAGAAACTGCCCATGACCTCATTTGTATTCATGACATGGAAGGTAACATTGAATATCTGAATGCGTCTGCCAAAAAAATGCTTTGCAATAGAAAAAACATGAATGATAAATTAAACATATTGGATTTTATTCCGGATGATGAAAAACAGGCTGTAATCAATCGCAGTAAAAAAAGAAGAACCGGAGATACCGGCATTAATCTTTATACCGCAGTGTATATGGATCAAAACAACCAAAGACGCATTATGGAAGTCAGTTCGTCTCCCATTATAATAAATCAAGACACTCAAAAAATACTGATCGTAGCGCGCGATAATACAGAAAAACATCAGGTACAACAAGCACTAAAAGAAAGTGAAAAACGATACGAACTGGTTCTTGAAGGTGCAGAATTGGGAACCTGGGACTGGTTTGTGCAAACAGATCAATTCACGGTTGATCAAAGATGGGCAGAAATAGTTGGTTATTCTCTCGATGAATTAAACGCAGATAATAATACAGATTTATGGACGGATCTCTCACACCCTGATGATCGTAAAAAATCAAACACATTAATAGCGAAACATTTCAATGGCGAAATTGAAAACTATGAATGTGAAATCAGGATGAAACACAAAAACGGTCATTGGGTTTGGGTTTTAGACAGAGGCAAAGTTGTTGAATGGGACAATAAAGGTAAACCAGCAAGAATGTCTGGAACACACCTTGACATTACACAACATAAAACAATTCAAGCAACTCTTGATTTGGTTATTGAAGGTACCAAACATTCAACCGGGGATCTGTTTTTCCGTAATCTGGTATTGGGTCTTGCCAAGGCATTTGATGTTGAATTTGTTTTTACCGGAAAATATCTTTCTAATGAAAAAAAAATAACTTCAATATCAAGCTGTAAAAATCAAAAAATCATAGACAACTTTGAGGTTAAAATCAGCAATACTCCGGTTTATGAAGTTATTCATAAAGGCAAAGTAGTTTATACGCATAATGTACAACAAATCTTTCCTCTTGATAGAAATTTAAAAAAATACAATATCGACAGTTTTATGGGTACACCGTTAACAACAACTGACGGTGAGTGTATAGGTATACTTGCAATTATGGATACAAAACCCATTAAAGACTCTGTACAAACACAAAACATTTTGGAAACCTTTGCAGACAGAGCATCTGCCGAACTGGAAAGAATTTATACAGAACAGGCTCTGCGTGAAAGTGAAGAGAAATACAGATTATTAATTGAAAATCAAACAGATATGGTAACCAAAGTTGATACAAACGGTTACTTTATGTTTGTAAGTCACTCTTTTTGTGAAATTTTTGGTAAAACCGAATCTGAATTAATAGGCAAGCAATTTCTACCACATATTCACAAAGAAGACCGGGAAAAAGCAACACGGGCAATGGAGACCCTGAACAAACCACCTTACTCTTGCTATATAGAACAACGTTATATGACACGTAAAGGGATGCGTTGGTTAGGTTGGTCTTATAAATCGGTCCTTGATAAAAATAATAATGTTATTTCAGTCATCGGTGTAGGTAGAGATGTTAATGAACGGGTTATTGCAGAAAACCAGCTATCTGTTAGTAAAGCCCGGTTAGAAGCACTGATACAATCTTCCCCTTCTGCTATTATCGCTCTCAATTCTGATGGTGTTGTAATACTTTGGAATCCCGCAGCTGAACGTATTTTCGGTTGGAAAGCTGAAGAAGTCATTGGAAATTTTAATCCATTAATGCCCAAAGATAAAATATTGTCTTTTAAAAACCGCTTGAAAAACAAATTGTATAATTTTGAAACCATTGAAGAATTAAAAAGATTACACAAAGACGGTACGCTTATTGATGTCAGCTTGGCATCCGGTCCATTAAAAGATGAAAAAGGCAACATTATTGGCATGACAGGTATTTTTACAGATATTACCGAAAGAAAACAAGCTGAAAAAATGATCAAACAATCACTTTTAGAAAAAGAAGTGCTGTTAAAAGAAATCCATCATCGCGTTAAAAACAATATGGCAATAATAACCGGACTATTGAATCTACAATCCAATGCAATCAAGAGCAAAACCAACATTGCCGATGCATTCAAAGAAAGCGTGAACCGCATCCGCTCAATGGCTCTGGTCCACGAAAAACTGTACAAGTCGGATGATTTTAGCAAAATCGAATTCAGAGAATACATTCAATCCATGGCCAATGAACTGGTACGATCTTATGATATCTATAACAAAGTAAATGTCGTTTATGATCTTGAAGACGTTGAACTGGATATCAACCAGGCAATCCCTTGCGGTTTGATTCTTAACGAATTGGTAACCAATTCTCTTAAACATGCTTTTCCCAACAAAGATAAAGGCACATTGTGGATACAATTAACCATCCTTTCTTCTAACCTGCTTCAACTCTCTGTCAAGGATGATGGCATAGGCTGTAAAGAAGAAAAAATTGAAAACTCTAACACCCTTGGTATTCAGCTTGTTAAAAATTTATCACAACAGATTCACGGTAAAATGGAATATACGTGTGATAATGGGTCTCAATTTAATATTTCTTTCCCCGGCTTTCCTAAAAATTAATTCTATTCACACAAACACTTGCATTACACGATTTTATTTATTTATTTACAATATCTGTTAATCTTAAACTACCAAGGTACGTATATGAATGAAATAAATGTAATAAATAATATTGGACAAATATTGGGTCTGGAACTTAAACAACTTGATCCACAGGATATTATGGACAATGATGCGTTTCTCCGCAAAAAAGGGGAATACCAACACGATTCAATTCTTTTAAGAGGATTTAGTATTCTAGGTAATAATGTAACAACGTTGTGTCTGGATTATCTGCAATTGGATGAAAACATTATTAAACTGCTGCTACAGTTGGAAAACCTGGAGAACCTGAGCCTGCGTGGTACATTGATAGAGTCTTTTTCTTTTTTAGAAAAGATGAAAAACATCAGCATTCTGGATCTGTCTTTTAACCAGCTTGAAGATATATGGTTCTTGAAAGATATGAAAAACCTGACAGCTTTATATCTGAGTTACAATATGATTAGAAAAGGGAAATATCTTGCAGATATGGAAAACCTGACAGCCTTGGACTTGAGTGCAAATCAAATTGAAGATTACAGTTTTCTTGAAACTCTAAAAAACTTGAAATGCCTGTATTTGAGTTACAATCAACTTGAGGATGCGTCTTTTTTAAAATCTCTGAACACGCTTGAACATCTGGATCTCAGTAAAAATCAGATTAATGATACTTCTTTTTTAGCGGCTCTTCCCAATCTGACATCGCTGGATCTAAGTGAGAATGGAATTACAGATACATCTTTTTTAAAATCACTAAAAAAACTAAAATCTTTTTCAATACATGAAAACCCGGTCATTGATCCGTTAAAATAAACCTCCCGACAGAATCGGGAGGTAAAATATCTTAACCATTTAAAAGGGTATTCATATTATTAAAACTGGTTGTTATGGCTTCCAGAACAGAACCTTCGCATCTGTCCTGTTCTACAATGAACCATTCCACACCAATTTCACGCGCGATCTTGACAATTGCGGGAAAATCCATAATACCTGTGCCAACAGGTGCAAAGCTGCCTTTTTCATCAGCAGCCATGTCTTTCATGTGCAGCATGGTACAGCGGTCTTTATAAGTTTTCATATATTCTACCGGATCCAATCCGCCTTTTTTTACCCAGAACAAATCCGCTTCCAGCTTGACCAGATCAGGCTGTGTATTTTCAAGCATAATATCGTACAGATACTTGCCGACCACGGTTTCAAATTCAAAAGCGTGATTATGATAGGCTAACTGCATTCCCGCTTTATTAATGGCTTGACCAAATGTATTCATCTGCTCACCAAAAGCTTTGATTCCATCAACACCGCCATCACGGAATTTACGCGGCATAGAGGGACAAACGATTTGTTTGTTGCCCAATTCCAGATTATATTCGATTGTTTTCTGTAAATCCCCTTCCAACGCACCAAATCCGGTATGGGTACCGGCACAAACCACACCCAGTTCATCAATTAATGCCTTGACTTCTTTAGCGGTCATGCCGCCGTAACCGGCAAATTCAAATGCATTGTAACCGATGCCGGCCACTTTACGCAATGTACCTGCAAAATCTTCTTTTGTCAATTCGCGTACAGTATATAACTGAATGCCGACCAGGGTTTCTTTTTTCGCTTGTGGTGCGCTGCAGCCAGTCAAGCCCAAGCCCAATGCGGCACCTGCGGCTGCCATGTGTTTACCAAAATCACGACGCGATATATTATTTGCTTTCATACCTCTCCTCTCCTCTTGCATTATATTAAATTTCGTTTGTATAATATACAACAGATAGGGATTAAATGTGAAAAAAAAATGTTGACATTATTTAAAAAATTTATTTATTTAGAAAATAATAGGTGCAAGTTTTTTTCAATTATTTTTTGCAATTAAAAAATTTTTTAAGTCAATAAAAAATCCTACCCTTGGCAGTACGCTCTTTCAACAATCCGGAAAAAGCCGATCCCAGGGGTATTTTTTTAACACTTTTCCTATTCATATCAAAAAATACTAATCTAACTTAATTAAGAATATGAATACTTATCAAGCCGGAAAAAGCTTCGAAGATAAATTTTATGAATTAATTAGAGATGAACTTGAAAATGAAAGATTACCATTCAAATCTAAATATTGTAAATTATATAAACAAAAAGGTTATTATTCTAAAGATAGAGAATCTGAAATAAAAATAGATATCTCTATTGAAATAAACTTTCCCAACCAATTATTTTTATTAGTTGCTTTCGAATGTAAAAATTATAATCATAGAATACCAGTAAACGACATTGAAGAATTCGATTCTAAATTAAGACAAATTGAAGGTTTAAATGTAAAGGGGATTTTTGTATCATCAAGTAGCTTTCAAAAAGGTGCATATAACTTTGCAAAAAACAAAAGAATAGGCTTAATTAGATTATTAAATGATAATAAATTAAAATGGGAATTAAGCAGAACAGTTTCTTTATTTACTAATGAGAAAGCAAACATAAATTATGAACATATTGAAGAAATATTAACTACTGATGAATTCATTCATGACTATATAAATTTTTATGCAATTTGGGATAAACAATATTCAATTAATTTCAATCATTACCTATTTACATTAATAAAAGATAGTATACCCAAAAATTTCTTTTCTCTTCACAAGGAAATAAAAAATAAAAATACAACAAACGGAACTGTCCCTTTTATCCCTGAAGAAGACATTGAAAATGAAACTTTAAAAATACTGAAAGGAATTGATTATAACGGTTCGGCAGTCTCTCTGGATACAATTTGTGAAAATTTGATCAAAGACAATAGACTTAATTTTTACTATAAAGACTCGATTGGTCATGATCATCTTGGTTATGAGATACTAGGTAAAATCTCTTTCGATCCAACAGAAATAATAATAGCAAAAGATATACAAAGTAGTTCATTCAGGCAAAGATTTACAATTGCACATGAATTAGGACATTTTTTTTTACTCCATAATAAGTTCATAAAAAATGAATACTATTCCGAAATTGATTATAAAAATAATGAAGAATATCTAATTCCAAATTCAAACATTAAAAAACTTGAAACTCAAGCTAATATATTTGCTAGTCAATTGCTAATGCCAAAATTACATTTTATTAAAAAATTCTTTGAGTTACTCAAGAAAGAAAATATGAAAAATCGTGGTTTTGGATTTTTATATGTAGACAACCAACAAGGTAATTATAATAAATTCCTTATAATTACCAACTCATTAAGAAATCACTTTTATGTATCAAGGAAGGCTGTTATTATTAGACTAAAAGAGCTTAATTTGATAAATGAAGAAAGTGATAATAATTTAAATATCTCTTTAAGGCAAACTAAAAATAAAATTAATGACTGGTTTTAAACAACAAATACCTTATAATATAAAAAACAAAACATCCATGTTTAAATTTGAGAAATTTTTGTATTTTCTGGAGTACAAAGTCAAGTTGTTTTATTCAATGTTCAAATTTGAATTTAATAAAAATATAAATCAAAAAACATCAATAATCATTTTCGTTTTTTCATGCAAAACTCAGTTAACCTCAAACTCGTACACGCCGCTGCCTATCTCAAACACGCGATATTCATCATCTTTACCAACAAATGTAACTCCTTTGACGGTATCTGCAGGCTTTCCGCTTTCAAAGATGGTTGATCCCGCTTCTGCCGGTATATAAACTTCGGCAGTTGCACCAAAAGGTACCCGTACATGGTGACGATAGCCCTTTTCAGTAATATGCCATTCCGATTCCACCAATCCCCGTAAAGTCCGTGTAGAGGCTTGTACATAATCCAACCCCTCTGCAAGATAGGGTTTTATAACAAAGCGCTCATACGCGGGAAATTCTTCATCCAGTTGAATGCCCGCAAGGAATTTGTAAAACCAGGCATCTATGCTGCCCATCATAACATGATTATGGGATTGCTTGAGCGTCCAGAATTCACACATGGTGTTATATTTTTGCATCATCTCTGCCCAACTTGGATAAGTAGTCTGAGTGATCAATTTATACGCAACATCAAAACGATTAAATTCCGCAAGCGCATCAAACATATATTTTGTACCCAACACACCGGTTGTAAGGTGAACATTGTTCTTTTCAACAATATCCGAGACCAGATTATTTAGGACCTGTTGCTGGTTCTGTTCAGGCACTATTCCCAGCAACAATGGAAAGGAATTTGCCATTTGGCTGCCATCATTGTAATTGCCGGTTTTTGGATCAAAATAAGCATTGTTGTAGGCTTTTTTGATTTGATCGGCCAGATCATCGAACCACTGTGCGTCCGCGTCTTTGCCAAGGATTGCCGCGGTTTTGGACAGTATCACTGCATTCAAATAATAAAACGCAGTGGGTACAGATTCCGGTTCCCCTTCATGCCAACCTTCTACCATACTGCCCCAGTCACCAATCCAGCCCATTGGCGCAATATAGTCAGTAGATATGGTATCCAGAAATTGCATATAACGGACCATAGCATCGTAATGCTCTGCCAGGATGCGCGAATCTCCATAATAGCGATAATATTGCCACAACATTAAAATATAGGTACTGCTCCACTCTATGCCTTCATCCCAAATATAGGGCCGCGGAGAGATAATGGGAATGTCACCCGTTTTTTCATTCTGGTTACCACGTATACCACTAAACCAGTTATCAAAATACAATGTCATATCATAATTAAACATGGCTTCTTCTGCAGTGACCTGGGCATCGCCAAACCAACCGAGCCGTTCATCGCGTTGGGGACAGTCCATAGGATACCCGATCATATTACTGCGCTGAGACCACACTGTTGCGTTATGGATCTTGTTGATGAGCTCGTTACTGCACTCGAATGAACCAGCGAGCTCATTGTCCGTGTGCACAACTTGTCCCAAAACCGATTCGATTTCAGGGAGCCTGGGTTCTGCCGTTATCTCTACAAATTGAAATCCAAAATAAGAGAACCGGGTTTCATAAACCTCTTTGGCGCCACCCTTGAGCGTATAATAGGCAACCGCATCGGCATGCTCGTTACTGGTTATATTTAATGTGCTGTCATCATAAACTTCTTCTGCAAAACGGATTTGGATGGTTGTGCCTTTTTCGCCTTTTAACGCAACTTTTGCCCAGCCGGTAAAATTCTGTCCCATATCATACATCATTACGCCGGGTTCAACCTCCCAGCTTTTGACAGGTTGCCGGGATTCCACAACACGCATGGGAGGCATGCGGTGAGACAGTAATTTTCCACCCGGCTCTTCAACCCGGTTAACAGATTGCCACGCAGAGTCATCAAATCCGGTTTCGGCCCAGCCGGGTTGCTCCAAAGTGGCATCGTAACGCTCACCATCATAGATACAGTTAAAAGTAATGGGGCCCGGTGCGGTCTTCCAGTTTTTATCGGTAATAAAGACTTTTTCTGATCCATCAGTAAATTGAATGTGCATTTGCAGCAGCGCGCGTTTAGCACCAAACCACTGCATACGGTAATCTTGCCACCATTCTTTATAGGGATTAAACCAGCCGTTACCCAGGTGCATACCCACAGCATTATCGCCTTTTTTCAGCATATCGGTAACATCATAGGTATCGTACAGCACTTGTTTACGGTAATTGGTTTTAGCCGGTGCCATAACCCGGTCTCCTACCCGGTCACCATTGATATATAATTCATAAAATCCGAGACCAGTTACAAAAACTCTGGCAGATTCGATTGCTTTATCACATGTTAACTCGTTACGCATCAGAACCGAGCGACCGTTGTGAATGACCGTATCCTCAAGCGTATACTGTTCATCCCGGTGCATAAAAAATCCCTTTTCGGTGCGCGGCTCGGTTTCCGGCCCTGCGCCTATCCATTGAGCGGACCAGTCCGATTCATCCAGTAATGTTGTTGTAAATGTAGCAATATCGCTGGTTACAGCCTTGCCGTCTTTGTCCCAAACCGTCACCTGCCAGTAATAGGTTGTATTGCTTTTGAGCGCTTTACCGGCATAGACATGATGCAGTGTTTGGGAGGATTCGAGCTTGCCGGTATCCCACAGATCGGGATTGCCGGACTTTATCAGATCCTCAGATGTTGCCATTTGGAGTTGATAGGCGGATTGGGTTTGCCCACGTTCAGTGGTTTCCATCACCCACGAAAATCGGGGCTGTTTCAGATCCATATCAATAGGAGATTCCGCATACTCGCACAACAGCCGGTCAAATTGTAATGTCTTGACCTGACCGCAATGGATATTCAAAAATAATACAATGATGCTGGAAATTACAACAAAAATGGATTTCAATTTCATACCACTGCCTCTGAATATTTTATATAAGGGATTTCATAATGATATGCAAGAATTTCTAAAAATTCAACCAAAAACATTTAAATTTTAATCGTCATTTGCAGCTAATGGAAATATTTTGTTCAAGAATTCATGTTTAATAATTCGACAATGCTAACATAATATCAGGAATACATTGATTATTACAAAAAACTAGATAAATTAGGTCAATTGATTCTTAATCACTTTGATCTACCTTGAAAATTGTTATACATACTACAAAGCAGTCCATTATGAAAATGAATTTTAAAATTCTTCTCCTCAAAACAGTCTTGATAATGTTTATCTCTCTTTTCTTTTCCCAAGCCAGCATGTCCCAAACAACCACGAAAAAAGTAACGCAAGACTCTGTTCAAACAATTCAGGATATCTATTTACATACACGGGGCTTACAATACGATAAAAAAGACGGCGACGAAACATTTAGAAAAATTGCAAATAGTGCATTGTTTCTTCCCCGAATATGCATTGATGGATTACTGTATTCATTCGGAAGCGGTGCAAACTATGTTGAAGAATCGAATATTATTTTAAGAGCAGAAAATTTTCTCTATTTCTACAATAAAACGCTGGGTTGGTATCCCAAAATAAAATATTCATCAGATTACAAGCTGGCAGTGGGCGCGGCTGTTTTCTACAAGCATTCCAACATGAAATACAGTATTGGTGCCTATTATGCAAACCGGAATTATTGGGATGCAAAAATCAGCTCTGTATATATTTTTCGCAACAACGGCGTCCTCTATAATATCAATCTTTCAGGACAAACCGGTGCGATTGAAGAAATGAAATTCTATGGCTATGGACACAATCCTTTACAGGATTCCCGTAATGCAATTCTAAACCCCAATAAAAAATATGGCACTTTTAATCAGGAACGTTCAAAAATTCAACTGGTAACCGGCGCCCAAATCTCGTCACTATGGGAGTTCTTTTATACAGCGTTCTATTCAAAACGTAAATTATTAATTCCTGATCCAAACAAAACAAATACTCTTGTGAATGTTTTTGATCTGGAAACACTACCTGGCATCATTAATCAATCCAATCTTGAAACCGAGCAACTGTACAATGAATTCTCGTGCCGGTTCGATACCCGCTCGAACGTTAAAGAGTTATCACCCGGTATAAGACTAGAGGGGTATTGGGGATACGCAACGGGCATGAACATGGATAAAAGCCAATTCATAAGGACCGGGTTTGATGCCGCGTTTTACATACCCGTTATTCTGCGAAATCGATTGATTGTACCTCGTATTCTGTTCGACAGCGTTCATAATCAAAACGAAAATTTTGCAATTCCCTTTACCGAATACATGCGCCAACCAGCTTTTCGAGGTGTATCAAGCCGACATCTGCTTAGAACAGACAATTATTCCATGGTCACGTCTTTGGAATATCAATGGCCGCTCACACAGCATTTTCGCGGACATATCTTTTATGATATGCTGCTTGTATCGCAGGAATTGAAAAGCTTGACTCTGCATCAAAATCCCTATGCAATAGGTATCGGTTTTGACTTGAACCAGTCACACAGTGAAATTTCAAGAGTATCATTAACTACCGGTAGTGAAGGATTTAGATTCATCCTGACAATGGGATTATCTGAAACCAATAGTTATAGAAGTAATTGGAAATAATACAATGATAAAAATAAACAGACCCGGACAATCCCATAAACACACATTGAAATCCATACTCTTTTTCGGATTTTTAATATACATCCTTTCTCTCGGTTGTTCCTCCCGACTTGGCAAATTTAAAGATGCACCTTTAATAACAACCGCAAACGATAAAAAACCGGTGCCTGTACCCAAATCCAGCAATTATGAAAAATTATTCTATACCTATGATGTGCTGTTTAGAAATCCTATGGTCAACACATTGGATGTTTCAAAAATACCTCCCGCAATGGATGTTAACGCGGTGGATAATGTTATCACCTCCAGTTGGTACACACCGCGCCTGGGATTCAGAGACATATCCTCAAAAGAATTGTTACACGGTTTGGAAGAAATTGGGCCGCCCCAAAAGCCCTTTTATGTGAGTAAAGCCAAAAAAGGTGGTGGAAATCCGGGGTTCATCATCAAAGACAGCAGGGGTAAATCATATCTGCTGAAATTTGATCCCCCGGAATTCCCAGGTATTGAAACCACAACGGATCTGATTGTGAGCCGCCTGTTTTGGGGATTTGGATATAATGTTCCCGAAGATTATTTGATCTATTTCAACAAGAATGATTTGTTAATAGATGATAAAAGTGAACTTTCAATAAACGATTTAACAGACGTATTACACCAGGTTGCCGAACCCATAGACAATGTGTATCGCGCGACTGCCAGCCTGTGGTTGCAGGGCATTTTTCTGGGCCCCATACCGGCAAAAGGGATCCGAAAAGACGATTTGAACGATCGCATCCCGCATGAAAACCTTCGCATCCTTAGAGCATTAAAAGTCTTTTGTTCATTTGTGAACCATAGCGACATTCGAATTGACAACAGTGCAGATATCTATACCGGAGAACCCGGTAAAGGTCATGTTGAACATTACCTACTGGATTTTGGAGAAGCCTTTGGCGGACATGGTGCGGAGCATGATTACAAATGGGATGGGTTTGAACATTATTTCAGTTACAGTTCTGCCTTTAACAATTTTATAGCAGCAGGATTAAAAATACATAATTGGGAGAAACTGGAATATACTCCCTGGAAATCTGTGGGTGCCTTTGAGGCAGACAAATTTAATCCCGGTGAGTGGAAAGAAGTATACCCCTACCTGCCAATTCGATCCAGTCAACCCGCGGATGATTACTGGGCGGCAAAAATTCTGGCCGCTTTAACTGATGAGCATATTACCGCGTTGGTCAAAGCCGCTGATTATCCCGAACCGGACGCAGAAGCCTATATGATCAAAACCCTGATCCAACGCAGGGACAAGGCATTGACATATTTTATGAGCGAGGTAACGCCTATAGAATTTGAATCTGGAAATGAGAGCGAACTGGCCTTTGTTGATAATGAAAATTTACTGTTAGACCGTGACAGTGATAAAATAGATTATCAAATAGAGTTGTTAAATCCGCAGGGCGAAAAGATCAAATCGCTTACCTGGCGTAAAACAGACGACAAGCGCATAGTCATCTCACTTGACAAGGACATAAACGCAAACCGTTATTCAATCGTCCGGATTGCGAAAGTAAAAAACTCTCATATTGCACCCTCTGCCGCAGAGTTTCATTTTGTTGTAAACAATAATATAATCAACCTGGTGGGTGTAGTACATTAAATCCCTGCTGAAATCCTAAAAATAACAAAATGATCAACAACTCTTCGATTCCAGTCAAAGATCGCCCACGAAACACACGAATAAACACAAAATCTTCTCCGTCCCAAATTCCGCAGACTGTGTGAAAATGAATCATATTAATAAAATATAGCGTTTTTTTGAAATTTACTATAAATAAGGTGGAGTGCATTACTTTTAAGGAATGTGGGCCGTCGAAGACGGCCTTGACAAGATTGTATATTTATAAAAATATTGAACTTATAATGACACTGAAATTACTTGATATTTGAGAATAAAAGCAGTTTTTTTTCGGACCTTTGGTCCGACGCTTCGCATAAACGCGATGCACTCCAAAAACACTATTTTTTCAAATTTTCACACAGTCTATCCGATTTGGGACGGAACGATGGTGCGAAGCTCTGCTTTGCAAAAATTTATAAATTAATTATTTGTATTTTACACAGTTATCTCCAAGCACAGCTTGGAGCCAACTTTCCTTCCCAAATAAAATTTGGTTAGGAGATTATATGGTTTTTCAACTGTCACCTGAAGGATACATTTTAGCATACAGTAACATTTCGAGTTACCTCCGGGAGGGGTGTCCAAATTTTGTGCTTCGTGGGCAAAACCCCAACCAAGGGCATCTATTTCAGTAGATATAAAATCAGATTCCCCATACCCAAAAATATTAACTCTAAATTATACATGAATAAATCAAAAACTCCAAATTTCTGATATATCATATGATGGATTGGAGTAAAAAAGAGCACATCCCCTTTTAATTGCCAGACATCAGGAATTACATCAGCCTTTCTTTAAATTCCTCCGGCACTTTGGTGACCTTGCCGCTTGCATCAGCGAATCCAAAGCTTACAGTTGCCAGGGCCACTAGCTGACCGGTCGATTTATTATTGACCTCATACTCGAGGGTAAAGCCCACCCGGCGCCATTCAGTAAACTCGGCTATCAGTTCTATTTCATTATCCACAAAACAGGGGGACTTGTATTGAATATCCACCCGTGTAACAAAGGGTGTTACACCCCAATCGTGAAATTTCTGAAAAGAAAGTCCTGCCTGGTTCATATATTGGCAGCGTGCGTATTCAAGGTATTGCAAATAGACAGCATTATTGACATGTCCAAACGAGTCCAGTTCGTAACTGCGGACCACAAGCGTAGCGATATATTTCTTTGACATTGATATTTCCTGTATGTTCTTGTAAACCTCCGGTAGGTCAAGACCGACCGGAGTGGATTGTTCAATCGTCCCGAGGGGCTAATAGCCCTCGGAACGTTAATAAAAAATTATAAAATTCTTCTGACCTGAACGGTCTCGGTAATGTGCTTCATGATCTCAAATACCTGGTGCGACACATTCCGGTCCACATCCACAATCAAGTAACCGATGGAATCCCGAGTTTGCAATATCTGTCCCTCAACATTGATGTTGCGACGAGCAAACACGCTGTTGATCTTGGCAAGTACACCCGGCACATTCTTGTGAATGTGCAAAATGCGGTGGGTGTTTTCCACCCGGGGCAGCTCTACCTCGGGAAAATTGACTGACCCCATTGTGGACCCGGTTTTAACATAACTGATCATTTTCTCGCTTACATAACGAGCAATATTTTCTTGTGCTTCCAAAGTACTGCCGCCAATATGCGGAGTTAGAATAACATTGGGCATGCCCTGCAATGGCGACTGGAACGGTTCATCGGTACTTGCCGGTTCTGACGGAAACACATCCACTGCCGCACCGGCAATATGGCCATATTCCAACAACTTGTGCAGCGGCTCAATATCCACAACCCGTCCACGACTGGCATTGATCAGATAACTGCCGCGCTTCATACGCACCAGTTCTTTTTCTCCAATCAAACCACGTGTATCAAGAGTATCCGGTACATGCAGGGTAACCACATCAGAGCGTTCGAGCAGGTCGTAAAGGTCATTTACTTTTTGCGCATTACCCAGGGGGAGTTTATCGACAATGTCATGGAACAGTACGGTCATTCCCAGATTTTCCAGCATGATGGAAACCTGCGAGCCAATGTGTCCATACCCCACAATACCCACGGTTTTGCCACGGATCTCGCTGCAGCCCTCGGCCTGTTTCAACCATTGACCGGAATGTGCGGCCGCGCTCTTTTCAAAAGTACGCCGCATCAGCATAATGGTTTCTCCAACCACCAGCTCGGCAACTGAGCGGGTATTGCTGTACGGTGCGTTAAAAACCGGTATTCCTAATGCGGTTGCGGTTTCAAGATCGATCTGGTTGGTGCCAATACAAAAAGCACCAATCACCCACAAGTCTTTTAAATGGTTCAACACGTTGGCGGTAAGTTTGGTTTTTGAACGGATTCCCATTACATTGGCATGCAGGGCTTTATCAATCAGCTCTTGTTCACTCCATGCCGGTTGATAACTCGCCACATTGTATTGGGCGCTGTTTAACCGTTCAATGGCAATATTGTGTACATTCTCGAGGAGAAATACATTTGGGGTATGTAAATCTTCATCACTAAAACCGGCATCTTTGGCTTGCGGCTGATATTCTTCTGTAGAGCTGAGAAGCGGCAGCAACTGATCAAAATTATCAATGGTAAAATCCGCCTGCAAACGAATGTCTTCACGATCAATTGTACCCGCGTAATAGACAAACATTTCCGCAATACCGTTTTTCTTGACAGCAAGATCGGTAACTCCATCTCCAATAATTGCGGTAGGGCCCGTCAACCGTTCCTGACTTTTCAATTGCTCTGAAACATAAACTTTTCCCAGGGTCATACATAGTGGACCGTCTTCCTGTATACCGAGAATAGTGCCATCATCATTTGTTTGCAGATGTGTTGTAAATACATTTTCACGGACTATGCCAAGTGCATCCGTAACAGGCAGCACAACAGGTTCGGGACTGGTACTGTAGACAAAAATGTTCTTGTCCCGTGCGCGCAAAGCATCGAGCGCTTCTTTGATCTTGGGATTTATGGTATTCACAATTGCTTTGGAAACAGCCTCAACATCCTCTGCTTCTAGCTGTGTCAGCGCATAGCGGCCGCTCATGGCTTTTGTGAGGGGAATTTCACCATTGGTGCATTGCCGGGTCAGGATTTGCATCTGTTCCAGTTTTTCCGTTTTTTCTTTTTCGGGCAATCTGCTCAAAGCATGCGCAATTAACAGTTCATTGCCTTCGGCATTAATGAGAGTACTGTCAAAATCAAATATAATATTATGAATCATTACTGTCCTCTGTTGACTTTTTGGGGATCACGCCCTGAAGCGCCTGCTTAACCATTTCTTTGGTCTCATCTGAAAATTCACCGTTAATCATCCAGTTCAGGTAATGGGTTTCATTATTCGACAACCATAAAAGTGTTTTACCCTTGTGTTTTCCGAATGCAATCACAGGCTCACCATGACGCCAGTAAAACCTTCGGTCAGGTGTCACCCAGCGATCATCATTTAAATTACAAAAAGAACCGAGCTTGCTCATATCTTTGGGCAATTCGGCATATTTGTACAATTGTGCGTTGAACACATCCAAAGTTACACGCACATCGCCCATGGCATCGTGCGCGTCTTCATGATCGCCTCCGCAGTAATAGCGATATGCTGCGGAAAGGGTACGCGGCTCCATTTTGTGAAAGATGGTTTGCGCGTCAACAATACGAATTTTTTCAAGGTCCAATGCCTGACCATGACGGTCCAGCTCTTTTTGTAAAAAGGGTACATCAAAACGAATGATGTTAAAGCCGGACAGATCACAATCCTCCAGATAGTCTTTAACCAGCGGCGCAAAATGCGCAAAGTCGGGTTTGTCTTTTACGGTCTCATCGGTAATCTTGTGCACCGCTGAAGATTCAGCAGGGATTTGGATGCGTGGATTTACCAGCTCCTGCCACTCGTCCTGAGTGCGGTCCGGATTCACTTTCAAAAACGCAAACTGTACAATGCGGTCAATATCCTGATCCAGTCCGGTGGTTTCCAGATCAAAAAACACCAGGGGACGTTCCAAATTCAATCCATCCAGCAATACAGATTCGGGGCCTGTACCTGAATCTTGACTTTTTTCAGGATTTTCAAAATTAAATGTTGCCTGTTCAGTCATAATATCTTTCTATTTTTATTTTTTAACAGTTTACAAAATACATGTCAAACCTGCAAATAGAAATTTACTTTTATTGTTACCAGCAGTTCTCGTCCTGGCAATTTGGTCATTTTGACCCACTGGTTACCAATTGTACTAAACTCACTTTTACAAGCAACTAAAGTAAACCAGAAAAAACAACAACTTGCAACAAAAACTTTCATGGCAGACTTTTTGCTAATATAGCAGCAACAAAACAGAAAGAACTTATTTTGCGAACCAGCTTTTTAACATTTTTTCTTGTGCTTTTTACCGGATGCCTGTTGGCAGCAGAACATGCAGATTTAAATGCTGTAGCAATCACGCAAGTGAATCCTTTGGAAAATGACATCCAGGTAACGTTTGAAAATGACGAATCCATCAGCAATTCTCTCTATATTGAACAAGCCGGTATGATGAATATATCAAGTGTAGATATTAAAGGCGACAAAAACCGGCTCAATCTTGAACAAACAGGTAACAACAACCTGCTGGAAATAGAGATTGAAGGAAGTAACAATGGCAAAACCCATTCATCTGATCCGAAACTGTCTGAGGGCATCTCTGTTAATCAAATCGGTAACAACAACAATGCAGACATTTCAATTATAAACAGCAGTAATAACAATTTCATTATAAATCAAATCGGTTCCGAAAACCTCGCGTCTATCGTTCAGAAAAATGGCAAAGAGAATATAGTCTTGATTGAACAAGGCGATGGCAACACGGCAATTGTTGAACAGTTTGGCAGTTATAATTCGGTTACTGTTCAGCAGCAATAAAACTGACCCTATACCATAAACATACAACGTGCGGTCCGGTATCACACACTCTTTATCGGACCGTACATCCCCCCCTACACTATTTTCTTACCATATCATAAACAGCGTTTAAGTCAGGCAATCCATTGCGTGCGCCCAGTTTTGTACAACATAGCGCAGCGGCGGCAGAAGCAAAGGCTAACGACTCTTTCCAGGGCATAACCCGAGATACTGCAAAGGCAAGCGCACCATGAAAAGCATCTCCTGCTCCGGTGGTATCCACGGCAGTAATACGATGTGCTGGCAACTCTCCTGTTTCTCCATCTCGCTGCCAGACCAAACCCTGATCACCATAGGTTATGATCACATTATTGTTCAATTCTGACAAGTCTCTCAATGCCTGCGTTGGATTCACCTTACCGCACATTCCTGTTGCAAACGCGCTCGAAGCCGCCAGAATGTCCACCTTGTCCGCAAGCAAGCGAGTACCTTCCCGTAGAGAGCCGGCATCCAGGATGGTTGTAATCTGCTTCTCACTTGCCCAATCGCATAATACTCTTGAAATCTTTGGCTCGTGCCCGTCAAACAGAATCACTCGCGGATTTAACGATTGCAGCATGGCTTTCGTAATACTAGCTGAGGATTGCGGAACAACATCCGCTTTCCAGTTGACTACACTACGCTGGCCATCCGGTTTGACATAGATTGAGGAAACCGGCGTGTGTTGGTTCCCGCGAAAGATATAATCGGTATTCACACCTTCCCGTTTAAACTCTTGCAGATGCATATTTCCAAAATCGCCGTTGCCCAGGTAGCCCATAAATGCAGATGTACCCCCCAATCGAGCGACTGCTACTGCTGCGTTTGCCGCGGGTCCCCCGCCCATAGACGACAAGAATTCGGCAAACATTTTCTCATCACTATGGGGTTGATGTTTGATTTCAAAAATCAAATCCCAAGAGGCATGCCCCACACACAAGACATCAAATGATTTATTCTCCATTCGGAATCAATTCTTTTAATGAATACAGATCGTTTCGCCTGTCGCGTAACTGACAAACCGTACCGGCAAGCCGATTTCTTTTCAATACTTCAAGGTCAACATCGGCAATTACTACCGTTTCAATATTCGGCTGACACTCTCCTGCAATACCGTCCCGGGCAAATGGAAAATCAGATGGCGTAAAAATACCGGACTGGGAATAATTGATATCCATGTTTTCAACAGAAGGGATATTACCCACACATCCGGCAGTAGCAACATAAACCTGATTCTCAATAGCGCGTGCCTGTGAACAATACCGGACCCGTAAATAACCGTGACGTTCATCCGTACAAAAGGGAACAAAAATAATATTGGCTCCTTTTTCCGAAGCAATTCGTGATACTTCGGGAAACTCTACATCGTAACAGATATTAATCGCAACCTTGCCGCGGTCCGTATCGAAAACATTGATTCCTTTGCCCGGCTTGATTCCCCACCAGCGATGCTCATTGGGTGTAATATGAAGTTTGTATTGTTTTTCAATACCACCGTCTCTTTTGAACAAATACGAAATATTGAACAAATCTCCGTTTTCCTCACAGTAATGTGATCCGCCTATAATATTAACCGCATACTTGATTGCAAGGTTTTGAAACAAATCCAGATAATCATTGGTAAAGTTGTTGAGTTTGCGAATTGTGGTGCCGGGACGCTCTTGAGGCAAAAACGATAACAATTGCAAGGTGAAAATTTCAGGGAACAAGGCGAAATCGGCTTTATAATTAGAAGCAACATCAACAAAATATTCACAGTTTCTGGCAAAATCATCAAAAGAGTCAATCTTGCGCATCTGGTATTGAATGCAGCAAATCCGCACCGGTAACGATGACAGATTATGTTCTGCAGGACGCGGATGGTAATGAAGATTCACCCATTCCAACAGCATGGCATATCCCCTGGACTCGCTGTCACTTTTCAGATAATCGTGGAGTACCCGCTTAAGCACAAATCCATTGGCAATTTGAAAAGTCAACACGGGATCATAAATTTTCTGGTGCATAACCTGATCCACATATTCATAAATATCCATTTCATGCATATACTTGTGAAAATTGGGTACCCTGCCGCCTATGACAATTCGTTTTAAATTTAGCTGCTTTGCTAATTGTTTCCGGGCCTGGTAGATACGCCGTCCAATCTTCATACCCTGAAAATCAGGATCAACCATCACTTCAATGCCATAAAGCGTATCACCTTCAATATCATGGTTGTTTATATAACCACTGTCCGAGATCTCTTGCCAGGAATGCTTTTCAGAATATTCATCAAAATCAATGACCAGACTGCTTGAGGAGCCAATAAGCTGACCATTAAACTCGACGCCAATCTGCCCCTCAGGAAACTGATCCAACTGACTTTTGATTTGTTCAATTCCCCAGGGTTCCATACCAGGGAAACATTTTAATTGTATTGCCTTGATCTGTTCATAGTCTTCAATTGTCAAGGGACGGACCTTGACGGTTTTTTCAATCTCTTCCAGGTTTATTTTTGACATAAGATTCCTTTAATTAAAGTCATGTATATGATTCAATCTAGAAAAAAATAAATAAAAGAAAATATTTTTTTCTTTTTATTAATAAGGAATTGTTGTTTTTTTATTTAAAAAAATAGGTCAATATTAATGAAATTAATATTAAATTCCTATTCTATTATCAAAATAATAGCTGAATTTTCGTAAATACAAACATTATTTTGATTTAAAACACTTGCGGAACTATCTCCAATTAGCCCCAAAAATATATGTTGAAAAAAACATTTTTTGTATTAGATTAATACTAGAACAAAACAACATAACACAAAATGAAAAAACACACGGATCTATCTATTCAGACCTTACGGGGGTTTGCTGTTTTTTTCATCGTAATGGCCCATGTAATAGGATATAATCGCACCTTTGGCATGCATGTAGAGAACGATTCTTTTTATCGTTATTTTTATTACACACTGCAATTCCTGAGGATTCCATTATTTACAACCATTTCCGGATTTGTTTACTGCTACCGCCCCCTGATAAAAGGTAACCTTGGCCTGTTTTTAACCGGCAAAGTGAGGCGTATATTAATACCGCTGGTAACAGGCACGGTTTTAAAATATTATCTCAACCTGTTCGCAACCCGATACGAACCAGGCTTGTACCGGTATGCCTGGAAATTTTTTGTTTACCCTTTTGGGCATCTCTGGTTTCTGCAAACCATTTTCCTGGTGTTCCTATGTATTTGTTTTCTCGAGCTTACTGGATTGTTAAAATCCTTTCGTAATTGGGCAATAATTTTAATGCTTTCTTTTATTATCGCAATTGCAACCCGGGATACATTGCCCAACTTTTTTTCTTTTGAGAACTTGCCCTACCTGCTGTTCTTTTTCCTTTTGGGGGTAGGCCTATTCCGGTTTCCCGAACGCATACTAAATCCCAAAGCTGTATTGATCGTTTCAGCAGTGTTTGTTGCAGGTGTGGCCTTCCAACAACTGAATTGGTTCTTGAACTGGAATCTGGATGAGGATTACAAAAGTGTGATGGGATTTTGGGTCAGCATCTCGGGCATGCTGGTCTTTTTCAGATTTCGTAAAAACATTCCCTTTATTGCCAAACTGGGGTCATATTCTTACGCGATCTATTTGTACCATCTGATTGGAACCTCTGGAATTCAATGCCTGTTCAGACAATTAAACATCTATTGGGATCCATTAATCTTTGTGGCAGCAATGACCTGTGGTGTTGGGATACCCATTTTCCTTGAACGAGAGGTATTCAGGCATCCCATTGCACGGTTGGTCTTTTTGGGACTACGGACGCACAAAAAACCAAAAGAGTAACTAGAGTAGTTCCAGACAAAAATTCTGAAAATGTACTTTGCCATGTCCCGGACCATGGACCAAGCCTACACTTGTTAACAGATCAGGCTGGGTGTGGTTTGTCTTGAATATTACTTGATCATTCACCCTGCATTCCAGAACGCCCTGTCTTTGGATAACCGTCAGAACAAAACTGGCAATATCATAGTCCAGTGTTTTTTCCGCCAACACGTTTTCCTTCCGTTGCACACCAAACTTTAATCCATCCCGGTCACTGGTGATCCCTAAAAAGCCAAACATATCATTATTCTGATGATCAAAAACCAGTCCGCATTGCTGTATTCCGCCATTTTCCATATCATCTGGCTTTTGCTCAAGACACAGTTCCACAGAGAGCTTAAAATCCTCCTTTGTGCCCTCACCCAATAGATACGCAGTGCTTTCTGTCATAGTGGATGTGGCATGACCACGATAGATTTCGAATCCCTCATTCTTCCACTCGGAGCCGCTCTCCGCATAGTCGATATTCCCGGGTGCCCGGTTAAACGAGTCGTAAATCCATACCCGGGGGAAACGATAGCGAGGCAATTCCACAATATTCCGGATCATGTACCGGGTCAGGATCTGCCGGATTTCGTTCAAATGCACAGGCACATCAGCAAGGTATCCCGGCTTTACCAGTTTTTCCAGCTCTTCCTTACTGAACATGGTTTTTAAAAACTCTTCCCGTGTCAGGGGCCATTCATCGGCATCAAAACTGAATCGGGGTTGTTTGATTTCCCGATATCGGTTCAGCAGCTCAATTGCTTCGGTGTGAATGGGATACGTGGGCTGCCACTGGTCTGTAATATTGTGTGGAGGAATACCCAGCACACCCGCCATCTGTTCAAAAGGAAATTGCGGTGTACCAGCTATGGCATTTTCAAAATAGACAATAGCGGTATTCAACCGACTGACCAGCAGCCATTGCAGTTCCAGAGTATTGACCTGCGATACCGGTACATTATGCTGTTTTGCCAGAGCGATCATTGCTGCCGCAGCCACACCCAAATGGTTCATGCTGGACCCCGCTCTGAGTGACGATTGCGCCATAAAGGTTGCCGCAGGCGTCCCGGGAGAAAGATAATTGTCAATCATGCTGTAGTCCGGCTCTATCACCTTGCGCGGCAGACTGTGAAAATTGAGTCCCGATGCTTCCGGCACGCAATAGGTAAAAGCCGAGCCCTCGGGGCCCGCACCCGGGGGACTAGGTACGCTTTTAGCGAGGATTGAATGATAGTCGATTTCCAGAAGGGGTACGCCTATACCATCAGACACCCACCAGGATTTTTCATGAAAGTAGGGTCTTCCCTCACGACGAAAGAACAACTGGCCGCCCAGGGGATCAGGAACATCCAGACGCGCCAGCACGCGATGATACAAACGGCACCCAACATACTGATCTCCGCCATAACTTGTGGTGCCAAAATCAGACAGCTTCCACGGTGCACCGTTGGTTTCGAACGATTCTTTATCAAAACCAAACCGCTTGCCTTGCGGTGTATTGTTCTGATAGTAATACATGGACTGCACCGTAAACAGAAACGCCTGTTGTTCAACATAGCGTTTCCACTTCCACACATCATCCTGGCGTAGATAGTGTGTACCGTCAGGCAATTTGTACCACTCGGGTAAGGACTTGAGCGGTTCATTGCCTGAAAACCGCCATACCTGCCTTCCGTTACGGTTACCGCCGGGACGTTTCTCGTCTTTCAGATATTCAAAATTTGCAGCATCATAACCTTCAGGAGGTTTGGCCAGCAGCCACGGTGCATTATCCGGTACATCTGCACCTTCGGGAGCATATTCTTTTAATGGCGTTACAGGACTGGCGGCCATGGAATTGTCTTCGGTCTCGGACGCGCGATCACAATACTGTTCCAGCAGCGGCACCATACCGCTGAGAATGGGACCGTTTTCGCGTCGGGTTGCAAACATGCGCCGTCCTGCAAAAGCTTCCATATTGCGGGTGGGGTCTTCATCCGCGTGCATGCCTTCACGCCCGAATATCAACGGCAGATCAAATGCCTTTGCTCCATAGCCTTCGGGGGTGCCATCTATGGCATATTGACAATGTATAGTAATGACCTCTCCCGCTTCCGAGATCACCGATACCTGCTGTACCCGCTTTTGCGTGTCTAGCACTCCGGAATGCGGCTGGGGCAGGTAACCGGTAATGATCTTTATATTTTCATAACGGCTGATCAACGAATAAAGAAAATCGATACTGGGACCAGGTGGTGCAACACGTCCGTCTTTGCCCGCGGTAGACGAGCCTGAGGACTGGTTGGTGTGCCTACGCGCAAAGGTATCATACACGTAATTGATGCCGCCCACACAACGGGCTGATACGGCAATGTCGGTGGGGATAAATTGGGTAAAATCCCCGCCAAAGTCCCGTTCATGCGCCAAAACCAGCAGGGTTTCAATGCCCAGTTCACCCGCGGCCCACACCGCGCCCAGACCGGCATCGTCACCACCCAAAATCACCAACTCGGTGGTGATCTCTGTAGGCGGATTCTGCCAGACGGAAGCAGCGCCCAATGACACAAAAAGTAACATGCTGATCATAGTATAAAGTAATCCGAATTTGAAACCTTTCATGCCGTTTCTCCCGCATTGTCGTTTCCGGATTTCGCTTCTTGTGCGGCTGTCATTTCCGCCATCACTTCTATATAATGCGCTTCCATCTCCATCACCACATCCGGCTTAATCTTTGCCAGATCTGCCAGTTCAGTAGGATCCTTTAATATATTGTACAGCTCCCAATCGCCATTGTTGACCCGCACAATCTTCCACTCGCCTTTGCGGAACATGCGGAACCGCTCAGAGTGTCCCGAGATAAAATATTCCGGTTCTTCACGTTGTTTTCCTCTGAAAATGGGCATAAGCGAATGGCCATGCAGCGGCGCTGTGGGTTTTTCGTTAAAGCTCTGCGGATATTCGAGTCCCACGGCTTCCAGAAACGTGGGGAACAGATCCACAACATGCGCGGGTTGGTGGGTGATCTGACCTTTTTTGATAAATTGGGGCCAATGTGCTATAAAATGGGTGTTGCAACCGCCCTCGTGACCGTATTGCTTGTAGAACCTGAACGGTGTATTGCCTACGTTGGCCCATGCGGGACGCAAACAGCGGTACGATTCTGGCGGTCCCGGTGGGATGTTGAAATCCTCATTGCTGTCATAGGGACACGATCCGTTATCGGTAAAAAAGACGATCAGGGTATTGTCCAGCTCACCCGCGTCCTCTAATTTCTTGATGAGCAGGCCAATGTTCTGGTCCATGCGGTCAATCATGGCAGCAAACACGGCCATCTCTAAATCGTAATCGTCTTTTTCCTGCTCGGTCAGCGACTCCCAGGGACGATAAAGCGGAAATTTGGCGCGTTCTTCTTCAAAGCCTTCCGGATGACCGCGGAATTTATTGATATTGTCCTCGGGTGGAGAGAGACGTGTATCCTCTGCAATCACACCCAGCTTTTTCATACGCTCGAACCGTTCCTGCCGCACCGCATCCCAACCTTTGCGATACTTGCCGCGGTATTTGGCAATATCCTCCGGACGTGCCTGCAGGGGATAATGACCCACATGGTAGGGCATGCAGAGCAGAAACGGCTGGTTGTTCTGTAGAGGTTCGTCCAGCCATTCTAATGCCAGATCAGTAAACTCGTCGGTTTTGTAGAACGGTTTGCGGTGCACCGGTAGTTCAGAAGCATCCAGCGTCTTGCCGTTCATGATAAATGGACGTTTAAACTCGCCCGAAGGTGGAATAAAATACTCGGTAGACGCCCAAAAGGTAAAGGATTTATCAAAAATTTTGTGCGCGTAACAATGCTGCGGTACCCACTTGTCGAAATGCTCTTTTCCGCTGTACAGGGTGGCGTATCCCGCCTGCTTGATGAGCTGGGCAAAATTGATGGAATAGTCGTTGCCGAAATACTGTCCCGTGTACAGGCTCGAGCGGGTGGGATTGCATTTGGCCATATTGTAAAAATGCCCAAAGCGGATACCGTTGTTTGCCAGACGGTCCAGATTGGGGGTATCGATCTCTGCGCCGTAACAACCAATATCTGAAAAGCCAATGTCATCTGCCATCAACAACACAATGTTGGGTTGTTTGGGGATGCGTGAGCACGCCAACGGTGACAGGGACAGCGCCCCTATCCCCGCGCCAATACGTTTGATAAACGCTCTGCGGGACTGCATATTAAACCTCCGGTTGGTTTATCAAAAAGATACTGGATATTGGGGAAATGGGCAAGGAAAAGATTTTTTGGCAAAAGGAGTTAAAGAGTCATTCACAAGATCGTGACGGGGTTTAGCAAGGGGATCTCTGCCACGGGATCAATTATTAACCACAGATGAATCCGCCAGAGGGCGAACACGTGCTGACAAACGCAGATGTAGAATGTTGCTTGCCATATCTCAATAAGATAATGAACCTCGGAGCATCATAGCTACTAAAAGAAACCACGTGCGCTGAAAAACGGTTGGCTCTATTCTTTTTTATTGTGGACATAATTTTTATTTTATATCGTATCGTTGCTCATCAAAAAAAATAAACTTTCAATCAAAATATTTTTAAAAAAACATTTTAAAAATTATAAATTATGCCTATTATGAAGAGGTAGTAATTATAAAAAATCGGACTTTTAAAACAATTCTTTTTGCGAGGATATTTGAATCATACTGTACCTAAAAACATAAAAATTTATCATATCCTTCATATTGATAAATTATCTTCAGTCATTAAAGATAATGCTCTTTATAGTGATTCAAAATTATTAAAGATAAATCCAGCAGGTACTACTATTGGAATGCCCAAAATAAAAAAAAGACGCTTAGAAGAATTAACTCTTTCAAGTTATCCCGATCTTCATGTTGGTGATTGTGTTCCGTTTTATTTTTGTCCTCGTTCTGTGATGCTTTATTTATTCCATATGAACAATCATCAGGAAATTGATTACCATGGTGGTCAAGAACCAATTATACATCTTGAAGCTGATTTTTATAAAGTAATTAACTGGGCGAATAGTTGTGGTAGAAGGTGGGTTTTTACTCTATCAAATGCTGGTTCATATTATTTCGAAGATCGAACTGATCTAAACGATTTAAATCAAATAAATTGGTCTGCCGTCAATGCAAAACAATGGCGAAACTGTAGAGAAGAAAAACAAGCCGAATTCTTATTAGAAGAGGAATTTCCTCTGAATCTTATCGAAAGAATTGGAGTTTACTCAAACAGGTATTTACTTGAAGTAAAAAGAAATTTCGCGTCTTTAAGCTTTCTACCTAAAGTAGAAATCAAAAAAGATGAATGGTATTATTAAGGGAAATATTATATGATAAAATTTATTACTGGTGATATTTTTAAAGTAGAAGCGGAAGCTATTGTTAATACAGTTAATTGTGTCGGTATTATGGGACGAGGACTGGCACTCCAATTTAAAATTAGGTACCCAGAAAATTATAATGAATATTATGATGCCTGTAAAAAAAACAAAGTTCAACCTGGAAAAATGTTTCTTCATGAAACTGGAAAACTTGTCTATCCTAAATACATAATAAACTTTCCAACTAAAAGACATTGGAGAGGTAAAAGTAGAATTCAAGATATCGAAGAAGGATTAAAAGATCTTATTAAGATAATTCAGAAAAAGAAAATTACGTCCATAGCGATACCCCCCTTAGGTAGTGGTCTGGGTGGTCTTGATTGGTCTGAAGTGAAAACAGTTATAAATAAACAATTAGAATGTTTAAAAGAAATCGAGATCATGGTATTTGAGCCACATAATCCAGATACAATAGAAAAAAAAGTGAAAAACAAAGATATTCCCAATATGACTCCTGGGCGGGCCGCACTTATTGAATTGATTCACCGTTATCTTGGCGGATTACTCGATCCTTTCGTAACATTATTAGAAATACATAAATTAATGTATTTTTTGCAAGAATCTGGTGAAGATCTTAAACTCAATTACAAAGCAGGTCCCTATGGCCCCTACGCAGAGAATCTTCGTCATGTACTCCAAAGAATAGAAGGGCATTATATATCGGGATATGAAGATGGAGGAGATAATCCAGCTAAAAGATTATCACTTGTTCCTGGTGCGTATAATGAAGCATCGGAATTTTTAAAAAACCACAATGAAACTAAAAATCGATTTGATAGAGTATCTGAACTTGTTGATGGATTTGAATCCTCATATGGTTTAGAATTATTATCGACAGTCCACTGGGTAAAAAAAACGAATTCATTAAATACTTTAGATAGTATTATAAAAAAAACATATATGTGGAATGAACGTAAAAAACAATTCACTCCACGCCAAATTGAGTTAGCACTAAATATTCTTAAACAGAAAAAATGGTGAATCTTTTTCTTAATCCTTCGACACTATCCGCAACAGAACCCTCTATACTTATCTCCATCTCGATCATGTATAGTAAGCTGTTGCTCTGCGTTTCATTTTTTGGGTTCTAAGGCAGAGTCACTGGAACCAGAAACGCAAAATCTTTACTCATCTCTCCGTGCCCGTAGTTCATCCGCACACTTGCTGACGCCTCAGTATAAGGATTGAACAAGCCACAAAGCTCACAAAAAAACATTCATACGTGACGGAGAGTGCTACGCTTATCTCCGTCACGATCAGTGAGTATAGATTCTTCTCTGGGTCCTCTGCTCCTCTGCGTTTTATCTTTTAGGTTCCAGGGCAGAGCCACTGGCCCTTGTGGTGTAATAAATCATACACGATCAGGGACCATAAACAAGAACAACCCCGCTGTTTGTGATTGCCCAGCCTTTTGATTCATTCAGGAAATACATATCCGTAATATAACCCATATCTTCATTTTCAAACTGAACATTCCACGAGTTTCCGCCATCTGATGTATGATAAATTTTAGTTACCTGGGTTAACCATCCTTTTTCAGCATTTACAAATTGAATAATACCTAAAGACAATCCAGGCAGCGCTGCCTGACGTTGCCATGTTGCCCCTCCATCAATAGTTTTATATACTGAAGCACTGTCATGAATGGTCGAACTAGGTCCCCAATCTTCTGTCATCCATCCAAAATTGTCATCCAAAAAGTATATACTCATAGACCATGCAGTTGGGGTCTGGCATTGATTCCAGGTATTGCCGCCATCAATTGTTTTCATCAATTTAACACCAAGTGCATCTCTTGCAAATCCAACAGAACTATTGGGGAAGAACAAATACGAGAAACCCCATGAATCGAGTTGACTCTTTAATGTCCAATCTTTTCCCATATTTGTTGAATTAAATATTTCTCCGTAATTTGAGACAAACCACACATTATTATCCTTATCAGAACAGATGCTACTGAATATTGTTGAACAATCGCTTTTGATATCAACAGCATTCCAATTCTTACCGCCATCATGAGTGTAAAGCAAGGTATTATCATATCCCGCAGCAAATCCTTTTTGATTGTCAATAAAATAGATGGAAACCAGTTTAGCTGTGGTACCGCTGTTTTGTCTTTGCCAAGTCGTGCCGCCATTGTTCGAATAAAAGATATCTCCACTATTGCCGACGATCCAGCCATTATCAGGGTCGACAAAATAAATATCCCGTATTCCGGAATTTACCGTTGATGCACCCTTCCAACTCTCATTTCCTGGTTCAGGCAACAGTGGATTTTTGGATGTTTCACAGCTCAAAATACAAAGTGTTATCAATAGCGGAACTAGAAATTTTGCTGTTTTCATTATACATTCTCCCCATATTTTGTTGTAGGCTACAAACATTTTTAGACTGCACATATTTTATAAAAAATCAATGCATCATCAGAATATAGTATTTGAAAATCATTCCGCCCTGAAATCCCCAGATCAGTGTCGCATATATCTATAGATATAAAATCCCGGCAATAAATACAAGACTTTTTTTATTTAATATCAATATAATGTGACGGAGTTTAGTGGGGCAGTCTCAATTACAGGATAATCAGATCGATAATGAAAAACACAATAATAATAACCGCAGAGGCACTGGAACCAGAAATTAGGTGTATTTGGAGTGCGGCGCCTTTATGCGCCGCGTAGGGCCGTTGGTCCGATATAAATTGGGCCTTAAGATCAAATGTTAAATATTTATGAAAGCATCTTTTGTTCAAAATTTTTATTATAATATCACTACTGTCCCAACGTTAGGGGAAAGTAGTGATTGTATTTAATTGTTAATTATATCTTTACGCTATCATTTTTAACGGGAACGATTTGAATTAAATTATTACATTTCACCATTCTATCACAACAAAACAATGGCGGAGGAATGGCGAAATGCACGAAGGGAAAACTGTTTTTTCTCAAATAATGGAATTCCTGCCTTTAAAGGCATTCCATCGTTGCGTCCACAAATACAGAGGAGAGTATAAAGTTAAATCCTTCTCGTGTCTTGATCAATTTTATTGCATGGCTTTTGCCCAACTCACTTTCCGAGATAGTTTGAGAGATATAGAAGCTTGTTTAAGATCACAACGAAAACTACTTTACCACATGGGTTTTCGCAGCATAGTTGCTCGAAATACTTTGGCTAATGCAAATGAACATCGAGACTGGCGCATCTATGCTGAATTTGCTCAAATACTTATTAATCAGGCCCGCAAGTTATATCGTGATGAAAAATTCGGCCTTGAATTAAAAGAAATGGTTTACGCATTAGATTCAACAACAATTGACTTGTGCCTTTCTTTATTTCCATGGGCCAGATTTAGAAAATCAAAAGGTGCTATAAAAGTGCATACTCAAATGGACCTTCGTGGTAACATACCAACTTTTATAGAGATAACTGAAGGGAAAATCCACGATGTTAACATTCTTGATATGTTGATTCCTGAGCCTGGCGCCATATATTTGCTAGACAAGGGTTACATAGATTTTGAGCGTCTGTATAGATTCCATCAAGCTGGAGCCTTTTTTGTCATTCCGGCAAAGTCGAACCTTAAAGCTAAAAGGGTCTATTCACATCCGGTTAATAAAAGTACAGGTCTTCGATGTGATCAAACAGTTTCTTTAGTGAATTACTATGCATCACGAGATTATCCTGAAAGACTCAGACGCGTTAAAATATACATAACTGATCAAAAACGAACGCTCGTTTTGTTGACAAATATTTTTAACTTGCCGGCATTAACTATTCCTGAACTATATAGATGCCGCTGGCAAATTGAATTGTTTTTTAAATGGATAAAACAAAACCTAAAAATTAAGTCCTTTTATGGCACTTCAGTCAATGCCGTTAAATCGCAAATATGGATTGCAATATGTATATACGTGCTTATAGCGATAATAAAGAAACGTTTGAATATTGCGATTCCGCTCTACACTTTTTTGCAAATATTAAGCGTTAATATGTTTCAAAGAACTCCTATTTTACAGTTACTTAGCAACAATGATAATCTTACTCATGGCTTACAAAATGATAACCAATTGAATTTATTCAACTAATATTGGGACAGTAGTGTTATAATATAATTGTTATGAGGCCGTCTCCGACGGCCCGCTGTACATAAAGGTACAGCACTCCACGTCTTTTTTTACTTTTCTCTGGAATTATTCTGTTTTAATTTATTTTTACACAACCTGATAATTTGGGCAAGAAGTTACGTGACGGAAACCGCTGTGCTCTTTGTGTCTCTGTGGTGATTTATTTGAGCCGCTTGTTGAAATTAAACCTATAAATCCCTATATTTTCGCATTCAACAACACCCTTGAAGGATATGAACATGAAAGAACTGTACGACGGCATTATCAAATTCAATCAAACCGATTTCCTGGAGCACAAGGACCTGTTTGCCAGTATCGGCAAACAGCAGACTCCGCACACGCTGTTTATCAGTTGCTCGGATTCCCGTATAGTTCCCACCTTGATCACCAAAACGCTGCCCGGTGATTTGTTCATCATTCGCAATATTGCCAACATGGTTCCCCATTACCGCCTGTCTAACGAGTTCCTATCCACCACTTCAGCAATCGAATATGCCGTGCAGGTACTGGACGTGAAAAACATTGTGGTTTGCGGACATTCAAACTGCGGCGGTTGCAAAGCCCTCTATGCGGAAAAGGCATTCATGAAAAAGCTACCCCATACCCAAAGATGGCTGGAACTTGCACAAAAGGTCAAAACCAAAATTGAAACAGAGAATATTACTGATCCAGCAGAGCGCGAGTGGAAAACAGAACAATTGAACGTTGTTGAACAATTGAACCACCTGTTGACCTATCCCTATATTGAAGAACGGGTAGAGAACAATACATTGAGTATTCTGGGTTGGTATTATATTATAGAAACCGGAGAAGTCTTTAATTATGATCTGGAGAAAAAAGAGTTTATTCTGGTAGAGTAACAAGCTATTCGGGAAAGAAAGCACCGCGCTCAACAATTACGATCAAAAAACCGGCCCGGTTTCCCGATCCGTCACTTGACAGATCGGGATGTATCAAAAGACCGGTTTTCATAAATTCTACAATCTATCCTGTAGTCAAAGACGGTGGGACCGATTCTGGTGCACTGCCCCACCCGGTATTGGGCTGGGGACCCATATTAAATATGAGCGTACCGCCATTGACAATTTCCTCATGTGAGATCCAGTTTTTGGTAAAGGGTTTGCCATTCAGCGTTGCCGACTGGATATAGATATTCTCTGCAGATACATTGTCTGCCTTGACGGTAAAAGTTTTATTGTCAAAATATTCACCCAGATTCAGGGTTGCTTCCTCAAACAGGGGTGTACCAATCACAAATACATTTTGCCCCGGTGCTACGGGATAAAATCCCAACGCACTGAAAATGTACCATGCGGACATTTGGCCCATATCATCGTTGCCGCACAAGCCATCCGGACCGGTGCCGTACATTTTATTGCGCACCTCGTTTACCCATTTCTGGGTTTTCCACGGTTGCCCAACATAATTGAACAAATACGCTACATGGTGGACCGGCTCATTGCCGTGAACATACTGACCAATCTTGCTGCGGAGCGGTGCGTATTGCCGTTCTCCTGATTCTTTGGGAGACATGACAAAAAGACTGTCGAGTTTTTCTATAAAGGCATCTTTGCCGCCCATAAGCTGGCTCAGGCCATAAATATCGTGCGGCACATACCACAGGTACTGCCACGCGCTCGATTCGGTAAAATGACGATTGGGACTCACCCCCACCCACAAGGGATCAAAACAGCTGTAATAGGGGTGCACATCGGTAGTGACAATGTGGGGCAATTCATTATTACACATGCCCAGCCACGAGCCGTCAATCATACGGGGACGCATAAATCCGGTTTGCATATCATACAGGTTGCGGTAATACAAAGAACGATTGCTGAAATAGACAGCGTCATCTTCTTTACCAAGGGCTTTGGCAATCTCTGCCATACACCAGTCGTCATAAGCATCTTCAAGTGTTACGGATACAGACTCGCGCACCTTGTCCGCGGGAATGTATTTCATCTTTATATAATAATCCAGCCCATAGCGGCTCCAGGGACGTTCTCCCGGCTCCATGGCATTTTTACGCATGGCTTCGTATGCCTTTTCCACATCATAATCGCGCAAACCTTTCATGTACGAATCCACAATAACAGAAGTTGCGTGATCGCCAATCATAACCGCCTGGTAATGGTTCTTGTAGCTCACATGAAGGGGCAGTCTTCCGCCCTGATCGTACATGGTCAGAAACGTTCTGATCATCTCGTTCTGTCGTTCAGGCTCTAAATACGCCAACAGGGGATGGTGCGCCCGGTAGGTGTCCCAAAGGGAGAAATCCACATAATAGCGAGCATCGGGACTGCCGTGCACTGCGTCATCAAAGTGGCTGTAATATTTGCCGTCAACATCAGAAAATACACGGGGAAACATGTGCGCGTGATACATGGACGAATAGAATATAATCTTCTGGTCTTCCGTAGCACCCTTGATGGCGATTTTGTCCAGCTTTTTGTTCCATTTGTCTCTGGCTGCCTGATGCACTTGTTCAAAATCCCAGTGCGGCAGCTCTGCCTCCATATTCTTTTTAGCACCATCTATGCTGACAAAAGAGATTCCCACTTTGATCAAAACCTGCTCACCTTGAGTTGTGGTAAAATTCAAAACAGCTCCTACGCCGTCTCTACCTGAGATCTCTTTTTGTCCATCATATACCGTTTCACCATTCCAGGTACTCACAGAAGAGAATGGTTTGCTGAATTCCGCGTAATAATAACAGGTAAGTGGCAAATTATAAGAGCCTTCCATATCACCTGTTACATATCCCTCAATCTGGTGATCGCTCAGGATTTTTACATGTGCGTCACGGTCCGGGGTAAGCGAGTGCGTCACATCCATAATGATATGCGCATTGTCAGATTCCGGAAATGTATAGCGATGAAGCCCCACACGCTCGGTCACGGTCATCTCGGCTTTAATGCCGTAATCTTGCAGGTTTACTGCATAGTAACCGGGACTTGTTACTTCTTCATCATGGCTGTATGCAGATTCATATCCGTGAAAGGTCTCTTCCGAGTAATAGCCATCTTCATCCATATTGTATTCGTCCAGAATTATCAACTTTTCTTCATTGACGATTGCGCGCTGTTTCTTCTCCCTTTCTTTTGCGGATAATCGCTGTAACCGTTTCTCTGCTCGTTTTGCGGCTTCGGCATTTAGCTCTTTTTGAACGCCCGGCATAATTTCTACATCACCAACTGTGGGCATGATCAACACGTTATTATAGTGCGTTTTGGTATAAGGCCCCGTTCCGCTCAAATGGGTATGACTGAAACCCAAAATAGACTTTCCGGCATAACTATAAGCTTTGACTCCCTGGTATCCGTTATCAGGACTTAGTTGCACCATACCAAATGGCAAACATGCCCCGGGAAACGTGTGACCGGCAGCATCTGTTCCAATCATGGGATTCACATAATCCACGGATTGCTTGCCGCCACTTGAACAATTTACAAAAACATTCATCAGCAAAAACATCAATACAACGGGGAGCAGTTTTAGCAATTTTGACATGTCAAACTCCGGTTATTTACAGCGTGAATTCAAATTTACATCAGACGAGTAAAAGAATATATAAAAGGCTTTTAAAAAATCAAAGATTTTCTCAAATCTTTTCCCCAGTCAACAGCTTAAAAAAAGCGAATAGCCAATAAATCTGTCATTTTTATTTTCGACGAACAACTCGTGTTACCCAAACACCAGGGGTTACCTCGTTACGAACCACTGCCATATGCAACTGTCAATTCGAACACAAACAAGCGGTACATATCATGCATTTAGCAAATGTTTCTTTCCCAATGCATAACAATTTCAACATGTCCAGTATTTTCATCAATTTGTTCTTTAACTTTGCAAAACCCCATTTTTTTATAAAATCTTTCAGCCCTCTGATTCTCCTTATAAACCGATAGAGTCAACGAATCTCTCAACTCTTTAGCTTTATTAATCAATTCTTTGCCTACCCCTGTATTTTGGCACAATGGGCTCACAAATAGCGCTTCCAAAGAATTTTCGTTTAAAGACACAAATCCTTTAATCCCTGATGAATCTTTATATACATACGTTTCTGACATTGGTATGTAGATATTACGCATATCGTCAATTTTTGAGGCCCAATACCTATTATCAATAAAGTCATGCGCATTAATTGATGCCTCGTACCATATATCAATAATCGCTTGCAAATCCTCTTTTTTGTAACCCTGTATCATTAAAAGCCTGTTATTAAATATGATTCTATTCTTTGCCTATCCTTTGAAGCCGTGTCACCCAAACACCCAAAGTGACCTCGTTACGAATCACCTGCCATATGCGACTGCCAAGCCGTTCTTCTACAACCGGTACAGAGGGAGCATAAATAAACTCACCGCCCGGCATGAGCGACTCGAGAATCTCCCGGTATCGTAAAAAATACGCGGAAACCCGCTCCGGTTCATTCCGCAGACAATAGACGAGATGGTTGCTGAATCCCATGTTAGAGATAACCGTTCCCCATTGCTTTTGCTTTAGATCAAAATCGAACCAGTTGGATTCAATCAAATACGCTTCCGGATTATTAATAAGGCGGTCAATGCCAATCGCGTCAATTCCGCCCTCTACCAATTCACGGACGAGATTTCCCTCCGGACCGCAGCCAATATCCAAAACAGGGCCTTGTAGTTTTTCCACATCAATATTCAACACCCGCAGTTGAAATTCCGCGGAATAGGATTTATTCAGCACTGCTCCAACCTGCGGCTGCTGCTTTAAAGCCTGAATAAAAGCATCCGGATAAAAACGCGCCAGCCAGTCCGCAAGACGGTAATGATGGTCCCTCATAACTGCATCAAAATTGTGCGTATCCATATCGTCCCAGGTAGTATGATATATTTTTTTCAATTCGCCCATATCCTCTTCAGGAATGTCGATATACTGGTTAATCTGATAGATGGCCTGGATGGACTGACGCGCAGTCTGCTCTATCAGATTATCAATATCAACAGAGTCTTGATTTTTTAGATCCAGGACCCTGGTTCTGAACGTATCGGTAACAGACAAAACCTGGTCCAGATGATCGAAAAACAGATTGAGATGCTGGTTCGCGGTAATTTGGGATTCAATAGCGTGGATCATATTTTCACTTCCTCCCCGTTTCCAGAGTATCCGTTTGTGGAATAAAAACATTCTAGGATCGGGCATATATTCCGCAGTTTAAAATTTTTGCCGTTTAACAATAAAGTCCCCGGTTTTGGCACCCAGTTTGGATGCGATTCCGTCACACTTGGCTACAAGTATAAAATAAATATTGGCGTGCACATCCATCAGTGCTTCCAGATTGCCCTGTCCCTTGGATATCACCACATCCGCAGACATGACCGCATCCCTAAACGCCTGTGAAGCAGTCTCCCACACAGCACCAGGCGAGTTGTCGCCAGTGGTTATGATTCTCGCGTATTCCGGGATTCCTGCAAATTCAGCATCCTCAATCAAGGCATCATTAATAGCAGGCCCGCCGCGTACCACAAACGTCACATTGGGATGATCCAGTATTTGCAGAAACAACCGGTCCAGTACAATTTCTCCACAATTATCACCAATGTACAACAACGACTTGGCAGTTTCTACCTGTTTTTCAAGACGTTTGGAATCATCAATACCCAATTCTGCATCTACCACACGGCTGATGGTTTGCATAATGTCCAATTGATTCTGAGGACCAAAATCGATCACATTACCGGCCATTGCCAGTCGTAGGGCCATATCAAAAGGATGGGCTGCCTCGTTTATCATTTTATCAAACCGGGGCAGCATATCCATCATTTTTTGATTATACTGCTTTTTGATTTCCAGATAAGGATCAGGATTATTCAGCTCTTGCCGGATGATTGCATGCATTTCGCGCGCCAAAGCCGGTGGAGATTTTTCCAGGTCCGCAGTAGACAAATACCCCAGCAGCCGCTGAGTCGCATCCACATGTTTTTCTTCCGGCAGCATGCCGTTACCCAGTAATCGCAAAAAACTGTTAATCATACAGGGAATACAATCCAGAGAGGTCTTCATTTATAATTAATTCTTTCCATTTTTTAATATGTAAATATTATGCTTAAAAGGGCGTCCATTCAACACCTATACTCATCATCCCCCAATCGGGATTTACCATCAATCCATAAGCCTCAACTCCAATCAAATATCGATTGTAAAAATTAACAGTAGGAGAAAATTTGTATTTGAGCATTATTGAACCCACTCCGGCGGCATGATAAAAAAAGGATTTATTACCCCCTCCATCAAGGTCATATTTTTCAAATTGACCTGTTCCCGCACCGGTGTAAAATTCAAATTTTTCACCCGCATACCATTGATAAGACAAGAGCATAACAACGGACTTGTTACCAAAATACCAGCCATCTGTAATTAAACCACCCCCATACTGTTGTTCAAAAGTATAATTCCCGTCAACGCCATCCCACCACCACCACGAGATATCACACAGCAGCTTTTGCTCAATTGGCAAGGACACATTCAAATGATAACAGGATCCCAACCCGATATTCTCCACCCCGCTGAAACCGGTTCCAAATCCAATACCTAACGAAAAAACATTTACCGTTAATCCAAATACCAGTACTGCCAGAATACGACCAGACTTTTTCATAATACACCCCTCTTTTTTTTTATGAATGGATTCTGCTACGATATATTAAAACGCTACATACAATCCAGCATCCAACATCAATCGGGTATTGCGTACAAATTTATCATTGTCTGATGAATGGATCCAGTCAAGCCCTACTGTTGCCCACAAGCCATTAACCAACTTGCGGTCCACATTTACACGGGTTGCATAGATATAGCTGTCAAATGACTGCTTGTTATCCTCGTCATCATCAATAATATATTCACTGCTCAGCGTTGGATAGTACATGAACATCATACGTAATGAATATCTGCGATTAATCATATTATTGGTTTTAATTCCTATACCCACACCATTGCCGGTCATGTTGAACACAGCCTGCTTTAAAAGTGCGCTGCCTTCGCCAGCATCAGCAGGTTCAGCATCATATCGCATATTCAAATAGGTAGCTGTTAAAGCCAAAGATTCCTGAATATACCAGTCTAATGCAATCTCGGTATTGCCGGTTGTACCCTCAACATCACCAAAAGACTTGCCGGATTTAAACTCCATTTCGGTTTTCGATGCGGCACCAACCGAATCAAACAGCTTGTTGCCAAATTCGGAAAAGCCAATGCCTACACGCGAGTACTTGATATATACCCATGGTTTAAACATATAGGTGGGACTGAAATTCTGTTCGGGATTCACATCCGAACCGCTAAAAGGATTGCCTTCCCATTCTACAAGGGCTTCAGGATTATGATTAAACATGCCGAATTCATAATCAAGTCCCGCGCGTAACTCTAAATTTTCCAAAATCGGTAATCCCTGCGCAAACGACAGCGAAGAGATAAACACCAGTACAAATACAAATTTTGTTTTCATGATACCCCTCATGATTAAGTTATTTTATTCATAATTTAATGATTATCTTGAAAAATAAAACAATCTTTTTTTAGGGGGTATTCGCTGAACTATTTATATGATTTCTTGAAAAACATACTTTTCGTTAAAAGGGATACAAAATAATTTAAAAAAATTGAATATATTCCTGATGAAAAGATGATTTTGTATGGTGGTACTGCTGATTGTTTATTTAGTTTGTTACATCATTAATTTGTGAACGGGAATAGGAAAAAGCGCCATAAACTGATTGCCAATTGAAATTCCCTTTCAAAAAATCTTTTTCATTAATCCATATAGATGAAGAACCTTTGATATCTTGAAGCATATTCGGTATTTTTTGATTTGGATTATATCCAAGCAACAGGTGTAAATGATCGGGCATCCCATTGATGGCTATCAATTTGTGTCTTTGATTTTGCACAATTCCTGAAATATATTTGTATAATTCATCTTTCCAGGAATCCTGAATTAGTGACATCCGGTTTTGTACGGCAAAAACCAATTGCAGATAAATCTGAGTAAACGTATTGGCCATAATTAATACCCCCATATAATTTTTATCAAACACCAGGAATTTTAATAATTTCTATCGCGTCCCCATGGGACGCAGATTTGGTTTTCCGGCATAGGCTACAAATATCCGGTCCCTGCGGGACCGCTGTCAAACGATTCCGGTTTAAAGTATTCTAGCAAAGAAACGGATTGATTCCGTAATTCAATCTAAATCCACATTGTGAGCTCTTTGATCCTTCCATCAATCCAAAGGTCCCGTCAGGGACCCAATATCTGTAGAAACCATGACAACCAGAAACAGGCATCCCGTAGGGATGCGATAGTAAACCTATAATAATTCATAAAAATCTGAATATTACAAACATATATATAATATTTTGAAATCCTTTATTATTTCCTTCGCGTCCCCATGGGACGCAGATTTGGTTTTCCGGCATGGGCTACAAATACCTGGTCCCTGCGGGACCGCTGTCAAACGATTCCGGTTTAAAGTATTCTAGCAAAGAAGCGGATTGATTCCGTAATTCAATCTAAATCCACATTGTGAGCTCTTTGATCCTTCCATCAATCCAAAGGTCCCGTCAGGGACCCAATATCTGTAGAAACCATGACAACCAGGAACAGGCATCCCGTAGGGATGCGATATGAAATATGTCCCCTGTTATATGCTCCACCAATATTTCAAGATTTTTATAAAGCCTTTTCCGGGAACAATATCCTGAATTCCAGGCCCGATTGATCTGAAGAATAATTCAGAGTTCCCCGTATCTGTTCAACCAAAGATAAAATGATTTGCATCCCCAATGAATTCGATTTTTTAATATCGAATCCCGGTGGAAAGCCACCCCCATTGTCCTTGATTACAAATTCAATTTTTCCACTGTCTGCTGATTCTAAATGAATATCCAATATACCTTCTTTATGATCTGTAAATGCGTATTTAAACGCATTTGTTACCAATTCTGTAACAATTAATGCAAAGGGTACCAGAATATGAACATCCAAAAGAAAATCCTTAATACTGCAATCAATCTTTACTTTTTTAATATCTTGGGCAAAATTTTGTGCCAAATCACGAACCAATTTACATATATAATTTGACACGGGTATCATTTGTATTTCCCCGCCATAAGCAAGCATATTATGAATATCAGAAATAGACCTTACACGTCCCGCGCATTCTTTTAATACCATGCGAGAATGCTCATCCTTTAAATTGTGGTACTGGAGTTGAAGTAAACCCTGGACCATATTGAGATTATTTTTAATACGATGGTTCATTTCTTTCATTAACAATTGATTTGTCTCAAGTGCTGCAGTTTTTTCCTTTATGGCTTTTTCAAGCCGGGCTAAAAGATTTTCCTTCTCCCTTTCAATTCTTTTACGCTCTGTTATATCATGAATAATGGAATGTAATACTTTTTGCCCTTCCAGATCAATGGGGCAACTATAGACTTCTACATCCCTAATTTCTCCATTTGCCAGTCTGTGTTGAAAAAGAAAATAATTTCGATGATCTACTTTGGCTTCATGCATCTCGTTTTGTATTTCTTTAGGAGAAAGTATGTTGATATCCATAATTGACATACTGCACAAAACATCTTTACTATATTTGTAAAAGTCGCAAGCAGACTGGTTTACATCAATAATTTCACCTGTCTCAGGCTGAATGATTAGCATTATAGAATGGTTGTTTATAAACAAACTTTTATACAGTTCCCCGGCTTCATCAAATCGATGCGATATTTTTTCAAGTATATTTTTCATTTTATTCTTTCATTAATAAAAGTCTAAATTATTATAATAAAGATTTAAATTCAAGTCAATTCCTTTATAATCAAGATTTAGAATACATGATTTGTTTTAATTAAAATGCATCCGCCAGATTTTCCTCCTTTCTCATTTTCTGCTTGAATCTTGCCTGATATTTAATTATAATAAATTAAATTACCCCATATCCGCATTTGAGAGGAGCATCATGATCCGTATTATATATCGCATAATTTTAATACTGTGCTTGCCTGTATTTATATACGCGCAAACCCTTGCCGTTATCCAAGTAAATGCAAAATCAAAATCCCATAGCAACACACCCGTCAGCATTTCACTGGACAATCTGCCGGTACCGCTGGATGCGTATCGACTCAAACTCGTCGAAAAAACCAAATCCGGCAAAATCAATGTACCCTGTCAGGTGGAAGCAGCGCAAACGCCCCGACTATGGTGGATTTTGGATAACCCATCCACCTCAAAGTCCCGTACATACGAATTGATCTATACGGATTCATCCTATACCGCCCCTTCTCTAATGTGCAAAAAAACAGATACCGATCTGATATTGCAGCAGAACGGCACTCCTGTTCTCAGCTATCGCCATGCTGTACAACCCGCTCCCCCGGGCGTGGACCCCTTGTACAACCGAAGCGGATTTATTCATCCTTTATGGACACCCAACGGACAGGAACTGACCCGCATTCAACCCCCGGACCATTATCACCATGTGGGCATCTGGAACCCCTGGACCAAAACCCATATTGAGGGACGTGAAGTGGATTTCTGGAACCTGGGCAAAGGGTTGGGAACCGTGCGTTTTGCCGGTGTTCTTTCTACTACCGATGGTTCTGTCTATACCGGATTCAAAGTCCGGCAGGAACATGTGGATCTGAAAGCAGAGACAGGCCCCGAGGTTGCCATAAATGAAGTGTGGGATGTGCGCGCCTGGAACATTTCGCCCGACAATAATGTCTGGCTCTGGGACATGTCAACCGTGCTCAATTGTACGGGCAAACCTGTCGAGTTGACAGCCTACCGTTATGGTGGTGGAATTGGATACCGCGCACTGGAATACTGGACCAAAGACAATTGTACCGTGCTCACCTCTGAGGGTAAAGACCGCGCGGAAGCAGACGGCACCAGTGCTCGCTGGTGCAACGTAAATGGAGAAATGCCACAGAGCGGTAAATCCGGCATCTTGTTCATGAGCCATCCCACCAACCGCGAACACCCCGAGCCCATGCGCGTATGGCCGCTCAATGCAAATGGTGACCGCGGTGATATGTATTTTGAATTCTGCCCCATTCGTCATAAAACCTGGAACCTGGTTCCCGGTAATACCTATGGATTAAAATATAGAATGCTTGTATACGACGGTACAATTACCGCGGAACAGGCAGAACAATACTGGCAGGATTTTGCCAATCCTCCGAAAATTACTGTGGACTGGAAACAATTTCAATAACAGGAGAACAAAATGTCAAAACTATTTACCGCATTACTTACCATCTGCATAGTGCTGGGATTATACATATCTGCCAGTTCGCAGGTTCTGATTTATACCAAAAACGGCAAAGACGGTTATATTCACGACAATATAGATGCCAGCGTTAAAGCCCTGCAGAAACTGTGCAAACAGAACAACCTCACGTCTGATGTCAGTGACGATCCCGCTGTTTTTACTGACGAAAACCTGAAAAAATACAAAACCCTTGTATTCTCCAACTCGAACAATGAAGGCTTTGATACGGATGAACAACGTCAGGCATTTGTTAGATTCATTCGCAATGGTGGCGGATTTATGGGAATCCATTCCGCGTGCGCGTCCGAACGTGACTGGCCCTGGTTTCATGAAATGGTAGGCGGACTTTTTGTACGTCACCCCAAGTTACAGTCTTTTGATATTAAAATTGTAGATGCAGACCATCCCTCAACTTATTTTCTGCCTGATCCCTGGAAATGGGAAGACGAGTGCTATTACATACATCACCTCAATCCCGATATTCATGTATTGCTGGCAGCCGACCTTACCACCATCACAGATGATAAACGCAGCGAATACCCGGGCGAAACCTGGGGCGATTATATCCCTATTGCCTGGTGCCACGAGTTTGACGGCGGACGCCAGTTCTTTACCGCGTTAGGACACAAGATCGAATACTATGACGATCCCCTGTTTTTGAAACATCTTGAAGCAGGCATGTTGTGGAGCATGAAAAAAAAATAATTAGAATATTTTAAATAAAGAGATTGGGAAGTAAAAATGAAAAATATCAACAGACGTAATTTTATCAAAACCACATTATCAAGCGCAGCCGTGATTGGTGCGCCCATGATCGTACCCGCAAAGGTATTCGGCAAAAACGCACCCAGCAATACCATTAACGTGGGTCAAATTGGCTGCGGTCGTATTGCACGCGGACACGACATGCCCGAAACATTGAAAAACGATTGTGTCAACATTATCGCTGTAAGCGATCTGGATTCCAAACGCGTACAAGAAGGCAAACAATGGGTCAATGAGTGGTATAAAAAGAACCGCGGTTCCATCCCCGTAAATGTTAAAACCTTTGGCGATTACCGTGAGATGCTGCAACTACCCGAACTGGATGCTGTAATCATCAGTACTCCGGACCACTGGCACGCGCAACCCGCCATTGAAGCAGCGCTTGCCGGTAAAGACATCTATTTGCAAAAACCTGCTTCTCTTACCATTACAGAAGGCCGTCTGATGAGTGATGTCATCCATCGCACCGGACGTATTTTACAAATCGGCAGTCAACAGCGTTCCATGCCCCAGTTCCGCATTGCCGCCGAGCTGGTGCGTAATGGCTATATCGGTAATATCAAGAATGTGATCATTGGTCTGCCTTATGATCCCGCCGGCGATGTAGAACCGGAAATGCCCATTCCTGCTAATCTCAATTATGACATGTGGCTGGGCGAAACTCCCTGGCGCTATTACACCGAAAAAGGCGTTCATCCCCAGGATGGCTATTCACGTCCCGGTTGGCTGCGCTGTGAACAGTTTGGTGCCGGCATGATCACCGGTTGGGGCGCACACCATCTCGATTCCATGAACTGGGGACTCGGTACCGAGTATACTGGTCCGGTAATGGTAGAAGCTGACGCAGAATTTCCAAAATCCGGATTGTGGGACGTGCACGGCGCGTTTCTGGTAAACGGACAGTTTGAAAGCGGCACCACCTTTCAGGTCAGTGACAAGTTCCCCAATGGTGTTAAATTTGAGGGCGACGAAGGCTGGATCTTTGTCACCCGCGGTAACTATGCGGCAACTGACAGTGACCCCGTAAAACAAAAAGACAACGCCAAAGCGCTCGATGCCAGTGATCCCAAAATCCTGCAAACCCAGCTCAAAGATACCGATGTGCATTTGACAGTGAGCGATGAACAGCATAAAAACTGGATTGAAAGCATCAAAAGCCGTAAACAACCTATTGCTCCCGCCGAAGTGGGACACCGTGCCTGTACCGGCTGTCTTATCAGCCATATCGCAATGAAACTGGACCGTAAACTGCATTGGGACCCGGTTAAAGAACGCTTTCATAATGACGACGAAGCAAACAGCATGCTCAGTCGTCCACAGCGTTACCCCTGGGGCACCGATTACGTGAATATGTAATTATCGATCCCTGAGTTTTAGTTCCAGTCCCATTTGGGCCGAAACTAGAGTATAAAAGGGCGCTGTCATGAGCTTGTCGAAGGGCCGGTAATTAAACTGATAATTAAGAATAATCCCTCCCAAAGGCTTATATACTTTGGGAGGGTATTCTAAAAAAAAATGATCACAACAGAGATGAGCAAAATGATCTCTTACGGTTTTAACAAGGGAACAAACATTGGGGCAATCATAATGAAATATTTCAACACAACACTATTCTTATTGGCTATACTTATTCATACCGGCAATTGCTATACCCTGGAAACTCTCCCTGCCGATTCCGCAACAGTGGACAGTGACTTTACTAAAGTAGCATTGAATACAGGATTAAAAATAAAATACGTTAACGGTCCTTTCACAATCAATTTTTATCCCCAAATGTCTATGTTTCTTTTTGTAAAACTGAATGTTACCCATTTTACAATACACTTTAACAAATCTATTAGAGCATTCCAGTTAGCAGGATGCGCCTCGGCACATCATCAACAATCAATTATTTCCATAAAGTGATAAAAAAAAGATTCACCACTGAGTTCCTGAGAGTACAGAGGAAAAAAGCGAATGAACAACGGATGCACGCAGAACATCAGCGGAGTGTTCTCTGTCACGAATAGAACGGAGAGCAAGATAGCACAGACATTATGACCGGGTTTTACTCTGTTTTTCAAGATTCTCGGACACGAGACCCGGGTTACCAACTATGGCGGCAAGGTACATATTGGGTTAGGATGAAATAGGTTTCGCTTTAGAACAACTATTTTTTACCCGTATCAGCAAAGACGGTCTCTGGGCGGCCCATAAAAAGGTACTTAAACAAATGTATATTTCTGCAAGGCCTGATAACCATATGGATTTTTTAAATAAATACAAACAATAGGAACTAAAGTCCTCGAAGTAGATAGCAACACGGACTGGTCACATTCCCTCATCTCTGTGTGTCCTAAATCTACCTCGACAGCAATATTAAAAAAAGCCCGTTCGCATATTGGAAGACGGGCTTTTTTTAATCAAATCTATTAACGCAGCATGAGCACTTTTTGTGTTTTAACAGTGTTTCCAGCTTTGAGCACAATAAAATATGTACCACTTGGAACTGTTATTCCTGTATTATCACTGCCATTCCAATCAAGATTATAAGTACCAGCGGTTCTATACTCGTTTACAAGCGTCTTGACAACCTGTCCATTTACATTGTAAATAGTAAGATTCAAATCACTATCAGCCTGCAGATCAAAAGTTATTCGAGTTTGCGGATTAAAGGGATTGGGATACAAAGATTTCAAAGAGGTTTGGTTTGGCAAACTGGTAACATATTTATCTACTGAATTATTAATTGTCACACTGCCATCAATTGAAACATCAGACAATCGATAGGTATAACTGCCCTCTTTTACATCTTGATCTGTAACTGTATAATGTCGGGATGTTGTTGAATTACCCTGGCCTGCAAGTGCGGAATCAGTCAGATAGTCTGCAATTTTTGTCCATTCACCAGCCTTGGAGATTTTGCGTTCAACGATAAACCCTAAATGGTCAATTTCACTTTCTGTGGTCCATTTAATGATTACATCACGTCCGATTTGTTTTGCGGTTAAAGAAGTTAGTTCTACCGGCAAAGAACCATCTGCTTCCATCATTTCTACTTCTTCAAAGTCAACAAACTGGTTAGGAACGGCGGATGGCGGTACAGTTCCTGATCCTGTAACCCAAAAACGGTAATAACGGTAGGCGGTAACATTTACAAAACCGTTATAAGTGTGCCATGTATTAAGAGCAGTTTGTTGGGCAGTTTGTGTATCCAAATCATCCCAGTCTGCATCATTGTTAGAACCTTGAAATATCCAGTCATCTGGATTATAATGTATGTCATTGCTTGTATAAAAACGGTATTGTATTATTACTTTTTCATTACCCTCACCAAAATCATATTTCAGCCAATCAGGGCTGTTTTCCAAATCAGCACCATTTGATCCCCACCTACTGTCGTCGTTGTCTGGAGAATAGGTATCATCAAAAGCATTAGCTGCTACATTATAAGTATAAGCAGTGGAAGCAGAAGCTGTACCGCCAGTACACACATCACCAGTGTATTGGGCATAGGCACTAATAGAAAAAATAAGAAACAATGTAATCAGTAACAAACTTTGTTTCATAAAAACACCTCTTTCTACATTTAATAATTTTTGATTGTATCAAAAAAAAATGAGCAAAATTCATGCCTCATAATATTAACTATACAAGAAAAGATTTACAGGAGTTTAAGTTATACACCACAGAGCCGCAAATAGCACAAAAAAACATTAAACCGGATCCCTGAGTGATCCGTCTGTTTTTAAGAGGGATTGTATCGAAGGGCCGGTAATTAAACTGATAATTAAGAATAATCCCTCCCAAAGGCTTATATACTTTGGGAGGGTATTCTAAAAAAAATGATCACAACAGAGATGAGCGAAATGATCTTTTACGGTTTTAACAAGGGGACAAACATTGGGGCAATCACAATGAAATATTTCAACACAACACTATTCTTATTGGCTATACTTATTCATACCGGCAATTGCTATACCCTGGAAACTCTCCCTGCCGATTCCGCAACAGTGGACAGTGCATTTAAACAGGTTGCGGCAAATACGAAATTACAATTAGAATTCGTCAATGGCCCGATAAAAATCGGATTTAACCCCAATTTGTCAATGCCTTTTTCCCTTACAATGGATGCTGGCTATATTGCGATATACGATTCCTGTTCTTATTTGTTTGAACCATCGGAATCGACTCCACTCAACCTCAAATTTGGAATACTACGCTTAAAGCCATCGAACAACGGTGGTTCTACTGAATGCAAATGGAAAATCATGCCAGACAATCCTTTTGATCTATATCCTTATAACCGGTTATTAGCTGATTTGACCAATCAACAAATCCAACTGGACCGGAACGAGACAACCCCGTTTATCAATCCGCGAAAAAGCAAAACCAAATATATACTGCTCAATACAATCACTCCGTTATTGGGGAATTACTATATCAACAAAAAAAATCCGCTAATTACAAAATTTAATTACAATTTGAACATTGTATTTCTATCCTTATATGAAATCACTGCCGCGGGACTGATCACTTATGGAGTAGTAAAAGACAATGATGACAGTATCAAGTATATTAATGGTGGGCTGCTTGTAGCATGTGTCACCAGACTGTTCGGTATTCAAAAGTTCAAAAACATATCAGACTATAATACACTTGCCAACACTCCTTATAACCTCAGCCGGCTAAAATATGATTGATTAAAAAATTATTTATGCGATCGCAACGGGGATGAATGAAACGATCTCTTGAGGATTTATAAACAGGGGCTTTTTTAACATGGGGCTAATACAATGAAATTTTTCTACTCGCTCATACTCTTTTTAATAATGGCATCTACTACCGGTTTCGGTTATGTCCTAAAAACCATTGATGCAGATTCAGCAACAGTGGATAGTGCGTTTAAATTGGAACGCCAGTTCATTCTCCCAACGTAACAGTTGTCCTGTCACCTCTGCATTATAGAGATCCTGCCGCATGGAAAAAGCATCAAGCGATAAACCCTCCAGTTGAAATGAGCCAACCGGTAAACGCGTATTCAAATTACCATCATCATCATTGCCCTGATGGTCAAACAGATCACTGCGACCCATTTCCCATTTTAATCCGCCAGCACTGTCGGCAAAGATCATGGCGCCTACCAGTCCATTGCCAACAAAGGCCCCTTGCGACCATTTGAACGGCGCACGGTCCCACAGCAGGTCTTTTTCAGCAAGAAAAGACTGCCAGTCGACATCCGTTTTAATTTGTTTATTTATAGTTTGAGAGCACCCCGCGAAAATCACAACCAGCCACAAGAAATAGATAATATTTTTCATCTTGAATCCTTGTATGTGATATAAAATTTTTATGTATAATTATTATATATCCATTTTCGGGAACAGATGCAATGGTAAATTTTTTAGTAACTCAGCCTCTATTCATAGTATTCAAGGTCTTTAATAAACATTTTTCTTGATAAAGTAAAAATTTTTTCTAATTTATTATATCCCTTTGGGGGAGGCACGTCGAAATATATTTGAATGGTTACACTTTATTATTCTCTCAATCATTGCAGGGAACGGCTTCGAATACAATAATATATTTGAGGGGGACATTATGAAACATATACTCATTATAATAATCCTGTTTATCTCTTCCTTTGGCTTCGCACAAGATCTGCCAATACTCAAAGACATCAAGATCACCATTGGGTACAACAACCAAAAAGGACAGCTTGTTCATGATCAGCAATCTATTCTGCAGTGGCCGGAAAACCCTTTTTACCAAAGCAATATAAATCCTGAGCAAGAATACTCCTTTATCTATATGGCCAATCCCTGGGCGCAAATCAAGCTCTACCATTTTGGTTTGTACTTTTCTGAAAGCGGTAATCAATTGTTTGATGTTATAGGCTTTCCATCCAAATCTGAAATGTATTATTCAGACAACTCTTCTTTCAGCAAAATAGAAGGCTCCTTCCGCTGCAGACAAATATCTGCAGACTGGTACGTTATTAATCAACTGGCACTATCAGCCTCTTATCTTGATTTGAGATACCAATCAGTTAACTGGGGAAATATCTACTATTACAGTGATCCTTTACGCCATAAAAATGATTTTTTAATAAAAAGCAAAGGTTTGGGCCTGGGTGCCAAAGCCAATTATCCCATAAACGATAAATACAAGATTACCGGTCAATTTTATTACTACCCCGAACTGGACACCAAATTTACAACCGCATATGAATATGAAAACATACGTAAATTCAAGTCCACGGCAGCTTCTGCAAACCTGGCCCTTAACAGGCAGTTATTCAGTGATCTTTGGGGCTCACTTGGTGTAGAGATGTTCAGGCATTCCGCAAAAGACTATGACATTAAAACAACACGTGCCATGATAACATTGGGGATTTATTACGAGTTCTGATATGAAAAATATATCTATTTTAATATTACTATTGATTCACTCTTTTGGCTTCGCACAAGATCTGCCAATACTCAAAGACATCAAGATCACCATTGGGTACAACAATCAAAAAGGGCAGCTTGTTCATGATCAGCAATCTATTCTGAAATGGCCGGAAAATCCATTTTACCAAAGCAATGTAAACCCAAATCAGGAATTTTCGTTTATCTATATGGCCAATCCCTGGGTTCAAATCAGGCTTTATCAGATAGCATTTAACTTTTCCGAAACTGGTAATGAATTATTTGATTTGATGGGTGCGGCTGTTAAATCCGAAATGTACTATAATGACAATACCACTTTTACAAAAATTGAGGGTTTATTTCGCTGCAGACACATATCAATAGACTGGTATATTATTGACCGACTTGCTCTCTCTGTCTCGCATTTGGATGTAAAATACCGATCAGAAAAAGCGGGTAATATTTCATATATCAGCGATCCACTACGACGGGAAAACGATTTTTTAATGAAAAGCAAAGGACTGGGACTGGGCGTCAAAGCCAATTACCCAATAAACAACAAATACAAGATTACCGGTCAATTTTATTACTACCCCGAACTGGATACCAAATTTACAACCGCATATGAATATGAAAACATGCGCAAATTCAAGTCCACGTCTGTCTCAGCAAACCTTGCCCTTAACAGGCAGTTGATCAGTGATCTTTGGGGCTCACTGGGTGTAGAAATGTTCACGCATTCCGCAAAAGATTATGACATTAAAACAACACGTGCCATGTTAACATTGGGGATTTATTACGAGTTCTGATATGAAAAATACAATCACGCTTTTTCTCTTGCTTGCGGTTACCACTCTTTTTCCGCAAGCAGACAAGACCTATTTATACGGCACATTAACAGATGAAAATGACCGCCCGCTTGAAGGTGCCCATGTCATTATAGAAAGCACTGTACTGGGCACCAGTACCAATGCGCTGGGTAAATACAAGATCAAACTGCAGCCAGGTCAATATACGGTCAAATATTCCTATGTGGGATACAAAATAATTGAAAAAACTGTTCAAATCAAACCAGAGCACAATACGGAGTGCAGCATCAACCTTTTTCCTGATCCCATCATGTTTAAAGGAGTAATGATTGAAACAGACCGTTATAAATCAATGGGTACAAGCCGCTCCTTTGTCATAGAACCACACCTGAGTAAAAACATCCCCGCCCTGGGTGAACCAGACATCCTGCACGCTGTTAATTTTTTACCGGGTGTAATCAACAGCAACGACTTTCGCGGCGAGTTCCACAGTAAAGGCGGTGGGACTGATCAGAACACTATACTTTTAGACGGTGTTGAAATTTACAATGCCTATCATCTCTATGGTCTAGCCGGCATATTCAATATCGACGCGCTGGAAAGTGCCGAGGTGTTTCTGGGAAATTATCCGGCAAAATATGACGGTCGTGTCAGCAGTGTGATTGATATCAAAACCGCTCTACCCAAAGAAAAACTGGCCGTTAACGTCAGCCTGCTTTCTTCAAGTATTGTTTACAACAAGCCATTCAAATCTTCATCACTTTTGTTTGCCGCCAGAAAAACCTATTTTGATCTTGTTACGCCAATACATTATTCCTTTTACGATATCAACACTAAATACCGCTATCAAAAAAACGCGTTTACAATCACTCCGTTTGTATTCCTGAACCGCGACAAGGCCTCGGAAGACTCCAACAATGGCGAAAAACTAATTTGGGGCAATACCGCAGCAGGTATCAATTCCACATGGCAGCATGCAAACAACCGGATCGATTTTTCACTCGCAAACAGCCGTAGCACAACCCGTTTCAATTCGCTGGACAACAAGAGCAATGAAAATAGTATCAAGCTCGATTATTCAGGTCAATACAAACACAATCGGTTACAATTGGGATACAAATTAAAAGATGTGGATTTTGATTATTTCTGGAACGAACCAACAACATCTGATCTGGAAGATTTTTTGACCGAGTCTATTCCCAACCGTTTTGAGGATTCATTTAATTTAAAGGTACAGGGTCTTTACGCCAATCACATCCTCACACTCTATCATAATATTGAAATAGAAACCGGTTTACGTTCTGAAAAATACCTGGACAATTATTATCAAATGCCCAGAGGTGGAGTTACACTCAACCTGCCAATGCGGCTGCGGTTGTCCCTCAATTCCGGACGCTATTATCAATATTATGGTTTTGGCGAAGAAGCCAGAAAATTGAGCGTATCTAACCTCTTGTTTTTGACCGACTCCCCGGTAAAAAGCGACAATCACAGTATTGGCTTGAAAGGATATTTAAAACAAAATATTTCCTTTGAACTTGAAGTTTATAAACGCAAAATAGAAAACCTGTCAAGATACACAGACATCTTTCCCGAGTTTGAATACGGTGACGGTAACATTTCGGGATTCAACATTATTCTCAACAAATCCGAAGGAGCTTTTACCTATCAACTGGATTATAACTATCTCGATACCGAAGCAACGTTTGGACAGCAAACCTTTCCCCTGCAATGGGAGGCGAAACATGCCTTTCACGGTTTTACTGGCCTCCAGATCAAAAAAGGCTGGTTTCTGAACCTGTTGTTCACCTATCGCTCGGGAGTTCTTTTCACACCCATTAGAGGCGCTTTTGGTAAAATAAATCCGTTTGATAATAATATCGACATTCAATATCGTAACGCTGAAATGTTTTATCTGGAAGGCAAGACCAACAGCGAACGCCTGCCGGCGTATTCTCGCCTTGATGTTAGCATTCGTAAAAAAATGGTGCGTACAAAATACAGCTATACTGTCTATTTCCAGATCATAAACCTGCTGAACCGGCAAAATCATCTATATTATGATTGGGACAAATATTATTCCGGCTATGGTTACGATGATGAGGGTAACAAAACCCATGTTGGTAATGAAAACTCTTTGCCCATTGTTCCATCAATTGGAGTCTATTATGAATTTTAAATATATCGTGTGCCTTTTCATCCTTACACTACTTTCTTTCTTTTCATGCGGTAATGACTTTAGCATTTCCTCCAATACAACAAATAAAAAGGAAATCGTAATACAAGCCATTTTAAAAACCTCATCGGACCGACAAGCTATTCAAATAGTAAAAACTCATCCCGTCAAGGGGGATTCTATTGATTATAATTATCATAATGCTGTTTCCGGTGCAGAGGTTTATGTAAACAATGTTCGTTTTAAAGAACGAAACCCAAAAGATACAACTATAAGCAGCTATACAAATTATTATAGCGATTCTTTGACTGTTACTCCCAATACATTTTATAAACTATTGGTAATCATCGAAAAGGATACGATCAGGGGTGAAACCTTAACGCCGGACACAACAACCATCCAATATAGTAACAAAACGTTTTACTGGTCCGCTCCTGAGCATGCGGAATATTATCAATGCCGTTATGAATGGAACTATGAAGAATATACTGATTGGGATACGGAATTAACTTCTGACACCAAAATATCTATCGACACTACAATACCCACCTTGAAATGGGGTGATTTTAATGTCATTCTATATGCCTATGACAAGAATTCTAGTCTGTACAGCAAAAAAACAATCTATAAATCTGGTTTGACTGGTAATGCATTTGGCCTGTTCGGATCTGTAACACAAATGGAATCCCAATTTTACATTCCATCGCCGGCAGATTAAGCGGGCATTCATCCAACAGAGCTATATTTCATCTTTTCCCAATTCCCAACAAAATCCATTGACCGGAAAGTTTTTTCGTTGTATCTTTAGTAAATTCATTAAAACCGAAATCAGGCAGGCGGAGCGAACGGATGGCAAACCCGGATCATCTTAAAATATTGCGTCAAGGTGTCAAAGAGTGGAACGAGTGGCGGAAAACCAATCCCTTGGTTAAACCCGATCTGAGCGGAGCCAAACTTAAAGGCGCCAAATTGTGGGGCATTAACCTGCACCATGCGGATTTGCGCGGCGCCAACCTCAAAAGCACAGCCCTGTTGAAATCCAACTTGATTGAAGCCGACTTGCGGGACAGCATCATGGAAGACACCCGCCTGATGATTGCAGAAATGTGGGGCGTCAACCTGCGCGGCGCCAATTTAAAGGGTGCCGATATGCGCATGGCCGAGATTGGCGATGCCAACCTCATAGGCTGTATCCTTAAAAATGCCAACCTGGGCAGAGCCAACCTGATGGCATCTGACCTTACAGATGCTAATCTGGAAAACACTATTCTTATTGAAACCAACCTTAATGATACCATACTCGACAATACCAATCTGACCGGCATGACCTTTTATCGCTGTACCAGTTACGGCTGGAAGCTCAGCAATATATCTTGCGATTACATGTTTACAGACGTGGCCCGCAAGAGCCGTTACCCGAAAAACGGAAACTTTAATCCCGGTGAATTTGAAGAGATCTATAAATCCAAACCCACCATCGAGTTTACGTTTGAGCATCCCATTACCTGGGTAGATTCTCTCATTCTGGAAGTCATTCTCTCTGAACTGGAAATTGAAAAACCCGAATTGGGCATCAAGCTGATCAGCTATGACAGCCGCGGCGGCCAGTCCCGCGCAATACTTACCATTCCCTCACTTTCCATGGAAGAGGAAGCACAGGCAATCTTGCGAGACAGGTACGATATTAAAGCCCAACTGGTCGAGTCCCGAATGGACTATATGCTGCAGTTTATTGTTCAGGCAACTCGTGAACCGGGTGAAGAAAAACTCCTTGAAAGCGAAATTGAAAAGCTGCGGGATATTCACAATCACAATATCAGCATTTGTACCAATGCCATTCGCGAGATCCAGAATGTTGTGCAAAAACAACCGGATGAGATCCTCTCGCATCAAAAACGTAACTATATCCTGGCCGAACTGGACCACTATCTGAGACTGCTGGAAATGGACGGACCCAAAGTAACGGGTGAAAAGATCATGACTCTGGCACAAATAGAAATGGTACCTATTTTACCAAGAATTATCACCCAGCTTGCTGTATTGACTATCAGTAAACAGGACTGATTCCATTGCAGTAACGGAACCCATTCCTGTTTTGTACTCTAAACAGGAGTTTTGCATGATACAAATGAACAACTGTATTCAGTGCTCAGGTTTACCCTGCCAGGACGTACAAACCGGCTCGAACTTTATCCCCAACACACCCATTAATCCGGAAACCATCCATTCATTCATGATCACCGAAGCGCCGACGGAAGATTTGAACGAGCATCTGTATGCATCTGGAAACCCTTTTTTCCTGCAAACCACTTTACAGGCTTTTGCCGATGCAGGATTTAAAGCCACAAGCTTGCAAGAGATAATAGATAAAGGCTTTTATATCACCACGGCTATCAAATGTGCCAAGACCGGGTATGACGTAACTGCAGATACTATTAAAAACTGTTCAAAACTTTTGCAGCAGGAAATGGACCGACCTGTTTCCCAAAATTCAAAATCACTTTTTAGGCGGAGATGTTGCAATCAAAATGTTTAACCGGATATGCAAAAGTAACTCTGGGAAACGGGTTATTCCATCAGGATCAACATACAAAATACGCCATAATTCTTTTTACTATAAAGAAGCTAAAGTATTCCCGTCTTATGTGATGACAGGTAAAAATTTTCTAATTGAAAAAAGCAACCGCAGAATGGTTGCAGAGGATCTGCAAAAAATCCAGGTAAAACTCGACAATTAATTATCATTCTGCATTTGGGAGGTCTATTGTGTATATAATAGTACTGAGTGTTGTATAATATATGTAAAACAAACTCTGGGGAAAATTATGAAATATTTAAATGCAGTAATTCTTCTGGTGAACATACTAGTACTCTGCACTGGCAGTAATTTGTTTGCACAAACCACAGACGACCTGATTTTCATCCACCACTCTTGCGGGGCCAACTGGCTCTCTAACAGTTTAAATGCCGCACTACTTGCCAAAGACTATATAAACGAACGCAATGATATTACATATGGATCTGTATTGAGCCCCGATACAGATCGTTTGGCATCCCTGGCCCCAACTCCGGGAGACAAAACAGACATGAACCACTGGATTCTCTGGTTCAATGACTATCTGGAAAGAGTTAAAACCTGGGACTGCTCGGATGGAGAAAACAAGATCATCATGTTTAAAAGCTGCTATCCTATCAGTAATATCTATTCGGATGGTACAGAACCCGGCGATCCGTTCAGTGCAATTCGTAACGTGGTCAATTACAAGGCAGTATATCGCCATCCTGCCGGGACGGGTAACACCTATACCCATAACGAAAAGACCTATTATCCGCTCGAAGACATTTTCGCGGCCAATCCCAACACCTTGTTCATCGCAGTAACAGCGCCTCCCCGAAACTATGGCCCTACAGATGCCACTGACGATGCCCAGGCACAACGGGCCAGAGATTTTAACACCTGGCTCAAAACAGATTGGCTGGACAGTTACAACACTGCGAATCCCGGTTTGAACAATGTAGCGGTTTTTGACTGGTTCAACATCCTTGCTAATCCTGACGATCATGCCGATCATCCCAACCGGTTAAGAGAAGAGTATGGCGGCAATGACGGAGACTCTCATCCCAACAGCGCAGCAAACGCATACAGTACCATGCAGTTTGCCAGTAATGAAACCAATTTTATTGATACCGCCTGGGACCTGTTCAACAGCACAGTACCGGTTGAATTATCTTCGTTTTATGCGGAAACCGGTGCTCAAGGTGTCACATTATTCTGGTCTACTGCCAGTGAGCAATTAAATGTGGGCTGGAACATTTATCGAGCAGATGCGGATAACATGTGGCAAAAAATCAACAATTCTATTATACCGGGTTATGGTACCAGCGCATTTGAGCATAGTTATGAGTATATTGATCCAACTCAACTCGTTAACGGACAAACCTACACCTATTTGCTTGAAAGTTTAGATGCAGCGGGAAATAAAGAACAACATCCCGCTATATCCGTAACTGCGACAAGCGGCTCTACAACACTACCGGGAACATTTGCGCTAAACGCCAATTATCCCAATCCATTTAACAGCCGAACAGTTATTCCGTATACACTTCCGGAACGTTCACATGTGACGTTGAACATTTATGACGTACGCGGAAAGCTTGTTCAGACCCTGGTTAACAATGAACAATCCGCAGGGGAATACCATGCTGTCTGGAATGCGGACGGGCTCAGCTCTGGTACTTATTTTTGTCGTCTGAAAACCCCGGAATTTAACCAGACCATCAAACTGTTATATATTAAATAACAGACGATAAAAAATAGCAGGAACTCCCCCGCATGGCTTACAACCAGGAACTGGCAGAACGTATACGCCCGTTATTAGCGGAAATGACCGAATTTGATGAAAAGAAAATGTTTGGCGGCGTGGGATACATGGTCAAAGGGAATATGTGCTGCGGAATCTATAAAGATTCATTAATTTTAAGACTTTCCATTGAAATGGCAGAACAGGCGCTTCAACTGGAACATTGCCGGGTATTTGACATAACAGGCAGACCCATGAAAGGCTGGGTCATGGTAGCCCCTGAGGCCTGGGGGGATGATTTGTTTTTAAAAACATGGCTAAAAAACTGTTACAATTACTGTATCTCGCTGCCCCCAAAATAAAACCTTTAGAAATCCGGGACTGATTATTATGATTGAAACTGACAGTATTGTTACTGCCGTGTCACCTATGGGTATGGCAGTTTCCGACTATATGCAAGGCAATATGCACGAACTGCTTGTTACCGAACGTGATGATGGCTATTGTGATGATATGCCCGTACGCAGCTTTTTTCGTTCATTTGCTGAAATGGCACCTCATGAAAAAGCAGCTCTTGAACAATGCGATGGAAAAATTCTGGATATTGGTGCCGGTACAGGCCCCCATTCCCTGGTATTACAAGAGTATGGCCGGGATGTGCATGCCATTGACATTTGTCCCGAAAACGTAGATTCAATGAAGGAACGCGGCGTCAAACATGCGAATTGTATTGATATTTGGGACCTAAAAGGTAAATATGATACCCTGATGCTGCTGGGCCGTGGGATTGGAATTGTTGGAGATCTTGAAGAACTGGAGCGGTTTTTAGTCCATTGTCAATCTCTGGTAAATAAAAACGGACAAATGCTGATCAATGGTATCAATTTTAAACAAACTGATTTTATCAAACACATCCGCTATCAGCAAAGAAACCGTAAAGCACATCGTTTTGAAGGCATCTCACGGATCCGGTTGAAATACAAAGACCTTACCGGCCCATGGTTCAACTGGCTGCTGGTGGATTATGACACATTGAAAACGTACGCCCAAAAAACCGGATGGAGAACCAAAGTTCTTGAAGAAGAACCGGATGGTAATTATCTTGCGGGGTTGACGCTATAAACAATCACCCCATCCTGTACTTGTTGGTAATGGGCATACGGCGGTCTTTGCCAAAAGCGCGAGGAGTTATTTTCACACCGGGCGCTGCCTGTCGGCGTTTATATTCATTAATATCCACCAGGCGAATTACATCCTTGATAGTTTGACGCTCATAGCCCTTGGCTTCAATATCATTAACACTGAGATCATCTTCCACATAATATTCCAGGATCGCATCCAGAATTTCATAAGGCGGCAGACTGTCTTCATCTCTTTGATCGGGACGCAATTCCGCAGACGGCGCTTTGTCTATAATGGATTGCGGGATGATATCGTAACCGGCAATCTCGTTGCGTCGCCTTGAAAGTTTATAAACCCACATCTTGTAAACATCTTTGAGCGGAGAAAATCCGCCCACCATGTCACCATAGATGGTGCTATACCCTACACTTACTTCACTCTTGTTGCCGGTTGCCAGGGCAATCCATCCAAACTTGTTTGAAAGCGCCATTACAATAGCTCCGCGTATGCGGGCCTGCAAATTCTCTTCAGCTACATTAAAAGGCTGGTCTTTGAACAAGGGTTCCAATAGTCCCAAATAACTGTTGAATACATCTTCAATGGCCAATTCATTCAATGTAATACCAAAATTCTCTGCCAGGCGCACAGAATCATCTACACTACCGCGAGATGAAAACCGCGTGGGCATGGTTACACAGTGTACATGCTCGGGTCCCAAGGCATCGGCGGCAATGGCCGCCACCAGCGCAGAATCAATTCCACCGGAAAGGCCAAACACCACCTCCTTGAATCCGTTCTTGTGCACATAATCTTTGAGACCCAGTATCAATGCCTGGTATACCTCATCTTCATCAGACAATCGCGGACGTCCCGGTGCGGTAATTTTCAGCTCGTCATGAACAAAACGTGTTTGCAGTTCTACATATCTCAAATATTCAAAAGGGCAGTTAAATGCCTGGGCATCCTGTTCAAAAGTCTTGTCATTTTCACGGTGTCTACGAATACGATCCACATCCACATCAAACACCAGCATATCTTTTTCAAAAGCATGACCATGGCCTGCAAGAGCACCTGTCTCATCCACAATCAGGCTGTGACCGTCAAAAACCAGCTCATCCTGACCGCCAACCAGGTTATTATAGATCACAAACGCACGGGTACGCTTTGCACGACTTTGGACCATTTCTAATCGTTCATTAAACTTGGCCATATAATAAGGAGATGCAGATATATTGATCAAAATTTCTGCTTCACCACAAAAAGCCTGACTCTCGGTAACACATTCTTTAATCCAAATATCCTCACAGATCCCAATTCCCAGCTTGACTCCGTTTACAGAAATCACAAGGGGTTCATTCCCTGCTTTAAAATATCGTTCTTCATCGAACACACTGTAATTGGGCAATTGGATCTTGTGATACACCTGCTGTACCTTGCCCTCGTGGATCACCGCAGCCGCATTAAACAGGTCTTTCTCTACCCTGTCTACAAATCCTACAATACAGACAATATCATCAACTTTTGAGGTAATTTCATCCAATATACTCAACTGGTCAACAATAAACTGGTTTCTTAACAACAAGTCCTCGGGGGGATACCCCGTAATACTTAATTCCGGAAAAATCACAACATCACAATGTTGTTCAACGGCTTGTGAAATACCGGATAATATCTTGTCTCTGTTGCCAGTCAAGTCACCAACAATAAAATTATACTGGCACATTGCTATTTTTATATTCAAATCGGATCGCATTCATACTCCTGAAAATTATATCAAATAAATTATAAAAAATTTTCAGGATTTCAAAGCAATTCTAAAATAACATGAAATAAATAAAGGTTTTTAATCGTTTTTTTACAGGCATACGGAATTGTTTTCAAATCCGGTTAATACAAAATCTCTTTATAAACAAATTGACTTTTAATGTTCCGGTTTGTACATTTATCTCTTGTAATTATTGAGGTTTATGTATTTATAATTGTACAGCAGCAGGGAGAATATGACAAAATACCTGGTAACCGGTGGTTCAGGTTTTATTGGCAGTAATTTTATTCACTACCTTTTTAAAAAATACGGGGACTCTATTCACGTAACCAACCTGGACAAATTAACTTATGCGGGAAACCCCGACAACCTGTTAGACGTTGAAAACAGAACAAACTATACCTTTGTCAAGGGAGATATTTGCGATACCAATATTGTAAACCCCCTGGTGGCAGAGTGTGATATTGTTGTTAATTTTGCAGCAGAAAGCCATGTTGACCGGTCCATCGGCAGCCCCGATGACTTTATCAAAACCGATGTTTATGGCGCATTTGTACTGCTCGAAGCCGCACGCATCAGCAATATTCAAAAATTTATCCAGATCAGTACTGATGAGGTATATGGCAGCATTCTTGATGGTGCTTTCAAAGAGACAGATGTGTTAGAACCTTCCAGCCCTTATTCTGCATCCAAAGCGGGCGCTGATCGGCTGGCTTTTTCATATTTTGTGACTTATGATGTGCCGGTAACCATTTCCCGTTGCTCAAACAATTACGGTTTGTACCAGTATCCTGAAAAGCTGATCTCACTGTTTGTTACTAACGCTATTGAAGACAAACCCTTGCCAGTGTACGGTGACGGCAAATACGTTAGAGACTGGATTTATGTAATGGACCATTGTGACGCGATCGATTTCCTGATCCAGAATGGTGAAAACGGTCAGGTTTACAATATTGGTGGCGGCAATGAAAGAAACAACCTGGAAATTACTCACTTTATCCTGGATGCACTCAACAAATCCAATGATTTAATTACTTATGTAAAAGACAGACCCGGTCACGACAGACGCTATGCTGTAGATATGAGTAAAATCAAAGCCCTGGGTTGGGAACCCTCACATACATTGCAGGAAGCCCTTACAAAAACCATCAACTGGTATGTTGAGAATGACTGGTGGTGGAAAAAAATCAAATCCGGTGAATATTTAGACTATTATAAAAATCATTATAAAATGGATTAACAAATTTCAGCCTTTTGGTAAAAAGGAGTATATATGAGCATTGAACAAAAAATCAAAAACAAAGACGTATTGGTAGGTGTTGTAGGCTTGGGATACGTTGGTCTTCCGCTGGCTGTTGAATTTGCAGACAAGGGATTCAAAGTCATAGGTATTGACAAAAGCCAGAAAAAAGTAGACCTTTTAAACAGCGGCAAAAACTATATCGATGATGTTGAAGATGCCAAATTTGAAAAAGCATTCAAAGCCGGTCTGTTTTCTGCCACTACCGAGTACGACCAGGCAGATCAGATGGACATTATCTATATCTGTGTACCTACTCCCTTTACCGCAAACAAAGAACCCGATGTTTCTTACATTGTAGACGCGGGTAAAGGTGTTGCTCCAAAACTCCGTAAAGATCAAATTATTATCCTGAAAAGCACAACTTTTCCTGACACCACCGAAGGTGTTTTGCAACCCATCCTGGAAGCCAACGGAATGGTAGCAGGTAAAGATTATTATCTTGCTTTTTCACCAGAACGTATTGATCCCGGAAATAAAAATTTTACAACAGCAAACACCCCGGTTGTAGTTGGTGGTGTAACAAAAAAATGTACCGAACTGGCGTGTCTGGTTAACGAACAGATCATCAATACAGTTGTTCCGGTTTCATCTCCCAAAGTTGCTGAAATGGAAAAGTTGCTTGAAAATATTTTCCGCAGTGTAAATATTGCGCTAGTAAACGAAATGGCCCGTCTGTGTGACCGCATGGGTGGAATTGACATCTGGGAAGTGGTTGAAGCCGCGGCAACAAAGCCCTTTGGTTATATGCCCTTTTTTCCGGGACCCGGAATTGGCGGCCACTGTATTCTAATTGATCCCTATTATTTATCCTGGAAAGCGCGCGAATACGATTTCCATACCAACTTTATTGAACTGGCAGCAGAAACCAATGAAGACATGCCCTTTTATGTATTGGGACTCATTCGTCGGGCTTTGGGCCAGGTGGGTGTACCCTTTAACAATGCAAAAATTCTCATTCTGGGTGTAGCCTTTAAAAAAGATATTGATGACATGCGCGAATCCCCGGCATTAAAGGTTATGAAGTTCCTGGATGAACGCGGTGCAACTGAAATATCTTATAATGACCCCTATGTTCCGGAAATACAGTTCAAAGGAAACACACTAAAATCCACTGAACTGACCGCAGAGTGCCTGGAGTCATTTGATGTTGCGGTTATTGCAACTGACCATACAGCTTATGATCCTGAATTCATTGTTAAACACTCTAAAGCTGTTGTTGATACCCGAAATCTTACTAAAAATGTAGATGATGTAGATAAAAAGATCACGAAACTTGGATCAGGTACCCGATTCTAAGGATATATTATGTTAAAAATTGCAAATATTGTTGGGGCCAGACCCAACTTTATGAAAATTGCACCTATACACAGACGGATGCAGGCAAGTTCAAAAATTGAACCTCTGCTTATACATACCGGACAGCATTATGATGAAAAAATGTCTAAAACATTTTTCACTGAACTTGGCATGCCGGAACCCGACCTTTATCTAGGGGTCGGTTCCGGAACTCATGCTGAACAAACCGCTGCTGTTATGATTGCGCTTGAAAAGACCTTTATGGAACAAAAACCAGACTGGGTTCTGGTAGTTGGCGATGTAAACTCTACTATTGCGGCTTCTCTTGCTGCATCAAAATTACACATCCCCATTGCTCATGTGGAAGCAGGTCTGCGCAGCTTTGACCGTCAAATGCCGGAAGAGATCAATCGAATTCTTACAGATTCAATCTCTGATCTTTTGTTTATCACCGAGCAGAGCGGCATTGACAATCTGGCAAAAGAGGGAATTCCGTCAGACAAGATCCATATGGTGGGCAATGTGATGATAGATTCTCTCATTGAACACCTCAAAGCGTCAGAAGCCTTGACTGTTCTTGAAGAAAATAACCTGGAACCAAATGGTTACGCTCTCGTTACATTACACAGACCCTCAAATGTTGATAATCCTGAAATTCTGCAACAGATACTAGACACATTTGAAACTGTACAAAAAGATTTACCCATATTTTTCCCAATTCATCCAAGAACACGGAAAAATCTGGAGAAATTTGGTCTGCTTGATAAGGTTGAACAAATGCAAAACATCCAATTGGTGGATCCCATCGGTTACCTGGCATTTTTAAGACTGATGAGCAAAGCCAGACTGGTACTGACCGATTCCGGTGGTATTCAGGAAGAAACAACCTATTTGGGAATCCCCTGTATCACATTACGGGAAAACACTGAACGCCCCATAACGGTTGAACTGGGAACAAACAAACTGATAGGTGTTCAACCCGATGCAATATTAAAAGCATATCAGGAGACCATGAATGGCGATCAAAAACAACACTCGATTCCACCATTATGGGATGGAGAAGCATCCAAAAGGATTGTTGAGGTTTTTGAAGCATTAGCATCATAATTTAGAATTACATATATCAGATTTTTTGGAGGAGAAATGTATAAAACCATCCTGGCATCTCTGTCACTATTAATTCTCTCATTAACGGTGACAGCACAGGATTTTAGTAGTATTGAAAGCCTAAGCTCTTTAAAAAATATATCCAAACCCGCACAAAGTGCAAGTATTACTCCCTCTACACCTATCGAGTACCCTGTTGATGAAAACGAGTACAGAGTAGGCCCCGGTGACATTATTCAAATTGTTGTAGGAAATCGCGAAGAATCAACATTCAACAATTTAAAAATATCACCAGAAGGTAGTTTATCTATTCCCTCTGTGGGAAGTGTAGATCTTACAGGAATGACACTGGCACACGCCAAATCAGAAATTACAGAACTTGTTAAAAGTAAATACCTTGATGATAATATTGAAATCACACTGATGGATGTAAGGTCTTTTAAAGTTACGGTTAGTGGTGCGGTTAACAGTCCGGGGTTGGTAATAGTAACTGCCGGAGACAGAGTTTCAGATGCTATTTATCTGGCCGGTGGATTTGAAATGGAAGCCCCTCCTGAGAATCTCCCCAAGAAACCAACTGCCCGAACCAATCCTAACGCACAACAAACCCAAAAGCCGGAAAACAGTGAATTTGATCTGGAAATCACCAATCCGCAGGAAAAAGATCGTGAAATTGTTGCATCCAAACGTAACATTACTGTTAAACGCCGTACCGGTGAGGTTTTGAATGCCGATTACCTGAAATATTCATTGATTGGTGATCTGGATGCGAATCCCGTTTTGGTTGATGGAGATGTTGTAACAATTTCCAGCCTCAAAGAAGGATTAGGCCAGGTTTCCATATTCGGAGCAGTAAAAAATCCGAAAACCTATGAATATCTGCCCGGTGACAGAGTTAAAGATATTCTCAATATGGCCCACGGTTTTACCATAGATGCAGACTCTTCTCAACTTGAACTGGTTCGTTTTACCAACCACGCTTCTGCAACTAAAAAGATCAACATGTTGCTGGATACTCCGGAACGTAAAAAAGAATCATTAAATTTTATGCTAAAACCGGACGATCGGTTGTTTGTTCAACAAATACCCAACTATCACTCTAAACAAACCGTCGAGATTAAGGGAGAAGTTCTTTACCCCAATAAATATGCACTGGATGATACCGTAAGACGATTAAAAGATGTTGTTAGACTTGCGGGTGGCTTTACATCCAACGCCTCTTTGAAAAATGCATACATCATTCGCCGCGCGTTGGAAAACGTTCAAGATCCAGAATTTATCCGTTTGCAGAATATGATGGTTGCAGACATGACCGAGATGGAACGCGATTATTTCAAAGTTAAATCCCGTGAACGTACCGGCCAAATGGGTATCGACTTTATTCAAGTCTTTGAACAAAATGATGAGCAGCAAAACATTCTACTACGCGATCAGGACCTTATCGTTATACCGACCAAAGATCTGACAGTGAATATTGCCGGCCAGGTTATTAACCCCGGATTGATTCCCTTTGAAAACAACAAAAAACTGGAATACTATATTGCAGAAGCTGGTGGATATAACTATAACGCTAAAAAATCCAAAGTTCATATTATCAAAGCAAAAACCGGTGAATGGCTCAGACCGGGCAGAAAAGTTTCCATTGAAGTAGGAGATACTATCTTTGTTCCTGAAAAAGGAGAAATCGATTGGTGGGAACTGACTCGAGACCTGGTACAGGTGGGATACCAACTGGCAACCATTTACCTTGTTATAGAAAGAACACAAAAGTAAAAAAAAGGCCGCTGAAATTCAGCGGCCTTTTTTTTTACTCTATAATACCTCGGGTTTTTAACCATTCAATGCATAACATGGGCCAATAACGAAAGGCCATGTCTTTGGGACCCAAGCCCAATCCATGACGCCCTTGTTCAAAGATATGCATCTCTGCAGGAACACCGGCTTTTCTTAATCCCAGATAAAACAAAACGCTGTTTTCAGAGGGAACACCCGTATCTTCATTGGTATGTGCCAGAAACGTGGGGGGGGTATCTTGAGTAATGCTTTGATTGTTTGAAAACTTTTCAACCAGTACAGGATCCGGATTTTCTCCCAACAGATTCCGCTTTGATCCCTGGTGTGTATATTCGGAATTCAAAGAAATTACCGGATATATCAAAAGCATAAAATCGGGTCTGCAGCTCATTTTTTCAATAGGGTCCTTGGCATCGGGATTACCCAGATCAAAATGAGTACCCGTTGTTGAAGCCAGGTGACCACCTGCTGAAAATCCAATTACACCTATTTTGTTTGGATCAATATTCCATTTTTTTGCATTATAACGCACCGTTCGAATGGCGTGTTGTGCATCTGTCAAAGGTACAGGATGCTGACTGCCCTTGCCGCGGCGATAGGTTGTGATAATTCCCGCAATACCATTTTCATTCAACCATTCAGCAATCTGTTTTCCTTCATGGTCAGTTGCCAGTCCCGAATAACCACCACCAGGATAAATAACCACAGCAGCGCCTGTATTTTTTTCGGGTTCAGGTAAATAGATGCTCATCATGGGTTCTTCTGCGGTTTGTTCTGCTGTTTTCAGAGGTACACCATCTGGCCACAAGGATTGTACGGTTGGCTTTTCAGCAGCCCACAAATTTATTGCAATTAACATGAAAATACCTGCTATTCTTTTCACGGTCAACTCCCTATTTACTTTTTTCATATTTAAAATTTTCTTATAATACAGAAATTCTGTACAAGAAACAAGAAAAGATATGTTGAGAAATATAAAAACCTTTTCAGTAGATACATGTTCCCTTTTGCTGCTGCATCGATCAGACACCTTGGAACTTGCAATGCAGCATTACCAGCTCTTTTCTCCATCTCAGGTAATCATAGAGCTGAAAGAAAAATCATTCCATGGAATTCATGAAAAACTACTCGAAAGAATACATACTGTTGATGTAAAAATAACAAACCCAATCAACAAAACCTGTCTGTCTCTAGCGGATAAGGCTGTCATCTCATTGTACTTGTCAGCCAATTGCGATGCTGTATTAAGCGATGATAAGAAAATATTGCTTTATTGCAAAGACAATAATATTCCACACTTTTCCTGTGTTTCAATCTATGCGTTAATGCAATATCAAAACATTCTTGATAATAAAACGGCTGAAACTTTGATTTTAAACATGGGCAAGATAGGCAGGTATTCTGAAAAAATAATCAAAATGGCATTGGATCTACAAAACAAATGGCCCGCCAAAAAGACGGGCCACATTTAAAAAATCACTGGTTTGAAAAGATCTGAAAACCACTATATGCTTCCATACCATGTTCACCAATATCAAGACCACCCAGTTCTTCATCCTCAGTAACACGGATACCCAGGGTTGCTTTTAATATTGAAAAGATGATAAAAGCGGCTATTGTACACAAAACACCTGCTGCCAATACACCAATCAGTTGGTTTAAAATACTATATTCTTTACTGAAAATGCCAACTGCCAATGTACCCCAAACACCACAAACCAGGTGAACAGAGATAGCACCAACAGGATCATCAACTTTAAGATGATCAACAGCCAACACAGAAAATACAACAATAACACCGGCAATCAAACCGATAATAATTGCAAAAGGAATAGAAACAACATCTGCACCGGCTGTAATTCCTACCAGACCGGCAAGTGAACCGTTCAAGACCATGGTCAGATCCGGTTTCTTTTGTACACTCCACGAAGTAATCATTGAAGAAATAATTCCAGCAGAAGCGGCTAGAGAGGTAGTAACCAGAACATATGATACAGCACCAGGATCAGCAGACAATACAGAGCCGCCATTAAAACCAAACCAGCCCATCCACAACAAAAAGACACCAATGGCTGCCAACGGCATGCTGTGGCCCATAATGGGTTTAATATGGCCATTTACAAACTTGCCGGTACGAGGTCCCAGAACTATTGCGCCAACCAGGGCTGCCCATCCACCAACAGAATGTACAAAGGTTGAACCTGCAAAATCATGGAAATTCAAGTCAGCAAGCCAACCACCACCCCATCCCCATGAACCAACGATGGGATAAACGATGGCAATATAAATCATAGAGAAAATAAGAAAACTGTTCAGTTTTATACGTTCTGCAACAGCACCGGAAACAATCGTAGCAGCGGTAGCTGCAAACATTCCCTGAAACAAGAAATCGGTCCAATAAGTATAACCAGGATTATAAGCGCTTGTAAGACCAGCTGCGTCAGTACCAACACCAAATCCTGCAAATCCTAGAACCTTGCCCAGCAGCCAGGCATCACCAGGATACATTAAATTAAAACCCATCAAGGTATAGGTCAGCAACCCAATGGATACAATTAATGTATTTTTGAACAAAATATTTACCGTATTTTTTGCACGAGTTAAACCCGTTTCAAGGGTAGCAAAACCCAAATGCATTATAAAGACTAAAAATGTAGCAACCATCATCCAGGTATTGTTAACCGTAAACAAAACATCGCTTGCTGAAACAGCATCGCCTGCTGCTTCCTGGGCAAAAACGCTTGTAGCAAATAAAAAAACTCCTCCAATAATACCAAATTTGAAATTTTTCAAAACTCCTCCTAATATCTGATCCATTAATAATTACCCGATGGCATCATGGCCCGTTTCTCCGGTACGAATACGAATACAATCATCCAGAGAAAGCACAAAGATTTTTCCATCACCAATATTTCCGGTTCGCGCACCCTGAATAATTGCATCAATTGTGGGTTCCAAAAATTCATTATTGATTGCCACTTCAATACGAAGTTTTTTCAATAAATTCACCTCAATATCCGTACCGCGATAGGTTTCATGATAACCCATCTGCTGACCACAACCCAAAGCATTCGTAACAGACATTTTGTAAATTTCGTGTTCATAAAGTGCCTGTTTTACAGAATTCAATTTTTCGGGTTGTATATAAGCAATTACAAGTTTCATTTAACACTCCCGTTAATTAATAAAAAACAGCTAGTTTTAATGACATTGTCAAATATCATACCAAAATCGAAAGCATACACAAGTGCTTGTTTTGAAAGAAGTTACAAGAAATAAGGTGAAATATTTCCCTACATAAATGGAGTAAAAAAATAAATAAACTACATTTTTGTATATTACAAAAAACGCAATAACACAAACATTTTTAATTTATCACGGCATGTTATGCTGTTTTTTATAGACTTGTGAATAGTTGTTGTAACCGGGAAAATCAAAAGGAAGGCATGAAAACTACTATTTTGAAAGAATAAATAAAAAATCCTACAAAAATGAATATTTCAAAAAAGGCCGCGTTCGGCCTTTTTTGAAATTATTACACTTTTACTTGACCAAGGTCATCTTTTTTATCAAATTACAATTTTCCGCTTCAAACTTGTAAAAATAAATCCCACTAGGTACATGCTTTGAATCCCAAACAACCTCGTATCTCCCTGCATTTCGCTGACCATTCACCAAAACCTCTACCTCCCGGCCTAAAAGATCGTACACAGCCAGCTTTGCATGGCCTTTTTCAGCCATTGTAAATCCAATCCGGGTTAACGGATTAAATGGATTTGGATAATTTTCTTCAAGACTAAATTGAAATGGTGAATTTGCATTGCCTTCCACTATATCCGTCATCACAACTGAGGGTAAAGTCCGCCCAGCCTCCCGCTTCTTTCCCTCTTTATCAGCCAGATAGACATTGACCCAATCAGGACGACTGGGACGATAATATTGAAGAATTTCTCCCCATTCGCTATCCGTTAATCGCTTATAATTATTTGTAATCAATTCGTAATATGACATTACCGGTCCGGTAAACAGCATCGGCTCAAAATTGTTTGAAGGAGAAGGTGCTATAAAGAACCCCATATTAAAATTTCCGGTCCCAACATGCAGAACTTTACCCACTGGTACTCCATTTTCATCTGTCGGCTGGGTGTGAACATCTGCAACAGGGGTTTCTCCGAAAAACAAACCCTGTTCACTGTAAATAAAGTCATTATACCAGCCCATTTTTGACCGCTCTCCGCAAATACCCGGATAGTAAAGCATATTTTGCAAAAACTCAACTTCCGTATCTGAAAACGGTTCCTGGCTTAATTCCTTTTCAACGATCACTTTGAGTTTTCCCGCGGCAAGTCCCAAATTTGTAAAATATAACGGGATCGAATTTGATATTTGACCTTCCTGGGCATATACTGAAAAATAATCGTAAGCTTTTTCGGCAAAATCCTTAATTCTGGTATATAATCCGGGGCACGGTTCTATAAAAGAGTGAGGATATGAGCACCCTGTAACACTCGCGTATGACTGTTTTGTATACAACAGGTTGTCATGCCGCAATTGCGCCCAGGATGCCAGTTGTGTGTTCAGTTTCTTCTGCTGCCAGGCAGCCGACTGCATCATTAATGGATATCCGGACAAGTCCTCTTCTGGGTTCAAGGCCCGAATGGCATTCAACCAGACATTATATAAAGATTTTTCCCAGAACTCGTCATCATAACTGTCTACCAGATATCGTAACCCTGCCAGATTCTGTGAATAATGATATTGCTCGAGCTCTTCGCGCAGCAACGGCAGTGCGTTGTTGTTGCCCAAAACAAACATAGCGTCCATCGGGTCAGGCATGGGTCTCCATATCTTTTCACCGTTAAAAGTGATCTGGTCAAACACAATATTTGAAAAAACATAAGAATCGATCATAAAGCGCTGACCCATTAATTTATAGGAAACCGGCAGCGCGCCGGGTTTCGGATCAAAGGGATCCATCTTAAGGATTGAAGACAAAATCTTTTGCCCAAACTCATCAGAACTGGTGAGAATTTCCTGAAATGCCGCTACACTGGCACTGTCTGCAATAGATGAAACCGTTATATTGTTTTCAGTATTAACCGATTCCAGTTCCGACGGGGTCAGATTATCACTTTCACCGGTAAAAAAGGCGATCATTTCATTGATCTCTGCCAGTTTTGACCAACCGTCCGACAGACTCAAAAGCTCATTCATCAACAGTGACGTCTGCGCCATTCTTTTAATTTCATCCCATTCCCAGAGAGTTTCCCATGGATTTGCAGGCGGAGCTGTCAGAAAGAACTCGATTCTGCCCAGCCACATCATGGTCTGAAAATATCCTTCAAGGCCTATATCTTCATACTCACTTTTCACATAATGTCCCCGTACGGTAAACTGACTGAAATCAATATCTCTATCTCTTTCCGAAAACAGGGGCAGGTTTACGGCCTGTTCCGCTTCAATTGCCGTCCACACCTGTTCAAAATTTGTCACCCATCCTGTTTTTGGCTGCATTTGCTGCTGATTATAAAGCGACCACGCAATAGATACATACAGATCCATATCAGCAAGCGCACTTTGCAATTCAGGACCGGGATGCTGTTCAACCAGGTCTGGAATGGCATTATACATATTTTCAAGAAGCGTTCCCAATAAAGGATTTAATAGTTGGTACTCGAGGCTCTTTAAAATATTGTCATAAGCTGTATGAATAGCGTAAAGAATAGCATCCGTGGAAAGAAATACCGGCAGGTCCTTATTATAGATATCTAAAAACATATCACCCTGTGACTCAAAACGCAGCCTTTCCGTTACCACAAAATGATTGTCATTTAATAATTCCAGTTCATCATCAGTTAGTTCATATTTAGCAATAACCGAATCCATGAACAATGCTGATGAGGCAGGCTGTTTGCCTCCCAGATCACTATAATAAGTAGAAGGAGACGGATACGTATCTAACAATTCCCTGGCAGACATATTTACATTATCAGACAAATACTGTTCATAGGCCTGAATATCAAAATCATCCTGAGCAAAGCAAGCTATAGAAAAAATGATACCCCAAATCAATACAACAATTGATTTATAATTCATGAATCACCCCTCTGGTTTTATAAAAAAAACAATACACCCTGATTAAAATTAGGTAATAAAAAAAGATAATGCAATATAAAATTAAAAAAAGGAACCCCGGGGAAGGGTTCCTTTTTTTGGGCCAAGGGACAGCTTGGAAGGGAGGGTATTTATTTCAAAAGTGTCATTTTTTTGGTAGAAGTAAAGTTACCTGACACGATTTTGTAAAAGTATATTCCGCTGGCAAAGTTCTCTGAATTCCACACTACCTGATATCTACCTGCGGTTTTATTGCCATTAACCAGAACCTGTATTTCTCGTCCCAGCAGATCGTACACAGACAGCTTTACATGACCACCTGCGGCAATCGAATAGTGTATTGTTGTTTGCGGGTTGAACGGGTTTGGGTAATTATCTTCAAGGCTAAATTGCATTGGTACTGCCTCCTGCTCATTACCAATATCCGTCAGCACTACAGCCGGAAGCTCTCGCCCCTGCTGCATTGCATTTCCGGATTCATCAGCCAGGAAAATATTTACCCAGTCGGGTCGGTCCGGCACATTACCAGTTTCTACCGATTCTTTCCACTCTTCGTCAGTCAATCGCTTAAAATCTTTGGTAATTTGCTGATAATACGACATGACCGGCCCCACAAAGATCATTGTTTCGTATTCATTCGTAGGACAAGGTGCAGCAAAGAAACCAAGCTGAAACTTGCCTACTGAAACATGCAACACATGACCCACGGGCGCTCCCCCTTGATCGGTGGGTTGTGTGTGCACATCGGCAATAACATGGTCAATTAATGCCGGATCTTCCCGTTCGTAATACAAATCTGCATACCAACCGGTAAACGGTGGTTGCCCGCTTCCGCCCCCTACAAACAACATGGATTGCAAGAATTCAATATCATTGTCATTAAACGCTTCATTGTTCAATTCTTTTAATGAAAGCGATTCTAATTTTACTATATTATTTCCCAGTCTTTCAAAATAGTCTAAAATATTGGGCATTATATAACTGTCTTGAGAATATCCTTCAAAAAAGGCTGCTGCCTTGTCTGCAAACAACTGAATGCCCCTGTAAAACTCGGGATACGGTTCAACAAATGAATGTGGAAAAGAACATCCTGTTGCACCGGTATAAGATTGCTTTGCATATAATAAATTATCGTGACGTAACTGCGCCCATGATGCCAGCTGCGTATTCAGCTTTAACTGATGCCATGCTGCTGACTTCATAAACTCGGGATATGTTTCAAGATCCTGAGTAGGATTTATGGTTCGTATGGTGTTCAGCCAGACATTATATAATGATTTTTCCCAATAAGAGGCGTCATAACTTTCAACCAGATATCTCAAACTTGCCAAGTTCTGTGCATAGTTGTATGTTTCCAACTCTTCTTTTAAAAGGGGCAGGGTATTATCATTGCCCAGTACAAACATTGCATCCAGAGGGGAAGGTAATGGGCGCCATACCTTGGCCCCATTGAAAACAATGCGGTCAAAGACAACGTTACCAAGTACATAGGAATCAATAATAAACCTCTGCCCCATCAATCTATAGGATACCGGTAATACACCGGGCTCGTCACTGTAGGGATCCATCATCATGATAGATGATAAAATTTTCTGTCCATATTCATCAGAACCTAACAACTTTTCCTGAAACGCAGCCAGACTTGCACTATCCGCCAGGGATTCAACGGTAATATTGTTATCGTAACATACCTGGGCCAGTTCAGCAGGTGTCATGTTATCACTTTCACCTACAAAAAAAGTGATAATCTTGTCTATCTCTTCCTGTTGCTCCCAAACATTTGCACTTTCCATCAATTCATTCATCAAGAGCGATGCACGCGCCATACGCTGCACTTCATGCCATTCCCACTCTTTCTCAAAAGGATTCACTGGCGGTGGTGTCAGCCAAAAATCAATACGACCCAGCCACATCATGGCCTTGAAATAGTCTTCCAGTGTTCTTGACTCTCCATCTTTCCAGTACGCTTTTGTATAGTGTCCACGTACTGTAAATTGACTAAAATCAATCTGGCGTGTTCTTTCCTCAAAAGTAAAAAGGGACATGGATGCCGGTTGTTCGGCTTGTATTGCCTGCCAAACATCATCAAAATTGTCTACAAAGTCAGACTGGGCTTGCTGGGCCTCCCCCCTTAATAATGAGAGGGCCATGGTAATATAAAGATCAACATCACCCAGCTCATTATCAAACCCTGCATTCGCATATTTGCTCAAAAGATCCGGCATCCGCTCATACATCTTTTCCAACTGGATAGCCAATGAAGGCTCCAGCAATTCAATTTCAAGGTCCATCAAAATTCTATCATATGAAGAATGCAACGCCTGCAAAATTGCATCTGTAGTAACAAAAACCGGCATATCTTTGATATAAATATCATGGAAAGCCTGGCCAATTGCACTAAAATCCAGACGCTCAGTTACCATAAAATGATTATTCATTAACAATTGTATTTCATCTGCTGTCAACTCGTATTTTTCTATCACCGAATCCAGATAGGCAGCAGATTCGATCGAATGCTCTGTATTCAATTGTTTATAATATGTATTCTGTATGGGATATTCTGAAGACAATGCATCAACAGACATGTTTTCGGTAGATTTTAGATAATCCTGATAGGCATCAAAACTAAAATTTTCCTGACTCCACATTAGCGACGGAATAATAAAACATACAACAAGAACAATTTTCAATATATATATTTTCATAATAACCCTCGCTATTTACTAGTAATACATCTTTTATACTATCAAAATGCCTGCCAAAGATTTCAATAGCCACAAGAATCTATTTTTATTGCACTTGTAGGCACGCATGTTATATATAAAAACAAAATCGGTACGAAAATTATTCGTACCGATCACATATTTTGCGTATTTTTTAAAAAGGGATTTATTTTAGGGCTTGGTAGTCGCGATAGATTTGACTCACAACTTCATCAAAAATATCTTTAAAGGTATGTGCCATATGAAACTGGCCAAAGTTTAAACTGCTTCCATCTGCACCTTTTTCAACAGCACAGATAATATCATTGGCAAGATGAGCCGCTTCCAATATGTTGGTAAATTTGCTGTCTTTTTTATCAATTTGATGATGGAACAAAGCTACCTCAATACATATGTCAGGCAGGTTCCACAAATCTAACAGATACGCACCAATTTCCGCATGGGTGCTTTCCGCGAATCCCAGTGACAATTCACATTCATAAAATGACAACTCGGGATTTCTCATCATACACGCAATAACCTCATCATATCGGTCTGGAAAATATTGCAATAAAACAATTTTACCAATATCATGAGTTATTCCCACGGATTTATAATTAGAGTTTATGGACTCGTTATTCATCAATTTATAGAGATATTGCAGGTATTTATTAACAAAAGCAGAGTGTTTAATAATCTTTTGAAACTCTTCCATCTGCTTTTCTGACAAGGGTCTATGATTGGCAAGCGAAACAGCCAAGACAATATCCCGCACAGCATCTACCCCTAAATACATAATTGCATGCTCCAGGGATGCCGTACCCAGGTTCCCATAAAAAGCAGAATTGGTTACATGTAGCACCGCAGATGCAACAGAAGCATCCTTTTCAATAATTTGGGAAAAGTCCTGATAATCTGCTCTGTTTTCTACTGCTTTCATAAATTCCTGGTACAATAAGGGCAAATGAGGCAGAGATTCAATACTGTTCATTAGAGTAGAAAGCTTTTTGCCGTGCAAAATCTTTCTGATATTTAAAATCCGATTCAACCCTTTACGGAGTTCCGTTGCATTGGCGTCTCGGGGCTTTGTAAAAGAAGAAACAGCAAGGCCATCTGTCAACGCCTTGACAACAGCCGGCTGCTCAACAAATCCACCAAGTATAACTCGCAACACATCAGGGTGCTGGGATTTTATTTGCTTTAAAAAATCAAAAGATTCAGACTGAGCCAATTGATAATCATATATCACAAGATCAATCGCTTTTCTTCCCAGCATTTCCAATGATCCCTGCTTACTGTTGGTAAAAAAAGCAATTTCTGACCGCTTGAAAGCATTATTCAGCAATCGGGTCAAGTCTACATCTTCAGAGATAAACAGGACGTTTCCGAGTTCCTGCTTGTTAATTTCGTTCATATATTATTCCTGAATAGCATATATTATAATATATCAATTTATTATAATTAATTTTTAAAATCAAATTATATCTTTTTAAAAAAACGAAAATTTTATCTAAACCTCTGACATAAATCAATATTTAGACAACAATCAGACCGCTCAAGTTGCAACTATTGTTAATTAAAATAACCATGAAATGCAGCCAAAGCGCGCTTTCTGGCAAAACTATGATCAACAATCGGGCCAGAATATTCTGGTGTATGCACATTTGGCACTTGATAAAGGATATAGAAACCATTTTTCTGGCAAAACTATGATCAACAATCGGGCCAGAATATTCTGGTGTATGCACATTTGGCACCCATTTTTTTATATATATAAAATCTTTGTCAAACTTTTGCTGCTGAGTGACAGGATTAAATATACGGAAAAAGGGAGCGGCATCGCAACCCGTGCCCGCGGCCCATTGCCAGTTTCCATTATTGGCAGACAAGTCATAATCCAGTAATTTCTCTGCAAAATATCGTTCTCCTAAACGCCAATCCAATAACAGATGTTTGCTAAGGAATGAAGCGGTAACCATCCGGACACGGTTATGCATAAAACCCGTTTCGTTCAACTCGCGCATACCCGCATCCACCAGTGGATATCCGGTTTGCCCATTACACCAAAGTTCAAATGCTTCGGGATCGTTACGCCAGGGAAAGTTTTTATATTTCACCCGAAATGATTGGTTCTCAACATGTGGAAAGTGATATAAAATCATCATAAAAAACTCACGCCAAATCAATTCCGAAAGCCAGACATCATTTTCATGCATTGCAAGCTGTACCATCTCTCTGACACTGACGGTGCCAAAGCGCAAATGCAACCCCAGATGGGTTGTTCCATCTATAGCCGGAAAATCACGGGTACTGTGATAATTGCGAATAATTTGCTGACCCGGAACACTATCCGGAAAACGGGTATCTGTTGGCTCAAATCCGATCTCTTTTAAACCCGGCATTTTCGGGGTATTTTCAAACCTGAAAAACTGATTTAAATCAGACATAGAGTCATTTGTTTCAAGGGCCAATGGCTGCAGTGTTTTTAACCACCTGTTTTTAAAAGGAGTAAAAACCGTATACGGATTACCATCCGGCTTGACAACCTCCTCTTTTTCAAAAACCACCTGATCTTTACAACTGTGAAACCCGATTCCCTGTGAATTACAGAGCTTTTCAATGATACGATCTCGTTCAATTGCATAGGGTTCATAATCGTGGTTTAAATATAGTGCTTTTGGCTTTAATGTACTGAGCAACTCTTTCCACACTGTTTCAGGCTCACCATGCCTGACAATCAAACCACTGCTGACATCAAAAAGTTGATTATGTAAGGATATTAATGTTGAATGAATAAACGCCACGCGTTTATCTTTTGGGTCTTTTAAAGGATCTAAAATAAGAGAATCAAAAATAAAAACGGGGATGATTTTGTATCCACTATTCAGGGCCTCAAACAGGCCTGCGTTGTCATGCAAACGCAGGTCCCGTCTGAACCAAAATATTGCACATTCATGCGTATCCGGGTTCATTTATATAACCGCGCTCCTTACCAACTCCATATAAATTCTTTTGCAGCATTCGTCTCGCTCTAAACAATCGTGACATGACTGTTCCCAGAGGGATTTCTGCTTTTTCCGCTATTTCCTTATATGTAAGGCCCTCAACATCAGCTAAAACAATAATTTCTCTGAAATTGTCTGACAATCGATCGAGTGCGCCATTAATCTCATCATCAAACAACTCACGGTATGTGTCTTGTTCAAACACATTGTTTGTAATTGACTCGTATCCGGGTCCCTCATCTTCAATGAAAAAAGAAACTTTTTCCAATTCAACCTGCTGTGGTGATCGTGATTTTTTGCGATACCGGTTGATAAAAGTATTTGTCATAATTCTGAATATCCAGGCTTTAAAATTGGTCCCTTCCTGAAATTTTTCAAAAAACCGATACGCGCGTAAATAAGTGTCTTGCACAAGGTCCTCTGCTTCAGCAGAATTTTTTGTTAAACGAAGTGCGGAGCTATAGAGTAAATCCATGTATTGCAGAGAAACATCTTCAAACTTGGTCCGCTTTTGTTCCGAAAGCGGAATTAAAACTTTACTCATTTTGTGCCCCTTTCATTTGATTAATGTTAATATTAAACAAATGCTACTACAACATCAAGAATTCCATCTCCCCGAGTCTTCAATGCGTCATCACTTCCGAATTTCACTTGAAATTCCTGCATTATTTTTTTATTTTCCAATAGCTCTAATTATATTTAAACAAACTGAAATAAAATAGCAAGTAAAAATCGCATTTTAAGTTAAATTTAATATGAAAATCATACCAAAACCCAGAATATTCTATAACAAAGAACATTACTATATAAAACCTGATACTTTTACTGTTGGTTACAGCCCCATGTTCCAATTTCAGGCTGAACAATTGTCAAGTTTGCTTGGGAACACTAAAAAGCTGGAAACAATTAACTCGTCAGAAACAGATAAAAGACAATACAGCATTTTACTGTTAACTGCGGAAGAAAAAAATCTGAACTATTGCTCACCAGTCAGCAACATCGAGTTTTCACCGGCTCTCCACAATGAAGGTTATATTCTGGACATCCAAAAAGGCCAAATAATTCTTTTGGCAAAAAGTAATGCCGGCATGTTTTATGGAATTTCTTCGTTGCAGCAGATTTTTCAGCAGTACTCATCCTCTGATAAAATCCCAGGCGCCTTTATTCAAGACTGGCCATATTTCTCTATCCGCGGTGTTTCGGATGACATCAGCAGGGGACAGGTCTCCACTCTTGATAATTTTAAAATCATTCTTGACAGGCTGGCCCAATTCAAGATCAACATATATATGCCTTATCTGGAAGACATGTTCCAGTTTAAATCCTTTCCACAAATCGGTAGTAATCGCGGCGCCCTCTCTGCAATAGAATGCCGCGAGTTGCAGGATTATGCAAAATCACTAAACATTCAAATCATTCCGGTATTTCAAACCCTGGGACATTTTGAAAATATTCTAATCCAGCCCGAGTTTATAGAGCATGCAGAATACCCGGGTGCGTCTTCACTCAATGCGGTTTCACCCAAAACCTACGAATTTTTAGAAACCCTGCTGGATGAATTTTTACCGGTTTTCGATTCAGCATACATCAATATTGGGGCTGATGAATCCTGGGATATTGGACACGGCGCCAGTCGGCAAAAAGCGGAAAAACATGGCAACGCCAAAGTTCATGCCGATCATTACCTCAAAGTCTTTGAGCTGGTAAAAAAACACAACAAACAGATCATGATGTATGGTGATATTATCTTAGATTATCCCGAAATTTTGCAACACATCCCCGATAACGTAACCATCGTGGACTGGCATTACGATCTCCAATCCCCCTATACATCAACAGAGATATTTAAAAAAAGTGGTAAACCTTTTCTTGTTTCTCCCGGCACACAAAGCTGGAGCCGTATTTTCCCCGATCTCACACACGCCCGCACCAATATAGCCGGCATAATTAAAGATGGCCTGGAAAACAATACTATTGGCGTAATCAATTCAGCGTGGGGAGATTTTGGTGGCGGCAATATTCGGGAACTCAACACTTATCCCTTTGCTTATGGTGCTGAATTGTCATGGAACCCGGACAGTAATGATATTGCAGATTTTGAAGACCGCTTTTTCTACCAATTCTTGCACTGTGAGGACCCCGGCATTGCTTCGGTGTACCATATCCTTTCCACCTGTTCAGATTATTATGATCTGAACCATTTTTTTGGGCACCCATTTTATCCTGAACAAAGAGATAAACAGCATTTCCTTAAACGGGCCAATGAATTACCCTTGCTGGCTAAACAGGTGCAAAAAGAAATTGAACGATTAAAAAATGAAACCAATATTTTAGCGTGCCATTTAGATATTCTTAATCTCTGCGCCCGCATGTACGAATGGGTTGGTATATTATACAATCTGCGAATTGATTTACAAAAATTGAAATTACAAATCCCCGGCAGAGAGCAAAAACTAGCTTTATCAGACAAAACAAACCTGCTGAATAAAAAACTAACAGCAATCAAATTAGATTACAAAAACATCTGGCTCAGCTATAATAGAAAAGACAATTTGCATCGTATATTGACATTGATGGAGCGCGTTGAAAAAGAAATCGAGACCAAACAGCAGGAAATCATGCAAGGGAATGTGCAATTGAATGGAAAGCTGGAATCTCGATTTATCTCTTTTCCCTCCAAAGAAGAATCCATTCCCGGAGTTGTTCTCCAGAAAAGAATCCTTTTAGACAACCTGCCCAAAACAGCCTGGATCCAGATCATTGCGGAAACACATGCGGCTGTTTGGATTAATGGAATTCTGGTGGGCTTTGCTGTAGCTTCCAGAACATTGTCCGCAATTGTAGAAGCTGAACGTGTAAAATGGTGGCGCGTAGAACACTATATGCAAAAAGGCGAAAATATTATTACCGTTCAGGTTAAACAATATAAAAAAGAAACAAAAGCCGCGGGAAACATCTGGCTTGAATGTGAGGACCCCGATCTCACCATCCAGTCAAACGAAAGTTGGAAAGCCGCTTTAACCCAACAAACAGATATTAACGAACTCCCTGTTGTTAACGACAACGAATGGCGGCCCGCAGAAGCTGTTTTCAATCCCTGGATTATTTCAAGGCCGTATTTCAAACACGGCCTTTCAAGTCGTATCGAGTTTTATCGTCAGTACCCGGTTTAGATCATTGGGGCTGATGCTTGTAATATTTTAAAGAATTGGGTTTAACAGGACATTCAGCCGCAATATGCATATCGCTTACTTTACCATGAGTGCGAAGATCAAATAAACGCGGTACAATAATATCACGCACCTGTGAGATAGACAATGGATTCACATATATCTTGGTTCCGCCTTCAAATCCCGCCGAAATATTAATACGCCATTTAATCAAAACATGCCAGGGCATGGGTACAACACTGTCCACCGGCATATAATACCACTCTTCATTACACGAAATTCCCGGCCCCATGGCAGCATGAATAGCATGTACAAGGTCGCTAAATCCGCGCAATTCACTGGGAGAATGATCATTGGGGCGACAGTTCTCACTTTTGGAATAGATAGCAACCGTTGGGTTCCGGTGCCCCAAATCTGCAAAGGCAATGGCATAATCATTTTCACAGATTACAAAATTATTATAAGACGCAAAATTGGCCGCATATTCATTATAAATATTGGGATTCCGTGCAGCCATTTCTATCTCTCTCTCAACGGATACGCCCCACTCGTCTAGACCTACAAGTTGTTTATGCAAATGCTCAAATGATGCTCCAGCTTCCCGCAGCCAGTTTTGAAATACACTGACATAGCGGACGTATCTTACGTTCTCATACATATCCTGCATTGCCCTGATGGTAAACTGAAAATATTGAAAATGCTCTTCGGGTGACAGCGCACCCGAAGAAGCAAGATCTATAGTCTGTTTCGCATCATCCCGATAATGACGGCGTGGAATAATAAGCTCATGCGTACCACCGAAAAACGCATCACTCATTGCAATTTTTTCATTCACAGTCATTTTGGCAATTTCAGAATCAGGCACACCGGTATATTTTAATTTCATATTGATCATTGAAACAATATGATTTCGTCCCAACTCGGTCGACAAGTAGGCATCTTTACGTTGCTGGTTCTTGTCTGACAAGCGGTAATCATAATTCTTTTTCCAATAATCAATCCGAACAATTTCAAACAAATTGGAAATACGTCGAAATTCTGCAGGTGTTGTCAATATTTCATGCGGCTGTAAATTTTCAAAGTACTGATATTTGCCTTCAATCATTTGAACACGGGATTTTTCCGGCGTTGTATTGAAATAAAGCGTTGAACAGAAATCGCAGTAATCTTCATCCTTTTTTTTCTGAATAGGCTTTATATCGTCAGGACGGACAGTGTTAATAGGACGGTTACCGCGTCCCGGAATAAACCAAACTTCGGTTCCGGTAAACGGGTTGATGTGTTTTTCAGTTCCATCCGGCATCCGTCTAAAAAGATCACGGTCTAATCTGTTCATGCGCTAATCCCTTATTTTACAAATTGCTCTACAAAAAATCTGGCGGTTAACGGCTCGCCGGTAGCGTTTTCAATCATTTCATTCCAACGGTATTTTGCGCCGGGTTCAAATATATGTTTTTCAATATACTCGCCCGCTTTGCCTGCACCGATATAACTGACATCGCTTTTCATATCTTTGCCCATCACATCCACTAGCAATGTATGGTGCAGTTGAGAAGCAAACAGCTCGCCCAACAAATAGTTGTGATAGTAACAGGGGGCCATGGAGAAATGGATCTTGGCTGCCCAATCCGGCTCGTTACGTTTTTCAGGACGTTTTACCATCTGGTATTTTTCAACAAGGTCCCACCAGAGTGTGTTCAGATCTTGCTCAGGATCAGCATACAATTCTTTTTCAAAGTTGTACATAACCATTGCCCAGCGCGCAAAAATCAATTGTTTCAATCTGGCATATTTATCACTTACTTTATCAATATCACTTCTCTGTCCATCAGAGAGATCTAGCATTTCCTGCATCCAGGCGCCGTTTCTGCTCAGGCGACCAAAGAACATGGCAATGGCTTCGGTAGTAAACGTGTGAGCAGGTGTTCTCAACAAATACGGGGTTTCAGAATCCTGATATTTATCATAAACGCCATGACCCAATTCATGCAGCATGGTTTCCATCCAGCGTTCATTGTTTTTTACATTACATAAAATTCTAACATCTCCTTTACGGTCAATATCGGTACAGAACGCGTGAGGATTTTTCCCTTCTTTTTCATACAGGTCACTGTTGGCAAGAATTCCTTCAACCGGCATATTAATGCTGGCATAAAATTTCTCTGCCAATTTTACTACATCCTTGTTCTCATAAAATCCATCCAGATCTAATTGGTAAACCAACGGCGTTTCCTGGAAAAACGGATCATGATAATGCCAGGGCTTTAATTCATCCACCGATACACCACTGTTTTTTGCCAGAATACCGTCCAGCTCGTTTTTCAGTTTTGCAAACGGTTCGTTGGTCAATTTGTACAATTCATCAAAAATAGCATCCAGCTCTTCTACACTTTGCTCATCAACACTTAGAGACAAAGTATGGTAATTCTTAAACCCTAAATTATGTGCGGCTTTGTTACGCAATTTTACCAATTCAATCAAATCGTTGGCAATTTCGGGAGCCACCTGCTTACTGGCCAGCCAAGCATCTTTTCTTTTGGCAGAATCTGTTTCTTCCTTTAAAATCAATTCTATATCATTACCGCTTACGGGTTTGCCATCTATCTTGCCGCGAAAGGTGTTAAAGCGCTCTTCAATTTTTGCTCCTTTTTGCACAATGGCTTCAAGCAGTTCAGGCTCTATCTGGTTTTGTAGATATCCCAGGTACAATACTTCAAGCTGACGGGCCAAAAGCGGATCTTTAATATTTCCACTTTCCTTGAACGCTTTAATCAGTTCAAAATCCTTGGGGTCACTATAAACCTGTTTTAGCTCAAGCTCTACTTTGCTATAGGTTTCATAATCTTCCGATTGTCCTTTTAATGCGGCATTCCAATAAGCTAAAGCTGCCTGCTTTTGCAAGGGTTGAACTTTTGCCAAATGTTTTTGTAAAAACACTTCCATGTCACTCTCCTGTAATCCTTGTCCAAATGCTATGGTAGACAAGAAAATTAACCCTAAAATCGTGTTTAATACTTTCACTTTTTACTCCTATTTTCATTTTTTCTAAATTAATCAAACCACTTTCCAAAGTCAACTCTAGAATCTTATTTTTATCTTTTTGATATTTAACAAATTTTCTGTATTTTTAATCCAGGAAAGGAAAAATATATGAAACAAGGCAAAAAAGAACTCGTTGTTGTTGGAGACAGACTGTTAATCGTTCCGGATATTGGTGACGATCGCAGCAACTCTGGCTTGTATCTACCCAAATGGGCCGTTGAAAAAGAATCCATTCAGGGCGGCAGAATTGTTGAAGTAGGTCCCGCGGTACCCATGCCAGAGCCCGAAGATATTGAACAAGAGCCCTGGAAACAAAATTACGATGAACAGTCAATACCCCAGCAAGCCCGGGTAGGAGATTATGCAATATTCTTGCGCAAAGCGGCTGTTGAAGTAAAATATGATAACGAAACATTTTTGATCGTTCCACATGGCGCATTATTGTTACTGGTAAGAGATTTATAATATATATTTTTTCATTAAAGTGAGTGGTATCAAACCTTGGATCCTTTTCTATCAAACCTCAAACTCAATTTAAAAAAGCATCAGCTCAGAGTAGGACAATATCTCTCTGCTCATGGTGCGTCTGAATATACAATTTTAATTATTTTTTCATTAATACTGGGCACTGTTGCCGGACTATCAGCGGTAGGTTTTCACGAATCTATTGCCCTCTTACAACATTTGGCATTAAAAAACCATTCCGCTCCATTTTGGTTGATCATCGTGTTGCCTGTAATTGGCATGCTGATCCAATATTTTATGGTCAAAGTTGCGCCCAAAGAATCCAGACAAAAAGGGGTTCTTGAAGTAATTAAATCTGTTTCCTTGTACGATGGCAAGCTTTCTCCCAAAGCAACATTGTTTCACTTTTTGGCACCTGCCGTATGTATCGGTAGCGGCTGCACAGTAGGTCCCGAGGCCCCCGCGGCACAAACCGGGGCTGGTGTGGTATCCGCTTTGGGTAGAATACTGGGCTTGTCAGAATCGCGATTAAGAATGTTTACCGCTGCCGGCGCAGGTGCAGCCATAGCCGGGGTATTTAACACTCCGCTTGCAGGAGTATTTTTTGCCCTAGAGGTTATTCTGTTGAACGAATTCAGGGCCACGGCTCTTAGCGTGTTCCTGCTTTCATCGGTTTCTGCAAGTGCGGTTTCTCGTATCTTTTTAGGTAACGATCCCAAATTTATCTTTGACACCGTACAGCTCGGCTCATATCAGGATTATATTTTCTACTTACTGCTGGGGTTAGGCGCAGGTTTGCTATCTATTCTTTTTATCAAATCCAAAGAAAGCGTTCACCATAGTTTCGCACGCATATATAAACGATATCCCCTGTGGACAGGTATGGTAGCAGCCGGACTCATCATGGGCTTGGCTGGTTTCATGATTCCGGATATTCTGGGTATTGGATATGATGCAATTAATAACATGCTTGCACAAACCTATACCCCAAAAACCATATCTATGCTCTTTGTTTTAAAATTTGCACTGGTTGTTTTGATTTTAGGTGCCGGTGGTTTTGGGGGTATCTTTGCTCCCTCTATGTTCATGGGTGCATGTTTTGGTTATCTGTTTGCGGTAACCGCATCTACATTATTTAATCTTGACCTCCATACAACAACTTTTACCCTGGTGGGCATGGGTGCCATGCTGGCAGGCGTCAACTCTGTTCCTATCACCGCAATTATGATTTTGTTTGAAATGACCAATGATTATCACTTTATCCTGCCACTCATACTTGGCATTGTAGGCAGCCATACCATTACACAAATGGCTATGAATGGCTCAATCTATGCAAAAGAACTGGCAGAAGAAGGTTACGAAGTAGGAGAAACACAGGAAAAACGAATACTCTGCTCAATTCCCGTTGAACACATTACCCGAAAATCTATACTGCTCATCCCTGAAAACACGCCCATCTCTGAATTGATTCATACTTTTTTGAACGATGAAGAACACGATACAATCTATATCACCAACAAAGCAGGCAGTCTTACCGGTGTTATTCACAGTTCAACACTTCACCATTTGATAACATCTTATCATACACTTGAAGGTATGGTAATAGCCAAAGATATTGCAGATGAAAGCCTGATATTTGTTAACTGTAATGATAATCTTGAAATGGCAATGCGGATTTTTGCTTCACACCATATTGAAGAAATCCCTGTATTAAAAAAAGATGGTGCAGAAAATAAAATTTTGGGAGTATTACACTATCAAGATGTGTTGAATATCTATAACCAGAAAATTGGCAAAATATCACTTAGAGACGAACTGGCAGTGAATGTCAAGTCCTTGCAGAAAGACAAAATTATGGAAGCGGTACCGGGCTTTTCAATAGCGCAGGTCACCCTTCCTGACAGCTTTATCAACAAAAGCCTGTCAAAGCTCAATCTGAGAAACAAATACAATATAGATGTATTAATGGTTGAACGGTTAAACCTTGTAGATATGAAAACATCGGAAGCGGAAAAAGTAATGCCTCATAAAGATATGGTCTTTATGAGAGGAGATAAACTGTTAATCTATGGAAAATCCCTGGATGTTGTTAGGTTTAAACAGGATATTAAATAAGTATATCTATAAATAAAACATTTAACATGATGATTTTTAAAAACTTGTAATACAGTTACAATAAAAAAATAATTACTTAATAAACGTCATTTTCAAGTCTTTTTACAAACTTTGTTGTTGATTTTTGTCAATAAATCCTGTATAATAAGACAATTACAATTCTATCAGATGAAATCAAGAGGTAATAATGGATAAAAAAGTTCTTGTTGTTGATGATGAGGATATGATCCGAAATCTGCTCGAAGAAACATTAACAGAGGTTGGCTTTTCGGTTTATACAGCATCAACAGGCGAAGAAGCTTTAAAATTGTTAGTCAAAGAAAACATTGAAATCATTTTTCTTGATTTAATGCTTCCGGGTATGGATGGAATCAATCTTTGCAAGTTGTTAAAAAAGAACAAACCAACCTCATGTATTCATGCAATCACAGGTTACAAGTCCACTTTTGACCTAATCACCTGTCTTGAAGCAGGTTTTGATGATTATTTCCCAAAGCCATTTGATCTCTCGGTAATTACCAAAGCAGCACAAGATGCAGTCGATAAAATTGAACGTTGGAAAAAAATATAAAACAATAACGGTTACAATGAATTACAGCACCTGTTGATCCAGCAGGGTTTTCAGGTGTGCACTGTTTTTGGGGGTCCAGGAGAAAGATTTTTCCCAAACGTTTTTATTTTCCATACATAAATAGATAAACACATCTGCTGAATAGCTTTTTATCCATTTATACATATGTGAAAACATTTCTATGCGTTGTGGTAAAAAATATCGCAATTTTTTATCACGTCCCGGCAAAAGTTCTCCCAATACAATATCGGAATTCGGATGGTTCTCACGTATTACATCATCCAGCATGGCAGGATACCGTAATGCACCCAGACTTATCCAGGCAATATTTTCCGGCTTTATAACTTTAAATATTTTATCAACAGTTTCTCTGTATTCTTCTTTCCAACCATCAAACCAGATCATCGGATCAAAATGGAACCCCAACCTGTAACCGGCTTGCTGAACCTGTTGAGCTGCCAAAAGGCGGTCATCGATTGATGGCGCTATTCCCTCATCCTGTTCTGTTATCTGCCGAGCGTTCATGGACCATGATACAACCGTTCTGCCTTTGTGCTCAACTGTCAACAAATCTTCCACATGTACATTCTTGCTTTTTAGCTCAATGATTGCGTTTGGTTTATCTGCAAAATAGCGGACCAAATCTGCTCCTATACCAAGAAAATGATCAAAGGTTAGGCTGTCACTCAGTTCTCCTGTGCCAATTCTGTAAAACCGGTTTGGGTGATCAAGCAATGCACGATCCAGCTCTGTGTACATGTCATCATGATTGGCATAGACAGTGATCAATGGATTATTTAAATACCCCTGTAGAATACAATAACTGCATCCCAGGTCACATCCCGCCGCTATATCCAGATTATAATACAAACAGCAAACATGTTTTTGTGTGCCGGGACACAGGCGCAAAAACGGGCCGCGCTGCTTGGCAAGTAATAAAGTATTTTGCCATTCACTGTGTGCTTGCTCAGTGGCCTGATCAATAACCAGGTTTGCATCTTCCGTATAATGAACATCTGCATTGGGAAAACGGTCCAAAATCCGTTTAACCATCGTTGTGTTTTTTACATCTGCTTCAATATATATCCGTTCCGGACGAAAAAATTCTGTATATTTACTCATACCAAATCAATCAATTTTCTAATTACGTCTTTTTCATTCAATTCCTGTAACCGCTCCAGATGCTGTTGAAATTCCTCTGCCGATGAAATATTCAACATGATTGAGTACCTGTCACCATCAAAAAAAGGTGGATGCTGAATTACAAGCTCGGGTGGTAATTTAACGGATTTTAAGACCTCTTTAAAACGGTTCTCTGTTTCACTGTATTGCGGGTACCTTTTTTCCCATAACAACTGTTTTATACGATCAGATTTTTGCGCGGGTGCAAGCAGCTCATCCGCTACAATAATTTGAATTTCCGGTTCCTGAAGAAAAGTCGCAATTGCAATGTTTTCCATTCTTGCAATATCCTGTACCAGTGCCCAAAATTCTTTTTGACGATTTTTGCCAATACGTAAAACTTTAATAAATTCCAAAAAGGCATTTCGCACATCGGCCTCAGCAGATACAATCTCTGCTGCCATATCCAGAGACAACTGGTCATCATTTAACATCTGCCGCCAGGGCTCTTCAAGCTTGAAAAGATCTTTGTGCAATTCATACACTTTGGGATTTCTTCCATAACCCATCTCTGGCAAAAAATGTTTAACAATCTCGTTTTTATCAACACCACCCGCTTCCAAACGTTGAATAATAACCGAAACCTCTACAGGATTTATGGGCCCTTTATCCATACGGTCTTGTAGTGCCAGAGCAAATGCCTTTTGAAACGAAAGCTGCTGTTCCAAAACAACCGCAGGAATTGTAGACTCGCCAATCTTAAGCATGGCATTGACTCTTGCAAAACCATACAAAAGTCTAAAACCAGATTGGGTTATTTCTACCAGAACCGGAGCAACAAACCCTGTTTTACGGATAGTGCTTTCAAGCTCTTTTATATTTATCAACTGCTCAAGATTATAAGTCTCATCTTTTTTGTTGATACCATTTATATTCAAATCCATTAATTTTGTTTTCAACATGTTTATTATTCCTCAATAAAACCAGCAATGTAAAATAACGATCTTCTTTGATAATTAAAAGCCCTAAAAAACCCTTGATTCTTTTGCAAATAATTCATAAGATTATTCTTGAAATTTTGTTACTTGTAAATTAACAAGAAAGGGTTCAAATGGCTTTTGACAGCAAAGGAACATTAAACAAAGTAATGCTGATTGGCCGATTGGGGCAGGATCCGGAATTGAAATATACTCCTTCCGGAGCCGCAGTGGCAACATTATCCGTAGCGACCAACACGTCATGGAAAGGACAGGACGGCAGTCAAAATGAAAACACCGAATGGCACCGTGTTGTTATTTGGAGAAAACTGGCTGAAATTATGGAGCAGTATGCCAAAAAAGGGACCCGTGTATACGTTGAGGGGAGACTGGTAACCCGTTCATGGGAAGACAAGGACGGAAACAAACGTTACACCACGGAAATTCAAGCAGATAATATGCAGCTACTGGATTCAAGAGGTTCCGGAGGCGGCTCATCAGATTCATCCGAAGGACCACCCTTACCACAAGAACCTGCATTTGACGATTCTGGCTCAGATTCAGATGATCTTCCGTTCTAACAAAAGGGTAGTTAAATCACGTTGTAATTATACACATCCGAGGTACTCCCTCGGATTTTTTTTAGGATTTGACTTATGATAAATTATGATGACTTGATAAACAAAGCCCTTGAAAGCCGTAAATTTGCTCAGGCCCCACACTCGGGTTTCAGAGTTGGCGCCGCATTATTGACCTCAAGCGGCGAGGTTATTACCGGCTGTAATGTAGAATCCAGTTCTTACGGACTGACCATGTGCGCGGAACGAGTGGCACTTTACAAAGCTTTGTCTGAAGGCCACACGAAATTTGAAGCTATTGCCATTGCTTCAGATTCCAAAAATTTTTGTCCTCCATGTGGCGCATGCAGACAAGTCCTTTGGGACTATGCTCCGGACCTTCCGGTTATACTCATATCTGACAGTAAAAATTTTCAAATCATCCCTCTGGGAGATTTGTTTTCCTATCCATTTGACAAACAGTATTTAAAGAATGACAGCAAAAAATAAATCCCCTTATATTATTGGAATTTCCGGAGCTTCCGGCTCCGGAAAAACATATTTGACCACAAAAATCGCGCAGGAACTTGGCAGCAAAGCTATTATTATCTCTCAAGACTCTTATTACAAAAAGCAGTCTCATATAGCAATGGAGCAAAGAATCCATACCAACTATGATCATCCCGATGCGATAGATTCAACCATGCTCATTGAGCATCTTGAACAACTGAAAAAGGGCAACGATGTTCAGTGCCCTGTATATGATTTTTCTATTCATGACCGCACACCGGATTGTGTTGCAGTAAAACCAACAGATTATATTATTCTGGATGGAATTCTGCTTTTCGCCATTCCGGATCTTTGTAATATGATCGATTTCAAACTTTTTGTAGATACCCCTCTTGACATTTGTTTTATACGAAGATTACAGCGAGATATTAAAGAAAGAGGGCGCACAACAGAATCGGTTGTTGAACAATATCTGAAAACCGTTCGCCCCATGAGTATTGAATATATTCTCCCGTCAAAAAAATACGCAGACTTGAATGTCTATGCTGAAATATTAACTGATGAAGAAATTGATAAAATTATATTAAAAATAAAAAAATACTATGAATGATCTTGGCAAATTGTTAATTTCTGCTGGTATATTATTGGTCATTGCAGGTATTGTGATTACCTTGTTTCAAAAACTGGGTATTCAGCTGGGAAAACTGCCGGGAGATATTGTTTACCATAAAGGCAATACTACTTTTTATTTTCCCATTGTTACCAGCATATTGATCTCGGTATTGATCACTCTGGTTTTATGGATTTTTAGAAAATAATTCAAACAACGGGGTAAGAGCATGTATAACGTTGCACCCAAAGGTTCGGGCTGGATAGAAGTCATATGCGGAAGCATGTTTAGCGGCAAATCCGAAGAACTGATACGAAGACTGAAACGCGCACAGATCGCTAAATTAAACGTCTCCATTTTCAAACCTGAAATTGATGACAGATATTCTTCTAATCATATTGTATCGCACAGTGAACAGAAAATACCTTCAACATCCGTTACGTCTGCCTCTGATATTCTAGACCAGGCATTAAAAGCTACCGTAGTAGGTATTGATGAAGCACAATTCTTTGACATGGATCTGGTGGATGTTTGTCAGGAATTGGCAAACCGTGGGAAACGGGTAATTGTAGCAGGGCTGGATCAGGACTATAGAGGTGTGCCCTTTGAACCCATCCCTCAATTGCTGGCTGTCGCGGAATATATCACCAAAACCCTGGCTATTTGCGTACAATGTGGACGCCCAGCAAATCGTACCCAGCGTCTCAGCAACGACTCTCATCGTGTTGTTGTGGGATCTGGCGATATTTATGAAGCACGTTGCAGATTCTGCCATACTGTTTTCACAGAACATAAACCGGATAATTAAAAAGGATTCTTTATGAGATTCATCGGAATACTTGGTGTTGTAGTACTGGTTGGGTTGGCTTATATCTTTTCAAAATCCCGCTCTGCCGTAAAATTCAGAATTGTTGCCTGGGGATTAGGTCTCCAGTTCCTGTTTGCAACAATCATCCTCAGCAAATCATACCTCTCATGGATTGGTATGTATGTTTTCTTTAGTCTTATTCTGCTTTATATTTTCGAGAGCCACATTCGTTTAAAAGACGGACTTTTAACCAATGCCGGTAAACTTTTGGCAATGATTGCAGCATCCCTGGTTATAACATTTGCCGGTTACTTGATTGACAAACCCGGTTTTGGTGGGTATCTGATTGGTATTCTTGTACTGACCATGCTTGTTTTAAAACTAGTGAAAAAAGGTAGTAACAACAAGTACATTTATGGCAGCATACAATTCCTGGCATTGGGTATCTTTTTACAACGCAACATTGTAGGTAAAGACCTGTTTGCCTCATTATCAAACGGTGTAGCCGAATTTTTAAAACTGACCGATGTGGGCAGCTTGTTCCTGTTTGGCAACTTGGCTAACCCCGAATACTTTGATACCTTTGGCTTCCAGTTTGCTTTTTCCGTATTGCCTACAATCATCTTTTTCTCGGCTGTCATGTCCATTCTCTATTATCTCGGTGTAATGCAGGCGGTTGTTCAGGTAATGGCGCGCTTTATGCGCTGGACCATGGGCACTTCCGGTGCGGAGACACTGTCCTGTTCTGCAAATATTTTTGTGGGCCAAACCGAGGCTCCCTTTTTAATTAAACCTTTTATTGAAGACATGACCGAGTCTGAGTTACACGCTATTATGGTTGGCGGATTTGCAACAATCGCCGGTGGTGTGCTGGCCGGATATATCCGGTTGGGTGTAAACGCCGGGCACCTTATTGCTGCTAGTGTTATGTCAGCTCCGGCAGCCCTTGCTATTGCCAAGGTATTGCTGCCTGAAACAAAACACTCTAAAACCGCGGGTGATGTTGAAATACCAAAAATCAAATCAGCAGACAACCTGTTAGATGCCACAACACAAGGTGTAACTGATGGACTTAAACTTGCCGTAAATGTAGGCGCCATGCTGCTTGCCTTTTTGGCATTGGTGGCAATGATTGATTCTATATTCGGTTACTTTGACAAATTGATTGATTACAGACTGTTGGGCGGAGTGCTTAACGAAGCCCGCGGCGAGTACCAGGGCATCTTTCCCGGAAGCTTGAAAACGCTTTTGGGCACCATTTTTTCCCCCCTTGCATTTGTTATGGGTGTTCCCTGGAAAGAAGCCATGGATGTAGGTAACTTGATGGGTATCAAAGTTGCCGTTAATGAATTTGTAGGTTATGCCGAACTTGCCAACCACATTAAAGCGGGTGATATTTCAATACGTTCTATCACCATCGCCACATATGCATTGTGTGGTTTTGCAAACCTATCGTCTATTGGTATACAAATCGGTGGAATCAGCGCGCTGGTTCCTTCAAGAAGATCAGACTTGTCACGTGTTGCACTTCGGGCCATGGCTGGTGGTGCGCTTGCATCATGGTTGACAGCAACCATAGCAGGATTATTGATCTAGTATGAAATTAAAAAAGAAAATTCAAAAATCTATCGAATATCTTGAACCGCTCTTTCCTGAAATGCCTGAAACCGCCATTGTGCTGGGTTCAGGCTTGGGTGGTTACGCAGATACACTCAAAGACACAGTAACCATAAAAACCAAGTCTATACCCCATTATCCGGTTTCTACTGTGCCGGGTCACAAGGGGCAATGGGTAATTGGAAATATCAACGGTACCCGTGTGCTTGCGGTCCAGGGTAGGGTCCATCGTTACGAGGGCTATACATTAAAGCAGGTGACCTACCCGGTACAACTCTTGGCAAGCATGGGTGTAAAAAACCTGATATTGACAACCGCAAGTGGTGGACTGAATCCGGACTTTACTCCGGGAGACTTGATGCTGATAACAGACCACATCAATTTTGGATTTGGAAATCCGCTTATTGGCAAGCCAGACAATCTGCTGGGCCCCCGATTCCCGGATATGACCGAAGCTTATAACCTGGAACTACGCAAAACCCTTGAGACCGTTGCCGAACGTGAAAACATCTCTATGCAAAAAGGTGTGTTTTGCTGGGTAACCGGACCCAACTATGAAACCGCTGCTGAAGTACGAATGCTGAGAATGATGGGTGGCGACGCAGTATCCATGTCTACGGTCCCGGAAGTTATTGTAGCCAATCAACGCCATATGAATGTACTGGGTATTTCCATAATAACCAATCTGGCAACCGGACTGGCAAAAAACAAGCTGACACACTCGGAAGTAACAGAAATGGCAGACAAGGCCGGAGAAAAACTGAGCAGACTGCTTACTGCTTTTGCACAAGAAATTGGATCATGAACCTGTGGAACCTGAAAGCTCCGCTTTATCAATGGTTCCGCAGTCCATGGCCTTTGAGCCAAATTTACACCGCTGAACAGCGGCAAATTAAAACTTTGATAAAATTATTGCCTGACCTGTCGGGATGGGGACTCGATATAGCATGCGGCAACGGTGATTCTCTTGATCTTTTACCCGAACAACTCTCCAAACTGGGCTCTGACAAGAGCATCGCTATGGTTCAAAAAAGCCAACAAAAATATTATTCCGCAATAGCCTCAGACGCACTGCACCAGGCTGTGCGCAGCCATTCAATAACCTTAATCACCTCAATTGGATTATCTGAATACATTAAAGATTTGCCCCAATTGTTCAAAGAATGTAACCGGTGCTTATTACCCGGTGGATATCTACTGCTCACCAGCTCTCCCCCGGGCTGGTTCACATTTTTGCGAAGTGTAGGGGTAAACCGGATCCATGCAAGAACAACTGAAAACATTCAATCTCTTGCTCATGAATCCGGATTCACAACAATTTCTTTTAAACATTCCTTTTCACAGGATGCGTTTTTATTTAAACGCAGTACCTAAAACTAGGCACGTAAATAGATTTTGTGTTTATGTAAAAAATGCAGAAATAGAATCTTGACTGCCAACACACAGAGTATAGTAAATACAACTTTGAAATCACCCAGATATTCAACAAATCCATGAATAAAAACCTGGGCCACATCTCCAAACTTGAACAGACGCTGTGCCACATAAATAGTTATGGGATTCAGACCAATCACAATAAACGGATACGCCCAACGCTGCCATCCTTTTATATCCACAATCCAGTAAAACAGGGCAAGCAGCAGCAGACTCCAGCCAACGGTCCACAGAACATAAGTCGACGTCCACAACAACTTGTTGATGGGGAAAACCAGTCCCCACAATCCGCCAACGAGTAGTGATGCAACTCCCGCTGCAACCAGGCCCAGTGCCTTTTTGGTTTGAGACGCTTCGGAAAGCATCCAATAACCTGCAAATACACCCATCAGGGTATTCACAATTGCCGGCAAGGTTGTAAGAATTCCTTCATTATCTCCAAAGGTATAACAACAGAATCTTCCCGGTAGCATCAACCTGTCAACATACCCAGCCAGATTAGCTTCAGGAGTAAGCTGTCCCGCACCAAATCCGGGTACCGGAATTAGCATCATCATTGCCCAATAGGCCAGCAATATAAAAGCAGCTATACCATATTGTACTTTTTTTGAGGTATGGATAAAAATGATTGATGCAAACAAATAACTAAATGCAATGCGCTGCAGTACTCCGGCATATCTAAAATTGCTAAAATTGAAATCAAACAATCCATTAAAAACAAAACCTAAAAACAACAATAACAGAAAACGTTTAATAACATACTTGTACAACTCTTTTTTTGACAATCCCTTTTGTTTTCTTCGTCCCAGTGCTATAGCCATACTGGTACCCACTATAAACAAAAACATGGGAAAGATCTGGTCGTAAAAAGTGAATCCATTCCATTCCGTATGCTCAAACTGTCTGACAAGTGAATCGGTAAATGGTGTGTTGAACAGTCGAAAAAAGTTGCTGAATAGCGATGCCCCGCCAATGATCCAAAACATATCAAATCCACGCAATACATCTAACGATAGAATGCGCCCCTGGGGAATTCCCGACAATCGATGCTCCATACTATTGCCCTCGTTTAATTTAATAACCAGATGTGTTTCTGTACAAGCAGAAATAATTATAATAATTAAGAATTACAACTTAACGCCAGTCACCCGTAAGGGTGAATGCTGCCCAAAAGGACGGATAAGGATTGATTTCGTCATGAACGATTTTTTGTGCCATGCGTAACGCGTCAGCACGGGATTTACCTTCTGACAAATACCGGAAAAATCGTTTTACAAGCACTGCGGTAGCCAGATCATCCACTTTCCACAAACTGCTGAGCAGTGAAGAGGTGCCCGCATATATAAAACTTCGCGACAATCCTACCACTTCATCTCCGCCACGGATGGTACCCAGCCCGGTTTCACAGGCACTCATGGCAACAATATATGCATTCAGATCAAGCGAGAAAATCTCTTCTGCCTCAAGTTTGCCATCATTCGTGGAATCTGGTGATAACAGCAATGCAGACAAGAGCGGATTCGCGTCATCGTATTCTCCATGACAACTGAAAACCATAATGGGTGGATACTCTGAAAAAGAATACAAATTGGTTTCCGTAGCACGTTTATTTAAAAGCATATTCACATGGGTGAAATAGCGGTTCAAACTGTTCACTTCGCGAGAAGCAAAGGGCAGGTCCCATTTTTTACTGCCAAGATCGGGATTCCCAAACGCAAGCACACTCATACTGTCTCTGTTCGTTATGTGCAAAGAATCACCCTTGTCCAGACAATACGCCATAACGGTTGCACTGGGTGCAATAGATAGCGAGTGAGACAATCCGAAATAGACCTGGTCTTTGTTCTGCAGAACAGCAAACGGCAGATAGTGCAGACTGCCCTGAGGAACCAGAACCAAATGGTCTGTCTTGTAAAGCTCAGTATCCCAGGGGCCAATAAGCTTTTCATACAAAGATTGAGACCAGTTCGATACAGACAATTGCCTGTCAAGGACCTGACGCAGTTCAAAGACATCCTTTTCAAACTGTTCCGGATCAATTTCAATCTTGCGGTAATCAATCCCTACACGGGTCAACAACCACGAATAGAGATGATCTTTATAAAGATAGAATTCCAAAATACCCACACGCGCTGGCAGTTTTTCTTTCAATTGCTCAACTGTCAAAGGATTAACAGACAGCATATCAGACAGCTCGGGATCACTCTGTTGCAGGCGAACCAATAATGAATCGCGTTCCTGCTCTATCTGTTTAACCAGATCTTCAAGCTGGTTCATTTCATCCTGCGCCAGGCTGTCATTTTTTGAGCGAAGATAAAACAACCGGGTTTGTGTTTCTTTTAACTTTGTATCCAGGCTGTCTTCTTTTGCCAACAGATCACGATTTTGTGTATTAAACGCAATTTCTTTACTTCCCAGCATATCCAAAAAACTGCGGCTTTTTGAGCGTTCAACCAGATCAAAAGCTTGTTCAACCTGGCCCTGTTCAAGGTGCAGATCAATGAGCGCGCCGTACACATCCAGTTTATCATCTACAAAGCCCGAAGCAAATTCTTCTACTTTAATCATTGCCCGCATAGATTCAATCACATCAATTGCTTTGTAATATTGTGCGGAAACACTATCCGCATTGACACCCTGCCAGGTCTCTGCAAGATATTTGTGCGCACGCCATTGGATCTCAGGCATGTACAAATTTTCAGCAAGTTCTGCAGATTTGCCGAAAAAGACCCGCGCGCTGTCTGGACGTACATCCAGCATCTCCAAACGACCCAGTTCAAGATAACATTGCGTGGTATTGCGCCAGTCCTGAATGTCTTGAGAAATTTGTAAAGATCGATTCAAATGTTGTCGTGAAGGCGAGTTGACCCCCATACCGATCTGTATGGATGCGATATTACGAAGATCATAAGCCATGCCCCGCTTTGAATTGATTAACGAATCAATCTCTGCAGCCTGCTCAAAGCTGGATAATGCCAGATCATCCCTACCCTGCGCGCGCTGTATCATTCCAATATTCTTGTAGATGGTTGCTTCATCCTTACGGTCGCCAAGCGCAGTAGCCAGCTCGAGAGCTTTGAGTTCAAAGGTCTGCGCTTTTTCAGGATCACCAAAGCTAAGCGCAATCAATCCACGGGTAGCATTGGCTACCTGTAACAATTTATTATCCTGCAAAGATTCAAAAATAGCGAGTGCCTGCTCCTGCTGTTCAAGCGCACTCTGATAACTGCCCATCTTCCAAAAAACATTTGCCAGATACTGTCGCGACAGTCCCTGTAATCTCACATCATCAAGCTGAACAGCATATTCAAGTGCCTGTTGTTGGTATGCCAGAGCACGTTTATAGTTGGCCATTTTTTCATTGGTATTACCCAGGTTGTGTAGCGCATCCACAAAATCCGGGGTTATACCCAAGGTCTTGAAAATATCCAAAGCCTGACGCTGTACAACCAATGCGTCGTAATAATTGTCAAGATAAAAGAAATTTACCCGCCCTACATCTCGAAGGCACTGTGCTTCTCCTTCCCGGTTTTCAATGGATCTGAATTTATCCAGGGCTTCTGTAAAAAGAGACAGCGCTAGTTTATATTGGCCGCCGCGTTCATAGATCAAACCGGTCTCGCGTAAAGAGTGTGCCTCTTCTTCTTTTAATCCATATTGTTCAGCCAATCGGGTAAAGCGTGCTTTGGCCTCAATGCCTTTATCAAATTCTTTATTCTGTGTATAAAAGAATGCCAGATTGCTGTATCCGTTTGCTTCCGCAGCTACATCGTTAGTGGCTTGTGCATTTTCAATCTGGGTCAATTGTGTTTCAATCGCTTTGCTCCAAAAGCCTCCGTTTACGGCACACTCGAGTATTCTCTGCTGTAACAGCTCAATGCTTTCCGAATCATTTTGCCGCTCTGCCATACGCTGGGCGCTTTCATACATCCGGATTGCATCCTCCCACTCTCCCAATTCATACGCACTGTGGCCACGGCGTACCTGGCCTTCAAATCCCTCTTGCGCGTATTGCTCTTCTTCATCCCGGGACATACCCCCAAAACCATATAACTGATACCCTGCCCAGAACCTGAACGAGGAATCTGCCTGAGCATAATGATTACGGGTCATATTTAAAGCTTCTGCTGCCGGAAAATCCTGAAGAAATTTATAATAAACGGATAAAAACTCTTTTTCACTTTCTGGCGGAAGCGGCCACAATGACACCAGCATGGATGGGACTCCGGCATATCCAAACGCCCGTTCCCATGCTATGAATGGCTGACTGAATTTTCTGAATGGAATATCGTGCTCAAAACTGAGCTGAACAAGTCCGGCATTCAAATTCATGGCATACAAATCAATAGAAGAAAAAACCGCTAGTGACGACTGTTTGATCCTGAAACCCATTCGTGAGCGTGCAGGATCAATTTCGTTCCATTCTCCCTGCACTTGCAGATAAATCACATCCGAACGACCCAAGGGCTGACCCTGCGCAGAAAAACTGTTTTGCTCCTGGCTGGTCATGGGAAGAATGACGGTATACCCTTCATCTTTTAATACCTGTGAAGACAAATCCCGTGATGCAAAAAAGATACGTTGCCCCTGAATTTTGCGCCGATCATAAGAATAATAGTAATCTGTCAAGCTGGTACTGGTAGTAATATCCATATCATCCGGATAGTTCCGGTACAACATTGCGCTCCAGGGAAGCAAGAGCAATTCATTAGGAGGTACAACTACAAGATGTTTTACAGGCGATTGCGCCTGGTCCAGTACTGCAAACAAGTTGATTCCCGACAAGTCCGGTATTTCATCAACACCCGTCTTAAACGCAGTGAATACCTGATCGGCAAATCGGTTCAACTCGTGCCGGGAAAGCTGGTAACCAATATAATTAATCTGATTTTTAGTAACCAGCCAGGTTAACAGCTGATCTTCTAATTCTGTAAAATAGAGCAGGGCTTCACCCGGTCTGATCTTTTTTTGCAGCATTTCACACGTTACCGGATTCACACGCACAAGAGTCTCCAGTTCCGGCACTTCAAGACGTGCGTCACTGAGTAGGGTCTCATATTCCTGCTTATAAGAGTCCAGCTCTTTTCTTTTTTCTATAATATCTGCATACGGAATATCAAACCGGTTCCTCATTTGCAGCAGGCTGATTTCCAGTTCATTAATTGTCCGTTGTAAAAACTTGGCATTGCCATAATAGATCTTGTGCCGCTCTTTACGCAAATCAATATTTTCACTGCTTACCATATCCAGATAAAGTTTTGCCCGCATTTGTTCAGACATGGCAAGCGCACCGTTAAGATCATTCTTTTCAACCATATATCGAATGACCCGCCGATAGGGTTTTTGATAGGTTGTACGCAGGGTTGCCGCATTTGCACCGGTAATTTTGGCAGGATGCGCTTGCAGTACATCAATGGCTTCAATAAAATACTCGTAAGGATCTTTTTGAATAGAATACTTGACTTTGACATCTCGGGGCATCATGGAAAGCAGATCACCCATGTGGGTATCTATTCTCCATAACATATCGTAATACGCGTTCCGTATTGCCATTCTTCGAGCATTTTGTAAATGCGCATAAGATTCGTCTGCATTGCCCAATTTGTAAAACAACTTGCCCAGATCATATTCTATAGAGCATTCTTCTTCCAGCAGCTCGTATGCTTTGGCAGTTCTAAGCGCTTCTTCCAGATAGGTTTGCGCATAAGTGCCGTTTTCAAAAATAAAAAGGTTAGATTCTATATCACTTTTCAGGTCTTCCTGCTCATCAAAATGGATTAATGAAAAATCAGCAAGATAGCGATACATCTCTATCTTGATCTTTACATAACGAAATTCTTCATCCTGAATACGATCAAGGGCATCGTTAATATTTTCCGCCGCATCATTTTGATATTGCAAAAATTGATCTTTTACCTGTGTATAATCAAGCTGATCTTCCAGAATGGCAGCATTCATAGCCATTACAATTCTTGCAAGATTTGAACTGTTTAACAAAATTCCCCTAAGCAGCTTTTTATCCTTACACAGTTTCAAAGATTCGCTAAAACTGCCCCATGCATTTTCATAATCACCATTGAGAAAATACAAATAGCCTATATTGTTCAACAAGGTCGCCTGAGATGCTTTATCATCCTGTTTCTTAAACAGCACCATTTTTTTATCTAAATTGGTAATGGCTTCTTTGTAATTTTTTTCATAACTATAGCTTGAACCCAGAATGGTATAAACAAGTGCACTTTCATCCTCTGTAGTAAATCTCAAGGCCGCCATAGGCAGCATATTGTTCAAATTCACAAAAGGAACCGGCACATGCAGACCTAATAGTCCGACTTTGACCCGTGAAGGATCTTGCTTTATCTCTTTGACCTTTCCGCTTTGCAGCAACTCGAGCGCTTGTTTGGCATAATAAATAGCATCCTGCGGTTCTTCCAAAATCAAATAATTCAGCGCAATACTTCGATAACTCCGCATCAGGTTATCATACATGTTTTTGCGTTTATAAATATCAGCTACTTTTTGAAAATACTCGACAGCAAACTCGCTCAAACCGGTATCCTGATATAACAATGCCAAACGGCTTAAATTTAACAGTACGTGGCCTTCATCTTCCAGTTCAGTATATAGCTGAATTGCCCTAAGCAGATATTTTTCACCACCTACTACATCTTCAACTTTGTAAGAGCAATGCCCCATGCGCTCATAAATAAGAGCCTCGCGTTGTTTATCATAAAAGGTTGAATCATATTTGAGCTTGATGTGATAATATTCATATGCTTTGGCATAACCATATTCACCCAAATTATAATAATTGTTGGCCAGGTTAAGCGCAAGGTTGGCTTCAAGATCGGGATCAACCTCTGCATCGTTTAAACCAATAGCCTTGGTCAACTCGTGAATAGCGCGTTCATAATATCCGCGTTTGGGTTCTACTTTGGCAAAGGTCACAATATCATATACATAGTCAAATGGAGTTCGCAAGGTATTCCACAGCCTGATATAAAATGGCTTGGGTTTGGCACGTTCACGCGCTTCGGCCTGCTCCATCATTTCATAATTATAACTCAGGGTCAAATACGGCTGAACCATGGTATAGTCTAAGGCTAGCGCACGGGCAATACGGTAGCTGGACTGGTTCAACATTCTTGTATCGAGCGCGTCTGGTTCGTTGTAAAGTTCTGCTTTTTCCGTGCCCTTGTATGAATAGGTCAGTCCTAAACAATAGAGGATTACCTGCTGCTCGGGATAATCTTTGACCAGTTGCTCATATTCAGTAACCGCATCATCAATTTTCCGGAGATAGTACAAGCACTCTATATATCCACGGTGCGCATGCAAATTAGTGGTGTCCATCTCCTTGGCGCGTTGATAGCGCAACAATGCCAGACTGAACTCTTGTGCAGACTTTAACTCATCTCCGGAATCCAACAGCGCCTTTAACAACCGATTCCAGGCTATTTCTGAAAGATCTTTACGATTGCTGTTGTAACGATTTACCAACTGCTCAAGTAATGAAAAGGCACGCAGGTTCTCGCCCATCATCAGCAAAGACTCTGCAATAGATAAATTGGCAGTAAAAACTTCCTCTACCAGATCGCCAAATAACGATTCTACCATTTCATATTCCTGAATTGCCGAGGCATAATCCCCCGCGTTAAACAGGATTTTACCAATACGAAGTTGTGCCGCTGCCGCTAGCAGTGGAAACTGAGCATATTGCCCAACAATCTCACGATACCGGCTGATCAGATCAAGCTCATTGTTGGCATCTGTTACCAGTAAATCCAGAATGCGATCACGGGCGGGAACCATCCAGTCACGTTGTTCCGGATATTTTTGAACGACCTGCAAGTATGCCTGTATAACTTCATCCTGTGTAGCAAACCGGTTGAACACGTCTCCTATTTTCAATTGGGCTTCCGCGCAATAAAAGTTCTGATCCGGAAACGTTTCCAATACCTGTTCATATGCCTTAAACGCCTGCGCGTCTTGTTTTATCTGGTAGAACAGATCGCCCAGCACTATATATGCGGCAGACATGGGTTCGGCTTCCTGCTTGTATTTTTCAAGAATGGCATCCAACTCGGGTTTTAGCAGTTCCAGCCTCTTTTGCCCTGATCTTACGTCCCTGGCCTTTAACCCCAATTTTAACATTTCAGCATAGGCCGCCAGTGTTTTTCGTTCAGGAAAATTCTTTAACAAGATTTCCAGATATAAATTCGCCTGCTCAGGATAGTCGAGCAATTTAAAACAAACTGCTATTTCATACAGCGTTTGCGGAGAAACATCGGTAGCTGTTCCAAAATAGTCAATAACTCTTTTAAACGCCAGTTGACGGTCCCACAAAAGTAACCGCTGCTGCTTGGTCATAGATTGCGGGTCCCAGTCTAAAAACAACGGGCCAAGAGTCAAACGCGTCATTTCAGGAGACTGTGCATAAATGGAATCTGCCAGTTGATACTGTGCAGAAGGATTGTCAACACGCGGTATATACCCGGTTGACGGGAAAGACCAAATATCGAGGTTGCCGCCCCGGTCAGAGGTAAAATATATCCTGTCGTTAGAGCCGGTATAAGGCTGCATTACCTGTTCACCACCGGAAGTGAGCGGCATGGCATATGATGCCATTTTCAAATTAAAAGACTCGCTCAATACCTGCAACATGGGATCACTGACAAACATTAATTCAATAGGTGATTTAAAAATCTGGGCTTCCCAAACGGCAGCGCGGTCCGTAGGCGTTAACGAGCCGTCTTTATTGGTATCAAACTCGTTCCGTAAAAAAACAACCTGCGTGGCTTCTTTGGTCCAGCTCGGGAACCCGTCAATGGCCGGTCCTTTAGTCAACTGATATGTGGGATATTCACGCGGGTCCCAAAGTAAGGTATCTTGGCCTGTGGGTTTTGGGCCCTTGAGATTGATAATAAAAATATCACCATTATTTTCCGGACCGTCTCTGAAAGAAGTAAAGGCTATCATTTGCAGGTCAGAACTCCACATGGGGTGGGTACCACCCTTGTAGGTCAATTGTAATTTGACGTCTGTATGCTCATTATAAAACCAAAGTTCTTCACTGCCACTACGGTCAGAGACCCAACAAATTTTTTTAGAATCCGGAGACACGGTAGGATATCCGTCATACCCCATATAATCGGTAAACCGCTCAGGGTCTCCTTTGGGATAAAGCCTGCCCTTGATCTCGCGCAGATGCACCATCCAGATATCGCCCGCGGCATCACTGCGCTGTGAAACAAATACAATCGTCCGGCTGTCAGGATACCACACCGGATAATAATCGTCTGCTTTATGGAACGTGACCTGAATGGACCTTCCGCCTGCAGTGCTGCGGATCCAGATATCAAAATTATCAGACTGGCGCGATACATAGGCCATCCATTTGCCGTCAGGAGAAATACGTGCAGACAAGTCAATATCGGGGTGGGTGGTTACCTGCTGATAATCCAGTTTTCTATTTTCTGGCGTTTGCGCAAAGCTGAACGAACTTGACAAAAACGACACTGTCAAGACAAGTGTTAGGAATATGTGTTTGATCCTAAATTTCATTATTTTCCTGACCATGAACCATCGCTTTTTTGTATCAATGTGCCGTCCGGCGAATTATCTATATTCAATTTTGCAAAAATCTTGTTGCGTTCCTCATCATCTGCAGCAGCCGCAGATGGGTTAATTGCAAGTATACGCTCATATATCACCTTACGGTCCTGATTTTCTTCAGTTACAATCTGATCTATTATGCGTTTATACTGAGAATCTGATTCATACTTTTCAGTTGGCAATATTTCCAGATAGCCCTTGTTGTTTTCACCCAGAACCTGTTCTTTTTTAAACTCGTCAATTTCATCCTTGTTAAACTTGCGGTTTTGAACAGATTCCAATACATTTTGGCGCTGTGCAGACATGGTTTGTGTCTGACCACCGCCAACCGAACGGGTAGATGCAATAACCCATGTATTGCTTTCAATCTCTGCAAACGCACCTAACACTTGTTCTTCCAGCATAGTTTTATCACCACTAATGCTGATTTCATCAGTAGTAACACTACAATTTATATATACTAAAGTAGTTAGTATAAGAAAAATAACAATTGTTCTCATTTAATTCTCCTACAAACTTAATTTATTGTTGATGCATTCAATATCCGATCAATCACAAATTGAAGAGGAGTTCTTGAAATATTATAACTATTTCCTTCTAATTTGATTGGAAGATACCAAGGTCTACCTAATTCAATTGAAGTGTACATAAATCCATGTCGTACTTCAAAGGTGAATAGCTTTGGTGTATATCCCTGGTTAATAAGGAATCTTGTAAATCTTATTCCTGAATCTTCTTCTTCAGGATCCAAGGAAAGCAGTAAATTATCTGCAACACGTGACCCTATCTCGGTAATGTAAAAATAACCTCGAATATCCAGTTTCTCATTGGGATCCACTCCAGTTCCTTCAAATTGAGCGTTGCCATTTATAACGCCCAAACTCTCTTTTCGCTTTAATCCCGCCAGCAACCGGTCCGAGTTGATACCTGAAAAATGGGCAGACAAATTATAGGTCGCTTCTGCCAGGTTGCCGCCTGCAAGGTTAACAGAGATCCTGCCGCCCAGGTTTCCATCATAAACCGTTGCCATATATGAAGGGATTTCCACCCGGCCGCCTCCCAGCACAGCTTCAAATTCAAAGTTGTCAATTTCATAACCCGCGGCTTTTATCTTTTCAATACTCAGGTACGACATGTTTTCAAGCGAATTACGATAGTAATCCCGATAAGCCAGATAATCAATTGAACCATCTGTGGGAGTCTGTATAGGCGCCTCTTTGTCCGCCAGAAAAATCCCTTTAACCAGATCCATACGTTGATGTACTTTTAAATCCGCATTGATATTGCTGACAGCTGTTTCAGCCGGCAGCAATATAGTCAAGTCCTTGGTATTGACATTCGCAAAAATGTCCAGTAATGCCGTGTCCATATTGACGGTTGCACTGAGATCGGTTTTACCGTCCAGTTGAATATCCCGGGTTATCTGCAGTGGCTCTTCAGCATTTTGATGAAAATCCAATGTTGCAGAAATGAGTGGGGCCGTATCTACATTTTCTATATTGGCATAAAACTCGCCCTTTGCCAGCAATTCAGGCAAAAAGATTAGACCATTTTCAACCCGAAAACTCTTTAAATCATTGCTGTGAACATCCAATGATATCACATTATCTAAAAAAGCCGCCCGTCTTACATTATCCGTCAGGGTTGTATCAATTTTTAATGAAACGCTAACATCCGCTTTATTATCTGAATTTAATCCTGCATCCACATTCAAACGAATTCCCGCAATTGAAATAAACTGATCAGGATAATGAACCGACGTCTGCTCTGTAAAGACCTTGCTTTCAAGATCGAAAACCGGCAGTTCACCGGCCAGATTGCCGACAACATTCGCGGTGACATGGGTTGCACCGGTTACCTTTAAACTGGCAAACTGTTCTTTCATACGCCGCGGCATCCAGTCCAGAACAGGTGCATGGTACAATGCCAGGTCTTGCAGTTTGACCTTAAAATCGGTTTTACCCACATCAAACGTGCCATTTAAACTGGCTGTTAAAATCTGGTTCAGTTTGACAGATAAATTATGAATATCCAGATGCTGGAACAAGGTGTCAATACCGCACAGCAGGTTGGTTGTAAAATGAATTGGAGGAAAATTTTCGGTTTCATATTGCATGGGTATCATCAAAGAATCTGTGGCAAAATCGAGATGGGTAGAGATAGAATCCAGCGTTTGAATGCCAATATCCAGCTTTAGGTTTGCGGTTGTTTCAAGCGGCAGGGGTACCAGATTTCTTGTATCGATATCGGAAACCTTGACCACCCCATTACCTGTAATTGATTGTAAGGTCTTTTCCGCGCCCAGTGTAAAATGAGAATAAAAGGTGGTTCCCAATACATTGGCAACCTCAAAACCCAATTCCACATCTCTGGGCATCATATACTCGTTTATACCCGCCTCTAGATTTAATCCGCCCTTACCGGTATATATTTCAAGAGTATCGCTCAAGCCATAATACACAGAATCAAAATTTACAGATACTGTTGCGTTTAAACTTTGCAATCCCTTAAAATTGAGTCTGCCGTCTGATCTTGCCAGCAAATTCAGGTTCACCAGCTCTGCCTGTCCCTGGTTTAAGGTCAAGCCAAAATCGAGAAAATCCGCAAAGGCCTGAAATTCCAATCCTTCTGTGGAAGAACTGTCTGGCAGCGTGCCTTCAACACGGGTTCCCGCAAAGGTAATAGCAGCATTGGGATTTTTAAAATATATATCCGGGAACATCGAATCGGGCAGTACAGACCTTCCCAGGGACAAAAGCTGCTGCACAGGTATTCTGCTCTTGTCTACGGAAGCAGAAAGATGCGGGGGCCACTGTTTGTAAAATCCATCAACTTTGATGCTAGAACCCAGCCAGGTTTCATCTCCTACCTTGACGGTCAAACCGGGGACTAGTACTTTTTCCTCTTCAACAAGAACATGCACATCACCAGACACGGTTATGGGATAAATCAACGGAATGACAGGAAAATCAGGCACTGCCGAGGAACGAAACTCGAGGTCACTGACCTGTAAAAACAGAGAGGCATCCAGACTATCCAGTGTGGCAATTCTGACCTTGCTGTTCAAAGCAATCATACCTGTTACAGACATTTCATCACCGCCCGCAACATACTGGCTGAATTCAAAAACGGCCTTGTCTACATTCAGTTCCAGTGCGGCTGCCAGGGCACTGTCATTCGCCATTACATCACCCTGGGGCACATAAATATCATCCAGACCCACATCCAAATCTGCAAGATACAAAACTTGACTGGTTAGACTGTCCTGCATTTCCATGCGGAATTTTGTATCTTGCAGCCGAAATTGCTTCAAGGCAATACTAACCGGCAATACCGGTGTTTGCAACGAGTCCGCTGGCGGCTCTTTTACCGTTGTTGTATCCTGAGGTGGAGCAATCATGTTGATAAAAATATCCGGCGAGTTGAGCTCAATCTCGTCAATGACAACACGCTTGTGAAACAGCTCACGAATATTGTATTTTAAAATAATTTTGTGTATAGATGCAGACTGGACCGGAAAATCATCCGGCAAGGCCTGGTCTTGCTCTAGTGGAAAGAGTGCGATATCTGTAAATTCAATGCCTTTCAGCAGATTGATATCTACACCCTCTATGGTCAGATTTCGGTTAAACTGTTCCCTGACAGTTTTTATCGCCAAACCTTTAAAATACTCGGGTGGAAAAAATAGATAAACGATTATAATTAATAAAAGGATGAGCCCAATAAAACCCAAACCCAAAAACAACCAGAATCGGAAAAAACGTCTCCAAAACCCCCTTTTAACTCGTTTTTCTTTTTTTGTTCCAGTTGCCATGCCGTGATTAACCGCCTGTATATTATCAAAAATTTGGATCCGAAAACCGGTTTATTCAAACAAATAACCTTTTTGTGAATTAGGTAATTCTGGTTTCTTTTCAATAAACTGTTCTTTATTCAACGCATAAAGTGGTGAAACTTCAACCAGGTCCGTTACATTTCCATCTGAATCTTTATTCACCGTCAACCCGGCACTCTCCATCCATTCACCATACAGATTCAACTGGTCCTGTTTTGCGGTTTCGGGCGAATCAACACCAGTCTTGTTTTTAATGGGACTGAAATCGTTTTTCCGCTCTGTTTCCATCACCATCACTTTTTTTGCAAAAGGAAACGCGTCAAAAATAAACTGCTCAAATTTAAATCCGTTTGGAGTTTCAGGATTTACCAACTCTCCCGAATCGTTTAAATATGGTATTTTCTTGTGCGCAATATGGTATGGAAGCTGGATCTTTTCATCATGAATCCGCTGAAAAAAATCAACACTGAATACATGCATGCCAATACTTCCCTGACCAAAAGTCAACTTGCCTTTATCGTTGACGGCAAGCTTTTCTTCATCGCTGAGTTCGGTATATTCAATGACCACGGTTTTGCCGTTCATTTCACCAATATTGCCAAGCTTTTCAAACGGATCATTTTTATATACTGTCTTGGCAGACATATCCGCATTGTTCAATTCATGATACCCAATGAATGCAGGATCACAAACATTCACCAGGGGACTGTCAACCTGGAAATAATAAAGACTCTTTAATCCACGATTTTGCATGTCGTCCAGAATCTTGTTTTTAAACAACGCGCGCAACATGCCACCATGACCATCGGGAGACATGGCTACCCTATCTTTAGATTCCAGAAACATTTTGCCATTTTCATCAAGTGGTGGCAGCATACCTTGCTTAAAAAAGATGATGGTTGACGCGTCTTTACCAAAAAAGCCGTTTGATTTGAAAAAATCAACCGTATCCTGATAATTCAATTCACTGGTCATAATATAAAAAGGAATAACCGCATTCAACTGTTTTTCACGGGCAAGGATCTTTTCCGTATGAAGCTGAAACAATGTCTTGCCGGTAATGGGACCCACCGGAAAGGTTCCTTTGGGGCCGTCAAATCCCAAACGGGTTCCTTGACCACCGGCAACCAAAAGTGCTCCCACCTTATTATTTGCAATGAGCTTTTCTCCCACAGCTACGGCTGTATCATATTCCTCAACTTGCTGTGGGGTCTCCGGCAACTCGATAACATCTGTTGGATTCAGTGTGCCGGGTGTATAGTGTCCTTCATGCTGATTTTTCAACAATCCGGCACAATAATTTACAATATCAAAATCTAAATCTTCAAGTCGTTCTGTAAATATCTGGTTATCATCAAGCTCTGATAAATATTTTAAAACATGTTCCTGTCCATGTTCACTAAACTGATTTAGCAATTTTCTTCCTTTTCTGCTGTGATTCCTGTCAACTATTCCAGACTATTTTTTTTTATTCTTGACCGGTTTGGCTTTAATTGCAAGTTCCAGTACTTCTTCAAGCGTTTTTACAGGATAAAAAGTCATTTTCTTGCGTGTATCTTCGGGAATCTCTTCCAGATCATCTTTATTTTTATCAGGCAAAATAACATGTTTAATTCCGGCCCGCTGAGCAGCAAGCATCTTTTCTTTAATACCACCAACCGGTAATACTTTACCACGCAAAGTAATTTCACCGGTCATAGCCAGATCGCTCCGTACCGGTTTTTTTGTTAGCAGAGAGACCAGCGCAGTGGTCATGGTAACACCCGCAGATGGGCCGTCTTTGGGAATGGCTCCTGCAGGTACGTGCACATGTATATCTGATTTGACGAATATAGTTTCATCAATGCCAAGCGCTTCCGCGTTTGAACGAATATAAGAAAGTGCCGCCTGTGCGGATTCTTTCATCACATCGCCCAATTGTCCGGTTAATATCAATCCTTTGCTGCCGGTCATACGTGTGGCTTCAATGAACAACACATCACCACCCGAAGGGGTCCAGGCCAGTCCGGTTGCAACACCGGGTCTACCCAGGCGCTCTGCAACTTCTGAATAAAACTTTTTCGGACCCAAAAGCTCAACAACCTTTTCAGGCGTAATAGAAACTTTATCTTCATTGCCCAAAGCAACCTCTTTGGCAACCTTGCGACAAATGTTTGCAAACTGGCGTTCCAGATTTCTCACACCCGCCTCACGGGTATAGTCTGCAATAATACTTTTTACGGCGGCCTTGGTAAAGGATATATGTTTACGTTTCAATCCGTTTTCATGGATCTGCCGGGGTATCAGGTATTTGGTTGCAATATGTATTTTATCCTCTTCAATATATCCGGGTAGCTCAATCACTTCCATTCTGTCACGCAAAGGTGATGGAATGGTATCCAGCACATTCGCAGTGGTAATAAACATTACGCTCGACAAATCAAAAGGAACATCCAGATAGTGGTCCGAAAAGGAAAAGTTCTGTTCCGGATCAAGCACCTCCAACAATGCCGATGCAGGATCGCCACGAAAATCCTGGCCAATTTTATCCACTTCATCCAACATAAAAATGGGATTATTACTACCTGCTGTTTTCAGGCCCTGAATGATTCTGCCGGGCATAGAACCTATATAAGTACGACGATGACCGCGGATTTCGGCTTCATCGTGTACACCACCCAGAGAAATGCGTACAAAATTCCTTCCCATAGAGCGCGCAATAGACCGACCCAATGAAGTTTTTCCTACTCCCGGAGGCCCTACAAAACAAATAATGGGACCCTTGGTGTCGTTTTTCAATTTACGTACTGCAAGGTATTCAATAATACGCTCTTTGATCTTTTGCAAACCGTAATGATCTTCATCAAGCACATTCTGGGCTTTATCAATATCAAGATTATCTTCGGTCGCAACATTCCAGGGTAAAATAATCATCCAGTCAAGGTATGTGCGTGAAACCGTATATTCTGCCGCACCCGGCTGCATTTTAGACAGACGGTCAAGCTCACGCAGAGCTTCATTTTCCGCTTCTTCGGGCATATTTGCTTCAAGAATCTGTTCTTCCAGTTCTTCAAGTTCAACCGAGCGCTCATCGCTCATGCCCAGTTCTTTTTGAATGGCCCGCAACTGTTCACGCAAAAAGTATTCTCGCTGATTTTTACCCAACTCGCTCTGGACTTTATCCTGTATCTTGGAGCCCATCTCCAATACTTCGAGTTCGCGATTCAGTAAAACCGTAAGTTTTTGTAGACGCTGTTTAATTGTTGATGCTTCAAGTATCGATTGTTTTTCCTCGACCGATATGGTGAGGTTTGAAGCAATTAAATCCGCAAGCTTGCCGGGATCAGTTGTATTCACAATCACAACCTGAAGTTCATCGGGCAATTGCGGTACCAGTGAAACCACTTTTTGGAATTGCTGGCCTACATTACGTTTAAGCGCTTCTATTTCAGTGGTTTCTCTATAAGCATCTTCTTTGGTCTCTACATTGTAAACAAAATAAGGATCGGTAGAAACATTTTCTTTTAATTTTATTCTCGAGATTCCCTGCACCAAAACACGCAAAGAACCATCAGGAAATTTCAACATACGCAGAATTATTGCGGCTGTTCCAAATTGGTATATATCATCTGTTACCGGGTCTTCTGTTTCAGGGTCTTTTTGTGCAACCAGGCCAAGAATTCTTGAACCCGCTATCACGTCATTTATCAGCTTTACTGATTTTTCCCGTGCAACAACAAGCGGAGTTACAATATTTGGAAAAGTCACAGTATCTCTTAAAGGCAATATCGGCAGCTCCGCAGGAACTTTGGTTTCCATCTCAGAGTCTGATTCAATCGTTACATTGAAATTGTTTTCATCCATGTTAACTCCTGAATCTACATTTCGATTAAATTATTCTTCATTTTCACTTTTATTATTTATAGGTACTTCAATAACCTGACTATCTTTGGAAATTACAATTTCCAATATTCCATCAATTAAATTGGCATCGATCTGATTATGTTCCATAAATTGTGGTATATGGATGTTTTTCTGAAAACTGCCATATTTAATTTCAAGCTGATGATAAGACAGTCTGTTTTCCAACATTTTTTCTCGACGGACCCCGCAGATCCGTATCATACCATCTTTGACTTTGACAGAAATATCATTTCTGTCTACACCGGCGAGTTCAATTTTTATGATTACAAAATCCTCAAACTCGACGATATCCGTATTGGGCTCCCAACGTGGTGATGTTTGCGACACCTCTGAACAAAACTGAGCAGGCCGCTTTTCTCTCCAGTAAGAGACCGAATCGGTAAATTCTCTAATGACTTTAACGATATGTATGGGCATAACATTTCTCCTTAATGCATATTATTGCATTGCCCGAAAATCATATATTCACAACAATTGGCAAATCAGATTTATTTATATCATTTCATTTTTTTAATCTTGGCCAGGTCTTCATTTTTACCCAGCAGCATTAAAATGTCACTGTCTTTAATTATATGATCAGCCGTAGGTATCATGACCAGTTTCTCAGGAACCAGTTCTTTAACAACCAGCACCAAAACGCCATACTTGTTTCGCAAATCCAGCTCACCCAGACTTTTTGCCAAAAACGCTTTTGGAGGTGCAAATTCTATAATACTGATGCCTTCTCCAATTGTAAAGCTGTCTATCAGATAATCACTCTCTAGGGTTTGAGCAAGTCTGTATGCCTCATCGCGTTCCGGGAAAACCACCTGCGTGGCACCAATGATGTCCAAAATCTTGCCATGATCTTCAGTTATCGCTTTGGCAACAATATTCTTTACCCGCAGTTCCCGTAAATACAACGTCACCAGAATACTGGCATCAACCTGATCACCCAAACTAACAACTACAACATCCATTTCAGCCAAACCCAAACCAGACAAGGTATCTTTATCACTGGCATCAGCAATAACCGCGCGGTCAACAAATTGTTTAATACGCTCTATTTTTTCTTCATCTTTATCAATAGCCATAACCTGATGTCCCTCATTAGAGAGATATTTAGCAAGATATGTCCCAAAGCTGCTTAATCCAATAATTGCAAACGTTCTCATAATAAATCCTGATCGTTATCCTACCCACAATTCTTCTTCGGCATATTTAAAACGCGCATTTTTCCTTTGAACAATTGCAAGTGCAATAGTTAATGGACCCACACGTCCAATAAACATTAATAAAATTATAACAATTTTACCGGTAAAAGACAAGACCGGTGTTAATCCCATACTTAAACCTACAGTTCCAAAGGCTGAAAAAACTTCAAACACCACTTCCAAAAACAGGGTCCTGCCCATCATATGCGGGCCACCCGGATGCTCGGTAACCAGCAGCACAGTAATTGCAACAATCACTATTACCATTGCAAAAAACACAATGGCAATAGCTTTAGATACAACCCGCTCAGACACACCTCTGTTCAACAGACGTACTTGAGGTTCATTGCGAAACCGTGAAAAAATCATCGCACTGACAACCGCAAATGTTGTGGTTTTCACTCCTCCACCACAGGAACCCGGTGACGCACCAACAAGCATCAACATGATAAACAACAACAAGGTACTACTGGTCATTGCCTCAACAGGCAAAGTATTAAAGCCGGCAGTACGCGTTGTAACCGATTGAAACAATGCATCAATCAATTTCTGAACAACTGGGCGTCCATCTAGTACATTATTCCATTCAAAAAATAAAAATAAAACCATTCCAAACAAAACAAGAATAGCCGAAGTAATCAACACAATCCTTGAATGAAGCCCCAATCTGCGGCTTTTTTTTCTCAACAATTTTAAAATGTCAAATATTACCCAAAACCCAATACCACCCAAAATAATCAATAAAATGACAGTGATGTTAAGCAAATAATCCGTGTGAAAACCAGACAAACTGGTACTGAAAAGAGCAAATCCTGCATTACAAAAAGCCGATATTGAATGAAAAACACCCAAATAAACAGATTCCAACAAGGGTTTGTCTAAAGAAAAGCGCCACGTCAAAATTACAGCACCCACGGCTTCTATAATCAATGTACTAAAAATAATGGACAAGATGAGCTTGCCAACATTTTGTGTATGGCCGCCCGCTATACTATCTTCAAACAGGTATCTGTTTCTCAGGTTAATTTTACCGGAAACAATATATGCACCCAGGGTAGAAAAGGTCATAATACCTAGTCCACCTACCTGAATTAAAAGCAAAATCACTGATTGTCCAAACCCTGTCCAATGGCTTCCGGTATCATATACAACCAGTCCGGTAACACAGGTAGCAGACGTAGCTGTAAACAAGGCATCAATGATTGATACGCTCTGCTTCGAGCTGGCAGGCAGTATCAGTAAAACCGTGCCCAGTATAATCAGAGATAAAAAACCTAGGGTCAAAGATTTCGCCGGAGATATTTTCTTCTTTTCAAATTGACTTGGCATACCTAAATATCTATTGTAAAAATCTGTACAATTTAATCATTTAAACGTTAATATGAAAACGGTTTAATAGCGGGCAAAAAAAAAGGGGCTTTTTTGCCCCTTTTACTTTTTAAAAATTGGATCCAAATGTCTTACACTGCAGGGATGTCCTCCATCCTGATATTCGCAATCTCCCCAATAAATGCAATTCACAGAACAAATGGTATCGCCTTCTTTGAGATTGGCTTTGGGATAGTCTTTGGAATCTTGTTTAACATTCCGAATAACTTTGGTTTTTTGTCTAAATCCCTGCCATCCTTCTTTGCCCAAAAGACCAACCGAGATCAACCTGGCCAGGCTTTTGGATGCTTTTGATTTTGGATTATCGAGTATAAAGGGCCGAAGCTCTTTGAGAGACTTTCGAACCTGTTCATCAAAATCTACATAACCAATATAATCTATTGTTATTCCCAGCAGCTCACTTGCCGCTGTTTTCAAGGTGTCACCTTCTTTAATCTCATCCGCAGAGTGGACCATGTTTAATATAAGTTTGGGTCGAAAAGAACTCAGCTTTTCTTGAATTTGTTTCGAAGCGGCCGGATCAATTGTTTTCACTTGTTCAATAATATCGTACATGGTATTTGACATGCGGCTCTGATTCGTGCCAATCTGACTCTCGATAATATCTAACACTCGCGTGTTGCTCTTGAATTCACGCATCAGCATGCGCATAAAAGAGACTTTGAGGAAATTGAACGTATCTTGAATTGCAATGGGATCCGGGGTGGTTACCAGAATTCCCTGGTCTGCTGCTATAAAGAAATCAATCACATTATAAGATGAACCGGCGCCAAGATCAAGCAGAATAAAATCTGCATTGAGATTGTGTAAATGAGAAATAAATCTTTGCTTTTGAGAATACTGGGGATTCGCAAGACCCAATGTTCCGCATGCACCGCTAATGAGTTTTAAATTTTCAATTGGCGTGTCCAGCAAAATATCTTCAAGACTCTCTCGCTGCATGGTATAAAAATGATAAAACGTGTATTCTGGATCCAATATACCCATACAGGTGTGAAGGTTGGCGCCGCCCAGGTCAGCATCTACAACAATAACCTGGTTTCCCAGGGCTGCTAATCCTATTCCCAGCGATGAAGTCAAACTGGTTTTACCAACACCGCCCTTGCCTCCGCCAACAGCAAAGACTATTTTTTCTTTGGGTACCGCTGCCTTTTGTTCAAACAGTGAGGAAAAATCTTCCAGTTCACCAGCTTTAACCCATTCCTGTGTATCTTCATGGAATATCAAATCACTTTGTTGAAACTCGCCCTTTTTGGCAAGGTTTCTCAATTCTGATGTCGAATACGGTCCTTTTTCAACATTATCAATCTTGACAAACAGCTCTGACATATTCCCCTCAATATCTTTCTCTATTATACATTATTATATTATACCCATAAACTGTCTATTCTGCGGAATCCTGCTCTGTTATTTCCTCAACCTGATCTTCTTCCTCTTCTGCATCTTTACGCTCTAGCAGGTTTTCCTGGTCTTTATTGTAGCGCAATACCATATAAGCAATGGTGTTGCTGGATGTAAATGTGGAAATACCATAAGAGATAACCCATCCGCCAATCATTAAAAGACTGATTGCATAAAAATAAGATGAAATCAGTACAGACATGCCCAATTCGGATGCCGGAATAAAAGTATAAACTTTACGGAAAAATACTTCTGGTGCTGCACCCTGAAATATGGAGACAATAAAACTCTGGAACATGATGGTCCAGGATTGTACCATTGCAAGGCCGTTATTACTAAAATTGATAAATTCTGAACCCATAGAGCCAATAAAAATTCCATTCATAATAACAATAGATTTTTTGACAGCAAAGGCAAATAAACCAAAGGAAACAATGGACAATACAAATGCCATAACCTGATACATGATCAGTCTCCAGGGCTGTGCCCAGGTAATAGAAAACGCCTGAAAGACGGCTTCAAAAGCATCTTCATCTGTGGTGGCAATAATTGACGGTACCATCAACAATGAAACCAAAACTATGATTATAAAAAAGAAAATTAATAGCGAAGCAATAAACCATAAAATAGTAAAAAAACTGACACCCAACGGGCCAATAAAGGGTATTACGTTTCCAAGGAATCCAACAATCGATCCGCCCAATACCAATAATAAAATGAGTACAACCAGAGAAACCGGTGTTAAAAATACAGACCAGAATTTATGCAATGCAAATGAATAAGCTTCTTTCCAGGTATAAAAGCTGTTACCCTTGCCCACCATATACACAGCTCGTGCAACTGCCGTATTTGCCACCAAATATGCTAAAAAGAAACCCAAAGAGCCTAATGCAAACAGAACCCACGCAAACCAGGGATAGGTCTCGGCTGATGCGTAAAGACAAGGCAATAGTCCAAATTTTTGCCATACAGCATCAAATGCGTATCCACTGACAATGTAACTGAGATATGTAAACACCAAATAACTTGCATATCCCACAAGCATACCGACAAACTGTATCCAGATACGTTGAATGCTGAAAGCCATGCGTGGTGCAGCAAACAAATCACGAAAATCAAACTTCATTTTTAACATTTTTATTCTCCATGTTTGCACAAATAATACAAAAAATATCTCAATATTACAAATTTTCGCCCAAAGTTGCTTCATCCTCATCATGTGGATGATATGAAATTTTAACCAGAATGATCCGGTTATTCTCGACCTTGTTAACCATCAATTTATATTGATTATATTTCACTACCTGGTTTGGTTCTGGCACAGAGCCGGTTTGCTCTAAAATAAAACCTCCCAGAGTATCATAATCATCTTTGACTGGAATTTCAATTTCAATCAAATCATTCAAAGACTCTATGTCGATCTTGGCATTTACCAGATAATTATTCTCATCTGTTTTTTTATACAGGGCTTGTTCTTTGTCGTATTCATCACGAATATCACCCACAATTTCTTCTATCACATCCTCAAGGGTAACAATGCCCGCTGTACCGCCATACTCATCAACCACAATGGCCATATGCTGCCGTTCCTTTTGGAACAATCTTAAAAGATCATCTATCTTTTTACTTTCTGGTACAAACAAGGCTCCACGGGCTAATGACTTTATATCAGCGCCACCATCTCCACTGGAAATAAATGACAACAAATCTTTGGCGTTTATTATACCAATGATCTTGTCTATAGTTTCCTCATAAACCGGAATACGTGTGTGACCCTTTTCCTTTATAACCCGAATCAAATCACTTATGGATGCGTCTTCCTGTATACATACCACATCTGTTCGTGGAACCATGATTTCACGGACGATGGTATCTCCAAACTCGAAAATCGAGTGGATCATTTCCTTTTCTTCTTCTTCCAACTCGCCCTGTTCTTCACCCAGATCCAAAAGGGCCTGAAACTCGTCGGAATGGAAAAAGCGTTCTTCTTTGGATTCTTTAATTTTAAATACATCTGTTAACCAGTTGATCACTTTTTCAAGAACCCAGGAAAACGGCCAAAACAAATAATATATGGAAAGAATGACCAAAGACACATTCTGAGAAAAAGTTTTGGCATTTTTAACAGCAATAATTTTAGGAGTGATCTCGCTAAATACAAGAATCAAAAACGTGACCACAACAACATTTAAAACAAGAACAATTCTGGGGTCTAAACCTGCTTCTATGCTGAGACGTGTAGTCAGCATGGCTGATAATGACGCAGCAGACACATTCACCAGGGTATTACCAATCAATATAGAAATTAAAAGACGACGTGACTGGGATAGTAAAAACAGGACCCGTTTTGCACTGCTCTTTTTTTCATCTTGCAACTGTTTACTGGTAATTGAATTAATAGAAAAAAAAGCAGTTTCCGCCCCGGAAAAAAAAGCCGATAACAACAAGAGTACAAAAAACGCTATCGAATAATAAGGTAGTGGGTCTTCCAAAATGTATATTTTCTCCTAAATTTACCACTCTATATACAATTTATATCAAAAAAACTTTAAAGTAAATTAAATTTTTGTAAAATTTCATCTTCTTTGCTGCGCATATTTGCTTTTTCTGTTTCTGTCTGATCATCCAGACCTGTCAAATGCAGCATTCCATGTATCATCAATCGGTATAGTTCACTCTCTATTGACACATTGTAATTCCCGGCTTGATCTTTCGCACGATCAACGCTGATATAAATTTCACCCTCGTTATAGTCTTCAAATGACTCGCTGAGGTTGAACGTAATTACATCTGTTGGTGTGGCATCATCCAGATATTGTTCATGCATGGTTGCCAGATACTCATCCGTAACAAGCACAATGGATACCTGCCACGCTTTATCACTTTTATCATGCATATTAAACAGATTATCCATGACATCTTTAACAAGCGGGAACTCCAGGTTGTCCTGGTTATAATTATTATTTATCTCGATCTTGTTTATTAGCTGCCTCTGCTTTCTTTTCTGTATTTTCTTTTTTATCTGACGGGTACTCTACGCGCGCATGATGTATACCAATCAAAATTTTCTGAAACGCTTCTGAAATTTTAGAAAGGTCTTTTAATGTCAAGGGAGACTCGTCCAATTCTCCGCTTTTAAACTTTTCATCTATGATCTGCTCAACCAGACCTTTGATTCGGCTGGGAGTAGGATCTTTGAGTGTACGGGAAGCTGCTTCTACAACATCCGCGCACATCATAATAGCAGTTTCCCGTGACTTGGGTCGTGGACCAGGATAGCGAAAATCTTCCTTTGCCACATTTTCTTCAGTGTTCTGCTCTAACGCTTTTTGATAAAAATAGCTCATCAATGAAGTGCCATGATGCTCATGAATAAATGCTTCCACTTCTTTGGGTAAATTGTATTGTCGTGCTATTTCTCCACCACGTTTTACATGATTGGAAAGAATAAGCGAGCTCATGGAAGGCGCCAGTTTCTCCTGAGGATTGCGTCCACGGGTTTGATTTTCAACAAAGTATTCTGGCTTTTCCATTTTCCCAATATCGTGATAATACGCACCAACACGCGCAAGCAATGCATTACCACCAATAGATTCTGTAGCCGCTTCAGCAAGCGTACCAACCAGAATACTGTGATGGTACGTGCCCGGGGCTTGTATAGCCAACTGTCTCAATAACGGTTGGTTCAAATCTGACAGCTCTAACAAGGTCATATCTGTTGTAATATCAAACGCAAACTCGAATACAATGATCAGTCCATAAGCAAACACTGGTGACAGAAATGCATTCATCACACCAAAACCTATATCTTGAACAATGATAGAAACTGGGATATAATTTACAAGGTCATACATGAGAATGGAAACAATATATGATCCGGCTATATAACCAAAAGCCCGCAACACCCAGTTACGGGTACGCACCTTACTCACGGCAAGAACCGCAATGGAACATACAAAAATAGAGATAAACGTAATCACAAACTCGTCACCGCGCATGGCCCCTACCAGCAAACTGATAGTAATAGAAACCAGAAAACCCAATTGAGTATTGAAAAAGATAGTTACAATAATAGCCGCAATTGGTATGGGTATTAAATAGGGTGACAATGAAAAGCTGTTGATCAAAAATGTCAATAAAGCCAAAAATAGAATCACGATCAACACCAGCAATGACTTGCGACGATCCATAATAATAAAACGATGATCACGCCAGATCAACATTACCAGTATACTCAGTGTAAACAGAATAATGAAAAACTTGCCAATATTGGGAGAAATGCGAGACCAGACACCAGATGTCTCTCCCAGCTCTGCTTTCGCCTGTGCCAATGATGTCAATTTTTCGATATGCTGCCTGGTTATACGCTCATGACTGTCAATAATCCGTTCACCGGCAAGTACCTGATCTTTTGCCAGAGGTACATTTGCCACAGCAACCTCAATCATAGATTCGGTTTCCTGCCCGTCATACAACACATTGGGAACCAAAAAGTGCGCCGATATCTGATATGCAATCTTAACCTGGCTCTCGTCCAATGATGTATTGGTGCGGAGTTTTTCAAGCAGGGTGTTATAAGCTTCATTTTTGTCAAAATAATAATTAATGTCTTCTTCAACAAAAGGTTCGCTTGAACCCAAGTTTATCATAGTTTCTGAAGACTGATCGTTCTGTCTTACCGTGATCTTGGTTTGACTGGGAGACATTTCATTTTTATTTTTGTCAAGAATACCGGTAGAATAAAACTCTTCAATTGAGGAAGTGATCGTTCCTGATAAAGATTTAAAGGCCTCAACGCGTTTACTTACAAAACGCTCTGGCAAATTATTTATATCAAGTCCGGATTTATCGCTAAACCCGGTTAATAAAGATACAATATCATCATCAGAAACAATAATGCCTTCGTCTCTGAAAAGCAACCTGAAATCCTGGTCTTTTACTTCATTAAACTTTAACAATTCAGACAGGTGATTGACAAAAGTTTTCAATTTTTGTTTTTGTTCTTCTTCAATACTGTCGTTACGTTGAAAAACCGGAGCTACACTCTCACGTGCGCGTTTGACATCATTTTCATACTCTTCCGGGTTTTTGTTAACAGGAAAAGTAAACGGTGCAATGATCTCTGCACCAACATAAACACTGCCTTCTTTTAAATTTGAGAATTGAAAAGATTTTCCTCTGGGGAAAAAGAAAGTCAGCAATACCGCACATCCCAGCAAAACCGCAATATCCAGAATATATTTTTTATAAACGGCTTTAAAGGATTGGTCTGTATGAGAGACGGATGATTTATCCGTATTTTTTTTCTTTTTAAAACGATGTCTGAAATTTAAGAACGATTTCATAAGCTTTCTTCTTTTTGATTTGAATCAAATTCTTCATAAGCATTGATGATCTTTCTTACCAACTGGTGTCTAACAACATCCTTTTTTGAAAGATACGTAAACCCTATTCCATCCACACCCTTTAATATTTCCTGAATTTCCACCAAACCAGATTTGGTTTGCGTTGGTAAATCGATCTGGGTAATATCACCGGTAATTATCGCTCGAGAATTTGCACCCAATCTTGTCAGGAACATTTTCATCTGAGCAGAAGTAGAGTTTTGAGCTTCATCCAAAATAACAAAACTATTATTCAGTGTACGCCCCCTCATAAATGCAAGGGGAACAATTTCAATCACATTGTTTTCAAGATTGCGTTTCAATTTATCAAGCGGCATCATATCATACAGGGCATCATACAAGGGACGTAAATAAGGATCAACCTTATCCCTGAAATCACCCGGCAAAAACCCCAGATTTTCTCCTGCTTCTACAGCGGGTCTACACAAAACCAGTTTGTCAACAATCTTGTCACGTAAACATGCAAGAGCTACTGCAACAGCTAGGTAGGTCTTGCCGGTTCCCGCAGGTCCAATGGCAAACACAATATCATTATCCTGTGTAGCCTCAAAATAAACTTTTTGCCCCTCGGTTTTGGGCTTTACAAAACTTTTCCGTGTATAAAGAATGATTGAATCTTTATCAACAACTTCATCTACCTGATCAAGCTGTCGTACCGAAAGTTTAGATACGGTTTCAATATCATCCGGGGTGATTTGACCATTCCGGTTTGCCATATGCAAAAGCTCGGCAATAATCTTTTCAGCATTTTCAGTTTGCTCTTTTTCACCACGAATTAAAATTTCATGGCCCCGGGCAATAATTTGCGTATTCAGGCAAGCTTCCAAAACACGCAAATTAGCGTCCTGAGCCCCATAAAAATCCAGAGGATTAATTCCTCGCAATGTTACTTTACGCTCGTCCACTCTAGTCCTAAAAAAATTGTACCTGGTAATGTAAGATTTTTTCAGCTATTTTAAAATAACTTTTCATCCAAATAAAAAAACTCCCGGCCAGCTAGACTGACCGAGAGTTAAAAAAGCTATATAAATAAAAGACACGTCAAACTATTCTTTGGGGATAACCAAAACAGTATGAGGGAAAATCATGTTAGGATCTTCACCAATAATGTCTTTATTCTTTTCATAGATTTTTGTCCAGGATGCAGGATCACCAATAACGTCTGCGTTACCAGCAATTTTCTGCAAATAATCACCTTTTGCTACCAAGTATTCTTCAGGACCAACTTCGCGTTGGATTTTCAAAACCTGGTCAGGGAAAATCAGATCGGGATTTTTGATCTGGTCTTTGTTATAAGAATAAATGCGCATCCATTTGATAGGATCTGCATAAATGTCTTCTTTGCCGGAGATTTTCCAAAGGTAATCACCAACGATTACATTGTATTCATCGTAAACTGCCTTGGGCATTTTATTCTGAACTTGGGTAATTTTGCCTTCAATAGTGGCAATAAGGTTTTGCATTTCAGTCAAAGCTGCAATTTTATTTTTCTTTGCTTCTTCCAACTGTGCAATCAAACCTTCCAGCTCGTCACGTTTTTTAAACAGTTCTTCTGGTGACAATGCCAGCAGGCCATCAACCTGAGCTTCCAGATTTTTCAATTCAGCGCGGAAAGCATCCACACCTGCTTGATCTGTGCCCAATGCCGCAAGGATTTCGCCCCAAGTCTTGTCAATATCTGCTTGGGTGGTTTCTACTTCGCCTTTTAATGAGGCCACGTCAGATTGACATGTCTCTGCGGCGGCTTTTGCGTCAGCTTCACGTTTTTGCCAGTCAGCTAATTGAGCTTTATATTCATCCATAGACATTTTTTCTTGTGCCATGGAAAAGGTTGCTCCAAAAAACAGTGAAACTGAAAGCGCCAAGGTAAAGAAGGTCAATTTTTTACCTAAAACTTTCATCAGCTTCCCTCCAAGGGTTTCATGTTTAAATGTTAACTCGATTAGTAGCCCATTTCGGCTAACCGTTTATTAACATCTGCTTGTTCTTGTTTCATCTCTTTCAGTTCTTGTTTTTTTGCTGCCAATTGTGATTCCAGTTGTGCTTTTTGGCTTTCACAATCTGACAAAGAACTCTCTGCCGCTAAAGCAGCTGCTTTTGTTTCTTCCAGAGCTTGTAATTCTTTTTCATTTGGGCCACCACAACCTGTAAGCGCCAATGATATGAACATCAAGCCAATTGCCGTAAAAACAATGAGACTTTTTGCTTTTTTCATCAAGTTAACACCTCCTTTCAAGAGATTTATTTTGGATTTATCTTGACAAATATGATACGATTATATTTGTTAATTACTTTAAATTTTAACAAAAGTTTATATCAATTTATTTTACTAAAAATAAGCTAAATAGTCAAGTAGAAAAACAGAATTCGCAATCTCTTATTCAACTATTCTTATGAATATCTCTCCCAACTTTTTTTTATTTGAAGAAACAATTATCGGATAAATCTGTTTATCTCTGTCTATGGCATAACTGTCGAGTAAATTCTCATTCAACGCAATATTCAGATTCCTGTCTTCTCCATCTCCATTTCCAACAAAGCCTTTAAAATTTACTTGCAACCCTGTTTTCTGTGCATCGCTGGTTTCTACATTTACTATACGAATAATCTGATTCTTATGAAATTCTATTGTTTCATTATTTCTAACATTCAAAGTATCTTGTCCGCATTCAAGCTTTATACTCATCAAATCCGGCTTTTTTAAAACAATACGAAAGCTGGCAAGTATTTCATTATATTGCTCTAAACGAATACTATATACCCAGCCCTCTCCATCTTCTGAATATGCTTTTATCAAATCCGTAGATGTGTCAACCCAAACACCCCGGTCCTGAGTTTTTAATGATTTATCCTGTGGAACAAATCCATAAACATTCACCCTGACCGAAGGATCTTGTTGTGTTGAAGGTACTGTATCTATAATCTTAATTCTGTCACCGGGCACCAGTTTAATGTCTTTATCTCTATCAAACACTTGTACATCATCGTTCACATTCATTACCAAATAATTGAATGATTCTTTAGGTATCGCTTGACTATCTTTAATATCCAGGTATATCTCACCACAAAGAAATTTATCTTTTCGAACAATGGCTTTGGTAGAATTGTTTATAACAATCTTTGACCGGTAATCATTCACGGTACCATAATTTAATATGTCAACCGATAGACCGCGCTCATAGTTTGATTCTATATGGTTAATTTCGACTTTGTCACCTTTATTAATAGTCAAAGATTTTCCAACAGGCACAATATGTGTTTGCTGTTCATTGATGGTAACAATAACAAAATATAATTCAGGATATTCCAGATAGATACGTGGCACTTCGGGTACTATATTAAATATCTTCATAAATTCATTAATTATCCATACCTGATGTCGCACCTTTAACTCTATGTCTGATATAGACTTGGAAGACTCGATCCCAAACGCAGGAATACCAAAATTTGATAGCGCGTAATAAGTTGCCGAAGCACGCTGCTCGGCATGACGGGTATGGTCTGAAAAAGTATTATGGTTATTAAAAGCAAACTGATATTGAGGATTTTCAATTTTTTTGTTAACCTGGGTAATTACCGTTTTGGCAATCTCTTCTAAATTCAGTGTCTCAGTTGAATCATTGCTTGAAAACACATCCGCGTCTGCAATTATCGATTGACCATAACGTAATGGATTTTCAATATCAGAAATCCAAGTATCCCGATAAAACCCTGATCCTTCATGTAAATTCAACAAAACATCTGCTTCTGCTATAAGTGACTTTAAAATTTCTACAATTTGCTCTTCATAATTTTCACCATTTTTTTGTTTGGTGAATTTACGGTTCATATCTCCATGATAGCCACGCTGGTCCCGAATTATAGTATTAAAATTAGCACGGGGTACCATAATAAGACTACCTCGCTCAAGGTTTATATCCACATAATGGTCAGCAGCAAGATAGCCTGTGGGCTCATTTCCTTGGATTCCACCAATAACAAGCATTGTATTATCGGGTATACGTCCCTTTATCCGATAAACATTCAACTCATAAGGTGTATTCTCAAAATAAGTTTCCTGCACAAAACGTTTTTCAACATCTTTGGAATAGACGTTGAAAAAACCAAGAAAAATGAATAAAACAAAAATAATATTTTTATTAATTATCATTATCAATCGATTTGATATTTTGATAGATGATTTGACCGTCAGTAGAATATACTCTTATAACAGCAAATTTTATGGAAAAATCCGGGGGATCAAGATTAAATTGCACTTTTTTGAAATACTTGATCGCAAATGAATCACCCGTCTTGTAATTAATTGCATTAAACTGTTTATCAACTTTGCAACCTTGCGGAAAAGTTGAAACCCTTGCATCAGCATTCATACTGTCCATAAACAGCACATGCAGATACCCTTCTGCTTGAGAATTATTTCCGGAATCATTAACAAGATCAAATCCAACTTGTAATTGGGTCTTACTATTGTTAACGCTAAAATCCCGAACATTAATAATCTTTTGATCAATTTCATCAAATGTGACAACAGGATTCTGTTTAGCTTGTACCTGGGGTGTTGATTTGACGGGTGGTTTTTGCTTTTTAGGTTCAACATGACCATATAAAAAAGCGTCTTTCTTCTGACTCTTTAGCGACAATACCTGATCTTTTAATTCAGTATTTTGTACAGATAATTGCCATGTCAAAAAAACGAGTCCAACAAAGATTAGAAAGAAAAGGATGACACCAAACTTTAACAGTTGATAATACAAAAAAGGCAGATTGATCTTTCGTATTTTGTAGGAACTGCGGATAAACAAAATTGTTAACAATTCATGTCGCATAAACTTTATTCACTGGTTGCTTTGTTCTCATTCCAAACTTCTCGAACTATTTTAAAAGAATCATTTTCTTTAATGATATACAGTTGCTTAATTCCTGAATCTTTGTAATTCTCTGTTGAATAATCTTGGTAAAAATTGGCTACATAGTTTACATCATCCTTGAAAATTTGAATGTTGTACAAATCAACAGCGATATCTTTATATTGCTTAAACAATCTGTTTTTATATGCTTTATAAGCATAATAATTCATACCATCAAAGTGAAACTGCTTAGAATAGCAATCAATAAAGGTGCCAATGTTTTGATTTTCCCAGCTTTTCTTCCATTTTTGTAAAAAATTTACTATCTCCAGCTTGTCAGCCTCAACAAAATTTTGATTTCTAAAATAAATTTCGTCTACTATGACAACCGGTGTCTGATCAATAGTAACATACTGAGAGACATCATTAAAATCGGTATTTTCAAGAACAACACAGCCTTTGGTGTCATTTGAATTCTGAATTCGCTCTGGCTCATCCGTTCCATGTATCCAAATACCATAACCATTCTTTTTTTTCATTTTGTCAAAACCATTAGGATAATCGAGAACAAATGCACCAGCACCATAAATAGGAGCAAGATACTGCTTGTCTTTTTCATCCCGAATGAAATATATGCCTTCCGGTGTTTTCAAATCACCTACTACATTTTTATCACCACGGACTTTGCCGGTAGAACAGACATATTGTTTTTCAACAAACAATGTTGAATCAACTGCTTTTAAAACCAAAAAAGATTGACTTCGTTTTTCTACAAGAAATAGATACTCACTGCTTTTATTACAATCCAAATGAAGAAATGGAAGCGGCGCATACAACTCGTTTTTATTAAAACGGGTACCATATTCAAAAGTTGCAGAATGTGCAGAAACAATTGATAATAAAACCAGTACTAAAACAAATAGATTCCTGTTACTCATTTTTCCCAAAGTTAAACTAGATATTATTTTCCATTATTCTTTTTAATGTTGAACCAATTCAAGCTCCAACGTTTTTGGGCCTGAAAAAAATGATCAATGCGTTGATCTATTGATGCAAGAAATCCTTTCATTTCTTCATCACTTAAATGCTTTTCCTGCTGCATCATGTCCAGAATTTCATTATGAAGTGTTTTATAAGTTAGAAATGTGTTTTCAGGATCTACAAGTTTTTTATATTCTTTGATCCTCTCAATCTTGGATTGCAAATCATCAAGTTTGAAGGGTTTCATTATATAATCGAACGCACCAAGTTTTAATGCTTCAATAGCAGTTTCTATCGTTGCAAATCCGGTCATCATTATAACCTGAGTAGTCTTGTTTTGCTCTTTAACAAATCGCAAAACATCCATTCCACCTTCAATGTTGCCATTGGGACTTTCCATATTCTTGTCGGTCAACACAAGATCATAGTCATTTGTTTTCAACAGATCCAATGCTTGCTGAACAATGCCTGTGGAAGAAATATTATATTCCAATTCAGACAAAAATGTAACCAACAACTCTCGCAGCTGTTCGTCATCTTCTACAATAAGAACTTTTAACGACATAACAAACTACATTCCTTCAAATATTCTTAAACCCAATTCCATAAGCTGCTCGCTCTTGACATTAGATGGCGCACCATCCATAAGCGAGGTTCCACTGGCTGTTTTGGGGAACGCAATTACATCACGAATCGACTGACCACCTGTCAAAATCATATTTAACCGGTCAAAACCAAAAGCAATACCACCATGTGGCGGAGCTCCATACTGCAATGCATCGAGCAAAAATCCAAATTTGCTTTGTGCTTCTTCTTCTGAAATGCCAAGTGCTTTGAACATTTTGGATTGTATATCGGAATTAGAAATACGAATACTTCCTCCGGCAATTTCTAATCCGTTCATTATGAGGTCATAAGCACGGGCCCGCACATTACCAGGATCCGTATCCATTTTACCCATATCCTCTTCAATGGGAGATGTAAACGGATGATGCAGAGCAACATAACGTTCTTCTTCGGGATTAAACTCTAACAATGGAAAATCAACAACCCATGCAAGTTTATATACATTATCAGGGATCAAATTATTATCTTTGGCCAGTTTTAATCTCAAATTGCCAAGAACCGGAAAGGCATCTTGCTTTGTATCTGCTACAAACAACAACAAATCTCCATCACCAGCGCCACACTCGGCCATAATGGCTTTTCGCTGTTCTTCGGTAAAGAATTTTGACAACGAGCTGTCCCAATCATCACCTTTAACTTTGATTGCTACAAGGCCTTTGGCGCCTTGTTCCTTGGTCCAGTCAGTTATATCATCAATTTGCTTGCGTGAAAAAGAAGCGCCACCAGGCATAGCAAGACCAGCAACAACATTACCGGCTTGTACAGTTTGAGTGAACACTTTGAATTCACAATCTTTAACCAGATCAGATATATTGTGTATTTCTAATCCAAAACGGAGATCAGGTCTGTCAATACCATAAGTTTCAATTGCTTCTTGATAAGGTATACGTTGAAAGGGTGCATCAACATCAACATCAATAACGTCTTTCATAATTTTGACAACCAGACCTTCAACAATTTTAAAAATATCTTCTTCATCAATAAAAGACATTTCTACATCAATCTGAGTAAACTCGGGTTGGCGGTCTGCCCTAAAATCTTCATCTCTGAAACAACGTACAATTTGAAAATAGCGGTCATATCCTGAGACCATCAATAATTGCTTATATGTTTGCGGTGACTGAGGCAGCGCGTAAAAACGACCTTTCCATATTCTGCTTGGTACTAAAAAATCCCTGGCACCTTCGGGTGTACTTTTCATCAAAAAAGGTGTTTCAATCTCTACAAAATCATTTTCAGAAAAATAATTACGAACAATCTGAGCTGTTTTATGACGAACAAGCATTTTTTGCTGCATTTCAGGTCTACGCAAATCCAAAAAGCGATATTTTAATCTCAAATCTTCAGACGCGTTGCTTTCACCACTAACAGGTATTGCCGGTGTTTCTGATACGTTCAATATTTCAATATCAGAAGCTATTAATTCAATTTCACCGGTTCTAAGTTTTTCATTAACCATACCGTCTGGTCTGTGCTCAATTATACCTTTAAATGCAACAACAAACTCACTTCTCAATTTTTTGGCTTCTTCATAAGCACTGGATGAAGGATTAATCTGGACTTGTGTTATACCCCAGCGATCCCTCAAATCGATAAAAATTAAACCACCATGATCACGTCTTCTGTCAACCCATCCCATTAATATAGCTGATTCATCAACATTATTTTTTGTTAATTGCCCGCAATTATGTGTTCTTTTCCATTTCATTTGCCGCTACCTTGTTAAAAAATTACAATGTTAAAAAAAACCGTCAGACGATTGTCTGACGGTTAAAGATAATACTCTTGTTACAAAAAATCAATCAAAAGAATTATTAATTAAAGGTATTAGTTTTTAAAATAAAATACCGGACCACCCATTAATACACGTTTATATTTAAAAGAGTTGGTCTGGTAAACCGCATACTTGGCTTCGAACCAAATGGTTCCGCTCCACAGATGCTGTTTTACAGTAACCATGCTTGACCATTTATCACCAAATCCAAATCTCCAGTCAAACAAAAAGTTTTTAAAACCACTATCGGTAGTATAGCTCAAGCCCATTGAAAGGTAGTGTTGAGAATATTTGAATTCTTGTCCTCGTGGAGTAATAATTCTTCCATCTTCAATGGTGTTGCCTCGTTTTTCCCAAACTTTATAAAGTGAATAAGAGACTTCGTCCAGCTTTAATCTAAATCTGTTAATGGGAGCATCATCCTTTAATCCAAAACGGAGGCCGGCACCATTATATCTGTTAAAATAGCTGTACTTGAGGCCTTCTGTATCCATATCAAAATGATATATCTCTTTACCTAATCCGCTAATATCTCTGGGGAATGTCATTGGCAATTGAAAAGAAATGTTATAACCAATACTTTTCAGGTAACTGCTGTTTGGCATCCAGCCAAAAACTTCATTTATTGCATTATAGTCCCAACTTTTATTTAAAATAAATTGAATATTGTTGATTGCAAGTCTGGCATCGCCTTCATTCTTTTCAAAAAAGCGGTTGTCTAATTTATAGTCAACAAAGTTGATCAATGTTCTATTTGCGTAATTATACGGTCTGTAACTGACTCGAATGTCATCAACCAACCAGGTGATGGGCGGAACTTCATTAAAATTCCATTCAAAATAATACGCCATGCTACCTGACCATACAAACGGATAATTAAATTCATCCTGGCCAAATTCAGTACCCAGTTTGAACCGCTGGTTCAATAAAGAAAATTGAAAATTCAACTCATCTACGCTCAATGTTACGGGATATGCATTTTCTGCTTTTGGAAAAGCATAAGATTCCATTGCCTCAACAACACCAATCTGACCTCCATCAACCTGTGCGGGCTCGATATGTTTTTGTCCGGGTCTAACAGTATTAGACAAAGGTACCAGACCAAACAGGGATGCAACATAATAGTTACCCAAATCATTATGATTTTCATGTGATGACAATACCTGGAAATTGCTTGACTGTATGGAATACTCTATTCTGTCCAATTTATTGGTTTCGAGTTCCATATCATAATTCATGTACAAGCGAGCGGAAACAAAACTGGCTTGTTCTTTATCTACTGCCGCTGAAACAGCAATATCAATAATCTTGTTGGCTATATCTGTAAAGTTGAGCTTTGTTTTACGTTCTAAACGCTGCATACGCAATTCGTCGTTTTGCAATACTGCCTGAGAACCATTGCGATAAACAGTAATCTCTTTGGAGTATTTTCCGGATGGGGTCTTTTTCAAGTTTACACCAAAACTCCATTTATCCGGCAAATTGTTTGGCATCTCTCCTTCTTCATCCCAGAAATATTGTTGAAAAATATATTTGGGCAATGAAGGTTCTTTATTTGAAGAAATATCAATCTTGCTCAAATCATTAATAAATTGTTCTGCCGGCAATGTGTGAATTTTTACAAATTGATCACGTTCAATGTAACCCACCTGAATGGCTTTAACCGCGGGTGAATTATCACGTCCGGTATTTGTATAAAGAATTTTGATAGCGTCAATAGAGTCAACCTTTGCTTCTACATCAGCACTGATCTGCACAAGTACATCGAGAAGGGTATTAAACTCTTCAGCATTTTTACGCTTTGACCAGAGCCCCGCGTAATCGGAAGAGGTAATATCTTCTTCCAACTGGGTAATAGGTATTGAAATTGAAGAAGCTCTTCTGAATACCAAACCCGATGCTTGAATATAAGAATCGATAGCGCCCATATAGTTATCACTGGGAGCATTGATTGAATTCAAAAATCTTGAAATATCGATCTCGATGTTTGTTGGGGTATTATCATCTATATAGATCGATTCAATCTTTAAACGATTTTCCGTAGAGTTGTAATTAACCAAAATACCAACATTATCAATCAAGGTCATGGGACTTTCCCATGTGGCTCTCGACGCATCGTTGGGATCGTTAATCACCTCTCTTAATGTATTGATAAAGTCTTGAAACACCTGAGGATTCGCTTCATAATCCCTTGGAGTGGTTATGTAAGTTCGGATGTTATCAGCTACTTCATTGGCCTGTGAAAAAACGACAGAAACGAACACCAATAAAACCAAAATCAAACACGTTAATTTACCTTTCATGACATCTCCGAATTATTTCTATTCTTTATTCTATTTCTCAATCTACACCTAATTGACGAATGATTAATTGTCTATTCTGACTGTTTAAAGAGATAGGTTGTTTTGAATATGGTACATTTACTCTTAAACCATCTATATTCACAATAGAACCTGGTGAAAACTTTGTATTGAAAACAAACTGTGTTTCTGAAGTTGCCGGATTAGCATATGATGCCTTAAATGGCCGCACATTAAATTCCAATATAGACTTTATGGGGTCACCAAAAAAGTCATGCAAATAAAAAGTGACAAATGTTGTAGAAGCTACATAGTCATTGTCTTTTATATTGATGCGATAATCATCTGGAACTTGAGCGACATAAAACTGAATTTGCTTATAATGGTTCGTATTTGTATTAACACGCAAATTCAGGTTACGAACATCTGCATCTATAGAATATTTCACATTACCCAATTGATTTCTGGGTGATTGATTTCCATTAACAACACAATTCCTGATATGATTTGCATTTACATTCTGCAAGGAATAGAAAAAGTTCACAGGTCTGGATTCATAAACAATTGGATATTTTGCCTGATTTGCCGGAGAATCTTTGAGATAACTCTCCTCATCCGGATACTTTTTAATAAACCTTTCAAACAATTCTTTTTCATCGGTAAACTGGTTACCCGGATCATCCAACTCACTTTGAAACATGGGACGAATTGGCGGCCAAACCTGGAACCGGAAGGGTATAACTTCAATCAACCAGTTACGTTCATCAACAGACATACCTGACCTTGCAACCAAACGTATGGGTACCTGCAGACTCGAAAATCCATTCAAATTTCGGTTTGTAGTAATGGGAAATTCAAGATCAAAAACCTGATAATTGTTTGTTGGTGTTACAAAGATATTGCTCTTAAGTGCTTCTCTATTTCCCAGCTGTATATTGGTTATAGACTCATTATTTAACACTTCCTTGTTGTCAATATACAAGGTTATGTATTCAACCGGAAAGTTTGCCGAAATTACCTGCTTAAACGGCATACCTACAGGGGTATTTAATTTCTCAACATAATTTTCCGGGGGATGTAATATTTTAAACTTGTTAACAATCTCTTCGGAAACTGTAAATACATTGGGTTCCTGACCCGGATTGTTCAGATTTAATCTTTTACGTTTCTTTTCGGTTATAACATCAAGATAATTTCCACGGGCTCCATGTAAAGAATCCGGAATTAAATATTTTACTGCAAATGTAAATTTATCAATACCAAATGTGCTTGCCAGATTGCCTGCATCAAAATCTTTCCAAGTTGAATCTGAGAGATTAATCTCTACACTTTTGATCATAGATGAATCAGGCAACACATCGTTACCTCTTCGCAGGTATTTGTAATTTATTGTCAAGCCGCTGCCATCTTTATTTAATGGTATTTCACTAAAGATCAACAACTTTATACCCTGATCTAATAGATAACCAAAATTTCTATCCTGCTTTTTAACTAATCGTTTTGAGAATCCATCTTTTTCAATAATATGTACAAAGTAATAATTCCCTGAATCAAATTGAATATAGACATTACTATCCTGAGAGGGTCCCATATATTGAATATCAAAATTATTTGATGTTTTAGAATAATTTATCTGGTATCTACCGGCACCCTGCTCAAAATTAGCAGAAGTAAAACTCAGAGTGTCGCCAATTTGACGGGCAAGTCTATATTCAAATTCGGCATCTGTTTGCTCAGTCGTCCAGGAATATTGCAAAAAATCATTGGCCATACCGCCAATATCCATTACATTATTTTCTCTGAACAATTCCTGAGCATTGTGCGGATCAAGTCTATTCGGGTCAACAAATTTAAGGTAGACAGACATTAAAAATGTCAACACATACAAGAGTAATACTATTCGATTCCTATCCATAATCTATATTACCACTTTTTTACTTTTCAACAATTAAATTAACTTTTTTCAAGGCATCAAGAACACCCTGTGCGATCATTTCTGCATCAACCTTTTCCGCTACAACTTCTTTATCTTTTAAAGCCTGAGCCAGCTTTTCAGCAAACGCTTCATCAATTTTCAATTCTTTTTCTTCTTCATGGGTTTTAAATTTATCCGGAAACTTGTATCCCAAATAAAAAGCGGCAGCTTCGGTAAAACCACCGGCAACAACCAAAAAGGTCAACATGTTAAAACCCCACTTTGAAAAATTCTGAAATTGATCGGGATTAAAGGCGTGAAAGATATCATATAACTGCCAGTGAAAGTAAACACTCATATCAAGCAATTGGTTTTTTTCAAAATAGATAATACCTACAATTGCAAAAATCATGGTAATAATACCCAAATTCATAATCTGGGTAGGAGCTGAATATAAAAAGTTTTCTCTAAATTGCTTGTCTTTTTCCATTAAATTATTATTTCTAAATTGTACCAGCTTTCGAATAGGAATCACAAAGATACCCCAAAAGAATGCCGCAATTGCCACAACTTGAAACGTTATTCCAATTACTGTTTGAAAGAGATACACTTCGGCAGTTGGGTTCATAACCTCTGTTAATATGCGAATTCTTTCACCAAAACCGGAAACAAGTATCACCAGCATGAGGAAAAGAACCAGCAAGATCACTTTAACAACAGCGGTAACATCTACAATCTTGCCCATTTCACCAAGATTATACTCACTTGTTAAACCATCGATGATATTTTTCATATCCAGCTTGACCTGATCGCTGCCATGAGCTTCAAGCAATTTTCGAATTTGAACTTCATTTAACAGGTCAGCTTTTTCCGGGGATTTTAAAAAAGGCACCAAATATTTAACAAGAAACCAAAAACCGGTAAAAAAGCCTCTTTTTTGATGATCTTCTCGTTGTTTTTGATAAATATTTTCTTCAAATATAGCAACAACCTCTTTTGCAATAGCTGGATTATGAAAATATGCCTTTTTCCTGGTTAATTTCAATAAATTGTCTTTAGAAAGATCATACTTTATCAAACCAAACATCGAGTTTAATTTACCCATTTTTATACCTCATATAGACAGTTTGTTGTATCAGTGAACATAATATTTTTAAAAAGGATTATACTTCCCAGCCCAATTTTTTAAAGTAATTTTTTTATATTTGAAATGCAACTAAAAGTTTCTGTATTTACAGTACCAAAAAAAATTAAGCGGCACCAAATAAATTCAATGCCGCTTTATACGTATCAATTATTATACCAAAATAAAACAAGAAGCCTATTATCTCGAAGCAACCTCCAAACGATTCAAAGCTCGCATCAGAGAGGCATTTGCTCTTGCCATGCTGGTTTCAGCTTGTTTTTCATCAAGGCGTTTTTGAGCACGTTCACGTGATTTTTGAGCACGTTCAACATCAATATCACCGGAAGCTTCTGCAGTTTCTGCCAGTATGGTCATTTTATTATCTGCAACTTCAACAAAACCACCGCTAATCGCATAAACCAGTTCTTCTTTACCAGCTGTTATCTCTACTCTGCCAATTTTAAGTACTGTTAAAAATGGAATATGGTTCACTTTGACACCAAAATATCCATTTTTGGCAGGTGCTTTAACATGCTCAACATCAGCCGAGTAAACGACCTTTTCAGGAGTAATAATTTCCAGTTTAAATTGTTTTTCTGCCATGGTCGTATTTATTTATCCTGTTATTGATTTTCTCTCATTTTTTTGGCTTTTTCTACAGCATCTTCAATGGTACCTACCATCCAGAATGCCTGTTCAGGTAAACTATCATGCTTGCCATCGATAATTTCTTTAAAGCCACGGATTGTATCTTCAAGTTTAACATATTTACCTTCAAAACCGGTAAATTGCTCTGCAACAGCAAATGGTTGTGAAAGGAAACGCTGAATACGTCTTGCACGGTTTACAGCAAGTTTGTCTTCTTCAGACAACTCTTCCATACCCAAAATTGCGATAATATCTTGCAGATCTTTATATTTCTGTAAAATCTCCTGAACGTTACGGGCAACTGCGTAATGTTCCTGCCCAACAATTCTAGGATCCAAAATTCTTGAAGATGAATCCAACGGATCTACAGCCGGGTAAATACTTTGCTCAACAAGTGCACGGTTCAATACGGTGGTAGCATCCAAGTGGCTAAAGGTTGTTGCAGGAGCAGGGTCAGTTAAATCGTCTGCGGGTACATAAATAGCCTGAACAGATGTAATAGAGCCATCTTTGGTTGAGGTAATACGTTCTTGCAAAGCACCCATTTCAGTAGCCAGGTTTGGTTGATAACCCACAGCTGAAGGCATACGACCCAAAAGTGCTGACACTTCAGAACCAGCTTGAGTAAAACGGAAAATATTGTCGATGAACAAAAGTACATCTCTGTTCTCTACATCGCGAAAATATTCAGCAGTAGTTAAAGCAGAAAGACCTACGCGCAAACGTGCACCAGGAGGTTCATTCATCTGTCCAAAGATCAAAGAAACTTTGGATTCTTCCAGGTTTTCCATATTGATAACACCGGTTTCCTGAAATTCTCGCCAGAGATCGTTTCCTTCACGGGTACGTTCACCTACACCGCCAAATACGGAAAAACCACCACGATAGATCGCGATATTATTGATCAATTCCTGAATCAATACGGTTTTACCTACACCAGCACCACCAAACAAACCAATTTTACCACCCTTTGGATAGGGTTCAAGCAAGTCAATAACCTTAATACCTGTTTCAAGGATTTCGGTTTTTGTGTTTAAATCTTCCAGTTTTGGTGCGGGCCGGTGAATTGGCCAGGCTTCATCGCTTTTGATTTCACCCATTTCATCAATAGGTTCACCAATAATATTAAGCATTCGGCCTAATGTTCCTTTTCCTACAGGTACTTTAATAGGAGCACCTGTATCGACTACTTTATGTCCACGCTGCAAACCATCGGTTGCATCCATCGCAACGCAACGGATAGTGTTTTCACCCAGATGTTGTGCCACTTCCAATACCAGTTTGGATCCGTCTTTACGTTCCAACTCGAGGGCATTCAAAATCTCGGGCAATTTGTCACTATCAAAATGGACGTCTACTACCGCACCGATAATTTGTGCAATATATCCGGTATTTTCCATTAATAACTCTCCCTAATAAGCTCGACTAAGGGTTAACCTTTAAGTGCTTCAGCGCCGCTGACAATTTCATTCAGCTCTGTCGTAATCGCTGCCTGCCGCGCTTTATTATAAAATAATGTCAATTCTTTAATCATTTCCTGAGCATTTTCGGATGCTGTTTCCATTGCAGTCATCCTAGCGCCAAATTCCGAAGTAGCAGACTCTAATAGAATTTTCCATATCTGGAATTTCAAGCTCATCGGTATCAGGGTATCCAGAATAACTTCAGGATTCGGCTCATATACATACCCTGCGGAAGTAGTTTCTTCATCAGATGAACTGGGCACTACCGGCAATACCTGTTCAACTGTCAATTCCTGCTGAACGGCATTGCGAAATTTATTATAAATAAAATAGACCCGATCGTATTTACCGGTTTTAAAATCGTTCATTAATACGTTGGCAACTTTTTGAGCGTTTGAAAACTCTAAATTGTTAAACACATCAATATAATGGGCAGCAATGGGATACGAACGACGTTTAAAAAACTCGTATCCTTTTCGGCCAATCGGTATTAAATACTTGTGATCTGCTTCACAAGCGGCCCATTCTTCTTGTGCTCTACGTATTAAATTGGTATTAAAACTACCACACAAACCTTTATCGCCGGTAAGTAAAACAAAACAAACACGTTTGGGACTACGTTTTCTCAACATCGGATGCTTGTTTTGTTTTGACTTTCTCGCCACATTCCCTAAAACCTGCTCAAGCTTTTGTGAATATGGCCGGGTTCGAATCAGTCTGAGCTGAGATTTATTCAATTTTGCCGCTGCCACCATTTTCATGGCGCGTGTAATCTGCATTGTGCTTTTTACACTGGCAATACGACCTTTAATCTCTCGTAATGTTGCCATTTATCTATTCCGTTCTAAACATTTTAACAAATTCGGCGCAAGCGTTTTTCAATTTTCCAACAATATCATCCGTTAGTTCTTGTTTTTCACGAATATCACGCAACACGTCATCATGACTGGATTCCATAAATTTATGGAATTCAGCTTCTGCGCGAACTACCTGGTCTGCCGGAATTTCATCGAGATAACCGTTAACACCTAAATAAATAACGGCAACCTGTTTTTCAACTGTTAATGGCTGATATTGATTCTGTTTTAGCAACTCTACCAGACGTTGACCACGATTTAATTGCTGCTGTGTAGTTTTGTCCAGATCTGAACCGAATTTTGCAAAAGATTCAAGTTCACGATATTGAGCAAGATCCATACGCAGACTACCCGCAATCTTTTTCATAGCTTTGATCTGTGCATTACCACCCACACGTGATACTGAGATACCAGCGTTAACACCCGGACGAACACCCGCGTTAAACAAACCCGGTTCAAGATAAATCTGACCGTCAGTAATGGAAACAACGTTGGTTGGGATGTATGCTGAAAAGTCACCAGCCTGGGTTTCAATGATCGGCAGAGCGGTCAATGAACCACCACCCAGTTTATCGCTCAGTTTAGACGCACGTTCAAGGAGACGTGAATGAAGATAAAACACATCACCAGGATACGCTTCACGACCCGGAGGACGACGAAGCAGCAGTGACAACTGACGATACGCCCAAGCGTGCTTGGTTAAATCGTCATAAGCGATCAGTGCGTGTTGTCCGTTATCGCGGAAATACTCACCCATGGCTGCTCCGGCATAAGGAGCAATGTACTGCAAGGGTGCCGGTGAATCGGCAGGTGCTGCAACAATGATTGTATGCTTTAACGCGCCTTCTTCTTCAAGGTTTTGTACAAGCTGAGCAACCGTAGATGCTTTTTGACCAATCGCTACATAAATACAGAACACATCTGTATTACGCTGGTTAATAATAGTATCAACAACGATAGCGGTTTTTCCAATTTGACGGTCTCCAATGATCAACTCACGTTGTCCACGACCAATTGGAATCATAGAGTCAATAGCTTTAATACCTGTCTGCAACGGTTCGGTTACCGGCTGACGAGCAACAACACCCAAAGCTTTACGCTCAACAGGATAGGTTTGTTTTGTATTGATAGGTCCTTTACCGTCCAGAGGTTGGCCCAAGGGGTTAACAACGCGGCCCAGCACCTCAGGGCCTACAGGAACTTCAATAACGCGATTGGTACGTTTGGCAATATCACCTTCTTTAATCTTACGGTCTTCACCGAACAATACACAACCTACGTTATCTTCTTCAAGGTTTAATGCCATTCCAAAAACGTCATTTGGGAACTCTACAAGTTCCATTGCCATAACGTTTTCCAACCCATATACACGGGCAATTCCGTCACCAACCTGAAGAACCTCTCCAACTTCCTGGACGTCTACCTTTTTCTCAAATTGTTCAATCTGTTTTTTTAAGACTGAGGTAATTTCTTCTGGTCTTATTTCCATATGCTTTCTAATACCTCCATGAGGTCAAATGTTTATAATAATAAACCAGAACAACGATGTTCTTTGTAATTATAACCAATTTTATTAAGCAAACGCTTCTGATTTTAATAATTCATGGCGCAATGTTTTCAACTGAGACAACAAACTGTCATCAACAATCTGGCCTTCAACCTGTATAATAATTCCGCCAAGAATTTCAGGGTTTACCTTGTTTTCCAAAACGATATTTGCTTTAAAAGAATCAGACAAAAGCCTAGTAATGTCTTGCTTTTGAGCGTCTGAAACAGGTATAACCGTGGTAACAACCGCGTTTAAGCGGTTGTGTTTTTTATCTGCAAAGCGTTCAAGGAAAAACACAATCTGTTCAAAGAACTCGATTCTGCTTTTCTGCACCAATAACAATATAAATTGATAGACCACAGGGTCTAACTTTTCTTTAAATATCTTATCCAGGGTTTCAATTTTATGAGCTTTTTCAGTATTGGGAGAATAGAAATATTCTGCAACACTTTTGTCTTGCTCAAGAATAGTCGCAAAAGATTTGATCTCACCATAAAGTGAGTCAAATTTGTTTTTTTCTTCAGCTAGCTCAAAAAAAGCCCTGGCATATCTTTTTGCAACCGGATGTATTCTCAATTCATATCTTCCATTTTTTTCAATGAACTTTGAATGATGGTTTCATGTTCGCTTTTATCCAGCGATTTACCAATCAATTTTTGAGTAGCTGCCATTGATAACTCTACAGCCAGCGCCTGAATATCTTCAAGCGCTTTATCGCGGCTTAATTCAATTTCTCGCTTGGCTGTTTCAAGCATTCCTTGAGCTTCAGAATTGGCTTTTTCAATGATTTCATCTTTAACCAATTCAGCAGATTTCCGGCTTTTTGCAAGGATATCCTGGGCCTCTTTGCGGGCTTGATCCAGAATTTCTTCTTGCTTGCCGGAAGCGTCCTGTACTTCTCGTTTTGCAGTTTCCGCAGCTTCAAGAGCTTCCTTAATTTTGGTTTCTCTTTCAGCAAGTCCCTGTAAAATCGGTTTCCAGGCAACTTTGCTCAAAATAAGCAGCAAAATAACAAATGTGACGAAGGTCCAAAATAATGTACCTCCATGCGGTGTCATTAATTCCATATTATAAATTCGCTTTTTTTTAGTTTATTATTTTACACTTAACAAAAAGCAGATAGCAGCTGACAACAAAGCAACACCTTCAATCATCGCTGCGGTAATAATCATAGCGCCACGAATTTCGCCAGTTGCTTCAGGCTGTCTTGCAATTCCCTGCATAGCTGCGCTAGCAAGTTTACTAATACCAAATGCTGCTGCAAAAGTTACACCTGCTGCTCCAATTCCACCTGCCAAATAGGCCATTGCTTGTGCTTCCATTTTTCCTCCTGTAATAGAGATAAGTTAAACGTTTTACTATTATTTTTGTTTTTTAATGTTCAGAGGCCATTGCTGCGCCAATGAACACGGCCGACAATATTGTAAATACATAGGCCTGAATAAATGCAATTAAAATTTCCAATAACGCGCTGAAAACAATAATCAGCAAAGGCGCTGGCGCAATAAGCCAGCTTTTAAACATAAAGATCAAAGACATAATTGCCAGAATAGTAATATGACCGGCAATCATATTTGCAAACAAACGAATAGCAAGAGCAATATGTTTTGCCATCAAACTTACAATTTCAACCGGAATCATAATGGGTATAATGAAAATTGGTAGTCCACCGGGAATCAAGTGCTTAAAATTCCCAATCACACCATGTGCACGAATACCGGCAATTTGCCCCATTGCCATAGTTAACAGAGCCAAAGCTGCGGTAACACCAATGTTACCTGTTGCGGTTGCGGCTCCGGGAACCAGTCCCATCAGATTACACAACAAAATAAAGAAAAATGCTGTTAACAGATAGGGTGCATAAATCATTCCATGATGACCCATATTGGGCAAAATCAAATCATCTCTTAAATATTCAACTGTTGCTTCTAATGCATTTGCCAAACCAGTGGGGACCAGTTTTTTCTTACGAAAGGACCACCAGAATGCCAAAATTAATATTGCGGAAACAATCCACATCATCAAAATATGATTGGTAATGGTAAGATCTATACCAAAAACTGTGGGTAATTTGATCACGGGTTGTGCCAAAAGGTGATGCATCACAAAATCCGCACCACCGCCGCTTCCATGTTCCGCAGCATGGGCAGCGTGTTCAGCAGCCTGATGAGCGTTTGCACCGTGTTCAGCTACATGTTCTGTGAATTTTTCGACCATAATCAGACTAATTTATTCCTTTTCAGTTCACGATTTATAATATTAATTTCAAAAATTTGCATTAAAACATAAAACACCACAAAGGATATTACATATGCAGTTAATGACCACTCGGGAAAAAATAAGTAAAGAACAAACATGATGGCAATAAACAATAAAAATCGAAGAGCCATACCGCCGTAAAGAACTATATAGAATGTTTTAGCGTTTTTGTTAAACGCCCATTGCAAGGAGTAATAACCCGCTATAATACTTACGACGCTGGTTAGATACCCTAAAAGTACGGATTTAAAAACAGAAATGCCAGAAAAAAAATTCAAGCCCGCCTGTCCTAATACAAATATTACAAAAGTTAACAATAGGAACCCGAGTAGAGATGGGCTGTCACTATTTTTTTTTCGAACTGTCATTTTTGTCGTCTTTTGAGAAAACCTCTTTGTAAACATTCAAAAACCCTGCAGTTGCTCCTAGCAAAAGGCCCAAGACCAAAAACAGGGGCATGGTATTTAATTTATTGTCCAAATAATATCCCCCGTACGTACACAGACCTATTGCCACAGCTAACTGTAAGCCTAAATCAAACGAACGGGCGACATTGCTCTTCACTTATAAAACCTGCGCTTAATGAGATTGCACTTTAAATGTTGGTTCAATCTTGTTCATATTATCGTTCTTTTTTAGAACGTCAATACCTTTTTTCTCTTCACCAAGCATTGAACATTTACCATCAAATGTTGCACCCTCGTCTATTACGAGTTTTCGGGTTTTCATATCACCATGAAATTCGGAGCGGCTTTCAAGAACGGTTTTTCCGTCTACATCTACAATTCCGCTCAATTTACCACCAACAACCAAATTTTTGGCTTTTACATTACCTTCAATTTCACCCTCTTTGCCGACTACTAGGGTATCAGATGTTTTGATATCTCCTTTGACACGGCCGTCTACTCGCAGGCTGTGTTCCACAGAGATGACACCTTCAAACAAGGCGCCTTTTCCAAGTATGGTGTTTAACTCACCAGGTTTGTCTAAATTTTTCATAAGCCTACCAGAAATATATGAATGGTTAATAATTATTATCTATTAATAATCTGCAAACGCTAGCAGATACTCTTTCGGATCTAACGAAACTCCATCTTTCCATATCTCAAAATGCAAATGGTGTCCCGAACTGATACCTGAATTGCCCAATAAAGCAATACTGTCACCTTTTTTTACAACTGAATTTCTATCTACCAATAGCTGCTGATTATGACCGTAATAGGTAAAATATCCGCCGCCATGATATAAAATTGCCAAGTTGCCCAAATCATAAGTCCAGCCTGCAAAAATCACAATTCCATCCGCAGCAGCCTTAATTGGGGCCCCTCTTTCACCTGCAATATCTATGCCGCGATGACTAGACTTGCCGCTCTGATTCATAAACTCGTAATCATTACTTAATACGCCTTGCACAGGTAGATATGTGGGAACACTTTTTACAAAATTGTCATGAATTATTTTTTTGGTTCGGGTCAATCTTCCAAAACGCTCGGTTGTCTTTGGAGTTGACGACACATCTCGCATAACCGGGGTTGGCGCTTCTCTAACAACCGGTACCACACTCGGAACAACCTCCGGGGAGAGTTCTTCCTGTATAGAAACAGCAGCATTTCCCGTACCATTTGTATAATCCAGACCTAACGCGCCACGTATCTTTGTTTGAGAGCTTTCAAGATCTTCAAATTTAGCAATTAGCTCATAAATTCTTTTGTTATTATCTTCGAGCTGAAGATTTACCTGCCTCAACTCTTTGTTTTTACTGTACACACGATAATATTGAAAATAAAAAACCGCGCCGGCAACAATGTGCAAAACCAGCAATACTGCCAAAAATTGCAAAACTTTTAATCTTCGTATGGATATACTATAGGCCTTGGGTTCATCCTTGTCGTCTGGAATGACGAGGATTTGCAGAGATTTACGGTGCTTTCTGGCTTTATTCATATATTATCTCAATCTTCATTTATAACGTTGACCAGGCGGTCAAGATCATCACTGTCATAATACTCTAGTTCTATTACGCCGCCATTTGCGCGTGGTTTAATATTTACCTTCGTTGCAAGCTTGATGCGTAATTTATTTTCCATCTCTTCCAGATAATAATCTTTTTTAGACGGAACGGTCTTTTTTTCCTTTTTAACGGGATTCGCAGCATCCCTGGCCATTTTTTCCGTATTGCGGACAGAAAGACCCTCATTGAGAATTTTTTTCCATATGGCAAGCTGGTGCTCTTTATCATTCAAGGCCAACAATGCCTTGGCGTGCCCCATGGACAAATCTCCTGAACGGGCACTTTCCTGGATGAGTTTGGGTAATTTCAGCAGTCTTAAAAAATTTGCAACCGTAGCCCGGTCTTTACCCACTTTTCGGGCGACTACTTCCTGGGTTAGATTACATTCTTTAATTAAACGCTGGTAACTGTGAGCAATATCGATAGGATTCAAATCTTCACGATGAATATTCTCAATGATAGACAGCTCCATCATCTCTTCATCGCTGTCAATTTCAAGAATGTACGCAGGAATTTCTTCAATACCTAAACCGGTAACTGCCCGTAAACGCCGCTCACCTGCAATCAACTGATAAGCACCATCATAAGGACGTACCGTAATTGGCTGCACAACACCTTTTTCGGCTATTGAATTCTGTAGCTCTTCCAGCTTGACAGGGTCAAAAATCTCGCGGGGTTGAAACGGATTTGGAGATATTTTTGAAACCAGTATAAACCGGATGTTGCTGGTATTTGTACTTTCTGCCGGTGTTTGCTGCTTTTCCTGACTTTCAGCCGGAGGCGCATCTGGTATTAGCGCCTGCAAACCTCTACCCAGCGCTTTTCTGTTCGCCATGTTTTATTATTTCCTCAGCCAAACCCATATAGTTCTCACTTCCTGCGGAAACAGCATCATACAAAATTATTGGCTTTCCAAAGCTGGGTGCTTCGCTCAACCGTACATTTCGGGTAATTATGGAATTAAACACTCGTCCATCAAAATATTTTCGTACATCTTCTGCAACCTGGCGTGATAGATTCAAGCGGGAATCGTACATCGTCAATAACACACCTTCTATCTCTAGCTCTTTATTCAAGTGCTTTTGCACCAAACGTATAGTGTTTAACAGTTGACCCAATCCTTCCAAAGCATAATATTCACACTGGATAGGAATCAACACAGAATCCGATGCTGTTAATGCATTAACTGTCAATAAACCCAAAGAGGGCGGACAATCAATCAAGATATAATCAAAGTCGTCTTTAATCTGCTTTAACGCTTGCTTTAATTTATGTTCGCGTGAAATGGCAGACACCAGTTCTACTTCGGCGCCAACCAAATTGATTGACGATGGTAAGAGCTTTAAATAATCAAGCTCTGTATCAATGATTAAATCCTGAGGATTGTCTTCATTTATAATTGCGTCATAGATGGTTTTGTTCATATCTTTGGAATTAAAGCCCAAACCACTGACGCTATTCGCTTGTGGGTCCATATCAACAAGCAATGTACTGAATTCAGCAACTGCAAGGCACGCTGCTAAATTCACAGAGGTTGTTGTTTTGCCAACGCCTCCTTTTTGATTTGCTATTGATATTATTTTGCCCATTTATTCAGGTATTCTCCATTATTCTCAAGAAATTAAAATATAACGCATTTAGGGTACAAAATCAATAAAAAGTTTTTACATCACTTTCCCATTATAACGCTCAAAACTTGTAAATGATCCGGTAATTTTACTTGACTCTGAATTAAAAATCGTGTATGTTGGTTTGAAAAATTCCTTTCCTGTAGAAATATGAGGTGCGTATAATGCAGATTCTTCATCATCTCATCGTCAGGTTAATACCCCTTGTTCCCAAACCTTTAGTCCGTATTGTATCCAAACCATATGTTGCGGGTCCTCACCTCAAAGATGCGGTCGTTGCCGTCAAAGACCTTAATTCTCAGGGTGCGGTCTGTACAATGGATGTTCTGGGGGAAAGCGCAAAAGAACTTGACGAGTGCAAAGCAGCAGTTACCGAATACCTAACCGTTTTAGACACCATCATTACCGAAAACCTAAACTGTAACATTTCTCTGAAACCTACTCAACTGGGCCTCTTGATTGACAAAGAAGCGTGTTACCAAAACATCAGAACTATTGTTGAAAAGGCCAAGTCTCTGGATATCTTTGTGCGAATTGACATGGAAGATGTTACCTGCACATCAGATACCATTGCGTTGTTCAAAAGATTCAAAAAAGAGTTTGACAATGTTGGCATTGTATTGCAAGCCTACTTGCGCAGAAGCATTGCCGACATTAACGATCTAATTGGCCTGGGCACAAATTTCAGATTATGTAAAGGTATTTACAACGAACCCCGTGCACATGCTTTTAAAGATCCTAAAATTATTAACCAAAATTTTGGTTATTTGCTATACAAATCTCTTTCCGCGTCCTGTTATGTGGGTGTGGCCACACATGACGAGCAAATTGTATGGGAAACCCTTGAACTGATTGACCAGCTTGGCCTTGAGCACGACGAATATGAATTTCAAATGCTTTTGGGTGTGGAAGAAGAATTGCGTAAAATCCTTATAGATGAAGGACATGTATTGCGGGTTTATGTTCCATATGGCGTCAACTGGTACGCTTATTCAATGCGAAGACTCAAAGAGAACCCCAAAATAGCAATGTACATTATTAAAGCATTAATCTGTAAAGTGTTTAAACGCGGCAAATAAATAGGTTGAAATTGTCTCTGTTTTTTTATTTATTACCACATTAGAAAACACTTAATGACACAGAAAATTATGAGTAAAAAAAAATTATTTGACGGTTTAAACAATGCAAAAAAAATACGTGATTCTTTAATACCTAAAGATATACAACATATTCAGGAATTGCGTCGTAAGTTATTATTACCAAACGAACAAATAAAAAAGGTCAATGATGAGTTACAAATTGCACAAAAAATCCATGATTTACGTAAAGAATTAGAAAAGCATAATCAGCTCTATTACAACCAAGACAAGCCAATAATATCTGATTTTCAATATGATAGCCTTTTCAGAGAATTAAAAACACTTGAAAAGTTATATATTGATAACATCTCTCCTCTTTCGCCGACTCAAAATGCAGGGATTGCACCTGTATCAGAATTAAGTAAAGTTCCTCATTCTATTCCCATGCTTAGCCTTGACAATTCGATGAATGAAGAAGAGATCCGTGCATTTGACGAAAGGATCCGCAAAGCACTAAACCGTGAAAAGGTAGAGTATTCATGCGAGCTCAAGCTGGATGGCCTGGCAGTAGAAATTGTATACGAAAACGGACTGTTACAAATAGCCTCAACACGAGGCGATGGTGTAACTGGCGAAGATGTTACCCACAATATCAAAACCATTAAAAGTATCCCCCTGAGATTAATGTTCGACAACCAACTTCCCCTGGCTCGCATTGAGGTGCGGGGAGAGGTTATAATGACCAAAGACAATTTTGCGGAATTAAACAAAGCAAGGCAGGAAGCCGGCGAAAACCTGTTTGCCAACCCCAGAAATGCTGCCGCAGGATCTTTGCGCCAGCTGGATCCTGCCATAACTGCAAAACGAACATTGGATGTTTTTTTCTATGGTATTGGTCAAATATCCGAATCCATGTACAAAACGCAAGCGGAAATGCTCAACTTTTTCAAAAACATTGGCCTGAAAACTAATCCTTTAACACATGTCTGCAAGGGCATTAAAGAGGTTATCGCCTATCACCAAGAGATGCTGGACAAACGGGAATCTCTTCCTTATGAAATTGATGGAATTGTAGTCAAAGTCAACAGCCTGAATGATCAGGAGACACTGGGAATTCGATCAAGAAGCCCTCGTTGGGCCATCGCTTACAAATTTCCCGCCAGTCAGGAAATTACCCGCATTAACGATATAATCGTACAGGTTGGCAGAACAGGAGCACTTACCCCGGTTGCAGAGTTAGAGCCAGTAAATGTCAGTGGCGTGACAGTCAGCAGAGCCACGCTGCACAACCAGGACGAAATTGATCGCAAAGATATCCGCATTGGTGACTGGGTTGTCATTCAACGCGCAGGAGATGTTATACCTGAGGTTGTCAAAGTTATTGAATCTCGTCGTACAGCAGATGCAAAACCTTATACCCTTCCAAAAACCTGCCCGGTTTGCGGCAGCGAAGCCATTAGACCCGAAGGCGAAGCCGTTACCCGCTGTGTAAACATTACCTGCCCCGCGCAAGTCAAAGAAGGCATTGTACACTTTGCATCCAAAAACGCAATGAATATAGATGGCCTGGGTGAAAAAATCATTGTTCAATTTTTGGAAAACAAGCTGATCAAAGACTCCTCAGATCTTTATACTTTGACTGTTGAACAAATAGCGCAACTGGAAAGAATGGCTGAAAAATCCGCTGAAAACATAGTTAACGCAATACAGGAAAGTAAAAAACGCACGCCAGACAAGCTGCTTTTTGGCCTGGGAATTCGTTTTATTGGGGAACATGTTGCCAGAATTCTCGTAAAAGCATTTAACAATATTGAAACCCTGGCAGAAAAGAACCGGGATGAATTGGTAGCTGTGCATGAAATTGGCCCCCAGGTTGCTGATAGTCTGGTGAGTTTCTTCTCAAATCCTGAAAATCACGAGTTGCTTCAACGGCTCAAAAATGCAGGTTTAAACATGGAATCAGCAGATACAGCTACCGAGCAACTGGCAGGCAAAACGTTTGTATTTACCGGTGCGCTTGAACAATTTACACGTAGCGAAGGTGAAAAAAAAGTACGAGATCTGGGAGGCAGGGCAGCATCATCAGTTAGCAAAAACACTAATTATGTGGTTGCCGGTAAAAATGCAGGCTCAAAAGCCACCAAAGCCCGTGAACTGGGTGTTACAATATTGAGTGAAGAAGAATTTATTAATATGACGGGTTAAGAGTAACAAAATGAATATAAAAAAATCATTAATGCTTTATGCATTTCTAACTTTAGCTGCTATCTTGACTCTTTCCTGCGCGGGAACAAAGCAAGACACCTCTTCATTACCTGGTTTTGTACCCGTGTCTGAAGAGATCTTTATGGGTACAGAGCTTTCAAAGGAATACAATACAAACACGCCTTTGGTGAATAACGAACCTCTGCTCCAATACCTTAACGACCTTGCAGACAGCTTGAGCCGATACGCAGAAGTTCAAAGCTTTGATTGTAAAGTATATGTTGTTGACATGCCGGATTTGAACCACTTTTCTTTTCCGGGTGGTCACATTTATATCTACCGGGGTTTGATTGAAGCATCTCAAAACCTGAATGAAATTGTATTTGTTATTTCACATGAAATTGCTCATATCTCTGCCCGTGACGGCCTCGAACGGATATACAGTATGTATCCTTATGCGTTTGCAGCTCAAAGCGTGTTGGGGTATAATCCTGAAATCACAACGCAAATCATAGAAAAGCTTTTTTCTAACGAGTCTATATTAAACTATGGCAGAGAATCAGAACTTTCAGCAGACGAAAAAGCAATAGAGTATACGTTTCGCGCAAATTATAACCCCAAAGGTATTATAAAAAATCTGGAAAATATCAATACTGCTATTTTAAACAGTCCAAGTCTTGTTTCTTTGATGCTAAAAACGCACCCCTTGCCAGAGCGCAGGCTTTCAAACATAAATCAGGATATTGACAGACTGGTGATAACATCAACGCTTGTAGAAAACACCCCGGAATTTACTACTTTGAAATCAACCTTGTCTGAATAATAAAGCCCGATGATTAACCATCACCGGGCTAAAATTACTTCATTAAGGTTAAAGATTTTGTATCTTTAAAATCTCCAGCGTGAATGCTGTAAAAATATACCCCGGAAGGCACCTGAAATCCTTTATCATTCATACCATTCCACATTACACTAAACTTTCCGGCTTGCATGGGCTGGTCTACCAGAGAGCGAACTTTTTGCCCCAATGCATTAAAAATCTCCAATTTTACATGTTCAGCAGCAGCAATACTGTACTGAATACGCGTATTGGGATTAAAGGGATTGGGATAGTTTTGTGCCAGTTCAAATTGTGTAATCGTTTTAGAACCATCATTAATACCCGTATCAATGGTTTTAATTAAAAAACTACTGTTAGACAGGGTATAAGGAAGTTTCTCATTATCCACATCAGAAACAGTAACCTCTTCAAAGGTTAATTCATATTCCTGACCGGCTGGTGCATCTTCAGACACACTATAGGCGATGTAAAGTATATTAGCCGTCTGTGGTTCAATGGTTCTGGTTTTACTTTGCAGTAAAAGAATTTCAGAAGTATTGAGCTCAGGATAATAGTTATAAGAAAACAGTTGTGATCTCTGAATGTTTTCAGTCCAAATAGAATCAACTGTCAGATAATCACTATTATCTATCAAACGAAATTGTATACCTCGTATTGTATCTTCATTTGCAAGGTTCAGATACACCAAATTACCAACACTTCCGGGTGTTCCGCTTCCATTGCTTAAACTTAACGAGTTGACCCCTGCAAAAGCACTGCCTGCAGCAATCATTAATAAAATCAGTATCTTGTAAACTTTCATCTCTCACCCCAAAACAATTTAAAATTGATTGGTTAATATATATGGGAGCAGTAAAAAATTACTGCTCCCTAAATTCATCTATTCATTAATCTATTATGGATTAGCCAAATCTACTACTGCAAGCGCATCGTAAACATCAATGTCACCATCCTGGTCAATATCGCCCGCTAAACGCTCAATATCAGTTGCTGGATCACCGGTGCCCAAAATGATTTCTGCCATACGATCGATATCATCGTTATCAACAGTACCGGTTGGTACAATATCGCCGGTAAGTACATAATGGAACAAACCGGAAACCAGTGAAGGAACAACTGCCTGGTTGTTGTCATCAGATAATGCTACATTTGAAAAAGTCAAAGATGACGTTGTACCATAAGTAACTGCAGGATCAATATGGAAATTAATTTGAGCAATAGCGCCTGAACCTGCCGGAATAGAAGTAAAAGAGGTTGTATTGGCTATAAGTACCTGAACATAAGTTCCAGATTCATCAAAAGTTACATCAAAAGTAGATGCACGTCCAACACCAAGCACATCTGTTGCAGTCAATTCGTTAGGAGTATCTGTCAAACGGAACAATACACCACGAATAGGTACCTGGTTTTCAAGCAAAACATTGATTGTTACATCTTCATCCTGTTCACCACTGCCGCTCTGCACAGACAATACAACTTGAGAAGATGAAATGTTAAATACGGCATCACTCTGGTCTGTTGGGCTTGCATCGGTATCTTGAACCCTTACCAAAGCTGTAGAAGTGGTAACTGTTGGAACGGTCCAGGAATAGCTGCCATCATTAGGTGTACTGGCAACAATAGAGGTCCAGGTGGTTCCACTGTCAGTTGAATAAGAGATTGAAACGTTTGCAATAGTACCTTCAGATGTCCAAGTAATATCGTGAGCAGAGCTTGATGCCCAGGTTTCGCCACCGTTAGGACTGGTAACTGTAACCGTTTGAACTTCGGCAGTAATTTCAAATGTAGCAGTACTAATACCCCATGGAACACCATCAGCAGCATCAGAAACTCTTACAAGACAGTTCTCGGATGGAGCATTAGGAATCGTCCATGCATAGGTACCGGTATTGGTTGTAGAAGAAACAATATCGGTCCAGGTAGCGCCGCTATCTGTAGAATATTCAATCTGAACATCATCAGAAAATTCAGAAATATCCCAGGCAATTGTTTCAGCAGAGCCAACCAACCAAACTTCTCCACCTGAAGGTGAAGTAACATCAATTGTTTCTGCTCGGAGTGTAAAATCGTCAACATTATTGCTTGAATTACCAAAAAGAGCAACACCGGAATAATAGAAATAGCTATTTCCGTACAATTTGCCGGCATCCGTAACACGACCATCTAAATTACCATTGATATAAAAATCAAAATGGTAACCACTGGCGTCAGAAGATGCAGCAACCGTAATTTTGTCGCCAGCTGTAGGCGCACCAAGTGTAGCTGTAACTTTGGCAATTTCAGTCTCACGTATTACATTACCATTTACAACAGGAAGCAGGTACAGGTATTCATTACGACGCATTACCATGTAACCTTCAGCGTTTGATACATTCGAAGAAGACAAGAACATACAAAGACCAGATGCGTTAGCACCTGCTGTTGTAGCGGTTGATGCAAATGTCATAGATACTTCTGAAGGACTTGCCTGGGCAGTATATACTGCAACATAATCCCAGGAGCCAACTGTTGAAGTGTTTGACAATGTATTAGTTACAATTGCGTATTCGGGATCAGCGGACCAGTTTGATCCTAATGATGCCCGGTTAAAATCATCCACTATGGTGACAGCACCCAAAGGCAATATAGATGCGCCAAGCAGGATGACGAGCATGATCGAGAAAATGGATTTAATTCTCATTGTTAACCTCTATCTCTTTATTAATTTTTACCAATTCGTTATACCTGCTAATTATTTCATGATAGCCAGTTTTTTGGTCAAAACCACGTCTCTGGCTGAAAATCTGTAAAAATAAACACCTGATGAAACTTCTCTACCATAATCGTCAGAACCATTCCAGTGAACAGTATAGCGACCAGCTGATTTGCTGTGATCTACCAGTGTTTTTACCAATTGACCACGGGTGTTAAAGATTTCCATTTTAACGGGTACTGAGCCATTTTCAATGCTTGGCACATCAAAAGTAATTGTTGTGTTCATGTTGAACGGATTTGGGCTGTTCTGATGCAAAGCAAATGTTTGAGGAACAATAGTAACATCTGAACTTTGACCGGTCATGGTCTGCAAAGCAGATCCGTTTTCAGAACCAGCAATTGCGTGGTTGATAGAAATTGCTGATGTTTCATTCAAAGCCTTGCGGATGGTTACAGGAATTGTCATAACAGTTGATTCACCCATAGACAATGACTGTCCTTCAAGACCGCACATGATAACATTTAATTTTTTTCCGGCTTTTCTGCTAACAATACTCATACCAGAAGAAGCACTGGTGGTGCTGGGAGAACCAACAACATAATTATCAGATTCCATCTCGAGCTCAAACTGTAAACCATGCAATGCTGCCGAACTATTTACAGTAACAGGTACATCAATTTTCCCTACAAAGTTTGCAGGTAAAGCAGGTAAAGAAATTTTTACGCTACCGGAAGTTTTGCTCAATGGAGTAACTCTGGCAGAAGAAGGTGCAACTGCCTGGTCCATTGCTTCACCTATATCAACAACAGTAATCAAACCGTCATCATCCCAATCGGCTGCCCAAAGTTCGTAAGAAGTGGGTGGGTCACCTCGATCAAGAGCAATATCAACAATACGCAAAACGTCAAACAAATCTACAACACCATTATAGATAACATCCAGTTTTTTACCAAACCAGAAACGTCCATTATCACGAATATTTGTAACCGGCGCATTTGTTGTTCCGGCAAGTTTAACATTGTTTAATGTCATGTCAGCAGTTGTTCCACCAGAGGCGCCATCCGCAACATCGACGGTTACAAAAAGAATTGTATCGCCGGTTGCATTTGTCTTTGCTTCCAGCAATGTTCCATCAGGGTCAATAGGAAGCATCAATACTTTTAACGTACCCTCAACCTGTGTTGTATCAACTCTGAAATTTGCAGACTTTGTTGGTGTAGTAACACAGTTCAAGGCCGTTGTTGTAGAAATGCCTGTTACAAATAAAGAATCCGGAAAATCAGACAAGGTAAAATACAATCCCTTAATTTCCGTTGTGTTTGAAAGTACGACAGCAAAAGTACCTGCCTGACCCGGTAACCCGTAACTGTCTGTAACTCTCAGTGTATCGGTTGTTGCCGAAAAACCCGGAACCAGCATCGTTCCGATCAGAATCAGGGTTATAATCAGGACTGGTATGGTTGATGAGTGTTTCATCATACCCTCCATTTATAATTTTGTTAAAAAGTAACTGCGATTTAATGGTACAAGCGGTTTTGTTAAAAAAGTGTTTCTTGTTGAAACGGTAACTCTAAAGTGATACAATCACAAATTAGTAATTGAACTCTTGTTCCCCACCTCCTTCCATTCGATATTTATCTTTATTTTTTTCATATCTATAATTGTCTGTTTTTTATTAAGTTACGACACTGTCAATCTTGGCTTTTTTTCAATCTGTTCGGAACAAGCGCTTACTTTGTATTGTGTCTCATTCTATACCCTATTAAAGCAAGGGTTATGCCACGATTTATCACAACTCTTTTAACTACCCGACACTATTTAATTTTTACCATTTTTCTATTGTATCAAGGGTTATTTTTATTTACCTTTAGTTTGCTCGATTTGCAGATAAAAATATGAAAATTTTTACAGGAATTTTTATGTATACTATTAAAAATTATCAAGTAGTGTCTACGCTACCCGAAAACCTTGAATTTCTCAAAGAACTTGCATATAACTTGTACTGGAGTTGGGACCATGAATCCCGATCAATCTTTAGACGCCTGGATCCCGATTTGTGGGAAGCTTCAAACCGAAATCCCATTGTATTGTTGGGACAACTTGATCAGGAAAAATTAAAAACCTTTTCCCAGGACGAAGGCTTTTTGGCATTTCTAAACAGAGTACAGAATAAATTGTCTGACTATATGGAACGAAAAACATGGTACTCTGAAAATATAAAATTAAAAGATACCCGTTTTGCTTACTTTTCCATGGAATTTGGTCTTGCAAACGGACTTCCTATCTATTCCGGCGGTTTAGGAATTCTGGCTGGCGATCATTTAAAATCTGCCAGCGACTTGGGCATTCCTCTTGTTGGTGTAGGTTTATTGTATCAGCAGGGATATTTTCAACAATATCTTGCCAGAGATGGCTGGCAACAGGAAACATATCCACTCAATGATTTTTACAATCTTCCGGTCAAGCTGGAACGAGACGATAGCGGAGATCCGGTAAAAATTTCTGTCGACTATCCTGAAGGTAAAGTTTACGCACAAATCTGGAAATGCCAGGTAGGACGTGTACCCCTTTACCTCTTAGACACCAATATACAAGAAAATGATCCGCAGTACCGCACAATTACCGCTCAACTCTACGGTGGAGACAATGAAAACCGTATCAAACAAGAATTGCTTTTGGGTATAGGAGGCGTAAGAGCCCTGGATGCCCTTAAAATAAGACCAGATGTTTGCCACATGAATGAAGGTCACTCTGCATTTCTAGTAATTGAACGTTTACATCAGTTGATGCAAGAGCAAAAAATGAGCTTTTCTGAGGCAACCGAAGCGGTCAAGGTTAGTAGTGTTTTTACCACCCACACCCCGGTACCCGCAGGCATTGACGAATTTGACATTCAGTTAATGGATACTTATTTGGGCAGCTATATAGATGCACTGTCATTATCCAGAGAACAATTTTATCGCTTTGGTGGTACGCACTTTGAGGAAACTGGTGGTAAGTTCAATATGGCAATTTTCGCTATAAACTTTGCCGGTGCCTGCAATGGTGTTAGTAAACTGCACGGTCAGGTTGCACGCGACATGTGGCATTATTTATGGCCCGAACTTCCCAAAGATGAAGTTCCCATTGGGCATGTTACCAATGGTGTTCATATACGTTCGTGGATATCTGAAGATATGGCTGAATTGTTTAGTCGTTATCTGGGACCCTATTGGTACAGAAATCCGTTGGACGAATCTCAATGGCCCAAGATCGATCTCATTCCCGATGAAGAATTGTGGCGTACACATGAAAGACGCCGGGAACGGTTGGTTGCCATTGCCCGAAACCGATTGCACAAACACATGGTACGGTCTGGTGCAAGTAAAAAAGAAATTGAAATTGCAAGCGAAGTTCTTGATCCTGAAGCTTTAACTATAGGATTTGCAAGGCGTTTTGCTCAATATAAACGCGCGTATCTTCTCTTTAAAGATACAGAGCGGTTAAATAAAATCCTGAACAATAAAGATATGCCTGTACAAATCATCTTTGCGGGTAAAGCCCACCCAAGAGACAAGATAGGTAAAGGAATCATTCAGGATATTACAAGTGTTATTCGCCAGGAAGAATTCAGACACAAGATTGTCTTTTTAGAAAATTATGACATTACACTGGGTTCATATCTGGTACAAGGTGTAGATGTCTGGCTGAATAACCCAAGACGCCCCCGTGAAGCAAGTGGTACCAGCGGAATGAAAGCTGGCGCAAATGGCGCATTAAACTTGAGTATTCTTGACGGCTGGTGGGATGAGGCTTACAACACCGGAATTGGCTGGGCAATTGGACAAGGCGAAGAATATTCAGATACAGAAGAACAGGATCTTTTAGAATCTGCGGCTCTTTATCATTTACTTGAAAATGACGTGATACCTACTTTTTATCGACGCAGCAAAAACAATCTGCCAAGAGACTGGATCAGTATGATGAAAAACATCATCAAAGAGGTATCGCCCGTTTATAATACAAACAGAATGGTTCGTGAATATTTACAAAAATATTACCAAACCTCTGCTGAACAATGGTTCCAATTCAGCGAAAATAATTTCGCAATTACCAAAGGCCTGTCCAAATGGAAAAGTACAATGGTAAAAAACTGGAACCAAATTAAAATATTGGAAGTAACATCAGAAAATTTCCAGGAAATCTCTGTTGGTGATGACTTTTCAATTACCGCAACTTTGGATATGAAAAACATTAAACCACAAGATGTAAATATAGAGATTTATTACGGAAGACTGGACAGTGAAGGTGAAATCACCGCCGGCGAAACGGTTTCTATGAAACCTGAAGGCACACCCACTGACAGTGTTTATAAATACAAAGCAGAAATACCCTGTAATCATACCGGACAGCATGGCTTTTCTCTGCGGGTACTGCCTTTCCATGATAACTTGAAAAACCCGCACGAAATGGGCCTGATCACCTGGTACAAGGGTTAATCATTAAACTGAGGTAAATGGGGACCAGGATATGAATATTAGTAAAATATCGGTCAAAGCGTTCAAGTCGATTTACGATCTTTCAGTACCCCTTGATTCCAAGATCAATGTTTTCATTGGCGCAAACGAAAATGGAAAAACAAACCTGTTAAAATCTGTTGAAGCATTCCGTACCGATGTGCCCTTTGACAGTTCAATTACTTGCCAATATTCAAGTCATTATCATGAAGGCAAATGTCCCGAAATTATACTCGAATTTTCAAATTTTTCCAAAGAAAATCGTAGAAAATTATTGTTGGTTTCAGACGTATTCAAGGATGTAACCAGCTTTCAAATTAAAAGAGATGGCCCGGATATTTCAAACTATCATCTCTATATTGGAGATGAAGAGTTTGAAAAAGTAGATATGAAAAAACTGATGCTGGCTTTGCCCAAAATCATTTATTTCAGTGAAATACCTCTACTTAAAAACAAGGTCAACTATGAAAGCCTGATCTCAAACAGTGCAGAATTTTCAACTGAAAAAAATCTGCTTAGAATTGGCAACATTGATGATTACGATCTGATATTTGAAGACAGTTCTCGAGGCAGACGCGCGGCAGAAGAAGCAAGCCGTATTATTACAGAACAAATTCGAAGGGTATGGTCTCAGGAACAGTCTATAGAGATCAAACTCCATATCAACGGAAATGTATTGTATATTGACTTTGCGGATTCAACCACGGTATTAGACCCGCCGGAATCACGCAGTCTGGGCTTTCGCTGGTACCTCTCTTTTTATGTCAACTTTATTACCAAGACCTTTGAAGACCGTTCAACAGATTACGTATTTTTAATCGATGAGCCGGGCATTCATTTGCATCCAGCGGGACAAAAAGATTTAATTCAGGTTCTTGAAGAATTATCTGTAAACAATCAGATTCTTTATACAACCCACTCGCCTTTTCTTATTGATCGGCGTCACCCGGAGCGGGTTTTCCTGATCAGTAAGGATAAAAACGGTACCAATGTAGATACTCAAGCATATCGTGACAACTGGAAACCCCTTCGCAAACAAATTGGCCTTGCCATTAGTGATCTGTTTTTCTTTAATGACAAAAGCCTGATACTTGAACTGCCAACCCGTAAAAAGTTTAATATTGTAACTAAAAAGGACCAGGAAAACGGTTCAGGAATGATAAATTGAGTTCAATATGTGATGTACCGGGGATTAGGGTTGGGCACTCACAAAACACATCTGCAAAAACAGGTTGTACAGTTATTCTTCCTGAAAAGGAATCTGTTGCGGGAATAGATATCAGGGGCTCCGCGCCAGGCACACGAGAGACTGAAGTACTGCAGCCAGTCCGTTTAATCAATCACATACATGGTATTTTATTGACAGGTGGTAGTGCGTTTGGCTTGAATGCTGCCGCCGGCGTTCAACGCTACCTGGAATCCATTGAAATGGGTTATGATGTTGGCGTGGCTAAAATACCCATTGTTCCGGCTGCTGTTATTTTTGATCTTGCCGTGGGTGACGCATCAGTTCGCCCTGATGAAAAGATGGGTTATGACGCCTGTATTAACGCTTCTCATAGAGAGTTTCGTGAAGGCCTTATTGGCGCGGGATGTGGTGCAACCGTTGGTAAAATACGTGGACAAGCTTATGCATCAGCAGGCGGAATTGGGACCTGTTCTCACTCCTTTTCAAATGGAGTTGTCATTGGTGTGTTAACCGTGGTTAATCCCCTGGGTGAAGTTATTGATCCCGAAACCAATGCTATTCTTGCCGGAGCCAAAACCAATGACGGCACCGATTATGTAGAATCGCTCAAGCTTATGGAGCAAATGTCAGACCCCAATTTCCCGTCGGCAAACACAACCCTGTCTGTCGTAGCTACCAATGCTGAATTTAATAAAGAAGATTGCATCAAAATCGCACAAATGGCTCAGGATGGCTTTGCCAGAACGATTCGACCCGCTCATACTTTATATGACGGGGATATTGTTTTTGCCATGTCTTGTGGGGAAAAACAACTGGATATTAACCTTGCAGGAGCAATGGCTTGTGAACTGGTTGCAGAAAGCATTGTACGCGCAGTCCATGCCAGCCAGGATTAATGCGCTAAATAAAATCTAACCGCTTTACGCATTCAAATCAAAAAGTTGGCAGTTCCTATGGACAAGCATACGTGCCATCTCTCCCTCGTTGAACAGCAAATCAAGAACAGATAATGGAAAATAAAAATCCGGATATTGCTGAAAATAGTTTATCGGTTCTATAGAAAATTCGTTAAGTGTGACCCCCTTTTTCCGCAGCCATTCCAGATCAAGCAGTTTTTTTTCAAAGGATTCGATTATAAACGTATTGCAGCCAGCATGTTTACACCAGGCAACAATGCGCTCATTACGATCTGATATTATGGGCAGTCCTGCGGAATCAACAATCTCTGTCTCAATTTTAAGCCAGGAAGAGATTAATTCCAGCCCTTGTTTCAGAAAAGGATTGAGAGCGTCCGGTGGTTTTTGAAGCATCTCCATTAATGCGTCACAATAGTAATAATAATAAGCGGAATTTTTGTAATTCAGCTCGAGTGAACGACGATGCCGCTGCTGCCAGTCTTCATGATTGTCGATCAACACATCTGCTATGGGTGTTTTGATCCCGGGGGACAACACCGGTATGGTTAACCACTTGGGGCCGGCTATGGTTTTGATACGTGTGCGGTTGATGTTGCCATGTTTATGAAAATAAAACGGGTCCGCCCAAATCACTTTATCCGTTGACAATAGCTTACCAATTTGGTCTATAGAGTGAAAATACGAGGGTTGTAATACAGTTAATTTCAAGATACCGGCTTTTTAAAAAGATTCGTATAATGATAATAATGTGGCAGCATCCAGTTCCCAGTTGTATGTGGATTTACAATAGGCTCTTCCCTGCTCTCCCATCTCAATCAATCTTGCAGGATCATCCAATAATGATGCTGCTGCTTGTGCATAGGCTTTAATATCATCAGAACCGACTACCAATCCGCTTTGAGATTCACCGAATATCCTAACCAGGCTAGGCAGGTTACTGGCAATTACCGGTAACGCGCAAGCCATATACTCGAACACTTTATTTGGAAAGATCATCCGCAGCATCTGCTGGTTCTTTTGCCAGGGAATAAGACCGATTTTGGATTGTGCCAGGTATTCCGGCACCTCTTCGTGAGGAACAAAATTAATGTGCTCTATAACAGAATCCAGATTCTTTTCCTGAATATAGGCTTTGGTCTCGGTTTCAACATGAGGTTCGTTAAATGGTCCCAACAGTAACAGTTTTACATCGGGATGGGTTTTATGCAGCTCTGCCATCATATCCACCAACACCCTGGCACCCCGAACGATTGTAAGGCCACCCAGATAAATTAACCGATTTTGTCGGGGCAAATTTTTTGCAAGAGCTTTATCAAATTGGTCCAGTTTGGGCAGGTTGCGCACCATAATAGTTTTACAGCCCTTGTCGTCAAATCTTTTTTGCTGGTCAGGTACAACGCATACCACCGCATCCAATTTCTTTGCCATGGCCGGCTCAATAAATGCAATAAAGCGGGAAAGCAGGGGCTTTAACCAGTTGGGATACCAAACCCGCTCATACACCGCTTCGGGAAAATTCTCATGACAATCATAGATCACCCTTTTACGGGTAATCCATTTCAAAAAAACACCAACGGGCAGCAATTCAAAATCATGAAAATGATAAACATCCGCTTTCTCTTTGAGGCAAAGAGATGCAAACCGGAACACATTCAACAGTCTAAAGAAACGGTTCGATGGTCGCTTTACACCCTTGACTAAAACTCCAAAACGCTCTTCTCTTTCAAAATCGGCATGGGCCAGCAGCGTTACCTCGTGCCCGCCTTTTGCAAGTGAACATGCCTGTTTATGGAATACCCGCACATCAAAGGGACGGTGAACGGTTGTAAATACACAAACCTTCATAAAATTAGTCCATCACCATGCTGAGACCAATACGTCCGCGCTCTCTGTCAATGGTTATAACCTTGACTTCAACAATGTCTCCTACCTTGACAATATCCAACGGATTTTTCACAAACTGTTTGGCCATGCGGCTGAGGTGTACCAAACCATCCTGTTTTACACCAATGTCCACAAACGCTCCAAAATCCACAACATTGCGCACAGTGCCTTTTAATACCATGCCTTCGGACAAATCGTCCATACTCAACACATCGTTACGCAGAATGGGTTTCGGCATATCGTCACGGGGATCGCGATTGGGTTTTTCGAGACTGTCAATAATATCGCTCAATGTTTCAGGCCCGCAGCCACACACATCGGCAAGATCTCTGATGGATTTTTTAGAAGATTTCATTTTCAGTTTAATGACCTGACCATCAGAACGAATGGATTCTACAGGTACCTGCAATTCAAAAAGCAACTTTTCCGTTGCAGGATATGATTCAGGGTGAACAGCAGTGCGATCAAAAAACACATCACTTTCAGGAATACGCAAAAATCCCGCCGACTGCACAAAGGCATTGTCTCCCAAACCCTTAACTTTTTTCAGTTCAATACGACTGTGAAACCTGCCGTTTTCTTCACGGTATTTAACAATATTCTCTGCTACACGGCTGTTTACACCGGCAACATATTTCAAAAGCGATGCAGATGCGGTATTGAGATCTACACCCACCTGATTCACTGCAGATTCAACTACCTGGTCTAACGCTTCCGAAAGGTGGCCCTGGTTCACATCATGCTGATAGAGTCCTACGCCAATAGATTTGGGATCAATTTTCACCAATTCAGACATGGGATCAAGCAACCGACGCGCTATTGAGATATTCCCGCGCATGGATGCTTCCAGCTCGGGGAACTCTTTTTTCGCTACCGGAGATGCAGAGTAAACAGATGCGCCCGCTTCATTTACAATGGTGTAATATACTTCACCGTCCATTTCGCCAATCAGCTCTGCTGCCAATTTTTCTGTCTCACGGCTGGCAGTACCGTTACCAATAGCTACAATATCCGCATGGTATTTTTCAATCATCGTTCTAACGGTATCTTTGGCTTGCATCCAGCGGTTTTGTGGTGGATGGGGATAAATGGTTTCGCCTTCCAGGTACTTGCCGGTACCATCAATAACCGCTACTTTACATCCGGTACGGTAACCGGGATCAATACCCACAATCATCTTGTCTCGCAGGGGTGGTGTCATGAGCAGGGCTTTCAGGTTGCGTGCGAAAACTGCAATAGCGTGCTCATCTGCTTTTTCTGTCAACGCAGCGCGCACTTCGCGCTCGATTGCCGGAGAAATGAGTCTGCCGTAAGCATCAGCAATAGCGGTTTTAAGATCATCGGTAAAGATGCTTTTAGGATTGCTGACAAAAGCCTGTTCAATCTCGTAGATCATTTCACTTTCGTTCACCTCTACTTCGACTCGCAGAAAACTTTCCCGCTCTCCACGGTTAATTGCCAACACACGATATTCGGGAATGGATTTGACCGGCTCAGAAAACTCTTTATATACATCATAATCACCAACATCACTGGCATTACGTGCTTCGGAGGCAAGTATGCCTTTATCAAAGGTGCGCTCACGGATCGTCTTGCGGACCTCGGCATTATCCGAAATGGTTTCGGCAACAATATCGCGTGCACCTTGCAGCGCGTCATCCGCTGACGCCACCTCTTTTTCTTCATTAATAAATTCAGCGGCATATTCATCAGGTGTGCCGGTTGTGGTTTCCTGTTTCAGGATCAACTCTGCAAGCGGTTCAAGTCCCTTTTCTTTGGCTATGGTGGCCCGTGTACGGCGTTTGGGTTTATAAGGCAGGTACAGGTCTTCAACTTCCTGTAGTTTTTCAGCAGCATTAATTTTGTCCGCCAGCTCGGGGGTCAGCTTGCCTTGCTCTTCAATGCTTTTCAGCACGGTCTGTTTACGTTCTTCCAGATTGCGCAAATAGCGAATACGGTCCCACACATCCCGAATCTGTTCTTCATCCAGACTGCCGGTCACCTCTTTACGGTAACGGGCGATAAAGGGCACGGTATTGTCATTGTCCAGCAGGTCTACGGTATTACGGACCTGGTTTACGGATATATTGAGCTCTTGCGCAATGAGCGCAAACATTTGTTTCTCGTCCACGGGTGTTTCCTCCGGTAAATCAGTTTACATAGAATTGCGGCTGTAAATATACGTTGATTGTGGGGCAAAATCAAGGATTTTAAGGAAGGGCTTTAATCGTGGGGGAAGAAAACAAGATAAACCAAACGTGAGCGTCTAATACAAAATGGAAAAACACCAAGTTGTGAGCTCGGTGCCGTTGTGAGAGTTGTTGTAACTTGTTAATAAGAAGATTAAAAATCTCAAAGGCACCAAAGCACAGGGAAAACGTTAAATTAATAAAACTCGTATTACCAAGCCACATTAAAAGCTCACCTAAATATAATAATTCCCAAAATTCCTGTTGTACAATAACAAAGAATCTCCTATTTTAAATTATATTGAACTTTTTATCCATCTGATCATTTTGAAAAGGATACTTTATACATGCCCGCACAGTTGTCCGATTTGATGAGAAAAAACAAAAAGGATCATACCAACACCCATGTGAAAAAATTCGGTACCTTTAGCGGTGTTTTCACTCCCGATGTGTTGACAATCCTTGGCGTTATTATGTACCTGCGCCTGGGATGGGTAGTAGGTAACGCAGGTTTTCTGGGAGCTGTTGCTATTATTCTACTTGCCAAAACCGTAACAATCTGTACGGGTCTCTCTATGGCGTCTATCACCACCAACATCAAAATCGGTGCCGGTGGAGCATATTCTATAATTTCAAAATCATTGGGTCTTGAAGCCGGTGGCAGCATTGGCATCCCCCTGTATATCGCACAAACCCTGTCCGCGGCATTGTACATTATCGGTTTTACAGAAGCCTGGCTCTTGATCTTTCCTACACATCCCCCTGTATTGATCTCCAGTCTGGCATGGATTTGCTTGATCACAATCTCGTATATCAGCGCGCATTTTGCAATCCGGGTCCAATACCTGATCATGCTGATTATGGGACTATCGTTATTATCATTTTTTGCAACTCCAGCAGCACCGGTCTCCAGCTCCGTTCTCATTGGCAGTTTCAAAGATGCCAGTTTCTGGCAGGTATTTGCAATATTCTTTCCGGCTGTTACGGGTATTATGGCCGGTGCAAACATGTCCGGCGATCTTGAACAACCCCGGAGATCAATCCCACTCGGCACCATCAGCTCTATTTTGGTTACAATGGTGGTCTATATTGGCATTGCCTACGTATTGAGCCGTATTGCCACAGTTGAAGAACTGCGCAGCAATCAGATGATTATGGTAGAAAAGGCCTTTTGGGGTCCCATGGTTATAGCCGGTATTATGGGAGCCACCTTGTCTTCGGCCCTGGGCAGTATGATTGGCGCCCCGCGGGTTATGCAGGCCCTGGCAGAACAAAAAACACTGCCATTTCATTCGTTCTTTGCCGTTAAATCCAAAACCAATGAACCCCGCAATGCAATTATTTTTACCGGAATTATTATAGAAACAGCCCTGATCTTTGGTAACCTGGACTTTTTAGCATCTCTCATTACCATGTTTTTTCTCATCACCTATGGTATGATCAACCTGGTGGTCTTTATTGAACAGAGTATGAAAATCATCAGCTTTCGGCCTACGTTCAAAATTCCCCGCTTTGTATCCTTTTTCGGAGCAGTTAGTTGCGTGGTTATCATGTTTCTAATAGACCCTGTTTTCAGCTTAATCGCAATTATTACAATCGTTGCTTTGTATGTATGGCTGACAAAAATTGAGCTCAAAGCAGACTGGGGCGATATTCGCGGCGGTTTGTTTCTGGTACTTGCAGAACGGGCATCCCGGTTGTCTGCCAAATATCCGCGTCATCAGATTACCTGGAAGCCAGATTTTTTACTGCCCATTGAAAATCCGGAATTGTGGTCTGGCTCTCTCTTGTTCATCCGCAACATAATTTATCCTTCAGGCAGCATTTTTGCCTTTAGCGTCAAAGACAACAATACCGATCAGTCCCAATCCGCGTTAAAAGAACTGCTTGCTCCCATAGAAGACCAGGGTGTGCTTGTAAACTCGGTGGTACTTGAGGACAATGATTTTATTCATGGTGCGAAACTGGTTATTCAGACCTTAAAGGGCAGCTCCTTTCGGCCCAACATCCTGTTTTTAACCATTGGAGACGATAACCGTAAAGACAATATAATTGAGCAACTGGTTAATCAGGCAGAGAAATATATTCTGGGTGTTGTTATTCTGAGACAGCATCCGCGTACTGCATTTGGAATGCAGCAGAATATTAACCTCTGGCTGCGGGATAAAAGTCCAAACTGGCACCTGGCTATGCTCATAACGCTACAATTACAAATGAACTGGGAAGGAAAGATCAATCTGATTACCGTTACGGAAAATCTAAAAGAAGAAAAACGATTACAGGAATTTCTGCAAAATCTGAACGATCAGGTGCGCTTACCCTCCATGACCGATTTCTATGTACTGCCCGGTCCATTTACAGAGGCACTGAAAACCGCTCCCCGCGGTGATATCAATATTTTTGGTCTGGCAGAAAACACAAAATCTTTTGAGTTTATCAGACAAATTGAAGAGACAACTCGCTCCTCCTGTATTTTCGTCAAAGACTCGGGACAGGAAAATGCACTGGTTTAAGACATGGTGTATCAAGTATATTATTGTAATTTACCAGAGTTTAGTGTTTTAATTCCCTAACAGATATTTTTACAGATTGTTTTCTTAACTTATCTCATTATAGGGATGGGTCTTAGACCCATCCCTACATAACCTGATATTTAAATATCCACCCTCCCAAAGTTTTGGAACCTTTGAAGGGATTATATTTTAATGCCCTTTATCCGTGGCGATCTGTGAATCCGTGCCTCCGTGAGAGTATTATTATTTAACCCAGTTCCTTGTCCAGATTATAAGCCGTGCTGATCAACGACAGATGGGTAAATGCCTGTGGAAAATTGCCCAAGGCTTCACCGCTGTGACCCAATTCCTCAGAATAAAGTCCCAGGTGATTGGAATAGGTAAGGGCTTTATTGAACATAAATCGGGCCTGGTTCAGCATATTCTTGTTGTACCGTCCCGCCCGGGTCAGGGCTTCTATTAACCAAAACGAACAAATGTTGAATGTGCCTTCATCTCCATCCATACCATCATGGGTCTCGTCTACATCGTAACGATACACCAGACTGTCAGATACCAATCCTCCCTGCTCGGGACTTTTATGTATTGCCTGGATGGTTTTCAACATGCGGGGATCCGTAGGAGACATGAAAAATACCAACGGCATGATCAAATTGGAAGCATCCAAAGATTGACTGCCAACATACTGGATAAATGCATTGCGTTTATCACTCCATCCTTTTGACAATATGGTCTGATAAATGCGGTTACGGGTTTTTAACCAGCGGTCCAGATCGGCAGGAAAAGAACGTTTCTGAGCCAAACGGATGCCCCGGTCCAGAGCAACCCAGCACATGAGCATGGAATAAGTAAAGCGCTGTTTTCCCCCTCTGACCTCCCAAATGCCTTCATCTTTTTCGGTCCAGTGATCACAAACATAATTGAGCATTCTTACAATATAGGTCCACAGGTCATAGCTAATAGGTCTGCCATATTTATTGAACAGATATATTGTATCCAACAGCTCCCCATAGATATCCAATTGCAGTTGGTCATATGCAGCATTGCCAACACGGACAGGAAATGAATTGCGGTATCCTTTTAAATGCGATAATAAATGTTCATCCAGACGATGTTCCCCCCGAATACTGTACACTATTTGCAGTGATCCGTCGTCATTCATTTCTTCGCAACGCTTTTCAAGCCAATCCATAAAGTGTGATGCTTCTTCCGTATACCCAATGCGCATCAATGCATACAGGGTAAACGCAGAATCCCGAATCCATGTATATCGATAGTCCCAGTTCCGCTCACCACCCAGAGACTCGGGCAGACTGGTGGTAGGTGCTGCCACAATAGCCCCGGTGGGCTGGTATGTCAACAGCTTTAACACCAATGCGGACCGGTTCACCATTTCACGCCATCTTCCTTTATAGGTACTTTTGCTGATCCATTGCTGCCAAAAGTTGATTGTATCCACTTGTAGTTGATCGGTTTCTTTGAGTAATGAGTCAGGTTTTTCCGGCAAATCAGGACTGTTCATCATGAATATAAAATCTGCTGTCTCTCCTTCACCCAAGGTAAAATCCGACACAATTGCACCCTCATGCTGTTTCATATCAACCTGTGTCAGTAATGTCATATCTAATGAATTGGACCTGAATATTGCCCGTTGATTGTAAAATTCTAGGGTGTGATCATCGCGAGCGTAATTAAAGGCAGGTTTACATGACAAGTGAAAACGCATATTCCCTCGAACCACCTTGACCTTGCGTACCAATTTATGATGCAATTCCTGTCGTGTACTGGTAAAAGAAACCGGCATAAAATCGATAATCTCTGCAACGCCTTCAGGAGCCAAAAACCGGGTTACCAGCACATTTGTATCCGGCCAGTAAAACTGTTTTAACGTTACATTGTCTTTTACAGGCGCAATTTTAAAAGAACCGCCCTTTTCATCATCAAGAATAGATGCAAAAACACTGGGTGAATCAAAATCCGGAAAACAAAACCAATCCACAGATCCGTTTTTACCAATTAATGCAACTGTGTGCAAGTCTCCAACAATACCATAATCTTCAATGGGTTGATAAGCGATAACTGGGTCCTCCTAGATATAAAAAATCCGTTCTGCTATAATAACAGTAACAGATTATACCCCTATTTCATAAACTGTGTAAATTTAAGTAAAATTTATAAAGACTTTTTTTGAGATGAAATATCACGAATGATTTCTTCAAATCGTGAAAAATATTTGGCCACATGCAGAGCATCCATTAGTGCATGATGCACCTCAACAGAGACAGGCATCTTCCAGACACCATCCTGCTGAAAATACTTGCCAAAAACAATCTTGGGGATAGAGTCACCGCTTCTGAACTTGCGGGCATGAGAGATGCTGGTAAAACGGATCCAAGGCACAACCGAATAATGGATGAGATCATCCTGCTCTACCCGGGGATTCAAGGATTCTTTTTTTTCTGTAAATTCTTGCAGAATTTTTAAAGACTGTTCTGAAAACGTTCTAAAATCCGGGTCCCAGGGGAAATAACAAAATCCAAAAGTCTTATCCTTGTAAAGTACTGTTGATCCGGCATGGATCACATCATAAACAATGACCTTGTCTTCTTTGAGACGATAGCGAAACGCTTCCACCTCGTTCACAGCACGGGTGGAAGCATACAATGACGCTATAAAAAAAGATGATTTCATTTGTTTCGACATCTGCACCAAAGGAGTTACATCAATATCGGCGCAGATGTTGAAAAACGGTAAATCAAAATCCTTAAAAAAATAATACTGGTCTTTACGCGGCCAGCTTTGTATATCGATTTCTGTATACATACAACCTTTTTTAGAACCTGTAATTGTATCTGATTTTCATACGCGCGTTTTCTTCCTGGGTTTCCCAGTGATCAAACGGATCCTGGGCAATGGTCCGCCAAACCAGCAAAATCTCGTTTCCGGGTTTTATAATCCATACAAAACGGGTTTGAATTCCCATTTTTTCAGACAAATTGTCATATTGAACAAAATTGTACAAGGTTACATTGGGACTGAACAAAAAGTTGAAATTTACGCGCATTACATCTGTATCAAAATCACCGGTAGCCAGCGATACTGAATTGTGCTCATATGCCACACCCAGATAAAATGGAACGCCTATTTTAAAACCCGATTCCAAAACAATTTCCTGACGATTACCGGTATAAAAATCGCCCCATTCATAAGACAAGCCCGCCCAAGCCTTGCGGTGCTGAGCACTGGTTACGCTCGTTTGAAAACGATTAAACTCGTATATATCCGTTGGAATGGTATGATCGGAATGAATGGCAAAATCCTTACTCAACCGCTCATATGTGGGCAGCATAGCGATATCGAACTGATCCCCGGTTTTGAAACGGATACTCATGGGCGTAAGTTTCAGTTCACGGGTTTCCAGCACATTGTCCATATTGGTAATGTAATCGAACCCGGTTTTAATAAAATATTGCATAATGCCCCATCGGTTGGGCCTTGGTCCCACAGCAATATTACCATAGGTTTCACGGATTCCGCTGCGCTTTTGGAAACCGATTCCCGGCAAAAAATTCTCGCCAATTTCATGAAATCCGGTACGGATGTAAAGAAAATCATTGGGATAAATAATATCACCACCCCACGACACGTCATTACCCGACAGACCGTCAGTTGAGGATTTTAATCCGAACAGTATAACACCCAGGTTCTGATTTCCCCTGAAATTTGAAGTAGCAAGTTTTACATCCGCTCCAACCACATGGTTGTCTGCATTGCCAACAGAATTACCGATAGTTCCGATAAAACCGACAGAGGACTGTCCGCCAATATTACGCGAGATCCGCGCTACCGCATATTCCTGGGCCTTGTCATCACGTTCATCCGCAATTGCCAGTAAACCCATGTTCCATTGACCAATCTGTCCGGTTACTTTACCACCCCATTTGATGGGTACGGGATTTCCATTGCCGTCTAACCCAATACGGCGGGAAAAGAACGGGATCAGTTTGTTGGCATAGGGATTGTCGCGGTTGTCCAGCTCTAAACCAAAATTAAAATATCCGGCACCATCCAAAAAGAAATCTCGCTTTTCCGGAAACAACAGGGGGAAGCGGGTCAGGTTGATCATACGGTCATCTACTTCAGTCTGGGCAAAATCCGTGTTCACGGTCAACGCGCTTTTGACGGAGGGTGTGATTTGGTAAAACATATCTACACCCGCGTCAACAGGATACTCGCGATCATCCGGGGGTTCATTATCCATGCCAAACAAAGCATAGGGACTAATATCCAGTCCAATACCCTGCGATAAATCCTCTAGTCCTTCCAGCGGGCCTGCGTCTGACACTTGAAATTTATAAGAATCTACATTGGCAACGGGCCAGAATGCGTTTTCCTGTTTTCTGGCAATATTTCGGTTGAGTTTTAAACCCCATGTAGTCTGGTTTTTGTTAAAACTGAATGTCTTGAAAGGTATGGCAATCTCGGTGGTCCACCCATCTCCTACAACCTTGGAACGACCAATCCAGATCCCATCCCATGATTTGTTAAATACTGCACCGTTCTGAGAAATAAGTGCATCACCCATACACCCGCGAGCGTTGATTTGAAACCAGAACGCGTTGCGTTTATCTAAAAAGGTATCGATAATAATTTTGATGGCATCTTCACTTCCCAGGCTGGCATCTCGCGCCACTTCTTTGGCGGTTATTTGTTTAGGATCACCATACAGCTTGCAACCGATGTAAAGATTGTCCTTGTCGTACAAGACAAACACCTCTGTTTCTTCAGAACAGGGCGCACCCACATCCGGTTCACGCTGATAAAACTCGGTTATGGGTTCAGCTGTTCTCCATACAGCTTCATCCAGATACCCGTCAATGTCAATGTTTTCGTTGGTAAAAACCGCTCTAACATTCGCTTGTGCATGCACGTTTGCCGAAACTGCTATCAGCAGCAACATTAGAATTCTTTTCATCGCAACCTCTTGAATATCACTTCTTTTCCTACAAGGCCAATATAAAAAATTCTAACATTTAAAGCTTGGGAAATTTTTGGGAGACTTCTATTAATGCCTTTTTATTATTTTACCTTAATTACAAACTAATAAATACTATTCAATCCCACTAACTTTACTAAATAAATCTATTACATTGTTATTACTATTATTTTTATAAGTTTTCCATGAAATTTCATAATTCTCTGCTTGATTTCCCCAGACATCCCAACCGGGTCTTTTACCGCGAGCAAACAATTCTAAATAAGGCCCGGGGCTACAATCTTCAATTATTTGATAAAGTTCGTCAGGTTTACGGCTGTGTTCTTGTTTCTGTGATCTGATTATATTTACCTGACTCCTACCCGGTTTTAGAGTTCTCATACTTCCTCGAATTCCAAACAAAATAATCTCTGTAGTATTTCTAAAATAAAATCCAACTCCCCTTCCATCAGGTCCACCATCTTTTCTTACTTTATGCCAAATCAAATTTGTTTTATATTCAAATCCCCATGCCCTCATTACTTCTAAGCCTTCTGGCAATAATGCGTTCGGAACCCATAAATATAAATGAGACGGTTTATCAGCTATTACATGAACCGGAATTTCCTTAATCTCTTTGAGTTTCATAGTTGGGTATCTATTAAGCCTTTTATGCTCAGGAGCCATTTTACCTGTACGATTGTTAAATTGCCAAGGTGGATCAGCCAAAATTGTTTGATATTTACGATCACCAAATTCAGATAAAAATGTTTCATAAATTTCCATTATATATCCTCTTTATAAGTGCTTTTTTGAATGCCAATAACTATTATAGGACAACCTGCTCCACCGCCACCTTCAATTCGAGGTAATAATTTCGACATATGAGTTGTTGAATTTCCATATGATGAACCACGTCCCAAATCATTAAAAATCTCTTGTAATTCATCACATCTTGTCAATATGATACCAACACTTATGGCACGAAGTTCAAACAACAATCTAAAATTATTTAAATCTCTATCATAAAATGGATCTTTATTATTCCACTCAAGTTCAATAGCAATTTTATTCTTATAGCAATCAATTTTATGGGTTGGTGATTCCATCCTGCTTTCATCAACAATTACAGCTGTATTAAATTGCTTTTCTATCCATCCACGATCTCCCATAAATGAATCAACCCATTTTGCTAAATCAGATTTATTACCCCCTCCTTTAACTAACCAAGATTTTCGCAATTCAAATTGCTCAAGCATGTCAATTAAATCTTGCCATTCTGATGGAAAATCATGTTTTAATATTGCAGAAGCATGCTTCCACTCATGGATTTCATATTTTTCTAAAATATTTTCTGGAAAATGCACCATAATTATATTAGTAATCCTACATTACTTTTTTTATAAAATAACACAATTTGTTTTAAATGTCTAATAATTTATTTCAATTATTCGCCTTCTCACTTTCCAAAGCAATAGGAAAAATCCACCCAGGGAAAGAATGGCCAGCCGCCTTCTTCAAAAGCCTCAATGGCAGTGAGCAATGCGAGATCAACCGCAACTTTATCACCGAAAAAACGTACACCACCGGAAAACAGTATAGTACCATCATTTCCCCCGGGGAAAATCCAATTTTCGGTAATGAGCTTGACACTGTTCGAAACCTGTGTCTCCCCACCGATGAGCAGTAAAGGACTGTCATCATTAAAATCCGTGATGGGTATACCCAGTCCCAATGTCAGACTCTTGAGTTCATTACCCAATGTAGCAACAGCAAACCCGAGCCCCAAATTCGCATCTTCCTCGCCGGGTACGGTCAAATAGAGTATACCGGTTGCAATATCTATTGTGGGCGATATATTAAAAGCGAGCTTGGGGGCCAGATGAAAGATCTGTTCATCCGCACCCGGAAGCAGTGACATTCCACCACTGAGGGTAAAATTAGATGTGATACCAAAAGCCACGGTAGGAAAAAACACCCAGTAATCCGCAAAATAGCCGGTGCCTTTGGGTACGCCCCGCCCTGTGGGTGCAAAAAACATACGAGAGCTATTGGGGTCTATACGGTAATATTTACTATCCGATAATTCGCTTTCCAGATCCTGAACAGATTCAATACTTATATCCGGTACGGTCATAACCACGCCACCCCGTGTTTGAGCAATCAAGGTGTCTTGCTTGGCTTTTTGAAACGTCACCACCAACTTGCTGCCATCGGTCAGTGTAAGACGTTTCATAACGGATTGCTCCAGCCATTGATCATCATTTATTACATACAAAGCATCATCAAAGGTATCACCAGTTTTAACAGCCTCTATTCTCTTTTCGGTCAAGCGAACCAACTGTTCATACTCTGTTAACGGCATGTTTGTGATAAAAATCTGAGCATGACTCTCATTATTGCGAATGACATGTAAAATTACCATCTCTTTTTTCAAATAAAATCGGGCCGCTGAAAAGCCCTGTATCTCTCCAAAGATCGTAAAGGATTCATTCTCGCTGGCGTCTATTACCCACCCCAGCTCACCATGCAAAATCACCGGTACTTGCTCATTCGCATATACTGCAGTAATCCCCAGTAATAACAAACTACATAAAATTATAATCGTTTTCATAATCTTCTCTCCATTACTCCTATACAACGATTTTTCACGATGGGATTATTTCAATATTGAACGATTTGTTTTCAGGATTTTTATTTCAAAAGCAGCATTTGACGTGTCTGGCTAGTATTACCGGATTTTAAACGATATACATACACACCGCTTGCTACAGGTTCTCCTGAATTGTCACAGCCATCCCAGCAAACATGATACTCGCCTGATACTTGAATAGATGACACCAGCGTTCGTACCGGCTTTCCTGTGATGGAATAGATCCTCAATGTGGTCTGACCAGACTCGTTCAACCGATAGGATATTGTTGTGGATGGATTAAAAGGATTGGGATAGTTTTTGTTCAGCACAAAACGTTCCGGTGTTTCTGTTGGTTCCAGTATTCCGGTTTCATTTAATCGCGGATAAAAATAGAGATCCGCATCCATGCCCAGAGCTTCTTCACTGAGGGTATAATAACCCGATCCATCTGTTGCCCAACAAACGGCTTCACCCAATGGCTCAGCAATATAGGGCACAAAAACTACATTCGCTTGTAGTATATCCCGCCAGGGTATGGTACTGTCTGATCTGATCCAGTAGAATATCTGGTAATAGGATTTTATAAGCATTTCCAAACCATTTGCAGAGATGTCACCGCCAACCATTTTCCCCCAATCACCGCCATACAATTCAAGCGTGATCATAGATTCAGCAATCATTGTTTCCGTTGTGGATTGCGGATATGGCAGGCGAAACACATCTGCAGAACCCGCTTGTTTGGTCACAATCAATAGGTCCCGCGATACGGGATCAAGCATCAGGGTTTCCGCATTGTAGCGCGCGCCGGGATAACGAAAAGTAATGGTTTCCGCACCGGTCAAAACCGTATCCACAGCCTCTGCCGCAGGATTGACTACCGGCTCCGGAATACGATAAATGAATTTATCTTTGTATCTATAATCATTGTCCCCTATATCCGCAATATACAGATAAGCCTCTTCCTCAACCGGACCAGGACCAATGGCAATATCTTCCCAGTCGCGGTTGCTAATACCGTCAATCTCATACTCTCCCAAATGCTGTCCCGACATGTCTATTGCAAACAATCGTGCCTTGTCACCCGAATCGTTATGCGTCCAAAGCACACCGGGATTTTTCCGGCTGGCAACCAAACCGGATGCCTCAACAATTGCATCGTTTTCGATCGTCCCGAGGTTCTGCCTGCTGCCAAACTCTACAGTCTGCGCAAACAGACTTTGCATAAAAAAAAGCAGAAATACTATATATCGTGAAATCGTATTTTTGCTTTTTAAAATCATCAAATCAGTCCCATTTTTTTACTTGATCAGGAGCATTTTACTAACCGCTGAATGTTGTCCCGTAGTCAGCCTGTAATAATAAATCCCGCTTGCCAGGGACTTTGCATCAAAAACGACTGAATAGGTACCGGAAGTATGGACCTCGTTCACCGGCATTGCTATCTGATTGCCAAGCAGATCAAACACCATCAAAGTAACATGCGCGGTTTCTTCAATTCGGTAATGGATTCGGGTAGACGCATTAAAGGGATTGGGATAATTACTCAACAATTGAAAAGATTCAACAGGTTCATCCTGTTTTGTGATGCCCGTCTGCGGCAGGGTGTAAATGTAAATATCTGACTGCCCGCCTCGTTTAGAGGTATAGGCTATCTTGCTGCCATCCGGTGACCATGTAGGCATACTGTCGCCACATTCACAGGGAATTTTCACCGGGTCCGTCCCATCAGCATTGACAAGCCAGATACTGCTGTCATTGTTCTCCCGCCACGATACAAATACGATTTGCTTGCCATCGGGAGACCAACAGGCCCGGTCATCACTTTCGCTATGCTGTGTAACCTGCACCACTTCCCCAGTTTCCAAAACAATGTACCAGATATCAGTATTGCCTGATCGGTCGGATGTAAACAATATCTTGCTGCCGTCTCTGCTCCAGTTGGGATGATAATCAAACGAGCTTCCAAAAGTCAGTTGCTGCGGATTGCTGGCGTCAATATTACACGTCCACAGCTTCCCGTCTTTCATATAAACAAACTGCTCTCCATCCGGAGAAACCGATGCCATCAAGGTTATGGGCTGGGTAAGCTGTTCTGCTTCACCGCCATCAATCCCAACTTTGAATATTGCCAATCGGCCCTCTTGTGGAGTATAAGCATCGAACAAGAGGGTTTGAGAATCCGCCAACCACGAGTTGTACATGTCACCGGTCAAATCACCGGTAATATCAATTTTGAAAGATTCTGCAGTCTCTAGATCCGTATACCAGAATTCCGAATTTCCATTTACAACGGTTGTGTGAGAAATATATTTTCCGTTCGGGGACCAGTTGAGGTGATACTCTTCATAAACAGTATGGGTTAGCCGTTCTGTTTCAGCAGCATTTAAACAGATCAATGCGGATAAAATAATGAGAATAAAGAATAATTTTTTCATAATACCCCTCAATCTCAAGCCCGGTCTCAAAGGACCGGGCCTGTATATAATAAACTAGTGCTGTTTATTTTGCTTTACCATCTTACCCCAGGTGTCGCGCAGCGTAGTGGTTCGATTAAATACCGCTTTATCATCCGTTGTATCGGGATCGGTATAAAAATAGCCATGACGCTCAAACTGCAGGTTTACACCCGGTTTAACATTTTTCAAAAACGGCTCTACCAGGGCATTTTCCAAAACCTCAAGAGAGTTGGGATTCATATAATCCAGAAAATCTTTACCCTCTTCAACATCTCCGGCTGCATCGGCAATAGTCAGCAAATGCTCATACAAACGCACTTCGGCAGGTACGGCATGACGGGCAGAGACCCAATGAATGGTTCCCTTTACTCTGCGTCCATCTGGTGTGCCGCCGCCTTTGGATTCCGGATCGTAGGTACATTTGAGTTCAATAACATTGCCATCATCATCCTTGATAACCTCATTACAGGTGATGTAATAGGCGTAACGCAACCGGACTTCACCACCGGGTTTGAGTCTGAAAAACTTTTTCGGGGCATCTTCCATAAAATCGGTTTGCTCCACATACAATTCATTGCAGAACGGTACCTTGCGGGTGCCCATGCTTTCGTCTTCAGGATTGTTAATGGCATCCATCTCTTCAACTTGATCTTCAGGATAGTTGGTGATGGTTACTTTTAAAGGATGCAAAACACCCATTACCCGCTGTGCGGATTTGTTGAGTTCTTCACGCAAACAGAATTCCAGCAATGCATAATCTACCATGCTGTTACGCTTGGCTACACCCACACGTTCTGAAAATGTACGAATAGATGACGGCGTAAATCCTTTGCGGCGGAACCCGGAAATGGTGGGCATACGGGGATCATCCCAGCCGCGTACATGTCCTTCTTTGACCAGACGTAACAAACGGCGCTTGCTCATTACCATGTAGGTAAGGTTGAGGCGCGCAAACTCGATCTGCTGGGGATGGTATTCCTCCAACTCGTCCAGAAACCAGTCGTACAAGGGACGATGATCTTCAAATTCCAATGTACAAATAGAATGGGTTATGCGCTCAATCGAATCGGACTGGCCGTGCGCCCAGTCATACATGGGATAAATGCACCACTTGTCGCCAGTACGCGGATGTGTAGCGCGCAAAATACGATACATGATAGGGTCACGCATATTGATATTGGGTGATGCCATATCCACTTTGGCGCGCAAGGTTTTGGAACCATCCGGGAATTCACCGGCATGCATACGCTCAAACAGATCCAGATTTTCCTCGATACTGCGGTTGCGGTACGGGCTCTCTTTGCCGGGTTCTTTGAGTGTCCCACGGTATTCACGGATCTCTTCCGGGGTCAGTTCACACACATAAGCTTTGCCCTTTTTAATGAGCCGGATTGCCCATTCGTAAAGCTGATCAAAATAATCAGACGCATAATATTCATGGTCACCCCATGAAAATCCGAGCCATTGCACATCTTGTTTAATAGAATCTATATATTCCTGCTCTCTTTGATGGGATTGGTATCATCAAAACGCAAATGGGTTTTGCCGCCGTTTTCCTTTGCCATACCAAAATTGAGACATATCGACTTTGCGTGTCCAATATGCAGATAGCCGTTGGGTTCGGGCGGGAAACGGGTCACAACACGTCCTTCCCACTTGTTGGATTCCATATCTTCTTTGATAATATAACGGATAAAATGGGGCGGCGGTGTTGCACCGTTTTCCGGTTTTTCCGTTTCTGCGGGTTTGTTTTCATTTTCTGACATAATGTATTTCCTGTATATTCATTGATGCTAAACACAAATTAAACATATAATATACGGATTTTTTCGGGTGAGAGCAAGAGAGGAGTTGAAAATATATTATTGTCGTCCTTTTCCATTTTCAAGTTCTACATGAACAAACCGACTGGTATTAATTAAAAAAAACTCGATATACTCAAACTCTCTATGCGAAATAGCAAGAGCCGGATCATCAGCATTTTTACACTCAATAAACCAGGACAAAAAGCGCCTTAACCCCTTTTGAGAATTTTTAATATCTGAAATATGTGTTTCATCAAACCGTTCCAATTCATAAATACGTTCTTTTAACTTTTTTGGAATGTAAATAGATTTTTTCACAAGCTCTTTCAATCTTGCCAATTCAATATAATACTGATCCAACTCTTCTTCAACAATACAACCATCCGCTAAATATTTCTGCAATTGATCATACAGGTATTTCAGGTAATCGTCAAACTGTTCAAGCGTTAAATCGATCACAATATTATCCCATATAGTTATCAATCATTCAATTATATCTCAATATTTAACAAATTCATATCCGTAAAGATCTGTGTTGATCCGTGGCTTAAATCGTTATCAGCAAAATACTAGATATATTAAAGATCCTGAGAACACTCCCGCATTTTAAAATTTGAAGAAAAGCGTTGTTCACAAATACCTCCCAACCCTGCAAACAACGCTCTTCAAATCCCTGTCTACAACAACTGTTGTCTGTTCTCATATACTTTTAAAATACCGCGGTATATATCATCCATGTCTTCTTGAGTGCCCAGAAAATTTTCATGTTTGATACCAATGGTTTCTTTTACCAGCTTTTCAGCTTTGGGGAAATGCAGTCCCGCACGGTATTCGTCCAGCCTATTTTCATCAAACAATTTTTTAAACGTCCGTGAAGAAATAGTGGACTCGATAACGCCTTCCTGATGCATGGCAAATCCCTCAATCACTCCCAAACCGGTATTTGCGGGAATGCCCTCTGCTTCCAGCGCTTTGATGAATATTTTGCGGGGCAATCCGAATGTTTTCTCATCCAGTCTGAACCCGTAATAATAAAAGGATTTACGAGTGACCTGGTCATAATCTTTACGGGGAATAATGCCCGGTATCTGTTTGATCTTTTCCGTCAAATACGCTGCATTCTCACTTCTTCGGTCCACTTCTTTTTCAACCGATTGCATCTGTGTCATCAAAATAGAAGCCTGGTATTCAGCCATTCTGCATTTGGTACCCAGAATGGGGCTGCCGCCCTTGTCCTTTGGCATGTATTTTCCACGTGCACGACCAAAATTATGAAAAGAATAACAAAGGTCCATAATCCGTTCGTCATCACCCAGAATGGCACCGCCTTCACCACAGGTGATCTGCTTGCCGTTTTGCAGGCTGAAACATCCCAAATCTCCCAGCGTACCGGCTTTTTTGTTTTTCCATTCAGACATGTGCGCTTCACAGGCATCTTCAACCACTACCAGATTGTGTTTTTTGGCAATTTTATTGATCTTGTCCATATTGCAGAGACCACCAAGAATATGGACGGGTAGAATTGCTTTTGTGTTGGGGGTGATTTGTGCTTCAATCTGGTCGGGATCCATCTGCCAGGTTTCGGGATCAATATCTACAAACACCGGTAACGCATTATTGAGCAATATTGCATCAATAGATGCCACAAAGGTATAGGGCGTGGTTATAACTTCATCCCCGCCTTCAATGCCAAGCGCTCGCAAGGCAGTAATTAGCGCATGGGTGCCATTGGTGGTCAACAGACAATGTTTTGCACCCATCAAATCTGCAAATTTCTTTTCCGCTTGCGCAACCACGTTCTTTCGCGACCATACGCCGCTTTTCAGCACCGGAAGGATTGCATCCTGGTCTTGCTGATCCCAAATGGGCCACCGTGGATAAGGCTTGCTGCGGAGCTTTTCTCCACCCAGAATAGCAAGTTTATTATTAGCTTGCGCAAAACTGACTGCGGGCAATGCGCTTGCCAATACCGTTGCCATGGTACCCGCACATGCAGTTGAAAGAAAACGTCTCCTTGATGTTTGATTTACTTTCATTACTCCCTCCTCCATAAAAATATGAAATGCTGCTTCCCGGAATAGTGCCTAAATATAGCATGCATAATCAGGATCAGATTATAAATCCGGACAAATCAGGCTATAATTCAATATAGTAATTTTTTTAACAATATAAATAATTAAGGTGAGTGACTGGAATAAAAAAATAAAAAATGGCTGTCATGCGCCAGGAAACAAGCAATTACCCCTTAAACTGACCCAATACAGAACAGGCAGGTATAAAACCCAATACCATGGATCAAATTCCATACCCGCCGCCCTGTATTATTTCCAAATCATGCTAACTAAAATTAATATTTCCCGCTCTAGTGAGCTTCAAGCTCTTCAATTTTAACCTTTGAATATTCGCTCAAAGGTTTCTCTTTAACGCCCGCGTAAAACACAATAATCTCTGCCGGTTCATCAGACTCATTTTTACCAAAATGCCACTTGTCTACCACTTCAATAATTGGCGATCCCTCTTCAAGATACAATGTCTCGTTTTCATTGGTCATAACCGTAAGTTTGCCTTTGGTCAATATGCCCACATTGATGATGGGATGTTTGTGCACAGGCAGTTCCGAGTGAGGCGGAATAGTAATCTTTAAAACCGTAATCTCGGGTTTTCCGGTCTCATAGTTGGGCAGTTCCTGGCCATCCCAACTTTTGGATGATTTTACCAGAACTTTGACATTGGGCGAGGCTGAATCATGCGCTATTACCAAGGTTGAAAACAAAAACAATATAGATAATATGATAGACAAATTTTTCATCTCAAGTCCTTTTCCGTTTGTGATTTTTTAGATTAAACTTCGGGATTTTTTCAATAAATGACCGGGTTATTTAATATTTATCGGCAGGAAATGCTACATCTTGAGGGTAATCTGTTTAAAATCAAAAAAAAGGCCGCTGTTGATCAACAGCGGCCCTAAAATTAAATCACAGGAACTTCGGTTTTTACTTCACCCACTATATTAAAAGTCACTTTGACCTTTACATCAAAGTCCAGATTGGGTGGTGGTGTTGGTGTAACAATGCCGTTAATATTGAAAAAAATCTGGTTAGTACCTGAATCAATATGAATCGCCTGGTTAATTTCTGAAACACCATCGGTTTCAAGACCCGTAACTTGCTCAATATCTTCTACCGCATCCAGATCCAAACCGGACAGAGTTGCTAAATCTTTAAGATTATTAAAAGATGTTGCGCTAACCTGAGCAACGCCATCAATAACAGAACCTGCCGCGCTATTGTTATTCAATATTGTAAAAGAAACACTTTCAATAGAGATTGCAATAATATTTTCAAATGCGTTTTCCTGCTGCAGTTTATTCACCTCGTCGGCAAAATTTATCATATCGGTACTCACAAACGAACCGTTTGAGCTGTTTACCGGAACAACTTGTTCAACGTAACCAACAACCGGCAGCTGCACCAAACGTTCTTCGCAAGAAGCGCCAATGGTCATCATGGCCAATGCGCCTAATAATAATGTATATACAATTGCTCTCATATTATATCCTCCAAAAATTAAAGCCCAAACGCGGCAGACAAGGCAAACGCAGTGCGTGCACCAAATGACGCGTCAGCAGATAAATGTACTAAAACAAGATTAAAGCCCAGACCGGCTGTAATCTCCATGCCGGTATCTCCGTCAATATCCAACTCGATTGGCATAATGGTATAATTATCTTCATATGTATACTTTACAGTTGCACTGGTTTTATCAAAGCCTATACCGCCATAAATTGTCATAGGACCAAAACCACGGCTTGCCTGTACACCATAGTGCAAAGTTGTCATATTAATCAGATCTTCATCAACATCCACATCCTGCCAGAAAGCTCCTACAGAAATATCAATGGGAAACATGAACAGATACTGGCTGATGCTATGCCTGATACCAATACCCTTTAATGTAATGCTGCCAATCTCAGAATCACCAAAATCCGCTGTAAAATAGCGGACAATAGCTTCAGAACCCAAGATACCCACAGTTACCTGAGGTACAGCAAATGCGGTAGCATTCATATTCAATCCACCCGGAAAGGCATAAATAGACCCGCCGGTACCAGTTACAAGCGTGGCTTCTTCACTACCTACAACCGTAGACGCTTCAGCACTTTGCTGTGGATTAAAATTTCCTTCTGTCTTGGCCATAAAGGTTTTATCATCATCCGGAATAGGCGCCATCATGGCAACAACACCCACACGCAAACGCAAACCGACTACAGGAATTTTAGCGGACTGGTACCAGCCTCGGTTCATATTTACACCCAATCCACTTACGATTGGCTTCATATATCCTTCTGCATTATCCCCTGTATAACGTTTCAGGTTATCTTCAATCTGAGAAAAACCCGTAACACTGGATAAAAGGATGAATAGTAAAAGATATAACGGCCACAACTTTTTGTTTAACTGCATTTAATTACCTCCAATGAAGGATCATGCGATTTAATGAATTATTCAATTATTTATTGCACTATTTCAAGTATTAACTTATATTTAAGAAATACTATTCCGCTTTTTTAATGTTAAGGTATTAATATAAGAACGTTTGTGATTCAAACAACAAAATTTTTAAAAAATGACAAAAAACAGGCTGGAATTGAGAAAATTTGTTGTTCCCGAGTTTATTTTTGGGGATGGCGCTGTAGATCATACAGCAAATTTTGTTAACAATTTTTCCGGGGAAAATGTTCTGCTGGTAACCGACAACGGTCTGATAAATGCAGGTTGGGCAGGCCAGGTTGAAGATATTCTTAAAGATGCCGGCATTCATTATCATATATTCAAAGACATCACCCCAAATCCTAAAGACTATGAGGTGATGGAAGGCACCCGAATTTGCATTGAACAAAAATGCGATATCATTGTTGCTATTGGCGGCGGCAGTGTAATGGATTGCGCCAAAGGTATTGGCATTGCAAGCTGTAACCAAAAACATGTTTTAGAGTTTGAAGGCGTTGATGAAGTACCCAAACCAGGCCCCCCTCTTATATGTATCCCAACAACTGCGGGTACCGCCGCAGATATTTCTCAATTTGCCATTATAAACAATACCACAGACAAGGTGAAAATTGCAATAATCAGTAAAACCGTAGTTCCTGATGTTGCCTTGATTGACCCGCTTTTAACCAGCACCATGGACCCTGAATTGACTGCTGAAACCGGCATGGATGCCCTGGTACACGCCTTTGAAGCCTTTGTCTCTACAGGCAGCTCTCCTATTACAGATTTGCATGCGTTACATGCAATCAAACTTATTTGGGAATACCTGCCAGTTGCCTATAATGAATCGGATAACATCCACGCGCGTGAAATGATGATGTTGGGCAGCCACTATGCGGGTATGGCATTTTCCAATGCCAGTCTGGGACTTGTTCACAGTATGGCCCACAGCATGGGGGGATTGTTGGATTTTGCACATGGCTTATGCAACGCACTTTTGCTCGAAGTTGTAGTAGATTTTAATTATAAATCATCTATAGATAAATATAATAAAATCAGCAAAACATTGGGATTAAAAATATCAGGAAAAACAGCAGAACATCAAAAGGACCAACTTGTAAAAGCCATTCAATCACTCAGACATTCTCTAGACATCACAAGCGATAATCTGAACAGCTCCGTAACGCCAGATCAAATTTTACAAATGAGTAAAAATGCCTGTAATGATCCATGTTCTGTTACAAATCCCTACAGCCCCACTGTTGATCTAGTACGGAGCCTGTATGAAAAAATCTTTACCCCCTGATCATAAGGAAATGCTTGATCGTATTATTGGTGTAAGCAAATCATCCCACCAAAAAAGCTACTACCCTCAGTTGCAGGAACAAATTGCAAAGCTGGAAAAAAGTGAGCAAAATTATCGTTTCTTGTTCGAAAACATGTTTGATGGTTTACTTGTTTGCCAGGCCGAATATTTAAACGGTAATGAAATACCAAATTTTAAAATAATAGAAATGAATTCCGCCTTTCTCAAAGCTACAAATTGGGAAAAAGCATCTCTTTTAAATACTCATTTTTCAACATGGTTTTCTCAAAATCAAAGGCTGTGCAATAGTTGTCAAAACGTTTTTAGTAAAAATATTGCTACCAATATAGAAGAATATTTCAAAGATATGGACAAATGGTTTTCGATCAACATCTTTTGCCCTCAACCCGACCGTATTGCTGTCCAATTTCATGATATTACCGTTGAAAAAAGTGCAGAACAAAGCTTACGTGAATCATTGCGAGAAAAAGAAACGCTGGTCAGAGAAGTACATCATCGGGTAAAAAACAACCTTCAAATCATATCAAGCCTGCTATATTTACAGTCAAAAGGATTCAATGATCCCATTATTGTTAACTTTATCAAAAACAGCCAAAACCGCATCCGCTCCATGGCACTCGTTCATGAAATGATTTATAAATCTGAGAATTTTACAAAAATTAATTTTACCGATTATATCCGGAAACTGTGCTATTCTCTACAAAACGATATGCTGCCTGACACACAAAATATTTCATTTCACTTTTCTATGGATTCGGTCATACTAGACCTCGATCAGGCAATACCTGCATGCTTAACATTAAATGAAATCATTTCTAATTCATTAAAATATGCATTCAAAGATGTATCCCACACAAACAATACCATTTCGCTGAAAATGTCCCAGAAAAACAGCAGAGCTTTTCTTACAATCAAAGACAATGGAATTGGTATAGATGAAGAAGGGAAAAGCAGCAAAAATCTGGGTATGAAATTAATAAACACGCTTGTTCTATCACAATTGGAAGGTAAGCTGGATATAAAAGCATCAAAAGGCACAATATTCAATATTGAATTTGATTTGAAAAACAGGTCGTTTATCTAAGCTCAGGATTTCCATAACAGTACAAACACCCATGCGGACATTTGTGATACCAGCCAATATCCTTACTCTTTGTGCACCCGCACAAAGGACGCTGCCCCGATGCTTTACTTACAGAGGCCTTTAATCCTTTGGGGTGTAATTCATTCAACAAATAGCCATCAATACACCGTGAACGCGGCCAACCGGGCACACAGCAGCCATCCAGCTGTATCCCATACTTTTCCGCAATGCTCTCAAGCCATTCATTTTCCCGGATTTTTTGGGCATCATCAATATCAATAATGGAAAGCCCTCGTTTTAACAACCGCTTTTCAACTTTGGTGTAAATTTCTACCCAACTGGTGATGATATGATAAATCCCCTGCGCAGCAGCCTGCGGAGCGAGAATTTCAAAAAAATCAAGATTGCAGATCTCTCTTCCATCAGGCATTAAAAAATGTACAATGGGATCAAACCGGATTCTAATACGCTTGGGACTTTTAACCAGGGTTACCAGTTGAGGCATCATATCCATTGCAGTATCTGCACCAGGCACCCCAGGTTCCAGCTCAGTACCGCCCAAGCCGGTTATAGAAAACAATACAAACACCTGGTCCAGTGATTTTACCAGAGAATTTAATTCATGGTGATTAAACAGATTTGAAGGATCTTTAGTCCAAAATACCACAGAATGAACGGGTTGTTCATGCATTACCTGCTTTAAACGTTCCACTAACAAATCCGGATTTCCGGCAATCATATCAGTACGTCTGCTTGCAGAAACAACTATCCCATCTAGCGAGTTGGCCACATTTACACCCAGCGGTTAAAATATATCGCATTTTTATTTAAACGTTCGGGAAAATCTTTGAGGGTCATACGCTGGTCCGTATGAATGATTTTGAATTTCATTTCCAGGAAAAGATGATATAAAGCAGTATTGTCGAGAGATAATCGTAACAACAACTGGTCCAACTCTCTGTTACGTGCAATACTTTCCAGTGCTGCAAAAAAATGTTCAAAATAGCTTAATGGAGTTTGTGGATTAGCGGCAAATGCTACAATTCGCAACACATAATGCTCCTCTTCTATAGATGTAGAGCGGGTTTGAAAAGAGCAATAAGCAACCGGTACAGATCCATTCATAAACAACACAGAATCCCCAAATCCAAAATTGGTTAAACTGTTAATTAATGGAACATAGTCAATGTTTGCGGCATTGGGGGCAACCAGTTTTTTAACAATATCACAAAAAACGCCCTGGTCCGAATCTGAACATTCTGAATAAAAAATAATTTTCAACGGTTGTGTATGATTATCCGCATTTATGGGAACTGCCCGAATCATATCGGCAGTTAAAGGGCCGGTCACAAATCCCAGTCTTCCATAAAATCCAATATTTCTGGCACTACGGGGATTGGTTTCCAACCCTATCGTTGTACATCCGTTATATTTAAGAAACTGTATAGATTCAGTCGTTATTTTTTTGCCAATTCCAGACAAGTGAAAATCCGGATCAACCGCCAGTGGACCTATCCAACCGGTTTTTCCCCAAATATGATTAAAAGAAACACCTAGAATTCTGTCGCGCTCTGAAATAACCAGACAACCTTCCGGGCATTCTTCCTGGTACATTTCTAAAAACAGTGGACGGCAAAGCGGAATATGGGTCTGATGATAACCATCATCAATCCTGCCCTGAGTAAAAGCTCTCGACAACAGATGATTCACATCCGCTATTTCTGCTTTTTCCATTTGACGAACAAATGACAATAGATGACCTCAATTTAAACCGAACCAACTTTAACTAACAAAGCCGCGACAAGGTCACGGCTTTAAGAACGTAGTTGATCGCGCAATTTCTTTTTTAGCATTTCCCTTGCCCTGAAAATACGCACTTTGACCGTTCCCAGGGGAATGTCCAACTCTTCGGCAATCTCTTCATAAGATTTATCCTGAGTGTGACGTAATAAAATTGCGTCTCTGTATTTTTTGGGCAACGAATCAATTGCATCCTTGATCTGAAAACGCTTTTCCTGAGAAATCATACCATCTTCAGGGTCAACGTTATTGGTATCAGGATAATCTCTTTGAATATCACCCTCTTTAACACTTATGGGAGTATCCAAAGAAAAAGTTTTCAACTTTTTCTTTCGAAAATGATCAATACAATTGTTGGCAGCAATTTTGAAAAGCCAGGTTGAAAAGGCATATTCAGAATTAAATGAAGACAATGCACGAAAGGCTTTTATAAAGGTCTCCTGCGTAATATCTTCAGCCAGGGGGCGGTCTTTGACCATTCGGAATACAAAATTATAAATCTTTTCCTGATACTGATTTACAATTTCAGCATATGCCTTTTGATCACCTTCAAGCGCCTGATTTATTAATGAAAAAGTCTGGTTAGTCATGCCTGATTGGATAAGGTTAAATAATATTTAACAAAATTACATTAAAAATGATTAACAATCAAGGAAAAGTTGTTGCAAAAATATATACCAAATGTTACTTTAAGGCGTTGAAACATATATAATTAATGCATATCAGGGAATGATTTTATGGTGCAATCTGTTGGCATAGATATTGTTGATATTGAACGATTTGAAAAAACCATCAACAAATGGGGAGATAAATTTTTAAACAGAATATTATCCCCAAAAGAGTTGGACTATTGTAAAGCCAAACATAATGCTATCCATTCCATGGCTGCCCGGTTTGCCGCCAAAGAGGCCCTGATTAAATGTCTGAATGACAATGACCAAATTGGTTTCAGCTGGCAAGATATGGAGATCATAAATGCTAACAACGGCCGTCCGGTGGTACACTTGAGGGGCAAAATGCTGTCAAAATTACAAAATGTTGCTATACATGTCAGTCTTTCGCACAGCCCATCATCAGCTGTTGCCGTTATTGTTCTTGAAAAAAAGGAGAATAACCCATGAAACCCATTGTAACCGCTAAACAAATGTCTGATATAGATGCCTATTGTATTGAACAATTGAAAATACCCGGTGTTGTATTGATGGAAAATGCCGGCATTGGAGTAGTAAATCAGGCCCTGGTACTATTAGAAAACAATCCGGTGGGCAAACAGGTTTTGATTCTTTGCGGCCCCGGAAATAATGGTGGTGACGGTTTTGTGGCCGCCAGGCACTTGATAAATCAAGGTGCTCAGGTCTATACCCTGGTACTATCCCCGCGCGAAAAGATCAAAGGCGATGCATTAATCAACCTTGAAATCCTTGAAAAGATGGACCACCTCGTTAGGTTTCTAGATACATATGTACAACCAATCGTCAAACCCGATCTCATTATTGACGCAATGCTAGGTACTGGTGTTAAAGGAACTCTAAGAGGAATATTTATAGAATATGTGGAATGGGCAAACCATCAGCCCTGTAAAACACTGGCTGTAGATATTCCAACGGGTGTAAATGGAGATGACGGCTCTATAAACGGCCCTGTAATAAGAGCTGATATAACTACAACCATGGCACTGCCAAAACCCGGCCTATTATTTTCCCCCGGCAGAGAGTTTGCCGGTAAAATTGAAACAATAGATATTAGCATGCCGCAAAAGGCGTTTGATAATAACATCTCTAAAGTTTGGATGCCTGAACAAAAAGAGATTAAAGCCTTGTTGCCTTCCCGCCCGCTGGACGCGTACAAGAATAAATTCGGCACTGTTGCCGTTGTAGCCGGTTCACGCGGATTTACGGGTGCGGCTTGCTTGTCCAGTATGGCTGTGCTAAAATCCGGATCAGGTCTGTCATATTTGTGTGCGCCTGCCAGCCTTAATGTTATATATGAATCTCAAATGGCTGAAGTCATTACCTGGCCCTTTGATAACGACAATGGCTACCTCTCAATTAAAGATATTGAAAAAATTAAAGAAAAAATTAATGAACAATCGGCTGTTGCTTTGGGTCCGGGTCTGGGTCAGGCACAGGAAACCCGTGAGCTGGTACTACAATTATTAAAAGATATTGATAAATCAATGGTGCTGGATGCGGACGGATTAAATATTTGCGCTAATCATCCGGAAAGCATTATCAATTATCGTGGAGAGATGGTGCTTACTCCTCACCCGGGCGAATTTTCCCGATTAACCGGTTTATCGATCAAAGAAATACAATCAGATCGGATAGAATGGGTACGCAAATACAGTAAAAAATGGAACCAGATTCTGGTACTCAAAGGCGGCCCCACGCTTGTAGGTACACCGGAAGGTGATGTGTATATCAACCCCACCGGTAATGCCGGAATGGCTACTGCAGGATCCGGAGATGTATTGACCGGTATTATATCCGGATTTATCTCACAGGGTCTTGGCACATACAAAGCCGCTCTGGCAGGTGTTTATATACACGGACTTGCCGGCGACCTGGCAAAAGATGACAAGGGTGAAGCGGGAATGACCGCAATGGATATTTTAAACAATCTACCAAAAGCAATGGAAAAAGTAAAAAATGGATAAACCTCGCTCGATAGAGTTCATACTCTACCAGTTGCCGGCCTATATATGGGCTATTGTAATTCTAGCTTTAACATCGTATCCATCCATAAAGTTGCCGGATATTGGATTTGATCCTGTAGACAAGCTTGCACACTTTGGCGTGTATTTCATTCTGTCTGCGCTAGTGTTGCGAGCTATTGTAAAAAATGGGCCGGTTGTGAAACAAAATCAATGGAACAAGGGTATATTAATCAGCAGCATTTTTGCAATATTTGATGAACTTCACCAAATTCCAATACCCGGCAGACAAGGTGATATTATGGATTTTCTTGCAGATTTTCTGGGAATTTTATTTGCCGGATTGCTATTTAAACTACTATATATTCTGATTCAAAAGCACAGGATTAAAAATGCAAATTAAACATTTTTTTAGCTGGATAATAATTGGACTGGTATTCGGGATATTTTCTCCTGCTTTTTCCCAAAGCTATTATGCTTATAACCAACCCCGGATTTCTTTTGGTGGAGATGCAGCCTTTTTCAGGATCTCTTTTGATGGATTTGATGAAATATATTCAAATAAATGGGGCGCATCCGTTGGAGCATTTGCATCTGCTCGTTTTTACAAAAGTTATTATGCTGTAATTAAATACGGCCAATTTTCAAAAAACGGCAAATCCGGAACCTATAAAGATACTGACTATAATCTTGAAAATGCCAAATGGGATGAAAAATGGTACAAAATAGGTGTCAGAGTTCACCCGCCCATTGATAACAAGTTTAGTTCATATTACGGCTTTGGAATAGGATTTTTTGACGTTCAGGAAGCTGTAGACATTTCAATTTTTACTGTTGATGATACGGCTACTGCAATTAAAGCTGAATCAGATAACGATTTGGGAAGCGGCTTTTACCTTGAGCTGGGTATTGAATATTTTCCGGTTCCTTTTATGGCAATCTATAGTGAATTTGATATATCATCAGGGAGCTATAATGGCAGACCCGGATTTGAAGCCACAAGCGTTGGAGGCTATCGATTATCTCTAGGTATAGCAATTTACCCCTTTTAACAAAACAAAGCATTCTTTATATAAAATTAATTTGATTTTGCAGTATGAAATGATATATTTAAATAGACTTAATAGCATAGGAATAAATTGAATGATGAACAAAAAAGTAGAATCATTCCACGATCTGGTTGTTTGGCAAAAAAGCCATGAAATGGTATTGGAAATCTTTCAAATCACCACTAAATTTCCAAAAAAGGACCAATCCTACCTTTCCAGCAAACTCCGGGATGTGGCAGTGATCATACCGTCCAATATTGCTATTGGATTCCAAAAGCGGGGCAAAAAAACCAAAGTCCATTACTACAGAGTCGCCCTTACGGAAATTGAACAACTCCGGTATCTGTTAACACTTGCAGAAGATTTGGGTTACCACAAAGGCATGGAAGAAATAATGGAAAATTGTGAGAATATCGAAAAAATGCTCAAGCGACTGATTCGGTCAATTGCCTCTCAATCATGATCTTTTAAGGCTGCCAAATGGCAGCCTTTTTTTTTATTTCAATTCAATCCTAATCCGCTTGTATATCAAAAAACACAATAATAAAATTGTTGCCATCAGGACAAAAAAACCCTGTCGAAATGACAGGGCTAGACAATTATGATTGCAACAAATTGCTTACTTTTTCAAGCTCTTTCTTTTTATCCTGAAAGTATTCTCGTATTTCCCCAATGATCATATGAGATTCATATTCACCTCGCACGGCAGCAAAATCCGCATAGCGGTCCTGCTCAGTTCCATTGTGTCCATAGCTGATTCTAACATCCGGTGCAAACTCTTTTAGTGCGTCTGTCAACAACAAATCATGATAAAAATCAATGGCCTGCTCATAAATTGTGGAAAACTCTTTCAAGTTATCCACATTCCAGTCTTTGGGATGAATTCCAGTCCGATCTTCCAGTTGTTTACAAATCCAGGGCATAAGATATGACTGATAATTAAAATGAATTCCACAAACAATAGGTCTAAACTGTGAAAGGCTGCTGATTCTACCATTTTCAACATCTTCCATTACATTATGCAATGCTTCCCTGGGAGCAACCATGCCGGCAATATCCAGCCACTCACCTTCAGCAATCTTGTTTTCAGTGGCAAGTGAGGTTGTCCACTCCTTAAAAGACATCTCTTTTCCTATACTGCGAATCAAAAATTTACCCAGGAAAAAATTTATAGACCGGTCATATAGTTCAATTCCACGCGCAATAGCGTTTTTCTTGATAATACATCCATTATACTCCACATCATTTTCTCCAAAGCCCCTGAGAAGTGCTAATGCCTTGATCATTTTTTCTACTGTATAAGTGGTAAATACATTGGGATGAATACGGTCAATCAAAACCGGATCTTTTCGGTTATCTCTACGTGGCCATTTTACAGCATCACGAAACATACCAACGGATTTTAAATTGATACCGGGTATTAATGTGGTAGTGCCATCTGTATTACCAATAACATAAGAAAAAGGCATGTTGGAAGTGTCTGGATGGGTATATACCCTGCCCATAATCATAGAAAAGGCACCAATTTGAGCAGGCCACATAATATAGGCGTTACTTGCTGTTTTACAACCCCGTTCCATAATGCCCTGGTGTATGGGGCCCAGTTTATATAAATGATTACTCTGATTTGTGCCGCTGCCCGCATTCCAGTAGGATACAATTCCGGCAATAATTAAAGAAGATTTATGGTCTGTTAAAGTAAAGGGACCAATAAAAGCTGAAAAAGCCTCTCCATTCAAACATACACTATTGCCAAAAACCAAAAGATTTTCTCCTGAAAATTGCCCACCTATTCGGCTGGCCTGTCCCAGAAAAAAATTGTTAACAACAGCACCATCGTCAATAACTGAACCGGAGGATGTTATAAAGTTTTTAGCAATAACACCGCTTCCAATAAACGCAGGATCCTCTTTAACACTGTTTATGGATCCATTTTCAATGTGTTCGGCGCCCTCCAGCTTTGCATAAGGTCCAATATTGAGATTTTTTAATATTTTACAATCCCGTACCTGTGCATGCTCACCTATTGTTCCCTGAAATGAGATCACTGTATCCGTATACATTTCAATCATGTATTCCAGTCGCTGAATTAATTTATGCCGGTGCCGGTACATTGCTAAAAAATAGGCTGTCTGAGCTGACAGTCTGTCATAAATGGGTACTTCTCTACCACCACCTTCATTTATAACTTTAACTTCTGTACCATTTCCAAATGAAGATTCTCCCTCAACCAATAAAGTGCCAACGTTTTCAATAACAACATGGTTTTTTATCCTGTAATTGGCAATGGTAGTATGTACATTCGCTATAAAAACATTGTCTTCAATAACACAATTGTGGATAACAGCATTTTCAATCCCTGAATGAAAGGCCCGTCCCCCTGGCAAAGCTATCGTTTTGGAATTATTACCAAGTAATACATCTCCGGAGAATCTGACATTTCGAAAAAATTCCGGCTGGAATCCAGGTTTAACTTTAATCATCTCCCACGATTGGGAATAACAACCATTTGATTCTAGTATCTCAATATCTCGAACTGTTAGCGATCTATAATCATCCATAAAATACTCCGGGATATTTTATTTTGGCAACTTGATCTGCCGTTTTGATTTATCTTCATTCTGGCGATAAAATAGCGCGGTGTGTCCTACACCGCCAACCCAATGGCATTGACATTTCTCAGCAATTTGCACATTAAAGTTCTTTTTCTCTTCTTTAAATTCATTATACTTGATTTTGAGCAGCTCGTGCGCTTCTAACGCTTCATTAATAGATTCAAGCACTTCACCTGACAGTCCGTTTTTACCAATCAATATAATCGGTTTCAGAGGATTAGCAAGACCCCTCAGGTATTTTTTTTGTGCTCCGGTTAATTCCTGCATGTTTATTATCCTTTATTTAAAAAGCTTTAATAATCCCCTCGCACAACCAGTTTGCAACCGCCTGTCTGTTATTTTCGAGAACCAGACGGTCCTGGTCAAGAGGATTACGTATATTTCCTAATTCTATATATACTGCCGTTGGTACGGTTTTACGGAGCATATGCAAATCTCTTGTAAGAACTTTGCCTCCATAACCTCTACCGGGCTGGTGTATAGCATATTTATTTTTTACTGTCTTGTAAAGAGTTGTGGCCAGTTTTTTACTTGCCGCAACACCTTTTTCATAATAATAAAAAATATCTATCCGTTTTGAATACGATCTTGAATCAACATGAATAATCACAACCTGTTGTGTAGAATAGACAGCTTTGTTTTGGTTATATAACTGGTTTATGATTTCCGCGCGCTTGTCAAGGCGAGTGACCGTTTGTGCAGAAATCTTGTGTCCGCCATAATAGATTTCATCACTGTCACATTTCAAATAATGACTGTCTCTGATTCCATCATTCTGGTCCCGAACAATCATGTAAACTTTGGCGCCATGCTCTAAAAGTCTGCGTGCCAGCCGGAGTGTGATATCATATGCGTATTCATCTTCACACATTTTATTACGCGCGCGCTTTCCAATGGCCCCGGGATCAGGCCCGCCATGTCCGCTTACAAGGTAATAGACAGCACCTTTAAGCTGATTATCTACCAGCTTTACATTTTTATATTTTTCACCAAATATGGGAAACGTATTATTTCCGCCCAGACTCACAGTTTCATGTTTGATCTCTACGGATTCCGGCATCATACTGAACGGTACCCATAATTTCAAATCACGGGTATATAACTGGCTTTTTACACCGGTTCGGGTTACTTCCCGGTTATAATTTTCTATTGATTTTGCATGTAGATAATCATTATAACCCAAAGTTGAACGAATTGTTTTCCCATCAAATGTCAACTGATATAATGGCAGCTCATATGTTTTCCCACTGATCAGCTCAGATTTGTTGTTTAATTTATCCGAGTTGATGGTTTTAAATTCATTTATATATTCAACCGTGGTGGGTAAATTATAACGCCTTAACAAGGCATATATCCCATCACCTGTTTTGGGTACAGTTGTAACGTATTCAATTCCAAATAGAGGAAAAACAAAACAAACAAAAAAACAAATAAATAATGCAGTGCGGGTCTTTGTATCCATATGTGTTAATCAGCTCTGTGGTTCAGCAGTTGTTTAATTGAATTCATCAAATCTTCCAAAGTCAGGGGTTTTACCAGATATTTGTAAAGCGGATTCGTGATCGCTTTGTTCATTAATTCCTTTTCAGAATGTGCACTTATAAACAAGACCGGTGTAGGACACTGTTTCTGAATCGCGTCTGCAGTTTCAAATCCGTCCAGTTTACCATCCAATAAAACATCCATTAATACAATATCGGGTTTAACTGTTTTAATACTTTCCAGCGCATCTTCACCGGTATAAACAATATCAACAACCTGATACCCATTTGACTCTAGCTTTAATTTTGTATCTTGGGCTATAATTGCCTCATCCTCAACAACCAGGACCTTTTTCTTGCTCAACATCCCTCCCTTACAGACCGCGGGTCTCATTCACTTTTAAAGCAATTGAAATATGTCGCAATTGGCTCTATTAATTATTATTTATTTTTTCAATTAAAACTACTAAATCATTATCAATAGATTTTGATGGAGTACCAAATTCAATATTACCAGGTCCTGATACTGTCTCAACAGACCCATTATAAAGATCTCCCCCTGTTAACGGATTGTACCATTTAACAGTAAAAGATCCTTCTAACAATTGAATACGAGAATTGATACCATCCGGTAAATAAATCACATAAATAAAACCAAGCTTTGCAAAGCACCAGGCGTTTTCGTTGGATAACAGTTCGTCATGAGCTTTCATTTCCCAGAATGGTAAATATTGATTGAAAAAATCCAACGCGTTGCGGGTTTGATCCCACATGTTTTCACGAGATCGCCAATCTTCACAATTCAAGTCATTATTCTCATATTTATAACCAAAATACCATTCGCAGCCACTACCGCCGGCTAAAAGATTTCCCCACAGGCCATATCTTCTCACCTCATCATGTGTAGAATCATCTACATCGGGTTTAACACCGGTGTTTGCAGGCCCTATCTCATCCAGGCAGACAAACCACAAATTTCCGTTTTTTTCAGACAGATCGAGCCATTTAAGCGTCTCGCTATGGGTTTTTCTTACATCGCCCATTTGCAATGAAGGTCCATCAAAATTCTCATCATCAAGCAATAGTGTATAAACCTTGTCATATTGATTGGGAAAAGTATGCACAACTATAGGATGCTGATATGGATCATTCGATTTTATATAGTCTGCAAATGCCTTCCGTTGCGCATCGGTATTGGTGTTTTCTTCACCAAGGTTCCATACAAGTGCCGGGTGATGTGCAAAACGGGCTATCAATTCTCTGTAATATAATTTTCTTTCAACATCCAACTCGCCTTTATCAAGCAGTGTATCATTTTCAGTTTCCTGGGTAATTACATGCATCATTAAACCCAGCTTGTCCATATGAGAAAATACAATTTCCCACTGATCCAGTTTGCTGCAATCATATCTCTCACGCTGGTCTGGTGCAATCCAGGGCCAAACATCATCCCCGTCACCCTCTACATTCATAGTCAAAAAATAGACCGAATTCATTCCTTTGGATGCAAGATAGTTGAGAGCACCTATTATATTCTTCCCTTTAAAGTTCTGCCATAAAGGGTCACCCTCATTCCAATCCTGAGAATGAGGTTCATATTGATGCGTTGGTTTTGGAGTACCATCAAATTCATAATAAGCTAAAAAATTCTCGGGACTGTCTGCCCCGCCTTTGAGAAAATATTCGCCTGTTTCTGTAAATTGCAAATAGTGTTCTCCAATATGACAAAGCTGGCCTTTTCCTCTAAAATCCTGGCCTGTTTTATCGGTTTTTAATATTTCTATAGAGCCCTTTAGCCCATCCGAACCTAAAGGCTTTCCAGCATCCATATCATCGTCTAGCGCAATCATATATCCTTTTCGAAAAGATATTGAATACTCCCAAACACCTTCTCTGCCAGGCATAAAATGCGCCTTCCAAACATTCCCGGAGCTAGAACCGGATTCAGCTGCATTTCCATCTGCCGCAAAAAAACCAGGTATCGTAATTCGATGATTGTCCTGAGTCAAGGTAATAAGCAATCTAAAATTCAAAAAAGGATTAACGTGATCATCCTCAGAGGCTTGTGGTCCTTTAACAACGAATGTAACCCGGTGCCAGGTTTTGAGCTCACCTTGAATTTGTACATCATTCCGGGACGCACAGCCTGCAAACAAAAAAACAATTAATAAATAAAATAATTTATTTTTAATCATGCGATATACTCCAAACAAATATATCCCGAATTGCGCAGAATCACAAGTACTATTTAATACAAACAGCTTCTTTCCTCATTAAAATCAGCACTTTAATATATATTTTTCATTTTTAAGATTCAAGCAGAAAGGAAATTGTTTTAGAGCATATCTAACTCACAAAACAAACCGACCGGTCTATAAAATTTCTATAAAACATTGATTTTTTTGTTGGTTATCCACACAAAAAACTTGCCCTTTAACCTGTGTGGATAAGTCTTTTTTTATTTTGATATATACAAAACCAAAAAATCACAGAGGAAAATTTATCACAAACTCTACACCAGGCTGATTATTTTTCAATTCAAGCTTGCCATTTATTTGTTTGGATAAAACTTTGACAAGCATAAACCCCATAGACTCTGCTTTCCAAAAATCAATCTCTTTGCTTATGCCGACACCATCATCTCTAACCTCGAGTCTACACATATTCTGTTCCAGTTCAGCATTGATGCTCAAACATCCCTTAATATTATTCGGGAACGCATGCTTGACAGCATTGGTAATCAATTCATTTACTATTAATCCGCAGGATATTGCCTTGTCCAACTCCAAATACATATTATTCACATTGACAGAAAATGTAACATTATCAAATACTGAATATGAATAAAAGATCTCCTGAGTGATGGATTCAATATATTCTTTAAAATCAATTTTTGAAAAATTTTCTGATCTGTACATCTTTTCATGTACTATGGCCATTGAATAAATACGGTTCTTGCTTTCCAAAAATGCTTGTTGTATAACGGAATCATTACTTTGACTTGCCTGAATGCTGAGTAAACTGGTTATGATCTGTAAATTATTTTTAACCCGATGATGAATTTCTTTTAACAAGATCTCTTTTTCTTTTAATTCGTTTTTAACAATTTCTTCAGCATTCTTTTTCATGGTAATGTCTGATATAAATCCCTCAATAAACAACAGCTCATTATTCTCGCCAAAAACACCCACACCCCGCTCTAAAACATATTTTACTTTATTTTTTGCTGTGAGTATTCTATATTCCAATTCAAATTGTTTACCGGTAGAAAGCGCACTAGACACATTATTCACAACATATTCTCGATCATCCGGATGAATGATATTCGCATAAGTTAATTTTTTATTATGTATAAAATTTTTGACTTTATACCCAGTTAATTCTTTACAACCACTGCTTATAAACAACATGGTCCAATATTGATCATTTTTACAGCGATACGCCATACCCGGTAAATTATGAAACAAGGTTAACAGCATTCTCTGTGATTCTTGCAACTCTCCTATAGACTGTTTTGCCTTTGTTATATCCAACACTGTAAAAATAACATCACTGGTAATACTTTTGTGCTTTATGGGAGTAAACGTCAAAAGAACATTAATTAACTTTTGATCTTTTCGTTTCCAAACGGTACTAATCGTTGCAACGCCCTGCTCAAGTATCTGTGCGTTTATCTTTTTCGCAAACCGTTTAAAATCAAGATTTGATGAAAAAAGCATATCAATTCTTTTGCCCAACAGCTCTGTAACAGTAAACCCTGTAATCTCGCATGTAATAGAATTTACTTTTTGGAAAGTATGGTGATTTATAACCCCGGTTCCTGCTTTACTTTCTTGAATAATTTCTCGTAGAAATGGATCAGAACTTGCATTTTTTTTGTAAAATTCTAATTCTGATACATCAAGAAAATTACCAACAAGCTTAACAGAACCATTTGATTCTTGCAATATTTCAGGCTCAAGCCTGAACCACTTTATCTTTCTTTCTTTATTAATAATCCGAACCAGTATTGAACTCGGTTCTTGCTTCTCAATAATTAATTTAAACCCCTGAATTACTTTGATTTGATCTTCAGGGAATATATATTCTGAAACCAGATCTGATAATTTAGCATCGACATTTCGGGTGTCAACTCTCTCGTCGTCCATCCAAATTGAACAAGAACAATTTATTTCGTCTGAAAAAGGATCCCACTCGAATGAACCCGTTACTGAAATATCATAAAGACGACCTATTAACGCTTCTCTTTTCTTGAATAACAAAAGGTCTTGCTTTAATAAACGATTCTCCCTTTCAAGCAGCGAAATCCGCTCCACAGGATTTTCGTTTTCTGCGACAGATTTTGTGTTATTGTTTTTCATGATTTTCTAAATAGTTAAAAAATGTAAACATCACCACTTGAACAATATTATATCAAAAAAATGAGCCAATAATCATGCCGAAATCTCAAAAGGTAGAAACAATTCTATGGTTCCGCTTGTTTTGAAATTATATTTCTCAATGCAAAAAGGCCAGGATTTCCACATATCCAGGATTCTACAATACTTTTCATATTGATACATAAATCCAAGTGTTTCAAAAGCTCCCTTGTGAGCAATTCCGATATAATTATTTTCACTCACTACTTTTTTCACAAATGGAGTATTTTCCGGAAAAGTTTCTTTAATTTCTGCTCCAACAAACAGATAATTGTTTCTCCTTTTTGATAAAATGCGAATGCCAAACACTTCTTTGACCAAATGATTACAAGTTTTGCATTCATCCTGAAATTGTTCAATCCTTCTCTCATCATTCGGATTAAATCCCTCTTTTACAGGATACAATATTCCACATAACTCCATAGTTCGAAACCTTACATGTTTAGGTTTCAACAAGTCGTTATTGCAAACATAATAGAGATATTCTTTTTCAAATACAGGCATTGACCTTTCATGATCATTACTCAATTGTTTTTTCCATACCCCGGGAGCAACTTTATAAATCCGCCTGAACGCCCGAATAAACGTTTCCGGAGAATTGAATTGCAACTCAAATGCTATTTCTATAATCTTTTTATTACTATTTTTCAATTCTTCTGCGGCAACATCTATTCTTCTTCGAACAAGATATTCATAAGGTGTGAAATGCGTTATTCTGTTAAACAGGCGACAGAAATGATACAGAGAATAATTGGCTGCATAGGCCATGTCTCCTATTGTAATATCATCCCTAATATGTTTTTCAACAAACCGGACTGCTTTATATATTGCTTCTACTTCTCGCATGATTATTCTTTTTTCTTACGAATCGGTATATACAAATCTATTTTAGATTCATGCAAGCGGTCCATTCCCTTGAAACGCTCATCATAAAGCTGATAATTAAAAGGATATGCAATTTCGTAACCTGATTTGCTTAACCATTCCTGTACAAGCAATGTTTCCCAATCAGACGAAATTTCATTACCTTTTAATGTATAAACGGCATAGGTGTTTTCAGGAAGAACCTTGAGTACCAAGTCAACAGGGGCCAATTCCGCTTTTTCTATTCCAAAACCTACAAAAATTTCAAAGTGTCCTTTTTCCCGAGTATCATAATGTTCAATATGTACTTCGAGCATTTGCTCAGGTAAGGGAAATTGCAGTTCATTTTTCTTCATATATTGCATTAAACGGGCCCACAAACGGCCTATTTCATTTTCTTCAGTCCAACCGCTACTGAATTGAAAAGGATCACCAAAAAAATCGAGTCCTACTAAAATCATACGCTCTTTATGTACTATCCGGGGTTCCATATCAATCTCCTGAATAAAAACAGTATCCATTCAATATACTAAATTGAATGAATAAAAAAAGGTCGTATGAAAACCATACGGCCATTTAGTCATTTGATAAACATAAGCTTTTTAACAAAGGATTCATGCCCGGCTGTAAACCGGCAAAAGTAAACGCTACTTGATATACCCAGGGTGTTGAAACGAATGCTATATTTACCTGCCTGCTGATAACGGTTGTCAACCAGGGTTCTCACCAGCCGTCCCATAATATCATAGACATGGACATTAACAGTTGCATTTTGGGCCAAATGGTATTCGATCTGTGTTGATGGATTGAACGGATTGGGATACGCATTCATCAAATCCGTTTTTAACGGAACTGTATTCTCGTCCTCCAATCGGGTAATGACCGTATTTACAATTTTAATAGTTCGCGCGCCAACGGTTTTATTTGCATTCCCCGCATCATCAAGGGTCATTAAATTTAGAGTATAAACACCATCAGTGAATTGGGTGGTATTAAGATAAAATGTGAATCCCGCGTTTTCTGCATTAAGGTATCCCGGATATTTTTGTGCAACAGTTTCATTCCGCAAGTTATATATGGGTTTACCAATAAACTCTCCGTTTAAATACACAAAAATAGTAGAGCCATCCGTTTGAATGGTGTTTGGCGGTACTGCCAAAACCCAACCGGTGATTTCTACATTCTCGCCAGATACTATTTGTCCATCTGCCGGAGCATCAATGTCTCCAAACGGAAGCACGGCATTGGCGTTATCAATTATAAATGACGCACTTTGTAACAGGGTCACATTACCCTCATAGTCCTCTACCTCGGCTGCAAAGACATATTCACCATTTTCAAACTCGTGACTAGACAAAGAATAATTCCATCCCGCACAATCAACAAAAGGGTATGCCTTATACATGGATTGTACATCCGGCCTTGTGCTTTCCACCTGAACAGCATCGCCAATATATTGCAGTTCATTTTCATTTTTTAACAAAATTTTGACTGATTGAACGCCAATATCATCCAATGCCCAACCTGACAATTGCACATTACCGCTCACAACCTGGTCTTGTGCAGGAGAGATAAATTCTCCAAAAGGGGGCTCTGTTATATCATTCACAGTAAATTTAACAGAAACATATTCCGATGCAGATGCGTTATTGATCTCAGAGACTACAATTGTGCCGTGATGTTGACCTACAGGTAATCCGGAAGGATCAAGTGTAACCTGCACCCATCCCGGACCTGTTCCTGTGGGTGGATCTAACACAATCCAATCTTGTTTTGTTTCTACCTGCCAATTTAAAATTCCTTCACCCTTGTTGAACACCTGAAAATAGTGATTATAGGGGCCAGTAGCCTGTATCTCGTTTCCTGATTGAGGGATGGTTCTTTTCAAATTTGAACCGCCAGCAGGAGCACCGGCTTTAATATTATTTGTTGATGTACCGGCAGCAGGCGCAGTACTGTTTTCAATAGTAAAATATCTGGTGCCAATACCATCGGTGTTGCCTACATTATCCGTTGCCACCCATTGGATAGTATGCACACCATTTTCATAAGGAGTAGTGTCAAATTCAAAAAAAGCACCTGCTCCATTTGCATTTTGATAATCCGGAAAGAGAGAAGCAATGTCGGAGCGATATCCATTATACGTTGCCGTTCCAACATTTTGTCCATCAATGAGCACCTGTATATCGCTACCGCATTCATACAACATATTCGGTAAGGGCGTTAGTGCCCAGCCAGTACATCTAAAATTTGTTCCAAAGGCTTTACCTCCATTTTTAGGAGAATCTATGGCGCCAAAGGGTTTAACCGCATTTTCATTGTCTACATGTATTGTAGTTGTTCCCAAATCTGTTCTATTGCCTTCTACATCCCTGGCAACGGCTTTATACATGTGGGTCCCATTATCGTCTGGTACACAATGGGTTAATATTGGAAACTCCCAACCTCCTTTATAATTTTCAGGATAATCGGGGTATTTTTTGATCTGGTCTGGTCTTATACCTTCTACCAGAGCAGCCTCACCTAAAAATTTTTCACCATCGTTATCTACTTTGTAAATTTCAACACCATCAATGGCCACATCGTCCAGAGCCCATCCTCCAATGATAACCTGACCACTGACAGTTGAACCGGATTCCGGCTTATCAACTGCGCCAATGGGTGGTGATGATTGATTCATATAATATGATGTAATTTTACAATACAACTCTTCATCCAGGTTAAAAGTGTCCAAACCGGAATGAATTAGTACAGTTCCAGCTCCTGAATCATCCTCTAAGCTTGTATCAAACAATTCGGAATCAGGGATGAGATCAACAAATCCGTTTCCCTTACCTTGCTCAGGCACTACTTTTAACAAGTCATTATCTGATTTCACTACCCATTCTGTATTTTGATCTTTGGCGTTTACATAAACTCTTGCACGTGGTTGATAGTTTGAGTTTAGAACATTAGCAAGTGTGATTTCTTTTCTGGAAAATTCAATAGGCTTTTCTTGTGCAATACTTGTTTGAAAATGCAGGGTAAAAATAATTAAAAGTAATACAGGCAATCCTTTTCGTATCATTTTTCCTCCCGAGCCGGTTAAAAAGTCCTGTCAAAGGGACAAACTGCATATCAAACTGACATCCTGATTTATTTTTGTCTCTTAACTATAACAAAAACAATTGATTGAAAATTAGTAAATATAATGGAAAATTTTCCGAAAAAGTTTCAAGAACTGTGCCAGGAGGGTAATGTTTATACCAGGGCCGCTAATTCACGGCCCCGGCAATTTAAATCAATCCATGGGTGCTATGCCTCCTTCAGGCATCCATTCCGGCCATCCCTCTAACCAATTCGGTATAAACGCGTTTTTCACACGATCACATACCGGGAAATAGGGCTTTAAATCCAAAACCTGTGTATTATCAACAGCATCGATATTAGCAACCTCAATTTGTCCGGTCCCATTATCTATATGAACAATAGGACACACAGACATGGCAATGGGATTCGGTCGGTATTCCGCACGGCAGGCAAACACACCCGCGGTTTTATCCTCGGCATACGGAAGCTGTGTCTGTAATTTTGCGCGGTCCTTTTCATTATCACAACGGTCTGCCCACCAGAAGACCACCACATGGCTAAATTCATCCAGTCGCAACAATCCATCTTTATAGTCCGGATTCAGTTGAACAACTGTTTTTCCATTTTCACGCAACACCTGCCCGATTGTTTTTACCTGAAATTGCTTCTGCATTTTTATCTCCTGTATTGATTATAATTGACAGATAAAAATACAATACTCTCAGACCTTTTTCTTGATCCTGCTTGCCCAATACCAATCCCAATAATAACAATTGCGATCAAACCTGACAAATCTTGCTTTTTGATGTAATAGTTTTAGCCGATAAAATGATATAAAGCTCTAAAAAAAGGCCCCGATGCAATGATCGGGGCCTTTTATAACGATTATAACTTTATTTACCACACCCTGCAAATCAATCCTTTTAAATACTCTCCTTCCGGGAAATTGGCTGCTATGGGGTGATCCTCAGGCTGACCCAGGTGCCTTAATATATGCACATCCCGGCCCGAATCTGCGGCTGATGCCGCGATGATCTTTTGGAACAGATCTCGGTTCACATGTCCTGAGCAGGAAAAGGTAAACAAGATACCACCGGGATTCAATAGTTTCATTGCTAACAGGTTAATATCTTTGTATCCCCTGCTTGCTTTTTGTACCTGATGGGCAGATTGCGCGAATTTGGGAGGATCAATCACAATAACGTCAAAAGATTTTCTGGCATCACGATAGGTCCGTAATTGTTTAAAAACATCCGCTTCAAGGTGCTCAATCTTTTCCATGTCGAACCCATTTTGCTCCGCTGCCTGTCGTGCTAAATCAAGCGCGTCTGCTGAAGAATCCATCTGCACTACATGTTCGGCGCCACTTTGCAGTGCCCACAGACCGAATCCGCCGGTATAACTAAAGGCGTTCAGCACAGATGCGCCCTGACAAAAGGCTGAAAACGCAGCACGATTGTCTCGCTGGTCCAGATAGTATCCCGATTTATGCCCGGTTCGTACATCCACAGGGATGGCAATGCCTCCCTCGTGTATCCAGATCAGTGTCGGTGGTTCTTCACCCCACAACTTTCCAATAGATATGGGCAGGCCTTCTTTGTCGCGGCTTTCGGAATCTGACCTTTCAAAAATCCCGGCACAGGGTGCCAGTTCTGCAAGAATGGCCACAATATCTGCTTTCCAATGTTCTACGCCTGCTGAAGTAAACTGGCAAACCAGGTATTCATTATACTGGTCCACAACCAGACCGGGCAGACCATCTGCTTCGGCATTGATCAAACGGATTGCAGTAGTAAACCCGGATTCGTTCAGCCAGGCCCGTCCGGACATGGCCCGCTCAATTCGACGACGAAAAAAATCAACGTCAATGGTTTCGGTCTCGTCAAAACTCCAGACCCGTACCCGTATTTGTGATTCGGGCGAGTACGCTCCCTTGCCCACCGGCTTGCCGGAGGACGTAATAATGTCAACGGTCTCACCACTTGCGGGTTCGCCTCTGACTTCTTGAATGGCCCCGGAAAAAATCCACGGGTGCCGACGCTGAATAAACGCGTCATGCTTGGGTAATAAATGTATGCTTTTCATGCCGGAATATACTAAAAAGAAAGTATAAATAATATTAAATTTCATACTATTTTTAATATTGTGCAGGGATTTGATCAAATTTAAGCAATAGTATTTGCCAGGCGGAATATATATTAGGACATTTGTCCTGGTTGTAAATAAAAATATTGCGGGAGAAATATTCCGAAACAATATTCCGTGATGCAGGGCTTTGCATCACGATCAAGGACATCGTGCATGCAATCGAACTCAGGCTCCGGTTACCGATAAAAAAGGGCAAGCTTCTTCACCTGCTGCGGACAAACGAAACAAGTTTCGTTCTATCTAAAGATCTCATTTCAATAGAACATTTTTTATCTACAGGTGAAACGTATTGCCTGCCTTATACGTCAAATAATAAAGCCGCCAATGGACAAGAGCGTTTTATTTTATCTGCCAATTTACTATATTACGGCAGTAAAATAAAAAAAAGGAAAACCTATTGAAATCTATATGCGTATTCTGCGGATCTGGCAAGGGTTCATCCCCTGAATATATTAATGCCGCCCAAGAACTGGGCCGTCTGTTGGTCAAAGAAAATCTGGATCTGGTATATGGCGGCGCGCGCGTGGGCCTTATGAACGAAATAGCCAACACCGTGCTGGAAGGCGGCGGCAAAGTTACGGGTGTAATGCCGCAATATCTGGTGGACAAAGAAGTGGCCCATACCGGCATTACAAAGCTGCATATTGTTAAAGATATGCACCAGCGCAAAGCAATGCTGTCTGAATTGTCTGACGGTTTTATTGCCATGCCAGGCGGACTGGGCACGCTGGAAGAGATATTTGAAGCTTTAACATGGGCCCAGCTTGGCATCCATAAAAAACCGTGCGGATTTTTGAATGTAAACGGATTTTATGATAAACTACTGGACTTTTTGGACCATGCCGTTGACCAGGAATTCATCAAATCCGATAACCGGAAACTGGTCATGAGAGACCCGTCACCGGAGAATCTGCTTGAATTGATGCGAAACTATATTCCGCCCGGTGTTGACAAGGCAAAATGGATTTTACATATACAATAATTTTTTAATTATTGGGGAGAGTTGAACATGTCATTGCACAAAATTATATCCGCCTGTTTGCTGATGCTTTTTTTTACGACAACTGCTGATGCCAGGCCAAACAACACGTTTCGCTATGAGAATAAAAAGTATCGCTTTTTTCCTGAAACCTCTAAAAAAAGACCGGACCTGCCGTCGCCGTTGGTGCTGGAAGATGGCCGTCAGATTGTGACCTGCTTTACCATCGACAAGCAGTATACGCTGATTGATGTTACCATTGCCAATGACGATTCCCTCAACTATCAGAAAAACCTGTGGCTGGGCAAGGGCCGTCAAAAGAGTGTTGACGGTATCGACTTTCCCACACTCGCCCGCACCGGTCTACACTCTGAACAAGAGTTGGACCAGACCCGAACCATCACCGGTAAATCTATTCAGGAAATCAACGATATTGCCCGTCCCGAGCAGTACTCGGGTATGGGATTCATCAGCTTTGACGAAGATATACTCTCGGTGCTCAAAGGCGACAACCGTCTGGTAGAAAAAGCGGGATTCACACATCCGCAAATAGTTGAACCGCTCTTCCATGTATGGAATGTGATCCAGGCTGCGGCCCGACAGAACAAAAAAATGCCGGTTGCCGATGCAATTGAAGGCATTTGTTATAATGATCAAAAAATCTATCTACAGGTATGGGGCGCGCTGGGTTGGCAGGAATCCATTTTTAACGATGAAATTCTGGGCTATTGGGAGATTGAGGTCTGGCGAGATTTGAGTGATGAGGAAAAATCCTTTATTGAAAAAACCTATGCCGATCTGGACGAGAGACAAATGGAATCGCTTTTACACAACCTGTCATACATCCACACCGGTGAGATGGTACCCTATTACATTATGCGCTACGGTTTTTACGAAGGCCATACCGGCTACCGCGCGGATCCCATCTCGATCCTCTCGGTATTTGGATTGAAAAGAATACAGGACCTGCACACAAGCATGGATGGCGATCTGTACAAGGCTTTGAATACGCATTTTACTTCAGAACAATAATTTTCGCTAATATACCACCCGTATACCTATTGTAGGGATTGGCGGCATGGATGTGTACGGGTGTTTTACATAATAATCCACATACTTGCCATTGCGGGTATCGTACGAGATTGTCCCGAATTCTTTATAAAATAAAACATTTTTACGCGCATACAGGTTGCGAACGCCGGCGTAAAATGACATGTGCCAGGTGCTGAAATGAAACTCTTTTTCCAAACTCACATCAAGGCGATGGTACCACGGATGGCGGATTTTGCCCGGTGGTACGTCAATATAAATCACATCATAATAGTCCTGTTCCATGTCTGACCAGTTGCTGTCCCAGGGGATCCTTCGGTACGCGGAAATGTATTTATCAGCATAATAGGGCACGCCGCTGTAAATCACAAATGAGCCCGAAAACTTCCAGCCTTTGCCCAGTGGACGCGAGAAATAGGTGTCGAAACGATAGCGCTGGTCCCAGTTGGTATCGGTTTTCACACCCGAAATGGTACGATAGGTACGGCCCACTGTTGCGGCAAACCAGCTCTGCCAGCCCATCAGTTTGGTTTTCAAAAACAGTTCCACGCCATATGCAGTACCGGGCTGTTGAATAAAATCGGGTCCAGGTCCTATCGAGCGAACCAGGTTACTGTATTGCTTGTAATAAGATGATAGAGAGATCTGGGTATTGTCTTTGGCGTATTCCACATTGGCGATCCAGTGGTTGGCGCTTTCCTGTTGCAGCGAATCATTAAGCGGAAAATAGAGCCGTAAAAAGCCCACCAGCCCGTCTTCAAGTGCCGTTGCTAATCCCTGGGTATAGCGTCCGTACGCGCCGGTCACCGACCAGTTCGGATTGATTTGATATTTCGCGTTCAGGCGCGGCTCGGGAATGACCTTACTGTTCCCCTGCCAGCGCGTTAGGCGCAATCCCCCACGCACGGTCAGGGGAGTTTCCGGCTGCCACAGCGCTTCGGCAAAACCGGTATACATGTTTGCACTGTTTGTATACGCAAAAGCATCTGTAGGCGCCTGATCAAAATAGATACCGATCTGCTCATTGTAGTCCCACAAGGGAGATACAGGCAGATAGTTGGAACCCCAACCATAATCGGGTTTGAACGTGGATTTCAACGCCCCGGCAGTCAACCGCCATGCTTTGGATACGTCCCAATCCATCTGTATATTGATGGAATGATCAGTCAGATCATTTGCAACCTCTTCTTTTTGATAAATAAAATCATCTTTTGCCTGTTGCAATTCTTCCTGGGCCCAATCCGGCACATCACCGGGAATATCCAATTCATTCTCATATTCATAGGAATTACCGGCAACACTGGTATAGAGCTGTGTGGAAACATTTATCCTGTCTGTCACACGATAATCCCATTTCACACTTGCCAATGTGTTTTGCCATGAATAGGTATTAGCAACATGGTATTGATATTCGATGTATTCTATTTCTTCTGCACTTTCATCCTTATAAATAGTTTGGTCGCTGTCATATTCGGAGGTGTATTTATCTTTAAAGTTAAATGCCATCAACGAGATCGTATGCCTTGGGTGTGGTGTATAGGAGATCTTGCCAAACACATCGTAAAAGCCATAGGGCACACCGTCTCCCAGGTTCTTGAACAGGGTTTCCACATAGCTTTTTCGGCCCGAGACGATCCATTCCAGTTTGTTACCAAACCTGCCGCTGGCTGTCAAGTCCGCACCGATGATAGAGAGATCGCTGCTGATCTCGAGCGCCTTTTGCGGCGAGTGTGCTTTAACATTCAACACCGAACTGAGCCGGTTGCCATAGCGCGCGGAAAACCCGCCGGGAGAAAAGTGCACTTCGCCCACCAGGTCGGTATTGAACGCGCTGGCAAGACCAAACAGGTGAAAGGGATAATAGACCGGCACACCTTCCAACAGCACCAGATTCTGATCGGGATTGCCGCCGCGCACATTCAGCTCGTTGGTGAGCTCGTTCATGGTGATCACCCCGGGCAGGAACTGCAGTGCATTGTTTATGTCCGGCTGTAAGGTATAAGGCACGGTACGGATATCGCTTAAATTCATGCGCAGCGCGCCCGGTTCCAAAGACAATGCCACGGTTTCGTCTTTGTAGCGGTCAGATTCCACCCGCAGCTCGTTCAGCACCAGCACCTTGCGCTCCAGTTCAATATAATGGGTCCCCGCGGATATACCGTTTGCCGCGATACGTGCGGACTCGTAACCCATATATCGAATGATCAGTGTATCGTTTTCCATTTCGGAAGGCGGCATTGAAAAACGTCCGTGCGAATCTGAAATAACGCCTGCCCCGCTCTTGCTGAAAAACACATTGGCCCCGGCCAGAGTGTGGCGCGAGGCACGGTCCTGCACTACGCCGTTGATCATCTCTTTTGCGCCTGCCCACTGCAATGCCACAAAAACAAATACAACAATGATATATCTATTCAAAGGTCAATATCTCCTTTTTAAATCTAACAATAACACTGTCCGTGATAGTATATGTCGATGAGAAATACCCAAATCCGCCACCATGAATGTTATCATTTTCTCCGGATTTCATCCCTTTACTGATATAGTCTTCAATGATGGGATCAATTTTATTCAAATCGTAATAATATGAATGTTGATAGGGTAAAAAAGTTGAATCAAAGGCGGTTATTTTAATTTTTATTTTTTCCGTCCACTCGGATACCAAGGTATCCTTGAGACTTGCATGCTCAATAGCAGGCAGCACGGAACAGGTATCAAATGATGCAATTCCGTTATAAAAAATCCCTATTGAATACCAAAAGGCATGCTCGCTTTTACTGTAGCGAATTTGTGGTGAGACATATTCTGAAATCGAAAAATAGGGGTAGTACTTTTGCGTGAAACCTTTATATATATAATCCAGCGTGTCCGGCATATCTTCTTTTAACAAACGGAACTCGCCCGGAATATATGTATGGGCATATAACAGCACATCGTCATTAATACGCGCGGAAATATCATATCGTTCACCCGGTACAATATCCACCTGCTCCTGTTCATCCGCGTAAACACCGGGCTGCAATTCGTCCAGCACCGCGCTCTGACCGTTACTACTCAGCGTAACCACTGCACCGCTCACATCTTCAGGCATAGTCTCGGGCAATGAATAGCCCACCACCGCGCCAATAGGAGTAATATAGGCTGAAATTTTACTGAAGAGATAATAGGTACCCATGGAATCCGGGTCTACCAATATCGGATCATGGGTGCAGGAAAGAATACCTAACATCAGAAAGATTGTTATCTTTATTAATCGAAAATTATTCAAGTACCAACTCCATATCATCCAGAATGATCTTTTTAAACCGGACCACAACACTATCTGTAATAGTATGTGTTGATGAGAAATACCCAAATCCGCCACCATGAATGTTATCATTTTCTCCGGATTTCATCCCTTTACTGATATAGTTTTCAATTATACTGTTTGAATTATTCAAGTCGCTATAAGATAATGCCGGGTACGGCAGATTAGTGGAATCATAAGCAACTATTGACAGTCTAATTTGTTCCGTCCATTCGGATACCAGAGTGTCTCTTGTGCTTGCATGCTTAAAAGCCGGTAGCATAGAATTAGAGTCAAATGAGGAAATCCCATAATAATTCATTCTGATGGAATACCAGAAAGCATTCTCGCTTTTACTGTAGCGAATTTGCGGGGAGACATACTCTGAAATCGAAAAATAGGGGTAGTACTTTTGCGTGTAACCTTTATAAATATACTCCAACGTGTCCGGCATTTCTTCTTTTAACAAACGAAATTCTCCCGGTAAATAGGTATAGGCATACAATAGAACATCTTTATTGATACGCGCGGAAATATCATATCGCTGTCCAGGGATAATATCGACCTGCTCCTGTTCATCCCCATAAACACCGGGCTGTAATTCGTCCAGCACCGCGCTCTGGTTGTTGCCACTAAGGGTAACAACCGCGCCGCTTACATCCTCCGGCATGGTCTCGGGTAGTGAATAGCCCACCACCGCGCCGTTCGGTGAAATATCGGGTGAAATCTGACTGATCAGATAATAGGTACCCATTGAATCCGGATCTACCAATATCGGATCATGGGTGCAGGAAAGAATACCTAACATCAGAAAGATTGTTATCTTTATTAATCGAAAATTATTCAAGTACCAACTCCATATCATCCAGAATGATCTTTTTAAACCGGACCACAACACTATCTGTAATAGTATGTGTTGATGAGAAATGCCCGAACCCGCCGCCCTTTATATTATCGTTATGACCTTCATTGTAGCCCCACTCTGTCATATACTTTTCAATACCGCCATTTTGGTTATTAAAATCTGTAGATGGATTTGTTTTAAATGGTAGGTATGTTGAATCAAATGCCGTTATTGAAAATACACAGGTACTGTCCCATTCGCAATATTCAGGATCGTCAAAATGCTTGTACCTTGGATAATAATTTGCAGGTAAATATGAAGATGTTTGAAATGAATCCAAAGTTTCAGATTTTTTATCTGCATGCCAGGTCAATTGATATACAAACGCATGTTCACTATTACTCCATTTTATCAAAGGTGGTTCAACCTCTTTAACAAAAAACAAAAAACTATCAAATCTTTTATAATACAGTCCTTTTAACAAATACACCAATGTATCCGGCATGTTTTCTTTTAATACAAAAAAATCTCCCGGTAAATAGGTATGGGCATACAACAGCACATCCTCATTAATGCGCGCGGAAATATCGTACCGCTCGCCCGGTACAACATCAACCATTTTCTGATCATCCGCATATACACCGGGTTGCAACTCGCTCAGTACCACGTTCTGACCGTTTCCGGCAAGGGTAACCTCCGCACCGCTTACATCCTCCGGCATGGTCTCGGGCAAAGAATATCCCACCACCGCACCGTTCGGGGAAATATTGGGCGAAATCTGACTGATGAGATAATAGGTGCCCATGGAGTCCGGGTCCACCAGTATCGGATCATGAGTGCAGGAAAGATGCAGTAAAACAAAGACTAAAATCCCTCTTTTCATCTAATTATAAATCCGTATTTGTTTTGACTTACTATCAATGATTAACAAATAATCCCCAAAAACCTTGTAAAACTCGTGTGAAGGTAATCCATTTGCCAGGATCTCCCCTGTGTTGATATCCAGTTGATAATGTTCACACCAATCTTTATCGTATTTGGGATAACAGGAAAAAAATAAATTATTTTCATTAATAAAGATATCTTTAACGGCCATCAATCTCTTTTTATTTATAGACCAGCGTTCTTTTTGCGTGTTTATATCAAAGCAACCAATATGCATTTGGTGATTTTTGTAATATCTTGTTAAAAGCAAATGATCATTAATAAACTCATATCCATGTACTACTCTTTTAAAATCCGTCAAGACAACATCATTTCCATAAAGATTTACAACATTCACAAAAAGTTCAAGATTCATCAACGAATCCACTTCCATCTTTGTTGTTTTAAAAGCAACAAGATATTTACTTTTGTTCAAGTTAAAACAATCATCACAAACATCATTAACATCCAAAAACGCTTTCCCATCATCAGAAATCAACCATCTTTGAAATGTCACTGTCTTTGTTTCAATATTATAATTCACAAACTGTAACGGAAATCTTATATATTTCTTTTTGTGAAACTGTTCCAACTGTTTCTCAAAGAATTCATCACTTTTCATTAACAATTCAAATTGAGAACCATTATTCATGTGTTGGTAATACATTTCCCGAAATTGTTCTTTATAATTTTCTTCCTGCTCTCTAGTACGAACACGAAATCTTTTGGACAGCAACAAACAAACTGTTGAATTACTTGAAAAAGCCGCATGAAAGAAACTGTATTTATGAGAATTAATTGAATTGGGTATTGGTTCCCCTGTTTCCATATCAAGGATTAAAAAATTACCATCCATTTCATCATTACTGATCCCTTTGGTAATTCCATATTTACCATCATCATTGATTTCAAAAGGTTGATCTACAAGCTCACGACTCCACAATTCATCACCATTACTATTCAGACAGGTAAACGTAATAAAATCCCCCATCTTCCATCCATGCTTGATCAATATTTTATCAGAATGGGTGCTAATATAAACATCTTTAATACATTCCTGATTTCGTTTCCATGAAAATTGTCCTCGCATATCATAGCAGCAAACAATTCGTTTTATTTTCCCTGTAATGGTAATAATTACTTTTTCATTGGATAAAATTTTGATCAGTTCATCATCACTATATTCTATATGTCCCACCTGTTGTTTGTCGGCAAAGGAATTCTGCAATGCAAGTGGAACTTGCTGGTAAAGTCCATTAATAATCATTATCATATTTAATAATATTATTAAGCGCAAAATCACATCCCCCTTTTATCAATTCATCAAATACAATATATGTTCAGTTTTTGAAAAAACAATTATTGTACTTCCCGGGAAATATAAATACTCATTCCACTTGCCAGACATCTCACCAGTTAATGAAATCAGACTACACAACATCGAATTCATATAATTTTTGTTACAACTTGAAATCACAAGATTGGTATCAGTTAAAACACAACTTTTAATCTTTCCTTTTATCAGATCGCTTGCACTAATCTCCCACTTTTTTTGATGTTTGATATAGTCGTATAATTGAATTTTCTTATTTGCTCTTACACCATGAAATATTATCATTAAAGAATCATCAACAATTTTCATTGAATGAATAGTTGGAAATTGTTTTATTTCACCTAACAATTCACCTCTTTTAGTAAAAACCAGGGCAACATCATTTGGCCTTGCAGGCCCTTTATTACTTCCATAATTAAAATCGATAATTATGCGGTCTTTTTGATTTGAAACACTTAAATCACCTTTTGATTTTTTCCATAAAAGCTTACCATTTTTAGTAAATAACTCTTTTGATACTGATATACCATTTTCCTTTATTTTATAGAGTTGAAACTTTACCGGTTTATATTCAAGATCTTTACAATTCCTGCGTTTGTTTTTTAAATAAGCAATGTCCCTCTTGTTTTTTTTGATCTCTTTTCTATCAGACAATGTTTCTCGTTTTGCTTCCAAAGTCATTATTTCCTGATCTATGAGATCTATCTTTTTCTCATCATAAACTACTTCCGTTTCCTGTAAAAGAACCAGTATCGTATTATCATCTATGAATTCCGCAAAAAAATTACTGTTACTATTTTGGAATATTGTTTGAATTTCATTACCGGTTTGTGCATCAAACAATTGAAATTCTCCAATTCCGGTATCTCCACTTTTCATGGTTGTTATTGCATAAAGCCCGGAATCAGAAATTTTTAATCCGGGTGCTGTGATTTGTTTTTGCCATTTTTGGGTCCCCTTCTTATCATAACAAGTATGCGTATAATAATCATTTTTCCAATCGTGTATCACAATAATATTATTAGCGTTTTTATCCATTGTTACTGCGTAAACCCGTTCATGTTGTTTTTGCCATAACATATTTCCTGCATTATCAAATAAATTTACAATATTTAACTGGTCGTCCTTTTCATCGGAACAGACCACAACAAAGCCCTGATTACCTGTCTGAAAATCCGCTACAACGTCATCTTTGAAATCAATGGTTTTAATAATCTCTTTACTATTAAACAATTGCTTCATTTCTACTGGTAGCTCCTGGCAAATTCCATTTACTACCCAGACCCATATAAACATCAAAACCATACGCGGCAAAATACACCCCTGCTCTATTTAAATCAATGAATCTATTATTCCAGAATTTCTGCCCCTGGATTTAACAAGTTACACATCCGGTTTAAATTTCACAACTATTTTATCGAACATGTGTTCGGTTCTTTGACGTCCTAAAGAACCAAAACGTTTACCCCGGTTTTAAAATTATGGTGTGAAAGCACTCATCCCCGCCAGCACCAGTTCATAATCCTGCCCGATGATGACGGTCACATTAGCAATGGCGGAAGGATCGTTCAGATAAAACTGGCGGCCCTCGGGCAGTTTGAGTCTCGCTTCTAAAAGCGGTAGTTCCTTTTTCAACCGTTTGCTGCGCACCACCAGACGGGTTTTGGGCACATCAAAGCGTTCCGCATTGTCTACCCGCACCACATTAAAATCCTGCAGCTTTTCCGCAAATGTCTGGGCTATTCCCGGTTTGCCGCAGCCATTCAAGATCTCTAACGAGATGGGTTCGGACTGGGCCTTTTTGTAGAACCAGGAAGAAATAAATATGGTATTGACAGCAATCAGCAGAAAAATAAGAAAATTTAAACGCTGTTTCTTTTTCACGCTCATACGCTGTTTCCCCTTGTCTTTTCAATCTAATTTCTAGCTGGTATATAAAAACCGTTTTATCTTTTGTGTTGGTGTTTTTTCAAACGGTTCTGTTTGCTCAATAAGCTTGTTCAGTCTTGAAAAAGCGGTAACCTTTTCGTTTACTGCATTTCGGATCTTTTTAAGCAATTCCTGAATGTTCTTTTTCATCTCTAATTCACTTTCACAGGCGAAATCGGTATCAATCGCATCGTAATTCAGGTGCACGCGTGCTGCCAGTTTACCGCGATCATTAAACACCAGAGATTCCAGCACATACTCGCACTGGTTGATCAGGGTTTCTACTTCTTCCGGGTAAATATTTTCACCACTGGGACCAATAATCACATTCTTGGAGCGGCCCTTGATATAGACAAAATCATCCTTGTCGAAAATTGCCAAATCACCCGTCTTGAACCAACCGTCCGGAGTAAATACCTGTTTGGTCAGTTCAGGATCTTTAAAATAACCGAGCATAATATTGGGCCCCTTGGCCTGTAATTCACCTTCTATACGATAAGGATCCTGCGAGGCAATCCGAAGACTCACTCCGGGCCCCGCAGGTCCGGTAGAGCCAATGCGGGTAACATCGGGTGATGCACCGGCAAGCAGGGGTGAGGTCTCGGTCAATCCATATCCAATAGCATAAGGAAAGCCGCTGTCTTTTAAAAAGATCTCTACGTCCGTAGCCAGTTTGGCACCGCCAATACCGAAAAACCGCATACGTCCGCCAAAAGATTTGTACAACTTTTTACCGGCAATTTTGTGCAACTGTTTGCGCATTAAAGGATTTTGATACAACGTCCGCATCAATTTAGACTTTTGGAACTGGGGCAATATTCTGTTTTTAAATATTTTTTCAATAACCAATGGAACGCTTAGCATAACCGTGGGACGAATTTTTGCCATAGCATCCAGCAAAAGCCGCGGAGATGGGGGTTTATCAAAATAATTTATCAATCCGCCGCCGTAAAAAACCACAAGCATACCCACTGTGCATTCATAGGTATGAGAAAGCGGTAAAATAGACAAAGTTTGATCAGTAGGTTGAATGGCAAAAATACCGGTAGAAATGATAGTATTCGAAACAAGATTTTTATGAGAAAGCATAACTCCTTTTGAATGACCGGTTGTGCCGGATGTATAAATAATACATGCAAGATCATCTTCTTCAATCTCGGTATCTCCCCTGCCCGCCATTTTCAAGGCCGCGTTTTTTAATCGGGTAAAATCTTTTGATCGCTCTTTGAGCATATCACGCACACCATCTTTGGTGGTTTTGGGATTTATTTTTGATAACGTTTCCATCAAAAACACATTATCTACAGATACCGGTTCTTCTTGCTGAATTTTATCATACTGTCGCTCTGAAATAAAAAGAGCTTTACAGCCGGAATGACGGAGAATATGTCTCACCTGGTCAGGCTGAAAATCGGGCAAAATGGGTACAGCCACCGCACCCATGGTCGTTACAGCAAAATAGGTAATGACCCAATTGGGCCGGTTTTCGCTCAAAATAGCAACACGGTCACCTTTTTGGATACCGTTGTTTTTCAGGATAGCAGACAGGTGCTTGACCTGTTCACCCACTTGTTCATAGGTAATAGGTGCATCCCCAATGAGGGTCATGGCAGAATACGCTCCATGCCTGGAGATAACATAGTCTAAAAAGGATTTTAAGGTAAGTTTTGATAACACAACAAGCTCCTTGTTTTCAGTAGAATAAAATATCACATCTGAAAACAAGAAGCAAGTTTTTATTACAAATACAATTTGTTATTGATTATTTTCCTTACGGTGGAACGCTTTATGGTAACCTGTAATAATGGCTTGATACAAAAAGCCGGGTTTGTCACCGGTTGTACCCAGATAAATATGAACAATCATAAACAGCACAAACATCACTGCAACAAAATAGTGCATGAGTGCAATAAAACCCAATCCACCAATTCCCAATAAACCAATGGGTGCAAGTTCCGGGAACATGAGCAGTAAACCGGTTATAATAATAACCGGGAACAAAAAGAACATCACAACCAGATAACTAAAACGCTGCAATGGATTGAATTTATGCTTTACAGAACAGTGATAGGGTTTATCTTCACCTCTGAATATTCCATATACATAATACCGGGCCTGAATCAATAAGCGTTGGTGTACATTATGGGCACCCGGAATATAGTGTTTTATATTTCCATCAAAAAAGTTCATTGCCAGATAAAAAGCAAATGCAAGCATTAACAAGCGCGCTGCATTATTGTGAACATTTACAGCAACTGCAAAGCTTAATATGGATCCTTCATTAGCAAAATGCAGGCTGAAACCGGTAAATATCAATATAATAAATAAAATCGCATTCGTGGCGTGCCAGATACGAATATTCAATTTATATATATATTCAGAATGCAGTTCGTAATCGGGGCCATTTTTCTTAATATTACGTGTAAAATAAATACGTAATGCACCATGGGCTAAAACACCTGCAAACGCGGCAAGAAACATTAAAATGATTAAATTATCAATAAAAGTTAACCGGGTTGCGCCAATCACATATGCATTCTGAAACAAATAATAATTCATAATACGATGCAACTGATCATCTTTAGATGCAGTTGCAGATTGATACAGCTTGTGGGTCAATATGGAATTCTGAGAGTGGCAGGAAACGCATTTATGCTGCGCTTCGTCATCTGCTACAATGTGATGTACATTTGCGTCTTCTGCAGGCGTATGACATTCCACACAACGAACTGAGCGCCAGTGGATTTCACGACTTGGTAAAAATGAATGAGAGAGATCAAGCTTTGATGCATCTTTACCTGATAAATATGCATAAATTGCAGAATCAACATGACAATTGTAACAATTGTCATTATAATATTTTATTTCATGTTCCAGATCCTGGGTCAAAGAATCAAAGTTGGCTCTGTGAATATCATGACATTTAAAACAGTTAAAATCCTGGATCTTTTCAGCATGGTAGCTAAGTTCATACGCTTCGTGTTGTTCTTCAAATTCTTCACCATGACAATCAAGACACATAGGCGTAGAAGCTGCATCAAGCAAATGTGGAAATTCTTCAAAACCCCCTTCTTCCGATTCAATATGACACATGGTACATTCCATCTCACCATGCGTAGCTTTTTGATATACTTCAACAGGCAGATATAAATCAAGAATCTCACCTTTTTCTGTTACCGGCTCAATACTGTTATCCGCATGACATGCCTGACACAGTTCATCATATTGAGCAAATGTAACCGAAAAAGAGAGTAGCAGCAGCAAAGTAGTAAATATTATTTTTCTTGAAATCATTTTCTCTTCTTTTGGTTTGTGAATTATTTTACAACTTAAAATTTAACCGTTTTATCCATAATAATAAACAAAAAAACAACTTGATTGATTATGTACAGCAAAAAGCGGCATTTCTGCCATTACTAATAAGGGTTTGGGAATAATTGCAAGAAAAGCTCAAGCGCATTATGCAGATTTTCTATTTTTTTTCAAAAAATGGTATTGCGTCTGTTTAATGCTTTCTTATATTGAATATAAAGGACCTGCTTTTGTGAAAAAAAGAACAAGTGTAACCATATAGAGCCTTGTGTTGGGACCCATCATGTTTTAATTGTGGTTCTCTAACACTATTCAAATCCTTTTGACTTTCTTTTACGGATCGCCAAGACATTCTCGTCCTGTATCAAAGCTGGCTGACTTGATATCAATTCCCAATAAACATAAACCAATGACGAGATGTGCATTATGGAAAATTCCACAAAATTTGTCCGCGTTGTTCTTGTTTCATTGCTTATGCTCCTCATGTTCCACCCATCTTTTTCAGCAAAAGATGAAGATTGCCTCATGTGTCATGCCGATGCAACCCTTACTATGGAAAAAAACGGTAAAACAATTTCCGTTTTTGTTCCGGAAAACACATTAAAGGGTACCGTGCATGAAGAAAATGGATGCGTATCGTGCCATATTGACGCAGATGTTGAAGATTTTCCGCATGATACTCCGCTTGAAAAGGTGGATTGCAACATGTGTCATGATGATATTGGTGAAGATATGGCCCTTAGCACCCATGGCATTGCACATGCAAAAGGTGATAAAGACGCACCCGTCTGTATCGATTGTCATAACAAGCATACGATATTAAAAAATACAAACCCAAAATCTTCTACATATGTTATGAACATCCCTATGCTATGTGGACAATGTCACAGTGAAGACAGCGAAGTTGCGCGCCGGCACAGAATCACCCAGTCTGACATTATTCAAAACTATACCATGTCCATCCATGGAGAAGGTTTGTTCCAGGGTGGACTCATTGTTACCGCCGTTTGTACCAACTGCCATACCTCTCACAATGTGTTACCGCATACAAACCCCAAATCCTCCATACATAGAGATAATATTGCAGGTACCTGTATGCAGTGCCACGCGCAGATTGAACGCGTACACCAAAAAGTGATCAAAGGTGAATTGTGGGAAAAACAACCCAACGCCATACCCGCCTGTGTGGATTGTCATTCACCTCACAAAATACGCCGTGTTTTTTACGCGGAAGAATTTACAGATCATTATTGCATGAATTGCCACGAAAAACAAGACCTTACCCGCAAACTGAAAGACGGAACCATAGATTCATTATATGTAGATGTGAGCGACTTGCAGCATTCCATTCACGGACAAAATATTTCCTGTATCAAATGTCATACAAACGTCAGCAGGGGTAAACGTCCTGTTTGTCAAGATTCCGGCCCGGTAGATTGTTCCATTTGTCATGTTGAACAAGCTGACAATTTCTATTCCAGCATCCATGGCGAATTGTTTGCCAAAGGCGATGAAAATGCCCCTAGCTGTACCAACTGTCATGGTGGCCACAAGATCCTTGCCGGAGATAATTTGGAATCTCCAACCTTTACTCGTAATATTCCGGCTCTTTGCGCGCAATGTCACAGAGAAGGAGAAAAAGCCGCGGTAAGGTATACCGGCAAAGAAACCCAGGTTATAGAACATTACACCATGAGTATTCACGGCAAAGGTTTGTTTGACAGCGGACTCATGGTATCTGCCGTTTGCAGCGATTGCCATACACCTCACAATGCTCTGCCAGCTAGCGATCCTGAATCAAGCGTGCACGATACCAATGTGGGCAAAACCTGCTCAAAATGTCACTTGGGTATTTACGAGACATTTAAATCCTCCATTCACAGCCCCCTGGTATCCAAAACAGATAAAAAGCTACCTGCATGTAACGATTGCCACAAATCGCACGAAATTGAACGTGTAGACCGTGACGATTTTCGTGCGCAGATACTGGGACAGTGCGGTCACTGTCATGAGGATGTTACAGAGACCTATTTTGAAACCTATCACGGCAAAGTTTCAAAACTGGGTTCAGAAAAAGCAGCCAAATGTTCCGACTGTCACGGTTCTCATAATATATTGCCGCCAACGAATATCGCTTCAACACTCAGTCGTGACAATATCATAGAAACCTGTAAACAATGCCATCCCAATTCAAACCGCAAATTTACCGGCTATCTTACACATGCAACACATCATAATCGCGACAAATACCCGGCATTGTTTTACACGTTCTGGTTTATGACCTTTCTGGTTATAGGCGTTTTTGCTTTTTTCGGAATCCATACCATATTGTGGATCCCCCGGTCAATTCGAGAACGTATACGTATACACAAACATCTGTCCAAACACCCCAAACGCTGGATTGTTCGTTTTGGCAGGCTACCCAGAACACTGCATTTAATGGTCATTGTAAGCTTTTTGGGCCTTGCCTTAACCGGAATGAGCTTGAAATTTGCCGGTTACGAGTGGGCCTATAATATAAGCCAGTTCTTTGGCGGAGCCGAAGGCGCCGGCATTGTTCATAGAATTTGTGCAATCATCACATTTCTCTATTTTATTCTCCACTTTGTATACATTGGTCGTGAAGCTAAAAAGAAAGGCATGAATTATTGGAAATTCATGTTTAACAAAAACGGAATGATTCCCACAAAACAGGATTTTATAGACTTTTTTCATACCATTCTCTGGTTCCTGGGTCGAAAAAAAGCTCCCCATTATGGCAGGTGGACTTATTGGGAAAAATTTGATTACTTTGCTGTATTTTGGGGTGTTGCGGTTATTGGTTCAACGGGACTTGTGCTCTGGTTCCCGGAATTCTTTACTCGTTTTTTACCAGGCTACCTGATCAATGTAGCAACAATCATTCATAGCGATGAAGCCTTGTTAGCAACCGGATTTATTTTTACAATCCACTTTTTCAACACGCATTTCAGACCCCAAAAATTCCCTATGGACCCGGTTATATTTACCGGCAAAGTTCCATACGAAGAATGGAAACTGGAAAGACCCAAAGAATATCAGCAATTAAAAGAAACCGGAGAACTGGAAGGTTTAACGCGTGAAACTGAACCTCCCAGATGGTTAAATATTCTGTCCCGCATTTTTGGTTTCTTTTTCCTCTTATTAGGCCTGAGCCTGGTGGTTATGATTATTTGGGCAATGCTGACACAATATAAATAAAAAAAAGGCAAAGGATAACTCCTTTGCCTTTTTATAACATAAAACTCTTGGCAGCTAGAACGCTTCAACCACCAAAGCATAAATAGACATGGTTCCCCACTCATCAAAGCCCAGATCCAACCGGGCATTGATTTTCTCTCTTGTATCAAACATGAATCGAATTCCCGCACCATAACTGACTTTAAAATCCCGCAGGTGAAAATGATCAACCTTGCATGCAACATCTCCCAATCCGGCAAAAAACACACCTCCAAAACGCCAGAACAATGGATACCTATACTCGGTTTGCATGGTAATCATATTATTATCCCGATACCGGCCAAAATAATAACCTCGCATCCAATAAGATCCGCCAAGCAGACCCATCATCTGAAATGGGGGATTCCCATCTATAAAGATGTTATAGCTGTGAAAGGCAAGCACGTGGTTCCTGAATATGGGCATATAATGGCGCAGATCCAGGGTATACATTGTAAAATCAAAATCACTTCCAATAGCTGAACCAAAAGAGACCGCATAAAACTGATGATAATGACCACTCGTTGGAAAATAAGTGTGATTACGCGTATCCCAGTTTACAAGAATACCCAAACCCGATGCCGCCCCGTCACCACTCCCAGGTATTGTTTGATATTGCAATATACCATTGGGATCTGTTTCTTTTAAAGCAATATACTCAAACTGGTAACGGATACCGGTATACAATCCCGGTAATATCCGCTTTTGGATGTTGGTAAAGGTTCGAATTAACGAGGGGGTAAAATCTTCTTCACTTTCATCAGGAGTATTGCTGCCTGCACCCCAGTATTTATCAGGATATTTATAATAATTATAGGTGCCGTTTACAAGCCATGCTTCATTATTAAAATAAAGCTCCGGTTGAATGGCAAATAACAATTGTTTTCTCTGTGTAAACGTCAGTGCAACTTTGATGTTTGATGGGCGAACATCCGTCTTGCTGTCTGCTGCTCTAAATGAATAAACACTCCCCACACCCGCAGCTATATCCGTTTCCGGAGTAAAATAAGCATAAGGAAGAGCAACCAAACTGTTTCTGTTTTGATCCTGCGCATGGGCAAGAACAAAAAGCAGCAATAACAAAATTGCGCTCAATCGAATTTTAAACATACATTTTTTCATGTTTACAATGTATAAATATCTCGAAACTATTACAATCATTATATAAAAAAACCCCGCCAAAAGTATAAGCGGGGTTATTAAACTATAAGCATCCGGATTACCTGGTGCTAACAAGCTTCACCGGAGGCTCTTATTATCGTACTAATAATAATAAGATCACCTCCTTTCAACAGGGCATCCGTATTCACATCGAGTCGCTCCCTGTCAGCAACCCAACGTAGCGTGAATTAGGTAGCTTTGCTATATTTTAAAACCATTTCCTTATTCTATTTATTCCGTTATATCGGTGGAGAAGAGTGACATTCGCTGCAATTTAGATATTGCCAGTCTCCATCAATATCAACCGGATGAACAAAATCAAGTGCGTCACGGGTTGAAGTAAACTGAACATCACCTTCTTTACCCTGTGCCGTAATTAAATGACAATCATTACATGTCTTCGATATCACATCACCATCATCACTTTCATGCAGATCATCATGACACCTGAAACAACCATTCGATGTCATATGACCTATATGGTTAGGATAGCCTTCCCAGGTCACTTTCATTTCCGGAAAAATGTTTTGCGAAAAAGCTTCCTGAACACCAATGACAGATTTTAATAACCTGCCTTTATTTAAAATGGCATCGGGATAATTTTCTTCATAAAATGTTGTTAAATACTCTTTAATACCGTCCATTGCCAGCTCTGTTGATTCATATTCCTGTAAACATGCTTCAATAGCAGCCTGTTTTACCATTGGCAACGATGCATCTATTTGACCACTGGCAATTGCAATATTGATAAAACTAGATGGATCATTATAAATGTGACTGGGTCGGTTATGACAGTCAATACAATCCATTGTGCGTCTTTCAATATATTCCGCATCCTCGTCCAGAGGTTCATCGGTATTGTTATACGTTGTAACCTTGCCTGTGACTTTATTGGTCAGAATAACCTGAGGTATAGTTTCTCTTTTTTCATCTGTAGTGATATACTCTATTTTAATATCGGGATTAATATGCCAGTGAATACCTGTCGATTGCCCCATACTCGGGTTTCCGCCACCGGTGTTCATCAACATGTCAATCTCCCAGCGCGTATTCTCCTCATCGGCAAGATAATAATATTCCATGCGCTGCTGCTTGCCATAAATTTTTTGCGGCCAGTGACACTCTTCGCAGGTCTCTCTTGCGGGTCTCAAATTCTCAACAGGCGTGGGTATGGGTTTGGGATATTTGTTTGTTAGGGTTGCATACACCTGGTATAATCCACTCAATTTAGATTTTACATACCAGTTCGCCCCTTCTCCCACATGACATTCTGCGCAGGTAACCCGGGCATGTGGTGAATTATGATAGGCGGTATATTCGGGTATCATTAAATTGTGGCACAAAGTCCCGCAAAAGGTTACAGACTCTGTATAATGATAAGCTTCATAGCTGCCCAATGCAGATAGAAACAGAAAAACCAGAGTACAAATTGTAAATATGATTGTAGCGTTTCTATGTCTGGGATTATTCAGGTCAAGTATTGGAAAATCATCCGATACTTTTTTACCCAACTTTTTCTCTCTTCTTGATTTTCGCAACATTCCAATGGGAATCAATAAAAGCCCCAAAATAATAAATGCAGGTACTATCATAAAAATGACAATCCCCACATAGGCTTTATCTAATGATGATAACGAAGATAATACATAAAGAAAAACAAACATAAATGTTGCGATGAGCGCAATTGCGGCACCAGTGTAGGAAATTATGTTGTAAAAGGACCGTGGTAAATGAAGTTTCATTGTTCGCCCTTTCAAATTGGTTATATATTTAACAATATAGATTTTAAACATACAACGCAACACTTATTACATATTAATTTTACACGGTTCCGCAATCTGCTTGGCAATTTCTATTCATCTTTTTTTAAAAAATGTTTTTACAATCATCAAATCAAACTATCTCTTGAATAAACGAACTATTAGTGCATCCAGGCTATATTTCCCTGGCCCCATAAGTAAGGTTGCAGCAGAAATGATTGCAAATGTTAACGGTAACTCTTTTCTACCAAAAGGATCGTCAGCATGGGCACCAAAAGCAGCAACCAGCATTGTAAATATTACAAACAACAACGCCGGTCTGAAAAACAAACCCAATATGATGAAAATACCACCTAAAAATTCACTAAAAGCCGCCGCATATGCAAAAAATTCAGGAAATGGAAAGCCCAAATCGGCCACCCCTCCGGCAAAACCTTCTATATTACCAAAAACTTTTTTATACCCATGCATAGCCATCATTGATCCTAACCAGATTCTCAACAAGAGTATAGATACATCTGCGAGTGTTACTTTTGTATTTAATATTTTGAGCATAAATCACCTCTTTTGAATAACATTTCCGTCAAAACGGAACACCTTTTATTTTTACGAGTTTAATATAATGACAGTCTAACTAAAAAGTGATGACCATGAACAATACATTGTTTGAATATATGATATCTACACCCCATCCCGCAGTAACAGATGGAGAAACAATCGGGTATTCACGCAAAGGTCAACCTATTCAGGCTTTTCGTTTGGGTTCGGGTTCACTGAATATCAGCCTTATTGGCGGATTACATGCAGATGAGCCCGTGGGTCCCCGATTTTTACGGCATTTCACCACTTTTTTACGTATGCTGCCAAACAATCATATGCTATTAACAAAATTTACGTGGTGGATCATCCCGCATGGGAATCCGGATGGAGAATTAAACAATGCGATTTGGACTGCAAAAGGTAATGGCTTTTACCAACTGTCCAACTATTTATTATCTGCTGTGCGAGAAGCTCCGGGCGATGATATGGAGTTTGGCTTTCCTATAGATCAGCACGATAAACACGCGCGTCCTGAGAATAAAGCGATTTATCGCTGGTGGGAAACTGCGGAAAATCCATTTCAGCTTCACATGTCTTGTCATGGCATGCTGTTTGGTGAAGGCCCCTGGTTTTTAATTGACTCAACATGGATCAGCAGAAGCAAACCAATCATAGAATCATGCACCGCGCTTACGGAAGAGCTGGGTTATCGGTTAAATGACAGTAATCGCCAAGGCGAAAAGGGCTTTACGCGAATTACCAAAGGCTTTAGTACACGCCCCGATTCCAAATACATGAAAGAATATTTTATGGATTTGAACGAGCCGGAAATGGCTGCAAAATTCCGTCCCAGTTCCATGGAAGCGATCCGCTCCATTAGCGGAGATACCCTTACACTGGTTTCTGAAACACCGCTTTTTCTTGTACCACAAACATTTGATTCTAACATCAGCCAGACAAGCATAACACAAAAATGGCGCGAACAATTTGACATTTGGCGCAGAGATGGCAATCCGGAACGTATCGAAAAAGAAGCAAATATGCTGGGAATTAAACCCATGGCGGTTAAAGATCAGATGAAGATCATTTTCTCGTTTCTGTTTTCCGGTCTATCCTTAATTGAACCCATAGAAATTTGACCCTCATAAACGCGCGTTTTGTCTCAATGGTTAGCAACGACATTATTAAAACAAACCGCGCGTTTACCCATAAAAAAAGCCCGTGCTGAATCAACCCGGGCTAATAAAATCTTAAATTCAGATTATTTATTTCCAAAATCCACTTTGGGTGCTTGCTGAGCTTCCTCAGGCGCTTCAAAATAAGCTCGCTGTTGAAAACCAAACATACCGGCAAAAAGATTGGTGGGAAACATGCGTATCTTGCGGTTATATGCCTGCACTGATTCGTTAAAACGTCTCCGCTCTACCGCTATACGGTTTTCCGTTCCCGCCAACTCGTCCTGCAAGCGAATAAAATTTTCATTTGCTTTTAACTCAGGATACCTTTCAACAACCACCATCAAGCGCCCCAAAGCCTGGGTCAGGTTGTTTTGTGCCTGTGAAAACTGTTCCATCTGTTGAGGGTTATTTAACAACCCTTCTGCGTTTATATTTGGGCGTGTTGCATTGGCACGTGCCTGTACAACAGCTTCAAGGGTTTCCCGTTCGTGACTGGCATATCCTTTAACAGTTTCAACAAGGTTGGGAATCAAATCAAACCTTCTTTGTAATACATTTTCAACCTGGGCCCAATTGCCGTTCACCTGCTCATCCAGTTGGACCAGTCCATTGTACATATTCTTGAACATTCCAACAAGGATAAACCCAATAACAAGGATGACGATCAAGGCACCGCATCCTATTTTCATACCTTTAGACATTCATGCTCTCCTGTTTACTTGATTTGGTCTACAATATTACTCAATTTTCTAATTTCTTCTATGTAACGTTCTGTTAATTCAACTAATTCCGCGGTAGAGTGTTTTGATGTTTTACTCCACACGCTGATAATTTCCTGAAAAACCTGCCTATCAAGATCAAACACCTCGGCAGTTTTTAACAATGTTTCATCTTTATGCTTTGGCGTATCAATATCCTTTAATTCAAGCAATGCAGTAAAAATTGATGCAAAAGTTGGTATTGTTATAGATAGCATTTCAATCAACGCATCTTTTTTACCCACAGTCAGCATAAAGTTTTTACGTAAATGCAGTAACTTTCCTTTGACCTGCTCTTCACATTTTAAACGTAAATCTGTTTTAGATATCTCTATTTCTGAAAGAATGTCTTTACCAAAAACAGGTTTATGATACATTTTCATATTCAAAAACTCTATGGGAAAACTGTCCAGAGAGGATTGAATATAATTCTCTGTTAGAAACAACGGTACCGATACAGACCGTTTGCTCCAGCGTTTTACCAAATCAAAGGACTTGCTTAGCTTTTGAATACCTGATTCACTCAGCACAACCAAAAAATTTATATCAGATTTTTTGTATTGATACTCGCCTTTGGCCCCGCTGCCGTATAAAGCTATAGATACAACCTCGTCGCCAAAAACAGACTGTATGTCTTGCGTAAACTCGGGAAAAATCTCTTCAGGAGTTTGAGGTATTTTAGACATGTAAAGGCCTCCATTTTCTATTTTAATTTTTAAAATTAATATCCACCACCGGCACCACCGCCGCCGCTCATTCCACCACCAAAGCCGCCAAAACCGCCGCCAAAGCTGCCGCCACCGCCAAAGCCGCCGCCAAAACCACCACCGCCGCCGCGGCCACTGTTCATCATTGACCCCAATACCAGCCAGGGTATCAATCCGCCGCCGCCTCGTCGTCCTCCGCCTAAAATTGAGAACAGAATGATCAATCCAATCAGTGTACAAAAAGGATTGCTGCGTTTACCCGAACTGCGACGCTGAAGTTTTTGAGAAGGATGGTACTCTGTACCGGTAAAACTTACATTGTATTCTTTGGCAATGAGCGCAGCAAAGGAAGAAACACCAGCCATAAAACCACCATCTATATCATTGTTTCTGAAATACGGTAGCATAACATCGCGCCAAACGTCTCCTGCCAGGGCATCTGGTATAAAACCTTCAACGCCGTAACCCACTTCAATACGTACTTTGCGCTGGTCAACAACATTAAAGATCAAAATGCCCTTATCTTCTCCCTTAACTCCTATTCCCCAATTCTCATACAGCCTGTTGGCATAATCGTTATAATCTTCATCACCAATGGTTTTCATGGTAACACAAACAATTGCCACATGGGTCTTATTAAAGACTTCTATTGCCAGGGCTTCTAACTTTTGCTCTGTTGAAGAAGATAAAATATTGGCAAAATCATTAACGGCACCCCTTTTCTGAGGAAAGTTAAAATCAGCAAACAAAGGCGCCGCAATTATAAAAATCAATAATACTATACTGGTAACTTTTTTCATAATAAATCCCAATTCATCATTTTTTCCACATCTTGTACATCATTTAGTATAAAAAAGATTCATATTTTATTGAACAGACAGCACTTTTTTAAACGATTCTGGCAGCCTGGCAGGTTTACGCTTTTCATAATCAAAGCCTGCCAATATCGTATGTCCGGTAGCAATGGTCTGATTATCTAATTTTCTGATAATTTCATACAACAACGTAAACTTGATTTTAGCAGCTTCCAAACAGGCAATGTGAATTGTCAGCTCATCGCCCATAAAAGCCTCACCTTTGTATTTTACAAGTGATTCTGTTTGAATGAGAGAAACACTATCACCAATATCTTTTTCTGATAATCCATATTCAGCCAAAAAGCGAATTCGTGCTTCCTGAAAATAGAGTAAAACCGTATCGTTACCCAAATGTCCACCGTAATTTACATCTCCAACACGCACTTGAAGTGTTGTAGAAAAAATACTATTCTGCATATTATATACCCTTGTAACATGTGTTTATTCAAAAATATTTAATTTCAACCTTAAATCAAAATGAATTCATGATTAATTTTATAATATATGAAATAAAACCAGCATTTATTAGAGGGAACAAAGACTAAAAAGGTTTTGTTAAATATATTGAACGCAGATGGTCATCCCCCTCCTTTGGATGCTGACCCCCCTAAGCATTCAATAATTGACTGTCTGCGTTTTTTATTGAATGTGAATAATTTTATTATTATATTTGTTCAATTATTCGTATTGAAACGAATTTCTGCCAATGCGGATATTCAATGTGTGCCTGAATGTATTATTGTCATTCCTACCAGCACCAAACCCCGATAACATGAACATAATTTTGTTACGGTAAAATTTTTTGGAATATTGTTTTGCAATATTTCGTATATAGTATAACATCCAGATCTTTATTTTCAGGGATTTAACCCGAAAACAAATATTAGTGAGGCAACTAAATGCAAGTTAACGTGAATTACAGCATTGTGGATAATAAAGTAATTATTAACATTAAAAATCAGGTTTGTGCAAACGCTGATGAATTACTCAACAGTAACCTCTTTAAAGAAATTCTTGAACGGTACATGAAACACCTGATTGAACATGAATCACCTTTGCTTAAAATGTTTGATAAAAAACCACAAGACATAAAATCCACAGACTCTAAAACCATGCAGCAAACACTGGTGTTTTTATCGAAAATGAGTATTGATCTGGTACCCAAAGTTGTAGAAGATTCTGATAGATTTATTAAAAATCCACAACAGCTGGCTTCCTTTGTTGAAGGATTGTATAACTTTTGGCGTGGGTACGAACGTTTTATTGTTTGTGATTCTTCGACCGATGTGATTGATCAACGGCCTTATCGTACTTTCAACTCTACCATAGAATCTCTAACCCAGCTCATACGTAAAGTTTATCGTGATGTGCAGGAAAATATAACAGGGAAACACCCCAGCATTTATCGCCAGGTACATGCAGGTGCTGAAATAGCAGCCATCGCATTACCCAAAGACCTGAATTTTCCTGATGATGTATATGATCAGCTTGGAGATATTCCCATAATCAGACAAATCCTTTTAAATCCACCTTTGCTTCTGAATCCACCCATGAACAAACGTACCGGCAAGTTTCAGCGCATAGAACAAAACCCGCTTGACTTGTTAAAGATTAATAAAGACGATTGGATTGGTTACCCCGCCAAAGTGGGACCGCAGCTTATTGTTGTGTATTTCCACAAAACCTTTTATGAACTGGGTTTCAGTCTTTGTAACTTGTTTGAACTGGCAGATGATGAGTTTTTAAATCGTCCGGTAGATGCGGTTTACCTCTATGGAGTTCCCGGACAAGAGCTGGATGATCTGGCAGAATTGCCTACCGTTTTCTATGACGATGAAAAGAACAAAATGCTATCTGCTGCCGTACCGGGCAGACCCGAATTCGGTTATTTTGGCTATCTAAAGAAAATGATGCTTACCCTGCATAATGTACAAATGATCAAACGCGGGAAAATGCCCTATCATGGTGCTATGGTTAAAATTTCGCTCAAGGGTGGCAAAAACAAAACCGTTCTCATTGTGGGAGATACCGGTACCGGCAAATCTGAAATGTTGGAAGCCCTACGCACCCTGGGTGATCAGTACATTGAAGAAATCATCATCATTGCCGATGATATGGGCTCGCTTGATTATGCTGACAATGGTGATATTATAGGATATGGAACCGAGATTGGCGCTTTTGTACGTCTTGACGACCTGCAACCAGGTTACGCCCTGGGCCAGCTTGACCGTGCTATTATTATGAGTCCCAACCAGGTCAATTCACGCATAGTTTTGCCGGTAACCACTTATGAAACCGTAATAGAAGGCTATAAAGTGGATATGGTTTTATACGCCAACAACTATGAAGAAATTGATGAAGACCATCCTATTATTGACCGTATAGAAACAGCCGATGAGGCGTTTAAAATTTTCAGAGAAGGTACCGCCATGAGCAAAGGTACTACGACCTCTACCGGCTTGGTGCACAGTTATTTTGTAAATGTCTTTGGTGCGATTCAGTATAAACCCGAGCATGACGAAATTGCCCACGGCTATTTTGAAAAATTTTATGAAAAAGGATTATTTGTAGGCCAAATGCGTACAAGACTGGGCATTCCCGGTTGGGAGTACAACGGCCCCGAAGCTGTAGCAAACGCCCTGCTTGAAATGCTAATGAACAGTTGATTGTATTAAATATTAGTCAAGTTTCCCTTGCCATTTGGAGATCCCAGGGAAATTGCCTTCACACATTTTTCAACCCCAAAATTACTGGTTCAGACACAAAAAAACCCGCTCAAAGGCGGGTTTTTTAATAATTCTATATAAACAATGATCAAACACGGCGATTCGCGATAAGCATGGTTTTGGGATCCAGCTTTAAGCGCATTTTATCAAGGTCTTTATTTCCGTTGTCTTTTAACAATTGAAAATCGATATGTTCTTCATGAGGATTCAGCATAATGATTACAGAAAAAATATCTTTGAGCTGGTTCACCGGCGCCGGAACTCCCTGATCATCCAACTGCAGATCATGACGGTGCAATGTTGCACTGAACCAGACTTCTGCATCCAGTTCTTTGGCAAAACCTTGCCAGTCCTGCAATTGCTCCAGGGTTGCTTCCTCAAAGGGGAACCCGTCAACAATAACCATTTCGGGAATAAAATCCAGGCTGTCTTTGAACTGTTTAAAATGGGCTTTAACATTATCAAGCGATGTGTTGTCTTGTTTAAAATGCAAAATTAAACGTAAATGCATGGTGTTGTCAAAAATCTCGTACGAGTTTTCCAACTTGTACGCATTTGCAACTTCCTGGAACACCTGCTTATACCAACCTTCAATATGCTGCGGATTGTCTGAAAAAGAGATATGAAGTACTTTTTTATCGTTCAACAGCTTGTCAGTTGCAACGTGAACCAGGCATGCAGTCTTGCCCACTCCTTTTCTGGCGGTAAACACCCCCAGATTTCCTTTCCCCAATCCACCATGGATTGTTTTCTCCATGACCCGGATTGGGCTGCGTTTAATCAATTCGGTTTTTAGCATGAATCGGCCTCTGTATATTTTAAATTCTTTTCTTCTTATTATAATAAACACATTTAAACATTATCACGCTACTACTTTTTATCTTTTTCTGCCAATTGTTTTTTCAAATTTTCGGCAATAGATTCAGGTACTTTGTGATAACGTGAGAACTCCATGGTAAATTCAGCTTTACCCTGGGTTGATGAACGCAATACTGTTGAATATCCAAACATTTCGCTCAAGGGTACTTCGGCATCCACAACGGTAAAGGCATTATCTTCAGTTGCACTGTGAATAATACCACGACGCTGGTTAATAGTAGCCAAAATGGCGCCCTGAAACTCTGTAGGACTTTCAACGCTTACGCGCATAATAGGTTCAAGAATTACCGGTTTACAACGGTTATACACTTCACGGAACGCAGACAGAGACGCTGTCTGAAAGGCCTGATCAGAAGAGTCAACCGGGTGATAAGCACCATCATTAATGGTGATTTTGACACCCACAATGGGGAATCCGGTTACCGGACCTTTGTCCATAGCCATTTCGAAACCTTTACGACAGGAAGGAATATATTCATTGGGAATAACGCCACCCTTTATCTCGTCAACAAATTCAAAATCGCTTTCATGGTTGGGTTCCATTGAACCGGCAACACGACCGAATTGTCCCGCACCACCGGTCTGCTTTTTATGTGTGTAATTAAAAGTGGCCGATTGAGAGATACTTTCACGGTAAGCAACCTGTGGCGCTCCGGTCTCGATCTCTGCATTATATTCACGTTTCATTCTTTCAAGATATACTTCCAAATGAAGCTCACCCATACCTCTAATAATAGTCTCATCAGTTTCGGGGTCAACATAAGACTGAAAAGTAGGATCTTCTTTTGAAAAACGGTTTATTGCTTTTGCCATATTGGCAGCAGCCTTATTATCTTTAGGAATAATAGACAAAGAAATTACCGGTGTGGGAACAAACATGGAGGTCATTGAAAAATTCAAACCACCGCCGGTAAAAGTATCGCCAGACGCACAATCTACACCAAACATGGCAACAATATCACCAGAGGGTGCGCTTGTAATATCTTCCATTTCATCAGAGTGCATTCTAATCAAACGCCCCACTCTGATCTTGCGACCTGAGCGAACATTGATAATCTCGTCACCTTTATTCATAGTACCCTGGTAAATACGAACATAAGTCAGTTGTCCAAAACGGGTATCATCCAGTTTAAAGGCCAGCATAACAAGCGGTTTCTCATTACTGGATTCCAACACAACTTCTTTTTCTTCATTATCCAAATCAAGTGCAATATTTTCAATTTGAGTGGGATTAGGAAGATATTTTAAAACAGCATCCAAAAGGGGCTGCACACCTTTATTCTTGAAGGCTGACCCCATAAATACTGGTGTCAATTCAAGAGACAAAGTGCCTTTACGAACGGCATCGTAAATCATCTCTTCGGTTACAGTATCTTCAAGATATGCTTCCATCAATTCATCACTAAACATGGATACTGTGTCCAACAAAATATCGCGCTTTTCCAGAGCAGTGTCCATCAACTCTGCAGGAATTTCTTCCTCACGAATTACCATGCCATTGGGTTCATCAAAATAAAGAGCTTTCATGGTTACAAGGTCAACAACACCAACATGACCTTCTTCAAGCCCAATAGGAATTTGCATCATCACGGCATTGTGATTCAGCTTGTCGCGCAACTGCTGAGTAACACGTTCAGGATCAGCACCCATACGGTCGCATTTATTAACAAATGCAATACGAGGCACCTTGTAACGCGTCATCTGGCGGTCAACAGTAATAGACTGTGACTGCACACCACCCACAGAACACAATACCAGAATAGCACCATCAAGAACACGCAAAGAACGTTCAACCTCAACGGTAAAGTCAACGTGTCCCGGAGTATCAATAATATTAATCGAGTGGTTTTTCCACTCCACATGAGTAGAAGCTGAAGAAATGGTAATACCACGTTCTTTTTCCAGCTCCATAGAGTCCATTTTTGCGCCCACACCGTCTTTTCCGCGTACTTCGTGAATCGCATGAATGCGATTGGTGTAAAATAATATTCGTTCGGTCAATGTTGTCTTTCCCGAATCGATGTGCGCGCTGATTCCAATATTTCTCATCAGTGTAATATCTTTAGCCATCTCTAACTCTTTGTAAAATTTAGGGTTATAATTATTTATAGTTTATACACAAAGTTTTAAATATACAAATTATTACAAAAACATGCAACACTTTATTAATTATAGCTTTTTTCAGTGAGCAGTTTTGTATTTACAAAACAAATGTTAACACAAAAGAATTCTCTTGTTAATAAAATTTTAAGAAATTTACGAATTTTTCATTTTAAAACTTGAAATTACTTTTCCTTTTGTGTAAGTTAATAATAGAGGACCCCCAATAATAACTTGTGGATAACCCAAATTACCCATTTTTGTTCGGGTTACATGTCCTTGATTTGAAAAATGACCAATGTGGATAAGTTGAAAACCTTATACACTAACTTGCTGAATTAATGCAAGTTAAGTGAATCACAATTCTTCTACAGCTAATGTGGATAATTTGAAATTTTTGTGGATAACTCATTTTTCCTTATATAATTGTGTGTTGTCGTCTTGATCAGCCTATATGTTGATATCCTAAATCAAAATAAATCCAGACAACACAATATACTGTATTTGCTAAACATAAAACAACGGAAAGCCGTATGCAGGGAGATTTACAAGTCACCTGGGACAAGATCCTGGGCATCATTAAAGAAAACGTCAACTCTAACAGCTATGCAACCTGGTTCAAACCCATTCGCCCCTTTAAGATTGAGGAGCACGCCCTAACCATCCAGGTACCCAGCCAGTTCTTTTATGAATGGCTGGAACAGCATTACAGCAAAGTAATCAATCGGGCCATGACACAGGTACTGGGAGCAGATTACAAGCTACTTTATTCCGTGATTATGGATTCAGCAACTCAGGCTGTTCAACTGCCATCCATGAAAAAAGCCGCTCCACAAAAATCACACAACGGCAAAGACAACCTGAGTGAGCGCTTTACATTTGACAGCTTTGTGGAAGGAGATTGCAACAAATTCGCCAAGGCTGCTTCATTTGCGGTAAGCAAATCTCCGGGCAAAACCACCTTTAATCCCCTTGTGGTTTATGGCGGTGTTGGCTTGGGAAAAACGCACCTCATTCAGGCCATTGGAAACTATTGTAAATACAATACAAACGCCACACGCGTACTATATGTAGACAGTGAACGCTTTACCATGGATTTCATCAACTCGATTCAGAAAAACAAAACAACCGAATTCAGCAGCCTGTACCGCAACGTAGACCTTTTGATTGTTGACGACATTCAGTTTTTTGGCAACAAGGAACGAACCCAGGAAGAGTTTTTTCACACTTTTAATACCTTACACCAAAAAGGGAAACAGATTGTACTCTCTTCTGACAGATCCCCAAAAGAATTAAAAGGTATTGAAGAACGTTTAATCTCCCGCTTTCAATGGGGCTTGGTTGTAGATATACAACTTCCTGAAATGGAAACCCGCCAGGCCATTCTTCAAAAAAAAGCAGAAGAAAACGGACTAGACATTCCACCTGAAATCTATCACTTTATAGCCACACATATAACAACCAATGTCAGAGAGCTTGAAGGCGCCCTTATTCGCCTGCTGGCGTATTCTTCCCTGAATGGGCAGGATATCACTCTTGATCTTGCCAAAAGCCTGCTAAAGGATGTTTGTATTCCCAAGATCAAAGCTATCAGCATCGAGTTTATTCAAAAGACCACATCCGAATATTTTGGCATTCCGGATGATATGCTGCGCGCAAAGACGCGCAAAAAAGAAGTGGTACAAGCACGCCAAATAGCTATGTATTTATGCAAAAACATGACAGACAGCTCACTAAAGACCATTGGCCTGCACTTTGGCGGCAGAGACCATAGCACGGTAATCCATGCCATTACCAGCACAGAAGAAATGATAAAAAATGACAACAAGATCAGAGAATCTCTGGAAACGATAAAAAATAAAATTGAAATTGCTCAATTATAACACGCTTATAAACTGCTCTATAATATTATTTTCTTGTTATTTACAAAGAAAAGTATTATTTTTTTACAGTTTTTCATTTTGTTAAGGAGGCACCATGAACTTTACCATCGCCAAGTCTGACTTTTACGACGCATTACATAAAATGGTAGGAGTTGTACCGCAAAAAACAACCATCTCTGTTTTGACTTGTGTTCTGATGGAACTGGAAGGCAACCGTTTACGCCTGACCGGTACCGACCTGGAAGTTTCTGTAACTATATCTCTGGATGTTAATGGCGAAGAGGATGGTACAGTAGCCATCCCGGCAAAACTGTTGATTGAAATTGTTCGCGAACTGCCCGATGTTCCATTGAATCTTTTTTCAGGCATCGGTGACAAAATCGTTATCAAAACGGAACAAGGTGAATATAAAATATCTTCGCAGCCAAAAGAAGACTATCCCCGTATCAATGTAGAAGAGGGTGATGTTTCTTTTGAAATTGACAGCGAGCTGTTAACACGCATGACAGACAAAACATTGTTTGCTGTTTCAAACGATGAATTACGACCCGCGTTAACTGGTATTAATATGGAAATGCTGGCAACCGGTATGACGTTGGTAGGTACCGACGGTCACCGTTTATCACGGGTTATCAACAAAAACCCCGGTGTTTCAGGTGACACCCAATTAAACATCATCATTCCAACCAAAGCACTGAATGTCATGTCACGCAACCTGAACAGCGAACAACCGGTAAAAATACAGGTTGGCGAAGACCACATTCAATTTGAATTCAACAATACCATTATTTATTCTAAATTAATTACCGGAACATATCCCAATTATGAACGGGTAATTCCAACAGACAATGATAAAGAGCTCAAGGTAGATCGTGATCTTTTGATCTCTACCCTACGCCGCGTATCCATTTTTTCAAGCTCACTGACCAACCAGGTTAGATTTGTGCTAACCCCAACAGAGATCACCATTCATTCAGAAGATATAGAATTTGGCGCAGAGGCAAAAGAATCGATTCCAGCCTCTTTTAGCGATGAATGGATGCAAGTAGGCTATAATTCAGCATATGTGCTGGATGTTTTACGTCATATTGATGATAAAGAAGTTCTTTTAAAACTCAAAGACAGCTCAAGTGCAGCTGTAGTTTCCCCAGCAAATCAGAAAGAAGATGAAGATGTTCTTATGCTGATCATGCCCATTCGGATTAATGAAGAAACACCCGAAGAAGAAGGGGAAACTGAGGAAAATGAAGAATAAGAGTTGTGAATGCTGATTCAGCACCTCAACATCCACAGTTTTCGTAATTTGCACCAGGTAGATTTGAGTTTTTCAGATAACACCAATTTTATATTTGGTGACAACGCGCAAGGCAAAACCAATATAGCAGAAGCCATATATATACTTTGCCTTGCAAAAAGTTTTCGTGCACGTGAAGAGACGGAAATGGTGCCATTCGAAGAAGATCATTACAACTTTGACGGTACCTTTACTGATGAAAACGCCATATCCAGCAAAATCCAGGTATGGTATTCTAAAGATCTGGGAAAAAAGATCAAAGTAGATGGAAAACCGGTAACCCGGTATTCGCTACTCATCGGCAAGTTCCCTATAGTGGCGCTTACATCTGATGACCACGTGGTAACCACCGGTGCACCCGCTCAACGTAGAAAATTTTTCAACATTCTGTTGTCTCAATGCTCTCCACGCTACCTGGATGATTTAAAAAAGTACGAACGGATCGTAAAACAACGGAACCAGGTCCTTACCCTGTTTCAGACCGGTAAAAGTGTCAGCAAGTCACAGTTGGAGATCTGGAACGACCAACTGGTCCAAACAGGTTTGAAAGTAATGGAAGCGCGAAAAAAAATGACCCGGGATATGAACTCAAACCTTTTTCAATTTTATCAGGACCTTACCCGTTCCAATCATGATCTTAAAGTTATATACCAGCCCTGTGTTCCATTAACTGAAAACAGTGACAATTCCTCTGCTTTTTACAATATGCTGTTGAAATCTTTTGATAGGGAAAGGCGCAGAGGCACTACATTGGCAGGACCACATCGTGATGAATTTGTTATATCTGTAAATGAAAATGAACTGAGAAGATATGGCTCTCGTGGCGAACACAAAAGCGCACTGGTGAGCCTGAAAGCGGCAGAATCGGTTTTATTAAAAGAAAAAACCGGTACGTTGCCCATTTTGTTATTAGACGATCTTTATTCTGAACTGGACATAAATCGCGGTAAAAGCGTGTTATCGTTATTTTCTGGCAAAAGCCAAACTTTTGTAACCGGTACCAGCATGGATTATGAAGCTATAAAATCCCTGGGTGCCATACAAAAAGATCAATCCGTTTTCATGGTAAGTAACGGAAGCGTAACCCGGACACAATAATATGACGGACCATTCACCGGAAAAAATTGGCAATACCCTGCAAGGCATGTTGAAAGAAATGGGTATTGAAAAGAAAATAAATCAGTATAGAATTCTGGACATGTGGCAGGAAATTGTAGGCGAACAGATTGCAAGCCACACTAAAGCCGACAAGATACGAGATAAAGTTTTGCATGTTAAAGTGAAAAGCATGACTTGGCGCACAGAATTAATGTTTCAAAAGTCGCAAATTCTGCAAAGAATTGCTGACAAGGTTGGGAACGATCTGATCAAAGATATTAGGTTTTTTTAATACGAGGCTCAAAAATGGCAGCAAAATCAGAATCTTATGATGCTAGTAAAATTCAGGTCCTGAAAGGACTTGAAGCCGTACGCAAACGCCCCGCTATGTACATTGGCGATGTGTCAGTACGGGGATTGCATCATTTGGTATATGAAGTAGTAGACAACAGTATAGATGAGGCCCTTGCCGGAATATGTGATGAAATTGACGTCATTATGCATACGGATGGCAGCGTAACCATTAAAGATAATGGTCGTGGTATTCCTGTTGATATGCACAAAGATATGAATAAATCTGCCCTTGAGGTAGTAATGACCGTATTGCACGCCGGTGGTAAATTTGACAAAAAATCATACAAGGTTTCAGGTGGTTTACATGGTGTGGGTATTTCAGTTGTAAACGCCCTTTCAGAATGGCTTCATGTTGAAGTCTCTCGTGACGGAACAGTATACAAACAGGAATACGAACGTGGTATACCCGTTAAACCGGTGCGCAAAGTGGGTTCCCGAAAATCTACAGGCACCAAGATCACCTTTTATCCGGATGGTGAAATATTTAAAAAGAAAAAATTCAGTTTCGAAGTTTTGTCTGAACGCTTACGCGAACTGGCCTTTTTAAATCGCGATCTAAAAATCACAATTACTGATGAAATTAAAAACAAGTCAGAAAAATTTAAATACAAGGGTGGCATCATTTCGTTCATAGAGTACCTTGATCAGAACCGCAACCCTATTTCTAAAAAACCCCTCTACTTTTCTGCGGAAAAAGAAGACATTCCCGTAGAAATTGCCCTGGCATATAACGACTCTTATAACGAAAATATATACTCGTATGTAAACAATATTCACACCATTGAAGGCGGAAGCCACATGGTGGGATTTAAAACCGCACTCACCAAAACATTAAACTCTTTTGCCACGAAAAACAAATTGTTCAAAAATGGAGAAAGCAGTTTAACCGGTGAAGATGTGCGTGAAGGACTTACTGCTGTTGTTAGTATTAAACATCCTGATCCACAGTTTGAAGGTCAAACCAAAACCAAGCTGGGTAACAGCGAGGTCCGCGGTATTGTTGAATCTATGGTGAATGAAGCACTCAGCAAGCTGTTGGAAGAAAACATGACCGCAGCGCGCAAAATCATAGACAAGTGTAAATCTGCCGCGCGTTCCCGTGAAGCCGCGCGTAAAGCACGCGAATTGACCCGACGGAAAACAACGCTTGAAAGCGAAGGTCTGCCAGGCAAGTTGGCCGATTGTTCCGCACGAGGCCCTCAGGGTACCGAGGTGTTTATTGTGGAAGGTAATTCAGCGGGTGGTAGTGCAAAACAGGGCCGAGACCGGCGGTTTCAGGCCATTTTACCTCTCCGTGGTAAAATCCTCAATGTTGAAAAAACACGTATAGACAAAATGCTCTCTAACGAAGAAATTCGAACACTGGTTGCTACACTGGGCACAGGTATAGGCCGTGAAGATTTTATTCTGGATAAATTAAGATATGAAAAAGTGATCATCATGACCGATGCCGATGTTGATGGAGCACATATACGAACCCTGCTTCTAACCTTTTTCTTCAGGCATATGCGTGAACTGGTTGACCAGGGTCATCTTTATATTGCTCAGCCTCCTCTTTTCAGAATTAAAAGCGGTAAAAAGATAGAATATGTATATGACGAAGAAGAATTAGAAATATATCTAAAAAATAATAGTAAGGAAAAGTATGACCTGCAGCGTTACAAAGGTCTGGGTGAAATGAATGCAGATCAACTGTGGCAAACCACCATGGATCCGGAAAAACGTACACTTTTGCAGGTCACTATTGAAGAAGCCTTTGAAGCAGACCATGTCTTTTCCATGCTGATGGGAGACAATGTTGCAACCCGAAGAAAATTTATTGAAGATAATGCCAAATACGTTCGTAATTTAGACGTATAAAATGATGTGAAAGGAAATATCCATCTATGCCAGAAACGAATGAATCCATTCAACGGGTCTATATAGAAGAAGAAATGCGTAGTTCCTACATCGACTATTCCATGTCGGTGATTATTTCCCGTGCGTTGCCGGATGTTCGCGACGGATTGAAACCCGTGCATCGCAGGGTATTATATGGTATGCTTGAACTGGGGCTTAGACCCGGTTCTTCTTATAAAAAAAGCGCCAGAATTGTGGGTGAAGTTTTGGGTAAATATCACCCTCATGGTGACAGAGCAGTATATGACACCATGGCACGCATGGTACAAGATTTTTCTTTACGCTACCCCCTTGTAGATGGACAAGGTAACTTTGGATCCATAGACGGCGATCCTCCCGCGGCCATGCGTTATACTGAAGCCAAATTAGCAAAAATTGCTGATGAAGTTTTAAGAGATATTGAAAAAGATACTGTTAACTTTACACCCAACTTTGATGAAACCCTCAAAGAACCTTCCCTTTTACCATCTCTGTTGCCCACATTGCTGGTGAATGGAGCTGCCGGTATTGCTGTGGGAATGGCCACCAACATGGCCCCACATAACCTGTGTGAAGTCATTGATGCCATAGCCGCATTGATCTCCAGACCCACCATAAAACCCAAAAAACTCAAAGAGTATATCAAAGGTCCGGACTTTCCCACAGGCGCCGTTATTGTAGGTGATGAAGAAATTGATTCTTATTTCAAAACCGGACGTGGAAAGCTGACAGTCCGCGCCAGAGTCCATATTGAAGATATGGGTTCTTCTCAACGCAAGCGGATTGTAGTAACCGAGATCCCTTACCAGGTAAACAAAAGCACCTTGCTTGAAAAAACCGCAAGTCTGATTAGAGAGAAAAAGATTGAAGGCATTCAGGAAATTCGTGATGAATCAGATCGCGAAGGAATGCGTATTGTTTTTGAACTTCGTAAAGAAGCAAATCCTGACAAGATTCTAAAAGATTTATTCAAACACACACAAATGCAGACTACTTTTGGCGTCATTCAGTTAGCGTTGGTTGACGGTCAACCCAAAGTCTTGAACATGAAAGAATTGTTGCAGGAATTTATTGACTTTCGTCATGAGGTGGTTTTACGTCGTATCAAATTCGATCTCGACAAGGCAGAAAAACGCGCCCACATTCTGGAAGGCTTGAAAATTGCACTCGACAATATTGATGAAATAATAGAACTCATCAAAAAATCCAGAAATGTTGAAACCGCTCGTAAAAACCTGATTAAACGCTTCAAGCTTTCTGAAGTTCAGGCACAGGCCATTCTGGATATGCGTTTGCAGCGGTTAACCGGTCTTGAGCGCAAAAAGATTGAAGATGAATACCTGGCACTTATTAAACTGATTGAAAAATTAAAATCATTATTGGCCAGCAAACCTCGTAGAATGCAATTGATTAAATCAGAACTGCTTGAACTCAAAGCAACCTATGGTGATGCCCGTCGCACCCAAATACTTGCAAAACCCACCAAAAAGAGCCTGACAGAGCTGATTAAAGAAGATGAAACCCTGGTCACTATAACCAATACCGGCTATATAAGCAAACATTCTTTGGTTGATCCGGAAGCTGTTAAGGAACAAATCAAACCGGAAACCGCATCAGAGTTCATTGAATACAATTTTAAAACCACAAACAGCCACAGTCTGCTCATGTTTACCAATACCGGTAAAGTTTTTGGTGTTAGAAGCAGCTTTATACCGCTAAATAACGGATCTGATAACAAAACCATGTTAAAGAATCTGTTACGTTTAGGCAAAAACGAACAGGTACTCAATGTTTTTGAGGTCAGCAAATTTGAAGAAGACGACGCAAGATTCATCTATTTGGTAACCAAAGATGGACTTGTTAAAAAATCATCTCTAGCTACTTTTTCAAAGCTCAAAGAAGGCGCTAACAATGCCTTGTCACTAAAAGAGAAAGATGAACTTGTTTCTGTTATTATGGCGCCCAAAGATGCAGAAATTCTCATTGCATCGTCACTGGGACAAGCAATACGCTTTTCAGGTAAAGACCTGCGAGATGATATGGGAATTACTGCCGGTGGTGTAAGGGGAATAACATTAGATGAAAACGATGTTGTTATAGACATGATAACCGTTTCAGATCCAAAAGGATATTTGTTATCTATAACAAACCTGGGCCTCGGCAAGAAAAGCGCATTACGCGAATACAGTACCATAGGACGAGGGGGCAAGGGTATTAAAAACTTTATTCTCAGTGATAAAACCGGCACTGTTGTTAGCATTGCTCAAGTAACAGACAAGCAAACAGCAATCATGATGACCAAAAAAGGTAAAATTAAACGTCAGAAAATCAAATTGATTAAGCCTATGGGTCGCGCCACCAAGGGCATTCCCATAGCAAACCTTGCACAAAAAGATGAAATTCAAAGAGTAGTAATTATTTCTCCTAACAAAAAGGTGATCTAAGTCATTGTAAGGAGTCTTGGTATGAAAAAAGTAAAAACCGAACCCAAACATTTCATTACAGTCGCTCTTGTTTTAGCACTGGTACTCTGCGGTATAGGTATTGGTCTTTCTGTAACAACAGAACAGCAAAGAGGCCTTGTTACCCATGTTGAGGGTTCAGCAAAAAAACAAAGACTTTCAGAAGTACAATGGACAAATGTACAGCAAAACACTGAAGTTAATGGCGGTGAACGAGTACGTACTTTTTCTCAATCTCGAGCAGAGCTTGATCTTGCCAGTCTAGACAAAATCCGTATGGCACCCAAAACCACTATTGACATTCTTAAACTGTATGAAGAGACCAAAGAACAGATAAGAGAAACCAAAATCACGCTACAGGAAGGGGATCTTTGGGCAAACGTCAAGAAAAAACCCAAAAACATGTCCTTTTCAATTGGCACTCCTATCACGGCTGCTGCCATTACAGGCACAACCTTGCGAATGAACGTTAATCAGGATTCTTCATCAGAACTCAAAGTTTATCATGGCGAGGTAATCATTACCAACGCACCCGATTCAAAAACCGTGCAGCCCAAAGCAATAGAACCCTATGAGGTTGAAGGCCCGCACGAAATTCCAGGTCCACATGAAGTAAGTATGGAAGAATGGGCAATTATCGTCAGAAATATGCAAAAGGTACAGATCGACAAAAACGGTCAAGTTACGTATTCAGGTGATTTTTCGGCATCAGATCCGGATGAAAACAGCGATTGGGTACAGTGGAACCTGCAACGGGACAGGTCGGCTAACAGATAGCCTAAAATTCATATCCCGCTGAAATGTACACTCTTTCGTCACGGGTGTTTGCCTGACCATATGCAATGGACAAGGGGCCAATAGGTGTTTGAAATGATAATGCCAGGCCCCTGCCATTGACAAAATCTGAACCGTTAATAATCAAGTCCTTTTCCCAAACAGCCCCAAAATCAAACCGCAACGTTAAAAACGTATCAAACATCCAATAGGTATTTATAAACAGCCGGTATTCCATACTGGTTAATATAACATGCCGCCCATGCATTGAATTTTCACGTAATCCATAAAAAGATCCAAATCCACCCAACTGGAACTGTTCAGAATATGGTGTAGAAACATCAGAGGTTCCCCAAAACAACAAGGGTGAAAATGTATGCCTATCAGCCAAAGTAAAATAATTTGACAACCGGTTATACACTTTGTAATACGAAATATCAGAGCCTAAAAAATCACCTGTAGATACTTCATATTGAAATTCATGAAATTTCCCCGAACGGGGAAAAGGAATCCGGTCTCGTGTATCAATAATGGAATTGATACCGATAGTGTTTATAGTCAGAGCACCTGTGTCTATAGTATAATCACTACCGGAAACCGCGTCAATATCTATTTCTTCAACGCGAAAAAATCCGGAAAGGGTACCAAATCGTTCTATATGCTGACCTACATTAATATTTGCACCTGTGGAATGCCGCCAGTACTCACTAATACTTTCACTTTTATCATAAGTAAAAAACTTTTGATTGGTATTATACAAATTGAACCTGGCAGTAAAATAGGTATTAAAAATACGATCTATGCGGTACTCGGCTGCAAACTTTTTATCCCGTTCACCATATTGCATATGCAAAGTCAAATCATTACCAACACCCAACATGTTTTCTTCAGCAAATTCTAAAAACGAACGTCCCCATCGCTCATCGTCATAACGGAATCCATATCGAATTACATTGGTTGCTTTTTCCTGTAAACGAATATTTAAATGATACCCTGATGTTCCGGGCGCAATTTTCAGAGAAACCGAATTAAACAAACCGGTCCCATATATGTTCTCAATGCCGGCTTTGGCAAGATTATTTTGAAAGACATCCTGCGGATGCAATGTAAATTCGTTATACAGTAAAAAATCTCTTACATGTTCGTTGCCCTCAAAATTTAAAGAACTGATTTTGCCCTCTGATATTGTTATAATTGCATGACCCGATTCTTTTGAAAAGGAAATATTGGAAATTTCTGCAAGTGAATAATCTTTTTCCCGATACATTTCAATAATTTGTTCAAGCGCACGGGTACATTCAAAATGATTCATGGGTTTGAAAAGCAACGGACTAAAAATTGATTGCAGTTCTGAACCATGAAAAATGGTTTGCCCCAGCAGAGAAACTCGCTCAAGAACAGGGAATGGTTCAAATGTATAAACCAGTATGGTTTTATCATCCTGTTTTTTTATTTCCGCATAAACATCTCTGAATGATCCACTATTATGGGCATTTTCCAACACATCAATTATCTCCTGTTCGGAAACATGTCGGTTTGCCAATGTATTCAGATTAAATGGTAGTAAAGAATCATCGTTTGCTTTGATTTCATGCACATATATCAAACGTTCTCTGTTTTTCTGATTATCCAGTTCGTTATATTTTGCCCTTATATCTGCAAGTAATGCTGTACCCCTGCGAATTCCTTCCTGATACAACGAGTCTACATTGTTTTGGTTAGCAGATGTACTATATATATCCGCAAGAGAGACTACAAAATCCGCATGATTTAATTGCTGTTCGTTATGAGGAATTTGCATAATGGTTGTAACCTGGTCAGCCATTTCCCAGGGAACCAGCAAATCACTTTGTTTTCTCAAAGGAGATGTGGTATTTACAGCAAGAACAATATCGGCACCGGTATTGCGCGTTACATCTACAGGTATATTATCCAACACACCGCCATCGACAAGCAGCAAACTGTCACTTTTTACAGGATTAAACAACAGCGGAATAGATATGGATGCGCGAATCATTGCCGCAAGATCTCCCCGATCAACAACGACCTTGGTTCCTGTAAGGATATCTGTAGTTATGATTCGCAATGGAATTTTTAAATGATCAAACTGATAACTATGATAAGGAGCATTAAGAATCAAATTGGTTATAAAATCGCCTAAATTCTGTCCCGGAGATAACGCCTCGGGCAATACCAGCTTCATATTTTCCAGTCGAAATTGGATGATGGCCCGGCTGCGTTTTTGTTTTTCTCCCAACAACTGGCTAGAGCGTTCAGGATTATCGTTAAGCGCCTGACCCCAATCAAAAGAACGGGTAATCTCCCAAATTTCATCAGGAGTATAACCGGAAGCATATAATCCGCCAATCACTGCGCCAATGCTGGTACCTACAATATAATCTATGGGGATGTCATTTTCTTCAAGGACTTTTAATACACCAATTTGAGCTACCCCCCGCATTCCCCCTCCACTCAATGCAAGGCCAATCCTTGGTCTTTTAACTTCTCTATAAGGCATCATTGCTCTGGGTGGAGCAATCACTTTACCATTATAATCCAGCCGGATTGTTTCAACAACTTTTTCTTGTGGGTACACATTGAATGCGGAAATCAATACAAACAACAAAATTACAGAAAAATTATTATAGTAATTAATAAAGAATGTTCTATATTTCATAAATAAATTCATTTTCTTCCAGATTTTGCGTATACGCTAACGTGCGAATTTATACAGGTCTTGTTGAAAAAGCAAGTAGAAAATAAAAACAGGTTTTTTCTTGATTATCTCCAATATATCCCGTCAGTTATTATTTGCTTCACTGTTAACCGCACTTACGGCTGCCGGCTCGTTTATTCGGATACCGTTCCCGCTGACACCTGTCACACTGCAAACCCTGTTCACGCTTTTAGCCGGGTGCATGCTGTTACCCAGATACGCTTTTCTCAGTCAGATGGTTTACCTGATACTGGGACTGGCCGGATTGCCGGTTTTTGCCAATGGGGGTGGATTGGGATATATTCTGCAACCCACTTTTGGATATTTATTGAGCCTGCCCATTGCCGCGTGGTTGATCTCTTTTTTGAACACACGTACGGGTAAACAGAATTCCCTGTCTTTTATGATAATGATTAATAGTGTTGCCGGTATATTAATTTTAGCTCTAGGGTCCGGCTGGCTCTATTTAGCGGTGAATGTCTGGCTGATGAAAGCCATCTCTTTTCGTACAGTATGGATCAGTGGATTCCTTATCTTTATTCCGGGTGAAATTTTAAAAGCCGGCATTGCGGCATTCCTTGCCAGACAGATAAAAACTCGCCTCAATTTTAAATAAACACAGACCGGCAAAAAAACCGGTCTGCTTAATAAGCTTAATATTTAATCCATTTCATCAATTCAGGTAGTGTTGGGCGTTTTCCATACATTAAAATACCTACCCGAAAAATCTTGCCAGAAATTAAAAGCAAACCGGCAATAGTAGCCAGGCTTATTACAACATTCAACATAACTTCAAATATCGGCGCCGCATTCAAAGTAATTCGCAGAAACATTAACAGCGGGGAGAATAATGGAATGTGTGATAGAATGATTGCCAGGGTGCTATCCGGACTTTTAATAATGGTAAACATGGCCATAAAGGCTACAATAATAAGCATCATAATGGGCCATTGCAGGTTTTGTGCTTCACTCTCTGTATTGACCATACTTCCCAGGGCAGCAAAAAGAGTGGCATATAAAAAATAGCCCAGCATAAAATAAAGTACAAACGCAATATAAACCGGCCAGGGTAATGCGGGAATGGCAATAGAAGAAACACCGGGATTAAAAATCTGCACCATCATTAATCCATAGGTAGAAATCAATCCAAATGAAACCGACCAGATTAGGAACTGGGTTAATCCTCCGGCACCCAAACCAACAACCTTACCCGTTAACAACTGCCAGGGCTTGACAGAGGAAATAACCACTTCCATTACTCTTGAATTCTTGTCTTCAATAATACCCCGCATGATATACTGTCCATACATTAATAATGCAATGTACAAGATAAAGACCATCACATAACTGACCATAAACGTATCAAATCCGCTCGACTCTTCCGAACCGGTTTTATCAACCTTGAAGGTTTGAGCATTTACCCGATGTGTCAATGTCTCAACCAGATCCGGATCCAGGCCGCTTTGATTCAACCTCAAATCAGAAATGACAGACGAAAGAGAACGCTCAACCCGTGATATAAAATCAAAATTGGTAATATTTTTTGAGTAGAATTCTACACTGTTTGATGTAAAAACAGAATCCGGTATTACGATGTATACATCCAGATCACCAGATAAAATCTTTTTATCCAGTTCCGTTTTTTGGGCTGACAATTGATCTACCGGAACATTCAGTTTTTTCAAAGCATACATGGATTGATTGTCTTGAATCATTTTGGTTTCCATTAACGCCGGTGCAAACACCTCGTAAACAGAATCCGTATAATCGATTATTGATATTTCTACCTGTTTTTCAACTTCCATTTTGGAAAAAAACATGGGCATAAATACCAGCAAAACCAACAATACCGGCATTAAAAACGTACCAATTAAAAAGCCTTTGGTTTTAACATTTTGCAGATATTCTCGTTTGATTAACGCAAAGGTTTTCATCATGATGCCACCTCCCCTTTGACCGTCTTTATAAATATTTCATTCAGCGAGGGTTCTGCAATCTTGAATTCTGAAACCGTTACCTGTTCCGCTGCAATTTTGAGAATTTCTTGGCTGTTTTTTCCATTGGCCGGAGTCAATTCAACATATTGACCATAGTTGTCGTATTTTTCTACAATCGAGGTATCCTTTAAAAAGGCGGCCTCTCCATCAAAACTGAGGCGGATGCGGTTTTGCCCGAATTTTTGTTTAACCTGTAAAAGATTACCATACAACACATTTTGTCCCTTGTTGATCATGCAAATAGATTCACACAATTTCTCAACCTGTTCCATCAGATGTGTTGAAAAAATTATCGTCGTTCCCTGTTGCTTTAATTCCAACATTACATCTTTTAATAAACCGGTATTTACAGGATCCAAGCCGGTAAAAGGCTCGTCCAGAATAATGAGTTTAGGTTGATGAATGATTGTACATATAAACTGTAACTTTTGCTGCATACCGCGCGAGAGGTCTACTACTTTTTTATCCTGCCATTCTTCAAGTTCCAGTTTTTCAAGCCACATCCTTGCAAGATTGCTGGATTTTGAAGGCGGTATGCCTTTAATCTCGGCAAAAAACAAAATGGTATCAAACACTTTCATCTTTTTGTACAATCCCCGCTCTTCGGGAAGATAGCCAATACTGTCACGGACTTTAAAGTTGTTTGATTTGCCAAAAACGGTTATATCTCCCTTGTCCGGACGAATGATATCCATAATCATACGGATAGTTGTGGTTTTCCCCGCACCATTGGGACCAAGTAAACCAAAGACCTGACCCTCCTGAACTGAAAACGACAGGTCTTTAACCGCCCGTACATTTTCGAACGATTTTTCAACATGTTGAACATCTAGTACCGACATGCTAGCTCTCCTGATTTAACATAATAATATCCAGAGTACACTTTAAACCTCAACATATTCAGCATTAGCGACAATAAATTTCATCTTCAATTTCTGTTACGCGCTTGCCTGCAAAACCATCTACAATTACAGGATCATCATTCTGAATAGCTTTAACAAATGCATCGATATGGGGTTGGTGCACGTTGGTGTGCGGAGGATGATTTTCCGCCCGAACACCTTTTTCCGTTTTAACTGTTAGATCACCATTGTTTAATACTGATACGTAAATTGTGCCTTTTGTTCCAAAAATTTTAAACGTATCTTGAGGTTCTATAGCCGCATGGCAAACGGTCAACACCCCAACAATACCAGACTCAAACTCGAATTGTACAACGCCGGTATCTTCTACATCCCGATCCAGAATAACATTATTTGCAAAACCTGTTGCTTTTTTAATTTCTCCAAACACGTTTAACAACAATTCAATACGATGAGATCCTACATCCATAATTGGGCCGCCACCCGCCATATCTTTTTGCGTTAACCAGTATCTAGCTTCTCCCGGTTGGCGATCAAACACTTCAAACACATTTATCTGAGATACTACAGGATCACCTATTTCTCCGCTGTTAACAATTTCTTTTATACGATCAACAACCGGATAAAAATGCCGGTAATAGGCAACACCCAACTTTACTCCGTTAGCCTCACATGCGTCAATCATGGCCTTGCATTCCGCAGTATTCATAGCCATGGGCTTTTCACAGAGCACATGCTTGCCGGCATTCGCAGCAGCAATTGTCTGTTCTGCATGTAAATATACGGGTGTTGCAATATATATAGCCTCAATTTCATCATCTTTTAACAACGCTTGCCAGTCTTTATACCACTTTGGGGCACCAAATTCTTTGGCAAAGGCTTCTGCCAGATCATAATTCTGACGGTTTACAGCAACCAAATCACAATTTTCAAGGTCTCGCAAAGCCGGCGCTATTCTTTTTTTTGATATATCACCACAACCAATCAAGCCCCATCTTGTAATGCTCATAATAATTTTCCTTTGCTGTTAACATGTAAAAATGTCTGGTTTATAAGTAAATGACTTGCTCATTGCTTAAATTTTTGTTATTTTTAAGAATATATGAATCAGAAAAAGCAGGTATCATGATAACACCAAACGCACTTACAATAATCCGAATAGCGCTGACCCCGTTATTCATGCTTTTCTTTATGATCGATTCGGTCTGGTCTTTATGGGTATTTATGATCTTATTTGGAATATCTGAACTGACAGACCTGTTGGACGGTAAACTGGCAAGACAGATGGACATGGTTAGTGATTTCGGTAAACTGATGGATCCTTTTGCTGACAGCATTTCAAGGTTTACCATCTTTTTATGCTTTCTAAGCGCCGGATACGCACCCGTATGGGTCATTGCCATTTTCTTTTACCGCGATGTTCTTGTATCCATTATCCGGGTTTTTGCAATTAAATCGGGTATTGTGGTTGCTGCCAGAACCAGTGGCAAAATCAAAGCCTGGATCCAGTTTCTCGCAATATTGGGTGTAATGCTGATTGTTATTGGTCAAAAAATGTTGTTATTACCGGCTACCATTAACGGTCCCTTTGATATCCCGGCAGTTACCATTATCATTTTTCTGGCATCTATGGGCACTCTGTGGTCAGGTGTCGATTACTGGCTTGGCAATAAAACCAGCGTACTCAGTGCAATGAGCACAGATTCTTGATTATAAAACGTCGATCAATTCCAAAACACTGGAAACAGTGATTTTGGGTTGATCGGATGATTTTTCAAGCATTTCAGGAGTTGTTTCTCCGCTCATTACCAGCACACCCACCATATCAAACTGTTGGGCCATACGTATATCTGTATATAAACGGTCACCAATAAATGCTATTTCCTGTGCATCCATTTCAGCGCGTTCACTTATTGCCTCTACAGCCTCTTTATGGGGCTTACCTACAACACGTGGCAGTCTGCCGCCGGTAGCGGTTTCAAACAAAGAGATAAATGAGCCCACATCCGGTTTAAAAGTCGATTTGGTAACAGGGCACAGAATATCTGCATGCGTTGCAATATAGGGTATATCTGTCAGCATCAGGTCATAACCTGTACACAATTTTTGATAATTCAATTCCGTATCAAATCCCATTACCACTGCTTTGGGCAGTGTTTCTTTAACGTCAGCATCTGTCATACATTGGTATCCCCTTTGGGTAAAGTCAGATACCAGATCACGGTTACCAATGAGATAAATTTCAGGAAACAGTTTGTTGCGTTTTAAATAACTATCCGCACAATCAGCCGAAGTAATCAAATATTCGTCCTCACAGGGAAAACCGATCTTGGCAAGTTTTTTAAGATAAGTGTCTCTAGAACTTGAGCTGTTGTTGGTAAAATAATAAAGTTTTCTTCCGGATTCGAGCACCCGGTTCAAAAAATCGATGGCTCCGGGAACCGGCTTTCCTTCAAGGTAGAGCGTTCCATCCAGATCACAAACAATCGCCTTGCAAGACGAAAACATTTTTTTCTCTTCCGCGTTCATAACATCCTTTTCTGTATGTTAAAAAACAAGGCCAATTGGCCCTGACATTCCATCAATCTCCAAACTCTCCGCCAACAATATGTTGAACGCCTGCCGCCGGATAGCCTTTGGCTGCCCACCAGCCTCGTGAACCCTCGTAATTAAACTTGTCTGAACCATTGCTCAACCAGACATGAATACGGGTTTCATTGTTTCCATAATCATAAAAGCCTGCGATATCATCGTAACCATCGCCATTAAAATCACCTGCTGTTGCACCCACAATATTCTTTGCATCATAACCACGGCTGCTTTCCCACCAACCTGCGGAATGCTGATAATTGAAACGGTTTCCTCCGGTATTCAACCAGACATGAATGCGGGTAACTCCCTGACCGTAATCGTAAAAGCCTGCCATGTCGGTAAATCCATCCGCATTCCAGTCACCTGAAACACAATGCAGCAGTTTATTGCCTTCATAACCGCCTTTTTTTGTACTGAACCAGCCATTTGATCCTGAATATTTAAAAGATTCACCTTCGCTAACCCAGGTATGAATACGGGTATCTCCATTGCCGTAATAAAACAGAGCGGCAACATCTTCCATAACATATTCATCCTCTACAATTACTTCTTCAGTATCAATATCCTGTGATTGAATTGCACGAGGTGTAATAAAAACAATTGCAAAAAAAATGAAACAAATTGCACTGGTAAACAATATAATCTTTTGATGCTTCATGCTAAACTCCTTAAATATACCAAGGTAAAGTATTGAAAACATTATAAAAGTTCAAGCGTTTTGTAGGATTACCAGAGTACTTTTCTCTTGTTTAAGAGAAAAAAGAATAATATATTTATAGATTGTACAAAAAATGATCAGGATCATATGAACAATTATTATAAAATAACAATATCTATTGTAATAGCGCTATTGTTTATGGGGTGCAGCAGTCAACAAGCTTTAACCAAAAAGAAAAAAGAACCAAAACAGGAATATAACAAAGACGCCATGAACCTGGTGATTGACGGGGCACTGGCTAATGTTGTGGGACGTCCCAAAGACGCCTTGCTGAAATTTCATCAGGCAGCCGAATTTGATTCTTCTTCTACCGGTATTTATTATGCAATGGCACAAAATTACTATTTGTTGAACGAATATAAGACCAGTACTAAAATTATCAACAAGATTCTTCAACTTGATCCCGAAAATCTCGATGCATTGATATTGCTCGCTGCATGCTATGAACAAGAGAGCAAATATTATCAGGCAATGCAGGTTTACGAAAAAATTGTCAACATAACTCCATTCAATATAGAAAACCTCTATTACCTGGCATCTCTGCAAATTGCATTACAAAAGAACAAAGAGGCGCTGGTATATTACCAGAGAATGGTAGACCTGGGAGTTGATGATCCTGAATTTCGCATGAAAATAGGATACATGTTTCTTCAAAACCGCGCCTATACTGAAGCGGAAGCCATTTACACAGGCGTTTGGGAAGACAGTCCCGAAGAAGAAGAGGTATATCTTGCGCTTGCGGCTACCCGCAAAGTCCAGGAAGATACTCTGGGTGCAATTGAATGGTACAAAAAGGCTTTGGATAAAAATCCCAGATTCAACGATGCAAAAGCAGAACTTCGTGCACTTTATGAAAAAAATGGGGACTGGCAGGAAGCCATAACCCTCTACAAAGGTTTAATTGAAAAAGACTCTACAAATTTGGGCAATAAACTGGTATTGGGTCACCTGTATTATAAAAACAATCAAACTGATGATGCAATTAATATTTATAACCAGACAATCAAAGAACATCCCAACCGGGAGCGTTCACACCTTGCCCTGGCTTCCTTGTGGAAAATGCAGGGAGATACCACAAAAGCCATACAGGTATACAAAGAAGCTTTGGATGTTAACGATTCTTTTTACTATATCCGTCAACAGCTTAAAAACTATTACCTGGATCAGCAGGAATGGGAAAACGCTATATCATTATACGAACCGCTAAAAGACAATGATACGACCTATGTAGGCGCTCAGATTGAAATTTCGAACATTATGATGGAAAAGGGTGACACCCTTCAAGCCATTCAGCAATGTGAAGCCCTGCTGGACTCACATCAGGACGACTGGCGAATACCCGCAACACTGGGTCGTCTTTATTTTTATATACAAAACTTTGAAACCGCAAGTCCTTTCCTGGACAAGGCTGTAGTAATGCGCGAAGATATGCCGCATCTATGGTTGTTGCGTGGATTAAACTATATGCAATTAGACAGCATGCATGTAGCGTTGGAAAACTTTAAAGATGCGTTGAACTTATTCCCGGACCACCCCGCTATCAATTTCTATGTTGGAAGCATTTACAGCCAGTTTAGAGAATTTGATACTGCTTTGCCCTATTATCAAAAATCTCTCAAAGAAGAACCGGATAATATGCAAACCCTGCTTGCACTGGCAGGTACACTTGATGAACTGGGTCAATTTCAGCATTCCTCACAACTGTATGAGCAGATGTTAACCGCTCAGCCAGATAGTCCCATAATCAATAACAATTTTGCGTATCATCTGTCTCTACAATCTAAAGATCTTGAAAAGGCATTGGGCTATTCTAAAAAAGCCCTTGAGGCTGATCCTGAAAACGGCCCTTTTCTTGACACCCTGGGTTGGATCTATTTTCATCTGGGTGAGTATGAAAAAGCGATAAGCTTTATTGAAAAATCCCTCATGTTTGAGCCAAATTCACCCGAAGTTATGGAACACCTGGGTAATGTTTATGAAAAAATGGGGAGAATGGATAAAGCACACGAATATTGGCAAAAAGCCCTTGATTTAGATGGCGATCGTAAATACTTGAAAGAAAAACTTGGACAACCCACATATGACGAATAATACGTCGTTCATGAAAGCGTCAATCAAAACAGGTGTGGTAATTCTCTTGTTTTTCCTGATCGGCTGTACAGGGTTTAAGCAACAATCTGTATTCAAAGATCAAACCATAAATCTCGCCACATTACAAAAGATAACCCAAAACCAATACAATCGCATTCAATCTCTTGATGGCTGGGCAACCATGACGGTGCAATCACCTATGCAGGGTTATAATGCCAGTGCGCACATTCTCATGAAAAAGCCTGACTCTTTGTATCTTAAAATTGAAGCCACCTTTGGTATTGATGTGGGTATGCTCTTTGCAGACCGCAACCAGTATATGATCTATTCTCCCATGCAAAACCTCAGCTACAGCGGTCATATTGATTCTTTACACAAGGCCCCATTCCTGGATATGGACATAACCTTTGACCAGTTACTACAAACGGTTACCGGCAGTGAACTTTTGACATCCCTAGATGAATGGAAGGTGTCCCAATCCGAAGACGATATCCGCCTAAGCGGCAAATACCGGGATGATGTCTACCTTTACCATTTCCATCCGGTTTATGGCAATATTACCCAATTGGAAATTGTGAACAAGGACAGACAAACAGTAGCCTTGCACAAATTCAGTAATTTTAAATCAGTAAACGGAACCCGTATCCCCTTTCATATATCTATCAACCGGCCATTAGAGAAACAGGGCCTGTCGCTCTTTTATGAACGCATGAAAATCAATAAATCTATTGATAAAAACGAATTTCATATTAAATTACCAGATAATGTATTAAAGGTGAATTTGTAATAAACCCGGAAGTGTTTATGAATAAAGAAAACCACCCCAAAACAGACATATCCATCGTTATACCGCTTTACAATGAACAAGACTCGTTAGCTGAACTGCACCAACGCATTGTTAAAGTAATCACTTCTATGGGCCGCAGTTACGAGATTGTGTTTGTTGATGATGGTTCAACTGACAATTCTGCGTCAGTAATAGAGAATTTAATATCTCAAGATTCTTACACCAAGCTGCTTCAATTCAGAAAAAATTATGGCAAAGCTGCCGGCTTGGCAGCCGGTTTTGAATATGCTTCCGGCACGTATGTAATTACCATGGACGCGGATTTGCAGGATGACCCCAACGAGATCCCCAATCTGATTGCCAAGCTTGAAGAGGGTTATGATCTGGTATCGGGTTGGAAAAAAATCCGTCACGATCCTTTTATCAAAAAGCATACATCTAAAATATACAATTACTTTACATCCGTTTTTAGCGGTCTCAAACTGCACGATTTCAATTGCGGCCTCAAAGCCTATAAACTGGATGTTGTCAAAAGCCTACATGTTTATGGAGAAATGCACCGCTATCTGCCCGTTATGGCGCACCATAACGGCTTTCGGGTTACTGAAATACCGGTCAAACATTTTGAGCGAAAACATGGTAAATCAAAATTCGGTTCTGCCCGCTTTGTAAGAGGCGCCTTTGATTTATTGACCATTACCTTTTTAACAAAATATAAAAAACGTCCGTTGCACCTGTTTGGTATGCTGGGTCTACTCAGCTCTTTTCTGGGAACCCTGGTTCTAGCTTATTTGACTTATCAGCGTATTTTTATGAACATTTATCTCAGCAACAGGCCCATTCTGCTGCTGGGAATTTTATTGATCATTGTGGGACTGCAATTTTTCTCCATCGGCCTGATTGGTGAAATGATCATCTCTGTTCGTCATGATAATGAAACCTATGTACTAAAACAGGCCCGGGGCTGGAAAGAGAATGACGAATCTTAATTCCCCTGATCGAAAAAAAGTACTGATCATCAGCTATTACTTTCCCCCATCCGGTGGCGCCGGTGTACAGCGTACTTTGAAATTTGTCAAATATCTGCGCGACTTTGGCTGGGAACCCGTGGTTCTCACTGCCAATAATGCCGACTATCCCGCATACGATGACACCCTGGCCAAAGAAATACCCGACGGGGTCAAGGTGTATCAATCTACTATTATTGAACCCTATCGTTTTTACCGTAAACTTACCGGCCGTGCCGAGGGGGAAGCTACAGACATTGCAACCCTCACCCTGGATTCGGAGCAGAAACAAAAATGGACCGAACGGCTTGCCGAATGGGTACGTTCCGCGTTTTTCGTTCCCGATGCCCGTATCGGTTGGCTGCCCTTTGCATATAATCTGGGTAAAAAAATTATTGAACGTGAAAATATTGATATAATCTATTCTACTGCCCCGCCATACACAACACATTTGATTGGCCTGGCACTGCACAAAAAATCAAATTTACCCTGGGTAGTTGATTTTCGGGATTCATGGATTGGCTGGCTGTCTACACCGCAATGGCGCCCCAAATTGTCACGTGCTTTGGAAAAATGGATGGAACGGTCTGTACTGCGAGATGCCAGCACTTTGATTTCTGTTACTCCCGGGGTAAAAGAAGATCTACTCAGCAGGAACCCGCAATACAGAGACGAACGCTGGAAGCTGCTGTATAACGGGTTTGATCCGGAAGACTTTGAAAACGTTGAAACAAAACCCAAATCAGAAAAGACTACTATTATCTATACCGGTTCACTTTATGGGAACCGAAATCCGGAATACCTGGTGCAAGCACTGGAATCACTCCAAAAAGAAAATCCAGACTTTACGGAAAAGCTGAGACTGCTCTTTGTAGGACGTGTGGGTGAACCAATAATAAACCGATTGGAATCGAGCAGCATTTCTCATCTGGTTGAACGGATTCCCTATGTGACCCATAGCGAAAGCATAGCCTGGTTAAAATCCGCAGATATTTCTCTATTGATCATTGATGACTCGCCCGAAAACTATGGCATTCTTACCGGTAAATTATTCGAATATATCGGCGCCGGGAATCCGGTACTTGCATTGGCACCAGATGGTGATGCGGCACAATTGATTAAAAAATATGATCTGGGCTTTACCTCGCATCCCAAAAACCCGGATGATATAAAAAAAGCTTTATTCGCCAGCGTTGAACAGGCAGATAAAAAGAAGATATCGGCAAAAGAATTCACCGCCTTTAGTCGCTATAAGTTGACCGGGGAACTGGCAAAACATTTTGACCAGTTGATAAAAAAATGAATATCCTGAAAAACTGTTGAGTTGTAACAATATTATCTGTATAATTAGTAAATCTTGTTTACAAAAATACGAGGACTATTGTGGGTACAAAACAATCATCCAAAAAACCGTCACAGTTGAATATAAAACCAAAAAGCTCATTCATTCAAGACCATCCGGTTTGGACCTTTGTCATAGCGGCCCTGATCTTGCTGACAGTATTCTATTTTCAAGTCCTTTTTGGAGGCAAATCCCTGGTTTCTCCAGATAAAATGACCTCAAAGGCCACCATACAATTTGTTAAACACAATCCATACGATATCGATTTCCCCTTGTGGTGTCCGTTCATATTCAGCGGCATGCCCTCATATTCCAGTATGCTATCCATACCCAAGATTGTGAACCCTGTTGATGGTCCCATTCGCGGGATTATTGAAACCCTCAAGCTCCATCACGATCCCAATTTCTTTTTTGTTTTCATCAATTACCTGTTGTTTGGATTATTAACCTTTATATTTTTGAGGGACCAAAAAATAGGGCTTTTACCCGCAGCCTTTGCCGGCATTGTATTAATGTTTCTACCTCAATTTATAGCATTTACGTCATATGGGCATAATACAAAGTTCCTCTCCCTCATGCTGATCCCGTTAATTTTACTACTGGCAAACAAGCTTTTTGAAAAACGCAACCTGCTCTATTTTGTATTACTTGCCCTTACCCTTGGGCTGCAGCTCATTCGAGCGCATGTGCAGGTCTGCTATTACACCTATCTGATGTTGGGCATCTATTATCTGGTTACCGTAATCAATACCTACAGAACCAGCAAAAAAGTATCAGACATTTTGGTCCCCGCCGGTTTACTGGCTGGAGTAATACTGGTTGCTGTTTTACTTTCCTCTATTGTATACATTTCGGTTTATGATTATCAGCATTATTCCATCCGCGGATCGAGTGAAGGCAGCGGTCTCGATTTTGATTATGCCTCCGGCTGGTCTTTCCATCCGCTCGAGATGGTTACGTTCATCATCCCTTCTTTTATGGGATTTGGCGGAGCAACCTATTGGGGTAAAATGCCCTTTACCGATTACCCGCTCTATTTCAGTGTGCTGGTTTTATTTTTTGCCGGTGCCGCACTGGTATTGCGTAGAGATAAAAACACCACGTTTTTTGGCATTCTTGCACTGTTCTCCTTGCTGGTTTCTTTTGGTAAACATTTTGGGGTTTTGTATACCCCCATGTTTAAATTTCTCCCCTTTTTCAACAAATTCCGTATACCCAGCATGATCCATATAGTGCTGGATATCGCTATGGTGATTCTTGCAGCTTATGGTATTCAGGCACTGATTGATCTGTACAATAAAGAAAGCAATCCCAAAAAGCCGGATCCCGCCATTGGCAGAATCAAAAAATATTTCTGGGCGTATTTGGGAGTTATTGGATTGTTTACCCTGTATATGCTATTTGCGCATACCTCCTTTACTACAATGGTAGCAAACAGCCGCAGTCACCTTTCTGCCGCAATGCGCGAACAGGCGTACCACATTGCTTTGATGGACAGCTTTAAATCTCTGGTTCTGACAGCCATAGCTATAGGATTATCTGTTCAGTTGGTTAATAAAAAACTATCCGTATCCTTTTTCGGGTTATTTATGATTGTACTGGTTGTTGCTGACTTGTGGATGATCGATTACAAAATCATGAAACCCCAGGATGTTGTAAGCGAAGAATCTTACTTTAATGAAACACCTGCAGTACAATATATGAAAAAGGACACGGATCTTTTCCGTATTTATCCCGCTCGCGATGATAAAGCCGCAAACTGGTACATGTACCACAATATCGCAAGTATTAATGGTTACAGTGCTGCCAAGATCAGAATCTATCAGGACTTTTTGGAAGAAAGCGGTTATGGCTCTGGCAACAGCCCCTTTATCATGAAATACTGGCGTAATGTTATGCGAAACAACAGACCCAGCATGGAACCCGTTCCTCCTGAACAAATTGATCCCGGGCGCCTCAATTTTGATTATGCCATGATGGACATGCTTAACATTAAGTATATACTGTCCATGGGGCTTCCCATAACCGATCCCCGGTTCAAGGTTGCAACACAATATCCCATCATGTATCAGGGACAACGATGGAATTATTTTGTCTATGAAAACACTAAAGTCTTGCCTCGTGCGTTTTTTGCAGATACGGTAACTGTATTGAATGGTAAAAAAGCAATTTTTGACTATATGAAGAGCGGTCAGTTCAATCCACGGGAAACTGCCATACTTGAAGAAGCACCCCCCATGACCGTTTTCCACTCTACAGAGAATACTGCCGAGGTTACCCATTTTGATCTGCACAATATTAAGATTAAAGCACAAGCAGCCAAAGCCGGTGTTTTGGTCTTGAGTGAAGTGTATTACCCAGCCGGTTGGAAAGCCTATGTAGATGGTGTTGAAACCAAAATCTACAAGACCAATTACCTGCTGCGTTCCATCTTTTTGGAACCGGGTGAGCACGAGATAGAATTCAGGTTCCATCCCGAATCTTTTTTCCTGGGAATGTGGATCAGCGTCATTACCTTTGTTGTACTGCTGCTCATACTGGTAGGTTTGGGAGCAAACTATTTAAAGAACAGGTCAAAAGTGCAGGCTTAGCCATGTTTTCCATACGTAAAACTTTATACATGATGTCGGGCACTTTGCGCGGCATCTTTTTTATTCTTATACTTGCTGTAATATTGGGCATGGTGCTATATACACAGCAGATGGTAAACGGGCTTCGCCGTGAAGCGCGTGAAATTGTGGGCATTTATGTCACCACCATTAAACGGATCGCATCTGACCCCCTGGCGCCCGAAGCTTTGGGCTGGTCGTTTGAAAATATTACACAGCGCACCAACTTTCCTCTCATTCTGACCGATTCTGATAAAAACCCAACAACCTGGAAAAGTATTGGCATCCCTGAAACCAATCCCTCCAAAGAAACACTGGCTAAAATTCGCAATATGATGGCAAAAATGGAAAAGGAAAACGAGCCCATTGCCATAACCTATGACGATACGGTTCTAAACTATCTCTATTATGGAGATTCAAAACTGATCACACAACTGATTTTCCTGCCCTATATATCCATTGTTGGACTGGGCTTGTTACTCTTGCTGGCTTTTTTAGGATTCAGCAGTATTAAACAAAGTGAACAACGGTTCATCTGGGTGGGTATGGCCAAAGAAACGGCACATCAACTTGGTACTCCCATCTCTTCCCTGATGGGATGGCAGGAGGTGTTGAAATCCGATTCCGGTAATGCTGAAAATGTTAGCTTTGTATCCACTGAAATGGAAAACGACATTAAACGTTTAGAAAAAGTGGCCGCGCGTTTTTCTCAAATCGGTTCCAAAACACAGCTAAAACCGCAAGATATTCATCCCATTCTTTCAGATATTATGGTTTATTTCAAGAGACGTTTACCCCAAACCGGCAAAGAGATTAAGTTGATTGAAAATTTTGGAGAGATCCCTGTGGTTTCACTTAACCGGGACCTTTTTGAATGGACAGTTGAAAATCTGATTAAAAATGCCATTGACGCAGTCAAGGGTAAACAGGGTGTTATTGAATTGATTACCGGTGTATTGCCCGATGGAAACATCTACCTGGACGTTAAAGACAATGGCATCGGAATCTCTACAAAAGGAAAGCGTGATATTTTCAAAGCCGGATACAGCACCAAAAAACGGGGTTGGGGGTTGGGACTCAACCTGGCCAAACGGATTGTTGAAGAATACCATAATGGTAAACTGTTCATCAAAGAGTCTCATGTGGGCAAAGGTACAACCATGAGGGTTATCCTTAAACCATGAATAAATCCTCACACAAAACCATCCTGATCACCGGTTCATCAAAAGGCCTGGGACAAAAAACCGCCCTGAGACTGGCATCCGAGGATACAACGATTATTATCAATTATCATACAGATCATATCGCCGCAAAAGAAACAGCAGATCAGATAAATTCCTCCGGAGGACATGCAATAGCCATTCAGGCAGACGTCCGCCAGGAACCGGATGTTAACAATATGTTTCGACAAATAAAGAAAAAGACCGGCAGTGTTGATATATTGATAAACAACGTTGGTGATTTTGTTTTCAAAGCCTTTGATGAAACAAGCTTTAAAGAATGGCAGGATATGCTCAGCAGCAATCTCAACAGCTGCTTTCTCTGCTGTAAAGCCGCCTTGCCAGACATGCGTTTAAATAAATGGGGACGAATCATCAACATAGGTCTTGCCAATGCCGGTGTGAAAGCGTATCAAAATGTGGTTCCCTACTCTATTGCTAAAACCGGGGTACATATATTAACCAAATCCCTGGCAAAGCAGGAAGCACCCAATGGCATAACCGTTAATATTATTGCTCCCGGATTAATGGACAATGGCAGGTTATCGGAAGAACAGTTAAAGATGCAAGCCAGTACCGTTCCCATGGGAAGGAGCGGAACCGCAGAGGATGTTTTAGGCGCCGTTCAATATCTGATCAGTGAACAAGCTCAATATGTAACGGGCACCGAGCTTGTTGTCAGCGGTGGATGGGGTCTTTCCTGATCATATAAAAGCTCAAATCCATCAATACAAAATCACTGATTTTGGTAAACATCATTTTGGGGATCTTTATATTATGTCTTTGCAATCCAAGCTCAAAACCACTCTGTACCTGCATCTTGTTATCAATAAGCGAAATTCTTCCATCAATGACATAAGGCTGCTCAACTCCATGCAAATTTAATGTTCCCTCAACCGTGACATCAAAATCATTACCCGTCTCTAATGTATCAATTGCAGTCAATATACCGGTATAAACGGCATAAGGATACTTATCGGTTTGGAGGTATTTCTCCTGCATTTGCTGGTTTCTCTTGGCAATCCCGGTATCCATATCTCTCAAATCAACCTGAAAGTAAAATTCACTTTCTGTCAGAGGGTTCTCCCCTTCCCATTTGACAAATCCATCTATCATTGCTGTTGATCCGTCAAACTGCTCCATAGGTGCATGAACCATAAACAGCACCATATTATCCGCTTCAGTATCAACTTGATATTCAGCTGAAAATCCTGCAGCGGCAAAAAGCAAAATTATATAAATCCATTTTTTCATAGAGATCCGCTATTAATGATAGATTGAATATAATAAATTTGTCTTGTATTAAGCAACCTTTCATATAGAATTATGCTTTGATATGTATACGGGAATTTGTAAGTTTGTTTCTAAAAATCAATGAGGTTTTTATGTTAAAATGGTCAACCGCTATTCTTTTGGCTCTCGCTTTATTTTCTTCATGCAAAGAAAAAGTTCAAGATAAAGCCCATGTAAGCCATATACTGGTCATGTACAAAGGCGCTTCAATGACTCCTGCTACATTAACACGCACAAAACAGGAAGCCTATGCAATTGCCACTGAATTATTATACCAGGTCAAAAACGGCGGTGATTTTGCAGAAATTGCCAAACAATATTCCGATTGTGTCAGTAGTAGTCTGGGCGGCAAGCTGGATCCCTTTAAACGCGGTGTAATGGCAATCCCTTTTGAAAATGCGGCATTCAAGTTGAAAAGCGGTGAAATCAGCAATATTGTGGAAACTGAATTTGGTTTTCATATCATCAAAGCAGATCCATAATCCCCGCACTTACATTCTTAAACCTTAAAAAAGTCTTTATTTTACTTGATATTTATTCCATTGTTATGTAACATTGTGTGTTCCTGAATTAAATTAGATTTTTGAAAACCCAGGGAGTACCCTATGAACAGTAAATCATTATTACTGCTTATATCTTTATTCATATCGACATTTCTTTTTGTAAACTGTGGTGAAAAAGTAGATTACAGTCAACTGCCGGCTTATAAAAACCCTACTCTTTTAATAGAAGAACGTGTTGATGATCTTGTCAGCAGAATGACCCTAGAGCAAAAAGCTTCGCAAATGGTTAACGATGCTCCGGCAATCCCTGAACTGGATATTCCTGCGTATAACTGGTGGAACGAATGTTTGCATGGTGTTGCACGTGCGGGTAGAGCGACCGTGTTTCCACAGGCCATAGGTATTGCAGCCACCTGGGATACCAAGCACATGTATCAGGTTGCCACAGCCATATCCGATGAAGCAAGAGCAAAACACCACAACTTTGTCAGGAACGGAAAACACGGAATCTATCAGGGTCTTACGTTTTGGTCACCCAACATTAATATTTTTCGTGATCCTCGTTGGGGTCGGGGTATGGAAACCTATGGGGAAGATCCCTATCTTACCTCCCGCCTGGGTGTCAATTTCGTAAAAGGCTTACAGGGCAATCACCCAAAATATCTCAAAGTTGTTGCTACCGTAAAACATTATGCTGTACATAGCGGTCCCGAACCCGATCGTCATACTTTTGATGCCAAAACCAGTGAACGGGATTTGAGAGATTTTTACCTTCCCCACTTTAGAACCACCATCATGGAGTCCAAGGCCTATTCTGTCATGTGTGCCTATAACCGTTACATGGGCGAAACCTGTTGCGGCAGTGATCGATTGGGCAACAAAATCCTTCGTGATGAATGGGGCTTTGATGGCTATGTGGTTTCCGATTGCGGTGCAATACGTGATTTCTGGAAATATCACAAAGTAGTAGAAACCCGGCCCGAAGCCGCGGCACTGGCCGTAAAATCCGGTACCGATCTCAACTGCGGCAGCGAGTATCAACAACTGGTTGAGGCTGTTGAAAAAGGATTAATTACTGAAGAAGAAATTGATGTCTCTCTGAAACGATTGTTTACAGCAAGATTCAAGCTGGGTATGTTTGATCCCGAAGACATGGTACCATATAGCAAGATACCATATGATATTGTAGATTGTAAAGCACATCGTGATCTTGCATTAGAGACTGCCAGAAAATCCATGGTACTGTTAAAAAATGACAACAATACCCTCCCTCTTTCAAAAAATCTAAAAACCATAGCGGTTATTGGTCCCAACACCAACGACCAGGAAGTTTTGCTTGGTAACTATAACGGTTATCCCACAAATCCTATTACCCCGTTGCAGGGTATAATCGATAAAGTGGGTGATAACACTCAAGTCAATTACGCACTGGGATGTGAATGGGCAGCAGGTCTACCGGTTTTTGAAATCATGCCGGACAGTGTGCTGTTTACCTTAGGCAAGGACGGCAAACGCGTTAACGGATTAAAAGCGGAATATTTTAAAAACAATGAGCTGGAAGGTGAACCGGTATTCACTCGCATCGATAAAAATGTAGACTTTAACTGGTGGGACAAATCACCGTCTGAAGAACTGGATGATGACAATTTCAGTATCCGTTGGAGCGGTGAATTTACAGCACCGGTAACCGGCAGCTATTCCATTGGTGGCGAAGCATTTAATGCTTTTAATCTCTATATCAATGGCGAAGAATTTGTTACCTTTAGCGATACCCATCATGCAAACAAACGTTACGAAACCATAGACCTGATCAAGGGTGAAACATACCCCATTACTTTTGAATTTATGGAAAGACAGGGAGACGCCTTTGCGCATCTGATCTGGGCGCCACCGGGACGCGATTACGAATACGAAGCCATAGAAGCTGCCAAAGACGCAGATGTAATCGTACTGGTAATGGGTCTGTCCCCCCGCCTTGAAGGCGAAGAGATGCGGGTCAAAGTAGAGGGATTTGCCGGTGGTGACCGGCTTACACTCGACCTGCCCGCCATTCAGGAAAATCTGATGAAAACCCTGAACCGACTGGGTAAGCCCATGGTACTGGTGAACATGAGCGGTAGCGCGGTATCCATTAATTGGGCCGATGAAAACATACCCGCTATCTTACAAGCCTGGTATCCCGGTCAAGCAGCGGGACAAGCTATTGCCGATGTACTGTTTGGCGATTATAATCCGGGTGGGCGTTTGCCGGTTACCTTTTACAAGTCTGTTGATCAGCTTCCACCGTTCAAAGAGTACAACCTGGTGAACCAAACCTATCGTTATTTTGATGGTATGCCGTTATATGCCTTTGGTCATGGTATGTCATATACCACGTTCCGCTATCATAACCTTGAATTACCGGAACAAATTGAATCGGGTGAAACGGTTAACATCTCAATTGAGGTAGAAAATACCGGTCAAATGGCTGGTGAAGAAGTTGTTCAACTCTATATATCGGATATAAAAGCGTCTGTTCCTACGCCTATTCGTACTTTGCAGGGATTCAAACGGATTTATCTGGAACCCGGTAAAACAAAAACCGTAAAATTCACCCTGGATCCGCGACAACTTTCATTTACCAATAAAGAAGATCTGCGTATTGTTGAACCGGGGTTGTTCAAAGTTTCAGTAGGTGGTAAACAACCGGACGTGCCTGGTCCCTCTACCACAGACGTAATAACCAGCCAGTTCGAGGTCACCGGCAAAACGTTTTATGTAGAATAAATACCTGAACAAACTCAAATTTAAACGTGGCAGAAGAACCTCTGTCACGTTTTTTATTAGACATAATAAAAAAAAGCTTTCAGCCCACGGATAACACAGATAATCACAGATTTTATAAAAGTATTTACCGTTTATACTCTACTTTAGGATATTGTCCAAAATTTACAAGCAATCCTAATTTAAAATTTGTTGCATTCAGATAATTTAATACCTGTGATTGATGTTCTTTCAATAATTGAGATACAGACTTGATCTCTACTATTATTTTACCATAACAAATAAAATCTGGTTTGAATGTTTTATTTAATATCATGTTTCGATATGTTAACTGAATTTCTTTTTGCGAACAAAAAGGAATTTGTTGATATTGAAATTCAATTTCCAGACACTCTTGATATACTGCTTCAAGAAAACCAGATCCCATTTGATTATAAACCTGAAAACAGGCACCTAATATTTTATAACTTTCCTTGTTATAAATCAAATCATTCATAATTCCCCCTTTTAATTCGTGCATATTCGTGATATTCGTGGGCATCTTTTACATTTATGTATCCTTCATGATATTTAAATTATGTAGATAAATCTCTGTGATATTATATTACAAAATTTAATTTATTGCAATCCCTTTTAAATCAAAAACAGAAATCCCCTCTTGCAGAATTTCATAATTATTTGTAATATGGGGTTCACAAATTTATAAAAACAAATATGATCGAAATCAATCCTACAACCTTTATAGACGAGTCAGAACTCTCGTTTTCAACTTCCCGCAGTGGTGGTCCAGGCGGTCAGCATGTGAACAAGGTCAATACCAAGGTGTTGCTGGAATTTGACGTATTGAATTCGCAGTACTTGTCGGATGATCAAAAAGCTCGTATTCAGGAAAAGCTCAGCAACCGCATGACCAAAGAGGGAATCCTGCAAATCACCTCGCAGGATTCGCGTAGTCAGTACGCCAACAAGGAAGACGCGATCGAAAAATTTACCGACCTTTTACGAGAGTCACTCAAAACCCGTCCCAAAAGGCGCAGAACCCGCATCTCAAAGGCCGCAAAACAAAGACGCTTGGATTCAAAAAAACACCGCAGCTCTATCAAACAAAATCGGGGACGCATACGCTTTTAACCGCAATAGCCGCCAGATTTAAAATAAATATTGCATATCAGTTCAAAAACTTATACACTGTAATGATGTTTGTTTAATCATGGAGGTTATTCGTATGTCAAATTTATATAAATTTTCCCGCCGTAATTTTATCCAAACCACAACTACTGCTGCATTTTCCGCTCCCTTTTTCAATTGCGGAAAAACCGGTGTAAGCAAACCCATAACCCGTCCCTTTGGCAAACTCGATTTAGAGGTCACCACATTGGGCCTGGGCGGTCAGGCGTCCATCCAGTGGACACCGGAAGGAATAGATCCCACTGCTATTATCCATAAAGCATTTGAGAAAAAAATAAACTATTATGATACATCCAACCTATACGGTCCCAGTCAACTCAATTACGGAAAAGCGTTTCGGGAACTGGATCTCATACCCGGAAAATCGGGATACAATGAAGCGTTGCGCAAATCCATCTTTTTAACCAGCAAAACCCGAATCCGCTGGGGCAAAGGCGGTTATGAATACAAGGGTGTTAGAAACGGTACCAACGGTCCTGAAGGATCCTTGGCAATCGACGATGTAAAACGCTCACTCAGCCAGATCTATGGAGACGGTAAAGGCAATTACCCCAAAGGTGCCTATCTGGATATGGTGCTCATTCACAGCATCCGCCGCCTGGAAGAACTGGATGTTCTCTTTATGGGACTGGATAATACCTCACCAACAGAAGAGCATATCGGTGCACTAGCGGCTCTTCGCGATGTTCGTGACGGCACCAACCTGACCGGCATGAATCCCAAAGAGGAAAAGCTGATTCGCCATATCGGTTTCTCCGGCCATTACTCTGCACCGGTGATGATGGAATTTATCCGTCGTGATAAAGATAATATCCTTGACGGTATGCTGGTTGCCATTAACAGCAATGACCGGTTGTACATGAACATGCGGCACAATGTAATTCCCGTTGCGGAAGCCAAAAACATGGGCGTGATCGCTATGAAAGTCTTTGCAGATGGAGCCATGTACAGCAAGGGTGCGCATTTTTCCAATAAACCGGAACATGTCATCCGCAGTGTGGGCACACAAGATCTACCCAGTCGCCCGCTGATCGAGTACAGTCTTTCCACTCCAGGAGTGCATACCGGTATTATTGGTATTGGTCAGATCGACAATGTTGATCCGAAAAAATGCCAGCTTGAGCAAAACCTGTCCGCAGCCCAGATTGCAGTGAATGGATTGAGTGCGACCGAGCGCGAACAGATCGAAACCCTGACAAGCCCCATCAAAGACGGCAAGACCAACTATTTTCAAATTGAGGAAGGCGGTCTCAGCGCAGTGAACGATCCCAATATTGAGCAAAAAGTTGTCGAGGGAAAACGTAACATATTGCTTAGCTGGAATACAGCATATGCAGGTAACGATCCGGTTAAGGCCTATGAAATCTGGCGAGACAATCAGAAAATCGCCGAGGTTGCACACAAACCCCAAACAACCCAAACGCCATTTCAATACAAAGATGAACTAAACAATACAGCCGAAATCAAGTATCAGATCAAAACGATTGATACTGCTGGGAATGCGGCATCAACAGAAATACTGAATTTAAAATCCGTATAAATCCTTCGGAGATTGAATGCAATCTACACGACGTTCTTTTATGAAACGCATGGGCCTCTCCCTTTTGGGAGCGGCCACCATGCCATTGGCCTGTGCAGCACCTAAAAAGCAGCCCAACTTTATTATCTTTATCTCGGACGATGTAAGCTGGAACGATATCGGTGCCTATGGACATCCCCATATAAAGACACCCAACATTGATAGAATGGCTAAAGAAGGTGTAAAATTCACCAATGCGTTTCTAACTATCAGCTCTTGCAGCCCCAGCCGCTGCAGTATCATGACCGGCAGGTATCCACATTCAACCAGTGCCGGTGAACTGCATATGCCGCTGCCATCGGACCAGGTTGTATTTGCGGGATTGTTAAAAAACGCCGGGTATTATACAGCCAGTTCCGGGAAATGGCATATGGGTGAAGCGGCCAAAGTTAATTTTGATCGTATTGAAGATGGGCATCCCAGCGGATGTGAATACTGGGAACAGGTAGTACAGGAACGTCCCAAAGACCAACCCTTTTTTATGTGGTTTGCCTCTTTTGACGCACACCGGGGTTATGAGGAGAATTGCATCCCAAATCCGCACAAGCCGGAGGATGTGATCGTCCCGCCCTTTCTACCAGACAATGCCGAAACCCGCAAAGACCTAGCGCTTTATTACGATGAAATCTCAAGGCTGGACAGTTATATGGGCAAAGTGTTCAAATTGCTAAAAGACCAGGGAGAACTGGACAATACCTTTATGCTGTTCCTGGGTGACAATGGCAGGCCTTTCCCCCGCTGTAAAACCCGCTTGTACGACAGTGGAATTCAAACTCCTTTTATCATCCGTTACCCCGCACTTGTTCAAGCTAATAGCGTTCGAGACAACCTTGTCAGCTCCGTGGATATTGCTCCTACCATCTTGGAACTGGCCGGACTGGATGCATCCCCCTCTTTTCAAGGTAAATCTTTTGTCGCCATGCTAAAAAAGGATTCCACATCTATACGGGATTATGTTTTTGCCGAACACAACTGGCACGACTATCAGGCACATGAACGATCCGCAAGAAATAAAAAATATCTCTATATACGCAACAGCTTTCCGCAATTTAATGGTAATCCACCGGCAGATGCGGTCCGAAGCATTACATATCGTAAAATGCTGGAATTACAAGATCAGGGAAATCTGTCTCCCGGTCAACAGGATTGTTTTATTTCTCCTCGTCCAAAAGAAGAATTATATGATATAATACAGGATCCCAATTCATTTAAAAACCTGGTTGGCAATCAAAAATATGCAAACGTACTGGCTAAAATGCGGTCTGCTCTGGATGATTGGATCAAACAAACGGATGACAAGATACCAGACAAGCCAACCCCGGACAAATTCCACCGCCAAACAGGTAAAAAATTGTAAGAAAATTGACGAATTTCATAAAATCGTTTGTAAATTTCTTCTAAATTATTAATTTCCCTAGGGATGTATTTTCATTTCATCCCAACTTTCCCTGTTTTATAAATCGGTTCATTTCAATCTATATTACATTGCTATCAAGAGATTCACGTGATTCATATTACAGTTTATAATAAATGCTTTCACATAAATCATCACCCGAACCCTTTAAGGAGTTGCAATGAAAATTAAATTTTCAATCCGTTTCATTATAGCAGTATGTTTGATGGGTTCTTTTCTTTTTGCACAGGATGCGGGAAAATCCGTCGAGCAAAAGGCAAAAGATCTCGTTTCAAAATTAACTTTGGAAGAAAAAGTTGCCCTGACCGTTGGCGATGGACGGTTCCTGCCAAATGCCGAAAAGCTTGAAGAAAATACAACAGAACAGTACATTGCAAATCGAAAATCCAAAATGCTTATTCCCCGTTTGGGAATCAAAAATACCGCATTAACCGATGGCCCTTGTGGTATCAATAAAGGTAATGAAAACAAAGGCGAACCGGGATACCTGTATACTACTTCTTTTCCCACACCCACCTGCATGGCTGCTACCTGGAACGTTGATCTGGTAAAAAAAGCAGGTATGGCCTTTGGTAATGAATTGATTGAATACGATTATGATCTGGTATTAATGCCTGCATTAAACCTTCATCGTAATCCCAATTGCGGAAGAAATTTTGAATATTATTCCGAAGATCCTCTTCTTTCTGGTAAAATGGCTGCATCAATGGTACTCGGCTTGCAAGACAATGGTGTAGGCGCTACCCTCAAACATTTTGTAGCAAACAACCAGGAATCGAATCGTAGAAAATACAATGCGGTTATCAGTCAACGCGCTTTACGGGAAATCTATTTACGCGGTTTTGAGATTGCTGTAAAAGAAGCAAGACCCAAAGCCATGATGACGGCATACAACAAACTCAACGGTTTTTATACCGCAGAGATCTCCGGAATGCTACATGACATTGTACGCAAAGAATGGGGTTTTGAAGGTCTGTTCATGACTGACTTTGACGGCCATTTTGGCGATGCCGTAGCCAAAGTAAGAGCAGGTAACAATCTGCTTATGAGCGGCAGCGAACGCGAGCTGAACGAACTCACCAACGCTTTGAAAAACAAAGAGCTTGATGAAAGTATGCTTGATAATAATTTGTACTATAACATGAAATTAAAGCTTTCTTCTCCAAGCATGAATGGCAACAAACCCTCCTTTAAACCAGACCTGGAAGCACATGCGCAGGTAGCACGTGAAGCCGCCAGCGAAGGTATGGTTCTGTTGAAAAATGACAACAAAACTCTGCCTCTCAAAAAGAAACAAAAAGTTGCTCTGTTTGGCAAGATTGGTTACCACCTGATTCCCTTTGGAACAGGCAGCGGGAGTGTTCGCAGTTACAAACACGCGACATCGATTAACGAAGGTTTAAAAGCCGCGGGATTCAAGGTACTCAAAGAGATGGAAGAAAATTACGTAAATTACATTGAAAAAATCAAACGCGAAAACCTGGTACCCCCCTATTTTGATAACCCCAAAATGCGTAAAGACAATGGCATAACCGGCAATCAATCTCCTCAGCATTTCAAAGAAAGACTGGTTGCTTTTAGTGTTGAACAACGTGTTCCCAGAGCAGATATTGAAAAATACGAATCAAAATCTGACCTCGCTGTAATAACCCTGGGTAGAAGTGCCGGTGAAAACTATGAAAACGGTTATCTGCCCATCACCGAGATCGAAATGGACCTGGTAAAAAATGTAAGCGATATTTTCCACGCTGCGGGCAAAAAAGTAATTGTAGTGCTCAATGTTGGCGGTGTTTGGGAAACTGCAAGCTGGAGAGACTATGTGGATGCGATCTTGTTAGCATGGCAGCCGGGACAAGAAGGCGGAAATGCTGTTGCCGATATTTTCGCGGGTAAAGTCAATCCTTCCGGCAAACTGCCTGACTCTTTTCCACTAAAATATGAGGATGTACCTTCAGCCGATACATTTCCCGGTGAACCTGCAGATGAACCTGTCGTTTCCCTGTACAATGACGGTATCTTTGTCGGTTATCGCTATTATGATACATTCGATGTACCCACTGCTTACGAGTTTGGATTTGGATTGTCTTATACCACCTTTGAATTTTCTGACCTGAAATTAAGCAGCAATAAATTTAATAATAAATTGCAAGTTTCGGTAACAGTTAAAAACACCGGCAAAGTAGCAGGAAAAGAAGTTGCGCAACTCTATCTCTCTGCTCCTACGCAAGAAATTTACAAACCTGTTCATGAACTTAAAGGTTTTGCTAAAACCAAATTACTGAAACCCGGCCAAAGCCAGACTCTTTCTTTTGAACTGGATGAGCGCGCCCTCGCTTCTTTCTGGAGCGGAATTGATGCCTGGGTAGCAGACAAGGGCGAGTACAAGGTACAGATTGGTGCTTCCTCAAAAGATATACGTCTTGAAGATTCATTTACTTTAGCAAATCAGATCATCGTTGAAAAAGTCCATGATGTTCTTTATCCAAACTTTATCTTGCACGAAATTACACCATCTAGTAAATAACAATTAACACCTCTATTCTGAACACAACGGAGATAATGATGGTCTCCGTTGTGTTCATTTTTTTTATCTAAACTGTTATTATGCAATACAGGAAAAGTCTCTTTTGTACATTATCCCTCCCAAAACGGTAACCCTGTTAAAAGTGTCTCTTTTGTAAAAGGAATAAAAGGCAATGAACAATATACTCCAAAAGCAATCTGCAAAAAAATATTACATTTTTTTATTAATACTTTTTTCAGTAATATTTTCATGTAAAGAAAAAGAATTAAAAGACTATGCCGCATTGGTTGATCCCATGATCGGGACTAACTGGAATGGTCACACATTTCCGGGAGCTACACTCCCTTTTGGCATGGTACAACTTTCACCTGATACAAAAGTGGGATTCTGGGACAAAGAATCCGGCAATGATTATTCTGTAGGAATCTGGGACAATTGCTCAGGCTATCATTATTCTGACAGTACAATTATGGGATTTACACATACCCATTTCAGCGGTACAGGCGGAGAAGGCGGTTCCGACATCATGTTCATGCCCACTGTTGGCGAACTGATGTTTACTCCCGGAGATACCCTGAATACAAAAACCGGTTACCGCTCAAGGTTTTCTCATGATAACGAATATGCATCACCCGGATATTATTCCGTACTATTGGATGACTATAACGTTCGGGTTGAGCTCACAGCAACCCAACGTGTTGGCTTGCATAAATATACGTTTCCACAGAGTAATGAATCCAATGTGATTTTAGATTTGGTTCATGGCAACAAAGATACTCCCGATAGTCTCTTTATCGAAATTAAAGACAATAGATTACTGGGCTACCGGGCCGCCTCAGGCGGACTTGACGGTCCAAAGGCGATCTATTTCGTCGCAGAGTTTTCAAAACCTTTTGACTCATTCGGCGTGGCAGTCAATGATATTATAAAGAACAACCTTACAACTGCCAAAGGTAAAAATATTAAAAGCTTTTTCAGATTTTCCACAGATAAAGACGAACCTGTTCTACTCAAAGTTGCAATTTCCACAGTCAGCATTGATGGTGCAATTAAAAACATGAAAGCCGAGCTGCCTTATTGGGATTTTGAAAAAACCAAAACACTGGCCAGAAAAGCATGGAACAAAGAGTTAAACAAAATCGATATTAAAGTTGGTACACGGGAACAACAAAAAACATTCTATACCGCGCTTTATCATGCTTCTATTCATCCCAATATTTATATGGATGTTGACCGAAAATACCGTAGTACAGATAATAAAGTTTACACTGCGGACAAGAATTTTGACAACTATACCAACTTTTCTCTATGGGATACATTCCGGGGACTTCATCCGTTACAGACGATTATTAATACCGAAAAAACATCTCAATATATTAAAACATACATTGAACGATATGAACACTCGCTCAATATGCCTATTATGGAATTTTCCGGTAACGAAAGATATTCAATGATTGGCTATCACTCACTACCTGTGGTGGCAGATGCTTATGCAAAAGGTATTCGTGATTACGATGTGGAAAAAGCTTATAAAGCCATGAAACAACTGTCCAATGCAAGTATACCTGGAAAAAAATACTATTTGCAGTATGGGTTTATTCCTTATGAATTCGAAATAGCATCGGTTTCTTCCACTCTTGAATACAGTTTTGATGATTGGTGTGTATCGGTATTGGCCAAAGATTTCAATAAAGCAGATTATGACCTATATAACCAACGCGGTCACTTTTATAAAAACCTGTTTAACCCTAAATACAACTTTATGGTCCCCAAAAGCAATAAATATGCATGGTACAAAAATTTCGATCCCATGCAAAGTTCACATCATTATACCGAAGCCAACGCGTATCAATATTCAACTTTTGCGATTCAGGATATTGAAAGCTTGATAGAGATGATGGGTGGAGATAAAGCTTTTGAAAAATGGCTTGATGTTGCGTTTTCCACAAAAACCGATTTTGCAAAAATGACAATTGCAGATGTTACCGGATTAATCGGCCAGTATGCCCATGGTAACGAACCCAGCCATCACGTCTCATATCTGTACAACTATGTTGGTTCCGCATATAAAACACAAAAACTGGTCCGCCAAATTTTAACAACATTGTATTCTGACAAGACAGATGGTATCAGCGGCAATGAAGATGCCGGACAAATGTCTGCATGGTATATTTTGAGCGCAATGGGATTTTACTCTGTCACTCCGGGTATGGATTACTTTGTTATTGGTAGTCCGTTGTTTGACAAGGTAACCATCAATTTAGAAAACGGTAAAAAGTTTACAGTTGTTGCAAATAACAATTCAATCGACAATCCATATATTCAATCCGTTTCCTTGAATGGAAAGCCCTATCAAAAATCCTATTTAAAATATGAGGATATCATGCAGGGTTCTGAAATTGTTTTTGAAATGGGTAACAAACCGAATTTCGACTGGGGCAAGGCTAAAGAAAACCGTCCCTATTCATTGAAATACAATGCCGTGGTTATGCCGCAAGTTACTTTTTCAAACAAAGTATTTCTTGATTACAGTTTAATTAAAATGACAACAGAAAATACAACTGCTGATATCAGATATACACTTGACGGAACAGAACCTGACCCATCTTCTACAAAATATACAGGGCCATTCAAAGTAAACGAATCTTCTGTAATCAAGGCCAAAACCTTTGTTCCGGGACAGGTACCAAGTTATACAACTACTGTTTCCGTAAGAAAAACCGGACTTGAAGAACCACAAAATGTTTCCGGATTAAAGCCCGGAATCAAGTATTTATACCGTGAAGGATTATGCGCAGAAACGGCTGACCTGTTAAAATATCCGGTCAAAGATACAGGCGTTCTCCGTACGTTTAATGTCGATGCAATCAAAGACTCGAGGGTTTTTGGTTATAACCTGACCGGATATATAAATGTGCCTGAAAACGGTATTTATACATTTTATCTCGTATCCAATGATGGCGCAACGCTGTATGTAAACGATGAACTGATTGTTGATAATGACGGCGCGCACGCTTCTTATGTTTTGTATGGACAAAAAGGCCTAAAGAAAGGTTTCCACAAAATTAAAGTCGATTATTTCCAGATGGGACGAGCCAAAGACCTTGTTGTCAGTTGGCAAAAAGATGATGGGAAAATTACAGAAATACCCGCAAAAGTTTTATTTCATTGAAACGAATCATACTAACTAGAATGAGGACCGAATGAAATCTTTTAACATCATGATTTTTCGGAATAACCTGATCTACAGATTTATTGCAGTATTTTTGTTTTTATTCACAATCCAGTCTCCAGCTAATGTTGTTGTGGATTTTGAGCATAATAGCTCTCCTGAAACGGTTTATACGGTTCATCTGCTAAAATATCATTTGACCAAACTCACGGGACATGCAAACCCGAATGATATTTCTGTTCATCTGGTGTTGGATCCATCATTGGCGGAATCTTGTGGAGATGAAGGGTACCAGTTGCATATATCTCCCGCTGATATAAACATCAAGGCCAGCACAGAAGCCGGACTGCTCTATGGCTCCGTAGCTCTTGTAGAGTGGGCCATTGCAAACAGCTCGGACTTTGATGATTATCAGCACGCCGATATCGATTTTCCTGTCGTTGCCGGTCAGGCCGCTGAATTGTTTGAAAACCTCCCGGAAATTCAATTAAAAAGTAAACCCTTTTATCCATTGCGCTTTTTTGAATTATCTAATTTCTCCATGGGTGTAGCGGATTTGATTGATACGGAAGTACTTGCCGAAAAAAACAATTATTACAGCGGCCATGAAGGAGGATTCAAGGATGCCGCCCATACCTGGAAAACCTGGTGCGACTGGTGCTCACGTCACAGGATCAACCGCCTGTCTAACTGGCCATACAGTACCGGCACAAACTGGTGGGACCTTGCCGTTGATCCTGCCACAAAGGGCATGAGTCAATTCTCAAATAACGAGATCATCAAAGCCGCAAAAGTACGTGAAGACCTGTTCAAATATGCTTCAAGCCGGGGCGTAAAACCCTATTTAATGAACTATTTAACCGGTTCCGCAACAACCACTATAGCCCAAAACCGTCCCGATCTTGTGGGTGTGCTCAGTAATGATGAACACCACAATGGCGCCATGTCTTTTTGCCATGCGGATGGAAGACTGACTAAAGTGTTTACCGCACAAATCCGGGCCATTTTGCGTACCTATCCTTCGCTTGCGGGAATTCACATCCGCTGGTGGGGAGAGTCTTTTCCCTGCCAATGTGATAATTGTCGTGGCAGACAGGGAGAACTGCAAAAAAAGCTGACGCTTGAAATTATAGAGGCCGCTATTGATGAAAGACCAGACATAGAGATCCTGTTAAGCGGTCGGTTGTTTTTACATGGTTCGCAGGAATTTTGGGACAAGCTGCCCGACAATGTGATTTTGCAAACCAAATGGGGACGCGACTGGGAACCCACTGCTGAACCGAATCTGGATTTTGAGGAAATCCGAAAAACAGGTCAACGCTTTCTGATCAGCCAGGCCCTGCCCAGTGAAGAAGTCTCTCCTTTTGGAAATGTACAATATCTGCCCTATCAGGACGGTGTTAAAAAATATGCCGCTTCTGACAAGGCACCCAATATCAACGGATTCAGTATTGTATCGGCTGAGAAGGATTTTGGCTGGATCACAGAAACCAACTTTCTTGCTATGGCCAAACTAAACTGGGCCCCCTTACAAACCCATGTTGAAGATCTGATTGGTAACTATCTCGAATCCACCTATGGTGATGCCAGTGAAGCGATATATAAATCCCTCGAATTGAACCAAAATGCCTGGAAAGAATTCTGTGTTGATTTTGACGGAATTACACTGTATAAAGATTATTATCGTTTGGCCTGGATGTTTGGGTTGGACAGTCTGAAAACAGCAAAACCGGAGGAACTGGCCAGGAACATTAAACGCATTGAAAAGCATTCCCAAATGATGGCACAAGCACTCTTTTTACTGGAGAGCAATCGGAACCATGTAACGCCTACAGCACTGCCGGCCTTTAACGATATGGTTCACGGCACACAACTCTTTACCGAGTTTTTCACCTCCAGATTATTACTAGCTGAAGCTTTTTCTCATAAACATCGTCAGGAAACTGAAAAGATGAGAAAAAAACTCGGGCTGGTCCTGGAATCTGACAAACGCCTGGTAAAGCTGGCATTATCCAAACCCAATATTGCGGATGATTTTGAAATGGAGGGCATGGTCAGCGCCACAAATTTTTTTCGCGATACTATTTATATGAAAACCGGTGCATGGGATTTTCTCCATAACCGGGTTTTTAATGAAATGGACGAAATTGAAAAAATGATTCAACAGCTTGAGAATTGATTCATTTTAACCTTTTTATAATATCCCCCAGTATACTGCTACGGGGGATATTATCCTATTGACTTTTTAATCCGGGTTTAATATTTTCCAATATCCCAATCACAAAATCCGGATAAATCATGATACTCCTTGAAGCAAATAAAACAAAAAAATTTGTTGCGATCCTTTCTGAAAACAAACTACCTCTCCCCCGACATCAGATATCTCAGTCATTCATTGATGGCATTTATGGGAAAGCATACATTGGCGATTCCGGTTCTGCAGTAATTGTGGGGGACTTTGTTGAACTTGCAGGGGCATTCGATCAAAAGATTTATAATAAAATAGCCGAAATCCAGGAAGCACACCTTTATGATCCTCCTAAATCATGGTTGACAGAGATTCAAAAGCGCTATAACGGAAAGCTGGAAGCATATACAAGAATGGCTTTCCATCCCATGACTGCTGAAAACGCGGCAAAAGCCGGATCGAGCATACAAGAAGAAACTTCGTTGGTCCTGGAAGGCCAGCCGGTTGCAATCAAACCCATCGATGATTCATTGGTATCAGCTCTATACTCGGAAGAATGGTCCATGGATCTGGTAGCCAATACAATGCTCCATAACGAAAACGATTTACAGGGCTTTGGATTTGCAGCAACCATCGGCAATAAAATCATAGGCGGCATTGGCTGCTATACGTTTTACCGCAAAGGTATCGAGATCCAGGTGGATACCCGCGAAGGGTATCGTCGTCAAGGAATCGCCACACGGGTGGCCCGCCGCATGCTGACCGAATGCGGCCGCCGTAACCTGGAATGCCACTGGGACGCCATGAACGCAGAGTCCACACGACTCGCTGAAAAACTGGGATTTGTAAAAATGAAAGAATACCCTTGTATTATGATGTCCCATGAATAAATAAAAATCACTGGAGAACCACAGTTGATAATTATTGAAGCTGTGTTAATGGGGATATTTGCAACATTCGTTATGGATTTTTTGGCTGGAATGCTTGCCAAAAGAAAACTCGTCTATCCATTTATTTCTCAGGAAGCTATGGGCAGATGGTTCCTTTATATATTTAAAGGCAAATTAGTTCATAAAGATATTAACAACAGCCCGAAATTTAAGAATGAAAAACTTTGGTGCTTGATATCTCATTACCTAATTGGAATTGCACTTGCCGGAGTATATTTGATACTTGAATACAAAGTGGCACTTTTTCAAGAATTTGTTTGGATGTCATTGGTTTTTGGAATTGCTACAATTTGCTTTCCCTGGTTTTGGTTGCTTCCTTCTATCGGTATGGGTTTTATGGCTTCAAAATCACCACATCGATCAAAAATTTTGAGAACCAATCTTATAAATCACACAAACTTTGGTCTTGGACTTTTTATATGGATTGTCTTACCTCTCCGTTTCTTCATCTAGAGAATAGCTTTAATCAAACCATATAAAAATTCGTCGAATAAAATTAATATAAATACCAGATCAAATTGGAACAGATCCTGAACAATCTAAAAGGTGAGGTCATATCAATTATCCCCAATATTACAAAAACCAGCATGTTTCAGATATTCAGAGTAACCCGGAAAAATTTCTCTGCCAGATGTGGAAAAAAAAGCACAATTGCAATTCAATATTCGTATATTCTAAATATAAAAATTTAATTATACAAAACAACTGCGTTAATCGGTTCTCAAAAGTAAATTAGAAAAGATATTGGAGTACAAACATGGAGCGTCGTAAATTATTTAAAATATTTGGCGGAGCAATCGTAGGGGGTGGAGCTGTGGGTGTTGTCACTCTCACTACTGCTTTTAAGCCAAATGTTTCACCTGCAGAATCTGCCAAAAAACTGACCCGTAATGAGGGAGAACAATCCTGGCCCTATAGTCAATTAGATCCTTTAGCTGCAGCCGAGTTGGCATATAATAGCTATGACGAGGGAAGTTGTATGTACGCCACCTTTAAAAGCGTCGTATCTAAACTGGCTGATCAAGTGGGTGAGCCATTTAGTAATTTCCCCTGCGAGATGATGAAATACGGACACGGAGGTATTGGTGGATATGGTACGGTGTGTGGTGCACTAAATGGAGCGGCCGCCCTTATTGGCTTGTTAGTAAAAGACAAGAAAAATCAAGACTATCTGATAGAAAATTTGTATCAATGGTACGAAAAAACCCCACTTCCTCAATTTAGTCCAAAAAATCCTTTACTTGAATTCACTCCACCTACGTCAATCTCTAATTCTGTGCTATGCCATGCTTCCACCACAAACTGGAGTAATACAAGTGGATATGCAATTAAATCTATAGAACAAAAGGAACGCTGCCGCAGGTTGACCGCAGATGTGGTCTACCATACAGTTACCATGCTTAATCAATTTTTTAACAATGACTTTATGACATCCGGCAATGCGAACGAACCCGTTACAACATGTATAACCTGTCATGGAAAAGAAGGTAAAGTGGCAAATATAAGCAGCAAGATGAATTGCACACCATGCCATTCGGAATCTGTGGGACATAAACTCTTTGCTGATATTCATTACAAGCTTATGAAAAAGAAATAAAAATCCCTGGCCCGGCCCTCGTGGCCGGGGCTGATGCCTCTAAATTATAAAAAAGAACCCTATTAACACTTTTCATCAAGTCAAAAACCGTTTGCTTTCATTTTCTTAAATTTGTATACTATTCTGTCAGATAATTTGTCAATAGCCGGGCCAAGCCCTTTCTTTAATATCTCCATGGGTAAAAACTCTTTTCCAATCAACATCTATCACTTTTAGATTATAATTCAAGTAGGATAATTTGAAAAAATTGTTACTGACCATTTTATTGGCAGGTTTATGTAATATGGTGTTGGCACAGACCAATATCATGGATAACACAAATAATCTTGCTAAAGACCCCACCAACATGGATCAACTCCATGAGGGTGATATTGCTATCGTCTTTACCACAAATGCCACGCCATACGATTTATACAGTGCAACTCTGGTGCTATATAATTTTTCGCCAACGATTTCGGATGTCACATTTAGTATAAAGCTGGCAGATGGTAGTAATGTGCCAACAGGCTCTGTTTTAGCCTCTGAAACCTTTAATAATCAAGCAATTCCATCTACTGCGGCTTATAAAACTTTTACTTTTTCCACTTTAAACAGCTACGCCTTTGATGCAAATACAAAGTACGCGCTAGTGGTAAGTACAACCGGGACTGCGTATAAGATTGATTGTGACGGTGTATTGCTGCCAACATCAAGTTATTATTCGGTTAACCGTACCTTACTTTATGATACGAGTTGGAACGATTTTAATTATTTTGCAATCCGGGTTATGGGCACTGAAGGCTCTCTTCCAGTAGAGCTTTCTACCTTTACAGCGAGCAGCAATGGCTCATCTGTGAATTTAGCGTGGGCAACCGAATCCGAAACAGACAACCTCGGATTCATTCTTGAACGCTCGAATGATAATAATTCGTGGCAAACCATTGCCTCATACCAGACCCATCCTGCCCTTAAAGGACAAGGTAACACATCGGATCGAACAAATTACTCTTTTACAGACAAGATGGTAGAACCCGGTAATACTTATTTTTATCGTCTCTCGGATATCAGCACAAAAGGTGAAACCTCGGATTACACTTCTTTATCCGTTAAAGTGGACAAACTTCCGGAAACTACCGAAATGGAAAATGCGTATCCCAACCCATTCAATCCACAGACAAAGATTGCTTACAATCTGGCAATTGACACAAATGTAAACATAACCGTGTTCGACCTGTTGGGACGACAGGTGAAATCCCTTTTTAATGGAAACCAGACTGCCGGCAGTCATCATGTCTACTGGAATGCGATGAATGAAACCGGCAGCACTGTCCCCAGCGGTTGTTACTTTATCCGGATGCAAACAGAAAACTCTACACAGATGCAAAAAGTCCTGTTGATGAAATAAGGGATTATTACAAAACGGTCGCCAATTTAATTTACAGATCGTGACGGAGATGATCTTCGTCACGATCTTAATAAAAAGAAATTTCTCATAGATTTTCCCCTGATAACCAAAATGTTTATACGATGCATTTTAAATGATCAAAATAATTCCCGTCACATTCTTAAATCCAAATCCAGTACAATTTTAATATTTTCTATCACTTTTGAGATTTTTTATGCTGGTAACATCCCAACTCTTTTTATCAATCTTTTATTATCAATAGCTCTTATCTGATCAATCATTAAATCGCAATTCTCGTTTACATTTGCTGTGCCTCTTTCAATATGTACCCGCAAAACATCTGATTTTATTGTAACCTTTGTAGTTATTGGGCAAATAATTGTAGAGAGATGATCAACTTTATTCAACAGGTCTGTCAGTAATATAGCTACCGGTCTTGTTTTACCGGGTTCTGTACTTATCTGAGGATTTAGATCAGCTATCCAAATTTCGTATTGCTTAACCGTCATAATCTATATCCTCAAACTCTTTTAATACTGTCACAGATTCGTCCCTGACAAATAAAGATTCCTTTGCAAGATTTTCCTCTATAATTTTTCGCTTTTGCAGCTTGTTGTAAAGTTCAATAGCCTCATTAATATATCGATTTCCGGGCTTTTTATGTCTGTTACTATTTGTTCAACATCTACAAAAATATCATCATCAAGCTTTAACGATATAGTTTTCATAGTATATCCTTTCAGTATATACATAACTGACAAAAATTAAGGCATACGAATTATAATAAAAAGTCAATATTAATTTTACAAAAACCTGATTAGCAAAAGTATTCACTTCGACATCCGAAACTGTACGAAAAAATGTTTATTTTATTGCGATGAGACGAGATATTGTATATATTAAAGAGTATATGTATTTTAAAAATTTAACAGTTCATCAATGCAAACATAATTAATCTCAACATAATTTTCAATCCAAATTTAAAGGATCGAATATGAAAAAAATCAAGGGAAAAGGTAATGTAACCAGACGTCAATTTATTGGAACTGGTACCGCAGCAACTGTCTTGACTGCGGGTGTATTGACTTCAAGTTGTTCTTCCAAACCAACACCAATGGCTACCGGTGTCGGAAAACCCAACTCTAAATTTGGCGGTGTTCAGATAGGTGCCTCAACTTATAGTATTCGTGGAATCAATCCATCAAATGTGGACGAACTGTTAAAAGCCTGTATTGAGGCAGGCCTGAGTTCTATAGAATTCAGACAAACAAACCTTGCTGAAGAATGGTGTGGCGCACCCAAGGCTTTAAGACCCCCCATTAGACCCGGGCAAAGAGGATATGAACGGTTCAGAGCTCAACAAGAACGTGATTTAACAGAAGAAGAATATGCCGATCTTGAAAAAAAGGCCGCAGATTCAAGAGAAGCCTTAAAACAGTGGCGTTTATCCGCTCCCATGGATAAATTTGCAGAACTTGCCCAAATGTACAGGGCTGCCGGGGTAGACATCCACCTTATGAAATGGACCCCGGGCAGCTGGTCACTGGAAGAAATTGACTATGCATTCAAAGCTAACAAAGCCATGAATGTAAAGGGAATTACAGAAGAAATGAGACTGGAAACAGCCAAAAAAATGGGCCCGATTGCCGAAAAATACGGTTTGTATGCCGTCATGCATAACCATTATCAATACGCAGAAGAAGGATTCAACGTAGAAGATATTCTTGCCGTTTCACCAAGTATCATGTTGAATTTTGATGTTGGCCACTATTGGGGTTCAACCGGCATTAACCCCTGTGATTTCATTGAAAAATATCATGATCGGATTTACAGTTTGCACATCAAAGATAAAACCGGTCTCAATACAGAGCCACCCAATGCAAACCAGGTTTGGGGACAAGGTGATACACCGTTAGAAGAAATATTGTTACTGATTAAAAACAAATATCCTCAAATCTATTGCGACATCGAACTGGAATACAGGATCGCTGCCTGGTCAAATTCTGTCAAGGAAACCAGAACCTGTGTTAACTATGCGCGCAATATTTTAATCTAATACTGTACATTTACCTCTAGTATGATCGTGACGGAGATTATCTCCGTCACGATCTTTCAAATTAACTTTTTTACAAAAGGCTGGCTGATACGGCCTACCCTCCCAACAACAATCTCTACAACTCGATTTACCGGTATAGCTTTTCATTCACAAGACTGTTAAATACTAAAGCCGCTCTGTTTACCCTTTGACACATCAGACCGAGTAATTATTAAAATTTTCAATTCTCCTGTTGTTTTTTTATCATACATTATATATTTTAAATGCCAGTGTGTTATTTTCAGAAATACTGGTATTCAAGAAAATCTTAGAAAACCATCTATTATATTGTTTTCCGTTCTTTAATTAAACAGGAGTAAACATGGAATCTATCCGGAACGTTATTGACTATACGGTATTCAATAATTCAGTCGGTCAATATCTACTGCTCAGCGGCGCCATTGTATTGGCAATTATAGTAGGCAGGATTGTCTATTTTTTCTTTAAAACTTCTCTGCGCAGAATCGCACAAAAATCAAAAACCAAATTCGACGACTATCTCATTGATATTATAGAGGAACCCATCGTTCTGCTGATCGTCAGTGGAGGCGTTTGGGTTGGGGCCCGGTTTCTGACACTGAACGAAGGCGGAATCAAATTCTTTCATAATGTAGTGATTACCCTGCTTGCCATTACCGCTACCTGGTTTCTGGTACGGTTCTTTGATATGCTGATCACCGCCTATATTGAACCGATAACCGAAAAATCAAAAAGCAAACTTGACGACCAGATCCTGCCCATCGTCCGTAAATCCGTAAAAACGGTTATTCTGGTCCTGGGAGGTATCATCATCCTGTCAAATCTGGGATATGATATCTTGTCCATTCTGGCTGGCATTGGTATTGGTGGTTTGGCCATTGCCCTGGCAGCCCAGGATGCAGTCAAGAATATTATCGGTGGTATTACCATCTTTTGGGACAAGCCGTTCCAGATTGACGACTGGATTGAGATCAGCGGTAAATCCGGTTCCGTGCTTGAAGTAGGTATGCGAAGCACCCGTATCAAAACCGTAGGCGGCACGCATGTGGTCATCCCCAACAGCGCGATTGTGGATACCGTTGTGGAAAACTATTCCAAGCGCGAGCGACGCCGGATGGTGGTGAACATTGGTTTGGTCTATGAAACAACCGCAGATGATATGGATAAAGCCATGGATATTGTGAGAAAAACCATCGCTGATATTGAAGGTATTGACAGCGACGATACCGAAGTCAGATTTACCAACTTTGGTGCTTTTTCCCTTGATCTGGAAATTGTCTACTGGATCACGGACAGCAGTAACTGGAAGATCATTGTTCACAAGGTCAATATGGGTATCAAACGCAATCTGGATGAAGCCGGTATTGAAATGGCGTTCCCAACGGAAACCCATTATGTTATTAATCAGAACAGCGTGAAATGATCAATACCATGCTTGACATATAAATATTTTATCGTATTTTCAGATATAGGATAAACCCGTCACTTATAAGCCCTTTTTTGCAGAGGCTGTTTATATTCATTGACCTGGTTAATAACCACTTGATTTCAGGTATCCGATACACCTCGGGGTATGCCTTGGTATATTTAATACTGGATTTTTTCCAGTGTGAGCTTGAAATATTTTAACCATACATAAAGAATTCCTGGTATAGGAGGGCCAGGCCATTTCGTAAAACAGGCAAAGGGTGGGAGCCCTTTACGATTAAAGTTATAAATACAACTTGAGGGAAAAATAAAATGAAAAAAATTTTACTGACCATTTTATTGGCAGGGTTGTGTAGTATGGTGTTTGCACAGATTGAAATCATGGATAACACAGATAACCTTACCAAAGAGATCTGGGAGCTTGGTACTCACACTAATGGTGAAATTGCTATCATCTTTACGACTAACGCAACTCCATACAATTTACACAGTGTAACTCTGGTACTCTATTCTTGGGCACCAGCTACTTCGGACGTTACATTTAGTATACAGCAGGCTTATGGCGATAATATACCAACAGGCCCTGTTTTGGCCTCTGAAACTTTTTCTAATCAAACTATTCCAGTTGTAGAAACCTATACAACCTTTACTTTTTCCAGTTTAAACAGCTACGCTTTTAGTGCAAATACAAAATATGCGCTTGTGATAAGCACGTCTGAGAAGATTTCAATGTACCAGATTGACGGTATCGTGCTGCCAACATCAAGCTATTATACTGTGCACCATACCATACAATATGCTAGTGGTTGGTTCCCTTTTAATTCTTTTGCAATCAGAATAATGGGCACAGAGGGTGCTCTCCCCGTAGAGCTTTCTTCCTTTTCGGCAAAAAGTGAAAGCCGTTCCGTAGTTCTGGACTGGTTGACGGAATCCGAATCAGACAACCTGGGTTTTATCCTCGAACGATCAGATGATAACAATTCGTGGCAAACCATTGCCTCACACCAGACCCATCCTGCCCTGCAGGGACAAGGCAATACATCGGACCGAACGGATTATTCTTTTACAGACAAGATGGTAGAACCCGATAAAACGTATTATTACCGTCTCTCGGATATCAGTACAAAAGGCGAAACCTCGGCTCTCTCTTCTGTATCCGTAAAAACAGACAAACTTCCTGAAACAACCGAAATGAAAAATGCGTATCCCAACCCATTCAATCCACAGACAAAGATTGCTTACAATCTGGCAATTGACACAAATGTAAACATTTCCGTGTTCGACCTGTTGGGACGACAGGTGAAATCCCTTTTTAATGGAAACCAGACTGCCGGAAGTCATCATGTCTACTGGAATGCGACGAATGAAACCGGCAGCAATGTCCCCAGCGGTTGTTATCTCATCCGCATGCAAGCGGGAAATACGACACAGATGCAAAAGGTTATATTGATGAAATAAGGAAATTTTTCCAGTAGGTTTTGAAAAAACAGCTATTCAGATCGTGACGGGGATAATCTCCGTCACAGTCCTTTGTATTACGTACGCTATCATCCGGGGGACGGTTGTAAAAGATCACGGCTTTAAAATATCAACAATTCTCCTACCCAAATAACACTTTTGCGGGAGATTTTCTGTTTCTTTCAACAGACACCGGGAGGTGAAATCTTTGCTACCTCTAAAACAGAAAAAGACCGGATAAACCGAACTGAAAGTACTGTCCAAGGGTGCAAGGCTTCGAATCCACCGATAGAGAAACAACATTCCCCGGTTTCCTCATAATACTTTTTCATTGATTCTTTAAAGAAATATGATTAATTACTATTACTTTTTAACAAAATACCGATATATGTAAGGGATACCAGAATGGATCTTCGATTGTATATACTCTGCCTTACCCTGTGTCTTGGGATGATTGCCACGGCTTGCTACGCTGAATCGACCCCGGATACAGCAACCCATATTGTTACTCTCAAACAGGCACATGTAGGCAGCCTGGAAATAGACTCGCTTCTTCTGGACAGTTTTGAACGTCTGCCGGAAGCACAACGCTCTTTTTACCTAAAGGCCCGTGAAATCCTTGCAAGCTGTCCTGACGCCACACTTAGCGATCCCAAAATCATCAAAGCCGCCAAAAAGGCCGGTCTTGCCCTCATCAGCGGACCGATGTTGGGTGATGTTTCAGAGAGCGATATTACCATCTGGTTTCGTCCGGTCCTTGCTGAAGCTTTGAAAGTAAATGTCACAGATAAAGAAGGAAATCAAAAGTCTTTCCCTGTCGAGGTTACCCAGCCCGGAGCGGCCACCCGGGTCAGGATTACCGGATTGTCGGCAAACACCCCATACCTCTACCAGATCGTTAACAGTGCAGGTGCTGTTTTAGGCAATGGCTCTTTTCACACTGCTCCTGAACCGAATACCACAGACACCATGCGCATTGCTTTTGGTTCGTGCTATCACAAGATCGGTGTTCACAATCCCAATTTGATGCGATTGATTGTAGAGCGCGGCAATCTTGCCATGCTGCTTTTGGGTGATATAGCAGTGGATGACCGGGAAACCAACACCCATATGCACTATGCCGATTATCTTTTACGAGACGTTTCAAAACCGTGGCGAACATTTTCTGCCAATATTCCGGTCTATGCCAGTTGGGATGATCACGATTATCTGAACAATGACAAATCCGGTCTTCAAAAAGGTCAGATAACAAACATGCAGCGTAACGCGCTGCGGAAACTCTGGCAGGAAAACTGGGTCAATCCCCAGACGTCTGTCACAGATCGCGGCATCTATTTCAACACCGTCATTGGCGATGTGGAAATCATCATGCTCGATACCCGCTCTTGCCGAAACTGGCAGAAACGGGAACAGCGCGGTTCCTACCTTGGTGATACACAAATGCAATGGCTTTTTAAAACCCTCAAGGCATCCAAAGCCCGGTTTATCATTCTGACCAGCGGCACCATGTGGAGCGACTATATGTCCAAAGCAAAGGACTCGTGGGGCAGTTGGGACATTCCGGGACGAGAAGAGATCTATAACTTTATAGAAGAGAACCAGATAGGCGGTGTATTGCTTCTAAGTGGCGACCGTCACGGCGCACGCAGTTTCAAGATTAAACGGCCATCGGGTTTTGCGCTGCATGAATTTGAAGCTGCAACCCTGGGCGGTGTTCCCGGTCCGGACGCGTTTGCCCCGGACAAATCGGCACAGCTCTTTGGATACAAAGGCGGATTGATCGCGTTTGGTGAATTCACTTTTGACATGAACAAAGCGGATCCCACAGTGACATTTCGCCTGATCAATGAAGCTGGGACGGAGCTTGAAAAGCATACCTTTCGCTGTTCCCAGCTTACTCCTCAGAAACAGTAACTGCTTTTTACTGATCGTGACGGAGAGTATCTCTGTCACGATCTTTGATATTCCTATAATCGTTGAGAACAAATGATCAAAAAAGAAAAAACCATAAATGAAAATGAATTTTAAAAAATATCTTGGTGAAGGGTTTCTAATTGTATTTAGTGTTCTTTTTGCCCTTTATATTAACAAAACATATGAAAAGGCAAAAACAACCAGCGCTAAAAACAATGCCATCAAACAAATCAAAGCAGAGTTGTTAGAAAATCAAAATACATTAGATGACTGGATAGCAGACCATAAAACTATACTCGAAAATCTAAACCATTTGATCGAAAGTAAAAATGACAGTATTCAAATAATTGTCAAAAATAATAGTTATATACCTACACAAACCCTTTTAGCCAATAAAAATCTAATGAGCAAACCCTTGTCAAATTCAGCATGGAGTTCTGCCCAATCTATTGGAATCATATCAGAATTTGATTTTCAGACATTAAAAAACATTAACGAAACCTATGCATTGCAGCAGTTAATACTGGAAACCTCTATTGAAAAAATTGCGGAAAGATTTCTTTTAAAATCAAATGATGTTGAAAATACAAAAGCTCTGCTGATTGAATTCAGATTACGGTTCCAGAATTTACAAGGTCAGGAAACTAGATTACAACAGTTGTATAATGAAACAATCGAAATACTGGAATAAATTATTACATCAATATGGATCTTTCCAACTGCTCATGACGATGAGCTCATTCAAGATCTTTGATATTCCTATAATACACCTCCGTGTGGTAATAAAACACGTTATTAAAATTAGGTTAATGATTTATTATTTTGTTCAAGGATTTTATTTTGAAAAGGTTTGATTTCAAAGTCGGTACTATTCCCTCGATTTTATGGGGAGAAAAATCAGAAAATATCTTTATAGCCATTCACGGGAATATGTCAAATAAAGCGGATGATGTAATTGCTATTTTTGCGCAAGAAGCGGTTAATTCGGGTTACCAGGTTCTAAGTTTTGATTTGCCAAAACATGGAGATCGTAAAAATGAAGCAACTCTCTGCAAAGTTCAAAACTGTGTCAAAGAGCTTGATGTCATATTGGAATACGCAAAATCAATTTCAAATAACGTGAGTGTCTTTGGTTGCAGTATTGGAGCGTATTTGAGTCTTTTAGCATATAAACATGAAGCGCTGCGACAAGCAATGTTACTGTCTCCAATTGTTAATATGGAATCCATTATTGTCAATATGATGAACATGTTTAATATAACAGAAAAAAGACTTTATGATGAAAAAGAAATTGCAACGCCCATCGGTGAGGTCCTCTATTGGGATTATTATTCCTTTGTTAAGGAACATCCAGTTGTTGAATGGAAAATACCAACCTCGATTTTATACGGATCAAAAGATAATTTGACAGCTCATGATACTGTTTCTTCATTTTCCCGCCGCTTCAATTCTGATCTGACAGTATTAGAAAATGGAGAACATTTCTTTCATACAGATGAACAATTATCTTTTTTTAGACAATGGCTCCAAAACATCTTACAGATCACATAATCTAAAATAACAAATGCATTCACCCAACCTCCCCGCCGCTCATGCAACTCAATAGGGTTGGCTGGTGATGCTGGTGTTAAAAACAATCATACTCTCATCAACAGGATTTATATGAAAATCAACTTGCAACAATGGCTCCTGGTTCTTTTATGTGTTTTTTCAAATACAGCAATTCAAGCACAAGAGCGAACCCTTTCTGGAAAGTACATGACTGTAGAGGATACAATATGAAGAAAATCATCCCTTTATTACTCTTGATGTTAATCCCATATTTTGGTGTTTTGGCACAAACGGATTTGAAACCGATTACAGAACCCATCAAAATCATTTTTGACACGGATATGGGATCTGACTGTGATGATGTAGGAGCGCTGGCCCTGTTACATACCTATGCGGATATGGGCAAGGTTGAAATTCTTGGATGTATCTATAGCTCGGGCAAAGTACCCTATGGTGCGGGAATTGTTCAGGCAATTAACATATATTGTGGCCGGCCCCATATACCCGTGGGTGCGAACCATAAAGACGATGTTGGTGATACTGTGGATAAAATGAGTGCGGAAAAGCTGGCAAAAGACACCGCTGCTTTCGGGAACACGATTATATCCAACACCGATGCTGTTGAACAAACACAGCTGAACAGGAAATTACTTTTAGAACAGCCGGACCATAGCGTGACCTATATTACCGTAGGCCATACAAAAGGATTGTATGATCTGTTGGTTTCGGAAGGAGATGCCATAACGCCTTTGAACGGATTGGAACTGGTCCGAACCAAAGTCCGTCGCTGGGTGGCTTTGGGTGCGCTTGGCGCAAACAATAAAAAAAGAGAATACACGCAAGACTGGAATTTCTTTAAAAACGGCACCGCACCATATACAAAATATCTAATCGATAATGTACCGGTGCCTATGGTTTTTGTGGATGCCGGTGCTGATGTGATGACCGGTAAATCCTTAAAGCAGACACCTGCTGGCAATATCATCCGTACAGCCTATCGGGACTGGCTTTGGTGGTATGGCAAAAAAACACTTGATGACCAAAGGCCAAGCTGGGACCTGGCCACGGTCTATTATGCGGTTGAAGGCGTTGGCGGTTTTTTGATAAACAGCGGAACCGGCTATTTAGACTTTGATCCGGATAAAGGATGTAAATGGATTCCCGACAAGAACAAACACATGCAAACCTACATCAATCAAAAGGATGGTGTTGCAAAAGACTTTGCAGATTATCTGAACATGATGATTGCCAAACCCCGGGAGTGATGGATTGCGTTTTAGGGGATGATTCCTTTGAGTAATCCTCCGGGTACACCTCTCAGAGAAGATTTGATACGAGTCTCGAAACATGAACAGATAAAAAATCCCGATCGTGACGGAGATAATCTCCGTCACGATCTTTTGGATTGAATACGGACGCTAAAGCTCAAAAAAGATATAGATAAAAACTTTAAACCACAGATACACTCAAGATAGTACAGTCCTTGACCCTCTACACAGTTTTTTAGTAAAAATGTATATTTTCCTATTGACTCTTTCCAAAAATATGATTAACTAAAATTATACCCGAAGTAAAATTTCAATGTGCAATACAAGTTTTATAGCATAACATGTCATAATTCATTGTCAATAGGTTTAAGCAAAAAACTATTTTTACTTAATAGAATAATATGTGTATTCTATTTCTGGCTAAAACTTGTTAAATACTATATTGGGCTTATCTCTGTTCAATAAAAATGAGGAACTATTGTGGTAGACTTTGACAAATTAAGAACCAAAAAGAAAAAAACCAAGGCGATAGAACCATCTGAAATTTTCCGTCGCTTACCGAAACCACCTGGAATCAATGATCTCTACACCAGTCAAGCTGAGGTACTTCATGCTTGGTTTAAAAATAGGCAAGAACGCGATACTGTCGTAAAGCTGCATACTGGTGGTGGTAAAACTCTGGTTGGCCTTCTTATGGCTCAATCAACGCTGAATGAAACTTCAGAGCCTGTTCTCTATCTTGCTTCAACTGTCCAACTTGTTAATCAGACTATAGAAAAAGCAATCAGTATTGGCATAAACGCCGTCGCATACGAACGAAGACAGCCATTGAACGAAGACTTTATAAACTCAAATGCCGTCATGGTTGGCACATATAAGGCTCTATTCAATGGGCGGAGCAAATTTGGTCTTCGTGGAGATCCATTACCACAAAAAGTCTCAGCAGTCATCCTTGATGATGCCCATGCTGCCTTTTCCGTTGTACGCGAATCCTTTACGCTTGATGTCAAAGCCGAAGTGGATAGAGAAAGATATGAAAGTTTAGCTGATTTATTTCGAAAGGCATTTAAGGAAACAGATAAGATTGGGACATTTGATGATATCATTGCGGGATCTGAATATTCTGTTTTGGAAGTTCCGTATTGGGCGTGGCATGAGCAACTAGATACTGTCCGTGAACAAATAAAATCAGATGCAGATAAATATGCTCTAGTTTGGCCACTTTTACGAGATCAATTGCATTTTTGTCACGCGCTAATAAGCCGTAATGCTTTCACAATTACACCGATTCTCCCGCTTGTAAATGCCTTCCCAACTTTCTTTGATGCATCACGACGCATTTATATGTCTGCAACAATAGCTGATGATAGTGATATCGTTCGTACATTTGATGCGAATCCTGAAGCAGTGCAGAAGCCACTGACTTCTCGATCGTTAGCAGGCGTAAGTGAACGTATGATTTTGATTCCTGATCTGATGCCATTCAAATTCGATGTAACGAATGCAATCAAAAAAATTGTTGAATGGACTTCAAAGAATAAACTAGGAGCAATAATTCTTGTCCCGTCCGATAAAGCTGCAGAAAAATGGATAGATTCTGTAACTGTAGCAAAGGGGTCTGCCGAAGTTGAAAAACTTGTAGCCGACTTGCAGGAAAGGGCAACATCGGGACCAGTTGTATTTGCAAACCGATACGATGGCATCGATTTACCAGGCGATTCATGCCGATTGCTTGTTATGAGCGGTCTGCCTGCTGGTACATCAAATTACGAGTTATTTCGAGCAGCCGCTCTTTTTGGTGCTACAACAATCAATAGGATGCTCGCCCAACGAATTGAGCAAGGCATTGGAAGGGGGGCCAGAGGCTCTGGGGATCATTGTGTAGTCCTTCTTGCTGGGGCAGACATTGCGGGCTGGGTGGCTAAAGACGCTAATTTTAAGCTTCTAACCAATGCCACAAGAGCACAAATTGAAATGGGTGCAGAGATCAGCAAAGAAGTAAGTGATCTTAAGGAGCTTGCACAAACAATTCAACGGAGTTTCGATCGCGATAAAGGATGGATTGAATATCACGCAGAAACTCTTGCTGAATTGGTGGATGAAGAGGCTCCAGAAGAATTACGATTTATACAAGCCGCTGGAGAAAGAAAAGCTTTTAATTTGTGGGTCGACGGCTATCATGAGCAGGCAATTTCGAAAATTGAGAAAAACCTAATTAAAATAAATTCATTGGATTTACAAATTTGTGGATGGATGGAGCAATTAGCTGGTCGCATTGCCGATCGTTGGGGACATCCTGATCGTGCGGATTATTTCCAACGCCAGGCATATGCACATAACCGTTGCCTAACCCGTCCAAAAGTTCTACCCCCTTATCGTCGGTTATCAGCTCCTAGCGTACAAGCGATGGCTATTGTAAATCAACTAATCGATTACCGGTTAAGACGAGGTTTTTTGCAGTCTTTTGAGGAAGTTGTTTCACATCTGCATCATAACTCCTCTGCTAGTCAATTTGAACAGGCTTTGGCCGATCTTGCCATCATGATCGGGCTTTCCTCTGAGAGACACGATATAAATGGCCAAGGTCCTGATGTATTATGGCTTTTGCCAGAAAAAATTGGATTTGTCATTGAAGCAAAAAGCCGTAAAAAGGAAAAAAATGCGCTTACAAAAGAAGAACATGGGCAACTCTTAGTCGCCGCCGAATGGTTTAGTACCAATTATAAAGGATACGAATGTGTTCGTGTGAGCGTTCATCCAAAAAATCAAGCGACAAAAGCCGCTGTTGCAGGTGCTTCACACGCTTTAACCTATGAAAAATTAGCGCTTCTAGTCTCTGATTCCCGCGCTCTTCTTTCTACTCTTTCCGAATCACAACTATCCGCAGAAGACCTTGTGATAGAGTGCCAAAGGCTTTTATCGAATACATCATTAAGAGCTGAGCAAATTTCAAAGAATTATTTGCTTCCATTTAAAGAGATAGAATGAATGGGCGAACATAGTCCGGCCCTCGTGGCCGGGAATTATTTTAAAAATCCCGGAGGTAAGCTCCGGGTTACTTAGCACTGGAAGGAAACATGTTTGACTAATATCACGAATAAAAACTCAGCTCCTCTGACTGACACTATCATAGTAGCACTATCGAAATTAGTGGACGATGCGCAGGAACAGACATATCGCGAGCCTAGCCACTCCGAAATTCAGACACAGATTGATAGAGCCCAATTATCATCGTGCGACCCTAATCAACAGGGTCAAACGCTTGGAAAGGCAAAACGTGTTCGTGCTGTCCTAAACTGGGCTATTGAGAACAATGCGGATGCAGGAGGTAGGTTTGTCTATGGACTACTCAGCCACATTAGGGGATGTGGAGGTTTTCGTGTAGAGTCTCCAAACTACGCTGGAGCAGATGCCATTCGTGGTGCAGTTGAGGCCTTTAATACAGAGGGTTTCTTGTTGGGGTTTGACGGGGTTCTAAGTCGAAAGGTTCTTGATGGATTGTCTGGAAACGAACTCACAGAGGCACTTGAGGGTTACGTACACCGCGCGAAAAAGGGGGTTGCGGATGCTGCCTTGCTCACCGGAACAAGTAAAGATCTATTGGAAGCCACTGCTGCTCATGTCCTGATAACAAGATTCGGGGATTATTCGACAAGAGACAACTTTCCAATGTTGCTCGGACAGGCATTTGTCGCACTCGAACTATCTGTCCCCAATGATGGCAAGGATGATACACCGATCAATCGCCTTGATAGGGGCCTCTTCGAGGCGGCCTGTGCGATTAACACACTTCGCAACAAACAGGGAACAGGTCACGGCCGCCCATGGTTGCCCACGGTATCAGATCACGTTGCACGTACTGCGGTGGAGACGATGGGTTTGGTGGCAGAACGGATGCTCAATGTCTTGCAAGGTGCAAAGTAATGGTATAACCAGGAGATGTAGTCCATTCCCCGGCCCTCGTGGCCGGGGCCTATCTAAGAAACACCATCATTAATCCCCATTATCACCTTTAAAATTTTTACTAAATCTTTTCTGCCCCAATCCGGATCGTACCACTCCATTTTAACGTATTTATGAAATGTTGATTGAACATGACTGAAATATTCTCCGTCACGATCTTTGTAATACTTTTATTATACCTCCGGGAGGTGCAACACGGTTCCCCCTAAAACGCAAAAAGGCCGGATATACCGACCTTGTGTATTGTGCTGGGGTGCAGGGATTCGAACCCCGGTTCCATGAGCCAGAGTCATGTGTCCTGCCGCTGGACGACACCCCAGTTTGGCTATATTATAAACGAGTTACCGTTTCAACGTGTAATGGCTGTAGCGCCTGCTTTCAGCCGTCTTGTCACCGTTTCTTTGCCAAGGACTACCAACATATCGTAAAGTCCCGGACCTACACCCATGCCGGATACCGCTAACCGTACCGGGTGTATCAGTCGACCTGTACCGGCTTCATTTCGCTCGGTCACCACATGGAGGGCTTTTTCAATCGACTCTTTATCAAACACATCTAATTTAACAATTTCATCAACAAATTCAAGTATTAATTTTACTGAATCGTCTTTCCATCTCTTTTTAACCGTTTTTTCATCATAATGTTCCGGATCTTTGAAAAAATATTCTCCCAGTACGGCAAACTGGTCCACAAACAACATGCGGGATTTTAACAGATCCACAACTTTAAACAAATATTCTTCAGAGCCATAATCCAGTCCCTTTTCAGCCAGTTGAGGTTTTACCTGTTCAACCAGCTCTGCTGTGTCGCGTTGGGTAATGTGCTCGCCGTTTACCCATTCCAGCTTGCGCAGATCAAAAATAGCCGCAGCCTTGTTTACGCGCTCGAGCGAGAATTCGTTCACCAGTTCTTCTTTGGTGAATATTTGACGTTCATCACCTTCACCGGGATTCCAACCCAGCAAGGCTATATAATTTATGATCGTTTCCGGTTCGAATCCTTTTTTCACATAAGATGCCACATCCGGGTCCACTTTGCCCTGCGGCAGATCGTCGAGCGACTGGATGTCACGTTTGGACATTTTGGATTTGTCCGGATTCAGGATCAGCGGCAGATGCGCCATTTCAGGGGCCTGCCAGCCAAAGCATTCATACAGATAGATATGCTTGGGCACACTGCTAAGCCACTCTTCACCACGGATCACATGCGTGATCTCCATCAGGTGATCATCAACTACGTTTGCCAAATGGTATGTGGGGAACCCGTCCGATTTGATCAATACCTGGTCATCTACCTGCTCGCTCTTGAAAGAAACCTCGCCACGGATAATATCTTTGAATGTAAAAGTACGGTCCTCGGGAATCTTTAATCGGATGACATGTGGCGTTTCCGCATCTATCAGTTCCTGTACCTGGGCGTTATCCAGATTCAAGCTGTTGCGCATTTCATTACGAATAGAAGCGTCATATTTCAAATGCGGGTTACCGGTGGATTTTCGTTTTTCATCCATTTCTTCCGGCGTATCAAAGGCGATATACGCATGTCCGTTATCCAAAAGCTCCTGAGCATATTTTTTGTACAGATCGGTACGCTCGGATTGGAAATAGGGGCCAAAATCTCCGCCGGTTTCGGGACCTTCATCAGGAACCAGACCGGCCCAGTTCAAGGCGGAAATCAGGTTTTCGGTTGCACCCTCTACAAAGCGGGTGCGGTCAGTATCTTCTATGCGCAAAATAAAAGTCCCGCCATGTTTTTTTGCGAACAGATAATTGTACAGTGCTGTTCGCAGTCCACCGATGTGAACAAAACCTGTGGGACTCGGCGCGAATCTCGTTCTTGTCATAACTTATTCTTTGTTATCTTGATCCAAAATATATGTTTGGGAAACAACGTCCAGATCTTTATCCAGCTGTTCGGCTTCAATGGTAAAGCCGCCAACCATACGTGAAAAAATATTATACAACGATGAAAATATCAAAGCGCTTATGGTATAAAAAAAGGCAAAACTGATTGTTCCTCCAAAAATAATGAGGATCGCCAACAATCCGCTTGCCGGTAGCATGGGTGTTATGTCTTCTCCGCCAATAGCACCCATAAAACTGCTCATAACCATAATAAATCCGGCGTAAAGCAAGCTGAAAAGGAATCCGAGAATCAAAGATAATAAAAAGACAATTTTAACAACAGACCATATTTCCAAGCGTTTGATTAAAATTCTCATATCTTTTTTTCCCATCTCTTTAGCGGAGAGAGAGGGATTCGAACCCTCGGTAGGGAAACCCCTACAACGGCTTAGCAGGCCGCCCCATTCGGCCTCTCTGGCATCTCTCCGAATGAGCTTGCTTTACGTCTAGCGGAGGGCGGGAGACTCGAACTCCCAAGGGCGCGAACCCGGCGGTTTTCAAGACCGCTGCCTTACCAATTAGGACTAGCCCTCCGATTGATAGACAATAAATGTACAAAATTTATAATTCTTTGTCAAATATTTTTTTTACTTTATTGAATTTACCAAAACCCTAAAACGATCTGATAAAGTGTTTTCCTATGATCTGTTTAACAAGATTGCGTAATTCAAGCGATAATAACACACCCAACACCTGCGACGTTGGCAAACCCGCCTTTTCTGACAATCGATCAATGTGCAAGGGCTCATTTGACAGCAGATCAAAGATTTTCTTTTCATCTGCTGACAGATCTGGTGGTGCCTGCTGTTGTACGGGTACCGCGCCAACAGAATCATATTCTTCCAGAATATCCTGAACGTTTGTGATAAGTTTGGCCCCCTGTTGGATCAGTTGATTACAGCCCGCGCTTTTAGGACTGTTGATGTTACCCGGAACAGCAAACACATCACTCCCCTGTTCAATTGCACGGTCAGCCGTTATAAGCGCACCGCTCTTTTTACCGGCTTCTATTACCAGCGTTGCAGAGCATAATCCCGCAATGATACGGTTTCTTCGCGGAAAATACATGGCTTCCGGCTTGGTGCCCAATGGAAACTCGGATACCAGCAAGCCTTTTTCATAAATAGACTCTGACAGCTTTTTATTTTCGTACGGATAGATCACATCCACTCCCGAGCCTAAAACCGCTATAGTTGACCCGCCTTCATTCACGGTTGTCTGATGTGCTATGGTATCTACTCCCCTGGCAAGGCCACTCACCAGTGTAAATCCGTTTCTTACCAGATCGCGTGTGAATGACTCGGTAATCAATTTACCATAAGCACTGGGATGCCGGGTCCCCACAATTGCCAGGGATTTCTGTCCCACAGGCAAACCATTCCCCTTGTAATACAACACAATGGGCGCATCCGGAATATTCTTCAAAGATGTCGGATACTCGTCCTGCCAAAAGGAAACAATCTTGGCATTACGCGTTTTCAAAAGATTGATCTGGTTTTCAATAAAGGAATCGTTCATGTGTTGTTTTATATTTTGGGCAAGCTGCTTGCTGATGCCTTCTATTTCAACAAGCTCCCGTACAGACGCACCAAACACCTTGTCAGGAGAGCCAAAGTGCGCAACCAAAGCACGTATACGTTTTGAACCGATACGGGGTACCGTACACAATCTGAACAACGCCTCAAGATACTGCCGGGTATCTCTGGATGTTTTCATGTTTATTATTTTTCTGTTTCAGAATTCAACATGTCCCACACCATCTGTGTGAGGTCCTGAATATTCTCCCCGGTAACCGAAGATATCATCAATGTTGGTACATTTTTCAACGCTTTATGCGTTAAAGGTTTAAATGAATCATCTATTAAATCATTTTTTGTATACACAACCATTCTGGGTTTGTTTTCCAATCCCTGGCCATAAGATTCAAGCTCACCCTGCAAGGTTTCAAAATCTTCTTCAAGGGTTTCTGACGTTGCATCGAGCAAGATCAATAACAAACGGGTACGTTCAATGTGCTTGAGAAACTGGATTCCCAATCCTTTTCCCAAATGCGCACCTTCAATGAGCCCTGGAATATCTGCGGTAACAAAACTTTGAAAATCCCTTACTTTAACGATTCCCAAATTGGGTGTCAATGTAGTAAAGGGGTAATCCGCAATTTTGGGTTTAGCTGCAGTTATGCGAGAAAGCAAGGTAGACTTGCCAGCGTTTGGCAGCCCAACGAATCCTACATCGGCCAACAGCTTTAATTCAAGCGCAAGATTTTTATCTTCTCCTTTGCCGCCTTCTTCACAAACCCGAGGGGTTTGATTGGTAGGAGATTTGAAACGGGCATTTCCTCTTCCGCCTCTTCCTCCCTGAGCAACAATCGCCTGCTGACCATTATCAACCATATCGGCAATAATTACATTTTCATCAACATCATATACAACGGTTCCAACCGGTACTTTGATAATACAGTCTTTACCGCCCTTGCCGGTTTTGTTGGATCCCTGTCCATGACCGCCACGCTCACCTTTATAGTCACGCTGATAGCGAAAATCCATCAACGTATGAATATAAGAATCGGCTAAAAATATAATATTTCCACCCTTGCCGCCGTCTCCACCACTGGGACCGCCTTTGGGTACATATTTTTCACGACGGAACGCAACACATCCATCTCCGCCATCTCCGGCTTTAACATGTATTTTTGCAGAATCTATAAACATAAATAAAAAGGATTCAATTTTAAAAGGTGAATGACTAACCCCCTGTGTGGATTAACCATCATAAGTAATGGCATGGAGTTTTCTTTTTTGTTTCGAGTCCAAATCAAGACGTTTAAGCGCGCGACGTAAACCAAACCAGCCAATCTTTACAAATCCATATTGAGATGTATTTAACAAGCGTACAATTTGAACGGTGCTTGCATCCGGCTCTGCTGCAACGATTCTTTGAATCTTTTCGTCTATTGACAAATTGGCAGCCTGTGAAGGACGTTTGGTCTCGGTTTGTACCGGAGGAATATCCTGCTGAACCGGTTTGCTTTCCGGCTGTGGTTCGGGCTTGCTTTTCTTGGGTTCTGAAACGGAACCCACAAGATTTTTTTCAAAATCCGCAACAGCATCCTGAATGCTGTCAAATGCTTTTAATATATGATGAAATTCAAGTAATTCAAAGACTTCATAAACTTCGGGTACCATATTAACCAGCTTTAAATCGCCGCTTTTTTCACGAATACCTTTAATCTCGCTGATAAAAATACCCCAACCCGCACTACTTACATAATCAACTCTGCCAAGGTCAATGACGATCATATAAGAACCGGCTTTGATCAAACCGTTTAATGCGTGTTCCAATTCGGCTGATGTGGTTGTGTCAATGTATCCGCCAACCTTAATAACAGATATGCTGTTGTTTGTTCCAGCCCTGTCAACAGACAACTGAATACCTTCCATTTAAATATATCTCCGTATAAACCCCTATTATCTTTTATTTCACGCCCTGTAAACTGCGGGCATCATATAATATAGGAGTTCACTTTACCAATGTCAACATCTATTTAATTAGTACAGTATATTTAGCTAAACCATTTTATTCAAGTATTTTTTGGCGCGTTCGATACTTTTTTTAATATCTATACGTTCGGGAGATATAGTTAACAACTTTTCCCATTGTTGTATAGCTTTACTCAAATTTCCCTGATTTGCGTAAACAACACCAAGATTTTCACATGCCTGAATATTATTTTCATTAATTTGCAGTACCTGTTCATATTCCACAGCTGCCTTGGAATATTGTTTATTGTGAAAATAAGCATTACCCAAATATCCGTGTACCTTGTAATCTTGAGGATGTTTTTTCTTTAATTCTAGAAACACTTGAATGGCTTCGGTATATTCCTCTTTTTCGTACAACTTTATCGCTTTGGTCATTAATTTATCTCTGAACAACTGGTCTTTTTCATGCTGCACATTTGGATTTTGCGGACTGCTAGATGCCGTATAAGATGCCGAACCATCGTCTTTATCATCTTTACCAGCCAGTTCAATCAACTCTTCAAAAGACATCTTGTTCTCTTCCGGGCCAGCGGATTGAACTGCACCTGTACGGGTTTCGGGTTTCATTTCTTTGATTTCCCAGATATCATCATAAGAAATGGAAAAATCAAAATCGTCTTTAACATCTTCCCAGTTTACTGTCTCTGCGTCACTCTGGTCATCATGCTCTGCTTTTACCAGATCATCAAAAGGTTGAACCGCCGGAGGTGTCTGATCATAACTACTTTCAGAAATAACATCTGCTTCTTCAACATTATGCTGATCATAAAATGACTTTTGCTCTGGAGTTTCCTGTTCTTCAATTAGCGTATCATTCGAATCTAGCATGTCTATCAGATCTCTCTCTTCCTGCTCTACATCCCTGGGTTTGTATTTTCCCTCTACACCCAAATCTGTTACATCAGGTTCTTCTTCCAGATTGTGTATTTCAATTAAAGGGTTGTTTGTATCTATTAATAATGTTTCATCATCCTCGTCTCCCAACACAATGTCAGCAGGAGATAAATTCTCGTCCGATGCTTGAATATTATCTTCATAATGCTCAAGTACCTGATCATCTATGGAATCCATTGAATCGTCGGAAATGGATTCAAAAACCTGCTCATCTAATTGGGGTTGCTCAAACTGCTCTGGTTCTGATGCATCTTTAAAGGGATGTGTTATAGCATCTGTATGATCAACCTGACTATCCATTTCAGGATCATAAATATCCATTACATCAAAACGGTTCTCTTTGATTTCAGAATCCTCAGGTTGTGTTTCTTCCTGAACAAAGAAATCATTAGTTACCAGATCATTTTCTTCAATGGGTTCTTCTTTTACAAACAGACTTTCATCATCAACTTCTTCTACATCTGCAAATATATCAATTTCATCGTCTATTTGTGATTCGGTCGTTGCTTCTGTTTGATGAATAAATCCTGCTTCCGGTTCTTCCGCTTCAGCGTCCTGTTCTTTTTCAGTTTCGGTTTCGGTTTTCTGAACCAGAGGATCTGTATCTTCATCATGATCAAACATGAACTCATCAAACGCACTGGAAGATTCAGTCTCTTCTTCAGGAAAAGAAAACATAGACTCGTCAATATCTACTGTCAAAGAGTCTACCGGATCCGGTTCATCATCCTGTTCAATTTGCTCGTCAAGTGAAGATTCCTGCTCCGGCTCCTCTTTATTTTCCGCAACAGGTTGCTCGGCAGGTGTTTCAACCTCTAATTCTACTGTGTCTTTTGTTGCAAAAATATTTTCCAGACTCTCGTCGTCGGTATCATCAGCAAGTGTTTCAACAATGTCAGATTCTTTTTCAAGATCATCAACTGTCAAGAGTTCCGGTTCTTTGTTCCCATCCTCCAAAACAGTTTCTGAGGTGTGTGCGGCCTCTTCCATCTCGGATTCAAATTGTTCCTGGATCTCTTCCGGTTCTTCAACAGACAACAATTCTCGGTGAGAATCACCGAAAATTGATTCCATAAAATCCGGTTCTTCAACCGAATCATCAATAACGGTTTCGTGTTCAGGTGTTTCCTGGCCGGGTTCAGAGACATGAGATTCTATATCATCAGAGCCCATGAGATCTGTTTCGAGATCAATTGACTCTATATCCTCGGTCTCATTAGATTCTGTGTCAGACACCATCTTTAAAGCATCGCTTTCTCTGTTGTCATCAGAGGTGTCATTTGATACACTCAATTCTTCCTGATTAAGGGATTCCGATACCTCTGGCGCCTGTGTTAATTCAGATTCCATTTCATTAAATGTTTCATCTACATCAAAACTAAAATCGGTAAGATCTTCAAACGTCAGTACATCCTCTAAAGGCATTTCTTCTATTTGAATGGGCTCATGAGTTTCTTCAACAGCAGAATCCAGTTCCTGTCCTTCCGCTGAATCGACTGTTTCCGTTTCCTGTTCCAGATTTTGAAGAATTTCTTCTTCCTGTGGTTTTTCATCATTAAATATATCACCAGTGGTAATCACTTCCTGATGTCTTTCAGTTTCCACTGGCTCAGGCAGTTCAAACCGGGGTTCAGGTTTGGGTTTATTGACAATAATTTTTCCATCAATTGTCAACATGGGTGTACCGGGGGGTTTCATTCTTTTTTGGCGATTGCCCCTTGCAATAAAACCCTCGCGCAGCTTTTTTGTATTTAAACGTGAACTGACCAATTCATCATAAATTTTTGCAGGACTAATTACCGTATTTTCATAATGTTCCGAATTCAATTCCTCACTGATACGTTTGGCGCCAAATTCAGGGAATCTTTTTATTACATCATAAATCTTGGTTTTTTCTTCAATACTGAGTTGTTTAACTTCAAATTCTTCACTGGGCTCGTCTGCTAAAACATCGTCCAATTCATTCTCTTCAAATCTGGTTTTGTACTTGTTGTAATAAGAATAGGTGGAAATACCGGCTTCTTTACAGGCCTGTTTTACGGATTTACCATTCTGTATCGCCATATACGCATCTTTGGCGCGTTTGAGTTCCAGTTTTTCCGCCGATGTTTGTTCTTTGATTGCTACCAAAGTAATATCATCATTTTGCGGACTGCCTTCAGTAAATGACATAATTTCTGATTTTAAATTTTCTACAAATTCATCAGCTGTAGAATCGCCATTATTCTGAATGACTTTGAGGAACCGTTCTTCACCAAACAAATCGCGCTTGGTATTCATGGCCTCGGTTACACCATCAGTATAAACAATGAGAATATCATCTTCTGTCAAAGCGATGGAATCTGACTCGAGAGAGTTTTTAAATAGATCTTTATCCGGCAAAGAGATACCAATAGGAAAGCCCTTGGGATTCAGATAATAGGTTTTCTTTTGGGACGCGCGGTACAAAATCATGGGATTATGACCAGCACTAGCATAATTGATACGTCGTTTTTTGGAATCGACAATAACATAAAACAAGGTCACAAACATACCTTTTTTCATATCATTGACCACAAAATCATTTACACGGGTCAGCACTTCTGCGGCATCTTTAACACCGCGGGCTTCAGTCCGTAATGCGGTACGGATCATGGTCATAACCAGTGATCCTGGCACACCTTTACCCGATACGTCAGCAACAACAATTCCCAGGGTATCCTGATCTACTTCAACAAAATCATAATAGTCGCCACCCACCTCTTTGGCCGCAGCATAAAAAGAAGCTAAATCATAGCCCTCAAGATCCGGGAATTCAGAAGGCAGCAGCGTCTGCTGAATTTCCTGAGCAACCTGCATTTCTTTTTGCAAGCGTTCCTGCTCGGCAAGGTTTGCCTGAGAATCTCGAAGTTTCAGAGTAATATCACTAAAGGCTTTGGCAATTTCGCCGACTTCTGTTGACGTATCGATTTCTAAATCTTCAAGATCTCCCGGCTGATTCATGGTTTTTACCCAGTCCTGCAAACGTTTCAGGGGGGTCATTACCAGATAAATCAGTAAAAAGAGACCAGCCGCACCAATAACCCAAACTAACAATACCAAATTTAAATAGCTGAATCTGGCTGCATTCATTTCCTTTTGTATAATCTGATAGTCAATTAAAAAATGAAGTGTACACAGGGTCCGGTCTTCCGCATTCCTGACCTGCCAGGTATAATCGACTACTTTTTCACCAGAGGGTAAACGATATTCGTATACATTTTCTTCAAGCTTTTTATTCTCACCCGGTATATCAAAACGACTCAATATACGAAAATACACAGAATCATATTCCGCGGTTGATAATATATTTTGTATATTATCAACAACAAATGCATTCAGCAGAATATCACTATATTCCGTATTGAGCAAATTTTTGATAGAGGTGTTGGTATAATCAAGTATGATGGGATCCATACTTCCATTTTTTACCAGGTCATCTATAATTTCATCAGTAATAAGATCATTATCGGGGATTAAATTTTCAGAAATATCGCTGCCAACAATAGAACAGGCTTCGCGGGCTTTTTCAATATAGCGTGACAGAACAACCTGATTCTGGTCCATAAAAAAAAACAAATAGACCAGTACCAAAACAATCGTAAACGCCGCCATGGAAAACAACCAATAACGAGCTTTTAGACCCAAGGGAATTGGTGAAACCGTAATTTTAGGACGACCGGGCTTTTCCTGTTTGTTCTTGGTAAGCCACAGCTCATTTCCCTCTTCTGTCTTTTTATAGTCGATACGGTCCAAAAGGCGGCGCATCATAAAAATACCAAGGCCACCCTTTTTACCAATATCAACATACTTTTGCAGATCTGGGTCTTTGAACTGACGGGGATCGAAATATTTTCCGTTATCAATGAGTACAAATGTAAGACTGCTTTTGCGCTTGACTGCCCGGATGATAATATCACCATCCCATTCTTTATAAGCGTGTTTGATGATATTGGTTGCTGCTTCATCAATGGACAATTTAAACGCGTTTACGACCCGCTCGGAATAGCCATACTTTTTTCCGATACGGGTCACAAATTCACGTAATTCACCCAGATGGTCTACATTTGCCTGTATTTTTAATTGTTCATTTTCTGATGTTTTTGCCAATGATAAACACCTTTTTTATTTTGATTGGGCTCTTAATCTTGCCCGACATAAATCAATTGCCTTTAATACATTAAGATTCAACGGATCAAGCTCGCGTGCACTTTCATAATTTTGCAGTGCTTCTTCGTAACGACCCTGGGTAAATGCTGCCAATCCCTTTTCAAAGAATTGTTTTGCTCTACCTGTTAACAATTTGGTTTTTGCGTTTGCGCGAGCGTACATTTCATTGTATTTCTTTTGAATTGCCGTGTTGTTTGGTTCAGATTTTAACAATTCTTTATACAAATCGGCCGCGCTGGCATAATTTTGCTCAAGCTCATACTGGTTTGCACGACGAATGGTATCGTCACGGTTCAACTTGTTTTCCAGCTGCCTACGGGCATTAAGAATTGCCTGGGTTACTTCTGTATCACCTTTGGCTAATTCCAAAGCCTTGTTATAAAACTGAATAGCATCATAAGGTTTACCGTTTAATCTTTGACGTCTGGCTTCATTCAAGAGCTTGGTAATCTCGCCTTTGAGATTTTCTACAATAACTTCACGCAGGCCTTTAATATGCTCGCTGTTTGGATCAAGTTCAAGTGCGCGATCACATTCGGTAAGTGCTTCTCTGAAATCCTGTGTTTCAAAATAAGCGGTAGCTTTGTTATAATGATCATCAATCAATTGCTCACGTTGTTGCAATTCAATTTCAGCGCGGGTTTTTGCTTCTCTCTGACTGCGCTCATCTTCACGTTTGAGCTCTATTGACGCGTTGATCTCGTTCATCAATTGTCTTGCTTCACTAAAAGCAGGATCTTTGCCTGAAGAATCCATAGCCAAAATACGGTTTACATTTGCAAGTGCCGCGTACAAATCACCACTTTTAAAATTGATACGCGCTTGTTCAAGTCCGCTTAAATATGCAGTACGCTGATCATATTTCTTTTGTCTTTCAACTTCTTCCTGAAATCGTGAAAGCTCATTCAGGTGGATCTCATCGAGACGCTGCTTGCGTGTTTTACCAATGCTGTAAACCAAAGAAATACGGTGGCTGCTGCTCAAGACATCATAACGGGGGCTCCAGTAAGAATAATCCAACTGGACTCCATACATATTAACACCCATACCCCATGTTGTCTTCCATGAAGAAACACCATCAGCCTGTTCTCCACGTCCGTCAAAACCCAGTCTCAGGAACAGGGTTTTTCTAAAATCATATTCCATACCCATATGATAAAATACCGGTACATTCTGAGCGCTGTTAATATCCATCTGAAACGCGAATAATGCATGATGGTTCAAAAAGTCTTGCCCCACACCTTTAGACATACCAAACAAAAAGTTGCGCGGGGTTTTATCCTGAGTTTCAACTACACGTTGCGTGCGCTGTAAAAAGTTTTGAATACTCAAACCCATAGAGAAATCTTTTAAAAATCCACTGGTTCTGCCTGGATCAATCAACATACCAAAATCTGCGCCCAAACCGGATTCAGAGTAATTACTTTCGCCATCGTATCCCGGCAGGCTGGTCCGCTCTACTTTAAAATTGGTACCCATATAAAACCAGTTAGTAGCTTTAAAACCATAACCGAACATGAACAGGCTTTTACTGAAATCCCGGGTCCCAAGCTTTGAACCATAATCATCCGTGTTTAAAATATCACCGGTTCCTATTCTCAATACACCCGCCGAAAATGTTCCGAACGTAAGCGTGGGGTAGGAAAATGAAAAATAATTATAGCTCGTATTCATGGGTAGATTGGTATTGAAAAAACCAAATCCTATTCTGTCCACTCGCTGCAGGGCAGCTGGGTTCCAGTAAAGCGCATACGGATCATCTACAGCAGACACATATGCACCACCCATTGCCATGGCACGGGCGCCAACAGGATAATCGAAAACATCCGTTAATCCACCCCATTGGCCATTTGCAGATTCATATTGTGCAAAACCTACGGTCACCAGAGACAATATAAATACCGCCACGACCGAAATTTTTAATAATCTATTCACAGTATGCCACTCTTTTTTTTTATTATTCACAATCAATTAGGTTAATTTATTTAACTACAACCACCTTGGTAGAGGCAACCTTGCCATCCGAGGTAGACAAATACGCGAAATAAACACCGTTCAATACCAAATGACCTTTACCATTTCTTCCGTCCCATTCAATATCTCCCTGGTGTAAGCCAGATTCACATTGAACGTCACCATTTGTCATAAGGTATTCTTTTTTAAGAACCAGATCTCCGGTCATGGTAAAAATTTGCAAAGTTACATCCATCTGGTCTTCAAGATAATAAATGAACTTTGTAGATGGGCGATCTGCTCGTCCGAACGGGTTTGGATAATTGTAAAATGATTCCTTGGTTACGGCATCAACAATAACCGCCAGATCCGATTCCATCAGCAAATAAGATATCGGGTTGCCATCAACGTCTGCCAGTTCAACCTGCTGGTTGTTATCATCTAAGGCAATAATTGGCAAAGAATCTGACATGGTCATTCTGAAATCTTCAACATCCGTACTGAGAATATCTACAAGGATATCTACAGTATCCTGTTCAGCACTCTTGATTGTATCAATCCGAATATCACGTAGATCAAGCATAACCTGACCCGGCTTGTCTGTATCCGTAAAGTCTGTGGTTTCAGCAAGCTTGATCGTGTAACCGGCTTTGGGATCAGCAGGCTTTTGATACGCGACCACTCTCTTGACAACAGAAGATGCTGATATAACTTCACCTTCTCGGTTTTTGAATGTAAAAAAGAGTTTATTTAGATAGGTGTTTACCTGGCTTGAAATATCTTTATTTCTAAATACCAGACCCATCATAGGAACATCTGTTCCGCCCTTGATTACGGCTGTTTTTTCCCGGATCTTGTATGACTGGGCTATCAGTTTACCGGTTTCAAGCTTGACCTTGACAATATCCGATGTATTATAAGTTGATGCGTTTGCATGTGTATATTGATCGTTTGGCGGATCAACCAAGGTAAAGGATATCGTTGACAATCCGCTCGTTACGCTGTTTGGTGCCTTTATGTTCCAGGTTAAAGAATCTTCAAAGCCATCCTGAATTAGTGCCTGCTTCAAAGTATCCGCAGAAGTATAACCGGATGGCAGATTGATCTTGACTGAAAAAGCTCCAACCATCTTGGCAGCACCCAGGTTTGTAACTTTACAAACCGCTTTAAAATTACTACCAATCCGTACACTGGATGTATCTTGAGTCTGTTGTCCCAACAGATAAGAATCAAAATTCACCAGAGCCCGTTCAACAACAAATATGGAAAATCTTACAGAATCTTCCTGCACTGAACCCATCTGGTAAGAGTTGGTATCTCGTGCGGCTTCAAGCAGAGTAATAGTAAAAGAAGATGCCTCACTATTTGTCGGTTTTGTTCGTGGTGCTGTTATTCGCCACGTTGGATGATCCTGATTATTAAACTGCTCCCATCTGTATACCTGTTGTTTGTTGCCTTGAACTTCAAATTCCGGCGGAGCTGAAATTTTAACAACAAAGCTGTCTTGTCTCATGTACTGGGCGCCATCATGACGAATATAGGCTTCTATATCAAAGTCCTGATATGTAGAGACAACTTCTTGCTGTTCCTCCGGCCATGCATTGGGCCAAACAATTCTGGGCTCTACTTTGAATTTGGTTTTCTCTACCACATGTACAAAAATAGAGTCAGAACGCCATACCAACTCAACACCCGAAGCTTCATCTTCTGCAGTTACTTCAACATAAAGTGTATCTTTAGCATCCGTAAGAATATGGTGTTCAGCCGGGGCTGTAACTTCCCAGGTAACTTCCTGATAAAATCCCATTGGAACACTTTGTACTTTATCAGTCACTTTATAGGTTGCCGGAGTAACCAGTCTTGCGGCAATTTTGTCCGGGTTAACCTTGTAAGAATTTACTTCTGTTGTAATATAAAACGTCTGATCAGTAGAAATAATATTGTCTTTAGCTCCGGATGGTGAACTGATTTCTGCAACATCGTTATTGATCCGGATTCTTCCAAGCTCTTGAACAAATACACGAATTTCCTTAACTGTTGCATCATCAACGGTTTTTGCATATTCATTCGTATTCGTATCACGCGGAGCCTGAACAATCTCTACTGTTATATCTTTACCATCTGTATCAATTGCACCCGCATCTACAATCCACTCTACTGATTCTGTTTCTCCGGTAAAGGTGGTTTGCAATGGAGTTGTATTACTCTCTGCAAGCGTCAGGTTACTTTGACCCAGATCCAGACGAATAATACCATTTCCATATACATTGGCTTCACCCTGGTTTTTGATTCTGGCGCGAAGGGTTATGCTTTTCTGATCTTTGGAAAAATAAGCTTCTCGCTCTCTGGGTTCATTATACCCAAGCTCATCCTGAGATTCAAATGCTTCAATTGCTATATTTGCTCGTTTTTCTACAGAAACTATAGTCAAACTGTCTTCAACTGTTTTAGGTACTCCTGCTTCTACGGCTTCTGCAAAAACTCTAAATTTGTGCAGATTATCAAACTTTTCTTCCGGCGCTGTTAAAACCCATTCAATAGTATCCGGGCTGTTTACTAAAGGACTTGTTTGTTCTGAAATTAGATTATATTCAACATCTCCGGGCAAGTTATCCGGAAACTCGAGACGTGCCTGTCGGTTCTGCAGGTTTGTTGTAGAACTGATAATTGCACGCATGGTAAAGGATTGTACGGTGGAAAGAATACCATCGGTAGCACCAACGGGTTTGAAAATTTCAAACGCGTCAATAACCAAATTCGAACTCGACGTTCTTGCATAGATCGAATCTACGCTGGTTGTTACAATTGCCGGTTCATTGATATTCAAATCAACCGGAATAGTAGTAATCTCTCCAAGAATTTTTCGATTCGCAGTAGTAACCGCGGGTGATTTTAATACAAATTGAACATCTGTATAGGGTACCGCATCTACCAGTTGAAAATCCAATGCTGTGGGATCTACTGTATACAAATCCTGTGCTATCTTGATAGAGTAACCTTCAGGTGGAGTCAACGTAACCTTACCATTTCCGGTCTGTGCGCTACCCAAATTACGAATGCGGGCAAGCACATTAAAGTCCTGAGCAAGCGTCAACACACTGTCACCCTCGTTCTCAAACAAAAGCTCTAATGCTAAATTTGCCTGGCGCTGAATACGCATGGTTGCCAGAGCATCGCTCTCCTTGTCCGGCTTGCGGATACGTGCCTCAAGTTGTGTATCTTTGGACAATGCTGAAAGTATAGTGGCACTGAACACTTCTTCTTTTTCTCCGTCCAGCTCTGACCAGGTATCATCAGCAGTTAATGTAAAGATTGCCAGAGATTCAGAATCACGATTAATGCTGTCAATAACAACGGTATCGGGTTCAAGCATGGAATTACCGTCTGTGGTTAACATCACTTTGACAGAATCAACGCCTAGTAACTGTCCTGCTCTTACAAGAACATGAACTTCAAATTCCTGACCGCGGTTAACCAGACCTTTCTCTTCTTCATCGTGTTCATTGCTGTTTATTGTTGTTTCAACAATTTGTACAACTGCTTCTGAAATTACATAAACATTTGTAGAATCTATAGCTTGCAAATCATTTGCCGGCCCCACATTCATGTCTTCACCATGAATATTGACCTTGATTACCGCGTTACCGGCAATCTCGCCGTTTTCTGCAATACTAAAAGCCAATGTGTCGGTTTGACCGGCGCGTAAAATCAAATCACCTGAACTGCGCAATTTCACGGGTGGACGAACATCATACGTATTGTCTTCCTGTCCGTCAACTACAAAGGTAACATTGCTACTGCCAAGTTCTGTTAATTGAACATCCGCCTCGCCATCGTTAAACAACTCTACATAGAGGTTCCATGGCGCCTGGCTATAGTTCGCAATGATCTCGCCATTATCTACATCTGCAACCAGATTAGAGATCAGCATTTCAGCACCTTTTTCAAGGTCTGCAAAAGTAGTATCGTTATCACCACCATCCAGAAAATCCGGTTGTTGGTTATCATTCTTGCCTTTTGCATCAAACAGTGACGCGTAAATATTTACTTTTCCAGCCGCGGTACTGTTGCCGGCTTGTAATGTAAATATCACGGTCCCGGTATCTCCACCTGCTATTTCCTGTTCAATAAACAATGGAGTTTCCTGAACGGTTGCATGTAACGTGCTGGAAGTCATCATGGATAAGCGAACTTCTTTGGCTGCTTCTGAACCATAATTTGCCACTTTGACTTCAACCGGGAATGTCTGGCTCTGACTTACTTTTTTATCCGGATTTGGTGCCAGATTTTTTGTGCTAACAATCTGCAACTGTGCAGGATTATAAATTTTTATCATTACCGAATCATCTTCTGCCTGAGATATCTTGGACTGTGTTCCATCCTGTCCATAAGCATAAACAATTTCGGATCTTAGTTTTTCACCAACAAGGTTTTGGGCATCATCAGCAATAACAGTAAAAACACCTTCTTTGTCTTCACCAAAACCAATATTTTCAACCAGAATCTCACCCTGAACGGATGAAAGCTGAGATAACAGCCTTACCCGAACGGAATCGAGTCCCTGGTCTGCTTTGTTTTCAATTTTTACCCGTACATTAAATGTCTGTCCGGTATTGACCAATCCCACTCCCTCTTCATCGATATTTGGGGTTGTAGGATCAATATATGTTTCGGTAATACCTACCGCAGAGGTCTTTGTGAAATAGACCTGTGTCTGTCCTGATTCTGTGAATGTTGAAATTGCTGGATCATTCCAGTCTTGTGCGCGAATATTTGCTGTAACTGTAAAGATTCCACTCACTGAAGGAGTATTGGTTACCGTATAATTCAATACCTGAGTTTCACCCGCAGTTAACAAAGAGTCTGTCCAGATTTCAGAGGCTTTAATCACATAACCTTCTCGGTTAATAGAGATATCGGTATCCTGTGGTTTTTTGAGCAAAATTGTACCGGTACCGGTATTAGATACGGTAACATTGATTGCCCATGGCGCCTGTGTACCTGAAACAATGGTATCGTTTTCTGTAGTTACATTCAAGACATCCAGTATACCGGGATTTTGTGTTGTAAACTCGGCACTGTTGTCGAGTGGTGATTCTATGTTTGCTGACTGTCCGGTGTTTCTTGCAATTGCACTTGATATATTTCCAATGACTACATCTCTGAAATTGGACAAATTAGGAGCTCTTACCAGAATACCGGGAGTAGTGACTTTGGAATCGTTGATTTTTACAGAATCTAATGTTACAGTATTTCCATTTGGGAAAGTAATTCCATTGTTCTGTGCTGAAAAATCTATTACCAAATGTTCAACCATATCACCATTATCACCACCAACATTGCTGACCTGGGCTTGTACATAGAATTCCTGGTTTGTGTTAACCAGTGTATTTGATCGCAAATCTGCAAATACATTGTCAATGCGGATACTGGCATTTTCCTGAATACTTAGAGATATTGAACTTGACTGGTCTTGAATATCACGACCGGTGTTCAACTCATCGGTAAGAATAGTTGCGTTAACAGTAAATGGTCCAACAGACACGGAACTGCTTACATTGGTTACTGTAAAGACCAAACTGTCAACACCACCACCAACCAGCCTTGCTGTTCCGTTACCACTAAATGCAGTGGGTGCGGTAACAGTAAAATACTGATTGCCCCGGCTAAAATTAATCAAACTACCGGTACGAAGTTGTACCTCACTTTGTCCGATATTGGTGACTTTGGCGGTAATGGTCCACGGTACGGTTTGACCACGTGTAATAGTTGGCTGACTTGAACGGATACTGTTGATCACAATATCCGCCGGAGATTGTGACATGATCTGTGCAGCATTGTACAATTGGTCAGTAAATTGTCTGCCTGCGTCATTTGCATCAACCATGCCCACTTCGGTAGAAACCAGAATAGCTCCTGTAGGCGCATTAGCTGAAACTGCACTAATGGTTACATTGATCGAGTCCCGGCCATCACTTGCCAGCACTCCGGTGCCGCTACCCAAGAATGTAGTAGCAGGCGTATAAGTAAAGTAATTAGTTACATCATCCGTACTATAGTTAAAAGTCAGAGATACATTCTGCAAACGCATATCACTGATATCATTATTTTCTACAGTTATAACAGCAGTCCAGCTATTGGTCTGACCTACCGTAACCGAACCTGTACTGGTCCGAATTCCGGTAACCGTCAAATCTCCTGGCTCACCAACGGTTACCAGATCGCTGCCGGGTGTAAGAGAACGGGTGTAGACACTTCCGTTTTCAACACCATTCAGTGAAATGGTTACAGGATAGCTGTCATTTGCTATAAATTCTGAAGGTACATTTTTGCTGTTAAAATGTAATGTCGTGGTTCCGGATCCAATAGTGGTTCCATAACCGGGATCAAGAGTTGCTGAAAAAACATGGCTGCCGCCATTAACCGCATCACTAAACTCTATTGTGGTTTGTTCTTCATCCAGTTGAACCGTAGCACCACCCGAGTTGCTAACACTCATTTGAAAGTCTGCAGCCGTACCCGGAAAAACACTGCGGGGTTGCAATGAACCACTCACATAGGTAACGTTTGGTGGTGTCTGCATAACAACCGTTCCGGAAACACCATCGTTCGCAACTGTTACATCACTAATCACCATGTTTCGGTTGGCTTCCGTACCCTGAACCCGACCCAAAATATTCATCGTACCCGAAGAAAAAGTGTTCGATGTAACATGGAAAATCAATTGATCTGTTGATCCTGCCGCCAATGTTGTACCGCCGGCAATTTCCAGATCTGTAGGCCATGTAAGATCAACATCATTAAGTTCCTGGGCTGACGCAGAATAAAATTTCAACCAGGTGTTTGTATCGGTAAAATCAATTTCTACATCTGAACCGCCGTTATTTGAAATATCAACGACAATATCCCATTCTGTTGAACTGCCAATGGATATGGTATTTCGGGATGGTGTAATATCTGTGATTTGTAAATTAGAAGCACTAACAACTTCTACCGACGCTCCACTACTCACCGTTGGTTCTTTTACAACCAACGTATTCTGAACCTGATAACTGAGTCTAACATTCAAATTATGAGTACCGGTTGTGGTACCATTTTCTGTAACCGTAAAAACCATGGTCTTTGACTCGTCTGGTGCCAGGGTGGTGCTCAGATCAGTAAAAGTAGAAGGACGGGTATGTGTAACCTGTGCCGAAGAAACAAGAGATGTACGGGTAAAATCAAAATCAACAGTACTGCCACCGGTATTTTCAACTTCAACCGTAACAGTCCAGCTGTGTGTATCGTCACCTGCCACAACCTCGGGTTGAGAAGGTGTAGCCGAAACAATCTGTATGATCTCTGGAGTTTGAACTTCAACACCACTATAAACTTCGTCCAAAGTAGATGTGGTATGATCACCACTGATAGTTGCAACACGTGCAAAAATATCAAGAGTTCCGGTCATGGTGCCGGTTTCATTAACGGTATAGGTCAGGGTAGTTGTTCCTGTTGCAGGAATAGAAAAGGTACCTGTAGGTCCTGTAATATCATAACCGGTATCTACCGTACCTCGTTTGAATTGGATATAGGATTGTGTAGAATTACTTGACAACTGGATTGGGGTTGTTGTACTGTTATTTCTTACAACCACCTGAACAGTCCAGTCTGCAGTTTGCCCCTGTGTTACCGTGGTTTGTGACGGTGTGATACTAACAATTTCAATATCTGTGGGTATGCTCTTAACCTGGATGTAATTAGACTCGGTTGCTACACCTGCTGAAATATCAGCAACAGTAATGGTTTGATTACCAACCGTATGTAAAGAAAAATCCGCACCCGGAAAAGCACGAACACCATTAAACAATGTCGTACTACTTGGCAAATCTACTTCAACCTTTGTATCAGTAGAAGTAAATTGAACAGTCCCGGTATAATTGGTTTTAACGTTACCAAAATCATCAAGAGCGGTCACGGTAATGTCATTTGTAAATGTTGCACCACTATCAACAGACACCGGTACACCAGCAAGATCAAATTCTTCAAGAGAACCCGGCTGTACATCAAAGTTCACAGAACGGGTAATGGAATTGGCAGTTGCATTAATAGTAAGTGACAGCTCTGCATTAAAAAGATTTATCTGAACACTGCCTGAACCATTCACAACATTCAATACACTGGGAAGTACCGGGGTTTCTCCGTTTGGAGAGGTATGTGTGCCGCCGTCATCAAACGCAAGGGCAAACGATTCGTTCAATGGATTTCCCGAAGCGTCTTGCGCACCGGTTATTGACAGTGTAACGGGTTCACCGGCAATTACCAATTCTGGACTCACATCAAACGTGAATACTGACAAGTCACCACCATTTACTACAATGATATCTGAAGTGATTGAACGTGTTCCATCATTTACGGTTATTGTCTGGTTGCCAGAATCCTGCAAACGAATACCTGAAAAGCTTCTTTGTCCCAAATCTCCTGAAACAAATGTATAGGCGTTAGGAAGTGTATAACGTGTTGATGTCGTTGTAAAAGATACCGTACCCGTATAATTGGTTACGGTATTGTTATACACGTCCTGAGCAGTGACAACAACCGGATCTGGAAATGTATTCGTTGCATCAATTGTTGCAGGATACCCTGTCATATCGAGATGATCTACAGCCGCATTGCTAACTGCACTAATATTTATATTATCTGTTACCGAAGGATCGGTTAAAAGCGTTCCCACAAACTGAACATTGCTAGCAGCATTATACAAAGTCTGCCCGGTACCACCAGTACCATTTTCAACTATGATATCGGCTACAACCGGTGCTGTACCGTCCGGTGCAGTTTGGTCAGACGCAAGTTCAATTCTAACGGTCCGTTCATTCACATTGTCAGCCGGGTTGGCTGCGGGTATACCTGCAGGATTTCCATGGCCGTCTACTGCATTAATAACCTGCAATATAAAAGTCGTACCTGCTGTGATTGAGGCTGCAGCCGTATAAAGATCAAAAGAGACAATAGGTCCCTGAAGGACGACAGTTGTAGGATTTGATTCATCTACAGGATTTGAAAAAGATGTGTCTGAATCTTTATACGTTGCAATTTTGATCTGATCTGCTGGTGTTGGATTTTCAGGATTGGTAATCATGGATAAATAAATTGTAACCTGATCGCCAGGGTCAATAGTGACTCCGGTTCCATCACGTCTCACCCTAATTTTTTGCTGGCCCGAAGCATTATTGACAATGTTCCAGGTAGATTCAAACGCACCATAAGATTCGGGATTGGTTGGCGCAAATGTAATGGCTGTAAGGTATGCAAGATTAAATTCCGAAGTAAAAGTAAATTCGAACCAATCTGTACTTGAAATCACCTGACCCGGTTGAGCGGCAGTATATTGCAACTCATATAATGCCTGTTGCCCATATTCAGTATCACTGGGTGTGATATCAAGTGTTACAATGCTACCAAAAGTTTGTACTGCAAACAGCAATACAAAAAGACCGATATATATACGAGTTTTTGTTTTCACAGATAAATCCTCTAGATTCTCTCAATAAAACATTTTTATTGGTTTGAATTGTCTTGTAGTTGTATTCTTGTTTGAAACGTTTCGTTGGCAAGTTCCTGATCATTATCAAGAATAGTTACGTTGAATTGATAATCCTGCTCCATGTCATTTGGATTATTCACAGCAGCCACATAAAAATCCAACTGACCTGCCGGAGCCACCTCTCCCAAACCCTTTCTTTGTAATTCAACTGTGTTATTATCTACAACCACATCCAAACCGCCGGCAAAAGAAGAAGACGCGGCCATCTTGATATTGTCCAGTAAAAATTCTGACGGAAAATCAATGCGAACCACTGCATTCGCAGACAGGCCTTGTTCCGTTTCAATTACAAATGTGTACCCGGCTTGCTTTCCGGGTTGTAATTGTGTTGCAGAAACGGACACCAGTTGCTGAGATAATACACTCTGACTCAAAACGAGTATCAGTATGATAAAAAATGTTGTTTTACAGGTTTTCATGATAAAAATTCACCTTTATGGTTAACACTTAAAGTCTTACTTTAACTTGTAAAGTTAATGAAAACAATGCATATAATACAAGTACTATTTTCCTATGGGGGTCATTTTTTCCTTTTTTTGATGACTTTTTTCATGCGAAATTACCCTTTTCCTCATGTTTTTTGACAAAACAGCTTCATTAACGCAAACATAATGCCAGATATTCAATCAAAACACAAATATAGATTTTGACTCTCTTATTTTGATTCTGACAGTACCTACATTCTGATACATATACGTAAAAAGATAGGCTGTTTTATAATCAAAATCATGACCGATATCACAGAATGGAGTATTAGTTTTGGTAATGCAGCAGCGGCTATTCCAGAACCGTTTTCAATAAATTTAAAAATCCCTTTTTATCATTTTCCAATAGTCTTAACGTCTTTTGGGCCTTGATATATTCCGGGTTCTGTTCTACCGCATTTTGAATGGCATTGCTGGATTTTGTTAAAAAATGCCAGGTTTTGACCAGATATGCTTTACCCAAACTAAAATGAAGGTCAGCATATTCCGGATGGTCCTGAATCATTTTCTCGATGGAATGTATATAGTGGTCAACCCCCTGTTCATCCTGATCTAATCCGGCAAACATGAATTTTAAATAAAATTCCGAATCATCAATTTGTTGTTTTTTCCATAACCGCTGTTTGTTTCTTTCCCGCTCCATGAGTGAGATTGCCTGCTCAATGTTTTCAGAATCATTGAACAATTCCAGCACTGATTCCAACAGATGATGATCATACCGGGGAGATAATGAAATTGCTTTGTTTAAAAAATCGAGCGCTTGCTTTAATCGGTTTTCAGGACTACTCATTCTTGAATAGTGTGGAACCTCTATAATACTTTCTAAAAGTATTAGTGCATATAGAAAATAAGCTTCATGATATTGCTCATTTATATTAATAGCTTTTTCGATATGGTTTATAGAAAATTTATAACTTTTCAAGGTCCGGTAAGTATCAGCTAATATCAGGTGAAGATCCGCATATTGGTTGGTATCAATAACTGCTGCCTGTAAATATTCCAGAGCTTTTTCATAATCCCCTTTTTCATGAAAACACTGACCCAGTTCAAAGTTACAATGCTGCTCCCTTTTGGTATGCTCACGAATATATTGAAACTGATCAATGGCATGGTCTACAAACCCTTTTTTCAGATACAGGGTTCCCAGACTTTTTCTGGAAGGAATATGATCAGAAGCTTCTGCGCGTTCGGCAATAGCAAAAAGCATTTCAAGATCAGAAATAATATACTCGTGAAATACTTTTAACTCTTGACCATATTGAACCGGGGGCACATCCGTGTCCAACGATCTTTCACGTTGATCAATCACAGTGCCCCCGTCAAATATTCCGGTGCTTATTTTAAGCGTATCTGCATGAAAACTGGTTTGAATGTGAAACGTTTTTTCACCCAGTTTTAAATTGCTATTTAGTCCGATATTTTGCATTTACACCAAAACTATTCGGATTTTGCGGTTGGTTTCTTTTCTTCTTTGGCCTTTTTCTCAGGTTTTTTTTCAACCGTAGAGCCAGAAGATGTTTTGGAATTTTTATAATCCGTTATATAAAATCCGGATCCTTTAAATATAAGACCGTTCCCGCCGCTGATCCGCTTTTGTACTTGTTCCTCTTTACAGACAGGACAAACCTTGACAGGGTCGGCCGTTATGCTTTGAAATTTTTCAAACTCGTGTCCGCAAGCATGACACACATATTCATAGGTTGGCATTATTCTGACCTCACTTCAATAATGATTTCAACCCATCCTCAATTCGGTCAAGCGCTTTTTCCAACATTTCCATAGATGTTGCAAATGACAACCGGGCATTTGTATCTACACCAAAAGCCACACCTGGTACAATTGCTACATTAAATTCTTCAAGCAGATAACCGCAAAAATCAATTGATGAATTGATGTTCTTTTTACCAAAATAATATGAAAAATCCGGAAAAGCATAGAATGCGCCTTGCGGCAGCATACACTTGACACCTTCCATATCATTCAATCGTTTATGTACATAATTACGACGTTCAGTAAACGCCTTGTTCATTTCTTTTAGAAAATCTTTTTGACCATTGTATCCTGCCAGTGCTGCTTTTTGAGAAATAGAAGTAGGATTCGATGTACTGTGTCCCTGGTATTTTTTTACCGAGGTAATCAAATCTTTATGCGCAGCTAAAAATCCAATTCTCCAACCGGTCATTGCAAAACTTTTAGAAACACCATTTACCAGCAATAACTGATCTCGTATCTCAGGATATTGTGTAAGACTGGTGTATTCCATGTTATCGTATATAATCATGTCATAAATCTCATCAGACATGACATAAATACCAGACTCTTTGATCACCTTAACCAGTGCGTCGATCTCTTGCTTGTTGTATACAGCACCAGAGGGATTACTGGGAGAATTTAAAATCAGCAAACGGGTTTTATCTGTTATAGCACTTTTTAACTGTTCGGCTGTAATTTTTAAACCGTTTTCCTGGCTGGTTTCTAAAATTTTGGCAACACCTCCTGCCATTTTAATTTGCTCAGGATAACTCACCCAATACGGTGCCGGCAATAAAATTTCATCACCGGGATCAGTTACAGACAATATACCTTCATAAACCGCGTGCTTGGCGCCACAGGTAACAACCACTTCGTTTGGCTGATATTCCGCCCCATATTCGTCTTTGATCCAGTCACAAATTGCTTCACGCAGATCCATTAACCCATCTGCAGGGGTATACTTTGTAAAGCCGGCTTTAATAGATTCAATCGCGGCATCTTTAATATGGTCCGGAGTATCAAAATCCGGTTCACCCGCACCCAATGCTACTACATCTTTGCCTTCCCGTTTCATTTTAGCCATTAGGCTGTTTAATGCTACGGTTTGAGACTCGCTGATCTGAGACAATCGTTTTGAAATATGAGGCATGCTGATCTCCTTTCTCTTCTCTCTATATAAAATAAATTATGTTCTAATACTGCTGATACAAGCTACGGTAACAATATCATCAGTACTGCAACCGCGGGACAAATCATTAGCCGGTTTAGCAAGTCCCTGAATCAATGGACCCAAGGCTACAGCACCTGCCAAACGTTCAGTTAATTTATATGCAATGTTTCCTGCACTCAGGTCGGGAAAGATCAAAACATTCGCTTTTCCGGCAACTTTACTGTCTGGTGATTTCTTACGACCAATGGCTTCAATCAAAGCAGCATCTGCCTGTAATTCACCGTCAAGCGCCAGATCGGGTCTTCTTTTTTGTGCTATTTCAACAGCATTAACTACTTTATCAACATCCGGGTGTTGAGCACTGCCCTTGGTAGAAAAAGACAATAACGCAACAACAGGTTCTTCACCGGTCAGCTCCTGGTGGGTTTGCGCAGAAGCAATAGCAATATCTGCCAGTTCTTCTGAATTGGGATTCGGTACAACACCGCAATCCGCATAGGTTAACGCACGGCCATCAGGTAGAACCATCAGGAATGTACTGGATACAACCTTGAATCCCTCTTTAACACCAATAATATGAATCCCAGAGCGAAGAACATTTGCCGTAGTATTGACAGCACCGGCAACACTTGCATGAGCTCTGCCTTTTCGCACCATCATTGCGGAATAAAACAAAGGATTGGCAATAATTTTTTCAGCTTTTTCGTGAGTCATTCCTTTATGTTTACGCAGGTCGTAATACTCTTCAATATATTCTCCGCGTTTTTCATCAGTATCAGGATCAATCAGTTCATAAGAAGAAATATCAACACCTGCTGCTTTTGCCGCATCTGAAACACGCTTTTGGTTCCCAACCAGAATAGGAATTACATATTTATTTTGATGACAAATTTCTACTGCTTTTAAAACGCGCTCATCGTCAGCTTCCGGAAACAAAATCGGTTTCAGATTCTGCTGCGCTTTTTGTTGAATTTGCTGCAATACTTTCATTGGTTCCTCATCTTTTCTAATAATTTTTCTTTCACATGTACGGGCACAAAACAATCAATATCCCCGTCTAACATTACCAATTCTTTAACTATACTGGAATTCAAATAACTATATCTTTCATGCGGCATTAAAAAAACCGTAATAATATCTTTAGCCAGTTTACGATTCATTAAAGCCATTTGAAATTCATATTCAAAATCAGAAACTGCCCGAAGACCTCTAATAATGGCAATAGAGCCGGTCTCTTGTGCATACTTTACAAGTAATCCCTGAAAACTGTCAACAGACACATGAGGAATTTCAACAATCGAATCCCGAATCATTTCCACGCGCTCCTGTTCAGAAAACAAGGGTTTTTTGTTCTTATTCTGAGCAACTGCTACAATGACCTTGTCGAACATTAAACTCGCCCGCTTTATAATATCAATATGTCCGTTTGTTATGGGATCAAACGAACCCGGGTAAATTGCAACTTTTTCTATATGTTCAGTCATCTTTTTTCAATACTGTAATTTTTGTTATACCCATTTTTTTTTCTTTAATTACAATCATTCCATCCGGAACCGGAACATCTTCTTTTGCATCGGACTCGTATATAACAAGACCTTCTGGAGTTAAAACATTCTGATCTAAAATTAATTGCAACAATTTTTGTTTATGTTCAAACCGATATGGAGGATCACAAAATACAATATCATATTGTTGTTGAATTGCGTGCTCTTGAAGAAGAAAGGCCTTGGCATTTTTTCTATAAACCTTTGCCTGAGCTCTCACTTTATCCAGGTTTTTCTGGACCAAATCGCAGGCAACTTTTGACTGGTCCACAAATACAACCGAGGCAGCAAGTCTGCTTAGCGCTTCAATTCCAAAACTGCCAGTACCTGCAAATAAATCAAGAACGTTGGCCTGGTTTATTTTATCATTCAGATACGAGAATAAAAACTCGCGTGTTCTGTCTGTAGTTGGCCTGATCCATTGATCTTTGGGAGTAAATAATTTATGTCCTTTATACTGACCGGATATTACACGCATTTTAATATATTATATAAATGCCCCTTGACAACCAGGTTCCTGTGTCCGATCATTAAGGGGCCAATTTTAGAATTCTGTTTTATGCCGGGTTGTTCAGGAAAAATCTCAACACCAATGTACCATTGGATTTATTAACCGGCATTACAATTATTTTTGAAAGGGATACATCCCAACCACTGTTGAATATATCCGTTACGACATTTTGACAATTATTCATTTGTCCGGATATTTTTACAAAAACCAGAGATCTTTTTCCACTGTTCCAAGCTTTGGGTGCACCCACAGTAATTTCATGTTTAAGAACACTGTTTTTATTAATAATATTATTGATCTGGGTTCTCATGTTTGCAGCGCTTATGGGATTTGTGCCGCGTTGAGGTGAAACATTACTATATGTTCCCGCAATCAGTGTTTGTCTTCCGGTGAGTTTTGGCTCGGTTGTAATAGCGGCACCGGCAGGTAATGAAGAGGACAGAGACTGATAGTAACTGCTTAATGCGGATGATGATGTTGTAGATACACCTACAGAAAATGTGTTTTCATCAATGAACAAACTACTCAATGAAACACTAGCAGGAAGAGCATTCAAAAAGTTATCTACAAGTTGAACGGCAACAACAGATTGACCCGAAGCAGATGTTCTGGTAACAGGTGTAGTAACCCGTGTTTGCCCTGCCTGAGACACTGGTTTACTTTCTGCATCAGTCTGAGATTGATTAACAGGTTGGTTTTGAACAACCGGTTGCTGCTCTATGGATTCTGTAGTAGTTGGCTGTTGAACAACCTGATCTGTTTGTTGTTCGCTTGAATCCAACACTGTGTGTTGTTTTTGTGTTATGGTAGTTGGAACTTTGGGTTTAAATAAAAGATCTCTTTGAAAATAAAATAAATAACCCATAACCAATACAACCACAGTTAACGGGATGAGAATAAAATAAAGCCATCCCATTTTCATCTGTTTCTTGGGTTTTTTTATTTTATTTTTTGATGCTGCTTTATTATCCTTTACAGGACCGGCTTCATCAGAATGGAACATGACATCATCCTGGGTATACTCTTTATCAGGAACCGATTGGGATGATTGTTCTCGCTTATCAAATAATAAATTCATAAATAACTCTCTTTTTCCCCATAAACTAATTACAAGAATCTATCATTTCTACAAAACCATACCCAAACTGAAAACAAATTTTTCGGGATATCGCTCAATTAATTCCTGCGAATTGGAATCCAGATCCAATGGTAAGCTGGTAAAAGGATTGAAATGAATGGGTTGAAACCGGCTTTGTTGTTGCCCAAAATGATTGAGCAATTCAGATTTAAAATTTTCACCAAAAAAGTAAACCTGTTCAAGGCTGTTGACCTGCATAGATTCACTAACCTGCTGCAATAGATTGTTTATGGTATGATTAATATCTGTTGCAACATTCAAAGAATCCGTTCCTTTAATAGGATTTTCAGAATAGGAAATTTCATGCGAGAGTACATAATTACCATCATTTACAAGTATAATATCATACACTCCCTGCATACAATTGACAAGGGCACATAATCCTTCACTGTGTTGTGTCGCTTTAAAGGTTTTCAATGCTGCAAGCTTGTCAATATCAATTCGTGTTAATGTTAAAGAAGAATGGTCAAACACATCTTGAATATATTGAATCATTTCTTTTCTAACAGAAACAACAAGATACCGCTCAAACCCGGGTTTGAGCGGTTTTATAGACTGATAATTAACATTAAACTCATCTCTATTTGAAACAAGAAGCTGATTAACTTCCCATTCCATATGATCTTCAAGCATAGCATTATCAAGATCATTATCAAAAACTACAATCTGTTCTACAGTCATTCTGCCATCAATTGCCAAGTCGGCTGCCCCCGGCAGCATACCTTCCTGCTCTACCAGCAAGTTAATCGCATTAGAAAATTTTTCTGCAGAAACCGCTTTACACGCTGTTGGCACAAACGGGGCTTCCAATTTGGTTTCGGCAACGCGAAGTATCTTTATATCGCCATTGTCTCTTTGAGCTTCTATTATCCGCAATACTTTACCAGACATATAGATTCCCAAACTTATTTTTTCCCCTTTAATCGCCATATTCTATACTTCTTTCTTGAGTATTATTGTTTATTTTTGCCAGCTTTTTTCACCATTTTCATTGATTGAACCATGGTTTTCAAGTTTGTAACCGCCCAAAGTACTTTTTACAAAATCTTTTTTAACAGCAAGAATATCTGTAGAGTCTATCGGACATGTGATAGAGATCTTTTTAAAGGTAGAATCATTATTTACTTCAATAACATATCCTTCATTTGTAGACGGACAATTAAACATTGCTTCTAAAGCAGCAAAAGCTATAGAATCTATTTTTTCTCCATAGTTTGCATCGACAACTCTTAAAGAGTCAAATACTAATGCTGCTGTAGTATCCAGGTCATAACGTCTACCATAATCGCGTAATGAATCAACCAGGGATTTTGCTACACTGTCAGAACCTTGCTGAAAATATGCGTAAATGTCAAGTGTTAATACAGAATCTGCAGTCATGAATGTTCTTAATCTGGCACCAGTAGAATCATTTTTAATAAATTCTACAACTTTTGCAAGGGTATCATTATAAGCATTATTTTCACTGAGATATGTCAATTCTGCATATAGTATGTGATCCATATGTTCCTGACAAATCTTGGTTTCTTTATCAGCCATATCCCAAAGTTGTTTTGGGTAAATAATGGTTAACACCAAGGCAACAGCCAAAACAAGAATCAGAAACTTGTAGATTATTGAACCTTTGGGCGTAAGTTCCTTTGCCATCTTTCCTCCTAAAGTTATCAGCACAACTCAATCTATTGTTATGCTTGTTTTAATTTTTTTAAATGTTTTTTTTCCAATTCTATTGACACTTTTTATATCTTCAATGTGTTGAAATGGACCATGTTGATTTCTATATTCCACTATATTGACAGCCAGTGTTGGACCAATTCTCGGCAATGTCTGTAATTGTTCAAAGGTTGCGGTATTGATATTTATCTTTCCAACAACACTGTCTTTTTGTTGATTTATTTCCTTTGTATGTTCATAGAGCAAACTTTGCTGCTCAAAACTGTCAATCCATTCCTTTTGTACAAAAGATGGATTGTTTTCATTTTGCCAAATTTTATACTCATTTACTGCAATTCCGGTAATTATGGCCAACAAAAACAATAGTAAAAATTTTTGTTCATTGCGCGTAAAAGAGAACATATATTATAATATAGCTTCTTTCATCCTTTCAAAGAAGCTTTTATCTCCTTTTTTTGGAAACATATTTTCCTGTTCTGCCAATTCTTTTAATAAATCTTTTTCTCTGGCAGACAGCTTTGTCGGCGTATATACCATAACTCTTATCAACTGATCTCCGGCTCCATGCGAATTAAGATGCGGTAATCCTTTACCCTTCATTCGCAGTATCTTGCCGCTCTGTGTACCCGGTGCTATATGAATTTTCGCCTTACCCGATAATGTGGGTACTTCAATATCGTCACCCAGTGCAACCTGGGTAAAGCCTATGTGCAAGTTATAAACAACATCATCACCATGCCGTTCAAAGGATTCGTGTTTTTCTTCTTCAATGATTACCAAAACATCACCAGTAGGGCCGCCCTTGGGGCCAACATTACCAGATCCGCGAAGCGTCAGATATTGTCCTTCAGCAACGCCTGCTGGAATGTTTACCTGAAGGGTATCTTCACCACGAACACGGCCTTCACCTTTACAATCCGTACAAGGCTTGTCAATGGTTTTACCTTCACCACCGCAATTCTGACATGTCTGGGTAACCGTAAAAAAGCCCTGACGATAAGCTACTTCGCCACGACCATGACAAACCGGACAAGTCACAAACGAAGTTCCCGGACTTGCACCAGAGCCATCACATGTATTACAACGAACATGTTTTTTTATTTTGATCGTTTTTTCAACACCGGTGGCTATTTCTTCCAGTGTTAGTTTTAAACGAATCTGTAAATCAGCACCTTTTTTAGCAGCAGAACGACGACGACCGGCAGAGCCGCCTCCCATTCCAAAAATATCTCCAAATCCACCACCAAATACTTCACGGAAAATATCAAAGGGATCTACATAGCCGCCCTCATAACCACCAAATCCACCTGTGCTGCCACCACGCATTCCGGCTTTGCCGAATTGATCATATTGACGGCGTTTCTGTGGGTCTGACAAAACCGCATAGGCTTCACTCAATTCTTTGAATTTTTCTTCCGCTTCCTTGTTTCCCGGATTTTTGTCGGGATGGTATTGCATTGCCAACGAACGATATGCTTTTTTTATCTCATTCTGATCTGCATCTCTGTTGACATTCAATATTTCATAATAATCTCTATCTGACATATGTATATTAACAACTCTTTCTATTTACTAACTATCACTTTGGCATGACGGATAACCTGGTCGCGATATAAATAACCTTTGATATGTTCTTCAATAACCGTATCCGGTTCATAACCTTCAACATCTACCTGCATCAAAGCGTCATGAAATTCCGGATCAAAAGGTTTACCCACGCACTCCATGTGCTTTAATCCATCTTTATTTAAAATTGTAAACATATTTCGGTAAATCAGGTTTATACCTTCTAAAAGAGATTCCTTGTCTCCTTTTTCAGTATTGGTCTCAATTGAACGACCAAAATCATCCAGCACCGGTAATATTTGAGAGATCAACCGCATATTGGCACGTTCTGTCAATTCAAGTCTCTCTTTTTCAGTACGTTTCCTAAAATTATCAAAATCAGCCGCCTGACGCATAAATTGTGATTTCAATTCTTCTATCTGCTGTACAGCGGCTTCAAGTTCTTTTTTATAATTTCTACGCTTGGTCTTACTCGCTTCTTTTTTAGCAACAGTCTTTTCTTTGTTTTCTTTACTCACATCTACCTTTTTATTTTTTTTGTGAAACCAGATAGCTCAGGGTTTCAGCCATAAATTCAACCAGTGATACAATTTTAGAATACTGCATGCGGGTAGGACCAATAATACCCAATGTGCCTTTGGCATTTTCAAAGGAATAACTGGTTGTGATCATACTACAGTTTTTCATCAAATCTTCCTGGTTTTCATCTCCAATAACAATAGAGACACCTTCCGATTCCTGCTCATCCAGGATTTTAATCAGAATATCTCGCCTGTCTAGCAATTCCAGAATTTTACCAATTTTCTCCCGGTTCTCAAACTCGGGTTGTTCTATAACGTTTTTGGCTCCTGCAAAATGAAATTTGGTATCCGTCTGGATTGTAAAATCCGCATTCATCTGAATGGTCTGAATCAACATTCGTTGTTCCTGATCCAGATCCCGGAATCGGTCCGTAATCGTATTTTGCAGTTCCGCTAACGATAAACCATGAAGACGTTCATTTAACAACTGCGTTGTTGCTTCCAACAAACTTTGTGGTAACCGCTGATTGATTTCAAAGATCACGGTTTTAACAAGACCCGATTTTACATTCAAGAGCAGCAATAACTTGTTTTCTGATATCTGTATCAATTCAAGCTTTTCTAGCTGACCTCTGTTGAACCGGGGAGTTAGAACCACTCCGAGCTGACTTGATATTCTGCTCAACACATCGGTTGCATGTTGTACTATAGAGCTAACATCTTGGGAAAAACCTTCCATTTCTTGAACAATAGAATATTTTTCTTCCTCGCTAAGCGTCTGAACGCTCATCATACTGTTTACATATTGACGATACCCTACATTTGTAGGAACTCTACCTGCCGATGTGTGCGGTTGTGTTATCAGGCCCTTTTCTTCAAGATCCATCATTACATTACGTATTGTGGCCGGGCTAATATTCAGGTTATAATTCTTTGACAAATAACGAGAACCCACAGGTTCAGCAGTTTGGATAAAACCATGGACTATGGATAAAAATACTTCTCGCTCTCGTTCTGTTAATTCATCTATATGCATCTTGCTATTTATACATTCTTCTTTAAAAAAAGATTAGCATAAAAATAACGATTTTTGACTGCCAAGTCAAGTAATATTTCCTCATGTTTACTTTATGCAACTTTATAAGGAACAATCACAAATAACGTTTTATTGCAACTAAACTTCCTATATATCCAAACATCACACCGGCCAACAACAATCCATAAAACAGAAATTCTGGTGTTGTCATTAATCCCGGCCATTGCGAATCTACAAAAGCAAACAAACCCAGTGAAAACAAAAATGCAATTAAACCACCAAGCAAACCCTGAATGATTCCTTCCAACAGATATGGTAAACTGATAAAGTGCCTTGTTGCACCCACCAGTCTCATTGTTGTAATGATATCTTTGCGAGAAATAACAATTAGGCGGATAGTATTGGAAACTACAAATAAAGATCCAATAAACACCACAATTATCAACAACCCTGAAATAATTGTGGCAAAGCGGGAAAATTTCAAGAGCAGTCCCAGTGCTTCACTGTGATATTCTACTTCGTCTACTCCTTCAATTTTCATTATAGTATTGGCAAGCTGCTCAATATTTTCAATTGTTCGATATTCATCTTTGAGCATTATATTAAAAGAGGCAGGTAAGGGATTTTCGTCAAGTATAGAAAACAACTCTTCTCCAAACTCTTGCTGAAACATTTTTGCGGCCCGATCCGGAGATACAAACTCAAGAATCGCAACCTGATCCATACTGTTGATTGTGGTTCCCACCTGGGCAATTTCCGTATCATCTAAAATTGTAGAGAGAAACACCTGAATATCTATCTTGGCATTCAATACATCAATCAATTGATTTACATTCAACGCAAGAGTGAAAAAGATGCTGATAATAAACAACAAAAATGATATAGTAAAAACAGAGATTGTAAAAGACAATCGTGCTCGCTTGAATCCGGAAAAGGCTTCTCTTATACTGTATTTCAAACTCATACCTCGAGTACCCCCCCTTTTTTAATTTTCACTACCCTTCCATTATAGCGGGATACCAGGTCAGTATTGTGAGTGGCGATCAATATTGAAGTACCTCTGGCATGAATTCGCTTAAAAATATCCATAATACCTGCGGCAGTATCAGGGTCAAGATTACCGGTAGGTTCATCTGCCAGTAATAAATAAGGCTCATTAACAATAGCACGTGCTATTGCAACTCGCTGTTGCTCACCCCCTGAAAGTTCGTCAGGATATTTTCTGGATTTATGCGAGAGCCCTACATCAGCAAGAGCGCGTAAAACCCTTTTCTTGATCTCTTTATTTTTAACACCAATCACTTCAAGCGCGAATGATACATTTCTAAAAACATCACGATCATTGAGCAATTTAAAATCCTGAAAGACCACTCCCAATCGTCTTCGAACAAATGGGATATCTTTTTTACGAATAAACAAGCTGTTATATTCACCCACAGTTACGTGACCTTCCTGTGGCAATTCTTCCATATAAACACATTTCAAAACTGTAGATTTACCAGCTCCACTGGGCCCTACCAGAAATACCATTTCTCCGGGTGCAACCTTGAAAGAGATGTGCTCTATTCCATCACCAGTGGGGTATTTAATTTTTACATTTTGCAGTTCAACCATACTTATTTTCTCAATACAAAATGAATGCGTTCAGACGTTTCTGAACCGGGATTAAAAGTAAAATCATGATAATAACCAGACAATAAGAATGGAGATTGGTCAATAATTGACAGCACATTTTCAAGTGATCTGATTTTTTGCCGGTGTGTTTCACAATATATTGTTTTATTTTTATGAAACCGAATCTCAAAATAATTGATTTGTATATGTTCCTTTTTATCAAACCGGCTCTTTCTAACATAACTTCCTTGAGCGTTCTTTTCCTTTTGTGTGAAGCCTGTAAACATTTCCAGGGAATTCTGTAATGTACTGACATCAAAAACAAATAAACCCTCTGGTTTTAAAGCAGAATGTACATTTTCCAAACACAATTTCCATTGTTTTGATTTCATCAAATAGTTCATACTGTCATATAATGATACGATCATATCCGGTTTGTGAGTAAAATTGGGATACATCATATCACCGCACCACAATTGAACATTGGGCTGCTTTTTTAGTTTTCGTCTGGCTATACTAACCATTTCTGGTGTATAATCAAACCCGGTTACATGATAACCCAATTTTAACAATTCTCTGCTTAAACTCCCGGTACCACAAGAAATGTCAGTAATTGTTCGGGTTCCGTTGCCATGACGATGTGCTATTTGTGAAATATACCTGGCCCAGCGCTTGTAATTCACATGGTTCATTACAAAATCATACAAATACGCCAGTTGGCTGTATGGCGGTACGGTTATTTTTTCCTGAAATAAAGGCAAACAATTAACCTTTAATCAACTTTACAATAACCTTACGGGTACGTGCTCCATCAAATTCACAAAAGTAGATGGATTGCCAGGTACCCATAACCATTCTGCCATTTTCTATAATTATTGTTAGTGATGGACTAAATAAAGATGATTTGATATGAGCTGCTGAATTTCCTTCCATGTGGTGGTAACCATCATTAAAAGGGACGATCTTGTTCATCTCCATGGTCATATCTCTAACAACATCGGGATCCGCGTTTTCATTAATGGTAACACCTGCAGTGGTATGGGGAACAAATACCACGCAAATACCACTCTCTATACCACTCTCTGCAATTATTTGCTCTATCTGGCGATCAATATTTATAAACTGAACGGTTGTACGGGTTTGTACGGTAAAGGTTTTAATTGTAGACACTAAACTCTCCATCAGGTTTTGAGTTTCTTTTTCTTGGCCGCTGGAAACAATATATTGTTCAATATTAACCGGTATCCCGGTGAATTTTTATGTAATGACAATTGCGTATGCGGATCATAAACAAAATGCTGATAATCCTCGGGGTCATGTCCACCGTAAAAAGTAAAGGTCCCTTTGCCCAGGTTACCATGCAGATACTTGACCTGCCCGGTACCTTCAGCTTCACCCATTATTGTTATGGTCTTTTTAATCAGTGTTTTTCTAAATCCTGTTGTTTGTCCCATAAATCCTTTGATTGCCGATACATGATTTTGGGTCAACATGGTAGGTACAGGATCATATTTGGCAGAAAACTCGAATAATGTAAAATAATCTGCCTCTGCCCCTCTCAATACCGGTGCATTACTGGGGGGAATATCAATATCAGCATATTCATATACCAGGGGATTTTCTATAACTTTGAAATTCTCAAACGCAAGGCACTGTGAATAATCCAGCTTTTCATTTGCTGCAGGATCAGCAGGATCACCATCATAAACGTCTGCCGCAACATCAGTATTGTACGAAGCAAGAGCAATATCAAAAGTATCAGTAGCAGAGCACATGGCAAATACAAATCCACCACCGGCAATGTATTCCTTGATAGAGTTCGCAACTGCCCGTTTCAATATCGTTACTTTAGGGTAACCCATTTCTCTTGCAATGGCTTCGTTCTTTTCCATCTGGTCCTGGTACCAATCGGTATTGTGATAACTGGCATAAAACTTTCCATATTGACCAGTAAAATCTTCATGGTGTAAATGTAACCAGTCAAATTTGTTCAACTCTCCTTGCAATACTTCCTTGTCCCACAACAATTCATAGGGAATTTCCGCGTATTCTAATGCAAGCAATACGGCATCATCCCACACCTGTTTGCTTTTAGGAGCATAGATTGCAATCTTGGGGGGGGTTTCTAAAAGAACGATATCCATATTTTCCTGTTCTATCAACGCATGGATCTGTGACACGGCTGAACCATCTAGCAATTCAAAAGATACACCGCGAACCAACATCTCTCGCTCAAGCGCGGGATAATGATCAATTAAAAACGAACCACCTCTGTAATTAAGCAGCCATTCCACATTAACACCACGTTCAAGTGACCAAAATGCTATGCCATAGGCTTTTAAATGATCTGTTTGTTGGAGGTCCATATTGATCAAAACTTTTTGAGCATACAAACCGGAAACAGAAATCAATATGAGAAATATAATCAGTAATCTTTTCATTATAAATTTCTTACTTTTTTTCGTGTTTCTTCAATATAAATACTTGATGGGAAATTTACCAGTAAAGATTCATATAATTCTTTGGCTTTATCTTTTTGGGCCAGTTGGTTTTGATATAGTCCTGCCATATTGTACAAGGCCTTGTCTCTGTATAAATTATCTTCGCTTTCATACATTTGTTGTAACAAGACTATTGCATCACCATACCTTTGCTGTTCAATATAAATTTGAGATCTAAACCAGTTTATAGCATCTAATAAAGGCGTGTCTGGCGTTTTCTTAATATATACGGATAATAGTGAATCACTCTGATTCAACTTTTGCTGATGGTATAATAAGTTGGCCCTGCCAAAAACCACCAAACCGGTGGAATCCATAGTGTTTTCCTGCAAGAGCATGTTCAATTCTAATGCATCGTTTTCATACAAATCCGGTTGATTATCACGGATTTTATTATCAAAATACTCTTTAAGAAATTCAGCGCTCTCTGTAGGATTTCCATCCATAAAATTAACATTTGCCATAGAATAGAGTGCTTTTTTATAAAATATATCCTTTTTATTTTTTTGCTGCTGCAAAATATGTCTATAAAATCCTTTCGCACTATTCAGATCATTGCCTAGTATTTCACATTCGGCCAGTTTAAAATAAATATCGATTATTCTGGGAGAACGTCTATACTTTTTCTCAAATTGCTTATATAGCTCTCGTGCCTGGATATAATCATTCAATCGATTAAAATAAATGTCTCCGCTTTTTTCAAGTGCATCCTGAGCTTCGGGCGATTTTGGGAATTGCTTTGCAAAAGCCTCATAAGATTGAATAGCCTCCCGAAACAATCCCTTTTGTTCAAGGATTAGGGCAAATCCCAACCTTGCGCGATGACTGTATTCACTCTTGGGATAATCTTTTAAAAGCGTCTCAAATGCAGTTTGAGAAATATCTAACACGCTGTCTTTGGCTGTCAGACTGGCAAACTGATACAAATATAAACCTATCCGGCTGTCACCCCGTTTTTGCAGTGTATCTTCCATGGCAATAAACTGCTCCAGGGCTTTTTCGTATTGTGTATTTCTTGAATATACATTGCCCAAAATCTGATGCAGTTCCAAACCCAAATTGGGTTTTTCTTTTATTGCATGTTCCAATGTATTTACTATCTCTTTATAGCTTCCTTCATTCTTTTCCATATTGGCAAAGCGAGTATCAATAAAATGAAACTGTTTAGGATTGGTTTCAATATATGCAATAAATTCTTTGGTTGCTTTATCATATTCAGCACGGTGAACATACAAAGATGATAATTCAAAAATAAATAATCTATTGTCTTTGAGCTTTTTTCTCCCCTTTAAATAGCATTCAACAGCATCATCTACTAATCCATGTACAGTTAACACCTGACCAACCAAAGCATAACTAGAGTGGGTCATTGCATTATTGTCTAAAATCTCATCCCATCTTTTTTTAGCGTCATGTGTATTTCCAGTCAAAAACTCTACTTCCGCAAGATCAACCTGGTACCTCAAATCTCGCCGTTCTTTTTGCAGTTCAAGCACCAATCTTTTAAAGCGATCAAATTGCTGAAGCTTGAGCATGGTACGCTTGGCACCGGCATAGCTTGAAATATCCAAAGGATTTTCCATGCTTAGCATATAATAAATATCGGCAGCTTGCTCTGTTTGGCCGTTTCTTTCAAACTCGGATGCCATGCGTTTGATCTGGCGCTGCTGTAAATCTAGCGGGGTTTGCTGATTTTGGGCTAAAAGAGAAACTGCAGCCAATAATATAATAATAAATATATTTAACGACTTTTTCATTGACGGCCCTGTTCCTGTTCAGTTAGCGCTTCAAAATACTGTTTGATCAGTTCAAGATAATCCTGTGAAAAGCCCTGTTGTTTTGCATTCAATAACTCTTGCTGTAATAAAGATTTACGTTCACCCATATCCTGCGGCAGCTCGGGAGGACTGTCAGCCATATAGTTTTTTCCACTTTGTGCTTTGCGCTTGCGGCTGTATTCACGTTGACGAATAGAACGTTGGGCATCCAGCATGCGCGACAAGATTCGATTCTGTCTCTGCAATGTCTCACGGCTGATATTCTGACTATTGAAATCTTTTTCAACCTCTTTCATATCTTTGGCAATATTGTCTAGATCTCCCATTACTTCTTTCATGCCACCTGCTTCCTGGGCCAACTGTTCCATAGATTTGCGTAAACGTTCCTGTTCAGCAGCCATTCTTGCCATCTGGGCCTGTTGTGCCTGAGACATTTGTTGACCCATGCCTACCTGCTGGGTCATCTGATTTAATTGCTGCTGTCCTTGGGCCATTTTCTGCATCTGCTGCATAAACTGCTCAAAACTCATACCGCTGCCCGATGCGTTCTGCATCATATTCTGCATGGATTGCTGCATTTGTAAAATTGCGCTGTTGATGGATTTCATGGCTTCTGCCTGGTTACGAGACGCCAGCTTATTGTTCCGGTTTTCCATTGCAGTCAGGGCATCCTGCATATTCATGGAAGCATTACCCAATGTTGCCTGCATTTGCGAGTTCATAGACATGGTCTCTTTGGATAATTCAAATATACTGTTAATTACCCGAGACAAACCGCTATTCATATTATTTTGACGATCAGCAACACTTTGTATATTTGACGCATTAGAAGGCAATTCTTCTGTTTCCATCATCAGGTCTTCCTGATCCAGAGATAATTCTAATAACTGACGAATATTTCGCTTCATTGCCATCATGGCCTGACGCTGCATAGTGCCATTCATATTATCTTTGGCCTGCTGTAACTGCTGTGCAATGGATTCCATTTTCTGCTGCACTTTTTTTGATTGCTGAGAAAAATTCTCCATTTGGCCACTATTGATCATTTCCTGCATCTCATTAAATGCCTGATCTAGACTGTCAGATTCAAGATCACTCAAAGCTTTATCCATCTGATCAAGAGGCATTTGGGGCTGTTCTTCCATTTCCTTACGCAATTCTTTTAGCGCATCAGTCATGGCTTCTTTATCTTTATTAATATTGCTTTGCTCTTTTGATAGACGATTTTTATCATCACCTTGCTTATTTTCCAGATTCTGTTGACGTTCCGCAATATCATTTGCCATTTTAATCGCCTGATCAAGCTGTTGCTCCATTTTCAAGCGTTTTAACAGATTAATGGTTCTGTCCAGATTTTTTGACATCTGGTCTTCTGTCATTTTAAACTCTTCCATGGCTTTTTTAAGCATATTCTGGTCAACATTCTGCAAAGATTCTGACATTTGTTTCATCAGATTTTCCAGCTCGGGTGTCATGATATCTTTATACAGTTCCTGCAGCTCCTGATATTTTTTCAGGGTTTCAGAAGAAACAAGATCATTTTCTTCCATTTTATCAACCATTTCTTCAAGATTTTTCTCAAGCTCTTTTAGTTTTTGGTTGATCTCTTCTCTCTGTTGAAGGGCCTGTTCGGTTTCCTGCTGACGTTCCCAGTCGAGGTCTTTTTCCCGCTGCATTTCGCGTGACAACTCGTCTATCTTTTCCTTAAATTCCTGGGATTTTTCATAAGCGTCTTCCATTTCACGAATGGCTTCATCCTGGGTTGATGTAATTTCCTCATACATTTCAAACATGGACGGGAAACGTGCCCGATATGTTTTAGAAACGGAACGTTTAGGTCCGCTTACGGAATCATTATCCCAGGCTTCAACATAATATACTACAACCTCGGTTGGCAGCATGTCAGATTCTGACAGGTCCCAGTTGAGTGCTACACGCATTTTCTGCTCGTAATCAATGTCAACAAGTTCCTGATGAACATATCGGTTAGAATCGGGTTCCATTTCGGCAGAAATCACCTGATATGCTATTGATATTTTGTCAACTCCATAATCGTCTTGTGCATCTATTATGAGAGGAATAAGCATTTCCTCTCCCAGGTCGATATCTTTACCGGGTTGTATGATACGTACAACAGGATACTGGTCTGGTATAACTTGAAGGTTATAAGTAATGGGATTAATACTGGAAAACCCATACATATCTGTCAGAAAAAAGCGATAAATATCGCTCTTTTTCATGGGAAACTCTAAATAGACTTTATCATTTTTTTTATCCATATAGAGTTCATTGTCAGAAAACTCTACTCTGACCGTATCCAGTTCTTTGTTGGGTTTACCCACAATATTAATTCGTGAGCCCTTTAATGCACTGACATCCCCAACATTATCTTCAAGGGCGTATTTATCAATCCCTGAATAAGCCGGAGGTGTTACGGTTACAGAAATGTTTCGCAATAATGGTCGCTCTTCTACATCTACTGTGAATTCCGGTGAAACCTGTTCTTTGGACATAAACTGATAGGTAAAAGATTCATATACTTTGTCTATCTGATATCTAAAGGTATCGTCTGATGATTTTTCAAGGGGTATGGGAGATTTGCCTGTATATGTCAAATCAAGAGTTTGTAAAGTACTATCAGAGACCCAGACCTTTATATCAAATTCAGAATCTTCAACGATGCGTGTGTTTCCCGGAAAAACTTTGAACGTAATTTGATTGGTATCCATATCTTGTTTTGGATGAAGCAATTGGGTTATGGCAGAACCCACATCCGGGAATTTTATTGCAATCAGCAAAACAAAAACAGAAAAAACCAGTGCTGAGGTTTTCAAGAGTTTGAAAAAGGGCTTTTTATTAACCAAGGGATAAAAATTCTGATCTGCAATGTCTGCTCTTACAGAATTTAATGCTTCATTAATTAATGAAATAGAATAACGATCATCATTATGATATCGCTGAAACAATTGCAGCGCGTTTGCCAACCGATCATCAACCGTTTTATAATGGCTGCCTACTTTTAACGCAATTTCGTTTAATGTGGGTTGATCCCTTTTTAGCAGTAAATAAACCGGTTTAAATAAAATCGCAATAAAGCCAAGTATACCAATACTAATAAAACCCCATGATAAAGCTAATCGCACATTTACAGAGAGATCTATTGCCATCTCTATAACTGTTAATAAGGCTATCAAGGGTGCAATAACCAATACAAGCTTGATCAGTCTTTTATATAAAAAAAACCGTTTTTCAGTAGAGCGAAAAGCCTGCAGTTTATTCTGCAACTGTATATATGTGGATTTTTGGTCGTTCATCAGTTTAACAATGCATAAATGATTATATTCAGACCCATTTTTAATGCAGTTTCACGGATTATAGGAGAATCTCCATGTACCTGCGGGTCTGCCCAGCCATCAGAGATATTTGTATTCGCAGAATAAAAGACGACTAGTCTATTATTATAAAAAATCCCATACGCTTTTGGCGGCCCACCATCGAATTCATGGATTTTTGGAAGTCCGTTAAAATCATATTGGCTGTGAAAAATACCGTGAGAAAAGGGAATCTCTACCAACTCATGGTCCGGAAAAACTTTGGAAATTTCCCGTTTGAAATGAACATCCATTCCATAATCATCATCTGCATAGAGAAATCCTCCACCCGTGAGATAGCTTCTTAGTCTTTTTACTTCGATAGGCGTAAAATTAATTCTCCCATGTCCTGTCATAAACAGAACAGGATACGAAAATAAGGTTTCATCCATTATGCCAATGCGTACCTCATCATCGGCTGTCGCTAGATTCGTATTCTCGGACAGAAATGTTAATAAATTGGGTATACATGATGGATTATTATACCAGTCGCCCCCGCCGGAGTATTTTAACCTGGCAATAGTAAACGCATTTTCTTTAATTTGGGCAAAAGAATTGTTGTGTATAACAAATCCGATACACAATAAAAATATGTATATACTTTTTCTATTCACTACATTATAATGTATATGGCTCTTTAACTTCAAGATATATGTCTTTTTTGATCCTGTTTAACCATTCCTGATATTCCTGCTGCTTTTTATATTCAAGTGCCATTCCCTCAATCATGTCCCAGTCTTTTTCAAGATCAAAATCTCTGGCTTTATCTCTTGAATTCACTTTTATTACATGATAACCAAACTGTGTTTTAATAGGATCTGAATACTCTCCCGGCTGCACATTTTCAATTCCATAACTGAATTCTTTGGCCATTTGTTTCAATTGGTCTATTTCAAAACGACCCAGGTGACCATCTTGTTTGTTGGATGATTCATCTTCAGAATATTCTTTTACAAGTTCTTTGAAATCAGCTCCATTTTCAAGATCTGTATGAATTTTTTTGATCAGTTCCACAGTTTCAATTTCATCTTTTTCTGTGGGTTTGATTGAAATCAGGATGTGCTGAGTATGGATCTTTTCACCGCGCTTTTCAATCAATTTAATAATATGAAAACCAAACTGAGATTCTACGATTTGAGAAAATTCTCCCGGTTCAAGCCTGGATGCAGCTTCAGCATATTCTCTAACCAACGTGGAACGTGAAACAAACCCCAAATCTCCACCCTTTTGAGCAGAACCAGGATCTTCTGAATATTCTTTGGCCATTTCAGCAAAATCATAACCTTTATCTACAACCAGTTCACGCACTGCCTGTGCCCGCTTTAAAGCATTTTCTCGGGATTCTTTTCCGGGTTTTGGTGTGACCAGAATATGGCTGATATCCACGGTTTCCTGTACGGAACCTAAAGAATCTTTTTTCGCATTATAAAATTCTTTAACTTCGCGGCTTGATACCTTTAAATTGGCAAATTTTTGTTCTCTCACCATACTGACACGCATTTCTTTTTCTATTTCCTGGCGCCTTGTACGACGAAATTTTGACATGGGCATACCCAGAGATTCTTCAATTTTATCTTCACCACCAACCTGTTGAGTTACGCGTTGCAGATCCTGTTGCAAATAGCTGTCTACCTGACGTTCATCAGCAATAACTGTATCTTTATCAGCCTGAATAAGCATTAATTCTTTATTTATCAACGAGTTTAAAGTTTGCTGTTTCAAGTCCTGAAAATCCTGAGGATTTTTTGCAGGATCAATACCCATTTGTAATGCTGCATAATAAGCACCCTGAGTAACCTGTGACTCTAAAATAATATCATCGTCAACAATAGCGATCATCCGGTCTAAAACCTGTTGAGCGGACAATTGACTATATGTAATAACAAATAATAAAATAATTCCAGATTTAATAAAACTCAATCTCATTCTTTTTCACCTCTTTTATTGTGCCCAGGTACTGTTCATGGTTTCCTGTATCAGTTCCCATTTTGCTTCTACCTGCGCATTTTCACCAAGATAGGTTATATATCGTTTATATTTGTTTTCCCTTTTCCAGGCCATTAATCGCCAGGAAATCATATCTTTTACTTCTTCAATTGTTTGAACATCTCCCTTGTTACGTTTTTCCAACAATTCAACAAGATAATATCCATGTATAGATTTAATGTTTTCAATCCTGTTTTGACGCATTCTGGGCAAACGATTAACAATTACTTCCGGAAGTTGTTCCAGTGTTACCCATCCCAATTCACCGTTATTTTCTTTACTTTCATCAAGTGAGTTTTCTCTCGCCAGAGTAGCAAACGACTCGCCTTGAACTAATTTTGCACGTATTTCTTCAGCTTCCCGATAAGTTTTTACCAATACAAGTCTGACTTTGTAATAATCATTTGGCCTTACAAATTCCTGAGAATGCTGTTCATAATATTCTTTAATTTCTTCCTCTGTTACTTCAAGACCCTTATCAATCTTTTCAGTAATGTATTTCGATACCATTAAATCACGAACAGCTTTACGAATATCTTTTTCAAATTCCGGATTTTCATCAAATTTATATTCTTGCAACTCTGCATACCAAAGTTCCATTTCTATCCATTTTTTTACATAATTCTGAAGTTGAATTTCAGATAATTGAAAATCAGGATCATTTGGAATAACCTTTTTTAAATCATTTACAGTAAAAACCTGGTCTCCCACTCGTGCAATTACAGGTGAATCCGGTTTATTGTCTTTTGCACAAGCAGCAAACAACAATAATAGGATTAGTAGTCCTTTTTTTAACATGAAATCAAAATATCCTATTTAATAAACGGTTTTAATTCTTTTTCATAGATAACAGCTTTGTATTTATTATCTAATTGTTCACGCCATTCTTTTCTTTTTTCATTGGCATATTGTTTCTTTACTTTAATTTTTGCATATGGAACCAGATTTTCCCATTTTACTTTACCACCTTTTTCCAAATCAATCAGTTTAATGATTGAATAAGCATTGCCATTTTTTATGGGTTTTGAGAGCTCTCCCTTTTTCATAGTCGATGCGGTCTTGCCAACAATACCAAAATGCTGATCCGAAATCATACCCAAATCACCGGTTGTTTTCAGATATTCTTTACGTTCTGTGTATTTTTTAGCAAGTTTACCAAAATCAGCTCCGTTCTTTATCTGCTCATAAAGTGATTCTGCCAACTTTTTATTGCTTACCAATATTTCCTGAACATGATATCTGGAAATATTTTTATATTCATCTATATTCTGATCATAGTATTTTTCATATTCACTGTCTGGTATTCGTTCATCCACACATTTGGTTTCCAAAAGATCTATCATATATTTATGTTTTATATTCTGCTTTTGTTCCTTTAATTCTCGTTTTAATTGATAATTTTTATCTAGAGCGTATTTGGGAATCAATTGCCTGATTACTAATGTTTCCAAAGTATTCAAGACTTTATCTTTTTCAAAATGTGACGGTGTCGAGTCAATAAACATATTTTTTATATCATTGAAATATTGATCCAATGTATATTCTCCGGAATCAAACTTAACCATTACACGTGTTGTATCATATTGGTTTTTGACTCGTTGAATATCAAAATCATAATCTTCATCATCAAAGTTTTTTATTTGCTCTCTTGTGGTATCACAAAAATAATCAATATTTTCGTCGATCATTTGCATGTGATAATCTGATTCTAATTTCTTAATCCACTCCTGATATCTTTGTGATAGTTGGCTGGCCTTTTCACGAAAGAACCCCTTTTGTATTAACTCACGCATATAATCATACGGAACAACTGAAATGGATCTATCTTCCACCAGATTTAATAAATGATATCCCCTTTGAGTGGTAATAACTGGAGAAACCTCTCCTTTACTCAAGGAATATAATTCGTTAGAAAATTCTATTCCCCATTCTTTAACAGGCCATTTTACAAAGCCTAAATTTCCACCCTTGCCCGCGGTTAAAGAGTCTTGAGAAAACTTTCGGGCTAATAATTCAAAATCCGCACCTTTACTAATTTCAGATTTTAATGAATCTAGTGTAATTATAGATTGCTGATTTTTTATAGAATCTTTAGAAACATTTATAAAAATATGTCTTCCCTTCACTTCCCGAGACATTCTGTCATAACGTGTTTTATATTCCTGTTCAGGAATTACCGGATCTACAACACATTTGGTTATAACATAATTATGTAATACGTTTTTAAAAGTCTGATCTGTTTTAGAGACAATTATTGAATCTTTGTCCAGATTATTCTCGTATGCTTCGGTTAATTTGCGTTTGTTATCAATGACAATTTGTAATTGCTTTTGCAGATCAGCATTTGTAATATTTAGGAATTGAGCAGGTTTGGTGTTTTTATAAACATATTCTTTAAAATCTTTAACATATACGGGTCGGTTTCCCACCCGGGCAATGATCTTGTTTTCTGTCAAGTTTGAGCAACCTGAAAAAACAAGTAAAAGTATCAAGATTATTTTATTACCTTTCATCAACGCCTCGGTAGAATTGACCTATCCTTTTGATTTATAGTAATTAACAAGTTAGCCATTTACTGAATAGATTGCAAGAAGTTTTTAGCTGTTTTTAATTGGTCCTCTTTTGGAGAGGTTTTGATCTCAAAATAAAGATCTTTTGATGTTTGCTTTAATTCAAATTTATAGGCTGACTTTGCTACAATATTACCAAACCATTCTCTAAATTGTTCCCCAATTGGAAGAAAATCTGTTGCAAAAAGACCAAAAATTTTATCTGGTAATAATCTCAATTTACTAACAAGCGCGTGCTCTGCATATATTTTTATCAATATATAATCAACCAATACCTTGGCTGGTTCAGGTAACGGACCAAAACGATCTTTGATCTCTTTTTCCAAATTTTGAACAGCTTTGGGTGTTTCGGCCTCCGCAAGTCTTCGATAGATATCCACGCGCTCTGATGGATTCATAATATATTTGCCTGGTAAAAACGCATCCATTCGTAATTCTATTTGCGGTTCAAAGAGAGGTTCTCGCCTTTCTTTTTGTTCAATGTTCATTTCTTTTTTAAGTTCATAGATTGCTTCCTCTATGATCTTCATATAAACATCGTATCCTAAAGCTTCAACAAAACCACTCTGTTGAGCACCAAAAATATTTCCGGTTCCTCGGATTTCCAGGTCACGCATAGCAACATTATAACCGGAACCTAAATATGATAATTCCTGTATAGTTTGTAATCTTTTAATGGCGGTCTGAGATAATTTTCTCAATGGTGGTACCAATAGATATGCGTAAGCTTGTAAATCTGACCTTCCCACCCGACCCCTTAGCTGGTACAACTGTGCCAGACCCAGCTTATCTGCCCTGTTAATAATCAGGGTATTTGTATTGGGCATATCAATTCCGGATTCAATAATCATTGTACAAACCAGACATTGAACTTTACCGCTGGAAAAAGCCATCATAACTTTTTCCAATTCGTGCCCCTTCATTTGACCATGAGCTACCGCAATACTCACCTCGGGTACAATTTCACGTACAAGATTAGAAATACCATATATAGATTGAACGCGGTTGTGAACAAAGAAAACCTGTCCTCCACGATCAATTTCCTTTAAAATAATCTCGCGAATATAATCACGATCAAAACGAGCAACTTCTGTCTTTATCGGTATCCGGTTTTGAGGCGGTGTATTGATTAATGACATGTCTTTTGCACCCATCAAAGACATGTGCATTGTTCTGGGAATTGGTGTCGCTGACATGGAAAGTGTATCTACTGACGCCTTTAACAATTTGAGCTTTTCTTTATGCATTACTCCAAATCGTTGTTCTTCATCAATAATGAGTAATCCCAGGTTTTTAAACTTTATATCTTTAGATAAAATTCTGTGAGTACCCACAAGCAGATCCAGTTCACCTTTTGATGTTTTTTCGATAATGGCTTTTTGCTGATTAGGAGTTCTAAATCTGGAGAGCATATCCACAGATACAGGAAACGGTCTTAATCTTTCACTGAATGTATTTAAATGCTGTTGAGCTAAAATAGTTGTCGGTACCAGTACCGCTACCTGTTTTCCATCATTAATGGCTTTAAAAGCCGCTCTTATTGCAACTTCTGTCTTTCCGAACCCTACATCTCCACAAATTAACCGATCCATGGATTTTTCAGATTCCATATCATTTTTTATTTCTTCAATAGCATTTAACTGGTCCTGGGTTTCATCAAATTCAAAAGATGCTTCCAGTTCTTTTTGCCATATTGTGTCTGGCTGGAAGGCGTGGCCTTTTTGCATCTTGCGGGACGCATATAGTTTAATTAATTGGGCGGCAACATCTTTAATATTCTGTTTTGTGCGTTTTTTCAGCTTTTCCCATGAAGAAGTACCCAGTTTATTCAATTGAGGTACTGCACCATCTTTACCCGAGTATTTCTGGACTTTATGCATTTTTTCAAGAGGTACATATAGCGAATCTTTATCCTGGTACTCTAAAAGCAGACATTCACGATCTTTACCATATGCTTTTATCTTTTTTAACCCTCTAAAGATACCGATTCCATAGTCTTCATGAACCACAAAATCACCATAATTCATTGCAGACAAGTCCCGTAATGACACTTTTCTCCTATCAATCCTATCCTGTTTTGGGAGTTTATTTCTACTATACAGTTCCTTATTGGTATATAAATAGAGTCCTGTCTCCGACCAAAGCATACCTTCTGAAATATTTAAAACAACTGATTTTAATTCCCGGGGCATATCTTCCTGTACAAGTAGATCAGAAATACGACTTGCCTGGCTTTCTGAATCACAACAATACAAATATAGCGGCGAATCTACAGAACAGGTAGATATTTGCTGATCCAGTTCTTTTTTAAACAGGTCGAACTTGCCTGCAAAAAAAGGTGCTGTTTTGATCTGAAAAGCCACTTTATCAGAAAATGTTTGCTGAAGTAAAGCGAACTCTATATTCAGAAAATCATTTGCCTGTTTTAACAGAGTCTTGTATCCTAAATAAAAATCGTGATATTTTAACGATGCTATCTTGTGTTCATGCGCGAATCCCTGCATTCGATAGTTCATATCTGATTCATAATTATCCAGATCATTACTCACCGTTGCATAATCAGCAAAGCATATAAGGGCATTCTCAGGCAAATAGTCTAAAAAAGCTGCATCAAACAGTACATGGTCCTCAGGATGGTCGTCATATGGACCGTACATTCCGGCAGCATATAAAGGAAAAATATCTATTTTATCAATTCTTTTTGTGGATTTTTGAGTATCAATATCAATTTTACGAATAGAATCAACTTCATCACCAAAAAACTCGATACGATAAGGCATCTCGCTTTCAAACAGAAATACATCAATCAGCCCCCCTCTTACACTCATTTCACCGGGGCGATCAATTCTATCTTCCCGTACATATCCCATTTTAACCAGCTTTTGGATCAATGTATCAAAATCCATATCTTCACCGGTTTTTAATAGTATCTGTTCGGGTATAACAATATCAGGGTGCGAAACCTTTTCCAACAAGGCACCGGGCTGAGCCACCAGAATTTTATTTTCTTTAGAAACCAAAGATTTCAATACACGTAATCGATGTCCGACCAGCGTACTTGGTGGACCCAACTCATTCCACATTTGTCGATTATATGAAGGAAAAAAGAGTGCCTGATTTTCACCTAATAAAGATTGCAGATCCTGTGTAAATAATTTTACAGCCTTTTCGTCTGGCATTAAAAACAATATAGGTCGTTGTGTTTTTGTAAATAAAGACGCCGTTATAAGCGCCTGAGCAATAAAAGGAGTCCCCGTAACAGCAAAATCCCGTTGTTCATTTATTTTATCCAATACATGAACAAAAGGTTTACTGGACGAGACAATCTCGAGCAATTGTTTCGCAGTCACAATAATATCCGATAATTTCAGTTAATCTTTAATAATCTCTATAAAGTATCTCTGTTCGCTCGCATCTAGTCCAGGTACAAGCATTTTGTTAATATTTTTATATTGATTTATCTCTTTCAACTCTTTATCTATATCTCCCCCCTTGTATGTAACAAGAGAACCGCCATTTTTCAAAAATGGCATACCCCATTCACACAAACGGGATAATGAAGCTACAGCTCTTGCCATAACAACATTCACGGGTCCTGAAACAGATTCCAGAGTTAAATCCTCAACTCTTTCAGGAAATACATTCGTTTTATCTAAGCCTAATGTATCACAAACCTGTTGTAAAAATACCGCTTTTTTCTTTCTGGATTCAACAAGGTTCATATATATATCAGATATCATTATAGCAACCGGAATACCTGGAAAACCTCCTCCAGAACCAACATCCATTATTTTTTTTGCATTTTTCACACAATCCAGAGAAAGTATCTGTAATGACTCATAAATATGCCGGGAAACCAGTTTAACCATATCATTTTTGGATACCAGATTCGTATGGATATTATACTCTTCTAATAATAGAGTATATTGAGTAAACTGATTAAATTGTTCTTCTGTGAGGGTAAATTGATCTTTTAAACGTATTAATGCATCATGATTTTCTATTAACATACCATCCTCAATGTTCCACGTGGAACATTCATAATTAATTCATTATATATTATAGAAATGTTCCACGTGGAACATTCTATGCTTTTTTCCATTTACTTAGGTAAACCATGAGAATTGAAATATCAGATGGTGAAACACCCAATATTCTGGAAGCTTGTCCCAATGTTTTGGGTTGTATACGTGCTAATTTTTCTCTTCCTTCTGTAGAGATGGATAAAATTGAAATATAGTCAAGACCTTCAGGTATTTTCATTTCCTCAAGGTTTTTCATTTTTTCTATCTGATTTTTTTGTCTATCCAGAAAACCTTCATATTTTGTTTCTATCTCAACCTGTTCCTGGACTTTTAGCCAGAATTTATCAGCTTTATTTGAAAAAACCGGGTGTGAATGAATATCGACAAAATCTATAATTGATATTTCGGGTCTCTTTAAAAGACGTTCAAAAGTCTCAACTTCTTTTATTAATGAAGATCCTTTTCTTCCTAAAACTTTATTTGCATCTTCAATAGATGGGCGTTGCTTAAGTAATGTCATAGATTCTATGATTTTTTCTTTTCTTTTCAATAGATCAGAATGTGTTTCAGAATCAATCATACCAAATTTAAATCCATATTCCATTAAGCGGATATCTGCATTATCCTGTCTTAATAAAAGTCTATATTCAGCTCTTGAAGTAAACATCCGGTAGGGTTCTTCTAATTCTTTTGTTACCAGATCATCAACAAGAACTCCCATGTAAGCTTCTGATCTTTCCAGAATAAAAGGTTCTTCATTTCTTATTTTTAGAACAGCGTTTATACCAGCTATCATACCCTGGGCTGCAGCTTCTTCATAACCTGATGTGCCATTAATTTGTCCGGCGAAAAACAGATTTTTAACAAGTTTAGTTTCCAATGTGGGTAATAGTTGAGTGGGTGGAAAATAATCATATTCAATAGCATACCCTAAACGTGTTATGATTGCGTTTTCCATACCAGGAATTGATTGTACACCTTTTATTTGAACATCCTCAGGAAGACTGGTTGCAAAACCATTTAAATAATATTCTGTTGTATTCCTGCCTTCAGGTTCAAGAAATATCTGATGATTAGGTTTATCGCTAAAACGATGAATTTTATCTTCAATAGACGGACAATATCTGGGACCTATTCCCTGTATCACTCCTGTAAATAAGGGTGATCTGTCAAGTCCGGAACGTAGAATATCATGTGTTTTTTGTGTGGTTCTGGTTAAATAACAAGGGATTTGCTGTGTCTCGATTTTATCATGTTTATGAGAAAAAGGAACAGGTATTGGGTCACCATCTTGAATTTCCATCATATTAAAATCTACGGTACGTCCATCAATTCTGGGAGGGGTACCGGTTTTCAATCTACCAATAGTAAATCCTAAATCTCTGAATTGTTGACTTAGATGATTGGAAGCAAGTTCGCCAGAACGGCCACCAGGGTAATGCGTAAGACCAATATGGATTAATCCTTTTAAGAAAGTACCGGAACAGAGAATGACAGATTTTGAATATATTTTTGTTCCTATATCTGTTACAATACCTTTAATCTCATTTTTTTCAACTATTAATCCCTGAACATCATGCTGTCTGAGAAAGAGATTGGGTTCTTTTTCCAAAGCTGCTTTCATAAACATTGTATATTCAAGGCGGTCATTCTGAGATCTAAGTGACCAAACTGCCGGACCTTTTGATTTGTTCAGTACTTTGAACTGTATTCCTGAATCGTCAGAAATTACACCTATCTCCCCACCCATTACATCAATTTCTCTTACAAGGTGTCCCTTTGCTAATCCGCCAATAGCAGGATTACAAGACATTTGGGCTACTGTAAACAAATTCATTGTAATGAGTAATGTTTTAGAACCCATTCTTGCAGCAGCTAAAGCAGCTTCGCAACCAGCATGACCTGCGCCTATTACTAAAACATCAAAATTATCAGTATTCATCTTTTCTATTTCAATATATTAGAGTTATTTTCCAATACAAAATTTACCAAAGATATCATTTAAAATATCATCTGTTGTAACCGTTCCTGTGATTTCTCCTATTTGATCAAGAGCAGCTCGAAGATCAAGTGCAATAAATTCAGGAGACAAATTTTGCTCCATTGATTGAATTGCATGATCTAGAAAAGATGCTGCTTTAACCAATGCATCTCTATGACGAACTTTGGTAATAATATTAGGTGTTTCAGGAATTTCATTTTTAGAAATAAAATTCAAGAGTTGTTTTTCTATTTCTTGTATACCTATTCCCTGTTTAACAGAGGTAAAAATAATGGGATGAGGTTCAAATTTATTTATAATACTATTTTTATTATAATCTTGTAGAGTATCAATTTTATTAATAACAATTATATGGTATTTATCTTTATCAAACTTAACATCTTGAGGCATTTCAAGTTTATCATTAATATCAATCAAGTGTAAAAGAATATCTGCTTGATCAATTAACTTGTGGGTGCGTTTGACTCCCTCCTGTTCTACAACATCAGAAGATTGTCTTAAACCTGCAGTATCGGTTATTTTAAACAAGTAACCCTGAATATTCAAAGACTCTTCAATTGAATCACGTGTAGTACCAGGAATATCGGATACAAGAGCTCGATCCTGATCTAATAACTTGTTTAATAAACTAGATTTACCAACATTTGGTTTTCCTGTTATTACTATATGAGCACCATCACGAATTATACGACCATAATTAAATGTTGAAATAAAGTTATTAATTATTGTAAATATATCTTTTAATTTTAAATATAATTCGTCTCTTTTGGCGAATTCTATATTTTCATCTGAAAAATCAAGCTCAAGTTCTAAAAGAGCTGTATTTTCTTTCAAAGTGTCTGCAATATAATTAAATTTTTCAGACAATTGACCAGTAAGTTCATTCATAGAAGATTCAAGTGCAGACTGGGTCTGTGCATGTATAACATCAATAATTGATTCAGCCTGAACAAGATCTATTTTTCCATTTAAAAAAGCTCGTGTAGAAAATTCACCTGGTTCTGCAAGTCTAGCTCCATGATCCAGTATTTTTTGTAATAAAGATTGAACAACCAAAGGTCCACCATGACAGCTAATTTCTACCAGATCTTCACCAGTAAAGGAATTAGGCCCCTTGAATAAAGTCACAACAACCTGATCTAGTATACTATTATTATCTTGAATTATCGAACCGAATGTAGCTCTTGCATGTGATAATTTATTATTATTTGAAACAAAGATTTTATCAACCAGATCTAAACTGTGATTACCATTTATTCTAACTATTGCTATTGCACCGGTTCCACGAGGGGTTGAAATTGCCGCTATGGTATCTTTATATGTTTTCATAGATGCTCTAAAAGTAAAGCCCTGCTTTTTAAGGCAGGGCTTGGTAATTAAATCTTTTTCTTTTTGGTTGTGGTTACAACAGCCTCTGCAGCCATCTTTCTGGGTACCAACCACTTTTGTTGTATTATAGATAAAATATTAAACAATGCATAATATAAATTCAATCCCGAGGGGAATTGATTAAATAACAATGTCAGAAATATAGGCATGAAATATACCATCATTTTTTGTTTAGGATCTGTGATAGTCATTTTTTGCTGAATTAACATTGTTGCACCCATAAATATTGGGAGAATATTAACAGAATCACCATACATGGGTATCATGAATGGCAAAGTAGCAATAGTATCAGGATTAGCAAGATCTTTAATCCACCAAATAAAGCCCTCTCCTCTTAATTCAATTGTGGTTCTAAAAACAATAAATAATCCCCATAATAGAGGCATTTGTAACAACATGGGTAAACAACCACCTAAAGGATTAACTTTTTCCTCTTTATAAAGATTCATGGTTGCTGCATTTAATTTTTGAGGATCGTTTTGATATTTTTCTTTCAACTCTGTAAGTTTGGGCTGTAATGCCTGCATTTTTTGCATTGACTCATAACTTTTATGAGTTAAAGGATATACAATAATCTTGATAAGTATAGAGAATAGAATCAGTACAAATCCATAATTAGGAATAATAGTGTGAAGCTTTTTAAAACTCCATAAAATAGCAATACTAAAAGGTTGAATGATCTTGGCACCAAAATCCATAAATTTTTCTAAATGAATATTATAAGATTTTAAAATATCATTATCTAGAGGACCAAGATAAATTTTATAAGTATCTACAGTGTTTGTTTGGTTAAAGAACGGCATTACAAGAGAAACAGAAAACTTTTTCCATTTAGCTTTTGTTTTAGAATTTGGAACAGGTATTTCCTGACCGGAAATCAGTGCAGCTTCCCCTTTAACACTTTCAGGAATGATTGTAAAAGTGAAATATTTTGTTCTTACACCTAACCAATCAATTGCTGCAGATTCCTTATTCACTTTATCATTTGGTTTAAATTTTTTATTAACCTCACCGCCGGATGCATAACCAGCTTTAGCATATTGCATATCATCTTTTATACGTTCTTCCGTACTGGGCATACCATCCGGAGCTGTTAAAATATAAGCCTTACCGGCAATCATCTGGTCCATATTTACCATATGTACTTTGAGATCCATATGATATGTATTATTATAAAATATATACTCTTTTATCAATTGTCTGGATTCACCAAAATCCAAAATAAATTTTACAGATTTTGATTCATTACCTGATAAAGAAATAGATTTACTTCCTTCAATTCTGTAATTGATATGAGAAGTATTTAAGGTATCTCCTTCTTTGGTTGCAAAAAGAATTCCCAGGGTTTCATCTGCAAAATCAGGTAACAATTCAACATTTTCATCATTATGATTTTTAAAGGTCTTTAAAGACCAATGTGTTAAAACAGCACCTTTAGAAATTAACTGAGCAGAAAAATAGTCTGTTTCAACAGTTACTGTTTCTTCAGGGATGGTATCGTTTACAGAATAAATAGTAGGCAAAGGTTCTGTTTTTGCTTGTTCTAGATCAATTTGAGTTTGTCTAATAATAATTTCAGTCGAATCCGGAGTAATAACAGTAGAATCAGGGACAATACCCATTTTTTGAGTTTGTCTTTGTTTCAACATTCTTTGTTTGGCTTCATACCCTTTTGGATTAAATGTTTTTTGATAAAAAGGAGTATTAACTAAAATCAGTACCATACCAATCAATAAAAATGCAAAAATTGTTTTTTTATCCATATTCATGAAAAAACTCGTGTCTTTTATATTATATATTATGCCGGATCGTGTCCGCCCGGATTAAATGGATTACACCTTAAAATTCTCCAAATGGATTTAATTAATCCTTTGAAAAAGCCATACTTTTCAAATGCTTGAATTGAATACGTTGAACAGGATGGATAGAATCTACAAGTATTAGGAAAAAGAGGTGATATAGCAATTTTATAAAAACGAATTAATAAAACTGATAACTTTACTATAATTGTGTTGATTGTTTTTAACATGTTTTAATGTTGTTTTTTTCACAATTCAAACTAGATGAATTTTGTTGGATTTTATTTAACAAGATTTTGAAATCATTTTCAAGAATATTATTTTCTATTCCAGAAACAGATAATTTAGTTACAAGTACCATATCAAAACTAAAATTAAATTCTTTATAGTTTAATCTCCACAATTCACGGGTAATACGTTTTAACCGATTTCTATGTGGTTTATTCTTGTATCCTCTTTGAGCAGCAAATCCAACATGTAAAGATTCAGATGGAACGAGATAAGCCATAAAAAATTGTGAAGAAAATTTGTCTCCCTTTTTAAACACTTTATTAAAGGATTTATTCTTTTTTAATATAATCTTTTTCGGGAGACTTTTCTTCACAAAATTTATTACGACTATTCATCACTAACGGTTAAACGTTTTCTGCCTTTGGCTCTTCTTCTCTTCAATACCAGGCGTCCGTTTTTACTGCTCATTCTTTCCCGAAAACCATGTTTGTTAGCACGTTTTCTACGGCTCGGTTGATAAGTGCGTTTCATTAAGACTTCTCCAATTTAAGGTTCTAAATTAAAACTCATATAATTAATGATTTTTTGGGTAAAATGCAAGTCTTTTTATTGAAAATAAAATAATCAAAAAAAAAACCGGCTTATTTTAAAATAAGCCGGTTTTTTAAAAACATATATGAATTATGAATTAACGAACGTATTCGTTTTTGAATTCATTCAAAGCTTTCATATAATTTGCTCTTTCAAAAGCACCAGGATCAGCAACAGCTTTTTGGCTCATACTTCCACGAAGAATATCAAGAGAAGCATATTCTTTTTCTTCGAGCCATTTTTCCATATTAGTTAATATTGTTCCTAAATAAGAAGGACCATTAACCAATAATGATGCACACATTTGAGTAACATCTGCACCTGCTGCGATCAATTTTAAAGCATCCATAGCAGTATGAACACCGGTTGTTCCTGCGAGAGAAATATCCATTTTATCTCTTAAAATAGCAATCCATCTCAATGGTACTCTAAGATCGTTTGATGAAGAAAGTACAACACCAGGTTTTACTTCAAGTTCATCAAGATCCAGATCTGGTTGATAAAAACGATTAAACATAATCAAAGCATCTGCACCATTGTCTTGTAATTCAAGAGCAGTTCTTGGAATAGAACTGAAATTTGAACCTATTTTAACAGCAACAGGAATATTAACATTTGCTTTAACAGCTTTTAAAATAATATTGTATTGATTTTCAATCTGACGACATTCCATTCCGGAGTCGGTTGCTAAAAAGTAAATATTTAATTCAAGAGCATCTGCACCTGCATCTTGCATTTTTTTAGCATAGTCAATCCAACCACCTGTTGATACACCATTTAAACTGGCAATTACAGGAATATTGGTTGATTTTTTTACAGCCTGAATATGTTCCAGATATTCTTCAGGACCTCTGTAATAATCATCAGATTCAGGAAAATAAGATAAAGCTTCAGCAAAACTGTGAGTTCCTCTTGTCAAAAAGTAATCCATTTCACTTGCTTCAAAATTGATCTGTTCTTCAAATAAAGAGTATAAAACAATTGCAGATGCACCCGCATCTTCAAGTTTCTTTATGTTATCCAAATCTTTTGATAGCGGAGAAGCAGATGGTACAAGAGGATTTTTTAAAGTTAATCCCATATATTTGGTTGTTAAATCCATATTTCGCTATCCTTTCGAAATTTCGTGTTTAAAGATAATTGCAGCGCTTGATGCGCTGCAATCTAAACAATTCAATTATTCTTCATTACCGTTACTATAATCCATTGCTGCCCATTCCTGGTAAATTTTAATGCGTTTGGTAATATCTTCCTGTGCAAGACCCAACAGCATTTTTGCGCGTTCAGGTTGTGATTTGGTCAGCATCTTGAAACGATTTTCACGGTAAGCAAAATCTTCAAAAGTAATTTTCGGAGGTTTAGAATCCAATGTTAATGGATTTTTTCCTTCAGCAGCGTTTTCTGGATTGAAACGGAATAATTGATAATGACCGCTTTCAACCGCAGCTTTTTGCTCTTCCATACCTTTTGCCATATTTATACCATGAGCAATACAGTGAGAATATGCAAAAATGATACTAGGACCATCATATGCATCAGCTTCCATCATTGCTTTAACAACCTGGAGATCATTATAACCCATTGCAACGCGTGCAACATAAATATTTCCATAAGTCATAAAAATCATACCGGCATCTTTTTTCGGTAATGGTTTACCAGCTGCTGCAAATTTTGCTACTGCTCCAAGAGGAGTTGATTTTGACATCTGGCCACCAGTATTTGAGTAAACTTCGGTATCCATAACCAAGATATTAATATTACGTCCGGAAGCCAGTACATGGTCTAAACCGCCATAACCAATATCATAGGCCCATCCGTCACCACCTAAAATCCAAACACTCTTTTTAACCAGTTTATCTGCAAGTGAAAGCAAGTGTTTAGCTTCCTGTGAAGAATTACCAGCCAGTTTATCTTTTAGTGTTTTTACACGTTCGCGTTGATCATGAATTCCGGCTTCATCAGATTGGTCAGCTTCTAATATTTCTTTTACTAATGTATCACCAATTTCTGAAGAAAGCGTTTGAACCAATTCACGTGCAAATTCATTTTGTTTATCAAGAGTCATTCTGAAACCCATACCAAATTCGGCATTATCTTCAAATAATGAATTTGACCATGCGGGTCCGCGACCATTTTGATCCTTGGTATAGGGGAAGGTTGGCAAGTTACCACCATAAATAGAAGAACAACCGGTAGCATTTGCAATAACACTGCGATCACCAAATAATTGTGAAAGCAGTTTTACATATGGAGTTTCACCACAGCCAGCACAGGCACCTGAATATTCAAATAATGGACGAAGTAATTGTGAACCTTTAACAGTTCCAACTTTGATTTCTCTTCTATCCGGTTCCGGAAGATCGAGGAAGAATTTATAATTATCACGTTCTGCTTCTCGAATAGGTGGTTGTGGAACCATGTTGATTGCTTTTTTACCAACTTCTTTTTTATTCTTAGCAGGACAAACTTCAACACAAAGCGTACAACCGGTACAATCTTCAGGAGCAACCTGGAGTGTAAATACCCAGTCTTCAGGAAAATCTTTACCACGTGCTTTTACAGATTTGAATGTTTCCGGAGCACCAGACAAGTTTTTAGGATCATAAACTTTGGGTCTAATTGCTGCATGAGGACAAACCATAGCACATTTATTACATTGTATACATGTTTCCGGATCCCATTCCGGAATATCAAGTGCAATATTGCGTTTATCAAATTGAGTAGTGCCACTTTCAAAAGTACCATCTACAGGGAAAGCACTTGTTGGAACATCATCACCTTTATTAACAATAATTTTAGAAACAACATTTTTTACAAATTCAGGTGCATCATCAGGAATCAGTTGTGGCATATCTTTATCGCTTGTTACTGAATCCGGAATTTTTACTTCATGCAGATGAGCAAGGGTTTCATCAACCGCTTTATAGTTCATCTGAACAATTTGATCACCTTTTTTGCTATATGTTTTTTTAATAGCTCCCTTGATGTATTCAATAGCTTCGTCTTTTGGAAGAACGCCTGAAATTGCAAAGAAACAGGTCTGCATAATAGTATTGATTCTTACGCCCATACCGGTTTTTTTAGCTACATCATATGCGTCAATTACATATAATTTCATTTTTTTATCAATAATTGTCTTCTGAATGGGTTTAGCAAGGGTATTCCAAACTTCTTCAGGGCTAGCCAAAGAGTTTAACAAGAATGTTGCACCATCGGCCGCTTTTTCAACAACATTGAATTTTTCAATAAAAAATTGTTGATGGCAAGCTACAAAATTAGCTTGATTAATTAAATAAGTAGAATGAATTTCTTTGGGACCAAATCTAAGGTGAGATACGGTAACTGAACCGGCTTTTTTAGAATCATATACAAAATAGCCCTGTGCAAAATTTTCAGTTTCTTCACCAATAATTTTAATAGAGTTTTTATTTGCGCCAACAGTACCATCTGAACCCAAACCATAGAAAATAGCTCTAACTACATCATCACTTTCAGTAGAGTAGTTTGGATCGTAATCGAGACTTGAATGAGTTAAATCTTCATTAATACCAACAGTAAAATGGTTTTTAGGTTTATCTTGCGCCAAATTATCGAAAATACCTTTAACCATTGCAGGAGTAAATTCTTTTGAAGAAAGACCATAACGGCCTCCTATAACCTTAGGTAAAGCAAAAGGTAATTTACCATCCTGGTTCATTTCACCAAGCACTGTAAGTACATCATTATAAAGAGGTTCACCAGTTGAACCGGGTTCCTTTGTACGATCAAGAACACCCAGTGTTTTTACAGAAGCAGGAATTGCTTTAATAAAATGTTCAGCTGAGAAAGGACGATACAATCTTACTTTGATCATACCCACTTTTTCACCTTGAGAATTCATATATTCAACAGCTTCCTGAGCTGCTTCTGCACCTGAACCCATAAGAATGATTACGCGTTCTGCATTGGGATCTCCAACATAATCAAAAAGATTATATTGACGACCAACAATTTTTGCAAATTTATCCATTGCAGTTTGTACTTTTTCAGGACAAACATCATAAAAAGGATTTACAGTTTCGCGAGCCTGAAAGAAAACATCCGGATTTTGTGCAGTACCACGAATTACAGGATTATCAGGAGTTAAACCACGTGAACGATGTTCCAATACTTTATCATCATCGATCATTGCTTTAATATCATCAACTGTTAATTGTTCAACTTTTTGAACTTCATGAGATGATCTAAAACCATCAAAAAAGTGAATAAAAGGAACACGTGTATGGAGAGTTGCTGCCTGCGATATTAATGCAAAATCCATAATTTCCTGAATTGAATTAGAAGCCAGCAAAGCCCAACCAGTTGAGCGAGTGGCTAAAATATCACTATGATCACCAAAAATTGAAAGCGCATGAGTAGCAACTGTACGTGCTGAAACGTGAAATACGGTTGATGTTAATTCACCGGCAATTTTGAACATATTCGGGATCATCAGCAGCAATCCCTGAGACGCAGTAAATGTAGTGGTTAAAGCACCAGTCTGCAATGCACCATGAACAGCACCTGAAGCACCACCTTCACTCTGCATTTCTACAACCTGGGGGACAGTACCCCAGATGTTCTTTTGCCCGGCGGCTGAAAAAGCATCAGACCATTCACCCATCGGAGAAGATGGAGTAATTGGATATATTGCTATAACTTCATTCACCTTATGGGCCACATAGGCGGCAGCTTCGTTACCGTCTAATGTTACCATTTTTCTTGACATTACTTCCTCCATAAGATCATGAGACAATTGAAAAATTATATAAAATTTAAATAATGGTACTAATTAAAAATATATCTGAGAGAGATAGAGGCAATTAGTACGGGTCAAATTAAACAAAATTTACATCTTTTGCAAGGAATTTAAAAGGTGGCTGGCTTATATTACATGACGATAAATTTCTATAAATTAACGAGTTAAAAAAAATATAAATTTTCTTTTTAAGGTTTATGTATCTTTTTACTTGACTTTTTGAAAAAATTTGCTAACTTGATGTCTGTCTTTGTGGCGCTTTAGCTCAGTCGGTAGAGCAAGGGACTGAAAATCCCTGTGTCCCCAGTTCGATTCTGGGAGGCGCCACTTTTAAACCCTGTCTATTAGATAGGGTTTTTTTTTATCCATACCTTGACTAAATAAATTTTTTTTAAATTCTATATCTTGATTAACATTCTATGTATTCTTATACATATCTTTCCTTCAAAAAGATCATTCCATATTATATATAATATATATATATATTATAAAAGATTAGTTATAGTAGGTAACGTGGATATGTTGATAACTTTTAAAACAGGACGTATATCCTTAAAAAATAGTTGGAGAATACAATATTTATTCACATTTTGATGTGAATGGATTGTGGATCATTCTTGCTTTACTAACCAATGTGTAAAAGTATTTTTAGCTATGTGGGTTGTTTTTGAGTAATTCACATACTATACACTTGTTTTCGGGGATAATCAAGAGTTATCCATATTTCAAGTGTTAATAAGTTAAAATATAATTTAAATTAAAGAAAAATATATAGTTATGAATAATAATTTTTACAATAAATTTGACATTGAAACCTTTGAAAAACGTGATACTGATTATCGAACACCTTTTCAAATTGACCGTGACAGAATTATCCACAGTTTTGCTTTTAGAAGGCTGCAGGCAAAAACTCAGGTTTTCTTTTCCGGTGAATATGATTTTTACAGAACGCGTCTGACACATTCGATCGAAGTTGCTCAAATTGGTAGATCCATTTGTAATTCTTTAAAAAATTCCAGCAAATATCTTGATGATACTTTTTATATAGATGCGGATTTGGTAGAAGCTGCGTGCCTGGCACATGATCTGGGCCATCCGCCTTTTGGCCATGCTGGTGAAAGTAAGCTGAATTTGCTTATGCGCCCTTATGGTGGCTTTGAAGGTAACGCCCAAACGTTACGGTTTTTAACTGACACTATATATTCCAGTCATGGGCACCGAAAAGGAATGAAACCAACACGAGCATTTATAGATAGTATATTAAAGTATAAAGAATTATTCAATGAAAAAAAGAAACCCAAAAACCATTTTCTTTATACGGACCAGCAGGAAATACTGGATTTTGTTTTTAATCGGTCACCATTTCCGGAAGATATTACTCCGCGAATAAATAAATTCCGAAGCATTGAATGTCAGATCATGGACTGGTCTGATGATACTTCGTATTCTTTGAACGATATGGTTGACAGTATAAAAACCGGTTTTATTACCCTTGAAAAAATAGAAAAATGGGAAAATGATCAACAACTGTCAGATCCGGATGAAATAGAAATAGTAAAGAGTGTTAAAGAGATAATCCGTTCCGGAAGTATTGAAAGTCGATTCGGTATGAAAATCGGCGAGTTTATTAAAGCTTGTCACTTGCAGGAAAAACAAGGCTTTATGAGTGATAAAACCAATAGATATAAATTTGATCTGGTGATTGATCCCGCGGTTCAAAAAGAGTGTAATGTATATAAAAGAATTTCTAAAGATATTGTTTTTGATTCTCCACAGATAAGTCAGCTCGAATACAAGGGGCACTTTATGCTGGAGCGCATTTTTGAAGCGCTTTTAAATAATTATATTGAAAAGAAAACTGAATTTCTTTTGCTGCCTGATGATATGGAAAGAGTGATACATGCTGATATATTGGATAATGTGAAAAAAATTAGAATGCTTTGCGATTATATTGCGGGTATGACTGATCGATATGCTGCCAGATTTTATAAACGGTTATTTGATCCGGATTTTGGCTCGATTGTAGATTTGGTCTAGTTTATTAAAACAGTATATTTGAGAATTTCTATCCTATAATTACTATTCCTTTGTCATAATATTATATGTTTATATAATTGAAAAGTTTTGTATTTTTATAACTCTTGTTTAGACAGATAAATATAGAAAATGTCAGATTTATGAATTGGAGTTGATATGAGAAAATATATACTTTTTTTACTGATATTCATCGTATTATTCTCGTGTGAAAAAAAGTATCCTTATGGAACTGCCTGGCAATGTCACATTGTTGATAATGATTCAAGAGGAGCAGATGGGGTGCGTCTTGATGATGTGAATAGTGATGGATTAATGGATATTACGACTGGCTGGGAAGAAGGGGGTATTACCAAAGTTTATCTTCACCCCGGAAAAGAAAAAGCAAAAATGCCCTGGCCTTCGGTTCAGGTAGGTCGTACCGGATCCGTAGAAGATGCGGCGTTTGTTGATTTGGATTCTGATGGTAGTATAGATGTAATTTCCTGTTGTGAAGGTAAAAATAAACGCGTGTTTGTTCACTGGGCACCAAAAAATAAAGAACAATATCTGGACAGCTTGAAATGGGAGTATAAAAGTATACCTGTTACTGAAAACAGAATGCAATGGATGTTTTGTATGCCCATGCAAGTGGATGATGTGAATGGAATAGATTTGATATGTGCTGGAAAAAATGAAAATGCAGAACTAGGGTGGCTCGAATCACCCGTAAATCCGCGTAACCTGGACGATTATAAATGGCATCCTATTACACCGGTAGGATGGGTTATGTCAATCATCTCCCGAGATATGGATGGAGATGGAGATGAGGATATTCTAATATCGGACCGCAGGGGTGAACGGAGAGGCATTCGCTGGCTGGAAAGACCAAATGATCCACAAAAAAGAGTACAGCTCTGGCGAGATCATCTGATAGGAGCCTCTGATGTTGAAGTAATGTTTATTGATGTAGTGGATATTGATAATGACAAGCAAGAGGAAATTTTAGCAACAGCAAAAAAAGATCAGATTATTATATACAAGAACCTGGGCAGTAATATTTGGGCTGAACAAAAAATATCATTTCCGGAAAATACAGGTACTGCCAAAGCAGTATCTGCTGCAGATTTTGATAAAGACGGAAAAATGGATTTAGTGTTCACGTGTGAACATGCTGAAGGAAATCGCTCAGGTGTTATGTGGTTAAAAAAAGTGGATGATCAATGGCTGCCTAATGAGATAAGCGGTCCCAAGGGAATAAAATTTGATCGTATGGAAATAATTGATTTGGATAATGATGGTGATATGGATGTTTTGACCTGTGAAGAACGTCAGGATGATAAGGGCTTGGGTGTTATATGGTATGAAAATCCGGGATGAAAATAATTATTTATTTATTATAACGTTTATGAAATTTTATACTATATTTAGTTGTTAACTTGGTTTCATACAATTAAAAAAAATCAGGACGGTAATATGCATATTGCATATATACATCAGTATTTTCATACTCCGGCAGGTGGTGCGGGAACGCGTTCATATGAATGGGCACTCAAACTCATTCAAGCAGGTCACAAAGTAACCATGATCACGTCGGCAAATCATAAAGATTTTAGTCACATTGATACCCAGTTAAATATAGTAGATGGTAAAGATACGGTTGAAATTGATGGAATAACAGTCAAATTGATTGATTCACCTTCATCTAATTATTATAATCTTGTACAGAGAGCTAAAGCTTTTTTTAGTTTTGCGAATGCGACATATATAAAGATTATGGAATGTAAACCCGATCTTATTTTTGCAACTTCAACGCCATTGACCGTGGGTTTACCGGCAAAAAAAGCGGCAAAAAAATTGGGTGTTCCTTTTGTATTTGAAGTAAGAGATCTTTGGCCGGAATTGATATTTGCCTTGGGGGCCGTGAAAAATCCACTTGCCAGACGCTATCTGATCAATATGGAACATTCCATTTACAACGCTTCAAAACATATAGTTGCGCTTTCTCCGGGAATGAAAGATGGAATTGCAAGAACAGGTTGCCCAAAAGAAAAAATAAGTATAATTCCAAATTGCTGTGATCTGGATTTATTCAAGCCTCATGAAGGAGATAAAAAGGAATTGCCTTATGGTAATTCCGGAGATGTGAAATTTGTTTTTTCAGGAGCGCACGGACGTGCCAATGGGCTTGATGCGGTATTGGATGGAATTGCTGAATTGAAACGCCGGCAGTTCAAAGGGGTACATTTTGTTTTTATTGGTACAGGTAACCAAAAAGAAAGATTGATTCAACGTTCAAAAGATGAAGAATTGATGGATTATATTACCTGGGTTGGCAGGACAGTGAAAACAGATCTTGCTGAATTATTACCACAGTTTGATGTTGGAATGATGATTCTGGCCAACATACCTGAATTTTATTATGGAACGTCACCCAATAAATTTTTTGATTACATATCCAGTGGGATACCGGTATTAAATAATTATCCGGGTTGGCTTGCGGATATGATCAGTGAAAATCAGTGTGGAATGGTCTGTAAACCCGATGATGCTGTTGATTTTGCAGATACGGTAGAAAAATTTGTAAAATCAAATGATAGAAAAAAAATGGGTATGAATGCAAGAAAATTGGCAGAAAGTGAATTTTCGAGAAATAAACTTGGCGATGTATTTGTCCAAGTATTAGAATCGAACAGATAAAATACTCTATTCCGGAATATTAAGGAGCAAAAAATGTCATGGGACGAGGAATTAAGAAGCAATGCTTTTTGGTTTATTGATAGATTCAAAGGACGAGGTGTTTATAATCATTTAACAGAAATGGAACAAGCCTTTAAAGATCCGCTGTCTTTTGAAAAAGTCAATCAACAACGATTAGAAAAATTGCTTGGCCATGCCTGCTCAACAACAAAGTTTTATAATCAATTTTCCGGTTTTAATTCTATACATGATTTTCCGGTAATCACCAAAAATGAACTCAAAGCCAATTACGATGATCTTTTTTCTTCCTTGTACAAAAAAAATGATCTGGTAACACGTACCACAAGTGGTTCTTATGGTATTCCTTTTACCTATTATATGACCCGTGAAAAATACAATAAGCGAGTTGCGGAACTTTTGTTTTTTAACGGTTGGGCAGGATACAAGCTGGGTATGCGGTATGGGCATATTCGTCCACAATATCTTCCCAAAAAACAACGGTTATTTAATAATACTTTATATATTGATCCCAGCAGAATTGATGAACAATGGCTTGAAACACAGCGAAAGAATTTAAAAAATCACCGCGTCAAATTTTTGGTATGTTACCCCATAAATCTTTCTTATATCGTACAGTATTGTGAATCCAAAGGTGACACACCGGATATGTTTCATTTAAAAGGAGTTATTTGCAGTGCCGAAAAACTTACATCGTCTGTTAAAGAACGGGCTCAACGGATTTTAGGTTGTACTGTATTGGATAGATATTCTTCTCAGGAATTGGGTGTTATTGCACATCAAAATCGAGATCAGGAAAGTTATTCTGTAAATTTCACTTCACATTTTATTGAAATTTTAAAATTTGACAAGGATGAACCCGTAGATCCCGGAGAATCCGGTAGAATTGTAGCAACAGACATGTTCTCATATGCTATGCCGCTTGTGCGATTTGAAGTTGGAGACAGTGCACAATTGTATGAAAAAACGGATAATCCCATAATGCAGATAAAAGCTATTAACGGGCGAATTGTTGAGGCGGTTTATACTCCAAAAGGAGAGAGTGTCAACCATTCTGCATTGTATGGTGTTATTGACAAGGACGAAATCCTTCCGGATAAAATCTTTCAATACCAGTTTATTCAGGAAACACGTGATGGATATCGTGTAAAATTACAACCCAAACCGAATTATGATAACGAAACGGAAAGACACCTTCTTCAGCGATATAAAAACCTGTTTGGGGAGGAAGCAAATTTTACCATCGAATATGTGGATTCAATACCGCCTATGCGTTCAGGCAAGCGCAGTATATTTATTAATAATTATAATAAAGGTAACCTGGAGAGAGATGGAGAGGTTTTACCCTTTCTTGAAAAATAGATAGATTTACCATAAAAAAGCCGGATAGTTAATATCCGACTTTTTTTGTTTAAACTAAATCTCAAGTAGTGTAGAAAAAGTATGTCAAATTATGTTAATAGATTATAAGCAAATGCTGCAAGCAAGGCACCGGTAACAGGACCAGCAATAGGAACCCAGGCATATGCCCAGTCACTATTTGCTTTATTTGGGATGGGTAGTATAGCATGCATAATACGGGGTCCCAGATCACGGGCAGGATTTATTGCATATCCTGTTGTTCCACCCAAAGATAAACCAATTGCAAAAACCAACAGAGCAACTGGAAGCGCACTGAGAGCGCCCAAGCCAACATCAGGTGCGGCAATATAAATTACTGCAAACACCAATATAAATGTTCCAATGGCTTCTGAAATAAAATTATCAAAATAGTTACGATATTGAGGGGCTGTAACAAAGACATAGAGTTTGAGATCTTTTTCTTCAGTATTTGCAAAATGTTGACGGTAATGGATCCAAACCAATGTTGCACCAATCATGGCACCAATCATTTGGGCAAGAATATATTGCGGTACCAGTGCCCATGAAAATTTTCCGGCTGCAGCCAGACCAATTGTCACTGCGGGATTTATGTGCGCTCCGCTGAATGAGGAAACTGTAAAAACCGCTGTAAAAACACCCATTCCCCAACCAAAGGTTACAACAATCCAACCGGCCTTGTTTCCTTTGGTATTGTTTAGCAATACATTGGCACAAACACCACCACCCAATAAAATTAAAATCGCTGTACCAATGATTTCCGCTGTAAATGCAGACATTTCTGGACCTCCACTTTTGAATAGTATAATAAGAATAAAATATTTTGATATGGATCCGAATAATAATTGCGATTTTGAAGGAACGGGTTTAGAATATTATATACAGGCAGTGAAATAAATAAAATCTAAACAGGTATACATTTTTAACTAATTTATAATAATTTTACAAGATATTGGTTTGCGACTATTTTCGCAAGCAAAAAGAATACTGTTTTTAATAAAAATCTATTGAATATCTATTTTTGTAATGTTGTTGAAAGTGATGTAAAAAGTTGATATATTTTGCAAAAACGGAGGCCTAATGAAACGTCTTTTTTTCGTACTGATTATATTTTCATTATCTATTCAGTTATGGGGAGGAGTAGTGAATAAAACCCAAATTCAAAATACGGTTGATGCTATTGTAAAAACACATGGTGCTGATCAACAGCAGCGGGCACAAACAGGTGTTCAGCAGGCAGCTGCTTTATGGATGGAGCAGGATGGCACCCCTGAACAATTTAAAGAGTTTTGTGTAGATAATTTTATTTCTGACAATAAAACGCTTGATCAAACTTTTCAACGCTTTCAAAACAATATGGAGATGTTGTGGGGACACAATCATGAAATTAATCGCTTTTGGTCAAAACCTATTACTCTTCAAGTCGGAGAGGTATTACCTGTTGATTATCTGTTCGCTGAATATGATCCTTTTGCTCATATAGAAGATGATTTGTTTAAAACCAAACTGGCGTTTGTTGTTCTTTTGAATTTTGAACAAAAGGATCTAAATACCAAACTTGAGCAAGGTGATCATTGGGACCGTAAAGAATGGGCTATGGCCCGTCTGGCAGAATTAACCGAAACCCGGGTACCTGCTGAAGTAAATCAGTCTCTTGCAAGCGCTTCTGTTCAGGTGGATGATTATATTGCAAATTATAATATTGTGATGAACAGTTTGGTGAATGATAAAAATGAGCGTTTGTTTCCCACAGGATTAAAGTTGATCAGCCACTGGGGATTAAGAGACGAGTTGAAATCTCATTATGGTCAAAAAGACGGGCTCCCAAAACAAGAGATGATTTACAATGTTATGCTACATATTATCCGTCAGGATATTCCTAAACAAATCATCAATAGCGATGCAATGGACTGGAATCCGTTTACCAATACGCTTTATAAAGAGGGTAACGAAGTAACAGCAATACCAGAACCCGATACACGCTATCAACATTGGTTAAATGTTTTCCATGCCCAGCAAAAGGCTGATCCCTATTATCCTAATTACCCAACACAAATTGATCGGCGTTTTAACCGTTATCGTGAAATTCCTGAGGAAAAAGTAGAGGCGTTGTTGCATTCGGTTTTGACAGCACCCATTGCTCAAGAAACAGCAGCGTTTATTAAAACCAGATTGGGTAGAGATTTACAGCCTTTTGATATCTGGTACGATGGATTTAAAGCACGAAGCGGCATTGACCAGGCAGAACTGGACAGGATAGTTGGTGAAAAGTATCCGTCTGTTGCCGCATTTCAGGCAGACCTGCCAAATATTTTGCAAAACCTTGATTTTGATAAAGAAACTGCCGAATATCTGGCAAGCAAGATTACCGTTGATCCTTCACGTGGTGCAGGACATGCATCCGGAGCAATGCGTAAAGATGATAACGCGCATTTGAGAACACGCATACCCGAAACGGGAATGAAATACAAGGGATACAATATTGCAATACATGAACTGGGCCACAATGTAGAGCAGGTATTGTCTCTGAACAAGATGGACCAGTATATGCTTTTTGGTGTACCCAATACCGCTTTTACAGAAGCATTTGCTTTTGTGTTTCAATCTCGTGATTTGGAATTATTGGGTGCAGCTAAAAATGATCCCACTACCAGATATTTAAAAGCGCTTGATACCTACTGGTCTACCTGTGAGATATCAGCGGTGAGTCTGGTTGATATGCGGGCATGGCGATGGTTGTACGATCATCCACAAGCATCACCCGCGGAATTTAAAGTGGCAGTTATTGATATTGCTAAAGATGTTTGGAACACTTATTTTGCCCCGTTAATTGGTGTTAAAGACAGTGAGATTCTGGCTATCTATTCACATCTGGTTGCATATGGATTATACACCCCGGATTATGCTTTGGGACATATGATCATGTATCAGATAGAACAATATCTTGTGGGAAAACAGCTGGGTGTTGAAATGGAACGCATGTGCCGTATTGGTCGAGTAGCGCCAGACACCTGGATGAAACAGGCAGTTGATAATCCCTTATCCGCACAACCCCTCATTGAATCTGCAAAAGAAGCGTTACAGGTTCTAAAACAACAGATATAGACTTTGAGCGTGACAGAAATACTTTCTGTCACGCTTTTGATAAATAACTTGTAAAAACGAAAAAAATGGTTTATATTGACCTATATAATAGGTCATAAAACCTATATAGTAGGTCGATATGCTAGAAGTATTATTGGGGTCTAAAAATAGAGAGCGAATTCTGTTGTATTTGGTTTTTCGTAAGGAAGGTTATGCAAGAGAAATTGCACGATATTTTCATACGGATGTAAATCAAATCCAAAAGCAATTGGAACGTCTTGAAACCGGAGGTATCTTGTTTAGTCGCACTGTTGGTAAAACCAGATTATATGCGATGAATCCCAGATATCCATTTTTAAAAGAACTTGAAATTCTTTTTGAAAAGTCCTTAGAATTTTATCCAGAGCAGGAAAGAGAATCTTTGCTGATGATTCGTAAACGTCCTCGTCGTAAGGATAAACCATTATGAAGAAAATTGAAAACATGACATTGGGAGAGTTTGCAGCTTTTGTTCAATCTCATTTGAGAGAAAATGAAATAGAATGTATTTTATCCGGAGGTGCATGTGTTTCAATTTACACAGAAAACAGATATCAATCTTTTGATCTTGATTTTATAGAGAATTTTTCTACAAATACTGATCAATTAGAAAAGGTAATGAAAAAGTTAAATTTTATTAAAGAAAACAGATATTTTAAACATCAAAATTCAACCTATTTTGTAGAATTTCCACCAGGACCATTGTCCATTGGTGATGAAGCTATATTTAATTATAATTAAATTCGAAACCGGTGAGTTGAAATTATTAACTCCAACAGATTGTGTTAGAGATAGATTATGTGCATATTATTATTGGAATGATCTTCAAACACTAGAACAGGCAGTCATGGTTTCAAAGAAACATAAAGTTGATTTGGAAATTATAAAACAATGGTCAGCTTTAATAAACCAAGAAAATAAATACCTGACTTTTAAAGAAAAAGTTGATTTATACTAAATCTATTTATTATTGTTTTCGGGGAATCTACTTTATTAACCACTTTGCATTTTACTGCTAATTGTAATATAAAATGTATTTTCAGAAATAATTGACGAATGCGGTGTGTATTCTATATTACTATCCGTATTCATTTTAAGGAAATACTACATGTTTAACAGAGCTTTGCGAAGTAGAGCATTCTGGACACTTGATTTTATTCGGGGTGCAAATATAAGAAACCACTTGAATGAATTAAAAAATGCATTTGATGATCCTGTTTCATTCAAAAAAGTAAATCAACATCGTCTTGAGGCCATGCTTGATCATGCATGTACAACCACACCGTTTTATAAACAATTTGCCAATTTTAACTCTTTAAATGAATTTCCGGTGATTGATAAAAAAGTATTAAAAGAACAAGGTGAAGATATGTTTTCAACTTTGTTCAATCGGTCTGATCTGGTTACACGCGCAACAAGCGGTTCATCCGGAGTTCCGTTTACATATTATATGACACAGGAAAAATATAAAAAGAGACTTGCAGAAGTTTTGTTTTTCAATAATTGGGCCGGATATGAACTGGGTATGAAATACGCACATATTAAACCACAGACAAGATCCCGGTGGAAACAATTTTACAACAATGTTCTGGATATTAACCCAACCACCATTGATGAAAAGTGGCTGGCAGAACAGCGAAAGAATCTAATGGATCCTAAAATCAAGTTTTTGGTCTGTTATCCAACTCCATTGTTATATATTGCTGAATATTGTAAGAACATGGGAGATTCTCCGGATCAATTCCATTTAAAGGGAATTGTATGCAGTGCGGAAAAATTGACACCCCAAGTCAGGAAAAAAGCAAATTCTGTATTTGGTTGTATGCTATTGGACCGCTATTCTTCGCAAGAGCTGGGAATTATTGCGCACCAAAATAAAAATAATGAGAATTATTCTGTAAATCATGTATCACATTATTTTGAATTATTGAAATTTAACACTGATGAGCCTGTAAAACCGGGAGAACCCGGAAGGGTAGTGGTAACGGATCTGTTTTCTTATGCTATGCCTTTAATAAGATACGAGGTGGGAGACAGCGCGGAATTGTGCAAAGATTTCAATTCAGAAATTCCTCAAATACAATCTATACATGGCAGAATTGTAGATACGGTATATTCAACGAGTGGAAAAAGTATAAATTACTCTTCTTTGTATCAGGTTGTGGATCAAAGTTTTGTATTACAAAGCGGAATCTTGCAATTTCAGTTTATACAAAAAGGTAAAAATATATATGTTGTCAAGTTAAAGGTAAAACCCGCATTTAATCATTCTGAATTGTTGATAAATCGATACAAGGAATTGTTGGGATACGATGCAAATATAAAACTGGAATATCTGGATGTTATCCCTCAAGCACAATCTGGTAAGCGGGCAATCGTAATTAATGAATACAAGAATGCGTCATTGTCCAGTGAAACGGAACTGTTACCCTATATAAATCAGGCGAATTAATCGTATTCTGTTTCTGCGAAATACACATTTATTTTGTATTTAGAATTAGTGTAGATTAGTAGATGTGAGGTGTTGTTATGCATCCGGATATTGAAAGTGATTTAATTAAGGATGTAATTTTATCATTCTATCACAAGGGGCATGAAGAATCTGATCCCGATAAATTTGATCAGATCCTGCATGACCAGTGGAAATTATTTTATCTTGATGAAGAAGGGGACCTTCAGGTTGCGGACAAGCGTACCTATCTTTCCTGGTATGATCCCAAATTTGCGGATAAGAAACTGCAATGGAACACTAATTTTCATTCAATCGATATTGATGGTCATTTGGCAACTGTAAAGTTGAACATAGAAAACCAGAAATTTGGATACCTGGTTTATTTTACACTGATGAAATTAGATACCAAATGGTGGATCATGAACAAGATATCCAGACGATTATAGTGTTTTAATCGGATAATCTTTACTCGGCACTAAAGCCTCTTTCATGAATTCTTCAAGCTGTTTAACCACATCCGGGTGTTGGTCGGCAATGTTATTTTCCTCACCCAGGTCTTTTTCCAGATCGTACAATTCGAGTGATGCATGGGCGCTTTGTCGTATGCCTTTCCATTTACCGGAACGTACGGCCTGCATGAAATTGTCGCGAACGTGACCGTAATCCCAGTATAGATATTTGTGTTGTTGTTTTTGTTCTTTACCGAGCAGGGTCGGAAGAACGCTGAAACCGTCAATGTTTTGGGGCGGTTCAATTCCCACCAGTTCCGCAAAGGTTGGTAACATGTCCCAAAAGGCAAAGATCTGATCCGATGTTTTTCCGGCAGGGACTTTGTTTTTCCATCGCGCAATAAAGGGGATGCGGATTCCACCTTCGTACATGTCACGTTTATATCCTTTCAGAGGACCGTTACTGCTAAAAAATTCTGCATCATGTAAACTGCTGCCGTTATAGGGGCCATTATCGCTGGTGAATATGATCAGTGTATTTTCTTCAAGACCCAGGGATTTGATCTGTTCCATTATTTTACCCACATCTTTATCCATACGCGTGATCATGGCGGCATAGTTTTTCTCAATCTGCGGCCAGTCTTTGTTTGTATAGGGTGCGTCGTCGGGTACGATGTAATGTTCCGGCGTATCGTCGGGGTAATCTGAATAGTGCGGAATGGTATAAGCCAGGTAGAGATAAAACGGGTGCTGCTGATGTTTATCTATAAAGGACTGTGCATGTTCAGTAAACAAATCATGGGTATATTCTTTTTTCTCTTCAGCGCGATTGCCAAAGAGAAGACGGATCTTGTCATTTTCCCAAAGGTAATCGGGGTAATAGAAATGCGCCTGGTCCTGGTTGAGGTGCCCCAGGAAATCATCAAAGCCCTGCATATTTGCAACACCCCATGAACCGGGATTGCCCAGGCTCCACTTGCCTATTCCACCGGTACGGTAACCTGCCTGTTTCATTAGTTCCGCAATGGTAAAATCATCCGGCTGTAAAAATACACCGTGGGGTAAATTGTCTCTGACGCGATTATGTCCGTTATGTTTTCCGGTCATTAAACTACAGCGTGAAGGTGCGCAAACTGTTGATCCGGCATACGCCTGGGTAAACCGTGTGCCCTGTTGTGCGAGTTTGTCTATGTTTGGGGTCTTGATCATTTTCTGACCATAGCAACCCAAATCGCCATAGCCCAAATCATCTGCCATGATAAAAATGATATTGGGTCGATTAATTGGAGGAGTAGATGCTGCTTTTGCAATTGCAGGAATGGTAGACATCGCCAGACCTGCACCAATTGTTTTCATAAAGTGTCTGCGGTCCATTTGTAAATCCTCTGTTTTTTTCAAGTGCGTCGCCTTTATATGATAAAAGTTATTTAGTTCATCATATAAAGGCGGTTTAATCACTCGAAAATTTTTAAGAATATGTTTTGGTTTGTTTTTTATTAAAACCGGTTGTGCGAACCGGGAAGCTCTCCATGTACTGATATCGCGATTAGTGCTAGTATTGCAATGATAGCGATCATTACCGGTATGATGATTCCCCAGCGAAGAGCTGTTTCTTTGGGATAGTGCTCAAATTCATATATTTCAGCCTTGCCTTTGATCTTCCAAATCAGCAGCGTAATGAACAAGACAACCCAATACAAATAATGATTCAAGCCAGTCATACCATAGAAAAAACCGGTAACAATATGACTCATAAGTATATATGCTATTGAAGTAATTAAAAACATTGTAAAGAGATATTCAGGATTCTTCTCGGTCTGTTTTTCATAGCGTTTCCAAAGGATAACTGCAATTATGGTAGAGATAACAACAATATCCCATCCCAGAATGCGTTGGCCCATAACAAAACCGCTAATATCGGTTTTCTGTAATTGTTCTGCCATGTTTACCAGACGGTTCCAGTGAAAAGCATGAATAATATTAATTCCCGGTAGAATACCCACCATACCAATTAGTGCCCACATGTTTACCCGTTTTGAAAGAGGAGGGATTTCCGGCCATTGTCGCCGGGTTACACCATAGGCCATGCCCAATCCACCGAAAAAGCCCAGTGAAAATTCCATAACGTTCCACCAGTTAAAAGAAATACCAGAAGTGGCTCCAAGCACCTGTAAAAAGTTGCCAAAGGCAAAACCAAAACCAGCACCCAAAGCAGAATACCCGGCTACTACCAAAGCATTACCAAAACCATTACGTTGACAATACCATGCGAGTGCAAGAGCGGCACCCAGAGTCATAGCCCATGCTTCGGAACGGGGAGGAGTCATATTCCATTCAAACTGGTAAATAATGATGGCCCATACCAATAATCCGATAGCTACCATTTCGGCAATTAAAGTAGCCCAGTTGGGCTTGTGGTCTTTACGGGTTTCCAATCCTAATCCTAGCAGACCACCACCAATATATCCATACAAACCACCAATAACACCCAACATTACCAGTCCGTACCAGGCGTTAAAAAAATCTGTGCTGCGGCCATAACCTACAACAATGCCATAACTCATCATACCGCCTACACCCCAACCAAGTCCTGCCAATAGTGCAATAGCCGGAAGATTTTGCAGCCAGTCTTTACGACGGGTAGCGATGATCAGTGCCATGGCACCAATACTGCCGGCCCAGGCAGCTCCATATTCATGACCAAAGTGACCGCGCAACGCCCATGTGAGTCCCAGTGCTAAAGCAGTAATTAATAGTATGTAAGAACGTTTCATGTTTTATCTCCTCTACGAATAAATATAGTATAATTGTTACAAGTAAAGGATGCAATAGAAAAATAAATAAAGAGAGAAATATAAACAGAAAGGAATGGATAAAAACCGTGGATGAAATGGGTTAAATAATTCATCCACGGTTTGAAAGGGGTAAAAGGATGTTTTATTTTAAAAAGCCGGTAATTCCCATTTGAATACCAAAAACATTGTCATCTGATCCGTCTGAAGAAACATTTGAAAAATACAATTCTGGTGACAGAGCTATTGCAGAGTTGAGCATATATGCAATACCTGCAGAAAGGCTTAGGTTTGTAGTTGTATTATCGTTGTTAGAATTACCGTTAACAGTTATACTGCCACTGATATAGGGATAGGTTTTATCGGGAGTCCGTTCCCAGAAAATGTAAAGGATTGGTCCCAGACCATAAAACGTATAATCCCAGTTTTTTTTGGTATGGTACTCAATATTTGCTATTCCACCCAAAGCGACCTGATCATTTATAAAAGATGCAATCGAAGTACCCAAATTAATATTCGTGTAATCATCGTTAATGCTAAAACTGAGATCGCTTTTTCCATCTATGAGTTTAGATGATTTTGAAAATGGAGCCGAAAAAGCCATGGTAGAGACGAGTAAATATGTACCCATACAAAGAATTATCGTGTTTCTCATTTTATTCCCCTGATTGTAATTATTATGGAATTATAATGGATTAAACTTTTCAAGTAGAAAATTGTTCCGAAAAATATAATAGTATTTTGTGAGACAGAAAATAATTCTGCCTCACAATTAAAGATGAAAATTCTCTTATACTGCTAAATCTGCTCCGCGAGCGGTCACAATTTTTATGACATCTTGAGGGTCAATGTCGCGGGGATTGCAATTTTTTTGTACGCACAAGGCAGCGGTTATGCCGGCAGCCTGACCCATCATAGAGCCGGAGGTACTGACTCTTGCGGAGGATAATGCCAACTGATCAGCGGAAAAACACCGTCCTGCCATCATCAGGTTTGTTCCGTCTTTAGCGACAAGGCTACGCAAAGGGATCTGATAGGGAGGCACCTCTAGTTCGTCTTTAGGAAGAATGTAGGTGCGTTTGTCATCATCGGGTTTATGACCGTCCAAATAAAAAGTGCCTCGAGCCACACCATCGTCAAACGCACGACCGGCACGCAGGTCATCCACATTTAAAACATAGTCACCTTTGATTCGACATCCCTCACGCGTACCAATAATAGGACTGCAATGGTCAAGGCGCCAGGGTTTGTTTTCAACACGTTGATGGTAATCCATCACCTCCATCATACGCCGACGTCCCTGAATTTCGGCAGCTGTCATGGATTCTGTATCTGTAGAATCGAACATGGGGACCTTTATCTTGATGGCGTTGCCTCCGGGGCCATCGGGCCAGATGCTGGTCATGGGGAGGTCGTCTTTGGTACGCACAGGATTCAAACAACCTTCGGGCAAATGCGGTGTTGCAAGTTCCGGTTTAACATGGCGTACAAAATACATCATTGACATGGGGAGTTGGTAGCCGCTGGGACCGCCCTTAATCGTCTCAAATCCTGCATAGCGGGCAACATCAGCTTCGCCAGAGCAATCGATAAATTGTTTCGCTCGAATGGCTTGCATACCGCTTTTTCCGCAGATGATGCATTCTTTTATGTGCCCTTTATCGTTTACATTTACATCTACAAAGCGGGTGTGAAGCAGCAGTTTTACATTGCGCTTTAGCAGCATTTCCTGCAATATAACAGCAAGTATCTCGTAATGGAATACACTATTTTTAGTCTCGTTTCCCAATGCGTTAAATTGACGCAGATTGGTGAGGATGGATTCAAAGACTTCGCCCTGCTTTTCCATCTGTCCGCAAAAGTTTGCAACACCACCCGTAGTAAGCATACCACCGGTTACGGCAAAACGCTCAACAAGCAGAACGCTGGCACCGGATTTAGCTGCGGCGCATGCCGCCGATACCCCGGCTATCCCGCCACCAATAACAGCAATGTCTACATCATATTTAACCGGGATTTGCCTTGACATTGTAACAGTTTGATTGTTTTTACGGGTATTTGCTAAAAGCTTTTTACTACCGGGAACGGTTAATGCCGCCGCAGCGGGTACTCCCAGAGATTTAATAAATTGTCGTCTTTTCATAATTACCTACTCTACGATTGTCTTTTTTGAAACATAGCAAATTAAAAACTAAATTTCAATATTTTTCGAATACGCGAATTTCGACAATACTTGTTAGCTGCATGTAGTGATGATCCGATATCCAGTGGAAACGCTCCTTCGGACCATACGATAAACAAGGATGGAGTTAAGCATGAAACCGGACTTTCGAATTCTCCCCAGAACTGTGTCTCATGTCATGGTTCTGATCTCAAAGGGGGAGATGTGGGCGTATCCTGCTTTTCGTGTCATGGCAAAAAATGGTAGAGTAACGATAATAGCAGTCCGGGGATAACCGGACTGCTAAATAAAAGGATTGAATTCCTGCCAATATTCTCTTATCTTTTTAATTCATGACCAGATAGATAGGAGACTATATTGAAAAATACCCTGAAAAGTATTATTCTTTTTTGTATGGTTACTGCAAGCTTGTATGCATCAGATAGTAAAAAACTTGTGATTGAACGATACAGAGAGCTGCTTTTAAAAAACAGTACTGCTCCTGATAATCAGTTAATTGCAGGATATATGGATACTCTATTACCTGATGGAACCTGGTCGGATATTGATTATACGAATCAATCCCGTGCTGATTGGAAACCCTCTCATCATTTAAGACGAATCTTGACTACTTCTTATGCTTTAGCCAAAAACAGCCTTCCTGATGAAAAACGCAAGGAATATCTTGAAAAGGTAGAGCTGGCATTAAAACACTGGACGGATGAGCGTTACCAATGTGATAACTGGTGGCACAACCGCATCGGCGTTCCAAGAAATATGCGAGATATTATTATCCTTTTGGGTAAAGATCTATCAGGAGAGCAACGAAAAGCGTGCCTTGAGGTAGTGAATCAATTGAAAATATACAAAACCGGGGCCAACCTGATATGGAGTTCTGAACTGGCTTTGCACCATGGTTGTATGACAAATGATGAAGAACAGATAAAGCATGCCCTATCTACAGTTGAGGGCGAAATTGTGAATACAAAGCCAGAAGGGATTCAACAGGATTGGAGCTTTTTCCAGCACCATGAGCGATTACAAATTTTTCACTATGGCTATGTGTATCTGGATATTATTGTCAAGATTGGCTGGCAGGTACAGGGAACAGACTGGGATATACCTGACGAAAAAAAACAGATCATTACAAATTATATTTTAAATGGGATACAATGGATGTGCCGGGGAGAATATACGGTTCCATCTACTATGGACAGAGGGGCGAGTCGAAAAGGCAGTTTGTATATACCCTACTTGAAGACTTGTGTTGATATGTGGAAACAGGTAGATCATAAAAATACAGCGGTATTGGAATATTTCATTGAGGCTAGTAAAGCCGGCATCTCTGCAGTACAGGGATATAAGCATTTTCCGGATGCGGATTTTAGTGTTTATCATTTACCGGAGAGCAGTATCTTTTTAAAAACCGTTTCTACCCGCACGCTTTTAACCGAGACTACCAATAGTGAAAACCTTATGGGTAAACCCTATCTCAATTGCGGAGATCATTATGTGTTACAGTCTGGTAAAGAATATAACAACATTCAACCCCTTTGGGATTGGCAGCATTTACCCGGATTAACAGTAGTGGATGACAGTACAAAGCAAATACAAACAGATTTTTGCGGAGGTGTTGGTAGAGAAAAAGACGGAGTAACTGCAATGCAGTACCTGCGTAAAGGTGAAAACGGTGAATTGTCTGTTAATAAATTATGGGCTTTTCACGAGGGGATAATGATTTGTCTAATTGGCGGTCTAAAAGCAGATAATTTATCCAATCCGGTTACTTCACTTGAGCAAAATTGGCTCAAAGACGACTTGGTATATGCAGTAAATGGAAAAGTAAACCGACCGGTCAATTCTGAAATAATCGTTGAACATGTTGATTGGGTGCTGCATAATGGCATTGGTTATATTCCTGTAAATGGTAATTTGTCAATTCACGCGGGCGAGGTAGACGGATCTTGGGGTAGAATCAATATCCAGTATGATTCTTCCAAAGTAACGGGAGATGTGTTTAAACTGCAGCTTTTACATGGTGATAATCCTCAGGCATCAGGATATTTAGTTATCCCCAATACGGATGAAGCGTCTATGAAAATGTGGATAACTCTGCCGGACTGGCAAGTGCTGCAAAACGACGATACCGCCCAAATCCTCAAATTTTCTGATGGAACCTATATGGCAGCGGTGTATGATCCTGCTTTTTGCAGTAAATTATACCCTTGTGTGGAAAAGTCCTGTATAATGATTTGGGATGAGAATAATTTGTGGATAACTGATCCTACACAAAAAGGCGGCAAAACAACAATAACCTATCAAGGTAAAAGTTATCCACAAGTTTTACCGGAAAAAGGGCGGGCTGTACAGATCAAGTGGTGATGATATTGCGAATATAAACTAAATGAACGTGATGGAGATTATCACCGTTACGTTATTATTGATTAAAGTCTCACTCCGGTATAGGATCACACCCTAACCCTTCAGGACAAACCTGGGTTTCCGATAACACAAAGTCGTCGAACAGAATCACCTCATCTTTAACGGGCATATAACGCTCGTCACGTCCGCCATAAAAGGTGGAAAAATACGCACCATCAATCAAAAGCTTGTCTGTGGGAACGGTAGATGCTCTGAATTCGAATCCCCGCAGATCTACAACCAGCTTGCCATCGTACCAGGCCTGTGCAATACCATTTTTTGCACCAATATTGTTTACTACTACCCTAACAGTGATATGATGCCACTCGCCTTTGGTTAAATGAATATAATCTTTTTTATCCACTTTAGGCATTACACCGGTACTGACATCATGCGGTTTGGGGTTATGCTGGAAATAGTAAACATCTCCCCATTTACCTATCTGATCTTTGTGATATACATAGAGTTTAATCTGGTCTTCCGGTCCCCAGTGCATACGACAGCTCCATCCATCTGTACCTGTGGGTTTATTGCCCCCGGTGTTTGCTTTGCCGCCCACCAGGCCATGAAGTTTCCCACCTGCACGAAATTCGAGCGTATCTGGGAAAAATACCCAATAGCTTAAGAAAGCTTCATAGGCGGGTTCAATGGGTTTCCAGAACCAGGATGCACCAGAGCGTAAGGACCGAACCTGGCGATGTGGATATTTCACCATCAAGACTTTATCTCTGGCAGGATCTTTATCCTGAATAATCTGTGCCCGCTGAAACGGCCAATAGGTACCCCACGATTTTAACGATCCAAAATCCCGTTTTACATCAGCATTGCCATACGTTTCATCATCAATATGCCGGTTAAAATCAACCCGGGCCTTTACTTCCGGGGGATCAGTATCTTGCTTAACCGGTTGATAACTGCATGAAAAAAACAGAAGAGAAATAGATAACAATATTAGAAATCTGACTTGCATATGTCACTCCCACAATGGATTAAAAATTCTTGGTTAATAACAAAGTCGAATAAAGTTTTGTTCCAATCTATTTCAAAAATTGAGAATGAAATATTTTCATTCTCAAAAAATATTAGGATAATTGAGATACAATTAATATACTATTTTAGCAATTGTGGGTATTTGCATGGGCAAAGTTTTCTTTTTGTATAAAACATATATTTGAGTATATCTTTATTAAAATAGAAATATCTATAATTTTTTGAAAGGGGATATTATGTTATTTTATTTAATGCTTGGAGTCTCGATTATTCAACTAATTATTCTAATGTTTATCTTAATATTAAATTCTAAACACTCAAATTTAATAAGGAATATTGAAGAAATAAAAAGTAATACTATTAGTAACCTAAGAGAAGAATTGCGAATTGCGAGAGAAGAGTCAGGAAGAATATCTCAACAATTAAGACAGGAAATTATTACTTTACAAAATTCTAATGCTAAAACTTTAGTTACTACAATAAGTGAAATGGGAAAATCACAAAACACATCTCTAGAATCAGTTACCAAAGAAATAAAAGCTTTGAATTTATCAAATGAAAATAGATTAGAAAAACTTAGACAAACAGTAGATGATAAATTAACACGACTTCAAGAAAACAATGAAAAAAAACTAGATGAAATGAGGTTGACTGTTGATGAAAAGCTTCATAATACATTAGAAAAAAGATTAGGGGAAAGTTTTAAACTTGTGAACCAGCAACTCGAAGCTGTGCAGTTAGGTTTAGGGGAGATGAGAAGCTTAGCTACAGGTGTTGGTGATTTAAAAAAAGTTCTTTCAAATGTAAAAACTCGAGGAACCTTTGGAGAAGTTCAATTAGGTGCAATATTAGAAGAAATTTTATCTTCTGAACAATTCGAAAAAAATGTTAGAATAAGGGAGACTTCAAGAGAAATTGTTGAATATGCAGTTCGTTTACCTGGAGCATCTAACGAAGTGGGAGAATGTATTTATTTACCTATAGATTCTAAATTTCCACAAGAAGATTATCAAAGACTTGTTGATGCTTCAGAAATAGGGGATATAGATAATATCAAAAATTTTAAAAATTCTCTTGCAAATAATATTAAAAAGAATGCAAAAGACATACAAACAAAGTATATAGTACCTCCCAATACTACCGATTTTGCAATAATGTTTCTACCGACAGAGGGATTATATGCTGAAGTTTTAAAATATCCTGGGCTTGTAGATGAGTTGATAAGGAATTATCATATAGTGGTTGCTGGTCCAACAACTTTAGCTGCTATATTAAGTAGTCTTAGAATGGGATTTAAAACACTGGCAATTGAAAAAAGATCAAGTGAAGTTTGGAAAATTCTAGGAGCAGTGAAAACAGAATTTAGTAAGTATGGTATTGTTTTAGATAAGTTAAAATCTCAGTTAGCAACAGCATCTAAAACAGTAGAAGAAACTGGTAAAAGAACACGTGCTATGGAAAGAAAATTATCTGATGTAGAAAAATTACCGGAAAACGAAACATCAAAATTATTAAACATTACTGAAAAATTTATTTCTAATGAAGAGGTTGAATCAAATTAAGTTAGAATCTATTATTTTCAATTTAAATATTTTACACGGATGAATATATTGAATTCAAGGATTTAAAAAAATCGTGACAGAGATTATCTCCGCCGCATCAGTTGGAAGTGTAAAGATTTTTGTGTAAATCATGAACAAGGGTTCAATAACCCGTAGGGTTATTGAATTTCGATCGCTGATTGATTTGCACACACTTTTCCAAGGGACTGTAAATTCGCTTGTGTTTTAAAAACAAATATTACATTTTATTAAATACAGGAGAATTTACCAATGAAACTTACACCTGAAATTATTAAACAACTTGAAAAAGATTTTGAAAATTGCAAGACAGCAGACGATCTGCTGGGCAAAAATGGTCTGGTCAAGAATTTGATTAAGGGCATATCAGACCAAATTATGGAAGCTGAAATGACCCAGCACTTGGGCTATGAGAGACATTCTTCAGAAGGTGATAACAGTGGCAATAGTAGAAACGGTCACAGCAGCAAAACAGTGAAGACAGATTTTGGTGAAATTGACATCAAAATCCCCCGTGATCGGAATGGAGAATTTGACCCGGTACTTGTCAAAAAGCACCAGCGTGATCTGGGCAAAATAGATGAAATTATCGTTGCCTTATATGCCAAAGGTCTGAGTACAAGAGACATCAAAGACCACCTGGAAACACTTTACGGCCTGGACGCTTCCCCAACATTTATTTCCAATGTTACCGAACGGGTACGCGAGCTTGTCGTTGAATGGCAGTCAAGACCGTTGGATAGCGTTTATCCTATTGTTTATTTGGATGCTATCCACTATAAGATACGTGACGAAGGGCGTATTATAAACAAGGCCGCCTATACTGTACTGGGAATCAATGGTGAAGGCTTTAAGGATTTACTTGGTATTTGGATCGACCAGTCCGAGGGCGCCAATTTCTGGCTGTCTGTTTTAACCGATATACGAAACCGTGGGGTTGAAGATATTCTGATTGCATGCGTAGATGGGCTGAAAGGCTTTCCGGATGCTATTGCCAGCATTTTTCCCGATACTGAAGTCCAGCTTTGTATCATCCATCAAATCCGTAACTCGCTTCGTTATGTTGCATCAAAACATCAAAAAGAATTTATCAAAGATCTGAAGCTGGTTTATCAAAGCACAACTAAAGAAAACGCTGAACTGCAACTGGATCGCCTTGAACAAAAATGGGGGGTCAAATATCCCATTGTTATCAATTCCTGGAGAAAAAACTGGGACAACCTGTCCAACTATTTTAAATATCCCGAAGAAATTCGGCGAATGATCTATACCACAAATAGTGTAGAGGCTCTGCACCGACAGCTTCGCAAAGTCACTAAAACCAAATCTCTGTTCCCCCACGATGATGCGTTGAAAAAAATGCTGTTTCTGGCCTACAGGGATATTGCTAAAAAATGGTCGCAGCCCATCAGAAACTGGGCCTTTGTTGTTTCTCAATTTTCTATTATATTTAAAGACAGGATGAAAATCCAAATATAGCACTACTATTCATTTACACAAAAAAGTTTACAGTCTCTTCTTAAACGTAATTTTCAAACTGAGGAAAAGACGATTTAATTTACTTAATTTATTGAATTTTAATAAAAGTTCAAATACACCTATTAATTAAAAAATCTAAAAATTAAAAAACTTCTTTTTCAATTTTAACCTATAAAGATTACCTAAATACCTTATTTTTTTTATATATTCAATATATTATTTAATCTTTCAGTTAGTTCAATTTTCCTTTGAAAAGGTATCTTGTTTTCATAATAGAATTCAAAATTATCAATAGCTAATTTTTTTTGTTGAATAGAATTGTTGTAATGCTTATCTTTGAATTTGAGAAATGGGCCAAAATTATTAAATTAGATAAAACAGAACAAAGGAGGCCCATTGAGTACCCGACAACGATTTACAGCCGAAGCCAAAGTACAGATACTACGTGAACATTTGGAAAATAATGTCAAGATATCCGAATTAGCTGAAAAATATAAAGTTCATCCTGGTGTGATCCAGCGATGGAAAAAAGAACTCTTTGAAAACGCACTTGATGGTTTTTCCGGCCAGCATAAAAATCGTAAAGATAAAACCCGCAAAGAAGAACAACTTGAGCATAAAGTGATCAAAATGCAGGAAGTGATTACCGAGCTGTCAACAGAGGTGATTGATTTGCGAAAAAAGTATTTTGGGGCCCCCTGAAAGATCGTTGGGTAGCCCCTGACATACGCGATGACATTATCACTACATTTGACCGGTTAAAAACACAAACCCATGTGCCAGTTAACACCTTGCTCAACGCGGCAGGATTATCGTGGGCCAGGTACCATGACTGGCAAAAACGATTTGGACAACCCAATAGGCACAACAGCGATACGCCGCGCGACTTTTGGCTTGAGCCGTGGGAAAAACAGGCGATAATTGATTACAAAAAAGATCACATGGAAACCGGATATAGACGTTTAACCTATGAGATGCTGGATAACGACATTGTTGCCGTCAGCCCGTCAACAAGCTACAGGATATTGCGTCTGGCAGGCTTGACAAGTCGTTGGAATAACAAGACCTTAGAGGTAAAACGGAAAGGATTCGTGCAGCCAAAGAAACCTCATGAGCACTGGCACATGGACATATCCTATGTCAACTTTCATGGATCACACCTGTTTTTGATCTCTGTACTTGACGGATATTCCCGCTTTATTGTGCACCATGAGCTCAGAACACATATGCAGGAATACGATGTGGAGATCGTACTTCAACGGGCTCTGGAAAAATATCCGGACAAGACACCAAGGATCATTTCAGATAATGGCACCCAGTTCATTGCCAACGATTTTAAATCCTTTTTGAGATTGAACAATCTGACACATGTACGAACATCGGTCAATCATCCACAAGCAAATGGAAAACAGGAAGCATTCCACAAGACAATCAAAAATGAATGTATTCGTGTTAAAAGCTTTCTGGGTTTGGAGGATGCGAGAAAAATAGTTGCTGAATATGTTCATGAATATAACCATAAACGACTGCATAGCGGCATAAACTATATCGCTCCGTATGATATGTTATGTGGCCGGGCTGAAATCATTTTCAAAGAACGTGATTTGAAACTTGAACAAGCACGACAAAGACGAAAGGAAAAGGCACAACTTGAACGAAAAGCAGCTTAGAGTTTTTTTTCGAATCCCTTCTCACAAGTGTTGGAAGGGTGAGGAGAAAAAACTCGGACTATAACTTATTTTAAAGTGGCCTTTTCTCAAATTTTCCTTGAACCATTACATTGTTTAATAATCGGAAGAATAAATCATTTACCCTTTTGTCTTTTTCAAATGTAACTTTTTTAAATTTATTAAGAACCGAAAACCAATTTCTACATAAATCAATATCTGTTTCCTTCTCTAATTCAATTACTTTTCTTTCTAAATAAAGATTTCTTAAATCTTCGTTAATAGATTGCTTTAAATATTCTAAAATATTTGCGTAAAATGTTCTTTTCCTTTCTGTTCCTTTAAATAATAAACCCAAATTGTCAAGCGTTTTAAATAAAGTATCTTTTGGCAAAATATTTATCTCATTAACTATTAATGGTAGATACTTATTTTGGCTATCAATAGAAAGGTCAGATGTTTCATTTATTAGCGAATTGACTATTTTTACTTTTTGTTCAAAATCAGTAATATTGCTCCAATTATCAATTAGTAATTTATTGCTTTTCTCAACAGTTTTAACACAAATTTCAGAAAAGAGTGATATACATTTCTCAGATTGGGTTTCATCCAACATGTCAAAATAGAAAAAACAAATTTCTGTCATTTGAAATTTGGTTGTTATTGACAACTCTAGTTGTGAGTTTTGTAAAATTTTTGTAAGATGACTTAAAGTTATCGTATCCTTGTCTAAGTCTTTAAATATTTTATATAAATAGTCAATAGCTAAAGAAATTGTTTCAACATTGGGAGGTACAAGTAAATTATAAAGCAAATTTAAATATTCTTTTTGTTTGTTTACAGATAGTTTATAAAACACCAAGGATAAAATAGCACAAAAAGATGAACGTTCTTGAATAGATACTGTAGAATTGTTTGCATTTAAAATGTTTTGTGGATTATTTGGTTTAATAATTAAATCAACAAAACTGTTATTTGTATATTGTATATAATAGGTTAAAAAGCTTATTACAACATTAACAAATTCTTCATTTTGTAATGTGATAACATTGTTTATTACGTTTGCAATCTTCTGAATAAATGATTCTTCAACTGACTCATTTATAATTGTGTTGTTGTCATTAACAAGTTTAAATATATTTTTTGTAAATTCTATTTTTTCTGGTGTAACATGATTTGACAAATTTTCAAATATATCATTATTGTCATCTGATGAAAATGTTGTTATAAAACTATTAAAAAAAGAAAGAGAGTATATTATAATTTGATCGTCATCGTTTTCAAATAGTTTTATTAATTCTTCTTTGAGTAAAGTTTTATTTTCATCTATAAGATTATTGTGCTGAATGTTCAAAAAATTTAATATTTCATGAGTTCTTTTTATATCTTCAATATTAGAGTAATGAGGTATTTCTTTTATTAATGCTTTGATTATATTGTTATTTAACTCTTTTGGTATTTCACTTTTTATTCTTTCTAAATCATCAAGAACATTGCTATAATAAGAGCTTGTTTTCATTAATTTTGAGTAAATAGGAATCAATTTACTAAAATTGTTTTTTATGATTCCTACCCGTAGTATTTCAAAGGCTTCCATGACTTTTTTATATTCTTCATTTTTATCCTCTTCTTCACCATCTAACTTTAACAAGTATTCCAATATATAATCAAGTATTTCGCTAAAGAAGATTTCCAAAATATCTTTATTATCTCGAAATTGAATTATTTTTTCAATAAAATATATTATATCAATAAACTCATGCTCTTCGATTTCATCCCCAGCTTCTATTTCAACATTTTGATCCAAATTTTGTTTTATAAAGGAACAAATATATCCAATGTGTTCACTTGATGTGATCAATTTATAATTTAATAATACTTTTTCTAATATAATTTTATTGTTTTCAACATTATTTTTAATAATTAGAAACATCTGAAATATTGGATTTTTTCATATTGAACTAATAAATTGAGTTCAATTTTCCAAAGAGAATGAAATATTTATAAAATCTATAACATTTAAAATTGTTCTTTGACAAAATTTACTATCATTACTCTAATACATAGGTTATATACCTACGAAATGGCTCAAGTGGTTAATGTAACCATACGCCTGATATTATAAACCCATGCTGCAATCACAAATTCAAAACGATTTCGGCCCATATCATAATAACTGCACCGATCATAATCTAATACTTGCTTCATAAAGGCAAACGGTCTTTCAACTGCATTCCGAACTTTAGATAATTGCTTATTTCTTTTTACCTGCTTTGATGTCAAATTTCGGTTTCTATATCCTTTATCAAGAATGCCGCAATAGACTCCTTTGCCTCGCAGGTTGCACTTGCGGGCTTTGTTCGTGTAACCTTTATCTGCGAACACCGCATTTTCTTTTTCTGTTATCAGATCCGGAAAAAGATTTGTGTCGTGAATACTTGCGCTGGTAAACTCTACAGAATGAATAATATCACTGTCCAAATCTGTACCAATATGGCCTTTGTAGCCATAATGCGTTTTGCCACGTTTCTTTGTGAAATCTGCATCACGATCACGCTTGCTTCCTGGTTTCGCTTGTGCTTGTTTTATAGTTGCATCAACAAGTGTTCCTTTGCCAACGATCAGACCCATTTTTTCAAGCTGTTTGTTGAATTGCCGGAACAGTATTTTATCAAGACCAAGACGGGCAAATAGTTCACGATATCGGCAGATAGTGGTTTCGTCAGGGATTGCATCCGCACTGGTCAGTTCCAGAAACAATTGAAAACTACGTCGATCCGCAATCTCTTCTTCCAGGCGAGGATCGGATAAACCATAGATACGTTGTAATAAAAAACAACGAACAATAACTAACAAATCAAATGACGGCTTGCCTGCATTTGATTTTCTGGTTTTTGATTGTTCAATACGTTCTTCAATGGGTTCAAGTAAATTTTGCCAATCAATTTTTTCTTTGATAATTTCCAGAGCTTGTTTGCTTTGGGTTTTTATATGCTTTTTGAAATTTTCATTTGCTGCTGTGGTAAACAAGTCTTCATTGTTTATTCTATTGCGACCCATGTAAAACTCCAGTTTTTTTTATCATACAGCAAATTAGTAAATTATTACCTTTGATTCTAATAATATTTCAGAGGTTTCAATTAATAAGTTAATAATTATTGTTAATATTTGATTATCTAAGTGGTTATTTAAAACATTAGCACAAATAAATAACCCATTTAAATCATAATTAATACCATCACGTATATTTTCTTTTTGAAAATTTCTATAAAAAGTTATACAAGAATTATATAACTTGTTTTCAGGGCAAATATTCAAATTTTTTACTAAAACTTGGATTGCTTTTCTTCTCTCAGTCCCAACTAGTTTATTATCAATCATAAAATTAATATGTTCGAATAAATGCTCCATTTCTGTCGATTCAGCATTTGTAAGGATTTGTTCAACTTTGGATTCAATACCATTTTTTAAAGCAATATCTAAGTCTTGTAAATAATTATTACCTACAGAGTAGCTTGTTGAATCAATTTCTAAAAATATAAATGGGGTCAAGTCCTTAACATCAATGAATTCACGAACAGATTCAAGATATAATAATAAATTTTGAATTTCTAAATCTTTTGGTTTGGAAAAAATAAGATTATCAGAATCTGTTTCAAAAAATGATTTCAATACGATCAGCTGTGTTTTACTAAAATTTTTATTGTTTTTGCTTATATCAATCATCCAAAACAATAAATCTTGATTTTTTAACAGATGATTATAAAATGTATTAAAATGTATTCTAATACTAATTATTATTGCAAGCACTCTTAAATTTGATGATACAACATTTTCATGCATTTGTGAACGAGTGTTTTTTTCTCGATCTTTAGCTATCAATAACGCAGAAGAGAACTGATTTATTGTTGAAATAGCATTTCTCGGATTACGTACATATTGATTGATTAAAATAAATATTACATCTTCTAATTCATGATCTGGTAGTTGAGTTAATGAATTTTTCTCATTTACCAACAAATTTTTTATATATTGTCGCATATCGGGTATCATAAATGGTGGGATATGGATACTGAATTGAAAAAATTTTTCTAAATACTCCGCACCTTCATTATTATTTCTAGTTTTGTAAATTTCATTTGCTCTATTTATCGAGTCTTTTATGATTTCATCATCACATGCAATTATAAAAATACAACCGTTGACATCTAAAAATGTTTTTATTGTTTCAAGTGTGTTGATTACTTTTTCTTTAGAACATCTGTCTAAATCATCAATAAATACAATTTTAGTGCTTGGATCTTTTTTTATTAATTCAATGAATTCACTTTCAAATTGTTCTTCTGAATCATATTTACTAATCTTTAATTTGTATCTAGCAGTTTTTATAATATCCAATAACCAATTTATTATAGCAAGTAACAAAGGTAAAACAATGAATTGATCAAGTTTTGCAATGATATTATTCAAATTCAAACCCAAAAATTGTTCTGGAAACGAAATAATATTTAAAATTCGAATTATAATAAACAATAAAAAAACAAAGGAAACTAGATAAAGAGGAAATCCTTTTCTAAAAAAAGTATTTTGTATTTCTTTAACATTTAGGAGTGCTGTATCAAATTCTTGATCATGATATATTTTTCTATATAAATCATCAATAGGGATTTTGAGTTGTTGGGCAATTGTAAGAATAAATTTTCTTTTTAATGAATTTTGATCATACTTCCAAACTTTCATTTCAATAAAGTGAAAGCTTTTTCTTTTTATATCTTTTTCAAGACGTTCTCTAAGTAGATTAACAATGGATGATTTTCCAACACCCCATTTACCAAAAACACCTATATTAAAAGGCGTTTGTTGTTTACGAATAATTTGTTCCAAAAGTGTAGTATAACTTTTGTGGTCAAACTCATCTTGATTTGAATGTTCTAATGCTTTATCAGTTAAAAAATAATTTTGTTGATCACCCTGCTTTTTATTATTCATTTTTTGAAGACCCCTAAAATTTTTATACTAAAATTATATATAAAAATTTACGAATAATCAAGTTAAAAAAATATATAGTTTACTTTTTGTCTGGCACTTGAAAAGTACTTGGTAAAGTCCTGATCATGACAGAGGTAATCTCTGTCATGATCGTATTTAGAATTAACAATATTCATATAAACAATTAATATGTTAAAATTTTGTCACAGCACAATTTCCGTGACCATTCGTGTAATCCGTGGGCAATGTTTTCGTTTAATTTTGAGTACTTCGAGGGCAAGTATTTTGCAGCCCATCTGCCAATAGACAGACGGACTGCAAAGCAAGTTATTCTAATCCCGGAACACCCGGTTGGGTGAGTTTTTCAGCGGTAAAGATCTTGTCGATTTGTTCTTTGGATAGTATCCCGTCTTCTTCCACAACCTGTAAAATGGTTTTCCCCGTTTTAAGCGATTTCTTCATCACTTCCGCTGCCTGATCATAGCCAATGATCACGTTCAGCACCGTGGCGAGTCCCAGCGTGTTTTCGAAAAAGTGACGTGTCTGGTCCTCATTGACTTTGATGCCCTTGACCGCTTTTTCCGTAAACGCGGTGACGGCATTGGTCAAAATCTCCATGGAGGTGATTATGTTGTGAACAATCACCGGCATCATTACGTTCAGCTCCAACTGTCCAGCCTGAGCTGCCATGGTAACGGTAAAATCATTACCAATGACCTGAAAACAAACCATATTCAGCATTTCTGCCATCACGGGATTCACCTTGCCGGGCATAATGGAAGATCCGGGCTGAACCGCTGGAAGTACAATCTCGTTCATACCGGTATTGGGCCCCGAACTGAGCAATCTGAAATCGTTTGCAATACGCGTCAGTTCCAACGCGCAGGTTTTCAGCGACGCGGAAAACTGGGCGAACGAGCGCATACTCTGCATAGACTCGAAAAGGTTGGCGCTGGCACTCAATGGCGATCCCAGAAAAGCTGCCAATGCCATGGTCACCTGGTGCCGGTAATTGGGGTGCGTATTCAGACCCGAGCCGGCAGCACTGCCGCCAATTCCAAGCTCGCGCAGTTCGTCCGATGCAGATTTGACATGACGAATACATCGGTTCACGGTGCGCGCGTACGCGGCAAATTCCTGCCCCAGTGTCACAGGTACGGCATCCTGCAAATGGGTTCGGCCGCTCTTGATCACATTCTTAAACTCGTTGGATTTTTGTCCCAGTTCTTCTCCCAGATCATACAATCCTTTGATCAACATGGGCAGGGAACGGAGAATTGCCAAACGCATGGCAGTTGGAAACACATCGTTAGTAGACTGACCAAAATTGACATGGTCATTGGGGTGCACCTTGGCGTATTCTCCTTTTTTTCCACCCAGCAGTTCTATAGCGCGGTTGGCAATCACTTCATTCGCGTTCATATGATGCGAGGTACCGGCCCCCGCCTGGTATACATCCACCACAAACTGCTCGTGATGCTTGCCTTCCATCACTTCAATAGCGGCTTTTTCAATGGCGTTTCCCAGTTCCGGCTTTAACAATCCCAGATCGGTGTTCACCCTGGCAGCAGCGGCTTTAATCGCTGCCGTAGCCCAGATAAAATTGGGATGCGCGTGCAGCCCACTGATGGGAAAATTGTCCACTGCGCGTTGGGTTTGTACGCCATAATAAGCGTCAGCAGGGACCTCCACAGGCCCCAGTGAATCTTTTTCGGTACGGGTTTTCATGTATCCCTCCTATTTGTCTTCCACCTGGTAACCGGCATCCTGTACGGCGGTTACCAACTGGTCCCATGCTACCCCATTATCATGATAGACAACAACATTTTTGCTTTTCAGGTCCACTTTTACCTGTTCAACACCCTCTACACCCTCGAGCGCTTTTTGAACATGGCTGACACAATTGTTACAGGTCATATTGGGTACACTGAAATCGCTTAGTTTTTCTGAATGCGGCATGGAAATATCCTCTTTTTGTTTATTAAAAAATCTACTGAATTTTAAATTAATATATACCAGCAATCCAATCAACAGCGCTGCGGAAACCAGCTCTAACCAGTGCGGCAGCATTTGATGGTGCATGTGCTCGGTAAAGGTATACCCCAACTGCCAGCGCGACCAGATAAAGTCGAGCAGCAAGCCCAATCCCAAACTGGACAAAATTAAAGTTACCAGATATATAGCTGTTGTCTTTTTCCCCAGATACTGGCCAATTACCGTTATAGTAACAGCATTGGTTGCCGGACCCGCCAGCAATAATACAAACGCAGCACCGGGATTCAAGCCCTTCATCATTAATGCGGCGGCAATGGGTATAGAGCCCGTGGCACAAACATACAACGGTACACTGAACGCCAGCACAATCAACATGGACTGCCAGGGAGCTGTAAATTTCTCCTGAAAAAAATCTGCCGGAATGAAATACGAGATTAAACCGCCAATTAAAATACCAATCATTAACCATTTGCCAATTTCGCTGAGCAGATCAATAAACGCGTATTTAAATACCCGTTTGGCTCGTCCGACAAATGAGAGCTTTTCAGGTTTAATTTCTTTACCAGTGCTGCCCATTGCCTGACCTTCTTCCGGACTTTCAAGCAGGTTCGCCGTAAATCCGGAAAAAATACCGGCGAAAAAACTGGCAATAACCCGGTACACGGCAAACACCGGTCCCAGCAAGGAGTAGGTGGCAAAAATGGAATCCACTCCCGTAGTTGGCGTAGCAATGAGAAAAGACAAAACCGATCCTCTGCTTGCACCGGCTTTACGCAATGCCATGGTAGGTGGAATAACTCCGCACGAACACAGGGGAAGCGGTATTCCAAACAATGCGGCTTTAACTACCGATCCCATCGAACTTTTACCCAAATGTTTTGCTATCTGTTCCGCAGAAATAAACTCTTTGAGCAAACCTGCAGCCAGAAATCCGAAAATTAAATACGGTCCCATTTCCGCAAGCAAATCAAAAGAGCTTTTTAATATGCCATATACAAATTCAAAAACTATCATTTTATTATAAACCTACTTGTTTTATTGCTTCTTTTAACGTTTCTGCCGAACGTTGTAATCCCTTTAATTCGGAATCATCAAGCGGCAGTTTAATGCGTTCAACCACGCCATTGCGGTCCAATTTTGTGGGCACGCTCAAACACACATCGCCAATACCATAATAATCATCAATCAAGCTCGAAACGGTCATGATCGAATTCTGGTCACGCACAATACTCTCTAAAATAGTCAATGTTGCCATTCCAATTGCGTGATATGTGGCGCCTTTTTTCTCAATCAAGTGATACGCGGCGGTCCGTACCTGTTCAAAGATCTCATTTCGTGGTATACCTCCGCATTGTTTACTGCAATTGCTACAAAAATCATCCAGTTTTACACCACTGATCTGGGCCAAACTCCATACGGCCACTTCACTGTCACCATGTTCCCCAATAATATATGCATGCACATTTCGTGAATCCACTCTACAATGCTGGCTGAGCAGATAACGAAAACGTGCGCTGTCAAGTGAGGTGCCGGACCCAATTACGCGGTTAACCGGATAATCAGAGAACTTTACTGCCGCATAGGTCAGCACATCAACAGGATTCGACACAACGATCAATATAGCATCCTCTGTGTATTGGGTAATTGAAGGGATAATTTTGCTATAGATTTCCACATTCTTTTTAGTCAAATCCAAACGGGTTTCGCCCGGTTTCTGAGCGGCTCCGGCAGTTATTACCACCACATCCGCATTTGCACAATCCTCATAATCGCCCGCATAAACATGCGCGGGACGTACATAGGGTAATCCGTGACTCATATCTTCGGCCTGGCCTTCAGCCAAACCCCGATTTTGATCTATTAACACTATTTCAGAAGCCAGTCCCCGCATCAACAATGCATAGGCAAAGGTAGAACCCACCTGACCGGCTCCGACGATACAAACTTTGAGTGAATGTTTACTGATATCATTTTTCATTATATTTTACCTTTCCGTTTATTCGATCCAGAACCATTACAACAACATTTAAAAGCGCATTAATCCATTGATTTTATGAACGAAATGCTTGATAGTTTCAAAAAATTCATTAATTTAAATGTTGGTTTTTTAGAGGTAATACTATGGTACGACTGCATGTAAATCCAATCAATCCGCAAAAGAGGCACATCGAAAGCACTGCTCAAGTGCTTCGCGAAGGTGGGCTCATTATCTATCCCACAGATACGGTATACGGTCTGGGATGCGATCTCTATAACAAAAAAGCCGTTGAACGTATTTACCAGATCAAGGGGATGAAAAAAAAGAAAACCCTTAGCTTTATTTGTCCCGATCTGAAAGACATTGCCCGTTACGCCCATGTATCCACCCCGGCGTACAAGATCATGCGTCGACTGTTACCGGGTCCGTATACATTTATTTTACCGGCCACACGTGAAGTACCTAAAATTCTATTGGAAAACAGAAAAACCATCGGTATCCGTGTACCGGACAATACCATCTGCCACGATTTGCTCGATGCTTTTGGCGGTCCTATTATCAGTACCAGTGCTGCACTACCAGATCAGCCCTACCAGAACGACCCCGATGATATTGAAGACCATTTTCAACACTTTGTAGACATATTTCTGGATGCCGGTGAAGGCGGACTTGATCCCTCAACGATATTGGATATGAATGGAGACACCTTTCAGGTCATTCGCGAGGGAAAAGGATATGACAGCGAGGTATTTCGCTCGCTGTAACTAGATCTCTACAATTTCTGCGGTATTGCTTTGGGTATCCCACAATGCCAGGGTACATTTACCGGTCAACCAACCGCATACTTCACCCGGATTCACAACCAGAGTATCGTTTTCTTTACTCACTTCAATTTCATGAATATGTCCGTATAGTACCAGATCATATTTCTCGGACTTGCGTAAATCATCCATCACAATGGGTGCATGCAGCATCACAACTTTGCGTCCATCAAGGGTGATCTCGTGCGGTGGATCAAAAATGATCCCTTTAAACATAGAACTGAGCCCCAACCGTTCCCCATCATTGTTACCGAACACTATTGTTAATGGAGCATCCAGGTTTTTCAATGCCTTGTTCACAAAGGGTGCAACCAAATCACCTGCATGCAGCACATGGTCAACTTTTTCTTTATTACAAAATTCAACTGCGCGGTGGAGTGCGTCCATATTATCGTGACTGTCGGACATGAGCGCTACTTTCATATTAATTTCCTCAGGTTTATTGTTTTCTTTATTGCATACAACAACACAGCACGGTGGAATCTTTCAATAAAATATTGAAATAGTGAATATAATATTTATATTACAGAATTGAAAAAAATAATTTTCCTTTTAACGGATTGATATCATTAACCATAGATAAAAGCCAATAAAGATCAATCGCTACATAAAGATTTTTATAATTAGCCACGGATCAACACGGGTGAAAAAACTAAAATCCCAGGTGGTTATGTGACTTGTTCTCATTCATGGAATGAAAGTATGGCTTATTGTAAATCACTTTTAGTTTTATTATGTCTTTTTCTAACCTCCTGTGGTAGAGGCTATCTCCTAATCGGGAAGGTTATTTCTGTTCAAAATGTTTCAGAAAGTAAAATAATTGATATTTCTGACAAGATTGAGATTACATCAACATCTGATCTTTCAATTGCAGGTAAAATTGATTCAGTCACTGCTTTACTTATAAAAGAGCCCTTTACTCCATTAGGGCATACCAAAGTTCGACAAATTATTCATCCTAACGCTAATGGCGATTATGATCCTTTAACTCGTCCACAAAAAGCAATTTACACCCAAGATAATGGTTTTTTTTCATTGAAACTTATGGACCTCCTGTAAAAAAAAGCATTGCAAAACTTGTCGTTCACAAAAAAGGATATAAAAGTTTTGAAACAACATATTGGGATTTTGCTTCAAATAATTCAATTTTTATTATTATTTTGGCAATAGAGTAAATTTAGGATTAAATTGTTTTTTATCCGTGTTAATCCGTGAAAATCTGTGGCTAAAAATTTTTTAAATTAATAATACCTCAAGATCATTGTATTAAATTCATTTTAATGATATAAAGAGAATAATTATAACATCTTGATAAAATAAACCCTGGAGAGCAAGCATGAAACATTTATACGCTATACTTTTAATACTTTTCACAGCATTTTCATTATATGCAGTGGTTCCAGGATCGGTAACAGACGATCCCTTTAATCAGGAAGTCCACATACCGTTTCCACTGGATAATGATGCCGCCAACGACGTCCGCTCGGTTGCGGTCGATATTGACGGTAAAATCTGGGCCGCCACCCGGGATGGCATCTATTCTCTCGAGTCCGGTACCTGGAAATCCTGGTCCACTGGTGAAAACCAGGGCCCCGCTTATGATATTTCTGTTGCAAAAGACGGCTCTCTCTGGATTGGTGCCTGGAACGGTGCATATCTTTTTAAAAATGGCAAGCTCTCCAAAATTGAGGGCATCGACTCGCCGGTTAGCGTGATTCGTGCCTACGACGAGGTGATTGCATTGGGACCCAAGGGCCAGTGGAAAATCTCCGGCAACAGCGCAAAGGCACTGAATTGGGATATCGCCTTGTCAACAAGAGACATGATCAAAGATGTGAATAAAGGATATTGGATTAGCACAGATGTCGGTTTGTTTTACAAAACAGAATCCGAGACAAAATTCATACAAAATGTTGAAAACCTAGTGGGTAACGCCCTTACTTCTCTTGCCTGGTCGCAAGACAATACCTTGTGGATTGGCGGACTGGGTGGTATTACCCTCTATCGGAATGGTGAACGTGTCGGTCACCTGACTCACAAAGAGGGGTTGATCAGCATTGACGTATATTGTATTGAAACAGCACCCAATGGCGCCATGTGGGTAGGCACAAAACAAGGTATTGCCCGATATAAAGATCTAGAATGGTCCATGCGTTACAGCCGCAGATGGCTGCTGGACAATGAGGTTCGTGACATTGCTTTTGACTCGGCTGGAAATGCCTGGGTAGCTACTGCCGGGGGTATCAGCAAAATCGAACGCCGTACAATAACAATGGCGCAAAAAGCCGACTATTACCAGCGTATTCTGGAAGACCGTCACATACGTCCGCCTTATATTGTAGAAAAAATAAACTTGCTGTCCCCGGGAGACACCACCAAATGGGAACCCCGCGATGATGACAATGACGGTCAGTACACAAGCATGTACCTGGCCATGGAAAGTTACCGCTACCAGGTTACCAATAATCCCAAAGCCAAAGACAATGCTAAAAAAGCATTTGATGCTTTGAAATATTTGCAAACCGTAACCGAGACGGATGGATTTTTCGCCCGCACAGTGGTCCCGGTTGAATGGAACCGCATGATGGATCCCAACCATGTCTTTACTCCGCAGGAACAAGCAGACCGGTTGGTAGACAATGCCCGCCAGAAATATGTTCCGGAATTGTGGCGACTATCCAGTGACGGCAAATGGTATTGGAAGGGCGATACCAGTAGTGACGAGGTGACCGGTCACATGTATGGCTATTTCATTTATTATGATCTCGTTGCAAAATATGATAAAAAAGAAAAGAAACGCGTTGCCGACCATGTCTGTAAAATTGTGGACTATATCATTGATGGCGGTTACAATTTTATCGATATTGACGGCACCCATACCAAATGGGGTGTTTGGGCACCTGAAAAATTAAACGGTACTCCGGACTGGTCAACGGAGTTATATATAAACTCTACCGAGCTGCTCTCTTTTCTCAAACTGGCATTTGTTGTCAGTGGTGACAAAAAATACCAGGACAAATATCTGGACCTGATCCACAATCACGGTTATCTTGAAAACGCCCGTCACGCGCGTTCAACCAATCCCACATTTATCACCCACATTGATGATGAGTTGTTAGCTTTGGTCTACCCCGTTCTGCTAACGTATGAAAAAGATCCCGAGATCCTCAAAGTCTATCGTCAGAGCGTAAACCGCTGGCACCGCACAAACGAAGCGGACAACAGTCCGTATTTCAACTTTACCTACGCGGCGCTGACCGGTTACGATCCCAATCTCGATAAATCCATTGCCTACCTGCGTGATGTATCGCTCGATCTGGTGGGTTGGGATATGGACCTGAGCAAGCGTGAAGATCTGAACATTATCCGTTACCCCGAGTTTGAAAACCAGATGATTGACCGAATGGTCCCCCCCAGTGAACTGATGGTTCTGCGCTGGGACCGGAATCCCTGGTACGCCAAACGCGGCTATGGCGGCCGCATTGAAAGCGATGGCGTGTTCTGGCTGCTGCCCTACTGGATGGGCCGCTATTACGGATTGATCAAGTAGTTAATATTTCGTTTTTTCATTCGTGTCGATCTGTGAGGATCTGTGGCTATTATAAAATTATTTTCAGCCACGGATTGACACAGATCAACACGGATAATACCTAAAACAACCTCCTTTGCAGCCTCTGCCGCTTTAGTATTTTTTATCCTTCCTCACATTTTTAAGTGACAAGATCGCCGGGTGTCTTTATTCCAGACGGAATGATACGACCGGACATGTGTTCGGTTCTTACCAGCTCGGCACTCTGGTACCGGGCGATAAAAGTAAAAAATCAGCTTGTAATGATTTGTTTTTTTTATTAAACTCTTTTTCAAATTACCAGTAAAACATTAATTTGGATCCCAAAATGTCACTTATATCTATAGTGGTTCCGTTATTAAACGAAGAAACCAATGCAAATACAATTTATGACCGATGCAGAAATGTATTCCAAAAAATCGAACAAGATTATGAATTTGTAATAATAGATGATGGAAGTACAGATAATACATTAACCGTTTTAAAAGACCTTGCGGAAACTGACAAAAAAGTCAAGATACTATCATTTTCAAGGAATTTTGGACACCAATCTGCTATAACTGCCGGAATTGATTATGCCCAGGGTGATGCAGTGGTTATCATTGACGGTGACCTTCAAGATCCTCCGGAATTAATCCCCCAGATGATCGAAAAATGGAAAGAGGGATATCAGGTTGTATATGCAAAACGCACAAAACGCAAGGGGGAAACATTTTTTAAAAAAACAACCGCTTCTTTATTTTACAGAACATTCCAATATCTTGCCAACGCACAAATCCCTCTGGACACTGGTGATTTCAGATTAATGGATAGATCAGTTGTTGATTCTTTAAAAGAACTCAAAGAACGAAACCGATTTATCAGAGGATTGGTTTATTGGGTAGGGTTCAATCAAATTGGTGTTGAATATGAACGGGATGAAAGAAAAACAGGAGAAAGTAAATATCCCTTGTCAAAAATGGTTCGTTTTGCCAGCAACGGTATTTTTTCTTTTTCCGACAAACCACTCAGACTCGCTACAATTATGGGTTTACTTTCTTCAATGCTGGGTTTAATCATGATTTTTTGGGGCCTTTATTCAAAATTCGTTTTGTCAGATACTACTATACGAGGGTGGACATCAGTCTTTATATCAATTTTGTTCTTAGGCGGAATTCAATTATTTACGCTGGGCATCATCGGTGAATATATTAGCAGAATATACGATGAGTTAAAAGCCAGACCCATCTACATTATTCAGGAAAAAATTAATATTCCTACCGGAGATAATAATGAGTAAAAAAATTGTCGTTCTGTTGACTGTTATTATTCTTGTTAAAATTCTGATTCATATCCCTGTAATAAACTATGGAATGCCCTATTCACTTGGAAATTCCGATGAAAATGATTTTATTGGAACAGCTTTAAATTATGGCGCCACGAAATCTCTCAAACCGATCATTACATGGTATCCTGCCTTTTATTCCTATGTCCTGACAGGAGCCATAGGTATTTACTTTATAATTTTAATGCTAACTGGAGCTATTGCTTCAATAAACGACTTTGCTGTGCATTATCTTTTATATCCCGGATATTTTCACATGCTTGGTAGAATTTTGTCATTATTACTCATATCTTTGGCTATTATTTTTATATATTTAACTGGAAAAATTTTAAAAAATGAAAAAACAGGGATATATGCCGCTTTTGGTTTAGCATTTTCAAGCATGCTTACCCAAAGAACAATTTGGGCCTTACCTTCAAGTACAATTATTATCACTCTTGTGCTTTCATTATATTTCCTGGTCCACTTTATTAACAAGCATAAATCTATATATATGGTTTGGGCGGGCCTTTTTTGCGGTTTAGCAATATCAACAAAATACAATGCCGGCCCCTTTATGCTGGTTGGATTTTTTGCCATTATGCTGTTATTAAAAGAAAAACATGATAATTTTTTATCAATCGCAGTATTCAAAGATTTTTTAAAAACAGCACCCCTTTATTTGTTTTTTTCTTTTATTGTTATCGGCTTTATTTTAGGGAGTCCTTATTGGATTATTGAATTACAGGAAAATCTTAAGGGCCTTGCTTGGGAATTGGGACGCCTGAACGCTGAAAACAGCGGCTCAGACTTTTTTCTCTCTAAAATACCCTATTTATGGATTTTTTCAGAGTTGGTTATCCGCGAAAAAATATTAGGTTTGACTATGGTTTTAAGCATTTTTTATTCCATATATCTTTTATTCAAAAAAGACAAAACCGCCTTATTATTAACCCCGTTTATTCTAGTCAGCATTCTGCTAATTGGTAAATACCAAAAGCATTCTTTACATTATATGCTTCCTGTATTCCCTGTTCTTGTACTTTTGTGCGCAACTGTTTTTGATTCATGGATTGAGAAACAAAAACCTTTAATCAAAAGGCTGACTATAGGATTTATTGTTGTAATCACTTTTTTCCCTTTTCATAATTTTATCACCTATTCGCTATCTCATCTAAAACAGGATGCTCGTTTACAGGCAAGCAACTGGATTCAAAACAATATACCAACCGGTTCAACTATTGCTGTAGGAAAAACATCTTTTTCTGCCCCCCTACCTGATAAAATTCGATTTGAAAAAAAATTCTATTCTTCAATTGGAGAACAGGTAATGGCCCAAAAATTACCTGAAATTCATAAATCATTATACAAAGAAAATTTGGATAAAAAGGGGTATAATCTAGTTAATTATATAATCAAGCAATCTGTTGGCAGGACAGGTTCTTTTTCTCAAATGATGAAAGATATTAAAATTTTACCATTTGATGATATCATACAGCAAAATGCTGAATATTTAATTGTTTCAAGTATGGATCTGGTATACTATAAAAAAGAAGGGAAAACTTCTTTACTCGATTTTCCCGAATACAAAGAACATCTTTTACTTTTAAAATCATTTGCAAAAAAAGATTTAGACCAATTTGTTCAAATATATAAAATTATCCCATACGATCAGCAAGATTAAGTAAAACATATTTTAAAAGTCGCAATTTAATTCTATGATCGCCGGGTGTATTTACGCCCGGCGGAATGATACCACCGGACATGTGTCCGGTTCTCTGGGACGAATGTCCGGTATTAAATCCGCCCGGACCCTGAGTTCTCACTCGTCCGCTGTCGCTTTGCGGACGAGTGAGAGTATCGAAGGGCCGGGAAGAAAAACAATATGAATATGATCTCCAATTATGATTTCAGCCAGGTAACCAAATACCAGGCGATCAAGGTACAACTATCAGACCCCTGACAAGGCCTTCGCTTAACTCATCAACCCTGACAATACCATTATCTTTCAATTAGCATTCAAATCTAAATGTCCCGTTAGGGACAAAATATTTATAGAACTGTAAAAATGAGAATTCGCATGCCGTCAGGTATGCAATATTGTAGAGTTTTATCATATATAAATAGTATCATATGACCAGAGGAGAAAAAGAAATTTATAAAACCCCCTAAAAATACAACGGAGCGTCAGATCATTAATAAATTTGGTGATCTGTCATTCTGAAAGTAATAAAAGGGAAATATAAAAGCAACTAATTGTTCTTTGAAAGATTCAACTGACTCCTTTGATTTTTAATTTTATCAGGCAAAAGATCAACATATTGTTGTATGACACGTTTGGAAAGTCTTGCCAGCTGGCTGATTTGATCAAGGTTTTTAATGTCATGCTTCCAAAGTAATTCAACACGATGGTAATCTTTGATATACCTGTCAACCGCTTCGTTGCTGTGTTTGGTTTTCAAAGCGATTTCGGGAGTGAGATATCCCTCAAGATACAGAGTGATAATTTCGCGTTTATGAGTAATAGCGCCGGAAAGATCATGGATGTTGCCACGCGTTGGTAAGAGATGCCCTTCTTTTTGGATTTCATTTACATATTTACTGACAACGGCATCACAGACACCGAGTAACATAGCCAGGTCAAGTTGAGTAAGCAGAGCACCTTGATCAAAAGCTTCATCAACCCAACGTTTGAGGCGTCTTTTCCTTAAAGTTTTGGAATCAAAACCATGCGCGATATGAGAAGTATCCTGATCAGTAATGAAAGAGAGGACAACGGGTTTCATTCGGGTAGCGGCAATACTTTTTCCGCGTTTGGGGTATTCATCGACAGGAACAGCCATCCAGACGAGTTGCCCATAGTGAATATGGTGCAAGTCATCATCAATAGAGGAGACAAGGAAATAGTCATCAATGATTTTAAGGATATCATCAATGATGGCATTGGCAGTGATGGCTCCTTTGTCATAGCCATAGCTATTCAAAAAGTTGTACAGTAGTAACTGCTTGAGATCTTTATCTTTAAGTCGTCTCATTTTTTTGAGTTGAATTTGTTCTTTAGTCAAAGGTTTACTCATTTTCTTTGCCTCCTGATAGATGTTGAGGAATGGATTTTTTTTTCGCGTCGCCACCAGGTTCCGCAGGAGATAACAGATCGTTTAATCGCGTATTGTTTTGTTGAAGATAGGTTTGGTAGAGTTGGATATACTCGCGCACCAGGCGGTCGGATTTCTTTGCAATGAGTCGAATCTGGTTCGGAGAGAAATTTTCCTTGTATAAAAGGGCGATCTGCATAAAGTCAGCGAGGTAACGTTTGATGCTGGTTTCAGAATGATTGGTTTTTTGTTCTATTTCTGAAAAGGTATAACCTTTAAGATACAGATCAATAATGATGGTTTTATGAGACAGTCCGGGACCCATGTCATGTTTCATACCTCGTGTCATGATAAACATACCGTGATGACGGAGATGATAAATGTCACGTTTAACAGTGGCCGGACTGGTGGTTAAAAGCATTGCCAGGTCTTCATAGCTGAGTAAAGCACCCTGATCATAGGCTTGTCGAGTCAGACGGGCGATCCGGTGTCGTCTAAGTCCGGCAAGGCCATAATTAGCCAGGGCTTGCAGATCTGTATTAAAGTCAATTAGTTTGAGACGGACCGTAAGCTTTCGGGTTAATCTGATATGTTTGCCGGCTGGTTCTTCAGCGGCAACAGCTTCATAAGCGACTTCACCTCCTGATAATGAAATGTTGGAATGTTCCTGAAAGTATTGGTCAAATTGTTGATAGTAAGCTTCGGCAATAATAGGAGTCAAATTGAAATCCTGAGACAGTTTTTGGACAATAGCGTTTTTAGCTGTCTTGGATTCGAGTCTTTTTAAACCATAATTATTTTTAACATCTGCCATAAGAATCTCCTTATTTCTGTTTTTATTAAAACAATGATTCCTATGGTCATATGCACTAAACTTTAAAAACCGTGAAATCCTGTTGTTTTTTCATATTGACTATTATAATCTCAATCATTAATTTTTAAAATGGCGGGAGTTTCTTATGTTGCAGGGGAACGACATCACCTAACTCATAATTCAAACAATACATTTAATACACTGAGTAAAATACGATTACTCTTTACTCACTAATAGCAGGGTCAAATATGAAAACCATAAACATTCTTTTTATTTACCTGATTACATTATCTATCAATGTATTCGCTGTTAATACTTTTCAATACAAAAAGATACTTCCCCGCAGTCAATGGTCTGACTATACACCTGACAGACCACATACCGCGGTATTGATGAGTGATGATGGAAATATTATTGTCGCAAGTCAGGCCTTTTCTTCGGAATGCATAGTAATGCAGAAAATTGATCCGTATGGAAATCCCTTGTGGGCTGATCCTGAAACCGGTTTGAAACTCGTTGATAACACATCTTCTATAGATGTTAATTATTATCCGTCTATGGCAAGTGATGGCAATGGAGGCGTATATATTGTTTATGCTGCCGGTATTTATGCAATAGAGGGAAATGATTGGAGATTTTATTTTGATACCTATCTTCAGCATTTAGATGCTGATGGAAATAAACAGTGGAATGATAAAGGATTATTGTTAAAAACCGGATCATACCCTTGGGATATAGCCAGCGATGGTGAAGGAGGAGTGTATGTATTATATTATGGAAGCTCTAATTGCGATCATTATCCGGGAACCCTTTTGCAGCATATTAATAAAGCGGGTGAAAAAAAATATCCAGGATTCGGTTTTGCTATTATGGAATGTGATTCTTTATATTTAAACAGGCTTTATCTGGATGGCAATCATGGTATTTATATATCTAATAAAAATAATTATCTGCAGCGGATGAATGAAGAAGGAGAGTTTCTTTTTCCAATGCCATACATTGATACTGGCCTACCAAATCTACTTTTTCAATGGTTTTTTAATAAAGGTGAAGAAATGATTCTTGCTGGTAAAGAAAAAGGCACAAATAACTTGTATGTTCAAAAGCTGTCAGTTGATGGTGAATATCTTGGGAACCCAAATGGATACACATATACATGGCCGGATTCTTTAATTTTTTTCCCTGTAATAATTCAAAAAAATGACAGCACACTTTCTGTTTTTAATGGCTATTATGCACAAAACATTCAAATCAAACCCGTTTTTCAATTTAAAAACCCTATCAGAATTATGGAAAAACAGATTAATTATCCTAGAGTTTTATATTCTGTTTATACTAAATTATATGGTACATTTATACTTTTTGGAGATGTGAAATATGAAGACGGAAAAAACCATTCACTTGTTAAAATGCAAAAAATTGATAAAACAGGAGGTTTGCCATTAGGTATCGAAGGAATAACAATTTGTGATACTACGAGTATGCTGTCAATACTTAACCCATTATTTACTATAAACGAACAAACTGGAACAGCACTGGTTTTTCTTGAATTTCAAGATGGTTTACATGTAGCCATTGTTGATCTCAAAACCGGTACAGTTGTTGATGATAAAGATGAACAAATTAATTCAAAGATTCCTGATAATTTTATTATTTCCGGATATCCCAATCCATTTCACGAAGTAATCCATTTTACTATAAAAAAGCCTAATCTGTCCGACAGGATACAAACAATAAAAATTTACAATATTCTCGGAAAGGAGGTCAAAGACCTTACACAAAAAGAAATATCAACACACACATTTTCATGGGATGGAACAGATGATTCCGGTCAGCGGGCGGCTGCCGGTATCTATTTTGTTCAAATTACCGCAAAACAAACATTCACTCAAAAAATACTGAAACTGAAATAATACTTATTAGAGGGGTAATGCAATTCAATACATTTGCATTTTTAATTTTATTACCCATCACAAATTTTGCTGCAAATATTGATATAGGATAGGAGACTGATACTTCTAAACATGTATCCGGTTCTCCGGGTCGAATATCCCGTCATAAATTCCGCCCGGACCCTGGTACCAGGCGATCAAAGCAAAATAATTAACCACAGATGAACACAGATAAAAACAATCCTAATCTAACTTTCTGTTTTCATCGAGCAAAGCGGGCTGTTTTAAAAAAAATTATAACTTTACAGTCACCTTTTTAGTTTCCAGATAATTGCATTAACACAATCCTACCTCTCTCTCTTTTTTTTTATTTGACTCTCTAATCACAAATGTGTATATTTACTTTAACGTTAACTTTAAGGTTAAAGTATAAATGCCCACAACTCAAAAAGACATTGCTGCAAAACTCAATGTATCCATTATGACGGTATCCAAAGCGCTCAAAGGACACCCGGATATCAGCGCAAAAACGCGCAAACGGGTGGAAGACACAGCGCGCGAAATGAACTATACCGTCAACGTGGTAGCGCGCAGCCTGGTGCAAAAACGTACCCATACCATTGGTGTGATTGTGCCTGATATTTCAGAGTTGTATTACGCGGAAATTGTCAGGGGCATTGAGATGGTATTCAGACAGCACCAATACAATATCTTATTGATAGACTCTGAAAACGATCCCGATATTGAGCTGGATGCCATTCAAACGCTTCTCGAAAAACGGGTTGACGGTTTGATCTTTGGTCCTACTGAAAAGACATCCCGCTATATAAATTTGCTAAAAACCATATCTATTCCCTATATTCTGATCAATAATACACCCAAAGAATTGGATTGTGATTCAATCAGCATTGATCGTAGACACGGCTCCATGCTTTCTGTATCTCATCTCATCTCAGGTGGATATGAGGATATCTATTTTCTTTACACATTCAAACATCTTGAACAATCCCAACACAGTATCAACGGCTGTTATGATGCTTTTGATCAATTCAACCTTCCACGGGAAGCATTAAAACTGGTCTACTGTGAAAATCGGGACCTTGAAACATTCTACAACAAAACCCTGGAATCAGTTCAATATAACAATAAAAAAACCGGTGTTTATGCCTGGGACGATGAAATGGCTGTGGGTGTGTATCGCGCGCTTGTGGAAAAAGGCTTTTCCATACCAGTACAGGTGGGTCTTGTAGGATTTGATGATATTCGGATCTCAAAATACCTACCCAAGTCCTTGACCACAATCTATTGCCCCAAATTCGAAATGGGAAAAAAATGCGCAGAACGCCTGCTGCTGCAAATATTGTCTGAACAGCCATTAGAGCCCGAAAATATTATGATGACTTTGAAATTGATAAAAAGAGAAACGACCTGATCTTTCACATTTGGCAGCGTTTTTGTCCTGACAATAAAACTTGTAGGGAACAATCAAAACACGAGTTTTGTTATTTGATAATAATCCCAACACACAGGACAAACTCATGACACAAGACCAGGAACTAGAGACCCTGAAATACCCCATCGGCCAGTTTGAATATACGGATACTGATTCCGATAATTCCATTCAAACCTGGATTCAGGAAATTGAAATGCTGCCCACCCGGTTACAACACATTGTGAGTGTTCTGTCAGATGACCAACTGGACACTCCATACAGACCGGAGGGCTGGACCGTTAGACAGGTTTTACATCATCTGAGCGACAGCCACATAAACGGCTATATACGGTTCAAATGGACCCTGACAGAAAATGAAACAACCATCAAACCGTATGAGCAAAAATTATGGTCAGAAACTGCTGAAAACTTTGGCTTTCCCATCAGCGAAGAACTAGCGCTGTTAAGCCTGCTTCATCAAAAATGGGTGGTTCTTTTAAAAGAACTGGCTCTCAAAGATTTTCATCGTAAATTCATGCATCCGGAATCCGGCTGGTATGAATTAAAAAAAGCCCTCGCGTTGTATGCCTGGCATGGCAATCATCATTTAGCCCAAATCGAAACATTAATACAACGCAAGGGATGGTAAAATGAGGTAAAACATCTATATGTGCATAGCGTGGTTAAGTTCCGCCACGATATAGAAACCATTCAAATCAATTCCATTCACAGAGGAAAACGCTATGAAAAAATATGTCCTGTTATTTGTTTTGTTAATTTTTTGTAATGTATTTGCCGCAGAATATTTCACCATGCCGCCCAATGACCGTCAACGGGTCAACATTGACAAAAACTGGGGATTTTTCAGGGGAGATATTAATGGCGAAGAAGAAACCCACCAGGTCAATAAACGTCCCTGGATTGGCGTGGACCTTCCCCATGAAATGAGTATAACCGGTGAATACTCGCCGGATAACAACACCACGCAAGCCTTTCAGCCAATGGAAATTGGCTGGTACCGCAAAGCATTGATGCTGCCCGAATATTATGAACACAAAAAAATCTATGTGGTTTTTGACGGTGTTTATCGCGAGAGTGATGTCTGGCTCAACTATGCACACATTGGCCACCATCAATCCGGTTACACCAGCTTTGCCTATGATATAACAGATTATGTCCGCACCGGCAATCGCACGCCCAACAGCCTGCGCGTACGGGTAGACGCCCGTCGTCATGAACAGGATACCTATGAAGGCAGCGGCATTTATCGCCATGTATGGATCGTTTCCACAAACAAACTCCATATCGACAATTGGGGCACTTTTGTATATGCCACAAATATTTCAGAGAAACAATCCACAATCAACATCAAAGCTCAGGTCTTGAATGACTATCCGGAATCAAAACAATTCAAGCTTGTTACCCAAATTGTAGACAGCAAAGGTATAATCGTTGGAACTGTCAGCACCGATTGTTCTATGACTGCCGGGGAGGTAAAAGAGTATGAGCAAAAGGTGCTGGTTCAAAACTGTAACCTGTGGGATGTTGACAATCCCTATCAGTATAAAGCATACACCATGATCCAGACTGCAGACGAAACCCTTGATGTGTATGAAACCCCATTCGGTATTCGGAATATTGAATTTACCAACAATAGTGGATTTTTCATTAACGGTCGCCACGAAAAATTGCAGGGCTTTTGTGCTCATTACGATTTTGCGGGCTTGGGTAATGCCTTGCCGGACCGCATCCACTTTAACCTGATGGCCATCATGAAACAGGCCGGATTCAACTTTTACCGGTCCAGTCATAATCCCGCCACACCGGAACGACTGGATGTAAGTGATGAAATGGGCATTATGGTATGGGACGAAATCGAACGCAAACTGGAAAGTCCGGAAATTGAACTGCCCCTGGTTGAAGCTACCATTACACGCGACCGCAATCATCCTTCAGTAATCGTCTGGTCTCTGGAAAACGAATCCCCGCTTGAAAGCACACATTATGGCGCCAATATCATCAAAGTGGGCACCGAGCTTGCCAACCAGCTTGATCCCACACGCGAGACGACCTTTGCAGCTTCCATGCCGGTAAACATGCGCAATTATGGTGAAAACGCTGGTGTTTCCAGTTACAATTACCATGTGGAACGCGCAGACCAGGACCATATTGCCTTTCCCCACTGGAAGATCGGATTGATCAGCGAGTATTCCGCGGTTCGAGCCATGCGCGGTGTATACGGCACCGAGTATGTTCCGAATGAAACGGACAGCTATTTTAAATTCTATACCGAAGAAATCAAAGACATGTATGACATGTGCGCGAGTGTTGAAAATTACTGGTTGCGCATCGAGTCCCGCGATTATCTGGGTGGCGGCTGCGTCTGGAGCGGATACGACGCCCGCGGCGAAGGATTTGAATACCCCTTTATCTCACGCGGAGACGGTGTACTTGACATGTGTTTTGAGCCCAAAGACCACTATTACTTTTTTAAATCCCGTTACACCGAGGAACCCATGGTCCATGTCATGCCGCACTGGAACTGGCAGAAAAAAGGCCAAATTGTGGATGTATGGGGTTATTCCAATTGTGATCAGGTTGAACTGGTATTGAACGGAAAATCCCTGGGAACACGCGGCAAACCCAAAGCAATGAAAAAATGGAAACCAGGTGAGAAACAGGATATCCCGGCTGCGCACAGGCAATGGAGTGTTCCTTACGAACCGGGCACACTGATTGCTATTGGCAAAAATAATGGCAAAGAGGTTTGTCGTCAGGTTGTTAAAACCGCGGGAGAACCCGCTAAAATCCAATTAACTCGCGCTATGGAAGCCTTCCTGCCGGCTAATGAGATCCCCGCGTTGGTTGCGGATGGCAGAGATGTTGTGGTTATAAGAGCTGCAATTACAGACAAAGATGGCAATGTGGTTCCGTATGCCGGTAACGATGTACAGTTTTTTGTAGAAGGTGATGAAGAGATTATCGCCGTAGGCAGCGGAGACATAACCACGCTAGAGCCCAATCACGCAACCCATCGCAAAGCCTGTAACGGCTATTGTGTTGCCATCGTCCAATCTACTACAACACCGGACCGATTCAAAATCCGTGCTGTTTCAGCGGGACTCGAATCCGGTGAGGTTACAGTTTCTTCGGTTGCACCTCAGGCCCACAGTGTAGAACTGGTCCCCAAACCCTGTCACATCCTTCCGGATGCCAGCACAGATGTAACTGTTAAAATTGTAGACAAATTTGGTGATCAGATATCAACGGCATCAAATTCTGTAGAAATTAAAATACAGGGCAATGCCCGTTTTGAAAATGGCAAAACCAATATGAAAATCAACACCCAAAACGGTGCCGCTACAATTGAACTACAAGCCGGTTCACACCCTGGCGAAATCACCTTGCAAGCCAGCGCCAAAGATCTCATACCCACTCAGGTAAAACTCTATATAGACTAGCTTAGAATTCGAGCTCTGCAAAGTATTTTGCAGAGCTCGAAAAATTTAATGCAAACGTTTGCCTTTTTTCTTGAATATTGTCTTTTTTGGTTGTATAATTTAATAGCGAATATTTTTATTTCGTCTGTTAAAACATCCGTTGAAATTCCATCAGGAAAGGTAAGGCTCTATGTTACTTGTTATTAAAGAAAATTATGAGGAAATGTGTAAAGAGGGGGCAAGAGAAATTGCAAACATAGTAAGAAGAAAACCGGACTGTGTTCTGGGTTTTGCTACAGGCAGTACACCCTTGGGCGTTTACAAGGAGCTGATCCGGATGTATAATGATGAAGGTTTAGACTTTTCCAAAGTCGTTACCTTTAATCTTGACGAATATGTGGGCCTGCCCCCCTCTCATAACCAGAGTTATCACTATTTCATGTGGGAAAACCTTTTCAAACATATCAATGTGGACCCCCGTTACGTGCACATTCCCATGGGTATGGCAGAAGATATTGATGTGTTTTGTGAATGGTATGAAAAAAAGATAAATGAATTTGGCGGTATTGATCTGCAAATACTCGGTATTGGTGCCAACGGACATATTGCCTTTAACGAGCCGGGCTCGTCCCTGGGGTCTCGTACGCGTATCAAAACCCTGAGTGAAAAGACCATCAATGACAATGCTCGCTTTTTCGAAAACAAGGAAGAAGTTCCCAAGTACGCCATTACCATGGGTGTGGGTACCATCATGGAAGCCAAAGAACTGTTATTGCTTGCAAGTGGAGAAGGCAAAGCAGACGCCATCCATGCCACTGCAGAAGGCCCCATTATGGCCAGGTATCCGGCAACCATTGTACAGATCCATCAATATGCAACAGTATTAATAGATAAAGAAGCCGCCTCTAAACTGGAAGGCGATTATTCGGGATTTTAAGCGTTTATAGTGCCCAAAGATAAACCCGGTATCCGTCAGTTGACAGATGCCGGGTATTTTCTTTTTGTAGAATCCCTGCATCTCTCTTTTAAAACATTTCATACGGATATATATCCCACATGATCATCTCTATCATATCGCTTGCTCAGCTAATTATATATTGCGATTTATCATTGCGCAAGTTCTATATAAAATATTTTAAAAAAATGATTGTTATTCATATATTTTTTCTTTATACTAAATAAACAACTTTTATTCCAATATTGACATTCAAGGGGAAGTAATGAAGAAAAAAACGTTTTTCCCGCTGTTATTCCTGTTATTTTTTCACAGTATCTCATTTGCAAGTATTATTCAAGGAAACTGGCGTTTTTACCAGGATGATGCCGCAGAAGGTTCTGCAACTGCCATTGCAAACGAAAACACATCTGTTACCGTTGCACCCGGTCAGGTAATACGATTAAGGGTAGAATTAAATAATAACACCGATGAATCTTATAATCCTTATACAAATGGCAACTATGACCTGAGATACAGCACTTCAAATGATCCGGGTTCAGGTACATGGAAAACATTGAGTAGTTCTGAAGCTTTTGATTTTTATGATTCATCACACCTCACAAACAATGGTTCTGTCTCTGCTGATGTACTTACCACTACCAGTGGATATATTCATGCTTCCGCCGGAATTATAAAAGAGGACAACCCAAAATTTTCTCTGACTCTTGATACTGATGAATCTGTTGAAAATGTTTTCAGTATTCAGGTAACTTCTAACGCCATAGATGCAACAAATTATTATTTCGCAGTGTTTTTAGCTGACACGAAACTTCAAGGAGGGTACGCAACAATTCCTTCGGTTACGTATGATGCCTCTCTGCCGGTGAGTCTGGCTTCCTTTACCGCGCTGCAAGAGAAAAATACCGTACTGCTGAATTGGCGGACTGCCAGCGAAGTGGACCATCAGGGCTTTATTGTTGAACGTCAGGTGAACGGTTCATCCTGGATGCAGATTACATCCTATATAACAAACACCGATTTGCTTGCACGTGGTGACGTGAGCAGCGGCGCCGATTACGAATTTACAGATACCGATGTCCGTTCAGGAGATAAACTGAGTTACCGACTGCTCGATGTGGATGTAAACGGAGTAACAACCATCAATAAACCTGTTTCCATCACCATTGAAGAATCGGTTGTTCCGGAAAAAACCGCATTACTGCCGGCTTATCCAAATCCCTTTAATCCAGATACACGCTTCCAATACCAATTAAAAGACGAAACCCATGTTGACGTGTACATCGCCGATCTGTTGGGTCGCACGGTTCGCACACTGGTATCCAACACCCGCAAGGAAGCCGGACTATATAATCTCCAGTGGAACGGAATTGACGACCTGGGTACCCCGCAATCCAGCGGAATATACTTAATCGTTCTGCAGACCGGTAATCAAACCCAAATCCAAAAAATAACGCTTTTGAAATAAAAACTCTGGCCCGACACGGATGACGTGCCGGGCTTTTTTTCTGTCCGATCTTGAATGAATCACATTCCAACCGTATTAAAAAAGCAAAGCCTTTGTAAAATTCAGAATAAATGCTAAATTCGTCTTTATTGTATGGATCATAAAAAACAGGTGACGTTGAAATTGATGGGGAATTTCCAATACAAAAATTCTTATATCTTTATCCTTTTTTCCATTTTTTCCGGTACCTTGTATGCATTGTCTTCATGGTACCCGATTTTGGGTTATTCAATCTGGCTCACTCAAATTCCATTCTTCATTGCGGTATTACAATGCCCGGCAAAACTCTGGAAACTCGGATTGAGTTATGGAACAGCCTATGGCTTTATATTTTTCTTGTGGGTCCCGGATATTGTACAAAATATTTCCGGCAGCTCATTCCTGCTGCCAGGGTTGAGTTATGTTTTTATATCCCTGTACATAATACTGTTTCCTCTTTTATTCACCCTTTTTGTCGGCCTTGGCCGAAAACGATTTTCTTTTAATCAGATACATTGGATATGGCTGGTTCCTGCCTTGTGGGTCATTACAGAATGGAGCAATACAATCCTCATATCGCATTTCCCCTGGGCTCCGTTTTTCATTGGCTACCGTCAGGCCAACAACCTGTTGGCATTGCAGGTTGTATCCATTTCCGGTATTATGGGACTTTCATTCCTTATCATACTCATTAACACGCTGTTTGCTTTTTTCTTTATCCAAAAGCATTACAAATGGCCCATTGTAGCACTGAGTATATTGATAGTATTGCACGTTTACGGCTATCTTTCACTACAACATTTCAACACTCAAAAATCAGATCAAACGATTAAAACCGCTCTTATTGTGGAAAATGTCAACAGCAGTACCGGATGGAACGATGCTACCGGTGACTCTTTATCACAGATGCTTTTTGATCTGAACCGACAGGCTGTGCAGGATTCTCCCAAACTCGTTCTCTGGTCCGAAACCGCGCTGCCCTGGGTATTACAGCCGGATGATCAGTTTATCCCTCTGGTATTGCAAATCACCTGGCCCGCTCAATGTACCCACATCTTGGGGATCAATACCGAGGGTAAAAAACAGTCCGGCAATGTTTACAATTCCGCGCTTTGTATACATCCTGACGGCAGGATTAGCGACATGTATCACAAACAAAACCTATTGTGGTTCATTGAACAACCTGTCAAACTATTACCCTTTGCCGCGCGCTTGCAGCAGGAACGCTATCGTTCAAGTGTTTATGATAATGTGGAAGCGGGCACACGACCCGGTGTTATGCGGACAAGTGAGGGGTTGGCAGGGGTACGTATCTGTAATGAATGGATCATCCCCGGAGCAATCCGGTCCGCGGTACAGCAGGGAGCGGAACTATTGCTCAACATGAGTAATAACGGCTATATGGAACACCCTTTTTTGCCACAGATTCAATGGATTGAAACCCGAACCCGTGCGGTTGAAAATCGCCGCGATGTAGCCATTGCTTGTAATTATGGATTCAGCGGCCACATTGCCGCCTCAGGCAAGATCGTCCACAAACAACGTTCACGGCAGGGCGCATATATACCGGTCAATCTAGAGATCCATACCACGCAAACCCTGTATACAAAACTCGGGGACTGGTTTCCACTGCTCTGCGCGTTTGCGTGCGTGGTGTTTGCGGGGGTGATGTATTTCAAGAAAAAATGAAACCAAAGATTATCTTGTTAGTTCCGTCAAAAAACCGGTGTTTTAGAAGGAGTAAACAAATTTCAATTTTTCACATTTTGCTCCCCCTATTTATTAATTAATATTAATACCAACCAATTCATATGTTATGTCATATGCGAGATAATAAATTTTCACAGGGCCAAAATTTGGAGCAAACCAGGTATAATATTCGCAACCTCTACACTCTCTAAAATAGTTGAAAATTTTTAAACATTTTTCAAATGTGCCAATACTGTTATCAACAACTTCATACCCGGAAAAAGCTTGAAGACGTATATGATGATACTCTATATACATTTCCCAAAAGTTGTCTACTGCAACCGGCAATCCTTCAAACTTCCAAAAAATCCATTCTGTATTACTATTCAAAATAACCAACTGTCCCTGTCCATCATATCGTATCAAAAACACTCTTTTATCATCAATTGCGAGAAGATCAAATATGAAGGGCATCCAGTCATTAAATTTAAAATATGTTTTCCCGTCCGAGCGAACTTGTTCGGTTATCGTGTATTCACGCGTGACAGTTTTAATACTATCCGGCGTACGAAAAGAACACTGAAATACCCATGAATTACCCACTTGAAGCGGAAAATAATTATTTACAATTTCTTTCAGTTCAACATCAACAATTTGATCCGTATCATCTGAAGCAATTTCAACGTCCTGATAAAACGGATAATACGCGTTATCTTCCACATAAAGGTGCCATTCAAGGCTTTCTTCCACATCTGACTTTTGTAGTGATTGAATTGTGGTACGTCCCGTCGATCGGATTGTATTCGAACCATCCAGCAGCAGCATTTTTTGGGTCTTTGTAACCGAACCTGTACTTAATTGATAAAAATAAACACCTGCCGCCACTCCGCTGCCGTGATCATCCGAGCCGTCCCAGTGCGCCGTATTCAAGCCCGCAGCGAGTTGGCCATCGACCAAGGTTTTTACCCGCTGCCCCATAGTATTATAAACGGTAAGATTGACATATTCAGAAATCGGCAGATCAAAATGGATGATTGTAGCGGGATTAAAAGGATTGGGATAGTTTTGGTATAACCGGTATCCATCAGGTGTGATTCCGGCTTTTATTCCGGTTATCTGATCAATAATCAATGAGTAGTCGCCGTTTTCATCGGTAAGAGTAGAATCCTTGAATCCCAGGCTGTCCTGTAAAATATTCACCTGAATATTGGATAACGGCTGACCGTCAAGGTCTGTTATGGTACCGGAAATCTGCACACTGCTTAGCAAGGTGCTGGTAGTAAATAGTAAACAAATGATGAAAAAAAATTTTTTCATATCTTACCTCTATTCCTATAAATAGTAATCACTATGTCTCAAGGTCATACATTCAACAGTTTGGTCTTGTAAGAATAACGGAAATTATCCCAAGTAGCACAGGTTTTACTAATTCAAGAATATAATATTAAATGATAGATTAAATATAAAATTGTTTCAATAAGAATAAATATGCTTTGCACCCCATTCTGGAAACAAATCCGCCATTTTTTTGGTGCCCCATATTCAACAAAATATTACTTTATCTAATAAAGTCAATGAAAAAATTCGAAAATTTCGTATTTTGTTTACATTAACAAATTTATTTAATAACAATTTATCAGTCCGCCACTGCTCCCCTGGCAAATACCCTCCTACTGCAACCCCGCAAAAGAGTAATTGGTAAAGTGCCTGACCGGGTCATTGATCTTGATGGGTTCGCGCACCAGGAACGGTTCACCGTAAATGGCGCCAATCTTGTTACCCCAGTATTGTCCCCGTGCGATAATAGATTGCAAAAACTGCGGCGAGCTGATATAGGTGGCGTCTTTCGAGTTGAAGGGCTTGTCCGGATTGTGAAACTGCGAGTTGTAGGACTGTATGGCTTTGACCTTGTCTTCAAAGCTGTCAGACACATCCACAATAAACGACGGTTCAAAATCGTACATTTCCATATAATAGATCAGCTTGGCGGGACGGAAATGCTTTTGTCCCGTATCTATGTTTTTAAGTCCTGCCAGAAACGCGGCTTCTTTGACTAATACCGAGGTATTGCCGTGATCGGGATGGCGGGTCTCCCAATAGGGCACAAACAGAATATCGGGACGGTGCTCACGGATCTGCTCAATCACCTTGATGCGGTTCTCTTCTGTATTGAACACGCCACCGTCGGGGATGTCCAGCATCTTGTTCACCGAGAGGCCCAGTATTTTGGCTGAATTTTCATTCTCCTGTTTGCGGATTTCGGGCGTGCCACGCGTGCCCAGCTCTGCTTTGGTGAGCGAAACCACACCGGTTTTATAGCCCATACGTTTCAGTTTAATCAGGGTACCGGCGCACATGAGCTCGATATCATCCGGATGCGCGCCAAAGGCCATTACATCTATTTTTTCATTGGGAGTATTCATTTTTATAATTCTATTCCTTTATGTTCAAATTTGGCAATTTCTATTTCATCATATATACGTCTAAGCAGCGGTGTGTCATATTTCACCAGAAACGGCAATATGTTAATTTTGCGCTCCTGTAGTCCGCCCTCCGGCATCAGATGGTTCACAATCGATTCCAGTTGATTGCGTGTCACCTGCTCGCGCTGTTCAACAGCTTTGAGCACACGACTCTCCAGCGAGGCAATCTGTTTTTCCATGTTACCGCCGGTCTTTTCAAAAGCCGATTGCAGGGTGGGTTCTATCTCTTTTGCTGCTGTTCCCAGGGAAGCAAGCTGCTCCCCGAGTTGGGACTGTAACGCCGCAAACTGTTCCCGAATGTCCGTTGGGATGCGGGACTGCATCACATCCTTGATAACACCTTCAGGGTCGGTAATGACCTGTTCAGCGGTCAATCCAAACGCATCCAGATGTTTTTGAATTTTTGGCTCAATCAGGGTAAACGCTGCACGGGGATACACCACCGGCATGTTCATATCCATAGCATCGTAAATGCCCTTTAATTGCGCCCAATAGGCAATCTCACCCGGTCCGCCCACATAGGCAACTGTAGGGAAGAGGATATCCTGTGCAATGGGACGTGTAGAGACTTTGGGACTGAGCTTTTCCGGCTGCGCTACCAACTCGTCAAGGGTGTATTTCCGGTTATCACCCAGGCTGATGAATTCGTCTCCCTTACGCTGCAAACCATGCCTGCCGTTATCGAGTAAAAACAGATTGGGTCTGCCGGATTGAACGGTGATCTGGGTATGATAGCCCGCTTTTTCCAATTGATTATTGGTTTTCTGCATGGCAGGATTACAAACATCCTCTCGCAGCTCTTTTTCAAACAGGTCGGATAAAAAGGGTTTAACGCGTGAATCTGACGAGTCAAACAGTACAATACCATATTCCGCAAACAGCGACTGGTACCAGCGCGCAAAGGCAATATGCAGAAACTCGCCAGACGTATAAGCCGATTTCAGTTTTTGCATCCAGTCTGCTTTAAACTCGGTATCGGGCAGGTCGGCATCCAGCGTTTCCAACAATTGCAGGATATTATCATTCAGTTTAATCTGAGCAACGGGTATGCGGTCCGGCAGCGTTTCCGGTTCAAAGGTGAGCGATTTCACTGCATTGCGTTTATCAATATAGGTTGTGCTCTTTATCTCTTCAAAATCGTGGTCTTCAGACACCAGGTAAAATACGGGTACCACCGGGCGGCCCAGCCGCTGTGTAAGGGTGTTCGCCAGTTTAATTGCGGTCAACGATTTGTGTATGGTAAACAGCGGTCCACCAAAAAGTCCCGCCTGCTGCCCGGATACCACTGCAAGGGTATCGGGTTGTCTCAGCAGTTCGATGTTTTGAAAGGTAGCGTCTGCGGCGTTAAAATTCCGGTTCTGGTCGATTAATATGTCAGCCAATTCATTGCGATGCGGACGATTAACAATCTGTAAACGATTGGCTATGTTCTTAAAGCTTGAACAGTCCTGAAAATGCCCGTTAAAAAACGGACCTGTCTTTTCAAAAGTACTGAAATAATCCCGGGTAAGCTTTGAAAGTCCGGGTATATTTTCAAGTTTCAGCTTCATCTCTTTTCTCCGATCATGATCAATCGCGGAGAGTTGCGGGTAAAGGGATTCTGTTCATAATCTCCATATATCGCTGTACATTCCAGCCCCGAGCGTTCAAAAAACTGCAGCAACTCAATCAACCGGTAGGCACGAACGGATTCATAGTATTCACGAACATCCCCATTGTCTTTTACCGTTATCTTTTTTTCAAACCGGTTTGTATGTTCATTAAAGCTCCGCTCCTGGATGATGGTCATATTGTTGCGGACCTGGGTATCACTGGTAATATTTGGCAATGCCTGCATCATATTGAGATAATCGAACAAAAACACGCCACCCGGCTTTAACGCCCGGGCAATACCACGGATAACCTGCTCGTTTTCTGCATCATTGTCAAAATAACCAAAACTGGTAAACAGGCTGAGAATAATATCAAACGCATTCTCAAAAGGGATGTCCCGCATGTCTCCCCTCACCAGGGGAAAACTGCGATCGTTTTCCTTGTTCTTGTCCAGCGCCAGAGAGAGAAGTTCGGTAGATAAATCCAGACCTACTACATCCAGTCCCTGCTGCGCGCATACAGCACTGTTGCGTCCATAACCACAGGCAAGGTCCAGCACTCGCTGACCCGGCTGCATATCCAGCGCTTTCATTGCAAAATTAACAATTTTTTTGGCCTCATTCTCATTCCGATGTGGATAGATGGTCAAATAATCGTGGCCAAAGCTTTTTTTGTACCAACTCATATAAAGTATCAGACTGTTTAAGGTGTTTAATTTCAATTTCTTATAATCTAAAAATAATTATCAATTTTTAAAAGGTTAATTTTATGTTAACAGACACCTGTAACAGAAGAAAGGGTTGTAACATTTCATAAAAAATTTGTAAATTATAGGCTTTAGAAAGGAGTTGTAATTTTGAGCCATATTGAATTGGTATTATTTGATCTTGACGGCACCTTGTGTGACACCGCACCCGATGTCCATGATAGTGTCAATATGGCCCTTGAAAAAATGGATCTTCCACCGGTCTCACTCGACCAGACAATGAAGGCCATAGGGCCCGGCCCGGGCATCTTTTCCCGCATTATATTGGGAGAAAAGAATCTGGACCGTTATGATGAATATATTCATATTTTTCGTCCCATTTATCATGACCGCTGCTTGACCAAAACCCGTTTATTCGACGGGATTGACGATCTGATTGACGGTCTTCACGATCGCAGTATCAAAGTGGGTATGGTAACCAATAAACCCTTACCCGGTACAACAATCATTTTAAAAGGACTGGACCGGTTTGACCGGTTCGATACCATTATCTGCGCGGATATGGTAGAACACCCCAAGCCTGATCCGGATATGGTCTACAAAGCATGTCAAAAAATAGGTGTGCTGCCCGAACAGACCATGCTAATCGGAGACACAGACAATGACATTCTCTCGGCCAACAACGCCGGGGCTTATAGTTGCCTGGCCGGCTGGGGATATTCAAGCGAAAAGGACAATCTGGAAATGATCAGCGATTTCAGGGTTGAACACCCCATGCAAGTACTGGATATTGTAGACCGGTCAGACATACCTATTAAAAAATGTATTTAATGAAATAACTATTTGTAAATTTTTTTATAAAGTATATATTACTTTTAACCGGTAGAACATAATTTTTTTAGGACTTTTATGAAAAATTTATTTTGTAGCCAAAGAGATCTTAAAAATGAAGCAACTGTTGAAGCCTTATTTATTGATAGATTTCTTCAACTATTAGGTTATGATGATAATAAGATAAAAAGAAAAGAAAGTATTGATGAAATTGTTATTGGTAGGGGCTCTAGTAAAGAAAAATACAAACCTGATTATGTTTTGCTTGATTCAAGAAATAAACCTATTATTATAATTGATGCAAAATCTCCAAAAATAAATGATATAAAAAAATATTACTATCAAATTAGCTCCTATGCATTGGCATTAAATCAAAAGTATTGTGATGAGAACCCTGTATTATATACTATTTTAACAAACGGTCAATTCTTCATTGTTTATTCATGGGACAATAATCAAGCACTTTTTTATCTTCGTTTTGAAGATTTTACCTATAATAATGAAAAATTTTTAGAAATAAGATCTAATTTATCATATCATGCGTTTAAGCAAGTTGCCGCCACTGAAGGTGTCTTTGAGTTTAGAAGACCTGACTTAAATAAGCTCTTGAAAACATTTAATGATTGTCATAATTTAATTTGGAAAAAAGAAAAAATCAATCCAACAGATGCTTTTTATGAATTTTCAAAAATTATGTTTATCAAAATTAGAGAAGATAATAAAATTCATAATATAATTGAAAGCGGTAATAACCCCCAAAAAAAAGATTTTATTTTTTCAACAAATTGGATTGATGAACAAAGTAAAGTTGAACCCCATCCAGTAAATTCAATATTATTTCGTCAAATACAAGAAGAACTAGAAAGACAAATTAGAGACAATAAGAAAAAACGTATTTTCGAAAAAAATGAAGGATTAGCACTAAAAGCAACTACTACTTATGAGGTTGTAAAAAAATTGCAGCACTTTGATTTATACGGAATTGATGAAGATCTAAATGGTAGAATGTTTGAAACTTTTTTAAATGCTACCGTTAGAGGAAAAGGATTAGGGCAATTTTTTACCCCTAGGGGGGTGGTCCATTATATGGTAGAAACATCCCCTATCTATATATCACTTGATAAATCATTACCTATTAGCGAAAGAATGCCATTTATAATGGATGGTTGTTGTGGTAGCGGTGGATTTCTAATTGATGCTATGTCACAATTTATTAGACGAATAAATATAAATAGTTATTTATCTCAAACAGAAAAACAGCATTACTTGGAAGAAATAAAAAACAATCATCTTTATGGGATTGATGCTAATTCCAAGATAGCTAAAATTAGTAGATTAAATATGTATCTTCATGGTGACGGTGGTAGTAAAATATTCCAAGCTGATACATTAGATAAAGATTTATCAATTGAACTTGGAATAACCGAAGAAGAAAAAGAGGGTTTAATTGAATTAAAGAAACTTCTTATTGAAGAAAAAAACAAGTTTGATATTATCTTAACAAATCCACCTTTTAGTATGAAATATAATTCAAATGATAAACATGAAGAAAGAATTTTAAATCAATATGATATAGCTAAATCACCAACTAACAATGTCTCTTCAACAGAAAAATCAAACGTTTTATTTTTGGAAAGATATCATGATTTACTAAAACCTAATTCTGGTGAATTGTTAACTATAATAGATGATACTGTATTAAATGGTGAAAAAAGTCAAAAATATCGAGATTTCATTCTTGAAAATTTTAATATTATACAAATCATTTCTCTTCCCTTTAATACTTTTTTTAGAGCAGAAGCAAATATCAAAACTTCTATTATTCATCTAAGACGAAAAAAAAATAATGAAAAACAGGGTTCAATTTTTATGGCCATCACTAATAATATTGGACATGATGATCATAGTAACGATACACCTGATAGAAACAATCTACCTTTAACTGCAAAATACTTTGATATGTGGAAAAATGGTGAAAATTTTGAGGATCAAATAATTTACAATGAAAATATTGATGAATCATTAAGTTGTCCTTTACAAATTTTTATTGTAAAACCTGAAAACTTGTATATTAGTAGACTTGATGCCTTTTATTATTCACCAGAATTAAAAAACATAAAAAATTTACTAAATAATAAAAATGATAAAGGTGAAATAATTATTAAAAAAGGTAGTGACTTTAATATAATTAAAGAAACAAAAAAGGATGAAGAAAAACAATATTATGGTAATATTTTTAAATATTTTGAGATAGGTGACGTTACAATTGATGGTACTATTGTTAAACATCGAATTGATAATTTTGAAAATCTACCAACAAGAGCACGTCTCTTTGTTCAAGCTGGTGATGTTATTTTTGCCAAAAATAATAGTAGTAGGGGCACAACTGTTATTATCCCCAAATGGTTCGATAACAATTTTGTAACTACTGGTTTTATTGGTATAAGGCCAAACAATGAAGAAGAAGCATTATTATTATGGAATATATTTGAATCAGAGCTTTTTAGAAAACAAATTTACTATCTTTCTATTACCGCCTCTCAACCTGAAGTGCGTCATACTATTTTTAAAAATGAAATACTTATTCCTTGGCCAGTAGACGACTCGTTAAAAGAAAAAATTCTTAATAATGTAAAAAAAATTGAAACTGCGAGAGGCAATCTTACTGATGCCTTGATAAATGCAAAAGAAGAAATTAATAAATTAATAGAAATAAATTAAATGAAAAAAAACGTATTTCTACCCACTTATAAAGGTTGTTTTGTCTGCGGCGAGCACGATCATAATCCATCAACGCTCAATGTACGCTTTCGGGTAACAGACGAGGGTGTTGAAGTACCTTTTACTACCACCTTTCGTCAGGCGGGTTACCAGGGTGTTGTTCATGGGGGTGTAATCTCTGCTCTGTTGGATGAAACCATTGGCTGGGCCGTAGCTGTGGAAACCAAAAAATATTTCATGACTGGCGAGCTAAATGTTCGCTTTGTTCGTCCCTTACCTGTGGACCTTGATATTATGGTCAAAGGACGCTTTGTGGAAAACAAGAAACGGTTTTCCACTGCCGAGGGTGAAATTGTGGACAAGGACGGCACCATCTATGCCAAAGCCACGGGCAAGTTCTTTCCCATGCCGGAAGAGTTTACAAAAAATGTCAAAGACTATTTGACCTTTCAGGAAAATGATCTCGACATCCTCACCGGAGAACATAAATAAAAAAAATAGAATCCCCAAAAATCGTGGCAGAGATGTTCTCTGTCACGATAACTATTATAATTTTCAATCCCCGAAATGATCTTATTTCCAATTGCTAATGTCCTTCTTGAACGCCAAAAAAGTTGGTAAAAGTTCTTTTACAAGTGGAGTAATGCGTTCAGGATATAAATCTAAAGCATAAGCATGAGTAAAAAAATGTCGAAAAGCCAAGAATCCACCTAAAACATTTTTTAATTCTTTGGAAATGATTTTATTTTCGACCGCCAATCCCAACATCTCTTTATGCCAGGAAGATCCTGATGGTATATCAATCTTTTCATATTTGGATATTTGTTTTATTATATTTTCAATGCCATTATAAAAATTATGCAATAAAGTAGCAACTCCGGCAAGCTCAAGAGTAGATAATTCAGGCAACATTTCTGCCGGTGGTAATTCTTTGATCAATAATTCAATATTTTTCAATTCAAGGCTAATTTTTTCTTTCAGAGCCAGCATACAAAACCACCCCTTCTTTTAGTATGATATCCTTGAAAAGGCTTTTCTTGTCCAAATCAATCAGATCCACAGGTTTGGAAAGATTAAAAATCAAATCACCATAAAATTTAAAATAGTCCGAGTCCTGGACCCCCTCTACTGCCAAATCAATATCTTGAGCGTTTGAATCAGATTGTAAACTACTACCAAAAAGCAAAATTCTGGAAACTTTGTATTTTACACCCAGTCTGATTATTTTCTTTTTATCTGTATCATTCAACATTATATAGTTCCTTTTTATAAAATACAATGTAATTATACCATAGGCAAGAAAATTCTCTTTCCTGTTTGGAATAGCGGGCATTCAATTTTAATCAAAATTTCATTTTGTAATTAATTAGATTTACCTTAACTTCTCTTTTCTTAAAAAGGAGACCATCATGCCAGAGTGGGCCGCTAACCGCATCGGATATCAATGTTTTATAGACAGTTTTGCCATTGGCAATCAATCCGTTTATGACAAAGCTTTACTTTACCCGGAAACCGTTTACGGAGAAAAAACCCGTCTGCTGGACTGGGGAGAAGAATTTGACCGCTACAGCTACGGTTACAGCTTTTACGGTGGTGACCTGCCCGGTGTAAGTCAAAATGTCTCGGCGTATTTATCCACTCTGGGCATTGATCTGCTTTATCTCACCCCCATATTCAAAGCCAACACCAACCATAAATACGATACTATGAACTATCGCCAAATAGATCCGCAATTCGGTTCGCTTGAAGATTTTAAATCTCTGGTACAAAACTGTCATGACCACAATATTCGCCTGATCATAGATGGTGTGTTCAACCACACCAGTAAAGAGCATCCCTGGTTTTTAAAAGCATTAAAGGGAGAGCAACCCTTTACAAAATATTATAAAAAGAACAAAGACGGCTATTACCTGTTCTGGTCCGGTATAGATACACTGCCGCTGCTCAGTCATGACAGTGAGGATATACGTAAAGAACTTTACGAGTCTCCGCATAGCGTAATCAGCTACTGGCTCGAACAGGGCGCAGACGGCTGGCGTCTGGATGTTGCAGAAGAACTGGGCCACTCTGTTATCCGCAATATAAAGACGGCAATGCGAGAACGTCATCCTGAAAAGCTCTTGATCGGCGAGGTCATGGAAACCTATGGTAAAAGCTGGTTAGGTAACGATCTTCTGGATGGTGTAATGAACTATGTATTCCTTGGCACCACTGTCAATTTTCTTACGGATAAAATTGACGGCATCAATTATATGGACGAGCTGGTCAAAATGTATAATGAATACCCCAAGCCCCAACTCTTTACCAGTTGGAATCTCATAAGCAGTCACGATACCAACCGCATGCTATACCAGGTAGACGGAAACGAAAATCTGTTCAAAATGGCAGTAACGCTGCAATTTACATATCCCGGTACACCCATGATTTATTATGGTGACGAATTGGGTATAATACCCGGGAAAAAAGATGAAAGCAATCGTCGGGGTATGGACTGGTCTGGTGCGGACTGGGTAACTCTTAAAGCCCCTGAACCGTGGAAACACATTCAAAGTATGGACTGGCAGCGGGCAAACCATTATAACAGCATTCACTTTTTTTACAAGCATTTGATCTGGCTGCGCAGAAATAATCCCGCATTGATAGACGGAGAATTCATCCCTCTCTATTCCGATGAATCTACCCTGGTGTTTCTCAGACGCAAAGACAACAATCTGGTGGCGGTGATCGTCAACAAGGGCGCTTCCCGTAATATAAAAATACCTGTTCCTGATGAAATACGCCAAATGGCTCAAGTACTGAAGAACGAGCATGGGCCGTTAAATCAACTGGATCTTACCCGTGATTCTGTTGAAATCCAACTTTATAAAGAAAATACCTGTATATTTTCCGGCTAGTGCTTTTTTTATCAAACTGAGAATAAATCAAACTAACCAATAGTTAATATTGATTTTAATTCTGATAAACCGTATATTTTCAGGTAGTTTGTCTGTAAAGGAAAAAAACTGATGAAAAAAATATTTTTATTTCTGGTTTTCCTGGTTTCCGGTTTTACCACGGCACAAGACAATCCATTCAAACAACTTGACTTTCTCATCGGGAACTGGCAGGGTACAGACAGTGGTTTTGGGAATGAAACCCCTGTGATACGGTCAGAATTCAACCGGGTTATGAATAATACTTTTATAGAACTTGAAAACAATTCTAAATTCAAACCAACGGATAATAATCACAAGGGAGAACATCTTACAGATTGGGGCATGGTCAGTTTTGATAAAAGCAGAAAAAAGATCGTTTTCCGCCAGTTTATTAATGAAGGTTTTGTAAATCAATATATACTTGTTGATCCTTTATCAAATGACACATCCCTGGTATTTATGACAGAATCAATTAAAAATTTTATGCCAGGTGGTAAAGCCAGATGGACCATAAACCGTAAATCTGAAAACGCTATTGAAACTATATTTGATGTTTCTTTTCCTGGTAAAGAATACGCCTGTTTCGGTACAAATCAATTAAACAAAAAGTAACTTAACAAATCCATAATTTTTAATATTTTTGCAACTGTAAAACATTGCAAAAATATGTTTTGAAACTTGATTTTTGTAAAATATTTCCCCAATATTAAGTATAATATATACATACAAATGAATTGTATTAATATTTATAATATTCCTATTAATTATTCGGAGTGTAACTATGAGTGAAGAAAAAAAAGATCAGACTCCTGCAAAATCAGGTGGTGGTCTTGATCGTCGTGATTTTTTACAGGGTCTGGCAACTGCACCTGTATTAGGTGCATTTGGATTGGCTCTGGGAAATCAAATCAATTTTGACAAAAAACAAAAAGAAAAAGTTCTGGCAAACCAAATGGAAGCAGCTGACCTGCCAAAAACAAACGTTGCTTTGCTTGGTGCAGGCTCTCAAGGTCAGGTGTTGATGAATGCCATGTTGAAACTGCCGTATGTAAACTTTGTTGCAGTTTGTGATATTTGGGAAGAATTTAATCTGATTCGTGCTACCAGAACATTAAAAGCATACAAACATGATGTACGCAGCTATACCGATTACAAAGAAATGCTGGCAAAAGAAAAAGACAATCTTGACGCCGTTGTTGTAGCTACTCCGGATTTCTGGCATGCAACACATGCTATTGCCTGCCTTGAAGCCGGATTAGATGTTTACTGTGAAAAAGAAATGTCTAACACCCTTGAAGGCGCTCGCAGCATGGTAGAAGCTGCCCGCCGTACAGGGAAAAAATTACAGATTGGGCATCAACGCCGCAGCCATCCTCGTTATCGCCATTGTTATGACAAAATTATCTCTGAAGCAGAAATGCTCGGACGCATTGTTACCGTCAACGGTCAATGGAACCGTTCCGTAACACCTCCACTGGGTTACCCGAAACGCGCTGCCATGCCCAAAGAAAGATTAAAAAAATACGGTTTTGAATCCATGGAACAATTCCGCAACTGGCGCTGGTTCAAAGGCCTGGGTGGTGGAGCGATTGTAGATTTGGGTTCTCACCAGATTGATATTTACAGCTGGTTCCTGCAAGCCAATCCCAAAGCTGTTATGGCAAGCGGTGGTAATGATTATTATCCTACTGATGTTTGTGAATGGTACGATACAGTAATGGTAGTATATGAATATGATACTCCCAAAGGTCCTGCCCGTGCATACTATCAGACCCAGACTACTAACGGCAGCCAGGGTTACTATGAAAAATTTATGGGTGACGAAGGTACCTTGATTATTTCCGAATCCGAGGCCAACAACAAAGGCGCGGTATATCGCGAATCTACAGCTCCGGCATGGGACCAATGGGTAGAAAAAGGTTATATCTCTGCTCCCAAGATCCATACCCCCGGTGCAGAGCCCGATGTTGTACTGGATGTACGTGAAACAGCAACACCCGATGAACACAAAATCCCGGTTGATTTTAATGATCTGTATCATCGCCCTCACCTGGACAATTTTTTCCAGGCTGTACATGGCCAGGCCGAACTCAACTGCCCGCCTGAAATTGGATACGAAACCGCAGTTGCAGTTCTCAAAGTAAACGAAGCCATTAAAGCTCAGAAACGATTGGAATTCAAACCAGAAGAATTTCACATCTAAATCCTGAAGTCGCGATGAACCGTATTAAACCGAAAGGAAAATCACAGTAATGAGTTTAGATAAAAATAATAAACTGCAAATGACCGCTCTTACTATTTTAAGAGTTTTGGTCGGCTGGCATTTTCTGTATGAAGGAATTGCCAAATTAATGAAAGACGGCTGGTCAGCTGCCGGATATCTGGGACAAGCCAAGGGTGCTTTTGCTCCAATTTTTCATTGGATTGCCGATACCCCTGCTGTATTGGATATTGTTAACCAAATGAACATTTGGGGCTTGATTGCAATCGGATTGGGTCTGATCATGGGTGCGTTTACCACAATAGCTAGTATTGCGGGTATGATGCTCATTCTATTGTATTATGTATGTAATCCACCATTTACCGGATTATTTTACTCTCTTCCATCTGAAGGTAATTATCTGATTGTGAATAAAAACCTGGTAGAATTTGGCGCCTTGTTTGTTCTTGCTGTTACATCCAGTGGAAAATTTTTAGGATTAGATTTAATTATAAGTAAGCTCTTGAAACGGAAATAATCCTTTATTTGCACTGTTTTTAATATTAACGCCCCCTGAAGCTATCACAGGGGGCGTATTTGTTTAAACCTGTTTGGAGGGTACTGGTGCAATATAATAAAATTATCCAAATTGCTTTATTTACATGTCTGACACATTTATGGGGTCCTTACACTTCCGTTGCCCAATACGGTCATACTGAACTGAATATTCAAAACATCCTGTCTCCAATGCAAATCACACCAACTCCACGGAAACAATTTTTATTGGAAAAGCAAGACAATGTACTGCTTGCCAGCAAGATCATTGGTGTAGCATCCGGCAGCACACTTGGGGTGTTGAATGTTTACTGGAACCAGAATAACAAATTAAATAAAAAACTTCCCACCTGGAAAAGTGTCTTGTACACTGTTCCGGTGTGCCTGGTGGGCTCTTATGTGGGTTATCAAACATCCGAATGGGCAGCCCAACAATTTATGGATAAAGATTTAAACATGGGTGAATCTCTGTTTTACGGTGTTGTTTATGGTGCAATTGACGGGGCAGCGGTTCTCTCGTCCAGTTTATTTACGGCATTCATCATTGGTCACTATACCGACACCATTCGTTTCAACTTTCAAAACCAAAGCTGGATGCCGGTCAAGATTTTGGGTATCTCCCTTGGTGGCGGGTTGGTATATGGTGGTCTCATTGGAGGCGTTGCCGGACTTGCAGCTGGACCAACCATTCATTTATATGTTCAGTTCTAATTCGGAATCCTTTTCATATATTTATTATTTTATTGACTTTGGTGTTGTATTCGTTAAATTTAAATATATATAACTTTGAGGAAAGCAATGTTATTGGAATATATTCAAAAAGCCATGGACTACGCCAGGTATGAAATTCTGGATGATGATCACTCTTATTATGGAGAAATTCAAGAGTGTAATGGCGTTTATGCGAATGCAGAATCACTTGAATTATGTAGAAAAGAACTATAGCAGGTTTTGGAAGACTGGTTGATTTTCAGAATATATAAAAACCTTACCATTCCATCAATTGCGGGTGTAACCATTACTATTAAAAAAGTAGCCTGATGCCTCCATTCGGACTGGTTAAAAGAAGAGACATTATCAAATACCTGATTAAATTTGGATTTAAAGAGCCTTATAGCGGTGGAAAGCACCAATTTATGATAAAAGATTCAATAACATTAACCATTCCAAATCTCCACACTAAAGAAATTGGAAAAGAATTACTGGTCAGAATATTACGCCAAACCGGCATTAGTAAAAAAGTATGGGGAGAATTGTAATATTTTATAAAAAAATAACAACTGTTACTTTCCAAATAATTTTAATAGATGTTTATCATTTTGAATACTTTTTAAGGGCTCACATTATGAAAACAAAATTATTATTTTTTCTTATCTCCTTATTTTTCGTTATTAATTTTTCTTGTCAAAAAGCAGAAACACCGGCAGAACCGCAATGGACCAGCATTTTTAACGGCAAAGACCTGACCGGCTGGAAAGTAAAGCTGAAAGGTTATGAACTGGGCGTTAACGACAAGAACACCTTTCGCGTTCAAGATGGTGTGCTCAAAGTATCGTACGATGAGTATGAAACCTTTAACGAGAATTTCGGTCATATCTTTTACAATACATACCTGAGCAATTACCGTGTACGATTTGAGTATCGTTTTGTGGGTGAGCAAACCCCCGGCGGTCCCGGTTGGGCATATCGCAATAGCGGAATCATGCTGCATGGCCAGAAACCCGAGACAATGGGTATAAATCAAAATTTTCCAGTCTCTATTGAAGCACAATTGTTGGGCGGTAACGGCACCGATGACCGCACCACCGGTAACCTCTGTACACCCGGAACCAATGTGGTATTGGGTGGTGAATTGATACTGAACCATTGTACCAACTCCAGTTCAAAAACCTTTCATGGGGACCAGTGGGTCAAGATGGAATGCGAGGTACACGGAGCAGGGATCATTAAACATTATGTAAACGATGAGTTGGTATTGCAATATGAGCAGTCTCAATATGATCCCCGGGATGAGGACGCTAAAAAGCTCATCACAAGCGATGATTTAATGATATCCGGTGGATACTTTTCGCTGCAGGCCGAGAGCCACGGTGTCGAGTTTCGTAATATTGAGATAATGATCCTAGATGAATGACCCCTTATCTTTACTCTATTTATTAATAAACGATCGTGACAGAATTGAACTCTGTCACGATTGTATCTTCATACTCTCCTAATCTTACTATGTGATAAATAACAGGGATATCTAAATTGAAAAAAAATATAACTTTTTTTACTGTAATTGTAATCACTTTAGGCTTATTTGACCTTATGGTTGCACAAACTGTATCAAACTCAACATTAATATCCAAAATCCAAAACCACATTCTGGTTCCGGGTGACTCGCATAAGGGACTTTGGCTCGGTCCGTCAATATTGTACAATCATAATGATCAAGCTCCCGAATTCTGCTTTTTTGTCAATGTAACAGACCGTCGCGGCGGTGATTCATCACAGGAAGAGTTGTGTTTCATCTCGCATACCCTTCCACAATATACTAATGATTTTAACGACTGGCATACATCCTGGAAAAAAACGCCTTTCCCGGAAGCATTAAAATCCCGTTCGGATAAAGAGGGATACGACTTTATACCCAGCTTTAACTGGAAGTATCACAAGGCATCCGGTAAATGGTTGGGCATTGGTCATCTGCTTCGTCACAAAGATGGCAAGCTTTCAAAGCACCGGAAATATCTCGAGATTACCTGGTCGGTTTACGATCCCGAAACAGGCAATTTCTCCCCATGGAAATCTTTTCAGGTCGATGTAGATGGCGTGGAAAAACCCTGTGTGGGTTACGGGCAGCGTATTGATCTTGACAATGGGGATATCATTTTGCCCCACTCTGTGATCATGACTCCTGAAATTGATAAACCCAAATACTGGTGCAGTTCAACTTTGTTGGGTTTTGATGGAAAAGAACTGACCATCAAAAACAGAGGTGAGGTGTTTACCCACAATACCCATGACTATGGATTCGTAGAACCCAGCGGAACCCGCTATAAGGGTTTGAACTATATGACGCTCCGCGGCAATGACGGTAATGCTCATGTATGCACCAGCAAAGATGGCTTACATTGGAGTGATCCCATTCCTTGGAAATGGGATGATGGCTCTGCCATGCCCACCCGGCAAACCATGACCAAATTTGTTACTCATAATAAAGCGTTGTACCTGGTCTATACCCGCATAACTCCGGACAACCAGGATGTTTTTCGTAGTCGGGCCCCGTTGTTCATGGCCCAAATTGATCCTGAAAAACTTTGCCTGCTTCGTTCTACAGAACGTGTCATTTTCGAGAACCGTGGTTTTCCCATTGGCAATTTTAATGTGTTTGATTACTCTCCGGATGAAACCTGGATCCGTGTAGCAGAATGGGACCGCACCGGTAAAAATATAGACTGTAACATTCTACTCGCAAGAATTATCTGGAGTGAAAAAAATACACTTTTACAATAATAATAAATAGTTTAACAAAACTGATGGAGACTGTAAACTTTTTTGTGTAAATGAATAGTAGTGCTATATTTGGATTTTCATCCTGTCTTTAAATATAATAGAAAATTGAGAAACAACAAAGGCCCAGTTTCTGATGGGCTGCGACCATTTTTTAGCAATATCCCTGTAGGCCAGAAACAGCATTTTTTTCAACGCATCATCGTGGGGGAACAGAGATTTGGTTTTAGTGACTTTGCGAAGCTGCCGGTGCAGAGCCTCTACACTATTTGTGGTATAGATCATTCGCCGAATTTCTTCGGGATATTTAAAATAGTTGGACAGGTTGTCCCAGTTTTTTCTCCAGGAATTGATAACAATGGGATATTTGACCCCCCATTTTTGTTCAAGGCGATCCAGTTGCAGTTCAGCGTTTTCTTTAGTTGTGCTTTGATAAACCAGCTTCAGATCTTTGATAAATTCTTTTTGATGTTTTGATGCAACATAACGAAGCGAGTTACGGATTTGATGGATGATACAAAGCTGGACTTCAGTATCGGGAAAAATGCTGGCAATAGCATCCGGAAAGCCTTTCAGCCCATCTACGCATGCAATCAGAATATCTTCAACCCCACGGTTTCGTATATCGGTTAAAACAGACAGCCAGAAATTGGCGCCCTCGGACTGGTCGATCCAAATACCAAGTAAATCCTTAAAGCCTTCACCATTGATTCCCAGTACAGTATAGGCGGCCTTGTTTATAATACGCCCTTCGTCACGTATCTTATAGTGGATAGCATCCAAATAAACAATAGGATAAACGCTATCCAACGGTCTTGACTGCCATTCAACGACAAGCTCGCGTACCCGTTCGGTAACATTGGAAATAAATGTTGGGGAAGCGTCCAGGCCGTAAAGTGTTTCCAGGTGGTCTTTGATGTCTCTTGTACTCAGACCTTTGGCATATAAGGCAACGATAATTTCATCTATTTTGCCCAGATCACGCTGGTGCTTTTTGACAAGTACCGGGTCAAATTCTCCATTCCGATCACGGGGGATTTTGATGTCAATTTCACCAAAATCTGTCTTCACTGTTTTGCTGCTGTGACCGTTTCTACTATTGCCACTGTTATCACCTTCTGAAGAATGTCTCTCATAGCCCAAGTGCTGGGTCATTTCAGCTTCCATAATTTGGTCTGATATGCCCTTAATCAAATTCTTGACCAGACCATTTTTGCCCAGCAGATCGTCTGCTGTCTTGCAATTTTCAAAATCTTTTTCAAGTTGTTTAATAATTTCAGGTGTAAGTTTCATTGGTAAATTCTCCTGTATTTAATAAAATGTAATATTTGTTTTTAAAACACAAGCGAATTTACAGTCCCTTGGAAAAGTGTGTGCAAATCAAAACTCGAAATTCAATAACCCTACGGGTTATTGAACCCTTGTTCATGATTTACACAAAAATCTTTACACTTCCTTTAAGAACATTATGCTAACGGGAATGAGATTATGGCAAGAGTACATAACTCCAAAAGTAGAGCAAAGTTAGTAAGGAAGGCATATCATTTGGGCTTTAACCAGCATCCCGTGGAAATGAATCTCAATCCATCACATCAACACAATCCACAACCAGCCGACCGGTATTGCTTTCCACAACAACCGCATGATATCCAACCGGCACATCTTTTAACGTAAAAACCGGAGCAGACGTCGTTCCCGATGGAGCGTACAGATCAACGGTACCCTTTTTCTCTCCGTCAATAAAGACATTTGCACTGCCGAATTCAGGACCTTTGGGAGACCAGAGAGTGAAACCCCTGCCGTGATAATTCCATTTAATTCGTCCGTTTTTTTCAGCTTTTGAGATGGCTCCTATGCCGTACCTGAAATACGGGGATTCGTCATTTTCCCAATCGTGCATAGATTGTCCCGCGCCTAACAAGCCTTCCGTATAGAGCAGGGGCGTTACGCTTGGTTTTGCCTTGCCGGTCACTTTAAATGAGTTTACCTGCAGGTTACTGTGTTTTTCGAGCAGTAACCCGAGTTTTCCGGATTGGCTTTTCATACTATTCTGCCAAAGAAGAGTATTGTCTAAAGTTATTTTCAAAAGATCATCTTTTTGATCAATATCCAGTTGATGTTTTGTTCTTTTATCGATCAACCCGGATGCGATTTGATGCGCATTCCCGGATTCATCAACAGAGATGACATGCCAGGAGCTATCAGAAAGTGAGAATCCGCTGTAATGGGTCATGGATAGAGGATGCACAATGGCCCCACTCTGCGGTTTATTCGGACCTAGCGGTGCGTTATGTGCCCAGAGAAATGCAGCGCTGCCGGTTAATGTAAAGGAAGTTTCGAGTCTGAAATCTTGATATTCCTTTTTTACTAGAGTTAGTGTGGGACCATCGTGACTGCTGAGGGTGAATCCCTGTATTCTGTAGGGCTGCTGCCAGGGCCGGGATGCAATATTTATAGTCCCGAGATTCTCTTTTGTGCGACTGGGAAACATGACCTGAAAAGTATTATTTTCATCTACAAAGCCGGTAAAGGTTTGGCCCCAGATGCCATGGTATTCATTGGGTACCGGCAGGGAATGCCAAACCGATCCTGCTTGCCAGAGCTCCCAGGCCTTTGGATCCATGGCTTGTTCAATCGGCACCCGCTGTATCATCTGATAATTTCGATTGTTAGCAACAGAAGTAGATGGAGCATAGATCCAACCGTCATGAACAAAGGAGGGGAAATACTCCATCAACGGAGGCTGAAAGGTGTTTCCCTCTACATGAAACAGGGGAACCGGTTCGCTGTAAGGGCCTTCCGGATTTTTAGCGGTTGAGCCCACGAGTCCCCACGCAAAATAATGCCCCGAATCGATTATGGTCAACAGCAGCCAGTCATTTTGCCGCCGGACGAGGGTTGACGCGTAAAAGCGGTCGTATTTTTGATAAATCGGGTTGTTCAAGTGCTTGCCGTTGCGAATAAGCGGTTCAGGGGTGCGGTGAAAAGGTCCCTTCGGCGTATCGCTCCACGCATAACCCACACCGGATTTGCCGTCTTTGATTGTCTTCCAATCCGCATCAATTCTGACCCAGTCATAAGCCATGTGGTAACGTCCGTTATCATAAACGACTGAAACATCAGGCGCATTTTTAACAGGGATATCATCACCATTAAAATAAAAGGGCTCTTTGGAAAAGATGGGGCCCAGAAATTCCCAGTTTTTACCGCGATCTGTTGAACGAAAGATAGTACATTGGTGTATCTTGTCCGGTCCCATACCATATCCCTGAGAGTAATTCCCGACATAGATATACCAGTTTTTGCTCACCGGGTCCTCGAAGAGGAATCCGTTTACCGGCCATTCCAGTCCGGAAACCCCGGTATAGACCGGATTCTCCGTATTGTGCTCAAAAGTATCAAAAGAAGGATCGCCCAATACCGGATGATGCAGCCAGGACTCTCTGTTTTTGGAACGCGCGTAATTTATTTTGAGGGAATTAGGATTTTGGTTGCAGCTTGAACAAAATGTAATAATTAAGACGGAAAATACAACAAATAGTAACTGTTTCATGGGTTTTCCCTTTTGTAGCTGGTGCGATCCATAATAATGGATGTCTGGTAACCTGCTATTATTCATATGTAATGTATTATACACTCCTGTAAAGTGAATATCAACAAGTATTTTATGCTATTTTTTGATCATTAAATAGAGAAAAAAATCTGCCCACGAATAACACGAATCGTCACGGATGTTTATTTGTGTCTAATTTTATAGATTGATGATATATAAATACTTTGTTTTTTGTTACTAAAATTTTAATTTTGGATGTGAGATAAATTTTCCAGGGAAGAAGCTAAAAGATCTTACTTAATATGGGAACGAAAATGAAAAAAATCAGTTTATCAATACTTTTATGTATTTTATTTACTAATCAACTTTTTAGTGAAAGCAATAATGTCAAAGTAGTTGATGATTATAATCCTATTAGCAGGATTATGACAAATTTAAATAAATCTCAAAAGAAAGCAGTATTTAATAATTATAATTTATACAATAAAAAGTCATTCATATTTGAAAATAATAATTTTTATGAAATTGACCAGGATGGAAAAAAGGTTAAAATTAATCATCTTGGAAAATATAATTTTGAAAAACCAATTCATGAAAAATGGGGTAATAGAGGTGATAAGGTGATCGCCTCAGTACTTACATGGAGTAAAGGCAATAAAAGCAGAGCGATTGCAATTTTTAGTTTGGATGGTTCAATAAATACAATTTTTTCTAATGATCCAAGCTCATTTGCAACACAACCCTGTTTTTCATTTGATGATCAATTTATAGCATTTATGCAAACAAATCCCGCAACTCATCTTTCAAATATCGTCATATCAGATATAAATGAACATCAAACAATTGTTGTTGATGAGCCTCAAGCTGGTAATCCTGTTTGGTTTAACCACAGTAATAAATTATTATATAAACAATTTCAACCATACAGCAAATCAGATAGTAGGAAAATAGTTTTATATGATTTAGAATCAAGAAGCAAAAAAGTGCTATATGAAGGTGTTGTTAAAATGTCTTATCCCTTATTATCTCCTAATGATTCATTAATAGTTTTAAGAACAGATAAAGAATCTATAGTTATTGATATAAATGGAAACATTGTTAAAAAATTGAAAAATGTGGGTGGAACTATGAAATGGTCACCCGATAGCCAAAAAATTTCATATATCAGAGGGAGTTATACTCATGATGGTGAGATTATTCATGAATCTTTATTTTATACAGATATTAACACAAATATTGAGGTCGAATTAACTCCTAATAAAAATCTAAATGGTAAAAAATATATGTGGATGGGGAACAGCATTATTATAGAATAATCTTAAATTTGTAATCCATAAATAATTCAAGTTTTTTTGAACCTGTTACCAGCCCTTATTATTGAAAAAGATTCAAGCATATTGAAAATGATCAGTACCAAGCAAAGCTGTACACTGTAAATGGGTATATAGAAAAATCTTCCCTGACACGTGCCCTACCAAAGCAAATCGTTTCTATCCTGATCAATTTTGCCGCTTTTTATAGAAAATTCAATTGCAATGGCCAAAAGGGGTTGATTTTGGCCCGTTTTGAGTGTATATTGCTATTCTTGATAGTTCCGAATTCACTCTTCTGGTAAAAATTAATTCATCATAAATTGGTTTGTGCATGAAACGCACCAAACCTGAATCTCAAAACAGAGTTGATGTTTATGCCCACTATTAAACTGGATAACTGGACCCTTTCTTCAAGTGAAAATGCAGCAAAAGCAAAGATTTTTTCCACGCTGCAATATGATAATGCGAATGATTACAAAGCCCTCATGCCCGGTACGGTCATGGGCACACTGGTTAATGCCGGTGAATATAAAGAGCCGTTCAAAGGCACCAATCTCAAAGAGATCCCCAAAGACCGGTTTCAAACCTCCTGGTGGTACCGCACCGTTTTTGATCTGACAAAAGAGCAGGCTGGTAAAACCGTAACCCTGACCTTTGAAGGCATTAACCATAGTGCAAATATCTGGCTGAATGGAGAATGCATTGCCACCAAAGAACAAGTTTATGGCACCTATCGTCAGTTCACCTTTGATGTCAGCAAACAAGCCGTATCCGGTAGTAATGTGCTGGCGGTTGAAGTGTTTAAACCCCAACCCGGCGATTACGCAATCGGGTATGTGGACTGGAACCCCTATGCTCCGGATGACAATATGGGTCTGTTTCGCCCGGTTATTCTAAAAACCTGCGACCGTGTTGCAATCGACCATCCTTTTGTAGAGACTGTATTCCCAAGAGAGGATTTCAGTGTAGCGGAATTGACCGTTAATGCCGAGCTGACCAATTACGTAGACGCTCCGGTAAGCGGCACACTCAATGGTCGTATTGAAGACAAAACCTTTAGCCAGGATGTTACCTTAAAAGCCGGGGAAAACCTTTTTTGGTCCCTCAAGGCAAACGTTTGTCCTGAATTGGTGATCGAGAATCCCCGTGTGTGGAACCCGGTAAACCTTGGCGAACCCCATCTTTATGATCTGGAGCTTGAATTTATTATTGATAATCAAATTGCCGATCAAAATAAAAGCCGTTTTGGAATCCGGACCGTTAAAGATTATGTGAACGAGGGTGGGCACCGAGGTTACAAGGTTAACGGACAAAAAGTGTTGATCCGTTCCGGTGGCTGGGCTGACGAGCTGTTTTTAATGGAGACAGATGAAAACCTTGAAACCCAGATCGAATATGTTAAACACATGAACCTGAACTCGATCCGTCTGGAAGGATTTTGGGGCAAAGATCATAAAATATATGACCTCTGCGATGAAAACGGCATCCTGATGATGGTGGGATGGAGTTGTCATTGGGAGCATGAACAATATCTCGGTAAACCGGTTGACAACCGCTATGGTGGTCCCGTATCCAAAGAAGATATTGCGTTGATTGCGGAATCGTGGCAGCACCAAATGCTGTGGCTGCGTCACCATCCATCCATATTTGTATGGGCAGTGGCCAGCGATAAAAATCCGCATCCCGATCTTGAACGCGAATATGTAAAGATTTTTGAAAAGTATGACACCACAAGACCCTATCTCAACTCTACCGGCGGGTATGGAAGTGAGCAGGGTATTATAACCGATCACGAGATTGTCAGTGAGATCAGTGGATCGTCACGTGTGAAAATGCTGGGGCCCTATGCCTACACGCCCCCGGTATACTGGTATACCGATACCAAACTTGGCGGCGCCTATGGATTCAACACCGAGACCGGTCCCGGAGAACAACCGCCGGTCTTGAAATCTCTAAAAGAGATGCTGCCGGAAGAACATAGATGGCCCATTGATGAGGTGTGGGAATTCCATTGCGGTTTGAACGAGTTCCGTCATCTGGACCGCTTTAATCGTGCCATGGAACATCGTTTTGGCAAGCCCGATAGTCTGGAATCCTTTTCCATGCGTGCACAGCTTTTGAATTACGAGCTGCAACGCCCAATGTTTGAAGCGTTTCAGGCCAACAAGGGCAGGGCAACCGGTGTAGTACAATGGATGCTGAATGCTGCCTGGCCCAAACTGTACTGGCAATTGTACGACCATGCTTTACGTCCCAATGCAGCATACTATTCAACCCGACTGGGCTGCCGTCCTTTGAATGCAATTTATCATTACGGAGAGCATGCGGTTTATGGCATCAATGATTTTTTGTCAGAAAAACCTGTAACCGTGACAGTCAAGGTGTACGATTTAAATGCTAACGGTCTGTTTGAAAAAACAATTACGCAAACACTAGATGCAGACAGCTCGGAAAAATTGCTGGATTTGCCAACTTTTGATGAACCGGTAGTGCTGTTGGATCTGAGAGTCCTGGAAGTGGATGGTCAGGTAATGGCGCCCAATATGTACTGGTTATCATCCAAACCCGATGTTCTGGATTATGATACCAAAGATGGTCTGTGGTCTTTTTACACTGCAAGTAAGGAATTTGCAGATTACAAGGCTTTGAATGACTTGCCCGAAACGGAGATCAGTATAAAGGCCGGATATGATGATAAAAGCCGTCAGGTAAACATTGTATTGGAAAACAAGGGTAATGATATTGCTTTTTTCATGGAGATGGAAATTACAGGCAGTAAAGATGAAGAAATAATGCCGGTATTCTGGTTAGATAATTATATAACTGTAATGCCCAAAGAAAAAAGGGTTATTACAGCAACACTTGGAAAAGATGTAAATAGTATACCTGGTAAGTTAAGCATAACTGGTTGGAATGTTAAAGAAATTACATATCAATTATAAGGAGCACGATATGTCTGCATTAGCCATACTGGGAGGTTCTCCCGTCAGAGATACAAAAAATAAACCCTGGCCCAAATGGCCGGTATGGAATGATAAAGAAGAAAAAGCGCTGTTGGATGTATTGCATAGCGGAGTTTGGTCTTATAACGGACCCAAAGAAACTGCATTTAACCAGGCCTTTGCAGAGTATATTGGTTCCAAATATGCTGTTTGCTCTGTGAACGGTACCGTTACCCTGCAGCTTGCATTAGAGGCCATGGGTATTGGCTGGGGAGATGAAGTGATTGTTCCCGGTCTTACCTGGCAGGCTACAGCGGCATGTGTTCTGGATAACAATGCTGTACCCATCATTGTGGATGTTACTCCTGATACCTGGTGCATTGATCCTAAAGCTATTGAATCGGCAATTACCCCACGCACCAAAGCTATAATACCGGTACATTTATATGGCAGTATGGCCGATATGGATGCGATTATGGAAATCGCAAACAAGCACAACCTGTATGTGCTTGAGGATGCGGCACATAAACAGGGTGGCGAGTGGAACGGTAAAAAAGCGGGCAGTATTGGCCACATCGGCAGCTTTAGTTTCCAGTTGTCAAAACTTATGACAGCAGGTGAAGGCGGCGCATTGACCACCAGCGATTTTGAATTATATGAAAAGCTGGATGCCCTGCGCAATTGTGGTCGTCGTCCCGAGTCCGATTCCAGTGCATCCGCAGAAGAAGACGTTTATGGCAGCGAAGGAAATTTTATCCAGTCCGGTAATTACCGCATCACTGATTTCCAGGCGGCAATTTTGTTGGAGCAGGTTTATAAACTGCCAGAACAAACCAAAACCCGGGATGAGCAGGCCATGTATATGAACAGTCTTTTGGAAAAATTACCGGGAGTTAAACCCATGTATAGGGATAAGAGAGAAACCCAGGAAGCCTATTTTAATTATGCGTTCCGGTTTTTCAGTGACGAGTTTAAAGGCCTCTCTGTACAAAAATTCAGAGAAGCGCTGGGCAAAGAATTGGGTTATGAAGTGGATTCCTGTTACAATCCTTTGAACAATTGTGAATTGTACACCCCTCATACAAAACCCTGGAGATACAAAATTACTGAACAGCACTGGCAGGAAATTGATCCCAAACGTTTTGATTTACCGGTAGCCACTCATGCCTTTGAAAATGAATCTGTTTGTTTTCATTTTTCAATTCTGGATGGTGATCGTTCAGATCTGGATCTGATGGCAGAAGCCATTGAAAAAATATATAAAAACGCGGAAGAATTATTATGATAAACGTAGAAGAAACCCTGCGTTTTGCTGTAATTGGTGCAGGCTATATTGCCGGTTACCATACGCGGGGCATTCTGGCCCAACCGAATGCAGAAGTTGCGGTGGTTTGCGATATTGATGAACAAAAAGCCCGCAATTTTGCAAAACTTTACAAGATTCCGGATGTTGTAACAGATCCGGAAGTGGTTTTCAGTCGTTCCGATATTGATGCGGTTGTGTTGTGTGTTCCCAATGCATATCATGCACCTTTTGCAATAAAAGCTCTGGAACAAGGTAAAGATGTATTGATAGAGAAACCTGCCACCATGACTTCGTCCGAGTGTGATGATATCTATAAAGCAGCTCGTGAGAATGAAGGCATTGTACTTGTTGGGCACATGTGGCGATTTGATATAGAAGCGCAATTTATTAAAAATATGATAGAATCCGGACAACTGGGCCCTATTTTTAAAACAAAGGGCTATGGCATCCATGAAAATTGGGGACCAGAAGGCTGGTTTGTAAATAAAAAACTGGCAGGCGGCGGTGCATTGATCGATATGGGTGTGCACGCAATTGATACCGTAAGGTATTTGCTGGGTGAGCCCAAAGCAAAGCGTGTATTTGCCAATATCAGTACTCGGTTTGGCGATTATGATGTAGATGATTCAGGATTGTTATGGATTGAATGGGAAACCGGTGCGGTATCTATTATTGAAAGTGGCTGGTGGCAGCCGCATATGGATGGTCCCGAGGCCGGAACTCAGTTATTTGGTGAAAAAGGTTATGCCAGTCTTTTTCCTACAAAAGTAAAATTGAAATTATCTGAGACACCCGGCGAGTTTAACCCGGCACCGCTTGATCCGCCAAAGCAGGAACATTGTGATCAGTCAATTTATACGGCACAAATGGAATATTTTGTGGAATGTGTAAAGGACCGTGTTATACCGGTTCCGGGGATCAAAGAAGGACAAGCCGTAGTACGTATTGTAGAAGCAGCCTATCGCTCTTCAATCTCCGGTATGCCGGTAGAAGTCTAATTTTTTTTGAATGCTTTTATTTGCTGTGAGCCCCTCAGTATCATACCCAAACCAATCAGGGTTAAAATAAGCCCTGCAATCAGGTTGGTGATTTTACCCTGAGGGGTATCTGTAAAAAAAATTGCAATTAAAACAATCAATCCAAATCCACCTAAAAATACACCCAATGCACGTAAAATTTCGGCATTTTGCAATTTAACTTGTATATCTTTGGATAATTCTGCCATAATCTCTCTCTTAGAATATAGAATAAACAATAAAAATGAACAGTAAATCACCAAGGGCCCATATTTTAATATTATGGAACCAACGCGGATTTTCTACACCTTCATAAATAAAACTCTTGGGAATCAACATTACTAAAATTCCCAGAAAGACAAAGAGTCCTAAAAATATCATTTTGGCCACGGGCATCGAAACCCCGGTTAACCAGTCAAAATTTAACATCTTCTCTCCATCCTCTCTATTTAACAGTTAATCTGTAAACCAGCCCGGACAATTCTTCATCCGATTTGGGTTTGGTTAACAGGCTTACAACAAATGTTATTACAAATCCGGCAACAAATGACCACCATGAAACATACAGGAAGGGGTCTTCAATGGTAAAGAGTTGCGCCTTGAATACATACAGGGATATGGAAACCATAATACCCAGAACCAGGCCTGAAAAAGCGCCCCAGGGAGTAGTACGTTTCCAGAAAATACCGAGGAACAGTATAGAAAAAACCGGTCCCTGGAAAAAGGATAAAAAGGTTTGAATTGCGACATAAATACCGGGAAAAGCGTTACTTACCGGTGAAGTGATAACGCCAAAGAGCAGGATCACAACCGTAGTAACCCGACCAACAATCAAATAATGGTCATCGTGTGCATCTTTTTTGATATATTTTTGGTAAATGTCCTTAGTCCACAAAGTTGCCGTTGAATTCAACATGGAATCGATAGAAGACATTAATCCGGCCATAAACGCAGCGAATAAAAGTCCGCTCAAACCGGGAGGGAGAAGGGTGCGGATCAGCATGGGAAAAGCTTCGTCACCGTTTTCAAGTCCCGGATTCATAACAATTGCCAACAGTCCCGGAAAAAGCACCAAAAACGGAATAAACATTTTGAAAAACGCACCAAATACCATACTCATTTTAGCATGCCATTCATTTTTTGCAGACAGGCATCGTTGTACAATTGTCTGGTTACCAATCATATAAGCATTTGCCATAACAAAGGTTAATCCAAACAGAATACCTGTCCAGGGGAATGGTGTTGACGTATCTACCGGTTGTATAAGATCAAAATGATGTTTGTATTCCGGTCCCATGGATGATATTTTTTCAACCAGATTTTCCCATCCACCAATATGGTGAATCCCTAAAAATACAAGAGCAAATCCACCCACAAACATGATAACCATTTGTACTACATCGGTCATAATTACTGCAGCAAGACCACCTGATGTGGTGTAAAAACCAACAATAGCAGCAGTGAGGATGATGGAGACCCAAACCGGCCAGCCCATTAGGGTTTTCAGCAATACAGCGGTTGCCCAGAACAATACTCCCAGGTTGAAAGCAAAAAAGACGATCCAGGTGATGGCTGCCACCATCCGTACAGAATCGTTATAGCGTCTGCCTAGATATTCGGGAATGGTATAAACTCCGGCTTTCCAGAAATAGGGAACAAAAACCAGCGCTGCAAGTAGCATTGCCGGTACAGAGCCGATCCAGTCAAAGTTACCTACTGAAATTCCAAAACGATAAGCTTGTCCTGAAACACCTACAAAGTCAAGTGCGCCAATATCAGACACAACAATGGACATTCCAATTGCCCAAAACGGCAGCGTTCTTCCGGCAAGGAAAAATTCGCTTGAGGAATGCACAAACTTTTTAAAATAGATTCCCAGGAACATGATTCCAACCAGATAGGAAAGAACCACGAAATAATCAATTCCACTTAACATCTATTCTTCCTTTATGATTAAGGGTTGTATAAATTATTTAGAATTTTTAGTTAACCTGCACTTTAAACTCGTTTGAGATAATCATATATTTGAGGTTAACGTGTAATTTTGTTGCGAGGGGGTCAATTTTGACCAGTGTATTGCTGGAATTGTCAAGCGCAACATGTTCAATATAATGTTTTTTTTTTCTCAATGCAAGAAAGGATAGTAGAGATTTTATGGTTTCGTCAGATTTACAGATAGGTTGCAATGTCTTGAATATATTAAATTACTTTTATTAGCCCCATATCAGTAAAAACTTTGATTACAGAAATGAGATTGAATTGAGAGATAATAAATCTGATAATAATGAAAAAAATTCTTAATATTATATAGAAACATCTGAAATATTGGATTTTTTCATATTGAACTAATAAATTGAGTTCAATTTTCCAAAGAGAATGAAATATTTATAAAATCTATAACATTTAAAATTGTTCTTTGACAAAATTTACTATCATTACTCTAATACATAGGTTATATACCTACGAAATGGCTCAAGTGGTTAATGTAACCATACGCCTGATATTATAAACCCATGCTGCAATCACAAATTCAAAACGATTTCGGCCCATATCATAATAACTGCACCGATCATAATCTAATACTTGCTTCATAAAGGCAAACGGTCTTTCAACTGCATTCCGAACTTTAGATAATTGCTTATTTCTTTTTACCTGCTTTGATGTCAAATTTCGGTTTCTATATCCTTTATCAAGAATGCCGCAATAGACTCCTTTGCCTCGCAGGTTGCACTTGCGGGCTTTGTTCGTGTAACCTTTATCTGCGAACACCGCATTTTCTTTTTCTGTTATCAGATCCGGAAAAAGATTTGTGTCGTGAATACTTGCGCTGGTAAACTCTACAGAATGAATAATATCACTGTCCAAATCTGTACCAATATGGCCTTTGTAGCCATAATGCGTTTTGCCACGTTTCTTTGTGAAATCTGCATCACGATCACGCTTGCTTCCTGGTTTCGCTTGTGCTTGTTTTATAGTTGCATCAACAAGTGTTCCTTTGCCAACGATCAGACCCATTTTTTCAAGCTGTTTGTTGAATTGCCGGAACAGTATTTTATCAAGACCAAGACGGGCAAATAGTTCACGATATCGGCAGATAGTGGTTTCGTCAGGGATTGCATCCGCACTGGTCAGTTCCAGAAACAATTGAAAACTACGTCGATCCGCAATCTCTTCTTCCAGGCGAGGATCGGATAAACCATAGATACGTTGTAATAAAAAACAACGAACAATAACTAACAAATCAAATGACGGCTTGCCTGCATTTGATTTTCTGGTTTTTGATTGTTCAATACGTTCTTCAATGGGTTCAAGTAAATTTTGCCAATCAATTTTTTCTTTGATAATTTCCAGAGCTTGTTTGCTTTGGGTTTTTATATGCTTTTTGAAATTTTCATTTGCTGCTGTGGTAAACAAGTCTTCATTGTTTATTCTATTGCGACCCATGTAAAACTCCAGTTTTTTTTATCATACAGCAAATTAGTAAATTATTACCTTTGATTCTAATAATATTTCAGAGGTTTCATATAGTTATTATTAATTTTTTATGCAATAAAAAAACGGTAAAAAGTGAAATCATTAGAAATTTTGTAGGAGATTTACTGCAAAATATGTATCTTGATGTTCACCTATGGAGAAATATGAGCAATAAATTTATCGAAAAACGATTGACCGAAACGGTCAAGTGTGCGGGTTGAGCGTCTAAACTTGCGCCAAATGAATTGGCCGCAGCTTTGGAAAAGTTGCCTCCTCTCACAGATGAACGGGTCCTGGTTGGACTAAATACTGCAGATGATGCCGGTATTGTCAGATTAACTGACGATATAGCATTGGTGCAGACCGTGGATATTTTTACGCCTATTGTAGATGATCCTTATATGTATGGTGCGATTTCAGCAGCAAATTCATTAAGCGATGTCTATGCCATGGGTGGGGTGCCATACTCTGCTCTGAATATTGTTGGGTTTCCCAAAGATACGTTTCCTATGGAAGTTTTGGGAGAAATTCTGCGTGGTGGAGCAGAAAAAGCCAAAGAAGCCAATACAGTGATTGTTGGCGGACACACAATTTCTGATGATGAACTGAAATATGGAATGGCCGTTACGGGGTTGATCCATCCTCAAGAAATTTTAACTAATAGTGGCGCCAAACCGGGTGATGTTTTGATTTTAACAAAACCATTGGGAACTGGAACCATTACTACAGCGTTAAAAGCAGGAAAAGGTTCGGATGAAATGATTAAAAAGGTCTCCGAACAAATGGCCAGATTGAATAAAAATGCCGCCGAATGTTGTAAACAGGTAGGTGGTGTGCATGCATGTACTGATATTACAGGATTCGGATTTTTAGGACATGCTTTGGAGATGGTAAAAGGTAGTAACGTAAGCATAATTTTTGAATTTGCAAATTTGCCCATTCTTAAAGATGCGATTGAAACAACACAGAAAGGATTTGTTCCGGGTGGGACCAAAGCAAATCATTTATATGTTGCACCGAATGTAAATTACGCAGTAAATTTAGATCTTAACGATCAATATCTGCTAAATGATCCGCAAACATCCGGAGGATTACTAATAGCCATTGATGAAAACAGAGCGCAAGTATTTTTGAGTGCTCTTGGGGAAAGGGGAGAAAAAGCCTGGATTGTGGGGAATGTTATTTCCAAAAATGACAATTTTATTGAAATTAAATAATGGTTTTTTGCGTTTAAGCTTATAAGCTGTTCTGTTGTTAAATAAAAATATGGATGAAATTTAGCAATTTCAACTGTTGACCATTTTTTATTTAGGTAAGCCATGAAAGTTTATATAAACCAAAGGAGATGCATATGAGATCGTTAGTTACAAGTCTTTTTATTATGCTCCTTGCATTCAGCATTAACGCACAAACATCCGGTTATGCTTTGAATTTTGCTGGTGATGTAGATAATGTTGTATTTGGGGGCTCTGTAGCAACTACAGCTACAGACAATGTTACGTTGGAGTGCTGGGTCAAATGGGCTGGTTCAAATGCCGCGAATCAGGTCATTTTGTATAATGGTACAACAGGTTCAAACGGTTATGGAATAACAATTGATGGTTCAAACAGTAATGTCAGTCTGCATGTTGGAGCACCTTCTTTCCAAAATGCCGGAACAATATCGGTGGGGTCATGGACACATTTGGCAATTGTGCGTAATGGAGGTAATTGGACATTATACATCAATGGAAACGGTACTGCTGTAGGTAGTGCTGCACCTTCAACACCAACAGGTAATTTTAAGGTTGGTAACAATGAATCCGTATCGTGGGGATTTCAAGGTGTTATTGATGAAGTTCGTGTTTCAAATACGGCACGTTATACTTCAAATTTTACACCAAGCAACTCACCCTTTTCTACTGATGGAAGTACTACTACATTATATCATTTCGATGAAGGTTCAGGTCAATCTACAAATGATGAATCATCAAGCAATAATGACGGTCAGCTGGGCCAAACAGGTTCTGCTGAAGGAACAGATCCAACCTGGGTATTGGGCGATGCTCCATTACCGGTGCTGGTCTATTCCTTTAATGCCAAATATGATCATGACAAAGTGACCATGAACTGGCATACCTCTCCCATCACTGAACAGGAGATTTTTACTGTTCAGCGAGCAATCGATCAGACCTGGGTGACCATCGGTACAGTATTTGGAGATCCCGGCAATGTAGATAATTTCAGTTTTACAGATGATCTTTCTTCCTTGTCATCTGATCAAACCTCTGTACGGTACCGCGTGAGTTTTACCAATCCACAGGGGCAAACAGATTATTCTCCTGTACAGGTTGTTACCGTCAAGAGACCACAAAGCATTTGGTTGGCACAGAACCATCCTAATCCTTTTAATCCCGGTACGCAGATCACTTATGCGCTTGATGAACAGAATTATGTAAAATTGACTGTTTATAATGCATTGGGACAATTGGTACAAACCCTGGTAGATCAAAACCAATCAGCGGGAGAGTATTCGGTACAATTTAATGGAAGCAGTTTCCCGGGCGGCGTTTATTTTTATAAACTGGAAACCAACAACCGGTCTGTCGACATTAAAAAAATGATCCTTTTGAAATAATATCTTTTACATATAGAATATCAAGGGGTTTGAATTATTATTCAAACCCCTTTTTTATTGGGGAGAATATAAATGTCTATCATTTTGAGAAAATATAAATAATTTATAGCAATTTTTGATTCAAAATGATAAGAAATAAAGGTTTTTTCAAGATTTTTCTATTATATTGATTGATTTTAAAATAATTTAGAGCCTCTCGAATGTTTATCTTCCTTTAAAACAATAGTTTAGCCGCAAATTTTTTTTGGTATGTATTTTGTCAGTATCTGGTTTTTATTTCTTCAACAATTTTTCAGGTGGTAATGATGAAACGAATACTGCTGCTGCTTTTACTGATTGTTGCTTTTCAATGGATTCAGGCACAAACGCCTGTTGTTGAGGATGGTAAATATAATAAATATCATCCTCCCAAAATGGAATTACGGACATCGGCAGAGTGGGAACCGGTACAAACGGTAGTAATTCCGTTTCTGGAACCTACAGAAAAATACCCTGTACCCTTTTGGGAGGATATGGCGGGTTTGATCAATTCTACCAAAGAAATTATACCTGTTATCGTATTATGTAATGATAAGGATTTTACACGTGCAGATTTAAAAAAAAGGGGGATGACAACTGAAAATATTACGCTGATAGAAATTTTTGGTTTGAGAACACCCTGGATGCGTGATTACGGTCCGCAATCTGCTTATACTGCATTGGGTGAACATGTATTGCTTGACTGGATATATGATCAGCCCCACCGTGAAGACGATGAATCATCCACCTATGTTGCTTATCATTTGGACATGCCTGTCTATAAAATGATATTGCCTCCAAATACACTGTTTTATAGTGGCGCCAACTTGTTGACAGATGGAATGGGAATGGCTGTTTTGAACACGTTTTACAGGGATCTGCAAAAGCCCAAACCAGAGTCAGAGTATGATAAAACATTTAAAACCTACTTTGGATTTAAACGATTGATTAAAGTGGATCTGGATTTCAGGCATTTGGATTTATTCGTGAAACTGTTGAATGAAGAGACCTTGCTGGTTGAAGATTATACCAAAGAATCTGCCGATAAAGCGCATCTTGCTGAACCTGTAATACAGGAGATTTTGAAACACAAGACGTCTTTTGGAAGAGATTTCAAGGTTGTAAAAGTTCCGATACCTGAAATTCCGGGGGAAATCTATCATTTGGATAAATCACCTTCGTATGTCAATTCGTTGATCATTAATTCAACGGTATTGGTCCCGATTTTTAATATTCCTACCGATGAAAAGGCGTTGCAATGCTATCGGGAGAGCATGCCTGGATATGAAATAGTGGGAGTACCAGCTAGCCATATTTATGAAAAAAAGGGTACAATACATTGTATAACGCATGAGATCGGTTTAGATGACCCGGTAACGATACTGCATGCCGCATTGGATAACCAGTCCGGCAATGTAGATGGTTATACGGTTAACGCAAAGATCCTGAGTCGCAACGAACTGGAGCAGGTTACCTTGTTCTGGAAAACAAAAACCCAACAAGTCTTTACTAAAATTAAAATGCAAACCAGTTCCACCCATGTCTGGTCCGCAAAAATTCCCAAGCAGGAATTTGGATCTTCCCTCAGTTATTATATTGAGGTTAGAACCATAACCGGCAGGATTGTGAATCGACCCTTGCCTGGGGCCGATGCAGCCTGGACTTTTCAGGTTAACTCTCTTATACAGCCGACATCTGCAGTTATTCCGAATATTTATAAAGAACATCAGTTGATATCAGATTCGACTCCTGTTAAAGCAGAACGCTCCGAAAAGATTCGGATGAGCCACATCATTGTGCGATCGGAACCCATGGCCAGAGAATTACTTGTCCGATTGGATAATGGTGAATCTTTTGAGGAACTGGCAAAGCAGTATTCGGAAGATATGTATAGCGCGCGAAAGGGAGGAGATGCCGGATATTTTAAAAAAGGGGATTTGCTGCCACAGCTTGAAGAGATTATTGAAAAGCTCTATGAGGGACAAGTGAATCCTGATCCGATCAAGACCCGATTAGGATACCATATTATTAAGCGGACCAGTTGATTCTGTTAATTCTTCAAGTTTGTATTTTTCGAGTTTGCGATATAATGTAGCAGGTCCAATTTTTAAGGACCGAGCGGTTTTTTGTTTATCAAAGTTGAAATATGCCAGGGTTCGCAAAATAACTTGGCGCTCAACTATTTCAAGTGACGATCCGATTTCAACATTTATGGTTCGTGTTTTCTCTGTATCCGAAGGTATTGATAATAACGGAAATAGTTTCATGTTTAGAACAGGGCCCGTACTCAGCACCACTGCTCTTTCTATCATGTTTTCCAGTTCGCGAATGTTTCCGTTCCAGGGGTATTTCATCATTTGTTTAATTACACGGGGCTCAATACTGCTAATATCTTTATTGTTCAGCTTGCTGTACATGTCTATAAAGTGGTTAACCAGTGCGGGTATATCTTCTCTGTGGTCACAAAGTGCGGGAATATGTATTGATATAACATGAATGCGGTAATAGAGATCTTGTCTGAATTGATGTTCTTTTAATTTTTTTTCAAGGTCAATATTGGTTGCGGCAACAAAGCGAACATCTGACTTTAAACTAACCGTTCCTCCCACGCGTTCAAAGTGACCGTGTTGCAGAACATGCAATAATTTTACCTGCATAGATAGTGACAATTCACCCACTTCATCTAAAAATAATGTACCACCACTTGCCAGCTCAAGCTTTCCTTTTTTGCTGGTGTGGGCCCCGGTAAAGGCCCCTTTTTCATAACCAAACAATTCTGCTTCCAACAGGTTTTCAGGGATAGCGCCACAATTGATCTTGATAAACGGTTTGCTGGCGCGAGGCCCGGATGCATGGACCATACGCGCAACCAGTTCTTTTCCTGTACCGGTGTCACCAGTGATCAGCAGCGTACTACTGGAAGGGGAAATCTGGAATGCCTGGTCCATTATTTTTTTAAAGGAACGACTCGAGTATATTATTGTAGGGATGGAGTTCATGTCTGATCCTGGTTCTTTTTTCTTTACCCGTGATTATAGCTTTATTAAAGAAAAAACGTATATTAAATAAAAAAGTTCTTAAAAAAATAACGAATAATTAATTATCCAGTGTTTAAATCTGTTGTTATATTTTATGGGTTTTGTTATTTTGTAAAAAATATTAAGGGGATGCCGTGAAAAAAACAGTATTACTGTTGTATGTTATTTCGTTTAGTAATTTGTATGCAGGGGAGTTGTTTTTTGATTATTATGAATGTGATATAAATTTATACGAAAAATTAACCATGGCGGATATTGAACAAGAGCCTCTGGAGATTTTGCGTATTATGAGAAATCAAATTTTTGCGCATTACGGCAAGACCTTTAAAGATTCTTTACTGCAGAATTATTTTGAATCTAAATTTTGGTATAAAGCTAATCCCCAATATAACGATAGCCTGTTATCGCAAACTGAGAGGGAAAATGTTGTCTTAATCAGTTTGTTCGAGGCTAAAATACGAGAGAAGCATCAGGAAAGCAGTAGGGTTAAAGTATATAGAAATAAACTCAATTCTCTGGGTGTAATGATTGATAAAGATTTGAAAATTACGGATGTCCTCTTTGTTGATTTGAATAACACAGGCAGTAAAGAAGCTATTGTGCTGACTATACCGTGGCAGGTTCTTGCCATTTATGGAAATATTGATCCGGGGGATTTTACGGGGCTAAAGGTATTTAACTTTGATGACGGGAAACCGTTTGAATATGTGATTGAGACGGAATCCTATTTTGTCGGTGAGAAAATTGATGGTGATTTAAAAGAGCTTGCGGGAACAGAATATATTGTGTATGCTGATAATAATGAAAATGGTTATTCGGAATTCTACCTGCATGAAGCGGCACTGGCAAGTGGACCGGGGTATCTTACAGTTCTGGAATTTTCGGACGGTAAGATTGTAGAACGCTTGAGAATGGAAAGAATGATCACCCAATTCATTGATATAGATTCTGATGGTTTGAAAGAGTTGGTGACAGATGTATATTATCAACACTATGGTACAGTTTCCGATTTATTTCCCTATCTTAAAAAGGTTTACCATTATGATGGTGAGCGATATCAAAAAGATATGGATTTAACAAAACAGTATGTGATGGATACTGTTCAAAAAGAGGTAAACGGATTTACCGGCAAAGCGTCAATGGAAACCTATTTAAACATTTTACGTAATTATTTACAATTGGCGTGTATGGGTGAACAACAAGTAGTTAAAGACGCGGTACAATTCATTAACCGCTATCATGCCGGTTATGAGAACAAACCTTTGCATTTTGATACCATGCCCGGCAAAGATGTTTTGATCAAAGATTTTAAGGAAAAATCCCAAGAGGATTGGTTTAAATAAAGCAGGAAAAGTTTATGAAACGAAAAACAGTCAATTATATCATTGTTTTATTGGTCGTTATTGTAATTTCGGCACTGTTTTTTGCAATGATTCGACATTTTTTAATGGTAATCTTGCTGGCAGGTATTTTTGCGGGCATGTTTCAACCTTTTTACCGCAGAATTGAGAGGTTGGTGCGGGGACGCAAAAACCTGGCTTCTTTGCTTACGTTGCTGCTTATTCTGCTAATCCTGGTGATACCCTTGACGGGGTTGTTTGGTATTGTTACCGCACAGGCTATTAAAATAAGCCAGTCTGTTAAACCCTGGATTGAACAACGCATCAACGAGCCCACAGCGCTTACCGAGATTGTGGAAAAGCTGCCCTATTCCGAAACCCTGGTGTCGTACAAGCAAGAGATCCTGCAAAAAGGCGGCGAGATGGTGGGCAAGCTCAGCAATGTGCTTGTAAACAGTTTATCGTCTGCTACACTGTCTACTATCAATTTCTTTTTCCTGTTTTTTGCATTCATGTATACTTTGTTCTTCTTTTTAAAAGAGGGGGACCAGATTCTTGAAAAGATTTTGTACTATTTACCCATGACCGATGAAGATGAGCGCCGTATGCTTGACCGGTTTACTTCGGTTACGCGTGCAACCATAAAGGGTACGCTGCTGATTGGAGTTATTCAGGGCGGCCTTGCGGGACTTGCGTTCTGGGTGGCGGGTATTGACGGCGCCCTGTTTTGGGGCACGGTAATGACGGTATTGTCCATTATACCGGCAATCGGATCGTCGCTGGTGTGGTTTCCTGCGGTACTGTTACAGATTGCAGCGGGTCATTTTATTACCGGTATTGCCTTGTTGATATATTGCGGATTGCTGGTTGGCAGTGTGGACAATCTCTTGCGCCCGCGTTGGGTGGGAAGAGATACCCAAATGCACGAGCTGTTGATCTTTTTCTCGACATTGGGCGGGATTGGTTTTTTCGGTATCATTGGATTTATCATTGGGCCCATCATTGCCGCCTTGTTTGTAACCGTCTGGGCTATTTACGGTGAGACGTTTAGAGACTATTTACCTGAGGTGCGGAAACATCAACAAAAGCGAGATGAGGATGAAGAAAAGATCTTGATTGCGGATAATACAGACGATTCCGGTGATTTAAAAAGCGACAAAGACACAGAGGAAGAAAATTCATAAAAATATTATATATTGACCACAACAGCGGCATTAGTTTATTATATAGCACAGCCCCACAGACAGCTCCAGATTTTTTAATCCGGATTTGCTGACATAATCTATTGTTTTACCAGATGAACTGGAAGGGGCCTCTTTTTCTTTAATATTGCTGAACCCCATTTTTTTAAAATGGATAAACATTTTCGACTTGTTGTGAATTCGGGTTGAAAATCCAAAAGTGAAAAATTGTGCAAGTCCATTATAATCTTTTTCCCAGGATTTTTGATAAGTATTGGTATAGCTGTAATTATAATATCCTGCACCCAAGCCCCAGAATAAGTTAATATTTTTATCCCTGTCGAGAGTTGCAAATGTTTGATATTCAAACTCGAAAGAAATTCCTGATAATTCTTCAGTACCGTTCAGGATTTCATGCCCTGTATTGGTTTCAGATAAAAGTTTTTTCCTTGCAAATCCCATTCTTGTTAATAAACTGTTTTTATCGGTCATTGAATACTCGGCAAAAAGAGCAAGTTGTTTGGGTACAAGGTCCAGATTAGAGTGATATGTTGATGGTTGGTTTATAAAGCTGGATCCATAACTAATACCAATACTATTTGCGTAAATGGGTTTTATTATAAATAAAACCCATAATATTAATTCTGCTTTTTTCATGAGATTACCCCCTTAAATTTTGAATGAAAATCCCATGGCAATTCCCATATCCTCTAAACCGTTTTTGCTGTCATATTTTGATTTATATGTAAATCCATAATCATAGAAATTATTATCATCAGGAGTAATTGTAATATTACTCCATCCCAACTTTTTAAACTGGATAAAAGAAGATACTTTGGAGGTTAAATTGTATTTGCATCCAAAAGTGAAATATTGGGCAAAACCTTTCAAGTCGTATTTAAATGTCGCATAACTTTTGTTCGTAAGCTCATAGTTGTAATATCCCATTCCTATACCAATAAATGGTGAGAAAGTCTTGCTTTGCAACGGGCAGGATAAAATCTCAAACTCTACGGGGATTCCTTTTGTTAATAAATATCTTTCTTCACCATGGCTATAATTAGTTTCATTTTTTTTATAACCGTAACCAGATGATAAAACCAACATCATGGACTTTACCGGCACCCAGAGTTTAACGTTTATACCATTTGGAGGACTGTCAAATGATTTGGTATCAGTTTCTATTGTTTGAACAATACCCGTACCAAAATCAACTCCCAGCTCTGCTGCCTGCGAGTTGATAAATAAGCAGCTCAAGAATACAAATAAAATATGTTTGGTTTTCAAAAGTTTTACCTCAGTTTTTATCCAGTTATCCACCCTCTATTAATTTTTGTTTTGGAGGGTGGTTAATAAGAAAATTAATTGCCCAATTGATACATTAAACCAACAGTTATCTCCATGCTTTCAAGTCCATAATAGCTATTATAATCTACATTATATGAATATGACTCTGAATTTCGTTTGGATTCTATGTTGCTGAGTCCCATTTTTTTGAAATTTACATACATATGGGTTTTGGTATTTATTGCAGATTTAAATCCAAAGCAAAAGTATTGAGCCAGTCCACGAATATCTTCTTCTTGCATGTTATTATAATCATTATTGAAGTTGTAATAATAATAACCGACACCTATTCCCCAAAATAAACCCATGGTATTCGCATTGTTCAGATTTGCAATAAATCTGTAATCTGCACCAAAGTTGAACCCGCTTATTGATTCTGTTGCATCATCACCCATATTGGTGCTATTTGGATTGTTTCCGCTGTTGTTCTCATAGCCGTAACCAAAGCTGGTATGGATCCAACTGTATTTATTGATTTGCCTGGCAAGATTTATATTTATATGTTTGGGTTCTAAAATAGTTCGTGAAGTTAAATTTGATGCTTTTAAAATCATTCCTGTGCCCAAACTTGAACCAATCTGAACGGAGAATGCACTTTGTATCAAAAGGAATAAAAAGACAATGATTGTTTTTTTCATTTGTCACCCCCATTTAATATGAAACTGAAGCCAACAACAAAGCCCAGATCCTGCAGGCCGGATTTACTTTTTTGATCTCTTTTGCTGGACAAAGAATAGGAGGAATTTTTGTCATATGTAATTTTTAAATTACTCCAGCCTAATTTTTTAAATTGAATGTAGGTTTTCCATTTTGTACCCAGCTTATAGCTACATCCAAAAGTAAAGTATTGGGCAAAATTTTTAATACTGAATTTATAAGTTCTGCCATACATATATTCTAATGAATAGTTATAGTATCCAAAACCCAACCCTATAAATGGAGAAATGGGATTGTTTTGAAATAAAGGAGAAGACAGGCATTCAACTTCCAGTGGAAAGCCTCGAGTTTTATGAAAAGTATCATAACCTATTCCATTATGTGATACATTACTTTGAGTGTTTTGATAGCCATAACCTGTAGATACGCCCCAAATTACTGAATTGACCGGAATCCAGAGTTTCACATTTAAACCCTGTGGAGGATTTTGAAATGACCCTGCATCTGTTTCAATTCTTTGAATGATACCCGTTCCGAAATCAACCGCTAGTTCTGCTGCCTGGGAGGTGATAAATATACAGATCAATAATACAAACAAGAAATTTTTGAATTTCATAAACATCCCCTTTTTTAACCCCTTGATGAATGTTGATTATTGAAAATAGTTGTATAATAGATTGTAAACGCTTATTTTATACCAATTGTATTGGAAAATAGTTCCCGATAATTGGAAAACAGAAATGCTCCGCAAACTTTCATATGAAGAAATCAATGACGCGCGTCCTGATCCACAGGATTCGCTCAACAGCCCCCGCAATCGCATCGTCGTGATAGCGGACAATATCCGTTCCGCGCATAATGTGGGTGCCTTGTTCCGTACCTCAGACGGCGCGCATATCGAGCATCTGTATCTGTGCGGTATTACCAGCCAACCCCCGCGGGCGGACATTCGCAAGACCAGCCTGGGCGCTGAAGAATCCGTGCCCTGGAGTTATGAACCGGATGCGGCAAAATTGATTGAAAAGCTGAAAACAGAGGGGTATCAGATCGTTATGCTTGAACATACCTCTGACAGTGTGGATTACCGCAAAGCGGGTTACCAATTTCCCCTGTGCCTGGTTGTTGGCAACGAGTACCACGGCATTCAGGATGAGCTGGTACCATTGGGCGATATTGCCGTAGAGATACCCATGCTGGGCATCAAGCAATCGCTCAATGTTTCGGTTGCCTATGGTATAGCGGTTTATGAATTATTAACACATCTGCAAGAATAACCGGACAAATTTTGATGTTCTTGATAAAAAGAAAGAGTAGCAATGAATTTTAGTTTCTGGAAAGATGGATATAAACGCAGAGCAGTCATTTACATGGCATTTGGAGTTGCCGGTCTGCTTTATGAAATTTTGTTTCGCAATCCTCCCCGAACCCTGGTGATGGTCTTGTGGGGTGGTATTGTTGCAATAGGTATAATTATATGGAGCACCTTAAAGGACCCCAACGCTGAAAAGTAACCGGTTGACATGGTTACTGCTTGTTTTCTTTGCGGGCAGTGTTTTTGCGCAGGACAGGATTTTAGACAAGCCCTTTGTCTCTCCACCTGTTTATATGCAGTTGGATCGTGACGATGAATCCAACCCCATTGATGTACTGCATTATGACCTGCATCTTTTAATTTTACCTGAAGAAAAACAGATTACCGCACGAGCTGATCTAGAAATTCGTTCCTTACCTTCTGCGGAATCCACTTTTTTTCTACATTTGTTGAACCTGACAGTAGATTCTGTGTTTATTAATGGCTCAAAAACAAGCGAATATCTGTATGGAAACGGTAAACTTGTTATGGATACACCCGCAATGGATGATACTTTTGGGGTGAGTGTTTATTATCATGGAACACCGGGTAACGACCGCAGCGGTGGATTCTTTTTCATCAAAGATATTATTTATACGCATGGTGAAGGCTTGAATACCCAGCCGCCATCCATGCTGCGCTTTTGGGTGCCGTCACATGATGTACCGGATGACAAGGCAACGCTGGATATGTACATAACCGTGCCCACCGGTTTGAGCGCTTTTTCCAACGGATTGTTGGTGGATACCACAACCTCGGAAGAGGGTACAACCACATGGCACTGGCAGGAGAAACATCCCATTGCCTCATATCTAATTGCTCTTGCTGTCAGTAACTATGAGGTGCATCAGGAGCCGTATGTATCTATTGATCAAGACACAATCCCCCTTGAATTTTATGTAACCCCGGAAAAGTTTGAAAATGCCGAGTTGAGCTGGCAGAATCTTTCACAAATGATGCGTGTGTTTGAAGAACTTTTGGGACCGTACCCCTTTGATCGTTATAGCATGGCAGAGACGTATCAGAGCGGTGCAATGGAGCACCAGACCATGACCAGTATGTCAACCAACCTGATTACCGGTGATCACAAATATGATTATATTGTAGCGCACGAGCTGGCCCATCACTGGTTTGGAGATTATGTAACATTGACAGACTGGCGAGAGATCTGGCTTAACGAAGGGTTTGCCTCGTATTGTGAAGCGCTTTATTTTGAACAGATCGCAGGACAGGATTCGTTGCGGGGTACCATGCAAACCATGGCTACCAACTATTTTAGTGAAGTGGGACGAATTGGGCACTTTGCTTTATATGATCCGGTTTATATGTGGGGATATACGGTTTATCAAAAAGGGGCCTGGGTGTTGCACATGCTGCGTTATCTTGTTGGCGACGACGCTTTTATAAACACATTACGAAATTATTTGGATCAGCATGCCTATGGTAATGCAACTATTGATGATTTTCAGCGCATTGCCGAACAGGAATCCGGGCAGGATCTTGATCTTTTTTTTGAACAGTGGATTTATCGTCCCGGATACCCGGACCTTGAAGTGGGGTGGGAGACATCCCTGGCCGCGGATGGAAAGCGATTGGTTGAACTGTTTGTGAGACAGCGGCAAGTGGTAGGCGGAATTTTTGAATTCCCGCTGGAAGTGATGTTCCGTTCTGACAATTCATCATTGCTGGACACGTTGAGTATTACCCAGGATTATGAGACTTTTCAATGGGAACTGGATTTTAATCCCTCCGAGCTCGATATAGATCCATACGAATGGCTGCTGGATAAAACCAAGATTGTTGCCAGACCGTTGCCCCCGGGATTCGAGGACTATGAATTCGGATTGTCGCAGACCTATCCCAATCCTTTTGTTCCCTCTGGTGAGGTGCCGGCTACACGCATTGACGTGCAGGTGGCGCAAAAAGACAATCCGCATCACATACAGTTAACGGTTTACAATACGCTGGGGAAACGCGTAAAGACCATTGCCAATCATCGTGTGATGGGAGGTCTGTACACTTATAGCTGGGACGCCTCAGACGAAAACGGCACACGAGTACCTGATGGGGTTTATTTTGTACGGTTTAAATCAGGCAGTACGGTGTTGTACAAGAAATTAACCGTATTGAGTGATTGAAAAATAGTATTTTATTGTCAAAATTGATATTTTATTCGGTGTGGATTGAGGATTTTAGATGAATAAAAGCAATAAAAGAAAATTACAGAGAATCGTTACTAAAAGTTTTATTGGTGATTCAGAATTAGAAAAAAAAGATCTACAATATTGGCTCAGTCGTCCACCACAAGAACGATTTGAGGCAGTTGAATTTTTAAAGAGGCACGCATATGGAGATTTACCAAGATTATCTCGAGTTGTTCGAATTATTGAACGCAAATAATGTAGAATATATGATTGTGGGAGGTTATGCGTTAGCATTTTATGGTCATCCCAGAACAACAGGAGATATTGATATTTGGGTAAAACCAGATAATGCTAATGCTGAAAAAATTTTGAAAGCCCTTGATGATTTTGGATTTGGGGGATTAGGATTGAATGTTGATGATTTTAATACACCAGATAAAATTGTTCAGTTAGGATATCCACCGGTACGAATTGATTTATTAACTTCATTAAGTGGTATTACGTGGGAGGAGGCTATTAATCATATAGTTTACAGCGAATATGCCAATGTCCCGGTGAAAATTATAGGTTTGGAAGCATTTAAGAAAAATAAAAAAGTGACCGGAAGATTAAAAGATTTGGCAGATCTTGAATCATTGGATGAGTGAAAAGGTTGATTTTTTTAAGAGGTTAATAAAAAAAGGGAGCGGATATCCGCTCCCTTTTTTTAGTTTCTATTTATAAGCATCAAGGGGTGATTTGGTTAGATATATCTTGATTTCGATGCGTCTGTTTAGGATACGTCCCGATGATTTTTCATTATTACCAATCAGGATCTGTTCACCTGTCAAACGCTCTACCTGCAGCGGATTGTATTCACCATATCCACGTGGCGGATCCACACGAGACATGATGCTTTCGTAATTGTCAGGAGCATTTTTCTTCATATACTCCATAAATTCCTGCTGGAATGTTTTTACGCGTCGGTCAGACAGGGCCTCATTGATTTGAGCGGAGCCTGTTGCACAGGCGTGCCCGCTGAAAGCGATACGCATATCCGGATTTTCCAGAATGGAACTCATTTGCTCAAGCAGCAGATTGAGATAAAACTCGTACAACGGACTGGTATTGTTGAATTGCAGCGGGATTGCCATACGGTTTTCCCTCAACACATCAATTGCTTTCATAACCACCGTGTCGGGTCGGGTTTTAAAGTGTCTGCCCAGATTATCAACAACCTTGAGCTGGTATTCAGCTTCTTTTTCATTCCAGTAAACCCGTCCATAAGGAATAGGCATCCACTCAATGTGGGTTTTGATTTTGGCGCCTTCTTTCAGGTCCAGTTCAAGCGTATCTACAATACCTTTTCCAAAATAAGCAGCATAAGATTCTTCTGCAGGTACCGCGTATTTCAATTGGGTATCAAATACAATGTTCTTCAACAGGGGTTCATCGTCCCGGATGTATACCGGTTCAAACAATTCTTCCTGGCCCAGGGTGTCTGAATCAATCTTGACCATACGACGTTCTTCAAAGATCCATCTTCTGTCATCAGGGTTCGAGGGTGTGCGGCGGCTTTCCCAAACTTCACCCGGCAGGATCCGGATCTGTTCTGGTCTTACACGGCGTGAAATCAAGGTATCACGCACAGCCTCAGAACGACGATTGGCAAGGTCAATTGTTGCGTTTTCGGAATTGGGATCTGCCCATCCTTTAAGGGTAATGCGTTGATCTGGCTTTCTGACCAATCTCTCTGCAATAATGCTGAGATGCGGATCAAATTGCGACATGGTCAGGTAATCCATAGAAACATCGGTCTTGTTGGTGTCAAAAGTAACTACCGTAACAATAGGAGTATTGATCTCTACCCGCGAGTTCAATATGGTTAACGCCGTGTCTGCGGTGGTCAGGTATCCTTTGGGAATGGTATAAAAGCTTGTGACTTTATAATTCTTATCTTTTTCCCATTCTATCAAGTTGCTGTCCACATCGGCTTCTACTATGAACTCGTGCTTGCCCAGCCATTTTGTATTCCACTGGAGGGGAATGACTTTTTCTTCACCAGGCAGCAGTGAATCAATAACCGCTCTGGATATCAATTGGGTTGTGGGCTGATTTACATTGTCCATATCCAGACTCTCTTTTAAAATGCCAACAGAGTCAGAGATATTAACTGTAAATTGAGATGCGGTACGGTCACCACGATTACTGAGATGAACACGTATGTCACCGTGATAATCATCCATGGTTATCCATGGAGAATAGTTGAATACAATTTGATCGATCTGGATGTCAGGCAGTGGCACATAGAATTTGGAGATATAGGTGTCTCCCTTTTTCGCCAGTCTGATATGTTTATCTTTATCAATTGCTACAACCATCCAGTAATAGTACCCGCCAACAATATCATTGAACAGATATTCTGTATCTTTCAAGTTGGTTTTTACCATATAGCTGGTGTTTTTAATTTCTTCCAAAATATTACCCTGATCTTCGTTGTATAAATAAGCCAGGCGTGTCATTTTAGAATAATTCTGGTCCATTACCAGGGTATAACTTACATCGTCGTACAGGTCAGGATCTTTGGATGGCTGCCAATGTACCCGAACCGTGTCTGTGTAAAATGTGTCGTTTTCTGTTGCTGTGATAAAAGAAAACTGTTCAGGACGAATGGGGTAATGCGTGGCAGTACCGCGATAGGTCCGTGAAAAGAAATCCGCTTCATTTACCGATGCTACATCAAAACGAAGTGCATTGTTGCGACCCGGTACCACTTCTCCACCGGGAAAGTTGATGTCATCGAGTCGAATGCTTGCGCCAAAGGTGACCTTTTCCATCAGATCGCCACCAAAGTCATATCCCGCGTTTATGGAAAACGTACGACCAATACTAAACTCGGTACCCATTGCAATGTAATTATCTTCATCCATTACGTCGATATAATCAGCTGTAACAACAAATTGCAATCCGGTATGACTGCCGGTATAAAATGCTAGTCCGGCACGACGGGTTTCTGGCAATGGTGTTCCCTGCTGGTCAAAATTAATGGTTCCGCCGTATTGGGTAAGAGCAGCACCCATGGTGACAATACCATACGGAAACACAGAGTTTCCCATACCGAAACGAGGTGTACGTATCAACAGGCCAAAATCAGCAACAGGAGCGCCGGCGCTGAAATCTGCCAGCTTGCTGCGCAGGTATTTGAAATTGGCTCCCAGCGAAATATAGTCAGTTAAAAAAGTAAGAGGTTGACCAATGCTAAGAGATGCTACCATATCGTTCGATGAAGCATATGGCATGGTATCATCCGTACTGTCAAATTCAGGAACACCCTGGTACAGAAATCCTACAGCCAGGTTTGTTCTGCGGCTCCATGGAGTATGAACGCGTTTTCCGTAAAGAAAAGAGGCATTGGAAATATCGGCAATCCATTTTGTATAAGAAGCCGACCACTGCCATTCGCGCAAGAAACCGGCAGAACCGGGGTTTGCATATAAAGAATGAACATCGTCAATGATTCCGGTTTGCGCCATAGACATGGACTGCACCCGCGCACCCGGTAGCATTTTTAAAAATGCAGCGCCTGCTCTGATTTGCGCGTTACTTTGTACGGTAACAAACAGCAGCAAAAAGATCGAGAACTGACGTATCAATATCTTTTTCATAGTTTATCTCACAATGATTAATTTTTTCCAATCCTTGAACTCTCCGGAATCCAGCGTAATTAAATAAACTCCGCTGCCGGCATCCCGTCCGTCTTGCAGACGGCCATTCCACAAAAACGAATTCCAACCGCCATCGTAAAAATCTTCTGACAGGGTGGTGATCAAACGACCACTCACATCAAAAACATCCAAACGCGCCAGACGTTCATAGCTGAGTTTGAATTTAATGTCTACATAACCATCTATTCCGGGGCGAAAAACGTTTCGGTCAAGCACCATATGGTTTTCGCTTTTTACAACAAGGTGGGTTTGACCAATACCTTCGTTCCCGCGTTTTCCATAGGCATGGATTTCAAGAATGATATCATCTGCCAGGGTACCGCTATATAAATGGGGTTGATCGTAATAGTCGTCAATGTTGAACCAGATGTCCGGTTGTAACAGATTGTTTGAAATAAAATTATCTGCAAAGTCTTTAATGACCTGACCGTTTGGCAAATAGATCCATAAATCCCACGATGTTATCTCTACAGGCACCTGCACCCGGATCATTGCGCTGTCGGTTACGTCAATAGTTGGGGGTAAGGCCTCAATTAACGGAGTGAATGGTTCCGGTTCTTTGACATAATTGTAAACCCGTAATTCAGACGTATTGTTTTCTGTTTTTTCAGGTTTTTCATCCGCAGCAGAAACCGTAACCCGATTGTCTAACGGATTTAGACCGATTGGCATCAGTCCTGGAACAACAGCATGAAAGGTCAGAACCTGAGATCCACCTGCCGGAATGGAAGTGATATTCCAGACAATAGAGTCTGAATTTGATGTAAAGGGTGCAGGATCAAATGTGTGAATCGAAAGCTCCTGCGGATAATAATCCACAACTCTTACATCATAGGCGGTCATATCGCCCAGATTCTGTATGGTGAGCTGGTAAACATAATCTTCACCTTCACGTGCAAAGTTGTAGGAAAGGCTGTTTACTGTACCATTAGAATCTGTAATTGCGATTTGGGCCGGGGTAACATCTATAAAGTCAGTTTCAATTTTTTCAAGTATATAAGCTGTGTTTTGAGCAGCGTTGTTGACTGCAACTGTATCATGTATTGCTTGTATGCTTGCTCCTGCAACAACGGCTTGCGGATACATTGGCAGTTCAGTCGGGGTTTGTGCGGCAAATGTTACCGTCCAGGTTGCTCCCACGGCCAACGAGTCAATGGACCAGTCAAGTGAATCTGCAGACTCGCTGGTTTTGGAGAAATCAGAAAGGGTCACAATATCGGGAACAGTTGCGTGAACTAATATATCTAATCCCGGTTTTGGACCATGATTAACAACAGAAAGATGATACTGGTAGCGGTTACCGGCTTCTGTTGCAGGATAGGTAATACCGCCTGATACATATTGCGAATCTGCAATTGCAACAAAGATGATTTCAGCATCATAGTTTTTGGATGGTTCTGGTGGTAATGGAATGATGCGTATGCGTTCACTGTCGCTGTCGTTGCTTGCATTGGTATCATCTACATTTGAAATGATAACCGATGCGTCAAACCATTGCAATGTACTGTCAACATTGGGATCCAGCATCATTTGCAGAATGATAACAGAATCAGCGGATACGGGCAGCAGAGCAATGTTCCAGGTGGCCGTTGTTCCAAATTCTGTTGCACCATCCTGTGGTTCTACCGAAGCTTCCAGCAAAGTCACATAGTCAGGTACCGAGAAACCCAGTGAGGTTGAATTTGCATCATCCGGACCCAGGTTGCCGTAATCTATAGTATAGAGGAATGTGTCACCTGGGAAAACAGCGTTAAACGTATTCTCTTCAAAAACCTCTGTGGTATCGGTAGTTGAAGCAATGGTGGTCCACACATCGGTTTCGTTGGTGTCTGGCGGGGCCAGAACATATAGGAAATCACTGTCTATATTATTTACAGGATCCACATCATACGGTTCAAAAATTTCTGATGACAGTGTGAGTTTTTCAGGAAAATAAGGCAGGTTCCATTTGGATTTGAGTACCATACCAATCAAAAGCACAGAATCAGGATCAAACTGTGCAAAATTCCATTGCAGAGTATCTCCGTTTGTTACATCCGGCTGTATACTGAAGGCCGAGATGGTAACCGACTCCGGTATTATGGTTTGCAATACAGAAGCTACAGACACAAAGGGACCGTTATTGGAAACATTCATCTCGTAGGTAAATGTATTACCACCAACAACCGCTTTATGAGGTGTAGAATCAATGGTAATAGTTGTGTCTGATTGTATTGCTACATTCACACCCATATCCAGAACCGTGTCTTTTCTCACAATGTAAAATACATCCGTATCACTATTGTTGTCTAGAATGCTGTCATTGTCAGCGCTGACCTGGGCAAGGCTGTTCACAGTTATCATGGAATCAGCAAGTCCGGATTTAACTTCTGCCTGGTATATCCAGGATTTTTGAGAATTGGGAGGAATCAGGCCAAAATGCCAGGTCACCTGATTTGCCTGGATCTGAACCGGAGTTTCTTCGGATTCAGTAAAAGAGAGTTGTGGTGGAATTGTGGTTGTTACCACAATATTTCTAGCGGTATCCGGCTGCAAGTTTGCAATTGTAATGGTCAGGGGAACCGTTTCATCGCGCATGGCAAGTTTTAATGTGTCCTGACCGCTTACCAAAAATGAATCCGGATTGGATTCCAGTGTAATGGCAAGGTCTGCAACTTCAACGGGCAATTCATCACCAATCCAGAAATGGTCTCCATCAATATTATTGGAAAGATCAATATCATTGGGTGCCGTTATTTGGGCAGTAATGTTTTGATAGGTAAAACCTTCCGGCATAACCGGTGGTATTTGTGCGTCAACCCAGACAGAAAAAGTATCGTCAGGTGCCAAACGCGGCAGGTTCCAGATAAACTGTCCGTTTATCGTATCATCCGGAGTGATCGAGAGTGTAACGTTTATCAGCGAATCCGGCAGGTTGGCTTGCATTTGCGCAAAGCGGATGTCATTGATAAAATTATTAGAGGCCTTGATGCGGATCCTTACCGCTTCATTGGGATACGCCACTTTTTCAAGCCGGTTGTTAACCAGATCATTGTGAAGGGTCCAGGCATCTACGCTGACCATAGCATCGATCTGGGGTTCGGCAATCACATAGAGGCTGTCAAGAACGTAAAGACTTTCAGCTTCTCCATGGGGGCCACCCATGACACCATTTAAAAACTGCGGATATTCGTCCGAGATTTGAATATAATGGTGCAGCCGGATTGTGTGTAAACCCGATTTGAGATAAAATAATCCACCATCTTCAAAAACAGGATCAGACGTCATACCCGGATAATCTGCTATCACTTTGTATGGCCCTGCGTTTGAATCGGATGGGGTTGAAACCAAACTGTCCTCATCAATTATCGTAATAAAATAGGACTCGTTCAGTTGTTCATCACCACTGTCATGGACCATGTTGGCCCAAACACGGTAATAACCATCATGCTCAATCGTCACATCAGACATGTTCACTTGCATTTGCTCGGGGCCTCTGTCAATTCTGACCCCAACATATGAATAGAGTGAATCATCCTGAATTGATTGATACTGAGCAAAAACACCGGCAGCCAATAGTAATACAAGCGCCGGTATGCACTTGAACAGACACGCTTTGTTTTTTTTCATGTTTTAACCAATATTTTCAAGTAGATACGTTAAAGGATTACATTTATTAATACAAAAAACACTTTTAATTGCAAACACAAAATTGTAATTACTTTAGTTGGAGCAATGCAACTGCTTCGATATGTGCCGTGTGGGGAAACATGTCTACAGGTTTGACTGCTGTCAACGTATATTTTTCCTCACACAACAGGCCCAGGTCTCTTGCAAGGGTTGCAGGATTGCAAGAAACATGTACAATTTTTTTCGGTTCCAGTTCCAACACTGCCGCAAGTGTGTTGGGATGCATTCCCGCACGCGGGGGATCAATGATCATTGTATCTGGGGTTCCATATCTTTCAGCCAGTCTTTGGGTATCTGATATCTGGTCCTTGAGATCACCCAGTTCAAAATCGCAATTGTTTATGGAATTAATTGCACAATTTTTATAGGCGTCTATTACCGCTGACTCGACCGATTCAAAACCAATCACTTTGTTCACATATTCACTGATATATATAGAGATTGTACCTGCACCGCAATAGAGATCATAAACTGTTTCGTCATCTTTAAAATCCGCCATCTCTACAACTACATCATATAATCTTTCTGCCTGTCTGGTGTTGGTTTGAAAAAAAGAGTTACCCGAGACTTCAAACTGATAATTGCCCAGTTTTTCAAAAATGGTCTTTTTGCCATGCAACAGGTATTCTTTTTCACTATACGCAACACTGGCTTTACTTTGAGTAGTACTGTATAAAAGACTTGTTATTTGTGGAAAACGAGCGCACAATTGTTCTCTTAGTTGTTCAGCAATATCTTTATTATAGGAATAGGTAACGACATTCACCAGCAGGTCGCCGGTGTTTTTACTCTTTCGAATAATTAAAAATCGCCAAAAACCTGTATGATCGCGAGTGCTGTAGCTGTCAAGTCCGCTTTCACGTGCAATCTCTCTGACCGTATCGAGAATCTCTGTTGCAATGGGTTCAACGAGATGACATTCCTTCAAATCAATAACCTTGTCAAAAAATCCTTTTGCGTGCATGCCGAGAAACAAGCCGGTCTTTTCAAATGTTTTATTACTTTCAATCTCTTGTACAGACAACCAACGATCCCGACTGAAAGAAAATTCCATCTTATTGCGATATTGTTCTGTTTCAAGCGACGGTAAGATTGGCTGCATAGGAACATTTTTAAAACCACCCAGACGGGCAATGGAATCCTTAACCTGATCTTCTTTGGTTTTTAACTGTTGTTCGTATTGCAGGTGCTGTAAAGAACAACCTCCACAGGATTGAAAATGGCTGCAAACCGGATCAACCTGCCATTCAGAGGTTTTTATTACTTCAAGAGTACGGGCTTCATAATAAGATCGTTTTTTCTTGAGCAGCCTTGCTTTTACGGTTTGCCCGGGAATGGCACCTTCTACAAAACAAACCATTTCACCCAACCGGGCGATCCCCTTTGCGCCAAAGGCAAGGGATTCTATATACAAGTCTACCGTCTCCCCTTTTTTGGGCAGCGGTGTCTGTTGTGATGACATGTACTACTTTCTTTAATTATTCAAGAATTCGTTTAGCGCCAAGATATTGCTGTTTGTACGGAGATTGAGTAAGTATTGAAACGGTTACCCCACTACTGACTGAAGCATGTACAAATTTGCCCTTTGCCAGATAAAAACCAACATGTAGTGGCTTTTTTCCCTGCCCATCATTGAAAAACAATAAATCACCAAATTTCAGATCCCGTACGGAAACCGATGTTCCGGTTTTTGATAATTGAGTTGTGCTGTGTGGTAAATCAATATCTGCGGCTCTTTTATACATGGTTGCAATTAAACCTGAGCAATCGGTGCCAGATGGAGAAGCACCACCCCATACATAAGGAGCGCCCATAAACCGCTTGATCTCTGCAATAAAAGCATTATACATGGTTTTATTCAAGCGTTTGCCGGTTCCGGAAATTGCTGATTGTTGTGGCGAACTGCTTGATTCCGGGGTTGATGCAGGTGAGTCCCAGGCAGTGCGGGATGTTTCACCATCCAGGTTTTCAGGATATCTGGGTACAAGCTTAATCCCACAACCCGGCAATAAACCCATGGAAAATATTGTTAATGCAATGATTATTATCCGATTCATATAAAAATTCCTTTACTGTATTGAAATTAATAGTTTTATAGTAAATATTCAAGGAAAATATGTAAAATAAATTTTAACTTGTATATCATCTTATATTCTTATAATTTATAGAAAAAGCAGGGAATTATATGGCTAAAGGCTCAAAAGGTGTAGAGTTTCGTATCGTATTGTTTTTCCTGGTACTTGTGCTGGGTTATCTGGGCTATCAAAAATACGGTATACCATTGCAGGCAATAGGAACATCACACTTTATTATTTATGATACTCAGGCTGAAAATGATGCGTATATAAAGGCAAATTTGTCTAAAAAACAAATGAGTACGCTAGATCGTTTATTGTTGAAAGAAAAGAAAGACGGTGGTTTGCGGTTGAGTACCAAAACTCTTTCCAACATGACCCATGGTGATGTGGAATTGGAACAGGCATATTTGCGTTGGAGAAAGTGCAGAGAGATGATGCGCTCTAAACATCACACAATTTATCCGGATGAACGACATTTGTATAAAAAATAGAGTCTTATTGGGTAAATCCATACATGGTTAAACTTTCAATCTTTTTCAAAATAAACTGGATGATGCTTAGCCGGGGAAAAAAAATCCGCAAGCTGGCAGAGATAAAAAATCCTAAACGGCGGTCTGCAATTATACTGCTGGAAACAGATCCCCAGGTGTGTCAGGCGGCACTGTCTTTACCGTTAACACCCAATGGTATAGCGGCTATTGCACGTAGGCATAAAACAGTATATGTGCGCCTGTTGGCAACGCAGATGCTGGAAAATGAATCGGTTCTTACTACTATTGCAAGACATGATCCTAATGACAGCGTTCGACGATTGGCTTTGGACAAGAGCAAAGATCCACGATTGGTACAAGACCGCTGTAAAAATGATCCTTCACTGATTGTGCGCAAGGCTGCTGTTATACGGTTAACGGATGCTTCCATGTTGAGGCGGGTGATTCTTTCTGACAAGAGCCCGGTTGTTCGGCTGGCCGCGCTTGAAAAAGTATTTGATGATGAATTGATAACCAAAGTGGCTTTTGACGATCAGGATACGGATGTGAGGGCGCTGGCTGTTTCCAGAATTACACAGCAAAAGCTGTTGCAGCAAATCTTGAGTAAAGATAAAAGCACAACTGTACAAATTGCCGCAGTTAGGAATCTTATCTCTCAGGATATTCTGGCCATGTTTTTATTTAGCCCGCTGGAAGAACCCGTAAAAATAGAAATTATAAAACGACTCAAAGACCAGAATGGACTATACCAGGCAGCAATACGCGATGAAAATGAAACCATTCGTATTCATGCTGCAAAAGCAATTATAGACCCTGCATTGCGCGCCAAACTTGCCAAGAGTTCACCGGATTTGCAGGTGAGACTGAATGCAATTGAACAGATAACAGATCAGAACATACTGGCAGATATTGCAACCTTTGACAAATTGAACCATATCCGTGTTGCGGCATTAAATAAAATACGGGAACAATCAATTATCAAAGATATTGCTTGTACGGATCCTGATGAGATTGTCTGTTTTCATGCGGTAGACCGGATAGCACGTGCGAATTTGCTTTATGACATTATCATGACTGCAAAGCTGTTCCCGGTGAGAACGTATGCGTTGGAAAAGTTGAATGATCAGGAGTGGCTGGCCAATGTAATTTTTAATCATAAAAGTGATACGCTGCAGGAACAGGCACTCACCAAAGTGATCAGCCCCAAAGTGCTTGAAGATATTGTACTGCAAACCAAACTGGATATTAAATTGAGACGCAATGCGCTGGAAAAGTTGAAAAATACCCCCAAATTTCATTTTTTGAAAAAACTGGTTTATCCTACTGAGGAATTATGAGATCTTTAGTTTTATATATGTTATTCTTTTCATCCCTGTTGATTGCACAGGTCCCCGGGAATGAGCTCCAATTGCAATTGAAATTTATTCGTACAATTGGTGAACGTGGAGATGCTCCGGGACAGTTTGAATCTCCTGCCAGCCTGGATGTTTCACCCATGGGCAGGTTGTATGTGGTGGATACCGGCAATAATCGCATTCAACAGTTTGATGAATTGGGCAAACTGGTTTCTCATATTGGTGGATTTGGATGGGAGAGCGGGCAATTTCAACAGCCAATGGATATTGACAGTGGCAATGCTCTTGACCTTTATATTGCAGATCAGGAAAATAACCGTATTGAACGCTATGATAAAGACCTGAACTGGATTTCCTCGCTTTATTCTGATGATGCTTTGGAAGAAAATTTGAGATTTGCTTTTCCTGTATCCCTAAGTATAAATATGCATGGCGAATTGTTTATCATTGACCGGGATTATAAACGCACGTTAAAATTCAATTCCCAGTTTGAGCCCATCATCCGGTTTGGAGATTTTGACTGGGGTGATGGAGCATTAAAAACACCTGTTCATATTCATGTTTCGCAGAATGACAAGGTTTATATCTCTGACCAGGAAGCCGGTTGTGTTAAAGTATATGATGATTATGGAAATTATCTATATGATATGGGTAATGAACAGTTGTCTTCTCCCACAGGTCTTTGTACAGGCCCTAAAAATTTACTCATTGTGGCGGATAGTGTACAAGACCAGCTTTTATTTTTTGATGTCAATGGTCGACTGGTTTACACATTTGGAGCGAGTGGAGATGCTTTTGGAGCATTCAACAAACCCGGTGATGTAAGCTGCTTTCGTGACAACCTCTATGTTGCCGATACCGGCAATCATCGTATTCAATTGTTCAAATTAACTTTTTTGTCGTCCAATTAAGGTAAACATGTCCGCATTCATCAGCCCCCAACGGATCCGTATTTGCTTCTTGATGGTTTTGATATCCTTACCTGTATTCGCGCAAACCAGCGGTAAGCTGGGTCAAACAAGTTTGTATGAAAAAGATATTACCCTGATGGGTGAAGACCGCAAAGGCCCCTATTTTTTGCCTGACAGTTTGATTCTTGCCAATTCCGAATCTATATTCATAAACGGAGAGCCGTTACCACCCATAGCCTACGAAATGGATTATATTGATGGAGAGGTCCGTTTCAAAAATTCTATTAGTAGCTCTATATCAATTCGGTTGAAATATAAAGTGCTGTATGTACCGTTGTTAAAAAGTTATTATCATCGACAAATCAAGCAGCGTGTTTTTAACGCGCCCACAGGACCGTCAGACCGGCACAAAGTATCGTTAGAGCAGGAGGAGGAAGAAGAATATGCCGCCAACCTCACCAAAAGCGGAAGTATTACTCGTGGCGTGACCATGGGCAACAACCGTGGTTTAAAAGTCAATTCCAGTTTGAACATAAATGTAAACGGCAAAGTAGCAGAGAATGTTGAGGTAGTGGCCTCACTTACGGACCAGACTACCCCAATACAGCCAGAGGGGACTACTCAGAACTTGCAGGAAATTGATAAAGTTTTTGTACAGATCAAGGCGCCCCATCTTTCCGCAACCATGGGTGATTTTCAGCTCAATTATTCCGGGACCCAGTTTGCCGGATACAGTCGTAAACTGCAGGGAGCGATGGGTAAAGCAGAAAGTGAGGATTTTCAAATTTCTGTTTCAGGCGCGGTTTCGCGAGGTACTTATACAACCATGCAATTCAACGGGCAGGAGAGCTACCAGGGACCATATCAGCTAAAAGGTGATTTAGGGCAGATTGATATAATTATTCTGGCGGGAACGGAACGGGTTTATATTGATGGGGAGCAAATGGTGCGGGGAGAGACCAATGATTATATTATTGATTATGCTGCCGCACAGATTACGTTTACCCGCAAGCGCCTTATCACATCCGATTCCCGCGTTACCATAGATTTTCAATACTCTGATGAAAAATTCAGACGAAATCTTTATTCCGCTGAAGGCAAGGCTCAATTTCTGGATGGGCGCATTTCTTTAACAACTACGTATTTGCGTGAAGCAGACGACAAAAACAATCCTCTTGACTTTACCCTCACAGATGACAAATTGTCCGTGCTTCAGGCTTCGGGCGACGAATCTCAACTTGCGGCTATTGACGGGGCCTCGTATGTCGGCCTCGGAGAAGGGCGTTATATTAAAGACGATCAGAGCGTTTTTGTCTATGTGGGTGCAGATTCAGGAGATTATCAGGTGTCTTTTTCCGATGTGGGAAGTGGCAATGGCGCGTATCAATATAAAGGTTCCGGTATATTCGAGTATGTGGGTGAAAATGAAGCGCGTTATGCTCCCGTAGTGGTGCTGCCACAAGCACAGAGCCACAATCTGCTCGACTTTGATCTGCTGATGCAGCCGGTTTCGTTCCTGAAACTGCGCGGTGAAATTGCCGTGAGTGGACGGGATGAAAATACCTATTCGGACATTGATGATGATGATAATGATGGTCTAGCCCAGAACTGGTCTATCGGATTGGTGCCTGAAAAGATGCGGTTGTTTGGTAAAGATCTGGGTAGAATGGATCTTACCGGTTCCTGGCGCAAGATTAATAATGGCTTCAGTGATATTGACCGGACTACCGAGATTGAATACAATCGCAAATGGGACCTGCCCAATGACGCGCAGCGTGGAGAAAATACACGGGAGCTGACAGGTCGCTATATGCCTGTTACCGGTCTTGCTGTGGGGGGATCTTATGGCAGTACGCGTAAAGAGTTGTTTCGGTCAGAACGCTGGCAGGCGGAGAGTAGTTTAAAGCGAAAAGCCTTGCCGGAATATTCGGTCAAAGTAGAGCAGATCAATACCGAGAACGATAATACCCGGCAATCAGGAGACTGGTGGCGAAGTAAAGGCAATGTGTCATGGTCTTTGTGGTCTGTTCGGCCTTTTTCAAAGTATGAGGGAGAAAAAAAACGCGAAAACTGGTCTGATTCTTTGTACACAGGTTTCAAGTTTGACGACGTAACCGGTGGTATAGAGCTCAATCCTTTTCAAAAATTATCGATAATGGCCCAAATATCGAATCGGCAGGACAGCGATTATGACGGTCCCGGAAGCTTTGAAAAAAAATCAGAAGCAAATACACAGAATTATCAGATGCGGTTACAGAATATAAAGTCGTTCAATGCCAGTCTTGATTTTACACATCGTGAGCGTATATATGCCGACCCGCAAGTGAGCAATGTTAATACCGATCTGGCCGAGCTGAGAATGGGTTTTCATCCCTGGAAACGGGCTATAAGTGCGGACATGAATTACCAGATTTCAAACACCGCTACTGCGAAAAAAGAGCGTGTTTATATCGAGGTTACCGAGGGAGATGGTAACTATCGTTTTGATGAAGATTTGAACGAATATGTTAGCGATCCCTTGGGGGACCACATTTTAAGAATTCTTACAACCGATGATTTTCTGCCGGTGGTTGAATTAAAATCCAGTTCACGGTTACGATTTGAACCGCGTAGAGTGTTTAAGCCGGCGTCTTCAAAAAAACAACCGTTCTGGAAACGGGCGGTATCTGCACTTTCCTCAGAATCGTATGTGGTTATTGATGAAAAATCTCAGGAAGAGGATGTTTGGGGAATCTATTTGATGGATTTTTCAAAATATCGCCAGGAAGCCACTACGATATTCGGAAATTTGCAATTCAGACAGGATTTGTACCTGTTTGAAAATGATCGTGATTTTTCATTGCGATTCAGATACCGGTCCCGTGATGAAAAAAATAATCAGTATTTGGAAGGCGGCCAGGACCGTATAGAGCAGGAGCGCATTCTTCGAATTACAGCCCGACTGGCAGATAAATGGAGTTCACAATCCGAGTTGTCTAGTGGGCAGACCGCGCGGGTGTTCAATTTTAGCGGCAGGCAGGACCGGGATATTTATGCCAAATCCATCAAGACGGATGTGTCTTACCGGCCCACTTCCCCGCTTGAACTGGCGTTGGAAGCACGGTTTTCTTTGGAAGAGGACCGATATTATGAAGAACCAACCCAATTGCAGGCCTTTGCACTAGTTCCGCGGGTGAATTACTCGCTGCGCCAAAAAGGACGTTTAACTGCCGAGCTTGAATGGAGTAATGTTACAGCCGAGCCGGAAGATCGGGTAATTCCCTATGAAATGGCAAGCGGCCGCAGTTTAGGCCAGTCTTTACGTTGGGATATGCGTTTTGATTACCGTATTTCAGATACCATCCGCGCTACGTTTTCGTATTGCGGAAGAAACGAACCGGAACGTGACCGTACCATCCATACCGGTCGGGCACAAGTCACTGCAGCATTTAAATAGTTAGTTTTTAAATAAAGATTATAGATGTTTAAGAATTGTGAAAATTGGATTTTAATATAGTTTAGTCAAATATATTTTCTCTGTGTCCTTTGTGTCTCTGTGGTTCTATTTCACCACAGAGACACAGAGAACACGGAGGTTAAAATGAAATAATTTAATTGAAAAATTTAGTTAAAACGAAAATGAAAAAGAATCTGATACATATATTTTTGATTCAATTGATGGCCTTTTACGGACTATATGCCAAGCCCACAATAAAGGATATTGGTTTTCATGGTATTGAACAGGTCTCTGAAAAACAGGCGCGGGAATGGCTTGACATGAAGGAAAATGCCGTTTTTGATATAACTGCAATCCGTTCAAATATCACCAAGCTGCTGCAAGGGTACAGTGACGCGGGTATGCCGTTTACACGTATGGATTCGCTGTTGTACATCATTTCGGAGGACAGCTCTGATGCACAGGTAGATATATATATCACCGAAGGTGAGATGGTTCATGGCGGGGAAATCAATCTTGTGGGTGTAGATAGCTTGAGAGCCGCTCAGATCAAACAGCACTTTGACTATCGTACCGGTAGAACATTGGATACCGGTCTTTTTGAACGGGACCTGGATGACGCCCTGACACGTCTTGAGAAAATGGGGCACCCCTTTAGCCGTTTTGATTTATACGCGATGGAACTGGATTCATCCCAATCTTCAATCGGTCTGACATGGAAAACCAGTCTGGGGCCGCAGTTGATTGTCAAAGAAATCACCATCCTAGGTAATGATTTAACCAAAGATTATGTTATTTTGCGTACCATCAAGATCAAACCCGACCAGTTGTACGATTATAACAAGGTTTCTCAGATCAAACAGCGCTTGATGAAATCCGGATTTTTTGAACAAGTAGAAGAACCACAGGTGTTCTGGACTTCCGGGAATGAAGGCGGATTGCTGATAGAGGTAAAAGAGGGCAACGCAAGCAAGTTTGATGGTGTGCTGGGATACAATCCCGGTACCGATGATGAGGGCGGTTATTTAACCGGCCTGGTGGATATTGCACTGGGCAATCTGTTTGGCACCGGGCGGGCATTGTCTATTCACTGGCAAAAGCGGGACCGTGAATCTCAGGACCTGAGTTTGCATTACCGTGAGCCATGGGTGGCGGGCTGGCCACTGGCAATTGGATTTGGATTTGAACAGTTGATACAGGATAGTACATATATTCAGCGCAATCTGTCTGTTGATTTTTCTTTCCCCATTTATGATAATTTTACCGCCATTGGTTCTGTGTCACGCAATGAAATTAGTCCCGATTCGTTGGGCAGCTATCTATTGGGGATCCCCAAAAGCCGTACCCTTAATGCCGCTATAGGATTAACATACGATACCCGTGATGATCGCATTAATCCGCAGAACGGGGTGTATTATGAGACCGAGATCGAGTCCGGAGTCAAGACCAATCTGGGTCCGCAGAATTTGATGGAAATGCTCGAGTTACGTGAGGATGTGAACAACAAGCGTCTCTCACTGGATGTTGAATTTTATCAGCTTTTATTTAAACGTCAGGTGCTGGCGGTCACATTACATGGACGTCAGGTACGCAGCAACGAAAAATACATTCCGGTATCTGACCAGTATCGACTGGGGGGAACTCGTTCGCTACGTGGTTTTCGGGAAGATCAGTTCCGGGGTTCGGGGATTGCCTGGAGCAATCTGGAATATCGATATATTATGGGTCGGCGTTCGTGGGCGTTTTTGTTTCTGGATACCGGTTATTATTTCAGCGAGACCCAGTCCGGAGTGAATGAGGATTACAAAATCGGCTATGGATTTGGATTCAGGCTTGAGACCGGTTTGGGGATCATGGGGATTGATTATGGTCTGGGTAGAGGGGAAACCGATGGCCTGTTCAGCGGTATGCTGCACGTGGGTATCGTCAACGAATTTTAATCCTGTTGAGAATTCACACTACCCCTACCTTGCATATAGAATAGTAGATCACACGCTTTTATTTTTGTAAAATCTATCGTACCAGGGCCGAGCCTTGGTATGTGTAATAAATCCTGGAACGAGTGATATCAAATAATACCCGCCATCTGGTTCCAGGCTCTGCCTTGAATCCATGTCAATCCAAGATCGTTTACAGAGATGAGTAAATTGGGGAAATGTTAATGATTTTTATATAGTGTAACACATTTCATACTTGCGTTTTATTGGTTTTGCATGTATAATTAGAATATACCACAGATGACTTTCTGCAGGGGACAATCGCATCGGGATTCCGGTATTGATTGATGATAAAGTATGTTAAATGATCATCTTATTTTGGAGTGCAAGATGAAAAGCCGTAGTTCTGTTCTTCTGCTTTTATTAATGGTCAATGTGGTGCTATCTGACGCGATCAAAGTCAATGATAATGTGGTTACCAGCAATCAAGACCTGCCCGCTATTGCTATGCATCCCAATGGCCCCACGGTCATTTGCTGGCAAGATGGGCGGAATGATGGATTGGATATCTATTTTCAATTGTTCGGCCGCAAAGGGGCTATGAATGGTGTGAACCGAATGGTTAACGATGTTTCAGATTCCAGCGCAATGTATCCTTTTGTAGATATGAGTAATCAGGGGCATTTTGTAATTACCTGGAATGATAAACGCAGTGGCAATGTAGATGTTTATTACCAATATTATACTGCAAACGGAACGCCGGTTGGGGAAAACATACAAATCAATGACGACGATACTGAATTTACACAAATGTTTCCGGTTGTGGATTTTGCAAAGGATGGGAGTTTTGTCATATCATGGTCTGATGCCCGAAATGGAGAAGATTTTGATATTTACGCGCAACGATTCAGTTCGGACAGAGAACCTATTGGTAAAAATTTTTTGGTCAATCAATCTACCCAATATCTCCAGATACAATCCCGAATAGCGGTTTCCGATTCCGGTAATTTCTGTATTGTTTGGCAGCACAGTGCAGAAGGATCAGGTGAAATTTATGCACGAATTTTTAATAAAGAAGGAACGCCTGTTTCTTCAGAATTTGTTGTAAGCACACATCTTGACAGTTCGTTAGATTGCTGGACACCTGATGTAGCAGTATTGGCTGATGGACGTTTCGGTATAACCTGGACCTCGGGAAGTGAAGATCCGGGACGGGAAGCGTATATCAGTGTATATGATGCTAATGCCAACCGCTTAATAGGGCCAGAACGTATTTCGACACTGGATGAATATGAATATGTCAGCATGTCACGAATTGCTGCTCATCCGGAATGGAGTGTATTTGAGATCCTTTGGTTGGGATTCAAAGATAGCAACTGGGGACTGTATTCTGATGATATCGCTCCGGATATGGCATTTTCTCCTAATCCGTATCATGTTTGTGATTTTGACGGGGGCTATTTTTATTTTGATATTACGCTTGCCCATTTAAAGAATTCAATATATGTCTGGCAGGACGGAATAGTTGATGAATTGGATATCTTTGCCGATTGGAACGGTGAAAAAATACCCATGCGCATGACTTTTGGAACCGGGTTTGACGGAGTGGTACCCATATCCTGGGAGCCGCCTTATGGATATCAGGATGTTGAAAAATACAATATTTATCGTATGCTGCCCGGCATATCAGGACCGGAAAAGATAGAAACGGTAGATCCCTCATTGCGTATTTTACCCAATATGATGCTGGATTATATCGATACTACGGCGGAAAATGGACAGGAATATGTTTATTCTGTTGAAATGGATGGCAGCGGTGCGCCAGCTATTATATTACCTGACACAGTCAAGCCGCAAGCCGGCGGGCACAAAATCCGTTCTCAATGGGCAAGCACGGTTCCCAACATCAATGGTATTCCGGATTATGATTTGGAAGAATGGAAAGGGGCTATCCCCTTGAATATTAAAAATCCTGACGCACAAGATATGGTTGTGTTGATTGTTATGAATGATGATGACAACTTGTACTTGGCAGTCTATGATGCCAATGATTTTATGCTTGATCCCGGTAATGCATTGGGAATACTGTTTGATGAAGATGGTGACGGCCGTTGGGAGCACTCTCTTTCTCTGGAAGAGGGGATGATCCGTTTAACAAATGCCTCTACCCAGTTTAGCCCGTTTCTGGGAGAATATCCGAACGGGATGCATTTTGGCGTTCCGAAAGTTGATGATAATATAGAATTCGCAGTAGAAAACAATGAAGGCCATATATGGTATGAAGCACGTATCAGTCTGAAATCCAGTACTCTAAAAGCATCTGCAGGGGATGATATTAAAGCGGCAATCTGGATTGAAGATCCCGGTACGTTTTATGGCAATGGATACGGCAACAGTGGTGAGTGGCCATTGAATTGTTTGTGGGATTCTGCCCTGCCATTGGGCACCATTACCCTGGCAACACACAAAGACACCATTAAACAATATGACTGGCCCATGGTGCACGGAAATCCCCTGGGTAACAATTGGTTAAAAGATGAAGATGTCTTGTACCCTCCCCTGAATACTATTGAATATTTTGCGGATGCCGAGTATGGTGTAGAAGTATTAAAAACCTTTGGTCACTATCTCATTGTAGGATATTCCAATGATCCGGTTAAATTTACTGTTTTTGATATAAACGAACGTGAGATTCTATGGAGTTTTGAACCTCCGGGCTCTAAAAGTGCTTTGAATTGTATACCGGCAACGGATGGCAATGTGGTCGTGTTTGGGGCTCAACAGGCCCTGGGGCTTTATGGTCTGGATTTGGCGACAGGTGAAGAACTCTGGTTAAAACCCATGGGTTCGTTGCATCTTCAAAATCCGGTTATAGATGATGGCCGGGTCTATATCTGTAATGATTCGCTTTACTGCCTTGATTTGGAGAATGGTGAAACAATATGGTCTCATGATAATGAGTACATTACCAGACAAATGACACCGGTAGTGGATAAAGATTTTGTTTATTATAATACAGGGCGAAAATTGTTATGTTTTGACACTACTGTCCCAACGTTAGGGGAAAGTAGTGATTGTATTTAATTGTTAATTATATCTTTACGCTATCATTTTTAACGGGAACGATTTGAATTAAATTATTACATTTCACCATTCTATCACAACAAAACAATGGCGGAGGAATGGCGAAATGCACGAAGGGAAAACTGTTTTTTCTCAAATAATGGAATTCCTGCCTTTAAAGGCATTCCATCGTTGCGTCCACAAATACAGAGGAGAGTATAAAGTTAAATCCTTCTCGTGTCTTGATCAATTTTATTGCATGGCTTTTGCCCAACTCACTTTCCGAGATAGTTTGAGAGATATAGAAGCTTGTTTAAGATCACAACGAAAACTACTTTACCACATGGGTTTTCGCAGCATAGTTGCTCGAAATACTTTGGCTAATGCAAATGAACATCGAGACTGGCGCATCTATGCTGAATTTGCTCAAATACTTATTAATCAGGCCCGCAAGTTATATCGTGATGAAAAATTCGGCCTTGAATTAAAAGAAATGGTTTACGCATTAGATTCAACAACAATTGACTTGTGCCTTTCTTTATTTCCATGGGCCAGATTTAGAAAATCAAAAGGTGCTATAAAAGTGCATACTCAAATGGACCTTCGTGGTAACATACCAACTTTTATAGAGATAACTGAAGGGAAAATCCACGATGTTAACATTCTTGATATGTTGATTCCTGAGCCTGGCGCCATATATTTGCTAGACAAGGGTTACATAGATTTTGAGCGTCTGTATAGATTCCATCAAGCTGGAGCCTTTTTTGTCATTCCGGCAAAGTCGAACCTTAAAGCTAAAAGGGTCTATTCACATCCGGTTAATAAAAGTACAGGTCTTCGATGTGATCAAACAGTTTCTTTAGTGAATTACTATGCATCACGAGATTATCCTGAAAGACTCAGACGCGTTAAAATATACATAACTGATCAAAAACGAACGCTCGTTTTGTTGACAAATATTTTTAACTTGCCGGCATTAACTATTCCTGAACTATATAGATGCCGCTGGCAAATTGAATTGTTTTTTAAATGGATAAAACAAAACCTAAAAATTAAGTCCTTTTATGGCACTTCAGTCAATGCCGTTAAATCGCAAATATGGATTGCAATATGTATATACGTGCTTATAGCGATAATAAAGAAACGTTTGAATATTGCGATTCCGCTCTACACTTTTTTGCAAATATTAAGCGTTAATATGTTTCAAAGAACTCCTATTTTACAGTTACTTAGCAACAATGATAATCTTACTCATGGCTTACAAAATGATAACCAATTGAATTTATTCAACTAATATTGGGACAGTAGTGATGTTTTGATAAAGTTAATGGTACGTTACAATGGGAATTGACAAACTTGCATTTTAATGGCCCCCTGGTTTTGGATGAATACTGTATGTATACATTCCACAATGATTCTCTGGCTTCGCGTAATAAAGCGGATGGCAGTATAATCTGGTCTACGTTTATTGATGATCTGGATTTGGTAAGAGGGTACACCAATCACATTGCAGTTGACAATTCTCATGTCTGTCTTGCAATTGGTGGTAATTCAGATACGGTTGCGGAATTGCGCACATTTGATAAAACAGACGGCAGTTTGCTATGGCATTATGATTTCCCGGTTTGGATGTTGACAGAGCCTCTTATTGCCAATGATGTGGTTTATGTGATCAATGACGAGTTGTGGGCATTTGATGTAAATACAGGAGACAGTCTGTTCTGTTCTCAGGAAAGCGGTACTTTACGATTAACGCAACCAGCTTTGACAAATCACCGATTATTTGTAGCTACCCATGATAAAATTTTTGCAATGGACCATCGTATTGTTAATGCAATTCAAGATAATGAACCGGTAGTAATGGATTACCGGTTGTATTCCAACTATCCCAATCCCTTCAATCCTGAAACTACAATATCTTTTCAAATACCACAAAAGAGTCATGTGGAGCTACAAGTGTATGATGTTACGGGTCGTCTGGTACGGACGCTAATTGATGGGGAAATGAGAACCGGTGTTCACCAGGTACAGTTTAATGGCGAGGGACTGGCATCCGGTATTTATTTTTACAGGTTAACAGCAAATGATTATAAAGCATATGGTAAAATGTTGTTTGTGAAATAAGGAAAATTTTCCGGTAGGTTTTGGAAAAAAGGCGGTTATTTCATATAGTATTTACTAGAAGTAACCGGAAGTCAAACAAAGATTTTAAAACTTACCGGAGGACAAATGTACAATACTCGTAGTAGTTTGTATGACAGGATATTAGAAAAAACACCCGAGCAAGTATTCATCAATTCTTTACGAAAAGAATTTGAATTATCACCGGCAGAAAGTAAAGGGATATTGGATTTAGCCAAGCAGTGTTTATTTGGCGAGGTTCCCCAGACAGTTGGTAAAATAAAATATATCTGCGCATCCACCAAGGCAAAACATGGCAAGCCCCTGGGTGAGCAGGAATTGAAAGAAGTAGAGTTAACACTGGATGCCGGTGTAGAAGATTTAAATGTATTAAAAGAAAGCGGTCCCAAGGCACTGCGCCAGTTAAAGGTCTTACGATTGACCGAAGAAGCCTGGGATCAGGAAGGTTCTTTGACACAAGAGGATTTGGCCCGGATCCTCCAGGTTACGAGCCGCACTGTACGCCAGGATATAAAGTCTTTGCAGACTGATGGCAACTTTATTCACACGCGCGGAACAGACCATGACATCGGTCGGAGCTTGTCACACAAAAGCCACATTATTGAACTGTATTTGCAGGGAGACACATACGATGCAATTATTCGTAAAAGTCGTCATAGCGCGTTTTCAATAAAACGATATGTGTGCAGCTTTGGCAGGCTGTTGTTATTACTGAATCATGGTATGCAGGATATCAAAGAGATCAGTCGGTTATTAGGCCAAAGTGAGCGTTTGACCCGTGAGTACCTGGATATTTTTGAGCATCATAAACAGGGTGACAAATGGCCGCCGATCTATGTAGAGTTATTGGAGCAATTAAAGGTGTTATACCCCTCGAAAAAAAAACAAACCAAGGAGGGGATCGATGAAGACTAAGCCTTTAAATCGTTATGAATCAATAGCTAAGCGTAGCTTTCAAAATGCGATTATTCGATTACTGGAAGAAAATTATAAAATGCTGGGAAGCCACAAAGTCATCCGGATGATTGCGGAAGATATTGTCGCATTGCAAAATGAATTTTATCCAGAGCTGGAAAAGAAAAGTTTTGGTCAGATTATCTGGCGGACAACCAAAGCGACAAACCGAAAGCCAAGCTATGGCACAAAAGCGGAAGATTATGAGGTTCAGACAGTTGTGCTACCGTTGGTAACAGATGCGGATATTGACAATCGTATCAAAAGCCATTATTCTTATCCCCCAAAAGATGGCAGTGCTAATTATGAAAAACAAACAGAACGGGATATTAAAGTAATGGCGCGGTTATGCAAGAGTGCGGCAGAACAGGGCGGCTGGTTGACAGGTGCAGAACTCAGTGTATTGTTGAATCGCTCATTAAACACTATTGGTCGGTATATGACAATTTATCATGAAACGCATGATGATATATTGCCGACTAAAGGAATGATGCTGGATCAGGGCAGTAAGCCGACGCATAAAGCCGCAATTATAGATTTGTACGAGCAGGGATATCCCGAACCGGATATCGCCCGGATTACAAATCACACAATTGAATCAACGAGTCGGTATTTAAAGAGTTACAAGAACGTAAAATCATTATTGGAAAAAGGTTTTAATTTAATGGAAATGGTAAGAATAACCGGATTAGGACGGAGTACAATATTACAATACCGTGATCTGGTTTATCATTATCATTCAGATTTAATACAAAAGAAAACTTGAAAATTTGAAAAGGAATTAATAGGTTAGGTTGTCATTGTTTTTCAGCTAACTCCAGTCGCCCTACGAGCTCCTTTCGTTAGCTGAAAAAATGAATAAATGTTCTAATCTTAAAAACAACCTACCGGAAATATTTCCTAAACGTAAATAACAAAACGAGGATACGAGCATGAAAACACTGGACCGAAGAACGTTTATCAAGACAGCAGCCGTTACCACAGGAATTGCAGGACTTTCCTGTAAGAAGAAAGAACAGACGGTTTTGCCCAAATCATCACTGCCATCGCGTAAAATTGGTGAGTTGGATGTAAGTCGTATGATTTTGGGTGGAAATCCCTTTAGCGGAATCTCGCACGGGGAACCGTTGGTCTATACCAACAACCTGTTCAAGCAGTATTTGACTCATGAAAAGATTGTTGAGGTTATGCGGCTGTCTGTTGCCGGGGGAATCAATACTTTTTTGGGGCGGGTGGACGACAATACCATTGGTTTTTTGAAAAAATACAAGCAAGAAACCGGCACTATGTTGCCGTGGCTTGCGCAAACGTCTGCAAAGCCGCATAGGGGAGCAACGTTTGCGGATATACGTGAAAATATAAAATGGGCGGTGGACAATGGCGCTACGGGTGTATATATTCAGGGCGAGTCTGCGGATTATTACGTGCGGGAAAATAGAATAAAGGATATTGTAGAGCACCTGGCATATATACGTGAGCTGGGGGCAATAACCGGTGTGGGCGCGCACGATTACCGAACCGTTGCGGCATGCGAAGACGCGGGTTTAGTACCCGATTTTTACATGAAAACCCTGAACCCGCTGGAATACTTTTGTCCCGATTATGAGGACACGTTAAAAGTAATGGCGCAGGTAAAGGTTCCGTGGATTGCATTCAAAGTGCTTGCAGCGGGACGTATAAAACCCAAAGAAGGATTTAAACAGGCGCTTGATGCCGGTGCAGATTTTCTCTGTGTGGGGATGTTTGATTTTCAGGTAGATGAGAATTTGGAACTGTTTCGGGCATTGATATAAGGGTATGTTTTCTTAACCACAGATTTGCAAAAAAATGCCGGATGTGAAATATTGCCCGGCACCTCTGAGGTGCCGGGCATATTTGTAGGTGGAATATCATATAGGGACATTCGTCCATCTTGCTCGTACCCAAACTCCTGTTTGGGAGCGTATTCATCCTTTTGCGTTTTGAGATGAATAAAATCCTGCTTGACAAAGACGAAAATTTTTGCAATTTTATGACAGGTGCTGAAATTATAAATCAGCGCTTCACGGGGAAGTACTGAACGTGTTCTATTTTGACTCATTTGCAAAGGGGAGTATGTGGTTCTTCATAAACCTCTTTTTTGGGCATTAATTTTCAGATATAATAAGGCTACATCTGCAACAAAAGAGATAATGGGAAAAAGCATTGAAGACAAAATTGATAATATAAATTTCTCAATAACTTATTTGTTCTAAACATTGCAAGGGAGCGTAAAAGAAATGATAATAGGGTGCCAGTGAAAAGCAATAGTATTATCAGTTATGGAATTGTCTCGGTTTCCACGGATTTGCCAGGCACATTCAAAGTACAGGGCAACTTAATTTATCGATCATGATGTAGCTCCCTGAATTATGATCCATATTTGGTTTTAATAGTTTTCATTATCAGGATGAATGTTTTGGGCGAGAAACCGATCTACATTCGTCAGCATGGGGATGTCTGGAGATTAAGTAAAGGAGCAGGAAATGAAAAAAATGACATTGATCATTCTATTACTGGTCATGACCTCACATCAGAGTATGGCTAAAAATAGTTGGGGCTTGTCAGCAGGTGTAAACATGTCTCGGTTTTCGGATGTATCTTCAGAGCTTAAACCGGGCTTTCATTTAGGCCTTGTGCGCGAACGGATGCTGAACGACAATTCTGCTCTAGAGTATGGATTGATCGCTACCAGCAAACGGACACTTTTGAAAGAAAAGACGAGAGGATGGGCAGGTTGGGGTAATGACGTATTTCTCTGGGATATTGATGTAAATATAATTTATCTGCAATTACCTATCCTTTACAAAAAATATCTTCCTGTATACAATGATCAAATCTTTTTTTCAGTGGGGCCTGTTTTTTCGTTAGGTGTTTCGGATCAAAGCCAGAATAATCAGGTTAGATTTTTATATCGTGATTCAGGTGCTTTTAATAGTAAATTTGATTATACTGTTCTTTATGAAAATGAATTGTTTTATCCTGTATTGAACTCGTCCGTTGGATTTGAAGCAAGCGTTGGTGTGAAATTAAAACATATCGCCTTAAAGTTGTTTGGAAATTATGACTTTACCCGGGTAACTGAGATAGCAGAAACATCAATTAAAAAGAAATTTATGACATTTGGAATTTTGATGACTAGATATTTTTAGCAGAGGAATGTATTAAAAATATGATTGCGTTAAAAAAGCGATTTTTTTTTGTTATGATATTAATTCAGTCCCTACAAAGCACACGTAAAAGTAAAAGCCGATTGCTGAGTACGAGTCCACCATGGCGGACTCGTGTATCGAAGCACCAGCGTTTGCATCGTGAAAATTGGAGCTCCCACGGATAACATGGCTAGGCACGAAAATTTAAGATACAAAGATATGCCCGGCACCTCCGAGGTGCCGGGCAAGTTTGCTGTTATTGATCGTGATGCAAACCCTGTTATCACGGAACATCTTGCACGTTATCGAACTCCTGTTAGGGAACACAATGAATTTTGTATTTAGGATTACTATGAAAAAGATATTATTTTTACTGGTTTTGATTCTGGCAGCTTTACCCACTATTACTGCGGCTGCCAGCGCAAGTCTGGTTTTGGGAACAGGTTACAATTACTTGAGTGACACGAATGCTAAATCCGGATGGGCACCCACGTTTGGATTTCATTTTTACATTCCTTCGGATGAAAATGTGGGGATCCATATTGGTGTATTGTGGGATAGAAAAAAAGGAGTAATCAACGATCAGATTTTAGGGAGCACCTATACCGGCCCGGTATATATGAGTGATATCACCTATGATATCACATTCTTTGAGATTAATACCCAAATTCGATATATATTGAATCAATATAAAGCCATGCATTGGATTATTCAAACAGGTCCGGCTGTAAAAATCGGGATGCGTGACAACAGCAGCATCACAAATAAAGCATTTATCCGGGATATTGCTGATTTGGCAGAATGGGATGAATTGAATTATGATTATAAATACGCAACCGGCGATGTTAGTTCAACTCCTTACATCCTCAAAAGCTCTGGTTTTGCGTGGAATTTTGCTATGGGGTTGAATGTGCCCAGGGTTGAATTTCTGGTCCAATATTCCATGCATTTTTTTGATATCCATACCCTTGATCGGGCCGAGTTGGATACCAAGATGAATACCCTGACATTGATGATGAGTGTAGATCTAGGCATTATTTTAAAACCCCAATAATCTGCTTTGTTTTAAAACCGAAAAAGTAGTTTCCCACGAAATACACAAAAAAGTGGGAAGCGACGATTTGCCCGGCACCTCGGAGGTGCCGGGCTAGTTTGCTGTTATTGATCGTGATGCAGATCCCTGCATCACAGAATATCATATAGGGATATTCGTCCCATATTGCTCGTATCCAAACTCCTGTTTGAATACGCTATGAACAGTATCCCACGAAACAGTCAAAAAAGCATAAAGCCGGTTGCAGAGTGCGAGACCGCGAAAAGGGACGAGTGTATTAAAGCACTGGTAACTCTAATCCCGTTGACAGGGGATCAAAAGTTACCCCAATTTTAATCTTTTGAAATCCCCCCAAAAAGCTGTAAATTCAACAACAAACCTTGATAACGATCATAATAATATATGGAACACGATATGATACGATGCCTCCGCAATGCTGTGGTTATATTTTTAGTTACCCAAACGGTTATTTTTTCGCAAACGGTTACCCCAAATTCTGAACTGTATCAACGATTACAAACAGCGCTTGACAGTTTACAATCCGTTGAAGGATATACCGGGCTGTCTGCCGCTGTTGAATTCGCAGATGGTACCTGCTGGCAGGGTACAGCCGGAACCGCCAATACATCTGCCAATACCGCAGTAGAACCCGATATGCTTTTCAGCGCGGCCAGCATTACCAAAACATTTACCGCATCATTGATTTTGCAACTCATGGATCAGGGATTACTGGGTCTTGACGATACCCTTTCAGACTGGCTGCCTGATTATGACAATATTGATAATAGCATTACCATCCGTCAAATGTTGAACCACAGCAGCGGATTATACGAGTATAGCGATAATCTCAATGGCCAGCTTGCGGTTTTAATGCATCCCGATCAATACTGGTCTCCGGAAGAAATCTTGTCGCTTGTTCTAGAGCCCTATTTTGAGCCCGGAACCGATTACCACTATTCTAACACCAATTATATTCTGCTTGGAATGATTGCATGCAAAGCCCTGCAGGTGGATTCGCTGGAAAACGAATACACCTCTCGTTTTTTTAACACCTGCGGATTGCCACGCACGTTTTTGGATGTTGAGCAGGATATTCCGGATACCTGTGTAATTGCCAACGGCTATATGGATCTGAATAATGATGGCGTTCTGGATGATTTGGGAGCATTCCCCCGTACAGCCATTTACAGCGCGGCATGGACTGCCGGAGCTATTGTCTCCACATCAAGAGACCTGGCGCATTGGGGTCAATGCCTGTACCGCGGAGAGATTTTGTCGCCAGTGCTGCTGGATACCATGCTCAACAGCAGACCCATTGACGCACAATCCGGATTAGCTGAAAATTATGGTTTGGGCGTTATGCTCTATACTTTTAACAGTCATACATTTTACGGCCACACCGGCCATATTCCCGGTTATGCCTCGCAGTTGGTGTATTCCCCGGAAATGGATTTTTCCGTGTGTATACTCAACAACGATCATTTTGCCAACTTGTCGCCCGTAACCCGTACCCTGACCGGATTACTGATTGATCAGGCAACAGACATTGCAGAACCTAAGGAGCTGATTGCAAGCGGTTTTGATCTTGCTGGATGTTATCCCAATCCTTTTAACAGCCGTACTGTCGTCCGCTATAATGTGGACCATAATTCACAAATAGCTGTAAGGATTTTTGATGTTTCCGGCAGACAGGTTGTGACCCTGACGGAAGGATATCACACAGCCGGTGAATATGAACAGATTTGGGATGGTCGGGATGATAGCGGTTCCCCTGTATCATCGGGCATCTATTTCTGTCAGTTGCATAGCAAAGCGGGAACCCAAACGCTAAAGCTGACGTTAATAAAATAAGTGAATGTATTACAGGCCAGGTATTTGAGGGTATTATCATGAAAAAGAATGTTTTATTTTTTTTGTTGTTCTTGCTGTTTTTTTCCTGTTCAACCAGCAAAAATCCTATGAATCCTGTAGGGGCGGAACCGGAAAAGATAGATTTCTCACAGTTAGAGATCCATTATCGGATTGTGAACGGGTGGTCAAGTTCATATACACTTGATATGTATTCGGATGGATCGGTCATTGCCAAAGAATTGCAACATGCAAATTCTCAGAATGTGTTGGACAGTGCATATACGACACTGGCTGATAATGAAAAAAAGTCATTGTCGGAATTGTTTGGGTATTTTCAATATTTTGATTATAGATATTTGCCTGAGGAAATTTATACAGACCAGGATGGTCATCGTATCATTTTTTTGCATCAGGATAAGGCCGATACGGTAAATGCATATATGCCCGGATCCTGTCAATTACCTGACCAATTACGTTTTATTTTCAACGAACTTCAAGATCGTATGTTTTCCATGTTGAATGAGTAAATGAAAAAACGACCCTTATAAAGGGTCGTTTTAGTAATCAGATTGTCAGGCTACATCGGCAATTTGCTTGCGTAAAAAATCCAAAGCAATTGGCAGTTGTTCATCCATGTTTTCCCAACCACATTCCAGAGACATTCTTCCCTTGTAGTTTATTTTTCGAATGGCTTCAAGGTAAGGTCTAAAATCTTGCTGCCGTTTACCCGGCCACATCCGTTCTTCTTTTTCAGCAATATGGGTATGGTTCACCATGCTCCCGGCTTTCAGAATCACCTCAGGGGGGTCATTCTCCCGCATCATGTGATAAACATCTAACAGAACCTGTATGTTGGGATGATTGGCTTGCCTGGCAATTTCCAGTCCCTCTGCCAGGGTATTGATGAAATTGGTTTCACCACTATTCAAATGTTCAACCGCAATAACAATATCATATTTTGCTGCCAAAGGCCCCATTCTTTTCAAGAGATCGACAAATTGTGCTGTGGCTTTTGATTTTTCAAAACCATCCGGGATTTTACGAGAATCACCGCTGCCAAAAACAATTGTTTTTGCGCCGCTGATTTGTACCCGTTTAAAAACTATTTCTGAATAGGCCAGTATTTTGTCCACATCAACCTGTTCACCAATCGTTTTAAGCGAACCGGGGAGAAAGCTACGAAATGCAGGCAGATGCATGTTTATCTGTTTCAAGGTCTCTAAATGGGCCAGAAAATCCGATTCCGGTTTGCCGGGTTTGGTAAAGGGTCCTACAGATGCTTCAAAATAATTATAGCCATGTTTCTTTAGCAGTGGCACGTTCTCAAGCCTTGTGCACACCCCAATCTCGGATAAAAATCCTTTTTCAGCCTGTGATTTTAAACAATTTGCATTCAATATTATGGGTGCTGCTCCGCAAACTCTAATAGTTTTTAATGCTTGTCGTCTGGTTATCATAACAAAAACCCCAAATGTTAGTCTGGTAACCGTTTGATTTTGATTTCCTTAAAATACCAGATGCTGTTCGCATCATGTGCCTGAATTGCAATTGCACCACCGTTAGGATCCAGCAATCGATGTTTACGGCTTTCAACCCGCTCAGGATTTTCAGGTTCGGTATAATCCATTATCAGCTCATCGTTGATTTTGGCAATGATACGTTTCCCCTCAACTTTGATATAGAGTTTAAACCACTGGGTTTCATCAACCGGAGATTCGTGAATGTCTTTAATAGCATATAAACTTCCGGTTTTTCGGGGATCGTTTTGAGAGTTATTCAACTGGATCTCATATCCTTTACCCAGATGTTTGGCTGCATCGCGTTCAGAGTAATCGGTATGAAAAAAGATTCCTGAATTGGAATTGGGTTCGCATTTGGAAATAATTTCCAATTCAAAGTTTTTAAATTTTACCAGTTCCTGGGTCTTTTCGTCTACATAGAATAAATGCGAACGAATGGTTGCAGAGGTATCGTGAACTACCAGTATTCCATCTTTGACATGGTATGATTCAGGGTTTACATTGGCTTTCCAACCGGTTAGATCAACCCCGTTAAACATTTGAATCCAGCCGTCATCACTGTTGTCAGATAGACAACCCACTCCTGAAAAAAGAAACACAATAAACACAATGGTTAATAGTTTTTTCATTGCCAAACCCTTTCAGATATGAATGGAAAGAACGATAGTAAGTGATTTGTTTTGAGAATGGATAAGGTATAATATTAATATATAGAAATGCCGCACACATGCAATCTTTTTTGCTCGAAATTCTTGTATTGTGCTATTTTATAAGGAGAGAATTGAATGAAATATATGATATATAACCCAATGTTAATAACTATACTTGTCGTAATCTAATAAAATTATTGCAATAAACCCGAATTATATTCATATTATAAAAATCCGGAATCTTGCCAAAAGATAAAAGGACAAAATCATATTATGATTAAAACATCAATGGCTTCGTTTACCCGTCGTGAATTTATAAAAAAAGCCTCGCTTTCTACTTTACCCTTTTTAATGTATTGTAATACCTTGAAAAAACAACCCAATGTTGTATATGTGTTTGCAGATCAATGGAGAGCAAGTGATACCGGCTATGCCGGAAACAAACAGGTACACACACCCAATCTGGATAACCTGGCTTCCAAAAGTCTGGTGTTAACAAATGCCGTTTCCGGATGTCCGGTTTGCAGTCCATATCGGGCCAGTTTAATGACAGGACAGTATTGGCTTACCCATGGTGTTTTTTATAATGATAAACCTCTCAAACCCAGAGGAGTAACGCTTGCTAATGCATTCAAGCAGGCGGGGTATGCAACAGGTTACATTGGCAAATGGCATCTTATGGGAGTCTCTGAGGACTTGCCATATCCGCAAAACCGGCAGGCCCCGGTACCGAAAGATAAGAGAATGGGATTCGATTTCTGGAAAACCCGTGAATGTACGCATGATTATAACCATTCATTTTATTATGATGAAAATGATGTAAAGCATACCTGGCAAGGCTACGATGCAATTGCTCAAACCCAATTGGCAAGCGAGTACATTGAAACCCATGCAGACAAGGGACCCTTTTTTCTCATGTTGTCGTGGGGACCGCCCCATGCTCCTTATGAAACAGCTCCCCAAAAGTACAGAGACATGTTTGATCCGAAAGAGATCAAGCTTCGTCCCAATGTACCCAAAGAACTTGAAGAAACTGCCAAAGCGGAAATTGCCGGTTATTACGCACACATGGCTGCGTTGGATGATTGTATTGCAGATTTGTTGGGCACAATAGAGAAAGGTGGTATTGAAAAGCACACCATTTTTGTGTTTACTTCGGACCATGGAGATATGCTGCGTTCACATGGTATGACCAAAAAACAAAAACCCTGGGACGAATCTATAAAGGTCCCGTTTGTATTGAGGTACCCCCAGTTGCATGGTAAAAAAGGACAGGTTCTGGAGGTACCTTTTAACACACCGGATATTATGCCCACTTTGTTGGGCTTGTGTGATATACAAATTCCCAAAGCCGTAGAAGGTTCTGATTTCTCTGCTATATTCGCGGGGGCACCGGCACCTGAGGAAGCTGTAGCATTGCTTAGTTGTCCTGTCCCCTTTCATCAATGGGGATACAGCAAAGGCGGCAGAGAATACAGGGGGTTGCGTACCCGTCGTTATACCTATGTTAAAGATCTGAACGGGCCCTGGCTGCTATATGATAACACGCTTGACCCATACCAGATGAACAATCTGGTTGATCACCCCTCTTATCAGTCTATAAAAGCCAAGCTGGATGAACGCCTGCAACGAAAGCTTTTAGACACCCGTGACGCTTTTTTGCCGGGCCAGGAATATATGAAAAAATGGGGCTATGGTTGGGATGGCAGTGACGCACCAGATTAAGTTTGTTAGATTAGAGGTAGTATATGAAAAGGAATTTGCTAAAAAACAACCATTCCATACAGACCATAGTCATTGAAATTTTTTCAGTTGTCTTTGGGGTGTTGTTGGCCCTGGGAATTAACGAATGGCGGGAGAATCTTGCCAATCAGCAGGCTGTAAATGAAATCATGCAAAACATTAAAAGCGAAATTGTATCCAATATTGATTTTCTTGAAAATGTATATGAAAACAATCGGGAAACGGTTCGGCTTGCTTCTGCTGACACATTAGAAGAAAAAGTTGATGGAGACCGTTCCATAGTACCCGGTATTCAACTGCAGGAGACTGCCTGGAAGACACTCATGTCAACAGGGATTTCCCAGCATCTGGATTATGATACACTGTATCGTTTATCACAGGCTTATTCATTGCAAGAAAATTATAAAAAAGTGAGTCTGAGTCTGGTACAGGCGGCAATGAATACATCTGCATATACAGCAGCCAATAAAAGCACAATAGATAATGATTCGTTTACAAAGGAATTTTTGGATTATTTTACCATGATTGTCCAGATGGAAGCGCAGTTGTTAAAAAGCTACAAAGACCTGACGGTATATTTAGATATTGAAACCACAGAAAACATGCTTTTACAGGATTCAGTTCAGACAAACACGAAAAAATAATTCGCCTTCCACTGGCAAAAAAAAAGAGGGTACAATGGTTATACGAAAGCGGTTTCATCCTATTATCAGAATTGTTTTACTTGTTGTAATTCTGATTGTTGTCTATGTTATCAATAAACGAACCATAAATACATCAACTAATCCCAATTCCATCAGTGCGAAAGAAAAGGAACAAGGCTGGCAGTTGTTATGGGACGGTAAATCCTTTAATGGCTGGCGGGCTATATATGAATCGGATTTTCCCAAATCAGGATGGATTGTTGAGAATGATGCCCTGGTATGTTTGGGAGCGGACCTTCCTGATTCGCTGCGAGGCGGAGCTATTATTACAGTAAAGAAATACAAGAATTTTGAACTGGTGTTTGATTTTAAAATAAAACCCCATGCAAACAGTGGAATCAAGTATTTTATCAATGAAGAGTTAAAGGCTTCACCCGGGCACGGTTTGGGGCTTGAATATGCAATTCTGGATGATTCAAACTGGCCCTATGATAAACCGGATTATTTCAGGACTATGGGGTCGTTGTACGACATGGTCAAGGCGGTAAATAATAAACCGGTAAAACCTTTGGGTGAATGGAACCATGGCAGGATTGTAGTAAATGGTAACCATCTTGAACACTGGTTGAATGGTATGAAGGTGGTTGAAATTGAAAAAGGCAGCCAGGACTATTATGAACGATTGGCTGTAAGTAAATATCGTAATATTGAAGGTTGGGGAGAATTTCTTGATGGACATATTCTGATTCAGGATGAAGGGCCACGTGCTGAATTCAGAAATATCAAGATCAAAGTTATTGATTGAGCATTTATTGACCAAAGTGTTTGAGTGTGGTTACGTTGATAACTGGTTTTATTTGAGCGCGTTAGTTGTAAAATAGAAGTTTCTATTCAAGTTATAAATAATTGTCAGCTTTATATCAGGGCCGGTTTGCAGGAGTGTTAATTCATGTTTGGAATTCATTTAATTGATACGGCTGTCATTGTTTTATATTTTTGCCTCATTTTATATGTTGGGGTTTTTGTCGGTTCTAAAAAAACAAAGAGTCTGAGCGAGTTTTTTATTGCCGGAGGGAAATGGGGAGGTGCAGTATCGTTTCTGTTTGTTTTTTCATCCGCTTTGGCAGGCAATGAGGCCGTATTGGTTAGCGGTAAAGCTTATCAGGTTGGATTGTCTGGTGTTTGGTACTGGTGGAATTTCCTTTTGGCAACCCCTATCTATTATCTGTTTTCTACTTATTTCAAGCGGGCAAGAGTATATAATGTTGCTGAATTTTTTGAGATGAGATATGGGCAAAAAGCAGCTCTTTTTTATTCAGTATTTGGGGGTATTGTTTCAATCTTTTTCATTGGTATTATATTGCTGGCTATTGGGAAAATATTAACTGGCTTTACAACGCTGTCACTTCAAGCCTGTATATGGATGATTGTAGTAATTGTTAGCGCGTATGTCTTTAGCGGAGGATTGATGTCTGCCTTGTTGACTGATTTGATTCAGGGAGCATTGATAATAATAGTCATGTTTATAATCATGTTCCCGGTTGTATGGAATGCTGCCGGAGGATTTCAAGCATTGCAGGCATTGCCTGCAGAAACATGGGACTTTGTTTCCGCTGGTATGCCTATGAAAAGCGTTATTGCATTGAATGTTTCTGCTATTGTAGGGGCTATTGCCGGCCCATGGATGCTGCCATGGATAGCGATTTCAAAAGATGAAAAAGCGGCAACCTTTTGCAGTTGGGGTAATTTTGGTAAACGAGTGGCAACATTACTATTTACATTGTATGGAATCATGTTTGCAATTTTTCTACCCAACTTGGCTGATCCGGAACAGGCGTGGGGTATTGCCATGTCTCAGATATTACCTGCCGGCGTGGGGATAACCGGCTTGTTTATATGTGCGTTTTTTGCTGCTGGTATGTCATCCGTTGATACATATGCTACTACTTCTTCATCAATGTTTATCGATTTTTTTTATAGACGGATTTTGAATAAAAATGAAACGATGAAGCATTATCTTTATGTGTCCAAAATTTGGGCGGTAATTTCAATCATTATTGGAGCTGTATCTACCCTGTTTATTGATTCAATAGCAGATTATGTAAAAATTTGGATCACTTTATTGTCATTTATTGGGGTACCTATCTTTTTTGGAATATGGTGGCGTAAAGCTAATAGGCGCGGAGTTTGGATTTCTCTAAGCCTGGGTATGATAAGCTATTTATTGATCATGTTTGTGTTTACAGGTAATGGTAATGTGTTTGCGGATCGGGATGTTGCATTGCCTTGGGGTGTTTACATCCCAACAGGGCTTGCCTTTTTCGGCATGCTGGCTGGAGGTTGGCTTGGTAAATCAGAAAGTAAGGTTTTGCTTGATCGTTTTTATACTATTATCAGTACGCCTATTGGTCAGGAAAACCTGTTATTGCGAATTGGAATCAGGCTGCCATTTATGGGAGATGCTGGTAAAGTTTATGAGAGTGACGAATCTTTGGATGAGACAGAACTGACCAGGCTGTATGATGAAAATGCAGTAAATAAAATTTTTGGTAAAAACAGTAGTATGGAATTTCGTTGTGAACCTACATTGCCTTGGTTCTATAAAGGTTTTTTTATTATGATTTTATCGTGTGTTGGGCTGGTATTCTTGACATGGCTGTTGACACGATTACTTTTTATTTGGTAAAGATATTGTATTAAATCTCTGGAGTAGTAAAAATGAAAATGGACAAAAGTATTCTTGTCGTTTCAGCAAGTGAAAAAGAAAGGCAATTGTTAAAAGCTGAACTGGAACTATGCGGATTTTGGAACGCTGTTTTCGTTGCAGAGAATAAAGAAACGGTTTCTGGTTTATTAACAAATAGCTCTGTTTGTCTGGTAATATTTGACATGATCAATAAAATATCCCAAAGTAGTGAATTATTAATCCGGTTAGAAAATGAATTTAATATTCCCTTACTCAAAATTGCAAAAGCTGACGAAATGTCCGAGTCGGATGAAAACACTATTACATTCCCCTTTGATTTTCAGAATTTTTTAAACAAAGTTAAACAATTCATTTTGCCCAAGGGTGAAGTGGACCTGGTAAAGATCCGCAGAAAGATCAGCTTTGAAGAAGAAGAATTGAGATACAAAGATCTATTTGAAAGGGCAAGTGATATTCTGTTACTGCTGGATTTTGATACGCATACTATTATCGATGCAAATCAACAGGCTGTAAAGGCTTATGGCTACAGTCGTGATGAGTTGATTGGCATGAATTTATTGCATCTCATTCCACGCGAACAACACCTTAAGGTATTGGAAAATACGATCTTGATGAATAAGGAGAATATTGTTCTGTATTCAAGGGACCGTATTCATCAAAAAAAAGATGGCAGTCAAATTTGTGTGTCTGTAAGTGCCACATGCATCGAGTACGGTGGAAGAAAAGTGTTTCAGGACATTGTGCGTAACGAAACAGACCGTATACATTATGAAAAGCGATTAAAAGAATTAAACCAGGAACTCAATTCCGCTAACCAAAAGTTGTTGCAGGAAAATATTAAACTTGAAAAAACACAGCATGAACTTGAAAAACGTAAAGAAGAGTTGGAAAAATATCAAAATCACCTTGAGCAGCTTGTAGATGAAAGAACTGAATCTTTAAAAAATGTTAATAAAGAGCTCAAACAGGAAATTCAGGAACGTAAAAACGCAGAAAATGAACTTATAAACTCGTTAAGAGATAAAGAGGTCCTGATACGAGAATTGTATCACAGAACCAAGAATAATATGCAGGTTATTATCTCCATGATGCAGCTGCACCGATATAGAACTATGGATAAGGCATTGACAACATTTATTGATGATATGGAAAAACGGATTTACAGCATGTCTTTGGTGCACCAAAAATTGTACGAGTCTGAAAACTTGTCTATGATCAGGTTTAATGAATATATCAAAGATTTGATACAACATTACAAGGCAAGTTTTAAAACAAAAGAGAGAAACATCAGTTTTACACTTGATTTGGCTGACGTGAATGTATTGATTGATACGGCTATTCCGTGCGGAATTGTTATTAATGAATTGATTGTAAATGCATTAAAATATGCGTTTCCGGAGCATCAGTCCGGTGAAATCCGTCTGGTGCTAAAGGAAAAGTCTGATAGCATGATCCAATTGACAATAGCAGATAATGGGGTTGGTTTGGAAAAAGATTTAGAAATGGAGGATGTTTCTACTTTAGGTTTTAAAACAGTTTTTAACATTATTAAACATCAATTGCAGGGAGAATTGCTAGTTGAAAATAAAAATGGATTGTTATTTTGTATTACTTTGGAAAACGAACTTGATAATCCGAGGGTTTAAAAAAACGAGTCAGAAATAAAAGCAAGATCAATTTTTTTAACTGCTGAAAATTTCTCAAATTTTTTGTATATTTAAAAAATGATTTGAGGAAATGAAAAATGGATTATAAATCTTTCTTAGCATTTGCAGCTGATACGGCAGTAAACGCGGGCAAATTGACCCTGGGTTATTTTCAAACCGGAATTCAACCGGATTTTAAAGCGGATGATTCACCGGTAACCGTTGCCGATAAAAAAGCTGAAGAATATATTCGAAATTGTATTGAAAAACAATATCCCGATCATGCCATTTTGGGTGAAGAGTTTGGTGAAAGCGAACACCAAAATGCAGCATTTAAATGGTATGTTGATCCCATTGATGGTACAAAATCTTTTATCAGCGGCGTGCCCATGTATGCGGTCTTGATTGGGTTGGAAATAGAAGGTGTTTCTCGCGTGGGTGCTGTTTATTATCCGGGAACGGATGAACTCTTGTGTGCAGCGGATGGAGAAGGGTGCTGGTGGAATGGCAGACGGGCCTGGGTTTCGCAAAAAAAAGATCTTTCTAAGGCAATCATTGCGCATGCTGACACAACAACTTTTGCACGGCAGAAAAAAGGCGAGGCATGGCAGCGTTTGCAGGATGCCGTTTATTACCGTGCGGGTTGGTGCGACGCTTATGGCTACCTGCTTACGGCAACAGGGCGTATAGATTTGATGCTTGACCCGGCCATGAATCCCTGGGATTGCGCGCCTTTTCCTCCTATCTTCCGGGAGGCTGGCGGTTTTTTTGGAGACTGGCAAGGCAACGAGACAATCCTTCAGGATGAGGCATTGGGAACCTCTAAAATCCTGTTACCCCAGGTTTTGAAAATTCTGAATCAATAAGATTGGATTTTATCAAGAACCGGATATTGTGATGAATCAAGACTATATAAATATTCTACTAAAGTCGGAAAAGTATGTTGTTGGGTTAATGTCTGGCACATCTATGGATGGAATTGACGCTGCTCTGGTCAAGATTGTAGAAACGGATGATGGACAATCCTTTGAGTTGCTGCATTTTCTAACCATACCCTATCCCCCTGATATGCATCGACGTTTATCAGCGCTTGCCATTGCAGAAACCTATCCGGTAAATGATCTGGTTCAACTGAATGTAGAAACGGGTATCCACTTTGCTTATGCGGTGAAGGCACTTGTTCATGATGCAGGGATCAAGATGGAGGACATAGACCTTATCGGTTCTCATGGGCAAACTGTCAGACATTTACCCCAAGCCAAACCCTTTCCGGCAACGTTACAGATTGGTGATCCTTCATATATTGCTCAACAAACCGGGGTCATTACAGTGGGAGATTTTCGTATGGCTGACATGGCTGCGGGCGGACAAGGTGCGCCGCTTGTCCCTATGTTTGATTTTATGGTATTTGGGTCACCGGACAAGAACCGCGCCGTGTTAAATATTGGTGGCATAGCCAATGTAACCATTCTGCCGGCTGGAGAAGATCTGGATAAGGTGCTGGCATTTGATACCGGTCCCGGAAATACAATTGTGGATAACTTGTGTAAAACTTATTATGCAAGAGATTTTGATGAAAATGGTGAAATTTCTGCATGTGGAAAAGTCCATTTTGATATTGTGGATATCTTTTTAAAAGACAAGTACTTTGCTCAGGAACCACCAAAGTCCACAGGCCCTGAACACTTTAGCTTGAACAAATTTAATATTATCAAAGAGTTAGGGGTGCATGACAATATCTGCAACGATGATGCAATTTCTACTATGACGTATTTTACGGCGAGGTCAATTTTTGAGCAGATACAGCATTTTTCACCAGTAAATTTGGATGAATTGTATGTTAGTGGCGGGGGTGTGAATAACTGTTCATTAATGCAGCATTTAAAAGATTTGTTTGGATCTGTGGAAATTTATACAACAGATAATTATGGTTTGTCGTCAGATGCTAAAGAGGCTATGTGTTTTGCAATTTTAGCGAATGAAACCCTGCATGGCGCGCAGGGAAATGTACCATCGGCAACGGGGGCGATCAGCCCGGTAGTGCTGGGGAAAATATGCCTTCCATAAGTTTTATGGCTTAAATTTACTAAAAAAATACAACGAGGTCTTGATGCAGGATAAAATCATTAAAAGGATATTAGCACAAGCAAATGTACCTGAATTAATGGAGGTTTTGTTAAAAAGACATTTCTCCCACTGATTTTCAATCATTACTCTTGATGTATTATGAAAAAAAGAGCAGCCAGATAAGTGCTTCTCAGTTGCTTGAAAAATATATGAATGGTCGCTTTGTTAAACCCGCGTCTATTTCTCCACGAAACTTGCTCGAGTTTGAGCGTCTTGCCTATTCAATTTTACCGAAAGAGTATGAGCTTTTAGAACTTTCGCCTACAAGTCCGTTTGGCACGTGTTCGGTAATTGCCGATATAAGCCAGAACAACATTATAACCACCAGCCGAAATTCTGAGGTTGTTTCAGATTCAACCAATGTTATGGCACTGGAAATTGCTGCACGGCGAAAAGAGCTATTTCAATCCAATCCCAAAACTGTTGAAAAGATCAGTTTGTGTTCCAGCCATCGATTGCTTAGAACCCAGAAGTATCAGGGTAATGCATCGTTTCCACATTTTCGGGTTCTCAGTTTATGTACCGGTGGAAGAGATATGGGGTCTTTTAGGTTTGAGACGGAAACCGCTTTGCAGCATATTCGCTATTATTTGGATATTACTCAAAGGGCTATCAAGACGGGTTATAACGTAAAATCAGTAACTGTTAAAATTTCTCTGTTCAATTCAAATAGAAAAGAGTTTATCACTCGACATTTAGTAGAGCCACTTTCTGAACAGTATCCTGAATTTGTTGTATGTCTTGATAGCGACAAGAGTAAAAGTGGCTATTATAAAGAAATGGGAATTCAAATTCTAATGGGAAATGATAAAGAGAGTGATCTCTTGATTGTAGATGGCGGGGTAACAGATTGGACACAAAAATTATTGAGTAATAAAAAAGAGAGAATGTTTATTAGTGCTTTGGGGAGTGAACGTTTTATATTTTGCTTTCAATAAAGGGACTGTTCAAGTCAGTTTATTCGTCAAGGTTCCGAATAAATTTTGTTTCAAGCTGAAATCGTATTTCAACTTGAATTTTCTTATTTAACGATAAACAGATATTTAAAAACAGTCCCTTAAAAAAATTAAGCGTTGCCAAAATCTTTTTGATATTCTACAAGCAATTTATCTGCCCAATTGTCAATGGCTTCCATCTTGCCGAAAAAGAATCTCAGTACAGGTGGTTCTTCTATAAAATTCAATCCGCCTACCAGTTCACGATGTTTGTACAACCAGGTGAGACGATCTACAACATATTCAATCTGTGAGACGGTGTAAACACGACGGGGAACGGCGAACCGGGCTAGTTCAAGATCAGAGGGAACTTCATTGCCTGCCTTGTCGCGGTCCATTGAAACCGTACCACGTTCCATACTACGAGCTCCTGAAACCAGATAAGACGCAGCAGTTAATGCACCGGCAGGATATTGTACCTGTGGAATGTGATCAACAAAACGCATAGCATCTACGTGACATGCAAGACCTCCCGGAGGTGTAACCACGGGCACACCTTCTTCTACCAGGCGCTCAACAAAGTATTTGATCATTTCAACAGAAGCACCGGCTACATCTACATTTGTCATTTCTCTTATACCAACTGCCATGGCTTCAACTTCTTTTGTAGACATGCCGCCATAGGTTGAAAAGCCTTCATACAATGGCAGTGAGGGTAGAATGTCTTCATAGAATTTTTTATTATTGGTTGCAATAAATCCACCACGTACACTACAGCTTTTACGGCCAGAGAGGTAAAAGATATCACTCAAACTACAGATTTCTTGTATAATGTCTTTGATGGTTTTATTTTTAAATTCGTCTTCGCGTTTGTGTATCATGTAGGCGTTTTCAGAAATGAGACTACCATCAACCATAACCGGAATACCATATTTTTCTGCCATTTTGCGAACAGCCCGAAGGTTTGCAATAGAGAACGGTTGACCGCCTATGAGGTTGGTTGTACATTCCATTCGAATAAATGAAATCTTTTCGGGACCATGTTCATCAATAACCTGCTGAAACAGGTCCAGATCCAGGTTGCCTTTAAAGGGATCATCAAATTGTGGATCGATAGCCTCCTTACGAAGGATTTCAAGCACGGTACCACCCAGAATTTCAAAGTGGGCTTTGGTAGTGGTAAAGTGGTAATTCATGGGGCATACATCACCGGGTTTAACAAAATAACGTGCTAACAAGTGTTCAGCTGCACGACCCTGGTGAGTAGGAAGAACATATTTTAAACCCATAACCTCCTGAACAGAGTCTGCCAGTTTATAAAAACTTTCAGAACCTGCATAGGCATCGTCAGATACCATCATAGACGCGAGTTGGTTGTCACTCATTGCATTGGTACCACTGTCTGTCAACATGTCCATAAATATGTCGCGGGTTCTTAAGAGAAAAGTGTTGAAACCTGCTTCTTTAATGGCTTCCAGTCTGCGATCTGCTGATACTAAATTTGAGCTTTGAACAATTCTTACCTTGTGCATCTCCATTGGGAGTTCTTTACCGTTAGAGAGACGAATGATCATTTATACCTCCGAATGCATTGTGTATATGTTTAACTTTTTTTAAATTACCAGGCTGGACAATAGGAATAATAATTTAATATATAATATTTATAGTGCAATGAAAAAAACAGCGCATCATAAAAAATAATGGCTGTTTTAAAAAAATGTTGAAATGTTGAGGCTTATAAGGATTGTTCCAGGGCGAAAGAAATATATTGTGTGTTATAGTGGTAATATAAATCGTTGGATTGGTTATTTATGAATGTAATGGATATTGACATTTTTAATGGAGTGAGGTTTGATGCAAAACGTATTTGTTTTTCAAGCGATGCCCAGTAGGTATAACGGTTGTCAAGACGTGTACGATAATCTGAAAAAACATTACCTTCAATGTCCATAGCCAGGCGGTTTTCATAATCTTTATTTTTCATTGAGCTGCCCAGGGTAAATGACAACTTCCAGGGCAACCTCTGTTTTAATTTTAAATCAAATTCCGTAGAGTGGTATCCGTATATATCATCAAAGATCTCTTCATCTGAATAATAAAATCCGGTTTCAGTACCCAGGTAGCGGGTAGAGTTGCTGAGATTGCGACGAACCATTAACTGGCCACTGAGTCCGGTTTTCGGAGAAATGCTTTGTGCCAAACGAATCAACCCCACAAATTGATTGCTATTGTTATCTCCAAGTGTTACAATTTCCGGAAAATTTTCTACAGGTGATGTATTGCTTTCAGTGCTATAATATTTACTCATTAAATCGGTTTCAGCAATAAGGGTGGTACCACTGTTAAAGAAGCGGCTAACGCGCAGATAGAAACGGCTTTGTGTGTTTGAAAAAGGTTCAAGAACATCATATTGTTGCATGTCCATCTCTATTCCCGCGTATCCGTAGAATTGGGGAGTAAGAACAAGTTTAATGTTTGCATACAGATTGCCGGACTTGACATTGTACCAGCTATATGCGTCGCTGTGATTTCTTGAACCAAAACTAAGGCCTGCATTAATGCGGTTTCCTTTTTGACCCAAATAGTTGTAAAAAGACATACCAAAATCGTTCACCATATAATTTTTGTCAGAATATTGGTTGTATGCTGAATATGAGCCATCATAGTAAAAACGAATACCACTGTTTTCCTGAATCCAGTCATGGTTGGCATATGCATTGAGCCATGTATAATAATCACTGTTTTGGCGATAGTTGTTGAACGCATTGTCAGTATAACCGCTGGATGTTTTGAGCAAGAGCCCGGGTTGTGCAAAAATCAATGCTGGCAACAAAATTAATAATATAATATAGCTTTTCATAACACACCTCGATAAATAGAGCAGCGGTCAACCAGATGACCGCTGCTTTTAACAGGAAAAGATTAATTATTACCACCTTTGCCGTTACCTCTGCCTTTGCCAGGAGTTCCGCCAGAATTACGACCAAAGCCGGTTCCCATATTAGCACCACGTCCCAAACAATCTTCCGGTTTCACCCAATCTGCATCCTGTCCATTAGGGATACCATCACCATCAGCATCCGGAGCATTGTCGTTAATACCGTCACCGTCTTCATCTACAAAGCCGTTCATTCCACGTCCCTTGCCCTTGCCAAAGCCGTTTTGACTACCGGCAGCTACATAATCTGCATCCTGTCCATTAGGGATACCATCGCTATCAGCGTCCGGAGCATTGTCGTTATATCCGTCGCCATCTTCATCTACAAAATTACTTGCGCCCTGGCCTTTGCCGGCACCATTGCCTTGACCTGCTTGTTGTACATAGTCTTCATCTATACCATTGGGAATGCCGTCTCCGTCAGCATCGGGGGCATTGTCGTTATATCCGTCACCATCTTCATCAACAAAGCCTGCGCCGCTAACACCCTGGCCGTTACCGGCGCCGCTGCGTACATAGTCTTCATCCATGCCATTAGGAATTCCGTCGCCATCAGCATCGGGAGCATTGTCGTTATAACCGTCACCATCCAGGTCAACGAATTTAGGGCCATGTTCAGTGGTTTGAGAGAATACAGCAGGAACGCTCAAAAAAGCGATCATTACAAAAGCAAGAAACAGAGCAGATAATGTTTTTGATGTTTTCATGATAAACTCCTTTATGTTTTAGTTTTTTAATCATTTCTAACCTTTGTAAGGCAACCTGTGTGCCAAAAAAGTAATGCAAACCTAAGGGATTATAAATAAAAAGGTTGCGCTAAATTGTAAAAATTGTTACTATATACAGGTTTCGACAATTTGGTCGATCAATTCGACCAAATTGTCGGTTTGTGGGTATTCAATACTGGAGAAGTTATGAAGTCCTTTTTAACGGAAAGACCGGTAGAACGCAGTACTGTTTTCAGCCCCCGTATATTGGTATTACTGTTTATTATTTTTGGATTTTTAATGGTACTCTATTCCGTTATGGAATTGATGGCAAGCAAGCGTGAACAGGTACATATTATGGAAGAACAGGCTATTGCCATGATCACAGCTATGCAAAAAAGCAGTGACAATGCAATTCGTTCTTTTAATCTTGTAGAAGACCTGCTTGCTGAAAAATTGTTAAGTAATGTTCGTTTATTAGAGCAAATGGATGCAAATGGAATACTCACAAAAGAAGCTATTGTTCAAATTGCAAATGAAAATCAAATTTTCCGCATCAATGTCTTTGATGCAAACGGTGTTCGTGAAAAAAGCAATAGTGAAGCAGGACGTGGAACAGGCCAGGGAATGGGACTGGGTTTAGGTACAGGTCAGGGGATGGGCTCCGGGAGAAATGTGAATTCTAACCAGCGTTTGTTTGATTTGCTTGATAATCCCGGCACTGACGAACTGGTCATTGGATTTAAGCAAAGCAGGTTCAGCACTGGAAATCGGTTTGCTGTTGCTAAAAAGAGACGCAATGGCGGGGCCATTGTTCTAAATATTGATGCCAACGATATGCTCAATTTCCGTAAAACTATAGGAATCGGCAGATTGGTAAGAGATGTGGGAGATAGTGATGGAATTGAATATATTGTATTACAAGATAGTACGGGGATATTGCTGGCGTCTGCAAACATGGATTCTTTGGTAGCGATAGATAATGACACTTTTTTAAAAGAGGTGGTTCATTCTGACCAACCCAAAACACGATTCACCAACTATGATGGGAAAAATATCTTTGAAGTTGTTCAGCCATCCATACCGGGGATAAAAGAAGTTATGCGTATAGGCCTGTCAACCCGGCATCTGCAGGAAGCGCAGTCAAGTGCGAAAAGGCGCGTGTTTATTGCATCCATACTGTTTCTGGTGGTTGGTGTTATGGTGACCAACTGGATGGTTGGAAATCAAAACTATTCATTGTTGCAAAATGCCTATAACAAGATAGAGAGCTATACGGGCAGCATATTGACCCATATGGATGAATCTGTCATTGCAATTAATATGGATAAACGTATTACACTGTTTAATGAAACCGCGGAAAAGATGTTTGAACGCCCTGTAGCTGATGTGCTGGGCAAACCCTGTGATGAAATAATACCCGAACTTTGTGAATATTTGAAAAAGGTGGTTGAAACCGGCAAGGATGAACATTATCCATCACTGGTTTTAGATATAAACGGTCAATCCCGAATTTTAACCATGAGCGTAAATATAGTACCGGACAATGAAAGAGATAAAGATATTGTTTTTGCAGTTGTTAAAGATATTACAAGACAAAAACATCTTGAAGAAAATTTGGCACGCAAAGATAAAATTACGGCTATGGGGCATTTGGCTTCGGGCGTGGCGCATGAGATCAGAAATCCTCTTAACGCAATCAGCATGATTGCACAACGCTTCAAAGTAGAATTTGAGCCAGCATCGGATGTTGACGAGTATAAGCACTTGTCGGAAACCATGGTCAAAGAATCGAGAAGAATTAATGACATTGTACATCAGTTTTTGGAATTTGCCCGGCCCGCGGATTTGAGTCTCGCAAAAACGGATATACCCGGATTATTTAAAGAAATTGAAACCTTGTTAAAACCGCAGGCGGAGCAAAAAGGTCTAACTTTTCTTGTTGAATGTGACGCGCGCCTGGAAGCAACTATTGATGCTGATAAATTAAAACAGGTGCTATTGAATCTTGTGCGGAATGGTATGGAAGCAAGTAATGCAGGTGGTACAATTCGCGTTAAAGCCGTTGATACTGATGACAAGATCCGATTAACGGTGCAGGATGCAGGTAAAGGCATTGCTCCGGAACATCTGGATAAAATTTTCAACATGTACTTTACAACGAGAGAAGAAGGTACAGGATTGGGTCTCAGTATTGTACAACAGATTATTTCTCAGCATAATGGAACCATAGATGTAGAAAGCAAAGTAAATCAGGGCACAATATTCACCATTCAGTTACCCAAAGGAGTTTAATAATGGCCAGGCATACCATACTTGTAGTAGACGATGAGGCCCCGCAGCGAGAAGCATTGTCCGGGTTTTTAAAGAAAAAGGGATTCAACATCTTGACTGCTGATGGTGGAACCCGGGCACTGGAAACTGTCAAAGACCAAGCAGTAGATATGATTTTAACGGATATGCGTATGCCGGAGCTGGATGGTTTGCAATTGTTACGGGCAGCCCGCGATATAAATCCCAATATTGAAGTTGTGGTTATGACCGCTTATGGAAGTATAGAGAATGCTATTCAGGCCATGAAAGATGGAGCATCTGATTTTATTACCAAGCCGGTAGATCTGGAACAGCTTCAGATAACGGTGAACAAGGTGCTGCAGCACAAACAATTGGTTGATGAAAACCAGCGATTAAAAGAAATGGTAAAGGACCGTTTTAATTTTAGCGGTATTATTACCAAAGGGGAGGCTATGAATCCGCCTCTCAGTATTGCGTCTAGGGCCGCGCAAAGTAAAGCGACCGTATTGATTACAGGGGAAAGCGGTACGGGTAAGGAACTGGTAGCCCGTGCCATCCATTTTGCAAGTCCTCGTGCTGAAAAGGCATTTGTGGCTGTGAATATGGCTGCCTTGAGTGACAATCTGGTTGAAAGTGAGTTGTTTGGTCATGAAAAGGGTGCATTTACCGGAGCGGACAAGCTGAGGCTTGGACGATTTGAATCTGCACATGAAGGTACGTTGTTTATCGATGAAGTGGGTGAAATTCCACTCAGCACCCAGGTCAAGCTGTTACGGGTGTTGCAGGAACAGCAGATAGAACGTATTGGATCTTCAGCCCCTGTCAAAGTGGATGTGCGGGTTATTGCCGCAACCAATCGCTCGTTAGAGGATATGGTACAAGAGGGCACATTTAGGGAGGACCTGTATTATCGGCTCAATGTGGTCAAGGTCGAGTTACCGCCACTACGTGAACGGAAATCCGACATATCTACGCTGGCTGACCATTTTATGAAAAAATATGCAGAAATGAACGGCAAAACCGTAACCGGAATATCTAACGATGCATTGGATACGCTGATAAAATATCGTTTTCCCGGTAATGTGAGAGAGCTTGAGAATATAATGGAGCAGGCTGTGGTATTGTGTCGTGATGATGTGATTGGATATGATGATCTGCCGCTTATGGTAACACAAAATGCTTCAACAATGCGTTGGAACCTCGAGGATGGTACCTTTCAGGAGCGCGTTGAAGCATTTGAGCAAATGCTGATTAGAGAAGCACTTGAAAAATATAATTCAGTGCAAACCCATGCCGCAGAGTCTCTGGGTATGACGGAACGGCATTTACGTTATAAAATGCAAAAATATGGTATGAAAAAATAGATTATTTTTTCCCCAACGCAAAAAGCTGTGATTCGGTTTTAAAAATAATCCGTCCCTCTGCCGCGGCAGGGGTGCATTGACTGTTTTCTCCCAAGGGGATGACCGAGGCCACACCACCTGTTTTACCGGGATTGATCACAATGACCTCGCCACTTTTTGAAATTACATAGATTTTTCCATCTGCCCAGATGGGGGAACCAGAAATTTGTCCGGAAGGTTTTTCTTTCCAAAATTCGTTGCCTGTCAACAGATCCATACAGATAATATTGCCATTGTCCAAAACATTGTAAAAGAGGCCATCTTTGATTAACGGAGTAGGCAGGTACGGTGCCTGGTTGCGTTTTTTCTCGTAAAGAGTCTCCAGTGTTTTGTTGGCTTTGTCAATACGCATGACAAGTTCTAGACCTTTGCAGGTTCCAATCAGCAGACCGTCAACAAGTTGGGGAGTTGTAATGGCCCTGGCGTTTGTGATCATTTCTTCCCATATAACCTTGCCGGTATGTACATTAACGATGGTCATGCCGTGCGATTCGCTCATGAACAACAGTTCAGGAGATTTGGGGTCATTGTTATAGATAACCGGTAACGCAAAGGAATTGCTGGTAACGGTTTTTCTTTCAAGCTCCCATCGTATTTTACCGGTTTGGCGTTCAACAGCCACCCATGTACTTTTATATGGGCCATTCAGTTCCTGCTCCCGTGTAAAAACAATGGCATCCGCAAAGACGATAGGAGAGCTGCCGGCACCGTGGCGGGAAAATACGCCTTCGAACTCGGATTTCCACACCTGATTGCCCTTGTGATCAAAAGCGAGCAGAAAAACGGATTCATCCGAATACCACAGACTGTAGACATGGTCCGCGTCCGCACAGGGGGTTGATGTAGCAAGACTGTTAGAGGAGTTCAACTCGTCAGCAAAAATTGGAAATTCTTTTTTCCAACGGACCTCACCAGTTGCAGCATTGACAGCATAAAGATACCCGGTAGTATTCTCTTCATCAGCACTGGTGGCATATACCGTATTTCCCCAGATGATGGGAGACGAGTGTCCGCGACCCGGCAGTTTGAGCGTCCAGAGATAATCCTTTATAGTCCATGTTTCCGGCAGATTCACTGCGTTGCTAATACCCCTTCCATTGGGACCGCGATATTGGGCCCATTCCTGTTCCTGTGAGAACAGGGTGTTTTGTAGTACAACCAGCAATACTGCAACGACGATACTCATAGCGTTTAACGTTTTCATCGGACTTCCCCTTGTGCTGTAAGAGATTGCTGTATTTGTTGGAAAATACGTTAATTTTTACAGGAAATCAATAAAATTATTTGGGTGGAGTGCAAAACTGGTGCTTTTCGCTGTAAAGAAATGTAAAATTTCAAGAAATACTTGCTGAATGGTTTTGAAAAAAATTTTGTTAAATTGGTTTGGTGAGCAAAAGAAACCGTTGAAGAAATAATTGAAAACATTAACCAAATGGCAATCGATTACAAGTAATATAAATGCAAATCTGTGTCATCCGTTTTATGGGTGTTCAATCATTGCCCCAGTTCTTTTGCGATAATCTGTGCGTCAAAGGGATTGCCGTGACCGGGATAAATGGTTTTTACGCCCCGCTCCAGTAACCTTTTCCAGGTGGATTGGGTCTGGTTAAAATCATCTGCAAGCGTGGGCAAGCCGGCTTTCCATCTCAATATGGGAATACCCTGCATGGCCATGTCTCCCACAATTACTCTGCCATCATTGAGGATTACACTGACCGATCCGGCGGTGTGTCCCGGTGTATGTTCAATACGCCCGTCGATGCCATAGGGTTCAAGGTCAAGGCCGTTGTCATCAATCAATATATCCGGCACAGCAGGAACAACAGACAAGCGCGACTGTAAAAGTTTCATCAATCTGAACATGAATTTTGCTCCGGCTGTAATGGGTGTGGCGGGCATGGCTTTGCCATCGATCATCCATTGGCTGTCCGCTTTGTGGATTGCAACAGGTGCCTGACACATGCGGGTCAGTTCTGCAACCGAACCGATATGGTCGGCATGACCATGAGTGATCACAATAAGGTTGATATCTGTGGATTCCAAATGGTGTTTCTGCAAAAGCCGTTCAACGGTTTTACCGCTGTTAATGGTGCCGGTGTCTACCAGAATAGCACCTTTTTCGCTCTTGATCAGGTAAGCGTTTGATACTCCCAATTGAACTTGGATAATGTCTGTTGCCATTTTTTATCTTTCATATTTTATGAATTTACTTTATAATATGCAATACACATGAAAAACATGCAAGTTAAATGTAAATAAAAAGTTGCAGGTGATCCATGAAAAATCGTCGTCAATTTATGAAAACACTACTGACCGCATTACCGGCTTTGAGTATGCTCTCATCCTGTATGAACCAGGACAAAAAGCGGCCCAATATTTTGTTTATCATGTCAGATGATCATTCCACCCATGCAATCAGTTGTTACGGATCGAACCTCACGACAGTGTTTAAAACATCCAATATTGACCGGCTGGCAGCGGAAGGCGTGAAATTGGAAAATTGTTTTTGCACCAATTCTATTTGCACACCGAGCCGGGCTTCAATCCATACCGGACAATACAGTCACCTTAACGGTGTATATACACTCAAAGATGCCATTGACCCGACAAAACCCAATCTGGCAAAAGAGATGCAAAAAGCAGGGTACCAGACCGCAATCTATGGAAAGTGGCATCTCAAAACCGATCCGTCAGGATTCGACGACTGGCAGGTGTTGAGCGGTCAGGGGCGCTATCGTGATCCCGTCATGCGGACCCGGAATGGAGTGGAAAAGCAATATTCCGGCCACTCGACTGATGTAATTACAGACCTTTCTCTGGAATGGTTAAAGCAGCGCAATCCGGAGGAACCTTTTTTTCTGCAATGTCATTTCAAGGCCCCACACGAGAACTGGGAATACGCAAAACGCTTCAAAGATGCGTTAAAGGACGTGGAACTGCCGGAACCCGAAAGCCTGTTTGAGGACATGTCCCATCGTTCCGAAGGATCGCGCGAGTATGGCTTTACCGTAGGCGAGACCATGGCGGAACGCCAGTCGCGGGAAAATTATCACTCTGAACCGGCACTGGATACAACAGGGATGACATCCCAAGAAATACGTAAAGCCACGTATCAGAAATTTGTAAAAATGTATCTGCGTGCAGTTATGGGTGTGGATGAGAACGTGGGTCGTATACTGGATTTTCTTGATGAACAGGGTCTGACAGACAATACACTGGTGGTGTACACTTCGGACCAGGGATATTTTCTGGGGGAGCATAACTATATTGATAAACGCTGGATGTTTGAAGAAGCGCTGCGCATGCCCTTTATTGTGCGATATGCTAAAGAATTACCGCCTGGCGAAGAGAATGATGATATTGTATTGAACATTGACTTTGCCGCCATGCTGCTTGATTATGCGGGTGTACAAACACCGGGCTATATGCAGGGGCGCAGTTTTCGTTCCAATCTGAATGGAAAGACTCCGAATGACTGGCGAGCCATCATGTATTATCGTTACTGGCTGCATACCACGCGTCCTGCACATTTGGGAGTACGGACAAAGCGTTACAAGCTCATCTTTTTTTACGGGCTGCCGTTGGGTATGAATGGAGCGGACCAACCGCCAACCAAAACCGGATGGGAGTTGTATGATCTTGAAAATGACCCGAAAGAGATGCATAATGTTTATACCGATCCCCGGTATGCAGAGACAGTCAAACAGTTAAAAGCTGAAATGCTCCGTCTGCGAAATGAACTGGGTGATACGGACGAGGGGCACCCCGAAATGCTTGAATTGTTAAAAGAAAATTTTAAATAAATGTTTCCAGATCTCTGAAAATAATCCTTCTTTAATAAAAAGCCAACCTTTATAGTTTTATCTGCTTGAACATTTTGGAATAAATACCCTATTGTAGACGTTATACTCTTTGATTTATTGATGTTGCAACATCAATAAGCGTATTATATTGGAGATAATGATGAAAACAAAATTACATAAAGCAGATACAAGGGGATATTTTGATCATGGCTGGCTTGAAACCCGCCATACATTCAGTTTTGCGAATTATTATGATCCCGAACGTACCCATTTTGGCAAACTGCGGGTACTGAATGATGATAGTGTTGCTCCCGGTGAAGGATTTGGTACGCATCCGCATGAGAATATGGAGATTGTATCCATACCCCTAAAGGGAGCGTTGGCGCATAAAGACAGCGGCGGACATGAAGAGGTGATAAAACCGGGAGAAGTGCAGGTTATGTCTGCCGGAACAGGCATATACCATTCCGAGTATAATGCATCAGATACAGAAGCCACTCATTTTTTGCAGATTTGGGTGTTTCCCGACAAACAGGGTCATGAACCGCGTTATGATCAAAAATCCTTTGATTTAAAAGACCGACATAACAAGTTACAATTTATCGTCTCGCCGGAGAGAAACAATGGTTCATTGTGGCTTAACCAGAATGCCTGGTTTTCTATGATTGATCTGGATCAGGGGAAAAAAGTGCAATATGATCTGCACAACACTCATAATGGCGTTTATTTGTTTGTGCTTGTTGGAAGTGTAACTGTGTCAGAAACCAAGCTTGATACCCGGGACGGACTTGCAATTTGGGAAACGGAAAAAGTATTATTGACCGCAGATACAGATTCACAAATTTTAATTATTGAAATACCTATGCTATAGAAAGGATACATAACGATGAAAGAAGCAATCCAAACGAAACCAGAATTACATCCCTTGTTATCCACCCGGTTCAGTCCACGCAGTTTTGATGAACGTCCGGTTGAACATGATGAAATACAATTGTTAATGCAGGCTGCCCAAAGTGCTCCCTCTTGTTACAACCAGCAACCCTGGCAGTATATCATTGCATCGAAAGACGACCGTCAGAAATATGATAAAATGCTAAATATATTATTCGAAAAAAACAAGGAATGGGCGCAACAGGCGCCATTGCTAATGATTAGTGTAGCGAAAACGGATTTTGACCATAACAACCAACCGAATCCCTATGCGTTATATGATGTGGGTCAGGCAACTGCAATGATGCTGGTGCAGGCTGCGTCAATGGGACTTTTAGCGCATCAGATGGGCGGATTTGATAAAGAGGCAGTTAAAAAAGAGTACCAAATACCGCAGGGATACGAACCGGTTGCAGCAATTGCCATTGGATACCGTTCAGAGCAGGATGGGAACCCTTCCCGTAACCGCAAGCCAATACATTCTTTTGTTTTTGCAGGTCAGTGGCAAAATTCGGTATTTGACGAGCAATCTGAAAATGTACTTGTGAATCATAATTGATTTTAAGAACATTGTTTTTTCAATATGAGTTTGATCGTGACGGAGATTATATCCGTCACGATCAATTTATTTACTGAAACCTCTGAAATATTATTAGAATCAAAGGTAATAATTTACTAATTTGCTGTATGATAAAAAAAACTGGAGTTTTACATGGGTCGCAATAGAATAAACAATGAAGACTTGTTTACCACAGCAGCAAATGAAAATTTCAAAAAGCATATAAAAACCCAAAGCAAACAAGCTCTGGAAATTATCAAAGAAAAAATTGATTGGCAAAATTTACTTGAACCCATTGAAGAACGTATTGAACAATCAAAAACCAGAAAATCAAATGCAGGCAAGCCGTCATTTGATTTGTTAGTTATTGTTCGTTGTTTTTTATTACAACGTATCTATGGTTTATCCGATCCTCGCCTGGAAGAAGAGATTGCGGATCGACGTAGTTTTCAATTGTTTCTGGAACTGACCAGTGCGGATGCAATCCCTGACGAAACCACTATCTGCCGATATCGTGAACTATTTGCCCGTCTTGGTCTTGATAAAATACTGTTCCGGCAATTCAACAAACAGCTTGAAAAAATGGGTCTGATCGTTGGCAAAGGAACACTTGTTGATGCAACTATAAAACAAGCACAAGCGAAACCAGGAAGCAAGCGTGATCGTGATGCAGATTTCACAAAGAAACGTGGCAAAACGCATTATGGCTACAAAGGCCATATTGGTACAGATTTGGACAGTGATATTATTCATTCTGTAGAGTTTACCAGCGCAAGTATTCACGACACAAATCTTTTTCCGGATCTGATAACAGAAAAAGAAAATGCGGTGTTCGCAGATAAAGGTTACACGAACAAAGCCCGCAAGTGCAACCTGCGAGGCAAAGGAGTCTATTGCGGCATTCTTGATAAAGGATATAGAAACCGAAATTTGACATCAAAGCAGGTAAAAAGAAATAAGCAATTATCTAAAGTTCGGAATGCAGTTGAAAGACCGTTTGCCTTTATGAAGCAAGTATTAGATTATGATCGGTGCAGTTATTATGATATGGGCCGAAATCGTTTTGAATTTGTGATTGCAGCATGGGTTTATAATATCAGGCGTATGGTTACATTAACCACTTGAGCCATTTCGTAGGTATATAACCTATGTATTAGAGTAATGATAGTAAATTTTGTCAAAGAACAATTTTAAATGTTATAGATTTTATAAATATTTCATTCTCTTTGGAAAATTGAACTCAATTTATTAGTTCAATATGAAAAAATCCAATATTTCAGATGTTTCTTACTGTTAATGTTTTAGTATGATAAAATCCATATACAACAATTTACGGTTAATCACATAGTTTGATATATTTAACAGTTCCAGAAATTCTTTTATCTCTTGTGGATTGTAGGCAGCCCGTAAGGCCTGGAACAGGTTTTTATTCAATCGTAGGAAATTGCATAAGCCGTTTCGGTGATAATCGTAAATGTATAAAATACCACCTGGATTTAGTGCATTGTACAGGTTTTAGCGCTATTAATGGATCAAGCCATTGGTGCAGTGAAAATGAAGAGTAAATAAAATCAAAGCTACCCAGATTTTCAATCTGCTCCAGTTTTTCCACGGAACCGTTTTTTAGAGAAAATTTTTTCTCCAATTGCATTTGCTTGATAAAATGATCACCATAATGTTTTACTCTTGGTGAATTCACCAATCCTACAATTTCTTTGGGATTGTATTTTTCAATAATGGCACGCGTTTGACTGATTCTACCGGGAGAGATCTCTAAAAAACGTCCCTTGACAGAAACCATTTTCAGAGATTTCATAAAGTCCTTCAAGTAAAACCGTCCATTTTTTTGCTTCATGGTTCTATAATCTTGGACGTTTTGCGTGCCGGTTGTGACCAGCAGATCCTGGAACGGTTTACGTTTGGGTGCTTTGATTGTCCTGGCAGTCATTATGCTTCCGATGTCAATTCTTCAGAACTGGTTTGTGGGTCTTTGTATTTATCATGAAATTTCTTTTTCCAATGTATACTGTGAGGATGATAACCATGTTTGGGTAACGATTTGAAAAAGATATGCGCCAGCACAACCAGTCCCCATGCTTGCCAGAAGGAAATGGTGGTCAGTCCGAAAATATCAGGCATGAGCCAGTTCCACAACAGTTTAACAATAATACCCAGAACTGCAGCCATGATAGCGGCAAAGGCAATACCACCTGCAATCATCAACGCAATGCGACCTGCACCGAGTTTCTCAGAATGATGAAAATGTCCACACATATAATTATACCTCTCATTTGTTCAGTGATTTCAGCTTTTCACGCAGAAACAACACAGCGTAACGTTTACGGGCAATGAGTGTGTTTAGCGGTTCACCGGTTTCAATGGACAGGTCTTTGAATGTTCTGCCATTTATGACCTGTTCAATAAACACATATTTTTGATTCTCAGGCAGTTGGTCAATGCTTGCCATGATCGACTCTAAAATTGTTTCTCGTTCTGTGGAATCCAAATCTGACGGGACTTTCTCAGCCAGTACATCCTCAAAGCGGATTTCATCATCGTCGATGGGTTCATCAAGCGAGACTGTATCCAATTTGCGTTTGCGGTACCAGTCTATGATGCGGTTTCGTACTACGGTATACACCCAACCGGTGAGGTTGTCTATGGAATTTAGCACGTTCAGATTCCCGAGAAGCTGTAAATAGACATCCTGCAGCAGATCATCTGATTCTTCGAGAGAGGCGATCCGGTATCTTACAAACGCCCGCAGGTTCTGGTTCTCTGTCCTGAAAAACTCGCCCAGTTTATGTGTTGTTTCACTACTCATCTCACTATTATAGACGTAAACATTGGAAAATTATTGTATGGAAAGTGAAATTTTTTAATATTCAAGTAGATCGTGACGGAGATTATATCCGTCACGATTATTTTTTTGACGATAGAATAGTGTTCTATATTCATCACCCCTTTGCCGCCGAGCCAATGCTCCACAGATTGTCATGGTTTCCCAGTCTTTCCGAATTGCCCATCACCATTCTCCAGCAGGGTGCGCTTTCTTCCAGATTGGGGATGGATCTGAAAAATTGTACGGCCTTTTTATGGCTTTCCAGAACACCGATCCTGAACGGCCGATTTTCTGCAATCATTGCAAGGGATTGTAGCAGCGGCAGGGGATTTTGGTCTTTGTTTAATACGGTCATTGGTGCAACGGCAATAACATCAGGCGCGGGATAGCCAAAGACATAACCATCAATACCGGAATTTGATTCGGATACCAGACAAAATGGGGAAAAACGGTTAAATCGTTGTTTTAAAAAGAAACTGCGGTCATCTCCAAACAGCTCCCGGTCGATGTTACAGATTTCTTCCAGATCTTCGTGAGTCATTTGTCGCACCTGTGGGTGATGTTTGCCCTTAAAAGTACCCAGAAATCGGAGTGATAGGGTGATTTTATGCAGGCCATAGCGTTCATAAATGGGGACGGCGGGTATATTGCCATCCAGATAGATATTGGGGATGTGTTTTGCTTCCAGATACTCCATGGAATGGGCGAACAATCGACTACCGAGTCCCTGACCCCGAACGGATTCTTTCATTATGAAATAACCAATGAAACCATTGTTTGGGTAGGCAATGGAAAAGCAAATACCAACAGGCTGCGAATCCAGCTCGGCAATAAAACAACCATTTGGGTCAAAAGCTATCAAGTCTTCAAACACCGTGCGATCAAAGCCATACCAGCCTTCGTCCTGGGTGCATTCAAAGGCAAAATCAATATCTGATTCGGTAAGGGTACGTATATCCATGGGCAATTCTCCAGAGTTGTTATTTAAATATATAAGAAAATTTGAAAAAGTAAAATAATTATTGACAGAAACCAGCATATTCCTTACCTTTGGTAAGGAATGATGATTAAGGTAAGGAACATGACGTCAACAATAACATCAAAAGGTCAGTTAACCGTTCCCAAAGCAATTCGTGAAAAATACGGTTTGCAATCTGGTGACAAGGTTGAATTTTTGGATGACCCTGAATTGGGATTAAGAATAGTTCCGGTAACACAACCTTTATCCCGGTTAAAAGGAATGGTACCAAAACCGGACAAAACTATCAGTCTTGAAGATATGCAGAATGTCATAGAGCATGAAGGTGGAAAATTATGATTGGAATAGATACCAATGTTCTTGTAAGGTATATCGTTCAAGACGATCCTTCACAATCCGAAAAAGCGAGTCAATTTTTAGAAGAGAATTGTAATACTACCAATCCGGGTTTTATTAATAGTATAGTGCTTTGTGAATTGGTATGGGTATTGAAATGTGCCTATGGTTATAACAAAACAGTTATTGCAGATGTTATAGAAAAGTTATTATGTACATCTGAACTTGTTGCGGAAAATTCAAATGCAGCCTGGGATGCATTAAGAGCATATAAAGCCGGACAGGCAGATTTTCCGGATTATTTAATAGGGGATATAAATTCAATCAATGATTGTGAATTTACAGTTAGTTTTGATAAGCAAACAACTGAAAGCAAACATTTTCAGATACTTTAGTAAATTCGACTTTTTTTTAAAGTTGTTTCTTTGTTTTGGAAAAATTATAAATAGACCTGATAAAAGAAATATTTTTATAGATATTAAGATTCAAGGTCTCGCAACAGAGATCATCTCTGTCACAATCGTTCCCAGTGAAACAAGAATGCATCGTGGGTTTGGCACCATAAACCTGTTGCATTTCTATCATATTTCATCTACATTGCATAACAATCCTGACGAAATACCGAATATATTATATATTTTCCGCAGTCCGGGCCCTACGCCGGAATAATCCAATTAACTGTTTTTGAGGTCCCCTATGCAATCCGTGGATTATAGTATCATTGCGCTGTATTTTCTCGTCGTTCTTGCTTTTGGTTTCTGGTATCAGAAAAAAGCATCTCAAAATCTTGAATCTTATTTTCTTGGCGGTAAAAACATTCACTGGCTGCCCCTGGCCATGTCCGGTTCGGTTTCCACATTTGATATAACCGGCACCATGTGGATCGTTTCCATTCTGTTCGTATTGGGGATGAAGTCCATGTGGCACCACTGGATGTGGGGATTTTACATGGCTGCGTTTTTTATGGCTTATATGGGCAAATGGGTGCGGCGTTCTAATGTCATGACTGCTGCTGAATGGATGAAAACCCGATTTGGTGATGATACCGGTGGCAGGCTGGCGCGGACCGCTTATGCGATCATGGCCATTCTTACCCTGTGTAGTTTTATCGGTTACGCGTACCAGGGAATCGGCAAGTTTGCGTCGGTTTATATCTCTCTGGCACCGATTGCGGGGCTCTTTAATGCGTCCATGCAATCCTGGATTCTTGCCCACCAACCCGATATTCTTGCGGTTCTGGTGATGGGAATTACCACACTTTATGTGATCCTTGGCGGCCTCTATAGCGTGGTGGTAACAGATGTCATCCAAACCCTAGTGCTTACCCTTGGCAGTATATTCATTGCTTTTATTGCCTGGTCCAAGTTGGACCCCCAACTGCTTTCCAATCTGCCATCAGACTGGACGTCTTTACATATCCCCTGGCGAATTCCGGAGCAGAGCGGAGCGGAATTTGAATTTTTCGGTGCGCTGGTGATCGTCTGGGTCATGAAAGGATTGCTGCTCAATGCCGGCGGTCCCGCACAGATGTATGACTTTCAGCGATTTTTGGCGGCGCGTCATCCCCGCGATGCCGCAAAAGTGGGCGCTGCCTGGAGTTTTTTCCTCATCGTTCGCTGGGCCATGACCATTGGTATAGCTCTGCTGGCACTTGCTGGTGTTACCGGAGTGACTGATTCAGAAAAGGTTATGCCTATTGTGTTGATGCAATACCTGCCAACAGGTATACGCGGACTCGTTATTGCGGGTTTGCTGGCGGCGTTCATGTCCACATTTAGCTCTATTGTCAACAGCGGTGCTTCGTTTGTTGTTAAAGACATCTGGGAAGTTTATATCAAACCCGGAGAATCAGAAGAGCAGAGTATCCGCATTAGTCGAGTTGCGTCTTTGCTGATTGTAATTGTGGGCCTGATTATCGGATTCTTTGCAACATCCATTGCCCAGATCTGGAGCTGGATCATGATGGCGCTGGGCGCGGGTGTGGTGGTACCCAATGTGTTGCGCTGGTATTGGTGGCGTCTGAACGGTTGGGGATATTCGTGGGGCACATTCGGCGGGATCCTCTTGTCGCTTATTGCCCTGATTTATCCTTCAATCCCTGTGTATATTGTATTCCCGGCCATCGCGATAACCTCACTGATTTTGTGCATTGTTGTATCCTATAAAACCGCTCCGGTAGAAGATTCCATGCTGGTTCAGTTTTACGACTCTGTGCGTCCTTTTGGCGCATGGAAACCGGTTCGTGGAAAATCAGAATTGAGTGAAACCGAATTGAACAATTTCTCCGAAAGCGGCAAGCTGTCAATAATCAATGTGTTGATTGCCATGGCTGCTGTAAGCGGATTGTATTTATCACCCATGTTTCTGGTGGGGCACTGGTATGGAAAGGCAATACTGTGGTTTATGGTTGCTGTAGTGAGCGCAGTTGTTTTGAAATTTACCTGGTATGATCACCTGCCACCTGCAGAAAATGAAACAAAGTGACAATTAAAAATTTGAACCACAAAGTTCGCAAAGAGAGAAAATAAAAAGTGTAAATTATGCCTGTATATAAAATGAGATTTATAATATCGATAGTGTTACATGGTAGTATTTAAGAGATTCATAATAATTTCTTGTGTCCTTTGGTTTTATTTTTACAAGTAGTTTTGAGAGTAATTATTAACCAAAACGAAAAATTTAAGTAAAAAAGTTTATTTAGTTACTAATTAGGGGGGTAAGATGAATGCAGACATTTTAGTTGAAAACCAATTGTCAAACCGTGTTATAGGATTGGCAATTGAGATACATAGAAATTTAGGACCGGGATTATTAGAGTCAGCCTATGAGCAATGTTTTTGTCATGAGTTAAAAATGCATGGAATCCGATTTGAAAATCAGGTTGAAATTCCGCTTGTATATAAAGGATTAAATTTAGATTGTGTATATAGGGCGGATCTAATTGTAGAAAAGAAACTGGTCTTGGAAATCAAGGCAGTTGCATCTATTGAACCTATTCATGAAGCGCAACTCATTACTTATTTAAAGTTAACATATCTTAAATTAGGTTTGATATTGAATTTTAACGAACGTTATTTAAAGGATGGAGTAAAGCGAATAATTATGTCTTGATTCTTTGTGCTCTTTGCGGCTTTGTGGTTATATCTATTATAAAATGTTTAAAAAAGGAATTGTCATGAAAAAGTCACTTTGGTTATTACTGTCATTGTTTATCGTCCTGTCATCGTTGTCATGTTCTACGGCTCCTAAAGAACCGGTGGAATATGTCAACATGTTTGCCGGTACATCAAGCTGCCGCTGGATGCTTTTCCCTGGGGTTACCATGCCTTTTGGAATGGTCAAGCTCAGTCCCGATAATTATGATGCGCATGCGTTGGATACCGGCTATGAATATTCCATTGAAAGTTACAGCGGATTCAGTTTTATTCATGCCTGGCATGTAAGCAGTTTTATCAATATGCCGGTGACCGGAGATGTAAAAACCGTCCCCGGCGCCGAAGATGATCCCGATTCCGGGTATCGTTCGCGCATCAGCCACAAGCGGGAATCTGCTTCGCCCGGCTATTTCAGTGTGGATTTGTTAGACTATGACATAAAAGCAGAGTTGACAGCCACAACCCGTGCCGGAATGCAGCGCTATACCTTTCCCCAGTCAGATAACGCGCATGTATTGTTTGATCTCAAAATACCGGATGAAAACCAAACCGAGACCAAAAAAGCCTATGCAAAACGAGTGGGTAATACCGGTATTGAAGGTTACATTGAAAAAGAAAAAGGCTGGAACGAGTATATCATCTATTTTGCAGCCGAATTTGATCATCCTTTTGATTCCATGAGTGGATGGGTTGATTCCAATGTTCAGGAGAATATCGACAATCTGGAGATTAAGGGAGACAAGGATGTAGGTGTTTATGTGAATTTCAAGACCACAGAAGGTCAGGAGGTATTACTAAGAACCGGTATCTCGTTTGTCAGCATTGAACAGGCGCGATTGAACCTTGAAACCGAGATGGGTGGTTTTGGCTGGGATTTTGACGCGTTACACATGAGCGCGAGAACTACCTGGAATGATTTGTTGAGTAAAATTAAAGTTGAAGGTGGTACGGAAACCGATTTTGAAAAGTTTTATACCAACCTGTACCGCTCATATTCCGCACGTACCATATTCAGTGATGTAAACGGCATGTTTACCGACATGTGTGAAGAACCAAAGCAGACTGAGGACAAAAGCTCGCCGGTTTACGGTTGCGATGCATTTTGGAACACCTTTTGGAATTTGAACCAACTCTGGTCAATGCTAACACCGGATGTTATGAATTCCTGGGTTAAATCTTTGCTCACTATCTATGATTGTGGCGGCTGGCTGCCCAAGGGACCGGGGGGGATCGAGTACTCCAGCATTATGGTGGCATCGCACGAGATCCCGTTGATTGTATCCGCGTATCAAAAAGGCATCCGTAATTTTGATGTGGAAAAAGCGTACAAAGCTATTCGGGAAATTCAGACCATACCGGGACGTGCACACGAGTGTGGAGGCTTTGTGGGCAATCGTCATCTCTCACCGTATATGAGGATTGGGTATGTACCCGCCGATATAGGACAGGTTTCGAACACGCTTGAATACGCCTATGATGACTGGTGTTTTGCCCAGTTTGCAAAATCTATGAACCAGCAGGATGATTATCAGGCTTTTATGCAACGCGCGCAATATTACAAGAATGTTTTTGATCCGACAACCACATATACCAGACCCAAGCATGAAGGCGGACCCTGGCAACGTGATTTTGAACCGGTTGTGAAAGCAAAAGGTAAAGAAGATAATTTTGGCAGCAAAGATTATGTTGAAGGCAACGGCTGGCAATATACCTGGTTTGCTCCTCAGGATGTACAGGGACTGGTGGACTTGCTGGGACAGGACGAGTTTAATGATCGTCTGAATGACGGATTTGAAAAAGCGCGTCCTAATTTTACCAGTCAGTATGTCAATCATAGTAATCAGCCGAACATGCAGGCCGCGTTCCTGTTCAATTATTCCGGCAAACCCTGGCTTACCCAGTACTGGGCGCGGGAGATTCTGGACTACTATTATGGTACCGGACCGGTAAACGGGTACCCCGGTGATGAAGACCAGGGTCAGATGGGTTCATGGTATGTGATGGCAGCCTTGGGATTGTTTGAAATGGATGGAGGTTGTGCGGTGGATCCCTTTTATGAGATCAGTAGTCCGCTTTTTGAAAAAGCAACCATTACATTGGATACCGAGTATTATTCTGGCAAACAATTTGTAATACAGGCAGTGAACAATTCGAAAAAGAACCGCTACATCCAATCCGCTACATTGAACGGAAAGCCTTTGGATACATTCTGGTTTCCGCATTCCGAATTGGTCAAAGGTGGAGAGTTGGTATTGCAAATGGGGCCAAAGCCCAATGAAGCATGGGCGTCTGATCTTTCCAAACGCCCCCCAAAAGACAATGTGCCTGAATTGATTAGAACTCCGTATATGGCAAATGACTGCCGGTTATTTACAGACAAGGCCGAGGTTGAACTTGTTTGTGATACCAAGGGTACGGAAATCTATTACACGCTGAACGGAACAACACCCACCCAGAAATCCCGGAAATACACGGGACAGTTTGATATTACCAAAGACACCACGCTGAAAATAAGAGCGTTCAAAGACGGACGCGCCAGTTTGATCAATACAGCCGTTCTGACCAAAGCGGTTATGGTTGAAGCTGTGAATCCTGGCAAGGTGGAACCCGGTTTGGCATATACCTATTACGAAGGTACTTTTGCCACCATGAGTGATTTTGAAGGTACTGACCCGGTTGAAACCGGTGTAGCAGAACAGGTGGACCTGAGTATCCGCAAAAAAGACAGCTTTTTTGCTTATGAATTCAAAGGATATATTAACATTCCCCAGGATGGCAGGTATACGTTTTTTCTGAATTCAAATGATGGTTCCAAGCTGTTTATTGATAACCGTACTGTTGTTAACAGTGATGGTTTGCACCCAACAATGGAGCTGTTTAATACCATACCTTTAAAAAAGGGAATGCATCCCATTCGTGTACAGTATTTTCAGAATGGCGGTGTTCTTGATCTCGATTTCAAGTGGGAAGGACCGGGATTCAAAAAACAATTTGTACCCAAATCGGTATTGGTGCACTAAAAGATCAAGATCGTTGCAGTCCAACTAAACAGGCGACTGCAACGATCTTTGATTATTGGAGTACAGATGTTTCTGGATCAAGTCCGGCTGTTGGCGGATGTGTGCGGGGTGGGGATCCGCTTAATAATGGATCAAGTTATTCGAATATAAAAGGGGGTTTTATGGTTTACAAACAATATGAACATACTCCACCACACTTGTTTATTGATAATGCCCTATACTTTATAACAGGTTCAACTTGTTTGAAAAATCCTTTATTGATTGGTAACAAAGCAAAAGATATTTTTTATGAACAGCTTGTTAAGTATGTTAAAAATTTTGATTATCGTTTGATGGAATGGGTAGTCCTAAACAATCATTATCATATTCTGATCAGAATTATTGATTTCTAAGTTCAAGTAAACTTGCAAGTTTTATAAATACATTTCATCAGGCAAGCGCTTTTCATATTCAAAAAGAATGTGGATTCATGGTAGAAAGGTTTTGGTATCAATATTGGGATACAATCATGAATTCTGAAAAACAAATAGCATATACAACCAACTATATTTATTATAATCCGATTAAACATAAAATTGTTACAAATCTTAAAGATTATCAATATTCGAGTTTTTTATCACGATTTGAAAGTGATGAGCATGGGGTACGGCAAAGATATAAAAAATTTAATCCAAAGAATTTATCTGAATATGATGAAATTGATTATTTCTAAGGTTTTATTAAATTGAAACATCTCGGACCTTCGGTCCGACGCATCGCATAAACGCGATGCACTCCTTAAATATAATAGTTTTTTGTTGATGTTATCTGCGAGCCACGGAATTAGAAAAATGCTAGGTACGCAAAAATCAATCTAAAGGAGTACAGACCGTTTATGGGCTGTGTGCGGGTCGGGGATCCGCTTAATAATGGATTCATATATCCCGTTAAAATGAAAAATTTGTTGAACCAGAGATATGAGAGTTGCATACTCACAGGTATGCAATATTATTGTCCAAAAGAGTGTTCCGTAAATATTGTAACGAGAAAAAGTATTTTGTTCCGAGTACGAGACGTCAAAATACACTAAAAAAAGCATTGGAGGGGATATGAAGAAAACAGGATGTATTGTAGTATTTTTGATGTGTTTCTTTTGGGGCCCACTCTATGCTGAAATACTACACATCCCCGATGATTTTTCTACAATCCAGCAAGGCATTAACGCTTCTGTTAACGGAGACACGGTGCTGGTCGCCCCGGGGACCTATTACGAGAATATCAACTTTAACGGCAAATCGATTGTAGTGGCCTCGCATTATCTCGCCACCGGAGACACCTCCTACATTGCGCAAACTGTGATTGACGGCAGCCAGAGCGGCACGGTTGTCACCATTGCCAGCGGTGAAGACAGCACAACGACGTTATGTGGATTTGTGGTTACAAACGGGTATATTGAGGATTTAGAATATGCAACCAAAATCGCAAGTGGAATTATGTGCGAAAATCACTCCAGTGTCGTGTTATCTCATTTGATTGTTGAAAAAAACGATATTTTTGTGAGTAATATTAATAAGGTAGGCGGGATTGGCTGCTTTGACAACTCGAATTTGACCATGGACTATGTGGTTTTGCGGGAGAATGAGAAAGCAGGAATGTTTTGTCGTGACAGTTCTAAAGTTAAAATTTTTAATTCAAGTGTTTACAATAATAATGGTGGTGGGATATTTTGTGAAAACTGTGAAATTATCATTAAAAATGTTAATATCAGAGATAATATATCAAAGACTAGTGGTGTAGGTATCATATTCTTGAAATCAAATGTTATAATTAAAAATTCGAAAATATCAAGAAACAAGGGAGATCTTACTGGAAGATCTACTCTTAGTTTTGCTAGTGGGGCAGGTATCTATGCTGACAATTCTAAACTTGATATTGATAGTGTCCGTATAGAAAACAATTCAGGATTTGCAAGTGATTTGGGCAGTCATGGAAATGGTATGTATTGTTATAATTGTATGGTTAATTTTAAGAATTCATATGTTGCTAACAACACGTCTTTTTTTTCATCGAGCAATATGTATGGTGGGGGAATTGCTTTCAGAGAGTGTGCTCTAGTTCAATTGTATAATACAAAAATAGTAGAAAATTTGGCAAGAAGAGGTGGCGGGATTTATACAAAAAATTCAATCCTTGATCTGAATAAAGTATTGATACAGGCAAACCACACCATGAGCGAAGGAGGGGGTATATATAATGACAATTCTGATATAACAATCAAGAATTCGTCCATTAATCGAAATTTGAGTGAAAAATCTGGAGGTGGATTTTTTTGTACCAATGATAATGCAAAAATAGAATTTAATAAAACAGAACTAAACAGTGTTTATTATAATCGGGCCTTTGAATCCGGAAACGATTTTGCCTGTGACAGTTTGATAACGATAAATGCTGTATTGGACACTTTTACAATTAACCGAATGGATACGGTTTTTGCGGATCCTGTTGATAATTTCAATATTACCTGTCAACAAGCCCTGATACAGCCTGTATCTGCTGATATTTATGTGTCTGAGCAGGGTGATGATGAAAATGATGGCCTATCAGAATTGACACCCTTGAGAACTCTCAACAAAGCTATGCTTACAGTTCTGGCTGACAGCTTGAATCCGCATACGGTCCATGTTGGACCAGGGGTTTATTCTCCTTCAAATACCGGTGAAAGTTTTCCGGTCATCGGCAAAAGTCATGTTTCCATTTTAGGTGATGATCCATACTCTACAATTTTTGATGCAGAAAAACAGAATTGTGTGACAGTGTTAAATAATACAGATAATGTAATAATTAAAGATGTAACAATTACAAACGGGAAAAGTGGTACCAATGGGGGTGGAATTAATCTATTACAATCAAAGAATATTATTTTTGAAAATTTGCTTATATCAAACAACTATGCCGATTTTTCAGGTGGAGGTGTTTATTGTTCTTCAAAACTATCTGAATCAGAAAACTTTAATTTTAAAAATGTACTCGTATATGATAATGGCTGTCGATTTGGAGGAGCCGGAATTTATATAACTGGTAAAGGAATTCTGGAAAATGTAACGGTCCATAATAACATATCTATTGATACAACGATTTATAATGATCCGAATATAATTTATTCAGGGGGTGTGTGGTTGGTATGGAGTTTTGATTTAACTATTATGAATTCTATAGTCTATGATAATTCTCCCAAAAATATTAGTGGTATACCTATGGGATTCGATAATAGTATGATAATTTTGAATTCAAACATTCAAGCAAATCAAGATAGTGCTAGTACAAGTTATTGGAGTTTTATCAACTGGCTCGACGGCAACATTGATGCAGAACCGATGTTTGTAGGCGGCGAACCTTTTGATTATCACTTGTCCGGGGATTCTCCCTGTATTGATGCCGGTACTGCGTTTTATGTGTGGGAGGGGGATACACTTGTTGATATAGATGAAAACGAATATTCGGGGCCTGCTCCGGATATGGGCGCGTACGAGTATGGTGTGCTGAACCGGATTGAATCTGCATCGGCCCCGCTTCGGTTTGAGCTTGCGCAGAATTATCCCAATCCTTTTAATCCGGTAACGATGATATCGTATCAGTTACCGCATCCGGATCACGTTCGGTTGACGGTGTATGACGTACTGGGCCGCGAGGTGAAAGCGCTGGTGGATACTGACCGGCCGGCGGGAACGCATGAAATCCAATGGGATGGTCGGGACGCATCCGGAAAGACGGTTGCCGCAGGTGTCTATTTTTACCGAATTGAGACAGGAAAGTTTACCCGTGTTAAAAAGATGGTATTGCTGAGGTAAATTTTAACAAAAATAAAAGGTTCGCTCAAAGGCACAGAGACAATTGCTTTTTCATGATTAAAAAAATCCCGTGCTTTCTTACACGCATTTTCTAATTGGCTGATCTGTTGAATTTATTTCGCTTCCAGTTCGTACACCTTTTCCCGGATTCCTTCTAAAGATCCAATAATGATATAATAACTGTATTCGTAAACCGTATCCTTGTTTAATGCCGCTTTTTTCACGGGAGCAATGTAGGATGTTGACGCGTCATCCGTCTCTCCTCCGGGTTCTTTGTACATGCCTGCCAAAAATCGGGTGCATTTGGGATTATAGACACCCATACCCCACTGGTTTTCATCCACAAACGCCATCCAATGCTCGGGAACCGATTCATATCGTCCCCAGAATCCACTGGACAAAAAGATGACCTCTAAATTTTCCAAAGGCTCACCTGTAAAGGGCTGGTCCCCGGTATAGCTGTACAACTGACTCAATGCCGAAACCGGATACACCGCCGGCAGCTCCTGATTGTTCGAGATGCCCTCACCATATAACGTATCGGTCCGGAAACAGGTTAGCTTGTTATGGATTTGGAGCGTGTTCCCCATCAGCACTGTCCACTGTTCCAGTTCGGCTTCAGCGGGTTTGTTGTTCATGTCCCATAGCATGGGAATGCATTTCACGTACAGCGTGTCACTGGATTTACGGTAATCGAGTATTTCTGCGCGGTTCTTGAACGCGTCACCCGCCTGGATCGGATTCCAGCTCCAGGGGGACCAGTCGGGACTTTGCCCCTCCGCGGTCCGGTCCAGCGATTTTCCCGCGTAATACGATTGCTGAATGTATCTGCCTTCGTCATGTGTGTTTACCAGGTTGCGGTCACTACCGGACACAGATACCCAGTTGATGGTACCGCCTCGGGTCAGGTCCACTTTGACGGTCAATGTTCCATTGTCTATAAAGAGCTCATTGGGTGCAGCAAGTAATACAGCAATATTTGAAAACATATAAAATAGAGTTATCCATATTTTCATTATTTCCTCACAGGGTTATGGGTGATTTGTAAATTACAAAAACTGTAAGAGAGGAACAACTGAAAATAATGTTAATATCACAGATCGGAAGAGATAATCTTCGGTATGCTCAAATTTCAAAATTCACATATTAATCCTGAAAGTTTCTTTTTCCGGGCATAAAAATTGCGATTCATTATTTTAACTGTTTTACAAACATTTTTTAAAAAAAGGGCTCGGAATTATTATGCAAGTCTATGATAGTGAATCAGCAACGGTAATCGTATATCCTGAAAAAAAGATAGTTTACCATGAAATTCATAAATATATTTCCGACCAGGAATTCAGAACCGTACTGTCTATCGGAGCTGATAACTTTATTAAATTCAATTGCACCAAATGGTTAGCAAATGACCGAAATATTAGTTCAACCTATGTTGAGGATATAGGCTGGTATGTTGAACATTGGGAATCGAGAATCATAAACGCTGGCTGGAAATATTGGGCGGTAGTTATGCCTGAAATGGTAACCGTACAAATGTTTGTATCCAAATTCATCAACAAATACAAGTCTATGGGAATTCATGTCAGAGCTTTTAGCGATGTTGATAAAGCTATGACATGGCTTGAAGAAAGATAATTTCAAAGCAAAGTTTCACTGTACGTAACGGAGATTATCTCCGTCAAGTTCCTTTTATCATATCGAATTATTGATATATCAAGAGAGGGAAATTAGAGTGCAGTCCAATAATTAACCACTTTTTCTGGACTGTACTCCAATTCTCTCCATCCATTCACTTCTTTTATTGCATCAAACCTCCCGGTTTAATATATTCTAAATATCGTCAAAACTCACAATTCATATCAACACATAACCCCGGGAAAATCTATATGAAAAACATCATGATGGTTCTGAGTCTTTTGTTGCTGCCTGTCATGCTGCTGGCAGGCATTACACCTACACAGCTCACCTGCGAATATCTCAATGGCATGCCCCTTGTTGACATTGCCAAACCCCGACTTGCGTGGGTCAATATTGCAGACAAGAACGAGCGCGGTCAGAAACAAACCGCCTGGCAGGTGCGCGTGGCAACATCCCCCGATCTGCTGGAATCTCCCGATCTGTGGGACAGCGGCAAGATCGAATCCCCGCTGAGCAATCGCATCGAATATGATGGCAAGACTCTGCAATCCCGCCAGGAGTGCTGGTGGCAGGTGCGTGTCTGGGATCGTAACGATAAAGCTTCAAAATGGAGCAAACCCAGCGCATGGCGCATGGGACTATTGGATCCCTCCGAGTGGCAGGCCCAATGGATTGGCGCACCCTGGCAGGGAGAAGAAGCACTGCCATTACCCGGTCGTGGTGAAACACCCACACCGCCTCCCGCGCCTCTGCTGCGCAAGTCCTTTCAGGTCAACAAACCCATCAAAAACGCGGTGGCGTTTGTAACCGGACTCGGTTATTTTGAATTATACATGAACGGTGAAAAGATCGGCAATGATGTGCTGGTACCCAACCAGACTAATTACGGTAAACGTCCCGGACTAACTGAGCGCAGCATCGCGATTCAGGATAATTTCCGTCGTTACAAGGTCCTGTATCTGGCTTATGATGTAAGCGACCAATTCAAAACCGGTGAGAATGTGATTGGCGGTATTTTGGGTAACGGATTTTATAATCCGGCCAAAGGATGGACCGAGGCTTACGGCACGCCGCGCTTTCTCTGTCAGCTTTATATCACCTATGAGGACGGATCGCAAGAGATCATTGTCAGTGATGGTTCATGGAAAGCAGACAAGAGTCCCATTCTTTATGACATGGTCTATTACGGCGAGCATTACGATGCCCGTAAAGAGCAACCCGGCTGGTGCGCGCCCGGCTTTGACGACGCCAAATGGCAAAAAGTCGCCTTGCGCAACGCACCCGAAGGCGAGCTGGCAGCACATACTTCCAGACCCGACCGTATTACCGAAGAGCTTAAACCTGTTAGCATTGAAAAACGCGATGACGGCACCTGGCATGTGGATTTTGGTGTAGAGATTTCGGGCTGGCTGCGCATCAACAATGTCAAGGCACCGGCAGGCCACAAGGTAGAATTTAACTTTATCAGCAGTGATTATTCCGGGGACAACTCGTATACCTTTCGCGGAGAGGGTGCCGAGACCTATCATGCCCGTTTCAACTGGTTTGTGTTCAAAGAAGTGGATATAATAAACTGGCCGGGCAAGCTCAAAACCAAACACCTCACCGCGCTCATGGTCAATACACCAGCACCGGTAAGCGCGGAATTTGAAACCTCGAATCCTCTGTTCAACGACATTAACCGCATCTGGCGACGCAGCCAGATCGACAATATGCATGGCGGCTTGGCCAGCGATTGTCCGCACCGCGAACGCTCCGGTTACACTGGCGACGGTCAGGTTGCGTGTCCCATGGTCATGCAAAATTACGACGCCCGAAGCTTTTATTACAAATGGGTACAAGACATGCTTGAAGCACAAAATCCCGAAACAGGGCATGTTCCTAATGGCGCGCCCTGGCAGCCGGGTTGTGGTGGTGGTATTGCCTGGGGAGCAGCGATTTGTGTGATTCCCTGGGAATTTTATGAGCAATATGGATCGCTGGATATGTTGAGCGACAATTACGAGGGCATGAAAGGCTATGTGGGTTATATGCAAAAATGGACCGACAGCCAGGGAGTTATGTACAGTCAGCGCGCCGGCAAAAACGGTATTCCTCTAAAATGGTTCAACCTGGGCGACTGGGTCCCACCCGGTAAAATGATGCCCGATGAACAGGTGCACACTTTTTATCTCTGGTTCTGCAGCAATGTTACTGCAAAAACCGCAAAAGAATTGGGTAAAACCGAAGAAGCAGAAAAATATGCACAGATTGCGGAAAATACCAAAAAAGCGTATCATCAACGATTTTACAATGCGGAAACCGGCAGTTACGGCAACTATGGCGGTAATGTGCTGGCACTGTACATGGGCGTTCCGGATGAACAGTATGATAATGTCACCGCCGCGTTAAAAGCCAATATTGCCGCAAACGACAATCATCTCGATACCGGTATCATTGGGACACGGTTCCTGTTTGAAGTGCTTGCAAACAATGGCATGCACGATCTGGCATACAAGGTATTGAACCAGCGTACCGAACCCAGCTTTGGCTGGTGGCTGGAACTGGGTGCTACCACAACCCGTGAACAGTGGAACAGCAAAAATTCGCAGAACCACCCCATGTTTGGCGGTGGACTGGTATGGTTTTATCGCAATCTGGCGGGTATGAACGCCGATGCTGAGCAACCGGGCTACCGTCATATTCTGTTCAAACCCCAGCCGCTGGATGAGCTGGATTATGTAAGCTATTCCAACAATACACCTTATGGCAAGGCCGGTATCTCCTGGAAACAGTCCGAAAAACAATTCGAAATGGATGTGACCGTACCGGTTGGCTGTACGGCAACCGTTTGTGTGCCCGACAAAAACGGTCAATCCTTAGCGCAAAACGACAAAATCCACCAATCCTCACCTTTTATCACCTATGTAGAGCACAAGGATGGTTACACGGTATATACCGTAGAGAGCGGTGAATATCAGTTCAAGGTGAAATAACTGTCGGTTCCTGAGTACGAATGCGCCCTGGCGCATGAGTGTATCGAAGGAACGATAGTTTTAAAAAAGTATATTGCCGGTTGCAGAGCAGGCCAGTTCGACGAATGTCGGACTGGCCGTATAAAAGCACCGGATGGGTATCCATTTCAACGCAGAGCCGCAGAGTACTCGGAGTTTTAGCCCCCCCAGATCGTGACAGAGATGATCTCTGTTACGAGTAATTTAAATATAGAATTGAAAAAAAATAACATTTAATAATGGAAAACAGGAGACTGTAAACTTTTTTGTGTAAATGAATAGTAGTGCTATATTTGGATTTTCATCCTGTCTTTAAATATAATAGAAAATTGAGAAACAACAAAGGCCCAGTTTCTGATGGGCTGCGACCATTTTTTAGCAATATCCCTGTAGGCCAGAAACAGCATTTTTTTCAACGCATCATCGTGGGGGAACAGAGATTTGGTTTTAGTGACTTTGCGAAGCTGTCGGTGCAGAGCCTCTACACTATTTGTGGTATAGATCATTCGCCGAATTTCTTCGGGATATTTAAAATAGTTGGACAGGTTGTCCCAGTTTTTTCTCCAGGAATTGATAACAATGGGATATTTGACCCCCCATTTTTGTTCAAGGCGATCCAGTTGCAGTTCAGCGTTTTCTTTAGTTGTGCTTTGATAAACCAGCTTCAGATCTTTGATAAATTCTTTTTGATGTTTTGATGCAACATAACGAAGCGAGTTACGGATTTGATGGATGATACAAAGCTGGACTTCAGTATCGGGAAAAATGCTGGCAATAGCATCCGGAAAGCCTTTCAGCCCATCTACGCATGCAATCAGAATATCTTCAACCCCACGGTTTCGTATATCGGTTAAAACAGACAGCCAGAAATTGGCGCCCTCGGACTGGTCGATCCAAATACCAAGTAAATCCTTAAAGCCTTCACCATTGATTCCCAGTACAGTATAGGCGGCCTTGTTTATAATACGCCCTTCGTCACGTATCTTATAGTGGATAGCATCCAAATAAACAATAGGATAAACGCTATCCAACGGTCTTGACTGCCATTCAACGACAAGCTCGCGTACCCGTTCGGTAACATTGGAAATAAATGTTGGGGAAGCGTCCAGGCCGTAAAGTGTTTCCAGGTGGTCTTTGATGTCTCTTGTACTCAGACCTTTGGCATATAAGGCAACGATAATTTCATCTATTTTGCCCAGATCACGCTGGTGCTTTTTGACAAGTACCGGGTCAAATTCTCCATTCCGATCACGGGGGATTTTGATGTCAATTTCACCAAAATCTGTCTTCACTGTTTTGCTGCTGTGACCGTTTCTACTATTGCCACTGTTATCACCTTCTGAAGAATGTCTCTCATAGCCCAAGTGCTGGGTCATTTCAGCTTCCATAATTTGGTCTGATATGCCCTTAATCAAATTCTTGACCAGACCATTTTTGCCCAGCAGATCGTCTGCTGTCTTGCAATTTTCAAAATCTTTTTCAAGTTGTTTAATAATTTCAGGTGTAAGTTTCATTGGTAAATTCTCCTGTATTTAATAAAATGTAATATTTGTTTTTAAAACACAAGCGAATTTACAGTCCCTTGGAAAAGTGTGTGCAAATCAATCAGCGATCGAAATTCAATAACCCTACGGGTTATTGAACCCTTGTTCATGATTTACACAAAAATCTTTACACTTCCGAAAACAGCGGTTAGCGATTTATAAATGTTGTAAATGAATCAATGGAAATGTGTACTAAAAATTAACTATAATATTAATTTTGGAAAAAATTAAACTCAAGATTATACTTAATATACTAATAAAAATTGAAGTGAGAGCAAGCAATGTAGCAATCTGAATTGCATTATCAGTGTAATGCTTATCTTTGAATTTGAGAAATGGGCCAAAATTATTAAATTAGATAAAACAGAACAAAGGAGGCCCATTGAGTACCCGACAACGATTTACAGCCGAAGCCAAAGTACAGATACTACGTGAACATTTGGAAAATAATGTCAAGATATCCGAATTAGCTGAAAAATATAAAGTTCATCCTGGTGTGATCCAGCGATGGAAAAAAGAACTCTTTGAAAACGCACTTGATGGTTTTTCCGGCCAGCATAAAAATCGTAAAGATAAAACCCGCAAAGAAGAACAACTTGAGCATAAAGTGATCAAAATGCAGGAAGTGATTACCGAGCTGTCAACAGAGGTGATTGATTTGCGAAAAAAGTATTTTGGGGCCCCCTGAAAGATCGTTGGGTAGCCCCTGACATACGCGATGACATTATCACTACATTTGACCGGTTAAAAACACAAACCCATGTGCCAGTTAACACCTTGCTCAACGCGGCAGGATTATCGTGGGCCAGGTACCATGACTGGCAAAAACGATTTGGACAACCCAATAGGCACAACAGCGATACGCCGCGCGACTTTTGGCTTGAGCCGTGGGAAAAACAGGCGATAATTGATTACAAAAAAGATCACATGGAAACCGGATATAGACGTTTAACCTATGAGATGCTGGATAACGACATTGTTGCCGTCAGCCCGTCAACAAGCTACAGGATATTGCGTCTGGCAGGCTTGACAAGTCGTTGGAATAACAAGACCTTAGAGGTAAAACGGAAAGGATTCGTGCAGCCAAAGAAACCTCATGAGCACTGGCACATGGACATATCCTATGTCAACTTTCATGGATCACACCTGTTTTTGATCTCTGTACTTGACGGATATTCCCGCTTTATTGTGCACCATGAGCTCAGAACACATATGCAGGAATACGATGTGGAGATCGTACTTCAACGGGCTCTGGAAAAATATCCGGACAAGACACCAAGGATCATTTCAGATAATGGCACCCAGTTCATTGCCAACGATTTTAAATCCTTTTTGAGATTGAACAATCTGACACATGTACGAACATCGGTCAATCATCCACAAGCAAATGGAAAACAGGAAGCATTCCACAAGACAATCAAAAATGAATGTATTCGTGTTAAAAGCTTTCTGGGTTTGGAGGATGCGAGAAAAATAGTTGCTGAATATGTTCATGAATATAACCATAAACGACTGCATAGCGGCATAAACTATATCGCTCCGTATGATATGTTATGTGGCCGGGCTGAAATCATTTTCAAAGAACGTGATTTGAAACTTGAACAAGCACGACAAAGACGAAAGGAAAAGGCACAACTTGAACGAAAAGCAGCTTAGAGTTTTTTTTCGAATCCCTTCTCACAAGTGTTGGAAGGGTGAGGAGAAAAAACTCGGACTATAACTTATTTTAAAGTGGCCTTTTCTCAAATTTTCCTTGAACCATTACATCAGGGTGTTTAAAAAGATAATATATTCTGATAAAAATATCACAATTACATACTTTTGTTATACTCAAGCTGTATTTAACATTCTCAGGGTTATTTCCCTTGTTAACGTTATAGTAACTTGTATTAATGCCTAGTTTAGCACGATAATAATCAGAAATGACAACATAATCATCTTTTTCTGCTTCACGAATAAATACTGTTTTATCACAATTATTATTGTCTTTTTTACTATTACAACATTCTTTATCGTCGATATAACCATCTTTTAGTTTGTGATTATATCTTCTTAAAAAATTATCATCAATAATTCGACAGACTGTATATATTTTTTTACCTGTCTCTTCTACTTCAATCTTTACAAGATCTCTTGAATTGTATTCTTTACTTGATGATTCAGGAACCCAAACCCAACCAGAATTTGATTCATCATGTAATGATGCTAATACGTAAAAATTTTTTGACATAATAAATCCAATATAAATCATTATTAAACAATCTCTTACCAAATCTCTAATGCTTTTTTTGCTAGTTCCTTTTGCCGATCGTTCATTTCTTTTTTCCGCCACTTGTCATAAGAATTGAGTTGTTGTGTCATTTTTACACTGGACTTTGAGTAATATTTGTTTTTTTTCTGAAGGAATGTACCATTCGTAACATTCAAACTTTTACTTAATAAAGTGAGATTACCTAAGCGATTTAAATATACTTTTTGATATTTTTTAACATGTTTCCATCCGTGCTCTGGTAATGTTTGAGGCATTATATGTTCAACGTTAACCTGCTTTGGATTGTCGGTAACAGGTGCTGCTCTACCGGATAAAAACAGTTCTATTTTATATAGAATATAGAAACTCGTATTCTTATTTGGAGAGACATAGGTGGAAAAACTTTGCTCAAATATTTTGTCATCAGGCATTGAAGTTCGCAATTCTTGTATTAATAAATCAATTTTAATTTTAGGGTTTAGTCTAATTTCTTTTGAAGACTTTATCAATAATAAAACAACATCGTTAGGGATCTTTTGATTACAAATAAGCATTCTGAAAAAAAACTTTTCTAAAAAACTTACTAATTTTTGTTGCAATTTACGAACCTCAGGATCTGTCTTTTCTTCTGTAAATGAAAAAAGTGATAAAAGAACTGGATAACACTGCTTGGCTTTAAACAAAGATAACGCTTCTAATGAATTTTGAATTTTTTCATTATTTTTCCAGGTACTAAACTTCTTTGGGTAAGCAATTCGAACATAAAGTTTCAAATAATGGTTCATTTCTTTCATATATTCAGAGATATTAACATTATCTGTTTCAATATCTCGTTTGAGGGTTTTATATAGATTGCCTTCTACAACTCTTGAATTACGAAAAGACCAATAATATTTTAAAAATTCGGTATATGACAATCTGTTTTTTTCTATCAATTCAAGATTCTCTTTCCATATTGCTTCCACATCTGTTAGAGATTCCTGATCATCAGCTTTAGCAAAAACGATACTTTTCAATAAATCTTCAACTTTGAGTGATGCTCCCCTATAATTCAATGTTTCAAATAGTATTGTTTCAGAATAATTATTATTAGCATAAATAACAACAAAATAAATACTATCACTAACAAAATGAAATAATCTATTCAAAAATCTATATTTATCTGATAGAGTCGTAAAACGTTCTAACTCTTTTGACATCTTTTGTGATAAATTTTTAAAAACATTATTACGCAAAAAATCATTGGCCCTAAAACGTTTATCTTGTAGAGTCGAATAAGGCTTTCGAAGGTATTCTTTGAAAATTTTTTGATATTGTTCATGTGGTAATAAAAATAGTCTGTTTTGGTTATTCCATAAATATTTTTGGGTATCATTGATTAAACTTTGAATATTATTGTTTAATTGAATATCTTTTGTTTCAAAACTGATTAACACATTTCTAATAATACTTATTAAAGAGACAACAACTGTCAACCTTTGTTGACCATCAAAAATATTGTAATGATAATTGTTTTCACCAGCCTGTAAAACAAGTGAACCCAAAAAATGCTTTCTGTTAAACTCTATTGCCTCTGTAATATCATCCCAAAAATCGTTTACATGTTCCTTTCTCCATGCAAATGCTCGTTGAAATTTTGGGACATGAAAATAATTTCCATTAAAAAGTTCTTCAAAAGTATAAGTTTGTGTTTTAATCATTAAATGAAACCCCTGTTTTAATTACAATATAATACTTGATGAATTTTAAAAAGGACAACAAATTAAAAATAACTTGTTACTCTATTTCCCAAATTGAATTGTACTACATAATAAATCAATTGATATACTTCCCGCCCAGAGAATCCCACCGTATTATATATTAATACTAATTATTACAGAATATTGCAACCTAAATATAAAGATTAGATTTACCCTGTACTTTAATGAAAAACGCAGAGCGCAAGTTTTTAGCACCCCCTGATCGTGACAGAGATTATCTCTGTCATGATCAAAAATCCTTTATTCGTGCTGATCAGTGTTATTCGTGGGCAGCAACCTGCTGATTTTAGAGGGAAATCTTTTGAATAGTTTTGCATAATTTTAAAAACCTAATTTTTTCATTATTCCATTGTTTTTTTCAGCAAATATCATTTCCTTAATCTAACAAATATCCCAAGAATTTTTCATATCAGGAGTATCATATGAAACGCCTTGTATTTTGTATGGTCCTTGTTTCGTCCGTTCTCGCTTTTGCCGCAGGCAATGATTGGGAGAACGAACAGATTTTCGACATCAACAAGGAACCTGCCCACTGTACTTATATCCCCTATACAACATTAGAACAGGCCGCCGCGGATGTAGCGGAATATTCCCCGCTTTATATCTCGCTCAACGGCACCTGGAAATTCAACTGGGTCAAATCCCCGGATATGCGTCCCCAAACCTTTTACAAACCCGATTTTGACGTCAGCTACTGGAACGATATAGACGTGCCCTCCAACTGGCAGATGAAGGGTTATGGTACGCCCATCTATACCAACAGCCAGTATCCCATGGCTCGGGACTGGCCCAACATTATGACCCCGGTTGAGGAACACTGGACCAAAGCCAAGCTGCCGAATCCTGTGGGATCGTACCGCCGGGATTTTGAAATACCGCAGGACTGGTCAGGCAAAGAGATTTTTCTGCACTTTCGCGGTGTAAAAAGCGCCATGTATGTGTGGGTGAACGGCAAAAAGGTGGGTTACAGCCAGGGCTCTATGACTCCTGCGGAATATGACATTACCCAATATATCACACCCGGCAACAATACCCTTGCCGTCGAAGTGTATCGCTGGAGTGACGGCAGCTATCTGGAAGATCAGGATTTCTGGCGCCTGAGCGGCATCTATCGCGATGTTTTGCTCTATGCGACACCCAAGCTGCACGTGCGGGATTTTTTCCTCACAAGCGATCTGAACGACTCGTTCACTGCCGCGGAATTGAATTTCGCGGGCAAGATCAAACACTATCCCGGCAACAGCGTCAAAGGCGCCTCACTCGAAGTATATCTGCTAAATGACAACGAATCTCCCGCCAATCCGGTAATGACACAAAAATTGCCCAACGTTGGTAAAGGCAAAGAAAAAACCGTTGAATTGTCTGTCACAATCGACAATCCCAAACTCTGGTCTGCCGAGATCCCCAATCTCTATACCGTACTGGTTGCGGTTAAAGACGCTTCCGGTGAGATCATCGAGGTTTTGTCCACACCTTTCGGGTTCCGCAAGGTCGAGATCAAAGACCAGCAGTTGTGGGTCAATGGCAAGAGCGTGCTGCTCAAAGGCGCCAACCGACACGAGCACGATCCCTTTGATGGACGCGCGGTTTCGCTGGAAAGAATGATTGAGGACATAACCCTGTTCAAGCAGTTCAACTGCAACACCGTACGCACCAGCCATTATCCCAATCATCCCGATTGGTATAAACTGTGTGACGAGTATGGTCTGTATGTAATTGACGAGGCTAATATCGAATCGCACGGATACCGCTATGGCAAAGAATCGCTAGCCAAACAACCGGAATGGAAAGACGCGCATGTGGATCGCATGGTGAGCATGGTAGAACGCGACAAGAACCATCCTTCCGTCATCATCTGGTCTATGGGTAACGAAGCCGGCGGCGGCATCAATTTCGACGCCTGCTATGCAGCCACCAAAGCGCTCGACACCAGCCGTCCCATCCACTATGAACGGTATAACGAAATTGCGGATATTGAATCGATCATGTATCCCCCGGTCAGTGGTTTAGAAAAAGCCGGACAGGAAGACAATCCCAAACCCTTTATCATGTGTGAATACGCTCATGCCATGGGTAACGCGGTTGGCAACCTGCAGGAATACTGGGACGTGGTGGAAAAATATCCCCGTCTTATTGGCGGCTGTATTTGGGACTGGGTAGATCAGGGTCTTGCCAAACCGGTTCCCGGCAAAGATGGAGAGTACTATTTTGCCTATGGCAGCGATTATGGAGATTTTCCCAATGATTATAATTTCTGCATCAATGGTCTGACCACACCGGATCGACAGGTCACCCCCAAAATGATCGAGATGAAAAAGGTCTATCAATACATTGCCATATCCGCAAACGACATGTTGAATGGCAAGATCGACATTAAAAACAAATACCAGTTTATCAACCTGAACCAGTTCAACGCAATGTGGACCCTCTCTGAGGACGGTACGGTGATCCAATCCGGAATGCTGTCCCCGGTTAATCTGGCGCCCGGCAAGTCCACGACCGTTACCGTGCCTTTTGAAAAACCGATTGTGACTCCCGGTGCGGAATACTGGCTGCGTGTGGAATTTACATTAAAAACCGATACCCGCTGGGCCAAGCGCGGTCATGTTATGGCGTGGCAGCAGATGAGCGTGCCGTTCGATGCGGCTCCCGTGCCGGTAATGGATTCTGTACAACTCCCGCCACTCACGCTTGCCGAATCCGAAAACGAGGTTGCCATCACCGGTAAAAATTTCAACATGACCTTTAACAAAACGATTGGCACCATCCAGCAACTGGTCTATAACAACACCGAGGTTATCCATTACGAAAAACCGGTCATTAAACTCAAATCCGGTTTTGCACTGCTCAAAGACGAAACCGCAGTTAACATTAACGGTCCCATGCCCAACATTTTTCGCGCGCCAGTGGACAATGATCACCAGTTTGGCCGCGGTGTTGGCCCCAAATGGCACGCTATGGAGCTGGACAAGGTCACGCACACGGCTGAATCGTTCAAGGTAGAAAAGGTGTCTGATCAATGTATTAAAATCACCGTGGATATCCGTTCCGTCGCGGGCAAGGGCTATGGCGTCAGCAGTAGCGTCAGTTATACCGTATGGGGTAACGGCTATATCGATGTCAACACAACCTTTACTCCCGATGCTCTGGAACACGCACTGCCCAAATTTGGATTACAATTGGAGCTGCCGGACGAACTGGAATTTGTGGAATGGTATGGCCGCGGATCGCACGAAAACTATCGTGATCGTAAACACGCTGCCGATGTGGGTCGGTACACCCGCTCCGTTACTGACATGTTTGAACCCTATGTGCGTCCCCAGGACATGGCCAACCGTACCGACACCCGCTGGCTGACCGTAACGGATCGCAACGGCCGCGGACTGATGGTTACCGCGGAAACGCCGGTAGATTTTAGCGCCCTTCACTATACCGCGCAAGACCTGGATGTGGCACAGCATCCATTCGAGTTAACAAAACGTAACGAAACTATTCTCTGTATCGATGCCAATCACCAGGGACTGGGTGGCGCCAGTTGTGGTCCGCCACCGTTGGAAGCGTATGTGCTCAATCCCAATATAACTACGCTGTATTTTACCCTGCGCCCGTATTCTCCCCGCCTGGGTGACAAGGCGGAATGTGCGAGAAAATATTAAATCATGATCAACATCCGGGAGCTGTTTTATATAGCTCCCGGAGATGATTCCGGATCCAACAATTTGTTTTCACGCCTCCATACTCTTCTTGTGCTGCCTAAAAAAATTACATTGTATTAATCGCAGAAGATAACTAACTTGATTTTTAAAATAGTAAATCAAATTCAATATAAATGCAAATCCCTGAAAACGAAAAACAGCTTGTAATTGCGATTAAACAATCCGATAGTGATGCGTTTAAAAAGATATGTGAATTGTATTATGAGCAAATTTACAGATTCCTCTGGAGACGGACCCGGGATGGTGAAACAGCCTGTGATCTGGTTCAAGACGTATTTTTAAATGTCTGGAAAAATCGTAAAAATCTTGATGAGAACAAATCCATCAAAGCATTTTTCTACAGATCAGCCATTAATGCCGCTATAAATCATTTGCACAGAAAAGTACTTGTTGATAAACATTTTGTCATGAACGAATCGGTTGAGCATTTAAGTGGAGACAATGACGCAGATCTGAAAGAGTATCTGGATGACGCATTACAAGGCATTCCTGAACCGCAACGGATTGTATTTATATTGAACAAATTTGAAGGTTTTAAATACAAAGAAATTGCAGACATTTTGCAGATTTCTGTTAAAACCGTTGAAAGCCGCATGAGTAAAACATTGAAAACATTACGCAGCAAATTATCGCATCTGTTGATATTTATACTCTGCTGGATTTCTCTGTTTTATAAATTCTATAAATAATATGTATTATTTACAAAAGATGATAGGGTTTTTGTTGTAATGTTTGTAGATAATAAATGAGGACTAGACAGCTAAACACAAAAAAATGGCAAAAGAAAAATATTACATATTAATCAGTCGCTATCTGTCAGGAGAATTGTCAGAGCAGGAAAAGATTGATCTGAAAAATTGGATCAATGCATCTGATGAAAACCGACAGATATTTAACAACCTGGACCGTTTGTGGAATACAACCGAGACGCCGGAGCCGGATACTATCCCACCGTTTGAGAAGATTTGGGCCAACGTAGACTCTGAAATCAAAGCTGCTGATCCCAAATACTCGTCAGCGGACACATACAAGCTCAATTTATCCGGTATGTTTCAGAATATTTGGAAATTTGCATTTGCAGCACAGCATAAATATGCGTTTGCGGCATTACTGGTTTTGGCTTTAGGAACAGGATTGTTGTTTAAAAATGTAAATCTGATAAATCCGTATCTAGAAGTAAAAACCGCTTATGCACAACAAACCAAACTTTTACTTCCTGATAGCTCACAAATAGATTTAAATGCTGATACGGTTATAAAATATCACAAAGATTTTTCTGATTCCATACGTGCTGTCTATTTATCCGGACAGGCCTTTTTTCAAATTAAACATGATGGCAGGCCGTTTATTGTTCATACAGATAACGCTCAAATACGGGTATTGGGTACACAATTTGATGTAAAAGCTCGAGATCTTGTTACACGGGTTATTGTTAAGGAAGGACGTGTTGCGTTAGAATCCACAACAATTGCAGCAAACAAACTCATTTTACAAAAAAATGAAATGGGCGTTTGTGAAAAAAAATCTAATATATTGGAGCACAAGCCCGTTGACGCAATGTATATGATTGGCTGGTTAAACAATACTTTGGTTTTTGAAATGACACCTCTTTATGAAATCATAAAAGAACTGGAAAGACATTATAACAAGGAAATTGAATTGATCGATAGTAATGTTGGTTCAAAAACAATAACCGGGGAATTTAAAGACCAAAGCATTGAGCAGGTTTTATCTGCAATTTGTATTACCCTTGATTTAAATTACTCTTTTGATAACGGCAGGTATATAATCAAATAATACCTGTCCATAAACATTTCACAACGGCTTGTATTTATTCAAAATGAAATTGCATAATTATATTTTTAGCATACTCTTTTTTCTGGGGCTTTTCACTTCTTTTGATATTTATTCTCAGGAATTCTCTCAAGACAGGCTTTTAACAATCCGATGTAGTGAAGCACCTTTGCGTTCAATATTAAATTTTATCTCTCGCAAAGAAAATGTCTCGTTTGTATATGACGATCTTTTGGTAAAAGACATATTCAAAACGATTGATATCAAAGACATGCTCCTGGAAAGCACTCTTGCTTTATTATTTAAAGACACCCAAATCGATTACAAAAGAACCAATCAAAACCAATTTATCTTGTTCAAAGCAGCGCCCCGCATAATTGATGTAATGGGCCTGGTTTATGATATCTCCAGCGGTGAATCTCTGCCATACGCAAACATACAAATCAAAGATACCCGTCAGGGTACAACTACAAATCAACATGGGTATTTTACCTTACTGAATGTTCCTGTTGGTGAAACAATTCTGATTATTCAATATATCGGTTATGAAACCCGAATTTTAGATTTAAACCACTTTAATCAATTTAAAGATTTAAAAATTGGTTTAAAACAAATCCCTCTGCTTACAAAAGAAATAACTATCAAAGGGGACTGGGTCAAAACGCTGCAGGCAGAAAAAGATGCGGGAAAATGTGCAATCTCTCCAAATCAACTTGCCTCACTGCCAGCAATAGGAGATAAAGATGTTTCCCGGGCATTACAATTATTACCGGGGATTACAACTGATAACTATGGGGGCTCTGGCGTTAATATTCGTGGTGGGCGGACTTCTGAGAACCTGATTTTGTTAGACGGCATGACACTCTACCACATGTATCATTCTTTTGGGTATTTTAGCGCATTTAATTCCAATGTTATCAAAGACGTTCGGGTGTATAAAGGGGGCTTTCCGGCGAATTACGGAGATAGAATCTCTGGTGTTTTAAATATGACAATCAAAGATGGCAATTTTATCAAACCTCAAATCAATATTGGCGTCAATCAAATGTCAACACACGGTTCGCTCGAACTCCCCATCCAGGAAAAAGGATCGATTTTAATATCCGGTAGAGGAACAATTTCTGATTATATTACAGGCTCTTTGTATGATAAAGTTTTTGTACCTCTTAACCGTAGAGTATCACCCATTCAATATGATCAGGAACTAAATACAGTAAGGTGGGACACACTAAAAACCACTAATGTTTCTTTTTATGATTTATTGAGTAAACTCACTTTCAACCCAGACAAGCACAATCTTTATACTTTTAGTTTTTATAAAAGTTATGATTCATTTGAATTTGAAAATCAAACCCAATTGTCCCAATATATAGAGTATTTCACATTATTAAAAAATAAAAATGAGGCATCAAATTGGGGGAATACGGGCATTAGCGGTCAATGGTATCATGAATGGTCATCCAGAGCAAATAGCACACTTCAGGCGGCATACTCTAATTACCATACCGATTATAACCTGATAGAATATTCGGATATGAGATTTGATAACAATGGCCAGGGAGCACACCATGGTGGCGATAATTGGCAGCTACTTCCCTCTGACTCTACAATAAATTATTCTTCAAAGGTCAACAATGATGTTAAAGATAAAACCCTCCGCTTTGAAAACGTATTCAAAGTAAATAAAGGTCTTGATTATGAGTTTGGGTTCAGTTATACGAATTATCAAATAAAGTATAGATTGGAGGAACTATTAAAATTAATGGAAGGTGACGAACCAGAGTTCATCGAGCAAAATGCAGGTGCTGAACTGTATACATATTACAATCATAGTAATTGGCAAGTCAATAAAAACCTTTTATGGAATCTGGGCCTAAGATCCAGTTATTATTCTTTGACAAACTCGACATATTTTGAGCCCCGTTTATCTGTCAATTACACACTATATGATAATTTTGTATTAAAATCTGCCTGGGGTAAATATAACCAATTTATATTACAAGCGTATGAGGGAATAGAAGCACTTGATGGTCATATTTCATGGCTTTTAGCGAATAAAGATGAATGGATGCCTGCGTCTGCAATACATACAATTGCAGGGGTCCAATATAATACACCCAATTATGCGGTGGATATCGAGTTTTATACTAAAAATATGGAGGGTGAGCTAAATCCTCTGTATTACACCCAAAATATTGATACGAATAATATACAACAATCACAAAACTCTACAAAGGTCTACGGAGTTGATTTTTTAATTCACAAAAAAGCGGGTGTTTTAAATGGATGGTTGAGTTATACCTATTCTAATTCAGAGTCACATTTTACCCAAAACCAAACATCATTCAATTATCAAACTTCTCACAACATTCCGCATAAATTGAATTTTGTCATGAATTACAATTTTTCTCTTTTTGAAATGTCGTTGACATGGAACTATGCATCGGGCAGACCCTACAGTATACCAACAGTTGCACAATCTAGTGATGACGATATTCACTATTTACAATTTTCGCCAGATACCTTTAACAAAGAACGTCTTCCAAACACTCAAAGAATTGATCTGAGCCTCAGTCGCTCTTTACACTATAAACATTTTTCAGGTAATGCCGGTATTTCTGTGTTTAACGTCCTCAATCAGGATAATATCTGGTATCGTTATTTTAATATTCTCAATAACAAATTAAATACAGTTGATGTATATATGTTTGGTACCACAGTAACGCTCTCTCTTGATATCAACCTTTAAATCTGTCTCCTGTTTCCTTATTCATAAAAATCCTCTTTCTAATCTCCTGTTAATTAAATCTGCTGAAAAATGTGGATAGGGTTTTTACTGCCTGTCTTTGTATCTATATGTTGAAAACATAACCGATCGCAAAAAATTGTGAGCAAAGTAATGATACTCGACTCCGTTAATATGATCACGAATACAAAAGCAGGGAGAATACATGTTATTAAACCAAATTACCAATACCGTAAATAAAAAACTGAGCACAAATTTGGGATGTTTATTATCAAAACCCTTTCAGATTTCATTAAATATCACATATAGATGTAATGCCAAATGTCAAATGTGTACCTGTTGGAAAGAAAAAAATGACTATCTTGATAAAAATGAGATCCTAACAATGATCAACCAATTACACAACTGGATAGGAAGTGGATTCTTTTTAAACATTAGCGGGGGCGAACCGTTAATTTATAAACAGATCTTTGAAGTATTTAAACATTGCAATGATCTGGGTATCTTTTGCAAGCTCTCAACAAATGGTCTGGCGTTTACTGAAAATACATTGAACAAAATTCTGGAATCTCAATTGCCCTACCTGTCTGTCTCTCTTGACAGCCATAAACCCTCCTTACACGATAAAATCCGGGGAGTGGAGGGTATGTTCAATAAAGCAATCAATGGAATTAAATATCTGAGTAATAACGGAGATATTAAAATCGGTGTGGCTTCTGTGTTAATGAAAGACAATCTATCAACATTTGCCGATTCTGTTAGATTTTTTCTGGATTTGCCCATCAACAGATATTTGTTCCAGCCCATCCGTTCATATAATCTGCCAAAAGACCGGTGGCCCGAATATGAATACTGGATCAACGATCAAGTCGGCTTGTCTCAACTCTCTGAACAACTGTTATCTATTAAACATCTGGATTCCAGGTTTTTCAACAGCATTAATGACATTGTCGGATTGGAAGCATATTTCATGAATAGTGCCGAAACACAAATTAAACGCTGTACCATTGGTTATGAAAAACTAAATATTAGCCACACCGGAGATGTGTTCCTGGGTTGTACGCATTACGGAAGTATTGGAAATATCAAAAATGGTAAAATTCGTGATTTATGGCATTCGGAAAAGGCAAAAAGAATTAGAGAAAAGATGTTAACATGCTCCATTCCCTGCACGTCTAATTGCAGCAAAGAGTTGTCTGCTTTTGAAAAATTGCAAAGGTTCTATCACATCCGGTTTGCCACTCAAGCTAAGCAAGCTATAAAATCATAACAAAAAACTCGCCCGGTACCTCTCTGTTACCGGGCAATAAAATTAAAACAACCATCCTTCTCCAAATAAAATTTTTCTCGTCTCAACAATTCTGACATCTTTTTCCCCTTCCCGGACATGGCATAATTGTTGATGTATTTCCACAACTGACAACACATAGATTAACGTATCATATATAAAAACAACACGATACGCCATTTTGTCCTTGCTATGTTACGGCTAAACTGTGACATAGAATCTACAACTCTAAATTCATTAAAACATTCATTCCAACAAGGGAACTCGAAATGAAAAAACATGCATTTTTCTTATCCATTATTACCGTAATAACAGTCCTGTTTTCAATTTCCTGCTCAGACAACAGCAATATGGAAACGGCAACACCCGTTTCTCCCGGGCTGAGTGGTAATGCCAATGAAATAGAGATCACCCCCTCTCTTCGTGAAACGGAAACAGAGTCCGAAAGTAAACTCGCCAAAACCATGGATGAGGTCAACTGGGATGATTACAGCCTGGTTATGAGGGACAATGAAAGATATTTCTATTTCTTTAATAAATCCAACAACATTTATAGCGGAAAGGTATATTACAAAGCATCGGGTTATAAGTATCGCGGCGAATGTAAAATGATTAATAGAGGTACTGCCGCAATTGCACTATGGTACTTTGATTCAAGATATGATAATAACAAAATAACAACTATCACCGCACCGGGTACCGGTGGTGGAAAACTTTATTATCAACCCCAAAATTGTGTATGGAATGTTAGCTTATCCATTCAAAAAGGTTCGTTATAATGACTTGTCGAGGGAAATTCATGAAAAAAAAATATATACTCTTTTTATGTATCATTATAACTCTATCCATTCTGTCTTTAATGACAGCCTGCAGTAAAGATTCTGATCCGGTGTCACCTGACACGAGTACAAAAACAGACACATTGAGTGTGGGTGTGATCATCCCTATGACCGGCAGTGGCCCACTGTTAAAAGATCCGGAAATTGCGGCCATTGATCTGGCATTACAGGATGTAAACCAATATCTTGCCGAACAAGGAACAGGCAAATATATTCACGCAGAGATCCGGGACAGCAAGTTTTCCGCTCTGGACATTCAAGACGCCCTGGAATTTTTTAATGAAAACAATATAAAGATTATTGTTTTCTCTGGTACCAGCGCAAATCTGCAATCGGTTGAGAATTATGTCAATAACAACAACATGTTGTTAATTAATCAAACAAGTACCTCTGCTGAACTTTCTCAGGAAGATAATATCTTTCGGCTTGTCCCGGATGATAATTATCTTGCAAATGCAATGGCCCAATCTATGGTTCAACAGTCTGTGAATAAATCCGTTGTGCTCTATCGCGGTGATGTTTGGGGCTGCGGTTTGGCGGAATCCTTTGAATCCGCATTTATCGCACTCGGGGGCTCAATACTTGAAAAGATCGGCTATGATCCACGTTATACAACAACAGAGCTTGAAGACGCATTGAACAGATCAAACACGTTGGTGGAAAATGCAATTTCATCCGGAGATGCTGACAATGTTGCCATGACCTGCCTTTGCTTTGAAGAGGGAATAGAGCTGTTAAAACTGTCTGCTGATAAATCCAGCCTGGATAAAATGAGCTGGTACAGCAGCGATGGTATGGCACAAAATCAGGCGTTGTTGGTTGACTCGACTGCTGCATCGTTTGCCGCTAAAGTCGGATTCTTTTCTCCCATCATGGCTGAAAATTATACCACTGCCGGACAAACTATCAGCAACCGGATTGAAGAACAAATCGGGTACACACCCTATTCCTGGGCTGTTGTTCTCTATGATGCATTTTGGACTGCAGCATTGACCCGAATTGACGATAATTATAGCTATGATATTAATGATATAAAATCGGTGTTTCTCAGCGTTTTAGAAAATTATGATGCCGTCAGTGGTGACATTATTTTGAACGATAACGGTGATCGCGCCAGCAGTCCTTATGATTTCTGGCAGGTAATCGGTAGTAACGATGCGTATCAATGGACAAAGGCATTTACCTTTCAGGGTGAATAAATATATTATACTTAAACTCTGACCGAAATATATGTTTCGGTCAGAGATAATATTTTTTTCTGCTTTTAACATATTTTAAACCTTATAAAAACTCTCCACAATATTTTCCCTTGCATATTTCCGCCAGAATATATTAATTGAATAATTAAAAATTTAACGAACCATACTTGTGCTTAATCAATCCTAACCGGAGAAATCTATGAAAAAACCCGTTCTGCTCTACCTTGTGTTCCTGCTTTTTCTATTTTTGCTTGCCGGATCTGTATCCGCGTCTCAAACCGTTACTTCATTTTCCCAAATCGAATCCTTGTTTCAAAATCCGCCTGTTGAATACTCGAGCGCGCCGCTCTGGGTCTGGAATAATGATGTGGATGAAAAAGAGATCGATCTGCAACTGCAGGAAATGCAGCAGGGCGGTATTCACAGTGTGTTTATTCACCCCCGTCCCGGTTTAAAAACCCCGTATCTGTCTGACCGATGGTACCAACTGTGCAAGTATACGGTAGACAAGGCAAAAGAAAGAGATATGGATGTCTGGCTTTACGATGAAAATTCGTATCCCAGTGGATTTGCGGGGGGTAACGTTCCCGCGCAAATGCCCGAATCATACAACCAGGGCCAGGGACTGGTTATGGAACAGGCCTCTCAACTTTCCGGGGACATGGGTAACTATGCATTCATACTGAAAAAAGAGGGAGATGTTTTTACTGATATCACAACCACAGTAAGAAACGAGCTGAACAAAAACGGTGATTATTACCTGTTTAAAAAAACCTATTATGGTAAATCTCCCTGGAACGGCGGCTACTCGTATGTGGATCTCTTGTATCCAGGTGTGACTGAAAAATTCATCGATGTTACCATGACTGGTTATGAAAAAGCCATTGGCAAGGATTTCGGCAAACGGGTGCCGGGTATCTTTACAGACGAGCCCAACATCAGTCCTCCGGGTGGTATTAAATATACACCCACATTGTTTGACGATTTTGAAAAACAATGGGGATACGATCTAAAACTCCATCTTCCTTCCTTGTACCAAGAGGTTGGAGATTGGAAAGTAGTCCGTCATAATTACTATTCTCTGTTGTTAGAGCTTTTTACCGAGCGCTGGAGCAAGCTCTGGTACGAGTATTGTGAAAATCACAATTTAAAATGGACCGGGCACTATTGGGACCATGACTGGCCCAAACCCTTGAACGGTTCAGACAATATGGCCATGTACGCATGGCACCAGGTACCCGCTATCGATTTATTGATGAACCAGTACAGCGAAAGTGTAAATGGTCAATTTGGAAACGTAAGAATCGTCAAAGAACTTGCAAGTGTTGCCAATCAATTGGGCCGAACACGTACTTTGAGCGAAACCTATGGCGCAGGTGGTTGGGACCTGACATTTGAAGATATGAAGCGCATAGGTGAATGGGAATATGTGCTGGGTGTTAATTTTCTTGATCAGCATTTGTCTTATATAACTATTGCCGGGGCCCGTAAACGTGACCATCCGCAATCTTTTTCCTATCATGAGCCCTGGTGGAAATTTTATAAATCTCAGGGAGATTATTTCAGCAGATTGTCTGTAGCGCTTTCATCAGGTAAACAGGTTAACGACATCCTGGTACTTGAACCGACCACTACATCGTGGCTGTATTTTTCTCCAACTCAGCCCAATTTGCAATATGATAAATTGGGGCCTGTTTTTCAAAAATTTGTAACCGATCTGGAAGCATATCAGGTTGAATATGATTTGGGCTCAGAATATATCATTAAAAATTGGGGAAAAGTTAAAGGGAATGAATTTATTATTGGAGAACGGGCTTATAAACAAATTATCATTCCTCCTTCATTTGAAAATTACAATAAAGACGTTTTGGATTTGTTAAAAACATATACCGATAACGGAGGCGAAGTCATATCCTTTAACGGTTCTCCACAATATGTTAATGGCAAGAATGCTACTGATTTGGGTTTTACCCAAAAATGGAATTACGTACAATCGCTTTCTCCGGCTGTGCTTAAAAAATTGGAATCCGAGACAATTCAGTTCCAATCCCCTGAAAATGCCGGTGGTAAATTGTTTCATCACAGACGTATTCTGGATGATGGACAGCTCGTCTATCTGGTCAATACAGATCTGCAAAACTGGTCAATCGGCTCATTTACCCTTCAGGCAAAATCACTTCAAGAACTGGATCCGCAAACCGGATCATTTTCACCGTATCCCGCGGCGCAAAACGGTAACAATCTGGATGTCAGCTTTGATATTCCACCGGCAGGAAGCCTCTTGTTATATGCCGGAAATACCGGAGAGACGTTTACGGCATCGCAGAAAAAAGCAGAATTTCGAATTCTGGATCCTGTAACTAAAATGGATATCAAGCGTCTGGCACCCAATACGCTTGTCCTGGATTTTTGTGATCTAACGCTCGAAGGAAAAACAGATAAGGATATTTATTTTTTCAAAGCTGCGGACAAGGTTTTCCGTCATTATGGATTTGAGGGCAATCCCTGGAGCACATCGGTTCAATACAAATCCGCAATCCTGGATCGGGATAATTTTTCAAAAGATACCGGATTTAGTGCGGTTTTTCACTTTGATGTAGACAAAAACGTTAACACCAATGCAATAAAAGCAGCCATTGAACGACCCGAATTGTGGACGGTTACCATAAATGGGAATCCTGTCAAGGCTACTGAGGGTGAATGCTGGCTGGACAGGGCTATTGGTGTATATGAAATTGGGAGTTATATAAAACCGGGCGAGAATCAAATCCGTTTGGCTGTATCTCCCATGTCAGTACATGCTGAACTGGAGCCCATTTATCTGCTGGGTGATTTTAATCTGGAATCTCAGGACAAAGGATGGAAACTGGTGCCCTCTCAAAAGCTATTACTGGATAGCTGGAAAAACCAGGGAATTCCTTTTTATTCAGATGGTGTGGAATATACCAGCACATATACATTGGATTCGAAAGACAAACGATATGTTGTCAAACTAGCAGACTGGGCCGGCAGTGTTGCCGAGATTCAGGTAAATGGAAATCCCGCCGGGTTGGTTTACTCTCCACCTTATGAGCTCGATGTCACGGATTTTACAAAACCAGGCAAAAACCAAATTTCGGTATCTGTATACGGAACCCTGAAAAACCAGTTGGGACCCCACCATATCGGAAACACCCGGGGAAGTGCATGGCCAAGTTCTTTTGAAGCGGCACCTGAACATGAACCCGCTGGAAACGATTATAACTTTATCGATTATGGATTGTTTAAAAATTTTATAGTTATTGAAATTTCAGGCCCCCAACAGCGAGTTTATTGGCGCAATTATAAAGTTGCAAAACCTGAATTTGCATCCGTGCAATCCTTATATGTTGATTCACCTGCAACCATAAGTTTGAATTGCGCTACAGACGGAGCAGAAATTCATTACACACTTGATGGTAGTGATCCTCAGCTTTCTTCTACTAAATATAGCAAACCCTTTATTGTTGAAAAGAGTACTGCCATAAAAGCACAGGCCTTTAAAAAAGGAAAGATTGAAAGCGATATTGCAGAACAAAGCATCAATATTGTTAGCAGTAAAAAGAATGGCGTTTCTTATAAATATTATGAAGGATTTTGGAATGACATTCCGGATTTTGAAAAACTTGCTGCAATAAAATCCGGTAAATCCTATGAAATGGATATAAGCAAACTCAAACAGAGAAACACGCAATTTGCATTTATATTCAACACAAACTTGGAAATTGATGAGGGCGGAACGTACACATTCTACTTGAACTCTAACGATGGAAGCATGCTCTATATTGATGGCAAACTTGTTGTGGACAATGGTGGAGCGCACGGTTTGCAGGAACGGCAAGGGAATGTAATCCTGGAACCGGGTAAACACGCTATATTGATCCATTATTTTGATGGCGGCGGTAGCCAGGCTTTTGAAATCTCTTATAAAGGCCCTGAACTGGAAAAACAATTGTTAAAACTTGATAAATTATTTGTGGATTGATCTTATTTGCCCGGCACCTACAAGTGCCGGGCATAAAATTGAATCTTGTATTAACTTGAAAGTGTAGATATTTTTTCATCCCAATCAAGTTCAACTTTTGGGAAATACCCTCACAAAAGCACGGAGGCACTAAGGAAAAGATTAAAAGTTGATGCCGATGGACGCATTCCAGGCCGTTCTTTTGTCCCATTTGGAAGTAGAATCTGTTTTGTTTATAGATTTTAACTCATTCCAGGAAGTGAGCTTGTAACTCATATACAGATATTTTACTCCTACAGAAAATATCAAATTAAAACTATCCATATCATAGAGACTTTAATAATTAAGAGAGACAACGTTTGATCTTGGGTAATATGGTGAAAAAATCGCTATAGAATCACGACTAAAACTTCCTCCACGAAAATAATAATTTAATGAAAATCCTTGTAAATAATATCCATTCTGTTCCAACGGCATAAATACTTTGGTATTAATGAAAACCGGCCAAACACCCAGCATTAAGCTGGTGTTTATGGTTTTATTATAAACCCGGAGCCACTCTTTTTCCACATAAAGGGTCAATAAAGGTTATCCTCAACGCCAGCCCCATTTTGTAGTATCATTAATTTTGCGGGTATATTGAAACTGACCGATTTGACTTGCGAATCTTGGATAAAAATACACCTTTGATTTTTTCTCTCCATTTAAACTACTCATATAAAAAGGAATGTTAAAATGGCAATAATAGGATGAACCTTTTTTTGCACGAAATCTATCTCCTCTTGGTTTTGTTTCTCCCTCATCAAAATCGGGTTTTGCAAACAGTATAAATGGTGTTATTATTAAAAGCGTCGAGTAGACAAATTTCACCCTGCCTCCCATAATAAATGTTTGTTTTTGGATGTTTATTATATGTAGACGAATCCCCAATGTTCCAAACGGGTGTTGATAAAGGCAGGATTTAAGAACAACCGGACGTTCGTGGCTCCCCAATCCATCTGGTCATCCTTAAATCCTGTAAAGAAAAAGTTATTTTTTCATCCCCTTGATCATCCAGTTTTTGGCCATCCACAAAGCTAATGGAGAGATCATGGCAATAGCCGCATAGATCAGCCACATTTGTCCCGAGCGCGGTACAATGTCTGAACCAGGTTTTGGGATATAGTTGGCTACAAAATAACCGGAATAGAGAGAGGTGATCAGTTTGGTGAGAAACCATGGAAACTGTCCAATTCCCATGTACGCACCGGTTTTACCTTCGGGAGCAATATCAGCAATCCATTGCAAAAAGCGCGGCTGCCACATGGCTTCACCAATTGACATGATGACAATATAAATCACAAAAAAGATGGCCACAGGTCCTACTGCAAGTAAAAAGGTTGGCGCTGCCATTACCAGGGTGCCCCAAATCATCATTTTATAAACATCGGCTTTGGCTGTAAGACCCGCAATGATGGGGGTAAGCACAAAGATCATGATGGGATTCAGATTGGCAAGTATTTCAAAGTTGTTGCTGACCCAGGTGCCGGCAAAGGCGCGATCCAGATAATAGGGAATTGTAAGCCAGTTGTGCGCAAAAAGTGTCTGCACGGGAATAAGGATAAAGATAAAGAATACCAACCGGGTATCACGAAAGGGGTGATCGGGACGATGACGTAGGTACTCCCAGGTACCGGCGACCAAGAGAATTCCAAACAATGTAGCAGTTATAATGATACTGCTTTTGAAACCTTTCATTAACGCGTTGATCATAAATCCAAGCGCAACGATATCCAGTCCAAATAAAAAGAATGCAGGCAGGTTGTTTATTTTTACTTTTGGCGTTTCAACAGGTGTCTCTTTTTCCTCTTTAGATTCAGACTTCATTTCGCTGTATTCACGCTTTGAGCGTTCGGCCGCTTCCTGATCCACTTTTTTAGTGGTAATTGCTAAAAACAAAAACAGAGAGAAAACCGTTAAACCAGTCAACAGCCAAAAGACAGCGGTCAGGCCATTGGGTGGAAAAGTGGTTTCAAATTTTTGTCGGGTAAATGAAGAAATCGGTCCGAAGACAAAAGCACCCAGGTTCATCAGGGCATACAGTACCGCGTAACCCATTGCAGAGGTTTGCGGATTGGTATAACGCTTAACACCTGCATAAGCTGCGGGTTGATAAAGACCGTACGCGGAAACCATTAATAATAATCCAGCGGACATGACCAGGAACATGGGCGAACCCATTCCACTGCCCAGGGGCATTGTGCCCGATATGGATATCAGCAAACGTCCAATGGCCATAATAAAAAATGCCAAAGCCAGAGATACACGTACGCCAATCTTGTCAACTACACCGCCTAGTAACAGCATAGCAAAGGTAATGCCGCCGGTCACACCGCCATATACCCATCCGGCTTGAACATCTGTTAATGCTACGTTTTCCGAGCAATATTTACCCAGAATGGTAAGCAAGCCAAAGTATACCAAGCCTTCAATAATATAGGGAATGTTGACTCCGTACAATGCGCGAGGTGCTTTTACAAAAGCAACCAGGGTTTCTGCCAGTTCGGAAAATGCTTCTTTGATGATTTGTGTGAATGATTTTTTCTCAGGTGTCCCGGGACTCACCGCTTCACTCATTGAATAACTCCTTGTGCTGCAAAAAAGTAAAAAATTTGTCGAAAAATACCGGACAATTTACACTTTTTAAAACCTTTAATCAAGTGCTTTATCACAGCCATTCAAGAGTGTTGCAAAATAAAAAAAGCGCAGGAATTTGATCCTGCGCTTTCAATGTGTTTTATGTAAAAGTAATTTTATTTTTTACCCGCAGTGATTCCTTTCCAGGTATCTGTACGAAATGGCGATGCCGGCAGCCCGGCCTTGTTGTATAAATTGCAGCGGGGATTTGCCTGCCATGCGTAACGAACTGCAACAGGGTTAGCAACAGATGGACTCGAAACAACAACGGTTTCTCCATCAATAGCCGCATTGGCCCATACCCATTTTTTATCGTTGCCGGCAATAGCAAAGCCTTTTAACGCTCCGCCTTTTGCTTCGAGACCGCCATCTACCTGGTCGAAGCTGATGCGGATTTTCCCTTCTTCCACAACAGAGGATTTATAAAGCGGGCCGCAAGGTACCACATCGGTTTTACCGTAAACGCTGTTCAGTGCGTTGAGTGCCAGCCGTTTGCCCACATCCTGTTTGTTTTTGGGATGAATGTCATCTGCATTACCAATGTCTATGGTTACCGCCATGCCGGTATTGGGCAGATCCAATGCCATGAGTTGAGCTTCGCGCAGCTCCGCCCAGTCATCATCTCCGGGTTGGTCTTTATAGGCCTTAAAGTTAGCGAGCTGTGTAAACATAAAGGGGAAATCACCTTGTCCCCATAATGAACGCCAATCCTGTATCATGGTTTTGAAAAGATCGCGGTACTGGTATGCGCGTCCTGCATTGGATTCACCCTGGTACCAGATAGCGCCTTGAATGGCAAAAGGGGCCAACGGATGGAGCATACCGTTATAAAGTACGCTGAGGCGGTTCGGGCTTTCAGGGGATTGCGGCTGCGGAGGTACAGAAGCCATTTCTAGTCCGGTTTTATACTTCCAGAGGCCATCCAGACGAATGGGGTTGCCGCTTGCCGGGAAAAGTTTCATCTCGTTAGCCGTACCCCAGAGGCCACCATTACCGCCAATATCCAAAACCTGTACAGCAATTACGTTTTTCCCTGCTTTGAGAACTGACGCGGGTATAGTGTATACTCTTTTAAGGTCATGTGCCCGTAATGAACCGATTTGGGTACCATTTACCAGCGTTATGTCAATATCATTTATCGGCCCCAGATGGATTTCAGCATCAGCTTCTGCTTGTGCCGCTGTCAGATTGATTTCTTTACGAAACCATACTATACCATCAAAGCCTTCTAATCCTGCTTTTTCCCATAATACGGGCAGGTTCATGTAATTCCAAGAACGTGTATCCAGATCCGGGCTGTCCCATTTCGGGCCGTTACCCTGAGTTTTTTGAATCATGGCATCTAAATTATCGTTCCATTTTTGCAGGTCACGTTCATATTTTTGCATTTGTGCTTCAAAACTCTGATCAACTTCTTCCTGAGTTAAATTGATGCGATCTTTAAAGTCTGGTAATGTTGCAAGTGCTTCCGCACTGGTCCATGCTTCAGCGGGAGTTCCGCCCCATGAGGTATGGATTAACCCAATGGGAATATCCAGATTTTGATTCAGGTGACGTCCGAAAAAGTAGGCTGTTGCTGAAAAGTAGGGGATATTCTCCGGAGAACATTCTACCCATCCATCGCTTATGATGTCTGTTTGCGGCAAGTTTTTTATTGCGTGGGCAACGCTTAGCAATCGTATATTGGGGTGGTTGGCGTTTGCAATTTCCTGTTCAAAATTCAGGATCTCACCCCAGCCAGCCAACGGCATTTCCATATTGGATTGGCCTGAGCAAACCCATACTTCACCTACCATAACATTGTCAAATACCAGCGTTTCTTTGCCTTGAATCTCTACGGTATAAGGACCACCATAAGATTCAAACGCCGGAAAATCTATGCGCCAGGTACTGTCTTCAGCAACTGTTACACTTGCTTTCTGATCATTGATTTGAATTGTAACAATACCGCCCGGACTGGCAGTACCCCAAAAGGGGACAGGTATTCCTTGTTGCAACACCATGTTGCTGCTGAACATGGCGGGCATTTGTATGTTTTCAGCCGGTTTCTGTAACAGAGAACAGCCAACAAAATAACCAGAAAAGGCTATTAATAGAGCAGTTACATTGAACCAGGATAATACTTTTTTATTAATTCTCAAGAATGATTTTTCCCTTTGTGAATTAGATTTGATCGTTTCTCTCATCAAAAACTCCTTGAGTTGTTAAGTTGTTTTATGTCTATAATGACTGCAAAAATTCTCTATTATTTAAAATGCTATTTTTTACCTGCGGTAATTCCTTTCCAGTTATCTGTGCGGAATGGCGATGCTGGCAGTCCGGCCTTGTTATACAAATTACAGCGGGGATTGCTCTGCCATGCGTAACGTACGGCAACGGGGTTAGCAACAGATGGACTCGAAACAACAACGGTTTCTCCATCAATAGCCGCATTGGCCCATACCCATTTTTTATCGTTGCCGGCAATAGCAAAGCCTTTTAACGCTCCGCCTTTTGCTTCGAGACCGCCATCTACCTGGTCGAAGCTGATACGGATTTTACCATCTTCCACAGTAGATGATTTATAAAGCGGACCGCAAGGTACCACATCGGTTTTGCCGTAAACGCTGTTCAGAGCATTGAGTGCAAGCCGTTTGCCTACATCCTGTTTGTTTTTGGGATGAATGTCGTCTGCGTTACCAATATCTATAGTAATAGCCATACCGGTATTGGGAAGATCCAATGCCATGAGTTGAGCTTCGCGCAGCTCGGCCCATTCATCTTCACCGGGCTGGTCTTTATAGGCTTTGTAATTGGCCAGCTGTGTGAAAATAAAGGGAAAGTCTCCCTGGTTCCATTTTGATCGCCAATCCTGTATCATGGTTTTGAAAAGATCGCGGTACTGGTATGCACGTCCTGCATTGGATTCACCCTGGTACCAGATAGCGCCGCGAATTGCAAAGGGAACCAACGGATGGATCATACCATTATAAAGTACACTGAGCCGGTGCGGGCTTTGGGGGGATTGCGGCTGCGGAGGTATAGATGCCATTTCAAGGCCAACTTTATACTTCCAGAGTCCATCTAAGCGAATAGGACTACCGCTGCCGGGAACCAGTTTCATTTCTTGTGGGGAACCCCAAATGCCGCCTCCGCCACCGGTATCCAGTACCTGGATGGCTATTAGATTTTTTCCGGCTTTTAGAACGGATGCAGGTATCGAATATATCCGTTTTGCATTATAGGTTCCGGTAGTTCCAATCTGGGTGCCGTTAATAAAGGTAATATCAACATCATCAATGGGTCCCAGCTGTATTTCGGCATCTGTCCTGGCCTGCTCTGCAGACAAACTGATTTCTTTGTGGAACCAGACAATACCGTCAAAATTTTCAAGTCCTGCTTTTTCCCACAGCACGGGCAGGTTCATATAATTCCATGAGCGAGTATCCAGATCCGGGCTTTGCCAGTCGGGACCATTGCCCTGGGTCTCGTGGATGATGGCTTCAATACGTGCGTTCCAATTTTGCATGTCACGTTCATATTTTTGCATTTGTGCTTCAAAACTCTGATCTACTTCTGCCTGGGTCAAGTTGACGCGATCTTTAAAATCGGGCAATGTTGCAAGTGATGCTGCACTGGTCCATGCTTCAGCAAGAGTGCCACCCCAGGAGCTATGAATAAGCCCAATGGGAATATCGAGATTCTGGTTCAGATGCCGTCCGAAAAAATAGGCTGTTGCAGAAAATTCCGGTATAGTCTGTGGAGAGCATTCTACCCAGCCATCACTGACAATATTGGTTTGTGGCGTATTTTTCATTGTGCGGGCTACGGTGAGCAATCGGATGTTTGGGTGGTTGGCGTTTGTAATTTCCTGCTCAAAGTTCAGGATTTTACCCCAGCCTGCCAGTGGCATTTCCATGTTGGACTGACCTGAACAAAGCCAGACTTCACCTACCATTACATTTTCAAGAACCAAAGATTCTTTACCTTTAATCTCTACGGTATATGGGCCACCATATGATTCAAACGCCGGGAAATCAATTCGCCAGGTGCTGTCTTCCGTAACGGTTGCTTTTGCTTCCAGATCATTGATTTTGATTGTAACGGTACCACCCGGGCTGGCAGTACCCCAAAAGGGGACAGGTATACCTTGCTGCAACACCATGTTGCTGCTAAACATGGCAGGCATTTGAATGTTTTCAGCCGGTTTGATAAATAGAGAACAACCAATAAATCCAACCCAAAAAACAATTACAAGGATCAACGTACATTTTTTGATCATGTTGCCCCTCCTGTAAAAGATAAGTATATAAAATATAGTAATATATTTATGTGTGAAAAACAATTAAATTTTATAATGATAACGGATTAAGAGCCCTTTTTAGTTGTCTTTGCAGAAAAAAATTTCTAATTTATACCGATTTATCTGCAAACACGAGTTAGAGGAGATTGAATGCTTCAAGTCTACAAAAATACCAAAGGACTGATTTTTGACTGTGACGGAACCCTTGCGGATACAATGCCGTTGCACTGGCAGGCCTGGCGCGATGCATTTAAAGCATACGGAGCTGAATGTCCCCTGGAATTTTTACGGGAACTGGGTGGAATTCCCGCACCGCAGATTGTACAGCTTTTTAACAACCGGTTTGAACATAATCTGGATGTTGATGTGGTAGCACGGGAAAAAAACAACCTGGTAAAACAAAAGTTACTGCAGGCCAAACCCTTTGAGCCTGTTACCCAAATTGTCAAGAATTATAAAGGTGTTCTTCCCATGGTTGTGGCCTCTGGGGGTACACGAGTAAATGTTGAAAATATCATCAAAGCCATTGGCTTGCTGGGCTATTTTGACGTCATTATTACCGCAGATGATGATGTTGAACCCAAACCCTCTCCCGATATATTTCTGGCTGCCGCCAAGGCCATTGATGTAAAACCCCGTGCGTGTCAGGTTTTTGAAGATGGAGTTGCCGGTATTGAAGCGGCTGAAAAAGCAGGTATGGTGGTTGTCGATGTTAGACCGTATGTTTAATTCATGCATTTAAGGATATTATGATAAAGTCAGTTGACCATATCAATATAGTTGTTTCAGACCTTGAGCGTTCTGTTGATTTTTATACCCGCATTTTGGGATTTATTGAGAAAAAAAGAGCCCATCTTGAAGGGGAATGGATTGATAAGGTGGTTAGCCTGGGAGGTGTAGAGGCGGATGTAGCCTATATCACCGCGCCGGCTGGAGAACCCCGAATTGAGCTGCTGTGTTACAAGAACCCCAAAGGGCAAAGTATTGCAGAAAATTCCGTACCAAATACACATGGATTGCGACATATTGCTTTCAAGGTGGAAAATCTAAAAGCTTTTGCTGAAAAATTGCAAAAGGAAGGTGTGAGTACATTTGGCGAGCCTGTTAAAGTACCAGCAAATGCAGTGAAACATGATGATGGGGAAAAAACACTGCTTTATTTTCTGGACCCCGATGGTGTAGTTTTGGAATTGGCCGAGTATTCCTGATTTTGAATTTTTTTAAGAGGTTGTTTTGAAAAAAGTTTTGGCAGAAACCATTTTTGTAATACTATTGGTATGCTTGTTTGGGCAGATTACACCGGTTTTTTCTCAAGACGATTCGATGATTGAGCGGGCTTTGAGCGATCTGGATTCTGACTGGCGAACTAAAATTGTTGAAGGGTTATTCGGTACCTCCATATCAGGTCAATGGTTTTTGACCTGGCACGGCGGAGATACAGATGATGGTCCCTTTAATGAATTCGGTTTAAAACGCGGTTATATTGACATAAAAAAGACCTTTTCTGAACACCTTTCCGGTAGAATTACACCGGATATTTCAGTGGATAAGGAAGGTGACGGCCGGGGTGATATTGAAATGCGTTTGAAATATTGTTATATTAAATATACTTTTGACCGTGTTGGTATGTTTTCCAAGCCCTCTGTTGAATTCGGGCTGGTGCATCGTCCATGGATAGATTTTGAGCAAAGTATAAATAAATATCGTGTGCAGGGACAAATGTTCCTTGAGCGAGAAGATATTGTCAATTCAGCGGACTATGGCATTCAATTTATGACACTGTTGGGTGGTGAACTGGACAAGAATTATCAAAAACTGGTGAACAAGAAAAATGCCGGTAAATATGGCAGTTTTGCTATGGGTATTTATAATGGTGGTGGATACCATGCGGTTGAGGAAAATGAAAACAAGACCTTTGAATGGCGGCTAACCTTGCGTCCACTCCCCAGGCACCTGACCGGACTCCAGTTCAGCTGGCACGGGGGGATTGGTAAGGGTAATACAAAAGCGGCCCACGATTGGCAAATGCAGTCCGGATTTGTCTCGTACGAGAACCAACACCTGGTTCTGACCGGCAGCTATTACACCGGTACCGGTAATTATGAAGGAACACATGTGAATCCGATCATGACCGATGAAGGGTATGAGATTTGGTTAGATTGGGGACAGCCTATTGAACAAAATGGAAATTCTGCATTTATCGAGTTCAAAGTTCCTGAAACCAAATGGAGTTTAATTGGTCGTCATGATGCGCTGGAAAAGGAGTGGATTTATGGAATCCAGACCACTGAACGTTATATTGCCGGTATCGCTTATCGTTTTTTACCCGGCTGCAAACTGCTATTAGATTGTGATTATACATCCAGCGATATTCCTGTATGGAATGGATGTGAATCATCAAAAACCAAGATTTTTGAACTGGCAACAGAAGTTGTCTTTTAACAAGGATATAATCCATTTTAGAGATTAAAGATTTTACATATTTCAAGATATCTCCTGTATCCCTGTCCCTTGCTGAAGGACAATGCCTTGGAATAAGCGGTCCTTCCGGCAGCGGCAAGTCGCTTTTTCTTCGTGCGTTGATCAATTTTGAGGATTTTACCGGCACTATTACTCTGCAAGACCGGAATATTTGTGATTTTAAACCCCATGAATGGCGAAAAAAAGTAGGGCTGCTGCCTGCCGAAAGCCAATGGTGGTACGATCAGGTAGGCGACCATTTTTATCGGGATGTGGATATTGAATCCGTTGGGCTGGCTGCGGATGTGATGGATTGGCCCATTAACCGGCTTTCAAGCGGAGAAAAACAACGTTTGGCATTACTGCGTCTGCTGCAAAACAAACCGCAAATACTGTTGCTTGATGAGCCCACTGCCAATCTGGATCCTGATCATACCGGCAAGGTAGAGCAATTGTTAAAATCCTATGTACAATCACAGGGTGCGGCTATGATATGGGTCAGTCACGATCTTGCGCAATTACAGCGTATGGCAGATCCCATCTTTCGAATTGAGAATGAACGGTTCGAGAGGATGAGCATATGAATGTGATATCCCTAAGTCCACTCGACCTGATTTTTGCGTCATCACTGGTTTTTCTGTTGGCGCTGCTTTCCATGCTGTTGAAATTAAAGTTGTCCGGTCAGGTATTGATAGCCGGACTCCGCACAACCGTGCAATTGTTTTTAATCGGGTTGGTGTTAAAAGTCATCTTTGACCAGATCCATTTGGGTTGGCTTTTGCTTATGGCATTGTTCATGTTGTTGGCGGCGGGACGAGAAATAGTACGCAGGCAAAAACGCCCGTTTAAAGGATGGTGGGGGCTGGGCTTGGGAACCGGTGCCATGCTGCTTTCCAGTTTTACCATTACGGTGCTTGCTTTAGTGTTTATTATACAAAACGATCCCTGGTATATGCCGCAATATGCCATTCCTTTTTTAGGCATGATGCTGGGCAACACCATGAATGGTATTACCCTGGGTATTGATCGTCTTACCCAATCTGCCTGGCAGCAAAAAGCTGTAATTGAAAACCGGCTCATGCTGGGTCAGGATTGGAGTGAAGCTATTGGCGATTTACGGCGGGACTGTATCCGCGGTGGGTTGATACCCATATTGAATACCATGTCTATTGCCGGCCTGGTGAGCCTGCCGGGCATGATGACCGGGCAGATTCTTGCCGGAAATCCTCCGCTGGAAGCGGTAAAATATCAGATCCTTATCATGTTCATGATAGCCGGCGGCACAGGTTTGGGCACGGTAGCTTCGGTTTGGTTGGGATCAAGACGCTTGTTTGACTCGCGCGAAAGACTGCGCTTAGACCGCTTAAAATGAAAATCGTATTGAATCTACGGAACAATACAACAGTTTTAACTGTTTAAAATATCATCTGTTTATATTGAGAATTGGAATTAAATTTTATGACAGAAGACGGAATTGTAACATCTATAAATAACAACCTGGTGACTGTGCAAATGGAAAAAGGTGACCAGTGTAAAGAATGTAATATTTGCGAAACCATTGGCGGCGGATTCAGATGCATTGAAGCATTGAACACCTTGAATGCCAAAGCCGGTGACCGTGTGCGGGTAGAAATTGAGCCCAAAACCATGTTGACATCGTCATTTCTGGTTTTTATTTTGCCACTGATATTTCTGGTTGTCGGTTATTTTATTGGATCATCACTGGGAGCTGAATCGGCATCTGAGGGATATGGGATTTTGGGTGGCTTGTTGTTTCTGGCCCTTTCATTTGTTGTGGTAAAATATTTAGATAAATATAAAAGCAAAAATCAACAAACCTATGCAAAGGTAATTGAGCTGCTTTCAACTCATTAAAACTGATTATTTTGATAACCCTGGTGGAATTATGAGACGTGAGTTTTTACTTCTGGTAGTCCTTTTTGTTATTTCTTACATACATTCGTTGTGGGCAGCGGAATCTGATATTACGGTCCTTTCGCAAACAGAAAATCAATTTGTGTTCGAGTATACACCTGCCAATTTTTCTTTGACAGATGTTACCGTGAATGGTAAAACACTCAAAAATATTGTATTTGAAAATGCGGTTCATCCTCAGGAATCGGGAGTTATTGATACACCGGTCCGTTTGGTGTCTCTGGGTATTCCCATGAGAGGCGATGCGTATTTCCAGATACTGGATTCTGATATTACGACGCTCCCGGATATTGAACTGGCACCCGTACCGGAATACAAACCTGACGGAGATGGCGGTTATTATCTGGAGTATGGAAAAGTTAAAACCAATGGTGCAGGTACGCCCTCGACAGAGAATGCGTTTCAAGTGGTTCAAAATTTGGGAACCGAAATTTTTCGTAAACAGAATATTGTGACATTGGCTATTCAGCCTGTTGAATACAATAATGAACAGAAAACGCTAAAACAGTACACACGTCTCAAAATACAGGTCAATTTTTCAGGAACCCAAACCAGCACCGCATCTATACGACAAAACGCGGATGAAGAGCTTTATTCCAGCATGCTGCTCAACTATGAACAGGCACAGAAATGGAGAAAGCCAGCATCTGCTCTAAGGAAAATCTCTTCAAATCCATTTACCGGCAGTAACTGGTACAAGATCACCATCAATGGAAACGGCACTACAGCCATACGCGATGCAAACGGTGATGAAGAGGGCATGTACAAAGTAACCGGTTCGGCATTGCAAAGCGCGGGAGTGCCTATTTCATCCATTGATCCGAAAAGCTTTCAGTTGTTCAATAATGGCGGCAAGGTAATCCCCAATTCATTATACAACCACAATCCGGATTCATTGATCGAGAATTCGATTCTGGTTGTGGGTGGAGATGACGGCAGCTTTGGCGCATCCGATTATATCCTCTTTTACGGCAGGTCTTTAAATGGAGTGGAATATGATACGACTCAAGACCGGCTTGAGCATTATTTACATCCCTTTGCGGAAGATAATGTTTACTGGTTGACCTGGGGCAAACAGGATGGAAAACGCATGATGGAAATGTCATCGCTTTCTGCTTCCGGGGCCGAATTACAGAATTCTTTTCGGGATCTGGCTTATTTTGAACGGGAAGAATATAATGTATATAATTCAGGAACCGTTTGGCTTGACCGGTCTTTGTCTGTTATGAATAGCTCCCGCAGTTATTCATTTGAATTGAAAAATGTAGTGAGTAATGAGGTCACCTATGTCAGGCCCCAATTGGGATTGGTCTCGGCAAGCGGCACGCATTATTTTAATGTTCAGGTCAATGGCAACAATCTGGGTGATATTTCCAAGTCACATATTTCAGATTCTTATTACAATCTTTTTCAGGAGGAACGGAGTAATAACGGTGTATTGATAAACGGCAACAATACGGTTACAATAAATTATAACAATACCAAAGATACTGATCTGGCCTATGTGGATTATATTGAAATGGAATACGCAAGACAATTTACAGCTGTGAATGATCAGTTGGTGTTTTGGGGACCCAAAGGCACCGGCAGCGCGGCTTATCCATTGAGTGGATTTTCCGGATCTGTCAAAGTATTCAAGGTTACTGATTTTTCCAATGTGGGGCAGATCATTCCACCATCACAATCTGCAAGCGTAACGGTTGCGGATATTATTAATGAAGAGTATCCTGAAAAATATATCGCCCTGACAGAGGCTGCGTACAAGACAGTTTCAGCAGATAAAATTGAATCTGCAACACTTGCCAATTTGCGTCAGTCACGGCAGGCCGATTATATCATCATCACCTATGATGATTTTGAACAGCAGGCCAAAGAACTGGAGAGCTTGCGAGAGAATTGGGACCCGCAAGACCGCCTTGAAACCGAAGTGGTGAAAATTTCCGATGTGTACCAGGAGTTTGGCTATGGTATTGAAGAACCGGGCGCCCTACGCGACTTTTTAATGTTCGCGCAGGAGAACTGGGGCAATCCTTATTATGTGCTGTTGTTTGGTGACGGGCATTTTGATTACAAGAATATTCTGGGCCTTGATGTACCCCAGTATATTTTACCTTATGAGACCGACGAGACAACCGAAAATTATACCCGGGCAACAGATGACTGGTTTGTTATTACAAATCCTGAATCTGAAAGACCACAAATGGCCATTGGGCGAATCAACGCGCGAACCGTGGATGAAGCGCAGCGGGTTGTGGACAAGATAGAGACATATGAAACCAATCCGGAATTTGGTGACTGGCGTAATACTGTTACTTTTATAGCGGATGATGAAGTGCAACCTCAATATCCAAATCAACCACAGCACACCCGTGGTGCAGAATTAATGTCTCAAATTGATCAGATAGAAAAATTTAATATTAAAAAGATTTATTTAATTGAATACCGAGCCGTCAGTTCGGCAAGTATTTCGGGATATACCAAGCCCGAAGCGCGTCAGGACCTGCTGGACCAGATCAACAGCGGATCATTGATCCTCAATTATGTGGGACACGGAAATGATCAGCGATGGGCACATGAAAAAGTGTTGTACAGTCCAACAGATTTTGATTTGATCCGTAATGGCAACAAGCAGGCATTGTGGATAGCAGCAACCTGTGAGTTTGGCCACTGGGACCAGGTCCAGGAACAATGTATGTCTGAAGAATTGCTATATGCACCTGATCGGGGTGCTATTGGTGTTGTTGCCTCTTCACGTGTGGTATATGCCAGTAATAATGAAGCTTTTAATCTGCGTTTGTTAGCGCGATTATTTCAGGACTATGATGAAACCGGTCAAACCATGCGCATAGGAAAAGCGGTCCTATTGGCAAAACTTGACATTTTTAGTTCATCCAAGGCTAATAGTGAAAAATTTTTATATCTGGGAGATCCGGCTATGCGCTTGGGAGCTCCCCGTTACCGCGCACAGATTGATGATATAACACCGGACAGCATTCAGGCACTGCAAAAAATGTCTATTACCGGTCACGCCAACCAGGATGGCAGCAAATGGAATGATTACCAGGGCAAGGTGATGGTGAAGGTTCTGGATTCACCCACCTCCAAAGTGTATTATACCGAGACCACCAATGTGGCTATCTATTATAATACGCCGGGTAATACCTTGTTTCGCGGAACCGCAACTATCAATGATGGTGATTTTAATGTGCAGTTTATTGTGCCCAAAGATATTTCTTATAATGGTACTGACGGACGCGTGCATTTTTATTATTGGAACAATGATAGTGAAGGAATGGGCTATGCCGGCGGTCTGGTTGTAGGTGGTACCTCAACTGACCTGGTGGATCATGAAGGCCCCGAGTTAAAATTACACTTTGGCGATCCGGATTTTGCGCCGGGAGATTATGTCTCCAGCAATACCACCTTGAATGTTGAGATCAGCGATACCACCAGCGGTATCAATACTGCCGGTGATATCGGCCACCAGATCACCATGGTGCTGGATGAAGATGAAGAAGCGGTCCGGGACATAACCGAGTACTTTGAATACAATGAGGGTAGTTATACATCGGGTACATTAAAATATCCTTTGCAGCAGTTGAGCGAAGGCAACCACAATATCAAAGTTAAAGCGTGGGATAACTCGAACAATTCCGGGGCGGTTGAAAGCGAGTTTGTGGTTGTTCAAAATGAGGATTTGTTGATCAGGGATATTGTCAACTACCCCAATCCCATGACGGATGATACCCAGTTTACCTTTCAGATCAGTCAGGATGCCATGGCCGAGATTAGGATCTATACGGTTGCGGGCAGGCTGATCAAAAAATTCGAGCCCACGCCGGTGAGCATTGGATTCAACATCTTTCCTGAAAAATGGGACGGCTATGACCAGGACGGTGATGCGGTTGCCAATGGTGTGTATCTCTACAAAATCAAAGCCGAATCCGATTATGACGGGGAAAGCAAAACCGTAGAAGAGATCGGCAAGTTGATTATAGCACGTTAAATTATTTCAACCCCGGTTCTGGAGTGAGCGCCGCAGGCGGACGTATCGAAGAGCCGGGATTTAAAATATGACTGCGATGCAGGTTTCTGCATTGTGGAATATGCTGTGGGATATTCGTATCAAAAGCTCTACAAGTTAAGGGCAAAGAATATAGTCTTTTTTTATAATATTTAGATTTATATTAAAAATTCAAGTTGTTGAGTTGCTTTCAATTCATTAGAACTGATTACATTGATACCTCTGGGGGAACTATGAGACGAGCGTTTTTACTCCTGGTAGTCCTTTTTGTTTTTTCTTGTATACATTTGTTATGGGCAGCGGAATCTGACATAATGGTCCTTTCACAAACGGACAATCAATTTGTATTCGAGTATACACCTGCCAATTTTTCTTTGACAGATGTTACTGTGAATGGCAAAACGCTCAAGAATATTGTATTTGAAAATGCAATACATCCTCAGGAACCGGGAGCCATTGATACTCCGGTCCGCATGTTGTCGCTGGGTATGCCCATGCAGGGCGATGCTTATTTTCAGGTATTGGATTCTGATGTGACCATTTTGCAGGATGTTGAACTGGCACCTGTACCCGTATGTAAACCGGACGGAGATGGCGGCTATTACCTTGAATATAAAGATGTTAAAACTTTAACTACGCCATCGGCAGAGAATGCTTTTCAAGTAGTTAAAAACCTCGGCACCGAGCTTTTTCGTAAACAGAATGTTGTGACATTGGCGATTCAGCCGGTTGAATACAATTCTGAACGGAACACGCTAAAACAATACACACGTCTCAAAATACAGGTTACTTTTTCAGGAGAGCCCACGAGTACTGTATTTGTACGCCAGAATGCGGATGAAGAACTTTATGCAAGCATGCTGCTCAACTATGATCAGGCACAGAAATGGAGAAAGCCAGCATCTGCTCTAAGGAAAATCTCTTCAAATCCATTTACCGGCAGTAACTGGTACAAGATCACCATCAATGGAAACGGCACTACAGCCATACACGATGCAAACGGTGATGAAGAGGGCATGTACAAAGTAACCGGTTCGGCATTGCAAAGCGCGGGAGTGCCTATTTCATCCATTGATCCGAAAAGCTTTCAGTTGTTCAATAATGGCGGCAAGGTAATCCCCAATTCATTATACAACCACAATCCGGATTCATTGATCGAAAATTCGATTCTGGTTGTGGGTGGAGATGACGGCAGCTTTGGCGCATCCGATTATATCCTCTTTTACGGCAGGTCTTTAAATAGAGTGGAATATGATACGACTCAAGACCGGCTTGAGCATTATTTACATCCCTTTGCGGAAGATAATGTTTACTGGTTGACCTGGGGCAAACAGGATGGAAAACGCATGATGGAAATGTCATCGCTTTCTGCTTCCGGGGCCGAATTACAGAATTCTTTTCGGGATCTGGCTTATTTTGAACGGGAAGAATATAATGTATATAATTCAGGAACCGTTTGGCTTGACCGGTCTTTGTCTGTTATGAATAGCTCCCGCAGTTATTCATTTGAATTGAAAAATGTAGTGAGTAATGAGGTCACCTATGTCAGGCCCCAATTGGGATTGGTCTCGGCAAGCGGCACGCATTATTTTAATGTTCAGGTCAATGGCAACAATCTGGGTGATATTTCCAAGTCACATATTTCAGATTCTTATTACAATCTTTTTCAGGAGGAACGGAGTAATAACGGTGTATTGATAAACGGCAACAATACGGTTACAATAAATTATAACAATACCAAAGATACTGATCTTGCCTATGTGGATTATGTGGAAATGGAATACGCAAGACAATTTACAGCTGTGAATGATCAGCTTGTGTTTTGGGGGCCGATGGGAACAGGTACAGCGGGCTATCCATTAAGTGGATTTTCCGGTCCTGTCAACGTATTCAAAGTAACTGACTTTGCCAATGTTGAGCAAATTGTACCTTTAGCACAATCGAGTTTAACCTTTGTCGATGAGACCAATTCGCAATACCCGGAAAAGTATATCGCCCTGACAGAATCTGCGTACAAGACGGTTTCGGCAGATAATATTGAATCGGTAACCCTTGCCAATTTGCGGCAATCCCGACAAGCCGATTACATCATCATCACCTATGACGATTTTGAACAGCAGGCCAAAGAATTGGAGAGCTTGCGAGAGAACTGGGACCCGCAAGATCGGCTTGAAACTGAGGTTGTGAAAATTTCTGACGTGTATCAGGAGTTTGGATATGGCATTGAAGAGCCGGGAGCCATCCGTGACTTTTTAATGTTTGCACAGGAGAATTGGGGCAATCCCTATTATGTCCTGCTTTTTGGAGACGGACATTTTGATTACAAGAATATTATGGGACTGGATGTTCCCCAGTATATTTTACCTTACGAGACGGATGAAACCGTAGAGGATGATACGAGAGCCACGGATGACTGGTTTGTTATTACAAATCCTGAATCTGACAGACCGCAAATGGCCATTGGGCGAATTAACGCGCGTACTGTAGATGAGGCGCAGCGGGTTGTTGATAAAATAGAGGCTTATGAAACCAATCCTGAATTTGGTGACTGGCGCAATACCGTTACTTTTATAGCGGATGATGAAGTTGTAACGAACAAACCTGACGAACCACGACATACCCGTGGTGCGGAATTAATGTCTCAAATTGATCAGATTGAAAAATTTAATATAAAAAAGATCTATTTAATTGAATACCGTGCGGTTAGTTCAGCAAGTATATCGGGATATACCAAGCCCGAAGCGCGTCAGGACCTGTTGGATCAGATCAACAGCGGATCATTGATCCTCAATTATGTTGGACATGGAAATGATCAGCGATGGGCGCATGAAAAAGTTTTATATGGCCCCACAGATTTTGATTTGATACGAAACGGTAATAAACAGGCATTGTGGATAGCAGCGACCTGTGAATTTGGCCGCTGGGACCAGGTCCAGGAGCAATGTATGTCTGAAGATGTGTTGTATGTACCTGACCGCGGCGCTATTGGTGTTGTTGCATCCTCACGTGTGGTATATGCCAATAATAATGAAGCTTTTAATCTACGATTGTTGGCACGTCTATTTGAAGATTATGACAATACCGGCAAAACCATGCGCATAGGTAAAGCTGTCCATTTGGCAAAGCTCGACATTTTCAATTTATCCCGGATCAATTGTGAAAAATTTTTATATCTGGGAGACCCGGCTATGCGTTTGGGTGCCCCCCGGTATCGCGCGCAGATTGATGATATAACACCGGACAGTATTCAGGCACTGCAAAAAATGTCTATTACCGGTCACGCAAATCAGGACGGCACTAAATGGAATGATTACCAGGGCAAGGTGATGGTAAAGGTGTTGGATTCGCCCACCTCCAAAGTTTATTATATCCAGAGCACCAATGATGCAATAAATTATAAAACTCCAGGTAACACCCTGTTTAGGGGGACGGCAACTATCAATGATGGTGATTTTAATGTGCAGTTTATTGTGCCCAAGGATATTTCGTATGATGGTACAGACGGACGCGTGCATTTCTATTACTGGAACGATGACAATGAGGGGATGGGTTATACCGGCGGTCTGGTTGTCGGCGGTACCTCAATCGACCTAGTGGACCACGAGGGACCCGAGTTGAAACTGCATTTTGGCGATCCGGATTTTGCGCCGGGAGATTATGTCTCCAGCAATACCACATTGAATGTAGAGATCAGTGACACCACCAGCGGTATTAATACTGCTGGTGACATTGGACACCAGATTACCATGATACTGGATGAGGATGAAGAAGCAGTCCGGGACATAACCGAGTATTTTGAATATAACGAAGGCAGTTACACCTCTGGCACTTTAAAATACCCATTGCAGCAGTTGAGCGAGGGCAGCCACAGCATCAAGGTAAAAGCGTGGGACAACTCGAACAATTCCGGGGCGGTTGAAAGCGAGTTTGTGGTTGTTCAAAATGAGGAATTGTTGATCAGGGATGTCGTCAATTATCCCAATCCCATGACTGACGATACCCAGTTTACCTTTCAGATCAGTCAGGATGCCATGGCCGAGATTAGGATCTATACGGTTGCGGGCAGGCTGATCAAAAAATTCGAGCCCACGCCGGTGAGCATTGGATTCAACATCTTTCCTGAAAAATGGGACGGCTATGACCAGGACGGTGATGCGGTTGCCAATGGTGTGTATCTCTACAAAATCAAAGCCGAATCCGATTATGACGGGGAAAGCAAAACGGTTGAAGAAATCGGCAAGCTGATTATAGCACGTTAAAGTAATAGATTAAAATTATATCTGTTTATTTATATAGAGTAGAGACCGGTCTCTACTCGTTCCCAAACTCCTGTTTGGGAACGCTATGACTGGATAAACGGAGTTTATCCGATATGTTAAATTATGTTTTTTGATACTTGATACAGTCACCTGGCGGTGGACAATCCCATTGAAATGGAATCTACAGGTAGAACGAAATAAATCCTACCTCTGATGGCGATGCAGATTTATACTTGACGGGATATCGTATGGGGACAATCGTCTCGTAATATATTGTTGTCAAAGCGTTTTAAACACAAAAAGCCGGTGAGATTATCACCGGCTTTTTTTATGCTTCCTGTTGTTCTACGATTTCAGGCGTTTCTTCATGTTCTTTATCAAAAGCAATAAAGATGAGCAGCATGACCATTCCCACCGAGACGGCAATGTCAGCCACGTTGAATACTGGCCAGCGGGTCATGCTGTAACCGGGAAAGTGGATGAACAAAAAATCGAATTTGGGTATCAGAATATCAAAAAATTCAAAATCCAGAAAATCCACTACACTGTGACGGGTGATACGATCAAACAGGTTGCCCAATGCACCGCCAAAGATGATGGCCATAGACAGCCGGGCGATCAGGTGCTCGCCTTTCATGATAAAGAAATATACCAGAATTGCAACGCTGGCCACGGATGCCAGTCCGGTCAATACCATATTGTTGCCCAGGCTAATGCCAAAGGCCATGCCAGTGTTTTCTACATACGTAATTTTAAAAAAATCACCCCATACCGGTATGGACTGGTGAAGGTCCATGCCGGTCTTGATGATATATTTAGTGATCTGATCTACAATAAAAAGCGCTATGGAAATCCATAATATTTTTAATGCTTTCATAAACCTCTCGTGTTTTCAGCGGGCAGGGCCTGCTATTGTTTGGTAACTCCGATTGAAACGATTTCATCACCAATCTTCCAGTCTTTGGTAACGGTACCTTCAACCTTGCCAAGATCAATGGCATCTGCCAGGGTTTCGTTTGTAATATAATCGTTGAGATTTTTAATGGCAGTGCACATGTTGGGTGACGCCTGCGCGGTAATGCTGATTCGGTCTGTTACTTCAAATCCTGCATCTTTACGCATATTTTGTACACGGTTCACAAACTCGCGGGCCAAACCCTCATACATCAGTTCTTCTGTAATGACGGTTTCAAGCGCCAGGGTCAGATCGCCTTCTGTATCTGCAACCAGGCCTTCTTTGTTTTCAGTCTCGATCTTGATATCTTCTTCAGTTAATATAGCTTCGTGACCGTCCACAACCAGGCGTTCGCCGCCGTTTTTCAGAATGCGATCAATTTCTGTGTCACCAAAGCTGCGAATGGCTTCTGCCGCGTTGTTTACTGCTTTGCCGAATTTGGGTCCCAGATTTTTGAAAATCGGCTGGGCCTTTTTAGATAGCAATTGAGACGCGTCATCAACAAATTTAATTTCTTTAACATTCAGTTCCTCAAGAATGAGGTTTTTCATGCTGTTAATGGCGTCACGACGTTTATCGGATTCTGCTACACACAGCAATGCAGAAAGCGGTTGTCTTACCTTGATAGCGGTTTCGTTACGCAATGCGCGGCCCATATTTACAATGCGGCGTACCAGATCCATGCTGGATTCAAGTACTTCATCCGTATACTCGGCAGGAGCTTCACCGGTTTTCGGGAACATGCAGAGGTGAACACTGTCGCAGCTTTCAACCTGTTGTCCTGTTGTCAGGTCCCGGTATAATTCTTCTGAAATATAAGGCGCAAAGGGTGCCAGCATTTTAACCACAGTCAGCATGGATTCGTACAGGGTTTGAAAAGCGGACAGCTTGTCGTGACCCATTTCCGATTTCCAAAACCGGCGACGACAACGACGTACATACCAGTTTGAGAGATCGTCGATCATGAATTCTGAAATGGCGCGTGCCGCTTTGGTCAGATCAAATTTTTCAAGATTTGTATTCACGGTTCTGACCAGGGTAGCAAGCTTTGAGCTGATCCATCTGTCAATTTCCGCACGGTCCTGTACAGGAATCCGTTCGGCTGTATTATATACAAAATTATCAATATTGGCATACATGACAAAGAATGAATAGGTATTGAGCAGTGTGCCCAACAGTTTCCGGCTAACCTCATTTACACCGTCTTCATCAAAACGGGTAGGCAGCCAGGGAGGACTCACCGTCATCAGATACCAACGCAGGGCATCTGTACCGTATTTATCCATGACCTGGAACGGATCAACCGCGTTTCCACGGGATTTTGACATTTTTTGTCCGTCTTTATCCAGAATCAATTCAAGAGAAATACAGGATTTATAAGCCGGTTCATCAAACAAAAAGGTACTGATTGCCAGCAGAGAATAGAACCAACCGCGGGTCTGGTCTACACCTTCGGAAATAAAATCCGCGGGAAAGCTCTTTTTAAACTTTTCCTTATTTTCAAAGGGATAGTGCCATTGCGCGTAGGGCATGCTGCCTGAATCGAACCAGCAGTCGATTACTTCGGGCACGCGTACCATTTTACTGCCGCACTTTTCACAAGCCCAGGTTACATCGTCAATGTGGGGTTTGTGCAGATCTATTTCTTTATCCGTACCGGGCGCTTTTTCAATCAACTCTTCAACGCTGCCAATACAGTCCATATGATCACAATCGTTACAGCGCCAAACCGGCAGGGGAGTGCCCCAAAAGCGGTCACGTGACAATGCCCAGTCGATATTGTTTTCAAGCCATTCACCAAAACGTCCGGCTCCTACTTCTTTGGGAAACCAGTTGATCTTTTTATTGTTGGCTATCAGTCTGTCTTTGATAGCGGTGGTGCGAATGTACCACGATTTACGTGCGTAATAGAGCAATGGAGAATCACAGCGCCAACAGTGCGGGTAACTGTGAGTTATTTTTTCAGTACGATAGAGAATATTTCGCTCTTTTAGATTGCGGATAATGCTCTTGTCCGCATCTTTAACAAATACACCGGCCCATTCGGTAACATCGCTGATAAATTTACCGCTCTTGTCAACAGGATGGATGACCGGCAGATCGTTTTTCATACCCACCTGATAATCGTCTTCACCAAAAGCAGGGGCAATATGTACAATACCGGAACCATCGGTAGTGGTTACAAAGTCGGCCATAATGGTAAAATGAGCGCGTTTTTCAGGTTCTACAAAGTCAAAGAAAGGTTCATAATCGATTCCTTTCAGATCAACGCCTTTGTACTCTTTTACGATTTCATAATCGCCTTCAAGAACCTGCAGGCGTTCACGAGCAAGGATAAGGAACTCATCGTTGTGTTTAACCTTTACATATTCCACATCGGGATGCAGGGCCAATGCAACGTTCGAGATCAGTGTCCAGGGGGTTGTGGTCCATACCAGAATGGATGTATTGGCCTGGTTTTTTATTTTTGCCTTTACAAAAACAGATGGATCATCGACTTCTTTATATCCCTGTGACACTTCATGACTGGAGAGCGGGGTCTCACAATGGGGACAGTAGGGTAAAATTTTGTACCCCAGATAGAGCATGTCTTTTTTCCAGAATTCTTTGAGAATCCACCAAACGGTTTCAATATAGTCATTGGTATAGGTGATATAAGGATCATCCAGATCAACCCAGTATGCCATTCTACGGGTCAATTCATCCCAATCTTGTTTGTAATTCCAAACACTGGCTCTACATTTTTGATTAAAAGCACCAACACCAAAGTCAATAACTTCATCTTTGCGGTCAATGCCGAGCTGTTTTTCAACTTCAATTTCAACCGGTAGACCGTGAGTATCCCAACCTGCTTTTCTTTCCACACGGTAACCCTGCATGGTTTTCAAGCGGCAAACACAATCCTTAACCGATCTTGAAATAACATGGTGAATGCCGGGGCGTCCGTTTGCTGTGGGTGGGCCTTCAAAAAAGACATAGGAATTGTTTTCATCTCTTTCTTCAATGCTGCGTACAAAAATGTTTTCTTTTTCCCAAAATTCCCGAATTTCTTTTTCCATTTTTGGAAAATCGATTCTGGATGACACTTCTTTAAACATAATAAGCTCTCTGTTCCTTGATTGTTTTTTATAAATATTTTTTCAGTATCGGCTCAAGTTTATTAACGGTTTCTGTGGGCCAGAGTTCCTTTGGCGTAATAAATGAATTGGCCAGTGCGTTTGCGCAGCTGCAATTCTGTTCTTTTGGCATGTTTTTTACTGCTTCTTTGATGATTTTTCTGGAAATATCTACATTGTGTTTCAGGTATTCCATAATCATATCGACTGAAACTGTTGAACCGGTTTCTTCTTCATACCAGCAGTCATAGTCGGTTATCATTGCCAGAGTTGCGTAACAGATTTCAGCTTCGCGTGCAAGTTTTGCCTCGTTAATCTGGGTCATGCCTACAACATCCATGCCCCATTTGCGATATGTTTGCGACTCTGCCAACGTTGAAAAAGCGGGTCCTTCTATGTTGATATATGTACCACCATAATGAGTAGTCGCACCGGATTCGTTTCCCGCATCCAGCAAAACCTTGCCCAGCGTATTGCACAGAGGCTTTGCGAACTGGATGTGCGAGACAATACCCTCGCCAAAAAACGTATTTTGTCTGCCCTGATTTGTACGATCAAAGAACTGATCGATAATAACCACATCCTGTGGTTTATAATCTGGTCTGAGTGAGCCCACGGCAGAAACGGAGATGATCCATTTTACATCCAAACTTTTCATGGCAAAAATATTTGCCTTGTAATTCAATTCCGTAGGCAAAATACGGTGACCTCTGCCATGACGGGCCAAAAAGATAACCTCTCTGCCTTCCAATTCACCTATACGAAGGGCATCAGAAGGTTTGCCAAAGGGAGTATCAATTTCAATTTCTTTAGTGATTTTCAGGCCTTCTATTTCATACAGCCCGGTACCGCCGATAATTCCAATTTTTGACATTTTTCAGTCCATTATATGATTTTTAATAATTTCCCAATTAACTCTGATAGCTGTTTTACCAGTTTTTGAGCGTTTTGGGATACCATTTTTTTATCTACTTTTTGTAACTGTGTTCCGGGCAATGTCTGGTCGGTTACTGCTGTAAGCGCTATCACATTCATGTTTAATTGCCGTGCTGTGAGAACTTCTGGTACAACAGACATGCCAATTGTATCTATTCCAAATTTTTGCAATGCAGAAATTTCTGCATTCGAAGGCAGTGAAGGTCCTGAAAGGCCGGCAAAAACGGTTTTCGGAATTGCAGCATCACTGCATGATAATAGTTTTTTCAAGAGTTCAGGTGAATAGGCGTCACTCATATCTGTAAAGCGTTCGCCCATAAACGTATTGTACTCTCCAATTAAGGGATTGTCTCCCATCATATTGATATGGTCTGTTACCACCGCTAGTGTACCGGGTTTTAGGGATGGATTGATACTACCCGCGGCGTGAGTGATAATCAGATTTTCAATACCAAGGTTTTTTAAAACGCGAATTGGCAGTGTGATTTGCCGCATGGCCAGGCCTTCGTAATAATGATAGCGGCCATTCATGACAATTATTGGAACATTGTTGATTTTACCATGCAGCCATTGTGATGCATGAAAAGAAACGCTGGATTCAGGAAAATGGGGAATGTCTCTATATGGAATTTTGGCAGAAACATTCACGATATCTGTTAAACGACCTAAACCGGACCCAATAATGAGACCGGTTTTAGGATCGTCTTGTAGAAAAGATTTTATAAAGGCACATGCTTTTAGAATGTGTCGGTTCAGGGTGCCGGTTTGGTTCGTTTTATTTTTCCTCAACCTTTTTACGTAATTTTTCTATTTCTGCTTCCTGGTCTTCACGTTCTTTTTTTAGTTTTTCCAATTCCATCTGGACACGTTTTTGTTTTTCAATTTCTTCTTCTACACCGTTCAGGCTTTTACCCGCTCTTGCAAGGCGAATGCTGTCAACCGCATCAAGTTTGTCTTTTTTGCTGCCTACACGGGAAAACAACCAGGCGCCAAGAACGGTGCCTGCAGCGGTACCCGAAAGAATGATGGGATCTTCAATATCATCACTGGAGGATTTGGCAATCATACTGCTTAGAAAAAAGCTGGCTCCTGCGGATACCAAGCCACCGCTTATTGTATATGTCCAGAATTTCTTGTTTGTTTTAACGGCCTCAATTTCTTTTTCGCTGATTAAAGCTTGTTTTGCATCGTAATAGGGCTGAGGACCGCTGATTTCGGCTACCTGACTTTTTTGTACATCTGTGCTGGTACGAGATTCCGGATTAAATATAGATACGGTTTGCTCGTTTACCGATTGAATCAGTCCATTTACGGTTTGGCCGGTTGTTAATTTTATAGAAACAGTTTGTTCTTTTTGTAACGTGTTTTTGTTTAACGCAACCTGGTTACTGCATCCTGCAGCCAGAAACATGAATACCAGTGCTGAAACTGCAGTACAACGGAGGAGTTTTGTCATAAGTGTCTCCTTTTGATATAATATTCAACTCTTAACGAATAAATTCATTCGAAGACGGGTCCTGATTCTGTTGATTATCAGGGTGTTGTTGTTCACCCGTCCTTACTCCCTGCCCGGGATTATCAGTATTTCTGATAATAGGAGGCTGTTGTTTCCGTTGTTCCCCCTGTCCCTGGCCTGCTTGCTCTCTTTGATTCGCAGACATTTCTTCCTGTCTGCGCTGCGCGCGTGCCCGGCGCGGGTCCATCTCATCGTCATCCATTTCGAGAACTTCTAACAGCTCAATTTGAGATCCCAACAAATGACGCAGCCGGTTTGAAAAAGACTCTTTTTGGGCCCTTACCATATGGGCTTCGTTGCGTAAACGCATCAGTTCTTCTTTGGCATCTTTGATGATATTTTCGGCTTGTAATTCTGCTTCGTGAATAATGATCTCGGCTTCACGTTTGGAATTGGCCTTTGTATCTTCAATTGTATTTTGCGCCTTGACTAATGTGTCGCGTAAAGTGTTTTCAACCTGTTGGTAATCTTTTAACTGAGTACGAAGTTTAATGGCTTCGTCGTTCAACTGGTTTTTTTCCCGGATCATCAGTTCAAACTCATCCGCCACCATTGTAAGAAATGCTTCTACCTCATCCGGATCAAAGCCTCTCATACTCCGTTTGAATTCTTGTTTTCGGATATCTAATGGTGTTAGTTTCACAACAGTTCTCCACTTTATTATACTAAAAAGATGCGATTTGGCGTAAAGTCATAATTAAAAATCTATTCAAGAACATTAACGCAAAAATCAGAATTATAGGTGAAAGATCCATACCACCCACAACAACCGGAAGGTTTTTTCGTATCCACAACAGGGGTGGATCCGTTATTCTGTTAACAAACTGTACAATCTGGTTATAGGGATTCGGATTAAACCATGACATAAGGGCTCTAGCAACCACAATATACATATACAATGTGATTGCAAGGTTTAATATTTCAGCTATGGCTGCTATAAAATTTGTAAAAATCATTTTATTACCTAATACTTTCTTTCTCCAAACAACGCTCTACCTATTCGAACATGGGTTGCGCCTTCCTGAATGGCGATTGGAAAATCATTTGTCATTCCCATAGACAGATATTTAATCGGTTCAATGATTTCTAACCGGTTTATTTGCTCACGTAGATCGAATAATTTTTTAAAACCGGGTCTTACTTGTTCTACATCAGAAAGAAACGCTCCAATAGTCATCAAGCCGGCTATATGAATGTTATTCAAATGCCTGATTTGCGTAACAAAGGATTCAAGTTCTTTTGGATGTATACCAAACTTGCTTTCTTCCCCGGATGTGTTTACCTGTATAAAAATATCGATCTTTCGATCGAGTAGTTGAGCCTGTTTATCAATTTCAAAAGCCAAATGAACAGAATCTACAGCTTCAATTACATCAAAGATCTGGAGTGCTTTTTTTACCTTGTTCGTTTGAAGATGCCCAATGAAATGCCATTTCAGATCATCAGAGATCTGTTGGTGTTTGGATTCAGCATCTTGTATTCGATTCTCGCCAATGATCTGCACACCGGCCTTTATAGCTTCCCGGATAACCGGCACATCTACTGTTTTTGACACAGCAACCAGGTTAACATCATCCACGTTTCGCTGGCATTGGGTACATGTATTATGTATTTGATCCTGAATTTTCAGGAAATTATCTCTTATGTCCATAATAAAGAGCTAGTTAAGCCATCAATATAAATCATCGGTGTATAAAAAGCAATAGAATTCTTTCTTTATAATGTACGAAAAGAATCTTGATTTATCAATTTATTTTCCTTACTTTTACCGGTTCGTTTGTAATGAGTTGGTTTATGAAAAAGACGGGGCAACATGTCAGATTTTAAACCGTATGTACCTGCTGAAACAGAAATGCGTGACTTTACTCTCAAAGCTGTAATTGCTGGAATTGTTTTTGGCATTATTTTCGGTTCTGCAAATGCATATTTGGGTTTACGTGTAGGACTAACCATCAGTACCGCAATACCCCTTGCAGTTGTTTCTGTAGCCGTGTTTCGTCTGTTAAAGCCGTTGCTGGGGCCCTCTACTATTTTAGAACATAATATTTCCCAAACCACAGGTTCTGCCAGTTCTTCACTTGCCTCGGGTATTATTTTTACTATACCTGCGTTGTTTTTGTGGGGATTTGATCCTTCACTTTTGCAGATTGGTGTGCTTGCCATGATGGGTGGCGTTTTGGGTGTGTTGTTTATGATTCCCCTGCGTCGTTTTTTAATCGTAAAAGAGCATCAATCCCTGCCGTATCCGGAAGGGACTGCCAGTGCCCAGGTGCTGATAGCTGCCGATGCCGGTGGCGCGCGGGCAAAGAATGTGTTTTGGGGATTAGGAATTGGCGCGTTATATAAAGCGTTTACCGGGTTTTTTAAATTATGGCCCGAATCTTTGAGTTTAAAATTACCCTTTATGCGTAAAGCAGAAGTGGGCCTTGACGCGGGTCCCGCTTTGATGGGTGTAGGATATATATTGGGATACCGGGTTTCTGCTATAATGGTTGCCGGAGGATTGCTCTCTTGGGTTGGGCTAATACCCCTTATTGATCTTTTTGGCCGGGATCTGACAAGCCCTCTGTTCCCTGAAACCACAAAATTGATTGCTGACATGTCTCCCGGTGAAATCTGGACCCGTTACATTCGTTACATTGGAGCCGGTGCTGTTGCGTTTGCTGGAATTATTACCGTAATAAAATCCATACCAACCATGTACAGTTCTCTTAAAATCGGTTTGAATGAACTGCGTGCAGGATCAAGTGCTAATGTTGCAAAGCCTATCCGAACAGACCATGATTTGTCTATGATAGTTGTGATGATTGGCGCTCTGGTTGTAGCGTTGGCAATTATTGTAACGCCGCATGTACTGGGTGTTGGCTCTACGTTTTTAGTCAGGCTTTTGGGTGCGGTGTGTATTGCAATATTTGCGTTCATGTTTGTAACCGTATCTGCACGAATTGTAGGGTTGGTAGGTGTTTCTTCTAATCCCACTTCAGGTATGACTATTGTAACTTTGTTGGGAACAAGTTTGATCTTTTACGCGTTAGGTTGGACAGATGACTTTGGTAAAGCTGCGGTTTTAACTATTGGTACGGTTGTTTGCGTGGCTGCATCCATTGCCGGAGATATCTCTCAAGATTTAAAGTGCGGTTATTTGATAGGGTCTACTCCACGAAAGCAGCAAACTGCGGAATTGATAGGCGCGGTTACTTCGGCATTTTTCATTGCCGGCGCGGTTTGGCTTTTAGGCAGGGCTTATACTTTTGGTTCTGTTGATCTGCCTGCACCGCAAGCCACGTTAATGAAAACCGTGATTGAAGGCGTGCTTCAGGCGGACCTGCCCTGGGGCCTGGTGATGACCGGTGCGGCTATAGCAGGTGTTGCGGAATTACTGGGAACCCCATCGCTGCCGTTTGCGGTTGGAATTTATCTGCCATTGTCCGCAATGACACCGGTGTTTGTTGGTGGAGTGATTCGGTATTTTATGGAAAAACAGGCAAAATCAGAAGAAGAAAAAGAGAGCAGGAAAGAACAAGGCATTTTGATGGGATCCGGGCTTATTGCCGGTGAGGGTATTATGGGTGTTTTTATCGCTGCATATGCTTTTTTTGCGGGAAAGCCCCAGGGCATAGGACTCAACTGGCCCGAACCGGTGGGTCAACTGGTCTCACTGGCCGTATTTACGCTTTTGGGTTTTGGTTTGATCAAAGTGGCAAAGAGAAGATAAAGTATCAAATTAGGATTATTATGGAAAAAAAACTGATTAACATTTTAGATTTTTTTATAGTATTATTAAAATGGAAAAAATTTTTAATTATTAATTTTATTTTAATTTCAATTGTATCGATTGTGTTCAGTTTAATTGTACCGCGTTGGTATCGTTCATATTCCGTAATTATGAGTCCAGAAGGAGACGGGGATGGGTTAAGTATTTCATCCTTAATAAGCAATGCTTTGCCTGTTGGTGGTATGTTGGGAGGGGCAGGAACGTCTTCTGAAGCCATACGTTTTATTGCAATAGTAAATAGTCGCACAATGATGGAAGATATTGCAAAACAATTTAACTTGCAGGAACGGTATAAAACTATAAATCTTGAAAGGACAGTTAAAGCTCTACGGAATAGAGTCTTTACAGAGGTTAATGAAGATGGAACAATTACGATTAGTACATTAACGAAAACTTCATTTTTTTTGTCTCAGGAAAAAGATGATGAAGCAAGAAGACTTGCAATGGATATGACAACTTATATCGTGAAAAAATTAGATCAGTTGAATATAGAGTTAAATGGTGAAAAAGCTACTAATTCTAGATCATTTATTGAAAAGAGATACTTGCAAACCCTTAAAGACCTTGAAACGGCAGAAGAAAACCTCAAAATGTTTCAGAAAGAATACGGAGTGATATCTTTAGAAGAGCAAACTTTGGCAACAATCAATACAGTTGCAGAATTAAAGGGGCAAATAATTGCAAAAGAAATAGAAGCCAAAGTATTGGAAAATTATGTAGGCAGAGATCATATTGATTTTAAAAAAGCACAAAGCGTTCTCGCTGCATTGAATGAACAATATAATGCATTGACAATTGATAATCCCAATTCCAAAGTTTTAAAAAGTGATCAGGTATTAATTAATATTGGACAAATGCCAGATTTAGGCTTGCAATATTTGCGTTTGTTCAGAGAAGTTAAGCTCCAGGAAGCAATTTTAGAATTTATTTTGCCCCAATATGAAAATGCAAAAATTCAGGAGCAAAAAGAAATACCAACTTTACAAGTGTTAGACAAAGCGAATTACCCGATAAAACGAGCAAAACCAAAGAGAGGTATGTTGGTAATTTTTGTTGTTTTTTTTAGTATGATCTTGTCAGTGATTTATATTTTTGTTTTTGAGCAAATAAACTTGTACAAGGAAAACAAATCTCCTGCATATGAAAAAGTAATAAAATTAAGGCAACTGCTCAGGTTTTGATCAGTTTTTTCTAATGAATAAAAGCAAATCAATTTTTCAGGCATCTGTCTTAATTGTAATCGGTTCGTTATCTAGTCGAATATTGGGTTTTATACGTGAGATTTTGATTGCAAAACGATTTGGTGTCAGTGCAGAATATGATATTTTTTTAGTTGCTACAACAATTCCAATAATTTTAGTAAGTGTTTTTTTATATGCTATTCCTGGCGGATTTATACCACAATATCTTGAATTAAAAGTAAATCAGACAGAGAATTCTGCAGAGCGGTTTTATTCTAATTTTCTTACAATATTTTTATTTTTTTTTCTTGTTGCTTCTGTCGTATTGTGTTTGATGGCTCCTGTTATAATGAGAGCGTATTTCCCTACTAGTGTTGAAGCGGATTTAGATAAAGCCATTTATATTTTTCGTATTGCCTCCTTTTTTGTTCTATTTGGAGGTATATTTTCAGTTGTCAAGAGCGTATTGACTGCTAATAAAATATTCCTGTTGCCTGCATTTGCTCCTGGTTTTCACAATATATCAATAATTTTTTTCATAATCTCTTTATCAGCATCATTTGGTATCTTTGCCTTGGTAATTGGGTTTTTGATTGGCTATTTTATTCAAATGATTCTAGTTCTTTTACAAAGTAAAGTTGAGAAAATTGAATTTAGTTTTTTATTAAGCTTTAAAGATAGATATATTAAAAAAAGTTTCCCGGTTCTTTTTCTAGTAATTCTTATTAATTTTATAGGGCAACTATATACATTGATTGATAGATCATTCAATGCATCGCTACCGATAGGAGCTATTTCAGGTTTAAATTATGCAATGGTTTTGAACCAGATCGTCGTCAATCTTATTGGTGTAACTTTGGGAACTGCTATTTTCCCATCTATTTCCGAATTTTTAGCAGCTAATCGGATTGTAAAAGTTGAAAAATTGTTAATGAATTGTCTAAAATTTATTATTATTTTAATAGTACCGATGTCTTTTTTTGTATATCAAAATTCTCATGAAATTATTATTGCATTTTTTAAACGAGGTTCATTTGATGATCTGGCTGTCAAGTATACTTTTCAAAGTTTTCAATATTATAGTTTGGGATTTTTATCATTTGTGAGCTATATAGTACTGGCTAATGTATTCTACTCTTTACGACAATATAAATATATTTTGTTTTCTAGTGTGACCGCGATTTTATTTAAAATTCTTTTTTCTATTCTATGGACAGATTCACTCTTACATATTGGTTTGGCCGCATCTACTTCTATTTCAGTTTTTGTAAATGTTTTGTTTATTTATTCAGTATTAAATTTTAAATTTATTAAATTAAAGCATTGGGAGCTTTTAATTATTGTTGTTAAAGTTTTTTTGTCTTCATGTATTATTTTTATCTTGCAAGGAAAAATTTTAGCACAGTATGATTTTGTATCTGTTTATTCAAGTCTTTTGATTAAAACTTTGTTTTGGTTAGTTTGTTTTTTTATTTTTTTATTTTTGTTTAAAATTAATAATCCATTAAAGTTATTAGGCCATGATGTCAGTTAATTTAAATAGACCATTGGAAAAATTATATCCTGGATATCTACTGATACTATTTATAGTTGAATTGTTAGTCCTTGTAGTTAGCGGAATTTTTAGTGTTTGGTTGGCACCTGTCTTAACATTACTATTAGTAGTAGCTTTTATGGTTTTGAATATTAGAATAGATAGTTTTTCCTGCTTTTTATTTTTATTTATTATTATTCCTTTTTTACCATTATTACCACCGCGAATGGGCGTTTTATTTGATATGTTTGGGATGTTTCTCGTAACCGTTTTTTGGTTACGAAATGTTGTAGATAACGATCTTAATCTTGAACCTGTTCCAAAGGGTTTAATGTTCTTTTTAATTTCATATATTATTATATGTTTGTTATCAACCATTAATTCGATATCTTTTTCAACAAGTTTTACTGAATTTTTACGCCTATCTTTTTTATTCTTTTTTTTAGTGGTCAGTTATTACAGTATTACCTCAATTAAACAGATTAATAAGATCCTCAATGCATCTATATTGATGGTAATTCTAGTTAGCATTATTTCTTTGCCCGACATTCTGTCTATTCATTCATCTGATATTGTATCTGGAGTATTAGTTGACGACAGATTGAAATCATTTTATTCAAATGCAAATATAATGTCTATCCCTTTTATGTTTGCGTCACCCGTTGTTTTTACAAAAATATTTTATTCTGATAAAAAAAATAGTTTTTACATACGTTCTTTTTATCTTATTTTGTTATTATTTTTTTTATATGTTATAATATTAACAAACTCAAGATCAGCGTTGCTTTTTATTTTCTCTTCTTTTTTTGTACTATTGTTAGGAGTCAAATATGGGTCTGTATTAATTGGTACATCATTTGTAATCTTTCTGGCATTATTGTCGTTTTTAGGAAAAACAATAATAATGTTGTTGAGGTTAGAGCGTGGATTTACAGGTAGAGATATATTATGGAAAGCAGCTATTGGGATCATTCAAGATTATCCCTGGCTTGGAGTAGGTTTAGGAAACTATGAAAGGATAAAATATAAATATATATTACCGATCGATTTTTTTTCCAAATTCACTCGAAATTCGGAACAATCTGGAGCTGCTCATAATTTATTATTAACCGTGATGGCGGAGAATGGTGTGATTGCGGGTATCTTGGTTCTATTTTTACTTTTGTATGTATTAATAATGGCCATTAAATTAATTAAAATCACAAATAAAAAAGATTATAAAACAGCATTGTTTGTTGCTATATCCATATTGTTCGGATTAACTATAAGAGGATTTTTTGAAAGTGGTATTATCATTGGATCTGCCAGAATTCAGGATTTTATTTATTTTTTAATACCTCTTGTGATTATTTTAAGGATGGATAAAATCGTAAAAAGTAAAGATTATATATAATGAAAAGGAATTATTACTTTAAGGAAAAGAAGATGAGGTTGAGCTATTTATTTCAAAAATTTAAAAAATCAATTTGGTTAATGCCAAGGCATGAGTCTTATTATGAAGATCAAATGTTATTGCTGGCAAAATTATTAGTTGAAAATGTGAAAAATAAAAAAGAGATTTCATCTTTAAAAGATGTGGAATTTAAAGTTTTTTCACAATGGGGTGATGATGGTATAATACAATGGTTAATTCATAATCTAGAGATTCCAAATGAAACTTTTGTTGAATTTGGAGTTAATAATTATATTGAATCTAATACACGATTTTTATTGTTAAATGATAACTGGTCCGGCTTAGTAATGGATGGTTCAAAAAAGAATATAGAAAATATTAAACAAACAAGATATTATAGAAAATATGATCTGGATGCAGTATGTGCTTTTATAGATTGTGATAATATAAATGATTTGATTTTAGCTAGAAAATTTGATAAAAATATTGGTATTTTACATATTGACATTGATGGAAATGATTATTGGGTTTGGGAAAAAATTGATGTTATTGATCCCGTGATTGTAATTATGGAATATAATAGTATTTTTGGAAAGGACCGGGCAATAACAATTCCTTATGATAATAATTTTCAAAGAAGACATGCTCATTATAGTGACTTGTATTTCGGCGCATCATTGAAAGCACTAAACAATTTAGCAGAGCAGAAAGGATATGCATACATCGGTAGCAATACTGGCGGCAATAATGCTTTTTTTGTTAAAAAAGAAAAATTAAACGATGTGGTTCGGGCAAAAAGCGTTGAAGAGGGTTTTGTTGATGCAAAATCTCGAGAAAGTAAAGATAGTAATGGAGTTAATTCCTTTTTGGGAGGAGAAGACCGGTTGACTTTAATTAAAGGAATGCCAATATTTAATGTAGAAAAAAATAAAATTGAAAGACTATAAGAAATCCTATAAAATAGGTCTAGAGCTATCCGTTGAACAATATTCATCGAAAAGGTTGTAGTGAATGAATTTAAAAAGCATTGAAAAAAATTTTTTTTCCAGTTTTTTTATTGAGAGTCTGTCGAAGCAATTAAGAAAAGTATTTATAAATAAGATAAATTCTAAAAATATAGTTATTCTTAGTACACATCGCATTGGAGATTCTGTTTTAACTATTCCTGCGATTGAATCTATTCAAAAATTTTTTTCAGATTATACAATAATTATTGTTTGTTTTGAAAATGCTCAATTTATTTATAATTATTATTTCAATGGTAGAATTCAAGTATTCCCCATTCATGCATTGAATAGTTGGGTGTCAAAACGATTTCCTTCAATTGAATTGATTAGAAAAATAAGAAAATTTTCCCCGGAGATATTATTTGATTTAACAACTTGTTTGTATTCATATTTGTTTGCTTTGACTGTTGGGGCAAAGCAAAATATTGGAATGAATAAAGAAAATTTAAAAAGTGTATATGATTTATTTGTTGTAAAAAGAAACAGTCCCCATCTTATGGATATGTATTTAGATGTTGCAAAATTGGTGATCCCACCAGATGAAATGGTTGAGAGCAAACAGTTTCAACCCCAAATTAACAGGAATGGTGTTATTTTAATAAATACTTTGGCCGGATGGGATGCAAAAGAATGGGGATTAATGAATTTTATTAATGTTGCATTAGAATTAAAAAAGCGTTACCATGTTAAATTTATTCATCAAAAAAACAGTATGGACTCCACAATAATTGAAAAATATGGGTTTGTAAATATAGAAACAGATACAATAGAAGAACTGGTATGTAACTTACAAGAGTGTTCAATATTTATTGGAAACGACAGTGGCCCGATTCATATTGCAAACATGCTTGGTAAACCAACTTATTCAATTTATGGTCCAACAAACCCTGATTTTTCGATGCCATTTGGAAGCCATCATAGATACATTCGTAAAAGTTTAAAATGTACACCTTTTGTTGAAAAATATTGTTTTCTAGACGGTGGACATAAATGTAAAACCCGAGAATGTTTAAAGCAATTAACGTCTGAGGAAGTATTGAACGATTTGAAAGCATTCCTGAATTATTTAGAAATAAGATCTAATAATTGAAATGTATTAAATTTTGTATGTTTAAAGAGTATAAATCTTGAAAATTTGTTTCCTAGCAGATGCACAAAATGTTCATACACAAAAATGGGCACGATTTTTCTCCGAAAAAGGACATCAAGTTGATGTAATAACATTTACTCCGTGTGAGATAGAAGGGGTAAATATACATCCTGTTGAAATGTCGTTACCTGTAGTTATAAATCATAATGTTCATTTTCTCAAAAAAATTGGATATTTTTTTTATATAAACATTGTTAAAAATATTATTCAAAAAATAGAACCAGATATTTTACATGCGCATTGGGCAACCTCATATGGATTGTTAGGTGCATTTAGTAATTTTCATCCTTATTTAATTTCTACATGGGGTAGAGATATTTATAAAGGTCTGGATGGCTCTTTTTTTTACAAACAATTGTTGAGGTTTAGTTTAAGCAAAGCTGATTATATAACAGCTACAAGTAAGGAATTAGCTAAAGGAACCCAGACGTTTACTTCGAAAAAAGTACTTCAGGTTCCGTTTGGAGTAGATGTTGATCATTTTAAGCCATTAGTTAATAAAAAGCGGGGCCAGGAACTGGTAATTGGTGTTGTCAAAAAATTGGAACCATATTATGGTATTGATTACCTTGTTAAAGCGTTTTCCTTGTTAGAAAAAAAGTTTTCAAATATTGTTTTATGGATTATTGGAGAAGGCTCAGAAAAAGAAAAGTTGAGATCTTTGTGTGTTGATTACAAGATTGATCACAAAGTGCATTTTAAAGGACTTGTAAGTCAAAAAGATTTACCAGAATATTATAATCATATCGATATTTTTGCAGTCCCTTCACTTATTGAATCTTTTGGTGTGGTTGTTGTTGAAGCTGCCGCATGTGGGTTGCCTGTTGTTGCGACAAATGTAAATGGATTACCAGAAACGGTCAAAGATGGTGAAACCGGTTTCCTTGTTCCTTCACAGAATGTTGAAGCATTAGCAGATAAACTTACATTACTGATAGATGATTCAGCTTTGCGAGAAGGAATGGGGAAGAAGGCAAGAAATTTTGTTGAAGTAAATTATACCTGGCAAAACAACGCGGCAGAAATGTTACAACTTTATGAGAATATTTTAGACCAGAAACATTAATTTGTAAAGGTTATATGAGTCTTTATTTAAAAATGATTCGAAATGTAATTATCAAGAAACCAGATTATTTTCATATTCCTCACTCGGAATGCATGATTGATGATATATTAAAACCTGTTGAATATTATATAGACTTGCGACCTAAAATAGACTATAATGGTCTGTTTGATGAAAAGGGTGTTTTTTTATTATTCCAGGAAGATACAAAGAGATGGGATTACTATCCGATATCTGTCTTTAATTATGGGTTGGCAGCGTATCAGCATTTTTATAATAATAAAAATGAAGAGTTTTTAGAGAAAAGTTTAAATCAAGCAAATTGGGCATTAAAAACTCAAGAAAAAACAGGCAAATACAAAGGATGTTGGTTATGTGGTTATGATAATAAAACTTTTTCTTTAAAAGCAGGATGGCAATCTGCAATGGCTCAAGGACTTGGTATTTCTCTTTTACTGCGTTTATGGATGATTACACAAAATGAACAGTATCTTGAATCTGCATCTTTGGCATTATTACCCTTTCATAAAACTGTTGATGAAGGTGGTGTTCTTGCAATGTATAAAAAAAAATACATTTTCTTTGAAGAATATCCTTCCAACCCATCTTCGTTTGTCTTAAATGGGTATGTCTCTGCAATTTGGGGGTTAAGAGATTATGGATTGTTTTTAAATGATAACACGGTGTTGAATCTTTGGAATCAATCTGTTGAGGTCTTGAGTGAAATTTTACCTCAATATGATTTGGGGTATTGGTCGAGATATGATTTACGAGAAGGTGAAATTAATGTTGCAAGTCAGTTTTATCATCATTATCATATAACATTGTTAAATATTTTGTATAAATTAAGTCAATTCTTAATTTTTAAAAATTATGCACAATTATTTAACCAATATGAAAAGAATAAAATATATTATTTAAAAGCCCTTTCCCAAAAAATAGTTTGGCGATTGAAACGAATGTAGATTTTGTACTGGAGTAATTGTTGTTGTATATTATCTTGTTAACAATATTTTATTTGTCTTTTTTTGTAATTTTATATAGTTACGCGTTTTATCCTATTACTGTTTATTTTGTGACAAGATGGTATAAAATAAAAAGGAAATGCGATATTCAATTCACACCCAATGTTTCTTTAATCATTGCGGCAAGAAATGAAGAAGCTGTTATTGAAGAAAAAATAAAGAATTCTTTGAATCTGGATTATCCCTGGGAAAAGTTTGAGATAATGGTTATTTCCGATAATTCTACTGACCATACTAATAATATTGTTCAAAAATATCAAGATCGAATAAAACTTTTAGAATTAGCTGAACGACATGGTAAAACAAAAGCTCAAAATCGAGCAGTGGAATTAGCGAATGGCGAAATAGTAGTGTTTTCTGATGCGAATGCCATGTATGAAAAAGATGCTATTCGCCAGTTGGTAAAACATTATATTGATCCTGAGGTTGGATTTGTTTCCGGACAATTAATTTTTAAAAATCAATCATCAGTAAGTAATAAAGAAAACATATATTGGCGATATGATAAATTTATTAAAAGAAGCGAAGACAAGCTGGGTTGCATTACCGGAGCAAATGGATCTATATACTCAATTCGTAAAGATAAATATGTCCCCTTGGATTATGATATTATAAGTGATTTTATAGAACCTCTAGAAGTATACTCGCATGGTAATAAAGTTGTTTATGAAACTAGAGCAATCTCTTATGAGGATGGAAGTCAGACTTATAATGAAGAGTTCGGTCGTAGAAAAAGAATCATTCTTAGAAGTATAAATAGTTTGTATAAACATAAACATTTATTAAATCCGTTAATTACTGGGATTCTAGCATTTGAGTTAATCTCTCATAAAGTATTGCGCTGGTTTTGTCCGGTTTTTATGATACTGTTGTTTTTTACTAATATATTTCTAATAAATACGATTTCACTATTAATCTTTTTTTTGTTACAGGTAGTTTTTTATTTGATTTCTTTGTTAGGTATTTATATGAAAAATAAGCCAGGAATAAAATCAATATTTCTTGCCCCATATTATTTTACCTTAATTAATTATGCCTCTTTGTTAGCGATTCTCGATTTTTTCAAAGGGGAAAATAAAGTTTTTTGGGAGCCAGTTCGTCAGTAATAAGCATAATTCTTTTAGATAAAAGATTTGTAAAAAATAAATAACATGATTATATTTTAATCTGATATCTAAAGAGAGTATATGCCGAAAACCCTTGAAAAAATATTTCTTTTTGCGATGGATTTCATTACCGTGAACATCGCATTTTTTTCATTATTACGGTTACGTTACGCGGCCAATCTGTTTGTTGAGCAAAGCCTGGCCGCACGCTTGCAGGTATCCGTGTTTATCTATTTGTTCTGGTTGCTGCTTTTTTTATTTTTTGGTCTGTATCAATCCTGGTATACCAAATCCCGATTTGATGAATTTATGTCCGTTTTCAAAGCTGTTAGCTTTGGAATATTAATGATCTTTGTTCTAACAATAGAACCTGAAAAAGACTTGTCAAATCCTTTTTCTATGGGACGAATTCTGGTTTTTAGTTATTGGGTAATTTTGCTTTTTGTTGTGGGTGGAGGTAGAATGATACTCCATACACTGCATCGCAAAATGCTTGAACACGGTATATGGCAAAAGAACACTTTGATCATTGGGTGGAACGAAAAGTCCAAAGAACTTGCTGACAAGATAAAGAAATTCCCGGCTTTGGGATATCATGTAATTGGATTTGTGAGCCTGCACAAAAGCGAGATCGGTGAAGCCTACAATGATTTAAAGGTCATGGGGCATTTGAAAAAAATTAAATCTCTGGTTGAAAAAAATAATGTTGAAGAAGTTATTATTTGTCTGGGCAAATCTACCCCTAAAAATGTTATGAACGCCATAGCACAATGTGAAGATTTGCAGGTTAACCTGAAAATTGAACCGGATATGTACCAGATTGTATTGGGGCAAGCCAGGACTCAGCAAATTTATGGGTTCCCCCTTATAGAGATCCATCCGCAAATTATGAAACCCTGGGAGCACCAGGTAAAGCGTTTAATGGACCTTGCCATTTCCCTGATTGCGTTGATCCTTTTGTCGCCTGTATTGATTCTAACTTCTCTTTTAATAAAATTGGATTCTCGCGGACCCATTCTGTTCAGTCAAAAACGAGTTGGAAAAAACGGCCGTATTTTTACGATTTATAAATTTCGTTCCATGGTTCAGGACGCGGAAAAGCTGACCGGACCGGTTTGGGCGGGAGAAAAAGATCCCCGGATTACACGCATGGGAAGATTTATGCGCAAAACCCGTATAGACGAGTTGCCTCAGTTGTTCAATGTGCTTTATGGGCACATGAGTATTGTTGGGCCTCGACCGGAACGCCCTTATTTTGTAGACAGATTAAAACGTGAATATCCCTTTTATACCCGCAGGTTGCGTGTAAAACCCGGTATAACCGGTTGGGCACAGGTTAAAGGAGAGTATGATACTACAATTGAACAGGTAAAAGAAAAACTTGAATTTGATTTATATTATATTGATAATTTATCTATTAGTTTGGATTTGAGAATATTGGTGTTTACTATACTTGTCGTTATTAAGGGCAAGGGACAATAAAAGAGGAAGTGATATGCTGGATCTAAAATTTATCCGGGAGAATCCCGATGTTGTTAAAAAAGCAGTAAAAGATAAACGTGAAAAAGCGGATATAGATGCTCTGTTGGCATTGGATGTGAAACGACGTGAGATGATAACCGAAACCGAAACCAAAAGAGCGCAGCAGAACAAGGTAACCCAACTGATTGCTGAACTGAAAAAGAACAAGCAAGATGCTACCGATGTAATCAAAGAGATGCGGGATTTATCTGACAGCATCAAAGCCCAGGCTGAAGAATTAAAAGATATAGAACAAAAGATACATGATATTCTGATATGGGTGCCTAATATTCCTCACGAAACAGTGCCTGTTGGTGGTGAGGCGGATAATGTAGAAGTGAAACGCTGGGGTGATATCCCTGACCTGGGATTCAAACCCCTGCCGCACCATGAAATTGCAGAAAAGCTGAATATTATTGATTTTAACCGCGCGTCTCGTATGTCCGGATCGTTTTTTGTCAGCTATCGCGGACTGGGCGCAAAGCTGGAACGAGCGTTGATCAATTTTATGATTGATCTGCATGTGGAAAAGCATGGATATACTGAAATTTTACCACCGTTTGTAGTTCGTCGGGATACCATGTTTGGTACCGGACAATTACCCAAGCTAGAAGAAGACATGTACCACGCACAAGTCGATGATCTTTTCCTGATCCCCACTGCTGAAGTTCCGGTTACCAACCTGCACAGGGAAGAAATGCTGCAAGGAGAAGATTTGCCTATTAAATATACCGCATATACCCCATGTTTCCGCCGTGAAGCAGGTGCCTATGGTAAAGACACCCGTGGATTAATGCGTATCCACCAATTCAACAAGGTAGAGATGGTTAAGTTTGTCAAACCTGAAACCTCTTATGATGAGCTTGAATCGCTGCTGGGTAATGCGGAAGAAGTATTGCAATTGTTAAAGCTGCCATACCGTGTATTGACATTGGCTACAGGCGACTTGAGTTTTGCTGCAGCTAAATGTTATGATATTGAAGTCTGGGCCGCGGGCATTGAAAAGTGGCTCGAAGTATCATCATGCAGCAATTTTGAAGATTTTCAATCAAGACGTGCCAACATTCGTATGCGTCGTGCAAAAGGAGACAAGCCCGAGTATCCGCATACACTGAACGGCTCCGGTCTTGCTTTGCCGCGTACCGTGATTGCAATCCTTGAAAATTATCAACAACCGGATGGCAGTATTGTTATTCCTGAGGTATTGAGAGATTATATGGGAACGGACAGGATCGGTTAATATTTCATGAGTGAAGCCAAATCTGCTGGTACTACAAAACGCATCGGCATAATATCTGACACACATGGCAGTTTGCCCAACATCGTCCACAAGCTGTTCAAAGATGTGGACCTGATTCTTCATGCCGGAGATGTGGGTAATTGGGATATTGTTATTGAATTGGAAACCATTGCACCGGTTTATGCTGTTTATGGCAATGTGGATCCCGAAGATGTCAGACGTCGGTTGGTGTTTTTACGAGAAATACGGATAGATGGGTATACCTTAACACTAACTCATATGCCAACCAAACTGGATGCGATTGAATACGATAAGGGATTGTTCCGTGTATTTGGACATACCCATTATGCTGAAATTTTGGGCAATGGAAAAGAATGGACCCTGAATCCTGGTTCTGTCAGTCACCCCCGAAGTAATAAGGGACCCAGTGTAATGATACTGACGTTGAATGGGGAAAGCGCCCCAAAACCTGAAATCATCTATTTATGAGGTTAAAATGCCATCATTTATTGATAAAGTAAAAAGCTGCATTGATAAACAAAATTCGTTGTTATGTGTAGGATTGGATACGGTACTTGAAAAGATACCGGACCATTTGAAAAATGCTTCAGAGCCCTTGTTCGAATTCAACAAGGCTATAATCGACGCAACTGCAGAACACGCTGCTGCTTTCAAGGTAAATACAGCATTTTATGAAGCGTATGGAGTGGAAGGATGGACAGCTTTAAAAAAGACGTTTGATTACCTCCCGGATAATGTTGTAAAAATAGCAGACGCAAAACGCGGAGATATTGGCAATACGGCAAAAATGTACGCAAGATCTGTGTTTGATTATTTGAACGCGGATGCCGTCACGGTTAATGCGTATATGGGAAGTGATTCCGCAGCTCCGTTTCTGGAACATACGGAAAAAGGAGTGTTTTTTCTGTGCCTGACTTCGAATCCCGGTTCAAAGGATTTTCAATATTTCTCTGATGGTGATGAAAAACTGTACGAAAAAATGGCCAGGACTGTTTATCGCTGGAACGATAAAAACAATTGTGGATTGGTTGTAGGCGCTACACATCCTGATGAATTGGCAGGAATACGCAAGATCGTTCCTTCGTTACCATTGTTGATACCTGGAATTGGTGCGCAAGGCGGCGATTTGGAAGCTTCTGTAAAGAACGGTACAGATGAAAACGGGTCAATGGCATTGTTCAACTCAAGCCGAGCTGTGATCTATGCCTCATCTGGAACTGATTTTGCTAAAGCCGCAGCTAAAGCTGCAATGGAAACACGAGACGCTTTAAATGCGGCCCGTTAAACAAATTTGAAGGATTATTTTATGGATAAAGATACAGCAATACAAATGTTCAAAGATTCCGGTGCTTTGTTGGAAGGTCATTTTAAACTGACATCAGGACTTCACAGTCCTCAATATTTTCAATGTGCCAAAGTTTTACAGTATCCCGCTTATGCTGAGCGGCTCTGCCAGGTTATTGCAGATCATTTCAAAGACCTGAATGTAGATTGTGTAATATCTCCCGCAATTGGCGGTATTGTTGCCGGTCAGGAAGTAGGCAGGTTATTGGGTAGACGTGCAATTTTTGCAGAGCGGCAAGAGGCCGAAATGGTTCTTCGTAGGGGCTTTGAGATAAATCCCGGTGAAAGAGTGTTGGCTGTTGAAGACGTGGTAACAACCGGTGGGTCTGTCAAAGAAGTGATCAAGCTTGCGCAGGATCTGGGTGCTGAGGTTGTTGGAGCTGCTTTTATTGTAGACAGAAGTAGCGGCAAAGCGGATTTTGATGTACCGTTTTTCTCTGTTTTTGAAATGGATGTGGTTACCTATCAACCGGGTTCTTGTTCCTTGTGTGAGCAAGGATTAGACGTGGTTAAACCCGGAAGCCGAAAGGTGTTTAAATAGTATGGTATTGCTGGTTGTTTTATTCATTGTCGGTATCGGACTATTATATATAGGCGCAGAAGCTCTGGTTACCGGTTCTTCCAGTCTGGCGTTAAAGATTGGAATACGTCCTTTGATCATTGGTTTCACGATCGTCGCCATGGGCACATCGTCACCAGAGCTGGCAGTGAGTTTGCTTTCAGCCATACAAGGAACCAAAGATATTGCATTGGGCAATATTATTGGAAGCAATATTGCTAATATTGCCCTGGTAATTGGCGTTGCAGCGGTAATCCGTCCCTTGACGATACAAATCAACACCATCAAACGAGAAATGCCGTATCTGATTCTTACAACGGTTTTGTTTTATGTGCTCAGTCTGGACAAGGTTTTGGATTATAAAGACGGATTGATACTGTTGGTTGGATTTATTCTTTTTATTGGCTATATGATCAGGTTGGCGCAAAAAGACAGAAATGCCGGCAGTGCGTTTTTTGATGATATTCCAACACATAAAAAACAGCGGGCACAATGGCTGAATATCGTTTACATTGTATTGGGACTGGCAGGATTAATAGGCGGTTCGACCATGATGGTCAATTCGGCCACTCAGATTGCCGAGCAGTTGGGCGTACCTCCCATTATCATCGGCATGACATTGGTTGCGGTCGGAACATCTTTGCCTGAACTGGCCATCTCTTCTGTTGGTGCATATCGGGGTGAAGTTGATCTTGCTGTGGGGAATGCGGTTGGCAGCAACTTGTTTAATGTTTTATTTGTGATAGCAATTGTATCTATAATTTATCCCATTCCGGTAGAACCCTCATTACTAAAATTCGATTATCTTTTTATGCTGGGGCTTACCATCGCGTTTCTACCCATGATGATCAGTAAATTCAAGATCACCCGTTTAGAAGGGGTTTTACTGATCGTGGTTTATGGTGTATTTCTCTGGTTACAGTTTTCTTGATTATTTGATATGTTTCAATAGCACAGCAACCACCACCCGGAGGATGCCCTGCTAATCTCACTTTGGTTTTTTAGATTTTAACTGTTTAAATTATTTCCACCAGAGCCTTCTTTAGAAAAGGGGTGTAATAATGAATAAATATGCATACATGTTGATTTTGTTGGTAGTAGTTACCGCTAATAGTAACGCGCAATATCAGCGGGTCAATCTTGATATTCCCAAAGGTGAATGCCGGATACCTTTGGAAAGACAGGGCAATACTGACTGGTTCAGTGAGGCCGGATGGGGCGTGTTTGTTCATTTTTTATATGACTGCCAGTGTGTAGGCACCCGTATCTCCAATACGGAACAGAGTACCTCCTGGAATGAATGTGTAAACAATTTTGATACAGAACAATTTGCGACTGACATTGCATCAACAGGGGCCCGATATGTGATTTTTACCATGATGCAGAGAACACGCTATCTAATCGCTCCCAACGATACCTATAACAAACTGACCGGTTATAAACCCGGAGAAGCCTGTTCAGAACGTGATCTGGTGCTGGATTTGATTGAATCCCTTGAAAAGTATGATATAACATTAATGCTCTACTGGACTGGTGATGGTCCGCGACAGGACAAGCAGGCCTCAGACGGTTTGGGGGGCTGGAATGGTAAAGTAACCGACGAATATGTTCAAAATTGGGCGGATGTTGTTAAAGAATATGGTGAGCGATATAAAGATAAAGTCGCAGGCTGGTGGGTAGATGGTTGTTACGATCATCTTGATTATAATCAAAAACGATGGACTATACTTGCAAAGGCCCTACGTGCGGGAAATCCCAAACGCATTATAGCATTAAACAATCCAACCATGCAGCATGCAAATTCTTCAACACTTGAAGATGATTTCACCACAGGTGAAAACAACGAGTTTGGCGAAATTCCTGAATCACGCTGGGTAGATGGCGTACAGTGGCATACACTTTCCTATCTTGGCAAACAATGGTGTGATGCAGGATTGCGGTATGACCGTGACTGGCTGGCGGATTATGTATTCAAGTGCAACAGCGTTGGTGGCGTGGTTTCCATAGATGTTTTATTGTTTAGCGATGGTTCAATCGAACGTTCGCATCTTGTAGCTTTGCAGGGAATGAACCGGCGTTTGATTGTGATGAAAAATGAAGAAAAATAGCAATTTTGTAAAGTAATTAATTGTAAGGGATTTCGATTTTTTTTGTAACAAATATAATTTAAATTAGTATAATTGTGAGATAAAAATTTAATTGGTTATTACAAAGGAGAATGTTTTTTATGCGTAATAGAATAGAGAGTGTGAGATATCTTTTAGGAGAAAAATTCAATAAATTTAACAATCGAATATTTTTACCTGGAGATAAAAATGTCAAATTTACAGGAACAACAAATAAAGGACATACACACTAGTTCTAATACAAATAATACAGAATCTGAAAATAGTTTATCAGAAACTTTGCTTGAAAAATTGGGTTATGACGAGTGGATTCAATCCAATAGCAAAGAATATATTAAAGACAATTTTAAAATTGCGCGTGTTATCAAAGTAAACAAGAATAATTATAATGTCAGTAATGGCAGTAATGAAATGTTTGCCGAGTTGTCGGGCAAATTTTTATTCAATATTGAAAGCAGTGTTGATTACCCTACAGTCGGTGACTGGGTGGTTGTACAATGTTTTGATGATGATTCTCTGGCAATTATACATCATGTGTTACCTCGTAAATCGTTATTAAAGCGTAAAGATCCCGGAAAAGCTGTAGAATTTCAATTAATAGCAGCCAACATTGATTATGCGTTTATCATGCAATCTGTTGATTTGAATTTCAATTTGAACCGATTGGAGAGGTATTTTGTTATGGCCAGTGAAAGCAAAATACAGCCAATCATTATTCTGAGTAAAATTGATTTAATTTCCGAGGATGAACTTGGTGAAATCAAGGAAAAGATTCAACGTTTTAGTGATAAATACTTGTTTTTACCCATCAGTAACGTAAACGATGATGGCATTGAATCATTGCGGAAAGCGCTTCAAGCCGGCAAAACCTATTGTCTATTAGGTTCCTCCGGTGTTGGCAAGACCACATTGCTAAACAATTTGTTGGGTGAACAGCAGTTCAGAGTAAGCGAGATCAGAGAAAAAGACAGCAAAGGCAGGCATACAACCGTAAGAAGGGAGCTAGTCTCACTGGATTCCGGAAGTATTTTTATTGACACGCCAGGCATGAGAGAACTCGAAAACTTTGGTGTTGATACCGGCCTTGAAGAAACATTTGATGAATTGGTTGCTTTTGCAAGTGGGTGCCGCTTTAAAGACTGCACCCATGTGCATGAAGATGGATGTGCCGTAAAAGAAGCGGTTGAGCAGGGACAGATCGATGAAGAGAGATACAACAACTATCTCAAGATCCGGAAAGAAGCGGCATTTTATAATATGACATATCTTGAAAAACGAAAGCGGGACAAGTCGTTCGGCAAAATGGTCAAAGATTATAAAAAATCGATTCGGAAAAAATAAGTAATTTGGGTAATGTTTTGATATGAATTAGGGTGAGCACGAAAAGTGTTTGCCCTTTTTTTATAAGGGGTTTTGTTGCATGTATTTGCCGGGCAAATTTGATATTATTACAATGGAATCATATCAATCTAAACTGAATAGTAATAAAAAAAGCCCTTCAATTGAAGGGCTTTTAATTAACCTAAATATTTTCTCAACGGATCAAGCCGCGAGCGGTGACGCAGGCGTCGTAATGCTTTTTCTTTGATCTGGCGAACACGTTCACGTGTCAGTTCAAAATATTCGCCAATCTCTTCGAGTGTAAGGGGTCTGTCTCCGTCCAAACCGAAATAGAGTTTAACGATTTCAGCTTCTCTGGATTTTAATGTAGACAATACTTTTTCAATTTCTTCGCGAAGAGACGCGCGCATCAGCTTGCCATCCGGGGGTTCATATCTATCACTTTCCAATACATCGAGCAAACTGTTACCTTCGTCTTCTTTGAAAGGTTCGTCAAGAGAGAGGTGACGAGCGGATGTTTTTAAAACATCTGCAACTTCCAGGGAAGACATTTCCATTCTACCTGCTATTTCATCCATGCTGGGTTCGCGCCCGAATTTTTTCTCCAAATCTTCCAGAGCCCTGCCGACTTTATTTATTGCTCCTACTCTATTGAGGGGCAAACGCACAACGCGTGATTGTTCGGCCAACGCCTGAAGAATGGACTGACGAATCCACCATACAGCATACGAGATGAATTTGAATCCACGGGTTTCATCAAATCTTTGCGCTGCTTTAATTAATCCAAGGTTACCTTCGCTGATCAGATCCTGTAACGGCAGACCCTGTCCTTGGTATTCCTTGGCAACGCTTATGACGAAACGAAGATTGGCTTTAACCAATTCTTCAAGTGCGGATTCATCTCCCTGACGAATTCTACCTGCCAGGGAAATTTCCTGTTCCGGAGGAAGAGGTGAAAAGTTACCAATTTCTTCAAGGTACTTTTCAATAGATTCTTTGGTACGAACTTCTTTTTCTTTAACTTTTTTGTTTTTTACCGCTTTTTTGGTGATTTCTTGTTCCAACGATCTTTTCCTTTAGAGGTTCATAATAAACAACTCTGGCCTGGTTCTAAACGAATCCGGTCGGTCATTGGTTTTAACAAATATTTATTTCTAAAAATTCAATAGATTGATAGAAATTTTCGTTATGATCCAAAATTGTTGACACATAACGACGCAGAGATACAGACATCGTCTAATTTATTACTTTTTATTGACAAAGTCAAGTACTCTTGTTATTATATAATATTAAATACGCTAATTGCGTAAAGTTCCATTATTTTTTCCAGAATTCCGGAATAATGAGGATTAATATGGTATATAATTCCAGTCTTCCTAATAACATGAAAAATGACAATACCCATTTACCAAACATAGGTACATACGCGTAATGATCGGTCGGCCCTACCATTCCTAATCCCGGGCCAATATTACCCAGGGTTGCAGCCACACTGGAAGTTGCAGTTATCAGATCGAGGCCCAGCAGAGCCATAATAACTGAACCAGTGGTAAAGATGAGCATGTAAATGAGGAAAAATCCTAAAACATTGGTAACTACATCGGGCTGAATGACCCTGCCACCCAGTCGAAGCGGCATAAATGCGTTCGGGTGTAGCAGTTTTTTAATTTCGTTCACACCTTGTTTCAATACAATCATGATGCGGATCATTTTAATTGAGCCCCCTGTAGACCCCGCACATCCGCCCATAAACATAAGTATAAGCATGATCAATTGTCCGCCACCTGACCACTGTTCAAAGTCGTGTGTACCATAACCGGTTGTTGTGGTTATAGAGACAACCTGAAATATTGCGCCGCGAAAAGCATGACCAATACTTGAATATCCGCTGAAATAGACCACAATCGTTACAATAACAGTTATCAACACTGTGAATTTGAGATAAAACAGAAATTCCCGGTCTTTCCAATAGGCTTTAAAGTTGCCCTTTAATACGGCGTAATGCAGACTGAAATTGGTTCCTGCCAGGAACATGAAAATGATGATAATGGTTTCGATATATATACTGTTATAATGACCTATACTGGCATTTTTTGTGGAAAATCCTCCGGTTGCCATGGTACCGAATGTGTGGCAAAGCGAGTCAAATAGATCCATTCCCCCAAACATGAGCAAAACGGTTTCAATCGCAGACAAGAGCAGGTAAACCACCCACAATATTTTGGCGGTTTCTTTGATACGTGGACTTAACTTGTCCGGAGTTGGTCCCGGCACTTCGGCTTTGAATAACTGCATTCCACCGACACCCAAAATGGGAAGTATGGCTATAGAGAGCACAATGATGCCCATTCCACCCAGCCAGTGGGTAAGACTGCGCCAAAACAAAATACCATGCGGCATGGATTCAATATCGGTAAGAATACTTGCCCCGGTGGTAGTAAATCCGGACATGGTTTCGAAAAATGCATCGGTATAGGAGGGGATAGCACCAGACAGATAAAAAGGGATAGCGCCAAAGATAGCCAGGGTAGTCCAACCAAAACCTACAATGGCAAATCCTTCACGAATTCTCAAGTCACCACGTGTACGGGTGAAAAAATACAAAATCCCACCTACTCCAACGCTGATCAGAATAGAAATTATAAATGCGGTGGCATCATGATCGTGATAATACAGGGAAAAGCCCAAAGGAGGAAGCAGAGATAGCCCCTCAAAAACCAGCAATGCGCTCAAAACATGCAATACGGCTTTATAATTCATTATCAGGTACCTTTTATTAGCCGAATAATTTTTCTACGGTTTTGACCATTTTGGGTAGAGAGAAAATGATCAAATTATCATCGGGTTCAAGTCTGGAATCACCGGTAGGTACAAATACTGTGCCGTTGCGCATGATCAGTCCAATAATAATGTCTCGTGGTATCTTGCATTGTTTGACAGTTTTATTGGCAATTTTGGACTTTTTACCCACATTTATTTCAAACACTTCGGCTTCAATGCCTCTCAAAGTTGCAAAAGAGATGATATTGCCTCGTCTGATAAATCGTAAAATTGCATTTGCAGTGATCATCTGCTGGTCTACTGCCGCATCCAGGCCAATGGAAGACATGACCGGCATATAATCTGAACGATTTACCAGGGCCAAAGTACGCTTTACTCCCAGATGTTTTGCCAGCAGGCACGAGATAATGTTTGTCTCTTCGTCGTTGGTTACGGCAATGTAACCATCCATGTCCATTATGCCCTCTGTTGCCAACAGGTCAATGTCGGTTCCGTCACCCATAATAATCAGGGTTCTTTGCACGGCTTGGGCAATTTTTTCGGATTTTGCTCTGCTGCTTTCTATCAATTTTATAGTAAGATGACGGTCTTTTTCCATTTCGGCGGCCACCATTCTGCCAACCATACCGCCGCCTAGAATCATCAGGTTTTCCATTTTTTCTTCACTTTTGCCAGCTAACGACAAAATCTGGGGTACGCGGCTGGTTTCTGTTATAAAGAACAACTGGTCGCCTTTATTTACAACATCATTCCCGGTAGGGATGATGGTTTTCTGGTTGCCTCTAAAGATGGCAACAACACGGAATACGGCATCCGGATATTGTTCGGTGATCTGTTGAAAGGATTTGTTCAAAATAGGAGAATTCCGGTCAATTCTCAAGCCGATCAATTGAATTCTACCTTCGGCAAATTCTACAACATCTGTGGCGGCTGTTCGTTTGATGAGCCATACCAACTCTCGAGCAGTTTCTTCTTCCGGATGAATTATGTAATCGATGCCCATATCTTCTTTTTTAAGGATGGCATTGGGGTCACTATAAGCGGTATTGCGAAGTCTGGCAATTTTGGTTTTGACTCCGGCTTTGGCGGCAATCATGCAGGCGAGAACGTTAACCTCGTCTACAGCGGTAACTGCAATGATCATATCACTGCTTTCCAGGCCGCCTTTTTTCAGAATTTCCTGGTCGGAACCATTTCCCTCAAGCACCAGGGCATCCAAAAGATCGTTGGCTTTTTTGCAAACATCAGAGTTCGAGTCGATAACAGTTATATCGTGGTTTTCAGCGGACAAGATTTTTCCCAGGTGCAAACCCACCTGGCCCGCGCCTACGATAAGTATTTTCATGAAAAATCCCTTTTTTCAAATTTATTAGTCATGATTTCAATAGCAGCACAAATGTCAGTTTCGTCTATTTCAAGATGAGTCACAAAGCGAATTCTGGTTTCGGAAAAAGCGATGCACAGTACTCCGCTGTTTTGCAGGCTTGAGGCAATAGCAGGTGCTGGTACATTAAATTGTGAAAAATCTGCAATAACTATATTGGTAGCTGTTTCTTTTAAATTTACAGTCACACCATCAACAGAATTAAAAAATTCTGCTAGTGTTTTGGCATTTTGATGGTCTTTATCGAGTTTTTGCAGGTTATTATCAAGAGCATATAGCGCTCCCGCTGCTAAAAGCCCTGCTTGACGCATTCCACCGCCAAACATTTTACGGTACCGGTGCGCTCTGTTGATTAATTCAAAAGAGCCTGCAATGGCAGAGCCAACCGGCGCGCCCAAGCCTTTTGAAAAACAGACAGAAACCGAATCAAACTGTGCTGCATATTCGTCTAGAGGTACACCTGTGGCAACGTGAGCGTTCCACAGTCTTGCGCCGTCTAAATGCATTTTAAAATCATAAAATTCCGCAGTTTTGCGGATATCTTTGATCAGATCGATAGGATATATTGTGCCTCCTGCCGAGTTGTGAGTGTTTTCCAATTCAATGAGGCGGGTTTGTGCGTAATGGCTGTCTTTGGGGCGTATGGCCTGTTTGATCTGGTCCGGATGGATACGGCCGTAATCCCCAACGAGAGTGTTGTATTGGATGCCTGAAAGCATGCTGCCTGCACCACCCTCATAATTGAAAATATGACATCCTTTTTCACAAATCACTTCGTCACCGGGAATTGTATGGCATTTAATAGCGATCTGGTTTGCCATGGTACCACTGGGAACAAACAGGGCTGCGTCTTTGCCCAGCAATTCGGCGGTCCTTTTTTGCAATTCGTTAATGGTTGGGTCTTCGCCAAAGACGTCATCGCCTACAGGTGCGTTGGCAATAAAATCACGCATGGCCTGGGTGGGCTTTGTAATGGTATCGCTTCTCAGATCAATAGTTTTCATGGTGTTCCTATCTAAAACAGGTCCATTTGATTGCTTTTGTTGCCCTTTTTTCTTTCATGTTTACCATGTTCAAGCAGACTGTTTGAAATTGATGCCAGAAAACGTGAGGGTGTCTGCTCTTGTGTATGTCCAAATATAAGGCGTTTTTTGCAATGGGACAAGTATAACTGTTGTTTTGCGCGAGTCATTCCCACATATAGCAATCTTCTTTCTTCATCCAGGTTGGGTTTTTGTCCTGGAACGCGATGTGGAATTATATTTTCTTCGCAGCCCGGAATAAAGACCACCGGGAATTCCAGGCCTTTTGAAGCGTGCAGTGTCAAAATTTTAACCTTGTCTGCTCTGTCATCAAAAGTATCGACTCTGGTTTGAAGCATTAATGCGTCTAAAAAAGCTTCGTGGTTATCTGCAAAGGATTCTGATAAATTTAAGAGTTTGAGTTTAAGGTCTTTCTCTAATTCAGTATTATTTTGCTCTATCCACTCCCATAACCATCGTATCGTTTCTGTTACAGGCTGGTCAGGTTCTTTTTCTTCCAACTCGTTCAGGAATGCCTGGTAAAATTCGTTATTTTCGGTATCTGCGGGTATGTCTTGTGTATTTTTCGGAAATTCGCAAAAGGGCAGCAAGAGATATTGTTCCTGAATATCAGAAAGGGGATTGCCGATCATCTGGTTAAGGGCAGATGTAAGAAAGAGAAATACGGGCTCTGCAGTGACGGGTGATTCGTCAAAGCTGCTAAAGGGGATGCCTGAACGGTCAAGTGCTTCGATGAGTGTGGGAAGTAATTGACGACTGCGAAGTAGTATTGCCATGTCAGAAAAAACATAGCCCTCAGGTAGTCCGCGATCATCCACGCGGCTGCTATCCATTGAGAAAAAGCTGGTACCTCCAACAAGCTGTTCAATTCGATGTACAATAAATTCCGCTTCAGCCTTGTCGGTTGGAGAGGATTGCATGTTCACCTTGACTTCCAGAGCCAGGTTGGACCATAATTTATCTTGTGGGGCTTCTTTGCCCAGATTCAGGATTTGCCTGGAAGCATTTAATATGTTTTGAGCAGAACGATAGTTTCGTTTCAGCGAGATGGTTACAACATCCGGGAAATCTTTGCAAAACTGTTCAAAAAAGGTATTGCTGGCGCCTCTAAAGCCATATATTGCCTGGTCCGGGTCTCCAATAACACAAATATCTTGAGCGGTTACTGAGAAAAGCGATAGCAGTTCATACTGTACCCGGTTTATGTCCTGAAATTCATCTACCGAGATGTATTGAATGTTTTGCAGCCAATCCCGACGCAGATCAGGGTCGTTGCGCAGTAGCCGGACCGGAAGCAGTACCAGGTCATCATAATCCACTGCATTTAACGATGTCAGCAGATCTTCATAGTTGCGATATTGGCTGATAAAATTTTCAGGCAATTCAACCAATTGTTCTTCAGGGATGGAATCCAGATCGTAACCCTGTCCTTTAACTATGGAAATATTTCGCAACAAGGCTTTGGTAAGCTTTCCATGGCGATCTGCAAACGTTTCCTGAAAGTGTTTGTCGTTTTCTGTATCAATAATGCTAAAGGTATTGTCTCTTCCGGCAAAGTATTCTGTTCTTCTCAGTAGGTGCGCTCCAAGCGCATGAAATGTTAACACCTGCATGTTTTTTACTATTATGTCTGATAGCAGTTTTGCAAGACGGTCACGCATTTCGTCGGCGGCTTTGTGTGTAAATGTAACGGCAAGAATTTGCTCGGGTTTTGCTTTGTCTTTCAAGACCAGCGAAGCAATTCGCTCGGTCAGCGTGCGTGTTTTTCCGGTACCGGGCCCTGCTTTAATGATTAGCGGGGCACCCCGATGCAATACTGCCTGCTGCTGTTCCTGATTTAATCCGTAATCCGTTTCCAGATTTTCCCGGATAATTGTTTCGGCGGGTTTTTCTTTTTTTGGGGAAAAGATCGGTTTTTCAGCCGCGGGTCTGGATTCAGTGACGCTTTCGGTCTGGAAAAGCATGCCCTGCTGCAGAATATCCTGTCGATCTGTACCCTGAAACACCCGGATAATTCCGTATTCACCATCGTATCCGGGTTGGGGATGCACTTTTGCTTCACGCATTCTGCTGATACCTTCAGCCAGCAGAGAGCCACCTGATTTTTCAATGTCCGCAAGAGGCAGGTCCATTAATATGCGTAGTTCAGAGCCAAGTTCGTTTAAAAGCTGAAAATAACGAGTTTGTACGGTTTTGCTGTTGGGTCCCACGCCTTTTTCTTCGCTGATCAGTTCCGGTAAAGGAACCAGACTCATAAAAGGTTTAGCGTCAGCAGGTTTTTCTCCTTCCGGGCGGTCTGCCAGTTCTTCAACGCGATAGCTGACACCCAGGGTGGCGGGTTTTCCGCAAACCGGGCAAAGGCCGTTGTTCTTGATGGTATCCGCGGGATAGGTCATGCTGTTACATTTGCGGTGACCGTCCATGTGGTATTTGCCTTCTTCGGGAAAGAATTCCAGTGTGCCCCAAAAGCCATCCGAATTTTTGTCCTTTAAAGCAGAAATCATGGCCGGGTATGAAAGCTCGGTATCGAAAATATTTGCTTCGCGCGCCAGCTTGGCAGGCGAGTGGGCATCTGAATTGGAGACCAGATTGTATTTGTCCAGCATGGACAGGCGCCAGTTCATAGGCGGATCTGACGATAAACCGGTTTCCATGGCAAAAATGTGTGGAGTCAGGTCGCCAAAGCATTCTTCCACAGTGTCGAAACCGGATTTTGAGCCCAGCATGGAGAACCAGGGAGTCCAAATATGTGCGGGGATCAGCACGCCCTGGTCATCGGTCTCAAGTACTATTTCAAGCAGGTCTCTGGAATCCAATCCCAGTATTGGGCGGCCGTCAGAACGGATATTGCCAATTTTATCGAGGGTGTTTTGAAATTTTGCTACAGCGTCTAGCGTAGGAAACATGACCACATTATGTACCTTGCGGACCTGATCATGCCTTTTATAAATATTGCTGATTTCACCCGTGAGTATAAAATAGATATCGTCATTGCAGGCGCCAGGAACTTCCGATTGTGTTGTTTTGGCAAATTCCGGCTTTAGACGGAACAATCCATCGGTTGCGGGTTCAAGTTTTTGCCGCATTTCTTCAAGCCATTGTGGATGCGAAATATCTCCGGTTGCCACCACTTTGAGCCCCTTGATTTGTGCCCATTTGTTTAAATGCTCAAGGTTCAGGTTCTTGCTGGTGGCCCTGGAATAATATGAGTGAATGTGTATGTCGGCAATATAGTGCATAAGTTTTGACCCGTCTGTTTTTTAAAACAGGGTTGAAATATAACAAATCCCTGTAACAATGCAAAGGTTAATATCAATCCGAAAAACAAACTATTAAAAAAAATAGCTTGAATGTACTGCTGAATAACGATATATTTGTTTATTCCATAGGATTGTCATAGTGAATGGGTTGAATGCGGATTCTGCTTGAAAAATGTTTTTTAACCTGTTTTAAAACCCATTTTCGTGACGGTGGAAAAAGCAGCAGCAAACCTGCAGTGTCGGTAATCAGGCCGGGAGTAAGCAATACAATACCCCCGATCAAGAGCAGCAGGCCTTCAATCAGGGAATCTGACGGCATTCGTCCTTGTTGTAATTCTAACTGAATACTTTGCCATAACATAAATCCCTGAGACTTGGCAAGCCAGGCTCCGGCAAGACCGGTAATGATCACCAGTGCAATAGTGTCTAACACGCCAAGATGTTTGCTGATTTCTAAAAGAAGCCAAATCTCTAAAAGGGGTATGGTGGTAAATAAAATTAAAAAACGAAAAAACATATTTGCTCCAGTTGAAAATAATAACTAAAAATAATCAAAACCTTGCACTTGTTCAAGTGTTATGTTGCATTGTTGTTTTTATAACAAGTGCGTGCGAGTCTCCGTTTTCTACAAGAGAGCCGGAAGATCCTGTTACTGAGCAATCATCATGGATTCAACCAACTTCAGCCAGTTACGTGGTGGCCAATTTGCGCAATGCGATCTCGGAAAAGAATATTTCTAATTATGTCAGGTGTCTTGCTGATACCAGCAATTCTACCAAAAGGTTTTCATTTTTTGCAGATCCCTCGGTAATTGTCAATAATCCCGGTTTGTTTGAACGATGGGGAAAAGAAAATGAGCTGAATTACCTGAATCAGCTCATGCTTTATTTGCCGCAAGATTCTACAAGCAGCTTAAAATTCACATCCTCGCGGGAAGATACATATCAGGATTCGGTTATTTTGCTGCAGGAATACGAGTTGGTGCTTAATTATACTTGTGAAGAAGATGAATGTCCCCGTACTTTTAAGGGGCAGGCAGAATTCAGGTTGGTTAGAACAGTTGAAGATTTGTGGTATATTTATCGCTGGAGTGATACGGCTACAGGTGATGCGTCGGCAACTACCTGGAGTGAACTAAAAGCCAGATTTGGAAAGTAATATGAGAAGACAATCTTTTCATGGGAATTCGCCCAAAAAGAAAAAGTTAAAATTTGATTTCAAGATGGACTCAAGAACCATCTGGATTATTGCGCTCTCTGTTTCTGCAATTTTTTTAACCGCCGCAAGGTTTTGGGTGCTTCCTGCAACAATGAATCCGGATGAGCCAAAAGTAAAACAGCTCAGTGACGGGGACAAGATCATTGTATTGCAACACATAAAAGATGTATTTGAAGAGTACCATATACAGGATGATTGGCAGATCCAACGTGGCAGTTATGTAGAAGTGCAAATACCGCGCAAAATGGATTTTCTTAAATTGTATTCATCTGTTGATAAACGAATGGAAGCCCTTGCCAATACATCTATCAGTTGCAAAGAGACCGATGACAACCAGTATTTAATGAAAATCAATATTGATGAACAGCCGGCTTGCAGCTATCTGTTTAAACGAAAGCTGCCGTTGGGATATGTAGCCATTGTTATTGATGATTTTGGATATGATTATAACAATCTTGCCGGCGAGTTTTTACGTTTCCGTTATCCTTTGACGGTTTCTATCATTCCGGGGCTGGCAGATTCCCGAACCGTTGGGAGAGAGGCTTCTTTGCTGGGCAAAGAAGTATTGGTGCACATGCCTATGGAACCATTAAATGCCGCATATGATGATAACGGTTACATGTTGTATGCAAATCAGGAAAACAGCATTGTCAGAATGCGCATTAAACAGGCTTTTTCTCAACTTCCCGAAGCAGTTGGTATGAATAATCATCAAGGCTCAAAAGCAACAATGCAGCCACAATTGATGAGTACGGTTATGAGTGAATTGAAATCCATGGATAAAATTTTTCTAGACAGCTTTACAAGCCCCAAAACTGTGGGTTATAAAACCGCAAGACGTATGGGTGTTAAAACGGCTGTCAACAAGTTGTTTATTGATGCCAAATACGATGAACAGTTTATGAATAGTCAGTTTGAACGTATAGCAGAGTTGGCCAGCAAAGGTGAAAATGTAGTTGCTATTGGTCATGTGCGTAAAAAAACGCTGGATGCTTTAAGAAGAAAAATACCCGAACTTGATGAGAGAGGTGTAGAGTTTGTTCCAATTTCTCATCTTGTCAATTAAATTGAAAAGAAAGGGCCCCGAATGGCTAGAATGTGTTTTTGTCTGAACCAAATTGCCTATATTCGAAATTTGAACAAAAGTAAATCTCCCGATCCTGTTGCTGCTGCTGTGGCTGCAGAGATGGCAGGCGTTGACGGAATTACCGTTCAGGTAAAGGATGATCTTTTGGATATAACAGAGCGGGATGTAATTGTATTAAAACAGGTTGTTCAATCCCATTTTAATGTTGCCGTTACCCTGAACGATGAGATGATCAAAAAGACCTTGAAATGGTTGCCCGATATGGTAACGTTGCTTCCGGCTACCGGTGAACAAACACCCGAACAATCGCTCGATCTGGTGACAAATCTTGAATATATTGAAGATGTTACAGCGGCGTATAGGGCCAATAATGTTGTTGTTAGCGCGCTGGTTAAGCCGGATGTGCAGCAAATACGGGCCGCTGCCCGGGCAAGAATGGATTATGTACAGATCAATACAGCTGCACTGGCACGTATAGAAGATTTGGGTACCATGCACGATCATGTTGAACAGATCAAATCTGTTGCCATGGCTGCAAACAAATTGGGACTCGGTGTTTCTGTTGGCAGGGGTTTGAACGAGCAAAACCTGCGCGAGTTGGGAAACGTTCCCTATATTGAAGAGTTTAATGTGGGCAGGGCGATTGTGTCAAAGTCCATTATGCTGGGTCTTGAAAAAACATTGCGCCAATTCAAGTTGTCTGTGGTCTAGTGTTTATGAAATACAAGGCACTTTTGTTTGATTTTGACGGAGTTGTTGCCAATACGTTTGAGCACCATTTAGATGCCTGGAAACAGATCCTTTCTTTTGAGCCGGATGGATTGACAATCCGTATGAATGAAGGGCGGCCCGGGTGGCAGATTGCCTGCGCATTGTTTGAACAAGCGGGGCAAACCATATCGGAGGAGATGGGCCGTCACTGGATCACAGAGAAAAACAAGATTTTCTCAGCCAGGGGAAATATCAAAGTTTATCCCGAGATTCCGAAAATCCTGGACGCAGCCAAAGAGGCTGGAATGCAAGCGGGACTGGTTACAGGAACACATCTTGGTAACGTAAAGGCTATTCTGAGCGAATCGCTTTTGAATCAGTTTTCTGTGATCATAACAGACAAGGATACCGAGCGCGGTAAACCCTATCCGGACCAGTACCTGGAAGCTGTTAAAAGATTAGATCTAACCCCCAACGAATGTATTGTTGTGGAAAATGCACCCCTGGGCATTGATGCTGCCAAAGCCGCGGAAACAGAGTGTTACGCCCTTGAAACCACACTTTCCGGGGAACTATTAACAAAAGCTGACGTTATATTCAGGAACCATGCATTGTTGTATGATCATATAATCAGGCTGACCACACGGGGATGACCGAACTCACAATATAAATAAAAAGTGCTTGATTATTGAGGCCAATATGCGTATTTTTTCTAATTATATAGAAAAAGGAGATTGCCAGAGAAATTTTTGTTACTGTTGTTTTATTGATAAATAGGTGAAAATTTATTTAACTCATTAAATTGTGCAGTGACAAATCGTCTGGCAACATGAACTCATATAAACCGAGCCCCCATGTTTTGTCAGGCCCGGTTTTTTTTATGCGGGAAAATAATATGAAACGCTTTATTTATGTACTCCTTGTTTTAGCTTTGATTGCCGCTGGATGTTCGGAGCGGGATCTGCCGGTACCGAATGACAGCAGCGATAATCCGGTGGTTGAAAAGTTCAGTGTGCCTGAAATTGTTAATCCCAGCTCAAGTTACCCGGTAATGGTCAAAGTGGAACCCTCTGATCTCGTTCAATCCGTAGGTTTAGAAATTGCATTACAAGGCAGCAGTTCTCCCATCAAGAGTCTGGATTTATATGATGATGGCGGAGCTGTTGACAGCAATGATGGTGATGTGGTTGCGTTTGACGGTATATTCAGCCAGGTGTTGAACTGGGACCAGACAGAGGCTTCTGATTTGATCTTTACCTTTACTGCCAAGAGTTCCGAAGGGCAGCTTTTAAGTGACGCTGCTTTTTCAGTAAAATCAACGGCAAACTCTAAACCCGTTATTTTAAATGTTTTGATTCCTGACAGTCTAAAATCAGGCGAGTCGGGCCAACAATTTATTGTTACCGTCAGTGATTCTAATGGTACAGAAGACATAAAATCGGTTGTGTTTGCCGGAATGCAAAACAATGCCGAATTGTTTAACGGCGAGTTACAGTCCACAGGTACCCCCGGTGAATATGTCATTACCATTGACAGCTCCTTTGCCGCAGGGAAAAAAGGAACTTATGAGATGGTTTTTACCGCAATGGACCAGTCTAATGTGAACAGTGAATCGGCAAGTCGGACATTATATATTGAAAATACTTATCCTGAGCTGGGTGAGATCTCTGCCCCACGGCAGATTGAACGGCCGCCAGTAGATTATATCGTCAATTTCCTGATTGAAGTACCGATAACAGATGCTCAGGGCCTGGGAGATGTTAAAGAGGTTCGTGTATCCTGGCAAAAGCCGGATGCTTCGTATCCTGGTGGCAGCCCCTATCAACTGTTTGATAACGGCTTGGAATATAATTTTGATAATTGGGACCAGGGGTACCGCGGTGATTTGATTGAAAATGATGGTGTTTATTCTATTACCGGTGTGTTTGATCCGGATGATTTGTTGGGTAACTATATATTGATTTTCTGGGCAGAAGACCTGGCCGGTAACAGAAGTAGTGACAAAGCATTTATTATCAACCTTAAAGACACGGAATAAGGGTATGACAAAAAAGAGTATGATTTTCGTACTGGTATTGTTGTTGGCGGGGTATACCTTTGCCAAAGTGACCGGTACATATAAAATGGAATCCGAGCCTAACCAGGGTCTTGCCGGGAACGGCATTACCGATATAGCACCGGGAGCCAATGCGTTGTGGTTGGGTACCGGATATGGTCTGAGCCGAACTACAGATAATGGAGAGACCTTTGAATCTTTTGGCCCCGCACAGGGAATTGGACGTTACAGTGTATCTGCATTGTGGGTGAGCGGTGATACCATCATTGTTGCCACGGCAGGTGATACGTTGATTGAAAGTCTGGACAGCTATGAAGATTATGGAACGGGTATCTCAATTTCAGTTGATGGTGGTGACAGTTGGGATCTCTTGCCCCAACCCCCCCAGGATTATACACCGGTAAACAATTTGAGTTATGATATTGCCGTGCATGATGGAAACATATTTTTGGCAAGTTTTGGCGGAGGCTTGGTTAAGGGATCGAATTTTGGAGAATCTTGGGAGATAACCACTCCGGATTCTTTTGTGTTTAATCCGGGCGGTCGTTTGAACCATCGAGTGTTTTCTGTTTTGAATGCCAGCGGAGTGTTGTGGGTTGGCACTGCTGAAGGTGTAAACAAGTCTACGGATGGTGGCGAGAATTGGGTTAATTTCAATGCAACCAACCAGGACCAGCCAATATCAGGCAACTGGGTCATTGCACTTGCCCAGCAAAAAATAGATGACAAGGAACTCATTTGGGTTTGTTCAAATAAAGCCGAAGGCTCGGATGAACGTTATGGCGTTTCTGTTACCGAAAACGGCGGCCTGACCTGGAAAACCACATTGCTTGATATCTGGGCAACCAACTTTGCGTTTGACGGTGAAACGGTTTATGTGTCTACACGTGAAGGACTATTCAAGTCAACAGACTTTGGTGATACCTGGTACAAATTTCCGGACATTACCGATACAATTACCGGAGACAAGGTGTTCACGGAACAAATCTATTCCGTCTATGCAGACAATGGTGTCTTGTGGGTAGGTACATCAGATGGCCTGGCCCGCACCAGTGACAATGGCTATACTTGGGATGTGAATCGTGCGTATGTTCCATCCGGTAAAGGCGATGTACCACGGACATATGCGTACCCTAATCCCTTTTCTCCTACACGTTACAATTTGCTTGATAATGACGGTCATGTTCGTTTGCAGTATAATACAAAATCGGCAGGTAATGTTACAATTCGTATTTTTGATTTTGCAATGGATTTGGTGACTACAATTGTAGAAAATAAATATGTGGCGGATAAAGGTGACTATAACGAAATGTGGACAGGTCGAAATGATTATGGTGATTCTGTTGCCAATGGTGTCTATTTTTACAGCGTTGAAATTGAAAACGACGGCACCTATTGGGGAAAGATAATGGTGGTCAACTGATGAAATTAAAAGAGTTTAATATGAAGCATACATTAGGGTTGTTACTGGCTATATTGCTTTTGTCAGGCACTGTTATAGCAGAAAATGGAGATGGTGGGTACGCCGGTGCTTTTTTACGAATGGGTATGGGCGCGCGCGCCAAAGCCCTGGGTGATGCATATTCCGCGGTTCCCGAAGGTGCAATTGCCGGATTTTATAATCCTGCTTTATTGCCGCATTTAAAAGAGAGACAGTTGATTGCCTCTTATGCGTTCTTGTCTCTTGACAGAAGTCTGGATTATGTGGGTTACGCGCAATCTTTGAATCCCCCTTCCGTCAACGGAAGAAAGAATCCGCTAAAGGCGGGTATTTCTTTTGCATGGGTGCATGCGGGCGTTGATAATATTTATGGAACGGATGGCAGTGGTAATCATACACAAGATTATTCAAATGCAGAACACGCATTCTATCTTTCTTTTGCCGTTAGTCCTCATAAAAAGTTTTCTGTTGGAATAAGCGGCAAGGTGTTGTATAATCGCATGCCGGGACTGGAAATAGATGATGGTACCCTGACTTCAACCGGTTTTGGTATGGATGTTGGAGCATATTTTTCACCAATCCATAATTTAACTTTTGGGTTGGTATTGCGTGACAATATGAGTAAATATACCTGGAACACGGATAATGTTTTTGATCGCGGTACCAGTACAACAAATGTGTTTCCCAAGGTGACCCGGGCAGCAGTAGCATATCGCATTCCTCAGGAATGGTTGATGGTTACTGCCGAAGTGGAAGACAGTAAAGAGCAAAATCCCCGGTACCATTTTGGTGCTGAATTGATGCGGGCCGGTATGGGAGCGCTTCGTGTTGGTTTAGACGATGGTATGCCAACTTTTGGAATGGGACTTGTATTTCAGGTGTTTAATAAAACAACCATGATCGATTACGCTTTTGCATCAAACGATTATGATATTGGTACGGACCATATATTTACATGGTCATTCAATCTATAAAATGTGGATGATGGTAATGAAAAGGATAGTTTTACTTTTTGTGATATTGCTTCCGGCTGTAATGTTTGCTGCCGGTGAAACCGGATTAGCTGCTTTAAAAATTGGAATTAGTGCTCGTGCAAGCGGAATGGGTGAAGCATTTACCGCAACTGCAGATGATGCTTCCGGATTGTTTTGGAATCCAGCAGGTACTGCCTGGGTAACCAAACGACAAGCAAGTTTTACCTATAACCAATGGTTGCAGGATATTTCTCACAACTCGGCTGGCATTGTTTTTCCTTCCTCTAAAGGAGTTATTGGTTTGGGCATTATGCTAAACAGTGTTGATGATTTTGAACGCCGTATCATTGCTTCTGAAGAACCTTTGGGAACATTTTCAATTCAGGATGTTTCCTTTTCTCTCAGTTATGCCAAGATGATGGGAAGCAAGCTGTCATTGGGTGTTCGGACCGCCTTTTTATATGAAAAAATTTACACGGAATCTTCAAGTGGTTTTGCTTTTGATCTGGGTGCCAGATACAGTCTAATTTCAGATAAATTGTTTGCTGCTGCGGCTTTGCAGAATTTGGGTTCTATGTCTGAGATGGTTATTGAATCTGTGGAACTGCCAAAGGTATTGCGGGCAGGTTTAGCTTATCATTTTCCCATGTTTCCCGGATCTCAGGCTTTGATTGCTGCTTTAGATTATGTTCAATATCTTGAAGGAGACAGTCATATTCATGCAGGTTTGGAGTATAATCCGGTATCTGTTATTACATTACGTACCGGTTTTCAAACCGGCTATGAAGAAAAATCTATATCTGCAGGATTTGGATTGGATTTTGGTTTTATTGTTATCGATTACGCTTATGTCCCTTATGAAAACGACCTCGGAAACGCTCAACGGTTCTCACTTGCAGCCCGTTTTTAACAAAATTCTTTAAAAATTGTGCAAAAAATTCTTTTTCCCCTAAATTCTGTGGCATTAGGGGAAATTTTTTTTTACATTTAAGATTAAGTTAATCTTTGCTCTAGAATTTAGAAAAGTATGGTATTATTATAAAGGATGCAGAATGTCGATGAAAAAATTAAATGTCGCTTTTGGGATCCACAATCACCAACCAATTGGTAATTTTGATTTTGTTTTCGAGCAGGCATATGATCAATCATATAGCCCTTTCTTTGAAGTGTTAGAAAAACACCCCAATGTACGTATGACCAAACACTATAGCGGAATATTGCTAGAGTGGTTAAAACAACATCATCCGGAATTGATTGACAAGCTGAAAAAAGGAGTTAAATCTGGTCAGATTGAAATGATGTCCGGTGGATATTATGAACCCATTTTAACCAGTATTCCGGAGCGGGATATTGTTGGTCAAATTGACAAATTGACAAAATATGTAAAAAAAGAAACCGGTTATGATCCCAAGGGGATCTGGTTAACCGAACGGGTTTGGGAACCGTATTTACCGGCGTCTCTGGCGCAAGCGGGAATACAATACACATTGACCGATGATTCGCATTTTAAATCTGTTGGTTTGCAGGATGATCAGTTGTTAGGGTATTATGTGACTGAACATCAAGGTCAACCATTGAAAATATTTCCCATTTGCGAAAAACTTCGCTATACCATCCCTTTTCAGCCTCCCGAGAAAACCATTGAAGTATTTGAATCACTTGCGACAGAAGATGGTGAGCGCCTGGTTGTGTTTGCGGATGATGGTGAAAAGTTTGGTGTTTGGCCGGGCACATATGAACAATGTTATGTAAATGGATGGTTGGACCGGTTTTTCACCCTTTTGGAAGAAAATCAGGACTGGTTGAATATTATTACATTTTCTGAGGCCCTGGAGCAGTTGAAACCTTTGGGTCGTGTATATTTGCCTACCGCATCGTATCGTGAAATGATGGAATGGGCCATGCCCACCCAGGCTATTACAAAATATGAGCATTTCCATGAATGGCTGGAAAGCCAGTCTGTTTCTAAAGAAGATATGAACTTTGTTAAAGGCGGTTTTTGGCGTAATTTTCTTGCCAAGTACCCCGAATCGAATAACCTGCAAAAACGCATGCTGTTAACAAGCAACCGTTTTGATCGTTTAAAAGAAGAAAAGTCCATTGAAAAGGCCCGTGACCATATTTACGCAGGCCAGTGTAATTGTCCCTATTGGCATGGTGTGTTTGGCGGACTCTATTTACCACATTTGCGTTATGCAATTTATAACAACCTGGTTCAGGCTGATGTAGAAATGGACATGATTGAACACAAAGATGAGCTCAAAACCGGTTGGGTAGATGTAAAAATGCAGGATTTTGATGCGGATGGATTCGATGAATGCCTGGTAGAAACCGACCGTCTTTTTCTGAATTTTTCTCCTGAAAACGGTGCCGGTCTTACAGAATTGGATTTTAAACCCAAGGCCCTCAACCTCCTCGATACCATGACACGACGAGAGGAAGCCTATCATAAAAAATTATATGAACTGGAGAATAATCAAAGCGGTTATGATGGCGATAGCGTGGCTTCCATACATGATATTGTCATGACCAAGGAAGAAGGTCTTGATCAGTACCTGAATTATGACTGGTACAGACGGGTTTCCATGCTGGACCATTTTCTTCATCCACAGGTAACGCTGGAGAGTTTTAATAAAGCCCAGTACGGAGAACAGGGTGATTTTGTAAATCAACCCTATGAAGTCAAAGTCTCAAAGCAAAAAGATAGTGCGAAAATTACGTTTTTACGAGACGGGAATGTGTGGATAGGATGGGACTTTTTGCCGCTGCAGGTTAAAAAAGTGGTAACGGTTAAAGCCAAGAGCGATCTGGTTGATATGGCATATACTCTGAAAAATACCAGTGATAAATCGATTTCTCTATGGTTCGGTGTTGAATTTGCAACAGCATTAATGGCCGGAAACGCGCCAGACCGGTATTACAAAGTACCTGGTGTTGAACTGGATGATGCTAAATTGGCAAGCAAGGGAGTCATTGAGAATATCAACGAGATATCTCTTTATGATGAATGGTTAAAGGTAAGGGCGTCTTTTGAGGTGAGTAAAAAAGCGGATTTTTGGAGATTGCCCATAGAAACGATTTCCATGTCTGAAGCCGGCTTTGAAAGAGTGTATCAGGCTTCGGTAATAATGCCAAATTGGAAAATTAATCTGGAACCCGGCGAGCAATGGAAAGTAAATATAAAAGAGACTATTACCAGTCTTTAATGTGATAAAGAGGTTTGTTTAATAAAGGACGATAATATGGTAAAAGGGAAAAATATGAAACGATCACTCTGGACTGTTCTGGCAATTGCATTAGCAATTGTTGTATTGAATCAGTTTGGAAATCGTGATGTGTATCCATCTGATGGTATACGTGATCAGCTAGTCCGGTTTAATGAGGTTTTTGCATATATCAATCAATTTTATGTTGAAAAGCCAGACAATGAGGAGATTATTACCGGTGCAATAGAAGGCATGTTGAGTGAGCTGGATCCTCATTCTGTATATATTCCTAAAAAACGACTTGAGCGTGTTAATGAACAGTTTGAAGGCGCTTTTGAAGGTATTGGTATTGAATTTGTGATTTTAAATAAAGTATTGACTGTGGTTGCACCTATCGTTGGCGGTCCCTCTGAAGAAGTGGGGATTTTGCCAGGTGATCAGATCATCAAGATTGAAGAAAAGTCTGCATATGGTATAACAGAAGATGAGGTGCAGAAAAAGTTGCGCGGACCCAAGGGCAGTAAGGTAAATGTAACCATACGCCGACCGGGCCAGTCAGAAAACTTTGATGTTACAATCATTCGCGATAAAATTCCAATATACAGTGTAACCGCCTCGTTTATGCTGGAAGACAACGAGACAGGATACATTTATTTGGGACGTTTTGCGAAAACCACTTCGCAGGAGCTTGAAGATGCAATGAACAAGCTTGAAAAGCAGGGTATGAAACAATTGATTCTAGACCTTCGAGGAAACTCGGGTGGTTTTCTGGATCAGGCTTTTGAAGTTGCTGACAAGTTTGTTCCCGGCGGGCAAAAGATTGTATATACCCGTGGGCGCCTGAAAAACACCGGTTCAGACTTTTACTCTACCGATGAAGGCACTCACCGTCTGTATCCGTTGATTGTAATGATTGATCATGGATCCGCAAGTGCATCTGAAATTGTGGCAGGCGCTATTCAGGACCTTGATCGGGGTCTAGTGGTTGGAGAAACCAGTTTTGGTAAAGGACTTGTGCAAAACCAGATTCCTTTACGTGATGGTTCTGCGTTACGTTTGACTGTGGCGCGTTATTATACCCCTAGTGGCAGACTGATTCAGCGTCCATATGATGACGGCGTTATGGATTATTATGCGGATGCTTATGATGATTCAAGCAGTGCCAGCAAGATTGATTCAACAAAGCAATTCAAGACCTTGTCCGGTCGTGTTGTTTATGGTGGCGGTGGAATTACTCCCGATGAGCATCTGGATTCTGACAAAATTACCCGTTTCACTTTTCAATTAAGAAGCAAACGCGTCTTTTTTGAATACGGATCTTCACATGGCCAGGATTTTAAAAACTGGAAAAACGATTTTGAGAAATATCGTCAAGATTTTGTTATAAATGATGATATGTTGACTGACTTGAAAGCGATAATGGAAAAGCATGAGATAGAATATAATGAAAAAGCCTGGGAAAAGGATTTAGATTATATCAAGAATTTCATGAAAGCCGAAGTTGCAAGAAATCTTTGGGACAGTGAGCACTTTTACAGAATTAGAATAAAATCTGATAACGAAGTATCGCAAACTGTAGGGCTTTTTCCAAAGGCGACAGAAATTGCAATGTTGAATAACTGGGTTGAAAAGCTCTGAGCTATCAAACCGGTTCAAAAAATATATTGACTTTTAAAGCAAAATATGCTAAGTTAAAAAATGAGTTTATTGGAAATAATTCACATTAATTAAAATTGTTTGGAGGAGTCTGAATAATGGTAGAAATGTTTATTGATGGCGGTGCCTTTATGTGGCCCATTTTAGGTCTTTTCGTTTTTGGTTTAGCAATCAGTTTGGAAAGACTGTGGACCTTGACACGCGCAAGTGTTAACACAAGAAAATTTATTGCAAAAATTAAAGAGGCGTTGAGTGAAGGTGGCGTTCAAGGCGCAATCGAAGTTTGTGAAAATACACGCGGTCCTGTTGCATCTATTTTTCATGCAGGTTTGATGCGTTCAAGCCGTGGTTTGGAACATGTAGAAAAAGCAATTTCAAATGCCGGATCTATTGAAATGGCTTTTCTTGAAAAAGGTTTGGTATGGTTGGCAACTGTAATTAGTGTTGCACCGATGTTGGGATTTACCGGTACTGTACAAGGTATGATTAAAGCTTTTGAAGATATTGCTGCTGCAAATGATATTTCACCCACCATCGTTGCCGGTGGTATTGGTGTTGCGTTGTTAACAACCCTTTTTGGTTTGGTTGTGGCTGTTACTATTCAAATTCTTCACAACTATTTTGTTTCAAGAATTGACAAGTTGATCATTGATATGGAAGAAAGTTCCAATGAACTTGTTGACACCTTGATTGCCCTTGAAGAAAAAGGAAACTAATTTAACCCGGCAATGTAGAGGTATATTCTTATGTTAAAAAAGAAAGAAAAAGAGTCACCCGAAATTAATTCCGGCTCAATGGCAGATATCGTATTTTTGCTGCTCATATTTTTTCTGGTAACAACAACAATTGATACTGATAAAGGTATTACTCTGGTACTGCCTCCAAAAGGTTCAGATACCAAAGAAGTGCATAAAGATAACCTTGCCAACATCCTGATCAATGCTTCCGGTGAGGTAATGCTTGATGAAGAACGTATAGCAATTCCTGAAATTTCTTCACGTGCACGTGAAATGATCCAGAAAAATGACAAGATTGCTTTTTCAGTAAAAACACTGAAACAAACAAAATACGAAGCCTATATCGACGTTATTGATCAACTGAAACGCGCCGGAGCGATCCGTATTTCAATTGCGGAACCTGATTGATTTTTGGGCGTTAAAAATATGTAATTATATAAAACTGGAGCAAATGCTTTGGACTTTAAGAAAAAATCAAAAGCAGGTAGCGGCATTTCTACGGCTTCCATGCCTGATATCATTTTTATGTTGCTGATTTTCTTCATGGTTTGTACTGTGATCAAATCATCACAAGGTTTAAAAGTGATATTACCGGATGCAAAGAAAATTGAAAAATTACCGGGTAAACGTGGTGTTGGCGTTATTTGGGCTGACCGTGCCGGCAATTTAACAATAGATGATAAATTTTTAAACCCCACAGATATTCGTAGTATCGTTTATCAAAAGGCTATTGACCCAACAAGCCCGTTAAAGATTGTATCTTTAAAGATTGACAGTCAGGTTGAGATGGAACGCGTAACCCAGATACACGAAGAGTTGCGGGAAGTTGGTGAAGCAGCATTGAATGTCAACTATTCTGCAAAAACTGCAGCAGATTGAGGTGATTTTATATGAACTTGAGAAAAAAACCAGAAGTCAGCCTGCGCTTTAAATATAAAAAAAATATTGAGCTGGGCATGGTTTTAACCCTGGCATTACTGGTTTTAGGGTTCCAGGGTTGGAAAAAATTTGAAAAAGGAGAGGTCGAGCAACAGGTTGTGGATTTGACCATCAAGGTTGAGGAAATTCCACAAACTGAGCAAACAAAACGTCCTCCCGCACCTTCACGGCCTGCAATTCCTGTAGAAAGTGAAGATGAAGACATTGATGTTGATGAAACCATCGAATCAACCGAGATCAATCTCGATGAATTACCACCACCACCACCACCACCAGAAGAAGATATTGATGATTCTGCAGAAATCTTTGTGGCTTATGATGAACCTCCACAGCCAATTGGTGGATTTGCAGCTATCCAGAAAAATTTGGTTTACCCTGAAATTGCGCGTAAAGCAGGTGTTGAAGGTCGTGTTGTAATCAACTGTTTGATTGATGAAAAAGGTAGCGTAGTTAATACCAAAGTACTCATGTCTTTGGGAAATAATGGTTGTGATGAAGCTGCTATTGCTGCTATCAAAAAAGCAAAATGGAAACCGGCAAAGCAACGTGATAAACCGGTTAAAGTTTGGATTGGTATCCCGGTTGTATTCCGGTTGAAATAATCCAACAATATATTTGATATCAAGGGCGAATGAGATTTTCTTGTTCGCCCTTTTTTTTTATTCCTTACCATATAAAATTTCTCTCTTGAATAAATTACCGGGAACCGTAGCCTCTTTGATGCAGTTAAACTTGTAGAAAGAGGGACCCTCACTAATCATAACATTTTTGATTGTCCGATTAATGGACGGATAAAATCGGGCAAATTAAAAAAAACCGTAAATGAATACAATTTCACCGGCAACGAGGAGGTATGCTCATGCTGATCAAGAATGATAAAGGTACACCTGAAATCAATTCCGGATCTATGGCAGATATTGTTTTCCTTTTGCTCATCTTTTTTCTGGTAACAACAACAATTGATACCGATAAAGGTATTTCTCTTGTTCTGCCAGCCGAGAATAGTGAAATCGTGAAAATGATTGACAAAAATCTGGTGACTATTTTAATCAATGAAGCAGGTGATGTTATGTTTGAGCGAGAAGCGATAACGATTCCCGAGATTGGAACCAAAGCCCGTGAATTGATCCAAAATAACGACAAGCTGGCGTTTTCTGTAAAGACGTTAAAACAAACACGCTATGATGCTTATATCCATGTATTAGACCAGCTCAAGCGTGCCGGCGCCAAACGTATTTCAATAGCTGAACCAGATTAAATTGTATGCACCAAGGTATAATCAGAACAGGAGGAAATCATGCAATTTAAAAAGAAAGCCCAGGCTGGAAGTGGAATTTCAACCGCATCAATGCCAGATATCATTTTCATGCTGTTGATCTTTTTTATGGTTTGCACAGTTATTAAATCTTCAAACGGACTCAATGTGATTTTACCTGACGCACAAAAGATTGAAAAATTGCCCGGTAAGCGGGGAGTTGGAGTGATTTGGGCTGACCGTGCAGGTAATCTGACCATTGATGACCGGTTTTTGAATCCGAATGATATCAGTGGTGTGATTTACCAAAAGGCCATTGATCTTACAAGCCCGCTCAAGATTGTATCTTTAAAGATAGACAATCAGGTAGCAATGGAACGCGTAACCCAAATACATGAAGAATTGAGAAAAGTAGGAGAAGCTGCGTTGAATGTTAATTATTCTGCAAAAACCGCGGCGGATTAATTGAAAAGGAATCTGTTTGACCGTGTTTGGGTAGATCTGTAATTCAAGCATGTTAGCCAAATAGACAGGGAAGGATACAAAATAGAGAGCGATCCATACAGGATCCGGAAACCCGGCACAAAGCCGGAGATCAAAATTGAAAGGAGTATCCTATGAAATTTGCTAACAAAGAATTTAAAAGCCGCTACCAACGCAACTTTGAACTGTCTCTGGTTTTGTCTTTGGTATTTCTGATTGCCGTTTTTCAAGGCTGGAAACAGTTTGAACATGAGGCTAATGTTGTAATTCCGGAATTTGACAAACCTATCTATGCCGAGAACATTCGTACTGTTTATCCCCAAAAAATACCCAAACCCTCCAGGCCAGCTATTCCGGTAGAGACTGATGATCCGGATGTACCTATTGATGCTACAATTGAAGGTAATAGCAAATTTATTACCAATATTGTTCCACCACCGCCACCATTTAATCCTGAAAAGGAAAAGATTGACAATGATCCTTTTATCAGTTATGATGAACCACCTACACCAGTTGGTGGATTTATGGCTATTCAACGCAAGGTTGTGTATCCTGAAATTGCCCGCAAAGCTGGTGTAGAAGGTAGAGTGGTTGTTAAATGTTTGATTGATGAACGTGGAAACGTTATTGAAACTCAAATTCTTCAATCTCTGGGCAACAATGGATGTGATGAGGCAGCCATTACAGCGGTTCGTTCTGTAAAATGGAAAGCCGCTATGCAGAGAGATAAACCGGTCAAAGTTTGGATTTCTGTACCTATTACATTCAGATTGAAATAATCGAATTTAAAGACAAGGGCTTCAAGCCCTTGTCTTTTTTATATTTCCTGCCAGATATGAATAATTCATGTTTCATAATTGTTTAGATGGAAACTGTTCATTTCTAAATAGTATTGTATAAATTGATCATTCCCCTCTTGTTGGTACTTGCCGAATAATTTTCAGTTATCCTGTTGAATCAATACTATAATCCTATAACATTTATTAAAAACAGTGTATGAGGTATATTATGAAGTTTCGTAGTATATTCATTTTTCTGTTTAGTCTGAGTGTATGCATAAACACAATGGCTCAGAGTGTTTTGTCTGGCAGAGTTTACAAAGGAACTACAGGAACAGAACCCCCGGTTTCAGAGCCAATTGCAGGTGCAAGAGTTTGGCTTTTGGGTGCCAATAATCCTTCCATCTCTACAGCATATCTGGTGGATAGTACATATACAAATTCCGCCGGCTGGTTTGGTTTAAATGTTCGGCAGATTTGCGAGTTTTATTTTATTAAAGAAATTGATCCTCCTGGTTATACCTCCAAAGGTGCTACTACAGTCAGCGGAACTGTTATAAATAATAATGTAATACAATACGATTACCCCCTGGATAACAAGACATTGACAGGTAACAAGTTCTGGGACGATACCTCGGGAAGCAGCAATAATCCTCCGGTTGCTGATGCCGGAGGACCCTATACAGCAACGGTAGGTCAATGGATTACGCTAGTAGGTTCCGGCAGTTATGATCCTGATGCTGGAGATAAAATTGTTTCATACGAGTGGGACTGTAATCTGGATGGTGTTTATAATGGTGCGGGTGATGTGACCTGTATTTATGGAGACACGCTATTTGCCTGGTACAGTCCATATTCAGGTAATATTAGATTACGTGTAACAGACACACATGGTGCAACAGATACCGATCTGGCATCTGTTAATATATATCAGGAATCATCCCAGTATGAATATGACTTTGGCGATGCACCTTCTCCTTTTAAAACCCTGCTTGCTGACGGCGGTCGATATTTTACTGTAGATACTTTATTGTTTATGGGGCAATCGGTTGATATAGATACAGACGGTCAACCAACTGCACAGGCCAAAGGAGATGATAATGACGGTAATGATGATGAAGATGGGGTGATTTTTACAACATTGTTAATACCCGGGACCGTTGCCTCGTTCTCTGTCGATATCAGTAATTCATCACCTTTTGCACAGCCGCAACTTGAAGCATATATAGATTTTGATGGTAATGGCACCTGGGAAGTACAGGAACGAATAGTAGATCAATCCATAACACCCGCGATCCAGAGTACGCTAAATTTTAGTGTACCTTTTTCTGCAGTAGCGGGTAATACATTTGCAAGATTTGTAGTTTATGATAAAGGCCCGGTACCACCAAATGGAACACCTATTGGTGAAATTGAAGATTATATGGTGAATATTGAATACGAAACAGAGGGAGGTTCTATCATTGTACACAAAATTGCTGATCCCGCTGATGGTACCCCCTTCCAGTTTACGGGAGATTTGGGATCTTTTACTTTGATTGATCCTTCTAGTCCACAAAAAATATTTACAGGCATCAATGCTGGGAAATACAAAATATATGAAACAGATATTCCCGGATGGCTCTGGTTTGCCTTGGGATTGGCTGGAAATTCATTTAGCGGAGTTCAGATTGACTGGGCCAATCATTTCATGGAAGTGGATTATGATGCCTCCGGTGATCTCAATTTATACTTTTTTAATATGGCCGAACCCGGCCTTGATTTTGGAGATGCTCCCGATGCATATAAAACAACACTTGCCTCTAATGGGGCCTATCACTTGCCCGGTGAAGTCATGTTGGGCCAGCGTATAGATACGGAACCGGATGGCCAACCTTCTTCACAGGCAAACCAGGATGATCTGAATGATAATGACGATGAAGACGGTGTTACGTTTACTACTACACTCGTCAAGGGCCAGGCTGCAACAGTGCAGGTTGATGTTTCAGGTCCCCCCGGACTGTTGGGCTCCTTGGCCGGTTGGGTCGATTTTAATGGTGATCAGGTTTTTGATAATATCACAGAGAAAGTGGTTGACGATGTTATTACCACAAATGGAGCAGTCATTAATAAAACCTATACGATCAATGTTCCTTCCAGTGCGGTTATTGGAACAGCCTATGCGAGATTTAGAGTCTATCAGACCGAACCGTTGATGCAGATTGTAACTTTTCCTGAAGGGGCTGGTGGCATTGGAGAAGTTGAAGATTATGTTGTTACGATATCCGATAGTGATGAGGAACTGGATTGGGGAGACGCCCCGTTACCCTATCCTGAAGCTAGTCATTCTATTGGATTGGTTTGGCTGGGTGATTCGTTTGATCAACCGGATGCTGAAACATCAATGCAGCGTCACCCGGATGCATTGGGCGACGATAATGATGCTCAGGGAGATGATGAAAACGGATTGATTGATGCTATACTGGTACATCCTGATAAGGGATGGAGTATGTTAAAATTAAAAGGACAGACAATAAGCGACAGTATTAAAGTGGCAATGTGGTTGGATATTAATATGGATGATGACTGGGATGATGTGGGTGAAGAAATTTTGAGTTTTGCGGTTTTGTGGGGAGCAACACCGGGACCGTTCCCGGCAGGAAGTACCTGGGTTGAAGCGGCTGTTATATTTAAAATGCCGGCTGGTACACAAACCGGAGTAACCTTTGCAAGATTGCGTGCAATGAATGGTTTTAATAATCCCATTCCTGTAAGCGGATATGTGGAAACAGGCGAAGTTGAAGATTATGTTTTGGATATTATTAATGATGATTCACCTGTTCCGGAGGGTGGTTTTACCCACGGTTACAAGTGGAATGATCTCAATGGTAATGGAATTAAAGATGCTGGTGAACCGGGATTGTCCGGTTGGGAGATCTGGCTGGATGCAAATAAAAATGGTGTTGAGGATGCCGGAGATAAATATGCTATAACCGATGCACAGGGGCATTTCGAGTTTACCGGTCTTGAGCAGGGTGATTATATTGTTGGGGAAAAATTGGAATCCGGATGGGTGCAAACTTATCCGGCATCACCCGGAACGCACACGGTTCAGGTTGTGCCGGGACAGTTGATGCAGGCTGTCTGGTTTGGCAATCATAAAGAAGGTGGCAGCGGTGGTGAAGGATTTTTAAAATGGAGTCAACGCCCTATACTGGGCAAGATGGAAGCGGATTCTGTTTGCTTTGCCGGTTGGTCTGAGCCCTCCTTGATCGACAGGGAAGGCCCAAAAGTTGTGTTGGCAGATGATTGGTTTTGTGCGGATAATAATCCTGTTACCGGAATTCGATGGTGGGGAGTATATGCCGGATGGGATTCTCTGCAAACACCGGATTATGCTCCGGAAGCATTCCATGTTGGCATCTGGCAGGATGTTCCTGCTGGAGTGGATAGTGCGTGGAGTCATCCCGGGGAATTGGTGAGATCTTGGTTGTTGGAGCAGTCACAGGTGAATGAACACTGGGTACGCTGTCAAAGCGGTGATGGAATGTTTCATGATGAATGTTTAACGGCATTTGAATATTTTTTCAGCATTCCTGCTGACGAGTGGTTTCTGCAGGAAACGGATTCCACAGTATGGTGGCTTAGTGTAGCCGCAGTCTATGATTCAATACCACCTGAAGATCATGAACGATGGTATCCCTGGACATGGTTGACTCGGGAACATTATTTTGGTGATGATGCAATCGTAATGCCCCCACCTTTGGATCTTGAACCGGGAGCAATACCCGAATCTCATTTCCCGCTAGCAGAGATGTGGGATTTATCTTTCGAGCTGACGACGGATCTGGATTTTCGCATGTTTGATTTTGGTGATGCTCCAGACCATTACGGAACATTGCTTGAGCATAACGGGGCACAGCATGCTTATGATCCTGATGTGTATATGGGTAACCGAATTGACGTAGAAGATGATGGTATGCCGCATGATGAATTGTTGGGTGATGACATGAATGATCAGGATGATGAAGATGGTGTTGAAATGATAAATATTGCAGGTCCGGGTGAAATTGCAGAGATCAGAGTAAAGCTTTCAAAAAGCGGATATTTGAGTGTCTGGGCAGACTATGATCGAAATGGTGTATGGTATGAAGAGGATAATAATGTATTCTATAATTTCATACTCCCTGCGGGTAGTCATGATCTGAGTTTTTTAATCCCCGAATATGTTGAGCCGGGGCAGGTAGCAACGCGTTTCCGTTTTTCTACTCGACCCAATCTCTGGTTTAACGGATATGCAGTTGACGGAGAAGTTGAGGATTACCTGATGGAAATTGCAGAACCGGTATCTGTTAGGGATGAGCAGATAAAGAGCAAGCTTCCGCAGGAATACATATTGTATCCTAATGTTCCGAATCCATTTAATCCTGAAACGCAGATCCGATACGATCTGCCTGAGCAATCTCGAGTTGTGTTGCTTGTATATAATATTATGGGACAAAAGATTGTAGAGCTGGTTAACGCTGATCAGCCGGCAGGGAGATATAGCTTTAACTGGAATGCTTGTGATCAGTACGGGAAACCGGTGTCAACCGGTGTTTACCTGTATCGTATGCAAACGGAAACATTTAGCATGACACGGAAAATGATATTGATACGATAAAATTTGAGGTGGTATCAGTGAATGATTGAAATGAAAATTTAGTTACCGCATTAAAAGTGTATTTTACTTGACTGCTACTAGGGGCTAGTCACTCTGATTAATAATTAGAGTGACTTTTTTTAACTGGTAATATGTTAATATAATTATACCTATTGTTATGCAAAAACATGCATGTTAGATTAATGCTTTTATAATTCTTGTTATTGCTGCATTCCTACAGTATATTAAATTACAAGGGAAAAGAAATACAAAAATCTTGAGGAGTATCGGTGTGATAAAACCTAGGATTTTGATTGTTGAAGATGAACTTATTGTAGCCCGGGATATCAAAAACATTTTAGATAGTGCAGGTTATTCTATACCTGCAATTTTTTCTTGTGGTATTGATCTCATTGATTTTGTGAAAAAGGATACTCCGGACTTGATATTAATGGATATCAAGTTAAAAGGGGAAATTGATGGTATCGAAACAACACGTCAGGTTAAAACAGTCTGCGATGTTCCTATTGTGTACATGACGGCAAATGTTGATAAAGATATAATGGAACGAGCAAAAAAAACCGCACCACACGGCTTTATATACAAACCTATACAGGTTGATATGATCAAAAATGCGATAGAGATGGCTCTATACAAGCATGAAAGGGAAAAAGAGTTATATGAACAAAACGTATGGTTAAATGCTACTTTGAATTCAATAGGGGATGCTGTAATAACAGCCAACACTGAAGGAAATATTACTTTTATTAATCCAATTGCGGCCAAGTTATCCGGATGGAGTTATGACAAGTGTAAGGGCTTGCCATTAACTGATATTTTCAAAATAATTAATTCTGCAACACACGGCCTCGCTGATAATCCTGTCAAGTGGTATATTGAAACAGGAGAGATTTCTGATTCGATAAAAAAAACAAGGCTAACTAGTAAGAGTGGTAAAGAATTTCAGATTTCTGATAGTTCATCACCCATATTGAATTCAAAAGGTGAGGTTATTGGATTTGTTTTGGTTTTTAGAGAGACAATGCCAGTACAGGAAATACAAAATGAGCTTGTTGAGAGCGAAAAAAAATACAAGACACTATTTAATTCAATGCTTGAAGGAGTTTGCCTGCACCAGATTATTTATGATGAATCCGGGAATGCTGTTGATTATAAAATAATGGATGTGAACACAAAATTTGAACAAATTCTGGCTTTTAAAAAAGCGGATGTTGTAAATAGAAAAGCAACTGAAATTTACCAAACAAATATACCTCCCTATCTTGACATCTATGCAAAGGTTGCCCAAACCGGTGAACCTACCGAGTTTGAAACGTTCTATGAACCTTTGAACAAGTATTTTCTTATTTCAGTTTTTTCCCATGGTAAGGAAAAGTTTGCAACTGTTTTTGAAGATATTACTGACAAAAAGCGAGCAGAATTAAAAATAGCAAATAATGAAAAATATTTACATAATATTTTTCAAACGGTTATTGACGGATTTTGGATAATAGACACAAATGGAAATCTTGTTGATGCAAATAATGCGTATTTAAAAATGACGGGCTATTCTCGTGATGAACTTTTAAAATTCAAGATTAATGATCTGGACGCTATGGAAAGCCCGGGCGATACCCGAAGGAGAATGGAAGAGATAATTGAAAATGGAAGTGAGATATTTGAAACTCAACTTTTACATAAAGATAATCATGTTATAGATATTGAAGTTTCTTCAACATATGCGGATTTTGATGGGGGACAATTTTTGTGTTTTGGTCGGGATATTACTGAACGTAAAAAAATGGAAATGGAACTCAAAGAGTCAAAGCTCTTTTTGGATAATATGTCTGACATTGCATATATTGCTGATGTAAATGGTAATATTGTTTGGGTTAATGCGGCAAGTGAACGGGTTACAGGTTTGTCAAAAAAAGATGTCATTGGTAAAGCCTTTTTGCCGCTATTCATTGATAAAGACCATCCGTCAATAAGAGATATGATCAAGAGAACGCTAAAAGGAGAATCACTTGAAAATACCATAACCTTTACCTCTGGAATAACATGTCTGGTTTCAAGTATTCCCAAAAGAAATGATAAAGGTGAAATAATTGGTACCTTTGGTATCGCAAGAGATATTACAGAACGTAAACGCATAGAGTCAGAACGTGAAATCACCATTCGACTGCTTGAAATAATAAATGAGAAAAATGAATTGCGTGAATTGATGCAATCCGTATTAACATTTATGTTTGAACTGTCAGGTTGTGAGGCTGTAGGCATTCGTTTAAAAGAAGAACATGACTATCCCTATTATGAAATTCGGGGATTTTCTGAAAAATTTGTTAAAAAAGAAAAGTACTTGTGCGCAAAAGATTTAAAAGGTCAAATCTTAAAAGACGAAATTGGGAATCCGGTTCTTGAATGTATGTGCGGAAATGTTTTATGTTCACGATTTGATGCATCATTACCTTTTTTTACAGAACATGGTAGTTTTGTTTCAAACGGTACCACAAAGCTGTTAGCCACCACAACTGAAAAAGAACGTCAGGCACACACCCGAAATCGGTGCAATGCTGAAGGATACGAATCTGTTATGCTGGTCCCTTTGCGGGCAGGAGGCGAAACCTTTGGTTTGCTTCAATTTAACGATCACAGAGAAGGGTGTTTTACGGAACAGTTTGTGGACCAGGTTGAGCGAATGGCAGGAAATTTTTCAATTGCTCTGGCACAACGAAAAGCAGAAAAAGAGCTGAGTGAAAAGCAATATTTTTTAACCAAAGCGCAGGAAATTGGAAAAATCGGTACCTGGGAGCTGGATGTTATTGAAAATGTGTTAACCTGGACAGATGAAAATTACAAGATTTTTGGTGTACCATTGGGAACGAAATTGAATCTGGAAACATTTATGGAATGTGTTCACCCCGATGACAGAGAATATGTTGCACAGGAATGGACTGCAGCGTTGCATGGTGTGCCCTACGATATTGAACATCGCCTTTTAGTTAATGGTAAAGTAAAATGGGTGCATGAAAAGGCCAATGTGGAGTTTGATAAAAACGGTAATGCACTTTTGGGCATAGGCTTTACTCAAGATATTTCACAGTTGAAAATAGCTGAAGAAAAAATCAGGAAAAAGGATTTGGAATTCAGAAAGCTATCTCAACATTTGCCGGATATGATTTACCAATTTACCCGAAATCCGGATAGGAAATATAATATACCGATATCGTCGGAGGGTATTAAAAATATTTTTGGATGCACACCTAAAGATGTAGTAGATTCATTTGAACCCATAGCAAGGGCCATTCATCCGGATGATCTTGATAGAGTGATTGAAACTATAGAAATCTCTGCAGAACAGCTATCTCCTTTTAGTTGTGAATATAGAGTGATTTTGCCGGAAAAAGGTGTACAGTGGATTTTGTCCAATTCTACTCCGGAAATGCTGCCCGATGGTTCAATTTCCTGGTTTGGATTTACAGTAAATATTACTGAACGCAAAAAATCAGAAGAGCAGATTAAAAAGGATTTATTAGAAAAAGAAGTATTAATTCGGGAGATCCATCACAGGGTCAAGAATAATTTGCAGGTCATCATCAGCTTGTTGAATCTTCAAGCTGAAAAGATTGAGGATCCGGAGATCAGGGATGTATTTAACCAAAGCCGCAATCGTGTTTTCTCTATGGCAATGGTCCATGAACAGCTTTATCAGTCCAAAGAGTTGTCACATATTGAGATGCATTCGTATATAGAAACTATAGTACGGGATTTGAAAAATATGTATGCACCTCTCAAACACATCAAAAGTCATATTCAGGTAGATAGTATATATTTTGATGTTGTGCACGCCATTCCCTGTGGCTTGATCTTGAATGAGCTTGTAAGTAATGCTTACAAACACGCTTTTAAAACCAGAGATCTTGGTGAAATTACAGTCATGTTGGTTGCTAAATCTGGTAAACATATACTGGTTGTAAAAGATGATGGTGATGGCCTACCTGTAAATTTGGACCCAGAACACACAGATACATTGGGAATGCAATTGGTCAAGATGTTAACACTTCAATTAGAAGGGGAATTAAGTATAGAGAATAAAAAGGGGACATGTTTTACTGTAGAGTTTTAAGAATAAAGAGGGTTCTTATCAGAAAAAATTTGTTTTAAAATTTGTGATCAGATAAGAGATCGTCATTGCAACATACCGTCCATATTATAAATTTAACTTGAGAAATACCCCATAATTGTGTTAATTAGAAAAGAGGTTGATTCTATAAATATGGTGTTTTGTGAAATTTCGTTATTTATATATGATTTTGATTCTGCTGACAGGAATTGTTGGCTGTTTCAATCCTTTTGCGCCAAAGCTTGATCGCTCAGGTGAAGAGGGGTATGTCATTACTGAACAGGCTACGCCTGAAGAGGTGTTGCAGAATTTTGTTTATGCTTATACATTCAAAGATTCTTTGGTTTATGCAGATATATTAGACAGCTCGTTCGTTTTTGTCTATTTTGATCCCAATTTGGGCGGTTCGGGACGTTTTGTCTCCTGGGGACGTGATATCGATTTAAAAACCACAGGGCGACTTTTCAAAAGTTTTGAGACCATTACCCTGACCTGGAATTCCACCATCTATGAAGAAGAGGGTGAAAATACAGCCGAGGTCTCTAAAACATTACAGTTGGTCATGTTTGGCAGTGCTGGCGAGTTCAGTCTGACCGGAAGTGCTATTTTTAATTTTAAAAAAAGCGATTATGATGATAAATGGCGCATTACCCGCTGGAAAGATGAATCCCAAATGTAAATTCAGCATCTAAATTATACGATGAATAGTTGTTTTGGTTAGCGTGTTATTAAGATGTGAAAAAAATTGAGGAATGGAATGAAAAGCCTAATGAAAAGTTTATGGATACCCATATTGCTGTTGTTTGCAGTAAATGGATTGGCCCAATTTGGCCCGGATAAAATACTGGAAGCCTCTGCATACAGCTCGCAAAGCGCGGTTGTACCAGGAGGAGAGTTTGATATTGCTATTGTTCTGGATATTGAAGAAGAACTGCACATCAACTCGCACACGCCCTCTGGCGAGTTTTTCATCCCAACTGTGGTAACGTTGGATTCCCTGTCGGGTTTGGAATTCAATACCCCGGTGTATCCACCGCATGAGTTAAAAGCCTTTTCTTTTTCCGATGAAAGAATAGCGGTCTATGAGGGAAAAGTTGTTATTGTAACTCATGTAGCTACAGCATCATCATTGGAAACAGGTAAACTGACCGTAAAAGGCCAGGTGTCTTACCAGGGTTGTAATGATACCATGTGCTTTGCTCCCGGTGAGGAAGACTTTACGGTAGAGGTTGAGGTTGTACCAGCCGGAACACCTGTTGAAAAGATCAACCAGGGTTATTTTGCCGGAGTGATTGCTGAGGTTACAGAAACTGTTGAAACAACGGATGATACAGGAACTTTGACGGCGGATGAACAGCGAGCGAGAGAAATTATTGAAAAAGGGATTTTTTACGCCATTATTGCTTTCTTTGGAATTGGTTTGGCGCTTAACCTGACACCGTGTGTGTACCCTGTAATTCCCATGACTGTTAGCTATTTTGGCGGACAATCAGGCAAGAGCCGTGGCTCTGCATTTGCTTCAGCATTGTTGTACCAGATTGGTATTGCAATTGCTTTCGCGCTGTTGGGATTAATCTCCGGGTTGGCCGGAAAACAATGGGGGTTCCTATTTCAGAGTCCCTGGTTTGTGGTTGTGATTGCCACCATTATTCTTGCTATGGCTGCGAGTTTGTTTGGCGCTTTTGAAATTACAGTTCCCAACTGGTTGATGAACAAAGTTGGTAAAAGCCGCGAAGGTATTGTAGGCGCTTTTGTTATGGGACTGACTGTGGGTGTTGTAATTGCTCCCTGTGCGGCGGGCATTATTATAGGACTTGTAGGATTGGTAGCCAAACTCGGGTTGGTGGTTAAAGGAACATTGTTGTTCTTTGTAATGGGACTGGGACTTGGGTTGCCTTATCTTATACTGGCAACTTTTTCAGGATTGTTGGAAAAACTGCCACAATCAGGCATGTGGATGGTTTGGGTGCGCAAATTGTTTGCTATTATGCTGATTGGTGTTGCGTTCTATTTCATTATACCACAGCTTGAACGTATTTATGATAAATTTGCATTTCTGGCAGGAGTGCTGGGGATTTTTGGCGGGTTGTTACTGGGCTTTTTGGACCACGCACCGGGATACACAAAAACATTCAAGATTTTCCGAGGAGTGGTAGGTGTGGCTTTGGTGGTTCTGGGTATAATGTGGACCCAGGGTGCGATTGAATCTAAAGCATCTGAAATTGAATGGATAAAATTGCACGATCAGGATATTCAAACATATATCGATGATGATAAACCTGTATTCATTGATTTTTACGCGGACTGGTGCGCGCCATGTAAGCAGCTTGATCGGGTAACTTTTAGAGATGAAGCGGTTGTGGAAGCAGCTCAGGATTATCATATGATCAAAGTGGACTGTACCACTCCGGATGACCAGATCAAATCTATTATGCAGCGCTTTAATGTAACCGGAATGCCCACGCTGGTGTTTATCTCTCCGGGCGGTAATGTACTTGATGATCTGCGAGAAATTGGATTTATTGGTCCAGAACAGTTTGTAAAGAGTATGCAGGCAGGGCTAGCCGCAGAATAATCTTTTGCAAAATCCGTAAATTTTGTTATTTTACAGCCGTACTGTTCCCTCGAGTGCGGCTGTTTTTTTATTGAAAGGCGACTGATTTGAAACGGATTAATGCTTTAGCCCTGATTATTATAGTAATGACGATGCCGTTGTATGCAGACGCGTCACTTTCCCTCAATGTTACATTTCCATCAAATCCCGATACGTTTTCGCTGGACAAGGTTAGGTTGTCTGGTAATACTCTGCCCGGTGCGCATGTGTTTGTGAATGACAAGCCAGTCAAGGTTTATCCTTATGGTGCTTTTGTCACCCGAGTTGAACTGGAGGATGGTGAAAATTTGATCCGTGTCCGTGCGAACAAGGGTGATCAGCAAACAGTACAGGAAATAGTTGTTTTACGTCCACCAAAACTGGTTGAAACAGATACGGTAGAAACCGTGATTGATACACTGTACCAGGTACCGGATAAAGATGTGATGGTACTGCCCGGAGATTATGTTTGTGTAAAATTTAAAGGAACACCTGACGGGGATGCCAGATTTTCAATTGAAAAGATAGCGGATCAAGTTCCCATGATAGAGCTGCCACCGGGAAAAGCATTTGGCATGCGGGGTATTTACAGCGGTATTGTGCAGGTGCATGAAGGTCCACGAAACCGTCCTCTTGATATTGAATGTGAACTGCGTGGTAAAGATGGCAAACGTAAAAAGATAAAACTTTCTGGTCAAGTATTTATCATGTCTGATGATGTTCCGGTAGTTGCCGAAACGAGAGAAGAAACCTGGCTGCTAAATACCGGGGATGGATTCATTCCCAAATCACTTATGCAGGAAGGGACGCTGCTACATATTGTAGGGAAAACCGGTGACCGTTTCAAGGTAAGGTTGGGGCACGGCAAATACGGATATGTAGATGACCAAAAAGTAACCTTGCTGTCATGGGGAACCGATATACCCAGGGCCAGAATTTCTGCACCTATACTAGCGTTTGATGAGCAGTATTTTAAGTTGCGTTTTCCCGCAAATGTACTGGTACCTGTCACCATTGCTTCTGATCCTGCAAGTAAAGATATTGTGCTGACCTGGTATGGAGCGCAGCAAGCCTCTCATTGGATTACATATCCTAATATTGATACGGGAATTGAAAATGTTGCATTTTCTTATCCCGAAGAAGGGGTCTTTCAGGCAAGTATAACAACGGAAAATAAAGATTATTGGGGCTATAGTGTATATTATGATGAATCCGGTTATCATGTGAAAATATTAAAAGCACCAGACATGGAGAATGTTCAGGAAAGTTCATTTCTAAAGGGCTTGACCCTGGTTTTGGATCCTGGACATGGTGGTGAATTTGAAGGTGCTGTGGGCCCTATGGGTTTTTTGGAAAAAGAAGTGAATTTACTTTGGGCCCAGGTTTTAAAAGACAGTTTGGAAAAATATGGAGCAAAGGTTGTATTAACCCGTAACTCGGATGAAACCGTGTCATTAAAAGAGCGTGTGGATATTGCCCGCAGGCAAAAAGCACAGTTGTTGCTTTCTTTGCATAATAATTCTACAACACCCGGAGGTAATGCCGAGAGTGCGCGTGGTACAAGTGTTTATTTTTACCATCCTCACAACAAGGACTTGGCCTGGGCAATCTATCCGCACCTGGTGGACTTGGGATTAGCGCCTTATGGTCGGATATATAACTCTTATTACATTACCCGGGTTACGGATATGCCGGTTTTGCTTATAGAAGGCGCATTTCTTTCTCATCCCGATGAAGAGCAAAAATTTGCTGATCCCAAATTTTTGCATCAACTCTCGGGCGCCGTGATCAAAGGGTTACGTGATTTTCTAACCAAACCATCAGCAGGTCAATAAGCCGCTTCCTTTTGCATGATTTCCTGCGTTTTCTGCATGCCCAGTTTTGTACTCAGCGCATTGATGATAATTCTGGCTGAGGTCTGGGGCGGCAGATTTTCTGCATTCAAAACCAGGTCATAGGCAGCATGATCATTCGCGCTACGATGAAAATAGCGTTGAATGAAAGCAAAGCGGTTGCTGTCAACCAGTGAAACCGTTTTACGGGCTTCTTTGATAGACAAGCCTTTTTCGCGAGCGACGCGTTCAATCCTCCATTCCATTGGTGCGGTGATCAAGACACGCATTGCCAGTTTGGGTTCAACCATCAAATGGCTGCCACGGCCAATGATAATTGCCTGACCTTCCTGAGCAATGACGGTTATGACATCGTGAAGAAGTTTAAAGTATTTGTCCATAGCAATGGATTGTTTACTTAGCATTGTGTGGACAAAATTTTGGGTTTCACTCTGTCTGCGTTCGTCAAGATCTTCAATGACGCGGTTGCGCACCTGGCCGGTCTGTGCAATGTACTCTACAAGTTCTTTGTCGTAAACCTGCCAGTTCAGGATTTGCGAAATTTCATGTGCAACTGCATCACCGCCTGCACCATGTGTTCTTGAAATGGTGATTACGGATTTTTGAAAGAGGCTGTCTTGGGGATGATGGATTTGGTGTTTTTTGATTTGTTGCTTGATCTCCCAAATGGCGACCTGGCTTTTAACCAATCGGTCCCAATTGAGTTGTTCGTTTTGTCTTGTTGTCATGGCAACCTCCGTTTTTTTTGTGGTTATGCCATGTCATACTACCAGAATAGAAGGGAATGTCAAAGGTCTCTACTTAAAAATACATAAACTGTAGCGTCATGTCAATAGATTTTTGTGTTTTGGGAGAAAAATATTTTTTAAAGAGATAATATGCTGTTTATGTAGGTTTCCAGTAAGCGGATTTTGTCCAGACCGGACAAGTAACCAGCATATTGGCCTTGTTTGTTGAGAATTACAAATGTGGGATAATGGTGCACATTGAACGCCTGACGAATTCGATTGTCCCGGTCAAAGACTACAGGGGTATCTATTTTGTATTTTTTAATGGCGTCTTGTATATTGTTTCGATCAAGATTGTTGTAAAAATTTGGGGATTGTACATCAATAAACTTGACCTGGTCGCGATATTTTGCCTTGATTGCTTTTAACTGTTTGTGTTGTTCCATGGCTTTTGTGCTGCCAAAGGTCCAGAAATTAATTATAACAATCTGACCTTTCAGGTCAGACAATTCAATTCGTTCTTTGGTATTGAACCAGTCCAGATGTTCCGGAAACTCGGGGGCTTGAATATTATAGCTGCTGATTTGTCTTATTTCGTTGCGGATTTCATCGGGAGTAAAATAGACCTCACTACTCTGGTTTGCATTGGTACCGTCAATGTAAAACAGTGGAAAAGAGATACACAAAAATGAGAGTAATGTAACAAGTCTTTTCATAATCTAACCATAAACGAATTCTGAATTCGATAACAGATATTTATAGTATAATAGTTATTTTTTTAAATATCAAGATTTAATCTTTATAGATAGTGATCTTGATTCTTGCTGACGTACTGACCAGAAAGGGAATATTTACCCCGGATTCGATATAAAATGGATCGGGGTAAGCATCTTCCAATACAAAACTGTTCCAGTAGCCCGGTTCCCAGTGCTCTTCATTGTTGGATTCGGTTTTTCCACCTATTTCGGCAGTCATATAATTGATCTGATCGTAATTTTTTGTTTCCATTGCGTATAGGTATTTGCCGGGTTCTACATATTTACCATTGTCGTCTTTGCCATCCCAAAAGTAGACATACCTGCCAGATTCTGTAAAAGTTTGATCAACCAGCAGTCTTATTTTTTCTTTTTGGGTCTCACCTTCTTCAAGTGGATTGCTGCAAAAAACAAGACTGCCTGCTATTGTCAATAATATAAAAGTATATATTCTATTCATAACACTGTTTTAACGAATATGATTTGTCAACGTTCCCAAAAAATTAATATATCAGACCGGTTTTTTCTTTTGCCGGTTCAAGAAATGTTTTGGCAACTGCACGTGCTTTTTCTGCCCCCATTTTCATGATATCATAAACATCATCTTTGTGGTTCATATAATGTTCACGTTTTTCACGATAGGGTTCAAAATATGCCCAAATGGTTTCGAGCAGTTCTTTTTTTACATCGCCATATCGCATACCCGGTGTTATGTAGCGTTGTTTCAACTCTTCCTGACCGGCTTTATCCAGAAATAGAGAATAGATAGCATACAGGTTACAAGTTTTGGGATCTTTGGGTTCTTCGATTGGGGTAGAGTCGGTTACAATAGACATTACCTTTTTCTTTAAGGGCTTGTAATCCGCAAAGATTTCTATTGTATTGTCATAAGATTTTGACATTTTTTGTCCATCCAGGCCAGGTACGGTAGCCACATCGGTGGGGATTTCTGGTTCAGGAATGACAAAAGTTTCGCCATACATTTGGTTGAATTTAATAGCAATGTCACGGGTCATTTCAACATGCTGCTTTTGGTCTTTACCCACGGGGATCTTGTTAGCGCCATAAAGTAGAATGTCTGCTGCCATTAAAACCGGATAAGCAAACAGTCCATGATTGGCGGCAATGCCTTTGGCTTTTTTGTCTTTGAACGAGTGTCCGCGTTCCAACAAACCCATGGGTGTAATGTTGGAGAGGATCCATGTCAACTCTGTAACTTCGGGAACATCAGATTGTACATAAAAATATGATTTTTCGGGATCAATGCCCAAGGCCAAAAAGTCACAAATGGCTTCAAACGTATGTTTGCGTAAACGTTCACCGTCAGTAACGGTGGTGAGTGCGTGATAATTTACAATAAAACAAAACAGTTCATGATTTTCCTGGTAATCGATCATTCGTTTCATCATTGCAAAATAATTGCCCAGGTGAAGGCTGCCAGAGGGCTGAATGCCGGAAAGAATTCGCATGTTACATCCTTTCTATAGTAATTCTCTATATTCAAATTTCAGACTGTACTGTCACACATAAAGAAATAAATTACAAAAACTTGGTCGATTAATCAAGTTTAATCTCTATTCAAATAAAAAGCACAATAATGCGAGTTTTTAACAGTTTGTTGAAAAAGATTGGGATTTGCTTGCTTTTTCAAGGGCAAATTTGTAATTTCGGCGCGTAAAGCATTCATTTTTTTTGAATCAGGAGGTTTAATGACGACACAAGAGTATATCCGGATTGAGGACCAGTACGGAGCTCACAATTACCATCCATTGGATGTTGTGTTGACTCGAGGGGAAGGCGTTTGGGTTTATGATGTTGAAGGTAAAAAGTACATGGATTTCTTGAGCGCTTATTCAGCGGTGAACCAGGGACATTGTCATCCCCGGTTGGTGAAAACCATGAAAGATCAATGCGACAAGATCACCCTTACATCGCGGGCGTTTCGTAATGATCAGTTACCCCTGTTGTGCAAAGAGCTTTGCGAATTGACAGGTTTTGACAGGGTGTTACCCATGAACAGCGGTGCTGAAGCGGTTGAAACAGCAATTAAAGCTGCCAGAAAATGGGGTTATACCGTTAAAGGGGTTGCCAAAGACAAGGCAGAGATTGTTGTGTTTGGTAACAATTTTCATGGCCGTACTACAACCATTGTGGGATTTTCTTCCGAAGAGCAATATAAGGAAGGTTTTGGTCCCTTTACCCCGGGATTTGTATTGGTACCCTATGGTGATGTTGATGCGTTAAAAGCAGCAGTGACAGAAAATACAGTAGCTGTTATGATAGAGCCTGTTCAAGGTGAAGGCGGTATTTTAATACCTAAAGATGGAACCCTTGAACAGATTCAGGCGCTCTGTAAAGAAAAGAACATGCTTTTCATTTTAGACGAGATTCAGTCCGGTTTGGGACGAAGCGGCAAACTGTTTGCCTATCAGTATGAAAATGTGGATCCGGATGTGGTAATCATTGGTAAGGCGTTGAGTGGTGGATTTTATCCTGTATCTGCAGTACTGGCCAGCGATGAAGTATTGGGAGTTTTCAAACCCGGAGATCATGGCAGTACATTTGGCGGCAATCCTTTGGCGTGTGCAATAGCGCGCGAGTCGTTAAATATTCTGGTTGAGGAAAAACTCCCTGAACGATCAGCCGAATTGGGTGAATTTTTTAAATCAAAATTGCAAACATTGGATTCAAAGCACATCAAAGAGATCCGTGGACGCGGGCTGTTTATTGGCATCGAGTTGCATCCCGAGGCTGGTGGCGCACGCAGGTTTTGTGAACAGCTTGAAAAAGATGGCCTTTTGTGCAAAGAGACACACGAGAATGTCATCCGGTTTGCACCTCCGCTGGTGATCAGCAAAGAAGATCTAAATTGGGCCTTTGAGAAAGTGAAAAAGGTGCTTGAAACAGAATAAATTGGTGATCTAAAGTGTTGATAAAAAAAGCAGATTTTAAGAATAAGGAATATAATAAACAGGAGCCACCTATGAAACGCATGATGTTTGTTAGTATATTGGTATTGTTGACCGCGCTTTCGGCTTTTGCGAAACAGCCAACAGTTGTAGACGCAAAGATTGATCCTGCAGTAGCCGCACCGGGTGCCAAAGTTGTTATTACCGTCGAGTTTACCGGAAAAACAGCGGATGTTAAATCAGTTGAAGTATTGGTTAAAGAATATCCCTATGATGCACCGGAAATGATCTTGCAGCCCAAAGAAGGCAGTGAGAAAAATGTATGGGAACTGGTAGGTCAGGTACCTTATGAAGCACCTTTTGAAAAATTAACCCTGGAAGTAAAAGCATTGGATAAAGACGGCGAACAAATTGTTACTGAAGCATGCAAAGACCAGTACTGGGGTAAAGCCGCAAAGCTGATGTTTGAAATCAAACAATAATCTGAAAAAAGTTGAAGAATTTAAATCCCCGGTAACCATGGGCTGCCGGGGATTTTTTAATTTTCAGACATATTTTCTCCATAAACCAACGATACCCGTTCTATGCCTTCATGCATTGCAAGTTCTTGCACCAGTTCCTGGTGGGTTTTATCTTTTTTAAAGCGCACATTGAATGTAAGCTCGAGGAATTCACCCAAACGCGCGGAGCGGATATTGACGAGGGAATGAACGGACAAGTATTTTTTAAATATTTCGAGATAGGCGGGTTTTTCATTATGTTCCGGCATGACCCAGAAGCGCAGCATCATTTCTTCATGAAATGTGGCGCCGTATTTGGTGAAATGTAAAATAATCACAACCAAAGCGATTATAACACAACCGATAATCCCGATAATGTGATTACCGGCACCTGCTGCCATACCTGCGGCCAGCGAGAAAAAGACAAACGCAATATCGAGCGAATCCTTAACTGCAGTTCTAAAGCGGATGATGGACATGGCGCCCACCAACCCAAAAGCCCTCGCCAGATTATTACCAATGACCATGATAACAATTGTTGTAACCATCGTAATAATGATCAGTGTGTTTACAAATGAAACAGAATAGGCATATCCCTTGTAGGTCAGTTTATATACCAAGGTAATCAATAAACCCAAACATAAAGAAAGCAAAATATTGAAAAACACATCAAAAATAGTTATGGTTGCGCTGTTTGCCAGCAAACTTTCAAAAATGAGATCCTGCATCCGTTAATCCTTTATTTCCGTTAAAATTTCCATCTATTCCCAGGCAGTATTTCGAAATCGATTCCGGTCGTATTTTAACTTTTTGTACCAGCCTTCGCATCCATTTGGGCATAAACTCGTCAAATTTCAGTTCAAGAATACATTGGGTTTCGGTAACCGGGGCAAGTGTTTCGTTTGTATATATTTCATTGTGAGAGGGAGCATATTTCATTCTAACATTATAGTCTATGGTTAATCTGGCCCTGTCGTCAATCTGGTCCATGAATGCATCTCTGTCATAGAGTATCAGCAGGGTTGGTTCAAGGTTTAGTGTTGTCATATTATAAACAAAACGATGTAATGATCTATATTTTCCGTTCGAGCTCTTGAAACGGTTTACATATTCAACCGGTGTTTTCATCAATTCATCAATGTTTGTGATGGGTATTTTGGTCCTTTCTTTGACAACACAATTGTTGTATCTGCGTTTAATCTCTAAAAATCCTATATTGTCCGGGTGAAAATCATTATATGTTCTTACGCGTAATTTTTTCCTTACTTTGAGCCCGTCTACTTTTTCATAATAAAAGTCGAGATCGGGGGTGTCGTAATAGAGACTGCGTACCAAATAGCGGTTGTTTTCCACTTTTTCCGCATAGGGGTCAAGTTTTACAAAAGGTCCAATCAAGTTTTTAATATGATCTGCCATTTCAACGGGAACATAATACTTGATTTCGTAACGGGATATGTGATGTTTGGAGCTTGTCATTGAATTATTCCATGTTGTGAATTACATAGATAGTTTTCGTACTTTATAGTTATTCCACTGTTCAAGGAACCGTTTGTACAGAGGAACCGGTCCGAAATTGATTTTAGCGATTCCCGTAGAACCGGTTTTGATTTTGTTTTCGGGATTGGCAATACTGCATAACAAGTAGAATATGGACTGCCCATTCATAAAATGCGCCTGATTCCCGATTTCGAGTATTTGACATTCTCTTGATTCATAATTGTTAAATGGTAAAGCGATCTTTATTTTTTGATCTGTCTTTACCCGGCCTATTAATGATTCAGAAACGGGTATTTTTACAATCAGGGTGTCGGTTTTGTTTACCTGGCATACCAGGCCGGCTTTGTTGCCGTCACTGACAATACCGGATACCGGGGAGGTGATTTGCTTTGCATGGTTTTTCATTTCAAGGATTGAATACTGTTTTTCAAATCCTTCCAATTCGGTTTGGATATATTGAATATATTCAGGCTTTTCACCTGATTGGGTGGCTTTGAGTTTTGCCGTTTGTAATTCTACATTTATCTGTAAAAGTTTGAAAGTGGCTTCTGCCAGTTCAAGTTCTTCAATGCTGACCAGGTTGGAATTGTACATTTCTTTTTTTCGCTCAAGCTGGGGCTTGTACGCTTTAATCTGGGCTTTTGCGTATTCAAGAGCTTGCTCTGCCTCTTGCTGCAACTCAATTTTTTCACCAACTTTTAACATTTGTAATTCAGCGCGGGTTTGTTCAAGCTCGGCTTTAATTGATTCAATGCGATATTCGTCTTCTTTTGAATGTATTTGAGCAATTACTTGTCCTGCACGGATGGGGGTACCAAATGTTATGTCGGGTAAAAGTTTAAAATGTACCAGGTCTGGTCTGCTAAAGTGAAAGCATGAAAATTGGTCAACCAGATTTTTATCATTTCTTGTTAATTCCATATATAATTTTTCAGGATCATCCATATGAACCGACCACTCTGCCTGCGCTAAAAAAAGACAGGGGAAAATATGGGTTTTATTTGTTTTTATAAATGCTGACATGATGATTAAAAATATGACGACCAGCGATATCAGATACAAGATTGTTTTGTTTTTCAATTTTATCACCATTCTATTATTTGAGATGTATTGCTTTAATTGTGTCTATATGCTTTTTGTCTATTTCCAGCCGGTAAAAATAAATACCGGATGGTAAAGTTGATCCATCCCATATTACTGTGTTTTCATTTTCAGATGGATAGAACGATTTTACTTTTTGTCCTAATATGTTGAAAATTGTGATTTCCGCGTTTTTCGATTTACCGGAAAACTGAATTGTTGTTTTATTGTTAAAAGGATTGGGATAGTTTTGATATAATACTGGAATGCTTTACCGGGATTGTCAAAAAGAAAACAATGGTCCAAAGCTGCGTCAGATTCATTGAACATTAAAACCGGTTGACTGTGAGAGTGCCCAAATTCTTTTTCCTGGTCAGCGCCTCCGTTATTGAAAATACAAAAAGACAGATTTGCAGTGGTATTGATATATTCTATTCCTCCCCAGGCAATATTCGTTTCATATGCATTAAAATATACAGGTTTGTCTTTTGAGCCTTCAATTAACAGTTTCCCATAAACCAGTAGATTAACCGTGTTATTCAAAAGTACAATTGTGCCTTCCTGAATTATCTATTCATCACTTGCCTGAATAGTGAGGTCGCTGTCAACGATATAACAGGTATCGCTTTTCCACTCTGTAAATCCGTTCAGTTGACCACTGACATGCTTTTCAGGGAGTGTGATAAAATTTATGGTTTTTCTTTCTGTAATATTTTCAATTTCGAATATAAATGTATTTTGCATTCCCGTTTCAATGATTGCGCACCCGGTCCCTTTTTTTAGGAAAAAGTCTTTACTGCTGGTTTGTTTGTTAAATGCCAGGGCATAGCTTTGTTTGGTATTGTTGCCAAAAAACAGGTTGTTCTTTTTGGGGAGGACAATAACAGGTAAAGGGCAGTTTTGACAAATCTGGTGCAATGTTATGAATTCATATTCAGAGACAAAGTATGTATTGGGATCGATGGAATTATCTCTTGAACAATTGGCCAGAACCAGAAGGGACAAAAATAATATATTATATAGCTTGTTCATCATTTAAACAGTACTGCCTTTTTAGTATCTACTATATTGTTATTTACAACCAATTGATAAAAATATACACCTGAACTTTGATTGATGGTGTTCCAGGTAACCATAAAAGTATTTGTTGGTGGTGTGAGTGATTCAACAAGCTGTCCGGTTATGTTGTATATTTTTATTTCAACTTTTTGATTTAATTTTGTAATAAAGCTGATATGGGTTTTTTCGTTAAAAGGATTTGGGAAATTTTGTCGCAGGTACGAATTATTTGCAGGCTGCGCCGTTGTATCGATTTTACTGTACCTGCTGTTAAAAGCACACGGACTACCAAAATTTTCAGAAGCTGCCCAATGTTGTGCTACATTATTGTCAAGTAATGGGTTGATTAATTCAAGGGTTGCACCACTGCCATCCGGACTTTCGGGCCAGGGTGCGTGATCGTCAAACGCCACAGAATCTATGGTGTTGTGTAACGCATCATAGAGGATAAGTTGTTCTCCGGAAGCACTTAGTTTGAAATCCATTTCACCGATGATTTTTTCTACATTTGGAAAACCCGATTCAAAGTCATCCATGTCTGAACAGATAATCATAAAATCGTTGGGAAGGATAGTAGTGTTTGCAGGAAAACGGTACATGTTTTCCGAATTTCCATCGGAAATTGACCAGTAAGAGATATCCGTAACAGTATTGTTGGGGTTGTACAATTCAAGCCAGTCACCAACATCAAACGCTTCTGCCGAGTTGTAATTGATTTCATTGATTACAATGGTTGCGAACTCACTATTAATGGGTTCATAATGAGTACAAAGCTTTGATGTGATTTTTGTTTGAGCTGGAGAAAATAAAGCAATTGAGTCATCTATGGCTATGTCAAACAATGCATTACCGATTGTTTTTTCTTTGGTTATGGTTGCCATTGAAAGTTCGGTGTCTGATGAAATATAAAGACTTTTTTTAGCCTGAACTATTGTGCCTTGCGGAATGAGAAATTGGTTCCAATATTCTCCGGATTGAAGCGTGCAGTATGAAAGATCAATATCTTTATCAGAGTTGTTGTGCAGTTGAACCGTATAGTCATTATCTATTTTATAAATACTACCGAGTTGAATGTTTTGTTTTATATTCATTTCTTCATCAAACAGACGAATTGCATGAGAGTGGGAACTGTTGAATTTTATATAAAAGTGTCCGTTTGCCGGGTAATCATAATTTTCAATTGAGAAATAATACGGCAAGAGCTGTGGAGAAAAATTTTTAAATTCAACCTGACAGCCATACAAGAGATCACCAGCTAAGCTGTCATTATGATTGCCATCATCATACATGGGAAATGTTTTTAAATAAAATCCGGACGTGCCTGCCCAATCCATATCTTTAATGATATTCAATTTTATATTCTGGGGTTGAGAGGATTTGACCTGAAATGTGACTGTGGAATCGGGAGTGGGAAATGGATTGGAACAATAAAAGTTTGCAACTTGTGGTCTGTTAAATGTAGTTTTGGTTTTCAGGAATTCTTTACGCTTTGTAAAAAAGGATTTTAATTCTATAATTGAATCGTCAAATTCCTGATTTGTACATCTTTTAAAGGTGTCATTGTAAATATCTGGTTGTATTCGAGTTACGTCATTGTCTATTTCAGAAAGCAGGTGCGAAAATTTTTCGTCAATGATGGATTGAACAGTATTCCAGAACATTATTTTGTATTTTTCATGCTCTAACAGTCTTTGAAAGAGGAGCTGATTTTTTAAAGGGCTGTCATAATAAAATGTCTCATAATCTTGAATGTATTCACCTTTCCAGGAAAAACCCCAGGCTGCATCATTGTCCCATGGAAAGATCTCCCAAAGATCTGTTTTGGGATTTAAATAAAAGAACAAATTTTTTGTAAAACAATCATAACTGGATATTACAAATTCAATCGCAAAATAGTTGATAATATTTTCAACATTAACCATGTTTTCAATGTTGTTGACAAAATCCGTATTATTGTAATAATATAGCTTGTTTAAAAGAGTTATCAGCTTTTGATAATCTTTTGGGTCACCAATTTTTTGTTCCCATGAGATGGGATATTCCCCAAAGTGACAAAGGGGAGCCATGTTGGCGCTATGGTTTATAGCTTTAAACAAGCTGTTTTTTTGACGGTCATTATCTTTTAAAAAGTATTCATCAATGTTTTGTATACATAGGTATACGCCTCTAAATTCATTATTAACATATAGTTTGATGTGTTTAGTTTTTGGAGCAGGAAAGCCCATGCTTTTATAAAGATTGTTTGTCAGGTGATTTCGAAGCATTGTGTTGTCAATATATTCTGCGTTGAGATTTAACTTTTCACAATCAAAATCATTATTGTCACTAAACAAATCAATCTTCCAACTCTTTTTGGGATGGTTGCGAGAAGTTGCACCTCTGTACCTGACCTGACATTCATAGACTTTATCATCGAAAGCAAGCTGAGCCGGATAATAAATATCATCGTATGGGTTTTTGTCAAGTGTATCAAGCGATTCCTGGTCAATAATTATATAATATTCTGGAAGCTCATCCGCATATAATAGCGAGATAAATAACATTATAAATAGTGTCATAAAAAAATATAATAATTTGAAATTTTTGGGAAATTTTAACATTTTCCGCCCGGTGTATGATTTAATATTATTTTAACGAAATCAAAATAATATTAATTTTTTATAAATTATAAAATTGCCGTGTATTTATAATACCTGTTCGCGCAAAAATTGTTCCAAGAATTTTATCAATTGGATAGAGAACAAGTAGGATAGAATAAGAATTAAGAAAACACAAGTATTGAAATGAAAACGCTAGATTGCAAATCATTTGCGATGAGGGTGTTTGCCTGGGGTATGTTTTTAAAAAAGTATGAACGAACTTTTTTATTTTGTCAACAGCTCCATCATTTCCCGAATGATGGTTTTGCCACGATCTTTGGCATATTCTTTACGTAAGATCTGGTGTACGGTTTCTTTGCTGATTTCACCGGATTTGATTTTGGGGCGATATTGTTCAAAAATCTCCTGAAAGGGTTTGGGGCGTGGACCCCAGTTGCCCAGTTCATTTAATTCTCCGTCGAAAAAAACAAACTTGGGGACGGCCCTGCCACCGTTGGTCAGGTAATTGTCCATGATGTCTGGGTGGTCATCCCGTTCCAGGATGCGAAGTTTTACATTTTCCAATCCTTCAACCAGCTTGAATAGCACGGGTAATGTTGCAACCGAGTCTCCACACCAGGGTATGGTAAGTACCATAATGTTCAAGTCTCCGGCGTTTTGGATCAGATTACGGTCATCATCGTGAATTACGGTCTTATTGTAATGATGCTGATGCAGTTCAAGCTGCTCGGGATAGTTTTGCAGCATTTCGTTAAATGTATAGCCTTGCTCAAACCGGGTTTTATCAATCATGTTCTGTCCATTTTTTGTAGTTTTATCTATTAATTTGATGAGATACCTGCTTGCAGGATTCAAAATAGATGCTGTAAATTTATATTAATTTAACTTGACATTTTTGTGGTTAATGAATACAATTAAAGAGAAACCAATTTCTGGGGTGTTTATGCAAATTATTGATTTATCAGAAGCACATCAACCGCTTTATTTTGTCTGTCTGGAGGACTGGTCGGACGAGATTAGAGATGCGGCTGACCACAAGAAAAACTGGTATCATACCATGAAAGACCGGGGATTACGGGTTAAATTGGCAGTGGATGATTCCGGTGAGGTGGGCGGCATGATCCAATATCTGCCCATTGAGGAATCATTTGCCGAGGGAAAAGATTTATACATGGTTCTTTGTATCTGGGTGCATGGGTATAAAAAAGGACGTGGAAATTTTCAAAAGCAGGGAATGGGCAAAGCTTTGATTCAAGCAGCAGAAGCTGATGTTAAAGAACTAGGCGCAAAAGGCCTTGCTGCGTGGGGGGTGGCTATACCGGCATGGATGAAAGCAAGCTGGTTTAAAAAGCAGGGCTATGTCAAAACAGACAAGCTTGGAGTTCAGGTCCTTTTATGGAAAGCGTTTGACGATAGCGCAGAACCTCCGAAATGGATTCCTCCGAATCGGAAACGGATAACAAATACTGATAGTCCCGAGATTACCCTTTTTAAAAATGGTTGGTGTCCTGCGTTTAATATGGTTTATGAGCGAACACGGAACATTGCCTCAGAGTATGGAGATATGATACGTTTGCATGAGATTAATACAACAGATCGCAATACCTTTTGGGAATGGGGCATCTCGGATGGTATTTTTATAAATGGAAAAGAACTGCGTACGGGGCCGCCACCCTCTGAAAAAAAGATCAGGAAAAAAATTGCAAAAGCAGTTAAAAAATATAAAAATTAAGAATCAGGAATTGGCTACCCTGTTGATCTCGTCGTAATGTCCTTGTGGGTGCAGTTCTTTGGATTTTACATTTTTTTCGTTCACCAGAAAGGCCCTGATCTCTGCGCAAAGCTCGCATTTTGCTACATAGGCATTGTGTTTTGCTTTGAATCCATATTCTGATTCCGCAAAGGTCAACAGTCCGTTGATTCCATTGTTGTATAATAAAGTAATTAGTGGATAGTCTTGCGGATTCAGTTCTGATCCCAGATCGCTGGCCTGGATGCCCAAGCCTGTGCAGAGTCCGGGAATGTAATAGCCATACAGATCCACATGGAAGTGACCGGTTTCAGTCAACTCTTGACAACCGTGATTGCTGTTGCGTAATCGTTCCAGCGGAATCCGTCTGCTGCTGAACGTACGCAGCAGATCAAGCGTTCGGCCGCCGGTAGAGAGCCAATAGCGGTTTAAAACGCTCTGCGGCCATTGGTCGCCAAACAGGTCAATATATTCCTGCATTTTGTGTTTTCTGTCATCTGGCAGCTTGTCCAGTTCGTCATAAAAATCGCTGATCCAGGGAAAGATGTTCATACCGGTTTGGTGACAGGCGCGTATAACGCCTTTAACTTTGGCAAGGGGAATATATTCAACATGAAAAGGACTGATGGAAACCAGCAGCGTATTCAGTCCATGCGCACGTAAATCGCGTAGCATATCCAGCGCTGAGAGATGATCATGAAACCATGACGAATTGGTTTCCACGTATTCAATCGATACACCCAGTTCATTTGCGGCATCCAGCACATTGATTAGCTTGTTGGGGTTAAGCATGGGTTCTCCACCACCAATGTGCAAAGAGTGGCAACCCAGGGATATTACCGTTTCCAGGTTACTTTTTACAGTATCAGTTGAGATATAGTCATTGTCCCACCGCGGGCTGCAGCGATATAAACAGTGTCTGCATATTGAAGAACAGTTGTAGTTTGTGATCAGGCCACCGGAGATCAATCGGCTGATTTTTAAAGGCTGCATAAAATTTTCCTGTTGGGTTTCTATAATAATACGGAAAACCACAAATAAATGCAAACGTTCTAACAAGAAAACGTTTGCTGTTTGGTTGATAATTCTTATTTTAAATTATAACACATTGGGGATATCATGGTGAAAAAGTTATTAATACTAATCGTTTTTATATCTTTACTATCCTGTTGGAAAAAACAGGACCATGATGTTACACGACCATTGATACCCAGTTACCGGTTCAGCGGTCAAACTATCGATATTGACAGTGGTGAAATTTTGTCTGGTGTGTCCATACAGATCCGGCAGGTGCATATGCTCTATGAAGTGACCTTTGGCACCCAGGTTGTTGAATCTGACAGTAATGGAAATTTCGAGTTTGACCCCATCTATCCGGGGACATATTATATTGATTACCAGATTGGGGATTACTGGATTGATGCCTGGGACAAGCTGGAAATTGCACACAAAGATTCTGCAGTTGTTATAGAAATCCCCAAAATCTTTATGTGTAATGTGTTCAGCACCTCATCCATGTCAACGCATCCGGCAATTGCCAGTAATGGTTCACGCCTGGTCAGTAACGAAATGTGGATGGGTGCTTTGACCGGTCAGGAGCCATTGGTGAATGCTGAACTGCTACGGAAATACAAGTATAATGTAAATCATTGGGAATTTGAATATTATTTCATGTCCCCGTTTAATAAAAAGAACGTAACGGGAATGACCTATCACCGGGAGGTTGTACTGGCATGCGTGGGACCGGATTCTTTATATCAATTGGATCTGAATCATTTTACCGTGCAGAGAGCCCATAAAATGACTCAAAATATTAAGGGGCTCTGTTTAAATATAGCGGATGGACATGTATATTCCTGTTCACAGAATTCAATTTTTAGGCACGATAAAACGGATTTTTCAAATATAACCGAACAGTACACGATTGAGGCGAATAATTTACGTGCTATGGCTTATTACAAGGGGATGTATTGTTATGATAATGATCGTTACATTTTACGTAAATTTGATGCAGATATGAACACAACAGCATCTTATGTATTGATACGTAAAAGTACAGACCAGCAAGTCAAAAAAGTGTATGATATGACCTTTAGCGGTTATGGGGATTTGTGGGTAACAGAGCCTTGATATCATCGAGTGAAATTTTAGCTCTCAAAGAATTAAGGCTGTATAAGAGAGTTTGATTTATTTTTTATTGATGAGTCCGAGCAGCCACAATAGCACAACAGCACCTATGGTTGCCATGATAATAGAACCGAGAACACCATAAGCTGCTAATCCCAGTGCATTGAACAGAAATCCTCCAATGACCGCACCGAGTACACCTACAATCAGGTTTCCCAGTAATTTACGTTTTTTATCCTTCATGATCTGACCGGCAAGCCATCCCGCGATCAGTCCCACAAGCAGAAATACGACTATATTCATGTTAGCCTCCAAATTGTATATATCAGAAAACAGAGCTAGTGGTGAAATTATTCATATAATTGATTATTAAAAAACATCTTTTCAGTCATCAAGAAACAAGTCGTTTGTATATCTGAAAATTTTGATCATGTCTTGTTTGTAAGGAGTTTCGGCAAATATTTTATTTGCCATGAGGATGGTTTTCCAGTCCTGTTCCGAGAGGTTGTCGAGTTTGATTTTACGCAGTTGCGAGATAACCGCAACAATTTCGAGCTGTTTTTCCATGGGATATTCAGACACCTTGTCTTGAATGTATTCCAGATAATTTCTTACGGTCTGGTCAAAAAAATTCTGGTCAATTTTCATGGAGCGCTCCTTTATCAGGCAAACAGCATTTCCACGTTTTCCCGTGTCAGGCTTTTGAAAAATCCGGAATCTGTGGTGATGAGGTCAGATACCAGTTTTTTCTTTTTATCCTGCAGGGTCAGCATTTTTTCTTCTACACTTTCTTTGGTAATCAGGCGATAGACGAAAACTTTTTTCTCCTGCCCTATACGGTGCGCGCGGTCTGTGGCTTGAACCTCAACTGCGGGGTTCCACCAAGGATCATAATGGATGACATAATCGGCTTCGGTCAGATTGAGACCGGTTCCACCGGCTTTGAGACTGATTAAAAAGATCTTTATGTTTTTGTCATTTTGAAAACGCTCTACACATTCCTGTCTGTTGCGGGTGTTACCATCGAGATAGACGTAGGGAATGCCAACCTCGTCGAGGTGTGCCTGTAATAATTTTAACATACGTACAAACTGTGAAAACAGCAGAATCTTGTGGTCTTCGGCAATGATTTCTTCAATGGATTCTTTCAGGTATTCAAATTTACCCGAGTCTTCATTTACATTATTGTCTATCAAATGCGGATGGCAGGCTATCTGACGCAGTTTGACCAAGCCTTCCAGTATGTTCATGCGGGCTTTGTCTATACCTACGGTGTCAATTTTTTCAAGAATCATTGAGCGATAGTAATTTTTCCAATATTGATATAATTGCTGCTGTTCAGGATTCATAGAACAAAAGACAGTTTGCTCAATTTTGGGCGGCAGTTCTGTTGCTACATTCTCTTTGGTCCGTCTGAGGATGAATGGATAGATCAATTGCTTTAACAGTGCTGCTGTTTCAGTGTCCTGCTTTTTTTCTATGGGATTGGTAAAGAATGACTTGAAATATGGCAATGGACCCAAAAGTCCCGGATTTAGAAATGAGAACTGTGACCACAATTCAATGGTATTGTTTTCAACCGGTGTACCGGTAAGAACCAGTTTGTATCTGCTGTTTAAAATACGGACCGCTTTGGCGGTTTGAGATTGTGGATTTTTAATTTTTTGAGATTCATCCAGTACGATATAATGGAAATCCAGATCCCTGAGAAAGGTAACATCGCGTCTCATAATGCCATAACTGGTCAAAATGATATCATATTCTTCAAAGCCGTCAATGTTGCGTTGGCGGTAGTTCCCGGTATGAACCAATACATTGAGCTCTGGGGTGAATTTTTTAATTTCCTGTTCCCAGTTAAACACGACCGATGTGGGGCATACAATCAAGCTGGATTTGTTATTGCCAAGTTTTTTTTCTTTCAACAATAAAGAAAGGGTTTGCAGGGTTTTTCCAAGACCCATATCATCGGCAAGGCAGCCGCCAAAGTTATATTCTTTTAAAAAGTAAAGCCAGTCAAAACCCGCTTTTTGATAGTCCCGCATAACACTGTTCAAGCTTGTTGGTAATTCCTGCTGTTCAATGCCTTTAAATCCTTGAAGGCGTTCGAGGTTGAAATTATATTCTTCGTCTACTATTTTACCTTCGGCATCTTCAAAAAGAGAGTCTATGAGGGTTACATGATATTTTGCAACCTGTATCTCCTGGTCATCTGAATGACTGAAATTGAACAGATGTTTAAATTTCTTGAACCACTCTTCCGGGAGTTTGGCTATGCTATTGTCTTCAAGCCTTACATATTTTTTGTTCTGCTTGACCGCGCGTCGTAGTTCAGAAAGGGCCAGGGAAACGCCTTCAATATCAATTTCGATATTGAGGTCAAACCAGTCGATCTTTGTTGTTACTGCCATGCGCACGTTAGGTTCGCCAGTGCGGATTCTGAAATTTTCCAGCTCGTCAATTCCATCAAGCACAAAACCTTTTTCGCGTAAATGGGGAATGTTTTTAAACATCCATTTCAATACTTTAGAGTTGATCAATCTGAGCGGGCCACGCGGCGAGGTTTTTAATCCGGATTTGAGCAGTGATTCAAGGATTCTGTTTTCATTTTTTATATCCCGGCTGATGAGTGTTACAGTTTCATCTTCTTTCCGAAAGATATTGAATTGAGATTCATTAGGGTCTATCAGGTGGCCCCCGTAATTGAATGAGGGGGTGATTTCCAGATAATCTTCGGTCTCTTTCAAAGTTAAGACACAGTTACTGATCGAGTTTTGATGCTTAACCGGAACAGAGTCTGGCAGTGGGATAGAAGAAAATAATGACAATTGTGGATAGATGTTTTCCAGAAAATCCGGAAATTCTGATTTGGGTATCTGTAGATCAATAGCATCTTTGCTAAAGGGGAGAAGCAGGCCGGAATATTCCTGATTGTCGATTTTGTAAATTTTATTTTTTCTAATAATCCAAACCGGTTGTTCAGACAGGATGTGATATTCGGGGTTTAGTTTTTCAACTTTTTGTCCACGTGAGATAACCGGACTCAGGCTGTAATGCTCATTGGTGTTTTCAAATTCAAAGTGAATTGAGCAGGTTTTGCCAAATTCAATTGGACTTGTGTTATCATTTGTTTTTAATAACAGGGTGCTGTTTTGTAAAAAATCAAAAAGCGGTCCCAGTTTGCTGCCATATTTAAAATGAAAGCTCGATATGTCATAGTCGTGATTATTGCCATAGTATCTGTAATTATAAAACGAATTTTGCTGCTGCTCTAATTTTTGTAGATATGATATGATAATGGGATCATTTTCGGCATATAATAGTTCTTTAGAGTTTGGATCAAATTCGCCAATGTTGGCAAAACGGCCAATACTGCCATCTTTTTTTACATACGCTTTTTGGGGGGTTAAAGACCAGGATTCATTATCAAACTGGATAATAAAGACAATTTTCCATTTCTGCATGGAATTGTCTTCGTTGTTTGGTAAGGAATAGATTTGAGATTCTATTACCTGATCAAAAAAAGACTTCCATTGTGGCTGCGATTGAAGTTGTATTAGATTTTCCTGATTCTCATTGTACCAGGTTTTTGCCTCAAGTAGCGCGGCAATCACATGCTCACAGGTTCCCCAGCTGGGGCACGTACAGCTTGAATAGAATTTTCCGTTTTCCTGTTCAACCTGAACATTATGTGTTTCATCATTTTCGACGGTTGCTTTGAATTGTACAAGACCTGTTTCAAGCAGTTCAACCTTGCTTTGCTTGTATAGGCGCACTCCTTTTTTGTATACAGAATCGTTAGCGTAAGCTTTAATATTTTCTAATGTTATATTCATCAACTGATATCATAATAATACAAAAAAGACTAAACTTTATGGTACAGTTTGTTTTGCTAAAAATCAAGGATTTTATTTTTTGTAAAGGTTAGTTCACACCAAATTACAGACCCCATGGTAATTTTTGGGCATTTATTTTGTAATGATCATCTTTTTGACTTGTTTAAATCCCGGAGCAGACATTTTGTAAAAATAAACGCCCGATGCAACTTTGATATGGTTGTCATTAAGTCCAGACCACGATACTGCATGTGTGCCTGCTGGTTTTTCAGCATCTACCAGAGTGGCTACATGTTTACCCTGCAGGTTAAATATTGAAATATGTACCGGTGAAGCTTCTGGCAACGCATACATGATGGTTGTTACAGGATTAAATGGATTGGGGTAATTTTGAGCCACAAGAAAAGTTTCGGGTAATCCTTTGTCTACCAGGATTTCCTGCGGGCCAAATATTTGTGTGGTGCCATCAATATTCAGACATAATAATTTATAGTAATATGTTTTAAACAGTTCCGGTTTTTCATCGATAAAAGAGTATTGTTTTAACGTTGTACTGTTACTGCTTTGTATTATATGGGTGTTTATTTTTTTATAGCTACCATCTTTGGTTTCTGAACGTAGTACATTGTATCCCAACATATCCTGTTCGCTATGTACATTCCATTCGACTTGAACTTTACCTTCAAGCAGTTCCAGCTCAAACGAAGAAAGCTCAACCGGCAACGTATGTTCTTCACCCAGGGGTGATTCGTTACCGAATTCGTCAACTGCAGTTACAGTATAATAGAGAGTTACTTCAGGATCCAATAGCCGGTCATCGTAATGTACAAACGCTGCATTGGTTGTTGTGCCCACAATTTCAGATTGTAGTGGGGGATAAGAAAGAGTCTCCTGGCAATAGATATAATAATATATAGTTCCGGTTTCCGGGTCACCGTTTATATCTGTAGTTACCGGGTCCCAGATAATTGTAGAAAAGCCATTGCCCTCACTTTTAGCTATAACAAGTGAAGCTGTAATTAATAAAAAGAAAATTATAATATGTATATATGCTCTCATCATACTTCCATGAAATTGATCTACTATATCAAAAAATAATAAGCAAATTTCAGGCCGAAATCGAACTGTTTTTGTTTGTTGTTTTTTATGGACTTGCCCTTGTTTTGTTGCCGTTGCCTTTCCTGATGTGTATTTTATGAAACAATTTTTGTGTACAATTGTATCATATATATAAAAAAATCTTGTTATTGCAGCATTTTATCAATAATTTTGTTCATGAAAATTTTAAAACTATTTTTGCTGATAATTTTATTAACGGGTTGTGCAAAGCAGGGGTATCCCCCTGGTGGACCTGTGGACAAGCGTCCCCCGTTGATTTTGAATACCTATCCACCGGCTGACACAACCCAAATTGCGGTTGATACTCAGGTGATGATCGAGTTTAGTGAAGCGGTAGATCCGCAGTCCTGTCAGGAATCAATATTTATTACACCGTTTCCGGGTGAGAATATTCAATATAAATGGAAAAAGGGTCGTCAGCTATTTATCACATTTCCGGGACCGTTGGCAGAGAATCGGACCTATGTAATAACCGTGGGAACCGGGACCCAGGACCGGCGCAATAACAAGATGCGTTCTTCGTATTCGCTTGCCTTTTCAACAGGTCCGGTATTGGATATTGCTTCTATTGGTGGTAATGTATATGCATCCGGGAAAACACCTGTTCAGGGTACTCAAATTTGGGCTTATGATCTGGAAGAAGTTCCAGAACCTAATCCTTCGGTAGATTTCCCACTATATATTACCCAGGTGGGTGAAGATGGTGAATATGATCTTTCATACATGGCTTTTGGACATTATCGTTTACTTGCAATCAAAGACCGGGATATGAACAACAAGTATGATACAGAGTATGATATGCTGGGAGTCAGCTTTAATGATGTAATATTGTCAGAAACCATTCCTTCAATTGATGGATTTGATTTCAGAATTGCACTTGAAGATACTACTGCCCCCATTTTGAGAAGTGCCGGTGCATTGGACCAAAATCATGTTGATGTTCGATTTTCGGAAAACATGCGAACTGACAGCCTGTCTAGCTTGAACAACTATCTACTCTTTAATCCTGTTGATACGTTGACAATTCTGGATGCCTTTCCCGATGCGTCTACTCCATTTTTGGTGCATTTAACTACCTCGGAACAGATTTCGGATAGTATGTATTTTGTCAAGGTTGAGCACGCTATGGATCTTGCCGGACATTTGCTTGGGCCGGATACATTGAATGTGAATTTTAAGGGCAGTACAGTCCCGGATACAACGGGTCCTTATTATGTCAGCATGATTCCGGCGGACAGTTCAAAGAATGTAATGATAGATACAACCATAACACTTTTGTTCAGTGAAATAATGGACAGGCAATCTGTTGAGAAATGTCTGGTAGTTGCAGATACCCTGGGTGATACCTTGTCTGGCACATTTAACTGGCTGCATGGCGCAAGTATAGAGTTTGAACCGGATGTGCCTATGGAGCCTGAAACTTTTTATTGGGTAACATTGCCAGTTGATTCAACGGTTAAAGATTTTTTTGGTAATCCTTTGGCTGATACATTGGTGCAAAAGCGGTTTAATTCAATTAATCCCGATACATTGAGTGAAATTGCGGGAACCGTTCGGGATGCAGACACATCGGCAACCGGACGTTTCCAGATTACCGCGCAGATGATTAATGGACCGGAAAAGACGTTGTGGATTGATGGAGAAGGTGATTATCGTTTTACTGAACTGATGCCGGGAGCCTATGTATTGTCGCTGTTCAGGGATGAAGATGATAATAATGTTTACAGCAAAGGAAGGGCCTTTCCTTATCAGGCTGCTGAACGTTTTTATATTTTCCCGGATACAATAAAGATCCGGTCAAGATGGCCAGATGAAGGCGAAAATATAACATTGCCAAATTTCTAGTCTACGTCGTCAAACATGGATACTACCCGGCCGCCATTTTGAGATTTGGGTTTGTCTTTTATTGCTGATTTTTCTTCATTGGGTTGTGCGGGTTCAGCTTCTTCAGGTGTTTCTACACGTTCAATGCGTACCGGATTTTGATTCATGGTAAAATTGGCGCCGTGCATCTGGTTGTCATCTAAAATCCAGGTTGCGGTTTGTAATGGAACAGATAATACCAGAAAATTCATTTGCCACCATCCTTTTTTAACATCAGGAGATACGTCTTCTACTCTGGCAAAAAAAGAAGGTTCGTCATGAAAGTAAATAAGAATAACTTCACCCGGATGGAACATGTTTTTGTAGAAAGGCATAATAACTCCTGTGTAATGGTCGCAATTCGTTCTGATAATATAAAAAAAATCTTGCAAAAGTTGAACATTATTTATAATATAAATTACTTAAATAAGGCCTTCACGAATTATCGATGGAGGTATTTTTTTGTCTATTAAAGTGTGTACATATGAATCCAAAAATTAAAGCTAAAGTTATTGATGCAGAAGGATTACAGCGTACAATTGTTCGCCTGGCTCACGAGATTATAGAGCGGAACAAGGGTGTTGATAATGTTGTAATCGTTGGTATTCAAACCAGGGGTGCAACCATTGCCACCCGTCTGGTAAACAAAATTGAAGAAATTGAGGGTAAAAAGGTACCTCTGGGTATTTTGGATATTACCCTGTATAGGGATGATTTTAGAAAAAGAATGAAACAGCCGGTTGTGCAGGTTACCCGAATTCCGTTTGAGATCAATGATGTTCAGGTTGTGCTGGTGGATGATGTCATGTTTACCGGTAGAACATCGCGAGCTGCGCTTGACGCGCTGATGGATTTTGGGCGTCCCTCAAGTATTCAACTCGCCGTATTGGTTGACCGGGGGCACAGAGAGTTACCCATTCAACCGGATTATACCGGCAAGATGATACTGACATCTATTGGAGAAGAAATTCAAGTGCGTTTAAAAGAGGATGATACAGAAGACAGTGTATACCTGGTTGAGGCGCCAAAGGAGGAAGTTTAATGTCATTATCCATTTCCCATTTGTTAGGGTTGGAGGGAGTGCCAAAATCAGATATTAAGCTAATTCTGGATACGGCAGAATCATTCAAAGAAATCCTGAGTCGTGATATCCCCAAAGTCCCAACATTACGTGGCAAAACCGTACTTAATTTCTTTTATGAGCCTTCAACCCGTACACGTATTTCATTCGAACTCGCAGAAAAAAGACTCTCGGCAGATACGGTTAACTTTTCCAGTTCTACCAGTTCTGTAAAAAAGGGAGAAACTCTGCGCGATACTATTCGTAACATTGAAGCCATGAATATAGATATGGTCGTTGTGAGGCATTCAACACCCGGTGTGCCGTTATTTCTTACCCAGTGTGTGGATTCGGCAATTATTAATGCAGGTGATGGTATGCATGAGCATCCTACACAGGCCCTGCTTGATATGTTGTCTTTGCGGGAAAAGTTTGGCTCCCTTGAAGGCCTAAAGGTTGCAATTGTTGGAGATATTACTCATGGTCGCGTGGCAACATCCAATATTTTTGGACTCAAAGCCATGGGTGCCGAAGTTATGGTCTGCGGGCCCAAAACGTTGATACCGAACAGTATTGAAGATCTGGGTGTTACCGTCTCTTATAGCATCGATGAAGCAATCGAATGGGCAGACGCGTTGAATGTATTGAGAATTCAACTTGAACGACAAGACGCGGGATTGTTTCCCTCAATCCGTGAATATCATTCCGAGTTTGGCGTAACCAGAAAACGTCTTGAAAATGCGAAAAAGGATATCGCAATTATGCACCCGGGTCCCATAAACCGGGGAGTGGAATTGGATAGTGATGTGGCAGATTCCGATTTTTCATTGATACTGCAGCAGGTAACCAATGGTGTAGCTGTTAGAATGGCGGTTTTGTTGCTGCTGAGTGGTGTAGAAACATCGGCTATAAATTAAAGGATCATGTGTTGATAAATAAAGCAAAACAGGTATTGATAGCTGGCGGATCGGTTTTTGATCCGGTTAGTGGTAAAAGTGAAAAAGCAGATGTATTGATTATAGATGGTGTTATTAAAGAAATCGGCAAGCTTGACAACTCTAGTTTTAAAGGCGAGCTGGTATCTGCAGAGGAGTGTTTGATTACCCCCGGTTTGATCGATATACACGCACACCTGCGCGAACCTGGTCATGAAGACAGAGAAACCCTGGCCAATGCCTGTGAGGCAGCTATGGTGGGTGGTTTTACAGAAGTTTGTTCTATGGCAGATACTGATCCGGTTTGCGATAAACAGCAGATTGTAGAATTTATCAAGAAACAGGTAAAAGACGAACTTGTTGAGGTGTATCCCATTGCTGCGATTACCAAAAAATGTCAGGGAGTAGAGATAACAGAGATGGCAGAGCTCAAGCGGGCAGGCGCTGTTGCTGTATCTGATGATGAGCATCCTGTGTTGAATTCAGCGGTAATGCGCAGGGCCATGGAGTATGCAAGTATGTTTGATCTGCCGGTTATGGACCATTGTGAAGATACCGGGTTGACGCATCGAGGACAAATTAATGAAAGTATCATGTCTACACGTTTGGGATTTCTTCCCATGCCAAATGCGGCAGAAGAGATTTTGGTTTCACGAGACATAAGGCTTGCAGAATTGACAGGCGCCCGTGTGCACCTGACAAAGATCAGTACCGCGGTTTCTGTAGATATGGTTAGGCAGGCAAAAGCGGCAGGAGTGGATATTACCTGTGATGTTACCGCACATAATTTGGTATATTCGGATGAAGACCTGGCTACATTTGATTCAAATCTAAAGGTGAATCCACCCATGCGCAGACCCAATGATGTTAAAGCATTGATCGCCGGAGTAGCCGATGGTACAATTGATGCTATTGTGACAGACCACTCTCCGTATGCGCTGGAAGAGATTGATGTGGAATTTGATGCGGCACCTTTTGGTATGATTGGTTTGGAAACGCATTTGAGTTTGTTGATAACCCATCTTGTAAAACCGGGATTGTTGAACCTGCAGCAGGTATTGAATGCTTTGACGGTTCAGCCCCGAAAAATTTTAAAAATTGAACAAGCAGTAATCAAAGCCGGAAGCAAAGCAAATTTGACGGTTCTGGATCTTGATGGAGAACGGACCATCAAACGGGAGTCGCTAAAATCTCTGGCGCAAAACACCCCATTAGACGGTCAAACGCTAAAGGGAGTGGTAAAATGTGTTGTAAACAAGGGGAAAGTAGCAAATTTTTGAAAAAATACTGCCTTAAAAGCACTTCCACACCAGTCTTGTTTTGATTTTTCTTGCATATTTATTTTTTTTTGTGTAACTTCTTCGTCTGTGTAACAATTAAAATGGGAGATTTAACGTTGAAGACCTATTCACCAAAGCCGGGGGACATAGATCGAAAATGGTACGTCATTGATGCGGAGGGGCTCGTATTAGGACGTGTTGCCAGTAAAGTGGCAAATGTATTGCGCGGTAAGCACAAACCCATCTGGGCACCACATATGGATGTAGGTGATTTTGTGGTAATCGTAAATGCTGACAAAATACGGGTAACCGGAAGAAAAGCAGAACAGAAACTGTATTATCGTCATTCCGGATATCCCGGTGGTTTGAAAGAAACCTCTTATCAGACCATGATACAAAAGAAACCAGAGTTTGTTCTGCATGAAGCTGTTCGCGGTATGCTTCCTCATAACCGTTTGGGCCGCAAAATGTTGAAAAAGCTGAAAATTTATGCAGATGCAGAGCATCCGCATCAGGCACAAACTCCGGAACCAATGTCTTTGTAAAATTACCTAAACGATCGGATTTTTAGGAGCAATAATGAAAGAAAACTATTATTACGCAACCGGTAGAAGAAAAAATGCTATTGCACGTGTATATCTTACACCGGGAAGCGGAAAATTTACCGTTAACAATCGCGAGTTGATGGATTATGTGAGACGTGATACCTTGCGCATGATCGTAGAACAACCCCTCGAAGTAACGGAAAATTTGGGCAAATATGACATTAAAGCCTTTGTAAATGGCGGCGGATTAAGCGGTCAGGCAGGAGCTTTGTTGTTAGGCATTGCACGTGCACTTGTTAAAACTAATGAAGATTTACGTTCTCCTTTACGTCGTCATGGATTTTTGACACGTGATCCGAGAATGGTTGAACGTAAGAAATACGGACAACCGGGCGCAAGAAAACGCTTCCAGTTCTCAAAACGTTAATCTTTATATCACACACATTTTCCCAATTGGGGTGTTATATACCGATGCACAATGGGAAAATGGAGGAAAAAACCCCAAAAGAGAGGTGTTAAATTATGGCTAAAGTGCAAATACAAGACCTGCTGTTAGCAGGATGTCATTTTGGGCATTTGACCCGCCGTTGGAACCCGAAAATGAAGCAATTCATTTTTATGGAACGGAATGGCATTCATATAATCGATTTGAAAAAATCTCTGGCAATGTTAGAGACCGCCTGTGATGAGCTTAAAGATATTGTGAGCAAAGGCGGAGAAGTCTTGTTGGTTGGAACGAAAAAACAAGCAAAAGATATTATAAAGTTGGAAGCCGAACGTTGTAACATGCCTTATGTTACAGAACGTTGGTTAGGTGGAACCCTTACCAATTTCATTACCATCAAAAAGAGTGTAAAACGCTTAAAAAACCTTGAGAAAAAAGCCATTGATGGTACCTATGACAAACTTGCTAAAAAAGAAATTTTGTCAATTGAACGCGAAAAAGAAAAACTCAATACTGTTTTAGGTGGTATTCGTGAAATGAACCATCTTCCCGTTGCAATGTTTATTGTAGACGCTAAAAAAGAGAGTATTGCATTAAAAGAAGCTATCAAACTGGGAATACCGGTATTTGCTATTATTGATACCAACACAGACCCTGATCCCATTGACTTTCCCATTCCCTGTAATGATGACGCGTTCAAGTCCATCAACCTGGTTACCCATACAATAGTTGATGCTATTATTGAAGGCAAAGCTGGTCAACAGGAACAGCAGGCAATTGCTGAATCTGAAGCTTCGGAAAAAGAATACGCCAAAGCTGAAGAAACAGGTAAAGTAGAAGAATAAGACCCTATTTTATAATAGAGTTGTTAAGAAATTAATTTCAAGGAGAATTAATCATGGCCATTTCGGCTTCGGATGTGAAAGCATTACGTGAAAAAACTGGCGCCGGCATGATGGATTGTAAAAAAGCGCTGGCTGAAAATGATGGTAATATAGAAAAAGCAATAGATTATTTGAGAAAAAAAGGTCTGCAAAAAGCTGAGAAAAAAGCAAGCAGAGACGCCAAAGAAGGTATTATTCAATCTTATATCCATCCTGGAAGTAGATTGGGTGTAATGGTTGAAATTAATTGTGAAACTGACTTTGTAGCACGTAACGATGATTTTCTTGAATTTGCCAAAGATGTTGCAATGCATATTGCAGCGGCAAAACCATTGGTTGTTACCCGTGAAGAAGTTTCTCAGGAATTGATTGACAAAGAATTGGAAATCTATCGCGGACAGGCACGTGAACAGGGTAAACCGGAAAATATCATTGAAAGAATGGTAACCGGCAAGATGGACAAGTTTTATCAGGAAAACTGCTTACTTGAGCAGCCTTTTGTTAAAGATCCTGACAAAACAATCAAAGACCTGTTGACCGGCGCAGTTGCAAAACTTGGGGAAAATATTGTAATTGCAAGATTTGTCCGTTTTCAATTAGGTGAATAAATTATCAAGAGCAAAGAGTTATCTTTGCTCTTTTTTTTAACTATAGTGTAATAAAATCAGGAAATAGTATTCTGTCAGATAAACCGATATACAAACGAATATTGTTAAAGCTCAGCGGTGAGGCTCTTATGGGAGACTCAAAAAAGCTGGGAATTGATCCTGCGACTGTAGACCAGATCTGTAGGGATATAAGCGAGATTTATCATATGGGTGTACAGATTGGGATCATAGTAGGTGGTGGAAATATCTTCAGAGGTCTTTCTGCAAGTGCCCGTGGAATGGACCGGGTTTCAGCCGATTATATGGGAATGCTTGCCACAGTGATTAATTCTCTGGCTTTGCAGGATTATCTGGAACGTTACGATATTGAAACCCGTGTAATGACCGCCATTAAAATGGAAGAACTGGCCGAACCCTTTATTCGCAGAAGAGCTGTTGCACATCTTGCAAATAATAAAGTTGTAATTTTTGGTGCCGGTACAGGAAATCCTTATTTCACTACTGATACGGCAGCTGCTCTGCGTGCTATTGAAATAGAGGCAGATGCTATATTAAAAGCAACACAAGTTGACGGTGTTTATGATAAAGATCCGCAAAAGCATGATGATGCTGTCAAATTTGAAGAATTGACATATATGGATGTAGTTCAAAAACGTTTACGTGTTATGGATACTACAGCCGTTACATTATGTATGGAAAACAATTTACCGATTCAGGTATTTAAATTAAAAGAGCCAGGTAATTTGAAAAAAGTTATCTATGGCGAAAAAATTGGAACCAAAGTTATTGGTGAGTAAAATGATTGATTCGACCAAAAATGAAGCAAAGAAAAAAATGGAACTTGCTGTTGAAAGTGTACGTGGTGATTTTGTTAAACTACGTACCGGCAAGGCTACTCCTGCACTTCTTGATGGCATTCAGGTAGAGTACTATGGAAGCAATGTACCCTTGAAGCAAGTTGCCAATGTAAGTGCACCAGAACCCCGATTGCTGGTTGTTCAACCATGGGAAAAAAATCTTATTTCTGAAATTGAGAAATCAATACTGAAATCTGATTTGGGCTTTAATCCTACAAATGATGGTATTGTGATTCGTATTCCAATTCCACAACTCACGGAAGAACGCAGGCAGGCAATGGTAAAACTGGCAAAAAAAGCGGGCGAAGATGGCAAGATTGCAATCCGCAACATCCGCCGCGATGCTAATGAGAAATTGAAAAAGTCTCAAAAAGCCAGTGACATCTCTGAAGATGAAATGCATACCGCTCAGGAAGAAGTACAAAAATTAACCGATGATTTTGTTAAAAAAATCGACGAGTTGGTTGTCATTAAAGAAAAAGAGATTTTAGAAATCTAGTTTATCGTTCAAAATGATTGTATTTAGACCGCTGTTATTGTATTTTATAATACATCAGCGGTTTTTTTATTTATATGGGAAAATTTATGAAAGCTGAATATGATGGTTTTGCATCGTTTTATGATTTGGAATATGGTCATAAAAATGATGATATAGAGTTTTATCTGCATGTTGCACGAGAGATTGGCGGGCCCATTCTTGAAATTGGTGCCGGCACAGGACGTTTAACACTACCCCTGGCGCAGGAAGGTCATTCTATATGGGGTATTGATAATTCTGGTAAAATGCTTGAAAAAGCAGAAGAGAAAAAACAGACCTTACCCGGACATGTAATTCCTGAAATCCATTTTGAGCAACAGGATATGCGGGAATTTAGTCTTGATCAAACTTTTAATCTTTGCATTATTCCCTTTCGGGCTTTTTTGCACAATTTGAATATTGATGATCAGCTCAAAACGCTTGACCGGATTTATGAACATATGGAGCCCAACGGGATTTTGGCCTTTGATTTATTTGTTCCATTATATAGTATGCTGGCTAAAACACAGTGGCAGGATTCCTTTGCGCCCGAAGAATTGGCTGATCCCAAGGCTGGTGTTTCAATCTCTACGCAGGTTGATCATGATCCGGTAGAGCAGTTGTTGACCATTAACAATACCTATCGGGTAAATGATAAAGTTGAAGAACAGGTTATGAAATATAGGTATATTTTTAGATATGAAATGGAACTTTTATTAAATATGGCCGGTTTTACAGTTGAACAAGTTTATGGAGGCTTTGAGGGCCAGGAATATGACTTTAACAGTGGATTAATGATAGTCACTGCAAGCAAACAAGATGAATCCTAATTATAACCGGACCAGGAAGCGGCAATGTTGAATATCAAAAAAGTTAAATTTGTTTTAAATCCAAAATCGGGATTAATTCAGAGTCCGTTGATCTTTCGTAATATTATTGAATCTGCTATTCACGGTGCAGAATTTGAATATGATTTTCAGGAAACAGAATACCGTGGACATGCAAAAAAAATTGCATCAGATGCCGCTAAAAATGGATACGATGTGGTTGTAGCTATTGGCGGAGATGGAACGGCAAACGAAGTCTGTACTGGTGTTTTACATACTGATACTGCTGCGGCAATCATCCCTATTGGTTCAGGCAATGGATTGGCAAGAAATTTGGGAATTCCGCTGGCAGCAAACAAGGCTGCAAAATTATTGCTGGATGGTAAAGTCAAAACCATTGACGCAGGCAAGATACAAGATCGGTACTTTTTTATTGTAACCGGTATGGGATTTGACGCAATTATTGGTAAGATCTTTGACGAAGGAAATATACGCGGACCTGTACCCTATTTTTATATCGGGTTTAGAGAATTTTTTATGTATAAACCCGAAGTGTTTATTTTAAAATTTGACGGCAAACAGGTAGCAGTGCCCGCACTTTTGGTTACTATTGCCAATCAGCGACAGTGGGGTGTAGGTGCCATTATCTCTCCCAAAGCTGACCCTGAAGACGGTTTGCTGGATGTTTGCGTTTTACACCGGGTCAATTTTTTCTATGGTCTCTTTCATTTACCTAAAATTTTTACCGGCAAGATAGACAAGATAAGGAAATATGATCGTTACCAGACCAAAGAGTTGACAGTGGTAAGAGAACAAGCCGGCCCGTTTCATTACGATGGAGAGCCGGTAGATGCGGGTACTGAACTAAAAATTTCGGTTGTGCCCAAAGCGTTGAAAATTATTGTTCCGTCATGATTACAAGTGTGGAACATTTTTACTTCTTTTCCGTCTATAAATTAGTTTCGCTTGCCGGAGAAATTCATGACTTTTATTAAAAATATTTTAATGGGCTTGTTTGTGCTGATTATTTCAGCAGGCGTGTTTTTTTATCTTGTTAAAGATCAGCCTGTTAAAGACAATATTTTAAAAACTACGCTTGAACTGTTTGGTGATGATCTTTTTGCAATGTACCCGGATGGTGAGCAAAAAGAAAAATTGCGACAAAAGTATGATGTATTTTTAAAACGCACAGAAGAAGATGAGGTACCCCAGGAAGAAATTGAACGCGTTGCCGCGGGTATTTTAAACTTTACTTCAATGGAGCACAGACTGCCTCCCGAGCTGGTTATGCAATTTCTGGATGGTGCTGCTTTGGATTCTATTACCAACGATTCTCTACAACCTCTGGCTGCACGTGACCGTTCGATGCGCCCTATGATGCCTGGTAACCCCCGTTTTCCGTTTCCCCCAAAACGCCCTGATCATGTGGAATGGGACCCTGAATCTAAAAAAGAATTTGCAGAACATTTAAAAGAGATTAAACTATTCCACGAAGAAATGCAGCGTTTGTGGGAGAATGACTCTACCATGCGGGATTTGCAAAATCAGGTTTTTTTCAGTGCAGACAGTGGGCTAAAGGTTACAATAGATGTAAATATGCGCGATCTGATGCAGCAGCGTGCAGATAAAATGGAAAAATTAAAAGACCTTGAGAAACAACGAATTATTGTGTGGAACCAGCAGCAAATCGATGAAAAACAACTGCAGGCTATCAAGCTGGGTTTGCAGCACATACCCGGTGTGGGGAAAGAATTAAAAGCAGTTATCGAGTTGACTGACTTGCCTGATTCACTTTTACACAATTATCATTACGAATTCAACACTGATTCACTTGAAAAGGTTATTGAATTACGTCTTGAGGAACTAATTGAAAGAAATCTACAAGAACTGGATTCACTCCAATAAACCTAAAATAATAAATTACAGGTTCCCGGCTAAAACCAATGTTCCTGTTTGTTTTTCTGTTATCCCTTTTCCTGATTCAATGCATTCCAAAAGAACAATATAAATACCCATTCTACAGCATATACCTTCATCATCCAGACCATCCCAAAAGACTGTACCTTGAGCGGCACAACTTTCATTGTTACATAAAAATCTGACTTGTCTGCCTACACTGTCAAATATTCGAATGTTGATTTTTGAGGTATAGCGGGGAAGAATATAATTGATGCCTGCATAGTCTTCGTGCCCATCACCATCAGGAGAAAAGGGGCTGGGAGATATTTGGATGCTTGAAGCGGTTGGCAGCATATCGGTATAGATACTGTTGGACAGTCCTGCCGAATGGCCGTTTGTATTTACACAGCTCTTCCAGTTTCTGTATTCATTACTCTCTGATAGAGGATTCAACCGTTCCAACGAGATCCCTTTGGCGCCTCCCCAGGATTCGTAATATTCCACATACTCTACAAGCGAGCCGATGGCATCCCGCAATGCAATGCTGTCCGCGTCGTTAACCAGTCCCGGAAATGACAGAGGAACCAGAACATTGGTTTCCTGAGATAAAAAAGGTACAATTGTGCTGTCATCTGCAATTACCGCAAAGCTTTGAGAGGGAAGCCAAAACGGTGTATGGGTGAATGTTTTTGCTTCTCCCTGATTGTCATAATACATCCAGTTTTGCAGGTTGATATCCTTTTGGCTGGAGTTATAAATTTCAAACCATTCAGGCATATCCGGTTGAGGCGAGTACATGATCTCATTCACAATGACAGAACCTTTTGGGTATCCTCCAATAATCTGTAGAGAGTCAAGATTGTTATCCGGATTTTCATCTTTTTCACATACCAGCTCAGCGGTTATATAGAAAATGCCATTCGGAAAATCATTCCATTCTAATCCAAGTGTTGCGGATTCGTCCGGTTCCAGCATTGAAAAGACAATTCCGTCTTTAATTTTTTGATATGGACCCTCCTGGTTGCATGACCATGAAAACACTATTTCCGCAGCGTCTATTGTCTGTGCACCTTTGTTAATAACAGTTATTTCAAGATCAAGGGGTTGGCCAGATTGAGGAGGATTGGGAAGAATGTTTATTGATCCTTTAACAATAGCAGGATCGATGGCTTTGAGCGAGATAGAGTTTCTGTAGCCAGGTGTACCATTCATTATTGTGCTGTGTCCCCAACTGTTTTGATCATACCGTATGCGTTCTTCTGAAATTCCATCATCATTCGGGATTGTATATTGGAACGAATCTACCATGGTACTATCGGGTTTGTATAAAAAAACAGTCTCTGCTCTGGTATTTGACAGACCATAGGCGCCAATCTGTGAGTGGTTGATGGTAAGAACCAGGCAATCTTGAGGGATTTGATTGTCATATTCAGTACTGTTGATAAAATAGTTTTCAACCAGTACAAGGGCATACTGGCCGGGAGCCAGTAAGGTATGTTCATTATGGGCAATTAGAATACTGGTGCGATCGGCATCGCCAATCAACCAGCCATTGATATCTATTGTTTCGGAACGACTTGAATTATAAAGTTCAATAAATTCATTGTAACGTTCATTCCCTTGAGGATTAAACATAATTTCAGATAAAAATATCTCTGAATAACATACTGCGGACAACAACAACACGAAAACTGCAGGTACTATTTTCATGGCGTATTTCCGTTAAGAGTTCGCTTCTTTTCCCTTTAAAATATCTAACAGTGTTTTTTTGTTAAAAGATTTTCTGTACGAAGTCAGAAAAGTATTCGTTAGAGACGTTACAGTTTTATCGTATTGAGATTCCTGTTCATTGTGTAAACGGTTTGTACCAAAATTGTTAATCTGCTGCAATACATCCGAGATTTGCAATTTGTCCAGGCTCCTGGCTGGTGTGTAAGCAGAGGGAACGCTTTCAATAACATTGATTAGCTTTTGTTCACTCAGCATGTTCAGCAATTCACTGGTTAGCGGTTCTGGGATGTTGAATGTATCTGTTATATCATGAGCAGATGGTGCCTTTTCCCCGAGATAAAAACGCTCGGAGATCAGCAGCATGATCTTGAGCGCGGTTTGGATTTTAATATTATGACTGTAATTGGTATCACGCAGTTCCCAGGTGATCTTGTTTACATTTTGATTAACATAAGAGACCTCAACACCCAATAATACAATGGCCCAACTCATGAACATCCAAACCAGAAAAAGCGGTAATGTGGCAAAACCGGCATATACCGCAGCTTTGGCTCCAAACTGGTATGAAGAAACAATAAAATGCGCAAAGAAATAATTACTGATCATCCACAAAGAACCGCCCACAATAGCACCCATAAACGCGGAACCGGTTTTGACTTTGGTGTTGGGAACATATGAGATGATGAAATAAAAAAACAGCCAGGTGATTAAAATGGGTATGGTTTTGTTGATCAAAAATGGTACACCGGGAATCTTGTTGATAGCCTGAACAATAAACAGACTTTGCATTGAAGCGGTTACACCCAGAAAGGCAAAGACCAGTAAAGGTCCCAGCATCAGCACACTCAGATAATCGGTAAAACGGCGATGAATGCTGCGAACCTGACGAATCTTCCATACATCGTTAAAGGCGCGTTCAATATTGTTGACAATAGAAAGTACAGACAGAAACAATAATAAAAAGCCTACGGTTCCCAAAGCGCCAACATTGACATGGTTGACAAGTTTGATAATGTTTTCAACCAAAGTCTTTACAGCTTGGTCACCTAATGGGCTGAACAATTGATCAAGGGCGGGCTCTAGTTTGTTGTCATACCCAAATCCTTTTAACAAAGAAAACAAGACTGCTAACAGAGGTACTATGGAAAGTAGAGTGGCATATACCAAAGCCGAAGCCCGTACCAATAGTCTGTCTTGAATGAAAGCGCGTCCCACCAAAAAAACTACCAATAGTTGGTGATACCCCAATGCCCTTGCGCGAGAAATTTTGCTGAAATCCAATACCCAAAGATCGTGGATAAAAAACTGTTTAAGCGATTTTAATACTTGAATTATTTGTAATATAAATTTTTTCAAATGTGAACCAATAGTTTGTATTTATCAGGTTTAATGATAAATTATACAAATAGCTACTTCAAAATGCAAGTTAAATGAACATTAGGATTGAAATATGAAATATAGAACTTTGGGTAACTCTGAACTTGATATATCCGTTATTGGATTGGGAACCTGGGCAATAGGTGGACCGGACTGGGAATATGGCTGGGGCAGTCAGGAAGATCGTGAATCGATACAGACCATTCACAAGGCTGTTGACAACGGTATCAACTGGCTCGATACCGCGGCAGTTTATGGCCTGGGCCATTCGGAAACTGTTGTTGGCAAAGCATTAAAAGAGATGAGTGAAAAGCCCTACGTTTTTACCAAATGCGCGCGTACCTGGAATGATAATCGGGAAATTGGACATAATCTGAAAAAAGAGAGTGTAAAAAAAGAGTGTGAAGACAGCCTGCGTCGTTTGGGTGTTGATGTGATTGATGTTTATCAAGTCCACTGGCCGGTGCCGGATGAAGACATAGAAGAGGGCTGGACCGCCATTGCGGAATTGATTGAGGAAGGTAAAGTCCGTTATGCCGGTACTTCGAATTTCAGTAAATCACAATTGCAGCGGGTACAATCCATACACCCGGTGATTTCTTTACAGCCACCTTATAGCATGCTGGTAAGAGATATAGAAAAAGAAATTATGCCCTATTGTGGTGAAGAGAATATTGGTATGATCTGTTACAGTCCCATGTATAAAGGATTGTTAACGGGTAAAATGACTCGTGAACGGGTTGAGGCTTTTGATGAAAATGATCACCGCAGCCGTGATCCACGTTTCAAGGAACCGGAATTGACTGCAAATCTGAATCTAGTTGAAGGATTAAAGACCATTGCCGATCGTAATGATAAATCAGTTTTGCATCTGGCTATTGCATGGACATTGCGTCGCCCAGAAATGACGGCTGCAATAGTTGGGGCCCGCAGACCTGATCAGATAGAGGGAATTATACCGGCAGGGGACTGGGAGTTGTCTGGAAAAGATATTGATGAAATTGATGTGTTATTGAAACAGCGGAATAATGATTTATCCTAAGCCTGCAAGGTATATCAGGTCATGGACTGATATGCCTTGTTTTTTTGATATATCAAGTTTTAGATGTATCAAGATTGAACCGTATCACAAATGTTGTGCCCCCATTGCGTTCCACTTTGATCTCACCATCAATTTGTTTGGCCAGTACAGTAATAAGATTTAGACCTAAGGATTCAATATTATTAATATCCATATCTTTAGGAAGACCAATTCCATTGTCTTTTACGCAAATTTCATACCCGTTTTTATTTACAGATTTAAACCATATTGAAATATTTCCGGATTCTGTATTGGGAAAGGCATGTTTAAAAGCATTGGTGATCAGTTCATTGAGAATTAGTCCACAGGGAATTGCATGGTTCACATCAAGTAAAATGTCGTTAATGTGTAGATCGTAATGGATCTCTTTTTCAGGGGCATAAATATATTTTATTTCCCGGGAAATGTTTTGTATATAGGTTTTCATATCAATTCTTGAAAAATCATCGGTCTTGTACAACTGTTCATGAACCAGTGCGATAGAATATATCCGATTGCGGCTTTCCTTGAACGCTGTCAAAGCCTGATCTGTATTGGTGATTTTGGATGCCTGTAATGTCAACAGGCTGGATATTACATTGAGATTGTTCTTGACCCGATGATGAATTTCTTTGAGCAAGATCTCTTTTTCCACAAGACTTTTTTGGATCTGTTCTTCAAAGTTTTTCCGATCTGTAATGTCTACAATAATTCCACGCAAGCCTACAACTTTATCATTTAACAATATGGGGCTAGAGTATATCAAAACAGGAAAGGTTGTGCCATCTTTTTTTATTGCCGTGTATTCGTGGTCATTGCCAATGATCTCACCCTGTAATACCTTTTGAATGTTTTTCATGGCGCGTTCGCGTTCGCCAGGGATGATAATATCTATGGAGCTAATGCCATTATTAAAATCTTCTAAACTGTAATCAAATGTTTTAAATGCCTGTTTGTTGACAAAAGTTAATTTACCCTCAAGATCGGTTTCATATATGATTTGCGGTAAAAGTTTTGCCATTTCCTGAAATTTTGTTTCGCTGACTTGCAGTGCGTTCTCAATTTTTAATCTTTTTTCTTCTTCTTTGACAATTCTAACAGCACCAAACAGATAATAAGTATATACAATCCCAAAAACAAAGAGAATACCTGCTATTAAGATCATTTTATGCTGAAAACTCTTGAGGGGAGAAAGTACATGGTTTTCTCTACCTGCAATTGAAATGGACCAGATTTTATTTGCAATATGAATGGGCGTATATGAAATTAACATTTTTTGGTTGGTTTTTGAGTCGAAATATTTTAAAGAGCCTTTTTCTCCATTTTTCATTTTTTCAATAATTTTGATAAAAGATGAATCCTGATCGGGCTGACTGATAAACTGGCTGCCAATGTGTTCTTTGTTTTTACAATACAATTCAGTTCCCTGTTCGCTTATCATCCATATGTTACTGTCATTTCTGTTTTGTAAATTGTCCAGAAAATTATTAGCAATGTCTTCAAAGGGTATCAATACAGCTATGCTACCGGCATATGTATCACCATCCATAACGGGAACATGATAAGCGATGCATCTATAGCCCTGCACCGCAGTGAAAACTTCACTTACAACCGGTTGATGGGTTTTCATTAAGGTCTGTATATGTTTTTGGTAGGTAAGGTCTGATCCTATTGCACTGTCGTTTGGTGGATATGTAAATGCAAGCTTGCCATCTGCATCTATTCTGGAGATTGTGAGAATTATATTTTCGTTTATTCTATAATAATGCTCAAAAATGATATTTGTAAAATTGTCAAATTTTATTATGGGGAGTATTTTTGAATATTTGGTCAACTCTCGATGATAATATCCTATATATTCCTGAATTCCTTTTGCTGCCTGATCTGCTAATAATGTTTGCTGATTGTTAAAGTCTTGAATCGTTCTTTCTTTAACATCTAAATATATGGCAAATAATAGATAAATAATTGATAGAATAACTAGTAATCCAGAGATATATGTTATTCGTTTTGTATTTAACTTCATATTGTTTTCCAGTAACTGCAAGTATTATTGATCATTGAAACAATCTATCAATTGATCATCGTTATCAGCATTGAGCAGGCATTCTCTTTTTTCATTGTTTTTAACAATCAACATAAGTTGGGATAATAATTTTAGATATTGCGTGTGAGAATTGGGAGGAACTCCTATTAGAAAAACGATGGAAACCGGAGCTTTGTCTATGGATTCCCATTCAACTGAAGTTTTGAGTAAACCGGTGAGGATGATAAAGTCGTTGCAGTCTGGAATTGTTGCATGGGGAATAGCAACACCCAAACCTATACCCGTACTGAGTATTGACTCTCTTTCATCAATGGCCCGTTTGAATTGAATACGCTTCTGTTCATCCAAAATACTGGACGAGTTGATCAGTTCATTCAATACACCATGTTTGTCTGTACTACTTAGAAAGAAAATAGTTTCTTTGGTAATATAATCATTAATTTTCATCAGTTGGTTTTTCCTCTTTGTGTTTTACACGAGCAACACCTTCAAAGATGAGTTTTTCTTCACCATCAAGCGTTACCATTTGTCCGTCTTTGAGGGTCTCTGTTGCTTTATATGCTCCGGCAAGGGCAACAAGTTCCGGGTTTATACTGTGTATCTCTTCCCAACTGATGGAAGAAAATTCTTCCAGTATGTAACCTTTAATTTTTGAAAGTATGGGTTTGTACAGCTCATCTATATATTTTGCCAGCAGAATCTCTGTACCGTCTCCTTTGATTCGTTCTTTGGCCTCAAGAACATCTTTGACCTTGACAATTTTACCGGAAACGGTTTTGCCATAACCGCGCAGACTTTTACCCAAAACATTGGCAATCAGATGAACGCGAATGGTATTGAGCATGATGGGAGAGTTTATTGGTACGCCGGCAAGAATAACAAGCTTGTCAAAGGGGTTCAATAAATCATGTTTTATTCCTTTTTCAATGGCGTTTTCTAGCATTGAATCAGAATCGCTTGTTACTTCCGAGATTATTGAATAGACGCCCCAGTATAGCAGCAATTTTCTTCTGACATGTTCATAAGGTGTAACCGCAAGAATATATTGGTCTGGTCTGTATTTGCTGATGAGTTTGGGTGTGTTTCCATGCAGAGATGGGGTTAAAATAGCATTTGCGCCTATATCTTTGGCTGTAAAGTAAGCTGATCTGGCTACTGTATCTGCCATATTGTTTTTCATTGGCAATTTTACACATTCACGAAGCCGAGATTTATATTCATCAGATTTTTCAATTTGTAAGGCTATTTTGTTCATCATTTCAACGGTTTTGCTGGGATATTTACCGCTTGCCGTCTCTCCCGAAAGCATAATTGCATCGGTACCGTCCAAAATTGCGTTGGCTACATCTGTTACCTCTGCTCGGGTGGGTGAGGGATTGTCTATCATGGAATCCAGCATCTGGGTGGCAACGATAACAGGTTTGTTGTGCATGTTACATTTACGGATAATACGTTTTTGCACAAGGGGTATTTCTTCCGGAGGTAATTGTACCCCCAAATCACCACGGGCTACCATAACTCCATTTGCGACCCGGATGATCTCGTCAATATTATCCAACCCTTCCTGATCTTCAACTTTGGCAATAATATCAATGTCAACATCACAGATGTCAATAATTCCCCGGATTTCTTTAATATCACTGGGTTTACGTACAAAGGATGCCGCAATAAAATCTACTTGGTTTTCAATGCCAAACATAATGTCTTTGATGTCTTTTTCGGTAATGGCCGGGAGTGATGTTCTTACGCCAACCACATTGACATTTTTACGACTGCCAATTTCTGCGCCACTCCGGATGATACAGTGGATATCGAAATTTGAGACTTTTTCAACTTCCAGATCAACAAGTCCATCTGCAATATATATATGTTTGCCTGCAGAGATCTCACCGGGCAGGGCTTTGTACGAAATGCTGAGCCGTTCCGCAGTACCTTCAACCTCTTCGGTTGTCAGAATTATATGCTTTCCTCTTTCGAGGTTGATTTTTTTATTATCTTTAACAATGCCGGTGCGTATTTCGGGACCTTTTGTGTCCAGCAGCAATGCTACGGGTATGGATGTTTGACGGCTTGCTTCTCTCAACATATCCATATTGTTCTTGTGATACTCGTGATCACCATGAGAAAAGTTGAATCGTGCAATGTTCATTCCGGATATTAATAATTGTTTCATAATATCGACATTGCTGACTGCCGGACCCATGGTGCATATAATTTTTGTTTTGCGCATATTTATCCTCAAATTGTAAATTTTACCATAAATTTACAATTTAATGTGAAAATTGTACTTGGTTTTATGTTAATATTTAGTAAAGATAGTACAACAACTGGAAAATAGCAAATGTTATACCAATTTTTTTTTGCAATTTAGGCAAGTCTGAATAGTTTCAGGCGAGTTTGTAAAAAATACAGTTAACAGCATATTTTGTGATAAGAACAGGAATAACTTGATATCTCCCCGTACTTTTGGGGTGGTACGGGGAAGATGATTATTGCGTAATTTTTATTTTATTTTCACCTTTTGATTTTAGTGATTTCTCTGTAAACAAGATGCGATATACTTTATCCTGCCATACACTTTTCAGCTGAACGTCATTTGTTTCGATAGATTCAATGTCAATGGACAGGCTATTGTTATCGTAGGTAATTAATACGTCACGTGCGGCATTGTCTGTGCGATCTGCCAGTTTAATTCGGAGGGTACCTTTTTTATCAATGACCGGTTCAGCCCAGGTCATAAGTGTGTATTGCAGAGGTTTTTCTGACTTTTCAAGGTTGTATTGATCTACCAGGGTAATATCTTTATTACGGTTAAAAGTGATCTGGCGCTTCCAGGATTGTACACCGGCATCTTTAGGATATGCTTTTGCCAGATTTAGTTCAAATTGAACCTGTTTTTTATTGCTTTTGTATTGAACATCCGTAGATTCAAATTGTCTGCCATTTTTTTGCATGACACCGTTGATGGTCGGCAGATTGTGATATGCCGATTGCATCGTCCAGATTTCATAACGCTGCTCGCTAAATGTCTTTTTGGTATAGGTTTCAACACCAACATCAATAACAGCGGGGTATCCATCAGAATAAACTAGAAAATTACCTACATCATTATGGTTATGACTTTCTTTATTGTGACCCCCTTTAGCGGCAAGATACAATCCTTTACTGGTTCCGGCTTGTGAGCGTGCGGTCAAAACCTGGAGATCATAAAACCAGTAACCAAGATCTGGTGTGAAAATTGGTTTTGTTTCGTTTAGCTCTTTCCAATTAAATATTGATGCCAATGACCTGCCAAGCCACATACCCGGAAAAGAAACTGGTTTGTTATCAGAGTATGTTTTGTGGAAATGATAAGCGGCAAAGCTTTGCATGATCTCGTCACCAATTGCTTTTCCATAGCGATAGGTGATAAAGGGGTGCCCCCCGAATTTGGCGGGTGCGTCCGCAAAATTGATAAAATATCCATTATCAATATAAACGCGATAGATGTATCGTCCAATTTCTTGTATCAAGGGTTGATCGGAAATATCAATTTTACCATTGGTAGCTGAGTAGAGCAGTTCAAGGTTGTCATAAAGTGAACCACCTGCATGCCCCCAATACTTGGGGCCTTCATCACATCCACCGTCTTTGGGGTAGGGATTGGTAAATTCATCCAAACAACGCATAATCTTGTATACAGATGCGACCCGTTTTTCCTGATCTTTTTCCACCAACAGTACACAGGTCAACCAGTTTGAACAGATCCAGGGGTTCCAGTTGTTTACAATGCGTTCCTTGTTTAGCCCCATCCACCAAAAATCTTCTCGTTCAAGGCAAACATCAATAATACGTCGTTCAATTTCGTATTCCAAACGTTCATTGATTAATGGTGATACCGTGTCTAATTTGTCTTTAAGCAAATAGTAAGTCCATGCCAAAATAGATCCTGTTTGTGCGGCGAACAGGTCAACCGTAGGTTCAGTAACATCCGGAAGGTTTTTACCCCATTTTTGAAAACCTACGTGGGCTGGTACTCCCCAGTAGGTTTCTTCGCAAATGGCCCAAATACCGTTGGCAATATCATCCAGAAATCGACCTTTGTTTTCCATACATTCGGCAAGGACCAGTGAGCCCAACATGTGCCTGCGTTCAAAAGATAACTCTTGAAAGTTGACACGGTTACCGTTTCTTACATATTCAAGAAAAACAGTTGCTGGCAGAGATGGCCATTCACAATTCAAGAGAGATTCGCCTTTTGTAACAATCCCTTTACGCAAAATTTCCGACAGCGAGTCCCATGCATCCCGTTCGGAACTGGTTGGCCTGTGATGCCATTCCTCAGCAGTAAGGAGCGCATTGGCAACGTCTTGCTGAGTATATGAACCGCTGAGCAAGTTCATCGGTTCATCACTAGCTACAGCAATAGAGCTGATAAAGAGAATGATAATATATATATTTATTTTTTTTGATAACAGTTTCAATAGTAACTCCGCATGCTTATTTTCCATTCGACGGTGGCAAATTATTGATATCACTTGCCCAATTTTTGTTAGGTTCAGGTCCCATAAAAAGTTCAAGGGTTCCGCCATTGGCAAAAACATCATGCCTGAACCAGCTTTTGTTCAATGCTTCGCCGTTCAATGTTGCGGATTGGATATACATGTTTTCCGCGGAATTGTTTTTTGTTTTAATGGTAAAAGTGCTGCCAGGGAAATAATCGTTATTCAGGTGCAGGGTAATTTCGTCGAAAATGGGGCTGGTAATATCATACCAGTTATTTATAGCCGCACCACCATCTTCTTGAAATAAACCGATTGCCATCAGTACACCCAAGGCTCCCATTTGCCCCTGGTCTTCATCACCGTTGTAACCGCCATAAGGAGTTATGTCGCCAAAAGTTTGTTCTTTGATTAAACGTACCCATTTTTGAGTCAGCCAGGGAGCGCCACTATAATTGAACAGGTGGGCCATACCTGTTGCGGGCTGGTTTTCATAATCAACCCAGCTAATGCTGTGCTGACCATGTTTTGCAATAAACTTGTTTCCCTGAGCGCGTTCAAATGCGGCATTGAGAGAATCGGTATAGATCTCGGCTCCGCCAAACAACTCTGCAAGCCCTTTGACATCATGGGGAACATAGTGTGTATAGATTGCCGAATTGCTTTCGCAAAATCCTATGGTATTGAATCCTTCACCCACGGGTTTGAAATCCGACAGCCATGAACCATCCATATTGCGGGGACGCATAAAGTTAACAGAAGGGTCCCACAGGTTTTTATAATTTTGTGCGCGTTTGGTAAACAGATCATAATCTTCAGTTTTTCCCAGTGCTTTGGCCAGTTGGCCCAGACACCAGTCCTGATATGCGTATTCAAGGGTCATGGCTGCGCCATCTTTATGGTAACCCTCTCCTTCAAGACCTTCAGGTACGTAACCTCTGTTTACGTAATAGATCATACCACCGCCTTTGGGATTGGGGCCGTGTTCGTAACCTGCACGGTCACGAATTCCACCGGGAAAGGCATTTTTAAAAAGGCCGGCATACGCGGCATCTATATCCCAATTGCGAATACCTTTATTATAGGCAGTCGCAAAGATGGGTGCCGCGGGGTCGCCTATCATCACATAGGTATAATTGCCTCCCGAGGGGCCACGGGGAATGAGTCCGCCGTTTTCGTACATATCGATCATGCTGTTGCAAAAGTCATCTACTACTTCCGGGTAGATCATGGACCAGAGAATATTGAGGGACCAATGACTACCCCACCAGGCATCAAAATTGTAGTGATTGTGTTGTGGAGTGCCCTGCTCATTTAACGGGATTTGTTTAACAACGGGATTTTCACCGGTCATGTCGCAATACTTGCCATCTACATCACTGATGATTCTGCGGCCCTGAATGGCATGCCACAGGTCTGTATAGAATTTGACCTTTTGAGCTTCGGTGCCACCTTTGACCTCTATGCGGCTGAGCCAATCGTTCCATTCGTTAATTGCATCAGATTTTATAAGATCAAAGTCCCAATGGTCAAGCTCGGTATTCATATTATTTCTGGCGCCTTCAATGCTGGTATATGATATGGCTACTTTTAAAAGCACAGGTTTGTTTTTTTCAGTAGTAAAGCGTATAAAGGCACCGGAATTGGGGCCTGCTATGGATGTGGTTTCACCCTCTACAACAACGCCTTGTTCCCAGCCACCAAATTCCTGCATGGGTTGATTGGTTTTTGCGACAAAATAGACAAACGTGGCTTTAGGTCTGCGGCGGGTAGGCCCCATTAAAGCCCAGCCTTCAATTTCGGTATCGCTAATCTTTTCTACATAGGATTTTCTTGTAGGGCTGTGAGCCAGATAAGCGCCAGTATCAAAGAGAATGTAACTCTGGTCAGATTTAGGGAACAGGTATTTGTGGAATCCCACACGTTGGGTTGCAGTCAGTTCAGCGGTTATGTTGTAATCATCCAAGACGATTTTGTGGTAGCCGGGTTTTGCAATTTCGGTATCGTGCGAAAAAGAAGACTGGTACGCATCCATACCCAGGTGTCCTTTAAATTCGCCGGTGGTTGGCATGACCGCAACACCTGAAAGCTGCCAGGCGTGAATGTGGCTGAAACAACGCACCCTGGTACTATCATACAAGTAACCGGAATTCCAACTGCCTTCTGTCTGGGTATCCGGACTCAGGTTTACCATCCCAAAGGGACGTGTGGCGGAAGAGAAAAAGAACCAACGAGATTTGTGAGAGTCAACAAACGGATTTACATAATCTACAGGTTTTTTAGTTTTGTTTATATTGCTGCACCCAAGCACAGTAAGCAGCAATACCAAAATAAATTTTTTAAACATAATTGTCCTTTGAATATTATTGTAAATTAGCATCGAGTTTGATTTTTTCACCTTTTTCAAGATCAAGCGTTGTAGAAATATCACCATAGCTTACGGTACAGGATTGCCCTTGAAGAGATTCTATAGTGACAGATTTTAATGTGTTATCATTCCATGCCATGTTGACGATAAAGCCACCGCGAGCACGTAATCCTGATACAGAACCGTTTGGCAAAAGGTCAGGCAGGGCCGGCAATAAATCGATTTTGTTTTGATGGCTTTGCATCAGCATTTCAGCAATGCCTGCGGTAAAACCAAAGTTTCCGTCAATCTGAAACGGTGGGTGTGCGTCAAAAAGATTGTCATAACTGCCACCACGCTCGTTTTTCTTTCTGGCATCTGCTTCTGGGGTGAGTTGTTTACGAATTAACTGCATTGCATGGTTACCGTCTTTGAACCGTGCCCAGAAATTGATTTTCCATGCCAGGCTCCAACCGGTACCTTCATCTCCACGGAAGAGTAGAGATTGTTTAGCCGCTTTCATCAACTCGGGAGTAGACTCGTTGATGTCGTTGCCGGGATGTACACCCCACAGATGTGAAACGTGACGATGGTGGTTTTCCGGATCGTCAATATCTTGCAGCCATTCCTGCAATTGACCATGTTTGCCAATTTGGTTGGGAGCAATCTGTTCGCGCATGGTTTTTAACGTATCTGCGAATGCTTTATCTGTGTCAAGAATGTCTGATGCCTGAATAACTGCGCCAAATAATGAGCGAATGATTTGATGGTCCATTGTAGGCCCTGCAACCAGGCCGCCGTTTTCGGGCGAGTTGGAAGGAGTACTGATCAGCCAACCGGTTTCTGGGTCTTTAACAAGAAAATCGACAAAAAAGGTAGCGGCGCTTTTCATTACAGGATACGCCCGGTCTTTTAAAAATTGCTTGTCGAGTGTATAGAGATAATGTTCCCACATGTGGGTGGTAAGCCAGGCGCCACCGGATACCCAAATACCATGATTGGAATGGTTGATGGGAGCAGTACCGCGCCAGATATCAGTATTGTGATGTAATACCCAGCCCCGGCAGTTATAATGTGCTTTGGCAGTTTTGCTGCCGGATTCTACAAGTTCTTCTATCATTTCAAACAGGGCTTCATGACACTCTGGTAATGCGGTAACTTCAACCGGCCAGAAATTCATCTCGGTATTGATGTTTACCGTCCATTTACTGTCCCACGACGGTTCGTTTTCATAATTCCAGATTCCCTGCAAATTTGCGGGCTGGGTTCCGGGCCTGCTGCTGGAGATCATCAGATAGCGGCCATACTGAAAATAGAGTGTCATCAATTGGGGGTCAAAAGTGGTGTTGAATTGTTTTAATCGTTGATCCGTTGTTAATGCCATAGATTCATTTTTACCAAGATCCAGAGAAACCCGGTTAAATAATTCTGAATAATCCTTGATATGGGCGGATTTTAATGTAGAATAGGATTTGTTTTTTATGGAATTGATTGTGTTGGTTGTAAGAGCATCGGGATCATTTGATACATCTTTATAGTTTTTATATGAAGTATTCAAGGCCATATACAGGGTTACATCATCAGCATTTGAGACAGTGATCTTTGAATTATCGCCAGAGAGCGTACCACCATTGTTTTGGATCCAAAGTCTTGCCTGGCCTTTGAGAACACCATCAGCCACTTTGACATTGAGTATATATTCATTATCAGAAACCGGTTGCATCTGTTTTTGCTGGTGCTCACTGTCCATACCCAGCGTGAATGAGACCTGGCCCTTTTTGCTGGCTGAAAGGTGAATGGCAATAACCTGATCAGGATTGGAAGCAATATATTCGCGATGATATTGTACATCACCTATCTGATAATCAACGCTGGCTATTGCTGTATTGAGATCAAGCTTTCTTGAATATTGGGTTGGATTCTCATGTCCCTCAAAATCCAGGTATAAATCACCAAAAGATTGATATGCTTTCTGACGCAGAGGACTGCTCATGAAATGTATCATTGCCAAATCTTCTGCCTGTTTTTGCTTGCCTTCGAATAATAATTTGCGAATACGGGGCAGATATTTGGCTGCTTCAGGATTTTGATATTCGCGTGGTTCTCCGTTCCAAAGGGTCTCTTCATTAAATTGGATACGGTCTGTTTCGGAACCGGCAAAGATCATAGCTCCAATGCGGCCATTACCAATTGGAAGCGCTTCTTCCCATTGTTCTGCGCCTTTGTCATATTTTAAAATCAGTTCCTGATTGCTTTTATTAAAACAGGAAATTGCAAATAATATGCAAAAACTCAATAGTACAATACAGGTTTTCTTCATTGAAATATCCCAGGTTTGTGATTTGTGGATTTACTGGTGTTAAAATAATATATTGTTTTTCAGGAATCAATCAAAGAGAATTTGATAGCAAATATCCTTTTTTTGTTCGAATGATAATTTGCCATTCAATTGCGATACCATTGCGGTAATAATTTGATTACTTGATTGAGAGGAAGTAAAATTTTCTTTTGTTTTATCATCCTGAAAAGAATAAGAAACAGATAAAGAGTAGTGCTTGTCATCTCTTTTTAAATGGATTGTAATACTGTCTGAATTGTTAGAGTGTTCAAGAGAATACGCATTGTTAATCAATTCAGTTATCAACAAACCGCAAGGAATTGCTCGATCCAGATCAATAGATACAGTCGTGATATTCATATATATTTTGGGTTTATTTTTTTGGTTTTGTGTAATGTGCTGTATGATACTGGAAATATAATCTGAAAATTCAATTTCGTCAGGTTTCTCTGTATTGTAAATTTTAGCATGGACCAAAAAGATTGCCATTATCAAATTTTTTGTATTGTTGAAAATGTTTCCCAAACTGGATTTAATTATGAAACTTGCCTGAAGATTCAGCAAACTGTGAATGATCTGCATATTGTTTTTAACACGATGGTGAATTTCTTTTAATAATATTTCTTTTTCTTTTAATGATTTATCCAGTTGTTTTTCGTTTTCTTTCATCAATGTAACATCTCGGATTGCTGCAATAACAACAAAAGTACTGTGTTGAGGATTATAAAAAATGCTGAAATTGGTTTCTCCCGTAAAAGTAGATCCGTCTTGTCGGACGAATTCAAGCTCAATTTTTTTCAATGATTTTTTTATTTCTATAGTGCTTAAAATTTTACCTAAAGTTTCTTTAAACGGATCCTGGATAAAGTCATATATAGTTTTGTCTTCAAGTGAAGAGGATTTGTTTTTACAAAATAATATTTTTGAATGCTCGGAAGTAAATTGAATTTTACCATCTAAATTCAATAGTATAACTGCGTCTGGCGAAGTTTCAATCAGTTTTTTGTAATGCTGCTGGCTTGTTACCAATTCATGTTCTTTTTTCTTGCGGTTAACAATTATCAGGTATAAAACAAAAATAATAAAAAGTAAAAAAGAGATAATGGATACAGATAACCAGATAGCACTTTTGTGGTATTCATAAAATGAAAAGGGGCGGTTTAATATTTGACTGGAAGGGGGAATTAGGCTTAAAGGAATGTTGTGTTTATTCAGCAGATTGTAATCAAAAGAGTAGATTGTTGGTGTTTCTGGGATAATTGGAATATCTTGCGGTTTCTTACCCTCCAGTATTTGTATCATCAAGTCTACTGATTGTTGACCAACTTTTTTACCCTCTCGCATTTTACCACCAATAACACCATCCCAGGTCATAACATCAGTCAATCCATATGTTGGCGCACTGCTTGTTTGGCAAATAAGAGGATACATTTTGTTTGTATCCTGAAAATGATTATTTTTATCTTTTGACCAATGAACCGGAAAGACAATTGAATTTTGGGGTAATACTGAAAGTGTGTCTAGTAATTGTTCAGTAGTTAAATCTTTACCGTCAAGATATATAAATTGCAATTGAGGATACATTGACTGATATTTTTCAAATGCTTTTTTATGTTCTCTGCCGGTTAGTGTGTTTTCAATTATAAAGTAGAGGTTGCGTGTATCTGGGTGAAGTTTAAGAATCAGATCAATATTTGACTTTACGTCAAAGGTTTCAAGAATACCTGTAAAATTATGATGTTTTAAAAGCTTGCTCGAGTCAACTGATGCAACGCCACAAAAAACTATTGGTGCGTTTTGAAATAATTTCTGATTATTTGTGGCAAAGTTAAAGGCGTTATCATCGGAACATATCATTGCTGTCAGTTTTATATTTTTGTACTTTATACGATATATATTTTCCAGTTTTTTATAATACTCTGACTCGGTGTGTTTTTTTGTATCCATGTATTCTATATATAAACGTATTTCTGGCAAGCGGGATAAAAATTCACTTTCAATGGAATTTGTAATATTATCTGACCATTGATACCCCTGGTGATACGAGTTTAACAGCAATATGTTTGTTTTGTTTAAATTTTCTGATGCAATGATTGGTAAAACAAGCAAAAGTGAAAAAAGATAGAGATGTTTTATTTTACGTATCACGCTAATATACCGCCTTGGGTATTTGTCTAAAATTGTTAACTGCTAAATGAAAATTGTACAATGGTGCCATTATTCCGTTGTACAATTAATTGTCCTTCAATCTGACTTATAAGTGCATGGATCATTTTATAACCAAATGTAGTAGAAGTTTCAGGGTTAAAGCCTTGAGGAATACCAATGCCATTATCTTTAACAAGTATGGAAAAACGATCGTTTGAAGTGTCTAGTGTAATATCAATGGTTCCTTGCTGGTTGTCTGGAAAGGCATATTTAATTGCATTGGTTACCAATTCGTTTAAAATTAACCCGCAGGGGATTGCTCTGTTCAAGTCTAAAAAGATATCAGGACCTTTGATGTCGAAAGAAAATAATTTATTGTCTGTATTATAAGTATGGCCCAAATCTACAATGAGGTTTTGAATATATTCTTTGAAATTGATTTCTGCCAGATCTTCTGATCGATACATTCTCTCATGTATGAGTGCCATAGACATAACACGACTTTTTGTTTCCTGAAAGACTTTGAGAGAATCCGGATCGGGGATATATTTTTCCTGAAGACTAAGCAGACTACAAATCACCTGCATATTGTTTTTAACTCTATGGTGTATTTCTTTCAAGAGTATTTCTTTTTCGAGTAGTGATTTTTTGATCATATCTTCATATTCTTTACGCCCCGAAATATCTCTTACAGTTGCAATTATTGCATTGGGTTTGGAATCTATACCCATTATATAACTTGCGTTTATTTCTCCTATAAAATAAGAATTGTCTGCACGTTTAAAGAGAATCTCTTTATTACGAACTGTTTTTAAATTTTTTAATTGTGAATAAAAATTGTTTATCTCGTCTAAATTTTTCTTTTCAATAAAGTCTGATATTTTTTTATTCTCTAAAACATGATCAGAAGGCAGGTTGAACATAGACCATGTATGATCTGATGCAAAAAGAATAGTTCCCACAAAATCCAGCATAATAACAGATTCCGGTGCGGTTTCCACAAGCGTTTTGTATTGCATTCTGCTTTGTCTTAATGCTTTCTCGGTTTTATGACGGGAAATGATGTTTATGATCAAAAATGCTATAATAAAAGCCAGTATTGTATTAATTGATATTGCAATCCAGATGACGCTTTTGTGCTTTTCATAAAGAGATATGGGTTTGTTGATGATTATACTATTGGCGGGAATGAGGTCTGTATTGATTTTATATTTTTTTATCATCTGATAATCGAGCATGCATGGATTTTGAGTATCTACAATAATTGGAATGTTTTCAGGTTTTTCTCCATTCAATATTTTCAATGTCAGTATTGCTGCCATTTCTCCCTGATTAAAACCACTGTTAAGCATACCCCCAATTACCCCCATTCCCATCATAATTTCACCGGTGCTGTAAACGGGTACATTGCTGCTGTTAACAATAAGGGGATATATGATTTCATTATCAAAAACCTCTCCTGAAGCGTCACGCATCCAGGTCAGTGGTAGCAGGGCAGAGTGTTCCGGAAGTTGTTTGAGTTTATCAAGCAGTTGATAGGTTGTTAGATATCTTCCATCAAAGTATTTGAAATTGATGTTGGGGAAATGCTGTTCCTGACTTTCAGTGGCTTCTTTTTGGGAAACACCTGTGATTGTGTTTTCAGTGACAATATAGAGGTTCTCAAGATCGGGATGGAACTTGTTAATTAGATTTATAGTTGCCTGAATATCAAGATGTTCAATAATGCCGGTAAAATTTTTGTGATTTTCAATATACTGTTGATCAATTTTTCCAACACCACAAAAAACAAAGGGTATGTCTTTGAACAGGTCATCATAATATTTCAACATGAACTGAAATGCATTATCATCCGAGCAGACAATAATATCCGGTTTGTTGTTATGATATTTATAATAATAGAGATCAACAAGAGATTGATAATATTCATCACTCTTGAACTGTTTACTATCCATATATTCTATGGATATAATGGGATTTTGGAAGGCATTATTTATTTCGTATTGAAAACTTTTTACTATATTGTCAGACCATTCGTATCCCAAATAGTAAGAGTTTAAAAATAATATGTCCGGATCTTGATTGGCGAGAGAAGAGAAAGGGAGTGCGAATAGTGCTATCAATACCAGAAAAAATTTAATGGTTTTTTTGAAAAATAGATCCATCTGTTATTCTATTATATATACAAACTGGTCTGGTGTATTCAATTTTTTTCTTTTAGATGTTTTTCCAAATTTGAGTAAAGGTGAAAATATTTTTACCACTTTATTGCATCATTGGGTCTAAGTGCATGTGCGGGAAGCGGTACATCTTTAGTAAAAACATGCATGTTTTCATTTTTTTCAATGGTTACGTTGCTTTCATCAATTTCACCTTTGGCATTCTGCACTTTGTTAATGTCCATATCCAGATATTTTGCCATAAAATGATACATGGGTTTGCGTTTCGAAAAGCCATAGTCATGCCCTTCATTCGGAATGTGTGTGTGATGTACGCGGTCTTTAGCATTGTAGAGTGAATAAATTTCACGAATGTGAGGATATTCTACGTCAGGTGTGTTTTTAGTCCAGTCTTCACCATCAGAAACAAGAAGCAAGGGTCTGGGAGCTGCCAGTGCTGCAATTTCAACATTGTTTGTTTCATGGCAGTTGCTTTTATGAATGGGCATGCCGCTTTCACATACACAGCCACCAAAGAAATATGCAGATACCATAACAATGGGGGCAGAAACTGCTACACGGTCATCTATTGCGGTAAGCAGAAAAGTTTGTGTGCCGCCACCTGACGCCCCTGTTACACCAATTCGTTCCGGATCAATTTCGTCGAGAGTAAGCAAGAAATCGAGAACACGGATACTGTTCCATATCTGTAGTTTTAATGTTTCAGGGCTTTTGTGAGTCCAGCCATATTTTTGCATTTCGCCATAACCTACCATGTCAATTGACATCACCACGGCACCCATTTTTGCCAGGGTTGCGCAACGATACTGCATATCGGGACGATAGCGGCCATAATTGTCTTCATCTCCCCAGTGGCCATGAGGACAAATGATACCGGCAAGTTTGCCTTTGTATTCGGAAGGTTTGTACAGACTGCCGGTTACAAAAACACCGGGTCTGCTTTCTATTGCTACATTAACAACTGTATATCCGTCATATTCGCGTGGATTGGAGTAAATGGGGTTTAGTGGGGTTTTTTCGGGCATGGGGTCTAACCCGGCTCCATCGAGTATGCCTTGTTTGATGATACCTGCACGAAATTTCCATTGAGTCAAAGTGGTGTAAAGTGATTTCCATTCTTCAAGTTTTGCTTTTGCTTCACTTTCTGTAAAATAAGCTCCCTGACACAACAGGGATTCGGGTTCTTTTTCGGGGGGGAAGGAATAAACGGGTTGAACAGTAATAGCGATCAGGAAAAGTAATACGATTTTTTTCATTTCAAAGCTTCTCCAAATAAAGTAAATCACCACTTTAATAATTCGTAATTAAACGCTTTTCTGAATAACATGCAAGCCATAAAATGAATTTATTTATTTTGCAGGTTTGGATTGTCGGAATTTTTATAAAAAGAGATATTGTTATGAAAAAGTTCGAGGTGTATTATGATTAAACGTATACTGTTGCCATTGGATAATTCACAGTATGCGGACGATGCAATCGAATTGGGGAGTGTAATTGCCCGCAAATTGGATGCTGAATTGACCGGTCTGGTAATTCTGGATATAACCGGCATTGAGCGGTCCATGGGTCTTGTGCCTGTAGGGGCTATTCATTATGCTGAAAAGATTGAAAAGTCAATAATTCGGAATACAGAAGACCCTATAAATGATCTGCTAGCCCGATTTGAAAAAAATGTATTCACAGCAAGGTCCGCTTTCGAAAAGAAGAAACCCAAGGGAGTCCTGTTGAGAGAATTATTCATGAATCCTTTTTTTATGATGCTATTATAATGGGAATGAAAACTTTATATCAATTTGGTTCAAAAACAAAACATGGAGAATCTGGTGGAAAAATCCTGGGCCATATGGTAACTCTGGTTTATCAGGTTCCTCATGAATTGGATCTGGCATCCTTAAACAAGGATAAATTTAATGTACTCATTGCCTATAATGAAAGTCGTCCTGCATCACGAGGATTACATCGTTTTACGTAATTAGAGATGAACGATTTTTTCAATATAACTGTACTTTTTTCACATGATGTAGAAAAAGAAGCAAAATACCTGCTTGACCAGGTGGAAGTGTTTTTAGCTGTCATGGGTATACCGATGTTGAGATGATATGAACAGAAGAAGATATTATTGAATCGATTGACAGTAAACATTTTGAGAAAACGGATTTTATTATAGCGGGAACACATTCAAAAAGTAATTTGTTCGATTTCAGGTTGGGTAGTTTGGCAAAGCATCTGATAAAATTAGAAAAAAAGCCCGTGTTTTTATATCAATAGTTTTACTCGTTCAATGTTCTGATGCGTATTTCTTTAAAGTACCATATGCTACTGGGATCATGTGCTTGTATAGCGAAGGTACCTCCTGTTGGATTGAGCAGTCGTTGTTTTCTTTTCCATGAGCGTTTGGGGTGTGACGGTTCTGTATAGTCAACAACTGTAGTACTGTCGAGATTGACGGTTATGTGTTTGTCGTTGACCGTAATTTTTACCTTGAACCATTGGGTGTCATCGACAGGACAGCTTTCAATATCCAGAACATCATAAAGGCTGCCGGTTTTACGTTTATCTTTGGGGGTATTGTTCAACTGAATTTCATACCCATTTTTTAAGAGGGTCCACCATTTCAGGTCGCGGTTTGTATGAATAAAGATTCCGGAATTGGAGTGGCTTTCCCCTTTACAGACAACAACCAACTCGAAATTTTTATAAAGAGGCAGAGAATCCGGATAGGAGCCGGTATAAATCAGGTGGTCCATTCCTTTTTTGCTGTTGGCTATTAATAAACCGTTTTCGAGTACAAAAGATTCCGGATGTTTTATTGCCTGCCAGCCTTCAATGGATGTACCGTCAAATAAAAAGGTCCAGTCACTGCTGTCATTGGCAGTGACGGACCCGATAATACACAATAATAAAAATAGAATAAAATGTTTCATGTCAGATTATAATTTAGAAGCTGATGCCGCATCCAGATAGAGAACAGTGTTGGGATGTGTTCGTAGAATTGTAGCGGGACAAGCTGTGCCGATAGGCGCATTGAGTGTGTTTTTAACAGCATTGGCTTTGCGTTCATCTGGCACTACGCAGCTTATGTATTTGCAGCGCATCATTGCAGGGATGGTCTGGCTGAGTGCGTGTGTTGGCACATCATCAAAAGTGGGGAACCAGCCTTCGCCCAACTGCTGTTTGCGACAGTCATCATCCAGCTCTACTACTTTGACCAGCTTGGGATCATCAAAATCCGCAACAGGAGGATCATTAAAGGCTATATGTCCGTTTTCACCAATACCTATACAGGCGCAGTCAACCTCGTGCTGTTTGAGAAGGTCTTCGTAGCGTTGCGCTTCGGCATCAGCGTCTGGAGCATCTCCATTGAGAAAATGGATAGCTTTGGGAGAAACATGGTCAAGTATCCGTTCTTTCAGGTATTTTACAAAACTTGCCGGATGCTGATCAGACATACCTACATATTCATCCAGATGAAAGACCGTGATTTTGGGCCAATCGAGTTCTTTATCCTTGAATGCTTCTATAAATGAAAACTGGGAAGCGCCGGTTGCCAGAATCAGGGTTGCATGACCTTTTTCAGCAATAGCTACTTTTAATACCTCGGTTACTTTTTCTGCGGCAGCCTGCCCCATTATTTTAGTATCGTTATAAATTTCCACATTCAGTTTTTCAACCGTCATTGATTTGTCAGGTTTTTGTGACATTCTACAAGATCTCCTGTTCAGCGTTTATTGTTCATAGACCACATGGCCATTTACTATGGTCTTTTTAATATTTACTTTATAATCATCAATGGTGAACAAGATGATATCCGCGCGTTTGCCGGTTTCCAAAACACCACGGTCATCCAGTCCGTACAAGTTGGCCTGATTGGTGCTCGCCATCTGGATAGCCTCTTGCAAACTGCATCCGGTTACTTTTATAATGTGACCCACTCCTTTGGTGATAGGAGATGCAGAACCATACAGTACTTTTTGTGCAGGATAATGCAGCAGTCCTTCAGGGGTGAGTTCAATGGTTTCACCATGAGGGGTTTTATATTCACCCGGAGGTAGGGCGGCATAGCTGGTAACATCCGAAGTAATCATCGTTCTGTTTGTACCCTTGGCTCTCCAAAAGGTTTTGATTTCTTCGGGACGCAGATGAAATCCGTCACAGATGATGCTAATCATTAAACGGTCGTCAGCCAACTGCGGCCACAGGGGATTGTTGTGGCGATTGATCATGTTTGCGCAACCATTACCCAGGTGAGTACAGGTTGCGGCGCCAAGATCTGCGGCTTGTTTTACCTGATCGGCATTTCCATTATGGTGCCCCAGTGCAACCAGAATGTTGTTCATGCTGCATTGTTTGATAAAATCCATTGCGCCGTCAATCTCGGGTGCAACGGTAACCTGTATGATGGTTCCTTTTGCAGCTTTTTGGTATTTGGAGAATTCATCCCAATCCGGTAAGCGCACAAATTGTTTGGGATGTGCGCCACGGAATCCGTCAATGGGTGAAATATAAGGACCTTCCACATGGATACCGGGAATGGTGCCATAATGTTTGGGATCATTAACAGCGTCGGCAATGACGGGCAGGTTTGCCATAAAAACCTCATCGCTGTTTGTGGTTACAGTGGGCATGTAGGTGGTAACCCCATCTTTCCACAAGGCTTTGGTGGCTTTACGGATACCATCCAGTGTAAGTTCGCCTCCTGCAAAAGCAAAAGAAACACCGGCGTAACCGTTGATCTGGTTGTCAAACAGTCCGGGTGCAATGTAGATATTTGCGGAACCGTCAAGTTTTTCTTTACGGGTAATATTTGTGATCACACCGTCTTTGAACGTGATATCGACGGGTGACATGTCCATATAAAACAGGCCTTCAACGGTCATTTCCTTTGCGTCCTTGGCTGTTAAGGGTTGAATGGTAATACATATTAAAGTAATAAAAAGAATTATGCGGTTCAGCATGAATACCTCCGAAATTCAATACAAGAGCATATAAAGAAAATTGATATTGTATCATAAACAAATTTGCTGAAAATGTCAATTGGAAAAATTACCAGAAGGTTTGGATTGGTGCTTTTCAAAGAAAAATAGATATTGATTTTAAGGGTATTTAAGTTCCCGGATTTCCCGAATGATATCAACAATTTCGTCCCGTTTGATGTCTGTGTCCACACCCGGTACATCGAGAGGGTAAATAGGTACCGGGCCAGGCAGATTTTTTTGGACTTGCCCTTTCCACTTATCATCTTTGTTGTAGGTATTCATATTTATCTTACCAATGCCATACGTTTGTTTATACTTACATCCCCACATTTGATGGTAACGATATATACTCCGCTTGGAGAAGAGAGGCCCTGGTTATCAAGTCCGTGCCAAGTCAGGTTGTGCTGCCCGACAGTGTAGCGGGTATTACACAAGGATTTGATATGCTGTCCTAAAACATTATAGATATTGATCTCTACATGGTCCGTTTTGCCCAGTTCGAATGCAATATTGACTGTGGGATTTGCAGGATTGGGATACATACCCAGCAGGTTAAAGGAGAGGGGCGGTTTGGAATCGGTACTCTCGATCTCTGTTAACGGATTGTTGTATGCATCCAGGAACGGAATAAAGTTTACTTTGCCGAGCGAGTTGATTTCGGATTGGTCTAGGATCATATTATCTACGGATGTAGAATCTTCGGGTCCCCAGTAGGTGTAGGGCAGGTCAATAGCAAAGGGTGAACTGTTGATGAATTGGTATTCGTTGTTATATATTTCATTAGATTGATTAATATTTCCGGGTGGAATAATAAATTGTCTATTTGCTACAACATCGTTCGGGCAATCATAATAAACGCCTGCATCACCATTTGAATAAATTTTATTGTTTGTAAAGGATTCAATATAAGCATTGGAAATAGATATTCCACGATTTGCAAAATTGCTAATGACATTGTTTTTCAAAGTTAAATGTCCATTGGAGAAATACGTATAAATATTAAGACCGTCATATAATATATCAGACTCTTCATTGTTTACTGGGAAATTGGTTTCGCCAGCAGGGATATATGTTCCCCATACCGCAATGGATGTTTTATGATTAGTAAAGTTGCCTACAGTTCGACTGCCCCCTGTTTCCAGTTTTAGATGGCCACCGTCCAATGTTTTTATAACCAGGGTATGCCCCCATTCCAGATTTGCATTTGTTGTGTAACCGGAGGCTGGAACTGTAGTCACATCCTGGAAAGGTAATTTGGTATCGGTTACAGCTCTGCGTGTACCTGTTGATAATTTTATAATGCCCAGGCTTGGATTAACAGTTGATAACCATGCGTCAGCCTGCTCACCGTCTCTCAATATTACCCCGGTTTTGCCCACCAAACCTTCTTTAACACCTGCATCTGTGTCTTTCCAAAGAACATAAAAACGTTTTTTGATTCCATGGGGTTTCCCGGTTCCAATCAAAGTATTGTCGATAAACTGGAGAGAGTTTGTTCTCGATTTAAAACCACTTGTTATATTTATTGCATAATTATTAATGATTTTCCCAATACCCATCAAAAATCCAAGGGATTTGAGGGTATTATATTTGTTGTTTTCAATTCTAAAGGTAGAACCAGAAAAATATATACCTTCATTTACCCTATCAAACTCACAATTTTCAACCACCAGAATATCTGAGGCCACTTTAATCCCATAGTTTTGGCAGTCTGTTATGTGACAATTTTTAATATAAACATTATCACTCCGCTCATACTCTATAGCAGTTTTTGCAAAAGAAAAATTACAATATTTAAACTCTGAATTCTCAGAGCTGGTTAGTATTCCATTCCAATACCCTGATTCCGAATCAGGATAAATTGATGTAAACGTTATAGGATTCTCTAATGTACCAATTGCTTTTATTGCACTGGCAATTTCTATAGTGATATTTGTATCACATTTGACAACCACACCTGGTTCAATGGTTAATTTTTTTTTATTATTGTAATACAAATCCTGACAAATAATAAAGGGTGATTGATCTATAGTAATTGTATTGGATACTAGTTTGCTGGCAACACCTACTCCATGTAGTAATATGTCTATTTCTTTATTATTTAATTTGTTTGTTGTTATTCTGAAATGAGCTGTGTCATGATTTAACGCCATCGGTGAATATGTTATGGGTATCTTGACACTGTCATTTGGGTATACATATTGTATTGAATCAGTTTTGCAAGTAAATGGGTGCTGTAAAGTTGTTAGAGGTAGTGTTAATACAAGGGTTGCAGGGCCTGTATTTTTAATTTTAAATGATTTTGATGCCAGAGTAGTAATTTTGACACTGTCATAATTAATTTCTGTTGTATTTATATTATAATCGGGTAAAGATGTTGTAGCTTCAGCCGTATTGCCATAGTACCCCAAATTGCACATGTCTCCATTGGGATAAGGTTCATTTGAATAATCCGAATTGATTGCTCCGGCATCGATACACGGGGAGTTGGCAGCGAGATGAAAATTGTTATTTCCCGGATCAAGCAATCGGGGATTCAGATCAAAGTTGAATTGGCGTGTGTCAAAAGAGCTATCTTGTTTGGAGTCATAGCCCTGAATACAATTATTGTTCAACTTTGCATTATATCCAATAAACAGAGTACCCTGATTATTGTAGATGATATTATTATATATTGAACCTAAATGGATTTCTAAAGATTTGTTATTTCGTTCAGAGTTGTTATTATATATAGTATTATTGTAAAAACAATTTTCATTATATCTTGAGAAGATAGTGTTCACATTTTGACCCTGATTGTTAAGTATTAGATTGTTATAGATGCTTCCTTTAGATGAGGAAAAGTGTATAGCTCCTGTAGTAAAATTATTATTTGAATGGATACATTGATTGTTTTCGATTTTATTGAATGCTATCAGGGCTTTGTTGCTATATAAACAAATACCACCACCACCGCTGCCACCATCCCCAACGTTATATTGGAAAATGTTGTTGAAAATTTCTGCCTCGGCTTTATGTACAAATAATCCTCCACACCCTTTTTCTTCACGAGTGACCGTAACAGTATTATTGTGAATATGAGAATGAGTTATAGAGAGTTCTGTAAAATATGCAAATATGGCCCCACCGAGAGATTCCAGATCATCCCCTGTTGAACAGCAATTTTCTATAATACAATAATCGATTTCGGAAGGTTCCGGTTTACTCATACCCCAAAATTTAATCCCTTTCCAAACACTGTCCGCATTTGAAGAACTAAATAATATGCTGTCGCTTTCAGTGCCCTGTGCCAACAAGGTACCTTTGACATACAATTGGCTGTTGGGGGAAAATAATATTTCAACACCTGGCTCTATGTTTAATGTTGATCCTTCATTAACCAGAATATCACCCATTATTTGATATGGAGAAGATTCTTTGTTCCAGATCCCGCTTACAGGGCCTTGATTGATTATTGTTTCTGAAAATACGATAGACGTAAAAAAGCATAAAAATATAATCGTTTTTTTCATTGGTCGTTCGCCCCTGGTTTGTTGAATTGATTTTGTTGAAAACCCAGTATTTATACAAGGTAGTAAATACTCTTTTTTTAATCAAGGGAATAAGGGAGATGAATATTACTCTGATCAGGAGAAATGATTTTCCCTGCCCCCATGAAGGGGTCAAATCTGATATGAGTATGTGCACTCAATTATGGAGAGCAGGTTTGGATACTATGCTATAAATTAGAATATTATTGTAAATAACCTTTTTTTTATCTATAATGGATTTGTTGTTTTTAAAAACGAGAAAATTTTTTAAAATGATTGGGGAGCTTTGAATGCGATCTTTTATTATGTTGTTGATTTCCGTTTCTGTTTCCTTTGCTTATACCAACCTGACTCCTGAACAAGTATATTCACGCCTTGCAGCAAGGGATTCGCTGTTACTGTTGGATGTGCGTGAAGTGAGCGAATATACCAGCGGGCATATTGCTGAACCTGATGGAATACCGGTTCTGACTCCCGTAAACATGCCATGGTCAAGTGGCGTGCTTGAAAATAATAAAGATTTGTTGCCCGATGATATAGACATAATTGTATACTGTAAATCCGGCGGTCGAAGTGCGGCGGCTTCGGCATATCTGGAGGGAGCGGGATTTACCCGTATCTCTAATATGACAGGTGGGTTTAACAGTTGGGCATACGAATCCCGTACCGGAGGATATGGCGACCACAGCGGTGAATGGGTCCATGCGGATGATGACACGGTTACCATTGTTGCCAAAGATCAGGAAAGCAAATTGTACCTTACCGGAGCGGCCTTGCCGGAAATGGATTCGGTTTATGTTGAGCTGCATCGGCTCAGTGCTGAATTTGCCCCGGAGGGTATTGTAGAATCTGATCTGTATGGCTTTCACAGGCTGACGGTGTTGGATGCTTTTGGTTTGCCACAATTCACAAGCGATTCGCTCGCTTTGTCAGAAACAGCCGAGTTTCTGCTCTATGCGGAACCGAACGAGTTTTCGTCACTGCCGAGCGATGACAGGGTTTCGGTATTCAACCCTGGTGAAGGATGGCAGACCTTGGAGCACGAGCTGAATGGGATTGGATTTCATGTGGTGAACGATGTTTTGTACAAATATTATAATCTGGAAGGGTATTACGGTCCTTCAGCAGTAAATGATGCAAGCATTCCGGCAGCGTATCAACTTAAAGCCGCATATCCCAATCCTTTTAATCCGGTTACGAATATTGAATTTTGTCTACCTGCTTTTGAGCATGTTACGTTAAAAGTCTATAATCCACAGGGGCAGCTTGTGCAAACTCTGATCGATGAACGCATGGGCAGTGGGAACCACCATGCAACCTTTCAGGCCGGCAGTCTTGCCAGCGGGATTTATTTCTATCAATTACAAACGGATTCATATACACAAACCCGCAAGGTTGTGCTGGTGAGGTAGAATCTCAACAGAATGTATTGTTAGGTTAAGCTAAGGATTTAAGAGGATACAAAATGGAAAAATAGTAGCTAATGGATAGTGATTTAGTTGCAGTAGTCTCTAATGGTGCTAATAAAAAGCCTTTACTGTTGCACTTTTTACTTGAACTTGGTAAAAAATTATCCTATGTACCAGATGTATGAAATGACGAAGCAGATATTTCAAGAATACTTGGAATTTAATGAAGAAACCTTTAATATAGATATTATTTTGTATTATATTAAAGGTAGGTTTTAATATAATACAAAAATACATGTTTAGATCGTGGCAGAGATTGTCTCTGTCACGATTGTTGTAAATATATCTAAAGAAAAGTATATTTTGGGGCCTTTAACGTAACAACACCATTTTTTTTGTTAGTATTTGGTCTCTGGATTTTAATTGATAAAAATAGACACCCGCGGCCAGATCTCCTGTATTCAAGAGTATTTCATGGTACCCTGCATGTTGTTGTTCATAAACGAGCGTGCGTACCTGGCGTCCCAGCGTGTCATATATGATGAGGGATACTAGAGCAGTCTGATCCAGATTATAACTGATCTTGGTTGAAGGATTGAAGGGATTGGGATAGTTCTGGCTCAATGAAAAACCACCAGGTGCAGAGGACTCGTTTTGTACATAGGTTGGCAGTTTGTTTCCATATTCAACATTATTGATTCTGGCATATTTTAATGTTTGATATGTTTGCGCGATTTCACCGCCAAAAGTAAAGCGAACCAAACCAATGCCTTTTGCCAAACTGTAATTAAATCCGGGAATAAAGCTGATGCATGTAAAATATTTTGTTTGAAATGTTTGATTAAACAAGGTGTCCGAGATTAAATGTTGACATAATACTTCATTTTCGCTTGCATCGGATGGATAATTTCGTAAAGTAGCAACCGTATCACCCAATTGAATGCTCAGACTGTCGATTTTGTATTCGTTGTCAATGAATTCATATTTGCTGCAATATCGAAAGACATCACCTGTTAACGTGTCCACCCGTTCGAAATAGTATGTTGTCTCTAACGTATCTGGGATGTATTGTTTTTGCAGAATTTTGTAGCTCTTGCCGTTTTCCAGCAATGTATCGCCGGTCACCTCGAGGCAAAAATAACGCTGCCAATAGATATGGTTCCACTCACTGGCAATTTCCGTATACTCCCAATAGTTTCCGGTATGTAATGGATAATAAGCCAGTACAGAGTCAGGCACCTGTGCAATTACAGGTAACGAAATAATTAATATTAAGAGAAAACCTTTTTTCATGGACCCCCCTCCAAATGTTTAAGAAAAGCATAATCAAATGTAGGGGAAAATATTTTATTTTTCAACAGATTCTATTACATCTGTCAAATCCCCAAGGGTGACCGGTTTTACCAGGTAGCTGAGCGGGTTTAATTTTTGCGCGCGCTGTCTTGAGGACTTGTCATCGTATCCTGACATGAAAATGATGGGAAGATTTTGTGATGTTTTGATTTGTTCAGCGGCTTCAATGCCGTCTATGTTTCCAGCCAAACGAATATCCATCAGAATTAAATCGGGTTTGTTGCTTTCTGCAAAAGAAACCGCCTGTTCACCGGTAGACAAAATGTTGCATACTTTATATCCGGCTCTTTCAAGTTCAAGGCGCAGACTCATTGCAGTAAACGCCTCGTCTTCAACAATCAGGATGTTAGGAATAGCACTCATGTTAAACCCTCGCTATATTATTTTCATCATTGAATATAATATGACAGGTTGTTCCATTGTCTGAACTGAATTGGATTTTGCCTTTGAGTTGATGTTCAGTAATTGTGATAATGGTTTGTAAGCCTAAAGATTTTTGTGTTCTAAAATTAAAGTTCTGTGGAACACCAATGCCATTGTCCATAAAGAATAATTCAACAGCGCCATCATTGTTAGTGAAAAGTTTTATGGTAATGGTTCCCGTTGTTTTATCGGGAAAGGCGTGTTTGAGTGTATTAGACAAGAGTTCATTTACAATCAAACCACAGGGAATAGCTGTATCGATCAGAACAATAACATCCTCCAATTGCAAATCCAATTGGATATTTATATGAGGTGAATGAAAGCTTTGGACGACGAGGTCTGTGAGTTCCTGAAAATATTCTGCCAGATTGATTTTTGACAGATCTTTGGATTGATACAACTTTTGATGTACCAGAGCCATTGCCTGAATTTTATTTTCAGTATCTTGAAAAATAGATTCCAGTTCTTCGTTTTGTGAATAGGCCCTTTGTAAAGAAATGATGGAACGTATAACCTGCATGTTGTTTTTTGTTCGATGATAGAGCTCGCGTAACAGGGTCTCTTTTTCTTTTAGTGCGGATTTTATCTGTTCTTCTGCTTGTTTGCGTTCGGTTATATCTTCCTGAACAATGATACCAATTGTACCATGGAGTGAGTGATTAAATGCAGAAATTTTCGTTTGTGCCCAGAATTGAGAACCGTCTTTTCGAATACTGAGCAATACATCTTCCCATTCTCCCACAGATAAAAGCTTTTGATTAATTTCAAGAGCGATTTCTTTTGGTGTTTTATTTTGATTTGAAGCGATAATTGTGCAAAATCCTTGATCTACCAATTCAGATTTTTGATAACCATACATTTTTTCGGATGCGGTGTTCATGTATAAAAATGTATTATCCTGGGTTTTTATAATATGAACACCTTCAAGCATATTGTCTAATGCCTGTTTATGGAGAAGGAGATCTTCCTGGGCTAAATGTAGTTCGTGTATCTTTAGTTTTAATTCTGAATTGGCTTTTTCTAATTCAATAGTACGGTGGAATATTTTATCTTCAAGGTCTTTATGAGAAACTTGAAGTTTTTCGGTCATTTGGTTAAAGGCGGTTGCAAGCAATCCGGTTTCATCTTTGGATTGAATGTCTATTCTTTTTTTCAGGTTACCGGAACTGATCTCCATAACCGCATTCATCAAAGTGGTTAATGGTTGGGTTATGCTAAATGTGAGCAGCACAACGAAAAGAGAGCCGGCAAGCAAAACAAGTATAGCCAGTGTATAGGTAATGCTTAATGAATGGGATCTTCTTACCAACGCTTCATTGTAAAATGAAAATGCTTTGTTTTGGGCAAAGTTATTCAGGTCCTGCATGGCGGATTCCAGTTTGAAAACGTGTTGAGCGCCTTTATGTTTAGTGATCATGGCGGCTTGCTGATTTTTACCCTGATCCATCAAAGTGATTACAGAATCTCGGATAGGTTTCCATTGGGTAAACAGATCTCGGGCATGTAAATACATTGTACTATCGCCCAGAAATCGCTCCTGAATGATTTCAAAATCTTTATAAACCATGGATTCATATTGATTGACCAGGTTTACAGCCTGGTCAATTTCTGTCTGGTTTTGCGACAATGCAACATCTTTCATAGAACGATGAATGCGGGTGATATTGTATTCAATTCTAAGAACAGCATTGCTTACAGTTAATGGATGTTTGTACATAAGACTGGTAAGATTGGATAGCACACCCATTTGATGTACGGTAAAGAAATAGACAAAAATAAACAAAAGCAGGATAATAATAAATCCCAACCCAATGCGTAAACCAATGTTGATATTTTTAAACATTTAAATGATTTGTCCCTGTGGTGAAAAGAGTCTATGTCATACAACAAATCTTTGTATCAATTATTTCAATAATTTTTATTTTAGGCAATTAAAAGCGAAAAAATAGGAAAAAATTATCTTTATGCTGGAAAAGTATCAGAAATGTTTTTCCATTGGACATTGATTTTGCCGCAGGCATATTCCATCTCGCGTGTATAGTCTCCACAAGCCATCATCCAGTGAAAGCCGCGGTGGTCTGCTAACAGCTTTTTCCAGTTGCCATCAATTTTAATATCGTATTGTGAACGGCAAATGTCATAGAATGGATTTTCTTCAATTGTCCCTGTGAATCCCAACCACTCTTTTTGTCCGCTGTCAGGGCATACCATGGTTATAGGGGTGCCAATTGGCAATTCTACTTTTGGGGTAGCGCCGTAATCGGATTCGAAATGGGTAACCACTTTGGCTAACGCATAGTTTTTGCCATCCATACGTCTGGGTGCAGTACAATGCGCTGCTGTGACCATACCATGATGCGGGTAGGTGGGATCGTTTAAAAAGACCGGTTTGCCTGCCAGATAATACAATAAAACTCCGGAGGGTATTACGTTAAAATCTGATTCGCAAAATGCCATTGCGCCTTCGTCATTGAGCAGGCTGAGCGGTAGACAGGCTGTTGTTTCTGCCATGGGTATGACGGTACCCATGCAGCTTTTTATTGTAAACGCGTTTGCATTGTGCTCCTCCAGCAAATCCTTGAAAATAGAGTAAAGCACAAATGCGTTCACAATAAATTGTTTTTCTGTATGCAAAGTTGTATCTAACATGCTCAGATACGTATTTGTCCATTTTTCAGCTTTGCCCAACAAAGATTTGTTGGTTCTGGCGGATTGGATCCGTTTTGCCAGATCCTCATATTCTACGGTGTGAATATTGAAATTAAATTTTTCCTGAGATACGGAAGGAGCCAGAGGACAGCACCAACCGCCGCTGCCACCCAGGGCAACAACTGTTTGTCCCATAAAATTTTTAACAGCATATAATCCGCGGAGTTTATAAAATAATTCATCATAATCGTCTACAACAATGTCATGAATGTCCATACCCGCGGGATTTCGGTATTCGTCAAGTTCAAATTCTTTACCACCCTTGCGTAGGAACCGATTGTGGATGATCTCGTACCAGAGATAAACAGGACCGGAACGATGTCTGATGAATATAAGGTTATTTCGTTTCTCGGAGACTATGGCTTCAAGCATGCTGGTATCACCGGCTGCAGCATATACTATGGGAACATCATAGTCATTTGATTTTTCAAACGCTATTGCTTTTTCAAGCGAATTGACTTTGATCAGTGGAAGAATTTCAAGAGCATCTGACTTTTTTTCAAGTTCGTTGAGTTCTTTGATAATTCGAGTTGCTTCAATTGCCACATCTTTTTCGGTGTGCAAACCTCCCCATGGACGCCATGAAACCTGGGGTTTTCGGGTTGAAATGGAATAGAGCAAAACCGGTTGCACACGTAATTTTTGAGCGTTAACCTGGAATGGTTTTTCGGGATCCCATTCATGGAGTGTACTGCCTGCGGACAGTGAGGGCGCTATCATACCGGCTGCGGCTAATCCCATAGCGGAAAGCCCCATAAAATCCCTACGATTGATTTTAAATTGATTGCATTCACAACACATTGCTATCTCCCTGATTGTATATGAATTGATTAAATTAAATCAAAATAATAGTTCAGGACCGGGGTCAAGTGCGTGCAGGGATATGTCTGGAGAGTGGTCCTTTTGAATAATATTCATCATTCAATAGATATGCAAGTAAATAATTTTATGATCAAGTTTGGAGCAGTTTTGATTCTATATTTGAGATTATTTGATTATATCTTTGTAATGTTTTTCAATGCAATCGGGACATAATCCATGACTAAATTTAGTATCGGTATGTTTTGAAAAATAAGCTTCTACTGTTTCCCAATAGCCTTTATCGTCTTTAATTTTTTTGCAGTAAGAGCAGATGGGGGTAATTTCTCTTAATGATTGGATTTCGGTAAGATACTCTGCGAGGTTTTTATTTTTAACACCCAGTTCATGATTCATGAACAGTAATAACAAATTTGTTTCAAGTATCTCGCGGAATTTTATCATCAATTGCTCAATTGTATTCGAATACGAGTTGGCTTTATTATCCAAAACACAAAGTGTTCCGAAAATCATACCGTTGGGCCAATAAACTGGAAACCCTAGGTATGAGATCATGTTGTGTTTAATATCCGGGTTGTTTTTCCATTTTTCATCCAAAAGGGCGTTGGGTATAAGCAGTTTGTTTCTGTTTTTGATTACTGTTTCGCAATACAAGCCTGAACTTTCCAGCGGTTCTCTTTCACCCGGTTCGTAAGGATTGTTTTTACTCTTGCTGGACATGAAAACTTTGAGATCTTTACCAACGATTCTCATAACCAGTGCTGCGGGTATGTCTAAGATTTCGGCAAGTATGTCTACAATGCTTTGCCAGCGCTCAATAATGTCTTGAGATATTTCTATGTTTGTGAGAGATGGATGCCTTTTCAAAACAGACCCACTTTTTAAAAGAGTTGATTAATGTTTTTATTGTTTTATTAATTGTATAGCCGTTTCAGCAAAAGCTTTACCCAGCTGTTTATAACCTTCCAATGTATAGTGAATGTCATTTTCAGGACCGTTAAACTCGTCTGTGTCTACCCATTGCCAGTGGAAATTCTCGCTGGCTGTTTTTTCCTGGGCTTCCCGGACCAGGATCTAGTGTGGATATTTGCTGTTTTCCATATCAAAATCACTCAAACGCCCAATTACAACGTTAATGTCAGTACGCTCCAAGTCCGTTTCCAACTGTTTGATTAATCCTTTTAGGCTTGAAGCATAGACCTCTCCATGACCTTCTCGAGCATCACGTTCACCCTGCATCCATAAAAATGTGATGGAAACGGGTTTAATATTATTGATTTTTTCATTGATCTTGACCAAGAGGCTGTCGTACAAATCACCTGTTGCAACCGGTATTTGTTCGCCGGAAGTAAACCGGTTAGGATGGGGCTCCCAGTTTTTATACCATCTTCGTATGGGTTGTCCTGCCAGTGCGTCTTTGATTACAATGACAGATTCGGGCTTGAGGGCATTTTTTACTGCAGGAGTAAATGATAGATCCGGGTCAAGTCTTGCCATGTTGGACTGACCGGAAAGTATAAAAACATGCGTTTTTTGTGTAGGGTCTGCGCATTGTAAAATGGAAAGGCAAAAAATACTTGTGATCAGAAGTTTAGAAAAATACATCATTTACTCGATATTAAGTGTATTGGATGTGGTAATGAATTTTAATGGTCTTTTAAAGGATTCCATTCTTTCCAGACATTGCCTACCAATGCAGGACCTGGTTTTAGCACTTTTTTACCTGGTGTCCAACCCGCTGGGCAAACTTCCGCACCCTTGGTTGAACGAACATGTTGATAGGCTTGAATTTGTCTGATGGTTTCAGAAAGCTGTCGGCCAACCGGTGGTGTAAGCACTTCCATTGCCTGAATTACACCATCCGGATCTATAATGAAACGTCCCCGTAATTCAACACCAGCTACCGGATCGTAAACACCATAAACGGTTCCTACGTTACCGGGGCCATCAGAGGCCATATGAAAGGGTACATCTCTTCCAGCCATTTTTGCAAGTTCTTGATCATTCCAAACTTTGTGTACAAATTGACTGTCTACACTTACTGATATAACTTCAACGCCTAATTCTTGTAATTTATCATAATTGGCAGCGACCGCTGACACTTCGGTCGCTCAAACAAAGGTGAAATCACCCGGGTAAAAACAAACCATTACCCATTTACCTAAGAAATCGGACAATTTTACAGTCGTAAATTTGCCGCGATAATAAGCTGGTGCCTCAAAATCGGGGGCTTTGGCGCCCACTTTGGCAGTAACCATTGTTGACTCCTTTTCAATTTTAGTTTCTGTTTTTGTTTCACTGGCCGGCTCGCCAACAGATGCGCCGGTTGGTCTGGCACAGCCTGCTTGTTTTTCTGACATTTTATAGCTCCTTTCAAGATTACCACATCCAATACAAAGAGATATTTTTGTCTATTTAATGATATAAAAGAAGTGATTACAAAGCAAGTAAAAATGATTGAAAAATTATTTTTGGGTTGACAGATGGAGTAAAATGTGTTATATTGATAATGGAAATCATTTTCAATAAGGATTATAAAATTTAGGTGATATTATGAGAAACAGAGGGCCCTGGTGGCAAAAACGATTAGATGACTTTGGCTTTCGTTCAACAATGCCCCGTAAGGTGATAATGGATATTTTAAGACAAACAATGGACCATTTGAGCGCAGAAGATATCTATCTAAAAGCGGTAAATATGAATCCTTCCATAGGATTAACCACGGTATATCGTACTCTGGATTTGTTTTACCAGATTGGAGTTGTGCAGAGATTTGATTTTGGTGATGGTAAAGCCCGATACGAGTTGATCAGCAATCCGAATAAAAAAGAGCATCACCATCATCTTGTTTGTGTAAAATGTAGAAATATTATTGATTATAGCGATTTTGTTCATGAAGAACAAGAGTTGATGGATAAAACAGAACAGGGTTTATCACAAAAGCACGACTTTGATATATTTCATCATATCATACATTTTTATGGAATTTGTAAGGAATGTAAAGAAATAGAATAAAAAAATTTTTACCATTATTGATAATGATTGTCATTTTTAATAAACCCAAATAATTGAAAGGAGGTGAATGATATGCCTTTTGGAGATAAAACAGGACCTGCCGGAATGGGACCCATGACTGGTAGAGGAGCCGGTTATTGTACAGGATCTTCTTCACCCGGCTATTCGAAATTCGGTGGAAGACGAGGCGGCGGCATGGGTATGGGCCGCGGTGGTGGTAGAGGTCATCGAAACATGTATTATGCAACCGGCCAAACCGGCTGGCAGCGAACCGGCTATAATACCGGAATGGAGAATACTCAGGCAGCACCAGAGAAAATGGATCCTGATATTGAGCTTGAAATGTTGACAAGCCAGACAGCATCTCTCGAGAAAACGCTTAAAAGTATTAACAAGCGTATTAACGAGTTAAAAGAAAACAAACAGGATTAAGAATAATCCTTCTCTGTCGGTAAAAAATTGTTTTACCGACAGAGATAAATTTTTAAAAATTGTTATGACTATGACATCACATATATTTGGTCCTGTGCCTTCCAGAAGATTGGGTAAATCTTTGGGCATCGATATGGTTCCCTACAAGATCTGTTCATTTGATTGTATTTATTGTCAATTAGGCCGAACCACATTTAAGACCATGGAGAGAAAAGCATATATACCCATTGCGTCCATTCTAGAAGAATTAAAATCTGTATTAAAGCAAAAGAATGATATTGACTATATTACCTTGTCGGGATCAGGAGAACCAACACTGAATGTTGGTATTTCAGAAATGATTACCGGAATTAAAAAATTAACATCCATTCCGGTTGCAGTGATCACAAATGGTTCATTGTTGTGGGACAAACAGGTTAGAAGCGAGTTGATGGACGCAGATCTTGTAATACCTTCTTTGGATGCGGGGGATGAAGAGCTGTTTCAATTTGTGAACAGGCCCTGTGCTGCCTTGAACTTGAATAAACTGGTAGATGGGCTTTTGACGTTTTCTCAAGAGTATACACATGCACTCTGGTTGGAGGTTTTATTATTGGGGGGTGTATCTGCCGTGCCTGAGAAAGTTGATAAAATTGCTACTATTTGTAAGAAAATAAAACACACTAAAATACAGATTAATACCGCCACAAGGCCTGGAGCAGAATCTTTTGCACTGGTTGTTGATACTGACCAATTAAAAGCGTTTGCGGCTCTTTTCCCGGGTAATGTTGAGGTTATTGGCTCTTTTTCATCCAAAAAAATGACTAATGAACAGCAGCATACTCTCATAGATGTATTGACCTTGCTGGAAAGAAGACCCTGTACACTGGAAGAAATATCCACTTGTTTGAGTTTACATCCCAATCATGTGATTAAATATATAACTGAATTGACAGTGTCCTGTAAAATTGAAAAAATTTACAAAAACGGTATCACTTATTTTAGAAAACGATCCTAGTTGTGAATTAATATGGGGAATTTCCTACAATTGCTTTTTTGTTAATCTATCTATGTATAATTAATGGGAGTAATTGTATGAATATGAATAGACGGAAATTTTTAAATATTGCATCTACAGGTGCGGCACTCTTGCCTTTTTCTCCGCTTCTTTTCGCAGGGCAGCAAAAGAAATATGCCAGTGATATTGTTACGCTGGGGAATACGGGTATTCAGGCATCCCGGTTGGCCATGGGAACAGGTACACATGGTGTAAACAAGAGTTCAAACCAGACCCGTCAGCTTGGCGTTCGGGGTGTGGCTAAATTACTGGCCTCTGCTTATGAGCAGGGAATTAATTTTTGGGATTCCGCGGACCAATATGGTACACATCCGCATTTGAATGCGGGATTAAAGCTGGTACCCCGGGAAAAGGTTGTGATTTTGACAAAAAGTCACGCCACCACAGCAAAAGAAATGCGCTCTGACATTGAACGATTTTTGCGGGAGGTTGGTACCGATTATCTGGATATTGTATTGCTGCACCTGATGACCGAAGCCAACTGGCCGGAATTAAAGGCCGGTGCCATGGAAGAGTTGAGCAAAATGCGGGAGGAAGGTTTGGTTAGGGCGCATGGCGTTTCATGCCATACGCTGAATGCGTTGAAAACCGCATCGGAAACCGATTGGGTACAGGTTGATCTTGCACGAATTAATCCTGAAGGGGCTCGTATGGATGATACTGTAGATAAAGTGGTCCCTGTTTTACAAAAGATGCACGCAAACGGCAAAGCTGTGTTGGGTATGAAAATTTTTGGTGGCGGCAAGTTGACGTCTCAACCGGACGAATGTTTGAAATTTATCCTCAACCAGGAGTATGTGGACGCGTTTACTATTGGTCAGGAAAATGAAAAAGAGATGCTGGATCTGGTAGCGCGCATCCCCAAAATGAGCATTTCAGCTTGATTCATTTTTGCATTGCTTTGGAGCAAAGTCTTCAAAGCAATGTTTTTTATCCATTCCCCTCAAAACAAAATTCTTGTTTTCCCGCTTTTGAAATGTTATTTTTTTAAATATGGAACCTGGCAAAACAATATGGCTGAATAACCGGCAATTACTTTTGAAAAATTTACTCGGAAAGGGTAAATCCGGTTATTCGTGGCTGGTAGAGTCTGGCAATGAATTATTTGTTCTCAAAATGATTCATGATGAACCCTGCCCATATTATACGTTTAATGAAAGTAAGCTCAAGCACGAACTTGACGCTTATAAGGTTTTGAAAACACTTGACATTCCGGTGCCGGAGCTTTTGGATTATGATAGCGAAAAACAACTTTTGTTAAAGGCATATGTTGACGGTACAGTCGCCGGGAATGCGGTTGCAAAAGGTAGAATTGATAGTTCCGTTTTTGAGCAGTTGGTATATGCCTTTCACAAAGCAAGATCGGCAGAGTGGAACCTTGATTATTTTCCCTTGAATTTTGTTATCACTGAACAAAAGCAGTTGATATATGTTGATTATGAAATAAACCCGTTCTCTATTGAATGGGATTTGTGGAACTGGGGTATATATTACTGGTTAAATATGTGCGGTATGAAAGCATTTTTGGAAACCGGAGACCCGAAATATATCAATATTACAGCAGACAGCGGTTGCCCGATTACAACCGGCATGGAATCTAAAGTCAGCGAGTTGAAGGCTATGTTTGAAAAACAGGATTATATAATATGAAGAATATGTGGGATGAAAGATATAATACATCTGATTATGGATATGGTACTGAACCTAACGCGTTAATTAAATCATTTATAGATAGCCATACTGCAGGTGAAATATTATTGCCGGCAGAAGGTGAAGGCCGTAATGCTGTTTATGCGGCATCAAAAGGATGGGTGGCCCATGCCTTTGATAGCAGTACGGTAGGGCGTGATAAAGCATTAAAACTGGCTGCAGAACGAGGGGTAGAGATTGAATATTGGATTCAGGATTTATTGTCTTTTTCAATCGAGGAAAACAGTTATGATGCTGTAGGCCTTGTCTATTCACACTTGCATGAAAAGGACCGCCGTCAGGTGCATCGAAATTTGATCAACTGTTTAAAGTCCGGTGGTTACCTGGTTTTGGAGAGTTTTAGTAAGGAACAACTGCAAAATGGAACCGGTGGACCCAGGAATATTGATATGCTGTATAGTATGAATGAGCTGAAAACAGATTTTGAAAATATGGAAATTATATCCCTTGAGCAAAAAGATATCCAGTTGAATGCCGGCAGGTTTCACAAGGGTAAAGGTAATGTGATTCAACTGGTAGCAAAAAAGATCTAACAGGACCCTGGTCGCCACAGCAACCGTAAATACAAAACATTAAAAGCACACAGGATGGATATTATGAAGACTGATTCAAGCTTTCACATGAGCCCGAATGAATTTAGACATTGGGGAAAAAAGATTGTAGACTGGATTGCAGATTATTATGAAAATGTAGATAAATACCCGGTATTGGCTGATGTGGAACCGGGAGAGGTACGCGCAAAACTTCCGGATGCACCTCCTTTAAGTGGTGAAGATTTTGAAAAGATATTAAAAGATGTGGATGACATAATCATGCCGGGTATTACTCACTGGCAGAGCCCTGATTTTTTTGCATATTTCCCCTCCAATACGTCTGGGCCGTCAATTCTGGGCGAGTTATTGTCCGCTGGTCTGGGTGTACAGGGTATGAGCTGGGTAACGAGTCCTGCCTGTACTGAACTGGAAACCCATATAATGGACTGGATAGTAGACATGATGGGATTACCACAGGCGTTCAAATCCATAAACAGCGGTGGAGGTGTGATACAGGATTCCGCATCAAGCGCCTGTCTGACTGCTCTGTTGACCGCACGGGAAAAAGCAGCGGATTTTCAATGCAATACACAGGGATACAAGGGTGGTTTGGTTGCATATATTTCCACCCAGACCCATTCATCGCTTGAAAAAGCAATAAGAATTGCCGGCTTTGGAACGGACAATCTGCGCAAGATAGAGGTGGATGAAAATTTTGCCTTGATACCTGAAAAACTGGAAGTACAGATTGCTCTGGATCGGGAAAATGGATTACAGCCTTGCTTTGTTTGTGCGACTGTGGGAACCACGTCTTCTAATGCTATGGATCCGTTACGAAAAATTGGTGAGATTGCGAATAGGGAAAAGTTGTGGATGCATGTGGATGGCGCCATGTCTGGTAGTGCTGCGATATGCCCCGAGTACCGTCAGTATCTGGATGGATTGGAGCTGGCGGACAGCTATGCTTTTAATCCACACAAATGGCTGTTCACCAACTTTGATTGTGATTGTTTTTTTGTTAAAGATAAAGCTTCGCTGATCAATACCCTGAGCATACTCCCCGAATACCTGCGCAACAAGGCCACGGAATCGGGAGCAGTGATCGATTACCGTGACTGGCAGATCCCTTTGGGTAGACGATTTAGATCATTAAAGCTGTGGTTTGTACTGCGGCATTATGGTATTGAGGGATTACAGTTTCATGTGCGTAAACATGTTGAATTGACACAGCAGTTTAAAAAATGGATTGAGGATTCACCGGACTTTGAGCTGATGGCACCGGTGCCGCTGAATCTTGTCTGTTTTCGACATGTTGGCGGGGATGATGTAAACAAAAAGCTCTTAGAAATTGTGAATGCCACCGGAAAAATGTTTTTCAGTCATACTACTCTGAATGATAAATATGTATTGCGAATGAGCATAGGGCAGTCAAATACCGAAGAAAAACACATTCAGGCAGCATGGGACAGGATTGTAAAAGCCGCAGAACAGGTTGTAAATGGCTAATCTTTTCTAATACCGGGGGAAGCAATAGCTGTTTTGCCTTGTCTAAATTCTATATATCATTTATGAGAGAGTGATTGGGAGCCATTTTTTGTGCTCCCAATCGGATTTGATTACAGACAAGGCAGGAGGAAACATGTCATTGCGGAAAGCGGCCGTTATCTGTTCGGTTATATTCTTTTTACTCGTAATCCAATTACAGGCAGAGATTGTTAATTTTGAAACTGGCTTGAGCACCATGCCCGTTACCTATGGTTTGTTCAAAGAGACACGAGGTGTATATATTGAGCCCAGTGGAATGCTTTGGGGCTTGAGTGTACCCGTGCCCGTTCCTTATTTTTATACGCATATTCGGATGCAGCGGGGTATCCATAAATCTTATCAAAAGGATTTTTTGTCCCGGGGTAGTGTATATAAAGAAATGGATGTGGATTATAATTCAAAGCATGACGCAATAGAGCTTTTGATGGGAAGACCATTTATGTTGTTTGAAAAGATCAAAACTCTGCCGCAGTTGGGTATAGGGTACAGTATGGAGCAGTGCGGTAATGAAGCAGATGGATATTTTATGGAGAATTATTGGTTTGTTTCCGGATCGTTATTGTATATAGTCCCATTAGGCGCTGTTTCAGCAGGATTGCGAGTACATTTACAAGTGGGTACGATAGATGTGGATTTTGAGGACTGGGAATATACATTCAAAGTACAATCGGGGTTGGTGTTTGGATTTTATAAAGGGTTTATTCAATTAATACAGTGTTAAATATGTGTATAAAAGGGGAAAAGTGTCTTTCCCCTCTTTAGCTTTTCGAGTTATTTTCAGTTTAATTATTAGATAATAAAAGATTTAACCACAGAGGTCACGAATAACACGAAGAGAAAGAAAAAAGTAGGTTAGTTGTTTGATTAATTGGTAATTGATTCAACTGATAGAAAAGAAATGAAGCTTGTTTTTGTATGTGCCTTTTGTATCCTTTTCAAAAGTAATTTACTTTATAAGGAATTAGGAAAATTTTATTGGTTTCATTCTGTAAAAATAATATATTTAGTGGATAGTTAAACTTGGGGATTGTTATACCAAATTAAAAAAAGTCTTTTTTGTAAATGCAGTACAAATAGGAGGGTGTTATGTATTCAAAAAAAGTTTTGGTTGTATGTTGTTTTGTTGTGTTATTTTTAATCTCTCCGTTAAAGGCAGAAATTGTAAATATTGAAATGGGAATGTGTTATTTACCCAATCCTACAATAACCGTGTATCCTGGTTGTGAACTCGATGTAGGTTCCAGTGCCTTCTTGTTCGGATTTTCAATTCCTGTAAATATTCCTCATTTGGATGTACATTTCCGTGTAGAAAAAGCATATCATGATGCACCTACAATGAATTATTACGCGAAAGGAAAGTTATACTATACCAGTGATGTTGATTACTTGTATACCTATAACGTAAACGAACTATTGGTGGGGAAACGATTTTCGATCAATAGTGATTTTACCGGATTACCACAAGTTGGACTCGGTTACTCACACGAGAAATGCGGGAGTGATGAAAATGGTTATTGGGGTGAAGCTTTTTGGTTTATTTCGGGATCAATGCTCATTCAAAAGCAAGTCTCCAAATATTCGATTGGATTTCGTATTCATACCGAATATGGGGTTCGAGATATAGATGACTATGAAAAAAAGTCTACACTGAAAATTAAAACAGGTTTGGTGTTTTCGATATAAGAATTCCAGCTTAAATGTTGATTTTATAATAAACAAAAATAACCACAGAGGTCACGAAGAACACGAAGAGAAAGAGAAATGCAGGTCGAGAGTTTGATTTCTAATAATGATTTCATGGTTGTTATTTTGTGTGAATTATGTAAAAGACGGACTTTATATTAACCTCTATTGACAGTTGGTTACATTGATAGAAAAGAAAATATTTTGTTTTTTTTCGTGACTTTCGTGTTCTTTGTGGTTTGGACTTTGTTGAAAATAAAAAAATAACCACAGAGGCCACGAAGCGAAAGATAAAATCAGGTTGGTTGCTTGATTTTTAATAATGATATCAAGGTTGTCATATATTTAAATATTGAGGATTCTATGAAAAAGTATTTCCCCCTTTTATTGATCCTGATGCTTACATTATCCTGCCAATCTATTAATAAAGAAATTACAGTTTCAGTCAAGTCTTTGCAGGTGCCGGTATTGATCAATAAATCTAATAATCCGGTGTGCCGGATACAATTGACCAAGCCCGAATCTGTTTCCGAAGCAAAAGTAAAATCCATGCATTTTTCGATCCAGGGGGGAGAAATCCAAACAGCCAGGCTCTGGTATATGGGTACTGATACTTTGCTGGAGGATGCTAATATTCCGATAAAGTTCGAAGAGGTTCAGCATCCTGATGAATCTCTGATCTTGAATGGAGAACTGGATCTGCAATCCGGTGAAAATACTCTGCTGCTTTGTGTAGATCTGGATCCTGAAACGGACCTTAACCACACCTTTTTTATTATTTGTGAAAAGATTGAATTTGCTGATGGCTCGATCTGGAGAAATACAAATCCGGTTGAGATCAAACATCGGCTGGGTGTTTCCGTGCGGGATCATATGGATGATAATGTGCATACCTACCGAATACCCGGATTGGATACCACCAACAAGGGCACACTGCTGGCGATCTATGATGCACGACGTGAGAGCGGTCGGGATTTGCAGGGAGATATTGATATCGGTCTCAGCCGCAGTACGGATAATGGCCAGACTTGGGAGCCCATGCGTGTAGTTTTGGATATGGGTGAATGGGGTGGACTGCCGCAAAAATATAACGGCGTCAGTGATGCCTGTATATTGGTGGATAAAAATTCGGATAAAATTTTTGTTGCCGGATTATGGATGTATGGAGTGTTGGATACAACCGGGAAATGGATCAAAGGGCTGGATGAAAACAGCACAGCCTGGGAGCACCAGTGGAGCCGAAAAGGCAGCCAACCGGGATGGGACGTCAAACAAACCGCGCAATTGCTCATAACGGAAAGCTCAGATGACGGGCAGAGCTGGAACAAACCCCGTAACCTGACTCGCATGGTCAAAGAGAAAGATTGGTGGCTATGGACCGTTGCACCGGGACATGGTATTACCCTGGATGATGGAACTTTGGTTTTACCGGGCGAGGGACGGGATGAGTCAGGAGTAGCGTTTTCAAATATTGCGTATAGTAAAGATGGCGGACTGACATGGAAAAGCAGCAATTTCGCAGGAACCCAAACCAATGAGAATATGGTCGTACAATTGGCCGATGGTTCCCTCCTGTCAAATATGCGTTATCCTGGAAACCGGGGAAATATGGGTGATGATAATGGACGCGTGGTTTCTGTTAGCCATGATCTGGGTGAAACCTGGAACGAGCATCCTACTTCACGGAATGCATTGATTGAACCGGCATGTATGGCAAGTCTGCATAAACATATCTATTTGGAAAACGGTGAGCAGAAGCAAATCCTCTTGTTTTCGAATCCCAGTGACCGTAACAGCAGGCACCATATTACCCTCAAAGCCAGTTTTGATGACGGTGAGACCTGGCCCAAAGAACACTGGCTGCTGCTGGATGAAGGACGAGGCCGGGGGTATTCCTGTATAACCTCTGTTGATGATAAGAATATAGGGATTTTGTATGAAAGCAGCCGTGCCGATCTTGTCTTTCAGCGAATTCCCCTTGAAGACATAATACGCTCCGAAAATTAGCTGGATTCTGCAAGAGCAGATAAATTCAATTTCCACTTGACTTGCTCTAAAAAAATTGATAACATGTAATGATAATTACCAAGTTACGTTTTGTCTTTTCTTGAATAATTAAGGGGCTTTTAATGAACAGACGACTCTTGTCGCTGACCATTTTGATATCATTTGTATTTACATTCGTTCTGGGAGAATATGCCATTGTTTTTGCGCAGGAGGATGACCACGTGCGCATTGCCATTGTTCCCTTTACTAACACAAATACTTTTGCAAGAGAGCAGGGATATGGTGAGGTTGTATCGGGCATGTTGATGACAGAACTAATCAACAATAATATATTTCAGGTTGTTGAACGAAACGAAATCGACCGCATGATGCAGGAAATGGCATTCCAGTATTCAGGCGCAGTAAACTCACAGACTGCAAAGCGAATTGGCGAGATACTGGGTGTAGATATTCTGGTGTTTGGTACGGTGGCAAAATTTAGTTTTCTCATTGAAACGGATATTCGTCTGGTGGATGCGGAAAGCGGTGAAGCATTGATGGCAGAAAATGCGAGCTGCAAAGACGAGACCGAATTACGAGCTATGGTTAAGGATCTTGCTCAAAGGATAAATGAGCGATTTCAACAGCAATTTGAGGAAACAGTAAACATTTATTCCGATCCGTATGGCGCGGTAATTACAATTGATGGTAATGAAAAGGGTGTAACTCCGCTTACCATCAAAATGTCAAGAGGCACTCACTCCATAACCGCCAGTATGAATGGTTATGTTGACTGGCAGCAGCAGGTAGAGATCGTATCTGGTGAGAACCATATTGATGTGTATCTCGAAAAGGGTACGTCGGTTCAAAAACCAGCAGAACAGAAAAGTAAAAAAGGCAGCAAAATGTTGCTTTGGGTTGTTGGCGGAGCAGCTGTTGCTGCGGGAACCGTGTTTTTGTTAAACTCGAACAAAGATGATGATACGGAAAACAATACAACAAACTCTGATGTAACCATAATAACCACACTGCCATAAGGATTTAACGGGGAAATTATGAAAAGAATTTTTATTATAATTGCATTTATCTCTTTGGCATTCTTGTCATGCAGCCGCAAAACACCCCTCTCTGTCAATGATGGCAGCAGTACAGTATCTTTTGAGATCCGGTTTCATGATAATGTGCAGTCTTTGTCCGGAATTCGGCCCCTGTCAAAATCCATGGAGATCACATCGGTTGTGGTTACTGTATCCGCGTCGGATATGACCATATTGACAAAAGAAATGACCCGTTCGGGGGATACTTTTACCGGCACATTAAGTGTCCCCATGGGCAATTCCCGCAAGTTTCAAATAGAAGCATTAGACACTGCGGACATTGTTCAGTATTCCGGTTCTACGACACAAGATATAAGTCAGGCAGAAGAGCAGGTCAATATTCAGTTGTCTGGTATTTATCCCGATCCGGTTGCGCTCCAAATTTCGGGATACAGTGGTTCAATCGTGACCTTGAACTGGGATGCAAGTACGGCAGTAGATTTTGGTTTTTATCGCATTACACGCACAACATCCAACATTGACCATGATATTAATGACCATAGTTATATGGATATCTCTACGAAATCTACTTTAACCTTTACAGACGATAATGTTACCCCCGGTAATACGTATTATTATGTATTGTGGGTAGTGGATACCGAGGGACTTGGTTATGGCAGCAGTGTACAAACGGTTACAACCCCTACGTATTTATTTAAAGCCAATTTTCAAAATGGATGGATGGATTCCTTGGAAAAGGCCTTTATTTATATTTCCGATTTAAACGGCAATGTATGGGGAGAATCCGAAATAACATCCAGTACGCAAACAGTCACTTTTGATATTCCATCAGAGTTTATGTTATATCCGGAACGAATTTCTGTGACTACTGTCGTAAAAAACGGAACCAATTGTTATATTGAAAGCAATATGGATATTCCTATAGGAACAACCTGGACTTTTAAGGTATACCCATCAGATCAGCTTATGGATTATAAAGGTGATGTCACCTTCAATTTTAACAATGTGCCTGCGCATAAAGGTTATCTGGTTTCATCATTATGGAATTATTATACATCATCAACTGAAACAATATATAATCCTTATGTTTATGATATATATACGAACCCGGTAGATGTTTATATCATGATTGATACGGATGCCTCTGGTCCCCAATATATGTGGTTGTACAATGCATCGCCAGGCAGCTATTCTGTGGATATGAGCAATCTTGCAAATCCGGAAACAGCAACAGTAAACTTTACTAGCGGTACAGATGGAGTAAGGGCAAGGTTATATGGTATAGCTACTGCGGGCAACAGATACAGTGGAGACTTTTGTGTTGATCGTTATAATGAATTTGGCAGCTTGACAGAATCAATCGAGTTTTCATATCCACCGGACAGGTTTACTGATTTTTGTACAAGTTTATATGATTATGATTCATTTACAAACAATGTTTCAGCTTGGTGTCAGCTTACATATGGTGAAATTCCCACAGCGTTTGACAGAGTGAATGCTGATTTTGAATTTATAACCACGCAACCGGATAATTTTGAAATTCAGACTAGTGGAAGTTTTGATGAAATATATTCAAGATGGTATGAATATGATATAGGAACCGATTGTGACTTTTATTGGGATGTTTATGCTCCTCCTGAATTAACTTCTTATCAACTTCCGGGATTTTCGTCCCTGGTTTCCAATTATTTAAGCAGTGTGAGTGCAAATGATTTTGAACTGACCCATGCCGATGTAACCGATTATATGCAGATTGACAGTTTTCAGCAGCAGCTTGATATTTATTTTAGTGAATCTGATTATTTATTTAATGTAATACCCGGTTATCGTATGCGTGCAAAATATATTGATTCATCATTGAAAAAGAGTTTTGATCAAAATAAAAAGCCGGTATATACCCATAAAAGAAAAGCAGTTTATTAATAATTATTATAAATTCAGGGCTATCATATGTGGCATTTCTGTTTTTGATAGCCCTTTGTGTTTTCATATTTCTCCCTTTTTACAAGAGTAAATTTCCTCTATTATTGATCCGTATTCTCCTTTTGTATTGTGAAATAGAGATTTTCTGGTTAGATTATTACTCTGACAAAATTATATTCCAGTCGCAGATATGGAGGGAAGTTGAGACAAAATACTCATTGGGGAAATGTTTTTACTATTGCCATTTTGATCGGTTTTGTGATGTTTGGATTTGCCTTTTCCGGTGATGATGATGACGCACCCAAGCCGCCGAGAGGTTACCCGGCAATGTGGATGCTAAAAGCTGCTTACGCAACTGGTATGCTGAAACTGGTTAACACTGGACCCGATGTGCCGGAAGATATTACCGAGATCAAAGATATTGTTTATAAAATCATTGATGATGATACACTCGGGCTTGATATTTATCAACCCGCAGAGTTGGGTGCTCCCAAACCGGTATTGATTTTTATCCATGGGGGAGGCTGGCGAAAAGGTAAAAAAGAAGATTATCTGTACTATCTACTCCATTTTGCCCAACAAGGTTATATTACCGCTACAATATCCTATCGACTAAAGACACCATTCCCTGCAGCGGTAGAGGATGTAAAATGCGCGGTACGATGGATTCGCGCTCATGCAGAAGAATACTCGATCGATCCGAACAAGATTGCGGTCATTGGTGGCTCTGCCGGTGGGCATTTGTCCATGATGATTGGGTATTCTTCTGATGTTCCCGATTTTGATATTGATTGTGATATGGATTCTGTCAGCAGTAAACCCCAGGCGATTGTTAACCTTTATGGCCCTGTGGATCTAACCACCGAATACGCACATACACATAAATTAACAGTAAATTTCATTGGGCAAACGTGGGAAGAAAATCCCGATGCATACAAAAAAGCATCTCCTATTAACTATATCACCCCGGATGATCCCCCAACCTTGACGTTTCATGGTACCAAAGATGAACTGGTGCCTATTCGCCAGGCGGACATGTTGAAAGAAAAACTGGATAAAGCCGGTATAGAAAATGAGTACCATCGTTTAAAATGGTGGCCGCATACCATGGATCTTGCCAAACCGGTAAATGAATATTGCCTGTATTATATGGAAAGATTTTTTGAAAAACATATTCCCATGACAAATTCAAAACAGTAATATATTGGACTCTATTTTTTATAGAGATTTTTTAATGTGCATACTGAAATTGGCATGAATCTCATTATACTATTGTAGAAAGGAAAAGAATATGCGCAAATTTTTAATTGAACAGAGCAGGCTTGTTTTTTTATTATCAGGTATTTTAATGTTTATTTTTTACGTTGGTCCGGTTTTATCGCAGTCAGTATTACAAATTGTAAAATCACCTCCAGATTCAAAACTGATTGCCCGCACCTACAAATCCGGATTTGATTTGTCTCATGATACTTATAATGGTATTTCAACTGCCAGTGATGGAAAGATTTATTATGTTCAATCTTCTGAATCATACGAGTCTGGTGCAAAAATATTTTGTTATGATCCGGTCAAAGATGAAATTAAATGTATTGGAGATTTGACAGACGCATGTGGTGAAAAAGGGAAAAAGACTATTGCTCAAGGCAAGTCCCATGTAAATTTTTATGAAAGAAAAGGTAAATTGTATTTTGCTACCCATGTCGGTTATTATAATCTTGTAGAGGGTATGGAAAAAATTGGGGCACCCCCAAAGGGATACAAGCCTTATCCGGGGGGGCATTTCCTTTCCTACGATATAAAAACGGGTGATTTTGAAGAATTAGCAATAGCGCCGTTTGGTGAAGGTATACTGACGATGAACATGGACACAAAACGAGGACGAATATACGGGATTACCTGGCCAACAGGTTATTTCCTTCGTTATGATCTGTTAACGGATGATCTGAAAAATCTGGGTCCAATCTCAAAAATGGGTGAAAATGGAAAAGGCGACAACTATCGAACGTTATGCCGCTCCATTGCAGTAGATCCAAGAGACGGGTCAGCCTATTTTACCACCGGAGACGGAGATATATTGCGATATAATTATGAATCGGACAATATTGAGCAGCTTGATAATGTTGATTTGAGAATTGATTATTTTGGATTGTATGATCCTTCCTCTCCCGGTCATATGGGGTACAACTGGAGACAAACAGTTTGGTATGAACCGGAAAATGTCATTTATGGAGTGCATGGAAATTCCGGTTATCTGTTTAGATTTGATCCATCCATCCCTAAAGTAGAGATTGTAGAACGATTAACTTCAATACCATCCAGGAAAAGCGGAATGTTTGACCAATTTAGTTATGGATACCTGGGTTTTAATCTGGGTCCCGATGGGCATACGTTGTATTACCTCACTGGCGGTCCGGTATATATTGATGGTAAGCGGGTACGGGGTAAAGATAAAACTGCCATGGGAGAGTCAAAAGGTGTTGAGAACCTGCATTTGATCTCCTATAATATCCCTGATGGAATTTATAAAGATCATGGTCCAATTTTCTTTTCAGACGGAGAGCGACCGTCTTATGTAAACTCGATAGCAATTGACAAAAACGGTACAGTATATACCCAGGCAAGAATTCCTGAAAATGATGAAATCCGTATTGATCTCATAAGCATTTCAGGTCAGGATATACATTTAAAATAAATAAACCAGTATGTAACACTTTGAAATTATGAGGATTATTCAATGAAAAATAAAATTATGACACGACGCGGTTTTATAAATAAAACTTCTTTAAGCATAGCCGGTACTACACTTGCAGCCAATATAACTTTTGCATCTGCCGGCTCGAGTATGAAGCCGGCGATATTAGGAGGTGCTCCTTTGAAAGAAAAGAATTGGCCCGGTTGGCCTATTTGGGAGCCTGATCATGATGAAGAAATGTTGATCAAAGTCATGCGCAGTGGTGTGTGGTCACGCAAAAAGGTTGTAGCCGAATTTGAAGAAAAATGGGCAAAAGCTGTTGGTTCCAGGCGGTGTTTGGCAACAACGAATGGTACAAATGCTCTGATTACCGCTTTAAAGATGTTGGGCGTAGACGCCGGAGATGAAGTCATTACAACACCTTATACATTTATTGCAACAATTGATGCTATCTTGTTATGTAATGCCAAGCCTGTATTTGTGGACATTGATCCCAATACGTATCAATTGGATCCAGCTAAAATTGAAGAAAAGATAACCGCCAAAACGCGAGCCATCCTTCCTGTACATATTTTAGGATTACCAGCAGATATGGACCGGATTATGGGTATTGCTCAAAAGCATGATTTGATTGTTGTGGAAGATGCCTGCCAGGCCCATTTCGCAAAATATGATAACAAGATGGCTGGTTCTATTGGCCATGCGGGATGTTTCAGCTTTCAAAATTCAAAAAATTTACCCATTGGTGAAGGTGGTGCCATAGTTAGTGATGATGAAGATTTTATGGACAAGGCCTTTTCTTATCATAATTTTGGACGTCCCTATGGAAATATGGTTGGTGATGTTGCGGGAGAGTATATAATGGTAGGCACCAAATGCCGTACAACAGAATATCAGGCAGCAATAGGGCTTGCTAAACTCAAACACCTGGAAAAAGAAACCCAATTGAGGCATGATAATGCAGAGTATTTGAAATCGCTTATCAAAGATATGCCAGGTATAGTCCCTTACAAGACATATAATAAAGTTGATCGTGGAGCATTTCATCTTTTTCCTTTTCGCTTTAAAAAGAAGCAATTTAAAGGTATGGAGCGAGATCAGTTTTTGAAATCCCTTAAAGCAGAAGGTATTCCTTGTTCAGGCGGGTATAAGCCTTTGAATACAATGCCATATTTAAAAGACGCTTTTTCTTCCAAAGTATTTAAAGCGATTTTTTCTGATGCAGAACTGAATATTGAAAAATATATGCTTGAAAATCAATGCCCTGAAAATGACGAGCTATGCCGGGATATGGTCTGGTTACCACAAAATGTATTGCTGGGTACAAGGCAAGATATGGAGAATATTGCTTTAGCTATTGAAAAAATCATAAAGCATGCAGATGAAATAAAAGGTAAAGCATAGTTTGTTAATTAGCTACTAGTAGTAAATGGCGATGGATGATATAAGGTGTTTTGTAATGAATAAAATGTTCTCAAAAAAGTATTGGCTTTTTTTAATAATACTAATTCTAATATTCACAATACATGTTGATTATGGTATTAGTAAAGATCTCAAGAATGAGTGGAGTGCGGGTGTTGCCAAAATAGAGATCACTCCGCAGACACCCATGTGGATGGCTGGGTATTCGTCACGAGTGCATGAAGCCACCGGCACCCTGCATCCTTTGTGGGCCAAAGCACTGGCCGTTAAGGATGGGGCCGGGAATTTGGGTGTAATCGTTACTATAGATATTCTGGGCTTGCCTAAAAACATGTCGGATACGATTTTGGAACAATGTGAAATCTTTTATGGACTGGATCGCTCACGCATCATATTGAGCAACTCGCATACCCATTCAGGACCGGCATTGCGTAAAAGTCTGGATAAAGTATACCCTACAACCCCGGAACATGTTCAGCAAATTGATAAATATTCCCGCCACCTGGAAGATCAGATCGTACTGTTGATTGGTCAGGCATTTGAAAACATGTCTCCGGTTTCAATATTAGCCTCTCAAGGCTCTGTGGATTTTGCGGTGAACCGCAGGAATAACAGGTCCGGTAAAAAACTGCCCAAAAAGAAAGACCAAAAAGGGCCCTATGATTATACGGTACCGGTTATACAGGTACACAATCAGGATGATATGCTAGCAACTGTTTTTGGTTATGCCTGTCATGCCACGGTTTTGAATGGATATGACTGGTGTGGTGATTATCCGGGGTATGCCCAGATCGAAGTTGAGGATATGTTTCCCGGAACCACAGCCATGTTTTTCCAGGGCTGTGGAGCGGACCAGAATCCGCTGCCAAGGCGCAAGGTTTCGCTTGCTGAAAAATATGGCAAGGCCCTTGCATCTACCGTCAAGGATGTAATCGAAAAGCCTGCGGTAGAGATATCGCCCGAACTGCAATGTACCTTTGGATATGTTGATCTGGATTTTGCATCTCTTCCGGACCGCAACCTGCTTGAAAAACTGGCTGCGGATTCCACAAAGGGATTTGAGCACCGGTGGGCACAATCGATGGTACAAAAGCTGGATGACGGGCAAACCATACCCCAATCTTATCCTTATCCCGTTCAGGTTTGGCACATGGGAGAACAAACCCTTATCGCGCTTGGTGGTGAAGTGGTTGTGGATTATGCTATTCAGTTAAAACGAATGTTTGGTGAAAATACGATTGTGATGGGGTATTGTAACGATGTGATGGCATACATTCCAACCGTTCAGATTTTACGTGAAGGCGGGTATGAAGGAGCACAGTCACAGATTGTGTATGATTTGCCATCCACTTGGTCTGCTGATATTGAAAACAGGATACTTTCCAAAGTGCTCGAGTTGACGGATGAATTGGGGATAAAGCTTCCGGAATCTGCATTGTTGGCTGAATAATAATAAAATCTCATAATAAAAGGAGTTTTGATGAATCCATTGAGATATGTTTTGGTGTTGTTAATGTTATGTATTGGCTATACAAGCGCACAGGTTTTGGATGTGCCCTTTAAACAGGCGGTATCTGTTAAATATGATATACCTCAGGAACTGCAAGATGCCCAAATGATCAAAACCGTTGTAGATTATAACAACATTGTTTATGTATTAACCGATAAGGGATTGTATCGGGATTATGGTGAAAATGAAATCTCCCGCGATCTGTTTTACCGTCCATTGTCAGACAAGAATCCAATAGATATTACCATACAGGAAAAAACCGGCTATTTGTTTTATCTCTATCAGGACCAATTTCTCAGTAACGCGCATGCAGGGACCATTCTTGCCGACATCAATAAGCCCTATCAGCGTATTCTTGTGAATGCTGATGATGTGATTTTACTGATTGGAGAGAAATCCGGTACGCTGTATGAAAAGACTCAAAAAATGCACAATGTTGATCTGCCGAAAGGTAAATGCATCAACGTCTATGTTTATGATAAATCCTTTTATTATTTGACAGATAATGCCATCTATCGTCTGGACGGTAAAAAATGGACTACACTGCACAAGGGTGAATCTCTAACTGCTGTTACCTTTTCACCCAATGAAATGATTGTCGGTACGGTTAAAGGGTATTATCGTCTTGATCGTTATAACGGTATGCGGATTTCAGAGATTGACGCAAAGCTGCCTGTTCCGGCAATTACAGATGTGCTGCTTGCCGGATCAGAACTGTGGTTTACCTCTGCGGATGGAGCATATTTACAGGAACCGGACCGTTACCGTTATTTTGCGGGACGCCGATGGCTGGATAACAATGCGATCATTGATATGACCTGTGACAAACAGGGTAATATGTATTTCCTTACACCTACAGGCTTGAACAAGGTGGAATATCTTGTTCAGACGCTGGCAGACAAGACCCAAAAGATACAGGATGATATCCGCAGGTACCATTTGCGTTTTGGGTTTGTTTGTGAGATCGTTTATGGTGTGCAGGGAGATATGCGAACAGCAATTACCACAGATAATGATAATGACGGTTTATGGACTTCTATGTATTTAGGCAGCCAGGCGTTTAGATATGCAACAACCGGTAACGCTGATGCCAGACGGTACGTCTGGGAATCCTTTGAAGCCTTTGAACGTCTGTTGACGGTGAATCCGCTCAAAGGATTTCCTTCACGCACATTCGAGCGCAGGGGCATAATCAAAGGCCACCATGCCTGGCGCCCCTCGCAGGAAAAAGACTGGGACTGGAAAGGGACCACCAGTACGGACGAATATATCGCTTATCTTTTTGTTGCTTCTGTGATGGACAAGTTTATTGTTCAGAATCCGGAAGAAAAGCAACGGGTGGCAAACTTTATAGATGCAATTATGACCCATATCATTGAAAATGATTATTATTTTGTGGATTATGACGGCAAGCCCACTCGTTGGGGACGCTGGAACCCGGAATATGTAAACTGGTACGCGCCTTATGTCTCGGACCGAAAATTAAACAGTGTGCATCTGATTGCAGGCTTACAGTTGGCCTACTCGCTGACCGGTAAAGAAATCTATAAATCCGAAGCTTATAAAATGATGGATGAATATGGGTATCTGGATAATATCATGATTCCCATGAGCACCATGAAAAAGACGCTGGAATTTGTGCACATGGGTGATGTAATGGGTAACGTATGGAACCACTCGGATGATGAAATGTCATTCTTGACTTACTGGGTATTGTATCAATACCCGTTTACTAACGATTTAAAGCTAAAGTATGCAGAGGTTATCCGTGATCACTGGCAGATCGAGCTGCCGGAGCGTAACGCATTGTGGAACATGGTTGCATACGGCACCAGCGGTGACATTGATCTGGAATCTACTTTGTGGCACCTGCGCGAGTTTAATGTGGATCTTGACCGATATACTACCCGAAATTCTCATCGCAAGGACCTCGAGTTTTTGCCGGAGAATTTTAGAGGGCAAACAACAAAGACACTGCTGTATCCGGGAGAGCGGGAAATGCACCGCCACAATGCCAATCCTTTTGATTTGGATGCCGGTGGTGGTCAGCACAGCAGACTAGCTGGGGATGAATACCTGCTGCCATACTGGATGGCAAGATATTATAAAGTGATACAATAGAATAAAAAAAGGGAGCATTTGCTCCCTTTTTTTATATTAAACTAGTTAAATCCATTTACTTTCATTTTGATAGCATAAAGCGAAGTGCGTGCGGTAATAAACAGGGTCTTCATATCCGGGCCGCCAAAGCAGACGTTTGAGGGTTGTTCAGGTATTTCTAAAATACCGAGGTGGGTGCCGTCCGGTTTATAAACAGAAACACCAGAGGTGGTCAGATAAACATTACCGAGATAGTCAACCGTCATACCGTCCGAGCCTTCGTCGTTGAATTTTGTTTTGTTCGAGAGCGTTCCTTCCTCATTAATATCATAAGACCAAGTTACTTTTTTGGTGCGGTCAGAGACGTACAATGTACTGCCATCCGGAGTGCCAATGATACCGTTGGGATTACCAAACTCCTCATCAACACGGATTAGTGTTTTGCGGTCCGGTTTCAGATAATAAACACCATGAACATCCATGTCTTTTTCAGTACGTTCCCAATAATCACGTTTGTAATAGGGATCCGTAAAATAAATACCGCCTTTGGGGTCCGGCCAGAGATCATTGGGGCCGTTTAGGGGATGTCCCTCAAAGTTGTCAACCAGCAGGTTCAGGCTTTTATCCTGCATGTTGATAGATACCAGCTTGTTGTACATGTCGGCGCAGGCCAGTAGTTCATCATCACCATAAAAATACAAGCCGTTAGACCGTTCGGGATTATCATGAAATACAGACAGTTTGCCTTCAACAGCCCATTTGAGGATACGGTCATTGGGCTGATCAGTAAAATAGACATTGCCGTGACTGTCAGGAGCAGGACCTTCAGTAAAAATAAAACCGTCTGCCAGTTTTTCCAGTTTTGCATTGTCAGCAATCAAATCATCCACGGTTTTAAATGCTTCGATTCTTTTGGTACATGAAAACATCAGGATTACTGACAATCCCAACAAGATTATGAATTTTTGCATATCCGTTTATCCTTTTCGATTATATTATTCATTATTTTTTTTAGTAGTTAAAAGGCTGACAGCCCATATCATGAAAAATGCCAGAATAAAGGCGGGAATCAGCTCGTATAATCCCGTACTGGTTTTCAGAAAGAGTTTCCAAATGATGGTTACAACAGAGCCGGTGATCATACCGGCAGTTACACCGGCAATGGTTGTGCGTTTCCAGTATAATGATAAGATGATGGCTGGTCCTATGGATGCGCCCAGTCCGCTCCAGGCAAACAACACCAGCCAGAAGATCAGGTCTTGCGCCAGGAAAGCCAGCACAACCGCGAGTAAACCGGATAGCAGCACTACAATACGGCTGATTTTAAGCTTGAAAGATTCATCCAGTTTTACATGTTTGAACCATATTTTTTAATAAATATCTCTCACAATGGTCGATGCAACGACCAATAGCTGCGAATCTGCAGTAGACAATATAGCTGCAAAAATTCCCCCGATCAACAAACCATAAATAACAGGATCAAAATATTGGGAAGATAATACAAGATAAATCATTTCCGGGTTAGAATCCGGGAGTTGTTGCACAAGCGGAAACAACATACGTCCCAGCAGTCCAATGAACAATGCTCCACAGGCCATGAGGATGTTCCAGATAGTGCCTACAATGGCTGAATATTGCAACTGGGCAGGATCTTTGACCGACATGTATCTGACCAATATGTGCGGCTGGCCGGGGGAACCCAAACCAATGCCTATAAATCCAATTATCGCTCCCAAACCGATTGAAAAAGGATCGATGGTTTTTATATCAATAGATGCAAGCATAGAAAAGAGGTGATTTAGGCCTCCGGTTTTTATCAGCATAACCAGGGGAAAAAAGATCAATCCAAAGATCATAATTACCGCACGAACCACATCATTATAAGCAACAGCAATAAATCCGCCCATAATCATGTAGACCAGAACTAGTAATACTGATACCAAAAGCGCGGGAATGAATTGCATGTCAAGAGCGGTGCTCAATGCCTTTGCACCGGCATTGAGTTGTGCGGCAACATAAGCTGTTATAAACACTCCAATGATAATGGCCCCGGTTATGCGGATAATATGTTTGCTGTCGTTGTGACGGGATTCCAGATAATCCAGCAAAGTAATGGATTGGAGTGTTTGAGTATTCTCTCGTAGTTTTTTTCCGATATATGTAAATTGAAAGAGCTCTACAACTATGTACCCCACTGCGGCCCACAACGCCCCGGTGCCCATAGTGTAGGCCATTCCGCTCAGACCGAGGACCAGCCAAGAAGACCTTCCCGAAGAAACGGCAGAGAGCGCTACAACAAATTTATTCATAGACCTGCCACCTAACAGATAATCGGACTGGTCTCTGGTCTTTCGGAGGGTTAAAAATCCAATCATTATAGGTAAAATCAGAGTAAGAGAAAATATTATTAATGCTAATGGTGATTGCAGACCCTGATAAACATTCATGATAGTTATCCTGTTTATTTTGGGAATTTATGTAGCTTGGGAAATGCAATTTAATACATCTGTTATACTATCCATTATAAGAAGAAATTGCGGCATTGTCAATACAGATACAAAAAATATATTAAAAAGGCCTGATTATTGCTGAATTATTTAAGTGTAGTGCAATGTTTTATATAAAAGTATAGTGTCAGGGAAGACTATGAACAAAGATGTGTTTGGGATTGATAGTATTGAATTATTGGACAGGGTAGCGGAACTTGAACAACTTCTTGAAGAAAAAGAAGAGCAGATTCAAAAATTAAATCAGAATTATGTCAGAGGATTTGAAAAGGTCCAAAAACTTGCCAATGTGGGGTATTGGTATTTGGCAAACGGTGATTTATATTGGTCTGATAATCATTATGAATTACTGGGGTATAAAAGAAATGAAGTAACACCATCTCATGAATTGTTTTTATCTCATATACATCCTCAGGACAGGGACCTTGTTAAAAACACTAAAGACAAAGCGATTGCGAATAAAAGTGATTTAAAAGTAGAATTTAGATTTATTACTGTTGATAAACGTGAAAGATGGGGACTCACTCAGGCAGAAGTCATTCTGGATAATAAAGGTCTTTTTTTTGGTTTTGATGGTGTTTTTCAGGATATAACTGAATTAAAAACAATAAAAAGAATTTTATCAAACAATGAAAAACAAATTGAGCGGATATTTGAATTTTCACCCAATGCAATAACCTTGACCGATCTCAAAGGGAATATAATAGATTGTAATTCTGCAACAGCTGCAATTCATGGTTATGAAAAATCTGAGCTAATCGGGAAAAATATAACTACTTTGATTATTAAAAAGCAAAAGCTGTTAGCGATCCAGTCAGCTTTAAAGACCATGAAGGACGGGAGTACTCGTAATGTAGAGTATACGTTATTAAAAAAAGATGGAACAGAATTTCCTGCAAGCATCTCAACGAGTATCGTTAGAGATGAATTTAGAAAACCAGTATATTTTGTAGGTATTACCCGGGACCTGACTGAACAAAAACAAGCTGAACAAGCTTTGAAAGCAAGTGAAGAAAAATATAGAAAAGTTGTTGAAAATAATAATACGCCAATCATTGTTCTTGACGAGCAAGGGAAAATACTCTTTGTTAATAATGCATTGGCCCTGTATTTAGGGGACAAACCGGATGTAATAACGGGCAGATATTATTATGAGTTTGTTGATGCTCAACAGGCAGAAACGGTTAAGGACAGAATTGAAATTGTTTTAAAAAGTGGTGAAAATAAATCATATGAGAAAAAAGTTGAAACACCAACAGGAGACAAATGGTTTTTATCTGTTTATCAGCCTATTCTGAAAAAAGGTAAGCACGCAGAAATACAAATTTTATCATATGACATTACCAAACAAAAGCAGACAGAAATTGCTTTAAAAGTGAGCAACAAGCGATTTCGCATGCTGTTTGAAAATGCCTCAGATGCTATTTTTGTTTCTGATAATAAGGGAAACCTGGTTGATGTGAATATTCAGGCCTGTAAAAGTCTGGGATATACACATGAAGAATTAATCACTAAAACGATAATGGATATAGACAAAAATATTTCAAATGAGCAGTTACTAAATGAAATATGGAAGGCAGCTACTGTTGGTGAATCAAACATCATTCAAAGTATTCATTTGACTAAAGATGGCAATGAAATTCCCGTAGAAATAAATGTGGGGTTTATTGATTATAATGGTAATAATTATTTTTTTGGAGTAGCTAGGGATAAAACACAGCAGCAAAAAGCAGAAGAGATTTTAAAAGAGAGTGAAGAACGTTACCGGGTATTGGCAAATGCTACCATGGAAGCTGTCTTCATTTCTGAAAAAGGAATATGTGTTGATACCAATGATACCGCGTGCAAGATGTTTGGATACAAACATAAAGAAATAATAGGTATTTTTGGTACTGATGTTATTGCGCCGGAATCTAAAGATTTTGTGAAAAGTAACATGTTGTCCGGATTTGAAAAGCCGTATGAAGCAATGGCGATACGAAAAGACGGTACTGTGTTTCCGGCATTGTTTCATGGTAGAATGTATAAATACAAGGGTACAAATATCCGCTTGACTACCTGCAGGGATTTAACAGAACAGCGAGAGTATGAACGAAAAATTGAAAAGAACCAAAAAAGATTGGAACGCGCAGAAGAAATAGCAAGGATAGGACATTGGGAGTTTCATCTTGATAGTAATCAAGTAATTGCTTCAAATGGTGCTTATATTGTTTACGGATTGGATGCAATTAAAGACAATATGACAGTTGCAGCAGTACAAACGTTTCCCTTACCTGAATATCGGGAAATGCTTGATAAAGCAATGTCTGATTTAATTACACAAAACAAACCCTATGATATTGAATTTAAAATTATGAGACCTACGGATAATAAAATCATTGATATTCGATCAGTTGCCCAATATGATAAACAGAAAAATGCTGTTTTCGGTGTACTTTATGATATTACAGAACAAAAACGAGCAGAAGTTGCAATCAGACAAAGTGAGACCCGGTTTAAAGCTATTTTTGACCACGCTCCTATCGGGATTGTTGTTTCAGATCCTGAAACGATAACACAACGAGTTTTAACCAACAACGCATTTCAGGCGTTTGTAGGCCTTGATTCAGAGATGATGGATGCAAACTCTCTTAAAGCGTGCTCTCATCCTGATGATTATGAAAAAGATATGGAATTGTTTGCCCAGGTTTTGAATGGAGATATTGAATTCTATCAATTGGAAAAACGATACATCCACAAAAATGGTGATTTAAAATGGGGAAACTTGTATTTTAGCCGCATCAGAGGTGAAAACAATGAACCCTTTTTATATTTGGCAATGATTAAAGACATAACCAAGCGAAAGTTAAACGAGGAATTGTTGAAAAGATCTCTTGATGAAAAAGAAATTTTACTCAAAGAGATCCACCATCGTGTTAAAAATAACATGCAGATTATTATCAGCTTGTTGAATATGCAGGCTAAAAAGTTGAAACATGATCCCAATGTTCAAAAAGCGTTCATGGAAAGCAGGCAGCGTATCTATTCTATGGCACTTGTACATGAAAAACTGTACCAATCGGATGATTTTTCACAGATTGATTTTAAAGAGTATATTGATTTTTTGCTTGAGCAGTTAATTTCTTCTTTTAAAACAAACAAAGATATACAATACCATGTTGCAATTCAGGAATCATTACTAAGCATTGAATTGGCAATTCCCTGCGGATTGATTGTGAATGAATTGCTTACCAATGTATTAAAGCATGCGTTTACAAATACTGAAAAAGGGAATGTTTGGATTGAAGTCAAATTGATAAAAAATGGAAACATGTTGTTAAGGGTTGCAGATGATGGAAAAGGATTGCCGGATAATTTTCAGTCAAAATTCAAGGGATCATTGGGACATGAACTTGTAAATGCGCTTACCCGGCAGCTTGAAGGAACATTAACTATAAACCATACGGCAGGTGCAGAATTCCTTGTTGAATTTTCGCCACAGCTTGACAATAAATAGCTATTGGATTTTGTATGCCAAGATGGCATTACCATGTCTGATGTATAATCTACCGCCATGAATGACAGGATGCGCCCAATGCTGATCTGTTCCCAGGGTGACAGGAAATTGGCTAATCACTGTAAAGGATTCATGTGATGCTTTAACAAGCCCCATATTTCCTTTTTCTGCGTAGCAGTAAAACAGCCCGTCTGCCCATGTGATCACGCCTCCACCAAAAGATTCATTAATATATTCAATGTCTCCTGTATTCCAATTAATGCAGTACCATTTGGATTTCCTGTATTCAGCGCCATACAGATACCCGTCTTGAAGGATTACACCACCCATGAGGTTGGGGAATTCTGTGTTTCGCCAAACGACTTTAACAGATTTGCCCTTGTTTAACAATTCAAGCTGAACGGTACCATCCAGATCATCTTTGGAGGTTGCACTGGAACATACGATTTTGCCGTTATGATAAATCGGTGTATTTGCATGTATTTTGTTGTTTTGATGTTGCGGAACTGCCCAATAAAATTCACCAGAATCTGCATCTAAACCAATAATGGATTCGGAAGTCATGGTAACGAAAAGACGAGTGCCCTGGTATTCAACAAGAATGGGAGAGCAATAAGCTGCGGGGTCACCATTCCCCGGACTCGTCCAGATGGTATTGCCTGTGAAGCGGTCAAGCGCGGCCACATTGTGTTTTGGGCCGCCGGGAGTACAGATAACCCGGTCACCATCTATGAGCAGGGATTCGGTCATTCCCCAGCGTATATTTTCAGCGTTAAAGGTTTTCAACAAATCTACAGACCACACCAGATTACCGGTTAACGCGTTAAAGCAGAAAACCACACCTTGTCCACTTTCAAGGTACAACAAATCATCAACGATGGTAGGCGATGTGCGGGCACCGGGATAACTGCCATCCCATTCCGGTCCGTATAATTTTTTCCACAAAAGTTTCCCATCCATATCAAGACAATAGAGAACCCCGTTTTGGTCCTGCATTCCCGTTACATAAATGCGTTCATGTGCAATTGCGACCGAGCCGTGCCCCGCACCAAGGCCATCAAAACTCCATAACATGTTTGGACCGTTTGAGGGCCAGGATTTAAACAGGCCGGTTTCAGCATATTTGCCATCCCGATGGGGACCCCGCCATTGTGATAATATTTCTGCTGAAGAGATGGAAATAATAAAAATGTTTAATATAATAATCAATCGGATACGCATTGTAATCCTTTTTTTAAAATTTATGAAATATAGGGAAATTACAGAGATGTGCAAACCGGATTTGTTGTTTGGTTTAACGAATTGAGAAATATACGGCAGATAAAAAAAGGCCGTTTAAACAAACGGCCTTGATATTTACAGTGACCAACCCTGTCTGTATTCCCGGTGCAGGAACTGGTTTGCGTCTTTATCGTTAGTGATGCGCATGGCATCATAATCCCAATAGATCTTTTTGCCGGTACGGAGCGCAATGTTACCTAGTAATACCATTTGAGTAAGGGGTGCGGCATAGTCAAAATTGACCAGGGCGGGAGGACCACCTTTGCAAGCGTTGATCCATTCCTGACTGTGTCCGGGAGAGCGCGGTATGGATTTTTCCGGGCGCTCATATTCCTGCATTTTTGCTTCCGGAATGATACGAATACCTCTTGCACCGTGCGAGCCGGTAAGGATTTTGCCTTTGCTTCCAATATAAAGCACACCACCATACTGGTCGCCCATTTTTCTACCGGGTTCCAGTTCTTCGGGTGTTTCCGGCATGAGTCCGCCATCGTACCAGGTTAGTTTTACCGGAGGCATATTTCCCCGTGCCGGGAAATTGAAATGAACTATGCTTGCGTGTGGGTAGCTTTCGATATTTTTTTCTTTATCCCAGTTTAACGAGTTACTCATATCGATCTCGTAAGAATGACTAGCTTCAACGCTTGTGGGTTGATCTATTTTAAGAGCCCATTTGATGGGATCAAAGATATGGCAACCCATATCTCCCAATCCACCGGTACCAAAATCCCACCAACCGCGCCACATCATGGGATGGTATGCGGGATGATAGGGGCGATAGGGGGCCGGCCCGATCCACAAATCCCAATCCAGAGTATCGGGAACCGGGGGCGTGTCTGTCGGGCGTTTTTGACCCTGCGGCCATACCGGATGTGGTGTCCACGCATGGATTTCGCGAATTTCTCCAATGGCTCCGTCCTGTACCCACTCGCACAACAAGCGAGCTTCTTCCATTGCATGTCCCTGCGTGCCCATTTGCGTGGCTACACCGGCCTCGCGGGCCGCTTTGGCAAGTTCACGAGCTTCATAAATTGTATAGGTGAGAGGTTTTTCAGTATAGACATGTTTGCCGGCTTTGATGGCTGCCATAGTGGCTACAGCGTGTGTATGGTCAGGTGTGGCAATGAGAACAGCATCAATGTCTTTTTGCTTTTCAAGCATAACACGATAATCTTTGTAGCGTTTGGCTTTGGGATGTTTTTCAAATCTTTCTGCGGCATGTTTCCAATCCACATCGCACAAGGCAACAATATTTTCAGATTCCAGGGTTTTTAAAACAGAGTTGCCTCTGCCGCCAGCACCAATCGCTGCAATGTTGAGCTTGTCGCTGGGAGAAGTGTGCCCCGGCCCGCCCAATACGTGCCGGGGTACAATTATGAATGACGATACAGCGACAGTCGATTTAATAAAAGATCGTCTGTCCATAATACTTCCTGTTGTTTATTTCATTGTATAGGTAAATGAGTAACTGCCTGAACCCAGGACCAGTTTCCCATTCTCATCCATTTGTTTTGACTCGATAATGCCTTTGGCTTTTTCCAGTGGTTTTCCGTTTTCCATTACACCTGCAAGCTCTGCGCCTGGCAGGCAAACGTCTGCAGTTGTATTGGCTGGAATTTCAATGTTAACTGTCATGGTGTTTCCGGAAATTTCCCAACCGGATTTGATCATACCATACATAGATTTATGCCATGTTTTTGCAGAGGTCAATTCACCACCCGGTTTGGGTTTGATAATGATGTGTTTGTAACCGGGATTTTGAGGATCAATATTTACACCGGTGATTACCCGGTACATCCAGTCACCAATTGCGCCATAGGCATAGTGATTAAAGGAATTCATACCTTTATTCTGAAAAGAACCATCCGGTTTGATGCCGTCCCAGCGTTCCCAGATGGTTGTTGCGCCTTTGGTTACCGGATAGAGCCAAGATGGATATTTTTTACGATTCAACAGCATGTATGCCAGATCAATGTCTCCATTATCACTTAAAACATGGGTGATGGGAGATGCTCCCAGAAATCCGGTGGTAATGTGTCCGAATTTTTTCACATCCTCTGCCAGACGTTCAGCCGCTTGTTCTTTCATATCATCTGGAATCAGATCAAAATCAAACGCAATAGCATAGGCAGTTTGTGTGTTTGGAGACAAACGTGCTTCAGGAGTGATGAATTCTTTAACAAAAGCTTTTTTAATGTTTTGCAGCAGCGCTTTATATTTTTGGGCATCCTGATCGTTACCCAAAATTTTTGCAATTTTAGACATTAATTCAGTTGAATGGGCAAAATACGCCGTAGCCAAAAAGTCTTTATCGGTATAGGCACCGGGATAGTCGGAATTGGTTGTGTTGTATGACAACCAGTCACCAAAATGCTGACCTGTGTTATAGAGAAAGGTGTCTCCGGCCTTGTCTTCCATATAGCCGATCCATTTTTTCATGCTTTCGTATTGTTGTTCCAGAATACGGGTGTCATCGTAATACTGATAAACGGTCCAGGGTACTATAACAGCTGCATCGGCCCAACCGCATGCACCTGCATCGCTAATGGGATCTGTGCGGTTTAAAACATTGGGAATTACATGTGGAATGGATCCGCCTGATTTTTGATCTGCATTGAAATCATCCATCCATTTGGTGTAAAATCCGGCTACATTTGAATTGTAGCATGCTGTGGGAGCAAAGACCTGTGCGTCACCGGTCCATCCCAAACGTTCGTCACGTTGCGGACAATCAGTAGGAACGTCAACAAAGTTACCATGCTGACCCCAAATGATATTGTGCTGTAACTGGTTTAACAAGGGATTAGAACATTCAAATCCACCAGTCATCTCATAGTCAGAGTGAACTACAACACCGGTAAAATCTTCGAGTGTAGGTTCACCCGGCCAACCGTCTACATCAATGTAACGGAATCCCTGAAAGGTAAAGTGTGGTTCAAACACTTCAACGCCGTCACCTTTGAGTGTGTATTGGATCAACTGGGTTGCCTGACGCAGATTTTCGGTGTAAAAATTGCCTTCTTTGTCTAAAACTTCTGCATGCCGTATTTTAATTGTGGTGCCGGCGGGTCCCTGGACTTTGAATCGTATCCAGCCTACCATATTCTGACCCATATCAAACACGACATCGCCTTCGGGGGTGATGATCTTTTCAATAGGTTTAAGCTCTTCAACTTTGCGAATGGGGGGACCTGCAGGAGCAACCAGAATGGATTTTGTGTGATTTCCTACAGTTACGCCACCCCAGCTAGTGTCGTTATAACCGGCTTTGCACCAACCCGGCATTTCTTTGCGCGCGTCATAGGTTTCGCCCATGTAAAGATCTGACGCAAGGATGGGTCCGGTAGTAGATTTCCATGAACCATCCGTGATGATGGTTTCTGTTGAGCCGTCTTTGTATTCAACTACAATCTGTGCAAGGAGTCCCAGCTTTTCACCATATACATTGCGCTGGTCCTTCCATGCTAAAAAACCGCGATACCAGCCGTCGCCCAATTGAGCACCAACGGCATTGTCACCTTTTTTCAGCAGGTCAGTAACATCGTATGTTTGGTACTGGGTTTGGGTGTTATAGCTTGTCCAGCCCGGAGTAAGTACCTGGTCTCCAACTTTATTGCCATTGATGTAAAGCTCATACAATCCCTTGCTGGTAACATACGCGCGGGCTGAAGCTATTTTGTTTTTCAGTACAAAGTCTTTGCGCAAAACAGGAGAAGGACTGGTTTTTTTCAAGTCTTCTTTGACATTGGGATGTATCCACTCTGCTTTCCAGTCTGCTGTGTTTAATAATCCCATTTCCCAGTAAGCTTCATCGCTCCAGGAGGTGGATTTGTTTTTGGCATCCCAAACTTTGGCGCGCCAATAATAGCGGGTTCCACTTTCAAGAGCAGGGCCATCGTAAACGATATGAAAGGATTCGTCGCTTTTGATTTTGCCTGAATCCCAAAGAGGATTTTTAAAGGATTTTTTGTCTTTTGCTACCTGTACCTGATAGGCAGATTGCATGTATCCGCGGTCAGAGGATTCAATGATCCAGCCCATTCGTGGATTTTTTGCATCAATCCCAACGGGATTGGTTTTGTACTCGCATGTCAGGTTTGTGAGAGAGGTCTTTGCATATATTGGATTCATTAATACAAAAACACTCAACAACAGTACTGCAACCCATAAAGGTCTTTTCATGTTACCTACCTCCTGATTTGATTGATTATGATAAAGAATTACTATTCTTTCAAATTATATTCAAAGGTATAATGCCCTGATCCGGATTGGAGTAAGACATTGTTTCCCTGTTGACGAATATTTGACAATGCAGCAGTTTCGATCAGCGATTTATCGTTTACTTTGATGTTGACAATTTCTGCATTGGGTAACTGAATTGTTGCAAATGTATTCACCGGTATATCCAACGTCAGTGTAAAGGTGCCGTCTGAAATTTCCCAAGATGAACGTATTGGTCCGTAAAGCGACTTGTATTCTGCTTTTGCCCAGGTCAGGTCGCCACCGGGCTGAGGTGCGAAAAAGATATGTTTAAATCCTGGTTGAGCGGGGTCGTTATTGATTCCGGTTATGGTCCGGTACATCCAGTTTCCAATTGCACCATATGCGTAGTGGTTGTATGAATTCATGGTTGGTGTTTGAAAGGTTCCGTCAGGTTTAATACCGTCCCAGCGTTCCCAGATTGTGGTGGCACCGCGGGTTATAGGATAGAGCCAAGAGGGATATGTTTTACGATTCAGCAGCATATATGCTTCGTCAAGATATCCATTGTTACTCAGGCAGAGGCTAATGAGTGGAGTACCGAGAAATCCGGTTGTGATATGTCCAAACTCGTTTACGTTTGCTGCAAGTCTTGATGCGGTTTTGGCTTTTAATGACTCGGGTATCAGATCAAATGACAGCGCAAGAGAATACGCGGTTTGGGTATTGGGCGAGAGCCTGCCGTCCGGGGTCATAAATTCCTGAATGAACGCGCTTTTTATTTTCTCTCTTAAATCTGTAAATGCTTTTGCATCCTCATCTTTGCCAAGAATGTCAGCTATTTTAGCAACCAGACCGGTGGAATAGGCAAAATAGGCGGTTGCAATAAATTCTTTGTCTGTGTATGCTCCGGGATATGATGAGCTTTGCGAGTTGAACGACAGCCAGTCACCCAGTTGGTTGCTTTCGGACCAGATATAATCATCGCCCGCGTTGGTTTGCATAAATTTTATCCATTTTACCATACTGTCGTACATGACACTGAGGATACGGGTGTCGTTGTAATACTGGTAAACCGTCCATGGGATTACAACTACCGCGTCTGACCAGCCACTTGCACCGCAGCGCTGTACAGGATCAAGACTCCAGCGGATATTGGGAACCACATCGGGAATAGCTCCACTTTCTTTTTGATCATAGATCATATCTTTGAGCCATTTGGTATAGAATCCGGCAACATCGGCATTGAAACATGCGGTTGAGGCAAAAACCTGTGCGTCACCGGTCCAGCCCATGCGCTCATCTCGTTGAGGGCAGTCGGTAGGAACATCTACAAAATTGCCTTTTTGTCCCCATTGGATATTGTGCTGTAACTGGTTCAGCATGGGATTCGAACAGCTAAATTCCATGGTTGGGGTGATATTTGAATGAACAACCACACCGGTAAAATCATCCAAAGTGGGTTCTCCGGGCCAGCCTTTGACCGTAAAATATTGAAATCCCTGCCAGGTAAAATGGGGCTCGAATACTTGAACGCCATCTCCTTTGAGGGTATAGGTAATGGTCTGTTTTGCACGGCGTAAATTCTCTGTATAGAAATTGCCGTCTTTGTCCAGTACTTCTGCGTGACGTATTTCAATGGTTGTACCTTTGGGGCCTTTGACTTTGAACCGGAGCCAGCCAACCATATTCTGGCCCATATCAAAAACAATATCTCCTTCAGGAGTTACAGATTTAGCGACAGGTTTTAGTTCCTGAATTTTCAGAACAGGTGGGCCATCGGGTGCAGCGATCTCGATACCGGGGTCTGCTGATACAATGACCCGGTGCCATTCACTGTCGTCAAATCCGGATTTTGTCCAGTTAACATGTTCAAGGCGTGCGTCATAGGTTTCTCCCATAAACAGATCAGACATGAGAATGGGGCCCGTGTTGCTTTTCCAGGTATTGTCTGTTACAATGGTTTCGGTTTTGCCATTGGTAAAAGTAATCTCTATTTGCAGTAAAAGTTTCAAGGTGCGGTCACGCGGCAGGCTCTTGTCTCCCCATGCCAGGGTCCCACGATACCAGCCGTCTCCCAGTGTAACGCCCACTGCATTATCACCAGTTTTGAGCAAGTCTGTAACATCATAGGTTTGGTATTGAATGCGATGCAAAAACGTGGTCCATCCCGGTGTCAGCACCTGTTCGCCAACCCGTTTCCCGTTTAGCTGAAACTCGTACAAGCCCAATGAGGTGATATAGGCTCTGGCGGATTTAACTTTGGCTTCAAGTTGGAACTCTTTGCGCAGCATGGGTGCAGGATTAAGTTCAGTAAGATTTTCTTCAAGATCGGGACGGATCCAGGTGGCTTTCCAGTCTTTGGGGGACAATAGCCCCATTTCCCAATATGCCGGTTCGCTCCATTCGGATTCATTGTTATGATTGTCCCACACCTTGACGCGCCAATAGTATCTGGTAGCACTTTGCAGGTCAGCTCCGTTATATACAACCTGAAAGGATTGATCAGAGTCGGTTTTGCCGGAATCCCATACCGGGTTTGTCTTAAACGTTTTCGTATCAAGGGAAACCTGAACCTGGTATGCGGTCTGCATGGTATTCATTTCTGTAGCATTTAAAATCCAGCCAAGTCTGGGATGGGTTTCATCCATGCCATGAGGATTGGTTTTGTATTCACAGGTCAAGTCTGATATGGACAAGCCTGCATACAAGCAGTTGACCAGCATTAGAAATAATAGGGTAATTGTAAATCGGGTTTTCATCCGTCAAATCTCCGGGTTGTAATTCTCGTTTGGTATGTTTGTAAATATATAATTTTTTTTAATAAAGTGTTAGTTTTTTTTAGGAATGAGAGCACCCCGAAATGATTTCCGGGGTGCTGTACTGTATTATTTTATTGATACGAGGTCGCTATTTCTAAACATGCGCAGCATATTTTCATGATGAAGGGGGTCTTGCATTTGGGAGGTATGGCATACTGCACAATCCATATTGGAACCAATGGGATAGGGATTGCCACTGTATTGCATAGGCTGCAATACATCCCGTTCCGGTTGATAGGGATTTACCGCGGGATAAACCGCATGCGTAGACCCGTGACATGCTTCGCAGCGTACACCTGCATTGTCAGTACGGATTCGATACAGTTCGCTGAAATCGTCGTTCCAGTGATTAAAGGCCAGGGCATCCATGTCCGGTTGTTCAAAATCAATATGGCAGGTCAGACAGTCAGGCTCCTGCAGCCAGGGCATTCTGGGATTTACATCTGCAACCGATTTTACCTGGTTAGGTACAATGGAAGCTATGACACGTTTCTGGCTGGGTTTGTCTGCCTGTGCCTGTAACAGGCCGGCAGCATGGTCGCTAAGGGTGCCATGGCAATTCACACAATCCAACCCAAACTCTGCATGAAAGCCTCTACTGCAACGGGTAAAGCCATTTGGGGCAGCCGGATGACACAGCGCACATGCTTCTGCACCTTCAGCCGGCATGTAATTGGCATGCCAACCATGCATTGCAGCTGAAAGGTTCATGTGTTCCGGTTTGCCTTTAGCACCAAGTGCGGGGTCCGCATGACAACTCTGACACAGCTTGGGATTCCCGTTCTCAGCATCTTTGAACAACGTTGTTCCGTTCAGCCGGTCATGTGCTTTGAGAATGTTGATCGAAGTTTCGTCCGCAATGCCGGCGCCGTTTTCGGTTCGCCAGTCTCCGCCGTGGCAGTTCCGGCAGCCCATTTCTGTGGATGTGGGCGCCACAACCTTGGTTTCGATCAATACTTTGTCTGTTTCGATATCAACCGCTTGTACAGTAAATGTGGGATACGGATTAAAAGATCCGTCTGCCTTGTAGGGAACCACCGGTATGGTTTCTACAATATATCCGGAGCGTTCTTCATTATACTTGAATACACCCGCAAGGCCGTTGCCGTGTAATCCAATATTTCTTTCCGGTGTTACTCCAAAATTCTTTTCCGCATAATCCCAGAATTTAACCTGAGAGGCAGGATCTTTGAAACCGGGTTCCACTTTGTACCGCAATTCAACACCTTCAGTAACAAGCTGGGGCAACTCGCCTCTTTTAATGAGTTGGGCTTCAAGTGTGTTGGCGGGCGGTAATATTACAAACCAGGGATCGTTATCGGAAATGCAATGCATGCCCAGATCGTTCCATACGAGAAGCATATATTCATCTTTTTGGCGATCAAAGGAGGGTACGTCTGTGCTTGTTTTGTTTATATTCATCGGTTTTGATGTGTCTTGAAGTGGATTTCCATTAATGCCGCTGTAAATATAATCCGACAATGCTGCCATTTCCTGTTTTGTGCCTACAAATTGCGGCATGTAGGTTTGGATTTTTCCTTGTCCGGTTAGTGCAGACATGATACCCAAACGGGAAAAGGATTCGGTTTTGGGTGAAAGTGGATTCCGAATACCATCAACTGTATGACAGGGTAAACACTGGATGTTGAACAGTTCTTTGCCTGCTTGCATACGGTTGCTGTCATTGATTTCTTTAACAGTTGTCCATTTTGCGTGGGTCAGTAATCCTTCCTTGTTGAGCTTGTCAGTGTCAGATGCTTTAATCGAGGTCGAGTACATGTAATTCCCTATCACCCAGGGCTTGCGTGAGATTTCGCGCAAATATTCAAATCCGCCATACCAGGTTAATCCAATGATTACCAGCACAAATGCCAATGTTTTTTGTACCCAATTGTATGATTTGAAGGAATAGATTTGGGCCAAAACATAGATCAGAATAGTGCTTAGAGCAAATACAATAATAAAAGGACCTGATTGCGGATTGAGTCCAAAAGACACCTGGCGGATACTTTCAGGAACTGCAAAATAGTACCATAATCCGGAGAGACCCAAGCCGGGCAGGGGAATCCAGAGCCATTTGCTGCAATAATCAATCATTTTATTGCGAAAAGATGTGTCTTTGATGAACACAGCGGTAACATATCCAAACAATCCTGCAATCATGGCAGCATAAAATGAACGGAAAAACAGTGAAGGGAGAAACGTTGGATTTAGAAATCCATGCCAGAACGACATGGTATCGATCCATTTGCCGGGAGTAAGCATGAATGACAAAATGCCGTTAATGATGAACAGGCTCAGCCAGGCAAATAAGGCGTAAAAGAAAGCCAGAATGAGTCTGGGTTTTCTCTCCAGTTTGTGAAACTGGTAATAGTAGATCAGTAGAGCGGTGATCTCGCCCAGGAAGAATACCCATTCAATAGCCCATCCGAAAACAAAATTGTGAATGAGTGAAGAGGTGCCGGCAGGATGTACCAGGGCAATGATGAACCAGATGCCCACACCCGTAATACCGCCAAACACCATGGTTAACAATAAAAAGAAATTGGTGTGCTTGTAGACATAATTGTGAACGTCCTTACTGTTTTCCCGATAGCCTTTAAGGTCAGTCAACCAGATAAAAATACCGCCGCCAACAGCGAGATGTGCCACATAGGCGTGAATAATAGAGATAAGGGCGATCATTGTGCCGCCGCCAATGTTTGTCAGTTCCCATATCGGATAATTCATCAGTCGGCCCTCCTCTGGTTAGCGGTTACTGCAAGTTTGATCATATATGCTACAATGACAAGACCGGTTACAAAGACCAGTAAAAATAATGCCAGAATGCTGTACTGTGGTTTTAGGACCAGGCTGTCAGTATTAAAGAATCTATCTAAATACATGCTGCGCAGATTCATGCGGGTTATGACCATAATGATGATTGTAACAAGCAGATGCGCAAACGCCGGAATGAATTTGCCCAGAAATCCGGTTATAATGGCGCCAATTGCCAGCAATATTCCGATCATCAGGATAATGGTATAGAGCATATTCTGTCCCATGAACTGTAACATGAATTCTTTGGGGATAGCAAGCAGGAACCAGAACCCTACAATGATCTGAACAGATGTGGCGATTGCAAAGATTTGTAATGATTTTTTCATTTTTACATCAGCACCTTTTTCACCTTTGCGCAGTTTCAGGTACCACAACAAGGCCATAAACATTCCCGCTACCGCAACCGAAGCTGTAAGAAAGTGCAGGTATCTTGGTGCCAGCGTGGGCTCGGAAAGATTGAGGTAATTGCCCGCCCGATGTGAGAAATAGGCGCTCCAGTGTTCGGGCTGCACCATAAGCGTCATATTGTTTACAAAGATAAAAGCGACATAGAGTAGTATTATAACCGTAAACGCGAGCGCGGTTTTTGATAACAGGGCAGAATCGTAACGACGGATATGGATATATGCACCATAATATGCTATGATCAACAAGGGGATGATCAAAATCCAGAATACAGCCATTAATACCGAGCTGGAGTAAAACAGATGACCATAAATCACCTGGATAAAAAGCAGAGGTGCTACTCCAAAATTGATAGCCAGGGCAAAGGTGGTAGGAACCTTTCCGGCAATGGTTTGATGAAGACGGTTTTGCAGCGGTTGCGAATCGTCTTTCAAGCGCGAAAAGAGTATGATGAGTGTACCGCCAACCACAATGTTGATAAATAACAGGTGAATAATTAGTGTGATGACATCCAGAGTCAGGAATATCCAGGATGGGGCCGGAATCGTATCCGGTGTTGGTACCAGGGACAGATTTTGCATAAACTACCTCTCAATTGAAGCGAACTGTAAGAATTATCCATATAAAAAAGGCCGGTGTCCGAGACGAAACCGGCCTGAATTCTCAATCTTTTACCATTGCTTTACGTAGGTCGTTTTTCAAATGATGGATTTTGCGACGTAACGATTTTAATTCACGTTTATCATAGCCTGCTGTTGCAAGCAGCTTGTCGCGCTGTTCTTTCATACCTTTGATTTTTTTCTTGATACCGGTTTTATCAACTCCCTCGATATGTTTATGCACATGCATATCGATATCAAGGGCTTTACAAATTCCTTCGAGTAAATGCTCTTTGTTCATTTGTGTGTAGCCTTGAACTGCCTCATTTTCAATACCCTTGGCAATTTCCCGGAGGTCGGCTACTGTTTTATGTTTGAGCTCATCAAACGTATAAGACATGGTGTGCCTCCTGTTAGGTTGTTTAATGCCTGTCGGAATATCATCGAGAGAGTGTAGGAAAAGTTTAGAAATCTGAATTCGATATATTAATATGTATTGAGAATATTCAAATTTATCAAGGATTTTCTTGCAAAACATATAAAAATGTATTTTTTTTGTTTCTTTTAAACATATTTTTTAGTGATTTTAAATTTTCAGCTTGTATATTGAAACAAGCTGTTTATATTTATACACATTTACGGTTTGGTTGATAATGAAAAAACATGTTTTTATATATTTCTTTGTTGTTTGGGTCCTGTTTTCTGAATTAATGGGACAGGATACGGCTCTACCTCCCTATGAAATTTCTCTTGAGAACAAAATTATTTATCCCCTGGCAGACTGGAAGTTCAAAGCGGGTGACCAGCTAGAATGGGCAGACCCTGCGTACAATGATTCTTTGTGGCAGCAATCAAAAGATATTAAAAAGAAAAATACAGAGCTGCCCGTTGTCTGGTTCCGGAAGAAATTTGAAATCAGTGGTTCCGTAGATCAAACGGATATGCCCATCATTACAGCGATTCAACTTGCCAAAGCTTTTCAGGTTTACTGGGATGGCCAGTTAATTGGTACCAATGGAGACCCGGATACGATTCCTCCTCAATATGGTGATATGATAAAAAGCTGTATAATTCCTCAGAATCTGCTGGAACCGGGCGAACATTTACTTGCTGTGCGGGTGAATAACGATTTTCAAAAGATATATAAACGGTATCGTATCTATTTTACTTTTGAAAATAATATGAAGAACATTCGGGGTAAAACCATACCGGTTTACCATTTTAAAAACGGATTTGAACTGCTGGCGATTATGCTCAGCCTGGCCTTGTTTATTGGTACACGGCATACTTCTTATTTTTTCTTTGGTATGCACCGTATAGGATATGGTATTTTTACCCTGTATATTTATCTGCTTTACAGCTATCCCATTTCCATGAAATATAATGATTTGATTATGGGATTTGTTCAGGTTTTCGATCCGCTTTCGTATGTGTTCCTGGGATTATTTGTATTATACTTTTTTGATATTCCCCGGAAAAAGCTGCATCTTTTACTGCAACTGGCAGTGTTTGTTTTTATTTATGTTTTTATAGGCATTCGTTACACGCCGGTTGTCATGTTTTATACCCTTGCATTGGGGCTTTGGGCTGTGATTAGCAAACGTCCCAGCAGTATTCTGGTATTTATTGGATTGTTACTGGTAACGCTGGATTTTAATATTGGTTTTGTAATTCAATTGGGATTCAACACCGGCTTTTATCCGGATTTTATTTTTGTATTTCTGGCGTTATTGTCCATTAGTCGGCAGGTGAGTCGTCAGGAAAAAGAGTTGCAGCATGTACAATTGCATAATGCCAGGTTGGAAGCGGATCTGCTAAAAAAGAACATTCAGCCGCATTTTTTAATGAATACGCTGCTAACCATCATATCCTTAATCAAGACACACCCTGAAAAAGCCATAGAGTTGATCCGTGCCCTTGCCGATGAATTCAGGATTATCAATAAAATCTCTTCTGAACGTACCATTCGTATCGATAAAGAAGTAGAGCTTTGCCAGAGACATTTGCAGATCATGGGGCTGCGCAAAAGCGCTCATTATGAACTGGTTGTAAATGAACTGGATGGTGCGGCAATGGTGCCGCCTATGCTGTTTCATACCTTGATTGAAAATGGCATAACCCATGCGTATGAAGCTTATGAAAGCGGTACCTTTTACTTGTCCGGTAAAAAGGAAAATGGATATACCCGTTATACATTAAAGAATACGGTAGGTAATGAGCATACCGCTGATGATAACAAGGGTCTTGAAGAAGGTATGGGGCTTAAATATGTACGTGCGCGATTGGAAGAGAGTTTTTCTGGCAAATGGGGTCTTGATTACGGCAGAGAGAATGGTAACTGGTATGTAAATATAGAGTTGAGGGGGGAGTAATCTGCATGAAGGTTTTGATCATAGAAGATGAACCCCCCATTGCGGATTTTATTGAAGAGACAGCACAGCAGGTACTGGGGAGTGAGCTGACCTCTATATCCAAGGTCCATACGGTTGAACGGGCGCTTTTATTTTTATCTGAGCATTCTATTGATGTTTGCCTTTTGGACCTGAATCTGAACGGTAAAGACGGTTATGATCTGCTGCAGCATTCAGTAGCGGGATCTTTTCATACAATCATTATCTCGGCATATACAGACCAGGCGGTGCATGCGTTTGAATATGGTGTTCTGGATTTTGTGCCAAAACCTTTTGACGCAGAACGTCTCCAAAAAGCCTTTGACCGCTATTTTAATTTGTCTTACCGTCATGATCTGGCAATACGCTATTTAACAGTAAAAGATCAGAGCGGCATACGGGTACTGGATGTAAATCGCTTTAAATATTTTATGGGTGCGGATAATTATGTAGAGGGGTACATGACGGATGGGCATATGGAACTGTTGGACAAGCCCATATATCGATTAATTCAGATTCTTCCGCATCGGTTTGTACAAATTCATCGTTCATGCATTGCAGATATTGAACATGTTAAATCATTTGGTCACGCGGGGCAAGGGAAATATAATCTAACTTTGGATTCCGGAGAAATTTTACCACTGAGCAGGTCTAAATATAAAGCTTTGCAAAAACATTTTGAAGTTAACCCCGGTATATTGTAATTCACCCAGCAACATTTTGTGATTCCTTTTTTCTTTATTATTATTAACCAGGAAATTGAAAATATTAGGGAGATGGAAATGAAAAAGGTTTTACTTTTTTGTTTGATGATATTCATGTCTTTTAATTTGTTTGCCTCTAACGGAAACTCGGTCAAAGTGTTGGTGCTATTGTCAGAACGCTATGGGCCTAATTATTTTTTAAACCGGGATGCAATGGATGAATACGGTTGGGATATTACCTTGACGGGACTCACTGAAGAAGTTAAACCGTGTCCATTTTTTGACAACGTGTTTCCCATTACAGTTGACAGCTTGATTTCAGATATTAAAGATATTATGGCGTACGATGTTCTGGCCCTCATGCCGGTAAGATGGAGGTCAGGAACACCCTATAAAGAAGTGTTGGAAGATTCAACCACCATGACATTAATTAAAACCGCAGTAGATTCGGGTCTTGTCTTTTGGACCTCATGCGCCGGGGTCCGAGTGCTGGCGGCCGCAGACCTTTTAAATGATGTAGATATTATTGGTACTGCCAAGTACCAGGACGAATATGTGGCCGCCGGCGCAAACTATTTGGGAGATGATCATCATCCGGTTATTGACGGTAATATTATCTCGTGTGTGCGCGACCAGTATTATTATTTGCATAATATTGACGCTATTGCAACGGTGCTTGAGCAAAATGCCCGGAACCAGAATGGATCGGCAGTATCCGGAGAGTTGGCAAATAGCCTGGCAGATATTCAGGATGACGATTTAATTTGGGCCAAAACCATTGGCGGATCCGGTTCTGAAGGCGGCAAAGCAATTATCCAAACGCAGGATGGCGGGTTTGCAATAGCAGGGTATACCAACTCGAACAGTAATGGCTATACGGATTTGCTGGTGCTGAAAACCGATGCTGACGGCAATGCCGAGTGGAGCAGTACCTTTGGCGGTACCGGCTGGGAATATGGTTATGGTATTGCGGAAACCGCGGATGGCGGGTATGTGGTTACCGGGTATACCACATCGGAAAATATGAACAAGGATGTATACCTTGTTAAAGCAGATAATACAGGTAACCTCGTTTGGGAAAAAACATTCGGGTCTGACGGACTGGAGGTTGGATATTCCGTTTGCGTAACAACGGATGATGATATTTTGATTTGTGGATTTACGGATGCTGATACCAATGGTGAAGAAGATCTGTATGTAATCAAAACGGATGATCAGGGTGATTTGATTTGGTCACAAACCTATGGTGAAGAACGGTCAGAGATCGGTCAGTCAATCAAGCAGGCTGCGGATGGCAGTTATATGGTCATTGGCGCTACCGGGTCAGCATTTAACACTGGCAATCAGGATGTTTGGATGCTGAATCTTGCCGAGAATGGCGATATGAACTGGAACAAGACTTTTGGCAATACCTCTGATTCCTTCCCCTTTGACTGGGGTAAATCAGCAAGCCAGATGAATACGGGAGAATGGATTATTGCCGGAAACAGCAACATTGTATCTCCTATGCAGGCATATGTGGTCAAAACAGATTCAGCCGGAAATCAGGAATGGCAGCTCAATTATGGAGATACCTTTTATGATTATGGCAACAGTGTTTGTGTTAATGATGACGGTTCGTTTCTGGTTGCGGGAGCAACCAAGGTTCCGGGAACATTGTATAACCAACTCTATTTGCGGTATTTTGATGAAAACGCAAATGAACTGTGGACCAAATCCCTTGGTGGAGACAATACGGAATGGGCAAACGCGGTATGCTCGGTACAGGATGGCTTTGTAGTACTGGGTCACACCTGCTCAATGGGTGCCGGAAAACATGATATACTCTTGCTCAAAGTATCCAACATTGTTCAGGGAGTGGATGTTTTGCCGGGTACCGGTCATGCTCCCCTTGAGGTAGAATTTGAGGACCACTCTTATGGCTATATTGAATCTTATGAATGGGATTTTGATAGTGATGGTACCATAGATTCATATGAAAAAAGTCCGGTGTTTGTGTTTGAAACTCCCGGCGAGTATACCGTCAGTTTGACCTTGAACGGGGGTGGAGTTACAAAGAACTATGAGTTTGAAAATTGTGTACGTGTGTTTAACGGAGAAAGCTCGCTTTTATTCAACACAGACAGCAGTTACGCCAAATGCCAGCCAACGGATGAACTGAATTTGACGCAAAACCTGACCCTTGAAGCATGGGTAAAACCCTATAATTATGGCTCATACGAGTTTGGGAGGATTATTGATAAAGAAAATTTTTCGCTGCATTTGATAGGTGATATACCCGGAATGAACAAAAACAGCGTATCTTTTTATTTGATCAACAGTAATAATACCATCAGTTATACGGACTCTAAAGAGAATGCGGTACAGCTAAACGAGTGGCAGCATTTTGCTGTGACCTATGAGGCGGCTACCAGTACGGCAAAAATGTATATTAACGGTGTACTGCAAGAAGCGGATTATTTATATGGTGTGCCTGATGGAGAGGTCATGTTTAACGGCAATTTTGCTTTGAATATTGGCAACAATATTGATCATAATCTTGCTTTTAACGGATTGATTGATGAAGTGCGTGTTTGGAATATAGTCCGTACTGAACAAGAGATCAGTACATGGATGTATGATTTTGTAGAAAATGACGCACCAGGATTAATCGGTTACTGGCACATGAATGAAGGCAATGGTAGCGAGCTGACGGATCTCTCGGACCATCATAACGATGCTGAAATAGCAAATGTGGTTTGGAAGAATGGAGTGGATGTATTGACCGGAATTGTGGATACAAACTCGGGAGATGCCATGCTGCCGCAAACCTACGAGCTGGAGCAGAATTATCCCAATCCTTTTAATCCTGTAACCACCATTCGCTTTGCATTGCCCAAAGCTTCGTATGTGAAATTAGATGTATATGATATACAGGGACGGCTGGTTAAATCTCTTGCGGATGTCTCGCAAATGCAGGCGGGATATTATACCGCGCAATGGGACGGCACCAATGCGGTAGGAATAAAAGTCAGTACAGGAGTTTATTTTTACAGAATACAGACCCGGGATTTTTTAGAATCCAAAAAGATGGTCTATATCAGATAAAATACCTCCGGTAAAGGTATAGCAGCACAACCAATGAAAAGGTCCCTGTTTTAAACGGGGGCCTTTTTTTTTAATAATTGAACAAATTTATGATCGCGATGCAGATTTCTGCATCGTGAAATATCATATAGGGACATTCGTCCAGTAATCGCTTTTTTACCACCCGGTATTAGCCAACTGACGGATCGGGATGTATTTAAGGACAATGGCCGTTTACTCTTTCTCCTTCTGGTCCTAATCTTCTCGGTTAGTGATAACCGATAACGATAATAAAAAATTGTTCAAGAACACATTGCCCCTTGACAAGATCGAAAAATTTATCTATCCTAAAAAGAGTGCTGGATTGTAAGTTTTATCGAGCGACGAGGGAACTCTCTTGTAATTCAGCGCTACACGGGGTCGTACTACACGTGAATACTGTAATCTAATTCGCAAAGAGATGCTTATGTACTGTGGGGTACAATATGAAAACAAGGGGAAACGCTTTAATGGCTTCGTAGAGAATATTCTTATCCATAATTATTTTTTTGATCATAATCGAATAATATTCATACAGGAGTTATAGATGAAATTTAAAATTATTTCGTTAATTGTTTTGACCATGAGCATAACCATGCAAACCGCGCAGGGTGCGATTGGTCTGAAAGCTGGTGTGAATTATATATATTTTAAGAACAAGGACATTCAATCCGAACCGGCAGAGATGTGGGGAATTTTCAAAGATTTCCATTTAAGCAAACGTTTTTCGCTTGCCCCGGAATTATTGATCAGCCATAAAAGAGGCAAGCTTTATAACGTAAGAGAAGCACCATGGTGGCTTTCTTCAAATGGAATAATTAATCATATAAATATTCAAATTCATACTGTTTTTTTAGAAATACCTGTCCTGTTACAATTTTCATTATTTACCAAAGACCAATTTACCTTAAACCTGATTGCAGGTCCATCACTTTCAATCGGGTTTAGTGATAAATCGAAAAAGACGATTATACGACAGGACAAATATTTAACAGAACCAGAAAATTTACAATATGATTACAAATATGCTGATTATAACAGATTCTCCAAATATGGAAAATGTTGGAATTTTGGTATAGAATTAGTCTGGCGCAGGTTTTCACTGGAATGCCGATACAGCAATATCAATTATGATCTGGATATGATCGCTGATCTTTGGTTTAAGGAAGAACTCATGCATTCGCTGGCATTAATTGGCGGGATACGTTTCTAACACAATATAAGGGGAAGTAAAATGAAACAATGTATAAAAGTAGTTTTGATTATTTTATGTTTGACAATAATATCACAATCTCATGCACAAATAATAAATGACAATAAAATTCCGGCATCAACCAGGCCTTTGTGGCACCAGGCAGGTCTGTTACCCACAAGCAGAACATTATCACCAGAGACACCAACTATAGCAGACAATCTGGTTGTAATTAATGCAAATTCAAGTACATCGGTTGATGATCAAATTGATAACGCAATAACCAACGCAACGGGAACAACAATTATATATTCCACCCGGAACTTCCGATGAGCCGGGCCATTAAACACCTCAATATTTTGGAATATAGTAAAAAAATTTTCTATTTATCATAATTTATCTTGACAAAAATAAAATTTTTATTTATTCTAAGAAAGAAGAGTGCTGGATGCGTAAATTTTAACGAGTGACGAGGGAACTCGTTTGTAATTCAGCGCTACACGGGGTCGTACTATACGTGAATACTGTAATCTAATTCGCAAAGAGATGCTCATGTACTGTGGGGTACAATATGAAAGCAAGGGGAAAAATCTTGATACCGCCATAGCCATTTTTTACACTAAAGTCATTTATTTAAAAAGGAGTGAATTATGAATACTCTGAAAGTTTTTTGTTGGGCACTGGTCCTGTTTATTGCACAAAATGTTACGGCCAAAACCGTAAAATATGTGGAATTGGGTGTCAACCGGTCTACATTTCGTAACGAAAGCTGTACGCCTGGTTGCGGTGTTTCTGTGGGATTTGGGATAGATTACTATCCGTGGCAAAAATTCGGGGGGTTTTGGGGGTGGGGGCTGAGTATTCAAAATAAAAAAATGGATATCAAGGACCGTACGTTACCTTCTGCTGCCCCGCCAGCAACACTTTCTTTTGTATCAATTAAAGATTTTGATATCAATATAACATTCATTGAAATACCCATCAAGTTGGGTTATTCCATTGATGTGGGAAAACACATTACCTTAACCTTTTTATCTGGTTATGCTATTTCTGTACCTCTCAATGATAACACAACATCGAACCCAATAAGAAGTAGGGAACTTGCACCGGAGGAAAAGGAAACTTTCGAATTTGATTATGTGCAAAAAGATGAAACACATGTAACGTCATCAAACTATCTCCTGGTCGGCACAAGTATAGCCTATCGTAACATGTCTATCAGTATAGATTACTTGAGTGCAAGAACAGCAACTGAAAATATAGTAAATACAAGTTTGGGAGATAAAATTGATAGTATCAAAATTTCATTTGCATTTCTGTTTTAACAAAAACAATCAAAAATTGAGGGGAATTAACCATGCAAAATTATAAAAATGGTCTTTTTTTTATTGTGTTTGTTGTACTGGCTGTAAACAGCCCGTAGCCTGGGCGTGTCGCCCAGGATTCATATGATTATTGATACATTTATTCACCATAACTACTGCCAACCGGAACGGAACGCGTATCCCCCCAATCCGGATCATACCAACCTTATTTCACATATTTATGAAATGTTGACCAGGGCCACCTTTTCGGATGTTCAACAAGACCATGCTTAACCGGATTATAATGAATATAATCAAAATGTTTAGTCAAATCATTATCATCTTGAATGACATGCTCCCAATACCGTCGCTGCCAAACTGCTGCTTCACGATGTTTTTTTACGGACAATATTTCGGTCACCTTCCCACCCATTGTTTTGCAGCCATGATCGCGTAAATAAACTTTTTATCATTTTCCAGCGCATTGGAAAATCCGAATCACCATTCGGTAATGTCAAGATGCAATGAATATGATCCGGTAACAAGCATATAGCATCTGTTTTAAACGGGTATGCATTTGCTGTTTTTTTCCAGACAGCATGTAAACACTGTCTGGCAACCGCATGAGTTAAAAAAGGCATCCGATTATAGGTTACCACTGTAAAAAAGAATGTACCACCTGGAGCTATTGATCTACGATAACGAACCATGAAATCCCCCTCTTGTTGATTGAATAAATTAGCATTTATTTATTATTAAACAATAATTTTATAATGTGTAACGTAATATACCCGAGTTGATCTGTTTTAAAAGCCAGACGAATAAAATCCGTGCCACTATTAGTACCACGGATTTTTTAGTTAGAATTTACAGTCCTAGTACCGGAAAAAATCCTGGGCCTCAGGCCCAGGCTACAAACTGGGTAGATATCGAAGAAAATATTGATATGAATGATACTGCTTTTGAAACATCATCTTCATTTTTTTACTCGTTCCCAAACTCCTCAGACTGTGTGAAAACAAACTATAGAACAGCTATTTTATAGACTTTAATGGGACAAAATGGAAAATAACATTTAAAATCACGAGTTTTCATTTTATACATTTTAATAATGCTTATTAATTGTTTCACACCAATAATATTCATTACTCTTTTCATGTTGTAAGCCAGAAATGATAAACTCATTTCCGTTTTAACCATTTCAAGCCCTTTACAAAGAAAATAGTAATGTCCCATTGCATATTTTATGGTCCCGTATGGATGTTCCACTATATTCCGCCTAGCGGCAATGATTTCTGGATTTTCTTTGACCCGTTGGCGCATTTCATCTATGATTCCTTCATGTTCCCATCGATAAATATGACGCACATCTTTGGCTGTAGTGCATTTTGATTTGAGTTTACATTTTCGACAAGCCGCAGTCCAATATACCTTTTCTTTTTTGCCGTTATGATTTCTGAAGTATGTCCAATTCAATTGTTGTTTTGCGGGGCAAATATAGCAATCGTCTTTAGCATTATATTGAAAACTTTTATTGGTATACAGCCCTTTTGCGCTGTTCTGTGATTTATTACCTTCCGGTAGAAAACATTCGATTTTATTATCATGGCATTTTTTTATTTCATCTCTCTCATAGTATCCTAAATCAGCAACAGCGTTGAATCCTTCAATTTGAAATAACTCTTTCACCCTGTTTGTCATATTATCAAGTTGATGCAGGTCATTCCCTTCGTTTGTAATATCAAAGTCAACGACCAACTTGTATTTACCGTCAACTGCACTTTGAATATTGTAACACGCATCCTGCCCCTTATGTCCCGTGCGCATGATACGGCAGTCAGGATCAGTCAGGGCAATCTGTGTTTCGCCTGTTGCCTCTAATTCAGCTTCATAGCCTTGCAGGGTGCTTTTTTGTGTCTTTAGGTGTTCAATCTTTTTTTTTACTTTATTTTCCGACGGATGGGAGGCACTCTTTTCATGTTTATCATTTTGTTCAATATTTTCAAGATAATCATTTATACTTTGATCTATTTCATTGATCATTTTTTTTATTTTCGTTTTACTAAAAACTTTTCTGGTGTGATTGACTGCAGCGAATTTACTGCCGTCTATGGCAATCAATTCCAGGGCAAACAAATTGAGTTCACGACAATAAAGGACAAATTCCCGATGTACTTTTTTAAGTGCTCCTTTATTGTCCTTTCGAAAATCTGCAATAGTTTTAAAGTCTGGTCGTAATCCACGAAGCAACCATATTACTTCTAAATTTTTGATTGTCTCTTTTTCAAGCATACGACTGGACCGAACACGATTGAGATAACCATAAATGTATAATTTTAAAAGATCTGCCGGATTGTAAGGTTTTCTGCCTACTGCCTGGGGATCTGCATGGGTAAATCCGAGTTTAAGTAAGTCAAGAGTATCAACATAAGCGTCAAGAAACCTTACCGGATTATCTTCGGTTACATAGTCATCCATTACCGATGGAAACATCGTCTCCTGCTCTCGATTATGACCTTGAACATATCGCATAGTTGGATTCTCCTTTCAACTTGAATATCCAACTTTAATATCATATATTCAAGATCATTTTCACACAGTCTGTCCTATTTGGGAACGCCATGGCTGGATAAACTCCGTTTATCCAATATGTTAAGGATGTGTCTTTATTGTCTTGGAGACAATCCACCTAACGGTGGACAATCCCATTAAAATGGGATCTACAGGTAGAATGAAAATTGTTACGTTTCCCCTCGTTCCCGGCAACCGGTGCCAGAATTTGATTGCATCTGCCAGCTGGCGATATACCGAGCGATCAAAGAAAAGTTTTAAGGACGAGTCCTAAAAGGCCTTTTGATGAATTTCAAGAGGCCTTTTTTTATGCATTTCCACAAACTCGTTGACTGGTATTTATAAATATCCTATTTTTAGTTTTAAAAGGAGAGTATTGAATATGTCTGAATACAAGATTGAATCGTTGACACTGGATACGGTGCAGGAATATGGACTGGGGTGTTTAAAAAGTGTAAAGCATGTGGGTTTTGCACCCAAAACCGAGTGGTTTAAAGAAATGTCAGCCAATGGGCTGACGCAAAAGCAGATCATTATAGATGGAAAATCCGTTGGTTTTATAGAGTATGTGCCGGGCGAGCACGCCTGGCGGGCTGTAAAAGCACCGGGATACATGGTGGTACATTGTATCTGGGTGTATCCCAAAGTCTATCAAAAACAGGGCTATGGCGCCATGCTGGTACAGGCATGCATTGAGGATGCCAGGTCACGCGGCATGAAAGGTGTTGCTGTAGTTACCAGTGAAGGCACATGGATTGCCAGCCGGGCATTGTTCACTGCACAGGGATTTGAGGTGGTGGATCGTCGTGATCGTTTTGAGCTGTTGGCGCTAAAATTTGATCAGGCAGAGGACCCGATTTTTACCCCGGAAGCAGAGCTGGATGCGTATGATGGTTTTACGATTTTGATCTCGGATCAATGCCCCATGAACGCCAAATTTGTTCATGACATTCAGAATTATTGTGATGAAAAGGGACTGGAAGTGAGTACTGTCAAAATCACGTCTGCTGAGCAGGCCCAACGGAATCCCGGAGTGTTTGGTGTTTTTGCCATACTGTATCAGAACAAGGTTGTTGCTGACCATCCGGTAAGTTTGGGCCGGTTCAAGAATATTGTCCATAAAGAGTTGAAATTGTAATTCTAGTTGTAGAAAAACAATGTCACTCGGCATATTTGAAGACATGGACCATCAGCCAACAGACGTAGATCTGCGAGATGTATTTTAAGACAGGTACCTGGCTTGGAAATCCATCGAGCCTTTTGTGGACGAGACCTATCCTGTAATTATCCGGGATAGATCTTTTTCAGGCTTCTGCTTCCGCAAAGATTTTAAAACTGTTCATGTCTTTCAGTGTCTGTTTGGGAAAGGCGCCTTTCATAAAAAATCCCACCAGCTTCATGAATCCACTGAATTCAAACACGTTTTCATTGCTCCAGCGAGTCAGTGATTCCCCTTCTTCCGTGAAACGGTTTACAACAAGATTGTGTACATTTTTTGCATCATAGGTGGCAGAAAACGCTTCCGGCAAATCATGTTTTATAATGGTTTCAATCATTTCCAAATTGCGACCGTTCATATCATAGACCAATCTGGATTTTGAACCGGATTGTCCCGGTTCTCCGCTTATGGGCTCGAGTTTCTTTAATCCGGGCTGCCATTTGAACATATTGTCAGGATTGTCAAACAGTTCAATGACACGATTGCGAGGTAGTTTGATGAGAATATCTACGGTGTATTTCATGCTGCCTCCGGTTATTGGTTTATCAAATAATAACAGGAAGCACGTTTAATATCATTCCAGGATTGATAATTATTTTGAGGTTCCCCATTCCGTCTTTAACAACGCGTACAAATACTCATCTGTCCAGCGGCCTTTGGACCAGACGTTTTTGTGAAAATGGCCTTCACGTCTGAACCCCAGTTTTTCGAGCAGAGCGGCAGACGCTTTATTGTCGCTATCACAAACAGCTGTAACACGATGGATCGATGTATTTGTAAATACCCAATCCAAAACGGCTTTAACGCCTTCGCTGCCAAATCCTTTTCGTTGAAACTGTTGATTTACATTATAGCCGATTTCCGCCTGGGGGTATATGTCTTGGGAGATTTTGAGCGCAACATCGCCAATCAGTTTAGAGGTGGATTTGAGTTGAATGCCCAAACCTGTCCACCGTCCCGGTGCACCGAATTGTGCGTATTGATATTTCCGGATAAAAAAGCGGGTATTGTCGGCAGAGTAGGGTTCCCATAACTGAAAACGCGCAACCTCGGGATCGCCGCGATACTCTAAAATATCGTTCAGGTCTTTTAACCGAAACGGCCGCATAAGCAGCCGTTTGGTTTCTATAATAACAGTATCTTTCATTACAGGTGCTTTTTGTTTTGCAGATTGGTGTGTTTATTGTAACCAAATTCGTCATAGGGATTCAGTTTTTCAAGCCACAGTTCCTTTAATTCCAGCAGGTCTTTTTCTGAATTCCAGTCCGGATCGGTTTTGGGCTCCAGCACATCCAATATCTCGAATACAAAGGCATCCTGTCCGAATTCGTTCCAATCGCTTTGCAGGTCCTTGTTGCGATGACTACCCAACTTGAGCTGAAAGCGGTAGCGGTTCAGCATACCCGGCAGGTTTTCGCTGCAACCAATAAACACCTTGTTGTTTTTGGTATTTCGGATCTGGAACACACCCATTGGTGGGGGGTTGTCCAGATATTGTCTCTTGAGTTCTTTTTTTGTGTCTTTCATTGTATGTCCATTTTCTGTTTTTACGTGTTGTGTAATGTCTTGCAGGGTCAACGGTTCTTCCCTGATCTCATCGTCTTCAAGCTCGGTTTTAACCAGGCGGTAGCGGTCGCCTGCTCTGACCATGAATCCTTCATCCACCAGCAACCTGCGGATGGTGCAATAGTCGTCATAGATGAATGTGATGAGCTCGTTGACCTGTGCTTCCTGATAGTCGTGACTTTTATCAAATGTGGATGCAATTACTTCCAGCACAATGATGCGCTTTTTGTGCTGGGTGGGAAGTTTGATCAATCGTCCGTTTTCAAAAAAAGTGGCAATGACCTTTTGGATGTAGCGGTCCATGCGTTCTTCTTCTTTTTGTTTTTGCGGATTGTTAAAGCCGATCAAATTCTCGAGCGTGATGAAAAACATGGGTTTTGCAGCATAATACATGACATAGTATTGCTGTTTTTCTTTATAGACGAGATTGGCCTGCTCTAACTTTTTGAGATGAAAAGAGACCGTAGACATGGAAAGATTGAGCCGCTGCGACAACTCTTCCACATAGCAGGGCTTTTGAAGCAACGCATTGGCAATGAGCAGCCGGGACTCGTCTGCCAGGGCTTTCAAGATTTTTACGGTTTCTTTTAATTCCATAATGCATCCTGTGTTTGTTTTGATAACTATCAAAGTAAATATAGGATTTTTGTGTAAAAATGTCAATGTATTTTTGTCATTATCGAAATGGATTTGGTAAATTGTGATGAAAAACAAAACGCAATGGGCGCGGTGGGATCGCAGGGTGCGCAAAGAGAATTGATCGGAATGATAAAAACCACAGAGGCACCGAGAGCGCAGAGAGAAGATAAGATTCCATTCAAAGAGATTTTTCCTCTGTGGCCTTTATCTCTGTGGTAAGTTTTTTTTAATTGACTTTATGATTTATTAAGTGATGCAGACATCTGCATCACGATCAACCCACCTGACAGAAAGTTATTGTTTCTTGTCTTCCTTGCACATGAATTCGGAATTTAAAAATCCATATTTTTCATACAAACCGTGCGCGTCTTTGGTGCGTAGGACTTGCATGCGATTGGGGATTTGCGGGTGTTCGGTTATGCACTGCATGAGGAATTTCCCCAATCCCTTGCCCCGGTGCGGAATGGCAATGATCACATCGGCGATCCAGGCAAAATAGGTATAATCTGTAACCACACGGGCAAACCCCACCTGTTCGCCATTTTGATAAATGTTGAAACACATCGAATTGAGAATAGACTGCTTAACTCCGTCAAATGTACGGTTATGCGCCCAATAGGTGTTGAGCAGCAGATGATAAACAGAATCTACATTGGTTTTTAAATTGTCATCATCAATTGTGTAATCCTGAAATTGCCATTCCATGTTGCCTCTTTTCTTTACCAGCCCATATCCAGTTTTTGCAGATTATCCGGTGACAATGCAGGGATCTTGGGCAGCGTTTCACCATTGATTACTACATTATCCATGCGGATGTTTTTGGCCATTTTTAAATAATAGGCCTGACGGGCCTTGTTGATGGTTATATCTTTGAACAGAATATTCTGTAATTGCGATTCGGGATGACCCTGAGCAAAAATTCCATAATTGTCTGCAATTCCGCAGGTAATATTTTCTATAACAAAATTGCGGAACAATGGTGGAAAATGGTTTCCGCGGTGCCCCTGGTAATTGGGTTCAAACCGGATACAGGCACCAATAGCACGATTGACCTTTACATTGCGTATATAGACTTCTTCGATCCTGCCGCCGCGGTCGAGGTTGCCCTTGAAATAAACCGTAGACAAGGCTGTATCTACTGTACAGTTTTCCATAAAAACATGACGAACACTGGCAGACATTTCACTGCCAATGCACAGGCCGTTACATTTAGACAGGATGTTGCAATTGCGAATGACCACGTTCTCAGTGGGGCGTCCAACGCGCCATGCATCCTGATCGCGTCCGGCTTTGATCGCAACACCATCATCACCGGTATTAAATGTGCAATTCTCTATCAGCACATTGCTGCTGCCATCGGGATCGCAGCCATCATTGTTGGTGTTCCAACTATTAACTGTCACATTCCGCACTATTACATTCTCGCAATAAACCGGATGAATGATCCAGAACGGTGAGTCTTTGATGGTTACACCATCAATTAAAACATTATTGCAGCCAAACGGTTGTATCAGGCTGGGGCGCAAAAAATGACCCTGGCCAAAAATACGTTCATTCACAGGCGCCAGATCGTTACCCAATTGACGCAGGGTCAACTGGTCTGTTTTTTGTTTGTGAATCCAGCCGGCAAATTCAACCTTTGCATTGCCGTCAATGGTGCCCTTGCCGGTGATGGCTATATTAGTGGCCTCATAGGCGTAAATGATGGGAGAATAGTTGTACACTTCTACACCTTCCCAGCGGGTTAGAACAACGGGAAGAAAATCTTTGGGTTCTCCGCTGAATTCGAGTTTGGAACCTTCTTCAAGATAAAGATGAACATTGCTTTTCAAATGAAGCGGGCCATTAATGCGATAGGTGCCGGCAGGGACAATAATGGTACCGCCACTTTCGAGATTACATTCGGCAATGGCCTTGTCGAATGCCGTTTTACAATCGGTTTTGCCGTCTGCAACTGCGCCAAAGTCGGTAATATTCCAGGACTGGTCCGGGAACACCGGTTCATGGATTTGATCGAGAATCCAGTCCACCCGGTCCCAACCGGTTACCTGGCCCCGCTTTGCATTTTGAGGAGAACAGGCCAGAGTGATCAAGAGTGGCAGTATAAAAAGTGACAATTTTTTCAACATAATACTTCCTTTATTCAATGATTATATATAATATCCAAAATTTTAAACCAGAAACAGAGTCAAAAGTGAAATAACAGCAATACCAACACACCCCTGCGCCAGTGTTGCCAATGTATGCGCACGAAGAGCAGTAGAGGTATCCATATCCGAGAATTGTGAAACTACCCAGAAATAGCTATCGTTAGCGTGAGATACAGTCATGGCACCGGCACCAATAGCCAGTACAACCAGTGCTTTGCCTGCCGCTGCTGCCAGACCCAATGCTCCCAGCATTGGCGAAACCAGTGCGGCTGTGGTTATGATGGCCACCGTCGATGATCCCTGTGCGGTTTTCAATACTGCCGCAATCACAAATGGCAGCAGAATGCCAATGTTCCATTGTGTCAAAGTTGTTCCCAGGGTATCTCCAATATTGGTGGCGCGCAAAATGGCTCCAAACGCACCTCCCGCACCGGTGATGAGAATGATGGTTCCTGCGCTTTTGAGTCCGTCACCCACCCAATCGAAGAGTTTGCCATCAGAATTATTTCTTTTCAGGATGAATGCCAGAAACACACCCAACAACAGCGCAATTACCGGATGTCCTGTAAAGATGAGCAGGGATTGCAGTCCACCTGTTATGGGCGAACCCGGATAAGAGGCTACTGATCGCAAAGCGATCAAAATGATGGGTACCAACAGCGGAGCCAGTGAAGGCAAAAGCCCCGGCATTTTGTTTTCATCTAAAATCGGGGCGTCTGAATCGTGCGGGATGATGGAAAATCGTTTAGCATAAAATAACGCCCATAGCAAACCCGCGGCTGCCGTGGGGATAGATACTATTAATCCCAGAATTAATACCAGACCTACATCCGCGCCAAGGGTTGCCGCAGCAGCCAGAGGACCCGGGGTTGGGGGGACAAACACATGGGTGGTATAGAGCCCTGTGCCCAGAGCAACGGCCAATACCGCCAGCGATATGCCCGTTCGTTTGCTGATGGCCCGGTTGAGTGTAGAGAGAATAACAAAGCCAGAATCGCAAAATACGGGTATGGAAACAACAAACCCGGTAATGCTCATTGCCAATGGAGAGCGCTTATCACCGGTAATGGAAAGGATGGAGGACGCCAGCTTTTGCGCACTGCCGCTCTTTTCTAAAAAAGTACCAATGATGGTACCGAAAGCGATAACAATACCAATGCTCTTTAGCGTACCTCCGAACCCAGCGGTGAGTGTATCCATAATCTCGGTGGTGCTCAAGCCAGAAAGAAATCCCATGGCAATTGCCGCAATGAGCAATGATAAAAATGGGTGCAGACTTAATTTTGTAGTAGACATAACTATAAAGACCATAATGAGAACAAGAAAAACCAGGGTCAGCATTTTGGCTCCTTTTTCAGGTTTTTAAACGGTGCGGTCATAATTCAGATTTTCATAATAGTCGAATCCGGTGCCCATTTTTTCTTTTAATGGTGCGGTAATGGATTCAATCTCTTCTATAACATCCTCAAATATGGGTGGTTTTAAAGCATCCACATTGCTTTGCATTTGTTCCGCGTTACGAGCACCAATGAGAGCGCTTGTGACAGCAGGATTATGAATTGCCCATTGTAAGGATAACGAAAGCAGAGATGAATTACTTGCGTCTGCCAGTTTAAACAGGTTTTGCAATGCAGTCTCTATTTCATCGTCAAAACCATTTTCGCCATGACGGCTCAGTTCATTCTTGCGGCTGTCAAAGTGACGGGTGCGGGTACGGATTGGGGGTACATCCTGAATGGATTTAAATTTTCCCGAGAGCAAACCCTGCATGAGCGTATTATAAGTGATAATACCTACTCCATTGTCCTGACAGAATTGTGCGGTATCATATTCAATGGCACGAGAGAACAGGTTATAGGGTAACTGGTTTACCGCGTATTTGACATTCATGTCATTAACCTTTTTCATATAAGGAATGCCATGGTTGCTGATCCCAATATGGCGGATCTTGCCATCTTGCTGCAGTTTGAGCAGAACAGCCAGCACGTCATCATAAGTGGGCTGTTTGTCCAAATGCCCTACAGTTTTTTCATTCAGGGGCCAATGAATCATGTAAATGTCCACATAATCCATGTTTAACCGCGTCAATGAATTTTCAAAATGTTCGGTAAGCATATCGGGATGGCTGTTTTGCGGCCAGACTTTGGTGCCAATAATGTATTTGTCTCTGGCAACATCCCGTAGAGCGTGGCCCAGTGAAACTTCGCTGCGTCCATCGTTGTATCCTTCTGCCGTATCAAAATAGTTGATGCCGTTATCAATTGCATTGTGTACAACAGCGTAAACATCGTTCTGGTCCTGCTGGCCCCAGTAATCTCCACCGCCGAATGACCAGCATCCAATTCCCAGGGCAGAGAGTTCAAGATCGGTGTTTCCACATTTTCTTAACTGCATATTAAAATTCCTGTAATGGTTTGAGTGTAATATTTTTAAAAGCGGCTTTTGTCCAGAATGAAGCAAGCCCCAAAGGACACGAATCTTTAACTTCATCCCTTATACCAATTGCTTTGCCTGTCGTTTCCGTATCTACAATTTCCTTGTCATCCAGCCAGGCTTGAATATTGTTCTCGGTAACACGTAAACGGATGTGATACCATTTTTTATTTTCAAACATAAATGCATTTGTGGTTTCGTTCTCGGCGGCATCCTCTCCGTTAATGCTTGAAAGTCCCAAGGTGTATCCACCCCAGCCACCCAGAATCAGGCTGCAATGAGAATCGTTATAGGGAAATGTGAGTCCTAAAAAGAAATCACTACCATCAAGTCTTACGGCATCCAGCTCTATTTCATAATTTTGCCGGATGAGAGGCCCGTACCAGGTGACTCCTGAGAGATAACCACCCATTTCAAGGACGATGGAACTGTCCTGTACATAGATATCTCCATTATATAAAAAGTCACTGATCTTCCAGTAACCCAGTTTTTCTCCGTCAAACAGAGAGACTTTTTCGCCCGGTTTATAAAAGTCTTCCGGTGCGATTTGAGGTAATTGTGAAGCACAGGAGAACAAAGTCAGTGTAAAAAGCAGGGTAAGAATTGGTTTTGTCATGTAATTCTCTTGGTTATTGAGTTACCGCTGTTTCATTTGCATTGTTGCTAAATTTTATAGGTGTTTTGCTGTATCTTAAATGGTTATTAAGCAAGGTTATGTTTTTTGTGCTGCTGTCAGAAATTTCCAGAAAAATATCTGTGTCTTTTGCTGCACGGCAATCTCTGATTAGAGCAGTTTCAATCCTGTCCAATATCATGACCGGTATGGCAGATAAAGGTTTTCTGCTGGTTACATTGTCCAGTTCAAGGTCGGTAGATGCTTTTACCGTCAAGGCCGGACCTTTTTTGACATTGATTTCTACATCCCGCAAGGTTAGATTGTCGGTAAAGCTGGCTTCCAGGCCGATTTCCGCATCAAGATACACATCAGACAATACAACGCCGTACATGGGGGCTTCGGGCAGGCCCCAAATCTCACCGGCTTTTTTAATGTTGGTGCCAGTAATATGGCTGTAACGGATATTACGAAAATGGGGAGTAGTCTCATCCACAGGTAATGCAATTTCATCTTTGCTGCCGTAAAACATATCCAGTGAAATACCGGTACCCACATTTTCCATAATGATATTGCTGGCGCGGATGTTCTCCACCACATTGCCGCGACCTCTGGCGGATTTGACCCGTAATCCCCGATACGTATCTTTGAACACACAATTACTGATGGTCACATTGCGTACGCCGCCGGAAGTCTCACTGCCAATACCAATGGCACTACGGCCATGTTTGAACGTACAGTTTGCAATGACGATATTTTCGCAGGGAATATTGACCCGTCGGCCATCCTTGTTATAACCGGATTTGATGGTGATACAGTCATCTCCACAGTCCACAAAACAGTTGAAAATACGAACATTGTTACACGATTCCGGATTAATACCATCTGTATTGGGTGATTCGTAGGGTTGGATGATGGAAATATTTTCTATAGTAACATTTTCACAATACACGGGATGCACTGTCCATGATGGTGAGTCGAGCAGGGTAATATCGCGAATTAATACATTTTTACAGTTATAGAGATTGATCATACGGGGTCTTGCCCACTTTAATGGCGAATCGGGTGGATTATCCTGTTCGCGTTCGGTAATGCCCGCTTTTTTGCGCATTTCACTGTTGATTTGATGCGCGTCCCACCATACTTGTCCATTGCCATTCAGGGTACCCCTGCCGGTTATGGAAATATTTTCAAGATTGTGACCGGTAATCAATGATGAATGGATGGTGCGTTCTATGCCCGCGTAACGTCCTTCAACCGGGGGATAGTGGTCAAAGTTCTCGCTGCCTTGCAGTACCGCGCCTGTCATGATCTCCAGGTTGACATTACTTTTCATAAATAATGCGCCAGTGAGATACTTACCAGGAGGAACAATCACTTTGCCACCGGTTTTTGTGCAGGCGTCTATTGCTTTTTGAATGGACTGCGTGTTCAACGTTGTACCGTCACCTTTGGCACCAAAATCCGTTATATCATAAACGCCAATGGAAGCCCAGACCAGAGAGTGATACAGTAGCGTTATTGTTATTAAAAGGATTCTTTGCATTGCCTGTTTCCTCAATTATTCATATCAATTTTGACTGAATATACTTGTGGTGAACCGGATTTGTCTGTGCTGAACAGAACCCGGCTGCCATCCGGGCTGAAATGGGGGTGCGGATGTGAGGGCTGGCCGTTCCAGCTTGAATCGTGACGAAACAGGGGGCGGGTCTCTGAAATTTTACGATCATTAATGGTGAACAAGGTCAGTACCATACCATCGTTAACATCTGCTACCCAGTGACGTCCGTCTTTGAACATTTGTGAGTGAGCGTATTTGACTGGGGCTTCCATCAGGTAAGCATCGCTGCCATTGGGGGCGCAAGATCCAAGAAACTCTTTACCCTTGTTGGGCCCAAACTTGTAGCGGGCAGAATAGCCCATACGTGAGCCGTCCGGGAACCAGAACTCGTGCGTGCGGTGAATGCCAAATTCCTGTGGTCCCACGGGGCCACCGTCCGTACCATCAATATTGATCCACCAGACACGGAGGGGGGTAGCACCTCGGGTGCCGGGGTAATCTCCGTTTTTGTACAGATGCTGCCAGCAATAGGAAACGATTTTAGGATTTGTTGGATTGGCCTGCAAATGCCCGATTACAAAACCATAATCCGGAGAGATTTGAACTGTTTCTCCGGTCTCTGTACTAATTTTTATGATAGCAAAAGGTCCCAGTTGCATGGGAGATGCGTTGGGATTTGATTTGGATTTGTCGATAGTGGTAACAATCCATTTACCGTCGCAGGTAATGGTCATAGAGCGTGGGGGACCCGGTAATTCTTTGACGGTTTTTGCTTCATAGGTTTTTGTATTCAGGGCTTTGATGGTATTGCCGGTAACGATCCAGGCAGTATTTAGATTGGGCCAATGCCAGATGTTGGTGCTCAGATCTTTTTCATCTGTCATTTGTACCATTTCACCGCTTTGCAGATCAAGATTGTATAATTGCAAAGAGCCACTGCGTTCTGAAAATATAATTGCATGGTCGTTATTGATAAAAGATTCAATGTTGAAATAGAGGTGCCAACTCCTTGCATCATGTTGTGTATATTGGGTTATTTCACAACCAAATTCTGGATCTGTCCAGATCTTTATTTCAGAAGGCCAAACTTTACCAACGTCCGAAGCGTATCCCGGAATGGAGTAAAGAATAATGAAAATCCCCCAAAATAACGTTTTCAGTTGCATAAGTCTCCCGCAAAGCGTTGTCTGAAAATGGCATTATGACAAAATTTCAAAAAATAATACCGGGTCCTGAATTAAGACCAGAGGACCCGGTTAAGAACAATAAGGGAAATCAAACCTTTTTAGGAACAACAAAGGGTTTTCTATATTTTCTGGTGAGGTATTTATTGGCTTTACGTGCATGTTTACCTTTAAATTCCTCATCATTATTATCGACTGTTAACCAGGGACCGCTGGTGATAGGTGTGGTAGAAAGGTCTATCTCGTTTTTCTCAAGATGTGTGGTAATGCTTTTCAATGTTTCCAGATCATGTTTGTAATTGGGAAGCATTTCACGAATTTCTTCGGGTGAAGCATCTTTGCCGGTGCGGTATGAAGCGTTTGCCATGTGGCATAAAGAGCTCGAGTAATGGCATTCTTCAACTTCGGCATGTAAAATTTTTCTGTCTCGGTTTCTAACGGCTTCAATAAAGTTTTCAAAGTGCTTTTCGCCACCGTCACCGGGGAATTGTTTTTGTTTCTTGTTGTCATTTCCATAAACCCAGCCGCCGCCGCGACCGCCGGCAAAATAACCGTTTTCGCACTGGATGATGTTACCCATGCGCACACCCCGTAAATGGTCCATAGCTCTTACACCAGCTGACATTGGAAGGCCGCGTAGTTCAATAATTATGGGTACCTCATCATAATCAAAAAGTGCAAATTGGGTATTGGGTGTTTGTGCATTGTCGTCAACAACAAAACGACCGCCAAAGCTCATAATACGTTTGGGAAATCCCTGAACTCCGGATGCAAAACGGCAGTCATCTATCTGGTGCACACCCAGGTTGCCCATATCTCCGTTACCGGTGTTCCAGAACCAGTGCCAGTCATAATGAAGATTGGGACGCATGAGTGGATCCATAGGAGCAGGACCACACCACAGATTATAATCAACAGTTGCTGGAATGGGTTGAGGCTCGGTGACTTTACCAATGCCGGGACGTTCTTTGTACCATAATCCGTGTATCCATTTGATCTTGCCCAGGTTGCCTTCCTGAATGTACTGGACGGCATCGCGAAAGCCAATATCTGAACGGTTTTGAGTTCCGGCTTGCACAATTTTGTCGTATTTACGAGCAGCTTTGACCAGCTGGCGACCTTCCCATACATTGTGGGAGATGGGTTTTTCTACATATACATCTTTGCCTGCCTGACACGCCCAAATGGCAAGTAAAGAATGCCAATGGTTGGGTGTAGCGATCATGACAGCATCTATATCTTTATCGTCAAGCAGTTCGCGGGCATCACGATAAGTTTTAACATTCTCTCCCAGATCTTTGGCGATTTGTGCTTCACGGTCCAGAATGTCCTGGTCTACATCACATAGAGCAACAATACGAACGCCGGGTATTTTTCTAAACATCTCTGTATCTTGTTTGCCTTTAGACCGAAGCCCAATCATACCCATACGTATATCACTGTTGGCCCCCAGTACCTTTGAATCATTGAGGAGAACATTGCCGGCCAGTGCCAAAGAAGCTCCTCCTGCTAGTGTTTTTTGAATAAAATCTCTTCTGGTAATGGAACTCATATATACCTCACTTTCAAAAGTTGAATATTTTAATATATAAAAAGAGATTCACAAATCAAGAAGCATTATTTTTTGCAAGTCGGTTGAGTATATCAGTTTTTAAAAATAATAGTTGTAACTTATTGTTTTTGTTGAAAGTGAACTTGTGAATCCAAAGTGTTCCAAAATGTTAAAAATTGTAAATATTTAATTTGTTTCAATTTCATATAATGTCATACTATGGCGCGGAATACTAAAATTGAAAAGCAGATTTTTGTTTTTAATTTGTACAGTATTTGTTTCTTTAACAGTCAATTCAGCAATATGAGTTAATTGATCAATTTGTTCAATAGTAAACGTTGTCGGGCTACCCATTTGCTGCCAGGCCCGGTATGTATTGTGCGAATCTCTATCCATTTTATACGCTCGGATTGTTGCAGATGTCCCTTCCAATTTATCAAGAGTAATGGAAAGACGGTCTTGAATAGATAGATCTGTATCTGTTTCATTATAATTGTAAACGATGAATTGCAGGTGTTTGTTGCATTTTTTTGCAGCAAGTACGCCCAGTCGTCCACCTGGTTTTGGACCGGTTACTTTTAATCTTTGATTGCCCAGTTTTGCAAGCATTTCGTATCCGGTTAGAATGGGCTTGGGAATGTTTCCGGCTGTGGTCAATTCCCGGTTACCGTTAAAGGGGATGTTTAACTCTGCCTCCCAATTAAACCCCCAATACAGCAGCAGCCGGGTTTCGAAATTATGATCATCCCGAATGGCAAACATGCAATCTATCATTTTGGTTAAAAACAATGCGGAAGCTTCGCTGTTTCTGTATTCCAACTCGGGATGTCTGCTAACGGTCCGTTGAAAATGTGAAGACATGCCCCACTCGTTTAGATGAAATTCAACATCCTTTAATTCAGGATATTTGTTAACCAGGCGTTGGAGCCATAAAATTTGCTGATTAAAGCGGTTCACGGATGGATACAATAGAGGAGATTTTTCCAACCAGGAACCCGAAAGTCCATATATGTGATATGAAAAGAAATCTATGGGAGAACCGACTTGGCCGGTTACATAGTTGGTCCCATGGGTTACATGGTCAAAGAATTCTTTTAAAAAAGATAAATGAAAACAACCCGGTCCACCAACTTTGTATTCCGGATCAAAGGATTTAATAACGTGAGAGAAAACATCATACAGTCTGAAAAAAACATCAATATGTTCATGCGGCCAATTGTCGGGCTCGTTCCAAACTTCAAAATACCAGGTACGTAGTTCCTTTTGGCCAAATTCCTGGGTCAGGTTTTGCATAAACTTTTGCAGCAGTGTTTCCCATTCCTGCCAGTCTCTGGGAGCACCCACTTTGAAGCCAAAGCCTTCATCGTTAATATTCATTTCAAAATCAGCAGACATGCCATCAGGGAAAAAGTCAAATTCCACAATCGGTTTGATGCCATTTTTTACATATTGGTGAAATGTCTGGTTAATGATAGAAAAATCATAGTGGATGTTACCTTTGTCGTCAATGATGGCAACATTACCACCGATAGGGCCTCCGGCAGCCTTGTCCAACTTTACTTTATTGCTGAATGTATAATGCGTACGCATATAGCGCATGGATTGGTGCTCGTTGAACCGTTTCAGCAGTTCCTGGCCCATGGGTCGATTTACAAGGCGGAATAAAAAGTCCTGACCGCAAGCTTGCCAGAATTTTGTGTTCGGCCCTGAAATTTCTTTAGAATCTATAGTAAACGAAGCATCCAGTGCAAGTAATGTCACTGGAAGAATTAGAATGAATATGATGAGTGCTTTACGTAAACGCATGTGTTCTCCCGGATATGCAGAAAAACCCGGTTGAATATTCAACCGGGTTTTATATAATTATTAGAATGGACGAATTTTAATGTTACGATAAGAAACCGTGTCTCCATGGTCCTGAAGCAGAATGTGACCGGTTTTGAATGTAGCAAAATCCGTTTTATCTTTAAATTTACTATGCAAGATCAATTGGCGGAAACAGGGACAGAAACGATCATATTTAACAACCAGCTTGCCATTCAACCAATGTTCTACGTGACCACCATCCACAAGAATGCGGACGCTGTTCCATTCCCCAATGGGGTTGAGTTCACGATTTTGTGCGGGAATCAGATCATACAATGAACCAAACTGACGGTTGTTGTTTACTCCCAGTTTTGCATCGGGGTGTACATCATCATCCAATACCTGGAATTCACAACCAACGCCATTACCTTCCTGGATAAAGTATTTAATTCCGCTGTTGGCACCTTTGGTTAATTTAACATCAAGTGTTAATTCGAAATTTTCAAAAGCTTCAGTTGTAATAATATCTCCACCGCGCTCTTTTGAGAGTACAGAAAGTATTCCATCTTTAATTTCCCAGCCTTTATCTGGAAAGCCTTTACCCCGGTTACTTTTCCAACCTGTACTTGTTTTGCCATCGAACAACAATTTCCAACCCTGCGCTTTTTCTGTTGAACAAAGCTGATTGTCGGTCTGGGCAAATGTCATAGAGACCAATGTCATGACTACAAGACACACAAAAACGGTCAGGTTTTTCATATAAAACTCCTCATAAAAAAGTATGATTTTGCAACAACTCTACCCGTGAACAGAAAACTTTCTGTCAGTTATTGCTTTTATCTTTTTCCCAATATACAAAAAAAAAGGCCTGAACCAAAGAAAAATATGAACCGGTTCAAGCCATTGTATTTTATTTGGTTTATGAATTATTCTTCATGTATGGGTACCAGGGGAGGAAGTTTGTAATATTCGCGAAGACGGACCAGCTCTTTTTTCAATTTCTGAATGGTATCAGCATATTGGGGATTGTCGTACTGGCTTTTCATCTCGTTTGGATCTTTTTCCAGATCATAAAATTCCCATTCGTTAAGATCATAATAATTAATCAATTTATATCGTTTTGTTGCAACGCCTTCGTGTCTGCGCACACTGTGTACGGCGGGGTATTCATAATAATGGTAATACAGTGATTTCCGCCAGTCTGCCGGTGTTTTTCCTTTCAAAATGGGAACAAGACTTTCACCCTGCATGTCTTGCGGTTGTTCAAGGCCTGCAATGTCTAAAAATGTTTGAGCAAAGTCGAGGTTTGACGTTAGATCTGTATTAACTGTTCCCGCAGGTGTAACACCGGGCCATTTGGCCAGCAATGGAGTACGGTAGGATTCTTCATACATGAATCGTTTGTCAAACCAGCCATGCTCACCCAGATAAAAGCCCTGGTCAGAAGAATACATAACGACAGTATTGTCTGCCAGCCCGCTTTCCTGCAAATAATTGAGCACTCTGCCTACACTTTCGTCTACCGCGCGGATGCAGCCCAAATAGTCCTGCAGATAGCGCTGGTATTTCCATTTGACCAGTTCTTTACCCTCAAGGTTAGCTTTGCGATAGTATTCGTTTTTAGGCTCGTAAGCTTTGTCCCAGGCGGCACGTTGAACATCTGTCATGCGCCCATGAATGCGTCTTTCCAGTTCTTTGTCTTTGGCTTTCAAGGTCTTGACTTTAAGGTCGGTTACAATGCGCATGGTTTTGTCGATTGTCATATCTTGTTTATGAGCGGCAGTACCACGTCCGCTGTAATCGTCAAACAGGCTTGGAGGTTCCGGAAATTTAACATCATCAAAAATGTTGAGATGACGTATGGCAGGAGACCATTCACGGTGAGGTGCTTTGTGCTGCATCATGAGAATAAAAGGCTTTTCGGTATCACGACCTTCTTTGAGCCAGTTGATTGCTTTGTCTGTAATAAGATCAGTAACATATCCGTTTTCCTGATGAGTTCCTTCAGCCGTACGAAAATCCGGATTATAGTAATGGCCCTGACCGGGTAATACTTCCCAGTAATCAAATCCGGTAGGTTCGGCTTTCAGGTGCCACTTGCCAAGTATAGCTGTTTGATAGCCGCCTGACTGCATTAATTTGGGGAATGTTTGCTGGGTGTTGTCGAATACGTCTTTATTGTCTTTAACGGAATTGAGATGACTGTGTTTGCCTGTTTGAATGGTTGCCCGAGATGGCGCGCAGATGGAATTGGTTACATAGCATTTGTCAAAACGGATTCCCTCATTTGCAATTCTGTCAATATTAGGTGTGGGAGCAACTTCTGCCAGGCGGTCTTTATACGCGCTGATGGCCTGGTAAGCATGGTCATCGGAAAAGATGAACAGAATGTTGGGCTTTTTTTTAAACAATCCACATCCGGTAATGCCGGATGAAAACAGGGTCAACGCTGCTGCACCTCCACCCATTTTTTTTAGAAACGATCTTCGAGATTCCTGGTTTTTGTGCATAAAAGCCTCTCTTTATGATTTAATGGATTTATGCTATTTTGACTGGTTTTTGCTAAATATTGACTAGACTGATTTGTAACGATTTATAAAAATTTTACTATTTTTTAATTCTTTGTCTGGTGTTTTGGTGTTTTCTTCATCGGGATACCCCAATGCAATAATGGATTCGATTTTGACATTTCTGGGGATATGTAGTAATTGTTGAATGTACGCTTCTGATGTTTGACCGCTCTCATGCATACGATTGCGAATCTGTATCCAGCAGCTGCCAAGGCCCAGAGACTCTGCTGTTAATTGAGCAATGATAGAAGCTATTGAGCAGTCTTCTATCCAAACATCGCTTTGGTTATCGTCACCGCACACCAGAATACCTAATGGCGCGTTTGCAAGGAACGCGGCTCCATGCGGCTTAGCAGTAGCCAGCTTTGTTAACAAATTCCGATCATCTATTATAATGAATTCCCAGGGTGTTCTGTTTTTGGAAGAGGGAGAGCGCAAGATGGCTTCTTTAATGATTTCTATATGTTCAGGGCTGACGGGTTTGTTCTCAAAGTGCCTTACGCTTTTCCTGTTTCGTAATATATTAATCATTTTAATGGTCCCATATCTATGAATATCCTATAGTTGAATATATTATCTGAATAGCAATGAAGCAATAAAAAAGTCTGACATTTTGAGGTTATTCTCTAATATTCATGGCTGAAATATTTGAGAATAACCAGTTTGGATATATGCCTGGAAATTTTAGTGGCATATTATAAAAAAAGTATTAATTTATTAATGGGTATATTTGGGAAAAATAATGGGATTGTATTCTCAAAAAGATATTTTCCTGATCGGAGGTCGAAACTATGGTAAAATCCATTGATCGCAGAAAATTTATTGCCGGGACAGGTGCAGCGGCATTAACATTTTCTATTGTCAAACCCGAACAAGTCAGAGGGTCAGTAGCCAATTCAAAGTTGGAATTGGGATTGATAGGCTGTGGGGGACGTGGTAAATGGATCGCAAAGCTGTTCGAGGAGCATGAAGGTTATCGATTTACGGCAGGGGCAGATTATTTTCAAGATAAAATAGATGTATTTCAGGAACAATTTAATATAGAAAAAACACGGTGCTTTACCGGTTTGGATGGATATAAACGGCTTTTAGACAGTAAGGTGGATGCAATAGTTGTTCAAAGCCCGCCATATTTTCATCCCATGCATGCTGCTGCCGGAGTGGAAGCAGGAGTGCATGTGTATCTTGCAAAACCGGTTGCTGTTGATGTGCCGGGCACACTTTCCGTTGAGAAAAGTGGTAAAAAGGCAACAGAAAAGGGACTTGTATTTCTGGTTGATTTTCAAACGCGCGCGCATGAGTATTATCAGGAGGCAGTAAAACGGGTACAGTTTGGTGATATTGGTCCCATTGTTTCGGGAGAAGCCAGTTATTTTGCTGGTATTACCTGGGGCAAGGCTTATGATTTGTACAAACAAACCCCGCTCAGTGCTGAGAACAGGCTCCGTGGTTGGGGGCTTGACCAGGCACTCTCTGGCGATGTAATTACTGAGCAGAATATTCACGCGCTTGATGTAGCAAGCTGGATATTGGACGCGCATCCTGAATCGGCAATTGGAACCTGCGGAAGAAACCGCAAGTATGGCGATTGTAATGATCATTTTTCCGTGATGTTTACATTTCCCGGCAATGTAGTGGTTACTTTTAATTCCAAGCAGTTTGGCAAAGGGTATGATGATATTTTGTGCAGAATGTATGGAACCCGTGGTACTTTAGATACACATTATTTTGGCTCTGTGAGCATTCAGGGTGACAAACCCTATAAAGGCGGTGAGCTGGGTCATCTGTATAAAGATGGCGCTGTTAGTAATATTGCGGATTTTCAAAAGTTTATTTCGAGCGGACAAACTGCAAACACAACTGTACCTGCAAGTGTACGCAGTAATTTGACTACTATTCTGGGACGTACAGCCGCTTATCAAAAGAAACTGATCTCGTGGCAGGAAATGATGACTGCAAATGAAGAATTAATACCCGATTTAGCCGGATTGTAAAAGCAGGAAACCCGCAATGAAATCAAAAATGTTTTTTGCAGTATTGATGATTTTATGTACTCTATTTGTAAATATTAAAGCGCAATCAGAAAGCCCCGATAAAATTGTCAATTCAACAGGTATCGATCTTGTGCTTGTGCCCGCAGGCAGTTTTGTAATGGGAAGCCCTTTTGGAGAAAGATGGCACCAGAATGATGAATTGCCGCACAAAGTGACCCTGACAAAATCTTTTTATATGAGTGCTGCCGAGATTACCCAGGTTCAATGGGAAAGTATAATGGGCTTTAACCGAAGCGACAACAAGGGCGATGATCTACCGGTTGAAAAGATAAGCTGGAAAGACGCAGTATCTTTTTGTGAAAAACTATCTGTCAAAGAAGGCAGAACCTACCGGTTGCCTACTGAAGCGGAATGGGAATATGCCTGCCGCGCAGGATCAGAAGCTTCTATTGGCGGTTTGGATAATTTACATACATCAGCATGGTACAGTGAAAACAGTGATGAGTTAACCCACCCGGTAAAACAGAAACAGGCAAATGCCTGGGGATTGTATGATATGCTGGGTAATGTGTCTGAATGGTGCGCGGATATCTATGAAAAAGATTACCCTGAATGTGGATCGATTGATCCAACCGGGGCCGAATTCGGACCGTTACGGGTTATTCGGGGAGGAGCTTTTGATACGTTTCCACCGGGGCTGCGATGTGCTGCGCGGACTAGTGCTCCGGCATCTTATCAATTTACTCAGACCGGATTCAGGATCGTTTTGGAACTGTAGACAAGAAATTATATATATTTAGGAGCAGTAATATATTATGAGTATCAAGAGAAGAGATTTTTTAAAACAGGCGGGTTTGCTGGCTGGTGCTGCATCAGTTATACCGGCATCAGCCTGGAGTAGCAGCAATGTGATGCCCAATGACCGTATCACCCTGGGTTTTATTGGTGTTGGTAAACAGGGGGAAGGCCTTTTACGCGGATTTTTAAATTCACCGGAAACACATGTGCTTGCAGTTTGTGATGTTGACGCGAATAAAATGGAGCGGGCTAGAAAAAATGTGGACGCGTATTATTCCAAGCAAAAGGAATTGAATTATAAAGGATGTGATGCTTATCGTGATTTTAGAGATGTTCTGGAACGTAAAGATATTGACGCGGTAGTTATTGCAACGCCTGATCACTGGCACGCTATACCTGCAATCATGGCTGCGAGGGCTGGTAAAGACATTTACTGTGAAAAACCTCTGACCTTGACCATTGCTGAAGGCCGTGAAATGGTTAACGAAGTTCGCCGTCATAACCGTGTGTTCCAGACAGGCAGCATGCAGCGATCTAGTAGTGGTTTTCGTCAAGCATGCGAACTGGTCCGTAATGGTTATATTGGTGATGTCAAAACAGTACGTGTTAGCATTCGTACGGGATTTATCCCTCATCCTATTGTTTGTGAATTGCCTGAAGAACCAAAACCCGCCGAGTTGGATTGGGACATGTGGCAGGGCCCCGCTCCAAACCGTCCTTACAATGCTATTTTGGCTCCTCCAATCAGTTTTACCGGATATCCGGCATGGCGTAATTATCGAGATTATTCCGGTGGCGGCATGACAGATTGGGGCGCGCACCATTTTGATATAGCGCAATGGGGGTTGGGTATGGATTACAGCGGCCCGGTAGAGATTAATCCCCCCGATGATAAAGATTATAAATTGTTAACATATAAATATGCCAATGGCGTGGTGATGGATACGGACTTTGATGATAATCGTATTTTGTTTACAGGCACCGATGGCTGGATAGATGTAAACAGGTCATATTTAAAGGCAAGTAACCCCAAGTTGGTAAACCACAAGATTGGACCGAATGAGATTCGACTGTATCACAGTAATGATCATCATGATGACTGGCTGCAAGCCATTAGAAACCGACGAATCCCCATTACAGATGTGGAAATTGGTTGTCGGTCTGTTACAGTATGCCATCTTGGTAACCTTGCCGTTCAGTTGGGTAGGAAATTACAATGGGACCCGGATACAGAAAATTTTGTTAATGACCCGGAAGCAAACAGGCTTAAAGAACGCTCAAAGCGGAGTCCCTGGTATTTGTAAAAAAAACAGGAGAACAGTGTGGAAAACAAAAAAATTGACAGGCGTGGATTTGTAAAACGTACATTGGGCGCGGGTATTGCGGCTGCAGCATTTCCGGCAATTATTCCGGCAACGGTATTAGGAAAAAACGGAGCAATTGCCCCCAGCAATAAAGTAACCATGGCTTGTATTGGTGTTGGCTGGCAGGGTACATGGAATATGGAAAATTTCCTCAGCGAAGACGACTGTCATATAATTGCGGTTTGTGATATTGATAAAGATCATCTTGCAAATGCTAAAGATATTGTTGATAGAAAATATGACAATAAAGATTGTAAAGCATATCATAATTTTAGAGATGTATTGGCACGTAAAGATATAGATACGGTTTGTCTCAGTCTTCCGGATCACTGGCATTCAATTCCTGCAATTGAAGCGGCAAAAGCCGGAAAAGATATATTTGGTGAAAAGCCTTTTTCTCATAGTCTTGTAGAAGGCCGGGCTATGGTGAATGCTGTTACTAAATATAACCGTATCTGGCAAACCGGTAGTTGGCAGCGGTCTCAATCCAACTTTCGGTTTGGTGCAGAGCTTGTATTGAATGGTCGTATTGGTAAATTGCACACTGTTGAAGTGGGCTTACCCGCGGGCCATTCTGATTTTGCGAATACTAAAGGACAGGATGTAATTTCTACACCACCACCTGAGCTGGATTATGAAACCTGGGTGGGTCCTGCTCCTTATCTTCCATATGTTAAATCATATGTACATAAAAACTGGCGCTGGCGTCTTGAGTTTGGTGGCGGTCAGTTGATGGACTGGGTAGGTCATCATGTAGATATTGCACACTGGGGTATGGGTACCGAGTATACTGGTCCGGTTGAAATTGAAGGTACCGGTGAATATCCTGCAACAGGTGTTTGGAATACTGCCGGTAAATATTGGGTCGATACTGTATATCCCAATGGTGTGAAAATGGTTATGGCCGGCGGTTACCCGGAAATTCGTGGCGGCACAAAATGGATTGGAGATAAAGGATGGGTCTTTGTAACCCGTGGTGGTGTGCTTGAAGCATCTGATCCTACCTTGAAACGGGAAGTTATTGGACCGAATGAGATCCATTTGTTTGAATCTCCCGGTCATTGGCGTAATTTTATTGATTGTGTTAAAACACGTAAAGAAACCATTACCCCTTGTGAAGTTGCGCACCGTTCCGCATCACCAGGTCACCTGGGTCAAATCTCAATGCTGCTGGGACGTAAATTGAAATTTAATCCCGATACCGAAGAAATTATCGGTGATGATGCTGCATCCAGAATGCTTGGCAACAGTATGAGAAGTCCCTGGCACTTGTAAAAACAAATGGAGGCATTTTTGAAAAGACGACATTTTTTAAAAGCGGCGGCACTAAGTGCGGGCGCGGCAGCTTTTCCGACAATCGTCCCTGCAACTGCATTGGGAAAGAATGGAGCTGTAGCTGCGAATGATCGTATTGTTATGGGTTTTATCGGACTGGGGGGCATGGGTACCGGTAATTTGAACGGGTTTTTGGGTAAATCTGATGCGCATGTTGTTGCGGTTTGTGATGTAGATACGGATCATCGAAATGAAGCAAAAGAAATGATAGATAGAAAATATGGGAATCAAGATTGTGAATCCTATAATGATTTTCGTGAATTGCTGGAACGGGATGATCTGGATGCCATTTGTAATGCAACACCTGATCATTGGCATGCAATTGTATCTACACGTGCTGCCAGAAAAGGATTAGATATATACCAGGAAAAACCGCTTGCATATACTATTGCTGAAGGTCGTGCCATACTTGACGCGGTTGAAAAATATGGAATTATTTTTCAAACCGGTAGTCAGCAGCGATCGAGCAGTAATTTTCGTTTTGCCTGTGAATTGGTAAGAAACGGCAGAATAGGCCAGGTAGATATGGTCAAGGTGGGGTTACCTTCTAAAAGCAGTATACGAGATTATGGTGTAGAGTTTACCAAACCTCCGAAAGGTTTTGATTATGATATGTGGCTGGGACCCGCACCCAAAGTTCCTTATAGTCCAGGTAGATGCCACTGGAATTTTCGCTGGATCAGCGACTATTCAGGTGGGCAGCTAACCGATTGGGCAGGTCACCATATAGATATAGCTCAATGGGGCATGGATTCGGAAATGACGGCTCCTATTGAAATTGAAGGAACCGGAGTTTTCCCATCTGGAGATACAATTCTTTATGATACCATGGAGAGCTATGAATTTGATTGTAAATATAAAAAAGGATTTACGATTAAAGTAATGGACAGGGACCGTCATCCACGCGGTATGGGTGTAATATTTGAAGGCACTGAAGGATGGGTTTATGTTACACGTGGTGAGATTGATGCACATCCCAAATCGTTACTTCGATCTACTATTGGTCCTAATGAAGTTCATTTGTATGAAAGTAATGACCACCGCCAAAATTTTTTGGATTGTGTGCGCACTCGTCAGGAGCCCATTGCACCTGCCAGAGTTGCACATCGCTCCATTATGGTGGCGCATCTGGGCTTGACAGCCATAAAGATGGGACAGAAACTGTACTGGGATCCGGAAAAGGAACAGTACGTAAACAATCCGGAAGCGAACCGGTATTTGTCTCGGGCAATGAGAAGTCCCTGGAAATTATAATAATCTGGTAAATAAAATTTAACTATAAATAGAGTAGAGGATGGTTCACATGAAAAAACGTTTAAACTTTTCAGCATATGTTCTGCTGATTTGTGTTTCAGTTTTTGCTGCTTCAGCAGTTTTTTCTCAAACAACAACAGAAAAAGTAAACGCGCTGCTCAAAGACATTCAAACATATGATTTTGGTCAGAGTCGTGCCGCATTATCTGAATTTAGCGATTTGATGAAAAATGTACTGGATTCGAATGCAGACAAGGCTGCGGCTGAAAAATCCATGATCAGTTTTCTTGAAACTGATGCAACCTTTGCAGGAAAACAATTTGTTTGTAAACAGCTCTCCATTATTGGAACCAGCGAATCTGTTCCGGTATTGAGCAAATTGCTTGTAAATTCAGAAACATCTGATATTGCGCTTTATGCGTTGGAAAGAATTCCCGGAACAGCGGTAGATGATGCACTTTTGGCAGCCCTTGGGAAATCAAAAGGAAATGTTAAAGTTGGCATTATTAATACACTGGGACAGAGAAAAACCGCTTCTGCTGTGAAAAGCCTGGGAAAAACTGCAGCTGATAAAAATGCAGAGATTGCCGGCTCTTCTCTTGCCGCTTTGGGAAAGATTGCAACAACTGATGCTGCCGATGCGCTTGCCAAGGCTGTGAAAAAAAGCAAAGGTAATTTAAAAGCACTGGCGCTCGATGCATGGCTGCAGAGTGCGGATGGTCTTGCTGCTAAAAATAAAGACGCGGCAATGAAAATTTATGAATCTGTTTATGAAAACGAAAAATCTACTCCTGCACGTATTGCTGCATTAAGAGGTATGGTAGCCGTAAAGGGAGCAGGTGCTGTAGATGTTCTTGTAAAAGCTTTGGATAAAGATGTTGCTATTCAAACTGCTGCAATTGGTCTTGTTAAAGAATTGCCTGCAACTAGCAATCTCAAACCTTTGATAGCCAAGTTGGACAAACTGTCAGAAATGGGCCAGGTAAGATTATTGACGGCTTTGGCAGATCGTCGAGAAGTGGCTGCTAAAACAGCTGTTTTGAGTGCTGTAAAAGCCAATGACGAACAAGTCAAAATTGCAGCATTAAAAGCATTGTCTCGAATTGGTGATGATTCTGATGTAGATTTGCTTGCAGAGATTGCTGCCAATAGTTCTGCAGATGTAAAAGAAACGGCCCAACTGAGTCTTGACAGGCTGGATGCTCCGGCAGTTGACAAAAAGATCATTTCTTCTATGAATGCATCAGACTCCAAGGTGAAAGCAGAACTGGTCCGTAGTGCCGGTGCAAGAAATATTCTATCAGCAACCGATATGTTGTTAAAAACGGCAAAAGACAATGACCGTGTTGTTCGCCGTGAAGCATTTAAAGCATTGGCAACATTGTCAACCCCCGATAATTTTGATGAGCTTATCAATTTAACCGTTAATGAAGAAAACAATACCATTCGTCAGGAAGCGGTTAAAACTCTGGTTGCTGTTGCATTAAAGATTGATGGTGACAGAGGAGAAAAAATCCGTAAAGCAGCAGAAAAAGAAAAAGAGATTGAAGCGAAAAGCGCATTACTGCAAGCATTGGGACGCCTGGGTGACCAGCAGTCACTAACATTGATGCGTAAAAATCTCAACTCTGAAAATGTAGAACTGCAAAAAGCTGCTGTACGCGCGCTGGCTCTTTGGACCGACACCAGCCCAATTGATGATTTGTTATCAATTGCTAAAACTACAGACAATGGTACTGTTAAAATTCTAGCTTTGCGTGGTTATGTTGATTTGTTAAAGCTGGATAGTAACCGTAATGATGAAGAATCTTTGGTGTTATATAAAGTGGCGATGGATTTGGCTACAGAAGTTTCTGAACAGCGTATGGTTCTTTCAGGCGTTTCTGATTTGCGCAGCATAAATGCATTAACCATGGTTGCAAGTTATCTTGGAGATGAGAATTTAAAACGCGAAGCAGAAGTAGCGGCAACTGAAATTGGTAACCGAGTATATCAACTTGATCCTGATTATGTTACAGAGATAATGAATAAGGTGTTGAAGCAAACAGATAACGATAGTGTTATCAATACTGCAAACAAGGTATTGCAAAAGATAAATAGTTGATTTTTGTAAAAATTTGTAAAATGTATAACACCTTTTGCTTATTCATTGAATGTAACGGGATAAATTAGTAATTTCCATGATAAGAGTTTTTTAATATTTAAGGAGGTCTACTGTGAAAGGTAATGAACAAGATAAAAAAGGCGAAGGTATGAATCGTCGTGAATTTATTGGTGGAGCAGCTGCAGCCGCTGCTGCTTTTTCCATTGTGCCCAATAGTGTATTGGCAGGGAATGGAAAAACAGCTCCAAGTGATAAATTAAATATAGCCGCAATTGGTATTGGTGGCAAAGGGAAATCTGATATAAGTGGCGTAAGTTCTGAAAATGTAATAGCGCTTTGCGATGTTGATGATACCATGTTCAGTAAATTTAAAGAACATGTAGATAGAGATAAAGAAAAACATCCTAACCTGCCCACACTGTTCAAGAATGCAAAACGTTTTCGTGATTTTCGCGAAATGTTAGATTCTATGCCGGAAATTGATGCTGTAACTATCAGTACTCCGGACCATACACATGCTACAATCGCTATGAAAGCGATGAGTCTGAAAAAACATGTTTATTGCCAGAAACCTTTGACCCACTCTGTATATGAAGCACGTATGCTTGCCGAAACAGCTAAAAATATGGATGTTGTAAGCCAAATGGGTAACCAGGGCCATGCAAGTGAAGATGCACGCCTGATCAATGAATGGATCTGGGACGGTGCAATTGGTGATGTTACCCGCGTTCATGTTTGGACCAACCGTCCGGTATGGCCACAGGGTATTGATGCACCCAAAGAAATTCCTTCAGTTCCCCCGACACTCGATTGGGACCTGTTCCTGGGACCTGCCCCATGGCGTCCTTACCATCCTGCATATCATCCATTTGCATGGAGAGGCTGGAAAGATTTCGGAACAGGTGCTGTTGGTGATATGGGTGCGCACTTGATTGATCATCCCTGGTGGGCTTTGAAACTGGAAGCTCCTGAAACTATTCAAGCTTCTTCTTCTGACTTGTGGTCAGATTCTTTTCCGTTGGCATCTACAGTACATTTTACATTCCCAAAACGTGGAAAAATGGCACCTGTTGAATTGACATGGTATGATGGTGGATTAACACCTCCTCGTCCAAAAGAATTGGAAGATGGTCGTCGCATGGGTGACGGCGGTGGTGGTGTATTGTTTGTTGGTACAGAAGGAACCATTATGTGTGGTACTTATGGCAGCAGCCCGCGTATCATTCCAGAAGCCAAGATGAAAAAATACAAACAACCCAAGAAAACCATCGAACGTTCACCTGGTATTTACGCGGAATGGATCCAGGCTATTAAGGAAGGAAAGAAATCAACCACTGATTTTTCATATTCCGGTCCCCTGACTGAAGCTATGATGCTTGGAAATATTGCAACATTGTTACAGGATGATAACAAAATCCTGCAATGGGATGCAAAAAATATGAAATTCACCAACCATGATAAAGCAAATGAACTTGTTCATACCGACTATCGCAAGGGTTGGAAATTAGAATATTAATAAAATCAGGACCTGCCGGTCCATTACCGGCGGGTCTTTTCCTTTCTTCAAGTTTATCAAATATAGGATGACTCATGAGTATTAGAAAATCTATAAAGCTGGCGCTGATTGGTGCCCTGATTTTGGTCTGTTCGGTAATGACTTTTGCCGAAGAACTTCCTACAACTTATCATCCCGCTACCGATGCTTATGAAGGATGGCGACTGGGTGCACAGGCATACACCTTTAACCGTTACACTTTTTATGAAGCATTGGATAAGATGGCATCTTTGGGACTCGATTGGGTTGAAATGTACCCGGGACAGGTAATCAGCAAAGATGACCCAAACATGAAAACCACCACAGACATGCCCGCAGAAAAAAGAGCTGAAATTAAAGCCAGATTAAAAGAATATGGAATGACCCTGGTAAATTACGGTGTGATCAGCCTTCCGAATGATGAAAAAGAGTGCCGTAAAGTTTTTGATTTTTGTAAAGACATGGGTATTGAAACCATAGCTTCTGAACCCCCGGAAGAAGCATTTGATTTGATTGATAAATTGTGTCAGGAATACAAGATCAATGTAGCTATTCACAATCATCCCAAACCTTCTCATTACTGGGATCCTGAAACTGTTCTTAAAGTTTGCAAGGGCCGCAGCAAATATATTGGTGCGATGGGAGACACGGGTCATTGGATGCGTTCTGGCATTGATCCCAAAGAAGCGATTGAAAAATTGGGTGATCGCCTGATTGCTTTACATTTTAAAGATTTGAATTCTTTTGGTAGAAAAGACGCTCACGATGTTCAGTGGGGTACCGGAAAAGCAGATGTTAAAGGTATTATGGAGCTGCTGCACAAACAGGGCTACAAAGGTACATTTTCAATTGAATATGAACACAATTGGGAATATTCAGTACCTGAAATTCGGGACTGTGTAAAATATTTTAATCATGTTGCGCAATCATTGAATCCTTCCGGTTGGAAGTGCCTGCTCAAGTGCGACCTGTCAAATGCTGTTATGAATCCAGGCGCCTGGACCTGGGAAAATGGCGAACTGACCTGGCATCATAAAGGTTATATTTGGACTGAAGAACGATATGGCGATTTTATTCTGGATGTAGAATACAAAGTTTCAGAAGGCGCAAACAGTGGTGTCTTTTTCCGTTGCAGTGATCTTGACAATACTGTTCATACCAGCATTGAGGTGCAAGTACATGAAACTTCCGATGGTGCAAGGATTGGTATGTGCGGAGCAATTTATGACGTAAAAGCACCCAAAGTTCAAAACCAGAAAAAAGCCAATGAATGGAACCATTATACTATTACTTGTAAAGACAATATGATATGGGTTGTACAAAATGGTGAACAGATCGTTGAAATGGATTTGAATGACTGGACCGAAGCTGGTAAAAATCCCGATGGTACCCCGAATAAATTCAAATATGCCTATAAAGATATGGTTAGAGAAGGCCATATAGGTTTTCAGGACCACGGACAGCCTGTTTGGTTTAGAAATTTGAAAATTAAAGAATTATAAGCAAAAAACGCCCCTTGCGGGCGTTTTTGTGGTTTAAGTGATTGTTTTTAAACGAATTCAATTTTATATTGTTTTTGTTTGCATATTTTTTTAATACATGTTATATTATTCCTGCGGTTTGATTTGAAACCTTTGAGCAGTCAGATCGTTAAATATTTAACATGAAATTAAGTATATTGGCATATGAAAAAGGAGAGTATAGCCATGTTGAGTAAATTCCTGATGCGTACCTATATTTTGTCATTTGCATTGACTTTGACGTTGTCAGTAGTTGGTGTAGATATTTTGACATCTAGAGCACAAGCGCAAGATATGGAACCGATTCCACTGGAATTGCCCAAACCGATGTTTGTGGGAACTCCTCAAAATTTGAACGTACCAAATCTTGAAAAACCATTGGGTAAAGCCCGTGCACCATTTTTGGCACCTAAAGGCACAGTAAATGTTGCTGAAGGTAAACCGGTAACCAGTACAGATGATATGCCTATTATTGGTGAAATTGATATGATTACCGATAATGACAAAGAAGCCGCAGATGGTAGTTATGTAGAGCTTGGACCCTTTTTGCAGCATGTAACCATTGATCTTGAAGAAAAATGCGATATTTATGCAGTTGTTTTGTGGCATTTCCACAAACAGGCACGTGTTTATTTTGATGTAATTGTTCAGGTTGCAGATGATGCTGATTTTACTCAGAATGTATCAACTATTTATAATAATGATATTGATAATTCAGCCGGTTTAGGTGCTGGTAGTGATAAGCATTATGTTGAAACTTCTGAAGGTCGTCTGATTGATGCCAAAGGTGTTAAAGGCCGCTATGTTCGCTGTTATAGCGCTGGCAATAGCAATAACGACCTTAACCACTATATCGAAGTCGCCGTATACGGCAAACCGGTGAAGTGAAAACACAAAAACTAATTCTTTTTATAATAGTACTATTAGCTGCGGCAGTCATACGCTTGCCGCAGCTTTCTATTCGTGCCCTGCACACGGATGAAGCCATTCATGCTGTAAAACTTGGGGAATTGATTGAACACAATAACTACAAGTATGACTGGCACGAGTATCATGGTCCTACATTAAATTATTTTTCCCTTGTTCCTGCTGTTTTAAGAGGCCAGTTTACATACCCTGAACTTGACGAGTTTACTTTGCGAGTGGTTACTGTATTTTTTGGTCTGCTGCTTATTCTCTTATTGTTTCCCCTTGTAAATGGTCTTGGCTGGCCTATTGTATTATCGGCCGGGATCTTTACGGCAATTTCTCCGGTGATGGTGTTTTACAGCCGATATTATATTATGGAAATCTTGTTGGTTGCGTTTTCATTTGGGGTAATTGTTTCCGCTTATCGATATTTAAAGACCCATCATATTGCCTGGGTTATATGGATGGGAGTTTTTATTGGGTTGATGCACGCTACCAAAGAGACCTGCATTATTGTGTGGGGAGCTATGGGGCTTGCATTGCTGATAAATGCTTTTGCGTGGCACCCTATTGCCACTCGTGAATATTTAAAGCTGATCCGTTGGGACCATGTAGCCGCCCTGTTTTTGTCCGCTGTAGGTATATCGATATTATTCTTTTCTTCTTTTTTTGCAAATCCGCGTGGTATTATTGATTCTGTTATTACATTTACCAATTATTTCAACAAAGCGGGTAATTTTGATATTCATATATATCCCTGGTACTGGTATCTAAAAATATTATTATATAATCCTGCTTCTTATGGTGTGAACTGGAGTGAGGGGTTTATCTTTGCATTTGCACTGCTGGGTTTCTTTGCTGTTTTCAGTGGGCGCTGCAGTTCCCGGATTGATGAAAATTTACTCAGGTTTATAGCATTATTTACATTGATATTAACTGTGCTATATTCCGCTATACCTTACAAAACCCCCTGGATTGTTCTCGGATTCTGGCATGGATTTGTTATTATGGCAGCCGCTGGCGCGGTTTACATGTTGTCAACAATACGCAACCGCATGGTAATTGGCGGTATTGTTTTTCTGTTGCTGTTAGGCTCTGCCAACTTGTTATGGCAATCTCTGCTGGGAAATTTTAAATATTATGACGATCCTGCCAATCCCTGGGTTTTTTCTCATCCGCAAAAAGATGTTTTTGCCATTAGAGACAAAGTAAGAGCAGTTGCGAAATATCATCCGGATGGTAAGAACGTTCGTATTGATGTGATTTGTGCTGGTGGCGATTATTGGCCATTACCCTGGTATTTACGTGAGTTTCCCAGAATTGGCTGGTGGAATGAGGTAAACATGGATACACCAGCGTCACCCATAGTGCTTGTTTCTCCTGATTTAGAGTCTGAACTGGCACGGAAATTGTATGAAATTCCGCCACCGGGTCACCGGGAGTTGTATATGCCTCTGTTTGACGATTACCGCGAACTGCGGCCAATGATTGAAATTAGAGGCTATGTTGTAAAATCTTTGTTTGATAGATACTACTATGAACAACCACCAATCATAAATCAAGAAAAGGAAAATGAAAGAGAATGACATTTCGCTGGACCGGACCATCCATCCGGAGGGCGTAGCCGCCCAAAAAAATGTGCACCGTTTTGAACACGAAGCCATGGGCACCGTATATGAAATTTATATTGCGGACCAGGATAAGCAATACGCAGCCCAGGCAGCACATGAAGGTTTTATTTTACTTGACCAGCTCGAAGGGGACCTCAGCAAGTATGTAGAGGGGAGCGATATTACCCGTATTAATGTAGCTGCAGCAGATACTCCGGTAAGGGTAGGACAGGATGCGTTCGATTGCCTGCTTGCCTGCCAGGAATTTTTCAACCATACCAACGGCATATTTGATGTGACGATAGGTTCGTTGATGCAGTTGTGGCTGAACCCAGACAAGTCTTTACGTAATCCCTCCAAATCTGAAATTGAAAAGGTTTTAAATGAGACCGGCATGGATCACCTCTTTTTTGATGTGGATGATTTTTCCATTTCAAAATCGTTGGATTCTGTCAATATTGATCTGGGTGGGTATGGCAAAGGATATGCGGTTGATGAAATGGCAACGCAGCTTGAAGAGTGGGACATTGAAAACATGCTCATTCATGGCGGTTACAGTTCTGTTGTTTCACGTGGACGCATGCCGGGACGCGCAGGCTGGCCTGTGTCTATAACCGATCCCTTTACTAACAAAGTGCTGGAAAAGATTGATCTCGAGAATAATGCCATGTGCAGTTCGGGATTGATGAAGGGCAGTCACATTATTGATCCCCGTAGTGGTGAACCCTTGAAACGTAAACGGGCAACCTGGGTATTTACCCCGGATGCAGCAGAAGGTGACGCATTATCAACAGCATTCATGGTAATGGATTTTGAAGAAATTGAGCAGTATATTGAGGATTTTCCTGAAGTGTCTGTGCTGATTGTATCTGAAGAAGATGGCAAAAAGCAGGTGCTGCGTTTAGGCAGACAGTGGGACTAGTGATAGTTTCGCATTTCTTTGGTGATTTCCCACATTTCCAGTAACATATTCATAAAGGTACGCGTGGGCGCCAACCGGCTGTCCACGTCTGCGTACCAGTCAATGGGGAATTCTTTGATTCGATAATTATTTTTCAATGCCTTGAGCAAGATTTCAATATCAAACAGAAAACCGTCGGTGGTGCATTCTGCATATAACCGGCGGCCAATGTCTCCCTTGTACATTTTTAATCCGCATTGGGTATCTGTGACCCAGTCCGGAATGCCCATTAATATTCTTGCTACACGTCGAAAGATGAGAGATGTGATTTGCCGTGCTTTAAGATGGGGACGTACAATGCGGCTTTCAGGCAATCGTCGTGAGGCGTTTGCAATGTCGCACTGGTCTGTTTGCAATAATTCTATTCCCCGGCTTACTTGCTCCCAGGGCACAGTGTTACCGCTGTCAATAAACATGATGTATTTGCCATTCGATTCCTGCATGCCCTGACGCACCGCGTAACCTTTACCGCGGTTGGGTGTATAATGAATTACCTCTTTTTTAATTTTCGAGGGAACGTCCGCAAGAATAGCGGATTCCGCCGTATAGTCGGTACTGCCGTCATCCACAATAATAATCTCACCTTCAAGATTGTGGTTTTCAAGAAACGTAGATGCTTCTAAAATATCACGTCTTATCTTTTTGTGCTCATTATATGCTGGTATAATAATGGACAGATCCATATTCGCCGCCGGGATTTGTTGATGGTTACCTGTTTACTAATATATAAAATTGCCATAATGGAAGCAAGCAAGATTGTGTAAGCAATTGTTAAATCCGTTTTGCGGCTCTGCCCGAGCCAGAAAAACAGTGAGGGAAATAATGATGATAGTTGCGAGCATATCTTTTAGAGGTCAATTCTTTTTTTTCGTAACCGAGAAACCCAAGTGTGCTGCATAATACAGAATAAAGTGGAAACTGACAGAATCCATGTAACCCATGTTATATACATGCGTATGCTCACAAGAAAGAGGGATGGAAACAGCATTTATGATTGTTGTTTTTATCAAATATGATTTCATTTAAGGAGAATATATATTATGCAGACCATATTGGGTTCAGGGGGTGCCATAGGTGTAGAATTGGCAAAAGCCCTTATGCAACATACAGAGGATATCCGCCTGGTGAGCAGGAATCCTGAAAAAGTAAATCCAACGGATCAGCTTTTGGCGGCCGATCTTTTAAATCCTGACGAGGTCCAAAAAGCGGTTAAAGGATCAGAGGTGGTGTATTTGACGGTGGGATTGCCTTATAATTTCAAAATATGGCAAGCCAAATGGCCGGTGATTGTGCAGAATGTAATTGACGCATGCAAGCAGCACAAGAGCAAACTGGTGTTTTTTGACAATATTTACATGTATGATCCCGATTGCCTGTCACACATGACAGAAGAGACCCCCATCCGTCCGGTCAGCAAAAAAGGAGCAATACGAGCAGCATTGGTTGAAATGATTTTCGACAGCGTGGAAAAGGGCGAGTTGCAGGCACTGGTAGCCCGGTCAGCGGATTTTTATGGTCCGTCGATAAAAAATACCAGCGTCATGACAGAAACGGTGTTCAACTATTTGGTGCGTGGTAAAAAAGCCATCTGGTTGGCGGACGCGAACAAAAAACACTCGTACACCTATACCCCGGATGCGGGCAGGGCCACGGCTTTGCTGGGCAATACCGATGGAGCTTATAACCAGGTCTGGCATTTACCCACAGCCCCCAATCCTTTCACGGGTAAAGAGTGGGTAGAGGCCATTGCAAAGGAACTGGGGGTTGCGCCCAAATACATGGTTGCTTCACGATTCATGATGCGCATGATTGGATTGTTTGACATCACCATGAAAGAGGTGGTTGAAATGATGTACCAGAATGACCGGGACTATGTGTTTGACAGCAGCAAGTTTGAAAACCGGTTTGGGTTCAAGCCTGCATCGTATGAAGATGGTATTCGCTATATTGTCAACTTGGATTATAAAAAGGGGTGATAAGACTTTCGACGGAGCTGCAATGAGCGTAGTGAAAAGAAATAAACCGCGGAAAACGCGGAATGACACGGAAAGTAGAGCGAAAAGAACCACAGATAGCGCGTTATGAAACGGAAAGTTGTACGAAAAGAACCACAGATGAATCCGCCAGTGGGCGGACAGGCGCTGATAAACGCAGATAAAAACAAGATCGTGACAGAGATTATCTCTGTCACGATCTTTATGGCTGCTGTTTTTTTAGGTTCCAGTGGCTCTGCCCTGGAACCAGAGGGGATTTTGTTAATTCATTTAAACGCAGAGACCCAATGAGCGCAGAGAAAAACAGTAACCATAATGATCGAAAATAAAGAATCAATCTATATTTATATTGATGAATTAAAATAATATTTTGTTTTTATTAATGAATTTGTTTAATTGTAAAAAGGTTAATGGGGTGGATATGGAGCTAGGGATAAAAAATAATTAAGGGGTATAGATTACTAAAGAGGGGAAAGATTTGCAAGATAATAAGTATTCTAAGAAAAATAAATTTTCAGCGGCAGAACAAGCTTTAGGCTATTTTTATCAGCTGAGATATGCTATGCTTCAGCTTTTGAGTCTCCCAGAAGATATTATCTGTTATATTGAGAGGGATGATGATATAGATTTCTCAAATGATAGTGAAGGACAAATTCTGGCATCTCTTAAACACAAGGCTGTCGGAGATACTCTTTCTGATTTGTCACCAGATTTTTGGAAATCCGTTCGAATTTGGCTTGATTACTACAATAATGAAAAAAATTTAATTTCCAAAGCTTCTTTCTTCCTTTTTACAACGGGAAGAGTAGTTGCTGGTTCTTTACTAGAAGCTTTTCTTCCTAATAAGAAATTAGAAGACACTTTCCCAAAGCAAGTATCCGAAATACTTGATAAATCAGAATCGAAAACAATACAAAAAACAAAAGAACTACTTAAAATTCTACCTAAAGAGAAATGGCTTGATTTCTTTGGTCGTATTGTAATTTTTGATAATCAAGAACGAATACAAGACATACCTGAAAAAATTATTAATGAAAAATTAAGAACTGTACGACCTCAATTTCGGCAAGCCGTTTATGAGCGACTTGAAGGTTGGTGGATTAACGAATGTATCGAACTTTTGAGTGGTCAACGCCATGAACCTTTCAAAGGGCATGAAGTATCAGAGATGTTGAGTTTTTTTGCAGAGCAATTTCATGAAGACAATCTTCCGATTGATTATGAAAATATTGAGCCGGAGAATGGTGTAAATGTTGAAACAGACAATCGTTTTTTCGTAAATCAGTTGAAAGCAATTGGTCTTCATTCAGATAGACTTAAAAGAGCAATATTGGATTATTATCGTGCATTTGAGCAAAGAGGTTCTTGGTTACGTGAAAATGTGACATTATCCGGTGAGCTTGAGAGATATGACGATCGTCTTGTTGATGAATGGTCACGGCTTCGTGAGATTATTTTTGAAGACTTGGCAAATGATAGTCCAGAAGAACTTTTAAAAAGTACAGGAAGGAAACTGTTAAATGAACTTTCAACAAGTAATCAACCGAATCTTCGTATACGAAAAGGTGTAACTGCCACCTTTGTTACAATGGGTAGCTACCATATGCTTGCAAATGATGAGAATCCTCGAGTTCATTGGCATCCCTGTTTTGAGAAAAGAATTCAAGAAATTTTCAATGGAGTGGAATTATGAAATCCTGGAGTAGTAGACCTCGAGAAATAAGAAATTTATTTAATCCAGCATTTTGTGGCTTAGTATTGGTTCGTGGTATTGAAGGGTTTATAAAAGAAACTAATAAGCCAATGCCGTTTTCTCTTGCTTTATTGATTCTACCGCTTTGTCTCCATAAGCGGACAAGAGATCACCTTAAACAAGGGAATCGTTCTTACTTTTCAAAAATACTTCAAGAACATCCTGAAATTCGAGTTGATTTCGCACAGAGAGCACGAGACCTTTTGCCATATACGATGGAAGCATTTGCTTACCTCATGGCTTGTGATGTTATTCTTGTTGATGAGTCAGGTGCAATAAAAGTGATTGAACATTCCATTCGTAAGAGTATTATTGGTTCACAAGATACAAAGGATTGTCAGACAGTAGCTCATTCACTTGGAAAGAAGTTGGCTTTAATTAATGATAGGGTAACCATTTATTCAACATTAGGAATTCGACCATGAATATTTGTGATATAATTCTTTATAGCTATTCAGGTGAAATGAGACGAATCACCTTTAATGTTAAAGGTCTAAATATTATCACTGGACGATCATCGACTGGTAAATCGACACTTTCTGACATTGTTGAATATTGTATGGGGCAGAGTGATTTTAATATACCTGAAGGCCCTATTAGAGATAAAGTATCATGGTATGGTGTTATTTATCAGTTTAAAGGAGAACAAGTTTTAATTGCTAAACCATCTCCGGCAATAAATGCGGCGAGCTGTTCAAGGGCAATGATTAAAAGAGGGGCAGAAATTGAACCACCACCTTATAATGAACTTAAACAAAATGCTGATGATTCAACCGTGGTATCACTTCTTTCAGAATTGCTTGGAATCCCTGCGAATCGAACAGATGTGCCAAATGATCAGAGCCGTCAATCATTTTCTACAACAATTAAGCATACCCACTTCTATCTTTTTCAAAAACAAGGTTTGATTACAAATAAAGAGCAATTGTTTTACAAACAAAATGAACAGTTTTTACCACAAAAAATTAAGGATACTTTACCAATCCTTCTTGGCGTAATACCAAGTAATCGCTTTGAAATTGACAATAAACTACGGGCAATTCGTCGGGATTTAAAGATCGTCCAAAAACAATTAGATGAAGCTGAACAATTTAATGAAAAAATTAATGTAAGAGCTTTAGGACTTTTATCTGAAGCTCAACAGGTTGGTATTTATAGTCAAGGGCCACTTCCCAATAATACAAATGAAGCATTAGTGGCAATGAAAGAGATTTTGAAATGGAAACCTATTTCTGTTCCTGATGAAGATACGCGTCGGATAATTGAATTAGAAGAAGAAATTGCTGCCATACGAAAAGAAAGAATGTCAGCAAATGAGACTTTACGTGCAACTCAAGATTTTGTTAATAAAGAAAAAAGTTTTACAACAGAAGCGAAAGAACAAAAAAGTCGTCTAGAATCCATTAATGCTTTACCAATTAATCCTGAATCAGGTAAATGGCAGTGGCCATTTGTACCTGAAAATTTTGGAATGGATACTCCAATAGGTAAATCTTTAATAAAGGAACTTAATTCGTTAGATGATGAATTAAAAACAGTGCTTGGAGAACAACCACATTTGGAGAAATATACTCAAAAAATTGAAAATCAAATTTCTGATTTAAATCAAATAATGCAGATGAAAGAAGAGGAGCTTGCTGCAGCAATTATGGCAAATGAAGCAATAGCAGTAATGGGTAATAGAAATGCAGCTGCAGCTAGAATTGTTGGACGAATAAGTTTGTTTCTTGAAACTTATAAACCAGAAGAAGATGTTGCTTTGTTGAAAAAGCGTGTTGAGGTGTTATCTGAACAAGTTGTCCTTTTGGAAAAAGAATCAGGAAAAAATGATATAGAAGAGCGATTAGAATCAATAATCAATATTATTTCAACTAGAATAAGTCGATATGTTACTGAACTTGATGCAGAGTTTTCAGAATACCCTTTTAGATTTGATTATAAAAAGTTGACTGTTGTTGCAGATAGACCCGAAAGACCTATACCAATGAATAAGACCGGGGGTGGGGCCAATCATTTAGCTTATCATTTGGGAATTATGCTTTCACTTCATCATTTTACATCTAATAATTTGAAACCTGTACCTTCGTTTTTATTTCTTGATCAACCTACACAAGTATACTTTCCTTCTGAACAAATGTACAAAGCGGTTTCTGGCTCTATTGAAGAAACGGAAAGAGATTCAGATCTAGAGAAAGTACGTAATTTATTTTTCATGTTACACCGTTTTGCAAATAATGAGGCGAAAGATTTTCAAATTATAGTAACTGAGCATGCAAATTTACGAGATGATTGGTTTCAAAATTCGATTATCGAAGTGCCGTGGGCAAAACCACCAGCTTTAGTGCCTGAAGAATGGGGTTTTTTTGATTAGTTATTTCACAACTTAAAAAATGAAATTTGTACCTAAGAATATAATATGCTTGGCATAAAGCTACTTTCAAGTATCTTGATTTGGATTTTTATTTGATCAAGAGAGATCATTTTTTTCCGTTCAATCAACCTTCCGAGGGGCTATCAGCCCTCGGGAGGAGGTTTTTAATTCTTCCCTCTGTGTTCTTTGGCTCTGCGTTCAAGTGTTTCAAGATGTTAGAATAATTAAGCTTGTTGGTCCCCTTCAAGTAATATTTGAATGTATCCCGGTTCCATATTTCATAAAGAACCGGGATTTTTAATATTACAATTTCAGCAGTGAATCCAGCAATGATTGCGGTACCTCGAACACGGTGCCGTGGCGCATGTCGTCGGGATGGGTGATCCATTTTGAGATATCGTCCCAGTTTTTCAGATCTTTGGAGCGTACCGCGCCGTATTTGTGCTTGCGGTATTTGTCAAAATAGACATACCACCAGTCCCCGATCTTGATAGCGGTGGGACCTTCGGCCCAGTAATCGCCAGTGATAGGTTTTGAAGCGTCAGTGTAAGGCCCGGCTGCTTTATTGCTGGTGGCGATACGTATGTTTTTTTCCGGAGTCAAGGGACGGTCGGTTTCGTTCTTGAGATACATGACATATTGATCGCCATTCTTTGTCAGGGTACCATCAATCACATTAAATCCATGATCATAAAACAATTTGGTATCGCTGAATGTATCAAAATCCTTTGTGGTGACGTAATACATGCGGTGGTTTTTCATGTTTTTGCTGGTGTCCCGGGGGTCTTTGTGGTCGGTTTCCGGAAAGCGTCCGGGAATGGTTGTCGACCAAAAGATATAGTATTGCTCTGTGGCATCGTCATAATACACTTCGGGCGCCCAGGTATTTTGCGCGATGGCTTCGTGCTCCATCACCGGAATATATTTCTGTTCCGACCAGTGCACCAGATCTTTTGAACTGGCATAACCTATGCCTTTTTCTTTCCAGCTAACGGTCCATACCATGTGATAAAGACCATCCGGTCCCTGAATAACACAGGGATCTCGCATGAGCTTGTCGCCGCCAACCATGGGAGTTAGAAAAGATTTACCATTGTTCAGGGCCTTCCAATCCAGTCCGTTATAACTGTACGCCAAATGCAGTCCGTCTTCGCCGTTACCGTTGAAATAGGTAAAGAGATAGGCGGTGGATTCTTTTTGTTCCAGTTTGTGCATGGTATTTGCGAATTGTACACCCAGATCAATAAAACCGGCAGTGTCATAATGATATCTATCGGAATAGCCGTAATTGTCTGTACTGGTTACCAGTGCGGCGTAAGGATCTTTATCACAATAATCAGCTTCTGCTTTACGGACGATATCGCCATAATCCCAAACCTTGCCGTCATCATCCTGTCCCGAATCCGAGATACGTCCCACAACAACCGGCAGATCATCCACACGCAGTGCGGCACGGACCTGGTCCATCAGCTTTTTCAGATTGGCTTCATATGCTTCGGCGCTGTTTTGGGCGTGACCATCACTCTCGCCCTGCATCCACAAAATACCGCACGGGATGAGCGTGTCTTTTTCGCCATCACCATCAATATCATCTACGCTTAGGGCATTGCGCAAGGTTGCCAGAAAATGGTCGTACTGGTTAATACCATTACCACTGTAAAAATCGGGGTCCCAGCAGCCTGCTTTGCGTGCCTGATCGGGATGAATAGATGTGCCGCCTTTGGAGTATTTAACCAGAGCGATGGGCATAGTGGGGTCCAACTCGTTCATGTGTTTGCCAAAAGTCAGTTCAAGCCCAAAACGATTGGAATAGGTGTTTGTGAGACCATCGGATTTGAATCCGCTGCCATGACCCGGCATCAGGGGAGACCATTTGCCGATTCCATTGACAGGCATATTGTCCGATTCACGGCTGCTTTGATAGATCAGTACATTGGGCACGGGTTTGTTAAGATCGGCAGGCAGTTCACTGACCGTACCGTAACCATCCATATTGGACTGGCCGCCAAGATAATAGAGCTTGTATGTTTTTGCGGAAAGCGGGGTAACAGTTAAAACGAGTAATATAAAGACAAGTAAAAGTAAATATAATCTTTTCACAATTCCTCCGGGGTTTATTACAATTCTTTACAGGCAGTTTTGAATGTTCAAGATTTGATCTTGAATGTAATAAAAAAATGGGTTATAATACAGAAAAAACAGAGGTGGAGGATATGAATAAAGTTGTCCTTTTTATATTGAGCTTGAGCGCAGCGCTTGCCGCGGATACCGGCATATGGTACTCGCAAATTTTCCCTTTACAGGAGTTACATGTGCATGGTTCTACGCTTGTCGAATGTGCCAATGGAGATATTATTGTGGCGTGGTTTCAGGGCTCTGGCGAGCGTCAGGCAGAAGATGTAAGAATTATGGGTGCCAGGTTGAAAAATGGCAGCCAGGAGTGGAGCACTCCCTTTGAACTGGCAGATACACCGGGGTTACCCGATATTAATCCGGTATTGTTTATTGATCCGCAGGGGAAATTATGGTTATTCTATTACGCGGTGATTGCTCACCAGTGGGAAACATCGTTGTTAAAGTACAAAATTGCCAACGAGTATGAGGCCGATGGCCCGCCTAAATGGGATTGGCAGGAAGTTTTACATATAATTCCGGTACCGGGATCAGGACGAGGCATTCAACCCGGTGACCCGTTTCTTGCTTCTGTTAAAGAACAGCTTGAAGCACAGGAAGATTTTCTCGAAAAGCAGGGTGCATTCCAAACTGAGGAGTTGAGCAAAAAATGGCAGGACCGGAAAGAAGAGTTGATCGGTCATGCAGCAGGAGAAAATATGGTGCGCTCCGGCAGGTTGTATCACGAGGATGGCAGTTATGATGAACAATCCATGGGGTATCCCTGGTTTCGCAGAATGGGATGGCAAACCCGCAACAAACCTTTTGTTGTTGGCGAGCGCATGATTTTACCCCTCTATTCCGACGGATTCAGTTTTTCGCTTATGGCGATAACTGACGATTGGGGAAAGAACTGGCATACCAGTGCTCCCATAGTGGGTTTGGGTAACATACAACCCGCCATTGCGGAAACCCGTGATGGAGATCTGGTAACCTATATGCGTGATAATGGTCCGCCACCCAAACGACTGCATGTCAGCCGTTCAACAGACAAGGGCGAAACCTGGGGACTGGTTCAGGATACCGAAATCCCTAATCCCGGTGCGGGAGCGGATGTTGTAACACTCGATAATGGAGACTGGGTTTTGCTGGATAATGATGTTGAAGAAGGTCGGCATAGTTTGGCGGTGTATTTGTCTACAGATGAAGGGAAAACCTGGCCCTACAAACGTCACATTGAACTGGATGAACGGGGTAAGGATGGAAACCGTTACCACTATCCGGCAGTGATACAGGGCAAAGATGGAATGCTGCATGTCTGTTACAGCTATTTTAAAAGAGGAGAAAACAGAAAAAGAAACTCGATTAGATATGCAAGGTTTTCAAGAGACTGGATTATGGCTGATGAATAATATAATGATAAGGACTAGCAGATGAATTTAAAAAAGCTTTTTTATTCAAGTATTATATTTATGTTTGTTATTATGGGGTGTCAAAAGAACCAGCCCTTGCCCGCATCAGAGTATAATTCTCTGACAAATGATGGTGTGTGGTGCTGGTTTTCTGATCCGCGTGCCATCTATCATAAAGGTGCCAAAGAGTGCACCTATGCCGGCTGGGTGTCGGAACAGGGTGATATTGTGATTGGTTCGTATAACCATACCAGCAAAAAAATAGATACATTTGTACTACATGAAAAACTGGAAAAAGATGATCATAACGTACCGTCTATACTGGTTCGGGATGATGGCAGAATTCTGGCATTTTATTCTCGTCATAGTGATGACGATATGTATATGCGGATTTCTACAAATCCTGAAGATATTTCCCAGTGGGAGCCGGTATCGCGCATGTATATCAATGATGTGGATGCCTTTCCCAAGGGGACCAAAAATTCATATACTTATAGCAATCCCTATCAGCTTTCTCAGGAAGATGGGCGTATTTATTTGTTCTACCGGGGTATGGATTTTAAGCCCAATGTTTCAATCTCTGATGATGGCGGCTTGACCTGGTCCATGGCAAAATTGTTTATTTTACCGGAGCGGATCTACAAGAACCGCAGACCGTATGTGAAATACTATTCGGATTACAAGTCAAAAGTCCATTTTTTGTTCACAGATGGACATCCGCGTAACGAACCCACCAATAGTGTGTATTATGCTTGTTATCATGATGGTGCGTTTTACAAAGCCAACGGTGAAAAGATGATCGATTTTGAAAATATACCCTTTTCACCACAGCAGGCTGATCGCGTATATGATGCCCGACAGGACAGTGTGCGCGCCTGGGTTTGGGATGTTACGGTAGACAGTGATGATCGTCCTGTTATCGTTTATACACGTTTTCCCAAAGAGACAGACCATCGCTATCATTACGCTCGCTGGGACGGACAGAAATGGCAGGACCACGAGATCACCCCGGCGGGACCGTGGTTTCCTCAAACTCCCGAAGGAAAAGAAGAACGGGAAACCTATTACTCGGGTGGCGTGGTGCTTGATCATGAAAATCCCAATGTGGTTTATTTGAGCCGCAAAATTAACGGTGTTTTTGAGATTGAACGCTGGGTGACGGATGATATGGGCAATAGCTGGACACATGCTGCAATTACTCGGAATTCTCAATACGACAATGTAAGACCCTTTGTGCCCTGGTTTTCGCCAGAGGATGTAGAGCCGCATGTGTTCTGGATGACAAATTTAAAATATATACACTATTCGGATTATAGCAGTGAAATAAAAATGTTTTGAGCTTGTTTTAATACTATTGTTTGATTATGAATTGATGGGAGTACCAACCATGTCAGGACCTTTGCTGGATTCTATTGCTGACCTGAGATCGCTCGTTGACCGGCTTAATTTTCTACACAAGGTTTCGCAAAAAATTTCAGAAACCAAGCCTTTATCAAAATTATTGAATGAGATCCTTGAAGACAGTAAAATTGTAATGGATGTTGAAGCCAGTTCTCTGTTATTGTATGATAAAAAAGAGAAAAAGTTGTATTTTCAGGTTGCTACCGGCAGTAAAGGTAAATCGGTAAAGCGGCACAGTGTCAAGCTGGGTGGAGGTCTGGCCGGGTGGGTGGCAAAACATAAACAACCGCTATTAATTGATGATTGCTATAATGATCCCCGTTTTGATGACTGGTATGATAAAAAGTTGAATTACAAAACCCGGAATATGATCTGTGTGCCCATGATGCGCAAGAAAAAGCTGATAGGAGTCATACAGGTTATTAATAAAAATAATGGCAAAGGTTTTGCCCAGCAGGATTTGAATATTTTTGAGACCCTGGCTTCGCAATGCGCTATTGCTATTGAAAACGCCAGGCTGGTGGTAACACAGGTTGAAAAAGAGGCCCTTGAGCGGGAGCTGGATACCGCGCGCACCATTCAGCAAAACCTGTTGCCAGACAAACTCCCGGATTATGATGATCTGGATACGGCGGCCATGCTGGTCCCGGCCAAAGAAGTAGGGGGTGATTATTATAATGTACTCCGGATTAATGATAAGACCAGCCTGTTTCTGGTTGCGGATGTTGCAGGTAAAGGGATTCCCGCGGCCTTGATTGTTTCTACCATTTTTTCTTATTTGCAGACTTTTATAAAGCTGGAAGATTCTTTTGATCTTATGCGGTTTGTGAAGAGTCTGAATCGGGTATTGATGGACTCTACCACGTTCGATAAATTTGTAACTGTTTGGATTGGTGTATATCATCATCAATCCAAAGAGCTGGAAAGCGTTAACGCCGGTCATAACCCTACCTATCTTTTTAGAAAGGGAATAAGCAATCCACAGATTTTGAGTGATGGTGGGATATTTTTAGGTAGTCTTGAGGTACCGTTTGAGATCGAGTCCATTCGGATTGGATCCGGGGATGTGTTATTATTCTATTCGGATGGTGTTACCGAGGCATGGAACAAAAAGCAGGAAGATTATGGTGAAGAGCGCCTGATTCAACTGGTTTCTAAAAACCGGAAAAAGAAAGCCGCTGATTTATTGGACTTGATCAATAAAGATTTAAAGCAGCACGCTGGTAAAGCAGTGCAGAGTGATGATATTACCTGCGGTATTGTTAAATTCAAATAAATAATCCCCGGAGATTTTTTTGAACGTTCACGAGATATAGTCAAAGTCCATTTTACGGAAACAAAAGAAAATTGAATTCTGGTTTTTGAGTTACTATGGTATGAATCTGTACAGAGGATGTACGCACAACTGTTCTTATTGCGATGGCAGGGCAGAAGGATATTATGTGGAAGGTGAGTTTGGCTGTGATATCAGCGTAAAAATCAATGCGCTGGAATTGTTAACACGCGAGTTGGATCCCTCCCGAAAGCGCAAGCCTATGAAGCGCAGTTTTGTGCTGCTCGGCGGGGGAGTCGGTGACAGTTATCAGCTTATTGAAAAAAAGTATCAATTGGCACGGGGGGCGTTGGAACTGATAGAACACTTTGATCATCCCGTGCATGTGCTGACCAAATCCACATTGGTCGAGCGGGACATGGATATTTTACTCCGTATCCATGAGAAACAGCGAACGCTTTTGAGCATGAGTTTTTCATCTGTGGATGAAGAGATTAGTCGAATATTTGAACCGGGTGTACCGTCGCCAACCAAACGATTAGCGACTCTGAAAAAGTTTAAAGAACAGGGTGTGATATGCGGCATGTATCTGCTGCCGGTCATACCCTTTATTACAGATTCTGAAGAGCAGATTGACAGGTCCGTCAAGGCTGCGGCAGATGCAGGATTGGATTACATTCATTTTGGCGGTATGACGCTCAAAGATGGACGCCAGCGACAGTATTTTGAATCTGTGATTGAAAGGCATTATCCAGAGGAACTTGGGAAATATCGTAAAATCTACACGGGGGACCGTTGGGGCCAGGCAATTGGTAAATATTATGACTGGATCCATAAAAGCCTGCTCAAAGCAGCCAAAGAACACAATATACCACTACGAGTACCTAAACCGGTGTTCGATGATATTTTAGATGAAACAGATACTGTCATTGTAATGCTGGAGCAAATGGATTACATGCTGCGCTTGAAAGGTGAAAAGGGTCCATATGGATACGCGGCATGGTCTCTTGCAAAAGCAGGAGAACCGGTATCGGAAATAATAAACAATTTGGAAAGCATCAAGGGGATCAATGCCAAAGCGGCATCGGTAATACGAGAGATTTTGGAAACCGGAAACGCAAAGGCGTATTTACAATCTATGGAATTGTAAATACGCCGGAAAAAGTCAATTATATCAATAATTCTTTGATTGCAAAATATGTGGTCATGAGTGAAAACAGAATAACCGCAATAATGCCGATTTTCATTTTCAGGTTTGCAGTGTGTTTTTGCATCAAGGATGATCGGGTGATGAGCATATATATAGGAATAGCTACAGCCGGTAAAATACACGCTTGAAACGCTTGTGAAAATACCATCAATGCGGGGGGGCGCTGTTCCAGGAAAATTCGTCCCAATCCAAACAAAATACCGACAAGCATGAGTGTTCGATACATGGGCGAATGGATGTCGCGCGGTTTGCCGGTATAATCGCTAATGAGCCAGGGAGCAATCAACACAATGGGGAATACGGTTGAAAGGCCCGCGCCGGTGATTCCCAATATCAGAACAAAAGCCGCAAATTTGCCACCGAGGGGTTGAAACATGTGGATCATTTCTACAGTATCATCCAGTTTTAAACCCATAATGTGTAGCGTACCCGCGGATACCGCCATAATAATACCACTGAGAAACAACATCATTGCTGCAGATACAAAGGCGTCTTTTTTCTCGTTTTTCAAGTGACTCAGGTTCCAGCCCTTTTCCGCAACAACCGTACTACGCATAATAAAAACTGCAGCCGAACAGGTGGTGCCAGCCATGGCGGCTACCAATCCCATTGCACCGGGTGTGCTGGGAATACCGGGTATCATACCTTTTGCAATTGCCGCAAAACTGGGTTTAACCATAAAAAATACAACCAGAAAACAGAGTCCCATTAATATTACAAAAGCAGTCAATACTTTTTCAAAGACCTGGTAACGACCAAACCATAACAACGCATAGAGACCAATTATGAGTGTTACAATGAACCAGGCAATGTGAGGTGTGCCCCAGCCCAATAATCTGACACCTTCCTGAAGCAGATCTGCAACAATGCCCAGTACACCCATTAATGCCAGCAGTTCACCAATAATTAATGCTGCCATAATGTACAGGGCCAGAATGTTGCCATATTTGAATTGAGTTTTTATATTGTACAAAGCAGTATGTCCGGTAACCAGAGTGACCTGTCCATAGGCTACCATGAGGATATAGGTAAAAACGCACGAGAGGATCAAAGCCCAGAACAGGGTCATACCGTGTTCCGCACCTGATTTTGCCATGGTGGTTACACTGCCGGTCCCAATGTTATAACCGATCAAAAACAGCCCCGGTCCCACAGCACTTAGAGCAATAATAATTTTTTTTAGAATGGGATTTTTCATAACACACCTTATGATAAAGGTTAGAATTGAACACGAATAAAACGAAAGACACGAATTTTCACGAATTAAATTTTTAGAGATTTTTTGTCATTTGTGAAAATTTTTCTAACATATTCAGGCTTTTTACCAAAATTTAATAATAAACCAAGTTCAATATGACTTGCTCTTAGATAATTAATTAACTGGTATTCATGCGCTGAACATAATTTTTCACAAACTTAAAGTTCTAAAATAATTTTATTTTCAACCAGTATATCAGCATAGTATTCACCAATTGATATACCCTCGTAAATCACATTGATCTTTTTTTGCTGTTCGATTCCGAGTCCCTTTTTTTGCAATTCTATGATCATTGCATTTTCGTATACTTTTTCAAGGAACCCATATCCAAGTTTGTTATTCACCGTATAAAAAGAATGGATAATTTGATTCGATAACTCCTGATAAAGCATGTTTCCCCCAGATTGGAATTAATTAAATCAAAAAAGTATGATAGTTTAGAAAGATTCGTGTAAATTTGTGTTTATTGTGTCATTCGTGACATATCTTATATAGAACACGAATGACACATATTGAGAAAGATTACTTTTCAAAGATTTTTGCCATATATTCCTGGCAGATACCTTCTTTGGCCATCATGCGTTTGATGCCGCTAACAACGCTAAAATAGCCGCCAATCTTGTTATATTCAGATTGGCGTTCTACAAGTTTTTTCTGTAATTGTTTTGCCTTGTCCCAATCTCCGGCAGTTCCTGCGTCAAAAATTTCATTACACAATTCCGGATACAAATGCCCAATGCTGGCAACGCTGCCATTACAACCGCGTTTTAAACCTTCATAGATAAGTGTTTCTTCACCCATAAAGACTTTGTAATCATCGGTTTTACATTCTTTGACCAGACTTTCAAAATACTCAAGATCTCCACTGCTGTCTTTGATGCCTACAACATTGGGATGCCCTACAAATTTTTTGGCAACTGAAACAGGAATCTTTTTACCATTAAATTGAGGAATACTGTACAGCATGAGTGGTAATTTACTATATTCTACAATGGTTGTAAAAAAGTGTTCGATCATTTCATCTGTCATGGGGAAATATGGAGGGAGCTGAAGTGAAACAATATCTGCTCCCGAATCATATGCTTTGTCTGCAAAATCTAACACATCTTCATATGCACATGCCCCAATGCCGGCAATGACCGGAACTTTTTTGTCTACTGCTTTGATAACTGTATCAATGGCTTCAAGCCTTACCTTTACGGGCAATGCAAGAAATTCACCGGTTGATCCGGCTACATAAAAACTGTTCACATTATCGATCAATTTATCGATGATTTGGTTCATGGCCTCTGCATCAAACTCCCGTTCCTTTGTCAGCGGGGTCACCAAGGGTACCATGAGGCCCTGTAATTTGGACATAAAACTTTCCCTTTCCGATTATTTTTTATTTATAACATATTATTTTTCGGCATCTTAATCAAGCAGTTTTTTTCGCAAAAACGGCAATTAAATATAATTTGTGAAAATTGTATCACTTTTGAAATATTTAATACATTTAATTGTTATATTTTTTACAATTTAGGATATGAAATATAATAGTTTAGGAGGAAAAATGAAATCGAAATTTTTTATTATTCTGGCGCAGGTCGTTTTATTTCTGGGAATTCACTCATCTGCTGTAATGGCCCATTGTGAGATTCCTTGTGGTATATATAATGACGAATTGCGTGTAAAGTTGATCATGGAACATGCTACAACTATAGAAAAATCAATGAACCAGATTGTACAATTGTCAGGAGAAACACCAATTAATTATAATCAACTTGTTCGTTGGGTTACCAATAAGGAAGATCATGCAAACAAGGTACAGGATATTGTAAGTCAGTATTTTATGACTCAGCGAATCAAACCGGAGCAGGAAAAGTATACTGAAAAAGTTACGCTTTTGCACCAGATGCTTGTGACTGCTATGAAATGTAAACAAACAACGGAATTGAGTAATGTTGAAAAGTTACGCGAGTTGACTGATAAATTCAGTGAATTGTATTTTGATGCAGCAGCAAAAGAACACATGAAAGAACATAAACACTAAAAGCTTGATTCATCCCGGTAGTTTATAACTGCCGGGATTTTTTATTTATGAAAGGTATACTCTTCTTTAACCTTCATATCTCCACTTTCAAAGTGCACCGTCTGATCTCTCAGCAATAAAAGCCCTGATTTCGGGTCTATTACTAGTTCTGTTGCTGCTAAAAGAACATTATCCACAAATACATCAAAGGTAATTGCGTCAACATTCTTTTCCGCGTTTTGAACATTTGCAACTGTTACCCATTGTTTTACGGTGCTATCGGTTTTGTCAGGTTGTTTGCCAAAATGCATTACAGCAATGTTGTGCAACAATCACATTCTAGTCAGGCTAATAATCGAACCCTGATTTAAATAAGGTGGTGTTTGCACGCTGATCTTGTTATTGCTATTGCTGACATCCATTTTTGATCCGTTAGACAATAGTTCAAGGTTGAGGGGTTCGCCAGTAAATTCACCCTTGGCAGAAAAACTCACCCGGTTATAGGATTTTAGCAGCATTGTGCCTTTTGCATTTGCTTCAATTGCACCTGTTGCGGTTATATTGAAATCGATTTTAATGGAATCTGTTTCCAGCAGGTTGATTTCGAGTGCGTTCAAGCAAAGTTTGGTGGAATTGTTTCCATTTGCAAATACCAGGGATGCAAAAATCAAAAAGACTAATAATATTATACGGATTTTCATGAGACGCTCTTTTTATTTATCTGTTTTAATATAAAATAGAGAGGAACACCTATGGCAACATTCAACAACGCAATTCCGGATTCCTGGGGTCTTGTAATGAGAGATAACAGTAATATGATCAAAGACAATGAAACAAAAAAGATCAGGGTGTATGGATACCCCGGCATTTTTAAAGCAGCCCCTTGTTTGCGCAATTTTACCAAGCCCATTGCTGTAAGAACGGGAAAGAGACCCAGCGAAAAGCCCATATATGTCAGGATCTGATCAAAGGATCCTGTCATGACATAAAGAATGGCGATTGCGCTTTGTAATAGAATTGCCGCAACCGGAACGCCGGTTTTGGGGTGCACCTGTGCAAAGAATCTGAAAAAAAGTCCGTCTGTGGCCATTGCATAGTAAACCCGGGGACCCAGTATAATAAACGCGCTAAGTGAAGAAAAGAGAGCAAACGCAATTAACGCGGAAACAGTACGCTCCGCGGCTTTTCCGAATATGCTGCCGGCAGCCAATCCGGCAATGGATATAACACCACTCATTTCCTGTGGCGACAGCGCGTAAATGTAAAAAGCATTTATCAACAGATACAATGCAACAACGATAGCAGTCCCGGAAATGAGTGAGCGCGGCAGGTTTTTATGAGGATCAGTGATTTCTGATCCAATATAAGTTGCAGCATTCCAACCACTGTAAGCGAACATGATCCACATGAGCGATAATCCTGCATTTTTTATTGTGGCAAGTTTGAATGTGATCTGGGGGCTCTGAATGAAATGATTCAAAGAACCGCTTCCCGCAGTGAATCCCATAATGATCAAACCGGCTAACAGACCGATTTTGAAAAGTGTTAATCCGTTTTGGACGCGGGTCCCGAATTCTATTCCTTTTGCGTGGACCAGAGTAAAGACAAGGATGATCAGTATGGCAATCCCTTTTTCTAATGTATCTGCTGAGACCGGGAAGACAATGTTGATTTGTTCTGTCATGCCCGGAACTGCCCTTGAAAGATATGCTGAAAATCCAATTGCGGAAGCGGCAATAGGCGCTGAAAAACCGGCAACCAAAGAAATCCACCCGCTTAAAAATCCGGGCAGGGGATGATAGAGTTCGGAAAGGAAACGGTATTCTCCGCCGGCTTGGGGAAATGCCGCACCCAGTTCAGCATAAACAAATGCACCTGCAAGAGCAATTAATCCGCCAACAAGCCAAAGACACAACATGATCAAAGGGTTTCCCAGATCTGCTATCAGTAAACCCGAGGTAGTAAAGATCCCCGCACCTATCATATTGGCAATCACGATATTTGTAACCGGAAACCAACCCAGTTTTCGTTTTAAATATGGCCCCATATCGGTCTCGTTAAAAGTAGATGATGTTTATTTTTTCTTTTTATACGAAATTGACACACCCGCTTGAGAAGATTTGTTAATAGTTGTTTCAAGATCCAGATGGTTTTGCGCGTATTGTAAGAATTCTTTAATAGAAGAACTGTAGAGATTGGTAACATTATGTGCGGTAAAACATCCACCGGGTTCTAATTTGGGCAGTACATCTTGAAGGTATTGAGTATACCACCCCTTGTCTGCATCACTGAAAACAAAATCGAACGGTCCTTCAAGTTCTTTAACCAGTTCGTGCGCATCGGCCAGGCGCGCGTCAATGAAATCGCTCACACCCGCTTTTTCAAAGTTTTCGAGGGCCTGGCGATGGCGTTCTTTATTGATTTCAATGGTGATCAGTTTTCCACCGGTTTTACTGAGCGCCCAGGCAATCCATACTGCTGAATGACCGGTAGAAGTTCCAATTTCCAGTGCCTGGGTATAATTATGTTCTATAATCAAGTCATAAAGCAGCTTTCCGTCATTCACCGGTACGTTCATATCGTACCATTGACCCTGATGGCTGGTTAGAAAAGACTGCACTTTGTTATCAAGATCTGTATGGGTTTTATCCTGGGCAAAACCATTTTGCAGCATTACCTGGATAAAAATGAGTAACATTGTTGTTCTCTTCATATGAACCTCCACAGGCTTAAAACCTATAAAACACCTATAAATTTAAAATTATGCCTGTAAAAATTTATAAAAATATGTATATTAGTGAAAACGGAGGATATATGAAAAAGTTCTTTGCCTGGTTTGCATCAATACTGGCAGTATTGATTTTTGCAATAGTGATTTTTGCATTGGTACGGACTCGGGACCATCATCCCGATTATGATCTGGACCTAACACTTGAGAGCCCTTCTCAGGAAAATGGATTCAAAGCGGGTTTGGCCAAAGTTACAATTACCCCGGACATTATAGACAGCTGGTACGATGCTGACGGGGATTCGCGGTTTAATCCTGACAAAGGGGATTCTGTTATTGATAATAATGGTAACGGGAAATTTGATGCGTATTGGATGGCAGGATTCAGCAACAATCATCCCATACAGGGTGTGCATGACGACATATGGGCCCGTTCAGTTTATTGGGAAAATGGCGATATGGGTGTTGCCTATGTTGTGTTGGATGCCATTGGATTTTTCCATGATGATGTTATAGAATTGCGTGAAATGATCAAGACGGAAAATCCGGATATTGATCACGTAATTGTTTCATCCACACACAACCACGAAGTCCCTGATCTGATGGGATTATGGGGCCCCACTATTTTCAAAACAGGTGTGAATGACGAATATAAACAGTTTGTTAAAGAACAGGCAGTTAAAGCGGTAACTCTGGCGAAACAGCAGGCCGTGCCTGCATATTTAAAACTGGCTAAAATTGATTCAACCGGAGATGATCTGATACGCGACAGCCGCCCGCCAATTGTTAAGGACGATACTATCCGTATGATGCAGTTGTGCGATTTGGAAACAGATAAAGTAATGGGTGTAATGTTAAATTATGGTAATCATCCGGAAACACTGGGTTCACGCAATAACCTGATCACTGCTGATTTTTGTCATTACTGGCTTGAAGGTATTGAGAACGGTATTGTTTATAATGGAGAAACCAAACGAGATGGCGTTGGTGGCATTGCTGTCTTTGCCAATGGGGCCGTTGGCGGTTTAATGACAACCCTGGGCTGCAATGTTTACGATCCCTGGACAGATAAGCATTATAAGGAGGGGTCTTTTGAAAAAGCAAGAGCGCAGGGATATCGTCTTGCAGATGCTGTGCTGGACAAGATGGCGTCTGATGATTGGCAGGTTGTAAAAGAACCGGCTATGAAATTAAGAGCAAAAACATTTCTGGTTCAGGTAGATAATGATATATTTAAACTGGCCGGAGTATTGGGTGTCTTGAATCGCGGATTTATTAAATTTAAATACCTTCGCAGTGAAGTGAATTTATTGTCCATTGGGCCTGTGTGGATTGCTACGGTTCCCGGTGAAATTAATCCTGAGATTGTAAACGGTGGTATTGAATTGCCTGAAAATCGCGATCTGGAGACTGGCATTGTTGAAACGCCCCCCATCCGTGAGTTGATGCAGGGAGACATGAATTTTGTGATTGGACTGGGTAATGATGAATTGGGTTACATGATGCCGAAAAGCCACTGGGATGCCAAAGAACCTTATACCTATGGTGAAAAAAAGCATTATGGCGAAATAAACTCGTTAGGACCCAATACAGCCCCAACGGTTTATAAAGAGGTAAAAGGATTGATAGATACATTTTAAACAGGGTAATCATTGGGTAAGCGTTGAACTAAATTTATGGAGAAGGAGATGAAAGCATTCAAATTAATGCTGATGTTATGGGTAGTATCATCGACTGTACTATTTGCACAGCCTTTTGACGCGAAAAATATTCCATTGCCGGAACACCCCAGGCCTGATTTTATGCGGGCTGACTGGTTGAATTTGAACGGTCCCTGGCAGTTTGCCTTTGACACAGAAGATAGTGGAGTTGACCAAGGCTGGTTTGATGGAAAACATGAGTTTGATAAAACCATTATGGTGCCGTTTTCGTGGGGCAGTAAACTGTCTGGCGTTGCAGATGAGGGAGACATTGGCTGGTATCGCAAAACGATCACCGTACCGGCAGCCTGGAGCGGAAAGCGCGTATTTGTAGTTGTTGGCGCATGTGACTGGCATACAACGGCATGGTTAAATGGCGAACAATTAGGCACCCATCAGGGTGGCTATACGCCCTTTGAATTCGAATTGCCGGCAGGCACCCAATCCGGTGAGCTGGTATTGCGTGTGGATGATATTAAACGCGATTTTAAATTGTATGGTAAACAGGGCTATGGCCGTGCCGCGGGTATCTGGCAGACTATTTATCTGGAAGCCCGTCCCGATGTCTATGTAGAAACCGTACACTTTACTCCGGATATTGATAAAAATGAGGTTACGGTTGAGCTCATGTTGAATGCTCCCGCACCCAAAAATTTATCGTTGGATCTTGTTTTTGCAGTAAACGGCAATAAAGAAACCTCATATAGTGGTGATATTGCAAGAGGTAAAGATGAAGTTACTTTTGTTGTTCCTATTGAAAATGCAAAATTGTGGTATCTTGATGATCCCAATTTATATGATGTAAACGTCAAGCTTGATAAAGACGAATTGGCAACCTATTTTGGAATGCGCAAAATCAGTGTAGTGAATCTACCGGGCAGCGAGATACCCTATATTGCACTGAACAATGAACCGGTGTATCTGCAAACAACTCTGGACCAGGCTTATCATCCTGAAGGTTATTATACTTTTCCAAGCGATGACTTTATGCGTGATGAAATTTTGCGTTCACGCCGTATTGGGTTAAACGGTCAGCGTGTTCATATCAAGGTAGAGATTCCACGTAAACTGTACTGGGCTGACAAGCTGGGTATGTTTATCATGGCGGATGTTCCCAATAGTTGGGGTAATCCCGATAAGGATATGCAAAAAGAAACCGAATACGCTATGCGTCAAATGGTTAAGCGTGATTATAATCATCCTGCTATTTTTTCCTGGGTTTTATTTAATGAGACCTGGGGATTAAAAACAGATGGCAAGTACTTGCCAAAGACCCAGAAATGGGTTGCAGAAATGTACCACAAGGCAAAAGAACTGGACAAGACGCGTTTGATTGAAGACAACTCGGCCTGTTTGTACGATCATGTGATTACAGACATTAACAGCTGGCATGATTACAAAGCAGGTTATCAATGGAAAAGCGTTCTGGACAATGTTGTTAAAAATACCTATGAAGGTTCTACCTGGAATTATGCCAAAGGATACAAGCAAGACAAGGATCCGCTTTTCAATAGCGAGTGTGGTAATGTTTGGGGATACGAAGGCAGCACAGGTGATGTAGATTGGTCTTTTGATTATCATTGGATGATGAATGAGTTTCGTCGTCGTCCCCAAATTTGCGGCTGGCTCTATACCGAGCATCATGATGTGATCAATGAATGGAACGGATATTATAAATATGACCGTTCTCAAAAATTTACCGGTATGGGAGACATTGTAGAGGGCATGGGTTTGAATGATATGCACAGTCCCTCTTATATAGTTGTGGGTGAGCAAATATGCGAGGATGTCAGTACCGGAGAAACTCTTGATGTACCTGTATTTGCTTCTTTTATGACAGATAAAAATTATGCAATGGGTCTTGAATTAGAAGCTTCTTTGTTTGGATGGACAACAACCGGTGAGTATAAAGAATACTGGAAAACCACAGTGCCGGTTCCTTATCTGCCCTGGTTGAACCACAAGCTGGATCCCTTGTCTGTTGTAATGCCCGATGCTCCGGGATTGGCTATTCTAGCCGTCCGGTTAGTGGATCCTACCGGTACTGTGCTGCACCGGAATTTTACCGCGTTTCAGGTTATTGGTAAAAATTTATACCCGGATGAAAAACAACTGGTTCTGTCCGCAGAAGCCAGAGATTTTACTGATTCCAAATGGAGCGTTAAACAATGGGACGTTCTTGACGGATTAAAGGTGAACGGAGCAGGGAGCGGTTATTTTGAATACCGTTTGCCGGTACCCAAAACATTGGATGTTGATCTGGTTGATGAAGCTGTGTTCAGAGCAGAATTGGGCGCAAAGCAATTGTTCGGTAAAGACCAGGATAACCAAACCGATATGGATGGCAATTACATGCTGGGCAAAGGCACTAACGATCCATCCCGTAATCCTAATTCTTACCCCATGACGGATGAAACTTTGTATCCCAGTATGGTGCAGGTGATAATAAATGGCGTTTCGTGTGGTGTGTTTGATCTCAAGGATGATCCTGCGGATCATCGCGGATTGTTGAGTTGGCACAATCAACCGCATGATCGTAAACTGCGCGAGGCGGGTTCTTATGGTTATCTGGTGAATGCTGTACTGCCGGAGAAGGTGATCAGAGACGCAATTAAAACGGGTGAACTGGTTGTACGTCTGCAAGTGGGTGATGCTTTACCGGGTGGACTTGCCGTTTATGGCGAGAAATTCGGTCGGTATCCGCTCGATCCTACAGTTATTTTTCAAATGAAATAGAGTGTTTCATGTACCCGTCATTAGGCGGGTACATGTTTTTTTTATCCTGGGGATGATTATTTGTTGAACACAATGATATAATCAAGAATAACACGAAATGGGGAAAGTCTAATGAAAACACTAGATTCGATTGTTGCGTTATTATTGGTTTTAATTATTTCAAGTGGTTGTACAACATTTCATAGTGCAAAAGGAATAGACAAGGGCGATGTAATGCTTAGCTATCATGCTCCGTTTGCAGGCACTATACGATACGGTGTAACGCAGCATATTGAGAGTCAGTTTACTGTTTTTGGTTGGGGGAATTGTGCGGAATTGTTTTATCATCAACATAATAATGCTTATAATTTTGATTATGGCTTGTCTGCCGGTATTATGTATGATTATAAAGACTATTCGCCGATTCTTAGTGCAGTGATCAGTAAGGAATATAAAGGGAAAATCAATCCATATATCAGTTATTTTTATGATTTTAATGATGTGTTTGAAAAGAACACATCGTTGTCGTATTGGTCTGTTGGATGTGAGATCTTTAGTAATGATAATAAAGGAGAAAAATTTGTAATTACACCGGAAATTGGTATAGCGGATGATGTGTTTGATGAGAAAAACAAAAACGCAACGGTTTGGGGGACAATCAGTTTGGGGTGGCGATTTAATTTCAGCAAAGATTAATCAATCCATTTTTATAATGCTGTTAAGCGAAACAAACTATCTTGTTAGATATGAACCAGGCGTTTGAAGGAGGGTAAACAACCGGTTTGTATCTGTTAAATAAAGTGTTTATCCCTTTGCCAAAGTTCTTTTATACTGACAATTAAATTCCTGCCAATAAATAAGCCGATATTGTTTTCATAGGGTATACTGTATTTTGCCCTGTGAATTGCAACTTGTTCTACAAATTCAAGTGCATTGAGGTGGTCTTCAATTTTTCCACCGATAATAATAATCGTACTGTAATATTTGTTAAAATGCTTTTTGCCCCAGAACCAGTAATTGTTGTGCATGCATATTACGGGTGGTAGATCGTATTTGTCCCGATAATAGTCCATGGCCCCGGCTTCACCGTAGTTATGGGCATATATTACAGTGTTTTGTTTATCCGGTTCAGGCAGGGAGTGATAAATGTCTGCTACGGATTTTGCCATTTCTTCCCAACCATGCATATCTGCGTAAAACTGGGGCAGCTGGGACAATTCTTTACCTTCGTTAGATTCTGCCTGAATGCCCAGATTAAATGAATATTGGATAAATTTTTCAACAGGTAATATGGGTATTGCCAGCGGTGCAATGGCAATACCACCTGCCAGCAAAATAACCGGGACTGCAAACATGCCCCATTTCATATAACGTAATTTGAACAATTTTTCTGTCAGGATGCTGCCGCCTGCAAAAAGCGGAATAAAGGCGGGTGAAAGATATTCGGGTTTGCTGTGTCCGTTGATAACCAGAATGGCAAATGTTGTTATAAAGATCCAGCCCAGCATTTGATATTTTCTGCCGGATTTGGGGAGCAGTAAATAGATCAAACCGGCAATCCAGAGGGGTAACAGAAGCGGGTGCATATTCAGTACCAATCCGGATATAAAGTTCAAGCGTGAAATTCCATTATATTTGTACTGTGTTGCATTGTGTATGAATTCAAGCATGGGAAAGTCGTTTGTGATGTTCCAAATGATATATGGAGCAAAGATTAAAAGAGCAATACCCCCAGCCAGATAGGGGCGAACAGTCAATAGCTTTTTCCGTTGTGGTGTAAGCAGCAGGCCCACAACAAATCCTATAGCCAGCCATGCCATACTGATCTTGTTGAGCATTCCCAGGCCTACAATAATACCAAAGAGAATCCAGTCCTCTAAAGAGTCGTTCTGAATGATGCGCAAAAGTACGTAAAAGGCTACCGCCCAGAGGAGTATATCAAAACTGTTCATGGAATAAAAACTGTTCATACCAAGGTAAATAGGAGTAATACAAACAGCAATGCTGCTCATAATGATTGCAAAAACACCTCCACCCAGGCGTCTTGTTACAAGCCCGGTAAAAAACACCGTGAGTGCGCCTGCAAGCGCGGGCAGTAACCGAATAGCAAAAACAGAATCCCCAAAAACAGATTTGTATAGCCATAAAATATAAATAGATAAAGGAGGTTGGTCTACATAGCCAGCGGCCAGATGGTTGGAACATGCAAGATAATACAATTCATCTCTAAATATACCATAACCGGCAAATAAATTGGTATAGAGATGAACAAAAAATTTGGCAAAGACAAACAGCAAGAGCACTGTCATTTCGGGGGAAATGTGTTTTGATTTCACGAGTACTCCAATTTTAGAATATATATTTTATACGTTGGCAAATAGAAAAAGTAACATGTGGGGATACAAAAAAAGCCCGGTATCTCATCGAAAACCGGGCTTTTTTATAAATGGGGATTATCTACTGACAAACTCGACCGCAATGCTGTCCTGAAATATGTTTGCCCGAACCGTACAATTACTACCATCATCGTCTCCGTCCATTGTGCCGATACCTTCCAGCACAAGTCTTCTAGCTCCTGCGGAAATTACCGAGTATGCTCCATTTTCATTATCGTCAAGCACGGTAAGCTTTTCAATGGTCAGGCCTTCAAAACTGTGGCCTCCTCCACCCATCATTTTGGGCTTTATAAAGTATTCCTGCGCACTGGACGCGAGGACCAGCAAATCATTAGTAACTGCTTCCAGATTTGAAGTTGCTGAAAACAAGGAGAAAATTTGAATTCCAACAACAACCGCAATTGCCACAATAATTACAGTGAGTACAATCAACAAGAGTTGTGATTGTCCCATAATGAGCTCCGTTATTATTCTAAAGCAAATTTCTCTTGTTACAAATCAAGAATTATACCATAATGAGTTAAATTCAATATTTTGCGTAAAGAGATGCATGATATTTTCAGGTCACGCGCTTTGCGTAACACGTTGTTTTAAATTGTGTTAGCGTGAGTTGTGATACTTTCCTGAGGTGATATTTGATTGAAAAATGAATAAAAGATGGCACAGTAATAATTTTTTTTGAAAAATGCCCGGAATGTTACCAACAGGGGATAACTTTTTATTTTTATGTAGCCTACAGGGGACAAAAAAAGCCGGTACAATGATCTGTACCGGCTAAATATATTATACCAAAGGGCACTCGGCGGCAATTTTAGCGTCTACCTTGCCTGCAAAGCTTTTGTCAAAATGAGATTTGAATAGACCTGCAAGTTTTTTTGCAGTTTCTTCAAATGCGTTTTTATCTTCCCAGGTGTTGACAGGGTTCAATACATCGCTGGGTACATCCGGGCAGGTTTTGGGGATCCAGATTTTGAACAATTGATCCTGTTCATATTCCACTTTATCCAGATCGCCGTTTAATGCTGCACGAACCATGGCTCGAGTCAGGTTAATGTCCATACGGTCTCCAACACCATACGGGCCACCGCTCCAACCGGTATTGATTCCATAAACATTAACATTGTGTTTTTTCATTTTTTCGCCCAGCAGGTCTGCATAGTCTGACGGGTTACGCGGCATAAAAGGAGCGCCAAAAAAGCGTGAAAAAGCAGCCTGGGGTTCGGTGATTCCGGTTTCTGTTCCCGCAAGTTTAGAGGTATAACCCATAATGAACCAGAACATGGCCTGTTCCGGGGTCAGTTTGGATACAGGTGGTAGAACACCGTATGCGTCAGCAGTCAGGAACAGGATTGTGCTGGGGTGCCCTGATTTTGATGATTCTTTAACATTTGAATTGTATTTCAAAGGATATGAAGAACGAGAGTTGGGTGTATAACGTTCATCATCCAGGTCATAAGCGCCATCAGGGTAAACCATGAGGTTTTCTACAATTGAACCGTGACTGAGATAATGGTCCGGATGAAATGTAGCATAAAAGATATCCGGTTCTTTGTCCGGATTTAAATTGATCAGTTTTGCATAGCAGCCATTTTCAAAATTTGCAACGCCAGTATCGTTCCAGCCGTGTTCATCATCGCCCAAAAGTGCGCGTTCGGGATCAGCAGACAAGGTGGTTTTTCCAGTACCCGAGAGACCCAGCAACATGGCACAATCACCTTTGGGGCCTTCATTCGCAGAGCAGTGTAAAGGAAGAATGTTTTCTTCGGGAAGATAATAGTTCATTACAGTAAAGATCAATTTTTTCATAGATCCCATATATGCTGAACCATACACAATTCCCACACGTTTATCAAAATCGATGGTAACCAAAAGGTCAGAATATTCACCATTGGGCAGTTTTCTAACCCGGTCTTTATATTTATCAGTATCCAGATAATCATATGGTAATGAAAGTAGTACAAAAGGTTTTTCCGCAAAAATGCTGGTTTCCAGATCGAGGGGAACCGGGCGGAACATATTGTCAATAAAAAGTGCACTCAGGGGGTTATCCGTAACAGTCAAAATGGGTAAAGCATAAGAAGAATCTGCACCTACAACGCGGTTCAACGTGTACAGGGTCTTTTTTTCACCCAGGGTACGGATTGCATCGTCAAATACCATTTCAAATGTATCCGGTTCCATAGGTATACAGTTTGCAGATGTCCAGTCGATATTCTTTTCGCTGGTTGGATTCTTGACCATATAGGTGTCTTTGGGGCTTCGCCCGGTCGAATGTGATGGGGTCCATGTTGCGAGAGTACCGGACTTCATAACCACTGCACGTTTTTGAGCAACGGAATCAGAAATCATTTTCTCACGTGATGGATCGACCAATAGTTGACTGGGGTCTTTTTTAAGCATGTCTTTTACAATCGAATGATGTTGTTTCATACTATGCTCCATTTTGATTTATGATTAAAAAATTCTCTTGTCTCTATAGTTTTCCCTTGTCAGGTATTGTTTAAAGTAGCTTATTTTAAAACAGTACCTGTTCTCTTGAGATATTTCAGTTCCGGATCATAAGACGATAGGAATGTCGATCAAAGCAAATAAGAGAATCGGTTTGTGTGAATCATTGGTATATAGTATTTAAATTAGAATAAATATATAAAAAAGCAAAACCTTTTTTGGCTTTTTGTGTAAATAATTGCAAAATAATTTTTTTAGACATACAGTGTTTGTTTTGAAAATTGATATTGACCTTTTAAGGATAGATTGCTATATTAAAACAAGAATTTAATATATTGGGTTACCATCGAAATCATCTTATTTTTGTGAATATACAATTATGATAAAAGAATTTGGACAAAGATCTGTTATTTCATATTACAAGTTTATATCACGCTTTGGGAATCGTCCTGCTCCGATAAGTATTTTTGAGCAAATCAAAGACGCCAATAATGTATTATTGTGCCTGCCAAATGATATGCAAAAGCTGAGCGGAATTGTATCATTTGATTCTTTTCGTCAAGTCTTTCCTAACGCAAAAATTACCTTGTTATATAATGCAGATACTATACAGAATAATGGCTTTCCAAAAGGCTTTAAACACATTTTTTATCAAAATGCACAGCTTTCAACATTGGGAATGCCCCCCAAAAGTTTACGTTTGGATATTCTTAGAGGAAAATATGATATTGCTATTGATCTAAGTCTGGAATATAATTACATCAATACCAGTGTGATCTGGGAGAGCAAAGCATGCTTGCGTATAGGATTTAATCATCCCATGCGTGATGATTTGTACAACTTTTTAATTCGTGTAAAAACAGGCGAAACCCCTGAAAACACATATAATTCTTTATTCCGGTATCTGGGTGCCGGTACAATCAAAACCACATAAAGCTTTTTATTTTTTTTAGAGCTTTTTCCGTTTTTTCTATACCTTCCGCAATGAAATAATCTATTTTTTCAAAATCAGACCAATGATACGTACTAACTTTGGGTTGAATCAGTACGTCTGCCTGTTTGATCATCTGATTGTGATAAAGCATTGAAGAGATGCTATAACTCCTTAAAACGATATCTATACTGTTATCCAAATCCGGTTTGCTTTCAAGAGAGCCGGACACGTCTACAGCAACAACTTTGGTGTGAGGGTGAAACTGTTTTGCAATTGAGATGGGAACCGGCGCCGAGTATGCACCATCTACCAGGATTGAATCATCCATTTTTATTGGCGGGAAAAACCCGGGTATAGAAGCGCTTGAAATTACAGCTTGAATAATGGGGCCGGATTTATGTAACACCATGGAACCTTTGAGTAAATCTGTAGAGATTGCTGTGAAGGGGATTTTTGTATCTTCAATATTGCTGTCATCAAGAATGTATTGTACCGGGACTCGTAATTTTTCAGTAGAAAACAGCGAGTTTCTAAAAAGTGCTATATTCATTGTGATCTGTTCTTTGATCTGTGAAGATAATTGCTCAAACCAGCCTTCGTGGTCTTTATTGATACCATTATAAGATTTGGTACCTTTGTAGGTTCGGGAATCGTCAATCAGATCACGAAATTTTTGTTCTACGGTGTTGATATCCCGAGTTTGAGCATAGGCTGCGCCCACTGCAGCACCCATACTTGTACCTACAATTTGTTTAATGGGTATTTTTTCTCTTTCCAGCACTCTGAGAACTCCCAAATGGGCCAGTCCTCTTGCACCGCCGCTGCCAAGTACCAGCGAAATGGGTTTTTTAAATAGCATTGTTTTCCTTTATCTTAACAGGGTAATTCGTATTGTGTGAGAGGTATTGTTGGTTTTGAAATAACAGAAATAACTCCCGGATGCTGCCGGTTCACCGTTCTCATGAGTACCGTTCCAATAAACGCGTTGATAGTTTCCGGCTGAACGATTTGCATCCCATAGGGTTTTGATTTTCTGGCCCAGTACGTTATAAATACTCATATTAACGTGTGTAGTTTGTTCCAGATTGAAAATAATTCTAACCGAATTGTCATTTGCGGGATTAAAGGGATTTGGATAGCAGCCCAACTGGTTATTATCTGTCAGTACAACGGTTTCACCCCAATAATTCAGTGCTTTTATGGCATTAACTAATCCGTAACCATAGGTATTGTTTGGTTCTGTATTCCTATCTGCGGTGTTGATAATAGCTTCCCGAACCTGTTCGGGGGTAAGGTCGGGGTGCGCGCTCAAAATTAACGCTGCTACTCCGGTAACCAGGGGACAGGAAGCAGAGGTGCCTGAAAAGGATACGTATCCGGAACTCTGCGTACTGGCTGCAACAATACCTTCTCCCAATGCAACAACCTCGGGTTTAATACGCCCATCGGCAGTGGGGCCGCGAGAGCTGTAAGACGTTATGTTTCCATTTCCAAAGACCGAACCCACACTGATAACATTAAAAGCATCCGCTGGTGCGCTAATGATCTCCCATGAGATATTGCCTTCATTCCCGGCAGAGGTAACGACTGTAATCCCTTTGCTGACAGCAATGTCAGCGGCAATTGAGATTGGCGCGGTTTTTCCATTCATGTCTTCGGGCATATACCAATCCAGATATCCAATACTGGAAGAAATAATATCAGCACCCAGACTGTCTGCCCATTCTGCCGCGGCAATCCAGTGGTCTTCTTCTACTGGTGCTTCTATTCTTATGTCTTCTGTTTTGGCCAAAAGAAAATCCGCTCCAAAGGCAGTGCCTATCAATGCTCCGGGTTCGTAACCGGCTATTACGGATAATGCATAGGTCCCGTGACGGTTCTGGCTGGACACATCCTGATTTTCTTCTTCATTATCCACATTGCTGTCATTGTGAATGAAATCATAACGATCCAGAACATGTACGTCCTCTAGCGCGGGATGGGTCAGTCGATAGCCGGTATCAAGAACAGCGATGAGAACCCCTTGTCCTGTAATCCCTTTGTCATGGATTTCGGGAATATGCAAATGGTCATTCTGGAAAAGCGAGGGGCCGTAATCGATTGCGGCAGATTTGTTTAATCGGTCTGTTGCTGATATCTCGTTTACAGCGTTAACCGGATTTTTTTTGCCGCTAAGCACCGGTTGTATTTCTTTGATAAAGTCGTATTGGGAAATCTGATCGATCTGCTCTTTACTCAGATTGGCAGATATAGCATTTAACCATTTTGAACGGGTTTGAATTGATATGTTGAGGGTTGCCAGGCTGTCTAAATATTCCTGGCAGACTGGCAGGTCTGTAAAATCAAATGCCGGGCCATTGTTGTACATTTTGGCCCGGCGTTTCAAAGCTTTTTGGGTAAAATATTGTTTTCCGTCAAAAGATTTTGTTAATGATTGCGGCCCTTTGTCAGTAAAGTATATCCAGTTTTTGGTTTGACTACCGGTTTGAGATAACAACAATCCGGGTATAAACAGTAAATAGAATATACATTTTTCAAGGGCGCTCATGGTGCCTATCGTTTAACCATATATGCGTTTTTGATTACAACATCAACTGTTGGGTACGATTTTTCTCTTGCGCGTGGATTAGCAACACGTGTAGGTACGTTTGCAATGGCATCCAGCACATCCAAACCGCCTATCACTTTGCCAAATACGGTATATTTACCGTCCAGGGCGCGGGTACCTTCGCGAGAGAGACAGATAAAGAATTGACTACCGGCTGAATTCGGGTTTTGTGAACGTGCCATAGACAATACACCGGCACCATGTGGAAGATCGTTAAATTCCGCATTCAGGCTGTAACCGGGATTTCCATAACCATCGTTTTGTGGATTATTATCGCGTGTCAGAATGTCTCCACCCTGAATCACAAATCCGGGAACAATGCGATGGAATTTGGTGCAATTGTAAAAACCGGATTTGACCAGGCGTTTAAATGCGGTGCAATGCTCAGGCGCAACATCAGTATTGAAAGCCAGGATCATGGTGCCATAATTGGTCTCTAATACCGCAACTTCTTTTTTACCAACCGGTTCTTTGGGAAAGCTTTTCAAGTCATTCATAATGGTTTGTATGTCCTGCTGGGATAACGTGTCGCAGGGAGCATCAGAACCGGGATTCTGTTCTTTTGCTTTTTCCAACAGGCTTGCTACCTGTTCATTTGTCAGGGGGGCAAACGGATCAAATTTTTGGCAGGAAATGCCAGCAATTATGATGAACAAGGCCAATAAAATTACACGAAAACGCATTCACAATCTCCTCTGTTTATATGAATGGTAAAATTAAAAAAAATACTCTACACTATCAAGCGTTAAATCATAAATATACTGCGAATGATTCAATACAATTCATTAATGTTTGTTGAAATTGAGCAGGATTTTAATTAACTTTTGTCATGAAAATACCTGATATTGAAATGCCATTTGCAGAGGTTGTGTTCCCCATACCGGTGCAAAATTCTTATACTTATATTATTCCTGAACGTTTTGCAGATGATGTGGAACCGGGAGTACGGGTTCTGGCGCCTTTTGGTCCCAGAAAAACCACCGGTTTTGTGGTATCGCGCAAGGCCAGCAGTGATTTCCCCAAACTCAAATCGATTGAAGAGGTGCTTGATCCTGTACCCTTGTTTACTCCTGAGGTTTTGGGCCTGGCAAAATGGATTGCTGAATATTATGTTTGTGGCTGGGGAGAAGTTTTAAAGGCTGCATTGCCTGCCGGTATCCATTTAAATTCTGAGCGCATTTTGCGTTTGCTGACGGATGATCCCATCAGACTTGCTGACTCGCTTATGGTACGCTCGCCACGTCAGGCAGAGATTGTCAGACGGTTGGGTGGGCAAAATCCCATGTCTTATAACAAGCTGAAAAAGCAAATGTCGGGCGGTTCTTTTTATTCAAGCCTGAAACGACTGCGACAGGAAGGCTTTGTGAGGATAGAGCTGGAGCTTTCACGTGCAAGGGTTGACGCCAAATATGAAACCCTGGTCAAGCTTCCCGAAATACTGACCCATGACGAAGTTGAAGCCATCATGAAATCCATTGCCGCCAAAGCACCCAAACAAGCTGAATGTTTGCAAGTATTGTTGGACAATCATGACCGTGAATTTTCCCGTACCGGTCTGGCCCGGCAAGCCAAAACCACTCCTGCATCCGTTGCTACATTGGTGGAAAAGGGGTTCCTGGAACTGGAAACCCGCGAGGTAATCAGAGATTATTATTCCAGTATGAAAATTGATCCACCCAAGGCGATCACACTGAATCCCGACCAGCGGGAATCTCTGGAAGCAATTGCAAAAAAACTGGATGAAAAAGTTTATAATACATTTGTATTACACGGGGTAACCGGAAGCGGAAAGACCCAGGTTTACATTGAAGCGATTTATCATGCCCTTCAAAAGGATAAATCTGCAATTGTGCTGGTTCCTGAAATTGCACTGACACCACAAATGGTCAGACGGTTCCGTGCGCATTTTAGCGACAAGGTGGCGGTATTCCACAGCCGCATGTCTCCGGGTGAGCGTTATGATTCATGGCGGCAAATCTGGGAAGGCAAACATCAGATTGTTATTGGTCCCCGTTCTGCAATCTTTGCTCCGTTAAAAAACTTGGGATTAATTATCATAGATGAAGAGCATGAACCTTCATTCAAGCAAAGCGACCTGACACCGCGCTATAATGCCAGAGATGTAGCAGTAGTAAGAGGACAACTGCATAAAGCTGTGGTTGTTTTGGGCTCTGCTACACCTTCTATAGAGACTTATTATAACACCCATATAGATAAATTTGAATTGTTGAAAATGCCCCGGCGTATTGATGATATTCCCATGCCCAAGGTTGAACTTGTTGATATGAAACGGGAACCACGGACCATTGGTAAATCGGGACCTATAATTTTCTCAAGGCCGCTTCGTAAAAAGATTGATGAAAAGCTGAATCTGGGTGAACAGATTATATTGTTTTTAAACCGCAGAGGGTTTGCACCGGTTTATAAATGTACGGATTGCGGTTATACCGCAGAGTGCCGGTTTTGTGACATACCCATGACGTTCCACAGCAAGGGGGGACGATTAAAGTGCCACTATTGCGGGTACAATCGTTATGCCCCTGAAAAATGTCCTGAATGTGGGGGCTCTGAAGTGCTGTTTAGAGGTGTTGGTACCCAGCGTGTAGAAGAAGAACTGCATGAACTGTTTCCCGGTGTAAAAGCGCTGCGCATGGATCTGGACACTACTCGCGGCAGAATGGCGCATGACAATTTGCTGAAAAAGTTTGGCGATCGTGAATATCAGATCTTGTTGGGAACGCAAATGGTAGCAAAGGGATTGGATTTCCCAAATGTTACGCTTGTGGGAGTGATCTCTGCTGATACGGAATTGTTTTTACCGGATTTTCGGTCTGCGGAACGAACGTTTCAGTTGATTACTCAGGTGGCGGGTCGTGCGGGAAGAAAGGAGAAATTGGGTGAAGTGATTGTACAGAGCTTTTCGCCCGAGCATTACAGTCTGCAGTTTGCCAGATTGCATCATTATGAGAACTTTTTCAAGTCAGAAATCATGGACCGGAAGGGGTTGATTTATCCACCCTTTAGCAGGTTGATCAATATATTGTTCAAAGGCGAAAACGAATTTCTTGTACAAAAAGCCGCAGAACAGTTTAGCAAACAGATCCCGGAACATAACAGTTACCAGATGCTGGGCCCCGTACCCGCTCCCCTGTCTAAAATTCAAAATCAGTATCGCTGGCATATTCTGTTTAAAAGCATAAAACAAAGCGATGCATCGGGAAGATTGTTAAAATCAGCCATTCGCAAAGCTATGGATCAGTTAAAGAAAAACAAAGTTTCTATATCTATAGATGTTGATCCTGCTTCTATTATGTAAAAATTAAAATCAAGGCAGGTTCTTTTGTTTATAGAGATACATTGCACGTGACCTGCCATACTCTGCATATGCCCGCCACTCGCGCTGCTCATCTTTGGATGAAGCCATTACCTGCACCGTTTCAATTTTTTCTGTTAACGCGTTAAGGGTTTCTCTTTCCGTGCGAATGCGTTCAAGTAGTGTATACCGTTGGGTTTGTACTCTATCTTTTTCTTTTATCATGTATTCGGGGATATCTCCATCAAGGTTCAAAGACATATCAACAAATTTGCTTTCCAAAAGGAGAATATCCATTTTGATTTTTTCAATCTCTTCTAGCTGATCCGTTAAAAATATATTTATATTATCAAACGTTCCGGGAAGAACATTTTGCGCGGGCAGGATCTCTATGAGATAATCATAACTTTTTAGAGCTTCTTCAAAATAACCCAGTTTCAGATAGCAGCGTCCCAGGAGAAACAGCCCTTGAGGAGTGTCCGGATTTTCCTGATAGTTTGAAATAAAATCTGTCAAATAGATAATGGCTTCTTTATAATTTTCCATTTTTGTTGCGGCCCAGCCGGCACTAAGCAGAACAGTCGCATAATTGTCATATTCAGAGGATATTTTGTTAAATTCTTTGAGTGAATGCTGGTAATAGCCCATTTCATAATATAGAAACCCCAAAGTAAGGTGTGCTTCATTTACAATCCTTTGGCGTTCCTGATTATAAACAGGCAGTTTGCAGATGTTGTGAAAAACGTCAATGGCTTCTCTCACTTTTTCCGCTTTTAACATGGCGAGTCCGCTTGTATATTGTGCAAAGTCAGAGTAGGGATAATTTTCTCTAACCAAAGCCAGGGTTTCTATAGCTTCATTATACTGCTTGTTGTAATAGTGTGCTAATCCCGCATAATAGTGTACATAATCCAATAATTCAGATTCCGGTTTACCCTGAACAATAATATTGTAAATGTCGATGGATTCCTGGTATCTGCCCATTTCAAAATGGTTACGTTGAATTCCCGCAAGGGCGTAGGGAAGATAGGTACTGGAAACATATTTAGAGATAAAGAATTCGAACATGCGTCGTGATCCTTCAAGCATTTCTGCTTCGTATAAACATTCGCCCAGCATATAAACAACATGATCTATGTCCGAATAATCAGGGTATGTATCCAGAATGAGAATAAGATTTCTTGAGCATTCCCAGTATTGTGTATCGTTAAACATTTTTTTGGATTCAGAAAATATAGTATCTGCAGATTTTTCCAGTTCACCGGATGTTGGCTGGTTAGTATCTGATAAAGCCAGGGGTGCAGAAATGAATAATAAAGGCAAAGTAAAGATCAATAGGTTTTGTTTTATATATATACCAATAGACACCAATTTATACATGGTATATCTCTCCAATAAATTAGGTAATATTGTTTGTACGGGGAAAATATTCAGTTAGTGAGGCAAAAGTGGGGCAGCTGTAACACCAATAAATCAAAAGAGTTAAGACCTTGGCCTATTCCCTGTACATTTAATAATCCCATAATTGCAAGAATTATTCCAACAATAGTAAAAGAAAATGGCCTTTAGGTTATTTCAAGGCATTTTTAAGCAGGGTACGAAAGGAGAGAAAGTCATTTTCATAAATTCCGCTTTTAAAATCAGGAAAGCAGTATTCTCCGGGGATATAGTGGCCTTTTGCATAATGAAGAGTAGTGTCTGCATAAATACCCTGGTTCAGGTAAATCTTGTGCCCTTTGTACTTTGCAGACGCCAGTACAAACTTGTCATAATCCAGATAACCGGGGTCAAGGTTGATTTTTCGATTATTGTCTACAGCCAGAGCGTCTTCAATATCGTTACATTGAATTTTTATGTCTGCCAGCCTACCGGGATTAATGAGGATTTGAAAACCACAAAACAGTCTGTAAATGGGTGAGCCCATTTCCGGATCATAGTAATGGGTACTATCGAAAGGAAAATCTTTTGTCTGGTGGTCAATGGGACCATAATTATCTGTCATTTTTTCACGGGCGCGTTCCCAGAGTTCCGAATCGCTATACAATACACCTATAATCAGTTTTACCGGATGCGGTTCAATCGGTTTCACTCAGAAAAGTCCTTTCGTTTTTTTGAAACAGTCCCAAATGCTTTTGTTGTTCAACATTCACTTTGATCGCGTACAGTGCTTTTTCCACAAGCTGCGGTTCAATGCCGAATATTTCTTGTACAATTTGATGATAATTGTTTTTGATGCGCTGCTTTTGCTTACCATCATAATTTGATATTTGCAGCAGATCTTTATGAAGATAGACCAGACCGTTATTACGGATCTTTGTCATACAGATACCATGCATTGAACTTTTGTAGAAAGAATCGTACCAGAATTGCAAAAACATGTTGAAAGAAACCGGTTTATTCTGAAAATAGTAACGCCATTTGCTTTGGTTTCGGTCAAATGTGCAAAGGAAATAATGTTCGTTATTTTGATTGAAAACCAACTCTACACCGGATTGGGGTGTTTTATAGATACGAGGGCGGTCTTTGTTCAGTTCCATGGGTGTTGTTAACAGATACCCAGGGTCTACAAGGTATTGTTTTTTTTTGAGATTCACAACCAGTGCGCAATGAGCGTTTGGCCGGTTATGCATACTGCCAATTACCGGGTAACAATGAAATCCCTGATCCATAAGAATGGATTGCAGGAAAAAGGTAAGGGAGAAACAGGTACCGCCTAAATGATAATGGGCATGGTCATCCATGACTTCTTCAGGCAGGCGTATACGCTCATTGGAGGTAAAGTCGTTAGAGAGTTTGACAATTTTGCTAATATTTTCATAGGGAAGGGAAGAAAAGTGCTGCAAGATGGTTTGCAGGTATTCGATTTCGGGTTTGTTTGGTTTTAGATCAAAATATTGAATGAATCGCTTAACAGCGATTCCATGATCATCAGGATTAATAGAAATAATTTTATTTTCAGCGTTTTTCATGTAAAATTAACTTTGAAATGATGAAAAATTTGTTTATTTGCTACGGGCATAAATTGTTTTATTAATCTGTTTAATTTATACTCTGGTAGTATGTAAATATAAATAATTCAAACAAAAAAACAAATAGGAGTCAAAATGAGAACTGTATTGAACGTTGCTGCATGGATGTTGGTAGTATTTGTTGCAGCAGTATCGGCACAGGTTACCATCGAATCAAAAGCAAGTAGCGCCGGATTTTATGGCATGGGAGGATTCACTTCAACAAGTAAAGTAATGGTACAGGGAGATGCAAAGCGTTCGGAAACTCGATTGAAATTTTCTGGTGCAATAATGAAACATTTCAGCCCCAAAGGAACCACGATTGATATTACCCGCCTTGATAAACAGTTAATGTGGAATTTTAATGATAAAGATAAAAAATATACGGAAACCACTTTTGCGGAAATGAAGGAATTGTTTGAATCCGGTAAATCCATGTATGACATGCCAGAACAGCAGGAGCAGGAGAATCCTGAGCAGGAAGAAATGGAATCTGAATATGAATGGCAGGAACCTGTTGTTGAAATAAAAAAAACGGGCGAGACTATAAGCATAAGTGGAATTAAATGTGATCATTATCTGGCAACTATTATGACCATTGGTACACACAAACAAACCGGAAAATTGGATACTATGTTGTTCAAGGGTAATTTTTGGAACAGTCCTACCACCTCCAGTGAATTACAAAAAGCTGCTGATTTTGAAAAGAGACTTGCCGAAGCATTGGGATTTGATTTTTCTTCAGATCGCGGTATGGCCCAGTTCATGCAAGCATTTAAAGAACAGGCATCTCAATTGCAGGATTCCATGGGCGAAATGAAGGGATATCCCCTGAAAATGGATATGGAATATACAGTAACCACCAATGCTTATGCCGCGGAACAAGCTGCCGCTCAGGAGGAAGAAAGCCAGGAAAGCAATGACGTAGATGTAACAGATGTTGGTGGTGCGTTGGGTGGATTCTTTGGTAAAAAAATATCCAAAATGGCAGAGAAAAAAGTTGCGCCCAAAGCAGACGGTGGAAATAAAATGTTGTTTCAATCTTCTTATGAAGTAACCAATATTAAAACCGGTAATATATCTGCAGACAAGTTTGAGGTCCCCTCAAATTATAAATTGCAGGGTAAATAATTTTGAAAGCACCTGCCTGTTCAAGACAGGTGCTTTTTTGTTTTGCTTTTTTTCATGGGGTTTAGTATTATTAGGTTAAATGAATTGTATTAACAAAATAGCAAATTTAAAAACAAAATCAGTAATCCAGTTACTTTATATTAATTGTTTCATCATGTCAACTCTGATAATTAATTTCATATACAATTGATTTGGAATCGAAAGACCTCTAGATGTATCGAAAAACTTTTCTCAGTCGATTTACTTTGCTCGGCCCCTGGTTGAGTGCGGCCTTGCTCATGCTGCATTGCGCGGGTGGTATTCAAATGGTTGAAAAACTGGACCATCTTGTGCCCGTTTCAGAAAAAGTAAAATATTACCAGGGAAAAGATTATAGCGCATACCAAACCGGTCCGGTCCGTATTTATTTTTCACCCTGGTTGTCAATCGGATTCAGTGGAATTGAAGATGAATCCCGTGATGGATTGATGAATTTTTATCAGTCAAGTCTGAATGATCTTGCTGTTTATTTTCGCAAGGGATTAGTTGATGGGCAGATGTTTTATGAAAATTATAAAGGTTTCCGAAAATTGGATAGCAAGTGGCAGGGTAGAGCATCGCAAGCTGCAGCTGGAAATTTAAACTTTAAAGCGCAATATTCTGATGATACTGATTCATACGAAGGCCTGGAATTAAAGATAATCTATTTTGAAGAAGAAATGGGGCTTGAAAGCGCGCCCTTTATTCGGTTATACAATGTGTGGGTGCAGCTGGACAAGGCAGGGGATGCCTGGGGAGAAATTGATCAGTATATGCTATTGATAACGCTGCCAAATGGTGATTCTGATGATTATTTGCTGCGATATGATAGTGCCGAGTTTATGAGCCTCGAGTATAATTTAGAGTAATTTGCCAGTTGTTCATATTTGTTTGGGGATAAAAAAATCCGTCCAAAACCGAGGTCTCAGACGGATTGTAATGTCAAATCAAGTATTTTAGATCAGTTTTATTTAACCAGCGCGAGTTTTTTCACAAACCGACCTTCTTCCGTATTCAGAACCATATAGTAAACACCTGCCGCAACGATCAGATCCTGAGCATTGGTGCCATCCCATTTGGAGATATGGTAACCTGGCTCAATTCGATCATTTATCAGCATTTTAACCGTACGTCCAAGGATGTCATAAACTACCAGCGTAACTTTTGACGGTTTGGGCGTTTCAAACCGTATAGTGGTAGATGGATTGAACGGATTGGGATAATTCTGATGCAGTGTAAATGATTTTGGCAGCGGTGGTTCAACCGTAATCATTTCATGTGTTGTACGGCTGCCATCTGTCTGCAGGTCTTCAAGACGATAATAATATGTCTTGCCGGCCTGAACATCCTGATCTGTAAAAGTATAAAGGCCTTTTTCGTTTGAGGGTATCAAACTGCTTACTGTCTCAAACGGGCCTGCTTTTTGGGTTGCGCGTTGAACATAAAATCCACTATTGTCGGTTTCGCGACGTGTGCTCCAGTTCAGTTCTACACCGTCAAAATTCTTGAATACACCCGCAAAATCTTTCAGCTCAATAGCCGTAGTAATGGATGCAATCCATGCTGTTTTTGCAGTATCCTGCTGATCAAAAACCAGCGCTGTAACGGTAAGGCTGCCGATATCGAGATTCTGTGTTTGCAGTTTGTATTCTGTTGTGGTTGCTTTTGCTTCATCATTGACCAACCAGACATAATTAAGCGGGTCATTGTCGGCATCTGTGGCTTTGACATAAAAATCAATCGATTGACCTTTGGTAATGGTACCCAACACATGTGCCACAGGTAGACTGGCATCCAGATCGATTACCGGTTTTCGGTTTGCATTGGTAACGGTTAGCTGGACAAATTTTTGGCTGGTTGCACCCAGTGTGTCGGTTGCTGTGAATTTTATGTCATAGGTACCTGCCTGTGAAAAAGTTGGCAGCCAAACAAATTTGTAAACGCCATTGGAATTAAATTCGGCGCCGTCAGGTAATCCCTGGACATTAACACTAAAACTGTCATTTTCAGCGTCTGTGATCTGGACTGTAAATTTCATGCTGTCGTTTTCGGCAACTGTCAGATCTGTTGTTGAAATGGCAATGGTAGGAGCACTGTTTGACAATACCTGTGCCTGGAACTGTAATGGAGAATTATCAAGCCCATTTTTAATGGCTGTAACGGATTGGGTTGTGGCACTTTTGCCCAGTACCCAGCTTGCTTTGGCATGACCGGTAGAATCGCTAACGACAATAGAATCCGGTTCGATGCTGCCTTGTGCGGCTCTAAAAGTAATCATTACCTGGGGCACACCGTTGCCATATTGATCGCTGACCAATACAGAAAGTTTATTGTTTAATCTGTGACCTGCAATGCCGGTCTGGTTATTACCAGCCGCTATTTCCATACTTGTGGCATCATCAGGCAGACATTTGATTGTAAACCATACAGTATCTCCCGGAACAGAAGCGCTGACAGCTCTCACAAGTGATGTACCACTTGATGTGCTTGCAGTAAATCCGATGGATGCTAAACCCGAGGCATTGCTGGTTTGAGTAGTATCTCCATCTAATTCGCCTGGCCCGCTTATTAATCTAAACACAACATCACGGTCTGCTACGCCATTGCCGGCATCATCTGTGATTTTGACAGAAAGCGGAGATGCAAGCGATTCGGTTACATTGACCGATTGTGGATTTTCCGAAGCGAGTGCAAGGTTTTGTGCCTGATCGGAAGTTGATGAGACTGTAAAGGAGACCTGTTTGCTTGTTCCCACCATGCGAGCTGTGATCTGGGTTTGACCGGATTTTGTACCCAGGCTGATGGTGGTTTGCGCGCTGCCATCAGCCGCGGTTTTTACTGTACCGCTGTCTACCTGGGCAATATCTGTATTTTCTGATGAAAACAGAATACCCATGTTGCCTGCGGGTCGGTTATCGCTGTCTTTGATCTGAACGACAACCGGCTCGGGTAATGATTGTCCGAGAGGGCCGGTTTGGTTGTCGCCGCTGATTTTATGTACAGAGAGATTTTCCGGCATCATTACATATATGCTGAATGACATGGGGCTGCCGGTCAGACCACCTGCTACTGCTTGTACTGTCAGTTCGCATGGCTCGGGGCATACCTGAACATTACAAGTGGCCAGGCCAGCTTCATTGGTATAAACCGGTTGAATAAATTCAAAATTTATATCCGTGTTTTCTGATTGAAACGTAATGGGATAGTTGGCAACCGGTTGATTGTTGCTATCTGTCACTTTAACAGTGAGTGGTTCAGCAAGAAACGATCCCGGAAAAGCAATGATATCCGAATCACTAATGCGAGTGAGTTTTGACGCATCAGTTGAAAAGAAGGAAATGTTTATTGATTGATCCAACTCTACACCATCTGCTGCTGCTGTCAGGGTAACAGTACCCGGAGTAACAGAAGATACCAGTGCTCCAAAAGTGCCATTTTGATTGGTTTTACCTGTAGTTGGTGTAATTGTGGCAGTAACACCCTGCTGAGTAAGTGTAACCGTTCTGTTGGCAAGGGCGTTACCATATTTATCTTTTAATTTAACAAGAACGGAAGAAAATGCATCACCAGATGCCGGAATTGGAGATTCGGCGCTTATGGTAGAAAGCGTTGCATCTGTAATACCCGCTTCACCTGATGCTGTGAATAAAAAGGGTGAACCCGTCAAAGCGGTACCTTTATTGGATGACCTGGCTTCTACGGTGTGTAAATTGTCACCCATTTCGCTTCCCAGGGTAAAGACAACGCTGGCAATACCGTTTTCATTCGTGTGGACCAATGTGTCGGGTCTTGTGCCAACGGTTCCGGAGCCGCCTTTAACCGTAAATGTTACGGGATGATTGGATACCGGAAAGCCTAATCCATCTTTAATTTTGACCGTAAGAGGAGTCGAAAGTGCCTGCCCTACCATTCCGGTTTGATTGTTTCCTGCTTCATAAACCAGATCTTCAGCACCGGAAGAAACGGCATAAGCGCTAAAGCTGAGAGGCGAGTTTTCCAGATGTTCAGATTCATAAATTGCCGAAACCGAGATTTGTTGCGCATCCTGATACTCACCCAGACGCCAAACCGCATACGCAATACCTCTGGAATCGGTCTGTACGGACAAGGTGTCTTTGTCATTTGCTTCAAATTGACCGTTGCCGGTTAGAATTGAATATTTAACCGTAAAATTGGGGATTGACAGGTTATCTGTATCTACCACTTTGACAAAAATAGTGTCCGGCAGAACCTGGCCCGGCGCACCAATCAAACCACTGGTACTGGTAATAGGTATTATTCGTGCAGGATTCCCACGTTTAACGGACGCGTAAAATGTGTAGGGACTACCATCCAACTCTTGTCCTATGTATTCACTGGAGACAGTTACAACGTGATTTGAATCACCCAGTTCTTCACCCAATGTGAGATATGCACGCGCAAGTCCCAATTCATCAGTACTGGTGTTGAATGAGCTTAGACCATCTATTTCACCCAATTCGCTGGTTACTTCATAACTTACGGGATGGTCTTGAACGGGATTTTCAAAAACATCTGTAATTCTGATCTGGAAAGGTTGATTTAGCCGGGTACCTCGTACACCGCTTTGAACATTGCCCGATACATAGAGCAGTTTTTGAGGTACATCGTGCACGCCGGTTGCAGAAAATGCAATAACTTCCGGAGACAAGCCGGCAAAGACTGCCTGGACCTGATTTTGACCTGCTTTTTCATCCAGAGTAAAGTTGACCGATGCATATCCATTTGCATTGGTAACCTGGGTGTCAATATTTTGCCCGTTAAAAGAACCATCTCCATTTTCAACCCAGAATCTAACTTCAAAGCCTTCAACGGGGTTATTGTAACTGTCAGTAACTCTTACACGGAATGGTTGATTCAGAACATGACCAACAGTATCGGTCTGCGCATCTCCTGAAATTTTATATGCGTTAGCAGCATTTCCGGCAGTGGCTGAAGCCCAAAAGGTTACCGGAGATCCTGGAATGTCGCTGTTATTAAATGTAGCACTGGCGTTAATTTCGTAAATGTCAGTTCCTGCGGTTTGACCGGTTGTAAATTCAGCCTTGGCGTCTCCCAGAGTGTTGGTTTGAGCCACAATTTGAGTACTGCCGTCAAATCCACCTCCATTTTCAGCGGTAAAGACAACCGAATGGCCGGATATGGGATTGCCATATTTATCATTAATACGAACTATTAGAGATTCTGGCAAAGAATGGTTTACTGCCGCAGTTTGACCGTTACCGGATATCTGTAATATCACTGCGGGGTTTCCGGCTGTTGCGGTTGCATTAACGGTAACAGGAGATCCGTTTATCTCTCCGGCATTGACTTGCATGCTTGTGGTACCAGCAGTTTTACCCAATAACCAGTAGCCCTTTGCTATACCATTTACATTGGTCAGGATTTGAGCTGAGGAATCTGCCTGCACTGTAGCACCCTGAAGAATGGCTGCATAGGTGGTGGAATCTACAACTCCGCCGGTATCACTCAAAACCGCAAAATTCACTTGGTAACCAATTGCGGGGCCACCATTTTCTTCCAGTACTTTGACCTGTATGGGATCAGCCAAAAATTCCAGCACTTTGCCGGATTGATTGTTGCCGGATACATACTTCATATCGCTGGCTACACCCCGAATGGCTGCTGTAAATGTAACCGGTGAACCGGGAACACCTTCTGCAATGGCCTGTACCTGCTGCAATCCGCTGGAGCTGCCAGGAGTCAAGGTAGCACTTGCCTGCCCTGACGCGTCTGTATTCACCGCGTTATAATCCATAACGCCGCCGCCTGAAAGGACTAAAAATACGACCTGAAAATCGGGAATGGGGTTGCCGAAGGCGTCTTTGATAGTAACGACAAAAGGCTCATCAAGAGGAACATTTATATCACCTGCCTGAGCATCACCTGATGTCTTTTCAATGGAAACCGGGGTACCGGGAAGTGCTGACAAGTTGAATTGAACAGGACTGCCGTCAACTGGTGATCCGTTATAGGATAGAGATGCTTCAACGATGATTTCACCAGATGTTTGTCCCAGTTCAATAAAACGACGCGCCAAACCTTCGCGGTCAGTAAGATTAGGCGATTCATTTTCTCCTTCTTCCGCACCGGTAGGAACATAATTGACATCAGTAGTGAATAATAATTTGTCAATATGGGGTCTGCCGTTATTGATATTCAGGGTGATGGTATGTGAACCCTGATCTAAACTGTATAAATATGCAACGCTGTTTTCCTGTACTTGTACCCATTGCCAGCCTTCCTGAGAAGAGAGTGTCAGGGTTTTGGCTTGATGCTCATCAATTGCCACTGTTACCTGGTCTGATGATTGCGCGTTTGCAAAACGCACCCATACCGAAAACTGGTCTGCTTCGGCTGTTTCAACTTGGAGTTCGGCACTGCCGGAACCTCCCAAATAAGAGGGAACTGCAACAAATCCATTGCCGGATGCAGTCAGATCATAAAACCATTGCATATTTCCGGAAAGATTACCGGTTTCTGTTTCAACTGAAATAGCGTCTGTGGTCAGATCCGGGATGAACAAGGTAGCATCGCCTTCAATGACTTGAAATGCCACACTTGAACCTTCAACAGGTCTGCCTTCATCATCTGTAACTTTGACGACGATGGGATTGTCTAGCGTTTGGCCTACAATTTTTTCCTGATTGTTGCCGCTATATTCTGCCAGGAGAGCGGGATCTGTACCTGTATTCTGAGGTATTTCGGGACGAATAGTAATAGTCTGGTTAACCGCAACATTACGCATTACAACCATTGTGCCGTCAGTGAATCTTGCGAGCAGATCGCATTGGCTGTGTAATGCCATACCGATGTGCTGTGTGGGAGAGTATTGCGAAAAGTAACCGGCACCCGAAGTGATTTCACGATAGTTCAACAGATAATCTGCATCATCCACATGTCCAGATTCATAAATCCATATTTTGGTGCCGTATCCGCCAATATTGCCATCCGGACCATATGCATTAACACGTAACCAGTTATAACCATTGCTGAGATTGTTTTGCATCATAACATTGAAAACATCAGCACGGGTAATAATCAGGTCCAGATCTCCATCCAGATCATAATCAAAGGGTGCGCCACCACGCATATCACCGGCATAAAGCTCGGTGCCGCTGTTGTTTTCTTTGGCAAAAGTCCAGTTGCCTTGGTTCAGATAAAGTCCCGCATAGTTTGCCACACTGGTAATGAGAATGTCTTCCCATCCATCATTGTTAAAATCGCCAATGATGGGAGCAAGTCCATCCATGGGGATGGCTAATGAATTGGAAATATTATCAAAAGTGCCGTCACCCTGGTTTTCGTAAACCTGCAAATAGGGATCAGGAGTGCTGCTGGTATGGCTGACACCCAAAATCAGGTCCAGATCCGCATCGTTATCCAGATCTGCCCAGCTTGCACCGTTGTGGTTAAGACTGACGTAATTACCCTCAACACCAGCAAATTCGGCAACGTCAGAAAAGTTGCCGGCGCCGTCATTAAGCCAAAGTTTATTGTTTGTTTCGCGTTTTGATAAAAAGATGTCAACATCGCCATCATTATCAAAATCCGCTGCTGAAGCCGAGATGCTGTATTTGCCTGCTTCAACTGCATCACGAAGACTGCTGGCGGTTGAGGTAAAGCTGCCGTTACCATCGTTTACATAATATTCATTCAAAGCTTCGGAATTGATCGCGAGAATGTCCATATCTCCGTCATTTTCCGCGTCAAATGCCAATGTTGTAGTGGTTGTTTTTATCTGGTTTAGTATTCCCGCCAGGGTGCTAATATCTTCAAAATCCTGATTGTCTTGGTTCAGGTATAAATGGTTGGGGCTATCGGCAGTGCTACCATTAAACAGGTCAAAGTCGCCATCATTGTCAATGTCTACAAAGACGGAACTGTTGCTTTTTTCTTCATCCTCTATGTGATAGTCAAATGCGCTTTCCGTATAGGGCAATTGTGGATTACTGAGGTAGAATGCTTCATGCGGATCAGCATCACCTTTAGCTGTGCGGGCTATGTAAATATCATCATAACCATCCTGGTTGATATCTACAAGGGAAACACCTTTATAACTGTGATATTTGTCAGCAAAACCTGCAACGTCAGCGTACCATGTGATATCGCGGAACCATTTTGTCTCTCCTGATAAAATATACTCAAACACATCAAAATAGGAATCTCCTATGGTGTCTAATCCCTCTTTGGTGGGGTGCATCATATCCCACATGGGATCATAATAGTCATTGGTCCAGATATGAGGATTTTCCTGCAAACGGGAAAAATGGTCGCAAATGTAAACCGGTTCCGGCTGCCCTGTTAGAACACCATTGCGGTAATCTCTGGCAAGGCGGGCCACTTCTTTATTGAACTCGACACATTTTTCAAGTGTTCCGCTGCGAGCAGTATCTTCCATGGGAATGATCAGGCTGACAATGATATAATCAAGGTTTTCACCAAATTCACCATTGTGCCATTTTAGCAGGTAATCGATCAATACTGCAACTTCACCACTTTGTGTGTTTATAATTTCTCCGTTTTCTTCATACGGACCAACATCTTTATATTGACTGTTAAGATCGTTTGTACCCAAATGAAAAGCCACAATATTGGGCCTGTGATTGTTCATGGGATTGGTAACATCCATATTTCCATGATCACCGCCAAGCAGGTCAGGAGGGTAAAAATCGTCTATTTTTTGACTGAATCTAAAATGTCCTTCATAAGGTGCGTCACCCCAGCTTCCTACAAAATCAAAGTTGTAGCCTGCATTTGTCAATCGTTCATATAATCTTTTTCGGAGCCCTTCTTCCGCATTATCATATTCACCCCAGGTGATAGAGTCACCCAGCAGCATGATTTTAACTGCTTCGTCATTAATGATCTCGCCCACGTTTGCAGAAGCAATGATTTGTGACGGCGTATCCGGAGCCATTTGAGGAACCAGCACTAGTATTTCGTCGGTATACTGTCCGCCAAAGGTTGTAGAGAGAGAGCCATCCAGATTGAATGTTTCTGTAGATACAAGCTTGTAACCTGTCTTGCTTTTTACAAAGATATGTGCCGAAAGCGGGCTGTCGGGTGAAACAGATAAATTGCGGTCAAGTGTTAAATCTATCTTGCCGGCAAGCGTTTCTGCTGAATGGAGTTGAATTGTGGTCTGGCTAAAGTTTTCAAAAGCAGAAAACGCTATACCATTTTCTGCAAGCTGGTCCTTAAGGTTATTGTCCAGCGATCTTAAAGGTATAGCACGCTGTCTCGTATTAATATTGTCTATATTGTGATATTCAACCCCGCCGTTAAATGGTGGTTCTGCGTTTTGCCCTTGCGGGATAGCTGCTGAATACAAGGGTTGAATTGCATAAATGATCAAAATTGCAACGATATGTTTTAATTTCAATTGCCGCTCCATTTTTAGAATACCTGTTATTGTAACAATTTCAAGTGTTAAAAAAGTTTATACTGTTCAATAAATACCAAAAAAAGACAGTGGTGCGTAAATTAATCCCTTTTCATAAGTGTCTTGCTTTCTTGCCTTTACGTTGTGCCCGGCCTAATTTAGCTTGACAATCGTACGTTATTTTAATATATTAATTTTTTATTTTATTTTTTGGATTTTTTTTAAAAAATGTATCGTGATAAACTCAAAGTTCGCGGCATGACCTTTCATGCATATCATGGACTGGACGACAGTGAACAGAGAAATGGTCAACGCTTTGATGTTGACGTTGAAGTGCTCTTTGATAGTTCCAAATCAGCGCAATCCGATAAACTTCATGATACGATTGATGTGAGAAAAATTTATAATATTGTTTACGATTGTGTAGTAAATAATCGCTTTTTTTTAATAGAAGCACTAAGCCAAAATATTGCAGACAATTTGTTAAGCAAACTGGATATTGAGCAGGTTACTGTTAGAGTTAAAAAACCCGTGGCACCGTTGGGTGGTTTGGCTAACGGTACGGAAATTGAAATAACCCGTGATAAAGCATAAAGAATACAAAAATGTTTTTATCGGGATAGGCTCAAACCAGGGAGATCGGAAAAGTTGTATCTTTAGCGCTCTTGAAGAAATCAGGTCTTTTGGTGATCTGGTTAGCATTTCCGGATTATATGAAACAGAGCCATTCGGAAGCATAGAACAATCGGATTTTTTGAATGCGGTTGTTCAAGTTAGTACAGCTTTAGCACCTGATGAATTGTTGACGCGTCTGCAACATGTTGAGCAAAGGTTAGGGCGGGTCCGTAAAGAAAAATGGGGTCCCAGAACCCTGGATCTTGATATTTTGATTTTTGACCAGCTTTTATTGAAAAGCGAAACGCTTGTTGTGCCGCATCCGGGATTGTCTGAACGACTGTTTGTTCTGGTTCCTTTATGTGAAATTGCATCGCAATATAATGTACCCGGATTAAACAAGACTGTAGAACAGTTATTAAAAGAGACCCCTGATGGAAGCAGAATTGAACTTTATGCAACCTCAAACGCTGTTTGGGAAAAGCTGAAAGAGGTTTAATGTGTCTTTGCCAAAATATATATGTGTAGAAGGCGTAATAGGCGCCGGAAAAACCAGTTTAACTCGAATGCTGGGCGAGCATCTTGATGCAAAAACAGTATACGAACAACCTGAAGAAAATCCGTTTTTAAAAGATTTTTATAAAGATCCGCAACGGTTTGCTTTTCAGGTGCAATTGTTCTTTTTACTGAGTCGATATCGTCAGCAGCAGGAAAATGTGCAGCCTGACCTCTTTCATGATATTATGTTATCTGACTATTTGTTTGCCAAAGACAGAATCTTTGCGCATTTGAACCTTGAAGACCGTGAACTATTTCTGTACGATAAAATTGCTAGTTTATTGGAGCAGGATATCCCCAAACCTGATCTGGTTGTGTTTTTACAATCTTCGCCAGAACGGTTGATGGCCAATATCCGACAGCGGGGACGGGGTTATGAAAAAGATATTTCAATGGATTATATAAAATCATTGAATGAAGCCTATAACAAATTCTTTTTTCATTATAATGATACGCCTCTGCTGGTGATCAACAGTACTTTGATAGATTTTGTTAATAATGATAATGAATTTGATGATCTTGTAAAACAAATAATGCGCCCACACTACGGAATAGAGTATTATTCTCCGGTCCACTTAGATCAAAAGTCAAAAAAACAATGATATTAAAAGAGGGTTTATGCCCTCTTTTTGTAATTTTAGCGTTCAAGGTAAATGGAAATGTTATTTCGGTTTTTATTTTTAGGTTTTTTAATATATTGGGCATATAAACTGATTGTTAGTCTATTACCCTCAAGAAAATCAGATATTGAAGTAAATGGAAAATCCAGCAATGAGCCTCTGGATTTGTCAGATTCGGATGTTGAAGATGTGGATTATAAAGAAATTAAGGATTGATATATAAATAAATGAAGATTTTTTTTCGTATTCTGGGGTATATCCGGCCATACTGGGCACGTTTAACAGGTTCCATATTGTGCATTGTTTTGTATACGCTTTTTAATGGTGCTTCTTATATGGGTATAATGCCCTTTTTGAACACCATTTTTAATGCAGAAAACAGTTCGGCACAAGTGATGACAATGGATTCTGCAGAAATAGAGTCATCTTCTGATGCAGCCCCATCCATGATGGATAAAGCAATACCAAAGTCTTTGAATGATAAATGGCTGTTTGTTAAAGGCCATCTTTACAGCATGTTTAATACGCCAGACCGACATGTGAATTTAAAGCGCGTTTGTATTTTTATTATCATTTTAATGTTGTTTAAAAACATATTCTCGTATTTTCAATCCTTTTTTATGGCTTATGTGGAGCAGGGAGTCATACGGGATGTAAGAAACGATCTGTATAAACACATAAACAAACTCTCTCTTAGCTATTACCATAGCACGCGGACTGGCCAGATCATTTCGCGAATCACCAATGATGTTACCCTGGTGAACAATGGTGTATCTGCAAGTTTTGTGACTTTGGTTAAAAATCCGTTGATCATTCTGTTTTCTCTGACATGGGCAGCCATTATCAGTTGGCGACTCGCATTAATAGCGTTGCTGGTAACACCGTTCAGCCTGGGAATTATTGGCTGGATCAGTATAAAGCTTCGCAAGCAGAGCGCGCATTCGCAAGAGAAAATGGCAGATGTAACTTCGGTCTTGCAGGAAACGATTTCCGGTGTACGCATTGTTAAAGCGTTTGCCATGGAAAACTTTGAGATCAAAAAGTTTATGAAGGAAACCCACGCCTTTTTTAAAACTCTGGTCAAGATCACGCGTACACGTAACCTGGCTTCACCCCTTACCGAGTTTTTAGGAACATCCATTGCCGTAGGTATTTTGTGGTTTGGCGGAGATATGGTCTTGAGAGGTCAGTTGCTTTCTCCCGATGATTTTATTTTGTTTTTATTGCTGATATTCTCCATCATGACACCGGTAAAAGAATTGTCTAATGTAAACAGTCGAATTCAGGAAGCGTTGGCTGCAGGGGAGCGTATCTTTCAGGTTCTGGATCTGGAACCCGCCATTCAAAATGTTGAGAAACCGGTAATTGTTAACGAGTTTAAAGGACAGATAGAGATCAAAGATCTCTCTTTTTCATACAAAAAGGGTAGTGAGGTTTTGTCTGGGATTAATGTTGGGGTAAATAAAGGAGAAGTACTGGCAATTGTAGGACCCAGTGGCGCAGGTAAATCTACATTGGTTGACCTGATTCCCCGCTTTTACGATCCTGACAGCGGCTCCATTGAACTGGATGGTGTTGATATACGCAATATCGACTTGCATTGCCTGCGTATGGTAATGGGTATTGTAACTCAGGAAACCATTTTGTTTAACGATACTGTTCGGAACAATATTGCTTATGGTGCAGAAGAACGCACGATGGATGAGATTATAGCGGCTGCTAAAAATGCAAATGCCCATAACTTTATTGAGGCGTTACCCAATGGTTATGATACCAATATAGGTGAGCGTGGAGTAACCCTTTCCGGAGGTCAGCGACAACGTCTTGCTATTGCCAGAGCGATATTGAAAAACCCCCCTATACTGATTCTGGATGAAGCCACTTCGGCTTTGGATACGGAATCTGAATTGCTGGTACAACAGGCAATTGAACATTTGATGGAAAACCGTACCTCTTTTGTTATAGCGCACAGACTTTCTACCATATTACATGCGGACCGAATCATTGTTCTTGAAGACGGTAAAATAGTAGAGCAGGGCCGCCACGAAGAACTTGTAAAAAGCAAGGGATTGTATCAGAAATTATATAATATGCAGTTTAGATTACAGGAGCATGCAATTGACGCCTAAAATGAAAAAGTTTGATCGTTTTCTGGAAAAATCGATTGTGGTGTTTTTATATATTTTTGCGGCGTTTATGCCATTTAAAATTGCAGTTACTCAGAGCAGTATAGGGCTTGCAATTTTTTTCTGGCTGCTCAGACTTTTTGTTACAAAAGGCACTCGCTTTAAACCCATAAAGTTGGAATGGGGATTCCTATTGTTTGTAGCAGCATCGTTGGTGTCTTTGCCCTTTTCTCAAAATATTGGCGAGTCTTTTATATTTTTAAAACGATTGCTTTTAATACCCATCGTTTACGTACTGTCTTCCCAATTGGATGACGAAAAAATATTTAAACGATTGATATATATATTTGTTTTTTCGGTTTCATTTTATTCGCTATTGGGTATAAAGTCCTTCTTGGCTAATCCAACTGTACGTGTGAGAAATATTCACAATTCCATGACTGCCGGTGGAATAACCATGATTGGTTCTCTTGCTGCAATGGCACTTGCAGTATTGTATAAAAAGAAGCCCTGGCAATGGATTTTTGCAGCTTTAACGTTTGTCAATTTAATGTGCCTTATCCTAACCTCAACACGTGGCTCGTGGTTGGGATTTTTTGTAGGCGCGCTGCTGATTGTTTATTTTTCAAATCGAAAATTGATTATTGCTATTATTGCGTTAATGCCTGTTGTTTATTTCCTGGGTCCCGATGCTTTTTCGGACCGGGTTCAGCACATGTTTGACCCTACCTGGCGAACAAATGCCAAGCGAATTGCATGGTGGTCTGTTGGCTGGGAGATTTTTAAAGATCATCCCATTGTGGGGGTGGGTGATATGAGCACACAAAAGGTTTACAAAAAATATGCACCACCCGGAACAACAGAACTTGTTGGGCATTTTCACAGTAATTATGTGCATATAGCTGTAACACTGGGCTTGGTAGGGTTGGCAGCATTTTTGTTTATGATGGTCAATATTTTTGTCAGACTATGGAAGCAAAAGATTTTTTTAGGTGGTCAAGATCCCTCATTACAGTATGCCTGGGTAATGGCAACCCTGGCGATTTTTCTGGCGTTTTTATTAAACGGTTTTTTTGAGTGGAACTATGGCGACGCTGAAGTTGTTACAATGGTTTGGTATGCTGTTGGAATGGCTTTTGTAATCCCTTTGAATAAAATAAAGTTGAATAAATAAATCGTTAACTGTGAATAAATCACTTCAACAATTCGAGTTTACTAGAGGCGACAAGTTTAAATTAGAGCTGTTGCTAAGTGTAACCCGTAATATTTCAAAAGAACTTGAAATTGACCGGCTGTTGATGAAGATTATGGATGAAGTGAAAAAAGCGCTGGATTGTGACAGATGCTCGGTATTTATTCTTGACGCGGAAAAAGGAGAACTCTGGTCCAAAGTTGCACATGGAGAAAAAGAGATACGGTTCCCCAGTAATACGGGAATTGCCGGTCATGTTGTAGAGACCGGAGAGATTTTGAATATTAAAGATGCGTATAACGATTCACGCTTTAATCCTAATATTGATAAAAAAACCGGTTACAAAACAAGAAATGTATTAAATGCACCTCTCAGGAACCAGAAAGGAGAGGTTATTGGTGTTTTTCAGACTTTGAATAAACATGGTGAATCTTTTAATAAAGATGATGAAGAACTATTGACTGCAATTGCCGTACTGTCCGCCGGACAAATAGAAAATGCCCAACTCTATGAAGAACAGATCAAGACTTTTGATAGCTTTATAGAAACACTTGCGAGCACTATTGATGCGCGGGATCCCTTGACAGCGGGTCATTCAAAACGAATTGCCTTGTTTGCTGATTTGATAGCCCGAGAAGCAGACTTTGGTGAGCAAGATCGCCGGGTATTGAGAATATCTGCTTTGCTGCATGATTATGGCAAGATTGCTATCCGTGAAGCCGTGTTAACCAAAGAAACCCGATTGACAACTGAAGAATATGAGCACATTAAGGACCATCCCAAGTTTACCAAAAGTATATTGGAGCGTATCAATTTTTCAAGGGAATTGCGTAATGTTCCCATGATTGCATCTTCTCACCATGAGAATGTTGATGGCAGCGGATATCCTAATGGATTGAATGGAAATGAGATTCCTGAATTAAGCAAAGTTATATCTGTTGCAGATGTGTTTGATGCCTTGACTTCACGACGTCATTACCGGGACCGAATGGATTTTCAAAAGGTGATGCATCTGATTGATAAAGATGCCAGCATCAAGTTTGAGACCAAATATGTTGACGCGTTGAAAATGATAAAATTGGATAAAATTTTGAATATTATGGAAGAAGACGTACAGCTTTTAGATAAAGATAAAGAAATGTTGGCAGAAATATCGATACGGGATCTCTTGTCTGACAAGGATTTAAAGAACTCTGAGAAATGGGAACTGTTTTTATATTATTATCAACCAAACATAACCGGGATAACTAGATGAAAAAAATAATAAGTACTGAAAACGCCCCAATACCTCAGGCACATTATAGCCAGGCAGTTGTATCAGAAAAAACCGGGCTGATTTTTGTCGCTGGTCAATTGGGATTTGATCCGAAAAGTGGTGAATTGGTTTCAGATAATGTGGGAGACCAAACCCGACAAGCCATGGAAAATATAAAACAAATATTGCTGGCAGCCGGATCAGATATGGATCATGTTTTAAAGGTAACCATCTTTCTGCAAAGAATTGAAGATTTTGCATCTATGAATGCAGTATATTCTGATTTTTTCCCAACAGATCCACCAGCCAGATTGGCATTGCAGGCTGGAAAAATTCCTGCAAATGGACTTGTTGAGATTGAGGCGATTGCCGAGGTGGCCGGTTAACGTGATGAAACCGTTTTTTTTGATTTTGGTAGTGTTTATCACTTTTCCTTTGATTTCCTCTGCGCAAACACTGACCATCTCTTCACCCGATTCAATGACTGCGGACAGTGTATCCGTTGTGCAAGATACTTTGATGTCGCGCTCTCCCCGTGGAGCCATGTTACGATCTTTGGCTTTGCCGGGATGGGGCCAGTTTTATAATGGAAAGTGGTTCAAGGGACTGGTAATTGGTGGTACAGAAGTTGGATTGATTATTGACGCTGTTGTGCAGAACCAGTGGGCGCAAGAGTCAGTATATTATTATGACAAAGAATTTTACCGTGAAAACCGGAGCCTGGCAATATGGTGGCTGGCCGGTGTAGTATTATACAGCGTGACCGATGCATTTGTAGACGCGCATCTTGCTGATTTTGATGACACCCCAAATGTTAGTATGCAAATGAAACATGAACAAGATATTTATACTAATAATAGATATGCTGTATATCAGTTGACTCTGGCAATTCCGTTTTAACAAGATTTGAAAGCAATGGAGGTATAGGTGTTACAATCATCACAGGAACGAGGGGCCTGGGGCTCTCGCTTTGGTTTTGTATTGGCGGCGGCGGGATCCGCAATTGGATTGGGAAATATATGGCGTTTTCCATATGTAACCGGTCAAAATGGTGGTGCCGCGTTTGTTTTATTATATATTGCATTTGTAATATTAATAGGTGCCCCTGTCATGATTGCCGAACTTGCTGTGGGTAGGACAACGCAACGAAATCCTGTTGGAGCATATAAAGCACTTGCGCCAAAAACTTTCTGGGTTTTTGTGGGGGTGCTGGGTGTAATAACGGGTATTGGTATTCTTTCTTATTATTCTGTGATAGCAGGATGGACCGTTGGGTACTTTATTAAAGCATTGATGGGAGATCTTAACCAGCTAACCTCTGCTAATGAATCTGTATCTATTTTTAATAACTTTGTCAAAGAGCCCGTAACCGTTATTGGTTATCTGTTTGGATTTCTGGTAATCAATATTTTGGTTGTGATGCGTGGCGTCTCTAATGGAATTGAAAAAGCTGCTAAAATTTTAATGCCGGTATTATTTGTTTTGTTGGTTTTATTGACTATACGTTCGGTAACCTTGCCGGGTGCGGGTGAAGGTCTGTCTTTTTATCTCAAACCCGATTTTTCCAAGATAACCGCAGGAACCGTTGGACGCGCTTTAGGACAGGCATTGTTTTCGCTCAGTCTGGGTATGGGTGCCATGATTACCTATGGCAGTTATATCTCTAAAAAAGAAAATTTAATTATCTCTGCCGGCTATGTCTGTTTGTTTGATACACTGATTGCCATCATTGCTGGTCTAATGACGTTTCCGGCCTTGTTTGCAATGGGCTTGAGTCCTGATGGCGGACCGGGACTTGTTTTTGTGTTATTGCCTTCAATTTTTGCAAAAATTCCGGGAGGATATATTTTTGGAGCCGGATTTTTTCTGCTACTAAGTGTTGCCGCGTTAACTTCAACCATATCATTACTTGAAGTGGCTGTTTCTTTTGTTGTTGACGAATGGAAATGGACACGCACCAAAGCAGTCGTGGTTTTAGGATTGTTATCGTTTGTATTGGGTATTCCCTCAGCTCTATCCACAGGAGCTTCCAAGTGGTTGTCGAATTTACCCTTGTTTAAAATGGGCTTTTTGGACCTTGCCAATGTGATTTTGGGAAATTA